>NZ_CAXUQU020000001.1:0-5352500 GCF_964253305.1 Acidovorax sp. LjRoot66
CGCCACCGTGGCACAGACCCGCAGCACCGAACCCGCTGGTTCGCGTGTGGTGACCTACAAGTCGACAGCTGACCGTGCTGCCGTGCGTGCCGCCGCCGCTGATGCCGTGCGCACCGGCCAGATTTCTTCGGGCGAAATCGGCTCGATGTAAATTCACGGTCAGGCACAAGCCTTCTCGCAAAGGCATGTGCATCCAATACAAACGGGCTCCCTTGGGAGCCCGTTTGTATTGTTTTGTACTAGTACAAATAGCATCAAGCGCGCATCAGCGCCTCGATCTCGTCCGCATCCACCGGCACGCCGCGCGTGATCAGCTCACAACCGGTGGCAGTGACGATGGCATCGTCCTCGATGCGGATGCCGATGCCGTGGAACTGCTCGGGCACGCCCTCCGCCGCGCGCACGTACAGGCCCGGCTCGATGGTCAGCACCATGCCGGGCTGCAGCACGCGGCTCGGGCGATTGAGGATGGTTTCGCCCGAGAGCGGGTCCTTGCGCTCGGTGGTCCTATCGGTCTCACCGGGTTCCACGTAGCTGCCGCAATCGTGCACGTCCATGCCCAGCCAATGGCTGGTGCGGTGCATGTAGAACGGGAAGTAGGCGCGCTTGTCGATCACGTCCTGCACCGTGCCCACCTTGTTGGCGTCGAGCAGGCCCAGGTCCAGCAAGCCCTGCGCCAGTACAGTGATCGTGGCGTCGTGCGGGTCGTTGAAGCGGGCGCCGGCACGGGTGGCGTCCACGGCCGCGACCTGGCTGGCCAACACCAGGTCGTACAGCGCGCGCTGCGGCCCGGTGAAGCGGCCATTGGCCGGAAAGGTGCGCGTGATGTCGCTGGCATAGCCGTCAAGCTCGCAGCCGGCATCGATCAGCACCAGCTCGCCGTCGCGCACGGGAGCGGCATCGGCGCGGTAGTGCAGCACGCAGGCGTTGGCACCGGCCGCCACGATGGAGCCGTAGGCCGGGTACTGCGAACCGCCATCGCGGAAGGCATGCAGCAGCTCGGCGTCGAGGTGGTATTCGCGCACGTCCTCGCCGGCACGCAGCATGCGGGCCGAGCGCTGCATGGCGCGGATGTGGCCCTGGGCGCTGATCTGGCTGGCGCGGCGCATGATGTCCTGCTCGTGCGCGTCCTTGATGAGGCGCATCTCGTCGAGCGGCCCGCACAGGTCCTGCTGCACGGCAGGGCACTGCGCGCCGTAGCGCACCCGCGCCCGCACGGCATTGAGCCAGCCTTCCACGCGCGCGGCCAGGCCGTTGTGGATGGCGTGCGGGTACCACACGCTCTGGCGGTTCTCGAGCAGGCGGGGCAGTTGTGCATCGAGCACAGCGCTGGAATGGGCCGCGTCCATCCCGAGCACACCAGGCGCCGCCTCCGGGCCCAGGCGGTAGCCGTCCCAGATCTCGCGCTCCAGGTCCTTGGGGCGGCAGAACAGCGTGCTCTTGCCCTCGGCCGTGATCACCAGGCAGGCACCGGCTTCGGCAAAACCGGTCAGGTAGTAGAAATAGCTGTCGTGGCGGTACAGGAAGTCGGTGTCACGGTTGCGCGGGTACTCGGGGGCCGTGGGGACGATGGCAATGCCTCCCGCACCCAACTGGGCAGCAAGGCGCGCGCGGCGCTGGGCATAGAGGGAATGCGAGGACGGTGAGTTCATCCGCCATTTTTATCGCGAATCGGCTGTCCCTCCTGGCCACAGGCCATCCACCTTGCAAACAGTTCCAAAAACCCAACAGCGCATCTGGCTGTTGACAAACGTATTCATATGAATACCATCGCATTCAAACCACTTCGGGATGGACGCCATGGTCACCACCTCCACCACGATGGAGCCCCTCTCCGCGCGGATACCGAGCGACCTCTACCTCTGGCTGGCGCAGCTGCAGGTGGAGGGTGCGACCACCAACAGCGACAAGCTGCGGGTGCTGCTGGGCCAGCTCAAGCGCCACCACGACGGTGCGCTGGACTACGTGGCCGCCCATGCCTGGGCGCGCGACACCACGGGCCGGTTGCGCGACTCCCTGGTGCGCACCGAGGGCCAGACGGGCCGGCATTCGGACGTGCTCAACGCCATGCTGGACCATGTCACGACCTGCCTGGCCATCGTCGTGAGCAATGCCCCGGCCTCGGAGCAGGAGGCCGCGCGGCTCGAAGACCTGCTGGTGCGCCGGGGCTTTGCGCTCAGTGAGATGCTGCTGCGCCAGGCAACCACCGCGCAGGCCAGCGCGTACGATCCAGGCGTCGTACAGCGCCATGCCGCCGCGACCCTGGAGCTGGCCCAGACCATTCAATCCCCTCTTTCGAAAGGAGCCTGAGATGGCAGATTCGCTCAAGACACGTGTCGGCCGCATCATCGTCGGCAGCGTGCATGCGCTGGTGGACCACCTGGAGAACCATGCCCCGTTGGCGGTGATGGAGCAATCGCTGCGCGAGGCCGACACCGTGATCGGCGAAGTGCGCCATGAGCTCGGCCGCACCAGTGCCAACCGCCACCTGGCCCAGCAGCAGCATGCCCACCTCAACGGACAGCACGGCAAACTCGCGGAGCAGATCGACCAGGCACTGGCGGCCGGCCGCGAAGACCTGGCGCGCGCTGCGGTGGCGCGCCAGCTCGACATCGAGGCGCAGATCCCGGTGCTGGAGACCACCCTGGCCGACTTCGCCCGGCAGGAGAGCGAACTCACGGGCTATGTGGCCGCCCTGCTGGCCAAGCAGCGCGAGATGGCCGATGCCCTCGAAGGCTTTCGCCAAAGCCGTGCCAGTGCGGCGCCAGCCCCCGCTGCAGCAGCACCGGGCAGCGCCAGCCCTGCCAGCCGCATGGACGCCGTCACCGGCGCCTTCGACCGCCTGTATGCGCGCCAGACCGGCCTGTCGGGCACCGACCGCAGCCACACGCTGGACCAGGCCGCCAAGCTCAAGGAGCTCGATGACCTGGTGCGCGACCACAAGATCGCCGAGCGCATGGCACGTTTGAAGACGGGCCAGCCGTGATCGTCGGCCTGTTCACCGCTCCGGAGACCTGGCCCTTCGGCGTGGCCTTTGCGCTCATCGTCGGCATCGCGCTGATCGAAGGCCTGGGCATGCTGGTCTCGCTGAGCCCGAGCAACTGGCTCGACGACCTGCTGCCCGACATCGACGGTGACACCGGACTGGACCGGGTGCTGGGCTGGCTGTACATCGGCAAGGTGCCCTCGCTGGTGCTGCTGGTGCTGTTCCTCATGGGCTATGCCATCTTCGGCTACAGCCTGCAGAAGGTGGCCCATGGCCTGCTGGGCGGCTACCTGCCCGTGTGGCTGGCGGGCCTGGTGGCCGTGGCGCCCGGCATGGCCACGGTGCGCAGCCTGGGCGCGCTGATCGCGCACATCATCCCGCGCGACGAGACCTCGGCCGTGAGCGAGATGTCGCTGATCGGGCGGCACGGCGTTGTCTCCGCCGGGGCGGCACGCCGAGGCCTGGCGGCCCAGGCGCGCGTGCGCGATGCCCATGGCCGCACCCACTACCTGATGGTGGAGCCCGACCTGGACGACGAGGTCTTCGACGAAGGCGCGCAGATCCTCATCGTGCGCAAGGCCGGGGCCTTCTACCGCTGCATCGCCAACCCGCACCCGGGCTTGATGTAGCCGCACATTCCCAGCAACATACCAACACCAACCGAGGGAGCCACCGAGAAATGACCAACCTGTTCGAACTGGGCGTAATCGCCGCCATTGCCCTGCTGGCGCTGCTGACCATCGGCATCGTCTTTGCGCGCCTGTACAAGCGCTCCACCAAGGAAACCGCCTTCGTGCGCACCGGCCTGGGTGGCCAGAAGGTCATCATGGACGGCGGCGCCATCCTGCTGCCGGTGTTCCACGAGCGCGTGCTGGTGAACATGAACACCCTGAAGCTCGAAGTGGTGCGCCGCGCCAAGGAAAGCCTGATCACCAAGGACCGCATGCGCGTGGACGTGACGGCGGCCTTCTTCGTGCGCGTCAAGCAGACCGAGGAAGCCGTGAGCATCGCCGCCCAGACCCTGGGCGCGCGCACCATGAGCCCCGAGGAACTCAAGGCGCTGGTGGAAGACAAGTTCGTGGACTCGCTGCGCGCCACGGCTGCCACGATGACCATCCAGGAGCTGCAGGACAAGCGCCGCGACTTCGTGCAGGCCGTGCAGAACGCCGTGGCCGAAGACCTGGAGAAGAACGGGCTGGAGCTCGAATCCGTGTCGCTGACCAGCCTGGACCAGACCGACAAGCAGTTCTTCAACCCCAACAACGCCTTTGACGCCGAGGGCCTGACGCGCCTGACCGAGCAGACCGAAGCCCGCCGCAAGCAACGCAACGACGTGGAGCAGGACACCGAGGTGCAGGTGCGCACCAAGGACCTGGAGGCCACGCGCCAGAAGCTCACCATCGAGAAGGACCAGGAGTTCGCCTCGCTGTCGCAAAAGCGCGAAATCGAGAACACCCGCGCCGAGCAGGCCGCGCTGATCGCCACGCAGCAAGCCGAGCGCAGCCGTGAAGCCGAGGCCGCCAAGATCGAGGCCGAGCGCCAGGTGAGCCAAAAGCGCATCGAGGCCGAGCGCGAGATCAAGGCCGCCGAGATCGAGAAGAACCTGGTGATCCAGACGCGCGAGATCGAACTGGAGCGCCACACCGAGACCAAGCGCGCCGAACAACGCAAGCAGGTGGAGATCGCGCGCCAGGACACGCAGATCGCGATTGCCAACAAGTCGCGCGAACAGTCCGATGCCGACGCCGCCGCCAACCTGGCGCGCGCCGAGGCCGTGAAGGCCGAGGAAGCCGTGAACACCGCGCGCCAGGTGGCCGTGGCCGAACGCGACAAGAACATCCAGCTGATCGAGGCATCCAAGGACGCCGAGCAGAGCGCCATCTCGGTCAAGGTCTCGGCATCGGCCGAGAAGGAGGCCGCCCTGGACCGTGCCGAGGCCATCACCATCGAGGCCCGCGCGCGCCAGGCGGCAGCCCTGGCCGAAGCCGAAGGCAAGCGCGCGCTGAACGAGGCGCTCAACACCCTGTCGGCCGCGCAGGTGGACCTGCAGGTGCGCAGCCTGCTGCTGCAGCAGTTGCCGCTGATCATCCAGCAGGCCGTGCGCCCGATGGAGAAGATCGACTCGATCCGCATCGTGCAGGTGGGCGGCCTGCCCGGCGGCTCGGGAGGCCAGGGTACGGGGCAAGGCGGCAGTGGGGCACAGGGCACCTTTCCCGAGCAGGTCATGAACTCGGCCCTGCAGTACCAGATCGCCAAGCCCATCGTGGACGCGGTGATGAAGGACGCGGGCCTGTCCAACGAAGGCATCACCGGCCTGGCGCACAGCCTGGCCGGCATGCTGGGCAACCCGCCGCAGACCGCGCCGGCGCCTGCCAGCCACGCCGCCGAGTGATCCGGTAGCCCGGCTTGGCCGGGCTCGGCGCACAGCCCCGCGTGGCTTGTGCGCCACGCAAAGCCCTGCAGCCAGGCGGCCCAGCCCATGGGCGTGGCAGACTCAAGCACCATGCTCAACCTGCTTGCGTCTCTGCTGAATTTCATCCTGACCATGCTGCTGCCGTTGCTGGGCCTGGTCTTGACCGCAGCCCTGCTGGCCTACGGCGTCTACGCACGCTGGATAAACGTCCCGCACAAGTGGCTGCTCACCCGGCGTGCACTCCAGGTGCTTTGCGCCGTGGCTTTCCTGTGCAATGCACTGATCGTGCTGCAGTGGTACCTGGCGAACAGTGCCCGGCAGGCGCGGCTCGACGGAGCTGTCGTCCGTGCCAGCCGGGAGCGGTTCGTTCTGCCGCAGGACTTTCAATACGGCGAGCTGCTGATCCCGGCGGGTAGCCTCGTCAACCGCAACGATCCGTTCGACAAGGGCGCGCCGGGCAAGCCGGTTGCATTGCATGGATTGGAATCGGTGCGCTTTGCGCAGCCCGTGGAGATTGCCGGTGCCTGGGCCAGCGCGCTGCAGACCACCCCCATGCGCCTGGAACTGGCGCAGGACCAGACGTTGGGCCCCGTCTACCGCTTCGACAGCAACACCCAGGGCTGGGTGGTGCACAAGCTCGTGCCCGCGCTGGCCTGCCGCAAGGGGCAGGTGGCCGTGTTCCAGGTACCGCCTATCCCCTACGACGTGCAGGCGGAAGTCGGCAAGCCTGCGCCCGATGGGCCCGAGGCGCGCTTTCGGCCCAGCGAATGGCTGCTGCGTGCCTGCGAGAACGGCCCGGCCATCACCGTGCAACCCGCCCATGCGGGAACCCCCAGCCCGGGGCAGTGAGCCTCTGGTTCAGCGGTTGAGTTCTGCCAGACGCTCGGGGGTACCCACGTCGGTCCAGCGGCCGTTGTAGAGCGAGGCGCCCACGCGGCCCGCGTCCATGGCCCGGCGCAGCAGCGGCGCCAGAGCCGCCTTCTCACCCCCGGGGTTTCCGACCGGAATGTCGCACCAAGGCGTGAAAAATAGCTCTGCATGCAGCAGCGCGATGGTGCTGTAGGTGTAGCGCGGCGCTGGGTCATCGGCCGGCAGGTTCAGCGCCAGCCCCTCGGGCGACATGCCGAAATCGCCGCGTGGATGGTGCTCCGGGTTGGGCACCAGCCACAGGTGGGCCAGCTGCCTGCTGGCCTTGAAGGCTTGCACTGCCTTCGCATCGAACACGAAGTCCGGCACGTACACGTCCCCGGCCGCGAGCCAGAACACGTCCGACTCCACCAGCGGCAGCGCGCGCGCAATGCCACCCGCCGTCTCCAGCGCGCCGCCGAAGTCGCGGCCCTCGCGGGAGTAGGCGATCTCGATCCGGTGGTTGCCCCGGCGTGAGTGGTGCGTGCCGAAGGCGGTGCCACAGTGGGCTTCGATCTGCTCGCCCAGCCAGGCGGTGTTGATCACCACCTCGCCCACGCCGGCCTCTGCCAGGGCCTGCAGGTGCCATACCAGCAGCGGCTGGCCCTGCACTGGCAGCAGGGGCTTGGGGGTGGTGTCAGTCAGCGGGCGCATGCGCTCGCCGCGGCCGGCGGCCAGCAGCAGGGCCGGGACCTGGGCTGCGGCGCTCATGCGGAGGCCTCCATCGCGGCGACACCCACGGCACCGCGCTGCAGCGCGTGGCGCTGCACGCTGGCGGGCTCGAACAGTGCCAGCAGCGCATCCATGAGCGCGCGCGCCTTGCCCGAATGGTCGGCGCCAAAATTGCAGACGTAGACGTCCAGCGTCACGGCGCGCTGCTCGGGCCAGGTGTGCACGCACAGGTGCGATTCGGCCAGCAGCACCGTGGCGGTGACCCCGCCCGGCCCCTGCTCCGTGGCGGGAAACCCATGGAACAACTGGCCCACGGGCTGCAGGCCCGCAGCGCGCACGGCGTCCGTGCAGGCACGGCCCAGGGCGGCGGCGTCCAGCAGCCATTCGGGGGCGCAGAGGCAGCCATGGAGATCGGCGGTGAGGTGCAGTCCTTGCATGGCTTGCACTGTAGTGCATTGGCGCTTGCCGTGGCCGGTTGGCGGGGTTCCCCGAGGCCTGCCGGCAGGGCCAGGGGCGCGCACCGGTAAAATGCCGGGTTTCCCCTGAACCTCCCCCACCCGGAGCCGCCCTTCCATGGTCAACACCCTGCAAAACCAACCAATGGCAAACGCGATCCGCGCGCTGGCCATGGACGCCGTTCAACAAGCCAACTCAGGCCACCCCGGCGCCCCGATGGGCATGGCCGACATGGCCGTGGCCCTGTGGGGTCGCCACCTCAAGCACAACCCGACCAACCCCCAGTGGTTCGACCGCGACCGCTTCGTGCTGAGCAATGGCCACGGCTCCATGCTGCTGTACGCGCTGCTGCACCTCACGGGCTACGACCTGCCCATCGGCGAGCTCAAGAACTTCCGCCAACTGCACAGCAAGACCGCCGGCCATCCCGAAGTAGGCATCACGCCCGGCGTGGAAACCACCACCGGCCCGCTGGGCCAGGGCATCACCAACGCCGTGGGCTTTGCCCTGGCCGAGAAACTGCTGGCCTCCGAGTTCAACCGCGAAGGCCATGCCGTCGTGGACCACAACACCTACGTCTTCCTGGGTGATGGCTGCCTGATGGAAGGCATCAGCCATGAGGCCGTGTCGCTGGCCGGCGCCTGGAAGCTCAACAAGCTGATCGCGCTGTACGACGACAACGGCATCAGCATCGACGGCCAGGTCGCCCCCTGGTTCGCCGACAACACGCCCCTGCGCTTCGTGGCAAGCGGCTGGAACGTGATCGGCCCCATCGACGGCCACGACGCCGAAAAGGTCACGGCCGCCATCGCCGAAGCCAAGAAGCAGGGCGAGCGCCCCACCCTGATCGTCTGCAAGACGCACATCGGCAAGGGCAGCCCGAACCGCGCCAACACCGCCAAGGCCCACGGCGAGCCCCTGGGCGCCGAGGAAATCGCGCTGACCCGCGAAGCCCTGGGCTGGAGCCACGAACCCTTCAGCATCCCTGACGACGTGTACGCCGCCTGGAACGCCAAGGACACCGGCCAGGCCGCTGAAGCGACCTGGAACGAGCGCTTTGCCGCCTACACCGCCGCCTTCCCCGAGCTGGCTGCCGAGCTCACACGCCGCATGCAGGGCCAGTTGCCCGCCAACTTCGCCCAGGTGGCCGTGGACACCGTGATCGCCGCCCATACCAAGGGCGAGACCGTGGCCAGCCGCAAGGCCAGCCAATTGGCACTGGAAGCCTTCACCGCCGCCCTGCCCGAGCTGCTCGGCGGCAGCGCCGACCTGACCGGCTCCAACCTCACCAACACCAAGAGCACGCCCAACCTGCGTTTCGACATGCAGGGCAACGTGGTCAAGACCGAAGTGGCCGAAGGCCAGAAGATCGGCGGGCGCCACATCAACTACGGCGTGCGCGAATTCGGCATGGCCGCGATCATGAACGGCATTGCGCTGCATGGTGGCTTCATTCCGTACGGCGGCACCTTCCTGACCTTCAGCGACTACAGCCGCAACGCCATCCGCATGGCCGCGCTGATGAAGCAGCGCGTGATCCACGTGTTCACGCACGACTCCATCGGCCTGGGCGAAGACGGCCCCACCCACCAATCGGTGGAGCATGCCGCCAGCCTGCGCCTGATCCCCAACCTGGACGTGTGGCGCCCTGGTGACACGGCCGAGACCGCCGTGGCCTGGAGCGTGGCGCTGACGAACAAGGACAAGCCGACCGCCCTGCTGCTCTCGCGCCAGAACCTGCCCTACGCACCCAAGCGCGACCTGGGCGACATCAGCCGCGGCGCCTATGTGCTCAGCGAGCCGGCCGACGTGGGCCTCAAGAAGAAGGCCGTGGCGGTGATCATCGCCACCGGCTCCGAAGTGCAGTTGGCTCTCAAGGCCCAGCGCCTGCTGGCCGACCGCAAGATCGCCGTGCGCGTGGTCTCCATGCCGAGCAACACGACCTTCGATCGCGAAGACGCCAAGTACAAGAAGTCTGTGCTGCCAGCAGGCATCCCCCGCGTGGCGGTGGAAATGGGCGTGACCGATGGCTGGTGGAAGTATGGCTGCGCCGCCGTGGTGGGCCTCGATACCTACGGCGAATCGGCTCCGGCACCGGTGCTGTTCAAGCACTTCGGTTTCACCGAAGAGAACGTGGCTGCCACCGTGCAGGCCGTGCTCAAGGGCGGCCGCTGAAAGGGCGCGGCGAGGCGGAAACGTAACATTGTGCAAACAAGCAGAGGTTTCGCGTGACTTACCGCACGTTGGAGCCTCTTTGCCTGCTTGACGCCTTTCCATGTGGCCGGCACGCTAGTCGTTTTCATTGACGTCCCCCTTTTTTGAAGGAGCTGCCATGATCCCGACCCTGTTCCCCCGCAAGTCGCTGGCCGCATTGGCCGTGCTGTCGCTGGCCTGCCTGTCGGCACAGGCCCAGGTGGAGATCACCGATCCGCCAGCGGGCCACAATTTCGGCAAGGTCCCGCTCAATGCCACGTTTTCCACGCAGTACTTCTCGGTGTTCAACCGCAGCAGTGCGCCGCTGCAGCTGGGCACGTTGATTTCCAGCGGTGCGGCCCTGGCGACCTGCGCTGGCATTGGCTGCCCGGTCGTTGCGCAGGGGGACTTCCTGATCCCGGCCGGCTCGGACGGCTGCTCCAACGCCGTGCTGCAGCCCAACCAGGGCTGCTCGACTCTGGTGGCCTTCACCCCCACCGCCCCCGGGGCGCGCATTTCCCAGTTCATCGTCCAGTCGCGCGCTGGCGGGGCGCTGGCGACGTACCCGCTGCACGGCACGGGCATCTCGACGCCGCTGGACTGCGTGCTTGACTGGGCCGAGAAAAGCTTCCCGCAGCTGCTGACCACGCCCACCGGCACGGCCACCGTATCGCCTTTCCAGTTGCGCTGCTATGCCAACGGCACCATGTGCCTGGGTGCCGACACGGCCGTACCCACCTTCGACCAGCCCAGTGTCTACTTCTACCAGACGCAGCCCACCCCCTCGGTGCAGCGCCTGGGATACCTCTCGACATTCGCGCAGGCGGCGCAGTGTCAACCATGATTCCTTAACGTTTGGAGAACCTTGGAAATGACGATCAAGATTGGCATCAACGGCTTTGGCCGCATCGGCCGCAACGTGCTGCGCTCCGCCATCCAGAATTTCAGCGACATCGAAGTCGTTGCGATCAATGACCTGCTGGAGCCCGAGTACCTGGCGTACATGCTGCAGTACGACTCGGTGCACGGCCGCTTCAAGGGCGAAGTCTCGGTGGAAGGCAATACGCTGATCGTCAACGGCAAGAAGATCCGCCTGACGCAAGAGCGCGATCCCGCCAACCTGAAGTGGAACGAGGTCGGCGCGGACGTGGTGATCGAATCCACGGGCCTGTTCCTGGACAAGGTCACGGCCCAGAAGCACCTGGACGCCGGCGCGAAGAAGGTCATCCTGTCGGCGCCTTCGAAGGACGACACCCCCATGTTCGTGTACGGCGTGAACCACACGAGCTACAAGGGCGAGGCAATCGTCTCCAACGCCTCGTGTACCACCAACTGCCTGGCCCCCGTGGCCAAGGTGCTCAACGACAAGTGGGGCATCAAGCGCGGCCTGATGACCACGGTGCATGCTGCCACCGCCACGCAAAAGACGGTGGACGGCCCCTCCAACAAGGACTGGCGCGGCGGCCGCGGCATCCTGGAGAACATCATCCCTTCGAGCACCGGCGCTGCCAAGGCCGTGGGCGTGGTGATCCCTGCGCTGAACAAGAAGCTGACCGGCATGTCCTTCCGCGTGCCCACCAGCGACGTCTCCGTGGTCGACCTGACGGTGGAGTTGGAGAACCCCGCCACCTACGAAGAGATCAAGGCCGAGATGAAGGCCCAGTCCGAAGGCGCGCTCAAGGGCGTGCTGGGCTACACCGAAGACAAGGTGGTGGCTACCGACTTCCGCGGCGACACCCGCACCTCGATCTTCGATGCCGACGCCGGCATCGCGCTCGATGGCACCTTCGTGAAGATCGTCAGCTGGTACGACAACGAATGGGGCTACTCGAACAAGTGCCTGGAAATGGTGCGCGTGGTGGCCAAGTAACCCGCTTCCGCTTCTGATCAAGGCCGGCAGCCCGCAGGGGTTGCCGGCTTTTTCTCGTGCGGTGACCAGCCATTGCGCACCAAAGTCTCCTGCCCGCAGTGCGCGCACACCTCCAATACGCAGGCTGGCGTGATCTACGGCACGCCAGCGCGTGGCAACCGACTTGACGCCGCGGGACGGCAGAGGCACGCTTGGCATCTTCCCCGACTTCTTCCCAAGGAATTGCCATGATCCCACCCCTGTTCCTCCGCAAGTCGCTGGCCGCACTGGCCCTTCTATCGCTGGCAGCCGTGTCGGCGCAAGCGCAGGACGTGCTGATCTCCGACCCGCCGCAGGACCACACCTTCGGCAAGGCCGCTCTCAACTCCACCTTCGCGACGCAGTATTTCTCGGTGTTCAACCGCTCCAGCGCAGCGGTGCAACTGGGTACCGCCGGTGTGGACAGCGCCCTGGCCACCTGCGCAGCCCTGGGATGCCCCACCATTGCCCCAGCCGACTTCATGATCCCGGGCGGCTCCGATGGCTGCAGCAACGTCGTGCTGCAGCCGGGCCAGGGCTGCTCCACCCTGGTGATCTTTTCCCCCAAGCAGCCGGGCTCCCGCCTGGCGCGCCTGGTCTTCCCAGTGCGCGGCGCAACGGCCGTGACCCGCACGGTGACGGGTACAGGCCTGGCCCAGCCCACCGACTGCGTGCTGGACTGGGCAGAAAACTCCTTCCGCTCCATTTTGACCAGCCCGACGAGCACCATCACTGCGCCGCCCTTCTACCTGCGCTGCTACGCCAACGGCGCGATCTGCCTGGGAGCCGATGCCGCAGTGCCGTCCCTTGACCAGCCCAGCGTGTACATCTACCAACCGCAGGCGACGCCAGCGGTTCAGCGCCTGGGGTTTCTCTCAACATTCGCACAGGCAGCGCAGTGCCCGTGACCCCGCCGGCCGCGTAGCAGCCCCCTGAACAAGCAGGCCGGTCACGCCCTCCAGAGGCGGCCGGCCCTTTCTTGCCGCGCCCGGCAGCGCCCTCAGGCCCCACCTTGCAGCAGCCGCTCGAAGAGATCCTCAGGCCCCATCTGCCCCCCCTTGAGCATGATCTCCAGGCCGTCGAGCGCCAGGTGGTCGCTGTGCAGCTGGCACAGCGCCACGCCGGGCGACAGCGAGGCCCGGTACGACAAACCCCAGGCCGCGAGCGACTGCACCGCGAGACTGGAGGTGTCGCCCCCGGCGATGCCGATGCGGCGCAGCTCCACCTGTGCCAGCACACGTGCCAGCACTCGCCCGCCGGCCTGCGCCACGGCGTGTGCCGTGGCACCGCCGGATGCGCTGCCCGCAGTCACCGCCAGCACGCTGCGGCCATCCCGCAGCAAGGCAGCCAAGCGGTCGGCCATGGCCTGTGCAGCGGCATCGCCGCCCTCGACCAGGCTTGCCACATCGACGGGTACCGTCTCGTACGAAACGGCCATGCGCACCTGCTGGGCGGTCACCGGCGACAGGCTGCCCGCCAGCACGAAGACAGGACCCTGGGCCGCCGCCAATGGCCGTGCGTCCATCGCAGCCGCTGCGCGCGGCCACTGTGTCGCCAGGGCCTGCACCACGCTGCTCGGGCCCACCGCCAGCAGGCGCGCCTGCTGCGCCCGGCGCCACACCAGTTGGCCCACGGCCTGCAGGTCCTCGGGGCGGCTGGCATCCATCAGCACGGCAGCGGGGTGCCCCGCCAGCATGGCATCGAGCGCCGCCTCCTGGTGGGCCAGCGGCTGGGCGTACAGCGGGTAATCGATTCCAGGCACCGGTTGCAGGGCCTGCTGCGCCAGGTGCAGGCGCAGGTCGCTCTCCTGCATGGGCGTGACCGGGTGGCGGCTCATGGTGGGGTGCCGATCAATGCGATGCACCGCAGGGTCGCTCCCTGCGCGGGCGAACAGGTTACCGAACACGCAGTAGCGCCCCAGGCTGGGCTGGCCGCCGACGATGGGGACGAAGCGGTTCTCCACATGCTGGCGCAGCGTGTGTACCGCCACGCCGATGCTGCCCACCTGCGGCGCGCTATCGAAGGTGGAGCAGACCTTGTAGTGCAGCACCGGCACGCGCATCTGCGCGAAGAAGCGGCCCACGGGCTCCAGTTCGGCGCGCATGGCCTCGGGGTCCATGGCGCGGGCCGCGCCGGCGATGCCGATGGCATCGAGCGGGCCTGCGCGCTGCAGTTGCACAGACGTGGGCACGCCCATGAACAGCAGGGCACGCAGCCCCGCCTGGGCGGCCGTGGCCAGGGTGTCGGTGGCCCCGGTGAAGTCGTCGCCGTACCAACCCAGCCGGGCGGTGGATGCAGCCATCATGCGCTGGTCTCCACACTCAGGCCTTGGCGCCGAAGAAACCGAGCGCGCGCTGCAGCTCGGGAGCGTGCCGGGCGAAGTGGTCGAGGGGCGTTCCCGCCGCCACCGCCTCCCAGGCCTGCTGGATGCTTGCCACCCCGGCTGCGGGGCCATCGGGGTGGGCCAGGATGCCACCGCCCGACATGAAAAGCAGGTCGGTGCTGCGCAGGCGCTCCCAGGTCAGCGGCACGGTGCCGGCCCACTG
The DNA here is from genome assembly GCF_964253305.1 of Acidovorax sp. LjRoot66. NCBI lineage: Bacteria > Pseudomonadati > Pseudomonadota > Betaproteobacteria > Burkholderiales > Comamonadaceae > Acidovorax > Acidovorax sp. LjRoot66. Next base: position 14,061 of record NZ_CAXUQU020000001.1, read on the forward strand.
GCCGTTGGAGACGGCGGGCATCACGGCATCGTCCAGGCCCAGCGCAAGGGGGGCCAGCGTGTCGTGGGCCGACTCGACCACCTCGTCGTCGGTCTGCGAGAACTTGCCTTGCAGGCCGTGCACATGCATGTGGTCCACTCCCGCCAGGCGCCACAGGGTCTGCCAGGCCTGGAACGAGAAGCCCAGCAGCGGGTGCCGCGACAGCGCGCCATAGCCGTTGCGGTGGCCATGCAGCGCCAGCGGCGTATGCCGGCGCAGGGTCTGCACAGCCGAGTAGCCGCACCAGTTGAGGCTGGCCATCACGCAGCTGCCGCCCTCGGCCTGCACCAGGTCGGCGTGGCGGCGCATGGCGTCCGTCTCGTCGGTGACGTTGAAGGCCACCATGACGTGCTTGCCCGTGCGGTCCTGGTGCGCTCGCACAGCGCGCATCACGGCCCTAACGCGCTCCTGCAGCGGGGCATGCACGGGGTCGGCGCACACCTCGTCGTCCTTGATGAAGTCCACGCCCGCCGCGCACAGCCGGGCGGCCAGCGCCCCGGTCTCCTCGGCCGACAAGCCCACGTTGGGCTTGACGATGGTGCCGATGAGCGGGCGCCCCTGCACCCCCGTGAGCGCACGGGTGCCCGCGATACCCTGGCGCGGCATGTCGAAGCGTGTGCGGTATTCCGCAGGCAGGTGCAGTGATTCGAGTCGCAGACCCGTGACCTCGCCCAGGTCGAACAGGTTGCCCGACACCGTGGCCGCCAGCGTGGGCAGGTTGGCGCCCACATTGGCCACCGGAAAGCGGACCCGAATGCGCGCACGCCGGAACGGCCCAGCCAGGGGCTTGCCGGCTGAGGCACGGCGCTCCAGCCAGCCGTTGGGCAGGCTGGGGGCAGCCACGGATTCGAGCTCCTCGATGGACTCCACCATGGCGCGCGCGCGCTCACGCAGCGCATCGGTCTCGCCCTCCACACGCGTGAAGGTGCCGCACGACTGCTCCCCCGCCAGTACCTCCGCCACGTGGGCCGGGTCCAGCGGCGTCTCGATCAGGTAGGTGGCTTCGAAATGCTGGGCGTCCATGGGATCAGAGGGTGTTGAGGTCGGGGAAAGGCCGCACCGGGTCGCTGCCGTCCCAGCCCTTGGCCGCCTCGCGGATCAGCGTGAACAGCCGGCCCTTGGGCCCCGCCACTTCGGACAGCTCGATCAGCGCACCGGGGTGAAGCCCCGGGTGCTTGCCGTCCTCGAAGTAGACGAAGCGGCCGTTCTCGCCCACCTCGCCGCTCATGCAGACCTTGAAGCCCGCGGCCTCGGCCCGCGCCAGGTCGGCGTCGAAATCCTCCGTCCAGTACGCGACGTGCTGGCCGCCCACATGGCCGGCCTGCTGGAAGTCGCGGTACATGGAGGGCACGTCGTTGCGCGTCTGCAAGAGCTCGATCTGCACGCCACCCGCGTTGGCCAGGGCCACGGAGTTGTGCGGTTCATGGCGCTCGCCGCGGTAGGTGTAGTTTTGGATCGGCACGCGCGGGTTGTAGTACCAAGGCCCGACGCCCAGTACGTTGGCCCAGTAGTCCATGGCGGCCTCGATGTCGGGCACGAGGTAGGCCACCTGGCGGATCTCACCAAAGAATCGGCTCATGGTTTGCGTCTTTCAGAAAGGGAAGGAGGGCCCGGCGCACGCAGCGGCCAGACCAGGGGGACTGGATGGAATGCGTTACTTGGTCAGAAAACCGGTGGAAAACCATGGGATCGCAGCCACGATGACCAGGCCCACGAACAGCGCCATGACGTAGCCGCCGATATGGGACAGGCCCTCGTTGGGGTGCACCTTGCTGATCGCGCAGGCGCCGTAATAGCCCACACCGAACGGCGGCGCGAAAAGGCCGATGCCCATGGCGAAGATCACCACCATGGCGTAGTGCACCTCGTGGATGCCAACGGCCTTGGCAATGGGAAATAGCAGCGGCCCGAACAGCACGATGGCCGGGATGCCTTCGAGCACGCTGCCCAGCACCACGAAGGCAATGATGGAAACCGCCATGAAGCCCCAGGCACCTCCAGGCAGCTGCTTCATCACCTCGGCCAGGTCGTGCGAGAAGCCCGACTGCGTGAGCCCCCAGGCCATGGCCGTGGCGCAGCCCACGATGAAGATGATGGCGCCGGTGAGCGAAGCGGTCTCGATGAGCATGGGCCGCAGCCGGCGCCAGTCGAACTGGCGGTGGATGAACAGGCCCACCAGCACAGCGTAGACGATGCCGATGGTGGAGACCTCGGTCGCCGTGGCAACGCCCTCGACCACGGCCGCGCGGATCACGAACGGCAGCGCGATGGCTGGCAAGGCCGTGACCAGGAAGCGCACGATCTGCGCACGGCCGAAGCGCTGCACCTGCGACAGGTCTTCACGGCGGTAGCGCCACCAGACCACAGCGCACAGGCAGGCCCCCACCACCACGGCCGGCAGCATGCCGCCCGTGAACAGCGCCGCGATGGACACGCCCGTGACCGAGCCGATGGTGATCAGCACGATGGAGGGCGGTATGGTTTCGGTCTGCGCGCCCGTGGCCGACAGCAGCGCCACCAGGTCGCCGGGCTTGGCGCCGCGCTTTTGCATCTCGGGGAACAGCACCGGCGCGATGGCCGCCATGTCGGCGATCTTGGAGCCCGAAATGCCCGAAACCAGGTACATGGCACCGATCAGCACATACGACAGCCCACCGCGCACGTGGCCCAGCAGGCTGGCCAGGAACTGGATCATGGCGCGTGCCATGCCGGTCATCTCGATCAGCGCGCCGAGGAAGATGAACAGCGGCACGGCCAGCAGCATCAGGTGCGACATGCCTTCATCGAGCCGGCCCACCAGCACCGGCATGGGTGCGCGCGTGGTGAGCGCCATATAGCCGAAGGTGGCCAGTGCGAACGAGAAAGCGATGGGCACGCCCGCGAACACGCAGGTGGCCACCACCACGACGAAGAAGATCACCAAATTGAGCTTGCCCAGCGGCGGGAACACCGGCTGCGCCAGCCAGAAGGCCAGCACCAGCGCGCCCACCGTGGCGCAAGCCGCCAGCATCACGGCCAGACCGCCCTCGCGCAGCATGCGCAGCGTGCACACCAGCAACATCAGCGCCATGCCCGCCGGCAGCGCCGAGGCGCGCCAGGCGTTGCTGATCTCCAGCGCCGGCGTGACGATCACGGCCTCTTCGGCCGCGTACTCGTACGCGTGGTGCAGGATGAGCAGCAGGAACGCGAACGACGCGGCCATGGCCAGCGCCTCCAGGTAGGCGCGCGCCGCCGGCGGCACCTTGCCCACGAAGGCCGTCATGCGCATGTGCTCGCCGCGGCGCAGTGCCACCACCGCGCCCAGCATGGACAGCCACAGGAACAGGATCGAGGCCAGCTCGTCGGACCAGACCAGGGGTGCGTGGAACACGTAGCGCGACACGACACCGCAGAACAGCAGGCAGATCTCCACCAGCACCAGCAGCGCGGCGGCGGACTCCACCACCGCGCCGATGCCCCGATCCACGGGACCGAGCGCGGCACGCCAGCCCGTGGGAACGGGGGCGGACACGGCAGCTGCGAGCATCAGGACACCTTGCCGACGGAGGCTTCCAGCAGCGCCCAGGCCTCGTCGCCGAACTTGCCCTTCCACTCGGTGTAGTAACCAGCCTTGCGCAGTTGCTCACGGAAGCTTTGCGGGTTGGCATCGTTGAAGGCCATGCCCTTGGTGGTGAGGTCGCTGCGCAGCGTCTCGTTGAGTTTGGCGAGGTCGGCGCGCTGCTGCAGCCCGGCTTCATCGAAGGCCCGGCCCAAAATCAGCTTGAGGTCGTCCGGCAGGCCGCGCCAGGCGCGTCCGTTGACGACCATGTGGTAGCCGTCCCAGCTGTGGTTGGTGACCGAGCAGAACTTCTGCACCTCGTAGAGCTTGGCGGTCTGCACGATGGCCAGCGGGTTCTCCTGCGCATCCACGACCTTGGTCTGCAGGGCCGAATACACCTCGCTGAATTGCAGGCTGGCCGGTGATGCCGACAGCGCCTTGAACATCGAGATGCCCATGGGGCTCACGGGCACGCGGATCTTCATGCCGCCCAGGTCGGCCGCACTGCTGACGGCCTTGGTGCTGGTGGTCACCTGGCGAAAGCCGTTGTCCCACATGCGCGGGAAGGTGTACAGGCCCACCTTGGCAAAGGCCGCACGGATGCTGTCGCCCAGCTTGCCATCCACCGTCTTCCACACCTGCTCGTAGTCGGCGAAGGCGAAGCCCAGGGCCGTGATGGCGCTGATGGGCGCCAGCGTGGCGATCACCATGGTGCCGGCGTTGAAGATCTCGAGGCCACCGCTGCGCACCTGCGAGAGCATGTCGGTGTCGCCGCCGAGTTGGTTGTTGGGGAACACCTTGAGTTCGAGCCGCCCTTTGCTCTCGGACAGGATGCGCGCCGCCGCCTCGTTGGCGCGCACGTTGAGCGGGTGCGACACAGGCAGGTTGTTGCCGAACTTGAAGCTGTACTCCGGCGCAGCAGCGCTCGCCAGCCCCGGCCAGGCGCCCGCGACGGATGCGGCGGGCAACGCGCACAGACCGCGCAGCAGGCTGCGGCGCGAAGATGAGTGATTCGAATGGGCCATGGTCTTTGTCTCCTGTCTTTATGGAATCGTTGGAATCGGCACGCGCGGGGCGGCTCGTTCAAGGGCAGACCTTATCGGTGGTCGGGGGCCTGCGCAAATCGAAAATCTGATGACTTTTGATGGTTTCAGGAAGCGTCATTTGCACCGCGCATGCATGCCGCCATCGACCAGCAGCTCCACGCCGTTGATGTAGCGGGCTTCGTCGGAGGCCAGGAACACCGCGGCGTTGGCCACGTCCCAGCCATCGCCCATGCGCCCTGTGGGCGAGAGCTTGTGGCGCGCGGCCACCATCTCCTCGTGGCTGGCGTAGAAGCCCGAGATCTGGCGGTAGATGTGCGGCGTGTCCATCACGCCTGGCAGTATGCAGTTGGCGCGGATGCCCTCCCCCGCGTACTGCAGGGCCACGCTCTGGGTAAAGGAGTTCACCGCCCCCTTGGAGGCCGCGTAGGCGCAATAGGCATAGCCCGTCCAACGCACGCCACCGAGCGCACCGATGTTGACGATGGCGCCCGACTGCTGCGCCTGCATCAGCGGCAACACGGCCTTGCAGGTCAGGAACATGCTCTTGACGTTGACCGCCATCACTCGGTCCCAGGTGTCTTCGGTGGTCTCCACCGGGCCGCCCTGAGAGGTGATGCCCACGTTGTTGTGCAGGATGTCGACGCGGCCGAAAGCTTCGGTGGCCGCCTGCACGGCGGCCTGTACATCGGTCCACTGCGTGACGTCGGCCGTGACCGCAATGGCTTCGTTGCCTTCACCAAGGATGGTGTCGCGCGTCACTTCGGCGGCGGTGCCATCACGGTCCACCGCGACCACCCGGGCCCCGGCCCGCGCATAGGCGGCTGCGGCGGCCTTGCCATTGCCCCAGCCGTCGCCATCGGACCCGGCACCGAACACCAGGGCGACGCGGCCCGCGAGCCGCTTGTTGTTTGTCTCCATCATTGTTCCTTGTCTTGACCACCGCCCTCTGGCATGCGGTGGGCTCTTACGATAGCCTCGGGCCCGTGATGTACCAACCGCCAAACATGATGGGTTTTGATGGTTTCGGAGGGCCGCCGTGAGCCGCGCCATGCCCGGCGTGGTGGAGGTTGCCGCGCTGGCCGGCGTCTCCACTGCCACCGTGGACCGGGTGCTCAACCGCCGCGGCGGCGTGCGCCAGGCCACCGCGCAGCGCGTGGTGCAGGCCGCGGGCGAGCTGGGCTACCTGCCGGCGGACGGTCTGGCCGCCACGCTGGCGCCTGCGCCCCTGCGCGTGATGTTCCTGCTGCCGCGCAATACCAGCCGCTTCCTCACCATGCTGGGCGACATGGTCAGCTACTCGCAGGAGCACTGGGCGCCCTTCCACGTCAAGTGCCGCGCCGAGACGGTGGACAGCTTCAACCCCGAGGCCCTGGCCCAGGCGCTGCTGCACCATGGCAAGCGCTACGACGGCCTGGTGATGATGGCGCTGGAGCACCCCCAGGTGCGCGAGGCCGTGGCCACGCTGGCCGGGCGCGGCGTGCCCGTGGTCACGGTGATCTCGGACCTGGGCAACTCGCAGCGCGTGGGCTACGTAGGCCTGGATAACCGGGCTGCGGGCCGCACCGCAGGCTACCTAATCGGCCGCTTCATAGGTGTGCGCGATGCCAAGGTGGCCCTGGTCGCAGGCAGCCTGCGCTATGCGGCGCACCAGGAGCGCGAAGCAGGCTTCCTGCACGTGCTCGAAGAGCTGTTCCCGAAGCTCACCGTGGTCGGCCTGCGCGAGGGGCTCGACGACACCGAGAAGAACTACCGCCAGACACGCACCCTGCTCGAACGCCACCCGGACCTGGCCGGCATCTACAACATCGGCGGCGCCTCCGACGGCATCGCCCGCGCACTGCAGGAGTGCGGCGTGCAGCACAAGGTGGTGTTCATCGGCCACGGCCTGACACCCGACACGCGCGCCCAGCTCATCGACGGCAGCATGGACGCGGTGATCACCCAGAACCCCTTGAGCACCATCACCAGCTGCGTGCGCATCTTCGCCAACCTGCGCGACGGGCGTCCCGCCTTGTCCGGTGTGGAGACCACACGCAGCCAGGTGGTCTTTCGCGAGAACCTGCCCTGACCCTGGTGCCTGCGGGACCCTGGCCTGCGTCGGCCCGCTGCGGCCCCTGACACGTAAGCCGATGTAAGACCTGGCCCACAGGCGAACTGAGGCAGGGACTACGCGGCCTGAAGGTCGCTGCACGAACAATGCACCTGTACCAGCAACGTCTCCTGGTCGCCCCCTCGCCCGGCTTGCCGGCATCGGGGAGGGCAGATCCCATCCCCCTCCACAGGAGTTCAGAACACCATGCCTTCATCCGCACCTTTCCGCCTTGCCATTGCCGTTCTCGCCCTGGGCGCCCTGGCCGCCTGCTCCTCCACGCCACCGCCCACGGAACAGATGGCCGTGAGCCGCACCACGCTGACCCGCGTGTCTGCCGCACCCAGCGTGACTGCGACCGCACCCGTCGAACTGCAGCGTGCCCGCGACAAGCTCATGGCGGCCGAGAAGGCCATGGGCGCGCAGGACTACACCGCCGCCCGCCGCTTGGCCGCCGAGGCCGAAGTGGACGCCCGTGTGGCAGAAACCCGCGCCGATGCCGAGCGCAATGCCGCAAGCCTGGCCCAGGTGCAGGACGGCATCCGCGCGCTGCAGGAAGAAATCAACCGCCGCGCCGCGCCCGCCCGCTGATCGCATCAGCCCTACCGCGCCTGCCGTCACGCCCCGTGACCCCGAATCTTGAAGGAATACCCACCATGCACCCCATTCTTCGCCGTACCACTGCCCTGGCCACCAGCCTGATCGCTGCGGGCCTGCTGGCCGCCTGCGCCAGTACCGCACCTTCCGCCGCACTGGAGCAGGCCCGCACGGCAGTGAGCCGTGCCGGCACGGACCCTGCGGTGGCCCAATACGCCCCCCTGGAGCTCAAGCAGGCCAGCGATGCCCTGGCCCGTGCCGACCGTTTCTGGGCCGACAAGCACGATGAGGCCGAGACCAACCACCTGGCCTATATCGCCGCCCAGCGCGCCGAGATCGCCAACAATGCGGCGCGGGCCCGCATGCTCGATGCCAGCATCCAGAGCGCCAGTTCCGAAGCCGACCGCATCCGCCTGCAGGCGCGCACCCGCGAGGCCGATGAAGCGCGCATGCGCGCGGACGCCCAGGCGCGCAATGCCCAGACAGCCCAGGCCCAGGCCATGAGCGCAGAACAGCGCGCAGCCCAGCAGCAGGCGCAGGCCAACGCAGCCCTGGCCCAGGCCAGCGCCGCCCAGGACCGCGTGCGCATGCTCGAAGCCCAGTTGCGCGAGATGGAGGCCCAGCAGACCGAGCGCGGCCTGCTCGTGACCCTGGGTGACGTGCTCTTCGCGTTCAACAAGGCCGAGCTGTCTGCGCAAGCCGGGCCTCGCCTGGACAAACTGGCCGATTTCCTCAAGCAGTTTCCCGAGCGCAAGCTGCTGATCGAGGGCTATACCGACAGCGTGGGTTCGGACGTGTACAACCAGGAACTGTCGGCTCGCCGTGCCGGCGCCGTGCGCGATGCGCTGGTGGCGCGGGGCGTGGACACCAGCCGCATCACGGCGCGCGGTTACGGCAAGGTCTACCCGGTGGCCGACAACGCCTCGCCCGAGGGCCGGGCAATGAACCGCCGCGTGGAGATCGTGATCGCCGACGACAAGGGCAACCTCAAGGGCCGCTGAAACCCCCCGCCGGGCGGCGTGCCGCCCTGGTCCCCTCCCCAGACCGCGCCGCTCACGCCACGCGGTCTTTTGCATGGCTGGCGCGCCCGCACCGGCATGGCAATCGGGGAGCCGACGCCTCATCCGACAAGACGAATACGTCTAAGTGTGTATTCACACACATGTAACATCTGGGGCTTTGCCTGGGTGCATTGGATTGGTGCGTGCTCAGGACACTGGTAACGGCAATACCCCACCAGGGTAAGCCCCATGCGGGGCGGCACAGGTTTTGCTGTTCAATTTCTGCCACGGGCGGGTCATATGCATTTGTTACATATGAAGCCCATGCAGACCTGCTCACCAGAGTCCTTGAAGGAAACAGCCACCATGCATCCCATGCTTCGCAGCACCACCGTTCTCGCCATCAGCGCGATGGCCGCAGGGTTTCTTTCCGCTTGTGCCACGGCCCCGTCCATGGCGCTGGAGCGGGCCCGCACGGCCGTAGGCACCGCCAGCGCCGACCCGGCAGTGGCCCGGCACGCAGCCCTGGAACTGAAACAGGCCACCGAAGCCCTGGCACAGGCCAACAGCATCTGGAGCAAGACCAGCGACGAGGCGGAAACCAACCACATCGCCTACATGGCGGCGCTGCAGGCCGAGGCTGCCACCAATGCGGCACGCGCGCGCATGCTGGCGGCCAACATCCGCACCGCCAACTCCGGCACCGCCCAGATCAGCCTGCACACCGAAGCGCAGACACGCCGCTGATGCGACCCGCCCTGCAACGGTGCAGGGCGTGCATTGTTTCAGGCAAACGTCTCGGTATCCACCTCGCTCGCGCTCTGGGCGCTGTAGCGGGGGCCCACGACGTTCTGCTGGTTGATGGCGCCATCGAGGGCGGCCATGGTCTGCGCGTCGAGTTGCACTGCGTCGGCACCCAGGTCGTCGTGCAGGTGCTCCACGCTGGTCGTGCCCGGGATGGGGATGATGTGTTCGCCCTTGTGCAGCAGCCAGGCCAGCGCCAGTTGCGCGGGGCTGCAGCCGACTTGGCGGGCTATCGCAAAGTAGCTGTCCAGTAGCGCAAGGTTGGCCGCGTAGGCCTCGGGGGCAAAGCGCGGCATCGCACGGCGGATGTCCTTGGCGTCCAGTGCGGACACATCTTTCAGATCGCCACACAGGTAACCACGCGCCACGGGGCTGAAGGCGACGAAGGCCACGCCCAGCTCACGGCAGGCTTCGAGCACCGCGATCTCGGGGTTGCGCGTCCACAGCGAATACTCGGTTTGCACGGCAGCGATGGGGTGCACCGCATGCGCGCGCCGCAGCGTAGCGGCCGACACTTCGGACAGGCCGATGCTGCGTATCTTGCCCGCGCGCACCAGGTCGGCGAGCGCGCCCACGCTGTCCTCGATGGATACCTGTTTGTCCCAGCGGTGCAGGTAGTACAGGTCGATCACGTCGGTCTGCAGGCGGCGCAGGCTGTCCTCGCAGGTCTGGCGCAGGGTGGCGGGGCGCCCGTCGATCACGCGCACCAGTTTGCCGTCGCCGGCCACGTCCACGCCCTGCATGCCGCACTTGCTGGCCAGGGTGAAGCGCTGGCGGTGCGGCTTCATCACACGGCCCACCAGGGTCTCGTTGGCGCCAAAACCGTAGAGCGTGGCGGTGTCGAACAGGGTCACGCCTGCGTCGAGCGCGGCCAGCAGCACGCGCTCGCCCTGCTCGGGCGAGACGGGGGCGCCATAGGCGTGGCTCAGGTTCATGCACCCCAGGCCGATGGCGCTGACTTCAAAGGGGCCAAGTTGGCGTGTCTGCATGGTGGTCGTTGCTCCATGAAAAACGCCCGCAGCGTTCCATCTGCGGGCGGGTTGTGGGTGTCTGCAGGCGGATCTTACTGAAGCTGCTGCTCCAGGTCGTGCAGCACCTGGTAGCAGGCCAGCACGCTGGCCACGCTGGAGTTGGGCTCGCGGCCTTCGCGGATGGCGGCAAAGAACTCGCGGTCCTGCAGCTCGATGCCGTTCATCGACACGTCGACGTGGCTCACGTCGATCTTCTCGTCCTTGCCGTTGTACAGGTCGTCGTAGCGCGCCAGGTAGGTCGCGGTGTCGCCGATGTAGCGGAAGTAGGTGCCCAGCGGGCCATCGTTGTTGAACGAGAGCGACAGCGTGCAGATGGCGCCGTTGGCGGCCTTGAGCTGGATGCTCATGTCCATGGCAATGCCCAGCACGGGGTGGATCGGGCCTTGCACGGCGTTGGCTTTCACGATAGGGCTATTGGCCTGGTAGGCGAACAGGTCCACGGTGTGCGCTGCATGGTGCCACAGCAGGTGGTCCGTCCAGCTGCGCGCCTGGCCCAGCGCATTGGTGTTGGTGCGGCGAAAGAAGTAGGTCTGCACATCCATCTGCTGGATGTTGAACTCGCCGGCCTGGATCTTCTTGTGCACGTACTGGTGGCTGGGGTTGAAGCGGCGCGTGTGGCCGCACATGGCCACCAGGCCGGTCTCTTTCTGCAGCGCCACGACTTCCTGCGCACCCTTGAGGCTGTCGGCCAGGGGGATCTCCACCTGCACGTGCTTGCCGGCCTTCATGCAGGCGATGCTCTGCTCGGCATGCATCTGCGTGGGCGTGCACAGGATCACGGCGTCCACCTCGGGCAGGGCCAGGCTTTCGGCCAGGTCGGTGGTGACATGGCCAATGCCGTACCTGGCCGCCACTTCCCTGGTCTTGTCGAGGTCGCGGCTGATCAGCGAGACGACTTCGACACCGTCGATGTTCTTGATGCCGTCCAGGTGCTTGATGCCGAAGGCACCGGCGCCCGCCAGGGCGACCTTGATGGTCTTGTTCGTAGTCATGTCAGGAATTCTCCAGGATCAGGTGGCCCACGGCCGTGTTGGATGCGGGCACATGGTAGAAGCGGTGCACGAGCCTGGGCGGCTTGCCGCCGGCCACGTCGGCCATGGCGCCGCGCGCGATGAGCCACATCACGAGCTCGATGCCCTCGCTGCCCGCCTCGCGCACGTAGTCGATGTGCGGAATGCTGGCGGCGGCCTCGGGGTCGTTGATGAGTTTGTCGAGGAAGGCGTTGTCGAAGTCCTTGTTGATCAGGCCGGCGCGCGGGCCCTGCAGCTGGTGGCTCATGCCGCCCGTGCCCCAGATGTGCACGTTGAGGTCCTCGTCGTAGCTCTCCACGGCCTTGCGGATCGCCTGGCCCAGGTTGTAGCAGCGCCGGCCGCTGGGCACGGGGTACTGCACCACGTTGACCGCGAACGGTATCACCGGGCACGGCCAGGCACCGGCCACGGGATCGGGCTGGCCGCACATCAGCGACAGCGGCACCGTGAGGCCGTGGTCCACGTCCATGCGGTTGACGATGGTGAGGTCGAAGTCCTGCTGAATCACCGACTGCGCGATGTGCGAAGCCAAGTCCGGGTGGCCGATGACCTTGGGCACGGGGCGCGGGCCCCAGCCTTCGTCGGCCGGCAGGTACTCGGCCGCCGTGCCGATGGCGAAGGTCGGGATCATCTCCAGGCTGAAGGCCGTGGCATGGTCGTTGTAGACCAGGAAGACGACGTCGGGCTTGTTGTCCTTCATCCATTGCTTGGAGAAGTCATAGCCGGCAAACAGCGGCTTCCAGTAGTCCTCTTGCGTCTTGCCCAGGTCGAGCGCGGCGCCGATGGCGGGCACGTGCGAGGTGAAGACGGAGGCGGTGATACGCGCCATGTTCAGTTTCCTTTCTTTCCCGCAGCACCCTGCGGCTGGCGGTGCGCCTGGGCATCGCCGTCTTCGCCGACCACGCGGTTGCCCTGCGCCGAGCGGCCGCCGCCGATCATCATGTTGCGGTATTCGTCTTCGGTCATGCCGGTCATGGAGCCGGCCATCTGCTGGAAGCTCTTGCCATCGGTCGCGCCAATCTTCGCCAGGAAGTAGATGTTGCCGCCCAGGCGGATGCACCAGTTGAGGTCGCGCGCCAGCACGGCCAGCTTCTGCTCTTCGGTCATCGCCCACTCGTCGAGGTAGGCACGCTCGCCAGCCTTGAAGCGGGCGCGGTTGTCGGCCTTCATCAGGCTCATGCAGAACTGGTTGAGCCAGTAGCCTTTTCGGCTTTGCTCTGCGTCGAAGATGGTCGTGCCGGGCACGTCCAGGTAAGGTTTGTCGAGGGACATGGCTTCAGCCTTTCACTTCCTCAGGCCAGTAGAGGCGCATGGGATTATCGACAAGGAGTTTGCGCTGCAATTGTGGCGTGACCGCGATGTGGGGAATGAAATCCACCAGCAAACCATCGTCGGGCATGTGGTCCTTGAGGTTGGGGTGCGGCCAGTCGGTGCCCCAGAGCACGCGGTCAGGGAACTCCTCGACCACGCGGCGCGCGAACGGCACCACGTCGCGGTAGGCGGCCTGCTCGCCATCGAGGGCCTTGGGGCCGGCCACGCTCAAGCGCTCGGGGCAACTGACCTTGCTCCACACGTTGGGATGCTGGCGCATGAATTTCAGGAACAGCTCGAACTCGGGGCCATCGACGGGCTTGGTCACGTCGGGGCGGCCCATGTGATCCACCACCACGGTGGTGGGCAGCTGCGTGAAGAAGTCCCACAGCTCGGGCAGGTCCACGGCCTCGAAGTAGATCACCACGTGCCAGCCCAGTCGGTGGATGCGCGCGGCGATCTCCATCAGCTCGTCCTTGGGCGTGAAATCCACCAGGCGCTTGACGAAGTTGAAGCGCACGCCGCGCACGCCGGCGTCGTGCATGGCCTGCAGCTCTTCATCGGTCACCGAGCGGCGCACGGTGGCCACGCCACGCGCCTTGCCGCCCGAGTGCACCAGCGCATCGACCATGGCGCGGTTGTCGGCACCGTGGCAGGTGGCCTGCACCACCACGTTTCGCGCAAAGCCCAGGTGGTCGCGCAGTGCATAGAGCTGCGCCTTGCTGGCATCGCAGGGCGTGTACTTGCGTTCGGCCGCGTAGGGAAACTCGGCACCGGGGCCGAACACGTGGCAGTGCGCATCCACGGCGCCTGCGGGCACCTGGAAGCGGGGCTTGCTCGGGCCGGCGTACCAGTCGAGCCAGCCAGGGGTCTTGGTGAATTCACTCATGCGGTGTGCTCCTTGTGGTTCAGTCCAGCGAGACGTTGGCCTTCTTGATCACCTCGCCAAAGCGCTGGCTCTCGTCCTTGACGAACTGCGTGAACTGCGCACGCGTGGTCGGGAACTGCTCGTAGCCAAAGCTCTTGAACTTCTCCTGCACGTCCGCGCCGGTCAGCGCCTGCTCGATGTCCTTGCGGATCTTGTCGGTCACTGCTGCGGGCAGGCCGGGCGGCACGGCGATCGTGTTCCACCCCGTGACCTCGAAACCCTTGGGGCCGCCCGACTCGCCCACCGTGGGCACGTCGGGGAAGCTCGTCACACGCTGGGGTGCGGCGACGGCCAGAAAGCGCAGCTTGCCGGCGCGCTGCAGCGGCCCGGCCGTGGCGGCGCTGCCCAGGGCAAAGGCCAGCTCATTGGTGGAGACGCCGGTGTAAAGCTGCGTGGTCTCCTTGTAGATCACGTGCTCCATCTGCGTGCCGGTGGCGCTCTCAAACAGCTCGGAGCCCAGGTGCACCGGGTTGCCCACCGACCAGGAGCCGTAGTTGAGCTTGCCCGGGTGGGCCTTGGCGTCGGCAATCAGGTCGCCCACGCTCTTGTACTTGCTGTCGCCGGCCACGGTGAAGAAGAAGTAGGTCTTGAACAGCGGCAGCAGCGCGTCGAAGTCCTTCACCGGGTCGTAGGGCAGCTTCTTGAACAGGCTGGGGTAGGCGGCCAGGTGCACGTTGTCCAGCACGATCAGGTCATGCCCGTCCTTTGCGCCGCGCTTGAAGGCGTCGATGGCGATGAAGCCGTTGCCGCCGGGGCGGTTTTCCACCACCACGGGCTGGTTCCAGGCGCGGCCGAGCTTCTCGGCCACGAGGCGGGCCACGCCGTCCGGGCCGCCGCCCACCGGGAAGGGCGTGATGATGCGCACGGGCTTGGTGGGGAACTGCTGGGCCGCAACCAATTGCGGCGCCAGGCCGGCAGCGGCGGCCACACCCAGTGCCAGGGCGGCGCGGCGGGAGAGGGAAGAAGAAAGAAGGCGCATGGTAGGTCTCGTCAATATCAAATAGGTGCTGCGCCGTGCGCAGCGGTGCGACATCCGCCACACGGCAGACGTCACTGGAGCGGTTACCGCGTGGTGGCGCTCAGTCGATGTACCTGAGCCCGGCCTTCTCCAGCCCGGGGCGCATGTTGTACATGTCCAGGCCGAGCACGCCCGAGGCGAGCTTGGCGCGCTTTTCGCCCTCGAAGCTCTCGCGCTTTTGCGCGGCTTCGAGCGTTTCCACGGCGCGTGCGGCAGGCACGCAGACCACGCCATCGTCGTCGGCAACGATCACGTCGCCGGGCGTGACCCACATGCCGGCGCAGACCACGGGGATGTTGACCGAGCCCAGCGTGGCCTTGATGGTGCCCTTGCTCGATATGGCGCGGCTCCAGACCGGAAAGTTCATCTCCTGCAGCGTCTTCACGTCCCGCACGCCGGCGTCGATGATGAGCGCCCGCGCACCGCGCGACTGGAACGAGGTGGCCAGCAGGTCGCCGAAGTAGCCATCGGTGCATTCCGAGGTGACGGCCGCCACCACCACGTCGCCGGGCTGGATCTGCTCGGCAGCTACGTGCATCATCCAGTTGTCGCCGGGCTGCAGCAGCACGGTGACCGCCGTACCAGACACCTGCTGGCCGGGGTAGATGGGGCGCATATAGGGCTTGAGCAGGCCCACGCGGCCCATGGCCTCGTGTACCGTGGCCGAGCCCAGTGCGGCCAGGCCGTCGGCGGCTGCGCGGTCTGCGCGGGTGATGTTGCGGTGGACAACGCCTAGTTCGTACATGTCAGAGCCCCTTTGCCTTCAGGCGTGAATCGAGTCGGGAGAACACGCGGCGCACATTGCCTTCGTAGATCTGGTGCTTGTCGTCGCCGCTCAGGATCTTGCTGGCCTCGATGTAGCGCTTGGTGTCGTCGTAGTAGTGGCCGGTGGTGGGGTCGATGCCGCGCACCGCGCCGATCATTTCCGAGGCGAAGAGCACGTTCTTCACCGGGATCACGGTGTTGAGCAGGTCGATGCCGGGCTGGTGGTACACGCAGGTGTCGAAGAAGATGTTGTTCAGCAGGTGGTCTTCGAGCAGGGGCTTCTTCATCTCCTGCGCCAGGCCCCGGAAGCGCCCCCAGTGGTAGGGCACAGCACCGCCGCCATGCGGGATGAGGAATTTGAGCGTGGGGAAGTCCTTGAACAGGTCGCCTTGGATGCACTGCATGAAGGCCGTGGTGTCGGCGTTCAGGTAGTGCGCGCCCGTGGTGTGGAAGCACGCGTTGCAGCTGGTGCTCACATGGATCATGGCGGGCAGGTCGTACTCCACCATCTTCTCGTAGATGGGGTACCAGTGGCGGTCGGTCAGCGGCGGACTGGTCCAGTGGCCACCGGAGGGATCGGGGTTCAGGTTGATGCCCACGGCACCGTATTCCTTGACGCACTTTTCGAGCTCGGGGATGCAGGTCGCGGGGTCCACGCCGGGGCTTTGCGGCAGCATGGCCACAGGCACGAAATGCTCGGGGAACAGCGTGGAGACGCGGTGGCACAGCTCGTTGCAGATGGCCGCCCAGGTGCTGGAGACGTTGAAGTCACCGATGTGGTGGGCCATGAAGCTCGCGCGCGGCGAGAACAGGGTGATGTCGCTGCCGCGCTCCTTCATCAGGCGCAGCTGGTTGGCCTCGATGGACTCGCGCAGCTCGTCGTCGCTGATCACGAGGTCCGCCACCTTGGGCATGGCGGCCGGGTCCTTGATGCCGGCGATCTGCTGGTTGCGCCAGTTCTCCAGCGCCTTGGGTGCCGTGGTGTAGTGGCCATGGCAGTCGATGATGAGGCTCATTGTGGTGTGCTCCTTGGATCTTGGTATGCGGAATCAGGCGGGGTCCATGCCCTGGCGTTGCTTGGCCTCGGTGGCATCTGAGGATGTCAAAAAGTCGAGCAGCGCCTTTGCAGCCACGGGTTGCTTGCTGGCAGTGCCCACGCCCGATGAGAAGATGGTGGTGATCTGGATGGCGGGCGGCAGCGGGCCCACCACGGTGATGCCCTCGACGTTCAGCAACTCGCTCAGTTGCTGAAAACCGAGTTCCACATCGCCGCGCGCCACCAGCGAGCCCACGGGAACCCCGGGCGGCGCCTGCACCATGCGGCCGGCCACCTCGTCGGCAATGCCCCAGCGCTCGAACAGTTTGGTCAGCGCCACGCCACTCGGGCCGGTGGAGTAGCTGATGCTGCGCGCGGCCAGCACGGCGCTGCGCACCGCGTCTTCAGAGCCGATGTCGGGCAGCGCTGCACCGGCGCGCACGGCCACGGCCACGCCGGAACGCACCCAGTCGGTCTTGCTCGCGGCATCGATGGTGCCTGCGGCAATGAGCTTGTCGATGGCGTCGGACGCCAGCACCACCACGTCAAAGGCCTCGCCGGCCTGCACGCGCTTGGCGGCGTCCACGCCGCCCACGGCTTCGATGACCGCGCGCTGGCCGGTCTGCTGCTCGTAGGCGGCCAGCAGTTCGGCCAGCACCTGGCGCGTGGCCATGGAGGAGATTCCACGAAGGGTGGGCGCACTCATGGGGAGGTGGCAGTCGCTGTATACATGCCGCCGATTGTGGGCAGTGCCGGGCCCGACATAAAGCCGGCAGGGGCACTACCAGATATATCATTCTTCTATTGTTGAATTGGAGCTATTGCAAATAGCGGAGAGCACACCCCATGGACCTCAAGCAGATCGAGTACTTTGTGCGCGTGGCCGAACTGGGCAGTTTCACCCGCGCCTCGGTGGTGCTGGACATCGCCCAGCCGGCCCTGAGCCGCCAGGTGCGTCTGCTGGAGGTGGAGCTGCGCCAGAACCTGCTGGTGCGCAATGGCCGCGGGGCCATACCGACCGAGGCCGGCAAGCTGCTGCTGGAGCACGGGCGCGGCATCCTGCACCAGGTAGAAAGGGCCCGCGAGGAGCTTGGGCGTGTGCGGGGCGCGCTGGCCGGGCGCGTGGCCATCGGCCTGCCGCCGACCATGGCCAAGGTGCTCACGGTGCCGCTCACCCGCGCCTTTCGCGTGCAGATGCCCGATGCGGCCCTGGCCATCAGCGAAGGCCTGACGGTGGCCATGCGCGAATCGCTGACCACGGGGTTGCTGGACATCGCTCTGCTCTACAACACGCCCGCTTCGCCGGGCATCGAGATCACGCCCTTGCTGGAGGAAGACCTGTTCCTCGTGCAGCGCCGCCCCGTGGGGCAAAGCGACACCGAAACCGACGCCCAGGCACGGCAGCCCATCGGGCTGGAGGAGCTCACGCGCTTTGCGCTGGTGATCCCCACCCGGCCCAACTCCATCCGCATGCTGGTGGAGTCGGAATTGGCGGCCTTGGGCCTGCGCCCGCAGATCAGCCTGGAGATCGACGGCGTGGCCGCCATCCTGGACCTGGTGGCCGATGGCGCGGGCAGCGCGGTGCTGCCCATGAATGCGGTCACCACCTCGGGCAAGCCCGAGGTGTTCGGCACCCGGCCCATCGGCCAGGCGGGCGAGCCGCGGCTGCGCAGCAAGCTGTCGATGGCTGTGAGTTCGCAGCGCCCGGCCACGCTGACCCAGCAGGCCATGGCAGAGCTGATCCGCAGCACGCTGCAGACGATCTACAAGGCGCCCTGATCCC
Source organism: Acidovorax sp. LjRoot66 (assembly GCF_964253305.1). Classification (NCBI taxonomy): domain Bacteria; kingdom Pseudomonadati; phylum Pseudomonadota; class Betaproteobacteria; order Burkholderiales; family Comamonadaceae; genus Acidovorax; species Acidovorax sp. LjRoot66. The sequence goes on from NZ_CAXUQU020000001.1 coordinate 32,078, forward strand.
TCTTCGGTGCAGCATCCAGGTGCGCCAGCAACCGGTCGGCATAGTCCTGCCAGGGCGCATCCTTGGGCAGGCCCGCGAACACGCCCTCGCGCGCCATGGCCGCCACCGCCGACTGCTTGTGCGCAATGGCGCTGGCCATCAACGGCTCCACGCCGGCCTCGCGCACGGTGCGCGCGGCCTCGTGCATTTCTTCGGAGCGGCGCTGGCCGTGCTGCACCACGCGGCTGAAGAAGAGGGCCTGTTAACGCTATTTTGGGGGTCGCGAAGGCCCTTGCCGGCGTGCCAATCTAGGCGCGTGACGCCGCGTGTGCATGTGCACACGCAAGGAGCGCAACGACGAGTGGCGCGCCGGCAAGGGCCTTCCCTTCGGGTTGCCCGGCCTGGGGGCCGTCTGCGGCGTTGCCCGCGCTTGCAAGGTGCACACCTTGCTGCGCGCGGGCGCCTTGCATCCAGCCCCCAGGCCGGGCAACGCGATCCCCCAAAATAGCGTTAATAGGCCCTCGCTCCCCTGCCTTTCCCAGTCGATGGAGGGAAAGGTCTCGGCCAGCGTGGGCAGCACATGTGCCTCCACACCGTACTGCCGAGCGGCGGCATAGCTTTCGATCACCAGGGCTTCGAGCCCCTTGATCATCACGCTGCGGCACATTTTGATGGCGCTGGCCACGCCCAGCTGTTCGCTGACCGGCTTGGCATCCATGCCCCAGGCCTGCAGCACGGCGGCCAGCGCCTGGGCCTGTGCACCACCCAGCAGCATGGGCACGCGGATGCCATAGGGCGGCACCGAGGTCATGACACCCGCCTCCACATAGTGCGCGCCGCGCGCCTCGATCAGCGCGGCGGCCTGCTGCTTGGTGCCGGGCGAGGCCGAATTGAGGTCCAGGAACACGGTGCCAGGGCGCAAGTGGGCAACTGCTTGCTGCGCCACCTCCAGCGTGTGCGATGCGGTGACGGCCGAGATGATCAGGTCGCTGGCCAAGCACAGCGCTTGCACCGAAGCGTGGGCCGTGACCCCGTGCTGCGCGGCATGCGCCCGCTCGGCATCGCGCGTGGCCGCCTGCGCGAACTTCAGGTCCCATGCGCCGACACCGGTGACGCCGGGCTGCGACTGCAGCCCCAGGGCAAAGGTCTTGCCGACTTCGCCGTAGCCGATCAGGCCGATGTGCTGCAGGTCCATGGTGTTGCCCCGGTTGTGGGATCGCTGGCTACCGGGCGACGCCCAGCAGCCGGTCCAGCAGCTCGGGCTGCGCACTCAGATCCGCCGCAGTGCCGGTGTGCACCACCGTGCCCCGGTCGAGCACGGCGGCATGGTCCGAGATCGCCAGGATGGCTTGCGGGTGCTGCTCGACGATGATGGCCGACAACCCCTCCTCGCGCGTGATGCGGCGAATGGCGCGCAGCAACTCTTCCACGATGATCGGGGCCAGTCCCTCCAGCGGCTCGTCGAGCAACAGCAGGCGCGGGTTGAGCACCAGTGCCCGGCCCACGGCCAGCATCTGCTGCTCGCCACCCGACAGCTGCGTGCCCAGGTTGGTCTTGCGCTCGGCCAGGCGCGGGAACATGGCGTACACCTTGTCCGGGGTCCACGGGGCCGCCGCAGCGCCCTTGCGGCCGGGCCGCGCCACGGCGGTCAGGTTCTCGTGCACGGTGAGCGACTTGAAGATGTTGCGCTCCTGCGGCACCCAGCCGATGCCGGCGGCTGCGCGTTCGTGCGACGGCAGGCGATGCAGTTGCACGGACCCCAGAGCCACCGTGCCCGCATGCTGGCGCGTGGCGCCGGCCAGGGTGTTGATCAGCGTGGTCTTGCCGGTGCCATTGCGGCCCAGCAGGGCCAGCGTCTCGCCCTCGGCCAGCGCCAGGGATACACCCTGCAGCACCACCGCCTCTCCATAGCCCGCGCTCAGCCCTTCAATGCGCAAAAGCTCAGACATGCGCATCCTCCCCATGGCCCAGGTACACCGCCTTGACCTGCGGGTCGTTGGCGATGGTGTCGGGGTCACCCTCGGTGAGCACGGTGCCATTGACCAGCACCGTCATGCGGTTGGCAAAGCTGAAAACCAGGTCCATATCGTGTTCGATCAACAGCACCGAGACATCGGCCGGCAGGGCGGCCACGGTCTGCAGCAGCTCTTCGCGTTCCCCGGCCGGCACGCCGGCCACGGGCTCGTCGAGCAGCAGCACGCGCGGCTCGCAGGCCAGGGCGATGGCGATCTCCAGCAGGCGGCGCTTGCCGTAGGCCAGCACCTTCGTCGGCTCGGCCATCACCGCCGTCAGGTGGAATTGCTCCAGCAACTGCTCGCAGCGCTCGTTCACCGCGCGCTGCGCACCCAGCGGCTGCCACCACTTGCCGCCAAAGCCGCGCTGCTGCGAGACCGTGAGCGCCAGCGTCTCCAGCGGCGTGAGCGAGTCGAACAACTGGTTGATCTGGAAGGTGCGCACCATGCCGCGCTGCACGCGCTGGTGCGGCGCCAGGCGCGTGATGTCCTGGCCTTCGAGAACGATGGAACCCTCGGTGGGCTCCAGCACGCCGGTCAGCAGGTTGATCAGCGTGGTCTTGCCCGCGCCGTTGGGGCCGATCAGCGCATGGCGTGCGCCCTGGCGCAGGTTCAGCGTGACGTTGTTGGTCGCGGCGATGCCGCCGAAGCGCTTGACCAGCCCGTGCGCGGCCAGCACGATGGGAGCGTCGTTGTGGACTGCGGTGGCGCTCATGCCTTGCGCCCCCCGAACCAGGCCCAGGGGCGGATCAGGCGCTCGCGCCCCACCAGCACCAGCACCACCAGGAACAGGCCGATCCAGAAGGTCCAGTACTGCGGCGTCACGGCAGAGATCAGGTCCTGCAGCAGCTTGAAGCCGATGGCACCGACCACACCGCCATAGAGCCAGCCCACGCCGCCGATCACCAGGATCAGCATCACATCGGCCGAGCGGTGGAATTCGAACAGGTCCAGCGAGGCAAAGCCCGTGGTCTGCGTGAGCAGGGCACCCGCCGCCCCCGCGAGCGCGGCCGCCAGCGTGTAGACCTGCGCCAGCTTGGCCGTCACCGGGATGCCGATGGCCATGGCGCGCAGCCGGTTGTCGCGGATGGCCTTGAGCGTGGCACCAAAAGGCGACTGCACTACGCGCCGCGCGAGCAGGAACAGCACCAGCAGCACGCTCATCGAGTACCAGGCCGCCGTGCGCCCGAACAGGTCGAACTCGAACTTGCCAAGCACCGGGCCCATGACCACGCCCTGCAGCCCGTCGGCACCGCCGGTCAGCCAGTCGAGCTTGTTGGCCAGCTCCAGCATGATCAGGCCCACGCCCAGTGTGACCATGAGGCGTGTGAGGTCCGTGCCGCGCATGACGGTGAACGAGGCCACCGCGCCCAGCAACGTGGCAGCAGCGATGCCCACCGCCAGGCCGACCAGCGGGTCGGGCATCACGTGCTTGGCAAACAGCGCGGCCGCGTAACCGCCCATGCCGAAGAAGGCCGCATGGCCGAGCGAGACGATGCCGGTGTAGCCCAGGATCAGGTCCAGCGAGAGGGCGAACAGCGCCACGATGGCAATCTCGTTGATGATCAGCGCATGGCCGGGCAGCGCCAGCGGCGCGGCAAAGGCCAGCAGCCACAGCACGGGCTCCCAGGGCCGCATGCGGCGGCTGCGCAGCAGGACGTTGGTGGACGATGCATCCATCACTTGCCCCCCTTGCGCACGAACAGGCCCTGGGGCCGCCACATCAGGATCAGGATCATGAGGCTGTAGACGATGAACGCCCCGAGCTTGGGGATGTAGTACTTGCCCGCCACGTCGGCAATGCCGAGCAGCAGCGCGGCCAGCAACGGCCCGGTGATGGAGGAGGTGCCGCCCACGGCCACGACGATCAGGAAGTAGATCATGAACTTGAGCGGAAAGCTCGGGTCCAGCCCCAGCACTTCGGCCCCGAGCGCACCGCCCAGGCCCGCCAGGCCCGAGCCGAAGGCGAAGGTGGACAGGAACACGATGTTCACGTTGATGCCCATGCCGGCAGCCACGCGCTGGTCGTCTACCGAGGCGCGCAGGCGGCTGCCGAAACGCGTGCGAGTGAGCACGTACTGCAAACCCACGGTGAGCGCCGCGCACACCGCGATGATGAACAGGCGGTAGTGCCCCATGCCGAGCATGAAGGCGCCGCTGCCCAGCTCCGTGCGGCCCTTGAGCCAGGCCGGCAGCTGGATGATCTGGCCCGTGGAGCCCACGAAATAGTCCACCGTGGCCACGGCCATGAACACTAGGCCGATGGAGAACAGCACCTGGTCCAGATGGGCCTTGTGGTACAGCGGCCGGTAGAGCGTGCGCTCGAGCACCGCCCCCAGCAGCGCCGTGCCGATGAAGGCCAGCGGCAGGCACCACAGAAAGGGCACGTTCAGCCGCTGCATGAGCAGCACGGTGATGTAGCCGCCCGCCATGGCAAAGGCCCCGTGCGCGAGGTTGATGAAGTTCATCAGCCCCATGGTCACGGCCAGCCCCACCGCCAGGATGAACAGCAGCATGCCGTAGGCAACGCCGTCGAAAAGAATGGTCAGCATGCAATCACTTCAATAGAACACAGCACGGCGCCGTCCACCGGCCAGAGGAACACCCATCTTCGATACTGGCGTGCCCGACGCCAGCGCCACCGTGGAACTGGCTTCGCCAGGCCAGGGGTAGCGTCCCCCTGTAGGGGGATGGCGCGAAGCGACTCAGGGGGTTACCTATTTCGTCTTGCCGGGATCTTTCACGTCCTTGATCACGTCGAACTCTACGTTGTAGAGCTGGCCGTTGACGCGCTCGACCTTGCGCAGGTACACGTTCTGCACGATGTCACGGGTCTGCGCGTCGATGAACACCGGGCCGCGCGGGCTCTCGAAGACCTGACCCTTCATGGCGGCCAGCAGGGCGTCGCCGCCGCCCGCGCCCTTGGTGGTCTTGAGCGCTTCGTAGATCACGCGCATGCCGTCGTAGCCGCCCACGGCCATGAAGTTGGGGCGCAGGCCCTTGTTGGCCTTCTCGAAGGCTTCCACGAATTTCTTGTTCAGCGGCGAGGGGTGTGCGGCCGAGTAGTGGTGCGAGGTGACCACGCCCAGTGCGCCGTCGCCCATGTCGTTGAGCTGGTCGTCATCGGTCACGTCGCCAGTGGCGATGAGCTTGATGCCGGCCTTGTCCATGCCGCGCTCCAGGAACTGCTTCATCACCGCAGCGCCCGCGCCCGAAGGCACGAAGACGAACAGCGCATCGGGCTTGGCATCGCGCACCTTCTGCAGGAAGGGGGCGAAGTCCGGGTTGCGCAGCGGCACGCGCAAAGCCTCGGTCACCTGGCCGCCGTTGAAAGTCAGGCGCTGGTTGAAGAATTTCTCGGCGTCAATGCCCGGGCCGTAGTCGCTGACCAGGGTCACGACCTTCTTGATGCCATTCTTGGGTGCCCAGTCGGCCAGGGCCACCGACACCTGGGGCAAGGTAAAGCTGGTACGTACCACGTAGGGCGACGCTTCGGTGATGCTGGACGTGGCCGCTGCCATCACCACCAGCGGGGTCTTGGCCTGCGTGGCCAGCGGTGCCGTGGCCATGGCCGAAGGCGTGATGCCCATGCCGGCAAGCACGTTGACCTTGTCGTTCACCACCAGCTCCTGGGCCAGGCGGCGCGTCACGTCCGGCAGGCTGGTGTCGTCCTTGACGATGAGCTGCACCTTCTTGCCACCGACCGTGTCACCGTTCTGCGCCATGTACAGGCGCGCGGCGGCCTCGATCTGGCGGCCGGTGGTCGCCTGCTGCCCCGTCATGGGCAGAACCAGGCCGATCTTGAAGACGTTGTCCTGGGCTGCGGCCGGCAGGGCCGCCAGGCCGCCGGCCAGGGTCAGGGCGGCAGCGGCCGAGGCGCGCAAAAGGTGGCGTTTGTGCATGGTGCTTTGTCTCCTGTGGAATGTCGTTGTGAATGTCGTTGTATACAGCGTGTGCTGGCCGGAGTCTGGTACGGCGCAGGGCAACGCACAAGCGGGATTTCGGACTTTTAGATATCGCCGATTGTGATAACTTGCAACAGTTATAGGTCAGGCGCTTTCCCTGATGAGCTGCACCCCGGGCAAACCCTGACCCTGTGATGCCTGCACGGCTGCGAGCAGGTTGCGCCGCGTGATGCGCGAGTGCTCGCGCATGATGGCCTCGGCCCGCGCGCCCTCGCGCCGCTCTATGGCATCAAGCACCTGGCGGTGCTGGTCTTGCGCCACCACCAGCATGTCGCGCGCGGCGGGCGAATGCGTCTGCACCACCACGAAGGCCGATGGCGAGGCAAACGGCAGGCCCTTGACCCGGTCGAGCTCGCGCACGATGACACCGCTGCCCACCATGCGGCTGAGCAGGTGGTGAAAGCGCGCGTTGAGCGCCACATAGGCCGAAAAGCCTTCGTCGTCGAGCGAACGCGGCGCCAGCACGGCGTCGATCTCGTCCAGGCACTGCACGGTATCGGCCATCACACCTGCCTCCACCCCGCGCTCGGCCGCCAGCCGCGCGGCCAGCCCTTCCATGGTGCCGCGCAGTTCGATGGCGTCGGCCACATCGGTCTCCGAAAAGGTGCGCACCGCATAGCCGCCGCCCGGCAGGCGGTGCAGCAGCCCCTCCTGCTCCAGCCGCATCAGCGCGGCTCTTATAGGGGTGCGCGAGACGCCGAGCAGCTCCACCAGCGGCAGCTCGGCAATGCGCGCGCCACCGGCGAGTTCGCCGGCCAGGATCATTTCGCGCAGCCGCAACTGGGCCTTGACCGACTGCGATGCGCCGGCTTCGGACGCATCGCCAAGGGCGGCAAGGGCCTGGGGTTCGGGGTGGTTCATGGTCGGTGCGAAGCGGGAGTTCTGGCGTAAGGCCGAATGTATACAGAAATCCGCAAAACCTCCATTGCACTTCGACGTCGACCTATACAAAACAACACCTTATGGGATATGCCAGTGCGCGATAGCTGGTTTATGGCTTTTTTATGTATACAGAAACCGGACTTTTTCGCACAATCCATTCACGAACACAGCGATCCGCAGGCTGCCTGTATACCAAGCCTGTGGCGCGACACATCCTTCCCCCACGGAGAGAGACAAGCACCATGTTCCCCAAGAATGCCTGGTACGTCGCCTGCACCCCCGACGAGATTGCCGACAAGCCCCTGGGCCGCACCATCTGCGGCGAGAAGATGGTCTTCTACCGCCCGGCACCCGACCAGGTCGCGGCGCTCGACGACTTCTGCCCCCACCGCGGCGCGCCCCTGTCGCTGGGCACGGTCTGCGAGGGCCAATTGATGTGCGGCTACCACGGCCTGCGCGTGGGCTGCGACGGCAAGGCCGTTTCGATGCCGGGCCAGCGCGTGCAGGGCTTTCCACGCACGCGCAGCTTTCCGGTGGTCGAGCGCTACGGCTTCATCTGGGTCTGGCCCGGCGATGCCGCCCAGGCCGACCCCGCCAAGATCCACCACCTCGCGTGGGCCGAGAACCCCGAGTGGGCCTATGGCGGCGGGCTGTACCACATTGCCTGCGACTACCGGCTGATGGTCGACAACCTGATGGACCTGACGCACGAGACCTATGTGCACTCCAACAGCATCGGCCAGAAGGAGATCGACGAGGTGCCGTGCAAGACCCGCGTCGAGGGCGACGAGGTCATCACCAGCCGTTTCATGGAGGGCATCCAGGCGCCCCCGTTCTGGCAGATGGCGCTGCGCATGAACGGCCTGCCCGACGACCAGCCCGTGGACCGCTGGCAGATCTGCCACTTCACACCACCGAGCCACGTGCTGATCGAGGTGGGCGTGGCGCTCGCCGGCCACGGCGGCTACGAAGCCCCGGCGGACAAGAAGGCGTCGAGCATCGTCGTGGACTTCATCACGCCCGAGACCGAGACCTCGATCCACTACTTCTGGGGCATGGCGCGCCACTTCAAGCCCGATGACCCGGCCCTCACCGCGCAGATCCGCGAAGGCCAGGGCAAGATCTTTTCCGAGGACCGCGAGATGCTGGAGTTGCAGCAACTGAACCTGCTGCGCCACCCCGAGCGCAAGCTGCTCATGCTCAACATCGACGCAGGCGGCGTGCAGTCGCGCAAGGTGATCGACCGCACCCTGGCGGCGGAGCACGCAGCATGACGACCGCGCAGGAAACGCTGCAGGTGCGCGTGGTGCGCAAGCAGGCCGAGGCCGAGGGCATCGCCAGCTTCGAACTGGCCCGCACCGATGGTGCGCCGCTGCCCGCCTTCAGCGCGGGCTCGCACATCGACGTTCACGTGCCGGGCGGGATCACACGCCAGTATTCGCTGTGCAACAGCGCGAGCGAACAGCACCGCTACCGCATCGCCGTGCTGCGCGACGCGGCCTCGCGTGGCGGCTCTGCCGGCATGCACGACGCCGTGCACGAAGGTGACGTGATCACCATCAGCACGCCGCGCAACCATTTCGAACTGCACCCGGCGCAGCGCACGCTGCTGCTGGCGGGTGGCATCGGTGTGACACCGCTCTTGTGCATGGCAGAACGCCTGGCCAACAACGGCGCCGACTTCACGCTGCACTACTGCACCCGTTCATTGGCACGCACGGCGTTCACCGAGGAGATTGCAGCATCCGCCATGGCGCCCCACGTGCAGGTGCACACCGACGAGGGCGGGCCCGAGCAGAAGCTCGACCTCATGGCCGTGCTGGCGGACGTCGCACCGCACGCGCGCCTCTACGTCTGCGGCCCCGCCGGCTTCATCGACCATGTGGTGAACACCGCCAAGAACCTGGGCTGGCCGGCGGACCGCATTCACCTCGAATACTTCGGTGCACCGGCACAAGACACCTCGGGCGACGGCGAGTTCGAGGTGCGCATCGCCAGCACCGGCAGCACCTACACCATACCGGCCGATATCTCCATCGTCGATGCGCTGCGCCCCCAGGGCGTGGACATCATGACCTCGTGCGAACAGGGTGTGTGCGGCACCTGCCTCACGCGCGTGCTCGAAGGCGAGGTGGACCACCGCGACATGTACCTCACCGACGAGGAGAAGGCGTCGAACGAGCAGTGCATGCCCTGCTGCTCACGGGCCAAGGGCAAGCTGCTGGTGCTGGATCTCTAGAAGCTACTCAGCTTCGGCCGTGCGGATGGTGTCGCGGCCATGGCGGTCCTTGGCCCGTCCCAGATCGGTGTCGAGCGCGCGCGCCAGCTTGTCGGTGGCGCCGATGAAGGCGTTGGCCATCTTGTCGGCCTCGTCCGTCACCGTCACCGGCTGGCGGCCGGTCACGCGCGCCTCGATACGGCAGCGCTTGTCCTTGGCCCCCGATTTACCGGCATCGACGTCGGACAGGAACACTTCCAGCCGCGTGACATGGTCCTGGAAGCGCGCCAGCCGGGTCTTGGCTTCGTCTGTCACCCATTGGGCCAGGGATTCGCTGCCGTTGATGTGGTCGTCGGTGTTGACTTGTACTTGCATGCAGGGCTCCTTGGGGTGGTTGCGAGAAAAAGGCGGCGGCGACAGACCGCAGCCATGGCCCCATGGTGGCACCAAAGGCGCCACAGCGCGAATCGGCTGGGTAAGAACCTGTGAGACACAGGTTCTTACAACTTATCCAGCGCAACGGCGGTTGGCCAGGGTGCGCCCGCAGGCAGTGCCGCCGCTTCGGTCACGCGGGTCCGCAGGCGCAGGGCAGCCGGGTCGCCGGGGCAGCGCTGCAGCAGTTGGTCGAGATGTGCCGCAGCCGCAAACGCATCACCCGCCTGGAAGGCATCCAGGGCCGCTGCGGACAATGTGCAGGCCTCGCTGTCGGCACAGAGCGTGAAGACGCGAACCGGTTCGGCCCGCCCCTTGACGATGACCTCGTCCAGCACGCGCACGGGCAGGGTGGCCGGCAGTTGCCGCGCCGTGGCCTGCGACAGCAGGATGCCCGTGCCGAAGGCCTTGTTCGCGCCCTCCAGGCGCGCCGCAAGGTTCACCGCATCGCCGATCACCGTGTACGAAAAGCGCTGCTGCGAGCCCACGTTGCCCACCACCACCCGACCGGTGTGCAAGCCGATGCGCATTTGCAGCGGCGGCAGGCCGCGCCCGCGCAGACCGGCCACCAGCGGCTCCATGGCCTGCTGCATGTCCAGGGCCGCGTGCACCGCATGCTCGGCATGCTGCGCATCGTCGAGCGGCGCACCCCAGAAGGCCATCACGGCGTCGCCGATGAACTTGTCCACCGTGCCGCCGCTGGCGTGGATGATGGGCGTCATGGCGTCGAAGTAGCCGGAGAGCAGTTCCACCGTCTGCTCGGCGCTGAGCTGTTCCGACAGGGTGGTGAAGTTGGCCAGGTCGGTGAACATGATGGTCACCTCACGCACCTCGCCGCCCAGGCGCATGAGTTCGGGCTCAGCCACCAGGCGTGCCACCACCTCGGGCGGCACATACTGGGCGAACATGGCCCGGGTCTGCTGGGCCCGCTGGCGCACCGTGGCGTAGATCACCAGTGCGGTGGCGCCCGTCAACCCCAGGGCCGCGGCCATGGGCATCAACGGCGGCCACCACAGCCGTGCGTGGGCGAACAACAGCCACGAGGCGAGCGCCATGGCCGCCACCAGGGCCGCCATCAGCACGACCGCCCAGCCCGTGTGCAGGCGTCGACCGGCCAGGATCACCAGCGGCACCATCAGCAGGAGCAGCACGGGAGTCCAGTGCCCTGGCGCACTGCGCAGGCCATCGCCTGCCAGCAGGTTGTCCACCTGCGTGGCCTGCAGTTCCACACCGGGAAACAGGCGATCACCCCCAGCAGAACCGAAGGGCGAGTTGAACATGTCGGCACGCCGGCTCTCCAGGTCGGAGGCGCTCAGCGCAGAGCGCCCCACCAGCACGATCTTGTCCTTGAAGAAGCCGGGCGGCAGCAGCCCCGGCTCCAGTGCCTGGTAGTACGAGCGCGTGTCGAAGCTGCCGCGCGGGCCGCGGTAGGCCAGCCACTCGGCCGATCGCAGGTCTTTGGCCCCCACGCCCGCAACGCGCCGCGCCATGTGCATGGCCAGGCTGTCCTCGTCGCCAAACGCACGGCGTACCACAAAGTCGTCGTCCGGCTGTACCAGCGAACTGCCCGCCTGGCCACCCGCGGCCAGCAGCCGCTGCAGCGGCGGCACCTCGGTCCACAGCGTGGCATTGCCGCTGTCGATCTTCTCGCGCGCCGAGGCCAGCACCACCGGCGCGGCCGTGGCCACCGCACGCTCCAGCGCAGCGTCCTCCTCCTCACCGCTCGGGTCGGCGAACACCACGTCCATGCCGATCACCGCCGCACCATCGGCATGCACGCGCTCGATCAGGCGTGCGTGCAGGCTGCGTGGAAAAGGCCAGTGCTGCTGCAGCTCCTGGAAGCTGGGCTCGTCGATCGCAAGGATCACCACCGGATAGGCGCTCCGCTGGGGCGCCGAGAGCGCCGTGAGCACGTCGAAGGTCTTGAACTCCAGCGCGTGCCAGGGCCGGGTGAACGTGGCAGCCCAGGCCAGCAGCAGCACCAGCGCGCTGGCCGCCAGCGCCAGCACCGATTCGCGCCAGAAGCCCCTAGAAGCGGTAGCGCGCATCGATCACGTACCGGACCGTCTGGCGCGGTGTCCGGTCTCCGAACAGGTTCAGCACCCCGGCGCCCACCACCCAGTGCTTGTCCTGCGTTTCCCAGTAGCCCGCGATGTCCAGGTTCCAGCCCGGCGGGCGGCGCGTGAGGTTCTGCTTGTCCTCGAAGCGCTCGGACCGGTAGACCGCCCGGGCGCTCAGGTACACACGCTGCGCGCTGGCCCAGGTAGCCCCGATCACCGCCGTGTGGCGCGGTATGTAGGGGATGCGCAGGTCGCGCACCAGGCTGTTGCTGGTGCTGTCCAGGTACTGGCTGCGGCTGTGCTGGAACAGGTACTTGGCATAGCCCGACCACTGGCGGCTGAACATGCGGTTCACGCCCGCGCCCAGGGCCTGCAGGCTGCCCTCCTCGAATCCCGGGGTGCCTTCGAGCACATCGGTGGTCGACAGGTTGATCATTTGCGCGTTGCGCATCTCCTCCAGGAAAGGCATGCTGGGCGTGCGCAGGTCCACCCCGATCACGCCGGGGTTGCGCACGCGCAGGTGGTCGGCGCGCAGGCTCACGAAGGTGCGCTCGTCGACCTCCATGCCCAGCTGCGCCACCGTGCGCCGATGGCGGCCACCGGCCTCCACCAAGCGGTCTTCGACCGGAATGCCGGCCGTCTCCACGCTGGTGAGCGTGGACGCACTCAGCGGGCGCAGCCAGTCCTGGTAGGCCATGCGCAGCGTGCTGCCCACCGCCGGGGTGAACACCAGGCCCACGCGCGGGGTGGCCACCCGCTGCGTGTCCGCGCGGCGCGCCTGGCTCGATTCGCTGACGTCCCGCACCAGCAGGCCCACCGCATTGCCCCCGCGCACCCGGTGGCGGATCTGCTGCAGCCCCAGCGCACCATCGAGCAGCAGGTCCGGCGTGAACTGCTGGCTGCCGGCCAGGGTCAGACCGGTGTAGCGCCGGTCGATCTCGTTGACGCCGGCAAACACCATGATGTCGGGGGCCACGGCGCTGTCCCGGCGGATCAGGGGGCCGTAGCCGCTGACTTCGCTGGATTGTTTTTCCGCCACATGCTCCAGCGTCACGCTCAGGCGCTGGCCGGGCTGCGGGTCCACCGTGTGGCGCAGCTGCAGATCGGTGAAGGCCTTGTCGGGCGAGGCCTTGAGGCCCATGAGGGCCGCCAGCGGCTGGAACAGAAACAGGGTGGGGTAGTTCTCGGAGCGCGTGTGCTCCGTGCTGCGCCCCAGCTTGAGCCAGGTCTGCTGCACCGGGCTCCAGCGGTAGGACAGCCCCGCCATCCCCAGGCGCACCCGGCTGCTTCCGGTGGTCTGCAGCACGTCGGACCCATCGCCCCAGAGGTCAAGCCGGTTGCGCCCCTGCAGCGACACGTCGAACTGGTTGGCATACACGAACAGGTTCAGGCGCTCGGTGGGCTGCATGCCCAGGCCCAGCGTCAGCACGTCGGCCCCCACGTCCGCGCCGCCCGTGGAGTCGTGAAACGCCGGTACGTTGAACACCCCCACATCGATCGGAAAGCGCTTGCCGCGGGCGTTCTGCGCCTTGAAGAACCAGGACACCGGCACCTGGCTGTTGTCCATGCCATTGAGCGTGAGCGAGGGCGCGCGCATGCGGTAGAACTCGCGGTCCAGCATCATGCCCAGCGCCCCATGGCTGCCTGGCCGCTGAAGCAGCGAGGAATGCAGCTGGCTGGCGCCAAAAGCCATGGGGTCGGTCAGAAAGCCCTGGAACAGGGCCGAGTTCTTGTTGAACTCGCCACGGTAGCGGTCTGCCAGGAACAGGTGGCTGCCGCCCCAGTACGGCGAAAAGCTCTTTTGCGCCAGCTCTAGCGCCCAGTCCTCCATGCCGAAGAAGGCCAGCGAGGCGCCCAGGTTGGCGCTGCCCTTCTGGTCATTGGCCACCTGGTTGAGCGACTTGAGGTAGGGCATGCGCTGCACGGCCGCGCGGGCGGACTCGACGGCATCGCCGGGCTGGAACAGATCGGTCTGGATCTGCGCCAGCAGCAGGTAGGGCAAGGGGTCCTTGTCGTCGAGGGCACTGGCCTGGCGCAGCGTGGCCAGCGCATCGGGCGTGCGTCCGAGCTGGTAGTAAGCCACCGCCGTCCAGACCTTGGCACGCGCATAGCGCGGCTCCATCACGCCGGCGCGCAGGAAGTCGCCGAGCGCGGCCTGCGGCCGGCCCTGCTTGAGGTGCATCAGCCCCTGCCCGGTGAGCGCCACATAGTCGGCAGGGTTGTCGCGCAGGGCGACTTCAAACGCCTGCCCTGCCTCGGTGAACTGGTTGACAAAGGTTTCGAGCGTGCCCCGCTCGCCCTGCGCCCCCGGCGTCTGCGCATCGAGTGCCAGCGCCTGGCCCAGTGCCTTGCGTGCAGGGCCGGTCTCCTCGCGCTCCACATGTGCGCTGCCCAGACCCTGCCAGACCCGTGCGTCGCCGGGCATGCGCGCCGTGGCCTCGGTGTAGGCCGCAATGGCCGCCGGCCCATTGCCCTGGCGGCGGGCCAGCTCGGCGCGCACCAGCGCCAGGCCCCCGTCGCTTGCGTCGCTGGTTTCCGCCAGCGTGGCCTGCGCCTCTTCGACCCTGTCAGTGAGCAATTGCACGCGCGCCAACTGGGCCACCAGGGCCGGATGGGCAGGCCAATGCTGCGTGAGCGCCGTGCGCAGGGTGTTCACGGCCGCAGGTCCATCGCCGTCGAGCAGTTGCAGATCCGACTGCATGAGCCAGGCGGCCAGCACGGGCGGCTGGCCCGCGCCGTCGACCTGCTGCGCAAGCCGGGCGCGGGCGGTCTGCAGGTCACCCGCCTGCAGCGCCACGGCGGACTCCATGGCGGCTGCCCAGACGGCGGGCACCTGGCTGCGCACCTGGGCCAATGCGGCGGCTGCAGCGGCCGCATCGCGGGCAGCCAGTGCGCGCCGCACCGGGTCCAGCGCGGCAGGCATGCCACCATCGGTATGGCCCTGCGCCGCGAGCGAAGGCAGCGGATCGGCGCGCAGCGCATTCACCCACTGGATGCGGTCGCGCGGCTGGCTCAGCACCATCTTCACCGGGGCCTGGCCCACATCGGCGTAGGCGGCCTCGTTGGCGGCCACCGACACCTGACCCTGGGCGTTGCCGAACTCCACCGTGCCCGAGAGCACGGTGATCAGCGTGCGACCATCGCCAGCGACCTCGATGTCCCAGTCTGTGCCACGGATCGCGGCCGTGGCGGCGGGCGTTTCCAGCGTGAGGCGGCTGCCGTCGGCGCGGCGCGTCTGCGTCCAGGCCCGGCCGGCGCTGAGCATCAGCGTGGTCATGGGCTGCGCAGGCGTGGCCACCGCCTTGACCTGCAGCACCGTGTTCTGGTGCAGGCGCAACTGGGTGTCGTCGGCAAACAGCAGGGCCATGCGTGCGGCTTCGCGCGTGCGCACGAAGTCGCCGGGCGCCAGCGCCTGGGCCTGGCGTGCCGGCTTCCAATCCGGCGTGGCCGCAGCGCGCTGGTCGCCCGGGCCTTGCAGGCCCACGATCTCGGCCGCCGCACCCGGCGGCACGGCGGCATGGCTCGGGGGCCAGGCCAGGGCCAGGAACATGGTGAGCGCGGAAAGCTGCATCGAGGGGTGGCGCATGGAGGTGCCTTGTTTTCCTATGGGGCGGGCAGCGGCCGACGCAGGTGCGGCCACGAACGGGCAGGCCGCAGCCCGTCACACCCGGTTACCGAAATTATCGGGAACGCGGACGGGCCGCAGCACACCAGGCACCAACGGCAACCCGCCATTTCATGAAGAAAGCCACATTTCATAGCACCGGGTGGCGCAGCCACAGGCGTGCACGGCCCTTTCCTACAGACGGCGCAGGGTGCGGGTGCTACAACGTAAATACCTATTGCCTTGCATGCGCAGCCTCTGGTGCACATGCCTATGGAGCCCCCACCCATGCCCGCCGCCCCCCGCCTCAAGATTGGCCTGTCCGCCTGTTTCCAGCATGCCGACCCCACCCGTTCCCTGTTCACCAACAAGACCCTGCAGTATGTGGAGCAGTCCATCGCGCACTGGCTGATGTCGGCCGGGGCCATGGTGGTGATGGTGCCCTGCCCCACGGGCGAAACAGCACGCGGCGACGTGACGCTGGCCCACTATGCCGACTGGCTCGATGGCGTGGTGATGCACGGCGGCGCGGACGTGTGGCCGGGCAACTACGGCGAGGAGCCGCTGCGGGAAGAATGGGTGGGCGACCGCGTGCGCGACCTGTACGATCTGGCCGTGGTCAAGGCGTTTGCCGAAGTGCGCAAGCCCATCTTCGGCGTCTGCCGGGGCCTGCAATTGATCAACGTGGCCTTCGGCGGTGCGCTGTACCAGGACATCGAGTTCCAGCACCCCGGCGCCCAGCAGCACCGCAACGCCACCACCTACGACCAGCATTTCCACGACATCGAAATCGTGCCCGGCACGCGCCTGGCGCAGCTCTATCCAGAAAAGCCCCGGGCACGCGTCAACAGTATCCACCACCAGGGCATCAAGCGCGTGGCGCCGGACTTCGAGGTGGAGGCCCTGAGCGAACCGGATGGCGTGCCCGAAGCCATTCGCCTCAAGCCTGCCCCCGGGCGCGGCTACATCGCCGCCACGCAATGGCACCCCGAGTTCCACAAGGTGGGCTCCGATACGCTGGACGACACCGCCATCCTCGAGGATTTTCTCACTGCATGCACCAAGGCCAAGGCGCAAGCGCCGGCGGAGCCCCATGCCTCGCCCTTGCGTGACCGCGCCACCCGGCTACTGCGGCGGGCGCTGCGCAAGGACCGGCAGAAGGCCGGGGAGCAATGATGGCGGGGCTGCGCCACTGGCCGCTAAAAAAATAGCAAAAGCGCCCAATTGTTCTCACCTGGCGATGCCTGCGGACCGCCGGCATCTTCTGCCGCAGCCCAACATCCTGGATACTTGGCGCCTGTTGAGCCCCTATCCAGCGAGAAGCGAGCCCGCACCATGAGTATCTTCGACCGCCTTCTGGGCGGTATGCGCAAGACGACGGACCGTCCAGACGCCCCCCCCGCACGTGCCGCAGACCCCCTGGAGCGGCGCAAGCACAGGCGTGTCAATGCGCGAAAAGGCACCAGGGTGCTGATCATCGACGACTCGCCGACCGTGGTCGCCGTCCTGCGCAAGACGCTGCTCTCGGCAGGCTATGAAACGCGCGAGGCGCTGGATGCAGAGAAGGGCCTGGCCCTGATCGCCGAGGAACCACCCGACCTGGTCTTTCTCGACATCATCCTCCCGGGCATGAACGGGTTCAATGCACTGCGCACCATTCGCAGGCTGCCTGCCTCGCAGCACATCCCGGTGATCATGATCAGCGGCAACGAGCACGCCACCGAGCAGTTCTATGCCAATCGGATCGGCGCTGACGATTTCATGAAAAAGCCGTTCTCGCGCCATGAGATCTTCGCCCGCATCGAGGCCTTGCTTGACGCGCAGCTCATTCCCCGGCGCAGTGGTGGCGCGCCGGGCGGTGCCGCCACAGACGTGCCGCCCGCCCCGTTCTGATCCCCCAGCAGCCCTGAGCGACCCCGCTTTGCTCTGACCGTTCTGACAGCCGCCGCAGCCGACCCACAACCCCAGGCTGATCAACGCCCACACATCACACGTTCGCCGCCCTTCGAGGAACAGCAGCGCGTGCGCCTCCAAAGTGCCTTCGCACCCACCTGGGTAAAAAAAAGCTGGACGCTCGGCCAATAACGGGGCAAGGTGCTCTCGTAGCTTCGGCAGACGGTCCCGGTCACAACGGGTCTCCTCTGCTTTTCTTCCGGCTTTGAGAGGAGGACACCATGCGAGCAACCGAGCGAAATCGACCGAGGCGACACCCGATGGAGAGCCTGCGCCCATCCCCTGCCAGCGCGTGCGCACCCCACCGAAAGCGTTACGCAGCGGCACTGGCCCTGGCGGCCGGCATGCTGGCATGGCCGACGCTGGCAGGCACACTCACCGGCACGCTGCAGTCGCAGATTCAGCTCACGGCGGGCTGCGTGATCGCGGGGAGCTCCGGCAACGCCTCCGGCGTGAACTTCGGCCTGCTGGACTTCGGCACCAGGCCCAGCACCTTCACGGGCATCGTCAACGCCACGGCCTCCGGCGGCGAGAGCGTCTCGGGCCCCACGCAGATCGTGTGCTCACCCGATGTGCTGGGGATCAGCATCCTGGTGGGCCCGGGCTCCTACGCTGGCCAGGGGGGCTCCATCGGCGCCGGCAGCCGCGCCATGCGCAACGGTAGCACGGCGGCCTACATCCCGTATGACGTGTTCCGCGACCCGGCGCACAGCCAAGCCTATCCGACCGGAGCGGCGATCACGGGGATCACGGTGCCAGCCAATGGCGTGCCCTTTGCGCTGCCCATCTATGGCCAGATCAACAAGTCAGACCCCTCGGCGCTGCCGGCGGGCATGTACACGGATACGCTGCAGATCACGCTGACCTACTGATCTCCGGGCGCCGGACCACCGGTCGCAACCACCAGGAGACAGAGGCAGCAGGGGAATGGGTGTGCGAAGAGCGCGGGAGCGCCAATGAGGATTTGCATTCAATCGTATGACCAGGCGGGAGCCGCAGACAGTGCTGTAGCACGGCAAGGCGAACCAACGACGTTAGACGGTTGAAGGCAAATCCGCATCACACCACAGGCCGTGGCGGGCGGCCGAGGGAGCATCATCCATGGTTCAAGAAATGCATGCGCGTGCAGGAAGAGGCTCGCGCGCCAGAAGCCAGGCCAGCCCGCAGGTGGCCATCGTGCTGCCGTTGCTGTGCACGTCACTGGCAGCGATGGCCGCGACGGCGCCCACCAGCCCCTCCTTTGCGGTGAACGCCTCCGTCGTGAGCGGCTGCATCGTGTCCGGCAACTCCTCGCAGGTGACGGGCGTGCCCTTCGGCTCGGTCAACTTCGGCACGCACTCCGCGGTCAGCACCGGCACGGTCACCGCCATGGCCAGCAACGACATGGGGATGCAGGCCCAACTGGTGTGCACGGCCGGCACGGCGGCGCAGGTCAGCGTGAACGGTGGGCTGAACCTGCAGGGCGCACAGCGCCGCCTGTCCAACGGGGCCGGCCAGTTCATCCCGTACACGCTGTCGCTGGTGGCCGGCACGGTGACCGCCCTGGCGCCCAAGGTGGCAGTCGGCATCACCATGGGCACAACACCGACGGCCCTGCCCATCCGGGGCAATCTGGTCCTGCCCGGCTCCGCCGCCATGGCCGGCACCTATGTGGACACGGTGCAGGTGACCGTGACATGGTGAGCACGCACCACCTCACGGCTTTCCCTTCTGCCGTCGCCTGGCTGCGCACCGCGCGCTGCATGGCCTTCGCGCTCGCTGCCTGCGCTGGCTGGGCGCATGCAGCCACCCCGCTGATGATCTGGCCGGTCGATCCCGTGATCACCGAGGAACAGCAGGCCGTGGCCGTCTGGCTGGAAAACCGCGGCACCGCCGCCGTCTCTCTGCAGGTCCGGGTACTGGACTGGAGCCAGACCGATGGCGAGGAATTCTTCTCGGCGCAAAAGGACGTGGTGGCCAGCCCGCCCATCAGCCTGGTGCCGGCCGGCAAACGGCAGATGGTGCGACTGATCGCCGCCCGGCGCCCACCCACGGGCCTGGAGGATGCCTACCGGGTGGTGATCGACGAGCTGCCCGCCCCCGGCGACCCGGCGCAAATGCCTGCAGGCGCGGAAACCGGCATGGGCATCCGCCTGAACGTGCGCTACGCCATCCCGTTGTTCGTCTATGGCGAGGGCGCGCAGCCGTTTCGGCCGACCAAGCCCCTGCTGGCTGGCGGCAAGGGCAAGCCCTTGCCGCCCTCCCTGACTTGGCAGGCCACGAAGCAGGGCAACCGGCACCAGCTCGTGGTGCGAAACCAGGGGGCGGGCCACGCCCGCCTGACCTCCGTGCAATGGAATGCCGGCAGCCGGGGCGCCATCTCCATCAATGAAGGACTCATGGGCTATGTGCTGCCAGGCAGCCAGATGCAGTGGGAGCTGGAGGCGCCACCGCCGGCCAACCCGGAGCTCAAGGCCACGATCAACGGGGTTGAAACCCTGGTTCCCCGTGCACCGCGATGAACGCCCTGGCTTCTTGGCCCGCGCGGGCCGCGCCCTGGTGCTCGGTGCCTTCCTTCCTGCGCAGCTTTCTGCGGGCACTTATCCGCCGCCGCCCTCGGCGCCGGATGCAGCCGCGCAACCCGTGGTGCTGTACCTCGATGTCGAGGTCAACGGCCAGGCGTCCGGGGCGCTGGTGGAAGTGCTGCAGCGCGGCCCCCATTTCGAGATCGAAGCGCAGACCTTGCGCCAGATGCATGTGCAAAACGGCCAGCCCGCGGGCGCCCGGGTCGCGGTGGATGCGCTGCCCGGCGTCACGGCCGACTACGACGCCCTGGGCCAGCGGCTGCGCCTGTCCGTGCCCGCACAGTGGCTTCCCATGCAGCGCCTGGCCGACGAGACGCCCGAGGAAACACCCACCAGCGTCACCGGCAGCGGCATGCTGTTCAACTATGACCTCTACACGAGCCACTCGCGCGCGCAGTCGCTCACCTCGCTGTGGTCCGAACAACGCTACTTCAATCCCCGCGGCGTAGCCTCCAACACCGGCATCGTCCGCCTGCATTCCAGCGGCGCAAGCCGCGGCTACATACGCTACGACACGCGCTGGACGAGCGTGGACAACGCCAGGGCCACGGAGACCACCTACGGAGACCTGGTGACGGACTCGCTGCCCTGGACCACCTCCGTGCGCATGGCCGGCGTGCAGTGGGCGCGCAACTTCGGCGTGCGCCCCGACCTCATCACCTATCCCCTGCCCGAGTTCGCCGGCCAGGCCGCCCTGCCTTCGGCCGTGGACCTGTTCGTCAACGGCTTCAAGGCCGCCAGCCACCGCGTGGCCCCCGGGCCGTTCACGCTGGGCGAGCTTCCTGTGGTCAGCGGTGCCGGCACGGCCTCGGTAGTGACCACCGACGCCCTTGGGCGTCAGGTCCAGACAACCATTCCGTTCTATGTGAACCGGGAGCTGCTGCGCCCCGGCTGGACGGACTACTCCCTCTCGTTGGGCACCTTGCGCAGGGCCTATGGGCTGCGCAGCTTTGCCTATGGCCGGCCGATTGCCGCAGGCGTGTACCGCCAGGGCCTGTCGGACCGCGTCACCCTGGAAGCCCAGGCGCAGTTGGGCAAGGGGCTTGGCGTGGTGGGCATCGGCGGCATGGCCGGCCTGGGCATGCTGGGCATCGCCAATGCCTCCCTGACACGCGGCACCACGGCGCGCTCTGGCAGTGGCTGGCAGTATTCCGCAGGCTGGCAATACCATACGCCGCGCGCAGGCTTCTCCTACCAGCAGACCGGCCGCGACGCGCGCTTCGGCGACGCCAGCACCTATGCCGACGACGGCTACCAGCTGTCCCTGCGATCACGCCAGTTGAGCGTGAGCTGGAACCTGGGCACGGGCTCGGTCACGGGGGGCTGGCTGGACATGCGCAATGCCAGGAACGAGCGCAACCGCCTGGCGTTCGCCAGCTACAACCTGCCGATCGCAGGCAACACCTTCCTCTCGGTCACGGCGGGGCGTACGGTGGAAACCCGGGAAAACCAGTTGCGGCTGCAGCTCACCTATTTCCTGGGCGACCGCTCTACGGCCCAACTGGCCACGTCGAAGAACCGCGAATCCACCCAGACCTATGCCAGCTACCAGCGCACCATGCCCACCGAAGGCGGCTATGGCTGGAACGTGGCGCAGACGCTCTCGGGCGGCCCCCAGCGCTACAGCCAGGCCGCTCTGCAGTACCGCAACAGCACGCTGAGTGTGGAGGGTGGGGTCAGTGCCAGCCCTGGCCAGACCATGCAGTGGGGCACGCTGTCGGGCTCGCTGGGCAGCATCGACGGGCACCTGTTCGCGGCCAACCGCGTGTACGACAGCTTCGCGCTCGTCTCTACCCAGGGCATGCCCGACGTGCCCATCCTGTACGAGAACCAGTTGGCCGGCCACACCAACGCCCAGGGCTACCTGCTGGTGCCCAGCGTACCCGCCTACTACCCGGGGCGCTACGCGGTGGACCCGCTCACCCTGCCGGCCGACGTGCACATTCCGGCGCTGGAGCGGCGCATGTCCGTCTCGCGCAATGCCGGCATGCTGGTGGAGCTGCCGGTGCTCAAGCTGCGCACGGCCACCATCACGCTGGTGGATGCGCAGGGCACGCCCATGAAGGCCGGCAGCGCCGTGCTCCACACGCCGGGCAACATGCAGACCGTGGTGGGCTGGGATGGCGTGGTCTACCTCACCGTGCTGCGGCCCCGGAACGCCCTGCAGGTGCGCACCCCCGAGGGCGAGCTTTGCAAGGCCGACTTTTCCGAAGCGGCGTATGCGTCATCGCGTGACCTGATCGTCCGCTGCCTGCCCACCACCCCGCGCCCCCAGGAAGGAGCTGTGCGATGACAACCCTCTACACCCTGCTGCAGCGCTGGCGCAGCCTGTGGGCCTGCCTGGTGCTGGCCTCATGCCCGGTGCAGGTATTGGCCATTTGCGCCGCTACCGAGACCAGCGGTGCGCTGGGCACCCACCCTTCGCAGCGGGTGCGCAGCGGCTCACCCATCACCACCACGGCAGACTTCAAGCTCGGCTGCGGATCGGTGGTGCTGGCGCTGTTTGCCACGCCTACGCTCAAGGCCAAGATCACCACCGCCACCTCCGGCCTCACGCTGAAGAACACGCTGAACAGCGCCATCACCATTCCCTACCAAATCAGCCCGGTGGGCGGCGGTACCTTCACCTCCGGGCTGTTGATACTTGACCTCAATGGCATCAACGCGGTTTCGCTGCTGAGCAACAACAGCGCCACCATCGGCATCAAGATCAGCACGCTGGCGGGCGCCAACGTGCCGGCAGGCACCTACACGGACAGCATCACCGTCAACTGGACCTATGCGAACATCTGCGAAGGCATTGCCGTGGGCTCTGCCTGCGTGGGCAACGTGCGCAACGGCAATGAGGATCGCACCCTGACCGTGACCCTGGTGGTCATCAACGATTGCACCATCACGGCGCCGGACATCCAGTTCGGTTCGGCGCCCCTGCCCAGCGGATTCAGCGCCGTCTCGCAGAGTATTTCCCTGCTGTGCACCAAGGGCATGACCTACTCGGTGGGGCTGGACATGGGCGGCCAAGCCAATGGCACACGGCGGCAGATGGCCAGTGGCAGCAACCGGCTGCAATACAACATCTTCAAGCCCGATACCAGTGTCTGGGGCAGCGTCGGCACGGCGCGTGCTGCGGGCCTGGGCATGGCCGACGGCCTGACCCTGCAGGTGATGCCCTACACCGCGAGCGTCTATGCGGACCAGCCGAACGTGCCCGTGGGCACCTACACCGACAGCGTAAAGGTGGACGTGGAGTTCTGAACGGCACCGCCGGGCAACGCCCAATACCCCTGCACTGGTCAAACTGCGCAATTCACTGTAAATTCATACAGTGAATTTACAATCCAAGCTGGCCATCCTGGCCGACGCCGCCAAGTACGACGCCTCCTGCGCTTCGAGCGGCGCCGCGCCCCGCGATTCGCTGGGCGGGCGCGGCATGGGGTCCACCGAGGGCATGGGCATCTGCCACAGCTATGCGCCCGACGGGCGCTGCATCTCGCTGCTCAAGATCTTGCTGACCAACTTCTGCCAGTACGACTGCCTGTACTGCGTGAACCGGGTCAGCAGCAATGTGCCGCGCGCCCGCTTCACGGTGCAGGAGGTGGTGGACCTCACGCTCGATTTCTACCGGCGCAACTGCATCGAGGGGCTGTTCCTCTCGAGCGGCATCATCCAGAGCCCCGACTACACCATGGAGCAGGTGGTGGAGGTGGCGCGCGTGCTGCGCGAGGAGCACGATTTTCGCGGCTACATCCACCTGAAGACCATCCCCGATGCCTCGCCCGAGCTCATGGAGCGCGCCGGCCGCCATGCCGACCGGTTGAGCATCAACGTGGAGCTGCCCACGCCCGAAGGGCTCACGGCCCTGGCGCCGCAAAAGGACGGCGCGGCCATTGCACGCTCGATGGCGCGCATGGCGGTGCACATCGAGGACGCGCGGCAGGCGCGCAAGGAGCAGGCTGCCGCCAAGGTAGTGTCCATGCCCGCTTCGGTGCGCGCCCGCCGGGCCCCGGCACCGCACTTCGCGCCGGGCGGCCAGAGCACGCAGATGATCGTCGGCGCCGACGCCACCGACGACCGCACCATCCTGGCCACCAGCGCCGGGCTGTACGGCGTGCACCGGCTGCGGCGCGTGTACTACTCGGCCTTTAGCCCCATCCCCGATGCGGCGCGCGCGCTGCCGCTGATTGCACCGCCCACCGTGCGCGAGCACCGGCTCTACCAGGCCGACTGGCTGATGCGCTTTTACGGCTTCGCACACGGCGAGATCGTTCCCGCAGGCCAGGACGGCATGCTGGCACTGGACATGGACCCCAAGCTCGCCTGGGCGATTGCGCACCGCGAGCGCTTTCCTGTGAACCTGAACACCGCGCCGCGCGAGCTGATGCTGCGCGTGCCCGGCTTCGGCGTGCAGACGGTGGACCGCCTGCTGGCCGCGCGCCGCGTGCGCAGCCTGCGGCACGCCGACCTGGCGCGGCTGCACGTACCGCTCAAGAAGGTGCTGCCCTTCGTGGAAGCGGCCGACTACCGGCCCGGCCGCACGCTGGATGCGACCGATCTGGCCGCCCGCATGGCCCCGCCGCCGGCGCAGCGCGGCCTTTTCGATTGAGGCAAGCCACCATGGCACTGCACACCATCACCCTCGCACATGCCACCGACTGGCCGGGCTTTCGCCAGGCGGCACGTACGCTGGTCCAGGCCGGCGTGCCGCCGCAGGAGGTGGAATGGTTCACCGCGCAAGGCGCTGCGCAGGACCTGTTCGCCGCCCCCTCGCCATCGGGCCTGCCCCTGGATGCGCCGCCAAAGCAGACAGTAGGCCCGGCGCCGCGGGTGCCCGAGGATTTTCTGCGCCTGTGCGAACGCCTGGTGCTGCACCGCAACCCAGCACGCTTTGCGCTGATGTACCGGCTGCTGTGGCGCATGGCGCGCGAACGCGGGCTGCGCCACGACCCGCTCGACGCCGACCGCATGCAAGCCCACCACATGGTGCGCGCCGTGGCGCGCGACATGCACAAGATGCACGCTTTCGTGCGCTTTCGGCCGGTGACCGACGGCGAGGGCCGCACCGTGCAGGTGGCCTGGTTCGAGCCCGACCACTTCATCACCGAGGCCAACGCCGGCTTCTTCGTGCGGCGCTTCACGCAGATGCACTGGGCCATCCTCACACCCGATGCCAGCGTGCGCTGGGACGGCGCGCAATTGCACACCGGCCCCGGTGGCCAGCGCAGCGACGCACCACCGCCCGACGCCGGCGAGGCCCTGTGGTTGACCTACTACCGCCACATCTTCAACCCCGCGCGCCTGAAGACCGACATGATGCGCAAGGAGATGCCGCAGCGCTACTGGCACAACCTGCCCGAGGCCGCGTTGATCACCGAGCTGACGCGCGGTGCCCACGAACGCAGCGCGCGCATGGTGGAGGCCGAGGCCACCACGCCGCGCAAGGCCATCGCACCCCTTATCCCGTCACACGCGCACGCATCGCGCTGAACTGCGGCGCCGGCTCGGCCGCCGTCCAGCGCCAGGGCAAGGCATTCGCGCGCCAGATGCCGCCCAGCACCTGCAGCCGCAGCACGCGCTGCGCGCCGGGCCAGCGTGCAAGCGACGCCTCGTCCCAGAGCAATTCGGCGCGGGCGGCCACATGCAGCAGGCCACCGTCCTCGTAGTCCACCCACAGCAGCCCGGCCTGCGGGTGCAGCGCAAGGTTGCCCAGGGTGTTGAAGAACAGGTTGCCAGGGTAGTCGGGCAGGGTGAGCACCTGTCCCTGCTCCGTGTGCTCGGCATGCACGAAACCCGGCTCGCCACCGCGGTGCGACACGTCCACGCCTTCGTTGCGCCGTGTGCCCGGGTGCGCGGCCGAGGCACTGGCGATGAACATCGTGTCGCTGCGCGCAATCAGGCCTAGCGCGGCGGCATCGAGCCCCGCGCCCAGCACCTGGGCCGGTGCCGGGGGCGTCACCACCGCGCGCAGGCCGGGCGCTCGCGCCTGGATGTACTTGGGGCAGTTGCCAAAGCTCTGCGCCACACTGACCTCCAGCCCGTGGGCACCGAACGCAGCCACTCGCCCGTTCATGCGGTTGCGCCGGCGGGTGTGCGGCTCCAGCCCGAGCACGCCCACCGGCGCACCGGGCGCCAGCCGGGCCAGCACCGGGTCGGCGGCATCGGGCGCCACGGCCAGGTGCATGGACCCGGCATCGGGCGTGTGCACGAAACCGGGCGGCCCGGCCACCATGGTGGCCCACGGCTGGCCCTGGCCGTCGAGCGCGCCCAGCAGCAAGGTGGGCAGTTTCTCGAACAGTTCGCGGTGCTGGTCGGGCATCTGGTCGCGCAGCACCACGGGCCCGACGGCGGCCATGCGCTCGCGCACGCCCACACGCTCCTGCAGGGCCTGCTCGCCCACGTGAAAGGCGGCGGCGGGCGCGGCGCTCATGCCGGCACCGCAGCGTCAGGGGCTGGCAGGCGGTCGGCCAGGGGCACATAGCCCGGCAGAGCCTCGACCCGCGCGACCCAGGCGGCGATGCGTGGGTACGCCGCCAGCGAGAGCCCGCCGATCGGCGCCTGCGAGGTGTAGCTCACCATGGCGATGTCGGCCAGCGTGGGAGCGCCACCGCCCAGCAGCCAGTCGCGGCCTTCGAGCGCGGGCTCCATGAAGTCGAACAGCCGGCGGCCGATGGCCAGTGCCGCCTCGCTGGGTTCGCGGCCTGTGATGGCGGCAAAACGTGCGCTCGATGCCCCGGGCGCCAGCATGCCGGCCGCCAGGCTGAACCAGCGCTGCAGGGCGGCCTGGCCCACCGGGTCCTGCGGGATCCAGTGGCTGCCAGGTGCATAGCGCTGCACCAGGTAGACCAGGATGCCGTTGCTGTCGGACAGCACCAGATCGCCATCGACCAGCACCGGGATCTGGCCCAGCGGGTTGCGCGCCAGGTGGGCGGCCTGGCGGTGCTCGCCGGCGATCACGTCCACATGGACCAGCGCATGGGGCAGGCCGAGCATGGACAGCATGAGCTCGACCCGGTGGCTGTGGCCCGAGATGGGCATGCGGTAGAGCGTGAGGGGTGCGGAGGGTGCCATGGTGGAAGGTCCTTGTCAGAGGGGGAAACACAGAGGACTCCACGATATCCATTGCCAAACCTGCCGTGAATAGCCATAGTGCGGCAATCAAAATTGCGGATGTCGCAACAATGGACCATCTTGACACCCTGCGCTGCTTCGTCGCCGTGGCCGATGCGGGGGGCTTTGCCGCCGCCGCGCGGCGCCTGGGGGTGTCGGCCACGGCCGTCACGCGCGCCATTGCGGCGCTGGAAGCGCGCCTGTCGGTGCTGCTGTTTCAGCGCAGCACGCGCACCGTGCGGCTGACCGAGGCGGGCGAGCGCTTCTTGGCCGACTGCCGCCCCATCCTCACCGACCTGCAGGAGGCCGAGCAGGCCGCCAGCGGCGGGCAGGCCGAGCCCCGGGGCCTGCTGGCCATCACCGCGCCGCAGATGTTCGGCATGCGGCATGTGGCGCCCGTCGTGCAGGCCTTCCTGCACGCGCAGCCGCGCGTGCAGGTGCGCACGCTGTTCGTGAACCGGCTGGTGCACCTGCTTGAAGAGGGCATGGACGTGGCGATCCGCATCGCCCACCTGCCGGACTCGGGCCTCACCGCCGTGCAGGTGGGTGCGCTGCGCCGGCTGGTGGTGGCCTCGCCCGCCTACCTGGCGCAGCACGGCGAGCCGCGCCACCCCGATGAACTGGTAGCTCACCGCGCCATCGGCTTCTCGTTCGACAACAACAGCGTCTCGCCGTGGAAGTTCAAGGGGGGCGTGGTGGGCCAGCCGCATTTCAGCTGGATCAGCAACAGCAACGAGGTGGACATCGCCGCCGCCGAATCGGGCCTGGGCCTCACGCGCTGCCTCGCCTACCAGGCGGCGCAGGGCGTGCGCGCGGGCCGGCTGCGCGTGGTGCTGGCCGCACACGAGCCGCCGCCCGTGCCCGTGCACATCGTCTACCCGGCGGGGCGGCGCGCGCCGGCCAAGGTGCGGGCCTTCGTGGAATTCGCGCGCGAGCGGCTGTCAGCCGAGCCCGTGCTGCAGGGCCGAGGCCTCACCCGAAGGGCCTGAGAACAGGTTCTGAAAAGGTCTGCCGGTAGCGCGAGGGCGCCGGCAACCGGTGCAGGCGGAAATGCCGGCGCAGCGATTCGGGCGAGCCCAGGCCAGCCAGGTCGGCCACCGCGTCGATGGGCATGGCCGGGTGGGTTTCCAGCAGTTCCTTGGCGATGGCCACACGCTCGCGCACCAGCCAGTCCTGCGGCGACAGGCCCGTGCTGTCCTTGAAGCGGCGCTGCAGTGTGCGCCGGCTCATCTGCGCAAACGCCGCCATGGAATCCACCGTGTGCGCCTGGCGCGCGTTCTCGCGCAGCCAGTCGAGCAGGCGCGCGATGCTGCTGACCTCGGCGCTGGGCATGGGCCGCGGCACGAACTGCGCCTGCCCGCCGTCGCGGTGCGGCGACATCACCAGCCGCTGCGCCACCGTGTTCGCCACATGCGCGCCATGGTCGCGCCGCACCAGGTGCAGCAGCATGTCCAGGCCCGCGGCGGAACCCGCTGAAGTAATGGCCTGGCCTTCGTCCACATACAGCGCCGAGACATCCACCGTGATGTCGGGGAACTCGCTGGCCAAGCGCTCGGCATGGCGCCAGTGCGTGGTGGCGCGCCGGCCTGCGAGCAGCCCCGCATGCGCGAGCACGAACACGCCCGAGCAGATGGAGCAGATGCGCGCGCCGCGCCGCCAGGCACGCTGCAAAGCCCGCAGCAGCACCTCGGGCGGGCGCTCGGCCGCATCGCGCCAGCCGGGCACCACGATGGTGTCGGCGCGCGCCAGCATGGCCAGGCCATGCGGCGCCTGCACCTGCACACCGCCCATGGCGCGCAGCGGGCCGGGCTCCACCGCGCACACGGCGTAGCGGTACCAGTCCACCGCTTCCAGCTCGGGCCGCTCCAGCGCGAAGAGCTCGACCGCGCAGCCGAATTCGAAGGTACACAGGCGGTCGTAGGCCAGGATCGCGACAAGGTGGGGCATGGCGCAATGTTACCGAAGATTGTCATTGCGGCCACTGGCCGGAGTGGCCCCCCCTGGCGACACTGGAGGCATCTGAAACGCCATTCAAGGAGCCAGTTGCCATGACCTCTTCCCCCAGCGCCGTGGGCGCCATCCCCGCAGCCCACAGCACCGCAGCGCTGGCGCATTTCGAGGCCGCCTTCGCTTTCGAGACCGATTGCTGGGACGTGCACGACGCCATGGACCGCGGCGTGCAGGACTTCGTGCTGCTGGACGTGCGCAGCCACGCGCTGTACGAGGCCGGCCATGTGCTTGGCGCGGTGAGCCTGCCGCACGCCAAGATCATCGAAGCGAAGATGGCCGCCTATGCGCCCGGCACGCTGTTCGTCGTCTATTGCGCAGGCCCGCACTGCAATGGCGCGCACCGCAGCGCCGTGCGGCTGGCGCGGCTGGGCCGGCCGGTGAAGCTGATGATCGGCGGGGTGACGGGCTGGCTCGACGAAGGCTTCAGCCTGGAAAAGGGTGCGCAGGGCGGTTGAACGCCCGGCAGGTCAGCCCGGCGCGTAGAGCACGTCCGAGCGCAGCACGTACTTCGTGCCCTCGGTGACGGCCTGGCCTTCGTGCCAGGTGTCGTGGATGAAGAGCAGCGCCGCACCGGTGGCAGGCTGCACCACGAAATCCCTGAAATCGGTGTCCCCGCCCGCAAAGCCCGCGTTGAGGTAGACCAGCAATGTGAGCCGGCTGGTCATGCCGGATTCGGTCCAGGGCCCGTCCTTGTGCATCTTGAAGCGCTGGCCTGGGGCATAGCGGTAAAAGCGCAGGTCCTTGGGCAGGCCTTGCGCACGCTCGCCAGCGAGCGCCGGCAAGGCCACACCCTGCAGCCGCTGCCACAGGCGCGCAACCCAAATGGCAGACTCGACCAGCACCCGGTCGTTGTTGCGCACCAGGGGCATGGCCTTGGGACCACCGGCCGTGCGCACGCCGGCAGCCTCGAAGCCCTCGCGCTCGGCCAGCGCGATGAGCTCATCGCACTCGCCACGCGACAGGAAGCCGGGGATGGAAAAGGCCCGGTCTGAATGCCCAACCGCCTGCAGGCCAGCCATCGCAAGGCTCAATGGTGGTGGCCGTGGTCACCATGCACATGGCGGTGGGCGATTTCCTCGGCGCTGGCGGCGCGCACGCTGGCCACCTTGCACGAGAAGCGCAGCGCCTGGCCGGCCAGCGGGTGGTTGCCGTCCAGCAGCACTTCAGGGCCCTTGATCTTGACCACGTTGAACACGGCGGGCTGGCCATCGGTGCCAACACCCTGCAGTTGGCCGCCGACCTTCACGCCCGGGGGGAACTCTGATTTGGGGATGGTGCGCACCAGGCCTTCGTCGCGTGCGCCAAAGGCCTCTTCCACGGCCAGGTCCAGCGTGGTGCTGAAGCCGGCGGCCTGGCCTTCGAGGGCGGCCTCGACCTTGGGGAAGATGTTCTCGTAGCCGCCGTGCAGGTAGGACAGGTTGCCCGCGTCCAGGGGCTTGCCCTCGGGCGTGGTGACCTTGTAGGCGATGGTGACGGCGGTGTCTTTGGCGATGTTCATGGATGGCGCGCTTTCATGCAAGGAATAGCAGGGGGCGGCATGGCCGCTGCCCTGCGGATCGGAATGCAGGATTGTCCACGACCCGAACCACCCCTGCCCAAGCAGGGGTGGCGCCCCTCAAACGGCCGCAGGCACCTCGTCCTCGGCCTGGCCCGGGTAGCGCGCAAAACGCCGTGCCTCGGTACCGTGCACCGGGTCGCTGTCGGGCCAGGGCCAGCCGCCGAACTGGGTGCGGCGGTAGTCCTGCATGGCCTGCATGATCTCCTGCTGCGTGTTCATCACGAAGGGGCCGTACTGCGCCACGGGTTCGCCGATGGGGCGGCCCTGCAGCACCAGGCACTCGGCCACGGTGGCGCCGGTGTTGGTCAGCAGCCATTCCTGGCGGGCGTCTATCTCCAGCGCGGCATGGCCCTGCACCTCCTGCGGGCCCACGCGCAGGCCATCGCCCACGAAGAAGTAGAGCATGCGGCGCGTGCCCGCACCCAGCGCGGCCGGCATGGGCCACTGGGCACCGGGGTCCAGGCGCAGCGTCCAGATCGCCACGTCGGCGCCGGGCTGCGAGGCCCAGGACTCGGGTGGCGGCGCCAGCGGTTCCGGCGCAGCGGGCAGGGCGCCGGCCACCACGGTGGCGGTGGTCGTGCGGCCGGCCTCGTCGTGGTGCACCAGGCGCGGGATGCGCTCGTTCCAGAGCATGGTGAAGTGCGGCTCCACCATCTTGTGGCGTGCAGGCAGGTTCAGCCAGATCTGGAACAGCTCCAGCGGGTTCGGCTCGGTGGCGCTCAGCAGCGGGAACATCTCGGAATGCACGATGCCCTTGCCGGCTGTGACCCACTGCACATCGCCGCCGCCGAAGCGCGCGGCGGCACCCAGCGAGTCGGAATGGTCAATGAGCCCCTTGCGCACCAGCGTCACGGTCTCGAAGCCTCGGTGCGGGTGGCCGGGAAAGCCGGGCACGGTGTCGCCGTGGTACATGCTCCAGCCGTCCTTGCGGCTGAAGTCGCTGCCGATCTGGCGGTCGTCCACCGGCACGGCCGGGCCGAAGGCCGCGTTGCCGGCAGGGTAGGCGTCGTCGTGGTGCGCGCAGAACAGGAACGGGTCGAGCGTAGGCCACAGCGGGCCGAGCGGCTGGCTTTGCAGGATGGGCGTGGGGTGGTTGTTCGACATGGGGCCTCCTTCGGTGGTGCGCCGTCGTGATCGTGAGCGGCATGCCCGCAACAGATGGGGACATTGCAGCGCCACAGAAGTGCCAGCGGTGGAACGGTGCGGTGCATGCCGCAGGACAATCTGCGGGCTGACCGCGCGATTCTAGGGACAAGCGCACCGGCCCGCTGGCAGCGCCCTCACTTCACGCGAACACCGTTTGCGCGCCCTCGGCGGGCAACGCAGCGCCAGCCCGCCCAGAGCGGCGGCCACGCCCGCCGCCACGCCATGTCGGGTGCAGGCTCAGGGGGCCTTGCGGCGGTATGTCGCCTTCATGAATTCCTTCCAGCTGCCATCGGGCTGCTGGGTGGAGGAGGTCAATGTGCGCTCGTTGGGGCCCAGGAGGGTGATGGTGTCGCGGTATTTAGCGGTGCTGCCGTCGCCGGCGAAGCTCGGGCCTTCGGTCTCGAGCGGGAGCACCTTTTCGGTGGCATCGAGCGTGCCGCAATAGACCCACATATGGGCCATCATCGAGCCGACCCAGGTGCCGATGAAGACCGCCTTCTCGGGGTCGTAGCCCAGGGTGATGAGCATGCGCGCGTCGCCGCCGCCGGGCATGGTGCCCGTGCCTTCGCCCAGCACCCAAAGCTCCCCGAGCTGGCGCACATGCTCGGTGCCTGTGCTGGTCATGGGCGGCTCACCGGGCCCAGCGTCGCAGGTGATTCGCAGGTCCAGTCGCCGAGCAACTGCTGCAGCCAGCGGTGCTGCGCCTGGGGTTCGGGATTCAGCATG
The DNA here is from genome assembly GCF_964253305.1 of Acidovorax sp. LjRoot66. Lineage (NCBI taxonomy): Bacteria > Pseudomonadati > Pseudomonadota > Betaproteobacteria > Burkholderiales > Comamonadaceae > Acidovorax > Acidovorax sp. LjRoot66. The sequence continues at coordinate 64,291 of NZ_CAXUQU020000001.1, forward strand.
GGGAGTCTCCTTGGGGGCTGGCTTACATGGCCAGGCCATCGTGGTGGTGCACGGGGATGGCGTCGAGGTCCACGCCGTCGAGCGTGCGCAGGTTCACGGCCGCCATCTTGTGTCCTGCGGGGTGCGTGCCTTCGCCATGGGTATGGATGCCGCAGGCCGGGCAGAAGCGGTGCTCTATGACGTGCTTGTGGAAGGTGTAGCTGGCCAGGTTCGCCTCGGGGGTGGTCAGCCGCAACTGGCCGTGCGGCACGAACCACAGCAGCGAGCCGCGCCGCCGGCACATGGTGCAGTTGCAAGCCAAAGCGCTGTCGATGGTGCCTTCCACTTCGAACGCCACCTTGCCGCAGTGGCAGCTTCCCCGGTACCGCACGGGTCCAGCTCCTGGTGCGGAGGCGTCCGTCATTGGGGCACCACCACCATCCACGACACGCCAAAGCGGTCGGCGACCATGCCAAAGGCGGGCGAGAAAAAGGTCTTGCCCAGCGGCATCTGCACCTGGCCGCCCGCAGCGAGCGCATCGAAGAGGCGTTTGGCCTCGGTCTCGGTTTCGGGGCTCAGCGACAGCGAGATGCCCTGGAAGCTGGGCTTTCCCGAACCCATGCCGTCCGACGCCATGACCTGGGTGTCGCCCACGTTGAACGAGGCGTGCATGACCATCTCGGGCTGGGGCCCTGCGCCGGGGCTGCCGTCGGCAGAACAGCCCGGGCCGGCGGCGGGCTCGGGGTTGTCCTTGTAGCGCATGAGCATGGTCACCTCGGCACCCAGGGCGGTGCGGTAGAACGTGAGGGCCTCTTCGCAGCGGCCTTCGAAGAACAGATACGGCTCGACTTTCATGGCGGATCTCCTTGGGTAGGTGGGTCAAAAGCGGACATCCATGCATTGTGGACACCGTTCACAAACAATACCAAAGATAATGAACAGTGTCCACATTGAAATCCCGATGTCCGTAACCACCCGCAACAGCGCCACACCAGGCAGCCCATCCTCGCCGCGCAGCACCTACCGCCATGGCGACCTGCGCCGCGCCCTGCTGGACGCCGGCATCGAACTGGCGCGCCAGGGAGGGCCCGACGCCGTGGTACTGCGCGAAGCCACGCGCCGCGCAGGTGTGGCGCCCAATGCCGCCTACCGCCATTTCGCCAACCGGCAGGACCTGCTGGCGGCGGTGCGCGCCGCCGCCGTGGCCGCCGTGGCCCAGGCCATGGAGGCCGAGATGGCCGACGTGCCCACGGGCGGCACGCCCACCGAACAGGCCCATGCCCGGGTGCGCGCCGTGGGGGCCGGCTACATGCGCTTTGCCCATGCCGAGACGGGGCTGTTCCGCACCGCCTTCGGCGGCCAGTTCAGCGTGGAGCAGAACCCCGACCCCGCCATGGGCGGCCTCACGGGCCTGAACCCCTTCGAGCACCTGTCGGCCGCGCTGGACGACCTGGTGACCGCTGGCGCCCTGCCACCCGAGCGCCGCCAGGGCGCCGAGTACCTCGCCTGGTCTACCGTGCACGGCATGGCCCTGCTGAGCATCGACGGGCCCTTGCGCGGCACGCCCGCCGACATGCTGCAGCTGCTGGGCCAGCGGCTGCTGGACATGGTGGAACGCGGTTTGTAGCGCGGCTCAGCGCAGGCCGTAAAGCCGCGCCGTGGCTTCGATGCGCTCCACCAGGGCGCTCCGCAGCGCGGCCGGCCGCAGCACCTCCACCTCGGGCGACTGGCGCATGAGCTGGCCGCAGGCGTGGGCCACCGATTCGATGGGAATCGTGAGCGCCACGCGTCCGTCCTTGCGGCGCGAGGGCGGGGCCGCTGCCACCGCCCGCGCAACGGCACTGCTCAGTGCGGCAAGGCCCTTGAGCCCCGCCGGCGTGGCCAACAGTTCGGCCTCGCCGGTGTACAGGCCCGATTCGAAGCGGCGGATGGACTCGCCCCAATACCTGGGCAGGTCAAAGCGCGCCGGTCGCCGCACAGGCGTGGTGAGCGCCGCCGCCGCGCGGATGTTGGACACGCGGTAGGTGCGCGGCCCTGCGCCGTCGGAGGCCTTGTCCACCGGCTGCGCTACCAGGTACCAGACACCCGCCTTGAGCACCAGGCCCAGCGGGCCCACGGCGCGCTCCACCGTGTCGGCCCAGCTCTCGTAGCGCAGGGCCAGTTGCTGGCCGCTCCAGACGGCGGCAGCGACGGTGGCCAGGTGGGGCGTGGGCTCGCTCTCGCGGTACCAGTCCACCGGGTCGAGGTGCAGGCGGCCGCTCACGCGCTGGGCGTCTTCGCGCCAGGGTGCAGGCAGCGCGGCCAGCAGCTTCAGGCGCGCGCCTTCCACGTCATCGCCCAGGCCCAGGTCGCCGGCCGGGCCAGGCAAGCCGCTCAGGAACACGGCCTGTGCCTCGGACGGAGTGAGCCCCGTCAGCGTGGTCTTCCAGCCCGGCAGCAGCGCAAAGCCGCCATGGCGCCCGCGCTCGGCAAAGATGGGAACGCCCGCCGCCGTGAGCTGGTCCACGTCGCGGTACAGCGTGCGCACCGAGACCTCCAGCGCATCGGCGAGCGCCTGCGCGCTCATGCGCCCCCGGGTTTCGAGCAGCATCTGGATGGACAACAGGCGGCTGGCACGCATGGAGAAAAAGGAACGAAAAAGCGACTGGTACCAGTATGCAGCGAATACCTGCCATGCCTTGGCAGGTATTGCGCCGCAGACTGCGGACTTCTCTGTTTTCGCTTGACCAACCAAGGAAGCCCCGCATGCCCACAACCCCCTCGATTGCCGACTGCGCCATCGTCGAACTGCGCCAGTACACCCTGCACCCCGGCCAGCGCGATGTGCTGATTGACCTGTTCGACCGCGAGTTCCTCGAAAGCCAGGAGCGCGAAGGCATGCGCGTGATCGGCCAGTTCCGCGACCTGGAGCGGCCGGACCTGTTCGCCTGGCTGCGCGGCTTTGCCGACATGGCGGCGCGCCAGCGGGCGCTCGAAACGTTCTACAGCGGCCCGGTGTGGGCTGCGCATAGCAACGCAGCCAACGCCACCATGGTCGATTCGGACAACGTGCTGCTGCTGCGCCCCGCATGGCCGGGCGCCGCGGCGGACCTGCCTGCCGAACGTGCGGCCCCCGGTGCCAGCGGCCCGGCCCCGGGCCTGCTCGATGCCACGGTGTTCTACCTCAAGGAGCCTGCAACGCCCGCGCTGCTGGACCACTGCCGCGAGCGCATGGACCCCACGCTGCGCGCGGGTGGTGCGCGCAATACCGCCTGGTATGCCAGTGAAGCGAGCCCCAACACCTTTCCCCGCCTGCCGGTGCGCGAGGGCGAGCCCGTGCTGCTGGGCCTGGCGCTGTTCGAAGATGCCGGCGCGCTGGACGCCTTTGCGCAGGGCGGAGCGTGGCAACGCGATGTGGCACCGGGCCTGGCGCCCTGGCTGGCGCGTGCGCCCGAAGCCCACCGGCTGCAGCCCACGGCGCGTTCGGCCCTGCACGCATGACGCACACACATCCCGGAGACACCACATGCCGATCACCCCACCCACTGGCGATGTCCACGATTTCGACTTTCTCATGTGCCCCTGGCGCATCCGCAACACCCGGCTCGTGAAGCGGCTTGCGGGCTGCACCGACTGGGAAACCTTCGAGGCCACGGGCACCGCGCGCCCCTTGTCGGGCGGCATCGGCAACTGCGATGACTTCATCCCCGAGGCCTGGAATGCCGGCTACGTGGGTATGGCCCTGCGCCTGTTCAACCCCGAGGCACGGTGCTGGAGCATCTACTGGCTCGATAACGTGACGGGAGGCCTGGACACGGCCACGGGCCTGCTGCGGCCGCCCGTCAGTGGCGGCTTCGCGGGCACGGACCAGGGCGTGTTCTTTGGCCAGGAGCTGTTCGAGGGCCGGTCGGTCCTGGTGCGCTTCGAGTGGACGAAAAACCTCGCCACCGGCACTCCGCGCTGGCAGCAGGCCTTCTCCGACGACGAGGGCTGCACGTGGGAGACGAACTGGGTCATGGAGTTCTCGCGCCCACCGGCGTAGTCAGCGCGCGTTCTGCATCACCTCGGCCAGCCAGTCCACGAACACGCGCACGCGCGGCGAGAGCTGGCGGCTGTGCGGGTAGAGCACGGTCACCGGCATGGGTGCGGGGCGGCAGTCGACCAGCACCTCGACCAGGCTGCCATCGGCCAGCTGCGGCTCCAGGTGGTAGCGCGGCACCTGGATGATCCCCAGCCCGGCCGTGCAGCAGGCCACATAGGCAAACGCATCGGTCACGGACACCGCGCCCTTGAGCTGCACGCTGCGCGGCACGCCATCGACCACGAAGTCCAGCGGCATGGGCTTGCCCGTGCGCGACGACAGGTAGTTCACCGCGCGGTGGCCGCGCAGTTCCTCTACGGTGCGCGGCACGCCATGGCGCGCCAGGTACGCGCGGCTCGCGCAGGTCACCTGGGCCAGTTGTGCAACCCGGCGGCCGACCATGCTGGAGTCGACCAGTTCGCCGCCGCGCATCACGCAGTCCACGCGCTCGCGCACCAGATCCACCAGGCGGTCGCCCATCCCCAGCTCCAGCTCCACGCCGGGGTAGCGTGCAAAGAACTCGCCGATGCGCGGCAGCACGAAATAGCGGGCCAGGGTACCCTGCAGGTCCACGCGCAGCTTGCCCTTGGGGTGCTGGCCGGCCGTTGCGAACGCCGCCTCGGTCTCATCAAGGTCGGCCAGCAGCTGCTGGCAGCGCGCGTAGTAGGCCTCGCCGTCCTGCGTCGGCCCGACATGGCGCGTGGTACGGTGCAGCAGGCGTGCGCCCAGGCGCTTTTCCAGCTGCTGCACGGCCAGCGTCACCGTGGCGCGGGGCAGCTGCAGGTCTTCTGCGGCCTGGGTGAAGCTGCCCAGCTCCACGATGCGGGTGAACAGGCGCATGGCGTCAAATCGGTCCATGGGGAGCAGGGCTTGATTGTTGGTTTTTATTGAACAGTCATGGCAATCAACGGGTGTTTATCAAACCCGCCGCCAACAGAACAATACACCCATCACCACCGTTCAGGAGTTTTCATGGCCACCAACGACACATCCACCCACCGCCCCGTCGCCATCGTCACCGGGTCTTCGCGCGGCATCGGCGCCGCCATTGCCCAGCGACTGGGGCGCGACGGCTTCAACGTCGTGGTCAACTACGCGGGCAGCGCCGCCGAGGCCGAGGTGGTGGCCCAGTCGATCACCGCAGCGGGCGGCCAGGCGATCGCCGTGCAGGCCGACGTGGCCGATGCCGCCGCCGTGGCGCGCCTGTTCGACCAGGCCACCGAGGCCTTCGGCCGTGTGGACGTGCTGGTGAACAACGCGGGCGTGATGCCCTCGCACACGCCGCACCTGGCCGACACCGACGATGTCACCTTCGACCGGCTGATCGCCATCAATCTCAAGGGCAGCTTCAACACGCTGCGCGAGGCCGCGCGCCGCCTGGAGCCAGGCGGTCGCATCGTCAACTTCTCCACCAGCGTGGTCGGCACCGCCATGCCGGGCTACGCGGTATACGCCGCCACCAAGAGCGCAGTGGAAACCATGACGCTGATCCTGGCCAAGGAGCTGCGCGGCAAGAACATCACCGTGAACGCCGTGGCCCCCGGCCCCACGGCCACCGCCCTGTTCCTCGACGGCAAGACGCCCGAGCTGGTGGAGCGCCTGGCGCAGATGAGCCCGCTGGGCCGTTTGGGCACGCCGGATGACATCGCGGGCACCGTGTCCTTTCTGGTCGGGCCCGATGGCGCGTGGATCAACGGACAAACCTTGCGCGCCAACGGCGGCATGGTCTGACCCACCGTCGGTGCAGGCTCAGGCCGCAGCCTGCACCGGGAAGTCCGTCGACGCCGCCAGCGCACGCCACTGCGCGGTTTCCTTCTCGACAAAGGCATGCTTGTCGGCAATGGTCTGCAGCGTGTCGCTGCCCAGCGGCAGGCGCAGCGGCGGCGTGGGGCTGGCCACCAGCTGCATCATGGCCTGGGCCAGGCGCACAGGGTCGCCGGGCTGGTTCAGATTGATGCGGCGAGCGGCTTCGCGGATTACGCCGGCACTGGGGGCGTAGTCCTCCAGCACCAACGGGGATACCGAGAGCGAGGCCGTGTCGAGGAACTCGGTGCGAAAGTAGCCCGGCTCCACCACCGTGGCATGGATGCCCAGAGGCGCCAGTTCGGCGTGCAGCGCCTCGGTAAGGCCTTCCACCGCGAACTTGGTCGAGCAATACACCCCGAAGCCTGCGGCCGACCGCACGCCGCCCAGCGACGAGATGTTGATGACATGGCCGGCGCGGCGTGCGCGCATGGAAGGCAGCACGGCGCGCGTCACGTTCAGCAGGCCGAACACATTGGTCTCGTACAGGCGGCGCACCTCGTCGGCGGTGGCCTCTTCCACCGCACCCAGAAGGCCGTAACCCGCGTTGTTGACCAGCACGTCGATGCGGCCGAAGCGCTCCAACGCCGCTCCCACGGCGTGGCGGGCCTGTGCCTCATCGGTCACGTCCAGGGCCAGGGGCAGCAGCGCATCGCTGGCGCCCAGGCGCTCTGTGACGGAGTCAGCACTGCGCGAGGTGGCCACCACGGCATCGCCCTGGGCCAGCGCGGCCTCGGCAATGCGGGCGCCGATGCCACGCGAGGCACCGGTGATGAGCCAGATACGGGGAAAGGAGGGCGAAGCGTGAGCGGTCATGGCAAAAGTCCTTGGAGAGAATGAATTTCGGGGTTCTGGCAGACGCGGTGCGTTGCCATGGGGATGAACTGTAGGCACGCCATTGCCATCGCACTAGCCCATAATCACTCGATTCATTCACAAGCAATTCTTGTCAATCAACGGGGGTTTCGCCATGGCCATGAACGAATTGCGTGCGATTTCCACCTTTGCCAAGGCGGCCGAGCTGGGCAGCCTGCGCCAGGCGGCCTCAGCCCAGGGCATCACGCCGCAGGCGGCCAGCCTGGCGCTGGGGCAGCTCGAATCGCACCTGGGCGTGCGGCTGTTCCACCGCACCACCCGCAGCCTGAGCCTGACCGAGGAGGGGCGCCAGTTCCTCGACGCCGCCCAGCCCGGGCTGGCCACACTGCAGCGCGCCGTGCACGGCGCCCGGCGCGGGCGCGAGGAGATCGCCGGGCCGCTGCGCATCACTGCGCCGCGCTCCATGATGCTGGAGGTGATCTGGCCCGTGGTAGACGAATTCGTGCGCCGCTACCCGCTGGTGGAGCCCGATGTGCAGCTCGAGGACCGCATCGGCAACTGGGTGGAGGACCGGGTGGACGTGGGTTTTCGCTCGGGCTACCCGCCCGAGGGCGGGGTGATTGCCCGGCGCCTGCTCTGGCTGCAGCTGGTGGTGTGCGCCACGCCGGACTACTTGGCGCGCCATGGAACGCCCACGCGCATCGAAGATCTGGCACAGCACCGCTGCAGCGGCTTTCGCCACCCGACCACGGGCAAGCCCATGCCCTGGGAGTTCCGCGTGGGCGAGGACATCGTGGCCCACGCCATCCCGCCCGCCTTCTGCGCCAACGACATCGAGCTGGAGGCGCGCGCCGTGCTGGGTGGCCATGCCATCGGCCAGTTGGTGGGTGTCACGGCCGCCCCGCTGGTGCGCAGCGGGCAACTGGTGCCGGTGCTCACCGACTTCGTCCCGCAGCACCTGGGCCTGTACGTGTACTACGGCAGCCGTGCGGCGCAGCCGGCGCGGGTGCGCGCCTTCATCGACCTGGCGGTGGAAATGCTGGCAGACAACCCGGTGTTCAGCCTGAGCGCGCAGGAACTGGCCGCAACAGCCCGGAAACCCCGGCGGCGACGACAACCCGCCACCTGAACCGGCCTTGCACACGGTTCTTTCGCTGCGGAAAGGGGCAATTGTTCACGGTTTGGCAAACAGTCCGTTGTGAAAAACGGTATTTATCGTTTCGGGCTTCCACAATACATTCGGTTCACTCCCCCCAGGCACGAACCGGACAACGCCCCATGACCACCTTTGCCACCACGGTCCAGACGCAGATCAAGGCCTCGCCCGCGCAGGCGTTCGGTCACATCGCGCCCATTGATCCCACGACATTGTTCACCGGCTACGGCCCCCTGCCGGCGGTGACGGGCACGCGCGACCAGACGGGTGCCTGGGATGCGCCGGGTCAGACGCGCACGGTGGCCATGTCCGACGGCAGCAGCGCGCAGGAGGGGCTCAAGCACTACCGCCCGGCCCAGTACTTCGCCTATACGGTCAGCGGCTTCACGGGCGTGCTGCGCTGGCTGGCGACGGGGGCGGACGGCGCCTGGTGGTTCGACCCGCAGGCCGGCGGCACGCAGACCACGGTGCGCTGGCGCCATGCCTTCCATGCCCGCTCGAAGTGGGCCGCACCGGTTCTGTGGCTGCTGGCCAGCGTGCTGTGGCGCGGCTACATGCGCAAGGCGCTGCGCCTGGCCAAGCTGCAGATCGAAACCGCGCCCCGCATCCCGGCGGGAGCACTGTCGGCCTGACCCAACGAGCCTGTCAGTTGGCCTTGGCTTCGAAGAAGGGCTTGCCCTGAACGGCTGAAGGGCTGACGGTGAAGGTCTTCACAGGCTCCAGGCCCCTGTTCTGGCCTGGCTTGAGCGGACGCGGGACACCGGGCTTCAGCGCAGGATCGATGCAGCCACTGCGCACCGCCTTGAGCACCTCGGGGTTCAAGGGCCGACGCTGGCCCAGGCGGCTGCCGGACAGGAACAGCATCTGGCCCTTGAGCTCGGCCCGCTGGTCCATGAGGGGCATGGCCTGCAGTTCGTCGAAGCCTACGCGCACGGAGTTGCCGCTCTCCAGCCGGTACTGCACCACCTTCACCACCGGCGGCTTGCCGGGGCTCTCTTCCACGAGGTCACCCAGGTAGAAATATCGCACCGACTCGGCAGGCATGGCGGGCAGCTTGTAGCTTTCGGACCAGTTGCTGTTGCCCTCGGTGAACAGGGGGCGCAGCGTGGCGGGCACCTTGTCGTCCGCCGACACCGCGAACACCGGCGCGCGGGCATTGGACAGCGTGTAGCCATGGAAGTCGAACTCCACCATGGCGCCCTGCGCCTCCACCTTGCTGGAAAACGCGGGGAACAGGGTTTGCTCCTGCCGTACCTGTTGCAGCCGGATACCCCCGCCCTCCGCCTTCCAGCGGCCTGCGGCCAGCAGGTCCAGCGCACCGCCCGTGAAGGCAAAGCAGTAGGTGTTGTCGTCCAGCAGCGCCAGCTGGGCCACGGTGTCCACCGAACCGCCCCGGTACTCGCCCACGTAGCCGGACTCGGCGGGTGTGACGGCATGGGTGGTGACGGCGGCCATCAGGGCGGCCGACACCACTGCGGTGGTGCGCGCATGGCGCAAGGGGCGAAGGAGGTGGTGCACGGGAAGGTCCCAGATGGATTGGTAGGCCACTATATAGGCCCGGGCCAGCGCCCCCCTCAGAGGGAAATCGCGAAGCGACCCGGAGGGCGCCTGTTCACGCGGCGAAACCACCATCGATCAGCAGGCTGGCGCCGGTGACCATGCCGGCCTCAGGCCCGGCGAGGTAGGCCACCATGCCAGCGATCTCGGCCGGGTCGGCATGGCGGTTGACCGCCATCATGCCGTGCATGTCGCCGGCCATGGGGCCGTCAGCGGGGTTCATGTCGGTGTTCACCGGGCCGGGCTGCACGTTGTTCACGGTGATGCCGCGCGGCCCCAGGTCGCGCGCCAGGCCCTTGGTGAGCCCGACGATGGCGGCCTTGCTCATGCCGTAGACGCTGAACCCCGCCCAGGGCAGGCGATCGGAGTTGGTGCTGCCGATGGTGATCACGCGGCCATAGGCGCCGCCCTGGCCCATGTGGCGCACGGCGGCCTGGGTGGCCACGAACACGCCGCGCACGTTGACGGCGAGGGTGCGGTCCAGGTCTTCCAGCGTGACGCTGCCGACCTCGCCCATCACCGCCACACCGGCGTTGTTCACGAGGATGTCCAGGCGGCCCAGTTCGCGTGCGGCGCCATCGATGGCGGCCGTGAGGACCGCCGCATCGGCGCTGTCCGCCTGCAGAGCCAGCGCGCGGCCGCCGGCAGCCTCGATCTCGGCAGCCAGGGCCTTGGCGGGTGCACCGTTGCTGGTGTAGGTGAAGGCCACGGCAGCGCCATCACGCGCCAGGCGCCGCACGATGGCGGCACCGATGCCGCGCGAACCGCCGGTGACGAAAGCGGCCTTGCCAGCCAGGACGCCGGTGGTGGAAACAGGGGAAACAGAAGAGACGACAGACATGGTGAAACTCCGGTAAGTGGACCAGTAAATGCACTGGCAACACCTGCAGTGTCTGGGAACCATTGCATTGCTGGTAGCCATGAATGGGCTGTACTGATTTCAACCATGGGTTGAAAATAACAAGCATGCAACCGCTCAGCCACCTCGAATCCTTCGTGAAGTCCGCCGAGTCCGGCAGCTTCTCGGCCGCTGCCCGGCTCATGGGCCTGACCCCTGCGGCCGTGAGCAAGAACGTGGCGCGGCTGGAGGCCAACCTCTCCGTGCGCCTGTTTCAGCGCAGCACGCGGCGCCTGGTGCTGACCGAGGGCGGCCTGCGCCTGTTGCAGCAGATCAGCACTCCGCTGGCGACCCTGGCAGACGCCGTGGAGCACGCGGCCGAGACCGACCGCCAGCCGGCTGGCACGCTCAAGGTGAGCATGGGGCAGGCCTTCGGCCGTGCCTACCTGGTGCCGTTGCTCGGCGAGTTCCTCGCGCGCTACCCGGCCATCCAGCCCGACTGGCGCTTCGAGAACCGGCAGGTGGACCTGATCGGCGAGGGCTTCGATGCGGGTATCGGCGGCGGGCTGAACCTGAACCCCGGCATGGTGGCGCGCACGCTGGGCACCATCCACATCGTGGCCGTGGCGTCACGCGCGCAGTTGCAGGGCCGCAAGGCACCGCGCCATCCCTCCGATCTGGCGCAGTGGGACGGCATTGCGCGCCGCTCGATCCAGACCGGGCGCATCCACGTCACCACGCTGCGCAACAAGGCGGGCGATGCGGCTGCGGCCGAGCTGCGCCCGCGCATCGTCTTCGACGACCCCGAGGCCATGTGCCAGGCCGCGCTCATGGGCCTGGGCGTGGCCCTGCTGCCCATGCCCTTTGCCCAGCCCTGGCTGGCCAGCGGCGACCTGGTGCGTCTGCTGCCGGGCTGGTGGTCCGATGCCGGGCCCACCTCGCTGTACTACCCGGACAAGAAGCTGCTGCCCGCGCGCACCCGGGTGTTCGTGGACTTCATCATTGAGCAGTTCGGGCAGCGCGGGTTTGCACAGCGGGTGCGGGGTGATCTGGCGCTGGCCGCCCCTGCGCCGTCCTCGCCGAGGCGCAAGGCCTAGGCGGCTGGCGCGCACGGCCTTGCGCACAGCGATTCGGGGCGCAAAGGCCCAGGCCCCGTCACGGTGCCTGCTTGTTCACAAACGCGATGGACAAGCCCCTGGGCGTCACGGTGATGGCACCGGGCTGCATTCCCAGGCCGTCGAGCACGCCCAGGTCCTGCGGGCGCAGCCGGTGCAGCACCACCTCGCGCAGCGACTGCTCGGCCAGGGCAGGGCCATAGCTGTTGAGCATGGCCACCACCTCCGGCCGCAGGCTGGGGAAATCCAGCCGCCCCACGCGCAATTGGTGGGCCCGCAGGCTGCGGTCGCTGGCTTCGTAGCGCAAGGCGAACTCCACCTCCAGGGTGCCGCCATGGCTGCGCCGCAGCGCCGGGCCTGCGGCCTTCAGCGCGAAAGCCGCTCCCAGGCGGTTGCTCTCAGGCAGCAGCGACAGGTGCGGGGCCTGCACGTCCACATCCACCAGGCCCGCCACGGGATAGCGCAGCGGAAAGCGCTGCGCCACCGCCTCCTGCAGCTGCTCGGCCGAGACGGTGTAGGCCGGCTGGGCCTGGGCGCTGCGGGTGGCCACCAGCGCAAGGCTGGCCAGCGCCCCGTGGCGCAGCCCGGCAGCAAGAAAGAATCGGCGATGCATGCAGTGGCTCCTCTGGTGTGTGGCGGGCGGCCGTGGCCATAATGGCCGAATGACACCCGCAGCGCCCGCCCACCAATGCCAGGTCTTCGGCTCGCCCTGGGAAGGGGTGTACGGTACGCACATCGAAAGTTCCCGCCACTATGGCAGACACTGGCATGCGGTCTATGGCCTGGGGCTTCTCGACCAGGGGGCGCAAAGCTCCGCCAGCGGACGTGGCACCGTGGATGCCTACGCAGGCGACCTGATCACCACCAACCCCGGCGAGGTGCATGACGGCCAGCCGCTGGGCGGCCCCTCGCGCCGCTGGCGCATGGTCTATCTGGAGCCGCCGGTGCTGCACGCCATGGCCGGCGACCTGGCCTCGGCGTCGCCCCAGGGGCTCGCCCTGGCCCGCCCGGTGATCCAGAACGACACGGCGCTGCGCGATGCCCTGCACCAGTTGCTGCAGCGGCTGGCGCACTGGAGCACGGCACCGCAGGCTGCCGCCAGCGTGGTGCCCCTGGCGTGCGAGGAGGCACTGATCCACACCTGCGCCCTGCTGCTGGGCCGCCACGCCAACGCCGCGCGCCTGCATGCGCCCGCTGCCGATGCATCGGCCGAGGTGCGCCAGGTGCGCGACCGGTTGGCGGACACGCTGCTGGCACCGCCCACGCTCACGCAACTGGCCGCCATGACCGGGCTGGGCAAGTACCAGTTGCTGCGCCGTTTCACCCAGGCCTATGGCCTGCCGCCCCATGCCTGGCTGCTGCAGCAGCGTGCCGAGCATGCCCGCCACCGCGTGCTGCGCGGCGCCAGCCTGGCCGATGCTGCGGCCGATTGCGGCTTTGCCGACCAGAGCCACATGACGCGCATCTTTGCGCGGCAGTTCGGCTTCACACCCGGGGCCTGGCAAAAGGCCACGGCAGGAAAAGCCCGCCGGCCGCTGCCGCAATAGCGTTCAAGACCCGCTGCGCCGGACGCTCCACACTGCCTGCAGTTTCCACACACAGGCAAGGCGGCAGGCGATGGGAATATCGGAGTCTTGGAGGGGCCAGCTGCTGTGCAGCCTGGCCATGGTGCTGGTGGGCAGCACGGTCGTGGTCAGCAAAACCATCGCGCAGGACATCGAGCCCTTTGCGGCCACGGTGCTGCGCCATGCGCTGGCCCTGCCGGTGTTCCTGGCGCTGATGCGCTGGCACGGCCTGCGGCTGCCCCGCGTGGGCCGGCGCGATGCGCTGCTGCTCACCATGCAGGCGGCCGCGGGCAGCGTGGGCTACTCGGTGCTGCTGATACTGGGGGTGAAACTGGCCAGCGCGTCGGACGCGGGCATCGTCGCCGGCACGCTGCCTGCCGCGGCCGCGCTGTTCTCGGCCCTGCTGCTGGGCGAGCGGCCCGGCGGGCGCCTGGTGGTGGCCATCGCGTTGGCGACGGCCGGGGTGATGGCGGTAGCGGCCGCTCCCGGCGACACCGGTGCGGGGGGCGCCAGCACCCGGCTGGCAGGCATCGCGCTGGTGCTGGCGGCCGTGGCCTGCGAGGCGGTGTTCATCCTTCCGAGCAAGCGCCTGTCTCAACCCATCCCGGCGCTGGCCCTGTCCACGCTGATGTCGGCGGGTGGCCTGCTGCTGTCGGCCCTGCCGGCATGGCTGGTGGCCGGGGCATCGCCCTCCCACTTCACCGCGGCGGCACTGGCCGGCGTGCTGTACTACGCCTGGGTGCCCACGGTGGGCGGCTTTCTGCTGTGGTACGCGGGCAGCGCCCGCACCAGCGGCGTGCGTGCATCGCTGGCCACCGTGTGGTTGCCGGTGTCGGCGCTGCTGCTGTCGGTGGTGTTCCTCGGGGAAGCTGTCCGTGCCTGGCAGTGGCTGGGCCTGGGCTGCGTGGTGGCAGCGGTGCTGCTGGCCGCGCTGCCCGGCGGGCGGGGCCCGCAGGCATGAAGGCAGTGGTCAGCGGCCCACCACCGACCAGCCTGCATGCAGGTTGGTCTTGTCGTTCTCGTACTCCCAGGCGGTGCCGCAGCGATCGCACTGGTAGCGGGTGAAGGTGACCTGGCCGTGCTCGCGGTCTTCCTTGCGGTTGCTGCGCTGCACCAGCTCGGCGTGGCCGGGGGCGCGACGCCAGTTGCGCTGGATGCCCTTGCAGGAGTCGCACAGCTCCATGGGCTTGAGCTCGGTCTGCCGTTCGTGTTGTTTGGTCATGGGAAAGCCTTGCCGTTCTTGGAATGGGGGAAGTGGTGGGAAAGTGGGGCGCCTGGCAGGGCCGACCCCGCTATTGTCCCACCGCGCTGGCGCCCCGCCACGTTTTGGCCATGCGCGCGTTGGCCAGCACCACGCCGTGGCGTTCCACCTGCTGGCGCAGCTCCACGGCAAAGCCGCTTTTTGCGAAGAACGGTTCGGCCGTGAGGCTCACGTCGGCCCACAGGCGGGCGATGCCGCGCAGTGCTGCCTGGGCATGGATATGTGCCATCAGCGCGTGCGCCACGCCCTGCCCCGCATGGGCGGGCGCGACGAAGAAATGGTCGATGTAGCCACTGGCCTGCAGGTCAGAGAAGCCGGCGATTTCCGTGCCGATGTGCGTGCAGGTGCTCGATGCCATTTCAGCAACGAAGGGCTGATTGGCCTGCAGCCGCGCGTCCCACTGAGCCACGTCGTACGCGAGCGGCGCCCAGGCATTGCGCTGCTCCGGAGAATACTGGGCACCGGTCAGGCCCTGCACGGAAGCATGGAACAGGGCTCGCAATGCAGGCGCGTCGCCCGGGCGGAAGTCGCGGATGAGGACAGGCATGGCGGCAGGGCTGGCGAATGGCAGGCAAAAGGCAGGGGGCGCCGATTGTGCCCTGCCGCGCCCCCGGGGTCAGCCGGCTGCCATGCGCAGGCGGCGTGCCGCCTCTTCGGCGCGGGCATCGTCGATCTCGCGCAGCACGCCCTGCATGTCGACGTCGGCATGCTCGGGCGCGTAGATGCCGGTGAGCGGCGTATCGTTGGTCAGCAGCCCGCCCTGGTACAGGCTCCAGATCTCGGGGCCGTACTGGGTGGTGAGCAGCTCGGGAGCGAACTGGCCGAAGAAGTCGCGCAGGTTGGCCACGTCGCGCATCAGCATGCGCGGCGCATGGTTGTTGCCCGCGGCGTCCACGGCCTGCGGCAGGTCGATGATGACCGGCCCGTCCTCGCCCTCTTCGCCGCCAACCCCGGGCAGGTGCGCCAGCAGGATGTTGAACTCCGACAGATCTCCGTGCACCACGCCCGCACAGAGCATGCGCACGACCTCGGCGATCAGCGTGGCGTGGTGGGCGCGGGCCTGTTCGGGCGTGAAGGCCACGTCGTTCAGGCGCGGCGCCGCATCGCCGTGCGCGTCGGTCACCAGCTCCATCAGCAGCACGCCTTCATGGAAGTTGTAGGGCTGGGGCACGCGCACCCCGGCCGCAGCCAGGCGGTACAGCGCATCCACCTCGGCGCTTTGCCAGGCGGCCTCCTGCTCCTGGCGGCCGAACTTGCTGCCCTTGGCCATGGCGCGGGCCGAGCGCGAGTTCTTGACCTTGCGGTTCTCGGTGTAGTCCACCGCCTGGCGGAAGCTGCGGTTGTTGGCCTCCTTGTAGATCTTGGCGCAGCGCGTGTCGTCGCCGCTTCGCACCACGAAGACCATGGCCTCCTTGCCGCTCATGAGCTGCCGGACCACGGTGTCGATCAGGCCTTCCTCAATGAGGGACTGGAGTCGGGGGGGTGCTTTCATCTGGCCTGTGGTGAAGAAGGAATACCGCTCCATTGTCGCCGGGCGGGCAGCATTCCTCGAACCCAAGGTCCCAATGGACCCACGGACCCGCCGGTCGTGGGCGACAATCGCCGCAGGGCAGCCCGCGCCGCCCGCATCCCTGCCGCGCCGCTTTGGCGGCACCAGCGCACGAGACCGCCACCGCCAGCCACCGTCATTTGGCGCTGGCAACATCCCCAGGACACCACACCGTGCACCATGCTTCGATCCCCTTTTCCACCCCGGCATGGCACGGCGCCTTGCTCGCGGGCCTGTCGGCATGGGCCTTGGCGTCGCATGCGGCCCCGGGGTTCCGGGAGGGCGCCTATGCACAGGCACCCGGCACTGCGGCGGTCTGCGTCGGCCGCAAGCAGATGGACAACTTCACGGCCCAGGCCTGGAAGCCCGCGATGAAGCAGCGCGGCATGGACTGCACCATCACCGAATCGGCGAAACCGATGGCGGGCCACGAGACCTGGAAAGCCGCGTGCACGGACCCGCGCAGCAAGGACGCCCGGCACCTGTACCAGTTCACCGTGCATGCCAACAGCGAGCAGATCGTCATCGACAGCCGGATGGCAGACGCTGCTGGTGACCTGAAAATGAAGAACGCCTTTCTGGGCACCTACCAGGGCGCCTGCACGGCCAGCACCCCGCCGCTGGACGAATGGGCGTACCTTGATGGCACCCATGGCATGGGTGCTCCTGCACAGGCCGATGGAGCGCGCAAGGCGGTGGCCATCGAGCTGATCCGCTGCGGCCATGTGTTCAACGGGCTTTCGCTCACGGTGGCCAAAGGCAAGCAGGCCGGCATGCGCACTGCCGCCGCTGCCATGCTCGAAGCCGCCGTGGAGTTGTACCCCGCAGAAGGCAGCTTCCACATGGACGAGCTCAAGAAGTCGGCACCGCTCGTCTCGGCCGAGCTCGTCGGGTCCTCGGCAGAAAAGAAGTTTGCGCTGTACGAGTCGTGCAGCGCCTACCTGCAGCCCGACGGCATTGCCCAGTCGGTCAAGGAGCGCAGCGCCGCTGCAGGCACCACGAAGTAAAACACGACAGCTTCAGGCCGGCGCAGCTGCACCGCCGGGCTGGCGCAGCGCGCTCAGTCGCTGGTGCACCTCGTCGCTCGGGTCCACGGGCAACTGGTGCTTGGACTGCAGGTAGTGGTTGGTGAACACGTCGAGGTAGGCCTCTAGCGTCTGCGCGGCGTGGGCCTCACCCGCGAGCTCCAGGCACAGGGCACCGACCTCGGACGTGCAGAAATGGTCTTCGCGCGTGGAGCGGCGCAGCCGGTAGCGCGAGAGCTGTTCGGGCGCCAGGCTGAGCACGGGGAAGCGGTCCAGGTAAGGGCTCTTGCGGAACATCTTGCGCGCCTCGGGCCAGGTGGCATCGAGCAGGATGAACAGCGGGCGCTTGCCGCCCTGGGCACTGTCCACGGCCATCACCACGCGCTCGGGCGCCACGAACTCACCGGGGAACACCACACAGGGTTGCCACTGCGGATCGGCCAGCAGGGTGAGCAACCCCGGGTCGACTTCGGTGCGCGCCCAGCCGAAGGCCCAGGTGTCGGCCACCACGTCGGCGATCAGCCAGCCGGTGTTGCTGGGCTTGAGCGGCTCGATGTCGGCCATCAGCAGGCACACGCCTGCCTGCGGAGTGAGCAACGGACGCAGGGCACACAGGCAGTGGCTGGGCACCAGGCGGCAGCCCGGGCAGCGCTCGCCGCGCGGTCCGCCCCGGGCGAGAAAAGGCTTGGCCGCACGCGCCAGGCGCGCCGCACGCAGGCGCGACACGGCGTGGGGCATCGCCGGCACGGGCATGGCAGCCGTCACTGGCCGCCCGCGTGCTCAAGCGCAAACAGCGGCAACTCGGTCTTGGGGCTCAGCCACACACCGCCACCCAGCTCGGTGAAGCCCTCGGCCAGCGTGCGGCGGTACAGCTGCGCAGGGTGGCGGAACATGCGCGGGTCGGTCAGCGTCTCGTCCACGATGTCCTGCTCCCAGTCTTCGCGCGTGACCGCCTCCACGTACAGGGCACCGCGGCTGAGCCGGGCCAGGTTGCGCAGGGCCGTCTGCACGTCGGTCTCGTTCAGGTAGGGCAGCACGCCCTGGCAGATCACCAGGTCGTAGGGCGTGCGCGCCTTGTAGTCGACCACCGAGCCCTGCTCCCAGCCAAAGCGGCCGCACAGATACTCGCTGAATTCCACGCCGTGAAAAGTCGCTTGCGGAAAGTGGCGCGCGACCAGGTCGCGCCACAGGCCGATGCCGCAGCCCACATCCAGCACGCGTTTCACCGGCACGCGCAGGTACTGCAGGTAGCTGCAGACGAAGGCACCAAGCCGCTCGGTGTGTGCGGGGTCCACCACGCTGGTCTTCTTGTTGAAGTAAAAGCGCTCGTAGTACGCCGCATCGAAACCATCGGCGTCGGCGCTCTGGCCTGCACTGCTTGCAGATGTCACTGCCATTCCTTGTTCCTTGGCGGAGGGACCGCCTTGCGCTGGAGTATCGCCGAGGGTGGCCACCCGCCGTGGTTCGCACTCCCTGCGCCACGGCACAATGGGACACAGCCCTTCATGGATCACGCCTGACCGCCGATGCACCTGATCAATTGCCGCTCCCCGCACCTGTCCATTGCGAGGCACTGCACGCTCTTGTTGCTGGTGTGGTCGCTGATGCTGCTGGCCGCCTGCTCCAGGCCACCGCCTGCGAACGCGGCCCAGGCCTTCTCGTGCGAGGACACTCGCCAGCTGCGGGTCTGGCGCGCCCGCATCGGAGACAATTTCGCGGCCGTGGAACACCTGACCAGCACACACGATACCGAGGCGGCGGACCCTCTTGCCACCATGCGCCGGATGCGCGACCTGCATCTGCAATTGCGCCAGTATTTCCTGACCGAACCCATGCCCGACTGCATGCAGCACGCCGTGCGCATCTACGTGGACGGACTGGAGCCCCTGGCGCGCAGTGGCGAGCAAGACAAGGACCTGCTGGCCTCGATGCGCAACGTGGGCACCACGGTGGATCGCTTCACCGAAGCGGTGAGGGCGGCGAAGCCGCAATGGGCCCGAGAGGCCCAAGAGGCCCAGAGAGCGGCGTCCATGCCGCGCTGACCCGGGGCCTGTTGCAGGCTATTTTCCCGGGGAGGCCGTCCAGACGGGATTGAGCAGACGTTCCAGCCGTGCGTAGGAGGCTTCGAGCCGCACCAGCGCCTGGTCGATAAGCTCGTTGGTCATGGTGATCCTGGTGCCGTTGGCCTCCACGGGCTTGCCCTTGGAAACGGCCACCAGCGAATCGCGGAACTCCTTGTCCCGGGCCAGCACGGAGTCGGTGGCCAGGTTGCGCATGCGCATCATCTCCAGGCGCGTCTTGAGGGCCGACTCGTAGCTCTTGTCCACCACCGGCTTGCGCTGCTTGATGCTGGCCTTGTAGCTCACCACGGTGGCGCGCTCGAGCTCGATGTTGTTCTTGAGCGCAAAGGCCACGCGCTCCATGGCGCTGCGGCTCACTGCGGCCTCGGGGTCCTGAAGGCCGGACCAGAATTCACGGTGCACCTCTTCGGTCAGCACGGCACCTTCCTTGAACATGGACATGATCACGGTCTGGCGCTCGGCGTCGGTCTGCGCCGCCATGGCCACCGGGGACAGGGCGGCAAACGACAGGGCAAGGACCAGGCCGGCACGCAGGCATTGCTTGCGGAAATTCATTCGGAGATTCTTTCGAGAGTCGGTCAGCGAGAAAGTCGTGCACTATGCCACCGCTGCAGTGGCTGCGAGAGCGACTCAAGTATCCGCGTGTAACGAACTCCCCCGCAGCCGATGGCCCTCACGCAGCAGGCTGCAGGTACTGCTCCACCAGTTGCCGCTGCGCCGCAGCATCCACCCCGAGCACGTCCACCAGGTAGGTCTGCACGCCGCCATAGTCCTGGTCCACCATGTGCAGCGCAGCGTCGAGAAATTCCTCCTGCACGCGCCACAGCACGGCCAGCACCTCCTCGGGCGCGTGGCTGCCCATGCCGGCGGGGCGGCGGTAGAGGTTGTTGGTGAGCAGGTAATCCTGCATCACGGTTTCGCGCGGCACGCCCAGGGCCATCAGGATGAGGGCGGCTGCAAAGCCGGTGCGGTCCTTGCCGGCGGTGCAGTGGAACACCGTGGGTGCGTCGCTGGCCAGCAGCAGGCGGAACAGCTCGGCAAAGCGCGGTGCGTTCTCGTGCACGAAGCCGCGGTAGGTGTCCTGCATGAGAACCACGGCGTCCTGCGCGGTGAGCGCACGGCCGGTGGCCTGCAGCTCCAGCGCGCGCTGCACCACGGTGGGCTCGATGACCAGCGGGTGGTAGGCCACGCCGGGGATCGCATAGGCATAGGCCGCGCCCTCGGCCTTGCCGCGAAAGTCTATGGCGCGGGTCACGCCCAGTTCGGCCAGCAGGGCCTGGTCGGCCGGGGTCAGCCCGGCCAGGTGGTCGGAGCGGAAGATGCGGCGCCATTTCACGGTCCGGCCATCCTGCCCGGCGTAGCCGCCCAGATCGCGGAAGTTGGTGGCGCCGGCCATGGGAAGAGAACGGGCGGGGTCTTGTTGCATGGCAGTTCGGACAGGAAGGGCTGGGGAGGGTGCCTGAGCTTATACGACACCCAGGCCCCCTGCCTGTCGCGCAGGCAGTAGCCCTGCGGCTCAGGACCACGGCCTGAGAGGGCGGCCTTTAAAGCGCGCGGCGGCTCGCGTAGCGCACCACCGTCACGCCCGCACGCGCCTGTCGCACCGAGGGCATCACCAGCACGCAGTCGTCGTAGGGCGTGGTGACGGGCACACCGTCGTTGTCGCCAATCACGGTACCGGCCTTGGCGATCACTTCCAGGCCCGTGTAGGGCTCCACGAAGCGGAAGGCGCTGCTGGTGGCCACCACCGGCCCGGTGACTTCGAGCGCCCACTGGCGCGGCGCATCGGGCAGGCGCCAGCCGGGAAACTGCCGGGCCAGCGCATCGGCATCGAGCACACCCGACTGTTCGATGAAACGCACGCACTGGTCCTGCGCCACGGCGCGGCTCGCCGGGTCTCCATGGAAGCCGCATTCGATGAGCAGGGAGCGGGTGTCCCCACCCTGGCCCACGCCATCCCCGTCACCCAGACCGAAGCGCCCGTAGTCGCGCATGCGCACGCCGTCCTTGTGACCGGCATCGACCACGATGTGCTCGGGCGAGCGCATGGCACGCGCCAGTTGCAGGTTGCGCGGCTGTATGCCGGTGAGCAGGAGCGGCGCCGAGGGCTCGTGCATGGAGTGGATGTCCAGCAGCCAGTCGGCCTGGGCCACGAAGGGGCGCAGGGCTGCGGCACGGCGGCGCTCGATGGTGTCGCCAGCGTCAATGCGCTCGTCGAGCCATTGGCGGTTGAGGTCTTCGTCGGTGAAGCGCGAAGCATCGTGGCTCAGCGGGTCGAACCGGTCGAAGGCTTCGATGTTGCAGAACGCCAGCGTGAGCTTTCCGCGTGCGGGGCGCAGCCCGGCTTCCAGCAGGCCCTTGAGGGCCCAGGCACCGCACAGCTCGTTGCCATGCACCAGGGCGCTGATCATCACGTGGCGGCCGCCCAGGCCCGAATCGAAGTGCCAGACGCCTTCGGTGCCGGTATTGCCCGCGCGCCAGGCGCTGATGTCGGGCGCGGGCAGTTCGAAGACCAGGGGCTGCGGGGATGTCGTCACTGCAGTCATGCCCATCATTCCTCGATCTTGGCGAACTCGACGATTTTCTTGTACTTGGCCACCTCGGCCGCCAAGTACTGGTCCAGGTTCACATTCGTGGCCGCCACGGTGGAGCCGCTGGCCTCCATCTTCTTACGGAAGTCGGGCGATTGCAGCGTCTCGTTGAGCGCCTTCTTGATCTTGTCGAACACCGGCTTGGGCAGGTTGGCCGGGCCGAGCAGGGCGAACCACACGCCGATGTCCACACTCTTGAACTGGGGCGATTCGGCCAGGGCAGGGATATCCGGGGTCGCAGCGGACCGCTTGGCCTCGGTGGTGCCAAGCGCGATCACCTTGCCACTCTTGATGTGGGGCAGGCCGCTGGAGAGCACGAACACGCCGTACTCGAGGTTGTTGCCCAGCAGGTCGTTGGTCAGCGGCGCTACGCCCCGGTAGGGGATGTGGGCCATGAAAAGCTTGCCCTGCTCCTTGACCATTTCACCGGCCAGGTGCAGCGAGGTGCCCACGCCCGAGCTGCCGTAGCTGTACTTGCCAGGGCTCTTGGCCACCTTCTGCGTGAATTCGGCGACGTTTTTCACGCCCGCACCGGTGGATGCCACCAGCACCAACGGCTGGGAGGCCACGAGACCGATGGCCGTGAAATCCTTGACGTCGTACTTGACCTTCTTGGTCACCAGCTTGTTGATGGCAATCTCGTTGCTGGCACCGACCAGCAGCGTGTAGCCGTCGGGCGCGGCGCTGGCCACCTTCTGGGCACCAATGGAGCCGCCGGCTCCGCCGATGTTCTCGATCACCACCGGCACGCCCAGCTTGGCGCCCAGTTCCTGCGCCACCGCACGCCCTGTGAGGTCGGTACTGCCGCCCGGCGGATAGCCCACGACGATGGTGATCGGCTTGGAGGGGAAAGCGTCCTGCGCCAGAGCCGGGGCCACGGCGAAGCAGGAGGCCAGGGCACACAACAGTGCGGTGCGGCGAGCGAAATGGGTCGGGTTTTTCACAATGGGACTCCTGATCGGGTGGGGTTTGGGGCTTGGTATGTAAGCCATTGTGAGAAAGTAGCCATGCCATCATGGTGCCGAAATGGCACCGATCCGTGCCGTCTTGGCTCGACTGCAGTTGCGCTCAGCGTTGCGCGAACGCCTGCCAGAACGCCTCGGCCAGCGGCATCAATCGGCGCTTGGGGCGGTACAGGCGCACATCGAAGCGCACCTCCATGCGCGCATCGCCTGCCAGCGCCAGGCGCTGGGCCTTGCAGTCGGCATGCACCAGGGACCACGGCAGCCAGGCCACACCGACCCCACGCAAGGTGTATTCGTACAGGGCATCGGGCGAGTCGCATTCCACCACGCGCTGCAGTCGGGGCGCATGGGGGTGGTTGGCCAGGTGGTCCTCCACCAGCCGGCCCAGGGCAAGCTGTGGCGCATAGGCCAGGTAGGCCGTGGCGGGACCTTCGGGGTCAAAACGGTGTTGCGGTAGGCCCTGGGTGGTAGCGCGCGACACAGGCACCATCCGGTCGCTGGCCACCGTCACGTGGCTGAACTGCCGGGCATCGAGCCGCACGGCCAGGGCGGTGTGGTGGTAGACCAGCGAGAAGTCGGCCTCGCTGCGTTCGAGCTGGGCCACCGTCTCGGCCAGGGAGCCGGTGCGGATGCACAGCTCGCTGGCGTGCAGTGCGCGCGGCAGCCGCACCAGCCAGTCGGCCAGCAGGGTGCGCGCCAGCGTGCGGCCCGTGACGATGGTCACGGTGCGCGCCGTGCGCCCGGCCATGCTCTGCATTTCTTCGTGCGACTGGGCCAGGCTGCGCGCCATCTGACCCGCCGTCTCCAGGAAGCGCTTGCCGGCAGCGGTCAGTGTCACCGGGCCGCCACCCTTTTCTACCAGGGGGGTTCCGGCCCATTCCTCCAGCGCCCGGATGCGCCGCCCGAAGGCCGGGTGGGTGACATGCCGCAGCTCGGCTGCGCGCGTGAAGCTGCGCTCCTGCGCGAGCACGATGAAATCCTCCAGCCACTTCAGTTGCATCGAGGGATCCTTGCGGTCAGTGCGCGCCGGGGGCGCGCAGGGCGATCAGCCGCGGGCCGCTTCCAGCACCGCCCGGGTGCGTTCGGCTTCGGTGCGCGCCGCGGCGGCAAAGTCCTCGCCGCCCGAGGCATAGAGGATGGAGCGCGACGAATTCACGATGATCGGCCCGCCCTCGCGCAGGCCGGCACGCACGGTGGCCACAGCGTCGCCACCCTGGGCACCGACGCCCGGGATCAGCAAGGGCAGCGTGGGGGCGATGGCGCGCACGCGCTCGATCTCCTGCGGGTAGGTGGCGCCCACCACCAGGCCGAGCTGGCCGTTGCGGTTCCACGGGCCCTGGGCCAGGCGCGCCACATGCTCGTACAGCAGGGGCTGGCCTTCCACGCTGGCCAGGCGCTGGATCTGCAGGTCGTCCCCCCCGGGGTTGGAGGTGCGGCACAGCAGGAAGGCACCCTTGCCGTGGTAGGCCAGGTAGGGTTCGATGGAATCGAAGCCCATGAAGGGCGACAGCGTGACCGCATCGGCACCGTAGCGCTCGAACGCCTCCTTGGCGTACTGCTCGGCCGTCGAGCCGATGTCACCGCGCTTGGCATCCAGGATCACCGGAACATGCGGCGCATTGGCGCGCATGTGCTGCATCAGGCGTTCGAGCTGGTCTTCTGCTCCGTGGGCGGCAAAGTAGGCGATCTGGGGCTTGAAGGCGCAGACCAGATCCGCCGTGGCATCGACGATGGCAGCGCAGAAATCGTAGATCTTGCGCGCATCGCCCTGGAGCGCGGCGGGAAAGCGGGTGGGCTCGGGGTCCAGGCCCACGCACAGCATGGAGTTGTTCTGTGCGGACGCGTCGCGCAGCATGTCTAGAAAGGTCATGGGGCCCGATTTTAGGCGGGCCCGGCCCGGGAAAGGGCTGGCGGTGGTGCCTTCATCCCTGCGAACCCCTCGCACGGGCGCAAAAAAAGGCCGTCGAAACGGCCTTTTTCAGCGCGCGATAAATGCAACCAAATTCATTAATTTGTAACTGCGCGTTTTTCCAATATCTCGAAAGCCGGCAGCGTTTTGCCTTCCAGCACTTCCAGAAACGCGCCCCCGCCGGTAGAGATATAGCCCACCTGCTTCTCGATACCGTATTTGGCGATGGCGGCCAGAGTATCTCCACCCCCGGCAATGCTGAATGCGGGCGATTCAGCAATGGCAGCGGCAATCGCGCGCGTGCCATTTTCGAAGGCAGCGAACTCGAACACCCCCACCGGGCCGTTCCAGACGATGGTGCCGGCCGACTTCAGTTTTTCGGCCAGGCGGGCGGCCGTTTCGGGTCCGATGTCCAGGATCAGGTCGTCGGCACCGACATCGGCGGCTGCCTTGACCGTGGCGGGAGCGTCGGCAGAGAAGGCCGTGGCCGTGACCACGTCGGTGGGGATCGGCACGTCGGCGCCACGGGCCTTCATCGCAGCCATGACAGCGCGGGCTTCTTCCACCAGGTCGGGTTCGGCCAGGCTCTTGCCGATGGGCAGGCCCGCGGCCAGCATGAAGGTGTTGGCGATGCCGCCGCCCACGATGAGCTGGTCCACCTTGTCGGCCAAGGCCTTGAGGATGGTGAGCTTGCTCGACACCTTGGAGCCCGCCACGATGGCCACCAGCGGGCGCTGGGGCTGGGCCAGGGCCTTGGTCAGCGCGTCGATCTCGGCCGACAGCAGCGGGCCGGCGCAGGCGATGGGCGCGAACTGGGCGATGCCGTAGGTGGTGCCCTCGGCACGGTGGGCCGTGCCAAAGGCGTCGTTCACGAAGATATCGCACAGTGCGGCCATCTTGCGCGCCAGCTCTTCCTTGTTCTTCTTCTCGCCCACGTTGAGGCGGCAGTTCTCCAGCAGCACGATCTGGCCGGGGGCCACGCTGACGCCGTCGACCCAGTTGGAGACCAGGGGCACCTCGCGGCCCAGCAGTTCGCCCAGGCGCGCGGCCACAGGGGCCAGGGTGTCCTCGGGCTTGAACTCGCCTTCGGTGGGGCGGCCCAGGTGGCTGGTGACCATGACGGCGGCGCCGGCGTCCAGCGCCATCTGGATGCAGGGGATGGAGGCGCGGATGCGCGTGTCCTCGGTGATGGCGCCACGGTCGTCCTGCGGCACGTTCAGGTCGGCACGGATGAAGACGCGCTGGCCTTGGGCCTTGCCCTGGGCGCACAGATCGGAAAAGCGGAGGATGTTCATGGGAAAAGGATTCCTGGATGGGGGCACTGAGATCAGGGCCGCCATTTTAGGCGGGCGGCCCGTCCGCCCCTGCCGGATCCCTGTCCTACCAGCCCCAGCCGATGTGCAGCGGCAGGTACACCACCATCCCCACGACGATGGTGCCCAGGATGCCGCGCTTCCAGAAGTAGTAGGCGCTCGCCAGCAGCACGGCCGGCAGGCGCGCGTCCTTGAAGGTGTCGAGCAGTTCGCCCTGGGTCATGAGGATTTCGGGCGCGATCACGGCCGTGAGTGCGGCCAGCGGTGCGTACTTGAGGCCGCGCTTGAGCCAGTCGGGCAGGGGCAGCTCGCGCTCGGGGATCATGAAGAAGGCGCGCGACACCACGGTGATGATGGCCAGGCCAAGGATGGCGATGGTGGTCTCGATCCAGTGGCCGCTCATGGGTGGCGCTCCTCGCGCAGGGGCACCACGTCGCCATCCTTCATGTGCTGGCGCTCCTCGGGCGGCATGACGCTGTTGGCGGGCACCAGCAACATTTCGGGGTGGCGGTTCTTGCGGCGCCGGTCCACCGCCTCGATCATCAGCCCCACCGCCACGGCAGCCGCAATGGCCACCAGGATGTTGAGCTTGAGCGGCAATGCAAAGGCGGCCACGGCGGCCGTGGCCGCCACGCCGGTGGCCAGCCAGGTGGCCCGGTCGAACAGCAGCGACAGCAGCACGCCCAGCAGCGCCAGCACACCCGCAAAGCCCAGGCCCCAGGACAGCGGCACGGCATTGGCCAGCAGGATGCCGGCGATGGAAGGCACCTGCCAGGCCACCCAGTTGGTCGCGGCGGCACCCCAGAAGTAAGGCATCTGTTCGGGCTGGGGCCTGGGCTCGGGGAAGCGCTTCATGAAGGCCACGTAGATGACATCGCCGCTGAAGTAGCCGATGGCCAGGCGCTCGCGCAGGGGCCGGTGGGCAAAATAGCTGCGCCACATGCTGCTGAAAATGACGAAGCGCAGGTTCACGCACGAGGCCGTGAGCCAGATCACCCACAGCGGCGCTCCCACGGTAAGCAGCGGGATCACGGCCAGTTGGGCGCTGCCCGCATAGACCACCAGCGACATGAACAGCGCCAGCGACACGGACATGCCGCTCTTGACCATGGCCACGCCGGTCACCAGGCCCCAGGCGGCAATGCCCAGGGAGGTGCCCGCCATGTCCACGGCAGCCAGGCGGAAATGGGGATCGCGGACCGTGCGGGAGACCTTCTGCGCCAGCGTGCTCATGGCGTGCCGCTGGCGTCAGAGGCACTGCCCAGCACGGCGCCGGGCTGCAGCTCGTCGAAACCGCGCAGGAAATCGGCGGCCGCCAAGCGCTTGCCGCCTGCGCGCTGCAGGGTGGTCAGGCGCAGGCAGCCTATGCCGCAGGCCACAATGACACCGGAAGCATCGGCGGCCAGGACCTGCCCGGGCACGGCACCTGCGGGTGCATCCATCGACTCGGGCGATGCACCCCACAGCTTGATCGTTTCAGCCCCCAGACGGGTGCTGGCACCGGGGAAGGGATCGAAGGCGCGGATGCGCTGGTCTATGGCCTGGGCCGGCAGCGACCAGTCGACGCTGCTCTCGGCTTTTTCGATCTTGTGCGCATAGGTCACCCCCTCGGCAGGCTGCACCACAGGGGCAAGGCCACCGCAGGCGGCCATCTCCAACGCTTCCACGATCATCCGTCCACCCAGGTCCGCGAGCCGGTCATGCAGCGCAGCGGTGGTGTCGGTGACGGAAATGGCCGTGCGTTCGGTCAACAGCATGTCACCCGTGTCCAGCCCGGCATCCATCTGCATGATGGTGACGCCGGTCTCGGCATCCCCGGCCTCGATGGCGCGGTGGATGGGCGCCGCACCACGCCAGCGCGGCAGCAGGCTGGCATGGATGTTCAGGCAACCCAGGCGCGGCAGGTCCAGCACCCATTGGGGCAGGATCAGGCCATAGGCGGCCACCACCATGGTGTCGGCCCGGGCGGCCAGCAGGGCCTCGCGCGCGGCGGCGGCATCCTCGGGGTACTTGCCGTCCAGCCGCAGGCTCCTGGGCTGCGCCACGGGGATGCCGTGGTCCAGGGCGCACTGTTTGACGGGGGAGGCCTGCAATTTCATGCCCCGGCCGGCGGGGCGGTCAGGCTGGGTCAGAACCAGAGGGACGGTGAAGCCGGCCTTCAGCAAGCGCTCGAGGGCCACGCGGGCGAACTCGGGCGTGCCGGCAAAAATGACGTTCATGGGGCTTTCTGCAACACAGACGATCAGTCTCGTCCTTTGTCGGTATTGGGAATGTCGTCGGTGAAGCCGATGCGGCGCACTGTGCCTGCAGGGTCCAGGTGGACGTGGGCAAAACGCGGATCGGACCCCTGCTTGAAGCGGTAGGTCCAGATATCACCGTCCCAGCGGGCCACCCGCTCCACGCGCAGCGGCGGGCCGAAGGTGCGCTGCAGGTCGGCCCGGGTCCATTGGCCCAGCGGGATGCTTTCGAGCCGGGCCTGGGTCAGGACCTGCTCGGTGCGCACCAGGCGGCCAGCAGCGTCGAAATCCAGGTTGTACACCTCGGTGCCGGCAGGCAACTGCGAATACAGCAGGCGCTCGCCCTGCGGCAGGGTGTGGACCGCGGTGGGCGGCCCCAGGTGCGCCACGACTTGGTCGCGCGGGCTCCCCAGGGGCTCGCGCGAGGGCACGGCACAAGCGGCCAGGCCCGCCACCAGCGCCAGCACAGCGGCGCCGCGCAGGAGGCGGGGTGGACGCATCAGCGGGTCTCCCGCTGCTGCTTGACCATCTTGGTCTTGATGCGGTTGCGCTTCAAGGGCGAGAGGTATTCGACGAAGACCTTGCCCAGCAAGTGGTCCATCTCGTGCTGGATGCAGACCGCCAGCAGGCCCTCGGCCTCGATGGTGCGCGACTGGCCCTCGGCGTCCAGCGCCTTCACATGCACGGCATCGTGGCGCTCGACCCCGTCGTAGATGCCGGGCACCGAGAGGCAGCCCTCGTCATTGACGTGCTTCTCGGCACTGGCCCAGACGATTTCGGGGTTGATCAGCACCAGGGGCTCGTTGCGCCCTTCGGAGACGTCGATGACCACAAGGCGCTCGTGCACGTCCACCTGGGTGGCCGCCAAACCAATGCCATTGGCGTCGTACATGGTGGCCAGCATGTCGGTCACCAGGGTCTTCAGGCGCGCATCCACGGCTTCGATCGGGCGGGCGACCTTGTGAAGCCGGGGGTCCGGATAACAGAGAATGGGGAGAATTGCCATGGAATCGGGTAATAGATGTCGCTATTTTCGCCACTTTTACCCCATGCTGCAGATACTCAACTCAATAATCGTTGCCGAATCAAGGGCTTGAGCAGAGAATCTCAGATGGTTTGTAACGTATTTGTCCGGCTGCCTGCATGTGCTGTGCAGCGCGGACGCCAGTGAGGGGGCGTTTCACAATGCATCAGAAAAGGAACAACATGACGGCATTCACCAGCGCGCGGCTTACCGCCCTGGGCGCCCTGACCGTGGCCGCAGGCGCTTTGCTCGTCGCACCGGTCCAGGCGCAAAATCACCCCGTTTCCGGCCAGCAGCGTGCCAAGGCGCAGGAGGTGTCGCAGCGCGGCATTCCCGTGGCCGATCTGGCACCCAATGCGCCCGACGTGTACGTGGTCAAGCGCGGTGACACCCTGTGGGGCATTTCCGGCCTGTACCTCAAGAGCGCCTGGCGCTGGCCCGAACTGTGGGGCATGAACATGCAGGCCCTGCCCAACCCGCACCTGATCTTCCCCGGCCAGACGCTGTACCTGGACAAGGACGGTGGCTTTGCCCGCCTGCGCACCACGGCACCGGGCGGCAGCGGATCCTCGGACACCGTGCGCGTATCCCCTAGCACCCGCAGCGACAGCCTGTCCAGCACGGCATTGCCTACGCTAAAGCCGCACCTGATCGAGCCTTTCCTCGTGGAGCCGATGGTGGTGGACGCCAGCGTGCTCCAGCGCGCCCCGCGCGTGATTGCCACCGTGGAAGAGCGCGTGCTCATGGCCAGCGGCGACCGCGCCTATGTGCGCGGCGACGCGGCCACGCCCCTGACGATGGAGCCGGGCGAGCCGCGCCAGTTCCGCGTGTTCCGTGATGCGGTCGCCCTCAAGGACCCCCAGACCGGCGAGGTCCTGGGGTATGAAGCCCAGTACCTGGGCAAGGCCGAACTGGTGCGCGGCGAAAGCTTCGAGAAGTCCTCCAACGGCAAGGGCGGCATCCAGACCGACTACGTCCCCGCCACCGTGGACCTGACGGGCGCCAAGGAAGAAATCCGTGCCGGTGACCGGCTGCTGCCCGCGCCCGCACGCGAATTCATCAGCTATGTGCCCCGTGCACCCCAGGACGGTGTCGAGGCCCGCGTGGTGTCCATCTACGGCAGCTCCGCCTCCGGGGCCTCGGCTGGCTCGGCGGGCCAGAACCAGGTGGTGGCCATCAACCTGGGCACGCGCAACGGCATGGAAGTCGGCCATGTGATGCGCCTGATGACCAAGGGCGACACCATCAAGGACAAGACCGATCCCAAGCTCCCCATGGTCAAGCTGCCCAGCGAGATCAATGGCCTGGCCATGGTGTTCCGCACCTTCGACCGGGTCTCGTACGCGCTGATCCTGGAGATCCGCACCGGCGTGCGCGTGGGCGACCGGCTGGTCAGCCCGCAGGAGTGAACTGCCATCCCTCCCCCACCTGGGTGCTATCGCCCAGGTGCACGGGAGGATGGCGCCAACCCTCTCCCTGAAGCCATCCAGGCAACGCCATGCCCATGGACCACGATGAGTTGCAGGCCTGGCTCAGGTTGACGCTGTCGCGCGGCGTAGGCAATGCCGCCGCGCGCCTTCTGCTGGCCCGGTTCGGTCTGCCGCAGGCCATCTTCGAGCAATCGGAAGCGGCCTTGCTGGAGTGCGTGACCCCCGCCCAGGCCAAGGCCTTGCGCGCCATTCCGCCCACCCTGGCCGACCTGGTGGAAACCACCTGGGAATGGCTGCAGGATGCGCCCGAGCCCGGGGCTGCCGCCCGGACCCTGCTCACGCTGGGTGATGTCGGCTATCCCCGCATCCTTCTGAACACCGATGATCCCCCGTTGCTGCTGTACCTGATGGGTCCTGCGGCACGCCTGTCATCCGAGCAGCCGCTGGGCGAACGCCCTTGCCTGGCCGTGGTGGGCAGCCGCAATCCGACGGCCCAGGGCGCGGAACATGCCCGGCAGTTCGCCAGGGCCTTGCAAGGTGCCGGCCTCACCATCGTCTCCGGCCTGGCGCTGGGGGTGGACGCTGCCGCCCATGAGGGCGCACTGGAGAGCGCAGACCTGGAGGAAGACCACCCCGCGACCATCGCCGTGGTGGGAACGGGCCTGGACCGGGTCTACCCGGCAGCCAACCGGGCGCTGGCACACCGCATCGCCCGGCAGGGACTGCTGGTGAGCGAGTACCCACTGGGCACACCACCGCTGGCACCCAACTTCCCCAAGCGCAACCGCATCATTTCCGGGCTTTCGCAGGGCACGCTGGTGGTCGAGGCAGCCCTCGCCTCGGGCTCGCTGATCACGGCCCGGCTGGCGGCGGAGCAGGGCCGCGAGGTGTTCGCCATCCCGGGCTCCATCCACTCACCCCAGTCCCGGGGATGCCACGCGCTCATCCGCCAGGGCGCCAAGCTGGTGGAGTCCGCCCAGGACGTGCTGGAGGAATTGAGCCTGCCTGCTGCGGCCACCTCCTCGGCCGCCGCCTCTGGCCCGCAAGGCCTTGGCCGCGAGCATTCGCGGCAGGACAGCCCCTTGCTGCAGGCCCTGGGATATGACCCTATGGGCTTGGATACACTGCTCGCCCGCACCGGCATGGATGCCGCAGGGCTGCAGGTGCAACTGCTGGAGCTGGAGTTGGCGGGCAACGTCGCGCGCCTGCCGGGCGGCTTGTTCCAGCGCGTGGGCATGGCGTGACCCCAACCGCCGAAGCGGCTGGACAGTTCAGCCCAGCAGGCGTTCCGGGTTGGCGTCCAGCTTGGCCAGCGCATCGCGCGTGGCGCGGGTGGTGATACCTTCCTCGTCCTGTGCCACGAGCAGGCCTGCCTGCAGGTAGGCGGCCAGGCGCCGCAGCTGGATCAGGTAGCTGCTGCCATCCACCGCGGCGAACAGGTGCAGTTGCTTGCGCTGGCTCTGCCAGGCGTACTGCACCTGGGCCGAAGAGCCGTTGTGGTCGAGCGTGTACCAGGTGCCGGGCTTGAGTTCCTGGGCCCATACGACCATGCCCTCGTCCACGGGGGCCCCGTTGTCGGCCACCACGTGGATGGACGAGGCATCGATGCCCAGCATCATCTCGATGTTGTCGGCATTGAGCGGCATGTCTCCCAGCGTGGCGTCGTTGATGAAATCCTCGAGATTGGCCAGGCGCTTGGCCATGGCGTCGATGTGCGCCTGCGGGATCGACGCGGTCTTGGACAGGAAGGCATCTGCCAGCGTGTCGGTCAGCGTCTTGATCAGCGCGTCCTGCGGCGCATCGTGGATGCCCATCAGCGCCAGGCCCTGGCGCAGGCGCTGCAGCAAGCCGGGCAGGTTCTGGATGACCTGCGCCCGGTCGCTGCGGTTGGGCTTGGCACTGGCGGCCCAGACCAAGTCGGCGGCGGTGCGCTTCAGGGTGATGGTGTCGGCATGCTGGGCACCATCGCGCACGGCCGACAGGGCCAGCACCTCGGCCCAGGTCTTGAACAGGAATTCGCGGATCTCGTCGCGCACCGGCATGTCCTTGAGCATGGTGCGCAGCTCGATGGTGTACTGGATGGCCAGGGTTTCCTTCTGCTCGACCTGCTGGGCCACGGAGACCAGGCGCGAAGTGGCCTGCTTTTCGGTAAGGAACTTGGAGAGGAATTTCTCGAACTCGTCGTAGACCAGCTGGAACACGCGGCGGCCGGTTTCCGGGTACTGCTCGATCACCTGCACCACCCGACGGATCTCGGCCTCCAGGGCGCTTCCGTTGATGCTGGTGGAGTCAAAGCCCATCACGCAGGCGCCCATGCGGTCGATCAGCTGGCGCGCGGGATGGTCCAGGTTGCTGAAGAACTCGGGCTCGGCCAGCGCCACGCGCAGCACCGGTACCTGCAGCCGCGCGAACCACACGCGAACGGCGGGCGGGATGCGGTCTTCGGCCAGGATGCTCTGGAACATCAGGGCCACCACCTCGATGATGGCTTTTTCACCGGCGGTGGAGGCCTTGTTCTTGAACTCGGTGGAGCGCTCGCGCACGGCCCCGGCCAGCTGCACCACGGCCGCCGGGCTGTAGTCCTCCATCAGCGTGGCGATGCCGCTGTAGTAGGTGTCTGCTTGCACGCGCTGCGCCGACAGTGCATGCGCCAGGGCGGCCGAAGCCGGCGGCGCCTTGATCATGTCGAAGCCCGTGGCAGGCTGCGTGAGCAACCGGCGCAGCTGGCCCATGACGCCCTGCGCCCGCTGGCGCGCCCGGATCAGCGGCGTCATGCCGGTTGCAAAGCCCATGCCACCAGGGGGCATGGGGTAACCCTGGCCTTGGTGCATGCGCGCCTGCATGTGCTGGGGGTGCATCTGTTGCGGGTACATGCCTGCCGCCGCCTGGCGGCCTGCAGCCATCGCCTCGCGCGACTGGGCCAGCGCCTGCGACGCCAGGCCACCGGCACCGGAATCGCCGCCCATGCCACCACCTGCGCCCGTAGCGCCACCTACCGTGCGCTTGACACGCGAGCGCAGGTCGGACGGCACGGCCACGCCCTGCTCCACGTAGAAGGCATTCACGGCCTGGTACTGCTTTTGCAGCACATTCGCCAGCTCGCGCTGCAGGGGGTCGACCACGATGAGCAGGTCGGTGCGCGGCAGCCCCGCATCCACCCACTGCTGCACCAGCAGCAGGCAGATGGTTTCGGGGCGAAGAATGTCATTGCTGTCGATCTCCTGGCCTTCCAGCGACTGGGTGCGCTGGCGCAGCGCATCGAACTGCGCTCCCGCCTGTTCGGCCACGGTCAGCGCCATGCGCGAGGCGACGATCTTGTTTTCCACCACGTCGTCGCTGAGCAGCTCGAACGACAGGTTGTTGTTGCTGCCAGCCGAAGCCGTCAGGCCAGGCCGCGCGCTGGCATGGGGCGCCAGCGCCTCCTGCCAGGCGTGGGTGGTGGCAGACACCCATTTGGCATGCAGTTGCTGGTACAGCATCCAGGTGTCGCGCCGGGACTGCATCTCGCGCGCGGTACCGGTCTGCGCGATCAGGGCGCCCAGGAAATCAGCGACGGTCTTGTCCAGCTCCGCCATCCCTGCACCCATCCCCTCGACGAACCGCTGGCGTGCCAGGCGTGCCAGGCGGCGCTGCGGTGAGGGAGCAGGGGAGTTTTGCATGCGCCAATATTAGCGGTTCAGACGGTGGCCCCGGCGTTGGGATCGTTGGGATCGCCGTCCTTTTTGGTGGTGGTGGTCTTGATCAGGTCTTCGCGCTTGACGCCCAGCCACATGGCGATTGCCGCAGCCACAAACACCGACGAGTAGATTCCGAACAGGATACCTATGGTCAGCGCGAGTGCAAAGTAATGAAGGCTCGGGCCACCGAAGAAGAACATCGACAGCACCATCGCCTCGGTGGAGGCGTGGGTGATGATGGTCCGGCTCATGGTGCTGGTGATGGCGTGGTCGATCACCTCGTGCGTTGTCATCTTGCGGTATTTGCGGAAGGCCTCGCGGATCCGGTCGAAAATCACGACCGATTCGTTGACCGAATACCCCAGCACGGCCAGCACGGCGGCCAGCACCGACAGCGAGAACTCCCACTGAAAGAACGCGAAGAACCCGAGGATGATCACCACGTCGTGCAGGTTGGCGATGATGGCCGCCACCCCGAACTTCCACTCGAAGCGGAAGGCCAAGTAGATCATGATGCCCACCACCACCATCCCGAGCGCCATCAGGCCGCCGTGCACGAGCTCCTCGCCGACCTGCGGACCGACGAACTCGGTACGGCGCAGCGTCACCTCTGCGTCCGCAGCCTTGAGGGCCTTCAGAACGCCCTCGCTCTGCTGCGCGGAGGTCACGCCCTTTTGCACGGGCAGGCGGATCATCACATCCCGTGCGGAGCCGAAGGTCTGCACCTGCACGTCCGGGTAGCCCAGCGCCGATACCGTCTCGCGCACCTTGGACAGCTCGGCCGGCTGGCTGTAGGCCACCTCCATGACCGTGCCGCCCGTGAACTCCACCGACAGATGCAGCCCGCGCGTGAGCAGGAAGAACACGGCCAGCGCAAAGGTGATGAAGGAGATCGCGTTGAAGATCAACGCGTGCTTCATGAAGGGGATGTCTTTTTTTATGCGGAAGAATTCCATGGCCGTTGCCCCTTAGTTCGTTTTGGCCACAGCGGTATCGGCGTCCGGCTTCCAGACCTGGCCGATCGATACGCTCTTGAGCTTCTTCTGGCGTCCGTACCACAGGTTCACCAGGCCGCGCGAGAAGAACACGGCCGAGAACATGCTGGTCAGGATGCCGATGCAGTGCACCACGGCAAAGCCGCGCACCGGGCCGGAGCCGAAGGCGAGCAGGGCCAGGCCGGCGATCAGTGTGGTCACGTTGGAGTCCAGGATGGTCGCCCAGGCGCGCTCGTAACCTGTATTGATAGCCGCCTGTGGCGACATGCCCGCGCGCAGTTCCTCGCGGATGCGTTCGTTGATCAGCACGTTGGAGTCGATGGCCACGCCGATGGCGAGCGCCATGGCCGCAATGCCCGGCAGCGTGAGCGTGGCCTGCAACATGGACAGCACGGCCATCAGCAGCAGCACGTTGACCCCCAGCGCGATGCTGGAAAATACGCCGAACAGCATGTAGTAGAAGCACATGAAGGCCGCGATGGCCGCCAGGCCCCAGACCACGCTGTGGATGCCGCGCTCGATGTTGTCGGCACCCAGGCTCGGGCCGATGGTGTATTCCTCGATGATCTCCATGGGCGCAGCCAGCGAACCGGCGCGCAGCAGCAGCGCCGTGTCGTTGGCTTCGGCCGTGGTCATGCGGCCCGAGATCTGCACCCGGCCACCACCGATTTCGCTGCGGATCACAGGGGCCGTGACCACTTCGCCCTTGCCCTTTTCGAAGAGCACGATGGCCATGCGCTTGCCGATGTTCTCGCGCGTGATGTCGCGGAAGATGCGCGAGCCCTTGGCGTCCAGCGTGAGGTTCACGGTGGGCTCCTGGGTCTGGCCATCAAAGCCGGGCTGGGCATCGGTCAGGTTTTCGCCGGTCAGGATGACCTGCTTCTTGACCACCACGGGCTGGCCGTTGCGCTCGGGGTAACGCTCGGAGCCGAACGGCACCGGGCCGCGGCCCGATTCGGCGGCGCGGGCTTCAGTGCCCTCATCGACCATGCGCACTTCGAGCGTGGCGGTGCGGCCCAGAATGTCTTTGGCCTTGGCCGTGTCCTGCACGCCGGGCAGTTGCACCACGATGCGGTCCAGCCCCTGCTGCTGGATCACGGGTTCGGCCACGCCCAGTTCGTTGATCCGGTTGTGCAGCGTGACCATGTTCTGCTTGAGCGCCTGCTCCTGCACGCGGCGCGTGGCCTCGGGCTTGATGCTGGCGCGCAGCTTGAATTCGCTGCCGTCCGGCACGCTGGTGCTCACCAGGTCGGGGAACTGGTCGCTGATGAGGTTGCGCGCCGCCGTGAGCGTGGCTTCGTCGCGCAGGCGCACTTCGACGGTCTGGCCATCGCGGCTGATGCCGCCATGGCGGATGCTCTTGTCGCGCAGCAGGGTGCGCAGGTCGCCGGCATACGACTCGGCCTTCTTGGTCAGTGCGGCCTGCATGTCCACCTGGAGCATGAAGTGCACGCCACCGCGCAGGTCCAGGCCCAGGTACATGGGCATGGCATGGATTGAGGTCAGCCACTTGGGGGACAACGAGAACATGTTCAGCGCCACCACGTAGGAGACGTCGGACTCGTTGGGAACCAGGACCTTCTGGATGGCGTCCTTGGCCTTGCCCTGGGTCTCCACCGAATCGAGCTGCGCCCGCACGGAATTGCCTTCCAGGCTCACCGACACCGGCGTGATATTGGCCGCCTTGAGCGCCTCTTCCACGCGCTGCAGTACGGCGGAGTCCACCTTCACGGCAGAGGGTTTGGCGGACGACACCTGCACCGCAGGCGCCTCGCCGAAGAAATTGGGCAGGGTGTACAGGGTCCCCACCAGCAGCACGATCACCAGGATCGCGTACTTCCACACCGGATATCGGTTCATGATCGCGCTCTTGCCTCTTGGAAAGCTTCAGGGGGCGCCGCCCTTGCAGGCCGGAACGCCCCGGATACAGGGGGCTTGAAGGCCTTACTTGACCGAGCCCTTGGGCAGGACCTGCACCACGGCGCTGCGCTGCAGCTGAACTTCGACGCCGCTGGCGATCTCGATGTGAAGGAAACCTTCGGACAGGCGCGTGACCTTGCCCACAATGCCGCCGGCCGTCGCCACCTCATCGCCCTTGGCAATGGCGTCGATCATGGAGCGGTGCTCCTTCTGTTTCTTCATCTGGGGGCGGATCATGACGAAGTACAGCACCACGAACATGAGCACCAGGGGCAGCATGCCGGTGAGCGAGGACATCATGTCACCACCGCCCGCAGCGGCGGCGGGAGCAGTCTGGGCAAAAGCAGAAGAAATAAACACGGACGAAACTCCACAACGGATGGTCAAAACACACTGAAAACCGCCTGCAGCGAGCGCCAAGGCGCGCGCTGGGCGCAACAGGACATTGTATGCGGGCCCTTGCCACGCCCCCAAGGGGTATGACCCAAGCTGGCGGCGGGTGTTTGTTGCCTGCCACCGGCCTGCCGGGCGTCGCCGCCACGCCCCGCTGCGCAATGCCGCCAAGGGCAATGCAGCAAAGGAGGTGACGCTACACTCCTGATAGCAAAAAGCCCGCGCAAGCGCGGGCTCTGCGAGAAAGGTGCGGCCACACCGCCCAACTTCAAGCGGCCTGGCGCTCGGACCGCACGGCACCGCCCTGGCGCCATTGGGCCATCAGGCCATCCCACTTGGGGCGGGCCGTGGCCAGGTGGCGCTCCTTCACATGGCCGTAGCCGCGAATGTCTTCGGGAATGCGCGCGATGTCGACGGCCAGCCCCAGGTTGTCGGCCGTCAGGCCCTGCAGCAGCTCGTCGATCGAGGCGCGGTATTCCACGATCAGCGCGCGCTCCATGCGGCGCTCCTCGGTGCGGCCAAACACGTCGAACGCGGTGCCGCGCAGGCCTTTGAGCTTGGCCAGCACGCCGAAGGCGCTGCGCATCCACGGGCCGAACGGCTGCTTGACCAACTCGCCACGGTCGTTCTTCTTGGCCGTCATGGGCGGTGCCAGGTGGTGCACCAGCTTGTAATCGCCTTCGAACATGTTCGCGATCTTGTCCGTGAAGGCCTTGTCGGTGTGCAGGCGCGCCACCTCGTACTCGTCCTTGTAGGCCATGAGCTTGAACAGATAGCGGGCCACCGCCTCCGACAGGCGGGTGCCGGCGCCCAGCTTGCCCTCGGCGGCCCGCACCTTTTCCACGAAGGCCGTATATTCGGAGGCATAGGCGGCGTTCTGGTAACCCGTGAGGAAATCCACACGCTTGGACAGCATCTCGGTCAGCGAAGGCTTCTTGACGAACTCGATTACCTGCGCGGCCTGGAACAGCGACTGCACGGCCTTGAGGTCATGGGCGCAGCGGCGGCCCCATTCGAACGCTGCCTTGTTGTTGTCCACCTGCACGCCATTGAGTTCCATGGCGCGCATCAGCGAGGCGAACGTCAGCGGCACACGGCCTTTCTGCCATGCGTAGCCCAGCATCAGCGGGTTGGTGTAGATGCTGTCGCCCAGCAGTTGGGTGGCCACCTGCTCGGCATCGAAGCTGCCCACGCCACCGGCCCCCACGGCCGCCTCGATGGCGCTGTCGCAGTTGGCACCGGGGAACTGCCAGTTGGGGTTGGTCACGAAGGCCGCCGTGGGCGTGCCATGCGTGTTGAGGGCCACGAAGGTGCGGCCCGGCTGCATCACGGCCAGGGTGTACTTGTGCGCGGCGACGATGGAATCGCAGCCGATCACCAGGTCGGCCTTGGCGGTATCGACCTTGGTGGTGTAGATGGCCTCGGGGCGGTTGGCGATCTGGATGTGGCTCCAGGTGGCGCCGCCCTTCTGGGCCAGGCCACCGG
This sequence comes from Acidovorax sp. LjRoot66, assembly GCF_964253305.1. Lineage (NCBI taxonomy): Bacteria > Pseudomonadati > Pseudomonadota > Betaproteobacteria > Burkholderiales > Comamonadaceae > Acidovorax > Acidovorax sp. LjRoot66. Next base: position 103,035 of record NZ_CAXUQU020000001.1, read on the forward strand.
CGTCCTGGGTGATGACGCCCTTGCCATCCAGGTGCGCGGCCATACCCAGCAAAGAGCCGATGGTGATCACGCCCGTGCCGCCCACGCCGCCGACCACGATGCCCCAGGCCGTCTCGGCCACCGGCAGTACCGGGTCCGGGATGGCCGGCAGGCTGGCCAGGTCGCCCTTCTTTTCCTTCTTGGGCTTCTTGAGCTTGCCGCCTTCCACCGTGACGAAGCTCGGGCAGAAGCCGTTCACGCAGGAGTAGTCCTTGTTGCAGGTGCTCTGGTTGATGCGGCGCTTGCGGCCGAATTCCGTCTCCACCGGCTCCACGCTCAGGCAGTTCGACTTGGTGGAGCAATCGCCGCAGCCCTCGCACACCAGGTCGTTGATGACCACGGTCTTGTCGGGCGTGGCCAGGGTGCCGCGCTTCCTGCGGCGGCGCTTTTCGGTGGCGCAGGTCTGGTCGTAGATGATGACCGTGCAGCCCTTGATCTCGCGGAATTGGCGCTGCAGCATGTCGAGTTCGTCGCGGTGGTGCACCGTCACGCCTTCGGCCAGCGCCACGCCGTCGTACTTCTGCGGTTCATCGGTCACGATGATGAGCTTGACCACACCCTCGGACTTCAGGCTGTTCATGATCTGCAGCACCGAATGGCCCTCGGGCCGCTCGCCCACCTGCTGGCCGCCGGTCATGGCCACGGCGTCGTTGTAGAGCACCTTGTAGGTGATGGTGGTGCCCGCGGCGATGCTCTGGCGGATGGCCAGCAGCCCGCTGTGGAAGTAGGTGCCGTCGCCCAGGTTGGCAAACACGTGCTGGTCGGTGGTGAAAGGTGCCTGGCCCACCCAGGTCACGCCCTCGCCACCCATTTGCGTGAAGGTGGAGGTGTTGCGGTCGGGCATCCAGTTGGCCATGTAGTGGCAGCCAATGCCGGCCACGGCGCGCGAGCCTTCGGGCACGCGGGTGCTGGTGTTGTGCGGGCAGCCGCTGCAGAACCAGGGGGCGCGTTCGCCCGTGTCCACCTTGAGCTCGGTCATCGCGCGCTCGCTGGCCTCGATGACGGCGATGCGCGAATCCATGCGCGCGATGATGTCACTCGACACGCCCAGCTTCTTGAGGCGCTTGGCAATCGCCTTGGCGATGATGGCGGGCGTCAGGTCGGCCTTGGCGCGCAACAGCCAGTTCTGGCTGGGGTTGGGCATGGACCATTCGCCGCCGGTGGCATCGCCCTCGGGCTCGTCGAACTTGCCCAGCACATGGGGGCGCACGTCCGAGCGCCAGTTGTACAGCTCTTCCTTGAGCTGGTATTCGATGACCTGGCGCTTTTCCTCGACCACCAGGATCTCCTGCAGGCCCTGGGCAAAATCGCGCGTGATGGTGGCCTCGAGCGGCCAGACCACGTTGACCTTGTGCACGCGGATGCCGAGCTGGCGGCAGGTGTCGTCATCGAGGCCCAGGTCCACCAGGGCCTGGCGCGTGTCGTTGTAGGCCTTGCCGCTGGCGATGATGCCGAAGCGGTCGTTGGGCCCCTGGATCACGTTGTAGTTGAGCTTGTTGGCGCGCACATAGGCCAGGGCTGCGTACCACTTGTAGTCCATGAGGCGCGCCTCCTGCTCCAGCGGCGCGTCGGGCCAGCGGATGTGCAGGCCGCCGGGCGGCATCACGAAGTCCTCGGGCATCACGATCTTCACGCGATCCGGGTCCACCGAGATGCTGCTCGACGATTCGACCACTTCCTGGATGGTCTTCATGCCCGACCACACGCCCGAAAAACGGCTCATGGCAAAGGCGTGCAGACCCATGTCCAGGATTTCCTGAACGCTGCTCGGAAAGAACACCGGCGTGCCGCAGGCCTTGAAGATGTGATCGCTCTGGTGCGCGGCCGTGCTGCTCTTGCTGATGTGGTCGTCGCCGGCAATGGCGATCACCCCGCCATGCTTGGCCGTGCCGGCCATGTTGGCGTGCTTGAACACGTCCGAGCAGCGGTCCACGCCCGGGCCCTTGCCGTACCAGATGCCGAAGACGCCGTCGAACTTCCTGCTCTGCGGGTACAGGTCCAGCTGCTGCGTGCCCCACACGGCCGTCGCGCCGAGTTCCTCGTTCACCCCGGGCTGGAAGACGATGTTGTTCGCCGCCAGGTGCTTCTTGGCGGCCCACAGGGATTGGTCGTAGGTACCCAGGGGGGAGCCGCGATAGCCGCTGATGAAGCCGGCCGTGTTGAGCCCCTCCATCGCATCGCGCTGGCGCTGCAGCATGGGCAAGCGAACGAGGGCCTGCACCCCGCTCATGAAGGCCCGGCCACTGTCCAAGGCGTATTTGTCATCCAGAGTGACAGTTTCTAGGGCCTTGCGGATGTGCTCGGGCAGTGGTGCGTTCATGGCTATGTCTCCAATGGCTTTTTTGTGGGGTACGCCCCTTGTGAGGGCGGGGTTCACGGCCGCACCGCACGTTGAGTGCAGCGCCTCCAATGTGAGATAAGTGTATGCCTGCTTCGCTGATAAGTCTTTGCGTTGTGTGCCGCATTTGGGCTATTCTGAGAAAGGATCTTTCTCGATACGGCCATTTTGTGAACACTCTCGACAAATTCGATATCGCCATCCTCAACGAGCTGCAGACCGATGCCCGGCTGACCAATGCCGAGCTGGCCCAGCGTGTGGGCCTGTCGGCCGCGCCATGCTGGCGCCGCGTGCGTGCGCTGGAGGAAGAGGGCTTCATCAAAGGCTACCGCGCCGAGATCGACCGCAACAAGATCGGCCTCGGGGTACTGGCCTTCGTGCGCCTGGACGCCGACCGCAGCACGGGCAACCTCACGCGCAAGATGGAAGACGCGATCGCCCTGATCCCCGAGGTCGTGGCCTGCCACTACATCAGCGGCACCGGCACCTTCGAGCTGCAGGTGGTGGCGCGCGATCTGGAGAGCTTTTCGCAGTTCGCGCGCAACGTGCTGCTCAACCTGCCGAATGTGAAAGACATGCACACCAGCTTCTCCCTGGGCGAAGTCAAGGCCAGCGGGGCGCTGCCGCTCACGCACCTGGCCCGGACGAAATGATGATGCTACTGATTTTGTAGCAAATTGCGCTTGATGGAAATGCGCCAGGGCCTATTTTTGCCGTCGGGGCTGACATGCCGCTGCGCACAGGGCTGGTACGCTGCCCGATGCCCGATGCACTGCAAGGTAACAAGGCGTTCGGGCGTGGACTCACCACAGGGTGTGCTGTATAAGCCAGCGACGCCACGGCACAACCACCGCGGAACCACCCAGCTGCGCGCGCACCCTCTCCACGATCGGTGCGCTTTGCCGCAATGCTCAGGGGCTGCGCGTTGGCCGATGGGGCTAAAAATACGATGGCTTCTTTGGTACCGGCCGGCGGCCTGTCGAAGGAAGTCCCAAAGAGGGAGCGAGCGGCATGATCATCTGGGGCATTTTTTGGGGCGCGGTGCTGGGTTCGTGGTTTGGCGGCCATGGCGACTTCGGACCGTTCGTCGGCGCCATCCTGGGCTTTTTTGCCGCGCTGTCGTTGCGCTGGGCGGTGCGCTCCGCCATTCGTACCGAGTTGCAGGCGCAGGCTCCGAAGGCTGTCGCACCGCCGGCTGCGGCGGCGCCCACGGCCGAAGACCGGGCACAAGTGGCCTCGCCCTCACCGCCCCCCCCGCCGGCGACCCTGGACGAACGCCCGGACACGGACGATCCGTTCTGGACGGGCGAACTCACGCCGCACGGCCTGCCGCTCGTCCCGACCTCGGCCTCCACCTTGGCTCCGGTGCCTGCCCGGCCCGATGCACTTCGCCAGCCCGCCCCACCCAACCCCTTGGAGCAGGCCGTGCTTGCAGCCAGGAACTGGCTGCTGGGCGGCAACACCATCGTGCGGGTAGGCCTGGTGATTTTGTTCATTGGCCTGTCCTTCCTTGCACGGTATGCCGCTTCGGCCGGGCTGTTGCCGGTCGAATTCCGCCTGGCTGCGGTCGCAGCTGTGGGCATTTCGCTGCTGGTGGTGGGCTTTCGCAAGCGCGCTGACAAGCCCGCTTTTGCGCTGGCCCTGCAGGGCGGTGGCGTGGCGGTCATGTACCTCACCGTGTTCGCCGCCTTCCGGCTCTACGGGCTGCTGCCACCGCTCTATGCCTTCGGTCTGATGATCGCGGCCTGCGCGGCTAGCTGCGCGCTGGCGTTGCTGCAGGACTCGCGCGCACTTGCCGTGGCTGCGTTTGCCGGTGGCTTTGCCGCACCCATCCTGCTGTCCACGGGTCAGGGCAGTCATGTGGGCCTGTTCAGCTACTACACCCTGCTGAACCTGGCCATTCTCTTCATTGCGCACAAGCGCTCCTGGCGCATGCTCAACGTGGTGGGCTTTGTCGCCACCTTTGGCGTCGCCTCGGCATGGGGTGCGCTCAAGTACCAGCCCGAGAACTACGCCAGCACGCAGCCCTTCCTTGCGGGCTTTGTGCTGATCTACCTTTGTGCTGCCATCCTCTATGCCCGCAACACACCCACCAAGCTGGGCAATGCCGTCGACACCATGCTGGTCTTCGGTACGCCGCTGGTGGGTTTTGGTCTGCAGGCCGGGCTGGTACAGCCTTTCGAGCTGGGCGCCGCCTTCTCCTCAATGGCCTTTGCCGCGCTGTACCTGGTGACAGCGACAGTGTTGGCGCGCCGCGCGCTGGACAGCTGGCGCCTGCTCGTCGAATGTTTCATTGCCGTTGGCGTGGGCTTTGCCACACTGGCCGTGCCGCTGGCGCTGGACGCTCAATGGACGTCTGCGGTCTGGGCGCTCGAAGGCGCAGGCGCTTTCTGGGTGGGCATGCGCCAGGCCCGCTGGATGCCGCGCGCATTCGGGCTTGTGCTGCAGGTCGTGGCCATGCTGGCTTTCCTAGGCAGCACCTCCAGCATCTCGCCGCTGCCGCTGGTCAACCCTGCCTTCCTGGGCGCGTTGCTGATCGCGCTGCCCTCGCTGCTGCTGGCCTGGTGGCTGCGCCAGCCGCTGCCGCACAGCGGCTCGGCCTGGACCCGGGGTTATGCGGGTCTTGAGGCGCGGCTGTCCAACCCGGCCTATCTCTACGGCTTTGTGTTCTGGTGCCTGGCCTGGCTCATGGAAATCACGCGGCGTGTGCCCGGCCTGGAAGCCGGCCAGTGGCCCATATCGGTGTTCTCCGAACAGGTGACCGGACTGTTGGCCATGCTGGCCGTCGTGCTCAGCGCCGCGCTGTCGATGGTGCTGGGCCTTCGCACGCGCTGGGCAGTGGCTACCTGGCCGGCGCGCGGCACCGTTGCCGTGCTGGCGCTGGGGTTGGTCGTGCAGGTGGCCGACGGCTACCGCGTGCTCGCCACCCCCGCCTGGGCCGTGTGGCCCATCGTGCTGGCGCTGCATGTGTGGATGCTGCGGCAGACGGACCGCCTGCAGGTGACGGCCGATGTGGATGGCAAGCCAGGTGCGCCCACCTCGCTCGTTGGCTGGTTCCATGCCGCCACAGCGTGGCTGGTGACTTTGCTGCTGGCCGACTGCCTGTGGTCCGGCATCGGCAAGGCTGAGCTGTGGCGTACCTCTTGGGCCGGTGTGGTCCTGCTGGTCAGCGCCATTGCGGTGTTGATGCTGCTGGCGCTGTGGGCGGGTCGTGGCAACCGGCTGGCAGCGCGTGCAGCACTGCCATGGCCGCTCAACCCACATGCCGAGGCCTACTACTGGCTGGCGGCCCTGCCCCTGGCGGTGATGGTGTTCTGGGGCGCGCTGTTAGCGGCAGTGCATTCGTCGGGCCACACCGCGCCGCTGCCCTACATTCCACTGTTCAACCCCACCGACCTGACGCTCGCGCTCGCGCTGGGCGGCCTGGTGTTTTGGCGGCGGGTACTGCTTTCGGCGCTGCCGCTCCCGGCCCGCTCGGGCTGGGTCACCGGGCGCCATGCGCTGCAGGCGTTGGCGCTGCTGGCGTTCATCGTGATCAACACCGTGTGGTTGCGTGTGGCCCACCACTTCTTCGGCGTGCCCTGGGGTGCGTCGGCGCTGTTCGACAGCTTCGTGGTGCAGACCGGTTACGCCATCCTGTGGACGCTGCTGGCGCTCAGCATGATGGTGCTGGCGCACCGGCGCGTGCAGCGTTCACTGTGGCTGGTGGGCGCGGGCCTGCTGGGCGGGGTGGTGGTCAAGCTGCTGCTGATCGATTTGTCCAATGCCGGCGGTGCCGAACGCATCATTGCCTTCATCGCCGTGGGCGCGCTCATGCTGGTGGTGGGCTACTTCGCGCCGTTGCCGCCCAAGGCGGATGCCCGCGCGGAGCCTGCTGCGCCACCGCTGGCGCCATCGCAACAAGAAGCACTACTCCCATGAAGCCTGTCGCTCTGAACCTGCCCCTGGCACTGGCCGCTGCCGCCCTGTCCCTGTGTGCCAGTGCGGCCCACGCGGTGACCGATGCCAACAACCCTGCGGCCTACGCCATCCGCATTCCCGTAACGCTCGCGGCCGATGCGCCGCTGCAGCGCATGCTGCTGCCCGCCGAGGTACTGGTGCGCCTGCAAAGCCCGGGCTACGGCGACCTGCGCCTTTTCAACGGCCCGGGCCAGCCCGTGCCCATGGCACTGGCCGGTTTGGCAGCGGCCAGCGCCCCCGAGGAGTCAGTGACCTTGCCCGCTTATCCCATCCTGGGCGCTGCCAGCGCGGGGACGGCAGGGCTGGAAGGCCTGTCGCTGCGCATCGAGGAGCGCCAGGGCCAGCGCGTGGTGCAGATCGACAGCGCCGGCACAGCAGGTCCTGCAGCCACACAAACCGTGCGGGGCGCGTTGCTCGACGCGCGCGATGTGCAGCTGCCCGCGAACCGCATGGCCCTGGACGCGGATCTGCCAGCAGGCCAACCCGTGACGTTCCAGGTGCAGGCCAGCAAGGACCTCAAGCACTGGCACCCACTGGCCGAGACCGTGCTGTACCGCGCCGACGCTGCGGTGGCACCCACGGCACCAGGCCGTCTGGGCAGCGAGCAGATCGACCTGCAGCGCGCCGACCTCAAGGACCACTACCTGCGCGTGACCTGGGGCGACGCTGCCGTGACCTTGCGCGGCGTCAAGCTGGCTACCTCGACCAAAACGGGCCCGCGCGAGCGCGTCAGCGCCAGCATGGCGGTGCCGCCACTGGGCACCAATCCGCGTGAACTGGTGTTTGCGCTGCCGTTTGCTACGCCAGTCGCCGCGCTCCAGATCAAGCCGCCCGGCAACAATGTGCTGATCCCTGTGCGCGTGCTGGGCCGCAACCACCGCGAGCAGCCCTGGTCGCCGCTGGCGAGCGCGGTGGTCTACAGGATGACCATGGCAGGCAAGGAGCAGGCCAGCGGCCCCATCGAGCTGGGCGGCGCCTCGGTGCGCGAGATCAAGATCGAAGCCGACCCCAAGACCCCCGGCTTTGCCGCCGCGCCCGAGATGGCGCTGCAGTTCGAGCCCGCGCAGCTGGTGTTCCTGGCCAGCGGGCAAGGGCCCTTCACACTGGCGGCTGGGCTGCCCGGCGCCAGCGCGGCGGCCAGTGCCTTCCTGCCCCTGGCCAGCCTGGTGCCGGGCTACCAGCCCGCTCAGGAGAACCAGTTGCCCATGGCACTGGCCGATGTAGCGCGGGCCGACATCACCGGGGGCAAGCCCAAAGACAGCGCGCTGGTGTCTGCTGCAGCCGCCAGCAGCGGCATCTCCACGCGAAGTGCCGTGCTGTGGGGCGTGCTGCTGGCAGGCGTGGGGGCGCTAGCGCTCATGGCCTGGCTGCTGCTGCGGCAGACCAGGCGGGCGGGCAACCACGCACTGGCTGAGCCCACCGATGCGGTGTGAAGATGTGCTGGGGGAGGAGACAGGCCTGCAGTCGGCTATTTGGCGCTGACCCAGCACGGCCACTCCAACCGTCGCACAATAGGGGGGCATGCCACCATTGCCGTCCCACGAAAGCACGCGCAGCGTCGCACCCGAACCCGCCCCCACCAACGTGAGGGCCGGCACTGCGCAGGGAACCACAGAAGAAGCCACAGCCGCCCAGCCCGGTCCGACCGCCGAGCAGCGGGCCTCGCTGTCCACCCTGGCACCACTCTCGGTGCCCGTGTTCCGCATGCTCTGGCTGACTTGGGTGGCGGCCAATACCTGCATGTGGATGAACGACGTGGCGGCCGCCTGGCTCATGACCTCGCTCACCACCTCACCGATCCTGGTGGCGCTGGTGCAGTCGGCCTCCACCCTGCCGGTGTTCCTGCTGGGCCTGCCCAGCGGCGCGCTGGCCGACATCCTGGACCGGCGGCGCTACTTCATGGCCACGCAGTTCTGGGTGGCCGCCGTGGCGCTGGTGCTGTGCGCGGCCGTGCTGGTCGGCGGCATGACGGCGCCACTGCTGCTGGGGCTGACCTTTGCCAACGGCATCGGGCTGGCCATGCGCTGGCCGGTGTTCTCCGCCATCGTGCCCGAGCTGGTCAGCCGCGCCCACCTGCCTGCGGCCCTGGCCCTCAATGGCATCGCCATGAACGCCTCGCGCATCATCGGCCCGCTGGTGGCCGGCGCCATCATCGCCAGCGCCGGCAGCGCCTGGGTCTTCGTGCTCAACGCGGTGCTGTCGGTGGGCTCGGGCCTGGTGATCATGCGCTGGAAGCGCGACCACGTGCCAAGCCCCCTGGGACGCGAGCGGCTGCCCAGTGCCATGCGCGTGGGCCTGCAGTTTGTGCGCCAGTCGCCGCGCATGCGCGCCGTGCTCTGGCGCATCTCCATCTTCTTCCTGCACGCCACCGCCCTGCTGGCCATGCTGCCCCTGCTGGCCAAGGGCCTGGAGGGCGGCGGCGCGGGCACCTTCACGCTGCTTCTGGCATCCATGGGGGCGGGGGCCATCGTGGCCGCCATGTTCCTGCCGCGCCTACGCCAGGCCATGCCGCGCGACGTGCTGGTGCTGCGCGGCACCCTGCTGCAGGCGGCAGCCACTGGCGTGATGGCCGTGGCGCCCAATGTCTACGTGGCCGTGCCCGCGATGCTCGTGGGTGGTATGGCCTGGATCACCACGGCCAACTCGCTCAGTGTGTCGGCCCAGCTGGCGCTGCCCAACTGGGTGCGGGCACGCGGCATGTCCATCTACCAGATGGCCATCATGGGCTCGACCGCCCTGGGCGCTGCGGTGTGGGGCCAGGTGGCCACGCTCACCAGCGTGCACACCAGCCTCGCGCTGGCCGCCGTTACGGGCACCATTGCCATGGTGGTCGTGCAGCGCCTGGTGGCCGACCGCAGCATCGAGGAAGACCTGAGCCCGTCCCAGGCCTTCAAGGCCCCCGTGGCGCCCACCCCGCCCGAACGCGGGCATGTGGTGGTCACCATCGAGTACTTCATCGACCCCGCACGCGCCACCGACTTCCGCGCGCTCATGCAGGAAAGCCGCCGCAGCCGCCTGCGCCAGGGCGCGCTCTCGTGGCAGCTGCAGCACGACATCGCCGACCCGGCCCGCTACATGGAGCAGATCGAGGACGAATCCTGGACCGAGCACCTGCGCCGCTTCGACCGGGTCACCGCCTCCGACGTGGCGCTGCGCGAACGCAAGCTGGCCTTCCACCTGGGCGACGCCCCACCTGTGGTCTCGCGCTTCGTGGTGGAGCGCTGATCTCTCGGTCTGCTTGCGGCGTTATGCCCCGCCCTGCGCAGCCGGCCTGAAACTGCGCCGCAGAACCCCCTGCAGCATGGAGCGCAGCAGCGGCAGCAAGGGGTCGGCCGGGGCAGGCCCGGCTTTGAGCGCCCCATCCAGGGCGGCCCCGTGCACGGCCACGGTCGCCGTCACCTCGGCACGCCAGCGTTCCGCGAGCTGCGCAAAATCCTGCATCGGCACGCGGGCCTGGTGCGCGATAACCAGGTAGCGGGTGCAGGCCGCTTCGGCCATATGCAGCAACACCTCCTCGGCCGCGCCCTTCTTCTGGAAACTGCGCAACACCCAGGCGGTGGTGCCGCCGAGCAGCGCCCCCAGGGCCGTGCCGGCCCCCAGCGTCATGCCGCCAGAGCCTATGTCGATCAGCGCTCCAACCTTGGCACCCGCCGCAGCGCCTGCGGCGGCGCCGGCGGATGTGCCAAGGACCATCGCCGTTCCATCCGCCTTGCGCGCTGGCACCCCATGGGGGCCAGAAGGCGCCGGCCCTTGTGGCACGGCACCATGCCCATGGAGCGACCACAGCACGGCATCAAGCGCCTGCACCTGCTGCGCATAGCGCGCGGCATGGTCATTCGCGCCCCCACCCGCGCTGAGGCTGGCAACAGCGCGCAGGTGCTGCGCCAGGGCCTGCAGCGATGTTTCAAAGCGCTCTTCATTGCGCGCCACCCAGGCCTGGCGCAGCCTCCCCAGCGCCGGCTGGTGCCGGGGCAGCAAGGCGCCCAGGCGGTCGAACAGCGCCGGCTCCAGCACCCAGCTCTCGGCGAACTCCTGCCAGCGCAGTTCCAGCAAGGGCGCTGCCTGCCAGGCAGGGGGAACAGGTGCGCCACCCGGCACGCTGCCCCAGGCCAGTACCGCATCGACCGGCTGGCTGTCGGCGGTTCCGGCGGCGTCAACGAAGCGAAGGCGATCACCCTGCGCACTGTGCACCACCCCCTGCTGCGCGTGCCAGGCCACAATGCCGTGCAGGGCGGTGGCTTGCGCGGCGTCCGAGGACTGCAGCCCGACAAGGATGTCGCTCGGCATCCCCTGGCGCACCGTGTCGAAGGCACTGTCCTGCGGGTCGATGCGCAATGACCGGGTCAGCCGGGCCTGTTGCCAGCGCGCCCAGGCCACCAGGGCCAGCCGAGGCAGCACCACGACGAGGGCCAGCAAGCCCACGTACATCCACACCCAGCGGCTGCCTGCGACGCCTTCGCCCGCAAAGTCCTGGGTGGCGGCGATGTCCTGCAGCGAGAACGGGGCTAGGCCGACCAAGGCGGTGAGCGGCCAGAAAAGCACCGTGACGATGGCGTGCACATGCCCGGCATCGAGGAAGGTGCTTTCCCAGCCGAACTGGTAGCGAACGACCAGACCCCGCAGCAGCAGCGAGGACGCGATCCCCGCTGCCCAGGCCGCCGCACACAGGTGCAACACGCCTGAAGTGCGCTGCGCGAAGAGTCCTGCGGTGTGGGCGAACCATCGCTGATGGAATTGCGCCGCGATGCGGGCCGTCAGGCTCCGCCGCCCCGCGCGTGCGCTGGGCGCGCATACCCAGTGGCACAACGCCGGCATCGCCCGCATCACCCGCTCGCCACCGGTCGGTGGACGCGCGGCACGGTAGGCGAGCAAGCAATACAGGGCCAGGTTCCAGGCAAGCACCAGCAGCAGCGGGGCCGAGAGCAGGTCCACGCGGTGCGCGTTGGCGATGCGGTCGATGGCCAGCCCCAGCAGCAGGGCGGCCAGGGGCAGGGCGCGGGCCAACCACTGCAGGCGCACACTGGGCCGCTCCAGCGCCGCAATGGCGGCGTCCCTGCCACTGGCACGCGCGACGATGGCGGCAGTCCGGTCGAGCACAATGTCGCCCACGTCCACGCGCTGCACGCCGCGCTCGCGGGCCGCAGCGATGGCGCTGCGTGTGGCATCGTCGATCTCGGCCTGGCCGATGAGCATGCGCTCGGTATCGACATGTTCGATCGCCTGGGCCAGCACCACCGTGCGCAGTTGCTGCTCGGTCACGCGCATGCCGCTTTATCCCCCTTGGTTGGAGCGGGGCAAGGCATGGTGATGCCTATTTGGGCCAGAGCACCCACAGCCGCAGCCCCTGCTTGAGCCGGCCGGCGATGTCGCCGGCCTCCTGCCCCCAGCCCGTGAAGTAGTCGGCCCGCACGGCACCCAGGATGGCGCTGCCCGTGTCCTGCGCCAGCACCAGCCGGTTCAGTTGCACCTGCGGCCCCGTGGAGGCCAGCCACACGGGCGTGCCGTAGGGAATGCTCTGGCGGTCCACCGCGATGGAGCGGCCCGGCGTGAGCGCCACGCCCTGCGCGCCCTTGGGACCGAAGCCGGCCTCCATGCCGTCGAGCGTTTCTTCGCGGAAGAACACGTAGCGCGGGTTGGCCCAGAGCAGCTCGTTGGTGCGCTGCGGGTTCTGCGCCAGCCAGGCGCGGATGCCGGGCCAGGTGGCGTCGCGCGTGGCGCCCTGGTCCAGCAGCCAGCGGCCCACGCTCTGGTAGGGCTGGTCGTTGGTGCCGGCGTAGGCCACGCGCACCAGGGTCACCGAGCCATCGGGCTCGGCCACGCGCAGGCGGCCCGAGCCCTGGATGTGCAGCACCATCGATTCGACCGGGTCGCGCAGCCAGGCGATGGCACGGCCCTGCAGCGCGGCTTGCGCCTCGGGCAGCGTGTCGATCTGCTGGCGCGTGTACCAGGGCTTGCGCGCACCATGCCCCGCCGGCAGGCGGTACACCGGTACGGTGAAGCCGTTGCCGGGCTGGCGCGCGGCGTCGATCATGGGCTCGTAGTAGGCGGTGAGCAAGCCCTCGGGGTTGCCCTCGACCGACTCCACGCGGTAGGGCTGCAGCCGCGCCACCATCCAGGCGCGCTGCTCCTCGGGCGTGGCGATGCTCAGCTGGCGCACCTCGCCGCACAGCAGCGTGAACTGCGGCGCAGGGCGCTCGCAGCTCTTGATCCAGGCGTTCCAGGCCTCGTGCAACGCATCGTTGGCAAAGCCCGGCAACTCGGCCCAGCGCACCGGGATCCAGCGGCTCTTGGGCTGTGCCATGGCGGGCGGCAGGGGACCGTTGTCTCCCGGAACGAACACGGCGCCGGGCACGGGTGCGGGAAAGATGGCCCCAGGCGAAGAGGGGCTTGTGGGGGCAGGCCGGGAGGCACAGGCGGCCAGCGTTCCTACAATCAGCGCCGTCATCACAAGGCGCAGGAGTGTCAATTTCATGGGTCTGATTTTGCTTGAAGCGCTGCTGGCGCTGGTGGTGCTGGTGGCCATTGTCTGGTGGACCATGTTTTCGGGGCGCCGCAGCGGCGAACTCAAGGCCCCAGAACCTGAGGAAGGCAAGGACGCCAGCGCGCCGACACCCAAGGACTGAACGCGGGTATCAATGCCCCAGGCGCAGCAGGTTGGCCAGCTCCACGGCTGATTTCACCTGCATCTTGTCGAACACGCGCGCGCGGTGCACTTCCACCGTGCGCACGCTGATGTCGAGCTGGTCCGCGATGAGCTTGTTGGGCAGGCCCGCCACCACCAGGTCCATCACGTCGCGTTCGCGCTCGGTCAGGTCCGCCAGACGCACCTGCAGGTCGCTGCGCTCGCGCAGCGCGGCCAGGTGGGCGGCTGATTGCGCCAGCGCCTGCTCGATGCGGTCCACCAGCGCGTTGTCGGAAAACGGCTTTTCGCAGAAGTCGAAGGCGCCGCGCTTGACCGCATCCACGGCGGTAGGCACATCGGCATGGCCGGTGAGAAAGATCACCGGCATGGTCGCCAGGTCGCCGCGCACGATCAGCAGGTCGAACAGCGCCAGGCCGCTCATGCCCGGCATGCGCACGTCCAGCAGCAGGCAGCAGGGCTGGCGCTGCGCCGGGCGCGACTGCAGCGCGGCATCGAAGGCTTCGGCGCTGTCGAAGGACTCGCTGGGCAGGCGGCGCGAGCGCAGCATCCAGGCCAGCGCTTCGCGCACGCCCGCATCGTCGTCGACGATGTACACGGTGGCATTGGAGACGGGTTCCATCAGGAGGGTGCAGGTTGGTAGACGGGCAGCGTGAAGGTGAATACCGTACCACGCGGTTCGTTGGCGGCAAAACCGAGAAAGCCGCCATGCTGCTCGATGACGGTGCGGCACAGGCTCAGGCCCAGCCCCATGCCCTCGGCGCGCGTGGTGAAGAAGGGGGTGAACAGGCGTTCGGCCACATCGGGTTCGATGCCGGCACCCAGGTCGGCCACGGAGAATTCGATCCAGGCCTGGTGCGCGTTCGATGCGGCGCGGCGCGCCCGGATCTCCAGCACCCGCTTGGAGATGCCCGGCACGTCCATGGCCTGCATGGCGTTGCGCGCCAGGTTGAGCAGCACCTGCTCGACCATGGTGCGGTCGCACAGCGCAGCGGGCAGCTCGGGCTCCATCACGGTGTGGACCCGCACGCCGATCTTGCGCGCCTGCAGGCTCACCAGCGGCATGATGGCGTCGAGCAATTGCTGCGCCGTGACGGCCTCGCGCGCCTGGTCGCGGCGGCGCACGAAGTCGTGCACGCTCTTGATCACCTTGCCCGCACGCTCGGCCTGGCGCGCAATCTGCTGCATGGCCATGCGCACGTCCTGCAGGCTTTCGGGTGGCGGCACCTCACCCGCGCCAGCGGGTGCCTGCAGCAGGTTCATGGAGCCCGTGGCGTAGCTCGATATGGCCGCCAGCGGCTGGTTCAGCTCGTGGCTGAGCAGCGAAGCCATCTCGCCCACGGTGGCCAGGCGCGCCGTGGCCTGCAGGCGCTCCTGCGAGGCGCGCGAGAGTTCCTCGATGCGGCGCTGCTCGCTGATGTCGAGAAAGGCGCTCATCCAGCCGGTGTGCAGCCCCTGGGCATTGATCAGCGGCGCCTCGATGATGAGCACCGGAAAGCGCGTGCCATCCTTGCGCATGAACTCCGACTCGAAGCCTTCGCGCGGCGGCATGTAGCCGGCAAAGCGGATGGCCTGGCGCTGCTGGTATTCCTCCACGCGCTCGGGCGGCCAGTAGGGGGCCGATACGCTCAGGCCCAGCAGCTCCTGCGGCGCAAAGCCCACCATGTCGCAGAACGCCGGGTTGACGTAGGTGATGCGGCCCTCCAGGTCGCGCGCACGCAGACCCGTGACCAGCGAATCCTCCATGGCCTTGCGAAACGCCAGCGCGTCCCCCAGGTCGCGCTCGGCGCGCAGGCGCCGGCGGTTGTCGCGCACCAGCACCACCATCACCGTGACCAGCGCGATGGACATGGCCGTGACCAGCGCCGTGAGCACGTTGGGGAACAGGCTCGGGGCGCTGTGCCAGGTGTCCATGCGCAGCACCAGGGTGGCGCCGGGCAGGTCCAGTAGGTGCGTGGCCGTGAACATGCGCGAGCCGCGCCGCGCCGCGCCCAGCACCGCCAGGCGCGTGCCGTCGGCCTCGGTGAAGGAAGCCTCCTGGCTGCGCGTGAGGCTGTGCCCCACCAGGTCTTCGAGCATGGCGTTGAGCGCATAGGTGGCCACCAGGAAGCCGGTGCTGCGCCCGCCCGACGTGATGGGCAGGCACAGCTCCATCATCTCCGAGCCCAGGCCGTCGCCATGCGGCTGGAAGTAGCTGCTGGAATACGCCGGCCCGCTCAGCCGGCGCGCATTGGCACAAGCCAGCGAGGCATCGGAGTGGGCGCTCTCGCGCGTGCCCCGGTCCCAGTACACGGGGCGGTACGGTGTCTGCACCTGCGAGCGCAGCCGCATGCCGGTGTCGCGCCACTCCAGGCGCACCAGTTCGCGGTGGCCGCGCAGCAGCTCGGAGGCATTCACCTCCCAGGCCAGGATGCCCGGGTCATCGGCATGCAGGGCCTGCAGGCTCTGCAGGTTGCGCGTGAGGGCCACGCGCACGTCCGAGACGGCGTCTGACGTGTCGCGTTCGAGCCGGCTTTGCACCTGGCTGGCTTCGTAGCGCCCGGCCAGCCAGACCACGGTGACCAGCATGGCCACCACCAGGGCCACCAGCAGCGTCCACAGCGACCAGCGCCGCCAGGCACCACGCCAGCGCTGCCACAGGGTTCGGCGCGGCTTGCTCACAGCACGCGGTGGCCCAGGGCAGGCAGCTGGCTGCGCACCTCGCGCAGGCGCGCCCTGGCCAGCGTGCCCAGGGCGATGCCGGCGCCTTCTGCGTGCAGCGCTGCGACCTCACCCCAGGGGTCGACCAGCATGCTGTGGCCCCAGGTGCGCCGGCCGTTTTCGTGCACACCGCCCTGGGCCGGTGCCAGCACGTAGGCCAGGTTCTCGATGGCGCGGGCACGCAGCAGCACCTCCCAGTGCGCCTTGCCCGTGGTGTGGGTGAAGGCGCTGGGCACCAGCAGCAGGTCGGCCCCGGCACGGGCATGGGCGCGGTAGAGCTCGGGAAAACGCAGGTCGTAGCAGACGCTCAGGCCCACGTGCCAGAGCTCGCCCTCGCGCGAGCGCAGCTCGAACTGCACCACCTCGTCCCCAGGCTCTATCACCCGGCTCTCAAAGAACTGATCGTGGCCATTGTCGAAGTGGAACAGGTGGATCTTGTCGTAGCGCGCAACGCAGGCACCCTCGGGGTTGAAGGCCAGCGTGGTGTTGCGCACGCGCACGGGGTCGTTGCCGCGCAGCGGCAGGGTTCCACCCACCACCCACAGGCCGAGCTCGCGCGCAGCCCGTGCGAGAAAGTCCTGGATCGGTCCTTCGCCAGGCGACTCCTGCAGCGCCAGCTTGTCCGTGTCCTTCCTGCCCATGATGCAGAAGTATTCGGGCAATACGGCCAGCTCGGCGCCCTCGCGCGCTGCCTGCTCCAGCAGGGCCCGCGCGGCGCTCAGGTTGTCGTCGAGGTGGGTGCCGGAAACCATCTGCAGGGCGGCGACTTTCATGAGGGCTCTCCGGTTCGGGGGGCGGGGGGCGGCGGCCCGGTGTCCGCCGCAGTGCCCGACACGCGGGTGCGCCGGGGCACGCGCACCACGCGCGGGTCGGACCAGGAGCCATCGATGCGGAACTCCTGGGTCGCCGCCTCGATGAGCGGGCCGCGCAGGAACACCTGGGCCAGGAAGCTGCCCAGGCCGATCACCGGGTTGATGGCGGTCGCCACCAGCGAGGCCGTCATGGCATTGATCTCGGGCACCACCACCACGCGCAGGTCCTGCGTTTCGCGGTCGATGTCGGCACTGCCCTCCATCAGCACGGCGGCGTTCACGCCCTTCATCTGCAGGTTGTTGGTGGTGGCCACGCCCTGCTCGATGCGCAGGTCGCCGCGCACGAAGTCGAAGGCAAAGCCTTCGCTGAAGACATCGCGGAAGTCGAGCGTCAGGCGCCGCGGCAGCGACTGCAGGCTGAGCACGCTGAGCAGCTTGGCTAGGCCGGGATCGGCCTTGAGGAACTGGCCGGCCTCGATATTCACGTTGACCAGGCCCGTCATCGAGCGGTAGTCGGGGCTGAAGGGTGCGCCCACCCAGGCCACCTGGCCTTCCATGCGGCCCTTGCCGCGCCGCAGCACGCCCGGCATGGCAAAGCGCGCGAGCAGGTCGCCCGAATCGCGGATGTCGAGCCGGAAATTGAGCACCGTGCGCCGCTCGCCGGCCCCACTCCCCGCCATCCGCGCCTGGTTGAGCAGGGCCCAGTTGCCGCTGGCCGTCAGGCTGCCTTCGGGCGAGGTGATGTTGAACTTGGACAGGCGCCACTCGCGCGGCGTGGTGTCGCTGCCCCGGTTCTGCGCCTCGATCTCCACCCGGCCCAGCCGGCGGCCACGCAGCTCGAAATCGTCGACCACGATGTCCAGGGCGGGCAGCGACCCGGGCTGTTCCTCCAGCAGTGCCTCGACCTGGTTGGCGTCGCTCTGCGGCATGTTCAGCCGCGACAGGCGGGCAAACAGCCGCCCGTTGCCCGAATCGCCCCCCCCGCCCTCGCGGAACTCCACGAAGCCGCTGAGTTCGCTGGCGTCGATGTTGCCCTTCCAGACCGGGCCATCGCGTTGCCCGCCCGCCACCACGTTGTGCAAGGTGCGCCCTTGCGCCGACAGCTCCTTGGCGCGCAGCGCCACGGTGGTGGGCAGGTAGTCCAGCGTGGTGCTGGTCAAGGTGGAGGGCGTGCCTGGGGTGCGCGCTCCACTGCCTGCCGGGCGCGGCGGGCTGAGCAGGTCCTCCCAGGCGTCGATGTCCAGTTTGGCCAGTTGGATGTTGGCCGTCACCCCTTCGGTGGGCATGGGCGCCGACTCGCCGGGCGCCAGCCCCATGCCGATGGCCCCGCGCAGCACGCGCGGCTGGGCGCCGCTGACGTCTCGGTGGTAGGTGGCCGAGCCCAGGGCCCCGAGGTCCAGCGTGATCTGGTCGCGCAGGGGGGGTGGCGTGCCTGCGGCGGTCACCGTGCCGGTCAGCGACTCGCGCGCCAGCGAGTTGTCGTAGCGCAGCGGCAGGGTGGTCTCGGCCGTCTTGCCCAGCGGCGCCGGCAGCGCCAGCGCCATGCCTTGCAGGCTGGTCGTCACCTGCACCTCGGGCACCCCGCGGCGAAAGGCCAGTGCCAGTGTGTAGGGCGCGCTGCCCGTGGCCTGGCTGGCCAGTTGCGACAGCAGCCCCATCTGCGGCGCCTGCTGCAGCCCGTCGGCGGTAGCCGTGCCCTGCGCACGCAGCTGGATGGCCGCTTCCGTGGCCGGGGCATTGGCGGCCAGGGCGCGCATGCCCCCTTCCAGGCGCACATCGCCGCCCAGCGCCCGGGCCTGCACGCCGACCAGCGAAAACCCCGTCTCGCTGAACTGCACCGCGCCGCGCGCACGGCCGAGCATCGGCGTGTCGGGGGTGATGCGCACGTCGTTGCCGGCCAGGGTAATACCGCCCTGCACCCGGGACTTGTCGATGTTGCTGATGGGCAGGGTCAGCTTGAGCTGGAGGTCGGCCTGGCCAGTGCCGCTGGCCTGTGCCAGGGCATTGCCCGTCAGGCGCGAGAGCGGCGAGGTGTTCACCACGCTGAGCAGTTCGGACAGCGGACCGCGCGCGTCGGCATTGACACCGACCACGGTGTGCGAAAGATCGGGGATGGAGGCCTCCACCCGCGACACGCGCACGCCGGACGTGCCTGCAAAGCTGCCGCTGGCGCCACGCACCTGCATGGACGAGCGCTCGAAGATCAGCTCGCCCTGCAGTTGCGTGAGCGCCGGCCAGCGCAGCGGGTCGTTCGGATGCAATTGGGGGGGCACGAAGGCATAGGTCACATCCTTGACGCGCGCGGCAATGCGGAATTCGCCCAGGCGCGGGTCGTTGAAGGGCAGGTCGTGCAGGTCGCCCTTGACCTTGAAATCGACCCCGCTGGCCGTACCGGCCACCACGCCGTCGCGCACGTAGTGGCGGGCATCCTCGGGGATGGACAGCGGCAGGTAGCGGTGCACGCGCGTGCCGTCGGCCCGGGTGAGCTTGCCCGACAGGTCCAGCACCCCCGGAAATCGCGAGCGGTGCGGTGGCTTCGTCGCATCGGCGGTATGCCAGGTGGCCCGCGCCTCGCCCTGGGCATCGGCATTGGCGAACTTCACGTCATTGACCTGCACCGCGATGCGCTCGTCCTCCAGCTGCCAGCGCACCTCGGCGCTCAGGCGGTCCAGCGGCAGCAGGGGGTCTTCGAACACACCGGGCAGCAATAGGGCACCGGATTCGATGGCGAGCTGGGCCTTGCCGCCACCCTGCGTCATGTCCAGGTCCACCGTGGCACCGCGCAGCCCCAGGCTCTGGGCGGCCCCGTTGTTCAGCTCCCCCGCCAGCGCCAGGCCCTGGATGCGGCCGCGCAGCTGGTACTGCTGCAGCGCATCGAGCGGGCCCTTCCAGTTGGCCTGGATCTCGTTCACCAGGCCCTTGGGTGCGTACTGGCGCACGGCGTCGTGGGCGGTGCTGCCCAGGGGCAGGCGGCTGGCGATCTGCGCCAGGGCTGCCAGCTCCAGCCGGTCGGCACGGAAATCGCCCTGCGCGGGCACGTTGGCTGTGGCATCGGTGTACACCAGCTTCACGTTGCCCCCGGGCCAGCGCAGGCCGTCATCGGTGGTGAACTGCAGGCCCTGCGTGGAGAACTCGAAGCCGCCCTTGAGCTGGCGGCCCCCCAGACGCCCGGCGATGGAAGGCAGCACCAGGGGCTCCAGTCCCAGGCCCAGGGTGGCGTTCACGTCCGCCAGTGCCAGGTCGGCCGTGCCGCCCACGATCTGGCCGCTCTTCACGTCGGCCCAGGCCCGCAAGGCGCCACGGCCCTGGGCCACATCCACTCCCAGGTCCGCATGGTGGCGCAGCCGGGATACGTCCACCCGCGCGAAGTCGGCGTAGACCTGGCCGTTCCAGTGCTGCCAGTTGCCGTCGCGCGCGCGCAGCAGCGGCGCGCGGAACAGGCCGACCAGGGTGAAGCGGTCGCCCCAGTCGGGCGGCGGCGTGGCGTCCACGCGCATGCGGTGGCTCCAGTTGCCGTTGCGCACCAGCAGATCCACATCGGTGAGCGCCAGCTGCGGTGCGTTGCGCATCTCGTCGGTCCAGCGCAGGGTGCCGCCCTTGATGAGCACCTCGCCCTGCGAGAAGAACCAGTCCGCCGCGCTGCTGCTGTCGCTGCCGCTGTCCTTCATGGCCAGGCCGGCCACGGTGATGCGGCCGTCGCTGGCGCGGCGGATGTCCAGGTCCGGCTTCTCTATATAGAGCTGCTCGAAGCCGAAGTTCAGCAGCGAGCGCGGCGACAGGGCCACGACCACGCGCGGCAGGCGCAGTGCCTCGCGGCCGGCGCTGTCCAGCAGCGCCACATTCACCAGCTCCACGGAAGGGATCAGCCCCTCCGAGCGGGCGCTGATGGCCCCGATGCGCACGGGAACCCCTAGCGCCCGTGCGGCATGCGCTTCCAGCTGCGGGCGGAACTCGCCGATTCGCGGCACAATCCAGCCATGAAGGGCCCCCCAGGCGATGGTCAGCAGCAGCCAGAAGGCCAGCAGCAACCCCAGTGACCACCGCGCAAAGCCTGCCACTGTCTTGAGCAGGCGTGAGGGGTGCGGGGTGGGATCGATCATGGTGGGATTGAATGTGGCAGGAATTATGACCCGCGGTTTCCTTGTGGGTTCAATGAGAACCAGTGTCCTTGTGTGTGCAGCAGCCCTTGGCCCCGTGCCCGAGGCCCTCTGCGGCACCCGCCACACCCATGTCCGTCACCATGCCCCTACCCTGTAACGACCCCTTCCAGGACGGCGAACCGCTGGCCGGGCATTCCCGCTTCCTGCAGCGCCTGCACCGGCGCTACGGCAGTGATTTGACCCTGCTCCCCGACGGGGCACCCCGGCGCGCGGCGATGGATGCGGTCTGCGACGCCCTGCTGGCACGCGGCAACGACACTGGCACCGCCCTGCGCGTGCTGCGCCAGCTGGTCATGGAACGCCTGATCCAGCTCGACTGCGATGGCCAGGCGCCGCTGTCCGACATCACCTGCGCCGTTACCGAGCTGGCCGAACTGGCGCTGGACCGCGCCTGCCGGCATGCCCGCCAGGAACTCGACACGCGCCACGGTGCGCCCCAGGGCCCCGAGGGCCAGGCCGTGCAGCTGTGGATCATCGGCATGGGCAAGCTCGGCGCGCGCGAGCTCAATGTATCGAGCGACATCGACCTGATCTACGTCTACGAGCATGACGGCGACACCGCCGGCACGCCCGACGGCCGGGGCAAGATCTCCAACCACGAATACTTTGCCCGCGCGGTCAAGGCCATCTACAGCCTGGTGGGCGACACCACCGAGCACGGTTTCGTGTTCCGTGTCGACCTGGCCCTCAGGCCCAACGGCAACTCCGGCCCTGCAGCGGTCTCGCTGGCAGCGTTGGAGGAATACCTGCAGGTGCAGGGCCGTGAATGGGAACGCTTTGCCTGGCTCAAGAGCCGGGTGGTGGCGCCGCGCGACTGCATTGCCAGCACCGAGGTGCAGGCACTGCGCGGCGTGGTGCTGCCCTTCGTGTTCCGCCGCTACCTGGACTACAGCGTGTTCGATGCGCTGCGCCTGCTGCACAGCCAGATCCGCGACCACGCCGCCAAGCGCAGCGCAGGCCATCCCGAACGCGCCAACGACGTCAAGCTCTCGCGCGGTGGCATCCGCGAGATTGAATTCACCGTGCAGCTGTTGCAGGTGGTGCGCGGCGGCCAGTTCCCCGAGCTGCGCCGGCGCCCCACGCTCGACGCCCTGCAGCGCCTGGCCCAGGCCGGCCTGATGCCGCAGCCGACGGCCGATGCCCTGGCACGCGCCTATGTCTTCCTGCGCCGCGTGGAGCACCGCATCCAGTACCTGGATGATCAGCAGACCCACGTGCTGCCCACGCGCGACGACGACCTGGCCTGGATCGCCCGCACCATGGGCTACCCCGACTGCTGCGCCTTCCTGCACGAGCTCGACGCGCACCGCGAGCTGGTGGCGCAGGAGTTCGACACCCTGCTGGGCGGCAACGGCAAGAAGCAGTGCAGCAAGGGCGGCTGCGGCGGCCCGCGCGCGGCCGCGCCCCCGCCGCCCGAACTGGAAGCCTTGCTGGAGCAGTTGCCCCCCGGTTTCCGCGAGCGCGTGGCCGAGTGGCGCAACCACCCGCGCGTACAGGGCCTGCGCGACGAGACGCGTGCGCGGCTGTTCCGCCTGGTGCAGCGCACCGCCCAGTGGCTCACCGAGGGCCGGGTGACCGAAGAGGCCGCCGTGCGCATGGCCAACTGGCTCGAACCCCTGCTGCGCCGCGACAGCTACCTGGCCCTGCTGCTGGAACGCCCCTCCGTGCACGAGCAGATGCTGCACCTGCTGGGCGCCGCGCGCTGGCCCGCGCGTTACCTGCTGCAGCACCCCGGCGTGATCGACGAGCTGGTGGGCGACGCGCTGTTGGCCGAGCGCTTTTCGGTGGCCGATTTCGAGCGCGAGCTGGCCATGCGCCTGGCCTCGATCACCTCCACAGGCGAGGACGACGACGAGACCCTCTTGAACCTGCTGCGCCGGGCGCAGCACGCAGAGACCTTTCGCACGCTGGCACGCGACGTGGAGCACCGCATCACGGTCGAGCAGGTGGCCGACGACCTGAGCGCCCTGGCCGACAGCGTGCTGCGCGTGACCGCCCAGTGGTGCTGGAGCCGTCTCAAGACACGCCACCGCGAGGTGCCGCAGTTCGCGGTGATCGGCTATGGCAAGCTCGGCGGCAAGGAGCTGGGCTACGGCAGCGACCTCGATATCGTGTTCGTCTTCGACGACGACGACGAGCGCGCCCCCGAGGTGTATGCCGCCTTCGTGCGCAAGCTGATCAACTGGCTCACGGTGAAGACCGGCGAGGGCGACCTCTACGAGATCGACACCGCGCTGCGCCCCAATGGCAGCTCGGGTCTGCTGGTGACGCGCTTCGAGGCCTACGCCAATTACCAGGAACGGCGCGGCAGCAACACCGCCTGGACCTGGGAGCACCAGGCCATGACGCGCGCGCGCTTCGTGATGGGCACGCCCGAGCTGGAAGCGCGCTTCGACGCCGTGCGCACCGCCGTGATCACCTCGGCGCGCGACCCGGCGCTGCTGCGCGGCGAGATCGTCGCCATGCGCGAGAAGGTGCGCCAGGCCCACCCCACGCGCGACGGGCAGTTCGACGTCAAGCACAGCCGGGGCGGCATGGTCGATGCGGAATTCGCCGTGCAGTACCTGGTGCTTTCGCAATCGGCGGCGCACCCCGAGCTGGTGGCCAACGTGGGCAACATTGCCTTGCTGCAGCGCGCAGAGCAGGTCGGCCTGCTGCCGGCCGGCGTGGGCCACGCGGCGGCCGACGCCTACCGCGAGCTGCGCCGTGTGCAGCACCGCGCACGCCTGGACGAAGCCCCCACCCAGGTCACGCCCCCGGCCCTGCAGGCCGAGCGCGACGCGGTGCTGGCGTTGTGGACGGCAGTGTTCGGCAACGGCCATTGAGCCCCCGTTCCTGGCGGGCGGTAGCCTGTTGCCGATTGTCACGCTAATTTAAACACTTGTTTGAATTATGGTGGTTTAATCCACCGCCATGCGCTCCACCCCGCCCGTTTCCCAGCCTGCCGCCAAGCGCGCAGCGCGCCCCGCCCGTGCCGCGCGCAGCGATGGCGACGACACGCGCGCACGCCTGCTGCAGGCCGCACTGCGCTTGTTTTCCGAGAACGGCTTCGCCCGCACCTCGGTGCGTGCCATCGCCGTCGCGGCTGGCACCAACGTGGCCGCCATTGGCTACCATTTCGGCGACAAGGCACAGCTGTACACGGCCACGTTCTACGAGCCCTTTGGCAGTGGCAGCGACCTCATCGAGGTGTTTGCTGCGCCCGGGCTCAGCCTGCAGCAGGCCCTGCAGCACTACTTCACTGGGCTGCTGGAGCCACTCAAGCACGACGACCTGGTGCGGCAAGCCACGCGCCTGCATGTGCGTGAGCTGCTCGAACCCACCCACGTCTGGCCCGAGCTGATAGAGCGCGAATGCAAGGCCCCGCACATGGCGCTGGCACGCCTGCTGTGCGGGCACATGGATGTGCCCGAGATCGACGATGACATGCACCGCCTGGCGTTCTCGATCGGCGGGCTGGTCATGCTGCTGTGGACCCAGCGCGACGCCATTGAGGCCATCGCCCCCCAACTCGCAGGCCCCGCCACCGCGGACGCCTGGGCCGAGCGCCTGACCGGCTATGCCATGTCCATGATCCAGGGCGAAGTGGCACGCCGCCAGGCACTGCGCGAACAGCGCGGACACAACAACAAGGAGGAAGAGGAATGACATGGTTTGTTCGAACCCTGGGCGTGTGCAGCGTGCTGCTGCTGGGCGCCTGCAGCACCGCGCGGCCGCCCCAGGCGGTCCCGGTGCAGGCGCCTGCGGGCTGGGCAGCGCCCCTGCCGCATGGCGGACAGATGGCCGACCTGGCCCAGTGGTGGCGCCAATGGAATGACCCGGCCCTGGTGCCGCTGATCGAGGCCGCGCAGGGCATCAGCCCCAGCGTGGCCCAGGCCCGTTCGCGCCTGCTGCAGGCCCGCGCCACGCAGACCACAGCCCGGGCAGCCCTGCTGCCCACGCTCGATGCCCAGGCGACAAGCAGCCGTGGCGCCAACGCGCAGATCGGTGGCCTGGCCACCACCAGCCAGGCCGGCCTGCAGGCCGCCTGGGAAGTGGACCTGTTCGGCGGCGCCGCCGCTACGCGCGATGCGGCCAGCGAGCGGCTGGCCGGTGCCCAGGCCCTGTGGCACGAGGCGCGCGTGAGCGTGGCCGCCGAGGTGGCACTGCAGACCAGCAGCCTGCGCACCTGCCTGCAGCAGCTGGACGTGGCCGAGCGCGATGCGCGCTCGCGCTCCGAGACCTCGCGCCTGTCGGGCCTGAGCGAGCGCGCCGGCTTCACCGCCCCGGCCACCGCCGCCCTGGCACGCGCCAGCGCTGCCGAGGCCACGGCCCGCGCCTCGCAGCAGCGCATGCAGTGCGACGTGGAGTTCAAGACCCTGGTGGCCTTGACCGGACAGGACGAGGCCGCGCTGCGCCAGCTGATCACGGCCACGCCCGTGGTCCCGGCGCCCGACAGCCTGTTCGCCATTGCCGCCCTGCCAGCGCAGGTGATCTCCCAGCGCCCCGACGTCTACAACGCCGAGCGCGAAGTCGCCGCCGCCAGTGCCGAAGTGGGCAACGCCCAGGCCCAGCGCTACCCGCGCCTGTCGCTCAGCGGCAATATCGGCAGGGCCTGGGTCCGCACGGGTGGCACCACGACCGATGTGGACGCCTGGACCCTGGGCCCTCTGGCCTTGAGCCTGCCGCTGTTCGATGGTGGTCGCCGCGCCGCGCAGGTCGATGCATCCCGGGCGCGCTACGAGGAGTCGGTGGCGCTCTACCGCGCCCGCATCCGCCAGGCCGTGAGCGAGGTGGAGCAGGCCCTGGTGCGGCTGCAGAGCACGACCGAGCGCAATGCCAGCGCCCGCGCCGCGGCCGAGGGCTACCGCATCTCGTTCGACGCCACCGACGCGCGCTGGCGCGGCGGCCTGGCCAGCTTGGTCGAGCTGGAGGATGCGCGCCGCACGGCGCTGGCCGCGCAGAACGCGCTGCTGGCCCTGCAGCACGAACGCCAGTCCGCCTGGATCGCGCTGTACCGCGCCGCCGGCGGCGGCTGGGACAGCACGGCCCCCGACATGGCAGAAACCGCCCAGGCCGGCACCCGCTGACCCCGGCCCCTTATTTTCCTGACACCTTCCGCATGAACGGACCGCTTTCATGAACCAGTTCAAACTCTCCGCTTCCACGCTGGCCGTCGTTGCTGCCTGCGTCCTGGCTGCCACCGGCGCCCTGGTGTTCTCGGGCGCTTCGCGCGCGGCCGACGAGCCCAAGGCCAACCAGCCCCGTCCGGCATTGACGGTGACCACGGCCCAGCCCCAGCGCATCGCCGTGCCCCTGCGCCTGGCCGCCAACGGCAATGTCGCGGCTTGGCAGGAGGCCATCATCGGTGCCGAAAGCAATGGCCTGCGCCTGACCGACGTGCGCGTGAATGTGGGCGACGTGGTCAAGCGCGGCCAGGTGCTGGCCACCTTCTCGGCCGAGACCACACAGGCCGAAGTGGCCCAGGGCCGCGCCAGCGTGCTCGAAGCCCAGGCCACGGCCGCCGAGGCCGCCGCCAATGCCGAACGCGCGCGCTCGCTGCAGGCCTCGGGCGCATTGAGCCAGCAGCAGATCCAGCAGTACACCACCGCCGAGAAGACCGCCCAGGCGCGCGTGGAAGCGGCCCAGGCCCAGCTCAACGCGCAGCAGCTGCGGCTCAAATACACCCAGGTGGTGGCGCCCGACAGCGGCATCATCTCGGCCCGCAACGCCACGGTGGGCGCTGTGGTGGGCGCCGGCACCGAGCTGTTCCGCATGGTGCGCAAGGGCCGCCTGGAGTGGCGCGCCGAAGTCACATCGACCGAGATCGCGCGCATCCAGCCCGGCTCCAAGGTCAGCGTGACGGCGGCCAGCGGCACCACCGTGCAGGGCACCGTGCGCATGGTCGGCCCGACGGTGGACCCCCAGACCCGCAACGCCCTGGTCTACGTGGACCTGCCCGCCACGGCGATGGACACGCCCACGGATGCCAAGACCTCGCTCTCGGCCATCCTGCCCGGCATGTTTGCGCGCGGCGAGTTCGCACTGGGCAGCAGCGATGCCCTGACCATTGCGCAGGAAGCGGTGGTAGTGCGCGACGGCTTTTCGTACGTGTTCGCGCTGGGCAGCGACCAGCGCGTGCAGCAGCGCAAGATCCAGACCGGTCGGCGCGTGGCCGACCGGGTGGAAGTGCTGTCGGGCCTGAAGGCATCGACCGCTATTGCCGTGCGCGGTGCCGGTTTCCTGAACGATGGCGATCTGGTGCGCGTGTCCAACGCTGCGCCCGCCGCTGCCGGCGCCCCGGCCGCACCGGCCTCGGCCACCAAGTAAGAAGGAGCATTCACCATGAATGTGTCTACCTGGTCGATCAAGAACCCCATACCGGCACTGATGCTGTTCGTGCTGCTGACCTTCGGCGGCCTGCTGTCGTTCAATGGCATGAAGGTACAGAATTTTCCAGACATCGACCTGCCCACCATTTCGGTGACCGTGTCGCTGCCCGGAGCCTCGCCCGCACAGCTCGAAAACGACGTGGCGCGCAAGGTCGAAAGCGCGATCGCCACGCTGCAGGGCCTGAAGCACATCTACACCAAGGTGCAGGACGGCGGCGCCACCATCACCGCCGAATTCCGGCTGGAAAAGCCCACGCAGGAAGCGCTCGATGACGTGCGCTCGGCCGTGGCGCGCGTGCGCGGCGACCTGCCCGGCGACGTGCGCGACCCCATCGTGACCAAGATGGACCTGGCGGCCCAGCCGGTGCTGGCCTTCACCATCGCCTCGCGCCGCATGGACGACGAGGCCCTGTCCTGGTTCGTCGACAACGACATCGCCAAGAAGCTGCTTGCCGTGCGCGGAGTGGGTGCCGTGAACCGCGTGGGCGGCGTCGACCGCCAGGTGCACGTGGCGCTCGATCCCATCAAGTTGCAGGCGCTGGGCGCCACGGCGGCCGACGTCTCGCGCCAGCTGCGCCTGGTGCAGACCGAGAGTGCGGGCGGCCGCACCGACCTGGGCGGCAGCGAGCAGCCCGTGCGCACCCTGGCCACCGTGCAGTCGGCCCAGGAACTCGCGGGCCTCACGCTGTCGCTGTCCGACGGCCGCCATGTGCGGCTGGACCAGGTGGCCACGGTGTCCGACACCTTTGCAGATCCGCGCGCCATGGCCCTGCTCAACGGCAAACCCGTGGTGGGTTTCGAGGTGGCCCGCAGCAAGGGCGCAAGTGAGGTGGAAGTGGGCGGTGCCGTGCAGGCGGCCCTGGCCGAGATGCGCGCCCAGCACCCGGACCTGGAGATCACCGAAGCCTTCAACTTCGTGACCCCCGTGCAGGAGGAATACGACGGCTCCATGCACCTCTTGTACGAAGGCGCACTGCTGGCCGTGCTGGTGGTGTGGCTGTTCCTGCGCGACTGGCGCGCGACCTTTGTCTCGGCCGTGGCGCTGCCGCTGTCGGTGATCCCGGCCTTCATCGGCATGTACCTGCTGGGCTTCTCGATCAACGTGATCACGCTGCTGGCGCTGTCGCTGGTGGTCGGCATCCTGGTGGACGATGCCATCGTGGAGGTGGAGAACATCGTGCGCCACCTGCGCATGGGCAAGACGCCCTACCAGGCGGCCATGGAAGCGGCCGACGAGATCGGCCTGGCCGTGGTGGCCACCACGTTCACGCTGATCGCCGTGTTCCTGCCCACCGCCTTCATGAGCGGCATCGCCGGCAAGTTCTTCAAGCAGTTCGGCTGGACGGCGGCGCTGGCGGTGTTCGCCAGCCTGGTGGTGGCGCGGGTGCTCACGCCCATGATGGCGGCCTATATCCTGAAGCCCATCGTGGGCGAGCACAAGGACCCGCGCTGGATGGGCGTGTACCTGCGCTGGGCGGCATGGTGCATCAAGCACCGATGGATCACCTTTATTGCCACGGGTGCCTTCTTCATCGGCTCGCTGGCGCTGATCCCGCTGCTGCCCACGGGCTTCATCCCGCCGGACGACAACTCGCAGACCCAGGTCTACCTGGAGCTGCCGCCCGGCGCCACGCTGGCGCAGACCCGCACGGTGGCCGAGGATGCGCGCCAGCGCGTGGCGGCGGTGAACCACGTCAAGAGCGTGTACACCACCATCGGTGGCGGCTCGGCGGGCTCCGACCCCTTCATGGGCAGCGCCAACGCCGAGACGCGCAAGGCCACGCTCACCATCCTGCTGGCCGACAGGGGGGACCGGCCGCGCAAGCAGGGCATCGAGAACCAGATCCGCGCCGCGCTGGAGAGCCTGCCCGGCGTGCGCAGCAAGGTGGGCCTGGGGGGTTCGGGTGAGAAGTACGTGCTGGTGCTCACGGGCGACGACCCGCAGGCGCTGCAGACGGCGGCCCTGGCCGTCGAGAAGGACCTGCGCACCATCCCCGGCCTGGGCAGCGTGTCATCCACCGCCAGCCTGATCCGCTCGGAGATCGCCGTGCGCCCCGACTTTGCGCGCGCCGCCGACCTGGGCGTGACCAGCAGCGCCATCGCCGAGACCCTGCGCATCGCCACCGTGGGCGACTACGACGTGTCGCTGCCCAAGCTGAACCTGGCCTCGCGCCAGGTGCCCATCGTCGTCAAGCTGCAGGACGATGCACGCAAGGACCTGTCGCTGCTCGAACGCCTGGCCGTGCCCGGCGCCAAAGGCCCGGTGATGCTCGGCCAGGTGGCCACGCTGGAGTTCAGCGGCGGCCCGGCCGTGGTGGACCGCTACGACCGCGCGCGCAACGTGAACTTCGAGATCGAACTCTCGGGCCTGCCCCTGGGCGACGTGACCAAGGCCGTGGACCTGCTGCCGTCCATCAAGAACCTGCCGCCCGGCGTGCGCCAGATCACCATCGGCGACGCCGAGGTCATGGGCGAGCTGTTCGCCAGCTTCGGGCTGGCCATGCTCACCGGCGTGCTGTGCATCTACATCGTGCTGGTGCTGCTGTTCAAGGACTTCCTGCACCCGGTGACCATCCTGGCAGCGCTGCCGCTATCGCTGGGCGGGGCCTTCGTGGGCCTGCTGATCGCACAGAAGAGCTTCTCGATGCCCTCGCTGATCGGGCTCATCATGCTCATGGGCATTGCCACCAAGAACTCCATCCTGCTGGTGGAGTACGCCATCCTGGCGCGGCGCGAGCATGGCATGACGCGCTTCGAGGCGCTGATCGACGCCTGCCACAAGCGCGCGCGCCCGATCATCATGACCACCCTGGCCATGGGCGCGGGCATGCTGCCCATTGCCGTGGGCTTCGGCGCGGCGGATGCCAGCTTCCGCTCACCGATGGCGGTGGCAGTGATCGGCGGGCTGATCACCTCGACCTTCCTGAGCCTGCTGGTGATCCCGGCCGTGTTCACGGGCGTGGACGACGTGGGCCAGTGGTTCGGCCGCATGTTGCGGCGCCTGCGCGGCCTGCCGCCCAAGGCCCCCGCATCCAGGCCGCAGGAGGCGCCGGCGATTCCCTGACGACGGGGGCCCGTACGCGGGCCCCGAATCCGTGCAAAAAGGGCGCCAACCACCCGGGTTTGCGCCCTTTAACAGTGCCGGCACGGCGGGATAATGGCGTACCGCTATGAACCTCGTCACCATCAACGTCGATTCCATCCAGCTCGGCCACCCCCTGCCATTCGCGTTGCGGGGTTCCGACGGCGCGCTGCTGGCCCAGAAGGGCTTCGTGGTGCAGTCGCAGGATGAACTGGGCACCATGCTGGCCCGGGGCCGGCAGCTGTGCGTGGACGTGGAAGAGTCCGGCGAGAGCTACCGCGCCTACGTCGCCCAGCTGCAGCGCATGCTGCGGCAGGACACCAACCTCGGGCAACTGGCGTCCATCAAGATGACTGCCGGTGCCCAGGCCGCCCCGCGCGAGCGCGATGCCCCGCCCTATGTGGTGGACTGGCCCGCCCTGCAGGACCGCGCGACCCGGCTGCTGCGCAGCCCGCATGCCGCCGATTTTCCGGACCGCTTCCAGCCCCTGCATGCCGAACTGGCGCGCAACTGCGAACAGTCGCCCGATGCCACGCTGCTGGCGCTGATCTACCTGTCGGCGCAGGAGACGCGCATGTACAGCGGCACCCACGCCATGCTGGTGGCCTGCGTCTGCATGGTGGTGGCCAAGGAAATGCTGCGCTGGCCCCCGGCCCAGGTGCAGGTGGTGGGGCAGGCAGCCCTCTCCATGAACATCGCCATGACCGAGCTGCAGGACCAATTGGCCCAGCAGACCCAGCCCCTGACCTCGGCCCAGATCACTGCCGTGGAGGACCACGCGGCCCGCTCCGAAGCACTGCTGCGCGAACTGGGCGTGCACAGCGAGTTGTGGCTGGAGGCCGTGCGCCACCACCACCACCGCACCCCGGGTGCGTTCGGCCAAAAGAGCCCCGGCCTGCAGATGGCCCGGCTGATCCAGCGGGCCGACGTCTTCGGTGCCCGGCTGGCGCCGCGCGCTGCGCGCTCGCCCATGCCGGTGACCGCCGCCATGCAGGCCAGCTACTACGACGAGGAACAAAAGGTCGACGAGGCCGGCGCCGCCCTGGTCAAGGCCCTGGGCATCTACCCGCCGGGGGCCTTCGTGAAGCTCGCCAGCCAGGAAGTCGCCGTGGTGCTGCGCCGTGGCGCCAGCGGCACCACGCCGCGCGTGGCCGTGGTCACCAACCGGCTGGGCATGCCCACCGGTGAGCTGATACCCCGTGACACCTCCCAGCCCCAGTGGAAGATCGTTGGCGTGGTCGCGCACAAGGACGTGCGCGTCCAGCTGTCGCTCAACCGGCTGCTCCCTCTCGTCTGAGCCTGCGGCGCAGGCCGGCACCCGCAGGGCCTGCACGGCCACTGCGCCACACCATCCATTGCTGGACGGCACCTCTGCCCAGGTCCACCATGGCGGTCACCTTCCACCCCTTTGCGCGGCTGCCTGCCTGGCCGCTGGGGAGGCGCGCGCATCCGAAAGGTCCCGGGGCGCGTACTACCGTGCAGGCAGGCGGCAATCGCAGCGCTGTGGGTTGGGTCCCCCGCGCCGGTCGGGCCGAGGCATCGACCGGCAATTCCACGCAAATACCAATCAGTACAAATAAAAACTTATGTGGACAAAATATGATTCATTGGTTAAATTGGCCCCATCCAACTAGGCAGGTGTCCCCATGACCCAATTCCCGCGCTTTCTGGCCCTGGCCCATGCCACGGGTGCCCTGCTGTTTTTCGGCTTCGCTCCCTCCGCCTTCGCGGCCCCGCCCGAATCCTGCCCAGCCACGCTGCAGCACACCTTCCCCCGGTTGCAGGATGAAAAGCCGCAATCGCTGTGCCAGTACAGCGGCAAGGTTGTCTTGGTGGTCAACACGGCCAGCTTCTGTGGTTTCACGGGGCAGTACAAGGGCCTCGAAGACCTCTATGCCCGCTACAAGGACAAGGGCCTGGTGGTGCTGGGCTTTCCCAGCAACGACTTCTCGCAGGAAAGCGGCAACAACCAGCAGATTGCGGATTTCTGTGAAAACACCTTCGGCGTGAAGTTTCCGATGTTCGCCAAGAGCGTGGTGACCGGTGCCGACGCCTCGCCGCTGTTTCGCCAGTTGGCCCAGATGTCCGGCCCGCCGCGCTGGAACTTCCACAAGTACCTGCTGGGCCGCGACGGCAAGCTGGTGGACAGCTACACCAGCCTCACCGCGCCGGACAGCAAGGGACTGGTCCGCGCCATCGAACAACAGCTGGCCACTGCACCAACTCGGTGAACGTAATGTTTTCTTTACATTTCTTCAAAAAAATGCAGGAGAAGCTCTGGAACTTCTGCAGAACGCCCTTACTCTATCCACAGCAAGGACGTGTTGAGCGTCCCCCCGTTTTAACGTTGCGAAGCCTTTCGGTCCCACAGGTTCCGACTGTTCTCCTGGAGCGCTTCTCCTCCCTCCCTCTCTTATTCGTTTCGGGACGCTTCGCAACTTTTTTATTCAGCCTGCCGGCCAGAGGGAGCCGGCCATGAAGATCGCCATCGTCGGCTCCGGCATTTCCGGGTTGGCCGTGGCCCACCGGCTGCGCGGCCAGGCCGACATCACCCTCTACGAAGCGGGCAGCTATTTCGGCGGCCACACCCACACGGTGGACGTGACCCTGCCGGGCCCCGAGGGCGACGCCGTGCACTGCGGCGTCGACACGGGTTTCCTGGTCTTCAACGAGCGCACCTACCCGAACCTGATCCGCCTGCTGGCCGACCTGGGCGTGGAAACCGCCAAATCCGACATGTCGTTCTCGGTGCAAGTACCGCAGGCCCTGGGCGGCGGGCGCACGCTGGAGTGGAGCGGCACGAACCTGTCTACCGTGTTCGCCCAGCGCGGCAACCTCGTGAACCCGCGTTTCCTGGGCATGCTGCGCGATCTGCTGCGCTTCAACCGGCTGTGCACGCGCTTGGCCGAAGCCCAGGCCGACGCCGCGTTGATGCAGCCCCTGGCCGACTTCCTCAAGGAGCACCGCTTTGGCGACGCGTTCCGCGACTGGTACTTCCTGCCCATGCTGGGCTGCATCTGGAGCTGCCCCACAGACCAGATGCTGCAGTTCCCGGTGGCCACGATGATCCGCTTCTGCCACAACCACGGCCTGATCCAGGTGAGCGACCGGCCCCAGTGGTGGACGGTGGCCGGTGGCGCGCGCCACTATGTGGACAAGATCGTGGCGGGCATCGAAGACAAGCGCCTTGACACCCCCGTGCGCCGCATCGAGCGCGACGCTGCGGGCGTGCGCGTGGTGACTACCGGCAACACC
Source organism: Acidovorax sp. LjRoot66 (assembly GCF_964253305.1). Lineage (NCBI taxonomy): Bacteria > Pseudomonadati > Pseudomonadota > Betaproteobacteria > Burkholderiales > Comamonadaceae > Acidovorax > Acidovorax sp. LjRoot66. Next base: position 136,392 of record NZ_CAXUQU020000001.1, read on the forward strand.
GAGCGCTTTGACCAGGTGGTGCTGGCCACCCACTCGGACCAGGCGCTGGCGCTGCTGGCCCAGCCCACGCTGCAGGAGCGCGCGGTGCTGGGTGCCATCCGCTACCAGGCCAACCGCGCCGTGCTGCACACCGACACCTCGGTGCTGCCCGAACGCCGTGCCGCCTGGGCCGCGTGGAACTACGAACGCGCACCCGAGCGCAGCCGTGAGTCGGCGCGCGTGTGCCTGCACTACCTCATCAACCAGCTGCAGCCCGTGCCCTTCGCGCAGCCGGTCGTTGTCTCGCTCAACCCGGTGGGCGAGATCGCCCCCGACCAGGTGATCGGCAGCTACGACTATGCCCACCCGGTCTTCGACTTGGCGGCCATCCGTGCGCAAAAGGGCGTCGCGCAGCTCCAGGGCCGTGAACGCACCTGGTTCTGCGGCGCCTGGACGGGCTATGGCTTCCATGAAGACGGGCTGAAGTCGGGCCTGGCCGTGGCCGAGCACTTGCTGGCCCGCAAGCCGGCACCGCTGGCGGAGGCCGCCTGATGGACACCCGCACCGCCGAGCCGCTGCTGGGCTTTGGCCAGGTGCGCCATACGCGCCTGCGCCCCCAGCGGCATGCATTTGCCTACCCCACCTTCTTCCTGATGCTGCCCATGCGCTCACTGCGCGCACAGGCAGCCGGGCTGCTGGCCGTGAACCGCAGGGGCGCCATCAGCTTTCACGATGCCGACCATGGCGACGGCCGCAGCGACGCCCAGGGCGGTGCACTCGCCTGGATCGACGAATTGCTGCGCTCCGAAGGCATCGCGGACGCCACGGGCGAGGTCTGGCTGCACTGCTACCCGCGCGTGCTGGGCTACACCTTCAAGCCCGTGAGCTTCTGGTACTGCCACCGCCCGGACGGCAGCCTGCGCGCCATCGTGGTCGAGGTCAACAACACCTTTGGCGAGCGCCACTGCTATCTGCTGGACCAGCCGCGCTACGGCGCCGAGCAGCATGCGCGCAAGGTGTTCCACGTCTCGCCGTTCTGCGACATCAGCGGCGGCTACCGTTTCCGCTTCCTGCGCACGGTGCAGGGCGGGCAGGAGCGCACCGTGGTGCGCATCGACCACGACGACGCCAGCGGCCCGCTGCTGCAGACCAGCGTGAGCGGTACGCTCTCGCCCATCACCCGCGAGACCCTGCGCCAGGCGCTGTGGGGCTACCCGGCGATGACGCTGGCGGTGATCGCCCGCATCCACTGGCAGGCCCTCCGTCTGTGGGCCAAGCGGGTGCGCTTTCACCGCAAGCCCGCGGCCCCCGCCTCCGCCGTGACCCGCTGAGCCCGGCACGCACCGTCCCGAAACCCCTCTTCCATCCGGCCCGCCATGAACAGCACCACCCTCGCACCCGCCCTGCCAAGGGGCACCCCTGCCGCCGCCCGCACGGCCCTGCGCCTGATGCAGCGCCTGCAACACGGCAGCCTCACGGTGCAACTGCCCGACGGCACGCTGCAGCATTTCGGCAACCACCATGGCGACGGGCCGGCAGCGGCCATCACGCTCAGGAACTGGAACGTCTGCAAGGCAGCCCTCAAGTCCGGCGACATCGGCGTTGCCGAGAGCTACATCGCTGGCGACTGGACCACGCCGAACCTCACGGACCTGCTGCGCGTGTTCATCGCCAACCGCCAGCAGGTGGAGGGTGTGATCTATGGCAGCTGGGCCGGGCGGCTGCTGTACCGCATCAAGCACCTGCTCAACCGCAACACGCGCGCCAACAGCCAGAAGAACATCCACGCCCACTACGACCTGGGCAATGCCTTCTACACGCTGTGGCTGGACGACACGATGAACTACTCGTCGGCCTGGTTCGAGGGCGATGCCGGTGGCGACATGCGCGCCGCCCAGCATGCCAAGGTGCGCCGCGCCCTGCGCATGGCGGGCGTGCAAGCGGGCGACCGGGTGCTGGAGATCGGCTGCGGCTGGGGCGCGCTGGCCGAGATGGCCACCACCGAGTTCGACGCCTCGCTGACCGGCGTGACGCTGTCCACCGAGCAGCTGGAGTTTGCGCGCCAGCGCATGGACGCGAGCGGCGTGGCCGCAAAGGCCGATCTGCGCCTGCAGGACTACCGCGACATCACCGACGGGCCCTACGACGCGGTCTGCTCCATCGAGATGATCGAGGCTGTGGGCCGCGAATACTGGCCGACCTATTTTCAGGCCGTGCGGCGCCTGCTCAAGCCCGGCGGCAAGGCCTGCATCCAGAGCATCGTGATCGACGACGGCCTGTTCGAGCGCTACATCAGCTCCACCGATTTCATCCAGCAGTACATCTTTCCGGGCGGCTGCCTGCCCTGCCCGCGCGAGTTCCGCCGCGAGGCCGAGGCCGCCGGCCTGCGCGTGGTGGATGAGTTCGCCTTCGGCCAGGACTATGCCGAGACCCTCAGGCGCTGGCGCGAGCGCTTTCTGGCCCAGCGTGCGCAGATCCTGCAGCTCGGCTTCGACCAGCGCTTCCTGCACATCTGGGAGTTCTACCTGGCCTATTGCGAAGCGGCCTTTGCCATGGCCAACATCAACCTCGTGCAGTACACCCTGGTGCGAGATTGAGCCATGGCCATGACGCAAGCCGCCGTGCTCACCCTGGTCCTGGCATTGCTCTGCCCGGGCCTGGCCCTGGCGCAGGCGCCGGCTGCAGCGCCGCTGGCCGGCCTGCGCCAGGCCGGCCAGGGCACGCTGCGCTTCCTGGGCTTTGAAATCTACAGCGCCCAGCTGTGGGTGAGCCCCGGCTTTGACGCCAGCGACTACACCGCCCAACCCCTGGTGCTCCAGCTGGCGTACCAGCGGGATTTCACGGCCGAAGCGATTGCCGGGCGCTCCATCCAGGAAATGCGCCGCGTGGGCCGCTTCACCCCCGCCCAGGCCACACGCTGGCAACAGGCCCTGCAGGCCGCCCTGCCCGACGTGAAGGCGGGCGACCAGCTCACCGGCATCTACCAGCCCGGGGCGGGCGCCGTGTTCCAGATGGGCGGGCAGGTCGTGGGCGAGGTCAAGGACCCCGAGTTCTCGCGCCTGTTCTTCGGCATCTGGCTGTCGCCGCGCACCTCCGAGCCGGCGCTGCGCCAGGCGCTGATCGCTGCACCCTCTGCTGCGGGGACGCCGTGACCGCCGGCGCGCTGCTGCCCTGGCGCCAGGGGCTGGCCTATGGCCTGCTCGGCTTGCCGCTGGCCTTCGTGGCGCTGCCGCTGTACGTGCTGCTGCCCAACCACTACGCGCGTGAGTTCGGCATGCCGCTGGCTACGCTGGGCGGTGTGCTGCTGGCCGCGCGCCTGTTCGATGCCGTCTCGGACCCGCTGCTCGGCCGCTGGGCCGACCGGCTGTTCGAGCGCTCGCCGCTGGCGGTTCTCTCCACGGGGGCGGTCTCGGCCGTGGTGCTGGCCGTCGGGCTCACCGCGCTGTTCTTCCCCAAGGTGCAGGGCCAGGGCGCGCTCGCGGCCTGGGCGCTGGTCTGCCTGCTGGTCACCTACCTGGCCTACAGCCAGCTCGGCATTGCGCACCAGTCCTGGGGTGCGCGCCTGGGCGGTGACGAGCTGCAGCGCAGCCGCATCGTCGCCTGGCGCGAGGGCGCGGCCCTGGTGGGCGTGGTGCTCGCCTCGGTACTGCCCGCGCTGCTGGGCCTGCCGGTGATGCTGGGCGTGTTTGCGGCCGCCCTGGTGCTGGGCTGGCTGGCGTGGCTGCGCGCACCCCGGCCCGCGCCAGTTGCGCCACACGCCACAGACCGTGCAGACCTTTGGCGGCCCTGGACGCGGCCCGCCTTTCGCCGCCTGCTGGCGGTGTTCGTGCTCAACGGCATTGCCAGCGCCGTACCGGCCACACTGGTGCTGTTCTTCATCCAGGACCGGCTGCAGGCCCCGCCGGGCCAGGAGCCGATGTTCCTGGCCGCGTACTTCCTCTGCGCAGCGCTCTCGATCCCGCTGTGGCTGCGCGCCGTGGCGCGCTGGGGGCTGGCCCGCACCTGGCTGGGGGGCATGCTGCTGGCCGTGGCCGTGTTTGGCTGGACGGCTGGGCTCGGCACTGGCGACAGCATGCCCTTCCTTGCCGTGTGCGCGCTTTCGGGCGTGGCCCTGGGCACCGACCTCGCCTTGCCCGGAGCCCTGCTGGCCGGGGTGGTGGCGGCCGAAGGCGACAGCGGCCAGCACGAGGGTGCCTACTTCGGCTGGTGGAACTTTGCCACCAAGCTCAACCTGGCACTCGCCGCAGGCCTGGCCCTGCCCCTGCTCGACGCACTGGGCTACACGCCCGGCACGCGCAGCGCAGAGGGTCTGCAGACGCTGGGCCTGGCCTATGCCGTGCTGCCCTGCGCCTTGAAGCTGGTGGCCGCGGCAGCGCTGTACTTCCTGATCCTGCGGCAATCACCCCTTGCCGCAGCCATTCCATCCCTCCAAGGCAAACCATGATGCAGCGACGCTTGTTACTCCTTTCGGCGGCCGCCGTGGCCGCCCCCGTGGCGCTGTCGGGCTGCGCGGGCCAGAACCTGGCCGACTACGCGGCCGAAAAGCCCGTGCTCGACCTGGCGCAGTATTTCAATGGCGTGATCGACGCGCACGGCATGTTCCAGGACCGCAGCGGAAAGATCGTCAAACGCTTCACCGTGGTCATGAACTGCCAGTGGACGGGCAACCAGGGCGTGCTGGACGAGGCCTTCACCTATTCGGACGGCAGCACGGAGCGGCGCATCTGGCGCCTCACCCGTGAGGCCGATGGCCGCTACACAGGCACGGCCGGCGACGTGATCGGCCAGGCCGTGGGGCAGGTGCGCGGCAACGCCTTCCGCTGGAACTACACGCTGGCGTTGCCCGTGGATGGCACGGTCTACCACGTGGACCTGGACGACTGGATGTACCTCATGGACGAGCGCGTGATGCTCAACCGCGCCACCATGAGCAAGTTCGGCGTGCGGCTGGGCGAGATCACGCTGTCGTTCACCCGGCGGGCGCCATGAGCCTGAATCCCCGCCTGCGCGACTGGCAGGGCCGCCGGGCCTGGCTGGTGGGCGCCTCCAGCGGCATCGGCCGGGCCACGGCATCGGCCCTGCATGCGCGCGGGGCCGAGGTCATCGTCTCGGCCCGCAGCGAAGCGGCGCTCAACGCGTTCGCCGTGCAGCACCCTGGCAGCGTCGCCCTGCCGCTGGACACCGCCGTACCGGAGGCCGTGAAGGCGGCCGCAGCCCAGGTGCTGGCGGGTGGACCGCTGGACCTGGTGTGCTACTGCGCAGGCACCTACCACCACATGCGAGCCACGGAGTTCGACCTGCCCGTGATGCTGCGCCACGAACAGGTGAACTACACAGGCGTGCTGCACCTGCTGGCCGCCGTGCTGCCAGACATGCTGGCCGCCGCACAGTCGGGCCGCCCCGGGCATGTGAGCCTGGTCAGCAGCGTGGCCGGCTTTCGCGGGCTGCCCAAGAGCCTGGCCTACGGCCCGACCAAGGCGGCGCTGATCAACCTGGCCGAGGCACTGTACCTGGACCTGCACGGCCTGGGCATGGGCGTGAGCGTGGTCAACCCCGGCTTCGTGGCCACGCCGCTCACCGAGGGCAATGACTTTCGCATGCCCGCGCTGATCACGCCCGAAGAGGCGGCCACGGCCATCCTCAAGGGCTGGGGGCAAGGCGCGTTCGACATCCACTTCCCCAAGCGCTTCACGCGCGTGATGAAGATGCTGCGCGTGCTGCCGTATGGGTGGTACTTTCCGGCCATTCGCAAGTTCACCGGACTGTGAGCCCCATGCCGCCGCCAGACACCACCCCATCCACCGAAGAAGCCGTCACCCGCGTGATCGCCTTTTTCGAGACCCTGGCCCCGGCCGACGTGGCGGCACTGGGCCGCCTGTATGCGGCCGATGCGCGCTTCAAGGACCCGTTCAACGAGGTGCAGGGCCTGCCCGCCATCCGGCACATCTTCGAGCACATGTTCGTGGCGCTGGAGCAGCCGCGCTTCGTGGTGACGGGCCGCGTGGTGCAGGGGCAGCAGTGCTTCCTGACCTGGGAGTTCCTGTTCGCCTTCCGCAATTTCCACAAGGGCGTGGCACAGACGGTGCGCGGCGCCTCGCACCTGGTGTTCGACGACCAGGGCCTGGTCACGCTGCACCGCGACTACTGGGATGCAGCCGAGGAGCTGTACGAAAAGCTGCCCGTGGTGGGTGGGCTCATGCGCTGGCTCAAGAAACGCGCCAACAGCTGAGCACAGCCGTCGTCACGGACGCGCTTGCAGACGCAGATGCCCAGGCAAGGGCACGGCACGCTGCAGCACGCCTTCGGCCAGCCACACCGCGCTGTTCCAGGCGCGGCCGGCCACATAGGGCAGGGGCAGTTGCTGGTAGTCGTCGTTGAAGACCTCGAAGCTGTAGTCGCCCCGGTAGCCCAAGCCGTCGAGCTTGCGCACCAAATCGACCAGCGCCTGGCTGTGCACGCCCTCGCCCGGGAACACGCGGAAGTGCCGCGCCGTGTCGATGCGCTCCTGCACCGTGCGCGTCTCCTGCCACATGAAGTCCGACAGCTGCACCAGGTAAATGCGCTCCGGGTCCACGCCCTCCAGGGCTTCGAGCGGCGTGCTGGTGGCGAACTGGTGGTAGGAGTCGATGGCCAGGCCCAGGTTGGGGCAATCGGCCCGTTGCACCGCGGCCCAGGCCTGGTGCACCTCGTTGATGTGCCGGCCCCAGGACAGGCCCTCGAACGCAATGCGGATACCGTGGGGCAGCGCCAGCATGGCCAGCTTGCGCAGGTCGCGCGCAATCGCTTCGGGATCGTCCGTGGCATGCAGCGAAGTGGAACTGCAGGCCAGCAGCACCCGGGTGCCCAGCGCGCGCGCCATGAGGATCATCTGCTGGGCGATGCCCAGCTTGTAGCTGTGCAGGTGGCCCGAGAGCCCCTCGAAATCGCGCAGCACCTGAAAGCCCGTGACGCGCAGGCCGCTGCTGCGCACCGCCTGCACGGCAGCGTCGATACCCTCGGGGTGGCCGACGAGGTCGCGCGCGGCCAGCATGATCTGGCCGAAGCCGGCGGCCTTCACGGCGGCCAGCTTGGCCTCCAGCGGACCGGCGAGGCTGATGGTGTCCATGCCGAAATCGGCGACGTTGCGTTGCATGGCCTGGGCGCGCATGGGGAGTGCCGTTTTCATCGCGGGTCGAGCACCAGCTCGAAGCTGGCGCCACCCGCATCGGCACGCGTAAGCGCTCCTCGGACTTCGCTGTGCACGCCCGTGGGCGATTCGACGAAATCCACCCCTTGTGCGCGCAGGGCTGCCACCGTGGCCAGCACGTCGCCCGTGCCGAAGGCCACGCGCTGCAGCAGTTCGCCGGGGTCGGCATCGAGCGCGTCGATCAGCGGCTCGATGAGCTGCCAGTACAGCGTGCCGCAGGGACTGGCGAGGATGCGCCCCTGCGTGAGCACGCCAAAGCTCTGCTCGGGCGGCAGCTCGGCAAAGCCGAACAGCTCACCATAGAAGGCGGTCCAGTCGGCCAGCCGATCGAGGCCGATGTACTGCACCAGGCCGAACAGGTGCAGGCCGTGCTGGGCTGGCGGGCGTGGGTCCGCCCCCGGTATCGGTACGAAGTCCACGTCGTAGATCGAGAACTCACGGTGCCGGTCGACGAAGTAGATGCGGCTGGTGCCCACGCCGTGGATGGCCGGGATGTTGAGCTCCATGACCTCGACCTCGGTATGCACGGCCCAGGCGCCGAGCTCCAGCACGCGCCGGTAAGCGGCGGCAGCATTGCCGACGCGAAAGGCAATGGCGGCCAGCACCGGGGCATCACCGGGCGCCTGCGCGTCACGGGCCGGCTCGTCGCCCTGGTGGGCGTTGACGATGATGTTCATGCCGCCCTGGCGGTACAGCAGCACCTCGCGCGAGCGGTGGCGCGCCACGGGCTTGAAGCCCATGCGCTCCAGCGCCTGGCCCAGTGCCTGGGGGCGGGCCGTGGCGTATTCGATGAACTCCACGCCCTGCAGGCCCAGGGGGTTGGGCAGGTTGCCCAGGGATTCACGGTCGGCCGTCATCGGGGGGCTCATGGGCGGGGCTCCTTGAGAAAGGGTGGACGCACCGGGTCAGCGCCTGGTGACCAGTTGGCGAAAGTGCGCATCCATGCGCGCAGGATCGGGGGCGACGCCGGTGAACAATTCGAACGCCCCGACGGCCTGGCCCACGGCCATGCCGCCGCCGTCCGAGACTCGGCAACCCAGGGCGCGTGCGGCCTGCACCAGGGCCGTTTCGAGCGGGAAGTACACCACCTCGGACACCCACATGGCGGGGCGCAGCAGGCCCACATCCAGAGGCACGCCGGGCAGTTTGTCCATACCGGTGGGCGTGGCGTGGATCAGCCCCGTGGCCTGCGCCATGGCAGTGGCGATGTCGCTGGCACGGGCCCTTGCACCGTAGAGCGCATTGACGTCCGCCGCCAGTTGCGCGGCGCGCTCGGGCTGCGCATCCACGATGGCCAGGCGCTGCGCGCCCAGCCGCAGCACGGCATGGGCAATGGCCGCGCCAGCACCGCCTGCGCCCAGCAGCACCACATGGGCCAGATCGGCCTCTGGCAATGCGCGTTGAAAACCCCAGGCCCAGCCCGAGCCGTCGGTGTTATGCCCCACCAGCCGGCCATCCTGCACTACCACGGTGTTCACGGCACCCATGGCCCGCGCCTCCTCGGACAAGTCGTCGAGATGCGCGATTACGGCCTGCTTGCAGGGATAGGTCACGTTGCAGCCGGCATAGCCCATGATGCGTGCCGCCGACAGCAGGGTGGGCAGCTGCGCGGGCGAAGATGCGGATCGGTCCAGGTCGATCAGCTGGTAGTGCAGGCGCATGCCGTGGTGCCGCGCTTCTTCTTCGTGCAGCGCGGGCGACAGCGATTGTTGGATGCCTGCACCGATCAGCCCGATCAGTACCTTGCGGGGGCTTGTGGAAGACATGGTGGGCGGGGAGTCGAGAAGCAGGGTGTCCATGGGATACAGGCCTTGCCGCATGGCCTTGGCCGAAGCCGGGACCATGCGGGTTGCCGGATTACTTGCCGCCGCGCAGCTTGGCCAGCGTGGCGTAGACCTCCTGCACCGTCTCGGCGCCGACCTTGTCGCTGTGCTTTTCCACCACGGGCTTGACCTTGGCGCGCAGCTTGTCGACCTCGGCCGGCGAGAACTCGGTCACTTGCATGCCGGCCTTCTTGAGTTCCTCCAGCGCCACATCGGCCTGCGAGCGCGAGACGCTGCGCTGGAAGGTGGTGGCCTCGGCCATGGCTTCGGTAACAGCCTTCTGGTCCGCCGGGTTCAGGCTGTCCCAGAACTTCTTGCTGACGATGACGGCCTGCGGGTTGTACATGTGGCGCGTGATCGTGAGGTGCTTTTGCACCTCGGCGAACTTGGACGAGAGGATGGTCGAGAACGGATTCTCCTGGCCGTCCACCGCCTTTTGCTCCATGGCGGTGTAGAGCTCGGGGAAGGGCATGGGCACGGCGTTGGCGCCCAGTGCGTTGAACATGTCGATGTAGATCGGCGACTGGATCACGCGGATCTTGAGGCCGGCGATGTCCTCTGCCTTGGTGATGGGCTTCTTGCTGTTGGTCAGGTTGCGAAAGCCGAGCTCCCAGTAGCCCAGGCCCACCAGGTTCTTGGCCTGCAGCTTGTCGAGCAGCTTCTTGCCGAAGGGGCCGTCGGTGACAGCATCGGCTTCCTGCGGCGAGGCGAACAGGAAGGGGAAGTCGTAGATGCCGAATTCCTTGGTCTGGGCGGAGAGGATGCCGGCGTTGAGCACGGTCATCTCCACCGTGCCGCCCTGCAGCGCCGAGACGGTCTGCAGGTCACCGCCCAGCGTGCCGCCGGGGAAGAGCTTGACCGCGATGCGGCCATTGGTCTTGGCGGCCACGAGGTCGGCGAACTTCTGCGCGCCCTGGGCCTGAGGGTGCTCCTTCTGGTTCTGGAAGGCGAACTTGATGGTGCGCTCCTGGGCGTGGGCGCCGGACAGCAGCGATGCAGCGACCAGGGCCGTGGCCAGCAGGGTCTTCACGAGGTTCATGATGAAAGTCTCCTTGGTGTAGTGGGTAGCAGAACGGAACGACGACGGTGACAGTTTCAGCCGGTGAGCCAGCGCAGCGGCACCATGACGATGGAGGGGAACACCACCAGCAGGAACATCACGAAGAACTGGGCCAGCATGAAAGGCAGCACGCCACGCGTGACCTGGTACATGGAGATGCGCCCCACCCCGGCCACGACGTTGAGCACCGTGCCCACCGGCGGCGTGATCAGCCCGATGGCGTTGTTGATGATGAACAGCACGCCGAAGTACACCGGGTCGATGCCGGCGGCCTTGACCACCGGCATCAGCACCGGGGTCAGGATGAGGATGGTGGGCGTCATGTCCATCGCCGTGCCCACCACCATCACCAGCACCATGATGGCCACCAGCAGCAGCGTCTGGTTGCCCATGAAAGGCTCCAGCATGCCGATGACCTTGGTGGGCAGGTCGGCCACAGTGATCAGCCAGGCCGAGACCATGGCGGCAGCCACCAGGAACATCACGATGGCACTGGTGCGGGCCGAGGCCTGGAAGATGCCTGCCAGTTGGCGCACGCCGATCTCGCGGTAAACGAACATCGCCACCAGCAGGGCATACACGGCAGCTACCACGGCCGCCTCGGTCGGGGTGAATACGCCCATGCGCAGGCCCACCAGGATGATGAGGGGCAGGCCCAGGGCCCAGACGGCTTCGCGCAGCGCCTTGAGCAGTTCGGCGCGCGAAGCCTTGGGCGGGGGCTGTACTTTTTCGTTGCGCACCAGCCACCACCAGGTGACCGCGAGCGACAGGCCCAGCAGCACGCCGGGCACGATGCCCGCGAGGAACAGCTTGCTGATGGACACGTTGGCGGCCACGCCGAAGATCACGAAGCCGATGGAAGGCGGGATGACCGGGGCGATGATGCCGGCCGATGCGATCAGGCCGGCAGAGCGGGCCTTGTCGTGCCCGGCAGCCACCATCATCGGCAGCAGCAGCGAGGCGAGGGCTGCGGCATCGGCCACGGCCGAGCCCGAGACGGCGGCCAGGAGCACAGCGGCCATGATGGCTACGTAGCCCAGACCGCCAGGCACGTGCCCCACCAGTGTCAGCGCGAGCTTGACGATGCGCCGCGACAGGCCGCCGACGTTCATGATCTCGCCGGCCAGCATGAAGAAAGGAACGGCCAGCAGGGGAAAGCTGTCGGCACCATTGATGACGTTCTGCGCCAGGATCTGCGCGTCGAACAGGTCCAGGTGCCACATCAGCGCCACGCCGCTGAGCAGCAGCGCATAGGCGATGGGGATGCCGATCGCCATGGCGAGCAGCAGGGATCCGAGGAAGATGGCGACGGTCATGGGCAGGTGTCCTGTGGGCGTGCGGTGCGGCGGATCAGGGGCGCTTGGCAGGCAGATCGGAATCGACCCCATTGCGTTGTGCCAGCGCGGACAACTCCTCACTCTCCTGCACCATGACCAGCTCCTGTTCGGACAGCGGGGTGAAGAGCGTGCGCAGCAGATCGCGCAGCAGGATGGCGATGCCCGAGGCGCCCATGAGCACGCCGCTGGCGTAGAAGATCGCCACCGATGCGCCGGTGACGGGGGCCTCGGTCTCCCAGTTGATCAGCATCTGCGCCCAACTGCCCGACAGCAGCAGCCAGGATACGAACAGCATGGCCGCCTGGGCCAGTGCCAGGCAGGCGCGCTTGCCGACGGGCGGCAGGCGCGACACCAGCATGTCGGTGCCCAGGTGGCCGTGCTCGCGCAGTGCCACGATGGAGCCCATGAAGGTGAGCCACACGAACAGCCAGCGCGAAAGCTCTTCGGAGATGGTGATGCCCGAGTTGAGCGCATAGCGCGCCACCACGTTGCCGAAGACCAGCACCACCATCAGGGCCAGGCAAAGGCCTCCGAGCATGTCGAGCAAGCGGGTGTATCGCCCCAGCAGGCGGTCGGTCCATTCCAGCATTGCCAGTCTCCGGTCGTTGTGATCGAGATTTTGTACGAACTGGTTAGTATTTAATCCAGGTACAAACCCTGATCCCCCGCAGCCGGGGCGTGGTTGCCGCGAAAGCTCAGGGGCGCAGGAAGCGCACGATCATCTCGACGATGGATTCGCGGCGCTCGGCCATGGCGGCCGGCGAGTCGAGCGTGCGCTTGAAGATGGCGCCGAAGGTGTGCCGGTTGGAGACGTTGAAGAAGCACAGCGCCGAGATCGACATGTGCAGATCAACCGGGTCCACGTCGGGTCGGAAGACGCCTGCGCCCACGCCGCGCTGGTAGACCTTGTGCACCGCATGGATGACCGGGATGTTGAGCTCCTGGATGGTCGTGGAGCGGCTGATGTACTCGCCGCGGTGCATGTTCTCGTTCATCACCAGGCGGATGAAGTCGGGGTTGGCCAGTTGGTAGTCGAAGGTGAAGCCGACCAGGGTGCGCAGGGCCTGCTCGGGCGCCAGGTCTTCCAGGTGCAGCTCCGACTCGATCTGCCGGATGCGGCGATAGGCTTCCTCCAACACCTTGACGTACAAGCCTTCCTTGCTACCGAAATAGTAGTAGATCATGCGCTTGCTGGTGCTGGTGAGCGCCGCGATCTCATCGATGCGGGCACCGGCCAGGCCTTTGTCCGCGAACTCCGCCGTGGCCACCTGCAGGATGTTGGCCATCGTGCGGTCGGGGTCGTTCACGCGTACGCGCTCGGCACCGGGGGTGGCCGCAGCCTCGCGCGCAGCGCGTTGCCGCGCCGGGCGGCTGGCACTGGCGGATGGCTGGGGATTTTGAACCGTTTCGTCCATATGCGCCAAGCATACGGCAAGGGCCAGCCCCTCTGGCCCCTCCGGTGCGATCAAGAGGGCTTGGTGTCTGCGAAGCTCGGGCGCTGCATGAGCTTGTCCAGCAGCTTGCCCAGGTTGGGGTACTCGCTGCGCCAGGCTACGTCCGGGAAGCGGAATTCGAGCCAGCCCAGGGCGCAGCCCACGGCGATGTCCGACAGGCTCAGGTGGATACCACTGCAGTAGGGTTTGTCGCCCAGGCCCTGGCTCATGGACTTGAGGCTGTCGTTGACCTTGCGCATCTGGCGGTCGATCCAGGCCTGGCTGCGCTCGCTGTCCTTGCGGTGGGCCCAGGTGGCTTCCAGGCGGGCGAGGATGGCCGCGTCCACCACACCGTCGGCCAGGGCTTCCCAGGTCTTGACCTCGGCACGCTCACGGCCCTGGCTGGGGATGAGCTTGCCCACAGGAGAGAGGGTGTCCAGGTACTCGACGATCACGCGCGAGTCGAAGACGGCCTCGCCGCCTTCCATCACCAGGCAGGGCACCTTGCCCAGCGGGTTGGAGGTGGCGATGCTCGTGTCGTCGGCCCAGACGTTTTCCTGCACGAACTGGTAGTCGAGCTTCTTTTCGGCCATGACGACGCGCACCTTGCGTACATAAGGGCTGGCGGAGGCTCCGATCAATTTCATGGGGTGGTTTCCAGTGCGCGGGATAAGCTGACGTTACACGACCGATTCTATCGGCTGCGCCCCCTGGCGCCTGTCCCGCAAGCCCCCCGCATGGGGGATACCAGAACGCGCAGGAGCGCCTGTAGCGGCCTGCCACGAGAGCTGCAGCGCACTGGTGCAGATTTGCAACAGCTTGTCTGCGGCGCACCAGGCCACCGGGTGCACTGGGCGGATTGGGGTTTCCCCGTGCGTGCAGCCTACAATCTGGCCCCATGAGCCTGTCCACCATCACTGCCCTGTCGCCGCTCGACGGCCGCTATTCCAACAAACTCGCCGCCCTGCGCCCCATCATGAGCGAGCACGGCTACATGCACCGGCGCGTGCAGGTGGAAGTGGCCTGGTTCATCGCGCTGTCGGACGCAGGCTTTGCCGAGTTCAAGCCGCTGACTACCGGCGCGCGTGCCTACCTTTTGGGCCTGGTGAAGAATTTCTCGGAAGCCGATTCGGCCGCCATCAAGGACATCGAGAAGACCACCAACCACGACGTGAAGGCCGTGGAATACTGGATCAAGAGCAAGTTCGAGGCGCGCCCCGAGCTGGAAAAGGCCGCCGAGTTCGTGCACTTTGCCTGCACCAGCGAAGACATCAACAACACCAGCCATGCGCTGCAGTTGCGCTCGGGCCGAGACCAGGTCGTGCTGCCAGGACTGGACCGCGTGGTGCTCAAGCTGCGCGAGATGGCCCATGCCTACGCCGACGTGCCCATGCTCAGCCGCACCCACGGCCAGACGGCCAGCCCCACCACCGTGGGCAAGGAGATGGCCAACGTGGTGGTGCGCCTGCAGGCCGCCTGCGAACGCATTGCCGGCGTGAAGATTCTGGGCAAGATGAATGGCGCCGTGGGCAACTACAACGCCCACATGTCGGCCTGGCCCGATTTCGACTGGGAAGCGTTCAGCAAGAAGGTCATCGAAACCCCCGAGCCCCTGGGCCTGGGCCTGACCTTCCAGCCCTACAGCATCCAGATCGAGCCGCACGACTATATGGCCGAACTGTTCGATGCCGTGGCACGTGCCAACACCATCCTCGTGGACCTGTCGCGCGACATCTGGGGCTATGTGAGCCTGGGCTACTTCAAGCAGCGCCTGAAGGCCGGCGAGATCGGCTCCAGCACCATGCCGCACAAGGTCAACCCCATCGACTTCGAGAACGCCGAAGGCAACCTGGGCCTGGCCAATGCGCTGCTGCGCCACTTGTCGGAAAAGCTGCCCGTCAGCCGCTGGCAGCGCGACCTGACCGACAGCACGGTGCTGCGCAACATGGGCGTGGCCCTGGGCTACGCCGCGCTGGCGTATGCCTCGCTGCTGACCGGCCTGAACAAGCTCGAGCTCAACGAGGAAGCCCTGGCCGAGGATCTGGACTCATCCTGGGAAGTGCTGGCCGAGCCGATCCAGACGGTGATGCGCCGCTTTGGCGTGCAGGGCGCGTACGAGAAGCTCAAGGAAGTCACGCGCGGCAAGACCGTGACGGCCGAGGCGCTGCACGGGCTGATCCAGTCGCTGGAAATCCCGCAGGCCGAGAAGGACCGCTTGCTGGCGATGACGCCGGGCAGCTACACCGGCAAGGCAGCAGCGCTGGCCCGTCGGGCCTGAGCAGTTTCTGCCGCAAGCCCTGAGCCCAGCGGCCCAGGCGCGGCATGCCCGCGACGAAAATCGCCTGTGCCCTGTGGCGCATGGTGATTTCCTATTTTCACGGCCTCTGTTGCCTGCACACGGGCATGGGCAGCGGTCAATTGTTGTTCAGTGAGACCGCATGGCCATCAAATCCACCATCTTCAAGGCGAATCTGCAGATCGCCGACATCGACCACGGCTATTACGCGGACCATGCGCTGACGCTGGCGCGGCACCCGAGCGAGACCGACGAGCGCATGATGGTGCGCCTGGCGGCGCTGGCCATCCATGCGCACGACCTCAACGACATCTGCAATGGCGACGGCACGCTGGCCTTTGGCGCCGGTCTGTCGGACCCGGACGATCCAGACGCGTCGCTGACCGATTTCACGGGCAGGAAGCGCGTGTGGATCGAGGTCGGCCAGCCCGAGGACAAGCCGCTGACCAAGGCCTGCAGCAAGTCCGACAGCGTGGTGGTGTACTGCTTCAACCACGCGGCCGAGATCTGGTGGAAGGGCATCGAGACCAAACTCTCGCGTCTGGAAAAACTGCAGGTCTGGCGCATCCCCACTGAGGCATCGCAGGCCCTTGCGGCCCTGGCCGAGCGCAGCATGCAGCTGCAGGCCACGGTACAGGAGAGCGCCCTGACGCTGAGCAGCAATCTGGGCAGCGTGGTCGTGGAGCCGGTGCGCTGGAAGTAGGGCGGTAGCGGAGCCCGCTCCGCTCAGTCCAGGGGCATCAGGGCACCACAGTGCCAGCACTGCTCGAAACCACCTTCCACCGTCTCACCACAACGGCACACCCAGCGGCGCTGCGGGATGTTCTGCAGGTCCTGCAGCAGGATGCGCGCACGCGTGGCGTGCTCATCGTATTCGAGCCAGATCTCGGGCAGGCACTGGTCGGGCGGCAGGTGGCCAGCGACGGCGCCCAGATACTGGCGCTGCACCGAGGCGGTCATGCCGGCCTCGCACAGGATGTCGGCCCAGAGCGTGGCAATCGCGATGTTGGGGGCCTGGGTCAGTCGCAGCATGGCCCCACCATACCGGTTTGGGGGCGCGGCGTACAGGGGCCGCTATGCCTGGCGGAGCCGGCTCCGTGCCGGGGGCCCCGGTAAGCCTACAGCGGCCTCAGGCACCGGGGGCTTCGCCGATGGCCCTTCTGCCGCGCGCTCCGAGTACCGGTTGAAGCGCCAGGCCGAGTGCTCCAGCGTGATGCGGCGCCACACACTGCGCTTTTCAGCTGCGGTGTAGGCGAGCCAGTGCTGCACCTCGTCGAAGCTGCGGCCGCAGCCCTTGCATTGGTCATCGCCCTGGCTGGTGGAGCAGATGGCGATGCACGGGGTGTCGGGCGTGGTGTCGTACCAGGCCTTCCATGCCGCCATGGCCTCTGGCGGAAAGCTGGCCTCGTCCGCCTCGTCCTCGTGCCAGTAGACCATCAGCGCATACACCTCGGCCAGGGCCCGGATCTGCGGCGCCAGGGTCATGCCATCGGGCGAAGGGGAGCGCTCGCGCCAGTGGTTGATGGCGGCTTCGATGTCGGTGATGTGGATGGACGAGGGGGGCATAAAAAAAGAGCCCCCGCCAGGTTCTAACCGGCAGGGGCCCGGAGCATAACCGGCCTTGCCCGGCATGCGGGCAAGGAGGTTAATCGGCTCAGTTGTTGCCCAGCGCAATGCCCTCACGCCGCGGATCAGCGCCGCCGGCGTAAGTACCCGCTGCGGGGTTGCGCGAGAGCAGGCCGGCATTGCCGTTGGCACGCACGCCGTTGAACACCACGCCGTGCAGGCCGCTGGCAAAGGTATCGGTCTGCGCCACGGTGTGGCCACGGGCCCTGAGGCCATCGCGGATGGCGGCCGTGTCGATGACCGAGCCCTTCTCGATGGAGGTGGTGGCGTTGGTCTGCGCGCCGAAGTTGGGCAGGTTGATGGCCTGCTGCACGTTCAGCCCCCAGTCGGTCATGCCCAGGATGCTCTTGGCGGTGTACTGGATGATGGCGCTGCCGCCGGGCGAGCCGATGGCCCCTTCGAAGTCGCCGGTGGCGGCGTTGAAGATGATGGTCGGCGCCATGGAGCTGCGTGGCCGCTTGCCGGGCTGCACGCTGTTGGCGATGGCCTTGCCGGCGGAGTCGGTGGCGGTGAACGAGAAGTCGGTGAGCTGGTTGTTCAACAGAAAACCACGCACCATCTGCAGGCTGCCGAAGCCGTTCTCGATGGTGGTGGTCATCGATACGGCATTGCCCGAGGCATCCACGATGGACAGGTGGGTGGTGGAGGGCAAGTTCAGTGAGCTGTCGGCACCGCGGGTTGCCACCACGCCGGGAGGCGTGCCGGCCACGGGCGTGCCGATGCTGCGCTGCATGTCGATCAGGCGCGCACGGCCCTTGAGGTAGTCGGCATTGATCATGCCGGCCTGGGGCACGGCAACGAAGTCCGGGTCGGCCACGTACAGGGCGCGGTCGGCATAGGCCAGGCGGTAAGCCTCGGAGACCACATGCACCGAGTCAAGCGTGTTGGGCTTCATCGCCGCCAGGTCGAAGCTTTCGAGCATGCCCAGGGTCTGCAGCACGGCGATGCCGCCCGAACTGGGCGCGGGCATGCCGCAGACGCGGTACTTGGTGCGGTACACGCCGCACACGGGTTCACGCACCTTGGGCGTGTAGTTGTTCAGGTCGGACAGCGCGAGCTTGCCCGGGTTGGTGGGGTGGCCCGAGACCTTGGCCACGATGTCGGCGGCGATGGCACCCTTGTAGAAGGCATCGGCACCGCCCGCCGCGATGGTGCGCAGCGTGGCAGCCAGCTCGGGGTTCTTGAGCAGTGTGCCAGTGGACTTGGCCGTACCGTCTGCCTTGAGGAAGTAGCTGGCGCCGGGCTCGCCCTGGGCCTTGATGCGCGCGGCCGAGCCGGCGATGGAGACGCTCATGCGCTCGGAGATCGCAAAGCCATCTTCGCTGAGCTTGATGGCGGGATCGAAAAGGTCCTTCCAGGGCAGCTTGCCGTGCGCCTTGTGCGCGGCTTCGAGCATGCGCAGCACGCCTGGGGTGCCCACGGAGAGACCACCGTCCACCGCGGTCAGGAAGGCCAGCGGGTTGCCATCGGCACCGATGAACAGGTTGGGCGTGGCAGCCATGGGCGCAGTCTCGCGGCCGTCATAGGCCAGCAGCCGGTTGGCGCCCTTGTCGAAGTGCAGCATGAAGGCGCCGCCGCCAATTCCCGACGATTGCGGCTCCACCAGGTTGAGCACCATCTGCACGGCGATGGCCGCATCGATGGCGCTGCCGCCCTTGGCCAGGATGGCGGTGCCGGTCTGCACGGCCAGCGGGTTGGCCGCAGCGACCATGTCCTTGTTGGCATAGGCGATGGTCTTGGGCGTGTAGCCCGAGGGCGGCTCGGGCGGCACGTACTGCTCCACGGGCTCGGCGATGGGGGTGTCGTTGCTGCCTCCGCAGGCAGCCAGAGCGGCCACGGCGGCTGCGCTGAGGAGGGCGAGCTGCCAGCGGCGCCCGGTAGTGGAGATGGTCATGGGTCTCGGTCCTCGATCCAGTGGGGAAAGGCGGGGATGCAGCCTGCGGGTGGTGCAGATGCATGGCGAAACACATGATAGTCACGGTTTTGTCACACCGCAAAGGCAAAAAGGTGCCGATCAAAATGCGTGGCGGCATGTGCTCGTTATCCCTTGGGTGCCAGCCGGCCGCGCTCTGCGGGGCTTGCGTTCACGGCCGGGGGATGGTCCAATTGCGGCTTCGAAGGGGAGTAGCTCCCGCCACGCACCCGCACTGCGCCCACAGGGCACAGCCATCGCGTGGCATCGGACCTGTCGTCAATACGAAGCGAAACACCGCTTCCGGCAGGCCGGGTGCAGCGCGCAGGAAAGGCGCTGGGCCGAGCAAGACCTTTGATGGGCCCTCTGTGGGCTGATCAAGGCCGCCCTCCCGATTCGACGACCCGCGCAACGCGGGCGAGCCCTTGATCCTCCGACCGCAGGCCCTCTATCCCCCGGATGGACTTGGCGCTACATTGTCGCCAAGCCCTCCTTTTATCTACCGATATTGAGGAATTTATGGAATTTTTGGCTTCGCCCGAATTCTGGCTCGCGCTGGGACAGATCATCATCATCGACATCCTGCTGGGTGGCGACAATGCGGTGGTCATTGCCCTGGCCTGCCGCAAGCTGCCCCCCGCGCAGCGTACCAAAGGCATCATCTGGGGCACGGCAGGCGCCATCGTTCTGCGCGTGATCCTGATCGCCTTCGCCATGACCTTGTTGGCGCTGCCGTTCCTCAAGTTCGTGGGCGCGGTGCTGCTGGTGTGGATCGGCGTCAAGCTGCTGGCCCCCGATGAAGATGGCCACGGTGACGTGCAGGGCAGCGACAAGCTGCTGGCCGCCATCAAGACCATCATCGTCGCCGACCTGGTGATGAGCGTGGACAACGTGATCGCCATCGCTGGCGCTGCACAGAACGCCGGCGAGCACCAGTTCCTGCTGGTGGTGCTGGGCCTCCTGATCTCGATCCCGATCATCGTCTGGGGCAGCCAGCTGGTGATCAAGCTGATGGAGCGCTTCCCGTTCATCATCACGCTGGGCGGGATGCTGCTGGGCTGGATCGCTGGCGGCATGCTGGTGACCGACCCGGTCTTCTCCAATCCTGACAAGTGGCAGTGGATGATCAAGATCCCGCAGACCGACATGATCAGGTATGGTGCAAGCGTGGCAGGTGCCTTGCTGGTGCTGGCGCTTGGCAAGATGATCCTGGCACGCCGCACTGCCACTGCCGCCCCGGTGGAACACGGTTAAGCGGACTTCAATGACCCCATGGGCTGACTGCGGGGCGCTCGCCGAGCGCCTTTGGCGGCAGCCCCCGACCAGGGAGCTTACGCATATGGACAAAGTCATCGTGTACGTGGACGACGCAGACCATGCACAGCAGATCCTCGCGCCCCTGTTTGCGCGCGGTTCGGCGGGCAATACGCATTGGGTGCTGGTGGCGTGCGCGCCACGCATGACCCATCGCATCAGCAAGTGGGTCAGCCACAGCGCGCGCGAAAACTGGCGCGCCAAATGGGCCGACAAGCTGTTCGCCCAGGTGGTGCCGGGCCTCAGGGCCCACCCCGACCACGTCACCATGGTGCTGGCCAAGGGCCCGCTGCCGGAGCTGACGGACCGGCTGCAGGCCGACATGGGCAGCACCAAGGCCCAGGTGGTGGACGCGCGCCGCCCCAAGCTGGATGCAATGGCCCCCGATGCGGGCACGCCCGTGCCGGCCGGCGGCCGCTGGTCGCTGCCGGGCACGCTGAGCAGCCTGTTTGCCAGCGTGGGTTTGCTGATGGTGCTGGGCACCGAGTAACCAGGCTTCGAGGGGAAGGTGGTCGAAGTGTTCCGGCCGCCTGCGCGCCCCCCCTCTCGCCACAGCCAAATGCTATCCTGTGGCCCATGATCCGACTTCTTCTGAAATGGCTGCTCAGCGCCGCATCGCTGCTGTTCGTGGCCTATGTCTACAGCGGTGTGGTGGTGCAGAGCTTCCCGTCGGCGCTGATCGCAGCTTTCGTGATCGGCCTGTTCAATGTGATCTTGCGCCCCATCCTCGTGGTGCTGACACTGCCCGTGACCATTGTGACGGTGGGGCTGTTCCTTTTTGTCATCAACGCGCTCATGTTCTGGGCTGCGGCGAGCGTGCTCGATGGCTTCCAGGTCACCGGCTTTGCTGCCGCGCTGATCGGCTCGCTGATCTACTCGCTGCTCGGCGTGGTGATCGAATCAGCGCTCGGCGGCCTGTTCACGAAGAAGTGATTCCATGGCCTTGAGGCGGGTGTCGATGATGGACGCCTCGAAGTGGTCCGCTGACGCACCGCTGCGCTTGGCCAGGTCCTGCCCCGCCTTGAAACGGTCTACCGCTGCGGCATAGTCATAGCGCGTGGCATGGGCCTCGGCCTCGGCACGGACAGCGCGCAGGGGCTGGCCGTTGGCCTGCCACACGGTGGCCATCAACTGCCACACGGTGGCGTCCCGCGGGTGGTTGGCGATCCAGGTCTGCAGCGCCCCGGTGACCTCGCCCGAGCGGCCGAGCTTGACCAGCGCGCGGGTGCGCAGCAGCAGCTCCGGCCGGTGGTCGTTGGCGGCCCCAGCAGGCAGCGCAGCGAGGGCCGCGTCTGCATCGCCGGCGGCCAGTTCGATTTCTGCCTTGAGCAGTTGCGCCAGCCGCTGGGCTGGCAGGTCGCCACGGACCTGCGCCTCCAGCAGCGCCCAGGTCGTGCGTGCCGCCTTGGCATCGCGCAGCTGGCTGCTCCCCAGGGCCGAGGCATAGAGGATGGCCGCCTTGCGCGGCGCGCTCTGGCTGGCAAAGCCGGTGCTGGCCGGTTCCGCGATCCACTGGCGCTGGGTGTCCACCCCTGGATTGGAGAGCACCCGCGCCCGCGCGGAGGCCATGGCGTGCTCCTGCGTGGACACGGGGGCGGGCTGTTGTGCCTTGCCCGGCGGCAGACGCGACTGCATGTCGGCCATGCGCTGCGTGGTCAGCGGGTGGCTGCGCAGGTAGGGCCAGGAGCCGTTGTCGTTGATGCGGTTGGCCTGCTGCAGCTTGTCGAACATGCTCACGAAGCCCTGGGGAGCAAACCCCGCAGGCTCCATGAGCCCGTAGCCGACACGATCGGCTTCGCGCTCCATGTCGCGCGAGAAATTGAGCTGCGTCTGCATGGCCAGCGCCTGCCCCCCGACCACCATGGCCTGCGCGGCACCCGGGTTCTTGCTGGCCGCCAGGGCCCCGAGGATCATGGCACCCAGGAGCAGGGGCGTCTGTTTGCTCTGCTGCGCGATCAGCCGAGAGATATGGCGCTGGGTGACGTGGCTGAGCTCATGCGCCAGCACCGAGGCCAGTTCGTCGCGCGAAGTCACCACGCCGATCAGGCCCAGGTGCACGCCCAGGTAGCCGCCCGGCAACGCAAAGGCATTCACCGAGCGGTCGCGCCCGAGCAGAATCTCCCACGCAAAGCGCTCGTCCAGCTCCGGCGAGAGTTCACCGCGCTTGCGCGCCGCATCCATCAGCGGCAGCCACAGGCTCTGGACATACTCGGACAGCACGGCATCGTCGATATAGTCCGGGTCGCGGTACAGCTCTCGGATGATGCGGTCACCCAGTCGCCGCTCGCCACTGGTGGTGAGCTCGCTGCCGTCGCCCAGCGTGGGGAGCTGGGCATGGGCCAGACGCACGGGAAGAATGGCCGTACTGGCCAGGGCGAGTGCCAGGGATGTCACTACCGCTCGCGCACGCCAGAGGCGGTGGGCCACGCCAGTAGGGTTTCCCGCTGCCGGGCCACAAACAAGTTGAATAGGCAGGGTGGGGAGGGTCGCCACGCTTGGGATTTTCCGCATGGACCGTATGATGCCCTGACGCTCCAGTGTTTCCCCGAGGATTCAACTGGTTACCAAGAATCGCCTGCCGCCTGCCATAGCCGTCTCCAGCAAAAGATCCATGTCCAACCCTGATCAGACCACCACGCCAACCCTCACCCACTTCGACGCCCAGGGCCAAGCCCACATGGTGGACGTGGGCGCCAAGCCCGCGACCCACCGCATCGCGGTTGCCACGGGCCGGATCGAGATGCAGCCGGCCACGCTGGCCATCATCGAAGCCGGCACCGCCAAGAAGGGCGACGTGCTGGGTATTGCACGGATTGCCGGCATCCAGGCGGCGAAGAAGACCAGTGATCTGATTCCGTTGTGCCACCCGCTGGCGTTGACGCGGGTGGCGGTGGAGTTTGAGGTGGCTGGTGTGCAGCATCCTGGCGTGATCGGGATCGCCTGCACGGCCACCGTTGAAACAGTGGGCCAGACGGGGGTCGAGATGGAGGCACTTACTGCGGTGCAGATTGCCTTGCTGACCATCTATGACATGTGTAAAGCGGTGGACCGGGGGATGGCGGTGGAGGGGGTGAGGGTGGTGGAGAAGAAAGGGGGAAGCCGATAGTCTCAAATTTTCTTGCGTATGGAACAAGAATTGCTCTTCCGTACTCAAGTGACGCAATGGTTATCGCTTCGTGCTAGAAAAATTCTTTGTTTGCACGGATACCAGAAATATTTTTAGTTTATGGAATCCACCATTTTGATTATTAAATATGGAGATATTATCTGTGACAGTAGAAAAATACCGATATCGAGCTTGGTTGCTCGCAATTTTTGTCTTATCTGGATTTGCAGGACTAATATATCAATCAATTTGGTCTCATTATCTCGGATTATTTCTTGGGCATGCCGCCTATGCTCAGGCATTGGTTTTGGCGATATTTATGGGTGGCATGGCAGCAGGTGCTTCATGGATAGCTCGTGCAGGTCAGAAATGGCGCAATCTCATCCGAGGCTATGCAATTATTGAAATAATAATTGGAGTTTTTGGCTTGGCCTTTCATTATGCGTTCATCAATGTAACGGAATTTAGTTACGACACATTAATACCCGCCGTCACATCCCCATTAGCCATTAATTCCCTGCGTTGGGTGGTGGCTGCAATTTTAATTTTGCCACAAACGATTTTACTGGGGATGACCTTCCCACTTATGAGTGGTGGATTGATACGTAGATTTCCCGGACGTGATGGTAGCCTTTTGGGTGGTCTCTATTTTACTAACAGTATCGGTGCAGCAGTCGGTGCTCTAGCTGCCGTTTTTATTCTTCTTCCCTGGATAGGTTTGCAGGGTGCAATGATAGCTGCTGCACTATTAAATTTTGTGGTTGCAGCTCTTGCATGGTGGTTGGCACGTGAACCAGAACCAGTGATTTTGAATGTAAAAGCAGGCGTTTCTCAACCTGAAGATAGAATTAGTCGCAATTCGCTCTTGCGTGTTGTACTTTTCGGCACTGCTCTTTCGGGTGCTGCATCGTTTATTTACGAGATCGTTTGGATTCGTATGCTGAGCATGGCTGTGGGCAGCACAATGCATGCTTTCGAACTAATGCTCGCTTCTTTTATTGCTGGAATAGCATTTGGTGGATTGTGGGTGCGAAATCAAGCCGATAGAACTGACTCACCATTGCGGCTTGTTGGTATGATGCAGATTGGAATGGGAGTCGCGGCTCTTGCCTCCTTAGCTGTGTATGCCAACGCATTCGAATGGGTGGGTTGGTTAATTGAATCCCTTGCGAAGACCGATGGGGGCTATGTTCTTTTTAATGCTGGAACGGCGGCGATTTCCATTGCAATCATGCTGCCAGCAGCTTTTTTTGCCGGCACTACCTTGCCACTATTTACAATTGCTCTTCTTAGAGAAGGTCAAGGCGAGCGAGCAATTGGCAGAGTCTATGCGTGGAATACTTTGGGTTCAATCGTTGGAGTCTTTTCGGCAATTCATTTATTTATTCCCATTGTTGGTTTAAAGCTCACCCTTTGCATTGCCGCCATAATTGATCTGGCCATTGGTCTAGCACTATTGAGAATGCAGGCAACCAATAAAGGATCCTTATTACGGTTTGGCATGGCATTGGCTTTATCTGCAGTAGCACTGATGATTGCAGTGCGTATTCCATTTGACCCCATGAAACTTGCCTCTGGGGTATTTCGCCACGGAAAATCCATGATAGATAATGACATGAAGGTCATCTATTATCGAGATGGAAAGACGGCAAGTATTTCTGTAACAGAGGCATCAGACGGCGGAATTCAAATTGCTACCAATGGAAAAATTGATGCAGCTCTTTCTTTGAGAAAAGATGAGGCTCCCCGCCTTGATGAACCCACAATGGCTCTTGCCGCAGCTCTGCCGCTTTCAATGCTTGAGTCACCTAAACGGGTTGGCGTTATAGGTTTTGGTTCTGGCTTGACAACGCATACACTTCTTGGAGATAGCCGCCTCGAAAAGGTGGATACTATAGAAATCGAGGAAGCGATGATTCAGGGTGCCCGAGCATTTGGGCCCCGTGTAGCCCGCGCCTACGAAGACCCTCGTTCGAATATTGTCATTGATGATGCAAAAGCGCACTTTGCAGGCCAAAAAGAGAAATATGACTTAATAATTTCCGAGCCATCCAACCCCTGGATTTCAGGGGTCGGTTCACTTTTTTCCAAAGAATTTTATGAGTTCATACCTCGCCACCTTAACGAGGGCGGATTATTTGTTCAGTGGGTTCAGCTATACGAAATTGACGAGCCATTAGTTGGATCTATTCTCAATGCAATGACCCCAGCATTTGAAGATTATTCAGCCTGGCTTTCAAATTTTTCAGATCTCCTGATAATTGCCAGCCCCAAAGGTCCTGTACCTAAAGCCGAGCTTCATCGTTTACTTAAAGGACCACTGGCTGCGGAGCTGGCTCGACTTGGAATAGCCAGTCAGGATCAATTTTCTTTTCGACAGATTGGAGATGGACGGATAGTACGCGGCCTAGGTCGTCTTTATAGTAACAGGCCAGTAAATTCCGATTATTCTCCTATCCTTGGCCTAAATGCGCCTAAAACGCGTTATAAAAGCAAGCAGGCGGAGGCATTTACAAGCTTGCCCACGCATGCAGCGCCAATGCTTGAAGCTCTTAACATTAGAAAGCCCCTTTCAAGTTCCACGCCTACGACTCGATTAAATCACTTCGTTCCCGAGATGATGACGCGAAGAGCGCGCGCTTTGGCGGCCGAATTGAAAGGGGAACCAACTGAGCATCTCATGCAGGGGTTGAGCACAAGATCGGCTTTAGATCCTGCGACCTTACTCAAAGATATTTCTGCATCTATCTGCAAAAATAGTTGGAGTGAAATTGAGCGTTACACAGTAGCAACACGAATGCGGGAAGTAGCAGATTTGACGATAGCCCTTTTGCCCCCCGATGCTCTGCAAGGCGTCTGGATAGGGCATTCTTGGCTTAAATGCAAAAATATCCCTGAAGAATTCACTCGTGTATTTTCACTCCTTGATGCTGTAGCCAGACGAGACTATTCGCAAATGGAATTACAAGGCAAACTTTGGTTTGAGAAATTACCAGCAGACCAAGTTCTTAAGGGAGAGTTTGGCCCTATCGCTCTTTCTAATTTATTGCTTGGCCTTGCGCATCAAGAGCGCTGGGACGATGTTGTGGCAGCAGAAAAGTCCTTCGGTGGACAGGTCACTCCTGTAGGACATTATGGTCTGCAGCGTATGCTTCTTCAGTCGATTGCTATCGAATACACCAAGCAAAAGCAATTGAATTAATCATTTTATCCACAATCGCCGTTTATGATAGCAATCACCTAATGCGGCGATTTTTTAATCAATGATGTCTTGCAACGCGAGCACAATCACGCTTGTTTCGAACAAATCGAGTGCTTGCTCGGGACTGCTTTATCAGCACGTCTAGCAGCACCGATGTCTCAGTGCTATGTTTTCTTGATTAGTCTACGCTAAAATCGATCTGGACCATTTGTATAAACTCGCCCGCCGCAGGCTTTCGCCTTTTGACTTAGCATTTCTCGCTTGTCAATAGCGGGGCGGATTCAAAAGCGAAGCGCAACACCCTGGATTTCAATGAACAAGAGTGGAGTGCTGCGGGTTGTTGATCAGCAACTCGCGGTACACGGCCAACGATGATCGTACCCCCAGCGCCTTTCTGGGACGGTTGTTGATCTCATCGGCTATCGCATCGAGTTGCTGCTGGCTGTAGATGCTCAGGGCGGTCCCCTTGGGCAGGTACTGGCGCACCAGGCCATTCATGTTCTCGTTGGAGCCCCTTTGCCAGGGGCTGTGCGGGTCGCAGAAGTACACCGCTATGCCGGTGTGCTCGCTGAGCTTCTTGTGCATGCTCATCTCCCTGCCCTGGTCGTACGTGATGCTCAGTCTCATCGGCTGCGCCATGCCCAGCAGCTTGTCCGTGAAGCCCTGCAAGACGTTGGCAGCACCGGCCGGCTTGAACTCAGGGAGCTTGACCAGCATGACCAATCGGCTGGTGCGCTCCACCAACGTCCCTACTGCACTGGCATTGCCTTCGCCCTTGATCAAGTCGCCTTCCCAGTGCCCGGGGTACTGGCGGTCTTCGATCTCTGGAGAACGCACATGGATGCTCAGCATGTCCGGGATCTGGACCCTGCGGTCCTTGCCCTTGCTGCGCGGCACGCGCTTGTTGTGGGCGTGCCGCAAGGTGGCGATCAGTTCTTTGCGCAGCTCGCCCACGGGCATGGCATAGATGCAGTTGTAGATGGTCTCGTGTGACACTCGGTGCTTATGGCCTTTGGGATGCAAGCGTGCCAGTGTCAGGGCAATCTGCTCGGGCGACCAGTGAAGCCGCAGCAAATGGCCCACCAGGGCCCACAGGATGGAGTCAGCGTGCAGCTTGACTGCGGGCCTACCAGCGCGCCTGCGCTGCAGGCAAAGACTCTGCGCCTTGACGCTGCCATAGTCCGATGGATGGCCCGATGGATGGCCGTTGCGCACCAGCTCCCGGCTGATGGTGGCCGGTGAGCGCAGCAGTTGCCTTGCGATGGCCCGCACGCTGAAATTCTGCTACTTCAGGCTGGCAATGGTGACTCGGTCTTCGGGCTGCAGCTGGCTGTAGTGGCTGAAACGGGAGGAGTTGTGCATCTGCGGACCTTACAGGTTGGCAGGTGTTGCACTTCAGATTTGAATCCGCCCGGTAATAGAGCCCACCTCAAATCCAACAGCTCTTCTTTTGGCTGAGAAGGAATGCCAAATCAATTATAGGTTAACTCCCATTAGAATCCATCGACTGGAGCATACCCTACCGGATAAGCCGTTCGATCCAGTAATACTATCCACTCCTTACTTTTACGACTGGTCAAAGGCAGATATCGTAGCTCGCCAAGTTCTTTTCCCGTTTTTATTACTGCAATTTCCAACGCATGCTTTGTGGTTGGCTTGCGTTGCAAAAGTTCTTCTAACGGCTTTGCTGCCTGCGATATTTTAGGCAACGCATCTTGATATGCGATCCACCAATTGGGTCGAGCACTGGGCTCTACCCCTTGAAGAGACTGCTCAATGCTAATAATAAATTCATTATTATCTTTAGGCAACCTAGTTCCCGCCAATTTGAAACCAATTGATGGCAATTTTTGAAATTCGAACGGCGCGGCATCAAGATCTTGGCTATTTATTTCAGCCGCTGTAACCACAACAAATCTGTCTATTTCAAATACCACCATAACTGGACGTCCTTCAGAAACTGAATAAACACCATAGAGCAATGCGGACATCTGTATGATTGCAATCGTCACCCAATCAATCCGCAATGCAATGCGGGTTTTTCGAGGATTGCTGAGCAGAAAATTGAGTGCCGGCCCACATACCAGATCTACGATGACCAAGATACCAACAACGATTTGCAAATCGAAAATTTGACGGAAGGGTCCGGGATACCAGCCGAAAAAGATGAGTGCCGCAGCCGAACCTACAATCAATACGCTCATTACCAAATGCCAGCCGGCCACTCGAGCGGCAAATCTCCAGCGATCCAAATCCAATGCCATTATCATTCTCCAAAAAAAAAGAGTGCAGGAGCACTCTCTTTCTTTAAAGCCTCCGGAGAGGCTAGTCTACCGGATCAACGGCAGGTAGCAGGAGCGTACTTTGCCAGCAGAGTACCTGCTGGAACACCCGCCATCTTGGCATTCGTTGCAGACACTTGAGTCGTAGACGCACATGCCCAATCCAAAGCACCACTGGTTCCAGCAGTCAATGCTGCGGCCAGAGTGATCGAAGTACCAGCTGCTGCAGAACGAACATATGGAGCAACCACCAGCGTGTTTGCCGCTGCAGCCACACCAGTAGAGGTGGGATTGTAGGTGATAGTGATGGGACCGCCTGCACCAATCAAAACCTTGTTAACAAACTTGGAATTGGCACCGGTGCCAGCATTCTGAGCATTCCAAGTGGTAACAACATTAGCCAATTCTGCGGTGCTGGTGCCATCGGTGGCAATCATGTTCTTGGCACCCTGAGCCAGGTTCAAACCTTCCGTCACGCGGGTGCGCACGGTGTAGTCTTGGTAGGCAGGAAGTGCCACAGCGGCCAAAATACCGATAATCGCAACAACGATCATCAGTTCGATAAGGGTAAAGCCCTTTTGCATGAAACGCTTCATATAAATTCTCCTGGGAGTCGGTTGCAAGTGAACACCTGTCGAAAATTTCTCCAGGCTACTTTTCCCTGAGCAGGTTCCGTGCCACCCCGCCAAGCTGACTACACAGCGTCTGAACCCCTCCCCCAAATGGGTCAATTGTCCCCGAAGTGTTGCCTGGCCATCCCTTGGAACCCCTGGACGACATTCTTGTCACATCACAAACGTCACAACCTGCAACACACTCGTCAGAACTCGAACTCGTCCCCTGCCTTGAGCCAATAAATGTCATGCGGAGCGGCCCCCCGCAGCCCCGCACTCTGGTCGAAGCGGCGGATTTCCTCCATGATCAGGTCGGTCTCCGACGGCTTGGTATGGGTGATGTAGATGGGGCAGCGCTTGCCGGGCGTCAGTTGCGCCAGTTCCTGGGCCAGGGTGTGGGGTGACAGGTGCAGGCTGCGCTGGGCCAGGGCGGTTTCGCGGTTGCTGAAGGCGGTTTCGATGACCAGCATGGTGACGGGCATGGCATTGACGCGTTGCCAGAAGTCGGGGTTGCGGCCGGTATCGCCGCTGAATACCCACCAGCCGGTGGTTCCGGCCACCGCATAGCCCACAGCGGGCACCGTATGCACGGCCGGCATAACCTCCAGGAGAACGCCCTCCACCTGCAGGCGCTCCCCTACCGAGATCGTCTGGTACTGCAGAAACGGCTGGTCGGAGGTGGGAATGCTGCTGAAGTCCGGCCAGATGACGTTGTTGAACACATGGGCCTGCAGGGCGGCGATGGTGCCGGGCAGCGCGTGCACCTGCACCGGGCTGCTGCGCAGCGACGACACCGCATCCAGCATCAACGGCAGCGCAGCGATATGGTCCAGGTGCGAATGCGTGAGGAACACATGATCGATGCGCCGCATTTCGTCCAGCGCCAGGTCGCCCACCCCCGTTCCTGCATCAATGAGGATGTTGTCGTTGACCAGGAAGGAGGTGGTCCGGCAATCTTTGGCAATGGCCCCGGAGCACCCCAGTACGCGAACCTTCATGTCATGCAGTCCTGTTTGTTCCGTCTGTCTCTTCTGGCTGTCTGTTGTTCGTTTGCGTCTGCCGGCTACTTGGTATCGAATTGGGTAGCACCATCCCAGTCCCGCTGGAAGGGTAACACCCGCAGGGCCTCCATACGACCGGCATACAGCGAATACAGGATGCTCGCAGGTTGTAACGCCTTCAAATTCTGCAAAAGCAGGGCACATGCATCCCATTCCTGGGCCCGGTAAGTGGCGAGGAACTGGTGCCACAGGGCCAGTTGCTGCTCCCGCTCGGGCGACAGCGGCTCGGCCGCCGTGCCCACGGGCGTGTAGATGGTGACGGCCTGGGCTTTGCCCTTGACGCGCACGCGGTCCAGCTCCTGCCAGATGAATCCCGGGGCCATGGCACGGGTGGTGTCGCTGACCACCATGGTCACGCCGTAGGTCTTGGACAGCCCTTCCAGACGGGAGCCCAGGTTGACGGCGTCGCCGATCACCGTGTAGCTGCGTCGGATGTCCGAGCCCATGTCCCCCACGCACATGGTGCCGGTGTTCAGGCCGATGCCCACGCCGATCTCCGGCAAGCCCTTGCTGCGGTGCTCTTCGTTGAGCTGGGTGATCGCCCGGGTCATGTCCAGCGCCGCTGCCACGGCCGATTCGGCGTGCCCGGGGGTGGCCACGGGTGCGCCCCAGAAGGCCATCACGCAATCTCCCATGTACTTGTCGATGGTTCCCTGGCGGCGGCCACGGATGATCTGGGTCAGGCGGCTGAACACGCCATTGAGCAGGGCCTGCAGTTGAAGGGGCTCCATGCGTTCAGACAGCGCAGTGAAGCCACGCATGTCGCAGAACATCACAGTCAGTTCCTGGTTGGCGGCATCCATGGTGTAGCGTTCGGGCTCCTTGAGCATCTCGTCCACCAGTTCTGGAGGCACGTAGGTGCCGAACAGGGCAGCGAGCTCCCGCTTGGAGCGGCTCTCCACAAAGTACCCGTAGACCATGTTCAGCGTGAAAGCGGACAGTGCCAGTACCAGGGCGGTCGCCAGAGGCATCACCAGGCCATGCGACTGGTACAGCCAGAGATTCAGCCCCACCAGCCCAGCAAACACCCCCGCGCTGAGCAGAACGGCCCAGCCTGCCGTCAGCAAGGGCAATGAGAATGCCAGCAACAGGCCCGTTGCCACGAGCTGCAGAACATCGAAATCGGTGGCGTAGTCTGGCTGGAGCACATTCGCGCCGTCCAGGAAGGCGGACAGCAGATTGGCATGCGTCTCCACACCGGGATAAGTTCGCCCCACGGGCGTCACACGCAGATCGACCAAGCCTGGCGCCGTTGACCCTACCAGCACCAACTGGCCCTTCAGGCTGCCTTGCGGCAAGCGCCCCTCCAGCACATCACTGGCGGAGATATAGCGAAACGAGCCACCGGTAACGTCACCAGGGCCGCGGTAGGGCACCAGCGTCGCCAGATTGGGATCGACCGGCAACCGGATCAAGCTCTGGCCTTGGCGCAGCAGGATGCCCTGCAACACGTCGTGATCGAATTCCGACGACGCATAGACTGGGTCCAAGTCCCTCACGCCCGTCGCCACACGCAGCATCGCCAAGGCCAGCGATTCGTAATAACGGCCCTGGAACTCAGCCAGCAGAGGCAGGGAGCGCACAACCCCGTCGGGGTCGGTGATGGAATTGAAAAAGCCCGCTGCAGGCGCCGCCCGTGCCAGCGCTCCGATATTGCTGCCATGGCCCTGCCAGGACGTGGCTCTCAGGGGCTTGCCGCGCAGCCGCTCCAGGGGCAGGGCAGGTTCGGGCAGGACTCCACGGGCCTGTCCGTCCCGATCGCTCGTGAAATAGTAGCCCAGCACCACGGGCCGGCCCTGCAGCGACTGTGCAAACAAGGCGTCGTAGTCCAGCTGCGGCGACAGCTGCGCCAATTGTTCGGCAAACCCGGAATTCCCTTGCAACGGCCCCTGCGCCAGCCGCTGCAGGCTGGCCAGTCCTGAACTGCCGTCAGGCTCGGCAAAGACCACGTCAAAGCCGAGCACGGAAACCTGTTGGCGCTCCAGCAGCTCGCGTGCGAAGCGGGCCATCTTGTCCCGGCCCCAGGGCCACTGCCCGATGCGTTCCAGGCTCCGCTCGTCGATGTCGACGATGGTGATGCGCTCGTCCATCGTGCCCGGCATGGTGGCGCGCAGGCGGGTGTCGTAGATGATGTTTTCCAACCGCTCGAGCACCTGCAGGTGCAGGACCCCACCCACGTGAAGCAGGGCGAACAGCAGTGGCAACAGCGTGACGGCGATGCGGCGCCAGCGGCGCGCCAACCAGGAGCCAGTCCGGGGGCGCATCAGAATGGCTCAGCTCGGTGGCGCCCGGCGCTTTGCGGACAAGGGGCCGAGCCAGGCAAGCGGCACAGCGCGCCCGTCAGGTCTGCTCGAACTGCATCTCGGTGCCGGCCAGCTCCAGCTTGTCGCCGTGCTTGAGCGGCACCGGCGACAGCCCGATGGCCGAGCCGTTGAGCAGCGGCATGTCCGGGCCTTCCACATGCGCCAGCACGAAGCCGTGGTGGCGCTTGGTGATGGAGGCCACGGCAACGCCCGGCTTGCCAATGGTGGTCACCACCTTGAGCAGCGAGACCTCGCGCCCTGCGGCTGCGCCGGACATGACCTTGATCACCGCCGTGATCGGTGCGGGTGGCGGGGCACCCGGCAGCCCTGCCGGGCGCGATACGGCGCCCAGCGGCGGCACCATGCCGGGCTTGAAGATCATGGTCTTCTCGAAATTCTCGCCCTCGGCCTCGTGCAGGAAGCGGATCTTGTACTTGCCCACTTCCACCGT
Source organism: Acidovorax sp. LjRoot66 (assembly GCF_964253305.1). NCBI lineage: Bacteria > Pseudomonadati > Pseudomonadota > Betaproteobacteria > Burkholderiales > Comamonadaceae > Acidovorax > Acidovorax sp. LjRoot66. The sequence goes on from NZ_CAXUQU020000001.1 coordinate 169,377, forward strand.
ATCGCCATTGCGCAGCTCCTGGCGCTTGACGGCCTTGGCATTCACGTAGGTGCCGTTGGTGCTGCCCAAGTCCTCGATCTCGACGTCATTCCCGACCATGTGGAAGATCGCGTGCTCGCCGCTCACCGCCAGGTTGTCGATCACGATATCGTTGTACGGCCTGCGTCCAAGGGTGGTGCGGTCCTTGGTCAACTGAACTTCCTTGATGACGACGCCGTCAATCGAAACGATCATTCTGGGCATGATCCACTCCTGATTTGAGATTTGTTATGGGCCGGCACCGTCATGCAGCACCCAGCAGGCGGGACATCAGGCTGCGCTTCTTGCCCCCCGCACCGGCCTGTACCAGCAGTACGCTAACGTTATCACGACCGCCGTGTGCATTGGCGGTATCAATAAGCAATGTGGTTTTTTCCTCCAGCGGGAGGGATGCACGCACCATCTCCGCCAGATCGGCATCGGACACCATGTCCGTGAGCCCGTCCGAGCACATCAGGAACAGGTCGTGCGGCGCCACCTGGAATTCATTGACTTCCATGAGCACATTGGGCTCCACGCCCAGAGCGCGGGTGACCAGGTTGCGGTTCGAGGAGATCGCCGCCTGGTGCGGCGTGAGGATGCCGGCATCCACCTGCTCCTGCAGCCACGAGTGGTCACGCGTGATCTGCTGCAGCACTCCGCCGCGCAGGCGGTAGCAGCGTGAATCGCCGATGTGCCCAAGAATCAGCCGGGATCCCTGGAAGATGCCCGCCACCAGCGTGGTCCCCATGCCGGCGTACTGCGGGTTCGAAAGCGACGCCCCCAAAATGGCATGGTTGGCGTTTTCCACGCAGATTTCGAGCGCCCGGCGCACATCCGTCGCCTGGGGGGTACTGCCGGCCTGGGACAGCCAGCGGGCCATTTCCGTACGGATGAAGGTGGTGGCCATGCCGCTGGCGACTTCGCCTGCGTTGTAGCCCCCCATGCCATCGGCCAGGATGGCCAGTTGGGCATCCCGGTCGATCGCGACGGCGTCTTCGTTGTTGCTGCGCACCCGCCCCCGATCGGTGCGCGCAAAAAAATCGTAATTCATGGATAAAGCGGCACAGGCCTCATCGGGCGCTGGATGGCGGCAGCGAAGAGTCCCTCTGTGCAGGATATTCCGTCACTGTTTCCTGAAAGTCCGCCATGTCGTTCCGTGTTGCCTTGCGAGCCGCATCATAGACGACTGTCCGCTGGTTTGGGCCGGTTTCAGCGGCTGCCAGCGCCGCCAGCGCACGGCGGATCTCGGCTGCAAACTGGCGCCCTGTCTGGTAACGCGCCTCGGGACGCTTCATCATCGACAGCGCCACCACCTCGGCCACCTCGGCCGACAGCTCGGGCCGCAGGGTGCGCACGTCGGGCGCTGGCACGCTGGCAATCTTGTGCATCAGCTCGGGCATGGAGGCTCCGCGCAGCGGCAACGAGCCGGTGAGCATCTGGAACAGCGTCACGCCCAGCGAATACAGGTCCGAGCGCCCGTCCACCTTCTTGCCCGCCAGCTGTTCGGGCGACATGAAGCTCGGTGTGCCCAGTACCAGCCCCGTGCGGGTCTTGCTGGAATCGGTGATGCGCGCAATGCCGAAGTCGGTCACCTTGACCGCATCGGTCGCCGCGTCGAACATGACGTTGGCCGGCTTGATGTCGCGGTGCACCACCTGGTTGGCATGGGCATAGTCGAGCGCCTCGGCCACGCGGGCCGCCACCGACAGCGCCAGCGGCACCGGCAGCAGGTTGCCCTCCTTGCAGAAGGGCGACAGGTCCGTCCCCTTGAGGAACTCCATGGAGATATAGGCCAGGTCGTGCTCCTCGCCCGCATCGAAGATGGTCACGATGTAGGGATGCTGCAGGCGCCCCGCCGTCTCGGCCTCGCGAAAGAAGCGCGCACGGGCGTCGATCAGCCCGTCGCCCTCGAACTCCTGTCCCAGGGCCAGCGTCTTGATGGCCACCATGCGGCCGATCTTCGGATCGCGCCCCAGGTACACCACGCCCATGGAACCCTTGCCGAGCTCCTTGGTGATTTCGTAGCGGCCCAGCATGGGCAGACCGATGGTCGCGTCGCCCGGCAGGCGCGGCGTGGCCGGTACGCTGGGCATGGGCATCGGTGCCGAACTCGGTGGCGGCGCCGTGTCGGGCTGGCCCGAAGCCGACTTGGCCCGGGCGCGCATCTTCCGGTAGCGGGTCTTGGCGTCCTTGTACTGCCTGTCGTGGCGCAGGATGCGCTCGTACACCAGTTTGGCCATGGCGTAGTTGCGCTTGCGCTCAAAATCCTGTGCCAGGTGGTACAGGTTGTCCTTGAGGGCCTCGGTCATCGGCAGGCGGCGAAAGTGCTCGAACGCCTGCTCCAGCTTGCCCTGGCCATGCAGCGCCAAGCCCAGCATGCGCTTGGACTCGGCTGCCTCGGCAGACTTCGTGCGGGAGGCGCCCCCGCCACCGCGCAGCTTCAGCGCCAGCATGGCGGCCTGACCCACAGCCACCACCAGCGCAGCCCCCAGCAGCGAGAAGGAGATCAGCGCGTGCTCCAGTGCCAGCCACTGGGCCCCGGCCAGTGCCAGCAGCAAGGCCATGCTCACGGTCAAGCCGGCCAGTGCACTCACCTGCGGCAACGCCAACGCCAAGTACAGCACTGCCGCCACGATCGCCAGCCAGGCCACCGGCAGCGCCCAATCCGGCGCCGTCACGGCATGGCCCTGGCGGATGGTCGACACCATCTGCGCCAGCACCTCCACCGGGTACAGCGACTGGCCGCCTGGCGTTGCCAGGGGCGGCGCCTGTGCGGCCGAAGTGAAACCCACCAGCACGGTCTTGCCCTGGAAGCCGGAGGCGCCTGCCGGAGACAGCACCTGTGCGAACGCGGTCCGGGCAAACACCGGCTGGCCGCCTTCCGGCGCATGGAACAGGGGCCGCAGCACCGACGTACTGTCGGTCGCAATGCCCAGGCTGCCCAGCCGCAACCAGGGCGCAGCGGCCTGCAGGCGCAGATCGGACGCGCCCAGTTGCAGGCTGCGCAGCACCGTCAACAGCGCGACCGATGGCGCTGCGGCGCTGTCATGCGCCAGCAGCAGAGGCATCTGGCGCAGCACACCGTCGGGGTCAGAGTCCAGCTGCAGGTGGCCAATGGCAGATGCCGCCGCACCCAGGACCGCGGGGGGATGCCGCCCCGAGGCCGCAGGCACGGCATGCTCGCCCGGATTGGCCAGCGCGCTGCGGCGCACATACGGCGGCAGCGGTGTGGCAGGGCCGGTCGCCGCATACTGCGACACCAGCACCACGTTGCCTGCGCGCTGCATGCTCGCAGCCAGCCGCGCATCGCCCGACAGGGCGGCGCTGTCCGCGCCAGGCACGCCAGCCGCCTGTGGCTCGCCAGACACGGCGGGAGCAGGAAGGGGCAAGGGGCGGGCCGGCGTTTCCGGCAGCGGCATGGTGTAGACGATGGCCCGGGCGCCGGCGGCCGTGAGCTGGTCTACGAAACGGGCGTGGACCTCGGGCTGCCAGGGCCAGGGCCCCAGGGTCTTGAAGCTGCGGTCATCGATGCCGACAACCGCCAGGTCTGCAGCGGGCTCGGCCGACGTGCTGCCGACGGCGGCGTCGTACATGGCCAGATCCAGCCGGTGCACCCAGCCCATCGCGCTGGCCACGGCCACCACGACGGCGGCCACCAGTGCGCAGACAAAGCCATCGGTACGCCACCAAACCAGCTGCTGTCCCGATGTTGTTCTGCCCACTTGCAATCGATCCACGGAGGTAATGAGATACCTTTAGAAGCAATTTCTAAGCCCGGCCCCGGGCGGCCCTTGGCGTGCCCCAGACCCCATGGTCGCGGCCCTTGCCTGCCGTTCTTGTCGCTGGCACGCAACGCTCGGCGCTGCAAGTGCCATTTTTGTCAGGTCGAGGCGGCCGCGCGGCTGGCGCGGCGCTGCCAGAGCTTGCCACCGCCCACCACCAGAATGGCGCCCAATGCCGCAGCCACATAGTGCAGCGAAGGATGCGCCGCCACCAGGCCCTGCAGTGCCGTATCGCCAGCGATGGTCTCGCCCGCCACCCAGCCAATGAGGGCCGCGCCCAGCACCACGATCACCGGGAAACGCTCCATCAGCTTGATCATCATCGTGCTGCCGAACACCACCAGCGGAATGCTGATGGCCAGGCCCAGCACCAGCAGCGTGGTGCTGCCCTGGGCCGCTGCAGCCACGGCGATCACATTGTCCAGGCTCATGACCAGGTCGGCCATCAGAATGGTACGCACGGCAGCCATCAGGCTGCCATAGGTCTTGGATTCGCCTTCGTCCTCGTCGCTTTCGCTGAGCAGCTGGAAGCCGATCCACAGCAGCAGGCAACCGCCCACGATCTGCAGGAAGGACAGGGCCAGCAGCTTGGCTGCCACCACTGTGAGCAGCACGCGCAGCACCACCGCTGCGCCGGAGCCCCAGAACACTGCCTTGCGTTGCTGCTCAGGGGGTAGCGAGCGTGCCGCCAGGGCGATCACCACCGCGTTGTCACCCGAGAGGATGATGTTGATCCAGACGATCTTGATCAGGCCGATCCAGAAGTCGGCACCTTGCAGAAATTCCATTGTCGATGACTCCACTGTTATGAATGCAAGAAGCGCCCGGAACCGGGGTTCCGGGCGCTTCTTTTTTTGGAGCGGCCAGTGTATCGGGCACTTGCGCCCGATGCGTCCGTAATTGTGCTTACGGACGGGTGTGCTTACTTCAGCTGGGCCTTGAGCAGCTTGCCCAGTTCCGAGGGGTTGCGCGTGATGATGAAGCCGGACTCTTCCATGATGGCCAGCTTGGCATCGGCCGTGTCGGCACCACCGGAGATCAGCGCGCCTGCGTGGCCCATGCGCTTGCCGGGAGGCGCCGTCACGCCAGCGATGAAGCCCACGATAGGCTTCTTCATGTTGGCCTTGCACCACTGGGCGGCTTCGGCTTCATCGGGTCCGCCGATTTCGCCGATCATGATCACGGCATCGGTGTCCGGATCGTCGTTGAAAGCCTTCATCACGTCGATGTGCTTCAGGCCATTGATGGGGTCGCCACCAATGCCCACGGCGCTCGATTGGCCCAGGCCCACTTCGGTCAGCATGGCCACGGCTTCGTACGTCAGCGTGCCGGAGCGGCTCACGACGCCGATGCGGCCCTTGCGGTGGATGTGGCCGGGCATGATGCCGATCTTGATTTCGTCGGGCGTGATCAGGCCGGGGCAGTTGGGGCCCAGCAGCAGCGTGCGCTTGCCGCCGGCGGCTTCCTTGGCCTTCATCTTGTTGCGCACTTCGAGCATGTCGCGCACCGGGATACCTTCGGTGATGCAGATGGCCAGGTCCAGGTCGGCCTCGACGGCTTCCCAGATGGCGGCAGCAGCGCCTGCGGGCGGCACGTAGATCACCGACACGGTGGCGCCGGTCTGCGATGCGGCTTCCTTGACGGAGGCGTAGATCGGGATGTTGAAGATCGACTCGCCGGCCTTCTTGGGGTTCACGCCCGCCACGAAGGCATTCTTGCCGTTCGCGTATTCCTGGCACTTTTCAGTGTGGAACTGGCCGGTCTTGCCCGTGATGCCCTGGGTGATGACCTTGGTGTCTTTGTTGATGTAGATCGACATGTGTGTTCTCCGGGCTTACTTGACGGCAGCAACGATCTTGGTCGCAGCTTCGGCCATGGTGTCTGCGGCGATGATGGGCAGGCCGGACTCGGCCAGCATCTTCTTGCCCAGCTCTTCGTTGGTGCCCTTCATGCGCACGACCAGCGGCACGTTCAGGTTCACGGCCTTGCAGGCCGTGATCACGCCGGTGGCGATGGTGTCGCACTTCATGATGCCGCCGAAGATGTTGACCAGGATGCCTTCGACCTTGGGGTTCTTGAGCATGATCTTGAAGGCTTCGGTGACCTTCTCGGGGGTGGCACCGCCGCCCACGTCCAGGAAGTTGGCCGGCTCGCCGCCGAACAGCTTGATGGTGTCCATGGTGGCCATGGCCAGGCCGGCGCCGTTGACCAGGCAACCGATGTTGCCGTCCAGGCTGATGTAGGCCAGGTCGAACTTGGAGGCTTCCACTTCGGCCGGATCTTCTTCGTCCAGATCGCGGAAGGCCACGATTTCAGGATGACGGAACAGCGCGTTGGCGTCGAAGTTGAACTTCGCGTCCAGTGCCATCAGGTTGCCCTTGGAGTCGCAGTTCAGCGGGTTGATTTCCACCAGCGACGCATCGGTGTCCATGTAGCACTTGTAGATCTTCGCGAAGATGTCTACGGCCTGGTCGATGGAAGCGCCGGTCAGGCCAATGGCTGCGGCAACCTTCTTGCTTTGCTCGACGGTGATGCCGGTCAGGGGATCGATCATCTCGGTGATGATCTTCTCGGGCGTGGAGTGGGCCACTTCCTCGATGTCCATGCCGCCTTCGCTCGAAGCGATCAGCGCTACCTTCTGCGTGCCGCGGTCGGTGACCAGCGAGACGTACAGTTCGTTCTTGATGTCGGCGCCGTCTTCGATGTACAGGCGGCGGACCTTCTGGCCTTCGGGGCCGGTCTGGTGCGTCTTGAGCTGCATGCCCAGAATTTCGCCAGAAATGCGCTTGACGTCGTCAATGGTCTTGGCGACCTTGACGCCGCCGCCCTTGCCACGGCCACCGGCGTGGATCTGGGCCTTGACGACCCACACGGGGCCGCCGAGTTTCTGGGCTGCTTCGACGGCTTCTTGCACCGTGAACGCGGGAATGCCACGCGGAACGGGCACACCAAAATTGCGCAAGATTTCCTTGCCTTGGTATTCGTGAATCTTCATGAGGTCTCTCTCAGGGAAGGGTGGTAGTTACCCGTTTACCATGAACAGTTGTCTGGCCGCGGGCTTGGGACATGGCAACCGGCGACTGTATCATGCTGCGACGCACCATCCCCTGTGCCTAACACGTACAGCATTGGCGTCCATCCATTCTTACCCCCGGCAGTCCACGCTGCCAGACCAGCAGGAGCACCCCATGTCCAGAGTCTTTATCGATGGCGAAGCCGGCACCACGGGCCTGCAGATCCGTGAACGCCTGCAGGCCATGCCCGAGGTCGAGCTGGTCAGCATTGCACCCGAATTGCGCAAGGACCCGGCTGCCAAGCGCGACCTGATCGCGGGCGTGGACTTGGTCGTTCTGTGCCTGCACGACGACGCCGCGCGCGACACCGTGGCCATGGTGGACGGCATCGAGCAATCCACCGGCCGCAAGATCAAGATCATCGACGCGAGCACCGCACACCGCACCGCGCCCGGCTGGGTTTTCGGTTTCCCCGAGCTGGCCGCCGGCCAGCCCGAGGCCGTGGCAGCCGCGAACCGCGTGGCCAACCCCGGCTGCTATGCCACCGGCGCCATCGCGCTGCTACGCCCCCTGGTCGATGCCGGGCTGGTTCCCGCCGACTTTCCCCTGGCGCTGCCCTCGGTGAGTGGCTATTCGGGTGGCGGGCGCACCATGATCGAGGCCTACCAAAAGGGCGAAGCGCCGCTGTTCGAGCTGTACGCCCTGGGTCTGGCGCACAAGCACCTGCCGGAGATCATGCACTACGCCGGCATCACCCGCCGGCCCATCTTCGTGCCCTCGGTGGGCAACTTCGAGCAGGGCATGCTGGTACAACTGCCCCTGCACCTCGATACCCTCCCCGGCGCGCCCAAGGCAAGCGACCTGCACGACGCCCTGGCCGCACACTACGCCAAGAGCAACACCCCCGAGCAGTGGGTCAGCGTGCTGCCCGCCACGGCCGACGGCAAGCTCGATGCCCTGGCGCTCAACAACAGCAACAAGCTGGAGTTGCGCGTGTTCGCCAACGAGACCTACCGCCACGCGGTGCTGGTGGCGCGCCTCGACAACCTGGGCAAGGGTGCCAGCGGCGCCGCAGTGCAGAACCTCAAGCTCATGCTGGGTCTGTGATTTTCTGCACGCCGGGCGGGCCAGGCACGGCCCGCGCCATGGCGTGCACGGCACCCCGCTACCCATAATCTCGCCACACCGGGCCCTTGCCCCGGTGAGCGAAAGGGCTGGCATGAAGACATCTCCATGGTGGATGGCTGCGGCCCTGGTGGCCACACTGGCAGGGCCCGCCTCGGCCCAGACCCGGGTGCCGGCACAGGACATCAAGGGCCTGACCGATCCCGCAGGGCTCAAGCGCTACGCCGGCGCGGTGCTGCTGTACCGCGATGACGCCGCCTACGATGAACTGCGTTTCCCCGCCGCCAAGGTGGTCAGCCAGAGCGACGACAAGCTGGTGGCGCCCCGCAGCCTGGACCGCGCCGGCCAGCGCACCGCGCTGCAGTATGTGGCGCCCGCCGGCCGCTCCTCGCTCGAAGTGTTGCGCGGCTACCAGCAGGAGCTCAAGGCCGCCGGCTTCGAGACCGCCTTCGAATGCGCAGGCGATGCCTGCGGCGGCTCCAACATCTTTGCCTACAGCCTGCCGCGCTCGCTGCTGCCCGGCGGCTGGGCCGGCAAGGTGGGCGACAACAGCCCCGCCGCCTGCGCTTCGGGCACCCTGGCCGACCTGCGCTACGCGCTGCTCGACAACAAGGCCACCGGGGCGGGCATGGCGGTGATGACCTGGAACCCCGACATCACGTCGGCCTACTGCGACGAGAAAGAGTTCCAGAAGCGCACCACCATCACCGTGGTGCGCGTGGAGCCCAAGGCGCGCGAACAGCAGATGGAAACGATGTCCTCCAGCGAGATCGCCAAGGGGCTCGATGCCAACGGCAAGGTCGCCATCTACGGCATCCTGTTCGACACCGGCAAGGCGGACATCAAGCCTGACAGCAAGGCCTCGCTGGACCAGATCGGCGCGTTGCTCAAGCAACAGGCCGGCCTGAAGCTCCATGTGGTGGGCCATACCGACAACGCCGGCAACCTGCCTGCCAACATCGACCTGAGCCGCCGCCGCGCCGATGCCGTGGCCGCAGCGCTGGCCAGGGACTACGGCATTGCCCGCGACCGGCTCACCGCCAACGGGGTGGCCAGCCTGGCGCCGGTGGCTTCCAACGGCTCGGATGCCGGGCGCGCCAAGAATCGGCGCGTCGAACTTGTATTGCAGTGAGCCCGCCGGCTCAGGCCTCGTCGTCTTCAGCAGCACCCCGTATCACCCGGTGCACCACGTCCCCTGAAAAGCCCCGCGCCATCAAGAATCGCACCTGCTTGGCACGCCCCTGCGGATCGGCCGCTGGCTCGCCGAAGCGGCGGCGCCACACCTCGCGGGCGCGCGCCAATTCCGTGTGCTGCAACTGCGCCAGGGCCTGCTGCACCACCTCGCCGCCCACGCCCTTGGCCTGCAGCTCCTGGCGGATGCGCGCAGCACCCATGCGGCCGGCACGCAGGTTCACGACCGAGGCCACCACGCGCTCCTCGCTGATGAAGTCCTTCTCCTCCAGTTCGGCCAGCACCGCATCCAGGTCCTCGCCCTCCTGCACATGCGGGCGCAGCTTGCGCAGCAGTTCGGCGCGTGAATGCTCGCGCTGGCCCAGCAGCCGCAGTGCGCGGCCTTTGAGGGAAAGGGTGGCAAAGCCCATGGGTTTCGATCCGCAGGTGAACGACAGGTGGATGGGACGGCGAAGTCGCAAACGACAACGGCCACCGCTCCGTGCAGGAGCGATGGCCGCCATCGTCTGCGGCAAAGGCTGCCGATGACAGCCTTTGCCTGGCGATGCTCAATGCATCACTCTTCGGATGCAGCCGGGGCCGCCGCCTGCAGTGCGTCGGGCAGGAGCGCAATGCCCAGGCCTTCACGCACCTTGTTCTCGATCTCGCGGGCGAGGTCGGGGTTCTCGCGCAGGAATTCGCGCGCGTTGTCACGGCCCTGGCCGATCTTCTCGCCGTTGTAGGCATACCAGGCACCCGACTTCTCGACGATCTTGGCGGTCACGCCCATGTCGATGATCTCGCCCTCACGGCTGATGCCCTCGCCAAAGAGGATGTCGAACTCGGCCGTCTTGAAGGGGGGGCTCACCTTGTTCTTGACCACCTTGACCTTGGTCTCGTTGCCGATGGCTTCGTCGCCCTTCTTGATGGTGCCGGTGCGGCGGATATCGAGGCGCACCGAGGCGTAGAACTTGAGCGCATTGCCCCCGGTGGTGGTTTCGGGGCTGCCGAACATCACACCGATCTTCATGCGGATCTGGTTGATGAAGATGACCATGCAATTGGTCTTCTTGATCGTGGCCGTCAGTTTGCGCAGTGCCTGGCTCATCAGGCGGGCCTGCAGGCCGGGCAGGGCATCGCCCATTTCGCCTTCGATTTCGGCCTTGGGCGTGAGTGCGGCGACCGAGTCGATGACGATCAGGTCCACGGCGCCCGAGCGCACCAGGCTGTCCACGATTTCCAGGGCCTGCTCGCCGGTGTCGGGCTGGCTGATCAGCAGGTCGGACAGCTGCACACCCAGCTTCTGGGCGTACTGCACGTCCAGGGCGTGCTCGGCGTCCACGAAGGCGCAGGTGCCACCCTGCTTTTGCATTTCGGCAATCACCTGTAGCGTGAGCGTGGTCTTGCCCGAGGATTCCGGGCCGTAAATCTCGACCACACGGCCGCGCGGCAGGCCGCCCACGCCCAGTGCGATGTCCAGACCCAGCGAGCCGGTGGAGACGACCTGGATGTCCTCGATCACCTCGCCTTCGCCTAGGCGCATGATGGTGCCCTTGCCGAACTGCTTCTCGATCTGGGCGAGCGCAGCCGCCAGCGCCTTGGCCTTTTCGGTGTTGACGGGGAGGGCGGGGTTGGTGCCTTTGACTGCGACGTCCATGAGAAAACTCCTTGAGAAACAACGGGTTGGGTGTTTGCACTTCGTCTGCAATTAACTACAGGCTGGATGCTTGAACAGTAGTTTATGCGAGCCATTGAATCCCATCAATGCACTATTTAGTCAGTTTGCCTGACAATACTGCATGCCTGATTCTTCGTCCCTTGCCGCATCCACTCCGATGGAAGACGGCTGGCGCCAGACCCACCTGGGCCGCCTGCTCGGCCACGCCATGCGCCGCTTCGATGCCCGGGTGCTGCAGCTCATGGCGCGCAATGTGGAGGTGCCGCTGGCCCTGTCCAACCTGGCGGCGCGCGACCAGGTGAGCGCGGCGCACGTGCACATCACGCGCCACCTGGCGCTGCAGGGCGACCGCCTGACCGACCTAGCCCAGCGTGCCGGCATGACCAAGCAGGCCATGGCCACCCTGGTGGACCAGTGCGAGGCCTGGGGCCTGGTCACGCGCGAGGCGGACCCGCTGGATGCACGCGCGCGGCGCGTGTGCTTCACGCCCACCGGCCTGGCCTGGCTGCAGGCCTTTCGCGATGCGGTGGCCCAGGCCGAAGCCGAGTTCCGGGCCGAGGTGGGCAGGGACGTGGCCACGGTGGTGGCCATCGGGCTGGAAGCCTACGCCAGTGGCGACACGACGGGTGACGGCGCCAGCCGCAGGGACAGCGCCAGGGGCTGAGGACAGGAACCTGTTCAGGCAGGTGGCGTGGGCATGCCCGAAGGTTCGGCACAGGCCAGCAGCCATTGGCGGAACTGCTGCAGGGTCTGCAGCTGGTTGCGCCCCTCGGGGTAGCAGAACCAATAACCGACCTCGCTCTGGTAGCCGCATCCGGGCAGCGGTTCGCGCACCAGCCCGCTGGTGATCTCGTCCTGCACCAGGCAGCGCGGCACCAGCGCCAGGCCCATGCCGGCCATCACCGCGCGGATCATCGATTGGAACTGGTCGAACTGCGGGCCGGCCAGCGGATTGAGCCCCTGCACCCCATGCGTTTCGCTCCAGCGCAGCCAGGCCTCGGGCACCGTGACGTGGCGCAGCAAGGTGTGGCGCGCCACGTCGCGCGGGCTGTCGATGGCCCAGTCCGCCACACGGGTGCGCGGTGCGATCAACGCCACGTCCTGGCCCGTGAGGTAGTGGGCGTGTGCACCGGGCCAGTGACCATCGCCGAAGAGGATGGCGCAGTCGAGTTCGGGCCGCTCGAAGTTGTAGCTGTGCACGTAGGGCACGAAGTGCAGCGTGACCTGCGGGTGCTGCTGCTGGAACTGCGGCAGCCGCGGGATGAGCCACTTGGCAGCGAAGGTAGGCAGGCTCGACAGGTGCAGCGCGCCGCCGCCGTCGTCGCTGGTGATCAGCTCCAGCGTTGCGGCTTCGAGCTGGGCCAGCACGGCCCGCACGGCCTTTTCGTAGCGCTCCCCGGCGGGCGTGAGCGCCAGGCGCTTGCGGCTGCGCTCGAACAGCGGCACACCCACCCAGCCCTCCAGCTCCTTGACCTGCTTGCTCACCGCGCTTTGCGTCAGGTGCAGGGCCCCGGCCGCGCGCGAAACGCCGCCGAACCGGGTCACGGTGGAAAAGGCACGCAGAAGATGCAAGGGTGGGGAGAGGCGTCGAAGAGAAGACATAGTAAGTTCTCAAATCATTCCATATTGGAATGTTATCAGGCACATCCATTGCTTGGTAGTGGGCACCGGATCATTTAATCTCAAACCCCCTTCATAGGAAAACCGCACATGAAACGCCGTCACCTGCTCACCACCCTGGCTGCTGCATCTTTCATTCCTGGAATGTCCTTTGCGCAAGAAGGCAAGCCCCTGCGCATCGTCGTGCCCTTTCCACCCGGCGGCGCCACCGACATCACCGTGCGCGCCCTGCAGGAGTCGCTCACCCGCATCCTCAAGCAGCCTGTGGTGCTGGACAACCGTGCCGGCGCAGGCGGCTCGATCGGCATGGCCGAAGTGGCGCGCGCCCCGGCCGACGGCCTCACGCTGGGCGTGGCCACCCTGTCCACCCACGGTGTGAATCCCGCCGTCTACAGCAAGCTGCCCTACAACCCGCTCAAGGACTTCGTGGGCGTGACCGAGATCGTCAAGGCCCCCGGCGTGGTCGTGGTGAACCCCGCCGCACTGCCCGTGAAGGACTTCGCCGACCTGGTGAAGTACCTCAAGGCCAACCCCGGCAAGGTGTCGTTCGCGACGCCCGGCAACGGCACCATCGGCCACATGTGGGGCGAGCTGTTCAAGAGCAGCACGGGCACCTCCATGGTGCACATCCCCTACCGTGGTGCAGGCCCGGCCATCAACGACGTGCTGGCCGGCCAGGTGGCCGTGTATTTCGACCAGGTGGCCTCGTCGCTGCCGCACATCAAGTCGGGCAAGCTCAAGGCGCTGGCGGTCTCGTGGCCCACGCGGCTTGACGTGCTGCCGGACGTCCCCACCTACGCCCAGCTCGGCTTTGCCAACAACAACGATCCCTCGTGGTTCGGCCTGGTGGCCCCCGCAGGCACGCCCCCCGCTGCCGTGGACCGCATCCAGCAGGCCGTGGCACAGGCACTGCAGGAGCCCGCCGTGCGTGAGCGCCTGGCCGGCCAGGGCCTGTACCCCTCGGGCACCACGCCCAAGGAGTTCTCGGCCCAGTTGGTGCGCGAGATCGACAAGATGAAGCGCGTGGCGGCCTACGCCAAGATCGCGCTCGATTGACACCACACCGGGCCTGCGGGCCCGGCGGCCACAGCTGGGGAGACCATCTCAGGGATAACCATGGTCTCCAACCGGTCCGGGCGGCTAGGCCAGCCGCCCCTTATTGCGCACACTCTGCCTATGCATGCCGCTTTGAAACTGATCAACCGACGATTCCAGCAGGCCCAGCCCGGTGCCACCGGCTCCCCCGGCACCCCGCTGGCGCCTGCGGCAACCTTCACCTACCTGCCCGGCACCACCGCCCTGGTGCTCGACTCGCCGCACAGCGGCACCCGCTACCCCGACGACTTCGGATCCGCCTGCGACCTGCCCACACTGCGCCGCGCCGAAGACACCCATGTCGAGAAGATCTACGACTTCGCCCCCGCGCTGGGCGTGGCCTGGGTGGAAGCCCACTTTCCCCGCATCTACCTGGATGCCAACCGCGACACCACCGAACTCGACACCACGCTGCTCGACGGTGAGTGGACCGACCCCATCTCCACCGACCCGCGCGTGCTCTCCAAGGTGCGCCTGGGCAAGGGCCTGATCTGGAAGTTCACCGACGAGGGCGAGCCCATCTACAACCGGCTGCTGGGCGTGGACGAGGTGCAAGAGCGCATCGACCGCTGCTGGCGGCCCTACCACGGCGCCGTGCAGCAGGCCATCGCCGCCGCGCACGCCCGTCACGGCTACAGCATCCACATCAACTGCCACTCCATGCCCGCCGTGGCGGCCAGCCACGCCACCGACTTCCCGGGCCTGGTGCATGCCGATTTCGTGGTCGGCGACCGCGACGGCACGACCGCCGACCCGGCGCTCTCGGCCCTGGTGTGCGAGCACCTGCGCGAGCGCGGCTACAGCGTGGAATACAACCACCCCTACAAGGGCGTGGAGCTGGTGCGCCGCTACAGCAACCCTGCCGGCCAGCGCCACAGCATCCAGCTGGAGATCAACCGCAAGCTCTACATGGACGAGACCACCCTGGCCCAGCACCCCGAGGGCATGGCGCGGCTGCGCGCCGACCTGCGCGCCCTGGTGGACCGGCTGCTGGCATACGACCCGCGCGGCTGATCCGGCGCAATCTGGCCGCAAGGCCCTGGACGCGGTGCGCGCCTAGAATCCAGGGAGGCTCAGCACCAGACTGATGCCACCCACCAGGAGACACCCGCATGCGCATTCTCATCGCCGAAGACGACCAGGTGCTGGCCGATGGCCTGCTGCGCACCTTGCGCAGCTCCGGCGCCGTGGTGGACCATGTGGCCAGCGGCAGCGAGGCCGATGCCGCGCTGCTGACCAACAACGAGTTCGACCTGCTGATCCTGGACCTGGGCCTGCCGCGCATGCATGGGCTGGAAGTGCTCAAGAAGCTGCGCAGCCGCGGCTCGGCGCTGCCGGTGCTCATCCTCACCGCCGCCGACAGCGTGGAGGAGCGCGTCAAGGGCCTGGATTTCGGGGCCGACGACTACATGGCCAAGCCCTTCAGCCTGCAGGAGCTGGAAGCGCGCGTGCGCGCCCTCACACGCCGCGGCATGGGTGGCACCAGCAGCGCCATCAAGCACGGCCCGCTGGTGTACGACCAGGCGGGCCGGGTGGCCACCATCGACGGCAAGATGGTGGAGCTGTCGGCGCGCGAGCTCGGCCTGCTGGAGGTGCTGCTGCAGCGCGCCGGGCGCCTGGTCAGCAAGGAGCAGTTGGTCGAGCGCCTGTGCGAGTGGGGCGAGGAAGTGAGCAACAACGCCATCGAGGTGTATATCCACCGCCTGCGCAAGAAGATCGAACGCGGCCCGATCCGCATTGCCACGGTGCGCGGTCTGGGCTACTGTCTGGAAAAAATCCCAGGCTGACCCTTCCCTCGGCACTTGCAGCTCTTCACCCTACACCTTGAAAATCTTCCAGCGCGAGCAGCGCTCCCTGTTTGGCGAGATCCTGGACTGGATGCTCACCCCGCTGCTGCTGCTGTGGCCCGTAAGCCTGGCGCTGACCTGGCTGGTGGCCCAGGGCCTGGCCAACAAGCCCTTCGACCGCGCGCTGGAGTACAACGCCCACGCGCTGGCACAGCTGGTGGGGGTGCAGAAGGGCACGGTGCAATTCAACCTGCCCCAGCCCGCCAGCGAGATCCTGCGCGCCGACGATTCCGACGTGGTGTACTACCAGGTCAAGGGCGTGGGCGGGGAGTTCCTCTCGGGCGAGCGCGAACTGCCAGCGCCCCCCTCCGACGAAGTGCCCATGCCCGGCGAGGTGCGCCTGCGCGATGCCGAGCTGCGCGGCATCGACATCCGCGTGGCCTACATCTGGGTGCGCCTGGCCCTCAAGGACAGCCCGCTGGCCCTGGTGCAGGTGGCCGAGACCCGTGAGAAGCGCAGCGTGCTGGCCACCGAGATCATCAAGGGCGTGATGCTGCCGCAGTTCGTGATCTTGCCGCTGGCGGTGCTGCTGGTGTGGCTGGCGCTGGCGCGCGGCATCCAGCCGCTGAACCAGCTGGAGCAGCGCATCCGTGCGCGCAACCCCGACGACCTCTCGCCGCTGGACGACCGCACCGTGCCGCTGGAGGTGGCGCCGCTGGTCGCCTCGGTGAACGACCTGCTCACGCGCCTGCACGACTCGCTGGCCACGCAAAAACGCTTTTTGGCCGATGCCGCCCACCAGCTCAAGACGCCTCTGGCGGGCCTGCGCATGCAGGCCGACCTGGCGCAACGCGAGGGCACCAGCACCGAAGAACTCAAGCGCTCGCTGCAGCAGATCGGCCGCTCCAGCATCCGCGCTACGCACACCGTCAACCAGCTGCTGGCCCTGGCACGCGCCGAAGGCAGCGGCGTGGGTTTTGCGCGCCAGCCCTGCGACCTGGCGCGCCTGGCCATCGAAGTAGTGCGCGACTCGGTGCCGCGCGCGCTCGAAAAACACATCGACCTGGGCTACGACGGCGCCGAGCCTGGCTCGCCCGGCGTGTGGGTGGACGGCAACCCGACCCTGCTCAAGGAGTTGGTGCGCAACCTGGTGGACAACGCGCTCAACTACACCCCGTCGGCACCCGACCGGCCTGGCGTGGTCACCGCGCGCGTGCTGGCCGACACCTTCGGCCGCGTGCTGCTGCTGCAGGTGGAGGACTCGGGCCCGGGCGTGCCCGAGTCCGAGCGCGACCTGGTGTTCCAGCCGTTCTACCGCGCGCTGGGCAGCGATGCGGACGGCTCGGGCCTGGGCCTGCCCATCGTGCTCGAGATCGCGCGCAAGCACGGGGCCGAGGTTCAGCTCGAAGACGCCCACCCGGGTATGCAGCCGCCGGGGGCGCGCTTCAGCGTGCGCTTTGCGGCCAGCGAGCACGCGCCCGCCTGAAACCAGGGCCATCGGCCCGAGGCAGCAGCCGGGAACACCGGTTTGAGGCATCATGAAATCCCGTTCTGCCGGATGCCCCATGCCTGCTTCTCCCTCTTCGCCACCGCGCCGCTTTTGCAACACCGATGCGGGGGTCGTGATCGGCAACTTCCCCTGGTACGAGATGGCATGGCGCTCGCTGCGCGGCGACTTCAAGCCCCGCTCCGAGCCCGCCGGAGGCTACGCGCGCTTCGTGAGCGACTGGACCCAGCCCGTGGACCATGCGCTGCTGGCGCAGCGGCACGAGGCGCCGGTGGTGACCTGGCTGGGCCATGTCTCCATGCTGCTGCAGGTGGCGGGCCTGAACGTGCTGATCGACCCCACGCTGGCCAGCCATGCCGGTCCGCTCGGGCGCTTTGGCGCCCCGCGGCGCGTGCCGCCGCCGCTCGCGCCCGAACAGTTGCCGCGCATCGATGCCGTGCTGGTCTCGCACAACCACTACGACCACCTGTGCAGTGCCACCTTGAAGCGCCTGAGGGCAGCGGGGCAGAACCCGCGCTTCATCGTGCCCATGGGGCTCAAGGATTGGTTCGTGCGGCGCGCAATGGACAACACGACCGAACTCGACTGGTGGGAGTCCGTGGAGCTGGCGCCTGGCGTGCGCGTGCACTTCACCCCCGCCCAGCACTGGAGCCGCCGCAGCCTGAACGACACCAATGCCTCGCTCTGGGGCGGCTACCTGCTCGAGTGGAGCCGGCCCGATGCGGCAGGGCCCTGGCGCTTCCTGTTTCCGGGCGACACGGGCTACAGCGACGACTTCAAGGCCATCCGCCAGCGCATCGGTGCCGTCGATTTTCTGGCCCTGCCGATCGGCGCCTACCTGCCGCGCGACTTCATGAAGCCCATGCACGTGAACCCGGCCGACGCCGTGCAGCTGATGCTGGACGTGCAGGCGCGCCAGGCCATGGGCGTGCACTGGGGCACCTTTGCACTCACCCAGGAGGCCTTCGACCACCCGCCGCGCGACCTGGCCGCCGCCCTGGCCGAGCGCGGCGTGCCCACCGAACGCGTGTGGCTGATGCGGCACGGGGAGACGCGGGCGATCCCGCTGGAGTAGCCATCGCAGGCGTGGCACGACCGGGACATTCCTGCCAGGACTATGCTGAGTGCCAAACGTCGTTATCCACGGCGGCACCAACTCTCCAGAATGGGCCTTTCACTACCGACAAGGCCCCCGATGAAACGACGCACTCTGTTGGCCGGGGCATTCCCCATTCCATGGGCTGCAGGCCACGCATGGGCCCAATCCACGGCCGATACGCGCCCGGTGCGGCTGCTGGTTCCGTTTGCAGCGGGCGGTGCCACCGACATCACGGCACGCGCCATCGCCGGCCCGCTGTCGCAGCGGATGCAGCGGCCCATCACCGTGGAGAATCGCCCCGGCGCGGGGGGCGCCACCTGCATGACCGAGGTCGCGGCCGCCGCGCCCGATGGGCTGACACTGGGCATCGCCACGCTGTCCACGCACGGTGTCAACCCTGCGGTCTACCGCCACCTGCCCTACAACATCGACGCCTTCACGCCCATCACCGAAATCGTGAAGGCCCCCGGCGTGCTGGTGGTGCACCCCGACCTGCCGGCGCGGGATTTCGCGCAGTTCATCCGCTACGTGAAGGCGCAACCCGGCAAGGTGGCCTATGCCTCGCCCGGCAATGGCACCATCGGCCACATGTGGGGCGAGCTGCTCAAGAGCACCACCAACACCTTCATGACCCATGTGCCCTACCGGGGCGCGTCACCGGCACTGGCCGACGTGGTGAGCGGCAAGGTACCCGTTTATTTCGACCAGGTGGCCTCCTCCCTGCCGCACATCCAGGCCGGCCGGCTGAGGGCACTGGCCGTGTCGTGGAAGGAGCGGCTGGCGGTGCTGCCCACGGTGCCCACCTATGCCGAGCTGAGCCTGTTTTCCAGCAACGACCCGTCGTGGTTCGGCCTGGTGGCGCCAGCGGGCATGCCAGCCGCCATGGCCAGGCAGTGGCGCGATGCCGTGGCCGCCGTGCTGCAGGAACCCAGCGTCAAGACCCAGCTGGCGGACCAGGGTCTCTTCGGCTCCGGCAGCCTGCCCGAGGAGTTCGGCGCGCAGATCCGCAAGGAAGTCGACAAGATGCGGCGCGTGAGCCGTTTCGCGCGCATCGTGCTGGACTGAAGGCCCTGGGATGGCACAGGCGCCATCCCAAAGCTACCCTACCGCCCGCACCGACATCAACGCCATGAAGAGGTAGCCATTGTCCGTGGGCGCCCGGTACACCCCGCGCGCACCGAGCACCTGCGCGGCCACGCCCGAAAGCTCCCAGCCGTCCGTCACGTCCGCATCCCAGCGGGGCACGGTCAGCGGCAGAAAGCCCTGGACCTCGCCCCACTCGCGCACCGCAGGGATGCGGGTGCTCACCTTGGCATGGTGGCTGAAGTTCGCCCAGGCCCAGAGCCAGGTGCCGCTGGCCTTGGAGACCGAGCCGATGAACTCGATGTCCGCCACGACCCGGGGAGCCCCCTCGTGCGAGAAGGTCAGCGTGCCTTGCGCCTGGTCGTAGTCCCAGCGCTCGAAGCGCGAGACGCCGTGGTCGGATTCGAGCGCCTGCTGCTTGTGCACCAGCGCATGGTGGGCATCGACCACCGCGTCTTCCCAGGCGTGCAGTTGCGGCTCGGGCATGGCGCCAATGCTCTGGGCCATGGAGCCCTGGTAGCAGTGGTGGCACAGGATCTTGAGGTCCAGACAGCCCTCGTTGCGGTCGTTCCACTCGCCGCCTTCCTTCACCAACTCGGCATTGCAAGTGGCGCACCAGGCGTCGGGGAAGGGGTAGTCGGCCTCGGGGGCGTCGCAGAACCAGCGCTGCGCGGGGTGGCGGTGCAGGTGCCCGCAGACATAGGTGGGCGTGGCTTCTCCGTGCTCGCCACATTGGATGGAAGAGGCTTCTTCGGTCATGGGATCAGGTTCGCAAAGGAAAAAGGGAACGGCATCGAGCGCCACCGCGTGCAGAGCCTGCAGGCGCCGGCAGCTCAGCTCAGCTGCAACTGCGCAGCGCCTTGCCGGCCAGTGCGCTGCGCAGCGTGTCGAGTTGCGAGCGCAGCGCATCGGTCACGGCGGGCAGGCGCAGCGTGAAGCCGGGGGTTTCGGTGCGCTCCTGGATCACCCGGGCGGTGCGCACGCCTTTTTCGCCCAGTGACGCCAGCTCGCGCTTGGCCGCGTCCTCCGTGGTGAAACGGCCCAGTGACAGGCCGATCTCCAGCGTGCCGCCGGGGCGGTCGAAGTCGACCTTGCGGGCACGCAACTCCGCGCGCTTCTTGTCCAGGGTCTCCTGGTCTTCGAAACGGCCCATGTAGACCATCCAGCGGGCCGGCGTGGGTGTCGATTCGAGCACCCAGCTGCCCTGGGGCAGAGCGGCTGCCGCCGTGCGCACGGCTTCGGCCTGCCGTTCGTCGAGCACGCCGGCCTGCAGGCATTCGGCCGCGGTGCCCGCGGGTGGCGTGGCCTCGGACACGGGAACTGGCGGGGCGGGGTTGGTCGGCCTGGCCCGCAGGATCTGCAAGGTGTCAGGGCGCAGCTGCTGGCCCATGCGCTGGGGCTCGCCCTCCTGCACTGGCGCAAAGCCCCATTCGCGCAGATGCCCCTGCGACCAGGCGTAGTAGCCGCCATTGGCCAACAGCAGGATCAGGATGAGAAGGCGCAGCATGCAGATCCTTCTTTCATGACGGCAGCGCGGGGCTGGGCCGCACGCTGATTTCCGAACTCGTGATGGCCTGCATCCCGTTGGCCGTCTGCACCAGCAGCGCACCATCCTCGCCCACGCCGTGGGCGGTGCCGGCCTGCCCGTCGCTCATGGTGACGGCGCGGCCCTGCAGGATGTCGCGCTGCGCAAAGCGCGCCTGCATGGGGGAAAAGCCATAGCCCTCGAACGACTGCAGCATGGCCACCAGGGGCGGCACGATGCGCCGCAGCGCCTCGGGGGCAGTGAGGCCGCGTTCCACCTCCTGCAGGCTGGCCGGGGGCATGCTCATGCCATCGCCGCCCCGCGGCAGCACGTTGATGCCGATGCCCACCACCACGTAGCGGGCCGCGCTGCCCGCCGGCATGGCACTGCTGCCCTGCGCCGCCACAAAGCTGGCCGTTTCGACCAGGATGCCGCCGAGCTTGCGGTCGCCGGTGGTCCACAGGTCGTTGGGCCACTTGAGGCCGACGCGGGGGGGCTGGCCCTCGCCCTCCGACGGCAGCACCGGCTGCAGGCTCTCGGCCACGCTCACCCCCACGGCCAGCGACAGGCCCGACCAGTCGGCCGGTGCCAGGGGCAGGCCGAGCGACATCATGAGCGAGGCGCCCACATCGCTCTGCCAGACCCGGCCCAGGCGCCCGCGCCCCGCCGTCTGCTGCTCGGCCACGAGCAGGGTGGGGTCGCACAGGCTTGCGCGCGCGCGACGCATGAGTTCGGTGTTGGTGGAGTCGATGCTGGGCAGCACCTCGACGGAAAAGCCCGGCAACTGGGGCACCACGGCTTCCCAGAGGGCTTCGGCAGGCCAGCGGATGGAAAGCGGGGTCATGGCTTTGCGCGCCGCCCGGGCTGGGAGGCCTTGTTGCCCGTGGCATCGTCGCCGCTTTTTTTGTTACTCTTTTTACGCGGTGGCGCTACAGGCTCAGCCGGCATGGGAGGGCGCCAGCCCCGCTTGGGCGCAAGCAGGGTGCCCCGGCAGTTGTCGCTGCCGCACCAGCAGGGATACTCGGCCTTGAGCTTCTTGGTGTAGGGTTCGTCGATGATCAGGCCGTAGTCGTAGTTGAGTTCCTCACCAGCGTGGATGTTGCGCAGGGCGGTGATGAAGATCCGGCCGTCCCGCTCGTCGGCATAGCAATTGGGGTTGCAGCTGTGGTTGATCCAGCGCGAGGAGTTGCCGCCGAACTTGGCGTCGATCACGCGGTCTTCATCCACATGGAAGTAGAAGGTATGGTTGGGCTGCAGGGGATCATGGGGGTGGCGGTCCTGCGCTTCCTCCCAGCCGATGACCTCGCCCGTGTACTCGACAAGGACTTCGCCCTCTGCAATATCCTGCACGGCAAACACGCCGTTGCCGTGCACGCCCGAGCGCCGCGTCTGGATGCGGCGGCCCGGTGGGTTGGAAGGGGCGGCGGGCAATGCGGTGCGGGGCATGGCAAAAACTCTGTTAACTTGAATATGCACACATGCGCGTGCGCGTGTACGCGTGAGGCAACGAATTGTAGAAGCGACCGGCCGGATGCCGGACAGCCAGACTGGCGAGAAACCAAAAAATGACCAAGACCCTGGTAATTGCAGAAAAACCCTCGGTGGCGCAGGACATCGTGCGCGCACTGACGCCCGTGGCGGGCAAGTTCGAAAAGCACGATGACCACTTCGAGAACGACCGCTATGTAGTCACCAGCGCCGTGGGCCACCTGGTGGAGATCCAGGCACCCGAGGAATTCGACGTGAAACGCGGCAAGTGGAGCTTTGCCCACCTGCCGGTGATCCCCCCGTATTTCGACCTCAAGCCGGTGGACAAGACCAAGACCCGCCTGAACGCGGTGGTCAAGCAGGCCAAGCGCAAGGACGTGACGCAACTCATCAACGCCTGTGACGCGGGTCGCGAGGGGGAGCTGATCTTTCGCCTGATCGAGCAGTACGCCGGCGGCGCCAAGCCCCTGGGCAAGCCGGTCAAGCGGCTGTGGCTGCAGTCCATGACGCCCCAGGCGATCCGCGATGGCTTCGACGCCCTGCGCAGCGAGCAGCAGATGGCGGGCCTGGCGCATGCGGCGCGCAGCCGCAGCGAGGCCGACTGGCTGGTGGGCATCAACGGCACGCGGGCCATGACGGCCTTCAACTCGCGCGATGGCGGCTTCTTCCTGACCACCGTGGGCCGGGTGCAGACGCCCACGCTGTCGCTGGTGGTGGAGCGCGAGGAAAAGATCCGCAAGTTCGTGAGCCGCGACTACTGGGAAATCCATGCCGCCTTCCAGGCCGAGGCCGGCGAGTACCCCGCCAAGTGGTTCGACCCAAAGTGGAAGAAAAACGAGGACGTGGAGATGCGCGCCGACCGCGTCTGGTCGCAGCGCGAAGCCCAGGCCATTGCCGACGCCGTGCGCGGCCAGAAGGCCAGCGTCACCGAGGAGAGCAAGCCCACCACCCAGGCATCGCCCCTGCTGTTCGACCTGACCAGCCTGCAGCGCGAGGCCAACGGCAAATTCGGCTACTCGGCCAAGACCACGCTGGCACTGGCGCAAAGCCTGTACGAGCGCCACAAGGCCCTGACCTACCCGCGTACCGATTCGCGCGCGCTGCCCGAGGACTACGTGCCCGTGGCGCGCCAGACCTTCGAGATGCTGGCCGACAGCAGCATGCGCCACCTGGCACCGCATGCGCGCACGGCGCTGACCAACAACTACGTGCGCCCCTCCAAGCGCATCTTCGACAACAGCAAGGTGAGCGATCACTTTGCCATCATCCCCACGCTGCAGGCGCCGAGCGGCCTGTCGGAAGCCGAACAGAAGCTGTACGACCTGGTGGTGCGCCGCTTCATGGCGGTGTTCTTCCCGAGCGCCGAGTACACGGTGACGACCCGCATCAGCACGGCCGTGGGCCACAGCTTCAAGACCGAGGGCAAGGTGCTGGTGCGCCCCGGCTGGCTGGCCATCTACGGCAAGGAAGCCGCCGACGAAGTGGAGGGTGGCAAGGACGGCGACAAGGGCCAGAACCTGGTGCCCGTGAAGCCCGGCGAAACGGTGCAGACCCAGCAGGTCGACCCCAAGGGCCTCAAGACCAAGCCGCCGGCGCGCTACTCCGAAGCCACGCTGCTGGGCGCCATGGAAAGCGCCGGCAAGCAGATCGATGACGAGGAACTGCGCGAGGCCATGCAGGAGAAGGGGCTGGGCACGCCTGCCACGCGCGCGGCCATCATCGAAGGCCTGCTGACCGAAAAGTACATGCTGCGCGAAGGCCGCGAGATGATCCCCACGGCCAAGGCGTTCCAGCTCATGACGCTGCTGCGCGGGCTGGAGGTGGAGGAGCTGTGCCGCGCCGACCTCACGGGCGAGTGGGAGTTCAAGCTCTCGCAGATGGAAAAGGGGCAACTGAGCCGCGAATCCTTCATGGCCGACATCGCCGCCATGACCGAGCGCATGGTCAAGAAGGCCAAGGAATACGACCGCGACACCATTCCGGGCGACTACGCCACGCTGACCACGCCCTGCCCCAACTGCGGCGGCGTGGTGAAGGAAAACTACCGCCGCTTCGCCTGCGTGGGCAAGCCCGGTGCCGAGCCTTGTGGTTTCAGCTTCGGCAAGTCGCCTGCGGGCCGCACCTTCGAGACCGCCGAGGCCGAGGCCCTGCTGCGCGACAAGAAGATCGGGCCGCTCGAAGGATTCCGCTCCAAGGCGGGCTGGCCCTTCACCTCCGAGATCGTCATCAAGTACGACGACGAAGCGCACAACTACAAGCTCGAGTTCGATTTCGGCGACGACAAGAACGCCGAGGAATCGGGCGAGCTGGTGGAGTTTGCCGATGCGTCCCTGGGCCCCTGCCCGATCTGTGGCGCAGGCGTGCACGAGCACGGCGCCAACTACGTGTGCAGCAAGGCCGTGCCCACCGCCGCCCAGCCCACGCCGAGCTGCACCTTCAAGAGCGGCAAGATCATCCTGCAGCAGCCCGTGGAGCGCGAGCAGATGCACAAGCTGCTGGAAACCGGCAAGACCGACCTGCTGGACAAGTTCGTCTCCATGCGCACGCGCCGCGCGTTCAAGGCCTTCCTGGCCTGGGACAAGGAGGCGGGCAAGGTGAACTTCGAGTTCGCGCCGAGCAAGTTCCCGCCGCGCAAGCCAGCCGCCGGTGCGTTTGCCGGCAAGACCGCCGCAGCCAAGGCACCGGCCAAGGCGGCGGCCGCGAAGAAGGCGCCCACCAAGAAGGCGGCGGCCACCAAGACCGCCACCGCCAAGGCGCCGCGCAAGGCCGCGGCCGGCGCCGCCCCCAGCGCCGCGCTGGCCGCCGTGATCGGCAGCGAGCCGGTTGCCCGGCCAGAGGCCGTGAAAAAGCTGTGGGAGTACATCAAGGCGAACAACCTGCAGGACCCCAAGGACAAGCGCACCATCGTCGCCGACGACAAGCTGCGGGCGGTGTTCGGCAAGGACAGTGCAGGCATGTTCGAGCTGGCCGGCATTCTGGGCCAGCACCTGGGCTGACGCAGCAGCATGCGCAGCGCCCGCGAACGTACCGCCTGGACCATCGCCGTGGTGCTGCTGGTGGCTGGCGCCGCCGTGGCCTGGTGGAAAGCCGACCAATGGCTGCCCCAGGCCGGGCCGTGGGTCGAAAAGACGTGGGGCAGGCTGATGCGCCCCGGAGAAGACTCCCTGCCGCCGGAAAAGAAGAACGCGCAAGGCACTGCCGCGGGCGCGCGAGGCGCTGCATCGGCGCCCGCACCCCAGCTGCGCAAGTGCGTCCAGGAGGGGCGCACGGTCTACACCGACCAGCCTTGCGCGCCCGGCGGCCAGGAGCACAAGGTGAATGGCGAAGTCACATCCTTCCCACGCTCACCGTGAGGACCGGCCCGTCAGACTACGCGGCGTTCGGTCACCAGAAAGGCCGTGATCTCCGCCAGGAAGGTCCTGGCATGGGCCATGGTGCGCTGTCCCTCAGGTGACGCAAACGCAGCCGTCAGTACCTCTGGGCTTTCGAACCACAGCTCCACGATGCCGTCAATGGGCAGATCGCCATAGCCGCAGGGCTGGCCCTTCACGCGCTCGCGTTCGGTCACCACGTTCTGGCGGTAGCCACTCACGCCGGGCATGGTGCGCACCAGGCCGGCGTGCACGCGCCATTCGCGCCTGAAATCGTCCTCGGAGATATCGGCGCGGCGGCGCAGGGTGGAGATGCGCTTGAGCAGCCGCGCGCGGGCCGCCGGGTCGGCGGGCAGGGCGATGACCTCGGTCTGCTCGGTGGTCACAATGTGCAGGCCCGAGAGGAAATGCTGTTCGTCCGCTACCAGCTCGGCGGCCAGGTTGCCTTGCCCGAAGGCAGCCTCTGCGCGCCGCTCCCCGTCGAGCCACAGCTGCGAGAAGCCGTCGAAATCCCACGGACCGCGCGCGTAGTCGATGCCGCGCTGCAGCCGGTCGGTCACCAGGTTTTGCCAATAGGCCTGCAAGCCGGGGACGCGCGCCGCCAGTGCGCCGTGGTGGTCACGCCAGTAGGCATCGAAGCGCTCGATGCTCCAGTCGGGCTGCTTCCTGATCAGGCCCATCCTCACACGGCTCGGGATGTGGTGGCTGCTCATCGTGTCTCCTTGTGGTTGTCACTGGTGAAGGACGTACCGTCCGCCTGATCGGCACGCGCACGCGCCAGGCCCGAAGCCCGCTTGGCCAGCCAGACACCGTGGCGCACGGGCCAGCGCTCGTAGCCTGGGTCGGCCCCCAGGGCGGCTGCGGCGTGGTGGGGCCAGTAGGGGTCGAGCAACGCCTCGCGGCCCAGGGCAATGAGATCGGCCTGGCCGCGGTCGAGGATGTCCTCGGCCTGCGCGGCATCGACGATCATGCCCACGGCCTGGGTCTTGACCTGGGCCTCGGCCCGGATGCGGGCGGAAAACGGCACCTGGAAGCCCAGGCCGCGTGGCACGGGCAGGGCGCGCGTCTCCTCGGTCAGGCCGCCGGAGGAGCAGTCGATCACATCGACGCCGCACTGCGCGAGTTCACGCGCCAGCACGATCGAATCCTCCACGTCCCAGCCGCCCTCGCGGCTGCCGTCCACGACCGAGAGGCGGGCGAACAGCGGCTTGTGGGCAGGCCACACGGCACGCACCCGGCGCGCGATGGTGAGGGCCAGGCGCATGCGCCCCTGCAAACTGCCGCCCCATTCGTCGCCGCGGTGGTTGGAATGGGGCGAGAGAAAGCTGGCCACCAGGTAGCCATGGCCGAAGTGCAGTTCGACCACGTCCATCCCGGCCTGGTCGGCACGCAGCGCAGCATCGGCAAAACGCTGCACGATGTCTTCGATGCCAGCCGCATCGAGCACCATGGGTGCAGACCAGCCGGGCCCGGCAGGCAAGGCGCTCGGGCCCAGGCGCTGCCAGGGCTCCGCATCGGCGGCCATCTGCGCGTCGCCCAGGGCCGCGCCTCCCTCCCACAGCGGCTGGCTACCGGATTTACGGCCGGCATGCGCCAGCTGCACACCGATGGCGCTGCCGTTGGCGTGCACGAAATCGACCACCGCCTTGAGCGGGGCGATCTGGCTGTCCTTCCACAGGCCCAGGTCAGCCGTGCCGATGCGCCCACGCGGGTCCACGGCCGTGCTTTCCGTGAGGATGAGGCCTGCGCCGCCCAGGGCGAACTTGCCCAGGTGCACCAGGTGCCAGGGCGTCGCGTGCCCGCCTTCTGCGGCGTGCTGGCACATGGGCGAGATGACGGTGCGGTTGCGCAGGGTGAGCCCGCGCAGGGCCAGGGGCTGGAACAGCAGGGGAGGTTGCGAATGGGTCATGGTCAAAGAGAAGATTCAGGGCACAGCGGGCGCCACGGCCACGTGCCGGCGCGTGCCCAGCCAGGTGCCGCCCATCACGGCGGCAAATCCCACGAGGTGCCACAGCGTGAGCTGCTCGCCCAGCAGCAGGGCGGCGAAAAGCACGCCGAACACCGGCACCCAGTACAGGAACACAGCCGTGCGCGCCACGCCAATGGCGGCAATCGCCTGGTTCCACACCACGTTGCACAGCGCCGTGGCGAAAATGCCTGAGAACAGCACCAGCGCCCACGGCCACCAGCCCGGGAACAGCGTGGCCACCGTGACGTCCGAGGGGTCCAGCGCCAGGTGCGCCACCAGCAGCACCGTGCCGATGCAGTAGCTGAGCCAGCAGATGGTGAGCGGATGGATCTGGCGCGCGAGGCGCTGCACCATGGCACCGCCGGCGGCAAAGCTCACCACCGAGCAGATGATGAGCAGGTCGCCCACGCCCGCGCTGGACAGGCCCGAGCCCGGGTGGCTGAGCACCACTGCTGCCACGCCGGCAAAGCCGAGCAGCACGCCGCAGCCGCGCTGCAGCGTGAGTGGCTCGCGAAACAGCAGCGCCGCCAGCAGGGCTGAAGCCAACGGGCTCAGCGCCATCACCAGCGCCGCATTGGTCGCCGTGGAGCGCTGCAGGCCCTGGGCGAACAACACCTGGTTGGCATACACCATAAACACCGCGCACAGCCCCATCGCCGCCCACTGGCGCCCGGTGAACCGCACGCGCGTGCAGCGCTTGACCACGACGATGGCGGTGAGCGCGACGCATGCCACCAGCATGCGCACGCAGGCCAGCATGGTGGGCTCGAACCAGGCGGTCAGCCACTTCACGGACGTGAGGTTCAGGCCCCACACAGCCATCGCGCCGATCAGGACGGCCTGCACGGCCAGGGACTGGCGGTCGTTCACGGGCATGGGTTCAGGACTCCTGCAGGCGCCAACAAAGGGGCGTCACCCGTGCCATGCACGGGCGTTGCCATGGATGCCGACCGCGCGCACACGGCGCGGCCTGGAACGGGCGGCTCAGCCTTCCAGCGATTTCCACATCTGCACGTCGCGCTCGGCCGTCCAGATGCGCGGGTCCGGGTACTGCGTGGCTTCGTCGTACGCCCGAGTCACGTCGAACGGCATGCAGTGGTTGAAGATCACCCAGTTGCCGTATTTGGGTTGCAGCTTGGCGAAGGTGGCTTCGTAGACCTTGCGCAGATCCTCGCCCTTGGCGGCACTTTCCTTGACGCTCTCGTACAGGTCGCTGATGAAAGCGCGCGTGCCGGCCAGGCCTTCCTGCACCTGCGCCGGGGTCTGCAGGGCGGCGCCCCGGCCAGGCACCAGCTTCTCGGGCTTGAGGGCCGCCAGGTTGTCCAGGGTCTGCGGCCAGTCCTTGAAATAGGCGTCTCCCGCATACGGGGTGGCACCGAATTCCACCAGGTCGCCCGAGAAGAGGATCTTTTCGTGCGGCAGCCAGGCCACCGTGTCGCCCTTGGTGTGGCCGCGGCCCAGCTGCAGGATCTGCACTTCGAGCTTTCCGAGCCACAGGGTCATCTTCCTGTTGAAGGTCATGGTCGGCCAGGTCAGGCCTTCCGGCACGCTTTCCACGTTCTGGAACAGGCGCGGGAAGCGGCCGATCTCGCTGTCCTTGTCGAACTGGCCACGCTCGACGATCAAATCGCGCGTGTCCTCACTGGCGATGATGTGCTCGGCCCCGTAGGCGCTGGCACCGAGCACGCGCACCGCGTGGTAGTGGGAGAGCAGCACGTACTTGATGGGCTTGTCCGTGACTTCTCGGATGCGGCGGATCACGTCCTGGGCCATGACGGGGGTGGCCTGGGTGTCGATCACCATCACCGCGTCGCCGCCAATGATGATGCCGGTGTTGGGGTCGCCCTCGGCGGTGTAGGCGTAGGCATGCTCGGACAGCTTGTCGAAGCTGACCTGCTTGACTTCCAGGTCGGCGGCGGAGGCGAAGGTCTTGGTGGTCATGGGGTGGGTCCTTGGTGTTCCAGATGGTGTCAATGCGTGCCCAGGTAGGCCGCCTTGACCTTGGGGTTGTTGAGCAGTTCCACGCCCGAGCCTTCGAGCGTGATGAGGCCGGTTTCGAGCACGTAGGCGCGGTCGGCCACGCCCAGGGCCTGCTTGGCCATCTGCTCGACGAGCAGGATGGTCAGCCCGGCATCGCGCAGCTGGCGGATGGCGTCGAAGATGTCCTTGATGATCAGCGGCGCCAGGCCCAGCGAGGGTTCGTCGAGCAGCAGCAGGCGCGGCCCGCTCATGAGGGCGCGGGCAATCGCCAGCATCTGCTGCTCGCCGCCCGACAGCGTTCCGGCCAGCTGGTGCTCGCGCTCCCTGAGGCGCGGAAAGCGCACGAACTCGCGCTGGATGGAAGCCTCCAGCGCCGCAGCGCCCTCGGCCCTGCGCGAGTAGGCGCCCAGCATCAGGTTCTCGCGCACGGTCTGGTCGGCGAACACGCCGCGCCCCTCTGGCGACATGGCCACGCCCAGGCCCACGCGCTGGTGCGCGGGCACCAGGGTGCAGTCCTTGCCGTCCACGAAAATGCGGCCCTCACCCACCGGCTCCAGCCCGCAGATGCTCTTGAGCAGCGTGCTCTTGCCAGCACCGTTGGCGCCGATGATGGTCACCACCTCGCCCTGGCGCACTTCCAGGCTCACGCCCTTGACCGCCTCGATGGCGCCGTAGGACACCTTGACGGATTCGATTTTCAACATGCTCATGCTCTCGGTTCAGGTGGCGGCCACGGCGTCGTCGTCAACGCCCAGGTATGCGGCGATGACACGCGGGTTGGCCTGCACCTCGGCGGGCTTGCCCTCGGCGATCTTGATGCCGTAGTCGAGCACGATCACGTGGTCCGAGATCGACATCACCAGGTCCATGTGGTGCTCCACCATCAGGATGCTCACACCGCATTGGCCGATGCGCACCAGCAACTGGCCCAGCTCGGCCGTCTCTTGCGGGTTCAGGCCGGCGGCGGGCTCGTCGAGCAGCAGCAGCTGTGGCTCGGTGGCCAGCGCGCGCGCCAGCTCCACGCGGCGCTGCAGGCCGTACGGCAGGCTGCCGGCCGGCTGGTGCGCCAGGTGCGACAGGCCCACCAGGTCGAGCAACTGGATGGCGCGCTCGCGCGTGGCCACCTCCTGGCGGCGCGCCTGGGGCAGCGACAGCAGTGAGGAGAAGAAGCCGTTGCTCATGCGGCTGTGCCGCCCCAGCATCACGTTGTCCAGCACCGACAGGTCGGCGAACAGGCGCAGGTTCTGGAAGGTGCGGCCCATGCCCAGGCAGCAGATGGTGTGCACCTGGCGGCCGACGATCTCCTGACCCAGGAAGCGGATGGAACCCTGGTCGGGATCGACCACGCCGGTCAGCATGTTGATCATGGTGCTCTTGCCCGCGCCGTTGGGCCCGATCAGCGCATGGATGTGGCCTCGCTGCAGGCGGAACGACACGTCCTGTGCGGGCTTGACGCCGCCGTAGGACTTGCTCACGCCCTGCACCACCAGCAACTCGCCGCTGCCATCGGGCCCGATGCGCGTGGGCGCTGCGCTGCCGCCAGCCACCAGGCCGGCTTTCTTCGCCTTCTGGAACCACTGGGACACCAGGCCCATGATGCCGCCCGGCATCACGTACAGCGCGAACAGCAGCAAAAAGCCGTAGAGGAAATGCTGGGCCGAGGGCCAGCGCGCGAGCAGCGCATCCACCAGCGTGAGGATCACCGTGCCCACCAGCGGGCCGTACATGGAGCCCGCGCCGCCGAACAGCACCAAGAGCAGGATGAAGATCGACAGGTGGAAGGTGATGAAATCGGAGTTGATGTACTGGTTTTGCTGCGCGACCAGGGCACCGGCGATGCCGCAGGTGACGGCCGCGACCACGAAGGCGATCACCTTGGCGCGGTAGACGCGCACGCCCACCGAGGAGGATGCGATTTCGTCCGCCTGCAGCGACAGCAGGGCGCGGCCGAAGCGGCTGCAGATCAGATTGCGCAGCAGCAGGTGGGCTGCGGCGCACAGCACGATGCCGAACCACACCCACTGAACCGAGGTGAAGGGCTGGCCGTTCCAGGTCAGCGGC
This sequence comes from Acidovorax sp. LjRoot66, assembly GCF_964253305.1. NCBI lineage: Bacteria > Pseudomonadati > Pseudomonadota > Betaproteobacteria > Burkholderiales > Comamonadaceae > Acidovorax > Acidovorax sp. LjRoot66. The sequence goes on from NZ_CAXUQU020000001.1 coordinate 200,752, forward strand.
TTGATGCCGTAGATGCCCTGGGCGCCGCCGAACACGTCGGTCCATTCGCCCACCAGCTTTTCCACCACGATGCCGAAGGCCAGCGTGACCATGGCGAGGTAAGGGCCCTTCACGCGCAGCGAGGGCAGCGCGATCAGCACGCCGCATACGCCCGAGATACCGGCGGCCAGCACCAGCGCCAGCCAGGGGCTCATCTCCGTGCGCGTGGTGAGCAGGGCTGCCGCATAGGCGCCGGCCGCGAACAGACCGGCCTGGCCCAGCGACTTCTGGCCGGCGTAGCCCACCAGCACGTTCATGCCGGCGGCGCACAAGTAGTACACGCACATCATGAACACGATGCGCAGGTAGTAGTCGTTGTTGAACAGCGCCGTGGCGCCGATCAGCGCTGCAGCCACCAGGGCCACCGCGACGAAGTGACGGCCCTGCTTCATACCTTCTCCACCATCTTCTTGCCGAACAGGCCCGTGGGACGGAAGGCCAGCACCAGGATCACCAGCGCGAACACCGCCACCTCGCGCCACTGCGCCTGCCAGAGGTTGACCATGGACTCGAACACGCCCAGCACGAAGCCGCCGATCACGCAGCCGCGCGGGTTGCTCAGCCCGCCGATCATGGCGCCCGAGAAGCCCTTGAGCCCCACGGTGAGCCCCATGAACAGCGAGGCCTGGGCGATGGGCGCGAGCAGAAAGCCCGACAACCCGGCCAGCGCCGAGCTGACGACGAAGGCGCCGATCATCACCGCATTGGTGTTGATGCCCATCAGGCTGGCCACGCTGCCATTGGCGGCCACGGCGCGCATGGCCTTGCCGACCATGGTGTGGTTCATCACGCGGTCGAACACCAGCATGATGACCACCGTGACGCCTAGCGTGAGCAGTTCCTGCGGGCGCACGCCCACGCCCAGAAAGCGGATCACCGCATCGCCCACCGGCGCCGGCACCACCACGGGCTTGGGCCCCCAGATGGCCAGGCCGATGCTCTGCAGGATGACGCCAAAGCCCAGGGTGCTCATCACCCAGGCCATGCCGGGCCGTCCGGCGAACGGCCGCACGCCGATGGCATACAGCAGCCAACCCAGCAGGCCCATGGCACCCAGGGCCGCCACCAGGGCCAGCAACTGTGCGCCGGCACCAGGAATGGCATCGCCGAAGGTGGTGGAGCTCACCGGCTTGCCCAGCACCAGGAAGAGTGCGCTCATGCCGATGAAGGCGCCCGCCGAGACGAACTCCCCATGCGAGAAATTGAGGGTCTTGGTGGTCGTGAATGTGATGCTGAACCCCAGCGCCACCAGCGCGTAGGCACCGCCTACCGCCAGCCCGCTGATGATCGCCTGCAAGAGCGCTTCTGTCATGTTCTGTTCCTCGGCCGGGCGCGATGGACACGGATGTCCGCCACGCCCGGCCGTTGTGGTCGTGCGTCGGGCGAAGGGGTGCTTACTGCTTGAAGTCGGCCGGCGTCAGCGAGCCGATCAGCGCATCGGTGTAGGGCAGCAGCTTGCCGTCCTTCCAGCGGATCCAGACCAGGTCCTTGGCGGTCAGCGCGTCGTGGTTGGTCTTGGTGAAGGGCTTGTCGTAGGCCTTGAGCACGCCCTGCACAGGGGTCTTGAGGTCTTCGAGCGCCAGGCGCACGGCCGAGCCTTCGGTGGTCTTGGCCTGCTTGACGGCCTCGGCGTACAGCAGCACCGAGTCATAGCCATGCAGCGCGAACGAGAACGAGCCGGGCGCCTTGAGCTTGGCACCGATGCGGTCGAACAGCTTTTGCTGCGCGGGGGTGCGCGTCTCGCTCACGGTGCGCATGAACAGCGGCTTTTCGGCCAGGGCCTTGCCGGCCGCGTCGTAGAAGGTGATGTTGTCGGCGGCCCAGGAAGTCAGCGTGAGCGGGAAGTAGTTGATCTTCTCCATGCTGCGCACCAGCTGGGCAATCGGCGTGCCCTGGGCCCAGACGACCACGGTGTCCACGCCCGCGGCCTTCATCTTGCTCAGCTGCGAGGTCATGTCCGTGTCGCCCACGCCGAAACGCTCGGTGGCAGCGGCCTTGATGCCCTGCACCTCGGCGATCTCCTGCATGTCCTTCAAGCCACCCTGGCCGTAGCCGGTGGTCTCGGCCATCAGCCCCACCACCTTGGAGGTGGCGGCGTTCTTCTTGACGTAGGCCATGAGGGCGGCGACCTGCTCGCGGTCCACCATGGAGACCCGGAACATGTAGTTGTCAGCGCCGGGGCTCATGGGCTTGGTGATGTCGGTGCCCGAGCCCACGTTGCCCAGCACGGGGATCTTCTTCTGGTTGGCGATGTGCTTCCAGGCCATGGCGTTGCCCGAGTTGGTGGGGCCGAACACGGCAACCACCTTCTCGTTGTCGATCAGCTCGCTCATGTTCTGGATGGACTTGGGCGGTGCCGAGACGTCATCGCGCGTGGTGAGCGTGAGCTTGCGGCCCAGCACGCCGCCGGCGGCGTTGATGTCGGCGATGGCCGCTTCCATGCCGATCACGGCGGCCTGGCCGCTCTGGGCCGAGGGCGAGGCGGAAAGGTCGCCGTTGTAGCCGAGCTTGATGTCCTGGGCGGACACGCCGGTCGAGATCGCGGTGATGGCGGCTGCGGCCAGAAGGCCTGCGCAAAGGCGTTTGGGTTGCATGGTGTTGTCTCCTTCTTTATGGTTGAAAGCTGCCTCGCACCCTGTGACGGGCCGGGCCAGGGGGAACTCGGTCAGACGGCGAGGAAGCCGCCGTCCACGGGCAGCGTGATGCCTGTGACATAGCGCGACATGTCGGACGCGAGGAAGATCACCGGGCCGACGAGGTCCTCGGTCTCTCCCACGCGGCCCATGGGGATGCGGGTCATGAACGACTCCAGCCGCTCGGGGTTGTCACGCGTGGCCGCCGTCATGGGCGTGGCGATGACGCCGGGCGCCAGCGCATTCACGCGCACGCCCTTGGGGGCTTGTTCGGCCGCGAGCGACTGCGTGAACATCTTGATCGCACCCTTGGAGGGCGAGTAGCCCAGGCTGCCGCCCTGGCCGGCATAGGCGGCGATGGAGGCGATGTTGATGATGGAGCCCCGGGTGGACTGGATGGCCGGCAGCCAGGCCAGGCTCACATTGAAGGTGCCGTGCACGTTGACATCGATGGTCTTCTTCCAGTTGGCGGCGGCGCGTTCGCTGCCCGTGCCTTCGCGGATGATGATGCCGGCGTTGTTCACCAGGATGTCGACGGCACCCACCTCGCTGCCCACCTGCGCGGCCAGCGCGTTGCACGCCTCGGGCACGGTCACGTCCAGCGTGTAGGCGAAGGCGTCGCCGCCTTCGGCCTTGACCAGGCGTGCCGTTTCCTCCACGGCTGCCGTGTTCATGTCGGTCACCACCACGCGCGCACCGGCCTGGGCCAGGCCGAGCGCGATCGCGCGGCCATTGCCCTGGCCAGCGCCCGTGACCAGCGCCAGCCGGCCGTTCAGCAGGCGCGGGGCCACTGCTTCTGGATACACCATAGGTCTGCTCCTTCTTCTCTGGTCTTTTTGGGGGGGCTCAGGCCGTGCGGGCCATGGGCACGGCAGCGCGGTCCTGCAGCGTCACCGATTCGCGCACGGGCACCAGGGCCTGCGCCAGTTCCATCCCGGCCACGTAGCCGAAGGTGAGCGCCGGGCCCAGGGTGATGCCGGCACCGGGGTAGTTGCCGCCCATGATGCTGGCTGCGTCATTGCCGACGGCGTACAGGCCCTTGATCGGCTGGCCCGCGGCGTTGAGCACGCGGGTCCTGTCGTCGGTCTGCAGGCCGGCAAAGGTGCCGATGTCGCCGATGACCAGCTTGATCGCGTAGTACGGCCCGTTCTCCAGCGGGGCCAGGCAGGGGTTGGGGGTGACCAGCGCATCCCCCTGGTAGCGGTTGTAGGCCTTGCTGCCCTTGCCGAACGCCGGGTCTTCGCCACGGCGCGCGGTGTCGTTGAATGCACTGACCGTGGCCTCCAGCACCGACGGCTCCACACCGATGCGTGCGGCCAGCTCGGCCACAGTATTGCCGGTCTGCAGGTAGCCGCTGCGCAGGTGGCGCCCGATGGGCAGCGGCGCGGGGGCTACGCAACCCAGGCCGTAGGCACGCAGCGCCTTGTGGTCGCACAGCAGCCAGGCGGAGACTTCCTTCTCGCCCGGGCACGCGGCGACCATGGCCTGCACGAAGTCGTGGTACGAATTGCCCTCGTTGGCAAAGCGCACGCCCTTGGGCGTCACGGCGATCACGCCGGGCTTGGCGCGGTCGATGAAGTGCGGCATCACGCCCTTGCTGCCGTCGGCCCGCGTGGTGACCGATGCCGGCACCCAGGCCGCCGCATGGGGGATGGTGCCGTCCACATAGCCGCCCACGGCCTCGGCGAGCTTGAGGCCGTCGCCGGTGTTGGATGCGGGCGAGGGCGAGTAGTGCTCCTTGCCGGTGGGCGCGTGGGGAAAGAGCTGCTTGCGCCGCTCCACGTCGTGCGGGAACCCGCCGCAAGCCAGCACCACGCCGCGCGTGGCGGTGACCTTCACGGTCTTGCCTTCATGCTGCACCAGCGCGCCGCTGACGCCGTCGTATTCCACCACCAGTTTAGTGACCGGGGAGGACAGCCACACGGGGATGTCCAGGTCCATCGCCGCCTTGGCCAGGCGGCCGGCCAGGGCGTTGCCGTTGGTCAGCGTCATGCCGCGGCCGTTGCCCATCACATCCATGGCGTGCTTGCTCAGGCGCCGCACCACGTAGGCGAACGAGGTGGGCGACTTGAAAGCCCGCATGAAGTGCTTGATCTCGGGGCCCGAGCCCAACATCATCCCGAACACCGTGAGTTCGGGCAGGGGTGGCGCCAGGTGCTTGATGCGCGGGCCGAGTTCGCGGCCATCGAAGGGGCGCGTGACCATCGACCGACCGCCGGGCTGGCCGCCCGTGGCCTCGGCGTGGTAGTCGGGGAACACGGCGGGCATGTCGAACTGCACGCAGGTGTTCTGGGTGAAGAAGTCGATGGCCTTGGGGCCGTACTCCAGGAAGGCGTCGACGCGCGCGGCGTCGAAATGGGTGGTGGCCTCGTGCTGCAGGTAGGCGCGGGCAGCGCCGGCCGGTTCCTGGATGCCCTGCTCCTTGGCCAGGCGCGTGCCCGGGATCCACAGCCAGCCGCCCGAGCGCGCGGTGGTGCCGCCGAAGCGCGCTTCCTTTTCCACCACCAGCACCTTCAGGCCCTGCGATGCCGCCGTGATGGCCGTCGCCATGCCCGAGGCACCCGTGCCCACCACCAATACATCCACCGAGATGCTGTCCTGCGTCATGCCTTGTCTCCAACGTTCGAAGTGTTTTGGCGGATTCTATCGAGCGTATGACTATTGTCAATTGATCCGTTAATATCAAATGATGCGATTCAGTCGGATGAATCTGTCTATGTCATGGAAAACCCTTATGGATACACTGGCCACCCCCCGTCTGGAACTCCCCATCATGGAAAAAAGTCGCCGTGGCATCCAATCGATCGAGATCGGAAGTGCCCTGCTGTTGCAACTCGCCCTGCACGTGCGCCCGCTGGCGCTCAAGGACCTGGCCAAGGCCAGCGGCATGACGGCGGGCAAGGCGCATCCGTACATGGTGAGTTTTCTGAAGGTGGGCTTCGTCACCCAGACCGAGGCCGGACACTACGAGCTGGGCCCGCTGGCCCTGCAGCTGGGCCTGACGCGCCTGCAGCGCATGGACCCGGTCAAGGAGGCCTCGCAACTCATCGAGGCGCTGGCCAATGACTCGGGCCAAAGCATTGCGGTGGCCGTCTGGGGCAACCTGGGGCCCACCATCGTGCGGCTGGAGGAACCCATCGAGCCCCTGCACGTGAACCTGCGCACGGGCACCGTGATGTCGCTGACCAATACGGCCACGGGCCGGCTGTTCGCGGCCTACATGCCGCCCAAGGTGGTTGAGCGCATCCTGAACGATGAACTGCAGCGCCTGGGCACGCGCAAGGATGCCAAGGGCGAACCCGCCCACGCGGAACTCGACGCCGCCCTGGCCGAGACACGCAAGAACGGCCTGTCGCGCTCGCTGGGGCAGCCGATTCCCGGCATCGACGCCCTGTGCGCGCCGGTGTTCGACTCGGCAGGCCACCTGGTGCTGGGCATCCTGGCCATGGGCCCATCGGCCAGTTTCGACAGCAGCTGGGATGGCTCGGTGGCCACGCCGCTGCGCCAGTGCGCGCTTCAGGTCTCGCAGCGCATCGGCCGCACCGCGCCACCCGTGCCGGGCTGAGCTGCGGACAGGCTACTTGCCCCCTGCTGGGGCCGGCGCACGGCGTGGGCCAGAATAGCCGCTGTTTCAGACCGACCCATTCCATGCACCTTTCCTCGCTCCGCCGCTTCGGAGTCTGCGCCGCGTACGCATTGCTGTCCTGCGCCGCTGGCGCCAAACCCTCGCCCCAGGAGTACCCGCGCCTGTCCGAGAACCTCGCGGCCTCACCGAACCTGGAAGCCCGCAAGGTACTGCATGGCGAGGTGGAAGGCCTGTTCGCGCTGCCGCGCACGCAGCAACTGGTCGCGGTGGCCGGCGGCTATCTGTGGAAGTTCAATGCGCAAGGTGAGCTGCAGGACACGCTGCGCGTGCCCGGCGGGATCCACACCTCCGGCATCGTCTTCACGCCCCACTACTACAGCGACTGGGTGTACAGCGGCGACCGGCGGCGCAAACCGTATGCCCCCACCGTGGATGGCAACCGCCTCTCGCAGGCCGAACTGTTCGCCGAGCTCGACCGCGCCGAGCACGTGGAGTTCGGCCGCAATGACACCAGCGCCTGGGCCTACCTGCTGTCGGGCGGCAAGGCGTGGATCCTGGACATCACGCGCCAGCGCGACAAGGTGGACACCTATTGCCGGCAGCGCACCCATTCGGCCGAGAAGCTGGGCTGGGATGCCACCTGCCTTGGCGGCTACCACCCTGCCCGCAAGGGCTGGACGGAGATCGAACCCGGGGACTTCGACAGCACCGGGCAAGACATCCCGCGCGTGAAAGTGGTGGACTTCGACCGCCGCCGCCTGCACCTGGAGGAGGGCCTGAGCGGGCAGTTGCTCGGAGCCACCGTGGGCGTGGCCCTCAAGGCCCTGGGCGTGCCTGGCAACCTGCCCAGCCGCTACTGGTTCGGCGATGCCCATACCCAGCTGCGCGTGGGCAGGGAGGTGCTCAAGTTCAAGGCCTTCATTCCCAAGGAAGATGGGCAGTTCCGCTTTCCCAACATGGCGTGGTGGGATCCGTCGCCCATGCTGCCGGGCGCGAACCCCTGGTTCACCGTGCACCCGCGCAGCTACCTGCATAACCCCGGCGAAGAGGCGCTGCTGCGGCACTACGAGAAGGATATCGGCCTGTACGTGGTGCGCCCGCGCGGCGCGGCGCCAGGCCAGGCCACGGGCCGGGGGCCAGGCGCGTGGCGCCCGGTGTTCACCGGGCCATCGACCCACTCGTACGCCGTGAGCGCCAATGTGGAGTTTGCTGCCGCGCGGCCCGGCGAAGCGGCCGCCCCCGCCGCGCACACCTGGCTGCGCAGCCCCGGCGAGCGCAAGCGCCACGAGGGCATGGGGCCGCAGATCCCCGTGCAGGCGCTGTGGCCCGCCCTGCAGGCCGTGCCTTCGGCACTGACGCTGCATTGGCGCACATCCTCCGAGGAGGAAGACACGCAGCTGCGCATCGACCTGCCTGCGGGCGAGACCCGCGCGGCCTTCGAGCGGCTGCAGGGCGGCAAGGGCCCGCTGGAGCTGGCGGTGCAGGTGCCCGACCTGGAAGGCCCCACGCTGGGGATGTCGGTGCTGCTGCGCAGCGGCAACCTGCAGCAGGCGCTGCCTGGGGCCCGCATGGCCTACGTGGGCAATCCGGCACGGCCCGCATCCGCGCGCAAGGCATCGGTGCAGGCGCTCAGGGATGCGAACGCCGCCGCCCAGCGCTCGCCCGGCGCACTGCCCGCGTTCCTGCAGATCGCGCAGGACCTGGCGCAGGATCTGCAGCGCGTGCAGGGCGATGCCTCGGACATCACCCATGCGTATGCGCAGCTGATCAACCACTTCAATGGCCGGGAGGATTTCGGCGCGTCCTCGCAGCTGGTGCGCCACTACCTGGCCCAGGTCTACCCGTCCATGGGCAAGTACCAGCGCGACGACAAGCAGGTCTACAACGTCGGCGTGATCGCCAGCCAGACCCTGGCCTTCGCCATGCGCACCAACGAACGCGACCTGGCCGAAGCCGTCATGGCGACCCTGGTCGGGCCGGGCTTCGACCCGGCCGTGCAGACCAACGGGACGCTGATGTACAACCTGTCGTGCTACTACGCGCTCACCGGCGACAAGGCGCGCATGCTGGAGGCCATCGCCAACGCCCGCCGCCTGGGCAAGCCGCCCGCGCAGTTCCTGCGGGACACGGATTTCGACCGATATCGGCAGGATGCGGAGTTCCTGCAGACCGTCAACGCGCCGACCTGAGAAGCTGTTCTATCGCATCTCATACGGATTTGCATTCGATCGTAAAACTAGGCGGGAGCCGCAGACAGTGCTGTAGCACGGCAAGGCGAACCAACGACGTTATACGGTTGAAGGCAAATCCGTATCAGTGGGCCGGCGCGAGGTGCAGCCGCGCCGCATCCACCTGCGCATTCACGCGTTCGGCCAAGGCCATGTCGCCCGGGGTCTCGGGCGAGAACTTGTCCACCGCACGGGGTGCGCTGTCTTCATCGAGCGCCGCATAGACGGCTACGCAATGGGTGACCTGGCGCAGCTCTTTTTCCTGGATGCCGCCGCTGCGCACCTCGACCAGCATGTTCATGCTGGTCTCGCCCGTGTGGGCCAGGCTGGCCTGCACCTCCACCAGGTCGCCCGGGTGGATGGGCCGGTCGAAGCTGGCACTGCCCATGAATGCCGTCACGCACGTCCCACCGGCCCAGGAGCAGGCGCAGGCGAAACCCGCCTCGTCCATCCAGCGCAGCACGGTGCCGCCGTGGATGCGGCCGGATGCCGAAGGGGCGGTGTGCGACGCCAGAAAACGCAGGGTGATGGAATGCATGCGGAACTCTCCTCGGAAGGTGCCCCGGTATATCCCATTTACCGCCAGATGCCCTGTAGGAACGCACCGCCACCCACCGAACGGCCGTGTTGGGGCGACCTGCGGTGCAGCGCAGCGAATCTGGCATGTCGCTTGCTGAAAGGCAGGCGTTCCTCCCCTGTTCCCTGACCCGGCCCCGCGCCGGGCCCGCAACCTCGCGCATGCACCGGCTGCCGCTTTCGCCATGACCTCCCTGAACCGTCTGAACTTGCTCCAGAAGTTTCTGATCCTCGGGCTGATCGCGCTGGCGATGACGGCGCTGCCCACCTTCATGTACATGCGCGATGCGCTGCAGGACATGGCCACGGCGCGCCAGGAGGCGCGGGGTGCGCCGCCCTTGCTGGCGCTCAACAAGGTCGTGCAGGGCATGCAGGTGCACCGGGGTCTTTCGGCCAGCATGCTCGGCGGCAACGAGGCCCTGGCCGCCCGCCGGCCTGCGGCGCGCGAGGCGGTGGAAAAAGCCCTGGCCGACGTGGCCACCCGCTTCGCCGAGGCGGGCGTGCCAGCGGCCGACGAAGCCACCTGGAAGCAGCTGCGCCAGACCTGGCAGGCCCTGGAGCAGGCAGTCGCCGCGCGCAGCCTGCAGCCGGCCCAGAGCACGGCGCAGCACACCCAGCTCATCGCCGCGGTGATGCGCCTGAACGAGACCTTGCTGCACCACTACGGCCTGGCGCTCGACCCCGGGCAGGACACAAGCGCCCTCGTACAGGCCTCGCTGGTGCATGTGCCCATGCTCGGCGAAAAGCTCGGCGTGATGCGCGCCCAGGGTTCTGCCGCACTGAGCGGCAAGGCCCTGGCGCCCGAAGGCAAGGGCGGCCTGATGGCATTTCAGCAGCGCGTGGTGGAACTGCAGGGCGACACGCTGCGCAGCCTGGAGCGCGCCATGGTGCACAACCCGGTCTTCCGCCAGGCGCTGGGCGGCCCGGCGCAGGCGGTGAACACCCAGGTTCAGCAGGCACTGCAGCGCGCCGACAGGGAGGTCATCGGCGCGGCCGAGCTCTCTGCGCCGGCCTCGGACTACTTCGACGAATTCACCCGCACCATCGACGCGCTGTATGCGCTCAATGCCCAGGCCATGGACCTGCTCAACGGCGCGCTGCAGGAGCGGGTCTCGGGCCTGCAGCGCCAGTTGCTGTGGCAGCTCGGCCTGCTGGCCGTGGCCCTGGCGGTGGCGGTGGCACTGGGACGCACCTTCGTGCGCTCGATCACCGTGCCGCTGGCGCAGGCGGTACAGCTGTCCAATGCAGTGGCCCAGGGCGACTTGCGCGGCACGGCCACGGCCCACGGCACGGACGAGGTCGGCCAGCTCATGGCGGCCCTGGTGCAGATGCGCCGCCAGTTGACCGACGTGGTGAGCCAGGTGCGCGGCGGATCCGAAGGCGTGGCCACGGCCAGTGCCCAGATTGCGCAGGGCAACAATGACCTCTCGGCGCGCACCGAGAGCCAGGCCAGCGCGCTCGAAGAAACCGCAGCCTCGATGGAAGAGCTGAGCTCGACGGTGCGCCAGAATGCGGACAGCGCACGCCAGGCCAGTGCACTGGCCGGCAATGCGCGCACCATTGCAGTGCAAAGCGGCGATGTGGTCACCCAGGTGGTGCAGACCATGCAGGACATCAGCGCCTCGTCGAAGAAGATCGCCGACATCATCGGCGTGATCGATGGCATTGCCTTCCAGACCAACATCCTGGCGCTCAATGCTGCAGTGGAAGCAGCACGCGCGGGTGAGCAGGGCCGGGGCTTTGCGGTGGTGGCCAGCGAGGTGCGCAGCCTGGCCGGGCGCAGCGCCGAGGCGGCGCGCGAGATCCGCACGCTGATCCACGCCAGCGTCGAGCGTGTGGAGCAGGGCAACCTGCTGGTGGAGCGCGCCGGCGGCACCATGCACGAGGTGGTGGCCGCCATCGGCCGGGTGAACGACATCATGGGCGAGATCAGCGCCGCCAGCCACGAACAGTCGCTGGGCGTGGCCCAGGTGGGCGAGGCCGTGACGCAGATGGACCAGGCCACGCAGCAGAACGCGGCCCTGGTCGAGGAGATGGCAGCGGCGGCAAGCAGCCTGCAAGGCCAGGCCGAAGAGCTGGTGCAGGTGGTGTCGGTGTTCCGCGTCGGGGAGACAGCCCCGGCGTCCGCACCGCGGCTGCGCTGATTCCCCAATCTACGTCGGGCGCGCCAGCACCAGCCGCGCGCGCAGGCCGGCACCCGGAGCGCTGTGCAGCTCCAGCGCGCCACCATGCGCGCGTGCCACGCGCTCGGCAATGGCCAGGCCCAGCCCGGCCCCCGGAATGCCTGCACGTGCGCCGCCACCGCCGCGCACGAAAGGCTGGCGCATGCGCTCCAGCTCGGCGGGAGGGATGCCGGGGCCATGGTCCGCCACCTCGATCCACACGCCAGCCGCACCGGCGCCCGTTCTCAGCACCACGGGCGCAGCGCCATGGCGCCAGGCGTTCTCGACCAGGTTGTCCACGGCACGCCGCAGCGCTTGTATATGCACGGGCACCGCTGGCGTTGATCCCGGCTCCAGCCGCACCGCGCGGCCATGGTCGGCCTGCGCCTCGGCCACGGCCCGGGCCAGTTCATCGAGCGAGGCGGCCACGGGGGCCTCGCCGTCGCCCAGGCGCGCGAAGTCGAGGAACTGGCCGACGATGGCATCCATCTCTTCGATGCTGCGCGCCATGCTGGCGGCCAGCGGCGCGTCCACATGCGCCTGGGCGATCTCCACCCCCAGGCGCAGTTTGGTCAAAGGGGTGCGCAGATCGTGCGACACGCCGGCCAACATCAGCGCGCGCTCGCGATCGGCGTCGGCCAGGCTGCGCGCCATCTGGTTGAAGCTGCGCGCCACGGTGGCGATCTCCTGGGGCCCATCTTCCGGCAGAGCGGCGGGCGCCTGGCCCTGTGCCAGGTGCTGCGCCGCAGTGACCACCCGGGCCAGCGGCCGATTCAGATGGCGCTGCAGCCACCAGGCCCCGAGCAGGGCCAGCAGCACGCCGGCAACCGTGGCCAGGAGCCAGGCACCGGTGAACTCGCGCGTGGGGAACACGCTGGGCAGACTGAGCCAGTAGTCGGTGCCGCCATGCGCCACGCGCAGCGCCAGCGTGCCCGCACCATCGCGGCGCCAGCGCGGCCCACCGGCCACGCTGGCCTCGGCCAGGTCCAAGCGCCGCGCCACCGCCTGCACGAAGCGCTGCTCCAGCGGCGACAGCAGGGCGCGCCGGCGCGGGGACGGCGGCTCGTCGGACTCCAGAACAGCCTGGGCCGCCTGGCGGTTGAAGGCCTCGACAAAGGCGGCGCGCTGTGCGGGCGGCAGCACGTCCAGCCCGGCGCGTAGAGCGGCCACATTGCGCGCCACTCCGTCGGCCACCTGGGCCACGCGCGGCTGCAAAATCATCTGGCGCACCAGCACCACAGCGCACAGCTGGCTAGCCACCACCAGCGCCGTGATGAGCAGCAGGTTGCGCCCCAGCAGGCTGCGCGGCCACCAGCCCTGCGCAGGCGCCGTGGCGGTCATGCATTGCCCCCGGTCGGCGCCGCACCGTCCGGCATGAAGACATAGCCCACGCCCCAGACGGTGCGGATGTGGCGCGGCTGCGCCGCATCGGTCTCGATGAGCTTGCGCAGGCGCATCACCTGCACGTCGATGCTGCGGTCGGTGGCCTCGTGGTCGGGCCCGTAGGCCAGGGCCATCAGCCGGTCGCGCCCGAGCGGGCGGCGCGGCTGCTGGGCCAGGGTCTGCAGCAGGGCGAACTCACCGCTGGTCAGGGGCACGTCCTGGCCGTCGCGGGTCAACCGGCGCTCATCCACCCACAGCGTGAAATCGCCAAACCGGATGCTGCCGCCAGCCTGCAGCGGGCCGGTGTGCGCGCCCAGCATGCGCTGGCGGCGCACCATGGCCTGCACGCGGGCCAGCAACTCGCGCGGGTTGAAGGGCTTGGGCAGGTAGTCGTCGGCACCCATCTCCAGGCCGATGATGCGGTCCACCGGGTCGCCGCGCGCCGTGAGCATGAGGATGGGAATGGTCTCGCCCTGCGCGCGCAGGCGCCGGCAGATGGACAGGCCGTCCTCGCCCGGCATCATCACATCGAGCACCAGCACGTCGAAACGCTCGCGCGCCAGCAGCGCGTCGAGCGGGCCGGCGCCATCGACCGTGCGCACGGCATAGCCCTGGTCGCTGAGATAGCGCTGCAGCAGGGCGCGCAGGTCGGGCTCGTCATCGGCCACCAGGATACGGGCCAGGGCTTCGGTCATAGGGGAGGGCGTGCAACTCAGGATGGGGCAATGGTAGGGCGCAAGGCCCTGCCGCAGGCCACTTCGTCATGCTTTGTCATACATCGGCCCATCCACGCCACAAATGGCTCACACCTGGGCGCCACAGTCGGGGCATCCACAACCCATCGCCCCAGCAGCCGACCCATGACCTCTTCCTCCACCTGCACGATGGCCTTGGCCTGCCTGCTCGCCGCGGGCCTGGTGGCTGGTGCCAGCGCCCAGGCCGCGCCGCCCGGCCAACGCACCCAGCAGATGCGAGAGGCGCGCGAACAATTGCACCAGCGCTTCGTGGCCGCCGACAAGGACGGCAACGGCCAGCTCACCCGTGCCGAGGCCCAGGCCGGCATGCCGCGCGTCTACAGCGCGTTCGACCAGATCGACACCCAGCGCAAGGGCTTCGTGACCGAGGCCGAAATCACCGCCGCCATCGCCGCGCGCCTGGCCAGCCGCAAGGGCACGCCGCAGTAGCCCCAGCCACGCCCCCTCGTCGCCTTTTCTTCACTACCATTGCAGGAGAACACCACCATGACCACCACCCTCGCTCCCCGCCTTTGCGCCTGGGCCTGCCGGGCCGCACTGCCCCTGGGGCTGGCATTGGCCTCGCTCGCCGCCGTGGCTCCGGCCCATGCGCAACCGATGGATCCCGGTAGCTTCTTCGACGATGCGGGCGGCGGCACCGTGACCGCGCTGCCGGCCGGCGTGCAGCGCATCGCCGACGTACCCTATGGCCCCGACCCGCTGCAGCGCATGGACGTGTACCTGCCCAGCACCCCGCGCAGCAGCGTGGACGGCCCCGCACCGGTCATCTTCATGGTGCACGGCGGCGGCTGGCGCACGGGCGACAAGGCCATGTCCCGCGTGGTGCAGGAGAAGGCGGCGCGCTGGGTGCCGCGCGGCTTCGTCTTCATCTCGGTCAACTACCGGCTGCACCCGGCGGTCAACGTGCTGCAGGAGGCCATCGACGTGGCCGTGGCGCTCGACACGGCACAGAAGCAGGCGGCGCAGTGGGGCGCCGACCCCACGAAGTTCATCCTCATGGGCCACTCGGCCGGGGCGCACCTGGTGTCGTTCGTCAACGCGCATGCGCCGCTCTTGCAGCAGTTGGGCGTCACGCCCTGGCTGGGCACGGTGTCGCTGGACAGCGCGCTGCTCAACGCACCGGTCGTGATGTCGCTGCCGCACTATCCGCTGTACGACGAGGTGCTGGGCAGCGATCCGGCCTTCTGGCTGGCGATCTCGCCCTACCAGGCCGTGGCCGGGGCTCAACCGCCTTACCAGTTCGTGTGCTCCACCAGCCGCCCAGACCGCCCCTGCCTGCAGGCGCAGGGCATGGCGGCCCATGTGCAGGCTCTGGGCGGCCGCGCCGAAGTGCTGCCGCAGAACCTCACGCACGGCGAAATCAATGCCAACCTGGGCCTGGAGAGCGGCTACACGCGGGCCGTGGAGACTTTCATGGGATCACTCGATCCCGCGGTTGCACAACGCCTGCGTTAGGCCAGGTAGCGCGCGAGGTACTTGCCAGTGTGGCTGGCGGGATTGGCCGCCAAGTCCTCGGGCGTTCCTACGCCCACCACCATGCCGCCACCGGCACCGCCCTCGGGCCCCATGTCGATGAGCCAGTCGGCGGTCTTGATGACGTCCAGGTTGTGCTCGATGATGACGATGGTGTTGCCCGCGTCGCGCAGCTGGTGCAGCACCTTGAGCAAGAGGTCGATGTCGGCGAAGTGCAGGCCGGTGGTGGGCTCATCCAGGATGTAGAGCGTGCGGCCCGTGTCGCGCTTGGAGAGCTCCTGCGCCAGCTTCACGCGCTGCGCCTCCCCGCCCGAGAGCGTGGTCGCCGCCTGGCCCAGGCGGATATAGGACAGGCCCACGTCGAGCAGGGTCTGCAGCTTGCGCGCCAGGGCCGGCACGTCCTTGAAGAAGGCGAAGGCATCCTCCACCGTGAGCTCCAGGATCTGTGCGATGTTGCGGCCCTTCCAGAGCACCTCCAGCGTCTCGCGGTTGTAGCGCTGGCCGTGGCAGACGTCGCAGGGCACGTAGACGTCGGGCAAAAAGTGCATTTCCACCTTCACCACGCCGTCGCCCTGGCAGGCCTCGCAGCGGCCGCCGGCGACGTTGAAGGAAAAGCGCCCGGGCCCGTAGCCACGTTCCTTGGCGGTATTCACCTCGGCCATCAGTTCGCGGATGGGCGTGAACAGGCCCGTGTAGGTGGCCGGGTTGCTGCGCGGCGTGCGGCCGATGGGCGACTGGTCGACGTTGATCACCTTGTCGAAGTACTCGATGCCCACGATCTCGTCGTGCGCGGCCGGCTCTTCGTGGGCGCGGTAGATCTGGCGCGCCACGGCGGCGTACAGCGTGTCGTTGACCAGCGTGCTCTTGCCCGATCCCGAGACGCCGGTCACGCAGGTCAGCAGGCCCACGGGGAAGTCCACCGTCACGTTTTGGAGGTTGTTGCCCGTGGCGCCGGCCACGCGCAGGGCCTGCACGGCGCCCTGGCGTGCATGGTGGGCGGCCATGCGCTCGGCGCGGCGCTTGCTGGCCTCGGTTTCGGGAAAGCGCGACTTGCCTTTGGCCGGCGCAGGGGCCGGCGCGACCGCCTCCACCACCGGCAGCCAGGGCGTGCGGCGCCGGGGCACGGCGATGGACAAGGTGCCCGACAGGTACTTGCCGGTCAGCGATTCGGGGTGGTTGCGCACCGTGTCGTAGCTGCCCTGGGCCATCACGCGGCCGCCATGCACGCCCGCGCCCGGCCCCATGTCGATCACGTGGTCGGCGGCGCGCATCATGTCCTCGTCGTGTTCGACCACGATCACGCTGTTGCCGATGTCGCGCAGGTGCTGCAAGGTGGCGATGAGGCGGTCGTTGTCGCGCTGGTGCAGGCCGATGCTGGGCTCGTCGAGCACGTACATCACGCCCGTGAGGCCCGAGCCGATCTGGCTGGCCAGGCGGATGCGCTGCGCCTCGCCGCCCGACAGCGTCTCGGCGCTGCGGTCCAGACTCAGGTAGTTCAGGCCCACATCGTTGAGGAACTGCAGCCGCGTGGTGATCTCGCGCACCACCTTGTCGGCGATCTCGGCCTTGGACCCCGAGAGCGACAGGGAGCGGAACCAGCCGTGCGCGTCGTTGAGCGTGGCATGGCTCACCTCGAAGATGGCGCGGGCCTGCTCGCCCTCGCCCACCTTCACGTGGCGCGCTTCGCGGCGCAGGCGCGTGCCATGGCATTCGGGGCAGGGCTGGGTGCTGCGGTAGCGCGCTAGGTCCTCGCGCACCACCACCGAATCGGTTTCGCGGTAACGCCGCGCCATGTTGGGCAGGATGCCTTCGAAGGTGTGCTTGCGGCTCAGCACCTTGCCCTTGGAGGGGCCGCTGTCCATGATGTAGCTGAAGGCGATCTCCTCCTCGCCCGAGCCGTGCAATACCGCGTTCTGCACGTTGGCGGGCAGCGACTCGAAGGGTGCCTCGACATCGAAGCCGTAGTGCCGGCCCAGGCTCTCAAGCATGGCGAAGTAGTAGCCATTGCGCCGGTCCCAGCCCTTGATGGCACCGCTGGCCAGGCTCAGCGTGGGAAATGCCACCACGCGCAGCGGGTCGAACACCTCGCGCTGGCCGATGCCGTCGCAGGCCGGGCAGGCGCCCATGGGCGAGTTGAAAGAGAACAGGCGCGGCTCCAGTTCGGCCAGCGAGTAGCTGCACACCGGGCACGAGAACTTGGAGCTGAACAGGTGCTCCTGGCCCGAATCCATCTCCAGCACCAGCACGCGGCCATTGCCCTCGTTGCCGCCCACGCGCAGCACGGCCTCGATGCTCTCGGCCAGCCGCTGCTGCATCTCGGGGCGCACCTTGAGGCGGTCGATCACCACGTCGATGCTGTGCTTCTCGGTCTTCTTGAGGGCTGGCAGGTTCTCGTATTCGTAGATCGTGCCGTCCACCCGGAAGCGGATGTATCCCAGCGCCTGCATCTGCGCGAAGACCTCGGTGAACTCGCCCTTCTTCTCGCGGGCCACGGGGGCCAGCAGCATCAGGCGCGTGTCCTCGGGCAGGGCCAGTACGGCGTCCACCATCTGGCTCACGGTCTGGGCGGCCAGCGGCAGGCCGTGGTCGGGGCAGAACGGCGTGCCGGCGCGCGCGTAGAGCAGGCGCAGGTAGTCGTGGATCTCGGTCACCGTGCCCACGGTGGAGCGCGGGTTGTGGCTGGTGGCTTTCTGCTCGATGCTGATGGCGGGCGACAGCCCCTCGATCAGGTCGACATCGGGCTTGTCCAGCCGGCCCAGGAACTGGCGCGCATAAGCCGACAGGCTTTCCACATAGCGGCGCTGGCCCTCGGCATACAGCGTGTCGAAGGCCAGGCTCGATT
Organism: Acidovorax sp. LjRoot66; assembly: GCF_964253305.1. NCBI lineage: Bacteria > Pseudomonadati > Pseudomonadota > Betaproteobacteria > Burkholderiales > Comamonadaceae > Acidovorax > Acidovorax sp. LjRoot66. The sequence continues at coordinate 218,429 of NZ_CAXUQU020000001.1, forward strand.
TGCCCGAGCCCGACAGCCCGGTGATCACCACCAGCTGGTTGCGCGGGATGTCGAGGTCGATGTTCTTGAGGTTGTGCGTGCGCGCCCCGCGGATGCTGATGCGCTGCTCCCGCAGCACGCGGGCCAGGTAGGCGCCGTCGGAAGATCGGTCGTCGTCGGCGGCAACAGGGTCGTTTTTCACGGGGGCGGGCTCAATGCAGGACAACCCACCATGATAGGCCACCGGCATGCCCCGCGCAGCCGCCACGCTGCTGCCAAAGCACAGGCCGTTGCCGATGCAACCGGAAATGACGGCCAAGGCCGACCTGGCGCTACGGGCATGCAGATAGCATTAAAATAACAATCATTCTCATTTAATCGCTTTGTCGCCGGGGCACGCCCCATGCCCCGGCGGTGGATCGCTCTCCCCTGCCGAGCAACATGGCCAGCGAACGCACACTTTCCGCCGCATCCACCACGCCCGACAGCGCCGTGCCCGTGTCCAGTCCCGATGCGCCGACCCGCAGCCGCCGCTGGCACCTGCCGGCCCTGCCCACGCTGCGCCAGGCCTGGTTCCAGGTGCACTGGTTCATCGGCATCACCGCCGGCACGGTGCTGGTGGTCATCGGGCTCACCGGGGCGCTGCTGGCCTTCCACGAAGAGATCCTGGACCTGATCAACCCCGGGGTGCGGCAGGTGGCCCCCTTGGCGGGGCCCATGCTCACCCCGCAGCAGACGGTCGACGCGGTGCAGCGTGCCGGCCGCAGCGAGCGCATCAGCAGCGTGGCCGTGCAGGCCGAGCCGGGCGGCTCGGCACGCGTGACCTTCGTACCGCGCCCCGGCGAGCGGCGCGGCGACGTGGTCTACGTGCACCCCTACAGCGGTGCCGTGCTGGGCGAGCTGCAGGGGCATGGCTTCTTCGAGTGGATCGAGTCGCTGCACCGCTGGCTGCTGCTGCCGCGCGAGCCCGGCCGCGTGGTGGCCGGCGTGCTGGCGATCTGCCTGCTGGGCCTGTCGCTCTCGGGCCTGTACCTGCGCTGGCCGCGCAACCCGCTGCGCTGGCGCACCTGGCTGACCTTCGACACCGCGCTCAAGGGCCGCTCCTTTCTGTGGGGGCTGCACTCGGTCATCGGCACCTGGGCGCTGGTGATGTACGTGGCGCTCACGGCCACGGGCATCTACTGGTGCTTCGACGCGGTGCGCGACACGGTGGACGGCTGGGCCGGCCAGAAGCGCCCGCCGCGCGTGACCGCCCCCGCCAAGCCGCCGGCATCCGCCAGCGCGCAGCCCAAGGCCCCCGAGCCCGCGCCGCCGGACCTGGCCCGCACCTGGGCCGTGTTCCAGCAACAGGCCGGCGACTGGGCCGAGGCCAGCCTGCGCATGCCCGCCAAGACCGGGCAGCCGGTGCAGGTCACCTGGCTCGCGGCCAATGCCCCGCACGAGCGCGCGCGCAGCCGCCTGTCCATCGAGCCGCTGACCGGCAAGGTCAGCGCCGAGGACCGCTATGCCGACCGCAGCATGGGCGCCCGCGCGCTGAGCACCATCTACCCAGTGCACATGGGCACCTATTTCGGACTGCCGGGGCGGGTGGCCATGCTGCTGGCCAGCCTGTGCCTGCCACTGTTCGCCATCACCGGCTGGATGCTGTACCTGGACCGCAGGCGCCAGCGCCGCGCCACCGAGGCCGCGCGCACGGCGCACGGGCAGGGCGTGCCCACCGCCGTGGCCGGCACCCTGGCCACCGACACCCTGCTGGTGGCCTATGCCAGCCAGGCTGGGCAGGCCGAGCGCATCGCGCTGCAAAGCGCCACCGCGCTGCAGCGCGCCGGGCTGCGCGTGGCCGTGCAGTCGCTGGAGCAACTCACCCCCAAGGCGCTGCGCGCCCACCGCTGCGTTCTGCTGGTGGCCAGCAGCTTTGGCGAAGGCGAGCCGCCCGACAGCGCCCGGCGCTTCACGCGCCTGCTGGAGCAGCAGGGCACGGGCGCCCTGGCCGGCATGCGCTACGGTCTGTTGGCACTGGGCGACCGCAACTACGCACGTTTCTGTGGCTACGGCCATGCACTCGACGAAGCCCTGCGCAAAGGCAGTGCCGAGCCCCTGTTTCCACTGATCGAGGTGGACAGCGGCGACCCAGCCGCCTTGGCCCGCTGGATGCAGACCCTGGCCACGCTGGAGGGGGCCGAACACCTGGCGCTGGACGGCGCACTGGCCGACACCGGCCCCGAGCTGCCCTACACCCCTTGGCGCTTGGCCAGCCGTGAGCACCTGAACCCCGGCAGCGAGGGCGGGCCGCTGTTCGAGCTGGCATTGACCTGTGATACCCCTGCGACCTGGCACCCCGGCGCTCTGGTCGAGGTACAAGCCCGACACTCCGCCGAAGCGGTGGATGCCTGGCTAAAGGCGGCCGGCCTGGCGGGCGCGCAGACTGTGCACCTGGCCGGCCAGCCCTGCACCCTGGCCGACGCCCTGGCGCAAAGCGTGCTGCCGGTGCCGCCACTGCACTTTGCCGATGCCCAGGCCTGTGCCGACACCCTGGTGGCGCTGGCGCCGCGCACCTATTCAGTGGCCTCGCTGCCGCAGGACGGCGCGCTGCAGCTGCTGGTGCGCCTGGATCGGCATGCGGGCGGGCTGGGTCTGGCTTCGGGCTGGCTCACCACGCATGCCCCGCTGGGCACGCTGGTACCCCTGCGTCTGGTGGCCAACCCGCGCTTCGACTCGGCCACGGGCGACGTGCCCTGCCTGTTCATCGGCAACGGCTCGGGCCTGGCAGGCCTGCGCTCGCACCTGCGCGCACGGGTGGCAGGTGGGCACCGGCGCAACTGGCTGCTCTTCGGCGAGCGCCATAGCGCGCACGACACTCTGTGCGCAGCCGAGATCGAGGGTTGGCAGGCCGCTGGCTTCCTGGCGCGGCTGGACCGCGTGTTCTCGCGCGATGGCGGCGAGCACCGGTACGTGCAGGACCGCCTGCGCGCCGCCGCCGACGAGTTGCGCGCATGGGTGGCCCAGGGCGCCATCCTCTATGTCTGCGGCAGTGCCCAGGGCATGGGCTCGGGCGTGGATGCGGTGCTGGCCGAGGTGCTGGGCGCCGATGCGATTGACGCGCTGATCGCGGACGGACGCTACCGGCGCGACGTCTATTGAGCGCAAGCGGATGGCCGTTTGTTCTTGATCAAAGTCAACGGACAGGGGGATGGGCGAGAATCGGGGTTTGCGCCAGCCGTCCACCGAGCCCCCTTCCTTGTTCATGCCTTCCCCGGCCCCGAGTGCCGCCCCTTCCCCCTCTGCCCCCCTGCCGCCGACGGCCGCGCACGCCATGACGCCGCTGGAGCGCCGCGCCAGCGTCAGCCTGGCGCTGATCTTCGCGCTGCGCATGCTCGGCCTGTTCCTGGTGCTGCCGGTGTTCGCGCTGGAGGCGCGCAAGTACCCCGGGGGCGATGACCCGGCCCTGGTGGGCCTGGCCATGGGCATCTACGGGCTCACCCAGGCGCTGCTGCAACTGCCGCTGGGCATGGCATCGGACCGTTTCGGCCGCAAGCGCGTGATCGTGCTCGGCCTCTTGGTGTTTGCCGGCGGCAGCCTGCTGGCAGCGCTGGCCGACTCGCTCACCGGGCTGCTGCTGGGCCGGGCGCTGCAGGGCGCGGGCGCCGTGTCGGCTGCCGTCACAGCCCTGCTGGCCGACCAGACCCGCGATGCGGTGCGCACCAAGGCCATGGCCCTGGTGGGTGGCAGCATCGGCCTGATGTTCGCCGTGGCCCTGGTGGCCGCGCCGCTGCTCACGGCCCACATCGGCCTGTCGGGCCTGTTCGGGCTGACCTGCGCGCTGGCGGTGGCCGGCGTGGCCGTGGTGCTGTGGCTGGTTCCCCCCGAACCCACGGAGCACAAAAATGCCCCCAGGGGCCGTCTGGCCGACGTCTGGGCCCACCCCGACCTGCTGCGCCTGAACCTGGGCGTCTTCGTGCTGCACACGGTGCAGCTGTCCATGTGGGTGGCCGTGCCGGCCATGCTGGTGCAGGCCGGCCTGCCCAAGGACCACCACTGGCAGGCCTACCTGCCAGCGGTGGTGCTGTCGTTCGCCGCCATGGGGGGCCTGTTCGCGCTGGAGCGCGCCGGGCACCTGCGCGCCGCCCTGCTGGGCTCCATCGCCCTGGTGCTGGTGGTGCAACTGGGCCTTGGCGGCCTGGCGGCCAGTGGCGCCACGCCCACGCTGTGGGTGCTGGGGCCGCTGCTGTTCGTGTTCTTCTGCGGCTTCAACGCGCTGGAGGCCAGCCAGCCCAGCCTGGTCTCGCGCATGGCCCCCGCCGCCCTGCGCGGCGCGGCCCTGGGCAGCTACAACACCCTGCAGTCGCTGGGGCTGTTTGCCGGCGGCGCCCTGGGCGGTGCCCTGGTCAAATGGGCAGGCGCACCAGGCCTCTTTGCCACCACGGCCGTGCTGACCGCCCTGTGGCTGGTGCTGACCTGGCCGCTGCGCCCCACGGGGCGGGGCCAGGGGCACTGAGCGTTTCTGTAACAGATTCCCGCCCGCCCCGGCCACCCCGGCTTGCGGCACAATGGCGCGTTCGGCGCGCAGACTCTCCACGGACCGGAGAGCACACAAGCGCCCCCCAACATCAAGTAGGTAGAGCAGCACCATGGCATCCGTGAACAAAGTCATCATCGTCGGCAACCTCGGCCGCGACCCTGAAATGCGCACCTTCCCCAGTGGCGACCAGGTGGCCAACGTGACGATTGCCACCACCGACAAGTGGAAAGACAAGCAAAGCGGCGAAATGAAGGAAGCCACCGAGTGGCACCGCGTGGTCTTCAATGGCCGCCTGGCCGAGATTGCCGGCCAGTACCTGCGCAAGGGCTCGCAGGTCTACGTGGAAGGCAGCCTGCGCACGCGCAAATGGACCGACCAGGCGGGCGTCGAGAAGTACAGCACCGAAATCCGTGCCGATCAGATGCAGATGCTGGGCAGCCGCCAGGGCATGGGCGGCGGCCAGGGCGGTGGCGGCCAGCAGGGCGGCGGTTATGACGATGGTGGCGGCTACGGCGGCGACCAGGGCGGTGGCGGCTACGACCAGGCCCCGCCCCAGCAACAGCGCCGCCCCGCCCCTCCGGCACAGCAGCGCCCCGCCGCGCCCGCCGCGCGCCCGGCCCCTGCGCCCGCACCTCGCGCAGCCTCGGGCTTCGACGACATGGACGACGACATCCCGTTCTGAGCACCGAATGGGCGTGTTGCGCATGATTGCCGGGCTGGTGCAGCCCCTGCGCGCCGCACCCCTGCATTCGCCCAACCCATCCAGGCCCGCCCGTGTCGCGGGCCTTTTTTGCGGCCGCACAGGCACCCATGGAAAGCCTTGATTCTGGCGACCGCCCCGACGAGGCCCTGCGCCGCTGGCGCCTGATCCTGGGCCGCTACGCCGCGCAGCCGCTGTCGCATGCGCAGTTCGATGCAGGCGACTGGAAACTCGACCAGGCCCTCGAATATCTCTACGGCCGCGATTACGACGGCCGGGGCCTGGCGCGCCCTGCGGGCGGCGCAGCCGGCTCGCTCGACCCGAGCCAGCTGCGCGCCATCGACTGGCTCAACCGCTCGCGCGAACTGTTTCCGCAGGAAGTCTTCGAGCGCATGCAGACCCAGGCCATCGACCGCTACCAGCTCACCGACCTGCTCAAGGACCCGGCGGTGCTGCGCTCCATGGACCCCACGCCGGGCCTGGCCAAGGCGCTGCTGGGCATGCGCGGGCGCCTGTCGGGCGGCATGCGCGATGCCGTGCGCGAGGTGATCCAGAAGACGGTGGACGAGATCACCCGGCGCTTGAAGAACGACTTCGTCAACGCCCTGGTGGGCCGGCGCAACCGCCAGCGGCGCTCGCTCGTCAAGAACGCGCAGAACTTCGACGCGCGCGCCACCATTGCGGCCAACCTCAAGAACTACAGCGCCGAGCGGCGCCAGCTGGTCATCGAGCGCCCGCTGTTCAACGCCCGCGTCAAGCGCAACCTGCCCTGGGACGTGGTGCTGTGCGTGGACCAGAGCGGATCGATGATGGACTCGGTGATCTACAGCGCCGTGATCGCCGGCATCATGAGTTCGCTGCCCGCCGTGCGCGTGAAGCTGGTGGTGTTCGACACCGCCGTGGTCGACCTCACGCACCTGGCGCACGACCCGGTGGAGGTGCTGCTCACGGTGCAGCTCGGTGGCGGCACCGACATCGGGCGCGCGGTGCACTACTGCGAGTCGCTGGTCGGCAACCCGCAGCGCACGGTGTTCACACTGATCAGCGACTTCGAGGAAGGCGCCGCACCCGGCCCGCTGCTGTCGGCCGTGGCGCGCATGGCCGAGGCACGGGTGAAGCTGCTCGGCCTGGCCGCGCTCGACGAGGGTGCCAACCCGGTCTACGACCGCCAGATGGCGCAGCGCCTGGCGAACAAGGGCATGCACGTGGCGGCCCTGACGCCGACCCACTTCGCCCAGTGGCTTGCGGAAGTGATGGAGTGACGATGCCCGCCTGGTTTGAGGGCTACCGCGCCTACGACGACGACACCCTCACGGCCCTGGCGAACGCAGGCCTGCTGCGCCGCGCGGCCAAGGACGTGGAGGCGGGCAAGGTGCAATGGGCGGAGCAGGGCGCCGACGGCGGCGTGGTCGAGGCCGATGGCCAGCGCGTGCAGCTCGACGCCCGGGGCCCGCAGAAGGCGCAGTGCGACTGCCCGGCGCCGGACATCTGCAAGCACATCCTGGGTGCGGCGCTATGGCTGCGAGCGCTGGAGCCCGGTGCCGCCACCGCTGGAGCACCAGCAACCCCTGGTGCCCAGGCGGATGCGACACCGCTGCCTGCGCCTGGCCCCACCGCCGACCCCTTGGCCGAGGTGCGCGCCCTGCAAGCCCCCGCGCTGTTCAAGCAGGCCGGCGTAGCCGCCGTGCGCCGCGCGGTGCAGGCGCTGCCCTGCGGCATCGAGTGGCGCGTGCAGGGCGGCACCTTGGTGATCGACCTGCCCGATCTCGCCGCCACCTGCCGCTATGTGGCGGGCGCGGGCTACGAGGGCATGGTGTCCGAAGTGCCCGAACGCGAGCGCAAGGCCGTGCACCTGATCGCGCTGGCGGCCCTGCGCGAGGTGCTGGGCGAGCCGCTGCCCTGGCCCGAGGGAATGGCCCCTGCCGCAGCGGCAGAGCAGCCCACCGCCGCGCTGGGTGAACGCGAGCGCGCCTTCCTCGCCCAGGTGGAGGCCATGCTGCACGAGCTGCTCACCGGCGGCCTGTCGCACGTGAGCGAGCAGGCCTCGGCTCGGCTGCTGGCCCTGAACATGTCGGCCCGCGGCGAGGGCCTGCCGCGCCTGGCCGCGCTGCTGCGCAACCTGGGCGGCATGGTGGATGGCCTGGTGCGGCGCGACCACCGCATGCAGGAGCGCGATGCGCTGGCGCTGATGTCCAGCATCCAGGCCCTGTGCGATGCCCTGCGTGCCCCCGCTGAAGGCCAGGAGGCCGCAGAGCGCACCGCCGCCCTGCGCGGCCGGCTGCGCCGCGCCTTCGACGAGACCACGGCCCTTGAACTGCAGCCCCTGGGCGCCCACTGGTGGCAAACCCTGGGCGGTGCGCGTGGCCTGACGCTGGCCTTCTGGGACCTGGCCGGCGAGCGGCTGCTGCAGGCCGTGCTGGCGCGCCCCGACGGAAGCGACACAGGTTTCACGCGGCACAGCGCCTGGGCCATCCATGCCGTGTGGCCCGGTGTGGGCGCCGCGCAGTCCCTGTGCCAAGCACCGCTGCAGCTCAAATTCCCCCGGCTGGCCGACGACGACCGGCTGGCTTTGGCCGGCACGGCCCGGGCGCTGGCGCTGGCACCCTGGCACGCGGGCGATGCGCGCCTGGCCACGCTGGGCTGCGGCCGCTGGGCCGAACTCACGGCGCAGCTGAGCGCAGCCACCGGCCTCTCGGGCGATGGCGCCGAACTGGTGCTGCTGCGCCCTGCCGCCACGCGCACCCCCATCCTCGATGAGGCGCACCAGCAGTTGCTGTGGCCCGTGCAGGATGCCGATGGCCTGTGGCTGCACCTGACCGTGCCCGTGGGCGACGCCAGCATGCAGCGCGTGGACAACCTCGACCGGCTGGCCGCACGTGGCGCCCCGGTACACGCCGTGCTGGTGCGGGTGGAGCGCACCTCTGCCACCACCTTGCTGGTGCCGCTGTCGCTGCTGAGCAGTGACGCCAAAGGCCAGGTGCATGCCATCTCGCTGGACTATGCGACCGAGGCGGCGCGGCCCACGCCGCTGGCCCAGCGCATCCTGCGCCTGGTGCAATGGCGCAAGGACCAGGCCACGCCAGCGGCCACCCAGCCCACGCGCGCCCAGCGCCTGCTGGGCCCGGTGCTCGACGTGCTGGAGACCCAGGCCGCCACCGGACGCATGCCGCTCACCGAAACGCAATCGGAGCGCCTGGGCGCTGCGTTACCCGGCATCGCCTCGGTGGGGCTGCACACCGTGGCATCGGCCCTGCAACACCACTTGGCCACACCGCAGCCGGCCGGCATGCTGCGCCTGCAGCAGCTGTGCCAGCGCACGGTGGAGCTCGACGGCCTGCCCTCCATCGCTGCGTAGTCGCGCACCGGCGTGGTGTTACAAGCCATTACCTTGAAAGCGGGCAAATTGCACGCTGGCGCGGCCTGGCGCCACGGCAGCGCCATGACGCGCTGACAAAATGCGAGGCTCTATTCAGACCACAGGGGATCGCGCATGGGATTGCTGGACAAGATCGTGGGGGCGGTGACGGGCCGCTCGGGCAATGATGGCAATGGACTGAGCACCGCGCAGAACAACTTGCTGCGCCAGGCCATGGAGCCGCTGGACAAGGCGGCGCCGGGCCTGGCGGACAAGGCCCTGGCCTTCGTGAGCGAAGGCACCCACGAAGCCGTGCTGCTGGAGCTGCAGGCCCCCCATGCCCTTGAGCCCGGTCAATTGCTCGGCTCGCCGGGCCGGCTGCGCTGGGGCTTCAACCTCTGGAACGACAAGCCCCTGGAGGCAGCGGGCAAGAAGAGCCTGGCCGGGCGCTCCGGGTTCTACGCCGCTGTGCCTGCCGACAAGCCGCCTCTGGCCCTGCTGGTGCGCCTGGGCAAGCTGCTGGCCGCAGCCGATGCCGGCAAGTCGCTGGAGCACCCTGGTGCGCCCGTGCCCGACTGGCTGCAGTACCTGGTCAACGATGCGGTGCATGCCAGCTTCAAGGATGGCAACAGCAACAAGCACGAGCCGGCCAAGGAGCGTGCGGCCTGGACGGTCGATCTCATCGCGCAGTTGCTGGCCGAGGAAGGGTTGAACGAGACGCTGGCGCTGCAGCTGGTGTTCGAGCGCAAGGGCCTGGACAGCTACTACCAGGACCGCCTGGACCATCTGGTGAAGAACCCGGCCGTCGCCGATTTCATGCGCGCGCGCCCCGAGGCCGCACAGGCCCTGCTGCAGCAGCTCTCGGCGTCCGGCCGAGTGCAGCTGGCTTCGCGCATCGGGCCGGACAAGGAACTGCGCGCCGCCTTCGCACCGCTGCTGGTGGCGCTGGCCGCTGATGGCAGCAAGACCGTGCGCGCCGAGGCCGTGCCGCACATCGAGGGCATCGCCGAAGCCGAACGCCTGCGCCTGCTGGCCGCACTGCTGAACGACGGTGATACCAGCCAGCGCACCCAGGCGGCCGAGCTGCTCGCGCGCCTGCCCGCCGAGTCCACGCGCAGCCTGCTCGAAGCCGCGCTGGCCAGCGAGGCCAGCAAGCCGGTGCAGCAGGCGATCCGCGCCGCACTGAACCGGCTGGACGCAGCCGGCAATGCGCAGGAGCAGGACCTGCCCGAGCCCCCGCCCTGGGCCCCGTTTGCCGACAACCCGCTGGGCCAGGACGCGCTGGATCTGCTGCTGGCCAACCGCACCGAGGTGATCGAGCGCGCGCGCCGCGCCGCCGAGGAAGAGGCCGAAGAGAACAAGACCCAGAAGCACAAGTACACCTGGCGCCAGAAGAGCTACGCCAACCTGTCGAAGCTGACCGAGGACGACATGCGCCAGGCATTGGCCCTGCTCAATGGCCAGCTCGACAGGAAGCAGACAGAGAAACTGCGCAGCACCGAGGTGGCCCAGGCGGTGACGCACGGCAACCGCCTGTTCGCACTGCCGTCCTTCGGGCCCTCGCACCTGATCCGCTGGCTGGGCGTGTCGCGCTACGGCCGCAGCTTCTGGTTCGACGACGGTTTCCAGAAGTGGCTGGGCCGCCAGCCCCGGGGCAGCGTGGACCTGCGCGCCCTGGCCGAGCTAATGCAGCGCTCCAGCCTGCCGATCATTGAAGTGGCACGCACTGCGCTGTCCGACTACTGGAACACCCCCAGCGCCACGGATCTGCTGCCGCCCGAGTGCATCTGGCCCTTCTTCATGGAGCATCCCGAGTTCATCGACCAAGCCCTGGGCCTGACCGCCCCCCCGCCCAACACCGAGCGCTATTCCAGCGCTCTGGCGCTGGCGCCCGCGCTGCAGACGCTGGCGGTGTTCCCCACCATCCCGGCACGCTGGCTGCCACGCGTGATGGAACTGGCCCTGGGCGAGGGCAAGACGCACCGCCCCATGGCCCAGAAGGCCTTGTCCACCCTGCCAAGCATCGGCCGCCAGGTGGTGGAATCGCTCACCCACACCAAGAGCGAAGTGCGCATCGAGGCCGCGAACTGGCTGGCCGAGCTGAAGTACACCGACGCCGTGCCGGCCCTCACCAAGGCGCTCGAAAAGGAAAGCCGTGAGACGGTGCGTGCCGCCTTCCTGACCGCACTGGAAGGCCTGGGCGATGACATCTCGCCGCGCCTGGCCCCCGCCATCCTGCTGGCCGAGGCGAAGAAGGGCCTCAAGGCCAAGCCCCCTGCGGGCCTGGCCTGGTTCGCGCTGGATGCGCTGCCGGCCGCACGCTGGGCCGACGGCACGGCCGTGGAGCCCGAGATCCTGCGCTGGTGGGTGGTGCTGGCCTGCAAGCTCAAGGAGCCCGGCGGCAACGCCCTGCTCACGCGCTACATGGGTCTGCTCGATGCCGGGAGCCGCCAAACCCTGGGCAGCAGCGTGCTGCGCCAGTTCATCGCCCAGGACACGCGCCATCCGCCGCTCGAGGAAGGCATCGCCTACGCCCAGGCCCATGCGCCGCAGCGCTACCAGTCCTACCAAAAGGGCTACCAGAACGCCAAACCCGAGTACCGCCAGTACTACGAGGCCGACTACGCCAAGTCCGAAGACCAGGTGTTCGAAGAATGCAAGCGCGAGAAGATGGCCGAGTACCTGGGCAGCGCCATCGGCGAGAAGGGCATCCTGGCGCTGGCGGCCTTTGCGCCGGGCCATGAGATCGTGACCCTGCTCCAGCAGTACATGCGCGACCACTACCAGCGCCGCTCGCAGATCGAGGCCATGCTCGAAGGCGTGGCCCCGGGCAACGACCCGGTGGTGATCCAGCTGATGCTGGGCCTGTCGCGCCGCTACCGCACGGCCTCGGTGCAGACCAAGGCCCGCGCCCTGGTGCAGGAGATCGCCGACCGCAACGGCTGGACGCAGGACCAGCTGGCCGACCGCACCATACCCACAGCCGGCCTGGACGACACCGGCACCCTGGCGCTGCCTTTTGGCGAGCGCATCTTCACCATGGTGCTCGACGCGGCGATGAAGCCCGAGCTGCGCAACCCCGAGGGCAAGGCCATCAAGACCTTGCCCGAGCCGCGCCAGAACGACGACCCGGCGCAGGCCAAGGAGACCAAGGCGCTGCTGTCCACCAGCAAGAAGGAGCTCAAGCAGGTCATCGACCTGCAGACCGCCCGCCTGTTCGAGGCCATGTGCACCGGTCGCCACTGGCCCGTGGCCGAGTGGCGCGAGTACCTGCACCGCCACCCGGTGGCCGGCCGGCTGATCCAGCGGCTGGTGTGGCTGGAGGTGGATGCCGAGGGCGCCGCGCTGCAGAGCTTTCGCCCCACAGAGGACGGCAGCCTGATCAACACCGAGGACGACGAGGTGCAATTGTCCGACGGCGCCCAAGTGCGCCTGGCCCACGCCTCGCTGGTGGACAAGGCCAGCGCCAGCGCGTGGACGAAACACTTCAAGGACTACAAGACAGCCCCGCTGTTCCCGCAGATGTCGCGCCAGTCGCCCACCCTGGCCTTCACCGACGAGAAGGGGCTGGCCGTGAGCGAAATCAAAGACCGCCAGGGCTGGGTCAGCGACAGCTTCACCCTGCGCGGCGCCTTCACCAAGCTCGGCTACCAGCGCGCCCAGGCCGAAGACGGCGGCTTCTTCTACCAGTACACCAAGGACTTCTCGAGCGTGGGCGTGCGCGTGGCCATCGATTTCTCCGGCAACACCCTGCCCGAGGAGAACGTGGCTGCCGCCCTCAAGACGCTCAGCTTCGAGGACAGCAAGGCACGCAGCTGGGGCGACAACACCCTGCCCCTGGCCAGCGTGCCGCCCGTTCTGCTGGCAGAGGCCTACGCCGACTACCTGGCCATCGCCCAGGCCTGCACCGGTTTCGATGCCGACTGGGAAAAGAAGATGCCCTGGTAGCCTGTCAGCGGGCTCCTGAAGAGGGCCCGCCGCAAGATTTCAAGCCGTAACTGTTTGAATCGAGCGACGAAAACCGGACGTAATTCACGTTTTTTTGGTGAGGTCTCTCCATTCTCACAATTTGCGACATCTTGGCGCGAAAACTCCCGCGATGATCCAGCCCTTGCACCGCACAACAGCCCATGAGCTGTGCGGGATTTCATTGAATGTGAATGATTGAGGGAGGAATTTTCATGCCGGGTTTTGTCCGAAAAATACTGATTTTCATCACGGGCTATGCATGGCTCATCCTGCTGGCAGGCCCGGGTCTGGCTGGCATGGCCATCTGGAGCAGCTGGAAGGCCGATGGCGACCACGCCTACACCGCGCGGGAGCAGCTGCAGACGGTGGCCGGCACGGTCACCGGCGCCAGCGAGGTGACGGTCAAGCGCAAGCGCCGCTCGACCAAGCAGTACTACGAAATCACCGTCAAGCCTGAAGCGGGTGGCGAAGAGCGCAAGCTGCGCATCGCGCACAGCGAGCCCAAGGCGGTCGTGGGCGGCATCATCGATGAGAAGGTCACCGCGCTGTACGACAGCAGCGACAGCGACATCGTCTACGAGGTGGTGATGGCCGGCAAGCCCGTGATCAGCTATGAGGCCACGCGCACACGCATGCAGGCCGAGGCCGCGTCCACGGCCCAGTCCTTCAGCGGGGCCGGCATCTGGGTGCTGGCCGTCGTGCTGACGCTGCTGGGCGCCGCCGGCGTATGGTCCAACCGCAAGCTGCGCCGCGCCGACGAGCTGGCTGCCGCCTGACCCCCTACCCGAAGAGAGAGGCAGGAAGCGGCCCACAAGGCTGCTTCCTGCGTGAGAAGTAGCAACAACCACAACCGAGGAACATCCTTGTGAACACCAATGTACTGACCCCTGAGGACCCGTCCGGCTCGCCCATGGAGCGCCGCGAGTTCATCGTCTCCACCTACAAGCACCTGGGCGCGGCCATCCTGGCCTTTGTCGTGCTGTCCACCGTGCTCATGCTGAGCGGCTTTTCCACCACCACCGCCAAGATGCTGCTGGGCAGCGGCAACAAGTTCATCTGGTTGGGTGTGATGGGCGCCTTCATGCTCGTGGGCTGGCTCGCCACCCACCTGGCCGACAACGCGGAAAAGCCCCAGACCCAGCTCATGGGCCTCGGGATCTACGTGCTGGCCGAAGGCCTGATCTTCGCGCCCATGTTCGGCATCGCCCAGATCGTCGCGCCCGGCGCCATCGGCGCGGCAGGCTTCATCACGCTGCTGATGGTGGCGGCCCTGACCTGGACGGCCTTCACCAGCAAGTCGGACTTCTCGTTCCTGGGCGGCATCCTCAAGGTGGGTGGCCTGGTCGCGCTGGGCACCATCGTGGCCGGCGCGATCTTCGGCTTCAAGCTCGGCATCTGGTTCTCCGGCATCATGGTGCTGTTCGCTGGCGCCTGCGTGCTGTACGACACCTCGCGCATCATCCACGACTACCCCACCGACCGCCCCGCCGGCGCCGCGCTGCACCTGTTCGCGTCGATCGCACTGATGCTCTGGTACGTGCTGCGCATCCTGATCAGCCTGGCGACGAACGACGATTGAGCCAAGGCCTGGGCCGGTGCCCTGCGAAGGGCACCCGACAGAAACAAGTACACCGGGGCATGCACAGCATGCGCCCGGTGTTTTATTTGGAGCGATGCACTCTTGCTGCGGAGACTGCGCAAAGCTGGTCCAAAATAGCTGCGAAGGGCGCGCAGCCCGTCTCCCTGTGCGCGCTCACCGCCGTCCACACCACCGACACCATGAGCACCACCCCCCCTTCCGCGAACCAATCCGTGCGCCTGTCGCCCGAGCAACGCTGGGCCGACGAACTGGCCCGCCTGGCCGCAGCAGACACCCACGCCCGGCCGCCGGGCTGGAAGCTCTCGCCGCGTGCGGTGCGCCAGTTCATCCTGGGCGATGCCAAGCTGCAGGTGACGCAGAAGTTCTTTGGCGACGACCCGCTGGTGGACCGCGCCATCGTCACGCTCATGGGCCACCAGGGCCTGATGCTGGTGGGCGAGCCGGGCACGGCCAAGTCGCTGCTGTCGGAGCTGCTCTCGGCGGCCATCAGCGGAGACTCGAGCCTCACGGTGCAGGGCACGGCCGGCACCACTGAAGACCACATCAAGTACAGCTGGAACTACGCCCTGCTGCTGGCCGAGGGCCCGAGCCAGCGCGCGCTGGTGCCATCGCCCCTGTACCAGGCCATGCGCGCGGGCAAGCTGGTGCGCTTCGAGGAAATCACGCGCTGCCCGCCCGAGATCCAGGACGTGCTGATCTCGCTGATGAGCGACAAGCAGCTGATGATCCCCGAGCTGGGCAACGACGCGCGCCTCTTTGCCCAGCGCGGCTTCAACATCATCGCCACGGCCAACCTGCGTGACCGGGGCGTGCACGAGATGTCCTCGGCCCTGAAGCGCCGCTTCAACTTCGAGACCGTGCGCCCGATCCGCGACCACCAGTTCGAGGTCGACCTGGTGATGGCCCAGCTCACGCGCGAGCTGGCCGGCAGCGAGGCGCCGGTGAACGTGCCGCGCGACGTGGTCTCGCTCTTGGTCACCACCTTCCAGGAGCTGCGCGCCGGCCAGACGCAGGAGGGCACGGCCATCAAGGGGCTCGATGCCGTGATGTCCACCGCCGAGGCGGTGAACGTGGCCTATGCGGCGGCGCTGCAGGCGCGCCACTTCAACGACGGCGAGCTGACCCCGCGCGAAATCGCCGGCCAGCTGCAGGGCGTGGTGCTCAAGGACAGCACCGAGGATGCCAAGCGCGTGCGCCACTACTTCGACACCGTGGTGCGCGAGCGCGCCCGGCGCGACCCGCAGTGGAAGGCTTTCCACGAAGCAGCCCGCTCGCTGTGGCAATAGCGGTGAGCACAACACCGCAGCCCGTGGGCCTGCCGCCGGAAATAGCGGCCCTGCTGCCGCAGTTGCTAGGCGACGAGGGCATCTTCTTCGTGCCCGTGCGCCACCACAGCCCGGCCTGTGCCTGGGCGCTGCGCCACCTGCTGCGCGAGGTGCGCCCGGCGGCCGTGCTGATCGAGGGCCCGGATGACCTCGACGCTCTGCTGCCCCTGCTGCAGGACCCGCTGACCCGCACCCCCGTGGCCTGGCTGTGCCAGGCCACGCGCGAAGCCAAGGCCGAGCCGCCTGACCCCGGCGAGGAAGGCACCGAGGCCGAACCGGAGTCCGCCGCGCCGCGCACGGTGACCAGCAGCTCCTTCTACCCCCTGTGCGACTACAGCCCCGAATGGATCGCCGTGCGCGAGGGTGTGGCCCTCGGCGCGCAGGTCGCACTCATCGACCTGCCCTGGCGCTACAAGGCCTGGGAGCGCCGCTACGGCGAAGGCGATGGCGGGGAGGAAACGCAGGCCCCCGACACCGCGCGCAGCCAGATGGAGGAGCGCCACTTCGCCCACAGCCGCTACCTGAACGCCATGGCACGCCAACTCGGCTGCGTGGACCACCACGACCTGTGGGACAGGCTGTTCGAACTGCGCACGCCCGAGGCGCTTGCCGACTGGCGCACGCTGTTCGCCGACGTGTTCAGCTGGTGCGCCATGGCCCGGCAGGACTACGAGCCCGAGGTGCTGGAGGCCGAGCTGAGCCTGCCACGCGAGCGCCATATGGCCGCGCACATCCGCCGCTGGCGCAGCGCGGTGAGCGGCCCCATCGTGGTGGTGACCGGGGGCTTTCACACCCCCGAGCTGCTGCGCAGCTGGAAGACGGCCCCGCCCCTGGCGGCGCCCGCCAAGGCCGCAGCCAGGAAGAACAAGGCCACCGAACCCGATGCCTGGCTGATCCGCTACAGCTTCGAGCAGCTCGATGCGCTCAATGGCTATGGCGCCGGCATGCCGTCACCGGGCTACTACCAGCGCACCTGGGAAGCCCTGGAGGCACTGCAGGCCCCGGCCCAACGCGATGTCCCGGCGACCGGGGCGGTCCACCCCCTCACCGTGGTGGCGCTGGACCTGCTGACCCGCTTTGCGCAGCAGACGCGCGCGCAGGACCAGGCCGACGCCGTTTCCACCGCGCTGGTACAGGCCGCCGCGCTGCAGGCGGTGCGCCTTGCCGAGCTGCGTGGCAATGCCGGGCCGGGCCGCCAGGACCTGCTGGACGCGATCCGCTCGTGCTTCGTCAAGGGCGCGATGGACGAGGGCACGCGCGGCTTCACGGCCGACCTGCGCGCCTTCCTGGGCGGCACGCGCATCGGCGATGTGCCGCCCTCGGCCGGCTCGCCGCCGCTGATCGAGGATGCGCGCCGCCTGGCCCGCGCGGCCGGCGTGCGCCTGGACGACAGCGCCTCGCGCACGGTGCGGCTGGACCTGTACCGCAAGCCCTCGCACCGCGAGCGCAGCCGCTTCCTGCACGCCATGGCCTACCTCGATGCGGGCCTGGCACAGTGGGTGGCCGGGCCCGATTTCATCGCCGGCAGCCGGCTGAACATGCTGTTCGAGGAATGGCGCGCCGCTTGGTCGCCCATGGTCGAGGCGCGCCTGATCGCGCTGGCCAGCGACGGCGCGAGCGTGGAGGCGGTGTGCCTGGCGCGGCTGCTGCGCGAAGAGGCTGCCCTGTCCGACCAGGGCCGCGGGCGCAGCGCCAGCGCCGCCGTGGCCCTGCTGCAGCGCGCCTGCCTGGTGGGCCTGCACGCGCGTCTGCCGCAGCTGCTGGCCATGCTCTCGGCCCACCTCGACGAGGATGCCTCGCTCGGCTCCGTTGTCGAGTGCGGGCACCGCCTGGTCACGCTGTGGCGTGCGCGCGAGCCGCTGGGCGTGCAGCAGAACCCGCAGCTGGGCGGCCTGCTGCAGCGCGTGTGGCCCGCCGCCCTGTACCTGCTGCCGCCGCTGGCGCAGACGCCGGCGGACGGGCAGGAACATGCCGTGCGCCTGCTGCTCTCGCTGCGCGAACTGGGGCGCCTGCTCGCCAGCCTGGACGGAAAAGAAGACGCCAGTGCCATCGATGCCTGCCTGCTCACGGACCACCTGCAACGTTTTGCCACCGGTGCCGGCGTTGCACCGGGCGTGGCCGGCGCCGCCACCGCGCTGCTCTACCTGGACGGCCACTGGGACGATGCGGCGCTGGATGCTGTGGTGCGCCAGCGCTTCGGCCCCGGAGCGCAGCCGCAAGAAGCGGTGCAGTTCCTGAACGGCATGATGACCGCCGCACCCGAGCTGCTGCTGCGCCTGCCAGCCCTGCTGCAGGGGCTGGACGCCCTGGTGCGCCAGTGGGACGACGCGGCCTTCGTGGCCCACCTGCCGGACCTGCGCCAGGCCTTCACCGGCCTGCGCCCGCAGGAAACGGCGGACCTGGCCACCAAGGTGGCGCAGCTGCACGGCACGGACGAGGCCACGGCCGCATCGCTCGCCGGCATGCACTACGAAACTACCGAGGAGGACCTGCACGCCGGCCTGCGCCTGCAGGCCTTGCTGGAAGCCAGCCTGCAGCGCGACGGGCTGCAGGGCTGGATCCGCTAGTTACTCCGCCGCGCTGGAAATCACGCCGCCGCCCAGGCAGACGTCGCCGTCATACAGCACGGCCGACTGGCCGGGCGTGACGGCCCACTGGGCGTCCGGGAACTGCAGGCTCAGGCCGGCGTCGTCGGCCGCGAGCACGGTGCAGGCGGCGTCCTGCTGGCGGTAGCGCGTTTTGGAGCCATAGACGCCCGGTGCCGGCGCGTGGCCCGCCGTCCAGCTCACGTCCTGCGCAGTCAGCGCGTGCGACAGCAGCCAGGGGTGGTCATGCCCCTGCACCACGCGCAGCGTGTTCTTCGCCAGGTCCTTGCGCGCCACGAACCAGGGCTCGTGCTCGCCGCCGCCGCGCTGGGCGCCCTTTTCCTTGATGCCACCGATGCCCAGGCCCTGGCGCTGGCCCAGGGTGTAGAAACTCAGGCCCACGTGCTTGCCCAGGGTGCGGCCCCGGTCGTCCTGTATAGGGCCGGGCGCATGGCTGATGTAGCGGTTCAAAAACTCGCGGAACGGCCGCTCGCCGATGAAGCAGATGCCGGTGGAGTCCTTCTTCTTGGCGTTGGGCAGGCCGATGGCCTCGGCGATGCGGCGCACCTCGGTCTTGTGCAGCTCGCCCACGGGGAACAGGGTCTTGGACAGCTGCGCCTGGTTCAGGCGGTGCAAAAAGTAGCTCTGGTCCTTGGACGGGTCCAGCCCCTTGAGCAATTCGAACAGGCCCGAGGCCGGGTTCTGGCGAACCCGTGCGTAATGCCCGGTGGCGATCTTCTCGGCGCCAAGGCGCATCGCATGGTCGAGAAAGGCCTTGAACTTGATCTCGGCGTTGCAGAGCACGTCGGGGTTGGGCGTGCGGCCGGCCTGGTACTCGCGCAGGAACTCGGCGAACACCCGGTCCTTGTAGTCGGCAGCGAAGTTCACGTGCTCGATCTCGATGCCGAGCACGTCCGCCACGGCGGCCGCGTCCACGAAGTCGACGTTGGACGAGCAGTACTCGCTGTCGTCATCGTCTTCCCAGTTCTTCATGAAGATGCCGACCACCTCGTGGCCCTGCTGCTTGAGCAGGTGGGCGGTGACGGCCGAGTCCACGCCGCCGGAGAGGCCGACGACGACGCGGTGCTTGGTTGGTGCTGTCATTGCACCTATTGTATTTTTTGTGGTGCGATGGTGCTGGCAGAGCGCTGAACGCCCCGCCGAAAGCAGGTCATCGCACGGACAGCCTCTTATACGAACTTGCCCGTGATACCGCCATCCACCACCAGCTCGGTACCGGTCACATAGGCCGAGGCATCGCTGGCCAGGAAGGCGCAGGCGTGGGCCACGTCCCAGGCCGTGCCCATGCGGCCCATGGGCACCTGGCGGGCGCGCGCGGCGCGCGCCTCGTCCAGGCTGGTGTCCGAGAACATCCTGGCCACCGTGGTCGCGATGCGCGGCGTGTCGATCAGGCCCGGCACCACCGTGTTGGCGCGCACCCCCTGGCCCGCATACTGCTGCGCGATCATGCGCGTGAAGTGCGTGACCGCGGCCTTGGTGACCCCATAGGCCAGGTGCGGGTAGCCCAGGTAGCGCATGCCCGCGATGGACGAGATGGTGATGATGGAGCCACGCCCGCGCTCCACCATGCTGGGCAGCACCTCCTGGCAGGCCAGCAGAAGGCTGCCCACATTCACGCCGTGGATGCGGTCGAAGTCCTCGGCGCTGGTCTCCAGCGGGCCGCCGGTCTTGCCGATGCCCACGTTGTGGTGCAGCACGTCGATGGCGCCGCCGAAGCGCTCGCGCGCCTCGGCGAACAGGCGCTTGACGTCCGCTGCCACGGCCACGTCGCCCACGAAGGTGGCGGCCGTGCCGCCCTCGGCGTGGATCAGCGCCGTGGTCTCTTCGGCCGATGCTGCGTCGCGGTCGGCCACGCAGACGCTGGCGCCCAGGCGCGCGTAGGTCACGCAAGACGCCCGGCCGATGCTCCAGCCCGGGCCGGCCGAGCCGCCACCGGCCACGAAGACCACGCGGCCAGACAGGTCCAGCGGCAGGGCGGGTGGCATATTCTTCGGCGCGCTCATGGTGCCAGCCCCACGGTCATGCCGCCGCACACGTAGACCACCTGGCCGGTGGTGAAGCCCGCGCGCGCATCGAGCAGCGATGCCACGAGGTGCGCCACCTCGTCGGGCTGCCCCATGCGGCGCACGGGGATGTTGTCCAGGATGCGCTGGGTAGCCGGTGCACCGGGCGGGTTCACGCGTTCGAAGAGTTCGGTGGCAATCGGCCCGGGGCCGATGGCGTTGGCGGTGATGCCGTCGGCGCCCAGCTCCAGCGCCAGGGTGCGCGTGAAGCCGTGCACCGCTGCCTTGCTGGCCGAGTAGGCGATGCGCTCGCCCTTGCCCAACGCTGCGCGGCTCGATATGTTGACGATGCGCCCGAAGCGCGCCGCGCGCATGGCGGGCAGCAGCGCCTGCACGCACGCCATGGACGCCGCCAGGTTGACGGCCATCACGGCCTGCAGGTCGGCACTGGTGGTCGCATCGATGCCGGCCGGGCGCACGATGCCTGCGTTGTTCACCAGGCGGGTGATGGGCCGCGCGGCCACGGTGCGGGCCAGCGCGTCGCGCAGGGCGGCCTCGTCGGCCAGATCCACCTGCACGAAGGTCTCGCGCTGCGCAAGGGCCTCGGGCGCGGCGATGTCGAAGTTCACGACATGCAGACCGTCGGCCATCAACCGCGTGGCCACGGCGCGGCCGATGCCGCGGCTGGCGCCGGTGACGAGCACCGTGCCTTCCTGGCCGCCGCTCATGCCTGGCCGTCCTTGCCGCCGACGAAGGGAATCGCGTGCTCGATGGTGTCCCAGATGAAGCGGCCCGAGGGGCTGTTCTGCTCCTCGACGATGTGCGCCACCAGCCCGGCCGCGCGCGAGATAACGGCGAAGCCGCGCATCACCGCGGCAGGCACGCCGATCTCGCCGAGCAGCGCGGCCACGGCCCCCGTGGCGTTGATGGTGATAGGGCGCCCCGCCACCTCGTCGACGGCCTGGGACAGGGTCTCCAGTGCACGGATCTTGTCGCCCTTCAGTTCGGCCTCGGCGCGGCCCATCTCCAGCAGCTTGTAGGCGCGCGGATCCACCGGCTTGTGCAGGTGGTGACCGAAGCCCGGAACCGGGGATTTGAGGCCCTTGTAGTGGCGCGCGATGGCCAGGGCCTCGGCAGCAGGGTCGGCTGCGGCCGCGATGCGGTCGAGCAGGCCGGCGCAGTTCTCCATGGTGCCCACGAAGGAGCTGCCCACCGCCAACAGGCCGGCCGACACGGCGCCCTGCAGGTTCTCGGGCGCGCTCATGTAGATCAGCCGCGTGGCGATGGCGCTGGGTGTGAGGCCGTGCTCCATGAGCACGATGAGCACCACGTCGGTAATGCGCAGGTCCACGCCACGCGGCGCGCGGCCCAGGATCTGCATGAGCATCACCTCGGTGAAGGTCTTCTTGCCCATCAGGTCCTCCACCAGGTTCGCATCGCGGTAATGCAGGCTGGTGAGGGTGTGGGTGCACAGGCGGGTGACGGGGGTCTTGGCAGATGGGGCGGTCATGGGGTGGGTTCCTTCAGGCAGTAGGGGCGAGGGCCAGGGCCGCATCGCGCACGGCGGACTTGAGCACCTTGCCCACGGGCGAACGCGGCAGGCTGTCGTGAAAATGGATGTGCTTGGGCGTCTGCACCGGCCCCAGGCGCTCGCGCACGAAGGCGATCAGCTCGGCCTCGCTGGCCTGCTGGCCGGGGCGCAGCTGCACGGCGGCCTGCACGGTCTCGCCCCACTTGTCGTCGGGCAGGCCGAACACGGTGCATTCGTGCACGGCCGGGTGCTGGCCCAGGGCGTTCTCCACGTCCACCGGGTAGACGTTGAAGCCGCCGGTGATCACCATGTCCTTGAGCCGGTCCTTGAGGTAGAGGTAGCCGCGCCCGTCGATGAGCCCGCGGTCGCCGGTGTGCAGCCAGCCGTCCACCAGGGTTTCGGCGGTCTTCTCGGGCAGGCGCCAGTAGCCGGTCATCAGCAGGTCGCCGCGCGCCACCACCTCGCCCACCTCGCCCGTGGGCAGCAGGCGGCCGTCGGGCGCCATGATAGCCACGTCGCTGAACCAGGTGGTGCGGCCCACGGCCGCCCAGTTGTGCGGGTCCTCGAAGTCTTCGGGACGCATGACGGTGAGGATCTGCGGCGCCTCGGTCTGGCCATAGGTCGTGCCCAGCACCGGGCCGAAGAAGTCGCGCACCTGGCGGATCTTCTCGGGCGGCATGGGTGCGCCGCCGTAGATGAGCCGGCGCAGGCGCGGAAAGTCTGCGCGCGAAGCGCCCGGCAGCGCCATCAGCATGTAGACCAGCGTGGGCGGCATGAAGCACACCGTGCCGCCGCGCTCGCGGAAGGCCGCGCGCACCGCCTCGGCACCCGCGCCGCCCAGCACCACGTGGCAGCCGCCCTGCGCCAGGATGGGCAGCAGGTAGGTGGAGGTGCCGTGCGTGATGGGCGCGGCCACGATGTAGCGCTCGTGCTCGTCGAAGCCCCAGGCGTGGATCTGGTTGCTGATGTTGGCCATCCACGCGCGATAGGGCTGCATCACGCCCTTGGGTGCGCCGGTGGTGCCGCCCGTGAACTTGATGGCCTGGGTGGCGTCGTCCGGCAGGTCTAGCGCCGGCCGCTGCGCGCCGGCATACGCCTGGGCCAGGCCCGCGAGCGTGGCCGCGCTGGTGGTGTCGCCACCCGCCAACACCCGGGCGCCCGGTGCGCCTTCGAGCAGGTCGGCGCAGGCCGCGTCGAGCACCAAGATGGAGGGCTCGGTCGCGTCGACGATACGCCGGATCTCGGGCCGGGTGCTCTTGGGGTTGAGCGGCACCCAGACCTTGCCGCAGGCCAGCACGGCCAGCAGCGCAGCGATGTGGTCGGCGCTGTTGCCCGCGCAGATGCCCACGCAGCTTTGCGGCAAAGGATCGAGTGCGGTGAGACCCGCAGCGAGGGCCGCCACGCGCGCGGCCAGCGCGTCGTAGCGGATGGCGCCCTCGGGAGCATCAATGGCGATGCGGTCGGGCCAGCGCTGGGCGGCGCGCCAGAAGAAGTCGATGGGGAACATGGAGGGCAGGTATTCCTGGGTTGAGATTCGATGAAGAGCGTCACAAGCGGCGGGCAAAGCCCAGCGAAGCGGTCCTGGCTAGGCGTTCCGTCGCAGGCTGTACGGTCAGTACGACAAGACGGAACAACGACGCCAGGAGGGCTTTTCCCGTCGCCTACTCCGCGGTGGCGCCGGAGGCCTTGACGACTTCACGCCAGCGCTTGATCTCGGCGGCGGCAAAGCTGCGCATCTTGTCGGGCGTGCCGGAATCGGGCGTAGCGGCCAGCTCCTGCAGGCGGTTGCGCACCTCCGGCAGGGCCAGCACCTTGTTTAGGGCGGTGTTGAGCTGCTCGACCACGGGGCGCGGGGTGCCCGCAGGCGCGGCCAGCGCGAACCACGACTGCACGTCGAAGCCCGCGTAGCCCGACTCGGCCAGCGTGGGCACGTCCGGCAGCAGGGGCGAGCGCTGGGCGCTGGTGATGGCAATGGCGCGCAGCTTGCCGGCCTGCACATGCGGCAGGGCCGAGGGCGTGTTGTCGAACATCGAGTCCACCTGGCCGCCAAGCAGGTCGGTGACGGCCGGGGCGCTGCCGCGGTAGGGCACGTGCAGCATCTTGAGCTGGGACTGCATCTTGAACATCTCGCCCGAGAGGTGGATGGACGAGCCGCTGCCCGACGACGCGAAGGTGATGCCGTCCTTGGACTCCTTGGCGTAGCGCACGTAGTCGGCCAGGTTCTTCACCGGCAGCTTGGGGTTGACCACCAGGATGTTGGGGATCTTGGCGATCATGCCGATGGGCTCGAAGTCCTTCACCGGGTCGTAGCCCAGCTTGGGGTACAGCGAGGCGTTGATGGTGTTGGCGATGGTGTAGACGTACAGCGTGTACCCGTCGGCCGGGGCGTGCGCCACGTTCTCGGCGCCCACGTTGCTGTTGGCGCCCGTGCGGTTGTCCACCACCACGGGCTGGCCAAGCTGGTCGCCGAGCTTGATGGCGACCAGGCGCGCGATGACATCGGTGGCGCCGCCGGCCGCATAGCCCACGACGAGCTTCACGGGCTTGGCAGGCCAGTGGGTGGTCTGTGCCTGCAGGGGCAGTGCGGCGGTGCAGGCGATGGCAGCGGCGGCCAAAGCCAGAAGACGCCGGCGCGGCGCGGTGGTGGCAGGGGTGTGCGAGGTCATGTCTTGTCTCCTGGTGGTTCTGAAAATCCCGTCTTGGCGCCCCGGCGGCGTGGCTCTGCGGCACACTGCATGCTGGTTGCATCGACGGACAAATTCTTTCCCATGCCTTCCCGACCCGCGAATCGAAACGTCCGTCTGCAGGACGTTTCATCCACCACCTTGCCCTCGCCAGACGCTGCGGAGGACCCCGGCAGCCGCACGCTGCGCCGGGGCCTGCAGGTGCTCGACGCCGTGCTCGCCAGCGGCCGCGAGGGCTTGCGCGTGATCGACCTGTGCCGCGCTGTGGGGCTGGAGCGCGCCACCGTCTACCGCCTGCTGGCCACGCTGCTGGAGGGCGGCCATGTGGCCCGGCGCGGGCGTTTTCGCTACGTGGCCGGGCCCCGCATGGCCGCCATGGCCGCGCCCGCCGCCCTGCCCAACATGGCCATGCGTTTGGCACCCGTGCTGGAGCGCGTGAGCCGGGCCTGCGGCGATGCGGCCTTCGCCATCGTGCGCGAGGGCGCCGCATCGCACTGCATCGCACGCCATGTGGGCACGCACCCGGTGCAGATCCTGGTGATCCAGGTGGGCACGCGCCAGCCCCTGGGCGTGGGTGCGGCCGGCCTGGCTCTGCTGGCGGCGCTGCCCGACGAGGAGGTGGCCACCTGCATAGAGGCCAATGCACAGGCCTTGCCGCACTATGGCGGCATGACGCCCGAGCGCCTCGCGATCCTGGTGCGCGCCACACGCGAGCGCGGTTGGTCAGTGGTGGGCAACCACGCCACCCAGGGCGTGCTGGCCGCGGGCATGGCCGTGCGCAATGCCGATGGCGCACCGGTGGCCGCCATCAGCGTCGCATCGACGCTGGACCGCATGCCGCGCGAGCGCCAACAACTGATTGCCCGCTGGATGCGCGAGGCGCTGGCCGCGCTGCTGCCCAACGGGGTGTGACCTGGCACCGGCCAGGGAGTCTCAGCCTGCGCTCGCGCGCTCCTCAACGGGCGCCTCGGCGCAGTGGCTGCCGCGTGCCGCATCCAGGCCAACCAGGCCCTCCCGCAACAAGCCTGCCAGCCACTGTGCGAGCAGTTCCGTGCCCGGCATCGCCCCCAGCGCCTGCAGGCGGTCGCAGGCCTGCTCCACCGAGGCCCCCGCCTGCAGCAGGTGGATGAAGACCGCCTCCTGGGCGCCCAGCGAGCGAAAGTGCGGCTGGTGGCCCTTGCGCCACACCAGCAAGGTGACAGGCGCTGGCAGCGCCACCGCCTCGGGCACGTCTTCGTCGGCGTGGATGGCATTCCACAGCGCGACGGCGTTGGTGGCCAGCGTGCGCAGCAATGCACTGGGGTGCAGCACCCCTGCGCGTGCCAGCCAGGGGCCGGCGAAAGGAGCCGTGGCCGCGTCCAGTGCCGGCACGTCCGCCCCGTCGAAGCGCGTGCGCAGGTCCCAGTCGAGCTGGGCCAGTTCGTGCAGCTCGGGGTTGTCGGGGTAGAGCGTGCGCAGGGTGCCGACAAAGCCCTCGCCATAGCGGTTGAGGCTGCGCGCCGTAGGCGGGTGCGCCACGGCATGCTGGCGCGCGTGGTCTTCGAACGTATCCGAGCCCAGGTAGAGCCAGGTCTTGGCGTAGGTGTCGGCCAGCACCTCGGCCAGCCGCGCGCGGTAGGCATGGTGGTAGATGCCCAGGCGCCCCGCGAACGGTGCCTCGGCGTCCAGGGCCTGCATGGGCTCGGCCAGGATGCGGTCCGCCAGGTCCCGCTGCAACGCCTGCAGCTGGGGTGCGAAGGACAGCGGAGAGAACGGCCAGGGTTCTGCGACCGGTGCTGCGGCCGCAGCCCCGGCCGGCGGCACATGGACCGCAGCCACGGAGCGGGCCATCGCCATTTCATCGAGCAGCTCGGCCAGCGGCGGAATGTGGTCGTCGCGCTCGACCATGGTCGCCACGGCGCCGAAACGCTCGCAGGCCCGCGCATACAGGTCCCACACGGGCTGGGCCACGGGGTGGTCGTGCGTATCGATGATGTGGTCACCCTGGTCCGAATGGCCGGCCAGGTGGATCTGCTGTACGCGGTGCGCGGGCAGCGCATCAAGGTAGGTGAGCGGGTCGAAGCCGTGGTTCACGCTGCTCACGTAGATATTGTTCACATCGACCAGCAGCAGGCAGTCGGCCTCCTGCGCGATGTGGGCCAGGAACTGCCATTCGCTTGCGCTGTCGCCGGCATAGCGGATGTAGCTGGAGACGTTCTCCAGCACCAGCCGGCGGCCCAGAACGTCCTGCGCGCGGCGGACCTGCGCGATCACATGGCGCGCCGAGGCATCGGTATAGGGCAGCGGGTACAGGTCGTGCAGTTGCTGCTGCGGCCCGGGGCCGATCCAGCACAGGTGGTCCGATACCCACAGCGGCTCGATGCGCTCGGCCAGCGCCTTCACTTGGCGCAGGTAGGCAATGTCCACGCCCTGCGCCGCACCGATGGACATGGCCACGCCGTGCATGGCCATGGGGTAGTCGCGGCGCAGCGTGTCGAGCACCGCCAGCGGCTTGCCGCCCTCGATGAGGTAGTTGTCGGTGATGATCTCCAGCCAATCCAGCGGCTGCGGGCCGGCCAGAAAATCCGCGTAGTGGGCGGTGCGCAGGCCCAGGCCGAAGCCGGTGCCGCGCGCGGCGATGGGGTCGTGTGCCATGGCTGATAGGTTGATGCTTCGTGCGCTCTGCTACGCCCAAGGCCAATGAAACTGTCACGGCCCAGGCCAATGCCGCCGTGCAAGGGCCGCCCCGCCGCAGGGGCGGCGTCCCCCTTCAAGGGGGAAGGCGCGAAGCGACTCAGGGGGTCAACCTTTGATATCGCCGATGGTGCCCTTTTCGCTCAGGCACTGGGCAGCGGTCTTGGCCTTGAAGCCGTGGCCCTTGCAGGCATTCTGGCCCTTGCAGCTGTGCTCGGCGGTGGAGCAGTCGCTGTTGCCCTTGCAGTCGTGCACGTTGTAGCAGTGCACCTTGTCGTTGGCAGCGACAGCCCCGCCCTTGGAGCCCTTGGGGGCGTCGGCGGCAAAGGCGCCGGAGGACAGGGCCAGCAGGGCTGCGGCCAGGGCGAGGGAAGCGGCGGATGGGTTCGAGGTGGACAGCATGGTGGAAGACTCCGTAAAGGTGAGGGAGGGTCGAAACAGGGGTTTCAGATCGCACGGCGCCGTGCTCTCTGCCTGTTACTTCGCTCCATCCAACCTGCGGGTTACATGCGATCCCACAAATATTTGCGGCGAGTCAGCCCGAGGTCTGGGTCACCGAGATGTCGGTGTGTACCAGCGACACCGGGTAGCGCTGGCCGGCCAAGTAGTCGGCCAGGCACTGCAGCAGCAACGGGCTGCGGTGGCGCTCGGGGCAGGCGCGGATTTCGTCGGCCGTCATCCACACGGTGCGCACGATGCCTTCGTCCAGCGTGCGCCAGGCGTGGTGCGTGCCCAGCGTGCCGGCAAAGGCAAAACGCAGGTAGGTCAGGTCGTCGCCCGTGCGCGTCTTGGTGAAACGGTTGAGGTACACACCGATCAGGTGCGTGGGCTCGAAATCGTGCGCAGTTTCTTCGAGCACCTCGCGCGCGCAGGCGCTGGGGGGCGACTCACCGGGGTCCAGGTGGCCGGCTGGGTTGTTCAGCTTGAGGCCATCGGTGGTTTCTTCCTCCACCAGCAGGAAGCGGCCATCGCGTTCGATCACGGCAGCCACGGTGACATTGGGTTTCCAGCGGTTCGGCATGCCAGCCATTATGACCACGGCCTGCGACAGATGCCCGGCCCGTGGCGCCGTTCAAACAAGCCCAATGGCGTACGCAAGGCGCTGGCTAGGGAGCCAGCGTTCGCACCATGTACACGGCCCCCTCGCCGTAGCTTGCCAGCCGCTCACGCTGCTGTGCATCGGCCAGCGGCTGCACGGCGTAGCCATGGTGCTCCCAGTAGCCCTGCGAGCCCTGCACCGAGACCAGGGCGGTGTACCGCAGCCCCCATGCCGCGCCCTGCGCCCACAGCGGCGCAAGCAGCGTCTGCGCCAGGCCCTGGCCTGCGCAGGCCGGCAGCACCGCCATGTCGTGCAGGTACAGGGTGTCGGGTGCGCCGGGCGGGCCCTCGAAGTCGCCGTGCAGCGGCGTGACCTTGCCCTGCACCGAGCGGTAGGCCGCCAGGTAGGCGCAGACCTGGCCGGCGCGTTCGAGCACCAGCGAGCAGTTGACCGGGCTGGCGAGCCGGCGCGCAAACACCTCGCCGCTTTCGACAAAGCCCGCGCCATAGCAGGCCAGCTGCACCTGCAGCAGACCGGGCAGGTCGTGCAGCTGCAGAGCGCGCGGCGCACCAGGAGAAGAAGAGGAAGCGGTGGAGTTCAGCATGCAGGCGCCGCATTATCCCTGGCACATGACCTGCCATGTCATCGACGCCGGCAGGGCAGCCGCGAAGAATGGCTTGCGTCGGATGCCTGCCTGCATCCGCCACCCTTTGTTTTTATTCCGTTCGTTCAACTTCTCTGGAGCAGCCACCATGAACACCGTCGAATCCCCTGTCCTGAACGCCGCCACTTCGGCCTCCGGCATCGCCGCACGTTACCTGAGCGCGTGGAACGCCACCGACAGCAGCGAGCGGGATCGCCTGGTGCGCGAGGCCTTCAGCAGCGAGGTGCACTACCTCGACCCGATGATGGAAGGCAGGGGCCATGACGGCATGGCGGCCCTGATCGCGGGCGCGCAGCAGCGTTTTGCCGGTTACCGCTTCGCGCTGCTGGGCACGCCCGAGGGGCACCACAGCGTGGTGCGCTTTTCCTGGGCGCTCGCGGCCCCGGGGGCCGAACCCGTGGCGCGCGGCACCGACGTGGCCGAAGTGGACGCCGATGGGCGCCTGCGCCGTGTCACCGGCTTTCTCGACTACGTCGCGGGCTGAGCTTCAGTGCGGGAGCACGGGGGGTTGCACGAAGTCTTCAAGGGACAGGCCCTTTTCCTTGAGCAGGGCTTCGAGCACGGGTTGCAGACGGCCCAGGCTTTCCTGCACCGCTTCGCGCACCGTGTCCACCACCACCTGGGTGCTGCGCTCGATCTCGATGTTCAGGCGGTCGCCGGCCTTCTTGCCCTCGAACACCGTGGCACGGCGGGTCTCGGGGATCAGCCAGACCTCGAACCAGCCTTCGGAGCGGTTCACTTCCGACACGGTGAGACTGGCGCCATGGATGGCGATGTAGCCCTTGGCGAACACATACCTGCGGAACTCGGGCGGCACGGCCACGCGCCACACCAGGTTGTTGTCGAACTCGCGCACGCTGGCCAGCGTGCCCGAAAAATCGATGTGGCCCGACAGCGGGTGGCCGCCGATCTCGGCACCGTCCTTGGCAGCGCGCTCCACATTCACGCGGTCGCCCTGGCCATAGCTGCCCAGCGTGGTGATGTTCAGGCTCTGCTGCATCACGTCGAAGTTGGCCTGTGTGGGCGAGAGGATCTCGGTCACCGTGAGGCACACGCCATCGGTGGAAACACTGGCACCAATGGCCAGGTCCTGGCAGAAGCCCTCGGGGAAATCGAGCGTGAAGGTGCGCAGGCCTGCGCGGTCATGGATGGCGGCAATGCCTGCCGTGGCTTGAACGATGCCTGTGAACATAAGCGCAGACTTTGGTATGACGGTTCCATCGCCGAACCGAAACTTGATGAGATCGCTCTATTTTGCCAGTCGGGTGCTCCGCATGTGGCTCCTGCGCAGAAACCACACTTTTGCATTCGGCCTGCGTGGTAGCAACTATTGGCCGTGTCAATGTCACTCCGGACGTCAGACGAGTTCAAGCCATGAAACTCTGCAAGCGCGAGAAAGTGCGCTCAAGACTTGGGGAATTTGCCATTGCGGCTCCAACGTCCCAAGTTTCACGAACAAACTGGCCCAGCCGTTCGTTGTAGAGAGGCCCGATGGATACAGCACTTCCTTGAACAGGCACCAATTCCGCCGCGAGCCGCTTGTTCCGGCTGCGCCGCACCAAGTTGACCAACTCCTGTTTGGGGTCGGCCAAAGCCTCGGGCGCAGCAGGAACTTTGATGACGGGTATCCCTGCAAAATCGGCAAAGCCAGCACGATCGGCAAGCACCCAGGCTTCCGACTCTCGGACGGCCACACGAAACAGCATGCTGTCGGGCAACTTCGCGACTCCCCATTGCTGGCGCAGTAGCGGCGCGCACCTCATCTGGTCCAGATCTGCCAACACAACATGGGGCAGAGCTCGGCTGGCGCTCACGTACTTGGGTACGGATTTTCGAATGTTGCCAACGCCCCGCTCCACGAGTGGGCGCAGCACCGTGTAGCCGCGCCCTGTATGCGCCAACACCTTCTCCATCAAGACCAGACTCAGCACATCTTCTACGACAAGGGCAATTTCCAACGGTTTGGCCATGGCTAAAAAATGGAAAGCTGTCCCAGTTCCCCCTGCGGTGCCTTGCGAACCATGGCCTCCGCCACGTTGTAGCCCGCCTCCACCAGAGCAATTTCTTGCGGCGTTGCGGGCGCCACCCGGGTTCCTTCTGGTGACGGCTCCAGACGCAGAACGTCGCGCGGATCCACGCTACTGTGTTCTAACAATGCTTCGCTGTGCGTTGTCACAAAGACCTGGCGGCGGTGCTTGGCCTTGCGCTGCATTTGCCAAAGAAGGGGCGGAATCTGTCGAACGATGGACTCATTGAGCGATAACTCGGGCTCCTCCAGCAGGAGCAAGGAGTCTCCATCCAGCAGGCTCCACATGATGCCCAGCAAACGCAAAGTTCCATCAGAAAACTGATCTTCCCTTTGCCAGCCCGCATCAGGCCTCCAGTGCTCGTAAAGCGCTTCCAGGTGCGGAGTGCCCGTGGCAGGGTCACGGCTGAACTTCAGATCACGCATGTTGGGCACACATGCCTTCAGAGCAGATTCGATTTTCTTCAGCCGGGTATCGCGGGTTCTGTCAGGAGTTTTCGCAATACGCTCAAGAAACGACTGCCCGAATGGGTCACCTTCGAGCAAAGCCGCCGCGCCCAACTCAGTATGTTTGAGTAGCTGCGGCACCAGGTGCAGATAGGTCAATGCACCAAAGAACTGCGCGATCTCGCGGAATTCCTTGTTGGCGTTGACTTGCTCAAGGCTGGTTTCGGTCAAACGCTCTGGGTCCGCTTGGTCTTCCGGATTGTGTGGTCGATCCAGCAGTACGACACCTAGACGCAGATCTTCTACACGCTCCTTGCTTACTACCACCCGCTGCTTCCCTTTCCCTTCGCTGCGAAAGGCGAGGCTGTAGCGCCAATTGGCAGGCGTGTCAATTTTCTCTGCCAACTCCACTTCGATCAGTACCTCTGGGTCGCGCCGCGCCAGGAGGCAGCGCAACTTGGTCATGCCTCCGCGCGCTTCGACTGCGCGCTGAAGGCCTCCTCCCTTGGGCTTGGCAACGTCCCGCAAAAACCGAAATACATCCAACAGGTTCGATTTTCCCGACGCATTCGGCCCAATGACAAACACCCTGTCGCGCAAGTCCACTTCAATTTTTTTGAAGTTGCGCCAGTTCTGCAGTTTGAGTCTTGTAATAAGCACGTACTCTCCTTAAGCCGCTACGCCATCGAAATGCTTGAGTATCGCCCCGAGCGGATCGATTCCGAGCACCGAAAGGATTTCGCCTTTGCCAGCGCCGAGAGAAGTACTGCGCCATGGTGAATAAGCTCACCACAGTTTTCGACAGTCAAAGGTATAGCAGCCCCTGCGACTCCGCTGGGGCCTCTGTCCCAAACTCTGACTTGCACGATATGGGTTGGCGCCAACGCCGTTACGGCGCTTGTTGGGTGCAATGCCGTTTACTTCGCGCGCAGCAGTTCGCCCACATCCAACAGCACGAGCTCGTTGTCATCGGCCTTGTTCGGCTCGCGGCTGGAGCTGAAGGGCAGGTTGTTGTCGTTGCCGACCACGATGTGCGTGCCATCCACCACGTCCACGTTCTCGATGGTGAAGAAGGGGAAGGTGAGCACGCCGTTGTTCAGCGGCTTCTTCGCCAGGCGTTTCGGGTCCTGGATGGACATCAGGTCGATGTAGCCAACCTTGCGCAGCGGGCCACCGACGTTGGCGTCGGTCAGCTCGATCTTGTAGACGCGTTTGAATTTTGCCAGGTCGTGGAAGCAGTCCGTGCGCTTCTGTCCTTCGGGGCAGGCCTTGTCGGCCGTGCCTTCGCCGTTGTCGCGCTCGATGATGAGGCCAGTGGTGCCGTCGATCATGTTGAAGTCGCCGATGGCATGGTGGTTGGCTTCGAGCACGTACTTCCAGTGGCGGCCGGTCCACTGCTCGGCCTTCACGTCGAACTCCAGCACGCGCAGATACTGCTTGCCATCCACGGCCTCGTAGGCCTTACCGGCCTCGTTCCACAGCGGGCCTTCGAGCAGGGCGTAGAGCTTGCTGCCGTCCTTGGACGAGGCCATGCCTTCATAGCCTTTGGAGCGCTTGACCTCGAAGGCAGGGGCCTTGGCGTCGGGCGCGCCGGCCGTGGTGATGGCCGGGTGGTCGGGCGAGCGCACGAGCTTGCCGTCCACCTGCGTTTCGAACACGGCGAGCACGCGGCCCGAAAGGTCGGCCTTGATCAGATAGGGCCCGAACTCCTCGCCGATCCACAGTGCGCCACCGGCGAACTGGAAGCTCTCGGGATCGAAGTCCGCGCCCGTGAGGTAGCGCTTGTCCGTGCCTTCGTGGGTGATTCGAAACGGCACCTTCTTATCCGGGTCGTGCAGGAACACGGTGGCCAGGCGGTTGAACTGGCCGGCCTTGAAGTCCACGCTGTAGTGGCTCAGGTGCAGCATGAAATCGGGCGAATTGGCCTTGGCGCCGGCGCCGTTGTCCGTGAGGATCCAGAACGAGCCGTCGGCCATGCGCTTGATGCCCGAGTGGCCCTGCAGCGGCTGGCCCGCGAACGGCAGCGAGATGCCGGTAGGGCGGCCACCCGAGAGGCCTTCGACCGAGCCCAGCGCCTCCACGCGCTTGCCCGTGGTGAACTTGCCGCTGGTCTGCAGGTCCTGCGGCGCGTCCTTGGGCGCTGGCACCAGGCTCATGGCGGGCATCACGGCATGGCCGGCCAGCGTGGCGGGGTACGCCTGCTGGGCCTGGGCCGTGGTGGAAGCGGCGGCGCACGCCAGCAGGGCGCAGGCGGCGAGGGTGGAGAGTCGGGACATGGTCACTCGCTGCAAATGTAAGTAAAGCGGCGACGATGCCCGGTCCGCGTGACGGGCCCGTGACATCGGCCCACACGGCGGCAGCCACTAGCCTTCGATGTACACCGCAGTCCCTACCACCACCCGGTCGAACAGGTCCGCCACATCGGCATTGGCCATGCGCACGCAACCGTGCGACGCCGGCGCGCCCAGGGGCGTGCCGTCCGGGCAGCCGTGGATGTAGATGTACCTGCGCAGCGTGTCCACCGCGCCACCGCGGTTGACGCCCTGCTCGCAGCCCGCGAGCCACAGGATGCGGCACAGGATCCAGTCGCGCCCCGGGTGCTGCAGGGCCAGTTCGGGGGTGAAGACTTCGCCCGTGGGCCGGCGCCCCACGAAGACGGTGGCGGTATCGCAGCCCGCGCCCACCTTGGCGCGCACGCGGTGCAGGCCGCGCGGCGTGCAGCCGCTGCCGTTCAACTCACCCACGCCCTGCAGCGCGGTGGAGACGGCATAGCTGCGCACCAGCGCATCGCCCGCGTACAGATGCAGCTGCTGGCGCGGTACGCTGAGATGCACCTCGACTTCGAGCGCCGTGCCTGCCATGCCAGTGCCGTTCAGCCGGCTGCCACCAGCCCGGCCATGTGGCCGCGCGTGAAGGCTTCCTCGAACACCGAATACCCCGACCAGTCGCTGTGGGCGAACGCCAGGCGCGCCGTGGCCGGCGTAGGCAGCACGGCCACGCGCTCGCCGCTGGCCAGGCGCACGCGCTTGTCGGGCGCGCGGTAACGGCCCGGCTGGTGCAGCCAGCCCAGCAGCCCCGGCGTGGGGATGGACATGGCGTGCCCATAGCGCGTGACGTCCACGCGCGTGGCGCGCTGGGCCAGGTCGGGATGCGGGCCGGCCAGTGACTGCATGGCCGCCTGCGCCCAGTGGGCCCAGGGCTGGGTGGCCAGTTGCTGGCGGCCATCGGGCAGATCGCCCAGGGCCTGGTAGTAGGTGAGCACCGTGGGCCCCGGGCGCGGGTCCAGGCGCTGGTGACCAGCATCCACGTAGCCCAGACCGCCCGGGTTGGCATCGGCATACAGCACGTTGTCCCAGGCCGGCGCGGCGCCTGCGCGGTCGGTCAGCGGCGCATCGATGTGGATGTTGGCCACCAGCCACGGCGCCCAGGACAGGCGCTGCGCTGTTTCGGTGAGAAAGGCGGGCGGGTTGCGCACCACGCGTGCAGCCAGGAACACGGGCAGCGCCACCACGCAGCGCGGCGCCTGCCAGCGCTCGACATTGCCCGAGGCATGGTTGAGCGCCTCCACCTCCACGCCATGGCGCCCCTCGGTGATGCGCAGCACGCTGGTGCCCGTGGCCAGTTGCCCGCCTTCGCGCAGCGGCACCGCCAAGCGCTGCGTGAGCCAGCCATTGCCCTCGGGCCAGGTGAGCACGCCCTCGCGGTCATCGGTGCCTGCGTCGCCCGGCGCATGGAAGCCATGGCGGCTGGCGAAGTAGTGGATGCCGGCCCAGGCCGATACGCGCGCCATGCCCGCACCGTAGTCGTCGCGGCAGCAGTAGTCCAGGTACCAGCGCAGGTGTGCATCGTCCAGCCCCTCCTGCGTGAGCCAGGCGCCGAAACTCAGGGCGTCGAGCGCCTGGTGCGTGGGCGACAGCGGCCGCTTGCCATCGAAGGCCTTGAGCATGGGCATGGTGAAGCGCGCCGCCTTGGACAAGGCATCCACCCGCTCCGAGAACCGGCGGTACTGGGCCAGCGTGGCCTCGCCCACGCCCTGCACCGGCAGCAGGCCTTCCTGCCATTCACCCTCGAAGTAAAGGCGCTCCTGCGGGCTATGGCACAGGTGGCGCTCGTCGTAACGCCAGCGCCCAGCCACGCGCTGGCGCAGGCCCAGTTCTTCGAGCAGGTCCTGCACCTCGCCCGCGTCGTCGCCGGGCACGGGCAGGTAGTGCGCGCCCATGGGGCAGGCGATACCGCCGACCACACCGCCGCGGCTGTTGCCGCCAGGCTGGTCTTCGAGCTCCAGCAGCGCAAAGTCCTCCACCCCGGCCAGGCGCAGCGCGCGCGCCGCGGCCAGCCCTGCCACGCCGCCGCCGGCGATGATGACCTGCGCACGCCGCACCACGGAAGGCTCGGGCAGGCGGCCCTTTTGCAGCAACTCGCGCAGCGCATGGCCGCGCTCCATGTCGATGCCGGCAAAGCCACCATCGAGTGTGCGCGGCGCCTTGTCGCAACCCTGCAGCAGTCCGCCTGCGGCGAACAGGGCGCCAGCCTGCAACAGTTGCCTGCGGCGCGGAGATGGCGGGAGAGAGGGGGGCGCAAGGGACATGGAACCGTACTCTACGTCACCCGCAACCCAGTCCCCGGCAACGGGGGTCAATCTTTCCAGCGCGCCTGGATCTCCAGCAGCCGGGGCAGCTGCGCGATGAACACCTCCACCATCCCAGGGTCGAAGTGCTTGCCCGCCTGGGCGCGCAGGTGGGCCAGGGTGTCCTCGATGCTCCAGGGCTCCTTGTAGGGCCGGCGCGCCGTCAGTGCATCGAACACGTCTGCCAGGGCGACGATCCGCGACTCCACCGGGATCGCCTCGCCTGCCAGGCCCTGCGGGTAGCCACTGCCGTCCCACTTCTCGTGGTGCGTGAGCGCAATGGAGTGGGCCAGGCGCAGCAAGCCTGCGGGGTGCTCGCCGATGATCTCGGCACCGATCTGGGGATGGCGGCGCATGGTGTCCCATTCGCCAGCGTCGAGCGGGCCGGGCTTGCGCAGCACGGCATCGGGGATGCCGATCTTGCCCACGTCGTGCATGGGCGCGGCGTTCAGCAGGTCTTCGGCCCAGGCGGGCGAGTGGCCCAGCGCCAGCGCCAACACATGGGCGAAGTGGCTCATGCGGATGACGTGCATGCCCGTCTCGTTGTCCTTGTACTCGGCGGCGCGGCCCAGGCGCTGCACGATCTGCAGCCGCGTTTCGCGCAGTTCCTCGGTGCGCACCAGCGACAGGTGCGTGCGCACGCGGGCGCGCACCACGGGGGCGCTCACGGGCTTGGTGATGTAGTCCACGCCGCCCACGTCGAAGCCGCGCGCCTCGTCCTGCGCTTCGGTGAGCGCGGTGACGAAGATCACCGGTATGTTCGCGGTGGCGCGGTCGGCCTTCAGGGCCTGGCACACGCCGTAGCCGTCCATCTGCGGCATCATCACGTCGAGCAGCACCAGGTCGGGCCGCTGCTGCTGGGCGATCTGCAGCGCGCGCGCCCCGTCGGTGGCGAACAGCAGGCGAAAGTCCTCCTGCAGGATGTGGCGCAGCACCTGCAAATTGGTGGGTTCGTCGTCCACCAGCAGCAGGCGCGGGCGGTGGTCTTCCAGCACGGGGGTCATGCCATCTCCTGGGGGGGCGTGGGCGCCTGCAGATGCGCACGCAAGGCCAGCAGGCAGGCCCGCGCCTCGTCAAAATCGAAGCGATCCAGCGCCTCCTGCAGGCTGTTGAGACTGACGGCCGACAGCTCGCCCTCCAGCACCGCCAGCGGAGCATCGGCCAGCTCCCCTTGCGCCAGGGCTGCGACCAGGGCATCGATGGCGGCGAGAACACGGCTGCGCTCGGCGGGCGGCAGCGGCACCGGTGAGGAGGCCGTGCCCTGCAACTGGGCGTCAGGCGCTTGCGGATGGAGCAGGGCGACGCGCACCGCGTCGAGCGCGGTGGCCAGGGCCAGCAGCGCTGCCTGCACTGGAGCGGCATCGCGCGCGCGGGCCGCATGCTCGATCTGCCCGGCGAGCTGCTGCACCACGGGCAACGCCAGGTTGGCGGCCGCGCCACGCACGCGGTGGGCACGTGATTCCAGGCCCTCCCAATCGTCCGCCTGGTGCGCGGACAGCAGGCCCGCCAGCGCCACGCCGCTCTCCTGCATGAAGCGTTCGATGGCCTCTCGCAGGTAGCGCGCCTGGGTCCACAGCCGCACACCACGGTCCCACTCGATGGCGGCCGGCAACGGCGCCTGCGGCGGCCTCAGTGCGCGCATCCCCTGCAGCCCGTCGGGGGCCTCCAGGCTGCCAAAGGCACTGGTGACGGCAAACACCGGGTCAGCGCCATCTTCACGCACGCCGATCACGCGCGCGATCTCGGCCATGAGCCGCACCGGCTCGACCGGCTTGCTCGCAAAGCCATCCATGCCGGCGGCACGGGCATTGCGGCGGTCCTGCTCCAGGACGCTGGCCGACAATGCCACGATGGGCGTGGCCTTGCGCTGCCGGGCCTGCTCGAAGCTGCGCAGGTGGCGGGCGACCTCCAGCCCGTCCATGTCGGGCATCTGCAGATCCATGAGGATCACGTCGAAGCGTTCTGCCGCAAAGGCTTCCAGCGCCTGCGCGCCACTGCCTGCCGTGGTGATCTTGTGACCGCCGCGCTGCAGCGTGATCTGCAGCAGCTCCAGGTTGGCGGGCACGTCGTCCACGGCCAGCACACGCAGGCTGGGCAAGGGTGCGCGCAGCCAGTCCCGGGCCGATGCACTGCCATCCACCGGGGCCTCGCCTGTGCGCAGCGGCAGGCGCACGGTGAAGGTGCTGCCGTGGCCCACGCGGCTTGCCACCGCGATGGCACCGCCCATGAGCTCCGCCAGCTGGCGGGCGATGGTGGTGCCCAGGCCCGTGCCGCCGTAGCGGCGCGTGGTGGAGGCATCGGCCTGCGCAAAGGGGTCGAAAATGCGTTCCACACCCGCCGCGTCGATACCGATGCCGGTATCGGTCACTTCCAGCACCAGTTGCGCATTCACGCCCGACACGCGCAGGGTGACACGTCCTGCGTGGGTGAACTTGATCGCATTGCCCAGCAGGTTGAGCAGCACCTGCTGGATGCGGAAGGCATCGCCCTGCCAGTACGTGGGCACCGTGTCAGGGTAGTCGAGCACCAGCTCCAGCCCCTTCTTGGCTGCGGTGATGCGCAGCGAGGCGAGGATCTGCTCGCACAGCTCACGCAGGCTGAAGTCGGCCACTTCCAGCTCCACCGCGCCCTTTTCGAGCTTGGCGGTGTCCAGGATGTCGTTGAGCAGGCGCAGCATGGAACGCGCCGCATGGTGCACCGTGCCCAGGTGGCGGCGCTGGGTGCTTTCGAGCGGGGTATCGAGCAGCGCCTCGGTGAAACCGATGATGGCGTTCATGGGCGTGCGGATCTCATGGCTCATGTTCGCCAGGAAGGTGCTGCGCGCCGCTGCCGCGTGCTCGGCCTGCTCCTTGGCCGCGCGCAGGTCGGTCTCCATGCGCCGGCGCACGGTGAGATCGGTGGCGAACTTGACGATCTTGAAGGCCCGCCCCTGGGCGTCGAAGATAGGGTTGTAAGTGGCCTGGATCCAGACCTCGCGCCCGTCTCGGCCCAGGCGCAGGTATTCTCCGGCATCGAACTCGCCCTGGCCCAGGCGCGCCCAGAAGGCCTGGTAGGCCTGGCTCTCGGCGTACTCCGGCGTGCAGAAGATGCGGTGGTGCTGGCCTTCGATCTCGGCGAGCGTGTAGCCCATGAGGTCCAGGAAATTCCGGTTGGCGGTGAGCACCTTGCCCTTGAGGTCGAACTCGATCACCGCCTGCGACCGGCCGATGGCCGTGACCGTGCCCACGAACTCGGCGTTCTGTGCCTTGGACGCCGTCATGTCGGTGATCACGCCATCGATCCACCGGACTTCCCCCTGCGGCCCCGCGACGCCTCGGCCCGTTTCGGACACCCAGCGGATGCCGCCATGCCGCGTGTGCAGCCGGTACTCCAGCACATAGGATTCGCCGGTGTCCAGGGCGCGCGCCACCTGCTCACCGATGCGTTCGGCATCGTCCTCGTGGATGATGCGGCCAAAGGAGATGCGGCTGTGCAGGAAGTCCTCGGCCGGCCAACCGGTCAGGGCCTCGACCGCATCGCTGATGAACAGCATGGACCAGTCGGCGTCGTACCGGCAGCGAAACGCCACGCCCGGGATGTTGCGCACCAGCGAACGCAGTTGCTCCTCGCCGCGCCGGCGCTCCTGCTCGATGGCCCGGCGCTCGGTCAGATCGGTCAGGAACCCCACGAGCACCGGCGGCCCCGGCAGGTCCACGCGGCCGACCACCAGGCGCACGGGCACCAGGGCGCCGTCCTTGCGCACCACGTGGATTTCCTTGTCCTTGCCCACCTGGCGCGCTTCGCCCCGGGACAGGTCGCGCGGCAGGTAGCTGTGCGGCGTGTTGGCATAGGCGGGGTCCACCAGCATGCGCACCGGCTGGCCCACGGCTTCCTCGGCGGTCCAGCCGAGCATCCGCTGTGCCGAGCCGTTGAAGGACCGGATGGTGCCGTCCGAATCGGCCATGATGATGGCGTCCATGGCCGTCTCCACCACGGAACGCAGGCGCGATTCGCTCTGTTCGGATCTGCGCAGCAGCCAGCGGACCCGCAGGCCGATGTTGACGGTGGTGACCACCAGGCCCACCAGCACCGCCATCAGGGCGATGGCCAGGGCCATGTACCTGGCTTGCTCGGGTACTGGCCCCAGGAGATCGGGTCTGCCGGACACGCGCACGGCCGCGATGCTGATGTAGTGCATGCCGGCGATCGCCAGGCCCAGGACCAGGCCGCCGAGCAGCGTGCTCAGCCAGGGGCGGCGCGTCCAGGCGCGCTGCATGCCAAAACGCAGCCACAGCGCCAGGATGGCCATGCCCACCGCGAACACGAGGGAGGCCAGGAAGCCCACCACGTCGTAGCGGATCAGCGGCGCCGCATCGGATGCCGACATGCCGGCGTAGTGCATGACGCCGATTCCCACGCCCACCAAGGTACCACCCCAGGTGATGGAGCGGCGGGTGGGCTGCTCCTGGGTGAGCACGTGCAACGCGATCCACGAGGCCACCAGGCTGGGAAGAAACGACAGCGCCGTCACCCAGGGCTCGAAATGGCCACTGGCGCACAGGTCAAACGCCAGCATGCCCACGAAATGCATGGACCAGACGCCCCCGCCCAGCGCCACCGCCCCGGAAGCCACCGTGAGGTTGCGGCGCAAGCGGTCGGGTGCGCGCAAGGCCAGCGCTGCCAGGTGCAGCGCCATGAGGGAAGAGGCGATCGCGAGCGCGACCGACAGGGCCACCAGCCAGGGGTCGTGCCCCCAAAGGTTCTGTAGATCCTGCTCTGCGCCGACAACGAAGAATCTCTCGAGCATCGGGCGGACGAATGTAAGCGTTGGCTTCCATTTTGCAGGGAACCCCGTGAGCGATTTACCCACGTGGCCGGTAAGCCCTACAACTCCCCGATTTGTTACATCCGCGCGGCATGGATGCAACAGCACGGGTTCAGCGCCCCGGCAAATGCCGATGTGGTGCGGACCTCTGGTCTACGAAACTGGCACGCCCCATACCAGAGCAGCCGTGCAAGGGCCGCCCCGCCGCACTGGCTGCGTCCCCCTTCCCGAATTGCGGAGCAATTCGAGAGAAGGGGTGAAGCCGCGCAGCGCCTCAGGGGGTTGTTCCGAGTTCAGTGCGCAACCACTTTGCCCCATTCACGCTCGTAGGTGTGCACCAGCGCCTGGTTGGACAGGCGGTTCACCTCGGCCGGCAGGCGCGCCATGTCGAGCGGAAAGTCGAACAGCAGGGGCAGCGTGCCCGCGCTCAGGAAGCGCAGGTCGGCAGGCAGTGCCTCGGGCATGCGCCAGGGCCGGCGGCTGGCCACCACGAAGCCCCACTCGCCGAAGCTGGGCACATGGGCATGGTAGGGCGCCGTCTGCAGGCCCACGGACTCGATGGTTTGCACCACGGTCCAGAAACTCTGGCGTGCCACCAGCGGCGAGGTGGTCTGCACCACGGCATAACCGCTGGCCGCCAAGCGCTTGTCCAGCAGCGCATAGAAGCTGTTGGTGTAGAGCTTGCCGATGGAAAAATTGGTGGGATCGGGAAAGTCGACCACGATCACGTCGAACAGGTCATCCACCGCATCGCCGCCATCCGCCTTGGCGTCCTTGCCGTGCTGCAGCCACTGGAAGGCGTCGGTGTTGACCACGTGCACCTTGGGCGAGCGCAGCGCCTCGCCATTGAGCCGGGCGAGCGTGGGGTTGTCGCTGAACAGGCGCGTCATGGCCGGGTCCAGCTCCACCAGGGTGACGGACTCGACCGAGGGGTACTTGAGGATCTCGCGCACGGCCATGCCGTCGCCACCGCCGAGCACGGCCACGCGCCGGGGTGCGCCGTGCGCCGCCATGGCGGGGTGGACCAGGGCCTCGTGGTAGCGGTACTCGTCGCGCTCCGCGAACTGCAGGTTGCCGTTGAGGTACAGGCGGTGACCCAGCTTGCCGTTGGTGACGACGATGCGCTGGTAGGACGACGCGGTGCTGAAGACGATGCGGTCCTGGTAGAACTTGTCTTCGGCAAAGCTGGTGATGTGGTCCGCGCCGAGCAGGCCCGCGAACAGCAGCCCTATGACGGCGACGCAGGCGAAGGCATGCGCGCGCAGGCGGCGCAGCTCATCGCGGAACAGCCACACCGCCCACAGCGCCACGGCTGCATTCATGAGCCCGAACAGCAGCCCCGTGCGGATGAGCCCCAGGTGCGGCACCAGCAGCAGCGGAAAAGCCATGGACACGGCCAGCGCGCCCAGGTAATCGAAGGTCAGCACCTGCGAGACCAGGTCCTTGAGCGCCACGTTGCGCCTCAAGATGCGCATGACCAGCGGAATCTCCAGCCCCACCAGCGTGCCCACCATGAACACCATGCCGTACAACAGCAGCCGGAAGGCCCCCGGCGCATAGGCGTTGGCCAGGAACAGCGTGGCCGGCAGCGCGCCGCCAATCAGTGCCACCATCAACTCGATGCGCAAAAAGTGCGCAGGCAGCTGCCGCTCGAAATAGCGCGACAGCCAGGAGCCCACGCCCATGGCGAACAGGTAGGTGCCGATGATGGTGGAGAACTGCAGCACCGAGTCGCCCAACACATAGGACGCGAGGGCACCAGCCGCCAGCTCGTAGAGCAGGCCGCAGGCGGCCACGACGAACACGCTGGCCAGCAGCGCAACGTCGATGGGGCGTGCGCCCGAGGGGGCGGAGGCGGAGGGGAGGGAGGTAGGGTTTGAGGACAAGCCGCTATTGTGCTGCGAATGGGAAAGGTGCAAGCCGAGGGCACCTTCCGGAAGTCCCCCGCCCCAAGGCCGGCGTCAGAACTGGTAGTTCACGCTGACCAGCAGGCTGCGCGGGGCGCCCGGCATGGCATCGCTGCGCCAGTATTCCTTGTCCAGCAGGTTGGAGATGGCGGCCGTCGCCGTCCATACGCCCTGGCGCCAGCCCACCAGCGCATCCCAGCGGGTATAGCCGGGCACGCGCGAGGTGTTGGCGGCGTTGAGCCAGCGGGCGCTGGTGTGCGTGGCGCCGATTTCCCCGTACCAGGGGCCTTGCGGCGCGTAGCGCACGAAGAAGTTGCCGTTGCGCAAGGCGGTGTCCACCAGGTACTTGCCCACCAGTGCGGGCTGCAGCTTGTCCTCGGTGACCTTGGCGCTGGTCACGCCCACGCCGCCGCGCACGTACCACGACGAGGCCACACGGCCTGCCGCGCTGAACTCGATGCCGCGCGAGCGCTCCTTGCCGCGCACGGCCCAGGTGAAGGGATCGTTGACCGCGTCGGGGCGGTAGCGGATGTTGGCGTGCTCGAGCTGGTACACCGACAGCTGGGTCGAGAGCGCGCCGTTCAGCCAGTCGCTCTTGACGCCCACCTCGACCTGGCGCGAGTGCTGGGGCTCGTCGTCGTAGACGGCGGTGGGCGCAACGTCCACGCTGATCATGCCGCGCCCGCCGTAGGGCGAGTAGCTCTTGTTCCACGAGGCGTACAGGCTGTGCTCGCGCACCGGCTGCCAGACCGCGCCCAGGCGCGGGCTCACCGAATCACCGTCGTAGCCACGGCCCACGTTGGTCAGCAGGTTGGTGCTGTTGAAGGTGAAGCGGTCATAGCGCAGGCCGGCCAGCAGCTTCCATTCGGGCGTGAGGCTGACCAGGTCCTGCACGTACAGGGCCTGGCCCTCGGCCTTGTGCAGGTTGTGCTGGGTCGGGTTGCCCTGCGCCGGCTTGGCGCCCCAGGCGATGGGCTGCAGCGGGTCGTAGCTGAAGGTGGACGCCGGCTGGCCGATGCGCGGGTGGCGCTTTTCCTCGCTGGCCTCGGCACCGACCAGCACCTCGTGCTGGATGCCGCCGGTGCTGAACTTGCCCGTCAGGTCGACGGTGTTGGACAGGGTCTCGTTGGCCGTCTGCTGTCAGGCGTAGTTCGGCCGCACCTGGCCGCGCCACGCGCAGGCGGCGCCTGCGGTGGTCTGGCCCGCCGTGTTGCAGTAGGTGCCGGCGAAGTAGTGGTCGAAGTCCTGGCTGGCCTCGCGCTTGCTGGCCACCCAGCGCACGCTCCAGGCGCTGTTGAAGTCGTACGACAGGTCCGAGCGCAGCACGCGCAGGCGGTCTTCCACCTGGTCATCCGGGTGGGCGAAGCCCTTGCGGATGGAGACACCGGGCGGCAGCTGGTCGTAGACCGGCCCCCGGTCGGGCACGCGCCAGATGTTGTCGTAGGTGTACTGGCCACTCCAGCGCAGGCCGGTGCGGGTATCGACCAGAATGCTGGGCGAGACCATCTCGTTCCGGTTGCGGATACCGCTGCGGAAGCTGTCGGCCTGCTCGCGGTCGGCCGTCAGGCGCACGGCCACGTGGTTGTTGATGACCTTGTTGATATCGAGCGTGCCGCCGTAGTTCTCCCACGAACCGCCGCGCAAGGTGACGCTGCTCTTGGCATCGAAGCGGGCCTGCTTGCTCACCAGGTTGACGATGCCGCCGCCGCTGCTGCGGCCGTAGAGCACCGAGGCCGGGCCTTCAAGATCTCGATGCGCTCCACGTTGGCGGTGCTGCGGCGCACCTGGCCGGATTCGCGCACGCCGTCGCGGTAGATGTCGCCCGAGTCGGCGTTGAAGCCGCGGATCATCACGCCCTCGCCGCGCATGTCGTACTTGGTGTTCACGCCGGGCACGCCGTCGAGCATCACCGCAAGGTCGTTGATGCCATAGCTCATAGAGCCTGTTCAATGCCTTTTTGCACCCGCTTTGGAGTGCAATCGGGATGAGTGGATGCTTCGGATGCGCCGCATGGGCTCGTGCCCATGCAAGCAGCCGGGGCGTCCAATCGCCCGATTTCACTCCAACCCGGAGGGCAAGTGCCTTTTCGGGCGGTCTGCGGCGTTGCGGCGCTTGCCAATAGCCGCGCTATTGGCTGCACCCCGCGCCTTGCATCCCATCCCGAAAAGGGGCTTGCGCGGCTTCAAAAAGACATTGAACAGGCTCTTTACTTGTTGA
Organism: Acidovorax sp. LjRoot66; assembly: GCF_964253305.1. Classification (NCBI taxonomy): domain Bacteria; kingdom Pseudomonadati; phylum Pseudomonadota; class Betaproteobacteria; order Burkholderiales; family Comamonadaceae; genus Acidovorax; species Acidovorax sp. LjRoot66. Next base: position 263,104 of record NZ_CAXUQU020000001.1, read on the forward strand.
CCTCCAGCGTGTCGATGGTCTGCGGGATGTCGCGCGGCGCCAAGTAGGTCTTGGTGGCCGTGGTCACGCCCTCGGGGCGCACATCGTCGGCGTCGTATTGCGAGCCTGTGACCTGCACGGCAGGCAGTGCGGCATCGGCCTGGGCCCAGGCCTGCTGCGCCGTGCCCAGTACGGCCAGCAGGCTGGCTGCTGCGGTGGCGGTCCAATGAAAACGGGCAGCCTTGTTGCTGCCCGCAGGGTGCTTGTGTGCCATGGGTACTCCAGATATTCGAACGTGCAGCCCCCTCCGGCCGCTACCGCTCACACGAAGTACACATTTTAATACAAACGATAATTATTCTTATTCAATTTTTGACACACCAAGGGACAAACGCGAGCAGGGCCCGTGAAAGCCCGTTGGAATCCGCCACCCCCTGCCTCAATGGATGGCGGCGGCGACGATGAGGCTGATGCCCAGGCACATGGCAGCCACCACGACGCCCAGCGCCACGTTCTGCTTCTCGACGATCTCGCCCCACAGGTCATAGGGCGTGATCTTGTCGACGACGATGAAACACACCCAGAAGATGACGACGCCGATCAGCGCGTACAGGATGGACCCGAGGAACGCCGCGGGCTTGAGCCATTCGATTCCCATCATGGTGGAAGCTCCTTGATAAATTGCTTACTTGTGTCCGCCGCCGCTGGAATAGCCGCCGAACGAGCCGCCCGAGCTGCGGTAGCCGCTGCCGGACGATCCGGAACAGTTGCTCAGCAGGATCAGCAGGATGATGATGACGATCGCGATGATGATGATGGTGCCGCAACCCAGGCCCGATTTGGCCACGAAGGGCCCCGGGTCGTCGCGCTGCAGCACATCCTTCTTGTCTTCGAGCTTGAAGGCCTTGACCACGGTGTCGCTGGCCAGCTTGTCGCCCGAGGACCAGGTCACCTCGTTGGGTGTCTGCTCCATCGACAGCAGGCCCTTGGCGCTGGCGAAGTCGCGGTTCGACGTTTTCTGGCCGCGCGTGACCTGCCAGTAGAACTCGCCGAGCACGTAGGTGGTCTCGGCCTCGTAGCTGTATTTCAGCTGGTAGGTGGTGCCCAGGTAGGTGGCACTGCGGCCGCTGGCGGCCATCTGCGGGGCGCCGGTGGTCGGGCGCACCATGCTCCAGCCGTCTTCGGCGTCCACCAGGAAGGCGAAGCCGCGCTTCTGGTTGTACAGCAGGTACTCGCTCCAGCCGAAGTGCTCGTCGTCGCCCGGCTCCACACCCATGCGGTGCTGGAAGCCCACCACCTGCCAGTGCACGCCCTGCAGCTGGCCCTTGCTGCCCAGCGGGATGATGGGGCGCACGGGCTCGTCCTGCTCGGTCGATTGCAGCTCGCCGCCCACGCCGCTGTCCAGCGAGATGATGCTGGCGCACGATCCGCAGGTGATGCTCTTGGTGGTCGACAGCTGCACCTGCACCGGCGCACCGCAGTGCGGGCAGTTGAACTGGCGACCCTTCTCGTCCTTGGCCGATTCTTCCTTGAGGCCGGTGAGCTTGAGGTCTTCGAGCAGCACGGCGCGGCCGCGCTCGAGGTGCGGCGGCGTGTGGCCGTAGTCAATGCTGAGCACCTCGCCATCGGCGCTGCGCAGCTCGACCATGTCGAAGGGCTGGCCCAGCGGCGGCAGCTTGGGCAGTTCGCCCTGGGCCGAGATCAGCGAGGCGCTGCCGCTGAAGGCGACGGAATACGACTTGCCGGCAATGGCGGTGGTGGCGCCGATGCGAAAGCGGCTGGCTTCGGGCAGCTCGCGCCCGGCCTCCATGGGCCGCGTGAAGACGTAGGCGCCGTTGTCCTCGCCCAGGCTGGCCAGGGTGCCGTCCTGCAGGAAGGCAGCCCATTCGGTCCAGACGCCGGCCTCGGTCTTGTACTGCAGCCGGCCGATGAGCGTGAAGGGGGTGTCCTTGCCGTCGAGCTCGATGCGTCCGCTGGCCATGAGCTGCAGCGGGCTGTGGTCGTCGAACAGCTCGGCCATCTTGCCCACGCGCTGCAGCACGTCACCGCTGCGCACCACGGTGCTCTGGCAGTAGCCGCATACGGCGTGCGTGGACTGCGCGCTGCGGAATTCAACCGGCGCGCCGCAGCCCGGGCAGGGCGCACGGTAGGAACGCTGTGTAGGGTCAGTGGCCATTCGGGCGGTGCCAATGGCGGCCGGGTGCGGCAATGCAGGGGCCCATCAGCCCGCTGCTGCCCGCACGCCAGGCGCCGGTAGCGAAGGTAGGTTGCGCCGGCCTCAGATCAGCTTCTTGAGCAGTTCGGACTTCTTGGCGTCGAACTCTTCCTGCGTGAGGATGCCCTTGGACTTGAGTTCGCCCAGCTTCTCGAGCGTGGCCATCACGTCCTCGGGCTTCACACCGGAGGCTGCTGCCACGGCCGCTGCGGCAGGGGCCGCGTTGCCGCCGCCCTGCAGGCCCTGCTGCAGGTTCTGCGCCATCACCTGGCCCAGCGCCACGCCGGCACCCAGGCCCATGGCGTCGCCCGCAATGCCGCTGCCGCCACCGCTGTTCTCGGCGAACTTGGGGATGGCCTGGGCGGTCTGGTACTGCATGAACTTGGCCATGTCGTTGCCGACCATGCCCATGCCGATCTTCTGGTCCAGGATCTTCTGCAGCTCTTCGGGCAGCGAGACGTTCTGCACCGTGAGGTTCTCGATCAGCAGGCCGAGCTTGGCGAACAGGGGGGCCAGCTCCTTGGTCAGCGCATCGGCGAACATGACCTGGTTGGCCGCCAGGTCCAGGAAGGGCAGGCCGCTGCCGGCAATGGCGTTGCTGATGTTCTGCAGCACCAGGCCGCGCAGCTGGCCTTCGAGGTCGGCCACGGGATACGACTCGCGCGTGCCCGAGATTTCGGTGTGGAACAGCTTGGGGTCGGCAACACGGAAGGCGTAGTTGCCGAAGGCGCGCAGGCGCACCGCACCGAAGTCCTTGTCACGGATGGTGATGGGCTGGGGCGTGCCCCACTTCTGGTCGATCTGCTGGCGCGTGCTGAAGAAGTAGACATCGCTCTTGAAGGGCGACTCGAAGAGCTTGTCCCAGTTCTTGAGGTAGGTCAGCACCGGCAGCGTCTGCGTGGTGAGCTTGTAGGTACCGGGGCCGAAGACGTCGGCCACCTTGCCTTCGTTGACGAAGATCGCCATCTGCGACTCGCGCACCACCAGCGTGCCCCCGTTCTGGATTTCCATGCCGCTCATCGGGAAGCGCCATGCCAGCGTGCCGTCGCCTTCCTCCGTCCACTGGAGGACGTCGATGAACTGTTTCTTGATGAAGTCCATGAGGGCCATGTCTGCTCCCTAGTGCGTTGCCGCAGTTGAAAAGATGTCCATCATAGCAACGGGGTCGCCAGGGTCTGAGGGATTTTTTGGCCCCACTGCGTGACGGATTTAACGCCGGGGCGCTTGGGGTTTTGCGGGGGGCTTTGCAATAGTTTCAATGCGTGGATTAGCAGTTTTCAATTGGTGAATGCTATTGAGAATCCCTACCATCAACACCATGCCTGCCCACCCCCGTGCAGGCGCTGATTGGAAGAAGGAATCCACCATGGCCCACATTCGCCAACTCGCCCGCCAGAACCAGACCATGCTCAAGAAGACCGGCAGCTACTACCTGATCCACATCAGCGTGGCGGCCATGGTGGCCTATGCCGTCACGGGCAACCTCTGGGCTTCGCTCACGCTGAGCCTGCTCGAACCCACGGTGCAGGCCGTGGCCTTCTTCTTCCACGAAAAGGCCTGGGACCGTGCGGCACGCCGCCGCGCGGCCGAGGCCGGCGATGCCCTCCCCGCAGCTGCTTGAAGCCATGCACCAGCGCTTTGTGGCCTGGCTGCTGCTCACGCTGGCGGCCTATGCGCAGTCCCGGTGAACGCCGGCTGTGGCGTTCAGTGCCCTTCGAAATCGACCAGGGTGTAGAGCGGCAGGCCTGATTCCTTGAGGCGCTGCGAGCCACCCAGCTCGGGCAGGTCGACGATGGCCGCGCCCTCGGTCACCGTGGCGCCGAGCTTTTCCAGCAAGCGCCGGCCGGCCATCATGGTGCCGCCGGTGGCGATCAGGTCGTCGATCAGCAGCACGCGGTCGCCGGGCTTGACGGCATCGGTGTGCAACTCCACCGTGGCGCTGCCGTATTCGAGCTCGTAGGTCTCCTCCACCGTGGTGAATGGCAGCTTGCCCTTCTTGCGAATCGGCACGAAGCCCACGTTGAGCTCGTACGCCACCACGGCGCCCAGAATGAAGCCGCGCGCATCGAGCCCGGCCACCACATCGGGGCGCAGGGCCTTGTCCATGTAGCGGTGCACGAAGGCATCGATCAGCACGCGAAAGACCTTGGGGTCCTGCAGCAGCGGTGTGATGTCGCGGAACTGCACGCCGGGTGCCGGCCAGTCGGGCACGGTTCGGATGTGCTGGCGCAGGTACTGGTTGACGCTGAGGGGCTGCATGGGGTGTGGGGTGGATGGCACAAAGGCTGCGAGTGTAAACACCAGCCCCTGGGGTCGGCGGACCGCAAGCCCCGAATGCTGACCCATAATGGAACTAGGGCCTGCGGTGTGCAGGCTGCCTCTCTTTGCCCTGAAAAACCAGATCGGCCATGCCCATCTCCGTCCTGTTGATCGAAGACGACCGGGAGCACGCACGGGCGCTCGTCGATGCATTGGTGGACCCCTGGCTGGGCTGGCGGGTGGAGGTGGCGCCCTCGCTGGCACAGGCCCAGGCATGGCTGGAGAACCACACCCCGGACATTCTGCTGGTCTGCCAGCATTTCGAAGACGGATCGGCCTACGACGTGCTCGAGCGCATGGGCCGCATCCCGGCCTTGATCATCGTGGACGCCGGTGCCGACGCCCAGGCGGCGCACGCAATGCGCCATGGCTTTGCCGACTTCACCATCCGCGACCCCGGCTGCAACTACCTGCTGGCCCTGCCCGCTCAGATCGAGGCCGTGCTCGAGCGCAGCAGCAGCGTGCGCGCCCGCCGCGCCGCCGAGGCCATGCTGGCACGCCAGCACCGGCTGCTGCAGGCGATCTCGCGCGCGCAGGCAGTGTTCATTGCCAGTTCGGCCCCGCGCGCTGCCTTCGATGCGCTGCTGCACGAGCTCATGGAGCTGACCGGGAGCCGGTTCGGGCTGGTCGGGCAGGTGCAGCGCACGGCCGAGGGCAAGCCCTTTCTGCGCATGCATTCCATGACCGACGTGGCGTGGGACGAGGCCACGCGCGCGCGCTACACCCGGGACGCGGAGGAGGGCCGGGTCTTCGACGACCTCGATTCCCTGCCCGGCCAGGCGATGCTGACCGAAAAGCCCGTGGTCATCAACGATGCAGCGGGCGACAGCCGCAGCGCCGGCATGCCGCCGGGGCACCCGCCCGTGGTCTCGTACCTGGGCCTGCCCATCCTGGCCTCGGGCGAGCTCGTCGCCGTGGTGGGGCTGGCCAACCGGCCAGAGGGCTACACCGCAGCCGACGTGCAGTTCCTGCAGCCGCTCTTGAGCACCGTGGGCCAGTTGGAGCTGGCGCGGCGGGCCGAACTCGCGCGCCGGCAGGTGGAGCAGGAGCTGGCGCGCACCAGCGCGCTGCTGGCCGAAAAGACACGCGCGCTGCAGAGCACGCTGGCCAGCGTGTCGCAGGGCATCACCAACGTCGATGGCGAAGGCCGCATCCGCGTCTACAACCAGCGCTACCTGGAGCTCCTGAACCTGCCCGAGGAACTGCTCGCGGGCGAGCCCCGGGTGGAGGAGGTGGTGCGCTTCCAGACCGAGCGCGGGGACTTCGGCACGGGCTTTCAGCTGATCGAGTCCAAGGCCCGGGACTATGTGGGTGCCGAGTACGCCGCGCACGGGGGCAAGCTGACCATGCCGGACAGCTACATCCGCCGCACGGTCGCGGGCCGCTTCATCGAGGTGCGCACGCGCCCGCTGGAAGGGGGCGGGCGCGTGCGCACCTTCACCGACGTGACCGACTACCTGGGCGCGCTGGAGGCCCTGCGCGAAAGCGAGGCCCGCTGGCGCAGCCTCACACAGCTGTCCTCCGACTGGTACTGGGAGCAGGATGCCGAGTTCCGCTTCGTGCGCCTGGAGGGCAGTCCGCAGAACAAGATGGACCTGCCCGACAACCAGCTCTACGGCCTTGCGCGCTGGGAACTGCCCAACACCTTTGCGGACGATGGCCAGTGGCGCGCGCACCGCGAACAGCTCGAGCAGCGCCAGGTGTTCCGCAATTTCGAGATCCAGCGCATGTCGGCGCAAGGGGACCCCCTCTGGGTTTCCATCAGCGGCGAGCCCATTTTCGATGCCGAGGGCCAGTTCACCGGCTACCGCGGGCTGGCCCGCGACATCACGGAGCGCAAGCGCGCCGAGGCCGAGATCCAGCGCCTGGCGTTCTACGACGAACTGACCAAACTGCCCAACCGGCGCCTGCTGCTTGATCGGCTGGAGCGCGTGGCGACTGCCTGCGAGCGCGACGGCCAGCATGGCGCCCTGCTGTTCCTGGACCTGGACAACTTCAAGGGCATCAACGACACGATGGGCCATGAATGGGGCGACCGACTGCTGGTGCAGGTGGGCATGCGCCTGCGTGCCAGCGTGCGCGCCACCGACACCGTGGCCCGCCTGGGGGGCGACGAATTCGTGGTGGTTCTGCAGGGCCTGAGCAGCGAGGAGACAGGCGCCGCCGTGGAATCGGAGGCCGTGGCCCAGAAGGTGCTGCAGGCCCTCAACGAGCCCTACGACATGGATGGCAGCGAGCTGCACAGCACGCCCAGCATCGGCATTGCCCTGTTCAGCGACCGGCAGCAGCCCGTCAACGAACTGCTCAAGCGGGCCGACCTGGCGATGTACCAGGCCAAGGCCCAGGGGCGCAACACGCTGTGCTTCTTCGATCCCGCCATGCAGGCGGCGGCCACGGCACGCTCGGCGCTGGAGGGCGACATCCGCCAGGGCATACAGCGCAATGAGTTCTTGCTGCACTACCAGCCCGTGGTCAACGCCACCGGCCAGACCATGGGCGCCGAGGCCCTGGTGCGCTGGCAGCACCCGCAACGCGGCATGGTGCCGCCGGGCCAGTTCATTCCACTGGCCGAGCAGACCGGCCTGATCCTGCCCTTGGGCCAGCGCGTGCTGCACCTGGCCTGCGAGCAATTGGCCCGCTGGAACCGGGAGCCGGCCACCCAGGCCTGGACCGTGGCGGTGAATGTCAGCGCGCAGGAGTTTCGCCACACCGAATTCGTGCCCCAGGTGCTGCAGGCGCTGTACACCACGGGCGCCGACCCCGGGAGGCTCAAGCTGGAGCTGACCGAAAGCCTGCTGCTATCGGACGTAGAGGAGAGCATCGTCAAGATGCAGGTGCTGCGCAACCTGGGCGTGGGCTTCTCGCTCGATGATTTCGGTACCGGCTACTCGTCGCTCTCCTACCTCAAGCGGCTGCCGCTGGACCAGCTCAAGATCGACCAGAGCTTCGTGCGCGACGTGCTCACCGACCCCAACGATGCCGCCATCGCCTGCACCATCGTGGCGCTGGCGCACAGCCTGGGCCTGGACGTGGTGGCCGAAGGGGTGGAGACCGAAGGCCAGCACGACTTTCTGCTGCGCAACGGCTGCCAGCAGTTCCAGGGCTATCTCTTTGGGCGGCCCGGCCCCGCAGAAGCGCTGCAGCCCGGCTGACCCGGCCTGTCAGCCTTTGAGCAACCTGGCTTCGGCCAGGCTCAACGCTGCGGGGTGGCCCGACAGCACCAGCGTGTCGCCCTCGGCCAGCGCCGCATCGTCCGCCGCAGCACTCACATGGCCGTTGGCACGGCGCAGGTTGACCACGCGCACGCCCATGGCCGGCAGGGCCAACTCGCCCAGCGCCTGGCCTAGGGTCTTGGAGCCCGAAGGCAGGGTGACGGTGGCCAGGCGCTCCTGGTCGCGCTCGTTGACGGTGTCGTCGTCGGCCCCGTGGAAGTAGCCGCGCAGCAGGTTGTAGCGTGCATCGCGCTGGTCCTGCACCAGGCGCAGCACGCGGCGCATGGGCACGCCGACCAGGGCCAGCGCGTGGCTGGCGAGCATCAGCGAGCCTTCGATGGCCTCGGGCACGACCTCGGTCGCACCGGCATCCCGCAGCTTGTCCAGGTGCAGGTCGTCCTGGGTACGCACCACCACCGGCACCTGCGGCGCATGGGAGCGGGTGTTGGCCAGCACCTTGAGCGCGGCCGGCACGTCGATGTAGGTCACGGCCACGGCGCTGGCGCGCACCAGGCCAGCGGCCATGAGCGCCTGCAGGCGCGTGGCATCGCCGTAGACCACCGAGTCGCCAGCGGCGGCGGCCTGGCGCACCCGGTCCGGGTCCAGGTCGAGCGCCATGTAGGGGATTCCTTCGTGCTCCAGCATGCGCGCCAGGTTCTGGCCCGAACGGCCATAGCCGCAGATGATCACGTGCTTGCTCGAATTGATGGACTTGCGCGCAATGCTCGTCATCTGCAGCGATTGCTGCAGCCAGTCGCTGGCCACCAGCTTCATCACGATGCGGTTGGCGTACATGATGAGGAAGGGCGTGGCCAGCATGGACAGCACCATGGCCGCGAGGATGGGGTTCATGAGCGCGGGCTGCACCAGGTTGTTGTTCTGGGCCAGCGACAGCAGCACGAAGCCGAATTCGCCGGCCTGCGCCAGGTACAGCCCGGTGCGCAGCGAGACCCCCGTGGTCGCCCCCATGCCCCGCGCCAGCACCAGGATGACCACCAGCTTGAGCGTGATCGGCACCACCAGAAGCGCCAGCACCAGGCCCCAGCGGTCCACCAGGATGTGCCAGTCCAGCATCATGCCGATGGTGATGAAGAACAGCCCCAGCAGCACGTCGTGGAAGGGGCGGATGTCGGTGCCCACCTGGTGGCTGTACTCGGTCTCCGACACCAGCACGCCGGCGATGAAGGCCCCGAGCGCCAGGCTCAGGCCGGCCTCTTCGGTCAGCCAGGCCAGGCCCAGCGTGATCAGCAGCAGGTTGAGCATGAACAGCTCTTCGCTCTTGCGGCGCGCCACCAGGGTCAGCCACCAGCGCATCACGCGCTGCCCGCCGGTGAGCAGCAGGCCCACCAACACCGTGGCCTTGAGCAGGGCCCAGGCCAGGGCCACCAGCAGCTTGTCGGGCGAGGAGCCCAGCGCCGGGATCAGCACCAGCAGCGGCACCACGGCCAGATCCTGGAACAGCAGGATGCCCATGACATTGCGGCCATGCTCACTTTCGAGCTCGGCGCGCTCGGCCATCAGCTTGACCACGATGGCGGTGCTGCTCATGGCCATCACGCCCGACAGGGCCAGTGCCGTCTGCCAGCCCATCTCCCAGATCCCGCCCACCAGCAGCGAAAGGACCAGCGAGCCCCCGCCCGCCAGCGTCATGGTCACCACCACCTGCATGAGCCCCAGGCCGAACACCTGGCGGCGCATGGCGCGCAGCTTGGGCAGGCTGAACTCCAGACCGATGGCGAACATCAGGAACACCACGCCGAACTCGCCCAGGTGCCGCACCCCTTCGGAGTTCTGGGCCAGCGCCAGCGCATGGGGACCGATCAGCACGCCTGCGGCCAGGTAGCCCAGCATGGGCGGCAGTTTCAGGCTGCGGCAGACCACCACGCCCAGCACCGCGGCCAGAAGGTAGAGCAGGGTGAGGGCGAGTGAGGACATAGGCTGATGCTATCCGAGCCCGGGCAGGCCGGTCGATAGAATCGTGGGATGACGCCCGTTGCCCCCGTGCTCCCCCCCTTCGATGCCGAACAGGCCCTGCGCCTGGCCCGCGAGACCTTCGACATCGAAGCCGCCGCCCTGAACGCGCTGGCCTCCCGCGTGGATGCGCGCTTTGCACAGGCGGTGCAGATGGCACTCTCGATCCGCGGCCGCGTGGTGGTGATGGGCATGGGCAAGAGCGGCCATGTGGGCCGCAAGATCGCCGCCACCCTGGCCTCCACCGGCACCCCGGCGTTTTTCGTGCACCCGGGCGAAGCCAGCCATGGCGACCTGGGCATGGTGACCGAGCACGACATGGTGCTGGCCATCTCCAACAGCGGCGAAAGCGGCGAGCTCACGGCCATCCTGCCGGTGCTCAAGCGCCTGGGGGTTCCGCTGCTGGCCCTGACCGGGGGCCCGGACTCCACCCTGGCGCGCCATGCCGACCTGGTGCTCGACTGCAGCGTGGACCGCGAGGCCTGCCCGCTGAACCTGGCCCCCACTGCCAGCACCACGGCCCAGCTGGCCATGGGCGACGCGCTGGCCGTGGCCCTGCTCGATGCACGGGGCTTCAGGCCCGAGGATTTCGCGCGCTCGCACCCCGGCGGTGCCCTGGGCCGCAAGCTGCTGACCCATGTGAGCGACGTCATGCGCTCGGGCAGCGACGTGCCGCGCGTGGCGCCTGAGGCCTCGTTCAGCGAGCTGATGCGCGAGATGAGCGCCAAGGGCCTGGGCGCATCGGCCATCGTCGACCCTGCCGGCCAGATCCTGGGCATCTTCACCGACGGCGACCTGCGCCGGCGCATCGAGGCCGGTGCCGACCTGCGCGCCGCCAGCGCCGCCGAGGTCATGCACCCATCGCCCCGGCGCATTGCCCCCGATGCCCTGGCCGTGGACGCTGCCGAGCTCATGGAAGCCCACGGCATCACCAGCGTCCTGGTGGTGGCGGCGGACGGTGTACTCGCCGGCGTGGTGCACATCGGCGACCTGATGCGCGCCAAGGTGATCTGAGCCATGGCGACCCCCCTTTCCATGCAACAGCCGGCCCTGAACTTCGCACCCGAGCTGCTGCTGCGCGCCCAAGGCGTGCGGGTGGCGTTTTTCGACGTGGACGGCGTGCTCACCGACGGCAGCCTGCTGTTCACCGACGCCGGTGAAACCATCAAGCGCTTCAATACGCTGGACGGCCACGGCCTCAAGCTGTTGCAGAAGGCGGGCATCACGCCCGCCGTGATCACCGGGCGCGACTCGGCCCCGCTGCGCGTGCGCCTGAAAGCCCTGGGCGTGGAGCATGCGGTCTTCGGCACAGAGGACAAGCGCCCCGCAGCCGAGGACATCCTGGCCCGCCTGGGCCTGTCCTGGGCGCAGGCCGCCGCCATGGGCGACGACTGGCCCGACCTGCCGGTGATGCGCCGCAGCGCCCTGGCCTGCGCACCGGCCAACGCCCAGGCCGAGGTGCGGCAGAACGCCCACTACATCACTGCTGCGCGCGGTGGCGATGGCGCTGCACGCGAGTTCTGCGATCTGCTGCTCGTGGCCACGGGACACTACGCCCGCCTGCTGGCAGACTACACGGCATGACGACTTCTCCCATGCACCTTTGCACCACCACGCCAGCCCCACAGGCAGGAGGCCGCCCATGAGCCGCCGCCGCATGCTCCAGCAAAGCTGGGAGCGCATCACCCTGTACCTGCCGGTGCTGATCATGGGCCTGATGGCCCTGGGCACCTGGTGGCTGGTGCGCAATGCCCCCATGCCCCTGGCCCCGGCCGCCGAGAAGGCCCGGAGCAACCAGCCCGACTATTCGATGAAGGCCTTTTCGGTGAAGAGCTTCGATGCCAAGGGCCGACTGCAAAGCGAGGTGCAGGGCGACCTTGCACGCCACTTCCCGGACACGGACACCCTGGAGATCGACCTGGCGCGCATGCGCTCGGTGGCCATCGACGGACGCCTGACCCTGGCCACGGCCAACCGGGCCCTGAGCAATGCCGACGGCAGCGAAGTGCAGCTGTTCGGCAACGCCATCGTCACGCGCGAGCCGCTGCCCGCCCGCCCCGGTGTGGCCGCCCAGCCGCGCATGGAGTTCCGCAGCGAGTTCCTGCACGCCTTCACCCAGACCGAGCGCGTGCGCTCGGACAAGCCGGTGGTCCTGACCCGGGGCAACGACCGCTTCACGGCCGATGGCATGGACTACGACAACCTGGACCAGGTGCTGCAGCTGCACGGCCGGGTCAAGGGCCTGCTCATGCCCGGCGCCGCCAAGTAACCCGCTGTAGGCGCCGCCATCAGGCGCATCTCACCCCACCACCAAAGCCCCCATGACCCTGCAGCAGCAACCACTACTGGCCTTCATCACCGGCGCCTCCAGCGGCATCGGCCAGGCCCTGGCCCTGCGCTTTCACCAGGCGGGCTACCGCTTGGCCCTGGTGGCGCGCCGCACCGAGGAGGTCAAGGCCTGGGCGATCGCGCAAGGCATCGACCCTGCAGACTATGAGATCTACAGCGCCGACGTCTCGGTGGTGGACAGCATCATCGCCGCCGGGCGCGACTGCCTTGTGCGCCAGGGCACGCCCGACGTGGTGATCGCCAATGCCGGTATCAGTGTGGGCATGGACACGGCGGTGCGGGGCGACATCGACGTCATGGCCCGCACCTTTGCCACCAACAACATTGGCATGGCCGCCACCTTCCACCCCTTCGTCGATGCCATGGTGCAGCGCAAGAGCGGCACCTTCGTGGGCATCGGCAGCGTGGCCGGCATCCGCGGACTGCCCGGGCATGGCGCCTACTGCGGCAGCAAGGCGGCGGTGATCAGCTACTGCGAGAGCCTGCGCGGCGAGATGCGGCCCCATGGCGTGCGCGTAGTCACCATCTCGCCGGGCTACATCGACACGCCGCTGACCCAGCACAACCGTTATGGCATGCCCTTCCTCATGAAGGCCGGGGATTTTGCCGAGCGGGCATTCCGGGCCATCACTGCAGGCGCCACCTACCGCGTGATCCCCTGGCAGATGGGGGTGGTCGCCAAACTCATGCGCCTGCTGCCCAACGTGGTGTTCGACAAGGCGCTGGCGGGCCGGCCGCGCAAGCGCAGAATGGACGAGTAGCCCCCTGAGTCGCTTCCCGCCGTCCCCCAGCGCGGCGGGGCGGCCCTTGCCATGAAGCATGAAAGGCACTTCCTTGGCAGGCTTCAGACGTGAAAAAAGCCCCCGAAGGGGCTTTGTTGCTGGGGAGCATGGGGCTCAGTAGCCGCCGTTGCCGCCACCGCCGTAACCGCCGCCACCACCACTGCGGCCACCGCCGCCACCGCCGTTGCGCGAACCGGAGCCGTAGGGGCTGCGAAAGCCGCCTTCGCTGCGGCCACCACCACCGTAGCCGCCACCGCCGCCGCCATCACCGCGACCGCCGCCATAGCCACCACCGCCGCCACCTTCACGGCCACCGCCGCCGTAGCCACCGCCTTCACGGCCGCCGCCACCACCGTAGCCGCCACCGCCGCCGCTGCGGCCACCACCACCACCGCCGCCATAACCGCCACCACCGCCGCCGAAACCACCGCTGCGCGGTGGGCGGGGCTCCATCGGACGTGCTTCATTCACCACGATGCTGCGGCCACCCAGGGGCTGGCCGTTCATGCCGTTGATGGCGGCCTGGGCTTCGGGGTCACTGCCCATTTCAACAAATCCGAAACCCTTGGAGCGGCCCGTGTCACGCTCCATCATCACTTTGGCACTGGTCACTGCGCCAAATTGGCCAAAGGCCTGCTCCAGATCGCTGTCACGTACCGAGTACGGCAAATTGCCAACGTACAGTTTGTTGCCCATCGAGGGACTCCTCAAAAACACATGGATAAAGCGATGGAGTCCCGATACCGCAGCCAGCTAATCTCAATGACGCTCTCAGCGCGAAACTGACGGATCACCGCAAACTTGAGACGGGCAAAAGCCCGCCAACCCATTATGCGCCACAAATTTCCCAAAAAAGCAAGCTGCATGACAGCCCCGGGCCCGGTGTGGTGACAATGCCGCAGGCATGAAAAAAGGAGCCCGAAGGCTCCTTTTTTTTGTCGTCAGCAGGCAAAGCCTGCCGGGACGGGTGTGCGCTGCTTAGTAGCTGCTACGGCCACCGCCGTAACCACCACCGCCGCCGCCACCGCTACGGCCGCCACCGCCGCCGCCGTAACCGCCGCCGCCGCCACCACCGTAGCCGCCGCCACCACCACCGCCGCCACCGAAGCCACCGCTACGGGGAGCGCGGGGCTCCATGGGGCGGGCTTCGTTGACCACGAGGTCACGGCCACCGAAGTTGGTGCCATGCACGCCTTGGATGGCGGCTTGTGCTTCGGCATCGCTGCCCATTTCGACAAAGCCGAAACCCTTGGAACGACCGGTGTCGCGCTCCATCATGACCTTGGCGCTGCCAACCGAGCCGTACTGGCTGAAGGTTTGCTGCAGGTCTTCGTCGCGGAAGCTGTAGGGCAGGTTGCCCACGTAAAGTTTGTTGCCCATGAAGGACTCCTGAAAAAACATGAAAACGCGATGGAGCCCGACGCAATCAACAAACCTGTGACGACTTCAAAGACGCGAAACTGACCATTCACCGCTAACCTAACTGCCTTGCTGCTAAGCAGAAAAGCGAGGTCATTATTAATCACTTTTGTCGCTTGTGGGGTTTTATTTCAGCAAACGCTCCGAAGGCCTGCTTTTTATCCACCGGGGGTGGGCAGGGTTTCACCTTAGATTCGTATACAATCACAGCGTCTTTGGGGAGTAGCCCGCCCGGTCGCAACATGCGCCGGGGGCATGCGTCAACATACTTGGGTTCCTTGAAACCTATGGCGCATGCGGTTCTTGAGCTGGGCGAGACCATTGACTGCATGCCGATCCAATGGCCGGAGTCGGGGTGCAGTCAATGTGCGTCTCATAACAATCCGGCCGGATTGACCCCACCCCATGGAAGCCTTCTTCGTTTCGACCGCCATCGTCGCCCTTGCCGAGATGGGCGACAAGACCCAACTGCTGGCACTGGTACTCGCTGCCCGTTTCCGCAAACCCTGGCCCATCGTCCTCGGAATTCTGGTCGCCACGCTGGCCAACCACGGCCTGGCCGGCGCGTTGGGCGCCTGGGTCACCACCATGCTGGGACCGCAGATGCTGCGCTGGATCCTGGGCGCATCCTTCATCGCCATGGCCATCTGGATGCTGATCCCCGACAAGCTCGACGAGGAAGAGACCGGTGGCACCCCGCGCTGGGGCGTCTTCGGCACCACGCTGATCGCCTTCTTCCTGGCCGAGATGGGTGACAAGACGCAGATCGCCACCGTGATGCTCGCCGCCCAGTACAACGCCTACCTGTGGGTGGTGATGGGCACCACGCTCGGCATGATGCTGGCCAATGCCCCCGTGGTGTGGCTGGGCGAGCGCATCACACGGCGCGTGCCGATCCGTGCGGTGCACCTGGTGTCCGCAGGCATCTTCCTGGTCCTGGGCGGCATCGCGCTGTTCGCACCCTTGGCCTCTTCCTGAGGGGGTGCGGCCAGCGCCCGGCTTTGGTATATTCGGTCCTGCGCCGATTTGCCATAGCTTGCGGGCGCTTTATAAATTCTGCTAAAGACCCGACCGACACCCAAACCCCGGCCTCGTTTTTAGCGATGCCGGGTTTTTTTTATGTCGTTCATTGCCACACCCCAGTCCATGCGTTTCGAGGAGGTGCTGCCGCTGCAGAGCGGTGCATCCATCCGCGACTACGTGCTGGCCTACGAAACCTACGGCACGCTCAACGCCGAGCGCTCCAACGCCGTGCTGGTCTGCCACGCCCTGAACGCCTCGCACCACGTGGCCGGCGTCTATGAAGGCCAGCCGCGCAGCGAGGGCTGGTGGGACAACATGATCGGCCCGGGCAAGCCGGTGGACACCAACCGCTTCTTCGTGATCGGCGTGAACAACCTGGGTTCGTGCTTCGGCTCCACCGGCCCCATGCACACCCACCCGGACACGGGCGAGGTCTATGGCGCCGATTTCCCGGTGGTGACGGTTGAGGACTGGGTCAACGCCCAGGCCCGCCTGCTCGACCGGCTGGGCATCACCCAGCTGGCCGCCGTGCTGGGCGGCAGCCTGGGTGGCATGCAGGCCCTGGGCTGGACGCTGCAGTACCCCGACCGCATGCGCCATGCCGTGGTGGTGGCCAGCGCGCCCAATCTCACGGCCGAGAACATCGCCTTCAACGAGGTGGCGCGCCGCGCCATCGTCACCGACCCGGACTTCCACGGTGGCCACTTCTACCGCCACGGCGTGATCCCGCAGCGCGGCCTGCGCATCGCGCGCATGATCGGCCACATCACCTACCTGAGCGACGACGTGATGAACGAGAAGTTCGGACGCCAGCTGCGCGAAGGCCTCACGCCCAAATACTCTACGCAGGACATCGAGTTCCAGATCGAGAGCTATCTGCGCTACCAGGGCGACAAGTTCAGCGAGTATTTCGACGCCAACACCTACCTGCTGATCACGCGCGCGCTCGACTATTTCGACCCGGCGCTGCAGTACGGCGGCAGCCTCACGCAGGCGCTGGCCCGCGCCACGGCGAAGTTTTTGCTCATCAGCTTCACTACCGACTGGCGCTTTTCGCCCCAGCGCAGCCGCGAGATCGTCAAGGCCCTGCTCGACAACCGCCGCCGCGTGAGCTACGCCGAGATCGACGCGCCGCACGGGCACGACGCCTTCCTGCTCGACGACCCGCGCTACATGGACACCATGCGCTCGTATTTCGACGCCATTGCCAAGGAGCACCACGCATGACCGAGAAAGCCACCATGCAGGCGCTGGCGCGCCTGGTACCCGCAGGTTCGCGCGTGCTCGACCTGGGCTGCGGCGATGGTGCCATGCTGTCCTACCTGCAGCGCGAGCGCGGCTGCAGCGGCTACGGCATCGAGATCGCCGACGCCAACGTGCTGGCCTGCGTGCGCCGCGGGGTGGACGTGATCCAGCTCAACCTGGACGAGGGCTTGGCCATGTTCGGCGACAACAGCTTCGACGTGGTGCTGCAGATCGACACACTGCAGCACCTGCGCAACGCCGAGGTGATGCTGCGCGAGACGGCGCGCGTGGGCCGCACCGGCATCGTCGCCTTCCCCAATTTCGCGCACTGGCCCAACCGCCTGTCCATCTTGCGCGGGCGCATGCCGGTCACGCGGCGCCTGCCCTACCAGTGGTACGACACGCCCAACATCCGCGTGGGCACCTACAAGGATTTCGAGGTGCTGGCGCACAAGAACGAGTTGCGCGTGCTCGAATCCTTCGGGCTGCAGGATGGGCGCGAGGTGCGCGTGCTGCCCAACGTGATGGCGGGCACGGCGGTGTTCCACTTCGAGCACGCCTGAGAACCTGGTCCAAGCCCGCACCGGGCGGGGCGCCATGCGCGCGTCACGCAAGGGGTTTATGGTGCGGGGCTTGCGACAACCGCCCCGGAGAACCCCATGCACCTCGCCCCCCTGAAAACCTTTCTCGCTGCCGCCATGGCCACCCTGGCCCTGGGCGCCGCCGCCCAGCAGGCCTGGCCGCCCACCCCCACGGTGATCGCGCACCGCGGCGCCTCGGCGCTGCGCCCGGAGCACACGCTGGCGGCCTACCAGAAGGCCATCGACGATGGCGCGGACATCATCGAACCCGACCTGGTGATCACCAAGGACGGCGTGCTCGTGGCCCGGCACGAGAACGCCATCGCCATCCTCAACCCCGACGGCTCGGTGAAAGAGGCCACCACCGACGTGGTGGACCGCCCCGAGTTCGCGGCGCGCAAGGCCACGCGCAGCATCGACGGCCAGGCCATCACCGGCTGGTTCACCGAGGACTTCACGCTGGCCGAGCTCAAGACCCTGCGCGCGCGCGAGCGCATCCCGGCGCAGCGCCCGGCCAACGTGGCCTACAACGGCCAGTTCGAGATCCCCACGCTGCAGGAGGTGATCGACCTGGCCAAGGCGCAGAGCGCCAAGACCGGCCGCACCATCGGCATCTACCCGGAGACCAAGCACCCGACCTACTTCCAGTCCATCGGCCAGCCGCTGGAAGCACCGCTGCTTGCCGTGCTCGAAAAGAACGGCTGGAACCACAAGGACGCGCCGGTGTTCGTGCAATCCTTCGAGGTGGCCAACCTGCAGGCCATCCGCAAGCTGAGCACGGTGCGCCTGGTGCAGTTGGTGGCGCCCTCAGGCCGGCCTTACGACTTTGTCGCCCAGGGCGCTGCCAACACGCGCAGCTATGCCGACCTGGTCACGGCCGAGGGCCTCAGGCAAGTGGCGACCTACGCCAATGCCGTCGGCCCCTACAAGACACTGGTGGTGCCAGTGAAGGACGGTGCCCTCGGCGAGCCCACGGCACTGGTGGCCAACGCTCGCGCGGCGGGCCTGGCAGTGCATATCTGGACCCTGCGGCCCGAGAACAGTTTCCTGCCCGCCAGCCTGCGCAAGGCCCCGTCCAGCGACGCCAATGCGCGAGGTGACAGCGTGGCCGAGATCACTGCCTACCTGCGCGCGGGCGTGGACGGCTTCTTTACCGACGACTCGGCCGTAGGCCGCGCCGCCGTGCAGGCGTTCACCGGGAAATAATCAGGACGCCGTGTCGGCAGTCGGCGCGCGGCCGCCATGCCGCGCACCCAGGGCGCGCGCCTGCGCCACCCATGCGCCCAGGCGTTTCGCATCGGCCGTGCGCACCGGGCCGAAGCTGCGCACCTTGACCGGCCGGATGCCGCAAAACTCCAGGATGGCCTTCTTCATCTGGTGGTGCCCCGGCATGTGCGTGACCCAGCGGAAGTACCAGGGCGGCGAGTCCATGGTCACCAGCAACTCGGCCGTGCGGCCCGCCAGCAGCTTGTCCCACAGCGACGAGCCCTGGCGGTACTTGAAGGCATACCCGGGCAAAAAGACCCGGTCGATGAAACCCTTCAACAGCGCCGGCATGGCGCCCCACCAGATGGGGTAGACCCAGACCAGGTGCTCGGCCCAGGTAATGTCGGCCTGGGCAGCCAGCAGGTCGGGCTCCAGGGGCTGCTCGCCCCGGTACCCGGCCTGCAGCAGGGGGTCGAAGTGCAGGGTGGACAGGTCCAGCCGCCGCACTTCGGCGCCGGCGGCCTGCGCGCCCTCGGCGTAGGCGGTCGCCATGCCTGCGCACAGGCTGTTGAGGGCAGGGTGGCCAAGGATGACCAGAATGCGTTGCGCCACGAGAACTCCCTAAAAGTGGTTGAGTTCCCCATGTTCACCTTGCCCCACGGGGCAGAGTCAAGCAGCGGGATCAGGCTTTCCGGAAAGAAGCGGCGTCAGGCGGTGGCGTGGCCCACGGGGACCAATTGGCGCAATGGGCCCATGGGCACATCCGGCGCGGCGCAGGCCTGCGGCGTGGCGGGGACTGCCATGGCATCGCAGGCGTACAACTCGGCCTCCAGTGCCGCCAGCTGTCCGTCGAGCACTGCCAGGCGCGCCATCTCCCGGGCCAGCGCCACGCGCCGCTGCGCCAGCAGACCGGCCATGCGTGCCCAACCAGCGCTGCTGTGCAGGTCGGACAGGCCCTCCAGCTGCGCCAGACTGAACCCCAGACCCTGCGCCTGGCGGATGAGCTGCACACGCGCCACGTCGCCCTCGCTGTAGTGGCGGTAGCTGCCATCGCGCGCCACCGTGCCCAGCAGGCCGCGCGCCTCGTACAGGCGGATGGCCTTGGGCGTGGTGCCGGTGCGTTGGGCAAGTTCTCCGATGCGCATGGGGGCGGTTCCTGAAGGGGATGGGCGATGGAGGGGATGGCTCCACCGCAAAATAGTAGCCTACGCACGTCCGGCCTTCCACCTTTTGCCCACCACCATGCCCCAGTTCGCCGCCAACCTGAGCCTGATGTACACCGAGCTGCCGTTCCTCGCGCGTTTTGCCGCCGCCGCGCGCGACGGCTTTGCCGCGGTGGAATGCCAGTTTCCCTATGCCTTCGCCCCGACCGAGCTGGCGGCGCGGCTGGCCGACAACGGCCTGGCGATGGTGCTGCTCAACGCCCCGCCCAGCGGCACCGACCGCGCCAGCATGGCCACGGCCTGGGAGCAGCAGGCGCGCGGCACGGCGGCGATCCCGGGGCGCGAAGCGGAGTTCCGCCGTGGTGTGCAGGAGGCGCTGGAATATGCCGACGCCCTGGGCTGCCCACGCATCCATGTGCTCTCGGGCATGGTGCCGGCCGGGGTGGAGCGCGAATCGCTCAAGGGCCTGTGCGTGGACAACCTGCGCTGGGCGGCGGCCGAGGCTGCGAAGAGCGGGCGCGAGATCCTGATCGAGCCGATCAACCTGCGCGACATGCCGCGCTACTTCCTGAATCGCCAGGACCATGCGCATGAGCTGCTCGACGCGGCGCAGATGGACAACCTCAAGGTGCAGATGGACCTGTACCACTGCCAGATCGTGGAGGGCGACGTGGCCAGCAAGCTGCGCCGCTACCTGCCCACGGGCCGCGTGTCGCACCTGCAGGTGGCGGGCGTGCCCGAGCGCCAGGAGCCCGACCGGGGCGAGCTGCACTACCCTTACCTGTTCGACCTGATCGACAGCCTGGGCTACGCCGGCTGGGTGGGCTGCGAGTACCGGCCGGCCGCCGGCACCTCCGAAGGCCTCGGATGGCTTGAGAGGACGCAATCAGGCCACTGACTCCCGGCTAAGCAGGTGTGGTACGCAGCTCTGCGTAAGGGAATGCGTGAATAAATGTAACAGGCACTCGGGCTTAGAGTGAACGCAGACCGGCACAGCCGGCAATGCGCATTCACTTTCAGGAGACAAACCCCGTGTCAGCCCCCCTTGCCAACAACCGTTCCGTCGCACGCCAGGTCACGCTCATGGCCATTGCCCTGGTGGCGCTGGTCATGGTGCTCGTGGGCCTGGCCATCGCCGTGCTGACCGAGCGCAACACGCGCGCCCAATTGATCGCCAGCGTGGGCGACACCGCGCAGAGCGTGGCCCAGTCGCTGGACGCAGCCGACAACACCAACCGCGAACTGGTGCAGCTCACGATGAAGGGCTTTCAGCGCTACTTCGACGCAGCCATGCACCTGGACGAGGCCACCGGCGAGCTGCGCAGCTACGGCGCGCTGGTCAACGAGGACTATGGCTCGGTGGACAAGTTCGCCAATGAGACCGGGGGCATCGCCACCGTGTTCGCGCGCAAGGGCGAGGAGTTCATGCGCATCACCACCTCGGTCAAGAACGACAAGGGCGAGCGCCAGCAGGGCACGCCACTGGCGCGCACCGACCCGGCCTATGCGGCCGTGAGCAAGGGCGAGCCCTACACCGGCGTCACGGTGGTGGGCGGCAAGCCCTACATGGGCCACTACCTGCCGACCAAGGACGGTGCCGGCAAGGTCACCGCCGTGCTGTTCATCGGCAACGACATCAGCGTGTTCCATACCATGCTGCAAAAGCAGGTCGCGCAGACGCGCTTCTTCGAGCATGGCGGCACCTACGTGGTGAACCCCGGCGCCGGGCTGGACAAGGCCCAGTTCGTTTACCACCCGAGCGCCGGCGGCAAGCGCGTGCTGGAGGCCTACCCCCAGGCCGGCCCGTTCCTGGAGGCGCTGGCCGCCTCGCAGGACGGCTATGTGCGCGAGGCCGTGCCGCTGCTGGGCCAAGGCGCAGAGGACCCCTTCGCCCTGGTGCGCAAGACCGCTGGCGGCTGGTGGGTGGTGGCCGAGGTGCCCTACGGGGAGGCCATGGCCGGCCAGCGCCGCGTGACCCTGGCCGTGTGGGCGCTGATGGCGGTGGCCGTGGCGTTGCTGGCCGTGGGCCTGTTCCTGATGCTGCGCCGCGGCGTGAGCCGCCCGCTGCGCGACCTGACCCAGGCCATCACCCTGGTGGCGCAGGGCGACCTGACGCAGGTGTTCCACACCACGCGGCGCGACGAGATCGGTGCGCTGGTGCAGGAGGTCGAGGGCATGCGCCAGCGCTACACGCAGATGCTGCAGCAGGTACGCACCGCCGTGGACAGCATCGGCACCGCCAGCGCCGAGATCGCCAGCGGCAACCAGGACCTGTCGGCCCGCACCGAGGCCACGGCCAGCAGCCTGGCGCAGACGGCCCAGAGCATGGACCATCTGACCACCACCGTGCGCCAGTCGGCCGATGCCGCGCGCCAGGCCAACCAGTTGGCCAACACCGCCGCCGAAGTGGCCGCGCGCGGCGGGCAGGTGGTGGGCGAGGTGGTGACCACCATGGGCGAGATCAACCAGAGTTCGCGCAAGATCGCCGACATCATCGGCGTGATCGACTCGATTGCCTTCCAGACCAACATCCTGGCGCTGAATGCCGCCGTGGAAGCGGCCCGCGCCGGCGAGCAGGGCCGGGGCTTTGCCGTGGTGGCCAGCGAGGTGCGCAGCCTGGCCGGACGCAGCGCGGACGCGGCCAAGGAGATCAAGCAACTGATCAACGCCTCGGTGGAGCGCGTCGAATCGGGCGCGCGACTGGTGCACAACGCGGGCACGACCATGGACGAGATCGTGGGCTCGGTGCAGCGCGTGGGCCACATCATCGGCGAGATCACGGCCGCCTCGGGCGCGCAGTCGGACGGCATCGGCCAGGTCAACACCGCCGTGAACCAGCTCGACCAGATGACGCAGCAGAACGCCGCCCTGGTCGAGGAATCGGCCGCCGCCGCGCACAGCCTGCGCGAACAGGCCACCCGGCTGGCCGGCGCGGTGCAGGTATTCAAGCTCTCGGGCGTGCCGGCACTGGGCCTGTCGGCGGTGGAGGTGCCCGCCCTGCAGTAGGCGTGGCCGGCACTTTTTCTGACGGGAGTGGGCGGCACCATCGTTTATCCTGAACTCCCTGCGGCCTTTGCCGCCCGTCCCGACTAAGCGCCATGGTTCCCTTCACTGCCGACGTGCCCACCATGCTGGTGATGATCATCCTGTCATCGCTGGCGGCTGCCTTGGCGATGGCCGTCGTGACCTGGGGCAAGCGCCGCGAAGGGGTGGAGCTGTGGGCCCTGGGCCTGCTGCTCAATGCCATGGCCTATGCCCTGTTCGCATCGCGCGGCCACATCCATGCCTTGCTGTCCATCGTGCTGGGCAATGTGCTGCTCAGCTGCATGTTCACCTGCCTGGCGGCAGCCCTGCTGCAATTCCAGGGCCGGCCGCTGCCCTGGCCCACCATGGCGGTCGCGCCGGTGCTCATGGCCGCCGGCATGGCCTGGTTCATCGACGACTATGCCGCGCGCGTGGTGCTGGCCGGGCTGCTGCTGGGGGCGCTGAACCTGTGGGCGCTGTGGATCCTGTTCTCGCGACGCGGGTCCACGCCCGGCCGCGGCGCCTGGCTGGTCATGGCGGTCCTGGCCCTGCAGGCGCTGGTGTTCCTGGTGCGCGTGGCCGTGATCGGCGGCAGCGACGATCCGGCCACCGGCATCATGCAGTCCAGCGGCGTGCAGACGCTGACCTTCAGCACCACCTTCATCGAGCTGATGGTGGCCACCATGGGCTTCATCTTCATGGCCCGGGACCGGGCAGACGAGAACAACCGCCGCTTGGCGGCGCTGGACCCCCTGACCGGCGTGGCCAACCGGCGCGCGGCCATCTCGGCGCTGGACCGCGACGTGGCGCGCGCGGTGCGCACGCGCGAATCCATCTCGGTGATGATGGTGGACATCGACCACTTCAAGCGCGTCAACGACCATTACGGCCACCCCGTGGGCGACCAGGTGCTGTGCCACGTGGTCAACCTGCTGCGCGAGCGCCTGCGATCACAGGACCTGGTGAGCCGCTATGGGGGCGAGGAATTCCTCGTGGTGCTGCCCGACACCGACCTGATCGGCGCCCACCAGGTGGCGCGCCAGCTGTGCGAGTCGGTGTCCGGCGCGCGCTACCGGCACGAGGGCAAGGACATCAGCGTCACGGTGAGCATTGGCGTCTTCGGCGGCCGGCTCGAGCCGGGCGACAGCTGGGACATGCTGATCTCGGCCGCCGACCGGGCCCTGTACCGGGCCAAGGAGCTCGGGCGCAACCGGGTGGAGGCGGCCTTGGCCCTGCACCCGCCCTCGTCACCCTCCTCGCTCGACTCCAATCCCGAGACGCTGCCAACGTCTGAATACTGACCCGTGGCGCGCTGGCGCGCGTTGTGTTGGAATGTCGGTTTCATCCCATCCCGCCAGAGGAACACCACCATGAACGCCCGCGTCCCCCCCCACGCCCTGCAACCCGCACTGGCGCTTGAGCGGGTGAGTCAGGCGTGGGACACCGACATCCTGCGCCAGCTCACCGACTACATCGCCATCCCCGCCAAGTCGCCCGGCTTTGCCCCCGACTGGGCCGAGCTGGGCCTGCTCGACACCGTGGTGCGCAATGCCGCCACCTGGGTCGAAGCCCAGAAGGTGGCCGGCCTGCGCCTGGAGATCGTGCGCCTGGCAGGCCGTACCCCCGTGCTGTTCTTCGAGATCGACGCCACCGCGCCCGCCTCGGCCCAGACCGTGCTGATGTATGGCCACCTGGACAAGCAGCCCGAGTTCTCGGGCTGGCGCAACGACCTGGGCCCCTGGACGCCCAAGTACGAGGACGGCAAGCTCTACGGCCGCGGCGGCGCCGACGACGGCTATGCGGTGTACGCCAGCATTGCCGCCGTGCAGGAGCTCAAGCGCCAGAACGTGCCGCACCCGCGCATCGTGGGCCTGATCGAGACCTGCGAGGAAAGCGGCTCGGGCGACCTGCTGCCCTACATCAACGCCCTGAAGACCCGCATGGGCGACGTGGCGCTGGTGGTCTGCATGGACTCGGGCGCCGGCAACTATGACCAGTTGTGGCTCACCACCAGCCTGCGCGGCATGGCCAGCGGCACGCTCAAGGTCGAGGTGCTGACCGAAGGCATCCACTCGGGCGACGCCTCGGGCCTGGTGCCCTCGTCGTTCCGCATCATGCGCCAGGTGCTCGACCGGCTGGAAGACAGCGCCACCGGCCGCCTGCTGCCCGCCAGCTTCCACTGCGAGGTGCCAGCGGACCGCCTGGCCCAGGCCCGCGCCACGGCCGCCATCCTGGGCGAGGAGGTGTACAGGCGCTTCCCCTGGGCACACTACGACTGCGGCGGCTCCACCGCCTTCGCGCTGCCCACCACCACCGACCCGCTGCAGGCCCTGCTCAACCGCACCTGGACACCCACGCTCAGCGTGACCGGCGCCGAAGGCTTTCCGGCCCTTCAGGACGCGGGCAATGTGCTGCGCCCCTACACCGCCTTCAAGCTCAGCCTGCGCCTGCCCCCGCTGGTGGACGCGGCCCAGGCCGTACAGGAGCTCAAGACACTGCTGGAGGACAACGCCCCCTACCAGGCCCGGGTCACCTTCGACCACGGCGGCGGTGCCACGGGCTGGAACGCCCCGGCCACCACTCCCTGGTTCGAGCGGGCGCTCAACGAGGCATCAGAGGCGCACTTCGGCGCGCCCTGCGGCTACATCGGCCAGGGTGGCACCATCCCGCTCATGAACATGCTCAGCGAAGGCTTCCCTCAGGCGCAGATGATGGTCTGCGGCGTGCTCGGCCCCAAGAGCAATGCCCACGGCCCCAACGAGTTCCTGCATGTGCCGTATGCCAAGCGCCTCACGGCATCGGTGGCCCACGTGATCGCGGCCATGGCCGCCGAGCAGGCTGCGCCAGCCACCCCGGCCTGAGAGGCTGAGAGTCTTTCCTCCTGCGCCCTGCCTTGGCGGGGCGCCGGTTTACCGCTTCCCTGTTGCAGGCCCTGATGATGGACAAACGCGCTTTTCTACAGACCTTCACCGCATCGGCCCTGGCATCCACCCAGCTGGGTGCCTGGGCGCAGCCCGCACCCGTGCCGGCAAAGGGTGCGCAGCACCAGCTGTCAGGCACCGGCAGCGATGGCAAGCCGGTCATATTGTCCGACTTCAAGGGCAAGGTCTGCCTAGTGAGCTTTTTCACCGCCGGCTGCGCCCTGTGCGTCAACGAGCTGCGCCTGATGCGCGAGTTCTACACCAACAACCGCCAGCGCGACTTCGTGCTGCTGGGGGTGAACCTGGACGACAAGAGCGCGGATTTCATGCAGTACATCGACCTGCTCAAGGTGTCCGTGCCGGCGGAGCAGCGCTTTCCCATCGCCTGGCGCAACGCCCCAGGCCACCAGGACAGCTTCGGAGCCATCACGCGCAGGCCCACGCACTATGTGCTCAACCGCCAGCACCAGCAGGTGCTGCGGCGCGAGGGCAGTTTCCAGCCCACCGATTGGGACGACCTCTGGATCTCGCTGAACTAGGGCCTGTTAACACGCCCTGAACCGTTGGGTACTCGCCATGGCCCGGACCTGCCGGGTCTGGCCCTGCATGAAATCCATTGACGGCGCTGCACGGCCCCGTCACGATGCCTGCATGCGGCAGATTGTTGCCTGCACGAACCTTTCCTGTCCGCCCCCGGGCCACGACGCTCACTTCTGCCGCCCTGTCCGATGACCGAACCCGCTCCCTCCACCCTGACCACCTTCACCGCCAGCGACGGGGAGAATCTGGCCGTCCAGGACTGGCCGCTGCCACCGGGCCAGGCCCAGCGGGGCACCGTGCTGCTGGTGCATGGCCTGGGGGAGCATGTGGGCCGCTACGACGCGCTGGCGCGGCAGTTGGGGGGCTGGGGCTTTGCCGTGCGCGGCTACGACCAGTACGGCCACGGCGAATCGAGTGGCCCGCGCGGCGGGCTCACCACCGACAGCCGGCTGCTCGACGACCTGGCCGACATGGTGGACGCTGTGCGCGCCCGCACCCCCGAGGGCTTGCCGCTGGTGCTGCTGGGCCACAGCATGGGCGGGCTGGTGGCCTCGCGCTTCGTCGCACTCGGCGTGCGGCCCGTGGATGCGCTGGTGCTGTCGTCCCCGGCGCTGGACCCGGGCCTGGGCGCGGTGCAAAAGCTGCTGCTGGCCACCTTGCCGCGCCTGGCACCCAACCTGCGCGTGGGCAACGGCCTGGATGCGCAGTACCTCTCGCACGACAATGCCGTGCCGGTCGCCTACCTGGCAGACCCACTGTGCCATGACCGCATCAGTGCGCGCCTGGCGCGCTTCATTGCCGACGGCGGCCCGGCCACCGTGGCCGCAGCGGCCCAGTGGAAAGTGCCGACCCTGCTGATGTGGGCCGGCAGCGACAGGCTGGTGAACCCCGCTGGCAGCCGCGCCTTTGCGGCCGCCGCACCCAGCGCCCGGGTGCAGTCGCGCTGTTTCGAACCGCTGTACCACGAGCTGTTCAACGAGCGCTCCGATCTGGCTGCCCCCGTGTTCGAGACCCTGCGCCAGTGGCTGGACATGCGCTGCCCGGCACGCGCCAACAACGCGGCCACCCGGGGCCGGCTCGCTTCCGTCGCCTGAACGTGATCGGCCAGGGCCTGTAGACCAGCCCCGGTGATTCCTGCGTGCGGCTTACTTGCTCAGCAGGCCGCCGAGCATGCCGAACAGGTCGCTGCTGTGGCCCAGGCCGCCCTGGGGCGCATGGCCCTGCGGCGTGAGCTGGTCGAGCAGCCCCGGCAGCACCTGCGCCAGCTGGTTCGCCGCATCCGACTGGCCCACGCCCAGCTGCGATGCCACCTGCGACAGCGGGCCGGAGCCGAGCACGCGCGAGAGCTGGTCGCCCGAGATGGCCTGGTTGGTGCCAGAGCCGAGCCACGAGGCGATCATGTCGCCCAGCCCGGCCTGCTGGAATTTGGCCATCAGGCCGGGCAAGCCACCCACCGGGCCGTCATTGCTCACCAGCGACAGCACCGCCTGGATGAGCTGCGGATTCTGTGCGGCCAGCGCCACCAGCCCGCCCAGGCCACCACCGCCTTGCGCGGCCGAAGCACCGCCATGGCCCTGCGACGCGTTCTGAATGACAGCGCCCAGCACTGAATCGAGCAAACCCATGGTGATCTCCTGAAAAAAGTCAGGGCAGGGCCGAAGCAGCCCGCCACCCGGAGATGGTACGCAGGCCAGGGCAGGCCCTGGTGTCAACAATGGTGAATTGTCCTACTGAGGGCCGCCGGTCGATAGGAGACCGCAAGCCTGCGGACTCACTTGGTGCGCGCAGGGCGCTTTTCGAGCAGGGGCTGGCTGATGCCCTGCACACCGACCAGGCCGAGCACGGTGACCAGCGAGTTCTGCGCACCCTTCCAGGCATCGGTCATGTCGATCCATTCCGACAGCGCGTGAAAGCCCCCGGTCTTGCCGCCGCCACCGATCACGATGGCCGGGATGCCCAGGGACATGGGCACGTTGGCGTCGGTGCTGGCACCGCTGAGCACCGTCTTGTGGCCGAACGCCGTGTTGGAGCGCACGGCGGCCTCGACCAGGATCGCATCCACCGGGGTGCGGCCGCCTGGGCGGTCGCCGATCAGCTTGCTGGACGCGCTCAGCGTGGTCACGCCCCAGCGCTGGTTTTCCTCCGCCACGGCCGCGTCCACGGCTGCCAGCACCTGCTTTTCGGTGGCCAGCAGCGGCTCCATCGCGTCGGAGCGGATGTCCACGGCCATGCGCGCCTCGGGGGCGATGGTGTTCACAGAAGTGCCGCCGCCCACCGTGCCCACGGTGAAGGTGGTCTTGGGCGAGGTCGGCGTGCGGATCTCGGAGATCTTGGCAATCGCCCGGCCCATGCCGTGGATGGCGCTCGGCACCTGGCCGAAGGCGGCATAGCTGTGGCCGCCCGGGCCCTTGAAGGTGACCTCGTGGCGGTGGCTGCCCGTGCCGAGCACCAGAACGGTGCCGTCCGGGGCGGGCTCCAGGGCCACCATGCCGTCGATGTCCAGGTGCTCGGCGAACAGGTGCTTCATGCCGCGCAGGTTACCGAGTTCCTCCTCGCCCACGTTGCCCACGAACACCAGGTCGCCCACGGTGGCGATGCGGTTGTCGTTGAGCACCTTGAGCCAGGACAGCAACACGGCCAGGCCGCGCGTGTTGTCGGAGATGCCGGGCGCATACAGGCGGCCGTCGCGCTCCTTGACCTTCACGTCGGTGCCCGCCGGGAACACCGTGTCCATATGGGCCGAGATCACCAGCTTGGGGCCCTGGCCCGTGCCCTTGCGCACGCCGACCACGTTGCCTTCGGCGTCGATGGCCGCATCGGTGAGCCCCAGCGCCTTCAGCCGGGTGAGGAAGGCTTCAGCGCGCTTTTGCTCCTTGAAGGGCGGCGCCTCGATCTCGGTGAGCAGCTTCAGGTCGCCGATCGAGCGCTCGTGGTCGGCCTTGACGGCCTCGAGCAGCTTCTGGATCTGCGGGGCGGCCATGAGCTGGGTGTAGGCCTGGTCCACGGCGGGGCGCAACTGGGTAGGCGTGGGGGCGACGGCCTGGGCATGGGCCGCACCGCCCAGCAGGGTGGCGACGGACAGGGCAACGGCGCTGGCCGCGAAGGCGAAACGGGGGGTACGGGTCTGGATCATGATGGAAAGGAAAATTGACGAAACTACAAGAACGCGGACCACCTGGCAGACGACAAGCGGCACACTGCAACGGAGCAATTGTTGGGCCGCAGCGCCGCTTTCGGCTCTGCTTTAATCTACCTACTCGTCAGCTTTTCTTACATGCACCGCCATATCCCCAGCACCCGCGCCCTGCTCATCTTCGACGCCGTGGCGCGCCACCATGGCGTGGGCAAGGCCGCCCAGGAGCTGTTCCTGACCCACAGCGCGGTGAGCCAGCAGCTGCGCCAGCTCGAGGGCCAGCTGGGCCTGCAACTGGTGCGGCGCAGCGCGCGCGGCACCGAGCTGACCGAAGTGGGCCGACGCTACCACGCGCAGATCGTGGGAGACCTGCTGCGCCTGCAGAACCACACGCGCGAGGCCATGGCCCAGCGCGCCGACGGCACCAGCCTGCAGGTGGGCTGCGTGCCGGTGTTCGCCGAGCGCTGGCTGCTGCCGCGCCTGCCCACCTTCCTGGCCGAGGAGCCGGCCTGCAGCGTGCACCTGCAGGTCTACCCCACGCAGACCTACATGGCCGAGATCCCGTTCGACGTGGCCGTGCAATACGACGACGCGGCCTGGCCCGGCGCCCTGCAGCAGCCCCTGCTGCGCGAGGCCTGCGTAGCCGTGTGCGCGCCAGGGTCGCGCCACCGGCGTGCCATGGAGCGCGGCGATTTCAGCGCCGTGCCGTTGCTGCAGCTCAGCTCGCGCCTGGGCGCCTGGGACGACTGGTTCGCCCACGCGGGCGTTACCCACACGCCGGCGCACAGCCTGGGCGGGCATCGGTTCGATCTGTTCTCCATGCTCGTCGAGGCGGTGCGCGCGGACCTGGGGGTGGGCTTGGTACCGCGTTACTTCGTGGAGCGTGAACTGCAATCGGGCGACCTGGCCCTGGCCCACCCTTTCGAGGACAGTGGCCTGCGCGGCTACAGCCTGTTCGTCGCGCGCGAACGGGCGCAGGAGCGCGCCGTCCAGGCCTTTGTCCACTGGCTCACGCAGGCCGTGGCTGCGCAAGTGCCCGTCACGGCACCCTGATTCATGCGCTGCGGCGCTGCACGGCCAGCCACGCCAGGCCTGCACCCGTGACCATGATGGGTACCAGCGAGCCCGCGTTGAGCAGCGTCCAGCCCTGGGTGGTGACCAGCACGCCCGACGAGAAGGCACTCACCGCCAGCGTCGCGAACACGCAGAAGTTGATGGCGGCCTGGGCGCGGTCCTTCTCCTCGGGCCGGTAGGCCGTCATGGCCAGCGTGGTGGCGCCCGTGAACAGGAAGTTCCAGCCCACGCCCAGCATGAACAGGGCAATGCCGAAGTGGTGCAGCTCCACCCCCGACAGCGCCACGGCCACACAGGCGAAGTTCAGCAGCACGCCCGTGCCCATCACGGGCAACACACCCAGGCGCTTGATCAGGTGGCCCGTGAAGAAGCCCGGCGCGAACATGCCGATCACATGCCACTCCAGCACCAGCGCGGCCTGGTCGAAGGCAAAGCCGCACACCTGCATGGCCAGCGGCGTGGCCGCCATCAGCAGGTTCATCACGCCATAGCCCAGCGCGGCGCCCAGGATGGCCACCACGAAGGCGGGCTGGCGCATCAGCTCGGCCAGAGGCCGGCCCTGTTGCGGCTGGCCTGCGGCGTCGAGCACAACGGGCGGCGGCGCGAAGCGGATAGCCGACATGCAGGCCATGGCCAGCAGTGCCACACCCATGAGCGCGACGTAGGCGCCGGCAAACGGCACCGGGAACAGCAGGCGCGTGGCACTGGCCAGGTTGGGGCCGGCCACGGCGCCCAGCAGGCCACCCGCCAGCACCAGGGAGACGGCCTTCTCACGGTAGGCCGGCACGGCCAGCTCTGCGGCCGCAAAGCGGTAGAGTTGGCCGTTGGCGCTGTAGTAGCCGGCCACCACGGTGGCCGCGCACAGCAGCCAGAACTGCGCGCTGAACGCGGCCCAGGCACACAGCGCGGCCGACAGCACGGCCACGGCCAGCCCGATCTGGAACGACACCTTGCGCCCCCAGCGCGCCTGCGTGGCCGCCACCAGCGCCGTGGACAGCGCGCCGCCCACCACGTAGCCCATCACCGGCAGCGTGGCCATCCAGCCATAGGGCGCCAGCTGCAGGCCCACGAGCCCGTTGATGGCGATGAAGACGACATTGTTGGTCAGGAAAAGGCCCTGGCACAGGGCCAGCAGCCAGAGGTTCTTGTTCATGCAGACGGGGGCGCCGGGCGCGAGGCAGGGGAAGGAGGCGCCCATTGTGCACATCGAAATCCCTGGCAGGCGCGCCAGCGGCTGTGCATGTGCACCAACAGGAGTGCCCGGACGTTGCACAGGGATTGGAGCCCCTGCGTGGCACGGATTGTGTATGGTGGGCCATGCACGGCTGGCCTGTGGCGCTGCATGCATTGCAAGGATGACCGGATGTACCACGGAGAACGTTTCAACAGCATCAGCCACCTGGTGGGCGCCGCCCTGGCCGTGGCCGGCACGGCAGTGCTCGTGGCGCTGGCCGCGCGGCTGGGCGACCCGTGGAAGATCGTGGGTTTCAGCATCTACGGGGCCATGCTGGTGGCGTTGTACACGGCATCCACCGCGTACCACAGCGTGCGCGGGCGCGCCAAGGAGATCCTGCAGAAGGTAGACCACTGCAGCATCTACCTGCTGATCGCGGGCAGCTACACGCCGTTTGCGCTGGTCTCGTTGCGCGGCGCCTGGGGCTGGTCGCTGCTGGGGGTCGTCTGGGGCCTGGCCCTGCTGGGCATCGCGCAGGAGATCTGGCTGGCCAAGGGCGCACGCGTGCTCTCGCTGGTGATCTATGTGCTGATGGGCTGGCTGGCCCTGGTGGCCGTGGTGCCGCTGTGGGAGGCACTCACCCCCGCCGGCTTCGGCTGGCTGCTGGCGGGCGGCGCCTGCTACACCCTGGGCATCGTCTTCTACGCCACCGACCACAAGGTTCGCCACGGCCACGGGCTGTGGCATTTGTTCGTGCTGGGCGGCAGCATCTGCCACTTCGTCACGGTGCTGCTCTACGTGGCCTAGCGCACACGGCCGCTGGCTATTCCAGCCAGCCCTTCGGAACCTTGTCGGCCTTCTTTTCCAGCGGATTGGCGGTGAGCCACTGGGCCGGGTACTGGCGCATGAATTCCTTGGCCTTTTCCTGCCGTGCGCTGAGCCAGGCGTCGTAGGCGCCTTCGTTGAGGATGGCGGGCATGCTCTTTTCGCTGCCAGGCTGCTGGTAGCGGTGCATGAGGGCGTGGTTGTTGGCATTCACCGTGAGCAGCGCGTAGCTGAGCAGCACTTCGCCATCCGGCCCCTGCCAGCGCGCCCACAGGCCCGCCACACCCATGGGCTTGCCGTCCACCCGCGTGATGCGGGTGGGAACGGCCTTGCCGGGGCGAAAGTCGTCTTCGTAGAAGGCCAACATGGGCACGATGCAGCGCTGGCCGTTGAGCCAGGCGTCGCGGAACGCCGTGCCGGTGGAAGCGGTATCGGACTTGGCATGCGCCAGCTTGGGTGCACGCAGCTTGCCATCGGACGCCGATTTGACCCAGTGCGGCACCAAGCCCCACTGCGCGGGCACCAGTTCGCGGCGCCGCGCGGCGCGGCTGGGCGGGGCTTCGGCCAGTCCTTCGCTTGCGACCACCGGCGCAACCTCGTCGACCGCCTCTGCAGCAGCGCGGATGAAAAACCCGTTCTTGCGCGGCCACAGATGCCGCTCGCCCAGCACGGCGGGTGACTCCACTCCGAAGGATTCGGGGTAGGCGCTGGCGTTCTGCAAGGTTTCGTAGTAAGTGCTCATGCGGCGATGGTACCCGCGCAGTGCACCCCAAGCGGCCCCGAAGCTATCCAGCGGCGGGGCTCAGAGGCTGGGAATTTTTTGGCCGTGACCGGGGGGCGCGCCAAAACGCCTCGGATCTAGGCGCAAAGCACAGCCATAGCTCGTGCTATGGCGAGCATTTGCAACGACGAGCCGGGGTGTTTTGGCGTGCAAGGCGGGCACGGACGAAAGATTCTCAGCCTCTCAGGACCGTGCGTGCCCTGCCGAAGCTGCCGTATGCCGATGACCCGGAGCCACCGCTACCCGGTCGCGCCCCAGGGCCTTGGCGGTGTAGAGCGCTTGGTCGGCCCGCTCCAGCGTGTGCTCGATGGTCTCGTCGGGCAGGTGCTGGGCCAGCCCGGCCGACACGGTGAAGTGCACCGCCTCGGGCACATGCAGCACCTGCAGCCCCGCCACCGCAGCGCGCACGCGCTCCAGCAGCTCGTGCCCATCATCGAGCCGGGTGTCGCAGAGCATGAGCACGAACTCTTCGCCGCCCCAGCGGGCGAGCACGTCGGTATCGCGCACGCTGGCGCGCACGGCGGCGGTGAAGGCCTGCAGGGCCCGGTCACCCGTGGAGTGGCCGTGCAGGTCGTTGATGGGCTTGAAATGGTCGATGTCCAGCAGCGCCAGCAGCAGGGGGCGGCCGCTGCGCAGGCTGCGCCGCTGCTCCAGCAGCATCAGGTCCACCATGGCGCGGCGGTTGAGCAGGCCCGTGAGTTCGTCGCGCATGGCCAGTTCGCGGTTTTCGGCCAGCGCCTGGGCCAGGGCCTCGCGCTGCTGGCGCAGGCGCTGGCGGATGTTCTGGATGCGCAGGTTCAGCGCGATCGAGCCCCCCAGCACGAGCAGCACCATGAGCGCATAGGCCGTGTCCACCACGCCGTAGGTTCCGGCATTGAACCGGGCTGCCGCAGCAACCGCCACGACAAAGGTCAGCAGGGCATAGGCACCGATGCCCACGACCTGCGCCAGCGTCAGGCCGAAGGTGCCGAAGAACAGGATCATGGCCAGCACGGCAGGCACCACACCGCGCGCATTGCCCGCGAGCACGTAGGCCACAGCACCGCTGGTGATGGTCCAGGCCATCTGGGCCATGGTGAGCGAGGGATCGGGCAGGCGCGCGGACCAGCCGCTGAAGACCATGGCCGTCATCACCATGAGGCCGCCCACCGAAATGGCGGCCCACCACTGGACCGCCTCTTCGTGGGCGGTCATGCCCGCATGCGCGAGCATGAGCATCACGCCCGAGCTGCCGATCATGAGCAGCAGCGCGAGCAAGGCCATGCTGCCTATCGTGCGCTGCCGACGGTCAGTGGGAAGGAAGGAGCCCACCAGCCGCCGCCAGTGGGTGGGTTTGTGCAAGGTGGCCTGCCTCTCCTGCCAAGGGCACGTCGCCCGGGTTGGGCGCGCTGGCCAGCGGCGCTGGCCGGGATTTTACCGGCGGGGCTTCCCGGGCGGGGAGTTTTTGTGTCGCATCCGCGCCTGGGTCAGGCGATCGTGAGCGCGGCCAGGGCCGCCAGGGGCGCCGTCTCGGCCCGCAGCACGCGCGCGCCGAGGGTGACGGGGGCGAAGCCGTGCTGCAGCGCCAGGTTCTCCTCGGCTGGGCTCAACCCGCCTTCGGGGCCCGACAGAAACACCACGGGACCTGCGCCTGCCGCCCCGGTATGCAAGGGCACAGTGCCCGCCCGCAGCGACAGCAGCAGGCGCTGCGCCGAGCCCGGGGTGCCTGGCTGGGCCTGCGCCCGCACCCAGGCGCCCAGATCCACCGCACCGTGCACCATGGGCACCCGGTTGCGCCCGCACTGCTCGCAGGCGGCCACGGCCACGGCCTGCCAGTGGGCGATTTTCTTGTCGGCGCGCTCGCCCTTGAGCTTGAGCACGCTGCGCTCGGCCACCAGGGGGGTGATGCTGGCCACGCCGAGTTCGGCGGCCTTTTCCACGAGCCAGTCCATGCGCTCGTTGGCAGTGATACCGGCCAGCAGGTGCACGGCGCGCGGCGCCTCGCGCTCGATGGCATGGTGGGCGCCGACCTGCACGCGCACGTCGCTGCGGCCCATGCGCAGCACGGTGGCGTCGAATTCGCCGCCGGGGCCGTCCTGGCCGCCGTGGAAGAGGGTGATGGCGTCGCCGGGCTGCAGGCGCAGCACCTGCACGTGGCGGGCGGCGCCCGGGGGCAGGTCGATCTCGGCGCCAGGCGCAAGGTCGATGGGGCAGTGGAAGCGGGGCATGTGCGTTATCTCTTCAATGGCATATCAGTTGCCTTTAGCGCCGCACGCAACGCATAAGACTGGCGCGGCCAAGGCCAGTGCCCCCGCGCAAGGGCCGCCCCGCCGCGCTGGGGGCGTCCCCCTCGCGCATTGCGCAGCAATGCGAGAGAGGGGTGAAGGCGCGAAGCGACTCAGGGGGTGCTTCATTCACACGCGGCCAAAGGCATAGCCCATGGGCGCCTCGGTGCCCTCGATCTCGTCGAGCATCTTGAGCAGCGGGCCCAACTGGCGGTAGCGGTGGGTGGTGGAACGGATATAGGCCATGAAGCGCGGCGCGTCGGCCAGGTATTTGGGCTTGCCGTCGCGCAGGGTGAGGCGGGCGAAGATGCCGGCCACCTTGAAGTGCCGCTGCAGGCCCATCCATTCCACGCTGCGGTAGAACTCGCCGAAGTCCTCGCCAAAGCCACTGGCGCTGTTCGCGCCCAGCAGGCCGGCCTTGCGCGCCTTCTCCCAGTAACGCACGGTAATGTCGATGACAAATTCCTCTTCCCAGCTGATGAAGGCGTCGCGCATCAGGCTGGCGATGTCATAGGTGATGGGGCCGTAGACCGCGTCCTGGAAGTCGAGCACCCCGAGCGGCCCACCGTCCTGCACCGGCACCATCAGGTTGCGCGCCATGAAGTCGCGGTGCACGTAGACCTGGGGCGCCGCCAGGTTGTGCGCCACGATGGCGTCGAACGCGCTGGACAGCGTGGCCTGCTGCCCGGCATCCAGCGTGACGCCGCGGTGCTTTGCCAGGTACCAGTCGGGGAACAGCGCCAGCTCGCGGCGCAGCAGGGCTTCGTCGTATGCAGGCAGCACACCGGGCTGGGAGGCCAGTTGCCACTGCAGCAGCACATCGGTGGCCTGCTGGTACCAGGCATAGGCGCCGCGAGGCTTCTCGGGGTCGAGCAACTCGATCAGCGTCTGGTGCCCCAGGTCGGACAGCAGCATGAAGCCGCCCGCCTCGTCCCAGGCCAGGATCTGCGGCACGTTCAGGCCGGCGTCGGCCAGCAGGCGCTGCACCTGCACGAAGGGGCGGCAGTTCTCCTTGTCGGGCGGGGCATCCATCACGATGCAACTCGTGCCCAGCGCGGTGTCGATGCGCAGGTAGCGGCGAAAGCTCGCATCGGCGGATGCCGGGCGCAGCGTTTCGGGCCTGAGCTGGTGGCCTCCCACCAAGGGCACCAGCCAGGCGTCGAAGGCGCGGTGGCGTTCGGCGTCAGGCCAGGTGACGGTGGAAGAAGGGGGCGTTGCCGCCGCCGCACCCGCGGGTGAGGGGGAGGAAGATGGGGGGAAAGGGTGGCTCATGGATAATCCGATTTTACAAACCCGTTCCCTGGCGCGGGTTCCCTTCTTCTGATTCAGCCCATACCGTCCCACGTGCCACGCCGCAAGCCCCCCACCGTGCAGACCCCTTCCTCCCGGACCCGGCCCGCCACGGCACCCGGGGAGCGGCTGCGCCGCCCCGTGCCGCGCGCCCTGGCCTATGGTGTGGCGCTGGCCTGGTGCGGCCTGCCGCTGGCAGTCCAGGCACAGAACGCCACGCCCAGTGCCTGGGATGCCCCGCCCGCCCTGCGCAGTTCGCCCCTGCTGCAGGAAAACATCCCCGAGCCCGTGCGGCCGCAGCTGCCGATCTTCGTCACCGGCGACCACATCAGCGGACAGACGGACCTGAACGCCACCATCGAAGGCAACGCCGAGCTGCGCAGGGGTGACACGGTCATCCGCGCCGACCGCCTGGACTACGACGTGCCCGAGGACCTGGCCAAGGCGCGCGGCTCGGTGCGCATCAACCGCGCCGGCAACGTCTACGAAGGCACGGCGCTCGACCTCCGGGTGGAGGCCTTCGAAGGGTTCTTCAACGACGCACGCTACCGCTTCCTGGCCACGCAGGCCCATGGGGACGCGTCGCGCGTGGATTTCATCGACCGCCAGCGCTCCATCGTCCACGACGCTACCTACACCACCTGCCAAAAGGGCGACGAGGCCTCCTGGCAGCCCGACTGGGTGCTGCGCGCCAAGACCATCCGCATCGACCGCGAAGAGGAAGTGGGCACGGCCGAGAATGCGGTGCTGGAGTTCAAGGGCATCCCGCTGCTGCCCATCCCGCGCATCACCTTTCCCCTGTCGGACAAGCGCAAGTCGGGCCTGCTGCCCCCGTCCTTCGGGCTGGACAGCCGTGACGGCGTGGCCTACTCGCAGCCCTACTACTGGAACATCGCGCCCAACCGGGATGCCACGCTGCGCGCGGCCCTGCTGTCCAAGCGCGGCGCCAACCTGGGTGGCGAGTTCCGCTACCTGGAGCCGACCTACAAGGGCGAGATCAGCGGTGACTACATGCCGTCGGACCGCCTGCGCGACCGCGACCGCTGGGGTTTCACGGGCAAGCACGACGCGCTGATCGCCTCCCCCGTGGGCGGCCTGAACCTGAGCCTGAACCTGAACCGGGTGAGCGACGACAACTACTGGCGCGACTTCGGCCGCGTCTCCGAGCCGCTGCGCCAGCGCCTCTTGCCCGGCGATGCCACGCTGAGCTGGGGCGCCGGCGACATGTCGGTGCGGGCCCGGGCCCTCAAGTGGCAGACACTGCAGGACGTGTCGGCGCCCATCGTGCCGCCGTACGACCGCATGCCGCAACTGGTGTGGCGCTACGAGCCGAGCATGCTGCCGGGCGGCTTCGACGCCAGTGTGGAGCTTGATACCACGCGCTTCCAGGCCGACCGCTTCTTGACCAAGCAGCCCGATGCCAACCGCTCGTTCGCGGTGGCGCAGATCAGCCGGCCGTTCCTCGCGCCCGCCGGCTTCATCACGCCGCGCCTGCAGCTGCACACCACGCAGTACCAGTTCGACGGCCCGCTCAGCGACGGCTCGCGCTCGGCCAGCCGCACGCTGCCGACCTTCAGTCTGGACAGCGGCCTGGTGTTCGAGCGCGATGCGAGCTTCTTTGGCCGCTCGTTCCTGCAGACGCTGGAGCCCCGCGCGTTCTATACCTATACGCCCTACCGCGACCAGAGCAAGCTGCCGCTGTACGACACGGCGCTCAACGACTTCAACTTTGCCACCATCTACACCGAAAACTCGTTCGGTGGCAATGACCGGCTGGCGGACAACAACCTCCTGACCATGGGCGTGACCACGCGCCTGATCGACCCCGACTCGGGCGCCGAGGCGGCGCGCTTCGGCGTGGCGCAGCGCGTGCGCTTCACCGACCAGCAGGTGACCCTGCCGGGCGCCGCGCCGGTGAACGACCGCCTTTCGGACATCCTGGTCGGCGCCGGCATCAACTGGACCAAGAACTGGGCCTACGACTCCACGGTGCAGTACAACCCCAAGACGCGGCGCTCCATCCGCTCCACCGTCGGCGCGCGCTACAGCCCGGGCAACTACCGCACCGTCAGCGCCGCCTACCGCTTCCAGCGCGGCACCAGCGAGCAGATCGACATCGGCTGGCAGTGGCCGCTCAACGACCTGTGGGGTGACAAGGGCAAGGACCTGGGCCCCGGCCGCGGCCAGGGCCCCGGCCGCTGGTACACCATTGGCCGCCTGAACTTCAGCATGCAGGACCGCAAGCTGGTGGACAGCGTGGTCGGCCTCGAATACGACGGCTGCTGCTGGATCGGCCGCGTGGTGCTGGAACGCCTGCAGAACAGCGTCTCTACCTCCAACACCCGCCTGTTGTTCCAGATCGAGTTCGTCGGGTTCTCCCGCCTCAGCCTGGGCTCCAGCCCCCTCGATACCTTCAAGCAGAATGTGCCGCGCTACCAGAACCTGCGCGACCAGGTTGGCTCGCCCAGCCGCTTCAGCAACTACGACTGACTGACACCGCCATGAACCACCGTGTATCCGCACTGGCATTTGCCTGCCTGACCACCCTCGCCTGCGGGGGCGCATTCGCGCAGGGCCTGCGCATGCCGGGCAGCGCCGGGGCCGGCATCGGCCGTCCGGCCGCCGCCCCGGCCCTGAGCCTGCCGGCACCTGCAGCGGCGCAGGGACCGCAATCGGCCGACTTCATCGTGGCGGTGGTCAACTCCGAGCCCGTCACCAACAACGAAGTGCGCGCGCGCCTGGCGCGGGCCGAACAGCAGCTGGCCCAGCAGCAGGGCGGCAACCGCCCGCCGCGCGAGCTGCTGGCGCGCGAGGTGCTCGAACGCCTGATCATCGAGAAGGCCCAGATGCAGTTGGCCAAGGAAAGCGGCGTGAAGGTGGAGGATTTCGCACTCAACCAGGCCGAGCAGAACATTGCCCAGCAAAACGGGATGACGCTGGACGACATGCACCGGCGCTTGGCCCGCGATGGCACGAGCAAGGAGCGCTTTCGCGAAGAGCTGCGCAGCCAGTTGCTGATACAGCGCCTGCGCGAGCGCGATGTGGATGCCAAGGTCAAGGTCAGCGACCAGGACATCGACCAGTTCCTGCGCGAGCAGCAATCGGGCGCCGATGCCTCGGCCATGGAAATCAACCTGGGCCACGTGCTGATCCTGGTGCCCGAGAACGCCACGCCCACCCAGGTGGCCCAGTTGCAGGCCCGCGCGCAGAGCGCGGCCGACAAGGCGCGTGCCGCAGGCAGCGACTTTGCCGCCGTGGCGGCCGAGTTCTCCGACGCGCCCGAAGGCAAGCGCGCCGGCGGCCTGCTGGGCCTGCGCCCGGCCGACCGCTACCCCGATCTGTTCGTCAACTCCGTGCAGGGCCTGCCCGTGGGCGGCATCGTGGGCCCCGTGCGCTCGCCGGCGGGCTTTCACGTCCTCAAGGTGGTGGAGCGCAATGTCGCCGGCCTGCCATCGACCGTGGTGCAGAACCATGCGCGCCACATCCTGCTGCGCCCGAGCGCCCAGCTGACCGAGGCGGCCGCCGCCGCCCGGCTGTCCGACTACCGCCGCCGCATTCTGGCCGGCCAGGCCGATTTTGCGACCCTGGCGCGCGACAACTCGGTGGATGGCAGCGCCAAGCAGGGCGGCGACCTGGGCTGGGCCAGCCCCGGCCGCTATGTGCCCGAATTCGAGCAGGCGCTCAGCACACTCAAGCCGGGCGATATAAGCGAACCCCTGGTCTCGCGCTTTGGTGTGCACCTGATCCAGCTCATGGAACGCCGCGAGGCCAAGCTCACGCAGCGAGAACAGCGCGACATGGTGCGCGACGCCGTGCGCGAGAAGAAGCTGGAAGAGGCCTACGCCACCTGGGCGCAGGAACTGCGCGGCCGCGCCTATGTCGAGTACCGCGAACCACCGCAGTAGGGCCCCCACGCTCCCCGAGGGGGCTGGCCATGCTTGGGGCGGCCCGGCGCTGCGGCCGTCCCGCCCTCGGACCACGCACTGTGGGTGATCGATCAGGTGAGCTCCGCCGGCAGGGTCTCGGGATCACTGGCCCAGCAGCCCCGCATCTGCGAATGGTGCATCATTCGCCGAAACGCGCTCAGCATCTGGGCGCTTTGCTTCTTTCCCCACGCGGGCCGATAGGTGCCACGTGCACCCTGCAGTTGATATGAAACACATTCCCCGCAAGCGCTTCGGCCAGCATTTCCTGTCCGACAAGGGCATCATCGATGGCATCGTGGACGCGATTGCGCCGCAGGCGGGCCAGCCCATGGTGGAGATCGGGCCGGGGCTGGCGGCGCTGACGCAGCCGCTGGTGGAGCGCCTGGGGCGCCTCACTGTGATCGAGCTCGACCGCGACCTGGCGCTGCGCCTGCGGCTGCATGGGCAGCTCGAAGTCATCGAGTCCGATGTGCTCAAGGTCGACTTCACGCAGCTGGCGCAGGACTGGCGCGCGCGCGTGGAACAGCCGGCCCTGAAGCTGCGGGTGGTGGGCAATCTGCCCTACAACATCTCCACGCCCATCCTGTTCCACCTGCTGGCGCACGTGGCGGTGATCGAAGACCAGCATTTCATGCTGCAAAAGGAAGTCATCGACCGCATGGTGGCCCATCCGTCCACCTCGGACTATGGCCGCCTGTCGGTGATGCTGCAGTGGCGCTACGCGATGGAGAACGTGCTGTTCGTGCCGCCCGAGAGCTTCGACCCGCCACCGCGCGTGGACAGCGCCGTGGTGCGCATGGTGCCCCGGGAGGCACCGGTCGCCCTGAACGAGCGCCTGCTGGAAGAACTGGTGCAGGTGGCCTTCAGCCAGCGCCGCAAGCTGCTGCGCCACACCCTGGGCCGCTGGCTCGAAGCCAAGGCCTATCCCGCCGCGTTCGACACCCAACGCCGTGCCGAAGAAGTGCCCGTGGACGAATACGTGGCCTTAGCCGCCGCGATGAGCCCCAAACCCTGATGGTCGAGGCACGCAAGCGCCAGCACAGCACCCATCGAACACGCGCTGCCCAGGCCAGGACCGCCCCGCCGCACGGGCTGCGTCCCCCTTCCCGAATGGCACAGCCATTCGAGAGAAGGGGTGAAGGCGCGTCAGCGCCTCAGGGGGATGTACCGAATCAAGCGGCGCTGAGCCAGTAGCCCGCGTTGAAGGGGCTGCTCATGCGCAGCGCCAGCGGCGACACGTCCACCAACTTGTCAGTGGGCATCTTTTCGGCGGCGGGGTCGGCGGGGATCTCGATGCCCTGGACCTTGGTCTGTGCTTCGTTAGCCTCGTTCGCCCGTTCTGCTTGGCTGGTGGATGCAGAACGGGCTACAGAAAAGAATAGAAACAGCGGAACGGGATCTTGCGGTCGCCCCAGTAGTCGGCAGCGTCACGGAAGATGTCCAGAAGCTGCTCACGAGCTTCCTTGTCGAACTTGCCCGTGGCCGGGATCTGCTCCAGCACCACGATGAAGCCGGGCTGCGGGCCCGATTTGTGCAAGGGATCCGTCATGCAGTCGTACAACGCATCGAAGTTCTTGCCGAAGTGCGACGGGAAGGTGAACTGTCCTGCAATCAGGTCCAGCACATCCTGCTTGGACTGCGCGTGGGCCAGATTGGCATAAAGGAAATGTTGACCCAGGGAAGTGGCTGCATCCTGCAGGTCCTGCACGCGGAAGGCGCGAA
The DNA here is from genome assembly GCF_964253305.1 of Acidovorax sp. LjRoot66. Classification (NCBI taxonomy): domain Bacteria; kingdom Pseudomonadati; phylum Pseudomonadota; class Betaproteobacteria; order Burkholderiales; family Comamonadaceae; genus Acidovorax; species Acidovorax sp. LjRoot66. The sequence goes on from NZ_CAXUQU020000001.1 coordinate 305,242, forward strand.
TGGACTGCACGATGTTGGTGCGCACGCCACGAAGGGGCGTTTCCAGGTCTTTACGAAGTGGCGTCTGCATCTCCGCTACTCTTTCTTAATAAAGTCCAAAAACTTCGGGTATCCGCCAGTCCACGGGGGCCGACTGCCGGTTGGGGGATTCAAGAGCGCGCACCGCTCACCGCCGGAAAGACCGGCCGGTACGTGGTGCGTCGGGCGTCATTTTTCGATGATTTCGCGAAAACTGGCGTAGTGGTCGCTGGTGTAATAGCAGGCGTCCGGTACCCGGGGCTTGCCGCCACACACGATACGCCGGGCTCCCCGGTCGCGCGAACCTGGTGTTCTGACGGTGTACTCACGGTAGTGGCCGCGCTTTTGGGCGGGCAACAGCCGTTCTCGATTGCCGAAAACCGATCCGTCCTTGTCGTACGGAAACGGGCCTCCTTCACGGATCAGCGCATACGTCGCACGCCCCTGGGGCGGCAACTCGGCCAGTGCGATAGGGGTGGTCGAACCGTGGGTGGAGGGGGATTGGCGGGCCTGCCCCACCACCGGGGAAAGAGCAAACGCAACACCCAACACACACAAAAACCCTGCTTTGCGCGCCCGGGTGGCTACAGCCTTCAGCATCAACAACACCTTTCAGAAACTACGGGTTAACCCGAAATTTCGAGCCCGTAGTGTGACTCAATGGTCCCCAAAAAGCAAGCGCCTGCACAAAGATTGGGCAGGCGCTGGGGGGTGTTGCAAGCAATATAAGTTAGTGCTTGCTATCTATCAATGGCTTATCGCGATGCGTTCGCATCGGCCACGGTAAGGGCTGTCATGTTCACGATACGGCGCACGGTGGCGCTTGCCGTCAGGATGTGCACCGGCTGCGCCGCACCCAGCAGCACGGGGCCGATGGCGATGTTGCCACCCGCAGCCGTCTTGAGCAGGTTGTAGGAAATATTGGCTGCATCAATATTGGGCAGCACGAGCAGATTGGCGTCGCCAATGAGATCGCTGTGCGGCATGATGGCCGCGCGGGCCTTGCCGTCCAGGGCCACGTCGCCATGCATCTCGCCATCGACTTCGAGCCAGGGGGCCTGCACGCGCAGCAGCTCCAGGGTCTGGCGCATCTTCACCGCGCTGGGCTGGTTGCTGCTGCCGAAGTTGGAGTGCGACAGCAGGGCGGCGCGCGGCTTGATGCCAAAGCGCATCATCTCTTCGGCCGCCATCACGGTGATCTCGGCCAGTTGCTCGGCCGTGGGGTCGTAGTTGACGTGCGTGTCCACCAGGAACACCTGGCGATCGGGCAGCAACAGGCCGTTCATGCAGGCATAGGTGCACACGCCGGCGCGCTTGCCGATCACCTGGTCGATGTAGTTCAGATGCAGCGATGTGTGGCCCCAGGTGCCCACGATCAGGCCGTCGACCTCACCCTTGTGCAGCAGCATGGAACCGATCAGCGCCAGGCGCCGGCGCATCTCGATCTTGGCGATCTGCACCGTCACGCCCTTGCGCTCGGTCATGCGGTGGTAGGTCTGCCAGAAGTCGCGGTAGCGGTGGTCCTGCTCGACGTTGACGATGTCGTAGTCCGTCCCTTCGCGCAGGCGCAGGCCGAACTTCTCGATGCGCTCTGCGATCACCGCTGGGCGGCCGATCAGAGTGGGGCGTGCGATACGCTCGTCGACCACGATCTGGGCGGCACGCAACACGCGCTCTTCCTCGCCTTCGGCATACGCCACGCGCTTCTTCGTGGCAGCCTTGGCGGCAGCGAAGATCGGCTTCATCATGGTGCCCGAGGCATAGACGAAGCTTTGCAGCTGGTCGCGGTAGGCGTCCATGTCGGTGATGGGGCGCAGGGCCACGCCGCTGTCGGCGGCGGCCTGGGCCACGGCCGGCGCGATCATCATCATCAGCCGCGGATCGAAGGGCTTGGGGATCAGGTACTCGGGGCCGAAGGCCAGTTGCTCACCCACATAGGCAGCGGCCACCACTTCGCTCTGCTCGGCCTGTGCCAGCTGGGCGATGGCGTGCACCGCCGCGATCTCCATCTCCAGCGTGATGGTGGTGGCGCCGCTGTCCAGGGCCCCGCGGAAGATGTAGGGGAAGCACAGGACGTTGTTGACCTGGTTGGGGTAGTCCGTGCGGCCCGTGGCCATGATGGCGTCGTCGCGCACGGCCTTCACGTCTTCCGGCTGGATCTCGGGGTTGGGGTTGGCCAGCGCAAAGATCAGCGGACGCGGGGCCATCTTGCGCACCATGTCCTGCTTGAGCACACCGCCGGCGGACAGGCCCAGGAACACGTCGGCGTTCTCGATCACCTCGGAGAGCGTGCGCGCCGAGGTCTTCTGCACGAACTGGATCTTGTCCTCGTCCATGAGTTCGGTGCGGCCCTCGTAGACCACGCCGGCCAGGTCGGTCACCCAGATGTTTTCGCGCCGGATACCCAGCTTGACCAGCAGGCCCAGGCACGCCAGGGCGGCAGCACCGGCGCCCGACGTCACGAGCTTGACGTCCTCGGGGTTCTTGCCGGCCACCTTCAGGCCGTTGAGGATGGCCGCGCCCACCACGATGGCCGTGCCGTGCTGGTCGTCGTGGAAGACCGGGATCTTCATGCGCTCGCGCAGCTTGCGCTCGACGTAAAAGCAGTCGGGCGCCTTGATGTCTTCGAGGTTGATGCCGCCGAAGGTCGGCTCCAGGCTGGCGATGATCTCGACCAGCTTCTCGGGGTCCTTCTCGTTGATCTCGATGTCGAACACGTCAATGCCCGAGAACTTCTTGAACAGGACGGCCTTGCCCTCCATCACCGGCTTGCCCGCCAGCGCTCCGATGTCACCGAGGCCCAGCACGGCCGTGCCGTTGGTCACCACGCCGACGAGGTTGCCCCGCGCGGTGTACTTGAAGGCGGCATTGGGGTCCTTGACGATCTCCTCGCAGGGCGCAGCCACGCCGGGCGAGTAGGCCAGAGCCAGATCGTGCTGGTTGATCATCTGCTTGGTGGCAGCGATCGCGATCTTGCCGGGCTTGGGAAACTCGTGGTACTCGAGAGCGGCACGGCGCAGCTGGGCGCGCTTGTCCGGATGGTTGTTGTTGTTCTCGGCCGTGGTGTTCTCGGGCATTCAATTGTCTCCAGCTTGGGGGGTGCGCAAGGGGTCAGTCAGCTCTTGTAGGAACATGCTTACACGTTCCGGGGGAAGGGATTGTAGGCCGCGTTCGGTAAAAACCCTAGTAAGCGAATCTGCTTAGTTGGGTGAGACAGCTTTGCGATCCAGGTTGGAAAGCGGCGGTCCCCCACGGGCGCAGGATCACCCAAATCCCTGCACGCCGTTGGGACAAGACCGCGCGCCATGGCCCCGGCGTCTAGCCGAACAACGCCTCATAGCGCGCCACGTTCGGCGTCCTGGTATCGGGCATGACCGGCACCAGCATCCACTGCACGCGGCCCAGTTCAGAGTGGTCCAGGGTGTAGGTGTCCTGCGACAGCCTGGGCTGGTCGGGGCCATGGAACAGCAGGGAGAATGGGGTGCGAAACTGCTCGGGCAGATGGCCACGTTCACGCTCCGTGGCCTCTGTCAGGACCAGTTCCACGGGACCATGCTGGGTATGCGCGACGAAGCGGCTGCCCACCACAGCGCTGACAGGTTCAAAAGTGGTACTCATCGGTTGCGTTCGTAGGAGAGTGATTCAAAATTTGGACACCGCCCATTCCCTTGCCAGAATGGGCAGGTTTCCACGATCTGCCCAAACATCGTACCGCCGGTAATCCACTGTGTACCTATTGCCAGAACCATTTGCCCTGCGAGAGAGGACCGATGCGGACCACGGGTTCCTGCAGGCGCTGTACTTTTCGAGCCGCGAGGACCTGCAGCAGGCCATGGCGGACACCGCGCTGCTGCAGCAGTTGATGGCCATGCAGCAGAACGCACAGGAGATGGGATTTCGCCAGCACTTCCCCCAGGCCCGCCAGTGGCTGCTGCTGCAATCGGGCCATCCCATCGGCCGCATGGTGGTGGATGCCTCGCCCGCGCAATTGCACCTGGTCGACATCGCCGTGCTGCCAGAGGCCCGCCGCAGCGGCGCGGCGACGGCCGCGCTGTCCGCTCTGCAGGCGCACGCCCTGGCGCGCGGGCTGCCGCTCAGCCTGAGCGTCAGCCACACCAACCAGGCAGCGCGGCGCCTTTATGCGAAGCTCGGGTTCACCACCACCTCGCAGGACGATATGCTCGCGCGGATGGTCTGGCACGGCGATTGCACATGAACACTGTCACGGCACCCACCCCTTACCTGAAGCTGCCTTTTTCCTTCGACCTGGCACGCCTGCAGGAGGACCTGCGCCGCGTGGCCGCGTCCGAATGTATCGGCCACTTCAACACCTCCGCCTACGAAAAGGGCTGGAGCTGTGCGCCGCTGCGCTCCGTGGATGGCCGCACGGACCACATCATGCCGGTGGAAAGCGGCCACTTCGAGGACACCTCGATCCTGGAGCGCTGCCCGTACTTCCGCCATGCCATAGACCAGTTTCACTGTGACAAGACTTCCATCCGCCTGATGTCGCTGGAGGCGGGGGGTGTCATCCACGAGCACCGGGACGAAGGTGGAGCGCTCGAAGACGGCCTGACGCGCCTGCACATCCCCGTGCAGACCTCGCCGCTGGCCACCTTCCGCATCGACGGGGAGGAAATCCATTTCTCCGCAGGCAGTGCCTGGTACCTCAATGCCAGCTGCCTGCACGGCGCGGAGAACCGCAGCCCGCAGGCCCGCATCCACCTCATGATCGACTGCGTGACCAACCCCTGGCTGGCGCAGATTTTTCAGGCGGCCGGCGGGGTCCAGCGGGACCCGCCCCCGTACGGCGACCCGTCCATCAACGATGGCAACGTGCTGCAGATCATTGCCGCACTGCGCGCTGGGAGCCATGCGACCAGCATCCAATTGGCCGACCGACTGCAGGAAACCCATGCTCGAAGAACAGGCGCTGCTGCGCGGCCGTGAGGTAGCGCCGGGACAACTGGCGTCGTTGCATGGCTGGTTTCCCGTCAGCCTGGGCCACGGCCCCGCCACCGTCTCGTGGCGATTCCTCGGAGACAGGCGGTTCGTGGAGCCGTTCTTCGAAGACAGCATCCTGTCGCAGGCGCCGCAAGACCGCAAGGTGTGCACCACCCCTCTGTCCGCGCTGGACGATCTGCCCGAGAGCGTGCCACCGGCGGCCTTCATCTTCCACGTCTCGCGCTGCGGCTCCACGCTGCTCACGCAGGCGCTGGCCACCATGCCACAGTGCATCGTGATGTCGGAGCCCCCGGCGCTCGATGCCTTCTTCCGGCTGCACCACCGGCACCCGGAGCAAAGCGGCGGCTCTCATACCTTCAGGCGACTGGTGGCTGCCCTGGGGCAGCGGCGCAGCCCCGCCGAACGGCACCTGGTCATCAAGCTCGACTGCTGGCACCTGCCCTGGATTCCCTTCGTGCAGGCCGCGTTTCCGGCCACCCCCATCGTGTTTTTGTACCGCCAGCCCGATGAAGTGCTGGCGTCCCATCGGCGCCAGCGTGGCCGGCAGATGGTGCCGGGACTGATCGACCTGTCGCGGTTGGCGGACCTGGTGCACAGGCCCGGCGCGCCGCAACTGGCTCCCGGCGACCTGGACGGCCATGCGATCCGGGTGCTCGAAAGCCTGTACCGCTGCGGGCTGGAGATGGCGGCCGCCTCAGACCTGGTCCTGATGGACTATGGGCAGCTTCCCCAAGTGATCTGGAACGGGCTGCTGGACACCCTGGGGATGGAGTGCACCCCCACTGAACTGGCCACGCTGCAGGCGCGCTCAGGCTTTCACTCCAAACATTCGGGCAGCCGGTTCCAGGGAGACCCTGCGCCAGCGAGCGCCGCACCGAGCCCGCCAACCCCCGAGCGCCTGGACGACGCGAACCGGTGCTACCGGCAACTGGAGCAGTGGCGGCTGGCGCGCAGCCCGGGCTAATGCCGGGCCTGGCGCCAGTTGTCCTCAGTTGCGAGACGGGAAGATGCCTTCCACGCAGATGATGTAGTTGAGACCCAGGTAGGGCTGCATGATGGATGCCGTTGCGGTCGTCTGCACGGGTACCTGCAGTGGCTGGCCGCCCCCCGTGGTACCCACGGTAACAGCGCCCGTCTCGGCCGCTGTGCTGACGCCACCCAGGTTGACCGGCCCGGTCACCGTAGGGCAGTAAATGGAGGCACTGCCGGGGCCGCCGGGCGACGCACTCAGGTAGGAGCCATTGGCCGGAGAGGTGCTGGTACCGGTCGTGCCGGTGGATGCCTGCAAGGTGGTTTTGATCGCTGTCGGATTCACGGTGGCCGTATGGTCGTGGGCAGGCAGATTGGCAATGGCCAACGTCACCGTCGCCGCGCCGGTGGCAATTACGGTGACATTGTTGGTTCCCGCCTTTTCGCCCTGGGCGACGGTGGCAATGCCCGGACCGGGGCCTTGGGAGCCGACAGGAACCCTCCCCCGCAGATCCGGCAGGCCAAAGGTGTTCTGGCCATCACCGCCATACATCGTCCCCAGCAGTGAAAACAGTGCGGAATTCTGGGCAATGGGCAGCGTTTGGCCATTGCAGAACATCCAGCCGCGCGGCGCGTATTGGAACGCGACCGGCATGATCGTGCCCATAAATGCATCCATGAAGGCTCCTTCAATAAAGTGGGTGAGAGGCGCCGGATGCTATGGCGCTGGCATGCGTACGGTCAACGAAGAAATTGCCAAATTGCAATGCATGCATTCGACCGTGCAAAGGCCCATGCCCGCCACGCCGGTGAACCGCGAAGGAGGGTCGGGGTGCTTTCGCCCACCACGCATAGCCGGCCATCCCCGCCCATTGACCTTATCGGCCGGGCAGTGCTACGCCCCCTCGCCGGACCGGCCTCCGGCGCGCCGCGCCCCCCGCAGATCGCCGACGAAAGCTGATGCAAAGATTTTTGCGACAGATGAGGGGAGCAGCCCCTGCACGAAAGCACCCCAAAGCCCGCGAGATGCAGTTGTCACATATGTATGTATTTTTGTGATTTGCATCCAGACGTTTTTTTGACCTAATGGATATTGTGTTTTTCTTTCATTTTGTTGCATATGTTTCAACGCAAATGCGGCGTATCGACTGATTTCGAGAAGTTTTCCGCAAATAGAGGAACTTCTGCGAAAACCGTGCGAATTTAATGAATTTGTCACGAACGGGATTGAAACTGCCCTTGGACATGAACAAATCAAAAAGTTCCTTGTTAATCTTCGTCCAACAAATCGCAAACACAGCGCGGCACAAAAACAGGCAGCGACCTGAATGCGATTAACAGCAAGCAGAACATCAGTGGATTGGACATCTGGAATGAAGCATCTGATTTCTCCCTGGATCGCGGCAGTGGCATTGGCCCCCGCATTCGCCCACAGTGGCGGCAATCAACAGACTGTCGAGTTAAGCGGCGGCGCCGCGAACGTGGCCGCTACGGGCGGCACCGCCGTGATGAATATCTCGTCGACCCAGGGCGCCCAGGTCATCAGCGGCAATTCGCAGCAGGTGGTGGTGCGGGGTGCCGTCCTGAATGCCGCGACCTTCGGCGCCCACAGCGAATTGAATATCGCCTCCCGCACGGGGCCCGGTGCCGGCTCCGGCACCCAGGTCATATCGATCCAGGGCCCTGTGCTCAACCAGGCCACTGGCAAAGGCGTGAAAAGTGTCGTGAATATTGGCGGAAGATAATTTCGCCAAAATCTCCGGTCGGTTATTGAAGATCAACCGGATTTTCCCGTGGCAGCCATTATCTATTTGGCGCCTTTCTTTTTATCGTTATCAATGGAGTTCATTATGCAAAAGACTTTCGCACTGGCTATTTCCGCTCTGGTCCTCGTCGCTGGCGCTGCCCACGCAGAAGTGAAAATCGGAGGCAACAACAACCAGAAGGTAACCGTGCAAAACGGCGCCGTGGCCAACATGGCATTCGGTGCTTCCACGGCCAAGCAGAACTTGGCTTCCAACAAGGGCAACGTCAAGATCGGCGGCAACAACAACCAGGAAGTCTCCGTGAAGAACGGCGCCGTGGCCAACATGGCCTTCGGTGCTTCCAAGGCCGAACAGAACCTCGCCTCCAACGACGGCAAGTAATTCCAGGGCGCGTTCGTCGCCCTGATCCTTCAAGACAGAAGAACAAGGCGCGCAGTAGCGCTGCTGCGCGCCCTGGCCTCCCTGTCCAAAGCCTTTTGGCCCAAGCACCGACCCGAATGCAGAAGGCTTTGCACAGGTTCCAAAAAGAGGAGAAGCACACCATGAAAACCCATCGTCTCGCTGCGCTGTGCCTGGCCGGCGCCGCATCTTTGTCCGTTCTGGCCCAGACGCCCGTCCAGAAGCCTCCGGCAGGGCGCAGCGGCCTGGACCCCGCCTCGCGCACCAAGGTCACCAATGTGCTCTCGCGCACCCGCATCGACGCCGAGGACACCCTGGCCACGGTGGACCGCAAGCTCGTCACCGGCCCCAGCGGCAGCAGCTGCGCCACCAACATCGGCGCGCCCAAGGTGCCCGAGGGCGACAGCGGCATCGGCAACCGCTTCGGCACTGCCAACAACGACCAGGTCATCGTGGTGCAGGGCCCCGTGATCAATCTCTGCAAATAACCCCACCACCATCGGTTTCCAGCATGAAGAACAACAACAGCACCCACCACCCGCGCCGCCCGCGCCACCTTCTGGCCCTGTCGGGCCTGGCGCTACTGATGTCTGGCTGCGCCATACAGCCCAATGTGAGCGACCGCGTGAACATCATCGAGCAGGGCACCGTGGAGCAGGCCCCCCTGGTCACGCCGAGCAAATCGGGCTCCGTGCTGCGCGAAGGCCTGGCCTGCATGGACCGTATGCTGGCCGCCGAGAACACGCCCACCACGCTGATCGCCGTCAAATCCATCCCCGACCCCTCGGGCCTGTTCAGCACGGGCACCAAGGAGATGCTGATCACGGCCCTGTCGCGCATGTCGCGCACCAGCCAGGCCTTTCGCGTGGTGGACTACGAGGTGGACGCCCTGCGCCAAGACACGGTGCAGACCCTCACCAGCCTGCTGCTCAACAACAACCAGATGGAGCTGCGCAAGCCGCAGATCTACATCTCGGGCGCCATCAGCTTCGGCGACAAGACCGTGGTCTCCAAGCGCCAAAGCCTGGGCATCTCCACCGCCGCCACCGACACCGGCTACAGCTGGGACGTGCTGGGCAGCGCCGTCGGGCTGGACCTGCACCTGGGGGACATGAACACGCGCACTCTGTACTCGGGCATCGAGTCGGCCAACGAGCTGATCGTGGCCACCGGCGGCAAGGCGGTGGAGATCGGCGCCAAGGCCACGGGCCTGCCCAAGCACATCTACCGCGTGGGTGTGCAGTACGAAGTGGCGGCCGACAACAACCAGGGCGCCGGTGCCGCCATCCGCCTGCTGGTGGACCTGGCCGCCATCGAGCTGGTGGGCAAGTGGGCCAAAGTGCCGTACTGGGACTGCATCGACTACGAGCAGAACCACCCCGAGTTCCTGCGCCAGATGCGCGCCTGGTTCGACGAGGCCAGCGTGGCCGAACGCTGGACCCTGGCGCAGCGCGTGCTGCAGACCCATGGCATCTGGAACGGCGCGACGGATGGCACGGATTCGCCCGCCTTCCGCAAGGCCGTGACCCAGTACCAGGCCTCGCAGGACCTGACCCCCGTGGGCGTGGTCAACTTCGAGACCTATACCCGGCTGATGCGCAGCTTCGTGGGCATGTCGGCCGAAGGCAAGCTGCGCAAGCCCGAGTACGCCGATGACAAGCTGGTGGCACGCCCCAGCGGCCTGCCGGCCAACGAACCCGACCCGCGCAGCATTGCGCTGAGCATGGTGGGCCGCAAGGACCGCGACCTCAAGGTAGGCGAATCCATCGTGGTGCGGGTGGTGCCGCCGCGCACCGGCTACCTGTACTGCTACTACCAGGACGCGGGCGGCTCCATCAGCCAGGTCTACCCGAACCCGATGCAGCCATCGGCCACCGTGCAGGGGCGCACCAGCGTGCTGATCCCCGACATCAGCAAGCCCAACTCCTTCCTGATCGAGACGGCACGCGGCGGCACCGAGAACATGTTCTGCGCCATGACGGCCCAGCCGCTCAAGGGCCAGATCCCTGCTGCCCTGACCAGCGCCAACCTGGAGCCGATCAAGAGCGTGACCAGCCTGGCCCAGGTGCAGGGCGCCTTCGAGCAGGCCGGCGTCGGCGTGATGAGCACCTCGCTCGACTGGAACGTGCAGGCCCCGGCCGCAGAGCCCATCCGCGGCAACACCCCCAACCGGCCCCGTAAATGAAAACCGCCCCACTGCAACCCCAGGGCGCGCCCGCCGACCGGGCACGCAGGACGGCCCTGCGCTGGTCCCTGGCCGCCTGCTGCGTAGCCGCCGCTGGCGCCGCGCATGCGGTGATCCAGCTGCCCTCGCAGCCCGCCGCAGCCCCCCAGGGCGGTGCAAGCCGCACGCCCCAAACCCCCGGCGGCTCCCTGCGTCTGCCCTCGGCCAACACCGAGCAGGTGCTCAACAGCCTGATCGAGGCAGCCAACGCCGGCGATGCCGACGCCATGGTGCAGGTCGGCATGTACTACCACACCAACCCCGGCCTGCCCCAGGCCGCCGCCACCGCGCGCCGCTGGTGGAGCCGCGCCGCCGATGCCGGCGACGTGCGCGGCATGGCCGGCTATGGCTACCTGCTGGGCGTGGACAATGCCGGCGGCCAGCGCGACCTGTCGGTGGCCCGCGAATGGCTGCAGAAGGCCCGCGCGGCCGGCCTGGTGCGCGCCACCTATGTCGAATCGCTGCTCGAAGGCCAGATCACCGGCCCGCGCAAGCTGCGCGACGCGCGCCGCCTGCTGGAGCAGGCCGCCCAGGACGGCGACCCGCTGGCCATGAACGACCTGGCCGTGGCCTGGGAGCTCGACGGCAGCGTCGAGCGGGCGCGCGAGATGTATGTGCTGTCGGCGGCACAGGGGTACAACCCGGCCCGCGCCAACTACCTGCGCCTGGAGCGCCAGAACCGCTCCAGCGAATCGTCCACCCTGGCCCGGCTGCGCACCCTGTCGGACGACGGCAACGCCGATGCCACCTTGCAGCTGGCGCAGCTGTACCACCAGGGCAAGGGCGGCGTGCAGCGTGATTTCGCCCAGGCCATCCAGCTGTACCGGCGCGCAGCCGACGGCGGATCGCGCAGCGCACGCGAATTCCTGGCGCTGATCTTCAGCCGCTCGTCGCGCGACAACTCGGCGCGCGGCGTGGACGCCGCCTGGATGGAAGAGCTGGCTGCGCGCATCAGCGCCAAGACCGATGGCGCGGGCGGCAAGGAAGGCCGGGATCTGATGTCCGACCGCCCCCGGCGCAGCGAAGACCCGCTGTGGAATCTCACCAGCTTACGTTGGACACCGCCTGTTACCGACGCCAGCGCCACACCCCCTTAAAGTCCAGCCCGCGCTCCTGGGTAGGAGCGGGCCTGGACACCGGCCCATCGAACAACCGACGGAAGGAAACCGACACATGACGAACAACACCTTTGCCAGCGCACTGGTCGGCCTGGCCGCCCTGGCCGCCTGCATGCCCATGGCCCATGCCCAGCGCAACCTGGCCTCCAATGGCTCTGGTACGGTGATCGCCGGCGACAACAACGCCTCGGTGATCGTCAACGGCCAGCAGATCATCACCGCCACGGACGGCAATGCCCGCGTGGAAACCACCATCGGCGGCGGCAGCGGCCGCGTGGTGGTGCAGGGCGCGTCGACCACGGTGACCAACTCCTCCAATGCCAAGCCCGGCAAGGGCGGCAAGAGCGGGGACTACGTGAACAGCGACCTCTCGGGCCGCAACTTCGCAGGCGCCCAGCTGGCCGGCCGCAAGTTCACCAACGTGGACCTGTCGCGCGCCAACCTCTCGGGCGCCGACCTGCGCGGCGCCGAGCTGGTCAACGTGAACCTGGAGCAGGCCGACCTGCGCGGCGCCAACCTCTCCGGCGCGAAGATGGTCAACGTGGACCTGGATGCGGCACAGCTCGAAGGCGCGACCTGGACCGACGGAAGGCGCTGCCGCGCCGCCTGTTGAACCAGGCCAGCGCATGAAAAACGGCCCCGAAGGGCCGTTCTTGCGTGGGCACGCCGGGATCAGCGGCTGCTGGGGAAGCTGAACACCGCGCCTTCGCGCACGCCGGCCGAGGGCCAGCGCTGGGTGATGGTCTTGCGCTTGGTGTAAAAGCGCACGGCGTCAGGCCCGTAGGCGTGCAGGTCGCCGAACAGGCTGCGCTTCCAGCCGCCGAACGAATGGTAGGCCACCGGCACGGGCAGGGGCACGTTCACGCCCACCATGCCGACCTGGATGTGGTCGGTGAAATAGCGCGCGGCCTCGCCGTCGCGCGTGAAGATGCAGGTGCCGTTGCCGTACTCGTGGTCGTCGATGAGCTTCATGGCTTCCTGCAGCGTCTTGACGCGCACCACGCCGAGCACGGGGCCGAAGATCTCTTCCTGGTAGATCTTCATGCCGGGCTTGACGTTGTCGAACAGGCAGGCACCGAGGAAGTAGCCCTCCTCGTGGCCGGGCACGGTCACGCCGCGGCCGTCCACCACCAGCGTGGCGCCCTCGGCCACGCCGCTGTCCACATAGGCTTTGACCTTCTCGAAGTGGGGCTTGGTCACCAGAGGGCCCATGTCGTTGCCGTTGTCGGTGCCGGGGCCGACCTTCATCTTGGCGATTTCGACCTTGAGGCCCGCCACCACGGCATCACCGGCCTCGTCGCCCACGGCCACCACCAGCGGGATGGCCATGCAGCGCTCGCCGCAGCTGCCGTAGGCGGCGCCCATGAGGGCGCTCACGGCATTGCCGATGTCGGCGTCGGGCATCACGATGGCGTGGTTCTTGGCGCCGCCCAGGGCCTGCACGCGCTTGCCGTTCTTGCAGCCTTCGGCGTAGATGTACTCGGCGATGGGGGTGGAGCCGACGAAGCTCACGGCCTTGATGCGCGCATCCTGCAGCAGCGTGTCCACGGCCAGCTTGTCACCGTTGACAACGTTGAGAACGCCCGGGGGCAGGCCGGCTTCCAGCGCCAGCTGGGCGATGAACAGCGTGCTGCTCGGGTCGCGCTCGGAGGGCTTGAGCACGAAGGTGTTGCCGCAGGCGACGGCCATGGGCCACATCCACAGCGGCACCATGGCCGGAAAGTTGAAGGGCGTGATGCCCGCCGCCACACCCAGCGCCTGGAACTCGCTCCACGAGTCGATGCCGGGGCCGACGTTGCGGCTGTGCTCGCCCTTGAGCAGCTCGGGTGCGTAGCTGGCGTACTCCACGTTCTCGATGCCGCGCTGCAGCTCGCCGTGCGCATCGCTGAGCACCTTGCCGTGCTCGGCCGTGATCATCGCGGCGATCTTGTCGGCGTTTTCTTCGAGCAGCACCTTGAGCTTGCCCATCACGCGGGCGCGCTTGAGCGGCGGCGTGTTGCGCCAGGCCGGGAAGGCCGCCTCGGCCGAGGCGATGGCGCGCTCCACCGTGGCCTTGCTGGCCAGGGCGACGTTGGAGGTGGACTGGCCCGTGGCCGGGTTGAAGACCGGCTGCGTGCGCTCCGTGTCGGCAACGATCTGGCCGTCGATCAGGTGGCCGATGGTGGTGGTGACGTTCTTGTCGTGGTTCATGGCAACAATATTGGGATAGAAAATGGCGGGCTCAAGCGGTCTCTGCCAGGGCATCGCCCAGGGCGTTGACCAGGCGGTCTATCTCGGCCTTCTCGCTGATGAAGGGGGGTGCCAGCTGGATGGTGTCGCCACCGTAGCGCACGTAAAAGCCCTTCTTCCAGCAGTTCATTGCAATCTCGTAGGGGCGGCGGGCCGGCTCGCCCGGCAGCGGGGCGATGGTGATGCCCGCGGCCAGGCCGTAGTTGCGGATGTCGAGCACGTGCTTGCTGCCCTTGAGGCTGTGCACGGCCTGCTCGAAATGCGGGCTCAGCGCGTTCACGCGGCCGATGGCGTCTTCGCTCTGCAGCAGGTCCAGCGCGGCGATGCCGGCGGCGCAGGCCACAGGGTGGGCCGAGTAGGTGTAGCCGTGCGGAAACTCCAGCATGTACTCGGGGCCACCCGCGGCCATGAAGGTGTCGTAGATGTCCTTGCTGGCGACCACGCCGCCCAGGGGCTGCGCGCCGTTGGTGACCTGCTTGGCGAAGTTCAGGATGTCGGGCGTCACGCCGAAGGCCTCGGCGCCGGTCCAGGCACCCGAGCGGCCAAAGGCGGTGATCACTTCGTCAAAAATCAGCAGGATGTTGTTCTGCGTGCAGATCTCGCGCAAGCGCTGCAGGTAGCCCACGGGCGGGATCACCACGCCGGCCGAGCCCGAGAAGGGCTCGACGATCACGGCCGCGATGTTCGAGGCGTCGTGCAGCGCGATCACGTCCAGCAGGCGGTCGGCCAGTTCCTTGCCAGTGGGCGGCATGCCCTTGTGGAAGGAGCCGGCGACCGGCTGGGTGTGGGGCAGGTGGTCGGCTTCGACGCCCTGGCCGAAGAGCTTGCGGTTGGCCGCGATGCCGCCCACCGAGATGCCGCCGAAGTTCACGCCGTGGTAGCCCTTTTCGCGGCCGATCAGCCGCGTCTTGCTGGCCTGGCCCTTGGCGCGCCAGTAAGCGCGCGCCATCTTCAGCGAAGTGTCGGCCGCTTCCGAGCCCGAGCCGGTGAAAAACACGTAATCGAGGCCGTCGGGCGTGATGGCCTTGATGCGGTTGGCCAGCTCGAACGAGAGCGGGTGGCCGAACTGGAAGGCCGGCGCGTAGTCGAGCTTCATGGCCTGCTTGCCAATGGCATCGGCGATCTCGCGGCGCCCATGGCCCAGGCCCGTGCACCACAGGCCCGACAGGCCGTCGAAGATCTTGCGGCCGTCCGAATCGGTGTAGTAGGCGCCGCTGCCTTCCACGATCATGCGCGGAGCCGCCTTGAACTGGCGGTTGGCGGTGTACGGCATCCAGTGCGCGTCGAGCCAGGCGGCGTCCAGGCGGTCGCCGCCAGCGTCGGAAGCGGGTTTTTCGATGTTGACGAAGCTCATGGGAATCTCCAGTGCAAAAAACGGCCGCCAAAGCGGGAGCAGGCCGGGCAAAAAAGCAGGTCTCGGTGCGGATTGTTGTCCCCGGTGTTAATCTCTCAAAGAGAGCGATATCAATGTTTACTTGCGGATTTATGCAAGTAAAGAGCCAGAACGATGACCACCACCAAAAACCGCGCCGTGCTCGGCCAGCTCAGCGACATGGACCTGCGCCTGTTGCAGGTGTTCAAGGCCGTGGCCGAGTGCGGGGGCATGTCGGCAGCCGAGCTGGAACTGAACATCGGCACCAGCACCGTGAGCCGCCACGTCAAGGACCTGGAGACCCGGCTGGGCCTGACTCTGTGCCGGCGCGGACGCGCCGGTTTCGCCCTCACCCCCGAGGGCCAGCGCGTCTACGACGAGACGCTGCGCCTGCTGGCCTCGGTGCAGGGCTTTCGCAACGCGGTGGACGACATCCATGCGCGCATGGGCGGGCAGCTCGCCGTGGCCGTGTTCGACAAGACGGCCACCAACCCCGCTGCCCGCATCGGCCAGGCCATCGCCGCATTTGCGCAGCAGGCGCCCGACGTGCACCTGCAGATGCACGTGGGCACCATCAACGCCATCGAGCGCGGGGTGATCGACGGCACCTACCAGGTCGGCATCATCCCGGCGCACCGCGCCTCGCAAAGCCTGCTGTACACCGACCTGTTCACCGAGACCATGCTGCTGTACTGCGGCGTGGGCCACCCGCTGTTCGGCACCAGCGATGCCTCGCTCGACTGGGAGGCGCTGCGCAACCAGCCCTTTGCCGGCCTGGGCTACCACTCGCCCAACATGGAGCTGAGCCACCAGGCGCGCCTGTCGCGCACCGCCACGGGCTTCGACCAGGAGTCGATCGCCACGCTGATCCTTTCGGGCCGCTACCTGGGTTTTCTGCCCGACCACTATGCCGAGGTCTATGAGCGGCGCGGCCTGATGCAGGCCGTGCAGCCCGCGCTGCTGCGCTACAGCTGCCAGTTCGTGGGCCTGCTGCGCCGCTCCCCCGAGCCTTCGCGCGCGGCGCAGGCGTTCCAGCAGTGCCTGGTGCGGGCCCACGGCGTGGGCTGACTGCGGGCTTTTCATCAACTGCCGGGTGCAGCCACCTGCTGGCGGCGGAACTCCGCCGGGGTGCAGCCCGTTTCGCGCCGGAAGAACTTGCTGAAATTGGTTGCCTCGCCGAAGCCCAGGCGCTCGGCGATGCGTGCCACGGGCACGCCGGTGTGCAACAGCAGGCGCTTGGCTTCCAGGCAGATGCGCGCGGCGATGAAGGCCTTGGCGCTGGTGCCGGCCGCAGCGCTGGTGGCGCGCGCCAGGCTCTTTTCCGTGCACCCCAGCGGGCCGGCGTAGTCCGCCACCTGGTGCCATTCGGCGAACCGCTGCTCCAGCAATTGCCGAAAACGCTCGAAACGCCGCATGGCGCGGTGGTTCGCAGGCTCCCGGTTGTCACCACGCTGGCTGCGCTGGTGGTGGGCGATGGCCAGCCGCGTGAGCAGGGCATAGAGCTGGTAGCGCAGCAGCGCATGCAGGTCCTGCGCAGGCGCATCGGCCGCCGCGTCCGTGCGCATCTGCACGATGGCATCCGCCACCGTGCGGGCCTCCCCGTCGGCCAGGGCCAGGTGCACGGGAAACCGCTCCAGCCCGACCACCAGGCGCAGGTCGCTGGCCGGCGCAGAACCGGCCGCAAGCAGGAATTCCGGGCGCAGCAGCATGACCCACCCCTCCCAACCCTCTGCCAGCCCGAAGTTGTGGGCCTGCCCGGGCCGGATGGCCAGCAGCGATCCGGGTGCGCAGGGCACGGGTTCGAAATCGACCACTTGCGTGCAGCTTCCCCGGGTGACCAGCACCAGCATGTGGAAGGCATAACGGTGGGTGCGGTGGACCTCGCCCTCGGGGCCGCGCTGGCGCAGATCGGACATCGGGAAGACCTCCAGGTCCAGCCCGTAGGCCCCGGGCGGCCGGTAGTCGAACCGTTCGATGTCGGCGTTCCATGCCTGCTTCGGGGCCATACGTTCCTTGGTTGTGTGCTCACTGCATTTTGTCCGATAAGTATCTTTCTATGGCTTGGAGCTATCGTGCTTTCTCGCACCAAGAGTCCAATAATTACCCCATCTTCAACACCTGCAGAAAGCCCCCATGTCCGCCATCGACATCGCCAAGAACTACATCCGAGCCGCCCAGACGGGCGATCAGGCCCTGCTGGCCAGTACCGTATCGCCCACCGTCGTCTGGCACCAGCCCGGCGCCAACAGGTTTTCCGGCACCCACCAGGGCCTGGCCGCCGTGGGGGCGATGATCGGCAAGATGATGGAAGTCTCCCAAGGGACATTTGCCATCACAGAGGCCCGGCACTACATGCAAAACGGGGACTGGGTTGCCGTCACCATCACCTTCCGGGGCGAGCGTGCAGGCGCAAGCCTGGACCAGACCGGTGTGGACTTGCTGCGCATCGCGGATGGCAAGATTGCCGAGGTCTTTCTTTTCTCCAGCGACCCGGCGCAGGAGGACCGCTTCTGGGGCCAGTGACCATTCCGGCAGGATGGGTGGTCTCGCGTGAAATCCGCCAGCGCGGGATAATCCGGCCATCCTTCGCCACCGCGAGCACTCCACCATGGCCTCCATTTCCTCGATCGGCTCTTCCGGCATGCAGGCCGCTCAGTTGCGGCTCGATGCCTCGGCCAACAACGTGGCCAACATGAACACGCCGCGCTACAAAAGCGAGGTGGTGGACCAGCAAGCCGCCCCGGGCGGTGCCGGCGTGACCGGATCCGTGCGCCGCAGCCAGGAAGAGGGCGTGGCGCTGGAGAAGGAAGCCGTGGAGCAGATCTCGGCCACCTACGCCTTCAAGGCCAACCTGCAGGTGGTGAAGACCCAGGACCAGATGATGGGCTCGCTGCTCGACGTGAAGGCTTAGTCACCCCCTGAGTCGCTTCGCGCCTTCACCCCTCTCTCGACCCGCTGCGCGAGTCGGGAGGGGGACGCCCCCAGCGCGGCGGGGCGGCCCTTGCGCGGGGGCACTGGCTTGGGCCGCGCCAGTTTCATGCGCGGCGTCCCGGATAGCAGAAATGAAAAAGGCGGCCTCGAAGGCCGCCTTTGTTTTTCCGCTGTGCGAAAGATCCTCAGCGCAGCTCACCGTACTGCGTGCTGCTCAGGTCCGGGCCGCGCTCTTCGGCACCGGGCATTTCCGTGTCCTCGAAACCCGTCGCATTGGGCGGCCGGGGGCGGATGGGGCCCGAACGCACCGGGGCGCCGCCGGGGCGTGCAGGAACGACGGGCGCAGGGTTGGTGCCAGCAGCATCGGCCAGGGCGCGCTTGAAGGCGGCGACTTCGTCGGCCTCGATGGGCTCGAAACGCGGCACGGGGCGCGTGGCTTCGTAGTCCACCGGTGCGGGGGGGCGCGGTGCGATCGTTCCCGTCAGCGGGGCCGGGGCTGTTGCCACGGGGGCTGCGGGCCGCAAGGGCGCCGGGCGCGAGAGGGGAGCCGCAGGCGTGGCGGTCAGCGGGGCGGGGGCCGATACCGGCGGCAGCGGGCGCCGCACGGCGGCAGCAGGGGCCTGCTGCGTACCCAGAGGCAGGGCCGCACCCAGCGGGGCAATGCCCTTTTGTGGAATGCCCACCGCCACATGGTCATTGATGCGCCAGTACACGGCGGTCACCAGGATGTCGTAGCGCGTCTTGGCGGTCTGGGCGATCAGCGCCTCGATCTCCGACAAGCGCACGGTCTCGCCGCCGTACTCGCGCGCCAGGTCCATCATCACCAGGAACTGGCGGCCGCGCTGGTCCAGCGAAAGCACCTTGAACTTGTAGCTGGCCGAAAGCACGCCGGCACGCACCATGGCATCGCGCACCACCGTGTACAGCAGCTCGCGCCGCTCCATGCGCTCGTTCTTGCGGTTGGCCGCGTGCTCGGGCGGCACGGGGTCGAGCATGGGCTTGCCCTGGCGGCCTGCGGCCAAAGGCACAGTGGCGTCGGCGTTGAGCAGACCCGAAGTCTCCGATGCCGCATTGGGCCGGGGCTTGGTCGGTGCCGGTTTGCGGCTGAACCAGCTGAACAGTGACATGGCTTGCTTTCCTCGGGGTGCGCCTGCAGTGGGTTGTGCGATTCGAGTGTACCGCGAGCCCTGCGCCCCCAACGATGCCACCGGTCCCGAAAGGGCTGCCGGCCGACAGGGGTGTCAGGTCGCCGCAACGCGACGACGGCGATTGCCCAGGCGCTTGGCCAGTACCGACCCTGCCGCCATGGCCAGGCCCAACGCAATCGCAGGCTGCCGGTTGGTCAGCTCGGTGAAGCGGATGGCCGTCAGGCTCCACAGCTTGCACGGCCCGCTGGCCTGCACCGTGGCGCTGCGGGCCCGGTGCGAAAAGAAGGCGCCTTCGCCCAGCACCGAACCGGGGCCCACGATGGCCAGGCGCAGGCGCTCTTTTTCGTCCTGGAAGTGCACGCTCAGGCTGCCGCTCTCCACGAAGTACAGGGTGCGGTCGGTCGTGCCCTGGGTGAACAGCACGTGGCCCATGGGGATGATGCAGGGCAGCAGGTAAGAGGCGACGACATCCCACTGCGCGGGCGTCAGCGGGTTGGTCATGCTGTCGTCTGCGCTGGCCTGGGCGATGGCATCGATCAGGCCCTGCAGATCGGCTTTGGTGGCAGCGGGGGAAAGGACATTCATGGTCACCTTAAAGTAACCTTGTTACAGGTTGCGCACAAGCGCTGTTTACGTCCGTTTACAACAAAAGAAGGTGCCCGGCACACCGCACCCCGCTACTTGCCGATGCAAAAGCTCGAAAAAATCACGCCCAGCAGGTCATCGGACGTGAACTCGCCGGTAATGGCGCCCAGCGCGTTCTGGGCCAGGCGCAGTTCCTCGGCCAGGATGTCCAGTGCGGGGGCTTTCGCCAGTAACTGCGCATGCGCTTCGTCCAGGTGGGCGGCCACTGCCTGCAGCGCCTGCACGTGGCGGGCGCGGGCAATGTACACGCCCTCGGGTGCCGACTGCCAGCCCGCCACTTCCAGCAGCGTGCGGCGCAATTCTTCCAGGCCCGCTCCCGTGCGCGCCGACAGCCGTACCGAGCGGCCCTCGCCCTGCAGCCGGGCCACCGTGGCCGCGTCCACGCAGTCGGTCTTGTTCCACACGTCGATCACCGGCACCGAAGCGGGCAGCCGCCCGGCCATGTCCGTGGCAATCGCCGCATCGCTGGCCGCGTAGTCCGCCATGTCGGCGCGCGACAGGTCGTGCAGGAACAGCACCGCATCGGCCCCGGCGATCTCGTCCCAGGCGCGGGCGATGCCGATGCGCTCCACCTCGTCCTCGCTGTCGCGCAGGCCGGCGGTGTCGATCACGTGCAGCGGCACGCCCTCGATCTGGATGGTCTGCTGCACCTTGTCGCGCGTGGTGCCGGCAATCGGGGTGACGATGGCCAGCTCCGCCCCCGCCAGCGCGTTGAGCAGCGAACTCTTGCCCGCGTTGGGCTGGCCGGCGATCACCACCTTGATGCCCTCGCGCAGCAGCGCGCCCTGCTGCGCGCGCTGGCGCACGCGGGCCAGGGTCTGCTGCAGGCGGTCGAGCTGGCCCTGGGCGTCGGCCTGTTTCAAGAAGTCGATGTCCTCCTCGGGGAAATCGAGCGTCGCCTCCACCAGCATGCGCAGGTGGATCAGCGCATCGCGCAGCGCATGGATCTCGTTCGAGAAGGCGCCCGTGAGCGAGCGGCTCGCACTGCGCGCCGCGGCCGAGGTCGAGGCGTCGATCAGGTCGGCAATCGCCTCGGCCTGGGCCAGGTCGATCTTGTCGTTGAGGAAGGCGCGCTCGGTGAATTCACCCGGCTCGGCCACGCGGAGGCCGGCCAGCACCGCCGCGCCCCCCTCGGCCTGCACCGCGGCCGCCGCCTCCAGGCAGCGCGCCACGAGCAGCTGCAGTACCACCGGGCCGCCATGGGCCTGCAGCTCCAGCACGTCTTCGCCGGTATAGGAATGCGGCGCGGGGAAGTACAGCGCCAGCCCCTGGTCGATGGCCTGGCCGTCGGCATCGCGAAACGGCAGGTAGTGCGCCTCGCGCGGGCGCAGGTCGCGCCCACACAGGGCCTGCACCAGTGGGGCGATGCCCTTGCCCGACACGCGCACGATACCCACGGCACCGCGCCCCGGGGCAGTGGCAATGGCAACGATGGGGTCGGCGTGGCGGGCAAGCATGGTGGGCGTGACTTTACAGGGTAGGGCGTTCAATGAAAAAGGCCGCTTGCGCGGCCTTTCAGGGTCAGTCAGCGATCAGGCGGTGATCACTTGAACTTGGGCAGGTTGAACTGCGGTGGCACGCCCATGCGGGTGTTGATGAGCCACTGCTGCGCGATGGACAGAATGTTGTTCGTCAGCCAGTACAGCACCAGGCCCGCCGGGAAGAAGAAGAACATCACGCTGAAGATCAGCGGCATGAACCACATCATCTTGGCCTGCAGCGGATCGGGTGGCGCGGGGTTCAGGGCCGTCTGCAGCAGCGAGCTGGCCGTCATCAGCAGGGGCAGGATGAAGAACGGGTCCGGTGCCGAGAGGTCGCGGATCCAGAGAATCCACGGTGCATTGCGCATTTCCACGCTCGACAGCAGCACCCAGTACAGCGCGATGAACACGGGGATCTGGATCATGATGGGGAAGCAACCGCCCATGGGGTTGACCTTCTCCTCGCGGTAGATGCGCATCATCTCCTGCTGCATCTGCTGCGGCTTGTCCTTCAGGCGCTCGCGCATCTCCATGATCTTGGGGTTGATCGACTTCATCTTGGCCATGCTCGAATAGGCCTTGGCGTTGAGCCAGTAGAAGGCGATCTTCAGCAGCAGCACCAGCGCCACGATGGCCCAGCCCCAGTTGCCCAGGATCTTGTGCAGCTGGTCCAGCAGCCAGTACAGCGGCTTCGACAGAATGGTCAGCCAGCCATAGTCCTTGACCAGTTCCAGGCCGGGGCTCAGGGTTTCCAGCGTCTTCTCGACCTGGGGGCCGGCGAACAGGCGTGCGTCCAGCGTCTTGCTGGCACCGGGGGCAATGGCGCCCAACTGGGTGATCATGCCCACCGAGTACAGGTTGGTGTCCACCTTGCGCATGAACAGGTTGCGCTGCACCCCGTCGGCCAGCAGCCAGGCGGTGGCGAAGTAATGCTGCACCATGGCGGCGTAGCCGTTGGTCGCATCCTTCTGGATGTCGACCTTGCCGGCCTCGATGTCCTTGAACTCGACCTTCTGGTACTTCTTGGCCTCGGTGTAGACCGCAGGGCCGGTGAAGGTGGAGTAGAACGACGACTCGCCTGGCGGCTTGTTGCCGTCGCGCACTAGCTGCAGGTACAGCTCGGGCGACACGGGGGCCGTGCCGGTGTTCACCACTTCATGCTTCACAGCGATGTCGTAGGCGCCGCGCTTCACCGTCCAGGTCTTGACCAGCTTCACGCCGCCCTGCTCGGGCGACTCGAAGCGGATGGTCAGCTCGTCCTGCCCATCCGTCAGCTCGCGAGGGCCGGCCACGGCCGTCATCAGCGTCTTGTGCGTAGGGAAGTTGCCGCCGATCAGGCCGGTCTGCGCCACGTACACGCGGTTCGCGCTTTCGTCGAGCAGCAGGAAGTTCTTGCCGCTCTTGTCGCCGATGTCGGCATGCTTGAGCAGCTCGGCATGGGTCAGCGAGCCGCCTTCGCTGTCGAAGGTCAGGCGGTAGACGTCGGTCGTCACCTGCACACGCTCACGGGTGGCAGGGGCTGCCGTGGGAGCGGGCTGGCCGGGCACGGCCGATGCGCCCTGGGCCGATGCGGTGGCGGGCGCCGACGCATTGGTGGTGGCAGGCACGCTCGCAGCGCCTGCCGAAGCAGAGGCGGTGCCCGCAGGTGCAGGCGCGACCACGGGGGCGGCGGTGGGGAAGAAGGTGGCCTTGTTGCCGTTGTGCAACTGCCACTTGTCCCACAGCAGAACCATGGAAAAGCCAAAAATCACCCACAGAATGGTGCGGCGAATGTCGTTCATGAAGACTTCTTTGGTGAAGATGATGTGGAAGGTTGAAGCCGCGAGAACAACCGCATGCTGCGCGGCAATTCTTGCGGGACCGGGTCATGGCCCCCGTCACACCAGGGGTGGCAGCGTACCAGCCTGCGCACCGTGAGATAACTGCCGGCCGCCGCGCCATACTGCTCCAGCGCCTGCAGCGAGTAGACGGAGCAGGTCGGCTCGAAGCGGCAGGCCGAGCCCAGCCAGGGGCTCAGAAACAGGCGGTAGCCCTTGACCACCCCGATGAGCAGCGCACGCATCATGGCGCAGTCACCGACACCCGTGGCACGCTGGGGCTTTTGTCGGTTCTGCTAGCGCCGCTGGCTTTGCCAGCCTCGCCACCGGCGCCCTGGCCCTTGCTCTGGCCAGGGCCAGAACGCTTGGCGGCGTAGCCGAACAGCTGCAACAGCTCTGCCCGCACCGCCTCTTTGAGCTGGTCGGACGTGGCGCTGATGAACTGCTTGCGGTCGAACGTGCTGCGCAGGCGCACCACGTGCGCGGCCTGGGGCAGGCGCGCCTCGAAGGTGGCGCCCACGGTATAGATCTGCCGCTTGATGGCGTTGCGCGTGACCGCGCGGCGCGCCCAGCGCTTGGGCACCATGGCGCCCAGCCACACGTCGGGAACGGCAAACAGGGCCTGCGGCGAAGCGCCGGGCCCTGAAGGGGGTTCCGTCTTTGCGGCTTTCGCTGCTGGCGCATCGGTAACCGGAGTCACCGATGCCGCCCTGGTATCGCCAGACGCAACAACGGCACCGCCAGTCGTGGCAGTGCCGTCGGCGCCCAACACCAGGCGGTGCAGCGCAAAATGGGCGGTACGGGAAACGGTGCCCCCCGCCATGGCGGCCTGGAACTGCGGACGGGTTTTCAGCCGTTGCATGCAAACGCCCCGTTTGGTACCTGACGGTGCAAACCGGGGTGCAGCGAAGTGCAGACCCAGACCTGGCCGGCCTTAGACGGCCAGGCGCTTGCGGCCCTTGGCGCGGCGTGCGTTGATAACGGCACGGCCACCGCGGGTCTTCATGCGAACGAGGAAGCCGTGGGTGCGCGCGCGGCGGGTCTTGGAGGGTTGGTAAGTACGTTTCATGGTGCTCTATTCCTTGAGGTTCAGTTCCGGACTGTTGCGCAGAAATAGCGGCACGCCGGGTCAAATCACCCTGAACACATTCAGGGAAACCCAAAATTATCGCAGGCTTCTGCAGTGCTGGCAATGCCCCTCTGCGGGAAGACCCTGTGGCGTGCCCGAATCAGGGGTTCAAAATGTACTTTCGGCCCACCTCCCCAAGGCCCTGATCCCCTCTGTCAGGGGGCCTTTCCAAATTGTGGATAACTCCTTGACAAGCTACAATGCGAGGCCAAGCTCCGTTCCTCCTATCCACAACAAGAATCCGCCTATAAATGACCGAGGAACCCTCCAGCAGCTCCGCATCCAACCCCGGGGCAGACGCCGGCCAGGGCCTGTGGCAGGCCTGTATCGAACAACTGGCGCAAGACCTGCCCGAGCAGCAGTTCAACACCTGGATCAAGCCCCTGGTGGCCCAGGTAACCGAAGACTTCTCCAAGGTGACGCTGTTCGTCGCCAACCGCTTCAAGCTCGACTGGATCCGCGCGCAGTACGGCAAGCGCATCTCGCTGCTGCTCGAAGACCTGTACGGCCAGCCCGTTACGCTGGAGTTAGCGCTCGCTCAGCGTGAAGCCGTTACCCGCACGTATGTGCGCCCCAACGCAGCGGGCACGCAAACCCCTGTTTCCCACAATGACCAGCACGGCCAGGGGCAGGGCAGCCATGGCAACAACAACAGCTCCGGCAATGGCAACAGTAGCAACAGCGGCAGCAGCACCTCCGACGAATCGGCCGGTGCCTTCCGCAACCGCCTGAACGCCGGCCTGACCTTTGAAACCCTGGTGGAGGGCACGGCCAACCGCATGGCGCGCTCGGCCGCCATGCACGTGGCGGGCATGCCCGGCCACCTGTACAACCCGCTGTTCATCTACGGCGGCGTCGGCCTGGGCAAGACCCATCTGGTGCACGCTGTGGGCAACCGCCTGCTGGCCGACAAGCCCGACGCCAAAATTCTCTACATCCACGCCGAACAATTCGTGTCGGATGTGGTCAAGGCCTATCAGCGCCGCACCTTCGACGAATTCAAGGAGCGCTACCACTCGCTGGACCTGCTGCTCATCGACGACGTGCAGTTCTTTGCCAACAAGGACCGCACGCAGGAAGAATTCTTCAACGCCTTCGAAGCCCTGCTGGCCAAGAAGAGCCACATCGTGATGACCAGCGACACCTACCCCAAGGGCCTGGCCAACATCCACGAGCGGCTGGTTTCGCGCTTCGACTCGGGCCTCACCGTGGCCATCGAGCCGCCCGAGCTCGAGATGCGCGTGGCCATCTTGATCAACAAGGCCCGCGTTGAAGGCACCGAGATGCCCGAGGAAGTCGCCTTCTTCGTGGCCAAGAACGTGCGCTCCAACGTGCGCGAGCTCGAAGGCGCGCTGCGCAAGATCCTGGCGTACTCGCGCTTCAACCAGAAAGAGATCTCCATCCAGCTGGCCCGCGAGGCACTGCGCGACCTGCTGTCCATCCAGAACCGCCAGATTTCTGTGGAAAACATCCAGAAGACCGTTGCCGATTACTACAAGATCAAGGTGGCGGACATGTACAGCAAGAAGCGCCCGGCCAGCATTGCCCGCCCGCGCCAGATTGCCATGTACCTGGCCAAGGAGCTGACGCAAAAGAGCCTGCCCGAGATCGGCGAGCTGTTCGGCGGCCGCGACCACACCACTGTTCTGCACGCCGTGCGCAAGATTTCGGGCGAGCGCCAGCAGCTCACCGAGCTGAACCAGCAGTTGCACGTGCTGGAACAGACGCTCAAGGGCTGAACCACCGTGCGTTCCACCCTGGCCTTTGATGTAAGAACTTGTTCGGCGCCCCAGCGCCACAGTAAACACGTCCTTACAAGGCAAAATGGGGGGTTTATGGGCAGCAGGGGGGCACAACCCGTGCCGCTGCCCGCACCGTTCCAAAAAAGATCCACAAGCAAGGGGTTGATGACATGATCGTCCTGAAGGCAACACAAGACAAGGTACTCGCGGTTCTGCAATCGGTGGCTGGCATCGTGGAGCGTCGCCACACCTTGCCCATTCTGGCCAACGTGCTGATCCGCAAGACCGGCAACGCGCTGCAGCTGACGACCAGCGACCTCGAGATCCAGATCCGCACCACCGCAGAGTTGGGTGGCGACACGGGCGACTTCACCACCACCGTGGGTGCGCGCAAGCTCATCGACATCCTGCGCACCATGCCCAGCGACCAGACGGTGAGCCTCGAATCCGCCCAGTCCAAGCTGATCCTCAAGGGTGGCAAGAGCCGCTTCACCCTGCAAAGCCTGCCGGCCGAGGACTTCCCGTTGGTGCAGGAGTCGGCCGCCTTCGGCCCCGTGTTCGCCGTGCCGCAAAAGACGCTGAAAGACCTGCTGGGCCAGGTGTCGTTTGCCATGGCCGTGCAGGACATCCGCTACTACCTCAACGGCATTCTGTTCGTGGCCGAGGGCAAGCAGCTCAGCCTGGTGGCCACCGATGGCCACCGCCTGGCGTTTGCCAGCGCCACCCTGGACGTGGAAGTGCCCAAGCAAGAAGTCATCCTGCCGCGCAAGACCGTGATCGAACTGCAGCGCCTGCTGTCCGACGCCGGCGGCGAGAACCAGCCCCACATCGAGATGCAGTTCGCCAACAACCAGGCCAAGTTCACCTTTGGCGGCATGGAGTTCGTGACCAAGCTGGTCGAGGGCAAGTTCCCCGACTACAACCGCGTCATCCCCAAGAACCACAAGAACAGCATCACCCTGGGCCGTGCCCCGCTGCTGGCCAGCCTGCAGCGCACCGCCATCATGACCAGCGACAAGTTCAAGGGCGTGCGCCTGAACCTGGAGCCCGGCACCCTGCGCGTGGCGTCCAACAACGCCGAGCAGGAAGAGGCCGTGGACGAGCTCGACATCGACTACGGTGGCGACACCATCGAGATCGGCTTCAACGTGACCTACCTCATCGACGCCCTGGCCAATATGGGCCAGGACATGGTGAAGGTGGAGCTCTCGGACGGCAACAGCTCCGCGCTGCTGACCATCCCCGACAACGAAAGCTTCAAGTACGTGGTGATGCCGATGCGCATCTAGCCCTGCGCCGTGCCCCCGCCTTGCGCGCCGGGCACCCCGCATGAGCTATTGATTTGATAGCTGCTCGCCCTCATATGATGGGGATTAGAGCCCTATTTGAACCTTTTTCGACAGACACATTGGAAGCCGACCCCGGCTTCCCCGGATCCCAAGGCCCACCATGACCGCTGACAACAACCTGCCCGAGCAAGAAGAACCTACCGGCACTGGTGAGCCCGTTCCGCACAAGATCGACACCAACCAGGCTGGCGCCAGCGAAAGCTACGGCGAAGGCTCCATCACCATCCTCGAAGGCCTGGAGGCCGTGCGCAAGCGCCCCGGCATGTACATCGGCGATACGTCCGACGGCACCGGCCTGCACCACCTGGTGTTCGAGGTGGTCGACAACTCCATCGACGAGGCCCTGGCCGGACATTGTGACGACATCGTCGTCACCATCCACTCCGACAACTCCATCAGCGTGACCGACAACGGCCGCGGCATCCCCACCGGGGTGAAGATGGACGACAAGCACGAGCCCAAGCGCAGCGCCGCCGAGATCGCGCTGACCGAGCTGCACGCAGGCGGCAAGTTCAACCAGAACAGCTACAAGGTATCGGGCGGCCTGCACGGCGTGGGCGTGAGCTGCGTGAACGCGCTGAGCATATGGCTGCGCC
The DNA here is from genome assembly GCF_964253305.1 of Acidovorax sp. LjRoot66. Classification (NCBI taxonomy): domain Bacteria; kingdom Pseudomonadati; phylum Pseudomonadota; class Betaproteobacteria; order Burkholderiales; family Comamonadaceae; genus Acidovorax; species Acidovorax sp. LjRoot66. The sequence continues at coordinate 333,140 of NZ_CAXUQU020000001.1, forward strand.
TGACTGTGCGCCGCGAAGGCAAGGTGCACCAGATCGAGTTTTCGCGCGGCTTTGTGCAAGACCGCCTGCTCGACAAAATTGACGGCATCGAAGTGTCGCCCATGCGGGTGACGGGCGATACCGAAAAGCGCGGCACCGAAGTGCACTTTTTGCCCGACACCGAGATCTTCAAAGAGAACAACGACTACCACTACGAGATCCTGGCCAAGCGCCTACGCGAACTCTCGTTCCTGAACAACGGCGTGCGCATTCGCTTGAAGGACGAACGCACCGGCAAGGAAGACGACTTCTCGGGCGCCGGCGGCGTGCGCGGCTTTGTCGAATTCATCAACAAGGGCAAGACGGTACTGCACCCCAACTCGTTCTACGCCGCAGGCGAGCGCCCGGCCGAGACCTACGGCGGCATCCCCGGCACGCACATCGGCGTGGAAGTGGCCATGCAGTGGAACAGCGCCTACAGCGAGCAGGTGCTGTGCTTCACCAACAACATCCCCCAGCGTGACGGCGGCACCCACCTCACAGGCCTGCGCGCCGCGATGACCCGCGTCATCAACAAGTACATCGAAGAGCACGAGTTTGCCAAGAAGGCCAAGGTCGAAGTCACCGGCGACGACATGCGCGAAGGCCTGTGCTGCGTGCTGAGCGTGAAGGTGCCCGAACCCAAGTTCAGCAGCCAGACCAAGGACAAGCTGGTGTCGAGCGAAGTGCGCGCCCCGGTGGAAGACATCGTGGGCAAGCTGCTTACCGACTACCTGCAGGAGCGCCCGGCCGACGCCAAAATCATCTGCGGCAAGATCGTGGAGGCCGCCCGCGCCCGCGAAGCCGCCCGAAAGGCCCGCGAAATGACGCGCCGCAAGGGCGTGCTCGACGGCATGGGCCTGCCCGGCAAGCTGGCCGACTGCCAGGAAAAAGACCCCTCGCTGTGCGAAATCTACATCGTCGAGGGTGACTCCGCCGGTGGGTCTGCCAAGCAGGGGCGCGACCGCAAGTTTCAGGCGATCTTGCCGCTGCGCGGCAAGATTTTGAACGTAGAGAAGGCCCGCTACGAAAAGCTGCTGACCAGCAACGAAATTTTGACGCTGATCACCGCCCTGGGCACCGGCATCGGCAAGGCCGGCGGCACCACCGGTGGCGATGACTTCGACGTGGCCAAGCTGCGCTACCACCGCATCATCATCATGACCGACGCCGACGTTGACGGCGCCCACATCCGCACCCTGCTGCTCACCTTCTTCTACCGCCAGATGCCCGAGCTAGTGGAGCGCGGCCACATCTACATTGCCCAGCCACCGCTATACAAGGTCAAGGCCGGCAAGGAAGAGCTGTACCTGAAGGACGCGCCCGCGCTCGACGGCTTCTTGCTGCGCATTGCGCTGAACCACGCCAGCGTGAGCACCGGCGGCGACAACCCGCAAACGCTGAGCGGCGACACCCTGACCGACCTGGCCACCAAGCACCAGGTGGCCGAGAGCGTGATTGCGCGCCTGAGCAACTTCATGGACCCCGAGGCCCTGCGCGCCATTGCCGACGGCGTGGCCTTGAACCTGGACGCCGCCACCGAATCCGAAGCCAGCGCCGTGGCCCTGCAGGCCAAGCTGCGCGAGCTGAACACCACCGGCGCCCCGGCCGAAGTGGCCAGCGAGTTCGACGAACGCACCGACAAGCACGTGCTGCGCATCAGCCGCCGCCACCACGGCAACATCAAGAGCAGCGTGATCACGCAAGACTTTGTGCACGGCGCTGACTACGGCGCCCTGGCACTGGCCGCCAACACCTTCCGCGGCCTGCTGGGCGAGGGCGCCAAGGCCCTGCGCGGCGAAGGCGAAAAGCGCAAGGAAGAAAAAGTGGGCGACTTCCGCCAGGCCATGAAGTGGCTGATCAGCGAAGCCGAGCGCAGCACCAGCCGCCAGCGCTACAAGGGCCTGGGCGAGATGAACCCCGAGCAGCTGTGGGAAACCACGATGGACCCCAACGTGCGCCGCCTGCTGCGCGTGCAGATCGACGACGCCATCGAGGCCGACCGCGTATTCACCATGCTCATGGGCGACGAGGTGGAGCCGCGCCGCGACTTCATCGAAACCAACGCGCTGCGGGCGGGCAACATCGACGTTTGATGGGTTGAGCAGCACCTACTTGACCCTGCAGGGGCCGGCACCCATCAGTCTCTGTGTACCTTGGAATACTTGATTTTCGAACAGATATGTAGCAACATTGCTACATATCTATCGGCGTGAGGTACTGCCATGACAATCACCACCCTGTCCAGCCGTGAGTTCAACCAGGCAGCTGGCGATGCAAAGCGTGCAGCAAACGATGGCCCGGTGTTCATTACAGACCGGGGCCGTCCCGCCCACGTGCTGATGAGCTACGAGCTATACCAGAGCCTTACGGGGGGCCGCCAGAAAATTTCCGACCTTTTGGCCATGCCCGGTGCGGCAGATGCCGAACTGGTAGTCACGCGCTCGCGTGAGCTTGCCCGCCCTGTTGATTTCTCCTGATGTTCGTCCTCGATACCAACGTCGTGTCTGAACTGCGAAAGGTTCGCCTGGGTCGGGCCGACCACAACGTTGCCAGGTGGGCTGACCAAGTGGATGCAATGGCCTTGTACCTGTCGGCGATCACCGTGCAGGAGTTGGAAACAGGTGTCTTGCTGGCCGAACGCCGAGATCCCCCACAGGGTGCCATTTTCAGAACGTGGTTCGACCAGCACGTGTTGCCCGCTTTCGCTGGCCGGATCCTTCCGATTGATACGCTCGTCGCGCAGCGTTGCGCGTCACTCCATGTACCAAACCCGCGCCCTGTCATGGACAGTTTGATCGCGGCTACCGCGCTCGTGCATGGCATGACCGTGGTGACAAGAAATACCGCCGACTTCCAATCGCTCGGAGTGCCGATTTTGAATCCCTGGGTCGACCCGGCTCAGTAGGGTTGAGAAAGCATTCAAGTGATTAAGAGTGTCCCGGCGCTCCTCCATCATCACCACCTTCTGTTCTTGTGCTGAACACCATGCCACTGCCAAACCAATGGAAAGCTGCCGCTGCTACGGCGGCAATAGCTGTCACTGCACTCGCTGCCGCCCCATCGCCCGCCTGGGCGCAAACGTACAAGTGCACCCAGCCTGACGGCAAGACCGCCTTCCAGGACCAGCCCTGCCACATGAGCGGCGGCACCGGGGGCAGCGTCAACATCAAGGTCACCCCGCCCTCCAGCGACCCCCTTCCGCCCAGTGCCCCGCCTGCGCGGCAGCGCTCGCCTTACGCAGGCAGCACAGGCGCCGGCACGCAACAAACCGCCGACGCCCAGGCCGCCCAACAGGCGCGCCAGCAGGCCGAGGCGTACAACCGCTCATCGCGCTGCAACACCGCGCGCCGCAACCTGGGCACCCTCAAGACAGCGCGCCCCGTGTTCCAGTACGACAACAAGGGCGACAAGCAGTACCTGGAAGACAGCAGGCGCCAATCCGAAATGGCTGCGGCACAGCGTGACGTGGCGGAGAACTGCCGCTGACGCGGAGAAAGACGATCACTCGGCATGCCCCAGTCCCAAGACCCCGCATCACTCCAGCAACTGGCCCTGCGTCTGCAGGAGTTTGCGCAGCAGCGCGACTGGGGCCAGTTCCATTCGCCCAAGAATTTGGCCTCCGCGTTGATCGTGGAGGCCGGCGAGCTGCTGGAGCACTTTCAGTGGCTGACCGAGGAGCAGAGCCGCAACCTGCCGGCTGACAAGAAGCAGGCCGTTGCGCATGAGATGGCGGATGTGCTGCTGTACCTGGTGCAGATGGCTACGGCGCTGGATGTGGATCTGATCGAGGCTGCGAATGCCAAGGTGGAGATCAATGGGCAGAAATACCCGGTGAATCAAGCGCGGGGGAGTAGCCGCAAGTACGACGAGCTGTAGCCGCTGTCCTACCGTGCACCACAATACCTCTGCCCGTAGCGCCTGCTGCAATGCGGCGAGGGCAGGCGGTTCAAAGTACAGGGAGTGCATCGCGGGTGATCATCTATCAAGCCAACAAGCGCGAATTTCTGCAGCATGCTTTTGCTGACAACATCGAGGACGTTGTCTCGAAGCACTACAAGCATGCCACCGGCCAAAACGTTGGCCCCGCCGAGCTGCGGTCTTGGACCAATTCGCTGTCGCACATGGCGAAGGTGCTGTACGACGACGAGATTCCCGACGATGCGGGCGTGGCCATCGAGTACCAAGTACCGCAGACTGCCAAACGCATCGACTTTCTGATCACCGGCCTGGACGAGCACCACCAACCCAAGGTGGTTATTGTCGAGCTCAAGCAATGGTCTGAAGCACGCGTCAGCGAGAAAGACGGGATCATCTGGGCACGCCGGGGCGGGCGGGCGGGTGAGACCGAGGGTGCGCATCCTTCGTACCAAGCGTGGTCCTACGCCGCGCTGCTCAATGACTTCAATACCGCCGTGCTGGACGATGGGATTGTGCTGCAGCCCTGCGCTTACCTGCACAACTATCCTCAGCGCGACGGGGTGATCGACCACCCAAGCTACACAACTCACATCGACAAGGCTCCGCTGTTCCTCAAGCCCGAAAAGGACCGGCTGCAGGCCTTTATCCGGCAGCATGTGCGGCATGGGGACAGCAAGAAACTGCTGTATCGCATCGAGCATGGTCGCATTCAGCCGTCAAAAATGTTGGCAGATGCCGTGGTCGGCCTCTTGCAGGGCAAGAACGAGTTCGTGCTGATCGATGACCAGAAGCTGGTCTATGAAAGCGTGCTGGAGTCTGAGGCGAAGGCTGTTAACGGAACAAAGCAAGTCGTCATCGTGCAAGGCGGCCCAGGCACCGGCAAATCGGTGGTCGCCATCAACCTGTTGGCGGCGTTGATTGCAAAGGGACGGAACTCCCGCTACGTGTCGAAGAACGCGGCGCCACGCGCAGTGTTCGAGGCAAAGCTGACGGGTACGTTCAAGAAGACCCGCATCAGCAACCTGTTCAGCGGTTCCGGCGGATTTACCGACCCTGCTGCGGATAGCTTCGATGCGCTGATCGTGGACGAGGCACATCGGCTCAACGAGAAGTCCGGTTTGTATGGCAACCTGGGTGAAAACCAGGTCAAGGAGATCATCACTTCGGCACGGTGCAGTGTGTTCTTCGTGGATGACGACCAACGCGTCACCATCTCGGACATCGGTCACACCGGCGAGCTGCGCAAATGGGCCGCTACGCTGGGGGCGCAAGTGACCGAACTGAACCTGGCATCGCAGTTCCGTTGCAGTGGTTCCGATGGCTACATGGCGTGGCTGGATGACACCCTGGCCATCCGCTCTACGGCCAACCAGACGCTTGACACCACCGAATACGATTTTCGCGTGGTCGACAGCCCAACCGAGCTGCATGAGCTGATTCACAAGAAGAACCAGGTTGCCAACAAGGCGCGGGTAGTGGCCGGCTACTGCTGGGGCTGGCCCAGCAAAACGGATCCGCAGGCGTACGACATTGACATTCCGGATTACGGCTATCAGCGCCGTTGGAATCTCAGCCAGGACGGTAGCCTCTGGATAGTGACCCCAGGCTCTGTGGAGCAGGTCGGCTGCATACACACCTGCCAAGGCCTGGAGCTGGACTATGTCGGAGTGATCATCGGCCCGGACCTTGTGTACAGGGACGGTCAGATCCAGCCCGATGCCGGCGGCCGCGCCCGGTCAGACAAATCCATCAAGGGTTTGAAAAGCCTGATGAAGAAGGACCCTGTCGCTGCCCAGGAGATGGCGGACCGCATCATCAAGAACACCTACCGCACGCTGATGACGCGAGGAATGCGCGGGTGTTTTGTGTATTGCACAGACCGCCCTTTGGCGGAGTACCTGCGTTCGCGCCTTCGTGGCGTCATCACGGAGCAACTTGTTGAGCACTTTGATAGCGTCGTAGCTGCGAAAGCACCAGCAAGCAACGTCATCCCACTGCGTGTGGTGACCGCTACCGAACGGGCCGCAGGAAAGAATGCAGCTCCGCTGATCGACCTGCGATTTGCGGCCGGCTCATTTTCTGAATCGCAGTCGCTCGAAGAAGGTGCGCAAGACTGGATCGAGCTGCCGGACTGGATTCCCTACCAGCCTGGCTTTTTTGTAGCCCAAGTGGTGGGCGAGTCCATGAACAAGCGGATACCCAACGGCTCTTGGTGCCTTTTCCGCGCAGCACCAGGGGGTACTCGCAATGGCAAGATTGTGGTGGTTCAGCACCGCAGCATTGATGACCCCGAAACTGGTGGCAGCTACACCATCAAACGATACTCAAGTGAGAAAGTTGCAGACGCAGATGGGACGTGGCGCCATACCCGCATAGAGCTGTGGCCAGAGACGGACAGCCCAGGATTTGAAACCATCGTGCTGGAGGTTGGCGAAGACGAGGAGTTTGCTGTAGTCGCAGAAATGTTGACAGTGCTCTAATAACGCGGCTCTCCACTGCCAGGAGTGCCCAATGTGAGAAGGAGGAGGCGATGGATTGGTCGAGGGAAGAAGTTGAGGCCATCGTCGCAGACTACCTCCACATGCTGACGTTGGAGCTGGCCGGCCAAAGCTACAGCAAAACAGCGCACCGCCGCGCGCTCCAGTCCAAACTCAATGGCCGCTCAGATGGATCAATAGAGTTCAAGCACGGCAACATCAGTGCAGCCATGCTTACGCTGGGGTTTCCATACATTCGGGGCTATCAGCCACGGTCGAATTTTCAAGCGCTCTTGCTCGCCGTGTTGGAAGAGCAGGTAGGAGCAAGGCCATCGCTTGATCAAGCGGCGATGGTTGCGGTTCAGCAGCCTGCCATGGCTCCTCTGCAATCAGATTTCTCGCACGTGAAAGCGCAGGCGCCGATCAGACAACACCGGACCGCAGAGGCGCAATCACCTCTGAGCTTCGCGGGAGTCAAAAGAGACTATCTGGAACGGGAAGCGCGGAACCAATCGCTTGGTTTGGCGGGAGAGGAGTTTGTGCTCCAGTATGAACACTGGCGACTCAACCAATTGGGCCAACCAAAACTTGCAGACCGCGTGGAACACGTCTCTCGCACCAAGGGAGATGGACTAGGGTTTGATGTGCTGTCGTATGAAACTGATGGGCGTGAGCGATTCGTGGAAGTGAAGACCACGACGTTTGGGAAAGACACGCCGTTCTTTGTATCGAGGGGCGAGCTCACGCTCTCAAGCAAAGCCAAAGACCAATTCCACCTGTATCGCCTATTTGAGTTCAGAAAGGCTCCCCGCTTGTTTGCTTTGGTGGGAGCGCTTGAACAACACTGTTCATTGGACCCGGTCACCTATCGTGCAAGCTTCAACTGAAACCAGCTCTCGTCCCTGTGCATTTCACAGACATGAACACAACCACCATCAACGATTCCGACGACGCCTCCCCCGGCTGGGACGCCATCTCCACCCGCCTGGACCAGCTCTATCCCGGCCAGGAGCCCAAGCACTTCGGCACGCTGATCTCTTACAGGCTGGGCGGGCCAGACCCGCTGGATGGCATCAGCGCGTGGCGACGCACGGACCCGGTGCCGCACTGGCACTTTGTCACCTATGGGTTCAGCGAGCTGTATGCCAAGGAGTCGGACGACCCAGCGGTGAGTGGCTATGGCTTTGAGTTGACCTTTCGGCTGGCGATTGCGCCCGACACCGCGACGGATGCAGAGCCCCCGATGTGGGCGCTGAGTTTTTTGCAGAACCTGGCGCGCTATGTTTTCCAGAGCGGTAACGTTTTCAAAGACGGGGATTGGATGACCGCCAACGGCCCCATTGCGCTGGGGCAGGCCACGCAGATCTCCTCCATGGGCTTTCTGACAGACCCAGAGCTGGCCGAGCCCCTTGCCACACGCAATGGCGAGGTAACCTTTTTGCAGGTGGTGGGCATGACGCTGGACGAAGAGCGCGCGGCCAAGCAGTGGCGCACGCGCAACCTGCTCGATGTGCTGCTGCCGCACATGCCGCTGTGGGTGACGGACCTGAGCCGCGCCTCGCTGCTGGCCCACCCGGCGGTCAAGCAGCAGGTGGACGAGGGCTTGCGGCAGGATGGGTCATCCAGCGGGTACCTGTTTACCGATGTGCTGGGCCTTAAGCAGGTAAAGCGCCTGCTGCGCAAGCCGCTGACGCAGGTGACCCTCGGTGCCCGCCAAGTGGAGGAGCTGGTGGCCCTGCTGCCGCTGCGCCTGCCGTTTGGCCGCACGCTGCGCGTGGCGGGGCACGAGTGGCAGTTGCTGCTGGAGCCTGCGGGTGCCGATGGCCAGAACGCGGTTGAATGGCGGGGCGAGGGGGAGAGTGCTGTGGTGCTGCGCCTGACCGACGCCACGGTGCAGCAGTTTGCGCAGACGATACAGCCGCGTGAGGGCCGCTATACGCTGCCGCTGCTGCCCGAGGTGGAGTGGCAGGTGCAGAAGACGACGATCACGGATTCGACCGGGAAGGTTGTTGAGGTGATCGGCTGACCAGACCAGCCGTTCAGTCAATCACGCGCTGCGGCCAATCGACCACAGGCGCGACTACCCCAACGGGTTTGCATTCGACCGGATGACAAGACGGGGCGCCGTAGACAGTGCTGTAGCACGGCAAGGCGCCCCAACGACGTCAGACGGTCGAAAGCAAAGCCGTGCTTACTCTTGCTTGGTTTGCTTCCAAATGCGGTCGGCGCGCTCCCAGGCGGCCTTGGCAGCAGGCTCGGCTTCCATCCAGCTCAGGCGGCTGGTCTCGCGGTCCGAATCCCAGCGGGTTTGCAGGTGGCCACGGGCGTCGTCCCAGGTGGTGCCGCGCCCGTCGATCACGCTCTGGTAGCCGTGGCGGTAGGCGGGTGCATAGTCTTCGTAGGTGTAGGCATCGGAGTAATAGGGTTCCCGGCCATGGGCGTCGCGCCAGTAGGCGTCTTCGGCCGTGGGGTTGACGGCTTCAGCGGCGCCCTTGCCGGCCAAGCCGCCGACGACTGCGCCGACCACGGCACCCACTGCGGTGCCGATGGGGCCGCCAAGGGAGCCGGCAGCGGCGCCGGTGACCGCACCACCCGCCGCGCCGATGCCGGTGCCGACGGGGTGGGCGCCGGGTGCGCCGGTGATGGGATCGGGGTTGAGGTCGTGGTTGATGGTGGTGTTGTCTCGGGCCATGGTGTGCTCCTGGTGTTGTCGGGTGGAACTCCATGGTCTATGCACCCACGCTGGCGTGGCGTAGGCAAACGGCCCAATGCCGTGCCAGAGGGCAGGGCCTACCTACAACACCCTGCGCGGCGCGGCCGTGGCCGCATCGCCGCTGTTGGGCGTGCCTGTCGATTCGATCAGCAAAATATGCGCCTCGCCACTGGCGCGCGGGCGGTGCTCCACCCCCTTGGGCACCACGTAGAGTTGGCCGGGGTGCAGGGTGACCATGGCGCCGCCGGGCAGGTCGATCTCTACGGTGCCCTGCAGTACAAGGAAGAAGTCGTCGGTGTGGGGGTGGCTGTGCCACTGGTACTCGCCCTGGATCTTGGCGACCATGATGTCGTGGCCGTTGAACTCGGCCACGGTGCGCGGGGCCCAGTGCTCGGTGAACTGGGTGAGCTTGTGGGCCAGGTTGATGGCGGGGACGGGGGTGGGGGCGTTGGTGGTGTCAGGCATGGGGTAAGTTGGCTGTATGGCTTGGCTATACCGCGCCGATGGGCGGGTTGCTGTCTGCAGTGTCGCCACCGGGCGCGGGGCGGTCTTGTACATTTGTTGCATGCACGCCGGGGACCCAAGCTCCTCCTCTTCCTCCTCTTCTCCCGCGTCGCCCAGCCCGCGCGACTGGGCCGAGATGCGGCCGCTGGCGTCGGGCGGGGTGACGCTGCTCAACGCGCATTTCACGCAGCACCGGTTCGAGCGGCACAGCCACGAGACGTATTCGATCGGGGTCACGCGCTCGGGGGTGCAGACCTTTGCGTGCCGGGGTGCGCGCCATGCCAGCCTGGCGGGCGATGTGATCTTGTTCAACCCCGATGAGCCGCACGACGGCAGCCGGGGCACGGATGCGGGGTTTGGCTATTCGATGCTGTATGTGGATGCTGCGCTGGTGCACGCCCTGGTGGCAGACCGGGCGGCAGGGAGCCCCACCGGTGCGGCCCACTACTTCAAGGCACCCGTGGTGCACGACCCGCAGGGCGCACTGCTGCTGCAGCGGGCCGTGGCGGCGGTGGCCGAGCGGCAGGAGTCGCTGCATGGCGAGGAGCGCACCGCCGCCGCCGTGCAGGCGCTGCTGGGCCGCCATGGCGAGGTGCGGGTGGACTGGGCGCAGAGCGTGAACGCAGGCCGCCAGCGCATGGCCCTGGTGCGCGAGTACCTCCATGTCCACTTTGCCGACGACGTGACGGTGCAGGCCCTGGCCACGCAGGCCGGCCTGTCGCGCGCACACCTGACGCGCGCCTTCACCGCCACCTACGGCATGGCGCCGCACGCCTACCTGAACATGGTGCGCGTGCGCCAGGCGCAGGCTGCGCTGCGGCAGGGCGGCGCGGTGGCCGATGTGGCGGCGGCCTGCGGCTTTGCCGACCAGAGCCACCTGACGCGGCGCTTCAAGGGCCAGGTGGGCATGGCGCCGGGGCGGTGGCTTTCGCACATGCAGGCCGGCTGATCAATCGCCAAAAGGGGGGTGTTGCGCCCACCGCACACCCCATAGGCACACGCACCTAAGTTGCTGCGCCCGCTGTAAGCAGTTGCAACCCGATGCTAGAGTGCGCGGGCGGGTTTGCCCGCCTGCGTGGGGAGCGCAGTACCACCCAACAACGAATCCAACATCCATCATGCGTTTTCTGACACGATATTTCCGTGCGCTTGCCTTGTTCATTGCTGCGCTGGCCCTCGTGGGCTGCGCGCAGGTGCCCCGGGCCTCCATGACAGAAGAGGTCAAGGCCAAGCAGTTCGCACCCCAGGCCGAAACGGCTTCGCTGTACATCTTCCGCGACGAGATATTCGGCGGCGCGATCTCCATGCCGGTGAACCTCAACAACCAGAACCTGGGCTACACGGGGCCCAAGAGCTTCTTCTACCTGAACGTGGCACCGGGCCGGTACACCATCGAGTCGATGGCTGAGAACCAAGCCTCCATCAGCATCGACGTGCAGGCGGCCAGGAACTACTTCGTGTGGCAAGAGGTAAAGATGGGCCTGTTCCAGGCGCGCAGCAACCTCACCCAAACGGACGATGCCAGGGGCCGCCAGGGGGTGCTGGCCTCCAAGATGATCGCGGTGAAGCCGGGCATTGCCTTCGCAACGGCGGGCGGCGTGCCGATGGCCGTTGCACCCGCACCGGCTTTGGTAGCGACACCCGTACCGGCACCTGCATCCACCCCAGCACCCGGTACGGCGCCCGTCCCAGGGTCTGCGCCAGCCCCGGCAGGCGCCACGGTGTCGATGCCGTTCGTGCCCGACTTCAAGCCGGTGGCCCGCACTGCAGCGCCCGCAGCAGCAGCGCCAGCGCCTGGGCCAAGGCCTGCGTCACCCACGGCAACCGCCGCGATGTCAATGCCTTTCGCGTCCGACTCCAAGCCGGTGGGCCGCGTTGCCCCGCCAGCACCAGCAGCAGCCCCCGCAGCGCAAAGCGTGCCCGCCGCCGCCACGGTGGCGGTGGTGAACCCGGCCCAGCCCGCACCTGCGGCGACGACTGCCGCCGCGCCCATGTCCGCCAGCAAGAAAGAGTCGCGCCTGCAGTGGCTCAAGCAGATGCGCGATGCCAACCTGATCACCTCGGGCGAGTACGAGACCAAGCGCCAGCAGGTGCTGAGCGCGCCCTGATAGACCAGGGCAGTCCACAATCAATCCATCGAAGGGCCCCGCAAGGGCCCTTTTCTCATTGCGCGCTGGGCGCACCTGTAGGACGATGCGCACCCGCATTGCCCGTGGCATCCGACCCCAGCGGGGGCACCCGCGTGGTCCGATAGTCCCTTTGCATTTACAGGAGCCAAACCATGTCTGAAAAGAAAGCCAGCGTTCATTGGGAAGGTGCGGGCAAGACCGGCCAGGGCCAGGTGAGCACCGAGACCGGCGCACTCGACAAGCACCCCTATGGCTTTGGCAGCCGTTTTGGCGATGACCGCAAGGGCACCAACCCCGAGGAGATCGTGGGTGCAGCGCATGCCTCGTGCTTCACCATGGCGTTTGCCTTTGCGGCCGAAAAGGCGGGCATTGCCACCGAGGTGATCGACACCACGGCGGCGGTGCGGCTGACCAAGGAGGGCGATGGCTTCGTCATCGACCGCATTGCGCTCACGCTCAAGGCCAAGGTGCCGGGCATGGACGAGGCGGCATTCCAGAAGCTTGCGGCCGAGGCCAAGGCGAACTGCCCGCTGTCGAAGGCGCTGGCCGCGGTGCCGGAGATCACGCTGACGGCGACGCTGGTCAACTGAACTTCGCGAGTGCATCACCAGGCCTGCAACGGCCCGGTGAGTAGGGCTGGGCCGCTTCACGCGCCCAGCCCTTTCTTTTGGCTGCTGCCCAGTCTTTAGCGCAGCGCGCCGGCCAGCGCGGCGAAAGCCAGGCGGTCATAGTTGTGCGTGAAGGCGGTGTTGGGCACGGGGTGCGACGAGAGCTTGACCACCACCAGCTGCGCGGCCGGGTTGATGTGGATGTGCTGGCCCATGAGGCCCTTGGCCTCGAAAGTGCCATCGGCATCGTGGGGCAGCCACCAGTGGTTGTGGTACGAGTAGCCTGCGCGCATGGTCTGGCCGGCGGCCTTGAACTTCTCGGGGTCGGCGCCCTTGCGCAGCTCGGCCACGGTGGCGGCGGAGATGACCTGCTTGCCGTTGAAGTGGCCGTTCTGGCGCAGCGTTTCGCCCAGGCGGCCCAGGTCGCGCAGCGTGGCGTTGACGCCCACGCTGGTGGACTGGGTGCCGTTGGGGTCGGCGAAGACATAGGCGTCTTGCTCGGCGCCGATGGGGGCCCAGATGCGCTCGGACATCAGGGTGGCAAAGCTCTTGCCGGTCACGCGCTGCAGGATCCAGCCGATGACCTCGGTGTCCACCGTCTTGTAGTTGAAGCCCTTGCCGTGCTCGCCCTCTTTCTGCACGGTGGGCAGGTAGTCGAACAGTGCCTTGGCACCCGGGTAGTTGGGTGGCGCGGGCACCAGGCCGGCGGCGATGAGGTACTGGAAGATGCCCGAGGCGGGGCTGGCAAAGTCTTCGGCGTACTGTACGCCGGTGGTCATGTCCAGAGTCTGCTGCACGGTGGCATCGGCCCAGGCGCTGCCGGCCAGCTCGGGCAGGTAGCGGGTGACGGGGGCGGCGGGGTCGATCAGCCCCTGCTGGATCAGCTCGGTGGCCAGCAGGCCGGTGAGCGACTTGCTCATGGACCACAGCACATGGGGCACGTGCGGCTGGTTGCCGACGTAGTGGCGCTCGTACACCACGCGGCCCTGGTGGATGACCAGCAGGCCGTCGGTATAGGTGGCCTTTTGCCAGTTGGCCAGCGTGGTCTTGGCGCCCTTGTCGTCGAGGAAAGGCAGGGCATCGAGTTCGCGCGGCGTGGCCTGCATCTCGCTTGCGGGGCCCGGGCCGCGCGCTATGTTGGCGGTGGGGCCCAGCTCGCGCAGGTGGTGCAGGGCCCAGCGGGCGTTGGGGTACTTGAGGATGTTGGCCAGCCGCACCTGCTTGTCGGGCGGGGGCGGAAAGCCCTGCATGAGCTTGAGCGCGATGGGGTCGGTAGCGTCGGGTGGTGGCAACGCAGGTTGCGCGTGGCTGGCCTGGGCCAGGGCGAGAAAGGCCGTGGCGACGGCAAGCGACAGGGCGCGGCGGGGCGGGTGCATGGTGGATATCTCCTGGAGAAAATTAGGGGTTGGGCAGGGGGATGGGGAAAGAGGGGCGCAGCTCAGGTGGGCCAGGGCACGGTCATGGCAGGGCCCCAGCGCCTGCGGTGGGTGCTGGCGCAGGCCGGCGCCAGACCTGCGTCTTGCCGAACAGCGCGATGCCCACGTAGGCGTGCACGCGCAGCTGGTCGGTGCCGGCGGGGGTGAGGGTGGCGCTGTAGGTCTTGGCGTTCTCGCGGTTGTAGATTTCGCCTGTGTGTTCGTTGGCGCCGCTTGGCCTGAAGCCCGAGAGCAGGGTCATGCCCAGGGCCGGGCGCTTGTCGGCGAACTCGCCGGCCTGGCCGGGGCCGGCCATGGAGCGGTTGGCCATGACCTTGACGACCTTGCCGCACAGGGTGGCGCTGCCGCTGCTGCAGGGGGCGACCTCCACTTCGAGGTTGCCGCTTTCGGTGACCCAGCGGCCCAGCGGGGCCCGGGATTCGGCGCCGGCCTGCTGGGCGCCGGCGGGTGGCAGTGCGGCGTACAGGGTGAGCGCGGCCAGCAGGTGGAAGGCGGTGGCAGACTGCGGTGTCATGGAGGAGCCCTCGTGGTGAAGTTCAGGAAGACTGCATTGAAGCCAGTCCAGGTATCGGGCATTTGTCCGCCCGGGGGCTTTTGGTGTGCGCAGGTGTAGCGCCTGCGCGCCGACAAGTTGGGATACAAACCCGCTGCGGGCGCGCCCGCATTGCCTGGAGAATCGAGCCCATGCAGCAGCAGCCTGAAGACCATGTACTGATCGTCGACGACGATGCCGGCATCCGCGAACTGGCGGCCCAGTACCTGCGCAAGCAGGGCCTGCAGGTGAGCGTGGCGGCCGATGGGCGGCAGATGCGCGCGGTGCTGGCGGGCACGCGCATCGACCTGCTGGTGCTGGACCTGATGCTGCCCGGCACCGACGGCATTGCGCTGTGCCGCGAGCTGCGCAGCCCGGGCGCACCGGCGCTGCCCATCATCATGCTCACCGCGCGCAGCGACGAGGCCGACCGCATCCTGGGCCTGGAGCTGGGGGCCGACGACTACGTGACCAAGCCCTTTGCAGCGCGCGAGCTGCTGGCGCGCATCCACGCGGTGCTGCGGCGCACGCGCATGCTGCCGCCCAACCTGGCAGTCACCGAGCCGGCGCGCGAGCTGGCGTTTGGCGACTGGCGGCTGGACACCACGGCGCGCCATCTGCTGGATGCCAGCGGCGCGGTGGTGGCCCTGTCGGGTGCGGAGTACCGGCTGCTGCGCGTGCTGCTGGACCACCCGCAGCGCGTGCTGACGCGCGACCAGTTGCTGCAGCTGACGCAGGGGCGCGATGCCGAGGTGTTCGACCGCTCCATCGACCTGCTGGTGAGCCGCGTGCGCCAGCGCCTGGGCGACGGCGTGCGCGGCTCGCGCTATATCAAGACAGTGCGCAACGAGGGCTATGTGTTCTGCGCTGCGGTGCAAGCCGCGCAGGCAGGGGCGGGAAGCGCATGAAGCGCTGGTGGCCGGGCTCGCTGTTCGGGCGCATTCTGCTGGTGCTGGCGCTGGGCCTGGCGCTGGCGCATGCGCTGACCTTCATGCTGGCGGTGACCGAGCGCAGCATGAGCATGCGCAACGCCATGGTGGGCTACCTGGCAAGCGACGTGGCCAGCTCGGTGGCGGTGCTGGAGCGGCTGCCCGCTGGCGAGCGCGGCCAGTGGCTCACGCGCCTGGCGCGGCGCAACTACCGCTTCGTGCTGGCCGAGCCGCTGCCGGTACCCGCCAGCCAGTCGACCCTGGCGCTGCTGGTGGCAGGCACCGTGGCAGAGGCGCTACCGCCCGGCCGTACGGTGCAGGTGGTGGACCCTGGGCTGCCCGGCACCGAGCTGCGTCTGCAGCTGCGCCTGGTGGACGGCACGCCGCTGGCCGTGGACATGGACGAGCCCCGGCTGCAGGTGTCGCGCTGGGTGCTGGCGGCCCTGGCGCTGCAGCTGGCGGTGCTGGTGGGCCTGTGCGCCTGGGCCGTGCGCGCGGCCACCCGCCCCTTGAACGCGCTGGCCGACGCGGCCGATGCCCTGGGCGCCGCGCAGGCGGCGGTGCCCCTGGCCGAGGACGGCCCGCGCGAGGTGGTGCGCGCCGCCGCCGCCTTCAACCGCATGCAGCAGCGCATACAGGCGTACCTGCAGGAGCGCATGCAGATCCTGGCGGCGGTGTCGCACGACCTGCAGACCCCCATCACCCGCCTGCGGCTGCGCGCCGACCTGCTGGACGACGCGACCCTGCGCGACAAGCTGCATGCCGACCTGGCCGAGATGCAGTCGCTGGTGGAGGAGGGCATTGCCTACGCGCGATCGCCCCAGGCCGTGCGCGAGCCCCTGCAGCGCGTGGACCTGCGCGCGCTGGTGGAAAGCCTGGCCATGGACTACGCCGACGCGGGCATGCCGGTGCGCGTGCTGCACGCGGCAGGCGGCATCTGCGACACGCGCCCGCACGCGCTGCGCCGGCTGCTGTGCAACCTGGTGGACAACGCGCTCAAGTTTGCGGGCAGTGCCGAGCTGGCGCTGGAGGCCGCCCCGCAGGGCCGATGGTGCGTGCGCGTGCTGGACCGCGGCCCGGGCATACCACAGGCGGACCTGGCCACCGTGCTGCAGCCCTATGTGCGGCTGGAGGATTCGCGCAACCGTGGCACCGGCGGCACGGGCCTGGGCCTGGCCATTGCGAACGAGCTGGCCCAGGCGCTGGGCGGACGTCTGGTGCTGGCGCCACGCGAGGATGGCGGCGAGGGGCTGGAGGCACGGGTGGAGTTGCCGGCATAGCGCTGTAGCCGGGCCGCGCTGGTACAGTGCCCTTTCCGTGGATTGACTCGTGACAGGGAACGCCATGACTGACAGCAGCAACAGCAAGCAGCAGCACATCCGCATCGGCATCGGCGGCTGGACCTTCGAGCCCTGGCGCGGCAACTTCTACCCCGCAGGCCTGTCGCACGCCAAGGAGCTGCACTACGCCAGCCGCCAGCTCACGGCCATCGAGGTCAACGGCACCTACTACAGCACCTTCAAGCCGCCCACCTTTGCCAAGTGGCACGGCGAGACGCCCGATGGGTTCATGTTCTCGCTCAAGGCCAACCGCTTTGCGACCAACCGCCGGGTGCTGGCCGAGGCGGGCGATTCGATCAAGCGCTTTGTCGACAGCGGGATCTCCGAGCTCAAGGACAAGCTCGGGCCCATCGTCTGGCAGTTCATGCCGAGCAAGCAGTTCGAGCCGGGGGATTTCGAGGCCTTTCTGGCCCTGCTGCCCCAGGCGGTGGACGGGCGCACGCTGCGCCATGTGCTGGACGTGCGCCACGAGAGCTTTGCCACGCCGGCCTTCATCGAACTGGCGCGCCGGTATGGCTGCGTGCCGGTGCACACCGATTCCGAGAAATTCCCGGCCATCGCCGATGGGGCGGCCGATTTTGCCTACCTGCGCCTGATGCGCAGCCAGGCCGACGTGCCCACCGGCTATACGCCCGAGGTGATTGCGCAGTGGGCCCAGGGCGTGCGCACCTGGACGGGCGGCGAGCGGCCGCGCGATGTGTTCGTGTACTTCATCAACGGCGCGAAGGAACGTGCGCCGGCGGGGGCCATGGAGCTGATCAGGCAGCTGGGGATCGCGCTGCCAAAGGCAGAGCAGGGCACCACACAAGCGTTGTTCTAGACCGTGTCGCGCTGCGTGAAGCCCTGCGGTGGCTCACCGCCATCGGGCACATTGCCCACCACTACGCGCTTCACCTGCGCCTGCGCGGGCCCCTGGTGCGCCCAGTCGACGAGGGCCTGCACGGCCTGCGGGGTGCCCCAGGCGCAGGCCTCCACCCGGCCATCGCTGCGGTTGCGCACCCAGCCCTGCACGCCCAGGCGCTTGGCTGCCTGGGTCATGGACCAGCGGTAGCCGACCCCCTGCACATGGCCGGTGATGAGGAGGTGGCGGGTGATGAGGTTGTCGGAGTCCATGGCCGGCACTGTACCGCGAGCCTTGCAGGGCAGGCACGCTGGGGGCACACTGCCCGTATGAGCACAGCCCCACGCAAGGCCCTGCCCGCCATCGACACCGACCGCTGCACCGGCTGCGGCTGGTGCATCGCCGTGTGCCCCCCGCACGTGCTGTCGCTGCAGGTACAGGGGCCGCACAGCTGGGGGCCCAAGCGATCCATGCTGCACGACGAGCCGGGCTGCACGGGGTGCGCGCTGTGTGCGGTGCGCTGCCCGTTCGATGCGATACGCATGGTGCGAACCACGGACCATGCAACGACCCCTTGACGCCCCCCACGCCCAATCCGCTACACTGTCAACCATGTCGTACACCTCCATCCACACCGCGTTTGCCGCTGCCCCCATGGGCATGTGCATGATGCTGCCTGCGTTCACGCGGGCGATGGGTGCACGAATGATTACCACCATTACCCCTGCGGCCACCTGAGCACGCGCAGGTGGCCGTTTCGGCAGCCACCTGGTGATCGCTCTCTCCCTCCTCCCCGGAATGAACGAATGAAACCCAGCTCTGGCAGCTGGGTTTTTTGTTTTGTTCGTTTGTTTTTTGGCTGCCTGGCAGCCAGCAACCCGGAGAAGGAAGCTCTTTATGTACCGCGATCCCGTCCAATCCCTTCAGCCTGAGCAGCACAGCATTGCCACGACCATGGCCATGCCTGCTGCCACCCGCCCCCTGCGCGTGGGCATGATCGGCATTGGCACCGTGGGCGCAGGAACTTTCCGCGTGCTGGCACGCAACCAGGACGTGGTTGCAGCCCGCGCCGGGCGTGGCATCGAGGTGGTGGTGGTGGCGGCGCGCAACCTGGCGCGCGCCGCCGGCGTGGTGGGCACGGGCGTGGCACTGACCAACGACCCGATGCAGGTGGCCACCCACCCCGATGTGGACGTGGTGGTGGAGGCCGCAGGCGGCACCGGCCCGGCGCGCGAATGGCTGCTGGCGGCCATGGCGGCGGGCAAGCACGTGGTGACGGCCAACAAGGCGCTGCTGGCGGTGCATGGCAACGAGCTGTTTGCCGCCGCGCGCCAGCATGGCGTGGCGCTGGCCTATGAGGGGGCGGTGGCCGTGAGCATCCCCATCATCAAGGCGCTGCGCGAGGGCCTCACGGCCAACCGCATCGAGTGGGTGGCAGGCATCATCAACGGCACCACCAATTTCATCCTGAGCAAGATGCGCGACGAAGGCCTGGGGTTTGCAGAGGCGCTTGAGCAGGCGCAGGCCCTGGGCTATGCCGAGGCGGACCCGGCCTTCGACATCGAGGGCGTGGACGCGGCGCACAAGATCACGCTGCTGGCGGCCAATGCCTTCGGCATGCCGGTGCGCTTTGCCGATGCGCAGGTGGAGGGCATCACCGCGCTGCAGGGGCTGGACGTGGCCTGCGCGGAGCAGCTGGGCTACCGCATCAAGCTGCTGGGCGTGGCGCGCCGGCAGGGCGACGCTGGCGTGGAGCTGCGCGTGCAGCCCGCGCTGGTGCCGGCCACGCACCTCATGGCGCATGTCAACGGCTCGATGAACGGCATCATGGTCAAGGGCGATGCGGCCGGGGTGACCATGTACTACGGCGCGGGCGCGGGCTCGGAGCAGACGGCATCGGCCGTGATCGCCGACCTGGTGGACGTGGCGCGGCTCGACGGCACGAACGCGGCGCAGCGCGTGCCGCACCTGGGCTTTCACGCCCATGCGGTGGACGAACACCTGGCCGTGCTGCCGCGCGCCGCCGTGCACACGCGCCACTACCTGCGCGTGCCGGTGCACGTGGCGCAGGACATCGGGGCCGTGGGCGCCTGGCTGGCCGCCCAGCAGGTACCGGTGGCGCAAGTGGTGCTGGCGGCAGACAAGGCGCTGCCCCCGGGCAGTGGCGCCCAGGTGCTGGTGCTGACCGATGCGGTGGCCCAGGCCACGGTGGATTTGGCGGTGCACGCGCTGGCGGCGCACCCGGCCGTTGCCGGGGCGGTGACGACGCTGCGCGTGGAAACGCTGGACGCCTGAGGTTTCAGGCGGCGGCGCCTGGTGCGCCCTGCTGCACCAGCGCGGCCATGGCCAGCGCCGCAGGCGTGCCTTCGGCCGTGAGGCCGGCGACCACGCCCGCGCGGTCGGTGTCGGTGCGGTTCTGGCTGACCTTCCATACGCCCTCCCAGCGCTCCACCGCGAGCTCGATGCCGACGATGGCGCGCATCATCTGCTCGATGTAGGCCGGCGGTGCGTCGTCCAGGCGCCAGGGCTCGGGACGGTGCGCTTCGTGCGCCTGGCTCAGCGTGTGCAGGATGGACCGGAGTGTGGCGGGGTCGTCCTTGAGCGCGGTGAGCGTGCCGTGGGCATGCACGGTGGCGTAGTTCCAGGTGGGCACCTGCTTGCCGTCGATGGCCTTGGACGGATACCAGGTGGGCGAGATATAGGCCTGCGGCCCGTGGAAGATGGCCACGGCGGTCTGCGGCAGCAGCGGCCATACGCTGTTGGCGCGCGCCACGTGACCGACCAGCGTGCCGTGCTCGCCGCGCGTGGGATCGAGGTACAGCGGCACATGGTTGGCGTGCAGCGCGCCTTCGCGCGTGATGACCAGCGTGGCCAGGGGCTGGGCACGCACCAGGGACTGCAGCACGGCGGCGTCGGCCACGCGGAACTGGCGGTTGGCATTGGCCATGGTTCAGCCCCCTTCGCTCAGTTGCAGCACGGGCGCGCAGTCGATCTGCGTCTTGACCGAGTTGGCCAGGAAGCACGAGGCATGGGCCTTGTGGTGCAGGTCGTCGAGCTGCGCGGCGCTGGGTGCGTGGGCCGCATCGAAGCGGGTGACCGGCTTGAGCTGCACATGGGTCACGACGAGCTGGCCCGCATCATTCTTGGCCATGGTGCCCACGGAGGCGTCGCTGTAGCTGTCGAGCCGATAGCCCGCGCGGCTGACGAAATCCATGAACCACAGCATGTGGCAGCTGGACAGCGCAGCGACGTAGGCCTCCTCGGGGTCGACCGCGGTCGCGTCTGAGTAGGGCAGGGGCACGACGTGCGGCGAGGACGATGCGGCCACGGTGGCGCCGCCGTCGAACTGCCAAGTGTGGGCGCGGTGGTAGCGCTTGTCGAGAAAATCGTCGCTGCCGCGTTGCCAGGTGATGGTGGCGAAATGCTCTGCCATGGTGGGGGTGCTTTCGGCTGTGGCCGGGTGGGGACCGGGGGGTTTCTACAATGGTTCCTCAGTTTATGGCCGTGTCGCCACATTCAGGGGGCCAATTCATGCCGGTTGCCAGAGCCAATCCCACCGTCGGCAGCAGCAGCACGCTGCGCCAGCAGGTCTATGAGCGCCTGCGCGGTGCCATCGAGCAGGGCAGCCTGCGCGCGGGCACGCGGCTGCCGCCCTCGCGCGAGCATGCCGCGGCGCTGGGTGTCTCTCGCAACACGGTGCTGTGGGCCGTGCAGCGCCTGCAGGCCGAGGGCTATGTGGAGGCGCGCGTGGGCGATGGCACCTATGTCTCGCAGGCGGCCGGGGGCGCCACCACCCGCACCCAGCAGCAGTTGGTGGCGCCGCCCAGGGGCCTGTCGCGCAGGGGCCAACTGATTGCCGACACAGCGGCGCGCTGGAACCCGCCGGTGGCTGTGGCGCAGGCCTTTCGCATGGGGGCGCCCGAGGTGGACACCTTTCCCTACGCCGTGTGGGACCGCCTGGCACGCCAGGCCGGCCCCGGCCAGCGCGCGGCGCGCGCGCAGTACCTGGACCCGGCCGGCGACCCGCAGCTGCGCGAGGCGGTGGCGCAGTGGCTGTGGGCATCGCGCGGCATCCGCTGCGATGCGGGCCAGGTGGTGGTGTGCTCGGGCTCGCAGCAGGCCATCGACCTGATCGCGCGGCTGCTGCTGGACGTGGGCGACGAGGTGCTGGTGGAAGACCCCGGCTACCCCGGCATACGCGCTGCGCTGCTGGGCCACGGCGTGCGGGCCTGGCCCATGGCCATGGACGGCGAGGGCGCCTGCATTGCCCAGGCCACAGAGCGCTGGCCCGGTGCGCACATGGCGGTGGTGACGCCCACGCACCAGTACCCCACGGGCGTGCGCATGGGCCTGGCGCGGCGCCAGGCACTGCTGCAGTGGGCGCGCGCGCACGATGCCTGGGTGGTGGAGGACGACTACGACGGCGAGTTCCAGTACGGCGCGCAGCGCGTGCCGGCGCTGTGCAGCCTGCCGGGGTCGGAGCGGGTGCTGTACGTGGGCACCTTCTCCAAGACATTGCACCCGGGCCTGCGCCTGGGCTTCATCGTGGCGCCGCCGGCGCTGGTGCAGCCGTTTGCCATGGCGCGTGCCATCACCGATCGGCATGCGCCCGGCGATGCGCAGGCGGTGCTGGCGCAGTTCATTGCCGAGGGGCACCTGCTGCGCCACCTGCGCCAGATGCGCGAGCTGTACCAGGCACGCCAGCAGGCCCTGCGCGATGCACTGGCCGATGCCAGCGACGGCGCGTTGCAGCTGGCCGCTAGCGACCGGGGCATGCACCTGCTGTGCGAGCGTGCGCCGGGCAGCGACGACGAGGCGCTGTGCCGCCAGGCCCAGGCGGCGGGGGTGATGTTGGCACCGCTGTCGCGCTATGCGATGGAGTCCGACCGGCGCGGCTGGCTCTTCGGCTACGCGGGCTTCGGCGTGGCCGAGATCACAGCTGCGGCGCGCACCGTGGGCCGGCTGGCCCGGCGGCTGCCGCGCGCCTGATCACCAAGTTGCTCACTCCGCGCTTTTCCACCAGCTTTGCGACAGCGCGGGGTTGCGGATGTCGAGGCGCTCGCCCATCACCGGCGCCACCAGGGGCACATTGCCGGCGGCGGCCAGCTGGGTGATGCGATCGAAGGGCTCGTGCCAGGGGTGCAGGGCCAGGTCGAAGGTGCCGTTGTGGATGGGCATCATGTGGTGGCCGCGCACGTCGCGGTGGGCCTGCAGGCTTTCCTCGGGCTGCATGTGCACGTCCGGCCACTGGGCGTCGTAGGCACCGGTTTCGACCATGGTCAGGTCGAACGGGCCGTAGCGCTCGCCGATGGCCTTGAAGCCGTCGAAGTAGCCGGTGTCGCCGGTGAAGAAGATGCGCGTGTCGCCGGCCATGATGACCCAGGACGCCCACAGCGTGCGGTTGCCGTCCGACAGGGTGCGGCCCGAGAAGTGCTGGGCCGGGGTGGCGACGAACTTCACGCCGCCCACGCTGGTGCCCTGCCACCAGTCGAACTGCTGCACCTTGGCGGCGGGCACGCCCCAGGCGATGAGGCGGTCGCCCACGCCCAGCGGGGTGAGGAAATGCTCGACCTTGGGCGCCAGCTTCTGGATGGCGTCGAAATCGAGGTGGTCGTAGTGGTCATGCGAGAGCACCACGCCGGTGATGGGCGGCAGCTCGTCGATGGTGAGCGGCGGCGCGTGAAAGCGCTTGGGCCCCAGGAACTGGAAGGGCGAGGCGCGCTCGGAGAACACCGGGTCGGTGAGCCAGAACTTGCCATCGAGCTTGAGCAGCATGGTCGAATGGCCCAGGCGCCACAGGCTCTGGTCGGGCGCTGCCAGCACGTCGGCCTGGGTGAGCGGCTTGACCTCGATGGGCTTGGCGGGCACGGTGTTGGCCGGCTTGTCGGTGGCAAAGCGCCAGAAGATGGCCACCGTCTTGAAGAAGCCGGGCGCCTGGCGCGGCGCGACGTTGCGGAACTTGCCGTCCACGTACTGGGGCGACTGCTCGTACGAGGCAGAGGGCAGGTTGGCACAGGAGAGGATGCTGTAGGCCATGGCGGTGATTGCGGTGAGGATGAGGAGGATGCGGGGCACGCGGCGAAACATGGGGGCTGCCTTTTCTGAAAAGTGCACTGCACAGTGTAGTGTTGTTTTGAAAAAAGTAAACTCCCCGGTGTAAAATTTCGGCTATGAGCTCCATAGCCCCGCCCACGACTCCTGCCACCCGACTGACCGACCGCAAGCGCGAGGCCATCGTGCAGGCTGCCATCGCGGAGTTCCGCGAGCATGGCTTTGCCGGCACCAGCATGGACCGGGTGGCTGCGGCGGCCGATGTCTCCAAGCGCACGGTGTACAACCACTTTCCGAGCAAGGACGAGTTGTTCGAGGCCATCCTGGGCCAGCTGTGGGAGCGCGGCCATGCGCTGCCCGAGATCCGCTACGAGACCGCACAGCCCCTGCGCGCGCAGCTGCTGGCGCTGCTGGAGCAGAAGATGCAGCTGCTCAATGACGCGAGCTTCATCGACCTCTCGCGCGTGGCCATGGCCGAGCTGATGCACACGCCCGAGCGCGCCCGCGCCCTGGTGGAACGCCTGTCCGAAAAGGAGGAAGGCCTGCCGCAGTGGATGCGCGCCGCCCAGCAGGACGGCCGCCTGCGCACCGGGGTCGACGCCCACTACGCGGCCCACCAGCTGCATGGCATGGTCAAGTCCTTCGCCTTCTGGCCCCAGCTGGCCATGGGCCAGCCGCCGCTGGCACCCGCCGTGCAGCAGCAGGTGCTGGCAGATGCGGTGGACATGTTCCTGGGCTTTTACGCCGTGGCCCCGCCGGGCTGACGCCCACGGCGTATGCTGCCGGCCCATGGCACTGCAGCAACAACAACAACCCTCCCAGATCCTCTTCCTCCCGGGCGTCGGTGGCGACCCGCAGTTCTGGCAACCCGTGTCGGGCCTGCTGGACCACCCGGCCGCCCGCCGGCTGATGGGCTGGCCCGGCTTCGGCCCGGTGCCGGCCGACCCCGGTGTGCGCGGGATGGCGGACCTGGTGGCGCGGGTGGTGGATGCCATCGACCGGCCCACGGCGCTGGTCGCGCAGTCCATGGGCGGCATCGTGGCCATCCAGGCGGCCCTCCAACGTCCTGACCAGGTCACGCACCTGGTGCTGGCGGCCACCTCGGGCGGCGTCGACATGTCCGCCCATGGCGCGCAGGACTGGCGGCCGGCCTTCACCCAGGCCCACCCCACCGTGCCGCGCTGGTTTGCCGACTACCGCGAGGACCTGACCGGCGCCATGGCCGATGTGGCGGCGCCCACGCTGCTGCTGTGGGGCGATGCGGACCCGATCAGCCCCTTGAGCGTGGGCCAGCGCCTGCAGGCGTTGCTGCCGCACAGCCGGCTGCAGGTGGTGCCCGGTGGCGCACACGACCTGGCGAACCGGCATGCGGCGCAGGTGGCGCCCCTGATCGCAGTGCACCTGCGCGGCGGCGCCTGACTTTGCATTAGGCTCGGCGCTTCGCTTTTCAGAGCTGAACACATCCCATGCCCATCGCTCCCTACCTCGACACTGCGCCCGTGCTCGGCACCGGCGTCTTCCTCCACGACTCGGCCCAGGTGATCGGCGACGTCACCCTTGGCAAAGACGCGTCCGTGTGGTGCAACGCCGTGCTGCGCGGCGATGTGAACCGCATCGTGGTGGGCGAGGCCACGAACGTGCAGGACCTGACCATGGGCCATGTCTCACACCGCAATGCCAGCAAGCCCGAGGGCTCGCCGCTGATCATCGGCAGCCACGTGACCATAGGCCATGCGGTGATCCTGCACGGCTGCCGCATCGGCGACGAGTGTTTGATCGGCATGGGCTCGATCGTCATGGACGACGCGGTGATCGGCGACCGCGTGATGCTCGGCGCCGGCAGCCTGGTGTCGCCCGGCAAAGTGCTGGAGAGCGGCTACCTGTATATCGGCCGGCCCGCCGTGCGCCAGCGTGCGCTGACGGACCAGGAGCTCGCCTACCTGCGTTATTCGGCCGAGCACTATGTGCGCGTGAAGAACAACTACCTGGCGGGCACGCCGGATGCGGCGGTGGAGCCGCCGCCCCAGCCCCTGTAAGTCGCACGCCCCCGCTGGGTAAGGGTCACGCGGGATAATCGGGCACTTCTTCCACGATTCCCCACGAGGCGGCACTGCATCGCCCTGACCGCCCCCACCATGTCTGCCCCACCGCTTCGCGTCCTGTCCGTCATCCCGCCGATGACGCAACTGAACACGCCCTACCCGTCGACGGCCTACCTCACGGGCTTTCTGCGCTCGCGCGAGATCACGGCGGTGCAGGAGGACCTGGCGCTGGCCCTGGTGCTGCAGCTGCTGTCGCCCGATGGCCTGCGCGCCGTGGCGGCCAAGGTGGCTGCGCTGCCGGCCAAGAAGCACAGCCCTGCCGTGCAGGCCTTTGCGGCGCAGCGTGACCGCTACCTGGCCACCATCGCGCCGACCATCGCCTTTTTGCAGGGGCGCGACACCACGTTGGCGCACCGCATCGTGGGGCGCAACTTCCTGCCCGAGGGGCCGCGCTTCGCCACGCTCGATGTGTACGTGGACGACGAGGGCGGCGACCCGCTGGGCTGGGCCTTCGGCGCCCTGGGCTTGCACGACCGTGCCAAGCACCTGGCCACGCTTTACCTGAACGACCTGGCCGACGTGCTGCGCGATGCAGTGGACCCACGCTTCGAGTTCGTGCGCTATGCCGAGTCGCTGGCGGGCAGCCAGCCCACGTTCGACCCACTGGCCGCAGCCCTGGCCGGGCCGCTGAACCTGGTGGACGAGACCCTGCGCACGCTGGCCCTGGCGGCAGTAGAGCGCCATGCACCCACGGTGGTGCTGCTGTCGGTGCCCTTCCCGGGCGCGGTGTACGCGGCGTTTCGCATCGCGCAGGCGATCAAGGCGGCGCACCCGCACATCGTCACCGTGCTGGGCGGCGGCTTCGTGAACACCGAGCTGCGCGACCTGACCGAGCCGCGCGTGTTCGACTACTTCGACTACGTGTCGCTGGACGCGGGCGAACGGCCGCTGTTGGCGCTGCTGGAGCACATACAGGGCCAGCGCGGGCGCCAGCGCCTGGTTCGCACCTTCGTGCGCGTTGCCGAGAGCGGCGCGGTGCGCTACATCAACATGCAGGAGGCGGACATCGCCTTTGCCGAGGTGGGTACGCCCACCTGGGACGGGCTGCCGCTGGACAAGTATTTGTCGCTCTTGGACATGCTCAACCCCATGCACCGCCTGTGGAGCGACGGGCGCTGGAACAAGCTCACCGTGGCGCACGGCTGCTACTGGAAGAAGTGCAGCTTCTGCGACGTGAGCCTCGATTACATCAGCCGCTACGAGGGCGCCTCGGCCAGCGTGCTGGCCGACCGCATCGAAGCCATCGTGCGCGAAACGGGGCAGACGGGCTTTCACTTCGTGGACGAGGCCGCGCCGCCCAAGGCGCTCAAGACCCTGGCCACCGAGCTGATCGAGCGCAACGCGGGCATCTCGTGGTGGGGCAACATCCGCTTCGAGAAAACCTTCACGCCCGAACTGGCAGAGCTGCTGGCCGACAGCGGCTGCATCGCCGTCTCGGGCGGGCTCGAAGTGGCCTCGGACCGGCTGCTAGACCTGATGAAGAAGGGCGTCTCGGTGGACCAGGTGGCGCGCGTGACGCGGGCCTTCACCGACGCGGGCATTCTGGTGCACGCCTACCTGATGTACGGCTTTCCCACGCAGACGGTGCAGGACACGGTGGACGCGCTCGAGTACGTGCGCCAGCTGTTCGCCAACGGCTGCATCCAGAGCGGCTTCTTCCACCGCTTTGCCTGCACCGTGCACTCGCCCGTGGGCAAGGCGCCCGAGGAGTACGGCGTGACGCTGGAGCCCCTGCCGCCGGTGAGCTTTGCCAAGAACGACATCGGCTTTCACGACCCCACGGGCGTGGACCACGACGCGCTGGGCGGCGCGCTCAAGAAGGCGATCTACAACTACATGCACGGCATCGGCCTCGAAGAGGACGTGCGCAGCTGGTTCCCCTTCAAGGTGCCCAAGACCACGGTGCAGCGCAACCGCATCGAGCGGGCCTTGCAGCAGCGGGGCTGACCGGCATGCCCCGCCCGCCCTTCACCGCCGCCATCTTCGACATGGACGGCCTGCTCGTCGATTCCGAGCGCGCGACCCTGCGCGCCTGGACCGAGGCGGCCCTGGCGCTGGGCGTGGTGCTACGCGAGAGCGACTACCTGCAGGTGGTGGGCAAGGCCGCGCAGGACTCGCACGCCATCCTGCAGGCACACCTGGGCGGGGTGGCGCCGTTCGAGCAGGCCATGGTGGCGGTGCGGGCCGCGCTGGAGGAAGGGGAGGGCAAGGAGCTGCTGTTCCCGCTCAAGCCCGGTGCGGCAGCGCTGCTCGCGCACTTGCAGGCCGCGGGCATTCCGTGTGCGGTGGCCTCATCGTCGCGCACCGACGAGATCGCGCAGCGCCTGGCGCGCGTGGGCGTGCTGCCGCACTTCGCGGCCGTGGCCGGCGGCAACGAGGTGCTGCGCGGCAAACCCGACCCGGCGCTGTACCTGCTGGCCGCCCAGCGCCTGGGCGTGGCGCCGGCACAGTGCCTGGCCTTCGAGGACAGCCACAACGGTGCCTGTGCAGCCCTGGCTGCGGGCATGGGGCTGGTGGTGGTGCCGGACCTGCTGCAGCCAGCGCCCGAGGTGGCGCAGGCCTGCGTGGCCGTGCTGGGTTCGCTGGAAGAAGCCCTGCCGCTGTTGCCGCGCTGGTTCGCGCCGGGCGCCAGCAGCTGACCGTCAGATGTTGGTCTGCGCCTCGGCTTCGAGCACCTTGCGGCGGGCCATGGCCAGGTTGGCGCGGCTGCGGTCGAGCACGTAGTAGATGAACAGGCCGTCGTGCTTTTCCACCGGGCGGATGATGTGGTACTGCTGGGTCAGCGTGATCAGGATGTCCTCGATGCTGCCCGCCAGACCCAGCGACTTCATGGTCTTCATCTTGGCGCGCACGACCTCGGTGTTGCCGGCGGCGGCCAGCTCCAGGTCGAGGCCCGTGCCCACGGATTCGAGCAGCATGCCGCTGTTGTAGTCCACCAGCGCGGCGCACATGGCGCCCTCGGTCTGCATGAGCTGGTTCAGGAGTTCTTTGGGGGTGAATGCCATGGCGTGGTCTCCGGTGGTAGTGGAACAGGGAACGGAACTACAAAGACGGGGCGCTGCCCGGTTGCGGCGTGGCAACACAGGCGGCAACCACCTGGTCCGCCGTGTTGCGGCAGCTCCAAAGCAGCTTGCCCAGCAGCGACGATTCGTTGGTGACCACGGTGAGCACCAGGTCGCCCGAGGGCACGGGCACATTCATCGAGACGATGTGGCCACTGCCCGATTCAAGGATCAGCCGCTCGGGCGCACTGTGCCCGGCCTCGCGCGTCATGGCGCCGGCCAGCGCACTGAGCGAGCCGGACATGGCCGAGAGCCGGTCGGCGTCCTGGCTGTCAGAGAGGGTGGAGGCCACCGTGAAGCCGTCGGCACTGGCCAGGGTGGCGCTCAGGATGCCGGGCGTGCCGCGCTGCAGTTCGCCCAACAGTTCGGCCAGCTGGGCAATGGTGACCAGGCGCAGCGCCGTGCCGGCAGACGAAAAGCCCGGGGTGCTGCCAATGCTGCTACTCATGTTCGATCTCCGCCATGCTCACCAGGACCGACAGCAAGAGGCGCACGTCGGCATCGCGCCGCACGTCCACCTCGAGCACGGGGGGGTTGTATCCGAGGGCGCCCAGCTGCTCGCAGTAGTCCACGATGCCGGGCGAGGGGTGCGTGTCGAGCCGGCCCACGCCGACCACGGTGCGCCGCGCCGGCACGTGGGGGGCGAAGGCCTTGAGGTAGCGCGCCACCTCGCCCACCGGGTCGGGCTGCGAGTTGTCGGCCAGCACGATCAGGCCAAAGGCGCCCGCGCCCAGGATGTCCCACATGAAGCGAAAGCGCTCCTGCCCGGGCGTGCCGAAGAGCTTGAGCACCCACTGGTCGCCCAGGCGGCATTCGCCGTAGTCGAGCCCTACGGTGGTCATGGTCTTGCCGGGCATGGAGAGCTCGGCGCCGCCGGTGATGGGTACGTCGGTGGAGAGAACCTCGCCATCGCTGATGGCGCGGATCGCGGTGGTCTTGCCGGCGCCCATGGGCCCCGTGAAGACGATCTTGAGATCGCGGGAGGTGCCTGCGGACACAGCAGGTGCAGGGGAGGGCATCACCATAGCTTGAGCCGTTCACGCAGGTTGCCGAGCCAGCCCGGTGGGCCGGCTGCGGTCGGTGGATTGGGAGGCTTCGCGGCGCCTACGGCGGCTGGCGCCGCCGCGGACTGGGTGGGGGCAGATGCGGCCCCGGCGCTGCCTTCGTCCACCGCCAGCCCCAGCGCCAGGCAGGCTTCGAGGAACCAGCGCACGGTGGCTTCGGGCACGCCGCTCTTGGCGCAGGCCTGCTCGTAGCTCAGCGCCTGGCTGGTCAGCAGCGCCGCCAGGCGGGGATGGCCTGCGGCGGTGAGGCCCACTGCATCGGGCCAGCGCGAAAGCCGGTAGTGGCCGGTGCGCTCGGGGGCGCTGGCACCCGTCTGCGCCAACCGCATGGCCAGGCCCCACAGCAGGTGGCGCAGGCTGTGGGCGGGCACGGAACGGATGAGCTCTTCCTCCACCGGGCTGACGCGGTGCGGCTCGCCCAGCGCATAGGCGCCCGATAGCAGCACGTCCATGGGCATGGAGGTATGCACCAGCTGCTGCACGAAGTCGAACACGATCTGCTGGCCGGCGCTCATGGGCACCACGGCGCGGCGGCGCTCGGCCATGCGGGTGCGCTCGCCCAGCAGCTCGAACAGGGCGCGCTGGCCCTTGACCGGATCAAACTGCGATGCGCCATGCACGCGCTGGGTGGCCGACTGCAGGACGGCGATGACATTGGTCATGCGCAAGGGAGTGGTCACCGTGAGATCGGCTGTGGCTTCCAGCGCCGCCCCCACGTCCTCGGGGTCCATCACGCGCACGGTGATGCACGGGGCATGGAAGCGGTAGGGCCAGTGGCCGGGAACGAAGACCACGTTGCACTCGGCCAGTTGCTCACTGAACCGCGCCCGGATGTTCACCCCGCCTTCGAGCAGCCGAACCAGTGCGCGCAACACCAGCTGGTCCTTCTGCGCAATGTCCTGGGTACCGATGACAAGCCCCCCGCCCATACCAGTCAAGCCCCCTGTGCAGGATGGCGCCCGTGAAGGCGGCCATGGATGGCCAGGCCCGCGCTCGAAGCAGGAAGATCAGGAGCAGAAACGGCGAGTGCGGGACCTGGGCGGTGTTGCATCGCTGGGGCGGCCTCTCGGTTGTTGTATGCGGCGGCAACTGAGACGGCAGCTCCCCTGAGCAACCTGGATCCAACGTGGCAGTTCCGCTGTCGTGAGCCCCGGAACAGGTTCCATGGGCCGGTAGACCGGTGACTTTGCGGACCCGTCTTTCGCACGGGGGTGCCGTTTCAGTATTTTTTCAGTATAGGGGAATGGGTTGCGCTGGCAAACCATTGATTGCCACACCGCAACGCTCGCTCGTGGCGGGCGATTCGCAGGTGTTGCGCCGATGCACCGCTTGGCGGCACCGCTGGCGCAATGCCTGGCTACTTCTGCTTCTGGTAGGCCTTGTCGGCTGGGGGGCCGCGGTCCGTGTCCTGCAGGCCACGCTGCACGTCGCGGTAGGCCTGCTGCACCTGTGCGTCGGGCTTGCCATGGGTCATGTCCACCGACTGGTCGCGCTCATGGGGCAGCTTGGGGCTTTCTTCCTGGGGGACGTTCTGCGCATCGGCATCGCCGCTGGTCGGGGTGCTGGCTGTCTGGCGTTTGGTGGTGTCCACCGAGGGTTCGTTCTTCTGGCGGTCGGCGGTGGTGGGCATGGGATTCTCCTGGGCGCCCCGGGGGCGCATTGGGTGTCGTACACCATCGTAGACATGCCCCGCAGCCTGCGGTGTAGGCCCATACCCCATGCGCGCCACAGGCCGCACCACCCCCCAAAAACACTGTATGCCCAACCATATGCCACACTCTCGTCCTTATGTCTTCAACAGAGTGGGCCCAGGCGGCCCTGCAGTCGTTCGATGCGGTGGTGCGGGCCACCCCGGGGTTCCGCAGCCGGGGTGGGCAGCGGCGCATGGCCGAGCAGGTGGCACAGACCTTCAGCCAGGCCACGCTGGGCAAGGTGGACGAGGAAGCGGGCGAGGCTGCGCCCACCCGTTCCATCGCCGTGATCCAGGCCGGCACGGGTGTGGGCAAGTCGCTGGCCTACTGCGCGCCGGCCATCGCCATGGCGCTCTCGCGCGGCACCCGGGTGCTGATATCCACCGCCACAGTGGCGCTGCAGGAGCAATTGGTCAACAAGGACCTGCCCGCACTGGCACTGCTGCTGCCCCAGCCCTTCAAGTTTGCGCTGGCCAAGGGACGTGGGCGCTATGTCTGCAAGCTCAAGCTCGACCGCCTGGCCGGCACCGGCGAGGCCGAGGAGGTGATGGACGACGACCTGTTTGCCGAGGAAGAGGCTGCGGCCCGGGCCAAGCGCCCGCGCCAGGAGACCGAGGCACGCATCCAGTTCTACTCGGCCATGTCGCAGACCCTGGGCAAGGGCGGTTGGGACGGCGACCGTGACAGCCTGGACACGCCACCCGAGCCCGAGGTGTGGAGCGCCGTGGCGGCCGAGGGGGCCTCCTGCACCGGCAAGCACTGCCCGGCGTTCAGCCAGTGCACCTACTATGACAAGCGCAAGGAGCTGATCGGCGCCCAGGTGATCGTGGCCAACCATGACCTGCTGCTGTCCTCGCTGGGCGCGCGCGTGCTACCCGAGCTGGACAACTGCCTGCTGGTGCTGGACGAGGCCCACCACCTGCCCGCAACGGCCCTCGACCAGTTCGCCTGCAGCATGGACCTGAGCCGCGTGACCTGGATCGAGCGCCTGGCCAGCCGCGGCCTGCGCATCGGCGCGCTGCTGGAGGTGGAAGAAATCGCCGACATCCCCAAGCACTCGGGCCAGCTGCGCCAGACGCTGCAGGACCTGGCGCGCATCGTGATGGACGTCTACGGTCCGGCGCTCAAGAGCCAGAAGGACGCCTGGGGACCGGCGCGCGTGCGCGTGCCGCGCGGTGAGTTGCCCGAGCCAGTGATCGCCCCGCTGGGCCTGCTGGCCGCGAGCGCCGACGGTTTTCTCGAAGCGCTGCGCGCCATCTCCAAATCCCTGCGTGCCGAGATGCGCGACAAGCCCGACGAGGCGCGCCGCCTGTCCACCCTGTACGCGCAGATCGGCATGCTGGCGCCGCGCCTGGAAGAGCTGCACGCCACCGCCCAGCTGCTGCTGCAAGATGCACCCGAGGGCGCGGTGCCGGCGGCCAAGTGGTTCACGCTGGAGGTGGAGGGCGACTTCATCGTGGTCAAGGCGCATGCCAGCCCCATCCTGCCGGGCACCACCTTGCGCAACCACCTGTGGAGCGCGGTGCGCGGCGCGGTGCTGACCTCGGCCACCCTCACGAGCTGCGGGCACTTCGAGTTCTTCATGCGCGAGTCGGGCCTGCACGGCGACGCGGCGGCCACCACGCTGGAGGTACCGAGCCCATTCGACTACGCCGCCCAGGGCACGCTGATTGCCGCCGAGACCCGGGCCGACCCCAAGAACGCGGCCCAGTTCACGGCCGAGATGGTGGATGCGCTGCTCTACGACATCGCCAATGTGGAATACGGCGCGCTGGTGCTGTTCACCTCGCGCGAGCAGATGCGCCAGGCCGTGGAGGCCCTGCCCACCGCCATGCGCAGCGTGGTGCTGGTGCAGAACGCGCTGCCGCGCACGCAACTGCTCAAGCGCCATCGAGAGCGCGTGGCCGAGGGGCAGCCCTCGGTCATCTTCGGCATGCAGTCCTTTGGCGAGGGGCTGGACCTGCCGGGCCGGCTGTGCGAGTCGGTGTTTATCACCAAGCTGCCCTTCGCCCCGCCCGACGATCCCGTGGGCGAGGCCCGCGCTGAATGGCTGCGCGCCGTGGGGCGCGACCCCTTCAGCGAGCTAGTGGTGCCCGCCACCGCGATCCGCCTGGCCCAGTGGGTGGGCCGCGCCATCCGCACCGAAGAGGACCAGGCCCACGTGTACTGCTACGACAAGCGGCTCATGAACACCTCGTACGGGCAGCGCCTGCTCAAGGGCCTGCCGCCGTTTGCGCTGGAGCAGCGCAGGCCACGCTGAGCAGCGCCCCCCTTTGCCGCCATGCGGCACCGACCCTCTCTCCAGAAAAGAAAGAAAGCCTTCCATGACCCGCGCCATCCCCGCCTGCCCCCAATGCGGCCTGGAGAACACCTACCCCGATGGCAGCGGCAGCTATGTCTGCCCGGACTGCAGCTTCGAATGGCCCATGGTGGCCGAGGCGGCAGAGGCCGACGAGGCCAGGAGCGACGGCACCGTGCGCGATGCCCATGGCAACCCGCTGGCCGACGGCGACGCGGTCATCCTGGTAAAGGACCTCAAGGTCAAGGGCTCGTCATCCACCCTCAAGAAGGGCACCAAGATCAAGGGCATCCGCCTGGTCGACGGTGCCGATGGCCACAACGTGGACTGCAAGACGGACCTGGGGAGCATGTTGCTCAAATCGGAGTTTCTGAAGAAAGCGTGAATGCGCACGCCAGGGCCACTCCCGCATAATTGCGGCATGCACATCGGCCCTGCCCAACAGTCCCACATAGCAGACATCTGCCGGCGCTACCATGTGCGCCGCCTGCAGATGTTCGGCTCGGCAGCCGTGGACCAGGAGGGCCCCGACAGCGACATCGACCTGCTGGTGGAATTCATTCCTGGCGAGGCCCCCAGCGGTTTTGCGCTGGTGGACATGCAGGACGAACTGTCTGAGGCGTTTGCTGGCCGCAAGATCGATCTGGCTTTTCCATCGGTGATGAACAACCCCTTTCGCCGCCGCAGCATAGAGCCCCAGTTGCGCCCCCTGTTCCAGTGACGATCGATCGCACGCCCGCCCACTTGGCCGACATGCTGCAGTTCGTGCAGGAACTGCGGACCCTGGTGGTGTCCATGAGCGCCGCCGAGTTTGCGCAGCAAAGGGTGCTCTGCCTGGCGGTGGAGAAGCTGTTCATCAATCTCGGAGAAGCGGCAACGCGCGTCGATGCCGAGCGCGCACGGCAGATGCCTGGCATTCCCTGGCGCAGGGTGATCGGACTGCGCAACATCCTTGCCCATGGCTACGAGCAGGTGGCGCATGAGATCCTGTTCAAGACCGTCACAGACGATCTTCCTGCGCTGGAAGCCTCGTTACAAGGGGTGTTGCAGGACATAAAGGGTCTGTGAGCGCAGACTTGTGGGACAAACGCGCACGCCCGACCGCGCGCTGAGCCGACACGACGGGGAAGGGGAGCGGCCTACAGTGAATTTTTACCGATTCACCATCTGCCGGAGACACCCCATGCAACACGACACCCCCGCCCGCGAGACGCTGTGGAAGCTGATCAAGGACATCAAATTCGGCATGCTCACCCACCGCCATGCCAATGGCATGCTGCACGCGCATCCGCTGACCACGCAGAACCGCAGCATCGATGAACAGTCGCTGCTGTACTTCTTCATCCCCCGCAATGGCGAGCTCTATGGCCGCCTGCTGACCGACGGCCAGGTGAACGTGTCGTACGCCGACCCCGGTGACGACAGCTACGTGTCCCTGTCGGGCCAGGCCAGCTTCATGGAAGACTTGGCGCAGAAGGAAGCCCTGTGGTCGCCCATGGCCAAGGCCTGGTTCCCTGCGGGCCACACCGACCCCAACCTGGCCCTGCTGGCCGTGCGCGTCGGCCATGCCGAGTACTGGGACGTCAAGGAAAGCAAGATGGTGCAGCTGTACAAGATGGCCAAGGCCGCCATCACCGGCGAGCAGCCACGCGACCTGGGCGAGCACAAGGAACTGACGCTGTCCTGAGGCAGCGCCTCCCGCTGGCGCGCCCCGCCTCCCGTCGGGCGCACCGTTCATCCCCGGACTACAGGAGATTTGGCATGAGCAGCAAGGAAAACCAGACCGACGACGACCTGAATGCCACCAGCGACGGCAGCGGCAAGGTGGCCAACGCCCACAACAGCACGGGCGACAAGACCACGCAGATCAACCAGGGCCGCCGCACGCCCGAGAGCCGTGGCGACCGCGACACCCACCTGGGCAGTGGTAACCAGGGGCAATCGCGCCAGGGCGGGGCCGGCAGCAGCAGCGGTGGTGGGAGCCGCGGCGCGGGCTGATGCCGCGCACGGCTGCCACGCACCAGAAAGGGCCCTTGGGCTCTTTCTTTTTGATGGCAGGCCCTTGAAAACGCAGATGCACCATCCAATTACCATCCATATGGATGGCACAAGACGGCCAGAAGGCACTATGACCCCCACTTCCAACACTTCCCTGGCCTTGCGCAGCAAGGTCCCCGATTCGGAAAAGATCACCATCAACCTCGGCTATGTGGACCTGGGGCACATCGATCTGCTCGTATCGGAGGGCTTCTACGCCAACCGCACGGATTTCATCCGCACCGCCATCCGCAACCAGTTGAGCACCCAGAACGAGGAGGTGCGCCAGGTGGTGGCACGCAAGATGCTGGTGCTGGGACTGCAGCGCTTTGGCCGCACCGACCTGGAGGCCGTGCAGGCCGCAGGCCAGACGCTGGAGATCCGCGTGCTGGGCCTGGCCAGCATCGAGGACGACGTGCCGCCCGCGCTGGCGCAGGCGACGATCGCCTCGGTCACCGTGCTCGGGGCGTTCCACGCCAGCCCGGCCGTCAAGGCGGCGCTGGCGGGCCGCATCGGCTGAGACAAGCGCCTACCGTGGCGGGGTGCCCAGCGCACCACAACGGCGATTTCTTTCCTTTTCCATTCCAGACCGACCCTTTCGAGCGGCGGCATTCCGAGACAAAAACCGACGGCACCAGCCGCCCAGGGGCGGCCGTGCCATGAACGGCGCACGCCCTACCAGCTCACCCCAAGGACCTTCCCATGGACTGGAACCACAATCTCAAGCAACTCCTCGGCAACGCCACCGACCTGGTGCGCAAAGGCCAGCTGGCCGATGCCACCCGCGCCATCCAGCAGGCCCTGGGCGGAATACCCGCCACTGCGGGCGCGGCAAGCGCCACAGCGCCCCATGCCGGCGCCACCGGCACCTTGCGCGAAGGCCGGGCAGGAATGCCCGCGTCCAGCCCAGCCGGTACAGGCTGGCGCAATGGCTTTGCGCAGGCCGATGTCGAAGACGCCGTGGTGATCGACCTGCCGGATGACACGCCTGCCCGCAGCCAGCCCTCCCCGGCCACGGACCCCGCGAGAGCCCGTCCCGCTGCCGCGCAGGCGCCCGGCAGCTTCACCCGGGTGGCCTTTGCGCTGGCTGGCGCCCCGCAGGACCATTACTACCTGTATGTGCCGCCCGGAGCCGACACCGGTGCACCCATGCCCCTGCTGCTCATGCTGCATGGCTGCACCCAGAACCCCGAGGACTTCGCCACCGGCACGGGCATGAACGGCGCGGCGGCGCGGGCGAATGCCCTGGTGCTCTACCCGGCCCAGGCGGGCAGCGCCAACCCCAAGGCCTGCTGGAACTGGTTCCGGCCACAGGACCAGCGGCGCGGCGGCGGCGAGCCGGCCACGCTGGTGGCCATGGTGCGCGAGGTGATGGCACGCCACCCGGTGGACGGCAACCGCGTCTATGTGGCGGGCCTCTCGGCCGGTGGTGCCATGGCGGCTCTGCTGGCGCGCGAATACCCCGACCTGTTTGCCGCCGTGGGCGTGCATTCGGGCCTGTCGGCCGGCGCGGCGCAGAACGTGATGGCGGCGCTCTCGGCGATGAAGACCGGCGCCAAGGCGGCCAGCACCAGCCCGTTCGCGACGACCACGCCCCCCGTCATTCAGCTGGGCACGGCGCTGCCCCTGATCGTCTTCCATGGCGACGCCGATGCCACCGTGCATGCCCGCAATGGCGAGCAACTGGTGGAGGCCGCGCTGGCCGCCGCCGATGGCGAGGTACGCCCTGCGGTGACCACCGGCCGGTCGGCCCACGGCCAGGGCTATACGCGCACCCTGTACCAGAGCGGCGGCGCCACGCTGGCAGAGCACTGGGTGCTGCACGGTGGCGGCCACGCCTGGGCCGGCGGCGATGCGCGCGGCAGCCATACCGATCCCCGGGCCGTGTCGGCCACCGAGGAGATGCTGCGCTTCTTCCTGGCACACCCCCGCTGTTGATCCCCGGCCACGCGCCACCATAATTTGCCCCCGGGGCACCACGCACCGCCTCATCCATACCTACAGCAAGGTGCGGTACCTGGGGGGAAATTCACCGTGGAAAACGTCTACATTTCCATCGCGGGACTGGTGGCCATCGGACTTGTCGTCTACTTTGTGCGGCGCGCCAGGCGCCAGGACAACACCCGCACCGACCTGAAGATCACCGGCGTGCGCATCGACCCGCCCTCGGGCAGTGTGCTGCAGGCCAACACCCCCATCACCGTGGCGCTGGACTACCGCTACTCGGCACCCCGCGAGCCGCTGTATGTCTGGGTGAAGATCCTCGACACCACCTACGACTCGGTCTACGAGGGTTCGCACGACCGCATGGAGCCCGGCACGGGCCGGATCGGCCGTTCGGTGCATCTGACGCAGGCCGGTACGGTGCGCGAGCTGTTCATCGTGGCCAAGAACCAGGACTTCGTGGAAGTCTTCAACCAGGCGCTGGCGGTGGACTTCACCTACAAACAGGCCGAGGTCGACGAAGAGTGGATGAACGACGGCAAGGGGTCGGAGATCACCGGCATCACCCTGTCCATCCCCTCGCCGGCCGTGGTGAAGGCCGGCACACGCATCGGCGTGGACATCGCCTATGCGATCAACACCGAGGAAGGCCTGGACATCTGGGCCATTCCCGAAACACAGACCAACATGACCTATGAAGGCACCACGGGCAGGCAGGTGGGCACGGGCGTCGTATCCAAGCACTTCACCGTCATCGACCCCGGCAAGCTCACCAGCGTCCGGCTGCTGATGAAGAACGCCGCCAGCCAGACGGTCTACGAGCGCGTCGTGCCGGTGGACTACACCTATACGCTGGCGTGAAGCCCGCCTGGCAGGGCCGCAAACCCTGGGCCGGGGCCGGGGCAAGGGCTTCGGTTTATCCTCCAGGCCACATGTCCCGTATCGCCGTCATCGACTTTGAAACCACCGGCATTTCGCCCGGTCAGGGCGCCCGCGCGACCGAGGTGGCCATCGTGCTGCTGGAAAACGGCCGCGTGGTCGACCGGTTCCAGAGCCTGATGAAAACCGGCGCCTGGATCCCTGCCTTCATCACCCAGCTCACAGGCATCACCAATGCCATGGTGAACGCCGCGCCCGAGGCCGCCGGCGTGATGCAGGACGCCGCCCGCTTCGTGGGCAATGCGCCCATGGTGGCACACAACGCCGCGTTCGACAGCAAGTTCTGGCAGGCCGAGCTGGCGCTGGCGGGCGTGGCCGCGCCGCACGCGTTCGCCTGCACGGTGCTGCTCTCGCGCAGGCTGTACCCCGATGCGCCGAGCCACAAACTGGGTACGCTGGTGGACTACCACGGCCTGCCGCGCACGGGCCAGGCCCACCGGGCCCTGGCCGATGCCGAGATGGCCGCCGAGTTGCTGGCGCGCATGCAGCACGACCTGCGCCAGCGCTGGGGCGTAGCCGAGCCCGGCCATGCGCTGCTGATGGCGCTTCAGCGCTGTGCCAAGCCCGGTATCGGCAAGCTGCTCGCACAGCATGGCAAGCCTGTGATCCCGGTGACCTGCTGACCGATCTCCCTGCCCGCAACCCTTGTTTGCTGGCGCGGGCATACGGCGAATCGCCGAAAATGCGCGGTTGCCTTCTTGAACCGATTCACACCATTTTTCCCATGACCGATACCACCCAAGCCCCACCGCTGCCCGACCACCTGTCCGTCGACCCGCGCAGCCCGCACCATGTCGCGGCCGTGTTCGAGCACGACATCGGCATCCGCTTCAACGGCAAGGACCGCTCTGACGTGCAGGAGTACTGCGTCAGCGAAGGCTGGGTGAAGGTGCCCGCCGGCAAGACGCTGGACCGCAAGGGCCAGCCGCTGATGATCAAGCTCAAGGGCACGGTGGAAGCCTTCTACCGCCAGCCTGAATAAGCCCTTTTCCGCCGATTCCATGGACGGGTTGGCCCCGGCGGCCTGGGTTATCCACTGCGATGGCAGCGCCATACCCAACCCCGGCCGCATGGGCCTGGGCGCCGTGCTGGTCGCGCCCGACGGCACGCGCCACGCCCTGTCGCAGGCCACGCACACCACCGGCTGCAACAACGAGGCCGAACTGGGTGCGCTGGTGATGGCCTTGAACGAAGCCCGGGCCCGCGGCGCCACCACATTGCAGGTCTACAGCGACAGCAGCATCCTGGTGGAGCAGCTAGGCGGGCTTGCCAAGCCATGCGTTGAACGGCTGGAGTCGCTGTACGCCGCTGCACGCGTCCTGCTCGAAAGCTTCGGCGAAGTACAGCTGCAGTGGATTCCCCGCCACCGCAATGGCGAGGCCGATGCCCTGGCGCGCGCGGCACTGGGTGCGCCGCCCAAACCTTCCGTGCACCCCTCCCTACGGGGCCTGCCGCGCAAGAAGCGCAGGAGCCCGCCGCCGCTGCCGGGCTGACCCCGGCCGGCGTTCACGACGGCTCGAAGCCCATCGCGGCCCGGTAGGCCGCGATCTTGGGCAACAGCACCTGGCGGCGCAACAGGCTCTCGGGCGGCCAATGCGCTTCGCGTTCATAGTATTCAGTAACCACAGCCGCGCCTTGCGGCAGCACCACCCAGGGCTGCTTGGCGAGGGTGAAGATGTGGATGTCCGGCGGCAGGTGGTCGGGCGCATCGAGCGTGCCCACGCGCACGAAGGACACCAGCGGGCCCGCGCCCGCATAGTGGCTCCACACGGCCACATGGCAGTGCGGGCAGCGCGCGATCTTCTGGCCCAGGCCGCTTTCCGAAGGGGTGTCGACCAGCACAGGCGGGCCGCCCAGCAGGCGGATGCGGTCGGCCTCGATCATGGCGTTCAGCGCGAAGGAAGCCCCGCTCTCGCGCTGGCACCAGCGGCAGTGGCAGCAGTGCACGAACAGGGGTGCCGTTTCCATGCGGTAGCGCACGTGGTGGCAGTCGCAACCGCCTTCGAGCGGGAATGGGGGCGTGGACGGGAACTGCATGGCGATCACTCCGTGGAGTGCCGCACGTTACGGCAAAAGCCACACCCTGTCACTCCCGTCCTGTCACGCGCCGCAGTCTGCCGCGCGGGCCCGCAGCAGGGACTGTTCCTGCGCATTGTGCGTAAGCGTGGCGGCCAGTTCGAACTGGGCACGCGCTTCTGCACTGCGGTCCAGCTTGGCCAGCAGGTCGCCACGCACGCTGGGCAGCCAGTGGTAGTCGCGCAGGGCGGGGTCGGCGCCCAGTGCATCGACCAGCACCAGTGCGGCGGCGGGCCCGTCGGCCATGCCCACGGCCACGGCGCGGTTGAGCGCCACGACGGGTGAGGGCGCAACCTGCAGCAGCGCGTCGTACAGTGCCACGATGTGGTTCCAGTCGGTGTCCGCAGCACGGCGTGCGCGCGCATGGCAGGCCGCGATGGCGCCCTGCAGCGCGTAGGGCCCCCAGGGGTGGCCGGCGCGGGCCAGTTGCTCGGCCCGGTCGAGCGCGGCCAGGCCGCGGCGCACCAGCAGGTGGTCCCAGCGTGCGCGGTCCTGGTCCATGAGCAGCACGGGGCGACCCTCGGCATCGGTGCGTGCGGGCAGGCGCGAGGCCTGTATCTCCAGCAGCGCCACCAGACCCTGCACCTCGGGTTCGTCGGGCGTGAGGCCGGCCAGCACGCGCACCAGGCGCAATGCCTCATCGCACAGGGCCGGGCGCATCCAGTCGTCGCCCGCCGTGGCGGCATAACCTTCGTTGAAGACCAAATAGATCACTTCGAGCACCGAGGCCAGGCGCGGCGCACGCTCGGCCGCGCCGGGCACCTCGAAGGGCACATGCGCGGCCGTGAGGCTGCGCTTGGCGCGCACGATGCGCTGGGCCACGGTGGCCTCGGGCACCAGGAAGGCGCGCGCGATCTCCACGGTGGACAGGCCGCCCAGCAGCCGCAGCGTGAGGGCCACGCGCGCCTCGGTCGACAGCACGGGGTGGCAGGCGGTGAAGATCAGGCGCAGCAGGTCGTCGCCGATGTCGTCCTGGCGTGCGGCATCGAGCGCATCGACGAAGTCCGGCGTGTACTGGGCTTCGAGTGCTTCCATGTCATGGCCCAGGGCCTCGTGCTCGCGCGCCTGCATGGCCTGCTGGCGCAGGTGGTCCAGGGCACGGTTGCGGGCGGTGGTCATGAGCCAGGCGGCGGGGTTGTCAGGCAGGCCGCTGGAGGGCCAGTGCTCCAGGGCAGCCACCAGCGCATCCTGCGCCAGCTCTTCGGCCCGGCCCACGTCGCGCGTCATGCGCGCCACGCGGGCAATGATGCGGGCCGCCTCGATGCGCCATACCGATCCGATGGTGCGGTGCAGGGCATCGGGGCTGGGCGCAGCCATGGTCAGCCGAGTGCCTTGCTGGCGTCGACCATGTAGGCGAACTCCCAGGTGTGGCCATCGAGGTCGTCGAAGCCATGGGCGTACATGAAGCCATGGTCCTGCGGTGCGCGCGGTGACGTGGCGCCGGCGGCCACGGCCTTGGCCACCAGGGTGTCGATCTCCTCGCGGCTCTGGGCCGACAGGCAGACCAGCACCTCGGAGGTCTTCTTCGCATCGGCCACCGCCTTGTCGGTGAAGGTCTTGTAGAACTCCTCGACGAGCAGCATCACGAAGAGGTTCTCGCCGAGCACCAGGCAGGCACCCTGCTCGTTGGTGAACTGCGGGTTGAAGTCATAGCCCAGCGCGCGGAAGAAGGCTTGCGAGCGGCCCATGTCCTTGATGGGCAGGTTGACGAAGATCATCTGGTGTTGCATGGCGGTCTCCTGAGTGGATGAAACGATAAGGGATAACGGACGGGGAAAACAGGGGGTGATGCGAAAGCCGGACAGGATCACTTGGCAGCCTCGGCCGCGAGGAAGCCCAGGCCGTCCTCGAAGTCCTTGCCGACCATGTGGTCCATGTTGAAGAACAGGTGCATGAGCTTGGCCAGGTAGGGCACGGGGCCGTGCATGGCCCAGGTGACGCGGGTGGCCTTGCCGCCACCATCGGGCGCCAGCGTGAAGTCAACGCGGTTGTGGGCCTCGAACGGTGCGACGAAGTCGAGCTTCATGCCCACATGGGAGGGCACGGTGGCCTCGGTGATCTCCATGCTGCCCGTGCC
The DNA here is from genome assembly GCF_964253305.1 of Acidovorax sp. LjRoot66. Taxonomy (NCBI): domain Bacteria; kingdom Pseudomonadati; phylum Pseudomonadota; class Betaproteobacteria; order Burkholderiales; family Comamonadaceae; genus Acidovorax; species Acidovorax sp. LjRoot66. The sequence continues at coordinate 375,930 of NZ_CAXUQU020000001.1, forward strand.
CACCTTGTCGCCCTGCCAGGCGTAGCGGGCGCCGGGGCCGGAGGTGGCGGTGCTGTACTCGCCCTTGGCACCGGGGTCCTTGCGCTCGTAGGGGTTCCAGGTGTTGAAGCGGCGCAGGTCCTGGACCAGGCCGAACACGCGCTCGGGCGGGGCCTCGATCACGCGGCTGCGCTCCACACGGAAGGTATCAGGGCGGGTGGCCGCATAGGCCAGCAGCAGGGCCAGGGCGGCCAGCACGACGAAAGCAATGGTCTTGATCATGGTGAATCCTGGGGTGGTCGTGGGAAATCGGGGTCAGCCGCGTGCGGCCTCAATGTCGCGAAAGCGCTGCACGCCTTCGCCCGGTGCAAAGTCGTCGAGCTCGAAGACCGGGCGCACCTCGATCTCGGCCGGGAGCCCCTCGCCGCGCGGGTTGGGAAAGCGGCGCGCCCACTCCATGGCCTCGTCGCGCGAGCGCACCTGGATCAGCGTGTAGCCGGCGATCAGTTCCTTGGTCTCGGTGAAGGGCCCATCGACCACCGTGCGCTGGCCACCGCTGCCGTAGTACACACGCCAGCCCTGGGCGCTGGCCTTGAGGCCCATGCCATCGAGCAGCACCCCAGCGCGCGACAGTTCCTCGTGGTAGGCGCCCATCACGGCAAGCATGTCCTCGCCCGGCAGCATGCCGGCTTCGCTCTCGGGGCTGGCTTTCACCAGAATCATGAATCGCATGGCACATCTCCTGTGTGTGGAAGTCGCTGTGCAGGGGGATGGAAATTCCCTGCGCTCATCCTCCACGACGAACAGGCGCCCGCAGAATCGACACGGATGTCGAAAAACAAGGGTTTGTACTTAGATAATTTCCATCCCCCAATGAAAACAGCCCATGCCGGGGCCGGCATGGGCTGCTTGCGGGGGGGCCGCAGCGGTCAGCGCTTGGCCGCGGGGTTCTGCGCCATATAGGCGAGGGTGGCGCTGGTGAGCGCACGCACGCCAATGCGCAGGGCCTTCTCGTCGATCACGAATTCGGACGAATGGTTGGGTGCGCCGGACTTGTCGCCGAAGGGCGAGGCATAGAGGTTCCAGAACACCACGGGCACGCCGCTGCCGCCGAAGGAGCCGAAGTCTTCGGACCCCATGGAGGGCAGCACCTCCCTGGCCTTGTCGGCGCCGCCTGCAGCCACAGCGAAGGCCGGGGCCAGGGCAGCCGTGATCTTCGGATCGCTGACCACCACCTCGTAGCCAGTGTCGATGGTGACCTCGGCCGTGAGGCCGGCACTCTCGGCGATCTTCTGGGCCTTCAGGCGGATGCTGTCGTGCGCGACCTTCTGGTTGCGCGCCGAGAGCGACCGCACAGTGCCGCCAATCTCGGCCGTGTCGGGCAGGATGTTCACGCGGTTGCCGCTTTGCAGCAGGCCCACGGTGACCACAGTGGGGCCGTCGAGCGGGTCGATCTGCTGGCTGATGATGCCCTGCAGGGCGAGCACGATCTCGGCGGCCGCCAGCGTCGGGTCCTTGGCCGTCCAGGGCGAGGAGCCGTGGCCGCCCTTGCCCTGGAGCTTGATGTTGAACACATCGCCGCTGGCCATGAAGCTGCCGGCGCGGTAGGCCAGGGTGTTGCCCGGTGCGCGGGCGCTGATGTGCTGGCCCATCACGACGTCGACCTTGGGGTTGTCGAGCACCTTGGCCTCCATCATGGCCTTGGCGCCGCTGGGCACGGGACCCGGGCCCAGTTCCTCGGCCGGCTGGAAGAGAAAGACCACCGTGCCCGCGAGTTCGCTGCGCACGCTGGACAGCGCTTGCGCCGCGCCCAGCAGCATGGCCACGTGCGTGTCGTGCCCGCAGGCGTGGGACACCGGCGTCTCGTTGCCGCGCCACTGCGCACGCGCAGTGGACTTGAAGGGCAGGTCGTTGCGCTCCTGCACGGGCAGGGCATCCATGTCGGCGCGCAGGGCCACCACGGGGCCCGGCTTGCCGCCGCGCAGCACGGCCTTGATGCCGGTCTTGGCGATGCCGGTCTGCACTTCGATGCCGGGCATCCTGGCCAGCGCGGCCGCGATGTAGGCGGCTGTCTGCACCTCCTCATACGACAGCTCAGGGTGCTGGTGGATGTGGCGGCGCCAGGCGATCACCTGGGGTTCGGCCGCATCGGACAGGGCCAGCACGCGCTGGGCCAGGGGCGAGGTGGTCTGGGCAGAGGCGGACATCGCCAGGCCGGCGAGCAGTGCGGCCAGCGGCAGGAGCCGGAGTTTCATGGAAGACGCCTTCGTAAGAATGGACAGGGACGGCAACCACTCTATCCCCAAGCCCATGCCGCGAACAGTCACAATTTCGTTGTCGTGAAAACCAGAATGCATCACCTTGCGCACCAGAGGCTTCCATGAAACCGCACCAGCTCAAGGCCTTTCTCGCCGTGGTGGAGCTGCACAGCATCCGCCAGGCGGCGAACGCGCTGCACATCACCCAGCCCGCCATCTCGCGCGCCATCCGCGAGTTGGAGGAGCACCTGGCGGTGCCGCTGTTCGTGCGCAGTGCCCACGGTGTCACCCCGACCGCATACGGGCTGGCCTTCGAGCGCCGCGCACGCCTGCTGGAGCAGGAGGCCGAGCGCGCACGCGACGAGCTGCGCCAGATGCGCGATGGCCAGCTCGGTTGTGTGCGCGTGGCGGTGTCGTCCGTGCCGGCGATGGCGCTGCTGCCGCAGGCGCTGGCGCTGTTCCGTGCCGAGCTGCCGGCCACCGCGCTGGAGTTCAGCGAAGGCCTGGCGCCCCTGGTGCTGCCCGCGCTGCGCGAGGGCCTGCTGGACCTGGCCCTGGTACAGCACCGCGTGGAGCGCACCGGCCCCGAGTTCGATTGCGAAGAGCTGCTGTCCACGCCGCTGGCCATCTGCGCACGGGTGGGCCACCCGCGCGCCCGGGCGCGCAGCCTGGCGGCGCTGCAGCACGAGGAATGGGTGGGCTGGGACCGGGCCATGGTCGAAGACCTGTTCGCCGGCAGCGGCGTGCCCGCGCCCGCGCGCATCGTGGTCAGCCGCTCGATGGAAATCACGCGCGCACTGGTGGGCCGGGGCGATCTGATCAGCGTGTTCGCGCGCCCGGCGCTGGACCGGGAGCTGGCGCGCCATGGCATCCGCGCCATCCCCGTGCGCGAGCGCCTGCCCCGACTGACCATCAGTGCGATCACTCGGCGCGGTGCCGTGCCCACACCGGCCGCGGGCAAGTTCCTGGCCGCCGTGCGCGTGGCAGCCCTGTCCCTGCAGCACTGAAGGCAACATTTTTGACGAATTAATACACCTTGACCCCAAAACCCGCCCCGGCCGCAGGGTCTGGTGGCTGCAAGCGTGACAAATGCCCGGTTTTTCGCTGGCGGACGGGGTCTTTGGCTCCGGGCTCCCGGACCCGCCCTTACGATCCCGCGCGGAGGAAAAGGACCATGGAAAAGAACACCACTGCGGCGCCCCCCTGGGTCGCCAGCATCCCGCTGTCGCCCGACGGCAGCCGCAACGCCCACGTGATCGTGCACCCGGACCGGGCCGTGGCACCGGCAGAGGGACTGCGGTCCCTGCTTCGCTTCAACGCCGACGGGCACGGGGGCTGGGTCTCCGCCGCCCAGGCCGGTGATGGCCGCTGGGGCTACATCGATGCCGAGGGCCGCTGGCGCGTGCCGCCCACGCTGGAGAACGCGCGCAACTATTCCGAAGACGGCATGGCGCGCTTTCTGCAGGACGGGCGCTGGGGTTTTGTGAACCTGGCGGGCGAGGTGGTGATAGCGCCGCGCTTCGAGGACACGCGGCCCTTCCGCGATGGGCTGTGCGCCGTGAAGGTGGCCGAGAACGCCTGGCGCACCATCGACCGCGAGGGGCGGTTCACATCGGAGCAGAGCTTTCATGACCTCAGCCCATTCGGTGCCGGCGGCCTGGCGCGCGCAACGCACTGGAACCGGGAGAAGAACCAGCGCCTGCAGGGCTTTGTGGACCGAGACGGCCGCTGGGTGATCGAGCCCCGTTTCGATTTCGTGTGGCCCTTCGGCGAGCTGCCGGTGACCCCGGCCTCGATCGAGGAGGACAAATGGGGCCTGATCAACACCCGCGGCCAGTGGGTGATGGAGCCGCGCTACCCACGCATCCAGGCGTTCAACGACGCCGGCCTGGCCTATTTCGATGAGGCCGAATCCTGGTACAACGGCCACGGCTACCTTGATGCCCGGGGCCGCGTGGTGGTCAAGGGCGAGAGGCACCTGTCCGACCGCATGGTCTGCGGCCTGGCGGCCAACACGCACAACGGCACGGATTTCCTGCGCGCCGACGGCACGGCACTGTCCACACCGGCGCTGGCCTGGGGCAGCCACTTCCGTGCCGCAGGCGGCTGCGCGGTGGTGCTCGCGTCGTCGCGCAGGGGCGATGCCGGACCAGGCACCTGGGGCATGCTGCACCCGGACGGGCGGGTGTTCACAGTGGGCGAGCCGCTGCTGGAGCCGCTGACCGATGGCGATGGCTGGCTGGTGGGCGAAGAGCCGGACACACCGCTGGTGCCTTTTCTCACGCGCGATGGCCAGGTGCACTTTGTCGACAACGAGGGTGCCCTGGTGTGGCGCGCCGTGTACGACGGCCAGCAGGTCGCCCTGCAGCAGGCCGACGGCACGCCCCTGTGGCGCAGCAACAATGCGCTGGATGGCTGCCGGCCGCCAGGCCCGTTCTTCACGCCCCCCGCCACGGACCACCTGGAAGGCATGGTAGCGCCTCAGGAGGTCACCGACCTGGCCGAAGACCTGCTGGCCGAGGCCGAGGCACGCCTGCACCGCATGGCGGCTGGCGAAACGCTGGAACGCGAGTCCTCCCCGGAGCATGGTGCCCGCGATGACGACGATGGTGATGATGATGAATACGAGGACGACGATGAGGACGAAGCCACCGTGCAGGCCAACCGCACCGTGGCCGTGCGCCGCATCGCGCGCGCCTACATCAGCGAAGAGCACAACGGCTACTACGACTACCTGGGCAGCGAACTTGGCGATGCCGTGGGGCAGTTGCGCACCGCCTTGCTGGACACGCTGACCGCGCGCTACGGCAAGCCTGACGCAGACCCGGAGTGCATCGTGCCGTGGAACCGCAGGGAGCAACGCAGCTACGCCTGGGCCGTGCCGCTGGCGCAGGCCCTGCCCGGCGACAGCGGTGTGCTGCGCGAGTCGCGCGAGCAATGGCTCACGCTGTACGCGCATTCGGATACGGGCGACGGGGACGCCTGGTGGGAACTGTGGCTGATGGCCTCGCCCAGCCTGGATGCCCTGGAGACGGCACGCCGCGCACACAACAGCGCAGTGGCGGGCACGCCCGGGGATGAAGCGGATGCAGGCGAGGGCGGCACCGCTGCGCCGACGCCCGCCGAGCCCCAGACCCGCGAGGAATGGCTGCAGGCCGTGGCCGATGACCACTATGCGATCTACCGCGTGCCCGCGCAGTGGATGGACGATGCGATGGCCGACGCCACACTGGCCCACTACGTGGACAACCTGTCCTGGCTGCCCGCGTACCTGCACACGCCTGTCCGGCTGGAGGCGCTGATCCGCAGGGACGTGCGCACGGCGACCGCCATCCCGTCCGAATGCATGACCGCCGAGGGCCTGGCCCTGGCACGCGGGCTCTATGCCGGGGACCGCGACTGGGACTACCGCGACGAACGGTGCAGCCGCCTGCCGACCACTTGGGACAAGAACAGCCTGTACGACGTCTGGGGCTGCCTGGTCACGCCCGAAATGGCGCTCAAGGCCGTGCGCGCCGAGGTGCCGCTGCGCAACGTGGCGCGCTGGCTGCGCACCGATGCGCTGGAGGCCGCGGCGCTCAAGGCCGACATCTACAACATCAGCTATATCGATCCGGCGAAGCTCACGCCCGAGCTGGCCGAACGTGCCGTGCGGCACGACTATGGCAGCCTGATCGAGCACATTCCGCCGGCCCTGGTCACCCCCGAACTGTGCCTGGCATCGGCACGCACCAACGGCCTGTCGCTCAAGAAAATCCCCCGGCCGATGCGCAGCGTGGCGGTGTGCGTGGCGGCGCTCAAGGAGAGCCCCAGCGTGTTCCTGGAGGTGCCGGAGGCCGAGCGCGTGAAGGTGGCTACCCGCATGATCGAGGACCACCTGGAGCGCTTGCGCAAGCAGGGCGAGCCGAGCCAGGCCAGCCATTGGCATGTCACGCGGGCCTGGGCAAAACTGTGGGCCGGTGACCATGAAGGCGCTATCGCCGACGCGCAGCAGGGCCGCTCGGAGGTCAGCAACCCCGAGAATGCCCACTACGTGATGGCCAGCGCCCACCGGGCCCTGGGCCATGAACGGGAGGCAGCGCTGGAGGCATCCACCGTGCTGTCCCTGTACCCGCAGTTCCAGTCGGAGTGGGGCGACCACGAAGACACCCGCTGGCTGCACGCGCTGGCGCGCGGGCAGGCCAGTGCCGCCGACGACGCGACATTGATGGAGCAACTGGGCACACACCCGCGCACGCTAGCCGACATTCCGCGCGAGCGCATCACCGATGCCATGGTGGACGTAGCCATGGAGGCCGACGAAGACACCGTGCGCTTCGTTCCGCGGCGCCTGATGACCCCCGAGCGCTATGCGGCGGCGCTGCGCCAGGGTGTCAAGGAGTTCCGGCAGATCCCGCCGGCCATGCTGAACGAAGAAGCCTGCATCGAGCATGTGAAGGACGGCGGCTGGCGCCTGGATGAGGTGCCCGAGGCGCTGCGGACCCTCATTGTGTGCGCCTATGCCGTGCGCAGCCGCAGTGGGGCCATGGAGCACGTGCCCGAGGCACTGCGCGACCAGGTGCCGGGAGCCATCGCGCAGTTGCCGCCCGAGGAGAAGGACGACGAGGACGACGGCGATGGCAGCAGCGGTTCATCCTCCCGCCACGACTGGCTCACGCGCAAGCTGGCCGATGCGATGCTGGGCGGGTCCGGTTCGAGCGGCTGGAAGAGCAAGGGCCTGTTCATGGCCATGATCGTCAAGGCGGCGCTGACCTCCAGGTCCGACGACGCGCCCACGCTCAAGGGGCTGGCGGGCTGGTTCGAGGTGCGGCCCGTGCTGTCCATGGTGACCAATGCGCTGCTGGCACTCTCCGCGCTCATCGCCCACGCCTTCGTATCGGTGGGCGCCTGGCGCGCCGAGGGCCCGTGGGTTGGCCTGGGCACCTTTGCGCTGATGGGCTTCTCGGAGCTGTACTGGGCCTGGCGCTTTGTGTTCTCGACGCCTTTCCGCCCCGCGCTGGGCGTGGCCTGCCTGGTGGTGGTGCTCTACATATTCGTCTGGCACCGGCTGTATCGCAAGATCGGCCTGGCCTACGCCGCGCAGGGCAAGGCCGAGAACGACAATTGACGGGTCTGCGGCCGCTCAGGCGGCCGCACCGTCGTAGCAGGGAGCGATGGCGCGCACTTCGATGGTCGCCCACTCGGCGGCCGGACATTCGCGTGCGATGGCCAGGGCCTCCTCGCGCGTGGAGCAGTCCACAAGGAAGAAGCCGCCGACCATTTCCTTGGTCTCGGCGAAGGGGCCGTCCACCAGGCGCGGCTGGCCTTCGCGCACCTGCAGGCGCACGCCCTCGGTGTTGTTGGCCAGCGATTCGCCACCCAGCAGCAGGCCGCGGGCCTGCAGCCCGGCGCCGAAGCGCTGCATGCGCGCATAGACCTCTTGCCCGGCCGCGAGGCCACGCTCGGCGCGCTGGCCTGGGGGTTCCATGATGAGCAGCATGTAGGGCATGGGTGGTCTCCGGTGTGGTTTGTGAAGATGGGCGCGATTCTAGAAGCGCTGCCGCCGGACTGGATGACAGCGCTTCAGAACACCGCACGCCCCGGCGCGCGCAGCGCCTGCGCGAGGTCGGCCGCCAGGCGCGGCATGTCCGTTGGCTTGCAGCCGCCCAGGCTCACGCGCACGGCCGGCGCGCTGGCCAGGCGCAGCGGGCCGCCGGCCTGCACGGCCCAGCCGCGCGAGGCCATGGACTGCACGACGGCGGCCTCATCGGCCACGGGCAGCCACAGGTGCAGGCCCTCGCCGGGCGCCACGGTGATCTGCTGCGCGGCCAGTGCCTGCACCAGGCCCTGGCGCCGTGCGGCGTACGAGCCGCCGGCCTGCACCAGCGCGCTGCCGTCGCGCATCTGCCGCCACAGGCTGGCCGCCAGGCCTTGCAGGATGCGGCTGACCCAGCGCGGCCCCAGGGCCTGCTGCGCCTGCATGGATTGCAGCAGGGCAGGGCTGCCCGTGCCCAGCGCCACGCGCACGTCGGGCCCGAGGAACTTGCTGACCGACACCACGTGCAGCCACAGCGGGGGGAGTGATGCGGCCATGGCCAGTGGCGCGGCGGACAGCGGGCCCCAGTGGTCATCGAGCACCACGAGCAGGTGGGGCAGCGCCTGCAGTTGGACGCGCAGCGCCTTCCATCGCGCGGGGCTGAGCGCCGCGCCCGTGGGGTTGTGCGCGCGGGGCGTGAGCACCAGGGCCGTGCAGCCTGCGAGCACCCCGGCATCGGGAATGCACACGCCTTCGCCATCCACGGACAGCGGCACGGGCTTCAGGCGCAGGCTGTGCAGCAGCGCCACCATGGGCGGCCAGCAGGGGTCTTCGACCGCGACGCGCTCGCCCGGGCGCGTGTGCGCACGCAGGGCCCGTTCCACCGCATCGAGCGTGCCGGAGAACACGGCGATCTCTTCGCAAGGCAGGCCCTGGGCCGACAGCCATTGGCGCGCCTCGGCCTGCAATGCGGGCAGGTCGGCCGGGGCGTCGTAGCCCGCAGAGGAGGTCAGTGCCGCCCAGGTTGCTGCGCCGCCCTGCAATTGGGGCAGCAGGGCCGCATCGACATTGCCACTGGCCAGGTCGCGCAGGCCCTGGGGCACGGCATAGGCGTGGGGCATGCGCTCAGGCGGCTCGACCACACGCGTGCCGCGGCGCCCATCGGTCACGACATGGCCGGCATCGCGCAGGCGCGCGTACGCAGCCGCCACGGTGTTGGGGTTGACGCCCAGTTGCTGCGCCGCCACGCGCACCGCAGGCAGGGGATTGCCAGGCGGCAGGGTTCCGTCGCGCATGGCGGCCAGCAGGCTGTCGGCGATGTCCGCAGTGGTTTTTCCGGAGACGTACAATGTACTCATACATTCATTTTAATGTACTAGTACAAAAATGGAAGCCACCATGAAGACCGCGCTCGTGCTGCGCCATGTGCCCTTCGAAGACCTGGGCCTGCTGGCCCCTGTGCTGCAGCAGCGCGGCTACGCCCTGCACACGCACGACGCGGGCGTGGGCCCGCTGCAGGACTGCCTGCACCCCGCGCCCGACCTGCTGTTGGTGCTGGGCGGGCCTATCGGCGCCTGCGACGAGGCGGCCTACCCGTTCCTCACCGATACGCTGGCGCTGCTGCGCGAGCGGCTGGCACGCCGGCTGCCGGTGCTGGGCATCTGCCTGGGCGCGCAGCTCATGGCCCGCGCGCTGGGTGCCGGCGTGGCACCCATGCGGCACAAGGAGATCGGCTTTGCGCCGCTGGCCCTCACACCACGCGGCGAACGCTCGGTGCTGGCCCCCCTGGCCCGGGGCACGCCGGTGCTGCACTGGCATGGCGACCAGTTCGAGATACCACCCGGCGCCGAAAACCTGGCCACCACGCCCCTGTGCCCGCACCAGGCCTTTGCCGTGGGCACGCATGCGCTCGCCTTGCAGTTCCACCTGGAGGCGGACCTCTCGCGCATCGAGCAGTGGCTGGTGGGCCATGCCTGCGAGCTGGCCGCGGCTGGCGTGGACCTGCAGGCGCTGCGCAGCGGGGCCCGGGAGCATGGCAGCGCGCTGGCCCGTGCGGCCGAGGCCGTGTTCGGCGCCTGGCTCGACGGCATCGGGGGCGGCCACGCATGAGCCCGGTGCTGCTGGGCCAGGTCGCGGCCGTGCTGCGTGGGGCCGCCGTGCCGTTCGGCGACCGGCCGGACACACGCAGCGCCATTGCCAAGCAGGCCGTCGCGGGCCCGGTGCCTGTGGACGCGGCCGGCCTGCAGGGCGACGAGCAGGGCGACATCCGCATCCACGGCGGCCCCGACAAGGCCGTGCACCAGTACCCGCTGGACCACTACGCGCTGTGGCGCAGCGAGCTCAGTGATCTGCCCGTGCTGGAGCAGCCGGGGGCCTTTGGCGAGAACATCGCCAGCACCGGCATGGCCGAGGCCGACCTGTGCTGGGCCGACCGCATACGCATGGGCAGCGTGCTGCTGGAGGTCACGCAGACGCGCCAACCGTGCTGGAAGCTCAACACCCGCTTCGGCCTGCCCGACATGGCGCTGCGCCTGCAGCGCACAGGCCGCACCGGCTGGTACTACCGCGTGCTCGCGCTCGGCACCGTGCAGGCGGGTGACGCCATCACGCTGGTGGCACGCCCGTACCCGGCCTGGCCGCTGGCGCGCGTGATCGGGGTGCTCTACCACCGCGTGCTCGATGCCGCGCTGCTGCGCGAACTGGCGGCGTTGCCCTTGCCGGCGGCATGGCAGAAGCTGGTGGCACGGCGGCTGGAGCAGGGGACGGTGGAGGACTGGAGCCGGCGCACCCAAGGGGTCTGAAGACCCAGGGCTTGGCAGCGCGGCCAGGCCTGTGCTAGGATTTGCTGCTATGCAACGCAGCATGTCCCTATCCACCCTATCGCTAGGCCTAGTGCCTGGCCGGGGTCTGCCTGCGTTCGCCATCGTTGCCGCCACGTCGCGCAACACCTGATTTCCCCCTGACCCCGGCCCGCGAACCAGCCTTTGCTTCCACGCAAAGGGCTGCAGGGGACGTCACTCGTTTTTTCATTCGTTTGACCTGCTGTGCAGGCAGCGCCTTCCCTTCAGATGGCGCGCCGCACAGCGTTCGTGGAGCCTCTCATGATCGCCAAGCCCGCCACCAAGTACCAGCCCATCGCCCCCGTCGCGCTCACCGACCGCACCTGGCCCTCACGTTCCATCACCCAGGCGCCGATCTGGTTGTCCACCGACCTGCGCGACGGCAACCAGGCCTTGTTCGAGCCGATGAACGGCGAGCGCAAGATGCGCCTGTTCCAGGAGCTGGTGCGCATCGGTTTCAAGGAGATCGAGGTGGGCTTTCCGGCCGCCTCGCAGACCGATTTCGACTTCGTGCGCCGCCTCATCGACGAAAACCTGATTCCCGACGACGTGACCATCATGGCCATGACGCAATCGCGCTCCGACCTGATCGAGCGCACCGTGGAGGCCGTGCGCGGCGCGCCGCGCGCCATCGTGCACCTGTACAACGCCACGGCACCGGCCTGGCGGCGCATCGTCTTCGGCATGAACGTGACGCAGGTGATGGAGTTCATCGACCAGCATGTCTCGCATTTGAAGCGACTGACCGATGCCCAGCCCGAGACGCAGTGGACGCTGCAGTATTCGCCCGAGACCTTCAGCGCCACCGAGCTCGAAGTCTCGCTGCGCGCCTGCCAGACAGCCATCCACGCGTGGGGCGTGGGCCCGCAGCGGCGCATCATCATCAACCTGCCGACCACGGTGGAGAACGCCTCGCCCAACGTCTTTGCCGACCAGATCGAGTGGATGCACCGGCGCCTGGCACCGCGCGAGCACGTGGTGCTCTCGGTGCACCCGCACAACGACCGGGGCACGGGCGTGGCCGCCGCAGAGCTGGCGATGATGGCCGGCGCCGACCGTGTGGAAGGCTGCCTCTTCGGCAACGGCGAGCGCTGCGGCAACGTGGACATCGTGACCCTGGCGCTCAACATGTACACCCAGGGCGTACACCCGGGGCTGGATTTTTCGGACATCACCGCCGTGGCGCGCGTGGCCGAGGAATGCACGGCACTGCCCGTGCACCCGCGCCACCCCTATGCGGGCGACCTGGTGTTCACCGCGTTCTCGGGCTCGCACCAGGACGCGATCAAGAAGGGCTTTGCCGCGCAGGACCCGAACGGCCTGTGGGAAGTGCCCTACCTGCCCATCGACCCGGCCGACCTCGGCCGCACTTACGACAGCGTGATCCGCGTGAACAGCCAGTCGGGCAAGGGCGGCATCGCCTTTTTGCTCGAGCGCGAGCACGGCGTGGTGATGCCACGGCGCATGCAGGTGGAGTTCAGCGCCGTGGTGCAGCGCCAGACCGATGCCAGCGAGGGCGAGATGACCGGCGATGCGCTGTGGAAGCTGTTCCAGTCCACCTACCTGGCCAGCGGCCCCAACGCGGCCATCGTCTGCCATGGACACAAGCTGGCCGATGACGGCCAGGGTATCGAGCTCGACGTGAGCATCGATGGCGTGCGCCAGTCCCTGCAGGGCGAGGGCAACGGCCCCATCGCCGCGACGGTGGACGCGCTGGGCCTGCCGCTGCGCGTGGACCACTACGAGGAGCGTGCCACGGGCACGGGGGCCAACGCCCAGGCCCTGGCCATCGTGGAAGCGGCGCTCGACGGCGTGGCCGGCTCCACCTTCGGCGCCGGCACCAGCCACAACATCGTGACCGCCTCGGTGCAGGCCATCGTGAGCGTGGCCAACCGGCTCGCCGAGCGCAGCGAAGGCGCCCGGGCAGCGACCGCAACGGTGTAAACGAAGACGGAGACAACAGTGGCGATGCCTTCACAAAAGGCGGTTGCCACGGCGGGGCATTCACCCCCGCGCACAGGGTGCGGTACGCTTGCGATCCATGCGTGTTCTTTCCTGTCTGGCCCTGGTGTCCGCTGCGCTGCTGATCGCAGGCTGCGGCACCTCCCGGCCCCCCTCGTCGTCGTCCTCCTCTTTTCCGTCCGCCCCGGTCCGCACGACGCCGCCGCTGAGCCCGGACCAGGCGCACGGCATTGCCATCCATGCGCTGGGCCTGGTGGGCACGCCCTACCGCTACGGCGGCAATACGCCGGATTCAGGCTTCGACTGCAGCGGGCTGATCGGCTATGTCTACCGCAACCAGGTCGGCACGCCGCCGCCGCGCACCGTGGCCGCGCTCAATTCTTGGGGTTACCCGCTCGAGTCCGGTGAGCTGCGCGCGGGTGACCTGGTGGTGTTCGGCACCGGGCGCCAGCCCAACCATGCCGGCATCTACGTGGGGGAGGGGCGCTTCGTGCATGCGCCTTCGAGCGGCGGCACGGTGCGGCTGGATTACCTCAGTGCCAAGCACTGGGCCGGGCAAAAGCCCGCCTTCCGCCGGCCTTGATCAACTCGCCAGGCGCTGACCGCCCAGGGCCTGGGCAAAGGCCAGGTGGTTGCCGTCCGGGTCCGTCACCAAAATGGCGCGCACCTTCTTGCTGTTCGAGCGCTGGGCGGTGTCCACTCCCATGCGCTCCAGTTGCTCGCCCTGTTCGTCGATGTCGTCCACCGCCAGCGTGACCGAGCAGCGGCCGGCGCGCCTGGGCAGTTCGTAGACCTGCAGCCAGCCGCCCTGCGGAAGGGTCCATTCCGCCAGTTCGGGCATGGGCTGCGAATCGGGTCCGCGTTCGAACAGGGCGCCATACCATTGCACCGCGTCGGGCAGGCTGCTGACAGCGACACTGGCAAGGGCATTCTGGATGGCCATGGAAACTCCTGGAGACGGGGCTGGGACTGGCTATAGGTATATCTGCGGCGTGGGTGAAACGCTGTAGGACAGCACCCTGGCGCAAAGCCCTCCGGCATCCAAGGCGAAAATGGCGCGCATGACCCTCCACGTACACACCGCCCCCGCGACCACCGCGCTCTCCACCCACGACACGACCCGCATCGACGACACCCGTATCAAGGCCGTGCGCCCGCTGATCACGCCGGCCCTGCTGCAGGAGTGGCAGCCCGCGCCCGAGGCGGCGCAGACGCTGGTGGAAACCAGCCGCGCCGCGATCTCGCGCGTGCTGCACGGGCACGACGACCGCCTCGTCGTGGTGGTGGGGCCGTGCTCCATCCACGACCACGGCCAGGCCATGGAATACGCACGGGCGCTCAAGGCACAGGCCGATGTGCTCGCGGACGACCTGCTGGTGGTGATGCGCGTGTACTTCGAGAAGCCACGCACCACCGTGGGCTGGAAGGGCTACATCAACGACCCGCACCTCGATGGCAGCTTTGCCATCAACGAGGGGCTGGAGATGGCGCGTGCGCTGCTGCTCGACGTGCTGGCACTGGGCCTGCCGGTGGGCACGGAGTTCCTGGACCTCTTGAGCCCGCAGTTCATCAGCGACCTGGTGAGCTGGGGCGCAATCGGCGCCCGCACCACGGAAAGCCAGAGCCACCGGCAGCTGGCCAGCGGGCTGTCGTGCCCGGTGGGCTTCAAGAACGGTACCGACGGCGGCGTGAAGGTGGCCAGCGATGCCATCCAGGCGGCCAGCGCGCCCCACGCCTTCATGGGCATGACCAAGATGGGCCAGGCGGCGATCTTCGAGACGCGCGGCAACAACGACTGCCACGTGATACTGCGCGGCGGCAAGGCGCCCAACTACAGCGCGGCCGATGTGGATGCCGCCTGCGCCATGCTGCAATCGGCCGGGCTGCGCCCGCAGGTGATGGTCGACGTCTCGCACGCCAACAGCAGCAAGCAGCACCAGCGCCAGGTCACCGTGGCCGAGGACGTGGCGCGCCAGATCGCCGCGGGCGATGCGCGCATCACCGGCCTGATGGTCGAAAGCCATTTGCAGGAAGGCCGCCAGGACATCGTGCCCGGCCAGCCGCTGGCGCACGGCGTCTCGGTGACGGACGCCTGCATCAGCCTCGTGCAGACCGTGCCGGTGCTCGAAGGCCTGGCACAGGCCGTGCGCGCACGCCGCGCACGGAAGGGCTGATTCAGGACAGGACTTCACGTGGAGGGCGCGCCGCCGCACCCTCCACATTGCGCGCCGTGGCCAGCAACGTGGCGCACAGCGTTTCATCACCTGACTCTGCGACGGCATAGACATCCGCCGCGCAGACGGTGAGCGTGCGGCCCGCGTCCACCACACGGCCCCGGGCGCGCAGGCAGGTGCCACGGGCCGGGGCCAGCAGCTTCACGTGCGCATCCACGGTGGCATTCGTCCAGCCGGCCGGCAGGGTGCTGCCGGCAGCCGCCACCGCGGCAAAGTCGGCCAGCGCGAAGATCGCCGTGGCCTGCAGCTGGCCTGGGCGGAAACACAGGGATTCCTGCACCGGCATCTCCAGGTCCACCTGGCCATGGGCCACCCGGGTGAAGCGCAGGCCCAGGGTTTGCGCAATCGGCATGGCCAGCACATGGGCCTGGAGCAGCGCGGAGGAATCGGGGGCGTGTGGGGTCATGGTTTTCTCCTGGAGACACGGGGGATGGGGGAACTGGCCGGGGCCAGCGGGCGCTTGCGCACGCGCGGCCAGGGGGGCGGCGCCGGGTTGGGGGTCTTGGCGGCAGGTTCCCTGGCCTGCAGCCAGGCGATGTGGTCCAGCACCGTCTGGCGCTGGGCCTGCAGCAGGGCCGCCTGGTCAGCGAGCTCCTGCGCCCGCTGGTGCAGGGCCTGCACCATGGCGGCGATGGTGAGCCGGCCGCCGCGAAAGTCCGCCAGGTGCTCGGCAATGCGCGGCAGCGCAAAGCCCAGCTGGCGCGACATGGCGATGAAGACCACCTCGCGCTCGGTACCCTCGGCATAGTCACGGTAGCCGTTGGCCCGGCGCCCGGGCTGCAACAGGCCCTGGCTTTCGTAGTGCCGCAGGGCGTGCACCGAGACCGAGGTGCGGCGGGCGAGTTCGGAGATCTGCATGCCGGCAAGGCTAGCAAGCCTCGCGCTGCACGAAGGTTGCATCCGCGACTGCCACACCGCCCACAGTGCGGGTTAGGGCCGACATGGGGCAAGCGCTTCCCGGTGTAGGATTGCCTTTTTAAGTTGCAGCGACCACGGTTTGCGTCTAGAAACGGTCATCTGGCACCCCAGGACAGACGGGGGGTGTTTCGCTGCGACTTTTGCCACCCCTTTTTTCATCATCGACTCCGGTCCGGGCTCCTCTTTCCATGCTGGCTACACCGCTCCCCGCAAGAACGTGTCACCGACGCCCGGACACGCACGGCCCGAGCGGCACCTTGCGCGACTGACCATGCAGCATCCAGAGCACGCCACCGCTGAGGCTGCGCGGCTCCATGCACTGCAGTCCTACGCCATCCTGGACACGCCCTCCGAGGACGCCTTCAACAAGCTGGCCGTTCTGGCGTCACGCATCTGCCGGACACCGATGGCGGTGGTCAATTTCGTGGACAGCGAGCGCCAGTGGTTCAAGGCCGCCGTGGGCATCCCGTTCCAGGAGACCGACCGCGCGGTTGCCTTCTGCGCCCACGCACTGAACGGCAGCAAGGACCCGGTGGTGGTGGACGATGCCAGCGCGCACCCGGTGTTCTCCCACAACCCGCTGGTCACCGGCAGCCCGCACATCCGCTTTTACGCCTGTGTTCCGCTGGTCAATGGCGACGGCTTTGCCCTGGGCACGCTGGCGGTGCTGGACACCCGTGCCCGCCGCCTGGAGGCCGAGCAGCTCGACGGCCTCAAGGTGCTGGCCGAGCAGGCCATGGTGCAGCTGGAGCTGCGCCGCCAGCAGCGCCTGCTGGCACAGCTGGTGGAGCAGCGCGACCGCATGCACGACGAGCTGGTGGAGCAGGCAGAAACGCTGCGCGTGGCTGGCCGCATCGCCCAGGTGGGCGGCTGGATCGTGGAGCTGCCCAGCATGCGGCTGAGCTGGTCGCAGGAAATCGCCGCCACTTACGGGCTGACCCGGCGGGTGGGTGCCGTGGGCCAGATCCTGGACCTCTACACGCCGCCGTACCGCAGCGCCTTGCGCAACGCGTTCAGGGCCTGCCTGCGGCACGGTACCCCCTTCGACCTGGAGGCCGAAGTCGTCATGCCGGGGGACCGGCATTTCTGGGTGCGCACCGCCGGCCAGGCGGTGCGGGATGCGCAGGGCCGGGTCATCCGCATCCAGGGGGCCTTCCAGGACATCTCGGCACGCCACCAGGCCGACCTGGCGCTGCAGCGCAGCGAAGAGCGCTTCCAGCTCGTCTCGCGCGCCACGGCCGATGCGATCTGGGACTGGAACCTTACCACCGACGCCATGTGGTGGAACGAGGGCATGCAGACCCTGTTCGGCGTGCCGCTCGACCAGTTGCCGCCGGACAGCACCTCCTGGACGCTGCGGCTGCATCCCGAGGACAGCGAAGCGGTGCTCAAGGGCATCCACGCGGCCATCGACGGAACCGACAGCCACTGGTCGGACGCCTACCGCTTTCGGCGCCAGGACGGCAGCTATGCCTGGGTGCTCGACCGCGGCTTCCTGATCCGCGACAGCAGCGGGCGCGCCGTGCGCATGGTCGGCGGCATGGCCGACCACAGTGCACAGAAGGCGGTAGAACTGGAAGCCCAGCGCGACACGCGCAACCATGCCGAGCTCTTGCACCTGCAGCAGCGCATCTCCTCGCTGGACATGCCGCTCGCCGACGTGCTGCACATGGTGGCCGAGGCGGTGAAGCGCCAGACCGGCGCCCGCGGCGCCATGGTGGAATTGATCGAGGGCCGGCACCTGGCGGCCAAGGCCTCGGCCGGCGACATGGTGCGGCCCGAGGGCGACCTGCTGGCGGTGGATGAATGCATCCTCTGGCCCTCGCTCCAGCAGGGCCGCACGGTGCTTTGCAACGACACCGAGGGCGAGGGCTGGGACATGCAGTCCATGGTCCACCGCCATGGCGTGCGCTCGGTGATGGCCGCGCCGCTGCGCGCAGGGGACGTGGTGGTGGGCTCGCTCACGGTCACCTCGGACCGGGTCAATGCCTTTTCGCGGCGCGACGTGGCGCACCTGGAGATCCTGGCCGAATCGCTCGGCGCCATGGTGCAGCTGCGCCACGTGGCCGGGCAGCTGCATGCCTCGGAGCTGCAGTACCGCATGCTGTTCGACGAACACCCGCAGCCCATGTGGGTGTATGACCGGGGCAGCCTGCGCCTGCTGGCCGTGAACCACGCCATGGTGCACCACTACGGCTACAGCGAAAAGGAACTGCTGCGCATGCACATGCAGGACCTGTGGCCCGCGCAGCACCGCGCAACTGCCGAGCGCCGGCTGCGCGCCATCGACCCGCAGCAGCGCAGCCTGCCCAAGGTGCGCCGCCATGTGCGCAAGGACGGCAGCCTGATCGACATGGAGATCACGGCGGGCAACATCGATTTCAACGGCGTGGGGGCGCGCCAGGTCCTGGCCTCCGACGTGACCGAGCGCGTGCGCAACGAGGCCGAACTGGCCCGCATGGGCCGGGCCCAGCGCCTGCTGAGTGCCTGCAACGAAACCCTGGTGCGCGCCACCTCCGAGGCCGCCTTGCTGCAGGCCATCTGCCAGATCGCGGTGGACATTGGTGGCTACCGCATGGGCTGGGTGGGTTTTGCGCGCGACGATGAGCGCAAGTCCATAGAACCGGTGGCCCATGCGGGCTACAACAACCAGTACCTGGAAGCGCTGCACCTGAGCTGGTCGGAAGACGACGCCTACGGGCGCGGCCCGGCGGGCCGCGCCGTGCGCTCGGGCAAACCCGTGATCGTGCAGGACATCCGCCAGGAAAGCCACTTCGTGGACTGGACCGAGCGCATGCTGGAGCACGGCTTCCACGCCGTGATCTGCCTGCCGCTGCGCGACCGCGACCGCACCTTCGGCCTGCTCTACCTGTACGCACCCGATATCCTGCAGATCAGCACCGAAGAGACCGGGTTGCTGCAGGAACTGGCCAATGACCTGGCCTTTGGCATCAACAGCCTGCGCACCCAGAAGGCGCAGCAGCGGCTGCAGGCCTCGGTGCTCAAGGTGGCAGCGGCCGTGTCGGCCAGCACGGGCACGGAATTCTTCGAGCAGCTGGTGCGCAACATGGCCGAGGCCCTGGATGCCCAGGGCGGCTGCGTGGTGCGCCTGCTGCCGCAGTACCATGACCAGCCACCGCGCGTGAGCACGCTGGCGGCCGTGCTCGACGGCCAGTTCCTTGCGCCCACCGACTACGCGCTCGAAGGCACGCCCAGCCTGCAGCTGCTGGACCAGCGCCAGTTCGTGGTGGCCGACGGGGTACAGCAGCTGTACCCGGATGCGCCGGTGCTGCGCATGGTGCAGGCCCGTGGCTACGCCGGGCAGCAGCTGTGCAACGCCGATGGCGAGGTGGTGGGCCTGGTGTTCGTGCTGTTCCGCCATGCCATCGCCGACCCGAATTTCGTCATCTCCACCCTGCAGATCTTTGCGGCGCGCGCCTCGGCCGAGATCGAGCGCCAGGTGGCGGACGCACGCATCCGCCACCAGGCCTCGCTGCTGGACAAGGCGCAGGACGCGATCATCGTGCGCGACCTGGAACACCGCATCATCTTCTGGAATCTGAGTGCCGAGCGCCTGTATGGCTGGTCTAAGCTGCAGGTGCTGGGCCAGTCGATCGAGACCCTGCTGTACGAGGACTCCACGCAGTTCCGCCGGGCCACCCAGGCCACGCTGGAGCATGGGGAGTGGACCGGCGAGATCGTGCAGCAGCACCGCGATGGCAGTTCCATCGATGTGGAGGGCCGCTGGACCCTGGTGCGCGGCGACAACGGCCAGCCCCATTCCATCCTGGCCATCAACACCGACATCCGCCAGCGCAAGGCCACCGAACGCGAGATCCAGCGCCTGGCGTTCTACGACCCGCTGACCGGGCTGCCTAACCGCATGCTGCTGATGGACCGCATGCACCAGGCGCTGGCTAGTGCCCGGCGGCACCAGCAGGGCGGGGCGCTGCTGTTCATCGACCTCGACAACTTCAAGACCCTGAACGACACCCTGGGCCATGACCAGGGCGACATGCTGCTGCAGCAGGTGGCGCAGCGCCTGAACACCTGCGTGCGCGCCGTGGACACCGTGGCCCGCCTGGGCGGCGACGAGTTCGTGGTGATGCTCGAGGAGCTGAGCGTCCGGCCCGACGAACTGGTGCTGCATGCGCGCTCGGTGGGCGAGAAGATCCTGGCCACGCTGGCCATGCCCTATGCCCTGGCGGGCTACCAGTACCGCAGCACGCCGAGCATCGGCGTGGCCCCCTTCACCAGCGAGCAGACCAGCGTGGGCGAGCTGCTCAAGCAGGCCGACCTGGCCATGTACCAGGCCAAGACGGCGGGCCGCAACACGCTGCGCTTTTTCGACCCGCAGATGCAGGCCGTGGTGACCGAGCGCGCCTCGCTCGAGACCGACCTGCGCTCGGCCCTGGCGCAGGATGAGTTTCTGCTGCACTTCCAGCCCCAGGTGCGCCAGTCGGGCCTGGTGGTGGGGGTGGAGGCACTGCTGCGTTGGGCCCACCCTCAGCGCGGCATGGTCTCGCCGGCGCAGTTCATCCCGCTGGCCGAGGAAACCGGACTGATCCTGCCGCTGGGCCGCTGGGTGCTGCACACCGCGTGCAAGCTCCTGGCCAGCTGGCAGGACGACCCCGCCCTGAGCCACCTGACCGTGGCCGTCAACGTGAGCTCGCGCCAGTTCCGGCATGCGAGCTTCGTGGACGACGTGGCCCGGGTGCTCGCCATCACGGGCGCCCCCTCGGGCCTGCTCAAGCTGGAGCTGACCGAGAGCCTGCTGGTGGAGGACATGGAAACCACCATCGCCACCATGGCGGCGCTGCGCTCCTACGGGGTGGGCTTTTCGCTGGACGACTTCGGCACCGGCTACTCGAGCCTGAGCTACCTGAAGCGCATGCCGCTGGACCAGCTCAAGATCGACCAGAGCTTCGTGCGCGACCTGCTCACCGACCCGAACGACGCAGCCATCGTGGACACCATCATCGGCCTGTCGCGCAGCCTGGGCCTGGAGGTCATCGCCGAAGGCGTCGAAACCGCCGAGCAACGCGAGCTGCTGGCCCGCGCAGGGTGCCAGCTCTACCAGGGCTACCTCTTCAGCCGCCCCCTGCCTGTGGACGCGCTGGAGGCCTTCCTGCGCAGTCCTGGATAAGAAACCCCCCCTGAGTCGCTTCGCGCCTTCCCCCGGAGGGGGACGCCCCCAGCGCGGCGGGGCGGCCCTTGCGCGGGGGCACTGGCTTCGGTAGCGCTATTTTTTAGAACATGTGCTACGTGGAGTGCAGAGCTGCCGCTTTTCGCGCCTGAAGCCAGTTCGACCGGAGAAGAAGGGAGTGGAGCGACGATGAATGTTGTTCCCTGTCTTCTTCTTATAGTCTTTATAAATACATAGTCGTAGTAGTAGAGCGCGTCATTTTGTGTGGACAAGTGCATTTTCCCCTGTCCTGGCAAGCACTTGCGTGGCGCTGAACCCTGTGTGCCGCACGCGGTTCCTGCTGTCGCGCCAACGGGGACAACAACCGGGAACCGCACTTCGCTGTGGACAACCGGGCAGTTGTGCCAGCAATTCCCCCAAAGTTATGCACAAGGACAGGCCGATACGTGGAAAAGTCACTGCACAGGCGCGGCTTCTCTCCCGGGGAGCGGCTCCTTGCACCCTTCAAGGTCGCCTGCAGCCTGGCAATGGCTTATCGGACCCTGCGCGGCCTCCTGTTCAGCCAGGCGTGGCTTCGCAAGCCAGCCTGACCCTTGGCCTGCCGTGTGCAAAGAAGGGGCCTTCTGCGGCCTGTGAAGGGCACGGGCAGCTGCAGGGTGCCAGCGCGTTGCTCTGTGGGTACAACAGGCTCCAGGTCGGTCGACGCGCCCTGCATCAGGTTTTGCTTGTTATTCTTTAATAGCTCTATAAATCAATAGCAGTAGTAGTAGAGCAGGGGCTTTTTTGTGGACAAGCCCGTTTTTCCCAATGCTGGCGCGCACTTGCGTGGCTTCAAACCCTGTGGCACGACGGGGTTGAACTTTGCGGTTGGATGACAACAACTTTCGGCTGCGCGGCAGTTCTGTGGATAACCAATGGCTTGTTCGGCAACCATACCCATGGTTATCCACAGATGGATCGGAGCCTGGGCACAAAAAAGCCCGCCGAAGAGGCGGGCTGTGGGGCCAGGTGCCGGGTAGGCCGGTCGCCGGGGCTGGTGGCCGGCTCAGAAGTGGTACCCGTAGCGCAGCTGCGCGAAGTTCTCGCCCGGGTTGGGCTTCTTTACCCCGGCGTTGGAGACATGCTGCACGCGCAACACGATGTCGTGCTGGCGCTGCTCACCCAGGCTGACCCCCAGCCCCAGGTGGGAGGCGAAGTTGGCACGGGTGCTGAAGGTGCGTTCGGGCGTGACGTAGCGCTTGTCGGCCACCGTGAGGCCGATGCCGCCCTCCCAGAACCAGGCCGAGCGGCCTTCGTCCATGCGCAGGCGCAGGGTGGGGGTGACGCCGAGCACTGTGGTGTGCGAGCGCCCGCCCTGCGCACCGTCAAAGGTCCAGCGGCTGGCGTAGAGATCCCAGTAGCCCGTGAGCTGGCCACCCCACAGCGGGCGTTGCCAGTCCTTCCAGGGCAAGGTGCCGCCGAGGGTGATGGCATCGGTATCCCGGCGGGCCTGGGAGCCCTGGATGTAGATGGAGGGTGAGGCCTGTGCGCTCTGTTGTGCCATGGCGGTCTGCGGCACAGCGGCCAGGGCGCCCAGCGCCACGCCGGCTGCCAGCGCAACGGAGAGTGGGGATGAAGCCGGGCGGAAGGGTTTGGTGTTCATGGTTTTGTTCCGTGGTTTGACATACACAGCTGTATGTAAATGAGTGTAGGAACGCCCCCACCAGTGGTTTTGTAGGCCGCAACCGCAGCTTGATGGCGGAAAAAGGAAAAGGGCTCCGAATGGAGCCCCCTTCTGATGGTTGCGACACCGCTGCCGTGCAGGCGGGTGTCGCACGCCCGGTGCTTACTTCTGCGTTGCCGGTGCTGCTGCTGCACCGGCGGGCTTGTCGCCATGGCCGCGGTGGCCATGGGGGCCGTGCTTGCCATGTTCGCCCCGCGGGCCCATGCGCTGGGCGCGGGCATCGAAGGTCTTTTGCTGCTCGGGCGTCAGCACGGCATAGAAGGCCTTGGTGGCTTCACCGCGGCGGTCGGCCTCGGCGGCGTGCTGTGCACGCATGGCGCGCATGCGGTCGATGCGCTCGGGGGTGGTGAGCTTGTCCATGTCCTTGTGGTCCAGGCGGGCCTGGCGTTCGCCCGGTTGCATGGAGGCGGTGAAGGTGTTCCAGGCTGGTTCCTGCGCCGGGGTCAGCTTGAGCTGTGCCTTGAGCGCGGCGGCGCGCTGGGCCATGTGGGCCTGGTGGCGTTCGCGGTGTTCGCCTGGGCCCTTGCGGGCATCGGGGGCGGCTGCCGCACCCACGGCGGGCGGGTTGGCAGGGGTGGGCTGTGCCAGCACCGGCAGGGCCAGGGCGGCGAGGACGGCGGCGGCAACGGTGTGGCGGGACAGGAAAGCCATGGTGAGAGTCCTTTCAGAGGGAGGAAGGGGCCCCGGAACGGTGGTTCCAGCGGTTGACTGCAGTGTCTGCCTGCCATGTATCGCCCGCATGCACGTTGTTTGTCCCAGTGTAAAGTTGTGACAAGAAGATCGTCTTTACCTGCGGGGCCTTGCAGCTATCAAAAGCGGAGCAGGCGTATGGATTTTCCCTGTGTTGCACTGCGGCCCGGTACGCAAGGGGCGCCGACCACCGACAATGGAGGGTTCCGTGCCAGCGCCGCAGGCGTGCATGGCACCGGTGGACAGCTTCGTCCGGTAACCAGAGGGTTTTTCGTGTTCAAGAACATGATCGTGTACCGCATTGCTCCGCAATGGCAGGTGGAATTGACGCAGGTGGAAGAGGCGCTGGCCAAGGCCCCCTTCATGGAGTGCGGTGCCACGCAGGAAAAGTCGCTGGGCTGGGTGCCGCCGCGCGGCGATGAGCATGGCGCCATGGTCGAGTCGGTGGGAGGGCAGTGGATCCTGCGCTTCATGGTCGAGTCCAAGGTGCTGCCAGGCTCGGTGCTCAACCGCCGCGTGAAGGAAAAGGCCGAGCGCATCGAGAAGGAAACCGGGCGCAAGCCCGGCAAGAAGGAGAGCAAGGAGCTCAAGGAAGAGGCCAAGCTCGACCTGCTGCCCATGGCCTTCACCAAGCAGGGCTCGATGTGGGTATGGATCGACAGGGAAGCACGCACCATCGTGTTCGACACGTCCAGCCAGGGCCGTGCCGACGAGGTCGTTTCGCTGCTGGTCGAATACCTGCCGGGCCTGTCCGTCTCGCTGTTGTACACCGAGACCAGCCCGCAGGTGGCCATGTCGCACTGGTTGAGCACGCAGGAGCCGCCCGTGGGCTTCACCGTGGACCGCGAATGCGAGTTGAAGAGCGCCGACGAGTCCAAGGCCGTGGTGCGCTATTCGCGCCACCCGCTGGACATCGAGGAAGTGCAGGCGCACATCGCCGCCGGCAAGCTGCCCACCAAGCTGGCGCTGACCTGGGACGACCGCGTCTCGCTGATGCTGACCGAGGGGCTGCAGATCAAGAAGGTGTCCTTCCTGGACACCGTGTTCGAAGGCACCAAGGCCGATGACGGCGGTTTCGACACTGACGTGGCCATCGCCACAGGGGAGCTGTCCAAGCTGATCCCCGACCTGATCGAGGCGCTGGGCGGTGAATCCGATGGCATTGGGGCCAGCGCTGTTGCGCAAGCCATCCCCGCGGGCAGCGGCCCCTCGGGCCCGGGGCTGGCGGCCGCCGTGCCCGTGCCGGCACGCGGCAAGGACGTGGCGGGGCGCGCCATCACCGGGCCGGCGACGGCACCGGCGGACACCGACCCCGACTCGGCCCCGTTCTGAGCGGGCGGGGCGCGGCAATGGCTGGCATGGACAACGCGGCCTGCGGTCGATGAAAGCCATTCCGCCCATCCACCTGATCCTTGCCTTCGATGCCGTGGCGCGGCTGTGCAGTTTCGGCAAGGCGGCCGAGGAGCTGCACCTGTCGCACAGCACGGTGAGCCACCGCATCCGCGAACTGGAGCGGCTGCTGGCGCGGCCGCTGTTCGTGCGCAGCACGCGCGCCGTGGCGCTCACGGTCGAAGGGGTGCATCTGCACCAGCAGCTCAAGGAGCCGCTGCACCGCCTGCAGCAGATCTTCGGTGCGGATGGTGCAGGCCTGCTGCCCGTGGTGCGCATCAGCGCCTTGCCCTCGTTCGCGCGCTGGCGCCTGGTGCCAGCCCTGTCGCGCCTGGACGCACAGCCGCCGGGGTGGGGCGTGGAGATCCACCCCTCCATCGACACGGTGGACGTGGACCGGGGCGATGCCGACATTGCCGTGCGCTTTGCGCGCACCCGACCGGCCGCCCACCACTGCGAAAAACTCATGGACGATGAGTGGTTCCCCGTGGCGGCGCCGGCCTACCTGGCGCGCCTGGGCGTGCCCGCGGGCGTGGCTGCGTTCCGCAAGGCGGTGCTGCTCTCGCACACGCGCCAGCCCTGGAAGCCGTGGCTGGACAAGGCGGGTATCCGGGTTGCCGCAGCGCGCCAACAGGGCATGGCCTTCACGGACACGGGCTTTGTGCTCGACGCTGCCCTGGGTCTGCAGGGCATCGCACTGGGCCGGCGTTCTCTGGTGCAGGACCTGCTGGCCAGCGGTGCGCTGGTGCGCCTGGGCGAGGTGGCACTGCCCTGCGAGCAGTCGTACTACCTGCTCGCCTCGGAGCGCATGGCCATTACGCCGCAGGGGCAGCAGGTGATGGCATGGATCCGAAGTCTGGCGCCCCCGGACCGCGTCAGTTCCAGAGCGTGAGCACGATGCCGGCCAGCACGCCGGCGATGGCCAGTGTCTTCTGGCGAATGAAACGCTCCTGGAAGAACAGCGCGCTGAGCCCGAACACCATGACCAGGTTGGTACGGCGCAGCACCGAAATCACGGAGATCATGGCCCCCTCGGTTTGCACTGCAGCAAGGTAGAGGTATTCCGCCGCCAGATAGGCCAGTGCGATCGCAGGCACGGCCCAGTGGCGCGTGAACAGGCCGCGCAGCGAAACGCTGCGCCACACCCAGGGCAGCAGGGCCAGCGCGATCACGCCGCGCTGCAGCGCCGACCAGGCCTGCACGGCCGCCAGGTCCAGCCGCAGCCCGGCAAGGATGTGCTTGTCGTACAGTGCGTTGGCCGAGGACAGCAGCGTGGCGGCCAGCATGCATAGCACCCAGCCGTCGCGGTGAAAGCGGATGCCCTCGCGGCTGCCGATGCGCGCGAACAGATGGTAGGACAGCATGGACACCGCCAGGCCCAGCCACTGCCACCCGGTGAGCTGCTCGCCGAGCAGCACGATGGCACCGGCCGCCGTCCACAGCGGGCCCGACGCGCGCACGCCGGCCGAGATCGACAGCGGCAGTGCCTTGACCGCGTAGTACGACAGTACCCAGGTGGCGACCATCATCAGCGACTTGGGCAGCACCAGTGCCTGTTCGCGCCAGCCCAGCGGTGCGGGGTAGAGGCCCCAGGGCTGCAATGCAGGTGCCGCAGTGGCCGGTGCGAGCAGAAAGGGCAGCCACAGGAATGCGCCGAGCGCGGAACTCAGCACGACCACGTCGAGCACGCTCTTTTCGCGCAGCGCGAGCTT
The DNA here is from genome assembly GCF_964253305.1 of Acidovorax sp. LjRoot66. Classification (NCBI taxonomy): domain Bacteria; kingdom Pseudomonadati; phylum Pseudomonadota; class Betaproteobacteria; order Burkholderiales; family Comamonadaceae; genus Acidovorax; species Acidovorax sp. LjRoot66. The sequence continues at coordinate 402,296 of NZ_CAXUQU020000001.1, forward strand.
GGTGAGGAAGTCGTAGGTGCCCAGCACCAGGCCGGCAAAGAGACCCAGGGCGACCCAGGTCATGGAGCACCCCAGCGGGTAGGGGACGGGACAACGGTGAAGTGCGGCACGGGGTGTTTTTCAGCAAGGAGGAAGAAGCCCCCAAGCGTAGAAACATGGCGCCGCCGATTGATGGGAAATGGCCACGCATTGCTGTGCCGCTTTCAGCAATGCGCCAGGCAGCAGGTGCCTGGGCGGATCACACCCGTTCGAAGATCGCCGCAATCCCCTGACCGCCGCCGATGCACATGGTCACCAGCGCATAGCGCCCGCCCGTGCGGTGCAGCTCGGCGATGGCCTTGGTGGTGATGATGGCGCCCGTGGCGCCCACGGGGTGGCCGAGCGAAATGCCCGAGCCGTTGGGGTTGACCTTGGCCGGATCGAGGCCCAGCTCCTGGATCACGGCGCAGGCCTGGGCGGCGAAGGCCTCGTTGGCCTCGATCACGTCCATGTCCTGCACCGTGAGGCCGGTGCGCTGCAGGACCTTCTGTGTGGCGGGCACCGGGCCGATGCCCATGTAGGCCGGCTCCACGCCCGCATGCGCGTAGCCCACCAGGCGGGCCAGGGGTTTCAGGCCCAGGGCCGAGGCGCGCGCGCCCGATGCCAGCACCACGGCGGCGGCGCCGTCATTGATGCCTGAGGCATTGCCGGCGGTGACCAGGCCGTCCTTCTTGAACGCGGGCTTCATGCCGGCCAGCACTTCCAGGGTGGTATTGGCGCGCACGTGCTCGTCCGTGTCGAAGACCACCGCGCCTTTGCGCGTGGTGATCTCCACCGGCACGATCTGCTCGCGGAAGTAGCCCGCAGCGATGGCGTGCGCTGCGCGCTGCTGGCTTTGCACGGCCAACTGATCCTGTGCCTCGCGGCCGATGCGGTAGCGCTCGGCCACGTTCTCGGCGGTGATGCCCATGTGCATCTTCTGCCACGGGTCGTGCAGGATGCCGAGCATAGGGCCTGTTCACCCCAATTTCGGGGATCGCGTTGCCCGGCCTGGGGGCTGGATGCTAGGCGCCCGTGTGCAGCAAGGTGTGCACCTTGCAAGCGCGGGCAACGCTGCAGACGGCCCCCAGGCCGGGCAACCCGAAGGGAAGGCCCTTGCCGGCGCGCCACTCGTCGTTGCGTTCCTTGCGTGTGCAAGGGCACACGCTGTGTCGCGCGCCTAGATTGGCGCGCCGGCAAGGGCCTTCGCGACCCCGAAATTGGGGTGAACAGGCCCTAGTCGATGCTTTTCGCGTCGCCCATGCGCGCGCCGTAGCGCGCTGCGGTGTCGAAGTAGGGGCCGCGGCTCATCGATTCACTACCGCCGCCGATGGCGATGTCGCAGTCGCCATAGCCGATGGCCTGGGCCGCCGAGATGATGGCCTGCAGGCCCGAGCCGCACAGGCGGTTGACGTTGAAGGCCGGTGTCTCGATGGGGCAGCCCGCATCGATGGCGGCCACGCGCGCGAGGTAGGCGTCCTTGGTGTCGGTGGGGATCACGTTGCCCATCACCACGTGGCCGATGGCATCGGCCGGCAGGCCGCTGCGCGCGATGGCGGCCTTGACGGCGGTGGTGGCGAGGTCGGTGTTGGGTACGTCCTTGAGGCTGCCGCCGAAGGTGCCGATGGCGGTGCGCGCGGTGGAAAGGACGTAGACGTCTTGAAGGCTGCTCATGGGGGGAATGTGTCGAAAGAGAAGAAAGGGAATTCAGCGCCCATTGAACTGGGCGGGCCGGCGTGCGTAGAAGGCCGCTATGCCTTCGCGGAAGTCTGCGGTGGCGGCGCAGTGCGCAAAGGCCTGCTGCTCGGCCGCCAGCTGCTCGGGCAGGCTGCGTTCCAGCGACTGGCGCATGAGGCGTTTCATTGCGCCGTAGGCCACGGTGGGGCCGGCGGCCAGGCGCTCGGCCACGGCGGTGGTGGCGGCGTCGAGTTCGGCCATGGGTACCACGCGGTTGACCAGGCCCAGGCGCAGCGCGTCGTCGGCCGTGAAGGAATCGCCGAGCAGCGCGATCTCCAGCGCCTGGCGCAGGCCCACCATGCGCGGCAGCGCCCAGGAGGCGCCCACGTCGCAACTGGTGCCCAGGTTGATGTAGGCCAAGTTCAGGCGCGTGCCCTCGGCCATGAGCACGTAGTCGGCCTGCAGCAGCATCGACAGGCCGGCGCCTGCGGCCACGCCGTGTACCTGGGCGATCACGGGCGCATCGATCTGCGCCAGCAGGGCCAGGCCCGCGTGCAACGGCCCGAGCAGTTCCATCGCGCCCTGCACGGGGTTGGCGCGCAGGGTGGCCAGATCGCCGCCGGCCATGAAGCCCTTGCCGTTGCCGCGCAGCACCACGGCGCGCACGCTGGCGTCTGCCGCAATGGCCTGCACGGCGGCCAGGAAGGCCTGGGCCATGGGCACGTCGATGGCGTTGAGCGCGGCGGGGCGGTTGAAGCGCAAGGTGGCGATGGCGCCCTGGCGCTCGTGCAGCAGGGCGGGAGGCGCAGCCTCGGTGTCGTCGGTCATGTCGGTTCCTCAGCGGTACAGCGCCTCGATCTCGGCAGCGTAGGTCTTGTAGATGCTGGAGCGGCGCACCTTCATGGTGGCGGTGACCTCGCCGTCGTCGTGGTCCAGCTCCTTGGTGAGAAGGTGGAACTGGCGGATCTGCGAGACCTGGGCCAGGCGCTCGTTGCCGCGGCGGATCTCGGTGTCGATGAGTTCGCGCACCTCGGGTGCCTCGACCAGCGAACGGAAATGCGTGAACGCCAGGCGCCGGGCCTCGGCCCACTTGCCCACGGTCTCGTAGTCGATCATCACCAGCGCGCCGACGAACTTGCGTCCCTCGGCGACGATGATGCATTCCTTGATGAAGGGGCTGCCCTTCATGGTGTTCTCGATCTCCGAGGGCGTGAGGTTCTTGCCGCCGGCCGTGATCATGATGTCCTTGAGCCGGTCGACGATCTTCAGTTGGCCCTGCTCTTCGCGCACCACGTCGCCGGTGTGCAGCCAGCCGTCGATGATGCTCGTGGCCGTGGCCTCGGGGTTCTTGTAGTAGCCCGCGAACACCATGTCGCCGCGCAGCTGCAGCTCGCCATTGTCGGCAATGCGGTGCTCCACGCCCAGCGTGGGCACGCCCACGGTGCCCACCACCACCTGGTCCAGCCGGTGGCCCGTGACCATGCCGGTGGATTCGGTCAGGCCGTAGACCTCCACCAGCGGCAGGCCGAGCACACGAAAGAAGCGCACCACGTCGGGCGGGATGGGTGCGGCCCCGGTGAGCGCCACGCGCGCATCGCGCAGGCCGATGAAATTCTGCAGCGCACGGAACACCAGCCAGTAGCTGGCGGCGAAGGTGGCCCGCTCGGCCAGGCTCCAGCTGCTGCGCGGCTTCTCGGCCAGGGGCTGGCAGGCGGCGATGGCGCGGTGGAACAGCCGGCGGCGCAGGCCCCCGGTCTCCTGCAGCTTGATGTGGATGGCGGCATGCATCTTCTCCCAGATGCGCGGCACGCCCAGGAACATGGTGGGCGCTACCTCGCGCAGATCCTCCTGCACGGTGCGGATGGATTCGCCGAAGTTCACCTGCGAACCGATGTACACCGGCACGAAGCTGGTGAGCATCTGCTCGGCCACGTGGCACAGCGGCAGGTAGGACAGGTGGGTGGTGGCCGCGTCGAGCTGCAGCCGGTCGACGATGCCGGGCACCACGCCGCGGATGTTGCGGTAGCTGATCATCGCGCCCTTGGGCTTGCCGGTGGAGCCCGAGGTGTAGATCATCAGGCCCACGTCGTCGAGCGTCTGGCGCGCGAGTGCCTCGTCCACCAGCGCCTGCGATCCCGATGCGGCGCCCAGCGCCTCGACCTCGGTGAAGGTGGCGATCAGCGCGCGCACCTCGGGCGCGAAGCTGCGCAGGCCCTTGGTCTCCATGACGATGATCTTTTTGAGGCGCGGCAACTCGGGCAGCGCCGCGAGCAGCTTGTCGGTCTGCTCCTGGTCCTCGCAGACCATGATCTCGATGTCGGCATGGCCGACCACATAGGCCACCTCGTTGGTGGGGCTGGTGGGGTAGACGCCCACGGTGACCGCACCGACCAGGCCGGCGCCCATCTGCGCCAGGACCCACTCCGTGCGGTTCTCCGAGATCACGCCCACATGGCCGCCGGCCGGCAGCCCGAGCGCGCGCAACCCCAGGCCGAAGTGGCTGGCCCGCTCGTGGTAGCTGGCCCAGGTGAAGGGCTTCCAGATGCCGAAGTCCTTTTGCCGGATGGCCACGCGGCCGGGCTCGGTGCGCGCGCGCTCGCGCAGCATCTGGGGCAGGGTGAGTTCGGGGAGGGTCATGACAGCCATCTTTTGCGGCGCTTGTAGTGCTTGATGTCCTTGAAGCTTTTCGCTTCGCCACCGCCGCCCATGCCGAGGTAGAACTCGCGCACGTCGGGGTCGCTGGCCAGGCGCTCGGCCGTGCCGTCGATCACGATCTTGCCGTTCTCCATGATGTAGCCCTGGTGGGCGACGGCCAGCGCCACGGTGGCGTTCTGTTCGACCAGCAGCATGGAGGTGCCGCGCTCGGCGTTGATGCGCGCGATGATGGTGAAGATGTCTTCCACGAGCTTCGGCGACAGGCCCAGCGAAGGTTCGTCGAGCAGGATCAGCTGGGGCTGGGCGATGAGCGCGCGGCCGATGGCCAGCATCTGCTGCTCGCCGCCCGAGAGGTAGCCGGCCAGGCCCCGGCGCCGCTCGTGCAGGCGCGGGAAGTAGCTGTAGACGCTGTCGAAATCGGGCTTTGCATCCTTGCGGCCCGTGAGTGCATAGGTGGCGGCTACGAGGTTCTCCTCCACCGTGAGGTCCTCGAACACGCGGCGGCCTTCCATCACGTGCGACAGGCCGTTGCGCACCAACTGCTGAGGTGCGAGCGCCGCAGTGGGCTGGCCGTTGAAGCGGATGCTGCCGCCCTGCACTTCACCATCCTCCAGCGCCAGCAGGCCCGACACCGCCTTGAGCGTGGTGGACTTGCCCGCCCCGTTGCTGCCCAGCAGCGCCACGATCTGCCCGCGCGGCACGGACAGCGACAGGCCGCGCAGGGCCTGCACCACCTTGTTGTAGATGACCTCGATGTTGTTGACTTCGAGGACGAACTCAGGAGCGTGCGGCATCACGGTCTCGGCAGCAGGGTAGGACCACCGCGCACCGCGCCGCACCCGGAGCATGCCGTGGGCGCTGCTCTGCCAGCGCACCCGTGGAACCGGCTTTGCCGGGCCTCGGGGTGCGTCCCCCTGAAGGGGGAAGGCGCGAAGCGACTCAGGGGGGGTGTCAGGGACATCAGAGCTTGATCCAGTCAGAGGCGGCGACCATCTTCTGGGCCTTCATGTCCGCGCGGTACACGCGGCCCACAGGGATGGAGTTGCCGCTGATGGTGATCGGCACGCCGATCAGGCCGCCGGTGTCGAAGTCCTTGATGCTGTTGAGCGCGGCCTTGAGGTTCTTGCCATCGAGCGGTTTGCCCGCATCCAGGCAGCGCTTGGCCGATTCGGTGAACAGCATGGCGGCGAGAAAGCCCTGGATGTAGGCCGTGCTCTGGTACTCGGGGCGCAGCGCGCGGATCTTCTCCAGCATGGGCGCCTTCTCGGTGTCGTAGTAGTAGCGGTAGGGCATCACGCCCATGAAGCCGTCGGCGGCCTCGCCCATCTTCATCACGGTGGAGCTGTCCATGGTCCAGAAGGTGCCCATCCACTTGCTGGTCATGCCCTGCTGCTTGCCCTGGGTGATGAACTCGGGGATGGGGGCCAGGATGTAGCCGTGGAAGATGGTGTAGTCGGGCGCGGCGCGGCGCAGCTTGATGACCTCGCCCGAGACGTCCACGCTGCCGGCGGGCGTCATGATCTTGACGGGCACCGACAGGCCGAGTGCCTTGGCGGCTGCTTCGCTCTTGTCGATGGGGTCGCGGCCGAACTCGGAGTCCGAATATACGAAGGCCACCTTGGCACCGGGCTTTTCCTTGGCGATGTGCTTGAGCAGGATGCCGAACATCTCGGTGTAGTCGGGGCCGACGAGGAACTGGTTGGGGTACTTGGCGGGGTCGTTGAGTTCGGACGCGAACGAGGCGCCGGCCATCAGCGTGCTGCCCGCGCGGTCGAGCTCGGGATTGATGGTCTTGGCAAAGCCCGTGGAGTCGCCGTAGTAGAGATTCACCTTGTTCTGGCTGGTGATCTTCTTGTAGGCCGCCACCGAGACGTCGACCTTGTAGCCCGTGTCCTCGGGCACGTACTTGAGCTTGCGGCCTTTGATGCCGCCCGCGTCGTTGACCATCTTCACGTAGTCGCCGATGCCGGCATTGATGCCCACGCCCGCGAACGCGAACACGCCCGTGAGCGGGATGGAGCCGCCGATGACGATGTCTTCGCCGCTGGCCTGTGCGGTGGCGGTGAGCGGTGCGGCCAGCGTGGCGCCTGCGGCGAGCAGCAGGGTGCGGCGGCGCTGGGATGCGAGGGATGGGGTGGTGGTCGTGGGCATGGTGCTTGTCTCCTTCATGGTTTTATGGGCTGCAGCGGCTCTCTCAATTGCGGAACGGCCACAGATGGAAAAAGCGGCGAATGCGCCGCCACACTTCTGCGAGCCCCTGCGGCTCGAACACCAGAAATCCGATGATCAGCAGGCCGAAGATCACGGTGCGCACGGGCGAGAGGAACACCGTGAGCTCGTTGCCGCCGGGCAGCAGGTCGACCACCAGCTTGAGCAGCTCGGGCACCATGGTCATGAACACCGCACCCAGGATGCCGCCCAGGATGGAGCCCATGCCGCCGACGATGATGGCCGCCAGGAAGAAGATCGACATGAGCAGCGGAAAGCTCTCGGGTGTGACCACGCGAAAGAAGTAGGCCCACAGACCGCCGGCCACGCCCGCATAGAACGAGGACAGGCCGAACGACAAAAGCTTGTAGCGCAGCAGCGGTATGCCCAGCACCTCGGCCGAGATGTCGCGGTCGCGGATGGCGATGAAGGCGCGGCCCACGCGCGTGCGAAACAGGTTGGCCGCGCCCAGCAGCATGAGCACGGTGACCGGCACGATCACCCAGTACAGGCGGAACGAGGTATCGAGCGGCAGGCCGAAGAGTTTGGCCGGCGGCACGCTCAGGCCGCCGGTGCCGCCCGTGAACTTCCAGTTGGCGAAGATGAAGTGCGCGATGAACGATGCGGCGATGGTGGCGATGGCCAGGTACAGGCCCTTGACGCGCAGCGAGGGGATGCCCACGACGATGCCGCCCAGCATGGCCACGAAGCCGCCAGCCAGCAGGTTCAGGAGGAAGGGCGTGCCCACGCGCGTCTCCAGCACGGCCACGGTGTAGGCCCCCAGGCCCATGAAGGCGGCCTGCCCCAGGCTCACCAGCCCCGTGTAGCCCGTGAGGATGTTCAGCCCCGTGGCGCTGGCGACGTTGATGCTGACCAGGCAGGCCAGGTAGAGCCAGTAGTCGCTGGCCATGAAGGGGAACAGCAGCAGCAGCGCGGCGGCCACGGCGAGCCAGACCTTCTGCGTGCGCGAGTCGAACAGCGCCGCGTCGGCGACGTAGGATTCCTTGAGAGTACCGATGCGCATCAGGCCTCCCGCCGGGCCGCCCCAAGGCAGGCCTGCGCCCCCCTGGGGGGCAGTGAATACACGAAGTGATGAACGTGGGGGCGCATGTTTCTAGAGTCTCTCTATCTCGTGCGTGCCGAACAGTCCATAGGGCCGCACCAGCAGCACGGCCACGAGCACGATGAAGGTGGCCAGGAGCTTGTATTCGCCGCCCAGGTAGGCGCCGGCCAGGGCCTCGATGAGGCCGATGAGCACGCCGCCGATGAGGGCGCCGAGCGCGCTGTCGAGCCCGCCGACGATGACCACCACCAGCACCGACAGGCCGAACACGCCCATGCTCGACGAGATGCCGCCGATGGAGCCGACGATGATCCCGGAGACTGCGGCGATCATGGCCGAGACCACCCAGGCCAGCGAGAACACGCGCGGCACGTTGATGCCCACCGAGTAGGCGGCGGCCTGGTCGCTGGCCGTGGCGCGCAGGGCCACGCCGCCGCGCCAGAAGCGGAACACCAGCAGCACGGCCGCGATGAAGGCCACCGCGATCACCGCGCCCCAGAACACCTTGGGCGCGAGGAAGGCCTCGCCGATCATGATGGGCTTGGTCGGCATGAACTCGGGCAGGCGGCGCTGGTCGGCCGTCCAGATCATCTCCACCAGGCCCACGAGCACCGAAGCCAGGCCCACGGTGACCATGAACACGGAGATCGGCGGCTCGCCCAGCAGCGGGCGGATCATGGTGCGCTCGATCACCGCGCCCAAGAGGCCCGAGCCGAGCACCGCTGCAGGAATGGCCAGCCACAGCGGCAGCGCGAAGGTGGCGGCGAAGGTGAAGAACAGGTAGGCGCCGACCATGAGCATCTCGCCGATGGCGATGTTGACCACGCGCGTGGCCTTGTAGACCATCACGAAGGCCAGTGCCGCCAGCGCGTACAGGCCACCGCCGGAGATGCCGGTGAGGCTGATTTCGAACAGGTAGGCCCAGTCCATCATGCGACTCCCTGCAGCGGCGTCGCGGCCCCAGCATGCAGCCGGGCACGCAGGTCGCCCACGTCGCCCGAGCCCAGGTAGGCGCGGATGACCTCGGGGTTGGCCTGCACTTCGGCCGGCGTGCCTTGGGCGATGACCTGCCCGAAGTTGAGCACCACCACGTGGTCCGACAGGTCCATGACCATGCCCATGTCGTGCTCGACCATGAGCACGGTGACGCCCCATTCGGCGCGCACGTCGAGGATGAAGCGCGCCATGTCCTCGGTCTCCTCGCGGTTCATGCCGGCCACGGGCTCGTCGAGCATCAGGATCTCGGGCTGCATGGCCAGGGCGCGGGCCATCTCCACGCGCTTTTGCAGGCCGTAGGGCAGGGCCGAGACCGGCGCGTGGCGGATGTGGTCGATCTCCAGGAAGTCGATGATGCGCTCCTCGATGTCGGCGCGCAGGGCGGCCTCTTCGCGCCGTGCGCGGCCGATGTACAGCAGCGCGTCGAGCACGTTGGCCTTGAGGTGCGCGTGGCGCCCGAGCTTGATGTTGTCGAGCACCGTCATGCCGCGGAACAGCGCGATGTTCTGGAAGCTCCGCCCCAGGCCCAGCCGGGCGCGCTGCGGGGCCGGCACCCGCGTGATGTCCTGGCCCTTGAAACGGATGGCGCCGCTGCCCGGGCGGTAGAAGCCCGAGATGGTGTTGAACAGCGAGGTCTTGCCCGCGCCGTTGGGCCCGATCACGGCGGTGATGGAGCCGGACTGCACGCCAAAGCCCACGCCGGTGAGCGCCTTGACCCCGCCGAAGGCCAGCGTGACGCCATCGACCTGCAGCAGGGGCGGCGCGCTGGCGGGGGGATTGCCGGGTGGGTGTGTCTCCATTGGCTTTCTAATGCGGGTTTGTGCTGACCAGAAAATGCCTGCGGGCCTGCAGAAATTTTCTACTTGTGCGTAAACTGTTTACTCACGAGTAGATTCTGGAAGGCCCTGCGCCAAACCAGCATCCGTACTTTCCCGAGGAACCAGCCCGCCATGCCCAGCCCCACCGTGTCGCCCCCCCGCAGTGCGGACCGCCCGCCCGCGTCGCCCTGGGCGCCCGCGTCGCACCGCGAACAGCAGCGCGAAGCCAAGCGCAATGCCGTGCTGCAGGCCGCCGCGCAGCTGTTCAACGAACGCGGCTTTCACGCCACCTCGCTCGACGACATCGCCGCGCGGCTGAACGTCACCAAGCCCACGCTGTACTACTACGTGAAGAACAAGGACGAGATCCTGCTGCAGTGCGTGAGCAAGGGCCTGCAGATGATGCTCGAGGGCATCGATGCCTCGCGCGCGGCTGGCGGCAAGGCCGTCGACCAGCTCATGACCTGCATGCAGGTCTATGCGCGCATCGTCACAGAGGATTTCGGCAAGTGCCTGATCCGTGTGGGCGACGAGCAGCTGCCGCCCGAGAGCCGCGCCGAACTACGCCGCCACAAATCCGCCATCGACCGGGAGTTCCGACGCCTGGTGGCCGAGGGCGTGCAGGAGGGCTCGCTGGAGCCGTGCGATCCGAAGATGACGGCCTTCGTGATCGCCGGGGCGCTGAGCTGGATCGGCCGCTGGTACCAGCCCGGCGGCGAGTACACGGCCGAGCAGGTGGCCGAGCAGTGCATAGCGACGCTGTGCCAGGGGGTGTTGCGGCGCGCCGATGGCGCGGTGGTGGCCAAGGCGCCTGCCAAGCGGGTGCGCAAGGTGGCACCGGCTGCAGCAGCGGCACCGCGCAAGCGCGCCTAGTGCCTGGGGGGAGCTGGCTCCCCCGCCAGGTCATCCAGGATCGGGCAGTCCGGCCGCTCATCCCCATGGCAGCACGACACCAGCGTTTGCAGGCTGCGCTGCATGGCCTGCATGGCGGCGATGCGCTCGTTCAGGTCCTCGATGTGGGCCTGGGCGATGCGCTTGACCTGACTGCTGGCGCGGCTGCGGTCCTGCCACAGGGCGAGCAGGCCGGCGATCTCTTCCATCGAAAAGCCCAGGTCGCGTGCGCGGCGGATGAAGCGCAGGCCATGCACGTCGGCCGCGGTGTACTGGCGGTAGCCGCTGTCGGTGCGCGCCACGCCGGCCACCAGGCCCAGGGACTCGTAGTGGCGCACCATGCGCGCCGAAACCCCGGCGCGGCGCGCGGCCTCGCCGATGGGCACGGGCCAGTCGGTCTTGCTCATGCCGCGACGGCGTAGCCTTCTTCGGCGATGGCGGCGGCCAGCGCTTCGCGCGCGGCGCTGCTGTGCTCCACATGCACATTGCCGCTGGCGCGGTCGATGCGCACGTTGGCGGCCGGGTCCACGCCCTGCACGGCCTGGGTCACGGCGCGCTCGCAGTGGCCGCAGGTCATGCCCTGGACCTGGAAGTCATGGCTGGTGGTGGTAGATGGCTGCATGTGAATACTCCTTGCTGGTTGGCTGATTGCATTGAACAGCCTGGAGCGTAAACCTTCACATGGTGGCAAGGTCAAGCCCTGCTGCAAAACCTTGAAGAGGGACTGCCTACTTCGGCCGGGCGCGGCGTACGCCGGCATCGGGGCGCGAGAGGGTGCCCGCGCGCAGCTCGCCCACCGCCGCGGCCAGGGCCTGTGCGGCGCCGCGGATCTCGGCCTGCATGGCGGTGTCGCGGTCCAGCACCTCGTGGCTTTGGGCGTAGCTTTCGTAGTAGCCGATGTAGCGGTCCAGGCGCGCAGCCTGGCCGGCGTCGATGAAGCCCATCCAGTCGAGCCAGTCCGACAGGCCTCGGCGCGACATCTCGATGCCGGCCACGTCGCCGTGCACGGCCAGGGCGTAGGTGCGGCCTTCGAGGTGCTTGGGGTAGCCCCAGCCGGCCAGCTCCAGCGCCTTGGCCTCGGCGGACTTCTTGCCGTGGGTGCTGGTGGGGTCGGGGTTGCCGCCGTCGGCACAGACCAGGCGGTCGATCATGAGCTTGAGCGGGCTGGGCGACTGGTACCAGTACACGGGGGTGATGATCATCACGCCGTGCGCGGCGGTCCAGCGTTCGTAGATCTCGTTCATCCAGTCTCCCGTCTGGCGCATGGCATGGTTGGGGTAGCAGCTGCACGGAAAGTGGCACAGCGGCATGGCCGTGGAGACGCAGCCCTTGCAGGGATGGATGTGGCGCCCGTAGTCGGAGGTGACGCGGCTCAGGTCGAGCAGGTCGATTTCAATGTGCTCGGCGGCCAGCACGTCGCGCGCCATGTTGAGCATGCGCCAGCTCTTGGAGATCTCGCCGGGGCAGGTGCCGTCGTTGCGTGCCGAGCCGCAGACCAGCAGCACGCGCGAGGGGCTGGCCGGGTCGGCCCAGCGCGCACGCGCTGCGTCGATGCGCTCCTTGGCCTCCAGCCAGTCGACCGACAGGTCGTAGTCCGGGTCGGCATAGCCGGGCCCGGCCTTGCGTGTGCGTGGCGCCTTGCGGTTGTCGTCGTAGTTGCGCCAGGCGATGGCCTCGATGCGGTCCAGGGCGTCGCCGGCCTCGTCGGCAAAGCGCGGGTCCTGGAAGTCGAGCAGGAAGCGTTCGCGGAATTCGGCGCGGTCCAGCGGCTGGGGGGCCTGGCCGGTGCGCGCCCGTGGGGGTGTAGGGCTTGTCATGCACAAAATTCGACCACCGCCGGCAATGCCACCGTATCGGACAAGGCGCCGACTTGATCTGGGGCAAGGGCTTGACCTTGACACCATGGCAAGCTGTAAGGTACCCCTCATGACCAACGACACCACCCCTGACCGGGCCCTTGAGGCCCTGCAACAGTTCGACCTGGGCATCGGCGGCATGACCTGCGCCAGCTGCGTGGGCCGCGTGGAGCGCGCGCTGCGCAAGGTGCCGGGCGTGCAGGATGCCTCGGTCAACCTGGCCACGGAGTCCGCCCGCATCGGCGTGGCGGCGCCCGCCGGCAGCGATGCCGCTGCGCTGGAGGCGCAACTGCGCCGCGCCGTGCGCAATGCGGGCTACGAGCCGCTGGCGAAGGACCACGCCGATGCGGCCGAGGACCTGTCGCCCTGGGCTGGCTTCCTGCCCGTGGGCGTGGGCCTGGCGCTGTCGGCACCGCTGGTGCTGCCCATGCTGGGTGATCTCTTCGGGCAGGACTGGATGCTGCCCGCGTGGCTGCAGTTCGCACTGGCCACGCCGGTGCAGTTCATCCTGGGGGCGCGCTTCTACAAAGCGGGCTGGCATGCACTGAAGGCCCTCACGGGCAACATGGACCTGCTGGTGGCGCTGGGCACCAGCGCGGGCTGGGGCCTGTCGGTGTGGCTATGGCTTACTGCACATGCTGGCCATGCGCCGCACCTGTATTTCGAGGCCTCGGCCGTGGTGGTCACGCTGGTGCTGCTGGGCAAGTGGCTGGAGGCACGCGCCAAGCGCCAGACCACCACCGCCATCCATGCGCTGCATGCCTTGAGGCCCGACGTGGTGCACCTGTTGGGCAAGGCCGGCGAGGTGGACGTGCCTGTGGCCGAGGTGCTGGTGGGCGACCGGCTGGTGGTGCGCCCGGGCGAGCGCATCCCGGTGGACGGCACGGTGCACGAGGGCCACACGCAGGTGGACGAATCCATGCTGACTGGCGAGCCGCTGCCGGTGGCGCGCGACGTGGGCGCGCCCCTCACGGGCGGCTCGATCAACGGCGACGGGCGCGTCGTGATGGCGGTGACGGCCGTGGGCGCCGAGACGGTGCTGGCGCACATCATCCGCCTGGTGGAGGATGCGCAGGCCGCCAAGGCCCCGCTGCAGCGGCTGGTGGACAAGGTGTCGGCCGTGTTCGTGCCGGTGGTACTGGCCATGGCCCTGGCCACCTTGCTGGGCTGGCTGTGGGCCGGTGCTGGCATGGAGGCGGCACTGATCCACGCCGTGGCGGTGCTGGTGATCGCCTGCCCCTGTGCGCTGGGCCTGGCGACGCCGGCCGCCATCATGGCGGGCACGGGCGTGGCCGCCAAGCACGGCATTTTGATCAAGGATGCGCAGGCGCTGGAGCGTGCGCACCAGGTGGACACGGTGGCCTTCGACAAGACCGGCACGCTGACCGTGGGCCAGCCGCGGCTGACCGCCTTCGAGGTGGTGCCGGGCCTAGTCGAAGGCGCGGTGCTGGCGGCGGTCGCGGCGGTGCAGAGCGGCAGCGAGCACCCGCTGGCGCGCGCCGTGGTGCGCGCGGCGCAGGAGCGCCAGCTGGCCCTGCAGGCCCCAGATGCCGTGCGCGCCGTGCCGGGCCGTGGCACCGAAGGCGAAGTGCAGGGCGCCAGCTACCTCGTGGGCAGCCTGCGCTGGATGCAGGAGCTGGAGGTGGACCTGGGATCGCTGGCCGGCCGTGCCACCGATCTGCAGGCCGAGGGCGCTACCGTCTCTGCGGTGGCCGAGCGCACGGCCCAGGGCCTGGCCTTGCGCGCATTGCTGGCCTTTGGCGATGAGCCCAAGCCGGGCGCGCGCGAGGCGCTGGCGGCCCTCAAGGCCCGGGGCATCCGCACGGTGATGCTGTCGGGCGACAACCGGGGGGCGGCCGAGGCCATGGCGCGCCGCCTGGGGCTCGACCCGGCGGCGGGCGAGGTCATGGCCGAGGTGCTGCCGGGTGACAAGGCCGTGCGGGTGGCCGCATTGCAACAGGGCGGCCATGTGGTGGCCATGGTGGGCGACGGCGTGAACGACGCGCCGGCCCTGGCCGCCGCCGACGTGGGCATGGCCATGGGCAATGGCACCGATGTGGCCATGCATGCGGCGGGCATCACGCTGATGCGCGGTGACCCCTTGCTGGTGGCGGCAGCGCTGGACATTTCGCACCGCACGGTGATGAAAATCCGCCAGAACCTGTTCTGGGCCTTTGCCTACAACGTGGCCGGCATCCCCTTGGCGGCGCTGGGTTACCTGAGCCCGGTGGTGGCCGGGGCTGCTATGGCGCTCAGCTCGGTAAGCGTGATGGCGAATGCCCTCCTGCTCAAGCGCTGGCGCATGTGATAAACACGTATGGCGCATGGTCACACTTGTCTGGCAAACTGCAACGTTTTGTTGCAGCCCGGCGGACACGGGGGTGGGGAAGGCCCTGCGTCGCAGACGCCTTCCTTGCAGTCCGGCACGGGCACACACATCCATAAGGACGACAGATCATGAATCTTTTCTCGCTCATGCGGCAGTTCACCATTCGATTCCGCATGCTGGGGGCCATTGGCGTGGTGCTGGGTCTGCTGGGGCTGCTGGGGGGTGCCGGCATGCTGGGCATGTTCCGCATTGCCGATCTCAGCGAGGACTTCATGGCCAACTCCTTCGCCGAAGTGGGGTACATGGCCGAGCTGCGCGGCGAGATGGGCACCATCCGCCAGCTCGAGAAGGACATGATCATCGGCTACGAGAAGCCCGAGGTTGTGAAGGTGGCACAGGCCAAGTGGCTGGCCAGCCAGGAGAAGGCCAAGAAGATCGCCACCAAGTTCCTGGACGGACCCGAGGACAGCGACAACCCCGTGGTACGCGACATCATCAAGCGCCTGGACAGCTACCGCGAGCAGTTCGCCCATGTGGCGCGCCAGCTGGAGGCGGGGGGCTACGACACGGCCACCATCGCCAACCGCATGAGCGGCAAGGCCGTGGCCGAGTTCGACCAGGCCGACAAGCTCATGGTGCAGCTCGATGAGGTGCTGCGTGCCGATGTGGCCAAGGCCGTGGAGCAGCAGAGCAGCGTCACTGCGCAGACCAAGTTGCTGTTCGCGTTGGCTGTGCTGATCACGGTGGTGGTGGTGGTGCCGCTCACGCTGCTGAACATGCAGTCCATCTGCAACCCACTGGCCGAAGCCCGGCGCATGGCGCAGGCGATTGCCGGTGGCGATCTGTCGCAGCCCATCAACCCGCAGGGCAAGGACGAGGTGGCCGATCTGCAGCGCGCGCTGCGCGACATGCAGCAGGGCCTGGGTTCGCTGGTGGCGCAGGTGCGCGATGCCAGCGGCAACATCGCCACGGCCAGCCAGGAGATCGCCACGGGCAACCAGGACCTGTCGCAGCGCACCGAGCAGACGGCCAGCAACGCGCAGGAGGCCGTGGCCTCACTGTCGCAGCTGACCTCCACCGTGCAGCAGACGGCATCGTCCTCGCAGATGGCCAACCAGTTGGCGGCATCGGCCTCCAATACCGCCACGCGTGGCGGCTCGGTGGTGCAGCAGGCCGTGGCCAGCATGCAGGAGATCTCGGCATCGAGCCGCAAGATCGGCGACATCATCGGCCTGATCGACTCCATCGCCTTCCAGACCAACATCCTGGCGCTGAACGCGGCGGTCGAAGCGGCCCGTGCGGGCGAGCAGGGCCGTGGCTTTGCCGTGGTGGCCAGCGAAGTGCGCAGCCTGGCCCAGCGTTCGGCCGCAGCGGCCAGCGACATCAAGGCGCTGATCAGCAACAGCGTGACCGCCGTGGACGGCGGTGTGCGCCATGTGGAAGACGCGGGCACGGCGATGAAGGAGATCGTGGCCAGCGTGCAACGCGTGGGCGACATCATCGGCGAGATCACGGCCGCGGCCACCGAGCAGTCGGCCGGCATCGGCCAGGTGAACCAGTCGGTGGGCGAGATCGACCGCATGACGCAGCAGAACGCGGCGCTGGTGGAAGAGTCCGCTGCCGCGGCCGAGTCGCTGCGCGAGCAGGCGGCGCGCCTGTCGGAAGTGGTGCAGCAGTTCCAGCTCGACGAGTCGATGGCCCACAGCGGCCATGGCGGTCACAGCGGCAGCCCCGTGGCCCAGCCCCATCAGCATGCATCGCTGCGTGCACCAACGGGCTCGCGCCAGCTGTTGGCACGCTGACGCCACGCCGTCTTCGGCCCCAGGGCAAGGCCCCGCGCGCTTCTGCGAGCGGGGCTTTTTTCATGGGGCTTTCATTGACCTGCGTCAGGTCGGTCCGGACACCGGCATGGCACCCTTGGGGCAATGTAATCTTCAGGAGCGAAGCCATGCCCCATGCCAGTGTGCGGACCATTCGCGACGAACACGCCTCGCTGGCAGCGGTGCTGCGCTCGCTGGAACTGATGCTGGACCGGGGGCCGGCCGACGCGCCGGCCGCGTTCTTCGACGTGATGCGCGCGATGCTGTTCTACATCGATGAGTTTCCCGAGCGCCAGCACCACCCCAAGGAGTCGCAGTGGCTTTTCCCCCGAGTGGCGGAGCGTGCGCCCGAGGCGGCGGCAGCCATCGCGCAACTCGAGCGCGAGCATGCAGGCGGGGAGGCAGCCGTGCGCGAGCTGCAGCACCTGCTGCTGGCCTGGGAACTCTTGGGGGACACGCGGCGCAGCGCGTTCGAGGAGGCCCTGCAGCGCTATGTGGCCTTCTACCTAGAGCACATGCGGATCGAAGAGACCGTGGTGCTTCCCGCAGCCCACGCGCACCTGGATGCGCAGGACTGGGCGGCCGTGGATGCGGCGTTTGCCAGCAACATCAATCCCCTGGCGCAGGGCCCGGTCCGCGACGGGGCCTATGACCGCTTGTTCACCCGCATCGTGATGCGGGCCCCCAGTCCGATAGGGCTGGGGTAGCCCCCCTGAGCCGCTTCGCGTCATCCCCCCAAAGGGGGGACGCCCCCGGTGCGGCGGGGCGGCCCTTGCACGGGGGCACTGGCGTGTACAGCGCGCATTGCATGCGCTGCTGAGGCAGGCACCGCCCGAGAGCTGACAACGCTTGTTACGCTGCTGTCTCAGCGAGCGTCGGGTAGTCGGTATAGCCCTTCTCGCCGCCGCCGTAGAAGGTGCTCTGGTCCCAGGCGTTGAGCGGGGCCTTGGTGCGCAGGCGCTCGACCAGGTCGGGGTTGGCGATGTAGAGCTTGCCGAAGGCCACGATGTCGGCCGTGCCGTCGGCCACCACTTTCTCGGCCAGGCCGGCGTCGTAGGCGTTGTTGACCATCCAGGCACCCTTGCCGCCGGCTTCGCGGTAGGCCGTCTTGAGGGCGGCGTAGTCGAAGGGGCGGTCCGGCAGTTCGCGCGGGCCGCCGGTAGCGCCTTCGATCACGTGGATGTAGGCCAGGCGCAGCTGGGCGAGCTGGCGGATCACGTAGTCGAACAGGGGCTGCGGGTCTTCGTCCACGATATCGTTGGCCGGCGTGACGGGCGACAGGCGGATGCCGACCTTGCCGCCACCCACGGCATCCACGGCGGCGCGCGTGGCCTCGAGCAGCAGGCGGGCGCGGTTCTCGATGCTGCCGCCGTAGTCGTCGGTGCGCTGGTTGGCGCCGGTCTTGAGGAACTGATCGAGCAGGTAGCCGTTGGCGCCATGGATCTCCACGCCGTCGAAGCCGGCGGTCTCCACCGCGTTGCGGGCGGCGGCCGCGTAGCTGTGCACGATGCCGGGCAGCTCGGATGCGTCGAGCGCGCGCGGCTGCGAGGTGGGGGCGAAGCTGCCCTTGCCGGTGGCGCGGTCGATCAGGTAGGTCTTGGACTTGGCGATGAGGGCCGAGGGCGCCACGGGTGCGCCGCCATCGGGTTGCAGGTCGTTGTGCGAGATGCGGCCCACGTGCCACAGCTGGGTCACGATCTTGCCGCCGGCCTTGTGCACGGCGGTGGTGACCTTCTTCCAGGCATCGAGCTGCTCGGTGCCGTACAAGCCCGGCACGTCGGCATAGCCCTGGCCCTGGTGGCTGATGGCCGTGGCCTCGGTGATCAGCAGGCCGGCGCTGGCGCGCTGCGCGTAGTAGGTGGCCGTGATCTCGGCCGGCACGGCATTGGGTGCGCGGTTGCGCGTGAGCGGTGCCATGGCGATGCGGTTGGCCAAGTGGATGTCACCGACCTGGAGGGGATCGAAAAGAGAGGCTGTGGACATGGAGCGGAGCTTTCGTTCGTGCGGAGGTCGCAAGGACCGGAAATGACGGACAAGCGTATTCGCAATCGGCAAAGGCTGCAGTGGGCTGGCGCAACACAGGGCAAGGGATTTGTGTTACCGCAAGGCCTGGGAGGCTGCGCATGGAGAACAGCGGGCGACAGCACCGTGGACCCTTGCCCGGCACAATGGCCGCCATGAGCCATGACCCGCCCGCGCCTTCCTCCGCCCTGCTGCGCAATGGCCTGTGGCTGGCCGTGGCCCTGTCGATGGGGGCGGCTGTCTCGCTCGGTATCACGCGCTTTGCCTACGCGCTGCTGCTGCCGCCGATGCGCGAGGACCTCTCCTGGTCCTACACGCTGGCCGGGGCCATGAACACCGTGAATGCGCTGGGCTACCTGCTGGGCGCCCTGGCCA
Organism: Acidovorax sp. LjRoot66; assembly: GCF_964253305.1. Lineage (NCBI taxonomy): Bacteria > Pseudomonadati > Pseudomonadota > Betaproteobacteria > Burkholderiales > Comamonadaceae > Acidovorax > Acidovorax sp. LjRoot66. The sequence goes on from NZ_CAXUQU020000001.1 coordinate 421,024, forward strand.
CGCCGATGTTGCTGCGCCGCTTTTCGCCCGGCACCTTGCTTGTGGCGGGGTCGGTGCTGGCCACCGTGTTCATGGGGCTGTGCGGCTTTTTCGTGGATGCCGTGCCGCTGCTGGTGCAGCGCCTGCTGGCCGGGGTGGCGAGTGCGCTGGTCTTCGTCTGCGGCGGCCTGCTCGCGGCGCGGCTGGGCGCGCAGCAGCCCGGGCGCAGCGGCCTGCTGCTGGGCCTGTACTACGGCGGCACGGGCTGGGGCATCAGCCTGTCGGCGGTGCTGGTGCCGGCGGTGCTGGCCACTGCACCGGGCCCGCACCCCTGGGCCTGGGCGTGGTGGGCACTGGCCCTGGCCTGCGTGGCAGCCACGCTGGTGCTGCTGTGGCCGGCGCGGGCGCTGCAGGCCCTGGCCGCACCGGCCGCTGCCGCAGCTTCCTCGCAGCCGGCAACCGGTGGCATGCGCTGGGCGGCCTTTGCGCCGGCGCTGCTGGGCTATGGCCTGTTCGGTGTGGGCTATATCGGCTACATGACCTTCGTGGTGGCGCTGCTGCGTGAGCAGGGCGCCAGCGGCACGGCCGTGACCTGGTTCTATGCGCTGCTGGGGCTGGCGGTGGTGCTGTCCTCGCGCATCTGGGCGGGCCTCCTGGACCGCAGCCGGGGAGGGCAGGCGCTGGCCCTGCTCAACGGCCTGCTGGGCGTGGCCACGGTGCTGCCGGCGCTGACCTCGGCGTGGCCCGTGGTGCTGGCCTCGGGCCTGCTGTTCGGCGCGGTGTTCCTGTCGGTGGTGGCCTCCACCACGGCGCTGGTGCGGCACAACCTGCCGCAGGCGCTGTGGGCCAGCGGCATCAGCGCCTTCACCATCGTCTTCGCGGCCGGCCAGATCGTCGGGCCCACGGTGGTCGGCTGGATCGCCGATGGCCCCGGCGGGCTGGCGCGCGGGCTGGTGTTCTCGGCCTGCGCGCTGTGGATCGGCGCGGCCGTGGCGTCGCGGCAGAAACCGCTGGAGGCATGACGCGCCAGCGGCGGCCGCTCGGCGCTGCTTACTTGAGCAGGCCTTCAGCCTTCATGGCTTCCTGCACGGCAGGGCGGGCGGCCACGCGGTCGCGGTAGGCGGCCAGGTGGGTGAAGGCCGAGATGTCCACGTTGGTGGGCTTGGCCCAGTTGGTCACGGTGAACAGGTAGCCGTCGGCGACGGTGAACTGTTCGCCCATCAGGTACTGCTTGTCGGCCAGCTGGCCGTCCACCCACTGCAGGCGCTGCAGCAGCTTGTCGCGCGCGATGGTCTTGTATTCCTCGGGCGTGGCGGGGTTGAACAGGGGGCTGAAGCCCTTGTGGATCTCGGTGCCGATGAAGGTCAGCCATTCCTGCAGGCGGTAGCGCTGCAGCGAGCCGTTCTGGGGGGCCAGCATCTTCAGCGGCACCTGGTCGGCGATGTACTGCAGGATGGCCGGGCCTTCGCGCAGGCGCGTGCCGTCGTCCAGCTCCAGCAGGGGTACGTAGCCCAGCGGATTGATGGTGTAGTAGTCGGTGCCGTCCTGCAGCTTGTGGCTCTTGGTGCTGGCCAGCACGGGCGTGAACGCCAGGCCCGCTTCATGCAATGCGATGTGCGGAGACAGGGAGCAGGCGCCAGGAGAGTAGTAGAGTTTCATTGTGGGTCCTCTGGGTTGGATACGGCGGGAACCCCCGATCCTATGCGCTGCTCCCGCTTTTTGCATGACCCGGGCGGTAAAGCCGCCCGGGTTGCCCGGGGCAAGTGTCAGCTGTCGTAACCAGGCGCGTCGCGCTGCGCCTTGCGCAACAGCGAGGGCCAGACAAAGGCACCGCCCAGGCCACCGGTCTGCACGCGCATGGCCTGGGCCACGCCACTCACGATCTGCGGGTCCAACGGGTTGAGCTCGCCGCCGGCCTGGGCGTCGATCTGGATGCGGCAGGTGTTCTCGAAGGTGTACATCGACAGGAAGGCGTCGGCAATCGACTTGCCCACCGTGAGCAGCCCGTGGTTGCGCAGCATGAGGAAGTTGGCCTCGCCCAGGTCAGCCTGCAGGCGCGGCTTTTCCTCGTCGCGAAAGGCCACGCCCTCGTAGCCGTGGTAGGCCAGCGAGGCGAGCACGAAGGTGCTCTGCTGGCTGATGGGCAGCACGCCGCATTTCTGCGCGCTCACCGCCACGCCGGCGCGGGTGTGGGTGTGCAGCACGCACTGGGCATCGTGCCGGGCCTCGTGCACGGCGCTGTGGATCACGAAACCGGCCGGGTTCACCGGGAAGGGCGAGTCGTGCAGCTTGTTGCACTGCATGTCGACCTTGATCAGGCTCGATGCCGTGATCTCGTCGAACATCAGTCCGTAGGGGTTGATCAGGAACTGGTGCTCGGGGCCCGACACCGACTCGGGCAGCTTGGCGCTGATGTGGGTGAACACCAGGTCGCTCCAGCCGTACAGTGCCACCAGGCGGTAGCAGGCGGCCAGGTCGCAGCGCAGCTGCCATTCTTCGGGGCTGACGCTTTCTTGCAGGGAGGGGATGGCGATCATGGGGTGTGTCTCCTGGAGTTGTGGGTATCGGAAGGCCCACTGTAGGCCGCCTGCAGCCCTTGGACTGTCCGGCAGGCTACACAACGGAGCTGTTTCCTGGGGCATTCCCGCAATGTCGCGGGCATTCCATTTCGCCGTGCGCACCTCCAATCGCCACGCGGCAGGCGTCCCTACAGTCGATTCACCCCATCGCACGATGGGAGGGAACCACCACCGGACTTCTGGAGATCACCACCATGCCAACACTCAAAATCGCGAGGCTGCTGGCCTCGTTCGCGGCCGCCACCTGTCTGTCCGCCCTGGGGCTTTCGGCCCATGCCCTGGAGACCGTGGACAAGGGCGCCTTCACCATCGCCTTCTCGGGCGACATGCCGGGCACGGGCTACCAGGACGGCCGGATGGTGGGCTACGACGGCGAAATCCTGCAGCGCGTCGCCGAGGCGTTGCAGCTCAAGGTCAAGCCGGCGCTGATGGAGTGGTCGGGCACCATCGCCTCGGTGCAATCGAAGCGCGTGGACGTGATGGCCGGCACCATGGGCTGGACGGAACAGCGCTCGAAGATCATGGCGCTGAGCGACCCCATCCACTACTTCAAGAACGGCATCACGCAGTCCGACAAGACCGACTGGAGCAAGTTGAAGGACCTGGAGGGCAAGAAGGTCGGCACGATCACGGGCTTCTCGTTCATCCCCGAGCTGCGCAAGATCAGTGGCCTGCAGCTGGCGCTGTACGACACCTCGGACGCGGCCGTGCGCGACCTGCTGGCCGGGCGCATCGACGCGGTGATCGGCGACCCGCCGGTGATGCAGTACGCGATCTCGCAGAACCCGCAGTGGAAGATCAAGTTCAACGCCTTCAGCGATGCCTCGCCCGACTACCCGCTGCTCACCGGCCCGGGGCAGGTGGTATTCGGCCTGAACAAGGACAACCCCGAGCTTCTCAAGGCGGTCAACACCGAGATCGCCAAACTCTGGCAGACCTGCGAGCTGCGCAAGATCGGCAAGACCTACGGCCTGGTGCAGGACGTCTGGTACATCCCGGTGGGCCAGAACGCCCGGGCCGGCGTGGACCGCGCGGCAGACTGGAAGCTGCCTTCCTGCAAGTGAGCTTTTGAGACCCTGGCGAGCCGCGTGCATGCCCCTGGGAACGCATGCGGCGTTCTTGCTTCAGGCCTCCACGGTGCCGGCCTGCAGCGCCTTGCGCATGCGCCCCGGCGGCATGCCGTACAGCTGCTGGAAGTGCCGGATGAAGTGCGAGGCATCGGAAAAGCCGCACTCGTAGGCGATGGTGATCACCGGCAGGTCGGTGCTGGTGAGCATCCAGCGCGCGTACTTGAGGCGCGCGTTGCGGTAGAACTCCGACGGCGTGGTGCGCGTCTCGGCCAGGAAGACGCGCTCGAGCTGGCGGCTGCTCGAATCCACGAGTCGCGCGATGACCGCGATCTCCAGCGGCGTGCCGATGTTCTTTTCCATCAGCACGATGGCCTGGCGCAGCTTGTCGTGGTCGGCCGTGCCGTAGCCCAGCGCATGGCGGCGCGCCACGTGGGTGCTGCTGGCGGCGGGGTTCACCGTCATCTGGTGGATGACCTTGGCCGCGCGGTCGGGCCCGCAATGCAGGCGCACCAGCTCGGCCGTGAGCTCCACGATGGAGATGCCGCCCGCGCAGCTGATGCGGTCGCCGTCGAACACGTAGTGGCAGTCCGTGCGGTAGTCCAGGGCCGGGAAGGCGGCCTTCCAGTCCTCCACATGGTAGGGGTGCACGCAGGCCTGGCGCCCGGCCATGAGCCCCGCGTGCGCCAGCGCGAAGGTGCCGGTGCAGATGCCGATCAGCGGCTTGCCCAGCGAGGCAGCGAAGTGCAGGAAGGCCTGGTAGCGCGGGCTCGCGGTGGGGATGGCGGGCAGCAGCCCGCCGATGACGGCGATGTAGTCGTAGTCGCATTCGGACGAGAGCGATTCCTGCACCGGCACGGCCACGCCGCAGCTGGCCTGAACCGATTGCCCCGGCACGCCGAGGATGGTCCACGAGCAGCGGATCTGCCGGCTCTGGTCGCCCACGTCGGCCGCGTGGCGCAGGCCATCGCACAGCCCGGCCAGCGACAGCAGCGGGAACTGCGGCCACAGCAGGATGCCCACGCGCAGCTCGGTGGCTGACGCGTGGGCGGGCCGCTTGCGCGTGGCGGCCGCCCGGGGTGAGGCGTCGAGCCGGCCGATCAGTGCACCAATGTCGCCTGCGTTCTGTGCACTGGCCTGGTGCGCGGCTGCACCAATCTCGTCAGAGAGGGCATCGGGGGGCGCTTTGGGTGGGGGCATCGGGTTTTCCCTGCATGTCGCATACGTTCAATATAGCGGCGACCGCCTGCAATGAACAGAGGGTCGGTATTCCTAGCATGGAGGCACTGGGTATCGAGGGGTGCGGCTGCAAGGACCGTGCCGCGGCACCCGCAGTTTTGTCTGGAGAACCATGTGAACCATCCCCTGCTTCAAGTCAGCGGCCTCAGGAAGAGCTACGGCCCGGCCGAAGTGCTCAAGGGCATTTCCTTCGACCTGCAAAAGGGTGAGACGCTTTCGCTGATCGGGCCCAGCGGCTCGGGCAAGTCCACCTGCCTGCGCTGCCTGAACTTCCTCGAAAAGCCCCAGGCCGGCGAGGTGCTGCTCAAGTCGAAGCGCATCGGCCAGTTGCCTGACCGCAAGGGGGGCTGGCGCTTCATGACCGACACCGAACTGGCGCCACAGCGCCGCGAGATCGGCATGGTGTTCCAGCTGTTCTACCTGTGGCCGCACCTCACCGTGCGTGAGAACGTGGCGCTGGCCTCCATCAAGGCCGCCGGCATGCGGCGCGACGAGGCCCATGCGCTGGCCGAGGAGATGCTCGACAAGGTGCACCTGCGCCATAAGGCCGATGCCTACCCCGAGCAGCTCTCGGGCGGGCAGCAGCAGCGTGTGGCGATTGCGCGCACGCTGGCACAGAAGCCCAAGCTGATCCTCTTCGATGAGCCGACCTCGGCGCTGGACCCGGAGCTGGTGGGCGAGGTGCTGGGCGTCATCCGCGAGCTGGCCGAGGAGGGCCGCTCGATGATCCTGGTGACGCACGAGATCCGCTTTGCGCGCGACGTGGCCGACCGCGTGATCTTCATGGACGGCGGGCATGTGGTGGAAGAAGGACTCGCTGCCCAGGTGATCGACCAGCCGCGCATGGAGCGCACGCGCAGCTTCCTCGGCCAGGTGGGGGCATGAGCATGCCTGGCATCGACACCTTCACTCTGATCGTGGCCACGCTGGCACGGGGCGCGCTCACGGCCGGGCAGGTGGCCCTGGGCGCCGGCCTGCTGGCGGCCAGCCTGGGCCTGCTGCTGGCGCTGGCCGTGGTCTTCGTGCGCCAGCGTCTGCTGCAGCTGGCCATTGCGGCCTATGTGGAATGGATGCGCAACGTGCCGGCACTGGCGCACCTGTTCGTGCTGTACTTCGGCCTGGCGTCCGTGGGGGTGCGGCTGTCGCCACTGACCGCTGCGGTGCTCGGCTTGGGCCTGGTGGGCGCGGCGGTTCTGTGCGACGTGTTCGCGGCCGGCCTGCGCTGTCTGCATGCGGGCCAGCGCGAGGCCGCCCTGGCCGTGGGCCTGACGCCCGCGCAGGCGCTGCGCAGCGTGCTGCTGCCGCAGATGCTGCGCGTGACGCTGCCCTCGCTGGGCAACTACGCGAGCCAGCTGGTCAAGGACACGTCCATCGCCTCGGCCATCGCGGCGCCCGAGGTGATGTTTTACGCGCGCAACCTGGTCACCTCGACCTTCGAGACGCCGCTGATCTACCTGACCGCCATGCTGCTGTATGCGGCCATGGTGCTGCCCATCAGCTGGGCCTTTGCGCGGCTGGAACGCCGCACGGCAGGGGGTGCGCGATGAACGCCTTTCTCGCGCCCTATGCCGAGTACCTGGCCGAGTGGTGGCCGCGCCTGGCGCAGGCGGCGTGCGTCACGGCCGAGCTCTCGGCCATCGGCTTCGCCATCGCACTGGTGCTCGGCGCCTTGCTGGTGTGGATGCTGCGCAGTGGTGTGGCACTGCTGCGCCACGGGGCCAACGGCTTTATCCAACTGCTGCGCGCGGTGCCGCTGCTGGCATTGCTGCTGGCCATCTACTTCGCGCTGCCGGCGGCCGGCATCACGCTGCCGGGCTACTGGGCGGGGGCCATTGGCCTCGGGGTGCACGGCTCGGCCTACGTGGCCGAGGTGCTGCGCGGCGGCCTGAAATCCGTGCACGGCGGGCAGCGCGAGGCGGGGCTGGCCGCGGGGCTCACGCCGCGCCAGGTGTTCCTGCACGTCACTCTGCCGCAAGCCCTGCGGGTGATGCTGCCGCCGCTGCTCAACAGCTACGTCGCGCTGCTCAAGGACAGCTCGCTGTGCGCGCTGATCGCCACCAACGAGCTGATGCTCACGGCCAAGGCCATGTCCAGCGAGTACTTCCTGCCGCTGCACATCTTCATCCTGGTGGGGCTGCTGTATTTCGCCATCGCCTTTCCCCTGTCCATGCTGTCGCGGCTTCTGGAGCGCCGCCTGGCCCATGGGCGCCGCGCGGTGGGGGCGGCATGAATACCAAGAATTCCATGGCATCCATGACCTATGCGCCGCTGGAGCAACTGGCCCAGGCCATCGCCTGCGGAGAACTGTCGAGCGAGGCGCTGCTCGAATCCCAACTTGCGCGCATCGCGCAGCACGGCGGCCGCCTGCATGCCTTCACCGACGTCTATGCCGACGAGGCCCGTGCCGCCGCGCGCGGGCTGGACCAGATGGCGCGCGCGGGCATCCGCCTGGGCCCGCTGCACGGCGTGACGGTGGCCGTGAAGGACTTGTTCGAGGTCGAGGGCAAGCCGATTGCGGCGGGCTCCAAGGCGCGGCCGCCTCGCACCTCCACCGCCAGCGCGGCCGTGGTGGAACGCCTGCGTGCGGCCGGCGCGGTGGTGATCGGCAAGACGCACACCGTGGAGTTCGCCTTTGGCGGCTGGGGCACCAATGCGGCCATGGGCACGCCCTGGAACCCCTGGGACCTGCGCACCCACCGCACGCCCGGCGGCAGCAGCAGCGGTTCGGCCGTGGCGCTGGCGGCGGGCCTGTGCACGGCCAGCATAGGCACGGACACGGGCGGCTCGGTGCGTATCCCTTCGGGGCTGTGCGGGGTGGTGGGCCTGAAAACCACGCGCGGGCTGATCAGCCGCCACGGGCTCATCGAGCTGTGCCCCACGCACGACACCGTGGGCCCGCTCACGCGCACGGTGCGCGACAGCGCCATTTTGCTGGACGTGCTCTCGGGCCCCGACCCGCGCGATGCCGTGTCGCTGCCGGTGCCTGCACGCGCGGTGCTGCCGCAGCTCGATGCCGCACGCGGTGTGGCCGGCATGCGCATGTGGGTGCTGCCCGAGGCCGAGCGCGTGGACATGGACCCCGAGGTGCTGGCCGCCTGCGACGAGGCCGTGCGCGTGCTGGAGGGCCTGGGCCTGCAGCGCGTGGAGCGCACGCTGCCGCAGAGCCTGGCCGAATCCATGCGCGTGGCAGGCAGCCTGATGAGCGCCGAGGGTTATGCGAACCTGGGCACGCTGTTCGAGCAGGAGGGGCTGGAGTTCGACCCGCATGTGCGCCGGCGCATCCTGCTCGGGCGCGATATCGGCGCGGCGCAGTACCTGCAGCTGCTCAGGCTGCGCGAGCAGGCCAAGGCCGAGATGCTGGCCGCGATGGACGGGATCGATGTCTGTGCCTTTCCGACCAATGCTATCGCCGCGATACCGCTCACCGAGGTGGACGAGCTGGCCACGCCGCTGTCGCGCTTCGGCCGCTTCGTGAACCTGCTGGACCTGTGCTCGGTGGCGGTGCCGGCGGGCTTTACGCGCCTGGGGCTGCCGGTGTCGCTGCAGTTCATTGCGCGGCCGTTCGACGAGGCCACGGCCTTGCGCGTGGGCCATGCCTTCGAGCAGGCGACGCGCTGGTACCTGGCGGTGCCGCCGGGGCTGGGCTAGGGAGTGAGCCATGTATGCACGTGTTCTCGCGAAGTCCCTGTCGGTCCTGATCGTGCTGGCCCTGCTGGGCCCTCTGGCCCATGCCCAGGGCACGGGCGGCGCACTGGCCCGCATCGCGCGCAGCGGCACGGTGCACGTGGGCTATATCCCCACGCCCGGCACCTTTGCCTTTCGCGATGCGGCGGGCAATACCGTGGGCTATTCGATCGCCGTGTGCAACAAGGTCATGGAGGCGCTGCGCAAACAGCTGGGCCTGCCGGACCTGCGCGTGGCGTTCCGCCCGCTGGAGGCGGCGCAGCGCATCCCGCTGCTTGCGGCCGGCCGCATCGACATCGAGTGCGGGGGCAACACCAACACCGTTGGCCGGCAAAAGGAGGTGGACTTTTCGCACACGCTGTTCACCACGGGTGTGCGCTTTCTCGCGCGCCAGTCGGTGCAGCTCGACGGGGTGCCCAGCCTGTGGCGGCGGCGCATTGCCGTGAGCCGGGGCACGACGGCGCAGGAGACGCTGCAGCGCGTGGAGCGTGAGCAGGAGATCGCCGTGACCCTGGTGGCCACCGACGCCGAGGGCGTGCGCCTGGTGGAGCGGGGCCAGGTCGATGCCTTCGCGCAGGACGATGTGCTGCTCTACGGCCTCATCGCATCATCGCCGCTGCGCGACGAGCTGCATGTGACCGGCCGCCACCTCACCGTGGAGCCCTATGCCTTCATGCTGCCCAAGGACGACCTGCCGCTGCGCGAGGTGGTGGACCGCACGGTGCTGGGCCTCATGCACTCGGGCGAGCTGGCGGCGCTGTACCGCCAGTGGTTCGACACGGCCACGCTGCGCATCCCGATGAGCGCGCACATGCGCGAGAACATCCGCTACCCCAACAAGTACGGCATTCCCTGAGTCCCGTGCCGGTGTTGCTCGCGTCGGGCCGCCGCAGCGGCCGCTCGGGCGCTCAGCTGCGGTGGCGCGGCAGGCGCACGGCGACCTCGGTGCCCTGGCCGGCTGCGCTGTGCAGCGCGACGCGGCCCTGGTTCTGCTCGACCAGGGTGCGCACGATCCACAGGCCCAGGCCCGCGCCGTCCTGCCCGGCCACGCCGGCGCTGCCCTGCCAGCCGCGCTCGAAGGCGCAGGACTGCTCGGCCTCGCCCATGCCGGGACCATCGTCGGTGACCCGGATGACGATGCTGTCGGCGGTCTCCGTCGCGCTGAGGGAGACGGTGCTGCCCGCCGGGCAGTACTTGAGGCAGTTGCCGATCAGGTTGCACAGCACGCGCAGCAGCTGGGCGTAGTCCACGAAGACCTCGCCGGTCTGCCCGGGCACCAGGTGCAGGTGGATGCCGGCGCGCTCGGCCACCATGCCCATGGCGTCTGCCGCATCGGCCAGCAGCCGGGTCGGTGCGATGGTCTCGCACAAGGTGCGTTCGCGGCTGTCGACGGCATGGGTGGAGAGCAGGTCGTCCACCAGGCGTTTCATGGAGGTGATGGCGCCTTCGATGCGGCGGATGGCCGGCAGCGAGGGGGCATGGCCGGCGCGGGCGAGCACGGTGGTGTTCAGGCCCATCACCTGCAGCGGCGAGCGCAGGTCGTGCGCGACCACGGCGAGCAGCTCTTCGTTGGCCTTGGCCAGCGCATGGGCGCGTTCGGCATTGGCCTCGGACTCCTTGAGCGCGCTGCGCAGCTGGATCTCGCGCGCGGCGGCCTTGGCGAGCTGTACCAGGGTCTCGATCTCGGTCTCGGTCCAGGTGCGTGGCTGGTTGTCGATGACGCAGAAGCTGCCGATGGGCTGGCCATCGACGATGAGGGGCACGCCGACGTAGGCGCGCACGTCCAGGCTGTCGACGATGGGCACGGCACGCCACAGCGGGTCGGCGTGGGTGTCTCCGATCACCAGCGGATCGGTGCTGGCGATGGCGTAGTGGCAGAAGGTGCGGCCATGCACCTCGCGGGCAGAGGCCAGCTCTTGCGGAAAGCCGTGGGCGCTCTTGTAGAAGTCGCGCTCGGCGTCGACGATGGAAAGGAAGCTCGCGGGCGCGCCCACGAGGTTCACGGCCAGGCGGCTCATGGCGTCGAAGGCCTCCTCGGCCGGGCTGTCCAGCAGCGCCACGCTATGGACGGCGGCCAGCCGGCGGGGATCGGAGACCAGGGGGTCCAGTTGGGCCACCAGCTCCTGCGGGGCGATCGGCATGCCGGTCCTTTGCGCCAGGGGGCTCGCTGGGGTCCGAGGCAGGGCGCGCATCAGGATCCGGGCCGCACCACACCGGCCGGCCCCGTATTGTCGCCGACCTGGGTTCAGGGCGGGAAAACGCGCGCGTTCAGCCCGCCTGGACCGGGATGGGCGCGCGCATGCCTGCGTTGATCAGGTTCCAGGCGTTGATGACGCCGATGGCAAAGCCCAGCTCGGCGATTTCGGTGTCGTTGAACTGTGCCTTGAGCAGGGCGAACTCTGCGTCGCTGGCGTCGCTGTGCGGCGTGGCGGTGATGATCTCGGCCCAGCGCAAGGCGGTGCGCTCGCGCTCGCTGAAGAAGGGCGCTTCGCGCCAGCCGGCCACGGCGTTGAGGTGGCGCGGCTCCATGCCGTCCTTGACCAGATAGGTCCAGTGCATGTCCATGCAGTAGGCGCAGCCGTTGATCTGCGAGACGCGCAGGAAGACGAGTTCGGCCAGGCGGGCGCCGATGCTGCCCTTCTTGATGGTCTCGGACAGGTTCACGAGGCCCATGAAGGCCTTGTTGGCGAGCTGGTGGTAGGGCAGGCGGGCGGTGTGCTGGGACATGGTGGAAACTCCTGGTGGTGGTGATGAAGGGTGGAAACTGGAAGGCGCCGGGCCTTTCGTTGGCTTCCATACACTTCAAGACGCGTGGGCATGTGCCCTTGTGACAGCCGATCGCAAAAAAGTTTTCAGCCGAGTGTGAGCGGGATGCCCGCGAGCTTGTCCGGGTTGCGGATCGCGTAGATGGCGACGATGCGCTCGCCGTCGGTCACGATGGCCTGGGCCGATTCGAGCCGGCCGTCGATGTAGCGCAGCAGGCCCGGCTCGCCATTGATCAGCACCGGGCGGTAGACCACCTGCTCGGCCATGCGCCGCCACTGGGCCCAGAACAGGTTGGCGATGCGGAAGGCGCCCACCAGCGGGTGCGGGAAGGACTGCACCTTGCCACCGCCGTCACCGATGAGCATCGCGTCTTCGGACAGCAGGGCCTGTATGGCATCGCGCTGGCCGCTGTGGGCGGCGGCGATGAAGCGTTCGAGCAGCTGGTGGTGCACGCCCCGGGGCACCTCGAAGCGGGTGCGCGCCTGCTGCACGCGCTCGCTGGCGCGGTGCACCATCTGCCGACAGGTGGCCTCGGTCTTGCCCAGCTGGGCGGCGATCTCGGGGTAGTCGTAGTCGAACACCTGGCGCAGCAGAAAGGCGGCACGCTCCTCGGGCCCCAGGCGTTCGAGCACGTACAGGAAGGCGACCGAGAGTTCGCCCGCCAGCTCGGCCGCGGCCTCGGGCGTGTGCTCGTCGAGCTGCTCCACCAGCGGCTCGGGCAGCCACCAGCCGACATAGGCCTCGCGCTCAGCCTTGGCGGCACGCAGCCGGTCGATGGACAGGCGCGTGACCACGGTGACCAGCCAGGCCTCGGCCGACTGCAGGGTGCTGGTGTCCGCGTGGCTCCAGCGCAGCCAGGCGTCCTGCAGGGCGTCCTCGGCATCGGCACGCACGCCCAGCATGCGGTAGGCAATGCCGAACAGGCGCGGGCGCAGGGCGGTGAAGGTGTCATCGGCCTGGTAGGCCGGGGGCAGGGTGGTGGTCATGGCGCATCTCCAAGCGTAGTCTGGTCGATAACCAGACGCGCCAGGGGTCCGCTGTGTGACAGCCCGGAACCGCAAAATGCTCAGAGCGTCCTGCGCAGCGCCTCGAAGAACAGCTCGGACTGCAGGCGCTCGCCCATGGACTGCTCGCTGACGTGCTGCGCCAGCGCGGCGCTCGCCGGGGCCAGGGGGCGGCCGGTGGACTGCGCCAGCACCTGGGCCATGCAGGCGCGCTCCAGGTAGTAGAGGTCGTCGTAGGCGTAGTCGATGCGGTCGCCGCAGACCACCACGCCGTGGTTGCCGAGGAAGCCGATGTCCGCCGCCTGCAGCACGCCGGCGATGCGTTCGCCTTCGCGCACGTCGAGTGCGAAGCCGTTGTAGTGCGGGTCCACGGCCGTGCGGCCATGGAAGCGCATGGCGTTCTGCGAGAGCGTGGTGTCCAGGCAGCGGTCGGTGGTGAGCGTGAGCGCCGTGGCGTAGGGCATGTGGGTGTGCAGCACGCAGGCCTTCTTGCAGATGCGGTGGATCGCGGCATGGATGAACATGGCCGTGGGTTCCACCTCGTGGCGGCCAGCCAGGCGCTGGCCCTGTTCGTCGATGAGCACGATGTCCTCGGCCTGCACCTCGCTCCACATCAGGCCGCGCGGATTGAGCAGGAAGCGGCCCGAGCCATCGGGCAGTTCGACGCTGAAATGGTTGCACACGCCTTCGGACAGGCCGTGGTGGGCGGCGGCACGCAGGGCCAGGGCCAGGTCGTCGCGCAGGCGGCGCACCTCGGGTGCGTCGAAATCAAGGGCGGAAGGGGTCATCGGGGTTCCTGGGGTCGTGGGTTCATCCATTGTCATCCGTGCGACGGGCGTGCCATCCATGCAAGCTGGGCCTGCAGCACGCTGGCAGGGCTGCGGCCGGTGATGGCTTCGTAGACGCCCGGGGCGGTAGCGCCTTCGGTGCTGATCAGCAGCACGCGGGAGTCGGCGCCGAGGCCGGCCTGGGCGGCCAGCTCCGGGTTGGCCATGAGCGCGACCAGCCCGGCCAGGCTGGCGGCGCCCGATTCGCCGCTGAGCACGGGCATGTCGCCGGCGGCGCCACTGGCCAGGGTGCGCATGGCCTCCTCGGCCTGGGCGTCGCCCACCGTCATGAACAGGTCCACCGCAGGCTGCAGGAAGCGCCATGCCAGGGGCGAGGTCTCGCCGCAGGCCAGGCCCGCCATCACCGAGTCCACGCTGCCCGTGGCGCGGGCGGGCCGGCCAGCGATGGCGCTTTGCAGCAGGCAGTCGGCCTGCTCGGGCTCCACGGCGATGAAAGCCGGGCGTGCGGCGCCATCGCGCTCCCAGAAATGCGCCACGACGCCGGCGGCCAGGCCGCCCACGCCGCCCTGCAGCAGCACATGGGTGAAGGGACAGGCGCCATCGGTGCGTGCAGGGATCTGTTCGAGCAGCTCCTCGACCAGGATTCCGTAGCCCTGCATCACGTCGCGCGGAATCTCCTCGTAGCCGTCGTACGAGGTGTCGGAGACCACCCACCAGCCGTGGGCGCGGGCCAGGCGCTCGGCCTCCTGCACGGAATCGTCGTAGTTGCCGGCGATGCGCACGATCTCGGCGCCCAGCGCGCGGATGGGCTGCTCGCGCTCGGCGCTGACGTGGGCATGCAGCACGATGACGCAGCGGCAGCCGATGCTCTGCGCAGCAGCGGCCAGGGCCCGGCCGTGGTTGCCGTCGGTGGCGCTGATCACCGTGAAACCGGCAAGGGCCGACGCATGCCGGCCGGCGAGCAGGTCGGCGGGTGCCCAGGCTTCAGCGGGCCACTGGCGCCGCACCAGGCGCAGCAGCGCCACGGGCGCACCCAGTGCCTTGAAGCTGGCGAGCGGCGAGCGCACTGATTCGTCCTTCACATGGATCTGACCGAGCCCCAGTTGCCGCGCCAGGTGGGGCAGGGCGTGCAGCGGGGTGCTGCCAAGGCGCAGTTGCGTCCAGTCAGAGAGCCACTGGCGGCTTTCGTGGCCCTGGGCGAGGTTCATCACACGCTGCAGGTCAGGGTCGTAGGGGCGGCGTGTGGCCTGGGGGTTGGTGAACAGCATGGGATTCTCGGGTTCAGGAAATGGGCAGGCGCACGCGGGCGATTTCTGCGAAGTAGCGCGCGCCTATAGGCAACACGGTATCGTTGAAGTCGTAGCCGGCGTTGTGCAAGGGCACGCCACCGGGGCTGCCGGCCTCGCCGTTGCCGATGAACATGAACGCCCCGGGGACCACCTGCAGGAAGGCCCCGAAGTCTTCCGAGATCATCATCGGCGTGACATTGCGGTCCAGGCGCTCGGCACCGATGACGGCCTCTGCGGCGGCACTGGCCACCTCCACGCAGGCCGGCCAGTTCACGGTGGGCGCGAACTCGTGCGTGTACGTGAAGCGGCAGGTGGCGCCGTGCGCCGCGCAGATGCCTTCGCAGATCTCGCGCATGCGTTTTTCCAGGAGGGCCTGGACCGCCGGCGAATAGCTGCGCGTGTCACCCTGGATGGTGACGTGGGTGGGCAGGGCGTTGCGGATGCCGTCGGTGGTGAATTCGGTGCATGACACCACGGCCGGCTGGCTGGGGTCCACCGAGCGCGCCACCACGGTCTGCAGCGCGAGCACGATCTCGGCGCCGATGACCAGCGGATCGATGGCCATGTGCGGGCGTGCCGCATGGCCGCCACGGCCGGTGATCTTGATCACGAAGTTGTCCTCGCTGGCCATGATGCCGCCGCTGCGGATGGCCATGTGGCCGGCCGGCATACCGGGGATGTTGTGCGCGCCGTAGATCTCATCGACGGGGAAGCGCTCGAACAGGCCATCGGCCATCATCGCTGCGGCGCCTTTGCCATGCTCCTCGGCAGGCTGGAAGATGAAGCGCACCGTGCCGTCGAAGTCGCGGCGCTCGGCCAGCAGCTGCGCGGCGCCGAGCACCATGGCCATGTGGCCGTCGTGCCCGCAGGCATGCATGCAGCCTGGGTGGCTGGAGGCATGGGCCCGGCCGGGGGCGGCCTCGGCCATTGCCAGGGCATCCATATCGGCGCGCAGGCCGATGGTGGGGCCGCCGCTGCCCACGCTGAGGTTGGCCACCACCCCGGTGCCGCCGATGCCTCGATGGACGTCGAGGCCCAGTGCCGAGAGGATGCGCGCCACGTAGTTGGCCGTCTGCACCTCGTTGAATCCGGTCTCGGGGTGGCGGTGCAGGTCGTGGCGCCAGCGCACGAGCTGCTGGTCGAAATCGGCGGCGGTGGTGGTCATGGCAATGCGTTCCAAGGTGTCGGATGGCTCCTACGCATTGTTGGGCGAGCTGCCTGGTTGAATTCACCGCAATCAGGCGTTCAATAGGTCCTGTGTCTCAAAATCTCAAGGAAAGTGATGTGTTTGTCTCATCCTTCTTTGCTACCCTGAGCAAGCCATGAACCTCGACCGCCTGGACATCCAGATCCTCAACCTGCTGCAGGAAGACGCCTCGCAGCCGCTGCGCGTGCTGGCCCGCAAGGTCAACAGCTCGCCGGCCACCTGCCAGCGGCGCATTGCCATCCTGCGCGCGGCGGGCATCCTGCTCAAGCAGGTCGCGGTGGTGAACCGGCAGCGCGTGGGGCGCGCGCTCACGGTGTTCGTGTCGGTGGAGCTGGACAAGCAGAACGATGCGCTGCTGCGCAACTTCGAGGCCAAGATGGCGGCGCAGGACGATGTGATGGCCTGCTACGAGGTCTCGGGTGAGTTCGACTTTCTGCTGATCATCAACTCCGCGTCGATGGAGCGCTACCACGCGTTTACGCGCGAGGTGTTTTCGTCGAACAACAATGTGCGCAACTTCAAGAGCACCTTCGCGATGAACTGCTCCAAGTTCGAAACCCGGGTGGCGCTGGATGTGCCGCCCGAGGCCGACAAGGACGACGACGAGGAAGACTGATCAGGCCGAGGGGCGGGTAAGGTCTTCGAGCCGGGTCAGGAAGGCCATGGCCGCTGGCGTGCTGTCGGCGCACATCTCGGCCGAGGGCTGCAGGCCGCTGCAGACGGCAGGGCGTGCAGGGTGCCCAAAAATGAGGCAGCGCGCGTCGTCCCCGAGCTGGATGCAGCGCACACCCGCCGGCTTGCCCTGGGGCATGCCGGGGATGGGCGAGCTGATGGACGGGGCGGTGCAGCAGGCGCCGCAGCCGGATCGGCATTGCATCAGATTGCTATAAATTTTATAGCTTAAGCGGCGTTCAGGCGGGCCGAGGCCCACAGCACCTGGTCGACCACGGCACGCACGCGTTCGCGATGGACGGGTTGCACCAGGGCACCCGCTTGGTCGAAAGCCGTGCTGGCCTGGCCCAGGGCAAAGGCTTTGGGTGCCAGCCAGCACTCCAGGTTGTGCAGCAGCGGTGCCAGGTGGCTTTGCGAGCGCAGGCCGCCCAGGCCGCCGTTGGAGGCGCTGAGCATGCCCACCACCTTGCCGCGGAAGGGCTTGGTGCCGTCCTGCCACTCGGGGTTGCCGTTCACGGGGCTCGATGCCCAGTCGATGGTGTTCTTGAGCAGGGCGGTGTAGCTGCCGTTGTACTCGGGCGAGCAGACGATCCATGCCGGGTGCGCCCACAGCACCTGTTTGAGCCGCACCACGTCGGCCGGCGTGCCTTGCGCCTCCAGGTCGGCGTTGTACATGGGGATGTCGAAGTCCGACAGCTCCAGCAGCGTGACCTCGGCACCCGCATCGCGGGCGATCGCGGCGGTCGCGTGGGCCAGGCGGCGGTTGAACGATTGCTGGCGCGTGCTGCCGGCGAAGACGAGGAGGGAGTTCTTGTGCATGGCTGGATTGGAGCACAGGGCGGGGGCAGGATTCCTGCAAGCGCGCCGGAGTGCTCTCGCCGTGGCGCAACTTGGAAGCTGCACAGTGAAGGGTTCCACGTGAAACATCGCTGTGCAGCTGTCCGTGTGGACCGCTGCCATCCGTACCCGCTAATCGCCCACCAGTCGGGTAGGGCGGCGGACGATAGGGCTGCCCGCAGACAGGGCTGGCGCAAAGTGGGAAAATCCCGGGTTGCCCGCCGGGGCAGGGTGCAGGCTTGTACCCCCGCACCCGGGCGGGGCCCGGCCACAGGTGTCGTACCGGGATTTTTGATTATCGGGCCTGACAGGCCCCGGAGCGTTCCCATGTTGTACCCCCAGGAATTTGATGTGATCGTCGTCGGCGGTGGCCATGCCGGCACCGAGGCCGCGCTGGCGGCTGCCCGCATGGGCAGCAAGACGCTGCTGCTCACGCACAACATCGAGACGCTGGGGCAGATGAGCTGCAACCCCAGCATCGGCGGCATCGGCAAAGGCCACCTGGTCAAGGAGGTGGACGCCCTGGGCGGCGCCATGGCGTTGGCCACGGACGAGGGCGGCATCCAGTTCCGCATCCTCAACAGTTCCAAGGGCCCAGCCGTGCGCGCTACCCGTGCGCAGGCCGACCGCATTCTGTACAAGGCCGCCATCCGCCGCATGCTGGAGAACCAGCCCAACCTGTGGCTGTTCCAGCAGGCGGTGGACGACCTGATGGTGGAGGGCGACCGGGTGGTGGGCGCCGTCACGCAGGTGGGCATCCGCTTCCGTTCGCGCACGGTGGTGCTCACGGCCGGCACCTTCCTCGATGGCAAGATCCATGTGGGCTTGAACAACTACGCGGCCGGCCGGGCAGGGGACCCACCCGCCGTGTCGCTGTCGGCACGCCTCAAGGAGCTCAAGCTGCCCCAGGGGCGCCTGAAGACCGGTACGCCGCCGCGCCTGGATGGGCGCAGCATCGACTTTTCCAAGTGCGCGGAGCAGCCCGGCGACGGCATGCCGGGCGGCGTGAACGAGGGCACGGTGCCGGTGTTCAGCTTCATGGGCCATGCGACCATGCACCCGCGCCAGATGCCGTGCTGGGTGACGCACACCAACGAGCGCACGCACGAGATCATCCGCAGCGGCTTCGACCGCAGCCCCATGTTCACCGGCAAGATCGAGGGCGTGGGCCCGCGCTACTGCCCGAGCGTGGAAGACAAGATCAACCGCTTTGCCGACAAGGACAGCCACCAGATCTTTCTGGAACCCGAAGGCCTGACCACGCACGAGTTTTACCCCAACGGCATCAGCACCAGCCTGCCGTTCGACATCCAGTACGAGCTGGTGCGCAGCATGCCGGGTCTGGAGAACGCGCACATCCTGCGCCCGGGATACGCCATCGAGTACGACTACTTCGACCCGCGCTCGCTCAAGAGCAGCTTCGAGACGCGCCAGATCCAGGGCCTGTTCTTTGCAGGCCAGATCAATGGAACAACGGGCTACGAAGAAGCCGCCGCCCAAGGTCTGTTCGCTGGCGTCAACGCGGCGTTGCAGTGCCGGGGCGATGGCCCCTGGCTGCCGGGCCGCGACGAGGCCTACCTGGGCGTGCTGGTGGACGACCTGATCACCAAGGGCGTGAACGAGCCCTACCGCATGTTCACCAGCCGGGCCGAGTTCCGCCTGCAGCTGCGTGAGGACAATGCCGACCTGCGCCTGACCGAGATGGGCCGCAAGATGGGTCTGGTGGACGATGCCCGCTGGGACGCCTTCAGCCGCAAGCGCGACGCTGTTTCACGTGAAACAGAGCGCCTCAAGGCCACCTGGGTGAACCCACGCAGCCTGCCTGCGGCCGAGTCCGAACGGGTATTGGGCAAGAGCATCGAGCACGAGTACAACCTGTTCGAGCTGCTTCGCCGACCTGATGTGGGCTACGCGGCGCTGGTGGGTATGGACGGTGGCAAGTACGCCTCGGCCGATGTTTCACGTGAAACCCTGGGCAGCTTGAACGAGTCTGTTGTCGAGCAGCTGGAGATCGCGGCCAAGTACTCGGGCTACATCGACCGCCAGAAGGATGAGGTGGAGCGCGCCGCCCACTACGAGAGCCTCAAGCTGCCGGACGACCTGGATTACATGCAGGTGTCGGCGCTCTCCATCGAGGCGCGCCAGATTTTGACCCGCCACCGCCCCGAAACGCTGGGCCTGGCATCGCGCATCTCGGGCATCACGCCTGCGACGATTTCACTGCTCATGGTGCATCTCAAGAAGGGCGCTTTCCGTGGTATTGCCGGCGCACGTGCCCATGCAGAAACCACAGCGCACTGAGCGGCCCGTGGCCGGCAAAGGCAGGGCAGGGCTGCGCGCGCGCCAGCGCGGCGAGTTGTTGATGGTGCGTGCCATCGCCGTGGTGGCTGTTTTGGTGCTGCTGCTGGCCATTCCGCTGTGGATGAAGCACCAGCGCGACAAGCGCGCCGAGGCGCAAACCGGCAAGGAAAGCGCTGTGTTGTCGCGAGGCACTCCTGTTCCCGTCCGCCCGGCACAGACGGTGGCGTCCGGGGCGGTGTCCACGGCAGCGGTGCCAGCGGCGGCCAGCTCGGGCATCGGCCATGGCCTCACCTTTGCGGTGGTGGCGGACGATGCCACCGTGCCCGCCGAGATCGCTCGCCTGGGCTGCGCAGGGGAGCCCCGCGCGACGGATCGGCCCTTGAAGGACGACCACCCCTGCAACCACCAGCAGGGCGACACCTCGTGCCGCGTGGTGCTGCCCGTGCTGTGCATCCAGCCCGGCACAGCTGCCAAACCTGCAGGGGCCTCCGATGCCATCTATGCCGGTTGGACCGGTGGCATGCTGGCACCGACCCAGCCCGTGATGGGCGCGATCCTGACCTCCGCAGCCCTGGCGTCGGCCCGGTGCGAAAAGGAGTTAGGCAGCGGCTGGCGCATGGCCGATGTGCTGGATGGCCTGAACAGCGGCGGCCTGCAGGGCATGCGCACCACGAATACGACCCTGGGTCAGGGCACCCGCTACTGGGTGCAGACCAAGGACCAGCCAGCCAACTGCTGGAACAGCGCCGGCTCCTGATGGCCGCAGTGGTTGGGTGGTTTCACGTGGAACCACCGAGCGAAACCACGCAACCCGACGCACTGCCTACTGAACAACGGATACCGAGAGATGGTCATGAACACCCCTTCCGCCACCACGGCGGCCTTCCGCCCCACGCTGCTGTCGGCCGCCGAGCAACTGGGCGTACCGCTCACCGGTGCGCAGGCCGATGCCCTGCTGTGCTACCTGGACCTGATCCAGAAGTGGACCAAGGTCTACAACCTCACGGCCGTGCGTGACCCGAAGGAGATGCTGACCCACCACCTGCTGGACAGCCTGGCGGCGGTACCGCCGCTGCGCCGCGCGTTGGCGCAAGAGGCCTTGCCGCCAGGGCAGGGTGCCCGCCTGCTCGACGTAGGTGCCGGTGCCGGCCTGCCGGGCGTGGTGATCGCCGTCTGCTGCCCTGAAGTGGATGTGAGCTGCGTGGACACGGTGGCCAAGAAGGCCGCCTTCATCCAGCAGGTAGCGGTGTCTCTCAAGCTCCCCAACCTGCGTGGCGTGCATGCCCGGGTCGAGAGCCTGGACGGCCCCTTCGACGTGGTGACCAGCCGGGCCTTCGCCTCGCTGGTGGATTTCACCACCTGGTCGCGCCAGGCACTGGGCGCGCAGAGCGTGTGGCTGGCCATGAAGGGCAAGCACCCCACGGAGGAAATTGCGGCCCTGCCTGCCAGCGTGCAGGTGTTTCACGTGGAACAGCTCACCGTGCCGGGCCTGGAGGCCGAGCGCTGCATCGTCTGGATGCGCCCGGCATGACCCGCTGTTGGTAAAAAGGGCAAGGTCCCGCGCACGGGTCGCGTAAACTCGCCGCTCGCTGCTCGTTTGTTGTCGCAGCAGTATTCGCCCACTCGCGGCTCGTCTTTCCCCTGGGGGTTCTCATGTTTGGCATTGCGGATTACGGCGCCTTCGTGGCTGCCATCGTGCTGTTCCTGGCGATCCCCGGCCCGGGCAATCTGGCCTTGATCACCTCCACCAGCAAGGGCGGCATCCGCGGTGGCCTGGCTGCCACCATGGGGGTGATCGCCGGCGACCAGGTGTTGATGTGGATGGCGGTGGCCGGCGTGGCCGCGCTGCTGTCCACCTACCCCACCGCCTTCCATGCCGTGCAGTGGCTCGGCGCCGCCTACCTGGCCTGGCTGGGCTTCAAGATGCTCACGGCCAAGCCCGGTGCACAGCCCATCCTCAACATCGAGCCGCGCCACTACTTCAAGCAGGCCGCGCTGATCACCTTGCTCAACCCCAAGGCCATCGTGTTCTACATGGCGTTCTTCCCGCTGTTCGTCGACCCGGCCCGCCACCAGGGCCTGCTGACCTTCGGCGTGATGGCGGCCACCGTGGCGGCCCTCACCTTTGCCTACGGCCTCATTGCCGTGCTGCTGACCCACCATCTGGCGGAGCGCATGCGCGCCAACCCCACTATCGGCCGTGTGCTCGAAAAAGTCGCCGGCGTGTTTCTGATCGGCTTCGGCATCAAGCTGGCCATTTCGAAGTAAACAAGGCATCCACCCCATGGCCCAGATTTTTTGCATTGCCAACCAGAAGGGTGGTGTCGGCAAGACCACCACCACCGTCAACCTGGCGGCCGGCCTGGCGAAGATCGGCCAGCGCGTGCTGATGGTGGACCTGGACCCGCAGGGCAATGCCACCATGGGTTCGAACCTGGACAAGCGCAAGCTCGACCTCACGGTCTACGACGTGCTGCTCGAATCCGCCTCGGTGCGCGAGGCGGCGGTGCTCTCTGAGAAATGCGGCTACCACGTGCTGGGCGCCAACCGCGAACTGGCCGGTGCCGAGGTCGAGCTGGTGGCACTGGAGCATCGCGAAAAGCGCCTCAAGGCCGCACTGGCCGAAGTGGATGCGGACTACGACTTCGTGCTCATCGACTGCCCACCCTCGCTGTCCATGCTGACCTTGAACGGCCTGTGCTCGGCCCATGGCGTGGTCGTGCCCATGCAGTGCGAGTACTTCGCGCTCGAAGGCCTGACCGACCTGGTCAACACCATCAAGCAGGTGCATGCCAACCTCAATGCCGACCTGCAGATCATCGGCCTGCTGCGCGTGATGTTCGATCCGCGCATCACCCTGCAGCAACAGGTCAGCGAACAGCTCAAGGACCACTTCGGCGACAAGGTGTTCAACACCGTGATCCCGCGCAACGTGCGCCTGGCCGAAGCCCCGAGCTACGGCTTGCCTGGCGTGGTGTTCGACCCGCTGGCCAAGGGCAGCCAGGCCTTCATCGAGTTTGCGCAGGAGATGGTCGAGCGTGTGCAGAGCATGAAGGCGCTGGGCAAGAAGCCTGCGATCGTCTGACCGGGTGCCTGTCCAGTTGCTATCAAATTCATAGTATGAGTTCACCCTCCGATACCGTGCTCGTTCTGCCTGGTTGGCAGAGTTCCGGCCCCGACCATTGGCAGAGTCGCTGGGAGGCGCTGCACGGTTTTCACCGCGTGGAGCAGCACGACTGGATGCGCCCGCTGCGCGGCGACTGGACCGCGCGGCTGGAGGACACCATCATCGATGCCCCGGGCCCCGTGGTGCTCGTGGCGCACAGCCTGGGCTGCATCCTCACCGCCTGGTGGGCCGCGCATTCATCCAACACCCACCGCGTGAAGGGGGCCCTGCTGGTGGCCCCCGGCGATGTGGAGCGCGAGGACATCGCCGGCTACCTGCCGGGCTGGTCGCCCATCGCACGCCAGCCGCTGCCGTTCCCTGCCGTGCTGGTGGGCAGCCGCAACGACCCGTACTGCAGCTTCGAGCGCGCCGAAGGCATGGCCCGGGCCTGGGGTGCGCGCTTCATCGACTACGGTGCGCGCGGCCACATCAATGCCGAGTCGGGGTTGGCGGACTGGCCCGAGGGCCTGGCCCTGCTGGCCGGGCTGCGCGAGCCGGCCTGATCGACCATTCCTTCTATGTCCAAGATCAATCTCCCAGAGACGGCGCAGACCTTTCCGCAGGCCTGGACCTCGCGCATCGTCGGCCGCGCCGCGGGCGCCAACGTCAAGGTGCTGCGCATGGACGACGGCGCCTACCCTGACGAATCGCACGACTTTGACGAAGCCCTGCTCGTGATCGAAGGCTGCATGCGCCTGGATCTGCAGGGCCAGGTCACCGAGGTGCAGGCAGGCGAAGTCTTCATCGTGCCCGCGGGCGTGCCGCATGCGGTGGCACCGGGCAGCCATGGCACGCTGGTGATCATCGACCAGTGATGGCCACGCGGCGCCACCCCTGATTCCCAGAACACAGAACAAGAAAGCTTTCTCACCATGGTCACCAAAAAACCCAAGGGCCTCGGACGCGGCCTTGAAGCCCTGCTGGGCCCCAAGGTCAGCGAAGCCTCCGAGCAGGCCCTGGCGGCCGATGCCGGCCTGCCCAACACGCTGATGCTGGCCGAGATGGTGCCCGGCATGTACCAGCCGCGCACGCGCATGGACGAGGGCGCGCTGTACGAGCTGGCCGAGAGCATCAAGGTGCAGGGCATCATGCAGCCCATCCTGGTGCGGCGCCTGGCCGATGGCGAGAACGCCGGCAAGTACGAAATCATCGCCGGCGAGCGGCGCTTCCGTGCCGCGCGGCTGGCCGGGCTGGACCGCGTGCCGGTGTTGGTGCGCGACGTGCCCAACGAGGCTGCGGCCGCGATGGCGCTGATCGAGAACATCCAGCGCGAAGACCTGAACCCGCTCGAAGAGGCCCATGGTCTGCAGCGCCTGGTCAAGGAGTTCGGCCTCACGCACGAGCTGGCCGCTCAGGCTGTGGGCCGCTCGCGCAGCGCCGCGAGCAACCTGCTGCGCCTGTTGAACCTGGCCGAGCCGGTGCAGACCATGCTCATGGCCGGCGACATCGACATGGGCCATGCGCGCGCGCTGCTGTCGCTGGACCGTGCGGCGCAGATCACGGCCGGCAACCAGATCGCGGCCAAGAAGCTCTCGGTGCGCGAGGCCGAGGCCCTGGTCAAGAAGATCGGTGCCGAGTTCAGCCTCATGCCGCAAAAGCCCCAGAAGGAAAAATCGCGCGACCTGCGGCGCGTGGAGGAAGAGCTGTCCGACCTGCTCATGGCCGAGGTCGAGGTGCGCGTGAAAAAGCGCGTGAAGCGGGCAGGGCGTGTGGAAGACATGGGTGAGCTGGCGATCCAGTTCGGCTCCATCGAAGAACTCAACGGCCTGATCGAGCGCCTGCGCGGCTGAGAAAACTCTTCTGGCGTCGTTGCTGCGTCTGGTCGTACACCCGTACCGCCTGCGACGCAGCGCCTGGCCAGAACCGCTTCGCTGAGTTTTGTTGTCCGCTCTGGGCGGTGCCTGTTCAGGGCGCACGGAGCCCTCTGGCACGGGGCCACGTGACAAAGTGCACACAATCGTGCCGCGGCGGCTTGCACAGGCGTGTTGCGGTGCGCCATGCCGGCCTACACTGCGCTCCATTCCATCCCGGGGCATGTGCACCGGGGGAGTTCTGGAGAGCCCCATGTCCCGCGCACACCGCCCGCCGTTCCCTGCCGTCCTGGCCACAGGATGGTGCCTGCCGGGCGTGGCCATTTGCGCCATTTGCGCGCAGACTGTGCGCCTGGTCGTCTCCGGCACCGCCCATTCCCAGCAAGGCCTTTTCGGCCTGTAATGTATATGCCACTGCGCCTGCTGCCCTGGCCCCTTCCCGCGCTGCTGGCGTGGGCGGGAGCATGGCTGCTGTACCTCAGCCTGCAGCGGGCCGTGCCCCCCATGGCGGCGCTGGTGGCCGCCTGCCTGCTGGGCACGGCTGCGAGCCTGCTGGGTGCCAGCTGGTGGCGCCGCGCGCTGATTGCGCTGGGCTTTCCGCTGTCGCTGGCGATCACCGGCCTGGCCAGCCTGCCGGCCTGGGCCTGGCTGGTGCCGCTGGCCCTGCTGCTGGCGGTCTACCCCCTCAATGCCTGGCGTGACGCGCCCATCTTCCCCACGCCGCGCCATGCGCTGCAGGCGCTGGCGGTACAGGTTTCCCTGGCGCCGGGCGCCCGGGTGCTTGACGCCGGCTGCGGCCTGGGCGATGGCCTCATCGCGCTGCGCCACGCCTATCCCGATGCACGCATGGAGGGCCTGGAATGGAGTTGGCCACTGCGCCTGGCCTGCGCGCTGCGCTGCCCCTGGGCCAAGGTGCGCCGTGGCGACATGTGGCAGGCCGACTGGAGCGGCTACCAGATGGTCTACCTGTTCCAGCGCCCCGAGAGCATGGCCCGCGCCGCCGCCAAGGCCCAGGCCGAGATGGCGCCCGGCTCCTGGCTGGTGAGCCTGGAGTTCGCCGTGCCCGGCCTGCTGCCCCGTGCCCAGCTGCGTGCACCGGGCGGTCGGGTGGTGTGGATCTACCGCCTGCCCTTGCTGACTGAAAAGGGGGCCTGAAATGCACCGCTACAACTGTTTTCCCCAGCCCTTGTCGGTTACAGAAAAGATACATCCTTTTGCTACATTGCGCCCTGGCTTCAGAGCACACAAGAACCAAGAAATTCACAGCCACAAGGGGCTTGCAGCCGCAACCGCGAGGACCAGCGCCAGGAGGGAGCGCGAGGTCCTGCACAGCTTTCCTTGTCCGGTCGACAACCTCCATCGCAATCAGCATGCCGCGTTCGGCACCCCCATGGGTGTCTGCCGCCGCGTTGCTGTAGCAGGGGCGCGTCGCCGGGGTTTTCTGGTGAACACCCGAATCATTTGCAAGGAGTATTCATGACCATTCGACCCCAATTGCGTCCCCGCCTTCTGTGGGTGCTGGCGCTCAGCGCCGCCCTCACGGGCTGCGCGACGATGCAGAGCCATGACAAGCTCGCCAGCGACGTGCAGGGCGCCGGCCGCAGCGGTGGCATTCCCGCCGCCATCGCACAGCTCGAATCCACGGCCAAGACCGAGGACGAGAAGACCGCGCTGCTCTTCAACATGGAGCGCGGCGAGCTGCTGCGCATGGACCGCCGCTACGCGGACAGCACGAACGCCTTTCTGCTGGCCGACGTGAAGGTCAAGGAGTGGGAAGACACGGCCAAGAGCAATCCGCAAAAGCTCATGGGCACCGTGGGCGCAGCGCTGATCAGCGAGCGCTTGAAGGCCTATGAAGGCCAGGACTACGAGAAGGTCTGGCTGACCACGCGCCTGGCGCTCAACCGCGTGGCCGTGGGCGACGTGGAAAACGCCCGCGTGGACATCAAGCGCACGCATGAGCGCGAAGCCATCATTGCCGAGTTCCGCTCCAAGGAAACCCTGGCGGCCGAGCAGGAAGCCAAGTCCAAGGGCGCCACCTCGGGCGGCAAGGAGCTCAACGGCTACCCCGTCGAGACCTTCAACGACCCCGAAGTGCTGGCCCTGAAGAACGGCTACCAGAACGCCCTGAGCCACTACCTGGCCGGCTTCCTGTACGAGATGCTCAATGAGCCGGGCCTGGCCGCGCCAGGCTACCGCAAGGCCATCGAGCTCAAGCCCGAGACCGGCGTGCTCGAAGAAGGCCTGCGCGGCCTGGACAGCCGCACCAGCTTCACCTGGAAGCGCCGCCAGCGCATGACCGACGTGCTGTTCGTGGTCGAGGCCGGCGACGCCCCTGCGCGCAAGCCCCGCGCCTTCACCCTGCCGGTGCCCGTGGGCAGCCGCTGGACCACGGTGAGCGTTTCCTACCCTGTGATCGAGCCCTCGCGCGACGCGCCGCTGACCAACCTGTCGGCCGCCGGCACGGACTTCAAGCTTGAAAAAGTGGTGGACGTGAACGTGATGGCACGCCGCGCCCTGAAGGACGAAATGCCCGGCATGGTGCTGCGCGGCTTCACCCGCGCCGTGGCCAAGGGCGTGCTGCAGGACCAGCTGCAAAAGAAGGGCGGCCTGCTGGGCGGCATCGTGGGTGCCGTGGCGGCCTCGGCCACCGAACAGGCCGATGACCGCATGTGGCGCATGCTGCCCGGCCGTGTCTACGTGGCCCGTGGCTACCTGCCACCCGGAGAGCACACCATCACCATCAACGGCCGCGCACTGCCGCAGCCCGTGAAGGTCGACGGCCAGTACGCCCTGGTGCCCCTGCGCCTGTACGAGAACAGCGTGCTCATGGGCGACGTGGCCTCGGTCGGCCAACTGGCCGCAACGGCTTCCACGGCCGCCGTGGCCCCAGCGGTCGACGTGCCTTCCTCGTCCACCAAGACGATCTCCACGACGACGACGACCACCAAGACAACCACCACCACCAACCGCACGCGGCCTGCGGCCAAGCCCGCGGCAGCGCCCGTGACCCCGGCCAAGAACTGAACCGAAGACCGTTTTCCAAGGAGCCTTACCCATGACTATCCGCACCCACCTGACCGCCATCGGCGTCGCCGTGATGGCACTGACCGGCGCTGCGGCCCACGCCCAGCTGCACGACCCTGCGACCCCCATCGCCGTGGCCTCCAAGGTGGCGTTGCGCGGCGAAGCCAACAGCATCGCCGTGCGCGAGATGCGCATCGTGCGCACCAACGAGATCCTGGTGGTGCAGGCCGACATGGCCAACATGGGCCGCACCGACCGCACCGTGTTCTACCGCTTCAAGTGGCTGGACCAGGTGGGCAACCAGGTGGGTGACGGAGAGTCGTGGAAGCAGATGAGTGTGCTGGGCCTGGGCCAGCAGACCGTCAAGAGCGTAGCCCCCACCAGCGCCGCAGTCGACCTGCGCCTGGAAATGAACGTAGAACCGCGCTGAACACCGCAGCGCCGACCGGAGAAAACACCATGCAACGCAACAGCAGCATCCAGCGCACCGCGCTCGTCCTGGCCTTCGCGGCCAGCACTCTGGCCCTCTCGGCCTGCCAGAACCTGTCCTCGCCCACCGTGCGCTTTGACCGCCAGGTCAACTACGGCGACGCCAAGGCCGTGGAACTGGTGACCAACGAGTTCGGCTCCACCGACCTGCAGATGATCGCCGAGAAGATGACCGGTGGCCTGCTCGAAACGGGCATCTTCCAGGGCCGCCCCACGGTGACCATCTCCACCGTGAAGAACAAGACCAGCGAGTACATCGACACCACCAACGTGATGAACTCGATACAGACCTCGCTGGTCAAGTCCGGCAAGGTGCGCTTCGTGCGCTCCATCAACGAGATGCAGCAGGGCGTGGACGAGCTGCAGCGCCAGAACCAGAGCGGCCTGTACAAGCAGGGCACCACCGCCAAGGTCGGCCAGATGACGGCCGCCAAGTACAGCATGGAAGGCGAGCTGACCAGCATCGTCAAGCAGAGCAACTCCACCAAGGACGTGTACTACAAGTTCACGCTCAAGCTGTTCGACGTGCAGGAAGGCACCGTGGAATGGCAGGACGAAAAAGAAATCCGCAAGACCAGCAAGCGCTGATCGACCACGGCACTGAAAGGACTTCACCATGCAACGCAGAACCACCCTCGCGGCCGCACTGTCCGTGCTGGCCGTCACCGCCCTGACCTGGAGCGCTGGCGCCCAGGCCCAGAACGCCGCCCCCAAGATCGCCGTGACCGACCTGGCCTATGCCCAGCAGGTCTCGGAATACTTCGTGGCCGGCGCCTACCAGCGCAGTGCCCAGATGAGCGCCGGCGGCAGCGCCAGCCACGGCATGTACGGCGGCTCGGGCAGCCACTCCATGCAGGCCTCCGAGCAGGCCAGCGGCACCTACGTGGCCGGCCGCTACAGCTACATCGAGCAGCGCGAGCTGGGTGGCTACACCAACGACATCAAGGGCGCCCTCCTGCAGGGCACCTACTTCCGCCTGGTGCAGGGCAAGGGCTTTGATGCCGGCAAGCCGCAGAACAGCAAGGCCGAGCAGGTGCTCAACCAGGTGCAGACCGGCAAGATGGCCGCACCCCAGGCGCAGAACCAGGTGGCCAACGTGACCGCCCGCATCAAGAAGGGCGAATTCGCCGGTGCCGACTACGTGCTCTTCGGCGTGGTCTCCAGCATCAACTTCACCGATGCGCTCTCGCCCCTGCAGGGCACGAGCAGCGCCACGCGCCAGTATGGCCTGCAGCTCCTGGCCGACTTCTCGCTGATCAACACCCGCACCTACGAGATCAAGGCCGCCTTCTCCGCGCAGGGCGAAGGCAACGACACCAAGATCCTGTCCAACCGCGGCGACATCGCTCCGCCCAACCGGGCCAAGGTGATCAGCGAAACCTCGCGCAGCCTGGCGCAGAGCGTGTACGAACAGCTGGCCGGCCAGCTGGGCTACACCGACGCCCATCTGGCGCGCGGCGTGCGCCCACCACCACCGCCCGTGGTCTACCAGGGCGGCGGCCAGCCCATGCCCGTGCCCCAGCAGCCCGACCAGGTGCTGATCCTCAAGTGAGCTTGGCGGGTTCCCTGCAACCATGATGGGCCGCATGCGTCCCGCCCTGAAGGCCAGCCTCGCGCTGGCCTTTTTCGTGGCCGGTTGCGCCGCGCAGGCTGCTGCGGATGCCACGGCCTTCGCCCCCTACCTGTTGCCCGGGGCGGGAGAGGTCCGCGTGCAGGCACTGCAGCGGCCCGCGCGCACCGCGCCGCTGCGCTACCGCGTGGTCGTGGTGCCGGGATCGGGCTGCGCCGGGATGGGGCCGCTGGCCGACCGCTATTTCGCGGGCCTGCTGCATGCCGAGGTGCTGGTGCTGCACAAGCCCGGCGTGGCGCCCGGTGCGCGCACGGCGGCGGGGGCCTGCGCTGCCGATTTCGTGCAGGCCGACCGGCTCTCGGCGTGGCGCGACCATGCCCGCGCCGCGTTGCGCGCCGATGCGGGGCAGCGCCAGGCGCAGGGCCTGCCCGTGCTTCCCCAGGTGCTGGTCGGCATCTCCGAAGGGGGCGAGCTGCTGCCTTCGCTCGCGCCCGAGGTGCCTGGGTTGGCGGGCCTGGTGCTGCTGTCTTCCAGCGGGCTCGACCCGCGCGAAGCGGGTGCCCTGCAGGCGAAGCGTCTGGGTGTCTCGGCTGACTGGGAGGCCTTGGGTCGCCTGCAGGCCGGCAGCCTGCCCGACAGCACGATGGCGCAGGGCCGCAGCCTGGGTTATTGGCGCGACCTGTGGCACTGGCCGCTGGCCCAGCCCCTGCGCGAGGGACCCTGGCCGGTGCTGCAGGTCTGGGGTGGTGCCGATGCGTTGGTGCCGCCGGCCGCTTTCGAGCAAGGTGCTCGGCTGGCTGTGGGCCGTACGGCGCCCTGGTGTGCACGGGAAATTCCGGGTGCCGACCATGGGCTGCAGAGCCCGGGCCGCGACGGCGTGCAGCAGCTGTGGGCCTGGCTCGAGCAGTGGGCGCGCGACCCGCAACAGGGCCTGTGCACACCCCTGTCGCGCTGACGGAATCTCAGGGCACGGTGTAGATCAGCTGGAACTTGCCGTTGTTCAGCATGTCGGCGAGGCTGGTGCCGTAGCCCAGGAAGAACTGGGTGCCGCGCAGGCCGCTCACGTTGACCAGCTCCAGGATGGGCACGGTCTGGGCAGCGGCCAGCGTGCCCTGCCATGCCGGTGCCGGTGTCGGTGTCGGTGTCGAGGCGCCGTTGAAGAGCGTCCAGCCCTGTGGCGACAGCACTGCCAGGCCCACGCCCGGCACGGCGGCCACCACATAGACCACGCCGCCCTGGCCCACGTCGCCCGATGCGGGCTGCACGCGCCCGGTCAGCCGAAGCGACTGCACCGTGCCCTCGGCGGTGGCCGAGAAGCCTGCGGGTGTGGCGCCGGCCGCTGGCGGCACGCGCCCGCTGTCGGCGCTGAAGCCCGCGCGCGCGGTGATGGGCGAGAGGTCCACCGCCTCGAAGGCCGTGTGCGGCACGGTCTGCACCTGGGAGATGGTCGCGTCCTGCCACAGCCGGCTCGGGTCGCCCGTGATGTACATGTCCGAGCCGCCGTCGGCGATGTACATGCCAT
Organism: Acidovorax sp. LjRoot66; assembly: GCF_964253305.1. Lineage (NCBI taxonomy): Bacteria > Pseudomonadati > Pseudomonadota > Betaproteobacteria > Burkholderiales > Comamonadaceae > Acidovorax > Acidovorax sp. LjRoot66. The sequence continues at coordinate 452,021 of NZ_CAXUQU020000001.1, forward strand.
AGCGCTTGAGCGCGTTGAGGATGGCCTTGGCCTGCGCAGTGTAGTTCTCGGGCACCGGGTAGTCGGCGCGCAGGCGGAACAGCTGGCCCATCGGCGGCTTAGCGGCCGAGGCATCGCCGTTGCGCGTGAGGTGGCGCGCCGGCCAGGTGTAGCTTGTGCGGATCTTGCTGCTCTGGATGGTGAAGCGCAGCGCGTGCTGTATCTCGCCGGTGCTGGCCTCGTCGGCGCGCAGCAGCAGCGGGAAAATCGGAAAGCCCGCCGCGTCGGACGAGGTCCAGCCCGCAGGACGCAGCGCGTTCGAGCGCAGGTCGAAGGCCGCGCTGCTGTAGATGTCCCAGCCGCCGTCGGGCCGGGCATAGCTCAGGTAACTCTCCCACAGCGTGCAGGTGTCGGTGTCCACGCTGAGGATGTGGTGGTCGTTGTAGATCGCCTTGTTGCTGCTGATGCCGCCTTCCACCTTGGGCTGCAGCGGGAAGGGCAGGCGTGCGGGGCTGGTCAGGCCCGTGCAGGGCCGCGCCAGGCTGCCGTCGGCGCGCGCGCAATCGCTCTCGTCGGGGGCTCCGTCGGCATCGAAGTAGACCGCGGGCCAGGTGATCTGGCTGCCGCGCACCACGTTGTACGGAATGCCCCAGTACTCGGTGCTGGCCATGTCCTCGCTCTGGCCCAAGTCCAGGTGCAGGCGGCGCGCACTCGGGCTGATGGTCTGCAGGAAGGCCGCCGACTGCGGGTGCACCGGCAACTGGTCGATGCGCGTGTTGAACACATGGTCGGCCGGCAGCACGGGGCAGGGCCCCACGGTGGGCGCGGCCACGGCGGCGCTGGCCAGCAGCGCCAGCGAGGCCAGCAGGGCGAGGGAAGGGCGGGGCATGGCGGTCTCCTGAGATCTCGCATGGATGCTGCCACGCCTGGTTTCCTGCCGCTCGCCCTCAGTTGTAACCGCTGGCAACCGGGCGGAACTGGCTCAGCGGGGGCGGTACATCTTGAACAGCTGTTCCGGGCCCACCGTGAAGTAGTCGGCCGGGCCCCCTGCGCGCAAAATGTGGCCTGCTGCGGCCGTGTCGTAGACACCGTCCTTGAGCAGCGCCTTGTCGATGTGGATGGCCACCACCTCGCCCAGCACCAGCCAGGTCGGCACCTGGGTTCCGTCGAGACCCTGCAATTGCAGGATCTGCGTGCGCCGGCATTCGAAGGCCACAGGGCTCTCGGCCACGCGCGGCGGCGCCACCTGGGTGCTGGCCTGCGGCGTGAGCCCTGCCAGCTGGAACTCGTCGACCTCGGGCGGCACCGCCGCGCAGCTCTGGTTCATGGCCTCGGCCAGGCTGCGCGTGGCCAGGTTCCAGACGAATTCACCCGTGTCCTCGACATTGCGCACCGTGTCCTTGTAGCCGATGCTCGCAAAGCCCACGATGGGCGGCACGTAGTTGAAGGCGTTGAAGAAGCTGTAGGGCGCCAGGTTCAGCGCACCAGCGGCGCTCTGCGTCGAAATCCAGCCGATAGGGCGCGGCCCGACGATGGCGTTGAACGGGTCGTGCGGCAGGCCATGGCCGTTGCGCGGCTCGTAGCTGTGGATGGAAGAGGGGGCGGGTGTGGCCATGGGGCAGGGCAGAGTGGGAGGGGCGGAACCGCCACCATACGTGAAGCGCGTCGAGTGTGCACGGCCGGGGTTGATGGCGGGCAGGGAGCACAGTCGGCAGATCGTTGGGGCTATACGGCAGCATGAGAGAAATTTGCATTTTCGATAGCGGCCGGGCCACCTGTTGACTCGCGTTCGTCCCTTCGCGCCGCGCTGGACTGTAATCACCAGGAGCTGCCGAACTACTTCGCCCGCACCTTGCGCGTGCCCATACTGCAGCGCTCGGGCCAAGCCATGGTCCAGCCTCGGGCTCTGCTGTGCTGGGCGACTATTTCAATGTTCCCAGGGGCATCAACCGTGTCACCTGGAGCCAGGCACTCCCGCAGAGTCGCGCAGCCGCAGCGTGGGCGCGAGCCGCACGGTCTGGCGGCGCGCGCCAGGGTCCGCAATGCGCCGGGCCAGCAGGCGGACAGCCCGGGTGCCGAGCTCTTCCACCGGCTGCGCCATGACCGTCAGGCGTGGAGAAAAGACGTCAGCCCAGTCGAAGTCGTCAAAGCCAACCAGCGAAATGTCGTCGGGAACGCTCAGCCCCGCAGAGCGCAAGGCCTGCATGGCGCCAATCGTCATCAGGTTGTTGCCGGTCATCAGGGCGGTGGGGCGCTGGTCCAGTGACAGCAGGTGGTGGACGGCCGCGCAGGCCGGCCCAGACCGCGACTCGCCGCTCTGGACCAGGGCGGGGTCGAAAGCAATGCCTGCCGCCGCCAGCGCGCGGCAGTAGCCTTCGAGCCGTTCCGTCGTCGTGGACAGACCCGGTGCACCCGACACCAAGGCAATGCGCCTGTGGCCCAGCCCGATGAGGTGTTCCACCAGGGTCTGGGCCGCATCGCGGCTCTCCACGCCGATCTGGTCGAAGGTGGTCCCCACAAACCGGTCGACCAGGACGGTGGGCACACCCTTGTCGCGCAGGTAGTCCAGCGCACGGTGCTGCGGCTCGGCGCAGGGCGCAATCACGATGCCGTCGACACGCCTCTCATGCAAGGCCTGCACCACCTTCAACTCGTAGTCCGCATCCTCGTGGGTGTCGGCCAGCAGCATCATCAGGCCCCTTTTTGCGCACTCTGCCTCGATGGCACGCACCACGGCTGCGAAGTAGTGGTTCGACAACACCGAAATGGCGACCCCGACCGTCCTGGTCGGCGCACCTGCCAGGGCACGCGCCAGGTGGTTCGGCGAGTAGCCGACCCGGTCGATGGCGTCCAGCACGGCCCGCTCGGTATCGGGGTGCACCTTGCGCGTCTTGTTGATGACGTGCGAGACCGTTGAAGTCGATACCCCTGCGGCCGCCGCGACGGTTTCCATCGTGATCATCATTTCTCCGTTGAGCTCCAACTTCCATCGCCCGTGCTGCCACGCTGTGCTGTGGTGGACAGGCCAGAGGCTTCTTCATCGTATCGCACCCATTCCGGTATTTCTGCACTGAATTGCCGCTGTCCTACTCCATGCACAGGGGCAGCAGAAGGCCGTGACAAACAGATACCGGAAGCCTGCGGATGCTATGGATTTCCCTAGGTAGCAAGCGCTTGCGCAAGCGCTTGCGCATTACGATAATCGCACACGGCAGGTGTACAGGCAAGGGCCTGCGCATCGCTGAATTGGGACCCGACCACATCCTGGAGACATCCGATGAACTTGAAGCACGCCACCCTGATCGCAACCCTGCTGACCGCCTCCGGCGCGGCGATGGCCGATACGCCGGTCATCGGGCTGATCACCAAGACCGAGACCAACCCCTTCTTCGTGAAGATGAAGGAGGGTGCCGCCGAGGTCGCCAAGGCCAAGGGGGCCAAACTGCTCAGCGGCGCCGGCAAGGCCGATGGCGACAATGCCGGCCAGATCACCGCGATGGAGAACATGATCGGCGCGGGTGCCAAGACCATACTCATCACACCCAATGACTCCAAGGCCATCCTGCCCGCAATCAAGAAGGCGCGCGACAAAGGGGTGATGGTGATCGCGCTGGACAGCCCGACCGACCCTGCCGACGGCACCGACGCGCTCTTTGCCACCGACAACTACAAGGCCGGCGTGCTGATTGGCCAGTACGCCAAGGCCGCCCTCGCCGCCAGTGCGCCGGGCAAGCCGGTGAAGATCGCAACGCTTGATCTCTTGCCCGGCCACCCGGTCGGTGCGCAGCGGCACAACGGCTTCCTGCAGGGCTTCGGCCTAGCCAGCTACGAAGCGAAGAACAACGAGTTGGCCAAGCCCGCAGAGGTGGTGTGCATGGCAGACAGCTTCGGTGACCGCAGCAAGGCCCAGACCGCAATGGAGAACTGCCTGCAGAAGAACCCCGACATCAACCTGGTCTACACCATCAACGAGCCGGCAGCCGCTGGCGCATTCAATGCGCTGCAGAAGGCCGGCAAGGAAAAGGGCGTGATGATCGTCTCCGTGGACGGCGGATGCGACGGCATCAGGGATGTGGCGGCTGGCAAGATCGCCGCCACCTCGCAGCAGTACCCCCTGAAAATGGCGGCCATGGGGGTGGAGGCCGGCATCGAATACGCCAAGAGTGGCAAGAAAGTCAGCGGCTACACCGACACCGGGGTGACCCTGATCGCCGGCAAGGCCGTTGCGGGCGTCGACAGCAAGGACGTGAAGACCGGCACCGACCTGTGCTGGGGCAAGAAGTAGCCATTCGCACACCAGGCGGCTGCGCGGGGCCGGGTCCCGCTGCGCTGCCTGGCATGCTCTGGCAAGGCCGTGCCTGTCGGCGTTGCTGCAGCGTTCGGGTTGAGGTCTGCCGTGTGCCTGCCCTCAGCCTCCTATCCTGAGGATCATCCCGTTGAAAGACAAACTGCCCCCCCTCGGCCAGCTCGGGCCCTTCATCGCGTTGTTGATTGCCTGCACCATCTTTGGCGCCACTACCGACCGCTTTCTCAGTGCGGACAACTTTTCGCTGATCCTGCAGCAGGTCATGGTCGTCGGCGTCATCGCCATAGGCCAGACCCTGATCATCCTGACCGCCGGCATCGACCTGTCGTGCGGCATGATCATGGCGCTGGGCAGCATCGTGATGACCAAGGTGGCCGCCGACTTCGGGCTGCCGCCGTTTCTGGCGGTGCTGGCCGGCATCGCCGTGACGACCTTGTTCGCTCTGATCAACGGCCTGCTCGTCACGCGCCTGAAGCTGCCGCCGTTCATCGTCACGCTGGGCGTTTTCAACATCGCCTTTGCGATCACGCAGCTGTATTCGGGGGCGCAGACGGTCACCGAGGTGCCGGGGGCCATGACCTGGCTGGGCAGTACCTTCGCCATCGGTGGCACCAACATTGCGTATGGCACGGTGTTGATGGTGCTGCTGTACCTGGGCGTATGGTTCTGGCTGCGCGAGACGGCGTCGGGCCGGCATGTCTATGCGGTGGGCAACAACCCGGAGGCGACGCGGCTGGTCGGCATTCCGCCCGAGCGCATCATCCTTGGCGTGTATGCCCTGTCCGGGGTGTTCTATGGCATCGCCTCGCTGCTGGCCGTGGCCCGCACCGGCGTGGGCGATCCGAACGCCGGGCAGACCGAGGCGCTGGATGCCATCACGGCCGTCGTGCTGGGCGGCACCAGCCTGTTCGGCGGCCGTGGTGTGGTGCTCGGTTCGCTGATCGGGGCCGTGGTGGTGGGCGTGCTGCGCAATGGCCTGACGCTGATGGGGGTGTCGTCGGTGTACCAGATGCTGATCACCGGCATCCTCGTGATCCTGGCCGTCACGGTCGACCAACTGTCGCGCAAAGGAGGCCGCTGATGGCTGCGCAATCCCCCGTCGTCATGCGCGCCACGGGCTTGGTCAAGCGCTACGGCCAGGTCACGGCCCTGGACGGCGCCGACTTCGAGCTGCGCGCCGGCGAAATCCTCGCCTTGATCGGCGACAACGGTGCTGGCAAATCCTCCCTGATCAAATGCCTGTCGGGCGCGACCATCCCCGATGCAGGCGTGATCGAGCTCGACGGCAAGCCGGTGCAGTTCAAGGGCCCGGTCGATGCGCGCCGCGAAGGTATCGAAACCGTGTACCAGGACCTGGCCGTTGCCCCTGCGATGACGATTGCCGAAAACCTGTTCCTGGGTCGCGAACTGCGCCGCAAGGGTTTCCTGGGCAATGTGCTGCGTATGCTCGACAAGAAGCGGATGCTCGAAGAAAGCATTGCGCGCATGAACGACCTGAAGGTCGGCATCCGCTCGATGACGCAGGCGGTCGAAACCCTGTCCGGCGGGCAGCGGCAATGCGTGGCCGTGGCGCGCGCAGCGGCCTTTGCCGAGCATGTGGTGATCCTCGACGAGCCGACTGCGGCGCTGGGCGTCAAGGAGGGCAACATGGTGCTGGAGCTGATCCGCCGTGTGCGCGACAGGGGCCTGGCGGTGGTGCTGATCTCGCACAACATGCCCCATGTTTTCGAGATCGCCGATCGCATCCATGTCGCACGCCTGGGCAAGCGCGGTGCCGTGCTCGATCCGAAGGCGGTGACCATGAGCGACACCGTCTCGGTCATGACCGGTGCATTGCCTGCGGAAAAGATCCCGGCCGAATGGCGGGCCTGAAGAATCCATGAACGCATGACGACCCGCACACTTCCCTCCGTCCCGCCCTGCCACCTGGCGCGCATGCACGAACTCCTCCAGGACGGCCAACGCAAGTTGCTGGGATTGGTCGGGCCTCCGGGCGCCGGAAAATCCCTGCTGGCCCTGACACTGCAGCAGGCTTTCGCCAACGTCTCGCAGGTGGTCCCCATGGATGGATACCACCTGGCCAATGTGGAGCTTCAACGGCTGGGCCGCGCGGATCGCAAGGGCGCTCCCGACACCTTCGACAGCGCAGGCTATGTCGCCATGCTGCGGCGCCTGCGGGCGCAGCAGCCCGGCGAAATCGTCTATGCACCGGAGTTCCGGCGCGAGATCGAAGAGCCCATCGCAGGCGCCATCGCCGTGGCGCCCCAGACCCAGCTCGTCATCACCGAAGGCAACTACCTGCTGCTCGACAGCGGCCATTGGGCAGGCGTTGCCGGGCTGCTGGACGAGGTCTGGTACGTCGATGTCGACGACGGCTTGCGCACCAGCCGCCTGACCCAGCGCCATGAAGAGTACGGCCGCAGCCGCGAGGATGCGCTGGCCTGGGTGGGCCGCACGGATGAGCCCAATGCGCGCCTGATCGAGACCACCAGGCCCCGGGCCCACATGCTGTTCCGCTGGGATGACTGATACGGATTCGCCTTCAACCGTCTAACGTCGTTGGTTCGCCTTGCGGTGCTACAACACTGTCTGCGGCTGGTCGAATGCAAATCCGTATGACGCCTGGACCCGGCGTCGCCCTCAAGCCTGCACGGTGAGGGGCGGGGCCATCGCGCGCGCCTGCGCCGCCAGCCAGGCGCAGAACACATCGAGCCGCGGGTGCGCGGCCCCCGTGCGCCGCAGCGCCAGGTAGTCGTAGCCCGAGGCGGCGAAGCCCAGCGGCGCCAGCAGCCGGCCGGCCTGCACGTCGTCCATCACCAGGTGCCAGGGCGCCACGGCAATGCCCAGGCCGCGCACGGCGGCCTCCAGCGTGAAGTAGTAGTGCTCGTACACCGGGCCCGAGGCGGTGGCGGTGGCGGCGGGCAGCACCGCGCCTGCGGATGCGGCCCACATCTGCCAGGCATTGCGCCGCGTGCGCGTGTGCAGCAGGGGCTGGCCGGCCAGGTCGGCTGGCGTGCGCGGCATGCCGGTGCGCGCGGCCAGCGCCGGGGCCAGCACCGGCCCCAGGCGCTCGGCGAACAGAGGCAGGGTGGTGCTGGCGTCGCGGGGCATGCCGGCGTCCTCGGCGGTGATGAGCAGGTCGCAGCCCTCGCGCGCCGCATCGGTGCCCGTGTCGGTGGTGCGCAGCCGCACCTCGATGCCCGGGTGCTGCGCGTGGAAGTCGAACAGCCGCGGGATCAGCCACTTGACGGTGAAGGTGCTGAAGCAGGCCACGTCGAGCGGGCCGTGGTGGGCGTCGCCCAGGGCGCGCACCGTGTCCTCGATCTGCTGGAAGGCGTGGGTCAGCACCGGCTGCAGCGTGCGCGCCGCGGCCGTCAGCGTGGGCCGGGCCTTGGTCCCGTCGAACAGCGCCAGGCCCAGGTGGTCTTCGAGCTGGCGCACCTGGCGGCTGATGGCACCGGGCGACACCGAGAGCTCATCGGCCGCGGCCGTCATGCGGCCCAGGCGGGCGGCGGCTTCGAAGGCGCGCAGGGCAGCGAGCGGGGGCAGGCGGTGTTTCATGGCTATGTGATGTAAATGCACATAGGGCCGGAGCATAAATCGCTTTTCTACCAGGGCGTCAACCGCAAGAATTTGGGTTCTTCCGGCGCACGATCCCACCGTGCCGCGGGCCCATTTTGACTGCCAGGAACATACAGCATGCCCTTCATCCACACCCATCTGCCCGAAGCCACCCCCGCCACCGAGCGTGAGGCCATCGTCCAGGCCATCCACCAGGCGCTGGTCGAGGGTATCGGCATGCCCGAGGACGAGCTGTTCAACATGGTCACCGGCTATGCGCCGGGGCAGTTCGCGTTCAGCCGCAGCTTCAACGGCGTGACGCGGTCGGACGCGGTGGTCGTCGTCGAGATCACCCTGCGGCGCGGGCGCAGCGATGCGATGAAGCGCGCCCTGTATGCTGCGATCGCTCGCAACCTGCAGGCAATGGCGCACGTGGCCCCGGCCGACGTGTTCATCTTCATGCACGAGAACGACTATTCCGATTGGTCGGTGGGCCACGGGCGCTTTGCCATGGGGCTGGTGCAGCAGGTGGGGGCGCCGGGCTGAACACAAAGGGATTTTTTGAACACGACAAACTACCGCTGGCTGGTCATCGCTTCCGTGGCGCTTCCCATACTGGCCGAGGTCGCCGAGCGGCTTCTGCTGCCTGAATTGGTGCCCCGGGGCTTGAAGGACGCTTTCCAGAGCTACCTGGAGCAAGACCAGGAGCCGGCCATCACGTTGGCGCTGGTGTCGGGGGCGTTGACGGCCCTGGTCGCCACGCTGGCCAGCATCTACGGCCTGCTGCGGTTTCGCCCCTGGGCGCCCGGCTTTGCGCTGTGGTCGGGCCTGGCGATGTGTGTCCTGCTGGTGTTCGGTGGGCCCGTGGTGCTGTCGGGCCTCGCCCACGGATCCTTTGCGTTGGGAAGTGCCCTGTGGGGCGCGGTGATCGCAATGCCGTACTGCGCATCGGAAATCCGGGCGGCTTTCTGGCCCGAGGGGCTGGCTGCAAAACGATAGGTAGCGGTGCTGCTGGACCTACTTCTTGCTCAGTTCCCGGAGTTCCTTCTCCAGCGCATCCACGTTGGCCTGCAGCTCACGCGAGCGCAGCTCGCAGGCGGCGGCCGCGGCCTGCATTTCGGAGGTGATGGCCTGTTCGGACGTCGCCACGACGGCGTTGGTGCGTGCCTGGGTTCGGCGGGCAGCCCGGTCGCGCTGCTCGGCAACGCAGCGCTGCTGGTGGGTCTGCAGTGCGCCGCGCGCTTCGCGGATCAGGCGCTGCTCCAGGTCGGTCTTCCTGCGCCAGGTCTCGCCAAAGGCGCCTTCCTTGCGGGGAGCCGGTGCCGTGGCAGCAGCCGGCGCGGCAGGGGCGGATGCGGCACCGGCTGCGGGGGCCGCTGCCGATGCACCCGAGGCCGGGCTGGCCGCAGGGGCTGCGGCGCCGGCAGCGGGCGCGGCGGTACCTATGCCGCTGCTCGACAGCCGCACCTCGACCTTCTCGCCCTTGCCACTGCCCGCACAAGGCGCGTCCTGGAAGGCCACCTTGCCATCGGGCCCCGTGCATTTGTTGATGGCCCAGACCGGGGCCGCCAGCGCCAGACAGGCGGTGGCAATGAACAGCTGTCGAACCATGCTTCCCTCTCCCCCGAAACCTTGTGTTGCAGGTTGCCAGTATCGCCGCACCGGGCTTGCTCCATCGCTACTGCTGTTTGAGCGGTTGCTGAAAGTAACCTGGCGGTTGCCACGAACGCGTGGCGCACGGTGGCTGGCAACTTAAGCGGAAGGCGCATAGGCATCGTTCCTGCCGATGAACCAGCTGGGCGGCTGCCCCATGGCTGCCTTGAACATGGCAGAGAACGCGCTTTCGCTGGCATAGCCGCTGGAGGCGGCCACCTGGCCCACCGATTCACCGCGCGCCAGGCGGGGCAAGGCATGGGCCAGCACCGCCTGCTTGCGCCACTGCGCAAAGCCCATGCCGAACTGCGCGTGGAACAGCCGGGCCAGGGTGCGTTCGCTGGCGCCGCTGTCGGTGGCCCAATCGTGCAGCGTGGCGTGGCGGCCGGGTGCCTCGAGCACGGCGGTGCACAGGGCGCGCAGGCGCTTGTCGCTGTCGGGGCCGGGCAGGGGCACGCCCAGGGCCAGGCTTTCGGCGTCGCCGATTTCGCCCAGCACCAGCGCGGTCAGGGCCGCCTCGCGCGCGGGGCCGGGTGGCGTGCCGCCCACGGGGTCCAGCGCGGACACCAGCTCGCGCAGCAGTGGCGTCACGGCCATCACGCGGCAGACGGCACCGTCGGCGGGCACCACACTGGGGTCGATGTACAGGGTGCGGAACGCAGCCGCCTCCAGCACGGCGATGGCGTGCAGCGCGCCAGGGGCGATCCAGACCGCGCGCGAGGGAGGCACGATGTAGGCAGTCGGTGCGACCGGGGCCACCACGCTCACCTGGATCACGCCGCTGGCGCAGTAGGCCAGTTGCCCCCAGGCGTGGCGGTGCGGCTCGAAATGCGTATCGGCCGGCATGTTGCGCGCACGCACCCGCACCGGGTGTGCAGGGTTGGGGGCGAAAGGGTCCATGTCCCCGAGCGGGGCAACCTGGCTGGTGCGTGCCATCGGGGGCTCCGTGCTTTGTTTTGTATGCGCTGTTGGCGCAAATTCGCCGAAAGCTGTCTTTCCGTCGCATTCCAGAAATCCAGGCGCAATACTACGATGCCGCCATGACCTCTGCCAACCCCACTAGCCCCGTTGCTGCCGTCCCCTTGCGTGCCGACGCCGGGGTGATCGGCCTCGTGGGCATCGCCCACCTCATCAGCCACTACAGCCAGCTCTTGCTGGCGCCGCTGTTCCCGTGGCTCAAGGACGCCTTCCAGGTCGGCTACACCGAACTGGGCTTCCTCATGACCATCTTCTTCGTGGTCTCGTGCGCCGTGCAAGCGGGCTCGGGCTTCGTGGTCGACCGCTTCGGTCCGCGCCCCATCCTGTTCGGCGGCCTGGCGCTGCTGGGCCTGGCCGCGTTCGGCTTTGCGGCCAGCACCAGCTATGGCATGCTGGCTGCGTTCTCGGTGCTCGCGGGCATCGGCAACGGCGTATTCCACCCCGTGGACTACACGCTGCTCAACCGGCGCGTGAGCGCGCCACGCCTGGGCCATGCCTACAGCGTGCACGGCATCACCGGTAGCCTGGGCTGGGCGCTGGCGCCGGCCATGCTGGTGCCGCTGGCGATCGCGTTCTCGTGGCGCGTGGCGCTGGTCTGTGCCGGCGTGCTGGCGTTTGCCGTGCTGCTGGTGCTGCTGTTCAACCGCCGCCACCTCGAACTGCCGGCCCTGCCACCAGCTGCCAAGGTCGGCGCGACCGGCGTGCCAGCGCAAGGCAACTTCGCCTTCCTGCGCATCCCCGCCGTGTGGATGTGCTTTGCGTTCTTCTTCTTCTACGCCGTCTCGCTCAACGTGGTGCAGGCCTTCGCGCCCGAGGCCGCGCGACAACTGCACGCGGTGCCGGTGGCGCTGGCGGCCATGTGCCTCACGGTCTACATGGTGGCCAGCGCGGGTGGCATGGTGCTCGGCGGCTTTCTCGCCGCCGAGCCGAGCCGCTGCGAGCGCATCGTGGGCGTGGGCTTCGGCCTGGCGGCCTGCGTGGCGGTGGCCCTGGCGCTGGCGCATCCGCCCGGCGCCCTGGTGCCCGTGATGTTCGGCGTGATGGGCTTCTGTGCCGGCATCGCCGGCCCCTCGCGCGACCTGCTGGTCAAGCGCTCCACGCCCGAGGGCTCCACGGGCCGTGTCTACGGCATCGTGTACTCGGGGCTGGACATCGGCCAGGCCCTGTCGCCGCTGCTGTTCGGTGTGCTGCTGGACCAGGGCCGCTTCACGGCCGTGCTGCTGGGCCTGGCCGTGGTGCAGGGCGTGCTGATCGCCAGCGCTTTCAATGTGCGCCGCGTGCGGCGCACCCTGGCGCCGGTGGCCGCCTGAAGCAGCATGTCGCGGGCGCTGCCCGCCACATCAAACCACGGTGCAATGCCGCGCGATGCAGGTGTCCAGCGTGTCCTCGCCCGTGCGCTGCCACCAGTCCAGCGCCGAGAAGATCTCCACCTCGGCATAGCCCGCGAAGCCTGCGGCCTCGACCCACTGGCGGATCTTTCGGAGTTCGATTACCCCATCGCCCATCATGCCCCGGTCGCTGAGCAGGTCGCGCGTGGGCAGGCGCCAGTCGCAAACGTGGAAGGCCAGCAGGCGCTCCCGGCCGGCGCGCGCGATCTGTTGCGCGAGCTTGGGGTCCCACCACACGTGGTACACATCCAGGGCCACGCCCAGCGCACCGGTCTTCTGTGCATCGAGCGCATCGCAGATGTCCAGCGCGTGCTCCAGCGTGTTGATGCAGGCGCGGTCGGCCGCCTGCATGGGGTGCAGCGGCTCGATGGCCAGGGGCATGCCCACCTGGCGCGCGTAGTCGAGCGATGCGGCAATGCCGTCGAACACCTCGCCGCGTGCGCGGGCGAGGTCGGTGTAGTGCGGCGTGCCGTCCAGCGCGCCGGGCAGGGCGCCCACCACCAGCACCAGGCAGGCGGCATCGAGGGTCTTGGCCTCGTCGATGGCGCGGCGGTTGTCGTCGAGTGCGGCACGCAGGCCGGCCGCGTCGGCCGCCGGGTAGAAGCCGCCGCGGCAATAGCCCGACAGCGCCATGCCATGGGCGCGCAACTGGCGCGCGGTGGCGTCAAGCCCCGCAGCCGCCACCTGGTCGCGCCAGGGGCTGATGGCGCGGATGCCGCGCTCGGCACACTGGTCGATGATGCGCGAAAGCGGCACCTCGGCCCCCTGCTGCTTGCGCACGGTGGCGGTGTTGATCGACAGCCAGCGGTGGTCTTGCGAGAAGTCACGCATGGCGGTCAGGCGCTCACGCCGTGCAATGCCAGCAGGTGGCCCATGCGCTGCACGGCCAGTTCGGGCTGCTCCAGCAGGTCGGCCTGGTCGGCCAGGCGGAACAATTGCGCAAAATGCACCAGCGAGCGCGTGCTCTGCTGCCCACCCACCATGGTGAAGTGGCTCTGGTGCCCGTTGAGCCAGGCCATGAAGACCACGCCCGTCTTGTAAAAGCGCGTGGGCGCCGCGAAGATGTGGCGCGACAGCGGCACCGTGGGCCCCAGGATGGCGTGAAAGCGCGCCGTGTCGCCTGCGGCCAGGGCCGCCAGTGCGGCACTCGCGGCCGGGGCGATGGCGTCGAAGATGCCCAGCAGCGCATCGCTCTGGCCCTGGCGCGGCGTGGCGCCCGCGCTGTCGCCCGCGATGAGCTCGGCGTAGTTGAAGTCGTCGCCCGTGTACATGCGCACGCCCTGGCCGTCGGTGCCGCCCGTGGCGGGCAGGCGGCGGCGCATGGCGATTTCCTTGTCCTTGTCGAGCAGCGAGATCTTGATGCCGTCGACCTTGTCCGGGTGCGCGGCGATCACGGCCAGGGCCGTGTCCATGGCCGCGTCCGCGTCGCGCGAGCCCCAGTAGCCCGCCAGCGCCGGGTCGAACATGTCGCCCAGCCAGTGCAGCACCACGGGCTGGCGTGCCTGCGAGAGGATGCGGTCGTACACGCGCTCGTAGTCCGCAGGGCTCTTGGCCACGCGGGCCAGCGCGCGGCTGGCCATCACGATGAGCTTGCCGCCGAGCTTCTCGATGGCCTCCATTTGCTCCTCATAGCCGCGGATGACGTCGTCCACCGACCTCACCTCGTCCAGCACCAAGTGGTCCGTGCCGCAGCCCGAGGCCACGAGCGCGCCGGGCCCGAAGTCGCGCGCCGCGTCGAGCGAGCGGCGGATCAGCTCCAGCGAGGTGGGCCAGTCCAGCCCCATGCCGCGCTGCGCGGTGTCCATGGCCTCGGCCACGCCCAGGCCCAGCGACCACAGGCGCTGGCGGTAGGCGATGGTCGCGTCCCAGTCCACGGCGCACTGCAGCCAGGGGTCGATGGCGGCCAGCGGATTCGCCACCACATGGGCGGCCGAGTAGGCGATGCGGTTGAACACCGCACCCTGCTGCGGCACGACCGGCGTGCGGCCTTGCAGGGTGTAGTGGGTGATGCGGCCATCGGCCGTGGGCAGGGATAGGCTGAGGGCCATGTGGTGATCGGAGAAAGTGGATGGAAAAAAGGGATTGCTGCGGCGGGCTCAGCCCTTGAGCGGTGTCACGTCCACCCAGCGGCGCTCCTTCCAGCTCTCCAGGGCCGCCTCGACCAGCTGCACACCCTTGGCGCCTTCGGGCAGGGTCCACTTATAGGGCGCGTCTTCCACCACGTGGCGGATGAAGTGCTCCCACTGGATCTTGAAGCCGTTGTCGTAGACCTGCGAATCCGGGATCTCCTGCCATTGGTCGAAGAAGTTCATGGTCTGCTTCTCGTCGGGGTTCCACACCGGGCGTGGCGTGGCCACGCGGCTCTGCGCGCGGCAGCTCGACAGGCCGGCGACAGCCGAGCCGTCGGTGCCGTCCACGTGGAAGGTGACGAGGTCGTCACGCCGCACGCGCGTGGCCCAGCTCATGTTGAGCTGCGCGATCACCGGCTCGCCGTTGTGGCCCGTGAGCTCGCAGGTGGCATAGGCCGCATCGTCGGCCGTGGCCTTGTACGGCTGGCCGGCCTCGTCCCAGCGCTGCGGGATGTGCGTGGCGCCGATGCACGAGACCGACTTCACCTCGCCGAACAGGTTGTCCAGCACATAGCGCCAGTGGCACATCATGTCCAGGATCATGCCGCCGCCGTCTTCGCTGCGGTAGTTCCAGCTCGGGCGCTGGATGGGCTGCAGGTCGCCTTCGAAGACCCAGTAGCCGAACTCCAGGCGCACGCTGAGCATGCGGCCGAAGAAGCCCGCGCGGCGCAGCATATCGAGCTTGCGCAGGCCGGGCAGGAACAGCTTGTCCTGCACCGCGCCGTGCTTGAGGCCCGAGCCCGAGGCCAGGCGCGCGATCTCCACCGCCTCGTTCAAATTGGTGGCGATGGGCTTTTCGCAGTACACATGCTTGCCCGCGCGGATGGCCTTGGCCAGCAGCGTGGGACGCATCTGCGTGGTGCCGGCGTCGAAGAACACCGTGTCCTCGGGGTTGGCGAGCGCGGCGTCAAGGTCCGTGCCCCAGCGTGCAATGCCATGCGCCTTGGCCAGCGCCTCCATCTTTTCGGCGTTGCGGCCGATCAGGATGGGGTCGGGCATCACGCGGTTGCCGTTGGAAAGCACGACGCCGCCCTGCGCGCGGATGGCGCAGATGGAGCGGATCAGATGCTGGTTCATGCCCATGCGGCCGGTGACGCCGTGCATGATGAGTCCGAGTCGTTGGGTTGCCATGGTGTCGGTCCGTTCGTTCAGTTCAAAGGTTGCAAAAAAGGAATGGCAAAGGCGCGGCCTGGCCCACCCCCATGGCAGGGGCGGGCGTGCGGTGCTGCGCGGCCGGGTTTACTGGGTGGGCTGGAGACCCGCCGCCTTGACGAGTGCGGCGTTGCTCTTGATCTCGTCCTTGATGTAGGCGTCGAACTGCTCGGGCTTGAGCGTCCAGGCGTCAGCGCCGAGCTTGAGGAAGCGCTCCTTCACCTCGGGCGTGGCCAGCGCCTTGACGACCTCGTCGTGCAGGCGATTGACGATGTCGCGCGGCGTCTTGGCCGGCACCATCATGCCGATCCAGAAGTTGAATTCCGAGCCGGGCACGCCGGCCTCGGCCGTGGTGGGCACGTCGGGCAGGGCGGCCGCGCGCTTGGGCGAGCCCACGGCCAGCGCCAGCAACTGGCCGTCCTTGATCTGGCCGATGACGGGCGCAATGGGCGAGAAGTAGTAGTCCACGCGGCCCGACAGCACCTCGGTCACGGCCTCGGCAGAGCCCTTGAAGGGGATGTTGGTGGCGTCGATCTTCGCGGCCAGCTTGAACTTCTCGGCGTTCAGGTGCGTGGCGCTGCCCTGGCCGGCCGAGGCGAAGTTGACCGTTCCGGGCTTGGCCTTGGCCGAAGCCACCAGGTCCTGCAGCGTCTTGATGCCCTTGGCGGGCGAGATCACCAGCGCATTGGGCAGCGACGAGATCGGCGTCACGCCCGCGAAGTCGCCCGTGGTGTCGAACGGCAGTTTGGCGAAGGTCAGCGGGCTCACGGTGTGCGAGGAGGAGTGGATCATCACCGTGTACCCGTCGGGCGCCGCCGTGGCCACTGCCTGCTGGCCGATGGTGCCGCTGGCGCCACCGCGGTTGTCCACCACCAGCGACTGGCCCATGCTCTGGCCCATCTTGTCGGCGATGGCGCGCGCAATGATGTCGGTGGTGCTGCCCGCCGCGAAGGGCACGATCACGCGCACCGGCTTGGTGGGGTAGGCGCCCTGCGCCAGCGCGGCCAGGGGCAGGGTGGAAAGAACAGCACCCGCGAGCGCGGCATGTGCAGCGGTGCGGGCAAAACGGGCGAGGCGCGTGGTAGGCATGGTGGATTTGTCTCCGGGGTGGCAGGCTTGAACTTGCTCTTAATTCACTGATTGGTGAATAGAGTGCATTTTTCAGGATCAGCCACCGGACGTCAACGCGGTTGCGCGGGGTGCAATTAGGGGTTTACCCGGAAATACGCAACCTGAGCGCCCGCGCTGCGCCTTCTGCCCGACAACCCGTGCATTCCAGAGGGGGATCGATTGGACGGAGGCAAGCGCTGCTGCGCTGGCCCGGCTCAGCTCCTCAGTACATAGCCGAGCACCATGTCGCACATGTGCGAAAGCCGCTCGTTGCGGGCTTTGGGCGCCATGAGGTCGCGTGCGAAGATGGACGAAAGCGTGTGGTTGTTCGACAGGTAGAAGTACGACAGCCCGGCGATCGACACGTACAGCTGCAGCGGGTCCACCCCGCCGCGAAAGCTGCCCTCGCGCCGGCCACGCTCCAGCACCTCGCCCAGCGTGGCGATCAGCGGCGAGTTCATCTCGCGCGCGCGCTGCGACTCCTGCAGGTGGCGTGCCTTGTGCAGGTTGGCGCTGTTGAGCAGGGTCAGGAACTGCGGGTTCTCCAGGTAGTACACCCAGGTGAACTCCACCAGCCGGCGGATGGCGGTGGCGGGCTCCAGCTCCAGCAGGTTGAGCTTGCGCTCCTCCTCGCGGATGTGCAGGTAGGCCTGCTCCAGCACGGCCTGGAAGAGCTTTTCCTTGTCCTCGAAGTAGTAGTAGATCAGCCGCTTGTTCAGGCCGGCGCGCTCGGCGATGCGGTCCATGCGGGCGCCGCCCAGGCCGTGCTCGGCGAATTCGTCGCGTGCCGCGCTGAAGATCGCGCCCTGTGAGCGGTCGGCGTCGCGCTGGCGCTCCTTGGCAGGAGTCGGCTCTGTGTCTTTGGTCATGCCCGAATAGTTCACTATCTGGTTAACAAAATCCAGTCCTTCTGGAAATCCAGAAGCGATTTTGTGGTGGCGATGCACGGCGCGGCAGGGGTCCACACGGGCACCCGGCACTATAGCCAGAGCGCCAACAGGTTCCCGGCTGGCGCATCTGCATACGCACAGCATATGGAGCTGCCCTGCACAGGCTATTTGACGGCACGCAGGGCCCTTTCTACGATGTGCCAAGGCCCTTGCCGCCCGCTGCTTTCGCAGAACCACACAACATACCCGGAGACGAATCGCCCATGCACTCCCTTCCTGCACCCCTCGTGCGCGCGATGCGCCTGCCCCTGGTGGGCCTGGCCGCCGGCCTGCTGGCCGCCTGTGCCCCGATGAAGACGCCGCCGACCGCCAGCGTGGGCGATTTGCCTGCCAGCAAGGAGGCGGCCCCGGTCGCCACCGCCTGCCCCAAGGACATCGCGGCCATCGCACGCTGCCTGTCGGGCCAGGATTCGGCGGGCGCCTACTACCTCATCGCCATGCCGAACCAGTGGAACCAGGTGCTGGTGATGCACTCGCACGGCGGCCCCACGCTGGGCGCACCCAAGGCCGAGCGCGCGGTGGAAGACCTGGAGCGCTGGTCCATCATGGTCCGCGCCGGCTATGCCTGGGCGGGCAGCACCTTCCGCCAGGGCGGTGTGGCCGTGCGCGCCGCAGCCGAGGACACCGAGCGGCTGCGCCGCATCTTCGTGGCCCAGGTGGCCCAGCCGCGCCGCACCATCCTGCACGGCCAGTCCTGGGGTGCCGGCGTGGCCGCCATGGGGGCCGACATGTTCGGCAACGGGGCCGGCAAGCCCTACGATGCCGTGCTGCTCACCAGCGGCCTGCTGGCAGGCGGCAGCCGCTCGTACGACTTCCGCACCGACCTGCGCGTGGTCTACCAGCACCTGTGCAACAACCACCCGCTGCCCAGCGAGCCGCAGTACCCGCTGAACATCGGCCTGCCGGCCAGCGCCAAGATGACCGCCGCCGAACTCACGGCCCGCGCCAACGAGTGCCTGGGCCTGAACAAGCCGGCCGCCGAGCGCACGCCCGAGCAACAGCGCAAGGTCAAGACCATCGTCGACGTGCTCCGCATCCCTGCCAGCTCGATCCAGAGCCACCTGAACTGGGGCACCTTCCACTACCGTGACGTGGTGCACCTGCGCACGGGCGACGCCAGCCCCTTCGGCAACACGGGCGCCCGGTACACGGGCTCCGCCGACGATGCGGCGCTCAACGCTGCCGTGCTGCGCTACAAGGCTGATCCGCAGGCCCTGGCGCGCTTCGCGCAGGACACCGACCCCACGGGCCGCATCGCCGTGCCGGTGCTCACCGTCAAGGGCGTGGACGACCCGACCGCCTTCGTCGAACTCGATGCCTACTTCAAGGGCACCATGGAGCGCGCCGGCAGCGGCGCGCGCCTGGTGCAGACCTTCACCCAGCACAACACCCACAGCTACCTGAGCGACCCGACCTACCCCACGCTGATGACCGCGCTGCTGCGCTGGGTGGACGAGGGCGTGAAGCCCACGCCCGACAGCATTGCCCAGCAGTGCCCGGCCTATGAAGCGCAGTTCGGCAAGGGCTGCGCCTTCCTGCCCGCCTATGTGCCCAAGCCCCTGAACAGCCGCGTGGTGGACCGCGACCGGCCGTAGCTTGTACCCGGCAGCTTGCTCGCGGCGCAATCGGCCAAGAAAAAGGGCCCCGATCGGGGCCCTGGGCTATGGGAGTGTGGGGCTCCGCAGCGAAAGGATCAGGCAAAGGCCTTGAGTGCCTTGTTCAGCGTCTCGCTGGGGCGCATCACGGCGTCCAGCTTGGCGACGTCGGGCAGGAAATAGCCACCGATGTCGGCGGGCTGGCCCTGCACGGCGGCCAGTTCGGCCACGATGGTGTCTTCCTTGGCGGTCAGTTCCTGGGCCAGCGGCGCGAAGTGCGCTGCCAGTTCCTTGTCGTCCGTCTGCGCGGCCAATTCCTGGGCCCAGTACAGGGCCAGGTAGAACTGGCTGCCGCGGTTGTCCAGCTGGCCGGTCTTCGGCGAGGGGTTCTTGTTGTTGTCCAGCAGCTTGCCCGTGGCGGCGTCCAGCGTCTTGGCCAGGATCTTGGCCTTGGCGTTGCCGGTCTTCAGCCCCATGTCCTCGAACGACACGGCCAGGGCCAGGAACTCGCCCAGCGAATCCCAGCGCAGGTGGTTCTCTTCCACCAGCTGCTGCACGTGCTTGGGCGCGGAGCCGCCGGCACCCGTTTCGTACATGCCGCCGCCAGCCATCAGGGGCACGACGGACAGCATCTTGGCCGAGGTGCCCAGTTCCATGATGGGGAACAGGTCGGTCAGGTAGTCGCGCAGGATGTTGCCGGTGGCGCTGATGGTGTCCTGGCCGCGGATCACGCGTTCCAGCGTGTAGCGCATGGCACGCACCTGGCTCATGATCTGGATGTCGAGGCCGGTGGTGTTGTGCTCGTGCAGGTACATCTTGACCTTGGTGATCAGCTGCGCTTCGTGCGGGCGGTACGAGTCGAGCCAGAACACCACGGGCATGCCGGAGTTGCGGGCGCGCGTGACGGCCAGCTTCACCCAGTCGCGGATCGCGGCGTCCTTGACCTGGCACATGCGCCAGATGTCGCCGGCTTCCACGTTCTGGGACAGCAGCACTTCGCCGGTAGCCAGGTCGGTGATGTTGGCCACGCCGTCTTCGGCGATCTCGAACGTCTTGTCGTGCGAGCCGTACTCTTCGGCCTGCTGGGCCATCAGGCCCACGTTGGGCACCGTGCCCATGGTCTTGGGGTCGAACGCGCCGTGCCATTTGCAGAAGTTGATGATCTCCTGGTAGATGCGGGCGAAGGTCGACTCGGGCATCACGGCCTTCACGTCCTTGAGGCGGCCGTTGGCGTCCCACATCTTGCCGCTGTTGCGGATCATCGCGGGCATGGACGCGTCCACGATAATGTCGTTGGGCGAGTGGAAGTTGGTAATGCCCTTGGCCGAGTCGACCATGGCCAGCTCGGGGCGGTTCTCGTGGCAGGCATGCAGGTCGCGCTTGATCTCGTCGCGCTGGCTTTGGGGCAGCGTCTCGATCTTGGCGTACAGGTCGACCATGCCGTTGTTCACGTTCACGCCCAGCTCGTCGAACGTCTTGGCGTGCTTGGCGAACGCGTCCTTGTAGAAGATGCGCACGCAGTGGCCGAACACGATGGGGTGAGACACCTTCATCATCGTGGCCTTCACGTGCAGCGAGAACATCACGCCGGTCTTGCGCGCGTCTTCGATTTCCTTCTCGTAGAACTCCAGCAGCGCCTTCTTGCTCATGAACATGCTGTCGATCACCTCGCGGTCCAGCAGCGCGACCTTGGGCTTCAAGACAATGGCCTTGCCGCCCTTGGTGATCAGTTCCATCTTCACTTCACGGGCGCGGTCCAGGGTCATGGACTTTTCGCCGTGGTAGAAGTCGCCGTGGTGCATGTGCGAGACGTGGCTGCGCGATGCCTGGCTCCACTCACCCATCGAATGGGGGTTCTTGCGCGCGTAGTTCTTCACGGCGGCGGGCGCGCGGCGATCGGAGTTGCCTTCGCGCAGCACGGGGTTCACAGCAGAGCCGATGCACTTGCCGTAGCGCGCCTTGATCTCTTTTTCCTTGTCGTCCTTGGGCTGGTCGGGGTAGTCGGGTAGTGCGTAGCCCTTGCCCTGCAGTTCGGCGATGGCCGCCTTGAGCTGCGACACCGAGGCGCTGATGTTGGGCAGCTTGATGATGTTGGCGTCGGGCTGCAGCGTCTTCTTGCCCAGCTCGGCCAGGGTGTTCGGAGCGCGTTGCTCTTCCTTCAGAAACTCGGGGAACTCGCCCAGCACGCGGGCGGCCACGGAGATGTCCGACTCCGCCACGTTGATGCCGGCAGGTGCGGCGAACGTGCGGATGATGGGCAGGAAGGAAGCCGTGGCCAGGCGAGGTGCCTCGTCGGTCAGGGTGTAGATGATGGTCGGTTGCTGTGTCGTCATGGCTTGTCTCACGAAACGGGTGTGTAAATGCCCTTTGCCGGGGTATGGCAGGGGCCAAACGCGAATGCTCTCGCATTCTCGTCTTTTGCTGCTTTCCCGGACCCCCATTTTTGCAATTGAATTCCACTATGCAAAATTTACCGTTGGGTCGGGGGATTTTTTTATCGGTTTGCTCTTGTGCGAGGGGCGGGGAGTCCAGATGGCGCGGCCCCAAATCAGCTCAAAATCCTCATCGGCAGAAGGGCCAAGCGGCAGGCCGCGTGGCAATATGGCCGGCGGTTCAGGGCTCCGGCTGGTGGCCCTATGCTTGACCGCAGCCACCAGGAGGCCCGCATGGATGAGGAACAGAACAAGCGCAACGTCATGGCCTTCTATGACCTGATGTTCAACCAGTGCCAGCCCGCGCAGGCCATCGAACGGTACGCAGGCAGCGTCTACATCCAGCACAACCCGCACGTGGCCGATGGCAAGCAGGCCTTCATCGACTACTTCGAGCGCATGGCGCGGGAGTACCCCGGCAAGCACGTGGAGTTCAAGCGCGCCCTGGCCGAGGGGGACCACGTGGTGCTGCATTGCCTGCAGACCTGGCCGGGCGACAAGGACTATGCGGGCATCGACATCTTCCGGCTCGACGCGGATGGAAAGATCGTGGAGCACTGGGACGTGCTGCAGGTGGTCCCCGAGCGGTCGGCGCACGGGAACGGAATGTTCTGAGGCAGCGCGCGCCGTGCGCTCACAGGCGCCGGACCTGCGCCCCTGCCACCACGAAACGCAGCGTGCCCGGTGGCAATTGGTCCACCGCGGATCCCGTGAACGCTCCGAACGCCGGCAGCACGACCAGCCCCGGCGTCCATGCAAAGCAGGGCAGGCGCACGCTGTCACGCGCCAGTCCGTACAGGGTCGCCGTGGGGTGCAGGTGCCCCGCCAGCACCGTGGCCCCCGCTACCGAATGCGGGTGGTGGCAGGCCAGCACCTCGACCCCCTCCATCGGTTGCCAGGGCTCATCGACCAGGGTGATACCCAGGGCTTCTGGCGGGTCGCCCGCATGCACGTCGTGGTTGCCACGCACCAGCGTCATGCGCACTGCAGCTTGGCCTTCGCGCCAGGGCTGCAGCTGCTGCCACAGGGCGTCTGCCGCACCGCTGCGCGCGTGCAGAAAGTCTCCGAGGAAGACCAGGTGCTGCGCCCCCGTCACCGCCAGCACCGCATCGAGCCGGGCCAGGTTGTCGGCCGTGGTGCCGTGCGGCACGGGCTGGCCCGCGCGGCGGAAGGTGGCGGCCTTGCCGAAATGCACGTCGGCCACGAAGGCGGCGCGCGCGGCAGGCCACCACACGGCGCGCTGGGGCAGCAGCCACAGGGCGGTGCCGCCAGGCAGGGTGATGGCCTGGGCGCCTGGGGGAGGGGCGGTGGGTGAATGGGCGAAAGAAGGGTCTGCGTTCAAGGGAAGTTCGGTCGTCGTCGTGCTCAGAATCCGTGGCGCCTTCGGGGTCGGCGGGGGCTGTCTCCCGCATCGCCTCGGCGCGCGCGCCGGGGTGGCGCGGTGGCGCCGTCGGGCACATCCCAGGCCATGTCGGCCGGGTCCACGGGATTGTCGGCGAGGTGGGTGCCGGTGGTGTCGTCGGCGGCCTTCTCTAGCGCCTGTACCATGCGCGCCAGCCGGTCGGCCAGGGTCTCGGTGCTCAGGCGTTCGCGAAAGCGCTCCACCATCAAGGGCAGGGCGAACGGGGTGGGGCGCGTGAGCGCATGGATGCACAGGGTCTGCGCCTGCATGCCGCGCAGGGTGCGGGCCAGGCGCTCCATGTCCAGCTCGTTGGCCAACAGCTCGGCGCGGGCCTGGGCCAGCAGCAGGTTGTCGGGGTCGTACTGGGCGAACACGTCGTAGTACAGCGAGGACGAGGCCTGCAGCTGGCGGCTGCTGCGCTGCTCGCCCGGGTGGCTCTGGAAGATGAGGCCTGCGATGCGCGCGATCTCGCGAAAGCGCCGGCGCGCCATTTCAGTGGCGTTCAGGCTGGCCAGCACCTCCTCTTCGAGCCCGCTGCCCAGGGCGGTGGGTGTGCCTTCGCCCAGGATGCGCGGCAGCAGCGCGGCCCAATCGATGGGCTTGGCCGAGAGCAGCTCCAGCCCATAGTCGTTGACGGCGATGGAGAAGGTGTTGGCCACCTGCTGCGATGCGCGCCAGGCCAGCAGGCCGGCCAGGCCCAGGTGCACCAGGCGGCCCGCCAGCGGGTACAGGTACAGGTGCCAGCCCTCGCGGGTGTGCAGGGTCTCGGCCACCAGGCGGCCGGGCGTGGGCAGGGCCGACCAGGCATCCTGCACGGCCAGCAGGGGGCGGGCGCACTGCATCTCGGGCGAGGCATACACGCCGCGCTCGGCCTGCTCCAGCATCTCCAGCATGGCGTCGGCCAGCGTGTTCGACAGCGGCATGCGCCCGCCGTTCCAGCGCGGCAGCGCGGCGCTGCCCCGGGGGGCGATGCGCACGTAGGCCGTCATCTGCTGGGTGCGCACCAGCTCCAGCAGGCGCCCGGCGAACATGAACACGTCGCCCTTGCGCAGCCGGGCGATGAAGCTCTCTTCCACCGAGCCCAGGCGCCCGCCGCTCACGAACTGCACCTGCATGCTGGCGTCGCTAACGATGGTGCCGATGTTGCTGCGGTGGCGGCGCGCCAGCCGCGCATCGGGCACGCGCCACACGCCTTCCTCATCGGGCGCGGCGCGCTGGAAATCGGGGTAGATGGCCAGCGAGGCCCCGCCCTGGCGCACGAACTGCAGCGCCCACTGCCAGTCGTTGTCGGCCAGCGCGGCATAGGCCGGGGCGCGGCGCACCTCGGCCAGCAGCGCCTCGGGCACGAAGCCGCCGCCCAGCGCCACGGTGACCAGGTGCTGCACCAGCACATCGAGCGGCGCGCGCGGCGTGTGCCGGTCTTCGATGCGGCCCAGCGCCAGCGCATGGCGCGCGGCGGCGGCCTCCACCAGCTCCAGGCTGTGCGTGGGCACCAGGGTGATGCTCGACGTGCGCCCCGGCGCGTGGCCGGATCGGCCCGCGCGCTGCACCAGCCGCCCCACACCCTTGGCCGAGCCGATCTGCAGCACCTGCTCCACGGGCAGAAAGTCCACGCCCAGGTCCAGGCTCGACGTGCAGACCACCGCCTTGAGCAGGCCGGCCTTGAGCCCGTTCTCCACCCAGGCGCGCACTTCCTGGCCCAGCGATCCATGGTGCAGCGCGATGGTGCCCGCCCAGTCGGGCCGTGCCTCCAGCAGCGCCTGGTACCAGCGCTCGGCCTGCGAGCGGGTGTTGGTGAACACCAGGGTCGATGCACAGGCCTCGATGGATTCCACCACCTGCGGCAGCAGCGCCAGGCCCATGTGGCCGGCCCAGGCAAAGCGGTCCACCTTGGCGGGCAGCATCACGTCCACCCGCAGGGCCTTGTCGATGCGGCCCTGCACCAGCACGGCGGGCGGTGCGGCGGGGGCGCCCTGCACCGGGCGGGGCAGCAGCGTGTCCAGCGCCTCCTGCAGGTTGCCCAGCGTGGCCGACATGCCCCAGACCTGCAGGGCCGGGTTCCAGCCCGACAAGCGCGCCAGCGCCAGCTGCGCCTGCACGCCGCGCTTGTTGCCCACCAGCTCATGCCATTCGTCTACCACCACCAACTGCACGTGGCGCAGGCGCTCATGGGCATCGGCGCGCGCCAGCAACAGCGACACGCTTTCGGGCGTGGTCACCAGCAGCGTGGGCAGGCGGCGGTCCTGCGCGGCGCGCTCGCCGCTGGCGGTGTCGCCGGTGCGCAGGCCACTGGTCCAGTCCGGCGCCAGGTCGGGCAGGGGCGCTACCAGTGCGCGCAGCGTGTCGGCGGCCAGGGCGCGCATGGGGGTGATCCACAGCACGGTGAGCGGCGGCGCTGCCGCACGGCGTGTGCGCAGGGCCGTGCGCGCGCTCGCCTCTGCAACGGGTGCCACGGGCGCGCCTGCCAGCGCCAGGTGCTGCAACGCACCCAGCCACACGGCATAGGTCTTGCCCGCACCGGTGGTGGCGTGCAGCAGGCCCGAGCGCCCTTCGCCCATGGCTCGCCACACCTCCTGCTGAAAGCCGAAAGGCTGCCAGCCGCGCGCAGCCATCCAGCCGGTGGCCGCGCTGGCGGCCACCGTGGGCAGCGGCTTGGGTGGTCGCCGGGGCGGGGCCTTGGCTCCTGTGCTCATGCCGGTGCGTCCTGCCCGGGCAAAAGCGCCATCAGCGTCTGCAGGGTATCGGCCTCGGCCACCGTCTTGTCCTGGCGCCAGCGCAGCATGCGCGGAAAGCGCACCGCGATGCCGCTCTTGTGGCGCGGGCTCTTGCCGATGCCCTCGAAGCCCAGCTCGAAGACCATGGTCGCATCCACGCTGCGCACCGGCCCGAAGCTCTCGCGCGTGGTCTTGCGGATGATGGCGTCCACCTGGCCGATCTCCACGTCCGTCAGGCCCGAATAGGCCTTGGCGAACGGCACCAGCTGGCGCTCGGGATCCTCGGGCGGTCCGTTCCACACGGCAAAGGTGTAGTCGCTGTACAGGCTGGCGCGGCGGCCATGGCCGCGCTGGGCGTAGATCAGCACGGCGTCCACGCTCATGGGGTCGATCTTCCACTTCCACCACACGCCCACGTCCTTGGTGCGGCCCACGCCATAGTGCGCCTGTCGGTGCTTGAGCATGAAGCCTTCGGTGCCCATGCCGCGCGCGGCCTCGCGCTGGCGCGCCAGGTCCTCCCAGTCGTTGCCCTGCAGCAGCGCGCTCAGCCGCAGGGGGTGCTGCGGTGGGGGGGCGATGGCTGCGGCCGGGTCAGCTTGCAGCGTGGCCTCCAGCAGTGCGCGGCGCGCCTGCTGGGGCTGCTGGCGCAGGTCCTGCCCCGCATGCTCCAGCAGGTCGTAGGTCACCAGCACCACCGGCAGCTCGCGCAGCAGCTTGGGGCCCAGGGTCTTGCGGCCCAGACGTTTTTGCAGGTCGGCAAAAGGGCGGGGCTGGGGCTCGCCGGGCAGCCACACGAGGATCTCGCCGTCGACCACCGTGCCATCGGGCAGCGCCGCCATCGCGGCCTCGGCCAACTCGGGAAAACGGTCGGTCACCAGCTCCTCGCCGCGCGACCAGACCCACACCGCGCCGCCCCGGCGCACGATCTGCGCGCGGATGCCGTCCCACTTCCACTCCACCAGCCAATCATCGGGCGCGCCCAGCAGCGCACTCATCTCGGCCACGGGCTGGCTGAACGGGTGGGCCAGGAAGAAGGGGTAGGGCTGGCCTGCCATGCCTGGGTCCGCCGCACTGCCCGTGTCGCCGTCCGCAGCTTCCTCCACGGGCGCCACCAGCGCGTTGTAGTCGCCCGCCTGCGGCTGCCGGCCGATCTGCGTGTAGCCCATCAACCGGTGGGCAATGCGCTTGGGGTCCAGCGCGCTCACCGTGGCCAGCGCCTGCGTCACCTGCAGGCGCGACACACCCACGCGGAAGTTGCCGGTGATGAGCTTGAAGTACACGAAGCGCTGCTCCGGTGCCAGCATGTCCCACTGCGTGCGCAGGCGGGCGTCGGCCGCCTCGGGCGGCAGGGCGCGCAGGGGCAGCAGCTGGGCCATCCATTCGGCCAGCGGCAGGTCCACCCGCTGCACCGGCGGTGGCAGCAGCAGGGCCAGCGTTTCGGCCAGGTCGCCCACGGCCTGGTAGCTTTCTTCGAACAGCCATTCGGGCAGGCCGGCCGCCTCCTGCGCCAGGGACTTCAGGCGCTTGGTGGGCACCATCTGGCGCGGCTTGCCCCCGGCCAGGAAGTAGGTGGCCCAGGCCGCATCGGCCGGCGGCGCCACGCGCAGGTAGGCCACCAGCGCCGCCAGCTTGGCCGACTGCCCGGTGGTGGCGTCGAGCGCCTGGAACAACTGGGCAAAGGCCTTCATGCAGCGGCCTCGGGTGCCGGCGCATCGGCCTGCGCTGGCGGCGCTGCCCCTGCGTCGTCCTCGTTGTCGTCGGCGCCGTATTCGGTCGCGAACACCTGGGCATCGAGCCCCTGCTCGCACAGCCAGCGCACCATCACCTCGGTGCTGCCGTGGGTCACGATGATGCGCTCGGCACCCGTGGCACCGATCGCCTTTTGCAGGCTGGGCCAGTCCGCGTGGTCGCTCATCACGAAGCCCCGGTCCACACCGCGGCGGCGGCGCGCGCCGCGCACCAGCATCCAGCCGCTGGCAAAGGCATCGGAATGCTCGCCAAAGCGCTTGAGCCAGGGCGTGCCTGCCGCCGAAGGCGGTGCCAGCACCAGCGCGCGGCGCAACTCGGCCTTGGTGACGCCCGGGTCCGTCACGCGCAGGGTGGGCGGTAGCGCCACGCCCGCCGCGCGGTACACGGCGTTAAGCGGGTCCACCGCACCATGCACGACGATGGGGCCAATGCCCGAGTCCACCCCGTGCAGCAGCCGCTGCGCCTTGCCGAAGGCGTATGCATACAGCACGCTGGCCTTGCCAACGGCCGCATTCGCCGCCCACCAGGCATTGATGTCGGCGAACAGCACGGGCTGCGAGGGCCAGCGGTAGATCGGCAGGCCAAAGGTCGACTCGGTGATGAAGGTATGGCAGCGCACCGGCTCGAACGGCGGGCAGGTGCCATCGTCCTCGAGCTTGTAGTCGCCCGAGGCCACCCACACCTGGCCGCCATGCTCCACCCGCACCTGGGCCGAACCCAGCACATGCCCCGCCGGGTGCAGCGACAGGCGCACGCCGTGGTGGTCGATGGTGTCGCCATAGGCCAGCGTCTGCAAATCGATGTCGGCCCCCAGCCGGTTGCGCAGCGTGCCCTCGCTGTCCTGGTGCGCCAGGTAGTGCGCCGAGCCCATGCGTGCATGGTCCGAATGCGCATGCGTGATCACGGCCCGCTCCACCGGCCGCCAGGGGTCGATGTAGAAATTGCCGGCCGGGCAGTACAGGCCTTCGGGGCGGTGGACGATGAGGTCGCTGGGCATGGTGCAGGTAGGAGTGCAGTCCATCCTAAGCGTGGAACGGAGCCCTGCGATGGCTCGTCCGGCAACTCGCAGCCGTGTCCTACAGCCGGCGCTGCCGTCGATCATCCATGGAAAGCCGCTTCCGCAATCTGCTGCACCCGGGCCATGGTGATGCCCTCCCGCTGCTCCATCGCTAGCGGATGGTCCGTCGGCTCCAGCGTGATGAGGGGGCGCTGTCCCAGGGGCATGGTCTGCACGTTCGTCTTCAGGCTCAGCGTGCCAGGCGCATAGCCAGGCAGGGCACTTTGCAGCCAACCGAAAAACGCTGGCTCGGCCTCGCGCCCTTCGCTCTCCCACAGCTCGCAGCTGCGCATGAAATTCGCCTCGCTCAGGGACACCCATGCGAGCCAGACGAAAGAATCGTCCCCGTCGACGACGGGCAGCAAGATCCGGCCGAGAATGAAAAAGTGTTGGCCGTCGATGACGCACTGGTCCGACGACAGTTCTGCCCTTGCTTCACGTTCTGCTTCGGGTATCGAGAACCATAGCTCCGGTGCAGGGGCGCCCAGGCACATCGGTATGCTGTCGTGGGTCTGGCCGCAGGTTGCGCAAAGGAATCCGGTCATGGGAACGCGTTCATTCGTTGGTGGAGCAGCGGCTGTGCCGAAAGGAGGGCATCCGATGAAAGGCATTTTCACATTCCATGGAGTTCGGCGGTGCACCCTGGCACTGGCCGTTGCCATGGTATCGGGCGCTTTTGCGCAAAGCCCGGTGCCGCAGGCGCCCGTCGCCCGCACCAACGCCTTCAATGACCCCTTCGTACAGGTGACCTCGGCCATCGCGGCCTGCCCCGTGCCCGAGGGCCCTCTGTACACCGAGGCCGAGGTGCGTGAGCTGGCCCATGTGCGCTCGCAGCATGGCGGCAGCTGCCACCGCGTGGGGCGCTGCCGGTTGTCCAACTCCTACCTGTACGACGCCGAGATCATCCCGCGCGTGCAGCGCTACGTCCGCGAGGAGGGGCGCTTTCAGGACACCAGCGTGTGGGTGCTGGGCGAGCGGCGCTTGGTCACGTTGATGGGCTGCGTGCAGTCCGCCGAGCAGGCGCGGGCGCTGGAAAAGGCCGTGGAGCTGGTGGACGACGTGATGGGCGTGATCAACCTGCTGCAGGTAGGCACCGAACGGGGCGCAGCGCGCTACCCTCTTGCCAAGTAGACAAATACCCCAGTTGCAGTGTTTGCGCAATCGGCCCTGACGCGCAATTGCGCTGCCGAACCACACCGCCCTAACGGGGGCTTGGGCGTGCGCCCGTCCTGCTGCATATTGCCGGTTCTTACAAACCTTCCTGTTTTGCAAAGGAAACCCCCATGCACTTCAAGCACTCCCTGCTCGCGGCCGCCACCCTGGCCCTGGCAGCCATCGCCCCCCACGCATCGGCAAAACCGTTCAAGTGGGCCGGGTCCACCGACATCCAGACCATGGACATCCACTCCCAGAACAGCGCCCTGGGCAATGGCATCCATGCCGCGGTGTACGAGTCGCTGGTGATGTTCAACAGCCGCACGCTCAAGGTCGAGCCGCTCCTGGCCACGTCCTGGCAGCAGGTCAGCCCCACGCAGCTGCGCGTGAAGCTGCGCCAGGGCGTGAAGTTCAGCGACGGCTCGGCCATGACGGCGGACGACGTGGTGTTTTCGCTGCAGCGCGCCATGAGCAAGAGTTCCACCTACGCCATCTACACCCAGGGCATGGACCGCATCGCCAAGGTGGATGGCGAGACTATCGACATCTTTCTGAAGAACCCCAACCCGGTGCTGCTCAACCAGCTGACCGAGCTGCGCGTGATGAGCAAGGCCTGGTCCGAGAAGAACAACGCTGTCGAGCCCAAGGACATCAAGTCCAAGGACGAGACCTTCTCGCACCGCAATGCCATGGGCACGGGGCCCTTCGTGCTCAAGGAGTGGGTGCCCGACCAGAAGCTGGTGTTTGCCGCCAACCCGCAGTGGTGGAATGCCGGCAAGAGCGAGGGCAATGTCACCGAGATCGTCTACACGCCCATCAAGTCCGAGGCCACGCGCATCGCGGCCCTGCTTTCGGGCGAGGTGGACATGGCGCGCGATACCGGCCTGCAGGACTTGGAGCGGCTCAGGGCCAACCCCAGCATCAAGGTCATGGAGATGGTCGAGAACCGCACCGTCTACCTGGCCCTGGACCAGTTCCGCGACGAGCTGCAGGGCAGCAGCGTGAAGGGCAAGAACCCGCTCAAGGACCTGCGCGTGCGCAAGGCGCTGTACCAGGCCATCGACGTCGCCGCGCTGCAGCGCGTGACCATGCGCGGCATGTCCAAGCCCACGGGCGCCATGGTCTCGCCCCTGGTCAACGGCTGGACGGAGGCCGTGGACAAGCGCCTGCCCTACGACCCCAATGCCGCCAAGGCGCTGCTGGCCGACGCCGGCTACAAGGACGGCTTCGAGGTCGATTTCGCCTGCAGCAACAACTCCATCATCCAGGACGAGAACCTGTGCCAGGCCATCACCTCGATGTGGGCGCGCGTGGGCGTCAAGGCCAAGCTGCGCACCATGCCCTCCATCACCTACTACCCCATGGCGCAGCGGCACGAAGCCAGCATCACCCTGCTCAGCTGGGGCGTGCCGACCTTCGACGCGCTGTACACCCTGCAGTCGCTCACGCGTACCAAGACCACGGGCGGCGACGGCAACTACAACCTGGGCCGCTACAGCAACGAGCGCATGGACTACGTCGTGGACCGCGTGAAGACCGAGATCGACCAGCCCGTGCGCAACCGCCTGCTGACCGAAGGCCTGCAGCTGCAGAACGACACGGTGGCCAACATCCCCCTGCACAACCAGATGCTGGCCTGGGCGATGAAGAAGAACGTCGAGCTGGTGCAGCGGCCTGACAACCGCATCGACTGGCGCCTGATCAAGGTGAACTGATGCCGGTGCCGGTGTTCCCTCAAACCGCGTCCAATGGGAACACCGGCCGGCGCACGTTCCTGAACGGGAACAGCGCGTAGTTGGAACTGGTCACTCCCGTGGGGCTGTCGCATTCGACCAGCGCGTGCGACAGCGGCACGAACACCGGGCGGCAGTACATGCGCGACTTGAGCAGCACGAAGCGGTGCGCCGTGGGGTCCACCCCCACGCACGAGAACACGCCCAGGTCCCAGGGCTCGTGGGTCTTCTCGGTCACCACGATCCGTGCGCTGCCGGTGTCGAACAGCACGGTGCGCCCCATGGCGCAGCGCTGCCCGGTGTAGATGGGGCCGGTCACGGTGTACTCGCCATCGCTGATGGCGCGCACCGTGCCGCTGAGCGCCACGGGCTCCTTGGCCACGTTGAGCTGGGTGAGCGGCACCTTGTTGCCCAGGCGCACGGTGACCTGTGCACCGACGCCCGCAGCCACCAGCTCGGCCACCGCCTCGGGGTCGCACAGCGGGCCCACGGCGATGTCCGACAGGCCCTCGGCGAGGGCGGCCTGCAAGACATCCATGGAGTCGCAGGTGCCGCCGGACATGCAGTTGTCGCTGTGGTCCAGCAGCAGCACCGGGCGCTCGGCGCCCTGCGCCAGGCTCTGGGCGCGCTGCAGTGAGTCGGCCAGTGGCTCGCTGTCGTAGACGAACTCGGCGCGCTCCTGCCAGATGGTGGCGGCAATGCGGTCGGCTACGGCCTGGGCTGCTTCGGTGTCGTCGGCGCGGTCGGTGACGACCACGCTCATGAACGGCGCCTCGATGTCGGCCAGCGAGAACCCAGCGAACACCGAGACGGCGTGTACGCCCTCGGCCTCCGCTGCGCGCGCGGCGTCCACCGCGCGCAGCATGGCGCCCTGCAACGTGGTGCTGCGCAGGGTGTGGCCCATCATGGGCAGTTGGTGCCAGCGCACGCTGTAGCGTGCCTGGCCCTGCAGCATGGCCAGCAGCAGGCGCCCGGCATGCTCGCCGGTCTCGTACATGTCGATGTGCGGGTAGGTCTTGAAGCCCACCATGACGTCGGCGTTGGCGACCATCTTCGGCGTGATGTTGCCGTGCAGGTCCAGCGCCACGCCGATGGGCACGCCGGGCGCCGCTGCGCGCACGCGTTCGAGCAGGTCGCCCTCGCCATCGGGGCTGTTCTCGGCCACCATGGCGCCATGCAGGTCGAGCAGGATGGCATCGCAGCCCGGCGCCGCCTCGACGATGCGTCGGGTCAGCTCGTCGTAGGCGGCGGCATGCACCGGGCCGCTGGGGTTGGACATGGCCGACACCGGCGTGACCAGTGTGGCGCCCAGGCCCCGGGCCAGGTCGATGAAGGCCGCCATGGCTGTGCGCATGCCCAGGTTGTCGCGCAAGGCGTCTTCGCCGTAGGTGGGCGCAAACGCCTCCAGCGGCGTGGGCACGGGCGAGAAGGTGTTGGTCTCGTGGTTCAGGCGGGCGATGAGGATCTTCATGCGGCCACCACCTGGGCGCTGCGCAGCATGGCCTGCAGCAGTACGTTGCAGCCGGCCTCCAGGTGATCGGGCTCGGCGTCCTCGATCTCGTTGTGGCTGATGCCATCGGCGCAGGGCACGAAGACCATGGCCGTGGGTGCCAGGCGCGCCAGGTACACGGCATCGTGCCCGGCACCGCTGACCACGTCCATCGCGGTATAGCCCAGTGCCTGGGCATCGGCGCGCACGCCTTCGACCAGCGCGGGCGCAAACGGCTGTGGCGGGAAGTACACCACCTGCTCCACCGCGATGGGCGTGCGGTGGGCCGTGCCGATGCGCTCGCAGGCGGCGCGCAACGCGGCGTCCATCTGCAGCAGCACGGCATCGTCGGCGGCACGCAGGTCCACCGTCATGCGCACGCTGCCGGGGATCACATTGCGCGAGCTCGGGAACACCTCCAGCACGCCCACCGTGCCGCGGGCATGCGGCGCATGGTCCAGGGCGATGCGGTTCACTTCGGCCACCAGTGTGCTGGCGGCCAGCAGCGCATCGCGGCGCAGCGCCATGGGCGTGGGGCCGGCATGCGCCTCCATGCCCTGCACCGTCACGTCGTACCAGCGCTGGCCCAGGGCACCCTGCACCACGCCGATCACGCAGCCATTGGCCTCCAGCACCGGGCCCTGCTCGATGTGCGCTTCGAAATACGCGCCCACGGGCGGCGTGGGGCCGCTTTCGCCGGCATAGCCGATGGCGGCCAGTGCCTCGGCCACGCTGGTGCCCTGCGCATCGCGCTGGGCCAGCGCATGGTCGAGCGTGAAGGCCCCGGCGAACACGCCCGAGCCCATCATCACCGGCACGAAGCGCGAGCCTTCCTCATTGGTCCAAACGGCCACCTCGATGGGGGCTTCGGTCACGATACCGTGGTCGTTCAGGGTGCGCACCACCTCGATGCCGGCCAGCACGCCATAGTTGCCGTCGAACTTGCCGCCCGTGGGCTGGGTGTCGATGTGGCTGCCGGTCATCACCGGGGGCAGGGCATCGTTGCGCCCCGCGCGGCGCGCGAAGATATTGCCGATGGCATCCACGCGCACGCTGCAGCCGGCCTCGCGCGCCCAGCGCACGAACAGGTCGCGGCCTTCGCCGTCCAGCGCGGTCAGGGCCAGGCGGCACACGCCGCCCTTGGGCGTGGCGCCGATCTGCGCCAGGTCCATCAGCGATTGCCACAGGCGCGCGCCGTTCACGCGCGGCAGCAGGGCAGAGGGGTTGGTCTTCATGTTCACGGTAAGAGATTCCTGAAAAATGGGGCGGGGCGCTACGCGAGGCCCACGCCCAGGTAGCGGTCCTTGATGGCGTCGTCGGCCAGGAAGGCGGCGTTGTCTGCCTCATGCACGATGGCGCCCTGCTCGATCACGTAGTGCCGGTCGGCCAGCTGGGTGCAGACCTCCAGGTTCTGCTCCACCAGCAAAATGGCCACGCCGGCGGCCTTGATGGTCTTGAGCTGCGCCACGATCTCTTCCACGATCACAGGGGCCAGGCCTTCCACGGGCTCGTCCAGCATCAACAGGCGCGGCGCATTCATCAGCGCGCGGCCGATGGCCAGCATCTGCTGCTCGCCACCCGAGAGTTGGCCGCCGCCGTTGCTGCGCCGCTCCTTGAGGCGCGGAAAGATGCGGTAGACGTCCGGCAACTGCCAGGGCGAGCGCTTGCGCTGGCCCAGCAGCAGGTTCTCTTCCACCGTCAGCAGCTTGAAGATGCCGCGGTGCTCGGGCACCAGGCACACGCCGCGCTGGGCGATGGCGTGCGTGGCCAGGCCCTGCACCTCCTCGCCCGCAAAGCGCACGCGGCCCTGGGTGGGTGGCACCACCCCGCAGATGCTCTTGAGCGTGGTGGTCTTGCCCGCGCCGTTGCGACCGAGCAGAGTGACCAGCTCGCCGTCGCCCACGCGCAGGTCCACGCCCTGCAGCACATGGCTCTTGCCGTAGTGGGCATGCAGCCCTTCAATGCTGAGGATCGTCATGCCGCCTTGCCCCCCGTGATCATGTTGCCCAAGTAGGCGCTGCGCACCCGGTCGTCGCTGCGGATCGCGTGCGGATGCCCTTCGGCCAGCACGCGGCCCTGCTGCATCACCGTCACGGTGTCGGAGATGTCCATCACGATGTTCATGTTGTGCTCGATGAGTACCACGGTGTGCTCGTCCTTGAGGCCCTGGATCAGCCGCTTCATGTCATCCAGGTCGTCGATGCCCATGCCCGAGGTCGGCTCGTCCAGGAAGATCGCCTTGGGCCGCGCCGCCAGCGCCATGCCCACCTCCAACCGGCGCTGCTGGCCGTGCGAGAGGTTGCCCACCGGCGTGTCGGCATGGCGCTCCAGGCCCAGGCGGGCCAATACGCTGGCCACCACCTCGGCCTGCGAGCGCGCACCCTGCGGCGCATGCCAGCAGTTGAGCGCATGGCGCGGTGCGGTGCCCTGGGCGGCCAGGCGCAGGTTCTCGCGCACGGGCAGGGTCAGGAACAGACTCGTCACCTGGAACGAGCGCGCCATGCCGCGCTGCACGCGCTTGTGGTCGGGCTCGTGCGTCACGTCGTGCCCGTCGAACACGATGCGCCCGCCACTCACGGCCTTGGTGCCCGTGAGCATGTGGAACAGCGTGGTCTTGCCGGCGCCGTTGGGGCCGATGACCGAATGGACCGTGTTCGCGCGCACCTTGAGGTCCACGCCCGCGAGGGCGGCGAACTTGTCGTAGCGCTTTTCCACGCCCACGGCTTCGAGCAGGATGGGGGAGGTGGCTGCCGTGCTCATGCGTGGCCTCCTTGCGTCGTGGCGTCTGTCTTGCCGCCACGACCCTTGCCACGCAGCAGGTTCCAGGCCGACTCGCCCAGGCCCCACAGGCCGCGCTGCATACCCAGGCTCACCACCATCAGCACCACCCCCAGGATCAGCAGCCAGCGCGGCCACAGGGTGGACAGCCAGTCGCCCAGCAGCAGGTAGAAGGCCGAGCCGAGCAGCGAGGCCAGCAGGTTGCCCGTGCCGCCGATCACGGTCATCACCAGGATCATCTCGCTGGTGTGGTATTCGGCATTCGCCAGCGGGGCGATGCCGGTCATCATGGCGTGCAGCGCGCCGGCCAGGCCCGTCACCGCGCCCGAGATCACGAAGGCCTGCAGCTTGAGCAGGCGCAGGTTGTAGCCAATGGCGCCTGCGCGCTCCTCGTTGTCGCGCACCGCCAGCAGCGTGCGCCCGAAGACCGAGGCCGACACCTTCTGCAGCAGCCAGAAGGCCACCAGGAACACGGTGGCCACGAAGCCGTAGTACTGCCAGGGCGAGGCCAGCGGCCACAGGGTGAAGCCACCCACGGCCAGCGAGGGGCGCGGGATGTCCATCAGCCCGTTGTCGCCGCCCGTGATGCCGGGCATGGAGTAGGCGAGAAAGTAGAACATCTGCGCGAAGGCCAGGGTCAGCATCACGAAGTAGGTGCCGCGCTGGCGGATGGCCACCCAGCCGACGATGGCCGCGCCCAGTGCGCCAATCACCACGGCGAGCGCCAGGGCCAGCGGCATGGGCAGGGGCCAGCGCGTGAGCGTGAGGGCAATGGTGTAGCTGCCCAGCCCGAAGAAGATGCCCTGCCCGAAGGACAGCAGCCCGGTATGGCCCAGCAGCAGGTTGCAGCCCATGGCGGCCAGGCCATAGATCAGCACCTCGCTGGCCAGCGAGCCCGATTGCATGGTCAGCGGCATCACCAGCACCACGGCCAGCGCCAGCAGCAGGTGGAAATTCTTGCGCAGAAGTGTCGTCATGGTGGTGTTCATCCTTTGCGGCCCAGTAGGCCATGCGGGCGCAGCAGCAGCACCGCGGCCATGGCGATGTAGATCATCAGCCGCGCCCCCTCGGGCCACACGGTGCTCATCACGCTCTGCACGATGCCGATCAGCAGGCCGCCGATCAGCGCCCCGGCAAAGCTGCCCATGCCCCCGACCACCACCACGATGAAGGCCACGCCCAGCGCCTCGATGCCCATGAAGGGCTCGGCCCCGCGCATCGGGGCGGCGAGCACGCCGGCTATCGCCGCGGTGGCCGCGCCCAGCGCGAACACCAAGCTGAAGATGCGGAACACGTTGATGCCGAGCAGCGAGACCATCTCGGTCGATTCGCTGCCCGCGCGCACCGCGCTGCCCAGGCGCGTGCCTTCGAGCACGTACCACAGGCCCACGGCCAGCACGGCGGTGAAGCCGATCACGAACAGCCGGTACTTGGGGTAGACGATGCCGCCCCACATGACCACGCCCTGCAGCAGGTCGGGCACCGGCACGCTGTCACCGAGCGGCCCCCATTGCAGGATCACCAGCTCCTGGATGGCCAGGGCCAGGCCCACGGTGACGAGGATGTGGAACTCATGCGGCTTGGCGTACACATGGCGCAGCACTAGCTTCTCGGTGAGCCACCCCAGCGCACCCACGAGCACGGGCACCACGGCCAGGGCCAGCCAGAAGCTCAGGCCCCAGCGCGTCATCTGAAAGCAGAAGTAGGCGCCCAGCAGGTAGAAGGCCCCGTGCGCGAAGTTCACGAAGCGCAGCAGGCCGAACACGATGGACAGGCCGACGGCCAGCAGGAAGTACAGCATGCCGATGCCGATCCCGTTGATGGCCTGTAGCAGGTAGATGTTCATGGGCGAGGTGAGAGGGGGGATGGACTTGCGGCGCGCAGGCACGGCCCGCAAAGAGGTGGCTTCAATGGCGAGGGCGGCCAGGAACTTTGGCGTTCTCGCGGATTTGCGCTCGGCCAGATAACTAGGCGGTGAGCCGCGGACAGTGCGCTAGCACGGCAAGGCTCTCCAACGACGTTGGCTGGTCGAACGCAAATCCGTATCAGGCGAGCTTGCAGCCGGTCTGGTCCAGGGGCAGGAAGGACTTGCCCGAACTGACCACATCCACGTAGTCGTCCTTGTTGGCCATCTTCGCCTTGGCCTTGCCCTTGAGCAGGTAGTAGTTCTTGAGCACCTGGTGGTCGCCCTTGCGGATCTCTTCATCACCCGTCAGGCCCTGGTACTTCATGCCTTCCATGGCGGCGATCACGGCCTTGGGCTCCACCGTGCCGGCCTTGATGATGCCGTCGATCATGAGCTTGGTGCAGATGTACGAGCCCGCCAGGCTGTAGTTGGGGTTGGACTTGAACTTGTCGTTGCTGCGCTTGACGAGGTCCAGGTTGAGCGGTGCATTGGCCGTGTGCCAGTATTGCGCGCCAAAGTACACGCCCTCGCACAGGTCGGCGCCCAGCGACTCGAACTGCTCCAGCCCCGAGGCCCAGGCCACCAGGATGGTCATGTTCTTGTGCATGCCAAAGCTCACGGCCTGGCGCAGCGCGTCGGATGACTGCGAGCCGAAGTTGA
Organism: Acidovorax sp. LjRoot66; assembly: GCF_964253305.1. Classification (NCBI taxonomy): domain Bacteria; kingdom Pseudomonadati; phylum Pseudomonadota; class Betaproteobacteria; order Burkholderiales; family Comamonadaceae; genus Acidovorax; species Acidovorax sp. LjRoot66. Next base: position 489,897 of record NZ_CAXUQU020000001.1, read on the forward strand.
GCAGCACCAGCACATCGGGCTTGGCGGCCATGGCGTTGGTCAGGTAGCCGCTGAACTCCTTCTCGGTCAGCGAGTGGTAGCTGTTGCCCACATGCTCCAGGCCCTTTTCCTTGAAGATGTTCTTGGCCGCCGAGAGCAGGCCGTCGCCGAACACGTACTGCGGGGTGATGGTGTACCAGCGCTTGGCCTTGGGCAGGGCCTCGGCCAGGGGGCGCACCGTCTGCTCGATGGCGCCGAAGGTAGGCACCGACCAGCGGAAGGTGGCGGCATTGCAGTCCTTGCCCGTGATCTCGTCGGCACCGGCGGTGGTGATGAAGATGCCGCCGGCCTTCTCGGCCTCCTTGCCCATGGCCAGCGATTCGGACGACAGGATGCCGCCCGCGAAGAAGCGCGTGCCCTGCTGCTGCGAGGACTCCTGCACCTTGCGCACAGCCGTGGCGGGCTTGCCTTCGGTGTCCAGCACCGTGTAGGCCAGGGGGCGCTTGAGGACGGTGCCGTACTGCTCGATGGCCAGCTTCATGCCCAGGTCCGCGAACTTGCCGTTGGCCGCGAACGCACCCGACATGGGCACCGGGCAGCCGAACTGGATGGCACCGCTGGCCTGCGCCCAGGCGCTCTGGGCCAGGCCCAGCGATGCGGGCAGGGCGCCCAGGGCAGAGAGTTGCAAGAGGTGGCGACGGTGCATGGGGGCTCCTGTGGAGGGGTTGAGGCCGGCTGGCCGATAGCGGGGCACGACTTGTGCAAAGCACACTGCGTGCCACCGCTGCAGAGCGTCGATTGCGCTCATTTCTGCTATTTATAGTGATAAATAGAATAAACACCGTGCGTGGAAACCCTGCATCCCTTCCGCCGCCCCCATGCGGTGCATACACTGCACCACGGGCGGTACTTCGCCGCGCGGATGCACCGCAGTGGCAGCCGACCGACCAACGACAATCCCATCCATGCCAACCAAACCGTCCGCACAGAAGCCGCTCAAAGCCCTCAAGCGCCCCGACCTGGTGGCGCAGGAGATCAAGCGCCTGATCACCGAGAAGAACCTGAGCCCGGGTGACCGCCTGCCGCGCGAGAGCGAGCTGCAGGCGCAGTTCGAGGTCAGCAAGGGCACCATCCGCGAGGCATTGAAGTCGCTGGAGGTGCAGGGGCTGGTGACCATCTCCACCGGCCCCTCGGGCGGCGGCACCATCGCCGAGGTGCCGCTGGACCGCACCCTGCAGTTCATGCAGAACTACCTGTTCTTCCAGGAAGTGACCATCGACAACATCTACGCCGTGCGCCAGTTCCTGGAGCCAGAGCTGGCCGCCGGCGCCGTGCCGCACCTGACCGAGGCCGACTTCGAGGCGCTGGAGCACTCCATCGCCTGCTGCGACCCGGCATCGAGCAGCGAGGACATGCTCAGCCAGCGGCGCGAGGACGTGAACTTCCATGACATCCTGGCGGCGGCCAACCCCAACCCCTTCCTGCGCTTCAACTGTGAGCTGATCAACGAAATGCTGCGCCAGCTCATCGTCTACGGCAACCGCACGCCCAAGGCCGAGCACCGGCGCTTTGGCGAGGTCAATGCCAACTTCCACCGCGAGATCGTGCAGGCCGCGCGGGCGCGCGACGTGGAGACCGTGCGCACGCTGATGGCGCGCCACATGCAGGACGCGGCCAGCAGCGTCAAGCGCATGAAGGGGCGCATCCAGGGCCGGCTGATCCTGGACGCCGACACCCTGCGCAGCCCGCGCTCGGCCCATGTGCGGCCCAAGGCGGCGGTCAAAGCCGTCAAGCCGAAGCCGGCGGAGTAGGGGTTTAGCGCGCTGGCTGGAACATGATGATCGCCATGCCGCACAGCGCCACCACGACCCCGGCCAGGTCCCAGGCCGTGGGGCGGATCTGGTCCACCGCCCAGAGCCAGGCCAGCGCCACGCCGATGTAGACGCCGCCATAGGCGGCGTACACCCGGCCGGCGGCCGCGGTGTCGTGCAGGGCCAGCAGCCAGGCGAACAGCGCCAGGCTGGCGGCCGCGGGCAGCAGCAGCCACACGGGCTTGCCCTGCTTGAGCCACAGGTAGGGCAGGTAGCAACCCACGATCTCGGCCAGCGCGGTGGCGATGAACAGCAGCAGGGTCTTCATGCGGAGGGCAGGGGCGGCAGGGCGATTTGGGTCATGATGCTTCGATGGTGGGCGAAGCATCCGGGGTGGTCAAGCGCCTATCGTGAAGCCTGTTCCACCACACGGCATTGACCACCATGATCACCTGCTTCATCCGCTACGAAATCGACCCTTTCCAGCGCGACAGCTTTGCCGAGTACGCGCGGCGCTGGGGCCAGATCATCCCGCGCTGCGGTGGCCACCTGCTGGGCTACTTCCTGCCGCACGAGGGCAGCAACTGCGAGGCCTGGGGCCTGATCGCCTTCGACTCGCTGGCCGCTTACGAGGCCTACCGCGCGCGCCTGCGCAGCGATGCCGAGGGCCGGGCCAATTTTGCCTTCGCGCAGGAAAAGCGCTTCATCCTGCGCGAGGAGCGCACGTTCACCCAGGGGGTGGAAGGCACGCTGGGCCTGCCAGCCCATGCGCAGGGGCCCACGCCATGATGGCCGTGATCTTCGAGGTGACGCCCGCGCCCGGCCAGCGCGGCGCCTACCTGGACGCAGCCGCGGCCTTGAAGCCCTTGCTGGCGCAGATCGACGGCTTCCTCTCCATCGAGCGCTTCGAGAGCCTGGCCGAGCCGGGCAAGCTGCTGTCGCTGTCCTTCTGGCGCGATGAAGAGGCCGTGGCCCGATGGCGCCAGCAGGAGGCGCACCGCAGCACCCAGGCGGCCGGGCGTGACCAGGTGTTTGCCGACTACCGCCTGCGCGTGGCGGCGGTGGTGCGCGACTACGGCATGAACGACCGGGCGCAGGCGCCCGGCGATTCGCGCGCGGTGCACGGCTGAAAACGGGCAGGCCTCAAGCCGGCATGCGGCCGGTGCGCAGGGCATGGGCCCATTCCGGCCGGCCCCGCCGCTCGGCCAGCAGGGCCATCGGTTCGTGGTCGTAAGGCACGGCGATGTGCTCCACCTGCCAGCCCTCAGCGGTTGATTCGGCGATGGCGTAGCGCGCCTCGGGCGAGCCGTTCTCGACCTTGTGCGCGACCGGGTGGTCGTCGCCATAGGCCTGCAGGCCCACGCTGCCGGGGTTGACCAGCAGAACACCCGCACCCAGGCGCACCTGGCGTGGCACGTGCGTGTGGCCGCTGGCGATCAGCGGTGCGTACTGGCCTGCCAGGCGCTCGTCAATCTCGGTCGGGGTGGCGGCGCGCACCGTGGAGCCGTCCAGCGTTTCGAGCAGGTATTCGTGGTCGCTGCGCGGCGAGCCATGGCACAGCAGCACGCCCTCGTCCAGGCGCAAGGTGTGGGTGAGGCTGCGCATCCAGGCGAATTCCGCCTCGGTCAACTGGGCATGCGCATACTGGTCCGAGGGTCCGCCATGGCCGGGGCGCAGCTGCAGCACCTGGCGCTCGTGGTTGCCCGCCAGCGAAAGCCAGCCCGAGGCCATGAGCCACTGCGCTGTCTCGCGCGGCAGCAGCGGGCCCGAGAGGTTGTCCCCCAGGTTCACCACCCGGTCGGCACTGCGGCGGGCGATGTCGGCCGCCACGGCTTCGAGCGCCGCGAGGTTGCCGTGGATGTCGGAGACGAAGGCGATGCGCATGGGAGGGAAGGTCGGGCCGGGCGGTTGGGCTGTCAGCACGGGGACACGCTGCCACCCGCGCTGCTGAGCAGGTGGGCGGTCACCTGTGCCCGGTTGAACAGCAGGTCGCACAGCCATGCATAGACCAGGGCAATATAGCCCAGCAGCGCCCAGCCCACATAGTCGCCGAAGACGATGGTGTGCAGCCAGTTCTGCCCGAACAGGTAGACCGCGCTGGCGGCAGCGGTGGCCAGCAGCAGGGTGGCCGCAGCGGGCAATAGCTGCAGACGGGCGGCGGGGCGCCTGAGCGCAGCCACGCCCAGCAGGGCAAAGGCCAGCGCATTCGCACCGCTGAAGATGCGCAGCTCGCGCAGCAGTTTGCCGGCCGTCTCCATGTACTGCGTGCGGATCAGGTTCGATAGCTGCGCCTGCATCTGCTGCAGGGTGCCGAGCTTGAGCTCCACGCGCTCGGTGGTGCGCCGGCGGCATTCGCATTCGGGGATGCCCATTTCAGCCGCAATGGACGCGATGCGCGCGGGCAGTCCGTCGGTGAGCGCCCTGCGCACGGCGGCGATTTCGCGTCCGTGCTCCTGCAGCAGGGCACGGGCCTTGCCGTCGAGGAAGCGCGCGTCCAGCGCAGCGATCTTCTCGCCGGTTGTCTTTTCGATCTGCGCGCGGATCATCGTGCGGGCCGTCTGCTCCACCCAGGCGGGCCGGGCCAGGGACACCGCGAACAGGGCGCCAAAGAAAAGGCTGCCCACAAGGGCGATGGCAAGGACCAGGGGGCGAAGGGTGGCGTGCATGGCAGGCAGAGCAATAGGCCGGGAACCGGCCACGATACGCCAGCCTGTGCGCGGCGCGGCACACCGCCCTGCGGGAATGCGTGACTTATGCCCGCAAACCAGGCCGCGTTCGGGACAACGACCTCACGGCCGCCATCACAGCGCGAAGATCTTGCCCGGGTTCAGGATGTTCTTCGGGTCCAGCGCGCGCTTGATGGCGCGCATCATGTCCACCGCGCCGGCTCCGGTCTCGTCGAGCAGAAAGCCCATCTTGTGCAGGCCTATGCCGTGCTCGCCGGTGCAGGTGCCGCCCAGGGCCAGGGCACGTGCCACGAGCTTGTGGTTCAGGTCCTCGGCGGTCACGCGCTCTTCGGGGATGTTCGGGTCCAGCAGGTAGCCGAAGTGGAAATTGCCGTCGCCCACGTGGCCCACGAGGAAGTAGGGGATGCCGCTGGCCTCGGCCTCGGCCACCGAGTCGAGCAGGCAGTCCGCCAGGCGGCTGATGGGCACGCAGGTATCTGTGCTGATGGCGCGGCAGCCCGGGCGGCTCTGCACGGCAGCGAAGTAGGCGTTGTGCCGCGCGGTCCACAGGCGCGTGCGTTCCTCGGGCGTGCTGGCCCACTCGAAGGCATTGCCACCGAACTCGCTGGCGATCTCCTGCACGGTCTCGGCCTGCTCCTTCACGCTCGACGGCGAGCCGTGGAACTCCATGAGCAGCATGGGCTCTTCGCGCAGGCCGAGCTTGCTGTGCGCGTTGACCATGCGCACGGTGTGGTGGTCGATCAGCTCCACGCGCGCGATCGGCACGCCGAGCTGGATGGTCTGGATGGTGGTGCGCACGGCTGCCTCGATGCTCGGGAAGGAGCAGATCGCGGCCGACACGGCTTCGGGCAGCGGGTACAGGCGCACGGTGATCTGGGTCATGATGCCCAAGGTGCCCTCGCTGCCCACCATCAGGCGCGTGAGGTCGTAGCCCGCGCTGCTCTTCTTGGCGCGCGTGCCGGTGTGGATGACCTCGCCGCTGGCGGTCACCACCTCCAGCGCCAGCACGTTCTCGCGCATGGTGCCGTAGCGCACGGCGTTGGTGCCGCTGGCGCGCGTGGCGCTCATGCCGCCGATGCTGGCGTCCGCACCGGGGTCGATGGGGAAGAACAGGCCTGTGTCCTTGATCGCATCGTTGAGCGCCTTGCGCGTGATGCCGGGCTGCACCGTTACCGTGAGGTCCTCGGCATCGATGCTGAGCACTTGGTTCATGCGGCTCACGTCGATGCTGATGCCGCCCTGCACGGCCAGCAGGTGGCCTTCGAGCGAGGAGCCGGCGCCGTAGGGGATCACCGGCACCTCGTACTGGCTGGCCAGTTTCACGGCATCGGCCACGTCCTGCGTGCTTTCGGCAAACACCACGGCCGAGGGCGGTGGCGCCTGCAGCGAGCCTTCGTCGCGCCCATGCTGCTCGCGCACGGCCTGGGCCAGGGAGCAGCGGGCGCCGAAACGGGCCTGCAGCGCGTCGATCAGCGCCTGGGGCACCTCGCGCAGGTGGATCTCGGGCAGCAGGTGCGAGGCGGCAGTGGGGGCGTTCATGGGTTTGTCTCCGTGCGTGGGCGGTGGTGCTTTGGTCATTTTAGGGCGGCGTGGTCCGGGGCGTGTGCCTGTGCGCCGCACATCCCTGAATGCGGCGCGGATGCACCCGGGTATGCACCGATGCCGCCTCGCACCTGGGCATTTACATTACGTTCGAAATGTATATTGTGATCAAGCAATGAGCAAGTCCTCGCCCATCCAGCCGCAAGCCGCCACCCCCCGGCGCACGCATGCCGAGCGCAGTGCCGCCACGCGCCAGCACCTGATCGCCACCGCCATCGATGTGATCCAGAGCAAGAGCTTCGAGGAGATGTCCATCCACGAGCTGGCCCGCTCGGCCGGCATGACTTCAGGGGCCGTGCAGCACCACTTCGAGTCCAAGGCCGTGCTGATGATGCGGGTGCTCAGCGAGCTGATCGACTCGGGCCGCCAGGACGGCCAGCTGTGGCCAGCCGCCGCACTCGCGCCGCCGCAACGCGCTGCGCAATTCGTGCATGCCGCATGGAACCTGGTCTATGCCCAGCCACGCTTCATCGTGGCCTGGAACATCTACCTGGGCTGCCGCAACCAGCCAGAAGTGCTGACCCACATCGCCGCGCTGCGCTCCACGCTCAATGCGCAGATGCGCGCAGGCTTCTTCGACACGTTCCCCGAACTCACTGGCCATGCAGACCGCGAGGCTTTCCTGGGCCTTGTGTTCTCCACGCTGCGCGGCCTGGGCCTGCTGCAGTTGTTCACCCCTGTGGTGGATGGCCCTGCACACAAGGCTGCCCACATCGCACAGCTCGAATGCCTGGCGGGCCTCATTGCCGCCCGCTGCCAGGAGGAAGGTGGCGGCGGCAAGGCCCGCAGCCGCCAGCGCACAGCGCGTACCAAGACACCAACGACAGGAGACAAACCATGACTGTGCAGTATCTGCATTCACCGGCTTCACCGCGCGTGCTGATGGCCGCTGCGTGCCTGGCAGTGGCCACGGCTGCCGGTGCGCAACCGGGTGCCTACCCCTCCAAGCCCATCCAGATCATTGCCCAACAGCCTCCCGGCAGTGGCTCGGACGCCATGACCCGCGTATGGGCTGACTGCGCCGCCCGCGAGCTGGGCCAGGCCGTGGTGGTGCAGAACAAGCCCGGGGCCAATGGCATCCTGGCGGTCAACTACCTCAAGGCCCAGCCAGCCGATGGCTACAGCCTGATGAGCATCGGCATGTCGCAGATGTCCATCACGCCGTATGTGTACAGGCAGCAGCCCTACGACCCTTTGCGCGACTTTGATGGCGTTTCCGTCCTGGGCACCTCACCGCTCGTGCTCGCCGTGCCGTCAGGGCAGGGTATCACCCGCCTGGCCGACCTGGAGAAGCTGGCGCGTGCCACTCCGGGCGGGCTCAACTTCGGCTCACCGGGCAAGGGCAGCCCTGCGCACCTGCTCACCACCGCCCTCATGGACCGCATGGGTGTGCCAGCCACCCATGTCCCCTTTGTCGGCGAGGGTGCGGGCCTCACGGCGCTGATGGGCCAGCAGATCCATGCGATGACCCTGGTGATCGGCACGGCCACCGCGCAGGTCAAGGCCGGCAAGCTGGTGCCGCTGGCCCTGTTTGCCGCCCAGCGCACACCGCAGCTACCTGACGTGCCCACCATCGCCGAAGCCCTGCCCGCAGCCGGCGACCTGGCGCGGCCCTCGTGGATTGCGGTGGTGGCCCGGGCAGGGACACCGCCGGACTTGCTCAACAAGCTCAATGCGGTGACGGACAAATGCCGCAGCGATGCCCAGTACAAGACCCGCCTTGAGACCATGAACGTGACACTCACGGGATCCACCCCCGGCGATGCGCTCGCCTGGGCTACCCGCGATGCTGCCGTGTGGCGCCCTCTGATCGACAAGCTGGGCCTGGCCACGGAATGACGCTGCACGCACCGATCCGGCCCGCGGCGCCCGAGGCCGTGCTTGCGCACGGTGGCCGCTTGCGCGGGGTCTGGGAGTCCGGTCTTCGCGTGTTCCGGGGGGTGCGCTATGCACTGGCGCCGTACGGAGCGCGCCGCTTTCTGCCGCCTGTGGCCGTGCCGGCCTGGAGCGGCGTGCGCGATGCCGTGGCCTTTGCGCCCATGGCGCCGCAGTTGGCCCGGGCCGCCTTGGCCGGTGCGCCAGTGCAGGGCGGGGAAGACTGCCTGGCACTGAATATCTGGGCGCCTGAGGCAGGGGCCGGCGAGCACCTGCCGGTGATGGTGTGGGTGCATGGCGGCGGGTTCTTTCGCGGCAGCGCCAGCGATCCCTTGTACGACGGTGCAGCATTTGCGCGCCAGGGCATCGTGTTCGTGTCGCTGCAATACCGCCTGGGGGTGGATGGTTTTCTGCATGTGCAGGACGTGACAGCCAACCGCGGCCTGCTCGACCAGGTGGCTGCCCTGAAATGGGTGCAGGACCACATCCACGCCGTTGGCGGTGACCCGGCGCGGGTGACGGTGTTCGGCCAGTCCGCAGGTGCCGGTGCCCTGGCCTGCCTGCTGGGCATGTCGGTGGCGCAGGGGCTGTTCCAGCGCGCCATCCTGCAAAGCCCGAGCATCGCCTGCCAGGACCTGGCAGACGCGGCTGCGGTACGCATGGCCATCGCAGCGCTGGTGGGGGTGGCACCCACGCGCGATGCGTTGGCGGCAGCGCCGCTGCCTGCGGTGCTGCACGCCGTGCACCGCCTGGCTGCGGAGCCGGCCCTGCGGCTGCAGCATGGCATTGACGGGCGCAACTTCTTTCCGCTGCGGCCTGTGGTGGATGGCACGGTGCTGCCTGCGCCGCCCTTGCAGGCCATGCAGCATGCCTGGGCATGTGCACTGCCCAGCCTGCAGGTAATGGTGGGCAGCAATGCCGATGAGATGCGCCTGTACCACGTGCCCGGTGGCGCGGTGGACCGCGTGACGGGCGCGCAGCTGCAGTCCTTTGCCGATGCCGTGGGCTTGCCGGCCAATGGGCTGCAGGCCTATGCGGCGGCTGCAGGGCAGGGCGCCACCACCCCGGGCGAGCTGCTGTGCGCTGTGCAGTCGGACTATTACTACCGCGTTCCCGCGCACCGCATCGCCTCCATGGCCGGCGCCCTGGGCGTGAAGGCGTATCTGTACCAATTCGGCTGGAGGTCGCCCCAGTGGCGTGGGCGGCTGGGCGCGGCCCATGCGGTGGAGCTGCCCTTTGTGTTTGGCAACCTGCACTCCGCGCAGGGGCTGGAATTCACGGGCGCTTGCGCACCGCAGGCACTGTCGGACGCCATGCACGGTGCCTGGGTGCGCTTTGCAACCAGTGGCGATCCGGGCTGGCCGGCCCATGCGCAAGCGGCGCCATGGGCCATGCACTTCAATGTGCCATCCCGGTGCGTGCCAGATCCAGCAGCCGCTCACTGGTGCGTCTGGGAGGGCATTCTCTAGCACTCCGACGGGGCAGGCCACGCCTCGGACAATCCGGTGGTGCGCCAAGCTGGTGCATTGTGCTTGTATACCAGTTGGCACGGAAGCTGCGTAAGGAGGTGCAATGACCTCTGCCACCGACATCAGCAACCGCATCATCGAAGCCGTGATGGCCCAGAAGCTGGCCCCGGGCTCGCGCCTGGGCGAGCAGCAGCTGGCCATGCTGTTCGACTGCAGCCGCACCATCGTGCGCGAGGCGCTCACGCGGCTGTCCACGCGCGGCATCGTCACCGTCAGCGCGCGCCGCGGCTGGTACGTGATCGAACCGTCCGAGGACGAGGCGCGCGAGGCCTTCGAGGCGCGCCGCGTGATCGAGCTCGGGTTGCTGCACCAGCTCAAGTCGGTGGACAAGGCGGCCGTGCGCCAGCTCAAGAACCACCTGCAGCGCGAGAAGGCGGCCCTGGCCGGCAGCGACGTGGGGGCACGCAGCTTTCTGCTGGGGGACTTTCACGTCTGCCTGGCCGAGTGCCTGGGCAACAGCCTGCTGGCCGACACGCTGCGCGACTTCACGGCGCGCACCACGCTGATCGCCATGCTCTACCAGTCCTCGCACGACGCGGCTCAATCGTGCGCCGACCACGTGCGCATCGTCGAGGCGCTGGAGGCCGGCGACATCGCCCGCGCCGAGGCCCTCATGTCAGAACACATCGGCACTGTGCAGGACGCCCTGCGCCTGCAGGCGGCCCACGACCCGCTGGCCGAGCTGCGCGATGCGCTGGCGCCCGTGCGCAAGAGTGCTGCCGCGCCCGAGGCTGCCGTGAATGTCAAAGGCCGCGCCCCGCGCAAGGCGGCCGCCAAGAAATCTGTTCCCCCACCGTCCGACGACGCATCCACCTACCTAGGAGCCCTGCTATGACCATCCGTGCCCGTGCCACCACCCGCCGTTCCACCCTGGGCCTGCTGGCCGCCGCCGGCCTGTCGGCCGCGCTGCTGGCGCCCGCCGCGCATGCGCAGAACGCGCTGGACAACATCCAGAAGGCCAAGGAAATCAAGATCGCCATCCCCACCGACTACCCGCCCTACGGCTTCGTTGGCACCGACCTCAAGCCCCAGGGCCTGGACGTGGAGATGGCCAACTACATTGCCGCCAAGATGGGCGTGAAGGTCGAGCTGATCCCGGTGACCAGTGCCAACCGCATCCCCTACCTGCAGACGCAGAAGGCCGACCTCGTCATCTCCACCCTGGGCAAGAACCCCGAGCGCGAGAAGGTGATCGACTTCACCGTCGCCTACGCGCCGTTCTTCCAGGCCGTGTTCGCGAGCAAGAGCCTGTCGATCAAGAGCTTTGCCGACCTGACCGGCAAGTCGGTGGCCGTGACGCGCGGCGCCATGGAAGACCAGGAGCTGGCCAAGGTCGCGCCCGCCGGCGTGGACGTCAAGCGCTTCGAGGACCATGCCGCCAGCATCTCGGCCTTCGTATCGGGCCAGACGCAGGCGATTGCCACCAGCGCATCGACGGCCGGCACCATCATGGTCAAGAACCCCAACCTGGCCACCGAGTACAAGCTGCTGCTCAAGGACAGCCCCAACTTCATCGGCGTGGCCAAGGGCGAAGACAAGCTGCGCCTGCGCGTGAACGAGATCATCGCCGAGGCCAGGAAGTCCGGCGACATCGACAAGCTGTCGAGCAAGTGGCTGGGCCGCCCCGCCGGCGACCTGCCGCAGTAAGCCCACACGCTGCCTGAGCCCGCGCGCACTTCACCCATCTTGCACAGGCCCGCCGCGTGACGAGCGCGGCGGGGCAACCGCACCATGCTCATCCAACTGGATTTCTCTGCCGTTTTCTCGCAGTGGCCTCTACTGCTGCGCGGCGTGGCCTGGACGATAGGGCTCACCGTGGTGGGCACGGTGCTGGGCTTGCTGCTGGGCACGGCCTGCGCCTGGGCGCGCTCGCGCAACCTGGGTCCGCGCCCGGCGGCGCTGCGCTGGGTGGTGGCCGCGTACGTGGAGCTGGTGCGCAACACGCCGTTCATCGTGCAGCTGTTCTTCCTGTTCTTCGGGCTGCCGGCGCTGGGGCTCAAGCTCTCTCCCGAGCTCGCGTCGGTGCTGGCCATGGTGATCAACCTCGGCGCCTACTCGTCCGAGATCATCCGCGCCGGCATCGAGGCCACGCCGCGCGGCCAGGTGGAGGCCGCCGCCAGCCTGGCGCTCACCCCCGGCCAGACCTTCCGCCGGGTGGTGCTGCCGCCCGCACTGCAGAAGGTGTGGCCCTCGATGGTGAGCCAGATCATCATCGTCATGCTGGGCTCGGCTGTGTGCGGGCAGATCTCCACGCCGGAGCTGAGCTACGCCGCCAATCTGATCTCCAGCAACACCTTCCGCGCGTTCGAGGCCTTCATCGTGGCCACCATCGTGTACCTGGCGCTGTCCATGCTCACCCGGCGCCTGCTGGTATGGGTGGGCGCGCGTTTCCTCGTGGGGAGGTAATCCGCCATGGTTGAGTTTTCGATCTGGGACATCCTGCGCAACCTGCTGGGCGCCGCGCGCTGGACGGTGAGCCTCTCGCTGATCGCCTTCATTGGTGGCGGCCTCGTCGGCATGGCGCTGCTGGTGCTGCGCCTGTCCAAGCTGCGCGGTGCGCAGCGGGCCATCAGCGCCTATGTTCAGGTCTTCCAGGGCACGCCGTTGCTGATGCAGCTGTTCCTGGCCTACTTCGGCATCGCGCTGTTCGGCATCAAGACCTCGCCGTGGACAGCGGCGGCCTTTGCACTCACGCTCTACACCAGCGCCTATCTCACCGAGATCTGGCGCGGCTGCGTGGAGTCCATCCCCAAGGGGCAGTGGGAGGCCGCGCAAAGCCTGGCGCTCAACTTCCGCGAGCAGCTGCGCCATGTGGTGCTGCCGCAGGCGCTGCGCATCGCGGTGCCGCCCACGGTGGGCTTTCTGGTGCAGGTGATCAAGGGCACGGCGCTGGCTTCCGTGATCGGCTTCGTGGAGCTGACCAAGGCCGGCAGCATGATCTCCAACGCCACCTACAAGCCCTTCCTGGTCTACGCCTGCGTGGCCCTCATGTACTTTGCGCTGTGCTTCCCGGTGAGCCTGGTGGCGCAGTCCCTCGAAAGGAAACTCCATGGCAACCGGCACTGACACCACCACGCCTGCCACCGCAGCCCCTGCCGATGTGCTGCCCGGTCGCCCCATCGTGGACATCACGGCGCTGCGCAAGTCCTACGGCACGAACGAGGTGCTCAAGGGCATCGATCTGAAGGTGCAGCGCGGCGAGGTGATCGCCATCATCGGCAAGAGCGGCTCGGGCAAGAGCACGCTGCTGCGCTGCATCAATGGCCTGGAGGTGTTCCAGGAAGGTGCGCTCAGCGTCAACGGCCAGAAGCTCATGCACGAAAGCCCCAGCGCCATGCGCTCGCTGCGCCAGCAGGTGGGCATGATCTTCCAGAACTTCAACCTGTTCCCGCACCTCTCCGTGGGCCGCAACATCATGCTGGCGCCCACGCTGGTCAAGGCGCGCGACGCCAAGGCCGCCGCCGAGCAGGCGCGCCAGCTGCTCACCCGCGTGGGCCTGGCCGAGAAGTTCGACGCCATGCCCGACCAGCTCTCGGGCGGCCAGCAGCAGCGCGTGGCCATCGCCCGTGCGCTGGCGATGGAGCCGCAGGTGCTGCTGTGCGACGAGATCACCTCGGCGCTGGACCCGGAGCTGGTGGGCGAGGTGCTGCGCGTGGTGGAGTCGCTTGCGCTCGAAGGCATGACGCTGATGATGGTCACGCACGAGATGGCGTTCGCGCGCAAGGTGGGCGACCGCGTGGTCTTCATGCACCAGGGCCGCGTGCACGAGACCGGCACACCGGCCGAACTCTTCGGCAGCCCGAAGACGCCCGAGCTGCAGCAGTTCCTCTCGTCGCTGCACGACTGATTGGCGGGCAAAAAAGAAGCACGCCGCAGCGTGCTTTTGGGATGAATGGGGAGGTGGGGTCGATCAGGACTTGGCGGCCAGGGCAAACTCTTCGAGCGACAGGAACTTGTCCTTGTTGCGGTCCAGGGCCTCGAACTTCTGGCTGATGGCCGGCAGCATCACGGCCTCTTGCGGGCTCAGCTGGCCATCGCGGTTGGCGTCTGCACGCGAGAAGGCAACGCCGGCCTGCGAGTTCTGCACCTGTTGGGTGGAGTTGGCCGTGCCGCCGAGTTGGGGTGCCAGGGCGGGCGATGGGGTCGTGGCGCTGTGCGGGATGGGCGGGGTCACCCCCAGGCTCGGTGTCGCAGGCCGGGTGCTGTTGGCCGGCGCGGTCAGCGGTGGGTTGTTGGTGGTGTTCTGCGCATGGGCTGTGGACGCCGCAGTGAAAGAACCGATGGAAAGCACGGCAAACAGCAGGGCGCTGCTGGCATCGAAGGGGTGGGCCGCTTTGCGCGATGGGGTGTTCACGGTCGTTGGGGTCTTCATGGGTGCTGAGCTCCGAAGTTGAACAGGCCACCATTGCACCGCAGATGGCTGTGGGCAGCCAGCCATTTTGCCGGCTGTTGCCTGGGCCTACATTTGCCTGCCCGGTGTAACTCTTGGTGTAGGACGCCCGGCCGAATGCGCTGCGACCTAGCGCCGCGCGGGCGCTTGAAGTCCCACGCCAGTCCCTGCGCAAGTCCTACAGGCCGGATCACGGATCGCTTGAACAATGGACCCAGAGCACTCAACGCTCTTCTTCTGACAAGGACTCTCCAATGACTACCAAGCACACCCTCATCGCTTCCCTGGCCGTTCTCGCCTGCAGTGCCGCGCTGGCACAGGCCCCCGCTGGCGTGGGCAAGACCCCTGCCGAAGTGAGCCCGTCCGCATCGGGTGGCGCAGCCGCCACCTCTGCACAGAACAAGGTCGACAACAAGAAGGCCAACTCGTCGGCCGCCGTAGCCAACCCCGCTGCTGGCATGGGCAAGGGTGCTCCCGCCCCTGAAATCGATGCTACCGCTGCCGGCGGCAAGGCAGCAGCCAACGCTGAGAAGAAGACCAACGCCCGCCTGATGGACGCCAACGGCGACGGCATGGTCTCGCGCGCCGAGTGGGATCGCTACCATGCTGACGCATGGGCCGGCATGCAGTCCAGCGCCAAGAACGGCCTGGTCTCCACTGCCGAGATCGACGCTGCCAACCGCCGCGCCACGGTCCAGTGATCGCCGCCATCGCGGCAGATGAATCCGGTGCGGCTGGCACTCGCCCTGGTGCGGGTGCCGCCCACCGGCCCCGTCCGGCGGGTGGCGCACTACCCGCACCTTCTTTCTCCATGCAGTGACGTGACACCTGCCTTTCAGGGGCATGGTGGGCATGAACTGCATTTGCCGTTTCCGCTTCTGCCTTTTCCCATGGGTTCAGGCGCCAATGTGCGGCGATGAATGACAATGCGGCGCATGGCTGTCGAGAAGGGTGTCCTGCACCTGCGATGGCAATCCCCATTCAACGAAACAGCGTTGCCGGACTTCTGCAGACGCTGCGCACAGGAGGCCTCCATGGGCAATCGACTCACCGCCATCGCCACTCGCACGGGCGATGCCGGCACCACCGGGCTGGGCAACGACCAGCGCGTCTCCAAGAACAGCACCCGTATCCATGCCATGGGCGATGTGGACGAGCTCAACTCCCACATCGGCCTGCTGCTGTGCGAACCCTTGCCGGATGATGTGCGCAGCCTGCTCGTGCAGGTGCAGCACCAGCTGTTCAACCTGGGCGGCGAGCTGTCCATCCCCGGCTACGAACTGCTCAAGCCCGAGGCCGTGCTGCAGCTGGACGAAGCGCTGGCGCACTACAACGCATCACTGCCACGTTTGCAGGAGTTCATCTTGCCCGCAGGCACCCGAGCCGCGTCACAGGCCCATGTCTGCCGCACCGTGGCCCGGCGCGCCGAGCGTGTGGTGGTGGGCCTGGGCAGCGAAGAAACCTTGAACGACGCGCCGCGCCAGTACCTCAACCGCCTGTCGGACCTGATGTTCGTGCTGGCCCGCGTGCTCAACCGCATGGATGGCGGCGACGACGTGTACTGGCAAAGCGAGCGGCTTGCGCGATCGCAGGCCGCAGACAACTGATCGCCACGGCTCTGTTGCGCAGACCTCAGGCCATCCCGAGCATGCGCGCCAGGTTGTTGTCGCTGCGCTCCTGCTGTAGCGTGATGCTGTGCTCCAGCGCCAGCAGATGCGCTTCCATCTCGCGCGCCGCACCGTCGGCGTCGCCCTGGGCGATGAGATCCACCACGCGCTCGTGCTCTTCGTGCTCGCACGAGGCCTTGCCGGGTGGCTCGTACAGCGCCACGATCAGCGAGCAGCGCGAGACCAGCTCCATCAGGTAGCGCTGCAGCACCGGGTTGCGTGCCAGCTCGGCCAGTCGCAGGTGGAAGGCACTGGCCAGCCGTGCCCAGGCGGGCTGCGTGAAGCGGTGCATGGCGTCGTGTTCCTGCGCAAGCTGCCGGCGCAGCGAGGCGATGTCCTCGCGCGTCGCATGGCGCGTGGCCAGGCGCACGATGGAGCCTTCGAGCGCGCGGCGCGCCTCGAACACCTGGCGTGTCTCCTCGGGCGTGGGCTCGGCCACGATGGCGCCGCGGTTGGGGCGCAGGTCCACGATGTGGTCGTGCGCCAGCGCCTGCAGCACCTTGCGCACGGTGGCGCGGCGCACGTCGAACAGCTCGCACAGCGAGGCCTCGGGCAGCTTGGTGCCGGGTGTCAGGCGCTGGGTCATCACGCTCTCGTACACCGTGTTGTAGATGCGTGTTTCCACGTCGTCGCCCGTGCGCAGGCCCGGCAGGCCGGGCAGGTCGCTTTCCTGCAGTTGCGCGGCCGCCTTGAGCGGCACTGCCGCAGGGGATTGGGTCGAGGTGGTGGCCCGCGGTGGCTTGGCGCTGGCGCGGGGAGTTGTCTTGGTGGCCATGGTGTTCGCCCGGAGCGCCTGTGGGTTGTCGTCGCGCAGTCCGGCGGATGTTGTTGCCCCCATTGTCGCGCCTTCAGCGTGCGCCGTCCTGCAGCGCCCGCCAGACCTGCACCGCCAGATGCACCAGGGCCAGGTCGCTGCCCGCCGGGCCGATCAGCGACACCCCTGCGGGCAGGCCACCGGCCGTGGCCAGCGGCAGGCTCACCTGCGGCAGTCCGGCCAGCCCGGCAATGCAGCAGATGCGCAGGGTGCGTGCGCGGATGGCGTCGATCTCGGTGCCGCCGGCGCTGCGCAGCGGCGCCACGCTGGCGGCCGAGGGAACGATCAGCACCGTGCCATTGCCGACGAGCGCACGCACCTGGGCGCGGGCGGCCTGGCCTGCGGCCCGCGCCGCCCCGGCGGCCTCGGCCGTGACCTCTGACGCGGCCTGCCAGCGGCCGGCAATGGCGTCTTCGAAGCCGGACGCGTTGGCCGCGATCCATGCGCCATGGGCCTGCCAGGCCTCATGGGCGCCCCAGGCCACATAGTGGCGGCGCCAGTCCTCCAGCGAACTGCCCTGGGCTGCCGTTGCCGCGCCCGCCCCCTGGGGCAGGATTCTGGCGAGCACTTCCCCCACGCGGGGCAGCAGTGCGGCCACCTCGGCGTCGGCCTCGGCAGCCGCGTCCTGCAGCACGACGGCGCGCACCGCCGCGAAGGGGGTGGCCGGCAGCAACGCTCTGGCCACGCGCTCGAAGGTGCCTGCGTCGTGTGCGAACCAGGTCGCGGTGTCGAAGCTGTCGTGCAGCGGCACCAGCCCCTCGCGCGAGACCAGGCCATGCGTGGTGCGCAGCCCCCACACGCCGCAGTAGCTGGCTGGCACGCGGGTGGATCCACCCGTGTCGGTGCCCAGCGCAAAGTCCACCAGGCGCGCGGCCACGGCCGCCACCGAGCCGCTCGACGAGCCGCCCGGGATGCGCTCGGGTGCGGCGCTGTTGAGCGGCATGCCGTAGTGCAGGTTGTGGCCGTGGATGCTGTAGGCCAGCTCGTCGGTGACGAGCTTGCCGCACAGTGTGGCACCGGCGCCCAGCACCTGCTGCACCAGCGCGCTGTGGCGCGTGGGCACCGGGTGGCTGGCCAGCCAGGCGGGGTTGCCCGCGCCTGTGGGCTGGCCGGCCACGTCGAACACGTCCTTGGCGGCAAAACGCAGGCCGGTCAGGGGGCCGTGGGGCGCCCCTTCGATCACGAAGTGGCCATGGGGCACCCAGGCATGGACGGTGTCGGTGAAGGGCAGGCCGGGGTAAGCGATGGGGCGGTGCATGGGGCGGGGCTCAGGCAGAGGGGAACAGGGCATCCACATGCGCGCAGATGGCGCCGGGCGTGGTGAACCAGACGGCGCCGGCATCGCGCGCGCGGGCCACATGCTCCAGCGCGCGGCGCAGGTGGCGCAAGCGGTAGGGCTGGCCCACGAGGTAGGGATGCAGGGCGATGCCCATGACCAGCGGCTGCGCGGCCGATTGCTGCAGCATCTCGTCGAAATTGTCGACAACCATCTGTGCGAAGTCCTTGCCGTCGAGCTGGCGCGCAATGATCATCGGGATGTCGTTGAGCTCCTGCGGGTAGGGAATCGACCACAGCCGCTGGCCGCTGCGCGTGTGCATCGGCACGGGCTGGTCGTCGTGCGCCCAGTTCAGGGTGTAGCGGTAGCCGGCCTCGGCCAGCAGGTCGGGCGTGGTGGGGCTCTCCGAGATCCAGGGCGAGAGCCAGCCCGCGGGCGCGCCGCCGCTGGCCTGCGCGATGCGTTCGCGGCAGGCGGCCAGCAGCGCGGCTTCCTCGGCCTCGGCGAAATCGCCCTGGCGCTCGGAATTGGTGTGGCCGTGGCCGATCAGCTCATCGCCGCGCGCCGCGCAGGCGGCCAGCAGCTCCGGGCAGTGCTCGTACAGCGCGGTGTTCAAAATGCAGCCGGCCGGCAGGGCCAGCTGGTCAAACAGCTCCAGGCAGCGCCAGGCCCCCACGCGGTTGCCGTACTCGCGCCAGCTGTAGTTGAGTACATCGGGCTCGGGCGATGCCGGGCCGATGCGTGCGCCCAGGCCCCCGCCGAAGGCGAAGTGCTCCAGGTTGAAGCCCAGATAGACAGCCAAGCGCGCGCCGTTCGGCCAGGTGTAGTCAGGCCGGCGGGTGATGGGGCTGTAGCCGAAGCGTCCGTGGCCTGGCAGGGGGCCGTCGCCATAGATGCTGGTGATCATGCGCCGGCACCTTCAGTCGGCCAGGGCGCGGCCAGGCCGGCCCGCACCAGCAGCCATTCGGCGCTGTCGTTCCACACGTCCATCTGCACGATCAAGCCATGGCGCAGCACATAGCGGTCCACATAGCGGTTGCCCTCGAACGGCGTGCCATCGGGCCAGGCACCGTAGAGCGTGCCGGTGTTGTAGACCACGGCCTCTTCGTGCGTGGCACCGGCCACGACGTCGGTGCTCTCGAACTTCTTTTTCACCCAGGCGTAGCGCGTGGCGTTGAAGGCGCTGCACTCGGCCGGCTGGCGCATGGGTCGCCCACCCGTGAAGCGGATGGCCAGGCCCGGCGCGACGAAGCGGCTGGCGGCGGCGGGGTCTGGAATCATCACCAGGCGCAGGAACTCTTCGACGATGGCGCCTGCATCCTGGGTGGGTGGGGTGTGTGCTTGCTGCTGCATGTTGGTGCTCCTGATCGCACCACCGGAGTGCGAAATATTGCGGGGGCTGCTTCGGAATGGGGCGGAACGCGGTGAACTGCCTTTGGTTTTTATTGTCAGCAAAGCGTGTGCCAGATTGTCGACAATGACATATCAATAAAGTTACCAATAAATATTGGTGTTTGTTGACATTGGCACGTTGCTTGCTGGTGGAGCCTCCCGAGGCGGACCGACACCCGCCCACCGATCCGTTCATCCCCGTCCACCCGCCACTGCAGGAGAACCGCCATGCCTTTCACCACCCGCCGCCGCTTTGCCGTCGCCACGCTCGCCACCGCTGCCTGGGCCGCCATGGGCGCCCTGAGCGCTGCCCATGCCGCCGAGCCCATCAAGGTCGGCCTGGTCACTGCGCTCTCGGGTCAGTCGGCGCTGGCGGGCGATGCGATCACGCGCGGCCTGACCATTGCCATCGAGGAGATCAACGCCAAGGGCGGCCTGCTCGGCGGCCGCAAGCTCGAACTGGTGCGCCGCGACGACGAGGCCAACCCCTCCAAGGGCGTGACGGCTGCGCGCGAACTGATCTACAAGGAAAAGGTGGCCGTGCTCTTCGGTGGGCTGGACACGCCGGTCTCCATCGCCATCGTGCAACTGGCCAACCAGGAGAAGGTGCCTTTCATGGGCCCCTGGGCCGCAGGCACGCCGGTCACCAAGAACGGCGCCAAGCCCAACTTCGCGTTCCGCGTCTCGGCCGTGGACGAGATCGTCGACCGCGGCATGCTGGCCTATGCGCAAAAGACCTTCAATGCCAAGAACCCCGGCATGATCCTGGTGAACAACCCCTGGGGCGAGTCCAACGAGAAGGGCCTGACCGCAGCGCTCACCGCCAAGGGCATGAAAGCCGCCGGCATCGAGAAGTTCGGGGACAGCGACGTGGACGTGGTGCCCCAACTCACGCGCCTGAAGGCGGCGGGCGCCGACGCGCTGTTCCTGGTCGGCAACGTGGGCCCTTCGGCCCAGGTGGTCAAGTCGCTGGACCGCATGGGCTGGCAGGTGCCCATCGTCTCGCACTGGGGTCCTGCGGGTGGCCGCTTCACCGAACTGGCCGGTGCGAATGCCAAGAACGTGCATTTCGTGCAGACCTACAGCTTCTTCGGCAAGCAGGGCCCGGTGGGCGAGAAGGTGCTGGCGGCCCTCAAGGCCAAGTACCCCGAGATCAAGGGCCCCGACAACATCACCCCCGCCGTGGGCGTGGCCAACGCCTACGACGCCATGCAGCTGGCGGCGCTGGCCATCACCCAGGCCGGCAGCACCGAGGGCGACGCCGTGCGCCAGGGCTTCTACAAGATCGGCAAATACGACGGACTGATCAAGGGCTACGACAAGCCCTTCAGCGAAGGCAACCATGACGCGCTGAGCGAAAACGACTATGTCTGGGCGCAGTTCATAGGCAACCGCATCCTGCCGGTGGGCCTCGAAAAGTAAGCAAGCCACGCCATGCAGTCCCGCGCCCGCAGGGGTGCGGGGCTTCCCTGCACTTTCACTACTTCGATCACCACGATGCTTTTTCTCTCCGCCCTCATCAGCGGCATCGGCCTGGGCAGCATGTACGGGCTGATGGCCCTGGGCTTTCACGTCACCTTCGTCGTTTCCGGCACCGTGAACTTCGCCCAGGGCAGTTCCATGATGCTGGGCGCCGTGCTCACCTACGGCTTTGCCATGGTGCTGGGCTGGCCCATGGCGCTGGCGGTATTGCTGGCGCTGCTGCTGTGCGCGCTCTACGGCCTGGCCGTGGAATTCTTCGCCGTGCGCCCCTTCGCGCGCCGGGGCTCCGACGCCTGGCTCATGGCCACGGTGGCGCTGGGCATCGTGGTCGACAACCTGGCCATGTTCACCTTCGGCAAGGAGCCGCGCAGCCTGCCGTCGCCGCTGGCCCAGGCACCGATGACGCTGGGCGACATCGGCCTGGGTGTGTACCCGCTGCAGCTCATCATCCCGACCATCGGCCTGGTGCTGGCCGCCGTGCTGCATTTCGTGGCGCGGCGCACGCGCTGGGGCACGGCCATGCTGGCCGTGGTGCAGAACCGCGATGCGGCCCGGCTCATGGGCATCCCCATCGGGCGGGTGGTGTCGGCGGCGTTCGCGCTGTCGGCCGTGTTCGCCGGCGTGGCGGGCGTGCTCATCGCGCCGCTAGTGAACGTGCAGTCCGACATGGGCACGCTGTTCGGCCTCAAGGCCTTTGCGGTCGCCATCCTGGGCGGTATCGGCAGCGCCTGGGGCGTCATGGCTGCGGGCCTGCTGTTCGGTGTGGCCGAGGCGCTGATCACCTCCACGCTGGGCTCTGGCTACACGCAGATCCTCACTTTCTCGCTCGTCATCGTGGCGCTGGCCGTGCGGCCCAACGGGCTCTTCGGGCGTGCCCTGGTGCGCAAGGTATGAAGACGATTTTCTCCTCCATGCAGAACGCACCTTTCCTTCCTTCGTCCGCGCGCGGGCTGGCCATGCCCACCCTGCTCGTGCTCACGGCGCTGGGCGTGGCCGCGGGCCTGGCGCTGGCCACGCAGGTCAATGGCTACTACGTTTTTGTGCTGGCCAACGTGGCGCTGCTGGCGCTGGTCGGCATCGGCCTGAACGTGCTGCTCGGCCTGTCGGGCCAGGTGTCCTTCGGGCACGTGGGCTTCTATGCCATCGGCGCCTATGCGGTGGCGATCCTCACCACCAAGGCCGGCTGGAGCTTCTGGGCCGCCTGGCCGATCGCTGCCGTGCTGGCCGGCGCCATGGGCGCGCTGCTCGCCTTGCCGGCTCTGCGCGTCAAGGGACCGTACCTGGCCATGGTGACGATTGCCTTCGGCCTGATCGTGGAGCACAGCGCGGTGGAGATGCGCGACCTCACCGGCGGGCAGAACGGCATCATGGGCATTGCCGCGCCGGCGCTGGGCATCGATGCGCTGCGTGGCGAGCGCGCCATCGCCGTGCTGGCCATTGTGGCCGTGGCGGTGGCGCTGCTGGCCTATATGCGGCTCTCGCGTGGCGCCTGGGGCGCCGCGCTGCGCGCGCTGCGCGACTCCGAGACGGCGGCCGAGTCCATCGGCCTGAACCCGCTGGTCGTGAAGACCGTGGCGTTTGCGGTGTCGGCCTTGCTCGCGGGGTTGGCGGGCGGGCTGTATGCGCCGCTGTCGGGCTTCGTCACGCCACACAGCTTCTCTTTCCTGCAGTCCATCCTGTTCGTGCTGGTGGTGATGATCGGCGGCGCCGGCAGCATCGCCGGGCCGCTGGTGGGCGCGGTCATCGTTGGCCTGCTGCCCGAGCTGCTGTCCAGCCTGGAGGAATACCGGCTGCTGTTCTTTGGCGCGCTGTTGCTGGTGGTGCTGTGGGTGGCGCCGCAGGGCCTGGTAGGCCTGTTCGCGCGCCTGCGCCGCAGCATGCCCGCCAGTGCCGAAGCTGGCGCCGCGCCAGGCGGCTCTCTGCCGGTCCTGAAGCCTGAGGGCGGCCGTGCGCTGAGCGCACAGGGCCTGTCCATGGTGTTCGGCGGGGTGCGCGCGGTGAGTGAGCTGTCCTTTGCTGTGCGTCCGGGTGCCGTCACCAGCCTGATCGGCCCCAACGGCGCAGGCAAGAGCACGGTGCTCAACATGCTCAGCGGTTTCTACACGCCCACCAGTGGCGGCGCGCTATTGGGCGATGAGCCCTTGCAGGGTCGGGGCGCCTGGCGCATCGCCCGGGCCGGTGTGGCGCGCAGCTACCAGACCTCGCAGCTCTTCGGCTCGCTGAGCGTCCTCGACAACGTGGCCCTGGCGTTGGCACGCGGTGGCCTGGGCCCGTTGCTGGGCGATGGCCGCGTATGCTCACCCGGTGCGCGGGACGAAGCACGCGCCCTGCTGGCCTGGTGCGGCTACCGGGGCGCAGTGCAGGTGCCGGCCGCCGACCTGGCCCATGTGGACCGGCGCCTGGTGGAGATTGCCCGCGCACTGGCCATGCGGCCCGAGGTGCTGCTGCTCGACGAACCGGCTGCCGGCCTGTCGACGGAGGACAAGGACCAACTGTCTGCCCTGCTGCGCCGCATTGCCGACCAGGGCGTGGGCGTGCTGCTGGTGGAACACGACATGGCGCTGGTGATGGGCCTTTCGGACCACGTGGTGGTGCTCGAATCGGGCCGCCACCTGGCCGAGGGCACGCCGGCCGAGGTGCAGGCCCACCCCGCCGTGCGCAAGGCCTACCTGGGTGATGGCGCATGCGGTGCGGTGGCGGTGCATGCCGCCGCAGCGCGTGCCCTGCTGGCCGATGCCCCCGAAGTGCTGGGCGTGGGCCGGCTCACCACCGGCTATGGCGCCGAGCCCGTGCTGCACGCCGTGGACCTGCGCGTGCGCCAGGGCGAGACGGTGGCCCTGCTGGGCGCCAACGGCGCGGGCAAGTCCACGCTGATGCGCACCCTGGCAGGCCTGCACCGGCCGCTGTCAGGCGGCATCCACATGGACGGGGTGGAGCTCGGCCCGCTGCGCGCCGAGCAGATCGTGGCGCGCGGCCTGGTGCTGGTGCCCGAGGGGCGCCAGGTGTTCCCCGAACTCTCGGTGCTCGACAACATCCGCCTGGGCGCCTTCCTCCACCCCGAGGGCCGCGAGGCCCGGGTGGAAGAGATGCTGCAGCGCTTTCCGCGCCTGCGCGAGCGGCTGCACCAGCGCGCCGGCCTGCTCTCGGGCGGCGAGCAGCAGATGCTGGCCATCGCCCGCGCCCTGATGAGCCGCCCGCACGTGCTGCTGCTCGACGAGCCCTCGCTGGGCCTGGCGCCCAAGGTCATCGAAGAGCTGTTCGCCTCGCTGGCGCGCCTGCGCGACGAATCCATGACCCTGGTGCTGGTGGACCAGATGGCGGCGCTGGCGCTGTCTCTGGCCGACCGGGCCTACGTGCTCGAAGGCGGGCGCGTGGTGGCCCAGGGCACGGCGGCGGAAATCGCCGCCAATGACGCGTTGACCCGGGCTTACCTCGGCGGGGGGCACTGAACACCATGAGCGGAATCACCATCAACCTGCCCGATGTCCTCGCCGAGGTCACGGCCGCCTTCGCGCGCTACGAGCATGCCCTGGTCCACAACGAGGTGGACGTGCTCGATGCGCTGTTCTTCCACAGCCCGCACACCGTGCGCTATGGCGCCACGGAATGCCTGTATGGCATCGACGCGATCCGCGCCTTCCGCAGCGGCCGTTCGGCGGCCGGCCTGGCGCGAACGCTGAGCAACACTGTCATCACGACCTACGGGCGCGACTTCGCCACGGCCAGCACCGAGTTCACGCGCGAAGGCAGCGCGCGCACCGGCCGCCAGCAGCAGACCTGGGTGCGCATGCCCGACCAGGGCTGGTGCGTGGTGGCGGCCCACGTGTCATTGATGGACTAGCATTCGCTCCAAGAAGAACCAACCCCAGGAGACATTTCCGATGTTGCACAGCCTGCAAAGCCGCGGTGGCATGGTCACCGCCCCCCACCACCTGGCCGCACAGGCCGGCGCCGCCGTGCTGCGCGAGGGTGGCAACGCGGTGGAGGCCATGGTCGCGACAGCCGCCGCCATCGCCGTGGTCTACCCGCACATGAACAGCCTGGGCGGTGATGGCTTCTGGCTCATCCACACGCCCGGCGCAGCGGCCCCGGTCGCAGTGCGCGCCTGTGGCGGTGCGGCGCAGGCGGCGGACGCCGCCTTCTACCAGGCGCACGGCGACGCGGCCATCCCCACGCGCGGGCCGCGCGCGGCGCTCACCGTGGCCGGTGCCATCGGCGGCTGGGCCGAGGCCCTGGAAGTGGCGCGCGCCTGGGGCGGCAAGCCCCTGCCGCTGGCCCGCCTGCTCGAAGACGCGATCCGCCATGCGCGCGAGGGCATGCCCATCACCACCTCCCAGGTCGAGCTGACCCGCACCAAGTGGGCCGAGCTCGAACATGTGCCAGGCTTTGCCGCCGCCTTCGCGCCCGAGGGCCAGCCGCGCCGCGGCGACACCTTGCGCCAGCCGCGCATCGCCGCCACCTTGCAGCGCCTGGCCGAGGCCGGGCTGCACGACTTCTACCGCGGCGACCTGGCGCGCAGCATAGCGCGCGACCTGCAGGCCCTGGGCAGCCCGCTGGCGCTGGCCGACCTGGAGGGCTGGCAGGCCCAACGGGTGGCACCGCTGTCGGTGCAGCTGTCGGCCGGCAGTGTGTTCAACCAGCCGCCGCCCACGCAGGGCGTCTCGTCGCTGGCCATCCTGGGCCTGTTCGACCGCCTGGGCGTGGGCCAGGCCGAGGGCTTCGACCATGTGCATGGCCTGGTCGAATCCACCAAGCGGGCCTTCGCCTGGCGCAACAAGCACGTGGGCGACCCGGCGTACATGCGCGCCGATCCGGCGGCCTTCCTGCAGGCCGCCGCGCTCGACGCCGAGGCCGCACGCATCGACAAGGCGCGCGCAGCGCCCTGGCCTGAACCCACGGAGCCCGGCGACACGGTATGGATGGGCGCCGCCGATGCGCAGGGCAATGTCGTCAGCTACATCCAGAGCATCTACTGGGAGTTCGGCAGCGGCATCGTGCTGCCCGAGACAGGCCTGCACTGGCAGAACCGGGGTGCCTCGTTCACGCTGGGCGCCGGGCCCAACCAGCTGGCGCCCGGGCGCCTGCCGTTCCACACCCTCAACCCGGCGCTGGCGCATCTGAAAGACGGGCGCGTGCTGGCCTACGGCACCATGGGCGGCGAGGGCCAGCCGCAGACGCAGGCGGCGGTGTTCACGCGCCACGTGCTCTTCGGCCAGGACATGCAGGCCGCGGTGACCGCGCCGCGCTGGCTGCTGGGCCGCACCTGGGGCGACCACTCCACCAACCTCAAGCTCGAATCGCGCGCGGACCCGGCCCTGGTGGACCAGTTGCGCGCCGCCGGCCACGACGTGCAGGTGGTGGGTGCCTTCGAGGACATGATGGGCCATGCCGGGGCGGTGGCGTTCCACCCCGACGGGCGCATCGAGGGCGCGACCGATCCGCGCGCCGACGGGGTCTGTGCGGCCGTTTAGGCCGTATTGCCTCAGCGCGGCGCCAGGATCGCCATGGTGATGCGCGACACGCAGGTCATCTCGCCGGCGTCGTTGACCATGTCGATTTGCCACACATGCGTGGTGCGGCCGATGTGCACCGGGCGCGCCGTGCCCGTCACCCAGCCGCTCTGGGTGGAGCGCAGGTGGTTGGCGTTGATATCGAGGCCCACGGCGCGGTAGCCCTCGGGGCAGGAGTGGGCGGCGCCCACCGAGCCCAGGGTTTCGGCCAGCACCACGCTCACGCCGCCGTGCAGCAGGCCGTAGGGCTGGTGGGTGCGCTCGTCCACGGGCACGCGGCCGCGCACGAAGTCGTCGCCGACTTCCAGGAACTCGATGCCCAGGTGCGGCACAGCCGTGCGCAGGCTGTGGTGGGTGAGCGATTCGACGGTGATGGGTTTCTTCCAGATGGCAGGCATCGTTGATCTCTTCTCTCGCAGAGGGCGCCGTCAGGCGCCTGTCGGGTTGGCAACACGCCATTGTGCTTCGGTTCGGCGACCTGGGCCGCGGGTTGCGTCGCCTGCGGGTCCGCCCGCCAGCGCGCTACCATGGCTGTATACCCGCCGGCTTTCCACCCGCCCCATGCAGCACCTGCCCTCTTGCCCCTCCTGCCGCCAGCCCATGGAAGCGCACCAGTTCGCCACGAACCAGGGGGGCATGCAGACGCTCGACCTGTGCTTTGCCTGCCAGGGCATCTGGTTCGACCGCCACGAGAACCTCAAGCTCGCGCCTGCGGCGGTAGTGGAGCTGTTCAGACTGCTGCACGAGCACCGCACGGACGAGCGGCGCCCGTTGCAGAACAGCATGGCCTGCCCGCGCTGCGTGCGCCCGCTGGCGCACGGTTTCGACCTGGTGCGCAGCGGCCGCTATGTGCTCTACCGCTGCGCCAGCCAGCATGGCCGCTTCAGCACCTTTTCGTCCTTCATGGTGGAGAAGGGCTTCGTGCGCCACATGACCAAGCCCGAAGTGGCCGACCTCGCCAAGCGCGTGGGTGCCATCTACTGCACGGGCTGCGGCTCGCCGGTGGACATTCGCAAGGACCACGCCTGCCCCTACTGCCGCGCTGCGTTCTCGCTGATCGACCCCGAGGCCGTGCAACGCGCGCTGGAGAGCTATGCCCAGGCCGGTCAGCGCGCCGCCCAACTGCACCCGCCCCAGCGCACCGACCTGGCCGACGCACTGGTGTCGCTGGAGCGTGACCGCACGCGCGCCGAGCGCGAGCGGCAGAAAGAGCGCTTCACCAGCGGCGATGCGTCCGACGCGAGTGTCACTGGCGATCTGCTCGTCGCCGGGGTGGCCCTCGTCTGGGGCATGCTGAGTTCTTAGAGCGGCTAACAAAACTCTTCTGGCGTCGTTGCTGCGTCTTGTCGTACTGCTCGTACTGCCTGCGACGCAGCGCCTAGCCAGAACCGCTTCGCTGAGTTTTGTTGGCCGCTCTTAGGCCAGCCTTTTCAGTCCCAGGGCCGCAGCGCGGTCCGGTGCGGCGCGGGAGCGAGCGCGCCCATGCGCCCGGTGAGCTGCCCCACGATGGCCGCCTGCAGCGGCGGCAGGCGCCGAGCCAGCTGCAGCACGCCCTGGCGCAGCAGGCGGGGCAAGGGCCGGGCGTCGGTGTACAGCCGCACGATGGCATTCGTGCCCTGGTACATCGGCCAGGCATGGCGGTGGTGGGCGCTGGCATAGCGGGCCAGGGCAGCCCCGTGGCCCGGGTCGTGGCCCAGGTGGCGGCCTGCGACCAGAGCGCCGACCAGACGCTCCACGCCCGCAAGCCCGAGGTTGAAGCCATGGGCCGTCACCGGGTGCATGCCCACGGCCGCATCGCCCAGCAGCGCGCAGCGCGGCCCGGCAAAGCGCCGGGCATACACGCCGACCAGCGGGTAGGCATGGCGCTGGCCCTCCAGTGCCATCGGTCCCAGCCGTTGGTTGAACTGGGCCTGCACCTGCACGGCAAAGGACTCGGGCGACAAGGCCATCAGGGCCGCTGCATCGGCGGCCCCGGCCGTGACCACCACCGAGCACACGGGCTGGCCATCCGGGGCGTCGGGCAGGGGCAGGATGGCCAGCGTGCGCTCGTAGCCAAAGCATTCGTGGGCCGTGCCGCCATGGGGCAGGGCATGGCGCATGCGGCAGACGATGACCGTGCGGCCGAAGTCGGTGATGTCCGCGCCGATGCCCAGCAGGCGGCGCGTGGCCGAAAAGCGGCTGTCGGCCGCCACCAGCAGGGGTGCGCGCAGCTGCAGCGTTTGCGAGGCGCCGGTGCCCTCGGCCGGGGCCAGCGTGCAGTCGAGTTCGGCATGGTCGGCATCGGTGGCGACCCGGTGCACCTGCGCGCCGCTGAGGATGCGCACGCCCGCCGTGCGCGCCGCCACCGCATGGGCCGTGCGCCGCAGCGCGTGGTTGGAGACGATGGCACCCAGTGCCTGCGTGCTGCCGGTGTGCAGCCGCAGGGGGCCGTGGCTACCCAGGGGGCCATCGTGCACCTGGGCCTCGCGGATCTCCCCGCGCTCATGCGCCTGCAGGCCGGCCCAGGTGCCCAGGCGCTGCAGGGTGGCCACGCTGGGGTGGGTGAGCGCGATCTCGCGGCCATCGAGTGCTGGGTCGGCCAGCGCCGCCTCGGGCTGCTGCTCCACCACCGTGGTGCTGAAGCCGGCCTGCGCCAGGGCAATGGCGAGCGAAAGCCCGGCGGGGCCGCCGCCCACGATGAGAACGTCACTTCGGGAAGAAGCCATGGCAAGAGGGTATGGGCGCACCCGCTGTGGGTGCGTGCCCATTGTGCTGCCCCCGTGCCAGCAGGGGCTTTGCCGTAGGTCAAGCCTTGCGCGACTTGCCGGATGCCTTGGCCGGCTTTTTCTTCTTGCCAGCACCCGATTTGCCACCGCCGTGCAGGTGCAGCACCCAGGTCACCGCCAGCCATAGGTAGGACAGCGGCACGGAATACGCCGCCACGGCAGCCATGGACAGCGGCGGCGCCGTGATGGAGCGCGGGTTGGCGATGGTCTGCAGCAGCCGGCGCGTGCCGTCGCCCAGCACCGGCGTGCCCTGCATACCGCCCGTGCGCGACATGCGCGCGGCCATGAAGAGCATGAACTCCATGAGCAGCGCGCCGATCAGGAAACAGGCCACCAGGGCCAGCAGTTGCGCAAAGGCCCGTCGGTCGCCCTTGGCCAGGAAGAAGAGGGCGGACAGCACGACCAGGGCGAGCAACACCCAGACCAGGATGGGCCAGGCAGACATGAGCAGGGGCATCGGGAATTCGGGTCGGCAGGAACAGGCTGCCGATCATAGGCCTGCAGGCCGGGTCCTATCGGTTTTTCATGGTGCGTCGTGTAACCCGCAACGCACGGTACTGGCGTGGCCAAGGCCAGTGCCCCCGCGCAAGGGCCGCCCCGCCGCGCTGGGGGCGTCCCCCTTCCAGGGGGAAGGCGCGAAGCGACTCAGGGGGTCTTCCGTATGAAATCCGCCACGGCGCGCAGCACGGCCTCGTCCTGCAGCAGCTTGCGGTGGCCCAGCCCGTCGGTGGCCAGCAGCTGCGCGCCCGCGATGTGGTCGCGGTAGGCCTCGCCATCGGCAAAGCGGTTGATGCGGTCGCCCCGGTCGTGCACGACCAGCGTGGGCTGGGCGATGCGCGGCCCCACGGCCTGGGGTTCGAACTGGGGCATGAGGATGCCCTCGCGTGCTTCGATGTGCCGCTCCATGGCAGCGCGCGTGGTCTCGGTCAGGCCGAACACCTGCGCGAACAGCCGGGTGTATTCGCGCGGCGATGCGGGCGGTGCCAGCAGCACCAGGCGGGCGGCCGGCAGGCCCCGGCTGGCGGCATGGGCCGCCGCATTCGCCGCCAGCGAATGGGCCACCACGGCGTCCAGCGTGTCGCCCCGGGCCTGCAGGCGCGCCGTGGCGTACTCGATGGCGCGGGCAAACTGCGGCAAGTTGCTCACCCGCCCCCGGCTGCCGCCGTGGGCGGGCAGGTCCACCAGCACGGGGCGCATGCCGCGCGCAACCAGGGCCTCGGCCAGGGCCAGCATGTGCCGCGCATGCCCGCCCCATCCATGGGACAGCAGCACCACGGGGCCATCGGTGGGCAGGTCGCTGCGGGTGTAGAGCGTGATCTCCGCATCCTCGAAAGGCCAGCGCTCCGCTTGCCAGCCTGCGGCAGGAAGGGCTCGGTGGCCGCTTCTGCGCAAGGGCAGAGGCGTGCCGAAGAGGCGGTAGGCGCTGCGCACGGCAAGCCGGGGCCACAGGCGCTGCGCCGTGCCCAGTGCCAGGCGCACCAGGCGCATGCCGGCATGCGCGCCGTAGAAGTTCGAGGTAGCCTGCAGGGCGGTGGACTGGCTCATGGTGGGGCTCCGGGACAAGTGGAAGGGGTGGGCGGGCGGCGCCGGGTCAGTAGAAGACCCAGTCGCGGTTGCTGCGCGGCAGGCCGTCAAGTGCCCTGCGCAGCGCATGGATGGCGCCCGCGATGGCGGCGATTGCCGCAATGCCACAAAGGATCAGCATGGAGATTTCCTTTCTTCGCACGGTTGTGCGAAATTTGGGCGAACAGATAGCAAGGGTTTCCATGGCATGCACCGGGGTGTCAGGCGGTCTGGTAACTCTTGACGAGGCGCGCCCAGGACGCCTCGGTGCGGTGCACTGCCTGCGGATCGCGCAGGAAGCGGACGTCGTGCAACAGGCCCATCAGCATGGAGTAGATCTCCGCGACCAGCTGGTCGGCCGGGGTGCAGGCAGGCAGGTGCCCGGCATCGATGGCCTGCAGCACGGTGCGGCGCAGCGCGGCGCGCCAGCGCGTGATCTCGGTGTGCAGCAGGTCGCGCAGCTCGCCGGTGCGGTCGTCGAGCTCAAAGGCGCCGGCGATGTAGATGCAGCCCGTGAAGGCCTCCACATCGCGGGTGCGGGCGATCCAGCGGCGCACGATCTCGTTCAGGCGCGGCAGGCCCTTGGGCTGCTGCATGGCGGGCACGAACACCTGGGCCAGGAAGCTGCGGCCGTATTCTTCGATCACAGCCTTCTGCAGCGCCTCGCGCGAGCCGGCGCGCGAAAACACGCCGCTCTTGGACAGGCCCACCCGGTCGGCCACGGCCTGCAGGGTGATGGATTCGAGCCCGTCGGCCGCAGCCACATCCAGCGCGGCGCCGATGATGGCGGCGCGCGTGAGCTCGGCTTTCTGGGTCTTGGCGTCCATGGCGCAAATTTAGCACAGTTGTGCGAAAAATTAAGCAACGATTTCATCGGTTGCGCCATGGCCCTGATGGCAGCGAGAGTTTTTCCTACGGCGCCGGGCAGCCATGGGCAGTAGAGTGGGGTCTTTGTAACCGCCAAAGGACCAACCATGCGCGTGGACATCTATCGTCGGGCCGAAGCCGAGGGCCGTTTCACCCACCTTGCCGTGCCGGAAGGAAGGCGCATCCCGGAGGAAGCGACCAACACCGACTGGGACACGGAGGTGAAAGGGCAGGACCTGGACGAAGATGCCGAGCGCTGGGATCACTACGGCATCGTCAAGCCCGGCACGCAGCTCAAGGAAAAGGGCTACGCCATCACAGGCCTGCACGAGCCGGAAGGCGACTGATATCGGCTCTTGCGCAGCTGGCTGACCATGCAGGGCTGGCAGGCCGGCCGCAGCAGCGCACGGCCCTTCTGGGGCGTGACCTGGAGCGGGTGTCAATCCGGAGACGATGCCCCGTGGCACACAGGGGCCAGCGCTGGTACGCTGCGTCGCCATGGAGACAAAAAACACCCCCCCTTTCATTCCGCAGATCCGCCTGTACCAGGACTGGCTGCGCGACCAGCGCGGGCTGGCCTTCGACAGCTACGACGCGCTGTGGCGCTGGTCCACCACCGAGCTCGATGCCTTTTGGCGCAGCGTCTGGGACTACTTCGAGATCGAATCGCCTACGCCGCCCACCGTGGCGTTGGCGCGCAACACCATGCCGGGGGCCGAATGGTTCCCGGGCGTGCGACTCAACTACGCACGCCAGGCGCTGCGCCATGTGCAGGCGGCCCATGCCGCCGGCCTGCCGGCCATCGTCAGCCGCAACGAGAAAGGCCAGCACCGCGAGCTGGCCTGGCCCGAGCTGCGCCGCCAGGTGGCCGCGCTGGCGCTACACCTCAAGGCCCAGGGCGTGCAGCCGGGCGACCGCATTGCCGCCTACCTGCCCAACATCCCCGAGGCCATGGTGGCCCTGCTGGCCACGGTGAGCATCGGTGCCGTCTGGAGCATCTGTGCGCCCGACATGGGCACCAACGCCGTGCTCGACCGCTTCCGCCAGATCGAGCCCAAGGTGCTGATCGGCGTGGACGGCATCACCTATGGCGCCCGCGACCACGACCGCACCGGCGTGCTCACCGAGCTGCGCGCGGCCCTGCCCAGCGTGCAGCACGCCGTCCTGGTGCCCAACCTCGACGCCGGTGCCACGCTGCCCGGCTGGTCCGACTGGGCGGCTGATGTGGCCGCCAGCGGCGCGGCGGTCGATGCCTTCGAGCCCGAATGGATGCCGTTCGACCACCCGCTGTGGATCGTCTACTCCAGCGGCACCACGGGCCTGCCCAAGCCCATCGTGCACGGCCACGGCGGCATGGTGCTGGTGGCGCTGCAGCTCAAGGTGCTGCACAACGACATCGGCTGCAGCTACGAGGCCAACAGCTTCGGCGAGCGCTACCACTGGTACAGCTCCACCGGCTGGGTGATGTGGAACGCCCAGGCCAGCGGCCTGCTCTCGGGCACTACCTGCGTCATCTACGACGGCAATCCTGGCGGCAGCAAGGACCAACCCGACTGGGGCACGCTCTGGCGCTTTGCGGCCGAGACGGGGGTGACCTTCTTCGGCGCGGGCGCGGCCTTCTTCGCCAACTGCATGAAGTCGGGGCTCGCGCTGGCCGACAGCGGCGACCTCTCGCGCGTGCGCGCCCTGGGCACCACAGGGTCGCCGCTCTCGCCCGAGGTGCAGGCCTGGGGCACGGCACAGTTCGAGCGCATTGGCACGCCAGAGATCTGGTGGAACAACATCTCGGGCGGCACGGACTTCTGCGGGGCCTTCATCGGCGGCCACCGCGAGATGCCCCAGGTGCCCGGAGAGATGCAGTGCCGCATGCTGGGCGCCGCCGTGGAATCGTGGAATGCCCAGGGCGAGCCGGTGAAGGACGAGGTGGGTGAGCTGGTCTGCGTGCAGCCCATCCCTTCCATGCCGCTGTACCTGCTGAACGACCCGAAAGGCGAACGCTACCTCTCCAGCTACTTCGACATGTACCCCGCCGGCCATGGCCGCCGGCCCGGGGGCGGCGACGCCGGGCCCGAGGCCGGCGCCGTCTGGCGCCACGGCGACTGGCTCAAGATCGATGGCCGCACGGGCGGCTGCATCATCTACGGTCGATCCGACGCCACCATCAACCGCCATGGCCTGCGCATGGGCACGAGCGAGATCTACAGCGCGGTGGAGGCCCTGCCCGAGGTGCTCGACAGCATGGTGGTCGACCTCGAATACCTGGGCCGCGAAAGCTATATGCCGCTGTTCGTGGTGCTGCGCGAGGGCGTGGTGCTTGACGAGGCCATGCGCCAGCGCCTGAACAACGCCGTGCGCACCGCGCTGAGCCCACGCTTCGTGCCCGACGACATCTTCCAGGTGCCCGAGATCCCGCGCACCCTGAGCGGCAAGAAACAGGAGCTGCCCATCAAGAAGCTGCTGCTGGGCCAGCCCATCGAGAAGGTCGTCAACAAGGACGCCATGGCCAATCCAGGCTGCCTGGACTGGTACGTGGCGTTTGCGAACCAGAGGGCCGCCAAGGGGGCGTGAAACTGGCGCGACCTGGGCCAGCACCCCCGCGCAAGGGCCGCCCCCCCGCGCTGGGGGTGTCCCCCGGGCCCGTATTGCGCAGCAATGCGGGAGAGGGGGCTGAGTGCCGCGGCTCCAAGCCTGCCTGCGCAGGCTTGGACGGCAACGAAGAGCGGCCGCCTCTGGCGGACGCACCGTGACGCGAAGCGGCTCAGGGGGTCAGTCAAGCTTTGCGCCCGACTGCTTGATCAAACGCTCCCACACCGGCCGCTCCTTCATGTACGCGGCCTTGAACTCTGCTGGCGAGCTGGCCTTGGCCTCGAAACCCATGCCCGCGATGCGCTGTGCCACGTCGGGCAGTTGCACGGCCTTGCGCACTTCGGCCGCCAAGCGCTCCAGAATGGCCGGTGGCGTGCCCGCCGGCGCGGCAAAGGCCAGCCAGCCTGCCACGCGGTAGGCCTCGTCGGTCATGCCCTGCTCGGCCAGCGTGGGCACGTTGGGCAGAATGCCCATGCGCCGCTCGCCCGTCACGCCCAGCGCCTTGAGCTTGCCGGCGTCGATGTGCGGCTTGGCCACCAGCGCGCTGGCGTAGGCCATCTGGATCTGGCCGCCGATCAGGTCCTGCACCATGGGGGCTTCGCCCCGGTAGGCCACATGGCTCATATCGGCGTTCTGCGTGAGGCTCATGTAGGCGCCCGCCAGGTGCGGGTAGGCGCCCGTACCGTAGGAACCGTAGGCCACCTTGCCCTTGTTGGCGGCGGCGTACTTGAGCAGCTCGGGCCCTGTGGCCACGGGCACGCTGGGGTGGGCCACCAGCACCAGCGGGGCGATGGCGATCTGGTAGACCAGCGCCAGGTCACGCTGCGGGTCATAGGGCAGCTTTTCGTAGAGGAACTGGTTGGTCAGCAGCGAATTGCTCAGGCCCAGCACGATGGTGTAGCCATCGGGCGCGGCCTTGGCCACCGCATCGGTGCCGATGATGCCGGCCGCGCCCGGCTTGTTGTCGATGACCAGCGGCTGGCCCAGGCCGGCCGCCATCTTCTCGGCGAGCACGCGGGCCAGCACGTCGGTGGCGCCGCCTGGGGCAAACGGCACCACCACCTTGATCGGCTTGGTGGGGTAGGCCGGCTGCTGGGCCAGCGCGACCGTGCCGGTGAGGGTGCCGATGGCAAGAGCGGCTGCTCCGAGCCAGGTGCGTCGTTGAAGGGTTGGAAAGGTTGGCATGGTTTTGTCTCCTGGTGTAGTTGTTGGCGATGCGGTGTGAAGGGATCGGTCAGGCTGCGGGGGGCGACAGCGCCACCTGCACCTTGACGGGCAGGGGCTCCAGCACCTGGCGCAGGCGCTCCAGCAATGCCTGCGAGCCTGCGGCGGCGGCATCGACGGTGACACGCACGGCGCTCTCGCCCTCGGCCTGCACGGTGGGGCGCCCGGCCACCCCGAGCTCGTTGCACACACCGTCCACCAGCGCCTGCACGGTCTGGCAGGCGGCCTGCAGGCGCAGGGCGGGCTTGTAGATCTTGCCCACGTTGGTCACGGGCATGGTGTCCAGCACAGTGATGCGGCGCGGCCGGGCCACGGCCTCATCCACGCCTGCGCTGGCGAAGTCGAGCAGCTCGGCCTCGCTGGCCTGCTGGCCCGGCACCAGCGTGGCGAACACCACGGGCAGCTCGCCCGCATAGGCATCGGGCGCACCCACGGCAGCGCACAGCTGCACGGCAGGGTGGGCGCCCAGGGCATCTTCGATGACCTTCGGGTCGATGTTGTGGCCGCTGCGGATGATGAGGTCCTTGGAGCGCCCGCTCAGGTGCAGCCGGCCCTCGGCATCGACGAAGCCCAAGTCGCCCGTGGCCAGCCAGCCCTCGGGCGTGAAGGCCCGGGCCGTGTCGGCCGCATCGAGAAACCCCGAGAACAGGTTGGGCGAGTTAAACAGCACCATGCCCGGCTGGCCGGGCGGCATCTCCTGGTCCGAGGCATTGCCGTGCGCATCGAGCGCCACGATGCGCAGCCGCACGTACGGCAGGCGCCAGCCCACGCAGCCCGCAGGCGCGTTGACGCCGGGCGGCGTGATGGTGGAGATGCCCGCCATCTCCGTCATGCCCAGGCTCTCGTGCACATGCAGGCCGAACAGGCGTTCGAAGCGTGCCGCCAGCTCGGGCGCCAGCACCGCCGCACCCGTGCGGCAGTAACGCAGTGCCGAAATGTCGGCGCCGTCCAGTGGCACATTGGCCAGCGCGGCCAGCACCGTGGGCACGGCCGACAGGTAGGTGCAGCGGTAGCGCTCGGCCAGGCGCCAGTAGTTGGCGATCACCTGGCGGTTGCGGAACAGCCCGGTGGTGGGGATGATGGTCTCCACCCCGGCCGAGAGCGCGGCCAGGGAGCCCGGCAACACACCGGCCACGTGGAACAGCGGGTAGCCGTTGATGCCTGCGTCCTCGGGCCGCATGCCCTGCATTTGCACGCAGGCCCAGGCCGTGAACACCTGCGCCCCGTGGCTGTGCCGCGCGAGCTTGGGCGCGCCCGTGGTGCCGCCGGTGTGGAAGTAGGCCGCGATGTCGCCGGCCACGATGCGCCGCCCGCTCACCAGCCGGTCGTCGGGCTGGGCGCTGCGGCTGGCAAAGTCGATCACCCCCTCGGGCAGGGGCCCAGCCGCGGCCGGCGCTTCGCCGTGGGGTGCCACGCGCAGCACAGTACGCAGCGTAGGCACCTGGCCGAGCAGGCCCATGGCCTTGGTCCAGAAGCCCGAGTCGCCGTCTTCGCCATAGGCGATCAGCACCTTGGCGCGGGCCAGGGTCATCATGGACGCTAGCTTTTCGGGCGTGAGCAGCGGGTTGAGCGGCTGCACGATGCCGGCTGCCTCGCCGCCCCACAGGGCCAGGTGGTATTCGAGGCAGCCGGGCAGCAGCACGGCCACGGCATCTTGAGGGCCCACGCCCAGGTCGTGCAGCAGGTTGGCCGTCTGGTGGATGCCGGCCAGCAACTGCGCGTACGACCAGCGCACGGGCTGGTCCGCCGGGTCGGCCGTTGGCAGAAAGCTCAGCGCCGTCTTGTCGCCAAAGGCATGGGCCGAATTGCAGAAAATTTCGTAGGTGCTCTGCACCGGTAGCGCCTGGGCCAGCGGCAACGTCTCCAGGCGCTCCACGTCCTGCAGGCTGCGCACGGGGAACGCCGGGGCGAAGGGGGCCGACAAGGGCGGGCGCGCGTGCGTGGTCCCGATGGCGGTCGTCATGCGCAGGCCCCCCAGCCCGTGGCGACAAGGGTGGGGCAGGGCGACTGTGCGCTCCCGGCAGTGTGCATGGTGTTGTCTCCTGGCAAATCGGGTCCATCCTGAAAAACAGGTGGAGAGGCCATTGTTGGTGCGCGCCGATTTTTTGACAATCCTCTAAATGCATGGACACTCTGTTCAAAAAAATTTGACAGTCAGAAGGGATGGGCTGCGCCCCCTTGCGAGGGTGCGCTGGCAGGTGGGCGCGGCGGTGCACACTGCATCTCAGCCCGCGCGGGTCATGTGCCTACAGGAAACGGCGCGCGCAGCCGCCCATAATGTGGCGTCACTACTTCCCCTTGCGCGACCGGAGCGCTCCCGACATGACCACTCCCCAACCCCATCCCAAGCGCTTTTCGATGATCCGCGAGTTCCACCTGGCCGACTGGTTCACGCTGGGCAATGCTGTCTGCGGCGTCGGTGCGCTGTTCTCGGCCATGACCTACCTGGCGACCGGGGAAGTGCTGCATGTCTACTTTGCCGCCGCCCTGGTGCTGGCGGCACTGATCTTCGACG
The DNA here is from genome assembly GCF_964253305.1 of Acidovorax sp. LjRoot66. NCBI lineage: Bacteria > Pseudomonadati > Pseudomonadota > Betaproteobacteria > Burkholderiales > Comamonadaceae > Acidovorax > Acidovorax sp. LjRoot66. The sequence continues at coordinate 527,431 of NZ_CAXUQU020000001.1, forward strand.
TGCTGGACGGCCGCATCGCGCGCTGGCGCCAGAAGAGTTCGGCCATGGGGCGCGAGCTCGATTCGCTGGCCGACGTGATCTCGTTCGGCGTGGCGCCCGCCATCATGGCCTATGGCTGCGGCATGCAGGGCCTGTACGACCGCGTGGTGCTGGCCTACTTCGTGGCATGCGGCGTCTCTCGCCTGGCGCGCTACAACGTCACGGCCGAAACGCTCTCGGGCGACGACGGCAAGGTCCGGTACTTCGAGGGCACGCCCATCCCCACCTCCATCGTCCTCGTGGCCCTGCTGGCCCTGGCCGGCTATATGGGTGCGCTCGGCGAGAACCTGTGGTTCGGCAAGGTGCTGGTCGGCGGCTTCACGTTGCATCCGCTGGTGCTGCTGTTTGCGGTTTCCGGCTCCTTGATGATCAGCCGTATCCGCATTCCGAAATTCTGAACAACCCCCTGAGTCGCTTCGCGCCTTCACCCCTTCTCTCGAATGGCTGCGCCATTCGGGAAGGGGGACGCAGCCGGCGCACGCAAGCGAAGCGCCGCATCCGCAGCGGGGCGGCCCTTGCGCGGCTGCCCTGGCTTGGGTAGCGCGATTGCCGATGCCGCGCCCCGTAAGGCCGCCCGGGATCGCCGCATAAAACTTTCAGGGTACTGCGGGCTTGCGATTGACCAGCACGATGCCCGCGGCCACCAGCCCCAGGGCCACCACGAGCCCCGTGGTCACCGGCTCGCCCAGCCACCAGGCGCCGAACAGCAGCGCGAAGACCGGGGTCAGGAACACGAACACCGAGATGCGCGTGGCCGGGTAGTGGGCCAGCATCCACATCCAGGCCAGGTAGCTCACGAACGCGCCCACCAGGGCCTGCACCAGCAGCGAACCCCAGGCGAAGGCGCTGAAGCGCCAGGTCCAGGTCTCGCCCAGAGCCAGGGACAGCAGGGGCAGCACGGCGGCGCTTACGCCTACCTGGTAGAAGAGCTGCTTGGCCGGGGCCACGCGCGCCAGCGGCGTGGTGCGGATGACCACCGTGGTCAGCGCCCACATCAGGCCGGCGGCCACGCCCAGCAGGTCGCCGAGCCAAGCCTGGGGCATGGCAGCATTCGCCGATCCGACCATGCCGTCGCCCAGGGCCAGCCCCACGCCCACGAAGGCCGCGGCCAGGCCCAGCCATTGCCAGCCGCGCAGCCGCTCGCCGGGAATGAAGTGCGGCAGCAGCAGCGCCACCCAGAACGGTGCGCCGTACAGGAACACCGTGAGCCGCGAGGCGCTGGTGTACTGCAGGCCCACATAGATGCAGGCGAACTCGCCCGCGAACAGGGCCCCGGCCAGCAGCCCGGCGCGCAGGGCACCTGCGGGTTCACTGCGGCTGGACAGGGGCACGCCGCGCCACAGGCACCACGCAGCCACGGCCAAGGCGGCCAGCACGAAGCGCACGAAGGCCTGGAACACCGGGGCCACCTCGGCCACCGTGGCCTTGACCAGCACCTGCTGGAAGCCCCAGAACATGCAGCAGGCGAGCAACAGGCCGATGGCCAGGGAGTCGAGGTGGGTTTTGCGGGCAATGGACATCGGTCGATTATGGAAGGGGTGCCCAGCGCTGACGGCCATTGCCCGGCACGGGCCTGATACGCCCCGAGACAGGGTGTTTGCGTGCCCACGGTACACTTTGCGGCTTCTTTACCGGTTTTTGCGCGCTTCTTCTACCAACCTCCCATTTCATGGCCTTTTCCACGGCGGCCCAGGCCCGCACCCGCTTCGACCTCAAGAGCGCATCGCTGTCCGTCGTGGCCGTGCTGCTCAAGACCACCGATGCCACGCAGTTCGCTGCCGATCTGGTCGAGCGCGTGGCCGACGCCCCGGGCTTTTTCGACAACGATCCGGTGCTGATCGACCTGGCCCTGGTGCGCGAGTCCGAGGAAACCATCGATTTCGCCGCCATCGTCGCCGTGCTGCGCGAACACCGCACCCTGCCCGTGGCCGTGCGCGGTGGCAGCGCCGCCCAGATGGACGCCGCGCGCGCCGTGGGCCTGGCGGCCGTACCCGATGCGCCCCCGGCCCGTGCCGAGGCGGCCGCAGCCCCCGAACCGGAGCCCGAGGCGCCGGTCCAGGTGCAGGAAGTCATCCGCGAGGTGGTGCACGAGATCGAGGTGGTACGCGAAGTGCCGGTGGCCGGCCCCGGCACCATGGTCATCGACAAGCCGCTGCGCTCGGGCCAGCAGGTCTATGCGCGCGGCGCCGACCTGGTGGTGCTGGCCATGGTCAGCTTTGGCGCCGAGGTGATCGCCGATGGCAACATCCACGTCTACGCCCCGCTGCGCGGGCGCGCCATCGCTGGCGCGCGCGGCAACACCGAAGCACGCATCTTTTCCACCTGCATGGAGCCGCAACTGGTCTCCATCGCAGGCATCTACCGCACGACGGAGACCGCACTGCCCGACGACGTCGCGGGCAGGCCGGCCCAGGTGCGCCTGGAAGGCGAAAAGCTCTTCATCGAGCCGCTGCGCAATCCCGTTCGTATCAACCCCAGAGAGATTCAATAAACCCATGGCCAAAATCGTCGTCGTGACCTCCGGCAAGGGTGGTGTGGGCAAGACCACCACCAGCGCCAGCTTTGCCTCCGGCCTCGCCATGCGCGGGCACAAGACTGCCGTGATCGACTTTGACGTCGGCCTGCGCAACCTGGACCTGATCATGGGCTGCGAGCGCCGCGTGGTGTACGACCTCATCAACGTGATCCAGGGCGAGGCCAACCTGAACCAGGCCCTCATCAAGGACAAGCAGTGCGATAACCTGTTCGTGCTGGCCGCCAGCCAGACGCGCGACAAGGACGCCCTCAAGCAGGACGGCGTGGAAAAGATCCTCAAGGACCTCGCCGAAATGGGCTTCGAGTACATCGTCTGCGATTCGCCTGCCGGCATCGAAAGCGGCGCCCTCATGGCCATGCACTTCGCCGACGAGGCCTTGCTGGTCACCAACCCCGAAGTCTCTTCGGTGCGCGATTCCGACCGCATCCTGGGCATGCTGGGCAGCAAGACCAAACGCGCCATCGAGGGCGGCGAGCCGATCAAGGAGCATCTGCTCATTACGCGCTACAACCCGAGCCGCGTCGAAGACGGGCAGATGCTCTCGCTCGAAGACATCCAGGACATCCTGCGCATCAAGCTCATCGGCGTGATCCCCGAATCCGAGGTGGTGCTGCAGTCGTCCAACCAGGGCACGCCCGCCATCCATTCGCAGGGCAGCGACGTCTCGGAAGCCTACAAGGACGTGATCGATCGTTTCCTCGGCCAGACCGACAAGCCCCTGCGCTTCATCGACGCGGAGAAGCCCGGCTTCTTCAAACGCCTGTTCGGGAGCAAGTAAGCCATGGCATCCTTCCTTTCCTTTCTTCTTGGTGAAAAGAAGAAGACGGCCAGCGTTGCCAAGGAGCGTCTGCAGATCATCCTGGCGCACGAACGCAACGGCCGCAACGCCTCCGAGCCCGACTACCTGCCCGCGCTGCAGCGCGAACTGGTGGCCGTGATCTCCAAGTACGTGAAGATCAACCCCGAAGACCTCAAGGTGCACCTGGAACGCCAGGACAACCTGGAAGTGCTCGAGGTCAAGATCGAGCTGCCCGACACCGTGCGCTGAGGTCTCGCGCCGCTGTCGTGCGGCGAGCATTCTTGAGGAGGAGATCGGCGCATGCTGTCCCATGTCCATATCGGCGTGAACGATTTCGAGCGCGCCCTGGCCTTCTATGGCCCGGTGCTGGAGCGTCTTGGCCTGGTACAGCGCTTTTGCGAAGCGCAGGTGCCCTGGGCCGGCTGGCAGGTGCCCGGCGTGGCGCGCCCGCTGGTCCTCATCGGCCGCCCGTTCGACGGGCAGGCCGCCAGCCCCGGCAATGGCGCCATGAACGCGTTGCTGGCGGATGACCGCACCACCGTGGACGAAGTCCATGCCCTGGCCCTGCGCCATGGCGGCAGCTGCGAAGGCTTGCCTGGCCTGCGGCCGCAGTACCACGCGAACTACTACGGGGCGTATTTCCGCGACCCGGATGGCAACAAGCTGTGCGTGTGCTGCCACGGTGCGGCCTGAACAGCCTCCTGGCCGGTTTATTGCTTAATATTAGGGTAATCCCTAATGTGAGGCAGTCCCGTGGACGAATCCTGGAAATCCAGCTGGCAGCGCGCACGCAACCATGAAGGTGTCACGCGCGGGGCGCGGGCCTTCTGCGCGCTGGCCGCCGTGCTGGCCTGGGGCTGGTGGGCCGGCTGGCAGGCCGAGCTGATGCCGGTGCTGCTGGGCGTGATCGCCAGCGCCCTGACCGAAACCGACGACAGCTGGCGTGGCCGCCTGCGCGCGCAGCTGCTGGCGCTGGGCTGCTTTGGCCTGATGGCGCTGGCGGTGTGGGCCACGGTGGCCTGGCCCTGGGCGCTGATGGGGGTGCTGGCGCTGTCGGCCCTGGCGTTCACCGTGCTGGGGGCGCTTGGCGAGCGCTACCGCGCCATTGCCTTCGGCTCGCTGGTGCTGTTCATCTATGCGGCCCTGGCCGCCCACACCAGCCGCGCCGGGGCAGCGCAGGCGACGCCGCTGATGCTGGCCGGTGCCGCCTGGTATGGCCTGGTGTCGGTGGCCTGGGCCGGGGCCATGCCGCGCGCGCCGGTGCGCTTTCGCCTGGCCCGGCTGTATGCGGTGCTGGGGGAGTACCTGCGCCTGAAGGCCCTGCTGCTGGAGCCCGTGCGCGACGTGGACCTGGAGCGCCGGCGCATGGCGCTGGCCCTGCACAACGGGCGCGTGGTGGATGCCCTCAACGCCGCCAAGGAAAGCCTCATGAGCCGCATGGGTCGGGGCCAGCCACCCGCCTGGCTGCAGACCGCCATGCACCAGTACCTGGCCGCGCAGGACGTGCACGAGCGCGTGAGCTCCTCGCACGAGCACTACGACCTGCTGGCCACGGCGTTCTTCCACAGCGACGTGCTGTACCGCTGCCAGCGCGTGCTCACGCTGCTGGGTGAGCAATCGCTCAAGCTGTCGCTGGCCATCCAGCAGCAATCGCTCCCGCAGCACGGGGGCATGACCTCCCGCGCCATCGAGGACCTGCAGGCCGCCATCGCGCACCAGGATGGCATTGCCGCTGACCTCGTTGGCACGCAGGGGGCGGCCTCCATGGCCCGGCCCCTGCGCTCACTGCATGCCCTGGGCCACAACCTGGCGGCCATGGCCGGGGTGTTTGCGGGTGCCCTGGCAGGCGATGCCGCCGCCCAGGGCGCCGCCGACCATGCCCTGCTCGACCGTGAACCGCGCAGCCTGCGCGATGCCTGGGGCCGCGTGCGTGCGCAGCTGCACGCGCAGTCGCCCTGGCTGCGCCACAGCGTGCGCCTGGCCCTGTCGCTGCTGGCGGGCTTTGCCCTCATGCAGGCCACCAGCGACCCGCACGGCTACTGGATCCTGCTGACCATCGTCTTCGTGAGCCAGCCGCAGTACGCGGCCACGCAGACGCGGCTCCTGCAGCGCGCCAAGGGCACAGCCATCGGCCTGGCCATGGGCTGGGCGGCGATCCAGCTGTTTCCGGGGGCGCTGGTGCAGGCCGCGCTGCTGGTGTTCGCCGGTGCGGTGTTCTTCGGCGCGCGGCACACCCGCTACGTGCTGGCCACGGCTGCGGTCACCACCTTGCTGCTGCTCGGTTTTCACCAGATGGGCATGGCCCAGGGCGTGATCCTGGCGCGCCTGCTGGACACCGCCGCCGGCTGCCTGATCGCGGCCGCTGCCTCCTGGCTGGTGCTGCCGCACTGGCAGTCGCGCCAGTGGCCGCGGCTGGCGGCCCAGGTGCTGCAGACCCAGGCCCTGTATCTGCGCGCCATCCTGGCGCAGTACCACAGCGGCAAGCGCGACCACCTGGAATACCGCCTGGCGCGGCGCAATGCGCACAATGCCGATGCCGCGCTGTCCAACTCCTACAGCGCCATGCTCAAGGAGCCGCGCAGCGTGCGCGGCAACGTGGAGGTGGTGGCCAACTTCCTGCGCCTGTCGCACACCCAGCTCAATTACCTCTCGGCCCTGGGTGCGCAGCGCGGGGGGGCCGGGGCGGATATGGACGCGGCAGACGAGGAGATGGCCAGCGCCCTGCTGCTGTCGCTGCAGCACCTGGCTGAAAAGCTGGAGCAGGCCCAGCAGGCCAGTGGTGCGCGAACCGGCAAAGCGCCTGCAGCGCCGGCCGTGGCACAGGTGCTGCAGGAGTTCGGCCCCACCGGCAGCGCGCCGCCCCACGCTCCGGCCCGCAGCCTCATGGCCGCTCAGCTGGCGCTGGTGGGCAAGGTCTTCCCGCAATTGCAGGAGCAGGCGCGGCAACTGGTGGAGCCGCCGCACGGCCGGGCCGTGTAGCGTGCAAGCGCCTTGCAGCGTCAGCGCGAATGCTTTGCGAACTTGGCCGCGAAGGCCTGCGCAATGCCCAGCGAGCGCCGGCCGGGCACCAGTGTGGCGCGCTGGCCGGCGGCGATGCTGCCGGGTTCGTCCACCGCCAGGTAGTAGCCGCAGCAGCCCGCCAGCGCCATCGCGCGGCTGGCCTGGGCAAAGCCCATCACCGCGTTGAACTTGAAGCAGGGCTCGCGCGGTGCGGTCACGCGCAGCACGCAATCGGGGAAGTGCAGGGTGTCGCCCACGAAGATCTCGTGCTCCAGCGGCCCGTCCACGGTCAGGTTCTCGCCCGCGAAGCCCGCAGGCAACACTTCATCGAACAGGCTCACACCATGCTCGCGGCGCTGCGCCTGCCAGAACGCGTAGTGTGCGGCGGGGTAGGCATACACGGCCTTGTCCAGGCCGCCATGCACGCTCGGGTCGGCCTGCTCGTCGCCCTCAAGGCCCAGGCGGTGCACGGCCACGGGGCCCTCGACCGGGTGCTTGCCGATGGCGGTGAGCACGCTGCGCTCTCCCACCTTCAGGCGCCGGGCACTGCCCGTGTTGATGCTGCGCACCTGCATTCGGCGCTCACCAGCCCCACAGTAGGCGGCCGGCCACCCAACCCCTGGGGCCGCCGTCCTGCTGGACCTTGACCCACTCGCTGCGCCGCTCCAGGGTGCGCAGCACCTCGCCGTTCTCCGCCGTCCCCAGCACCCGGCTGCGCGTGCTCGGGGCACTGCGGATGTTGGCACGGGGGCTCTTGACGATGTGGTGGGGCGTCTTGCCCACCAGAGGGCGGTGGACCCAGCCGGTGTCTCTTTCGAAATCGCGCACCTTCAGCCAGTTGCCGCTGCGCCCGATGACTTCCAGTGGAAAGCCCCGTCCCAGCGTGAACAACGCTGGATGCCGGGTCCCGGCACCAGCGCGCAGGTTGATCTCGGGCTTGGCCACGCTGACCATGTTGCGCGGTGGAGCCGCCTGGGCGGATGTGGCCAGGACCAGGCCGATGAGACAGGAGGCGAGAAGGCGACGGGGCAGTGACATGGGGCTCCAGTGCAGGCAGGGCGGGCCCGGCAGCGCCCTCAGGCATGGGTTGGTGCCTGGTGCGGCCGGAAGCGATCCGGCCATTCTTCCAGCTTCGCCGTGCATGTCAAAACCCCGGCGCATGCCGCAGCGGGATGCGTGGGCTTGTGGCACACCAGCGGTCTACAGCGGATGCTCGGTGTAAAAGCGCCCGCCGTGGTACAGCAGCGGGGGCACACCGGCACGGTGGCTGCAGCGCTCGACCTCGCCCACGAAGATCAGGTGGTCGCCCTCTTCATAGCGGCTGCGGTTGAAGCACTCGAAGCTGGCGGCCGCGCCATCGAGCACCGGGGCGCCGTTGATGCCGGCATGGTGTTCCACGCCCGCCCAGCGGTCGATGCCGCGTGTGGCAAAGCGCTCGGCCAGCGACTTCTGGTCTGCGGCCAGCACGTTGATCGCGTAGTGCGCGCCGTTGGCAAAGGTGGGCATGGTGCTGGCGCCGCGCGACAGGCTCCACAGCACCAGCGGCGGGTCCAGCGAGACAGAGTTGAACGAGCTGGCCGTGAGCCCCACCAGCGTGCCGTCCTCGTTGCGCGCCGTGACGATGGTGACGCCGGTGGCAAACATGCCCAGCGCATCGCGGAACTCGCGGGCGGAGAAGCTCGGGGGCCGGGCAAGGGCAGGGCGGGGCAGGGGGCGGTTCACAAAGGGCAGGCGCAGGGGCCGAAAAAGGGCAGGGGGCCATTATGGGCTGCATGCCACGGCCCTGTTGCGGCCGGGGGCGCTGCAGGTGTCGCGCATGCGGGGCCTGGGGCGTGGATGTCCTGACCGCCGTCCGGGGTTAAAAACACCTCGGCTATCATGAACCGACCCTTGCCATGGCAGGGATTGCGCAGGATACCCATGGCACTTCTCCCCCATTTCTCCACCCTGGGCAGCGGGCATACCGTGCTCATGCTGCACGACGCCGATGGTGGCCACCTGACCTTTGCGCCCCAGGTCGAAGCCCTGGCCAGCCTGGGCTACCGGGCCGTGGCCTGGGACATGCCCGGCTATGGCAACAGCGCCCCCATCGAACCCTATGGCTTCAAGGGTCTGGCCGAAGCCTGCATGGCGCTGATCGATGCGTTGCAGTGCGGCCCCGTCACCTTGGTCGGCCACGGCATGGGCGCCATGGTGGCGCTGGAGGTGGCCGTGCGCCAGAGCGCCCTGGTGCGCCGCATGGTGCTGTGCGCCGGTGGCCCCGCGCTGGATGCGCAGGCGATGGCGGACTGGGTGGAGCCCCGGCTGAAGGCCCTCGATGCCGCACAGGACAGCATGGAATCGCTGGCCCAGGCCGTGGTTCCACAGTTCATCGGCAGCGGCGCGCTGCCCGAAGGCGTGCGCCTGGCCACCCATGCCCTGTCACAGGTGTACAGAGGTTCCTACCGGCGCGCGCTGCAGGCGCTCTCCACCTTCGACCGCAGTGCCGGCGTGCTGGGCCGGCTGCACATGCCGGCGCTGATCATCGGCGGCGCGCAGGACCGCTGCACGCCGCCCGCTGCCCTGCAGGCCCTGGCCCATGTGCTGCCCGATGCGCGCCACCTGAGCCTGCCGCATGCGGGCCACTGGCCGCAACTCGAAGACCCCGACGGTTTTGATGGCGCGCTGGCGGATTTCCTGGCTTCCTCGCGGGTTCTGCATTGACACAAGGCCGTTCGGGTTCTTCCGTTGCGTCGCAGGCACCGGGCTGGTGGGGCCCGGCGCTGGCGGGCACCTTGCTGGTGGCCCTGGCTGCGGGGGGTCTGTGGATGGCGCCACGCAGCGGGGTGGAGCGTGGCGCGAGCGCCCAGCGGCCCACGCCCGCACAGACGACCCTGGTCACCGCAGCACTGAATGCCGCCAGCCTGCCGGCGGCAGATGCCTTGGTGCCAGCGCCCGTGGTGGCGGCTGCCCCCGTGGCAGAACCCAGTGGACCCGGGGCCTGCGCGCTGTTCCTGCAGCGCCTGCCTTCGGTATCGCGCACGCAGTGCGAGGAGGCACGGCTCACGCCCAGCGGCTCCGTGTCGGCCCATGGCGTGCCCCTGTTCTGGCGCGACGTGCCTGCGCCGGTGGTGCGGGGTGCTGCCGATGCACCGCTGCGCGTGCTGATTGCCGGCGCCATCCATGGCGATGAACTCACGGCTGCGGCGCTGGCCCTGCGCTGGATCGCCCTGGCCGAGCAGAGCGAGCGGCCTGTGCACTGGCGCTTCATCCCGGTACTCAACCCCGATGGCCTGCTGGCCAAGCCGGCCACGCGCACCAATGGCCGTGGCGTGGACCTGAACCGCAACTTCCCCACCCCCGGCTGGGAGAAGGATGCGCCCCTCTACTGGGACAAGCGCACCAAGCGCGACCCTCGGCGCTTCCCCGGCAAGTCACCGCTGTCCGAACCCGAGTCGCAGTTTCTGCACGCGCAGATGGCGGCCTTCCGGCCGCAGCTGATCGTGAGCATCCATGCGCCCTATGGCGTGCTCGATTTCGACGGCCCGCTGTCGCCGCCCGAGCGGCTGGGCCGCCTGTGGCTGGACCAGGTGGGCATCTTCCCGGGCTCGCTGGGCAACTACGGCGGCGTGCACCGGGGCATGCCGGTGGTCACCATCGAGCTGCCGCATGCGTTGAACATGCCGGCGGATGCCGAAGTGCGCTCCATGTGGCAGGACCTGCTGCGCTGGATGGGCGAGCACTGGACTGAGGCCCAGGCTCCCGAGCCCAGACCGTGAGTAAGCCGGCCGCTGCTGCTGCGGCCGGTCCCGCTGCGTTCAGGAGGTGGCGAGGGTCGCTCTGCGGGGCCGTGCGGCCCGCTCGCCCAGGAAGCCGAAGTGCATTGCCGGCTGCTCGCCGCTGATCAGCTCGGCCAGCGCCTTGCCCGAGCCCGCGCCATGCGTCCAGCCCAGGGTGCCGTGGCCGGCGTTGACCCAGAGCTTGCCCACGCGGGTGCGGCCGATGAAGGGGATGTTGGTCGGGGTGGCGGGGCGCAGGCCCGTCCAGTACTGCGGGTTGCCGCCCTGCTCGGGCGTGCGCGTGTCGCACACGCCGGGCAAGATTTCCTCGATGCGGCGCGACAGCATGTGGCAGCGTGCCTTGGCGACCGGCGAGTCGAGCGACAGGTCGTAGCCGCCCAGCTCGATGGTGCCGGCCACGCGCAGCACATTGCCCAGGCGGCTCATGGCGATCTTGCGGCCGTCGTCGATGGTGGAAACCGAGGGCGCCGCCTCGGGGCGCAGCAGCGGGAAGGTCGCGCTGTAGCCCTTGCCGGGGTAGATCGGCAGGTCCACGCCCACCGTGCGCAGCAGCGGCGCACTGTAGGAGCCGCAGGCCACCACGACCGCATCGGCCTGGAGCAGGAAATCCTTCTTGAGGCCGTTGGCGCCACTGCGCGCCATGACGGCCACCGAATCGATGGTGTCGCCGATCTTGTTCAGGCGCAGCACGTCGTGGCCGTACAGGAATTGCACGCCACGCTCCGCGCAGCGGCGCGCCAGGGCCTGGGTGAACACGCGGGCGTCGCCGCTCTCATCGGTGCTGGTGTAGGTTCCGCCGGTGATGTGATCGCCATAGGCCTTGAAGGCCGGCTCGATCTGCAGCAGCTCTTCCTTGCTTACCAGGCGACGCTGCACGCCATGCTTGCGCATCAGCTCCACCGCGTGGCCGGCATCGTCGAAGGATTTCTGGTCGGTGTAGAAGTGGGCAATGCCGCGTTCGAGCCGGTTGTAGTCGATGCCGGTGGTGGCCACCAGGTCCTTGAGCGCGGCATGGCTGTAGGCGCCCAGGGCCACGATCTGCTGCACATTGCGCTCGAAGGCCCTGTCATTGCACTGGGCCAGGAACTTCAGGCTCCAGCGCCATTGCTCCCAGTCGAGCTGGGGGCGGAACAGCAGCGGCGCCTCCTTGTCGAACATCCACTTGAGCGCCTTGAGCGGCGCCTCCCGGTTGGCCCAGGGCTCGCAGTAGCTCACCGAGATCTGCGCGGCATTGGCAAAACTCGTTTCCAGCGCGGCATCGGGCTGGCGGTCGACCACGACGACCTCGTGGCCGCGCTCCAATAGGTGCCACGCGGTGCTGATGCCGATGATGCCGGCGCCCAGGATGATGGTTTTCATGGATGGCAGTGTGATCCACATTGCGTTCTACTAAAAGCAAAATTAAACTCAATCCAAACGCATCAGTCTGTCTAATGCAAGCAGTGCCCACAAGGCCACCCTTGCACCCGTTTGCCGAGATCCTCGCCATGAGCACCTACGACCCCGCCGCCCTGGAATGTCTTGCCGCCATCGTCGAAGAAGGCGGCTTCGAGCGCGCCGCCCAGCGCCTGAACGTCACGCAGTCGGCTGTCTCCCAGCGCCTGCGTGCGCTGGAGGCCCAGGTGGGCTCGGTGCTCATCGTGCGCAGCCGGCCGCTGCGGCCGACCTCGGCGGGGCAGTTGCTGCTCAAGCACACCAAGCAGATGCGCCTCTTGCGCGCCGACCTGGAGCGCGACCTGCAGGAGCTAGCCCCCAGCGCCCCCGGCGCCACGCGCGAGGACGAGCGCATCTCGATCGCCATCAATGCCGACAGCATTGCCACCTGGGCCATGGGCGCGCTGCACGAGCTGGTGGGCCAGCGCCTGCCGCTGGAAATCATCGTCGACGACCAGGACTTCACGCAGGAGTGGCTGCGCTCGGGCCAGGTGCTGGGCTGCGTCACCACCCTCAAGCAGGCGCTGCGCGGCTGCAAGATGGTGCCGCTGGGTGCCATGCGCTACGTGGCCGTGGCGTCCGCCGCGTTTGCCGAGAAGCACCTGCCCCATGGGCTTACGCCGCACAACTTCCGTGAGGTGTCCTTTCTGTCGTTCAACCGCAAGGACGACATGGCGGCCGAGTTCGTGGCGCGCACTTTCGGGCTCAAGCGCGTGGCGCTCAATCACCTGTTCGTGCCCAGCACAGAAGGCCAGATGCGCGCCGTCGCCGCTGGCTGGGCCGTGGGTGTGGTGCCCGAGCTGCTGGCGCGCGGGCCCATCGCCGACGGCAGCATGGTCGACCTCGCTCCCGGCCATGCCCTGCCCATCCAGCTGTACTGGCACTGCTGGAACCTGGAGTCGGTGGTGCTCGATGCCCTGACCGCCGCGCTCACGGCCACGGCTGCAAAAACGCTGACCCAGCCGTGAACTACAAGCCCGGGGCTGTAAAAGCAGTCAACAGGGGGTAACCCGCACGAAATGGCACTCCCCGCAGTGGGGCGGCACGATTCCTGCAGACTAAAACGTGAACGGCGTAGTTGTATTGCAACTTTGTCATTTATTTTTTTACTGCAATGTATAAGATGGGGTCCATGTCCACCACCACGCTACAACCCAAAGTGTCCTTCAAGGAGCAGATGCACCAGGCTCGGGAGGGCGCGATCCTCCAGTCGGCCTGTCGCCTGCTGGGTGAAAAGGCCTTCGACGCCATGACCATGGACGATGTCGCCAATGCGGTGGGCATCGCCAAGGCCAGCCTGTACAAGCACTTCTGCAGCAAGGAAGAGCTGTGCAGTGCCGCCATGGTGCAGATCCTCGCGCGGGTGCGTACCTACTTGAGCGCGCTTCCGGCCGAGCTGCCGGCGCACGAGAAACTGCGCGCCCTGGTGCGCTGGTCGCTGGAGCGCCTGCTGACCAACGAAATGCCGCTGCTGCCCAGCCGCAACTCCTCGCTGCGCGCCGTGCTCATGGCCGACAAGGATTACCTCGACGGCCTGGTCACCGTGAGCGACCAGATTGGCGAGTGGATCGTGCAAGCCCAGGCACAGGGCGTGATCAACCCCACGCTGCCCCCGCTGGTGGTGCTGTACACCCTGTACGCACGCGCCTGCGATCCAGTGGTGACCTTCCTCAAGGAAGGCGGCCAGTACTCCGACGCCGAGATCGTGGACCTGGTGCTGCGCACCTGCTTCGATGGGCTGGTATCGAGGTGAATTGATGGTGACCGCACGCGAAAACGCCCGGCATTCCGGGCGTTTTGCATGAGGGGGCGGCGCATGCCGCCGCCAACTCAGCGCACCAGCAACACCGGCACCTTGCAGTGCGCCAGCACCTGCGTCGTGACGGAGCCCATGACCAGGGTGGCGAGCGCACCATGGCCGTGCGAGCCCATCACCAACAGGTCGTATCGGCCGGAGTCCGCCACCTTGGCAATGGTTTCACCGACCTGACCGACCTTGACGATGGTCTTGGCCTGCACGCCCTGGCGGGAGATGAACTTGAGCACCGGGGCCAGGATCTTGTCGGCTTCCTCGGCGTGGTAGGTGTCCACGGCTTCCTTGCCCAGGGCCGAACGGGCGCGGGCGGGCAGGGGCGCCTGCACGGTGAGCACCGTGTAGTTGTGCTTGGGGCCCAGCAGTTCCTCGTGCGCAGCCAGGTAGGCGAGCATTTTCTTGGTAAAGGCGCTGCCGTCGACAGCGAGCAGGATGTTCATGCAAGTTCTCCTTGTTGGAATGGCAAGACCAGAGTGGCCAGGGTAAGGGGCGCCGGCGATTGTTGTCTTGACCTGTGTCAGGTTTTCTTCCTGCGCTGCACGGGTGGGTGGCCCGTGCAGGCCATCATACGGTTACACAGTAACGGGGCCGGAAGGTTTCCTGTTCTCCATTGCGGGCATAACCCAGCGGGTTGGCCACCACCCGGCATGCAAAGGGGCTGCCATCGGCCCGCGTGCCCTGCACCGTGTAGTCGCTCGGCGCATGCAGGTGACCGTGGATCCATACCTGCGCATGGGGCAGCAGCTCATCGAGCACATTGCAAAAGCCGGCCGTACCCGGCACCACGCCGTAGCGCGGGTCGGCGCTGCGCAGGCTCGGCGCAAAGTGGGTGATGGCCACCGTGGTGCCGTCGAAGGGCGTGGCCAGTGCTTCGCGCAGCCACTCTGTGCACAGCAGCGCCAGCTCGCGCATGGGCTCGGCCAGGAAGGGCTCCCCGTCCTTGGTGCCGCCGGTCTTGCGCAGGTAGTGGTTGGCCGCGCGGAAGGCCTTCTCGCGCAGCTTCAGGCGCCGGGCGAGGTCGGTCACTTGCGCATCGTCCGCCAGCGCGTCGTAGTCGGCCCACAGGGTGGTGGCCACGAAGCGCACGCTGTCCATCACCAGCGTCTCGCGCTCCAGCATGCGGATGCCCAGGCGCTCACAGGTGGCGCGCAGGCGCGCGTGGGCGGTATCGAAGTCGAGCGCGTCGTACTCATGGTTGCCCGGGACGAACAGCACCGGCGTAGGCCAGCCGGCGAACTGCGGCAGCGGCGAAAAACGCGCCAGGCCGAAGTCCTCGTCCTGCATGCGCCCCCCCTCCTGGTAGGAGCCGATGTCGCCCGCCAGAACCAGCAGGTCGGCGCCCGGTGCGGGCTCGGGCAGGAAATCGGGGTTGGCTTCGAGGTGCAGGTCGGACAGGATCTGGATTTTCATGGGCTGTGCAGTCTAAGGGGTCGCGCCGGCCGAATGGCCGGGCTCCCCTTGGGGAAAGGCGCGCCGTGCCGCGCGCGCCAATGCCGACAGCAGCCAGCCCATGGCCGCCTCCTGCGTGCTGTTGCGGCGCCACAGTGCGTCCACGTGCACGGGCGGCACGTCGAAGGGCAGGTTGCGCTGCACCAGGGCATCCGCGATACCGGTCACCGGTACGAAGTGGCGCGGCAGAACGGTCAGCATGTCCGAACCCGAGACCACGCGGCCCGCTGTGAAGAACTGGTTCACCGTGAGCACCACCCGCCGGCGCCGCCCGAGCGATGCCAGCGCCTCGTCGATGAAGCCGAAGGGCCGGCCCGAAAAGCTCACCAGCATGTGGCGTGCCTCGCAGTAGGCATCCAGCGTGAGGGGCGCATCGGCCAGCGGGTGGCCCTGGCGCATCACGCACATGTATTCGCTGTCGTACAGCCGCCGGCTCTCGAACGACACCATGCCGCCCGACTGCTCGCGTGCAGTGAGGTCGGCCAGCACGGCGGGGAAGTAGCCCACGGCCATGTCGGCTGCCTCTTCCTCCAGCAGCCGGCGCGGGTCGCGCGTCGTCAAGGGCACCACCCGCACCGCGACACCGGGCGCCTCGCTCTCCAGAATCTCCACCAGGCCGGGCACCAGGGTCGCACCCGTGGCATCGGCCATGGCCAGCACGAAGGTGGATTCGGCCGTGGCCGGGTCGAAGCGGCCGGGTGCCAGCGATTCCTGCAACTGCGTGAGCGCATCGCGAATGGGGGGCCACAGGGCCAGTGCCCGGGGCGTGGGCTCCACCCCCTGGCCGCTGCGCACCACCAAGTCGTCGCCGAGCACCTCGCGCAGGCGGCGCATGGCGTTGCTCACGGCTGGCTGGGTCAGCGACAGCTTGTGCGCCGCCTTGGTCAGGCTGCGCTCGGCCATGACCTCGTCAAAGACCCTGAGCAGGTTCAGGTCGAGGGAGCGGAAGTTCAGGCGGCTGGACATGGTTTCAAATCATCACCAATGTGAATACCAATGATTCAACATATAAATTTGAAAGACTAAAGGGTAAACCCTAGTATTGCGACATCGCCCGGCAATGTCGCCAAAAGCGCTCGATAGGGGAACCGAAATGACCAATTTTGTACACGTGGACTATCCAACCGAACACCCTGGCGTGATCCGCGCCGAAAAGGCTGCGGCTGCCCTCAAGGGCATCGCCGCAGGCTTCGACAGTGCCCGTGGCGCTGCCTCCCTGGTGCTGGCCGCCGTGGTCTCCGCCTTGCTGGTGCTGGCCAACCAGGTGGTCGATCGCTGGACCGACGGCCACCTGCTGTCGGCCTGGGTCGTGCTCTGGCTGGTGGCGTTCGCTGCCCTCGCCCTGCTGTCCGCACCGGCCCGCCGTGCCGGTCTGGCCCTGCGCGCCGCTGCTTCCAGCTGGGCCGAAAGCCGCCGCCACGCCGCCGAAGACAGCCGCACTTGGCAGGTCGCTCTGCGCGATCCGCGCATCATGGCCGAACTGAACTATGGGATGAGCGACATCCGCAAGTACTACTGAGTCGGTTAGCTTTTGCGCTGCAAAGCCGTGGCATGCCACGGCTTTTTTGTTGCTGGCGGGGCTGCACCTACAGTACATCACTGCCGTGAATGGCAGTGATTCAAGATATAAACTTGATAACACATGGGGTAAACCCTAAGATTCACTCACTCGCCCGGCAATGTCGCCAAAAGCGCTGATAAAGGGAACCGAAATGACCAATTTTGCACACGTTGACTATCCTACCGAACACTCTGGCGTGATCCGCGCCCAAAACGCTGCCGCTGCCATCAAGGGCATCGCAGCCAGCTTCGACAGCGCCCGTGGCGCGTCCTCCCTGCTGCTGGCAGCCGTCGTCTCCGCCCTGCTGGTGGTCGCCAACCAGGTGATCGACACCTGGAGCGAAGGCCACTTGCTGGCCGCCTGGATGGTGCTGTGGCTGGTGGCATTCGCCGCGCTGGCCCTGCTGTCCGTACCTGCCCGCCGTGCCGCCGCTTCGCTGCGTGCCGGCTTCGCCCGCTGGGTCGAAAGCAATCGCCGGGCGGCCGAAGACCAGCGCACCTGGCAAGTCGCCATCCGCGACCCGCGCATCATGGCCGAGCTGAACCATGCCATGGGTGTGCCCACGTTGAACGACATCCGCGGGTACAACTGAGCGGTCAGCCCGCCGGTCGCCGCGCGCGACCGGTCTGGCTACCCTCGCAATACATTCAAGCCGTGGCCTGTGCCACGGCTTTTTTGTTGCTTCTGGGCTTCTCACCAACCACCGTGCCAACACTTCGCCAAAGCGCCTGCCGTGAAAAAGCCGCCCGGACCTTGCAGTCGGGGCGGCTTTTTTATGGTGCCGGCAAGCCAGGCACCAGAAATGCCATCAGGCAGCCAGGCGCTTTTCGATGGCAGCCTTGGTGTCCAGCAGGGCCTGTGGCAGGTGGTAGGCCAACTGCTCGAAGTGCGTCGTGTGGAGCTTGAGCTCTTCGGCCCAGGCGGCCTTGTCGATGCTGGTCACGGTGTTGAACTGGGCGGCGCTGAAATCCAGGCCGGTCCAGTTGATCTCGGCGTAGGCCGGGGCCACGCCGAACATGGTCTGCTCGCCCGTGGCCTTGCCTTCCAGGCGGTCGATCATCCACTTGAGCACGCGCATGTTTTCGCCGTAGCCGGGCCAGACGAACTTGCCGGCCTCGTCCTTGCGGAACCAGTTGGTGGTGTAGATGCGGGGCAGGGTGGCGCCCGACGCGGCCAGCTTCTCGCCCAGCGTCAGCCAGTGCTGGAAGTAGTCGCTCATGTTGTAGCCCATGAAGGGCAGCATCGCGAACGGGTCGCGGCGCACCACGCCCTGCTGGCCGGCGGCGGCAGCCGTGGTTTCGGAGCCCATGGTGGCGGCCATGTAGACGCCTTCGGTCCAGTTGCGTGCCTCGGTCACCAGCGGCACCGTGGTCGAACGGCGGCCACCGAAGATGAAGGCGTCGATCTTCACGCCCTTGGGGTCGTCCCAGGCGGGGTCGAGCGCGGGGTTGTTGGTGGCGGCCACGGTGAAGCGGGCGTTGGGGTGGGCGGCCTTGGCGCCGGTCTGTTTGGCGATCTCGGGTGTCCAGTCGTTGCCTTGCCAGTCGATCAGGTGGGCGGGCAGGCCGCCGGTGTCCTTTTCCATGCCTTCCCACCAGACGTCGCCGTCATCGGTCAGGGCGACGTTGGTGAAGATCACGTCCTTGTCCAGGCTGGCCATGCAGTTGGGGTTGGTCAGTGTGTTGGTGCCGGGAGCCACGCCGAAGTAGCCAGCCTCGGGGTTGATGGCACGCAGGCTGCCATCGGCCTGGGGCTTGATCCAGGCGATGTCGTCGCCGATGGTGGTGACCTTCCAGCCGTCGAAGGCATCCGGCGGCACCAGCATCGAGAAATTGGTCTTGCCGCAGGCGCTGGGGAAGGCGGCGGCCACGTGGTACTTCTGGCCTTCGGGGTTGCTCACGCCCAGGATCAGCATGTGCTCGGCCAGCCAACCCTGGTCACGGCCCATGGTGGAGGCGATGCGCAGAGCGAAGCACTTCTTGCCCAGCAGCGCATTGCCGCCGTAGCCCGAGCCGTAGCTCCAGATCTCGCGCGTCTCGGGGTAGTGCACGATGTACTTGGTCTTGTTGCAGGGCCACTTCACGTCGGCCTGGCCGGCGGCCAGGGGCGCACCCACGGTGTGCACGCAGGGCACGAACTCGCCGTCCACGCCGAGCACGTCGTACACCGCCTTGCCCATGCGGGTCATGATCTTCATGTTCACGGCCACGTAGGGGCTGTCGGACAGCTCGATGCCGATGTGGGCGATGGGCGAGCCCAGCGGGCCCATGCTGAAGGGCACCACGTACATGGTGCGGCCCTTCATGCAGCCGTCGAACAGGGGCTGCAGCGTGGTGCGCATCTCGGCCGGGGCCATCCAGTTGTTGGTAGGGCCGGCATCTTCCTTGGCGGCCGAGCAGATGTAGGTGCGGTCTTCCACGCGCGCCACGTCCGACGGGTCGGACCAGGCCAGGTAGCTGCCGGGGCGCTTGGCGGGGTTGAGCTTCTTGAAGGTGCCGGCGTCCACCAGCTGCTGGCACAGGCGGTCGTACTCTTCCTGGTTGCCGTCGCACCAGTAGATGCTGTCGGGCTTGCACAGGGCGGCCATGTCGGCCACCCAGGCAATCAGCCGGGCATTCTTGACGTGCGAGGGGGCGTTGAGATTCAGGCCCTGCATGGTGGGTGCGTTCATCGGGAGCTTCCTAAGTTGAAAAACAGTCTTTTCAAAGGAAGCGACCCGTGGCGGGGCGAGGGGCCTGGCGCAGGTGCGGATGCTGAGCGCTGCCTTTGAAAAAACGGCTTTCTGGCTCAGTCGGCGGGCGGGGCGCGGGTCATCCCCACGGGGTGGAGGACGGCTTCCACGGATTCCGCGGGTCGGCTGGGATGTCGATTTTATGAATCTACCGCCCGCTTGTCTGTCAGACAGGGTCTAAATCCATGCAAAAGATGCATGGGGTTATGTGCTGGGGAGGTGTGCCTCAGGCAGGTGCCGAGCCGACCCAACGCTCGTAGCCGGCCTTGCGCAGGGCGCAGGCGGGGCAGGTGCCGCAGCCATAGCCCCAGGCATGGCGCTCACCGCGCACACCGTGGTAGCAGGTGTGGGACTCCTCCAGGACCACGTCCACCAGCGCCTGGCCGCCCAGGTCCTTCGCCAGTTGCCAGCTGTCGGCCTTGTCCAGCCACATCAGCGGGGTCTCGAAGGTGAAGCGCTGGCCCATGCCCAGCGACACGGCCACCTGCAGCGCCTTCAGCGTGTCGTCGCGGCAGTCCGGGTAGCCTGAGAAGTCCGTCTCGCACATGCCGCCCACCAGGGTGTGCAGCCCGCGCCGGTAGCCCACGGCGGCCGCCAGGTTGAAGAACAGCAGGTTGCGCCCGGGCACGAAGGTGTTGGGCAGGCCGGCGGCGGTCATCTGGATCTCGGTCTCGCTGGTCAGTGCTGTGTCGCTGATGCGGCCCAGCACGGCGAGGTCGAGCATGTGGTCCTCGCCGAGCCGGCCAGCCCATTGCGGAAAGCGCTCGCGCACGGCCGCGAGGACGGTCTGGCGGGCCGTGAGCTCGATGTGGTGGCGCTGGCCATAGTCGAAGCCGACGGTCTCGACATGGGCGAAGTGCGTGAGCGCCCAGGCCAGGCAGGTGGTGGAATCCTGTCCACCGGAGAAAAGAACCAATGCGCTTCCGGGTCTCATGGGGCGGCTCCTGGGGGTTGAAGAAAAAAGGACGAAAAAAAGCCCCGCTGCGCGGGGCTACCATGGAAGCGTGTGGGGCGCTCCGTGGCGATCAGGCCATGTTCACGGCGATGAACGCCAGCAAAAACATCATGATGCCGCCCACCACGGGCAGCACGATGGGCATCAGCGGCACCACGTTTTCCACGGCGTCGGCCGGATGCTCTTCAGGGGCGTGGGGGGTATTGTGGTCGGACATGCGGGGCTCCAGATGCTTAAAACTTGCGCAATTCTAGCCGGAGTGGGAGGCAGGACCAACTCCCTCATACGGATTTGCATTTGATCGTACAACTAGGCGGGAGCCGCAGACAGTGCTGTAGCACGGCAAGGCGAACCAACGACGTTATACGGTTGAAGGCAAATCCGTATCAGATCAGCACGGCTTCCATGCCCCCATCGTGCAGGTGTTGCAGCACCTCTTCGATATGGGCCTTGCCCCGCGTCTGCAGCACCAGTTCGATCTCCACATTCTGTGCGGCCAGCATGGTGAAGGCGCGCTGGTGGTGCACCTCCTCGATGTTGGCGCCCGTGTCGGCCACCATGGCCGTGATGCGTGCCAGCACCCCCGGGATGTCGCGCGCACTGACCTTGACGCGTGCCAGCCGGCCCGAGCGCACCATGCCGCGCTCGATGATGGCCGCCAGCAGCAGCGGGTCGATATTGCCTCCGCACAGCACCAGTCCCACCTTCTTGCCCTTGAAGCGCTCGGGGTAGCGCACCAGTGCCGCCAGGCCGGCGGCGCCGGCGCCCTC
Source organism: Acidovorax sp. LjRoot66 (assembly GCF_964253305.1). Lineage (NCBI taxonomy): Bacteria > Pseudomonadati > Pseudomonadota > Betaproteobacteria > Burkholderiales > Comamonadaceae > Acidovorax > Acidovorax sp. LjRoot66. Next base: position 548,297 of record NZ_CAXUQU020000001.1, read on the forward strand.
CACCAGGGTCTTTTCGATCTCCAGCAGCATCAGCACCGCCTGCTCGATGTCGCCCTCGTCCACCAGCACCAGATCGTCCACCAGGCGCTGGATGATCTCCTGCGTGATCTTGCCGGGCGTGCCCACGGCAATGCCTTCGGCGATGGTCGATGTGCCTTGCGGGTGCTGTGTGCCCTGGATGGCATTGACCATGGCCGGAAAGCGCATGGTCTGCACGCCCACGATCTCGATGTCCGGGCGGATCGCCTTGGCCGCCGTGGCCACGCCTGCAATCATGCCCCCGCCACCCACGGCGACCACCAGGGTGTCGAGGTCGGGCACGGCGGCCAGCATCTCCAGGGCCAGCGTTCCCTGACCGGCGGCCACGGCCTCGTCGTCGTAGGGGTGTACGAAAGTCAGCCCGCGCTGCTCGGCCAACTGGTAGGCATGGGACCGCGCCTCTTCAAGGGTGTCGCCGTGCAGCACCACCTCGGCACCGAAGCCGCGCGTGCGCTGCACCTTCACGCCCGGGGTGAAGCGCGGCATCACGATCACCGCGTGCAGGCCCAGGCGCTGCGCATGGTAGGCCACGCCCTGGGCATGGTTGCCGGCGCTCATGGCGACCACGCCGCTGGCCTGCTCCTGCGCGCTCAGCTGCACCAGCTTGTTGCAGGCGCCGCGCTCCTTGAACGAGGCGGTGAACTGCAGGTTCTCGAACTTGAGAAACACCTGCGCCCCCACGATCTGCGAGAGGGTCTTGGATTCGACACAGGGCGTGTCGAGCACATGGCCCTGGACGCGGGCAGCGGCGGCGTGGATGTCTTGGAGGGTCAGCATGGCCGCCATTGTGGCGCGCCGGGGGCCCTTTGTGGGATGGCGGCGCTGCCTTTTCATGCACGCCATTGCCCGCCAGCAAGCGCCCTCAGCGCGTGAAGAAGCGCAGCGGCACCATCACCAGTTGCGGGAACAGCGTGAGCAGCAGAAGCACCGCCGTCTGCGCCAGCAGGTAGGGGATGACGGCGCGGATCACCGGCTCCATGCGCTCGCGGGCCACCCCGCAGACGACATTGAGCACTGTGCCCACTGGTGGCGTGATCAGGCCGATGGCGTTGTTCATGATGAACAGCACGCCGAAGTACACCGGATCGATGCCGGCCATGCGCACCACCGGCATCAGCACGGGTACCAGGATCAGGATGGTGGGCGCGAAATCGAGCGCCGTGCCCACCGCGAAGATCAGCGCCATGATCACCAGCATCAGCAGCACCGGGCTGCCCGCCAGGGGCTGCAGCATGTCGGCCACCACCATCGGAATGTTGGCGGCCGCGATGAGCCAGGCCGAGACCTGCGCCGCCGCCACCAGGAACATCACCACGGCAGAGGTCTTGGCGCTGGCCAGCAGCAGCCCGTAGAGCTGCGACCAGCGCAGCTCGCGGTACACCACGAAGCCCACGAACAGCGCGTAGAAAACCGCCACCACGGCCGCCTCGGTGGGGGTGAAGTAGCCCGCCTTGAGCCCGCCCACGATGAGCAGCGGCAGCAGCAGTGCCCAGAAGCCCGCCACGGTGGCCGAGATTCGCTGGCGCAGGGGCATGCGCTCGCCACGCGGCATGTCGTCGCGGTGGGACTGGTAGATCCAGGTGACCACCAGTGCCAGCGCCATCATCAGGCCCGGCACGATGCCGGCGATGAACAGCTGGGTGATGGAGATGTTGCCCACCACGCCCAGCATCACGAAGCCGATGGAGGGCGGTATCACCGGCGCGATGATGCCGCCCGAGGCGATCAGCCCCGAGGCGCGCGGAATGTCGTAGCCAGCCTTGCGCATCATCGGGATCAGCAGTGCGGCGACAGCGGCCGTGTCGGCGATGGCCGAGCCCGACAGCGAGGCCATGACCACACAGGCGAAGATGGCCACGTAGCCCAGGCCGCCCTTGAAGTGCCCCACCCAGGCACCGGCCACGTCGACGATGCGCCGCGAGATGCCGCCGGCATTCATGAGCTCGCCCGCGAGCACGAAGAAGGGAATCGCCATCAGCGGAAAGCTGTCGGCCCCGGAGAGCATGTTCTGCGCGATGATCTGCGCGTCGAACATGTCCATGTAGAACATCATGGCCATGCCGCAGGCCATGAGCGAGAAGGCGATGGGCACGCCCAGGGCCATGGCGGCCAGCAGCGAGAGCACGAAGACGGCGACGACCATGGTGTCAGGCCCCTTCTTCGCTGACGGCGACCAGCGACGCGGGGCTCACCCGCCCGCTCAGCAGCCGCGCGATGTTGACCACCGTCATCACCCCGATGGACGCCGCACACAGGTAGGCCACCGAATACACCACGCCCAGCGAAATGCCGGTCACCAGGCCGGTGTTGGCCATGTTGAGTGCGTGCTGGCGCAGCAGGCCCCACAGCAGCACCGCGCAGCAGGCCAGCGTGGTGCACTGCGCCAGCAGCACGGCCGCGAACAGCGCCTTGCCCGAGAGGCGGTGCACCAGCATGTCCATGCCCAGGTGGCCGCCCTCGCGCATGGCGAGGATCGCGCCCAGGAAGATCAGCCAGATGAACATGAAGCGCGACAGCTCTTCGGAGATGTTGATGCCCGAGTCGAACAGGTGGCGCAGCACCACGTTGCCGAACACCATGACGCACATGGCGGCCAGGCACAGCACGACGACCCCCTCCAGCGCCTTGAAATACCAGTGGATGAGTTGCTTCATGGAAAGTGGGGGGAAAGGGTGGACAGGCCGCGTCAGAACGCGAAGATCTTGCCGGGGTTCATGAGGTTGTGCGGGTCCATGGCGTGCTTGATCTGGCGCATCAGCTCCACCGGGGCTGCGCCCAATTCGTCGAGAAGGAAGCCCTGCTTGTGCAGGCCCACGCCGTGCTCGCCGGTGCAGGTGCCATCCATGGCGAGCGCGCGCCGCACCAGGCGCGCATTGAGCGCCTCGGCCTGCTCCACCTCGGCATGGTTGTCTGCATCCACCAGCATCTGCACATGGAAGTTGCCGTCGCCCACGTGGCCGACGATGGGCGCGAGCATGCCCGACTGCCGCAGGTCCTGCGCGGTCTGGCCCACGCACTCGGCCAGGCGCGAGATCGGTACGCAGACATCGGTGACCACTGAGCGGCAGCCCGGGCGCAGCTGCAGTGCGGCGAAGTAGACGTTGTGGCGCGCCTCCCACAGGCGCGTGCGCTCCTCGGGGCTGCTGGCCCACTGGAACTGAGCGCCCCCGCCGTCCAGCGCCAGGGCCTGCACGCTCGCCACCTGCTCCTGCACGCCGGCCGTGCTGCCGTGGAATTCGAAGAACAGGTGCGGCTGCTCGGGCAGGCCGGTGCGGCTGTGGCCGTTGAGCGCACGGATGGCCGTGGCGTCGACGAACTCGCAGCGCGCGATCGGCACACCGAGCTGGATGGTCTGTACCACCACCTGCACGGCCGCGTCGATGTCGGGAAAGGCGCACACGGCGGCCATCACGCTCTCGGGCAGCGGGTACAGGCGCACGGTGGCTTCCACCACCACGCCCAGCGTGCCTTCGGAGCCCACGAACAGGCGCGTGAGGTCGTAGCCCGCGGCCGACTTGCGCGCACGCTGGCCGGTCTTCACCACCTCGCCATCGGCCGTGACCACGGTGAGGTTGAGCACGTTCTCGCGCATGGTGCCGTAGCGCACGGCGTTGGTGCCGCTGGCGCGCGTGGCGCACATGCCGCCGATGGTGGCATCGGCCCCCGGGTCGATGGGAAAGAACAGGCCCGTATCGCGCAGCTGCGCGTTGAGCGCCTTGCGTGTCACGCCCGGCTGCACGGTGGCGGTCTGGTCCTCGGGGTGGATGGCGACCACCTGGTCCATGGGCTGCAGGTTCAGCGTCAGCCCGCCGCGCGTGGCCAGGGTGTGGCCCTCGAGCGACGAGCCCGCGCCATAGGGCACCAGCGGCACGCGGTGGTCGCGGCACAGGCGCACGATGGCCACCACCTCGTCCTGCGTGCGTGCATGGGCCACGGCGTCGGGCGGCATGGCGGCAAAAATCGACTCGTCGCGCCCGTGGTGCTCGCGCACCGCCAGGCTGGTGGACAGGCGCGGGCCAAGCAACTGGCCCAATGCTTCGAGGAAGGCGGGCGGCAGGGGCGGGCGGTCGGGCATGTCCATCACTGCGGCTTGGCCGCGGCGCGCGCCTTGGCGATCTCGCTGCGCACCAGGGCCATGAACTCGGGGCCGATCTTCTCCAGGTGCGGCGCAATCGCCGGTGGCACCTTGTCGCGGATGGCCTGCAGATCGGCCTCGGAGAACTGCGTCACCTGCATGCCCTTGTCCTTCATGCCCTGGAGGGCCGCACCCGCCTCGGCGGCGGTGGTTTTGCGCTGGTAGGCCGTGGCGCTTTTGGCAGCGCTGGTCATCATCTGTTTCTCGTCGGCCGAGAGGCTGTCCCAGTATTTCTTGGACACCGCAAAGATCAGCGGCGAGTAGACGTGGCCCGAGAGCGTCATGTACTTCTGCACCTCATAGAAGCGCTGGGTGTACATCAGCACGATGGGGTTCTCCTGGCCGTCGAAGGCCTTGGTCTCCAGCGCCACGAACAGCTCGGACCAGGGCAGCGGCGAGGCGTTGGCGCCGATGGCCTTGAACGCATCGAGCGTTAGCGGGTTGGGCTGGGTGCGCAGCTTCAGGCCCTTGAGGTCGTCGAGCTTGTTGACCGGGCGGCGCGAGTTGGTGATGTGGCGAAAGCCGTTCTCCCACCAGCCCAGCACGTGGATGCCCACGCCGGCGAGCTTGGTGTTGAGGGTTTGGCCCACGGGCCCGTCGAACACCGCGTGGGCCTCGGCTTCGGTGTTGAACAGGAAGGGCACGTCCTGGAACCCGAGCTCCTTGACCTGGCCCAGCAGCGCCAGCGCACTGCCGGTGTAGAACTCCTGCACGCCACCCTGCAGGGCGCCCAGCATCTGCGGGTCGGGCCCCAGGGCCTGGTTGGCGATCACGGTGATCTTCATCTTGCCGCCGGTGGCCTTGTCCATGTCGGCGGCGAACTGCTTGGCGGCAAGCCCGGCGGGGTGGCTGTCGGCCAGGCCATGGCCGAAGCGGGCGGTGCGGGGCTTGGCGTCCTGGGCCTGCACGCCGAGGGCGGCCAGGGCGGTGAGGGTGCCGATGAGGGCGGTGCGCAGCAATCGGTTCAATGGCATGGCAGTCTCCTGGGGTTTGGGCGTTATGCGGTGGCGGGCTCGAAGGGGCGGGGCGCCGTGGCGGCCACGGCGTGTACGGAGTTGCGCAGCAGGCCGATGCGCTCGATCTCCACTTCGCAGACGTCGCCGGGCTTCATGTACAGGCGCGGTTCGCGGGCGTGGCCTATGCCCGCCGGGGTGCCGGCCACGATGAGGTCGCCCGCCTCGAGCGTGATGGCCTCGCTGATGGTGACGATCAGCGACTCGATGTCGAACACCATGTCGTCGGTGTTGGCCGATTGCACGGTCTGGCCGTTCAGCCGCGTCTGCAGCAGCAGGCCGCGCGCGCCGGGGGGCAGCTCGTCGGCGGTCACCAGGCAGGGGCCGAAGGCGCCGGTGCCGTCGAAGTTCTTGCCCATGGTCCACTGCGGCGTCTTGAACTGGTACTCGCGCACGCTGGCGTCGTTGAACACCGAATAGCCCAGCACGTGGGAGAGCGCGTCCTCCCGCGCGATGCGGCTGCCGCCAGTGCCGATCACCGCGACCAGCTCGCCTTCGAAATCGAGCGAGTCCGACAGCGGCGAGTGCAGCAGGGGTGCGCCGTGCGCGATCACGCTGGAGTTGAAGCGCGCGAACAGCGTGGGGTAGGCGGGCTGCACGAAGCCGCTTTCGGCCGTGTGGTCGCGGTAGTTCAGGCCCACGCAGATGATCTTGGCCGGCCGCGCCACGGGGGGCAGCAGTTGCACGGCTGTCAAATCCACGGTGCCCTGGCGGGCCATGGTGGCTGCCGCGGCGTCCAGCGCAGTGCGACCCTGGCGCAGCAAGTCGTCCACATCGCCGGGGTAGGCGCCATGGCCCTCGGTGGTGCCATGCCAGGCCCCGGTGGACGGGTGGCACACGGCCCAGCCCTCTCGGCCGGCCGATTGGAAGCGAAGCAATTTCATGGGTTCTCCTGGTGGGCGGCCACGGGGCGTGGTGCCCTGGCTGCATGGATATATATTTGATCAAATAATCTATTATTCTCTTGTTGGTAGATTCCCGGATAAAATGGCGATGCCATGCTGACCATCCCTCCCAAGCGCACCCAGGCCGAGACCGCCTGTGACCTCATCCGTGCCGAAATCCTGGACGGGCGCCTGCCGCCGGGCGCCAAGCTGAACATCAAGGCTGTCGAAGAGCGGCTGGAGCTGAGCCTGGGCGCCGTGCGCGAGGCGTTGTCGCGCCTGGGGGCCGAGGGCATGGTGGTGGGCGAGTCGCACCGCGGCTACCGCGTGAGCCCGGTGAGCAAGGACGAGCTGCTGGACCTGACCCGCGCCCGCGTGGAGATGGAATCCCTGTGTTTGGGCCAGGCCATGGAGCACGGCGAGGTCGAGTGGGAGACGCGCATCGTCGCAGCGGCCCACCGCATGGAGCGGCTGCAGTCCCTGCCGTCCGAGGTCGAGGCGCGGTCCACCACCGCGTGGAACGATGCGCATGGCGAGTTCCACGAGGCGCTGGTGAGCGCCTGCCCTAACCAGTGGCTGCTGCGCATGCGGCACATGCTCTACCGCCAAAGCGAGCGCTACCGCCGCCTTTCGGTGCCGCTGAGCACCGACCACCGCGACGTGCGCGGCGAGCACCGCCAGATCATGGAGGCGGCCTTGGCGCGCGACGAGGCCCGTGCGTTCGCGGCCATCGACACCCACCTGTTCGCCACGGCGCAGATCATCCTGCGCTCGCCGCTGCTGCAGGAAGGCTGAGGCCGCTGCGCTCGCTGTAACCCTCTGGATCACAGAGTGTTACCGGCCTGTGGCAGCACGGGGTGTACCGTGGCGTGTTTACGGAGGCGTCGCCATCGCCCGTTTGCACAGCCTGTTTCTCTCGCTGACCTTGATCGCCGCCGCGCTGGGGGCAGGTTCCGCCTGCGCGCAGGGAGCGGCCGCGGCCCGTCCTGCCTGGCCTGAGCTGCTGCAGGATCAGCTCAACCAGGTGGCGGCGCAGAACACGGCGGGCATCGGCGTCTATGTACGCGACCTGGAGAGCGGCATCGCCGTGTCCCATCGCGGCCAGGAGCGCTGGTACCTGGCCTCGACGGTGAAGATCCCGGTGGCGCTGGCGGTGCTGCAGGCCGTGGAGCGGGGCGACTTCACGCTGGATACCAAGCTGCGCCTGCGTGCTTCCGACTACGTGGACGGTGCAGGCCATACCAACGCCAAGCCCGTGGGCACGGCGCTGAGCATCCGCTACCTCATCGAGCAGATGGTCATCTACAGCGACAACACCGCCAGCGACATGCTGATCGGCCTGGTCGGCATCCGCGCCGTGAATGCCCTGGTCGAGCAGCTCGTGCCCCGGGGCTTCGAACGCATCACCAGCCTGGCCGATGTGCGCCGCCACGCCTATGGCCACCTCACGCCGCAGGCATCGCACCTGTCCGGCCATGACTTCCTGGTGATCAAGCAGCAGCGCAGCGATGCGGACCGGGTGCAGGTGCTGTCGCGCCTGCTGCACGTGCCGGCCGTGTCCTTCCTGTTGCCCAGCGTGGGCGATGCCTTCGAGGCCTACTACGCCAGCGGCTTGAACTCGGGCCGGCTCGATGCGTACGCCGACCTGCTGGAGCTGCTGGTCAACGGCAAGGTACTGCATGCCGCGCACACGCGCTACCTGCTGGGGGTGATGGAGCGGGTGCAGACGGGGGTCCACCGCGTGCAGGCCGGCCTGCCCAGGACGGCGCGCTTTGCGCACAAGACCGGCACGCAAAGGGCGCGCACATGCGACTCCGGATTGGTCACTGTCCCACGCCTGGGCCGCGACCAGCGGGTTATTGTGGTTGCCTGTACGCGTGGAGAGCTGTCCAGCGCGCGTTCAGACCGTGCCCTGCGCGACGTGGGGGCGGCCCTGTGCAACTCTGGCCTGCTGACCGACGGACGAACCCATGACCCAGAGTGCCCTCCCGTTGCGCGCGTGTTGCACCGCGCTGATCCTGGCGAGCGCTAGCCTGGCTGCGCATGCCGCCGCCTGGAGCGACGCGCTGCGCCAGCAGATCGAACGCATCGACCAGGCCACGCCCGGCCAGCTGGGCGTGTACGTCAAGCGGCTGGACAATGGCGAAGTGCTGTCTTACCAGGCGGACCGGCCCTGGTACCTGGGCTCCTCGGCCAAACTGCCGGTGGCCATTGCCATGCTGCAGGAGGTGGAGCAGGGAAAACACAGTCTCGTCGAACAGGTCACCTTGCAGGATACGGACAAGGTCGACGGTTCGGGCAATGTGGTCTGGAACAAGGCCGGCACCCGCTACCGGGTGGACGCACTGCTCAAACGCATGCTCATGGAGAGCGACAACACGGCCGCCAACATGTTGATCCGCACCATCGGCGACGACGCGCTCAACCGCCGCGCGCGCGACCTGCTCGGTGCCAAGGGCTTCGAGCGCATCACCAACTTCGCGCAGGTGCGCTATGACGTCTATGCCGAGCTGCACCCCGATGCACTCACCATGACCAACATGGACCTGGTGCGCCTGGCGGCCGCACCGATGGGGCCCCAGCGTGTGGACGCGCTGGCACGCACCATCGAGGTGGACAAGGCGGATTTCCGCGTGAAGACCATGGACGAGGCCTACCAGCGCTATTACGCGCGCGGACTCAATTCCGCGCCGCTGTCAGCCTACGGCGGCATGCTGGAGAAGCTGGTCAGCGGCAAGTTGCTCTCCCCCGCGCACCAGCAGCGCCTGTTCACCGACCTCAAGTACGCCAGCTACGATGCCTACCGGCTCGAAGCCGGCCTGCCGCGCAGCGAGCGCTTCATCCACAAGACGGGCACCCAGCTGCACCGCGCCTGCCACATGGGCGTGGTCAACCCGCAGGACGGCGGCCGCGCGGCCATCGTGGTGGCCACCTGCGCCGAAGACCTGGACGAGCATGGCGAGGCGGGCAAGGCCTTCGAGCAGATCGGCCGGGCCATCACCGCGACCCTGCTGCCGGGCAAGAAGCCCGGCCGATAAGCAACCGAGGCTACTGCGCGCTGACGCGCAGCACCTCGTTGCCGTAGGCTTCGAGCTTCTTGGCACCCATGCCGCTGATGCCCTGCAGGTCCTCCAGGGTGGCCGGGTTGCGCTCGGCAATCGCGGCCAGCGTGGCGTCGTGGAAGATCACATAGGCCGGCAGGTTGTGCTCCTTGGCCACCTCGGCACGCCAGGCCTTGAGGTTGATGAAGCGCACCTGCGCATCGGGCCCCAGGTTGGCGGCGGCCGCCGGGGGCGCGCTGCCCTTGCGGGTGCGCTTGGCCTGCGCTGCCGATACCGATTCGCGCAGCTGCACGGGGACCTCGCCCTTGAGCACGGCGCGCGAGCCTTCGGTCAGGCAGAGGGTGTCGAAGCTGTGGCCGCTGTCCAGCATCACCTTCTGCAGGCCCAGGGCGCCGGTGGCGATCAGCTGGCGCAGCACGCCGCGCAGCTGGGGCTCCGACAGATCGGCCCCGATGCCGAAGGTGGAGATCTTCTCGTGCCCGAACTGCAGCACCTTTTCGGTCTGCTTGCCGCGCAGGATGTCCATGATGTGGCCGGTGCCGAAGCCGATACGGCTGACCTGCTGTACCCGGTAGATGGTGGACAGCAGCTTGCGCGCTGCGTCCGTGGCGTCCCATATGGCGGGTGGCGTCAGGCAGTTGTCGCAGTTGCCGCAGGGCGTGGACGCTTCGCCAAAATAGGCCAGCAGCCGAACACGCCGGCAATCGGTGGCCTCGGCCAGGGCCAGCAGCGCATCGAGCTTGCCGCGCAGGCCCTGCTTGAACTCCTCGCCGGCCGGGCTTTCGTCGATCATGCGGCGCTGGTTCACCACGTCGTTCAGGCCATAGGCCATCCAGGCGTCGGCGTTCAGGCCGTCGCGGCCTGCGCGGCCGGTTTCCTGGTAGTAGCCCTCGATGTTCTTGGGCATGTCCACGTGCCCGACGAAGCGCACGTCGGGCTTGTCGATGCCCATGCCGAAGGCGATGGTGGCCACCATCACGATGCCTTCCTCGCGCAGGAAGCGGTCCTGGTTCTTCTGGCGCACCTTGGCATCGAGGCCCGCGTGGTAGGGCAGGGCGGCCAGGCCCGCGTCGCTCAGGGTGGAAGCCAGTTCCTCCACGCGCTTGCGCGACTGGCAGTACACCACCCCGGCCTCGCCCGCATGCTCGCGCTCGATGAAGCGCAGCAGCTGGGTGGTGGCGTCCTTCTTCTCGACGATGGTGTAGCGGATGTTGGGGCGGTCGAAGCTGCTGATGAACAGCCGTGCGTCCTCGAGCTGCAGGCGCTCGATGATGTCGGCGCGCGTGAGGTCGTCGGCCGTGGCGGTGAGCGCGATGCGCGGCACGCCGGCATAGCGCTCGTGCAGCACCGTGAGGGCGCGGTACTCGGGGCGGAAGTCGTGGCCCCACTGGCTCACGCAATGCGCCTCGTCAATGGCGAAGAGCGACAGGTGCCCCTCGTTGTACAGGCTGTCGAGCAGGCCCAGGAAGCGCGGAGTGTTCAGCCGCTCGGGTGCCGCGTAGAGCAGCGTGATGGCACCGGTCTGCAGGCGAAATTCCACGTCCTGCGCCTCGTCGAAGCTCAGCGTGGAGTTCAAAAAGGCGGCATCCACCCCCGCCTCGTGCAGGGCACCGACTTGGTCGTGCATCAGCGCGATCAGCGGCGAGATGACGATGGTCACCCCGCGGCCCTGCTGCTGGCGCACGATGGCCGGCACCTGGTAGCACAGCGACTTGCCGCCGCCCGTGGGCATGAGCACCAATGCGTCGCTGCCGCCGATCACGTGCTCGACGATGTCCTGCTGGGGGCCCCGGAACTGCTCGTAGCCAAAGACGTCGTGCAGGACGGTGTGGGCGGGTGACGGGGCGGATGACAAAGGACGAGAAGACAAACGAATACTCGGGTTTAAGGGCCGTTGGCGCTTTTTCAGCAAGCGATGGCAGCCAGTTGTATCAATGGGGCCTGGCAGATGCCATTTGGCCTGTTGCGCGGCAGGCGCATATTGTGCGCTGCATGCGGGGCGCGGCCGCACTTTCTACAATAGGGGGATGCAAGCCCTCCACTACACCCGCGCCCAGCAGCTGCCCGACATCCTCGCCCAACGCATCGCCATCCTCGATGGCGCCATGGGCACCATGATCCAGCGCTTCAAGCTGGGCGAGGCGCAGTACCGGGGCGAGGGCTACACCGGCCCCGGCGGTGCGGGCGACCGGTTCAAGGACTTTCCGCGCGACGTCAAGGGCAACAACGAGCTCTTGAGCCTCACGCGGCCCGATGTGATCAGCGACATCCACGAGCGCTACCTGGCCGCCGGTGCCGACCTGATCGAGACCAACACCTTCGGCGCGACCACCATCGCGCAAGAGGACTACAAGATGGCCGACCTGGCGCGCGAGATGAACCTCAAGTCGGCGCAGCTGGCCCGCGCCGCCTGCGACAAGTACAGCACGCCCGACAAGCCGCGCTTCGTGGCCGGCGCCCTGGGCCCCACGCCCAAGACGGCCAGCATCAGCCCCGACGTGAACGACCCCGGCGCGCGCAACATCGACTTCGAGCAGCTGCGCGCCGCTTACTACGAGCAGACCGAGGCCCTGGTCGAGGGCGGCTCCGACGTGCTGCTGGTCGAGACCATCTTCGACACGCTGAACGCCAAGGCCGCGCTGTTCGCCATCGACGAGTATTTCGAGCACAGCGGCCAGCGCCTGCCGCTGATCATCAGCGGCACCGTCACCGATGCCTCGGGACGCATCCTCTCGGGCCAGACCGTGACGGCCTTCTGGAACAGCGTGCGCCATGCGCGCCCGCTGGCCATCGGCCTGAACTGCGCCCTGGGCGCCACGCTGATGCGCCCCTACATCCAGGAACTGAACCGCGTGGCGGGCGATACCTTCATCAGCTGCTACCCGAATGCCGGCTTGCCCAACCCCATGAGCGACACCGGCTTCGACGAGACCCCCGAGGTCACGAGCCGGCTGGTGCACGAGTTCGCGGCCGAGGGGCTGGTGAACATCGTCGGTGGATGCTGTGGCACCACGCCCGACCACATAGGCGCGATTGCGCGCGCGGTGGAGGCAGTGCCGGCGCGCCGCATGTTCTACGCCGCCGAGGCCTGACTCCGCGGGCCAGCGGGCCGATTTGTACGAAAATCGACCCATGCGATGGGTGTGCCATCGCCTTGCGCTATACAAAACATAGCAATTTGAGCTGCAGACTATGGTGCGGCCGGGCAGGCCTGCCCGGCGCATGCCGGCTGCCGCCTTGATTTTCCTGCCCCCATGCTGACCGACGCCCCCACCTTGCTCCCCGATGCCGCACCACCCGCTCCCGTGGCGGGCAGTACGGACCGCGAGGCCATCAAGCTCGAAAAGCGCCTGGTGCGCCAGGTCAGCCAGGCGATCGCCGACTTCGGCCTGATCGCCGATGGCGACAAGGTCATGGTCTGCGTGTCGGGCGGCAAGGACAGTTACGGCATGCTCGACGTGCTGCGCATGCTGCAGCAGCGCAACGGCAACCGCTTCGAACTCATTGCCGTCAACCTCGACCAGAAGCAGCCGGGCTTTCCGGCCCAGGTGCTGCCCGGGTACCTGGCGGGCCTCGGCGTGCCCTTTCACATCGAGACGCGCGACACCTACAGCGTGGTCAAGCAGCACGTGCCCGAGGGCAAGACCATGTGCAGCCTGTGCAGCCGCCTGCGCCGGGGCATCCTCTACCGCGTGGCCGACGAGCTGGGCTGCACCAAGATCGCGCTGGGTCACCACCGCGACGACATGCTGCAGACCTTCTTTTTGAACATGTTCTTCGGCGGCAAGCTCAAGGGCATGCCGCCCAAGGTGCAGAGCGACCGGGGCGATCACGTCATTGTTCGCCCGCTGGCCTATGTGGCCGAAGCCGATCTCACGCGCTGGGCCGAGCTGCGCGAATTCCCCATCATTCCCTGCACCCTGTGCGGCAGCCAGGAGAACCTGCAGCGCAAGCAGATCGGGCAGATGCTGCGCGACTGGCAGCAGCTGTACCCCGGCCGCATCGAGAACATGGCCGTGGCGCTGCGCAACCTGGTGCCCTCGCACTTCATGGACCCGCGCCACTTCGACTTCCAGGGCCTGGTGGCCAACGGCGTGGCCGATGCCGATGGCGACAAGGCCTTCGATGGCGAGCAATTCCCGCAGGCCATCGCCATGCCGGTGCCGCGCTGAACCCCACACAACCCGATTGGATGGCCCCCCGATGACCGCCCTCAAAGCCCCTGAACTGCTGCTGCCCGCCGGCTCGCTCGACAAGATGCGCGCAGCCTACGATTTCGGTGCCGATGCCGTGTACGCGGGCCAGCCGCGCTACTCGCTGCGCGCGCGCAACAACGAGTTCCGCCTGGAGCAGATCCGCCAGGGCATCGCCGAGGCGCATGCGCGCGGCAAGAAGTTCTTCGTGACCAGCAACCTGATCGCGCACAACGACAAGATCCGTACCTACCTGCGCGACATCGAGCCCGTGATCGACATGAAGCCCGACGCCCTGATCATGGCCGACGCCGGCCTCATCATGATGGTCAAGGACAAGTGGCCCGATGTGCCGGTGCACCTCTCGGTGCAGGCCAACACCACCAACTGGGCGGCCGTGAAGTTCTGGCAGAAGATGGGTGTGGAGCGCGTCATCCTCTCGCGCGAGCTGAGCCTGGACGAGATCGCGCAGATCCGCCAGGAATGCCCCGACATGGAGATCGAGGTATTCGTGCACGGCGCGCTGTGCATCGCCTATTCGGGCCGCTGCCTGCTCAGCGGCTACTTCAACCGCCGCGACCCGAACCAGGGCACCTGCACCAACGCCTGCCGCTGGGGCTATGCCACGCATGGCGCCGATGTGGACCCGACCACGGGCGAAGCCGTGGCGCAGAAGATGGAGGCCGGCTTCGACTTCGCCACCGCCCAGCAGGAGGCCGAGCAGTCGTTCTCTACCTGTGGCGACGGCGCACGCCACCCGGCGGCCGACCAGGTCTATCTGCTCGAAGACCTGGGCCGGCCCGGCCAGCTCATGCCCATCATGGAAGATGAGCACGGTACCTACATCCTCAACAGCAAGGACCTGCGCGCCGTGGAGCATGTGGCGCGCCTGGCGCAGATCGGCGTGAATTCGCTCAAGATCGAAGGCCGCACCAAGAGCCTGTACTACGTGGCGCGCACCGCGCAGGTGTACCGCCGCGCCATCGACGACGCCGTGGCCGGCCGGCCCTTCAACCCCGAACTGCTGGTCGAGCTCGAAGGCCTCTCGAACCGCGGCTACACCGGCGGCCTGCTCGAGCGCCGCCCCAGCCAGGATTACCAGAATTACCTCAGCGGCCATTCGGCCACGCAGCGCAGCCAGTTCGCAGGCGAAGTGCTGGGCGCCGACGGCCAGGACGCCGTGGGCCTCGTCGGCGACTGGGTGCAGGTGGAGACCAAGAACCACTTCGCCGTGGGCGACCTGCTGGAGGTGGTGCACCCGAGCGGCAATGTGCAGTTGCGGCTCGAGCGCATGCACGACATGCACGGCCAGCCCGTGGCCGTGGCCCAGGGCAATCCGGTGCGTGTGTGGATTCCGCTGCCCGCGCGCTATGCGGGCGCCCTGCTGGCGCGGGTGGTGGAGCAGCCGGCCTCCGCGCCCGAACTGGTGGCCTGAGCATGCGACTGCGCTCTGTCTGCTCTGTGGCCGTAGGGCTCGCCGGGTCGGCCCTGTGGGTGCACGGCGCGGCGGCGCAGCAGACGGCACCCGAGGTGCGCCACGTGCAAGGCTCGTGGGTCAACCTGCGCGAGGCCCCGCGCGCCGATGCGCGCGTGCTGGCCCAGGTGCCCGCCAACACCGTGCTGCAGCAGTTGGCCGAGCGCGATGGCTGGTGCGAGGTGTCCTACCGCGGCGATCCGCGCCTGAATGCCGGCGGCAAGGGCGCACTGGCTTCCCCCCTGCCGCTGCAGGCGCACGTGGCCTGCAACCTGCTCGCGCCGGCACCCCTGGCGCTGGTGCAGGCAGCGAAAGACCCGGCACGCGCCTTCTGGGTGGCGCCGTCGCCCAAGCGGCTGCGCGCCTATGGCAATGCCTTGCCCCGCCCCGCCGCGTTGCAGATGCCGGCACTGATCAAGACCCATGCGTTGGGGGCCGAGGTGCGCTATCCGGCCCGGCCCGAGTTCGAGGCCGCCAAGCGGCTGCTGCGCGCCGGCGTACTGCTCGACCCAACGAACGAGATCGCGCGCGGCAAGCCGGTGGACCCGGTGGCCGATATCAGCATCCCGGGGGTACGCCTGGCGCTCAAGCCCATCGCGCCCTCGCGTTTCAAGCGCCATGGCGAGGTGGCGCTGCTGCACGACACCGAGGCCGATGGTCTGGCGGCGGTGGCGGGCAGCCGCCTTGCAGTTGTCCCCACGGATGTGCCCATGGGCGGCCACAACCGCCACAACGGCCCGGAGATCGAATTCGTCACGGGTTTCTGGGACGTGGGCGCGGCCTATCTTGTCTTCGATCCTCCGCTCACGATCTACGCGATCACGCACCAGGGCTTGGTGGGCGCGCAGGGCCTGCGCAAGCGCACCTGGATGATCGACAACGGGGATTTCTATTGCGGGGGCCACTACACCGGCCCCGGGTTCGAAGACCCGCCCGCCGGCGGTGGCGACGAATTGGTCAACGTGAAGGGCTATGCACGCCTGTCTGACACGGCCCAGGTTCTCACCCGCCTGGTAACCGCCACAGCCCTGCCCGCCAGCGCGGTAGCCGTGCAGGCGCGGCGCCACCCCAAGGAATGGACCATTGCGGCCAGCCCTCCCGAGGTGCCCCAGCCCGTGCGCATCCAGACCGCCGTGGTGGCCTACGAGATCGACCTCGACCGCGACGGCATTGCCGACATCCTGCGCATCGAGATTCCGTCCAAGGGCGAGATGTCGGGCCAGCCGGTATTCACGCACCACTGGTACCTCAACGTCGGCGGCCAGTGGTTCCGGGCCGGCCACTGGGTGGACCAGGAATGCACCTGACCAGCCGGGGCTGAGCAGGCGGGGTCAGCCAGCGCGCGCCGGCTGGCGCAGCAGTGCTGCCAGCACCAGCGTTTCGGCCAGGACCTCGAAAACCTCCTCGAAGGTTGCCAGCTCCGGGGGCACCCCGGGCCACTGGTCGACCGCAATCGCCCACAGGCCCATCAGCAGGCCGGCCCACATCAGCGCCTGCGTGCTGCGGTGGACGAGAGCCCGGTGCAGCCAGGCCAGGGTGGCCGCACCGACCAGGCCCACGGCCAGCATCGGTGCCTCGCGCACCCAATGCGAATGGCAGGCGGTGGTCCATTCGATGCAGCGGAATTTCCACAGTTCGTGCAGCATGAACTGCTCGTCCAGCGCCAGCGCGCCAAAGGCCAGCACCAGCCAGATCCCCAGTGGCCGGGGCAGGGCGCGTTCGGCGGTCAGCCGCAGGGCGGTGACACCCAGCGTGAGCAGCAGGGCGCTTGACAGCCAGGAGGCTGGGGATGCGTCGGAGCGCAAGGCGCGCTCCCAACTGGGCGCGAACAGGCAGGCGCTCAGCAGCAGGAAGCCGGCCACTGCGGCAAGCACGGCCGGAGCGACCCAGGCATGGGGTGGTGGTGCAGGCGAGGGTGGGAGGGTCATGGTGGCGAGGGCTGGCCGAATTCTGACGCAGGCAGGGGGCCCCGGGTGCGGCCGCCCTGTTCATCGGCACTGAATCGCTCCAGAATCAGGCGTCTACCCACAGTCACGCATGGCCACCCCCATCGACTCCTCCCGCCCTGGCGCCTTGCCGCCCGTGGCCCAGTTCCTGGCAGAGGCCGCGCTGCAGCGGCAGTCTTCGCTGCTCGGGCTGGACAAGCCGACTGCGGTGCGCGCGCCGGTTCCGGTGGCCGACCCCGCAGGGAGCCCTGTGCCGTCGCCTTCCGCTACGCCGGTTCCTCCTTCGGCACCAGCAGCGGCCCCGGCCGACAAGGCCAGTATCTCGGCCCAGGCGCGCGGCCAGCTGGGCGCAGGGTTTGACCCGCGCCAGGCCCTGCCCGCCGGCGGCGCGGGTGCCAGCGCGGCGGCGCGGACCTCGCTGCCGATGCTGCCGCCTGCGGGGGCGCCCTTGGCGGCGTCCCAGGCTGTACCGGCCACCGGCACGGCGCTGCTCGCTGCGGCCACCTGGCCCGCCGAGGGCCTCGACGCCCCCGTGCTGCGCATGGTGAGCGCCATGGTGGCGCAACTGACCGGGGGCGGCGGCATGCCGCAGCGGGTGGTCGCCGCCCAGCCCTGGCCCGTGGGCCTGGCCCATGCACTCGAAAGAGGCGACGCCGAACCCGGGCAACCGCCGCTGCAGACCTGGCTGGTGCGCCAGGGCACGGTGCAGACTCCCGAAGGGCCGCGCGGCTTTGCACTGACCCTGCGCATGCCCGTGCCCTGGATGGCATCGCAGTCGGCACCCTCTGCCGTGGCATCGCCCCCGCCGGCGCCGCTGCAGTTACCGTTCTCCGGTAACGCGCAGTCCTTGCAATCGGGGGTGTTTGCGCTGGTGCTGCAGGGGCCGGAGGCGGTCGCTGCGCGCACCAGCGCGCTGCTGGTGCTGGACTTCCAGGCCCAGTTGCCCGCCGCGGTCTACGGCCGTGAAATGCTGCTGCCGCAGGCCCAGCGCCTGGACCCCTGGACGCAGATGGCCGTGCTGCAGGCCAGCGGCCACCTGCCCACCGAGGAAGCCCGCGAGCGCGACCGGCCGATGTGCGAGGTGTCTGGCTGCCCTTATGCGGGGCGATCCCCCTGCGCGCAGCCGTTCTGCCTGGCCCTGCGCTGGGTGGAGCCCGTCGTTCCGGTCCGGCCGGCCGGACCCGGGGCCTGAAGTCTCAGCCAGCGAACTGGCTGTCCCGCACATCGCCCACACTGCGGCGTATCTCGCCGTGGCGTGCGCGCGTGATCGGGTAGGCCAGCAGCAGCGGTATCGCCAGCGCCAGGCACAGCGCGGGCAGCGGGCCGGTCATCAGCCGTATGCCGCCCAGCGCCTGGGCCGACTGGGCCACGTTGGGCACGTAGTGCGTCAGGTCGAGCACGGCCGCAACGACCACCGTGGCCAGGGTGCGCGCGATCTTGTCCACCAGGCCGAACAGGCCGTAGTACATGCCGGTGGTGCGCTCGCCTGCGAGCATGTGGCCGTGGTCGATGGTGTCGGGCACCATCGCGAACGGCACGATCCAGTGCGCACCCATGCCGACGCCGATCAGCGCCAGCACGACCGGCACGGCCCCCTGCTGGCCCGGCCCGATCCAGTACAGCGTCAACAGGCCGGTGGCGCTGAACACCAGGCCCAGCAGGTAGGCCCGGTTCTTCTCCCAGCGGTCCACCACGCGCTTCCAGACGAACAGCGAGATGCCCACCACCCCGAGCAGGATGGCCATGAGCCGCGGCAGATCCCCCTGCGTGCCCTGCAACTGGTAGATGACGAAGTAGGCCAGCGCGCCCTGCACCAGCGTCAGGCCCAGGCGCACCAGGCCGGCGGCGCCGACCAGCAGCAAGAAGGGCCGGTTGCGCAGCGTGCCCAGCAGGGTGCGGCGCACCGAGTCCCAGGCAGGGGCCGGCTCGGCTGTGGCCTCCTCGACTGCGGGTTCTCGCACGCGCCAGGCCACCACGGCCACCGCCATGCCGGCCACCAGGCCGAAGCAGGCACCCGCCAGCGCATAGCCCGTGCGCGCATCGGGCGCGGCCCGCACCAGCACGGGCATGAGCACGCTGCCCGCGAAGAAGCCCAGCAGCGCACCCAGCGAGGCAAAAGCCGTGAGGCTGGTGCGCTCGTCATAGTCGCGCGTGAGGTTGGCGGCCATGGCCTGGTAGGGCAGTTGCACCAGCGTCATCAGCGTGTCGAACAGCGTGTAGGTTATGGCAATCCACAGGAAGGCGGCCACGGGCGAGAGGCCCGGCGGCACCATCCACACCGCCGCCGACACCACGGCCAGCGGAATGGCGCCGTAGATGAGGTACACCCGGTGGCGGCCCCAGCGCGAGCGCGTGCGGTCCGTCACCCAGCCGAACAGCGGGTCGTTGATGGTGTCCCACACCTTGCCCACCAGCAGCGCGGCGCCCGCCACCGCCGGCGGTACCAGGGCCACGTCGGTGTAGAAGATCATGAGCAGAAAGCCCATGGCGGCGATCAGCATTTGCAGGCCCACATTGCCCACGGCATAGCTGAGCTTGGTGGCCAGCGGCAGCCTGGTGTCGGCGGTCGTCCCGCTCACAACGCGTGCGCCGGTTCGGCCACGGGCTCCTCGGCGTCGAGCATGGCGCGTACCTCGCGGCGCAGCATCTTGTTGAGGAAGCTGCGCGGGATTTCGGGCACGATGCGCACGCGGTCGGGCTGCAAGGCCGCGGACAGGTTCTCGCCCATGTACTCGGTGATGTCGTGCTCCAGCGCGCGCCAGCTGTGCTCGGTGCGCCAGCTCTGGCGCAGGCTCACCACCAGCACGGCCTGCTCGCCGTGCTGCACCAGGCAGCATTCCTTGACGGCTGGGTGCTGGTGCGTAACCTCTTCCACCTCGCGCGGATTGAGCATGCGGCCGTCCTTGTGCACGCGGTCGGCGCTGCGGCCCAGCACGTGCAGGTAGCCCTCCTTGTCGAAGTAGCCCATGTCGCCCATTACTACCCAGCCGTCGCGCAGGGTCTCGGCCGTCTTCTCGGGGTCGTGCCAGTAGCGCTCGAAGCTGACCGGCGTCTTCACCGTGATGAGGCCTGTGGACCCCAGGGGCAGGGGGTTGAAGGCGTCATCGCGCACCACCACCTCCACCCCGGGCATCACGCGGCCCACGGAGGACAGGATGTGGAGGCCCACCGGCGCGCCGCTCGCGTCCACATGTTCGTGCGGCAGCAGCCAGGTGATGGGCGGCAGCGCCTCCAGGCAGCCGTAGCCCTGCTGGAAGATGGGTCCGAAGTGGCGGATCGCCTCGGCGATCTTGGGCGCGGGCATCATCTCCGAGCCATAGGGCACGTGCGTGAGCGAGGCCAGGCGGTAACGCGGCAGCTCCGGGTCGTCCAGCAGGTCGATGATGGCCGAGGGCGAGAGGAAGGCGCGCGAGACCTTGTGGCGCTCGATCAGCCCGGCCAGCGTGGCCGAGCGGAAGTTCTCGGGCATCACCAGCACCGCGCCCGAGAGCAGCGTGGGCAGCACCAGGCCCGAGCCCGGCCCCGTCAGCGGCAGGCCCAGCATGTTGATGTCCTGGCCGCTGGCGGGAGGCGTGAAGTTGATCGACTGCGCGATGAAGCGCACGCTGTCCAGGTATTTGCGGTGGGTATAGCCGATGGCCTTGGGCAGCCCCGTGGTGCCCGAGGTCATGTGCAGTGCGAACACCTCGTCCTCGTGCACCTTGGCCGTGCCGCGCGTGGGCGTGGCCTGGGCCAGCGCGTCCTCGTAGGGCTTGCCCAGGGCCAGGATGTGCAGGCCGGGCATGCGCTCGCGCACGGTGGCCAGAATGGGTGCGCTCAGCGCCGGGTCGTGGATGAACACCGTGGGCTTCACGCGCAGCAGCGTATCGAGCGCCGCCTGCGCCGACAGGTGTTTGTGGAAGCTGGCGAAGATGGTGCCGTTTTCGAACGTGGCCAGGCGCGTCTCGTACTGCTCGCCGGTCTCGGGCAGCCAGGTGAATACGATGTCGCCCTGCTTCACGCCCTGCGCCTGCATCCAGCCATTCAATCGCAGCACGCGCTCATGCAGCTGTTTATATGTGAGGGTGCCGCGCCGGTCGATGAGGGCGCGTTTGTTGCCGTGCAGGCGGTAGGCCAGGCGGGCCACCGAGCGGGCGGTGCGCAGGCGGCTCAGCATGAAGCGCGCCATGACGCTGCGCAGGGAGGGAATGGCCACCGTGGTCTCCTGGGATTGCCGAATGCAAAGCAGTCTCCCATGTGGCCCCCGGTGCAATCATTTCCATTTGTTGGCCTGCGTATCTGCCTGTTTCACGGCCCGCCAAGCGGTTGCATCGTGCCGACAACAGGCGTGAACGAGGGCACGGGGCGTCGCCCGCGCGCAACAGCCCTGCCCATGAAAAAACCGCCAGGGCCGGGGTGCGGCGCTGGCGGTTGCTTTGGACCTGAAAGCTGCCGGGTGGGCCGCTTCAGTCCGGAGAACGGCGCAAGCTCATGGATACAGGCCGCGCATTTCGCGGGCATGCAGGATGCGCTGGCAGGCCACGATGAAGGTGGCGGTGCGCAGGCTCACCTTGTGCTCCTGGGCCACCTGCCACACGCCGGCAAAGGCGTCCTGCATGATGCGCACCAGACGGGCGTTGATCTCGTCCTCGCTCCAGAAGAAGCTGGAGAAATCCTGCACCCATTCAAAGTAGCTCACTGTCACACCGCCGGCGTTGGCGATCACGTCGGGCAGCACCAGCACGCCCTTGTCGTGCAGGATGTCGTCCGCCTCGGGGGTGGTGGGGCCGTTGGCGCCCTCGATCACCAGCTTGGCCTTGATCTGGCCGGCGTTGTGCTCGGTGATCTGGCCTTCCAGCGCGGCGGGGATCAGGATCTCGCAATCCACCCCCCAGAACTCTTCGGGCGCCATGGTGTCGGCGCCGGCAAAGCCGCCCACGCCACCGCGGATCTTCACGTGCGCCAGCAGGGCCGGCACATCGAGGCCCTTGCCGTTGAAGATGGTGCCGGTGTGGTCCTGCACGGCCACCACCTTGGCGCCGGCTTCGGCAAACAGCTTGGCGGCGATGCCGCCGACGTTGCCGAAGCCCTGCACCGCCAGGCGGGCGCCTTCGAGTTGCAGGCCGGTGAGCTTGGCGGCTTCCACACCCACGGTGAACACGCCGCGGCCGGTGGCTTCCACGCGGCCCAGCGAGCCGCCCAGGTCCACGGGCTTGCCGGTGACCACGCCGGTGGCGGTGGAGCCGGTGTTCATCGAGTACGTGTCCATCATCCAGGCCATGATCTGGCCGTTGGTGTTCACGTCGGGTGCCGGGATGTCCTTGGTGGGGCCGATGATGATGCCGATCTCGCTGGTGTAGCGGCGCGTCAGGCGTTCCAGTTCACCCATGGAGAGCTTCTTGGGGTCCACGCGGATGCCGCCCTTGGCACCGCCGTAGGGCACGTTCACCGCCGCGTTCTTGATCGACATCCAGGCCGACAGGGCCATCACTTCCGACAGTGTCACGTCCTGGTGGAAGCGCACGCCGCCCTTGCCGGGGCCACGCGAGGTGTTGTGCTGCACGCGGTAGCCCTCGAAGTGGGCGATGGTGCCGTTGTCCAGCTCGATCGGCACATCCACGATCAGCGCGCGCTTGGGGCGCTTGAGGGTTTCCACCCAGCGGGCCAGGTGCCCCAGGTAGGGCGTGACGCGGTCTACCTGCTGCAGGTAGATGCCCCAGGGCCCGAGGTTGTCGGCCTGCAGGTACGAAGGCAGGGTGTGGACGGCGCCCAATTTGGAGGGGGTGGCCGGCGCGCCGGAAGATTGCGACATGGTGAATTTCCTTGTGGGATAAGTTCAAGCCACGAAGCTTATTCCTGCCCCGCAAGCCTGTCCAAGGCCGGAGTGTTACAGGATTATGCAATCGATGCATAACCTTGAAAAGACGATCCTGGCCTTCGCCGAGTCTGTGCAAAGGGGTCGTGCCAGTGCCCCTTCGCGGCAGGCAGGGCCGCCTCACTCCACCTTGAAGTCCGCCAGCAGCGGATCGCCCGGCGGATAGCGCAGGTCCAGGTTCTGCAGCACCTGGCGCAGCACGCTGGCGATCATCAGGTTGCGGTGGGTCTTGGAGTCGGCCGGCACGATGGTCCAGGGTGCCCAGGGCGTGTGCGTTGCGTTGAGCAGGGTGTCATAGGCCCGGCGGTAGTCCTTCCACTGCTTGCGCACCTCGATGTCGCCCATGCTGAACTTCCAGTGCTTGGCCGGGTCGTCCAGCCGCTCCTGCAGGCGCAGGCGCTGCTCCTCGGGGCTGATGTGCAGCAGAAACTTGAGCACGATGGTGCCCGTCTCGCTGAGCATGCGCTCGAAGTCGTTGATGTGGGCCAGGCGCTGCTGTTGCTGTTCGGGCGTGATCCAGCCGTTGACCACGGGCACCAGCACGTCCTCGTAGTGGCTGCGGTTGAAGACCGTGATGTCGCCGTCTTGCGGCACCTGCTGGTGGATGCGCCAGAGGTAGTCGTGCGCACGCTCGGTCTCGGTGGGGGCCTTCCAGCCCACGGTGTGCACGCCCAGGGCGCTCATGCGGCCGAACACGCCGCGGATGGTGCCGTCCTTGCCCGAGGTGTCGGTGCCCTGCAGCACCACCAGCAGCTTGTAGCGCTTGTCGGCATAGAACAGGTTCTGCAACTCGTCGAGCTCCAGCGCGAGGGCCTCCACGGCGGCCTTGTCTTCGGTCTTGCTGCCCAGCGAGAACGGCTTGGCTCCTGGATCCCAGTCGGCCAGGGCAGAGGTCTTGCCTTTCTTGCCGCCCGCCTTGGGCTGCCAGGCCGACCAACGCTCGCCGAAGGCCTTGCTGCTGCTCTGGAAGGGAGGGGTCATGGTGTGCATCTCCAGTGGTTTGAAAGGGGGTATCAATGGTTGCCGTGGGCCATGCGGTAGGCCATGGGGGTCTGGCCTACCGCATGGGTAAAGGCCCGGTGCAGGCCGGCCTCGCTGGCAAAGCCCAGGTCCTGGGCGATGCGCTTGAGCGGATGGCGGGTCTGGCACAGGGCATCTGCGGCCTGCCGCAGCTTGATGCGGCGCATCCAGTGTGCCGCAGCCAGGCCCGTGTGCTCGCGCACCCGCCGCGCCAGGGTGCGGGTGGACAGGTGCATGGCCACCGCCAGGTCGGCCAGGCACAGACCTTGGGCCGGGCTGCGCTGCACCCATAGCATGGCGCTGCGCAGGGCAGGCTCCGCCTGCGCCATCAGATCCAGCCCGGCAAACACGGGGTGGGTGGCGCGCGGACGGGGCAGCATCAGCACCTCCTGCAGGTCCTGCACGGCCTGGGGCGGCAGCCGTGCCGCCAGCGCGTGCAGCATCAGCGGCAGGTAGCCGCTGGCCCCGGCGGCGGTGGTGGCCACTGCGTGCGCCACCAGGGGTTCATCAAAGCGCCATTGCACGGCCGTGAACTCCTGCTGCAACGCCGCCTGCAGCCACCAGGTGGCCGTGGCCGCATGGCCATCGAGCCGGCCGCTGGCGGCCAGCAGCACCACGCCGGCGCAGTAGCTCCACGCCTGCGTGCGGCGCGGCAGGGCGCGCAGCGCCCGCACCAGGGGCTGCAGGGGGCGCAGCTGGGCCCGCACTTCGTCGGGTGACGACAGCCACAGGCCCGGCACCAGCACGGCATCGGCCTGTGTCTGCGCCAGGGTTGACGTGGGCAGCAGTGCCGGCCCCTGCCATGTGGATACCGGCTGAAGGTCCAGGCCCACCCACTGCACGTCGAACAGCGGCCGGCCCGCGCGCAGGTTGGCCGCGCGCGCCATGTCGGCCGTCGCGAACAGGCCTGCCGGCATGCAGCCCTCGTAGAGCAGCAGGGCCAGGCGCAGGGGGCGCGCGGGGAAAGGGGAATCAGCTCCCAGGCCTGGCATGGATTGGCAATGAATTGTCCATTCCAGCCATTTTCACCAGACGCACGCCTTTGAACAATAGGGCTTCATCCATTGCCACAGCACCTGCCCCATGAAGATCACCCAATTGCGCAACGCCACCATCGTGCTGGAATTCACGGCCCAGGGCGCGCCCGTGGCCCTGCTGGTCGACCCCATGCTCTCGCGCCAGGGTGGCCTGCCCACGCTGCGCTACCTGGGGGGCACGCGCCGCCGCAACCCCATCGTGGAGCTGCCCGAAGTAGCCGATGCCGTGCTGGGCCGCGTGACGCATGCCCTCATCACCCATTGCCAGCGCGGCCACTTCGACCACCTGGATCGGGCGGGCAAGCAGTTCCTGCGCGGGAAGGGCACGCCCGTCTTCTGCATGCCCCGCGATGCGGACTACCTGGCCACGCGCGGCCTGGCGGTGCAGCCGCTGGCGGGCCCGGGCCGCCAGCCCTTTCTGGGCAGTGGGTACATCACGCCCATCGCCTGCCTGCACGGGCGCGGCTGGGTCGGCCGCCTCATGGAGCATGGCCATGGTTACCTGATCGAGATGCCGGGCGAGCCCAGCGTCTACATCGCCGGGGACACGGTGCTCACGCCCGAGCTGCGCGATTGCCTCACCCGCCTGCGCCCCGACGTGGCCGTGCTGCCGGCCGGCGGTGCGCGCTTCGACCTGGGGGGCGAGATCCTGATGGATGGGAAAGACGTGATCGGGGCCTGCACCCTGGCCCCCGGCACGGTGGTGGCCAACCACCTGGAAGCACTCGACCATTGCCCTACCACGCGCTCCGGCCTGGCGGGCCTGGCCGCAGAGGCTGGCGTGCAGCAACGGCTGTGGATTCCGCAGGATGGCGAGTCACGCGTGTTCTGATGCGGGCGTCGTGGAGCAGACCTGCTCGGCGGGGTGTCCAGCCCGGTGTGCGTCGTGCGACATCAGGTCCACGAAGCGTCGCGCGCCCAGGCCCAGCGGCCGCTCCTTGGACCACACCACGTCCACCCATAGGGCCGTGCCATTGCTCAGGTTCTCGAACGGCATCTCCACCAGCGTGCCGGCGTCAATGCGCGGCTGCACCAGGGCACGTGGCTGCCAGCCCCAGCCCAGGCCCGCCTCGATCAGGCCCAGGGCGGCCAGGTGGTTGTCGGTACGCCAGTGGTGGCGCGCGAAGACGAAGCGCCGGTCGATCTGCGCCAGGTCGCGGCTGGCCACCACGATCTGCCGCGTGGTCGTGAGGTGCTCCTCGCGCAATTGCGCCTCCCCGGCCGGCTCGCAGCGCTCCGTGGCGGCTTCGCGCGCGGCCTGCAGCACCGGGTGGTCGGGCGCCATCACCGCCACCAGGGTTTCGCTGCCTACCTCCTGGAAGCCTTCGCGCCCGTCGATGCTGGGGCGTTCGAACACCAGCGCCAGTTGCGCGCGCCCGGTGTGCAGCAACTCGAGCGCATCGACCTGGGGCGCGGCCAGCACCTCCACCTGCAGCAGCGGGTACTCGCGCGCCAGGGCGGCGATCGGCTCGGTCCAGCGCGATGCCAGCAGCTCGGGTGCGATGGCCACCGTGAGCCGTTCCTCCAGCCCCTGGGTGAGCGACAGCGCCTGGGCGTTGAGTTGTTGCAACTGGCCAGCCAGCAGCCGCGCCTGGGGCTCCAGCGCCCGTGCGGCGGCGGTGGGCCGGGGCTCACGGCCACTGCGGTCGAAGAGCGGCATGTCCAGCTCCGCCTCCAGGTGGGCAATCGCCATGCTCACGGCCGACGGCACGCGCGAGAGGCTGCGGGCCGCTGCCGAGAAGGAGCCCTGGTCCAGCACGGACAGGAAGACCTGGATGTTGTCCGACGAAAAAGCCATAGAGGGCTCAATCTATCAGAAAAACTGACACAAGCTAACTTTTTATATCAGCCTCTGGCACATACAGTCCTGCCCATGGAATCGCAGAACACCACCACTTCCCTGACAGCAACCCAGACCGCCGCCGGCCTGCAGGGCGTCAAGCGCCGCGTCGTCTACGTCACGCTGTACGAACTCATCGCCATTGCAGCCGCCACGGCGGGGCTGGCCTTTCTCTCGGGGCAGGGCGCGGCGCATGCCGGCGTGATCGCTGCCGTGGCAGCCCTGATCGCCGTGGCGTGGAACGTGTTGTTCAACTGGGCTTTCGAGCGCTGGGAGGCGCGGCAGGAGGTGCGCGGGCGCAGCGCAGCCCGCCGCGTGGTGCATGCCGTGAGCTTCGAGATGGGCCTGGTGATCACCCTGGTGCCGATCTTCGCCTGGTGGTTCCAGATCAGCCTGTGGCAGGCACTGGTGATGGACATCGGCATGATCGTCTTCTTCCTGTGCTACACCTTTGTCTTCAACTGGGTGTTCGACCACGTGTTCGGCCTGCCCGCCAGTGCGCAGGGGGCTGCACAGGTCTGACGCCGCACGCAATGTGCGCTTTGTTACCCGGGGGATGCACAGGCTGCTTAGGGCGTGTCATCATTCATTTCACCCCCGCGAAAGCCTGCAGCGCGGTGCAGTGCAAGGCGCCCTGAGTGCCGTGTAGCACGGCTACACAAACGAAGGGCAACGCCGCAATGCGCCGCGCTGCAGGCTTTCCCTTCGGGCTGGCCCCGGCATGCGGCGTCTGCTTTGTCGCTCGGCTTGCCAATAGCCCGCTATTGGCTGCGCCGCGCTTCGCGCATCCATCCGCATGCCGAGGCCAGCGCGGGGGTGAAATGAATGATGACACGCCCTATCTGAAAACAGTCAATCAAGGAGCCAGCATGGATCAAAACCAGGATAAGAAACCGTCACCGCCTGCAGGCGGTGGCTTCTGGGTCAACCTCATTCGCGCCGAGATGGTCGTGCAGGTGGTGGGCTTGGTCGTCATCGGGGTGGTGGCTGTCACGGCCATCATCGTGTTCGGCATGAAATAGGGCCGCCGCCTTTCTCAGGACCGCCCCGGTCGCACAACCGCATCAGCCCTGCAGCAGCTGCCCCGCGATGGCTGCTGCGGCGGTGCGCGTCTCCACCCCCAGCTTCTCGAAGATGTGCTCCAGGTGCTTGTTCACCGTGCGCGGGCTCATGCCCAGGATATCGGCGATGTCGCGGTTGGTCTTGCCCTTGGTCAGCCACGAGAGCACCTCGGTTTCGCGCGGGGTCAGCGCCACCTGTTGCAGGCGTCGCGGCGCCGCGGCCTCGGGCCGGGCGTGGCTGAGCAGCAGCATCGATTCGGCCAAGCCGCTGGCCCCCATGTGCCGGGCCAGCAGCTGCCGGCCGTCGGCCAATGCCAGGGTCTGTTCGCCATCGCGCTGTGCCCGCACCAGCCAGGCAGCGGCCAGTTCCGCGGGAGCCTCGGCATGGGCAAAGGCATCTTCCAGCCAGCGCGTGGCCTGGGGTGAGCGCCAGGCCATGCGGCCCTGGCCATCGAGCACCACTACACCCAGGCCGGCCACGTCCACTGCCTCGCGCGCCATGCGCGTGGCCTGGGCATTGCGCACGTGGGTCGCCAGGCGCGCCAGCACCTCGGGGATGCGCAGCGGCTTGACCACGTAGTCCACCCCGCCACTGTCAAAGCCCTGCAGGATCTGCGCCGTGTCCGACAGCCCGGTCATGAACACGATGGGCACGTGCGACCAGGGCGGCGTGGCCTTGAGCTGGCGGCACAGCGCAAAGCCGTCGATGCCGGGCATCACCGCGTCCAGCAGCACCCCGTCGGGCACCACCATGTCGAAGCGCTGCAGCGCCTCCTGCGCATCGCGCGCGGCCAGCACGGCGTAGCCCTCTGCGGCGAGCGCGTCGCAGAGCATGCGCAGGGTGTCCAGGGCGTCGTCCACCACCAGGATGACGCGCTGGCCGGGCTCCGAGGGGCTGGCCAGAGAGGGGTCAAAGGGACTGTTCATGGTCGGGTTCGCGAAGGTGGCGGGCCAGGGCCTCGAAGTCGAAACGGTCCGCGCAGGCCTGCAGCACCGCCAGGGCCGCAGCGTGCCCCGGCAGCGTTGTGCGCGCCTGGCGCAGCAGCTCGCGCACGGCGCCGGCCTGGCCCTGGCGTGCCAGGCGGGTCAGGTCGTCGCGCAGCTCCTGGGGCAGGCTGGCGGGGGAGGGTGGCGGTTTGCCGTCATTGCGGGCCGGGGCAGGCAAGGGCTGCGGCGTGTTGTCGTGCACCCATTCGAGCTGCAGCGCCGCCTGCAGCGCGCGCAGCAGCTCGGACTCGATCACCGGCTTGCCCACGAAGCCCTGCACCTGCATGGCCGCCAGGCGCCCGGGCTCGTGGTCGAACTGGTTGGCCGAGACAAAGACGATGGGCAGTTCGCTGGCTGGCAGCAATGTGCGCAGCAGCGCGGCGGTCTGCCAGCCGTCGAGGTCGTCCATGGAAATGTCCAGCAGCACCAGGTCGGGCGGGGTCTGGCGCACGATCTCCACGCACTCGCGCCCGCTGGCGGCCTCGCGCACGATGAAGCCCAGTGGCACCAGCAGGCCGGCCAGCAGCTGGCGCTGCAGTGGCTGGTCGTCCACCACCAGCAGCGTGCGGCGCGGGGCGATGTGGCCGATCACCGGGCGCAGGGCGACCATGTGGGCCGGGCGCCAGGCCGGGTCGGGCGAGATGCCGGGCAGGTACAGGCGCACGGTGAAGGTGCTGCCCTGGCCGGGCGTGCTGGCCACCGTGAGCTCGCCCCCCATGAGCTGCGTGAGCAGGTGTGTGATGGTCAGGCCCAGGCCGGTGCCGGCCTCGCTCGCGCGGCGTCCGGCGCTGCCGCGCTCGAACGGCAGAAAGATGCGTTCAAGGTCTTGCGGCTCGATGCCGATGCCGGTGTCGATCACTTCGATGCGCGAGACATGCGGGCGAAAATCCATGCGCAGCCGCACCTCGCCGCGCTCGGTGAAGCGCACCGCGTTGGACAGCAGGTTGATCAAAATCTGGCGCAGCCGCTTGGCGTCGGCCCGTATCCAGCCGGGCATGGTGCCCTCGGTCTGCACCACGAAGCGCAGGCCCCTGGCCTCGGCCTGCGGGCGCAGCATGCCCTCCACGTTCTGGATCAGCTCGGGCAGGGGCAGGGGCAGCAGGTCCAGGCGCAGGCGGCCGGCCTCGATGCGCGCCAGCTCCAGCGAGCCGTCGATCAGCGCATGCATGTGCTGCCCGCTGTGCTGGATGGTGGACAGGCTCTCGCGCAGCCAGCCCTCGGTCTGCGGGTTCTTGAGCAGGATCTGGGTGTAGCCGAGGATGCTGTTGAGCGGCGAACGCAGCTCGTGCGTCATGCCGGCCACGTAGCGCGTCTTGGCCAGGCTGGCCGATTCGGCCTGGTCCTTGGCGGCCTGCAGCTCGGCATCGGTGCGCTTGTGCGCCTCGATCTCCTGCAGCAAGAGCTGCGTCTGCCGCTCCGATTCGTCCTGCGCCATGCGCCGGCTGTCGGTACTCAGTACCACCCACCAGGCGCACACGGCGGCCAACAGCGCCAGCAGCGCGAACACCTTGAAGAAGGGCATGCGCAAGAACTGTGCGGGCGTCTCGATGCTCTCCTGCACATAGACCACGCCGAGCAGGAAGACCATCACCGCGCACAGCGAGACCATCACCATCAGGTACTGCCCCATGCGGAAGTTGACCTTGGCCGCCCAGTGGCGTGGCAGCAGCAGAGCGGCCACGGCGCGCAACTGGTCGGTGGCGCGCGAGCCGGTCTTGCAGCGGTCGTGGCAGCGCGATTCGAGCGAGCAGCACAGCGAGCAGATCGCCGCGCCGTAGGCCGGGCAGCGCGCCATGTCTTCGGACTCAAACTGGTTCTCGCACACCGTGCAGCGCACCGCTTCGCCGGGCTGCCAGGTGGTATCGGGCTGGCGCGCCAGGTAGTAGCGCCCCTTGGTGGCCCAGGCCAGCAGCGGCGCCAGCGCCATCGACAGCACCAGTGCGATGAAGGGCGAGAACGCCGCCGCCATCTCGCCCAGCATGCCGGCATAGGCGCAGCAGGCCACCGTGGCCGCCAGCACCATGGAGCCCAGGCCCACGGGGTTGAAGTCGTACAGGTGCGCGCGGCGGAACTCGATGCCCGGCGGTGACAGCCCGAGCGGCTTGTTGATCACCAGGTCGGCCACCAGCGCGCCCACCCAGGCGATGGCCACGTTGCTGTAGACCGCCAGCACCTTCTCGAGCGCGCCGAACACCCCGAGTGTCATCAGCAGCGTGGCGATGCCCACGTTGAACACCAGCCAGACCACACGCCCCGGGTGGCTGCGCGTGATGCGCGCAAAGAAGTTGGACCAGGCGAGCGAGCCCGCGTAGGCATTCGTCAGGTTGATCTTGATCTGCGAGACCACGACGAAGAGCACCGTGACCGCCACCGCCAGGCCCGGCAGGCCCAGCGCCGCCATGACCTGGTGGAAGCCCGCCAGGAACATCTGCGTGGGCTCGGCCGCGCGCGTGGTGCCCACCTCGAACTGCAGCGCCGCAAAAGCCAGGAAGGCGCCGCCCGCCATCTTGAGCATGCCCATCACGATCCAGCCCGGGCCCGCCACCAGCACCGCGCCCCACCAGCGCCAGCGGTTGGCGGCCGTGCGCTCGGGCAGGAAGCGCAGAAAGTCCACCTGCTCGCCGATCTGCACCACCAGCGAGAAGATCACCGTGCCCGCCACGCCGAACATCAGCAGGTTGAACTGGCTGCTGCCGCTCTTGAGGCCCGACAGCCCCGCGAAGTCGCGGTACAGCTGCGGTTGCGCCAGCGCGATCCAGACGAAGGGCAGCAGCAGCAAAAACAGCCACAGCGGCTGCGTCCAGGCCTGCAGCCGCGAGATCAGCGTGATGCCGCGCATGGCCAGGGGCAGGATGACCAGGGACGAGACCACGTAGCACCACTGCAGCGGCCAGTCCACCACCATCTGCAGCGCCAGCGCCATGATGGCTGCCTCCAGCGCGAAGAAGATGAAGGTGAACACCGCGTAGATCAGCGAGGTGATGGTCGAGCCCAGGTAGCCGAAGCCCGCGCCGCGCGTGAGCAGGTCCATGTCCAGGCCGTAGCGCGCTGCGTAGTAGGCAATCGGCAGCCCGGTGAGGAAGATCAGCACCCCCACCGCGAGGATGGCCCACATGGCGTTGGAAAAGCCGTAGTTCAGCGCGATGGCCCCGCCGATGGCCTCCAGCGCCAGGAAGGACAGCGAGCCGAACGCCGTGTTCGCCACGCGGAACTCGCTCCAGCGCCGAAAGCTCTTGGGGGTGTAGCGCAGTGCGTAGTCCTCCATGGTCTCGTCGGCCACCCAGGCGTTGTACTCGCGCCGGAAGCGAAAGATCGTCTGCTGGGCAGGTTGCGGTGCGCCGGACGGAGGGGTGGAGGGCATGCACGGGGCCCATGCAAGAAACGTTCTAGCAACGCTTGCCGCGAGGTGCGTACGCAGGGGCTACGTTAATTGACGTATGGGCGCGTACCAGGGTTGTCCCTAATCTTGGCACCAGCGCGGCACCCACGGCAACCCAGCCGGCCGGCGCCGCACACCACCCCAACCCGTCTGTAGCAAGGAGCGTTTTCACCATGAAGCACCTCACCGATCCGAATGCCCTGGGCCTTCCTCCCTCCACGGACGGCGGCCGCCGTCGCCTGCTGCAGGCCATGGGCGCCGCATCGATGGCGGGCCTGCCCGCCTGGTCCTTCGGCCAGACCACCGCCGCCGTCAACACCACCAAGCTGGCCGTGACGGACACCGAAGTCACCGTGGGCCAGCTGCATTCGGCCACCGGCACCATGGCCATCTCCGAGACCGGCTCCATCCAGGCCGAGCAGCTCGCCATCGACCAGATCAACGCCATGGGCGGCGTGCTGGGCCGCAAGATCAAGGTCATCAAGGAAGACGGCGCCTCCGACTGGCCCACCTTCGCCGAAAAATCCAAGAAGCTGCTCATCAACGACCACTGCGCCGCCGTGTTCGGCTGCTGGACCAGCGCCTCGCGCAAGGCCGTGCTGCCGGTGTTCGAAAAAGAGAACGGTCTCTTGTACTACCCCACCTTCTACGAAGGCCTGGAGCAGTCCAAGAACGTGATCTACACCGGCCAGGAAGCCACGCAGCAGATCCTGTACAGCCTGGAGTGGGCCAAGACCGAGAAGAAGGCCAAAACCTTCTTCCTGATCGGGTCGGACTACATCTGGCCGCGCACCTCGATGAAGATCGCGCGCAAGCACGTGGAGAACTTCCAGAAAGGCAAGATCGTGGGCGAGGAGTACTACCCGCTGGGCAGCACCAACTTCGGCTCGCTGATGAACAAGATCAAGGTGCAAAAGCCCGACTGCCTGTTCGTCGCCGTGGTGGGGGGCTCCAACGTGGCCTTCTACAAGGCGCTCAAGGCTGCCGGCATCACGGGTGACAAGCAACTGCTGGTCACGCTGTCGGTCACCGAGGACGAGATGACAGGCGTGGGCGGCGAGAACTTCGCGGGCTTCTTCTCGTCGATGAAGTACTTCCAGTCGCTGGACAACGAGAACAACAAGAAGTTCGTCGCCGCCTTCAAGGGCAAGTACGGCAAGGACGCCGTGATCGGCGACGTGACCCAGGCCGGCTACCTCGGCCCGTGGCTGTGGAAGGCCGCGGTCGAGAAGGCCAAGAGCTTCGACGTGGACAAGGTGGTGGCCGCCTCGCCGGGCATCGAGCTCAAGACCGCACCCGAGGGCTACGTCAAGCTCGACGCCAACCACCACCTGTGGAGCAAGTCGCGCATCGCCATGGGCATGCCGGACGCGAGCTTCAAGGTCGTTGCCGAATCGCCGGAATTGATCAAGCCCGATCCGTTCCCCAAGGGTTACCAGTAAATCCTCCCGCTGCAGCGTCCGGCCCACCAGGCCGGGCCGCCGCATGGCCGCCCCCTTGTTTGCCGTGAATGGAGTCTGGCACCCATGAACTTTTCAGAAATGCTCAACATCGGCCTCATGCAGGGCTTTGCGGGCCTGAGCCTGTTTGCCGTGCTGCTGCTCATGGGCCTGGGGCTGGCCATCATCTTCGGGCAGATGGGCGTGATCAACATGGCGCATGGCGAGTTCATGACCATCGGCGCCTACACCATCTACCTGGGCTCCACGCTCGCGTCGACGCATGCGCCGCAGCTGGTGGCCTACTATTTTCCGGTGGCCATCGTGGCGGCCTTCGGCTTTGCCTTTGCCGCGGGCTGGCTGGTGGAGTGGGGGCTGATCCGCCACCTGTACAAGCGCCCGCTCGATACGCTGCTGGCCACCTGGGGCATCAGCCTGGCGCTGCAGCAGTGCTTTCGCACCTTCATCGGCCCCAAGGAAGTGAGCCCCACCTTGCCCGACTGGCTGCTGGGCTCGTGGGCGCCCGTCGAGGGCCTGGACATCCCCATCAACGGCATGTTCGTGCTGGGCCTCACGGCGGTGGTCACCTGCGGTGTGCTGCTGGCGCTGCACCGAAGCTGCTGGGGCCTCAGGGTGCGTGCCACGGTGGCCAACCGCGTGATGGCCAACGCCACGGGCATCGATACGCAAAAGACCGACCGCCTGACGTTCGCCATCGGCTGCGGCATTGCCGGTGTGGCCGGGGCCGCCTTCACCACCATCGGCTCCACGGGGCCGACCTCGGGCTCGCTGTACATCGTGGATGCCTTCCTGGTCGTCACCTTCGGCGGTGCGGCCAGCCTGCTGGGCACGGTGGTCTCGGCCTTCGGCATCGCGCAGACCCAGTCCATCACCGAGTTCTTCCTGGCCGGCTCCATGGCCAAGGTGATCACGCTGTCGCTGATCGTGCTGATCCTGATGGTGCGGCCGCAGGGCCTGTTCGCCTCCAAGGTGCGCCGCTGAGCGTTTGTCGATTTCACCCTGAGTTCACCGGAGTCACTTCATGAATGCCCTCAAAGCCTGGATCCAGCGCTACCAGCTCGCCAGCCTGGTGCTGCTCACCGTGCTGCTGGCCGTGGTGCTGCCACTGGCGCTCGACATCTTTCGCCTGAACCTGGTCGGCAAGTACCTCACCTACGCCTTCGTGGCCATCGGCCTGGTCATGGTCTGGGGCTATGGCGGCGTGCTCAGCCTGGGGCAGGGCGTGTTCTTCGGCCTGGGCGGCTACGCCATGGCCATGTTCCTCAAGCTCGAAGCCTCCGACCCGGTCAGCACCAAGATCCAGTCCACCCCCGGCATCCCCGACTTCATGGACTGGAACCAGATCACCGAGCTGCCCGCGTTCTGGGTGCCGTTCAAGAGCCTGCCGTTCTCGCTGGCCGCGGTGATCGTGGTGCCCACGCTGCTGGCATGGATCGTGAGCTTCGCCATGTTCAAGCGCCGCGTGGGCGGGGTGTACTTCGCCATCATCACCCAGGCCGTGGCGCTGATCTGCACCGTGCTCATCATCGGCCAGCAGGGCTACACCGGCGGCGTCAACGGCATGACCGACCTCAAGACCCTGTGGGGCTGGGACACGCGCACCGACAGCGCCAAGTACATCCTGTACTACGTGTGCGTGGCGTTGCTGGTGCTGTCCATCGTGCTGTGCCGCTTCATCCAGACCAGCAAGCTCGGCACCCTGCTGCTGGCCATGCGCGACAAGGAAGACCGCGTGCGCTTTTCGGGCTACGACGTGGCCAACTTCAAGGTCTTCACCTTTTGCCTGGCCGCCGCGCTGTCGGGCATCGGCGGCGCGCTGTTCTCGCTGCAGGTGGGCTTCATGTCGCCGAGCTTCGTGGGCATCGTGCCCTCCATCGAGATGGTGATCTATGCCGCCGTGGGCGGGCGCATGAGCCTGGTGGGTGCGGTCTACGGCACCTTGCTGGTGAATGCGGGCAAGACCTATTTTTCCGAGAGCTTTCCCGACCTGTGGCTGTTCCTCATGGCGGCCCTGTTCATCGGCGTGACCATGGCCTTCCCCATGGGACTGGCCGGCCTGTGGGAGAGCCACATCGTGCCCTGGTGGAAGGGCCGGCGCGAAGCGCTGCGCCAGGCCGCCGTGCCACCCCCCGCCACCGCCCCGCGCGCGCCCACTGACGCCGAAGCCGCCAAGGCCCAGCATGCGCCCGGCCTGCCCGAAGGCACCAGCAGCCAGAGCGCCTGAGCGCACCCCGCACCCGGAGCACCCTTCATGAGCAACACCGACTTCGCCCTGGCCGTGGAAGACCTCACGGTCTCGTTCGACGGCTTCAAGGCCATCGACGCCCTCACGCTGTACGTCGACAAGAACGAGCTGCGCGTGATCATCGGCCCCAACGGCGCGGGCAAGACCACGCTGCTGGACCTGATCTGCGGCAAGACGCGCGCCACCGGTGGCAGCATCAAGTTCAAGAACGAGGAGCTCACGCGCATGGCCGAGCACAAGCGCGTGCGCTTAGGGATAGGCCGCAAGTTCCAGACCCCCTCGATCTACGAGAACCTCTCGGTGTTCCAGAACCTGGAGGTCTCCTACCCCTCGGGCCGCTCCGTGTTCGGCGCACTCGCCTTCCGTTGCACCCCCGCAGTGAAGGAGCGCGTGCAGGCCGTGGCCGACGATATCGGCCTGGGCGACAAGCTCGCCACCGAGGCCGGCCTGCTCTCGCACGGCCAAAAGCAGTGGCTGGAGATCGGCATGCTGCTGATGCAGGAGCCCGAGCTGCTGATGCTGGACGAGCCGATTGCCGGCATGAGCGCGCGCGAGCGCGAGCTCACGGCCGAGCTGCTGCAGCGCATCTGCAAGAACCGCGCGGTGATCGTGATCGAGCACGACATGGAGTTCGTCAAGCGCATCGCGCACAAGGTCACCGTCATGCACCAGGGAAAGATCCTGGCCGAAGGCTCGATGGACAAGGTCCAGAACGACCCCAAGGTGATCGACGTCTACCTCGGCCACTGACCGACCACCCCCCGCACAGGAGCACCCATATGTTGGAAGTCAAGGACCTGTTCGTGGCCTACGGCCAGAGCGAAGCACTGCACGGTATCTCGTTCTCGGGCCGGGCCAACGAGACCGTGGCCATCATGGGCCGCAATGGCATGGGCAAGACCACGCTGTTCAAGAGCCTCATGGGCGTGATGCCGGTCAAGAGCGGCAGCATCAGCGTGGCCGGCCAGGAGGTGACGCGTGACGAGAGCTTTCGCCGCGTGGCCAAGGGCATCGCCTACGTGCCCCAGGGCCGCATGATCTTTCCGACACTGACGGTGGAAGAAAACATCCAGACGGGCCTCGAAAACTCGAAGACGCGCGAGATCCCCGAGGAGATCTACGCCCTGTTCCCCGTGCTCTGGGACATGCGCCGGCGCAAGGGCGGCAACCTCTCGGGCGGGCAGCAGCAGCAACTGGCCATTGCGCGCGCGCTGGTCACCGACCCCAAGGTGCTGCTGCTCGACGAGCCGACCGAAGGCATCCAGCCTTCCATCATCAAGGACATCGCCCGCGCCCTCAACGAGATCCGCAAGCTGCGCCAGATCACCATCGTGGTCAGCGAGCAGGTGCTCTCGTTCGCCATGGACGTGGCCGACCGCCTGTTCGTCATCGAAGGCGGCCGCCTGGTACACGAGACCGCGCGTGCCGACACCGATCAGCAGCACATCAAGGCCTACCTTTCCGTCTGATCCTCTCTCCCGTCTCTTTTCGTTCCCCTTCCACAACCATCCAAGGAGCAACACGCCATGGCCGATACCCTGATCAAGGTGGACCTCAAGCAGTCCCCGTACGAGAACCCGCTGGTACACAACCGCTGGCATCCGGACATCCCCATGGCCGTTTGGGTGGAGCCCGGCGCGGAGTTCAAGCTCGAGACCTACGACTGGACCGGTGGCGCCATCAAGAACGACGACAGCGCCGACGACGTGCGCGATGTGGACCTGTCCACCGTGCACTTTCTCTCGGGCCCGGTGGGCGTCAAGGGCGCCGAACCGGGCGACCTGCTGGTGGTGGACCTGCTCGACATCGGCGCGCGCGACGACAGCCTGTGGGGTTTCAATGGCTTCTTCTCCAAGAAGAACGGCGGCGGCTTCCTCACCGAGCATTACCCGCTGGCGCAGAAGTCCATCTGGGACTTCCACGGCATGTTCACCAACAGCCGCCACATTCCGGGCGTGAACTTCGCGGGGCTGATCCACCCCGGTCTCATCGGCTGCCTGCCCGACCAGAAGATGCTCGACGCCTGGAACGCCCGCGAGGCCGAGCTGATCGCCACCGATCCCGATCGTGTGCCCGGCCTGGCCAACCCGCCCAACGGTGTGACGGCCCACATGGGCCAGCTGCAGGGCGAGGCCAGGGCCAAGGCCGCCGCCGAGGGCGCACGCACCGTGCCGCCGCGCGAGCATGGCGGCAACTGCGACATCAAGGACCTCTCGCGCGGCTCCAAGGTCTACTTCCCGGTCTACGTGGAAGGCGCGGGCCTGTCGGTGGGCGACCTGCACTTCAGCCAGGGCGACGGCGAAATCACCTTCTGCGGCGCCATCGAGATGGCCGGCTGGGTGCACATGAAGGTCAGCTTGATCAAGGGCGGCATGGCCAAGTACGGCATCAAGAACCCGATCTTCAAGCCCAGCCCCGTTACGCCCAACTACAAGGACTACCTGATCTTCGAGGGCATCTCGGTCGACGAATCGGGCAAGCAGCACTACCTCGATGTCACGGTGGCCTACCGCCAGGCCTGCCTGAACGCCATCGAGTACCTCAAGAAGTTCGGCTACAGCGGCGCGCAGGCCTATTCCATCCTGGGCACCGCTCCGGTGCAGGGCCACATCAGCGGCGTGGTGGACGTGCCCAACGCCTGCGCCACGCTGTGGCTGCCCACCGAGATCTTCGACTTCGACATCAACCCCACGGCCGCTGGCCCGGTGAAGATGCTCGACGGCAGCATCGACATGCCGATCTCGCAAGACAAGTAGCAAGGCAGGCCCCCATGCCCACCTACGACTACGCCTGCGCCGACTGCGGCAACTTCGATGCGCTGCGCAGCGTGGCCCTGCGCAACGAGCCCTGCGCCTGCCCCGCCTGCGGGGCGGCTGCGGCACGCGTGTTCGCCCATGCGCCGCACCTGGCCTGCGTGAGCCCCGAGCAGCGCCGCGCGCACGACACCAACGAGCGCGCCCAGCACACCCCGCGCTCGTCCTCGCGCGATGGTGATGCCGGCAGCTACGGCCGGCTGCGCCATCCCTCGGGGTGTGGTTGCTGCAGCGGCGGCGGCACTACCAAGCGCGGCGGGACGGTCACGGCACCGAATGGCGCCAAGACTTTTCCCACCAAAAGGCCCTGGATGATCAGCCATTGACGCTGGCCACCGAGTACCGATCCAAGGAGAACCCGCCATGATCCACGGCGATATTTCGAGCAGCAAGGACACCGTTGGCGTCGCGGTCGTCAACTACAAGATGCCGCGCCTGCACACCAAGGCCGACGTGCTGGACAACGCGCGCAAGATCGCCGACATGCTGGGGGGCATGAAGACCGGCCTGCCGGGCATGGACCTGGTGATCTTCCCCGAGTACAGCACCCACGGCATCATGTACGACCGCCAGGAGATGATGGAGACCGCCACCACCATTCCTGGCCCCGAGACGGAAATCTTCGCGGCTGCCTGCCGCAAGGCCAAGGTCTGGGGAGTGTTCTCGCTCACGGGGGAACGGCACGAGGAGCATCCGCACAAGATGCCCTACAACACGCTCATCCTGATGAACGACCAGGGCGAGATCGTGCAGAAGTACCGCAAGATCATGCCCTGGACGCCCATCGAGGGCTGGTACCCCGGCGACCAGACCTATGTGAGCGACGGGCCCAAGGGCCTGAAGATCAGCCTCATCATCTGCGACGATGGCAACTACCCCGAGATCTGGCGCGACTGCGCAATGAAGGGCGCCGAGCTCATCGTGCGCTGCCAGGGCTACATGTACCCGGCCAAGGAGCAGCAGATCCTCATCAGCAAGGCCATGGCCTTCGCCAACAACACCTACGTGGCGGTGGCCAATGCGGCGGGGTTCGATGGCGTGTACAGCTACTTCGGCCATTCGGCACTGATCGGCTTCGACGGCCGCACCCTGGGCGAGTGCGGCGAAGAGGAGTACGGCGTGCAGTATGCGGCCCTGTCCACCAGCCTGATCCGCGACTTCCGCAGGAACGGCCAGTCCGAGAACCATTTGTTCAAGCTGCTGCACCGCGGCTACACCGGCCTCCTCAACTCCGGCGAGGGGGACAAAGGCGTGGCCGCCTGCCCCTACGGCTTTTACCAGCGCTGGGTGACCGACCCCGAGAGCACGCGCGCCGCGGTGGAGGCGCTGACGCGCGACACGGTGGGCACAGCCGAATGCCCCATCGATGGCATTCCGCACGCATAGGCCCGGGTCAGGGTCGCTCTGTGCCATCCCCCATCGGGAACGCCTGGAAAGCGCGCGTGAAGTCGCAGCAGGACTGGGCCAGCATGGTGATGGACGACACCAGCGCACTGCGGTGCTCGCCCTTGTACAGCGCCACGTAGGGCACGGGCGGCAGGGGTGGGTCCACTTCCAGCACGGCCAGCAGGCCGGCGCCGATCAGCGGGTCCAGGCAGTGGCGCGGCAGGTAGCTCACGCCCAGCCCCGAGATGGTCAGGCCGATCAGCGCGATCAGGTTGCTCACCACGATGGCGTCCGAGGGCTCGGCGCCCAGTTCCTTCATCCATGCGTCGTAGCGCCGGCCGGTGCCTGACGACTGCCCCTGCACCAGCAGCCGCTGGTGCGCGAGCTGGTGCAGGCGCACCGGGCCGGCGGGCAGCAGGCCGGGCTGGCACATCCAGGCGCTCTCCACCTGGCCCACGGCCTTGGCGGGCAGGCGCGCATCGGCAAACGCATCGGGCACGATGACCAGGTCCAGGTCATCGGCCAGCAGCTTGTCGCGCAGCGGCAGGCTGCCGTCCACGTCTGGCTCCAGCGTCACCTTGGGGTAGTGCTGCTGCACCAGCGCCACCAGCCGGGGCAGCCAGGTCATGGCCGTGAGTTCGGTCACGCCGATGCGCAGGCGCCGCTCGATCACCCCCGGCTTGCTGAACTGCTCCACCGCCGCATCGCGCTGGCGCAGCAGCTGGCGTGCCAGCACGAACATCTCTTCGCCCTTTTCAGTGAGCCGTGCGGTGCGCTGGCTGCGGTCGAACAGCGGGGTGTCGAACAGCTGCTCCAGCTCATGCACCCGTTTGGACACGGCCGACTGCGAGGTGTGCAGCTTGTGTGCCGCCTGGGCAAAGCCGCCCAGTTGGGCGATCCAGTACAGGGCTTCGAGCTGCTTGAAGGTCATCATGGGAGTGCGTGGCTTTCAAATCACTTTTATTCATGCAATTCGAGCACAAAAAATCGCTTTTTTTAAAGTAAGAGCAATTCCAGAATCCGTTCCAGCCCGCCACCGAATGCACTGACCGAGAGATTTCCGGTGGCGACCCTGGTCCCGTCGACCGCCCCGCTTTTCTGGAAAGACCGCCATGCACCTCTTCAAGATGTCTGCTCTCGCTGCATTGGGCGCCACCGTGCTGGTATCCGCTGCGATGGCGCAGGAGATCGACACCCTGCGCAAGATCAAGGAGAGCGGCACCATCCACATTGGCAACCGCGACAGCTCCGTCCCCTTCTCGTACAAGCCTGCGGGCAGCGGTGACCCCGTCGGCTTTTCCAACGACATCTGCCTGAAGATCGTCGACGCCGTCAAGGCCAAACTCGGCCTGCCTGCGCTGCGCGTGCAGTACACCCTGCTCAATTCGCTGAACCGCATTCCACTGATACAGAACGGCACCGTGGACCTGGACTGCGCCACCACCACCAATTCGGTGACACGCCAGCAACAGGTCGCATTTGCGCCCAGCCACTTCGTCACCAACATCACTGTGGCGGTCAAGAAGAAGTCGGGCATCACCTCGCTGGCAGACCTGGCGGGCAAGAGCGTGGCGACCGTGGCCGGCAGACCTCGATCCAGTTGCTGCGCAGCTTCCGCCGCACAGAAAACCTGGAGGTGCAGGAGATTTCGGGCAAGGACACTGCCGACGCCTTCCTGCTGCTGGCCAGTGACCGGGCCGTGGCCTACGTGCTCGACGACGTGCAGCTCGCAGGGCTGATTGCCGTGTCACCCAACCCTGGTGACTACGTGATCTTGAAGGACGTGGTGCTGCGCCAGGAGCCCTACGGCATCATGCTGCGCAAGAACGATGCGCCCTTTCAGGCGCTGGTGGACCAGACTGTCACGCAGCTCATGAAGTCCGGCGAGATGGAGCGCCTGTATGCGCGCTGGTTCACCCAGCCCATCCCGCCGAGCAATATCAACATCAACTTTCCGATGACCGATGCGGTGCGCGAGGCCTACCGCAACCCCAACAACAAGGGGGTGTGATGGCTGCATCCTCTCTGACCGGGCATCCCGACGGCCTGCTGTTCCCCGAGGACCTGATGCGGGCGGTGCGCGAGCGTTTCCTGCAGGTGGAGCATGACCACCGCGGGAGTGAGCGCCTGTACTTCGACAATGCGGGCGGCTCGCTGCGCCTGAAGGCCGCCGTGGAGCGCATGGGCCAGGTCGATGCCGTGCCCGACAACACCGAGCGCATCCACGAGGTGGCGCGCGAGCTGCAGGGCGTGCAGGCCACAGGTGCGGGTGACCTGCGCACATTGCTCAACGCGCAGGGAGGCAGCGTCTATGCGGCCCTGACCGCATCAGGCGCCATGTTCGACATGGTGCGCGCCGTGGCCGAGAACGTGCCCGGCACCAATATGGTTACCACGGTGCTTGAGCACCCCTCGTCCTTCGACGCCATGGAGCACTACGCGCGCCAGACCGGGCGCGAGCTGCGCGTGGCGCCGAGCAACCCAGCCACCGGCGGTGTCGACGTGGATGCCATCGTGCGCCTGGTGGATGGGGGCACCTGCCTGCTCAACGTGATCTATGCGTCCAACATATCGGGCGCCAAGCTCGACATGGTGCAGATCGTGGAGCGCGCCCGCGCCGTGAAGCCCGACCTGTACATCATCGTGGACGCCGTGCAGCATGCGCCCCACGGCCTGATCGACCTGCAGGCCACGCCGGTGGATGGCATCAACATCGCGCCCTACAAGTTCTTTGGCTGCCGCGGCTCGGGCCTCGCCTGGCTGTCGGACCGCGCGGCCGCATTGCCCCACCACAAGCTGGCCGGCAAGGCGCCCGATTTCTGGGACCTGGGCAGCGCTGCGCCATGGCAGTTCGCGGTGCTCACCGAAATCATGGACTACGTGTGCTGGCTGGGCGATGCCTCGGGTGTTGCCGCGCCCGGTGCCGCAGGCCGCCGCGAGCGCTTTGCTGTGGGCATGGAGCGCATCCTGCTGCACGAGCGCGCACTGCTGGCGCGCCTGCTCGACGGCAGTGCCGAGGTGCCCGGGCTGCGCGCCATGGAGGGCGTGCAGGTCTACCTGGACCATGGCGACCTGGCGCGGCGCGATTTGATCATCGCCATCGGCCTTTCGGGGATCGACTGCACCCAGGCGGTGCACGAGTACGGCCTGCGCGGCGTCACGGTGTACGAGCGCAGCGCGGCCAGCATCTACTCGCGGCGCATGCTCGAATCGTTCGGGCTGCAGGGCGCCGTGCGGGTCTCGCCGCTGCACTGCCACTCGCCCGCGGATGTCGACCGGTTCCTGCACACCACGCAGGACATCGTGCGCGATGTCGCTGCGCGTTCGCTCGCGATTGCGTAGGCCGGGACAGCCATGGCCATAATGCGGCCCACATGGTGGCGCCTGCATCCCTTCTCCCTTCGTTTTTACCCCTGGCCTGCGCGGCCCTGACCGCCCTGGCCCTGCTGGCTGGCTGTGCGGCCCCGGCGCCCACCCCGCGCGGCGAGGTGCGGGGTGCGCCCACCAGCACGGGCGAGCTGGCCCAGTCCGATGTGAACCGCATGGCCACCCTGGCCATGCGCGACAACCTGGCCAGCCTGACCCTGCTGATGGACAAGCTCTACCGCCGCAACCCGGCCGAGTGGCGCAAGGCCGGCGCGGCCAGCCGTGAGCAGGCCATGGAGCAGGTGCGCGCCGCCATCGCGCAGCGCCAGCCCTGGGCGCCGCTGCAGGGCCGGCGCGACATCGCCGCCCTGGCGTTTGCACTGGCGCCCGAGTTCACGGGCGACCGGGTGGCCGCGTTCATCGTCGCCTCGGCCGACATGCTGGTCACCGCCCATGGCGGCAAGAGCGAGTTCTTTTTGCTCGACTCGCTCGACGCCCAGCACCTGTACA
Organism: Acidovorax sp. LjRoot66; assembly: GCF_964253305.1. NCBI lineage: Bacteria > Pseudomonadati > Pseudomonadota > Betaproteobacteria > Burkholderiales > Comamonadaceae > Acidovorax > Acidovorax sp. LjRoot66. The sequence continues at coordinate 592,001 of NZ_CAXUQU020000001.1, forward strand.
ACGCCGCCCGCAACGTCGAATCGGCCGTGTGGCTGCTGTCCCAGCGGCGCAATGCCGCGGGCCAGCCGCTGCTGTGGGCCGACGAGATCGGTCCCCAGGGGCGCAACCTGAGCTTCGAGCGCGAATTCGGCAAGGTCATCGCCCGCCTGGACCTGGTGGCGCTGGTGGTGACCGAAAAATACCGCCGCGCGGCCATCAGCTATGTGCAGGGGATTGTGGGGGGCACTTTCCTGCAATTCCTCCCTGTGCGCTGAGCAGGTAAAATCATGCCTCCCCCGAGGAGCGTTGCAGCGGACCGCCCAGGCACACAGATGCCGGCTGTTCGTCAGGCTCGGGGCCGACCACCCCGCAACGACGCTCACCTACGTTACTGAACCGATTGCGCAGGTGAGTCTGATGTCCGCCCTTCCCATGCCCCCCCTGAAGCTGTCCGGCCTGGAGCCCGTCTCCATTGGCGAGGGCACGCTGTTCGTCAACATCGGCGAGCGCACCAACGTCACCGGCTCCAAGGCCTTCGCCCGCATGATCCTGAACGGGCAGTACGAGGAGGCCCTGGCCGTGGCCCGCCAGCAGGTGGAGAACGGCGCCCAGGTCATCGACATCAACATGGACGAGGCCATGCTCGACAGCAAGGCGGCCATGGTGCGCTTTCTGCAGTTGATCGCCTCCGAGCCCGACATCGCGCGCGTTCCCATCATGGTCGACAGCTCCAAATGGGAGGTGATCGAGGCCGGCCTGCGCTGCGTGCAGGGCAAGGGCATCGTCAACTCCATCTCCATGAAGGAGGGCGTCGACAAATTCAAGCACGAGGCGCGCCTGGTGCGCCGCTACGGCGCTGCCGCCGTGGTCATGGCCTTCGACGAGCAGGGCCAGGCCGACACCTACGAGCGCAAGATCGAGATCTGCGAGCGCGCCTACCGCGTGCTGGTCGACGAGGTGGGCTTCCCGCCCGAGGACATCATCTTCGACCCCAACATCTTCGCGGTGGCCACCGGCATCGAAGAGCACAACAACTACGCGGTCGACTTCATCGAGGCCGTGCGCTGGATCAAGCAGAACCTGCCCGGCGCCAAGGTCTCGGGCGGTGTCTCCAACGTGAGCTTCAGCTTTCGCGGCAACGACCCGGTGCGCGAGGCCATCCACACCGTGTTCCTGTACCACGCCATCAAGGCCGGCATGGACATGGGCATCGTCAACGCCGGCATGGTCGGCGTCTACGACGACCTGGAGCCTACGCTGCGCGAGCGCGTGGAGGACGTGGTGCTCAACCGCCGCCCCGATGCCGGCGAGCGCCTGGTCGAGGTGGCCGAGACCGCCAAGAGCGGTGCCAAGGACGAGAGCAAGCGCCTCGAATGGCGCGGCACGCCCGAGGCCCCCAAGACCGTGGGCGAGCGCCTGTCGCACGCGCTGGTGCATGGCATCACCGATTTCATCGTCGAAGACACCGAAGAGGCCTACCAGATCGTGCTGGCCAGGGGCGGGCGCCCGCTGCACGTGATCGAAGGCCCGCTGATGGACGGCATGAACGTCGTGGGCGACCTGTTCGGCGCGGGCAAGATGTTCCTGCCCCAGGTGGTGAAAAGCGCGCGCGTGATGAAGTCCGCCGTGGCCCACCTGATCCCTTACATCGAGGAGGAAAAGCGCCTGGACGAGCTGGCCGGGCGCGACGTGCGCAGCAAGGGCAAGATCATCATCGCCACCGTCAAGGGCGATGTGCATGACATCGGCAAGAACATCGTCACCGTCGTGCTCCAGTGCAACAACTTCGAGGTGGTGAACATGGGCGTGATGGTGCCCTGCCACGAGATCCTGGCGCGCGCCAAGGTCGAGGGTGCCGACATCGTCGGCCTGTCGGGCCTGATCACCCCCAGCCTCGAAGAAATGCAGTACGTGGCCGGCGAAATGCAGAAGGACGAGCACTTCCGCATCAAGAAGATCCCGCTGCTCATCGGCGGTGCCACCACCAGCCGCGTGCACACCGCCGTGAAGATCGCGCCGCACTACGAAGGCCCCGTGGTCTACGTGCCCGATGCCTCGCGCAGCGTGAGCGTGGCCCAGAGCCTGCTGGGCGACGGCGTGGACCACTACGTGCAGGAGCTCAACGCCGACTACGACAAGGTACGCACCCAGCACGCCAACAAGAAGCAGACCCCGCTGTGGTCGCTGGCCAAGGTCCGCGCCAACAAGACCCCGGTGGACTGGGCTGCGTTCAAGCCCACCGTGCCGCGCGCGCTGGGCCGGCGCGTGTTCAAGAACTTCGACCTGGCCGAGCTGGCGCGCTACATCGACTGGGGCCCGTTCTTCCAGACCTGGGACCTGGCCGGCCCGTACCCCGCCATCCTGACCGACGAAGTCGTTGGTGTGGAGGCCACGCGCGTGTTCGCTGATGCGCAGGCCATGCTGAAAAAGATCATCGAGGGCCGCTGGCTCACCGCCAGCGGTGTGATGGGCCTGTACCCGGCCAACAGCGTGAACGACGACGACATCGAGTTCTACACCGACGAGACGCGGACCGAGGTCGCCATGACTTGGTACGGCATGCGCCAGCAGACCGAAAAGCACGTCATCGACGGCGTGACCCGCCCGAGCCGCTGCCTGGCCGACTTCGTTGCGCCCAAATCCAGCGGCATCGCCGACTATGCGGGCATGTTCGCCGTGACGGCGGGCCTGGGCATCGAGAAGAAGGAAAAGGCCTTCATCGACGCGCTCGACGACTATTCCGCGATCATGTTCAAGAGCCTGGCTGACCGCCTGGCCGAGGCCTTTGCCGAGTGCCTGCACCACCGCGTGCGCACCGACCTGTGGGGCTATGCGGCAGGCGAGCAACTGACCAACGACGAGATGATCGGCGAGAAATACGCCGGCATCCGCCCCGCGCCCGGCTATCCTGCCTGCCCCGACCACAGCGCCAAGAGCGAGTTGTTCCGCGTGCTGCAGTGCGAGGAGGTGGGCATGACCCTGACCGAGAGCCTGGCCATGATGCCGGCCGCCAGCGTGAGCGGCTTCTACCTGGGCCACCCCGAGAGCACGTACTTCAGCGTCGGCAGGATCGGCGATGACCAGCTGCACGACATGGCGCAACGCCGCGGTATGGACGAGGCCGTGCTGGCGCGGCTGCTGGCGCCCAACCTGTAAAAGGCAGCCCCTCCAAGGGGCCGCCGGCGGGGCGTCAGGCGATGATGGTTCCGCTCACTTCGCCCAGGCCGATGCGCACGGCGCCTTCGCGCTCGCACCAGCCCTTGAGGGTCAGCGTGTCCCCGTCTTCCAGGAAGCTGCGCTTCTCGCCATTGGGCAGGGTCACGGGCTGCTTGCCGCCGCCGGTCAGCTCCAGCAGCGAGCCAGCTTCGCTGGCCTCGGGGCCCGAAAGCGTGCCTGACCCCATCAAATCGCCGGGCTGCAGGTTGCAGCCGTTCACCGTGTGGTGCGCCACCAGTTGCGCGGGCGTCCAGTACGCGGCGCGCTGGGTGTTGGTCAGGGCCAGGCGCACAGCGGGCTCGCCGGCTTCCCGCATGCGCGCGGTCTGCAGCAGCACCTCCAGCGCGATGGTGAAGGCGCCTTGGGCGCGGTTGCCGGGCGAGTCGAGGTAGGGCAGGGGCTGCGGGTCAGCCGCGTCGCGCTCGAACGGGGCGCGAAACGGCGCCAGCGCCTCCATGGTCACCAGCCAGGGCGAAAGCGTGCTGGCGAAGTTCTTCGACAGGAAGGGGCCGAGCGGCTGGTATTCCCAGCCCTGGATGTCGCGCGCGCTCCAGTCGTTGAACAGGGCCACGCCGAACAGGTGCTGCTCCGCCTGGCCGATGGCGATGGGCTCGCCCTGCGCATTGCCCTGGCCGATGAACCAGCCCAGCTCCAGCTCGTAGTCCAGCCGCTTGCAGGGGCCGAGCACCGGTGCGGCGGCCTCGGGTGCCTTGGTCTGGCCCTGGGGGCGCTTGACGCGCTGGCCGCTGATGCCGATGGACGAGGCGCGGCCGTGGTAGCCGATGGGCACCCACTTGTAGTTGGGCAGCAGCGGGTTGTCCGGGCGGAACTGCTTGCCCACCGTGGTGGCGTGGTGCACGCTGGTGTAGAAGTCGGTGTAGTCGCCGATCTGGCAGGGAACAGCCATTTCGGCATCGGCCTGGGGCGACAGCGCCTGGGACCAGGCAGCCTGCTGGCCGCTGCCTTCGCGCAGGCCCTCGGACAGCTGCTGGCGCAGGGCCTGGCGCGCGGCTGGCGTGGCAGCCATCAGCGCGTTCATGTCGTTGGAGGCGGTAAGGCCCACGGCCTGCAGGTCCAGGATCTGGTCGCCGATGGCCACGCCGATGCGCAGCGCGTCGCCGCTGCCCGCCTTGCGGTAGCGGCCGAAAGGCAGGTTCTGGATGGGGAAATCGCAGCCCGCCGTGTTGGCGGATGCGACCCAACTGCGCAGATGGGTGCCGTGGGTGGCATCAAGGGTAGTGGTCATGGTCACGGTGCTAAGAAAAAGGGGGTATGAGATCAGTCGGCGCTCATCTGCGCACTGTGGGCGACCTTGCCCAGGCGCTCGTATTCGCGCTTGGTCAGGGCGTCGAAGTCGGCCACGCTGGCGCTGCGCGGGGTGAAGCCGGCGGCCAGAAGCTTGTCCTTGACCGCAGGGTCCGCCAGCGCATCGGCCAGGGCCTTGTTCAGGCGCTGGGCCACGGACGCAGGCAGGCCGGCGGGGCCGTAGACGCCGAACCAGGGCTCGACCGCATAGTCGGGCAGGCCGGCTTCGGCCAGTGTCGGCACGTCGGGCAGGGCCGGGGAGCGCTGAGCGCCCGCCACGGCCAGTGCGCGCAGCTTGCCGGCCTGGATGTGGGGCAGCGAGGCGGGCAGGTTGTCGAAGGCGATGGGTACCTGGCCGCCGATCAGGTCGGTGATCAGCGGCGCGCTGCCCTTGTAGGGCACGTGCACCAGGTCGGTCTTGCTGGTCTGGGCGAACAGCACGCCGGCCAGGTGCATGGAGGTGCCGGCACCGGCCGTCGCATAGGGCAGGCCGGGGTTCTTGCGCAGGTGGGCCAGCAGCTCGGCCACGTTTTTCACGGGCAGGGCGGGGCCGGCCTCGAGCACGATGGTGGAGTTGCCCAGCAGGCCCACCGCCGTGAAGTCCTTGCGCGGGTCGAAGGGCATCTTCTTGTAGATGTGTGGGTTCAGCGCATTCGTGGAGATGGCGCCCATGCCCACGGTGTAGCCGTCGGGCGCGGCCTTGGCCACGGCGTCCATGCCGATGTTGCCGCCCGCGCCCGCGCGGTTGTCGATGATGACCGGCTGGCCCAGGGTCTGCGCCATGTGGGCACCCACGGTGCGCGCCACCAGGTCGGTGGTGCCGCCGGGGGCATAGGGCACGACGAAGCGGATGGGCTTGGCCGGGAAGGCTGCCTCCTGAGCGGCCAGGGGGCCGGCGGCCAGACCGAGCACGGTGGCGGCGGCGGCGGTACACAGCAGGGTGCGGCGGGTGGTGTGGGTGCGGTCGAAAGCGGTCATGTTCGGGTGTCTCCGAGGATGGTTATAGGAATGCCGCCATTCTTGGCCGGCCTGCGGTTTCCTACAATCGTTCTTTCCACTGCATGGACAAGCATGACCACCCTGGTGCTCGACCGCGTGCTGCGCATCCTCGACCAGCTCTCGCGCTACGACGCGCGCGGGCTGTCGCTGTCCGACATCGCGCGCCAGTCCGGCATACCGCACCCCACCGTACACCGGCTGTTGCAGGACATGATGGCGGCCCGCCTGGTGGCTGCACTGCCCGAGGGCAAGGGCTACGTGCTGGGCCGCCGCCCGTTCGAGCATGGCCTGGCCGCGCGCGGGCGGCACGACGTGGCGCCGCTGTTCACCGCCAACCTGCAGCGCCTGGCCGATGCCACGGGCTATGCGGCCTACCTGTTCGTGCTCAGCGGGCACGAGGCCGTCTGCTACGCCCATACCAACGTGCAGCGGCTGGACCCGCCCCTGAGCGTGACCGTGGGCGGGCGCCGCCCGCTGGGCGTGGGCGCGGCCGGGCTGGCACTGATGGCGGCGCAGGACGCAGAATTCATCGACGCGGCCATGCAAGCCAATGCCCCCACCTTGGGCCGCTACGGCGGGCTGGACGAGCCGGCCCTGCGCCAGTTGCTCGCGCAGACCCAGACCCTGGGCTATGCGCGCAGCGGCGGCTGCCTGAACACCAACACCGCCGCCGTGGGCCATGCGGTGGTGGATGTGGGCGGGCGCGCGTTCGCGGCCATCAGCCTGTCAACCACCGTGGCGCGGCTCACCCAGCGCGAGGCGGCGCGGTTGGCCGCGCTGCTGCGCACCGAGATCGCGGACATCCAGCCGCGGGTTCATTTCCACTGGAGCGACTCGGCGCCGTTGCGCTGAGCGTCGTCAGCAGCGGATCGGGGCTAATGTGGCGCCTGATCGGCACCCGTATCGGCGCTCGCAGCCATTTCGAGCTGCATCATGATCATGTTGACCAGCATGTGCACCGTGGGGCGGCCGGTCTCGATCACGTAGTGCGCCGTCTCGCGGTACAGGCCATCGCGCTGTCCGTACAGGGCGCGCAGCTTGTCCATGGGGTTGCCGCCCTGCAGCAAGGGGCGGGTGCGGTCGTGCTTGACGCGCTTGTAGATCTCTTCGGGCGAGGCGCGCAGGTAGAGCACCGGGCCCATGGCGCGCAGCACCTCGCGGTTCTCGCGGCGCAGCACGGCGCCGCCGCCGGTCGAGAGCACCATGCCGCCGGGTTGGGCAGCGGCCTTGGCCAGCTCCTGGGCCTCCAGGTCGCGAAAGCGCGCCTCGCCATGTTCCTCGAAGAACTGGCGGATGCTGGTGCCCAGCGTTTCCTCGAGCCGGTGGTCCAGGTCGATGAACGGCACGCCCGTGCGGTGCGCCAGCTGCCTGCCGACGGTGGATTTGCCCGAGCCGGGCATGCCGACCAGTGCGCAGCGAATCTGCATATGTTTCTTGTGTCTTTCCGGCCTTGCCCCTGGGACGGGAGTTTACCGGCTGCCGTCACAGCGCCGCGTAGACCAGCGCCGGGTACAGCTCGCACAGGTAGCGCAACTGGCCGGGCGCCTGGGTGAGCAAGATGGCCACCAGGTCCTCGGCCGGGTCCACCAGGAAGAAGGTGCCGCCCATGCCGCTCCAGCCGTACTGACCCACCGAGGCGGCGTGGGGCGCCAGGCCGGCGCTGCGGCGCACGGCCACCCCCAGGCCGAAGCCATAGCCCTCGGGCAGGATGTCCCCGGCAGCCGGAATGCCCGCGCCCAGATGGTCGGCCGCCATGAAGGCCACGGTGGCGCGGCTGGCCAGGCGCACGCCGTCCAGCGTGCCGCCGGCCAGCAGCAGGCGCGCAAAGCGCGCGTAGTCGCCGGCCGTGGACACCAGCCCGCCGCCGCCCGATTCGAACGTGGCTGGGCGCGATACGTCGTTGAGCACCACCTCGGCGCCGGTCTGCGGGTCGCGCGCGAAGGGCTCGGCCAGACGGTGCAGTTGCTCCGCCGGCACGTGAAAGCCGGTGTCGCGCATCTGCAGCGGGCCAAACACCCGGCGCTGCAGGATGGCGCCCAGGGGCTCGCCCTCCACCACCTCCAGCAGGGCGCCCAGCACGTCGGTGGCGCGGCTGTACTCCCAGCAGCTGCCGGGCTGGTGCAGCAGGGGCAGGGGCCCGATGGCCTTGGCCAGCGCCGCATTGCCATCGCGGCGCGAGCCAATGCGCGCGCTCTGGTAAGCCTGGGCCACCGGGCCGGTGTCCCAGGCATAGGTCAGGCCCGCCGTGTGGCGCAGCAGGTCATGCACCGTGGCCTCGCGCCGCACGGCGACAGTGCCGCCCGTGGCGGGGTCGAACACGCCCTGGCCGGCAAACGAGGGCAGGTAGCGCACTACGGGGTGGGACAGGGGCAGGCGGCCCTCTTCCATGAGCATCAGCGTGACCAGCGACACCACGGGCTTGGTCATGGAGTAGATGCGAAAGATCGAATCCGCAGCCATGGCCGGCGCGCCCGCGCCCGGCGCCTGGGCGCCCAGGGGCTCGTGCAGCACGGTCTGGCCGCGGTGGTGCACCAGCGCCACCGCGCCAGGCAGGATGCCGCGGTCAATGTGGTCCTGCAGGACGGTTCGCAGTCGGGTCAGGCTGGGGGCGTGCATGGGCGGGGCTCCGGGACAAGATGGTGCCAGCCTGCCACAAGTAGCAGGAACGCCCAGCCGCCTGTGGGACAGCACCTACAGGCAATTCCGTGCCCGGCCGGTGCAAAGCCGCCGGGCCGCAGCCTATGCTGCGTGCATGACTGTCACCGACCGAATCCAGCGCGCCACCGAGCGCCTCAAACCCCTGGTGCAGCCTGTGCTGCCGCTGTGGCGCGCAGTGCAGATGTGGCTCGACGCCGATGGCCTGCGCATGAGCGCCGCCATGTCCTTCTACGGCATGCTCAGCCTGGCCCCCTTGCTGCTCCTGTTGGTGGGCGTGCTCGGCTGGTGGCTGGACCGCAGCTACCTGGAAAGCAGCCTGCTGCTGCAGGTGCAGTCGGTGATGGGCGAGCGCGTGGCCGACGTGGTGCGCCAGGCCCTGGCCAGCGCGCAGGAGCCTTCCGAGGGTCGGCTTGCGTCGCTGATCGGCTTTGTCGTGCTGCTCTCGGGTGCCACCGGGGTGTTCGTGGAGCTGCAGTCGACGCTGGCGCGCCTGTGGCAGGGGACCGAGCCTGAGCCGGCACGCGCCGCCTGGTGGCACATGGCTTCGCTGCGGCTGCGCGGGCTGGCCTATGTGCTGGCCATCGGCTTCCTGCTGATGGTCTCGCTCACCCTGTCCACCCTCATCAACCTGTTTGCCAGCTGGGCCGGTGCACGGCTCTCGATGGCGCCGCTCGGGCCTATCCTGCTGGTGGTCAACGAGGTCGTGGCCTTCGGCTTTGCCGTGGCACTGTTCGTGGGGCTGATGCGCATTGGCAGTGGGCGCAAACCGCCCCTGCGCTGCCTGGTGGCCGGTGCGGTGGTGGGGGCCACGCTGTTCACCATCGGCAAGCAGCTGCTGGCGTGGTACCTGTCGACCGCTGCCGTGGTCTCTGCGTACGGCGCTGCCGGCTCGCTGGTGGTGCTGCTGATGTGGATCTATTTCTCGTCGGCCGTGCTGCTGTTCGCGGCCAGCTGTGCCCGGGCCCTGGACGAGGCGGGCCTGCAGGTGCGCAGGCGCCGCGCCACGGCGGTCCCCGTGCCGCAGGCCGATGCGGGCGTGGCGCCCGTGCCTTGAATGGACGAGCGGGGCTGGTGTCACTTTGCGCTGTAAGCAACAGCAACTGTCTGCCGCAGGGCTCTGCACTTTGAGGGGTGCTCGCAGCACTTCTTACCGACCCTTACAAAGCAGACAAAGCCCCGCACCATTGCCTGTATACCGTGCATCCATGGGCCGCGTTGTGCACTGAGCGCCGGCCCCCCGGCACACGAACCAACCAATGAATGAATGGCGCGCATGCGCGCGGAAGGAAGCACCATGAACAACCCTATCACCCTGCAGCCGTCCGATGTGCGCACAGTGCCTTCCACCCCCTCGCCCATGAAGTGGATGTGGGTCGCCATCGCCTCCCTGGGAGCATGTGTGGTGGCCCTGGGTACCACGCTGGTGGTGCAGCACCGTCCTGCTGAAGTTGCGGCCGCCTCAACGGCGGCTAGCCCGACCGTGGTGGCCCAATCACTGCAGGGCGTTCCCGCCCAGCCGCTGGGTCCGGTGCAACCCCAGGCCGGTGCCCCGGCCCAGCGTGCGCCTGCGCCCATGCCCGAGCCATTCCAGCCCCAGCGTGCGAACCTGGCCGGCGGCACGACTCCGATGGTGCAACGCGCGCCGGTGTGCAGCAGCTGCGGCCGGGTCGAATCGGTGCAGGCCATCCAGCAGGCCGAGCCTGCCACCGGTGTGGGTGCGGTCGCGGGTGGCGTGCTCGGCGCGGTGGTGGGCAACCAGATCGGCAAGGGCAATGGCCGCACGGCCGCCACCGTGCTGGGCGCGGTAGGCGGTGGCTACGTAGGCCACCAGGTGGAGCAGCGCTCGCGCACCCGCACGGTGTACCAGGTGGCGATCCGCATGGACGATGGTTCGCTGCGCCGCTTCACGCGCGCGCAGCCCCCGGCCGTGGGCACGCCTGTCGCGCTGCAGGGCAAGGGCTACCGCATCGACCACGAGCGCGACAGCCGCCCGAATGGCGGCGCCTACACCAATGCCCCTGCAGGCGCGGTGCGCGTGGCCAACGGCTATTGAGCTGCGGCAGGCCTGATCACAGCGCCTTGACCAGCTCCGGCACAGCGGTAAACAGATCCGCCTCCAGCCCATAGTCCGCCACACTGAAGATCGGCGCCTCCGCGTCCTTGTTGATCGCCACGATCACCTTGGAGTCCTTCATCCCGGCCAGATGCTGGATGGCCCCCGAGATACCCGCAGCGATGTACAGCTGCGGCGCCACGATCTTGCCGGTCTGGCCCACTTGCCAGTCGTTCGGTGCATAGCCCGCATCCACCGCAGCGCGGCTGGCGCCCAGGGCGGCGCCCAGCTTGTCGGCCAGCGGGGTCATCACTTCGTCGAACTTTTCCTTGCTGCCCAAAGCCCGGCCACCGGAGACGATGATCTTGGCGGCGGTCAGCTCGGGCCGGTCGCTCTTGGCGATCTCGCTGCCCACGAAGACGCTTTTGCCCGTATCCGCTGTTGCGGCGGAGGTTTCGGTGGCGGCACTGCCACCGGATGCTGCTGCCGGGTCGAACCCCGTGGTGCGCACGGTGATGACCTTGGTGGCATCGCTGCTCTGCACGGTGGCAATGGCATTGCCGGCGTAGATGGGGCGCTCGAAGGTGTCGGGGGAGATCACCTTGGTGATGTCGCTGATCTGGGCCACATCGAGCTTGGCGGCCACGCGGGGCGCCACGTTCTTGCCGCTGGCGGTCGCGGGGAACAGGATGTGGCTGTAGTTGGCAGCAATGGCCAGCACCTGGGCAGCCACGTTCTCGGCCAGGCCGTGTTCCAGGCCGGGGGCATCGGCGTGGACGACCTTTGCGACACCGGCGATCTGGGCTGCGGCAGCGGCTGCGCCCGCGGCATTGTGGCCGGCGATCAGCACATGGACGTCACCGCCGCAGGCAATGGCTGCGGTCACGGTGTTCAGGGTGGCGCCCTTGACGGCGGCGTTGTCGTGTTCGGCAATAACGAGTACGGTCATTTGCTTGTTCTCCTTATTGTTCAGATGACTTTGGCTTCGTTCTTGAGCTTGTCGACCAGGGCGGCCACGTCGGCCACCTTGACGCCGGCACCGCGCTTGGCGGGTTCCGTGACCTTGAGGGTCTTCAGGCGCGGAGTCACATCCACTCCCAGGTCTTCGGGCTTGACGATATCGAGCTGCTTCTTCTTGGCCTTCATGATGTTGGGCAAGGTGACGTAGCGGGGCTCGTTCAGGCGCAGGTCGGTGGTGATGACGGCGGGCAGGGTGAGGGACAGGGTTTCCAGGCCGCCGTCGACTTCGCGGGTCACGCTGACCTTGTCGGCAGACAGTTCCACCTTGCTGGCGAAGGTGGCCTGGGGCAGGTCGGCCAGGGCCGCCAGCATCTGGCCGGTCTGGTTGGCGTCGTCGTCGATGGCCTGCTTGCCCAGGATCACGAGGCCGGGCTGCTCTTTGTCGACCAGGGCTTTGAGGATCTTGGCCACGGCCAGGGGCTGCAGTTCGACGTCGGTCTCGACCAGGATGGCGCGGTCGGCGCCGATGGCCATGGCGGTGCGCAGAGTTTCCTGGCACTGGGCCACGCCGCAGGAGACGGCGATGACTTCGGTCACCAGGCCTTTTTCTTTCAGGCGCACGGCCTCTTCGACGGCGATTTCGTCAAAGGGGTTCATGCTCATCTTCACGTTGGCGATGTCCACACCCGTGCTGTCCGACTTGACTCGGACTTTGACGTTGTAGTCCACCACGCGCTTGACGGCGACGATTGCTTTCATGGGAGGAACTCCATCAGTACAAAGAAATGGACGGCGCAGGCGCGTGGGCCTGCGCTGGAAAGGAGGTGAGCGTGCTGAAGGGGTTCAGGCCGGGGGCTCAGAGAACGACAGGGATCTCGGTGGCAGGCGGCGTGTTGCGGCTGCGGCCGCAGCGCACCAGGCCGTCGATCATCACCATGCCGATGCCGGGGATGTCGCCCAGTTGCACGCTTTCGAGCAGCGTGGCTCCGGCCGTGTGTTGGGCGCGGTCCATGAACACGAAGTCCGCCGCGCGGCCGGGCTCGATCAGCCCGCAGTTGAGGTTGCGGATGCGCGCCGTGTTGCCCGTGGCAAAGCAGAACACCAGCTCGGCCGGGATGTTGGCGAAGCTCGAGATCAGCGCAATCATGCGCAGCATGCCCAGGGGCTGCACACCCGAGCCTGCGGGCCCGTCGGTGCCCAGGATCACGCGGTGCGGGCACTTGAGCTCCATGGCGGCGCGTGCGGCCTCGATGGCGATCTTCTCGTTGCCGTTGTGCACCAACTCGATGGCGCGCGAGGACTTCTCGCACAGCTCGCAGACATGCTTCCAGGGCAGCGAGGTGTGGCCGCCGTTGATGTGGCCGATCACGTCGGCATCGGCCTCCAGCACCACGTCCTTGTCGATCAGGCCCGAGCCGGGGATGGACGGCCCGCCCGTGTGGATGGTGCTCTGGATGCCGTACTTGCGCGCCCAGGCCACCATCTGCTGGGCCTCGTAACCGGCCTTGACGGTGCCCAGGCCCACTTCGCCGAGCAGGGTCACGCCGGCATCGGCCATGTCCTTGAAGTCCTGCTCGACCATGCCCTTCTCGATGATGGGCGCACCCGCGATCACCTTCACGCCGCCGGGGCGGAAGTTGTCGAACGCGCGCTGCGCGGTGATGGCCAGGGCCTTCAAGCCCACGATGTCCTTGGGCCTGCCGGGCAGGTGCACCTCGCCGGCCGAGACCATGGTGGTCACACCGCCGTTCATGGTCGAGTCGATCCAGCCGATCTGGTTCTGGCGCGGTGTCCAGTCGCCGAAGACGGGGTGTACGTGGCTGTCGATCAGGCCGGGGGCCACGCAGGTCTGGCGCGCGTCGATGGTGGTGCGCGCGTGTTCGGTGTCGCAGTCCTTCTCGCGGCCCACGGCCACGATGAGGCCGTCGTTCACGACGATGGTGTCGGCGTCGAGGATGGGGCGTTCCAGGTCGCCCGAGAGCAGTAGGCCGATGTTCTTGATGACGACTTTGCCGGAGGCCGCATTGGTGGAGATGTCTGCCATGGGAAGGTACCAGTCGGATGGTTGAGGGGGAAGGCGCAAACTGCGCCGATCGTGGGGCTGCAATTCGTGTAGTGAATACTACATAAGAGGCCAGCATCGTGCAAGATGGCAAGCACTGCAAAGTGTCTCGGGGCAGATCAGGCGCTGCGGTGAAGCGGGCAGGCTGCGCGCCTGCCGATCGCCCGGATCGGCAGGGGGCTCTTGCAAGATATGGGCCTTGGGCCCCGGGGAGGGCGCGTTGCGCCTCAGGACGCCCGCACGGTCCGCAGCACGGTATCGATCATGAACTCGTCCCAGTGGGCCACGGCCTCGGGCTGGTCGATGTCTTCGCCCAGGAAGGCGGAGAGCGTGTAGCGGTTGGACTGGTAGAAGTAGCCCATGGAGGCGATCAGCAGGTACAGGTCGCGCGCGCGCAGGTCGGCGCGGAACTCCTGGCTGGCCACGCCCGCGGCCAACACCTGCTCGATCACCGAGACGGCGGGCGAGGAATACTCGCGCGCGCGCATCGACTTGGAGATGTGCTTGCCCTTGTGCAGGTTCTCGGTGTTCAGCAGGGTGACGAACTCGGGGTGCTTGCGGTAGTACTGGCTCACGAAGCGGACCACGGACTTGAGCGCCTCCACGGGGGTCTCGAGCCGGATGTCCAGCGCCGTCTCGGCGTCGTTCATGCGCCGGTAGATCTCTTCGAGCACCTCGATGAAGAGACCTTCCTTGCTGCCGAAGTAGTAGTAGATCATCCGGTCGAAGGACTTGGCCGCCTTGGAGATCTTCTCCACGCTGCCGCCTTCGTAGCCGTAGCGTGCGAACACCTTGATCGCCGCCTTGAGGATGTTGTCGCGCGTGGTCTGGGCCGCCTGCTCGCGCACGCCGGTGCGGCGGGCGGAGGGGGCGCGGGTGGAAGCAGTCCGGGTCTTGGTGGGTGTGGCCGACATGGATGATCCGTTGGGTGGCAGGGCAGCCCCTGCCATGCAGGGACCGGGCCTGCCGGGGATATTACTGCTCAGCGAAGGCTCGTTCGATCACAAAGTCGCCGGGCTTCGTGGTGTTGCCTTCCTTGAAGCCGCGCACTTCCATCATGTGCTTGAGGTCGCGCAGCATCTCGGGGCTGCCGCAGATCATCACCCGGTCTTCCACCGGGTTCAGCGCTGGCAGGCCCAGGTCGCGGGCGAGCTGGCCGTTTTCGATCACGGTGGTCACGCGGCCCTGGTGCTTGAAATCCTCGCGCGTCACGGTGGGGTAGTACTTGAGCTGCTTGCTCACCATCTCGCCCAGGAACTCGTGCTTGGGCAACTCTTCGGTGATGTAGTCGTGGTAGGCCAGCTCCTTGACCTCGCGCACGCCGTGCACCAGCACCACTTCCTCGAACTTCTCGTAGGTCTCGGGGTCGCGGATCAGGCTCAGGAAGGGGGCCAGGCCGGTGCCGGTGGAGAGCATGTACAGCCGCTTGGCGGGCAGCAGGTAGTCGATCAGCAGGGTGCCGGTGGGCTTCTTGCCCACGACAATGGAGTCGCCCACCTGGATGTTCTGCAGGCGCGAGGTCAGCGGGCCGTCGGGCACCTTGATCGACAGGAACTCCAGGTGTTCCTCGTAGTTGGCGCTGGCGATGCTGTAGGCGCGCAGCAGCGGCTTGCCGTTCACGCGCAGGCCGATCATCGTGAAATGGCCGTTGGAGAACCGCAGCGCGGTATCGCGCGTGGTGGTGAAGGAAAACAGGCGGTCCGTCAGGTGGTTGACGGTCAATACGCGTTCTTCAAGAAAGGCGCTCATGGTGCTTACGTCGGCTAAAAGTTGAAAAATAGGGCGAAAAAGCTGGCTGAAAGGCTGGGGCCGGCCGCGTCAGAGCGCGATGTCCAGGCCGGAAAGCTTGTGGCTCACAACCCTCCATTGTTCCGCATCTGGCAAAGGCGGTTTTCTTTTGGTGATTGTGGGCAGGCCGGGGGCCAGCTTTTTGTTGAACTGGATAAAGATTTCCATGCCTGCCGGGAGGTCGTCCTCGGCATAGATGGCATTGGCTGGGCATTCGGGGATGCAGACCGCGCAGTCGATGCATTCGTCGGGGTCGATCACCAGGTATTCCGGTCCCTCCTTGAAGCAATCGACCGGGCATACATCCACGCAATCGGTGTACTTGCACCGAATGCATGCGTCTGTGACTACGTGCGTCATTTTGGGGCTCCTTGTGCACCATTTCAGGGGGCGCGCAAACACTATTGCGGACTGCGAACGATTGCGCTACATTCGCCTCAAATGTAGTGATCACAACATTTAAGTTAAGTGAATGCTACACAAAACGCCATGAACGTACAAGCACAGAAAACGGTGCGAGGAATGGGTTGCCACGATGACTGAACACACCAAGACCGATGGCCTTCCAGGCATGGACGCACCCGAGCTGCCGCAGGTGCTCGAGCGCGCCCGGCCGCGCAATGAACGCATGAACACGGCCAAGGTGGAGTGCAACGCCTGCCCCGTGCTGTGCCAGATCTCCGAAGGCCGCAGCGGCGCCTGCGACCGCTACGCCAACCAGGCCGGCGTGCTGGTGCGGGTCGATCCCGTGGTGCTGCTGCGCAAGACCATGGCGGAAGGCGAGGCGGTGCTGGTGCCTTTTGCGGGCCGTGCTGCCGACGCGGGTGCCGACGGCCAGGAGGCGCCGGCTGAGCAGCCCGCCTGGAGCGGCGACCTGCTGCTGACCGAAGAGGTCTTCGTCACCGGCGTCGGCTCTTCCACCACCTACCCCGACTACAAGCCCGCGCCCTTCATCGTCGGCTCCAAGGTCGATGGCGTGGACATGGTCACCGTGGTCACCGAGGGCATCTTCAGCTACTGCAGCTTCAAGGTGAAGATCGACACCGACCGCTTCCTCGGCCCCGAGCAGGCCAACGTGCGCTGCAAGGGCGAGGTGGTGGGCCATGTCACCACGGCCGAGTACGGCTCGCAGATGCTCTCGCTGGGCGGCGTGCACCACCTGACGGGCGGCAGCAAGAAGGAAGGGCGCATCGCCAACGAGATGATGCAGATGCTGGGCAACAAGCAGGCGGTGGAGCTCACCATCGACGGCGGCTCGCAGCTCGTGATCCAGGCCGGGCATGCGCCCATCGTCAACGGGGTGGCCGAGCAGCGCATGCGCGTGGGCTGCGGCTCGGCCGCCATCGGCATCTTTGCGCGCCAGTTCTTCGGCCAGGCCGACGAGGTGGTGGTGGTGGACGACCACATCACCGGCGTGCTCACCGAGCACCAGGCCGGCCGCTGCCTGGACATGAAATCCTCGGGCATCAAGATGCGCGGGCGCAAGTCCACGCCGGGCCGCTACTTCCAGGTGGCCAACCCCGGCACGGGCTGGGGCGGCACCGACATCGCCGACCCGCTGTCCATCATCGAGACCTGGGACGACGCGGTGGCCTGGCCCGGCCTGCGCCTCTTGATGACCTCGACCACGGGCGAACACGCCAGCTGGTACGTGCTCGACGAATCGCTGAATCCGGTGGAGGCCGAGATGCCCGCCGAGGTGCGCCGCATCGTGGACCGCATCGGCGAGAACTGCGAACCCTCGATGACTTCGGTGCTGTTCCTGGGCGGTGCGGGCGGCAGCCTGCGTGCGGGCGTCACCGAGAACCCGGTGCTGCTTACTCGCTCTATCAAGAATGCGCTGGTCAACGTGACCTGTGGCGGTGCGCCGGCCTATGTCTGGCCCGGTGGCGGCATCACGGTGATGGCCGACGTGCTGCGTATGCCCGACAACAGCTTTGGCACTGTGCCCACGCCGGCCATCGTGGCGCCCATCGAATTCAGCATGCGCCGCAGTGACTACGAGTTGCTCGGTGGCCACATGGACCAGGTGCGCAGCCTGCGCGAAGTGCTCGAACGCGGCGCCTGGCACAACGATGGTGCGCCGCAATCGTTCTCGTGGCTGACCCTGCCATCGGCCAACCCCTGGCCCCTGGGCCAGCCGCCGCTGTTGGGCTGAGGGGCCTCCATGCAAGCCACCCGACAACTGCTGTCCGCCGGCCGCTGGCACCTGCAACACGGCCCCATGGACGTGATCGTGCAGGCCGAGGGCGATGCGCTCGCCGTGGCTGCGGCGCATGCGCGCGCCTGGGTGCGCTTTCAGGGCCTGCTGCAGGAGTTGGTGCGTGAGCTGCCCGCGCTGCGTGCGCCGGTGGGCGCTGGCGACTGCCCGCTGCAGGGCCCGGTGGCGCGCCGCATGTGGAGCGCCTGCCAGCCGTTTCGCCAGGACTTCATCACGCCCATGGCCGCAGTGGCCGGTTCGGTGGCGCAGGAGCTGTTGGCCTGCTACGCGGTGGAGTGCGTGCAGCGCGCCTGGGTGAACAATGGCGGCGATATCGCGCTGCACCTGGCGCCGGGCGAATCGGCCAGCGTCGGGGTGTATGCCGACATTGCGGGGCTCGATGCGGCGCAGCTGCAGGGCGGGCTGCTGCTCGACGGCGCCTTTCGCCTCACGAGCACCATGCCGGTGCGCGGCGTGGCAACCAGCGGCTGGCGCGGGCGCAGCCATTCGCTGGGCATTGCCGACAGCGTCACCATTCTGGCGGCAACGGCAGCCCAGGCCGACGCCGCGGCCACGGTGGTGGCCAATGCGGTGAACCTGCAGGATGCACGCATTGCGCGCAGGCCCGCCTGCGAAGTCAAGGACGACAGCGACCTGGGCGCCATCCTCGTCACGGTGGACGTGCCAGCGCTGCCGGCCGCCCTGGTGCGCCAGGCCCTGCAGGCTGGTCTTGAAAAAGCGCAAGAATTGCAGTCCCGCGGCCACCTGTGGTGCGCGCTGCTCTCATGCCAGGGGCAATGGATGGCGACGCCGTCCGAACGCCCGGTGCTGGAGCAGGCCGCCCCCCGGAAAATCGGCGCCGTTTTTGAAGTTGGTTCAGTATTTGCTTAATGAATTGCACAGGCCATCCCATGATCCAGATCCGACGCGTTTTCACCCACCTTGAGGAAATCCGGCACGAATTCGGACCCGAAACCGGTGCACCGCTGCTGCGTGGTGCCATCGGCGCCGTGCTCACCAATCCCTATGCCGGCCGCTACGAGGCGGACATCCTGCCCATGATGGATGCGCTGCAGGAGGTGGGCCTCGATATGGCGCAGCGCCTGCTCAAGGCCATGAACGTGCCGGCCGAGCGCATCGCGACCTATGGCAAGGGCGCCATCATCGGCGCCGCCGGTGAGCTGGAGCACGGCGCGCTGTGGCATGTGCCGGGCGGCTATGCCATGCGTGAACTGCTGGGCTGGAAGGGCGACCGCAATGCCTACGCCAAGGGCCAGGCCGAGGAAAAGACCGGGCAGCCTGCCAACGCGCTGTCCATCGTGCCCTCGACCAAGAAGGTGGGCGGCCCGGGCGCCGCGCTCGACGTGCCGCTTACGCACATCAACGCCAGCTACGTGCGCAGCCATTTCGATGCCATCGAGGTGCGCGTGCCCGGCGCACCGCTGTCCGACGAGATCGTCTTCATCCTGGCCATGACCACCGGCGCGCGCATCCATGCACGGGTGGGCGGGCTCAAGGCTGCCGACATCAGCCAGTGGAACGGCCTGCGCTGAACCCACGCCAACCATAACGACTACGAGAGACCAAGGAGCACACACATGCCAGCCAAGATCCGGAAAATCATCGTCCAGACCGACGAAGTGCGCGTGGAAATGGGCCGCGAGGTGAACCCGCCCGTGCGCAAGGCCCTGGCCATGGCCGTCATCGAGAACCCGTTTGCGGGCCGCTACGTGGAAAACCTCGACGAGCTGATCGCCATCGGCGAAGAGCTCGGCGGCCTGCTGGGCGAGCGCTGCGTACAGGCCCTGGGCATTGCGCCCGGCCAGGCGGAAAGCTATGGCAAGGCCGCCATCGTGGGCGAAGGCGGCGAGCTCGAGCATGCTGCGGCCATCCTGCACCCCAAGCTCGGCGCCCCGCTGCGCCTGGCGGTGGAAAAGGGCGCAGCCCTGGTGCCTTCAAGCAAGAAGATCGGCGGCCTGGGCGCTGCCATCGACGTGCCGCTGGGCCACAAGGACGCCGCCTACGTGCGCAGCCACTTCGATGCCATGGAGGCCCGTGTGGCCGATGCGCCACGTGCCAACGAGATCTTGGTGGCCGTGGTGGTCACGGCCGGTGGCCGCCCGCTGCCGCGCATCGGCGGCCTCACCACCGCAGAAATCCAGGGCCAGGACGGCCTGCGCTGAGCGCACCGCCACACCCGTGACCCGCTGTCTCCCCCATACTGTTCGCCACCGCTGTTTCTCTCCCATCCAATCCATCAGGAGTGTTTCCATGACGATGCTTAAGACCCTCATGCGTGCTACGGCCGCTGCCGCGCTGGCCGCCACAATCGCTCCCGCGATGGCCCAGGATGTCATCAAGATCGGTGAGATCAACAGCTACAAGGCCCAGCCTGCCTTCCTGGAGCCCTACAAGAAGGGTATGGAGCTGGCAGTGGACGAGATCAACGCCGCAGGCGGCCTGCTGGGCAAGAAGGTCCAGCTCGTGATCCGCGACGACAACGGCAACCCCGGCGATGCCGTGCGCGCCGCTGAGGAACTGGTCTCGCGCGAGAAGGTGGATGTGCTCACCGGCTCCTTCCTATCGCACGTGGGCCTGGCGCTGACCGACTTCGCCAAGCAAAAGAAGTTCTTCTTCCTGGCCGGCGAGCCGCTGACCGACAAGATCGTCTGGCAGAACGGCAACCGCTACACCTACCGCCTGCGCCCCTCCACCTACATGCAGGTGTCGATGATGGTGCCCGAGGCCGTGGCCCTCAAGAAGAAGCGCTGGGCGCTGGTCTACCCCAACTACGAATACGGCCAGTCGGCCGTGGCCACCTTCAAGCAACTGCTCAAGGCCGCGCAGCCGGACGTGGAATTCGTCGTCGAGCAGGCGCCCCCGCTGGGCAAGGTCGACTCGGGCAGCGTGGTGCAGGCCCTGGCCGATGCCAAGCCCGACGCGATCTTCAACGTGCTGTTCGGCGCCGACCTGTCCAAGTTCGTGCGCGAAGGCAACACGCGTGGCCTGTTCAAGGACCGTGAAGTGGTCAGCCTGCTGACCGGCGAACCCGAGTACATGGACCCGCTCAAGGACGAAGCCCCCAACGGCTGGATCGTGACCGGCTACCCCTGGTACGGCCTGCAGACGCCCGAGCACAAGGCCTTCCAAACGGCTTACCAAGGCAAGTTCAACGACTACCCGCGCCTGGGCTCGGTGGTCGGCTACAGCGCCATCAAGTCGCTGGCCGAAGGCATCAAGAAGGCCGGCTCCACCGACACCGAAAAGCTCGTTGTCGCGTTCAAGGGCCTGCAGGTGCCCACACCGTTCGGCCGCATCACCTACCGCCCCGAGGACAACCAGTCCACCATGGGCGGCTACGTGGGCCGCACCAAGAACGAGGGTGGCAAGGGCGTGATGGTCGACTACCGCTACGTGGACGGCGCCAAGGTGCAGCCCACGAACGACGAAGTCAAGAAGATGCGCCCGGCCGACTGAGCACCGGTCCCCGGCTGACGGCGGTTCCGGCGGGCCCTTGCGCCCGCTGGCCGCTGCAGCCATATTGCAATCCCACAAGCACAAAACGGGCAGATGACATGCCCGAGGGATGGGGTCTGTTAGCACTGATTTCAGGGATCGCGTTGCCCGGCCTGGGGGCTGGATGCAAGGCGCCCGCGTGCAGCAAGGTAGGAACCTTGCAAGCGCGGGCAACGCCGCAGACGGCCCCCAGGCCGGGCAACCCGAAGGGAAGGCCCTTGCCGGCGCGCCACTCGTCGTTGCGCTCCTGGCATGTGCAAGAGCACACGCTACGTCACGCGCCTAGATTGGCCCGCCGGCAATGGCCTTCGCGACCCTGAAATCAGTGCTAACAGACCCCCACCTTTGCCGTGACCCCGAAGGATCTGGAATGAGTTTATCGAGTTTTATCGTTCAGCTGCTCAATGGACTGGCGGGGGCCTCCTCGCTGTTCCTCGTGGGCGCCGGGCTATCGCTGATCTTCGGCGTCACGCGCATCGTGAACTTTGCGCATGGCTCGTTCTTCATGGTGGGCATCTACGTCGCCTACTCCATGGTGGCCAAGCTGGGCACAGGCCTGGGCTTCTGGCCTGCGCTGCTGCTGTCGGCCGTGGTGGTCGGCGCGCTCGGTGCCCTGGTGGAGGTGGTGCTGCTGCGCCGCATCTACAAGGCACCCGAGCTGTTCCAGCTGCTGGCGACCTTTGCGCTGGTGCTGGTGATCAAGGACGCCGCGCTGTGGATCTGGGGCCCCGAGGAACTGCTCGGCCCGCGTGCGCCGGGCCTGTCGGGCTCGGTCAGCATCCTGGGGCGGCAATTCCCCTCGTACGACCTGTTCCTGATCGTCGTCGGCCCGGTGGTGCTGGGCCTGCTGTGGCTCTTGCTCACCCGCACCCGCTGGGGCACGCTGGTGCGTGCCGCCACGCAGGACCGCGAGATGGTCAGCGCCCTGGGCGTGAACCAGGCCTGGCTGTTCACAGCGGTGTTCGCCCTGGGCGCCCTGCTGGCGGGCCTGGGCGGTGCGCTGCAGCTGCCGCGCGAACCGGCCACGCTGGAGATGGACCTGAACACCATCGGCGCCGCCTTCGTGGTGGTGGTGGTGGGTGGCATGGGCTCCATCCCGGGCGCCTACGTGGCCGCGCTGCTGATCGCCGAGATCAAGGCCATCTGCATCTGGCTCGGCGTGGTCGAAATCTTCGGCTACAGCGTCTCGTTCTCCAAGCTCACGCTGGTGGTCGAGTTCCTGGTGATGGCGGTCGTGCTCGTGGTGCGCCCCTGGGGTCTGATGGGCAAGCCACAGGCAGCCAGCCGCAACACCGGTATTCCCGAAGCGCCGCTGCGCGCCTCGCCGCCCTGGTACAAGGTCGGTGCGGCCGTGCTGGTCGCCGCGCTGGTGCTGCTGCCCTTCGTCACCACAGGCTCGCCCTATCTCACCGTGCTGATGATCGACCTTTTGATCGCAGCCCTGTTCGCCGCCAGCCTGCACTTCATCATGGGGCCGGCGGGCATGCATTCGTTCGGCCACGCGGCCTACTTCGGCCTGGGTGCCTATGCGGCGGCGCTGCTGGTGCGCTCGGCGGGCATCCCCATGGAAGCGGCCCTGTTGCTGGCCCCCCTGGCCGCTGCGGCCGGTGCGCTGATCTACGGCTGGTTCTGCGTGCGCCTGTCGGGCGTGTACCTGGCCATGCTGACGCTGGCCTTTGCGCAGATCACCTGGGCCATCTGCTACCAGTGGGACGGCTTCACGGGCGGCAGCAACGGCCTCACGGGCGTGTGGCCTGCCGAGTGGCTGTCGGACAAGCGCAACTACTACTTCCTCACGCTGGCCCTGGTGGTGGGTGGCGTGCTGGCCCTGCGCCGGGTGCTGTTCTCGCCCTTTGGCTATGCGCTGCGCGCCGGGCGCGACTCGGTGCTGCGCGCCGATGCCATCGGCATCGACGTCAAGCGCATGCAGTGGACGGCCTTCGTCATCGCCGGCCTGTTTGCGGGCCTGGGCGGTGCGCTGTTCGCCTTCTCCAAGGGCAGCATCTCGCCCGAGGCGCTGCACGTGGGCAAGTCGGTCGACGGCCTGGTGATGGTGCTGCTGGGCGGTATCCAGACGCTGGCCGGCCCGGTGGTGGGTGCGGTCACTTTCACCTGGCTGCACGACACGGTGGCACGCAACACCGACTACTGGCGCGCCATGCTGGGCGCCATCATCCTGATCCTGGTGCTGCTGTTCCCGCAGGGCATCGCGGGGGCCATCAAGCAACTCTTCGACAACAAGCGCGAAGCCAAGGAGGCAGCATGAGCCTGCTCAAAGTCACCGGTCTGGGCAAGTCCTTCGGTGGGGTCAAGGCCGTCGACGGCATCCACTTCGAGCTGGCGGCCGGCGAGCTGCTGGCCCTGATCGGCCCCAACGGCGCCGGCAAGTCCACCACCTTCAACATGGTCAACGGCCAATTGCCGGCCGACGTGGGCTCGATCCAGCTCAACGGCCAGGAGCTGGTGGGCCGCAAGCCGCGCGATATCTGGCGCATGGGCGTGGGCCGCACCTTCCAGATCGCCGAGACCTTCTCCTCGCTGACCGTGGTGGAAAACGTGCAGATGGCGCTGATCTCCAACGACAGCCGCCTGTTCTCGATGTTCCGCAAGGCCTCGGAGCACAAGCGTGATGAGGCCCTGGCCCTGCTTGAGCAGGTGGGCATGAAGGCCCAGGCCGACCGCCCCTGCAGCGTGCTGGCCTATGGCGACGTGAAGCGCGTGGAGCTGGCCATCGCCATGGCCAACGCGCCCAAGCTGCTGCTCATGGACGAACCCACGGCCGGCATGGCGCCCAAGGAGCGCAACGAGCTCATGGCGCTCACCAAGCAACTCGTGATCGACCGCGGCATGGCCGTGCTGTTCACCGAGCACAGCATGGACGTGGTGTTCGCCTACGCCGACCGCATGATCGTGCTGGCGCGCGGGCGCCTGATCGCCGAGGGCAAGCCCCTGGAGCTGCGCGACCACCCCAAGGTGCAGGAGGTGTACTTCGGCACCGGCAAGACCTTCGAGAAAAAGACGGCTGGTGCAGCGATTGCTGCTGCGCCTGCGGAGACCGCATGATGACGACGACGATTGATTCCAAGGACGTGTTGCTGGAGGCCAAAGGCCTGCAGGCCTGGTACGGCGCTGCGCAGATCCTGTACGACGTGGACCTCAACGTGCGCCGCGGCGAGGTCGTGGCGCTGATGGGCCGCAACGGCGCGGGCAAGTCCACCACGCTCAAGACGCTGATGGGCATGCTGGCCAAACGCAAGGGCCAGATCCGCTTCATGGGCAAGGACCTGTCGAAAAGCGACCCGCACGATGCGGCCCGCCTGGGCCTGGGCTTCGTGCCCGAGGACCGCCGCGTGTTCACCGACCTCACGGTGATGGAGAACCTGGCCGTGGGCCGCCAGCCCGCGCGCCACTGGCCCGACGGCACGGCGGCGCCGCTGTGGACGCCCGAGGCCCTGTTCAAGCTGTTCCCGAACCTGGGCGAGATGCCCCAGCGCCCCGGCGGCCGCATGAGCGGCGGCGAGCAGCAGATGCTGACCGTGGCCCGCACGCTGATGGGCAACCCCTACCTGGTGCTGCTCGACGAACCCTCCGAAGGCGTGGCCCCGGTCATCGTCGAGCAGATGGCGCAGATGATCCTGGAGCTCAAGGCCCAGGGCGTGAGCATTCTGCTGTCCGAACAGAACATGCATTTCGCCGAGCTCGTGTCCGACCGTGCCTACGTGCTCGAAAAGGGCCAGATCCGCTACCAGGCGTCCATGGCCGAGCTGGCCGCCAACGACGAGGTGCGCAGGTCCTACCTGAGCGTTTGAAGGATTTTCCCGGCGCGGGCCTGTTGGGCCCGTACCGATCTGCCAGTGCGTTCCCAACCGGAGTGTCCGCCATGATGATCCCTGCCCAGCGCCGTTTCTTCCTCCAATCCGCCGCCGCCCTCACCCTCGCGGGGGCCGGCATGCCCCTGGCCTTTGCAGCGGGCAAGATCAAGCCCGGCGAACGCGCAGCGCTGATCGTCGTGGACGTGCAGAACTGCTTCGTGCCCGGTGGCACGCTGCCCGTGGCCAAGGGCGACGAGGTGGTGCCGGTCATCAACCGCATCGCCACCGCGTTCGAGAACGTGGTCGTGACGCAGGACTGGCACACGCCGGGCCATGCCTCGTTCGCCAGCACGCATGCCGGCAAGAAGCCCTTCGAGACCACCAAGCTCAGCTACGGCCAGCAGGTGCTGTGGCCCGACCACTGCGTGCGCGGCACCGACGATGCGGCCCTGCACAAGGATTTGAAACTGCCCCAGGCCCAGGTGATCCTGCGCAAGGGCTTCCACGAGCATGTGGACAGCTACTCGGCCTTCGAGGAGGCGGATCGCAAGACCTCCACAGGCCTCGCGGGCTACCTCAAGCAGCGCGGCATCAAGACGGTGTTCGTGACCGGCCTGGCCACCGACTTCTGCGTGGCCTGGACGGCCCTGGACGCCAAGCGCCTGGGCTTCGAAACCTATGTGGTGGAAGACGCCTGCCGCGCCATCGACCTCAACGGCTCGCTGGAGGCGGCCTGGAAGCAGATGAAGGCCAAAGGCGTCAAGCGCATCCAGTCGAGCGACCTCGACGTCGCCTGAGCCATGGGCACGGGACTTGCAAACCATCGGTGGCTGCCGCCTGGCCGGCAGCGTGGGAATCCGTCTTTGACGGTTTCGCAACACCCCCTGTAAATGGTTGCACAGTCCCTCGTGTTGCGGGGAAACTGCCACCTTTGATGTAAGGAGCGTTTCATGAAGTACCGTGGGATGAGGGATGGGCGCACCGACCGCAGGGCCGTGCTGATGGCCATGGCGGCGACGGCCCTGGGCAGTTCGGCGACGACGGCCATGGCGGCAGAGACCGGGGTGACGGACAAGAGCATCAAAGTGGGGCAGTCCGCTGTTTTCACCGGGCCCGCCAAGGACTTCGGCGTGGACTACAAGGCCGGCATCTCCCTGTACTTCGACCGCACCAACAAGGCCGGCGGGGTGTTCGAGCGCAAGCTCGAACTCGTCTCGCTCGACGACGCCTACGAGCCCAAGAAGACCGCCGAGAACACGGCGCGCCTGATCGACGAGGAGAAGGTATTCGCCCTGATCGGCTACGTGGCCACGGGCAACCTGATCGCCGCCATGCCGCTGGCCGAGAAGGCCGGCGTGCCCATGTTCGCGCCGCTGGTGGGCACCACCTCGTTTCGCACCACGCACAACCGCTACCTGTTCCACGTGCGCGCCAGCTACGAGACCGAGCTGCGCAAGATCGTGGGCCACTTGGCCACGCTGGGCATCACCAACATCGCGGTCGCCTACCAGAACAGCGCGTTCGGCAAGTCCAACCTTGAGACCTGCCTGCAGATCGCCCAGGGCCTGAAGGTCAAGGTGGTCGAGTCGGTGCCTCTGGAGATTGCCGCCACCGACGCCAAGGCCCAGGTGGCCCAGCTCACCAAGGCCCAGCCCGGCGCGGTGGTGATGATCATGGCCGGCAAGATGGTCGAGGTGTTCCTGCGCGACTACCGTGCCGGTGGCGGCGCCGCGCCGCTGTACACCATCTCGGTGGGCATCACCGATGCGCCGGGCTCGGCCCAGCGCCTGAACGGCGGCATCGAGGGCCTGGTCACGGCCAGCATCGTGCCCTCGCCGCAGGCCAGCCGCCTGCCCATCGTGGTCGACTACCGCAAGGACCGCACCGATGCCGGTGCCAAGATCGACAGCTACACCATGCTCGAAGGCTATATCGCCGCGCGCGTGTTCGTCGAAGGCCTCAGGCGCGCGGGGCGCAACCTCACGCGCGAGGCCTTCATCAAGGCCATGGAAGACATGGGTACCACCAAGTTCGGCGATTTCCCGGTGCAGTACGGTCCGAACAACCACAATGGGTCCAACTTCGTGGACCTGGAGATGTACACCCGCACCGGCAGCCTGCGCCGCTGACGTTTCATTCAGGATCCATGCAGACCCCAGCCACCGTTCTCACCCTTTCCGTCAATGGCCAGCCATGTGAGCTGCCAGCAGGTGCCCCGGGCGCGGGCGCCACGCTGCTGCATGTGCTGCGCAACGACCTCTCGCTCAACGGCCCCAAGTACGGCTGCGGCCTGGGCCAGTGCGGCGCCTGCACGGTGCTGGTGGACGGGGTGGCGGCACGCGCCTGCGTGATCCCTGCGCACGGCGTGGCGGGGCGGGAGGTGACGACGCTGGAGGGCCTGCCCGCGCGCTGCCATGGTGCAAGCTGTGAGGGAGGGCTGCATCCGGTACAGCAGGCCTTCGTGGACGAGCAGGCGGCCCAGTGCGGCTACTGCCTCAACGGCATGGTGATGATGGCGGTGGCCCTGCTTGAACGCAACCCCGATCCCGACGTGGCCGCCATCCGCCGCGAGCTCTCGGGCAACCTGTGCCGCTGCGGCACGCATGTGGAGATCATCCGCGCCGTGCAGCGCGCGGCGGTGCTGGTGCGCGGGGTGGCCGCATGAGCGCGCCCCCTGTAGCGCTGCGCGCGCACAGCCCGCTCACGCGCGCTGACTTCCATGCCGCACAGGGGGTGCTGCTGGTCGTGCGCAACCCGCCGCCCGCACCCCCGCCTGTGAAGGGCCAGCCCGCGCTGGTGGCCGGCAACCCGGCCGAGGGCGTGGAGATCCTGCTGGCCGTGTGGGACGATGGCAGCGTGACCGCCCTCAATGGCCACGTCGACCTGGGCACCGGCATCCGCACGGCGCTCGCGCAGATCGTGGCCGAGGAGCTGGACGTTCCCCTTGAGCGCGTGAACATGGTGCTGGGCGATACCACGCGCGCGCCCAACCAGGGCGCGACCATTGCCAGCGCCTCGATCCAGATACACGCCAAGCCCCTGCGCACCGCCGCAGCGCAGGCGCGCCACTGGCTGGTGGCCCAGGCCGCCGAGCGCCTGGGCGTGGCGCCTGATGCGCTGCAGGTGCAGGCCGGCGTGGTGCAGGTGGCGGCCGACCCAGGCCGCCAGGTGGCCTATGGCGAGCTGCTGGCCGGCGCGCACACCGTGCTGGAGCTGGCCGAGGCCACGCCCACCAAGCCCGCGGCCGACTACACCGTGGTCGGCCAGTCGGTGCCGCGCGTGGACATACCCGCCAAGGTCAGCGGCGAGCTGGTCTTCGTGCACGACATGCGCGTGCCCGGCATGCTGCACGGCCGCGTGGTGCGCCCGCCCTATGCGGGTGCCGACCATGGCGATTTCATCGGCAACACGCTCGAATCGGTGGACCAGTCGTCCATCGCGCACATCCCGGGCATCCGCGCGGTGGTGGTGGTGCGCGACTTCGTGGGCATCGTCGCCGAGCGCGAGGAACAGGCCGAGGAGGCGATGCGTGCGCTGCGCGTGCACTGGAAGCCCTGGCCGGGATTTCCCCGGCAGGACAGCCCGGACGCCCTGGCACAGGCCATACGCGCCAACCCCTCCACGCAACGCCGCCTGGTGGACGAGGGCGACGTGGACGCCGCGCTGGCCGGCGCCGCGCAGTCCCTGCCGCGCACCTATGTCTGGCCCTACCAACTGCACGGCTCCATCGGGCCCTCGTGCGCGGTGGCCGAGTGGCGCCAGGACGAGGCCTCGGGCCGTGCCCGCATGGCCGTCTGGGCCGGCACGCAGAACCCCCATGTGCTGCGCGCCGACCTGGCGCGCCTGATGGGCATGGCCGATGTGGACATCGATCTGGTGCGCATGGAGGCGGCCGGCTGCTACGGCCGCAACGGCGCCGACGACGTGGCCGCCGATGCCGCGCTGCTGTCGCGTGCCGTGGGGGCTCCCGTGCGCGTGCAGCTCACGCGCGAGCAGGAGCACCTGTGGGAGCCCAAGGGCACGGCCCAGCTCATGCAGGTGCGCGGCGGGCTCAATGCCAATGGCTCGGTGGCCGCCTACGATTTCGAGACATCCTACCCGTCCAACGGCGCGCCCACGCTGGCGCTGCTGCTCACGCGCACCATCGAGCCGCTGGCCCAGGCCTACGAGATGGGCGACCGCACGGCGCGCCCGCCCTACGACTTCGACAACCTGCGCGTGGCCGTGAACGACATGGCGCCCATCGTGCGTGCCTCGTGGCTGCGCGGCGTCTCGGCCCTGCCCAATTCGTTCGCGCATGAATCCTATGTGGACGAGTTGGCCACCGCGGCTGGCGTGGACCCGGTCGAGTTTCGTCTGCAGCTCTTGAGCGACCCGCGCGCGGCAGAACTCGTGAAGGCCACGGCCGAGAAGGCTGGCTGGCTGCCCCACACCGGCCCGCGCGTGCCCGGCCCCGCGGACCTGCAGGGCACCGACGGCGATTGGGTCCAGGGCCAGGGCTTTGCCTACGCGCGCTACATCCACAGCAAGTGGCCGGGCTTTGGCGCGGCCTGGGCCGCCTGGGTGGCCGATGTGGATGTGAACAAGAAGACCGGCGAGGTGCATGTGCGCCGCGTCGTCGTGGGTCACGATGCGGGCATGATGGTCAACCCCGCAGGGGTGCAGCACCAGGTGCATGGCAACGTGGTGCAGACCACCAGCCGGGCCCTCAAGGAGCAGGTGCGCTTCGACCCGGTCACGCAGGCGGTGGACACACGCGAGTGGGGCAGCTACCCCATCCTGAGCTTTCGCGAGGTGCCGGTCATCGAGGTCATGCACATGCCCCGGCAGGACGAGGCGCCGCTGGGCTCGGGCGAGTCCTCGTCGGTGCCCGGCACGGCGGCCATTGCCAACGCCATCTTCGACGCCACGGGCGTGCGCTTTCGCGCGCCGCCCTTCACGCCCGAGGTGGTGCGCGCGGGGCTCAACCCGCTGGGCGCAGCAGCTGGGCAGGGCGGTGCCGCCCCTGCAGGGTCGCCGGCAGAGCCGGCCGACGTGCTGCCCACACTGGAGCTGCCCGCCCCGGCCGTTCCCGCCACGGCCACCTGGCCGCGCCGGCGCAGCCACTGGGCGCGTGCATTGGCCCTGGCTGCCGGCGGCCTGGCCATGGGGGCGGCGCTGCTGGGCTGGCGCCCGGCCATCGCACCGGTCGCACAGACGGCAGGTGCTTCGGTCTACAACGCCGCCACCATAGAACGTGGGCGCCTGGTGGCGGCTGCCGGCGACTGCGTGGTTTGCCACACGGCCCCGGGCGGAACGCCGAATGCCGGTGGGCGCGCCATGGACACGCCCTTCGGGACCGTCACCACCACC
Source organism: Acidovorax sp. LjRoot66 (assembly GCF_964253305.1). Taxonomy (NCBI): domain Bacteria; kingdom Pseudomonadati; phylum Pseudomonadota; class Betaproteobacteria; order Burkholderiales; family Comamonadaceae; genus Acidovorax; species Acidovorax sp. LjRoot66. The sequence goes on from NZ_CAXUQU020000001.1 coordinate 621,901, forward strand.
AACCTCACGCCCGACGCGCAGACCGGCCTGGGCCTGTGGTCCTTCAGCGCCTTCCAGCGCGCCATGCGCGAGGGCATCTCGCGCGACGGCAAGCACCTGTACCCGGCCTTTCCCTACACATCCTTCGCGAAGATGGACGACGACGACCTGACCGCGCTGTACGCCTGGCTCATGGCCCAGCCGCCGGTGCGCTCCGAAGTGCCGGCCACGCAGCTGGCCTTTCCGTTCAGCGTGCGCCCGCTCATGGCGGGCTGGAACGCGCTGTTCCACGACGCCACGCCCTGGAAGCCCGACCCCGCGCGCCCGCCCGAATGGAACCGCGGCGCCTACCTGGTGCAGGGCGTGGGCCACTGTGGCGCCTGCCACACACCGCGCAATGCGCTGGGTGCGGAGATGGGCGGCGCGGCATTCCTTTCGGGCGCGCTGGTCGATGGCTGGGAGGCGCCCGCCCTCACCGGGCTGTCGAAGGCGCCCGTGCCCTGGAGCGCCGACGCGCTGTACAGCTACCTGCGCAAGGGCCACAGCCCGGAGCACGGCAGTGCCTCCGGCCCCATGACGCCCGTGGTGCAGGAGCTGGCGAAGCTGCCCGACGAGGACATCCGCGCCATGGCTACGTACCTGGCCTCGTTCAACGCGACCCCGGAGCCTGCTGCCGAAGCATTGACGAAGGCGCAGGCCGCTGTGGCACAGGCGGCCGCACTGGCGCCCCAGCCCGGCCAGGCGCAGCGCCTGTTCGACGGCGCCTGCGCCGCCTGCCACCATGACGGCAACGGCCCCAAGCTCCTGGGCGTGAACGTGCCGCTGGCGCTCAACAGCAACCTGCACAGCGACCGGCCGGACAACCTGCTGCAGGTCATCGTCCACGGCATCCGCGAACCGGCTTCGCGCGAACTGGGCTTCATGCCCGGCTTTGGCGACGCGCTCAGCGATGCGCAGATCGCAGAGCTCGCGGGCTATATGCGCCAGCGCTATGCGCCAGGCCGCCCCGCATGGAACGATGTGCCGGCCGCGCTGGCACGTGTGCGCGCCGGTCCGGCCCATCCATAGCGTTCAGAAATGCAATGAATCCGCGTCGGCACCCATGGCATCGGCAATCAGCCGCATGTCGTGGTCGCTGATGGCGAACAGCCCGAAACGGAACGCATAGCCCCAGCGCGCGCGGTCCTGCACGAACTCGAAGTGATCGAGCAGCGGTGCGATGGCCGCCTCGCGGGCCGGCACGTAGTCCACGCCCTTGCGAAACGGCACGAACCCGCCGCCCATGTCGAAGGCATAGGGCTCGCCGGGCTTCACCAGCCCCAGCGAGACGAAGGCCTGCAGCTTGTCGCTGCCGCCCATGGTGACCGTGGGCGCGTAGTACGCGACCCTGTCGCCGGGCTTCACACGCCGCAGCGGGGCGACCTTGCCGTGGCACAGCTGCATGTAGCCGGCTTCGGGCTCGACGCAGCCGCGGCGCGCGTGGTTGGCGCTGGCCACGGCGATCCAGTTGCCGCGTGGCGCGGCCATGGCGGGCTGTGGTGCGTCGGCCCACAGGGTCGGTTGAGCCAAGGCGCTTGCTGCTGCCATACCCATGCTCCTCAGGCCTCGGCGTGCAGACCGACGCGGTTGCCATCCAGGTCATGGATGTGCGCGAAGAAGCCCATGCCCGGCGGCAGTGCCTGGCGCGGCAGGGCTACCTTGCCGCCTTGCGCCACCACCCGCTCCAGGGCCGCATCGAGCGAAGGCGAAGCATCGAGGTAGACGAGGGTGCCAGCGCCTGCTGCCAGCTGCGGCGCGGTCGGCCCCATCATCAGCGCACCACCCGCTCCGTCGGATTCCGGGTCATACGAGAACACCGCGCCTTCGCTCGGGCCCATGGACTCGCGGCGCATGGCCTGGCCCAGCACGGCCTCGTAGAAAGCCTGGGCACGGTCCAGTTGGGTGGTGGGGATTTCGAACCAGCTGATGGCGTTTTTCATGAAGGACTCCTTGTGTGTGTGAAGAAGCCCCGATGGTGATGACCTGCTGCTGACAGCGGTTTGTCAGCAGGCTTGCAGCGGTGCCGTCATTCCCTTGTGCGGTTCATTTCCATCGAAAACTTGAACCGGTCCGCCGGGTGCAGCGAGACCGAGATCTCGAACACCTGGTCGGCCGGGTCGATGTAGTGGCGCGTGATCTTCAGGGCGGGCGCGCCGGCCTCGGCACGCAGGGCCTCGGCATGCTCGCGTGGCACCAGCACGGCCTCGATGTCCTGGCGGATGCGGGCGATGCGCCGGCCGTAGCGCTCCTCGATGATGGAGCTGGCCAGCGTCTCGGGCGCATCACGCACGATGGGGCCGATGTCGGAATACGCCGGGTCGATGTACAGGTCCAGCCAGCAGATCGGGCGTGCCCGTGTGCTGCCTCCTTCCATGCGCAGGCAGGCGATGTGCAGCCAGCGCGTGCCGCCGGGGCAGGCCAGGTGCTTGGCGAGCGCCAGGTCCGCCACAACGTCGTTGATCGACTGCACCGTGCGCACATGTTCGGCACCGAAGCGCGCCAGTTCTTCCACCGTGGCGATGGATTGCGTGAAGCCGGCGCGCGGGCGCATGGCCTCCACGCGCGTACCCACGTTCTTGCGCCGCGAGATCAGGCCCAGCTCCTGCAGTTCGTCCAGCGCCTTGCGCACGGCATAGCGGCTCAGGCCGTACTGGTCGCACAGCTCGAACTCGGTGGGCAGCAACGTGCCCACGGCGAAGCGGCCCGAGGCAATGCCCTCGGACAGGTCGCGGGCGAGGTCGGTGTTTTTGGCGGCGGTCATGCGGACAGGCTCCTGCTCAGGGAAAACCCCAAATCGAGTTTTGTTCGAACATATTTACAGTTCATTTGTTCGGACATTTAAATATGTTCGTATTTTATCAACATATCCGGCCTGCCATGTCCTCTCTCCTGTTTTCCCCCGCCAGCACGGTGCTCGACTCGGTGTTGTTCCGCGATGCCTTTGGCACGCCGCGCATGCGCGAGGTGTTCTCCGACCACACCCTGATCGCCCGCTACATCGAGGTGGAGGTGGCGCTGGCGCGGGCCGAGGCGCGCTGCGGCGTGATCCCGGCCGAGGCGGCCGAGGCCATCGCGCGCGACTCGCGACTGGACCGCGTGGACTTCGACCACATGCGCCACGAGACCGACATCGTCGGCTACCCCATCCTGCCGCTGGTGCACCAGTTGGTAGAGATGTGCGGCGAGGCCGGGCGCTACGTGCACTGGGGCGCCACCACCCAGGACATCATGGACACGGCCAACGTGCTGCAACTGCGCGACGGGCTGGCGCTGGTGGAGGCCGACATCCGCGCGCTGCGCGGCATCCTCGCCGCGCTGGCCGCGAAGCACCGTGACACGCCCATGGCCGGCCGCACCCACCTGCAGCAGGCGCTGCCCGTGACCTTCGGCTACAAGGTGGCCATCTGGCTGGCCATGTTCGACCGCCACCAGGAGCGCCTGGCCGAACTGCGCAAGCGCGTGCTGGTGGTGCAGTTCGCCGGGGCTGCCGGCACGCTGGCATCGCTGGGTGACAAGGGCTTCGAAGTGCAGGCCGCGCTGGCCGACGAACTGGGCCTGGCCGTGCCCCTGACCACCTGGCATGTGGCGCGCGACGGCTTCGCCGAGGCCGTCAATCTGCTGGCCCTGGTCACCGGCTCGCTGGGCAAGATCGCGCTGGACATCATGATCATGGCCTCCACCGAGTTCGGCGAGGTCTACGAGCCCTTCGTGAAGGGCCGGGGCGCTAGCAGCACCATGCCGCAAAAGCGCAACCCGATCTCCAGCGAGTTGATGCTGGCGGCCTCCAAGGCCGTGCGCCAGCACGCGGGGCTGATGGTCGATGCCATGGTGCAGGACTTCGAGCGTGCCACCGGCCCCTGGCATGCCGAGTGGCTGGCGCTGCCCGAGAGCTTCATCCTCACCGCCGGCGCGCTGCACCAGGCCAAGTTCGCGCTCGGCGGCCTGATCGTGGACGAGGCGCGCATGCGCGGCAACCTCGGCATCAGCCGGGGCCTGATCGTGGCCGAGGCCGTGATGATGGGCCTGGCCCCGGCCATGGGCCGCCAGCAGGCGCACGACGTGGTCTACGACGCCTGCCGCACCGTCAACGAACATGGCGGCACGCTGGCCGAGGCGCTGGCCGCGCTGCCCGAGGTCATGCGCCACGTCGACCGCGCCACCATCGACCGACTCACCGACCCCGCCAACTACCTGGGCCTGGCGCCCGCCATGGTGGACCGCGCCCTGGCCGCCTCGGCGGCGCTCGACCACTGAGCCCCGCCTGATTCCCCGCTTGCGCTTTCCGTTCCATCCCACAACCATTGCAGGAGACCAATCCATGAACACCGCCAAGACCCTTGGTGCCGCCGCCGCATTGCTGTGCGCCGCCACCTTCGCCCACGCGCAGGCCTGGCCCGCCAAGCCACTCACCTGGGTGGTGCCGTTCGCTGCGGGCGGCCCCACCGACGCCATGGCGCGCGACATCGCCGACAAGGTGGGGCGCCAGATCGGTCAGTCCATCGTGATCGAGAATGCGGCCGGCGCGGGCGGCACCATCGGCGCGGCCAAGGCTGCCAAGTCGGCACCCGACGGCTACACCTTCCTGGTCGGCCACATGGGCTACATGGGCGCGGCGCCTTCGCTCTACAAAAAGCTGGCCTACGACCCGGTGAAGGACTTCGACGCGGTGTTCCGCTTTCCCGACACGCCGCTGGTGCTGCTGGTGCCCAAGAGCTCGCCCTACAAGACGGCGGGCGAGCTGATTGCAGCGGCCAAGGCCAACCCGCGCAAGATCAACTTCGGCAATGCTGGCGTGGGCTCCACCTCGCACCTGATCGCAGCGCTGTTCGAGTCGCGCGCCGGCATCGAGGTCACGTCTATCTCGTACAAGGGCGCGGCCCCGGCCATGAACGACCTGGTGGGCGGGCAGGTGGAGGCCATGTTCGACCAGAGCAACACGGCGCTGCCCCAGGTCACGGGCGGGCGGCTCAATGCGATTGCGCTGACCTCGCTCACGCCCATGCCGCAGCAGTACCCCAACGTCGCGCCGCTGGCCGACAAGACCCTGCCCGGCTTCGAGGCCGCCACCTGGTACGGCCTGTACGCACCCAAGGGTGTGCCCAAGGACATGGTGCAAAAGCTGCACCAGGCCTACCTCAAGGCCCTGGCCGACAAGCCCTGGACGGCGCGCATGGTGGCGCAGGGCATCCACCTGCTGCCCGAGGCGCAGTACGCGCCCGAGGCCTTTGCCAAACACACGGCAGCCGAGGTGGAGAAATGGCGCAAGGTGGCGACCGACGCCAAGATCCAGATCGACTGAGCCATGACCCGCATCGCGCAGGAAGACCTGGCCACCAGCATCGCCCAGGCGCTGCAGTTCATCAGCCACCGGCATCCGCCCGACTTCGTGCGCGCACTGCGGCGCGCCCATGCGGCCGAAACCCATGCCCCGGCGCGCGCGGCCATGGGCCAGTTGCTGGTCAACAGCCGCATGGCGGCGCTGGGCCGCCGCCCGCTGTGCCAGGACACGGGCGTGGCCCAGGTGTTCCTGCGCCTGGGTGCCGGCGTGGCTTTCATCCGGCACGACGGTGCGCCGCTGCGCAGCCTGCAGGCCGTGGTCGACGACGCGGTGCGCACCGCCTATGGCGACCCTACGAACCCGCTGCGCGCCACCATGGTGGCCGACCCGCTGGGCGCACGCACCAACACGCGCGACAACACGCCCGCCATCGTGCATTGCGAACTCGTGGAGGGCGATGCGCTGGAGCTGCTGGTGGTGGCCAAGGGCGGCGGCGGCGACGTCAAGGCGCGCTTTGCCACCCTGAACCCGAGTGACAGCGTGGCCGACTGGGTGCTGGCGCAGCTGCCAGGCATGGGCGCCGGCTGGTGCCCACCAGGGGTGCTGGGCATCGGTATCGGCGGCAGCCCCGAGCAGGCCATGCTGCTGGCCAAGCGGTCCCTGTTCGATGCCATCGACATCGACGAACTGCGCACGCGCGGCGCGGCCACGCCCGAGGAGGCACTGCGCCTGGACTTGCATGCGCGCAGCAATGCCCTGGGCATCGGCGCCCAGGGGCTCGGCGGCCTGTCGGCCGTGCTCGACGTGAAGGTACGCACCGCGCCCTGCCATGCGGCCACGATTCCCGTGGCGCTGATCCCCAACTGCGCCGCCACGCGCTACCTGCGCCTCACGCTCGATGGCACGGGGCCGGCACCCCTGCCGGAGCTGTCGCTCGATGCGTGGGACGGCATTCCCGATAGCTTCGTGGTGCAAGACGCGGTGCGCGTGGACCTCGATGCGCTGGACCGCGCCGAGGTCGGCCAATGGAAGGTCGGCCAGACCCTGTTGCTCACGGGCACCCTGCTCACCGCGCGCGACGCGGCGCACAAGCGCTTGGTGGACCTGCTGCAGCGTGGCGAGCCGTTGCCGGTGGACCTGCGCGGCCGCACCATCTACTACGTGGGCCCGGTGGATGCCGTGGCGGGCGAAGCCGTGGGCCCGGCCGGCCCGACCACCGCCACGCGCATGGACCGCTTCGTGGAGCCGCTGCTGGCGCAGACCGGGTTGCTGGCCATGGTGGGCAAGGCCGAGCGCGGGCCCGAGGCCATTGCCTCCATTCGCCGTCATGGGGGTGCCTACCTGGCGGCGACGGGCGGCGCGGCCTACCTGCTGTCGCGCTCCATCCGCAAGGCACGCGTGCTGGCCTTCGCCGACCTGGGCATGGAGGCCATCCATGAGTTCGAGGTGGTGGACTTTCCGGTGACCGTGGCGGTGGACTCACAGGGGCGGAGCATCCACCGCTTCATGCTGGTCTGAGGGCGCCAGGGCGTGTCATCATTCATTTCACCCCCGCGCTGCAGGCTTTCCCTTCGGGCTGGCCCCGGCATGCGGTGCCTGCCTTGTCGCACGGCTTGCCAATAGCCCGGCTATTGGCAAGTTACATCACCGGCAGCTGAAGCTGCTAGCGCTCTCCACATCTCCCGTGCCGTTGTAGCGCGCCACCTTGGGGTAGACGCACAGCGGGCGGGTGCGGTTGGCCGACCAACTGGCGGGCAATTCGGTGTTGACCACATTGGCACCGGCGCCGCGGGCCTGGGCCAGCACGGTATCGGGCGCCTTGCCCTGTTCCACCCACTGCACCAGCGGCGCCAGCATGTCGAACTGGTCGGTGGCGGGGCCACCCGAGCAGTGGTTCATGCCGGGCACCATGTACAGGCGTGCAAAGCTGGCGGCATCGCCCTTGTGGTTGGCCTGCAGCCGGTCCATCCAGTTGGCGGTGTCCACGGGCGAGAACACGCCGTCGGCCACACCGTGGTAGACCATCATCTTGGCACCGCGTTCCTTCAAGGCGCCCAGATCGGCCTCGTTGGGTGGCGTCATGAAGGACCAGGGCGACTCGGGGTAGAGCGCGCTGGTGGCGAACATCTTCGGGTAGTCGGTCTCCATGCTGAAGTTCAGCGCGTACTGCAGGCCCGTGGTGGCACCGAAGGCCGCCACGGAGGAGGGCGGCGAAGTGAAGATGAAGGCCACGGCGCCGGCATCGCGCGTGGCGGGCGAGCCCAGGTGCCACTGTGCGAAGTTGACGCCGCCCACGCCCGGGTCGAACCAGGTGCCGGTGTACAGCGCCTCGCCCTTGCTGTTCTTCGGGCCGGCGAAGATGTCGGCCAGCACGTTCTTCTGCGCTGGCGTCAGGCAGGTCCCGTCCCGCGCGGCACCGGCGCTGCAACTGGGCACGTCGGTTTGCAGGTTGAAGGCGCCCTGGCAGGCCGCCACGTCGTTCACCTGTCCGTCGGTGACACCGTCCAGCGCATCGCACTTGGCGAGGATGCGGCTACCCAGCAGCCTGTACTCGGCTGCGGTCACCGAAGTGTTCAGGTCGGGCTGGCCGCTGGCGTCCGGGGTGGAGACCTTGGCGTACTGCTGGGCCTTCCACAGCTGCGTGGTGGCGGCCTTGGGCAGGTGAAAGCCCGGGTTCCCGGCCAGGATGCCGTCGTACTGGTCCGCATAGCGCGAGGCGGCCACCATGGCGTGGCGCCCGCCGTTGGAGCAGCCCGCAAAGTACGAGCGGTCGGGCGCCTTGCCGTAGGCGCTCTTGATGAGGTCCTTGGCCATGGGCGTGAGGCTGCCCACGGCCTGGTAGCCATAGTCCAGCCGGGCCTGCGGGTCCACGCCGAAGAAGGGCGTGGGCGCGCTGTGGCCCGCGTCGGAGCTGAGCACCGCGAAGCCCTGGCTCAGCGCCGGCGCGACGGGTGCCGCGCCGCTGGTCGCGCCCAGGGCCGTGACCACGCTGCCATCGAGCCCGCCGTTGGCCTGGTAGAGGAAGCGGCCGTTCCAGGCCACGGGCATGCGCATCTCGAAGCCGATGGCATAGCTCGCGCCATCGACCGTGCTGGTGCGCTGGTTCATCGCCCCTTTGACCAGGCAGTGCGCCGGGATGGGGGTGTTCACGCCGGTGGCCTTGAGCTCGCCCTCGGCCACGGGCACGGCGGAGGCGATGCGCGTATTGGGCAGGGCCAGCGTGGTGGCCAGGTTGGCGCAGGACTGCAGCGTGCCTGGCGAGGCCGCCGAGAGCTGCCGCAGCCCGCCGTCGGATCCGCCGCAGCCGGCCAGCAGCAGTGATACCGCGGCGGGCAGGGCGGCCAGTGCCAGGGGGCGGCCCAGGCCACGGTGCATTCTCCAGATACCCTTGTTCGTCTTCATGGTGTTGTCTCCTCGTGTGTTGTCTCAAGGCGCAGGCAGGCAGACCCGCAGCGCGGCCTCGAAGCGCTGTGGGATGGGGAAAGCAAAGAGAGAAAAGGCGCGGACCGTCAGGCGGCAGCCATGGCGGGCGCGGTACGTCGGTGAACGTCGGCTGCAGCGGTGGACAGGCGCTGGCGAATGATGGCCAGGCGCATGTCGAATTCGGGCAGCACCCAGGTCTTGCATGCCTGCGCCGGTTCGGTCCAGCGTGGCACGTGGCTGGCGGGTGCCGCTGCGACACGCGCCCAGGCCCACTCCAGCAGCACCAGGGCCACGGCCCGCAGGTAGTCGTCCGCCACCCAGTAGGGTAGCTCGGGGTGGGTGGCGGCTGCGGCGGCCAGCGCGCGCGTGGTGTCGGCCAGGGCATTGCGCCGGGTGTTGGCGGCTTCGTCGGGGGGCAGGCCGGCACGCAGGGACGCGAGCAGTGCACACAGGCCCTGGCCGCCATCGGCCAGCACCTTGCGCACCAGCAGGTCGATGGCCTGGATCTCGTTGGTGCCCTCGTAGATCATGGCCACGCGCGCATCGCGCACGATCTGCTCGATGCCCCATTCGCGCACGTAGCCGTGGCCGCCGAAGACCTGCAGGCAGGCGCTCGCGCCGTGGAAGGCCTGGTCGGTCAGCGCGGCCTTGAGCACGGGCGTGACCAGCGCGCACCAGCGCTGGGCCACGGCGCGCTCGGTCGCGTCGGGGTGGTGGCGCGCCACGTCGAGCTGCAGGGCCGTGTGGTAGGCCAGCACGCGCCCGCCGTCGATCCAGGCGCGCTGTGTCTGCAGGATGCGGCGCATGGCCGGGTGTTCGGCAATCGGATCAGGGCCCGGCGATGCCGTTGTGCCCATGGGCCTGGGAGCGCGCATCTGCCGGCGCTCGTGCGCATAGGCGCTGGCCTTCTGCCAGGCCGCCTCGAGCAGGCCCAGGCCCTGCAGGCCCACGTGCAGGCGCGCGGCGTTCATCATCACGAACATGGCGGCCAGGCCCTTGTGGGGCTCGCCCAACAGCCAGCCCGTGGCGTCGTCGAAGCGCATCACGCAGGTGGGGCTGCCGTGCAGGCCCATCTTCTCTTCGATGCGTTCGCACACCACGGCATTGCGCTCGCCGCTCGGCAAGACCTTGGGCACGAGGAACAGCGACAGCCCCTTGGGGCCCGCCGGTGCATCGGGCAGGCGCGCCAGCACCAGGTGCACGATGTTGTCGGTCAGGTCGTGCTCGCCGCCCGAGATGAAGATCTTGCTGCCGTTGACGCGCACGCTGCCATCAGGCTGGGGCACGCCGCGCGTGCGCACCAGGCCCAGGTCGCTGCCCGCATGGGCCTCGGTCAGGCACATGGTGGCCAGCCACTCGCCGCTGGCGATCTTCGGCAGGTACTGCGCCTTCAAGGCCTCGCTGCCATGGTGGCGCAGGCACTCGTAGGCGCCGTGCAGCAGGCCGGGTGCCATGGTCCAGCCATGGTTGGCACCAGCCAGCCATTCGAACAGCACGCATTCGAGCACCGCGGGCAGGCCCTGGCCACCGTCTTCGGGCGCGCAGGCCAGCGAGGGCCAGCCGGCCTGCCAGAAGGCCTGGTAGGCCGCGCGAAAGCCGGCGGGAGTGGTGACGCTGCCGGCCTTGAAGTGGCAGCCCTCTTCGTCGCCGGTGCGCTGCAGCGGGGCGATGGCGCTGTCGACGAACTTCGCGGCCTCCTCCAGCACCTGCGCCGCCAGCCCGACATCGGTGTCGGCAAACGGCGCCAGCGCCTGCCACTGCGAAGGCGCCTGGAGCACCTCATGCAGCAGGTGGGTGATGTCGCCAAGGGCGGTCTGGGCTTGCATCGTGTGGGCCGTGGAAAGGGAAACAAGGGGCCGCTACCGGCCCGCTCGGGCCGGTAGCGGCAGGGCTGTCGCGGAGATCAGGACTCTGAAGTGAACCCGATCTGTTTGACCAGCGGGCCCCAGCGCTCGAACTCGGCCTTCTGGTCGGCCAGCATCTCCTGCTGCGTGCTGCCGTGGGCCACCAGGCCAACGACGCCCAGTGCGTCGATCACGGTCTTGTCCTTGAGCGCGCCGGTGATGGCGGCATTGGCACTGGCCAGCGTGGCGGCGGGCGTCTTGGCCGGGGCGTAGAAGCCGAACCATTCCTCGGACGTCACGTCGGGGTAGCCCAGTTCGATGAAGGTGGGCACATCGGGCAGGTAGGGCGAGCGCTTCTTGCCCGAGGTGGCCAGCACGCGCACGCGGCCGGTCTTCATGTACTGCAGGTAGTCGCCGCTGGGGTTCATGGCGGCAGCGATCTGGCCGCCCACCAGGTCGGTGATGCTGGGCACGGTGCCACGGTAGGGAACGTGCTTGAGCTCCACTGCCGCACGGATGCCCAGCAGCGCGCCCAGCAGGTGGGGCATGGAGCCCGCGCCGGGCGAGCCGTAGCTGGCCTTGTCCGGATTCGCCTTGGCCCAGGCCAGGAAGTCCTTGAGCGTCTTCACCTCGGCCGGCACGGCCGGGCCCACGGCCAGGCCGTGGTGCATGATCGCGCCGATGGAGACGGGCACCACGTCGTCGGGCTTGTAGCTGAGCTTGGGGTAGATGTGCGGGTACACCGACAGGGCCGATACCGGTGCCAGGGTGAGCACCGAGCCATCGGCGGGCGAGTTCTTCAGCGTTTCCACCGCGATGCGGCCACCGGCGCCGGGCTTGTTCTCGACGAAGCCCGGGTTCTTGCTGTAGGCCGTGCCGCCCAGCTTCTCGGCCACGCGGCGGGCCACGCTGTCGCCCGCGCTGCCGGCCGGAAAGCCGTACATGATCTTGACCTGGTCCAGCGCCTGCGCGAAGGAGGACAGGGGATAAAGCGCTGCGAGGGCTGCGGCGCTGCCCAGGGTGTGAACAAAGTGGCGTCGTGTCGTCGTCATGGTTGTCTCCGGTATAGGTATGGTGTGTTGACGGGGCAGGGAACGGGGGCGCTATCTGGGTGCCATGCGCAGGGCACCGTCGAGCCGGATCACCTCCCCGTTGAGGTGTCCGTTGGTCACGATGTGGGCCGCCAGCTCGGCAAACTCCTCGGGCTTGCCCAGGCGCGGCGGGAAGGGAATGCTCGCGGCCAGCGACTGCTGCACGGCTTCGGGCAGCTCCTTCATCAGCGGCGTGGCGAACAGGCCCGGGGCCACGGTGCACACGCGGATACCGTGCTGCGCCAGGTCGCGCGCCATGGGCAGCGTCATGCCCACCAGGCCGCCCTTGGACGCGCTGTAGGCCTGCTGGCCCACCTGGCCGTCGAAGGCCGCCACCGACGCGGTGAACATCATTACCCCGCGTTCGCCGCTGTCGAGCGGCGCCAGCTTGGCGCAGGCGGCTGCGAACAGCCGGCTGATGTTGTAGCTGCCGATGAGGTTGATGCCCACCACGCGCGCGAAGTCTTCGAGCGGCGCTGCGCTGCCGTCGCGCTGCACCACACGCTTGGCGCTGCCGATGCCGGCCACGTTCATGAGGATGCGGGCCGGGCCCAGGGCCGCCTCGGCTTGGGCCAGGGCGGCGGCCACGCTCTCGGTCTGGGTGATGTCGCAGGTGCAGGCCACGGCCGTTCCGGCGCCATGCTGTGCGTTGATGCTCTCGGCCACCTGGGTGGCGAGGGCGGTGTTCACGTCGAGCACCGCGACCTTGGCGCCCAGGCGGGCCAGCTCGCGTGCGGTGGCTTCGCCCAGGCCCGATGCGGCGCCGGTCACGAGGGCGGTCTGTCCTTGGATCTGCATGGATGGCTCCTTGGGTAGTGCGTTTCAGGCCGCGGGCACGATGGTGTCGGGGGCGTTGCCGTCATGCAGGGCCTGCACCAGGGCGTCGCGGTGCTTGAGCACGGCGCGCTGGTTGATGGAGCCCTTGTCGGTGATCTCGCCCTTGTCGAGCGAGGGCGGCTCGGCCATCAGCAGTGCGCGCGCCACGCGGCTGGCGCTGCCCGTGGATTCGCGCGCCAGGTGGTCGATGACGGCCTGGATGCGCTGGCGCACCCCGGTGCTGGCGATGACCTCGGCCCAGGGGGCGTCGGCATCCAGCCCGCTCACCTCACGGCAGGCGGGTGAGAGGAACAGCAGGGCGCCCACTTCCTTGCGGTTCAGTCCGGTGAGCACCGCGTCCTGGATGTACGGGGCGCCGGCCACGACGATCTTGGCGCGCATCGGGCCCACGCTCACGAAGGTGCCGGTGGAGAGCTTGAAGTCTTCGGCGATGCGCCCGTCGAAGCGCAGGCCGCGGTGGATGTCGTTGTCGTCGATCCACAGCACGGCATCGCCGGTGCACAGGTAGCCCTCGTCGTCGAAGGCCTCGCGCGTGGCGGCGTCCGAGCGCCAGTAGCCGGGCGTCACGTTGGGGCCGCGGTAGCGCACCTCGGTCTTGCCGTCCACGTCCACCAGCTTCAGCGTCATGCCCGGCACGGGCGCGCCGATGTGGCCGGAGCGCACGTCGGGGCTGTTGCAGAACATGGCCGAGGGGGCCGACTCGGTCATCCCCAGGCCCGTGGACATGACGATGCGCTCGCCGAGCTCGGCCTCCTGCGTGGCATGCAGGCTGTCCCAGATAGGCTGGGCCAGTCCGGCGCCCGAGTAGAAGAACATGCGCACCCGCGACAGCAAGGTGCGGCGCAGCACGGCATCGGTCTTCATCGCGTCGGCGATCATCTCGAAGCCGGTGGGCACGTTGAAGTACACCGTGGGCGCGATCTCGCGCAGGTTGCGCAGGGTCTCGCCGATCAGCGCTGCCGTGGGCTTGCCGTCATCGATGTAAAGCGTGCCGCCGTGCTGCAGCGTGATCCCGAAGTTGTGGTTGCTGCCGAAGGTGTGGTTCCACGGCAGCCAGTCCACCAGGATGGGCGGGGCTTCGGCCAGCACCGGCAGCGACAGGGTGATCTGCTGCAAGTTGGCGCACCACATGCGCTGGGTGTTGATCACCGGCTTGGGCATCTTGGTGGAGCCGCTGGTGAACAGGAACTTCACGATGGTGCCCGGCCCCGTGGCATGCATGGCCGCATCCACGGCCGGCGTGGCCACGGTGTTGCGCAGGCTCTGGAAGGTGCTGGCCTTGCGGCCGGCGATGGCGCCCTGGGCGAGCACCACTTCCACGTCCGCCGCCACGGTGGCCTCGATGGCCCGGCCAAAGCGTGTGCCATCGGCCGCAAACACCAGGCCGGGCGTCAGCGTGTCCAGCACGTGGCGCAGCTTGTCGTAGTCCTGGCTCACGGTGGCGTAGGCGGGCGACACGGGGCAGTAAGGCACGCCCGCATACATGCAGCCCAGTGCCATCAGCGCATGCTCCAGGCTGTTTTCGCTGAGCACCACCACCGGGCGTTCGGCGTTCAGCCCCCGGTCCAGCAGCGCCTGGCCGATGCTGCGCGCGGCGTCCAGCGCCTGGGCATACGTCACGTGCTGCCAGTCGCCGGTGCTGCCGTCGGCCTGCTGCACCCGGCGCGCGAGAAAGCTGCGCTCGGGCTCTACCTCCGCCCAGTGCACCAGGTAGTCCGTGACCCGGCGCGCGTATGCGCCCAGGGGCAGGTCGGCTTGCAGGTAGCGCACGCCGGGTGCGCCCTCGCGCAGGTTGACGCGGGTGACGCCAAAGGGCACCGGGCGGTAGCGCGGCGGGGCCAGGGGGGTGGAGAGATCGCTCATGGGTGGAGGTCCGGCGGTGTGGAAATGCGGGGCTCAGTCTTTGCGCACTTTGGCGGCGCGGCCTTCCAGGAAGTCCGCCAGGCGCGACTTGGCCTCGGGTGCGCTCTGGGCAATCGCGGCCATCATGGCTTCGGTGAAGAAGCCTTGGTCGGCCGGTTGCTCGGCAATGCGCGGCAGGGCGTGCATCAGCGCGTAGTTGGTCAGCGGCGCGTTCTGCGCCACGCGCTTGGCCAGCTCCAGTGCCTTGTCGAAGGCCTGGCCTTCGGGCACCAGGTACTGGGCAAAGCCGACCTTTTCGCCGTCCTGCGCGTTGTAGACGCGGCCGGTGAGCATCATGTCCGCCATGCGCGCAGCGCCGATCAGTTTGGGGATGCGCACGGCGCCGCCGCCGCCCACGAAGATGCCGCGCGAGCCCTCGGGCAGCGCGTAGAAGGTGGATTCATCGGCCACGCGGATGTGACAGGCGCTCGCCAGCTCCAGCCCGCCGCCCACCACGGCGCCGTGCAGCGCGGCAATCACGGGCACGGGGCCGTACTGCACGCGCTCCAGCGCGGCGTGCCACATGCGCGAGTGGTACAGGCCCTGGCCCGCATCGCGCTCCTTGAGCTCGGACAGGTCGAGCCCGGCGCAGAAGTGCGGGCCTTCGCCGTCGATCACGGCAGCGCGCACGCCGGCGGGCATTTTCTCGAACAGGTCGCGCAGGGCCAGGATCAGGCCGTCGTTCAGCGCATTGCGCTTGGCGCTGCGCGTGAGGCGGATCACGGCAACTTCCTGCTCGTCGCCGGCAAGCTCGAAATGGATGTCTGGATGGGTCATGGTGGCTTTCTTGATAGGTGAATTGTGGTTATAGTTCATAACCAATTCAAGCAAGCCAGACCGGTTTTTCATCAGTAGTTACCCTTGATCTGCGTCAGGTGCCGTGGTGCATGCTGACAGGGATACCGTGAAAGACCGGCCACCATAGGAGACAGATATGGACCACGAGAACCTGATTGCCATCGACATCCACACGCACGCCGAGGTGAGCTGCTGGAACCCGTTCGACAACTACGGCGAGGAATACGACCGCGCCGCCGACAAATACTTCAAGAACGGCCGCCGACCCACCATCGCCGAGACGGTGGCCTACTACCGCGAGCAGAAGATCGGGCTGGTGATGTTCACCGTGGACGCCGAGTCCAAGATGGGCCGCCGGCGCATCCCCAACGAGGAGATCGCCGAGGCCGCCAAGGCCAACAGCGACATGATGATGGCCTTTGCCAGCATCGACCCGCACAAGGGCAAGATGGGCGCGCGCGAGGCGCGCCGCCTGATCGAGGAGCATGGCGTCAAAGGCTTCAAGTTCCACCCCACCGTGCAGGGCTACCACCCCTACGACCAGATGGCCTGGCCGATCTACGAGGTGATCGCCGAGTACGGCATGCCGGCCATCTTCCACACCGGCCACAGCGGCATCGGCAGCGGCATGCGCTGCGGCGGCGGCCTGCGCCTGGAGTACAGCAACCCCATGCACCTGGATGACGTGGCCATCGACTTCCCGGACATGCAGATCGTCATGGCGCACCCGAGCTTCCCCTGGCAGGACGAGGCGCTCTCGGTCGCCACGCACAAGCCCAACGTCTGGATCGACCTGTCGGGCTGGAGCCCGAAATACTTCCCCAAGCAGCTGGTGCAGTACGCCAACACCCTGCTCAAGGACCGTATCCTGTTCGGCAGCGATTACCCGCTGATCACGCCCGAGCGCTGGATGAAGGACTTCCAGGAGGCCGGCTTCAAGCCCGAGGTGATGCCCGGCATCCTCAAGGGCAATGCGGTGCGTCTGCTGGGGCTGGACAAGGCGGCCAAGGCCACGCCTGCGGCAATCTGATCCAGGCGGGCCGGTGCGGGCCCGTCAGTCGTAGACTTTTTGCAGAAGCCGGATCAGCGTCTTGCGCTCGGTGGCGGTCAGGCGCGCGGTGGCGTCGATCTCCAGCGTGGCCGCAGTCTGCTCGGCCTGGGCGCACAGGTCTTCGCCGGCGGGCGTCAGGTGCAGGCCCATGGCGCGCCCGTCGCTCGGGTGCGGGCGGCGCTCTATCAGGCCGCGCCGGTCCAGCGCCGCGATCAGGCCCACCAGGTTGGGCGGCAGCACGCCCAGCGTGGCGCACAGTTGGCGCGAGGTGATGCCGGGGTTGTGCGCCACCAGCGAGAGCACCGAGAAATCCACCACCTTGAGCCCATAGACCGCCATGCGCTCCATGAACACCTCGATGATGGACAGCGAGGCCCGGCGCGCGTTGTAGCCCACCAGCGTGCGCAGGTAGCTGTTGTCGACCACGTCGGTGGCGGTGGGGGTGATGGTTGGGAGTGAAGCGCTGGCCATGGAGTGATGCTGCTGGAAGTGGCGAGACTATAGCGATGGGCGGGGGCTCAGGCCGGGCTGCGCAGCACACGGCGGTATTGAACTGCTTCGGCCACGTGGCTGACGGCGGTAGCCTCGGCACCGGCCAGGTCGGCGATGGTGCGCGCCACCTTGAGCGCGCGGTGCGTGCTGCGCGCCGACCAGCCCAGGCGCGCGCCTGCCGTGTTGAGGAACTTGGCGGCTGCATCGTCCAGGTGCAGGTGTTCGTCGATCTCCTGGCCCTGCAGTGCCTGGTTGGTCTTGCCCTGGCGTGCCAGCGCCCGGGCCCGGGCCTGCGCCACGCGCTCGCGGATGGCGGCGCTGGATTCGCCAGGCGGTGTCTTGAGCAACTGCTCCGAGGGCACGGCAGGCACCTCCACATGCAGGTCGATGCGGTCGAGCAGCGGTCCGCTGAGCTTGCCCTGGTAGCGCGAGACCTGGTCGGGCGTGCAGCGGCAGGCGCGCTGGGTGGAGCCGAGAAAGCCGCAGGGGCAGGGGTTCATCGCCGCGATCATCTGGAACCGTGCCGGAAATTCCGCACGCTGCGCCGCCCGCGAGATGGTGATGTGGCCAGTCTCCAGGGGTTCGCGCAGCGCCTCCAGCGCGGCCCTCGTGAATTCGGGCAGTTCGTCGAGAAAGAGAACCCCATGGTGCGCCAGCGAGATCTCGCCAGGCCGGGGTGGCGAGCCCCCGCCCACCAGTGCGACGGCGCTGGCCGTGTGGTGCGGCTGGCCCGTGGGGCGCAGGCCCCAGCGCTCTGGACTGAAGCGCCCGGCCAGGCTGGAGATGGCGGCGCTCTCCAGGGCCTCCTGCACCGTCATCGCCGGCAGCAGGCCGGCAAAGCGCAGCGCCAGCATGGATTTGCCTGACCCCGGAGGGCCGGCCATCAGTGCACTGTGCCCTCCGGCCGCCGCAATCTCCAGCGCGCGCTTGGCCACGGCCTGGCCCTTCACATCGGCCATGTCGGGGCCCTGGAGTTCCGTGACCATGGGCGTGGGCTGCAGGCGGGTGAAGCCGTCGTCGTCCGCATCGGGCGGCAGGCTGCCCGGCGGCAGAAAGGCGCGCACCACGTCCAGCAGATGGCGGGCACGTACCACCTGGGCCGCCGGTACCAGGGCGGCCTCCTCGGCGCTGCCGGGTGGCAGCACCAGTTGCACGGTGATCTGCTGCGACTGCAGCGCCAGGCTGGTGGCCAGCGCGCCGCGCACCGGGCGCAGTTCTCCCGAGAGAGACAGCTCCCCGGCGAACTCGTACCCGGCTAGGCGGCTGCCATCGATCTGCCCACTGGCGGCCAGGATGCCCAGGGCAATGGGAAGGTCAAACCGGCCAGAGTCCTTGGGAAGGTCGGCCGGGGCGAGGTTCACCGTCGATGTGTATGTAAGATGTGAAATGAGATCAGTAGACATTTGCCTCTGCTTATCGTTATACCGCTACTTGTCGTGAAGCCAACAACCATAGCTCGAAGCACTGAAGTCGTATTCTGCTGGTTCACCCGCGCGCATGCTGTGGATCGCACTGGCCAGATCGTGCTTCGACGTGGCGACGTTCTCGGTGTCATCGGTGCTCAGTGGTTGTGGGACGCGCTTCGAGCGAAAGCGCGCTCCACGCAGGCAAAGCCGATTGCACAAAGCAGCTTGGGAATGTTGAAAGCTGCCTTTGAAGACGTTTGCGGTTTGGCTAGTTGGGTTTCCCTATGTTCGGCAACGCCGTCAGAAATTTCGCTCGAAATGGTTGTTGGACTTTTCGCAGAGTTTGAGTCATTTCTTCTGAAAAAGTATGGGTCAAGTCAATCTTACCGAGAGAGTTCTGCTTTTCGAAGCTTTGTGGGGAAAGCTGTTGTTGCAGTTTCATCTGACGCTAGATTAAGGCAATTGAAAAGTTTCTACAAAAGTAAATGCTCTTTCAAACCGATTGGGCGCCCATTGTTAAGTGACGTTGTTCATCATAGTCGGCCTACTTTGGGATCGTTACAGCATGAGAGTATTAAGGATTTGCATGCTAAAACCATTCTTATCCTTGAAAACGACCTATCTAGAGTACGTCAATCTGCCCTGCAAATTCTTAGGACGTACAGCAGATGTTGTGATGAGATAAATAGAATTTCCGCCATTGATATCAGTGGGCGAGAGTCGGTGGTCATAGCAAAGGCGCTTTCATATCGTCGAAATAAAAACATCACTTGGACAATCGAGGAGGTAGAGGAATATATTGCGCTGCGAATTATGGTCAGCTCCGGGCGCTGGCCGAAAATATCTGTCTTTAGGGATGTGAAGATTCCATCGGCGGTTTATGAGCATGCAAAAAATCTTAGCGAGGCGTCTTTCGCAGACAACGACTTTGTTGGTTGGATCAGATCGCGGGAGCTACCTGCAGTCGAGATCCTTATTGCTTGTTCTTTGATTCTTCAAATTAAGACCGGATGGAATTTCTCTTCAGTTTTAGAGCTGTCATTCGAATCCGTTGACGTGCGTTCTTTTCCTCATAGACTGCAGTCGGTTAAAACAAGGCCAGGTGATGAAACGCCTTTGGTACTGATTGAGAAAGGGGATGACGATGTGCTCTTGGCCCTCGAGGTATTATTTATGAGAGCACGCGCTATGGATCAGGCCGGAGTCAGGCATTCTGGAATTTGGACTGGACGGCGAGCTTCGAAAGACGGAATTTTCAAAAGAGTCGCCAAGTGGAATTTGGGTTTATTCTGCAAAAAATATGACTTGCCGAATTTCTCTCCAGAAATGTTGAGGGGCCAAGTTTTGGCGGTTGACGCGGTGAACAAGGGAAATCTTGCTCTAGCCCAGAGTCGAGCTGGGCATTCAATTTCCAGGACAACTTTTCACTACGTCAATAAGGACATCATCCGACGTCTCAACTCTGCAAATTCGCTTGAATTTGAGAAGCGGTTCGATGCCACCATTCGGTACATGATAGATCCCGGAGGGGGGCAGAGCAACCGAGCAATACTTTCTTACCCTATCGGTGATGGTTCATCTTGCGTTGCGCCTGCATCCCCGCCCGCTGATGAATGGCTCAATTCTGGCATCTGCTCAGCTAAGCATTGTCACCAAGACGGTGGATGTAAAAATAGGGTGATCCACATCGACAGCGACCGAATTGAAGAATTGGTTCTAACTAAGAGTTATTACGAGAGAAGTTGGAAAAGACTGTTAGATGAAAATCCAGCTGCGTTTGAGAAAAATCATCTACCAAACATGCTTTTTACGTTCGGGCTCTTCGGAGCGGTTGCCCGTGGTCCCTACAGGCATCTAATTAATAGGGTGAGTAAATGATAAACCGTGAAAAACTTAAACCGGTGACGGCCAGGCAAGAAGATGTGGCCTTTAGAATATCTAATTCGAATATCCGAGTTGATTATGAATCTCGCCAAGTCTTTGTGCGTGATGTGCTTCATCGCTCGAATGATGAGCCGTGGAAAAGTACGGGTATTGAGTTTGGGCTGCTCCCTTCATCTGCAATAAATCGGCGCTCTTCTCGCATCGTCGACAATGAATTATTATTCGATCTGTATCTCCGTGGAATAGATATTTATGCGAATAAACTTACTGAGGGGAAGTCATTTCATTCCCTGATTTTTAGGTGGTCTAAGATTTTCATCAAGGTTGCGGAATTTGCTTGGGTTAATGGATTTTTTAATCTTAGAGATGTCCCGGCTCAATTGTGGGAGCGTTTCTACCTTGATATTGTCAGCGGGGGGTGGACGAAGGTGTTGGCAATCGAGGCTAGGGCTATCAGCATCCTGTCCGCCAATCCCATCCCCGCTGAAGATTATCTGGATAGAGAGCGAAATAAGAAGAAGATTTCAGTCCATAAAAGCTTCTTGGAAATTCTCGGAACAAATATCGGTGGGAATGATATAAATGTCGCTAAAGCAATAATTCTGCAGGCGGCTGATGATAAAAGTCTTCAAAACAGTGGAGACATAAAGCGGTACAAACTTGGAATCCGCCCAGTGACCAGTCGTTCTGTTGTTTACCAAGTACTTAATGCTTTGGATGTTCTCGCGCAAGTAGATCTGCAAAAGGCAATTATCAATTTACCAGGGGGTAGTCGCCATAAATTTTCTATGAATAAGGGGAGGCAGGGTTCGCGAACGACTAATATGGATCCTGATACTTGGGCTAAATTGCTTGTGCACGCATATTGGTGGATTTACGATATCTCTCCGATTGTGGTTAGATTTGTCGTGGCTCTTAGTAAGGCGCAGCAAAAATTAATCGCTTCCGGTCAAGGCTTAATTCAAACTGATCACCAAAATAGCGGCGATAGGTTGGATTTACTGCGAGAGCTTCCGGAGAGAGCTCTGCTGGAAAAGCAGACCGGATATCGAATCACAAATTACCTCAAAGCGAACTGCTCCGGAAAGGAGCGCTCAGTAAATCTGATTCTTACATATTTGTACGCTGCTTGCTTCATTGTTCTTGTCTCAATGAATGGCCGGAGGAAGGACGAGATCATTGGTCGGGCAATAGGCCTACACACTTCCGCACTTAAAAATGTTGACAAAATTTTCGGCATATTTGAATGTGAGTTCTACATGGAAAAACATATTAATGACTATAGGCCGCATTACATAAACGACGTTACTAGGATGGCATTGGAAGTGTTGGGGCAGATATCCAATATTGCATGGCTCCTTGCAGATGAACCTGAAAAGCCAACTAAAGGAAGAGAGCGAAAACTGTTTCTCATCCCAAATTTTCTTGCAACTGGTGATGATTTCAATAAATGGTTCTCGTTTGGGAATGGAACTACGCGCATTGCTATGAGCGATTTCATACTGACTGCAACTGGAGAGCAAGTTCGGGTTACACCTCACATGTTTCGCAGAGGATACGGGCTTCTTTACCACTACCGCTATGAAAATGCACAGCTTGTGGCACTGTCTCAAAAATATGGACACCAAGATGTAACGCAAGCACTGCATTATGTCAGCGATACCGCAGACACGCCACACGAGAGAACTGCGATCGCAAAATGGTCATCTCCAAAAAAAACACTGAATTCAAAAGCTGCATCTTTCCATTTGGAGCTGCTTGAGATCGTCCAAGAAGTTGGAGATGAAAAACTGAGAAAATATGTATCAGAGGTTGTAGATACGGCTCGGACCTTTTCTGGAGGATTCTCTAAGCTTGTGGCGCGCTTTCACCGCAAGCTTGGAGGTGCTTTAAGATATGGGGCCCTCGATTCGAGTCAACAAAAGAAAATACTGGCCGACACTCTAATAGCCCGAGGGCATGAAACAAACCCCTACCCGTGGGGTAATTGCATGGCAGGCAACTCCCGCAAGCATTCAGCTTGTAGTCCCGGAGGTGGGGAAATCGCTCGGGAAAACGCATCGCCAGCGACATGTGGCAGATGCGCTTACTCAGATACCGCTCAAGTGCATCTAGAGAGCCTTAAAACTGATGCGAAGTCACTAGAAGGACTAATCACCAGCCATGCAGGCACGCTCAAAGAAAGGTTATTTTCTGAGGAGTTAGTCGATCTGTTAAAGGTTATCTCATTTCATGAGGCGCGGCTTGGGGGCGCAACATGAAAAAGGCCGGACTGCGCAAAAAGGGCGACCGTACGAATACTGTTCCTGGAGTCAAGCCAAAAGTTGCAGCGGACACCGAGCTCGCTGCGAAAATAAATATCGAGAAGAAAGTGCATTTGCTGTTGAGTGCGCTAAAAGAATTTGAAAAAAGTGCTGATCCAGGTAGCTTGAAAGACCTCCCGAGGACGACGCGACAATTCAATATGTGGGAGGTACGAGATTCTAAGGGGCTGCAAGTAACACGAAATTCGCGTTTGACCCTATTGAGATATCCGGATCTAAAATTGTCTGCGGAAGGCGCGATGACTCATATTGAACAGCACTTCGCAGGCGCTAAAAAGTATCGGCGGAAATCTGAAAATCTTGCTTCCGCAAGGAGAAGCGGCGCTTTGCAAAAGGAAATGCGGCAGATATGCGAGCGAGAGCTTGTTAAGGCGCGCTTTCAAAAAGAAGAGGCTCTACGTAATTTGCATGTGGCAGAGGAAAGGTATAAATCTCTTGAAAAAGAACACCATCGATTCACTGAAGAGTTGCGGTCTGAAACGGAAAATTTAAGGGACGAAAATAAGCGCTTGACCCAGGCGGTCAGAAAAATCACAGGAATTCGATCGCTGTGAAAAATAGATATTTAGTTTCGATTGTCGAGCTGGGTGATGGGTTTGGCGTCCTTATGTACGACTTCAGTAAGCATGAAATTGTGAACGATGTCGTCGACTACGCGGACATGCTCATTAAGAGACTTGGGCTGAAGCGGCTTTCTATTCATCAAGAAATAGGCCATCTAAGGGTATTCTTAGGGTACATGGCATCTAGAAAGGTCCAGCTTGAAAATCTAAATGATAAGTTTTTGGAGGATTTTCGCGACTACATGCTTGAAAGATTGCCAAACTCAAAATCGCCAAGTCCGGCTGTTGCGGACAAAGCGAGAAAGACTGTCAATGCAAAACTGGTACGCGTGTACGATTGGTTGAAATGGCTGGAGGAGAATGGCAGGGCAGCCCGGCACATGATAGGTCCCGCTGGTTGCCACGTTTATAGCTGCTTGCTGGGTAGTAGTGTTTCTTCATTGTCGAAAAATAATGCGGATTACAAATATTCTGATCGCTATCCGGTTCTGTTGGAGGTGAAAACACGCAATAGTAAACACAGGGTTCCCAGATACATTCCAACTGAAGATACTGTTGATGCCCTGCATGCGCACTTTTTTGAATCCAATCATTCTATACATATTAAGCATAGGAACAGCTTGCTCATAGATGTTGCCTCATATACGGGGTTTAGGCGGAATTCGATACAATCGCTAACCATCTCTCAATTCACCGGCTCGGACTTCGAATACACCAGTCACGATACGGTAATGCTTCGGCCTGCCCGACAAAAATTTGATTACGGTGATTACTACGAAATACCAATTGATCTGCATCAGAACATTTGTAGGTTTATATTGGATCAGAGGGCATCGGTGCTTAGAATTCGAGGATTAAGTGAGTCGAAGACTGCTGGCGCTGTTTTCATTTCCGATAGAACATGTAGTCCGTTGGATGATCGCACGATTACGGCAATAGTTTCTAAAGCATTGCGGGTGTGTGGAGCTCCAAAAGGATTTTCTATACATTCCTTTAGATCTAAATATCTTGTGGCGGCGACGACGAAGGAGTATGAAGATCGACGAAGTCTTGGATTAGATACCAGCGCAGAAACAGTGATGCGTTCTGTTTCCTTGAAGGTTGGTCATAAAAATCCAAATTCAGTCCGGCCGTATACTTCGGGCCATGAATCAAGCGCACTCGTTCAACATCACAATACTAGATCTCGAAGAGAAAAAGAGAGTTTGGCAGAAATTGAGCGGCTGAAAGCGCTTGTCCGAGAGTTGGAGAAGAGATTGAAGAAGTGAGGAAGAGGCAGAATAATGGCCTTGGTGCGTCACAACCAACGCCATTTAAGAAAATAGTTATCGAAAATCCCTGCTCTCCGACCCCAGCCGCCCCAGCCAAGGCGTGCGGTCCACCAGCCGGTCTGCAATAAAATTTCACATCGCCCCGTTGCGCTGCGACATGCCCTTCACGGCCAGCATGCGCGACTCCAGCAGCGCCTGGCGCTGACGCTCGCGCACGCTGCGCCACACGATCACTTGGACCGAGCCGAATCTTCAGTTGCGCTTCCAACCGCTTGCCAAAATGTAGCGGCAGTTTCATCGCAATCAAAATCTGATATTCTCAATCAACCTTAAGGAGTGGTGCGTCATGAAGGCTAATATTAAGAAATTTGCGCCTCAAGCATTTGTTTTTTGCGCTCACCTCTCATTTCACGGTAGCGCTGGCTGAAGTTACCAAGCTGATAAGAGTTTAAGTCGCGCCTGATGCTTCAGGTAGGAACATTAGATCTAAGCATGTTCTGAGAAGTCGATAGCTGGTAATTGCCGGCTGACTAGCGAACAAAGTTGCTACTGGGGGCCCGGCAGTCAAGGTGAGCTGCCGGCCAGAAGTGCAGCCGCACGTGTTCAAGGCAAACCCTCAGGTTTGGCTGTACGTTATCGACATGTCAATCCGCGGTGGTGACCACTACCGCTGTGAGGGCAACGGCGAGATTGGTCGCAATCAACTTCCCCAGCCAGGAAGCACCTCATCTGAGAAGAGGCGGACACTGTCGGCATTCAGGCGGTGAGGTGCAGCCTGCCACCACATCCCAAGCAGCCAAGGGTTTTTGGCCAACGCGGTGGGGACCTTGTGCTGCTCTGTGCCACCCAATGCATCTTCTTTGAGTTCGCTCCAGCTGTATTCCGGGGGGTAAACTTTCGTCTCCTCAACCCCCTTCAATGATCGAAACCTGCAATAGCCCGTAGCGCTCTCCACATGAAAGCGATGGTGATTGAGTCTCGTGAAGTCGGGCCAGAGGCTCTTGCAGGCCTGCTTCAAGTTGGTCCGCACGAGTAGATGAATGACCACCTCCGCGGTATGGGCGCGTCCTGCAAACGTCTCCAGCTCATCGAAGGGATTTTGCTGTAAACCGAAGCGATAAGTGAGCACTTCATCCCCATCGTAGTACGGTGACAGCAATGCCCCCTTGCTGTCAGGCTGGTTCAAGGCAAACAAGGCACGGGCAAGCTCGTGAATTTCCCGATCGGGTCGGCTTGTTGCATCATGCTTTCTAATCCACAGAATCCACGGGACAATCTGCGCAATCGCACCCTCACCCCATAGCTCGGGATGGTGAGAATTTGTGGTCAGCCATTTATGCAGCCTTGTCCTGCGATCGTCATTCAGGATGGGTGACTGTTCGTCCGCGAATGCAAGGCACGACAGTAGGCCAAAGAGCACCGAGATTCGCCAGCCCGAAACCTCTAGATCTGCGAGCGGGTCACCTTGGCCCAGGTGCGATCTTCCCTCTACTTCGTCCCACAGAGCAGTCAGTGAATCCAGCAGCGCCGCTTTGGCTAGCTCGAAGCTCGATGCGATGCTGGTCAATGCGCCGGAGGCGTGTTTCTCGGCCGCCGCAATCAGTGCTACACAACATTGGGTCCATGCAATCGCAACGGCGTAGTGATTCTGCTCCTCCGCGAAGCTGGAGATCGCGAGACCCGTGAGCCACGCGGCACTACTGGCAGTCCGGATGAACTCCGGTCGCCCAATAGGCTCAAGCGCATCGAGTTTCACGACCGAGGTGAGCAGTCCATCGAGAAGCTTGATTGGCGGCTTTCCTCTCGGGTTGAGCATGTAAAGCTCTAAGAGTGCTCGGGTGTCCGATAGCTCGCCAGGCCACAATTGTTGTGCGTTCGTGCGGCACATTTCGAGCAGCATGCCCCGGCTCCAAAGTTCTACTTTGGAAGGCAAGGAGGTATTGTTCATCTGCTGCACTGCGGTTTGAACTTCCTCTTCGAACTGACCATTGCTGACCAGATAGGATCGATAGGTTCCTGCTGGAAAGCCTGGGTAGGCCGGTGCCTGGCTCATGAGCTGAACAAGCTGGAATTGAATACCAGATCGAAACTCGGCGATCTGCATTCGCTTGCCTGGATCACCTTTCAGCTGAAAAGCGCAGCCAACACCGTCCGGCCCGATTGCCAGAATGTCTTTCCCAAATTCAAGAAGGCAGTGACGCGTGCTGTGCAGGACCTCATAGCCCTGCGCAGACAACATCTGAACGAACACAGGTTGGTAGCTGCGTTCGCTCGCCTTATCCAACCAGTTTTCTAGCAGCTTCTCTATCACGCCATTTCGCTTTCTTCTCGCCAATCATGTTTGCAAAGCGCTCCCTCAACTTCGGATCGGTCTCGATTTGAGCGAATGCTTGTTTCGCCGATTCCTGTAACTCCGGCGCCAAGGACAATGTTGGGTAATTAGGTTGACCATGCCGATCAAAGTCAATCTCCAGCCGCTCGAAGAGAGCAAAGATCGTCTCAGCGTTGAAGGGCTTTCCGCGGTTATCAAGCGTCTGGCCAGCTCGGTCTAGAGTTTTAGAAAGTGCGCCATACAGCTTGCCAGCCATGTCCTCCGCCAGCTTGTCGGCTATGAAGTTGAGCAGCTCCAGCCGCTCCTCGCGACTGAGCCGGGCCATGTCATCCTCGGATATCGTGGCTTGGGCGCCCGCATCGAATAGAGGAGAGTCCTCGATATCTCCATTAGCACGAGCGATGCGGGTTGCATGCCCTTCATGGAGGATCTGTCGAGGCACCTCGGCGAAAACCCCGAGTTGAGCCTGCGCGCGCTTGCTCACATAGCGAACAAGCGCTGCGCTGAATGTGCCCTTAAATTCGGGTAAGTCTGGGAGCATCGTGTGGCCTCCTAAACGGCCGGAGCTGGACACTCAGTTCGGCTCTCGTGGTCATTTCCAGATCGCGGACATCGGGTAGCCGGCCATCTATGAGGTAGCGCGTTTTCCTGTTTGCCATATTCCTCCCTGCATCCGGGATGTCCCCACAGCTATCTGCTGCGCCTGCTCAGGCCCGCGCGCCCATTGGCCTTCAGGGTTGGTGGCCGATTCGCCCAGTTGGGAGAAGTCATTGTTGCCCCAGCATTTGACGATGCCGTTCAGCCTCGCGCAGCTGAAGTCGCGGCCCACCTGCACGTCCCTCACTGGAATGGTGCCCAGGGTAGGCAACGCTAGGCTGCCCCAGCAGGTCACTTGGTTGGTATCCGCCACCGAGCAGCCGTAGCCTGTACCGCACATGGCGTCAATGCTGCGACCAATGCCTGCACTGTCATGGCAACAGCCCCTTTGAAAAGCCGAGCGTCGAAACGAGAAGTGACATTGTCGTGATGCATTGGTCCTCATCCTCTCTGCGTGGTCTACGGCCATTCTATGGACGCTGCATCAAATCACGTGTGGCCGGGATCACCGGCTGGATGTGTAGAGAACAATCAGAAATGCGCACGTCGACCGCCACTGGGCAGTCGCCATAGTTGTTGCCACCAATGCAAGATATGGCCACCTTGTCCGGTTGCGCAACCTGGATATATTCCCTGTCTCCGTCGCTCTCTTGAGGCTACCAGGACCACTAAGACACCGCCGAGTTTGTAGCCCATACCGTGAAAGGTAGGGAGTCGCCTGCCAGTCATCTCGAGTGAAGATGATGCGGTCGGATTCGTATATTACGCCGTGCGTCTTGGTGGAAGCTCAAGCTTTCTTTCTGCCGATGTGCTGCAGCTTGCGCTTAGGTACATTGAGTGACGCCAATCACTTAAAAAATGCAACATTTCAACCGCCAAGTATTTTAATGGCTTACATTCAGATTTTTTGGGGAGGTAGACAATGCTGCACTATCGCTTAAAAGCATTTTTAGGGGCACTTTTAGCCGTCATCGTAACCCTTCCAGCGTCGGCTGTAACGATTAGCGCGGGTGAAACACACACGTGTGCCGTTTCATCTGCCGGCAAGGTGTTCTGCTGGGGATTAAATGCTGACGGGGAGATCGGTGACGGTTCTCGTCAAGATCGCCCAGACCCAGTCCCTGTCTCGGGATTGGATTCGATTGTGACTAAAGATGTAAGGGTTGGTCGGAATTTTTCTTGCAGCCTCGCTGACGATAATACGGTGAGGTGCTGGGGAGCTATTAATCCGACCCAAACTAAAAGTGATTATTTGGGTTTGACTAATGTATTACAAATTACCGCCGGGTCAAGCCATGCGTGTTCGCTTGTAAGTAGCGGCGACGTATTTTGCTGGGGGGATGCATCGCAAGGTCAACTTGGCGCTGTGGATGTAGGCAGCATACAAGGCGGGAAAGCCGCAAAAATTCCAGAACTATCTGGCGCAAAAAAAATATCTGCTGGAAAGAACGTAACTTGCGTGGTTTTACTCGCCGGCCAGGTGGGCTGCATCGGTTCGGGCAGCCAGCTTCCTGGCGCCTCGTCAAGTCCTAATGAATTTCGGTTAGTCCCCGCAGTAAACGACGCGGTAGATGTTTCTACATATGATGGCCATACATGCCTTGTTCGGGTGAATGGCGTGGTTGCTTGCTGGGGAAAAAATGATTTTGGGCAAGCTGGCAGCCAGCAGTCAGTTGGGTCGAACTTGACTGAGATATCTGGTCTCGAGTCGGCAACCTCAGTGGCCGCTGGTAAGGGCTTCACGTGCGCACTGTTGACAAACAATAAGATAAGCTGCTGGGGATCCAATGCCAATGGTGAGTTGGGAGTTGGCAATGAAGTAAGACCATCGAAATACGTAATTGGGATTAATTCAGCGCGATCCGTTAGCGCGGGTGCAAACCATGCGTGCGCTGTCATCGAAGAAGGTTCTTACATACAATGCTGGGGCAATAATCAGAACGGTCGTTTAGGCACTGGGCAGTGCTATACAAACAATGCTTTTTATCCTGGGTACTCAGGCGCTCCATATTTCGACAGCAATCTCGGGCAATGCATAAATTCAAAAGCCATTACACCTTATTCCGTTAAAGGGTTTGACGCTAGCGCAGATGCGGAGAAGGTGCTGCTTTGGGCGGAGAAAAGCTTTCCTGCCATACTTGGTAAGGGTGATGAATTTACCTATGTGGTTTCGAGAGAAGGGTATTTTTTTCGCAAATACAATAACGGGGCGAACTTGGCAATAACTGCAAATGGCACGCCAAAAGTGTTTTATTTTGGTCCAGATTCGAACTGGCAGTTGGTTGATCTGGGTGCGCTTTCACAATGGGTAGCCATTGCTAAGTAGTTGATTAAAGGGGTTGCACTTCGTGCAACCCCTTTAATTTAAGGCAGCCTTACAAAGCGTACGTCAGTCGCCTGATTACAGCTAGCGCCGCCTTGAGGCCCACAAGCACCTCCCAAGGCTGGGATTTGCCACCCAAAGCTAAAGCCAGTCTGAATGTAGGTAGAGATGTCATCAATCGCTGGCGCCCAAGCCGCAGGCTTCTGAGTTCCAGGTCCTACGCCCTGCGGATATGGTCGACCGCGAGCATGACGGTGACTGCCTCGCCCGGCCGTGGAAAAGCTTCGACTCCGTGGTGGCCGGGCAGGTGATCGGGCAGCGCCACGACGGCCGCGAAGTGACAGTTCCTGCCGATGGATTTGTGGTCTGCCCGAACCCAGGAGCGCGGCCTGGCAATGAATGGCTCTACTTTGCGCAGAAGAGCACTCGAACCATTGATCCTTGTCCAAGAGCACTGAGCTTGTGCTCAATTCCAACGAAGCACCGTCGCCCCACCCAGCGCCCTTGGGTCTTGTAAGCGGGTTATCAACATTCGATGGGCCGCGGGAAGTTTTCCACATGGTGAAAAACTTGCTGCTTTTAGTCTTCAAATAGAGCACCCCAAGGTGCTTTTTGTCGGTGAGCTGATAGTCCAAGATTGGTTTAGCTGATCAGATTCATCGGTGCCCGCACGGTTCAAAGGTCTCCAAAGGCAGGTCTGATTGAAAAGCCATTTATAGCGCAATGGAGGCGCGCCTACATTCATCGGTCTTTCCAGCTCAAGTGGGTCAACTGCTCCGTTTTCAAAAAGAAGGCGTTCTGGGCCCGACATCTAAGGAAGGTCTGCATAAATCACGGCAGCCTGTGCTGGCCACGAACCTCGCCTGCTGAGACGATATCAGCATGAAGCAGCAAAGCCTGGGATTGGGGTCGTCCAGCAAACGCACGCGCAAGCGCGAGTTCCTGGGCGAGATGGAACGCGTCGTTCCTTGGGGTGATCTTGTCGCGTTGATTGCCCCCTACATGCCGGAAGGTCGGCGGGGAAGGCCACCGTTTGCCGTTGAGGCCATGCTGCGCATCCATTTCATGCAGCAGTGGTTCACCCTGAGCGATCCCGCCATGGAAGAGGCCCTGCACGACGTGCCCCTGTTTCGGGACTTTGCAGGCCTGGGCGGCTGGGATGACCGCCTGCCCGACGAGAGCACCATCCTGAGGTTCCGCCACCTGCTTGAAGAGCATAAGCTGGCGCCCCAGATCCTGGCGACCATCAACGAACTGCTGGAGGCCAAGGGCCTGTTGCTGCGCGCGGGTACGGTGGTCGATGCCACGCTTATTGCTGCGCCCAGCTCCACCAAGAACCCAGACCATGCGCGGGACCCCGAGATGCACCAGAGCAAGAAGGGCAACCAGTGGTACTTCGGCATGAAGGCCCACATCGGAGTCGATGCTGACTCGGGGCTGGTGCATACCGTGCGGGGCACGGCGGGCAACGTCAACGATGTGGTGGAGGCCGCCAGCCTGCTGCATGGCCAGGAGGTCGATGCCTTCGGTGATGCGGGCTACCAGGGGGCAGCCAAGAGGCCCGATGCCAAGGCCGACGTGCGTTGGCACATCGCCATGCGCCCGGGCAAGCGCGCTCAGCTCAAAGAAGACGATCCGCTGGACGTTCTGATCGACGAACTGGAGCGGGTCAAGGCCAGCATCAGGGCCAAGGTGGAGCACCCCTTCAGGGTGATCAAGCGCCAGTTCGGCCATGTCAAGGTGCGCTACCGTGGGCTCAAGAAGAACACGGCCCAGCTGTTCACGCTGTTTGCACTGTCCAACCTGTGGATGGTGCGCAGCAAACTGTTGAGTGGGCAGGCATGAGTGCGCCTGAAAAGGGCAAATGCGGCGCGATTGCCCGCAAATCAAAGCCCGGTGCGGGCTGAGGGACCGCCAGGACCTGTGGATCTGAGCCCTGGTAGCCTGTCTTGGCTCAAATCAACTTGCTATCTTGTCGCGCACCGCTTTGTGCAGACCTTCCCTAACGGCTTAAATTCGTCCACTCGCCTTCCAAATCTTTGGGCAAATCCACCACAAGATCACGATCAGTGCTGCAATGAAGCCTGACACTGCATTGCCAACCGTATGGCCCAGAACTGCTGACAACACAAGTTGCGTGGCAAGAACTAACGCCAGTGCCAGGGTTGCTGATCCGAGCACGATTTGACGGGTAGCAAGGCGTTTGAATCTGGCCCTGTTCGTAAGGGGTCGGGCCAGCCTGTGCTGAACAGCTGGGCCACTCAAAAGGATCAGGCTCATGATGGAAAAAACGAAGGTGGCCAGGAAGACATGCTTTTCCGAAGGGATGACCGTCGCGAACCCAGAGCTGAAAGGTACCGTAATGAGGAATGCGGAGAGCAACTGAGCAGTGGGTAGCAACACTCTCAACTCCCCCAGCATGTCTGTGAGATCGCCATCGTCATCCTCGAGTTTCGCGTTGGTGACTGAGAGGTCTTCGACGGGCGGCACGGCGCCAATCGGTTTTTTGGAATTTTTCAATGGCATCTCCTTTTGAGGCACTCACTGTACTTGCAGCAGACGTGATACGATTTCTCGCTGAGCCGATGCGGGGCCGGTGCAAAAAAAGCCCCTGGGTACAAGTACCCAGGGGCTGAAATGAAATGAACTCGCTAACCAACTACCCTGGAATCAAAAGCTGTGTCGGATGCCGACTTCAGCGCCGGTGGAGTTGCCACCGGCAGCAAGGCCCGTTGCGCCGCCAGCGAGGCTGAAGTTGGCTCCGCCCTTGTTGTTCACGTATGCAACCGTGCCATACAACGCGGTGCGGGCCGACATGTTGTGGATATAGCCGATGGCGAACTTGTCCGCATCGCTGCCGTTGTAAGCGGCCGTGCCACCGCGTGAGTCAGTGCGCACCCACGAAGCGCGAACCTGGTCGCGGCCGACAGGCACTGTCACGCCAAGGAGGAAGCGCGACTCGGGGCCAGCTACTGCAGTGCCATACGTGCCGAACGGCACTTCTTCGCGTTGGTAGAAGCCCATCAAGCGAACCATGCCGAAGTCGTAGGCAGCGCCGAGACCGGTTTGCTTGAGCTTCGCGCCAGCGGCATTCACGGTGGTGGTGCCGTATACGCCCGACAGGCTCAGGGGGCCGTTGTCGTACACCAGGCGGGCGCTCATGTGGCGGCCCGCGTTGGTGGTTGCGCTCTCGTCGAGGGCGTACATGGTTTCGAGTTGCAATCCGCTCCACACGGGGGTGAAGTATTGGACCGCATTGTCATGACGGTAGTATGAGGCGAACGCAGCAGGCACACGGCTCGTGACGTTCGATCCGGCCAGGCCGATCACACCAAAGGGGTCATAGCGCACCACAAGTTGAGACGCGGGTGTGAAATCACGACCCAGGCGCACTTCGCCCATGGAACTCAGCAGGCTCACGGTTGAGCGCCGCTGAAACAGCTTGCCAGTAGCGCTGGTGGTGCCCGTGTCGGCGTTTACATCAGACTCCAGCCAAAAGCCCGCTTTCAGGCCGCCACCGAGGTCCTCAACACCGCGGAAACCGAAGCGGCCGGATGACAGGCCACTGTTGTTCATGGTGATGTTGCTCGGCAACTCGCTGTTTTTCACGTAGCGAGTGTTGACGTCTACGACTCCGAAGAGAGTGACCGAAGACTGTGCGAATGCGCCACTGCCGGAGCAGGTGGCCAGCACCGCGAGGGCGATTTTCCGATTCAAAGTCATTGCGACTCCTTGATCTATTGATTTGTGAATCGATGCCAACTGAAGCATCGAAGGGAATCGTAGGTTCCAGCACAAAATTATTTCGCGTTGACGACGATCAATGGGGTATGCGCAAGCGAATTTGCAGTGAAGAATGAAATTGTGCGTCTTCGAAACAACCAACGGCATAAATTAATAGCATCCGCTGCATCACTAACCGATTTATCTCGGCAACATTACAAAAACTTAATCTTCCAGACATGCCCATGTTTTCATCACCCCGTAGGATCCTCTTCCATTAGCTGCCCGCCTGCGCGGCAATAAGCAAAGGGAAAGGGCCAATATGCGACGCGAAAGTATTCGACTGAGATCACTTGCTAAATACGGAGACGGAGAAGCAAGACTGAAGCTGGGAGAGGCGTACCTACTAGGCTCAGGAGGCTTTGTCAAAGATATTCCAGTAGGACTGGAGTACTTGCAAAGCTTGCTGCCACATGAAATAAAGCGCGTTTCAAAGGTAATGGCAAGATCGCTGACCTTGGAGGAAATTCTATCTTTTCAACAAATGGACCTAGTTGCGGCAGCTGCTGCATTTGATGAGGAGGCCCGGCTCAAATATGCTGCGTGGCTCTTAATTCGAGCTGACGCCTCCCAAGCCTTCACTTTGCTTGAAAAATGCGACGAGGCCGCCGGGGACCGTGTGAAACTCTGCATGGCAGCAGTTTTGTCGCGCAGTCCTCTCGAAACTCTGAAAGTCATCGCAAAGATATACGGATTTTCTGTTTTTGAATTGGCCGCACACGAGGCCAGTCAAGCTCTCGCTGACGGCAACTTCGGTCGCGCAAGGGCAATTCTTCAACAAGCGTCCGGGTTGCATGAGCCTATTCCCGCGTCAGTTCACAAAATCGTGACTGAGGTCATCCGCCAAGCGGAGAAGCGTGGGGAATGTATCAAGGGACTACCTCTGCAGATTGTCGAAGCCAGTCTTGAGCACTGTGCGGCCGAAGGAGACGCATACGCGTGCTATCTGCTGGGGCGAGCACTCGCGACATTGAACTGTGCACATCTGCAGCCCGGTCAACTGGTAACCGCCCCAAATCTGCGCAAGGCGGCAGCACTGCTCCTTCGCTCAGGCGATAGCGGCATACCGCAGGCGTGGCTGGACCTCTTTCGCATCTGTTCGGACTATCGCAGCTCCGTCGGCAATCCCACCCTGGCGCGCTTTTGTCTTGAGAAAGCAGCACGCCAAGGGTTGCCGGAGGCCACTAGGCGCTTGGGGGCGGTGGTGCTGCGAGAAGCCAATCACATTGTGGCGATGGAGCGTGGCGTAGCGCTATTGTTTGACGCGGCCTCGAAAGGGGATGCACTGGCCAAGATCCTGCTCAAGTCGCTGGTCCTTCCCGTCGAGGGCGAGGAGTCCGACGTCTCGGCTGCCCTGCAGGACGTCGAGCATTGCGCCCCGTTGCTTGCGATGCGTCTTCGCCTCGCACGTGAATTTGGGTTGACGAAACTGGAGGCGCTCTCGATCAATCCCTCCAATGCATCGCGGCCCTGGGGCCTCATGGTTGGCAAGAATCACTACATATCCAAGATCAGCCTCTCCGAGCCGCGAGCCGTCCCCGCGGTGTCGAGTCGGGCACTCGAATGCATCGAAGCTGCGGCCTCGATGTTCGCGCGCGACGACAGCGAGCTAGTGTCTATGGAGGGCCCGCTGAAGGCCCGTGCCCAGCAACAAAGACGGATCTTTCTACGCCTTGGAATTGATGAGGATCTGGTCTTTGCTCGTGCGACGTCCCTTCAGCGAGACGCGATACGTATCGGTACCCGATGGGCACAGCGGCAAAAGTCGATCTTGGACCAGGCGCTCGTTTGAAGGGCCTATTTAGCCCACTGTTTGCAGGAGCGCTAGATGAATATATTGGTGGCGGATTCTGATCGCAACTGGTCTGATCGCATAAGGCGGGGCCTCGGCCAAAAGGGCTTCAAGGTCTCTACGTCAG
The DNA here is from genome assembly GCF_964253305.1 of Acidovorax sp. LjRoot66. Classification (NCBI taxonomy): domain Bacteria; kingdom Pseudomonadati; phylum Pseudomonadota; class Betaproteobacteria; order Burkholderiales; family Comamonadaceae; genus Acidovorax; species Acidovorax sp. LjRoot66. The sequence continues at coordinate 657,037 of NZ_CAXUQU020000001.1, forward strand.
AGCATGGAATTGATGCGTGCCATCAGCTTGCCAAAACTGACTACGATCTGGTCGTTCTGGAGTTGGACATCTCTCGGCGAAATGGAGTTGCACTATTGCGCGAGATGCGCGAGAAGACACCAGTTCCGATCATTGTGGTGACCACATGCGGAGAACTGGAAAAAAAGCTACTGTGTCTCAAGAATGGGGCAACGGACTACCTGCTCAAGCCGATCACATTTTCGGAACTGAACGCCCGCATCGCACTGCAGCTGTATAGCCGCCCTGGCGCTGCAGAAAACCCGCTGCGGCTTTCAGTTGGAGACTTGGTGCTGGATGTGTCGCGCACGCGCGTTGAGCGCGCAGGCCACAGACTCGACCTCACGCGCCAGGAGTTCTCGCTGCTGCTGATTCTTCTACGCCATGGCGGCGAGGTGGTGTCACGCAAATTTTTGTTCGAGCAAGTTTGGGGCATGCCCTTCGAGCGCGCGGGAAACCTCATCAACGCTGCAATACGCAGGCTCAGACAGAAAATGGATGAGCCTTTTCAGACCAAACTGCTTCACACCTCTCACGGGCAGGGATATGTGCTGGATCAAAGGGCGAGGGCGCTCGGAGACCGCAAGGACTTGTGAGACGGCATAGCACTTGGTCATTCGGAGATGGCCATGCTGCTATATGCGCATGGAGCGCGGCTGCAGGTGCCGTCTGGTCCACTGCGCGCCACAATTCCTGCGATTGTTTCGGGTTGTCTTTGTGAACGACGAGCTGCAGACCTGCCCTGCTACTATTGCAACCGTGCGCCGCGTCCTCTTCATCATCATGCTTGTGCTGCTGCCGATCCAGTTTGTCTGGGGGGCCGCGACGGGCTATTGCCAGCATGAAGAGCAGTCCGCTGCAAGCCATTTCGGTCACCACGTGCACAAACACCAGGGCAAGTCTGGCAAGACGTCAGAATCAGACAAGGAGGCGAAGAATGCCTTCGGCGGCGCAGACCCCGACTGTCCTGACTGCCATCTCGCATCCATTCCACCCGTGATGTGGTGGGCCAATTTGTCGAGCCCAGAACCCGGTGATCCTCTTTGGGGGGTGTCGAGCGCAAGGCAACCGGCATACATCCCTTACTCCATAGAACGTCCCAACTGGACTGTCTCCGCCTAGAGCGGCGAGACAGTCACCAAACGCGAGAAATTTCCGCGTATCACGACTCCTTGCCGAGCAATTCGGTTTGTTGTTTACAACGAAGGGGGTCGGATGTTCTCCAAAATTCACGATCGGCCAACTGGGGAAGACACCCTCGGTGGGGCTTGCACAAGGCGCGGACAAAAGTTGGGTGCGGGCTACGTTCCGCACTGGTCGCTGCGTTCCGCGAGTGAATTGCAGTCGCTCGTTGAACCTAGAACATTGAGGCCTCTCAGCAGATTCCGTGCGAAGGCGACTGTTCCCGCGCGCACGCTTCCAACCGGAAGTCCAAGCCATCCTCCACTCGCTCAATCGTTGGCGGCGCAGGAGGACGTGCTGCCGCCTCAAATTCAGCCTCTCCAAAAACGCTGAGTCCAGCTGACGCTTCCTAGGCTCCGCCGGACTGGCATGAGGCTGTCAGCCACTTTCAAACTTAGGTCTCACGATTGCACTCGTGTTGGCCAACCAGAACATCTAAGGCAAATGCAATGAGTTCACCCAAAAAGCTTCGTCTTGATCTACCGCTGATATTGCCAGGCGTTGACAGCGCCCAGGACCGGTGCGTAGTGTTGCTGACCGACGCTCTTACAGGGCGCCCGGGTATTGAGGAGGCACATATCGTCGGCATCGAAGGCGACTCACCGCAACTATGCGTTCATTTCGATCCGAATCAGGTCACCTTCGGGCGTGTCCGCGAGCTCGTAGAGTCGGTTGGCGCAGAGATTTCCTCTCAGTACGCGCATCTCACCTTTCGTACCAGTAGCCCCCTGCATGCCAGGTCTGCACGTCGCGCAGCCGACGAACTGCGAAAAGTGTCTGGGGTGCTGGAGGCCGACGTAGCGGCTTCAGGTGCGCTTCGGGTCGAGTACGACCGATCAAAGGTCACGGATCGGACGTTGCTCGATGCGATCGACTCTCTGGGAATGAGCGGCCAAGTAGTGCCGCAAGGGCCTATGAATTCCCTCAAGCAGGTAGCGGTCAGTAGCCAGGAAAGCGATGACGCCGGAACCCAACCTGCAGCATCCTCAAATCAAACTGCCGATCATGGCCATGATCATGGCAGCGAAAAGCGCAAGGGCTCTCCTCAGGGGGACTCAAGCAATGGTCATGACGACCACGCGCATGAGAAGACAGAGGGCGGTGGCCACGCTGGCCACGACCACAGTAAGAGCGGACTGTTTGGCGAGAAATCCGAGCTCATCTTCTCGTTGTTGTCGGGTGCACTCCTGCTCGTGGGTTGGCTGATCAGCCGCAGCGATACCGCACCAGATTGGGTGCCGACGGCCTTGTACGTCGCGGCCTATGTTTTCGGTGGCTACTACACGGTCAAAGAGGCCGTTGAGAACCTCCGCGCTCGTCGCTTCGAGATTGATACCTTGATGCTGGTAGCTGCCGCCGGTGCCGCAGCGCTCGGAGAGTGGGCCGAAGGCGCGTTGCTGCTGTTCCTGTTCAGCTTCGGCCATTCGTTGGAGCACTATGCGATGGGGCGTGCCCGGCGGGCTATAGAGGCGCTGGCCAAGCTCGCACCTGAGACCGCAATGCTTCGACGCGACGGTAGCACCAAGGAGGTGCCCCTCAAAGACCTTCAAATCGGCGACATTGTGGTAGTACGTCCCAATGAACGCCTGCCTGCAGACGGCATTGTTGTAGTTGGTACCACGAGCGTTAATCAAGCGCCGGTAACAGGTGAGAGCGTCCCGGTCGATAAGCGCCCAATGGAGGATGCGAAGGCGGCACTCGCCAACTTCGAGAAGGTGCCTGCTGAGCACCGCGTCTTTGCCGGAACCATCAACGGCTCAGGCGCCATGGACGTGATGGTAGCGCGCAAGTCCGACCAGTCCACGATGGCACGGGTAGTAAAGATGGTGACCGAGGCTGAAGCTCAGCGCTCGCCGACTCAACAGTTCACCGAGCGCTTCGAGCGAATCTTTGTTCCCTCGATTCTCGGTCTCGTGGGTCTCCTGATGTTCGCATGGCTCGTGATCGACGAATCTTTCGCTACGAGCTTCTACAGAGCCATGGCCGTACTTGTCGCCGCGAGCCCGTGCGCGCTCGCAATCTCGGTGCCCAGTGCCGTGCTCAGTGGCGTAGCAAGGGCTGCGCGCGGAGGCGTGTTGGTTAAAGGCGGCGGTCCCCTGGAGAACCTTGGAACACTCACCTCTATTGCTTTCGACAAGACCGGGACCTTGACCGAAGGCAAACCCAAGCTGACGGACGCAGTGGCGGCTGATGGCGCGACTGAAGATGAGTTGCTGCTTGTAGCCCTGGCAGTGGAAGAACACAGCGATCACCCCTTGGCATCAGCTATCGTCAAAGGTGCACGCGAGCGATTGAGCGGCCAGGCGACACCGCTGATAGCGTCTGACGTGAAAAGCATCACTGGCCGGGGTGTTCAAGCACAGGTCGACGGTGAGGCTGTCCACATAGGCAAGCCAATACTCTTCTCAGAACTGCCCCAGTCGGAAATGCCTGCCGACGTAGTTAAGGCCAATGAGACGCTGGTGGCCTCCGGCAGGACCACCATGGTTGTCCGCAAAGGGCAGCGATTCCTGGGCGTGATCGGCGTGATGGACACGCCGCGCCCGGTTGCGGCCCAAGTGATGGCCGAACTTCGAGAGCTTGGGATCGAGCGCCTGATCATGATCTCTGGAGACAACCAGCAGGTCGCAGACGCGGTTGCCAAGTCGGTAGGACTGACCGAGGCTCGTGGTGACCTCATGCCGGAACAGAAGGTCGATGCCATCAAGGACTTGCGCAAAGCACATGGCAAAGTGGCAATGGTGGGTGATGGGGTCAACGACGCACCCGCTATGGCCAACTCCACTGTCGGGATCGCTATGGGCGCAGCCGGATCAGATGTTGCGCTTGAGACCGCCGATGTAGCCCTTATGGCCGACGACCTGGCTCAATTGCCGTTCGCAGTAGGGCTGTCACGCAGCACGAGCCGCATCATCAAGCAGAACCTTTGGGTGAGCCTGGGCGTTGTTGCCGTACTCATCCCAGCAACGATCTTCGGGCTGAAGATCGGGACGGCAGTTCTTTTCCACGAGGGATCGACACTGCTTGTTGTAGTGAACGCGCTTCGACTGCTTGCCTACAAAGGCAAAGGGGGTGCCGCAGACGACAGTCCTGCACCTTCAAAGTCGGAAGTAGCAAGTTCCGCCTGACGCTAGCGACTCGCCCCATGCCTAGCTCTCTCACCTCCGTCCGGGCCTTCGCATCGATAGCTGCCGTTGCATTTGTCATCGGCGGTGTTGCGACGGCGCACCGCACCCCCGGGCGCGACCTGGGCGGCCGCGGGGCCTGTCATTGTCCAACGATGCCTTAGCTCACTTAGCAGCCTTGGTCACCTCCACTGATATCAAGTCAGCTAGCTGCTTGACCCCAAAGCTGGGCAATGGCCGCCCATTCACAAAGAAAGTGGGGGTTTTGTCAACTCGCAGTGCGGTAAGGTCCTCCACGTCCTGTTGCAGTACGGCGTCCAGCGTGGGTGCTGCCATGTCGGCCCTAGCCCTCGTCATGTCCAGCCCCACCTGCTCAGCTGCCATGTATGCCAACTGCAGATTGGGATTTCCATGGTCTGCCCACTGTGGCTGAGCTGCCAGCAGTGACTCAAGCACCATGACGTACTTGTCCTGCCGCCGGGCGGCCTCCAGTAGCTTGACCACCTCGTCCGAGCCCTTGTGGAACGGTGCATACCGGATGACCAGCCGTACCTGGGAAGGATACCGCTGCATCAATTCTTTGACGACAGGATAGAAAGCGCGACAGGTTTCGCAGGCGGGGTCGAAGAATTCAACAATCGTCACCGGCGCCTCGCGTGGGCCGATTACCGGCGAATGCATGCGCACCATTCGCTCGGTGTGTGCGGCAGCTTGCTGCTTCTGACTGGCGTGAATGCGGCTTTGGTAGACGCTCGCTCCGATCAGGAAAGCGGCGAGTGCAACTCCCAACACGAGGGCAATGATGTATTTACGGTGGATCATTTGACTGTCTTTCGCAGATATAGAGAGAGTGAAACGGCGATGAAAATGAACGCCGCCAACGAAAGCCAGGGCAGTTCAATGCCATAGAAGAAGTCGAGCCTCTGATCGGCGCAAGAGACCCCTGCACCGCACGGAACCCATGCTTTAGGCACAAGGCGTGCGACTAAGAGGCTGTGATAGCAGGCTACAGCCGCGCCCGCTAGCGCAAGAGGCAGGGCATAAGTGGCGCCACGCCGGTCTTCGCTGTACAAGGCCATACCTAGGATTAGCGCTAGCGGGAACATGGCAATGCGCTGGTACCAGCACAGCACGCAGGGGACCATCCCCATCACTTCGCCGATGAACAATGCGCTGCCTGTTGCTGCCATTGCTACCAACCAAGCCGTAAGTAGCAGCAAGGAGGTCCGATTCATCGATACCTCCTGAACAAGTGGAAAAAGCGGCAAGCACTATACGAAGTGATACCACCCGTAGTGATTCCGGAGCCGCGCGGCCCGATGGCAGTGATCATGAAGAAATCCCAAAAACATGCGACGAGTTCAGCACACGCGGCGCTGAAACCCTTGGCAGGGATCGGAGAGTCTGGTGACCGATGCCCTGGTCAGGACAGGGCTCGCCACTGAGGGCGTTCGGGCCGGCTGGCCGGGGCCTGTGACAGGCGCTCGCCAGCGGCGACGCCAAAGCGCTCCTGAGTGGTGGCCGCCGCAAAGGGACGTCGCGCCGGCAGCGCCTCAACACCCTGTGAGTGGCATGTGCCGCATTCCACGTCGCTAACCACATTCCCTATTCGGACAGGCTGGTCGACTTCATGCTGACCCAACTCCATATGAGCGCAACAGTTCAGCGCCGCGGCGGACAACGGGACTGGCTCAACAGGATCGCCAAATGGCCCGACTGCAGCAAAGCAAAGTTGCATTGGAAAAAGCACGAGCAAAAGAGCAAGCAGGCGGGAGCGCATGCGCAAAATTGTAATGGCGTCTGCGCTTTTGCGACGAGGTCAGAGTGCTTTTGGCTGGTCACAAAAGCTTCCAAGCTTGTTGCTCGCGGTGTTCGCGGACGGGCTGCGGCTTTGCAGGCGCCCTGACGTCGACTCTTGGCTGATAGCGCCGGACTACGCACCCGCGATGGTTGCAGCTCGCTGGACACGCGTTGAGGCCCTCGCACTATTTCGCCTACAGATGCGCCTAGCAAGGCCCGCGATGTAAGTGAAAGCAATGTTCGATGAGCACACTTGCGTCCTCACCGCACGACATGCAGAGGTCTTTGCGCCGAAGGGCAAGTTCCTTGTAATTTGAGACGCCTGCGCCGGAGACCAGTGCATTGCCGCATGTGGAGCTCCTCGGCCAACTCGCCACACAACGCGTGCTAACCCGCAGGGCGCGGGCAAATCACATGTACCCAACGGTAGAGTGTGCTGCACGTTGAAGCCAGTACGCCCTCTCAGGAAGTCGGCTGATGGCTCGCCACCTTTCAAAACTGTAATGCGGCGGTCACGTTGTGGTGGGTGCCGGATTTTTAGACTTGTCTCCGTGGTGCACAAAACGCATCACCTAGATGGCTCATATCGAGACATCCAGTGCCACAGGAGATCCTCATGAAAGTCCGTAACGCAATCATCGTCGCCGGCCTGGCCGCAGTCGCTACCACTTCGTTCGCATCGTCTGCGTACCACACGAGCCCGGTCCAAGAAGAAGGTGCAGTGTTCGCACCTGGCCACGTGGGCGGCAACCTGAGCCGCGAAGCCGTTCGCAACGAAGTCCTGGCAGCGCAGAAAGACGGTTCGCTGTACTGGATCAGTCGAGGCTTTCCAGCCACCTATCCGCTGGTCAAAGGTCCGGCCCTTAACAAATCACGCGCTCAGGTGATGCAGGAGCTGCAAGCCGCGAACGAGCGCCCGGTAACCATCGACGGCATGCGCGATATGGGTGGTGAAGCTGGTTGGGTGGATGCCCGCCAACTGCCCTAAGTAGTCAACTCAATCGTCATTCAATCATTTCAAAAGGAACCACATCATGAAATTCAAGACCGCACTCCTCGTACTCTCTCTGGCCGCAGCACCCGCATTCGCTTCGGATCCTTCCGCTCCCAAGACGCGTGAGCAGGTCCGTGCAGAGCTCTTCCAAGCCATTGCCAGCGGCGACATGCTTGGTGGTGGAGAGACCAGCATGAAGCTCAACCAGATCAATCCTCGCCTTTACCCGTCGGCGAAGCCCGTGGGAACTCCCAAGACGCGCAGCCAGGTGGTGACGGAACTCGAACAAGCCATCAAGACCGGTGACGTCATGGCCGCCGGTGAGTCTGGCGCAAAGCTCAATGAAATCGCCCCGGCAAGCTACCCGGTTCAGGCTACTGCCGGCCAGTCCAAGAGCCGCGAGCAAGTTAAACAAGAACTCGCAGAAGCGATTCACCATGGCGAGATGATGGCAAACGGCGAAGATGGCCGGATGCTCAATGAGATCTATCCAGGCCTGTATCGAGATAGTCACAACGTGGCCTCCGACTCGGCGCCGCAATCAGGCGAGCGTCGCTTCTGAGCGGTAGGTTCGGGTAGCTTTTACCCAAAGTGATCGTTCAATGTGTGCTGTAGATGGTCGATAGAGCGGAACATGAGTCTGACCAAGATGGCGAAGCACCGCGACCCTGTGGGTTGCCTGCCTCAATTGGCCCTCGGATCTTTCCGCTCTATCGATTCTGCTTAAACGAATTCATAGTCGCGTGCTAGACTAAAAATATGAGTCGTCTCATCGCCGTTTTTATGCTTGCCTTGCTACCGTTCCAGTTCAGCTGGTCCGCGGTTGCGACGTATTGCATGCATGAACGCACTACGGCTCAGTCGCAGCATGTGGGCCACCATGAGCACAATCATGAGTCCAAGAGCAAGGTAGACAAAGCGGAAAAGACAGGGCAAAGCGCCGATCAGTTCGACATCGATTGCTGCCTTTGCCATGGAGCCGGTATTGGCGTCATCTACATTCCGCATGCCAAGAAAGTCATATCCCACGGCGACAGTGTAGGGGCACGGCCCATCGGGCCGTTGGCTGGTGTGACGCCTACTCCCCCCGACCGCCCTCAGTGGCCATTCCTCGCCTAGTCGGCGGGGCATCTTCTTCCTTCAGTCATCAGATCCGCCTACTAGGCGGATATCGCTGCGCGTGTCGCGGATGAGATGAGTTACGGGTTGCCAGGCATCTACACGGTTGCCATCCCGCCGATTACTTCGTGTTTTGAAATCAACGGAGAATCGGATGTTCAAGGGTATTTACGTTCAACGAACGCCCCACGGCGTGCACGGCCACAGGAAGGCTAGTTTCGTCGCGGCGAGCGTCGTAGTCATGTTGCTTGGCGCGTCCAGCGTCGCGTTCTCTCAGGTCACTGCGCAACCGCAAATTGGCGGTGGGCAGGAAACGCTGCAGGGATCCTCAAGCGCTCCTACTGCGGTCTTGTCATTGGCCAGAGCCATCGAGTTGGCCATGGAAGGCAATCCAGAGGTAGCAGCGGCAACCCGCCAGGTCGAGTCGACGGAGGGGCAGGTTCTGCAAGGGCGTGCGCGGCCCAATCCTGAAATCGCGTACTCGCTGGAAGACACCCGCTCTAAGACGCGCACGCAGAGCATTCAGCTCAATCTCCCGATAGAACTGGGAGGCAAACGCGCAGCACGGACCAAGGCAGCCGAAAAGGCCCGTGAGCAGGCTCAGGCTCAGCTCATCGAGCTGAAGGCGACTGTGCGAGCCGACGTTGCAGCAGCATACTTTGATGTGCTCACGGCGCAGGAGCGTTTGGCGCTTGCGCGAGATAGCGCGTCTCTTGCGAAGTCGTCAACCGACACCGTTGCAAAGCGTGTAGCTGCCGGCAAGGTGTCTCCGGTCGAGGAAACCAAGGCACGGGTTGCCGAAGCAGGCATCCGTGTGGAGCTCGCCCAGGCAGCAAGTGAAGAACGCAATGCAATGTCTCGCCTGTCCGCGCTCCTTGGGAGGACAACAACGATGTTTGCTGTCCTGGAAGGGAGAGCCGACGATCTCCCAGCCGCCCCAAAGCTCGCAGAGCTCCAGGCCATGATTCTCTCGTCTCCTAGCGTTGCACGAGCGAGGCTCGAAGTGGACCGCCGCCAAGCCCTGACGGCCGTTGAGCAAAGCAAGCGGGCACCAGATGTGACCATCAGCGTTGGCATGCAGCGTGCGAATGAGATGCAGCGGAACGTCCTCTTGTTCGGCGTCTCGGTGCCAATTCCTGTCTTTGACCGCAACCAGGGGAACCTTCTGGAGGCCCTGAAGCTGGAAGACAAGGCGAGAGACGACCTGCAGGCTGTAACCGTTCGAATGTACAGCGATGTCGCGCAGGCGCAAGAGCGGTTGGTGACCATCGGCGCTGAGATCCAGGCTCTGCAGCAAGACGTTCTTCCAGGCGCGAAGTCGGCATACGACGCAGCCACCATTGGCTTCGAGAACGGGAAGTTCAACTTCCTAGAGGTGCTTGACGCCCAACGCACCTATTTCACTGCGAAATCCCAATACCTCAAGGCACTCGGCGAAGCTCATCGCGCAGCTGCCGATGTGGACCGCCTGCTCGGCGCCCCCTCGAATCCAGGCCCGATCGCAACGCAGAACTGAGATTGATCATGAATAACAGCAAATCCACTATCAGCAAAAAGCACCTCATCGCCATTGCCGTCGTCCTCGCGCTGGGCGTTGGGGCGGGAGCCTTCATCCTGCAAAGCGGAGGCAAGCCAAAGGCCGCAGCCGCCGAAGGTGATGGCCATGGCACCCACACCGAGGCAAAGGGCCACGGAGACGGTGAGCACCATGGGAAAGGCGGCGAAAAGGGTCACGACGACGACAAGGGTCATGCAGATGGCGAACACCACGAAAAGAGTGCGGCCAAGGGCCCCAATGGCGGTACTGTTTTCAAGGAAGGCGATTTCAGCCTGGAAGCATTGCTCTCCGAGGACGGTGGCGAGCCTCGGCTGCGCATCTGGCTGTCCGACAAAGACAAGCCCCTGCCCTTGAATGCGGCAACGGTCACGGCAACAGTGACCCGCCCATCAGACGAAAAGCAGAAGCTGACGTTTGCCGTGGAAAAGGACAGCCTGGTCAGCCGCGAGATCGTTGCCGAACCCCATGCGTTCGACATCGAGATCATCGCGCAGACGGCCACCGAGCCTTTCATGTTCGTGATGAGCAAGGAAGAAGGAAAAGTCGAACTGACCGATGCCCAGATCAAGGCGGCGTCCATCACCGTGGACTCTGCGTCGGCTGCCAACATCAAGACGGCCTTGCTGTTGCCCGGCGAGATCCGGCTGAACGAAGACCGGACATCGCACGTGGTCCCCCGTCTTGCAGGGGTCGTTGAGAGCGTCAGCGCCAGCTTGGGCCAAGTGGTCAAGAAGGGCCAGGTCCTGGCTGCGATCGCAAGCCCGACTGCTTCTGAGCAACGAAGCGAGCTGCAGACGGCGCAAAAGCGCCTGACCTTGGCCAAGACCACTTACGAGCGGGAAAAGAAGCTTTGGGAGCAGAAGGTCTCGGCCGAGCAGGACTACTTGCAAGCGAGGCAAGCCTTGAGTGAAGCGGAGGTATCTGTAGCCAATGCCAATCAAAAGCTGAGTGCTATGGGCCTGTCTTCGTCGTCAGTGTCAGGCTTGAATCGGATCGAACTGCGTGCGCCCTTTGACGGAATCGTCATCGAGAAGCATCTGAGCCTCGGCGAAGCCGTAAAAGAAGACGCCGCCGTGTTCACAATCTCCGATCTGACCCAGGTGTGGGCCGAGATCAACGTTCCAGCGAAGGATCTGCCTTCGGTGAGAGTGGGCGAGAAGGTGACCATCAAAGCCACTGCGTTTGAAGCATCTGCCACCGGTACTGTTGCGTTTGTTGGTGCATTGATTGGTGAGCAGACCCGTACCGCAAAGGCCCGCGTCGTCCTGGAGAACCCCAAAGGCGCCTGGCGCCCAGGCTTGTTTGTGAATGTCGAGGTGGTGTCTGAAGAAACGGCAGCGCCTGTGACCATATCGGCCGACGCCGTCCAGAACGTTGGAGAAAAGCCCGTGGTCTTCCTCAAGGTCAACGGTGGCTTCATTGCCCAACCCGTGAAGCTGGGCCGAAGCGACGGCAAGCGGATCGAAGTCTTGTCGGGTCTCAAGCCCGGCATGCCCTACGCCTCGACTGGCAGCTTCGTCGTGAAGTCCGAACTCGGCAAGGGATCTGCCGAACACACGCACTAATCGCGGAGCCCATACATGTTTGAGAAACTCATTCGATTTTCAATCGAGCAGCGATGGTTGGTGCTGCTTGCGGCCCTCGCCATGGGTGCCTTCGGCGTCTTCAGCTACCAGAAGCTACCCATCGACGCCGTGCCCGACATCACGAACGTTCAGGTCCAGATCAACACACAGGCGCCCGGATACTCGCCCCTGGAGACCGAGCAGCGGGTCACATACCCCATCGAGACGGTCATGGCCGGCCTGCCGAACCTGGATCAGACACGGTCTCTCTCGCGGTATGGACTGTCGCAGGTCACCGTCATCTTCAAGGATGGCACCGACATCTATTTTGCTCGCCAGCTCGTCAACGAGCGCATCCAGGAGGCGCGCGACAAGCTGCCTGCAGGCATTACGCCAGCGCTGGGGCCTATCTCGACCGGGCTGGGTGAAATCTATCTTTGGACGGTAGAAACCAAGGACGGTGCGAAAAAGCCTGATGGGTCTCCGTACACACCCACCGACCTGCGCGAGATCCAAGACTGGATCATCAAACCGCAATTGCGAAACGTTCCTGGCGTGACCGAAATCAACTCCATTGGCGGTTTCGCCAAGGAGTACCAGATCGCGCCCATCCCGGAGCGCTTGGCTTCGTTGGGAGTGACGCTGCAGGATGTGGTCACCGCCCTGGACCGCAACAATGGCAACGTGGGCGCAGGCTACATCGAAAAGCGTGGTGAACAGTACCTCATTCGAGCACCTGGGCAGGTGAAGTCCCTGGAAGACATCGGCAATGTGATCCTCAGCAGCGCAAACGGCGTGCCTGTGCGTGTGCGGGATGTGGCTGACGTCGGTATTGGCCGGGAACTGCGAACGGGCGCAGCAACGGACAACGGGCGAGAAGTGGTGCTCGGCACTGTGTTCATGCTGATCGGCGAGAACAGCCGCACCGTGTCCCAGGCAGTGGACAAAAAGATGGTGGAAGTCAACAAGAGCCTGCCCGAAGGCGTGCATGCGGTGACGGTATATGACCGTACGGTGCTAGTCGACAAGGCCATCAACACCGTCAAAAAGAACCTGCTTGAAGGCGCGGTTCTCGTGATCGTGATCCTGTTCCTTTTTCTGGGCAACATCCGTGCAGCGATCATCACGGCAATGGTTATTCCCTTGTCGATGCTCTTCACCTTCACGGGCATGGTCCAGTACAAGGTGAGTGCCAACTTGATGAGCTTGGGGGCGCTGGACTTCGGCATCATTATCGACGGCGCAGTGGTGATCGTTGAGAACTGCGTACGCCGCCTGGCTCACGCGCAGGCACACCACGGCCGACCGTTGACACGAGCCGAGCGCTTCCACGAAGTGTTCCTGGCATCTCAGGAATCCCGCCGTCCGCTACTGTTCGGTCAGCTCATCATCATGGTGGTTTACCTGCCAATCTTCGCGCTGACCGGCGTTGAAGGGAAGATGTTCCATCCGATGGCATTTACCGTTGTCGCCGCACTGGTGGGCGCAATGATTTTGTCTGTGACGTTCATCCCGGCCGCCGTGGCTCTCTTCATCGGGAATCGCGTCAGCGAGAAGGAAAACTTCCTCCTCGGGCATGCAAAGCGCATCTATGCGCCGCTGCTGGTTCGAGTGATGTCTGCCAAGGCACTCGTTCTTTCCATCGCAGCGGTGGCAGTGATCCTGTGTGGACTGATCGCGACCCGCATGGGCAGTGAGTTCGTCCCCAACCTCAATGAGGGTGACTTTGCAATTCAAGCGCTGCGAATTCCGGGCACCAGTCTTTCGCAGTCGGTTGCGATGCAAAAGCAGATTGAAAGCACTCTGAAGGAGAAGTTCCCTGAGATCGAACGCATCTTCGCCAGAACAGGTACTGCGGAAATTGCCTCCGACCCTATGCCACCGAACATTTCGGACGGGTACATCATGCTCAAGCCGGTGGATGAATGGCCTGAGCCTCGCAAGACCCGTGATGAACTGCTCGCTGCGATTCAAGAGGTCTTGGGGAAAATTCCTGGCAACAACTATGAGTTCTCCCAGCCCATCCAGCTGCGCTTCAACGAACTGATCTCGGGTGTGAGAAGTGACGTGGCAGTGAAGATCTTCGGCGACGACATGGACGTGCTGAACAAGTCAGCGGAAGAGGTTTCTGCAATGCTGCAGAAGATCCAGGGATCGTCTGAGGTAAAGGTTGAGCAGACTACCGGGCTTCCAATGCTCACTGTGAACATCGACCGTCAGAAGTCTGCGCGGTATGGCCTGAACGTTGCCGACGTTCAGGACACCGTGGCGACTGCAATCGGTGGCCGCGAGGCCGGTACCATGTTTGAAGGAGATCGCCGATTCGACATCTTGGTACGCCTCCCTGAAGCGCTGCGCAATGACCTGGAAGGAATGAAGCGACTGCCCATACCTCTGCCGCGTTCTGCGAATGGCACCGAAGCCAGAACCAACTTCATTCCGTTGGGTGAGGTCGCCACTTTCGAACTTGCCCCCGGACCAAACCAGGTCAGCCGCGAGAACGGGAAGCGACGCATCGTGGTGAGTACCAACGTGCGTGGTCGCGATGTGGGTTCCTTCGTAGCAGAAGCTGAGAAGGGCTTGGCTCAGATCAAAATTCCTACTGGCTACTGGACAAGCTGGGGCGGAACTTTCGAAAACCTGCAGTCGGCCACGCAACGTCTGCAGATCGTCGTACCGGTGTCGCTACTGTTGGTCTTTGTACTGCTGTTCGCAATGTTCGGCAATGCCAAGGATGGAGCGCTGGTGTTCACCGGCATCCCATTCGCATTGACCGGGGGCATTCTGGCGCTTTGGCTTCGCGACATCCCGATGTCGATCTCAGCAGCCGTTGGCTTCATTGCGCTCTCGGGAGTGGCCGTGCTCAACGGGTTGGTGATGATTTCGTACATCCGCAGTCTGAGGGAAAGCGGCGTCGGGCTGGATGAGGCAATTCACGAAGGCGCGCTGACGCGACTACGCCCTGTGCTCATGACCGCGCTCGTGGCTTCGCTCGGGTTCATTCCCATGGCGATTGCCACCGGCACGGGGGCCGAGGTTCAACGGCCTTTGGCAACAGTGGTGATCGGGGGCATTCTTTCCTCCACGCTGCTGACCCTGCTCGTGCTTCCCATCCTCTATCGCCTGGCCCACAAGCCGGATGAAGAAGTGGAGGACGTGTCTGCTGAGCCCTCTCATCCGGACGCACCGAAGCCCGTGTAGACGTATACGGTCCCGCTGATCGCGGGACCTTTCTTCTCTCCAACCCCAAAGGAACTGTTATGAAATTCTCACACTTCATTCTCGCCGTCTCGTTGTCGATCTCCGGCGCAGCCTTCGCTGCTGACAACCACGGCCACGACGCAAAGCCAATGCACGGAGGGGCTGTGGCCGAAGCCAAGGAGGTCGAATACGAACTCGTCGCCGGCGCCGACAAGCTGCAGCTGTATATGCGCGACCATGGAAAGCCGGTTGCCGTGGCGGGCATGACCGCCAAGGTCACTTTGCTGGCAGGCACAGAAAAGCAGGAGGTTCAGCTCCTGGCCGGTGACGGCAAGCTAGAAGCGTTGGGCAGCTTCAAGGTCCCCGCAGGTACCAAAGCCGTCGTCGCTGTCTCGAAGGCAGGCAAATCGGTCGCTTCCGTCCGCTTCACGCTGAAGTAACACGAACGCCGCCGGCTTGTGCGCTCGCCCACGCGGCGATCCGGCGGCGATTGCACTCTTCTGCGAAAAGGGCTTTCGTGCAAACGAACGACAACGTAGTGGTGGGCTTGGATCGCCCCCGACGCAGTGCCTGAGCTCCACCAGGGCGCAAAAGGAGCGATCCATGTCAATGCCGGCGGACCAGGGAAAACTCTTTGCCAAGCTGTTCTGGATTTGGATCGGCTTGTTGACGTCTGTGTTTGTGTTCTGGCGGCTGCGGCACATGTGGCTCAAACGCCATCCGCCGATAGACGGTAAAACCAAGTACAGCCGGCGCCTGGCTAAGCGATTGAGAGAGCAGCAGTCAATGCGCTTGAAGCGTCCAACCACGAGGAAACCGCGACGCCGGCATTGACCTTGAGCGCCTGTTGGGTGGACATGAATCGTGAACTGACCAGAGGCGAGTGGCATAACGAAATGCAATCAGAGGAGACAGGTCATGGGAAATAGTTCTGGCCACACCTTGCCAGCGGCGGGTAAAGAAACGGCTTTGCGCTATGCGCTGATGTTGACCGGTGGTTTCATGCTGGCCGAGGTTATTGGCGGGGTCATGCTCAACAGTCTGGCACTGCTGTCAGACGCCGCACACATGTTTACCGATGTGGCGGCGCTGGCAATTGCGCTGGCGGCAATTCGCGTCGGGCGAAGAGCCGTGGACGACAAACGCACGTTCGGCTACCACCGATTCGAGATCCTGGCCGCCGCGTTCAACGCATTGCTCTTGTTCGGTGTCGCGGCCTACATTCTTTATGAGGCATGGCAACGTTGGAGCAATCCGCCTGCAGTTCAAACCACAGGGGTGCTGGTGATCGCTGTACTTGGCGCGATCGTCAACCTTGTGAGCATGCGTCTTTTGTCCTCTGGCAAGGATTCAAGCCTCAACATCAAAGGCGCCTACCTGGAAGTGTGGAGCGACCTGCTCGGCTCTATTGGGGTCATCGTAGGAGCGCTCGTCATCCGATTCACGGGATGGAATTGGGTAGACACCGTCATTGCGGTGGCCATAGGTCTGTGGGTGCTACCACGCACGTGGATCCTTCTGAAGGAGACGCTCAACATCCTGTTGGAAGGTGTCCCAGAAGGCATCGACCTCCCTCAGCTAAAGCAGGCACTGCTGGACTTGCCAGGGGTAGTGTCCGTGCATGAGCTGCATGTTTGGGCTGTGAGCAGCGCCAAGACAAGTCTCAGCGCGCACGTTGCGTACGACCCGCAGACCGCAAATCCGGGAGCTATTCTGGAGGTCGTCAATCAGTTGCTCGAAAAGCAATTCGAGATCACGCACACCACCATCCAACTGGAAGCCGAAGTCTGTGGCAAGGGTGTGGCCGATGCCCCGAGTGCAGGTGCGGATCACTGGAAGGCCACCGTGTGAGCTCCGCACGGCTCAGGAGCCGCTCCGCAACAGCGGCACAACGGTCAATGCGAGCACGTTCAGACGATCGGAAGGAAGCATCGTGCTCCACGCATGCACTGCAAGGTGCTCGCCTTGCTTCTGGGCCGCTCTGTGACTACCAGGTACTGGCTGCGGTTGGATGTGCCGGAAGACGGCAAGTCTTATTCTGGAGAACGTCCATGGCACCCCTCTTGCGCTTGCTAGCTCTAAGTGCAGCCGCCGTCCTGGCTACAGGCTGCGCGACCCCCGTGTATGAAAACTACCTGCCATGGTCCGAAGGCTGGCGATTGGGCAAGGTAAGCAGGGCTGAAGCCACAGCAGACGACTTTGCGTTCTACAAGCGCCGTTGCAGAGCCAATCAGCTCGAAGGAACGCCTGCGCGTTTCGCCATCGTTCAGTGGCGCGATGTGAGTCGTTCACGCTGGACCATCGCACTTCTCCCTGAAGATGTGGCTGTCGCTGCGGGGGACTTGGTCTATGTCAAGGTGTGGGATTGCTCGACGGCCCTGGTGAAGCGCGAAAAAAGCTGAAGCATAAGCGCACTGCAGTTGGCAACTCGTAGCAGCGCTGACACGACTCACTGGTTGGTCACCCCCCACCTGACAACTTGACCATTTGTGTGGCCCGAACATGCTTGCAGCCTGCCTTGCCGCTATTGCGCGCGGCATCCAGCTGTGATGTCGAGTTTGGGTTCGTAGGCGTTGGTCGTAACCTGCAGCATTCCCAGAACCGAGTGGAACAGATTGTCGTGAGAGAGTGCATCTGTACTCGTCTCATAGAGGCAATCTCGTTTCAAGCCCATGCTTTGCGTGAATCCTTCAGAGAGCCACCAGACCATCGGTACCTGCGTCTGTTCACTCGGCGCAATGGCTCTTGGCAAGCCATGAAGGAACAGACCTTTCTCGCCCAATGATTCACCATGGTCGGACACGTAGAGCATTGCCGTGTCGAACTGGTTATCCTGGCTCTTGAGGAAGCGGACCGTCTGACTCAGAACATGGTCGGTGTAGAGCACGGCATTGTCGTAGGCATTCACGATACTTTCGCGATCACATTTGCGAAGCTCAGCAGTGTCGCAAGTTGGCTCGAAACGCTTAAAGGAATCGGGGTAGCGCTTGTAGTAAGCAGGGCCGTGGTTGCCCAGCATGTGAAGGACAACGACCACACTGCCCTGAGCGTTGCCGGTGAGCGACTCCAGGTCCTTCAACAGTACCTCGTCGAGGCATCGACCGTCTGAGCACAACTGCGGCGATGTGGCCGTATCGACTCGTTGCTCATCCAATCCATCGCAGACGCCTTTGCAGCCAGACTGGTTGTCCCTCCAGTGGACCGAGAATCCGGCACGCGAGAGAACGTGCAGCAGGGATTCACTGGAGCGTATCCGGCTCTCGTCGTAGTCCCGACGGCCAACCGCAGAGAACATGCATGGAAGTGACGTCTCGGTGTTGGTTCCGCAAGCTGTCACGTTGCTGAAGTTCAGCGCTCCCAACGCCTGCATATTGGGTGCTGTCTGGCGCTCATACCCATTCATTCCCCAACTGGCTGCTCGGAGAGTCTCGCCCACGACCAGAATTACCAGCGCTGGCTTTTTGCCAGCCCACGATGCGGCCATTTTTGCGTCAAGACCCACCGATGTCCGTGCCCGTGCCACCGCCTGCGTGTCCGCCGAAAGGACTCGCGCGGTCGAATAGACCAGGTTCGCAGGCGTGATGAGATATCTCAACTCCTTTTGGTTTCTCATCAGCGCAGAGAAGTCCTGGAACATAGCCAGAATTGCAACGACGCTCAGGACTACAGCGCACCCAACGAAGATGAAACGTCGAACGAGTGTCAGGACTATCGGCCGGTGATCGATGCGGACCCGCCATATCCACCAGACAGGCACTACTGAGTACGCGAGTACATGAGCAAGCATGCTCCAGGAGATTAGCTCGCTTGCCTCCGTTAGGTCCGTGCGAATCACGTTGCGCAGCATGCTAGGGTCGAAGTACACCCCATAGCGTTGCATGTAGAAGGTAGCGAACCCTGTAGCAATGACGAGCAGACTCAGGATAGGACGCGCGGTCCAGCGAGACAGTACGACACCAAGGATCATCGCGTGTACCGCAATCAAAGACAGCACAAGGGCAGTCGCAAAGAGCCAAGTCTGGGGGTCTGCCCAATCGCGATTTGCAGTAGTCGCGCTAAGGAATGAGCTGTTGCATACCAGCGCGAAGTACAGACTGAGGCACAGCACCAGCGACTCTATAGTTAGCCTGGGGCGGTGCAAAAGCCAACGAAGCCACGGTGTGGCAATGTGCTGCGGCTTGATGAGCCGTTCCTGTCTCTGGTTCATCTGGCTCTTCAGGCGTTTGCTCAGTACATGAATTCGACCCACAATAGGTCCGCTGGTACTGATACCAAGGGGTGACCACCTCAATCACCCGAGCTGCGTGGCGCGTCTCAATGGCAACTGGTCGATTGCAATCGCGGCGGAAATTACCTTCCGTGCAGCCTTTGCAGACGTACCCGTTCTTCCACCGACATGTTCAGATACTCTTGGCGCACCTCGTCTCGGGTTTTTGCAGGGCCGGTGGCGCTTACGGGCGGAACACCACCTTTGGAAAGGATGGCCAACGATCCGTCTTTGCGGGCCGCATCCAATGCCTGTAGAACGTCGTTGCGCGAGACTTGGCTGGTGACGTGGCTGGGGTTGGTCGAAGAGCCCATCTCGCCACCAGTCTCGTGATAAAGGGAGGACGCAAATGAAGCGCTCGGGGCGAGCACTGCAGCGGCCACTAGTGACAGAAGAATGTTGTGTTGCTTGTTCACTGGGGTCTCCTCGTTTAAGTTCGGTCACCGCGATGTGCAACGACCTTGAAGCGAACTTTAGAAACCCATCCTCGACATAGCGCCAACAATGAGATTACGAATTTGTAATCTGGAAAGATGCTATTTCCTCGGAAAATGGAGCCATGAAAATTTTGCTTATCGAAGACGAGGTCAAGCTGTCTGAGTACCTTCGCAAAGGGCTCGGAGAGGCGGGTTACAACGTCGATGTGGTGCACAACGGCGTTGATGGTCTTCACATGGCCATCGAGGGTTCCTACGACTTGCTGGTGCTTGATGCCATGCTTCCTGGAATCGACGGCTTCACGTTGTTGAGTGCGTTTCGAAAGACGAAGCAAACTCCTGTGTTGATGCTGACTGCCAGGGTGAGTGTGGAAGACCGCGTACTAGGTCTGCAGACGGGGGCCGACGACTACCTGGTCAAGCCGTTCGCATTTTCCGAACTTTGCGCACGCATTCAGGTACTTCTTAGGCGCGGTCACGGCTCACGCGATGCAGGTGAGCCTACGGTGCTTGGGATTGCTGACCTTGAGCTGGATTTGATTCGGCGCAAAGCAACCCGAGGCGGGCAGAGGCTCGAGCTCACCGCCAAGGAGTTTCTGCTTCTGACACTTTTTCTTCGCAGAAAGGGCGAAGTGCTTTCGCGTACGGAGATCGCCGAACAGGTGTGGGACATGAACTTCGACAGCGACACCAACGTTGTGGAAGTCGCCATCCGCCGACTTCGCACCAAGATGGACTTGCCGTTTGACAAGGCATTACTCCATACAGTGAGGGGTATGGGGTACATCATGGAAGAGCGCCTCGGATGACGCTGCTGCGCCCACGATCGCTGCGCCAACGACTGTCTCTGTGGCTGGCGGTGCAGAGTTTTATCGGCCTTGGCGCAGTGTGCCTGGTCGTCTACCTCGTCACTGCGTCGAATCTCGCTGAGCGACAGGATGAGACGCTCTCGCAGAAGGAAGCCATCGTGCGTCACCTGCTGACAAGCACGACGGAGCATGCGCAACAGACTCCCAGGGATCATCCGCTCAAGGACTTTCTGATAGGGCACGAGAACTTCCGCTTGATCGTCCGCACCCAGGATGGACACCTGTATTTCCCCTCTGTTGAGCCGCCGCCTGACGCGATCAAACGCACTGCGAGGCTGTTCGAGGTCCGGCCTAGCGAGGGTCTGAGCGAGCCTCTCCAGGTCACGCTCTCGATGGATGTCACGGCCGACATACTTCACCTCCAGCGCCTTGCGTTAACGCTAGCGGTGGCTGCTATCGTGGGCACTCTGATAGTTTCCCTGGGCGGGCTGTCGATCGTGCACTTTGGACTGGCCCCGGTTCGCAAATTGGCTTCGCAGGCTCAGTCCCTGTCCGTTGACAATCTTCGCCAACGACTCGATGGCGCCGGTCAGCCCGCTGAACTGGCACCGCTGGTTGAACAGTTCAACGGACTTCTCGGCCGATTGGATCAAGCCTATACGCAACTGGAGGGCTTCAATGCCGACGTCGCCCACGAGCTGTGCACGCCATTGGCAACTTTGCTTGCAAGCAACGAATTGGCATTGCGCAAACCCAGCAGCTTTGACATGGGGGAAGTGCTTTCGTCCAACCTCGAGGAACTGCACCGCCTGACGGGAATCGTTAACGACATGCTATTTCTTTCCCAGGCGGACCGCGGAGCGGTGGCCAGGCGCGCGTTCACCCAGAGCTTGGCAGGTGTCGTCGAGCAGGTCGCGGACTATCACGAGGCGGCCCTCGCGGAAGCCGGGTTGGAACTCACGATTTCAGGCGATACATCAGGCTACTTTGATGAGCCACTTCTGCGAAGAGCGCTGTCAAATCTCATCGGCAATGCCACCCAGTACGCGCGCCCTGGCACACGAGTGCTCGTGAAGATCTCTGCCGTATCAAAAGACAAGGTTAGCGTTGCCGTCGCAAACGTGGGAGACACCATTCCTCCTGATGTGGTTGAGCGCATCTTTGATCGATTTTTCAGAGCATCTGCCTCCCGCACCCATGGTCAGAAGAACCATGGGTTAGGGCTTGCAATCACGGCAGCCATTGCTCGAATGCATGGTGGTCGCACCACCGCGCAAAGCAGGGATGGGATCACAGAAATTGGGCTGGAGTTGGTTCACACGCGTGCGTAAGGTGCATACAAGGCCGAAGATCAGTTCAGGGATCTGCACCGCGCAATTGAGGACTGTGGTCCGCCCTTTCGGCTGAACTGGGAGGCAGTTTCAGTGAGTGGGAGTGCTTTTGGGGTACTGGCATGGGCCCATGCATTGTCATGGTCCAATGAAATAGGACACCTCGATAGGGGCCCATAGACCCCAGAGGAGATGACGAACATGAAAGAAAAAAGAGAGCGCAGAGAGTTTGACTCGCAATTCAAACTGCAGGTGGTCAGGATGATTCGAGAGCAGAACCTGAGCGTCGGCCAAGTCTGCAAGGATCTGGATCTGGTGGAAAGCGCGGTGCGCCGCTGGCTTGCGCAGTACGACGAAGAGGCCGCTGGCCGCCCGGGGATCGGCAAACCACTGACAGCAGAGCAGCAGCGCATTCGGCAACTGGAGGCCCAGGTCCGGCAACTGCAGTCGGACAATGAACTGCTAAAAAAAGCGTCGGCCTTCTTCGCCCGGGAAATGAAATGATTCAGGACCTGATGAGAGCACAGACAGAGGTGCAGAAGGCCACGGTAAGCCAATGGTGTAGGGTGCTGGGTGTTAGCCGTTCAGGCGTGTATGCAGCCCGCAAGCGCGCAGCCAACAATGCGTCAGTGAACCCGCTGATCCTCCAGGCCCATGCCGCATTCCAAGCCAGCGGAGGCTGCTATGGCAGTCGGCGCCTGAGCGCAGCGATGAAGCAGCAGGGATTGGCTGTCGGGCGCCATCGAGCACGAACGCTCATGCGCGCCAACGGGCTGCGTGCTCGCTGGCGGCGCAAGTTCACGCACACCACCGACAGCCGCCATGACTTACCCGTCGCGGGCAACCTACTGGAGCGCCAGTTCAAGCCCGACGAGCCCAACCAGGCCTGGGCCAGCGACATCACCTACGTTCGCACGCGCAGCGGCTGGCTCTACCTGGCCGTGGTGCTGGACCTGTTCTCACGCAAAGTGGTTGGTTGGGCGATGGCTGCGAGCATGCCCGCACAGCTGGTGTGTGAGGCACTGCACATGGCCATTGCAAGCCGCCGCCCCCCGCCGGGCTTGCTGGTGCACTCTGATCGGGGCAGTCAGTACGCCAGCCAGTTACACACAGGGCTGCTGCAGCGCCACGGGCTGGTGTGCAGCATGAGCCGCAAAGGCAACTGCTGGGACAACGCCGTGATGGAGCGCTTCTTCCTGAATCTCAAGATGGAGCGAGTCTGGACGCGTGACTACGCCAACCATGCAGAGGCCAAGGCGGATATCGCTGACTACATTGTGGGGTTCTACAACCCAATCAGGCTGCACTCCACGCTGGGATACCAGTCACCCAACAGCTACGAGTTGCAGCGCATGGCGCCAGCTCACTGAGCTTGAAAATTCCCTATCGGGGTGTCCAAAAAGACTTGACCACGACACATTGCTCAAAGT
The DNA here is from genome assembly GCF_964253305.1 of Acidovorax sp. LjRoot66. Lineage (NCBI taxonomy): Bacteria > Pseudomonadati > Pseudomonadota > Betaproteobacteria > Burkholderiales > Comamonadaceae > Acidovorax > Acidovorax sp. LjRoot66. The sequence goes on from NZ_CAXUQU020000001.1 coordinate 679,873, forward strand.
CAACGTGGCTACGTTGGCCTTGGCCATCGCACTGGCGACCTTCACCCTGGTGACTTTGGGTGTGATGATGGGCCGTGTGCTCAATGAAGTCGTGGGCAGTTGATCCGAGGGGCTGGGCGGAGTGCTGCTTATGGGTATTGCCAGCTTGATCCTGGTTGAGCGCCAGAGTGCCGTGTGAGGACTGGGGGTGCTCCATTGCGCATGGGCGGCCAGTGATCAAAAAGTCATTCCTAGAATGGAAGTGCCAATTGCTGATTGCCACCGGGCCTGGCAGCACAAGGTCTCTAGATGGAAGCTATCCGACCAAGCTGGGTATCGACCAAAGTATTCCCTGCAGGTAGTCCACCAGTTTTCCGATCATCCATGGGCCCGCAACAATCAAGGCCACGACTGCGGCCACAAGCTTTGGGATGAACGAGAGGGTTGGTTCGTTAATCTGCGTAGCAGCCTGCAGGACGCTCACGATAAATCCAACCAGTAGTACAACTAACACGATGGGGGCCGCCAACAATAGCAACATGTAGAGTGCATGCTGCCCTGCTGTGAGGACTTGTTGGGAGTTCATGAATACAGGCCCCGCGGTGGGAGTTCAGACGTTTGAAGCGACGCTTCATGGGGTCTTAGTTCTGAGGTCGGCCCTGTGCGTAGTCGCAATGCCTGGGCCTGAGTGCGAACTCGGTTGTGCAGTCTCACACCCTATCGAACAGCCTCGCGCGGGGCTAGATTGAGTCTTGCGTGGCCAACTCAAGGAGCTGGCACGGCAGGGACTGGAGCACCAACGCGGCGCGCTGCCCAGCTGGGATGTTTTTGCGAGCGCTCCAAGTCTGCCAGGACCTCGTTGCGCGTTGCTGCTGTGCCCTTCACCGGTACTGGTGCGCCAAAGCGGTGGTATTGCCACAGCCCGTCCTGCTTTGCCTTTTCCATCTCAGCGATCACTTGATCACGCGACTTCCCTGGTTCAGCATGCTCAGGGTGCGTTGTGTATCCCATTTCTGTCGGTGCGGGATGAATCACGCTGCTGGCCATGGCCGGGCCTACAACCGCAGCAAGGGTCAAGGCAGTGATAAAAGTGCGAGCAGTCATTTGGTATCTCCTTAGGTGTTAACAACGTGCCCGGAGAACTGCCCCGACATTTGGACAGCCGACGAGTCACGTGTGACAGTTTGCTGACCGCATGCCGACAACTTGCGCACTGCTGGATTACAAGTTTGTTATGTGAAAGTCAGGCTTGCATCAACTCTTGGGTTGCCCGCATCCACCGCAGAATCGCGCTCCAGGCGCAAGGGTTGCAGAGCACTTTGCGCACTGTGCTGGAACCATGCCTCCTCCGCATTGATGGCAGTACCGCGCGCCTGGCACGTTGGCAGCTCCGCACGATGGGCAAGGGATCTGGTTCACTTGGGCTGGAGGTTGTTGAGGCACTCGATCATCGCGATAGCCTCGGTGGTGATCGTCGTTGCGATAGCCACTGTCGTGGTGGCTCCTTTTGCCGTGGTGGCCGCTAAAAAATCTTTCGAACATTCCCATAAAAATCTCCCTTTGATGAAGTGATAGGAAGATTGGAATGCTTGAAGTGACTTCAGGGTCAAGCAAAAATCAGAAATCTGCACCTTGATTACAGAGATGTAATCTATGAGCAATCAGACCGTTATCTGAAGATTGCGTATTTCGGTCGCAGCTGGACAGTGGGGGCGAATTGAGTTGGACAGAGGGAACGGCGGGAACTGGACACAGAGATCGGCTTTCGTGAGCAGTCCAAGGCCGCTGACGATGAGCATCTGTTCGAAAATGCGGATCAGTGACGCATGACGGGGTTCGACCACATGCTCGTTGAGCGCTTTCACGCAGCCTCGGCCAATAGCTGGAGTCTATCTGCCGCGCGGAAGCGGTCAGTCACGCTGGGATGTTCGTCCGTTTACGGCGTAATGAGTGTCTGTGCATGTCATCTTTCACAACTGTTCCGATCACTTGACACACCGAAAAAGTGTGAAGGCCGCTCAACTCGCCTCCAATTGCAACTCGAACTTTTAGCTTCCGGATGCGCAGATCTCTTTTAGGTGCAGCGATCTATAGGCATTGGATGCAGGCCCCCGCCAGACTTGCATTCCCAGACTGCGGCGGAGCGCAGGCTTCTACGACAGCCTCGCGGATCTCCTCATTTACGACTTCTATCGGCCGTCCGTACTCTGAGGGAGACTGCACGGCGTACCCATTCGCCGACTTCAGCTGTCGATCATTTGCTCATCCGGTGACAGCGGTCACGTAAGAATTGCAACGGCGTACTTAATTTATTGCTCCCTCAGCAACAATGGTATTTTTTGGGGGAGAGATATATGTTTTATAGGCGGCTTGTGAGCATCTTAGGATGCATCCTATTTTCTGCAGCCGGTGCTTCGGCCTCTGCAACCGGCGTTAGCGTTGGAGAGAGCCATAGCTGCGCAGTGACGTCTGCAGGTGCGGCAAAGTGTTGGGGCGCCAACAGCAAGGGTCAACTCGGTGATGGGACAGTGCAACCCAGCATGACCCCTGTAGCAGTGGCGGGCCTCGCCAAAGGAGTGAAAGATGTCAAGGTGGGAAAGGACTTTTCCTGCGCGCTGCTTGACGACAAATCCGTAAGATGCTGGGGTTCGATCGTCGCTTCGCAGGGTGAAGTCGCCATTTCAGGGGTAGTGGACTCGTCCCAGATTGCAGCAGGCCCAACCCATGCATGCGCTGTTTCCACAAACGGCGAGGCATATTGCTGGGGGGATGCGTCAAAAGGCCAAATGGGGGGCGTAAGCTCGTCGACGTTGACTACCGGCAAGGCGGTCAATGTACCCGAACTTTCTGGCGCGGTGAAAATTGCGACGGGAAAAGATGCTACCTGCGCTGCATTGAAGTCTGGAAAGACAGTATGCATTGGAGCTGCTAGTAACCTAGAGGGATCAATCGCAAATCCCATGCAGCCACTGCAGCTTCCGAATATTAATGATTCTGTTGACGTTGCTATAAATGAAGGACATGCATGCGTGCTGCGCGCTTCCGGCACCGTGGCTTGCTGGGGTCAGAACCAATTTGGACAACTTGGGGTTCCAGCGACTTCAATCATTTCACCCACGGCGGTTGAGGTAGCAACGCTTCCCCCAGCCCGATCTGTTTCTGTGGGAAAAGGGTTCAGTTGCGCCATGCTGATGGATGGAAAAATTCAATGCTGGGGCGCAAATGAAGTCGGTCAGTTGGGTAACGGGAACGAGGCTGTCCGGTCGAAGACGGTGATTGGCATCACGAACGCAGCGTTTGTAAGCTCAGGAGCGCGGCATTCTTGCGCCGTTATCGAAATAGGATCGTATATCCAATGCTGGGGCAGCAATGAGAGCGGACTCTTAGGTACCGGTTTGTGCTACACCCAATCCGCTTTTTATCAGGGCTACACAGGACGCCCATACCTCACAAACAGTTTGGGGCTATGCGTGAACGACAAGGCACTGACCCCCTATTCGGTCAAGGGGTTCGACGTCCGAGCGAATGCTGACAAAGTTATGATTTGGGCGGAGCGTAGTATTCCAACCATTTTCGGAATGGGTGAAGGAATTACGCATGAGGTGCAGGTCGGTGGCTATTTCTGGCGAAGGTATGTCGGCGGGCACAACCTAGCAGTCACCGCACACGGTACTCCGCGATTAATGTATCTTGGCCCGGAGTCAAACAATCAGCTTTTGGATCTCGGTGAGTTGTCGATGTGGTCCAGTCTCGCTAATTAGGCATCGGTACCAGATCAGGAAAAGTGGACGCGGCTTTCGTCCACTTTTCCCGAGCTTAAGGCAGTCTTACGAACCTCACTGACGTAGGCGAATTGCACGAGGGGCCAGGCTGTGGTCCACATGCTTGGCCAGTAGGGATTTGGAAGCCCACGCTGAAAGTCGTTTGAATATAGGTGGATATGTCATCTATACCATAGGTTGGGTAGTATGACTTGAGCAATGCGTAGTACCCCGCTACATGAGGTGTTGCCATGGAAGTTCCAGCAATCGGCATGGTGTTAGTGGTGGATCCAGTCGGATAAGGTGTTGCAGAAACAACACCCGCCGACTGATCCTCACCTCCTGGCGCAAAAAGAATGTACTCCCCCGGCCAATATTCTGGTCGCACTCGATTCGACAAGGTTGCAATGGTGAGCGCAGTGCCGAAGGTGGGATGAGGTGCCCCGTTGTTTGCAACCGAGCCAACTTTGATAACACCCGGCACGCTCGCGGGTTCATTCATCCGGAAATAGTCACCTTGATTGCCCATTGCCGCAACCACCGGAATGTTCTTTTGCTTCAGACTATTAACCAGTGCAGCGAATGTATTGGTCCCACCGGCGATAGGCGTATGATTAGGTCCAACATTTCCGACCAACGAATCTGGTTGGTTCTCAAGACCATCGCCTAGACTCATGCTGATCGTATATGGATAGCTTCCAGCAGTGAGGCCATTGTTTAAATCAGTAAGGGCTTTAGTGTAGTCTTCGTGGAAAACATGCAACCCATTGCCTGGTGTCGTTATCGTCACGGACGCGATCTGTGCTCCCGGGGCCACACCCGATAGCTGTGGATTCATTGCCGAACTTGGCCTACCGGCCGCAATCGCTGCCACGTGCGTACCGTGAGCACAATATGATTCCCATCCCGAACCAAAGTTACTTTGACAGGTAGTTTGGGGAAAGATGCGACCCGCGTCGGGAGTTCCAGCAGGACTGTCGCCAACTCCCGTGCTCTGCTTATTAATACAGGCAGAGACGTAAGGTTGATTGTCCCAGGTTGTATCCGACTGGTAGCACGACTCAGTGGTTACTTTGCTCCCCCCGCCCGCATTTTGCAGCATCGCGTGTGTTTTTAGGATGCCTGAGTCGAGGATCGCTATGGTTTGATCAGATGCAGTCGCTCCAGCGCCCCAATATGGCGGCAGATTCATTGCTAGCGTTGATTTAGCTAAACTGAGCTTGTACTGCGGCTTATTCCCGACGATACCCTGGAGGCGTCGATCTCCGCTGGAGATCATGCGCTTGAAGTCGTCGCTGGATATTACAATGCCAGCTGCTCCTACGTCGGGATATAGCTGGATTTCGCGCAGCATTTTATAAGGCGAGAGAAAGTTTGCGAGCATGGCCTCATAAGTGGCCCTTTGCGCCTTATTTGATGCTGTCGTGGTCTTCCCACCTACATATGGGGTGCGCAACTGAATGATGACCCCCACTTTCCCCGCGCGCGAGGCCTCCTCAACAGCCGCTTGATCAATAGATGGCGCGGTGTTTTCGGCGTAATTTGCGGGCTTGATGGCTCGCACTTCTGCTCTTCTTGCCAAATCAAAAAAGCCCTTGTCGATTTGCTTTTACCGTAATAATGCCATTTTTCTCTGCCGCATCTGTCCGCAGCAAGGTGAGGTTTTTATTCGTATCCTGGGACCCTTTGGAGACCGAGGATATGCCGATCCCGTTGAGCAGTGATGCCGCGATAGTTCTAGCAGATTGAATTTGGGCCTCACCTGAAACTAGAGTTGTTGCTCGTCCAGTCCTTTGATCGACATCAAAACTTGCGCCATCGATGTTCAGCGTTAGTTCTACTTCAACATCCGAGCTACTTTCCAATAACTTATTGATAGCCTCGATACTGCCATCGGTTTTCGGCAAAAGAGTCTTATGGTGCCAGTCTGGTCCAATAATGACAGCTGTGGCACTCGTGGATTTACGCAACAGATCAAGACCTTCGCGGGTAACCCAGATATCCATGCTCCCCAACGGACTTATGTACCGCGCCCCCAGCTTTACACTCTCACCAAGTTCCTGCAACACAACTGCGGCTTTTTCACGAGTTTGTGTCGCAAAAGAGGCAGGATTTTTTCTAGCTTCGTCAGGGTGCGGCTGAGGGAGCACCACGGTGACAGGAGTAAATCCAAATCTTGCAGCGTGACTCTCCATAATTGGTAAATGCGTAGAATCGATTTCAGCAGAAAAAGCTCCAGCACTCGCTAGTTGCAGGGCTATTGCAGCGGCGATTGGACATATCTTCATCAAAAATCTTCCGAAAAATTGTGTGGAGAATCATCATAGCGAGCAACTTCCGTATGAATTGTGACAATTTACATCATTAAAAACGGACTCCCTCAAGCTCAATATCAGCAGGCAATACAAAATATTACAATAAGACATATGTATTGCAAAAAACTATTTATTTCCTGGTGCGCAACTTAGTCAATCCCCCATCTGGGGGTCAAATTCGGTAATTTGTGAGTAGACCAATCAACTGCTTTTGGGTAGTGCGACGGCTAATAGTCGCTAACATGCCCGCTTGACGAAGCGTGAGTAGATGATTGCCGCAGCCAGCATGAGCAGCGCCCTGTGAACGTCCAGTCTGCGCTTGAATCGAATGCGCAGCTCGCCGAAACCGACAAACCACGCATGGGTTCTCTTCACTCCCAACGGCGCTTGCCCAGACGCTTGCTGCTTTCGACGCCTCTCCTTGCTATCTTGCTTTTGAGACCGTGGCTGAGCGGATGCACTCTGCAAGATCATCGGCACAGTTTCTCGGCTCTCATGCCTGGCGATGTCTGAATCGAGGAGGATGGTTATACAGCGCTCCCAATGAGCCGTAAGCCCAAGAGCATACGCCTCAGCTGGGGACGTGCAGGTTAAATACCGACTGGTGGAAGCCTTGTCGCTAGATCCCTGAAGCTTGCTCAGGCAAGGCGCCAACAACAAAAGGGCCGGAAGGCCCTTCACGGGGTCCGCTTAGTGGAAGACCCATGCCAGGTCCTGTTGCCCCTGCTGGTATGCAGGATCAGGCTCACACTAGGCAGCAGGTCCATATCATCGCTCGCCCTCGGACCGACTTGCTGTCCATTTGGCGCCACAACTTGTACCGTTTCAGGCAGGCCCGAGCCCGGCCCGCGCCCGGATCTTGCGCATCGATTCGCCCTTGAGCTGAAGCCTGTGCGCTTGATGAACCACGCGATCAAGAACCGCGTCAGCGATCGTCGGATCGGGGAAGATGCCATGCCAATTCTCCGAGGGGTACTGGCTGGTCAGAAGCAGAGATCCAGTGCGCATACGCCGATCAGCCACATCCAGCAGGACCTGGGCCGCGGTGGGCGACATCGCGCCGATACCAAAGTCGTCGAGGATCAACAGGTTGGGCTTGTAGAGAGCCGCCTTGAGCTTTGGCAACGAGGCATCGAGGACGGCCTCACCTATTCTGTCAAAGAGATTGCTGGTCACATGGAAAGCTACGGTCATGCCAAGCCGGCAGGCTTGATGGCCGAACGCAGCCGCCAGCCAGGTTTTGCCCACGCCCGTAGGGCCGAGAATCATGAGGTTCTGCTTTCGCGTGATCCAGCTGCAGCTGGACAACGTGGAAATCAGCGCCTGATCCAGCCCCCGGCTCGTGCGTGTGTCGTAGTCTTCGAATGCCGCCACTTCGGGAAACCCCGCCGTTTTCACGAGTCGATTGAGCTTGCGGGAATTGCGGGAGGCGGTTTCGGACTCCAGCAGCAGACCAAAGCGGTCATCAAACGCAAGTTTTTGCAGCTTGGCCTGCTCCTGTTGGAGTTCGTATGCCGCCGCCATGGCGCCCAGGCGCAGTTCGCGTAGTTTGGCCAGGTTCTGGGTGTTGGTGTTCATTTTCAGTCTCCGAAGTATTGGGCGCCGCGCAGGTTGTCGTGGTCCTGCCGGGGTGGTGGCGTAGCCGCGCGGGGCCGCAGGTCGGCCTGGTTGGTCAGGATCGAGGTGATGCTCCGCAGCGAAGTGATGTTCAGCGGCAGCGCATATCGGCAGACGGACTCAAAGCGATCCTCGCCATGGTCCCGGGCAAGGTCACGCATCCTTCGGGCAGCACGGATGCCATTCGCGAGATCTGACCGTGTGTTGAGGTGGTGGCTAATCATTCCCTGCGCACTGACTCCCACAGAAGTGGCCCATTGCATCAGCGCCTTGGGCTCGCCTTCCAGAACACGCTGATGCGCCACCGGCCGGTGCTCTGGCAAGGTTGTGCTTGTGCCTGGCTCAGCGAGCAGCGCGTGCAATGCCACACGGCGCCCAGCTCGAAACACCTCCACCATGGAAGCGTTGATGCGCAGGTCCACGCGTTCTCCGGCCAGTTGGGAGGGAACCGAGTAAAAGCAGCGCAGGTGCTCCACGTGGTGATCGCTGCCGACCCGGACCTGGTAACGCCACTCGCACATCTCGAAGCGCTTTTGCGCCAGCGGCTTGAGTGTGGGGCGCTCACCGCTCTCAAACCTGCTGCGCCGACAGCCAGGCAGTCTCTTGAAGGGGTGGTCATTCAACGCGTGGTTTAACTGGCGCAACTCGTTGTTGAGCTCTTCGATACTGAAGAAGACGCGATCGCGCAGTCTGAACAAAATCCAGCGCTGAGCGATCTGTACGCCCACCTCTGCTTTGGACTTGTCTTTGGGGCGTCTTGACCTGGTGGGCACCGCAGCCGTGTCGTAGTGCCGCAGGCAGTCGCGGTAGGTCGGGTTGATGACCAGTTCATCGCGGCCGCGGCGCAAGACCGCAGCCTTGAGGTTGTCGCTCACCACCCAGCCTGGCACACCTTCCATGAACTCGAAGCACTCGGTGTGGCACTGCACCCAGTCGCTTGTCGTCTGGGTCGGGACAGCGTGCACAAACGTGTAGTTGGAATAGCCCAGCACCGCGATGAAAATCTGGGCGTGCAGTGACGGGCCGCCGGCTGGATCCCGGATCTCCACGGTCCTGCCCGCGAAGTCCACGAACAGCTTGTCGCCGGGCCGGTGTACCCGGCGCATGACGACGTGCAGAGTGCTTCGCCAGGCCCTGTACCCCACGGCGAACTGGGTGTAGGCCACCCCTTCGGGGCAGGTTTCTCTCCACTCCCGCCACAGCTGCTCCATCGTCGCATCGGGGCGCTGCATTTCCGCGTGCACCCACTGCCAGTCGGGCAGTGGTTTTCGCTGCGCAATGGAGCGGTTGTGCGTGCCCAGGGTGTCTCGCCACTGGTCGTCGTCAAGCGGCTCGATCGCTGACCATTCGTGTGCCTGCTTTCGCAGCATTCGGCGGAACGTACCGATCGTGGAAGGGGAGATACCCACGATGCCGGCGATGGCGCGGTCTGAGTTGCCGGTGTCGTAGTAGTGCAGGCGGGCGATTTCCCGCTGCATGTGAATTGCAATGCGCATGGACTCATTTCTTGCGCAGCGCGGGAGGACGCGCCGCAAGGACGAGTTTGCCCAGCACGCTCGGCACTTGACGTGCCCGACGCTGCGGCCGATACTCCATGCCACTAGATCTTTTTCAAATCTTGCTGGCCTCGGCCGGACAAAAAAGCCTGAGCTGCAACTCGGGCTTTTTCGTTTCTGGACGTGTTGTTTTATCTTGCTCTGTGAGGCTCCAGGTTGCTGTGGATCTGCCGGCGCGACGCCTCCGGCGCTGCGCACGTTATCGAACTCCCCCGACCACGTTGCCGAAACAAGTGTCCACGTCACCGAAAGGAGTGTTTGGGTCGCCGAAACGGCAAGCTGGACACCTGGATCGGCACGCCGAACGCGGGGATCGGCCATGGTACGAAGGTCGCTCGCGCCAAACTACTGGGCTATCTGGACACTTGAAATGCCGCTGTACCTCGATGACGCAGTGCCGCCGCCCATGCCCCGGGCTTTTCTGGACGTGCTACTCGATTGCCATAGCCTCATCGGCGAAGAGTCCGTGAACCCGGCCATGGCCATCGGTCTGCTGCGTGAACGCTTGAGGCCCCTCTTGCCGGACGTGCACAAGCCACTGTTTGACCTACGGGGGCAGACCAGCTGGGACAGCCTCTGGATCCTGTATGCGAACCTGGCAGCTGCCAGCGGTGGTACGGACAAGCAGCTCATGGCAAGCGCGGCCGTGGTGAGCATCCTCGTGCAGCACACCACCCAGCCACCGCGCGAGGTAGAGTTTCCTTCCCACCTGGAGCTCGCTTCGTTCGCGCGGATGGCTACCGTGCTGGGCCTGCCCAAGGCGCATCCGCATGTGGGCAAAAAGGGCGTCGCCACGCCGCTATATGCCTTCTGCCGGTACTGCTGGTTGCCGCAGCGCTCGCGTGGTGTGTGCGAGCACCATTCCACCAGTTCCAAACCCGTGGACAAGTTCGGTGCTCCGGCGTGCGCCGTGGCCACCCACAAGCAAGTCCAGCGGCTGCGCCCCGCTTTTGAGAAGGAACTGACACGCCTTGTGAGCACCGAGGAGTGGCAGTTTCACGAATCCGAGTTTGGCTCGGCCGTCATGCTGCCGCTATCGGGTCTCAGCAACTGGTTGAAAGAGCGTCGACCGGCTTTGGCGCTGCTACTGGAAGCAGATGGGCGCCCAGGTGAAGCTCGGTTTCTTCCGGCTCTGCTTCACGTCATGTACGGAACTGAAGGGACAGAGGTAGCGCAGGCCATTGGACGATCCTTGCACCTGTTGACCCCTATCACGGCGAGGGCAGAGGCCTGGCTTTGCGCCTGGAGGGGCCGAGGTAGTTGGGGCGGCCAGCGACAAGGGGCCGGCAAGCCTGCGGCGCCTGCCAAGAACAAGGACACCACTCAGCCCAATCAGTGAGTTATCAACAATCGATGGGCCGCGGGGAGTTTTCCACAGGGTGATTGATGAAGCTGGCTGACTTCGGTGCCGAACAAAGTGTCAACGGTGCCGAACTTGGTGTCCAGGAACTCCGAAATACGCAAAGATAAGTGAGCACGGCAAAAAACTCTTGAGGAGATGCCAGTATTTGGTCCTTCATCAGGTTCACGCCCGCTCTTCAAGCGTGCCGCAGGCTCAGGCGGTTTGGGCTTTCAAGGCGGTGAGTCGGGAACTTCAGGACCAACTTGAATCCATAAAACTTTTTGGCGACTCGAAGCGTTCCAGTGCAAACCCTTCAATTATTTCCTCGCGGGCCTCAATGTTGCTAGGCAGCGTATTTGCCGCTCGCCACCCATTTCTCCTCCAGTAGTTTCTGCCGGCTATCGGGCGACATCTGGGACAGATCTACTTCGCTCTCCGAGAAGCTGTTCGGCGCGAACTTCACATGCAGCTGGCGTGCTATCCCCTGACCTGTCAGTACGTCCTTGAGGAGCCTGTCGCTTGGCAGCGATCCGACGGATACCGGCTGCGCCTTGAGTGGGCGTCAATTGAGTGGAGGTCAGCTTTCAGTGCTCCCACACAAACTCTTGGTCCTCACGTAAGAAATGGTGCACGCAGTTTCTGTGCAACTTGTCGCCCGACACGGAGAAGTGGCAGAACGATAGGTAAAAAGTTAGGCGACGTCGATGCGATTGCTTGGACGTTCAGCTGCGATCAGGTGCGCGGCAGTACCTGCCGCGAAGAAGGCTTCAACGCACAGCACTTGTGATGCGTCGGGAGCAAATTACCGCATGGATGGCTTGCCTGACCGCCTCCAACGTGCGCGGATATGCGGAAGTGCGTCATCCGAAACTCCAAGCTTCTGCATTGCGGCATCGAATCTACTGAGTGGTGGCCCAGATCGCCGCACTTGCCTTGGAGACCACGACGCCCGCTCGGAAACCTCCAGGTAGACGTGGCCGCCGCGCACGCGGGAATCCACAACCTCGACCAAGGTCCAGACCCCGGCCCGGAAGGCCTGTGCCAGGGTCGAGGCGATACCGCACAGCAGCTGAGAAAGGAGGATGCCCCGTGGAGAGGTGGACAGGCTCCTGGCGGCGCCCTGGTCCAGCTCTGGGCCGATCAACGCGGTGGAAGAGGATGGAGGCGCATCGCCGCTGGCGGGAAGCCATTCGGCGAACGGCGTGAGCGCGAGGCCTGCCGGGACATACCACTGCTTGCGCGCTGGGTCTCAGCGGGCACCCAGCATTTGACGCTGTCCTTGTCCATATACGAAGAGACGAGGTAGGTACCGCTCATTGGACGACCTCGGATGGCGCATCAACCTGTGGCATGCCCTGGCGCCATGACTGCACATCCTGGAACTCGCGCTCGCAGCCGGTGCAGCGCAGCCGCTCCGTAGTGCGCATGGCGCCGCTGGCGTCGCGCGCGATCACCTTGCGGTAGCTGGTCGCGCTGCAGATTTCACAGCAGTTCCTGGGAGATGGTTGAGAAGACTCCATGCCTGCAGTTTTACCCCCGATCGTCCACCACATTGAACTCGAATCGGAAATTGACCGCGGCCGTGTCGGGCAATGTCAGCACCAAACGGGTTTCCTGGGGATGGAAGATGGTCTCTCCGTCGCTCTCGACAGTGCCATGGCTCACCGACAGGGTCTCGATCTTGCTGGTCAGGGTCTTGCGGGTTGCATCCCAGCCGAACTGGCCTGGGCGCAGCTTCTGGCGCAGCAGCCAGGTCCAAATTTCTACCAGCTCGGCTTCGACTTCTGGCTGATGGCCGCGGCTGGTCTGAGCTAGGGCGGAGAACTCGTACTGTTGGTCGCGCAGGACCCATTTGAATTGGAAGTGCTTCATCGTTGGGCGGTAAGGATGAAGGGATTGTCCCAAATGCGCCAGTACGGCCGCGCACCAACGAAAAGAGGCCCGAATGTCCTTCTCTGAGGCTTGCCAATGGGAGTCGCACGCGAGGTTTTGTGGCTCATGCTGGAATTCAGCATCTGTCTTAAGCCAACTAGTTGGTCGTATCCTCACTTGCCCCCGAACCGTCATGCTCTCAGTCGTGCCACGATTGACAGGCGACGTATACGCCCCTGCCCACTTGCTCAGATGTTCGCAGCGTTCGGCACGAGCTCACCGGGCTGCACGCTGACCCCCGACCTTGCTTCTGATAGCGCCAAGTGCAGCGGTTTCCATTCGCCGTTCCCTTACTCCTGATTCACCTCCCCAAGACCTACCCGGGCAAGATGGGAGGGCGGCAGGGGTTTGTACCGGGGGTCACGCTTCAGTTCTTCGATCAGCGCTCGTGCGTGCTCTAGCGACTCTTCAAAAGTGTGCGCCGCGCGATCAAACTGCTCGCTCAGCCTACGTCGGAGGGCATATGCCTCTGGCGTGAGATGAGGCTCAGTTGGCTGGTGGTCATCGTCCATTGCACGAGATGCAGGATTACTTGATCTCGAACTGGGTGCGGTCTTTGCTCGCAATCCAGAGAGGTGGCTTTCCTCGGCCAGTCCAAGTCGAACCCGTAGCAGGATCACGGTACTTCGGAGCGACGGTGTTGCCCTTGAGAGGGCTTTTGGCACGGCCTGCGGGAAAGATGTCGGCTTGGGTTAGACCGAATTCAGCAATCAGCTGCTGGACGGTTGCAAGCGCGTCTTGACTTTCTGTCTTTCGCAAAGCGTCGATTTGAGCGTCGAGGTTTTGGCGTTGCGCGAGAAGTTCTTTATAGGTCGGCATAAATTTATCGGTCCGTTAAATACTCAATATTGACCCAGATACTACATCAGTTCTCCGCCGAAATGGACTCGATCCACCGTTGAAAGTCTTGAACGAATGCGTACCTGTTTTTGCCGTCTGCTATGGGAATCGCCGAGCCTCGCAGAAATAGCCAAAAGCTGCTTTGGTAGGGCTCGGGAAGTGAGTCAACCACAACGTAGATCGCGTCCGCATACCGATAGGTTGCAACAGGCTTCCTAAGACCTTCAAGCACGAGTGAACTTGACATTTTCAGCGCGTAGAAGTGGGCCAGTTCGGTTGGAAATCCGTGTGAACCTCACATCTCGTGCGGTGCCACGCCTCTTGAATGAGCTTCCCAGGTGCTCCACACACTTCACAGGTTTGGAGCGAGAGGCTTTCAGTGTGCGCAACGATCGCCGCGTCGGCGGGGTCGAGCGGGCTAAAACGCATAGTTAAGCGACCCCATTTTTCACGGGCGGTATGCGCTCGGGCCTGCACCCCTCCGCCATTAGCGCGAGCCTGCAGCTGAATCAGAAGCGTTTCGAAAATTGCGACCCAGCCTGGACCTCCGGTTGGGCGACACTTGGTGAAGATTAGTGGGAACTTTGACTCCAAGTCAGAAATGCTCATAGCGAACTCCCGATGCTTTTGAAGAAAGCTTCGATTCGATGTTGCTCGGCTGTTCTCTGGTCGATGGTCCATTCTGTTCTGTAGCCTAACTTCAAAAGATGCCGATAGTGAAGGCGCAAATGGTCTAAGCCCTTCTGTTTCAAAGGATTGACACCGCTTCTGCACACAGGGCATTTCCCCGCTTCGCCAACATCGCCGCGAGTGCCCAACCAATCGCAGCGAGGGCATCCCATCGGACTGTTAGCGGATTCGACTTCGAAGGTCATTCGATGATCTCTTTGCTGGACATTTCAGTATGAGATAGCAGAAATTCGATGCATGCCAAATGCCGAAGGTAGTCGCGAAGCTTATTCACTCTATTGGGGCGCAACGGATTCGCCACGGTACTGTAATTTGGTGCATGGGTCACCTGCAAGTATTGAGACCACGCACGCGAGTCAGTCATCTCGGAGCGCACTCAACGCTGTCGAGCGCCCATTGGGTTTCATATGGGAGTACCGGCGTGCAACCTGACCCCAACCCTATTTCGACGCGTGAGTGGAACATTCACGTTCGGAGTGTTCCTCCTCTACCACGTGCGTGACGTATGTCCCCGTCTCGGGATCGTGGTACCCAACACCCGAATCCAAGCTGCTGCCGCGGGCTGAAAGATAGGCTTTCGTCACCGTCAGTTCACTGTAGTACAGGTGCGAACTGAAAATCCGCACAACTGGACCTAGAAGACGCTCCATGCGCGCGTTCTCTGCTCGCAAAAACGCAATGAATGCCTGTTGTTCAAGTGCCAGATCGGATGCCAGGCCATGGGGATAACCGTCGGGAGAGTCGATGCCAAAGATGCTGACCAGCCCGGATCCCTCTACGAAGAAAATCGCCTCAAAACGCTGGATCGAAGATTCGCTTCGGCTCACCTCCACGTCGGCTACCCAAAGCTCTTCATCACATCTCGGAAACTTGGCTATGAAGCGCGGGAGGTTCACTTCGGCGACCAGCGGGGCCGCGTCGTCGGTCAAATCCAGACTGTCCAGTCGCATCGCGGTCTGACTCCATCGGTGAAGAGCGCAGCGACGTCGCACCACGCGTGTTCGTGAAAGGCGGGGAGAACCGCGCCAGAAGAACGTCAAGCGTCGTTCCCCGCCTATGCGCAGCCCTCGAAAAAGCTGCTTTCAAATGAACACTATAGATTGTAGTCCTATAGTGTTCATTTAGCGGTAATCGAGGAATGTCCTCAAAGCGCCGCGTCATCAACAACCTTCCTCGCGCGATGAAGGCGATTCGGGACGTACGTGCGCTCAGCCAGGAGGATTTCAGCCTGGTTTCCAGCCGTACGTACATGAGCACCGTGGAACGTGGCCTCAAGAGCCCAACGTTAGGCAAGCTGGAGCAGATCGCATCGGTGATGCAAATCCATCCCCTCACATTGTTGGCACTCACCTACGCCAGCTCGGCCTCGCCTAATGCGGCCGCTGAAATGTTCGACATAGTCCAGCGCGATGTTGACCAGCTTTGGCCGGGCGAAGTTTAGGTTCAGATGCGGCAACTTCCGTGCTCAGCCCACTGCTGCACTGTTTACTCGAAACTGCCGTCCTGATAGCAAAAATTGGCCTGATTTGGGCTTACGCGGGGCTTGAAGAGTCGAACCTAAACAAGGTCGTGGTCCGCTCGCGCTGCTCGTACTTTCTTCTCCCCAGCCGAAAGGCGCTCTTAGGGGCGCTGGCTCTGACTCGAAAGATGTTGGCAACCTGGCGGACAGGTAGCCGTTTCTCTCCCCAACTCGCGCTTTCCAACCCGCCGGGCCGCGGGGAGTTGTACACAACTCCATAAATCCAGAGACCGCGGACTACTGTGCGCATTTCAAGCAAAAACCGCTTGACTACATAGGATGCGCTTGTTGTGGGGGAACTCCAGCCCGGCGTTCTGCAGTGCCGAGCGCACGCGCTCGCGTGCCTCTTTCACCTCCACCTCGGCCAGGCCCACCAGAGTGAAGCTGGGCAGGCCATTGGCCAAGTGCACTTCAACGGTGACGGACGGTGCCTGCAGCCCCAGAAGGGCGCGGCTTTGCACCAAAGCAAGACTCATGGACGACTTTCTCCCCAGATGGGTGCAATTTGCAAGACGCTTGTGTGAAATGCTTCACGACCGCACCATCGTGGTGCGAATCAAGGATCTTCCAAACCCCCACTTTAATAGGGAATCTTCACCTGTCCCGAACCCCGGCAGAACGGGGCATTGCAGCGCATGGCACGGTCCATGCTTAAAGCGCTTGTCCCTACTTTGTCCAACCGGAGGAAACATGACCCGCGCATCCATCAAGTTCCTGGGCGCTGCCCTTGTTGCAACCCTGCCCCTGCTGGCCAGTGCCCAGCTCACCGGCAACGTCAGCCTGACCTCGAACTACAAGTTCCGTGGCCAGGACCAGGATGTCTCCAAGGTCAAGGCCGTCAAGCCCGCGATCCAGGGCGGCTTCGACTACGCCTTCGGCGAGTCCGGTTTCTACGTCGGCAACTGGAATTCCAGCGTCGACTGGCTCTCCGGCAACTCCATCGAGTCCGACATCTACGGCGGCTACAAGTTCAAGGCCGGCGGCGCCGACCTGGACGTGGGCCTGCTGACCTACATCTACCCCGGCAACAGCAACGGCAACACCACCGAAGTCTATGGCGCCGCCACCTTCGGCCCCGTGACTGCCAAGTACTCGCACACCCTGTCCAAGGACTACTTCGCCTACGCCGGTCCTGGCTTCAAGGGCCGCAACACCGGCTACCTCAACCTGGCGTTCGCCCAGGAAGTGATGCCCAAGGTCATGCTCAAGGCCGCTGTGGGCTACACGCGTTTCGGCGGCGACATCGCTGCCCCCAACTACATCGACTACAGCGTCGGCGGTGCCTATGACTTCGGCTCGGGCCTGTCGCTGGGCGCAGCTGTGGTGGGCGCCAACAAGAAGGACTTCTTCGGCCCCGTCAACAAGTCGCGCGTGATCGTCACGCTGACCAAAACCCTGTAAATCTTTCGGGGGCGCCTCGTGCGCCCCTTCCTGGAGGAATCAAAAATGAAAATGGTGACAGCCATCATCAAACCCTTCAAGCTCGACGAGGTGCGTGAAGCCCTGTCGGACATCGGGGTGCAGGGGATTACGGTGACCGAGGTCAAGGGCTTCGGACGCCAGAAGGGCCACACGGAGCTGTACCGTGGTGCAGAGTACGTGGTCGACTTCCTGCCCAAGGTCAAGATCGAAGCCGCCGTGGCGGACGAACTGGTGGACCGGGTGATCGAGGCCATCGAAGCCGCTGCACGCACCGGCAAGATCGGCGACGGCAAGATTTTCGTGACCCACCTGGAGCAGGTGGTACGCATTCGCACCGGCGAAACCGGCAAGGAAGCCCTTTAAAGGGCCCGCCGCACAACACGAAAGACAAATGCCATGAAAAAATTGCTTGCTTCCTTCATTCTGGGGCTGAGCCTGCTGTCCGTCGGTGGACTGTCGCTGGCCCAGGCACCTGCCGCCGATGCAGCCGCATCGGCGCCGGCAGAAGCCGCGCCCGCTGCTGCGGCTGCTGCCCCTGCGGCTGCACCGGCACCTGCTGCGGCCGCCTCCGAGGCTGCCCCTGCCGCTCCCGTACCCAAGATCGACTCCGGCGATACCGCCTGGATGCTGACCTCCACGCTGCTGGTCATCCTGATGACCATCCCCGGCCTGGCGCTGTTTTACGGCGGCCTGGGCCGTTCCAAGAACATGCTGTCCGTGCTGATGCAGGTCTTCGTGGTCTTCTCGCTGATCTCCCTGCTGTGGGCCATCTACGGCTACAGCCTGGCGTTCTCGGGTGAAGGCAAGTTCTTCGGCGGCCTGGACAAGATCTTCCTCAAGGGCGTGAACCAGGAGACCTTCGGTGCCCTGATCACCATCCCCGAGTACGTGTTCATCGCCTTCCAGGGTACGTTCGCGGCCATCACCGTGGCGCTGATCGTCGGCTCCTTTGCCGAGCGCATCAAGTTCTCTGCCGTGCTGATCTTCTCGGTGCTGTGGTTCACCTTCAGCTACGTGCCCATGGCCCACATCGTGTGGGGCGGCGGCCTGCTGGGTGCTGACGGCGCGCTGGACTTCGCTGGCGGTACCGTGGTGCACATCAACGCCGGTGTCGCCGGTCTGGTGGGTGCCTACATGGTGGGCAAGCGCATCGGCTACGGCAAGGAGGCCCTGACGCCCCACAGCCTGACGCTGACGATGGTGGGTGCCTCGCTGCTGTGGGTGGGCTGGTTCGGCTTCAACGCCGGTTCCGCCGGTGCCGCCAACGCCAATGCGGGCCTGGCCTTCGTGAACACCGTGCTGGCCACTGCCGCTGCCACGCTGAGCTGGATCGCCGGTGAAGCGCTGCACAAGGGCAAGGCGTCCATGCTGGGTGCTGCCTCGGGCGCTGTGGCCGGTCTGGTGGCGGTGACGCCTGCTGCCGGCTTCGTGGGCCCCATGGGTTCCATCGTGCTGGGCCTGATCGCCGGTATCGTCTGCCTGTGGGGTGTGGGTGGCCTGAAGCGCATGCTCAACGTGGACGACGCATTCGACGTGTTCGGCGTGCACGGTGTGGGCGGTATCCTGGGTGCCATCCTGACCGGTGTGTTCGCCTCCAAGGGCCTGGGTGGTACGGGCGGCCTGACGCCTGACACCTTCGCCATGGGCGCACAGGTGTGGATCCAGGTCAAGAGCGTGCTGTTCACCATCGTGTGGTCCGGCGTCGTGGCCTTCATCTCCTACAAGATCGCTGACCTGCTGGTGGGCCTGCGTGTCTCGGAAGAAGCCGAACGCGAAGGCCTGGACATCACGTCCCACGGCGAAACGGCTTACAACCGTTGATGGATGGGCCGGAGGCTGCGGTGTCTGGTGGTGCCGCAGCCCGCCCGGTCCTGATTTTCTGATTTTTGGTTTTTCTGCGAGAGTCTCCTCGGAATCCTCCTCGGATCCCTTTGCCCGCCGTCCCGGCGGGCTTCTTTTTGACCAACCCGCCTTTCGGCGGGTTTTTCATGGGGGTACTGGAACGGACCGCCCCCACCGCTGTCCTCACGCCGGCCGTTCAAAAAATTCACGGCGGCAGGCAGGGCCTGGGCGGGGTGCAGCCGCTACGATCCAAGGCATGGACTCAGCCCTTGCCCAGATCACCGAACGCGTGCGCGCCGCCGCAGCCGACCAGACCCCTTTGCGCATCCGCGGTGGGGGCAGCAAGGACTTCCATGGCCTGGCATTGCATGGCGAGGTGCTCGACACCCGGGTGCTCCAGGGCATCGTGGACTACGAGCCCAGCGAGCTGGTCGTCACCGTGCGCGCCGGCACGCCGCTGGCCGAGCTGGAGGCCGCCCTGGCCGCCCGGGGGCAGTGCCTGCCCTTCGAACCCCCGCACTTCGGTGCGCAGCCGCAGGCCACCACGGTCGGCGGCATGGTGGCGGCCGGTCTCTCGGGCCCGGCGCGTGCCAGCGTGGGTGCCGTGCGCGACTACCTGCTGGGCGTGGTGCTGCTCAACGGCCAGGCCGAGCTGCTGACCTTTGGCGGCCAGGTCATGAAGAACGTGGCAGGCTACGACGTGTCGCGCCTCATGGCGGGTGCCTGGGGTACGCTGGGCCTGCTCACCGAGGTCAGCCTCAAGGTGCTGCCCGTGGCCCCGGGCGAGGCCACGCTGCGCTTCGAATGCAACCAGGCCGATGCATTGCGCCGCCTGCACGCCTGGGGTGGCCAGCCCCTGCCGCTCAACGCCAGCCGCTGGGCCGGTGACGCCCACACGGGCATGCTGCAGGTGCGCTTGCGCGGCGCCGTGGCCGCAGTGGAGGCGGCCTGCCGCACCATGGGCGGCGAGCGCCTGGACCCCGCCGTGGTAGCCGCTGACTGGAGCGCCTGCCGTGACCAGGCCCTGCCCTGGTTCGCCGCGCGCCCACCCGGGCACGCCTTGTGGCGACTGTCGCTGCCAGCCACGGCACCCGTGATGGCCCTGCCCGGTGGCGCCCAGCCGCTGGTCGAATGGCATGGCGCGCTGCGCTGGGTGCAGGCGCCTGAATCCGCAGGCGATGCGCTGCGCGAGGCGGCCCGGGCCGCAGGTGGCAGCGCGGCGATGTTCCGGGCACCCCTGGCGCGCGAGCCGGGCGGGGCGGGCCATGCGGCCCTGCCGTCGCGCGCGCTGGAGCAGATCCATGCACGCCTGAAGCACAGCTTTGATCCGGCCGGCATCTTCAATCCCGGGCGCATGGCGCCGGGCTGGTAGGCGGTCCATCCGCACCGCCACTGCGCGGCACAACCATTCACTGTCCAGGCATGCACCATGCAAACCCAACTCTCCCCTGAATACCGCGCCCGCGCCGACGGCCTCGAGGCAGAGGCCA
Organism: Acidovorax sp. LjRoot66; assembly: GCF_964253305.1. NCBI lineage: Bacteria > Pseudomonadati > Pseudomonadota > Betaproteobacteria > Burkholderiales > Comamonadaceae > Acidovorax > Acidovorax sp. LjRoot66. The sequence goes on from NZ_CAXUQU020000001.1 coordinate 700,178, forward strand.
TCCTGCGCAAGTGCGTGCACTGCGGCTTCTGTACCGCCACCTGCCCGACCTACCAGCTGCTGGGCGATGAGCTCGATGGCCCGCGCGGCCGCATCTACCTGATCAAGCAGGTGCTCGAAGGCCAGGCGCCCACGCGCGCCACCCAGATGCACCTGGACCGCTGCCTGACCTGCCGCAACTGTGAGACCACCTGCCCCAGCGGCGTGCAGTATGGCCACCTGGTGGACATCGGCCGCAAGATCGTGGACGAGAAGGTGCCGCGCCCCCTGGGCGAGAAGGCCCTGCGCTGGGCGCTCAAGGAAGGCCTGCCTTCGGCGTTGTTCGCCCCGGCGATGAAGGCCGGGCAGATGGTGCGCGGCCTGCTGCCCGAGTCCCTACAGGCCAAGGTGCCGACGCCACGCGATCCGGGCGCCTGGCCCACGGGGGCGCATGCGCGCAAGGTGCTCATGCTGGCCGGCTGCGTGCAGCCCGCGATGATGCCCGGTATCAACACCGCCACGGCGCGCGTGCTCGACGCCGCAGGCATAGAGACCCTGGTAGCGCCCAAGGCCGGCTGCTGCGGCGCGGTCAAGTTCCACCTCAACGACCAGGACGGCGGCAAGGCCGAGATGCGCGCCAACATCGACGCCTGGTGGCCGCTGGTCGAAGCGGGTGGCGTGGAGTGCATCGTGATGAACGCCTCGGGCTGCGGCGTCACCGTCAAGGAATACGGCCACATCCTGCAGAACGATGCGCAGTACGCCGCCAAGGCCGCGCGCATCAGCGCGCTCACCCGCGACCTGTCCGAGTTGCTGCCGGACCTGCTGCCCGAACTTGCCCAGCGCCTGGCCGGCCGTGTGCAGCCCCCGCCTGACACGCTGTTCGCCTACCACCCCCCCTGCACGCTGCAGCACGGGCAAAAGCTGCGCAGCGGGGTGGAAACGCACCTGGGCAGGCTGGGCTTCAAGCTCCGGGTGGCGCGCAATGAATCGCACCTGTGCTGCGGCTCGGCGGGCACCTACTCGGTGCTCAACCCCGGCCTGTCCCACCAGTTGCGCGACCGCAAGGTCGGCGCGCTGGGCGAGGCGTTTGGTGAGCAGCCGCCGGATGCCATCCTGTCGGCCAACATCGGCTGCATCACGCACCTGCAAAGCGGCACCGCGACGCCTGTGCGCCACTGGATCGAGGTGCTGGACGAGGCCTTGACCGCTGCGCAGTAAGGGCGTGTGTCTCCGTCCGGATGGATGCTGCACCGTCGTGCGAGGGGCCGGCCGGAGGCCCTGAATTAGGTGCCCGGCGCCAAGACTGGCATGATTGAGGGTTTTGTTGCCCCCTTCCTTCGCTACGCCATGACCGACAACGTGCCAGAACAAGAACAGACCGCCGCGCCCGCCGCCGCTGCCCCTACGGCGGCAGACGCTGCATCGGCCCCCGCCGTGGCTCCAGGCGATGCCGGGGAGGGTGCTGCGGCGGCTGCCGCTCCTGCGGCCCCCCACCGTGAGGGCCGGGGCGGCCGCGGTGGCCGCAACAACAATCGCCGCGACGGCCGTCCGCGTGGCGAGGCCGGCGCCCCGGCTGCAGGCCAGCCCGCTGCGGCCGCGCCAGCAGGCGCCCGTGCGCCGCAGCGCACCCATCCCGCACTAGAGCAACTGGCCGGCCTGTACCCGCAGCTGTTCGGCGCGGTGTTCCGCCCGCTCAAGCGCGGCATCTTCCAGGACATCCTGGCCGCGCACCCCGAGCAGTTCGAGCGCGATGCACTCAAGGTGGCCCTGGGGCTGCATACCCGCTCCACCCGCTACCTGCAAAGCGTGGCGGCCGGCGAGAAGCGCCACGACTTGGCCGGTCAGCCCGTGGAGGCCATGGCCCCCGAGCATGTGCACCACGCCCTGCTGGAGGTCTACCGCCGCAGAAAGAACAACAAGGCCCGCGCCAGCGAGGACCTGCTGCCCAAGCTGCGCAACCGCATGGTCCAGGCCTTCGAGGCCTCGGGCCTGACGCGCGAGGCCTACACCGAGCTCGTGGCCGGCCGTGACGAGGAGGCCAACGCCCTGCTCGAAGAGGCCTTTGCCGAATGGTCCGTGCGCAACGCCAAGGACGAGGCGCTGCTGCGCGCCTTCGATGCCAGCGGCCAGGCCCTGGAGGCGTTTGCCGACATGTATGGCATGGCGCCGCGCGCCGTGGGCCAGACGCTGGAGCGCGCACGGCGCTACCGTGGCCTGGTGGCGGCTGCTGCTCCCGCTTCGGCGGTCCCTGCCGTCGACTGAGCGGTCACCGACACCGGGCCTTGCCCGGTGGCAGCCCGGTCGCGCCCGCGCTGCAGGCCGTGCGTGGTGCAATGGCTCCCTGCTGACACAGCGTTGGCAGCAGTGGGCACGCGTACCATGCAGTGGCGTTTACCTCTCACTTTCGGTTGCAAATGGTGGATTGCCGCGCCATCCTGCTGACACCAGGTTGTCAGCAGCAGGGCGGCACCATAGGTACTCCAGACCAACCAAAAGAGAGAGGAAACCGCATGCCACCCGTTTCTGAAAAGATTCCTGCCTTCCGCGTTGCCGGCATTGCCGTGCGCACCCGCAACAGCGACGAGATGAACCCCGAGACCTCCCGCATCGGCGGCCTGTGGGACCGCTTCTTCAGCGAAAGCTGGGAGCACAAGCTGCCCCGCCCGGGAGCGGATGGCCGCATCTTCGGCGTCTACAGCGCCTATGAGTCCAACGAGCAGGGCGCCTTCGACGTCCTGGCCGGCGTGGCTGCGCCCGAGGACGCGCAGGTCGTGGGCGGGGCCTCGACCATCGCCATCGAGGCTGGCGATTACCTGGTCTTCCACGGCCAGGGCAGCATGCCGCAGATGGTGATCGACGCCTGGGGCGAGGTCTGGCGCTACTTTGGCGAGAACCCGCAGATCCAGCGCCGCTTCACCACCGACTTCGAGGCCTATGCGGGCCCCGATCGCGTGGCCATCCACATCGGCATTTGAGATGACACCCCCTGAGTCGCTTCGCGCCTTCACCCCTCTCTCGACTCGCTGTGCGAGTCGGGAGGGGGACGCCCCCGGTGCGGCGGGGCGGCCCTTGCACGGGGGCGCTGGCCTCGGCCGCGCCAGTTTCAAGCGCTGCGCCGTGATCACTGATACGCGATCGCTGTTCAACGTTTTGGTGCCCTTTTAACCATGCGCCGTGCCGACCGCCTGTTTCAGATCGTCCAGCTCATCCGCGGGCGGCGCCTGTCCACCTCCGCCTTTCTGGCCGAGCGGCTGGAGGTGTCGCAGCGCACCATCTACCGCGACGTGGCCGACCTGCAGCACCAGGGCGTGCCCATCGAGGGCGAGGCGGGTGTGGGCTACCGCCTGGGCGCGGGCTTTGACCTGCCGCCGCTGATGTTCAGCCAGGGCGAGGCGAATGCCCTGGTGGCCGCCGCGCGGCTGGCGCAGGCCTGGCTCGATGCAGGGCTGGCGCGCGAGGTGGAAGGGGCGCTGGGCAAGATCCTCTCGGTGCTGCCACCCGAGGCGCGCGTGGCCGCCGAGTCGCAGGCGCTCTACGCCCCTTCGGTGGGCCTGGGCCCGCGTGCCCAGGCCACCCTGCAGACCCTGCGCGAGGCGGTGCACAGCCGCCACGTGGTGCAGATCGACTATGCGGACGTGCAGGGCCGGCCCAGCGTGCGCAGATTGCGGCCCCTGGGCTGCTTTTATTGGGGCAAGGTCTGGACGCTCTCTGCCTGGTGCGAATTGCGCGAAGACTTCCGGGGCTTTCGCATCGACCGCATCGCCGAGCTCACGGTGCTGCCCGAGCAGTTCCGCCAGGAGCCCGGCAAGACCCTGGCCGACATGCTGCGCCAGGTGGAGGCCGAGATGGCCTCGCGCCCCCCATCCCTGAGCGACGAGGCCCCTTGCGCATGACCGCGGTGACCTACTATGTGGCTGCCACGCTGGATGGCTGCATCGCCGGCCCCAGCGGCGAACTCGACTGGCTGCACCCCTTCGAGCAGGCCGGTACCGACTATGGCCTGGCGGACTTCATGGCCGGGGTCGATGCCCTGGTCATGGGGCGCACAACCTATGCCGTGGCCCGCTCCTTTGGCGACTGGCCCTACGGCGAGCGGCCGGCCTGGGTATTGAGCCACCAGGACGCACCCACCGATGGAAGCTTGCCGCCCAGTGTGTTCTGGGGTGCTGCGCAACCGCACGAACTGGTGGCGCAATGGATGGATCGAGACCTCCGGCAGGTCTGGCTGGTGGGCGGCGGCCAGCTGGCGGGGCAGTTCCTGCGTGCCGGGCTCGTGGACCACCTGATGCTGGCCACCATTCCGGTCACGCTGGGGGCGGGCCTGCCGCTGTGGGGCGTGCCGCAGACAATGGCGCCGCAGCACTGGACGCTGCAGGCGCACCAGGCCTATCCGAATGGCGTGCTGACGCAGCACTTCAAGCGGGTGCGCAGCGCTCCCTCCTGCGGCTGATCAGCTCGCTGTGCCCTGCTGGGCCAGCGCACTGCGGTAGCGGCGGCTGCAAGGCACGGTGCTGCCATCCTTCATCAACAGGCGGGCATCGCCGCTGTCCAGCGGCTCGATCTCGGCCACCGCATCCAGGTTGACGGCATAGCTGCGGTGCACGCGCACGAAGCGCGCCGGGTCCAGCTGTGTGAGGAAATCCGCCAGGGTGGAGCGCACCAGGTAGTCGTGCCCGTTCACATGCAGGCCCACGTAGTTGGCCTCGGCCTGCAGCCAGGCGATGTCGGTGGCGGCGATCAGGAATTCGCGGCGCAGCTTGCGCACCAGGAAGCGTTCGGGGCGCTGCACGGGCAGGGACGGGGCCAGTTCAGGCGCCGCCGGTCCGGTGGCGGGTGATGGTTCGGGAATGGCGGGGGATTCGGGCATGTCCAGCACCCGGGCCTCGCCCTGCAGCCGTAGCAGCAAAAAGCGGTAGCCCACCAGGCTGCTGACGATGAGTGCATAGGTGCGCACGTCCTTGAGGTACTCGTAGCCCCACTGGGCCCACCAGGGGCCGTTCAGCCGGTATTCGGCGCCCATGGAGGCATAGGCCAGGTGCCGCAGGGCCATCATCCCTGCCAGGTGGATGCTGCAGTAGGCCACGCTGCCCACCAGGTGCCAGGGCAGGTGGCGGCGCAGCATGTCCCAGTGCAGCGGAAAGCGCCGCTCGAAGGCCACGATGGCCGGGATCAGCAGCCCGACCACGAGCACACTGGACAGTTCCCACAGTGCCGGCTCCCAGGCGGCCACGGGCCGGCCGGCAGAACGCAGGTCGATCAGCGTCACCACGCTGTTGAAGGCCGCCTGCACCAGCAGCAGGACGGCCCAGAACGCCACTTCTGCACGGCGGCGCAAGGGACGATAGCGTTCGGGCCAGGGCAGGGCAGGTCGGGACATGCCGCCAGTGTAGGCAAGGCGCACAGCACCTTGGTAAATCCGCCCTCCGCCACATCCCAGGTGGCCACCGCTCGTCCCAAAAGGGATCGCTCCGGTCCCAAGCAGGCCCGCCGCGCCGTCGGAGCGCCCGAGCATGGGGCCATGACTGCTCGATCGCACTCCATTTTCCGCCGCCACGACATCGATGCCCTGCGCGCCCTGGCCTTCGCCCTGGTCATCGTCTACCACGTCGCCATGTACTACGTGGCCGACTGGCATTGGCACATCAAGAGCCCGCACGCCGCAGAGTGGCTGCAGATGCCCATGCGGGCACTGAATCTCTGGCGCATGGACCTGGTGTTCCTGGTCTCCGGCCTGGCGCTCGGCCTGGTGCGCCGGGGGCAGACGCTGGCGGGGCTGGTCCGGCTGCGCAGTGGGCGCCTGCTGCTGCCCCTGGCCTTTGGCATGGCGGTGGTCGTGCCCTACCAGCCCTATGTGCAGGGCGTGGCCAATGGCCTGATCACTCCGGGCTTCGGCGCCTTCCTGTTGCGCTACTACGGCGGGGGCCCCTGGCCGGCCGGCGCCTTCGATGGCTGGGAGGCCCGCGTGACCTGGAACCACCTGTGGTACCTGGCCTACCTGTGGGCCTACACCGTGGTGCTGGCCGTGCTGCTGCCCTGGCTGGAGTCCGCACCGGGCCAGCGGCTGCGCCGGGCGTTCACCGGCCTGCGTGGCCTGGCGCTCTTTGCCTGGCCCGTGCTGCCGCTGGTGCTGTATTCGGTGCTGCTGTGGCGGCATTTTCCGCCCACCCACGACCTCATTCACGACGCCTGGCTGCATGCGGTGTACTTCACGCTCTTCCTGTATGGCTACTGGATCGGGCTCGACGCCGGCCTGTGGGCCGAGCTGGTGCGCCTGCGCTGGCGCGCCCTGGTCGCGGCACTGGCACTGCTGGTGCTGTTCACGGCGCTGCGCGGTGTGGCCGTGCAGCAGGGCGGCTGGCTGGCGCGCACTGCCATGCGCGTGCTGGCCGACCTGTACCTGTGGAGCACGCTGCTGGCCATCCTGGGCTGGGCCCACCACCGGCTCAACCGGCCATGGCCCTGGCTGCGCTGGGCGCAGGAGGCGGTCTACCCCTGGTATCTGCTGCACCAGACCGCCATCATCGTGCTGGCGGTGGCACTGGCACGCTGGCAGCTCGGCCCGGTGCTGGAGCCGCTGGCCCTGCTGGCCGGCACGGTGCTGGTGTGCTGGGCCATGACGGCGGTGGTGCGACGGGTGCGGTGGCTGCGGCCGCTGTTCGGGTTGCCCCGAGGAGCCAAGGGCTTGCGACCACGGGCGGCAGGGCTTTCGCTGGGTTCGCCGCAGATGCCGTGATGGCGCGATACTGGCCGCCTGGCCACTCCGAAATCCATGGAATCCACCCCACCGAACCTTGCCGGACTCTCAGCGCTGCGGCCCGCTACCGGGACCGATGCCCCGATGCTGGCAGCCCTGTGGCGCCGGGCCTGGGCCTCGGCCAATCCGTTGGTGGCCGAGGTGGCGCCCCTGGCGCATTGGCTGGAGCGAGTCCATGCCGAGTTCGGCCCGCCCTGCCTCACGCTGGTGGGGGTGCACGACGGAACCGCCGTGGCGTTCATGGTGCTGGACATGGAGGCGGCCCATCTGCACCAGCTGTTCGTCGACCCCGGCGCGCAAGGGACCGGCATCGGCGCTGCCCTGGTGGCCCATGTGTGTGAGCTCTGCCCGCAGGGCTGGTCGCTGCATGTGGCCAGCACCAACCTGCGGGCGCGCCGCTTCTATGCGCGCTACGGCCTGCAGGAGCACGGGCACGACCGCCACCCGATCACAGGGCGTGAGCGCGTGCTGTGCCGCTGGCAGGCGTAGGACCTGGGCTTCAGGCCAGCGCTGCCTCGATGTCGCCAGCCAGCTTCTTGGGCGCATCCTGCGGCGCATAGCGGCGGATCACCTTGCCGTCCTTGCCCACCAGGAACTTGGTGAAATTCCACTTGATGGCCTTGCTGCCCAGAAGGCCCGGGGCCTCTGCGCTGAGCCATTGGTAGAGCGGCGAGGCGTTGGCACCGTTGACGTCGATCTTGGCCATCATCGGAAAGCTCACGCCGTAGTTGAGCTGGCAGAAACTCGCGATCTCGTCGTTGCTGCCCGGGTCTTGGCTGCCGAACTGGTTGCAGGGAAAGCCCAGCACCATCAGCCCCTTGTCGCCGTACGCCTTGTGCAACTCTTCGAGCCCGCCGAACTGCGGTGTGAACCCGCAGGCGCTGGCCGTGTTGACGATGAGCATCACCTTTCCCTGGTACTGCGAAAGCGGCACGCTCTGGCCATTCATCTGCTGGGCTTCGAAATCGTAGATGCTGTCGGGCATGGGGGTTCCTCGGTGGCTGAAGGGCCCATGGTAGCCGCTGTACGATGTATTTGCCCGCACAGGTATCGCTGCGGCCTGTGCAAGGCGCGCGGCCCAAGCCAGTGACCGCCGCGCAAGGGCCGCCCCGCCGCGCTGGCGGTGTCCCCCCTTCCCGAATTGCGCAGCAATTCGAGAGAAGGGGGAAGGCGCGTCAGCGCCTCAGGGGGATGCCTTAGTGATGTGCGTCCTGGCGCGCGATATGCAGCAGGTGCTCCACCTCTTCGCGGTGGTTCACGCAGTTGCGCTGGTGCCAGCGGCGGATGATCCACATGATGGCTGCCACCACCAGGCCGAAGATGGTGATCGCGCCGAACACCGACAGGCCGAACTTGAGCGACAGGCTGTAGAAGGCGCCCAGCGCCAGGATGCAGGCTTGCTCGTTGAAGTTCTGCACGGCGATGGAGCGGCCGGCGCCCATGAGGTTGTGGCCGCGGTGCTGCAGCAGCGCATTCATGGGCACGACCAGGTAGCCGCCCAGGCCGCCCAGCAGGATCAAAAAGGGAATGGCCAGCCAGATGTTCTTGATGAAGACCATCAATATCAGCAGCAGGCCCATGGCGATACCGAGCGGGATGACCCGGGTGGCCATATCCAGCCGCATGCGCATGGAGGCCACCACGGCGCCCACGGCGGTACCGATGGCCACCACGCCGGTAAGGGCCGAGGCCTGCGTGGTGTTGTAGCCCAGAGCCACGCCGGCCCAGGCCAGCACGATGAACTTGAGATTCCCGCCCGCCCCCCAGAACAGGGTGGTGGTGGCCAGCGAGATCTGGCCCAGCTTGTCGCGCCACAGGCGGTTGTTGCAGGCCCAGAAGTCGGGCAGCAGCGCCATGGTGTTGGCCAGGATGCTGCGCGAGGGGTCGGATCGCATGGGGCGCATCTCCACACCCGTGTGCGGGATGCGGGTGTTGAACCAGGCTGCCAGGATGTAGATGAAGATCAGCCCGGCGATGGCTGCTTCGGCAGGCGTGTCCACGCCGGTGTCGATCATCGGAAAGTCGAAGCTCAGCATCATGCCCGAGACGTTGTGCCCGACGAGCTGGCCGCCCAGCAGCACCCCGAGAATGATGGAGGCGATGGTGAGCCCTTCGATCCAGCCATTGGCCTTGACCAGTTGGGAGGCGGGCAGCAGTTCGGTCAGGATGCCGTACTTGGCGGGCGAGTAGGCCGCAGCGCCCAGCCCCACCACCGCATAGGCAATGAGGGGGTGTGAGCCGAACAGCATCATCAGGCAGCCCACCACCTTGATGGCATTGCTAACGAACATCACCTTGCCCTTGGGCAAGGCGTCGGCAAAAGCGCCCACGAAGGGCGCCAGCACCACGTAGAACAGCGCGAACATGGGCACCAGGGCGGCGCGCTGCCACTCGGGGGCACCTTCGGAACGGAGGAGTTCGACAGCGGCCACGAACAGCGCATTGTCGGCCAGCGAGCTGAAGAACTGCGCCGACATGATGGTGTAAAAACCGCGCTTCATCGAATGGCTGGTGCTGCATCAGTTGGACTGATGCCCTGTTAAATATGGGGAGCCTGTTGGCCGACGGATGGTTATATCACGTGGGTAAACGGTCACGGTGCCAGAATCCTGGACATCCCACCCGGTCAAACCCCATGCCACGCCCGATACAAGCCACCATCCACACCGCCGCCCTGCACCACAACCTGGAACGCGTGCGCAGCAGCACGCCCGACGCCAAGGTCTGGGCCGTGGTCAAGTCCAATGCCTACGGCCATGGCATCGAGCGTGCCTATGAGGGCTTGCGCGGGGCCGACGGCTTTGCCCTGCTGGACCTGGCCGAGGCCGAGCGCGTGCGCCAATTGGGCTGGCGCGGCCCGATCCTGCTGCTCGAAGGCGTGTTCGAGCTGCGCGACCTGGAGCTGTGCTCGCGCCTTAACCTGTGGCATGCCGTGCACTGCGACGAGCAGATCGATATGCTGGCCACCCACAAGACGCAGGTGCCGCACCGCGTGTTCCTGAAGATGAACTCGGGCATGAACCGCCTGGGCTTCACGCCCCAACGCTACCGCGCTGCCTGGGCCCGGCTCAACGCGCTGCCGCAGGTGGACGAGATCTCGTTCATGACCCATTTCAGCGATGCCGACGGCCCGCGCGGCATTGCCCACCAGATGGCCGCGTTCAACACCGCCGCCGCCGACCTGCCGGGTGAGCGCACACTCTCCAACAGCGCTGCCACCCTGCGCCACAGCGCTGACGCGGCTGTGCGCGCCGACTGGGTGCGCGCGGGCATCGTGCTGTACGGCAACGCGCCCGATCACCCGGAGAACTCGGCCGGCCACTGGGGGCTGGAGCCCACGATGACGCTGTCCACCAAGCTGCTGGCCGTGCAGCAATTGCAGGCGGGCGACACCGTGGGCTATGGTTCGAGCTTCACCGCCGAGGGGCCGCTCACCATCGGTGTGGCTGCCTGCGGCTACGGCGACGGCTACCCGCGCCACTGCCCCACCGGCACGCCGGTGCTGGTCAATGGCGTGCGCACGCGCATCGTGGGCCGGGTGAGCATGGACATGGTCACCGTGGACCTGACGCCGCTGCTGCAGTCGGGCATGGCGCTGGGCACGGATGTCGGTTTTGGCAGCGAGGTCACGCTCTGGGGCCGGGCCGGCAACGGCGCCGTGCTGACCATCGATGAAGTGGCCCAGCCGGCGGGTACCGTGTCCTGGGAGCTCATGTGCGCGCTGGCGCAGCGCGTGCCCGTCGCCGTGGAATGAGGATTTCTTCACGGTGTGCCACGCGGGCAATTCCGTGAAACACGGCTGGATCGGGTACGCTGCGCGCCTGACCATCCGCTCTGACAGGAGTGCCATCCATGGCCGACAACAAGCGCAGCAGTTCCCGTAAAAAGACCTCGAACTGGCGCTCCGTGCGCATGCAGCCCCAGCACCAGCTGGTGGACAGCCTGCAGCAGCGCTACAGCCTGCGCCTGCACGGCTTTCTGATCGGCGGCTTCACGCTGCTCATCATGTGGTGCATATCGCACGTGCAGATGCTGCTGGGCATGGAGACGCTGGCGCTGCGTTACCTGGTCACCCTCTCGGTCGGCTATGTGGGCTACCTGCTGGTGCTGCGCATGTGGGCCGCCCGTTTGATAGATGAGGACGGCGATTCTGGCAGCGGCGCGGGCAATGCGGCCGAGGCCGCGACGGATGTGGCGGACATGGCGATCGATGCCGTGACCTGGCGCGGTGGTGGCGGGCCGCGCATGCCCATGCCCCGATCCGGTGGGAGCAGCGTGCACACCGGCAGTGGCTCAGGCGACTTCGGCTCGGGGCTCTCGGACGCGGGCTCCGGCCTGGGCGACCTGGCCAGCGGTGCGGCCGATGCGGTGTCGGGCGCTGACGAAGGCGCGGTGGTGGTCATCCCCATCGTCGCCATCTTCCTGATCGGGGCCGCCATCGTCTTCGGCGCGGGCGCCCTGGCCATGCTGTTCTTCGGCTGGGACGTACTGCTCACCGTGGCGGTGGAGCTGGCCTTTTCCGTGGTGACGGCACGCGCCGCCATGGGCGTGGAACGCGAGCGCTGGCTCAGCGCCGCCGTGCGCCTGACCTGGAAGCCCATGCTTGGCGCCGTGGTGTGCGCCGTGGCGCTGGGCGCCACCATCGACCATTTCCTGCCCCATGTGAATTCGCTGCCCGAGGCGGTGCGGGCCATACAGTCCGGCATGAAGGCACGCTGAACCCTGCGCTGGTCGGGCGCATGCTCAACCACACCAGTACAGGTTCGGGCCGTCTACCTGGCATCATTCCGGCCACCCCAAAAAAAAGCGGGAGGCGCCTTGGGCGCCCCCCGCTTTGTGCGGCTGGACAGGGTTCTTGCTGGTGTGCTCAGCGTGCCGTCACAGCAAAGCCCTGTACCAGGCCACCGGTGTAGCGGACGAATAGCTTGCTGCCTTCAAACCACCAGTTGCTGTCGGCAGGCCCCGTGCCCGCAGGCAGCAGAGCCAGGTCGGGCACCAGCTGAAAGCGCTGGCCGGCCACGATCAGCTCGGTCTGCAGGTCGAGGCCGGTGCGCAGGACGGTGGCCGTGCCCAGGAGCGATTGCAGCAAGCTGGTGAGCCCGTCGTAGTCGGCTACGTCGCCCTGCAGCGCCTGGCTCACACCATTCGCATCCGTGAAGACCAGGCCGGTCGTGCTGTGGAAGACGAAGCCTGGGGCATTGCCCGTGCGGCCCATCGGCAACCATTGCGCGCGCAGGTGGAAGACGGTGCTGCCCAGGGAGACGCGCAGGGCCCCATTGGGCTGCAGTACCGTCGTGGCGCCCAGGGCCGTGAGGGCCTGGCCCATGGAGGGCAGGGACTGCAGGGCCGGTCCGAAGCGGGTCACCAGGCCTGCCGTGGCCACCTCGATGCTGCCATCGTCCGCCACGGTCGCGCCATCGGCGCGGCCGGGCACCACACGCACTTCCAGCGGCACCACGGGGAAGCTCACGCCGCCCAGGGTCCAGGTGACGCTGCCATCCGCAGCCTGCGCCGCGCTGGTGATGCCAACGGTGCGCAGGCCGTTGTTGACCAGGGTTTCCAACGGCGTGCTGCCGCCCGTGCGGGTGGGCACGCCCGCAAGGCGCACGAAGCCCCCGCTGGCATTGATGCCGGCCGGCAGATCGGCGCGCACTACCGGGTCACCCAGGCCGGTACCGGCCACAGTGCCCAGGCGCACGCTCAGCACCTTGCCGGTGCCGTCCAGCCGTGCCACTTCGCCGCTGTACACCGTCACGGCGGCGGCCCCGTTGGCTGCCGGTGGCAGTGCAATCCGGCCTTCGCGCACAAACACGCTCCACGACTGCGGGGTGCCTGCTGCGGCGCGCGGGGTCGTCACCAGTGTCACCGACACCACGCCACTGCCCAGAGAGGTCAGTGGCAGGTTGCCCTGGCTGGTGGACAGCAGGGCCACCACCGTGCCCTGGCTCACCGAGCCACTGAGCGTCACCTGGGAGTCGCCGGAGGGCGATGGGTTGAGCACCAGGGCCACCTGGGGCTGGCCGTTGGCTCCAATCAGCGTCACCACGGTGAGCACCGTGGCCGTATCGGACTGGGGCTGGATGCTGAAGGTCTGCCCGCCTATCACCAGGGTCACCGGCGCAGGGGTGCCGCCGTTGCCTGCAGGCGGCAACGTGATGGTGGAGCCACCCGATTGCGGGCTGAGCGTGATCGTACTGCCTGGCGCAGCCGTCACCTGGACGCTGCCGCCCACGGTGACCGGTGTGCTCGGCGTCACCGCCACACTGCCTTCCGTCACGATCGGGCCGGTGGGGGTGGACGGGCCGCCGGAGCTGCTGGGCACCAGGGCCGTATAGATCAGCACCGGGCTGCTGGCACTTTCGTTGCCGGCAGCATCCCTGGCCTTGAGCGTGAAGTTGTGCACCGCGAAAGCCAGGCCGGACACCGTCACCGAGAAGTTGCCGCCCGTGGCCGTGGCGCTGCCCAGCAGGGTGGCGCCTTCGTAGACCTCCACACGGCTATCAGCCTCTGCTGTGCCGCGGAGGACAAGGGAGGGGCCCTCGCCCGACGCGTTGTTGGCAGGCGTGGTCACCACCGGCGCCGTCGGAGCGCTGATGTCGTACTTCACGCCCGTGATGGAGGCGGCCACCGCGGCATTGCTGGCCGCATCGGTCGCACCGAACGCGAAGGTGTACACCGCACCGTCCACCAGGTTGAGGGGAGCCGTGCAGCCATTGGCATCGGCGGTCAACGCCACGGTGTGGGCGCCGGCCGTCAGGGCCGTGCCCTGCAGCATGCAGGTGTGGGGCGATGCGCCATCGGCAACCCCGCCCGACTGGGTGGCGGTGATGAGGGCACTGACCACGGCCTTGCTGAGCGTGAAACCCAGGGTGCTGCCAACCTTGATGGCGCTGTTGCTGGCAGGCGCCAGGGCGCTGAACAGGGGGGTGTTCGTGTCGCGCGCCAGTTGCAGGTCCAGCGAGGGTGTGCTTACATTGCCCGCCGCATCGCGCAGGGTGATGCTGTAGATCGCCTGATTGCCGTTGGCGATGCCGCTCGTATCGAGCGGGACGTTGACCTTGCCGGTCCCGTCGATGACCAGGCTGGTGTTGGCGCCGTTGACCCAGACCTGGGCACCGACTTCTCCCCGGACTTCCACGATGGTGGAGTTGCCGATGGCGTATGCGGGGGGGGTGGCCAGTGTCGGCGCGACGGGTACGCCACTGTCTACCGTGAGGGTGGCGCTGGCGACTGCAGAGATATTGCCCGCCTTGTCGCGCACAAAGCCGTACAGCGTCTTGGGACCATCGCTGGCGAATAGGAAGCCGGGAGGCTGTGTGCCCCAGGTGCAACTGCCCACCGCGTTGGTGTCCAGCAGGCAGTAGCCATCGGTGGTAATGCCCGAACCCGTGTCGGTACCGCTCAAGGCGGCCCCGATGGAGACATTGCGCACGGTGCTATAGCTTGGCAGGCTCAGCTGGGCCACGGGGACTGTGGTGTCGTACGTGATCCCCGCCACTGATGCGGGTGTGGACGTGTTGCCCGCCGCGTCCGTGGCTTCGAAGGCGAAAGCATAGACCGCACCATCGACCAGGTTGAGCGCCGCTGCGCAGCCGTTGGCATCGGCGGTCAAGGCCACTTGGTGGGCGCCTGCGGCCAAGGCAGTTCCCTGCAGGGTGCAGATGTGCGGTGACGCGCCATCCGGCGTGCCGGCGGTGCGTTGGGCAGTGATGCGGGCCGTTGCCGCAGCTTCGCTGAGCGTGAAGTCCAGCGTGCTGCCGGCCTTGATTGCACCATTGGCGACCGGGGCGATAGCGCTGAAAGCCGGGGCCTGGCCATCGCGGGTGAGTTCCACGCTAAGCGCAGCACTGATGTTGCCGGCGGCGTCTCGCAGCGTGATGCTGAAGGTCTGGCGCTGCCCTTCGGCAATGGCGCTGGTGTCCAGCGTGATGGTGGTCTTTCCGCCAGCACCCACGGTCTGGCCGGTGTTCACGCCGTTGACCCAGATCTGTGCACCCACCTCGCCCTGGACCTCCACCTGCATCGCGTTGCCGGTGGCCCAGGAGGGCGTGGTGGTCAGTGTCGGAGCGACAGGCACACCGGTGTCCACCGTGAGAGAGGCGCTGGCGGCTGCAGAGACATTGCCCGCCTTGTCGCGCACAAAGCCGTACAGCGTCTTTGGGCCATCGCTGGCGAAGGGGAAGCTGGGAGGCTGGGCCCCCCAGGCGCAGGTGCCCACGGCGTTGGTGTCTTGCAGGCAGTAGCCGTCGGTGGCGATGCCCGAGCCCGTGTCGGTCCCGGTGAAGGCAGCTCCGATGGGGACGTTGCGCACCGTGCTGTAGACGGGCAGGGTGAGCTGGGCCGTGGGCAGCGTGTTGTCGTAGGTGATGCCGGTGAGCTGGACCGTGGCGGCGCTGTTGCCGGCCGTATCGGTGGCATCGAAGTCGAAGTTGTATACCGCGCCGTCGACCAGGTTGAGCGCTGCCGCGCAGCCATTGGTGTTGGCGGTCAGTGCTACCTGGCGCGCCCCGGCAGCGGCAGCCAGTGCCGTGCCCTGCAGCGTGCAGGTATGGGGTGAGCCCGCGTCGGCAGGGCCCGAGGTGCGCGTTGCCACGATGCGGCCGCTGGCCACCGGTTCGCTGAGCGAGAAGCCCAGCGTGCTGCCGATCTTGAGTGCGCCGCTCGAGGCCGGAGACAGGGCTGTAAAGGCGGGTGACAGGGTGTCGTAGGTGACGCCTGTGGTCGTGGTGGCTGTCGACACATTGCCCGCCACATCCGTCGCGACAAAGGTCAGCGTATAGATAGCGCCTTCCACCAGCGCGGTATTGGCTGCGCAGCCATTGGCGCCCGTGCCCAGGGCGATGCTGTGCGCGCCGGAAAGCAGCGCACCGCCCTGCAGGGTGCAGGTATGCGTCGCAGGATCCGCGCTTCCCCCTGTGCGGTTGAAGCTGATGCTGGCGCTGGCGGCGTTCTCGCTGAGCTGGTAGTCCAGCATGGCGCCGTTCTTCAGGTAGCCTGAGCTGGCCGGCTGCAGACCGGACCAGGCGGGCTGGGTGCTGTCACGGGTGATGCTCAGCGTGCTGTTGGTCAGCACCGTGGCATCGGCCCGGGTCTGGATGGCAAAGCTCTTGTTGCCATCGGGCGCAGGCGTGTTCACGGTCGTGATCAGCGTGCCTTGGGCGTCGAGCGTGCCGACGTTCGCGCTGTCCACCCAGACCGTGGCATTGGCCGGGCCGGTCACCTTGACCTGGGTGGCATTCTGGTTGGTGTAGCCGTTCACCACCTGGGCCACGCCCGTCGAGAAGCCGCCAGCATGGTTGCTGTCGCCCGAATAGTCGGCGGAGATGGTGTGTACGCCCAATGGCAGGCCCGCTGCGCTGCAGCTGGCCTCGCCCTGTCCCGTCAAGGACAGGGCGCCGCACCCGGCAATCGCTGCCAGCCCGGTGCGCAGGCCCACGGTGCCTGTGGCGGCATAGAAGGGGCCGCGCACTTCCACGGAAAGTGGTGCGGACGCACCCGCCAGGATGGGCGTGGTAGGCAGCACCTTGACCATGGGATTGCCTTCCCACACCACGTTGCCGTTGCCGCCTGCGTCGTTGCCTCCGCCATTGCTGTTGCTACCCAGCACCAGCGTTGCGCCGCTTTCGTCCGCATTCATCAGCGCACCGCCATAGGCGGTCACACCGCCGTTGCTGGAGCCGGAGTTGCCGTTGAAGCTGGAGGTGTTGATGTTGATGGTGGCCGAAGGGTGGCTGATCCAGATGGCTCCGCCGCGCTCGGCTTTGTTCGTGCTGAAAGTGCTGCCGTTCACCGTGAGCAGGCCGATGTTGCGGATCACGCCGCCTTCGCCGCGCGCTTCGTTGCCGGTGAAGGTGCAGTTGGTGACTGTCAGCGTGCCCCGGTTTTCGATGGCGCCGCCGCTGGATTGCGCGTAGTTGTCGGTAAATGCGCAGTTGCTGAGCGTGACGGTGGCTTCACTTGCGATGAATAAGCCTCCACCTGAACTCAACCCGCTGCTGGCCAAGGCGCTGCCCCGCAGGACGGTAAGATTGCTGATGGTGACCGCGATGGCACTGCCCGGCGGAATGTCGAACACCTTCCTTCCTGTCTGCTTCGCTTGCCCACCCTCGATCGTGATGTTGGCTACTCCGGAGCCCGTGATGGTCACGGAACGGGTGATGCTCAATGGAACAGATCCGATCAACTTAATCGGCTTTCCGTTCAGTGCACTGGCGAAAACGATGGTGTTGGGGCCGGCGTCGGCACCCGCACACCCCATTTGTGCGCCGCCCGTGTTGGTACTGGCAATGGCATTGCGTAACGTGCAGCCGCCTGTGCCATCATCCTGTTCGCTCGTGACCATCACTGTTCCTGCATGCGCCTGGCCTGCAGTGCACAAGGCTATTGCCAGTACAGCCATGCCAGTCAGCGGTCGCTGGCGCAGGGCTTTTATCCATCGTTGCATGAAGTCGACTCCTTCGTCGGCCAGGGGCCGGGCAGCGCTTTTGCGCATGCCGTATGGGGTGGTGAGATGGTCAGTTCGGCGAAGGGAAGATGCCCTGCAGCGCAATGATGAAGTTCAGTACCAGGAATGGCGGGCGGTTTTCATGGGGCTGGGAGCCGCCCACGTTCGTGACCGCGCTGCTGTTGCCACCCAGCAGAGTGCCCTGGCCTCCGGTGTAGGGCACATCCACGTTCGAGGCGGCCAGGTAGCCATTGGCCGGCGAGGCCTGGGTGCCCACGGCGGTGGAGGCCTTGATGGTGTGGGTGTGCTCCGGCATTTCCTGCAGGCTTAGGGTATGGGAGTCCGAACCTGCGCGTTCACCGAGCGTGTGCCCGTTGCCTTCCATCAGCGGGCGGCGAGCCCTGAGGTCGGGAAGGGCGAAGTTGACCCGCCCGTCCCCTCCATAGGTGGTGCCGAGCAACGAGAACAGGCCCTGGTTCTGGTTGATGGGCAAGAGCTGCCCATTGCAAAACGCCCAGCCCTTGGGCGGGAAATTGAAACTGCAGATGCGGATCTCGCTCAGAAAGGGCTCAGCCATGGAATGCTCCGGAATGGGTGCTGTGGGGGCGCGTCATGAGCGTGGCGGGAAAACGCCTTGGGTGGCGATATAGAACCCGAGCGTGAGGTAGGGCGACATGTTGTTGTGGGGCGCGCCGGTGCCCGCGCTTGCCATCGCGGTGGCTGCCATCTTTGTGTCGGCGCTCGGTGCGTAGACCGACGAGCGGATGCTCGACTGGGCCAGCAGCGGCCCCGTAGGGACGTCCGTGTCTCCGATGGCGGCCACGCCCGAGAGCGCGTGGGTGTGCGGCGGTATTTCCGTGCTGCGCAGGCTCACGGTTTCCGACCCGCCGCTCTGGCCGATGTCGTAAAGACTCAGCCCAGGTCCCTGGCCTGGCCCCATGGGTGTTCGGCCCATGAGATCTGGCAAGGCAAAGGTGGACTTGCCGTCGCCGCCATAGAAGGTACCCAGCAGGGAGAACAGCGCCGTGTTCTGCGAAATGGGCAGCAGCCGCCCATCGCAGGGCAGCCAGCCTTTGGGTGCGAAATTGAAGGGGAACATGCGGATTTCCGCCACAAACGGATTGGCCATGGTTTGCCTTGCTCAGTTTTGCGACGGGAAGATCCCGTACAGCGAGATGATGAAGTTCACCACCAGATAGGGGGACATGTTGTCGTGGGGCTGTGCGCCCCCGACCTGCTCCACCGCATCCGCCTTGAGCTGCACCGTGGGCGCCCCGCTGCTGGCGTAGCGGAAGTCCCGCGCTGGCGTGATCCCGAGTTTGCCGCCCTGGGGCGAGGCCTGAGTGCCCACGCCATAGACCAGTGCATGGTTGTGCGCAGCCATCTGGTTGAACGTGAGGGTGACCGATTCCACGCCACCTGTTTCGGCAAGGGTGTAGCCGTTGCCGGCGTGCACGGGTGCCCGGCTTTGCAGATCGGGCAGGCCGAAGGTGCTTTGCCCATCGCCACCGTAAGTGGTGCCAATGAGCTGGAACAGGGTTTCGTTCTCGGAGATGGGCAGCAGCTGCCCTTGGCAGAGCATCCAGCCTGCCGGGGCGAAGGTCCCGGCAAACATGCGGATCTCGCCTACATATGGTTGTCCCATGTCAGTTGCTTTCCTGGATGTTCTTGGTGGTCATGTGGCGAGGTAGGTGCCCAGAGCCCTGCTGATCAGGACATCGCACAGCCCCTGGCAGGCGGCAGCGCCGGCCGCGGGCAAGGAGACGGCGGCAAGGGCAGGGCCCTGGTGCAGGCCTTGCAGATGGATGGGCGCCACGGTTTCGCCCGTGGACGGATCGATGCGCACCTCGCCGCGCGGGGTTTGCAGCGCGGCCAGTGCCATGGCCTGGGCCAGCGCAAGGCCGCGTGCCTGCCCGCCACCCTGGACGGCTGCAGCGTGCATGCGCTGCGCCATCTCGAAGCCCAGCAGGTGGAACGGTGTTGGCAAGGCGCTCGCACGGGCGGCCAGGGCGGGGTGGTCGCCGGCATGCGTCCGCGCGGCCCACACCTGACCTGCCACCCGCGGGGAGCGGGCTAGGTCTTCACCCAGCATGCCCGCTGCCACCAGGGGCAGCTGCGCGGACATGTCCGAGGCGTTCCAGAACTGGTGGAACGCTGCGGCATCGGCGCCCGATGCCAGCACATAGACGAAGTCCGGCCGCGTCTGGCGGACCTTCTGGGCCAGCGTGTCCAGGCGGCTGGTGCCGTTGGGGGCGGAGGTGAACAGCATGTCCTGCACCCGTCCGCCCGCCGAAGCGAATCCGCGCTCGAAAGCGGGCAGGTGGTCGAAGGCGCTGTCGGCCGGAGCCGTGGCCACCACGGCCCGGGGACCCAGCGCCTTGGCGGCCCAGCGGCCGGTGGCCCAGGCTGTCTGCCAGTAAGCCAGGCTGTTGCGTACCACCCAGGCGGAGCGGGCCGTGGGAGCCAGGGCATTGGCCCCGGCATCGCCCACGAGCAGCGGCACCCCGTGCTGCGCGAGCAGGGGCTCCCATTGCGCGGCGGTATTGGCACAGACGAAGCCGCCCAGCAGGTCCACGCCCGTGCGAGCCAGGAGTTCGGCTGCCGCCTGCTCGGCTTGGCTCGGGCGGTTGCCATAGACCACGGGCAGGAACTGCAGGGCCGGGCCGGCGGCCTGCGCTGCATAGGCCTGGGCGCCTTCCATCAATTGCGCAGCCATCGAGGGGTATGCCTGGGCCTCAGGCAGCAGCATGCCCACGCGCAGCGGTGCCATGCCCGGTGCGAGCGGCGTCGCGGGCAGCGGCGACTGCACGGCCACCATAGCTGCACCCGTCCCGCCCAGTGCCAGGGCGGAGGCCGTCATCATCCCCGCATGGGCCATGAAGCGGCGCCGGCCTTCCGACGCCAGCAGCGGGCTGCCCGGATGCGTGTATTCCTGCAATTCCATGGAGTTGTGTTCCTCGTTCAATCAGTCCACCGTTTTCGGGTTCTCGCCGTTCTTTCCCGGCCTTCTGGACGCCCGGGTCTTGCCGTGTGGCCATTCCATGCGCTGCACCGCGCCATCGCTGGCCACGCAGGCGAAGCCGCAGCGCTCGTAAAGGCGCAGTGCCGGGCTGTTGGTGCGGGTCTGCAGCTGCAAGCCGACGCCAGCGGCCTTGGCCTCCTGCTGGAGGCGGGCGATGACTTCGGTGCCTATGCCTTTGCTGCGGGCTGACGGGAGGATTTCGATGGCCACGAGCACCCAGCGTTCCGGGGCGCGGCACACTGCCAGCATTCCCACCGGGGTGTCTTCCCACAGCAGGAGGGTGCTTTCCACGGGCGGCAGGTACTGTTCGTACCCGGCCGTGCGAAAGCGGTGCTGAATTTCACAGAAGGCGGTGATCTGCGCATCGGGCCAGCCGATGGCCAGCAACTCCGGCTCGCGCACCGAGCGGTACACGGCGCACAGGAACGCGGCGTCCTGCTCCGTCGCAGGACGCAACGCGAGGGCCTGCTGCTGCTTCGCCGTTGACGCTCCCACTTGCCACACCTTTCTTGCCTCCCATCCGGGCAGGCGCTGCCTGGCGGCGCAGGGCCGCGGAAACTCGAAGTTACACGCAAATTTTAACGATTGCACGTAAAGTTTTACGGACTGGCGCGATTGTGGCCCCGAAGCGGCAGGTCCGCCACAGGCAAATTCTGCATGGGGCCGGTGCCAGGTGGCCGTGGTGCCTGTGTCAGCCCCGCTGGCCGCACGCAGGCAAGGCGTCCAGCTCGCCACGCAGCTGTCCCAGCAGCGCGAGCAACTGCGCTTGGGTGCCTGCATCGCAGCCTTCCAGCAACCGGGCCGACAGCGTCTGGCGCAGGCCGCGCACCGTGTCCTGCAGGGCCTGGCCTTCCGCACTCAGGGCCAGGATGCGGCTGCGGCCGTCCTCCGGGTTAGGGTGGCTGGTGATCCAGCCGCGCTCGGCCAGCTGGGCCACCATGCGCGCCACCTGGGCCTTGTCGGCGCCGCTGTGGCGTACCAGGTCTTTCTGGGTGGCCCCGGGGTGGCGACCGATGAAGCCCAGGGCGCGCACCTCGTTCATCGTCAGACCGGGGTGGATGGCCGCCATGGCCCGCACCATGTGCGCGCGGTACACGTGCATCAGGTCGTGCATCGCTTCAAAGACATCGGCAGGGGGGCGGTTGCGGTGCATTGCAAAGCCAACCGGTTGACAAAGTCAACTTGTTGGGAGATGATCTGGTTGATTAAGTCAACATTTTAAATCATGAGCACTGAAGTCTCCAGCCCCCTTGCCTTTGCCGATCCTCTGGCCATCACCCGCGTGCGCCACACCCTCAAGGCCCGCCATGCACAGGTGCTGCGCCGCACCGAGGTCAGCCCCGGCTTCGTACGGTTCACGCTGGGCGGGCCGGATCTCGCCGACTTCGTGAGCGTGGGCTTTGACGACCACATCAAGCTCATCCTGCCGCACCCAGGCCAGGAGCGCGCCTCGCTGCCGACGGTGCACGATGGCCGCCCGGTGATGTCCGAGCCGCGCCCGGTGCTGCGCGACTACACCCCCGCGCACTACGACACCGCCAAGGGCGAGTTGGACATCGAAGTGGCCCTGCACGACGCCGGCCCCGCGTCGGACTGGGCTGCCGCCGCGGCCGTGGGCCACTGGGTGGGCGTGGCCGGGCCGCGCGGCAGCATGGTGGTGCCCACGGCGTTTGCGTGGCACTGGCTGCTGGGCGACGAGACCGCCGTGCCCGCCATCGTGCGCCGCCTGGCCGAGCTGCCGGCCGAAGCCGCGGCGACCGTGCGCATCCAGGTGCGCAACCCCGCCGACCAGCGGCCCCTGGCTAGCGCCGCGAAGCTGGATCTGCTGTGGGTGGCCTCACTGCCCGAGGCGGCCCAGGCGCTGGCGATCCCCGAAGGCGATGGCTATGTCTGGGCGGCTGGCGAACACGCCGACATGGCAGCCCTGCGCAAGGTGGTGCTGGCCAAGCCGGGCGTGAACCCCAAGCGCATGCGCATCGCGGCCTACTGGAAGAAAGGCGTGGCCGACCACCACGAGGATCTTCCCGCCTGATCCCGCAGCCTAAGGCAGCAAGGCGGTGGCCGCAGCCTGCTGCACCGCCTCGGTCATGCGTTGCAGTGCCTGTACGTTCAGACGCCAGAACTGCCAGTGCAGCGCCACGTCCACTGGCTTGCCGGGTACCAGTTCGACCAGGCGGCCGTCATCGACGGCCTCGTGTGCCAGTTGCTCGGGGCTCATGCCCCAGCCCAGCCCGGCCAGGGTAGCCGCTACGAAGCCTTGGGATGAGGGCAGCCAGTGCACTGGTGGCGCCAGCGCGCGCCGGGCGATGCGGCGCATGAAGCGCTCCTGCAGGGCGTCCTTGCGGTTGAAGACCAGCACGGGTGCCTGGGCCAGCGCTGCGGCGGTCACACCCTGGGCAAAGTGGCGTTCCATGAACGCGGGGCTGGCCAGCGCCCGGTAGCGCATGGTGCCCAGGCGCACCACCTGGCAGCCCTGCACGGGTTGCGGCTCGGCGGTCACGGCGGCCATCACACGGCCCTGGCGCAGCAGCTCGGAAGAATGGTCCTGGTCCTCCACGTGGATGTCGAAGGTGATGGGCGGGGCCCTGCCTTCGCCCGGCTCTGCGGCCCGGGCCATGGCGTCCACGAACCAGGAGGCCAGCGAATCGGCATTCACCCCCAGCGCCAGCCGCACCGGCGCCAGGCCGGCGCTACTGCCCGCAATGCTGCGCAAGGCGTCGGCCTCGCTCAGCGCCATCTGCTGGGCGTGGCGCAACAGGGCCTGGCCGGCCTCGGTCGGGGTGCAGGGCGAGGCGCGGCGGACCAAGACCTGGCCCACGCGCTCTTCGAGCAGCTTGACGCGCTGGGACACGGCCGAGCGCGTGACGTGCAAGGCCAGTGCTGCGCGCTCGAAGCTGCCTTGCTCCAGCACGGCGGCCAGCGCGGCCAGTTGGGCGGTGTCGAGGTGCATTCAGTTTTGCTTACGGGTAGCAAAAAAGTATAGCTTTTCTTTCCCTCCACGGCTGGGCACCATTGGGGCCATGAACCTTTCCTCGGCCTTCGCCAACGGCTTTTCCTCGACCGCTATCCTGATCATCGCCATTGGCGCGCAGAACGCCTTCGTGCTGCGCCAGGGCCTGCGGCGTGAGCATGTGTTGCCCGTGGTGGCCGTGTGCGCGCTGTCCGACGCCATCCTGGTGCAGGCCGGCGTGTGGGGGCTGGGTTCGGCCGTGCAGTCCCACCCCGCGCTGCTCGTGGCCGCACGCTGGCTGGGCGCGGCCTTTCTGCTGGCCTATGCGGCGCGCGCCTTGTTGCGCGCCTGCAAGCCGGCCGCGATGCAGGTAGCAACCGACGGTACGGCGCCCGCCGGTTGGCAGCCCGTGGTGCTCACCGCCATGGCCTTCACCTGGCTCAACCCCCACGTGTACCTGGACACGGTGCTGCTGCTGGGGGCGATCGCCAGCCCCTACCCCCCATCGCTGCGCATGGGTTTCGCGGCAGGCGCCAGCCTGGCAAGCCTGGTGTGGTTCGCCGCGCTGGGCTGGGGGGCACGCTGGCTGGCGCCGCTGTTCGCATCGCCGCACGCCTGGCGCGTGCTCGATGCGGTTGTCGCGGCCATGATGGTCGCACTCGCCGTGGGGTTGCTGCTACATTGAAACCCGGCAGCGCCCTGGGGGTGCGGTGCATAAGGTTACAACGAGAAATTCGTTCGTGTGGAAGCAAGCCCGGTCCATAGTGCAGCGCACAACGACTTTCTGTACAGGCCTACCTTTCATGCGATTCCAATCCCTCATGCTGGCGGCTGCGCTGGCCGGTGCGCTGCCCCTGGCCAGCCACGCCAACACCTTCCGCTGGTCGCGTTCCACCGACCTGTCCTCCTGGGACATCCACGCGCAGAACGTGGGCGTGAACAACACGCTGCATGCAGCGGTGTACGACACCCTGGTCGAATACAACAGCAAGACCTTCAAGCCCGAGCCCTCGCTGGCCACCGAGTGGAAGCGCGTCAGCCCCACGCAGCTGCGGCTGACCTTGCGCAAGGGGGTGAGGTTCAGCGACGGCAGCGATTTCACGGCCGACGACGCCAAATTCTCGCTCGAACGCGCCAAGGCCAAGACCTCCAACTTCGCCGTTTACACCCAGGGCATCGACCGGGTCGAGAAGGTCGATTCCCACACCATCGACATCTTCTCGGAGGTGCCCAACCCCGTGCTCGTGAACCAGCTCACGGAGCTGCGCATCCTGAGCAAGGCCTGGGCCGAGAAGAACAATGCCACGGCGCCCAAGGACATCAAGACCAAGGACGAACCCTTCTCGCACCGCAACGCGTTGGGCACTGGTCCCTTCACGCTCGAGTCGTGGACGCCCGACCAGCGCCTGGTGCTCAAGGCCAACCCCACCTGGTGGGGCAAGGGCAAGTACACGGGCAACGTGACGCAGATTGTCTACACGCCGATCAAGTCCGACGCCACGCGCACAGCCGCGCTGCTCTCGGGCGAACTCGACTTCGTGCTCGACCCGGGCCTGCAGGACCTGCCGCGCGTGCGCCAGACGCCCAACCTCAAGGTCCTCGACGGGGCCGAGAACCGCACCATCTTCCTCGGCCTGGACCAGTTCCGCGAGGAGCTGCCGGGCTCCGACGTGAAGGGCAAGAACCCGCTCAAGGACGTGCGCGTGCGCAAGGCGCTCTACCAGGCCATCGACATCAGCGCCATCCAGCGCGTGGTGCTGCGCGGCCTGGCCCAACCCACGGGCGCCATCATCGCGCGCCAGGTCAACGGCTGGACGCCCAAGGCCGACGCACGCTGGCCCTATGACCCCTCTGCCGCGCAGAAGCTGCTGGCCGAGGCCGGCTACTCGCAGGGCTTCGAGGTCGACTTTGCCTGCAGCGCGGGCCGCTACATCAATGACGAGCAGCTGTGCCAGGCCATCACGGCCCAGTGGGCCAGGATCGGCGTCAAGGCCAAGCTGCGTTCGCTGCCGTTTGCCACTTACTTCCCGATGATCCAGCGCAACGAGGCCAGCATCTACCTGCTGGGCTGGGGCGTGCCGACCTTCGACGCCTTCTACTCGCTGCAGTCGCTGGTCCGTTCCAGCGGTGCCGGCGGCGACGGCAACTTCAACCTGGGGCGCTTCTCCAACCCGCAACAGGACGCGTTGATCGAGCGCATCAAGAAGGAGACCGACACCGCCACGCGCAACGGCCTGATCGAAAAGGCCCTGATCGCCGACCACGAGTTGATCTCGCACATTCCGCTGTACAACCAGATCATCCCCTGGGCGGCCACTCAGAAAGTGGACATCGTGCACCGTGCGGACAACCGCGTCGATTGGCGCATTCTCAAGGTCAACTGACAGCTTTGCCTTCAACCGGCTAGCGTCGTTGGGCAGCCTTGCCGTGCTACAGCACTGTCTGCGGCTTCCCGCCTGCCTATCCGGTCGAATCCAAAGCCGTGGGCACCGGGCTCACTCGCGAAAAAAGCCCTCGCAGCCGTTCTGGCTGCGAGGGCTTCTTTGTTGATCAGAGAGATCAGGCCAGCGCGCGTTGGACGGCGGGGCGCTCCAGCATGCGCGCGGTGTGCGCAGCCACCTTGGGAAACAGCGCAATGTCCACGCCATCCGACTTGAGCCACGAGGCAATGGTGAACAGGTAGGCATCGGCCACCGAATACGCCTCGCCCAGTACCCACGGGCCTTGCAGGTAGTGGTTCTCGATGACGGAGAAGGCCTCGGACATGGTCTGCGGCACCTTGCGCTGCATATCGGCGATGGAGCCGGCCTCATCGGCCCAGCGCCCGGCGCGCCGCCCATGGGCGTGATTCACGTGCACGGTGGAGGCCAGGTAGCTGTTGAACTCCTGCATGCGCGCCAGCGCGAACGGATCGTCCAGAGGGGCGAGCTTCGCGGCCGGGAAACGCTGGGCGATGTAGAGCAGCAGCGCGGTCGTCTCGGAGAGCACACCCTGCTCCGTCACCAGCGTGGGCACGCGGCCCTTGGGGTTGATGGCCAGGTACTCGGGGCTGCGCTGCTGCTGATTGGCAAAGTCCAGTGTCACCAATTCATGGCCGGCGTCGGCCTCCTGCAGGGCAATGTGCGCGGCCAGGGAGCAGGTACCGGGGGCGGAATAGAGTTTGAGCATGGTTGCGTGGTGAAGTAGTAAATCAGTACAAACCGCGGGTGCGGGCCATCAGGCGTGCCAGGCCCAGCAGGGCGGCGGTGTGCGGGGTCGGTGTATCGGTGATCTGGCCCAGCTCATGCACCGCGCCCACCAGGGCGTCGATCTCCACGGGCTTGCCGGCCTCCACGTCCTGCAGCATGGACGTCTTGAAGGCGCCGAGTTTGCGCGTCACGGCGTGGCGGTCCTCGGGCTGCTGGTCGATGGGCAGGCCCAGCTTTTCGCCGATGGCCTTGGCCTCCAGCATCACGGCCGAGACGAAGCCGCGCACCAGCTCGTCGTCCAGGATGCGGTCGGTGGTGGCGCCGGTGAGGGCGCTGATCGGGTTCACCGTGAGGTTGCCCCAGAGCTTGAACCAGATGTCCTTCTGGATGTTCGTGGAGACCTCCACGTCGATGCCGCCGCGCTGCAGCGCGTCGGCCAGGGCCTGCAGCCGCGTACTGGCACTGCCATCGGGCTCGCCCACGATCAGCCGGTTGCCGAAGTGCTGCTTGACGAAGCCCGGTGCCTCCAGCGAGCAACTGGTGTGCACCACGCTGCCCAGCACCTGGCCTGCGGGGATGGAACGGGCGATGGCACCGCCGGGGTCCACCGATTCCAGCGTGCGGCCTTGCGCCGCGCCGCTGCAGCCACCCAGGAACCACCAGGGCACGCCGTTCATCGCGGTCAGCACGACCGTCTGGGGGCCGATCAGCGGGGCCATGGCGCGCGCCACCTCGGGCAGGCCCGGCGCCTTCACGGCCACCACCACCAGGTCCTGCACGCCCAATGCGGCCGTGCTGTCGCTGGCGCGCACGGAGGCGTGCACCACACTGTCATCGGGGCGGCGCAAGCGCAGGCCGTGTTTCTCAAGGGCCGCCAGCGTGGCGCCGCGCGCCACCATGCTGACCTCGCTGCCCGCTTGCGCCAGGGCCAGCCCGATCCAGCCGCCAATGGCGCCGGCGCCGTAGATACATGCTTTCATCGTTGCATTGCTTTCCATATCGAAGGGTGTTCAGTATCCGTTGGGCATTGCGGCTGGGGCGTCCGCGCGAAAGCGCGCCAGCAACTGCCGGGCCGCACTGGCCAGCAGCATGGTATCGACCCCCACGGCCACGAACAGCGCGCCCGCTGCCAGCCACTGGCGCGCCTGTGCTTCGTTGGTGGCCAGGATGCCCGGCGCCTTGCCCGCGCGCAGGATGCGCGCAATGCCCTCGGTGATCGCGGCCTGCACGTCGGGGTGGCCGGGGTTGCCCGGGTGGCCCATCGATGCGGACAGGTCCGCCGGGCCGATGAAGACCCCATCCACGCCGGTTACGGCGGCGATGGCATCCAGGTTGTCCATGGCCTGCACCGTCTCGGCCTGCACCAGCAGGCACACCTGGGCATTGGCCTCGTGCACGTAGTTCGGGTAGGCCTGCCAGCGCGAGGAGCGCGCCAGGGCGCTGCCCATGCCGCGCACGCCCTCGGGCGCATAGCGCGTGGCGCGCACCAGGTCGCGGGCCTGCTCGGCGGTGTCCACCATGGGTACCAGCAGGGTGGTGGCTCCAATGTCGAGGTATTGCTTGATCAGCGCCGTGTCGCCCACGGGCACGCGCGCAATCGCGTGGGGTGGTTGCGCGCCAGCGGGTAGCGCACTGGTTGCGCTGGCCACCGCCTGCAGCAGGTGCAGCTGCGAGCGCAGGTCGTTGGGCGCGTGCTCGCCATCGAGCAGCAGCCAGTCGTAGCCCGTGCCGGCCAGTACCTCGGTGCTGTAGGCATCGGCCAGGGCCAGCCACAGGCCGATTTGCGCGCGGCCTTGGGCCATGGCCTGCTTGAAGGGGTTGATGGGGGTTTGCATGCGTGCGTCTCTTTCTGGCTCTGGTGCAAGGCCGCCATCGTACGGGTTGTGCACACCCTGCGGCGGGCGTGCGCCAATTGCCCCGGCAATGCGCCTTGGCTGGGCTGGCCGGTATAGTCACCAGCCTGCCTTCTGTTTGTCCCCATTTCCCACGCCATGGCCAAAGAAAAAACCGTTTTCACCTGCACCGAATGCGGCGGCACCAGCCCGCGCTGGCTGGGCAAGTGCCCCGCCTGCGGCGCCTGGAACACGCTGATCGAGCAGGTGGCCGAGGCCGGGCCGGGCAAGAACCGCTACAGCGGCGCGCAGTTCGCGGGCCTGAACCAGGCGCAGGCGGTGATGCCGCTGTCGGCCATCGAGGCCAGCGACGTGGAGCGCACACCGAGCGGCATCGACGAGCTTGACCGGGTGCTGGGCGGCGGCATCGTCGAGGGCGGCGTGGTACTGATCGGCGGCGACCCTGGCATCGGCAAGTCCACCTTGCTGTTGCAGGCGCTCGATGCGCTGCAGCGCGCGGGCCTGCCCACGCTGTACGTGACCGGCGAGGAAAGTGGCGCCCAGGTGGCGCTGCGCTCGCGCCGGCTCGGGCTGGACCACAGCCAGGTCAATGTGCTGGCCGAGATCCAGCTCGAAAAAATCCTGGCCACCATCGAATCCATGCAGCCCGCCGTGGCCGTGATCGATTCCATCCAGACGGTGTACTCCGACCAGCTCACCTCGGCACCGGGCTCGGTGGCCCAGGTGCGCGAATGCGCGGCCCACCTCACGCGCGCGGCCAAGTCCTCGGGCGTGGCCATCGTGCTCGTCGGCCACGTCACCAAGGAAGGAGCGCTTGCCGGCCCGCGCGTGCTCGAGCACATGGTGGACACGGTGCTCTACTTCGAGGGCGACACGCACAGCCAGTTTCGCCTGGTGCGCGCCATCAAGAACCGCTTCGGCGCGGTCAACGAGATCGGCGTGTTCGCCATGACCGAGAAGGGCCTCAAGGGCGTGAGCAACCCCAGCGCCATCTTCCTGAGCCAGCACAGCGAGCCCGTGCCGGGCAGCTGCGTGATGGTCACCCTGGAGGGTACCCGCCCGCTGCTGGTGGAGATCCAGGCACTGGTGGACAGCGGCGGCCCCAGCCCCCGGCGCCTGTCGGTGGGCCTGGACAAGGACCGCCTGGCCATGCTGCTGGCCGTGCTGCACCGCCACGCGGGCGTGGCCTGCATGGACCAGGACGTGTTCGTGAACGCGGTGGGCGGTGTGCGCATCAGTGAACCTGCAGCCGACCTGGCAGTGATGCTGTCCATCACCTCCAGCCTTCGCGGCAAGGCGCTGCCGCGCGGCTTCCTCGCGTTTGGCGAGGTGGGCCTGGCGGGCGAGGTGCGGCCCGCACCGCGCGGGCAGGAGCGGCTCAAGGAAGCCGCCAAGCTCGGCTTCAGCGTGGCCGTGGTACCCAAGGCGAATGCGCCCAAGAAGCCTATCGAGGGGCTCACCATCCACGCCGTGGAGCGCGTGGAAGAGGCGATGAATGTCGTGCGCGAGATGGGCTGAAGGCTTTCAGCCTTTCAGTTTCGCGGAGTCAGAAGGATTCCCAGTCTTCGTCCGAGCCCTTGGCCTTGGGGGCGGGCCTGGCGGCGGCCGGTGCCGGGGCTTTGGCGGCCGCAGGTGCGGGCTTGGGCGCCTGCAGTTTGCGGGTCGCGCTGCCAAGTGAAGTGACTTTGGCAGTGGCCGTCGCGGCTGGGCGCGGCACCGGGGCGCGGGCAGGGGCCGGCCGGGGCGCGGGCGCAGCAGCCGCCGGCTGGTAGCCCACATTGAACACCGACACCACCTCGGCCAGGCGCTGGGCCTGATCGCGCAGCGACGAGGCGGCGGCGGCGGATTCCTCGACCAGCGCGGCGTTCTGCTGCGTCATCTGGTCGAGTTGGGTCACGGCCACGTTCACCTGGGCAATGCCGTCACGCTGTTCGGACGAGGAGGCGGTGATCTCGCCGATCAGGTCCGACACGCGGCGAACGCTACTGACGATCTCGTCCATGGCCTGGCCGGCCTGGGTGACCTGCTCGGATCCGGTCTCCACCGATTCCACCGACGCCGTGATCAGGCCCTTGATCTCCTTGGCCGCCTCGGCGCTGCGCTGCGCCAGGCCGCGCACCTCGCTGGCCACCACGGCAAAGCCCCGGCCCTGTTCGCCGGCCCGGGCCGCTTCCACGGCGGCATTGAGCGCCAGGATATTGGTCTGGAATGCGATGCCGTCGATGGTGCCGATGATGTCGGCGATCTTGCGCGAGCTGTGGGTGATGGTCTGCATGCTGGTCACCACCTGGGCCACCACCTCGCCACCCCGACCGGCGGCCTGCGCAGCCGTGCTGGCCAGCTGGTTGGCCTGGCGTGCGGTGTCCGCCGACTGGGTCACGGTGGCGGTCAGCTCCTCCATGCTGGCGGCGGTTTCTTCCAGGTTGGCGGCGGTCTGCTCGGTGCGCGACGAGAGGTCGTGGTTGCCGGTGGCGATCTCCACCGAGGCGTTGGACATCGAATCCACGCCGCTGCGCACTTCCGACACCAGGCCGCGCAGCTTGGCCGCCATTTGCGAGACCGAGCGCAGCAGGTGGCCGAACTCGTCCTGGCGGTCATCCGAGGACTGCACGGTGAGGTTGCCACCGGCAATGGCGTCGGTCAGCTGCACCGCATCGTTCAGCGGCCGGGTGATCGAGCGCACCAGCAGGAAGGAAAGTGCCAGTCCCAGCAGGAACACCACGGCCTGGATGGTCCAGGCCAGCGCGCGGGCACGGGCCATGGCGCCTGCAGCCTCCTGCTTGGCCGTGTCGCGCTGCGACTGCTGCAGCTGCACGAAGGCTTCCAGCGAATCCACGTAGCGGCCGATGGCGCCCAGGTATTTCGACTCCACGAAGGTCTTGAAAGCGGCAGCATCGCCGGCCAGCTTGATCTCGCGGGCCTGCTTGTTCAGCGCCAGCACATTGGTGCGTTCGCTGGCCACGCGCTCCAGCGCAGCTTTGTCGGCGGGGCTGGTGGCCAGTTCCACCACCTTGGACTGGATGCCGGAGATGCCGGTCACGCCTGCCTTCACGCGTGCGTCGAACAGCGTGGTCAGCTCCGCATCGGGCGTGGAATTGCTGGCCAGCACGCGCTCGCCCGTGGTTTCGGTCGCGCCTTTCCATTGCTGGGCCAGGGAGATGCGCTGTTCGAACGCCTCCAGCGACGCCAGGGTCTGCGCCATGACCTGCGAGGCCTGGTATTGCGACCAGAGGGAGACCAGCAGCATGGCACCCAGCAGGCCCACGATAGACCCCCAGAGCTTGGGGGAAAGGCGTATGTTGTCCAGTTTCATGGCTTGTGCTTGCGCAGGCGTCACCCGGCGTATCAGGTTGTATCAACTGGCGAGGGTAAACCGCAGCGCACGGTTGCGCCATACGCCAGGCACCCGTATGCATTTGATGTAGCGTTTGCACAACGAATCTGCAGCCCGGGCCATGCTGGTGCGGCCTGCGCGGGATTTGGGCGCCCATCGGGGGGCAGTACCCGCAGGACCTGCGGTCTTCACGTACGGCGGCACGCGCTGGCCATATGACAATACCGCCCATGAATTTGCGCAATATCTTTGTTCCGCTCGCTGCCGTGGGTGCCCTGGTGTTCGGTTTTGTGTCCTATGGGTGGCCCGGCGTGGCCGCTGTGGGGGGCGGGCTCCTGATGTGGGCGCTGCTGCACTTCACGCGCCTGATGACTGTGCTGAAAAAAGCGGCAGACAGGCCCATCGGCCATGTGGGCAGCGCCGTCATGCTCAACGCCAAGCTGCGGGCCGGGGTGAACCTGATGCATGTGGTGGCCATGACGCGCTCGCTGGGACAGCTGTTGTCGGACGATGGCGCCCAGCCTGAGCTGTACCGCTGGACGGACGGCAGCCGCTCGTTCGTGACCTGCGAGTTCAAGAACGGCAAGCTCGTGAAGTGGGAGCTCGTGCGCCCGGCGCAGGAGGAAGAGGTGCCGCCC
This sequence comes from Acidovorax sp. LjRoot66, assembly GCF_964253305.1. Lineage (NCBI taxonomy): Bacteria > Pseudomonadati > Pseudomonadota > Betaproteobacteria > Burkholderiales > Comamonadaceae > Acidovorax > Acidovorax sp. LjRoot66. The sequence goes on from NZ_CAXUQU020000001.1 coordinate 732,342, forward strand.
GCAGTTGCCCCAGTGGCCGAGGTGCCGCCAGCCCCGTAAAATCGCTCTTTTGCGACCCACAGCAATTCAAAGGACACCCATGAGCCCCGTAGTTCCCTCAATGGCCGACCGTGACGGCAAGATCTGGATGGACGGCCAGATGGTGGATTGGCGCGACGCCAAGATCCACGTGCTGAGCCACACCCTGCACTACGGCTGCGGCGCGTTCGAAGGCGTGCGCGCCTACAAGACCGCCGACGGCACGGCCATCTTCCGCCTCGAAGAGCACACCGACCGCCTGTTCAACAGTGCCAAGATCCTGCGCATGAAGATCCCCTTCAGCAAGGAAGAAGTGAACGAGGCGCAGAAGGCCGTAGTGCGCGAAAACAACCTGGAGTCGGGCTATCTGCGCCCATTGACCTGGATCGGCTCGCAAAAGCTCGGCGTTTCGCCCAAGGGCAACCAGATCCACCTGATGGTGGCCGCCTGGGCCTGGGGCGCCTACCTGGGCGAAGAGGGCATGCAGCGCGGCATCCGCGTCAAGACCAGCAGCTACACCCGCCACCACGTGAACATCACGATGACCCAGGCCAAGGCGGTGAGCAACTACACCAACTCCATCCTGGCCAACATGGAAGCGCTGGACGACGGCTACGACGAAGCCTTGCTGCTGGACAGCAGCGGTTTCGTGAGCGAAGGCGCGGGCGAGAACATCTTCGTGATCAAGAACGGCGTGATCTACACCCCCGACCTGTCGGCCGGCGCCCTGAACGGCATCACCCGCAACACCGTGTTCCACATCGCCAAGGACCTGGGCCTGGAGATCGTGCAAAAGCGCATCACGCGCGACGAGGTCTACATCGCCGACGAAGCCTTCTTCACCGGCACGGCCGCCGAAGTCACGCCGATCCGCGAGCTCGACCGCATCGAGCTCGGCAGCGGCAGCCGAGGCCCGATCACCGAGAAGATCCAGAGCGCCTTCTTTGACATCGTCAACGGCCGCAATCCCCAATACGCCCACTGGCTGGCAAAGGTCTGAACCATGTCCCAAGCTGCGATCGAACTGCTGGCCAAGGACTTGAACGCCCAGGGCGGGGTCTTCTGCCCGAGCCCCAAGGCGGACATGAAAATCTGGAACAACCACCCCAAGGTCTATCTGGACGTGGCCCGCAGCGGAGAGGCCAAGTGCCCCTACTGCGGCACGGTGTACCGCCTCAAGGCGGGCGAGCACGTGCACGCTGGCCACTGACGGATGTCGGCGGCCGCTGGCGACGCGAAGGTGTCGCCCACGCTCACGGTGGCGGTGCTCACGCACAACGAAGCGCACCGTATAGAAGCCTGCCTGCGCAGCGCCGCTTTTGCCCACCAGGTACTGGTGGTTGACAGCGGCAGCACGGACAACACCGTCGCCCTGGCCCAGGGCCTGGGTGCAGAGGTCCATTCCTACCCCGACTGGCAGGGCTTTGCCGTGCAGCGCAACCGCCTGCTCGCCCATTCGCGGGGTGACTACGTGTTCTTCCTCGATGCCGACGAGGTCATGACCCCGGCCTTCCAGCAGGAGCTGCAGGCCATCGTGCGCTCGGGCGCGCGCGGCGTGTGGACCATCCGCTGGCGCATGGTGGCCTTTGGCCAGGAGCTGCGCTATTTTCTGTCGCAGTCGCGCATCGAGCGGCTGTTCGTGCGCTCCATGGTCCGTGAATTCACGGGCGTGGTGCACGAGCAGGCGCAGCTGCACCCCGAACCCGGTGGTGTGGCCGTGCCGCGCCATCTGGTACGCGCCCGCCTGCTGCACTACACCCGCAACTCGGTGCGCACCAGCCTCGAAAAGCTCACCCAGTATGTGATGCTGGGCGCCGCCAAGCGGGCCGAGGCGGGCAAGCGCGGTGGCGTGCTGCGCGGCCTGGCCTCGGGCGGCTCGATGTTCCTGCGTCTGTATGTGTTCCGCCTGGGCTTCCTGTGTGGGGGCGCGGGCTTCCTGTACTGCCTGTTCGTGGCGCTGGAGGGCTTCTTTCGGTATGTCGCCCTGCACTACGACCGCGACAGCCTCACCGGCCGGGTGATACGGTGATGGTCAGGTCCTACCGCTGGTTCGGGCGCTGCGCGAGCATCGGCGCATTCATGGTGCCTGGCCTGGCCCTGTGGCTGCCCTCGGGCTATTCTTATGGCGCGGCGCTGCTGCTGCTGGCGGCGCTGGCCAGCGCGCCAGTGTGGTGGAAGCGCCCCGCCCCCCGCGCCGCCTGGTGGCTGCTGGCCGCCTTTTCGTGCATGGCCGCCCTGTGGCTGCTCGACGTGGGCGCCACCTGGGGCTGGGGCAGCATGGACCGCCCGGTCAAGTACCTGCTGGCGCTGCCGTGCATCTTCTACCTCATGACGTTCGAGCCGCGCGCCTCCTGGCTGTGGATGGGCGTGGCGGTGGGCGCCGTCGGCAGCGGCCTGGTGGCCATCTACCAGATTGGCGTGCAGGCGCTGCCGCGCGCCAGTGGCTTCACCAATGCCATCCAGTACGGCAACCTGAGCATGCTGCTGGCCGTGATGAGCGGCCTGCTGCTGGTGGTGCAGTGGAAGCGCTGGGTGGCCTGGCAGCGGCTGCTGCTCACGGCCGCCATCGTGCTCGGCGCGGTGGGCTCGGTGCTGTCGCAGTCGCGCGGCGGCTGGCTGGCGCTGGTGTTGCTGTTGCCCGTGTGCGCCTGGCTGCTGGTGCGCACCACGGGCCAGCGCCGTGTGTACTGGGGCCTGTGTGCCCTGGCGCTGGCCGCTGCGGCCTTGTCGCAGGTGCCGGCCGTCGAGCAGCGCGTGGACGAAGCGCGCCAGGAGGTGCAGACCTACCAGCAGCGCGGTGATGGCCGCAGCTCCGTGGGCCAGCGCCTGGCCCATTGGCACTTGGCCTGGCAGATGGGCTGGGACCGGCCGTTCACCGGCTGGGGCCGGGCCGGCTACGAGCAGGAGAAGGCGCGCCGCGTCGCTGCTGGCCTGGCGCACCCCGTGGTGCTCGAATTCGGCCACGCGCACAACGAGGCGCTCGACCTGTTCGCCAAGCGCGGCCTGCCTGGCGTGCTGCTGCTGCTGGCGTTCTACGGCATTCCGCTGGTCATGTTCTGGCCCACGGCCCGGCGCATCCGCGACGGCGCGGGCAAGATGGACCGCGAATCGCTCTCGCTGTGCCTGGTGGGCGTGATGCTGCCTTTGTCGTACATCGGCTTCGGCCTGACCCAGGTCTTCTTGGCGCACAACAGCGGCAACATGTTCTACCTCTTCATGTGCCCTCTGGTGCTGGCGGCCCTGCATGAGCGGCGCGCCCGCATCGGCTGCGGCCGCCCCTTCTGACGACAGGTATCCTCCATTCCATGCACATCCTGCTGGTCAACAACTCCTCCATCCCGGTGTACGGCTACGGCGGCACCGAGCGCGTGATCTGGGACCTGGGCAAGACCCTGGTGCAGTTGGGCCACCGCGTGAGCTACCTGGTGCCCGAGGGCTCGAGCTGCGACTTCGCCCAGGTGCTGCCGATCAAGCCTGATCAGCCCTGGGACAGCCAGATCCCGGCCGACGTGGACATCACCCACTTCCAGTTCAACCCGCGCAGCGAACCCTCGCGCCCCTACCTCGTCACCGAGCACGGCAACGCGCGCAAGCCCAAGCCGCTGCCGCTGAACACGGTGTTCCTCTCGCGCAACCATGCCGCGCGCTATGGGTCGACTGAGTTCGTCTACAACGGCCTCGATTGGTCGGCCTATGGCCCGGTGGACTTCGAGCGCCCGCGCTCGCACTACCACTTCCTGGGCAAGGCGGCCTGGGGCGTGAAGAACGTGGCCGGCGCCATCAAGGTGGCCAAGCTGGCCGGTGTGGAGCTCGACGTGCTCGGCGGCAACCGCATCAACTTCAAGCGCGGTTTTCGCTGGACGCTGTCCCGCCGGATCCATTTCTTCGGCATGGTCGGCGGCCAGCAGAAGAACGAGCTGCTTAACGCCTCGCGCGGCCTGATTTTCCCCGTGCGCTGGCACGAGCCCTTTGGCCTGGCGGTGATCGAAAGCCTGTACTTCGGCTGCCCGGTGTTCAGCACGCCCTACGGCGCGCTGCCCGAACTCGTGCCTGCCGAGTGCGGCAGCCTGTCGGCCAGCGCCAGCGAACTGGCCGAGGCCGTGCGTGCCCACAAGGCCGACCCGCGCGCCTGCCACGCCCATGTGCAGCAGCACTTCAGCGCCGAGGCCATGGCACGCGGCTACCTGCGCTACTACGAGCGCGTGCTGGCCGGCGAGGTGCTGCACCGCGAGCACCCCGTTATCCAAGGCACGGCCCGCGACCTGCCCTGGACGCGCTGAGCTTCTTGCTTCAGTGCGCAGCGCCCACGCGCGCGCAGGCCTGCTTCCATTCCTCTTCGAGCAGCGCCATCAGCGCAGCGGCGGCCATGGGCCGAACCGCCTCCACGCCCTGGCCAGCCCACAGCGACAGGTAGTCGGCCCGGCCGGCCTCGTTCGACGCCTTGCGCAGGGCGCCCGTGAAGGCGTTCTGCACGGGGTAGGGCGGCACGGCCGCCTCATCGGCCTGCAGCCGGTCCATCAGCGCGTTGACGATGCCACGTGCGTGGCGCCCTGTCAGGGCGCGCGTGGTGCGCGTGTCGGTGCCCTTGGCAGTGGCCAGCGCCTGGCGGTAGGCCGCGCCGATGCCCGATTCATCGCAGGAGAGGAAGGCCGTGCCCATCTGCACCGCTTCGGCCCCCAGCGCCTGCGCGGCGGCGATGCCGCGCCCGTCCATGATGCCGCCAGCCGCGACCACCGCTACGCCGCGCGGCTGCAGCGCATCCACGCAGCGCGGCACCAGGGCCATGGTGCCGATCATCGAAGAGGCGAAGTCCCCGAGAAAGGTACCCCGGTGCCCGCCCGACTCCATGCCCGAGGCACAGACCCCGTCGGCCCCCACGTCGGCCCAGGCCACGGCCTCGGCGACCGTGGTCGCGGTGCCGATCACATAGCAGCCTGCAGCGTGCAGGCGTTCCACCTGCGCGGCACTGAGGATGCCGAAGGTGAAGCTCGCTACCGCCGGGCGTGCAGCGATCAGCGCGTCGAACTGCGCCGCGAAGTCCTCGCACCAGCGCGCGGGTGCGGCCGGCTGCTGGCCGAACTCGGCGTACAGCGGGGCGAGCCGCGCCACGGCGGCGTCCACCGTGGCCGCGTCGGGCGCGGGCGTGTCCTGCACGAAGAGGTTCATGCAGAACGGCCGGTCGGTGCGCCTGCGCACCTCGGCAGCCGCCTCGGCCATGGCTGCAGGTGAACGCATGCCACAGCCCAGCGAGCCCAGGCCGCCAGCCGCGGAGACGGCAGCCGCCAGGGCCGGGGTGTCGGAGCCGGTCATGGGGCCCTGGATGATGGGCAGGCGCAGTGAAAGGGCGGTGCGAAGGCTGCGGTCGGTCATGGCGGACTCCTTGGGGGAATTGAAAAGCGGTCAGGCTGCGGAAAGCAGCGCCTGCTGCAGGGCATCGAGCGCGCTGGAGCGGTAGCCCTTGCGCCAGGTGAGCAGGGTGTCGATACGGGTGATCGGCTGGTGGCTCAGCAGCCCGGCGTGGGGCGTCATGGCCAGCACCGAGCGCGGCACGATGCCCGCGCAGCTGCCGGCGGCCACGCAGGCCAGAATGGCGTGGTACGAGCCCAGCTCCAGCACCTGCATGGGCTGCGGCCGGGGAGCGAACCAGTCCTGCCCGATGCGGCGGTAGGTGCAACCCGGCTCGAAGACCGCGAGCGTGCCGGGCTGTACATCCTGGGGGCCGGCAACGACAGGGTGGCCGGCGGGCAGCACCAGCAACAGGTCTTCGGTGAACACAGGCCGGGTTTCGAGCGCCGGGTCCGGGGCCTGGCCCGGCGGCCACGCCACCAGTACCGCATCGAGCGCGTGTGCGCGCAGCCGCTCCACCAGCTCGCGCGTGGGTGCGGTCGACAGCTCCAGCGCCACGCCCGGCCACTGGCTGTGCAGGCGTGCCAGCGGCACAGGCAGGCGGCTCGCCGCCGTGCTCTCCATCGAACCCAGGCGCAGGCGCCCGCCGGGTGGGCCTGGACGCACTGCCTGGCGCGCTTCCTCGGCCAGCGTCAGCAGCCGGTCGGTATAGCCCAGCAGCACCTGGCCCTCGGGCGTGAGCGCCATGCGCTTGCCTTCGCGCAGGAACAGGGGGGTGCCCAGGTCCGCCTCCAGCTGGCGCACCCGGGTGGTCACGTTGGACTGCACGCGTCCCAGCCGATCGGCCGCGCGCGTGACGCTGCCTTCGGCCGCCACGGTGCGAAAGATGTCCAGGGCCGCAAGGTCCAGCAAGGGTGAAGAAAATTCAATCATCTTAAAAAAGTATGAATTACAAAAATTCAATCTCTTGGTAAGATGATATGCAACGGCATCTGCCGTGGCAACTCTTTCCGGTATCTCCCGCATGGACCAGGTGTCTTCCCCCTCCCCCGCCCGCGTGCACAGCGCTGACATGGCGCCTTTGCGGGTCGCTCTGGCCGGCATGGTCGCCCTCGCGGTCGCCATGGGCATCGGCCGCTTCGCCTTCACCCCGCTGCTGCCCATGATGCTGCACGACGGCGTGGTGGACATCGCCACCGGCAGTTGGCTGGCCACGGCCAACTACGCCGGCTACCTTGCCGGGGCGTTGCTGTACATGGCCCTGCCGTGGCTGGGCCGTCGCCTGGGCGCAGTCCCGGGCAATGCGGCCCTGGCGCGCGGCGGGCTGGTGGCCACCGTGCTGCTGACCGGGGTGCTTGCCTTTCCCTGGCCCGCATCGTGGCCCCTGCTGCGTTTTCTGGCGGGTATCGCGAGTGCCCTGGTGTTCCTGGGGACTGCCAACTGGTGCATGGGCCAGCTCACCCGGTTGGGGCGGCCCCAGCTCGCCGGCCTGATCTTCTGCGGGCCGGGGCTAGGCATCGTGGTGACCGGCCTGCCCACCGGTGCCATGGTCGCTGCGGGCTGGAGCGCGGCGGCGGGCTGGGCCACGTTTGCCGCACTGGCGGCGCTGCTGTGCGCGGCGATCTGGCGGGTGCTGCGCGGCGGCGAGGCGCCTGGGCAATCTGCGGGGCCGGCCGCCGCAGTCTCCGTGCCTGCGCCTGCAGCGCAGCGGGCACTGCACGCCGTGGCCTATGGGCTGGCAGGCCTGGGCTACATCGTCACCGCCACCTTCCTGCCCGTCATCGCGCGCGCCGCGCTTCCGGCCGGCTCGGCTTGGCCCGACCTGTTCTGGCCGGTGTTCGGCGCCGGCGTGGCCCTGGGCGCCTTTTTGTCCACGCGCATCGCACCCCACCGCGACCGCCGCTGGCTGCTGGCCGGCGCCTACCTGCTGCAGGCGGTGGGCATTGCGCTGGGGCTGCTGTGGCCGGGGCCGGCGGGCTTTGCCCTCGGCAGCCTGCTGCTGGGAGTGCCGTTCACGGCCATCACCTTCTTCGCCTTGCAGGAGGCGCGGCACCAGTGGCCACAGGCGGGCGCGGGCTTCACCGGGCTGCTCACGGCGCTGTATGGCATCGGCCAGATCGCTGGGCCGCCCATGGCGGCCGCGCTGCTGGCGCAGGCAGGCTCGCGGGCGCAGGGTTTCGACTGGGCGCTTGGTGTAGCGGGCTCGGTGCTGGTGCTGGGCGCCGCGCTCTACGCCTTCATGGCGTGGCGCTGGAAGAAGTGACCGGTAGCCGCAGCACGAAGCACGCACCGCTGGCGCCATCGGGCCGGTCTTCGCAGAACACCATGCCACTGTGGCGCCCGGCGATCGAGCGCACCAGCGACAAGCCCAGGCCCACGCCGCCCGCGCGCTCGCTGGCGCCCGGCAGGCGGTAGAAGGGCTCGAAGATGCGTTCGCGCTGGTTGGGTGGAACGCCCGGGCCATGGTCGCACACGCGCACCTCGGCATGGCCCTGGCGCCGGTGCACGACCACGCTGACCTCGCCTGTGCTGTAACGCCGCGCGTTCTCCAGCAGGTTGCGGATGGCCCGGCGCAGCAGCTTGGAGACGCCGCGCACGTCCACCGCATCGGGGCTGGCGCCCACGTCCAGGTCGGCGTCCACGCGCGCACATTCCTCGGCCGCCAGGCCCACCAGGTCGACTGTCTCCACCGTGCCCACATCGGCCTCGCGCGCGTCCAGGCGGCTGGCCAGCAGGATCTCGTCGACCAACTGGTCGAGCTCGGCGATGTTGCGCAGGATCTCGGCGCGGAACGTCGGCGAGGGCTGCTGCCCGCCCATGAGCTCCATGCCCATGCGGATGCGCGTGAGCGGCGAGCGCAGCTCGTGCGAGGCGTTGGCCAGCAGCGATTTGTGCGACTTGACCAGGGTCTCCACCCGTTCCGCTGCGGCATTGAACTGGCGCGCCAGGTCGGCCACTTCGTCCTGGCCCTGCTCGGGCACGCGCACGGAGAGATCGCCTTCGCCAAAGTGCTTGACGCTGCGCTGCAGCGCCTCCAGCCGCAGGGTCAGGCGCCGGATGATGGGGTACACCCCCGCCGCCACGGCCAGGCCCACGATGCCCAGCAGCCACAGGAAGCCAAAGGGCGGGCGGGTCCAGAAGGCCGCGTCGCCCTGGTTGGGACCGCTACCGGGCCGCCCGCCGATGCGGGGCTGGCGCGGTGCCATCTGCAGCACAAAGGCCTGGCCGGTGTCGGATTCGATGTGGAACTCCACGTTCTCGCCGGGCTCCGACGGCTGCCGTGTCGCAGGCCCCTGAAAGACGACATCGCCCTTGGCATCGCGCAGCACCATTTCGCGCGAGGGCGGTACGAAGGGCTGGTTGTTGCTCGCCTTCTGCTCCTCGGCAATGCGCCAGGCCCAGCCCACGACCAGCGTGAGCACGGCGATGCCGCCGACCACGGCGAGCCAGATGCGCAGGTACAGGCGCCGGGCAAAGGGGTTGGAAAGGCTCACCGGGCTTCAATCCTGCTGTTTGGCGAACACGTAGCCCACGCCGCGCACGGTGAGGATGCGGCGCGGGTTCTTGGCATCGACCTCGATGGCCGCGCGGATGCGGCCCATGTGCACGTCGATGGAGCGGTCGAAGGCCTCCAGTTCGCGGCCGCGCACGGCCTCCATGATCTGGTCGCGCGTGAGCACGCGGCCCGCGCGCTCGGCCAGCGCCACGAGCAGGTCGAACTGGTAGGAGGTCAGGTCGGCCGGCTGGCCGGCCACGGTGACGGTGCGCGCATCGCGGTCTATCTCCAGTGTGCCAAAGCGCAGGGCCTGGGCCACCGGCGTACCGCCATCGGTGCGCCGGCGCAGGATGGCGCGGATGCGCGCCAGCAGCTCGCGCGGCTCGAACGGCTTGGGCAGGTAGTCGTCGGCACCCAGCTCCAGGCCGATGATGCGGTCCATCGGGTCGCCCTTGGCCGTGAGCATCAGCACCGGCACCTGCGCAGCCGGGCCCTGCAGCGAGCGGATGCGGCGGCACACCTCCAGGCCGTCCATGTCGGGCAGCATCAGGTCCAGGATCACCAGGTCGGGCAGGGCGGCGGCGTCTGGCCCCTGGAGTTGCGCCAGGCCGCTCTTGCCGTCGGCGCGGTGCGTCACCACCAGGCCGGACTGGCCCAGGTACTCGCCCACCATCTCGGCGAGGCGGGTGTCGTCTTCGATCATCAGCAGTTGGGAGCTCATGGGGTCAGTGTAGTAGCGGCCTGCCCATGGTCGCGCAAAGGCGTCACAAGGTGTTGAAGCGCCTGTAAAGCTCCCGTAAACCTGCTGCCTGTGCCATCGGCTGCATTGCTATGCAATGCATAGCAAAAAATCGTCTATCTGTGGTTAGTGCCCACGATTTCGACCCGAGACGCCAGCCATACCAGCAGCAGCACGGGCACACCCAGTAGCGCGGTGGCCGTGAAGAAGTGCGCGTAGCCGAACCCATCCACGTAGCGGCCCGAGAAGCCGGCGATGAACTTGGGCAAGAGCAGCATCAGCGAGCTGAACATCGCGTACTGCGTGGCCGAGTAGCTCACGTTGGTCAGGCTCGAAAGGTAGGCGATGAAGGCCGCCGAGGCGATGCCGCTGGCCAGGTTGTCGGCCGAGACCACAGCGATCAGCGCCGTCACATCGTGCCCATGCCCCGCCAGCCAGGCAAACAGCAGGTTGCTGCCCGCGCTGAGCACGGCGCCCAGCATCAGGATGCGCATGACACCGAAACGCATGGACAGCACGCCGCCCACGAAGGCGCCCACCAGGGTCATCACCACGCCGTAGATCTTGGTCACGGCCGCGACTTCGTCCTTGGTGTAGCCCATGTCCACGTAAAAGGGGTTGGCCATGATGCCCATCACCACATCGCTGATGCGGTACACGGCGATCAGGGCCAGGATCAGCGCCGCCTGGCGGCGGTAGCGGCGAACGAAGTCGGCAAACGGTTCGAAAACAGCCGCGTGCAGCCAAGCCAACGCCGGGGCCACCGCACGGTGGACGGGGGTGCGAATCAGTGCGCTGCGTCCCCAGGATTGATCAAGCCCCACGAAGCCCACGATGGCCAACAGGCCGAAGCCCACGGGTACCACCGAAGGAAGCGTGGAGATGGCCAGCCGCACCATGCAACCCAAAAGGCCCGCCACTCCCAAGGCTGCAACTGCCAGCGGCCAGGTAAAACGCATGCCTTGCTCCTGGAACACGGCGGCGGATGCGGACAGGCGTTTCTTTTCAAGATCGAGGTCGCGGGGCATGGGCTCTTTGGACAGGAGCGAGGAGAGCATGCCAACCAGCATGGATACGGCCATCACGAGGTAGGCGGTCTGCCACGCACCGTTTTGGTAGCTGGCAGCCGGGTTTGCCACTTCGGCTCGCGCCGCTATCCAGAGCACGCCGGCGCCAGCCCAGATCATTGCCAGGCGGTAGCCCGTCTGGTACGAGGCTGCAAGCGCCGCCTGGTGGTCGGCATCGGCGGATTCGATGCGGAACGCATCCAGTGCGATATCTTGCGTGGCCGAGCCGAAGGCGACGGCCAATGCACACCAGATGATGGGCCCGAGAGCCAGGCGTGGATCCGACACCGCCATCCCCACCAAGCCGGCCGCAACCACCAGTTGCGACAACAGCAGCCAGCTGCGCCGCTGGCCCAGCCAGCGGGTAAGCAGGGGCAGGGGCATGCGGTCCACCAGGGGCGCCCAGGCCCACTTGAAGCCGTAGGCCAGGCCCACCCAGCTCAGGTAGCCGATGGTGCTGCGGTCGATGCCCGCTTCGCGCAGCCGGAAACTCAGCGTGCCCAGCACCAGCAGGAGCGGCAGGCCGGCCGAGAAGCCAAGGGTGAGCATGCGCAGGCTCGCAGGCTCCAGGTAGACGCGCAACGTCTGCAGCCAGGTGGGGCGGGGGGCGTCGGTCGGCGCAGCGGATACGGTCGATGCGGTCGGGATAGGGGAGGTGTCTGACATGGGTACCTGGGTTTTTGTCTATTATTCCTGCATGTGCATGCTTTGCCCCTCTCCTTCCGCCACGCCGTCATCGATGTGGTCCGCGCGCCGCGCTTTTCTTCTGGCGGCGGGGACGGGTGCCATGGCCCCGGCCATCGCGCAGGTGGACGTGGGCACATCCTCCACCCTGCGCAAGCTGATACCGGCCGAGACGCTGGAGCGCTCCGCCGCGCAGCAGTACCAGCAGATGCTTGAACAGGCCCGCGCCAAGCGCGCGCTCGCGCCCGATGACTTTCCACAGCTGCAGCGCCTGCGCGTGATCGCCCAGCGGCTGATCCCGCACACCAAGCCCTGGAACGAGCGCGCAAGCCAGTGGCGCTGGGAGGTGAACCTGATTGGCAGCAAACAGATCAACGCCTTCTGCATGCCCGGTGGCAAGATCGCCTTCTACACCGGCATCCTCGACCAGCTCAAGCTCACCGACGACGAAGCCGCGATGATCATGGGCCACGAAATGGCCCACGCGCTGCGCGAGCATGCGCGCGAGCGCCTGGCCAAGACCCAGGCCACCAACATTGGCCTGCGCCTGGGCTCGCAGCTGCTGGGCCTGGGTGACCTGGGCAATGCCGCCGCCAGCCTCGGTGGGCAACTGCTCACACTGCAGTTCAGCCGCTCGGACGAAAGCGATGCCGACTTGGTGGGCTTGGAGCTGGCCGCGCGCGCGGGCTACCAGCCCGATGCGTCGGTAAGCCTTTGGAAGAAGATGGGCGGCGCCACGGGCAGCAAGCAGGGAGGCCTGGCCTTTTTGTCCACCCACCCCTCGGGCCCGGCACGCATCCAGCAGCTGGAGCTCAACGTGCCCAAGGTGCAAAAGCTGTACGAAGCGGCTCGAAAGGGTTGACGGCTGATCAGCCTGCCGTGACGCGGTTGCGGCCGTTGTTCTTGCTGTGGTAGAGCGCCTGGTCGGCCCGTGCAATGGCCGCTTGAAGGTCGTCGCCATGGGCCACCTGCGCTACCCCGAAAGACATGCTCAAAGGTACCGGCTGGCCCTGGCAGTCCATCTGGATCTGCTCCATCGCCATGCGGATGCGCTCGGCGACTTCCATGGCGGACGCCTGGGGGCTCGCCGGCATCAACGCCAGGAACTCCTCGCCGCCCCAGCGCGCGATCACGTCGCTCTCGCGCAGGTTGCGCGCGAGCACGCCGGCCACGGTCACCAGCACGCGGTCACCCATGGCATGGCCGTGGCGGTCGTTGACCTGCTTGAAATGGTCGATGTCGCACAGCAGCAGTGCCACCGGTTCGCCGGTGCGCTGGGTGCGGTTCAGCGTGTGCCCGGCCAAGGTGTGGAAATGCGCGCGGTTGTTCAGCCCGGTCAGCGCATCCAGCGTGGCCTGCTTGAGCAGCCGGTTTTCGGCGATGAGGATGGTGCGGCGGTAGAACGCCGCCAGCGCCGCAAACATGCCGAAGACGATGCACACGTGGATGGCGTTGACCACCTGCTGGCCCTTGCCGGTCAGGGGCGCGAGGGCGCCCCAGTGGTCGCAGGCAAGGCGCAGGCCCAGGTAGTAGGTCAGCAGTGCCAGCACGATCGGTACGGCGTAGCGGCCCGAGTTGGCAATGACCACGGCCGGTATGAACAGCAGCAGGTAGTAGTGAAAGCCGCTGTCCCAGCCCACCAGCAGCGAGCCCAGTGCCGAGTGGAAGATCACCTCCAGCCAGATCAGCGAGATGCCCGCCGTGTTGCGCCGCCGCTTGATGAGCGCGTAGGCGCCCAGGTACATGCCGATGCTGGCCAGGTTGACCAGCGCCAGCGGCACCGAGCCCAGCCAGAGGAAGAGCAGGATGTAGCCGCAGTCAATGGCTGCGGCCGTCAGCGCCACCCGCTGCGCCATGGCCCAGTAGGCCTTGCCAGCAACGCTGGAGCCGCGCTGTGGAATGGCGAAGGGGCGGGGAGGATGGGCGGTGGGAACGGTGCTTGCAGGGTATGCCATGGCGGGACGATGCCCGGCACGCGCCTCCGACCGCCGGGATTGTTAACAGAATGTCACATCTTAAAAAGTTGCAATGCAGCGCATCGCCGGATCAGGCGGGGCAAAGCATCCCAATTCTGCGTTACCCGCAAAGGGAGGGACTCAGGTGCCGCCGACGTAGGGATTGCTCTTGCGCTCGCGGCCGAAAGTGCTCTCCGGGCCGTGGCCGGGAATGAACACCGTCTGGTCCCCCATGGGCCACAGGCGCCCGGTGATGCTGTCGATCAGGTCCTGGTGGTTGCCCTGTGGGAAGTCCGTGCGCCCGATGCTGCCCGCAAACAGCACATCGCCCACGAAGGCCCGGTCGATCTGCGGCGCGTGGAACACCACATGGCCCGGCGTGTGCCCAGGGCAGTGGCGCACGTGCAGCGTCTCGTTGCCGATCTGCACGGTGTCGCCATCGGCCAGCCAGCGCGTGGGCGTGAAATGCTGCGCGGGCGGAAACCCGAACATCGCGCTTTGATCCGGCAGCGCATCGATCCAGAACTGGTCCCCGGGGTGCGGCCCCACGATGGGCAGCGACAGGCGCTCGGCCAGTTCGCCCGTGCCGCCCGCATGGTCAATGTGGGCGTGGGTGAGCCAGATCTGGTCGAGCGTGAGGCCCAGGCGCTCCACCTCGGCCAGCAGCACGTCGAGGTCACCGCCGGGGTCGACGATGGTGGCCTTGTTCGTGGCGTCGCACCAGAGGATGGAGGAGTTTTGCTGGAAGGCGGTGACGGGGACGGTGAGGTAGTGGAGCATGGGTGGGTTGTTTGTTGCTAACAAAGATTGGCTTTTGCTAACGGAGACTGGTCAGGTAGTTAACAAAGAATGGCGAGGAGCTAACAGAGATGGGTCACGCACTTTGAGCTCTCCCCGCTGGTTTTTGCAAAACAAGAAGTGGTTCTTGCAAACAGAGTGTGGCTAAGCACCTCTGACAGCCGGACTCGTTCTGCTAGGTGTACGGCGGACATCTCGTTTAGCCGTTGGCTTGTGGACATGCTGCAGAGGTCTTGCCTTTGATCAATGCAGGGCGGCCGGCCGCACATGCTGGGATGCTGGTGAGCGGCGACGACTACTTACTACCAAGCGGCTGGTCCGCTGATTTCATGAGCAATGCGGGGTGCATCTCTACACGCAGAGCTGCAGATCCGATCCAGTCCTGAGCCCTGATGCCTTCGATGAACTGGTCCAACAACAAAGTGCATACATCTACAAGGTACTTGTCGCCACGGCCACGCGCGTGGCTCCACCATGCTGCGTGACTCGAGGTCGGCAGCGAAGCTTTACGGCCCCTTTTGAAAAGGACTCATCACTAGCCCTGCTTGACCACACGTAGGCCTCTCCGGCTTTCAGCAGGGCCATGCGCTCTGGCGTCAGGTTGCCGAGTGCAGCGTTGGCTTTCTGGATGTGCTTCAACCAAGCAGGCGAGTTGAACTTGTGCATGATGATCTGGCTGGACAGCTCGATCAGGCTGACAGGCACAGATGGCGGGTCTTGGCTTGCGACCATGATGCTGACGCCTTTGTGCCGCATCTCTCGGACCACTTCGATGAGCCCGGCAACCAGGTCGGGACTCTCGATGTATTTGTGGGCCTCATCGAACACCACCAGCTTGTTGAAGCTGCGCCCATCGATGCGCGCATCAGCGAACAACTGCAAGAGCACGACGAACAGTCCAAGGGCTTCGTCCTTCTCGATGAATTCGTCCCGCAGGTCCACGATGATCAGTCGGCCTGGCCTCACCACCTCAGTGAGCGAGGTTCCGTCGTTGATGTACTCAGCGGCCAGGTCGAGGCGCATCCGAGCCAGCTCCTTGAGGTGATCGGGAACCGACGATGCATCGATGCCTGCACGCAAGCCCTCAAGGGTGATGTCGTCGCGCATCGCCTTCATGATGCGCATGATCTGACGAATGTAAGTGGCTTGATTGCCTACGGCGCCCATCAAAAATTTCCAGTGCGAAGCCTTCAGCTCTGAAGCCGAGAACTGCAAAGGCCGCACTTCGATGTCGGGGTACTCGGCCTGACGCTCTTCGATCTTGTCGGCGGGTACGAGAAGCAAGACATCCGCGAGCGCCTTCGGCTCCGCGCCATACACTTCCTTCAGCGCACGAACCTGATCTTCCACAGAGTTCGCCCCCACCATCGACGTGAACTCGGGCTTGTAGTCCATCGTCGGGCTGTAGTGGAAGATCACCGTGGACAGCGGTTCGGGAAGGCAGTTGATACCAGGGATCTGCAGCGAAGCCATCTCTGCCACGCTGCCCAAGGTGTAGCTCTTGCCGCCACCCTGAACGCCGAACAGGCTGATGGTGTGGGTCTGATTGAGGTCAAGTGCCACCTTGCGCCCAGACACCTCGCCAATCAGGCCATACTGCGGTGTTGCTCCCGTGGCACCGAGCATGATGTCGTAAGCCACGCGGCTTTCGGTAGCCTCGCCATCTTGAATTTGGGGCCGTTTAACGGACGCACTCTGGGGAGCCTCATCCTCCTCCCCAACAAGAATCGATGCGGACGCCTTTTCCGTAGTCGTATCCAGCTCGTCGGCTGGTGGTGGCGTGTCAGTACTTGCAGCCTGCACAGAGCCAACTGGCAAAGGAGCCTCCTGCACCAAGGCGGCAGGTGCTGGCTCCAGCACGGGCATGCTGGAAACCACCTCATGTTGCGTGTATCTGCCTCTCGGACTGTCGTCCCACGCGATTGTTCGATCCCGTGGCGGGCTGAGGAAGGCTGCCGTTTCAAAGGTAGGAACGGCAGGCGCCAACTCCCTGCGGCGAAGAAGTTCCTGCGTGACCTCTCGCGATGTCTCGGCAGAGCGTGCGTACGGAACGCTGGCCACCGTTTCGGTGTCAGTCACTGCCGACTCCACCAGCTGCCGGATCAAATCACTACCTATACGATAGAACTCGATGCCGTTCTCATGCTCGGCGGGCTCAGTACCCGGCTTGCTGAAGTCAAACACCACTGCGCTTCGTGTGAACTGCAGGGTATAAGGGCGCTCATCAAGGCGTCGCAGGAAGTAGTGAGCCTCTTCAGCTGCTTCTGGCAAGACCACGCCATAGCGTTCGGATCGGTCTAGGTAAAAGCCCAGCAGTGCAGCAAAATCCCGATTCTTTATGGGGCGATCAGGCCGATCTACGTCAGCCATCCTGGGGTCAAAGTGATAGGCCAAGACGTGCTCGGACTGAGCGATCTGATCAACGATGGACGACTTCATCTGCGCGTAGGCAGCCACATCGCCCACTTGGCTGTAGCACTTCACTTCGACCAGCCGACATGTCACCACGCGACTTGCTGGGTCGAGGTCGAACAGGGCAAGGTCAGTCCGACGGAAGCTGACTTCATCGCCCATTTCCTCAGCGCTTTGCTTCAACGCCTTGTACAACTCCAAGTGCGCGTCCAACGGCACTACAACTTGGTTCTGGAACACGCCTTGATGTTCAAGGAACAATCGCGAGAGCGCCAAGCCCATCGCCTCGGCTCGCTGGGATGAAGAGGACAGTAGCTTTAAGGCCAACCGGCCGGACAACGATCGAAGCTGATCCAGCATCACCAAGGCATGTCGGCCAGTATTGGGCAGTCCGTACTCACCCAAGATTGGAATCAGCAAAGACTCAAGCTCAGCAACGGACCGAGAGGTGATCGCCAGGCGATGGCTCATCGCGCTCGCCATGTCGGGCGAGTGGTCGATCAAATAGTCTGGCCTTGTGGCATGCCGACGATGGTCGAAGAATTCGATCCCCAAATTTCGATCAATCGTGAGCACCCAATCGCTGACCTCATGAACCTGATGGAGCATGGCACGCTCATCTGCGGACAGGCTCAACGCAACAACAGGGCGCGCGTGCGGCAGGTATTGACTGCGAGCCACCGTCGCTATTGCGACCGAGAGAGCACGGGAAACGCCGCCCATGAGATCCGATAAGGCCTCCGCTCCTTCCAGCGGCTGTGCTGCACCATGAAGCGGACGACGCAGCCACGTGATGGATTGCTCGTCTTCCAAATAGTCCACTTTGAAGGGCTGTACCAGACCATGGACAAATGAAGAGTCGTCACTGTCCTGAACATCAACAGCTCGGATCTCTTCTGCAGGAAACAGGTCAAACAAGAAGGACAGGTGCGCCGCATGCAAATCCGGATCCTCACGGAATTCCTTGATCGCTCGAATGGCCAGTCGCAGTTTGGGGTGCATATGACTGTTGGTCGGCGTCGAAAAGGCGTCTGCTTCCTTGGCGCTGGTTCCCGAATCTGGCGACAAAAGCTCCAGCAACGCTTCCCCGGTCGAAGGTGCTGCAGGATCAAGCACGAAGAGCCGGATGTCGTAACGCAGATCGGCGAAATCAGGATGTCGTTGAAGAGCCAGCAGCACCTCGGCCATTGCGCCTGAGCGCCCCGCGTTAAAAGCGTTGATCGTAAGTGTCTCCACATACGGGTGCTGGACCAGATAACGCTGCACGCGCGCGGCAAGATAAGCACTATCGATGGTTGCCCCGCCGATGGCTGGCTCTGGCAAGCCCAAGGCAGCACAAACTTCCCCAATCAAACCACGGGGGTCTTTCTCATCGGTCGCTGCATACAAGGACCAGAACGGGTTGATATTGTCCACAGCCAGCGCCGTCCGCCCCAGCTCCTCACCGAAGGGAACGACCGGAGGAAATGCCGCTGGCGCTAGCTGCTTGATCACCGCGTCACGCGTAGGGCCCACAAACTCTTTGTTGCTAGCCCGGCTCTGCTCCATCCAGGCTTGGCCGAGATGGCCCCATGCGACATGCCAGTTGGCCCGCAGCGGATGCGTTGGCCCTAACAGCACAGCATCTCGTCGCCTGGCTTGGTAGTCTTCCAACACGAGGGCCACTGAATCTATGGTGAGCGCATAGCGAAGCTCATCCATAGCTTGCCGCGCAACGGTCATCTCTGAGGAACTGGCGCGTGCAAGCACCGCATCGATCCAAGCCAGGTAAGCGGAGGCATAATTCTGAGCTGATTCCTGAAGGGACAGAAGATCGCTGGCCTGCATGATCAGCCGTTGGTCTCCCTTCAGCACGGCGGCGAAAAACGTCTCCCGCGCTTCTCGGAACTGGGTCACCTCATCCGAGACCGGCCACTTAAACGATGTTGGGGATTGCGTGGCAGCACCCGAAGCGCTGATCGAAAGTCTCAAGCGGTTTAGGCCTTCGGGGTCTTCAAGAAACGCCCGTTCCAGGTTCGCCAAAAGCGTGGACACCATGACGTTCGCCTTGCCCTCCTTGCCGAGGCGGATCTCCAAGGTCTCGCCGCCGGCTGTGGCCTTGCTACTGCGATCCACCCAGGCGCAGCTGGTCACAGTAACGGTTCCAGGATCACGATCCTGAGTCACGGCAGCAAAACGTGCACGGAGCAACGCATGCATCAAGCTCACCTCGCGCGGTACGGCGCGCTGTGGTGGCTCTACCTCGACCTCGTCGTCAGTGACCACGTAAAAGAGGTCACTTTCGTTGGGGCTGGCGTGTGTCTCCGCTGCATCAGTGTTGAACCGGATGGGATTGCCTTCTCCGTCTGCGAGGGGGATGCGATCACCGTCCACAGTCTCTGCATACAACCGC
Source organism: Acidovorax sp. LjRoot66 (assembly GCF_964253305.1). Classification (NCBI taxonomy): domain Bacteria; kingdom Pseudomonadati; phylum Pseudomonadota; class Betaproteobacteria; order Burkholderiales; family Comamonadaceae; genus Acidovorax; species Acidovorax sp. LjRoot66. Next base: position 751,249 of record NZ_CAXUQU020000001.1, read on the forward strand.
ACGTAGTGCCAGCCTTCCTCCCAGTCGATCTTGCCAATCGACGAGAAAGCAATCGCACCGGAGTCGGTTCCTTTGCTCCAAGCGGCTTTACGCCTACGCAGGCCTGTCGGCCCGTTGTCGCGCGAAACAACCTCTGCCACAAACCGTGACAGCCCTTCGACCTTAGACGGCACCGGGTCGACACGGAAAGAGACACTGAACTTTTTGAGCCCGGTTTTTGAGATGGGCAGCACCTTGTGCCCGATCAACTCGGCCAACCGGGGGTCTTCGTTGTCATCCTTCACCACGGGCAAGTCAGGCAGTACGACATCGCCGATATAGATAGCGTCGGGGTTGACTCCACCGTCCTCGAACAACCATTTGTTGAACGCAAGTGGCCAATTCACGCGGTCACGAACGATGGCTTGCGTCCATTCCTTGGGATTGGAGACACCGTTACGGGAGAAGAACTCGCCAAGCTGCTTGGAGAACACAGGGTCCAGCAAGCCCAGCTCAAGCGCGCGAACGCGCTCCGTCTTCGTGGACCAAGTCACGCGCTCAACGCACTCTCGGTTGCGCGCCACCCGCGCAGGCGCGCGCTCGGCCTGCTGAAATAACTCCAAGTCCGGCACCAGAGCAAGCTCAAACAGCGCTGCCCCCATTGCATCCGGATCAAAATCATTGATCTTGCAGGTAAGCAGGTAACGCGCCACAGCAGAGTCATCTGCATACCGCCACCGAGCGACACGTTGCCGCAATTCGCTCAAGCAAGCCTCTACGGCCACCCGTAAGTTGGCGGGGACTTGGGCGAGCAACTGCGCGTTCAACTCCGCATAGGCGCCATCGATCGAGACCTCTTCGAACGTCGCGACGCCAAAAGAATCTTCCGCTGAAGCGCGCAGGTCATTCGGCACAAACACCAGCAACGGGGCCCGAAGCTCATCGTCTGGCAGCGGGTTACGCAATTCAACCAGTTTGGTACTGCTGACAGCCATGTCCGGTGCCATCGCTCGCAAGCTTGCGTCCGCCAGCAGCACGACGTTCGCTGACGGCACGGCAGCCCGCAGGCCACCTGCCAAGCGAATCATCAGCTCCCGATCCAAGTCTGTGACCCGCATGCAATGCCCAAACTCGCGGGCTGAAAGCAGTTGAGACAGTTTTGGAAGCAGGACTGATTCCAGCGCGGCGTTCAGTTCTTGATTGGTGAGTTCACGCAGTCCCTGGCTCATGCGCGCGCTCCTTCGTTTCGTTCTGCAATCGGGTAGCGCGGCACTACGGTCTGGGTGACGTAGGCATCAGACAAATCTCGATAGAAGCCAATCTCACGCAGGCGTCCGGTAAATGCCTGCACATTGCTGCGCAATGCCTTCCGTTCGTCGATGGTCGGAGCGCTGAACCCCTCACCGGGCGGCAGCTGATCGATGTAGAGCCCATAGCGCTCACGCAAGAACGAAAGCAAGTCGTCGATCCGCATCTCGCCGGTGAAGTAGCCCCTGTCCCCACCGGGGCGCAACACCGCGATCTGCAGCAACACCTCCAGCAGGCGACTCTCCAGCGCAAATCGCCGAGGTGCGTTCCGCGCGCGGGTCTGCGCAAGCAGCGCCCCCGACTTGTTCTTCAACATCGTCGCGTCCAAAGACTCGATGATGTACTTCCGATGGAAGGCACCACGCAGAGCCACCAGAATCTCGATGTAGGTCTCGAAGTCCGAGAGTCCCATCTTTGTGATGGCCTCGACTTCTGCGTCAAGGCCTGCATCACCCTCAGACAAAGACTCCAGCAGCCCGGCCAGCCGCTCACCAAAGAACTTGTCCCGCTCTTCCGCGAACGGCGCTCCTTGCAGACCGTAGAGTTCGCCGACCGAGAACACGGAATTCAAGGGCCGGATCAGCTTCCCTCTCCGAACAAGGTGCTCAGAAAACTCGTCAAGCTTCTTGGCGACGAAGTACGCTCGCACAAAGCTAGGAATGCGCCGGTAGTAGCCATCTGCGCTGCGCTCTGCCAGCGCGGCGGTAGAGGACTCTGCGCTCCCCGATAGATCAACGAACAGGCCGAGCTTGTAGGGGCAGTCACCCTGAGGATCGCGTTGCTCGCGGGGCCTCATGGGGCATGCCGATTCAGCGCATAGCGAGTTGGCTCCCTCCAGCTTCTGCCAGGCAGGCAGCAGCTTCAGCAGGCGAAGGTGGTACAGAGCCAAGTGGAACGACAACAGCACCTTCAGGTACTCCACCATCACCGAGCGTGGCATGAAGGGCTTGTAGAACAGCAGCCGCTGGATGTCTTCGGCCATCAGATCGGCCGAGCCGATGCACACAGGCGCGAACCGATCTCCTCCCGCGCGTGTGTCCGCCGTGTCCTTCCTCTGCGACAAAAAGTGCAGCAGCGTCGCCGTCTCGATGTCTGTCAGCGCCTTGTCGTTCAGCTCTCGTGTGAGCTTGTCGAACCCGTCGAAGAAGAAGCCCTTGAGATGCTCGATGGCTTTATGGCCGGCGAGTTGGCGTGCGTGGTGCAGCATCTGGTAAAGATGCTGTGCAGCCCCGTAGTCACGCGAGTGCTTCGGGTTGCGAAAGCGATAGGTATAGCCATGCAGCGGTCGCGGCCCTGCCACGGCGGCGTTTTTCTTGCCTCGGTTCACGATGTCCATCAGGTGGGTTTCCACCCAACGCTCCACCATGTCTCGGTGCTGCGTGAAGCCCAAGAACTTGTCGCTGGCATCAAGGATGTCATCAACAAACTTGTCCACGGTCAGCTCACGCTTGTCGCGAAAAACGCTCGGATAGCCCCCATGCTCCAGCCGCTCGAACAAGCCCGTGAGCACCCGATCCATCTCGATCGTCTTGAAGTCGAGATAGCTGATCTTTGGGAGTCGGAACTCCCTGTCTTTCTTCTGCAATGCCATCAATTCCCCCTCACGCCACTCTCCGCGGCTTCTTCTTGGCGAGCGCCCCTCACCGGGCCGTGCAGCAAACGCATCTCCACCCGCCCGTCGTCATGGCGGGCCAAGCGGTAGAAGTCGTGCCCTGTGGTGGTCAGCAGGATTTCGCGGTAAGGCTGAGCGTTGAGGCTGTTTTTGAACACGCCAAGACAGAGATAGAAACCCTGCATCTCTTCAACGCTAGGCCGATAGCCTTCATTTAGCCGCACCAGCATCTCGAATACGTCGAGGTTAATGATTAGCTCACTGCTGATGGCACCTGCGCCTTGGCCTTGGTACTTCAGCAGCAGACCGGTCGGCAGGTGCTCGACGAAGCGAGCCTTGGCCGCAAAGTCTTGTACCTGCAGCCCAAAGCCCTCCACTGGGAAGAGCCGGTAGCTGCGGACCGTACCGTGTTCGACCTGCCGCAACTGCAAGGCCAGGCTGGCTCCAAGGCGCTCCGGGCGCTGCAGCCCCTCGCCTCGGTTGATGGCATGCAGGATTTCGCTGGTGAGTTCGTCGATGGGCATTTCGCCTCGAACGATCTCCACCATGCGCTTGGCGGAGCGATAGGGAAGCATTTTTTCCCAGCCCGCGTCACGCCGCTCAAAGAAATGCTTGCGGCGTGCCATGGCCACATACTCGCGATGCTTGCGCGCCCGGTGGCGGACTGCCGAGTTAGAAACGCCACGCGGCAGGTCGCTGAACAGACGCTTCAACACCTCCAAGTCAAACTGCCCTCGGCGCTCGAAGCGGAACAGGGCGCGGTCATCCGGCTGAACAAAGTCCAAGCCTCGGTCGAAGCGGGGGTCTTCCTGTCTGCCAACATCCAGGTCGCTCAGCAGCGTCAGCAGCCGATCCGAGGTGGCTTGCCCGCCACCCATCCAGCTGTTGAAGTAGAAGCTCCGGGCCACGTCATCATGCTTGCCTGAGGCGTAGAGCGCATGAATTTCGGCACAGTCGCGATTGCCAATCAGCATGAACGACAGCGCTGAACGCAGGTCGCGCATCGTGATGTGCAAGCGCCCGCGCAAGTGCGCCATCGTGTAAAGCGTCTTGAGGCGTTCCAACAAGCGCGGCCCGGCGATCTCATCCTGGAAGCTGCGTGCGTTGTGCAAGGCGTAGCAACTTTCTTTCAAGTTACACTGCTCACAGGCAGCCCAGTTCTCGGGGCGGACGATGCTTTGCAGCGTGCGCTCCAGAATCGAGCCGCTCTCAGCAGTGCTGGCGTCATCGGCCACCACGCTGCGCAGATTCAGATTCACCACCGCCACGCCAGACTCCGCTTCCCCAGTGGCAAACGCACGCCGAACCAGGGCCGTGAGCGCCGGGAAATCCCGCTCATGCGTAGCGAGGAAGTCCACCAAGCGGCCTTCGTTGATCGCAATCAGTCTCGTCTCTTGGGGCCTCCAGGACGCTGCGTCATTCCCTTTGAAGGGGGCCAGGAAGTCCAGCAACACCTGGTTGTTGTCTTTGTTTCCTTCGTCTTGGCTACCGTCGTAGTTAATCAGGTAGCGCTTGCCGTCCAAGCTCAACTCGCTGCCGTTTGCCAAACCACGATTAACGGCCCCGCCGCGCGCTTCGACCTCTTTCTCCAGCCGCTGCAAAAAGGCGGTCTTGCCGTCACCGGCGTTGCCCGAAATCAGCACGAGCCGGAACTCACCCTGCAGCACAGCAGGCAACAAGGCACGGTCTAGCGCGGTGTCCACATAGGCTGAGAACCCAAGCGCATCCATGCCCCGCGTACCCGCATTGCTGCGGCGGCTTTGGCTGTAGAGCGTCAGCAGGTGTGATACGAACGCGTTGGTGTTGGGTGCCGACCCAGTCAAGGCGGGCAGCCCGCTACCCACCGCCGTTACCATGGCAGACAGGCTGACCGTCTGCACACGACGCGCATGACGAACATCCGCAAGCGCATCCCGGAAATCGATGGCCGTGTGGAAGCGCTCTGCCCTGCGCGGTGCAATGGCCTTGAGCACCACGTTCACCAGTTCCGGCGCCAAGTCGGCAAATCCTGACAGTTCGCGCGGGTCGGGCGCAGGCTTGTTGAAGGGCGGCTCCGTCGTGTCCCACGGGTAGCGGGCCGTCAACGCCTCGTATAAAGTCAGGCCCAACGCATACAGATCGCGATCCGCGCGCTCGCCGTTGTGCGGGATGACTTCCGGGTCAAAGTCCGGCGGCAAATAGCGCCGTGAGCCTCCGCCACGCGACTCCTTGTCGTCGGCCCGCACCGACACATTGAAGTCGATGATCTTGGCGCCCTTCTGGGTCCACAAAAGGTTGCGCGGCTTGATGTCGCAGTGATGGAAACCCTGCGCATGCAGATGCACCAGCCCCTCAATCACCTGCTTACCCAATTCCAACGCATCCTCGGGAGACAGCAGGCGGTCGTGGATCATGTCGCCGACATCGGCCCCCTCCACGTACTCAAACACCAGGAAGGGGATGTCACGCCCTGGAATCAGATCCGCATCAAGCACACGTACCACGTGAGGGTGTTCTGGAATGAGCACCAGATGGCGGTACTCCTTCTTCAGACGCTCCAGGGTCGAATGCCTGTCGCTGACGATGAGCTTCACCGTGCGCGCCACATCACCCAAGGTGTCGATCACCTTGTAGACCACACCGAAGCTGCCGCGCCCAAGCTTCTTCTCCACGATGAACTTGTGGGTCAGGCGATGGCCTGCCGCCAAGTTCAGGTAGTCGGTCTGAGCATCCTCGACTCCAAAGACCTCAAGCTTCGGTGCCTCAGCAGCTTGGCTGGCTGCTTGCGCCACAGGTTCCAGCAAAGCATTCAAAGTGGTCAGCGCGGCCGATGCGGTCAGCCGCTGGTGCTCATCAAAAGCGCAGAGGCTCTGAAGCCAAGCATCAAAGGTCTCGTTCAGCTCCGGCCGCAGTGCCGAGGGCTTGTTAAGAAACTCGCCGGCCCGATCCCATACCGTGGTGGGCTCGCCTGCAAAAGGGCGTTCTCCGGTGAAGAGTTCGTAGAGGATGACCCCAGCGGAGAAGATGTCTGATGCGCTCGAGGCAGCTCCCGGCTCCCGGAACGCCTCGGGCGCCACATAGGCTTTTTCAACCAGATCAACAATTTCCGTCGCGATCGTCAGGCTGCGGTCCACACCGGGCTTGGCGAAATCGAAGTCGGTGATGCGTGTGGTGCCGTCCTGGCCAATCAAGATCGCGCCCGGCGTGAGGTTGCGATGCACCACACCGTGATGGTGGGCATGAGCCAAAGCCGCCAGGAGGTCTTTGGCCACGCGCCACTTCTGGTCCAGCGTCAGCGTCAACTGGGGCCGAGCCATGTGCACCGTCAACGCCTGACCCGGTGCATCGTCCAGGATCAGGATGAAAGACTTGTCGTCATCGGTCGCGAAGAAATCTCGCGCCGCCACGATATTGGGATGCAGCGGTAGCTTGGACAGCGCCCTGTAGGCATTGGCAATGCGGTTGACCTGCGCCTTGCGCACAACTTCAGTTTGATAGGGGTCAGCCTGGTAAACCCGCAGGCGGGCCGTACCACCCGCGAACGCGTTCTCGGCACGAAACTCGGTGTAGGCCTCTGCTGCCCCAAGCTTTTCTTTCAGCTGCCAGTGCCCAATGCGCTGCACGGCGGAAGCTGGCTTCACCACCTTCAAGGCATGCAGGATCAACCCCTGCTGCTGCAGGATGTTTTTTGAGAAGCGCATCGGAATGCGCGTGGCATCTTTGAAGTAGCGCTCCGCGTCCTTCAGCTTCACCACCCGGTCTGCATCCAGCTGCTCCCGGTCATTCAGATGTGCATCAGGCGCGGTGAGCAGGATGGCGGCATCGACATAGATACCGTCCAGCTCATTCCGCCCGGGATTGGCCTGAGTCACCAGCCCCTTCACCGAGCGCGCATGGCCGCGCAGCTTGCCCAGCGGCGACGGATATGGCGCGCGCCCCTCCGGGTACCACTTGTTGCCATACACATCGATGGTGCCGCGCGTGCCCTTCACGTCGATCAGATACAGGGCGTGCGGGGTCAGCAACGCGATGTCGATCTCGAAGCGCTCGCCCTGCCTCTGGATCTCGAAGTTGTGCAGCAGAACGAAACTGTCTGGCAAGCGATCCCGCAGGTAAGCGATGGCGCTGCGCTCTGCATCGTTGACCGGCTGACCTACTGGGATCACTTTGGCCATCTCATTCCGCTCCCAGAATTCTTGCTTCGAGCATGTCTCGCGCCTCTCGCTCCCAAACGCAAGCTTGATCCCTCAAATTCCGAGCGCGAATCGCAGGGGCGCCGATATCTTCTCGGTCTGTGCGCGAAGGCCAAGGAACCTGAATTCGCTTGACGCGTTGCTCATCTGTGTGAGGGATGCTGGACCCAGCCGCTTCTCGAGACAGCAATCGAACTCCATGCTCGCTAGACAGCAGCGCAAACAGATAGCCACCGTCGATGTCGTCTTCAGGCACGATCCGAATCATGTTGTTGCTGCAGGAGAACCCATCGAGATAGCTTCCGACCATCACCGAGCGTCCGATAAGGCCCCCCAGCTGACCAGCCTCCTGAACAACGATCATTCCCTTCCTAAGCAGCAGGCGGTATTCCGCTGCAACGCGCTTCATCAAGAACTTGTCGGAAGTGGGAGCCAACTCAAATACATCACCGCCAGTAACGTAGGGGCTGCCGAATTGCGGATCAGATGCATAGAGTCGCTTAAAAATGCCCGGAATGAATACCTCAGCAACATCTCCCAGCGCACGGCTTGCGCCAACTGCATCAAACACAATGCGGGACTCAGCATTTCTCGCGCTGTAATAGTACGCGTCCCCCCGATCCCGAAAAGCGTCACTGGATACCGCTGCCACATCTGGTTTTGGTAGTGAAGGAACTGGTGTTGGCAACTTCAGCCCCAGCTTCCTTTGCAAGCGACTGGTTGATTCTTGAAGCAATTCCACAGCTTCAGCACGCGAACGTGCAGCCGCGTCCATCTTCATGGCGATGGCACGTTCGGTGCGAGCATCGAATCTAGGCACTGGCAGCGCGGCGATGTGCTCGGGTTCAATGTGCTGAATGATGGCGCCGTAAGTTCCTGAGACGATCAGAGGGACGCCATAGCGACTCGAAAGAAATGCGTAGAGGTACCCCGCAGGAATCTTGCTAGTGTCAGGCACAACCTTCATGACATGTTGCGAGGACCAAATGCCTTCCATATCCGGGCGGACATAGGCCATGCGGCCTATCGTCCCGGAACACGTGATCAGTGTCGTGCCTTCTGTCAACTCAAGATGCGAGAGCTTCTTCGATTGAGCGTAAGACTTCTTTAGGAGAGGCAGCGTAGCCAGGTCCGCATTCGAGATATCGCTGCTTCCAAGGAATGGAACGCCGTACTCCGGGCGATCTACCCAAATGCGCGAGAACACTGGTCCGTTGTAGATACCGCCTGAATACCCGGAGGTCACAGTCAGCAGCGCGTCTTTACGAACGTTCAAGCGGCGTAGCGCATCCCTGGCTTCTTGAGCGCCAGACATGTAAGGGTTGCAATCCAGTCGACGCCCACCTTCGTCAAGCCATCCGGACCGAACAATGCGTGCGTTCTTGAAACTCGCGAAGGTCATGCTCCGACCTCCTGTGGGAACCACGCCTGGAATGCAGCATGCATGTCGGAAAAGGCAGCATCGGTGCAGCCCCTTATAGAGATGTGCTCAGCCAGCTTCTGGTAGATCGCAGAAGAACGAGGTTGCCGGGTCTGCTTCAGCACCCATTCGGCGGCTTCCTTCGGTCGCGGTGGTTTGGCAGCGTCAGCAGGCCACCATCCGCTCTCCGCCAGATGCTGACGCAGCGGCTTGTCGCCTTTATAGCGAAGTACGTCTGCCACCTGCGGCTTGTCCTGCCACAGCCAGTTCTCCAACTCGGGCTCGATGGCGATCACCTTGACCGCATCTTCAGCCCAACCGCTTGCCACTAGATTGGCCGTGATGTGGGCGACGATCGCGTCTTTGCCAGGCGAGCCTTCCCATTGGCAATCCAGCACCACGAGGGCACGACAATGACTGTTCTGGTAGGGGCGTAGCAGCTCGTGGCCCTTTGTATAGACGCCGGGGTCGTTGCCGCCTTCATCCACCAGTAAGTCGGCACCGACATCAGTGTCGATCTCGAAGGGTGCGCAAGCGAGGCTTAGGTGCCAACGCTCGCGTTTGAAGTACCCACGGAAGGTCGCTGCCATATTGCTGTCGGCCACCAAGATGACGCAGGAGCGCTTGTTCGTCATCCCAACACCCCCGCTGCGAACAGGCTGCCAAGATCGATGCCGCCTCGCCATTCTTGAAGACGGGGATGGTCCGTCCCGGCCACCATCTCCACGCCGCCCTCGCTGGCCAGTCGCGCGCACAGCAACTGATCCAACTTGGCACGCGCCAGCACCACCGGAGAATGTGATGACACCCACACCTGGCTGTCGTACATGGAAGATAGCGATTGCAACACCGCTTCGATGGCGCGCGGATGAATGCCGTTCTCTGGCTCCTCGGTCACCAAGATAGCGGGCTGCTTGCTGAGGTAAGGCAGCAGCGTAAGCGTGAGGATGCGCAAGGTGCCATCCGACAAGCCTGAGGAAGGCACTTTGAAATCGCCCTTGTAGCTGACCACGAAATAGGCGTGGTGGTCGTCGTCGCGTTCACGTACTTCAATGTCAACAACCTGGGGTAGAGCGGTTTGCACGTGGCCAATCCAATCGGCATAGCGCTCACTGCGGTATTCGGCGGGCGGATCTTCGGGAGCATCCTCGCGCTTCAGCTCCAATGCGAGCCATGGGATGTTGCGGCCGTTAGCCGTGATGACCTTGGGCTGGCCCGGTGGGCTGGCTTGACGCATGGCCGACCAGCTGGGCTCAAGGAACACTGCGTCAGTAGTCAACAAGCTGTGCAGCCAACGAGCAGCGGGGTAGCCAGTCTCAGACTCGAACAGCACACGCGGCATGGCCAGCAAAGTCTCGGGTAGACCGACCTTGACGGCTTTGGCGTGCGGCGTTTCCGGCTTGAACTCCGACTCGTAGCCAATTTCGCGCTTGAGCGTGAGATGCCAGAGCTTCTTGTTTGCCGCCGATGGACCATGAAAGCCTGCCTGTCGGCGGTCTGGCCCATCAGCCTCGGGGAAAAGGAAGAGGTACTCGTATGCCACTTGCAACGATTGGTCTGCACCGATGCGCAAACCGATCTCGTAGCGGATGTGGGTCGGCCATTGGCGGCGGTCTTCCTGCAACGCTTGGCGCGAGCGCTCCGTGCGTTTGCCGGCAAACAAGCCCTCAAGAACCTTCGATTGCACGGTCTCGGGAAGGCGTGCTTCGACAGCCAGCGAGAAATCGCTGCCACGTCCGGCGAACACCAGTTCGTTCAGGCTGCCAGCACGCGGCGGTAATTCGGGCCGACGCTCCATGAATGGCGCAGAAACATTGCTGGTACGCAGAAGATCGCCGAAGAGCACGGGTAGATCAAGCAAGGTGGTTTTGCCTGAGCCGTTCGCCCCGACAAGAACACGAAAGTCGCCGACATCGACGCCCAGGCGTTCGAAGCAGCGATAGCGTGTAGCTTCAAGTCGAGTGATCACTTGCTGGGCTCCGGATGTTGTACGCGGAACTCGGCATATGCCTTGGCGATTTCGGGCAGGTCGTCGTCGAGGATGCGCTCCTTCCGGTGTAGTGTGCGCACTTGCAGGCCACCACCGATGCGGACCCTTTCTTCGTGGCTGACCTCCACCAGAATTTCTTCGCCGTCAGGGTGGCGCTTATAAAGCGTGTTGCCACGACGGTCGAAGCCCACCTTCTCGGCGACGGCCATGAATACGGGGTAGTCGTTCTTCTGGCCCAGGTCCTCTGCCTTGATCACCTCTTCAGACTTGCGCTTCAAGAAGAGCAAGCTGGTCAGAATGTTGACGTTGGCTTCGACGATGAAAGACTCCACCGGCAGGTCGATACTGGCCAGAACCCAGCAGTGTCGAAGAATCCAATAGCGGATGAACTCATCGCCGGGGTTGCCCAAGATGCCATCGGGCAAAACGATGCCCGCGCGGCCACCCGGCTTGAGCCATTTAACGCAACGCTCGATGAATAGCACCTCTGGCGACACAGCAGGCTTGATGGCGTTGGTCATCACGAAGCCATCGCCCTGCCGCTCCCAGCGCCGGGCCAACTCGTAATGCTCCAGGATGGTCTTCTCAGTAACCGGGATGTCGGAGCCAAACGGAGGATTGGTCATCAAGACATCGATAGAGCCTAGCGGGATAGCCACTTTGGCGGTCTGGACGCCGGGCAGGTGCCCCGCTGGAAACTCCAGCGAGTTCATGTGGTATAGGTTGCCCAGTGAGTTGCCGGCCATCATCACGTTCATTTGCGCGGCGCGGACCAGGAAGGGGTCGAAGTCGGCACCAAACAAGTTTTTAGCAGTGTAGTTGGCGAGCCGATCACGAATGGAAACGAAATCTTCGGTGTTTTCGTCGCCCGCCTTGACGCGTTTCTCTTCGTGGAAAATCTTGTCCAAGTAGCTAAGGGTCTCAACCAAGAAGCCGCCTGTGCCGCAGGATGAATCGAGCACACGTTCATGCTCTTTAGGCGCCAACATTTTGACCACTAGGCTGATGGCACCCCGTGGGGTGAAGTATTGGCCACGGTCGCCCCTAAGATTCGTACCAACGATCTCCTGATAAGCAACCCCTTTGGCATCCACCTCAGTCCTGCCAAAGTCATAACGACATAGCTCTGAAACTATGAATGCAAGCGCGCGATCGGAAAGGGTTATTTCTTCATTCCCCCTAAATAGCTCCGTGTAAGCTCGCTTGACCTGCTGAAAGAGTGGCAGGATGCGTTTTCGAATTGCCTCTTGGCCTTTGGGCTCAAAAGGCTCAAAAGCACCAGCCCAAAACTCGCGAATCCCGCGCTCCCGGAACTGCTGTTCGTCATACATCTTGCAGAAAATGAGGTACAGGAACTGCCAGAAAGCAGCGTCCTTGGGCATGCCCTCATTGCCATGGATGTAGTTATGGCAGCGCTTAAATGCCGTAATGAGCCGCTCCTTCTTCGCTGATCGGAGACTAGCAACTGATCGGCCATCAACGCTAAATGTGTCATCTCCCAGAGGCCAATCGCCGATGGGTTTGAACTTGGTGTCGAAACGAGTGACCTCCTTCTTGAAGAAGAAGAACTCTAGGCCATTGGTCCACAGACCGTAGGTGCAGCTTTCGACTTCGGCCATCACGGCTTCCAGCACTTCGAAGTCTTTGCGCGCTTCTTCCGGATCACGCATGCGATAGGCGCCCTTAGTGCCGAGCTTGGGCTCTTTCTCCACCACCACCGCGCGGTAAAGGTTCTCCTCCGTATGCTCTTGACTGGGCTTAAAGATGGCGATGTCGATCTTGCGGTTTTTGCCAAGCACCTTGACCTTGAAGTCAGGCTCCATATCTTCGGCGGCGATGCCGTACTCATGGATGAGAGCACGCTCAATGTGCTGGCGAACTTTCTCTTTGTCGCTGTCCTTCACCGGATTGCCGGTGATGTAGTCAAAGACCTTGCCCTCTTCGAGCGTGCTCTCTGGCGCTTGGGCTTCTTGATCAAGGTCGCTCATATCGTTGTTGTCCTGCGTGGAGCGCTGCTTAGGCATTGCGGGGCTCCTTATCATCAAAGTCATCACTGCTGGCAGCGGCACCACCCTCTCGAACCCAGGCGTCCACGTCCTCCTTCTTGAATTTCCAGAAGCGCCCAACCTTGTGCCCCGGCATGCCCTTGGAGGTCACCCAGGTGTAGATGGTGTCTTTGGCAACACCGAGGTAGTCGGCGATTTCGTCGACGGAGAGCCAGCGGTCGTCCATGTCATTGAGCCCGAGATTGGCGGCGATATGCCATTAATGAGCATTATGGCCGTCTTTGGCCGTCTTTGGCCGTCTTAGGCCGGGTTTGCTTGGGTTGCGTGCGGTTTATGGATCGGTCACGCAACCACTAGCGGCCTTTCGAGGCATCGTTGAACGCAATCGCTCACACACGTTGTTCGCAGCGCCTCGAAGCCGGAACGGTGTCAATGAACATCGCCGGCTGACAGACAGCGTTCCTGGAAGGAGCTGGGATGGTCTGCTTGCTCGCAGCAACCTCTGAGGACGGGCCTTGGATCCTTAAAAAGCGTTGGCCCCGTGACCGCAATTGTTGCGGCCGACCATGCTGGGGTACTTGTCGCAAGAAGGGAGTCATCAAATGCCCAGATGTCTCACGCTTGCACGGGTTCCAGACATGGCGTAGCTCAACAAGGCTGGCGAGAAGAGTTCGCACATTTTTTCAATGATGGCCTCCACGCAATCCCACGCGGGTTGACCCCAAATTCCCTTCTGCTGTTTTCATGCGCATCTCGCGCTCTCATTTCTCAAGCGACAGATTTCACTCACCCGAAGGACTATGGCGGATTACGGCTTGTGCACGCCGGACTGCACACGCCTCACCGTCGGTAGCAGAGGGGGTTGATTTCCGTACGGAAGTGACCCACTGAGAGTGGGGATGAAGACTCTGACTACTTGAAAGTAGTTCATACAAAGAAGAGTCCGAGCAGTTAAGCTCTATATCAAGCTGGGCAAGCGTGTCAGACCGAGCATCCTTCAGCTGGGCTAGTCTTTGCCTACGTCGCGAAACTGCCTATCGATCAGCGTGTTCACCGCAGCGTGTGCGAAACACAGGCCCATCCTGCAGGCGGCCAGGACTGCCGCACAGTTCACAGATGTGCGCCGACAACGCTTCAGCCATGTCGATCAGTCCGTACGCGTCAGCATCGCCGCCCATGCAGTTCAAAGACAGCTCACCCCATTTCTCTTTTGCCTGGATGATTTGAACTGCCTGCCCGCCTTGGTCTGCATGGTGCTGTAGTCGCTCGCAGAGGGCGTCTAGCAGCCCGGTCCATCCTGCGCCGTAACTCAACGATGCATGTTCAAGAATGGCCGGGTAGCGGTCGCAGTTCGGATCGGTATGTCATCGCTGGGGCTTTTCAAGAGTGGGACCTTTAAAAGTCAGCTGGACGTCGGAGTTGGCGTGTACCGAGGATCGCGCTTCAGTTCATCGACCATGGCTTGGGCGTGTTCGAGCGATTCTTCAAGAGTGCATGCAGCGCGATCAAATTGCTCTCCCAACCTGCGACGCCGGGCCCGAGCCTCAGGTGTGAGATGAGGGTCAGCAGTCGGTTTGAGGTCTATGCCCATAGCGCTTGCAGTGCAGGGTTACTTGATCTCGAACTGGGTGCGGTCTTGGTTCGCAATCCACAGAGGTGGCTTGCCGCGGCCTGTCCAGGTAGCGCCGGTCTGCGGGTCGCGGTATTTGGGAGCAACGGTGTTGCCCTTGAGCGGGCTTTTGCCTCGGCCAGCAGGAAAGATATCAGCCTGGGTGAGGCCGAACTCGGCAATCAGTTGGCGGACGGTTGCAAGCGCATCCTGGGACTCTGATTTGCGCATGGCTTCAATCTGAGCGTCCAGGGCTTGGCGCCGGGCGAGAAGTTCTTTGTAGCTGGGCATTATTTCTTTAAGTCAAAGTTGGACATACTACGGCCAGCGGGCTAACAGAGTCTGAACACTTCATCAGGATCTGAGTAAAGAAAATGGACGGTTCTGCCCATTGTTCTCCCAGCACCTAGCGCGCCGAGGTGGGCCACGTTGGCAGTACGTCTCGATGCTCATCGCACCGTGTCCGATGGTAGTTCTCCGCGATGTGCCGCCCTGGGCTACCACAGACCTCGCAGACAGTTCTGGACAGCGCTTCAACGTATGACACCATCGACGTGTCTGCTGGGTCGAGCCTATGGAAGCGGAGGCTGAGAACCCCCCACTTCTCACGTGCTTGAAGCGCAATGGGCTGCACTCCAGTTTCGTCGGCGCGTGCCTGAATTTGGGTGCAAAGCACATCGAGCATTGCTACCCAGCCCGGTCCGCCGCGGGGCTTCCCCTGAGTAAAGATCTTCGGATACTTCGCTTCAAGGTCGGCAAGATTCACAATGGCGCTCCGATGCGCTGGAAAAACTGCTCCAGGCGAACCCGCTCCGCGTCTTTTTGCTGGAGTGTGAACGCCGGCGAGTAGCCCAACTTTGAAAGCAGCCGATAGTGGGTACGCAAGCTGTCCAGCCCCTTTTGCCGCAGCGGATTCGCCTTGGCGTGGCACTGAGGGCAAGAAGAAGCGTCACCTGTTTGATCGTTGGTGCCGAGCCAATTGCATCGAGGGCACAGACATGGGCTTAAACCGCCGCCGGTGCTCGCTATTTCAGCGTGCACTGTGGAAGTCTCTTCAGGTTGCATGACTCACTTCCTTCGAAGGAAAAATTCAGACGCTATGACACCCAACGAGCTTAAGGACCTGGTACAGACCTATCGCTACTCCGACGCAGTCTATGTCGTCGTGGACTCGTTACCTCAACCCTATCAGGATGCATTTTCAAATTTCCTGCGTGGCTCAGCATGCCCTGTGGGAGATGGACGAAATCGCTATGCCTACGTCGCTGACTTTGAACGCTGGCTGGCGGCCCTGTCTACTCCCAACGTTCCTTGAGCCAGCCCACATCTCCTCAGCAGTCCACGGCTGCAACCGCCAGCAAGACGTAGTCTCCTTCGCCGTTGACATAGCCAACACCGATGTCCAGGTCCGAGCTTCGCGCTTCCAAGGTAAGCGGCCAGCCATGGCATCTTGAAACAATGGCGTACTCGTAGGAGCCTCGTGTCCACCTCAACTCTAGGTGGACACGTGAACACTACTCCTGAACAAAGCGGCGAAGGTCGTCGGCGCCGACGCTTGCACAGTGACGAATTCAAAGCGAACGCAGTGGCGTCATGCATGCAGCCAGGCATCTCGATGGCTGCGGTGGCGATGGCCAATGGGATCAACGCGAACCTTCTGCGCCGCTGGGTGCAGTCTGCCGAGATGCGCCCCGGTAGCGTCGTTCCAGATGCACCGCCGGCGCCCAAGCGCCAGGGGGCAAACACACCTACAGCCTTCGTGCCGATGCAGCTACCCGCCAAGGCTGCTGCGGCTGACATCCGCATTGAACTGCGTCGCGGCAATACCTCGATCTCCATGACATGGCCCATCGATGCCGCCAGCGAGTGCGCGGCCTGGGTGCGCGAGCTGCTTCGATGATGCGCATCGATGCCATGTGGCTCGCAGTGGACCCCGTGGACATGCGTGCCGGCGCCGACCGCCTGATCGCCCGCGTGGTGCAAGTCTTCGGCGCCGCGCAGGCCCACCACGGCTACCTCTTTGCCAATGCGCGCGGCACGCGGATGAAGCTGGTGGTGCATGACGGCTTTGGCGTATGGTGCGCAACGCGCCGGCTCAACCAGGGACGCTTCGCTTGGCCCAGCGATGGGGCGCCGCTGCAGCAACCCGCACTCACGCAGGCCCAGTTCGAAGCCCTGATCGTGGGCCTGCCGTGGCAGCGGCTCGCGCACATGCAGACCATCACGCGCGTGTGATGGTGTGTGACGGATAGCCCCGTGCGCGCCGGTGAGGGTCGCGCCCGGGGCAATTCGAGAATGCCCCGATGACATCCATCGCCAAGCTTCGGACAATGGCGCATGCTCGATGTGAATGCGCTCAAAGCCCAGGACCTCCAAGGTCTGAGCCAGAGCGCCATGGTCGAGTTGGCCACAGAGATGCTGGCCCGGATCGCGGCGATGAACACTCTGCTGCAGGCACGCGACAAGCAGGCAGCCGAGCACGCCCAGGAGATCAAGTTCAAGGACACCAAGCTGGAGCGCATCACGCACGAGCTGGCGCGTCTGAAGGCCTGGAAGTTCGGAGCCAAGACCGAACGCATGAACGCCGGGCAGCGGCAGATGTTCGAAGAGACAGCGGCCGAGGATGAGGCCAGCCTGCAGGCCCAACTGCTGGCCTTGCAGGGCACATCCGAGCCGAGCACCTCGCCTGCGGCAGGCACCAAGCGCCAGCCGCGTCGCCAACCGCTGCCAGAGCACCTGCGCCGCGTCGAGCATCGCCACGAACCCGAGAACACCACATGCACATCGCCTGGGTGCGGTCGGGCAATGGTGCGTATTGGCGAAGACGTGAGCGAGCGGCTGGATATCGTTCCAGCCGAATTCTTCGTGCAGCGCCACGTGCGCGGCAAGTGGGCCTGCAAGTGCTGCCAGCTACTGGTGCAAGAGCCCGTCGAGCCTCAGATCATCGACAAGGGCATGCCGACATCGGGGCTGCTCGCGCACACACTGGTCAGCCGCTTCGTGGACCATCTGCCGTACTACCGGCAAGAACAGATCAATGCCCGCGCTGGCGTGCACACGCCGCGCTCGACGTTGGCTGCGTGGTCTGGAGCTGCTGGGGCCAGCCTGCAGCCGCTGTATGACGCGCATCGTGCGTTCGTGCTGGGAGCGCAGGTACTGCACGCCGATGAAACACCGGTGAGGATGCTCGACCCCGGGGCAGGCAAGACCACCAAGGCCTACATCTGGGCGTATGCCCGAGGCGAGCACAACTGCACTCCTGGCGTGATCTACGACTTCTGCGCAGGTCGGGGTGCAAAGTATCCAATGGCGTTCCTGCAAGGCTGGTGCGGCACCATCACCTGTGACGACTACAAGGCGTACGACGCGGTGTTGCGCACAGAAGGACGCAAAGAGGCTGGGTGCCTGGCGCATGCGCGCCGCAAGTTCGATGAACTGGCCAAAGCTCATGCAAGCCCGGTAGCTGCACAGGCCATCCAGCGCATGGCCGCGCTGTACCGAATCGAGCAGCAAGCGCGGGAGATGACAGCGGCGGATCGGTTGGCACTACGCCAGTTGCACGCACAGCCGCTGTGGGACGAGTTGCACGTGTGGCTGCGGCTGGAGAGAACCCGGGTGGCGGACGGTGGGGGCATCGCCGCTGCTCTGGACTACAGCCTCAAGCGCTGGGAGGCACTGGGGCGCTTCCTGCACGATGGTGATGTCAGTATCGACAACAACCACGTCGAGCGCATGATGCGCCCATGGGCGATGGGGCGCAAAGCGTGGCTCTTCTGTGGCAGCGAACTGGCTGGTCAGCGGGCCGCCATGGTGATGAGCCTCGTGCAGTCAGCCAAGCTGCATGGGCACGATCCCTGGGGTTACGTCAAGGACGTGCTGGAGCGGCTGCAAGCGCACCCGAACCACCGGATTGATGAGTTGCTGCCGCATCGCTGGAGCCCTGCGGAAGACGGCAAAATGCCGTCGCATGAAGAACATTGAAGCACTCATCGACGACGGCGGCGACATCACCCTTGGTGCGATCTACCCGATCAAATGCGCAGCCACAGCTGCTGACGGCCACAACAGTGTGGCCATGCTGGTTCGCCGGGAAGGTGAGACGCTGAACGCGTTGCTCAAGAGGCTGGACAAAGCCATCGGTAAGTTCTACGACGGCGGGGACGCGGTTGACGAGATCAACGGCTACTGAGGCGATCAGCGTCGCCGTCAAGATGGCATGGCTGGCCGCTTACCTTCCAAGTAGGCCCTTGTAGCTTTGAGTTCGTTGGAGTACTCGTGGCCGGTAAAGATCACGTGCATCGGTCCCAAGGTTGTGTTGTCTGAGGCAGTTGCGTTCCGCAGGAACTCGATGAACTTCTGCTGTTTTGTGGCCAAGTCCTCGCGAAGAAACTCGGGGCGACCATCCTTGCATTCGGCTCCGTAGATGCTCGCGGTGTCATCCGTCTCCACGAACAGGATCGACTCAAAGAGGCTCGTCTCGCCCCCACTTCGGCGTGCGGTTACATCGGCGGACCAGACCTGTGCCGGATCGTTCGGGAAGGTCGCGACGAATCGGACGTTGGCAACGTCGAAAACGATGGGACCGGCGTTGCACAGATTCTGCCCACTCAAGTTGTCGAAGTAGCTCAAGCGGCCTCCAATTTTTCGGCGGAGCCCGATTTGGGCTCCAGCTCCAGAGTGACGGGCAACGCTGCCACGCACGTCGTCTGCCTTTCACTGCGCAGAAGAGACGGATTTCAGGCCAGCCGACGTAGTTCCAAATAATGCGATTTTCGCATATTCCAAGATCGCATGGAAGCTCGAGTGATCGAGCCACCCATGCAGAAGACGCTTTACACCCGCGAGTACCAGCAGATGCTCATGCTGCTGCGGGAGAGGCGCATCCATGCCGAGATGAGCCAAGCTGAGCTAGCGAAGCGGCTGGAATGGACACAAGCCGAAGTGAGCAAGTGCGAAACAGGGGTGAGGCGGCTAGATGTCATCGAACTCAAGCTTTGGCTCGATGCTTTGGACAGCGATATGAGCGCGTTTGTTCGAGATCTCTTCAAGTAAGACTTGCGCCATATCGGCTCGGAACTTTGCTCCTCTGCAATTTCACAGGGGAATTTGGCAAACATTCATTAAATGTTGCGACCTCTGTATTCTTGGGGGGTGCAGATTTCAAAAAGCGTAACGACGCATTTTTGTTGATTTTCGATAAAACGGAATTTATTCGGCACTTTATTGCGTGCTAACTCTGACTCATCCGGCCGAGCCGTTAACGACGATTATCAAAACGCTTGCCAATATGCCCGGATGCCGCGTATGCTTTGATCAAATTTGGATCTTGAAAAGCTTCGATCAATGCAAGTAAGGCCATCTCGGCAATGGTTCGTAGACACAAAAACGCCCATCGGAGAGTGGGCCGTAGCCCATGGTTTCGCGAAGGACTTGGTCTATGGCGTTCTGTCGGGGCGAATCAAAGGAACCCGAGGAAGCTCGCTAAAGATCAGAGACAAGCTGCTTGAAATCCAAAGCGAAACTGCAGGAGAGTGCATGGGCAAGTGCCCTCGGCCTGAGGCACCGCTCTCCACAATGAAATCAACTCCCAAAAGGAGAGCCATGAAATAGCGCCAGTGCGAGCTAGATCGTCCAGAAACGAAAAGGCCTGAGAGAACTCAGGCCTTTTCGTGCAGTTTAACTGCGGTGTGTTCTTGGCGGAATCACAACTGCAGTATGAACCGATCTCCATCCTGAGTCAAGCGATTCGGGTTGGGCTGGATGAACACACCCAAGAAATTCTTGAGTTTTCATTGACAGACCTATTGGAGTTCCCATGCAGGTTTCCAGCAAGGGCAGCTGTTTTTCAGACGACAAGCTGCTTTTTTATCCGTTGCCAGGAAGCGTACCGCGCCCTCTAGAGCAGCGCTGTGTAGCCGGACCTCACCAAGGCTTATCTCGTAAATCTCGCCAAGTAAGTGGCGTGGAAGCCTGGGTGATCTACTCCAATCTAGCCCGCGGCGTGCGCGAAGATGCGGCGACCTTCATCGGTGTTTTGAAATGAGCCGCGCGATGACGCAGGGCAAGTTGGCACGACTTCTTGCAGCGGGATATGGCTCGGGGCGCGATGAAGGCTACCAGGCTTGGATTCGAGTACGCCGCAAGCTTAGTTCCCCCGTGTCGAATTTGCACTGCATGACCTCGCCGGTCTATGCTCGCGCGCTCAACCTGCTGTCAGGGTTAGAGCACGCAGCTGCAAATGTGGCTCTATGGCTCCAATGCAATGAGATTCGCGAGCAGCACCCGTTTTGGCCGTGGGACCACCCCCACCCAGGAACGGGTCGACATCCTGACCTCGACAAGAGCTTCCAGGCAGCACCTGGGTTGTTGGAAATCGCCAAATCTGCAGGTATCAAACATGGTGTCTATCCGGGCACGAATGTCCCTTTCGTCGCGACCATCGACTTCACGCTCTCCATAGGTCCATGGGAGAACTCCAAGTTCGTGCATTGGAGTTGCAAGCCATGGAAGGTCCTAAGTGACTCCGCGAGTAAGGACCGGATTCTTGAGCGAATCGAGATGGAACGGCTCTACAGTGAAGCCATCGGGGCGCGACATGTTGTGGTGGACGGACGGCTCTTTAGTGCGCAGTTGATCGGCCAGTTGGACTGGTTCAGGCCCCTTCGATCCGAAATGGAGAACCCAGCAATCGTGGGGCCGATGCAAGAGTTCAGCGAGCATTTCATGTCGGTCGCTGAAGACTCTCTAGCCGCCGCAAAGCAATTCGCTGCGCAAAGGACAGGAGTTCCTGAGCACCTCGTGGAGGTGATCTTTCGAACGGCAGCTTGGTTGGGGCACATTGACTTGGACTTCTCGCGCCCTATCGTCATGTCCCGGCCTCTAAAGCGTGATTGCACCGGATTCAAATGTTCACTGAGCGTGGCGCTGTTGGGGGTGGAACATGCGTGAGCTCCTGAAAGGCAAACTCGTAAGGCTTCACTTACCTACTGGTTTCCGCGACCTCGGTCGCGTGGTGTACGACTGCCGTGATTGCGACGACATTCTCTACATTCCCTTGCCCGCCGAGACACGCTGTGGGAAGGGACAGGACGCGCGCCTGCGTGCTCCCAAGAGGCTAAAGCGAGTTCAAATTCCACTGCTTGGTAACGGGCATGAAGTCACATTGGTGGATTTTGTTCCTCCAGATGAGTGGATCTTGACTGATGAGGAGCTCTCGGGGAACAGTCTTTCGCTGGACAAGACTCGGCGGAACTTGCCGGCGTGGTTAGCGCATAGGGAAAACAAGAAGGCATTAATTGCCCCAATACTCAAAGATTTTGGCGACTATGAGCTTCTTGAGCTTGGGCTTCTGAACGCAAAGGTGCGCGACCATGTGAAAGAAGCCGGCGTAAAAGATGAACGAATCATCGTTCAAGCCATGCGTCGGTACTACTTCGGCTGCGGCCACCCAAATGCATTGCTTCCAAACTGGGCAGAAGTAGGATCCAGAGGAATCAAAAAATTCTCTGTGTCCAAGACTGGGCGCCCAAGTGCGAAAAGTCTCAAACCGGACGCCAAACCAGAATTCGTGGTTGCTGAAGGAGACAGGGAACAGCTGTCCAATGGTTGGAAGACTTACAAGAAAAAGGGGGTGTCCGTCAGAGTTGCGTACCTTCAGACATCCAGCCAATACTGGCCGGGCCCGGAACGGGTAAACGATTCATACAAGAACCAATACTTTCTCAAGCCGCCCCACCAGCGCCCAACTTTTGCTCAATTTAAGTGGGCAGCTAGATTGCAGGGCTTGTCCGCCTCAAGAGTAAACATGGGAGAGCAGGTCTTCAGCCTTACCAAGCGAGCACTCATCGGTAGCGCCAAGGACGGCATATACGCCTTAGCCCAGGTTGCCGTAATCGACAGCACGAGCGAGGACCAGACCCCAGTGTCCAGCCTAAACAGGTTGAAGGTGCTCCCCTCGACATATCGCACCGTCGTAGTTGAGGCTTGGTGCGGCTACATCCTCGGTGTCTACTGCGGTTTCGAACACCCTAGCACTTTGACATCTCTGCTGGCGCTCCTCAACTGCGTGAGTTCGAAGGTCGAATTTTGTGCACGCTACAACATCCATATCACTGAGGGCGAATGGTTCTCGCGGTTGCCCAAACGCATCCGCGGCGACAACGGTGAACTCAAAAGTGAAAAAGGCATTTCGACCATGAGCGCATCGGAAGTCGCAAGCGAGTTCGTGCGTTCGTATGCTGGAGATCTGAAATCCGGCGCTGAGAGTTCCCACCATTCCTTGCACCGGATTGTTGATCATCACGCAGCCGGTTCCACTCAAGGCCGTCGGCGTGAGCGTGGTGAGGACCTCAGAGAGAAAGATGCGTGCAGGACTTTTGACGAAAACATGCCGTTCGTCATAAAAGCAATTTTGCGCCACAACAATGAAGAGCCTGTAGACCATCTCCTTTCCGTCGAGATGCGTCAAGATGGGGTTAAGCCGACACGCCGCGCGATCTACGAGTGGCTTCTTTCAAAAGGCTACGCTGCAAGCGAACCGGCGCACCTAGACATGCTGCTGGCCCAATGTCTACCGAGATTTAAAGGAGCGATTCGACGCGATGGCATCCATGTCTTCGACCCTCGGGACAGCAGACGACTCATTCCTCAGATGGTGTACGCGAGCGAATGGTTACGAGAGTCTCGACTGAGCGAGCAGGCTGGGAACGGAAGCATTCCGTGTGAAGTCCAAATCGACCCGCAAAATCTGGCTGTCTGCTATATCACTAGAAAAAACAAACTGCACCAGCTTCATCGTAAATCTAGCGACCCACTGTTGAATGAGCTGCCGTTGCTTGAGTACCTCTTGATGACGGACGATGACTTGGCGACAGTCAACGAGATGCGCGGCTTCTTGGAGTCATCTGATGCGCAGCTCCATGCGGGCAATCGCGCTCAAAACAGGGCCTCGCGCGCAGCAAAAAAGGCGGCGCTAGCGCAAGCCGCTGCGGGCGATGCCCCAGTCGCGAGTCGGTACGACAAACGAAAAAATCGCGAAATCGAATTGGAGCATTTGCGAATGAAGAGACTGGGAATCGTTGACTCCCAAGCTTTGCAAAAGAGCCCTGAAGGCAGTGAGGCCCTTTGTGTGCCGCCTCCCCCCCCAGTTGTTCAAAGCGTCACTGCAGACTTGATGGCTGCTTCGAGAAGGGCACGAGCGCGATGAGAAGCACAGAGCATCAGCAACACCTTTTCAACGCTGACGAAGGCAATCCTTTGCTCCAGCCTCTGTTGCCTGAAAGAACGTTTGCGCAGTGGGCCGCCGACCTTTACTTCGATCCACTCGCAAGCCACTATCAAAGCCGAACACAGTTGGCAGAAAGCCTGATTCATCGCATCGACCAACTCTCCATCCCGACGCGAAAGTCAATCACCCTGGCGCTGAACTTCAGCGGGATGATGATTGCAAGCTTAAGACGTCGTGATCCTAGGATTGCAGCCAATCGCAAATACCTGTTTGAGCTGCCATTGTTCGGAGACCGGATAAATGAGCGGAACTTAGATCAGATTCCTTGGGTTGGAGAGGGGGCTTCGGGCGGCATCGTCAGGGGGCCTACAGGCTGCTCAAAGACGCATTCCTGCGATGCCTTTCTTCGCCTCTTACCCCAATGCGTCGAACACGAAAAGAACGCAGATTGCGGATGGGAGTATCTGCAACAGCTGGTCTATCTGCGAGTTCCGATGCCTGCAGATTCGAGCCGCAAAGGGTTGCTCATCAACATCGTTTGGAAGATTGATGAAGCACTGGATACGTCTTATGCGAGAGAACTCACAAAGCAGCTGACTCAGGAGCAGTTGTTGGTGAAGGTCCTGACGCTGCTAGCAGTCCATCGGTGCGGACTGCTCATTCTTGAGGAGGTTCAAGATCGCAACGTGGCCTCCAAAGCTCTGGGCAGCGAGTTTTCCACAGTATTTTTGAAGATCCTCAACGCGGGCATTCCCCTCGTCTTGGTGGGAAATCCGATGTCTTTCGAGCACGTCATGAGCTTCTCGCAGGATCGTCGCCGGCTCACAAATGCAGGCCTGTTTAACTTCTCTTCAGCTTATGACCACACCGATGATGAGTGGGCAATGGATCTGGTACCGGGGGTATGGGGATGGACGCCGTTGCCTGTCGCGGATGTGCCAATACTCAACCTGGAGCAACTGTTGTACGAACGGACGGGAGGCATCCCGGGCCTCTTGAGTACCTATCGGCGAGAAGCTTTGATCGAAGCCATCAGAGCCGGGTCCGAATACGTGACGGCAGCGCACGTCGACGCGGCTTTCTGGTCTCCTTCAATGGCAGGCATGCATGAGCTTATTGATGCGTATAGACGGAAAGATCTCAAGGCGCTTGCTCACAAGTTCACCGATCAGCCTGTTGCGTATCTTTCTGAGATGTGGGAGCGCGAGCGGCAAATTAGAGCCTACGAAGCTTCGGTTCGGTCTTCGAATGCCTGACGAGGTCGTCTGCGTGCCTTCCCAAGCTCCAGTCCTTCCAGCTTGGGCGGAGGACGAGACGCTGTACTCATGGTGCTGTCGCTGGCACCGACTGACGATGAATAGGACAAGAACCTCGGGCAGCGCATTGTTTGGAGTGCCTAGCGCTGCTAAGGTTTGGATTGCCCCGAATCCTTTTGGCCAGTTCTGCGCGGCCACGCGGGGGGCTTTGGGCCACCCTCTTGAAATCCTGCGAGGAAGAACGATCGTAGGCTCTTATCTGCCTCTTGCAAAGCCGGAGGATCGACGCCGTGTTGAGAGCGGTGAGGTACCGCCCTCATTCTTGGTAAGTGCCAAGTCCGGCATTGCCTTGTCTTTGCGCTACTGTCCCAAATGCGCGAGGCGCCATGAAAGCGCGTTGGGCATCGCACTTTGGAGAGTGGGACATCAACTACCTGGAACCGCCTTGTGTGTAGAGCACGGCCAACCGTTGATTGAGCATGTTGGCAAACGACAGCTTTGGTCAGTGCCTGGGACCGAGGATCATCGAGAAATCGATATCCGCACGAAGGCAGAGTTTGAGGTCATGCGCGCTGTTGCAGTGGCCGCTCAATACATTGCAGATAGTCATGCCCTGGACGTCGATGTCTTGCGAAGGCAAGCGCAACTTGTTGTCTGCGAAGGCTATGGAGTCGTCGACGTCAAGCGCTTAGATCCCCATGTCGTTGACGCGGACTGGCGGCAGTCCACTCTGGCGAGTTGGTGCAGGCGTTTTCAGCCACAACAGGTCGCGTTTCCGGAGTTATGGCTTACAGACATACTTCGCTTCAGGCGTTCAGAAAGAAATCCAATGAAATGGGCGTATCTGCTCGCGTACTTTCAAGAGCGGTCGTGGTCATCGATTGAAGGCTTTCTCGCCCATGCCAGGAATGCGGCAGACCGCCAACTAAGTCTCTGGAGTCAGATGGAGAGCATCCCTCTCGTGGTGCTTGATGCGTTTGCAAAAGCGAAGAATTCAAGGCAAGCCGGGAAGATCATCGGCGTGAATGGGAGCACGATTCGCGATTGGGTCAGGACTCATCCTGAACTCGTTGCAGTGAGCAGGCACTGGGATTGGAGCCGATGATCCCGAAGATCCCTGGGGGATGCACATTGCGATCACTGATCAATGGTCTTCTGTATCTCCGTGGGACCTTGTGCCTCTCTCTCAACCGCCATACCTTTTTGTGGGGTGCACATCAAGTCGCTTTGGAGTTGCTTGGCGGACAACGAACTGCCTCATGGGTCGCGATGCAATTCACGGCGCTGCCTCTGGTGATCTCCACGCTCTCTGAGGATCAGAAACAAACGCTACTCTCAAAGCTTTGCGATCAAGAACCGATTGCGAAATTGGCGGACGATTTGAAAGCGATGCTGCCTCGTGCGGTCACAGCCTTTCGAGTGTGTCGGCAATGCGTTGACGAGGATGTCTCGAAGTACGGCCTAGCATTTACACGAGTTTCGCATCAGATTCCGAGCATTCGAACCTGCTCCGTGCACGGTAGCAGGCTTGAAAACGCTTGCGGAGACTGCGGCCACGAATACAGGTTAACAGGGGCCAATGTGCGTCGGAGATGCTTGGAGCGCTGCAGCCTATGTCAGTCGGCAATTGGGCGACCAGTGGATCACGTCCACTCCGCCGGTTACGCAGCTTTTTCTGACCTTCTCCATCGGGGCCTAGTGGGCCAAGCTCCAGAAGTTCGTCCCGACCAGTTGAGCGTCGCATTGCAGCGATTCGTTGAACTGTCGGTCCGTCATGGCGAGGATTTGCTTTGGATGTTCGCAAAGTTCTGGAACGTCGACTCTTGGCGAGTTGCGTGCAAACGCTTGGGTGCTGACCCTGCTGAAATAAGGAGGTCACTTCTCTTTGGCGTTCCGCCAGAAAGCATCGTTGGCGTATATGGACTGGCTAGCTTTTTTCACTCGTATGTGCTCACAGCCCCAGACTTGCCTACGGGAGCTCCTGTGGACGCACCAATCTGGAGTTTTATGCGCTACAAGAAACAAGATGAACTGGTGTTCGATAGGGCACTTCTTTCCGGGATGCCTACTGAAATCGTATTGCTGCTGATTCACGGGGACTGGGCCGCCATCCGGGATCGAGGGTTTTCTCTGGGGACTGTACGACGCTTTCTTGGCTCTCTTAACGCTGAGAAATCCCTCATCCTCAAGATGAGGCGAATGCACTTGAGGCGGTTGAGTCGGCTATAGGGAGGCTCGGAGCGCGACAGGCCAAATGGAACTGGTTTCGCTCACTTGGAGGCCTGCACACGGTAGCGGTGGTCCCTCAACAGGCACTTTTCAGTGCATTCAGCATCAGCATCAGCATCGTTCCTGATTTGCGCGGGGAGCGCTCTCGCGACCGAACAGAAAGTGATAGCCACGCTTTGTTAGCAAGCACCAAAGGTTGCCCGAAATGGCCATTCTTTGATGTACGTGCAGAATCTAGCGGCCAACCGGAACGCGCGTCGCACCGAGCGCATCTCGCCATTCTTTGTTAGCAACAAACATGGGTATGGATTTCCTGGCCGAGATTAGACATCGGT
Source organism: Acidovorax sp. LjRoot66 (assembly GCF_964253305.1). Classification (NCBI taxonomy): domain Bacteria; kingdom Pseudomonadati; phylum Pseudomonadota; class Betaproteobacteria; order Burkholderiales; family Comamonadaceae; genus Acidovorax; species Acidovorax sp. LjRoot66. The sequence goes on from NZ_CAXUQU020000001.1 coordinate 778,391, forward strand.
CGTGAACCTGCGTGCGCCCAAGGTGAGCGCCTGCTTGTTACCGCGTGCCAAACCGCTTCTCGAACCACCGATCCAGCAACGCCTTCTCGTACCGCAGCCGGTCCCCGCTCGAATACCTGTTGCTGGGCACCATGAAGTTCAGGTCGCTGAGCACCTCTTCGCCGCCGGAAACCGGGGCGCTGTCATCGCGCACCAGGCTGTAGCGCAGCTTGATGCGCGGGCCCGTGACATCGGTGACCACCCGCACGTCCGAGCCGCCCACGCCCATGGGCGGGAAGTGGCCGGCCAGGTCGATGTCCAGCACCTCGACCTTGAGGGTGTCGGTGGGTGCCAGGCCCCGCGTGGCCAGGCGCTGCAGGTGCTGCTCCACGTCGCGCAGCACCTGGGCGCGGTCGGATTCGTTCGCCACGGGGTGGGCGTAACTGGCGTCGGTGTACTTCTCCGGCGCTGTGAACGTGACGCTGGCAGTGCCCGCCGCCGCGCTGGTCGCCGTGATGGCGGCGCAGGCGGCGAGCAGGCCGGCAGCCAGAAGGCGGGCGGGGCTTGGTGGGTGCAGCAATGGCAGCAGCAGCGACATGGCGCGTTTCTCCTTGAATGGTTGGCAGTGTGACGCAGGGCGGCGGTACGTGGTTCCATTCCACCATCGATGGGTCGGCTCGCCGGCAGGGATTGCGGCAGTCGGTCGATCAGTCCTCCTACCTCTGGGGGCCAATCGGGGTGGAGGGGACCCATACGACCTTCATTCTCGGAGTGCAACTGCCCCCAGACAGGCGGCGTTGCATGCCCCGGAATGCCCATTTTCGTTGCAACGATGCAACGTATTGATAACTACTTTGCTGCGAATTTTGTAGCAACGGGCCACGCATTGCGGTGGATTGGGGTTTTCCTGGCACGGCACGGATGGGCCTCTGGCGGGCTTTACCGGGGAGGGCCTACACGTTCAGAGATTGCTAAATTAAAATGCGAATAGTTGTCGTTCTGATTTGTTTCTAGAACCAGGGCGGCAGGCCAAGGGCTCTGCCGCTGGTTGTATGACCTCCTTTTCTGGATTCGACCCGGCCCTGCCGGTTTTGGTTCGCTCGTCTTTTTCTTGTTTCCTGGCCCCACCCACCATGCATTCCTCGACCGTCCGCGCGTTCCATCGCTTCGCTCCCCGTCCCCTGCTGATCCGCCAATACCTGGGCGCCGGGCTGGCCATTGCCGCCGTGGGCGTGGCTGCGCAGACCAGCACTTCCGGCACCACGCTCGACGAGGTGAAGGTGCGCGAGCAGGCCGAGGCCATCGGCGGCCTGCAGAAGACCTACCACGGCGGCCAGTTCGCGCGCGGCGGTGATCTGGGCATCCTGGGCCGCACCGACCAGATGAACGTGCCGTTCAGCACCACCAACTACACGAACGAGCTGATCCAGAACCAGCAGGCCCTGACGGTGGCCGACGTGGTGATGAACGACGCCTCCGTGCGCAGCCTGCAGGCGCGTGGCGGCTACGGCGATGACTTCCAGGTGCGCGGCCTCACGGTGTCCAACACCGACGTGAGCCTGAACGGTTTGTTCGGCCTGAGCCCGTCCACCCGCATCCCGCTGGAAATGATTGAGCGCGTGGAAGTGCTCAAGGGCCCTGGCGCCCTGACCAACGGCGTGGGCCCCGGCGGCAGCGTGGGCGGCAGCATCAACCTGGTGACCAAGCGCGCGGCCGATACGCCGTTGACGCGCCTGACCACCAGCTACATGGGCAAGGCCCAGTTCGGTGCCCACCTGGACGTGGGCCGCCGCTTTGGTGAAGACAACCAGTGGGGCGTGCGCGCCAATGCGCTGGTGCGCAACGGCGAAGGCAATGTCGACGGTGGCCGCCAGCGCGCCGACGTGGCGGCCCTTGGGGTGGACTACGCCGGCAGCCGCCTGCGCTGGTCGCTGGACGCCTTCGCCACCGAAGGCGAAACCCGGCAGTTCCGCCCCCAGACGGCCTTCCGCGCCGGCGTCACGCAGATGCCTGCGGCGCCGGACAACCGCACCAGCATCTACCCCGGCGCCAACCTGACGGACGACATGCGCACCGTGATGTCGCGCCTGGAGTACGACATCAACGACAGCACCACCGTGTACGGCGGCGTGGGCTACACCCACAACACCAACGAGCAGCACTTCCCGACCGCCGGGCTGCGCGTTGACGCTCTGGGCAACTTCACGGTGGCCAACGGCTACTACGATGCCTACAACAAGACCTCGTCGATGGACGCAGGCCTGCGCACCAAGTTCCAGACCGGCGCCATCGGCCACACCGTGGCCCTGGCCACAAACTACCTGGACCAGGAGATCGGTTACTTCTACCAGCTGACCAGCACCTACGCCCCGTCCAACATCTACAACCCCGCACCACTGCCGACCATCAACTTCCCGCGCGGCAACCCCAGCAAGAGCAGCGAGCTCAAGCAGCACAGCCTGGCGCTGGCCGACACCATGTCGTTCGACAATGGCCGCTACCTGCTGACGCTGGGCGTGCGCGACCAGACCATCGAGCAGGGCAGCTTCAACGTCAACACCGGCGCAGGCACCGGCTACTACAAGGCCAGTGCCGTGACACCGCTGGCGGGCCTGGTGATCAAGCCGACGAAGAACATCTCGGTCTACACCAACTACACCGCCGGCCTGACCCGTGGCGGCACGGCCGGCCCCGGCACGGCCAATGCGGGCGAGACGTTTGCGCCGCAGAAGTCCAAGCAGAACGAAGTGGGCATCAAGGTGGACTGGGGCCAACTGACCACCCAGGCCGCCATCTACCAGATCAAGCGCCCCAGCGCCCTGACCGACCCGGCCACCAACCGCTACAGCTTTGGTGGCGAGCAGCGCAACCGCGGCCTGGAGCTGACGGCCTATGGCGAAGTCCAGCGTGGCCTGCGTGCCATGGCCAGCGCCTCGTTCAACACCGCCAAGCTCACGCGCACCGCCGGTGGCGTGAACCAGGGCAACGACGCGGCCGGCGTGCCGGACCGCACCTTCAACCTGGGCCTGGACTGGGATACGCCGCTGCAGGGCCTGAGCGTGAACGGCCGCGTGATCAATACCTCCGGCATGTACGCCGACGCCACCAACCGCCTGCGCGTGCCTGCCTGGACGCGCCTGGACATCGGTGCCCGCTACGCCACCAAGGTGGCCGGCAAGCCCGTGGTGCTGCGCGCCAACCTGGAGAACGTGAGCGACAAGAACTACTGGGTCATCAGCAACTACGTGACCGTGGGCGCGCCCCGCACGCTGATGCTGTCGGCCGCAGTGGACTTCTGAGGTATGGGCATGACCGGAGTCTTGCCATGATGCCCGTGCTGCGCGGTATCTGGCGCGCCGGGCCGCTGGTGTCGCGCATCGTTGCGGCCATCGGCGGCGGCTATGTGCTGGCGGCGCTGTTCAGCGTGGCGGTGCTGGCCCTGCCCATGGCCCGGGCGCAGGCCGTGATCACGGGCATGCTGGCCAGCTTTGCCATCTACACGGGCGCGGTGATCTGGGTGTTTGCGGTGCGCAGCGCCTGGCGCGCCTGGGCCGGGCTGGTGGTGGCGGCCGTGCCGCTGCTGCTGGCCGCATGGACCGTGTGGTCCTCTGCAGGAGCTTCCCAATGACGACGAACAACAACGACGACGTGCCGTTGGACGAGCCCAAGGCGCCGGGCATCCGCCAGACCATGTCGGACCTGCACACCTGGGCCGGCCTGCTGTGTGGCTGGTTCCTGTATGCGATGTTTCTCACGGGTACCGTGAGCTACTTCAAGGACGAGATATCGCAGTGGATGCGGCCCGAGCTGCCGCACCGCGCGGTGGTGCCCGATGCGGCCGAATCGGCCCAGCGCATCGCCAACCAGCTCGTGCAGTTGGTGCCGAATGCGCCGCAGTGGAGCATGCGCCTGCCCGACGAGCGCTACACCACGGTGGACAGCTTCTGGCGCTTGGCACCCGAGCAGGGGGCGGCTGCCAATGGGCGCAACTTCGGCAGTGCCAACTTCGATCCGCTGACCGGCGAGAAGGTGGCCTCGCGCGAGACGGTGGGCGGCGAATTTTTCTACCGCTTCCACTTTCAGTTCCACTACATGCCCGTGCGGTGGGGGCGCTGGCTGGCGGGCTTTTGCGCCATGTTCATGCTGGTGGCCATCGTCAGCGGGGTCATCACGCACAAGAAGATCTTCACCGACTTCTTCACCTTCCGCTGGGGCAAGGGCCAGCGCTCGTGGCTGGATGCGCACAACGCGCTGTCGGTGTTCGGGCTGCCGTTCCACTTCATGATCACCTACACCGGCCTGATCACGCTGATGGCGCTGTACATGCCGTTCGGCGAGCAGGCGGCGTACACGACACCGGCGCAGAAGCAGGAGATGACCTCCCAGCTCAGCGCCTTCATCCAGCCCGGCAAGGCCACGGGCCAGCCGGCGCCGCTGGCGCCGGTGGACGACATGGTGCGCCAGGCCCAGGCGCGCTGGGGCGAGGGCAACGTGGGCCGCCTCACCGCCACGAATGCCGGCGACTCCGCGGCGCGTGTGAGCGTGACGCGCGGCGAGGAGGGCCGGGTCTCCATGAGCCCGCAGTACATGCTGTTCGATGGTGTGAGCGGCAAGCTGCTGGAGGTGAAGGAAAGCGTAGGCCCCTCAGCCGAAACGCGTGGCGTGCTTTATTCGCTGCACCTGGGGCGCTTCAGTGACCTGCACATGCGCTGGCTGTACTTCATCGTGAGTCTGGCGGGCACGGCCATGGTGGGCACGGGCCTGGTGATGTGGACCGTCAAGCGCCGCCGCAAGCTGGGCGATCCGGCGCGGCCGCACTTCGGCTTTCGCTTGGTGGAAAAGCTCAATATCGCCAGCATCGCGGGCCTGTCCATCGCCATGGCCGGCTTCCTCTGGGGCAACCGCCTGCTGCCGCAAGGCATGGCCGAGCGCACGGCATGGGAGGTGCATGTGTTTTTCATCGTCTGGGCCCTGACGCTGGCGCATGCCATGCTGCGCCCCTCGCGCCGCGCCTGGATCGAGCAGTTCTGGATTGGTGCGGCCGCGCTGGCCCTGCTGCCCCTGGTCAGCGCGTTGACCACCGAGCGGCCGCTGTGGCGCAGCCTGGCCGAGGGGGATTGGGTGTTTGCCGGCTTCGAGTTCATGCTCTGGGCGCTGGCCGGCCTGCATGCCTGGCTGGCGGTGCGCACGGCGCGCCACCAGGGGTCCAAGCCCCGTGCGGCACGGGCGCCAGCGCCATCCGCACCCACCGGCTCTGCCATGCCCCAGGGGGGTGCGTGATGCACCATCTGCTCACCTTCGTGACCTGCCTGGCCGCCTTCGCAGCCCTGGCACTAGGGACGGAACGCCCGCAGGACGAGCTGTTCGGCCAGGCGCTGGCACCGCGCGCCACCTGGCTGTTGCGCATCGCGGGCTGGGGCGCCCTGGCCGTGGCGCTGGCCATCATCGTGCATGCCCAGGGCTGGGGCATGGGGTTGGTGAGCTACAGCGGCCACACCAGCCTGGCGGCCGGCATCGTGCTGTGCGGGCTCATCGTGCGCAGTCGGCGCTGACTGAGCCGGTGCTGCCGCTCTCACATCTTGACGTCGTAGCCGAGGGTGATCGGCGCGTGGTCCGAGAACTCCACCTCCTTAGATGGTCACGGTACGCGCAAGGGTAGTTGTCGCCGGCGTTGCCAAGTGGCGTTGATCGCGAGGGCGCAGGGTGCGAGAGAATGGTTGTTTCGGGCGATTTCGCGCCCTGCCAATTTCGTGAGCACTGTTACCCTGCTGCACCATGATCCCAGCTTTCAATCACTCTCACGTTTTGCCCCCTTTCGAGGGCGAGCGTCTGACCAGTGCACACAGTTCGCCCTATGTAGTTGCGACTGGAGAGTTCGTGCAGCGCTTCGCCATCAACGCGGCGCGCCACGCGATCATTGATGGGTTCATGCGCTACCGTGGCGAATTGCGCCGTCTAGGGTTTGTCCGAGGATTTCAGTGGCTCGACGGCAGTTTCGTTGAAGATGTCGAGTCTCGTGAGGGGCGCGCGCCCAGGGACATAGACATCGTGACGTTTGCGCATCCTCCCGCCGGCATGAGCACCGAGCAGATCAGGGACATGATGCAATCGCATGCAGATCTTTTCGACCACGCTCTGTGCAAAGCGGCTTTCCGCGGCGACACTGCGATCGTCAACCTGGCAACTTCACCAGAGTGGCTGGTCACTCAGACTCGTTACTGGTACGGCCTCTACTCCCATCGCCGAGGCGATGCGTTGTGGAAGGGCATGTTGCAGTTGCCCTTGGATTCGAACGACCTCGAAGGGCTCCAAATGCTGACGGAACTGAATTTTGAAGGAGAGAGCAATGCTGGCTCAACTTGAGAGGCAATTCCTTCAGGCCGATCTCGCGCAAGCTCGGCAACTACTCGCCGAGGGATGCGCGCACAACGACCCTTTTGCAGAAAGCCAATATAGCCAGCGAGTGGCACGGCTTGAGCGCGAACTGACTGAGCTTGCTGTAAAAGCCCAGAGCGCTCCGACCGGGGTCGCCTTGTTCTTTGGTGGTAGGCCGGTGATTGGATCGCATGGCATCAAGGCTGCGTTCGGAACACAGGCTGTGGGCCAGTTTCAGAAGTTAGTCAGCCAGCGCTACGCGGCAGCGGAGACGGGGCCCTTGGCGTCACGCGGACGAGTGCCAATGAGCGAGGAAACTCAGCTTCTTGTGACTGATGTAGTGCGAGGGTCTTTTGGATTTGTCCTGCAAGGAAGTCAGCCTGCAGAAAGCGATGCGACGCTCAGACAGGTAGTGGGCGAGGTCGCTGACACGCTCTCACGAATGGCCAGTGTAGACGATGCGCTATTCGATGAAGCGTCCGCTCGATTTGACAATCGGCAACTCGGCGCATTGAAGGAGTTTTTCAAACTGCTCGACGACGAGGGAGCAAGCTTGCGAGTCGTGGAGGGTGAGCGGGATTTCGAGTTGACGACGCAAGCAGTGCAGCGCGCTCGCCAACGTGTCGAAGCGCTTGTGATCGAAGATCGTCTCGAGACCCATGAAGGCGAAATCATCGGATGGGCCGAATACTCGCTTCGCTTCGAAGTGCTCCTCCATGCGGACCGAAACGTGATTGTCGGTTCGATGTTACGGGAAGCGATGCAGAAGCTACTGGAAGAAGGCGTTAACCCGCTGCACCAGCACGTTAGTGCGCGGGTCAAGGTCCGCGAAGTTAGGCTGCGCAATCGCGCTCCTCGAAAGACGTTTGTATTGCAGTCGGTCGAACGCATTGGAGCACCTCCGGACTGGCCGGTGAGAGCGGCGCAACAATCTATTGCCACGTTGTCGAACGACTACAACGTGAAGTCGTAGCCGATGGTGATCGGAGCGTGGTCCGAGAACTTCACGTCCTTGTAAATGGTCTCGGTGCGCGCCAGCGCAGCCATGGCTGGCGTCGCAAGGTGGTAGTCCAGCCGCCAGCCCACATTGTTGGCGTAGGCCTGCCCGCGGTTGCTCCACCATGTGTAAGCCGTGTCGGTGGTGGTCGGTTGTAACTGACGGTAAACGTCGATCAGGCCGCCGCCTTCATCAGTTGTGTGCAACAACTTTGTCATCCAGGCGCGTTCATCGGGAAGGAAGCCGCTGTTCTTCTGGTTACTGCGCCAGTTTTTCAGGTCGATCTGCTGGTGGGCGATGTTGATGTCGCCGCATAGGATGAACTCTCGCTCCCGCTTGAGCTGCATGAGGTGGGGATGGAATTCCGCAAGGAAGCGGTACTTGGCCAGTTGGCGCTCCTCGCCCGAGGAACCGCTGGGAAAGTAGGCGCTGATGATGGACAGCTTGCGCGCGGGGGTGTCGAAGCGCAGCTCGAGGTAGCGGCCCTCGGCGTCGAACTCGGTCGAGCCGTAGCCCACGATCACGTCGCTGGGCAGGTGGCGGGTGTAGATGCCAACGCCCGAATAGCCCTTCTTCTGCGCGTAGTGGAAGTGCCCGTCCATCTCGGCCAGGCGCTCGAAGCGTGTGGCCACGTCGGCGGCCTGCGCCTTGACTTCCTGGACGCAAATACAATCCGGCCGTGTGGCAGCCATCCAGCTTTCCACGCCCTTGGTGGTGGCCGAACGGATGCCATTGAGGTTGAGGCTGGTCAAATTGAACAAGGAATTTCCCATGGTAGATGTTGTTGCGCAGGGCTCGGATGAGGGCCAGCTGGCGCAGGACTTTGTACGGTTTGCCGTCGAATCGGGCGTGCTGCGCTTCGGGGAGTTCAAGACCAAGGCCGGGCGCCTGAGCCCCTACTTCTTCAATGCCGGTCTGTTCGACGACGGCAGCAAGATGGGGCGCCTGGCCGAATTCTATGCAAAAGCCCTGATCGCCAGCGGCATCGAGTTCGACATGGTGTTCGGGCCGGCCTACAAGGGCATCCCGCTGGCCGCGACCGTGGCGGTGGAGCTGGCACGCCAGGGGCGCAATGTGCCCTTTGCCTATAACCGCAAGGAAGCCAAGGACCATGGCGAGGGGGGCACCCTGGTAGGGGCTCCGCTCCAGGGCCGGGTGCTGATCGTGGACGACGTGATGTCGGCCGGCACTGCGGCGCGCGAGTCGATTGCCCTCATCCAGGCCGCAGGCGCCACCCCCCATGCGGTGGCCATTGCGCTGGACCGCCAGGAGAAAGCCACCGAGAATGGGCTGGACGTGGAGCACAGTGCAGTGCAGTATGTGCGCCAGCAGCTTGGCATGAAGGTTTGTACTATCGCCAGGCTGGCAGACTTATTGCTGTACCTATCGCAAACAGGGGGGGCGGAGATGCGCGCCCATCACGAACGGGTTTCGGCCTACCGCGAGCGGTACGGGGTGAACGAAGGGTAACTAGTTGCACAAGACGGCGTGGCTCATTGGCGAATTGGCATTGGCAGGCCTGGCCACGGCGTCCGCGTGGGCGCAGCAGACGGGACCGGTGGGCAGCATCTACACCTGCGTGGACCGCAATGGCCGTCGGCTCACGGCCGACCGCCCCATTGCCGAATGCGTGGACCGCGAGCAGCGCGAGCTGGGCCCTTCTGGCATCGTACGGCGCCAGATTGGCCCCACGCTGACCGAGCAGGAGCGCGCCGCCCTCGAAGTGCGCCAGCGCAAGGAAGCAGAGGAACGCAGCCGCGCCCTGGAAGAACGCCGCCGCGAGCGTGCCCTGACGTCGCGCTACCCCGACAAGGCCGCGCACGACGTGGAGCGCAAGGCCGCCATCCAGATGGTGGAAGACGTGGCGGCCACGGCCCAGAAGCGCATCGTCGAGCTGCGCCAGCAACGCCAGGCCATGGACACCGAGATGGAGTTCTACAAGAAGGACCCCAACAAGGCCCCGATGACGCTGCGCCGCAAGATCGCCGAGAACGACGACAGCATTGCCGAACAGCAGCGCTTCATTGGCGGCCAGGACGACGAAAAGCGCCGTGTGCACCAGCGCTTCGACGTGGAGCTCGCACAACTGCGCAAGCTGTGGGATGAGCAGCGGGGCGTTGGCGTGCCTGGTGCTGCGAGCAGCGCCCCCCCGGCGTCCGCCGGCGGTGCCCGCTGATCAGGGCCCATTCAGGGTTCTCGGCGATGGATGCCCTCCACGCAGGGGGCGGCATCCACCGGGCGTGATCAGACAGCGAGCTTGGCGCGCAGCAGGTCGTTGACCTGTTGCGGGTTGGCCTTGCCCTTGCTGGCCTTCATGATCTGGCCCACGAGTGCGTTGAAGGCTTTGTCCTTGCCGGCGCGGAACTGGGCCACATTGTCGGCATTGGCCGCAATCACGTCGTCAATGATGCCTTCCAGGGCACCCGTGTCGTTCATCTGCTTGAGGCCCTTGGCCTCGATGATGGCGTCCACGTCGGGTGATTCCCCGGTCCACAGCGCCTCGAACACCTGCTTGGCGGCGTTGTTCGACACCGTGCCGTCGGCAATGCGGCCGATCAGCGTGCCCAGTTGGGCGGCCGACACGGGCGAGGCATCCAGCGCCATGTCGTTGGCGTTCAGGCGGCGCGAGACCTCGCCCATGATCCAGTTGCTGGCCAGCTTGGGCTGCTTGCTGGCCTGGGCTGCGGTCTCGAAATAGGCGGCCATGGCCTTGCTCTGGGTCAGCGTGGTCGCGTCGTACTCGGGCAGGCCATAGTCGGCCACGAAGCGCGCGGCCATGGCGCGCGGCAGCTCCGTCATCAGTGCGCGCTGCTCGTCCACCCACTGGCGCGAGATCTGCAGCGGCGGCAGGTCCGGGTCGGGGAAGTAGCGGTAGTCGGCCGCGTCTTCCTTGGTTCGCATGGCCTCGGTTTCGCCGGTGTCGGGGTCGAACAGCACCGTGGCCTGCTGGATGGCGCGGCCATCCTCGATCTCCTCGATCTGCCAGCGGATCTCGTAGTCGATGGCCTGCTGCATGAACTTGAAGCTGTTCAGGTTCTTGATCTCGCGGCGCGTGCCCAGGGGGGCGCCGGGCTTGCGCACCGAGACGTTGGCATCGCAGCGGAACGAGCCCTCCTGCATGTTGCCGTCGCAGATGCCGATCCAGGTCACGATCTTGTGCAGCTCGCGCGCATAGGCCACGGCCTCGTCGCTGGAGCGCATGTCGGGCTCGGTCACGATCTCCAGCAGCGGCGTGCCGGCGCGGTTCAGGTCGATGCCGCTCTGGCCGATGAAGTCCTCATGCAGCGACTTGCCCGCGTCCTCTTCAAGGTGGGCGCGCACCAGGCGCACGGTTTTCTTCTCGTCGCCGAGAAAGAACTGCACCTCGCCGCCCTGCACCACGGGGATCTCGAACTGGCTGATCTGGTAGCCCTTGGGCAGGTCGGGGTAGAAGTAGTTCTTGCGCGCGAAGATGCTCTCGGGCGCGATGTGCGAGCCCAGCGCCAGGCCGAGCTTGATGGCGCATTCCACGGCGGTGCGGTTCATCACCGGCAGCGTGCCGGGCAGGGCCAGGTCCACGGCGCAGGCCTGGGTGTTGGGTTCGGCACCGAAGGCCGTGGAGGCGCGGCTGAAGATCTTGCTCTGGGTGGCGAGCTGGGCGTGGGTTTCGAAGCCGATCACGACCTCGTAGCCGTGGATCAATTTGCTGCTGGTTGCTGTCGTCGTCGTCATGTCACAGACCTTCGGGTTGGCGCAGGTGAAAGTCGGTGGCCTGCTGCAGCCGGTGTGCTGCGTTGAGCAGGCGCGCTTCCTGGAAGTAATTGCCGATCAGCTGCAGGCCCACGGGCATGCCGCCTTCGCCAAAGCCCGCCGGCACGCTCATGCCGGGCAGGCCGGCCAGCGAGCCGGGCAGGGTGAAGATGTCGGCCAAGTAGTCGGCCAGCGGGTCGGCGCCATGCTCGCCGAGCTTCCAGGCCACGGTGGGAGCCACCGGGCCGGCGATCACGTCGCACTGCGCGAAGGCCTGCTGGAAGTCGTCGGCAATCATGCGGCGGATCTTCTGGGCCTTGAGGTAATAGGCGTCGTAGTAGCCGTGCGAGAGCACGTATGCACCGATCATGATGCGGCGCTTGGCCTCGTCGCCAAAGCCTTCGGCGCGGGTCTTCTTGTACATGTCCTCCAGGTCACCGTAGTCCTTGGCGCGGTGGCCGAACTTCACGCCGTCGAAGCGGCTCAGGTTGGACGAGGCCTCGGCCGGCGCGATGATGTAGTACACCGGGATCGAGAGTTCGGTGCGCGGCAAGCTGATGGGCACCAGCCTGGCGCCAAGCTTCTCGTATTCCTTGAGCGCAGCGTCCACCGCAGCGCGCACGTCGGGCGCCAGGCCGTCCCCGAAGAACTCGGCCGGGATGCCGATGCGCAGGCCGTCGATGGAGTCGTTCAGCGAGCGGCCGAAGTCCTCGGCGGGCATGTCGATGGAGGTCGAGTCGCGGTCCAGGTCGGGGCCGCACATGGTGGACAGCAGCAGCGCGCAGTCCTCGGCCGTGCGCGCCATGGGGCCGGCCTGGTCCAGGCTGGAGGCAAAGGCGATCATGCCGTAGCGTGAGGCGCGGCCGTAGGTGGGCTTGATGCCGGTGATGCCGCAGAACGAGGCCGGCTGGCGGATGGAGCCGCCGGTGTCGGTGCCGGTCACGGCCGGGGCCAGGCGCGCAGCCACGGCCACCGCGCTGCCGCCCGAGGAGCCACCGGGGATGCGCGAAGTATCCCAGGGGTTGCGCACCGGGGCGGGCGCGTCGAAGCCCACGGGGGCCACGGCCGAATTTTCGTTGGCCGAGCCCATGGCGAACTCGTCGCAGTTGAGCTTGCCCAGGGTCACGGCGCCGGCCTCGGCCAGCTTGCGCACCACGGTGGCGTCAAACGGGGACTGGTAGCCCGCCAGCATCTTCGAGCCGGCGGTGCTGGGGAAGTCGCGCGTGACGAAAATGTCCTTGTGGGCCAGGGGCACGCCTTCCAGCGCGCCTGCCGTACCGGCGGCAATGCGGGCATCGGCCGCACGCGCCTGGGCCAGCGTGACGTCTTCATTGACCGCCACGTAGGCGCCCAGCGACTGGTGGCTCTTGGCGCGGGCCAGGAAATGCTGGGCCGCTTCCACGGCGGAGACCTGGCGCTCGCGCAGTTGCGCGGCCAGGGCGGTGACGGTCAGATCGTGCAGGTCTGCAATTTGCTTGTTCATGCTGGCCTCAACCGATCACTTTGGGCACAAGGAACAGGCCGCGTTCCACTGCCGGGGCGCTGCGCTGGTTGGCCTCGCGCTGGTTGGGTTCGCTGGCGACGTCGTCGCGCAGGCGCAGGGCGATCTCCTGGATGGCTGCCACGGGGTGTGCCAGGGGTGTCAAGTCCCCGGTATCCACAGCGCGCATCTTCTCCACGATGTCGAAAAAGCCGTTGAGTTGTGTGAGCATGCGCTCACTTTCGCTCGCGCTCAATTCCAGTCGTGCCAGATTGGCGATGCGATCGATGTCCAGGGATGTCAGTGCCATAGGGGAAAAATTCGGGAGAAACCAGATGTAAAGCTGAAATGGGGGGTGGGACCAGGGGAGTTATTCACAGGGGATAGGGTATTATCCCGGCTTTGCCGCAATACCCTCCCTCATGCCGGTCATTGTGCGAAAAAAGCGAAATTTGACCCCGTAAACCCGGCGATGGCAGGCCGATGCGCACGCCATGCCTGAGAGGATTCTTGAATGTTCGGAGCTTTCCGTCGGTACTTCTCCACCGACCTGGCCATTGATCTTGGCACAGCCAACACCCTGATATTCGCCCGCGACAAAGGCATTGTGCTCGATGAGCCCTCTGTTGTCGCCATCCGCCACGAAGGCGGACCCCATGGAAAGAAAGTCATTCAGGCCGTAGGCCATGAAGCCAAGGCCATGCTTGGCAAGGTGCCCGGCAACATCGAAGCCATCCGGCCCATGAAGGACGGTGTGATCGCCGACTTCGTGATCACCGAGCAGATGATCAAGCAGTTCATCAAGATGGTGCACCCGCGCACGCTGTTCACCCCCAGCCCGCGCATCATCATCTGCGTGCCCTGCGGTTCCACCCAGGTCGAGCGCCGTGCCATCAAGGACGCGGCCGAGGCGGCCGGCGCCACCGCCGTCTACCTGATCGAAGAACCCATGGCTGCCGGCATCGGTGCAGGCCTTCCGGTCTCGGAAGCCAGCGGCTCCATGGTCGTGGACATCGGCGGCGGCACCACCGAAGTGGGCGTGATCTCGCTGGGCGGCATGGTCTACAAGGGCAGTGTGCGCGTGGGCGGCGACAAGTTCGACGAAGCCATCATCAGCTATATCCGCCGCAACTACGGCATGCTGATCGGCGAGCCCACGGCTGAATCCATCAAGAAGAACATCGGCTCGGCCTTCCCCGGCTCCGAAGTGCGCGAGATGGAAGTCAAGGGCCGCAACCTCAGCGAAGGCGTGCCGCGCAGCTTCACCATCTCCAGCAACGAAGTGCTGGAAGCGCTGACCGATCCGCTCAACCAGATCGTCTCGGCCGTCAAGAACGCCCTGGAACAGACCCCGCCCGAGCTAGGCGCCGACATTGCCGACCGCGGCATGATGCTGACCGGCGGCGGCGCGCTACTGCGCGACCTGGATCGCCTGCTGGCCGAGGAGACCGGCCTGCCGGTGCTGGTGGCCGAAGACCCGCTGACCTGCGTGGTGCGTGGCTGCGGCATTGCGCTGGAGCGCATGGACCGCCAGGGCAGCATTTTTACAAGCGAGTAAGTCCCCCGTGCCTGCGTGCCAGCCATGCAGGCACCCATCGCGCTGAAATGGCATGACCGCAACCGCACCGATGCTTTTTGAGCCGTGCCCCTGGCCGCGTTGGCGCGCCGTGCAGGCCCACCGCTGAGCGCCATGCCCCTGGGAACCCTGGAGCGCAGTGCGCCTCCCTTCTTCAAGCAAGGCCCCTCGGCCCTGTCGCGGCTGGCGCTTTACGGCGCGTTGGCCCTTTTCCTCATGGTGGCGGACGTGCGCTTCAAGCTGACCGGCCCGTTCCGCCAGGCCGTGTCCACCGTGCTCTACCCGGTGCAGTGGCTGATGCTGCAGCCAGTGGAGTTTGCCGGGCGCGGTGCCGGCTACTTCCAGAACCTGCAGACCGCGCAGCAGGACGCCGATGCCGCGCGCAGCAAGATGGCCCAGATGTCGCAGCGTGCGAGCCAGGCCGACCAACTGATACTGGAGAACGAGCGGCTGCGCAAGCTGCTCACGCTGCGCGAGCGGCTGACCACTTCGGCCGAGGCGGCCGAAGTGATCTATGACACCGCCGACCCCTATACCCGCCGCGTGGTGGTGGACAAGGGGCTGATGGCGGGGGTGGAACTCGGTGCGCCCGTGCTCGACGAAGCGGGCATCCTGGGCCAGGTCACACGCGTGTTCCCCATGCTCAGCGAAGTGACGCTGCTGGTCGACCGGGACCAGGCCATTCCCGTGCTCAATATCCGTACCGGTGCGCGCGGCGTGGCCTACGGGGATCCCGTGGCGGGCAACAACGGCGGTATGGAGCTGCGTTTCATGCCCGCCAATGCCGACGTGCGCGAAGGCGACCTGTTGACCACCAGTGGCGTGGACGGCCTGTACCCCCCCGGCCTGCCGGTGGCCAAGATCGTGCGCGTGGAGCGCCGGGCCGACTCGGCCTTTGCGCGCATCTACTGCGAGCCGCTGGCCCAGGTGCAAGGCGCACGCCATGTGATGGTGCTCAAGCCCCTGTCGGGACACATTCCCGAGCGGCCCGAGCCGGCCGCCCCGCCCACCGCTGGCAAGAAGGGACGCCACAAATGATCATGCCGCGCGGCCAGCCGCTGCTGCTGCCCGTCAACCCCGTCTTCATCGCCGTGAGCCTGATGGCGGGCCTGGCCATCAACATGATCCCTCTGGGGCGTGTGGTCTGGACGCCTGACCTGCTGATGCTGCTGCTGGTGTTCTGGAGCGTGCACCAGCCGCTGCGCATCGGCATGGGCACGGCCTTCCTGCTGGGCCTGTGCATGGATGTGCAGCAGTCCTCGCTGCTGGGCCAGCATGCGCTGTCGTATTCGGTGCTGGCTTTTGGCGCCATCGCCATCCACCGCCGTCTGCTGTGGTTCAGCGTGCCTTCGCAGGCGCTGCAGGTGTTGCCGCTGTTCCTCATTGCGCATTCCATCGAGTTGCTGGTGCGCGTGGTGTCGGGCGGCATTTTCCCGGGGCTGTGGGTCTTCGTGGCCCCAGTGCTCGAAGCGCTTTTGTGGCCACTGGCCAGTTGGGTATTGCTGGCGCCCCAGCGCCGCCCGCCTGATCGCGATCAGAATCGACCGCTATGAGCCTGGTGTGGACCCTCCAACGATCCGCCTGCGCTTGCCGCACGGTGGTGGGGAGGGCGCAGCGTGACTGAACTGCGCAATGCCGAAGCGGACTCGTCGCGTTTTCGCGCCCGCATCTTCACCGTCGCCTTCGTGGTGTTCCTGGCGTTCGGACTGCTGGTCGCGCGCCTGGTGTTCTTGCAGGTGGTGCGCCACGAGGACCTGGCCGCCCAGGCCGAGAGCAACCGCACGGCGGTGGTTCCCATCGTGCCCAACCGCGGCCTGATCATGGACCGCAACGGCGTGGTGCTGGCCACCAACTACGCGGCCTACACGCTGGAGATCACCCCCTCGCGCGTGGGCGTGCTGGAGGAGACCATCGAGGCCCTGTCCAAGGTGGTGGATATTCAGCAGCGCGACCGGCGGCGCTTCAAGCGCCTGCTGGAAGAGTCGCGCAACTTCGAATCCCTGCCCATCCGCACGCGCCTGACCGACCAGGAAGTGGCGCGCTTTTCCGCGCAGCGCTACCGCTTTCCCGGCGTGGACATCAAGGCCCGGCTGTTTCGCAACTACCCGCTGGGCGACGCGGGCGCCCATGCCATCGGCTACATCGGCCGCATCAACCAGACGGAAAAGGCACGCATCCAGGACTCGGACGACGAGGCCAACTACCGGGGGACCGAGTACATCGGCAAGCTCGGCGTGGAGCAGAGTTTCGAGAACATGCTGCACGGCCTGACCGGCGTGGAGCGCATGGAGACCTCGGCCGGCGGGCACGCCGTGCGGCGGCTGGCCAGCCACCCGGCCACGCCGGGCAACACGGTGATGCTGTCGCTGGACATCAAGCTGCAAAAACTCATCGAGGACATGTTCGGCGACCGCCGCGGCGCCCTGGTGGCCATCGACCCGCGCAATGGCGAGGTGCTGGCGCTGGTGAGCAAACCCACCTTTGATCCGAACCTGTTCGTCGAGGGCATCGACAGCGAAAGCTGGCAGGCGCTCAACGAGTCGATCGACAAGCCGCTGCTCAACCGCGCGCTGCGCGGCACCTACCCGCCGGGCTCCACCTACAAGCCCTTCATGGCGCTCGCGGCGCTGCAGCTGGGCAAGCGTGCGCCCAGCATGGTGGTCAACGACCCGGGTTTCTACACCTTTGGCGGCCACACCTTCCGCAGCCACGAAGGGGGCCTGGGCGGGGTGGACATGCACCGCGCCATCCAGTTCTCGAGCAACACCTATTTCTACTCGCTGGCCGTGGAGATGGGGGTCGATGCCATCCACGATTTCATGAAGCCGCTGGGCCTGGGCCAGAGCACGGGGATCGATCTCAACGGCGAGGTGCGCGGCGTGCTGCCCAGCACCACCTGGAAGCGCAATGCCTACAAGCGCCCCGAGATGAAGCGCTGGCACCCCGGCGAAACCGTGTCCCTGGGCATCGGCCAGGGCTACAACAGCTTCACCATCCTGCAGCTGGCGCAGGCCGAGGCCACGCTGGCCAACGGCGGCATCAAGTATGCGCCCCACCTCATCAAGGCCGTGCGCGACACGGTCAGCGGCACCGTGACCCCGGTGGTTCAGCCTCCGGGAGAAAACCTTGGCTACCTGCCGAAGAACGTGGAGATCGTGCGCAACGCGCTGGTGGCGGTGAACAAGGGTGGCACGGGCACGCGCATCTTTGCAGGCGCGCCCTACACGTCCGCCGGCAAGACCGGCACTGCGCAGGCCATGAGCCTGGGCCAGAACGTGCGCTACAACGCCAAGCTGCTCGAAGAGCACCAGCGCGACCACTCGCTGTTTGCGGCCTTTGCCCCGGCCGAGAACCCCCAGATCGCACTGGCCGTCATCGTCGAGAACGCCGGCTTTGGCGCTGCGGCGGCCGGCCCGATTGCGCGGCGTGTGTTCGACTACTGGCTTCAGGGCGAGTACCCGAACGATGAAGACCTTGCCGCAGTGCGCAAGGGCATCGCCGCCGCGCCCATCGGCAAGCCGCGCGCGGTGGCCGACGTAGTGATCAGCCCGCCCGCTCCCTGAGCTTCATCAGACCTTCGCGCCCGATGCTGGCGGGGCCAACTGGCTGAACACCAAGGCTGCCACGATCATTGCCGCGCCACTTACTCCCGCCCAGCCGAGCCGCTCGCCCAACAAGGCCCAGGCCGTGAGGGCGGCGAACACCGGCTCCAGTCCGAAGACGATGGCGCTGCGCATCGCATCCACGCGCTGCTGGCCCCAGGCCTGCAGGGTGACCACCACCACGCTGGCCAGCAGGCCCAGATAGACCACGGCCACCCAGGCCTCTGCGGGCAGCCGGGCCGCAGACTCCAGCCAACCCATGCCGCCCTCGCGCGCGAGAAGCAGCACGGTGGAGGCCAGGGCCATCACGCCAGCCTGCGCGGCGGCCATGCGCGTGGCGCGCAGCGGGTTGGCGGCCGTGCGCCGCGCGCACTCCTCCAGCGCCAGGATGTAGAGGGCATAGAACACGGTGCTGGCCAGCGTCAGCGTATCGCCCAGGTTCCAGGGTTCGTTCTCATGGAACATCAGCGCCATGCCCGCACAGGCCATGGCGCATGCGGCCCACAGCCGCCAGCCATAGCGCCGGCCCATCAGTGCCATGGCGATCAGCGGCACCACCAGCACGTTCAGTCCGGTCACGAAGGCATTGCGGTTGCTGCTGGTGCGCGCCAGCCCCTCGATCTGCAGCCAGAACGCCAGGAACAGCAGCAGGCCCAGTGCACAGCCCCAGCGGCGTTCATGGCGCAGCATGCCCCACCACAGCGGTGCCAGCACCGCCAGGGCAATCACGAAGCGCAGCCAGATGATCTGCAGCGCATCGAGCTGGGCGGACAGCAGCTTCATGGCGGGGAAGGTGGTGCCCCACACCGCGGTCACCACCAGCAGGGCCAACAGGCCAAAACGTTCAGATCGCATGGGCAAAAAGAAAAAAGGCTGGCCGGGGTCTCCGGCCAGCCTGTCGGGCGCAAGGGGCGCCGTGGATCAATTGAACAGGTAGCGGGCCTGCAGATTCAGGCGCAGCATGTCGCCCTTCTGGCCGTCGAAGGTGGTGCGGCGGCCGCCGATCAGCTCGCTGCCCAGTTCCACGTTCTTGATCGGCAGGTAGTACATGCCGGCGTGCCATTGGTAGAGCTTGTGGTTGCCTTCGCCGCCGTAGGCGTTCACGTAGTCGTCGCCCAGGCGGTGGCGCGAGCGCACGGCGCCCAGCGACACGGTGCCGCGCATCTTCTCGCTGAAGACGTTGCTCAGGCCGATCACGACGCCGTGCGAGCGGTCCAGGCGCACGGTGCTGCCGTCAAGCACGGGGTAGTTCGCGCCCACCAGGTAGGCGCCATCGCCATCGCCATCCAGGCGCGTGTACTGGGCCATCAGCGTGGTGGTGCCGGTGATCTTGTAGCCGGCGCCGATACCCACACCCAGGCCGCGCTTGCTGAAGCCGTCGACACGTTGCTCGTGCGAGAGCAGGCGGGCGTTCACGTTGCCCCAGTCGAAGGCCTTGTCTACGCGGGCCACGAAGTTCAGGCCCTTGGCGCCGTCGGTGGGCTCTTCGAGCGCGAACTGGAACTTGGCCAGATCGGGGTTGTTGTAGGTGTAGCGGATCTGCGCGGGGCGGCGGAAGGTGGCGCCGGGCGGGCCGTTGAAGTCCACGGTCTCGGGCAGGTTGTCCGTGTCCATGAAGGTCGACCAGGTCTGGCCGATCAGCCAGCCAGCGTATTCGCCGTAGGCGTGGCGCAGGCGCAGGCGGTTGCGGTTGCACTCGGCACCGCAATAGGCGTAGAAGTCGGCCTCGATCTTGGTGTTGAAGGTGCCGATGGAAGTCGGCGTGGAGGTCTCGAAGCCAAAGCGCGAAGTCTGCGCGGTCAGGCTGCTCTTGCCCTGGCGCGAGTCGCCCAGGGGCTGCTCCATCAGGTTCGTGAAATTGTCGCCGGGGGCCGTGCCCTTGAAGTCCTTGACCATGTTGGCTTCGGCAAAGCCGTAGACGCGGATCGAGGTCTCGCTGCCCGGCAGGCGGAAGCTGCCCGGGATATCGCCCAGCACCACGGCGTCCTTCTGCTTGAGTTCCACGGCCTCGATGCGGTCGTTCCAGGCCGATGCCGACGCCGCAGGGGCGGCGGGCGCCTGGGCCTGCTGGGCCTTGAGCTGGTTGAGCTCGGCGCGCAGGGCCTTGAGTTCGTTGCGCATTTCTTCGAAGTCCTTGGCGGACTGCGCGAAGGCCGCAGGGGGCAGGCTGCACAGGCCGGCGGCCAGCAGGGCGAGGAACGTGTGGTTCAGTTTCATGGTCACTCCGGTAGGGGCTGGTAATGGCATGGCACGGGCCTGGATCTCAGGCGCTCATGCGGCCGATGAAGGCGCGGATGCGGTCGTTGGCGGGGTTGTTGAAGAATTCGGCGGGCGCCGCGTCGTGGGCGATGCGCCCCTGGTCGAAGAACATCACACGGTCGGCCACTTCGCGGGCAAAGCCCATCTCGTGGGTCACCACGATCATGGTCATGCCGCCACGGGCCAGCTCGCGCATCACGTCGAGCACCTCCTGCACCATCTCGGGATCGAGGGCCGAGGTGGGCTCGTCGAACAGCATCACCTTGGGCTGCATGGCCAGCGCCCGCGCAATGGCCACCCGCTGCTGCTGGCCGCCCGACAGCTGCCACGGGTATTTGTGGGCATGGTCCTGCATGCCCACGCGGCGCAGCAGGGCCATGGCCTGTTCGTTGGCCTGGGCGCGCGGCGTGTTGCGTATGCGCCGGGGGGCCAGCGTCACGTTGTCCAGCACGCTCATGTGGCCGAACAGGTTGAACTGCTGGAACACCATGCCGACCTCGCTGCGCTGGCGCTGCAGCGTGGCCATGTCATCGGTCACTTCCACCCGGTCGATGGTGATGCGGCCCGAGTCGTGGGGCTCTAGCCGGTTGATGGCGCGCAGCAGCGTGCTCTTGCCCGAGCCCGAGGCCCCGATGATCACGGTGACCTCGCCGGTGTTGAACACGGTGGACACGTCGCGCAGCACCTGGTGGGTGCCAAAAGACTTGCAGACGCGGTCCACCACGATGAAGGGCGTGGGCCGGCTCATTGGTTGCGGCCTTCCACGTCGAAGCGGTATTCCACGGCGTTCGAGATCTGCGTGACCAGGGTGGTCAGCAGCAGGTAGGTGATGGCCACGGTGGAAAGGGTGGCGATGGGCTGGAAAGTGGCCGACTGGATGCGATTGCCCACGTTGGTCAGTTCCACCACGCCGATGGCATAGGCCAGCGACGAATCCTTGAGCAGTGCCACGAAGTTGCTCACCAGCGGCGGCAGCGAGATCTTGAAGGCCTGCGGGAACACCACGTCCAGGAAAACATGCAAGCGGCCCAGGCCCAGGGCCTTGGCGGCTTCGGTCTGGCCGCGCGGTACCGCCAGCAGCCCGGCGCGGATGGCCTCGGCGTTGTAGGCCCCCACGTTCAGGCCCAGGGCCAGCACGGCGGCCGCGAAGTCGGGCAGGTTCAGGCCCGGCACCAGCACCGGCAGCGCAAAGTAGACGAACAGGATCTGCACCAAGAGCGGCGTGCCGCGGATGACCCAGATGTAGAAGCCGGCCACCCAGCGCACGGCCGTCAGGCGCGAGGTGCGGGCCAGGGCTGCGCCGGTGCCCAGCACCAGGCCCACACTGCCGCTCACCAGGGTGAGCCACAGCGTGGTGCGTGCGCCGTCAGAAAACGCCTGGGCGTTGGGGCCGATGGGCTCGGGCAGGAAAGAGAGCAACCGGCCCAGCAGCGCCAGCGCCAGGACCATCAGGACGACGGCCGAGACGAGCGTGGCGTTGCTGCGCTGCTGGCGAGACCAGCGCTCGGGCCAAAGGGCAGTGAGCATGAAAACCCCTGGTGATTACAAGCGGGCTTGCTCAGTTGGTGCAGCGAACGTCTTCGTTGAAGTACTTCTTGGACAGTGCGGCATAGCTGCCGTCGGCCATCACTTCGGCCAGCGCCTTGTTCCAGCCGCCGGCCAGCGAGCTGTTGCCCTTGGCAACGGCGGCGGCGATGCGCTCGATGAACAGCATGTCGCCGAGCTTGAAGCCGGCGCCGGGGTTCTTCTCGGCCACAGCCTTGGCCACGAAGCGGTCGGTCACCCAGGCGTCCACGCGGCGCGAGTTCAGCGCGCTGCGGGCATCCACGTCGGTGGGGAAGTTCTTCATTTCCTTGATCGACGAGACCTTCTGCACGTTCTCCAGGTAGCTGGTGCCGGTCTGCACGGCCACCACCTTGCCGGCCAGGTCCTTGGCGCTCTTGATGGCCGGGTCCATGGCGATGATCATGCCGCCCGAGCAGTAGTGGGGCTCGGTGAAGGTCACGGCCTTGGCGCGCTCTTCGGTGATGCCGTGGGAGGCGATCACCAGGTCCCAGCGGTCCTGGCGCAGGCCTGTGAGCAGGGCGTCGAAGCCCAGGGTCTTCCACTGGATCGTGAGGCCCATCTTCTTGGCCACGAGCTCGGCCGTCTCCACTTCGAAGCCGGTGAGCGTGGTGCCGCTGAAGAAGTTGAAGGGAGCGAACTGTCCTTCGGTCGCGATGAGGATCTTGCCGTCCTTCTTCACCTCGTCCAGGGTCCGGGCCTGGGCGGAGAAGGCGGCGCAGAGCGCGAGGGCGGTGGCTACAGCCTTGAACAATTGCATGGGATGGGTCCTGTCCGGGGTATTTCAGGTACAAAAAATCCGGCATGCGGGTAGGCAGGCCGGAGGCTCGGGAAATGCGTCCGCAGCCATCGCGGATTGCGATGGCTGGCGTCACGAAATAGTCACCAATTATAAGGATGGGTCTTTTTCTGCCGCCACAGGGGGCGCCCTACAAAAGCCGGTTGTAGGCCAATTCACAACAGGTTTTAGAGAAGGCTCCCGAACTTTTCCAAGTGCTGGTAGTCGCGCGGGCGCCCTTTGCAGCGCGCGCTCAGCGCAGAAAGGCGTCGTAGCCTGTCTTGAGGATCAGCGCCCCCACCACCACGATGAAGATGCCGCGCACGAAGCCCGTGCCGTGCTTGAGCGCCATGTGCGTGCCGATCAGGCTGCCCACCACATTGGCCACGGCCAGCGTCACCGCAAAATGCCACCAGACATGGCCCTTGGCGGCAAACAGGGCGATGGCCGCCACGTTGGTGGCCGTGTTGAGCAGCTTGGCCGACGCCGAGGCATTGAGGAAGTCGTACCCGAGCAGCCGCACGAACAGGAACACGAAGAAGCTGCCCGTGCCCGGCCCGAAGAAACCGTCATAGAAGCCGATGGCCAGACCGATCAGGCTGGCGGCCGCTATTTCAGCGCGCCCGGCGAAGCGCGGCGTGTGGTGGCGCCCCATGTCCTTCCTGGCCAGCGTGTAGGCCAGCACGCCCAGCAGCACCAGGGGGAGCAGCCGGCGCAGGAACTCGGGCGAGATGACCGTGACGGCCCAGGCCCCTGCGAACGAGCCGGCAAACCCGGCGGCTGCGGCCGGCAGCAGGGAGCTCCAGCGCAGTTGCACGCGGCGGCTGTACTGCCAGGTGGCCATGGCCGTACCCCAGACGCCCGCCGCCTTGTTGGTGCCCAGCAGCGTGGCAGGAGGTGCCACGGGAAACGCGGCGAACAGCGCCGGCACCATCACCAGGCCGCCGCCGCCCACAATCGCGTCCACAAAGCCTGCCAGCAGCGAGGCGAGGGTGATGAAAATCCATTCCATCCCCCTGATTTTCGCACCCACCCAGCTACGGTTTTGGTAGCGAAGGCATTCCCCGAGCGGAAAGAAAAAAGGCGCTGGGATTGCCAGCGCCTGAAAAGGGGGTGCACCTCGTTGGGTGCTTTATTGGGTTGTTGCTTGTAGGGATGTCTCCTCGGCCCCTCGTCCAGCACACCAGGGCGCGCTTTCGAGTGACGGTACTGTAACGGCGGCACCCGCTTGGTGCATTGGGGGTTTCCCGCCCCCTTTTGGGGGGCGAATCGGGCCGAAAGACGCCCTGGATGCCCCAAATGCGATTTTTTGCTTGGCATGCCTTGTGCACTGTGTCTTGTAACAAATTGCGAAAAGGGAGCTTCCACATGCGGGCAGTCATCCATGGGTTCGTCACGGTCGTGGCCTTGTGCCTCGGGCTTTGCACCGCAACGGTCTGGGCGCAGGCGCCCGCCCCCGAGGCCGCCGCAACGGCAGCCGCACCGGCACCCGCTCCCTTGACGCGCCCCGGCCTGGTGGCCAAGGAGTCCATCAATGCCGCGGACACCGCCTGGATGATGACCTCGACGGCGCTGGTGCTGCTCATGACGCTGCCGGGCATCGCCCTGTTCTACGCGGGCATGGTGCGCCGCAAGAACGTACTCAACACCATGGCCAGCGTGGTCGCCATTGCCGCGCTGGTGAGCCTGCTGTGGTTTGCCATCGGCTACTCGTGGGCGTTCACGCCGGGCAGCGCCTGGCTGGGCGGTACCGAGCGCATGGCATTTGCCGGGTTCGACTTCCAGCTGGCCGCGGGCAAGCTGTCGGTGAGCCATGTGGCACCGGCCATCCCCGAATCGGTCTACGCCATGTTCCAGCTGACCTTTGCCATCATCACGGCGGCGCTGCTGGTGGGGGCCGTCGTCGAGCGCATGCGCTTTTCCGCGATGCTGCTGTTCATCAGCCTGTGGACGGTGTTCATCTACGCGCCCGTGGCGCACTGGGTCTGGGAGCCGGGCGGCTGGCTGGCGCAGATGGGGGCGCTCGACTTTGCCGGGGGCTCCGTGGTGCATGTGAATGCCGGCGTGGCCGGCCTGGTGTGCGCCTGGTTCCTGGGGCGGCGCAGCGGCTATGGGCGCGAACCCTTCGAACCCTACAGCCTGGCGCTGACCATGGTGGGCGCGGGCATGCTCTGGGTGGGCTGGTTCGGCTTCAACGCGGGCTCGGCCGTGGCGGCCGATGGCCGGGCGGGGCTGGCCATGGCCGTAACCCATGTGGCCGCTGCCGCGGGCGCGCTGTCCTGGATGCTGGGCGAGGCGGTCATGCGCGGTCGTCCCTCCTTGCTGGGCCTGTGCTCGGGCCTGGTGGCCGGGTTGGTGGCCATCACGCCGGCTGCCGGTTTCGTCACCCTGCGCTCGGCCGTTGTCATCGGGCTGGTGGCGGGCCTGGCCTGCTACTGGGGCGCGACGGGGCTCAAGCGCCTGCTGCGAGCCGACGATTCGCTGGACGTGTTCGGGGTGCATGGCATCGGCGGCATCGTGGGTTCGCTGCTCACGGGCGTGCTGGCCAGCCGCACGGTCGGTGGTGTCGCGGGCAGCCTCTGGACCCAGGCCATCGGCGTGGGGGCCGTGATGCTGTTCAGCCTGGTGGGCACGGCACTGCTGCTGTGGATCACCAACCTCGTGCTCGGCCTGCGCGTGGACGAGCAAAGCGAGCAAGTGGGCCTGGATATTGCACAGCACCGGGAACGCCTGGGTCAGTAGGTCTCCCAATGTTCTGAGGAGTTCACCATCATGCAGGACAGCGACAAACTCGCCATCGCAGCGCACCTGCACGTGCTGCTGCGCCGCAAGACCGGCCGGGTGACCGACACCGAGTGGATGGCAGCCAACGCAGAGTACGCGATGGAGATCGTGCGCTTCGCGCGCCAGCACGCGGTCGAAGACGGCGTGCCCGAACTTGCCGAATGGGCCGAACGGCTCGACCGCGCCGTGCACGAACCGGCCCCTGCGCCACAACGGCGTCCCTTGCTGGAGACCGCCGGCCAGGCGGTGCGCCAGCGCCTGGCGCCTGCACCGGTGGTCGAAGTGCCCCGCTATGTCGGTGGCATCCGCTGAACTTGAAAGCTCACGCCTTCTGCGCGGCCAGGATCCATTCGGCTGCCTTTTCGGCCAGCATCAGCGTGGGTGAGTTGGTGTTGCCACTGGTGATGGTGGGCATGGCGCCCGCATCCACCACGCGCAGGCCGGCAATGCCACGCACGCGCAGTTGCGAATCAAGCACCGCCATCGGGTCATCTGCGCGGCCCATGCGCGTCGTGCCCACGGGGTGGAAGATGGTGGTGGCTATGTCGCCCGCCAGACGCGCCAGGTCCTCATCGCTTTCAAACTGCACGCCGGGCTTCCACTCCTCGGGCTGGTAGGCGGCCAGGGCGGGCTGGGCGACGATGCGGCGCGTGACGCGCAGGCTGTCGGCCGCCACCTGCCGGTCTTCGGGGGTGCTCAGGTAGTTGGGCGCAATGGCCGGCGCGGCCTTGAAGTCCGCGCTCTTGATCTGTACCGTGCCCCGGCTCGTGGGGTTGAGGTTGCAGACGCTGGCCGTGAAGGCCGGGAAGCTGTGCAGGGGCTCGCCGAAGGCGTCGAGCGACAGGGGCTGCACGTGGTACTCGATGTTGGGCCAGGGCTGGCTGGGATCGCTGCGCGTGAAGGCGCCGAGTTGCGAGGGTGCCATGCTCATCGGGCCACTGCGCTTCATCGCGTATTCCATGCCGATCTTGGCCTTGCCCCAAAGCGAGTTGGCCATGGTGTTGAGCGTGGGCACGCCATTGACCTTGAACACCGCGCGGATCTGCAGGTGGTCCTGCAGGTTGGCGCCCACGCCCGGCAGGTCGTGCACCACGTCGATGCCGTGCTGCCGGAGCAGGGCGGCCGGGCCGATGCCCGACAGCTGCAGCAATTGGGGCGAGTTGATGGCTCCCGCGCTCAGGATCACCTCTCCGGTGGCGTGGGCTGTCACCATCTCGTGCCCGTCCCAGACCTTCACGCCGGTGCAGCGGCGTGTGCCGTCCGGCTGGATTTCGAGGATCAACTGGGTGGCCTGCGCGTTGGTCCACATCTCGAAGTTGGGCCGGCCGTAGCAGGTCGGCCGCAGAAAGGCCTTGGCCGTGTTCCAGCGCCAGCCGCTCTTCTGGTTGACCTCGAAGTAGCCCACGCCCTCGTTGTCGCCGCCATTGAAATCCTCGGTGGCCGGAATGCCGGCCTGCTGCGCAGCCTTGGAAAAGGCGTCCAGCACATCCCAGCGCAGGCGCTGCTTCTCCACGCGCCACTCGCCGGTGCTGCCGGTGGCCTTGTTGCCGTGCAGGCGCTTGAAGTTTTCACTCACGTCGCCGGGCTGGTCCAGGCGCCAGTGGTCCTCGTGGCGGCGAAAGTGGGGCAGGGCGTTGTCCCAGCGCCAACTGGCGTCACCGGTCAGCTCGGCCCACTGGTCGTAGTCGCGTGCCTGGCCGCGCATGTAGATCATGCCGTTGATGCTGCTGCAACCCCCCAGTGTCTTGCCGCGCGGATATCGCAGGGTGCGGCCGTTCAGGCCCGCGTCGGGCTCGGTGTTGTAGAGCCAGTCGGTGCGCGGGTTGCCAATGCAATACAGATAGCCTACGGGAATGTGTATCCAGTGGTAATCATCCTTGCGACCCGCTTCGATGAGCAACACGCGGCGGCGGCCATCGGCGCTCAGGCGGTTGCACAGCAGGGCGCCCGCTGTGCCGCCGCCGATGATGATGTGGTCAAACGTGGTGTCGCTCATGGGAATAACGGTGTTGCAAGAGGTGTCGCGGGTTGATCGGAAGGGTCGGCGCCATTGTGCGGACCGCGCTGGTGGTGTCGAGGGGGTAAACGCGGCTTGCTAGCAAGTTTGTAGCTGGTGTGGCTTGCAGCGGTTGTGACTGCACGCAATTTGATAATAATTGCAAGCATTCGGGCCCGTGTCGTGCTTGCACGCAAGGGCTTGTCCTACCTGCCGGCCATGGGCTCCGCTACCATGCTTCCCCTACCTCCTTGCTGGTGGCTTGCGCCGCCCGTTTCATGACCGACCTTGCTCCGCGCATTGCCCGCACCGACACCTCCGAAGGCCCGGAGCTGCTGCTGCATGGGCGTTGGGGCGCGGCTGAGCTGGGTACGCGCCGGCAATGGAAGGCACTGTCCGAGCAGCTCCAGGCCCAACAGCCCGGCGCGCAGCTCGGCTGGGATCTGCGTGAATTGCAGTGGCTGGACCACGTGGGCGCGCAACTGCTGTGGAACCACTGGGGCCGTGCCTGGCCCGCGCGCCTGGCGCTCACCGACATCCAGCGCGACATCCTGGAGCGTGTCGCCGAGTTCACCGTGGCCGAGCCGCCGCCGCCCGAGCCCTGGAGCCTGGCCCGTGAAGTGGACCACCTGGGCCTGCTGGTGCTGCATGGTGTGGACCACGCGCGCCACATGCTGCAAATGGTGGGACAGCTGGTGCTCGACCTGCTGCGCCTGGCGCGTGCCCCCCAGCGCGGGCCCTGGCGCGACGTGTCCGGCCACCTGTACCGCATGGGCGCTACGGCGCTGCCCATCACAGCCCTGGTCGGTTTTCTCATCGGGGTGGTGCTGGCCTATCTGATGTCGCTGCAATTGCGCCAGTTCGGCGCCGAATCGTTCATCGTCAACATCCTGGGCATCTCCCTCATCCGCGAGCTGGGCCCCATGCTCGCGGCCATCCTGGTGGCGGGGCGCTCGGGCTCGTCCATCACCGCGCAGATCGGCGTGATGCGTGTGACCGAAGAGCTCGATGCCATGCGCGTCATGGGCATCCCGCACGGCTTTCGGCTGGTGATGCCGCGCACCCTGGCGCTGGCGCTGGCCATGCCGCTGATCAGCGTGTGGACCACGCTGGCGGCGCTGGCCGGGGGCATGCTCGCGGCCGATGTGGCCATGGATATTTCTCCCGCGTATTTTGTGCAGGCCCTGCCGTCTGCCGTGAAGGTGGGCAACCTCGGCCTGGCCATGGCCAAGTCGGTGGTGTTCGGTGCCTGCATCGCGCTCATCGGCTGCCATTGGGGCATGCGCGTCAAGCCCAATACGCAGAGCCTGGGCGAGGGCACGACCGCATCGGTGGTCACTTCCATCACCATGGTCATCATCGTGGATGCGCTGTTTGCCATCGCCTTCAAGAGCATCGGGATCTGACGCCGTGAGCACCGCCGACATCGCCACCCCGCCAAACGCCGCAGGCAGCAACGCGCCCCAGGAGCTGGCCGTGCCCTCGGGCACACCGCCCGTGGTTGAGGTCAAGGGCCTGTGGAGCGTGTTCGGCAAGGGCAGCGAAGCCTTCGCCGTGCACCAGGACCTTGAATTCACCGTGCAGCGAGGCGAGATGCTGTCGCTGGTAGGGGGCTCGGGCACGGGCAAGACGGTGCTGCTGCGCCAGATACTGGGCCTGGCCCGGCCCGCGCGTGGCACGGTCACCGTGCTCGGCCGCCCGGCCTCCGAGATGGGGCGCGAAGGTGCTGCCAGTCGGGTGGGCATGCTGTTCCAGCACGGTGCGCTGTTCTCGGCCTTCAACGTGCTCGACAACGTGGCCTTCGCGCTGCGCGAGCAGGGCACCCTGCCCGACGATCTGGTGCGCGATGCCGCGCTGGTCAAGCTGCAGATGGTGGGCCTCAAGCCCGAGCACGCCAGCCGCATGCCGGCCGATCTGTCCGGTGGCATGGTCAAGCGCGTGGCCCTGGCGCGCGCCCTCATCATGGATCCGCCGCTGCTGCTGCTCGACGAGCCTACCGCAGGGCTCGACCCGAGCAGTGCCGACGAGTTCTGCGCACTGCTGCGCGAGCTGCACGCGGCGCTGGGCCTCACCATGGTCATGGTCACGCACGACCTCGACACCCTGTTTGCCCTGTCCACCCGCGTGGCCGTGCTGGCCGACAAGAAGGTTGTCGTCACTGGCCCGCCGACTGAAGTGGCGCGTTTCAAACACCCCTTCGTCGAGCAATTCTTCATGGGTGAACGTGGCCAGCGCGCCATGGCCCCCCTGGCGGGCTTGCCCGAGCAGCCGCCCGCGGCCCCAATGCAGACTTCCAAGGACGCCTGATGGAAAACAAATCACACGCACTCGCCGCCGGCATCTTCGTCATCGTGGTGGCCGCCATGCTGGCAGGGCTGGCCATCTGGCTCACGCGCGACAACGCCAACTACGAGCAGTACGAGCTGTCCACCAAGGACGGCGTGAGCGGCCTGCAGCCCCAGGCCACGGTGCGCTACAAGGGCGTGGCCGTGGGCAAGGTCACGCGCATCGGCTTCGATCCCCAGGTCAGTGGCAATGTGCTGATCCGCATTGCCGTGAATGAGCAGGCGCCCATCAGTCCCAACACCTTCGCCGTGCTGGGCTACCAGGGCGTCACCGGCCTGGCCCATGTGCAGCTCGACGATGCCGCAGCGCCGTACCCCGAGCTGCCCCCCGGCCCGAGCGGCCTGCCGCGCCTGCCGCTCAAGCCTTCGCCGTTTGGCCGCCTGGCCGAGCAGGCGCCGGCCATCCTGGGCCAGGTGGAGGAGGCCACGCGTCGCATCAACCAGTTGCTGGGCGACACCAACCAGAAGCTGCTCACGGACGCCATCGGCAACATCGGCCAGGCGGCCGGCAGCGTCAACGCGCTCACCAAGCGGCTGGACACCACGGTGCAAACCCGGTTGGACCCTGCGTTGGCGTCACTGCCCGCGCTGGCCGGCGATGCACGCCAGACGCTGCAGTCGCTGCAGAAGGCCGGCACCAGTGTGTCGGACATGGCCGCAGGCATCAACGCCACCAACCAGCGCCTCACCGTTGAAGGCGGCCCCATCGACCAGATCACGCAGGGCACCCAGGCGCTCACGCGCGCGGCCGATGCACTGGGCAGCAATACGCTGCCGCGCGTCACCCGTGCGGCCGACGAACTGTCGCGCACCGCGCGCCAGATCGGCCGGGCCGCCAACAGCGTGAGCGACAACCCGCAGTCGTTCATCTATGGCTCGGGCCGCATCCCGCCTGGTCCGGGCGAAGAGGGCTTTGCCGCACCAGGCGCCGCGCGCTGATGCCGCCGTCCGACGAATTCAAGGAGTACATCGCCATGCTGGATATCCAACGCACTGTCTCGGGGCGCCTGGCTCGCCTGGCCCGCCGGGGCGCCGCCCTGGTGTGCGCCGCTGCCGTGCTGGCCGGGTGCTCGGCCCTGCCCGGCCCGCCCACGCGGGCGGTGCAGTACGACTTCGGCCCCGGTGCCATGGCAACGGCCCCGGGCGACCGCCGGGCCCCGCTGGCGCCGCTGGCCCTGGCCGATGTGGAGTCAACCGGCATGCCCGAAAGCAGCACGTCGGTGCTCTACCGGCTGGCCTACGCCGATGCCCAGCAGCCACGCCCCTATGCCGCAGCACGCTGGAGCCAGCCCCCGGCCGTGCTGGTGCAGCAGCGCATCCGCGAGCACCTGGGCCTGCGCCGGGCCATCCTGAGCACCAGCGACGCGGCCGTGCAGGCCCGTGTGGCGAACAAGCGGCCCACCGTGCTGCGCCTGGAGCTCGAAGAGTTCAGCCAGGTGTTCACCAGCGCCGCAGAAAGCGCCGGCCTGGTGCGCCTGCGTGCCACCGTTGCCGAGCCGACGCATCTGGGCGAGAACCTGGTGGGCCAGCGTGTCTTCATCGTGCAACGCCCCGCTGCCACAGCCGATGCGGCTGGCGGCACCCGGGCACTGGCCGACGCTACCAACCAGGCGGCGCGCGAATTGGACGAATGGCTGGAACAGGTGGGGCGCTGAGCCGCAGGAAGCGGACACGCACCCGCACCGGCGCACCCCCAAAGCCAGTCTTGTTACGGATGGTTGCAGCACCCCTACTCAGGTAGGGTGTCGGTGCTTGCGGTGCTCTTCCATAATGTGCCTGAACGTGTTGACGGCCTTCGGGATTGCGCAAATCTCTTGTCGGGCTGCAACGAGGCAGGCTGTCCGGTACGGGGCCCGCAGACCGCCAATGCGTTCCCTGGGTGCCTGGCTCCCGGTGGGGCACTGCCATGGCCAGCCCATCGCCCGCCACCGCCTCCAGCCCTTGTGTTCCCCTTCGCCTGCGAGTGCAGCGCCGGATGGCATGCCGCCATCGCGGCCCACAGCGGGCTCCGATCCACGTTCATTGCCGAGGTAATTTCCCGTATGTTCTTCAAGCCATCGCTGCTGCGCTCCGCCTGTGCCGCCACCATCGCCCTCGCCGCCACTGCCACCACCGCCTGGGCCGGTGACAAGCTTTACGTGCAGGACAGTGGCAAGATCATGCTCGTCGATGTGGACGCCAAGTCCCTGACCCTGGTGTCCCGCCCCACGGTCGATGGCTCCATCACCGACATCGCCACCGACGCGGCGGGCACCCTCTACGTGCTGACCTTCAATTCGCTGTACCGCCTGGCCGCCGATGGCAGTGCCGTGCTGCTCGGCAAGCACGGCATCAGCACCGCCAATGCACTGACCTTCGATGGCAGCGGCAAGCTGTACGCTGCCTCCGCCGTCAACAAGAACCTCTACCAGGTCAACCCCGCCACCGCGCAGGCCACGGTGGTCGGTACCCTTCCGGCGCAATCGGCGGGTGACCTGGCCTACCTCAATGGCCGGCTGTTCTTTGCGGGCGAGAACGACTCGCTGGGCATCGTCAACCTGCGCAACAACCAGCAGTCGGCCAACGTCGGCAGCTTCGGCCTGGCCACTTCGGTCTACGGCCTGGCGGAAGGCGACAGCAACACCCTGTACGGCGCCGCATTCACCAAGCTGTTCAAGGTGGACCCCTCCACCGGTTCGATCAGCTACGTGATGGAGTTCACGGGGCTGGGGCAGGCCGGTGGCCTGGCACCATTCAAGGCCGTGGTCACCCGTGCCGACGACCGCTTGTTCAACTATGCGGAAGACACCTTCCCCACGCTGTTCAAGCCCTCGTTCTCGCCCTCGCTGACCTACGGCAACCAGTACTACCGCTTCTACCGCGACACCGGCGCCATCCTGTCCATCAGCAATGGCCAGCTGAGCTACACCATCGTCGGCAGTTCGCCCGCCGTGCTGGGCCCGGTGGATACCTTCCTGCCGCTGGCAATCGGCGCTGGGTATTGATTCGGTACATCCCCCTGAGGCGCTTCGCGCCTTCACCCCTTCTCTCGAATTGCTGCGCAATTCGGGAAGGGGGACGCAGCCGGTGCGGCGGGGCGGCCCTTGCACGGCTGCCCTGGCTTAGAGCGGATAACAAAACTCAGCGAAGCGGTTCTGGCTAGGCGGTGCGTCGCAGGCAGTACGAGTAGTACGACAAGACGCAGCAACGACGCCAGAAGAGTTTTGTTAGCCGCTCTTAAGCCGAGCGTGCACACAGGCTGTGCGCGTTATCGCCCTATTCCTGGACTCGCTTTTTCGATCCCTCGATGCCCGTCACCACGCGCGCGTAGCGCGCAAAGCTCCAGTAGGCCCAGCCCCAGTCCATGAGCACGACCAGGCGGTTGCGAAAGCCGATGAGGAAGTACACGTGGGCAAACAACCAGAACAGCCAGGCGAAGTAGCCTGAAAAGCGCACCGGGCCGATCGGTGAGGTGAGGTCCACCACCGCTGCGTTGCGGCCGATGGTGGCCAGGTTGCCGTAGTCGCGGTAGCGAAACGGCTGGGTCTGCTGCTGGGCCAGGCGGCGCAGCACGTTGGCGGCGGCGGCGCGGCCCATCTGCTTGGCGCCGGGGGAGACGCCGGGGACGGGCGTGGGTTCCTGGCCGGGGACATGGCTCTTGGCGGCGGCCAGGTCGCCCACCACGCTGATCTCTGGGTGGCCGGGCAATGTGAGGTCAGGCTCGACCACCACGCGGCCGGCGCGGTCGGTGGTGCAGCCGGTGGCCTCGGCCAGCAGCCGGCCCAGGGGCGAGGCGGCCACGCCGGCGGCCCAGACGATGCACTGGCTGGGAATCGCGTAGCTGGTGGCCGTGGGGTCAGCACCCGGCGCGGGGCCTGCCACCGTGAGGCCGATCGCATCGATGGCCGTCACCCGTGCGTTCACGCGCACTTCCACGCCCAGCTTTTCCAGTTGCTCCTTGGCGCGCTGGCTCAAGGGCTCGGGCATGGCCTGCAGCACGCGCGTGCCCCCTTCGAGCAGGATGATCTTCGCGCTGGCCGGGTCGATGTGCCGGAACTCGCCGGGCAGTGTGTGGCGCGCGATCTCGGCGAGGGTGCCGGCCATTTCCACGCCCGTGGGGCCACCGCCGACCACCACGAAATTGAGCCAGGCGGCGCGCTGCACAGGGTCGCCTGTGCGCTCGGCGGCCTCGAAGGCCAGCAGGATGCGACGGCGGATGTCGAAGGCATCGTCCAGCGTCTTGAGGCCCGGGGCGAAGGGCGCCCAGTCGTCGCGGCCGAAATAGCTGTGCGTGGCACCCGCGGCCACGATCAGGTGGTCGTAGGGCAGGGCGTCGCCACCTTGCAGCAGCACGCTGCGCGCGGCCACGTCGATGCGCTCCACCTCGCCCAGCAGCGTGGTCACGTTGGGTTGTTTGCGAAACAGGTGGCGGATGGGCGCAGCAATGGCCGGTGCCGAGAGTCCGGCCGTGGCCACCTGGTAGAGCAGGGGCTGGAACAGGTGGTGGTTGGTCTTGTCGACCACCGTGACGTCGATGGCGCTGCCGTGCAGCGCGCGCGCCGCCTCCAGCCCGCCAAACCCGCAACCGATGATGACGACCCGGGGGCGGATGGGTGTGTTGGGAATGCTGCTCATGGCTGCATTATGGGCAGTCTGCAGTGGGGTCCCGTAAAGGCACGCCCCGCAGGCGTTGCAGCGTGCGGGGCGTTGTGACGGCGTGGCCGCTCAAGCGTTCATGAAGCCCAGGTCCACGGGGTATTCGGCACCGCCGAAGTGGCTCAGGTTGGGCAACACACTGGCGATCTCGGTGCTGCTCACGCCAAACCACTTGGCCAGCGTGGCGGCGTATTGGTCCACCGAGGTGCTGGGCAGCAGGCGGCCCTGGCCCACGTGCCACTGGTCATCGGGTGCGGCGGTGCTGGTGTTGCTGACCGGGGGGGCCGAGCCGTAAAAGGCCTTGCCCTTGACGGCACCGCCCACCATGAGGTGGTGGCTGCCCCAGCCATGGTCGGATCCATCGCCATTGGAGTTGAGCGTGCGGCCAAAGTCCGAGGCGGTGAAGGCCGTCACCTTGTCGGCAATGCCCAGCTCCACCGTGGCGCTGTGGAAGGCGGTCATCGCATCGCTCAGGCGCTGCATCAGGCCGGGCTGCTGGGAGATGAGGTTGTCGTGCAGGTCGAAGCCGCCCATCGAGACCATGAACACCTGGCGCTTGGTGCCCATGGTGCCGCGCGCGCCGATCAGGCGGGCCACCATCTTGAGCTGGTCCGCCAGGCCGTTGTTGGCGGGGAAGGGCGTGGCCAGGTTCACGCCCGCAATGCCGGTGGTGACCAGCGATTCGGAGGTCACGGCGCGCGTGGTCACCTTGTTGTATTCGTTCTCCAGCGTCTGGCTGCTGGTCTGCTGAATCAGGCTGGTCAGCGCCGAGCGCACGGCCGTGGAGCCATAGACGCTGCTCTTGACGCCATTGATCGGGATCGCGCCACTCGTGCTCACCTGGTATTGCAGCGCCGAGTCGCCCGAGAGGAACACCGCATTGCCCGTGACCGAGATGCAGGTGAACAGCGAATTGGCGTTGGACGACAGGGCCAGATCGCCGATGTTGCCGCCCCAGCCGATGGTGGAGCCTTCGGGCGAGGACGACTGCCACACCGACTGCTGGTCGTTGTGCGAAAACAGCTTGGGTGGCAGCGGGTACAGGCTGCGGTTGGAGCCGTTGTACTGGGCCTTGGTCAGCGGCACCACCAGCGGGCCCACGTTGAGTTGCACGGCGGCTTTGCCGTTGTTGAACAGGCCCGTGAGGCCCGACATGGCAGGGTGCAGCGCGTACTGGCGCCCACCTGGCAGGCCGGCCGTGGGGTTGAGCAGCGTCGCCGCCAGCTCCGCCTTGGGGATGGCGATGCCGCCACCACCCAGGCCATTGCCGCCCCGGATGGCGCTGTACTTGAGGTAGCTCGGGTCGTCGTAGGTGACCACGGTGTTGGCATAGTCGTTGCCACCATAGAGGAAGACGCAGACCAGGGCCTTGTAGTCGGTGGCGGTGAAGGCGGCCGCCTCGCCCATGGCGGCCAGGTTCAGCGCAAACGGCAGGGCGGTGCCGGCCAGGCCCAGTTGGCCGCTGCGGCGCAGGAAGGCCCGGCGGGTGTGGAGTTCGGGTTGGAGCAGGTGCATGGCGCGCGTCCTCTTATTTCTGGATGAGGTACTCGGCCGAAGCCATGACCAGGAAGATCGCCGACGCGATGCGGTTGAGCTTGACGGCGTCGGTGCTCGCGGCCGTGACGGGTGTTGCCTTGATCGCATCGGCAATCAGTTTCACGGTGGCGGCCGACAGCTGGCCCGCACACATCAGCAGGTTGATGCGCGCGACCAGGGCGTCGGGGTCGACGACCAGCACCATCTCATGCGTGTACAGCGCCTTGATGTCATAGCCGTTGTTCCCGTTGCTGCCGTTGTTGGGCAGGTCGGGCGCGTTCACGTAGATGCCGTTGCGGATCACGCCCTGGATGTAGTTCAGGTAGCCGCCCACGCTGCTTTCGTTGACCAGCTGGAACTCGGGCGCCACGGCACCGCTCTGGGCCAGGGCCGTGGACGGCGGCACATAGCCGGGCCGAAAGAAGTTGAACACCGAGGGTGAGCGCAGCGGGCTCTGGCCCAGGCGCGAACTGGCGGAGCTGGTGTCCCCGATCTTCCAGCTGCCGAAGGTGGAGCTGATGTTGAAGGTGCGACCCCACTGCACCAGGCGCAGCATGGGCTCGCGCAGCTTGCCGAAGCCCGGTTGTGTGAGTCCCGCGGACGAACGCGCTTCATCGTCGAGCAGGATGGCGCGGACCACCGCCTTCATGTCGCCGCGCACGCTGGCACCGTTGTTGTTGAACACGCTGGCAACGCGCGCCACATAGGCCGGCGAGGGGTTGCTGGTAACCAGCCGCTGGATCAGCTGCTTGCAGATGAACGGCGCCACGTTGCCGTGGTAGAACAGGGTGTCCATTGCCGTGGCCAGGGCCGCGGCACCGGGCGTATTGGCCGGAATGGAGGCACCCAGGAAGTTGACCGCCAGGTTGGAGTGCAGCGAGGCATTGAGCGACATGGGCAGCCGCGTGAACGCCGTGTTGGGCACTGTGCGTGTCGTGCCGGGCACGGTGCCCTGCTGGTTCAGCGACTGGTTGTAATCGTAGCCCGTGAACACGCGCGCCAGGTTGGTCACGTCGGACTGGCTGTAGCTTTCGATGGGCTGGCCCGCGCCGTCGCGGCGCACGGTGCCGTCGATGTTGAGCATGACCAGCCCGATGGACATGAGCTGCATGACCTCGCGCGCATAGTTCTCATCCGGCTGGCGGCCCGTGGCGGTGTTCTCCTTCTGGTTGCCGCGGGTGTTGAGGTAGTAGCCCATCGCGGGGTTGAGCGACACGTCCTGCAGCAGGTTGCGGAAGTTGCCGAACGAATGGAATACCAGGGTGTCCCAGTAGTGCGCGATGGCGTGGCTGCGCCAGTTGAAGTCCAGGCCCGAGAGCGAAACCACGAAGATCTCCGACAGCGCCAGCGCGACCCGCTTGCGCAGGCCATCGGGCGATGTCATGAGCTGCGACCAGATCATGCAGTCGCCCGGATAGGTGTTGTCGTAGTAGGCCGTGGAATTGTCGACCGCCGCATACCCGCGCTGGTTGAGCCACTCCCAGCCCGATATGCCGATGGGGGCGTTGAACTGCGAGTTCAGCCAGGCGTCGAAGCCGATGGAGCGGACGGTGGCGATGTCCTGCGTGGTGGCGGCGAACCCTGCCTGCAGCAGAAAGCGAGCAGCGTCCTGGTCGTTGAGCGGCCGGCCGCTGGAGAAGACCGCATCGCCAAAGCTGGCCAGCGCGCCGACGTTGACCACGGCGTTGTTGGTGGGCGGGCCCAGCACCACAACGTTGCCCTGGTACACACCCAGGTAGTTGCGCGTGCCCCCGTAGTAGCGGAAGACGAGCGTGCCGCTGGTCACTGTGGCCTGGTGCGAGTCGAAGTACTGCGGGAAGACCATCTCCGCCCAGTCCATCAGTTCGTCGGGTGTGGGCGTGCGGCTGGCCGCCTGGTCCGACCGGAAGGAGCCCGAGCCGCCCATGTCGCCCAGCAGGGGCATGCGGGGCGCGTTGTCGGCCTGCTTGAGCGCCTGGGGGGCCTCGGCTTCGGCCTCGCCGCCGCCGCAGGCCGCGAGGGCCGCGCTGGCGGCGGCTGCCGCCGACAGCTTGAGCCAGGGAGCGCCCGCGGAGTCCGATGCTGTTGGCGCTGCATCAGCCGGCGACAAAGAGGAGGCTGTGCGGGCGTGCAGCGGTGCTGCCAAGGCTGCATCGGATGCTTCGTGGGCGTGTGTCATAGCGACTTTTGTGAAGATTTGTACAGAAGTGTAGGCAACCTCCTACAAAAGTGGCATTCCCTACCCGACAGTAAGCGTTACCAAAAGAAACGTGCTGGCCTCGTACAGAGGAGAGGGCCGCATGGCGCGATGCGCAGCAGCAACACCTGCTTTTTCAACGATTGAAACACCCAGGCTGCTTTAGCGGGTGCTTGTCCGGCATGCCCGTAGGCGTGCGCCGACGTGGGTACCACGGTGCGGACTACGCGCCGCAGGCGGACTCCTTCTTACAGTCTCTCCATCGCATCACGCAAGTGTTCCACGCAAACCGAGTGGATGGCTGAAGCGAATTTTTTCGAGGATGCACACCATGAACGAAGACACCATCAAGGGCAACTGGAAGCAGTTCACCGGCAAGATCACCGAACAGTGGGGCAAGCTCACCAACGATGACCTGGACGTCATCGACGGCAAGCGCGAGCAGTTCCTGGGCAAGCTGCAGGAACGCCAGGGCATTGCCCGCGACGCCGCCGAAAAGCAGCTCAGCGACTGGCAAACCCGCCATCCCGACTTCCGCTTCAACGACTGACATGGCCTTGGCGCACCGGTAGCCAGAACCCTCCAGGGCCCAAGGCCCTGCAGCTGGCGGGCTACCGAATGCACAACGCTCTTTCAGCACCCCTACAAGACATCCCCTGAGACCCCGAGGAGAAAACCATGAAATTCGCACGCACCCTGATCGCTTCCATCGCCGCCGGCCTGCTGGCCACTTCCGCGATGGCCATGACCGACGCCGAGTACAAGACGGCCAAGGACAAGATCTCTGCCGACTACAAGGCTGCCAAGACCAATTGCGACACCCTGAAGGACAACGCCAAGGACATCTGCGTCAAGGAAGCCAAGGGCGCCGAAAACGTGGCCAAGGCCGAACTGGATGCCCAGCACAAGCCTTCCGACAAGGCCACGAACAAGGCCCGCATGGCACGTGCCGACGCCGACTACGATGTGGCCAAGGAAAAGTGCGATGACTTGAAGGGCAACGCCAAGGACGTGTGCGTGAAGGATGCCAAGGCAGCCCACACCACCGCCAAGGAAAACGCCAAGGTGGCCAAGGCCGCAGCCAAGCCTGCCGACAATGCCGCCGAGAAGGGCGCCCAGGTCGCCGAAGCCCGCAAGGACGCATCGGCCGAAAAGAACGAAGCCAACTACAAGGCCGCCAAGGAGCGTTGCGACGCCATGAGCGGTGATGCCAAGTCCAAGTGTGTGGACGACGCCAAGCGCATGTACGGCCAGAGCTAAATCTCGGGCCAGCCCCCGCACCACGGCCTTCAGGGCCGATGGTGCTTCACCTAGCCCCGCCCCGTGCGGGGCTTTGTCATGGAGCTGCGCCATGGTGTCTGACCTGCATCAAAGCGGCCTTGGCCTTGCGCCTCTAAGCTGGCCCTTCAATTGGCTTGCAAGAACGGAACGGCACATGGCAGCACTGGAATGGTCTGACGCACTGGCACTGGACCTGCCGCTGATGGACGAGACCCATGAGGAGTTCGTCGAGCTCCTGGCGCGGGCGGAGCATTCGGACGATGCGCAACTGCTGGCGCGCTGGCAGGCGCTCATTGCCCACACAGAGCAGCATTTCGGCATGGAAGACCAGTGGATGGCCGGCACGCGCTTTGCAGCGGGCAACTGCCACAGCATGCAGCACAAGGTGGTGCTGCAGGTCATGCGCGAAGGGGCTGAGCGTGCTGGCCGGGGTGAGCTGCAGGTGCTGCGCATGATGGCCGGCGAACTGGCGCTGTGGTTTCCTCAGCATGCGCAGAGCATGGACGCCGCCCTGGCGCTGCACCTGCGCCGCGTGGGGTTCGACGCGGCCACCGGTGTGGTGAAGGCCCCCGAGGCCTTGCCCCAGGGGCTGGTGCACGGCTGCGGCAGTGCCAGCTGCTCGCCTTCGGCCCAGCCCGTGCCAGCCTGAGCGTTGGCACGGCGCGTACCTCAGTGGCTCAGCGCACTGGTGGGATGGCGTGGAAGCAGCACAATCGCCATGTGCCAAGACAGATCCCGCAGTGCAGAGCGCAGCGCCGCCGAGGCGGGTGGCCCGGATGTGCCCGGCGGGCCATAGGCTGCCCGCAGCACGGCCTGCTTGGCGCTGTGCAGCGCGGCACGGTCGTGCGCCTGCAGGGCCGCCAGCAACTGGTCGCGGTAGCGCTGCACACGCCGGGCCTCCGCGTCCGACAGGTCCGGTGCCGGGTGGGTGGTGGCTGCGGCACTGAGGTGGTGTGCCCAGGCCAATGCGGGCGAGGTGGTGGGCTGCTCGGTGCTGTGCATCATGGACGCCCTGGCTGGGTGGAGGTGGCCAGGCCCGAGTGGGGCGGGGGCACGCTGGGTGGCTCCCGTGGCGGCAGGGGTGGGCGGGGCGTGCCGGCGGGTGAGGTCAGTCCATACCAGTTCACCTTGCGGGTCAGTACCATCACGGCGGCCAGTACCAGGAACAGCGCGATGGAACCCACGGCCAGCGCCGTCTGCTCCAGCTGCAGCAGCACGTACAGCAGGCCGTACAGCAGCGCGATCCCCGCACCCAGCGGTATGCCGCGCGCCAGGCTGCCCAGCATGTGGCTTGCATAGTAGGCCAGCAGCAGCACGCAGGCGGTGGCCGCAACGCCGTAGGAGATGCCGAACGGCAGGTGCTCCGACAGGCTCACCAGCAGCAGGAAGAAGCTGCACAGCGCACTGCCCACCAGCAGGTACTGCACCGGGTGCACGCGCAGCTTCTTCATCAACTCGAACAGGCCCACGGCCACGAAGGTCAGGGCGATGAACAGCACGCCGTACTTGGTGGCCCGATCGGCCAGTGTGTAGGGGTTGACCGGGTCCACGAAGGCCACGCTGAAGCTTTCGGCGCATTCGCGCGGGGTGGCGTTGCCCGTGGCGTACTCACTGCTGTCGTCGCCACCGCCGCCGCTGTTCACGCACACCCGCTTGCCGTCGGCAATGTCTTTCTGTGCGGTGGTCGCCAGCGAGGACAGGCGCCAGCGGGCGGTGAAACCTGCCTTGGTCACCTCGCGCTCGGACGGAAGAAACTGCCCCGAGAACGAAGGGTGGGGCCAACTGCTGCTCATCTGTACTTCGGTGTTGCCCCCGATCGGCACGATGGCCAGGCGCTCCGTGCCCACCAGCTCCAGGTCCAGCGTGGCGGTCAGGCCTGTGGCCTGGCCGCGCACCGACTCGGGCAGGCCGGCATGCAGGCCACGGGTGTAGGTGGGGTGGAAGGTGCCGGGCTTGAGCACCAGCGCCTGCTCGCCCAGCGTGACCCGCGCCGTGCGGATGCCGCGCGCATCGCCCACGGCCACCATCAGGATGGGCGCGCCGCAGTTCATGCGCGAGCCCTTCATGGTGCTTTGCGGTTGCAGGCTGGTGAGCGCCCCCCACTGCGCGGTGACGTGCGACTTGAGGTTGTAGGTGTTGACCTTGTGCAGGCCGCGCGCGCGCTCTTCCATCGCTGCGCCGGTGACCACCTTGAGCTGCTCGGGCATGGCCGTGAGCAAAAACTCGCGCCGCTGCTCCACCGTGCGGCGCTCCTCGCCCTTGCCGGTCTCCACGTCCCAGCTTTCCACACAGGCGCTGTGGATCATCGGGCCCATCAGCGTTTGCGGCCCGGCCAGGCTGTCGGCCACGCTCTGCGCCGTCATGCTGCGGTAGCGCTGCCGGTCGCGCACCACGTCCTCGATCAGGCCCAGCCCGATGAGCAGCAGCAGCACGATGACCGCGAGTGCGCCCAGTTTGGTGAACAAGGGGTATTTCAAGAGATCCTCCATAGGGAATTAGGTGGAGGCAGTGTTGGCGGCGGGTGTGAGGGGGCGATGAAGTTTGTGAGGGCAGTGTGAAGTGGAGCCGGTGGCAGAATGGCTTTTCTTCAGCCACTGCAGGAGGATCACCGTGCGCAGAGCTTCCCGGTTCATGCCCAAGGTCCAGCGCCCCGCCATGCCTTGGCTCGGCCGCATCTTCGTGGCTGTGGCTGCATTGGCACTGCTGCGCTCACTGCTGCTCTTCTTGTGGGCCTATCCCGTCACTGGGTGCGCGATAGCCGCGGCGCTCTGGGCTCTGGTGGCCATCGAGGGGCGGCAGCAGAACAAGCGTCTGGTGCAATGGGTGCAGGCGCGGTCGGGAGAGTCCATATGCCAATTTGCCCGGGCCATCGACTGCCGGAAGGTGGACACCTGGGTCGTTCGGTCGGTGTACGAGGAGCTTCAGCGCTATTACTCGGCAAGGTGGGTGCTGCCGCTGCGTGCGACAGACCGTCTGAAGGACGATCTGCTGCTGGACTCTGAAGACCTGGACGATGTCCTTGTAAATATGGCCCAGCGCGCGGGCCGCGACCTCTCTTGCCCGCAGGCCAATCCCTTCTACGACCGGGTCACCACCATCGGCGATCTGGTCCACTTCCTGAACGCCCAGCCACGGCTTGCCACCGCTGGCTAGTCGCTGCGGAACTCCAGCTCCACCCGCAGCCCCGGCGCCGTATTGCGCACCACCATCTGCCCGCCGTGCAGCGCCATCACGCGCCGCACGATGGCCAGCCCTAGGCCCGATCCGCTGCGCTCGCCGCCGGGCCGTGCGGTGGTGAAGAAACGCTCGCCCAGGCGCGGCAGGGCGTAGTCGGGCACGCCCGGGCCGCTGTCCTGCACGGCCACGGTGCTGCCGGCCAGCTCCACCTGCACGCGGCTGCCGGCCGGGGCGAAATCGATGGCGTTGTCGAGCAGGTTGGTCAGGGCCAGGGTCACGAGCTCGGCCTCCCAAGGGCCGCTGGCACCGCTGCCGGTGACGGCCAGGGCGATGCCGCGCTGGCCCGCGCGCCCTTGCGTGTGGGCCACGGCGGCGCGCGCGCAGTCCTGCAGCGCCACGGGCACGGGCGCATCGGCATGGTGGCGTTGCTCCAGCTTGCTCAGCTCCAGCAGTCGGTCGATGATGCGCTGCAGACGCTCGGCCTGCTGCACCACCTGGGTGGCAAATTCGGCGCGGTCGGCCGGGGGCAGATCGTCCTGCAGCAGCTCGCCGGCGCCGCGGATGGCGGCCACGGGGCTCTTGAGCTCGTGGGTGAGGGCGCGCACATAGCCTTCGATGTAGTCGCGCCCCTCCAGCCGCGCGCGCATGCGGTCCATGGCGCGGGCCAGGTCGCCCAGCTCGCCCGGCACCTTGGGCACGGCCAGGGCCGTGGTGGGCGGCGAATCGTGGTCGCCCGCAGCGGGGCCCTGCACGCTCAGCGCATAGTCGCGCAGGCGGCGCACGTTCCACACCATCCAAAGTGTCACGGCCACGCCGACGGCGGCCGACAGCACCAGCAGCAGCACGCCGCTGGCCAGCACCTTGTTCTCGGCCCGGTCGATGAAGCGCTGCACTGTGCGCGTGGGCTTGGCCACGGTGAGCACGCCGGCGATGCGGCTGCCCTCGGCCGCCGTGCCCGGCACGTAGATGGGGGCGGCCACATGCATCACCCCGCTGGTGTCGTCGCCCTCCACGTCGCGGGTGGAGCGCGCGCCGTACTCGCCGCGCAGGGTGCGCGCGACGTCGCGCCACTGCGAATAGTCGGCCCCCACCGCGCGGTTTTCCGAATCGAACAGCACCCGGCCCGTGGCGTCGGTCACGTAGATGCGGTAGTCCAGCGACTGCTTGGAAAAGCCCCAGATCGCCGCATCAATGGGCCGGGTGGCGTAGTGACGCACATGCTGGGCAAAGGCACTGCCCGCCGCGCCATCCTCCAGCCGGCCGGCCGCCAGGTCATCGCTGGCCAGCTCGGCCAGGATGTTGGCGGTGTCCACCATCATGTCCTCCATCACCTCGCGCACACTGGGCTTGATCTCGGCCGTGAACACGCGCAGCACGAAGAAGGCAGCGATGCCGTTGATCAGGAAGAAGGCGAACAGCAGGCGGATGCCCAGGCGCATAGGCGGCAGTCCTTGTCTACGGGTCCAGGCAGTAGCCCATGCCGCGGTGTGTGCTGATGTATTCGCGGCTGGAATCGATCTCACGCAGCTTGGCGCGCAGCGTCTTGATGTGCGTGTCCACCGTGCGGTCGGTGCTCTCGCTGTCGTCGCCCCAGGCCGCGGCCAGCAGCGCATCGCGCGAGTGGATGCGTCCCGCGCCGCGCAGCAGGCAGGCCAGTAGCCGGTATTCGCGCCGCGTGAGCGCCAGCGGCTGGCCGCGCAGGCTGATGCGCTGACCGGCCTCGTCGTCGTGGAACAGCGGCGCAGGGGCTGTCGTGGCGATGGCGGCAGTGTGCGCACTGGCGCGGCGCAGCAGGGCCTTCACACGCGCCCCCAGCTCGCGCGGGCTGAAGGGCTTGGCCAGGTAGTCGTCGGCCCCCAGCTCCAGGCCCAGCACGCGGTCGATTTCTTCACCGTGCGCGCTGAGCACCAGCACCGGCAGGGTGGCGGTGGCAGGCGCGCCACGCAGCTCGCGCAGCAGGTCCAGCCCGCTGCCATCGGGCAGGCCCACGTCCAGCACCAGCAGGTCGAAGGGCTGCTGGCGCATCTGCTGGCGTGCATCGTGCACCAGCAGGCTGTGCGTCACCGCCAGGCCTTCGCGCTCCAGCGCATAGGCCACGGTGCGCGCGATGGCCGGGTCGTCTTCCAGCAGCAGCAGGCGTGCCGGCATGGTGCGCAGCGAAATCAACGCGCCACCAGCACCGGGAACAGCTTGCCCAGGCCGTCGGCCATCACTTCCACCGCCAGGGCTGCGAGGATCAGACCCATGAGCCGCGTCATCACGTTGATGCCGGTCTT
Source organism: Acidovorax sp. LjRoot66 (assembly GCF_964253305.1). Lineage (NCBI taxonomy): Bacteria > Pseudomonadati > Pseudomonadota > Betaproteobacteria > Burkholderiales > Comamonadaceae > Acidovorax > Acidovorax sp. LjRoot66. The sequence continues at coordinate 822,935 of NZ_CAXUQU020000001.1, forward strand.
GCCCAGCACGCGAGCGATCGGGTCGGCCAGCGAAAAACACACCGCCGTGGCCAGGGCGATCACCACGCCGTAGCCCACCAGCGCCAGCTGCTGCCAGATGGTCTGTGCCCTGTCGGCATAAATTACCACGGTGGACATGCTGGCCGGCCCCGTGAGCAGTGGAATGGTCAGCGGCACCACCGCGATGCTGGAGCCCGTGGCCGCCTTCTCCACACCTTCCTCCAGCTCATTGGTCATGGGCTTGGCTTCGGCCGGCTGGGCGTTGAGCATGTTCATCGCGCTGATCAGCAGCAGCATGCCCCCGCCCACCTGGAAGCTCTGCAGCGAGATGTTGAAGAACTCCAGGATCTGCAGGCCCAGCAGCGCACAGGCCGCGATCACGCAGAACGAGGCAAACGCCGCCGTGCGGATCGTGGCGCGCCGCTGCGCCGCCGAAAACCCCTGCGTGTAGTGGATGAAGAAGGGCACGATGGCCAGCGGGTTCACGATGGCCAGCAAGGTGATGAGGGGTTTCAGGTCCATATCAACGGCCTCCAGAGACGTCTAAAAATGACATGGTGGTGTAGGGCGATGCATCGGACATCAGCCACACGATGACCTGGGCCACCTCGTCGGCCGTGCCGCCGCGCTGCATGGGCACCTGGTGGGCCAGGTCCTGCACCCGGTCGGGCAGGCCGCCGCTGGCGTGGATCTCGGTCTCGATGAGCCCCGGTCGCACGGCATTCACCCGGATACCCTCGGCTGCCACCTCGCGCGCCAGGCCGATGGTGAAGCTGTCGATGGCGCCCTTGCTGGCCGCATAGTCCACATACTGGTGGGCCGAGCCCAGGCGCGAGGCGGCGCTGGACACATTGACGATGGAGCCACCCGTGCCGCCATGGCGCGTGCTCATGCGCCGTACCGCCTCGCGGGCGCAGACAATGGCGCCGATCACATTCGTCTCGAACATGCGGCGCAGGCGCGCTACGCCCATCTCGTCCACACGGGCCGTCACATCCACCACCCCGGCGTTGTTCACCAGGGCCGTGAGGCGACCGAGCTGTGCATCGACCGCTGCGAACATGGCCAGCACCTGCTCTTCATGGGCCACGTCGCCCTGCACGGCGATGGCCTGGCCGCCCTGGGCGCGGATCTGCTGCACCACGGCCTCGGCGGCGGCCTGGTTGGCCAGGTAGTTCACGGCCACGGCCCAGCCCTGGCTGGCGGCCAGCACGGCGGTGGCGGCGCCAATGCCCCGGCTGCCCCCGGTAATCAATGCGACTTTGTCCAAATCGGCGTCTCCTGCAAGAATGGGGCATTACAGCATTGCCGGGGACCCCTGCGGGGCCTGGTTGGCCCCCTTCCATTCTCTATCTGTCTGGTTTTTTCGTCTTCAAGGAGTTGCACCATGGGCCAATTTGTCGATCTGAAGTCCGCCGACGGCTTCGTCTTTCCCGCCTGGGTGGCCGAGCCCGATACCGCCCCACGCGGCGCCGTGGTCGTGCTGCAGGAGATCTTCGGGGTCAACTCGCACATCCGCGCCGTGGCCGACCGCTTTGCCGCGCGGGGCTACGTGGCCGTGGCGCCTGCCACCTTCCACCGCGTGCAGCCCGGCGTGGAACTGGGCTACACGCCCGAGGACATTGCTGCTGGCGCAGCCCTCAAGGCGGCCGTGGAAGGCCTGCCCAGCCCCGGCGTGCTGCCCGACATCCAGGCCGCCATCGACCACGCGGCCGAACGCAGCAGCCGCAAGGTGGGCATCGTGGGCTTTTGCTGGGGCGGCCTGCTGACCTGGCGCTCGGCCTGCCTGCTCAAGGGCCTGTCGGCCGCCGTGCCCTACTATGGTGGCGGCATCACCACCGAGACCGAGATGGCGCGCCAGCCCCAGGTCCCCGTGCTGGCCCACTTCGGCCAGCGCGACAAGCACATCCCGGTGGATGGCGTGCAGGCCTTCGCGCGCACGCACCCCGAGGTGGAAGTGCATATCTACGAGGCCGACCACGGCTTCAACTGCGACCAGCGCGGCAGCTACGACGAGGCCTCGGCCCTGGCCGCGCGTGACCGCACGCTGGCTTTCTTCGACAAGCACCTGGGCTGACGCCATGGCCTGCAGCTTCCTGCGCGGTTTCGTGGCGTTGGCACTGGGTGGGTTGGCCTGCGCATCCCAGGCGGCCGACTACACCGGCCCTCTGTTCGACTCGCACCTGCACTACAACGAGGAGGCCTGGAACGGTGCGGCAGGCCCGCACCCACCGGCTGACGTGCTGGCACGCATGCAGGCATCGGGCGTGCGCGCCATCGTGGCCAACTCGCGGCCCAACACGGGCTCTCTCGCGCTGGCTGCCTCCAAGGAAGTGCGCGAAGCGGGCATCGCCGTCGTGCCCTTCGTGCGCCTGTACCGCAACCGCGAGGACTACAGCAACTGGTTCCGCGACGAGAGCATCTACGAGATGGTGCTGGCCGAACTGGCCAAGGGCACGGCATCCGGCCCCTACAAGGGCATTGGCGAGTTCCACCTGTACGACAGCGCCAATGCCGATGGCCCCGTGGCCAAAAAGCTGATGCTGCTGGCCGAGCAGCGCGACCTGGTGGTGCTGGCGCATGTGGACGATGCCGCCATCGACCTGCTCATGGCCAACACCCCGTCCAAGGGCCAGAAGCTGCGCCTGGTCTGGGCGCACACGGGCATCGGCGGCGCACCGGTGGAGCGGGTGGACGCACTCATGGCGCGCTACCCGGGCCTGGTGGGCGAGCTGTCGTACCGCCCCGGCCTGGTGTGCGACGACAACCAGCTGTGCCCTGCCTGGCGCGCCTTGCTGCTCAAGTACCCCACGCGCTTCGTGGTGGGCTCGGACACCTGGGTCAACCAGCGCTGGCAGCACTACGAAGGTCTCATGAAGGGCTACCGGACCTGGCTGGGTGGCCTGCCACCAGCCGTGGCGCAGGGTGTGGCGTTTGGCAACAGCGCGGCCCTGTTCGGGGTGCCCGTGCCACGCAAATAGGGCTTTGGGGCGCGCTGTCGCCTATGATTTCCGTGCCGGCGTGGCGCGGCCAGGGCTTTCCTGGCGCGCCGCAGCCTGCATTGCGGAGACAAGTCCTTGAAAACCACAACAACCCTTTTGACCCGTCCCGTGCGGCCTCTGGCGCGCACCGCTTGCGCGCTGGCCCTGGCGGCCGCCAGCCTGGGCGCCCTGGCCCCTGCCATGGCGGCGCCCCGACCTTCGGGCCCACCCAGGCCGTGCAGGGCACACCGCTGGTGCTGCAGGGCGCGGGCACGCGCTACCGCGCCGTGTTCAAGGTCTACGACATGGCGCTGTACCTGCCGCGCAAGGTCCGCACGGCCGAGGAGATCCTGGCCACCACCGGCCCCATGCGGCTGGATTTTGTCGCCCAGCGCGACATTCCGGGCACGGACCTGGGGCTGTCTTTCATCAAGGGCCTGTCTGCCAACGCCACGCCCGACCAGATCCGGCGCCACACGCCGTCGAGCAACCGCCTGGTCGAGATCTTCTCGGGCCGCACCAAGCTGGCATCGGGCGACACCTTCGCGATGGAGTTCGTGCCGGGCAAGGGCACCACCTTCTATATCCAGGGCCAGGCCCAGGGCGCGCCGGTGGGTGATGCCGAATACTTCGGCATGGTGCTGCGCATCTGGCTGGGGGCCTCGCCGGTGGACAGCCAGCTCAAGGACGCCTTGCTGTCGGCCGGCACCAACTGACCTGCCTCCCGCTGCGAACGCACGGGCATGTCGGCAAAGGCTTTCAGGAGCCTGTCCGGGCCAGGTAGCGCTTGCGCCAGAACACCGAGATCAGGAGGGTGGCGATGGTGATCATGGAGCCCATGGCCCACCAGAAACCGTCCTGCTTGTGCACCAGCGGGATGAACTCGAAGTTCATGCCGAAGATGCCGGCAATCAGGTTCAGCGGCAGGAACACCGCCGTGAGCGCCGTCAGCGTGCGCATGATGTCGTTGGTGCGGTTGCCCTGCATCGAAAAATGCATCTGCACCGTGGTTTCGGTGCTTTGCTCCATGCGCCGCACATGGTGCACCACGCGCTCGATGTGCTCCAGCACGTCGCGGCTGCGCACCTTGAGCAGGTCCAGGTCGCGCATGCCGGCGGGTGTCTGGGGCGTCTCCCAGGTCTCCAGCGCGTCGATCCAGTCCTGCACGGCGGTGCGCTGGTCCTCGCAGATCTCGTCCAGTGCGTGCAGCGACAGGCGTGCCTCCAGCAGCGAACTCCAGTTGACGTTGCGTGCCCTGGGCTTGAGGAGCTCGGTCTGCCAGTGATCGAGTTCGCGCGAGAGTTCGCGGCGCAGGTCCAGGTAGCCATCCACCATGAGGTTCACCACGCGCAGCATCAGGTCGGCCGGTGAGGTGGGCTTGCGCGAACCAGATGCGGTGGGATTGGCCCGGCCTTCGCGCGGGTCCATGGGGGCCGGCGCCAGCAGGCGCGCCGCATAGGCGTCGCGCACGCTGCAGTCGCCAGGGTGCACCGTCAGCAGCACCCGGTCGAACACGGCGAACCCCACCGGGCTGGTGTCGATGCGCCGCAGCACCGGCGTGCCGCCGCGCCGGTGCGTGGCCTTCGCCGTGTCAGCGCTGTCCTCCGAAGGCACCGTGGCCAGGCGGCGGAACACCAGAAGGTCGTATTGCGAGGTGTAGTCGTAGTGCGACGGCAACTGCCCGTTGAGCAGGTCGGAGACATGCAAGTCCACCAATTGCAGGCCGGTCAGCCGCTGCAGGGCACCCTGGACCTCGGCCAGTTGCGCCTGGAAGGCCGGGCGCGCGCAGGCAATCCAGAAAAAGCCCTGCTCTGGCGGCGCATGGGGCAGGACGTCCAGCTCCTGGGCCCCACTGCTCTGGATATGGAAAATGCGCATCGATGCCCGTTGGTTGGATGTCTGTGGGAAGTGGCGGCGGCGCTGTTAGCGCCGCGTTTCTCTATCGCTTGAGGAGCAAGCGGGCGGCGTCGCGGGCAAAGTAGGTCAGCACGCCATCGGCACCCGCACGCTTGAATGCCAGCAGGCTTTCCATCATCACCGCGTCGTGGTCCAGCCAGCCGTTGGCCGCAGCGGCCTTGAGCATGGCGTATTCACCGCTCACCTGGTAGGCGAAGGTGGGCACGCCGAACTCGTCCTTCACGCGGCGCACCACGTCCAGGTAGGGCATGCCGGGCTTGACCATCACCATGTCGGCGCCTTCGGCGATGTCCTGGGCCACCTCGCGCAGCGCCTCGTCGGTGTTGCCGGGGTCCATCTGGTAGACGTTCTTGTCGGCCTTGCCCAGCGCGCCGCGTGTGCCCACGGCGTCGCGGAAGGGGCCGTAGAAGGCGCTGGCGTACTTGGCGCTGTAGGCCATGATGCGCGTGTGGATGTGGCCCTGCACCTCCAGCGCCTCACGGATGGCACCGATGCGCCCGTCCATCATGTCGCTGGGGGCGACGATGTCCACGCCCGCCTCGGCATGCGTGAGCGCCTGGCCGGTGAGGATCTCCACCGTGTCGTCGTTGATGATGTAGCCGGTGTCGTCCAGCACGCCGTCCTGCCCGTGGCTGGTGTAGGGGTCCAGCGCCACGTCGGTCATCACGCCCAGGGTGGGAAATTCCTTCTTCAAGGCGCGCACCACGCGCGGGATCAGGCCGTCGGGGTTCAGGGCTTCCTTGCCATCGGGCGTCTTCAGGGCCGCGTCAATGGCCGGGAACAGGGCCAGCACCGGGATGCCCAACTGCACGCAGTCCTCGGCCACGGGCAGCAGCAGGTCCAGGCTCAGGCGGTCCACACCCGGCATGGAAAGCACGGCCTCTCGCCGGTTCTCGCCTTCGTGCACGAACACCGGGTAGATCAGGTCGTGCGGGGTGACGCTGTGCTCGCGCACCAGGTTGCGGGTGAAGGCGTCGCGGCGCAGGCGGCGCGGGCGGTTTTGCGGAAAAGGGGCGGGGCTTGGGAGGTGCATGGGGAAAATTGTGCCTCAAGCGCGCCCACCAAGGCGGCGAGAGGGCTGCTGCCGGAGTTGTCAAACCCTGCTTGTACGCCCCGCAGGCTGGTGCTAAATTGGTTGCGGGCAGCTTGCTGTCCCCCGCTTTTCCTCCCTGAGCGGGGCCCTGGGCTGCCGCAATGCGGGCAGGGCTTTCGAAGCCCGGCAGCTTTTGCCGGGCTTTTTTTTTGGGGCTTTGCCTGCTTGGCCTTCTGTGCGTGCGCGTCGCCAGGATTTGTTCAGCGTTCCCTTAAACTGCAGCCATGCTCTGGGTCAAAGCCTTCCACATCGTCTTCATCGCCAGCTGGTTCGCCGGCCTGTTCTACCTGCCACGCATCTTCGTGAACCTGGCCATGGTGGCGCCGGGCTCGGTGGCCGAGCGCGAGCGCCTGGTGCTCATGGCGCGCAAGCTGCTGCGCTTCACCACCTTGCTGGCGGTGCCGGCGCTTGCGCTGGGCCTCTGGCTGTGGCTGGGCTATGGCATTGGCCGCGGGCCGGGCAATGGCTGGATGCATGCCAAGCTGGCCGTGGTGGTGCTGGCCATCGGCTACCACCACGCCTGCGGCGTGCTGCTGCGCAAGCTGGCCGATGGCAGCAGCCGCCGCAGCCACCGGTGGTTCCGCTGGTTCAACGAGGTGCCGGTGCTGCTGCTGGTGACCGCCGTGGTGCTGGTGGTGGTCAAGCCTTTCTGACGGCACCAGAGCGCCCGTGTACAAAAGCTCGGCCGGCCCCCTCGCGCTGATCTATGCGGCGCTGATCGTCTTTGCCAGCCTGTTTCCGTTCGACGGCTGGCGCGCGCAAGGCATCGATCCCTGGGTGTTCCTCGCCTCGCCGATTCCGCCGCCGTACTGGACCGGCTTTGACGTCACCTCCAACCTGGTGGGCTATGCCCCGCTGGGCTTCCTGCTGGCGCTCGCTCTGCTGCGCATGCGCTGGCGCTGGGGGGCCTGGGTGCTGGCCACGGTGGCCGGTGTGCTGCTGTCGCTGACCCTGGAGTTCCTGCAGATCTACCTGCCCCGGCGCGTGCCTTCCAACATGGACCTGCTGCTCAATTCGGCAGGCACGCTGGCGGGGGCGCTCACGGCGTCGGCGCTGGAGCGGCTGGGCGCCATCGACCGCTGGAGCGACTTTCGCAACCGGTGGTTCGTGCAGGATGCCCATGGCGCGCTGGTGCTGCTGGCTTTGTGGCCCCTGGCCCTGCTGTTCCCGGCGGCCCTGCCGTTCGGTTTGGGTCAGGTGCTCGAGCGGCTGGAAGGGGCCCTGGTCGAGATCCTGGCCGACACCCCGTTCCTGGACTGGCTGCCCATGCGCGACACCGCGCTCGACCCCCTGTCCCCCGGCGGCGAGCTGCTGTGCGTGACGCTGGGTCTGCTGATTCCCTGTCTTTTGGGCTACTGCGTGATCCGCCAGGCATCGCGCCGGGCGCTGTTCGCTCTGGCTGTGGTGGTGGTGGGCGTGGTGCTCACGGCGCTGTCGGCGGCGCTGAGTTGGGGCCCCGCCCATGCGTGGGAATGGATGGGCCTGCCCGTGCGCGTGGGCGTGTGGAGCGCGCTTGCTCTTGCGGTCGTGCTGCTGGCTTTGCCCCGGCGCGCCTGCGCGGCCGTGCTGCTGCTGGTGCTGGTGTGGCACCTGGGGCTGCTCAACCAGGCGCCGACCAGTGCCTATTTTGCCCAGACCCTGCAGGCCTGGGAGCAGGGGCGCTTCATCCGCTTCTACGGCCTGGGCCAGTGGCTGGGCTGGGTCTGGCCCTATGCGGCACTGGCCTATGTGGTTGTGCGCGTGGCCCGGCGCGATGGCCCGGCCTGAGCTCCTTTTGGGGGTTTTGGGCATAGGCCGTGCAGGGGACCGCTTCTAGAATGGCGGCATGACCGACACCTCCACGACAACGGCACCGGCGGCACAGCCGGGCTACTACCAGCGGCACATCTTCTTTTGCCTGAACGACCGCACCAACGGCGAAGACAGCTGCGCCCACCACGGTGCGCAGGCCGCCTTTGACCGCTGCAAGTCGCAGGTGAAGGCCGCCGGCCTGTCCGGCGCCGGCAAGGTGCGCGTGAACAAGGCGGGCTGCCTGGACCGCTGCGCCGGCGGGCCGATCGCCGTGGTCTACCCCGAGGCCACCTGGTACACCTTCGTGGACAACGCCGACATCGACGAGATCGTCGAATCCCACCTCAAGAACGGCAAAGTCGTGGAACGGTTGCTCACGCCGCCGGAACTCGGCCGCTGATTCGCATTCAGAGCGCTGTCGCCCCTCCTGATTCCAGGCGGCCTGCATTGCCTTGCATGCGCAGGCTGCTATTGACCTGGTAGCAAATTTTCGTGAATTCCCAGACCGAACGCCTGACCCTCACCGGCGCCGCCGGCGCCATCGAGGCGGTGCGCGACGCCGCCGTGCTGCCCGAGGGCGCGGCCCCGCGCGGCATTGCCGTCATTGCCCACCCCCACCCGCTGTTTGGCGGCACCATGGACAACAAGGTGGTGCAGACCCTGGCGCGGGCCTTCGTGCACAGCGGCTGGACGGCGGTGCGCTTCAACTTCCGCGGCGTGGGTGGCAGTGCTGGTACGCACGACGAAGGCCGGGGCGAAGCCGAGGACTTTCTGGACGTGGTGCGCCAGGCGGCGCCTGAGGGGCCGTTGGCTCTGGCTGGCTTCTCCTTTGGGGCCTTCGTCACGAGCCATGCGCTGGCCAGCCTGTGGGGCGAACGCGCCATTGAGCGCGTGGTGTTGGTGGGCACCGCGGCCAGCCGCTTCACCGTGGCCCCGGTGCCGCCCGAGGCGCACGAGCGCACCCTGGTCGTGCATGGCGAACAGGACGACACCGTGCCCCTGGCCGCCGTGATGGACTGGGCACGCCCCCAGATACTCCCTGTGACAGTCGTCCCCGGTGGGGGGCATTTCTTTCACGGACAATTGCCGCTTCTGAAAAATCTGGTGACCCGCCATCTGCTGGCCGGGGCCTGACGCTCCACGGCTGGCCGGTGCGCCGCGCAGGCTGCACACTGCCATTCCGCTGCTTTCTGCTGTTTTTTTTCCTCTTCTCTCACCCGAATGCTTGTTTCCATGAAGTCCTTATTGCACACGCTGCGCTCCGTCCTCCTTGCTGCGGTGCTCGCGCCAGCCGCCCTGTGGGCGCAGGTGCAGGCCCCTCAGCCACCGGAGATCGCCGCGCGCAACTACCTGCTGCTGGATATCACGGCTGGGCAGGTGCTGGCCGCCAAGGACATCGATGCGCCAGTGGAGCAGGCTTCGCTGACCAAGCTGATGACCGGCTACCTGGTGTTCGATGCCCTGCGTGCCAAGAAGATCGCCCTCGACCAGAAGCTGCCGGTGAGCGTGCTGGCCTGGAAAATGCCCGGCTCGCGCATGTTCATCGACCCCAAGATGCAGGTGCCGGTGGACGACCTGATCAAGGGCATGATCGTGCAGTCGGGCAATGACGCCACCATGGCCCTGGCCGAAGGCGTGGGCGGCACCGCCGAGAACTTCGTCAAGCTGATGAACGACCAGGCCAAGGCCCTGGGCATGAAGAACACCGCCTACAAGAACCCCGAGGGCCTGACCGAGCCCGGCCACACCACCACCGCCCGCGATTTGGGCGTGCTGGCCAGCCGGCTCATGAAGGACTTCCCGGAGTACATGCACTACTACGCCACCAAGCAGTACAGCTACCCGGGCACGCCCGTCTCCAACGGCAACAACCGCAATTCCCTGCTGTTCCGCGACCCGACGGTGGATGGCCTCAAGACCGGCCATACCGCCGCCGCCGGGTACTGCCTGGTGGCCACCTCCAAGCGCGACTTCCCCAATGTCGGCCAGCGCCGACTGCTGTCCATCGTGCTGGGCGCCGCCAGCGAGAATGCCCGTGCCAATGAAAGCCAGAAGCTGCTGAACTGGGGCTACACCGCCTTCGAGGCGGTCAAGCTGTTCGACGCCGGCCAGCCCGTGGCCACCCCCGCTGTCTGGAAGGGCACGGAAAACACCCTCAAGATCGGCCGTGCGGAGGCCATCGTGGTGGCCGTGCCCTCGGGCAGCGGCGGCAAGATCAAGACCGAGATCGCCCGCCCCGACCCCCTGGTGGCACCCTTTGCCAAGGGCCAGGCGGTGGGCTCGCTGAAGGTCGTGCTGGGCGAGCAGACGCTGGCCGAGGTGCCTCTGGTGGCGCTCGATGGCGTGGCGCAGGCCGGCATTCTGGGCCGCGCCTGGGATGCCATCCGCCTCTGGATCAAATAGAGTGCAACCCCCTGAGGCGCTGCCGCGCCTTCACCCCTTCTCTCGAATGGCTGCGCCATTCGGGAAGGGGGACGCAGCCCGTGCGGCGGGGCGGCCCTTGCACGGCTGCCCTGGCATCGGCCGCGCGCTTTCAAAGGCGGCGGGCGATGTCGGCGTACCGGGAGGGGCTTTAAGGGGGAAGCCGCGCGGCACTTGCCCATCGGTGTCCATGCTGCTACATTAGAAGGCTTTTCGGAAATTCCGAAGGGTTTCACGTTTTCGTTTTTTACGTTTAGGGACGTATTCATGCCAACCATCAATCAACTAGTCCGTCAGGGGCGCGAGGTCGAAAAGATCAAGTCCAAGAGCCCTGCGATGGAAAACTCTCCTCAGCGCCGCGGCGTGTGCACCCGTGTGTACACCACGACGCCAAAGAAGCCTAACTCCGCTCTGCGCAAGGTCGCCAAGGTTCGCCTGACCAACGGCTTCGAAGTCATTTCCTACATCGGCGGCGAAGGCCACAACCTGCAGGAACACAGCGTGGTGCTGGTTCGTGGCGGTCGTGTCAAGGACTTGCCCGGTGTGCGTTACCACATCGTGCGTGGTTCGCTCGACTTGCAAGGCGTGAAAGACCGCAAGCAATCGCGCTCCAAGTACGGCGCCAAGAAGCCAAAGGCCAAGTAAGCCCTGGCGGTTGTGTCTCCATCGGTGTTTGATTCGCCTGGCAGGCGCAGTCAAACGAAGTGACCCCAAGCGCGGACTGTTCCGTGTGGGTCGAGTAAGTGGGGTTCTGAATGAATCTCGCGGTGTCTGAAAAGATGCCAACTGAAGCAATATGAGGTGAAAAATGCCACGTCGTCGCGAAGTCCCCAAACGTGAAATCCTGCCGGATCCCAAGTTCGGCAATGTAGAGCTGTCGAAATTCATGAACGTGATCATGGAAGGCGGCAAGAAAGCTGTTGCAGAGCGCATCATTTACGGTGCCCTGGAACTGATCGAGAAGAAGCACCCTGACAAGGACCCGCTGGAAGCCTTCACCGTTGCCATCAACAACGTGAAGCCCATGGTCGAAGTGAAGTCCCGCCGTGTGGGCGGTGCCAACTACCAGGTGCCAGTCGAAGTGCGCCCTGTCCGTCGCCTGGCCCTGTCCATGCGCTGGATCAAGGAAGCGGCCCGCAAGCGCGGCGAGAAGTCGATGGCCCAGCGTCTGGCCAACGAGTTGCTCGAAGCGACCGAAGGCCGTGGCGGTGCCATGAAGAAGCGTGACGAAGTTCACCGCATGGCCGAAGCCAACAAGGCTTTCAGCCACTTCCGCTTCTAAATCGACGAACTGCTTTCGTCGCCAAGCGCAAGGCTGCCGGCATTTTTGCCTGCAGCCTTGTGGCGATTGAGGTGGTCACAAAATTGACGGGTTGCAGCGCCACAATGCTGGGCCCCTCCCCTGAATAACACGACCCATCCAAGGATCCACCATGGCTCGCAAGACTCCCATCGAGCGCTACCGCAATATCGGTATCTCGGCCCACATTGACGCTGGCAAGACCACGACCACCGAACGCATCCTGTTCTACACGGGCGTGAGCCACAAGATTGGTGAAGTGCACGATGGCGCTGCCACCATGGACTGGATGGAACAGGAGCAAGAGCGCGGCATCACGATCACCTCGGCTGCCACGACCTGCTTCTGGAAGGGTATGGACAACTCCTACCCCGAGCACCGTTTCAACATCATCGACACCCCCGGCCACGTGGATTTCACCATCGAAGTGGAACGTTCGATGCGCGTGCTCGACGGCGCCTGCATGGTGTACTGCGCCGTGGGCGGCGTGCAGCCCCAGTCGGAAACCGTCTGGCGCCAGGCCAACAAGTACAAGGTGCCACGTCTGGCATTCGTGAACAAGATGGACCGTACCGGTGCCAACTTCTTCAAGGTCTATGACCAGATGAAGCTGCGCCTTAAGGCCAACCCCGTGCCCGTGGTGATCCCGATCGGCGCAGAAGACACCTTCACCGGCGTGGTCGACCTGCTCAAGATGAAGGCCATCATCTGGGACGAAGCATCCCAGGGCATGAAGTTCAGCTACGAAGAAATTCCGGCCGAACTGCTGGCGTCCGCCAAGGAGTGGCGCGAAAAGATGGTCGAAGCTGCGGCTGAAGCCTCTGAAGAGCTGATGAACAAGTACCTGGAAGAGGGCGACCTCACCGAGGACGAGATCAAGTTCGGCCTGCGCACTCGTACCATCGCCACGGAAATCCATCCGATGCTGTGCGGCACCGCGTTCAAGAACAAGGGTGTGCAGCGCATGCTCGACGCCGTGATCGACTACCTGCCCGCGCCGACGGACATCGCAGACGTGACCGGTACCGATGAAGACGAAAATCCCGTGACCCGCAAGGCGGATGACAGCGAGAAGTTCTCGGCCCTGGCATTCAAGCTGATGACCGACCCGTTCGTGGGCCAGCTGACCTTCGTGCGTGTGTACTCCGGCGTGCTGACCAAGGGCGACACCGTCTACAACCCCATCAAGGGCAAGAAGGAACGCATTGGCCGTATCGTGCAGATGCACGCCAACGAGCGCCAGGAAGTCGAAGAAATCCGCGCCGGCGACATCGCTGCCTGCGTGGGCCTGAAGGACGTGACCACCGGCGAAACGCTGAGCGACATCGACTCCCAGATCATTCTGGAGCGCATGGTGTTCCCTGAGCCCGTGATCACGCAGGCTGTGGAACCCAAGACCAAGGCCGACCAGGAAAAGATGGGCATCGCCCTGCAACGCCTGGCTGCCGAAGATCCGTCGTTCCGCGTGAAGACCGATGAAGAATCGGGCCAGACCCTAATCGCCGGCATGGGCGAGCTGCATCTGGAAATCATCGTCGACCGCATGAAGCGTGAATTCGGCGTGGAAGCCAACGTGGGCAAGCCCCAGGTGGCTTACCGCGAAACCATCCGCAAGACGGTGGAAGAAGCCGAAGGCAAGTTCGTGCGCCAGTCCGGCGGCAAGGGCCAGTATGGCCACGTCGTGCTCAAGATCGAACCCAACGAAGTGGGCAAGGGCATCGAGTTCGTCGACGCCATCAAGGGCGGTGTGGTTCCTCGCGAATTCATCCCGGCCGTGGAAAAGGGCATCAACGAAGCCGTGACGCAAGGCGTCCTGGCCGGCTACCCCGTGGTGGACGTCAAGGTCACGCTGCACTTCGGTTCGTACCACGATGTGGACTCGAACGAACTGGCGTTCAAGATGGCTGCCATCTTCGGCTTCAAGGAAGGCTGCCGCAAGGCCAACCCGGTCATCCTGGAACCCATGATGGCCGTGGAAGTGGAAACGCCTGAAGACTACGCCGGCAACGTGATGGGCGATCTGTCCTCGCGTCGCGGCATGGTGCAAGGCATGGAAGACATTCCTGGCGGTGGCAAGGCCATCCGCGCCGAAGTGCCCCTGTCGGAAATGTTCGGCTACTCGACCACGCTGCGCTCGGCCACGCAAGGCCGCGCCACGTACTCGATGGAATTCAAGCACTACAGCGAAGCGCCTCGCAACGTGTCGGAAGCCATCATGGCTGCCCGCGCCAAGTAAGCCGTTCGCAGGGACTGGCGCCAGCACCTGGTTCCAGGTACTGGCGGCACCACCCGCCCCACGCAAGATTTTTGCAGTCTGCGATCCGGTGCCGCCCCGTTGCCTGTGCAGGGCGAACCAGCAATCGGATGCAGACGTTAAACCACAACACAGGCATCGCTCTTTGGAGAATTGAAAAATGGCAAAAGGTAAATTCGAACGCACCAAGCCCCACGTCAACGTGGGCACGATCGGCCACGTGGACCATGGCAAGACGACCCTGACGGCGGCCATCGCCACGGTGCTGTCTTCCAAGTTCGGCGGCGAAGCCAAGGCATACGACCAGATCGACGCAGCACCTGAAGAAAAGGCCCGCGGCATCACGATCAACACCGCACACGTGGAATACGAAACGGCCAACCGCCACTACGCCCACGTGGACTGCCCAGGCCACGCCGACTATGTGAAGAACATGATCACCGGCGCAGCCCAGATGGACGGCGCCATTCTGGTGTGCTCGGCCGCAGACGGCCCCATGCCCCAGACCCGTGAGCACATCCTGCTGGCCCGCCAGGTGGGTGTTCCTTACATCATCGTGTTCCTGAACAAGTGCGACATGGTTGACGACGAAGAGCTGCTTGAACTCGTCGAAATGGAAGTGCGCGAACTCCTGGACAAATACAACTTCCCAGGCGACGACACCCCGATCATCCGCGGTTCCGCCAAGCTCGCCCTGGAAGGCGACAAGGGTGCCCTGGGTGAAGAAGCCATCATGAAGCTGGCCGACGCACTGGACAACTACATCCCCACGCCAGAGCGCGCTGTGGACGGCGCCTTCCTGATGCCTGTGGAAGACGTGTTCTCGATCTCTGGCCGCGGCACCGTCGTGACCGGCCGTATCGAGCGCGGTATCGTCAAGGTCGGCGAAGAAATCGAAATCGTCGGCATCAAGGACACCGTCAAGACCACCTGCACCGGCGTGGAAATGTTCCGCAAGCTGCTGGACCAAGGCCAGGCTGGCGACAACGTTGGCCTGCTGCTGCGCGGCACCAAGCGTGAAGACGTGGAACGCGGCCAAGTGCTGTGCAAGCCCGGCTCGATCAAGCCACACACCCACTTCACGGCTGAAGTGTATGTGCTGAGCAAGGACGAAGGCGGCCGCCACACCCCGTTCTTCAACAACTACCGTCCCCAGTTCTACTTCCGCACGACCGACGTCACCGGCGCCATCGAGCTGCCAGCGGACAAGGAAATGGTCATGCCAGGCGACAACGTGTCGATCACTGTGAAGCTGATCAACCCCATCGCCATGGAAGAAGGCCTGCGCTTCGCCATCCGTGAAGGCGGTCGTACCGTCGGCGCCGGCGTCGTGGCCAAGATCATCGCCTAATCGCTCAGTAGAACAACAAGGAACTTGACATGTCCAAGCAAAAAATCCGCATCCGCCTGAAGGCGTTTGACTACAAGCTGATCGACCAGTCCGCTGCCGAAATTGTTGACACCGCCAAGCGCACCGGCGCCATCGTCAAGGGCCCCGTGCCCCTGCCGACGCGCATGAAGCGTTTCGACATCCTGCGCTCGCCGCACGTCAACAAGACCAGCCGCGACCAGCTCGAAATCCGCACGCACCAGCGCCTGATGGACATCGTGGACCCTACCGACAAGACGGTGGACGCCCTGATGAAGCTCGACCTGCCCGCCGGCGTGGACGTCGAGATCAAGCTGCAGTAATGATCCCTTCCTGGCGGGCTTGCCCGCCGGGTGTGGTCTCGTATAACGCGAACTTGCTTGCAAAAGCAGTTCGCGTTATACTTTAGGGCTTCGCTTAATTTGCGTGCGCTTACGGGTGCTCGCAGGGCGAAGTTTTAATAACCCTCTTTCATGCACGCGAGTGCAACGCCGCAGCCAATTGAAGTTGCGGCGGTGGAAGTTTTGGAGAAACAAATGAGTCTGAGCAACTCCCTCGGGTTGCTGGGTCGCAAGGTGGGCATGATGCGTCTGTTCACCGATGACGGGGACGCAGTGCCTGTCACGGTGGTGGATGTGTCCAACAACCGCGTAACCCAGATCAAAACCCAAGAGAACGATGGCTACGTGGCCCTGCAGGTCACGTTCGGTTCGCGCAAAGCATCGCGCGTGACCAAGCCAGAAGCCGGTCACCTTGCCAAGGCAGGTGTGGAAGCCGGTGAAATCATCCAGGAATTCCGCGTGACCGCCGACACCGCTGCCCAGTACCAAGCTGGCGCATCGGTCGTTGTGACGTCCGTGTTTTCCGTGGGCCAGAAGGTCGACGTGCAAGGCACCTCGATCGGTAAAGGCTACGCCGGCACCATCAAGCGTCACAACATGAAGTCGCAACGCGCGTCGCACGGTAACAGCCGTTCGCACAACGTTCCCGGCTCCATTGGTATGGCGCAGGATCCAGGCCGCGTGTTCCCTGGCAAGCGGATGACGGGCCACCTCGGCGATGTCACCAAGACCACGCAAAACCTCGATGTGATCCGCATCGACGAAGCGCGTCAACTGCTCTTGATCAAGGGCGCTATTCCGGGCTCCAAGGGTGGGTTCGTGACGGTGCGTCCAGCGGTCAAGGCCAAAGCCTCCAAAGGAGCGAACTAATGCAGCTCGAACTCCTGAATGACCAAGGCCAGGGCGCGTCCAAGCTGGACGTTCCTGAGACCGTGTTCGGTCGTGAATACAACGAAGATCTGGTGCACCAGATCGTCGTGGCTTACCAAGCCAACGCCCGCCAGGGCACCCGTGCGCAGAAGGACCGTGAACAAGTCCGCCACTCGACCAAGAAGCCTTTCAAGCAAAAGGGTACGGGTAACGCACGTGCAGGTATGACCTCGTCGCCACTGTGGCGCGGGGGCGGTCGGATTTTCCCGAACATGCCTGACGAAAACTTCACGCAAAAGATCAACAAGAAGATGTACCGCGCCGGCATGTCTGCGATTTTGTCGCAGCTGGCCCGCGAAGGCCGTCTGGCGGTGGTTGACTCGCTGAAGCTTGACTCGCCCAAGACCAAGGTCCTGGCCGACAAGTTCAAGGCGATGAACCTGCAATCGGTGATGGTGATCGCCGAGGAAGTGGACGAAAACCTGTACCTGGCTTCGCGCAATCTGGTGAACGTGCTCGTCGTCGAGCCCCGTTACGCCGACCCCGTGTCGCTGGTCCGTTTCAAGAAAGTGCTCGTCACCAAGGGTGCAATCGACAAACTCAAGGAGATGTTCGCATGAGCACACTCAAGTTTGACGAAGGTCGTCTGATGCAAGTGCTGGTCGCTCCCATCGTGTCCGAAAAGGCCACCATGGTTGCCGAGAAGTCCAATGCTGTGACGTTCAAGGTGCTGCAGAACGCAACCAAGCCAGAAATCAAGGCCGCTGTGGAATTGATGTTCAAGGTCGAGGTCAAGGGCGTTTCTGTGGTGAACACCAAAGGCAAGACCAAGCGTTTTGGCAAGACCATCGGCCGCCGCGACAACGTTCGCAAGGCTTATGTCACGCTGCAACCAGGTCAAGAGCTGAACCTCTCCGGGGAGGCCGCGTAATCATGGCTGTCATCAAGATGAAACCCACTTCGCCCGGCCAACGTGCCGTGGTGAAGGTCACGCGTGACCACCTGTACAAGGGTGAAGCGTACGCCCCCCTGCTGGAACCCCAGTTCCAGAAGGCCGGCCGTAACAACAACGGTCACATCACCACCCGCCACAAGGGCGGTGGCCACAAGCACCACTACCGTGTGGTGGACTTCAAGCGCAACAAGGACGGCATTCCAGCCAAGGTCGAGCGCATTGAGTACGATCCAAACCGTACGGCCCACATCGCTCTGGTGTGCTATGCCGACGGCGAGCGTCGCTACATCATCGCTCCCCGCAACCTGGAAGTGGGCGCAACCCTGCTGTCCGGTTCGGAAGCCCCGATCCGCGCTGGCAACACGCTGCCTATCCGCAACATCCCTGTGGGTTCGACCATCCACTGCATCGAGCTCAAGCCCGGTGCCGGTGCTCAGATCGCCCGCTCGGCTGGTGCTTCGGCAACCCTGCTGGCCCGCGAAGGTACCTACGCTCAAGTGCGCATGCGCTCGGGTGAAGTGCGCAAGATCCACATCGAATGCCGCGCCACCATTGGCGAAGTGGCCAACGAAGAACACAGCCTGCGCCAACTCGGCAAGGCCGGTGTGAAGCGCTGGATGGGTATTCGTCCTACGGTTCGCGGCGTTGCCATGAACCCAGTGGATCACCCTCACGGTGGTGGCGAAGGCCGCACCGGCGAAGGCCGCCATGCAGTCGATCCTTGGGGCAATCTGACCAAGGGTTATCGCACCCGTAACAACAAGCGCACACAGATCATGATCGTGTCGCGTCGCAAGAAGTAAGGGGTAACAGATGACTCGCTCTCTCAAAAAGGGTCCATTTGTTGACCATCACTTGCTGGCCAAGGTCGAAAAGGCCGTTGCCACCAAGGATAAGAAGCCAGTGAAGACCTGGTCGCGTCGCTCCATGGTTCTGCCCGATTTCATCGGTCTGACCATCGCCGTGCACAACGGCAAGCAGCACGTACCTGTCTACGTTACCGACCAGATGGTGGGCCACAAGCTCGGCGAATTCGCCCTGACGCGCACCTTCAAGGGTCACCCCGCTGACAAAAAAGTCAAGAAATAAGGAACGACCATGTCTGAAACACGTGCAGTCCTCCGGGGCGTCCGTCTGTCGGTCGACAAGGGCCGTCTGGTCGCTGACTTGATCCGCGGCAAGAAGGTGGACCAGGCTCTGAACATCCTGAACTTCACGCAGAAAAAAGCTGCGGGAATCGTCAAGAAGGTTCTGGAGTCCGCCATCGCCAACGCTGAGCACAACGACGGCGCTGACATCGACGAACTGAAGGTCAAGACCATCTACGTCGAGCAAGGCACCACGCTCAAGCGCTTCACCGCGCGCGCCAAAGGCCGCGGCAATCGCATCAGCAAGCCCACGTGCCATGTGTACGTGACGGTTGGCAACTAAAGGCTCGGAAGACTATGGGACAAAAAATCCATCCTACCGGCTTCCGCCTTGCGGTCAGCCGCAACTGGTCCAGCCGTTGGTACGCCAGCAACCGCGACTTCGCGGGCATGCTGGCCGAAGACATCAAGGTGCGCGAGTACCTGAAGGCCAAGCTCAAGAACGCCGCCGTGTCGCGCATCCTGATCGAGCGCCCCGCCAAGAACGCCCGCATCACCATCTACTCGGCTCGTCCTGGTGTGGTGATCGGCAAGAAGGGTGAAGACATCGAGAACCTCAAGAAGGAACTCGCTCTTCGCCTGGGCGTGCCTGTCGCAGTGAACATCGAAGAAGTGCGCAAGCCCGAAATCGATGCCAAGCTGATCGCCGACAGCATCACGCAGCAGCTCGAAAAGCGGATCATGTTCCGCCGTGCCATGAAGCGCGCCATGCAGAACGCCATGCGTCTGGGTGCCCAGGGCATCAAGATCATGTCGTCCGGCCGTCTGAACGGTATCGAAATCGCCCGCTGCGAGTGGTACCGTGAAGGCCGCGTGCCACTTCACACGCTGCGCGCCGACATCGACTACGGCACCTCCGAAGCCAAGACCACCTACGGTGTGATCGGCGTCAAGGTCTGGGTCTACAAGGGCGATACGCTGGGTCGTAACGACCTGCCTGCCGTGGAAACCCCACGTCCAGACGAAGAACGCCGCCCACGCGGTCCACGCCGTGATGGCCGCCCAGGTGGCGACCGTCCAGGTGCTGGCCGTGGAGGCCCACGTCGTCCAGCCGGTGTGAACACCGGTCCGGCCGACGGCAGCGACAAGCCAGTGGAAGCTGGTGGCGCTGATAACACCGCCGTTAAGCGCGTACGCAAAGTCGCCGCGCCCGCTACAGCAGCGGACGGAAAAGGAGAATAAGTATGCTGCAACCTGCTCGCCGCAAATACCGCAAGGAGCAAAAGGGCCGTAACACCGGTGTCGCAACGCGGGGTGCTTCCGTTGCTTTCGGTGATTTCGGTCTGAAGTGCACCGACCGTGGCCGCCTGACGGCCCGCCAGATCGAGGCTGCACGCCGTGCAATCTCCCGCCACGTGAAGCGTGGTGGCCGCATCTGGATCCGCGTGTTCCCGGACAAGCCAATCTCTACCAAGCCCGCAGAAGTGCGTATGGGTAACGGTAAGGGCAACCCCGAGTACTACGTGGCCGAGATCCAGCCCGGCAAGATCGTGTTCGAGATCGTCGGCGTGCCCGAAGAACTGGCCCGTGAAGCGTTCCGCCTGGCTGCGGCCAAGCTGCCGCTGCGCACCACGTTCGTCAGCCGCCACATTGGCTCGTAATTCAGGAGAACAAGCAATGAAGACTACTGAACTGCGCCAAAAAGACGTTGCCGGCATCGAAGGCGAAATCAAGGCTCTGCAGAAGGCCCACTTCGGCCTGCGCATGCAGAAGGCTACCCAGCAGTTGGCCAACACCAACACGCTGCGTACCACCCGCCGCGATATCGCCCGTGCAAAAACCATCCTTGCTGAAAAGCAAGCCGCCAAGTAAGGAGCCGACATGACGGAAGCTAAAAAATCCCTCAAGCGCACCTTGATTGGCAAGGTGGTCAGCGACAAGCGCCAGAAGACCGTGACCGTGCTGATCGAGCGCCGTGTGAAGCACGAGCTCTACGGCAAGATCGTGGGCAAGTCGAGCAAGTACCACGCCCATGATGAAAATGGCGAGTACAAGCTGGGCGACGTGATCGAAATCACCGAGAGCCGTCCGCTCTCCAAGACCAAGAACTGGGTTGCCACCCGCTTGGTGCAAAAGGCCGGCCTGCTCTAAGCCCTCCCGGCTTGTTGGCAGCACTGCCCTCCAAAACGACCCACAATGTGGGTCGTTTTGCTTTTGGGGCCTGCGTTTTGTGCGCTCTGCCCCGGGCATGCGGATACCACCCCAACAACCCTAGGAGAGATCAATGATCAAAGTCGGTGACACCCTGCCAGCCAGCACGCTGATGGAATACTCGGAAGTCGAGGGCGAAGGCTGCTCCATTGGCCCGAACCCGGTGCCGGTGGACAAGGCCACGGCGGGCAAGACCATTGCCCTGTTCGCGCTGCCCGGGGCTTTCACGCCCACCTGCTCGGCCAAGCACGTGCCCGGCTATGTGGAAAAGGTGGACGAGTTCAAGGCCGCCGGCGTGGACGAGATCTGGTGCGTGAGCGTGAACGATGCCTTCGTGATGGGCGCCTGGGCGCGCGACCAGAAGACCGAAGGCAAGGTGCGCATGCTCGGTGACGGCGACGCCACCTTCGCCAAGGCCACCGGCCTGACGCTGGACCTCAACGGCAAGGGCCTGGGCCTGCGCAGCAACCGCTACTCGATGCTGGTGCGCGACGGCAAGGTCGTCACGCTCAACATCGAGGCCCCGGGCAAGTTCGAAGTCAGCGACGCCGCCACCCTCCTGGCCCAGGCCAAGGCGTAATCGACTCCCGGCCCTGGGCAGCACCTGCTGCGAAGGGGCCGGCGGCGTTCAGGAGATATCCGCCTTGAGGTAATGCGACCCTGCAATGGGGTTGTGGTAGTAAGGCGGGATCTCCTCGAACCCCAGGTCCGTGTAGAGCGCACGGGCCGACTCCATGTCGTCGAGCGTATCGAGCAGCACGCAGGCGTAGCCCGCGCGGCGCGCCTGGTCAAGCATGGCTTCGGCCAGCTCGCGGCCCAGGCCGAAGCCGCGGAAGGCCTTGCGCACGTACAGGCGCTTCATCTCGCTGGCATTGGGGTAGTCGGCCGCATCCAGCGGCCGCAGGGCGCAGCAACCGGCGATGGCGCCATCCACCTGGGCCAGCAGCAGGTGCCCGCGTGGGGCAGCGTAGTCGCCCGGCAGGCTGGCCAGCTCGGCCTCAAAGTCCTGGAACGCAAGGTCCACCCCCAGGGTCGCGGCGTACTCCCGGAAAATCTCGCGGACCGTCTCCATCTCGGCGGCAGACGACGGGTTCAGCAAGGTGACGGCAGGCTTGTCCAAGGCGCGAATTCAGGAAATGCAGGAATCCGCAGTGTAGCGGCTCGCACTCAGAACGCGCTCAGGGTGGACACCCACCACGCCACTCCAGCGCCCACACCCAATGCGACCAGGGCCAGGGCGCGGGTGGCGAGGTCGTCGCGAGATGGCGCCACGGGCTGGGGCATTTCCTTGTCACCATGCAGCATGGGCGCCACCAGCCGGTGCTTGCGCACCAGCACATAGAAACCGATGGCCAGGACATGCAACGCCACCAGGCCCAGCACCAGGTACTGGCCGATCTCCTTGTGGTAACCCGTGGCCTGGCCCACGACCGCATTGGAGACAAAGCGGGTCAGCGGCCCTGAAAAGGCGATCTCATCGTCGCTGAGCAGGCCGGTGCCCACCTGTGCCACCAGCACCGCAAGCAGGGCGAAGACCGAGAGCGCGCCCAGTGGGCTGTGGCCCACACCGTCCTCGGGGTGGCCCGCGCCGCGCAGGTAGCGCACCAGACGCACCGGCGAGTACAGGAAGGCGCCAAAGCGCGACCAGCGCCCGCCCACAAGCCCCCACACCAGGCGAAAGACCAGCAGCGCCAGCACCACATAGCCCAGGCGCAGGTGCCAGACCATGGCATTGCCGCCCACCTTCGCGGTGACCACCAGGGCGATCACGCTGGCGGCCAGGGCCCAGTGAAAGAGGCGGGTGGGCAGATCCCAGATGCGGACGGTGTGTGTCATGGTCGTGGTCCGGCGCTTGCCGTGTCGTGGGGGTGTCGTTGGCCGCATTGTGCGCGAGATGGCCGGCGCCGCCAACGCGCACCATCGGGCATGCCAAAACCGCCGCAACGCGGCATACTGGCGGCGGCTGGTTGGTTTTTGCTCCCCACGATAAAAGGAAACATCCGATGAAAACCCTCGCTGTAGTCGCCTTTGCTGCGGCCGTCGTCACCCTGTCGGCGCCCGCATCTGCCCAGTTTGCCAAACCCGAAGATGCCATCAAATACCGCCAGAGCGCGTTGTTCGTGATGGGCCAGCATTTCGGGCGCCTGGGTGCCATGGCCAATGGCCGCATCCCCTTCGACGCCAAGGCGGCACAGGAAAATGCGGACGTTGTCGCCGAGATGGCCAAGCTGCCCTGGGCCGCCTTTGGTGCCGGCACCGACAAGGGGGCACCGACCAAGGCGCTGCCCGAGATCTGGACCCAGCAGGCCAAGTTCAAGGAGCATTCCGACAAGCTCGAAGCCGAGACCGTCAAGCTCGCCGCAGCCGCCAAGACGAGCAACCTGGACAACCTGAAGACTGCCTTCGGCTCGGCCGCCAATTCCTGCAAGGCCTGCCACGACAACTACCGCGCCAAGTGAAGCCGGCCGCTGCGGCGGCCCCAAAGCAAAAAGCCTCTTCCAGATAGAAGAGGCTTTTTTGCTTTGCGAGAGACCCGTTCAGGTCTCGGCGAGCAGCTTCTCGATCAGTTGGTGCAGTTCCGGGAAGTTGGGGGCGCCCACATAGGTCTTCACGATCTCGCCGCGCTTGTTGACGATGAAGGTCGAGGGCGTGAGCCGCACGTCGCCCCAGGCCTGGGCCACGGCGCCGGTGTTGTCGATGGCCACCTTGAAGGGCAGCTTGCGCGTTTCTGCAAAGTTCACCACGTAGCTCGGCGGGTCGTAGCTCATGGCCACGGCCAGTGTTTCGAAGCCCTTGGGCTGGTATTTCTTGTAGGTGGCAATGATCTCGGGCATCTCGGCCACGCAGGTGGTGCAGCTCGTGGCCCAGAAATTCACCAGCGTCACCTTGCCGTGCAGGTCGGCGGTGGACTGGCGCGAGCCGTCGAGCAGCACGAAAGTGGACTCGGGCGCCGCAGAGCGGCCCGTGTCCAGGTACACGTAGGCGCCCACGGCGGCAAAAGCCACCACCGCTGCACCTGCTGCCCACTGCTTGATACCCATGGCGTCATCCCATCCCGGAAGTGCGGGCTCCAACCCGCACGGTATTGTGCCGGACAAGGCTCCCGCCTGCCGGCTGGCCTGTCCACTGAGGTGATGGAGTGCGGGGCGGTGCAAAAGTTCTCCCTTCCCGGGCTCCGCGCACGAAATATCCGGCCACTGCCGATAATGGGCCCATGAACTGGACATTGACCGGCGCCGCCAGCGCCCTCCTGGGACTGGCCGCATGCAGCCCGGCACTCAACTGGCGCAGCGTGGCCCTGCCCGAAGCCGCCCTCACCATCACGCTGCCCTGCAAGCCCGACCATGCCACGCGCAAGGTGGAGCTGGCGGGCACGCCGGTCGACCTGTCCATGGTCGGCTGCGAGGCCGACGGGGCGACCTTTGCCGTGTCCCACGCCACGCTGGCCGACCCGGCGCAGACCGGCGTGGCGCTGGCCCACTGGCGCGCGGCCGTGCTGGCGCGCCTGGGTGGCGCGCAGGCCCAGGCCCACGAGGTGCCGTTTGTGCCCCGCAATGCCCTGCCGCTGCCCCAATCGGTGCGCACCGTGGCCCAGGGGAAGGGACCCGATGGGCAGGCCGTCACCGCGCAGGCGGTCTGGTTTGCCCGCACCGTGGGGCCGCAGATGCAGCTGTACCACGCCGTGGTCTACACACCCAAGCCCCGCCCCGAGGTGGCCGATACCTTCTTTAGCGGGCTGGTGTTGCCATGAGCGCCGGTGTGCTGCCACGGCGCGCGGCCGTCATCGTCTTCCTGGCCTTCGCGTTCGCCTACTTCCTTTCGGCCCTGCTGCGCGCCGTCACGGCCACCCTGGCGCCCACGCTGTCGCAGGAGTTCACCCTGCACGCCAGCGACCTGGGCCTGCTGGCGGGCGGCTACTTTCTGGGCTTTTCTGCCACGCAGTTGCCGCTCGGTACCTGGCTGGACCGGCATGGCCCGCAAAAGGTGCTGCTCGGCTTTTTGGGCGTGGCCGTCGCGGGTTGCCTGGTGTTCTCGATGGCCACGGGGTTCTCGGGCCTGCTGGCCGGGCGCGTGCTGTGCGGCGCGGGGGTGAGTGCCTGCCTGATGGCGCCGCTTACCGGCTACCGCCGCTGGTTCGATGCCACGGCGCAGATGCGTGCCAATTCCTGGATGCTGATGACGGGCTCGCTGGGCATGGTGGCCTCCACCCTGCCGGTGCAGTGGGCCGTGCCGCTGGTGGGCTGGCGCCCGCTGTTCTGGGGGTTGGCCGTGCTGATCGGCGTGGCCATGGTGGGCATTGCGCTGTGGGTGCCGCGCTGGCATGCGGCCACCCCGGTTGCGGGCGCCGGTGCCTCGCCCGCGCCGGGGGGCTACGCCATGGTCTGGCGCCATCCGTACTTTCAGCGCATGGCCCCGCTGGGCTTCTTCGTCTACGGCGGCATGGTGGCCATGCAGACCCTGTGGGCGGGCCCCTGGATGCAGCAGGTGGCCGGCTACAGCGCGCTCGAGTCGGCCACCGGCCTCTTCTGGATCAACCTTTGCATGCTGTGCACCTTCTGGGCCTGGGGCATGGTCAATCCCTGGCTGCTGCGCCACGGCCTCGGGGCCGACCGACTCATCCTCGCGGGCCTGCCGCTGTCGCTTCTCATCCTGCTGGCCATCATCGTCGCCGGGCCTGCGGCGGGGGGCGCGGCGTGGGCACTGTTCTGCGTGTCGTGCACCTTCGTTTCGCTCTCGCAACCGGCAGTGGGCATGGCCTTTCCGCAGGCTCTGGCGGGGCGTGCGCTGTCGGCCTTCAACCTGGTGATCTTTGCCGGCGTGTTCGTGGTGCAGTGGGGCATTGGCCTGGCGGTGGATGCATTTGCCGCCGCCGGCCTGTCCACGACGGCCTCGTTCCAGGCGGCCATGGGGGTGTTCCTGGTGTGCAACACGGGGTCCTACCTCTGGTTCGCCCTGCGGGGGCAGCGCCATAATGCGCTTCAAACCTCTGTCCCATGAGCACCAGCATCCTGATCATCGCCCACGCCCCTTTGGCCCATGCCCTGCGCGAATGCGTGCTGCACGTGTTTGCCGACTGTGGCGACAGCGTGGCCGCACTCGATGTGCAGCCCAATGAGCGGCCCGAGGAGTCCCTGGCCCAGGCGCGTATCCTGCTGGAGCAATTGGGGCCCGACTCCACCCTGGTGCTGACCGACGTGTTCGGCGCCACCCCCTGCAACGTGGCGCAGCGCCTGGTGGACGGTGTCCGCTCGCGTTTGGTCACAGGGGTCAATCTTCCGATGCTGCTGCGTGCCGTGAGCTACCGTGCAGAGCCCCTTGATTCGGTCGTCACCCGCGCGGTGGTGGGCGGCACGCAAGGGGTGATGCAGGTGGCCATCGCCGCGCCGCAGAACCAGTCCCGACGCAACCGACATGATCAAGACTCGTACGACCATCAGCAATAAACTGGGCCTGCACGCCCGCGCCTCGGCCAAGCTCACCAAGCTGGCCGGCAGCTTCCCCTGCGACGTTTTCATGAGCCGTGGCGACCGCCGCATCAATGCCAAGAGCATCATGGGGGTCATGATGCTGGCTGCCGGTATCGGCACCGAGGTCGAGGTGGAGACGAATGGCGAGCGCGAGCAGGAGGCGATGGATGCCCTGCTGGCGCTGATCGCTGACAAGTTCGGCGAAGGCGAGTAAACGCCATGGTCGCAGCGCGCGCATCCATGGTGGCTGAAGAAAGGGAATTGCGATGACCTTTGCCGTTCACGGTCTGGCGGTGGCGCGCGGCATTGCCATCGGCCGTGCCGTGCTCGTGGCCTCGAGCCGCGTGGACGTGGCCCACTACTTCATCCAGCCCGAGCAGATACCGGCCGAAATCGAGCGCGTGCGCCAGGGCCGCAATGCGGTGGTCGAGGAGCTGCAGCGCCTGCAGACCGACATGCCCGCCGACGCCCCGCACGAGCTCACCGCACTGCTCGACGTGCACCTGATGCTGCTGCAGGACGAGGCCCTCACGGGCGGCGTCAAGCACTGGATCACCGAGCGCCTGTACAACGCAGAGTGGGCGCTCACCACTCAGCTCGAAGTGATTGCGCGCCAGTTTGACGAGATGGAGGACGAGTACCTGCGCGAGCGCAAGGCTGACCTGGAGCAGGTGGTCGAGCGCATCCTGCGCTACATGAAGGGCGTGGCCAGCCCCGTGGCCCCGCCGGCCAGCAGCCCGCGCCGCAAGACCCAGCAGGATCTGCTGCTCGACGACACGGTGGACGTACCCCTGGTGCTGGTGGCGCACGACCTGTCGCCTGCCGACATGCTGCAATTCAAGCAGAGCGTGTTCGCCGGCTTCGTGACCGACGTGGGCGGCAAGACCTCGCACACCGCCATCGTCGCGCGCAGCATGGACATCCCCGCCGTGGTCGGCGCGCGCGCGGCCAGCCAGTTGGTGCGGCAGGACGACTGGGTCATCATCGACGGCGATGCCGGCGTGATCATCGTCGACCCCTCGCCCATCATCCTGGCCGAGTACGGCTTTCGCCAGCGCCAGACCGAGCTCGAACGCGAGCGCCTGTCGCGCCTGCGGCACACGCCGGCTGTCACCATCGACGGCCACCGCATCGAACTCCTGGCCAACATCGAGCAGCCCGGCGATGCCGTGGGTGCGGTGCGCGCCGGCGCCGTGGGTGTGGGCCTGTTCCGCAGTGAATTTTTGTTCATGGGGCGCACCGGCAACCTGCCGGGGGAGGATGAGCAGTACCGCGCCTACCGCGAGGCCCTGGACGGCATGCAGGGCCTGCCGGTCACCATCCGCACCATCGACGTGGGGGCCGACAAGCCGCTGGACAACAAGGTGCACAAGGACACGCACCTGAACCCCGCGCTGGGCTTGCGCGCCATCCGCTGGAGCCTGGCCGACCCGGCCATGTTCCGCACCCAGCTGCGCGCCGTGCTGCGTGCGGCGGCGCATGGCAAAGTGAACCTGCTGTTCCCCATGCTGGCGCACACCAACGAGATCCACCAGACCCTGGCCCAGGTGGACCTGGCGCGCGCCGAGCTCGATGCCCGGGGAGAGCCCTATGGCCCTATCCAGCTGGGCGCCATGATCGAGGTGCCGGCTGCGGCGCTGATGGTGCGCACCTTTCTGCGCTATTTCGACTTTCTGTCCATCGGCACCAACGACCTGATCCAGTACACCCTGGCCATCGACCGGGCCGACGAGGCGGTGGCCCACCTGTACGACCCGGTGCACCCGGCCGTGCTGCGCCTGGTGGCCGATGTGATCGCCGAGGGCGAGCGCCAGGGCAAGAGCGTCTGTGTCTGCGGCGAGACCGCCGGCGATGTGAGCATGACGCGCCTGCTGCTGGGCCTGGGCCTGCGCAGCTTCTCCATGCACCCCGCGCAGATCCTGGCCGTCAAGCAGGAGATCCTGCGCGCCGACACGCGCAAGCTCGTACCCTGGGCGCTGCAGGTGCTCGACGGCGAAGAGCCTGCGGCCTTGCTGGCGTCGTAGAACGCTTTTGATTCAATAGCTGCCAGCGCCTGCTGGACCAGCGCTGGAGGTCGAGTTGGCCCATATCCCGGTAACAGCACCCGCAGACGCGTCCCTCATCGACTCGCGCCAGGCCTTCCAGCGCCTGCTGGTCACCCTGGGCCTGGTGGTGCTGGGCAACAGCAGCATGTATGTCGTGTCGGTCGTGCTCCCGGCCGTGCAAAGCGAGTTCGGCGTTGGCCGTGCCAGCGCGTCGCTGCCCTACACCTTGATGATGGTCTGCCTGGGCCTGGGCGGGCTGCTCACGGGCAGGCTGGCGGACCGCCATGGCCTCACGCCCGTGCTTTGGCTGGGCGCGCTGGCCGTGCTCGGCGGCTTTGTGGGCGCGGCCTTTTCCGGCAGCATATGGGCCTTCGGCCTGGCGCACGCGGTGATGGGCTTCATCGGCAGCTCGGCCACCTTTGCCCCCCTGCTGGCCGACACGGCGCTGTGGTGGAACCGGCGGCGCGGCATTGCGGTGGCGGTGTGCGCCAGCGGCAACTATGTGGCGGGCGCGGTCTGGCCGCCCATCGTGCAGTACGGTGTCGACACCGTCGGCTGGAGGCCGACCTACATGGCACTGGGGGTCGTCTGCGGCCTGGGCATGCTCGCGCTGTCGCTGCGCATGCGCCAGCGCCCGCCGGCCATCCAGGCCGTGGCGGATGGAGCCCAGGCTGCCGCTGTGGACCACACGCGTCCCTTCGGCCTGCCGCCTGGCGTCGCGATGGCGCTGCTGTGCGTGGCCGGTGTGGCGTGCTGCGTCGCCATGGCCATGCCACAGGTCCACATCGTGGCCTATTGCACCGACCTGGGCTTCGGCGCCGCCCAGGGTGCGCAGATGCTGTCGCTCATGCTGGCCTGCGGCATCGTGAGCCGGCTGGTCTTCGGGCTGGTCTGCGACCGCATCGGTGGCATCCGCACCTTGCTGCTGGGGTCTGCGCTGCAGGGCATCGCCCTGCTGCTATTTTTGCCCTATGACGGCCTGGTGCCGCTGTACGTGATCTCCGCGCTGTTCGGCCTGTTCCAGGGCGGCATCGTGCCGACCTACGCCATCATCGTGCGCGAGCACTTCGCGCCCGCACAGGCGAGCGTGCGGGTCGGCGCCGTCATCATGGCCACGCTCGTGGGCATGGCCCTGGGCGGCTGGCTGTCGGGCTTTATCTTCGACGTCACCGGCAGCTACCACGCCGCCTTCCTCAACGGCATCGGCTGGAACCTGCTGAACCTCTGCATCACCGGCTGGCTCTTCCTGCGATTGCGCAGGGTGCGCAGGGACGCCTCTACTTCGCCCGAACGCCCAGGATGGCCGCACTGATGATCAAGGCCGTGGCCAGCGCGATGCTCCCGCTGAACGCACGGCCGCTCACCACGATCAGCAGGGCGGTCGAGGCCAGCGGCGTGATGTAGCTCAGGATGCCGATGTGCCGCGCATCGCCGAGCTTGAGCGCCTTGTCCCACAGGAAGAACGAGGCACCGAGCGGCCCCAGGCCCATCACGGCCAGCAGCAGCCAGTCGCGCGGTGCGAGGGTGGCCGCAGGCTCCAGCGCCACGTGGCACAGCAGCGAGAGCACGCCCGAGACCAGGCCGAACAGGCCGATGGCCGTGGTCGGAAAGGCCGCCACGCGCTTGGTCATCAGCGAATAGGTGGCCCAGATCAGCGCCGCCGCGAAGGCCGGCACATAGCCCCAGGCCAGGGTGCCGCTGAGTTCGCGCCCGCCCAGGATGGCGATGGCCGCGCCGCCAAAGCCCAGCAGTGCCGCCAGCACATGCGGCCAGCGCAGCCGGATGCCCGGCAGCAGCACGGGCGAGAGCACCACGATGAACAGCGGCCACAGGTAGTTGACCAGGTTGGCCTCCACCGGCGGTGCGTTGCGCAGCGCGATGAACAGCAGGAAGTGGTAGGCGAAGAGGCCATACACCCCCAGCGCCAGCGTGCGCAGTGGAATGCGCCACTGCGACGGGTCGCGCAGCACGAAGGGCCAGGCAGGAATGCTGCCGATGATGAGGGCAATGCCCGTCAGCAGGAACGGCGGCACATGGGCGAGCGAAACGCCCAGCGAGGCGAGGGAGGCCCACAGCGCGATGGCGCCCAGGGCATAGAAGTTGGCTTGCATGCGGGCACTGTAAGCGCGCTGGGCATCGCGCAACGACGGAGCATCGTCGCCGCCCTGCGGTCCGGGATCAGCCCCGGCGCAGCGCCGCCGTCAGGGCCGATGGCGAGCGGTAGCCCGTGCGGCGCGCCACCTCGGCCACGGCCATGCCGCCCGCGCGCAGCAACTGGGCATGCCCGAGCCGCTGGCTGCGCAGCCAGGCCATGGCGCCCTGGCCTTGCTCCGCACGGCAGCGCGCCGCGAACTGGCTGGGGCTCAGGTGCACCTGCTGCGCCATGTCCGCCACCGACAGCGGCTGGTGCCAATGCCGGGCGGCCCATTGGCGCAACGCCGGCCAGTCGATGGCACGGCGGCGTGCACTGGCATCTTCCGCTGGGGCCGGTATCCGGGAGGAGGGTAGCCAGGCCTCCAGCAGCAGGGCGGGGCCGTGGACCTGGGCCAGGGGGCGGCCTTGCTGCAGGGCGCTGGCGAGGTAGCGGGCCAGGGTCAGCGTCGGGGGCGGTAGCGCTGCCTGCAGCGCAGGGGCGGTGCAGTGGGCCCAGCCCATGTCGCTGCTGTCCAGCACCAGGCACAGGCTGCCGCCGCTGGCCTCGAAATCGTGGTGTGCACCTGGCGCAATGACGCAGCCGCCGCCGATGGCCACGCGCATGCCGCATCCGTCGACCTCCAGGTCGAGCGCGCCGGCCAGGCCCAGCAGCACCTGGAAGTGTCCATGGCTGTGGCTGCCGGGGGAGGCGCCGTACCGGCGCAGCGAGAGCGAGCCGGCGGTGTCCATGGCGTGTGCGCGTTGGCGCTGCGGCAGTGCTTACACGCCGGCGGCGTGCGCCTGCTGGTCGGCGTGGTAGCTGCTGCGCACCATGGCGCCCACGGCGGCGTGGCTGAAGCCCATCTTGTAGGCCTCTTGCTCGAACATCTTGAAGGTGTCGGGGTGCACATAGCGGCGCACGGGCAG
This sequence comes from Acidovorax sp. LjRoot66, assembly GCF_964253305.1. Classification (NCBI taxonomy): domain Bacteria; kingdom Pseudomonadati; phylum Pseudomonadota; class Betaproteobacteria; order Burkholderiales; family Comamonadaceae; genus Acidovorax; species Acidovorax sp. LjRoot66. The sequence continues at coordinate 854,099 of NZ_CAXUQU020000001.1, forward strand.
GTGGCTGCTGCTGGGCGACAGGTACTGGCCGATGGTCAGCATGTCGATGTCGTGCGCGCGCATGTCGCGCATCACCTGCAGGATCTCTTCGTCCGTCTCGCCCAGGCCCACCATGATGCCGCTCTTGGTCGGCACCTTGGGGTGCAGGGCCTTGAACTTCTTGAGCAGGTTCAGGCTGAACTGGTAGTCGGAGCCCGGGCGCGCTTCCTTGTACAGGCGCGGCGCGGTTTCCAGGTTGTGGTTCATCACGTCGGGCGGCGCGGCCTTGAGGATCTCGAGCGCACGGTCGTCGCGGCCGCGGAAATCGGGCACCAGGATCTCGATCTGCGTAAGCGGCGAGAGTTCGCGGATGTTCTGGATGCATTCCACGAAGTGGCCGCTGCCGCCGTCGCGCAGATCGTCTCGGTCGACGCTGGTGATCACCACGTACTTCAGGCGCAGCTGCGCGATGGTCTTGGCCAGGTTCAGCGGCTCGTCCTTGTCCAGCGGGTCGGGTCGGCCGTGGCCCACGTCGCAGAAGGGGCAGCGGCGGGTGCACTTGTCGCCCATGATCATGAACGTGGCCGTGCCCTTGCCGAAGCACTCGCCGATGTTGGGGCAGGAGGCCTCTTCGCACACCGTGTGCAGATTGTTCTGGCGCAGGATGTCCTTGATCTCGTAGAAGCGCGTGGTGGGCGAGCCGGCCTTCACGCGGATCCAGTCGGGCTTCTTGAGCACTTCGCCCTGTTCCACCTTGATAGGAATGCGCGACAGCTTGGCCGCAGCCTTCTGCTTGGCCAGCGGGTTGTAGGCTTCGGTGGACTGCGCTTCGCGGACGACGTCGGTGGTGCTCATGGCTTGTAGGCGGTTCAGGGAGACAGGCGGATGCCGAGCTGCTGGCCCAGCACCTGCGCGGCTTCTTCCCAGGTGGTTTGGACCCCGATTGTAGAAAGGTCCACGGTTCGCAGTCCCGCGTAGCCGCAAGGGTTGATGCGGCCGAAGGGTTCCAGGTCCATCGCCACGTTCAGCGCGGCGCCGTGGTAGGTGCTGTGGCGGCTGACCTTGATGCCTAAAGCGGCGATCTTCCCGAGGCCCTCGAAGTTGGGTTCGGGTGCCGCCTGGCCTTCGCGTTTTTGCGGGCGCTGGGGCAGCAGGGCGTGGCTGTGCGGGTCATCCAGGCGCACGTAGATGCCGGGCGCGCCGGCCACGCGGTGGCCCGTGACGCCGAAGTGCGCCAGCGTGCGGATCAGCGCTTCTTCCAGCCGGTAAACATATTCCTTGACGTAGTAGCCCGCGCGCTGCAGGTCGATGAGCGGGTAGGCCACCACCTGGCCCGGCCCGTGGAAGGTGACCTGGCCACCCCGGTTGGTGGGCACCACCGGAATGGCGCCGGGATTCAGCAGGTGGTCACTCTTGCCGGCCAGGCCTTGCGTGTAGAGCGCGTCGTGCTCGCACAGCCACAGGGCATCGGGCGTGTCGGCCGTGCGTGTGGCCGTGTAGGCCTGCATGGCCTGCACCGTGGCGGCATAGTCCACCCGCCCGAGCGTGCGCAGATCGATGGTCACGGCCTTACAGCACGACCTTGACCAGGGGGTGCGATGACAGCGCGCGGTACAGGTCGTCGAGCTGCTCGCGGCTGGTGGCCGTGATGGTGACAGTAACCCCGAGGTAATTGCCCTTGCTGCTGTCGCGCAGTTCAATGGTGGCGGGGTCGAAAGTCGGATCGTACTGGCGGGCCAGTTCGGTGACCGCGTGCACGAAGCCGTCCACCTTGGCCCCCATGACCTTGATCGGAAACTGCGAAGGGTACTCGATCAGCGAGTCCTTGCGGGCATCCGCAGCGGCCGAGTCGAGGATGGTGAGGTTCGGTGGCAAAGGAGAGGACGTCATATGCAGGAGCTTCGATTTTTCGGTGGCGGTGCAGGCGGGGCCATTGTGCGGCAAGCCCTTCGGGTCGGCGTGGATGTGTCATACAGCTGCGCGCCTTTTTGGTGCATAACCGGGGCTGCCGCACCATGGCGGGCGTTGGTGGGTCACCACAGAGGTGCTGGCGCGCACCCCCCTTTCAGACCCTGATTGCAGGTCTTTGTCGTTCGCCACGGGTTTTTACTTATAATTAGAGGCTTTGTGAAATTTGCAGTCTGTAACATGGGCGTTACCAACAATGAAAACAATCGCCCCTGAGACAGAAACTGAGGCTGAAGATTCTGACTTCAAGCCCTTGTCCGCGCAGGAAGCGGACCAGTGGCGCAGCCGCAACCCTCCCGTCTCGATGTGGAAGGTGGTGGCGGGTCAGGCGCTTGTCGGCGTGCTCGTGGCCCTGGTGGCCTGGGGGCTGACGGGCAGGGCCGAAGTGGGCTGGTCTGCCGCCTACGGCGCGCTTGCAGTGGTGGCTCCGGCCGCATTGTTCGCCCGCGGTATGTCGCGCCAGATGGCGTCTGGAAATGCAGGCGCCTCCATGGCGGGGTTCTTTGGCTGGGAGATAGCCAAGATCGTGTTCACCGTCGCGCTGCTGGCTGTGGCCCCCTGGGCTGTGCCGGGGTTGGTCTGGCTTGCCTTGCTGGCGGGCATGGTGGTCACGATGAAAACGTATTGGGTCGCGCTTCTGGTGCGGCCTGGTGTCCGAAAAACCGATTGATATAGAGAAGAGTTGTCCGATGGCCGCAGAAGCGCACGCTCCGACTGCAAGTGAATACATCGTTCACCACCTGCAGCATCTTCAAAACGTCAACCAGACCAAGATTGTTGACTTCACGGTCATCAACTATGACTCGATCATCGTGGGTTTGGTTCTGGGTGCCCTCACGCTTTTGATCCTGTGGTCAGCTGCCCGTAAGGCAACCTCCGGCGTGCCCGGCCGCTTCCAGGCGGCGGTGGAAATGCTGGTCGAGATGGTGGACAACCAGGCCAAGGCCAACATCCACAACGCCGAGAGCCGCAAGTTCATCGCTCCCCTGGGTCTGACGGTGTTCGTCTGGATCTTCATGATGAACTTCATGGACATGCTGCCGGTGGACCTGCTGCCCGCCATCTGGGCCCAGATCTACGGTGCTGCCGGCCACGATCCGCACCATGCCTACCTGCGCGTCGTGCCCACGGCCGACCTGTCCACCACCCTGGGCCTGGCATTCGCCATCCTGATTCTGCGCTTCTGGTACAGCGTGAAGATCAAGGGCGCTGGCGGCTGGGCGCACGAACTCGTGTCGGCCCCGTTCGGCACCAGCAAGAATCCCATCTTCGCCCTGATCCTGGGCGTGATCAACCTGCTGATGCAGGTCATTGAATATGTCGCCAACACCGTCTCGCATGGCATGCGGTTGTTCGGCAACATGTACGCCGGCGAACTGGTGTTCATGCTCATCGCCCTGATGGGTGGTGCGGCTGCACTGTCGCTGTCGGGTGTGCTGCTGCCTGTGGGCCACATCATTGCTGGCACCATCTGGACGCTGTTCCACATTCTGGTGATCTCGCTGCAAGCCTTCATCTTCATGATGCTTGCGCTGATCTACCTCGGTCAGGCGCACAACGCGCACTAACGGTTCCCTTTCGTTTCTCTTTCCTTTTCAACCTTTCTTTTTTTAACTCAGGAGTCATCATGGAAAACATTCTCGGTCTCGTCGCTCTGGCTTGTGGTCTGATCGTTGGCCTCGGCGCTATCGGCGCTTCCATCGGTATCGCACTGATGGGTGGCAAGTTCCTCGAATCGTCGGCCCGTCAGCCTGAGCTGATCAACGAACTGCAAACCAAGATGTTCATCTTGGCCGGTCTGATCGATGCGGCTTTCCTGATCGGCGTGGCCATCGCCCTGCTGTTCGCTTTCGCCAACCCCTTCGCTTCCACGTTCTTGGCCAACCTGCCCAAGTAATTCCCACCCAACGCCACTCTAGAAAGGTGTTGCCGTGAGTATCAACGCGACCCTGTTCATTCAGGCCATCGTCTTCCTGATCCTGGTGTGGTTCACGATGAAATTCGTGTGGCCCCCGATCGCGAAGGCGTTGGATGAACGAGCCCAGAAAATCGCCGAAGGCCTCGCTGCTGCCGACCGTGCCAAGTCCGAACTGACCGCTGCCAACCAGCGCGTCGAGAAGGAACTGTCACAGGCACGCAACGAAACGGCCTCGCGTCTTGCGGACGCCGACCGACGTGCCCAGGCCATCATCGAAGAAGCCAAGGCACGCGCCACGGAAGAGGGCAACAAGATCGTTGCCTCCGCCCGTGCCGAAGCCGAACAGCAAACGGTGCAAGCCCGCGAAGCCCTGCGTGAGCAGGTCGCTGCGCTGGCCGTCAAGGGTGCTGAGCAGATTCTCCGCAAGGAAGTCAATGCCGGCGTTCACGCCGACCTGCTCAACCGCCTGAAGACCGAGCTGTAAGGGGACACACATGGCTGAACTCGCCACCATTGCCCGCCCTTACGCCGAAGCCCTGTTCAAGGCCGCTACTGCGGGTGCGGGCATGGACCTGGCCAGCACCGCTGACTGGGTCGATGAACTGGCGGCGATTGCCGCCAACCCCCAGTTGCGCCAGCTGGCAGACAGCCCCAAGGTGACGGCAGACCAGGTGTTTGCCGTCGTCACGGGTGTTGCGCGTTCGGCGCTGTCCGATACGGCCAAGAACTTCCTGCGCACGGTCATCGACAACGGGCGCCTGCAGGCGCTGCCGGAAGTCGCTGCGCAGTTTCGTGCCCTCGTGAATCGCCGCAGCGGCTCTTCGGACGCCGTGGTGCACAGCGCCTTTCCGATGGATGCCGCTGCACTGGCTGAGGTCGGCTCGGCGCTGGAAAAGCGCTTTGGCCGCAAGCTCAACCTCACCGTTCAGCTGGATGCGTCCCTGATCGGTGGCATTCGCGTAGTGGTGGGTGACGAGGTGCTGGACACTTCGGTCAAGGCCCGTCTTGAACAAATGAAAGCGGCCCTCACCGCGTAACGCGCGGCGAGGACAGCGAACCAAAGAAAGAAGGAAAGAGTCATGCAACTCAATCCCGCAGAAATTTCTGAACTCATCAAGAGCCGCATCGAAGGTCTGGCCGCCAGCAGCGATATCCGCAACCAGGGTACCGTGGTGTCCGTGTCTGACGGTATCGTGCGCGTGCACGGCCTGTCGGACGTGATGGCCGGTGAAATGCTCGAGTTCCCTGCCACCAAGGACGGCCAGCCCTCCTACGGCCTGGCCCTGAACCTCGAGCGCGACTCCGTCGGCGCCGTGATTCTGGGTGAGTACGAACATATCTCCGAAGGCGACACCGTCAAGTGCACGGGCCGCATTCTGGAAGTGCCGGTCGGCCCCGAGCTGATTGGCCGCGTGGTGAACGCCCTGGGCCAGCCCATCGACGGCAAGGGCCCCATCAACGCCAAGCTCACCGACGTGATCGAAAAGGTCGCTCCGGGCGTTATCGCCCGTAAATCGGTGGACCAGCCCCTGCAGACCGGCCTGAAGTCCATCGACTCCATGGTGCCTGTGGGCCGTGGCCAGCGCGAACTGATCATCGGTGACCGCCAGACCGGCAAGACGGCGGTCGCCATCGACGCCATCATCGCCCAGAAGGGCCAGGGCGTCAGTTGCATCTACGTCGCCATCGGCCAGAAGGCTTCGTCGATCAAGAACGTGGTGCGCGCGCTGGAACAAGCCGGTGCCATGGACTACACGATCGTGGTGGCCGCATCGGCCTCCGAATCGGCAGCCATGCAGTACGTGTCGGCCTACTCGGGCTGCACGATGGGCGAGTACTTCCGCGACCGCGGCCAGGACGCCCTGATCGTTTATGACGACCTGTCCAAGCAGGCCGTGGCCTACCGCCAGGTTTCGCTGCTGCTGCGCCGCCCACCAGGCCGCGAAGCCTACCCCGGCGACGTGTTCTATCTCCACAGCCGCCTGCTCGAGCGCGCAGCCCGCGTGAATGCCGATTACGTCGAAGCCTTCACCAAGGGTGAAGTCAAGGGCAAGACCGGTTCGCTGACGGCACTGCCCATCATCGAAACGCAAGCCGGCGACGTGTCCGCCTTCGTTCCTACCAACGTGATCTCGATCACGGACGGCCAGATCTTCCTGGAAACCAGCCTGTTCAACGCCGGTATCCGCCCCGCCATCAACGCCGGTATCTCGGTGTCGCGCGTCGGTGGTGCCGCCCAGACCAAGCTGGTGAAGAACCTGTCCGGCGGTATCCGTACCGACCTGGCCCAGTACCGTGAACTGGCTGCGTTCGCGCAGTTCGCTTCCGACCTGGACGAAGCCACCCGCAAGCAGCTGGACCGCGGTGCCCGCGTGACCGAACTGCTCAAGCAGGCACAGTACAGCCCGCTGCCCATCTCGCTGATGGGTGCCACGCTGTTCGCTGTGAACAAGGGCTTCATGGACGACATCGACGTCAAGAAGGTTCTCGACTTCGAACACGGCCTGCACCAGTTCCTGAAGACCAGCCACGCCGCACTGCTGGCCAAGCTGGAACAGGCCAAGGCCATGGACAAGGACGCTGAAGCCGAATTGACCGCTGCCGTCGCCGCGTTCAAGAAGTCGTTCGCTTAAACCGGACGAGGAGCCATCATGGCAGCAGGCAAGGAAATACGCGGCAAGATCAAATCGGTGGAAAACACCAAGAAGATCACCAAAGCCATGGAGATGGTGGCTGCATCCAAAATGCGCAAGGCGCAGGAACGGATGCGGGCTGCCCGCCCTTACAGCGAGAAGATCCGCAACATTGCAGCCAATCTCGGCCACGCCAATCCAGAGTACGTGCACCCGTTCATGAAAGTGAACGATGCCAAGGTCGCCGGCGTGATCGTGGTGACGACCGACAAGGGCCTGTGCGGTGGCATGAACACCAACGTGCTGCGCATCGTGACGGCCAAGCTGCGTGAGCTGCAGGGCGCTGGCGTGTCCACCGAGGCGGTTGCCATCGGCAACAAGGGCCTGGGTTTCCTGAACCGTGTCGGTGCCAAGGTGGTTTCGCACGTGACGGGCCTGGGCGACAAGCCCCACCTGGACAAGCTGATCGGCCCCGTGAAGGTGCTGCTCGACGCCTATGCAGAAGGCAAGATCAACGCGGTGTACCTGAGCTACACCAAGTTCATCAACACCATGAAGCAGGAATCGGTGGTGGAGCAGCTGCTCCCCCTGTCGTCCGAGCAGATGCAGGCCGAGAAGACCGAACATGGCTGGGACTACATCTACGAGCCCGATGCACAGACCGTGATCGACGATCTGCTGGTCCGCTATGTCGAGTCCCTGATCTACCAGGCGGTTGCGGAAAACATGGCGTCCGAGCAGTCGGCACGCATGGTGGCCATGAAGGCCGCCACCGACAACGCCGGCAGCGTCATTGGCGAGTTGAAGCTGGTCTACAACAAGACGCGCCAGGCAGCGATCACGAAAGAACTTTCGGAAATCGTGGCTGGCGCCGCTGCTGTGTAAGCAGCTCAACCAACATCTAAATTGGAGCGAAAAATGGCTCAAGTGCAAGGCAAGATTGTTCAATGTATCGGCGCGGTGGTGGACGTTGAGTTCCCACGCGACCAGATGCCCAAGATTTACGACGCTCTGAAGCTCGAAGGTTCCACCCTGACGCTGGAAGTGCAGCAGCAGCTGGGCGACGGCGTGGTGCGTACCATTGCGCTGGGTTCGTCCGACGGCCTGCGCCGCGGCATCATGGTGACCAACACCGGCAACGCCATCACCGTGCCCGTGGGCAAGGCGACGCTGGGCCGCATCATGGACGTGCTGGGTGCGCCCATCGACGAACGTGGTCCCGTGAGCCAGGAACTGACGGCATCCATCCACCGCAAGGCCCCTGCGTACGACGAACTGTCGCCATCGCAAGAGCTGCTGGAAACCGGCATCAAGGTGATCGACCTGGTGTGCCCGTTCGCCAAGGGCGGCAAGGTGGGTCTGTTCGGTGGCGCCGGCGTGGGCAAGACCGTGAACATGATGGAACTCATCAACAACATCGCCAAGGCCCACTCGGGTCTGTCGGTGTTCGCTGGTGTGGGCGAGCGTACCCGCGAAGGGAACGACTTCTACCATGAAATGGCCGATTCCGGCGTGGTGAACCTGGAGAAGCTCGAAGAGTCCAAGGTTGCCATGGTGTACGGTCAGATGAACGAGCCCCCAGGCAACCGTCTGCGCGTGGCGCTGACCGGCCTGACCATCGCCGAGTCCTTCCGTGACGAAGGCCGTGACGTGCTGTTCTTCGTGGACAACATCTACCGCTACACGCTGGCCGGTACCGAAGTGTCCGCTCTGCTGGGCCGCATGCCTTCCGCCGTGGGCTACCAGCCTACGCTGGCCGAAGAAATGGGCCGCCTGCAAGAGCGCATCACCTCGACCAAGGTCGGTTCGATCACCTCCATCCAGGCCGTTTACGTGCCAGCCGATGACTTGACCGATCCTTCGCCTGCCACGACCTTTGCCCACTTGGACTCCACCGTGGTGCTGTCGCGTGACATCGCCTCGCTGGGTATCTACCCTGCCGTGGACCCGCTGGATTCGACCAGCCGCCAGCTGGACCCGAACGTCGTGGGCGAAGACCACTACGCCACGGCCCGCGCGGTGCAAGGCACGCTGCAGCGCTACAAGGAATTGCGCGACATCATCGCCATTCTGGGCATGGACGAACTGGCTCCTGACGACAAGCTGGCCGTGGCCCGCGCGCGCAAGATCCAGCGTTTCCTGTCGCAGCCTTTCCACGTGGCCGAAGTGTTCACGGGCTCGCCAGGCAAGTACGTTCCCCTGTCGGAAACCATCCGTGGTTTCAAGATGATCGTCAGCGGCGAGTGCGACCACCTGCCGGAACAGGCGTTCTACATGGTTGGTACCATCGACGAAGCCTTCGAAAAGGCCAAGAAGGTGGCCTGATTGCCTGGCGGCTGAGCAGCTCCGCGCTGCCCGGCCTTCACGAGCAATCAAGCAACCCCTCTTTTCCTAGGAGCAATGATGAACACCATCCATGTTGATGTGGTCAGTGCCGAAGAGTCGATCTTCTCCGGTGAAGCACGCTTTGTCGCGCTGCCGGGCGAGTCTGGCGAACTGGGCATCTTTCCCCGCCACACCCCGCTGATCACGCGCATCAAGCCGGGCTCGGTGCGCATCGAAATGGCCGACGGCCGCGAAGAATTCGTGTTCGTGGCCGGTGGCATTCTGGAAGTGCAGCCCAACCGCGTGACCGTGCTGTCCGACACCGCCATCCGCGGCAAGGACCTGGACGACGAGAAGGCCAATGCTGCCAAGGCATCGGCCGAAGAAGCGCTCAAGAATGCCAAGAGCGAGATCGACCTGGCCCGGGCACAGTCCGAGCTGGCCGTCATGGCCGCCCAGATCGCCGCGCTGCGCAAGTTTCGCCAGAAGAAGTAAATAAGACAAGCAAGCCCCCAGATCCTTGCGGATCTGTTCAAAAAACCCGGCCCCGCCGGGTTTTTTTATGCCTGCGCGCCCGTGCTTTCAACGAGGCCGATGCGCAGGCCCTCGCATGCTATCCACAGTGTGTCCCAAGTGTCATCCTGCAGCAGTTGGCGGCTTGCCAGGAACATGCGTGCCGTGGCCAGTGAGTGCACGCTGAACGTGAGTGACTCGATCCGCAACTGTCCGGCGGGAACCAGTTCCAGCGAGATCCCCGGCGCAAGCATGATCGGTTGCCCAGAGGGCGAGCCACTGAGACGCTGCCAGTGCTTTCGATGCATGCCCAGATCGGGCGTGCCCATGCGTATCGACTGTAGCCCGATGAGTCCGAGCGGGCCCCCATGGGCTTCCTGCAGCGCCTGCCGGTGCCGGCCGCGGCGTTGTACCGGTGTGGCTGCTTCGTCCCAGGGATAGATGGCCGCGCGAGGATTCCACTCACAGAAGAAAATGCAGCAGCTCGGCTCGGATACATCGAGCACGACGGCATTGGTGAAGTTTGTGACCACTTCGCCTTGTGTGTTGGGAGACTGGAAGGTACGGGCGGGCTTGCTGGCGATGCCTGCAGCCGCTGTGTGCTCCAGCGCTTGTGGCAAGGGCAGGGCGGGCTCCAGCGCGAAGCCGTGGATGAGCGGTGGCCGTGCATGCCCGGGAAGATCGGCATTGGAAGCTGCGCCCCAGAATTCGAGGTCCGTGTTGCCCGCATGCACCCAGCCGTAGGTCGCGAAAGCGGCGTGCTGCAGGGGCCAAGCCACGGGCAAACCGAACACGCGGCTGAACAGGTCGAACAATGGCTCTGCGTTGGTCAGGCGCAGCATGATGTGGTCGATGGATCGGTAGGCTGGCATCAAGGGCATGGAGACAAGTTGCTGGCCTGTGCATTGTGACCGGGCCCCAGGGTGAGCAGTCACTTGCCGCTGCCCGTGCGATTGCCCATGAAAAAAGCCGAGGCCTCTTGCGAGATCTCGGCTTGTGCAGGGTGGCGGCAGTGCGGTCTGCAGCCCCGTTGCCTTGCAAATTACAGGGCGCTGATTTCGCCCGAAGGGATCTGGCCCAGGCGCACAGCTTCTGCGGCTGCTGCACGCACGGCAGCACGGTCAGCCGTGGACTTGTAGGTCACGACGCGCGAACCAGCGGGTTCCAGGCTGCGGGTCTGTGCCACGGTAGCGGCTTCAGCAGCCACTTCAGCGCGGGTGCGGTTCGTGTCGAACTTCAGGGCGAACTGCGAGCTGTCGGCTTCGTCAGCGTGGGCACCGAAAGCGGAGAAAGCAGCCACGGCGGCGATGGAGAGGAAACGTGCGGTCTTGTTCATGGTGATCTCGATTCTTTGATTAATTTGATGGGGCAGGGGTCAGTTCAATCCGGGGCGGCTTACAGAGCGCCGATTTCGCCGGAAGAGATCTGGCCGGTGCGCACGGCATCGGCAGCCTGGGCACGCACGGCAGCGCGGTCGGCGGTGGACTTGTACGTCACGACACGCGAACCAGCGGGTTCGATGCTGCGGGTCTGGGCCACGGTAGCGGCTTCAGCGGCCACTTCGGCGCGGGTGCGGTTGGTTTCGAACTTGGTGGCGAATTGCGAAGCATCGGCTTCGTCGGCGTAAGCGCCGAAAGAAGCGAAAGCGGCAACAGCGGCGATGGAGAGGAAGCGTGCGGTCGTGTTCATGATGAAATCCTTGGAAGAAAAAAGTGACTCAAAAAAACCGGAGCAAAAACAACTCTGAACCGGGTTCGGTGAGTCGCCTTGCGGGTTCGGCTCATCGATGGGTTGAACTGTACGCCGCAGGTGATCAAAGAAAAACCACCCAGTCGCGAACTGACTGTTCCAGTATTGGAAACAATGCCGAAGGAACTTTGAAGGGTTTACCCGAGCCTCAGTGGAACGAGCGGGCGCTTCCCGGGTCTGGGTACATGAAAACCCGTAGCGAAAATCGGGACGATGGTGGGGGTCGAGCAGAGGCTGTCCACGGCGGTTCCATGCCGGTCCATCCGCTGCGGCAGCGGACCGCGCACAATAGGCTCACGCCCACCACCCCCTTTTTTGCCCATGCCACGTGCACGACCCACCGCAGCCACCCAGGGCGGTTCTTCGGACGAGACCGAAGCCGCTTTTTACGACGCACTCCAGCGGGGCGACATCGAACTGCTGATGTCGTGCTGGGCGGATGAAGAGGACATCGTCTGCGTGCACCCGGGTGGCCCCCGGCTCGTAGGGGCGGGCGCCATCCGCACGGCGTTCGAGGCCATGTTTGCCAACGGCACGGTGCGTGCCCGGCCGACGCAGGTGCGCCGCGTGCAGGCGCTGACCAGCGCCGTGCACAGCGTGGCCGAGCATGTGGAGGTGATGTTGCCCGACGGCATGCACCGCGCCATCGTGATTGCCACCAACGTGTACCACAAGACCCCGCAGGGCTGGCGCCTGGTGGTGCACCACGCCAGCGCGGGCGTGGCGGAGGACGTACAGGCCATGCAGGCGCAGCAGCCGGTGCTGCATTGACGCTGCACTCTATGCACTCCCTGCAATACACGGCGCCACGGTGGCTGCCCGGCGGGCAACTGCAGACCATCTGGCCCGCGCTGTACTCGCGCCGTGCCTTCGGCGCATCACCGCGGTACCGGCGCGAGCGCTGGGCCACGCCCGATGGCGATTTCGTGGATGTGGACTTCCTGGACGATGGGGTGGCACCGGGCACGAAGCGCCCGCTGCTGGTGGTGTTCCACGGCCTCGAAGGCTCCTCGCGCAGCCACTACAGCGAGGCCTTTGCCGACCTTGCGCGCGAGCGCGGCTGGGCCTGCGCGTTGCCGCATTTCCGTGGCTGCAGCGGCGAGATCAACCGGGCCCCGCGCGCCTACCACTCGGGTGACCATGCCGAGATCGGCTGGATGCTGCAGCGCCTGCGTGCTGGCCACAAAGGCCCGCTGATGGCGGCAGGCGTGTCGCTCGGGGGCAATGCGCTCCTGCGCTGGGCCGCCGAGGTGGGCGAGGAGGCCGGCCGCAGTGCCGATGCCGTGGCGGCGGTGTGCTCGCCCATCGACCTGGCCGCCGGTGGGCATGCCATCGGGCGTGGCTTCAATCGGCAGGTCTACACCCGCATGTTCATGCGCAGTCTGGTCCCCAAGGCCTTGCAGAAGCTGGCGCAGCACCCGGGCCTGTTCGACCGCCAGGCCCTGCTGGCGGCGCGCGACCTGTATGAATTCGACAACGTCTTCACCGCGCCGGTGCATGGCTTTCGCAACACCGAGGACTACTGGCTGCGGGCTTCGGCCAAGCCGCTGCTGCACCGCATCCGCATCCCGGCCCTGGTGGTGAATGCGCGCAACGACCCCTTCGTTCCGGCCAGCAGCCTGCCCAGTGTGAGCGAGGTGGGCCCGTGCGTCACCCTCTGGCAGCCCGCGCATGGCGGCCACGTGGGCTTTGCCAAGGGGCGCCTGCCCGGCCATGTGCGCGCCATGCCGGACACCGTGGGCGCCTGGCTCGCGGCGCAGGCTGACACGGAAGATCCTGGCGCGGGGGCACAATCGCGGCATGGATGACATCGTCAAACAGGCCTTGGCCAAATGGCCCAACGTGCCCGACTGCTACGGCTGGCTGGGGCTGGATGCGCGCGGGCGCTGGTACATGCGCGACGACAGGACGCAGGCCGTCGGCCCGTTTCCACAGGCCAAGGGCTCGCTGCTGCAGCACGAAAAGCTGATCGACTTCATCCACCGCAACTACGAAGCCGACGAAGCAGGGCAGTGGTTCTTCCAGAACGGGCCGCAGCGCGTGTATGTGGAGCTCGAAGCCACACCGCTGGTCTGGCGCCTGGCGGCCGATGGATCGGTGACCTCCCACACCGGCAAGCCCACGACCGTGGAGCAATGCCTGCTCGATGCGCAAGGCCGTGTCTACCTGGCCACGCCCCTGGGCCTGGGCCTCGTGCACACCCTGGATGTGGGACTGGCCGCCGACGCGGTGGAGCAGGGGCGCTGGACGCCGGTGGAGGTGCAGGCCGAGGAACTGCCGGCCCGCTATGGCTTCGTGCCCAGCCCGGCAGCGCGGCACGCCACCGCTGCCTGATTTCCCACAAAAAAGCCGACCTCGCAGGGTCGGCTTTTGCTTGGCGCGCGCAGTTCGCTTATTGCGATGCGCCAGACGCTGGCGCCATTGCGGCCGATGCTCCGTCACCTGCAGCGGAAGCCGCCGCCGCGGGGGCTGCAGGTTCTTGGAACTTGGCACCACCGGCATTGGCCATGAAGGCCGCGGCGCGCGCAATCTCGGTGTCGCTGAAATCGCCACCTCCTTGCGGCGCCATGGCACCCTTGCCTTTGAGCGCCGAATTCACCAGCGCGTCCAGGCCGGCAACGATGCGAGGGCCCCAGGCGGCGGCATCGCCAAACTTCGGTGCCCCTGCTGCACCCGTGGCGTGGCAGGCGGCGCATTGGGCCTTGTAGACCGCTTCGCCATTGGCCAGCGGCCGGTTGGCGTCGCGCACTTCGACCATGCCTACCTTCTGGATGCGCGCGGCGGTCGCTTTCTGGGTGTCCACCGCGCCGGCCGCCGGCTTGTTGTCCGAGGTGACGTACAGGACCAGGCCAATGATGGCAAAAATCGGAATCACAAACGAGGCAAGTACCGCGATCAGCAACTGCTTGGGGTTCTTGATCGGGCCGGTATGGGCTTCTTCGTGGTGGGTGTCGCTCATGACTTCCTCGGGTTTATCGTGGGGCTTTGATGCAATCAACCTTCAATTATATCTGCCGGGGCCCCCGGGCCCTGAAGCGCGCGCGACCTGCGCGTTGAAAGGCACAGAAAACATTTCCGGGCGGCCCACTGCCACAGGCAGTGGCCGCCCGACGGGGCTCAGGAGCCCGCCGCCACCGGGGCGGCCGTACCGCCGCCGCCCAGGGCCTTGTACAGCAGCACCTGGTTCTGCAGCTGGGCCAGTCGCACCTGCACCACACCCTGCTGGGTGGCGAACAGGGAGCGCTCGGCATCGAGCAGGTCCAGGTAGCTGGAGACGCCGTTGCGGTAGCGCAGGTCGGCCAGGCGCAGGCGCGCTTCCTCGGCCTCGGCCTGGCGCTGCTGGGCATCGGACTGCTCGGCCAGGGTGGACTGGCCGGCCAGCGCGTCGGACACTTCGCGGAACGCCGTCTGGATGGCCTTCTCGTACTGCGCCACAGCAATGCTGCGCGAGGCCTGCGAACTCTGCAGGTTGGCCTGGTTGCGGCCCGCGTCGAAGATCGGCAGCAGCAGCGACGGCGCGAGGGTGAAGCCCCAGGAGCCGCTCTTGAACAGGCCCGAGAGCTCGCCGCTGGCCGTGCCGGCCTGCGCCGTCAGCGAGATGCGGGGGAAGAACGCAGCGCGCGCAGCGCCGATGTTGGCGTTGGCCGCGATCAACTGCTGTTCGGCCTGGCGGATGTCGGGGCGCTGCGTGAGCAGCTCCGACGGCAGGCCGGCAGGCAGGGCGGACATGGCCGGCGCATTGGCCAGCGTGCTGCCCGCCAGGCTGGCCAGCACGTCGGCCGGCACCGGCTGGCCCAGCAGCAGGGCCAGCGCGTTTTCGTCCAGCGCACGCTGGCGCTGCTGTTGCGCCAGGGTGGCGCGTGCGGCCTGCGTCAGCGATTCTGCCTGGCGGAAGTCGAGTTCTGAGGCCACGCCGGCATCCAGGCGCAGGCGCGTGAGGCGCACCGATTCCTCGCGCGAAGTCAGAGTGCGGCGCGAGAGCTTGAGCAGCTCTTCGTCGGCCAGCAGCGTGAGCCAGCCGTTGGCAACGGCGGCCACCAGGCTGACCTGGGCGGCGTTGCGGCCTTCCTCGCTGGCCAGGTACTGCGCCAGCGCCTGTTCCTTGAGGCTGGCGATGCGGCCGAAGAAGTCGATCTCCCAGGCCGAAAGGGCCAGGCCCACGCTGAACGAGTTGGTCAGGTCGCCATTGGAGGCCGAGGGCCCCCGGCTGGCGTTGACACCCAGGCCCACGCTGGGGAACTGGTCGGCCCGGCGGATCTGGAACTGTGCACGCGCCTGCTCGATGTTGAGCGCGGCCACGCGCAGGTCGCGGTTGTTGGCCAGCGCTGCGCCGATCAGGGTCTGCAGGCGCGGGTCGGCGAAGTAGTCCTTCCACGGCACGGCGGCTGCGGTGGCAGCACCGGCAGGCGTGGCCGTGCCCGCCTGGTAGGTGCCGGGCACGGGCGCTGCGGGGCGCTCGTACGTGGGAATCAAAGAGCAGCCGGAGAGCAGCAGCGCCACAGCGGCGGCCACAGCCAGGGGCATGGGGGTACGTCGATCAGTCATGGGTTCCAACTCCTGCTTCTTCTGCATGGCGGCGGTTCATCTCCTGCTGGCGTGCGCTGCCCTTGAACAGGCCGCGCACCACCACGAAGAACACGGGCACGAAGAACACGGCCAGCGCCGTGCCGGTGATCATGCCGCCGAGCACGCCGGTACCGATGGCACGCTGGCTCGCCGAGCCCGCGCCCGAGGCGATGACCAGTGGCACCACGCCCAAGCCGAAGGCGAGGGAGGTCATCACGATGGGCCGAAAGCGCAAGTGGGCTGCGGCCAGTGCCGACTCGATCACGCCCTTGCCCTGCGCCTGCAGGTCCTTGGCGAACTCGATGATCAGGATGGCGTTCTTGGCGGACAGGCCGATGATGGTGATCAGCCCCACCTGGAAGTACACGTCGTTCGCGTAGCCGCGCAGCAGGGTGGCCAGCAGCACGCCCAGCACGCCGAGCGGCACGACCAGGATCACGGCCAGCGGGATCGACCAGCTCTCGTACAGTGCGGCCAGGCACAGGAACACCGCCAGGATGGCGAAGCTGTACAGGATCAGCGACTGCGAGCCGGCGAGCTTTTCTTCGCGGGACTGGCCCGTCCACTCGTAGCCAAAGCCTGCGGGCAACTGGGCCGCGAGCTTTTCCATCTCGGCCATGGCTGCGCCGGTGCTCATGCCGGGCGCGGGCGAACCCGAGATGCGCGCAGCAGGGTAGCCGTTGTAGCGCACCGTCTGCTGCGCGCCCTTGATCCAGCGGGTGCTGGCAAAGGCCGACAGCGGTACGGGCTTGCCCTGGCTGTTGGTGGCGTTGATCTTGAGCAGATCGTCGGGTTGCATGCGTGCCGGTGCATCGGCCTGCACCACCACGCGCTGCAGACGGCCCTGGTTCGGGAAGTCGTTCACGTAGGTGGAGCCCAGGGCCGTGGACAGGGCCGAGTTGATCGCGTCGAACGGTACGCCCAGTGCGTTGGCCTTGTCGCGGTCGATATCGATCTGCAGCTGCGGCGCGTCTTCCAGGCCGTCGGGGCGCACCTGGGTGATCACCTTGCTCTGCGATGCCATGCCCAGCAACTGGTTGCGGGCGTTGATCAGCGCTTCGTGCCCGGCGCCGCTGCGGTCCTGCAGGCGGAACGAGAAGCCGCTGGCATTGCCCAGCTCGGGAATGGGGGGCGGGCTCAGCGGGTAGATGAAGGCATCGCGGATGCCCATCAGCCCGCCGAAGGCGCGGCCGGCCAGGTCCTGGGCCGACTGGCCGGGGGCGTGGCGTTCCTTCCAGTCCTTCAAGGTCACGAAGGCGAGCGCCGCGTTCTGGCCCTGGCCTGAGAAGCTGAAGCCCAGCACGCCGACCATGCTCTGCACCTCGGGCTGCTTGAGGATGAATTCCTCGACCTGCTGCATCACGGCCAGCGTTCGCTCCTGCGTGGCGCCTGGCGGCAGCTGCACGTTGACGATGATGTTGCCCTGGTCTTCACCTGGCAGGAACGAAGTGGGCAGGCGCATGTAAACGACCGCCACGGCCCCGACGATGGCGGCGTAGATGATCAGGTAGCGCGCGGCCTTTTTGAGGATGCGCGATACCACGCCTTCATAGCCCTTGGCGGTGCGTGAGAAACCGCGGTTGAACCAGCCGAAGAAGCCGCTCTTTTCATGGTGGTGGCCGGCTTCCACCGGCTTGAGCAGTGTGGCGCACAGGGCTGGCGTGAGCGACAGCGCCATGAAAGCCGAGAATGCGATGGAGGTCACCATCACCGCCGAAAACTGGCGGTAAATGTTGCCGGTGGAGCCTGCAAAGAAGGCCAGCGGCACGAACACCGAGATCAGCACTACGGTCACGCCGATGATGGCGCCCGAGATCTGGCGCATGGCCTTGCGGGTGGCTTCCAGCGGCGGCAGGCCTTCCTCGCTCATGATGCGTTCGACGTTTTCCACCACCACGATGGCATCGTCCACCACGATACCGATCACCAGCACCATGCCGAACATGGTCAGCACGTTGATCGAGAAGCCCAGGGCCAGCAGCGTGGCGAACGTGCCCAGCAGGGCGATGGGTACCACGATGGTTGGGATGATGGTGTAGCGCCAGTTCTGCAGGAACAGGAACATTACCAGGAACACCAGGGCCACGGCTTCCAGCAGCGTGATGGCCACCTGGGTGATGGAGATGTCCACGAAGCGCGAGCTGTCGTAGGGAATGCTCCATTCCGTGCCTTCGGGGAAGAAGCGTGCCAGTTCGTCCATCTTCACACGCACGGCCTTGGCAGCCTCCAGCGCATTGCCGCTCGGGGTCAACTGCACACCGATACCGACGGCGGGCTTGCCGTTCAGGCGTGCCGAGGTGGAGTAGGCCTGGCCACCGAGTTCCACACGCGCCACGTCCTTCAGGCGCACGGTGGAGCCGTCGGGGTTGGCGCGCAGCACAATGGCGCCGAATTGCTCGACGCTGGACAGCTGGCCGTTGACCACCACCGTGGCGGCGATGCCTTGGCCGGCCACATTGGGCAGGTCACCGATGGTGCCGCTGGCCACCTGCGCGTTCTGTGCGCGAATGGCGGCCGTGATCTCCGCCGATGACAGGTTGAAGCTGACCATCTTGGCCGGGTCGATCCAGATGCGCATGGAGCGCTCGGTGCCGAACAGCTGGGCCTGGCCGATGCCGGTCAGGCGCTGCAACTCTGGCACGATGTTGCGCGAGGCGTAGTCGCCCAGGGCCACGGTGTCCATCTTTGGGTTGGTCGACGAGAGCATCGTGAACAACAGGAAGTTGGAGCGCGACTTGTCCACGCGCACGCCCTGCTGCGTCACGGCCGAGGGCAGCCGAGGAGAAGCGCGCGAGAGGCGGTTCTGCACGTCCACCTGCGCCAGCTCGGCATTGGTGCCGGGCTGGAAACTCAGCGTGATGCTGCCGGAGCCATCGGCCTGGGCCACGGACTCCATGTAGATCAGGCCGGGTGAGCCGTTCATCTCGCGTTCGATGACGGACAGCACGCTGTCCTCCAGCGTCTGCGCCGATGCGCCGGGGTAGGCGGCGTTGATGACGATCGATGGCGGTGCCACCGGCGGGTACTGCGCGATCGGCAACTGCGTGATCGCCACGCCGCCCATCACCATGATGAACAGCGCGATCACCCACGCGAAGATCGGGCGGTCGATAAAGAACTTGGCCATGGATGCCCCTTATGGCTTCGATGCGGCTGCGGAGGCGGCGGGTGCCGCGTCGGACGCTGCGGCGGCGGCAGGGGCCGCTGCTGGCGCGGCGCCGGCAGCCTGCCATGGGACGGGTTTCACGGGCGTGCCCGGGGGCAGCATCTGCAGCTTCTGGAAGCCGTCGACCATGACCTTCTCGCCGGCCTTCAGACCATCGAGCACCACCCAGCGGTTGTTCTGCGCAGCGCTGATCTTCACGCTGCGCGGGCTGATCTTGCCGTCGTCGCCGACCACGCTCACCGTGTCACCCTGCTGGGTGCGCGTCACGGCCTGCTGTGGCAGGGTGATGGCATTGCTGGCCTGGGCCTGCTCGATCTGCACGCGCAGGTACAGGCCAGGCAGCAGCTCGCCCTTGGGGTTGGGCACTTCGGCGCGCAGCGTGACCTGGCCGGTGCTGGCATCGACCGACAGGTCCGAGAACAGCAGCTTGCCGGGGTGTGCGTACGCCGAGCCATCGCTGAGCAGCAGCTTCACGCTGGCCGCTTCGCCGCCCGCGCGCTTGAGCTGGCCGTTTTCCATGGCACGGCGCAGCTGGAACACATCGGTGGCCGACTGGGTGAAGTTCACGTACACCGGATCGATCTGCTGGATGATGGCCAGCGGCGTGGCTTCACCCTGGCCCACCAGCGCGCCTTCGGTCACCAGGGCACGGCCGATGCGCCCGGAGATGGGCGCCGTCACGCTGGCGTAGCCCAGGTTGATGCCCGCCGTGCGTGTGGCGGCGCGGCCGGCCTCCACATCGGCCTGGGCCTGCTTCTGGGTGGCCTCGGCGTTCACGAAATCCTGCTTGCTGATGGCGTTGGCGGCGACCAGTGGGCGGTAGCGTTCCACCGTGGCCGTGGCCTGCGCCAGATTGGCCTCGGCCTTGGCCAGGCTGGCCTTGGCACTGTCGGCGGCCGCCGCGTAGGTGGCCGGGTCGATGCGGAACAGGGGCTGGCCCGCCTTCACGTCGCTGCCTTCGCGGAACTGGCGCTGCAGCAGGATGCCGGCGGCCCGTGCGCGCACCTGGGCAACGCGCGACGCTTCCACCCGGCCGGGCAGCTCGGTGATCAGGCCCACGTCGCCTGGGGTGGCAACCACCACGCCCACTTCGACGGGAGGCATCTTGGGGGCGCCGCCGGCTGCGGCCGGGGCATCGGCCTTGCCGCACGCGGCGAGAAAGACGGCAACGGCGCACAGGGCGGCCACTGGCAGCATCCGCTGCAGGGCAGGGACGCGCGCAATGCGGGGAGAGGGGTCACGCAGGCGAGGCATGGGAGTCCTTGTGTTGGGCATCAACGGTATGGTCACGGCAGGCACCGCCGACCAGCAATTTGCGTCGGCGACTAAGAGTTTCTACCAATAGATGGACAATTATACATACAACCATGGATGTATAATAGAGGCGGCGTCCACCCCTGGCCGCCCGCGAATTTGCACGGAATGAGAGGCTGTACCCATGGTGCGCAGAACCAAAGAGGACGCGATTGCCACCCGCAACGGCCTGATCGACGCAGCGGAAAAGGTGTTTTACGACAAGGGCGTCTCCCGCGCCTCCTTGAGCGACATTGCCCTGGCCGCCGGCACGACCCGGGGCGCCATCTATTGGCACTTCAAGGACAAGGTCGACCTCTTCAATGCCATGATGGACCGGGTGACGCTGCCGCTGGAGCAGGGCTATGGCGAGTTCGAGGCCAGCGTCTGCCCCGATCCGCTGCAGCGCCTGCGTGCCGTGATGGCCCTGGTGCTGGAGAGCGTGGCCTCGGACGAGCGCACCCGCCGGGTGTTCGAGATCGCCATGCACAAGGTGGAATATGTGGGCGAGCTGGTGGCGGTGCGCGAGCGCCACCTGGCTGCCAGTGATGGGTTCATCCGCCAACTGGCCCGTGATTTCGAGCTGGCGGCCCAGGCCCAGCACGCGGCCATGCCGGTATCGCCGATGGGCGCGGCTATGGGGCTGCACGCGCTGTTCGATGGCCTGATCCAGAACTGGATCCTCTCCAACGGGGTGTTCGATCTCGTCGGCATCGGCCGGGTCTGCACCGATGCCTTCATCTCCGGCCTGGGCCTGCGGCTCGGGGCGCCGGCGCCGGCTGCGGACAGGCTGTGAACGGTGGGCGGGCCCCGCTTGTGCTGGAGGGGTCCTGCTGCATGCGATAATCCAAAGCTACACGCATGCGGCTGTAGCTCAGTGGATAGAGTATTGGCCTCCGAAGCCAAGGGTCGTGGGTTCGATCCCCGCCAGCCGCACCACCATCTTCCGGAATGAACCTGGATGTACACGCGAGCGTGCTCCCTCCACCTGACCGCAGCGCTGCGCAGCGCGCCCATGCTTGCCTTGGTGTGGCTTCGCGTCTTCGGTGCCGGGCCTTGTCGGCCCCTGTTCGTGCCGAGTGCCGCCGGGCCAGGTGCCTGGTGCATTGCCGTGCCGCCACTTTCCATCCATTGCCTTCGTTCCTGATGCCGCCTGCAAAGGCCGCGCCATAGTGCTGATGTCGATGGCTGCGGCACAACCCTGGAACAACATCTTCTCCCCCCATGTCGCATCTGCTATTCAAATGGGTCCTCCGTGAGGACCGTTACGAGTTTTCCGGCCAGGCCCAGACACCACGGGCCCTGCAGGCCGAGGTGGATGCCGAGATCGTGAAGATCTGGGCCTGGGTGCAGCGCCAGAAGCTGCGGCCAGGGCAGTTTGGCTGGGAGGCCACGCGCCGCACCGCGACCAGCAAGGACGAGGTGCTGACCGTGGCCCACGGCGCTGTCGTGGCCGATGGCAGCACGGTGCTTCATCCGCAGGAGACGCGTGTCGTGGTCACGCTGCCCGAGAAAGTGGCGGTGCAGTTCCGCTTCGAGTTCAATGTGGTGGATGACCGCAGATGAGGTAGGCATGCCACGGCGGCAGGGCGCGGCGCTCGCCGGCCTGCCCGGGCATGGGAATGTGCATGTGCATGTGCATCAGGCGGCGGGAGCCTCGGTTTCCGCCAGCACCCGGTCTCCCACCAGATGCCCATGCTGGTCATTGACGGCCTTGAAGTGGTCGATGTCCGGCAGCAGTACCGAGAAGGGATTGCGGTAGCGCTGCCAGCGCATCATCTCTTCGCTGCCGTGCTGCAGGATCGCCCGCCGCGCCAGGGTGCCATCGCCACCCGAGGTCGCTGGCCGGCTCTGTGGCGCTGGCGGCGAGACGAGAGGGCCGTGTGGACCTCGGCGCAGGGGTGGTATTTTTTTGGTGCAGAAAGCCTCAGGCTGGCGCCAGGGCATCCGTGGGTGGCATAGAATCGAAGTCTCGGACAAAAACGCCGGTGCTCTCGCAAGAAGTGCGGCGGAATGTTCGGGATGAAAAGTAGTGTTTGGAATTTTTCGGCTGGCACTTTTGCGAAGTGCAAAAATTCAGTGCTATAATTCGAAATTCTCCGGAGGGGTGCCCGAGTGGCTAAAGGGGGCAGACTGTAAATCTGTTGGCTTACGCCTACACTGGTTCGAATCCAGTCCCCTCCACCAGTAGAAGAAAATGAAAGCAGGTTGCGGCAGGTCCTTCGCGGGGCTGGGGTCGCAGGGCCAGTTGGCAGTGCGGGAGTAGTTCAATGGTAGAACCCTAGCCTTCCAAGCTAATGACGCGGGTTCGATTCCCGTCTCCCGCTCCATTGTTCGGTTTGCTGGTTGGTTGAGAAGTAGAAGTCTTTTGATGCTGCGAAAGCAGTTTCAATTGCCCATGTGGCTCAGTGGTAGAGCACTCCCTTGGTAAGGGAGAGGTCGCGGGTCCGATTCCCGCCATGGGCACCAAAATTCTGGTGCATCCGCTTCAGGTTGTGCCGAAACCTTGTTGTGTAGTTGTAGATTTTTTTCGGAGTCGGAAAAATGGCAAAAGGTAAATTCGAGCGCACGAAGCCTCACGTCAACGTGGGCACGATCGGCCACGTGGACCATGGCAAGACGACCCTGACGGCGGCCATCGCCACGGTGCTGTCTTCCAAGTTCGGCGGCGAAGCCAAGGCATACGACCAGATCGACGCAGCACCTGAAGAAAAGGCCCGCGGCATCACGATCAACACCGCACACGTGGAATACGAAACGGCCAACCGCCACTACGCCCACGTGGACTGCCCAGGCCACGCCGACTATGTGAAGAACATGATCACCGGCGCAGCCCAGATGGACGGCGCCATTCTGGTGTGCTCGGCCGCAGACGGCCCCATGCCCCAGACCCGTGAGCACATCCTGCTGGCCCGCCAGGTGGGTGTTCCTTACATCATCGTGTTCCTGAACAAGTGCGACATGGTTGACGACGAAGAGCTGCTTGAACTCGTCGAAATGGAAGTGCGCGAACTCCTGGACAAATACAACTTCCCAGGCGACGACACCCCGATCATCCGCGGTTCCGCCAAGCTCGCCCTGGAAGGCGACAAGGGTGCCCTGGGTGAAGAAGCCATCATGAAGCTGGCCGACGCACTGGACAACTACATCCCCACGCCAGAGCGCGCTGTGGACGGCGCCTTCCTGATGCCTGTGGAAGACGTGTTCTCGATCTCTGGCCGCGGCACCGTCGTGACCGGCCGTATCGAGCGCGGTATCGTCAAGGTCGGCGAAGAAATCGAAATCGTCGGCATCAAGGACACCGTCAAGACCACCTGCACCGGCGTGGAAATGTTCCGCAAGCTGCTGGACCAAGGCCAGGCTGGCGACAACGTTGGCCTGCTGCTGCGCGGCACCAAGCGTGAAGACGTGGAACGCGGCCAAGTGCTGTGCAAGCCCGGCTCGATCAAGCCACACACCCACTTCACGGCTGAAGTGTATGTGCTGAGCAAGGACGAAGGCGGCCGCCACACCCCGTTCTTCAACAACTACCGTCCCCAGTTCTACTTCCGCACGACCGACGTCACCGGCGCCATCGAGCTGCCAGCGGACAAGGAAATGGTCATGCCAGGCGACAACGTGTCGATCACTGTGAAGCTGATCAACCCCATCGCCATGGAAGAAGGCCTGCGCTTCGCCATCCGTGAAGGCGGTCGTACCGTCGGCGCCGGCGTCGTGGCCAAGATCATCGCCTAATAAGGTTATAGGGGTATAGCTCAATTGGCAGAGCGTTGGTCTCCAAAACCAAAGGTTGTAGGTTCGATTCCTACTGCCCCTGCCACTTGAATGTGGCCCCCAACAAGCCCGCCAGACCCTGGCGGGCTTCGGCGTCTTGGGCGACGCCGCGAATCGGAGCAGGAAACAATACACATGGCCACTTCCCAGGTTGAAACCGTCAATACCGGTGCTGACAAAGCCAAGCTTGCTGCTGTGGCCGCGCTGGTCATTGCATCGGTCGCTGGCTTTTACTTGCTGAGCAAGCAGGGTGCGATTGCCCAGTGGGCCGCATTGATCGTCGGACTGGTTGCTGCCGCTGCCGTGTTCCTGGTGTCCGAGCCAGGCCGGCAGTTTGTCGCGTTTGCGCGCGAAGCCTGGCGCGAAGTCAAGAAGGTCGTCTGGCCCACCCGCAAGGAAACCTTGCAGATGACGGCCTACGTGTTTGCGTTTGTCGTCATCATGGCGCTTTTCCTGTGGTTCACCGACAAGACCCTCGAATGGCTTCTGTACGACCTCGTTTTGGGCTGGAGGAAGTAACGCCATGACAAGCACCCCTGTGGAAACCACCGGAGCCGAGGCTCTGGCACCCGCCGCGCCATCGAATCCCGATCTGCGCTGGTACATCGTTCATGCCTACTCGGGCATGGAAAAAGCGGTCGAGCGCAACATTGTGGAGCGCATCGGCCGTTCGGGCATGGAGACCAAGTTCGGCCGCATCCTCGTTCCCACCGAAGAAGTCGTGGAAATGAAGAACGGCCAGCGCAAGACCACCGAGCGCCGCCTGTTCCCGGGCTATGTGTTCGTTGAAATGGTCATGGACGACGATACCTGGCACTTGGTGAAGCACACCAACAAGGTCACGGGTTTTGTGGGCGGTGCCAAGAACCGTCCCGCCCCCATCTCGGAAGACGAAGTGCAGAAGATCGTCAGCCAGATGCAGGAAGGCACCGAGAAGCCCCGCCACAAGGTGGAGTTCATGGTGGGCGAGCTGGTGCGCGTCAAGGAAGGCCCGTTCACCGACTTCAATGGCTCGGTGGAAGAAGTCAATTACGAGAAGAGCCGTGTACGGGTGTCCGTCATGATCTTCGGCCGCTCCACCCCGGTGGAGCTCGAATTCGGCCAGGTTGAAAAGACCTGAGCTTCAAGGTTTGGATGCCGCACCTTTCGGCTCGGTGCGGATGAAAGTGTTGTCGAGTCGTTAACCCCGGGGAGCTCAGGCCGCAAGGCCAAGGCGTTATCACCCGCAAGGAGTAAAGCATGGCGAAAAAAATCGTCGGTTTTATCAAGCTGCAAGTTCCAGCTGGTAAGGCCAATCCATCCCCACCGATCGGCCCAGCACTGGGTCAACGTGGTCTCAACATCATGGAGTTCTGCAAGGCATTCAATGCGCAGACCCAAGGCGTTGAGCCAGGCCTGCCATTGCCCGTGGTCATCACGGCTTTCGCAGACAAGAGCTTCACCTTCATCATCAAGACGCCGCCTGCGACGACCCTGATCAAGAAGGCCATCAAGCTCGACAAGGGTTCTGCGAACCCGCTGAAGACCAAGGTCGGCAAGATCACGCGCGAACAGCTCGAAGAGATCGCCAAGACCAAGATGAAGGACATGAACGCCGCCAACGTAGCCGCCGCTGTGCGCACGCTGGCTGGCTCTGCACGCTCGATGGGCGTGACGGTGGAGGGTTTGTAATATGGCCAAGCTGACCAAGAAGCAAAAAGCCCTGCAAGGCAAAGTCGACAGCAACAAGCTGTACGCATTCGCCGATGCAGTCGTGATCGTGAAGGAAGCCGCTACGGCCAAGTTCGACGAATCCATCGATGTGGCCGTTCAGCTTGGCATCGATGCCAAGAAGTCCGACCAGGTGGTTCGCGGCGCCGTGGTGCTGCCCAACGGTACCGGCAAGACGACCCGCGTGGCTGTGTTCGCCCAGGGCGCCAAGGCTGAAGAAGCCAAGGCTGCTGGTGCCGACATCGTCGGTATGGACGACCTGGCCGCCATGGTCAAGGCCGGCGACATGCCCTTCGACGTGGTGATCGCTGCCCCTGATGCCATGCGCGTCGTGGGTACGCTGGGCCAGATCCTGGGCCCACGTGGCCTGATGCCCAACCCCAAGGTGGGCACCGTGACGCCTGACGTCGCTACGGCTGTGAAGAACGCCAAGGCAGGTCAAGTGCAGTTCCGCGTCGACAAGGCCGGTATCGTGCACAGCACGATCGGCCGCCGCTCGTTCGACAACGACAAGCTGCAAGGCAACCTGGCTGCACTGATCGAAGCCCTGACCAAGGCCAAGCCTGCAACCAGCAAGGGTGTGTACCTGCGCAAGGTGGCAGTGTCTTCCACGATGGGCCTGGGTGTCCGCGTGGATACGCAGACCATCGCAGCGTAATTGCAAGAAATCTTCGGACCCGCCTTCACGGGCAGGCCCGATGTGGTGGGCTGAGGCTGCTTCGGTAGCCACAGGCCATCCAAGACCGTTGGTGCGCGATCCCGTCGCGCTTAAAGACACAGAGACGCCAACGCAGATGGCGATCCCGCTGCAGATGGAAAACTTTCCTGAACAGTTGGTCGCTGCAACAAGAGCGTGCACGAGGCAACCGCCGAGTGCGCATTTTAAGGAGTAGACCTTGAGTCTTAATCGCAGTGAGAAAGAAGCGGTCATCAGTGAAGTGACCAGCCTCGCCGCTAAAGCTCAAACGCTTGTGATCGCGGAATACCGTGGCATCACGGTCGCCGACATGACCAAACTGCGTGTTGATGCTCGCAGCAAGGGCGTGACCTTGAGTGTTCTGAAGAACACCCTGGCCCGCCGTGCTGTAGCAGGCAGCGCATTTGACGTGGTGGCTGACCAGATGACCGGCCCGCTGATCTACGGCTTCTCCGAAGACGCTGTGGCCGCCGCCAAGGTGGTGGCCGATTTCGCGAAGACCAACGACAAGCTGGTGATTCGCGGTGGCGCTTTCGGTGGCAAAGCCCTGGATGTCAACGGCGTTAAGCAACTGGCCAACATTCCTTCCAAGGAAGTCCTGTTGGCTCAGATTTGTGGCTTGCTTATGTCCCCCATGTCGCGTACGGCCGTTGTGCTGGGCGCGCTGGCGGCCAAAAAAGGCGAAGGCGCTGCCGTACCGGCCGCCGAACCTGTCGCGGCCTGATGGCCCGATGGATAACCAACAAAATTGTTAGGAAATAAAAATGGCATTCGATAAAGACGCATTTTTGACCGCTCTGGACAGCATGACGGTTCTGGAACTCAATGACCTGGTGAAGGCCATTGAAGAGAAGTTTGGCGTGAGCGCAGCTGCCATGGCAGCTCCTGCTGCCGGCGGCGGCGGCGGCGGTGCTGCAGCAGCTGAAGAGCAAACGGAATTCAACGTGGTCCTGCTCGAAGCCGGCGCCAACAAGGTTTCCGTGATCAAGGCTGTGCGCGAAATCACCGGCCTGGGCCTCAAGGAAGCCAAGGACCTGGTGGACGGCGCTCCAAAGAACGTCAAGGAAGCTATTGCCAAGGCCGACGCCGAAGCAGCAGTCAAGAAGCTGGTGGAAGCCGGTGCCAAGGCTGAACTGAAGTAATTCAGTCCCCTTCAAGGGCTGGAGTGCTCCTCGCGGGCCTCCAGCCTTTGGTGCTTTCAGAGCGCACCCGAAAGCCGCACCCATAAAGCGGTTTTCGAGTGTCTTCTGACAACCCCGACAGCAGAAGATACCTTGGTTCGGGTGATGTGCAACGCATCGCCGTCCGCCATGGTTGGTAGTGGCCAACCGCCAAGCCCGCAAGGAGGAGAGCCTTTGCGGGTCAGTCGTCGAAGACCCAGGACTCATGTCTTTGCCCGGAGATCTCATGGCCTATTCCTATACCGAACGCAAGCGAATCCGCAAAAGTTTCGGCAGCCGCGACAGCGTGCTGGAAGTTCCTTATCTGCTGCAGATGCAGAAGGACGCATACACCGCCTTCCTGCAGGCTGATAAAGCACCGCAAAAACGCACCATTGAAGGTCTGCAGGCTGCCTTTGACGCTGCCTTCCCCATCGTCTCGCACAACGGTTTTGTGGAGATGAAGTTCATCGAGTACAACCTTGCCAAGCCGGCTTTCGACGTGCGCGAGTGCCAGACCCGTGGTCTGACCTTCGCATCGGCCGTGCGCGCCAAGGTGCAGCTCATCATCTATGACCGCGAGTCCTCGACGTCGCAGTCCAAGGTGGTCAAGGAAGTCAAGGAACAAGAGGTCTACATGGGCGAAGTGCCCCTGATGACCGAAAAGGGCTCCTTCATCATCAACGGCACGGAACGCGTGATCGTTTCGCAGCTGCACCGCTCGCCTGGCGTGTTCTTCGAACACGACAAGGGCAAGACGCACAGCTCGGGCAAGCTGCTGTTCTCCGCGCGCATCATCCCCTACCGCGGCTCCTGGCTGGACTTCGAATTCGACCCGAAGGACATCCTGTATTTCCGCGTGGACCGTCGCCGCAAGATGCCGGTCACGATTCTGCTCAAGGCCATCGGCCTGAACCCCGAGTCCATCCTCGCGAACTTCTTCGTGAACGACAACTTCCGCATCATGGACAGCGGTGCGCAGATGGAATTCGTGTCCGAGCGCCTGCGCGGCGAAGTCGCGCGTTTCGACATCACCGACAAGTCGGGCAAGGTCGTGGTCGCCAAGGACAAGCGCGTCACCGCACGCCACACCCGTGAACTGGAACAGTCCGGCACCACGCACATCAGCGTGCCCGAAGACTTCCTGATCGGCCGCGTGGTGGCCCGCAACATCGTCGATACGGACACCGGTGAAATCATCGCCAAGGCCAACGACGAGCTGACCGAAGCGCTGCTCAAGAAGCTGCGCGTGGCCGGCATCCAGGACGTGCAGTGCATCTACACCAATGAACTCGACCAGGGCGCGTACATGTCGCAGACCCTGCGCATCGACGAAACGGTGGACGAGTTCGCTGCCCGCGTGGCCATCTACCGCATGATGCGCCCCGGCGAGCCGCCAACCGAAGACGCCGTGCAGGCCCTGTTCCAGCGCCTGTTCTACAACCCGGACACGTACGACCTGTCGCGAGTGGGCCGCATGAAGTTCAACGCCAAGATCGGCCGCGACGAATCCACCGGCCCCATGGTGCTGTCCAACGAGGACATCCTGGCCGTGGTCAAGATCCTGGTGGACCTGCGCAACGGCAATGGCGAAGTCGATGACATCGATCACCTGGGCAACCGCCGCGTGCGCTGCGTGGGCGAACTGGCCGAAAACCAGTACCGCACCGGCCTGGCACGTATCGAGAAGGCTGTGAAGGAGCGTCTGGGCCAGGCCGAGCAAGAGCCGCTGATGCCCCACGACCTGATCAACAGCAAGCCGATCTCGGCCGCGCTGAAGGAATTCTTCGGTGCCTCGCAGCTGTCGCAGTTCATGGACCAGACCAACCCGCTCGCCGAAATCACGCACAAGCGCCGTGTTTCCGCACTGGGCCCGGGTGGTCTGACCCGCGAACGCGCAGGCTTCGAAGTGCGCGACGTGCACGTGACCCATTACGGCCGCGTCTGCCCTATCGAAACGCCTGAAGGCCCGAACATCGGGCTGATCAATTCGCTGGCCCTGTACGCCCGCCTGAACGAGTACGGTTTCATCGAAACCCCGTACCGCCGCGTGGTGGACGCCAAGGTCACGAACGAGATCGACTACCTGTCGGCCATCGAAGAAGGCAAGTACGTGATCGCGCAGGCCAACGCCCTGCTCGACAAGGACGGCCGCCTGACGGGCGACCTGGTGTCTGCCCGTGAAAAGGGTGAATCCATCCTGTGCGGCGCAGACCGCGTGCAGTACATGGACGTGTCGCCCGCACAGATCGTGTCGGTGGCTGCATCGCTGGTTCCGTTCCTGGAGCACGATGATGCGAACCGCGCGCTGATGGGCGCCAACATGTCGCGCCAGGCCGTGCCCGTGCTGCGCCCCGAGAAGCCCCTGGTGGGCACGGGTATCGAGCGTGTGGCCGCTGTCGACTCCGGCACCGTGGTCACAGCCACCCGTGGCGGTATCGTGGACTACGTGGATGCCACGCGCATCGTGGTGCGCGTGAACGACGTGGAAGCCGTTGCCGGTGAAGTGGGTGTGGACATCTACAACCTCATCAAGTACCAGCGTTCCAACCAGAACACCAACATCCACCAGCGCCCCATCGTCAAGAAGGGCGACATGCTGGTCAAGGGTGACGTGATTGCCGACGGCGCATCGACGGACTTCGGCGAAATCGCCATCGGCCAGAACATGCTGATCGCCTTCATGCCATGGAACGGCTACAACTTCGAAGATTCGATCCTGATCTCCGAACGCGTGGTGTCCGAAGACCGCTACACCTCGATCCACATCGAGGAACTGGTGGTCATGGCCCGCGACACGAAGCTCGGTGCGGAAGAAATCACGCGCGACATTCCGAACCTGTCGGAACAGCAACTGAACCGCCTGGACGAGTCCGGCATCATCTACGTGGGCGCCGAAGTGCAACCCGGTGATACGCTGGTGGGCAAGGTCACGCCCAAGGGCGAGACCACCCTCACGCCTGAAGAGAAGCTCTTGCGCGCCATCTTCGGCGAGAAGGCTTCCGACGTGAAGGACACCTCGCTGCGCGTGGACCAGGGCTCGCAAGGCACCGTGATCGACGTGCAGGTGTTCACCCGCGAAGGGATCCAGCGCGACAAGCGCGCCCAGCAGATCATCGACGATGAACTCAAGCGCTTCCGCCTGGACCTGAACGACCAGCTGCGCATCGTCGAGGCCGACGCCTTCGACCGTATCGAGAAGCTGCTCAATGGCCGCGTGGCCAATGGCGGCCCGCAGAAGCTGGCCAAGGGCACGAAGATCGACAAGGCCTACCTGGCTTCGGTCGAGAAGTTCCACTGGTTCGACATCCGCCCTGCGGAAGACGAAGTCGCCACCCAGCTCGAAAGCATCAAGAACGCCCTGGAGCAGACGCGCCACAGCTTCGACCTGTCTTTCGAGGAAAAGCGCAAGAAGCTCACGCAAGGCGACGAGCTGCCCGCTGGCGTGCTCAAGATGGTCAAGGTCTACCTGGCCGTCAAGCGCCGCCTGCAGCCTGGTGACAAGATGGCCGGCCGCCACGGCAACAAGGGTGTGGTGTCCAAGATCGTTCCGGTCGAAGACATGCCCTACATGGCCGACGGCACCCCTGCCGACATCGTGCTGAACCCGCTGGGCGTGCCTTCGCGGATGAACATCGGGCAGGTGCTCGAAGTCCATCTGGGCTGGGCCGGCAAGGGCATTGGGCAGCGCATCGGCGACATGCTGCAGCAGGAAGCCAAGGCCTCCGAGATGCGTACCTTCCTCGAAGAGGTGTACAACTCCCGCGGCCGCAAGGAAGACCTGTCGCAGCTGACCGACGAAGACGTGCTGGCCATGGCCGGGCATCTGACCGCTGGCGTGCCTTACGCGACCCCGGTGTTCGATGGTGCTTCGGAAGAAGAAATCATGGACATGCTCAAGCTGGCCTACCCCGACGACATCGCCGAGCGCAAGGGCCTGACGCCCACGCGCACGCAGGCTTACCTGCACGATGGCCGCACGGGTGACCGCTTCGAGCGTCCCACCACCATCGGCTACATGCACTACCTGAAGCTGCACCACTTGGTGGACGACAAGATGCATGCCCGTTCCACGGGCCCGTACTCCCTGGTCACGCAGCAGCCGCTGGGCGGCAAGGCCCAGTTCGGTGGCCAGCGTTTCGGGGAAATGGAAGTGTGGGCGCTGGAAGCCTACGGTGCAGCCTACGTCCTGCAGGAAATGCTCACCGTCAAGTCCGACGACGTGGTCGGTCGTACCAAGGTGTACGAGTCCATCGTCAAGGGCGAACACGCGATCGAAGCCGGCATGCCGGAATCGTTCAATGTGCTGGTCAAGGAAATCCGCTCGCTGGGCCTTGATATCGAGCTGGAACGCTCCTAAGCGGAAAAGGAAAGAGTCACTATGAAATCGCTACTCGACCTGTTCAAGCAATTCACGCCGGATGAGCACTTCGATGCCATCCGCATCGGCATGGCTTCGCCCGAGAAGATCCGTTCGTGGTCTTTCGGTGAGGTGAAGAAGCCCGAGACCATCAACTACCGCACGTTCAAGCCCGAGCGCGACGGCCTGTTCTGCGCCAAGATCTTCGGTCCCATCAAGGACTACGAATGCCTGTGCGGCAAGTACAAGCGCCTCAAGCACCGTGGCGTGATCTGCGAGAAGTGCGGCGTTGAAGTCACGCAGACCAAGGTGCGCCGCGAGCGCATGGGCCACATCGACCTGGCCGCGCCCTGCGCGCACATCTGGTTCCTGAAGTCGCTGCCATCGCGCCTGGGCCTGGTGCTCGACATGACGCTGCGCGACATCGAACGCGTGCTGTACTTCGAAGCCTACGTGGTGACCGACCCCGGCATGACCCCGCTGAAGAAGTTCAGCATCATGTCCGAGGACGACTACGATGCCAAGCGCAAGGAATACGGCGACGAATTCATCGCCAAGATGGGCGCCGAAGGCATCAAGGACCTGCTGGAATCCATCGACATCGACCTGTCGATCGAACGCCTGCGCGGCGACCTGACCGGCTCGGAAGTCAAGGTCAAGAAGAACGCCAAGCGCCTGAAGGTGCTCGAAGCGTTCAAGAAGTCGGGCATCAAGCCCGAGTGGATGGTGCTTGAAGTGCTGCCCGTGCTGCCACCGGACCTGCGTCCGCTGGTGCCGCTGGACGGCGGCCGCTTCGCCACGTCCGACCTGAACGACCTGTACCGCCGCGTCATCAACCGCAACAGCCGCTTGCGCCGCCTGCTGGAGCTGAAGGCCCCTGAAATCATCGCCCGCAACGAAAAGCGGATGCTGCAGGAAGCCGTGGACTCGCTGCTGGACAACGGCCGCCGTGGCAAGGCCATGACAGGCGCCAACAAGCGTGCCCTGAAGTCGCTGGCCGACATGATCAAGGGCAAGTCCGGCCGTTTCCGCCAGAACTTGCTGGGCAAGCGCGTGGACTACTCCGGTCGTTCCGTGATCACCGTGGGCCCAACGCTCAAGCTGCACCAGTGCGGCCTGCCCAAGCTGATGGCCCTGGAGCTGTTCAAGCCTTTTATCTTCTCGCGCCTGGAAGCCATGGGCATCGCGACGACGATCAAAGCCGCCAAGAAGGAAGTCGAATCCGGCACGCCGGTGGTGTGGGACATCCTGGAAGAGGTCATCAAGGAACATCCGGTGATGCTCAACCGTGCGCCTACGCTGCACCGCCTGGGCATCCAGGCGTTCGAGCCCATCCTGATCGAAGGCAAGGCCATCCAGCTGCACCCCCTCGTCTGCGCGGCCTTCAACGCCGACTTCGACGGTGACCAGATGGCCGTCCACGTCCCGCTGTCGGTGGAAGCGCAGATGGAAGCCCGCACGCTGATGCTGGCCTCCAACAACGTGCTGTTCCCCGCTTCGGGCGAGCCTTCCATCGTTCCTTCGCAGGACGTGGTGCTGGGCCTGTACTACGCCACCCGTGACCGCATCAACGCCAAGGGCGAAGGCCTGATCTTCGCCGACACCGGTGAAGTGCAGCGCGCGTTCGACGCGGGCGAGGTCGAGCTGGCCACGCGCATCAACGTGCGCCTGACCGAGTGGACCAAGAACAAGGACACCGGCGAGTTCGTGCCCGAGGTCAAGATGGTGGAAACCACCACCGGCCGTGCCCTGCTGTCCGAGATCCTGCCCAAGGGCCTGCCGTTCTCGAACATCAACAAGGCCCTGAAGAAGAAGGAAATCTCCAAGCTCATCAACGTCTCCTTCCGCAAGTGCGGTCTCAAGGAAACGGTGGTGTTTGCCGACAAGCTGCTGCAAAACGGTTTCCGCCTGGCCACGCGCGCCGGCATTTCCATCTGCATCGACGACATGCTGGTGCCGCCCCAGAAGGCCGGCATCATCGAGCGCTCGGAGAAGGAAGTCAAAGAGATCGAACAGCAGTACGTCTCGGGTCTGGTGACCTCTGGCGAGCGCTACAA
Organism: Acidovorax sp. LjRoot66; assembly: GCF_964253305.1. Classification (NCBI taxonomy): domain Bacteria; kingdom Pseudomonadati; phylum Pseudomonadota; class Betaproteobacteria; order Burkholderiales; family Comamonadaceae; genus Acidovorax; species Acidovorax sp. LjRoot66. Next base: position 887,967 of record NZ_CAXUQU020000001.1, read on the forward strand.
CAAGGTGGTGGACATCTGGGGCAAGGCTGGCGACGAAGTGTCCAAGGTGATGATGGCCCAGCTGTCCAAGCAGAAGGTCATCGACCGCCACGGCAAGGAAGTGGACCAGGAGTCCTTCAACTCCATCTACATGATGGCCGACTCCGGCGCCCGCGGCTCTGCCGCCCAGATCCGCCAGGTGGCCGGCATGCGGGGCCTGATGGCCAAGCCTGACGGCTCGATCATCGAGACGCCCATCACCGCGAACTTCCGCGAAGGCCTGAACGTGCTGGAGTACTTCATCTCCACCCACGGTGCCCGTAAGGGTCTGGCCGACACGGCGCTGAAGACGGCCAACTCCGGCTACCTGACGCGCCGCCTGGTGGACGTGACGCAGGATCTGGTCGTGACCGAAGAGGATTGCGGCACTTCCAATGGTTCGCTGATGCGCGCCATCGTTGAAGGCGGTGAAGTGATCGAATCGCTGCGCGACCGTATCCTGGGCCGTACCGCTGCCGAAGACGTGCTGCACCCCGAGAACCGTTCGGTGCTGGTGCCCGCCGGCGTGATGCTGGAAGAAGACCTCATCGAGGAAATGGAAGCTGCTGGCGTGGACGAGGTGAAGGTGCGCACGGCACTGACCTGCGAAACCCGCTACGGCCTGTGCGCCCGATGCTACGGCCGAGATCTGGGCCGCGGCGGCCTGATCAACCTCGGCGAAGCCGTGGGTGTGATCGCTGCCCAGTCTATCGGTGAACCCGGCACGCAGCTGACCATGCGCACGTTCCACATCGGTGGTGCCGCATCGCGCGCTGCCATCGCTTCGAGCGTGGAAGCCAAGTCCAACGGCGTGATCGGCTTCAACGCCACGATGCGCTACGTGAGCAACACCAAGGGCGAGCTGGTGGTGATTGCACGTTCGGGTGAGATCATCATCCATGACGAGCATGGCCGCGAGCGCGAGCGCCACAAGGTGCCGTACGGCGCCCTGCTGACGGTGAAGGCCGACCAGACCATCAAGGCCGGCACCATCCTGGCCAACTGGGACCCGCTGACCCGCCCGATCATTACCGAGTTCGCCGGCCAGGTGAAGTTCGAGAACGTCGAAGAAGGCCTGACGGTTGCCAAGCAGCTCGACGAAGTGACCGGTCTGTCCACCCTGGTGGTGATCGATCCCAAGCGCCGTGGCGCCGCCAAGGTCGTGCGTCCGCAGGTCAAGCTGATCGATGCGCAGAACAACGAAGTGAAGATCCCTGGCACCGACCACTCGGTGACCATCGGCTTCCAGATCGGTTCGCTCATCCAGGTGCGTGACGGCCAGGACGTGGGCCCCGGCGAAGTGCTGGCGCGTATTCCGGTCGAAGGCCAGAAGACCCGCGACATCACCGGCGGTCTGCCCCGTGTGGCCGAGCTGTTCGAAGCCCGTACCCCGAAGGACAAGGGCACGCTGGCCGAGATGACCGGCACCGTGTCGTTCGGCAAGGAAACCAAGGGCAAGGTCCGCCTGCAGATCACCGATCCCGAAGGCCACGTGTTCGAAGAGCTCGTGCCCAAGGAAAAGAACATCCTGGTGCACGAAGGCCAGGTGGTGAACAAGGGCGAGTCCATCGTCGACGGCCCGGCCGACCCGCAGGACATCCTGCGCCTGCTGGGCATCGAAGAGCTGTCGCGCTACATCGTCGATGAAGTGCAGGACGTGTACCGCTTGCAGGGTGTGAAGATCAACGACAAGCACATCGAGGTGATCGTTCGCCAGATGCTGCGCCGCGTCGTGGTCGAGAACACTGGCGAGTCGAACTACATCGGTGGCGAACAGGTCGAGCGTTCCGAGATCCTGAACACCAACGATGCACTGCAGTCCGAAGGCAAGATCCCTGCGACCTACAGCAACCTGCTGCTGGGTATCACCAAGGCATCGCTGTCCACCGACTCGTTCATCTCGGCGGCTTCCTTCCAGGAAACCACCCGCGTGCTCACCGAGGCTGCCATCATGGGCAAGCGCGACGAGCTGCGTGGCCTGAAGGAAAACGTGATCGTGGGTCGCCTGATCCCTGCCGGCACCGGCATGGCCTACCACCAGGCACGCAAGGCCAAGGACGCCATGGACGACGCCGAGCGCCGCGCCATCGCCGAAGCCGAAGCCGCTGAAATGGCTGCGTCCTCGTCGTCGGACGATGCCACGGAAGTCGAAGGCAGCAGCACCACCACTGCCACGGACGCTTCCGCAGACTAAAAGCCAGGCGGCACCGGACAAGGACCCAGCGATGCAATGCGCGGCGCACGGGGTTCTGGTTCGGCGCAACCCCGGGCCTTGATGCGCTCCCGCCCTGTCTCTGGACAGGTCGGGAGCGTTTTTACTGGAGCGATCAAGCGCTCCGATTTTTCCCTGTTCCCTCTTTCTCGGCCGCGGGCTGCGTTTGCAGCGCACGCCCCAGGCCATGCGTATGTGGTCATCGCCTCTTTTCTGGATTCTTGTCGCCATCATGCTGTTCTGGGCCCTGGGGGCCTACAACCGGCTGACGCGGTTGCGCTCCTCCGTGGTCCAGGCCTTTGGCGCGGTGGACGCCCACCTGGTGCGACTGATTGCGCTGCTGGGCGAGTTCGACGCGGTCCAGGGCCACAGCGCGGGCCCCGGCATGCCCAGCGGCTGCACGGACACCGCGCCGCCGGTTCAGCGCCCGGTGTTCGACCCGGCCAAGATCGCGGCCCTGCGCGGCGCCACCACGCAGATGGGGGCGTCGCTGGCCGTGGCACGCTCGCAGCCCCTGCAGCGCGATGCGCTGGCCGCGCTCACCGCAGCGCGCAGCGTGCTCGATGCCACCTGGCGCACCGTGGTCACCGAGGCCGATGGCCCGGGAGCCAGTGAGGTGCTGGCGCCCTGGTCCATCCGCTGGGAAGAGCACCACGCGCAGATCGATCTGGCCGTGCAGGTGATCAACCATGCCGCCGGGCAGCACGACGCCGCCATCCACCAGTTTCCCGCCCGTGTGCTGGCCTGGATTTTCGGCTTCAAGGCCACCAAGGGGCTGTGATGAACGCGCCCCGGCCCCCTTTCTTTTGACCGCCAGCGCACCTGTGCGCCGGCACCACGAGGCACCCACCATGCATCCAGCCCCCTCCCACCCTGCCGCGCCCGAAGGGCGGCGCCCTGATCGCAACCCCGCGCAAGCCGGTGCCGGCCGTGGAGGCGATGCGCAGCAGGTGGCACTGTGGCAGCAGCTCAGCGCCGTGGCCGGTGTGCTACAGGCCATCCGCGAGGGTGTCTCGGGCACGGCCGCGCTGGACGCGGTCAGCACCACGCTGCGCCCCGGCGTGCAAGCCCTGCTGTTCCAGGTGCTGCGCAACCTGGGGCGTGCCGAGGCGCTGCGGCGCCAACTGGCCAAGCGGCCGCCGCCGCCCGATGCGGACGCGCTGCTGTGCAGCGCGCTGGCACTGTGCTGGCGCGCCGACGAGGCGCCTTATGAACCCTTCACCCTGGTCAACCAGGCGGTGGAAGCGGCCAAGCGGCACCCGGCCACGCATGCGCAGGCATCCTTCATCAACGCCTGCCTGCGGCGCTTTCTGCGCGAAAGCGATGCGCTGGTAGGGGCTACCGATGCCGATCCCGTGGCCCGCTGGAACCACCCGCTGTGGTGGATCAAGCGCCTGCAGAAGGACCACCCCCAGCAGTGGGAGCAGATCCTGCACGCCAACAACACCCACGCCCCGATGGCGCTGCGCGTGAACCGCCTGCAGGGCAGCCAGGCGCAGTACCAGCACGAGTTGGCCGCCATGGGCGCCGATGCCGACCCGATTGGCACCGAGGGCCTGGTGCTGCACCGGCCGCTGCCGGTACAGGCGCTGCCCGGTTTTGCGGCTGGCCGGGTGTCGGTACAGGACACCGCCGCCCAGCAAGCCGCCCCGCTGCTGCTGCAGGGCATGGACCGCACGCGCAGCCTGCGTGTGCTGGACGCCTGCGCCGCCCCCGGTGGCAAGACCGCCCACCTGCTGGAGATGGCCGGCGAGGGCGAGCCCTTGCAGGTGACGGCGCTGGAGATCGACGCCACGCGCGCCGAACGCATCCACCAGACCCTCGCCCGCCTGGGCCTGGCGGCACAGGTGCTGGTGGCCGACGCCGCCCAGCCCGAGGCCTGGTGGCCGGCGGCCAATGGCGGGGCGCTGTTCGAGGCCATCCTGCTCGATGCGCCATGCACCGCCTCGGGCATCGTGCGCCGCCACCCGGACGTGCGCTGGCTGCGCCGCGAGACGGACATTGCCCAGCTCGCGGCCCTGCAAAAGCGCTTGCTGGCCACCCTGTGGCCCCTGGTCGCCCCCGGTGGGCGGCTGCTGTACTGCACCTGCTCCGTCTTCCGTGCCGAAGGTGATGCGCAGGTACAAACGTTTCTTGCACACAACACCGATGCACAATTGCTCCCCTCGCCCGGGCATTTAATCCCTCGCGCAGCGGACAAGCAGGGGGCTGTCCCGGACAATCGATTCGGTGACCACGACGGATTTTTTTACGCACTGTTGCAAAAATCGACCGACTGAGCGCTTTGCGGCTCGTTGGCTCTGGATTGGCGCGCTTTTGATGCTGATCACCCTGCTGGCTTGGGTGCCGACGGCCCGGGCAGAAGCCAACCGCGGCGAGGTGGCCGAACTGCGCCTGCAGCGCCTGGACGATGGCGTCTACCTGAGCACCAGCCTGGAGTTCGACCTGCCGGAACTGGCCGAGGAGGCCTTGCGCAAGGGCATCCCGATGTTCTTCGTGATGGAGGCGCAGGTCATGCGCGACCGCTGGTACTGGTCCGACCGCCAGGTGGCCGAGGCCACGCGCTACCTGCGGCTGAGCTACCAGCCCCTGACCCGGCGCTGGCGCCTGAGCACCTCGACCGCCCCCTTCACCAACACCGGCCTGGGGGTGGCGCTGGGCCAGAATTTCGATGACTTGGACGATGCCCTGTCTGCCATGCAGCGGGTTTCGCGCTGGAAGATTGCAGAAAGTGCTGCAATCGATGCAGATGCCGGCCATACGATACAGTTCAGGTTCAGGCTTGATATGTCACAGCTGCCCCGGCCGTTCCAGATCGGCGCCGTGGGCCGGACCGGCTGGAACCTGCTTGTCTCGCGCTCCGGCCGCCTCGCGCTGCAGGAGGGCGCCAAGTGACACCGGACCCCAGGCCGCCTGCGTCGGCCTCGGCGCATCTGGCGGCGCGCCAGTCCCGCGCCGTGCGCTGGGCCGTAGGGGTGGGGGCGGCCATCATGTCCGCTATCGGGCTGGTGCTGCTCTTTTTGCTGACCCTGGCCACCAACAACCGCGCCCTGTACGAACGCAACTACGCCTGGCTCTTCGGCGTGAACGTGCTGGTGGCCTTGTTGCTGCTCGCGGTGCTGGGCTGGGTGGCCGTGCGCCTGTGGCTGCGGCTGCGCCGGGGTCGCTTCGGCAGCCGCCTGCTGGTGAAGCTGGCGGCCATCTTTGCGCTGGTCGGCCTGGTGCCTGGCTTGCTGATCTATGTGGTGTCCTACCAGTTCGTCACCCGCTCCATTGAAAGCTGGTTCGACGTGAAGGTGGAGGGGGCGCTGTCCGCCGGGGTGAACCTGGCGCGTGTCTCGCTCGATGCCCTGGCCACCGACATGGCCTCCAAGACGCGCACGGCCAGTGCCCAGGTGGCGCAGGTCCCCGACGCCTCGGCCGGCGTGGTACTGGAGCGCATCCGCGACCAATTGGGCGCCACCGACGTCATCCTCTGGAACAGCGCCGGCCAGGCCGTGGCCAGCGCCGGCCAGTCCCGCTTCAGCCTGAACCCCGAGCGCCCCGGTGTGCCGCTGCTGCGCACGGTGCGTCAGCAGCGTGCCCTCACGCAGATCGAGGGGCTGGACGACATCGCCGACCCGGCCGCCGTGCAGAACGCGCGTGTGAAGATCATCGCCCTGGTCAGCAGCCCCACGGTGGGCCTGCTGGCCGAGCCGCGCTACCTGCAGGCCACGCTGATGCTGCCGCCGGCCCTGGTGGAGAACGCCATCGCCGTGCAGGAGGCCAACCGCGAGTACCAGGAGCGGGCCCTGGCGCGCGGCGGCCTGCGGCGCATGTACGTGGGCACGCTCACGCTGAGCCTGTTCCTGGCCGTCTTCGGTGCCGTGCTGCTGGCTGTGCTCCTTGGCAACCAACTGGTGCGGCCGTTGCTGGTGCTGGCCGAAGGGGTGCGCGAGGTGGCCGCCGGCAACCTGAGCCCCAAGGCCGCCCTGCAAGGCAGGGACGAGCTGGGCGGGCTGACCCGCTCGTTCGCGCTCATGACCCAGCAACTGGCCGACGCCCGGGGCGCGGTGGAGCAGAGCATGAGCGAGGTGGATGCTGCGCGCGCCAACCTGCAGACCATCCTGGACAACCTGACCGCCGGGGTGATGGTGCTCGATGGCGCGGGCGCCATCCGCTCGTCCAACCCCGGCGCCACACGCATCCTGCGCGCGCCCATGGCCGCCTTCGAAGGGCGGGCGCTGGCCGAGGTGCCTGGCCTGGCCGACTTTGCCGCCGCCGTGCAGAAGCAGTTCGCCGCCTTTCTGGGCGAGCGCGACCACCACGGCCTGGACCACTGGCAGCACCCGTTCGAGCTGCACGCCTCGCTCGCGGGGGTCGGCCAGCATGCGACGAGCATCATCGCGCGGGGGGCAGAACTGCCCGATTCGACCCGACTGTTGGTTTTTGACGACATTTCTGAAATCGTTTCTGCACAGCGCGCGCAGGCCTGGGGAGAGGTTGCGCGGCGCCTTGCGCACGAGATCAAGAACCCCCTGACGCCCATCCAGCTGTCGGCCGAACGGCTGGAGATGAAGCTCACCGGCAAGGTGGCTGCGAGCGAGCAGGCCGTGCTCGCCAAGTCGGTCAAGACCATCGTCGAACAGGTCGATGCGATGAAGCGCCTGGTCAACGAATTCCGCGACTACGCGCGCCTGCCGGCGGCCGAGTTGCATGCCCTGGACATCAATGCACTGGTGACCGATGTGCTGCACCTCTATGGGGAGGAAAACGCCACCGTCCCTGTGAAAGCCGAGCTCGATCCGTCCTGTCCGAGCATCGCCGGAGACGCCCAGCAACTGCGCCAGGTGGTGCACAACCTGCTGCAGAACGCGCAGGATGCGACGGAGCAGGCACGTGCCGCCGGGGCCGAAAACCTGCCCGCCGTGCGCATCGCCACGCGCTGGAGCGAGTCCTCCCGGCGCGTGCGGCTGACGGTTTCGGACAGCGGCAGCGGCTTTCCCGCACACATCCTGCAGCGCGCTTTCGAGCCCTATGTCACCACCAAACCGCGGGGCACGGGGCTCGGTCTTGCCGTGGTCAAAAAGATCGCCGATGAGCACGGCGCACGCATCGACCTGTCCAACCGGATGGAAGATGGCGTGGTGCGGGGCGCCCAAGTGTCGTTATCATTCGCCACTGAACCAGCGGTGGCGGCATAACAACGCCCCCCGCAGTACCTCCCAAGGCGCTTCAACACACATGGCAAACATTCTGGTGGTCGACGATGAGCTCGGCATTCGCGACCTGCTGTCGGAAATCCTGAACGACGAAGGCCACAGCGTGGATCTCGCGGAAAACGCGACCCAGGCCCGTGCGGCCCGTGCCGGCAGCAACTACGACCTGGTGCTGCTCGACATCTGGATGCCCGATACCGACGGCGTATCGTTGCTCAAGGAATGGGCCACCGGCGGCGTGCTGACCATGCCCGTCATCATGATGAGCGGCCACGCCACCATCGACACGGCGGTCGAGGCCACCCGCATCGGCGCCTTCTCGTTCCTTGAAAAGCCCATCACCCTGCAAAAGCTGCTCAAGGCGGTGGAGCAGGGCCTGGCGCGCAACGCAGCCCACCATGCGGCCCCCGTGGCGGCCGTGCAGGCCCCGGCGGCGGCACCGGCCGATGCGACCTTCACCCAGGTGCCCGTGATCACGGCCCTGTCCGGCGTGGAGACCGGCCCGCATTCGCACCAGGGCTTCGATCTGGACCGCCCGCTGCGCGAAGCGCGCGACGGTTTCGAAAAAGCCTACTTCGAGTTCCACCTCGCCCGCGAAGGCGGCTCGATGACCCGCGTGGCCGAAAAGACCGGCCTGGAGCGCACCCACCTGTACCGCAAGCTGCGCCAATTGGGTGTGGACCTGGGCCGCGGCAAGCGTGCTTGAAAAAAATTTGCCTCCAATTTTTTCAGGGCCAATTTTCTGGCTATAATTTGAGGCTCAGGCCCGGTAGCTCAGTCGGTAGAGCAGAGGATTGAAAATCCTTGTGTCGGTGGTTCGATTCCGCCCCAGGCCACCAAATATGCATGCGCCCCAGCGCCCTAACGGGTTCTGGGGCGTTTTGCTTTGACGCGCCGGTCCTCTTTGCAGAGCGGGTTGGGGCAGCGCCATCATCTGGGCCCTCAGGGTCCGGCGTGATGCAAATTGATAGCGCCTGTCATGGCGGCATGGGGTCAGCGGCCAGTCACGCCACCTTGACGGCGACGCCGGCCCCTTCAGTGGCCGTTGATCTCGTCAACCGCGTCCCCCGCCGCCGTTGCCTCCATTGCCACCACTGCGCAATCCCTGAGCCACTTCTCTTGTGCCTGCGCCGGCACCCTAAGGTTGCCATGGGCCGATGGCATCTGCATCGCGACCCCAAGGACTGCCGTTGCCCAGAGTGCGCGGTGGGCCGCCGTTGGGCAGGGCGGGGGAGCCGCATCGAACCGGGCACAAAAAATTTTCCCATGAAGTGGTTGACTGCAAAGTAAAGACTATTTACAGTCTGATTCATCGCGGTTTCGACCGCCCCCGATTTCCGCCGATTGACCTATTCACCAGGATTGAACGTGAACGCAGCAGCCACCCCCATCAGCAACCGACCCGCACCGGGCCGGGCGCTCGTGCGCGTCGCCTTGTGTTCTGCCCTGCGCAAGCTGCCGTGCCTGGCTGCGCATTGGTGTGCGCATGACCATCGGGATCCGTGGCTACCGGGTGGAGGGGGCGCATAGGCGCGCACCTCCCAAGCTCTCTTCGCAGAGGCCCGGACACCGCAAGGTTCCGGGCCTCTTTGTTTTTCAACCGGGCGGCAAGCCGCCCCATCCACTCTGCAGTGACCGCGCTGCTGCGTACTGTTCATTGAAAATTTGCCGTGGGGCCCTGCTGAACACTGGAATCGGCACTGCGACCCCATTGTGTGGACCCCGGGATCTGGCCCGACGGTCCGCTCCATTTCGGGTGTGTCTTCACCACACCGCCAGCAAGCAGCCGCTTGGACGGCCTGGCGGGATGTGCCGGGGACCCCTGTGCAGCGATGTCGACGGGGCGCGCGCCGGCCGTGCGTTGCCCATCGCGTGAGGGCACAACCGAAATGGAGGATTTCCCTTTTTATCAAGCCCCGGTGACGGAACCGGCATACGTGCTTGCCTTAGAAGCAAGATTCTGGGAGTTCGACTCTCCCCTGGGGCACCCATTTTTTCCCGCGTTAGCTCAATGGATCAGAGCACTTGTCTACGAAGCAAGGGGCTGCACGTTCGAGTCGTGCACGTGGGGCCAGTTTCCAGTGCCTGTTTCGCAGGCACCCAAGGGTGCGGTAGCAAAGCGACCATGCAGCGGATTGCAAATCCGCAGACACCGGTTTGAATCCGGCCCGCGCCTCCATCATTTTTTGTGTCCCTTTTCTTTCGTGGTGCGCGTAGCTCAATGGCAGAGCTGCGGGTTGTGATCCCGACCACGACGGTTCGATTCCGTTCGTGCACCCCATTCATTCCCCTTGCCTTTCTTCATGGCGCAACTGGCAGACGCACCAGCCTCAAACCCTGGCGCCTTCGGGCATGTCCGTTCGAATCGGACGGGAGAGACCAGCGCCAGCATGCACCGGCGAGACACCCTGTCGCAAGTCCGGTGAAAGCCGCGCGCCCGGGCAGTGTCCCTCGACCCTGGTCTAACATGGTTCCGTTCGCCAGCTCCCCGGTGAACGATGGCTTCCATGCCGCGCAATGGGGTGGGCTTTCCACCCCTGCGCCAGCCAGCCCCTGGGCACCGCCCGCGCACGACGCCCGTTGCGCGCAAGGCCGTCGCCGCCCGGCCGCCCGCCACCATGTCCCTTGCCATCAGTCGCGATGCCGACCGGCATCGGGGTGCTCTTTTCGCCCTATCGCAAAGGACACCATGTCTGTCTCCGACCCCTCCACCCTGGCCTTGTCCCAACCGCTGTTGTCGCCGGCGCAGCGCCATGCCATGGACCTGCTGCTCAGCCGGCATTCGCCGTGGCCGCTGGTCGAGCCGGCGCCCGATGCTGCCGCGCTGGACCTGGTGTTCGCCGCCGCCATGCGCGCGTCTGACCAGGGGCAGCTGCGGCCCTGGCGTTTCGTCGTCGTGCGCGGCGACGCGCGGGCTGCGCTGGGCCAGGTATTCGCGCGGGCGGCCCGGGCGCGCGACCCCTATGACGATGGCGAGCGTTTTCGCGGCAAGGCCATGGCGGCGCCGATGCTCGTGGCCCTGGTCGCCCATGTGAAGGTGCCGCACAAGGTGCCAGAGAGTGAGCAGGTGCTGGCCACCGGTGCTGCGGTGATGAACATGCTCAACGCGCTGCACATCCTGGGTTTTGGGGGCTTCTGGGCCACGGGATCCGTGGAATAAGCCGGAACCTGCGTGCCTCAGGCGGTGCTGCCCGCCCGTTGGGCCGAACCTCCCATGCGCACGGCCAGGGCCGCCAGGCTGGCCGACACGGCCAGCAGCGTCACGCCCATCCAGCCCCACTGCACCAGCAGCAGGCTGCCCAGGGCGGCGCCGGCGGCCATGCCGATGAACATGCCGGTCATCAGGACGGCATTGAGCCGGCTGCGGGCACCTGGGTCGATGCTGTAGACCAGGGTCTGGTGCGCGATCAGCGCGGCCTGCACACCCAGGTCGAAACCGATGGCAGCGGCCACCAGCAGGCACAGCTGGGCGGTGGGGGACAGCCAAGGCGCCAGCGCCATCGCCGCAAAGGACAGGGCGGCCAGGCCCGCCCCCAGGCGGGTGACGAGCCCGGGCCCCCGGCGGTCGGCCAGGCGGCCTGCCAGCGGCGCCGCCAGCGCGCCGGCCGCCCCGGCCAGGCCGAAGGCGCCAGCCGCAGTGCTGCCCAGGTGGAAGGGCGCGCCATGCAGCATCACCGCCAGCGTGGACCAGAACGCGCTGAACCCCACCGAGAGCAGGCCTTGCGCCAGTGCCGCGCGCCGCAGGCCGCCATGGCGCTGCCACAGCGTGGCCAGCGATGCCAGCAGTTGGCCGTAGGGCAACTGGGTGGTCGGGCTGAAGCGCGGCAGGCCGCGCCAGGCGGCGATGCCGATGGCAGCCATGCTGGCGGCCGCTGCCACGAACATGCTGCGCCAGCTGAAATGCTCGGCCACGAAGCCGCTGACCACGCGGGACAGCAAAATGCCCAGCAGCAGCCCGGTCATCACCGTGCCCACCACCTTGCCCCGATGTGCGGCAGGCGCCAGCGCAGCGGCCGCGGGCACGATGTCCTGTGCCAGGGTGGCGGTGATGCCGATCGCCAGGCTGGCGGCCAGCAGCACGCCGATGGTCGGCGCCAGGGCGGCCAGCAGCAAGGCCGCCACCAGCGCGGCGGCCTTGGCCAGGATGATGCTGCGCCGGTCGAACCGGTCCCCCAGCGGCGCCAGCAGCAGGATGCCCAGCGCGTAGCCGAGCTGCGTGAGCGTAGGCACCCAGCCCACGGCCTGGTCGGATGCCCCGATATCTGCCCCCAACACACCCAGCATGGGCTGGCTGTAGTAGAGCGAGGCCACCCCCAGGCCGGCACCGGCCGCGAGCAGCAGCACCAGGGGGGCCGCAATTGTGGGCGTGTCGGCCATCGGGCTGTGGGGGCCGGGGGTGATGCCGCCAATGGCATCCGTTTTGTGTATGAGAGACATGGTGTTAACCCTTGGTGAGGACCTTGAGCCCAAGTGTGATCGCCTGGCGGTACTCTTGGTAGTAGGATGTGGTGCACATTGGATATACGCTGATTGCATGACCAAAGACGCTGCGTTCACACCCCCGGGCCCACGGTCCGCAGCACCGCTGCCCCAGGCGGGCAGCGCCGGTGCGCTGGGCAACCGCCTGCAGTTGATGGAGACCTTCGTGCGCATCGTCGAGGCCGGCAGCCTCTCGGCTGCGGCAGCGCAGATGCATGCCACCCAGCCCACGGTGAGTCGCCGCCTGCAGGCGCTGGAACAGTCGCTGGGGGTGCGCCTGCTGCAGCGTTCCACGCACACCATGCGCCTCACGGTGGACGGGGAGCGCTGTTACCAACGGGCCAAGGAGTTGCTGGCGAGCTGGGCTTCCTTCGAGGCCGATCTGCGCGGCGCGCAGGAGGAGCCCGAGGGAACGCTGCGCGTGGCCATGCCGCATGCCTTCGGGCAGGAAATGTTCGTCGGGCCACTGGCGCAGTTTCTGCGGGCGCACCCGCGCGTGTCGGTGGAATGGCTGCTGCAGGACGATGTGCGCGACTTTATCGGTGCCGGCATCGACTGCGCCATCCAGGTTGGCGAGCCGGCCGACCCGGCGGTGGTGGCCATCCGCCTGGCCGAGGTGCCGCGCATCGTGGTCGGCACCCCGGCGCTGCTGGGCGCGGGCGTGCCCACGGATCCCGAAGGCCTGGCGGCATTGCCCTGGCTGGCGCTGCATACCTACTACCGCAATGAGCTGGCGCTGACCCACGCCGCTACTGGGGAAACGCGCCGCATCGCCCTGCGCCCGCGCATGAGCACCGACAGCCTGTATGCCCTGCGCAGCGCGGCCAAGCTGGGGCTTGGCGCCTGCGCGGGGTCGGCCTGGCTGATGGCGCAGGATGTGGCCGAAGGGCGGCTGGTTCACCTTGCGCCCCCGTGGCAACCGGCACCGCTACCGGTGTACCTGACCTATCCGTACGCCAGCTTCTACCCATCGCGGCTGCTGCGTTTCGTTTCGACCATGCGGGAGGCTGTGCCGGCCATGATCACCTCGCCGCCTCAGGCGTGATCATCGGGCCTGGCAGGGTCGAATGCACTCCGTGCCCTTGGGGCCGTCTAGGCCGTGGCACAATCCCGCTCCCCTTGCGCTGGCGCAGCCTCCTGGGCGTTCAAGGGGCCCTTCCCTCTCCCGTGGTGGGCCGAAGGAGCCTTGTGCTCCCGCATTTCCACCCCGTGCATTCCCGGGGGTCCAGCCCTGGCTTGCGCCTTGCTTCCCCTTCTCTTTTGCAGACTCTCCCATGCCCCTCCTGAAGGACACCACGCTCGGCATTGACTTTGGCACCTCGAACTCGGCCATGGCGGTGCGCCAGGGGCGCTCGCCCGCGCGCATGATCGCGCTGGAAGGGGAGGGCGTCACCTTGCCCACGGCGCTGTTCTTCAACGCCGAGGACCACCGCACGCACTTTGGCCGCGACGCCGTGGGCCAGTACCTTGCAGGCACCGAGGGGCGGCTCATGCGCTCGCTCAAGAGCCTGCTGGGCAGTGCGCTGCTGCAGGACAAGACGGCCGTGCACAACCAGCTCATGAGCTACCAGGACATCATCGGCCTGTTCCTGCGCATGCTGGCCAAAAAGGCGACCGAGGCGCTGGGCGCCATGCCCGGCCAGGTGATGATGGGGCGGCCCGTTCACTTCGTGGATGACGACCCGGCGCGCGACCAGCAGGCCGAGGATTCGCTGCGCAAGGCGGCGCTCGATGCCGGCTTCGAGAACGTGTCCTTCCAGTTCGAGCCGATTGCCGCCGCGCTCGACTACGAGCAGCGCATCAGCCACGAATCGCTGGTGCTGGTGGTGGACATCGGCGGCGGTACTTCCGATTTCACCGTGGTGCGCCTGGGGCCCGAGCGCCTGGCGCTGGGCACCGACCGCGCTGCCGACGTGCTGGCCACGACCGGCGTGCACGTGGGCGGCACCGACTTCGACCGGCGCCTGAGCCTGGAGCTGCTGATGCCCATGCTGGGTTTTCGCCACCTCGGGCCGACCGGGCGCGAAGTGCCCAACCGCGTGTTCTTCGACCTGTCGACCTGGCACCTGATTCAGTGGCTGTACGCGCCGCGCGCGCTGCGCGATGCCCAGAACCTGCGCACCGACTATGCCGACCAGGTCCTGCATGCGCGGCTGATGACGGTGCTCAACGAACGCCTGGGTCACCGCATGGCGAACACGGTGGAACAGGCCAAGATCGCCGCCTCGCTGTCGGATGCAGCGGCACCCATGGCGCTGGACTGGATCGAGCCCGCGCTGGCTTCGGCCATCACGCCCGAAGGGCTGTCGCAGCACCTGGCCTCGCCCCTGGAGCAGGTGGTGGCCTGCGCGCAGGAGTGCGTGCAGCTCGCGGGCCTGGCACCGCGCGGGCCCGATGCGATCTACCTCACCGGGGGCTCATCGGCATTGCGGCCGCTGCGCGAGGCGTTGCGCCAGGCGTTTCCTGCAACGCCGCAGGTCGAAGGCGACCTGTTCGGTGGCGTGGCCGCCGGCCTGGCGGTGTCGGGCCGCTGAAGCTTCGGTTCAGCCTTCCTCGCCCTTTTTCCAGGTGAGCGCCGTGTTGTAGAGCACGTTGCGCGATGCGCCGGTGATCTCGGCCGCCAGGCGCACGGCGGTCTTGAGGGGCAGCTCGGCCAGCAGCAGGCGCAGCACGCGCAGGCTCTCGCCGTCATCGGCGGCCACCGGCACCGGGTGCAGCAGCACCACGAACTCGCCACGCGAGCGCTGGGGCGCCCCTTCCAGCCAGGCGCTGAGCGCCTGCGCAGGCTGGGTCACCACCTCTTCGAACTGCTTGGTCAGCTCGCGCGCCAGGGTCACCTGGCGCTCGCCCAGCACCGCCAGGGCCTGCGCGAGTTCACCGATGCGGTGGGGGGCTTCCAGCAGCACCACGCAGCGCGGCTCGCCGGCCAGTTGGGCGATGGTGCTGGCGCGCTCGGCGTTCTTCACCGGCAAAAAGCCCACAAACACGAAACCGCCATGCTCGGCGCTGTGTGCCACGGCGCCCGCCACGCTCAGCGCCGTGGTGATGCTGCTGGCCCCGGGCAGGGGCAGGGCGCGCAGGCCCGCCGCCTGCACGGCAGCCACCAGGCGGGCGCCCGGGTCGCTCACGCCCGGGGTGCCGGCGTCGCTCACATAGGCCACACGCTGGCCCTGCTGCAGGCGCTGCACCACGTTCTGCGCGGCCTCGGCCTCGTTGTGCTGGTGCACCGCCAGCAGCTGCGAGGTGTTCTTGTCGATGCCGTAGGCGCGCAGCAGCGACTGGGTGTGGCGCGTATCCTCGCAGGCCACGGTGTCGGCCATCTGCAGCACGTGCAGGGCACGCAGCGTGATGTCGGCCAGGTTGCCGATGGGTGTGGCCACCACGTACAGGGCCCCCTGCGGATAATGCTGCGCAGCCGCCGCATCGCGTGCGGCATCGAGGGCGGAAGCGAAAGAGGCGCTCAATGAAATTCCTTGGATTGGGACGAAAGCAGGCCGTTGCAGAGCCGGCGCCCGCCACCGGCGGGGGAACCACGCGGGCGCAAGGCAACGCGGCGGAGGACCGCGCCCTGGCGCATCTGCAGTCTGCCGGCCTGCAACTGCTTGAGCGCAATTATCGGACGCCTGGGCGCGGCGGGGGCGAGATCGACCTGGTGATGCGCGAGCGCGATGGCACGACCGTGTTTGTGGAGGTGCGCAGCCGTGCCAGCCAGGCCTTTGGTGGGGCCGGGGCGAGCATCGGCGCCGTCAAGCAGCAGCGCATCGTGCTCGCGGCGCGGTTTTACCTGATGCGCCTGGCTTCTCCGCCGCCCTGCCGCTTCGATGTGGTGCTGGTGGAGGAGCTGAAGGTGCAATGGCTCAAGGCGGCTTTCGATTCCCAATGAGCATCGGGTTCGTGACCAGGGGCAATGCCCTGTGCAGCCTAAACCCTTTGCTACAAAATTTGCGGCAAAAGCTGTAACACGCGGCGGGTATCATCGGGCCTCCATGCTTGAGCAACGCATCCAACAGCACTTCATCGACAGTGCCGATCTGAAATACCAGTCGGCCCAGACCCTGAGCACCCCCATCGCGGCGGCAGTGCAGGCCATCCTGGCCTGCGTGACCAGCGGCGGCAAGGTGCTGGCCTGCGGCAATGGCCCCTCGGCGGCCGAGGCGCAGCAGTTCGCCGCCTTCTGCGTCGCGGGCTTCGAGCGCGAGCGCCCCGAGCTGGCCGCCCTGGCCCTCACGGCCGACAGCACCCTGCTGACGGCCGGGCTGCCCGGCGCCCAGGACGTGGGGGCCCAGCAGTTTGCCCGCCAGGTGCGGGCATTGGGCCAGGCGGGTGACCTGCTGCTGGTCCTGTCGGTCAGCGGCAACGACGCCAACCTGCTTGCAGCGACCGAAGCGGCGCACGAGCGCGACATGACGGTGGTGGTGCTCACCGGCCGCACCGGCGGGCAACTGGCGGCCGTGCTGCGCGAGACCGATGTGCTGGTCTGCGTGCCGCATGACCGCGCCGCCCGCGTGCGCGAAGTCCACGCCCTGGTGCTGCACTGCCTGTGCGACGGCGTGGACGCCCAGTTACTTGGTGAACAGGAGATACCGCTATGAAGCAAACCGTGACCCGTACCCTCTGCACGGCCCTGGCCGCTGCCGCCCTGGCAGCCAGCCTGTCGGCCTGCGCCCCGCTGATTGTGGGGGGCGCCGTGGTGGGCAGCATGATGGCCGTGGACCGCCGCACGACGGGCACCCAGGTCGAGGATGAAGGCATCGAGCTGCGCGCCGCCAACCGCATCCGCGAGGCACTGGGCGACCGTGCCCATGTGAACGTGACCAGCTACAACCGCCAGGCCCTGCTGACCGGTGAAGTGGCCAGTGCCCAGGACCGCGAGACCGTCGAGCGCATCGTGACCGGTGTGGAGAACGTGCGCTCGGTGGTCAATGACCTGGGCGTGCTGCCCAATACCTCGCTGGGCCAGCGCTCCAACGACACCGTGATCACCGGCAAGGTGCGCGCCAGCTTCGTGGATGCGGCCGACATCTCGGCCAACGCCTTCAAGGTGGTGACCGAGCGCAACATCGTCTACCTGATGGGCCGCGTCACCCAGCGCGAAGCCGGCCGCGCCACCGAGATCTCCCGTGGCGTGAGCGGCGTGAGCAAGGTCGTGCGCGTGTTCGAAATCGTCACCGAAGAAGAACTGCGCCGCAACGCGCCGACACCCGCGCCGGTCACCACCGACACCGCGCCCGCTCGTTCGCTCTGACCTCTGTTTGGGGCATGGCATTTGAAACTGGCACTGCCCAAGCCAGTGCCCCCGTGCAAGGGCCGCCCCGCCGCACCGGGGGCGTCCCCCTCAGGGGGAAGGCGCGCAGCGCCTCAGGGGGAGCTTATTTCAAGCGTTTGACCAGGCTGGATGTATCCCAACGGTTGCCGCCCATGCCCTGCACGTCGGCATAGAACTGGTCCACCAGCGCGGTGACGGGCACGCGCGAGCCGTTGCGCCGGGCCTCGTCGAGCACCAGGCCCAGATCCTTGCGCATCCAGTCCACGGCAAAGCCGAAGTCGAACTTGCCGTCGACCATGGTCTTGCCGCGGTTGTCCATCTGCCAGCTCTGCGCTGCGCCCTTGCCGATCACGTCCAGCACCTGCTTCATGTCCAGGCCCGCGTTCTGGCCAAAGGCCACGGCCTCGGACAGGCCTTGCACCAGCCCGGCGATGCAGATCTGGTTGACCATCTTGGCCAGTTGGCCCGAGCCGCTGGCGCCCAGCAGCGTGAAAGCCCGCGCAAAGGCCATGGCCACAGGCTGGGCGGTCTCGAAGGCCGCAGTGTCGCCACCGCACATCACGGTGAGCAAACCGTTCTGCGCACCCGCCTGGCCGCCGGATACCGGTGCATCGACGAACTGCAGGCCCGCAGCCTGCGCTGCGGCGTACAGCTCACGCGCCACCTCGGCCGACGCCGTGGTGTGGTCCACGAAGATGGCGCCGGCCTGCATGCCCGCGAAGGCACCGTCGGCACCCAGGGTGACGGAGCGCAGGTCGTCGTCATTGCCGACGCAGCAGAACACAATGTCGGCGCCTGCGGCCGCCTCGCGGGGCGTGGCGGCCTGGCGTGGTGCCTGGCTGCCGGCGAACTCCTCGCACCAGGCGGCCGACTTGGCGGCCGTGCGGTTGTACACGGTGACTGCGTGGCCCGCCATGGCCAGGTGGCCGGCCATGGGGTAGCCCATGACGCCCAGGCCCAGGAAGGCGACCTTGCGCGAAGGGGTGGCGTTGTAGCTGCGGGGATTGGTGCTTGGCATGGGATTCGGTCCGTGATGGGGTCAAAAAAAAGCCCGCCCTCATGGGCGGGCGAGTGTGTGTGGTTCTGCTCGGTACTTGTTGTAGGGTGAAAACTCAGACGATCGCGAAATGCTCGGTGCCCTGGGCCAGGTCGGGCGACTTGGCGCGCTGGCTGTTGAGCTTGATCTGCAGTCGCAGGTCGTTGAGCGAGTCGGCGTTGCGCAGCGCGTCTTCGTAGCTGATGACGTTGGCCTCATAGGCGTCGAAGAGCGCCTGGTCGAAGGTCTGCATGCCCAGGTTGCGGCTCTTCTTCATGATCTCCTTGATCTCGGAGACATCGCCCTTGAAGATCAGGTCCGAGATCAGCGGCGTGTTGAGCATGATCTCCACGGCAGCAGCACGGCCCTTGCCGTCCTGCTTGGGAATCAGGCGCTGGGAGACCATGGCGCGCAGGTTCAGCGACAGGTCCATCAGCAGCTGAGCGCGGCGTTCTTCGGGGAAGAAGTTGATGATGCGGTCCAGCGCCTGGTTGGCACTGTTGGCGTGCAGCGTGGCCAGGCACAGGTGACCGGTCTCGGCAAACGCCACGGCATGCTCCATGGTCTCGCGGTCGCGGATTTCGCCCATCAGGATCACGTCGGGCGCCTGGCGCAGCGTGTTCTTGAGTGCGGCTTCCCAGCTGTCGGTATCCAGGCCCACCTCGCGCTGCGTCACCACGCAGTTCTTGTGCGGATGCACGAACTCGACCGGGTCCTCCACCGTGATGATGTGGCCGAACGAGTTCTCGTTGCGCCAGTCCACCATGGCGGCCAGCGTGGTCGACTTGCCCGAGCCCGTGGCACCCACCAGGATGCACAGGCCGCGCTTGGCCATGGTCACTTCCTTGAGCACCTGGGGCACGCCCAGGCCATCGATGGTGGGCAGCGTGAGCGGAATCGTCCGCATCACCATGCCGACCTTGCCCTGCTGGATGAAGGCATTCACCCGGAAGCGGCCGATGCCTGCGGGCGAGATCGCGAAATTGCATTCCTTGGTGCGCTCGAAGTCGGCCACCTGCTTGTCGCTCATGACGGCACGCGCCAGCGTGAGCGTGTGGTTGGGCGTGAGCGGCTGCGGCGACACCTTGGTCACCTTGCCATCGACCTTGATGGCCGGTGGAAACTCTGCCGTGATGAACAAGTCGCTGCCGTTGCGGCTGACCATCAGCTTGAGCAGGTCGTTGATGAATTTACTGGCCTGATCGCGTTCCATCAGAGTTTCTCCCTTGGGGTCCTGGTCTGCCGGACGGTCATTGTCATTTCTGGTTGTTGTCGCTCAGGCGGGCACTCACCACGCGCAGGCGCAACGACAGCTTGCGGGCCAGCAGCGCAATCAGGCTGGCCGCGAGCTGGGGGTCCTTGGTCATCATGTCGTCCATGGCCTCGGCGCTCAGCACGGCGATCTCGCAGTCGGTGAGCGTGGTGCAGGCCGAAAAGCGGATACCGCTGTCCAGCAGCGACATTTCGCCCAGGATGTCACCGGGCCGGGTCTCGGCCAGGCGCAGGTGCTCGCCCCAGGGCTGTACGCGGTCCACGGCAATGGTGCCGGTGAGCAGCACCACCATGAAGTTGCCGTACTCGTCCTGGCGGATCACGTCGCGGTTGGAGGGGATGGCGGCAAACTCGAAAAAGCGCTCCATGCGCTCCACGGCGTCCTTGTCCAGGTGGGCCATGTACTTGTCCTTGGCCCACAGCCCTTGCAGCAGCTTGCCGCCACGGCTCGTGGGCAGGCGCTTGGCCCCCACCTCCACGGCGCGAGCCTCCCAGGGCACCAGCATGGAGTCGTCCACTCCCTGGCCGGCAAAGGCCGTGGAGAACAGCACGGAATCGGTGTTGTCCTCCGCCGGCTTGTTGCCGATCGACTTCATGCGCAGAAGGCCGAGAATGCCTTTCATAGTGTGCTCCGTAGTGCGGCGCACTGCGCCGCCGTGTCGTCTGTCAATGTGGGGAAATGGCGGCCTTTGCTGGCCTGCGAATGCCCCATTGTGCTGCGGGTTCTGCCGCCGTGCATGAAACCGGCGCGGCCCGGGCCAGCGGCCGCCGCGCAAGGGCCGCCCCGCCGCGCTGGCGGCGTCCCCTTTGAAGGGGAAGGCGCGAAGCGACTCAGGGGAGGGCTCATGGTCACCCGGGGAAGTTTTCCGGAATCTTGGCCTTGCCGCGGGCTTCTGCGGGGCTGATGATGTTGCGGCGCACCATGTCGGTGAGGTTCTGGTCCAGTGTCTGCATGCCCACGCTGTTGCTGGTCTGGATGGTGGAGTACATCTGCGCCACCTTGGCCTCGCGGATCAGGTTGCGGATGGCGCTGGTGCCCAGCATGATCTCGTGTGCGGCCACGCGGCCCGAGCCGTCCTTGGTCTTGCACAGCGTCTGCGAGATCACGGCCTGCAGCGATTCGGAGAGCATCGCGCGAACCATTTCCTTTTCTTCGGCGGGGAACACGTCGATGATCCGGTCGATGGTCTTGGCGGCGCTGGAGGTGTGCAGCGTGCCGAAGACCAGGTGGCCCGTTTCGGCGGCCGTCATGGCCAGGCGGATGGTTTCCAGGTCGCGCATTTCACCCACCAGGATGGCGTCCGGATCTTCGCGCAGCGCGGATTTCAGCGCGGCGGCGAAGGACAGCGTCATCGGGCCGACTTCGCGCTGGTTGATCAGGCACTTCTTGGATTCGTGCACGAACTCGATCGGGTCTTCCACCGTGAGGATGTGGCCGTACTCGGTTTCGTTGAGGTAGTTGACCATGGCGGCCAGCGTGGTGGACTTGCCCGAGCCCGTGGGGCCGGTCACCAGCACCAGGCCGCGCGGCTTCAGGGCCAGGTCGCCGAAGATCTTGGGGGCGTTGAGCTGCTCCAGCGTCAGGATCTTGCTCGGAATCGTCCGGAACACGGCGGCTGCGCCCCGGTTCTGGTTGAAGGCGTTGACGCGAAAACGGGCCAGGCCCTCGATTTCGAAGGAGAAGTCGACTTCCAGGAACTCCTCGTAGGCTTTTCGCTGGGAGTCGCTCATGATGTCGTACACCATGCCATGGACCGTCTTGTGGTCCAGCGCGTCGACGTTGATGCGCCGAACGTCCCCGTGGACCCGGATCATGGGCGGCAGGCCTGCGGAAAGGTGCAGGTCGGAGGCCTTGTTCTTGACGCTGAACGCCAGCAGCTGGGTAATGTCCACGGGATCCCCTCTATCGTTTGGTACGCTTGCCAATCATTATGACCACGATTGATAACAACCTCCAACAGGTTATGCGACGTATCGCACAGGCGTGCGCTGCTGCCGGGCGCGATCCGGCCGAGGTGTCGCTGCTGGCGGTTTCCAAGACCTTCGGTGCCGACGCGGTGGCTGAGGCGGTGGCCGCAGGCCAGCGGGCCTTTGGCGAAAACTACATTCAGGAGGGGGTGGAGAAGGTGGCAGCCCTGCGCCAACTATCACCCGCCAGCCTGCAGTGGCACTGCATCGGTCCCATCCAGAGCAACAAGACGCGCCTGGTGGCCGAACATTTCGACTGGGTGCACACGGTGGACCGCCTGAAGATCGCCGAGCGCCTGTCGACCCAGCGCCCCGAGCACCTGGCCCCGCTGCAAGTGTGCATCCAGGTCAACGTGGATGGGGGCGATACCAAGTCCGGCGTCCCTCCCGAGGAGGCGCTGGCTTTGGCCCAGGCTGTGGCGAAACTGCCACGGCTCGTGGTGCGGGGGCTCATGAGCATCCCTGACCATGCCCCCGATTTCGAGGTGCAAAAGGAACTCCACCTGCGCGCGCAGCGCCTTTTTGGGCAGATCAAGGCCCGCGGCGAACCGGGCCTGGCGGACTTTGACACGCTGTCGATGGGCATGACGGCCGATCTGGAGGCTGCCATCCATGCGGGCGCCACCCTGGTGCGGGTGGGGACCGGCATCTTCGGCGGGCGGACGTATCCCGCCGGCTGAACCCCGGGGTCAGTTCCCGGTGAAGATCGCCACGCAGTCCAGCGCGGCCTTGATGTCGGCGTCGCTCACATCCAGGTGGGACACCCAGCGCAGGCGGGTCTGGCCGGCGTAGAGGCCGCTGGTCACGCGCACGCCGTGCTGGGCCAGCCAGGCGGTGAAGGCGGGGGCCACGTCCGTGTGCAGGTCGGTGAACAGAATGTTGGTCTGCCAGGGGTGCACGGTGATCTTGCCGCGCAGCACCGGGTGGCTGCGGTTGGCCTCGGCCAGGCCCTCGGCCAATTGGGCCAGCCGGGCGTGGTCGTCGGCCATGCGGCGCACATGGTGCTCCAGTGCATAGCGGCCGGCCGCGGCCAGCACGCCAGCCTGGCGCATGCCGCCGCCCAGGATCTTGCGCGTGCGCCGCGCCTGGCGGATGAAATCGTGCGATCCCAGCACCAGCGAGCCGATGGGCGCGCCCAGGCCCTTGCTCAGGCACAGCGAGGCCGAATCGAAGTGGCTGCACAGGGCGCGGGCCTCGTCGTACACATCGGTGCCGGCCTTCGCCGCATTGGCCGTGGCTGCGTTGAACATGCGTGCGCCGTCCAGGTGCATGGCCAGACCGCGCTGGCGTGCCAGCGCGGCCACCTCGGCCACGTAGGCCGGGGGCAGCACCTGGCCGCCCGTGGTGTTCTCCAGCACCACCAGGCGGGTGCGCGCGAAGTGCGGGTCGTCGGGCTTGATGGCGGCGGCGATGTCGGACAGGCGCAAGGTTCCGTCGGGCTGGGTCTCCACGGGCTGGGGCTGGATGGAGCCCAGCACCGCCATGCCACCGGCCTCCCAGCGGTAGGTGTGCCAGCTCTGGCCGACGATGGCCTCGTCGCCACGCTGGCAGTGGCCCCACAGGGCGATCAGGTTGGTCTGCGTGCCCGAAGGCGCGAACAGAGCGGCCTCGAAGCCCAGCAACTGCGCCGCGTATTCCTGCAGCGCGTTCACGGAAGGATCGTCGCCAAACACGTCGTCGCCCAGCGGGGCATCGAACATGGCCGCCCGCATGGCGGGCGTGGGCTGGGTGACGGTGTCGCTGCGAAAGTCGGGCATGGGGCTTCTCGGAGGCTGTGGAAATGCAAGGCATGGTAGCGGGCACCGATGGCGGGTGGAACCTTGGGGGTTAATGCGCCTGGGCCGTTGTCCCCTGCGTACCACCTGCGGCGCGCAGCGCGCGCCAGAATGCCGGGCCACTTGCCCGACCGGAAAGCACCCATGCCGCCAGCCCATTCCCCGTTGTTCCACAAAGTCCTGGTCGCCAACCGCGGCGAGATCGCCCTGCGCATCGTGCGCGCACTGCAAGACCTGTCCATCGCCAGCGTGGCCGTGTACGCGCAGGACGATGCCCAGGCGCCCCACGTGCGTGCGGCCGATGCGGCGGTGGCGCTTGGGGCCACGGGCCCGGCGGCCTACCTGGATGGCGCGAACCTGATTGCCATTGCGCGCGCCCAGGGCTGTGATGCCGTGCACCCGGGCTATGGCTTCCTGAGCGAACGCGCCGACTTCGCGCGTGCCTGTGCCGAGGCCGGTCTGCGCTTCATCGGCCCCACACCTGAACAACTGGCACTGTTCGGCGACAAGGCCCGGGCGCGCGCAATGGCACTGCGCTGCGGCGTGCCGCTGATGCCGGGCACGCAGGCCGCCGTCCCGCTGGAGGAGGCCTTGCAGTTCTGGCAGGCGCAGGGCGGCGCGGGCATCGTGGTCAAGGCCATCGGCGGTGGTGGCGGACGCGGCATGCGCCCCGTGCAGTCCGCCGATGAGCTGCCGGCTGCCTATGCGCGCTGCCGCAGCGAGGCGCTGGCGGCCTTCGGGGTCGATGGCGTCTATGTCGAGCGGCTGATGGCCGGGGCGCGCCATATCGAGGTGCAGGTGCTCGGCGACGGGCGCGAGGTGATGTCCCTGGGCGAGCGCGAGTGCACGCTGCAGCGGCGCTTCCAGAAGCTGGTGGAGGTGGCGCCCAGCCCCTCGCTGCCTGCACCGCTGCGCGAACGCATCGTGGCGGCAGCGCTTGCCATGGCGCGCGAGGTGGCGTACGAGGGCCTGGGCACCTTCGAGTTCCTGGTGGACCTGGCGTCCGAAACGCTGCCCTTCGTCTTCATCGAGGCCAACCCGCGCCTGCAGGTGGAGCACACCATCACCGAGGAAGTCACGGGCGTGGACCTGGTGCAGACCCAGATTGCATTGGCGGCCGGCCGGAGCCTGCGCGATCTGGGGCTCGACCCCGGTGCGCCGCCCGTGGCGCAGGGCTTTGCCCTGCAGTGGCGCATCAACGCCGAGACGCTGGATGCACAGGGTGGTTCGGTGCCCGGCAGCGGCCCGCTTACGCGCTTCGACCTGCCGGCCGGACCGGGCATCCGCGTGGACACGCACGGCGTGGCGGGGGTGGCCCCCTCGCCGCACTACGACACACTGCTGGCCAAGCTCATCGTGCACACGCGCAGCCCCCGCATTGCCGACGTGCTGCGCCGCTCCCGGCGCGCGCTGGCCGAATGCCGGATCGGCGGCGTAGCAACCAATGTGGCGTTGTTGCGCGCGCTGGCCGCACGGCCCGAAATGGAAAGCCAGCAGGTGCACACGCGCTGGCTGGAGACGGTGCTGCCCGAGCTGCTGGATGCGGCGGGGCACCTGGCGGATGAGCCCCTGGCTGCGGCCGCTGGTCACGAGGCCGCGCAGCCAGAATCCGCACCCGAAGGGGCGGTGCTGGCGCCCATGCCTGCGCGGCTGGTGCAATGGTCGGTGGCCGAGGGCGATGTGGTGGCCGCCGGGGCCGAGCTGGCCGTGCTCGAAGCCATGAAGATGGAGCATGTGCTGCTGGCGCCGCATGCGGGCCGGGTGCGCGCACTGCTGGCCGTGCCGGGCGGCTACCTGGTACAGGGCCAGCCGCTGCTGGTGCTCGACGCAGCGCAAGGCGCGCAGGCCGTGGTGGAGGAGGGCGCTGCTGTACAGGGCGCCGACCACATCCGCCCCGACCTGCAGCGCGTGCTCGATCGCCATGCCTTCACGCTCGATGCCGCGCGCCCCGAGGCCATGGCCAAGCGCCACGCGCAGGGCGGGCGCAGCGCGCGCGAAAACATCGCCGACCTGTGCGACGAAGGCAGCTTCATCGAGTACGGCGCGCTGGCCATTGCTGCGCAGACACGCCGGCGCAGCCTGGAGGACCTGGTCGCCAACACACCGGCCGACGGCATGGTCACGGGCATCGGCGGCATCAACGGCGCCGATTTCGGGCCCGAGAAATCGCGCGCGGTCGTCATGTCCTACGACGCCACGGTGCTGGCCGGCACGCAGGGCGCGCGCAACCATGCCAAGACGGACCGCATGCTCGGCATTGCCCTGGCGCAGAAGTTGCCCGTGGTGCTGTTCGCCGAAGGCGGGGGCGGGCGGCCCGGTGACACCGACATGCCGGTGGTGGCCGGCCTGCACGTGCACACCTTTGCCAGCTATGCCGCGCTGTCGGCCCAGGTGCCCGTGGTGGGCATCGCCGCGGGGCGCTGCTTTGCCGGCAATGCGGCGCTGCTCGGCTGCAGCGACGTGGTCATCGCCACGCGCAGCAGCAACATCGGCATGGGTGGGCCCGCCATGATCGAGGGCGGGGGGCTCGGTGTGTTCAAGCCAGAGCAGATCGGCCCGAGCCGCGTGCAGCATGCCAATGGTGTGATCGACGTGCTGGTGGAGGACGAAGCCGGCGCGGTGCGTGCGGCGCGGCACTATCTTTCGTTCTTCCAGGGGCGCGTGGCGCAGTGGACTGCGCCCGACCCGCGCCTGCTGCGCGCCGTGGTGCCCGAGAACCGGCTGCGCGTGTACGACACGCGCGCCGCCCTGGCTGGTCTGGTGGACGAAGGCAGCCTGCTCATGTTGCGCACCGGCTTCGGCGCCGGCATCCACACGGCGCTGGCGCGCATCGAGGGGCGCCCTGTGGGTCTGCTGGCCAGCAATCCGCTGCACCTGGGCGGCGCCATCGATGCCGACGCCGCCGACAAGGGCGCGCGCTTCATGCAGCTGTGCAACGCCCATGGCCTGCCCCTGGTGAGCCTGGTGGACACGCCCGGCTTCATGGTCGGCCCCGAGGTGGAGGCCACGGCCCAGGTGCGCCACGTGAGCCGCCTGTTCGTCACCGCCGCGAGCCTGCGCGTGCCCTGCTTCAGCGTGGTGCTGCGCAAGGGCTATGGCCTGGGCGCCATGGGCATGACGGCCGGGGGCTTCCATGCCCCCGTGTTCACCGTGGCCTGGCCCACGGGCGAGTTCGGTGCCATGGGGCTCGAAGGCGCCGTGCGCCTGGGCTTTCGCAAGGAGCTCGAGGCCGTACCCGAGGGGGCGGAGCGCGACGCCTTGTTCCAGAAGCTTGTGGCACGCCAGTACGCCAATGGCGAGGCCATGCACATGGCGGCGACGCTGGAGATCGACGCCGTGATCGACCCGGCAGAGACCCGCGCCTGGCTGGCGCGGGGGTTGGCATCGGCCCAGGTGGCGCCCATGGGGCATCGCTTTGTCGATACCTGGTAGCCACTCCGGTGTGAAAAGGCCATGCTAAGCTGGTCGGCTGATTGAGGCGCTCGCGGCCGAATGGTCGCGCACTGCCTTGTGCCCCATCCAACGGAGACTTTCCCATGCCCGGTTTGCTGCCCGATATCGACCCCGACGGCCTGCTCGAATTCTCGGTGGTTTACACCGACCGCGCGCTCAACCACATGTCCAAGCGCTTCACCGGCGCGATGCAGGACATCCTGGCCACGCTCAAGCAGGTCTACAACGCCCACACCGCTGTGCTGGTGCCCGGCAGCGGCACTTTCGGCATGGAAGCCGTGGCGCGCCAGTTCGCCAACAACGAAAAAGTGCTCATCGTGCGCAACGGCTGGTTCAGCTACCGCTGGAGCCAGATCTTCGACGCGGCCGGTGGCCTGGGCGGCGGTGCCGTGGTCTGCAAGGCGCGCAAGCAGGGCGATGGCCCGCAGGACGCGTGGGCGCCATGCCCGGCCGACGAGGTGGCGGCCGCCATCCGCGCCGAGCGGCCCAAGGTGGTGTTCGCACCGCATGTGGAGACGGCCAGCGGCATCATCCTGCCCGACGACTACCTGCGCACGCTGACGGCGGCCGCGCACGAGGTCGGCGCGCTGTTCGTGCTCGACTGCGTGGCCTCGGGCGCGATGTGGGTGGACATGCAGGCCACCGGCGTGGATGTGCTGATCTCGGCCCCGCAAAAGGGCTGGAGCGGCTCGCCCTGCTGCGCCATGGTGATGCTCAGCGAGCGTGCGCGCCAAGCCATCGAGGGCACGACCAGCAGCAGCTTCTCGTGCGACCTCAAGAAGTGGATGCAGATCGCCGAGGGCTACGAAAAGGGCCAGCATGCCTACCACACGACCATGCCCACCGATGCACTGGTGCGCCTGCGCGAGGTGATGCTGGAGACGCGCGAGTACGGCTTCGACAAGGTGCGCGACGAGCAGATCGAGCTCGGCGCCCAGGTGCGCGCGTTGCTCGAATCCAAGGGCTTCCCGAGCGTGGCGGCCGAAGGCTTCAAGGCCCCGGGCGTGGTCGTGAGCTACACCACCGACCCCGGCATCCAGAGCGGCAAGAAGTTCATGGAGGTCGGCCTGCAGACCGCTGCCGGCGTGCCGTTGCAGTGCGACGAAGGCCCGGATTTCAAGACCTTCCGCATCGGCCTCTTCGGCCTGGAAAAATGGCACAACGTGGAGCGCACGGTGGGCCACCTGTCCACGGCGCTGGGCCAGATCGCGGCAGCCGCCTGAGCTTCCTCCTGCCCATGGGGCCGGCACGATGACATCCCGCACCGAGCCGGACGCCGCGCGCGCGGCGCTGCGCACGGCCAAGCGCCAGGCGCTGGCCCTGCTGCTGCTTGCTACCGCGGTGTTCATTGGCACCAGCCTGGTGGAGCGGGGCCTGGCGCTCGATTGCCTGAAGGCCGTGGCCGAGGCGGCCATGGTGGGCGCGCTGGCCGACTGGTTCGCGGTGGTGGCGCTGTTTCGCCACCCCATGGGCCTGCCCATTCCGCACACGGCCATCATCGCGCGCAACAAGGACCGCATTGGCCGCAACCTGGCCGGTTTCGTGCGCGACAAGTTCCTCGATCCGCCCTCGCTGGTGGCGCTGATCCGCCGCCACGACCCGGTCGCGCGCCTGGCCGAATGGCTGGTGGCGCCGGGTCATGCCGCGCTGCTGGGCCAACAGGCGGTGCGGCTCATTTCGGCTGGGCTCGATGCCGTGCAGGATGCCCAGGTGGAGCGCTTCATCCAGCGTGCCGCGCGCACGCTGATCGGGCAGATCGACCTGTCGCAGACCATGGCCACGGTGCTGGGCGCGCTCACGCACAACGGCCGCCACCAGGCGCTGCTCGACGATGCGCTGGCCCGGCTCATCACCTTGCTGCAGAACGAGGAGACGCGCCACCTGATCGCGCACACCATCGTGCAGTGGCTCAAGAAGGACCACCCGGTCAAGGAAAAGGTGTTGCCCACCGACTGGCTGGGCGACAAGGGCTCGGCCATGGTGGCCAATGCCCTGGCCGGTCTTCTGGGCGAGGTGGCGGCGAACCCGCAGCACCAGCTGCGCGCCCAGTTCGACGAGGCCGTGCAGCGCCTGGTGGCGCGGCTGCAGACCGACCCCGACTGGCAGCGCCGGGGCGAGGAGATCCGCACCTACCTGCAGACCGATGCCACGCTGGGCAGGTATGTGCAGGAGCTGTGGCAAGGCATGCGCGCGGCGCTGCAGCGTGACCTGGACGATCCCGGGTCTGCGGTGGCGCGCAACGTGCAGGCCATGGGGGGCTGGCTGGGGCAATCGCTCGCGGGCGACCCCGCACTGCGCGAATCGCTCAACGCGCGGCTTGAGCGCTGGGTGCAGGGCCTGGCGCCCGATGTGTCGGCCTTCATCGCCCAGCACATAGAGGACACGGTGCAGCGCTGGGATGCGCGGGAGATGTCGGACCTCATCGAGCTGCAGGTCGGCCGGGATCTGCAGTACATCCGCATCAACGGCACGGTGGTGGGCGGGCTCATCGGGCTGGTGTTGTTCGGCCTGTCTCACGCGGGTGAGATCTGGCGCGTGGTGCGCTAGAAAAACTGCACCACCAGCGGCACCAGCAGCGCCGCCAACACCACTTGCAGTCCGAGAGCCAGGCCGGCATAGGCGCCCGCATCGGCATCGTCCTGCAGCGCCTGCGCAGCGCCGATGCCGTGCGATGCGGTGCCCAGCGCAAAACCGCGTGCCACCATGCCCGATGCGTCGGTGCCCACGCGCAGCCAGCCAAACAGGGTGCGGCCCGAGAGCGCGCCGACCATGCCGGTGAGCACCGCGAACAGCGCGGCCAGCGCCGGCACGCCGCCGATCTGCGCGGCCACGCCCATGGCCACGGGCGCGGTGACCGACTTGGGTGCCAGGGACATCAGCATGTCCACCGGCAGGCCCATGGCCAGCCGAGGCCCACGGCACTCGCGGCTGCAGCACTGCCGCCGGCCAGGGCGGCCAGCAACAGGCGGCCCAGCGCTGGCGCAGTTCGGCACGGCGTTTCCACAGCGGCCAGCCCAGGGCCACCACGGCCGGCCCCAGCAGGAAGTGGATGAACTGCGCCCCGGCAAAGAAGGTGGGGTAGGCCGTGCCCGTGGCCAGCAGCGCACAGGCCAGCACCACCACCGACCAGAGCACCGGATTGGCCCAGGCCGCATGGCCCATGCGTGCGGAAAAGGCCTGCGCCAGCACGTACACCGCCAGTGTGGCCGTAAGGCCGAATAGCGGCGCCTGCGACAGGTAGACCCAGAGCTCCACGAAGTTGGTCATTGCGTGCTGCCTCCTTGCGTGGTCGCCTCTGGCTTGAACGCCCGCAGCACCAGCACCGTGGCCGCCATGCCGGCCCAGGTGGACAGCACGATCACGATGACCAGGCGCAGGCCGTAGGCGCCCAGCAGGTCCAGGTGCGTCATCACCCCCACGCCCACCGGCACGAACAGCAGCGACAGGTGCGTGAGCAGAAAACCCGCCGCCGGTGCCACGGCCCGCTGCACGGGCCCCCAGTGCAATGCCAGGAGCAGCAGCACCATGCCCACCACAGGGCCAGGCACGGGCAGGTGCAGAAAGTGCGACAGCGCCTCGCCGGCCGACTGCATCAGGAGCAGGAAGGCCAGGCCCTGAAGTCCCTTCATCGGGCCAGGCGATGGGGGTGGCGCGATGGACGGCTGTTGCTGCACGTCAGAAGCGGGGCAGGTCCGGGTGCCTGATCTGCCCCGCGCGCACCAGCATCTTTCCGTACTCCGCGCAGCGGTGCAGCGTCGGGATGACCTTGCCGGGGTTGAGCAGGCCGGCCGGATCGAACGCATGCTTGAGGCCGAACATCTGCGCATTCTCGGCAGCGCTGAACTGCACGCACATGCTGTTGAGCTTTTCCACACCCACGCCGTGCTCGCCGGTCACGGTGCCGCCCATGGCCACGCTGGTCTCCAGGATGTCGGCGCCGAACAGCTCGCAGCGGTGCAACTGGTCGGGGTCGTTGGCGTCGAACAAAATCAGTGGGTGCAGGTTGCCGTCGCCCGCGTGGAACACGTTGGCGCAGCGCAGTTGGTACTTCTTTTCCATCTCGGCAATGGCCAGCAGGATGTCGGCCAAGCGCTTGCGCGGGATGGTGGAGTCCATGCACATGTAGTCGGGGCTGATGCGCCCACTGGCCGGGAAGGCATTCTTGCGCCCGCTCCAGAAGCGCAGGCGCTCGGCCTCGTCGCAGCTGACCGAGATGGCCACGGCGCCCGCAGCGCGCAGCACCTCGGTCATGCGGCCGACCTCCTCCTCCACCTCCTCGGGCGTGCCGTCGCTCTCGCACAGCAGGATGGCCTCGGCGTTGAGGTCGTAGCCCGCGTGCACGAAGTCTTCGACCGCGGCGGTCATGGGCTTGTCCATCATCTCCAGCCCTGCAGGGATGATGCCCGCTGCGATGACAGCGGCCACCGCAGCGCCCGCCTTGCGCACGTCGTCGAAGCTGGCCATGATGCAGCGCGCCAACTGCGGCTTGGGGATCAGGCGTACCGTGACCTCGGTGGTCACGGCCAGCATACCCTCGCTGCCGATCACGGCGGCCAGCAGGTCGTAGCCGGGCGCATCGAGCGCACCGCTGCCGAACTCCACGGCTTCGCCCTCGACGGTGAACCCGCGCACCTTGAGCACGTTGTGTATCGTCAGGCCGTACTTGAGGCAATGCACGCCGCCCGAGTTCTCGGCCACGTTGCCGCCGATGGTGCAGGCGATCTGGCTGCTGGGGTCGGGCGCGTAGTACAGGCCATAGGGCGCGGCCGCCTCGCTGATGGCCAGGTTGCGCACGCCGCACTGCACCACGGCCGTGCGGTTCACCGGGTCCAGGTCGAGGATGCGGTTGAACTTGGCCAGCGAGAGCGTCACGCCCAGGGCGTCGGGCATGGCCCCGCCCGACAGGCCGGTGCCCGCGCCGCGCGCCACCACCGGTACGTGCAGCCGGTGGCAGGCCTGCAGCACGGCCTGCACCTGTTCGTAGGTCTCGGGCAGGCAGACCACCAGCGGGCGCTGGCGGTAGGCGGTGAGACCGTCGCATTCGTAGGGCGTGGTGTCTTCGGCATGCCACAGAAGGGCATGGGCCGGCACGGTGCGGGACAGTGCCTGCACCACCTCGGCCTGGCGCGCTGCGCGCTCGGCTGGCGTGGGCCCGGTGGCTGCCTTGGCTGCGAGGGAGGAGAGGGAAGCGGTCTGCATGCCGCCACTGTAGGCCATGGCGGCGCCGGCCGCCGTGAGATTTTTGGAGTGCCGGTGTGAAATCCGCTGCAGGGTGTCAGCCGCCTTGCGCCAGCGGGCAGACCTGGCGAACCTCGCCAATCGGCGCTCCGGCCACCGTGATGGTCCTGTCGCTCCCTGGATCGGGCACGAAGCCCAGCGCCGCATAGAAGCGGATGGCCCGCTGGTTGGCGGCCAGCACCCACAGGCTGGCCTCGTCCTTGCCTTGTTGCTGCAGCTGCTCCCGGGCCTGCTGCCACAGCGCCTGGCCCGCCCCCTGCGACCAGCGGGCCGGGTCCACGTAGATGGCCCAGACTTCGCCCCGGGTGGCCGGCGCATCCTTGTCGCGGCAGTCGCCGAAGGCGATCCAGCCCGTCACCGCACCCTGGCCGTCCTGCGCCAGCAGCAGCCTGGGACGGCCCTGGACAATGGCCTGGGCCCAGTAGGCTGCGCGCTGGGCGGTGGACAGGGCCGCCAGGTAGGCCGCGTCGATGATGCCCGTGTAGGCAGCCTGCCAGGCCGCGACATGGATGCGGGCGATGGCGGCGGCATCGTCCTGTTGTGCCGGGCGTATGCGCACACTCACACCATGATCTTGCGCAGCCATTCGGCAAAGGCCGCGCATTCCCAACGGTCCATGGTGCCGGTGCGCCAGCACAGGTAGTGGGCGTGGGGGCTGGTGGTGTCGGTGTCGAACAGGCGCACCAGCGTGCCGTTCTCGAGCCAGGGCGCGCCCAGCTTCAGGCGCACCAGCGCCACGCCCATCCCGGCGGACGCGGCGTCGCACATCAGGCCGATGTCGTTGAACTGCGAGCCCTCGCTCGGCTCGGCCCAGTCCAGGCCGGTGGCGCCGAACCAGGTGCGCCAGGGCTCCAGCGGGCTACGCAGCAGGGCCACGCCTTCGAGGTCCTCGGGGCGATCGAACGGGCCGTGCTCGCGCACGAAGGCGGGCGATGCCAGGGGCGTGACCACGTCGCGTGCCAGTTCCACATGCTCCACGTCGGCATAGTGGCCCGCGCCAAAGCGCACCATCAGGTCGGCATCCTCCGCCACCACGTCCAGCAGCGGGATGGAGACCTGCAGCGCCAGGTCGATCTCGGGGTAGGCCTCGGTGAACTGGCGCAGGCGCGGGATCAGGATGGTGCGTGCAAACGTCGGCGTCACCGCCAGCTTGAGCCGGCGCCGGCCCGGTGCCGCCGCCGCGCCCGGAAAGCGCTGCAGCGCCCCCAGCCCTTCGCGCACATGCGCCAGGTAGGCGCTGCCCTCGGTCGTCAGCGAGAAATCGGCCCGGCCGAACAGCCGCACGCCCAGGATCTGCTCGAGCTGCTTGACGCGGTGGCTCACCGCGCTGGGCGTGACGCACAGCTCGTCGGCCGTCTGCGTCACGCTGCGCAGGCGTGCCAGCGCCTCGAAGGTCAGCAGGCACTGGATGGGCGGGATCCGCCGCGCCGCGCTGCTGAGGAACGAAGAGGCGGGTGATGGAGCGGCCGTGGCCATCGTCGCTCTGGCGCGGGGCTCAGCGGAAAACGACCGTCTTGTGCCCGTTGAGCAGCACGCGGTGCTCGCTGTGCCACTTCACGGCGCGGGCCAGCACCTGGCTTTCGGTGTCGCGGCCGCGTGCGGTCAGGTCTTCCACCGTGTCGGTGTGGTCGGCGCGGGCCACGTCCTGCTCGATAATCGGGCCTTCGTCGAGGTCGGCGGTGACGTAGTGGGCCGTGGCGCCGATGAGCTTCACGCCCCGGTCATGCGCCTGGTAATAGGGCTTGGCGCCTTTGAAGCTGGGCAGAAAGCTGTGGTGGATGTTGATCGCACGGCCCGCAAGCTTTCTGCACAGGTCGTCCGACAGCACCTGCATGTAGCGCGCCAGCACCACCAGCTCGGCCCCTTCGGCCTCGATGATCTCGAACTGCTTGGCCTCGGCCTGCGCCTTGGTGGCGGCTGTGACCGGGATGTGGTGGAACGGCACGTTGTAGCTGGCGGCCAGCTGGTAGAAGTCGCGGTGGTTGCTGATGATGGCGCGGATGTCCACGGGCAGCAGGCCGGATTTCCAGCGGAACAGCAGGTCGTTGAGGCAGTGGCCTTCGCGGCTGACCATGAGCACGGTCTTGACGGGCTGGGCCGTGGCATGCAGGCTCCAGCGCATCTCGTGCGGGTCGGCAAACGCGGTCAGCCGCTCCTTGAGCGTGGCATGGTCGTGCTGGCTGCAGGCGAACTGCACACGCATGAAGAAAAGGCCGGTGGCGTGGTCGTTGTACTGCGCGGCTTCTTCGATGTTGCCGCCGTGCTCCAGCAGGAAGCCGGAGACAGCGTGCACCAGCCCCAGGCGGTCGGGGCAGGACAGGGTAAGGATATAGGCTTGGGTCGTCATAGCTGCACCATTGTCGCAGCAAGGCCCGGACGGGTTTGGAAGAGGGATTTCATGCAAGAGTCGGAAGGCCCACGGGCGTTGGTTCCCTGGCGCGTGGCGGCGCTGTACCTCGTGCTGGGCGTGGTGTGGGTGTGGGTGGGCGACCTGTTGCTGGCCCACTGGGTCACGGACCCGGATGACCTGACCCGCTACCAGACCTGGAAGGGCTGGCTCTACGTGCTGCTCACCGGGGTGCTGGCCGGCTGGCTGGCGCACCGCGCACGCGAGGCCGAGCAGGCCCGGGCGCGCGTGCTCAAGGACCGGGTCGACATCGCGGCCGTGCGTGCGGCCCTGGCCACCAGCGAGGAGCGCCAGCGCCTGGCCAGCACGGTGGTGGACAACACCATCGAGGGCGTGGTGGTGACCGATGCGCAGGGCCGCATCCTGTCGGTCAATGCGGCGTTCACCCGGCTGCTGGGCTATACCGAGACGGAACTGCTGGGCCAGAACCCGCGCGTGTTCAAGTCGGGCCGCCATGACAAGGCCTTCTACGACGCCATGTGGGCGTCCATCCACGGCGCCGGCCACTGGCAGGGCGAGATCTGGAACCGGCGCAAGAACGGCGAGGTCTTCCCCGAGCACATGTCGCTGAGCGCCGTGCGCGACCCTGCAGGCGCGGTGACGCACTACGTGTGCATGTTCTCCGACATCTCCGAGGAGAAGGCGCAGCAGCAGCGCCTGGAGTTCCTGGCGCACAACGATGCGCTCACCGGCCTGTCCAACCGCACGCGCTTTGGCGCCGAGCTGGCCGAGGCGGTGGGCGAGGCGCGTCTGAGCGGCGAGCACCTGGCGGTGCTGCTGATCAACCTGGACCGCTTCAAGGACGTGAACGACAGCTATGGCCACGCCACCGGCGACCAGGTGCTGCAGCACATTGCGAAGAAGGTGCAGTCGGCCCTGCGCCCGGGCGACCTGCTGGGGCGCATGGCAGGGGACGAACTGGCCGTGGTGGCACGCCACATGCGCAACTCCGAGGGCGCGGCGGCCGTGGCGCGCCAGCTGATTGCGGCCGTTGCCGAGCCCTGGCGTTCGCCCGACGGCCTGGAGGTGGTGGCCGGGGCCAGCGTGGGCATCTGCATGTACCCGACCCATGCCGACACGGTGGAGGGCCTGCAGCAGGGCGCGCATGCCGCTGTCTATGGCGCCAAGGCGCGCGGGCGCGGTGCCTGGTGCTTTTTCCACGAGACCATGACCCAGGCCGCGCGCGAGCGCCTGGCGCTCGAGTCGCGCCTGCGGCTGGCGCTGGCGCAGGGCCACATGGAGGTCTACTACCAGCCGCAGGTCGATATCGCCAGCGGCCGCATCGTGGGGGCCGAGGCCCTGGTACGCTGGAACGACCCCGACGAAGGCCTCATCTCGCCCGCGCGCTTCATCCCCGTGGCCGAGACCTCGGGCGTCATCGGCCCGCTCGGCGAATGGGTGCTGCGCGAGGTCTGCCGCCAGGGCCGGCAGTGGCGCGATGAGGGGCTGCCGGACCTGACGCTGGCCGTCAACGTCTCGCCGCGCCAGTTCCACCTGACCGACGTGGCCGGCTGCACGGCGGCGGCGCTGGCCGATTCGGGCTTTCCGGCGGCGCGGCTGGAGCTGGAGATCACCGAGACCGCGCTGGCCGAACGCGCCGAAGAGGCCCTGCAGGTACTGCTGGGCCTGCGCGGCCTGGGCGTGCGGATCGCGGTGGACGACTTCGGCACCGGCTACTCCTCGCTCGCACAGCTCAAGCGCTTTCCCATCGACGTGCTCAAGATCGACCAGGGCTTTACCCGCGACATCCCGCGAAGCACCGATGACATGGCCATCAGCGCGGCCATCATCGCCATGGGGCACAGCATGGGCCTGTCGGTGCTGGCCGAGGGGGTGGAGACCCCCGCGCAGCTGGCCTTCCTGCAGGAGCGGGGCTGCGACACCTACCAGGGCTACCTGTGCAGTCGGCCCTTGCGCGCGCAGGCGTTTGCTGCGCTGCTCAAGGCCCAACCCGTGTCCGATCACCGCTCCGCATAGGACGTTCCTGCGGCCAGCCTGGGCTCACGGTTTTTGCGGGGCATTGCCCCACTTCTCGCGCAGCTCGGCGCAGGCATCGCGCGGCGGCAGCGCCGGTGTCGGTGCCACCAGGTCGGCATCGGCATGCGCGGCCGCCGGTTCGCCGCCGGCGCGGGCCACCACCACCTTGGCCGCCACCTGGGTGCCCAGGTGCGTGGGCACGCCCAGGCCGCGCCAGACGTGGCCGGCGCCGGCCACGAGCAGCACGGTCTTGCCGGGCTGCAGGGCCGAGGTGGCGGCCTGTGCCATGCTCGCGTCGCGTGCGATCTGGATGCGCGCCATGGGCGCGATCTGCGCTTGCGGCAGCAGGCCGCAGTGGCCGTCGCGGATCTCGGTGTATTGGCGCTGCAGCGCGGCGGCAGGCAGGTGCGCGTCCCACTGAGCCTGGCCTATGGCGGCGCGCATCTGGCTGCGCGGCAGGTTGCCGCCCAGCACCGGTACGCCGGCGGCAACGGCCGCCATCACCACCGGGCCGTATTGGGCCCAGGGCCAGGCCTTGTCCTGCCACTGCAGGGCGGCCTGCGCCTGGGCGTCGGTGGCGTCGCGCGGCAGGCCGGCGGTGCTGCCGCCCTGCTCGGCCATCTCCATCACCACGGCTGCCAGCGCCCCCCGCGCGGCCAGCCATTGCACGGCCTCGCGCTGCAGGCGCTGGTGCTCGGGGGCATCGTGCTGCTCGCCCAGCAGCAGCACGTCGGCGGGCAGCACCTGCTGCAAGTCGGCGGGCCAGGATGGGGGATTCTGGGCCGGCGGGGCCGCGCAGCCGGCCAGTGCGAGGGCTGCCACCATGGGCAGGGCTTTTCGTGCCATTGCAAGGCTGGACAAAGGCGTGGTGTGCATGCCGTAATGCTAGCGGCCCACCATGCAGGGCCTGCCTTGCGGGCTGGCGGCAGAGGTGAGGCCACGGCAGCCGTGTGGCTATCGGGCCGATGTATGGTGCTGTTTTTCGCCTCCCCGGCCGGGTTGCAGCGTGCGGGGACCCTCTGTTTGTTGATGGAGCGCAAGGACCTTCAGCCATGAAACGCGAAACATCCAGTGCTTTGACCGGCGCCACCTCCATGCAACCCATCAGCCTCGACGTCCTGCGCGAGAAGTACCTCAAAAACGGCGAAACCAGCGCCGACGACCTGTACCGGCGCGTGGCGCGTGCCCTGGCATCGGTCGAGGCACCCGCCCTGCGCGACAAGTACGAGGCGCTGTTCCTCGGTAACCTGCAGGCCGGCGCCATCGGTGCCGGGCGCATCATGAGCGCGGCGGGCACCGACATCCAGGCCACGCTGATCAACTGCTTCGTGCAGCCCGTGGGCGACTGCATCCAGGGCATGGACGACGGCGGCTACCCCGGCATCTACGAAGCCCTGCGCGAGGCCGCGGAGACCATGCGCCGCGGCGGCGGCGTGGGCTACGACTTCTCGCGCATCCGCCCCAAGGGCGCGCGGGTGATGGGCACCGCTTCCACGGCCTCGGGGCCGTGCAGCTACATGAACGTGTTCGACCAGTCATGCTCCACGGTGGAGAGCGCGGGTGCGCGGCGCGGCGCGCAGATGGGCGTGCTGCGCATCGACCACCCCGACGTGCAGGAATTCATCACGGCCAAGCGCACGCCCGGGCGCTGGAACAACTTCAACGTCTCGGTCGGCGTGCCCGATGCCTTCATCCAGGCCGTGCAGAACGACGGCCCCTGGGAGCTGGTGCACCAGGCCCGACCCATCGAGCCGCTGATCGCCCAGGGCGCCCACCAGCGCGCTGACGGCCAGTGGGTGTACGCCACGGTGCCGGCGCGCACGCTGTGGGACAGCATCATGCAATCGGCCTACGACTTCGCCGAGCCCGGCATCCTGTTCCTCGACCACATCAACGAGGACAACAACCTGCACTACTGCGAGGACATCGCCGCCACGAATCCTTGCGGGGAACAGCCACTTCCCTCGTACGGCTGCTGCGACCTGGGGCCCATCATCCTCACGCGCTTCGTGCGCCACCCATTCGGCTTCGGCGGGGTTGCGCAGTTCGACTTCGAGGCCTTCTCCGCCTCGGTGGCGCTGCAGGTGCGGGCACTCGACAACGTGCTCGACGTGACCTTCTGGCCGTTGCCGCAGCAGCGCGACGAGGCCATGGCCAAGCGGCGCATCGGCGTGGGCTTCACGGGCATGGGCAATACGCTGGCCATGCTGTGCCTGCGCTACGACCTGCCCGAGGGGCGCGACATGGCGGTGCGCATTGCTGCAGGCATGCGCGATGCGGCCTACCTGGCCTCGGTGGACCTGGCGCGCGAGAAGGGCGCGTTCCCGAAATTCGAGGCCGGACCTTACCTCTCTGAAGGCACGTTTGCCAGCCGCCTGCCTGAACCCATCAAGGAGGCCATCCGCACCCATGGCATCCGCAACAGCCACCTGCTGTCCATCGCGCCTACGGGCACGGTGAGCCTGGCCTTTGCCGACAACGCCTCCAACGGCATCGAGCCGCCGTTTTCCTGGATGTACAAGCGCAAGAAGCGGGAGGCCGACGGCAGCACCAGCGAGTACGCGGTAGAAGACCATGCCTGGCGCCTGTACCGCGAGCTCGGCGGCAACGTGCTGCAACTGCCCGAGTACTTCGTCTCGGCGCTGGCCATGCCGGCCGAGGGTCACATCGCGATGATGGAGGCGGTGCAGCCGTTTGTGGACACGGCGATCTCCAAGACCGTGAACATCCCTGCCGACTACCCTTACGAAGGTTTCAAGGACCTGTACCTGCACGCCTGGCGCGCGCGCCTCAAGGGCCTGGCGACCTACCGGCCGAATGCCATCCTGGGCTCGGTGCTCGAAACGCACAGCGCCCCGGCGACGGCGGCACCGGCACCGGCCGCGCCGCCGGTGGACCCGATGCGCACCGTGATCGAAAGCCGGCCCAAGGGCGGCCTCTCGGCCGTGGCCGAGAAGGTCGAGTACTGGACGCAGGAGGGCCGCAAGACCCTGTACCTGCTGGTCTCCTTTCTGCCCGTGCCCACGGGCGTGGGCCATGCCACGGTAGACCGGGCCATCGAGTTCTTCATGCCCGTGGGGCAGAGCGGCGAGTCGCAGCAGTGGATCACCTCCAGCATGCGCATGCTCTCGCTGGCGGCGCGCGGTGGCTTTCTGGAGCGTGCGCTCAGCGACATGCGCAAGGTGGCCTGGGACCGGGGCCCCGTGCGCCTGGGCACGCACCGCAAGGAGGATGGCACGCAGGTGCCCATGTGGCATGACTCCGAAGTGGCGGCCATGGCCTATGCCATCCAGAACATCCTCGCACGCCGCGTGGCCGACCCGGTGCAACAGCAGTTGCCGCTGGACGAACCGGCAGCGCCCCCCGGGGCCGTGCCCCAGGCCATGGCCGGCAAGAAGTGCGTGGAATGCGGTGCGCATGCCGTGATCCGCAAGGATGGCTGCGACTACTGCACGCAGTGCGGGCACACCGGGGCCTGCGGCTGATGCGCAGCCCTTGCCTGCCCACTGCCGGTCCGGAAAGCCATCCATGGCGGTGATCCCCTGGCCGCTGCGGCCCGTGCCCCATGGCGTGCCGCCTGCGGTGGAGGCCACGGCAGCCAGTGCCTGGGCGCTCATGCGCACCCGCCGCACCGTGCTGCCCAAGCGGCTGGTGGCGCCCGGCCCCAGCGCCGCCGAGCTCTCGGCGATCCTGGACGCGGCGGCCCATGCGCCCGACCACGGGCAGTTGCTGCCCTGGCGTTTTGTGCTGGTGCCCGAGGCCGCGCGCGCGGCCCTGGCGGAGGTGTTTGCCCAGGCGCTGGCCGAGCGCGACGAGGCCGCCACGCCGGAGCAACTGGCGCTGGCGCGCGAGAAGGCCTACCGCGCGCCGGTGCTGCTGCTGGCGGTGGTGGATGCCGGCCGGGGCGACCCGCGCATCGACCTGGCCGAGCGCCTGGTGTCCACCGGCTGCGCACTGCAGAACATGCTGCTCATGGCCACGGCGCAGGGCTATGGCTCGGCGCTGACCAGTGGCCGGGCCCTCAAGTCGGCCGGGTTGCGTGCGCTCTTCGGGCTGGGACCGGACGAACTGGCCCTGTGCTTTCTGAGCATCGGCAGCGTGCAGGCGCGCAAGGTGGCGGCCCGCACGCGCCCTGGGGCGGGCTCCTATGTGAGCACCCTGGGCGCCGACGGCGTGGTGCAGCCATTCGATCCGGCCGAGGGACGCGGTTGACGTCCCTTCCTGGTTTCAACACCCCGGCCGTGGGCTTCGAAGAGCCCTTTGCCATGCTCGAGGCCTGCCACGAGCGGGTGCAGCGCACGCTGGCACTGCTGGGCCGGTTGCGCGCGCATGTGGCGCTGCAGGGCAGCGACGAGTCCGCCCGGCAGGCCGCGCACGATGTGCTGCGCTACTTCGACATCGCGGCGCCCCTGCACCACCAGGACGAGGAACTGCATGTGTTCCCGCCGCTGCTGGCCGAGGGGGACGCCGCGATGGTCGCGCTGGTGCAGCGCCTGCTGCAGGACCACCAGGACATGGTGGCCGAGTGGGCTGCGGCGCGGCAGCCCCTGCAGGCCCTGGCGGACGGCCAGGCTAGCGCCTTCAGCGCGGAGGACGAGGCCGCTCTGGAGCGCTTTGCACGGCGCTATGTGCGCCACATCGAAGATGAAGAAGGCGCGGTCTACCCGGCCGTGCAGCAGCTGTTGCCACCCGAAGCCCTGGCCCCCATGGGGCGCGAGATGGCATCCAGGCGGCAGGTCATACCGTCGCGGCCACCGGGCCGGCCGCGCGCAATTGCGTGAGCGAGGCGCGCTGCGCGCCCTGGGTGTCGAAATTGGCGGCCGCCAGCCAGCGCTCGAAGCCGGTCTTGATCGTGGGCCATTCGCTGTCGACGATGGAGAACCAGGCCGTGTCGCGGTTGCGGCCCTTGTAGACGATGGCCTGGCGGAAGATGCCCTCGAACGTGAAGCCCAGGCGCGCAGCCGCCTGGCGCGAGGGGCCATTCAGGCTGTCGCACTTCCATTCATAGCGCCGATAACCGAGGTCGGCGAACACGTACTTCATCAGCAGGTACTGCGCCTCGGTGGAGATCGGCGTGCGCTGGAGCAGCGGCGAGAACATCACATGCCCGACCTCTACCACGCCGTTGGCCGGGTCGATGCGCATCAGCGCCAGCGTGCCCACGGCCTTGTCGGTGCGCTGGTCGATCACGGCGTAGTGCAGCGGGTCGGTGCTGGCCGCCGCCTGCTCGCAGTGGGTGCGGTAGCTGGCCTCGTCGGCAAACGGGCCGACGGTCATGTAGGTCCAGTCCCGGCCATCCGATGCCTTTACGTAGGCAGCATGCAGCTGGGTGGCATGGCGCGCTGCGTCCAGGGGCTCGAGGCGGCAGTAGCGGCCTTCAATCACGTCGCGTGCGGGGCGCGGGCGTGCGCTCCAGCCGGGCAGGGGGGATCCGACGGGCTGCTGGTAGGCGTTCAGGGTGGAAGCCATGCGAAAGAGGTCCTTTGTGTTGATGGCAGGGGAAAGGGCAGACCGAACGGTAAACTGAGCGTGGCATTGTGAAAAGTGCCAGATTAAGAAAAACTTCAGGTGCCACGCATGCCCGATGCCTTCATGGATGCCGCGCTCCCGGCAGTACCCTCGGTTCCCCCAACCCTGCTGGAGCAGGCGCTGGACCACGGCCCGGGGGCCGCGCCCCTGCGGCGCCAGCTGTTCCAGCGGCTGCGCCAAGCCATCCTGGATGGGCGCTTGGCCGCTGGCAGCCCGCTGCCCGGTTCGCGCGCCCTGGCCGAGGGCCTGGCCATCTCGCGCAATACCGTGACGGCGGCGTATGAGCACCTGCTGGCCGAGGGCTATGTGCAGTCCGACCGGCAGGGCACACGGGTGGCAGCGCTGTCGTCGCCATCGGTGGCCGCGTCCGTCCCGCAGCCGGCAGTACAGCTTCCCGCCACGGCCGCGCGCCTGGCGCTCATGCAGCCCAGGGCAGTGCGCCCGGGGCCGGCCCATTGGCTGAGCCCGGGCACGCCCGCACTCTCGCAGTTCCCATCTGCTGCCTGGCGCCGCGCACTCGACCGCGCGGTGCGCGACGGCGGCCCTGCCGCCCTGGGCTATAGCGATCCGCTCGGCGAAATGGCGCTGCGCACCGCCATCGCGCGCCACCTGGCGCTGGCCCGGGGCGTGCGCTGCACGCCTGAGCAGGTGGTGATCACCGAAGGCGCGCAGGAGGCCTTGGTGCTGTGCGTGCGCCTGCTCACCAACCCGGGCGACACGGCCTGGGTGGAAGACCCCGGCTACCGCGGCGCCCAATCGGCCCTGCACGCGGGCGACCTGCGCACGCTGCCGCTGCGCGTGGATGCGCAGGGCCTCGTGGCCGACGAGGCCGATTGGCGCACGCGCACGCCGCGCCTGGTCTACACCTCGCCCTCGCACCAGTACCCGGGCGGGTCGGTGCTGTCGGTGGCGCGGCGCCTGGCGCTGATGGAGCAGGCGCGCCGCCATGGCGCCTGGATCATCGAAGACGACTACGACAGCGAGTTCCGCCATGCGGGCGAGCCCATCGCCGCCATGCAGGGGCTGGCCGATGGGGCGCCGGTGCTTTACGTGGGCACCTTCAGCAAGACCATGTTCCCCGCGCTGCGCATCGGCTTCGTCGTGTTGCCCGAGGCGGTGCTGGCCGCCGTGCGCCCGCCCTTGGCCGAGATGCTGCGCGGCGGCCAGCGCCATGCCCAGCTGGCGCTGGCGGACTTCATCGACAGCGGCCAGTTCAGCCGCCACCTGGGCCGCATGCGCCGCCTTTACCGCGAGCGCCAGCAGCAGCTGCGCGCGGCGCTGGCGCAGCACCTCGTGGTGCCGCATGGCATCGAGGGCGGGCACTGCGGCATGCACCTCATGCTGCGCCTGCCGCCCGCTTACCCGGACCAGGCCATTGCCACCGCAGCGCGCGGGCACGGCATGGCGCCCGCGCCGCTGTCGGCCTTTGCCCTCCAGCCCCGGCCCGAGGACAACGGCCTGGTGCTGGGTTATGGCCACACGCCCGTGGAGCTGTTTGCGCCGCTCGTGCAGCGGCTGTCGCAACTGGCAGGAGACGTCCGCCGGGCGTGACCCCCCGCCATGTGCGATGCCTGCCATGCCCCACGGGCAGTGCAGGGCTTTGGGGCACATCCGAGTGCGCAAGCGATACTCGCGGGTTGCCGTCTTTCGTATGCGTACTTATTTTCAATTCACCAGCCGCGTGGTGCTGACCCTTGCCGTGGCATGGGCTGCGGCCGCCGCCTGCGTCGCCCTCAAGACCCCGCTGCCGTGGATGATCGGGCCGCTGCTGGCCACCTCGCTGCTGTCCATCGCCGGTGCGCCCACCGAAAGCTGGGGGCCGCTGCGCAATGGGGGGCAGTGGACCATTGGCGCGGCGCTGGGCCTGTATTTCACGCCCCAGGTCATGGGCCTGGTGGCTGGCCTGTGGTGGGCCATTGCGCTGGGCATCGTCTGGGCGCTGGTGCTGGGCTGGCTGTTCGGCGCCTGGCTGTACCGGGTGCATGCGCCGCGCATGCACGGCGTGCCGGCCAGCATGATGCGCGCCACCAGCTATTTCTCGGGCGCCATCGGCGCCGCGTCGGAGATGACCCTGCTGGCCGAGCGCGAGAACGCGCGCACCGACCTCGTGGCCGCCAGCCACAGCCTGCGCCTGCTGATCGTGACCATCACCATCCCGTTCGCGCTGCAATGGAGCGGGTTGCACGGCATCGACATCCTGCCGCCCGCCACGCGCGTGGTGGACTGGCCCGGCCTCGCGCTCATGGCATTGCTCACCGGCGCGGGCGCCCTGGCCATGGACCGGCTAGGCCGTGCCAACCCCTGGTTCATGGGTGCGCTGGTGGTGTCCATGGGCTTTGCCATGGCGGGCATCAGCTTCTCGGCCGTGCCGCAGTGGCTGGTGAATGCCGCGCAACTGGTGATCGGGGTCAGCCTGGGGGTGCGCTTTCGGGCGGATTTTTTGCGCGCCGCGCCGCACTGGCTGGCCAGCGTGGCGGTGGGAACCCTGGGGCTGATGGGCATCTGCGCACTGTTTGCTGCGGTGCTGGCCTGGGGCACGGGCTTGCCCTGGGTGACGCTGCTGCTGGGCACCTCGCCGGGCGGCATCACCGAGATGGCCATCACGGCCAAGGTGCTGCAGCTGGGCGTTCCCGTGGTCACGGCCTTCCAGGTCTGCCGGCTGATTGCCGTGCTGATCCTGGTGGAGCCGCTGTTCAGGCGGCTTTATCCGGTGGAGTGATGGTCGGCGCCCGCGAGCGCCGGTGGGTCAGTGGACCACGACAGGGTTTTGCGCCAGGCCCGCATAGCGGTCCAGGGCATCTTCCACTTCTTCCTGCGTGGGGGTGTCGCGCTGCCAGGCCAGGATCTG
The DNA here is from genome assembly GCF_964253305.1 of Acidovorax sp. LjRoot66. Taxonomy (NCBI): domain Bacteria; kingdom Pseudomonadati; phylum Pseudomonadota; class Betaproteobacteria; order Burkholderiales; family Comamonadaceae; genus Acidovorax; species Acidovorax sp. LjRoot66. The sequence continues at coordinate 932,643 of NZ_CAXUQU020000001.1, forward strand.
CTGCTGGAACATCTCGGCCCACGATCCATCCAGGTACACCTCCTTGCCCGAGCGCTTGTCCACGATCTCGAAGCCGTGGCGTGCCAGCTGGGGCTTGGGTGGTGCGGTGTCGTTGAGTGCCTGGCCAACGGACTCCCGGGCGTCGGGCAGCATATGGACCACCACAAAGGATTCGGAGTCGTAGAGCATGTGCATCGTGTTCCCTTTGTCGATATGAATGTCAGATGACAGCGGGTCGGCAGAGTTCAAGGCTTGTGGGCTGGCCCTGCGTGGTAACAGTATTTCACGAATTGTGCGAAGCGGTGGCCCCGCAGGGGTATTTCGCAGGCGGTGGGGATAACGCAACACCGGCGGGAGTGCAATCCTTACGGGCATTTGGCCGGTCCGGCCGCCTGCTGAGGCGCCACGGCCTACGGCGCCTCAGGGCTTCTCACTACCGCGCAACAAGAGGTCCGCAAAGTCGCCATTCGACTGGGTGAGCTTGATGCGCGCGGGCAGGTAGCCCAGGCCCGGGGCCAGCCACAGCTCTGCCTTCTGGTCGTAGTCGCGCCGGGGCAGGCGCAGCAGCTTGAGGGTGGGGGTGGCGCCTACCGGCAGGTTCAGGGTCTCCGGGGCTTCGATGCTGAAGGTCCAGCGGTCGGCGTTGCGCGCGCTCACCGTGGTCAGCGTGATCTGCGTGCCCGGGGTGTAGCGGGCCGGGTCGGCCGCCAGCATGGCCGCCAGCTGGATGAACATGCTCAGCCGGTCCTGCGCACCCGGGCCGATGGCGGCCTGCGGCGTGTTGACGCTGAAGGTCACGCGGCCCTGCGCATGGTCGAAATGCGCGGCCTGCTCGCTGCGCGAGCGGTCCCCAAAGCGCTCGGGCTGCAGCCCTTGGGCGCTGACCAAGCCCGTGCTGCGCTGGGTGCGCGAGCCGATGAGGAAGGCGCTCACTTCCTGGCGCGCCTCGTAGCGGCTGCCATCGTGCTGCCACAGCAGCTCGGCCCGGGCTGTGTAATCGAATTTCTTGGCCTGGCCCTTGACCTCGTAGGTCAGCCGCACGGGCGGCGGAATCTGCACCGGCGGTGGCGCGGCACTGGCGGTCTGGCCCGTGCCGCTGCCGGGCGGGGCGATGTCGATGCCGGCGGCCGTAGGGTTCACCTCCACCGGGGTGGACGCGGGTGCAGCCGGGGCGGATGCTGTCGCCACGGCGGCAGAGGCTGCGGGCTCGGGCATGGCAGGAGCGGAGGGCGCTGCGGCCGCCGCCTCCAGGGCCGGCTCGGGGGGAACCACAGGTTCTGGTGCTGCCACTGCCGGCTCAGCAGGGTGGGCTTCGGCGACCGGTGCGGGGCGCGGTGGTCTCTTGCGTGGCACGGGTGCCGGCGCGGCGGGTGGCGGGGTGGCCGAAGGCGTGGGTGTCGCTGCAGGTGCGGCCACGGGCGCGGGCGCGGCGGCAATGGTGCGCGTGCTGAAGACCTGGCCTGAGGGAGCGGCCGGGCTGTCCCACACCAGGGGCACGCCTTGGAGCAGCAGCCAGTGCAGCGCCAGCACCAGCGCGGTGAGGGCGATCAGCGCGCGCCGGGGCATCAGCGGGGCTGCCCGTGCGTCATGCGCAGCCCGCGCCCAGATCGCGCGACAGCTGGCCCGCCGCGGCGCGCAGCGGGGTGTCGATGGCGCCGCCCCATTCGGGGTCGAAGGTGGCGATGGAGCCCAGCGTGGTGATGCCCAGCTCCAGGTGGCCGTCGGCATCGAACACCGGCGCGCAGAAGCCCACGATGCCGGGCAGCAGGGTGTCCACCACACGCGCCGCGCCGCGCTCGCGCACCTCGGCCAGCATGGTCTGCACCTCGGCCATGGTGGTGGGCAGGTCGGTGCGGCGCATCTTGCTGGCGCGGGCCAGCTCTTCCTTGAGCAGGGGCGCGGCCACCTCGGGCGGCAGGTGGGCGGCGAAGCAGCGGCCGGTGGCCGAGGCCAGCAAGGGCATCACGTCGCCCAGCCGCAGGTTGGCGGTGACGGCCTGGGGCGACTCCTCCCAGTGCACGATGGTGGGCCCATGGTTGCCCCATACCGCCAGTGCCAGGGTGTGGCCGATGTCTCCCATGAGGGCCGGCATGCGCTCGCGCGCAAGTCGCACCGCGTCGAGCCGCGCCAGCGATGCCAGCCCCAGCTTGAGAGCCGCCGGGCCCAGGTCGTAGCGCGCGGTGCGGCTATCCTGTGTGACCAGGCCCAGGCGCTGAAAACTCACCAGATAGCGGTGGGCCTTGGCGGCACTCATGCCGGCCGAGGCCGCCACGTCCTTGAGCATCAACGGGCCTCGCGCATGGGTGAGGCCTTCCAGCAAGGCAAAGCCGACTTCCACGGACTGGATACCTGCACGTTCTTTGTCCATGTGCACTAAAATTTGGTAGTTTTGTTTAGTTAAATCAGTTTACCCAAGCGTAATTTTCGCCAAGGGTTGTGCCATCCACCTTCCAGAGACAGAGGTTCTGCCCCATGAAACTAGCCACTTACAAAGACGGCTCGCGCGACGGCCAACTGGTCGTCGTTTCGCGCGACTTGGGCACGGCCCATTATGCGACCGGCATTGCCAGCAAGCTGCAGCAGGTGCTCGACGACTGGGGCTTCCTCTCGCCCCAGCTGCAGGACGTGTACGACCAGCTCAACGCCGGCCGCGCGCGCCATGCCTTCCCGTTCGACCCGGCCCAGTGCATGGCCCCACTGCCACGCGCCTACCAGTGGGCTGACGGCTCGGCCTACCTCAACCACGTGGAGCTGGTGCGCAAGGCGCGCAATGCCGAGGTGCCCGAGAGCTTTTACTCCGACCCGCTGATGTACCAGGGCGGCAGCGATGACTTCATCGGCCCCTGCGATGACGTGGTGGTGCCCAGCGAAGCCATGGGCATCGACTTCGAGGCCGAGATCGCGGTCATCACCGGCGACGTGAAGATGGGCGCCACGCCCGAGCAGGCGCTAGACGGTATCCGCCTGGTGATGGTTGCCAACGACGTGAGCCTGCGCAACCTGATCCCGGCCGAGCTGGCCAAGGGCTTCGGCTTCTTCCAGAGCAAGCCGGCCACTGCCTTCAGCCCGGTGGCGGTGACGCTCGACGAACTGGGCGACGCCTGGCACCAGGGCCGCCTGGACCTGGTGGTGCAGTCCACCTGGAACGGCCGCAAGGTCGGCATGTGCGATGCCGGCCCGGAGATGACCTTCCACTTCGGCCAGCTCATCGCCCATGTGGCCAAGACGCGCAACGTGCGCGCCGGCTCCATCATCGGCAGCGGCACCGTGAGCAACAAGGGCGTGGAGCAGAACGGCCGCACCGAGTGGCCCAAGGGCTACAGCTGCATTGCCGAAAAGCGCTGCATCGAGACCATCCAGGACGGCAAGCCCAACACCGAGTTCATGAAGTTCGGCGACACCATTCGCATCGAGGTCAAGGGCAAGGACGGCGCGAGCATCTTTGGCGCCATCGACCAGGCCATCGTGGAGCCGGGTTGAGATGCACCCCCTGAGTCGCTTCGCGCCTTCACCCCTCTCTCATATTGCTTCGCAATCTGGGAGGGGGACGCCCCCAGCGCAAGCGCTGGATACGCCGCCTTCGCGGCGGGGCGGCCCTTGCGCGGGGGCACTGGTATGGAGCGCGCCAGTTTTACAAGCCGTGGCGATGCTTGGCACATTGGGCTGCTGATATGCCCAGTCTTTTCCTGCCACTCCCAGGCCGCTGCCTGCGCACAGGCCTTGTCGGTCTGGCCTTGCTGGTGTCGGCCCTTGTAGTGCATGCCAAGAGCGACGCCACTGCCTGCCCACCCGCCGCGACCCCCATCGGCCCCGCCGATGCCGAGGCGGCCCGCCGTGACGACCGCGACCGCGGCCTGCTCTGGCGCATCGAGAAGGACGGCCGCACCAGTTGGCTCTACGGCACCATCCATGCGGCCGAGCGTGGCTGGGTGCTGCCCGGACCTGCGGTGCGCGAAGCACTGCGGCGTGCCGACCGCATCGCGCTGGAAGTGGACCTGATGGACCCGGCGGTCGCCGGTGGACTGGCCACCGCCGTCATGCCAGGCCCCAACACGCCACCCCTGCCCGAGCCCTTGGCAAAGCGCCTGCGCGTGCAGAGCGAAGCACTGTGCGCCGATGCGGCGCTGGCGCGCCTGCGGCCCGAGATTCAGCTCATGTCGCTGGTCGGCCTGGCTGCGCGCACCGCCGGGATCGACCCGGCCTATGGCATCGACCTGTTCCTCGCGGGTCTGGCGCGCGCCATGGACAAGAAGGTCGTCTCGCTGGAGTCCGCCGAGGCGCAGATCGCGCTGCTGGTGTCGGACGACCCGGCCAAGGTGGCGCGCACCATGGACGAGGGCCTGCGGCAGCTCGAAGGCGGGCAGGCCCGCAAGATCATTGCCACCCTCACACGTGCCTGGGCCGACGGCCAGCTTGAAACCTTGCGCCACTACGGCGACTGGTGCGGCTGCCTCAACACCGCCGAAGACCGCGCCGACTACGCACGCATCGTGGAGGGCCGCAACCCCGCCCTGGCCGCCGGCATCGCAGCGCAGCATGCGGCCGGCCACGCGGTGTTCGCGGCCGTTGGGGTGCTGCACATGGTGGGCCCCGAGGGCCTGCCCGCCCTGATGGCCGCCCAGGGGTTTCGCGTGACGCGCGTGCCCCCTGCCGCATCGGGCTCACGGCAGCGCAAGCCACCGAATGCGCCGCGATAGTCCCGTTCCCAGTTTCCTTTTCTTTCTTCCTGCAACGGAGACAAAACCATGACCCTGCAACGCCGTACCGTTCTTTCCGCCCTGGCCGCTGCCGGCGCGTCTGCCGCAGCCCCCTGGGCCCAGGCCCAGGGGGCCTGGCCCGACCAGCCCTTGCGCTGGGTGGTGCCCTACCCGGCCGGCGGCGGCACCGACGTGCTGGCCCGCACGTTGGCAGAGGCCATGCGCCAAACCCTGGGCCAGCAGATCGTGGTGGACAACCGCCCGGGTGCTGCCACCAACATCGGCGCGCAGCTGGTGGCCACGGCCAAGCCCGATGGCAACACCTTCATGTCGGCCGACAACGCCGTGCTGGCCTTCAACGAGCACCTGTTCACCAAGCTGCCCTTCAACCCCGAGAAGGACTTCACCTACGTGGGTGGCATCAGCCGCTTTCCGCTGGCGCTGGTGGTGCACCCCTCGTTCGAGGCCAAGACCGTCAAGGAATTCCTGGCTTACGTGCGCGCCAACCCCGGCAAGGTCAACTACGCATCGCCCGGCAACGGCTCGCCGCACCACCTGGCGATGGAGATGTTCAAGAACCGCACCAAGACCTTCTTGACGCACATCCCCTACCGCGGCGCGGCGCCCGCGCTGCAGGACGTGATGGGCGGCCAGGTGCCGTGCATGTTCCTCGACCTGGCGGCCGGCCTGCCCGTGATCACCTCGGGCAAGGTGCGCGCCCTGGCCATCGGCTCTGCCAAGCGCGTGGCGGCCTTGCCCGACGTGCCCACCCTGGCCGAAGCCGGCGTGCCCAACACCGAGGTCTACGCCTTCCAGGGCATCCTTGGCCCTGCGGCCCTTCCGGCGGCCATCACCGCGCGCCTGAACGGCGACCTGAACAAGGCGCTGGCCAACCCCACCGTGCTCAAGCGCATGACCGATTTCGGCATGGAGCCGCTGCCCGGCACGCCCGAGCAGTTCCGCACCATGGCCCGCGCCGAATCCAAGCGCTGGGGCGAGATCATCAAGGCGGCGGGCGTGAAACTCGACTGAGTGGTCTTCACCGGGGCACTCTACCCCCGGGCCATAGGGTTGCCATCGCCGGGTGCACCGGCGATAGTGGCCCTTTCTCTCGTCCAAGCGATGCCCGCCCCCATGCCCGAAGACGTCGTCTGCGCCCGCATCCAGCTCCAGCCTGGCTCTCTGTCCCGGGTGCAGGAATGGGCGGAGCACCTGCGCACCCATCGCGACGAAGCGCTGCAGACCCTGGCGGCCGAGGGCGTGACGGTGGAGTCGGTGTTCCTCGACTCGGGGGCCGAGGGCGACTTCCTCGTCTACTACATGCGCTCGGGCTCGCAGCAACTGGCGCAGGAGGTGGCTGCGCGCTCCGTGGCGGCCATCGATGCCTACCACCGCGCCTTCAAGCGCGACACCTGGGCACAGGTGCGGCGACTGGATTTGCTGCTGGACCTTGCATGCAAGCCATGATCTGGGGTTTTCCCTGATTTGGACCGTGTCGATATCCGCCATGGTCGAACGTCGTAGGTTCTAGAGGGCCGTCCTCTGTTTCACAGGCACCAACCATGACTACTACTGGCACCGTACGCCTGCACCGCGTGATCCGTTCCACGCCCGACCGCATCTACCGCGCCTTTCTCAACCCCCAGGCCCTGGCCAAGTGGCTGCCGCCGCACGGCTTCACGGGCGAGGTGCACGCCCTCGATGCCCGCGTGGGTGGCGAATACCGCATGTCGTTCACCAACCACGGCGCGGGCGGCAGCCATTCGTTCGGCGGTACCTACCTGGAACTTGTGCCGGGCGAGCGCCTGCGCTACAACGCACGCTTCGACGACGCCAACCTGCCCGGCGAGATGACCACCACGGTCACCCTGACACCCGTGTCCTGCGGCACCGAGATGAGCGTGGTGCAGGAAGGCATCCCCGCCGTGATCCCCACCGAGGCCTGCTACCTGGGCTGGCAGGAGTCGCTGACGCTGCTGATCCAGCTGGTCGAGCCCGATATCCCGGCCGGGTACTGAGCGCGCGGACGCAAGGCAGGCATCCCGGCTTTTTGCCATACTGAGGGCGTATTGCACAGGCGCAGCCGTTGCGCCTTCCAAGGAGCCTTCGCCTATGTCCCTCGACATCTGGTTCGCCTTCGTCGCCGCCTGCGCGGTGATGCTCATCATCCCCGGGCCCACCGTCCTCACGGTGATCAGCTATTCCATGGCCCACGGGCGCCGCGCCAACGTGCCGCTGGTCGCTGCCGTGGGACTCGGCGATTCGACGGCGCTGGCGGTCTCACTGCTGGGTCTGGGCACGCTCTTGGCCACCTCGGCCTTCTGGTTCACGGTCATCAAGTGGGCCGGTGGCCTGTACCTGCTGTACCTGGGCATCAAGATGCTGCGCGCCGGCGTGGGGGTGGCCGAACTGGCCGCGCCCAAAGCCCCGGGCTCGCGCTGGAAGCTGTTCGCCAACACCTACCTCGTGACCGCGCTCAACCCCAAGGGCATCGTGTTTTTCGTGGCCTTCTTGCCGCAGTTCATCCGACCCGGCGCACCGATTGCGCAGCAGCTGTGGATCCTGGCCGCGACCTTCGTCACGCTGGCAGCGCTCAACGCCACGGCCTATGCTGTGTTTGCCGGTTCGGCCAGCCAACTGCTGGCTTCGCCGCGTGCGCAGCGCCGCTTCAACCTTGCAGGGGGCTCGCTGCTCAGCGCTGCGGGCGTGTGGGCCTTGATGGCCCGCCGCCCGGTGTGATGGGCGGAGCTGCGCGCTTGCCTGGCGCATCCGACTTCTGGTTTGGGCTGGTGTGCGCGCAGGATCTGCCGATGCTGCAGGGCTGGCTGCTGCGGCCGCATTTGGCGCAATGGCGGGGGCCGGCCGAATCCATCGAGCAACTGCACGCGGACCATGTGGCCGGGCAGGGCGCACCCGGCGCCACGCTGGCGTACATCGCCTCGCTGAACGGAGAGCCTGTGGGATTCATCCAGTCCTAAGTAGCAATGGGCATGGGCCGCGCACTGGTGCGCGCCTTCACCGCGCAACTGCTGGCCGACCCTGCCGTGAGCCTGGTCCAGACGGACCCCAGCCCCGACAATGCGCGCGCCATCCGCTGCTACGCGCAGGCCGGTTTTCGGCCGGTGGCAGAGATCACCACGCCGGATGGCGCCGCGCTGCTGATGCACTGCGTACGGAGCGGCCTGAACCGCTGAGCGGGAAGGCCATTACGGCGACAGGGTCGTTCCGGCAGATTGCTAGACGACCGGTCTAATCGGCGCACAATAGCCCCGTGACCACCGAACAACCCTCCACCCGCACCCACATCCTTCGCTGTGGCGAGCGCCTCATCGCCACCAAAGGCTTCGTGGGCGTGGGGCTGGCCGAGATCCTGGCCGCGGCCGGCGTGCCCAAGGGCTCGTTCTACCATTACTTCAGCTCCAAGGAGCGCTTCGGCGAGGCCCTGCTGGCCAGCTACATGGAGCGCTACCTGGCCCACCTCGAGCAGATGCTGGTACCCGATGGCCAGCCAGCGCGCGTGCGGCTGATGCGCTACTGGGCCTACTGGAACGTATCGCAGTGCGGGGTGGACGGCCCGGCCTGCGATGCGGGTACAGGCGAAGGCAGCAAGTGCCTGGTCGTCAAGCTCAGCGCCGAGGTGGCCGACATGTCGGACACCATGCGCATCGCCCTGCGCGATGGCGCTACGCAGATCGTGGCGCGGCTCGCCCGCTGCCTGCGCGAGGCTGTTCAGGACGGTTCGGTGCCGCAGGCCACGGACCCCGAGGCCATGGCGCTCACGCTCTACGAGATGTGGCTGGGCGCCAGCCTGTTGGCCAAGCTGCGGCGCGATGGCTCATCGTTCGAGCATGCGTTGCGCGCCACGGATGCCTTGCTGGGCGGCGCGGATGCCGGGCCGGGCGCTCCGCTGGCACCAGTCAGGCCGAAAGTTGCACATGCGCAGGGAGGCCGGGCGGCGCCTCGCGCGGGCAAAGGCAAGGCGCTGCGCCAACCCGCCTGAAAGCAGCGGCCTCTTCAATGCTTGCCATGCCCATTTGAATAACTAGCCGACCGGTCTACTTTGACCGAATTTCTTCCCACCCTTCACCACCACAACCCCACGGAACCCCCATGCTCAACTTCGACTTCCACAACCCCACCCACATCGCCTTCGGCAAGGACCGCATCGCCGACCTGGACAAGCTGGTGCCGCCCCATGCCAAGGTGCTCATCCTGGTGGGCGGCGCCAGCGCCGAGAAGACCGGCACGCTGGCCGAGGTGCGCACGGCACTCGGCGCGCGCCAGCACGCCACCTTCAGCGGCATCGAGCCCAACCCGAGCTACGAGACCTCGATGCAGGCCGTGGCGCAGATCCGGGGCGGCGGCTTCGACTTCCTGCTCGCCGTGGGCGGCGGCTCGGTGATCGACGCGGTGAAGTTCATCGCCGCTGCCGTGAAGTTCGAGGGTGGCGATCCCTGGGCCATCCTGGAGCAGCATGGCCGCAACGTGACCGGTGCGCTGCCCTTCGGTTCGGTGCTCACGCTGCCCGCCACGGGCTCGGAGATGAACAACGGCGGCGTCATCACGCACCGCGCCAAGGGGTCCAAGCTGGCCTTCGGCAGCAAGCACACCTACCCCGTGTTCTCGGTGCTCGACCCGACCAAGACCTATACCCTGCCGCCGCAGCAGCTGGCCAATGGCGTGGTCGATGCCTTCGTGCATACGGTGGAGCAGTACCTGACCTACCCGGTGGACGGCGCGGTGCAGGACCGTTTTGCCGAAGGCATCCTGCAGACGCTGATCGAGGTGGGCCCACGCATCCTGGCCGCGCCGGAGCCGGTGTATGCCGACCGCGCCAACCTGATGTGGACGGCCACGCTGGCGCTCAACGGCCTGATCGGTGCCGGCGTGCCGCAGGACTGGGCCACGCACATGATCGGCCATGAGCTGACCGCCCTGCACGGCATTGACCATGCGCGCACGCTGGCCGTGGTGCTGCCCTCGCTGCTCGATGCGCAGCGCGCGACCAAGGCCACCAAGCTGCTGCAGTACGGCGAACGCGTCTGGGGCATCCGCGCCGGCACCGACGAAGAGCGCATCGACGCCACGATTGCCGCCACGCGCAATTTCTTCGAGCGCATGGGCATCCCCACGCGGCTGTCGGCCTACGGCGTGGGCGCGGACAGCGTGGACAAGCTGGTGGCGCAGCTCGAAGCGCACGGCATGGTCACGCTCGGCGAGCACCGCGATGTGACACCGGCGGTGAGCCGCCGCGTGCTCGAAGCGGCACTTTGATCACTTTCCATTTCCTTCACCAACTTTGAAAGCCACACCATGACGAAAAAAATCCTGATGGTCCTGACCTCGCACGACCAGCTGGGCGACACCGGCAAGAAGACGGGCTTCTGGCTCGAAGAGTTTGCCGCGCCGTACTACGTGTTCAAGGACGCGGGCGCGCAGATCACCCTGGCATCGCCCAAAGGCGGCCAGCCGCCGCTGGACCCCAAGAGCGACGACCCGGGCGCGCAGACCGATGCCACGCGCCGCTTCAAGGCCGATGCCGACGCACAGAACGTGCTGGCGAACACCGTGGCGCTGGCCAGCGTGCGCGCCGAGGACTTCGACGCCGTGTTCTACCCCGGCGGCCACGGCCCGCTGTGGGACCTGGCCGAGGACGCGCAGTCGATTGCGCTGATCGAGAAAACCTTTGCCGCCGGCAAGCCCCTGGCCCTGGTGTGCCATGCGCCGGGCGTGCTGCGCCATGCCAAGGCGCCCAACGGAAAGCCACTGGTCGACGGCAAGAAGGTCACCGGATTCACCAACACCGAGGAAGAGGCCGTGCAACTGACCAAGGTAGTCCCCTTCCTCGTGGAAGACATGCTCCAGGCCAACGGCGGCCAGTACTCCAAGGGGGCCGACTGGGCGCCCTATGTATTGACCGATGGCAACCTGATCACGGGCCAGAACCCGGCCTCGTCGGAGCAGGGCGCGCACGCCGTGCTGCAGCAACTGGGCTGAAGCCCGACAGGGGCCTGGTCCCCGGCCAGATCAGTGCGGCAGGATCCCCGGCAGCAGCGGCCGGGCCAGCCGCTGGCGCCACCACTTGAGCGCCTCGCCCATGTGCTCGGGCCTCCAGGCCAGCCAGAAGGTTTCGTCGGCGCGGGGCTCCTGCACCACCAACTCCACCAGAATGCCGGTCTCCAGTTCGTGGCGCACGCACACGCGCGGCACGAAACCGTGGCCCAGGCCCGCGGCCTGGCAGGCGATCTTGGCCTGCATCGAGGGCACGGTGATGCGCCGCTGCCCGGCGAGCAGGCCCACCGTGCGGTCCGACAGCGATCGCGCGCCATCCCCCACCACCACGGCCGTGTGCTCCAGCAGGTCGTTGCGCGCCAGCGGGCGTTTGAGCTGCGCCAGCGGGTGCGTGGCCGTCACGCAGAAGGCGAACGCGAGGCTGCCCACGGCCACGGCCTTGTAGCCGCCGCCGGCCGGGCCCTCGCCTGCGGCCACGACGATGTCGGCGCGGCCCTCGCGCAACGCCTCCCAGGTGCCGGTGAGCGCCTCGCAGCCGATGCGCAGGCGCGTGCCGCAATGGAGGTCCTCGAAGGCGCAGATGTCGTCGTTGAAGGCGCTGGTAGGGATCAGCGAGTCGTGCACCAGGCGCAGCTCCGACTCGAAGCCCGTCGCGATCTGGCGCATGCGCGATTCCAGGTGACCGGCGGCCACCAGCAACCAGCGGCCTTCCTTGAGCATCTCCTGCCCAGCAGGCGTGAGCGTGACGCGCGGGCCGTTGCGTGTGAACAGGGCAAAGCCCAGTTGTTCCTCCAGCTTGCCCACGGCGTAGGAGATGGTGGAGGGCACCTTGTGCAGTTGCTCGGACGCGCCCGCGAAGGAGCCGTGCCGCGCGATGGCGTCCACGAGTTCGATGGCTTCCAGGGTCAGTTTCAGCATGGCCAAAAGCGGGATGTTTCAATCATCGAAATTATCGATCATGGAGCCGTTGATGTTTCAACCTATGCCCCCCTCTGCGGCGAGATACTTTCTTCACCCGAGCACTGCAGCTCTCTGACAACTGCCGGACGGCAGGCCAGAAGTTCAGTGTGAACCCCATCGAATCTGAAGAAAGGACATCACCATGCTCGACATCCGCAAAGCCCAACACCGCGGCAATGCCAACCACGGCTGGCTGCACTCGCGCCACACCTTTTCGTTCGGCCACTACCGTGACCTCAAGCAGCAAGGCTTTTCGGACCTGCTGGTGATCAACGACGACCGCGTCGCCCCTTCCAAGGGCTTTGGCACCCACGGCCACCGCGACATGGAAATCTTCTCCTACGTGCTCGAAGGCGCGCTGGAGCACAAGGACTCCATGGGCACGGGTTCGGTCATCCGCCCTGGCGACGTGCAGATGATGAGCGCCGGCACCGGCGTGGAGCACAGCGAGTTCAACCACTCGGGTGACGAAGCCGTGCACTTTTTGCAGATCTGGCTCGTGCCCGGCGTGCGCGGTGCCGCACCGCGCTACCAGCAGGTGCACTTCAGCGAGGCCGACAAGCGTGGCCGCCTGCGCCAGATCATCTCGCCCGAAGGCACGGATGGCTCCCTGGCCGTGAACCAGGACGCCCGGGTCTATGCCGGTCTGTTCGATGGTGCCGAGTCCGCCACGCTGGACGTGGGTGTCGACCGCCATGTGTATGTGCACGTGGCCCGCGGCAGCCTCACGGTCAACGGCGAGCGCCTGTCCGAAGGCGACGGGGCCCGCATCCGCGAGCCCGAGGCGCTGCGCTTTGCCGATGGCGAGCAGGCCGAGGTGCTGGTGTTCGACCTGCGCCCCAACGAGTTGCCTGTGATGCCCGGCTGAGTCCGATCCCTTTTTCCAAGGCCTTTTTCCAATTTTTAGGAGATTCCCATGATGCCCATCGCCAAGCCCGCCGCCGGTTCCACGCTACTGACCCCGAACGACCACACCCTGGTGATGATCGACTTCCAGTCGCAGATGGCCTTTGCCACGCACTCCATCGATGCGATCACGCTGCGCTCCAATGCCGGCCTGGTGGCCAGCGCAGCGGCCGGCTTCAAGGTGCCGACCATCCTCACCACCGTGGCCGAAAAGAGCTTCTCGGGCCCCATGTTCGAGGAAGTCACGGCCCCGTTCCCCGGCCAGGCGCTACTGGACCGCACCTCCATGAACACCTGGGAGGATGCCGCGGTGATCGATCGCATCAACGCCATCGGCAAGCCACGCATCGTGCTGGCCGGCCTGTGGACCAGCGTCTGCATCGTCGGGCCGGCCCTGTCGGCACTGGACCAGGGGTTCGAGGTCTACGTGATCGCCGATGCCAGCGGCGACATCTCCACCGAGGCCCACAACCGCGCCATGGAGCGCATGGTGCAGGCCGGCGCACGGCCCATCACCGCGCTGCAGTACCTGCTGGAGCTGCAGCGCGACTGGGCCCGCACCGACACCTATGACATGACGACGGGCATCGCGAAGAAGTTCGGCGGGGGTTACGGCTTGGGCATCACCTACGCGAAAAGCATGTTCAACGCGCACGAAGGTTGATGGGCTGCGCTTTCCCCGAGTCACCCAACAGCCCCGAGGGGTGCCCGATACTGCGGCACCTCGCCATCTCCCGCCTCTGAAGGAACCTCTCCCATGGCCCAGACCAGCACGCCCGACCTGATCCTGCACCACGGCCGCTTCACCACGCTCAACCGGGCCCAGCCCACGGCCAGCGCCGTGGCCATCGCGGGCGGCCGCTTCGCCCAGGTCGGTGCGGACCGCGAGATCCTGCCGCTGGCCGGCCCCGGCACGCGCGTCATCGACCTGCAGGGCCGCTCTGTGCTGCCCGGGCTCATCGACAACCACCTGCACATCATCCGTGGCGGCCTGAACTTCAACATGGAGCTGCGCTGGGACGGCGTGCGCAGCCTGGCCGACGCCATGGCCATGCTGCGCCGCCAGGTGGCGGTGACGCCTGCGCCGCAGTGGGTGCGCGTGGTGGGGGGCTTCACCGAACACCAGTTCGCCGAAAAGCGCCTGCCCACGATTGCCGAGCTCAATGCCGTGGCGCCCGATACGCCGGTGTTCATCCTGCACCTGTACGACCGAGCCCTGCTCAATGCCGCCGCGCTGCGCGCCGTGGGCTACACGCGCGAGACGCCCGCGCCCCCGGGCGGCGAGATCGTGCGCGACAGCGCGGGCAACCCCACTGGCCTGTTGCTGGCCAAGCCCAATGCCGCCATCCTGTACGCCACGCTGGCCAAGGGCCCGAAGCTGCCGCACGAGTACCAGGTCAATTCCACGCGCCACTTCATGCGCGAGCTCAACCGCCTGGGTGTCACTGGCGCCATCGATGCGGGCGGGGGCTTCCAGGCCTATCCTGACGACTACGCCGTGATCCAGGAACTGGCCGACGCCGACCAGCTCACCATCCGCCTGGCCTACAACCTGTTCACGCAAAAGCCCAAGCAGGAGAAAGAGGACTTCCTGCACTGGACGGCGACCTCGCAGTACAAGCAGGGCACGGATTACTTTCGCCACAACGGCGCGGGCGAGATGCTGGTGTTCTCGGCCGCCGACTTCGAGGACTTCCGCCAGCCCCGGCCCGACATGGGCCCGGAGATGGAAGACGACCTGGAGGGCGTGGTGCGCATCCTGGCGCAGAACCGCTGGCCCTGGCGCATGCATGCCACCTACGACGAAACCATCACCCGCGCGCTCGACGTGTTCGAGAAGGTGAACCGCGACACGCCGCTGGCCGGCTTGAACTGGTTCTTCGACCATGCCGAGACGATTTCGGAGCGCTCCATCGACCGCATCGCCGCACTGGGCGGAGGCGTGGCCGTGCAGCACCGCATGGCCTACCAGGGCGAGTATTTCGTCGAACGCTACGGCGCAGGCGCCGCCGAGGCCACGCCGCCCGTCAAGCGCATGCTCGAAAAAGGCGTCAAGGTCTCCGCCGGCACCGACGCCACGCGCGTGGCCTCGTACAACCCCTGGGTGTCGCTGTCCTGGCTGGTCACGGGCAAGACGGTGGGTGGCCTGCAGCTGACCCCGCAGCGCAACTGCCTGGACCGCGAAGCCGCGCTGCGCATGTGGACCGAGAACGTGACCTGGTTTTCCAACGAGGAGGGCAAGAAGGGCCGCATCGAGGTGGGCCAACTCGCCGACCTGGTGGTGCCCGACCGCGACTTCTTCGCCTGCCCCGAGTCCGACATCGCCGACACCACGGCCCTGCTCACCGTGGTGGGCGGCAAGGTGGTCTACGGCGTGGGCGAATTCGCCGCGCACGACGGTGCCGCGCCGCCGCCCGCCATGCCCGACTGGTCGCCGGTGCGCACCTTCGGCGGCTACGGTGGCTGGGGCGACCAGGAAGGCAAGCCCTTGCAGGCGGCCCTGCGCCAGGCGGCGGCCGCCTGTGCCTGCGCCAACGACTGCAATGTGCACGGCCACCAGCACGCCACGGCCTGGAGCAGCCAGCTGCCGATTGCCGACCTCAAGGGCTTCTGGGGCGCTCTGGGCTGCGCCTGCTGGGCGGTGTGATGGCCGAGGCCCTTCACTCCGCAGCGACCGCACCCTGGGTGCAGTCGCTGGCCCTGCTGTGCCTGTGCGCAGCCTACCTGCAGGGTGGCTTCGCCAAGGCGCGCGATTTCGCCGGTGCCGTGGCCGAGATGCGGCACTTCGGCCTGGCGCCGGCCGCGCCGCTGGCGGCCGCCACCATCGCATTGCAACTCGGGGCCTCGGCCCTGGTGGTTTCGGGCTGGTATCGGTGGGTCGGGGCGCTGGCGCTCGCAGGCTTCACGGTGCTGGCGGCCTTCGTGGCCGACCGCTTCTGGCAGGCAGCACCGGCAGAGCGCCGGCGCGCAGCCAACGCATTCTTTGAACACTGGGGTCTGGCGGGCGGTTTCGTGCTCGTGGCCTGGCACGACCTGGGAGGCCTGCATGGCACATGAACACGAGCACCAACATCCTGAAACCCCTGCGCCGGCGGCAGTGCCCGCTGCGCCGTCCGGCAGCTTCGCTCCGTTGCGCCTGCCGGTGTTCGCGGTGCTGTGGGCCGCCACGGTGCTGGGCAATATCGGCAGCTTCATGCGCGATGTGGCCAGCGCCTGGATGGTGACCGAGCTGTCCACCAGCCCCACGGCCGTGGCCCTGGTGCAGACGGCGGCCACGCTGCCGATCTTTTTGCTGGCGCTGCCGGCGGGTGTGCTGTCGGACATCCTGGACCGGCGGCGCTTCCTGATCGGTGTGCAGATCCTGCTGGCCGGTGTCAGCGGCGGCCTGCTGCTGCTGGCGCAGACCCACACCCTCACGGTGGAGTACCTGATCGCGCTGACCTTCCTGGGTGGCGTGGGTGCGGCCCTCATGGGGCCAACCTGGCAGTCCATCGTGCCCGAGCTGGTGCCGCGCAGCGAACTGCGCAACGCCGTGGCGCTCAACTCGCTGGGCATCAACATCGCACGGGCCGTGGGCCCTGCGGTGGGCGGCCTGCTGCTGGCCAGCTTCGGCGCGGCCGCTGCCTATGGCCTCGACGTGCTGAGCTATGTGTTCGTGGTGGCGGCATTGCTGTGGTGGCGCCGGCCGCCCGCCGTGGACACGGGGCGCAACGAGCAGTTCTTCGGCGCCTTCCGGGCCGGCGTGCGCTATGCCCGCGCCAGCCGCGAGCTGCACGTGGTGCTGCTGCGCGCAGCGGTGTTCTTCCTGTTCGCCAGCTCGGTGTGGGCGCTGTTGCCGCTGGTGGCCCGGCGCATGCTGGGCGGCTCGGCCGGCTTCTATGGCGTGCTGCTGGGTGCCGTGGGGGCGGGTGCCATTCTGGGTGCCGTGCTGCTGCCCCGGCTGCGCCGCCGGCTCGATACCGATGGCCTGGTGCTCACCGCCTCGCTGCTCACGGCGACCGTGATGGGCGCGCTGACCCTGGCGCCGCCGCAATGGGCCGCCGTGGTGCTGATGATGGTGCTGGGCCTGGGCTGGATCATCGCGCTGACCACACTCAACGGTGTTGCCCAGGCCGTGCTGCCCAACTGGGTGCGCGGGCGCGGCCTGGCCATCTACCTCATGGTGTTCAACGGCGCCATGGCCGCCGGCAGCCTGGGCTGGGGCCTGGTGGCGGGGCAGGCGGGGCTGCCTACCACCTTGCTCATCGGTGCGGCCGGGCTGGTGGTGGTGGCCTTCGTGTTCCATCGCGTGAAGCTGCCCACGGGCGAGGCGGACCTGCAGCCCTCGCGCCACTGGCCCGAGCCCCTGCTGGCCGAGCCCGTTGCGCACGACCGTGGTCCGGTGATGGTGCAGGTGGAGTACCGCATCCGCAAGGCCGACCAGCCGGCCTTCCTGCAGGCCATGCAACTGGTGGCCACGGAGCGCCGCCGTGACGGGGCCTATGCCTGGGGCGTGGCCGAGCACACGGGCGAGCCGGAGCGCGTGATCGAATGGTTCCTGGTCGAGTCCTGGGCCGAGCACCTGCGCCAGCACGACCGCGTCTCCCAGGCCGATGCCGACCTGCAGGCCCAGGCGCTGCGCTTCCATCAGGGGCCCGGCAAGCCCGTGGTGCACCACTTCCTGGCGCTGGCGCCGGGGTGAAGGTTCAGGCCACGGCGTCCGTCGCGTCCACGGCCTCCACCTCCACCAGGCAGTCGTAGAAGGTGGGGGCGCGGCCCAGGTCGGTCAGGGCCTGGCTGGTGATCTCGTTGACGTTGGTGCCGTCCAGGCCCAGCTTGCGCCACCAGATGCCCATGCCGTTGACCACGCCGGGCCGGGCGCGGCGCGACACGCTGGCGTGGCAGCGGTAGCTGCCCCGGGCATTGAACACGCGCACGATGCTGTCGTTGGCAATGCCGCGCGCCTCGGCGTCGTCGGGGTGGATCTCCAGCAGCGGCCGGCCTTCGATGTCGCGCAGGCTCTGCACGTTGACGAAGCTGGAGTTCAGGAAGTTGCGCGCCGGCGGCGAGATCATGGCCAGCGGGTACTGGGCCGAGCTGCCCTGCAGCTCGTAGTTGGGCAGATGGTCGGGCAGGCCGTCCAGGCCCTGCGCGGCCAGGCGCGCGCTGTAGAACTCGCACCTGCCCGAGGGCGAGGGGAATTGCCCTTCGGCAAACGGCGCATCGGGCATGGCCAGCGTGGCAAAGCCCTGCGATTCGAGCAGTGCGAAGTCCACCGCATCGCCGAAGGCCTGGCGGCACAGCGTCTCGTCGCTGTCGGCAAAGCAGGGGTTGGTGTAGCCCAGGCGGGCCGCCAGGTCGCGGAAGATCTGCGCGTTCGAGCGCGCCTGGCCCAGCGGCGCGATGGCCGGCCGGTTGAGCACCACATCGGTGTGGCCGTACGACAGGTGCACGTCCCAGTGCTCGAGCTGCGTGGTGGCCGGCAAGATGTAGTCGGCGTAGTCGGCTGTATCGGTGTGAAAGTGCTCCAACACCACGGTGAACAGGTCTTCGCGCGCAAAGCCCTGCACCACCTTGCCCGACTCGGGCGCCACGGCCACGGGGTTGCTGTTGTAGACCACCACGGCCTGCACCTGCGGGCCGAAGGCGGGCGAGGCCGGGCGCAGCAGGTCGTCGCCGATGGTGGACATGTTGATGGTGCGCGGCTGGCGCCCCGCCAGCAGGTCGGGGCGCTGCAGCACCGCGCGCTGCACCGGGTACTGGCCCGAGCTCGACAGCAGCATGCCGCCCGCGCGGTGGCGCCAGGCCCCCGTGAGCGCGGGCAGGCAGGTGACGGCGCGCACGGCGTTGCCGCCACCGCGCACGCGCTGCATGCCGTAGTTCAGGCGGATGGCGGCGGGTTGGGTGGTGCCGTAGTCCTTCGCCAACTGGCGGATCTGCTCCACGGGCACGCCGCAGACCTCGGCCGCGCGCTCGGGCGGCCACTGCAGGGCGCGCTCGCGCAGGCCCTCCCAGCCCAGGGTGTGGCGCGCGATGTAGTCGTGGTCCAGCCAGTCGTGGGCGATCAGTTCGTGCATCAGCGCCAGGGCCAGCGCGGCATCGGTGCCGGGGCGCAGGGCGATGTGCTCGTGGCACTTGTCGGCCGTCTCGGTCTTGCGCGGGTCGATGCAGACCAGCCGGGCGCCATTGCGCTTGGCCTGCTGCGCATAGCGCCAGAAGTGCAGGTTGCTGCCGATGGAGTTGCTGCCCCAGATCAGGATCAGCTGCGCCTCGGCGAAGAACTCGACCTTCATGCCGACCTTGCCGCCCAGGGTCTGCACCAGGGCCTCGGCACCGGCCGACGCACAGATGGTGCGGTCCAGCAGCGAGGCGCCCAATTGATTGAAGAAGCGCCGGTCCATGCTCTCGCCCTGCACCATGCCCATGGTGCCGGCGTAGCTGTAGGGCAGTATGGCCTCAGGGTCGCGCGCGGCGATGGTGGACAGGCGCTGCGCGATGTCGGCCAGCGCCTCGTCCCAGGTGACCGGGGTGAACTGCCCGCTGCCCTTGGGGCCGGTGCGCTTGAGGGGGGTGAGCACCCGCTCCGGGTGGTAGCTGCGCTCGGTGTAGCGCGAAACCTTGGCACACAGCACGCCATCGGTGTGTGCGTGGTCGGGGTTGCCCTGCACCCGCGTGGCCACGCCATCGACCACGGTGGTGATCAGCGCACAGGTGTCGGGGCAGTCGTGCGGGCAGGCGCCGCGCACGGCAAAGGGCACGGAATCAGTGGGGACAGAGGCCGAAATCGTGGGCATTTGGTGGGCTGGTCGTTAAACTGGCTGCGGGGCTGGAGGCTGCGCGCTCGTGGCGCGCCCTTCCAGAGGGGTCGCCTTGCGGCGATGGCAAATGGGGCGCAAAGCCCTGAAACCAGGATTTCACCATGAACCAGACTGTAGTGGGGCGCAGGCAGTTTTCGGTGGGGCTGGGCGCAGCGGCGCTTGGCGGCTTCCAGATGGCCCAGGCGCAAGGCGAAGGGCGCATTGTGCTGGGCCAGTCGGCCCCTTTCACCGGCCCGGCGGCGCAACTGGGCATCCAGTTCCACCAGGGCGCCAAGCTGTTCTTCGACCAGCTCAATGCCCAGGGCGGCGTGGGCAAGCGGCAGATCGAGATCCGCACCCTCGACGATGGCTACGAGCCCGACCGCTGCGCCGAGAACACCAAGAAGCTCATGGCCGACGACGTGTTTGCGCTGTTCGGCTACATCGGCACCCCTACCAGCCTGGCCGCGCTGCCCCTGTTCACCAAGGAGAAGGTGCCGTTCTTCGGCCCGTTCACGGGGGCCGAGGCATTGCGCCAGCCGTTCAACCGGCTGGTGTTCCACGTGCGAGCCTCGTACTACGACGAAACCGCGCTCATCGTGCGCCAGCTCACCAACCTGGGGATCAAGAAGATCGCGGTCTTCTACCAGAATGATGCCTATGGCAAGGCCGGGCTCGACGGCGTGGTGCGTGCGCTGACCGAGCAGAAGCTGGCGCCCGCCGCCACGGCCACCGTGGAGCGCAACTCGGTGGACGTGAAGGCTGCGGTGGACAAGCTGGTGGCCGCCAAGCCCGATGCGGTGGTGCAGATCGCCGCCTATGCGGGCAGCGCCGCCTTCGTGCGCGCCGCGCGCAAGGCGGGGTTTGGCGGCACGTTCTACAACGTGTCCTTCGTGGGTACGCAGGCCTTGGCCGACGAACTGGGCAAGGACGGTGCCGGGGTGGTGGTCTCGCAGGTCATGCCCTCGCCCTACCAGCCCTCGCGCCAGATCACGCGCGAGTTCCTCGAAGCCATCAAGAAAGGTGGCGACAAGGTGCAGGCCAACTACTCCAGCATGGAGGGCTATGTCGCTGCGCGCGTCTTTGCCGAGGGCCTGCGCCAGGCCAATGGCAGCGGCAAGATCACCCGCGAAGGCCTGATCGCCGGGCTCGAAGGCCTGGGCTCGCAGGCCATCTCGGGCTTTCAGGTGTCGTACAGCGCCACGGACCATGCGGCATCGCATTTTGTGGAAATGTCGATGCTGACCGGTGATGGGCGCGTGAGGACCTGACGGCCTTCCTGTTTCAGCCGAAGGCCTTGGTGCGTGCCAGCCCCTGCATGAAGGCCTCGCAGCGGCCCAATTGCGCAAGGCTCACGAACTCATCGGGCTGGTGCGCCTGCTGGATGCTGCCGGGGCCGCACACCACCGTGGGGATGCCGGCGTTCTTGAACAGCCCCGCTTCGGTGCCGAAGGCCACCAGGGTGGTGCCTTGCTCGCCGCTGAGTTCCTGCGCCAGGCGGGTCACGGCATCGTCCTTGTTGCCCAGAAAGCTCGGGATCTCGCAGATGGTCTCGAAAGAAAAGCCCGTCTGCGGGGCCACCTTCTGCATCGCGGGTTCGAGCGAGCGCGCATAGGCCAACACCTCGGACTGCATCTGGGCGGCGTTGGCGGTGGGCAGGTCGCGGAATTCGTAGCGGAACTCGGCGTCGCGCGGCACCACGTTGTCGGCAATGCCGCCATGGAACTGGCCCACGCTGGCGGTGGAGAACGGCACGTCGAAGCCCTCGAAGCGAGGCTCGCTGCGCTCGAAGCCCTCGGCCATGTCACGCACCCGGCCGACCACGCGCGCCGCCATCTCGATGGCGTTCACCGACTGCGGCGTGAGGGACGAATGTGCCTCCTTGCCGCGCACGCAGCATTTGTAGCGGTACACACCCTTGTGCGCGATGGCCGGCACCATGCTCGTGGGCTCGCCCACGATGCAGGCCAGCGGGCGGATGCTGGCGTCGCGCAGGTCGGCGATCAGCTCCTTGACGCCGAAGCAGCCCACCTCCTCGTCGTAGCTGAAGGCAAAGTGCAGGGCAAACGGGGCGTCGCTGGCGAGGAACTGTTCGGCATGCGAGACCGCGATGCCGATGAAGGCCTTCATGTCGGCGCTGCCCCGACCGTACAGGTTGCCGTCCTTGACGAGGGCGCTCAGCGGGTCCATCGTCCAATCCTGGCCGTCCCATGGCACGGTGTCGGTGTGGCCCGAGAGGATCACCCCGGCGGGCTTGCCCTCGCCCAGCGTGGCGAACAGGTTGGCCTTGGTCTTGTCGGCGTTGTAGGTCAGGCGGCTTTTCACGCCCAGTTGGCCCAGGTGGTCGCGGATGAAGTGGATCAACTCCAGGTTGGAGTTGTGGCTCACGGTGTTCATGCGTACCAGGGATTGCGCCAGTTCGAGGGCTTGGGGTGAAATCATGAAAAGGGCTCGTGTAGTAAATAACCCGGGTTGGCACGCTGGTTGCTCTCGGGCTAGACTGTGAAATCGTAAGGACACATATCATGAACGTTATTGACTCCATCGTCACCCAGGCGGCCAGTATTGCAGCGGTGCGCCGGGACATTCACGCCCACCCCGAGCTGTGCTTCCAAGAGGTGCGCACGGCCGACGTCGTGGCCAACAAGCTCACCGAGTGGGGCATTCCCATCCACCGGGGCCTGGGCACCACGGGCGTGGTGGGCATCGTCAAGGGGCGCGACGGGGGTGCCAGCGGCCGGGCCATTGGCCTGCGCGCCGACATGGATGCGCTGCCCATGCAGGAGTTCAACACCTTTGCCCATGCCAGCAAGCACACCGGCAAGATGCACGCCTGCGGGCACGATGGCCATACCGCCATGCTGCTGGCGGCGGCGCAGCACTTCGCCAAGCACCGCAACTTCGACGGCACCGTGTACCTGATCTTCCAGCCGGCCGAAGAGGGCGGTGGCGGTGCGCGCGAGATGATCACCGACGGCCTGTTCGAACAGTTCCCCATGCAGGCGGTGTACGGCATGCACAACTGGCCCGGCATGCCCGTGGGCCAGTTCGCCGTGAGCCCCGGCCCGGTGATGGCGTCGAGCAACGAGTTCAAGATCACCATCCGCGGCAAGGGCAGCCATGCGGCGTTGCCGCACAACGGCATCGACCCGGTGCCGATCGCCTGCCAGATGGTGCAGGCCTTCCAGACCATCATCAGCCGCAACAAGAAGCCGGTGGATGCGGGCGTGATCTCGGTGACCATGGTGCATGCGGGCGAGGCCACCAACGTGGTGCCCGACAGCTGCGAGCTGCAGGGCACGGTGCGCACCTTCTCCATCGAGGTGCTGGACATGATCGAAAAGCGCATGAAGCAGGTGGCCGAGC
The DNA here is from genome assembly GCF_964253305.1 of Acidovorax sp. LjRoot66. Taxonomy (NCBI): domain Bacteria; kingdom Pseudomonadati; phylum Pseudomonadota; class Betaproteobacteria; order Burkholderiales; family Comamonadaceae; genus Acidovorax; species Acidovorax sp. LjRoot66. The sequence continues at coordinate 955,360 of NZ_CAXUQU020000001.1, forward strand.
ACACCTGCGCCGCGCACGACGCCACCTGCGAGTTCCACTTTCACCGCAACTACCCGCCCACCGTGAACTCGCCGGCCGAGGCCGAGTTCGCGCGCAAGGTCATGGCCGGCATCGTCGGCGAGGCCAACGTGCTGGTGCAGGAGCCCACCATGGGCGCCGAGGACTTTGCCTTCATGCTGCAGGCCAAGCCCGGTGCCTACTGCTTCATCGCCAACGGCGACGGTGCGCACCGCGAGATGGGCCATGGCGGCGGCCCCTGCACGCTGCACAACCCGAGCTACGACTTCAACGACGACCTGATCCCGCTGGGTGCGACCTACTGGGTGAAGCTGGCCGAGGACTGGCTGGCGCAGCCCACGACGGCCTGACACCCCTGTTGTCGTCTCTTTCCTGAAGCCCCGGGTGCCCTCGCGCGCTCCGGGTTTTCTTGTGTTCCCGACCCCACCCACGAAAGCAACCGCCCCATGATCGGCATCGTCGACGCCTTTTCGCCCAGCTACGCCCAGGCCCGCAAGAAGTTTCTCGAGGGCGCGGCCGCGGCGGGCCTGCCCATCGAGTCGCATGCCCACCCACTCAAAGGGCGTGATGGTGAAGACCTTGCCATGGACGTGGTGCGCGACGGGCCGGGCGATGCGACCAAGCTGCTCATCGTGAGCAGCGCCTGCCATGGCGTGGAAGGCTACTGCGGCAGCGGGGTGCAGGTGCATGCACTGCACGACCAGGAGTGGCGCGACAAGGCGCACGCGGCGGGCGTGGCCACGCTCTACATCCATGCGCTCAACCCCTACGGCTTTTCGCACGTGCGCCGCTTCACGCACGAGAACGTGGACCTGAACCGAAACTTCCAGGACTTTTCAAAGCCTCTGCCCGTGAACGAGGCCTACCGCGAGGTGCAGCCGCTGCTGCTGCCTGAAGTGTGGCCACCGTCGGCCGACAACCTGGCGGCCGTGCAGTGGTACATAGACACCAAGGGCGAGGCATCCTGGCAGGCCGCCATCTCGCGCGGCCAGCACGAGTTTCCCGAAGGCGTGTTCTTCGGCGGCACTGAGCCCACCTGGAGCAACCGCACGCTGCGCCAGGTGCTGCGCCAGCATGGTGCCCGTGCCTCGCAGATCGCCTGGATCGACCTGCACACCGGCCTGGGCCCCAGTGGCCACGGCGAACGCATCTACGCGGGCAAGGACGACGACGCCTCGGTGGCCCGCGCCCGCGCCTGGTGGGATGGCGGCGGCGCGACGCCGGTGACCTCCATCTACGACGGATCATCGACCTCGGCCTTCCTCACCGGGCTGATGTGGAACGCGATCTACGATGAATGCCCGCACGCCGAGAGCACCGGCATCGCGATGGAATACGGCACCGTGCCGGTACTTGACGTGATGAACGCCATCCGCGCCGAGCAGTGGCTCAACCTGCACCCCCAGGCGCCGGCCGGGCAGGCAAAGCAGATCAAGGCGCAGATGCTGGAAGCGTTCTACACCGACACCGACGCCTGGAAGGGCCAGATCGTGAGCCAGGCCCGGCAGTCCATGTTCCAGGCTATCGACGGCCTGAGCCGCTGACTCAAAGGCCCAGTTCGGTCAGACCCGGATGGTCGTCCGGGCGCCGACCCTGGGGCCAGTGGAACAGCCGGTCCGCCGCCTTGATCGGCTGGTCGTTGATGCTGGCGTGGCGCACGGCCATCAGCCCGGCGTCGTTGAATTCCCAGTTCTCATTGCCGTGGCTGCGGTACCAGTTGCCGGCGTCGTCGTGCCATTCGTAGGCAAAGCGCACCCCGATGCGGTGCGAGCTGAACGCCCAGATCTCCTTGATGAGCCGGTAGTCGAGTTCGCGCGCCCACTTGCGCTCGAGAAACTGCTGCGCGGCCTCGCGCCCCACGGGGAACTCGGCCCGGTTGCGCCAGCGTGTGTCTTGCGTATAGGCCAGCGCCACGCGCGCCGGGTCGCGCGAATTCCAGCCGTCTTCGGCCAGGCGGACTTTCTGGATCGCGGTCTCCAGGGTGAAGGGAGGCAGGGGCGGGCGGGATTCCATGGGCAGTACCTCGGTTGGAAAGGGTGGAAGTCATGTGGACAGGTCTGTCTACGTGATCATCATATCCGCACGTAGACAGACTTGTCTACAATGCGCCATGCTGCTTGCTCCGACCACTGACGTCAAACACCTGCCTGCCCGGGACCGCCTGCTGTACACAGCGCACCGGTTGTTCTACCGCGAGGGCATCCGCGCCACCGGCATCGACAAGGTGATTGCCGAGTCGGGGGTGACCAAGGTGACCTTCTACCGGCACTTTCCGAGCAAGAACGATCTCGTCTGCGCCTACCTGGAGATGCGGCATGCCCTGTGGATGGCCTGGTTCGCCGATGCGCTGGCGCGCCATGGCAAGGCTGGCACCGGATTGGTCGCACTGGCCCCTGCGTTGGGCGAGTGGTTCACCCGTGAGGACTTCCGGGGCTGCGCCTTCATCAACAGCGTGAGCGAACTGGGCGATACCGTGCCCGAGGTCAACGCCATCGCCCGCCGCCACAAGCAGGACATGACAGACCTGTTGGCCATGCTGTTGCCGCCATCGGCCACGCAGGCGCAGGATGCCCAGGCACTGGCCCTGGTGGTGGAGGGTGCCATCGTGCGCGTGCAACTGGGTGAGCCGGTGCCCGCGGTGCTGGCCAGCGTGTCGCGCCTGCTGCCCGCCTTGGGGCTCGAATAGCGGCCTTCAGTCCAGCCGTGCGCCTTGCGCCGCACCGTGGCCGGTGTCGCGGTCGTACTGCTTCTCACGTTCCACATGCTCCTGCAGCAGGCGGCGACCCAGCGCGTCGGCGTTGCGCTCCAGCGTGGCGCAATCGGCCGCCGCAGGCAGGCTTGCAATGCCCTGGTCGATGGCCTGGGCCGCATCCCGCCCGAACTGCGCATGCCCCTGCTCATGCTGCGCCAAGGCGCGCAGGTAGCGGTCAAAGGTGGCCTGCTGCTGGGGAGTCGCGCCGCGCGACTCCGGCAACTGCACCTCCGTGGTCAGCCGCGTGGCGACTTCGGTGATGGCGCAGCGGCCCGAGGCCTCGCGCCACCAGCGGTAGTTCCAGCGCACATTCCAGCGTGTGTAACCATGGAAGCGGCGGCCATTCACCACGATGGGCGTGGCGGCCTGGAGTGCCTGGCGCAATGTCTGCCCTGGCTGCAACTGCACAGGGTAGGGCCGCTGCACATGCTCCTGCACCACGGCGGCGCCGGCGGGATGTTGCTGCAGCACGGCCAGCGTGAGAACGACCAGCCAGCGCAAGATCTCAATCTCCCCAGGGCAGCATCAGCGTGAGCAGCGAGAGCTGGTCGAACTCGGGCGCGAACGCATCGATGATGAGCTGCGGCTCGGGGCACAGCGTGGTGTCGGTGATCACGCCGAACTGCACGCCGCCGCCATAGCTCAGGATGGAGACCCCCAGGCCAATGTCCCCCGACTGCGGCACCCAGAACATGCACTGCGTGACGCGCGCGCCGCACAGCGTGAGCTGCTCCTTGGGGCCGGGCACATTGGTCATCACCGCAGTGGTCTTGCGGCCGAAGAGGTTGAGCAGCGCGTCCTGTGCGGGCTTGATCATCAGGCCTGCCACGGCCAGCATGGCGAACGCGAGGATGGGCTGGGTGCTGCCCTTGAGCGCATTCATGCGCCGGCGCACCTCGTACACGCGCTCCACCGGGTTGGCCACGCCGATGGGCAGCACCAGTGGCACCAGGCCGAAGCGGTTGCCCAGCTTCCAGGCCTCCTCCATGGGACGCAGGTTCACGGGGATCATGGCGCGGATCTCCTGGCCCGCAGGGTCGTCGCCCTGGCTGCGCAGATAGCCCCCGATGGCACCCGCCACACAAGACATCAGCACGTCGTTGATCGAGCAGTTGAGCGCCTTGCCGATGGCCTTGACCTCTTCGAGCGGGATCGGCGGGCACCAGGCCACACGCTTGGCCTGGCCGGGCTGGCCCTTCAGGCGCGTGGGCGAATCGTCGGGCATCAGCGCCAGAGCGGCCGCGTCGCTCACCAGCTGGTAGGCCACGCGCGCCATGTCCATGGTGCCAGCCAGGCCGTGCTGCATGGCCTTCTCGGGGTCCCCCAGCACCTTGAACGAGCGCGCCGCGCCATCGCCCGCCAGGTCCAGCGCCTTCACGGTAAGGCCGGCCAGCGGCTTGATCAGTGCATCGGCGATCCAGTCCTCGGCCGTCGCGGCGGCCTCGCGCTCCTTGCGGCTGCGCTTGGGCGGCTCGGACCCCCCGTCCACGATGGACATGGTGACCGAGATCAGGGCGATGCCGTCAGCGATGCAGTGGTGGATGCGCACGATCAGTGCGCTGCCCTGCTGGCCGTCGTCGCCTGTGAAGTTCTCGACCAGGTGCATCTGCCACAGCGGGCGGCGCGGGTCCAGGGGCTGCATGGCCAGCTCACCCACGCGGTCTTGCAGGGCGCGCTGCATGCTCTGGCCCGGTTCCTGGGGTAGGGTCTCGCGCAGCACGTGGGCGGCAATATCGAACTGGCGGTCTTCGACCCAGGTGGCGCCGGCCGCGTCTTCGACCACGCGCTGGCGAAAACGCGGGTACTGCAGCAGGCGCTGCTGCACGCGCTCGCACAGCGCCTCCCAGGCGATGCCGGGGGCCAGCGTCCACACGCCATTGATCATCATCAGGTTGCTGCCCGAGTCCATGCGCAGCCAGGCCGTGTCGACCTTGCTCATGCGCTCGCCCGACAGGCCGAGCATTCCGGTGGCGGCGCGGCGCACATTCTTTTGCACCGCGCCGGCGGCCTTGCGCGCAGCGGGTGGCAAGGCCTGGGCGGCGGCCGCAGTGGTGGCCCGCGCCTTGCGGGCGACCTGGGAGGCGGTGTTCAGCGGGCTGGCCAGGCCTTCGGAGCGGGTGGCGTTGGGAGCAGCAATGCGGGTCACCATCGGATGTACACCTGTTGTGGTTGTTTTGGGGGCTTGCCTCTATGGATTGCACAGCGCAGGGCCTTGTGCAGACCGTAAGATACAACGCCGCAAACCATTGCCGACACCGTTCTTTCCCTCCCCCATCTTTCGAACCCCAAGGAGCAACCCATGGCCGACCTGAATGCCGCCTTCGAAGCCGCCAAAGCCAATTCCGAGAACCTGAGCGAGCGCCCCAACAACGCCACGCTGCTCAAGATCTACGCGCTGTACAAGCAGGCCACCGTGGGCGACAACACCGAAAAGAAGCCCAGCTTCTCCGACATGGTGGGCCGCGCCAAGTGGGATGCGTGGAACGCGCTCAAGGGCACCGAGGCCGATGCCGCCAAGCAGCAGTACATCGACCTGATCACCGAGCTGAGCTGATCCGGGCCATACCCCGCGACTGACCGAGCGGCCTGCGGGCCGCTTTTTCATGGGCGTTGCGGCACGGGCTGGACGGGTGGGGGCATCAATGTTTCAATAGACAGAACCTCATTCTCTTGGGCGACTCCTTCGCGCACCCTGGTCTCCATGCCCCGCAAAGCCGTTTCCGAATCCGTTGCCGATGCCGATGCCGCCCCGGGCGGCGCGGCTGCCGTGGACCGCGCCCTGAGCTTGATGGCCGCCTTCCGCCAGGGCGACGGGCCGCTGGCCTTGACCGAGCTGGCCACGCGCACCCGGCTGTACAAGAGCACGGCACTGCGCCTCTTGGCCTCGCTCGAGCATGCGCGCTGGGTGCAGCGCCTGGACGACGGCCGCTATGCCATCGGGCCCGAGGTGGGGCGGCTGCATGCGCTGTATGCGGCCTCGTTCTCGCTCGACCGGGTGGTGCTGCCCGTGCTGCGCGAGCTGGTGGCCGCCACGGGCGAGAGCGCGGCCTACCACGTGCGCCAGGGCGATGCGCGGCTGTGCCAGTTCCGCGTGGACTCGCCGCACCCCATCCGCGACCATATCCGCGCAGGCGACCTGCTGCCGCTGGACCGGGGCACGGGCGGGCGCGTGCTGGTGGCCTTCGACGCGGCACTGTCCAACTCGCTCGGCCGGCATGACCGCGCGCTGTACGCGCGCATCCGCGCCGACGGCTACCTGGCCAGCGTGGGCGACCGGCTCAGCGAGGTGGCCGGCATCTCGGCGCCGGTGTTTGCCGCCGATGGCACGGTGGCTGCTGCCGTCACGCTGACCATGCCGGCCCACCGCTACGACGAGCGCTACGTGAAAAGCGTGCTCGAAGCCGCACGCAGCCTGGGCGGCCAGATCGGCTGAGCACTGCCTGCCAACCGCTAGCGGTAGGTCGTGAGGTGAATATTGGTCTCGGTGCCTCGGATGCCCGAAATCAGTCGGATGCGCTCGAGCACCTGCGCCAGCTCGGCCATGCTGCCCGCCTCCAGCTCGGCCAGCAGGTCCCAGCGGCCATTGGTGTCGTGCAGGGCGGCCACGCCGGGCTCGCCCAGCAGGCTGGCCACCACCTGGCGCGACTGGTTGCCTTCGACCAGCACGCCCATCCAGGCACGGATGCGGTCGGGCTCGGCCTCGGGCCGCAGCTTGACGGTGTAGCCCACGATCACCTGGCTGTCTTCGAGCTTGCGGATGCGGTTGGTCACCGTGCCGCGGGAGACACCGAGCTTGTGCGCCAGGTCGGCGACGTTCATGCGCGCATTACCACGCAGCAGTGCAATCAGGGAGCGGTCGAGTTCATCCATGGTGGTGGTGCAGAAAGTGAGCAATGGCTGCCATTTTGACAATCAACCGCGCATTTCGGTACATTTTTGCCGATTCACATTGCCTCGCGCCCGCTGGACACTGGATGCCACCGAACCGGAGACACCCCATGCGACACGACGCCACCCCCCACCACACCAGCGTATCCACCCTCTACCTGAGCGCCCCCGAAGCGGTGGAGCTGATCCGGCGCAAGGGCCTCGCGGCCTGCCTTGCTGGCATTGCCGCCAACATCACCGAGGACTTCTTGCGCTGGGAGAGCTTCGACAAGTCGGCCCGGGTGGCCAGCTACTCGCCCGATGGCGCGATCGAGCTCATGCCGATTGCCGACGACGCGACCTACACCTTCAAGTACGTCAACGGCCACCCCAAGAACACGCGCCTGGGCCTGTCCACCGTGATGGCCTTCGGCGTGCTGGCCGACGTGGCCACGGGCACGCCGCAACTGCTCAGCGAGCTGACCCTGACCACCGCCTTGCGCACGGCAGCCATGTCGGCCGTGGCGGCCAAGGCCCTGGCGCGGCCCGGCAGCCGGGTGATGGCGCTGATCGGCAACGGCGCGCAGAGCGAATTCCAGGCCCTGGCCTTCCAGCATCTGGTGGGCATCACCGAAGTGCGGCTGTACGACACCGACCCTGCCGCCACCGCCAAGCTGCAGGCCAACCTGCAGCCATCGGGCCTGGTGGTCACCGTCTGCGGCAGCACGGCCGAGGCCGTGCGCGGCGCCGACATCGTGACCACGGTGACGGCCGACAAGACCCGCGCCACCATCCTCACCGCCGACATGGTGGCGCCCGGCATGCACATCAACGCCGTGGGGGGCGACTGCCCCGGCAAGACCGAGCTGCAGGCCGAGGTGCTCACGCGCGGCCGCGTGTTCGTCGAGTACCCGCCCCAGACCCGCATCGAAGGCGAGATCCAGCAGATGCCGGCCGACTTTGCCGTGACCGAGCTGTGGCAGGTGCTGGCCGGCCGCGAGGCCGGCCGCGCGAGCGATGCCGAAGTGACGATTTTCGATTCGGTGGGTTTTGCACTGGAGGACTTCTCGGCCCTGCGCTTCATGCGCGATGCGGCGCTGGAACTGGGCGTGGGCGAACGCATCCAGTTGATCCCGGATCTGGCCAACCCCAAGGACCTGTTCGGTGCCTTGCGCCAGGCCGGAGCAGGTGAGGCTGTTGTGCAGAGCGCGACGCACCGGCTTCAGGCCGTTGCCTGAAGCGACGAAAGCCTCACCAGCCCAGCGGCACCGGAGCGGATCCAGTGACCGGCAGGCTGCTCGGTGGGGTCACAGGCGAGGCTCTGTCCTGCCCCGGGGCTGTAGCTCAGTCGCGCCAGACCACGCTGCTGGCCGGATCCGCCCGCGTGGTGCGGAACTGGTTGGCCGGGTGCGCCGGGTCGGCCAGGCCGAAAGAGATGCCGCAGACGATGGTGCGGTCCTCGCCGATGCCCAGCACCTCGCGCAGCACACCGGGGTACGAGGCCAGCGCCGCCTGCGGCACCGAAGCCACGCCCAGGCTGTGCGCGGCCAGCAAAAAGTTGGCGACGTAGGCGCCGCAGTCCACCGCGCCATACACACCCAACGCCTCGTCGCTGCTCACAATGGCCACGTGCGGCGCACCGAACATGCTGAAATTTTCGGCCGCCTGGCGCGCCGATGCGGCCCGGTCACCCTTGGCAATACCCAGCGCTTCGTACAGGCCGTAGCCGCATTCGCGCCGGCGCTCCTGGTACACGCCTCGGTACTCACGCGGCCAGGGCAGGTCGGGCTCCGGCGGTGTGCTGGCAATGCGCTCCTGGAAGGCGCTGCGCAGGCGCTCCAGGGTTTCGCCGCTGGCGATGTGCACCTGCCAGGGCTGGGCGTTGCACCACGATGCCGTGCGCTGCGCCGTGGCCAGGATGCTCTCAGTGGTGGCGCGGGGCAGCGGCTCAGGCAGAAAGGCGCGGCAGCTGTAGCGCGTGTGCAGCAGGTCGCTGAACGTGTCGAACGCGGGCGCGGCCATGGAGGGCTCAGGCCTTTTTGGCTTTGGCCGGTGCCTTGGCTGCGGCCGCCTTGGCGGGTTTCGCGTCGTCGGCGGCCTTCTTTTTCGGCGCGGCCTTTTTGGCGGCGGGCGGGGGGGCGTTCAGCAGGGCATCGAGCTGCTCGCCGATCTCTGCTTCGATGCGGTCCTTGAACGCGCCGAACAGAAAGCCCAGTTGCGCCTTCATCTCGAACTGGTTGGCATCCACCAGCAGGGTGCCCTTGACCCCGGAGCGGCTGAAGTGCAGCGTGTCCTCGGTCTCGCCCTCTTCGTAGGTGCATTCCATGTCGAACTTCTCCTCGGCCTTCTCGGCCCAGGAAAAAGCGACTTTGCGGGCCTGCTTGAAGCCCAGTTGGTGTTCGCGGTGGATATGGATGTCAGGCACCGGGGGTCTCCTGGTTGGGTAGCAATTGGCGCAGCGCCTCGTGGCGCTGTGCCTGGGGTTGTTCACTCAGTACACGCACCGCATCATAGAACCGGTGCCAGTCGCGCCCCTCGCGCTCGAAGATCGCCTCGAAGGCGGGGACGAACTCGTTGTAGGCCGCCTGGGCCGCAAAGCTGGCATTGTTGGCGCTGGATACCCAGCGGTCGTAGCCGGCCGTCTGGGCCGGCGTGGCCTGCCAGCGCTCGCGCAGGGCCGCATAGTCGGCGCGAAAGGACTGCATGGCAGCGGCCTTCTGCGCCTCCCTTTCCGGCATGCCTTCCTGGGCATAGATCCTGGCCAGGCGTTCGCGCGTGGCCTGGGTCAGCGCGCGGAACTCGCGCCGGCGCGCCTCGCTGGCCACGAAGGCGGTGCTGGCCTGGGGCGTGGCCTGCTGGGCCAGCCAGCGTGCGCTGCCCAGCCGCTCCACGGCGGTGGCAAAGGATTCATTGAACAGCGTGTCGCCCTTGGCGTAGACCACTTGGTGCGCCAGCTCGTGGAAGAGCAGGCGCACGAATTCGCCTTCGGGCCAGCCGATGAAGGTGCTCAGCAGCGGATCGCCCCCGGCCCAGTTCATGTAGCCCAGGGTGGAATAGGCGGGCACGCCATAGACCTCGACCTCCAGGCCTTCCTGCGTCAGCCGGCCGGCCTCGGCCTTCGCGTCCGCCTCGTCGAAATAGCCCCGGTAGCCGATGCAGCCCGTCACCGGGAAGCACCAGGTGTGCAGCGTCAGCGAATAGGGCGGCGCGGCGACCACGTTCCACACGGCGGCCGGGCGCTTCAAGTCCGCATAGCGGCGGTAGCTCGGGTTGTCGGGCAGGCCCAGTTCGGTCACCGCGAAGGCGCGGGCGCGCTGGGCCAGTTGCAGGCGCTCGCGCAGCGGCAGCGGGATGTCGGTGCGCGCGATCCAGTCCTCCAGCGGCTCGGCCGAGCGCATCAGCTGCACATGGCCGCGCACCGATTGCCAGTAGTAGCCCAGGGCATTGCCATTGCTGGCGCAGCCGGCCAGGGCCAGGCTGGCAATGAAGGCAGACAGTGCGGCGCCAAGGCGGAGCGGGACGGAACGTGAAGCGAATGGCTGTGGCATATCCGGTGTTCAGTTTAGGGCCTGTCAGCAGCATGGCGGATGGAATTCCTAGAATCCCGTCCATGACCGAAGCCACCGCCACCCCCGAGATTCCCGACGGCCTGTTCGCCGACGACGCAGGCTGCCCGCGCTGCACCTGGTGCCAGGCCACGCCGCTGTACCGCCACTACCATGACAGCGAATGGGGTTTTCCGGTGGCGGACGACCGGCGCCTGTTCGAGAAGCTGTGCCTGGAGGGCTTCCAGTCGGGCCTGAGCTGGCTCACCATCCTGAACAAGCGCGAGGGATTTCGGGCGGCGTTCGCGCAGTTCGATGCCGAGCAGGTCGCAGAGTTCACTGACTCCGACGTGGAGCGCCTGGTGCAGGACGCAGCCATCGTGCGCCACCGGGGCAAGATCGTCTCGACCATCAACAACGCCAAGCGTGTGTTGGAGCTCAGGCAGGAATTCGGCTCGCTTGCGCGCTACGCCTGGCAGTACGAGCCCGCCGCTGGCGAGCGGCCCGAGCGCATCACGCGCGAGGTGGCGCGCACCTTCATCACCTCGCCAGGCTCCACCGCGATGTCCAAGGACCTCAAGAAGCGCGGCTGGAGCTTTGTCGGCCCCACCACCGTGTATGCCTTCATGCAGGCCATGGGCCTGGTCAACGACCACCTCGAAGGCTGCCATGCGCGCGAGAAGGCGCTCAAGGCGCGGGCGGATTTCACCCCACCGGGGCGTTGACCAGGCCTGGCCAGCCGGGCAGCCTTTCCAGGGCCTGCAGCAACTGCCGGCCCGCCGCGTCCAGGCTGGTGTCGTTGCGCACCTCGATGCCGGCCGTGCCCGGTGGCGCCAGGAAGCGCAGCGCGCGCTGCACGCGCTGCTCCACTTCGTCAGAACTTTCCCGGCCGCGCAAAAGGATGCGCTGGCGCAGCACGTCCGGGCTGGCCGTGATGTGCACGGCCACCAGGGCCGGGTAGCGCTGCAGCGCCTCGGGCAGGTAGGCGCGTGAACCGTTCACCAGCAGCCAGCGGCCCTGGCCCAGCGGCGCCAGCTCGGCATGGCGCACGCCATAGGCCAGGCCGTTGGCCTCCCAGTGCAGGGCAAACGCACCGGCGGCGCGCAGCGCGGCGTGGGCGTCGGGCGTGGTGCTTTCATGCGCTTCGCCACCGGGGCTGGCCGGGCGGCTGATGGTGCGCCGCGCCCACTGCACGGGCAGGCCGGCGGGCAGGTGCTGGCGCAGCCAGTCGAGCAGGCTGTCCTTGCCGGCGCCCGAGGGGCCCATGAAATACAGCAATTTCGCTGTGGTGCTCATGCGCCGAGCTCCAGGTGGTCCAGCAGCACGAAGTCGGCTCCCGGCGTGGGTTCGGCGAACAGGGCCAGGCTGCCAAAGCGCAGCGGCGGCAGGTCGGCAAAGAACTGGTCGGCAGCGTCCTGCACCAGCTCCACGGTCTCGTCATCCGCAGCCGCGAGCGAGCCGGTCAGCGACAAGTGGAAGCGGAACTCCTCCAGCACGAAGGGGTAGCCCCACTGCTGCAGCAGTGCATCCTGCCGGGGTGTGAGCCCGGCGGCGCGGCGGCGCGCCAGCTCCCCTTCTGACAGCGCTGCCGCCAGCGGCTGCAGTTGCGTCACACAGGCAGCGGCTGCGGCCTGGATCTCGGCGTTGGCCGGGTGCGCGGCCACGGGCACCAGTGCGAGGAAATCGCCGATGCGCTCGACCTGCATGGGCGGCATGCTGAACGGCCGCAGCCCCTGGGCCAGCGTCTGCACGGCATGGTGCAGCGTGAGCCAGTCCACGCCCGGCGCCAGCGCAAACGGGGCCTTGAGCGTGGCATGCCAGCCGTAGCGGCGCGGGGCGGCGGTCAGCCGCTCCAGTTCTTCCCGGGCCACGCCGTGGATGTCCAGTGGCTGCATGGGCTGCAGCAGCGCGGCGCAGCGGCCCAGCCAGTGGCTGCCAGCGAGCCAGGCCAGGGTGCCGGGGTTGGGCGCGAAGTACACCGCATAGCGGTGGTGGGCGGCGGTGGGGGAGGGGGTGTTACTCGTCGTCATGGGTGATGGTGAGTTTGACGCGGTCGCCCGCAAACCAGGCGCGCGCCCATTCGATGGGCGTGCCGGCCAGGTCGACGTTCAGGCTCTCGACCAGCAGCACCGGGCGCGTGGCGGGCTGGCGCAGCTCGGCGGCCACGGCAGCATCGGGCAGCTCGGCGGTGATGCGGCTCTCGCGCCGGGTGTAGTCGGCCACACCGTGCGCGGTGAAGCCGGCGGTGATGGAGCCGGTCTCGCGCACCATGGTGGCCAGGCCCTCGAAGCGGGGCAGGGGAAAGTAGCGCTCGCTCACGTGCAGCGGCTGGCCCTCGGCCTGGCCAATCACGCGCAACTGCAGCAGCGGGCTGCGGGCCGGCACCTGCAGGGCCTTGGCCAGCGCGGACGTGGCGCGCACCGTCTGCTCCTGCAGCACCACCAGGCTGCCGCGCAGGCCGGCCTGGGCCAGGCCCTGCTGGTGGCGCACCCGCTTGCCCAGTGCCAGGTCCACCGCGAAGTCCTCCACATAGGTGCCGCTGCCCTGCGTGATGCGCACCAGCCCCTGGCTGCACAGGCTGGCCAGCGAGCGGCGGATGGTGTGCCGGTTCACGCCGAACTGCTCGGCCAAGGCATGTTCCGAGGGCAGGCGCTGGCCCGGAGGGTAGATGCCGCTGCCGATGGCCTCGGCCAGTTCGGCGGCAATGCGGGTCCAGAAGCTGTCGCGTGCCGGGCGTGCCGTGCGTGCGGTAGGGGCGGGGTTGGCAAGAACTTGTGTGCTGGTGGTGGCTGTCATGAAACCTACATGCGCGCTGTCTAAGCTGGCGCCAGTTGTTCAATTTGTCTATACAACTTAAAGAGTACCACCTTCATGTTTCAAGCCTTTGACAACCCGGGCCCGGGCCGCCCGCTCTCGCGGGCGCACTGGATGGCGCTGCTGGCCCGGGCGCCCATCGACCTTCTGGAGCCCGCGCTGCACGACCACACCGCACTGCCCGCCCGCTGGCTGCGTGCCCCCGAAACCGGGCTGATGATGGTGCAGGGCCGCGCTGGCGGCACCGGCGAGCGCTTCAACCTGGGCGAGGTCACGGTCACCCGCTGCGCACTGCGCGTGGACGTGGATGGAGCCGATGGCGGAGAGCCCACCGTGGGTGTGGCCTACGTGCTCGGCCGCTCGCACCGCCAGGTGCAACTGGCCGCCCTGGCCGATGCGCTGCTGCAGGACCCTGCGCGCCAGGCCGCGCTGGACGCCAGTCTGCTCGACCCCATCCGCCGCCACCTGGCCCAGGTGCAGTCCGAGCGCCAGGCCCGCACGGCCAGCACGCGGGTGGACTTTTTCACGGTGGCCCGCGAAAGCGGCAGCAACGACGGCAGCGACGAGGACCAGGAATGAGCGCGACCCCTACCACCTCCCTGTCCGCCCTGGGTGCGGGCTTCTCCAGTGAGGCCCTGGGCAGCCAGGGCGTGTTCCGCGCCGTGCTGCAGGCACTGTCGCAGCCAGGCGCCCCGGTCGCCATCGTGCACGACGCTGAAGTGCCCGCCACCGGGCACGCGGCCTCGGCCGCTGTGCTGCTGGCCCTGCTCGACAGCGAATGCACGCTGTGGCTTTCGCCCCGGCTGGCGGCCAGCCAGGCCGGCGTGTGGCTGCGCTTTCATACCGGCTGCGTGCTGGTCGATGCACCCGAACAGGCGCGCTTTGCCTGGGTGGCCGCAGGCGATGCCATGCCCGCCCTGGCCGGCCTGCAGTGCGGCAGCGACGAATACCCCGACCAGTCCGCCACCTGCGTAATCGACGTGGCGGTGCTGGCCCCGGCCCTGCACGGCGCGGGCGCCTGGCGCCTCACGGGCCCGGGTATCCGCGACGCGCAGCACCTGCACGTGGCCGGCCTGCCCGGTGACTTCGCTGCGCAGTGGGCCGACAACCACGGCGCCTTCCCGCGCGGGGTGGACGTGGTGCTGGCCACGGCCAGCCACATCGCCGGCCTGCCACGCACGACCTGTATCGAACCATCCACCGTGGAGGCCTGAAGCGCATGTACGTTGCCGTCAAGGGCGGGGAAACCGCCATCCTCAACAGCTACCGCCTGCTGGCCGAGCAGCGCCGGGGCGATACTGCCGAGCCCGAACTCTCGGTGGCGCAGATCCGCGCGCAGCTCAAGCTCGCCGTGGACCGGGTGATGACCGAAGGCTCGGTGTACGACCCCGAGCTCGCGGCGCTGGCCATCAAGCAGGCCTCGGGCGACCTGGTCGAAGCCATCTTTTTGCTGCGTGCCTACCGTGCCACGCTGCCGCGCCTGGGCACCACCCGGCCGCTGGACACCGCGCGCATGGTGCTCACCCGGCGCATCTCCGCCACCTTCAAGGACCTGCCCGGCGGCCAGGTGCTCGGCCCCACCTACGACTACACCCAGCGCCTGCTTGACTTCACGCTGCTGGCCCGGGGCGATGCAGTGGCCGCTGCCGCAGCTCCCGCGCCCTTGGTCGATGCACCCGCCACCACGCCGCGCGTGGTGGACCTGCTCAACCAGGAAGGGCTGATCGAGACCCGCCCCATCCCCGAGGGCGACCCGGCCCCCGCCGACCTCACGCGCGAGCCGCTGCGCTTTCCGGCCAACCGCGCCACGCGGCTGCAGAACCTGGCGCGCGGCGATGAGGGCTTTCTGCTGGCCATGGCGTATTCAACGCAGCGCGGCTATGCGCACTCGCACCCCTTCGTGGGCGAGTTGCGCCTGGGCACGGTGGCGATGGAGATCGTCCCTGAAGAGCTGGGCTTTGCCATCTCCATCGGCGATATGGAAATCACCGAATGCGAGATGGTCAACCAGTTCGCGGGCAGCAAGCACCAGCCGCCGCAGTTCACGCGCGGCTATGGCCTGGCCTTCGGCCACAGCGAGCGCAAGGCCATGGCCATGAGCCTGGTGGACCGCGCCCTGCGCGCCGACGAGCTGGGCGAGCCGGTGGAGTCGCCCGCGCAGATGCAGGAGTTCGTGCTCTCGCACAGCGACAGCCTGGAAGCCTCGGGCTTCGTGCAGCACCTGAAGCTGCCGCACTACGTGGACTTCCAGTCCGAGCTGGAGCTGGTGCGCCGCATGCGCGCCACTGCGGCGGCCAACCCCTCCGAAGAAACCACCCTGGGAGACGACGCATGAACGCGCCCCACGAGCCCGCGCTGATGGGCCTGCCCGCCGATGCCGCGCCCACCGACGGGCACTTCAACTTCGCCTACCTGGACGAGCGCACCAAGCGCATGATCCGCCGGGCCATCCTCAAGGCCGTGGCCATCCCCGGCTACCAGGTGCCCTTCGGCTCGCGCGAGATGCCGCTGCCCTATGGCTGGGGCACGGGCGGCATCCAGGTCACGGCCGCCATCATCGGGCCGGACGATTGCCTCAAGGTCATCGACCAGGGCTCGGACGACACGGTCAACGCGGTCAACATCCGCCGCTTCTTCGAGCGCACCACGGGCGTGGCCACCACCACGCGCACCACCGAGGCGACGCTGATCCAGACGCGCCACCGCATCCCCGAGACCCCGCTGGCCGAAGGCCAGGTGCTCGTCTACCAGGTGCCGGTGCCCGAGCCCATGCAGCGCCTGGAGCCGCGCGAGACCGAGACGCGCACCCTGCACGGCCTGGCCGAGTACGGGCTGATGCACGTCAAGCTCTATGAGGACATCGCGCGCTACGGCCACATCGCCACCACGTACGACTACCCGGTGCTGGTCAACGGCCGCTACGTGATGGCGCCGTCGCCGATCCCCAAGTTCGACAACCCCAAGATGCACATGAACCCGGCGTTGCAGCTCTTTGGCGCAGGCCGCGAAAAGCGCATCTACGCCGTGCCGCCCTACACGCCGGTGGAAAGCCTGGGCTTCGAGGACCACCCCTTCGAGGTGCAGCGCTGGGACTGCGCCTGCGCCCTGTGCGGCGCCACCGACAGTTTCCTCGACGAGGTCATCACCGACGACCAGGGCACGCGCATGCACGTCTGTTCCGACTCGGACTACTGCCAGGAGCGCCAGGCTGCCGCAGCGGCAACGGTGTCCGAAGGGGCGCCCGCATGAGCACAGTGACCCTGCGCGAGGCCACCGAGGCCGACCTGGACGAAGTGCTGGCCCTGTACCAGGGCATCGAGGACAGCCCCGAGCAGGTGCTCAGTCTGGCCGAGGCCAGGACCCTGCTGGCCCAGTTTCGCGCCTACCCGAGCTACCGTCTCTGGGTGGCCTGCGAGGGCGCCGAACCCGATGCCGACGTGGTCGGCACCTACGCGCTGCTGGTCATGCACAACCTGGCCCACCGGGGTGCCCCCTCGGCCGTGGTCGAGGACGTGGTGGTCGCCGCCGACCGCAAGGGCCAGGGCATCGGCCGCCAGATGATGGCCCACGCCGTGCAGCAGGCGCGCGAGGCCGGTTGCTACAAACTGGCCCTGTCGTCCCATCGCAAGCGCGCCGATGCGCATGCCTTCTATGAATCCCTGGGCTTTGCGCAGCACGGCCTCAGTTTCTCGATCGAGCCCTGACATGGACGCCACCCTTTCATCCCCCACCCCCCTGCTCAGCGTGCGCGGCATCAGCAAGCGCTACGGCCAGCGCGTGGCGCTGCAGGACGCCTCGTTCGACCTGTGGCCCGGCGAAGTGCTGGCCGTGGTCGGCGAGTCCGGCTCGGGCAAGTCCACCCTGCTCAACGCCGTGGCCGCACGCAGCCGGCCCGACGCGGGCAGCGTGCAGTTTCAGGGCCGCGACGGCAGCCTGCAGGACGTGCTCGGCATGAGCGAGGCGCAGCAGCGCCTTCTGGCCCGCACCGACTGGGGCTTCGTGCACCAGAACGCGGCCGACGGCCTGCGCATGGACGTGTCGGCCGGTGCCAATGTGGGCGAGCGCCTCATGGGCCTGGGCGAGCGCCACTATGGCCGCCTGCGCGCCACCGCCACCGAGTGGCTGCAGCGCGTGGAGATCGATGCCAGCCGCATCGACGACGCGCCGCGCGCTTTTTCCGGCGGCATGCGCCAGCGCCTGCAGATCGCGCGCAACCTGGTCACCCAGCCGCGCCTGGTGTTCATGGACGAACCCACCTCGGGCCTGGACGTCTCGGTGCAGGCGCGCCTCCTGGACCTGCTGCGCCAGCTCACGCGGCAGATGCAGCTGGCGGCCATCGTCGTCACCCATGACCTGGCTGTGGCCCGCCTGCTGGCGCACCGCATGGTGGTGATGCAGCGCGGCCGCGTGGTCGAGTCGGGCCTGACCGACCAGGTGCTCGACGACCCGCAGCACCCCTATACCCAGCTCCTCGTTTCCTCGGTACTGCAACCATGATGATGAACACCAACCTCCCCATCCTGGAGCTCAAGGGCGTGGCCAAGCGCTTCACCCTGCACCACCAGAACGGCATCGAGCTGCCCGTGCTCGGCAACGTGGACCTGACCGTCGGCGCGGGCGAATGCGTGGTGCTCGACGGCCCCTCGGGCATGGGCAAAAGCACGCTGCTGAAAATGATCTACGCCAACTACCGCGCCAACGCGGGCAGCATCACCGTGCAGCCCGCCAGCGGCCCGGCGGTGGACGTGACCCAGGCCAGCCCGCGCGCACTGGTGCAACTGCGCCGCGACACCGTGGGCTACGTGAGCCAGTTCCTGCGCGTGATCCCCCGCGTGAGCGCGCTCGACGTGGTGGCCGAACCCCTGGCCGAAGATGCGGGCGACGACGCCCACGCACTGGAAGCCGCGCGCGAGACCGCGCGCCAGTGGCTTACCCGCCTGAACATTCCCGAGCGCCTGTGGCACCTGCCGCCCGCCACCTTCTCGGGCGGCGAGCAGCAGCGCATCAACATCGCGCGCAACATGATCAAGCCCAAGCCCCTGCTGCTGCTCGACGAGCCCACGGCGTCGCTCGATGCGGCCAACACCGACACGGTGATCGCCCTGGTCCGGGAGGCAGTGGAGCGCGGCGCCGCGCTGGTCGGCATCTTCCACGACGCGCACGTGGGTGCCGCCGTCGCCACGCGCCGCGTGAACGTGGGTGACTTCCGCGGGGTGGCAGCATGAGCGCTGGCGTGGTCTTTCACAACGCCCGCATGGTGCTGCCCGGCGAGGTGGTGCAGGGCTCGCTCTCGGTGCAGGGCGGGCGCATCGACTCCCTGGCCTCGGGCGGCACCGCCGCGCTGCAGGGCATCGACCTCGGGGGCGACTACCTGCTGCCCGGTCTGGTGGAGGTGCACACCGACAACTTCGAGCGCCACCTGATGCCGCGCCCCAAGGTGCAGTGGGCCGAGATGCCGGCCCTGCTGGCACACGACGCCGAGATCGCAGCAGCGGGCATCACCACCGTGCTTGACGCGCTGGGCGTGGGCGAGGCCGACGTGGACAGCCTGCGCGGCAGCGCCTGGAACCGCGTGCTCGACACCATCGACACCTGCACCGAGCGCAACCTGCTGCGCGCCGACCACCACCTGCACGTGCGCTGCGAGCTGCCCGCGCCCAACACCATCGACCTGTTCGGCCCCTTCCACGGCCACCCGCGCCTGTCGCTGATCTCGCTGATGGACCACACCCCGGGCCAGCGCCAGTGGGAGAACATCGAGCAGGCGCGCACCTACTACACCGGCAAGAAGGGCTGGAGCAGCGAGAAGTTCGAGCGCCAGGTGCAGCATGCCACCACCCTGCAGGCCCAGTACGCCGAGCCGCACCGTGCCTACTTCGTGGACTACTGCCGCACCCACGGCATCGCCCTGGCCAGCCACGACGACACCACGGTGGCGCACGTGGAGCAGGCCCATGCCGAAGGCGCGGGCATGTCCGAGTTCCCGACCACGCTGGCGGCGGCAAAGGCCGCGCGCGAGCGCGGCCTGCTCACCGTGATGGGTGGGCCCAACGTGGTGCGCGGCGGCTCGCACTCGGGCAACGTGGCGGCGGCCGACCTGGCGCGCCAGGGCCTGCTGGACATCCTCTCGTCCGACTATGTGCCCGGCAGCCTGCTGAGCGCCGTGATGCGCCTGGTGCACGACGGCATCCTCACGCTGCCCGAGGCCGTGGCCACCGTCACGCGCAACCCGGCACGCGCGTCGGGCATGCAGGACCGGGGCGAGCTCACGCCCGGCCTGCGCGCCGACCTGGTCCAGGTGCACATGGCCGATCTGCCCGATGGCTCACAGCAGGCCGTGGTGCGCGGTGTCTGGCGCGAAGGGCAGCGCGTGCTCTGAACGTAGCTTGACATGCAAATTTCCCGCAACTGTCAAAGCACTGTCACAGCCGCCTTCCACACTGCATTTGTATAGACGACTTGGAATCCGCCATGCCCATCGCCCTGCGTATCGAACAACTGAACAAGCACTTCGCCAACGGCAAGCACGCGCTGCGCGACATCGACCTCACGGTGCATGCCGGCGAGATGGTGGCGCTCATCGGCGCCTCGGGCTCGGGCAAGTCCACGCTGCTGCGCCATGTGGCCGGCCTGGTGGTGGCCGATGGCGACAGCCACTCGCTGATCGAGGTTGACGGCCGCTGCGTGCAGCAGGGCGGGCGCATCCACCGCGACATCCGCAAGGTGCGCTCGCAGGTGGGCTTCGTGTTCCAGCAATTCAACCTGGTCGACCGCCTGCCCGTGATGATGAACGTGCTGGTGGGCATGCTGCACCGCACGCCGAAATGGCGCGGCTGGCTGCGCGTGTTCCGCCCGCACGAGCGCGCCCTGGCGCTGGAGGCCCTGGCCCGCGTGGGCATTGCCGACTGCCACGCGCAGCGTGCCTCCACCCTCTCGGGCGGGCAGCAGCAGCGCGCCGCCATTGCGCGCACCCTGGTGCAGGGCGCCAAGGTGGTGCTGGCCGACGAGCCCATCGCCTCGCTCGACCCCGAATCCTCGCGCAAGGTCATGGACATCCTGGCGCGCATCAACCGCGAGGACGGCAGCACCGTCGTCGTCTCGCTGCACCAGGTGGACGTGGCCATCAAATACTGCCCCCGCGTGGTCGCGCTGCACCAGGGCCGCGTGGTCTACGACGGCCCCTCGGCCGCCCTCACACCGGCGCTGCTGCGCGAGCTCTATGGCGTGCAGGCCGATGAGATCCTGGGCGCCAGCCTGCCGCTGGCCGTGGTGCCTGCACCGGCGCAGCAGCCGGCTTCCGGCTGGGCAGCCCAGCCGCTGGCCCAGGCCGCCTGAAGTTCTCTGTCTTTTGCTTCCCTTTTCCCTACCGTTGTCACCTCTCTGGAGCCATCCATGATCAAGAAACTGTGCGCAGCCCTGGCCCTCGCCCTGGGCATGACCACGGGCGCCCTCGCCCAGGACATCAACTTCGGCATGATCTCGACCGAAGCCTCGCAAAACCTCAAGGCCGACTGGCAGCCCCTGCTGGACGACATGGCCAAGCAGACGGGCCTGAAGATCAATGCCTTCTTCGCCTCCGACTATGCCGGCCTCATCGAAGCCATGCGCTTCAACAAGATGCAGGTCGCATGGCTGGGCAACAAGTCGGCCATGGAGGCGGTGGACCGCGCCAATGGCGAAGTGTTTGCGCAGATGGTCAATGCCGATGGCACCCAGGGCTACTACTCGCACCTGATCGTGCACAAGGACAGCCCCCTGGCCACGCTGGACGACGTGCTCAAGAACGGCAAGTCGCTGAGTTTTGGCAACGGTGATCCCAACTCCACCTCGGGTTTCCTGGTGCCCGGCTACTACGCCTTTGCACAGAACAAGATCGACGCCAAGACCCATTTCAAGATTGCGCGCAGCGCCAACCACGAGACCAATGCCCTGGCCGTGGCCAACAAGCAGGTCGACGTGGCCACCAACAACAGCGAAAACCTCGAGAAGATCAAGGAACGCCAGCCCGAGAAGTTCAAGGACATCAAGATCGTCTGGACCTCGCCGCTGATCGCGCTCGATCCGTTGGTGATGCGCAAGGACCTGCCCGAAGCCACCAAGGCCAAGATCAAGGACTTCTTCTACAACTACGCCAAGACCGATGCGCGCGAGAAAGAGATCGTCATGAAGATCTCCAAGCTCTCGGGTTTCAAGCCGTCGACCAATGCGCAGCTCATGCCCATCCGCCAGCTCGACCTGTTTGGCAAGCGCAACAAGATCGAGGCCGACGCCACCCTGGCCGATGGCGACAAGAAGACCCGCCTGGCCGAGATCGACCAGCAACTGGCCTCCCTGAAGTAAGCAAGCAAACAAGCAAGTAACGCATCCGGCCAGCCCCCACCATGTCCTCTGCACTGACCCCCTCGCTCGCAACCCTGGCGAGCACCACTGCGCCCAAGCGTAGCCTCGCCTGGTACTTGTCCTGGGGCATCCTGCTGGTGGTGCTGGCCGCATCCTGGAAGGGCGCCGACATGCGCCCGCTCGATCTCATCAAGGATTCGGGCAACATGGCCCAGTACGCGGCCGAGTTCTTTCCGCCCAATTTCTCGCAGTGGCAGATCTACGTGCAGGAGATGCTGGTCACCCTGCAGATCGCGCTGTGGGGCACGGCGCTCGCGGTGGTCACCGCCGTGCCGTTGGCGCTGCTGGCCTCGTCCAACATCGCGCCCTGGTGGGTGAACCAGCCGGTGCGCCGCGTGCTCGACGCCTGCCGTGCCATCAACGAGATGGTGTTCGCCATGCTCTTCGTGGTGGCCGTGGGCCTGGGCCCGTTCGCCGGCGTGCTGGCGCTGTGGATCCACACCACCGGCACGCTGGCCAAGCTGTTCTCCGAGGCCGTGGAGGCCATCGACCCGCAGCCCGTGGAAGGCATCCGCTCCACGGGGGCGAGCGCCCTGCACGAGATCATCTACGGCGTGATCCCCCAGGTGATCCCGCTGTGGATCTCCTACACCCTCTACCGCTTCGAGGCCAACGTGCGCTCTGCCTCGGTGGTGGGCATGGTGGGGGCGGGTGGCATCGGCGTGGTGTTGTGGGAGATCATCCGCGGCTTCCAGTACGCCGAGACCTGCGCGGTGATGCTCATCATCGTGGTCACCGTGAGCCTGATCGACATGGTGTCGGCGCGCATCCGCAAGACCATGATCTGAGGCTTCCCATGGCATTGACCCAGCACGACATCGCCCTGCTGCTCACCGAGCGCGGCCAGAAGCAGTATGGCCGCGAGGCCGTGAGCCAGCTCGACCACGCGCTGCAATGCGCCCACCTGGCCGAGGAGGCCGGCGAGACCCCCGCCACCGTCGTCGCGGCCCTGTTGCACGACCTGGGCCACCTGCTGGCCCTCGCCGCAGCAGAGCACGAGGCCCGTGCACCGCGCCACGACGACCTGCACCAGTACGTGGCCCTGCCGTTCCTGCGCGGCGTGCTGCCCGAGGCGGTGCTGGAGCCCATCCGCATGCACGTCGATGCCAAGCGCTACCTGTGCGCGGTGGACGCCGACTACTGGGCCGCGCTCTCGCCCGCGTCGCAGCACAGCCTGGAGCTGCAGGGCGGCGCCTACGGCCTGGTCGAATGCGCCCGGTTTGCCGAGCAGGCCTTTGCGCAGGAGGCCATCCGGCTGCGCCGCTACGACGACCTGGCCAAGGTGCCCGGCCGCGCCACGCCGCCGCTGCCGCACTACCTGGCACTGATGGAGCGCGTGGCCGCTGCGGATTGAGCGACGAAGGCGGCGGGCGCTTCCTACGGATTTTCATTCGGCCGTATAACTAGGCGGGGAGCCGCAGACAGTGCGTTGGCACGGCAAGGCGAACCAACGACGTTAGACGGTTGAAGGCAAATCCGTATCAGCGGAATTCTGGAATGTCGGGCACCGATCCCCACATGCAGAACGACGTCGGGTGGAACGGGAACTGGCGCGGCGCTGCATCCGGGTCGGTGACCATGCGCACGCCGCTCGAGAACTCGTAGACCATGCCGTCCGGCCCCTCGAAGTAGAGGAACATCGCGCCCGAGGTCGGATGCTTGCCGGGGCCGAACACCACGCGCACGCCGCGCGACTGCAGCAGATACCAGGCGCGCATCAGGTCGTCGATCGACGCCACCTGGTGGTTGATGTGCTGCACCCCTGCATAGCCCGAAGGGAACAGCGCGATCTTGTGGTGCACCTCGTCGATGCGCAGCAAGGGGGCGGCGCCGATGCGGTCGCTGACCTTGGCACTGAGCACCGTGGTCCAGAAGCGCTCGTCGCGCGCCGGGTCGGTGCTGCGCAGCCCCACGTGCGAGAAACCGGTGTTGCCCGTGTCGCGCGTCGGAAAGAAACGCACACCGCTGTGGAAGGGCGCCACCGCCAGCTCGATGGCGTTGCCGCTCGGGTCCTTGAAGCCGATGAAGGCCTGCACGCGGCGCTGCTCGCACTCGTAGGCACGGCCCTCGCGCACCGCATGGCCCAGGCGCTCGAGCTCGGCGGCGGCGGACTGCAGTTCGGCCATGGAGGCGATCTCGAAACCGGTCGTGTGGTCCGCAGGGTCCCCGTCGAAGTACACCAGCGTCTGCTCGCGCGCATCGCTGCGAAAGCCCACGGCCTTGCCATGCCGGGGCGGCCCGTAGCGCTGCCCTTCGCGCAGGCCCAGGATGTCGTTGGCGTACCGGCAGGCGCCATCGAGGTCGCGCGTGCCCAGGCGCACGTAGCTGATGTCCTTGAGTACAATCATCTTCTTTTTGTCTCCGTCATTTTTTTGCCGGGCGCGCTTGCTAGTCCAGCTTCAATTTGGCGTCGGCGATCACGCGGCTCCACAGCTGTGTCTCCCGGCC
The DNA here is from genome assembly GCF_964253305.1 of Acidovorax sp. LjRoot66. NCBI lineage: Bacteria > Pseudomonadati > Pseudomonadota > Betaproteobacteria > Burkholderiales > Comamonadaceae > Acidovorax > Acidovorax sp. LjRoot66. The sequence continues at coordinate 979,204 of NZ_CAXUQU020000001.1, forward strand.
AATGTACTCGCCGAACTCGTCGGGCTTCTGGTCGAAGCGGTTGTAGCCCAGCGTGCGGTAGCGGTCGGCAATGTCCGGCGTGGCGAGTATCTCGGTGATGTCCGCTGCGATCCTCTCGCGCAGGGGCTTGGGTGTGCTGCGGGGGGCGAACAGGCCGAACCAGGCATTGGCCACGAAGGCCTTGGCCTGTGCCGATGCGGCCATGCCGGGCACCCCGGGCGCAAAGGGCGAGGGTTGCGCTGCCGCCACGCCCACGAAGCGGATGCGGCCCGACTTCTCCATGGGCCCTGCACTCGCGATGCTGCCCAGCGCCCACTGCACCTCGCCGGTGGCCACGGCGGCGAACAGCTGCGGGATTTCCTTGTAGGGCACATGCGTCATGCGCGTGTTGGTGGCGGCCAGCAGGCGCAGCGCGCCCAGGTGGCCCGGGCTGCCCAGGCCCCACGAGCCGTAGGTGACACGCTCCGGCGCGGCCTGGGCGGCCTGCACGATGTCGTCGATGGATTTGAAAGGGCTGTCCTTGGCCACCGCGACGAAGAAGTCGGTCTGCAGCGTCGGGCGGATGGGGGCGAAGTCGCGCTGCGGGTCGTAGGGCAGGCGGCTGTACAGGTGCATGTTGGAGGTCAGCATGCTGCTGTCCAGGTGGATCAGCTCATGGCCGTCCGAGGCGGCGCTGCGCGTGGCGTTGAAGGCCACCACGCCGTTGCCGCCGGGCTTGTTGTCGACGATGACGGGTTGGCCCCAGCGGCGCGACAGCTGCTCGGCCACCAGGCGCAGCGAGACATCGGGCCCGCTGCCGGTGGAGGCTGCGGTGGTGATCTTGATGGGCTTGGAAGGCCAGGTGTTCGCCATCGATGGCGTGGCGTGCAGCCAGGCGGCGGTGCTGCCGGCGCCCAGCACCAGGACCTGGCGGCGGGACAAGGGGGATGGGGGGGCCTGGGTTGGGCTGGCGCCGCAAAGGGGTTTCATGGATCGGTTTCCTTGTGTGTGCGCCGGGACATGTGAGGGCGCCTTACTTTTGTACTGGTGCGTTGACCTGCTGAACAGAGGCAACACCAGCAAAACCGATCGAAAACCGCCTAAATCGTGCTCTGGTCCGCGTATTTTGTGAACAGCTTCAAGAATGCTTCAGCGGCCATTGAAAATGGCCGTGCGCGGGTGCACAGCGCGACGATTTCGCGCGTCACCACGGGGTCGGTCAGCGGCACCGAGACCACGCGCTGCCCATCGACCCGCGACAGGCTGTAGGCCGGCAGCACCGAGACCCCGAGGCCCGCCGCCACCAGGCCGACGGCGGTCTGGATGTTGGCCACCTCGAAGGCTGGCTTCAGGCGCAGCGTGAGCTGGCCCAGGGTCTGGTCGGCCAGCCGGCGCAGGCCCGTGTTCGAGGTCAGCAGGATCAGGCTCTGGTCCGTGAGGTCGCCCCAGCTGGCTTCGTGCCGCTCGGCCAGCGGGTGGTCGGGGCTGCAGGCCAGCACCAGCGTGTCCTTGTAGAGCACCTGCGAGACCAGGTCTGTCGAGGCCAGGTCGGCGGTGCAGATGCCGAAGTCCGACTTGCCCTCGCGCACATGCGCCACGACCTGGTCCACGGGCGCATCCACCAGCGTCACCGTGACGTTGGGGAACTGCTCGCGAAAGCGCGCGATGACCTCGGGCACCAGGCTGGCCGCCAGCAGCGGCGAGGTCACGACCGAGAGCCGCTCGCTCTTGCGGCGCTTGCTTTCCTGCAGCGTCTGCAGGCCCGAGTCGAGTGCGAAGAACACGTCGCGCACCGTGGGCAGGAACTGGCGGCCGGCCTCGGTCAGCTCGATGCGGCGCGTGGTGCGCTCGAACAGGCGCACGCCAAGTTCTTCCTCCAGCGTGCGCACGAGCATCGACAGCGCCGAGATCGTCAGGTGCATGCGCGCCGCAGCCCGGGTCATGGTGCCTTCGTGCGCCACGAGCCAGAAGGCGCGCAGCTGGCGCAGGCTGAGGTTGGAGGGGTTGTCCAGAAGATCCATGGCGCGATTGTGTCGGCAAACTTCAAAGTCTTTCAAAATTATGCGATTGCCCGGTGAGGGGTGCGTCGGTCTAATCCGATCCATGCTGAACCAGGCCTTCCATCCCCTTCGCCGCGAAGACCCCGCCCTGCTCACGGGCCGTGGGCAGTACACCGGCGATGTGGCGGCCGAGGGCGCGCTGCACGCGGTGTTCGTGCGCTCGCCCTTGCCGCACGGCCGGCTGCGTTCCATCGCGACCGAGGCGGCCGAGCAGTCTGGCGGTGTCGTGGCGGTGCTCACTGCCGCAACCCTTCTGGCCCCGTCGAAGGCCGGCCGTGTGGTCCACATGCCTCCTCCCAATTCGCTGCTGCCCGTGGCAAGCGTTCCGCGCATCGAACCGCTGGCACGCGGTGAGGTGGTCTATGTCGGCCAGCCCGTGGCGCTGGTGCTCGCCCGGTCGCTGGCCCAGGCGCAGCAGGCCGCAGCTTGCGTGCAGCTCGACATCGAGCCGCTGGCACCCGTGCTGGACTTTGATGGTGCGAGCCTTGTGACCGAGGTGGTGCACCACTTCGAAGCCTCGGGGGCCCATGCTGCCGTGGCCTGCGAGGTCCATGCCGCGCTGGAGGTGCCGCGCGTGCTGGCCCTGTCGATGGAGCCGCGCGGCATGCTCGCGCACTGGCATGCCGGTGCCGATGCGGCAACGGCCCGCCTCACGGTCCACCTCGGCACGCAGTCGCCGTCCCGCGCGCAGGCCGACATTGCCGCCGCGCTCGGCTGGGACGAAGCGCGCGTGCGTGTCATCACCGGCAACGTGGGCGGTGCCTTTGGCGCCAAGTCCTCGCTGTGTCCCGAAGACCTGGCCATTCCCCTGGCCGCGCGCCGGCTAGGTGCCTCGGTGCGCTGGAGTTCGACGCGCTCGGACGAGTTCACCTCCGGCATGCATGGCCGCGGCGCGCGCCTGGCCGGCCGGTTGTCCGTCACGGCGCAAGGGCACTTTGCTGCACTGCAGGCCGAGCTGCATTTCACGCTCGGTGCCTGGCTGCCGTTCTCGGCCGTGGTGCCGCTGCGCAACACGGCGCGCATCCTGCCCGGGCCGTACCGCGTGGCGCGGCTCGACGTGCAGGGCCGTGCAGGCCTGGCGCACACGGCGCCGGTCACCATCTACCGCGGTGCGGGCCGGCCCGAGGCCGCGCTGCTGATGGAAACCCTGGTCGAGCAGGCCGCACGCGCGGCGGGCATCGACCCGGTGGAACTGCGCCGGCGCAACCTAGTGGAGGCGGCCGACATGCCCTACACCACGCCCACCGGCGAGGTGTTCGACAGTGGCGACTACCGGCGCGCGCTGGAGCTCGCCTGCGAGCGCTTCGGCTACGCGGAGCAGCGCGTGCTGCAGGCGCAGCGCCGCGCCAACGGCGAGGTGGTGGGCATCGGCCTCGCGCTCTATGTCGAGCCCTGTGGCGTGGGCTGGGAATCGGCGCGCGTGGACTGGCACGCAGACGGCCGCGTGACCGTGGCCACGGGATCGCCTGCGCAGGGCCAGGGCCATGGCACCACCTATGCGCGCATAGCGGCCGAGGCGCTCAAGCTGGACGAGCAGGACATCACCGTGGTCTATGGCGACACAGCACTGTGCCCCCCCGGTGTGGGCGCGCTGGCCAGCCGCAGCACCGCCCTTGCGGGCAGCGCCATCGTGCAGGCCTGCCGCGACCTGCTGGCGCGGCGCGCGGCGGGCGAGGCGCTGCCGCTGTCCTCGGCGGGCCGCTTCACGGGCGGCGAGGCCTGGAGCTATGGCTGCGTGATCGCCCGCATGGCAGTGGACCGTGACACCGGCCGCCCCACCATCGAGCAGATCACCTGGGTCGACGACGCCGGCCACATCGTTCACCCCGAGCTGGCCAAGGGCCAGTTGATCGGCGGCCTGGCCCAGGGCCTGGGCCAGGCCATGCTGGAGCGCCTGGTCTACGACGGCGCAGGCCAACTGGTGACCGGTTCGCTGATGGACTACGCCGCACCGCGCGCCGACGACATGCCGTCCGCCATCGACATCAAGAGCTTTGCCACGCCCAGCCCCCACAACCTGCTGGGCGCCAAGGGCGTGGGCGAGGCCGGCTGCATCGGCGTGCCGGCCGCGCTGATGAACGCGGCGCGCGACGCGCTGGCGCCACTGGGCGAATGCGCGCTGCAGTTTCCCCTCACCTCCGAACAGTTCTGGCGCGCGATGAGCGGCCAGTCTGCATGAACCGAACCCATGTCTTGAAAGGAAAACACCATGGATTACCAAAAGTCTGAAGCCAAGGAATACGCACGCGAACATTTCGTCGGCGTCTGGGCCGCCAACCTCACCCCCTTCGACGAGGCATTGCGCATCGACGAGAAGGCGCTGCGCCAGAACATGGACCACTGGATCCGCGACCTCAAGCTCGGCGGCCTGTTCATCGCGGGCAAGCAGGCCGAGTTCTTCGCCATGTCGGTGCAGGAGCGCAAGCGCCTGATCACCCTGTCGGTCGAGGCCGCACAGGCCGCAGGCGACCGCTGCGGCATCGGCCGCTGCGGCATCATCACCTCGTGCTCCGACACCAACCTCGACGTGGTGCTCGACCTGGCACGCCACTCGGCCAACGCCGGCGCCGACTACGTGATCGTGCACAGCCCGGTGCTGCACTTCGGTGCCGACACCGAGGAGACGATCTACGAGTACTACCGCTACCTGTCGGAGCAACTGGACATCGGCATCGCCATGTGGAACCACCCCGACTGCGGCTACACCATGAGCCCCGAGCTGTGCAACCGCATCGCCGACCTGCCCAACATCGTGGCCATCAAGTACAGCGCCGACCGCGCCCGCTACAAGCGCCTGACCGAACTGGCCGGCCACAAGATCCAGGTGAGCAACCCCTCCGAGGAGGATTGGCTGGAGAACATCATCGAGCTCAACTGGAAGCTCTACCTGTGCTCCACGCCTCCCTTCCTGCTGCAGACCAAGGTCGACCAGCGCATGAACGAATACACCCGTCTCGCGTTTGCCGGCCAGCATGCACAGGCGCGCAAGGTGCGCGACAGCCTGGAGCCCGTGCGCGCCGCGTTCCGCGCCAGCAAGCCTGCCGGCAAGCCGCAGGCGCATGGCAAGGCCTGGCAGGAGTTGCTGGGCCAGCACGGCGGCCCGGTGCGCCGGCCACTGCTGAACATGACCGAAGCCGAGCTGGCTGCCACGCGCGAAGCCTTCGCGGGCTGTGGCCTGCGCCTGGCCTGATGACCACCACAGGATGAAGCAGGGCATGCAGGAAGTCCGGATAGAGGTCAACGGCAGCGCGTGCAGCGTGCAGGTCGAGGCCAACACGCTGCTGGTGGATTGCCTGCGCGGCCCGCTGGGCCTGTGCGGCACGCACCAGGGCTGCGACACGGCCCAGTGCGGCGCCTGTACGGTGCAGGTGGATGGCCGGGTCGTGAAGTCGTGCAACGTGCTGGCCGTGCAGGTGCAGGGCAGGGCGGTGCGCACGGTCGAGGGCCTGGCCCCGGCACAGGGCCGGCTGCACCCCATGCAGCAGGCCTTCAGCCGCCACCATGCGCTGCAGTGCGGCTTCTGCACGCCGGGCTTTCTGATGCGCGCGGTGGCCATGGCCGACGAGCCCGAGGCCGCTGGCGAATCCATCGACCCGCACTGGGTGCGCCATGCCCTGGGTGGCAACCTGTGCCGCTGCACGGGCTACGAGGGCATCGTGAAGGCGGTCTGCGAAGGCCTGACCGCGATGCGCGGAGCGGAGCCGGCATGAACGCACTGGACTTTGAGCGTCCCACCTCGCTGGCCGAGGCGCTGGCGCTGATGACCCCCTCGCCGCAAGGCAGCCAGGCCTGGCTGGCGGGCGGCCAGTCGCTGCTGGCCGCGATGAAGCTGGGCATGGCCACGCCGTCGCTGCTGGTCGACCTGCAGGACGTGCCGGGCCTGCGCGATATCCGCGTGGAAACCGGGCCGGACGGCGCGCCTGCGCTGTGGATCGGCGCCATGGCCACGCATGCCAGCGTCGCGGCCAGCGCCACCGTGCGCGGCTTCGCGCCCGGCCTGGCGGCCCTGGCCGGCGGCATTGCCGATGCGCAGGTGCGCAACATGGGCACCCTCGGCGGCTCGCTCGCGCACAACGACCCAGCGGCCTGCTGGCCGGGGGGCGTGCTGGCAGCGGGTGCCACCATTGTCACCTCGCAGCGCGAGATCGCGGCGGATGCCTACTTCCAGGGCCTGTACACCACGGCGCTGGCATCGGGCGAGCTGATTGTCGGGGTGCGCTTTGCGCAGATGGCGGGCCTGCACTACCTCAAGTTCGAGCAGCCGGCCTCGCGTTTTGCGCTGGTCGGCGTGGCCGTGGCGCATACCGGGGCGGGCCAGGTGCGCGTGGCCGTGACCGGGCTGGGCATGGGCGTCACGCGCTGGTCCGATGCCGAAGAGGCGCTCAGCGACCAACTCGGCTTGGCAGCCCTGTCTGCCGTCGCACCCGATAGCCTCTCGGCGCTGGGCGACCTGCATGCCTCGGCCGGCTACCGCTGCCACCTGGCGGGTGTGCTCGTGCGGCGCTGCGTATCCGCCCTCACGGGCGAGGCGCTGCCGCGCCATGCGCCACTGGCACCACCGGCGGTCCGGCAGGCGCCAGCAGAGGCAGGCCAAGAAGCAGCGCCCAAGGATGGCTTTGGCGGCCGGCAGCTGCTGGCGGCACCGCCGGCCCAGGTCTGGCAGGCCATCCTCGATGCAAAGAACCTGCAGGCCAGCATCCCCGGCTGCGAGGCCCTGGCCCAGCGCAGCCCCACGGACTACGAGGCCACGGTCAAGGTCGGCCTGGGCCCGCTGTCGGTGCGCTTCAAGAGCGATGTCACGCTGCACGACCTGCAGCCGCCCCGGTCGCTGACCATGGTCTTCGTCGGCCAGGCGGGCGCCCTGGGCAGCGGCCAGGGCACGGCGCGCGTGCGCTTTGCGCCCACGGCCGATGGCGGCACGGTGCTGCACTGGTGGGTGCAGGTGCAGCTCAGCGGGCGCCTGGCGCAGTTCGGCAACCGGCTGGTCGAGGCCAGCTCGCGCAAGCTCAGCGAAGAGTTCTTCGAGCGTTTCAGCCGGCTGCTGGGCGTTTCCGCCGATCACCTGCCTCCCCCATCTGCGTGGCACAGGCTGCGGCGCCTGCTGGTGCGGTGGTTTTCCCTGTTTCGAAAGTGAGTGTCCCCATGCCCTACCAGCCAGCCGACGTGGCCTACGACCACCACAGCAAGCCCCTGAACTTCCAGCACTGGCTCGATGCCAACAGTGCGCGCCTGCAGCCCCCCGTGGGCAACCAGCAGATATGGCAGAACGCCGACCTGGTTTGCACCGTGGTGGGCGGCCCCAACGAGCGCACCGACTTCCACGACGACCCCTACGAGGAATACTTCCACCAGTTCAAGGGCAACGCCTCGCTGCTGATCGCCGACCGCGGAAAGTTCGAGCGCGTGCACCTGCGCGAGGGAGACATTTTCCTGTTGCCTGCCCATGTGCGCCATTCGCCGCAGCGCCCGGAGCCGGGCAGCCTGTGCACGGTGGTGGAGCGCAGCCGGCCCGTGGGCTCCATCGACGCTTTCGAGTGGTACTGCGCGGCCTGCGGCGGCTTGGTGGTGCGCAGCGAGCTGCAGCTCACGAGCATCGTCGAGGACCTGCCGCGCACCTACTCGGCCTTCTACGATTGCGCACCGGCCGAGCGCAGCTGCGCGCACTGCGGCGAGGTGCACCCGGGCCGCGACTGGCGCCGCTGGCATGCACGCTGTGCCGAGCGCTTTCCGAACACGGCGGCCCCGGCATGACGCGGGTGCACTCACCGCTGCGGCTCGCCGTGGTCGGGTTTGGTGCCATCGGCCAGGCCCTGGCGCGGGAACTGGCGAGTGACCATCGGGTGCGGCTGGCGCAGGTCATCGTGTCCCCGGGCTCCACTGTGGCCGCGCAGGCGGCGTGCACAGCCATCGCGCCGGATGTGCGTGTGGCCAGCACGCTGGATTGCGGGCCGGGGCAGCGCCCTGATCTTGTCGTCGAATGCGCTGGCCACACTGCGGTGCTGGCCCATGTGGTGCCTGCCCTGCAGGCCGGCATCCCCTGTGCCATGGCCTCGGTCGGCGCCCTGCACGATACGGATCTGCTCGCACGGCTGGAGGCGGCGGCCCATGAAGGCGGCACCCGGCTGCAACTGGTGGCCGGCGCCATCGGCGCCATCGACGCATTGGCCGCAGCGCGCTTCGGCGGGCTTGACGAGGTGGTCTATGTGGGGCGCAAGCCACCGCTGAGCTGGGCGGGCACGCCGGCCGAGCCGGCCTTCGACTTGACCCGCCTGGCGACGCCACAGGTCATTTTTCGCGGCAGCGCACGCGAGGCGGCCCGGCAGTTCCCGAAGAACGCCAACGTGGCGGCGACGGTCTCGTTGGCCGGGCTGGGGCTGGACCGCACCCAGGTCGAGCTGGTGGCCGACCCTGGCGTGGTGCGCAACGTGCATACCGTCATCGCACGCGGTGCCTTCGGCTGCCTTGAGCTGCAGATGGAGAACCTGCCGCTGGCGGCCAACCCCAAGACCTCGGCCCTCACGGTCTACAGCCTGGTGCGCGCGGTGCGCAATGCCCTGCCGGGCATCGCCATCTGAAGAATCAGCCCGCCTTGTCGTTCATCCAGTTCAGGTCCAGCGGGCGGTCCTCGAACTCGGTATTGAGCACCACGGTGCTGGTGGTGCGGGCCACGCCCGCAATCGCCTTGATCTCGTAGATCACGTCTTCCAGCGCACGTGCATGCGTGGTGCGTATCTTGGCCAGGAAGTCGTACTCGCCCGCCACGCTGTGCAGCTCTTCCACCTGGGGCATGGCGCGCAGGCGCGGCGCCACGTCGCGGCAGTGGATGCCGCCATCGTTGCGGATGGCGACAAAGGCCGTGAAGTTCAGCCCCACGCGCTCATGGTCCACGCTGATCGAGAAACGGCGGATCACGCCCTTGTCCAGCATCTTCTTCACCCGCTCATGCACGGCAGCCGTCGACAGGCCCACTTCGGCCCCGACGTCGGCGTATGAACGTCGGCCATCGGTGCCCAAGGCAGAAATAATTCTGGTGTCTATCTCATCTGTCTGAATATTTGCTTGCATAAGCGCATGAATTTGGTAAAAATTCCGAAATCAAGGTGATTTCCATAAATTTTCCGGTCAGGTGAAGAATATGCCGACATTTTTCAATGCGCAAGCAGGCAAGCACCGTGTGTGGGCTATCGCCATCGCCTTGTTGCTGGTCTACGTGGTCTGGGGCACCACCTATTTCGCCATCGGCATCGCCGTGCAGACCATGCCGCCACTGCTGATGAACGCCATCCGTTTCCTCTGCGCCGGCGCCATCATGCTGGCCGTGGCGCTGTGGCAGGGCCATGCCCTGCCCACGGCCGTGCAGTGGCGCAACTCGGCCGTGGTGGGCGGGTGCATGGTCTTCCTGGCGATGAACCTCATGGGCTTTGCGCAGAAGATGGGCATCGGCTCGGGCCTGATGGCCACGGTGGTCACCACCATGCCCATGTGGCTTGCGCTCTGGTCGCGCTGGGGTGGCGAGCGTGTGCCCGCCACCAGCTGGATCGGCCTGGGCCTGGGCGTGGTGGGGGCGCTGCTGCTGGCGATGGAGGGCGACTTCTCGGCCACCTGGCTGGGTGCGCTGCTGGCCTTCGGCGCGCCGCTGTGCTGGAGCATCGGCTCCTACGCCTCGCGCAGGCTGAGCCTGCCCGCGCCGGCCATGGCCTCGGCCGCGCAGTGGTTCACGGGAGGGGCCATGGGCCTGGTGGTGGCGCTGTGCTTCGAGCCGGTCAGTGCGCTCGGCCAGGTCAGTGCGAAGTCGTGGGCGGCCTGGGTGTACCTGCTGTTCTTCGGCACGCTGGTGGCGCTCAACGCCTACCTGTGGCTGCTGCAGAACACCTCGTCCGCGCTGGCGGGCAGCTATTCGTTCGTGAACCCGGCCGTGGCCCTGCTGGTGGGCGTGGCGCTGGGCGGCGAGTTGCTCACAGGCTGGGTGTATGCCGCGTTGCCGCTGATCGGTGCGGCGCTGGTGTTCATCCTCTACGGCAAGGCGCTCATGGAACGTTGGGGGCGCCGTGCGCCAGCTGCGCTCGAAAGCGGCGCAGGCCAGGCGGGATAGGGCTTGTTGACAGGCCCTGTGCGCCCTGAGCGGTCACGCGTCGGGCACTACGGCCGTGGCCTCGATCTCGATCTTGGCGCGCTCTTCCATCAGGCCGGCCACCTGTACGCAAGCCATGGCCGGGAAGTTCTTGCCCAGCACCTCGCGGTAGACCACGCCCAACTCCTTCAGCCGTGCGTTGTACTCGTTGCGGTCCACCACGTACCAGGTCAGGCGCACCAGGTGCTCGGGGCCGGCGCCACCGGCTTCGAGCACGGCGCGCACATTGAGCAGGGTCTGGCGCGTCTGGGCGATGAAGTCATCGCTCTCGAACTGCTGCTCGGCATTCCAGCCGATCTGGCCACCGGTGAAGATCATCGTGCCGCGCGCGGCCACGCCGTTGGCGTAGCCCTTGGGCATGGCCCAGCCGGGGGGGTGCAAGTGGGTGTTCATGGTGTCGTGTTCGATGAAGGAGTGGCTGCTGCTGCAGCGGCTTCGCGCTGGCGCAGCCGAAAGCGCTGGAGTTTGCCCGTTTCCGTGCGCGGCAGGGTGGCCGCGAACTCCAACAGGCGCGGGTATTTGAACGGGGCGATGGTGGCCTTCACATGGTCCTGCAAGGCCTTGGCCATGGCGGCGTCGCCCGTGTGGCCGGGCTTGAGCACGCAGTAGGCCTTGACCACCATGCCGCGCTCCTCGTCGGGCACGCCGATCACGGCGCATTCGGCCACGGCCGGGTGGCGCAGCAGGGCGTCTTCCACCTCGGGGCCGCCGACGTTGTAGCCTGCGGTGATGATCATGTCGTCGTCGCGCGCCTGGTAGAAGAAGTAGCCGTCCGCGTCCTGCACGAAGGCGTCGCCCGGGTAGTTCCAGCCGTTCTTCACGTACTTGGCCTGGCGCGGGTCGTCGAGGTAGCGGCAGCCGGTGGGGCCGACCACTGCGAGCTTGCCCACTGTGCCACGCGGCAGTTCCTTGCCCTGGCCGTCCACCACCTTGGCCTGGTAGCCCGGCACCACCTTGCCGATGGCACCGGCGCGGCTCTCGCCACCTGCGGCCGAGATGAAGATGTGGAACATCTCGGTGGCGCCGATGCCGTCGGTCATGTCGATGCCCGTGGCCTCCTTCCACAGCTGGCGCGTGGCGTCGGGCAGGGCCTCCCCAGCGCTCACGCTGGTGCGCAGCGTGGGCAGGCCCAGCTGGCGCGCGAACGGCGCCATCTGGCGGTAGAAGGTGGGGGCGGTGTAGCAGATGGTCACCCCGGCCTCGCGCATCAGGTGCACCATGGTCTCGGGCGTGTAGGGTTGGTCCGGGAAGTAGATGCTGGCGCCGGCCCACATCGGGAACAGCAGCAACCCGCCGAGCCCGAAGGTGAAGGCCAGAGGTGGCGAGCCCGCGACGATGTCCTCGGGCCGGGCGCGCAGCACATGGCGCGGCCAGGCCTCGCAGGCGGCGAGCACGTCGCGGTGTGTGTGCACGGCCGCCTTGGGCGCGCCCGTGGTGCCCGAGGTGAAGGCCATCAGTGCCACGTCGTCGGCCGACGTGGGGCATGCCGGCAGGGTGCCCGGCATGGCCTGCGCACGCACCAGCAGGTCGCCCGCATCGGGCGCGGTGTGGAAAGCGATGGTGGTGGCAAGCACCGGGTGCTCCGCCTGGGCCGCCTGCAGCTCGGCCAGCAGCCGGCCATCGCACAGCGCCAGCGTGGGCTGGGCCCGCTCGATGATGCTGCCCAGCTCCACCGCGCGCAGCAGCGGCATGGTGGCCACCGCCACCAGCCCGGCGTGCACCACGCCCAGCCAGGCCAGCGCCATCTCCACCGTGTTGCCGCCGCGCAGCAGCACACGGTTGCCGGGCACCAGGCCATGTTCCCGTGTCAGCAGCTCGGCAATGCGCGCGGCCTCGGTGCGTGCCTCGCGGTAGCTGTAGCTGCGGTGCGGGCCGCGCAGCAGGGGGCGGTCGCCATGGCCGGCGCGCTCGGCCTGGTCGAACAGGGCCTGCACCAGATTGGCCTGGTCGGCGATCTGCAGCTCGGGTGTGTCGTAGTGGAACGCAGGCAGGGCTTCGCGTGCGGGCAGGCGGTCGTGCACGAACTGGTCGGGCTGGGCGCTGGGGTGGGCCATGGGGTTGATCCTTCCTTGTGGGCTGCGGGTCAGGATGCTCGCAGGACGGCCTTGCCGATGATGAGCTGCTGCACCTCGGTGGCGCCTTCGTAGATGCGCAGCGAGCGGATGTCGCGGTACAGGCTTTCCACCTTGCTGCCCACCTCCACGCCGCGCCCGCCATGCAGCTGCAGCGCCATGTCGATCACGCGCTGGGCGTTTTCGGTGGCGGTCATCTTCGCCATGGCCGCCTCCGCCGTCACGCGCGTGCCGCCGTGTTTTTCACCCTCGTCGCGCAGCCAGGCGGCGCGGTAGGTCAGCAGCGCCGCGCTGTCCACCAGCGCCGCCATCTCGCCGATGCGTGCCTGCGTGAGCTGGAAGTCCGCCAGCGTCTGGCCGAACATCTTGCGCTGGCGCGCATGGTGCACGGCCTCGGCCAGGGCCCGGCGGGCCATGCCCAGGGCTGCGGCAGCCACGGACGCGCGGAAGATGTCCAGCGTGCGCATGGCCAGCTTGAAGCCGCCGTTCAACTCGCCCAGCAGGGCGGTGGCGGGCACCTGGCAATCCGTGAAGGCCAGCGTGGCCAGCGGGTGCGGGGCCATCACGTGGATGTGCTTCGACGTGTCCAGGCCTTGCGCCGTGGCATCGACGATGAAGGCGCTGATGCCGCGCGTGCCGCCGTCCGGCTCGGTCTTTGCGAACACGCAGTAGAAGTCGGCGATGCCGCCATTGCTGATCCAGGTCTTGCTGCCATCGAGGGCATAGGCCCCGCCGGCTGCCGGCAGCGCCGTGGTGCGCATGGCGCCCACGTCCGACCCGGCCTCGGGCTCGCTCAGTGCAAAAGCCGCAATCAGCTGGCCGCTGGCCACGCCCTGCAGGTAGTGGGCCTGCTGGGCCGGGCTGCCGGCCAGGGTGATGGCACCGCTGCCCAGGCCCTGCATGGCAAACGCGAAGTCCGCCAAGGGCGAGTGGAAGGCCAGGGTTTCGCGCAGCAGCACCAGCGCGCGCGAGTCCAGCGCGGGCAGAGCGCCGCCATGCGCGGCCGGCACACAGTAGCGCAGCCAGCCGCCCGCGCCCAGGCGCTGCACCCAGTCGCGGCAGGCAGCGCGGTCGTCGGTCTCGTCCACGTCCTGGGCCGCGGCCCAGGGCACCAGGCCGCGCGCCAGCGCGCGGTGTGCGTCGTCGAAGAAGGGCAGGGCCAGGTGGGCCGTCGAAGGCGGGCAGGGCGCCGGTGGGGTGGCAACGTGCATGGCTCAGTCCCCCTCGAACACGGGTTTCTGCTTGGCCGCAAAGGCCTCGTAGGCGCGGCGGAAGTCCTGCGTCTGCATGCAGATGGCCTGGGCCTGGGCCTCGGCCTCGATGGCCTGGTCGATGGTCATGGCCCATTCCTGGGCCAGCATGGTCTTGGTCATCCCATGCGCAAAGGTCGGGCCGCTGGCCAGCGAGCGAGCGGTCTCCTGCACCTCTCGCAGCAGGTCGGCCGCGTCGTACAGGCCGTTGAAGAAGCCCCAGGCCAGGCCTTCCTGTGCGGTCATCGCGCGGCCGGTGAACAGCAGCTCCGAGGCACGGCCCTGGCCGATGAGGCGCGGCAACAATGCACAGGCGCCCATGTCGGCGCCTGCCAGGCCCACGCGGGTGAAGAGAAATGCCGTCTTGGCCGCCGCCGTGCCGTAGCGCATGTCGCAGGCCAGGGCCATCATGGCGCCCGCACCGGCGCAGATGCCGTCGATGGCGCCCAGGATGGGCTGCGGGCAGGCGCGCATGGCCTTGACCAGGTCACCCGTCATGCGCGTGAACTCCAGCAGCTCGGGCATGCTCATTGTGGTCAGCGGGCCGATGATCTCGTGCACGTCGCCGCCCGAGCAGAAATTGCCGCCCGCGCCGGTGACCACCACGCACTTCACGTCGGTGGCGAAGCGCAGCGCGTAGAAGAAGTCGCGCAGCTCCGCATAGCTCTGGAAGGTCAGCGGGTTCTTGCGTTCGGGCCGGTTCAGCGTGACGGTGCCCACGCCGTCGGCAAAGCTCCAGGCGAAATGCTGGGCCGCGTAAGGGGCCTTGGGTTCGAACTGCGCGCGCATGGGGTTGGCCGCGCTGATGTTGTGCTTCATTGCTCTGTCTCCACAGGGTGTTGTTGCGTGTGTTCCTTGACCCTGCCCAGCAGCCGGTGCAGGGTGGCGATGTCGCGCTCGCCCAGCGAGGCGAAGGCCTCGACGATCCACTGCTCGTGCTGGCGGGCCATGTCGTTGAACTGCTGGCGGCCCTGGGGCGTCAGGCGCACGCAGTAGGCGCGGCGGTCGCCCTCCACGTCCACGCGCTCCACCAGGCCCTCGGCCACGAGCTGGTCGGTGATGCCGGTGACGTTGCCGCTCGTGACCATCATGCGGCGCGACAGGTCCTTCATCTTCAGGCCGTCGGGCGCGCGTTCGAGCTGTGCCATCAGATCGAAGCGCGGCAGCGTGGTGTCGAACTGGGCGCGCAGGCCGGCGCGCACCTGCTTTTCGATCAGCTGCGTGCAGGTCAGCATGCGCAGCCACAGGCGCAGGGCCTCGGGGTGCTCGCTCGGCGCGGCGCCGTGCAGTCGGGCTTCGAGGTCCATGGCCTAGCCCTCTTCCTCGTTGGAGCCGCGCTTTTGCTGCGCTTCCAATGCGGCCTGCAGCTGCTTTTGTTTGCCGATCTCGCGCAGCATCTGGTCGCGGCCGCTGTGGTACTGCACGGGCCAGTCGGTATGGGCGGCGGCCACGGGGCTCAACTGGGCCGCGGCGTGCAGCGTCCAGGCCGGGTCGGCCAGGTGCGGGCGGGCGATGGCACACAGGTCGGCACGGCCGGCCGCGATGATGCTGTTGGCGTGGTCGGCCTCGGTGATCGCGCCCACGGCCATGGTGGCTATGTCCACCTCGTTGCGGATGCGGTCGGCAAACGGTGTCTGGTACATGCGTCCGTAGACCGGCTTGGCGCTGCGCGTGGTCTGGCCGGAAGACACGTCGATCAGGTCGCACCCCGCCGCCTTGAACAGGCGCGCGATCTCCACCGCATCGTCGGGCGTGGTGCCGCCGGGCGCCCAGTCGTGGGCCGAGATGCGCACGCTCATGGGCTTGTCCGCCGGCCACACGGCGCGCAGCGCGGTGAACACTTCCAGCGGGTAGCGGCAGCGGTTGGCGAGGCTGCCGCCGTATTCGTCCGTGCGCTGGTTGGTGATGGGGCTGATGAAGCTGGCCAGCAGGTAGCCATGCGCGCAGTGCAGCTCCAGCCAGTCGAAGCCGCAGGCAGCGGCGCGGCGCGCGCTGTCGGTGAAGGCTGCGGTCATCGCATCCATGGCCGCGCGCGTCATCGCCGTGGGGGTCTGGTTCTGGTCGCCATAGGCCAGGGGGCTGGCGGCCAGCAGGGACCAGTTGCCTTGTTCGAGCGGCTCGTCCGTGCCCTCCCAACCCACGCGGGTGGAGCCCTTGGGGCCGCTGTGGCCCAGCTGCATGCCGATTTTGGCGCTGCTGCTGCCATGCACGAACTGCACGATACGCGCGAACGCAGCCTGCTGCGCGTCGTTCCATAGGCCCGTGCAGCCGGGGGTGATGCGGCCTTCGGGCGTGGGGCTGGTCATCTCCACCATCACCATCGCCGCGCCGCCCAGGGCGCGCGCGCCCAGGTGCACCAGCAAGAAGTCCTGCGGCACGCCATCGACCGCGCTGTAGGTGGCCATGGGCGAGACGACGATGCGGTTCTTGAGCGTGAGATCCCGCAATTTGAACGGTGTCAGCATGGGCGGCACGGCGGTCTTGCCGCCCGCCAGCCAGCCCTCGTACCCTTCCAGCCACTGCGCATCGCGCAGGCGCAGGTTTTCGTGGCTGATGCGCTGGCTGCGCGTGAGCAGCGAGTAGGCAAACTGCTCCACCTCCATGCCGGTGTAGCGCGTCACGTTCTCGAACCATTCGGTGGAGTTGCGCGCCGCGTTCTGGATCTTGAGCACCTCCACACTGCGGCGCGTTTCGTAGTGCTGCAACACCTCATTGACGGGCAGACCGGTGGCGAACTCGTTGGCCAGGTCGATGGCGTCTTCGAGCGCCAGCTTGGTGCCGCTGCCGATCGAGAAGTGCGCCGTGTGCGCCGCATCGCCCATCAGCACGATGGGCACCTGCTTGCCACCGATGGCCTCGCGGTGCACCCAGGTTTTGCAGATCACGCGTGGAAAGCGGATCCAGTTGGCCGAACCGCGCAGGTGCGTGGCGTTGCTGATGAGGGCATTGCCATCCAGGTACTTGCCGAACAGGCGCTCGCAAAAGGCAATCGCCTCGGGCTGCTCCATCTGGTCCAGGCCATGGGCCTTCCACACGGCTTCGGGCGTCTCCACGATGAAGGTGGAGGTGTCGGCATCGAACTGGTACGCATGCGCCTGGAACCAGCCATGCTCCGTCTGTTCGAAAGCAAAGGTAAAAGCATCGAACTTCTTGTGCGTGCCCAGCCAGACGAAACGGCACTGGCGCAGGTCGATATCGGGCTGGTAGGTGGTGGTGTAGCGCGTGCGGATGCGGCTGTTCAGGCCGTCGCTGGCGATCACCAGGTCGGCGTTGTACTTCGCGGCGGCTTCCTGGTCGTCCTGCACGTCGGCTTCGAACACCAGTTCCACCCCCACCGCGATGCAGCGCTCCTGCAGGATGTTGAGCAGCCGCTTGCGTCCGATGCCGCAGAACCCGTGCCCGCCCGAGCGCACGCTGCGGCCCTTGAAGAACACCTCGATATCGTCCCAGTGGTTGAACGCATCGCCGATCTGGCGCGCCGTGGCGGCATCGGCCGCCTGCAGGTTGGCCAGCGTCTGGTCCGACAGCACCACGCCCCAGCCAAAGGTGTCGAACGGGCGGTTGCGCTCCAGCACGGTCACGCGGTGCGCCGGGTTCTGCTGTTTCATGAGCAGGGCGAAATACAGACCTGCGGGGCCGCCGCCAATGCAAAGGATGTTCATGGGAAAATAGTTTAGGCTTAAACAAAATACTGTCAATGGGGCCATCCCGAAAAAGCGTTTGGGCGACCTTTGCGATCCAGGTGGGGTGTTGACGCACTGCAGCACAGGGCCAAGAATGGTTGGCATGAAGCACCTGCTGCACGCTCTGGAAGGGCGGTTGGCTGCGTTGCCCGTGCCCATGGCGGTCCAGCTGCCTGCGGGCCGGCAACTGGGCGCCAGCAAGCCCGCCGTCACCTTGCGGTTTCGCGACCGCATGGCTCTCGTCGCCCTGGCAACGGGCGAGATCGGCAACGTGGGCGCCGCCATCGTCGAGGGCCGCGTGGCACTCGAAGGTGGCATGCGCGACCTGATGGCCGCTGCGGCCGGCCTGCTCACCCGCGACCCCGCGCACGGGCAGCAGCACCGATGGTGGCACCGCGCGCTGGCGCGGGCCCGTTCCATGGCCGCGCACACCCTGGGGCATGACGCCCGGCATATCCAGTTCCACTACGACCTGTCCGACGACTTCTATGCCCTGTGGCTGGACGAGCGGCGCGTGTACTCCTGCGCCTACTACCAGGGCGCCGCCATGGAACTGGGCCAGGCGCAAGAGGCCAAGCTCGACCACATCTGCCGCAAGCTGCGCCTGGCACCCGGCGAGCGCTTCCTGGACATCGGCGCCGGCTGGGGCGGCCTGCTGCTGTGGGCGGCCGAGCACTATGGCGTGGACGCCACGGGCATCACCCTCTCGCGCCACCAGCACGCGCACGTGCAGCGCCTGATCGAAGAGCGCGGCCTGCAGGGCCGAGTGCGCATGGAGCTGCGCGACTACCGCGAGCTGCAGCCCCGTGAACCCTTCGACAAGATTGCATCCGTCGGCATGTTCGAGCACGTGGGCCGCGCGCAGATGGGCCGCTACTTCGACACCGTGCACCGCCTGCTGCGCCCAGGCGGCCTGCTGCTCAACCACGGCATCACCGCTGGCGCGGTGGGCAACACCCAATTGGGCGCCGGCATGGGCGACTTCATCGAGGCGTACATCTTTCCCGGTGGCGAGTTGCTGCACGTGAGCGTGGTGCTGGCGGACATGGCCCGCGCGGGCCTGGAAATGGTGGACACCGAGAACCTGCGCCCGCACTACGCGCGCACCCTGTGGGCGTGGTCCGACAGGCTGGAGGCGCAACTGCCTGCGGCGCGCGAGGTGCTGGCCGCACAGGGCGGGGCCGGGCGGGGAGATAAAGTACTGCGTGCGTACCGCCTGTACCTTGCCGGGAGCGCCCTCGGGTTCGAGCGCGGCTGGATGGCCCTGCACCAGATGCTGGCTATACGGCCCGACGGGGATACGGCAACGGGCACCATGCCCGGCGCACAATCGGACTACCCGTTCACGCGGGAGTACATCTACAAGAACTAGACGACATCACAGACAACCAGGCAACTGCGACAACCACAGCCAACCCGAGAGACCACAGCACACCATGCTCTACAAATTCAAGTCCAAAGCCGCCGCCGACCTGATCATGCTCGAACCCCAGGGCCGCCAGATCCTGGAAATCATCGGCAAGGCCCCTGGCAGCAGCGGCATCGTGACCGCCGCGCAGATCCCCGGTGCGATCTCGGCACTGGAGGCTGCGGTGGCCTCCAGCGAAGCCCAGCCGCCGGCCCCAGAAGGCCAGGACGCGGAGGAGGAGGACGACCAAGGCGCCCGCGCCGATACGGTGAAGCTGCGCCAGCGCGCAGCGCCGTTCATCGAGATGCTGCGCAAGAGTGCGGCGGAGAAGGCGGACGTGGTCTGGGGGGTGTGACCCGTCTCGGCAGCAGGACGCCGCGACCATGAGAAGAAGGCCCGCTTGCGCGGGCCTTGTGCATTTCGGATGCCTGTTGCCGCCACGCCTGCTGGCAGCCGCCCCTTGATGGCTGAGGTGGTCAGGTTCAATCCACCTTGGCCCCCGAAGCCTTCACCACCTGCGCCCACTTCTTGTGCTCGGCGTCGATGTGCTTTGCGAACTCGGCTGGTGTGTTGCCACCGGGGATCGCGCCCTGCGCCACCAGCCGCTCCTTCATCGCCGGTGAGGCCAGGGACTTGGCGACTTCCTGCTGGATGCGGTTCACGATCTCGGGCGGGGTGCCGGCCGGAGCCAGCAGGCCGAACCAAGAGCTGGCCTCAAAGCCCTTGAGCGTGGGGCCGCCGGCCTGTTCCACCGTGGGCACATCAGGCAGGGCGCCGGAGCGCTGGCTGCTCGTCACGGCCAGCGCGGTGAGCTTGCCGGCCTTGATCTGGGCCATGGAGGAGGGCAGGTTGTCGAACATCACGTCGGCATTGCCGCCCACCAGGTCCAGCAGCGCCGGGCCGGAGCCCCGGTAGGGCAGGTGCAGCATGAAGGTGCCGGTCATGCTCTTGAACAGCTCGCCTGCCAGGTGGATGGAGGTGCCATTGCCGCTCGACGCCATGTTGAACTTGCCGGGGCTGGCCTTGGCGACGCGGATGAAGTCCTGTACGTTGGTGATGCCCAGGGACTTGGCCTTGTCGACATTCATCACCATGACGTTGGGCACGGCGGCGACCAGGGTGATGGGCGCGAAATCCTTGATCGGGTCGTAGGGAAGCTTGGCGTACAGCGCGCGGTTGATGCCATGGGTGCCCACGGTGCCCATGAGCAGGGTGTAGCCGTCGGCCGGGGCCTTGGCCACGATCTCGGCACCCACGTTGCCGCCGGCGCCGGCCCGGTTGTCGACCACGAACTGCTGGCCGAACACGCGGGACAGGTCGGGCGTCAGCGCGCGCGCCAGGATGTCGGTGGTGCCGCCGGGCGCAAAGGGCACGACGATGCGCACGGGCTTGTTGGGCCAGCCGCCGGGGGTGGCCTGGGCGTGGGCAGAGCGGGGCAGCAGCAGGGCGCTGGCGGTGGCCACGGCCAGGGCGCCGAGCGCGCTCAGCGTGAAGGCCATGGCGATGGCCTTGCGGCGGTTGCGGGCCTGGACCTTGGTGGCTATGGCGGTGTTGCTTGGCAGGGGGCGAGGGGCTTGCTGGGCCATGGGGTGCGTCCTTGTCTGTCGTGTCGGGTGGTATGCCCCTGTTCTACGCGCGCGCCTGCATTGGGGGCAGATGGAATACCCGCAGATCGACGCTCCAATGCGACACCCGATGGACCCGGCGCCACACCCTGTCGGGCGCCCGAAGGCGCAAAAAAGCCACCAGGCCCGGGGGGCGTGGTGGCTTCGTCGCAGTGCTGTGTACGCGGTCTTGCGTGTGTGGTTGCCGATCAGTCGGCGTAGGTGCCTGCCGCCTTGATGACGGCAGTCCACTTGTCGATTTCGGACACGACGAACTTCTTGTGTTCGGCGGGCTCGATGCGCTTGTCGGTCACGACCACGGCGCCCAGGCCTTCCTGCTTCTTGATGAATTCAGGGTCCTTCAGTGCCACCTTGAGTGCGTCGTTGATCTTCTTGGCGATGTCAGGTGGCGTGCCCTTGGGGCCGTACAGGCCATGCCAGATGGTCACTTCGAAGTTCTTCAGACCCGACTCGGCCAGCGTGGGCAGGTCCTTGAGCAGAGGGGTGGTCAGGCGCTTGGGCGTGGTCACGGCATAGGCCTTGACCTTCTTCGATTCGATCTGGCCCGAGGTGTTGGTGGTCTGGTCGCACAGCAGGTCGATCTGGCCGCCGATAAGGTCGGTGATGGCTGGCGCCGTGCCCTTGTAGGGGACGGGGGTCATGTCGATCTGCACGGCGCTCTGGAACATCAGGCCGCACAGGTGCGAGGCAGAACCCAGGCCGGCGTTGCCCAGGTTGATCTTGCCCTTGTTCTGTGCGAGCCAGGCCGACAGCTCCTTGTAGTTGTTCGCCGCCATGGTGGGGCGTGCGATCAGCGTCATGGGCACGTCGTTGACCATGCCCAGGTATTCGAAGTCGTTGGGCACGCTGAAGGCCAGCTTGCGGTACAGCGCAGGCATGGTGGACATGCCGATGTGGTTGAGCAGCAGGGTGTAGCCGTCGGGTGCGGCGCGGGCGACGCGGGCGGCACCGATGGAGCTGCCGGCGCCGGCGGTGTTGTCCACCACCACGTTGGCGCCCAGCGGCTTGCGCAGGGCTTCGGCCAGGTCACGCGCCACGCGGTCGGTGGGGCCGCCGGCAGCGAAGGGCACCACGATGGTGACCGTCTTGTCCTTGGATGGATATTCCTGTGCGGTGGCGCCGAATGCGGCTGCTGCCGCTGCGGCGACAAGGGCGAGTTGGATCAGTTTTTTCATGAGTGCTCCTCTGTAAAAGACGGGCCATGATATCCAGCGACCCATTCGCCAGTATTGCGGGAATTACGTACCATGCGGGGGGTAGTGACTTTAAGCAAAAGAGGCTTCAAGGGCTCTATACAAAACCGTTTGTTGCTACTGATAGCGTAGCAACTTAAGGGTAAACACTGGCGCCGAAGCGGGGCAGAGTTTTCCCTTGGTTTGACCTTTGCCAAGGATTTTGGAGGTGTTCGGCAAAATGGGTCAGCAGCCCGGTTCCATATGCGCAGAATATGTCTATATATAGGGAATATGGGTCTGCTCCATTAATCCCCCATGGGTCCAACGGATTCGCGAGAATCCATGTCTTCACCGATAGCTGCGCGCGTCCTCGATCACACGGCCATCGTTGGGCAGACTGCCCGGCGGCACCATCTGCACCTCGCCGCGCAGCTTGGTCACTTCGCGGATGGCGTCGCCCAGCTGGCGCGCCAGGCCTTCGGCGGTCTCGGTGGTCTCCACCTGCAGCAGCATCTGGTCGTTGGCCATCTCGCCGCTGACCACCAGGCGTGCGCGCAGCACCTGCGGAAAGCGCCTTGCGATGGCGGCCACCTGGCCGGGGTGCACGAACATGCCGCGCACCTTGGTGGTCTGGTCGGCGCGCCCCATCCAGCCCCTGATGCGGCTGTTGGTGCGGCCCGTGGGGCAGGTGCCGGGCAGCACCGCCGAGAGGTCGCCGGTGCCAAAGCGCACCAGCGGGTAGTCGGGGTTCAGCGTGGTCACCACCAGTTCGCCCACCTCGCCCTCGGGCACGGGGTCGCCGGTGCCGGGGCGCACGATCTCCACGATCACGCCTTCGTCGAGCACCAGGCCTTCGCGGGCGCTGGTCTCGTAGGCGATCAGTCCGAGGTCGGCCGTGGCATAGCACTGGTAGCCGGCAATGCCGCGCTCGGTGAACCAGTCGCGCAGCGAGGGCGGGAACGCCTCGCCCGAGACCAGGGCCTTGGTCACGGTGGGCAGGGCCACACCCATCTCTGCGGCCTTCTCGACGATGAGCTTGAGGAAGCTCGGCGTGCCGATGTAGCCGGCCGGCCGCAGCTCGGCCATGGCCTGCACCTGCTGCTCGGTCTGGCCGGTGCCGCCGGCAAACACGGTGCAGCCCAGCGCATGGGCGCCCGTCTCCATCATGGAGCCGGCGGGAACGAAGTGGTAGCTGAAGCTGTTGTGGATCAGCTCGCCCGGGCGAAAGCCCGCGCCGTACATGGCGCGCGCCATGCGCCAGTAGTCGCGGCGCGTGCCCTCGGGTTCATAGATGGTGCCGGGGCTGGCGAACACGCGCGGCATGGCGGCACCGAAGTTGAGGGCGCTGAAGCCGCCGAAGACATTGGTGGCGCGGCCGGCCTGCTGGCGCTCCAGCAACTCGTGCTTGCGCGTCACGGGCAACTGCGCCAGGGATGCGCGGCTGGTGACCGCCGAGGCGTCGACGCCTGCCAGGATGCCGGCAAAGGCGGGCGATGCTGTCTGGGCGTGGGCCACCTGACCGGGCAAGGCGGCGAGCAAGGCCGCTTCGCGCGCCTTGGGGTCACGGGTTTCAAGATCGTCGTAGTGGTCTGCGGTCATGGAATGCTTTCGGGTGCGAACAAGGCAAAGACAGGCTTCAGGCCAGCCAGCGCTTGCGGCGCTTGTAGCTCTTGACGTCCTTGAAGCTCTTGCGCTCACCGCCGCCCACGCCCAGGTAGAACTCCTTGACGTCCTCGTTGCTGGCCAGGTCGCTGGCCGCGCCATCCATCACCACGCGGCCGCTTTCCATGATGTAGCCGTAGTCGGCGTACTTCAGGGCCATGTTGGTGTTCTGCTCGGCCAGCAGGAAGGTGACCTTTTCCTTGGTGTTCAGGTCCTTGACGATGTTGAACACCTCTTCCACGATCTGCGGCGCCAGGCCCATGGAGGGCTCGTCCAGCAGCACCATGCTGGGGTTGGCCATCAGCGCGCGGCCGATGGCGCACATCTGCTGCTCGCCACCCGAGGTGTAGGCCGCCTGCGAGGTGCGCCGGGTCTTGAGGCGCGGGAAATAGTTGTACACCTTCTCCAGATTGGCCGCGATCTCGGCCTTGCTGGTGCGGGTGTAGGAGCCCGTCATCAGGTTTTCCTCGATGGTCAGGTGGGCGAAGCAGTGGCGGCCCTCCATCACCTGTACCACGCCGCGCTTGACGAGGTCGGCCGGCGAGAGGTTCTCGATGCGCTCGCCGCGCAGCTCGATGCTCCCCTTGGTGACCGCGCCGCGCTCGCCCTGCAGCAGGTTGGAGACGGCCCGCAGCGTGGTCGTCTTGCCCGCCCCGTTGCCCCCCAGGATGGCGACGATGCTGCCCTCGCGCACCTGCAGCGAGACACCCTTGAGCACCAGGATCACGTGGTTGTAGATGACTTCGATGCCATTGACGTTGAGAACGATGTTTGTAGCTTGTTCCATATGTCGTTACCGGTTGACCAATCGGCAGGCCTGGTGGCGCACGCATTGCGTGCGCTGCAAGCCTGTCGGCTGGCGGCTCAATGGAGCCGCACCGTGGTGATGGCGGCAGGGCGCGGTGGCCCTGCGTGCCATTCACATCAGGACTGACAGTCGGCGGCGTCGCGTCGGGTCATCTTCTTATCGGCAAGGTACTTGTCTGCACCAGCCTTGACCATGGGCTTGATGATCTGGTCATCGGCCTGGTACCAGTCGGACGAGAAATTCCACTTGCTGCCGTCCCACGAGTGCACGCGGGCCCAGGTGGAGCCCATGTGGTCGGCGCAGCTGGTGGACAGGGGGCGCATCACGCCACCAAAGCCCATGGCGTCGAGCTTCTTCTGGTCCAGGGCGAGGTTTTCCATGCCCCAGCGCACCTGCTCGCCGGTCATGACCTTGCCCTTGCCGAAACGCTCCTGCGCGCGGCGCACCGATTCCACGGCCAGCATCTGGATGATCACGCCGCGCGTGTACAGCACCGAGCCCACTTCGTCCTTGGGGCCCGTGCCCTGGCTCTTGTCGTGCACGTGCTTGAGGATGTCCTGGATGACCTTGCTCTGCGTGCCGTAGCCGTTCAGCGCCAGTGCGTGGTAGCCCTTGGCGCCTTCGCCCACGTCGCGCACGTCAGGCTCGGCACCGGCCCACCACACACCGTAGAGCTTGTCGCGCGGGAAGCCCGTGGCCTGTGCTTCCTTCAAGGCGGTGGAGTTCATCACGCCCCAGCCCCACAGCAGCACGTAGTCGGGGCGGCTCTGGCGCACCTGCAGCCAGGTGGCTTTCTGCTCCACGCCGGGCGCAGTCACGGGCAGCATCTGCAGTTCGAAGCCATGCATCTTGGCGCGCTCCTGCAGCAGCGGGATGGGTTCCTTGCCGAACGGACTGTCGTGGTAGACCAGGGCGATCTTCTTGCCCTTGAGCTTGTCCATGCCACCCGCGCCCTTGCCGATGTGCTGGATCAGGATGTCGGCGCCGGTCCAGTAGCTGCCCATGAAGGGGAAGTTCCACTTGAAAGCCTGGCCGTCCTGCGCCACCGACAGGCCGTAGCCCAGCGTCATCAGCGGGATCTTGTCGACAGGCGCCTTCTCGGTCAGCGCAAAGGTGATGCCCGTGGCCTGCGGGTCGAACAGCGCCACGCCGGGCTTGCCCTTCAGGCGCTCATAGCATTCCACGCCGCGGTCGGTGGCGTAGCCGGTTTCGCATTCTTCAAAGGTCAGCTTCACACCGTTGATGCCGCCGTCACGGGCGTTGATCATCTTGATGTAGTCCTGCTTGCCGTTGGCCCATGGCACGCCGTTGGGCGCGTAGGGTCCGGTGCGGTAGGACAGCAGCGGGAAGAACTGCTCCTTGGCTTGCGCGAAGGCGCTCGTCGCGATGGACGAAGCACCTGCAGCAACCACCGCAGCGGCGATCACGAGTTTCGAAAGCTTCATGGATGTCTCCTTTGAATGAATGTGTTGAAGCACGGGGGAAAACAGTCGGGGTGAGCTACCGAGTGGACGCGGCCAGCGGGCCAGCCACATCGGGAATTGCGAGTAGGGACTTTCCTTGGGGCTGCATGGGTATGAGCGAACCTGCTCAGTGCGGGAAGGGCCACAGGCGCAGCTTCTGCTTGCCCGTGGACCACAGCTTGGCCAGGCCGTGGGGCTCGACGATCAGGAACCAGACGATGAGCGCGCCGAAGATCATCAACTCGGCATGCGACACGCCTGCCGTGGAGATCTGGATGCCGAAGAGGCCCATGAGCGCGGGCAGGAACTGGTTGAGCACGATGGGCAGCACGACGATGAAGGCCGCACCGAAGAAGCCGCCCATGATGGAGCCCAGGCCACCGATGATCACCATGAACAACAGGCGAAACGAGATCTCCACCGAGAAGGCCGCCGGCTCCCAGGCGCTCAGGTGCACGAAGGCCCACAGGGCACCGGCCATGCCGATGATGAAGGAGCTGACGGCAAACGCGCTGAGCTTGGCATACATGGGGCGGATGCCAATCACGGCCGCAGCCACGTCCATGTCGCGGATCGCCATCCACTCGCGGCCGATGGCGCCGCGCACCAGGTTCTTGGCCAGCAGCGCCACCACCACCAGCACGGCCAGGCAAAAGAGGTACTTGCTGGTCGCGCTCTCGATGGGCATGCCGAAGACCTGCAGGCTGTTCACTGACACCGAGCCTGAATCGGAGTTGTTGGTGAACCACTTGATGCGCAGGAACATCCAGTCGCTGAAGAACTGCGCGGCCAGCGTCGCCACGGCAAGGTACAGGCCCTTGACGCGCAGGCTGGGCAGCCCGAACAGGATGCCGAAGAAGGTAGCGCACAGGCCGCCAAGGATCAGCGCCGGGATCAGCGGCATGCCCGGAATGCGCACGAAGAAGTTGTAGGCGCCGTAGGCCCCCACAGCCATGAAGGCACCCGAGCCCAGCGAGATCTGCCCGCAGTAGCCCACGAGGATGTTCACCCCCAGGGCCGCCAGCGCCATGATGACGAAGGGGATCAGGATGGCGCGGAAGATGTAGTCGCTGGCCAGCATGGGCACGGCGATGAAGGCCACGGCCAGGATGAGGAAGATGGCGATGCGGTCCTGCGCGATCGGGAAGATCTGCTGGTCCGAGCGGTAGCTGGTCTTGAATTGGCCGTTTTCGCGGTAAAACATGGGAGTCTCCTGCTGGTTCTTGTTATGGGTTAAACGCGATCGATGATCTTTTGCCCGGGGGCGCACCTGCGGTGCCACGCGGCGCCTTCGGCTCCGCTGACAACGCGCGTTGCGCGTTGTGCCTCCTTCGAAAAATCATTGCTCTCGTATTTCATACGCGATCAATGATTTTTTCCCCGAACAAGCCCTGTGGCCTGAAGAGAAGGAAAACCAGCGCCAGTACATACGCAAACCAGATCTCGATGCCCCCTCCCACGTAGGGGCCCAGGTAGACCTCGGAGAGCTTCTCGCCCACGCCGATGATCAGGCCGCCGATGATGGCGCCGGGTACCGAAGTGAGGCCGCCCAGGATCACCACGGGCAGGGCACGCAGGGCCACGGTGGTCAGCGAGAACTGCACGCCGAGCTTGGAGCCCCAGATCATTCCGGCCACCAGGGCCACGACGCCGGCCACGCACCAGACGATCACCCAGATGCGGTTGAGCGGGATGCCGATGGACTGGGCCGCCTGGTGGTCGTCGGCCACGGCGCGCAGGGCGCGGCCGGTGGAGGTCTTCTGGAAGAAGACGCTGAGCAGCACCACCAGCGCGGCGGCAATGCCGGCGGCGATGACGTCTTCCTTGTTGATCAGGATGCCGCCCTGGAACAGGGATTCGAACGCGAAGATCGGTTCCTTGGGCATGCCGATGTCGATCTTGTAGATGTCGCTGCCAAAAATCGTCTGGCCCAGGCCCTCCAGGAAGTAGGTGATGCCCAGCGTGGCCATGAGCAGCGTGGCGCCCTCCTGGTTCACGAGGTGGCGCAGCACCAGCTTCTCGATCAGCCAGGCCACCACGAACATGATGGCGCCCGCGATGATGAAGGCCGCCACGGTGGCGACCACGGGGCTCGCGATGCCCGTCCACTTGGGGATCCACTCGGCAAAGCGTGCCATGGCGAGGGCCGCGAACAGCACCATTGCGCCCTGCGCGAAGTTGAAGACGCCCGATGCCTTGTAGATCAGCACGAAGCCCAGCGCCACCAGCGAATACAGCATGCCCGCCATGAGGCCGCCGATGAGTGTTTCAAGAAAGAATGCCATGTTTTTGTTCTCCTGCGCGTTCAGTGCGACGTGCCCAGGTAGGCACTGATCACGTCTTCGTTGTTGCGCACTTCGTCGGGGGTGCCGTCGCCGATCTTCTTGCCGTAGTCGAGCACCACCACGCGGTCGGAGATGTCCATCACCACGCCCATGTCGTGCTCGATGAGCACGATGGTGGTGCCGAACTCGTCGTTCACGTCGAGGATGAAGCGGCACATGTCCTGTTTTTCCTCGACGTTCATGCCGGCCATGGGCTCGTCGAGCAGCAGCACCTGCGGCTCCATGGCCAGTGCGCGGCCCAGGTCCACGCGCTTTTGCAGGCCGTAGGGCAACTGGCCCACAGGGGTCTTGCGAAACGCCTGGATTTCCAGGAAGTCGATGATGTGCTCGACGAACTCGCGGTGGCGGATCTCCTCGCGCTCGGCCGGGCCGATGCGCAGCGCCTGCAGCAGCAGGTTGCTTTTGATCTTCAGGTTGCGCCCGGTCATGATGTTGTCGATCACGCTCATGCCCTTGAACAGCGCCAGGTTCTGGAAGGTGCGGGCCACGCCCATCTCGGCTACCTGGCGCGAATTCATGTGCGAGAAGGTCTTGCCGCGGAAGGTGATGGAGCCGTCCTGCGGCGTGTACACGCCGTTGATGCAGTTGAGCATGGAGCTCTTGCCCGCGCCGTTGGGCCCGATGATGGCGCGGATCTCGTGCTCCTTGACGTTGAACGAGATGTCGGTGAGCGCCTTCACGCCGCCGAACCGCAGGCTGATGTTCTTGACGTCGAGGATGACGTCGCCGATCTTCTTTTGGTTCATGGTGGGGTGTTGCTGCTCGGGCGGGTAGAGAGCGGGTTTCATGCGGCGGCCTTGACGGAGGCGAAGGTCTTGGTTAAGGCATAACTTGCTTCGCAAGTGAGCCTTCTCTGAAACGATCCCATCATGCGGCGCTCCGCATGCTGGGATACGTTTTGGTGTCCGACAGCTTGAGCGTGGCGCTCACGCTGCCCGTGCGGCCGTCCTCGAACTTGACCTGGGTTTCGATGAACTGCTCGGTGCGCCCGGCATACAGCGCCTCGACCAGCACGCCGTACTTGTCGGCGATGAAGCCGCGGCGGACCTTGTTGGTGCGCGTGAGCTCGCCGTCGTCGGCATCCAGTTCCTTGTGCAGCACCAGGAAGCGGCTGACCTGGCTGCCCGCCAGCAGGGCGTCCGTGGCCAGGTCGGCATTGACCTTCTCCACGCATTCGCGGATGAGCTCGTACACCTCGGGCTTTTGCGCCAGATCGGTGTAGCCGGCGTAAGGGATGTTGCGGCGCTCGGCCCAGTTGCCCACGGCGTCGAAGTCGATGTTGACCATCACGCACACCTTCTCGCGGCCGTCGCCCAAGGCAACGACTTCCTTGATGTGCGGGAAGAACTTGAGCTTGTTCTCCACATACTTGGGTGCGAACATGGCACCGTCGTTGGCGCCGCCCTTGATGCGGCCTACGTCCTTCACGCGGTCGATGATCTTCAGGTGGCCATGCGCGTCGAGAAAGCCGGCGTCGCTGGTGTGGTACCAGCCGTCGGCCGTGAGCACCTCGGCCGTGGCCGTGGGGTTCTTGTAGTACTCCTTGAGCAGGCCGGCGGACTTGACGAGGATTTCGCCGTTCTCGGCCACCTTGATCTCCACTCCGCGGATGGGCACGCCCACGGTGTCGGCGCGGGCCTGGTTGTCGGGCTGCAGGCAGACGAACACGGCGGTCTCGGTGGAGCCGTAGAGCTGCTTCAAGTTGATGCCGATGGAGCGGTAGAAGGTGAACAGGTCGGGCCCGATGGCCTCGCCTGCCGTGTAGGCCACCCGCACGCGCGAGAACCCCAGGTTGTTGCGCAGCGGGCCGTAGACCAGCAGGTTGCCCAGGGCGTACTTGATGCGGTCAAGGCCGCCCACGGGTGCGCCGTCCATGAGGGCCGGGCCCACGCGCTGGGCCACGGCCATGCAGGCCTGGAACATCTTGCGCTTGAGGGTGCCGGCGTCTTCCATGCGGATCATCACGCTGGTGAGCAGGCCTTCGAAGATGCGCGGCGGCGCGAAGTAGTAGGTGGGGCCCACTTCCTTCAAGTCGATGGTGACGGTGCTGGCCGACTCGGGGCAGTTGACCACGTAGCCGCAGGCCAGCCACTGCGCGTAGCTGAAGATGTTCTGGCCGATCCAGGCCGGGGGCAGGTAGGCCAGTACCTCTTCGCTGTCGGTGAGCTTGTCGAACTCGGCGCCGGCCGAGGCGCGGTCGAGCAAGGTGCTGTGGGTGTGCACCACGCCCTTGGGATTGCCCGTGGTGCCCGAGGTGAAGAACATCGCGGCCACGTCCTCGGGCTGTACCTTGGCAACCTCGTCACGAAACCACTTCGGGTGCTGGGCGGCAAAGGCCTTGCCCGTTTCGATCAGCGCATCCAGTGACGACAGGCCTTCTTCCTGGTAGTTGCGCAGGCCCCGCGGGTCGTCGAAGAAGATACGGGCGATCTGCGGGCACTGCTCACGGATTTCGAGCAGTTTGTCGACCTGCTCCTGGTCTTCCACCAGGCAAAAGCGCACCTCGGCGTTGTTCAGCGGGAAGATGCACTCGGCGCCCACGGCGTCCTGGTACAGCGGCACCGGAACGGCGCCCAGCGACTGTGCGGCCAGCATGGTGGCGTACAGGCGCGGGCGGTTGGCACCGATCACCACCATGTGCTCATGGCGTTGCAGCCCCGCCTGGTGCAGGCCGGCCGCCACATGCTCCACCAGCGTCGCCAGGTCGGCCCAGCTGTGGGCTTGCCAGATACCATATTCTTTTTCGCGCAGGGCCGCAGCCGTCGGGCGCTCGGCGGCGTGCTTGAGCAGCAATTGCGGGAACGTGGTCTTCATTCCGGTTCCTAAAAAATGAGGGGATGTCCGCCCGGTGACAGCCGGGAGCGCGGCCTTGTGGCTGCGTGATGGAGGGATGCTAGGGCCGACTTTGACGTCGTCTTGTCTTGCCGACGACAATTTACGGGAAACTACCCCTTGGGTGAAACCCTGCCCCCTTGGGGCGATGGCTTGGTGACGGTCGCGGGCAGGGTATCGCGGAGCACTTCACGGTGGGGCGGTATCCTCACGGACATGTACGCCCCGTTCTTCGGTCTTCAGCACCCGCCGTTCTCCATCGCCCCCGATCCGCGCTATCTTTTCATGAGCGAGCGGCACCGGGAGGCCCTGGCCCACCTGCTGTATGGGCTGGATGCCGGCGGCGGCTTCGTCTTGCTCACGGGCGAAGTGGGCGCGGGCAAGACCACGGTGTGCCGCTGCTTCCTGGAGCAGATCCCCGAGCACTGCAATGTGGCCTACATCTTCAACCCCAAGCTCACGGTGGGTGAGTTGCTGCGCTCGATCTGCGACGAGTTCGGCGTGCCGCACAAGGCGGCGGTGCCGGGCCACGAGACCGTGAAGGACTGCATCGACCCGCTCAACGCCTCCCTGCTGGCCGCGCACGCCGCCGGGCGCAACAACGTGCTCATCATCGACGAGGCGCAGAACCTGGAGGCCGACGTGCTGGAGCAACTGCGCCTACTGACCAACCTGGAGACCCGCGAGCGCAAGCTGCTGCAGATCATCCTCATCGGCCAGCCGGAGCTGCGCAGCATGGTGGCGCGCCCGTCGCTGGAGCAGCTGGCCCAGCGCGTGATTGCGCGCTTTCACCTCGACGCCCTGAGCCCGCAGGAGACACAGCAGTACATCGCGCACCGCCTGGCCGTGGCCGGGCTGCGCGGCCCGGTGCCGTTCAGCCGGCGCGCCCTCAGGCGCGTGCATGCGCTGTCGCGCGGCATACCGCGGCGCATCAACCTGCTGTGCGACCGGGCGCTGCTGGGGGCCTATGCGGCCGGCACGCGTGAAGTCAGCACGGCCATCGTCGAGCGGGCCGCGCGCGAGGTCTTTGGTGCGCCGGTGGCTGCCTCGGGGGCGGCCGCAACTCCCAACGTCAAGGGGGGGCTGCCCCGCTGGGCGGTGGCCGGGGTGGGCGTAGTGGCTGGGGCTGCCATCGTGGCTGCCGCCGGCTGGGCCCTGGGCGTGCGTCCCTTGCAGGGCCCACCAGGTGCGGCGGGGCGAGTGGCCACGCCAGCGGCGGCACCGCAGCGCAGTGCGTCCAGCACCGCGTCGACGCCGCCCGCAGCGGCGGCCTCTGCCCCCGCTTTGCCATCTGCTGCCGTGCCGGCGCCAGCGGCCTCTGCGGCATCGGTCGCAGCGGCTCCCGCCCCCCTGTCCGGGCTGCAGCAGTTCCTGCTGGCGCAGCCGTCCAACGATGTGTCGGCCTGGCAGGCCCTGGCGTCGGCCTGGGGCGCTACGCTGCCCGATGGCGCGGACGCCTGCGCCACGCTGCCGCGCGACGGGCTGCGCTGCTACCGCAACCGCCGTGCGGGGCTGAACCTGATCCGCCAGATCGACCGGCCCGTGCTGCTCACGCTGTTCCCCTCGGAGGAGGGTGACAATGCCGTATCGGCCGTGCTGCGCAGCCTGGATGCAGAGCTAGCCACACTGGAGAGCGGTGGCCGCACGCTGCACGTGCCGCTGGCCGACCTGGCGCAGGTCTGGCGTGGCGACATGGTCACGCTGTGGCGTGCCCCCCCCGGCATGCCCGACAAGGGCGAAATCACCGAAAGCCCGGCGGGGGCAATCTGGCTCGACGCGCGCCTGGCTTCCAAGGCGGCTGGGGGCCTGGGCCCCAGCAGCCGGCCCATGACGCCAGCACTGCGCCAGTCGCGCATCCACCGGTTCCAGATGGCCCAGGGCGTGACGCCCGACGGCCGCGCTGGCCCCCTGACCCTCATACTGCTCAACCGCGCCACCGGCGTGAAAGAGCCGCGCCTGCGCACCGGAGCCTGATCCCCATGTCCTACATCCTTGATGCGCTGCGGCGCGCAGAAGCCGAGCGGGGCCGGGGCGCCGTGCCGAGCATCCATACGCAGGCCATGCCCGCGACGAGCGCCTCCCCGGGGGCTGACCGGGCCGGTTCTGCCAACCTGCTGGTGATCGGGTCGGCGGTGGTGGCCGTGGCCGCGCTGGCCGCCGGGGGCACCTGGTGGGCCATGCAGCGCAGTGCCCCGGCCAGCGGGGTGGTCGTTGCGTCAACGCCGCAGCCCCCTGTGTCTGTCGCGCCCGTTGCACCACCGGCCACCGCCGTGGCCCCCCCCGCCATGCCCGCGCCCCCAGCGCCTGCCGCCGCTCCCCTGGCGCCCCTGCCAGCCCCTGTGGCCAGCCCTCCCATCACCCCCGCCAGGGTGGAGCCGCGGCCGGTAGCACCACTGCGCCTGGCAGAGCCGGTGCGTGAGAAGCCGGCCGGGGTGGCTGCGCCTGCACGCCCCCGTGACGCCGAGGTGCAACGCGAACCCGCGCCCGCAGCGCGCGCGCAGCCGCCCCTGGCTGCCGCACCCGCCGTGGCGGCGGCGCCCACTGCCGCACCGCCCAACGGCCCGGTGTTCGCCCAGAACGACCTGCCGCCCTCGGTGCGCGAGCAGTTGCCCGCGCTGCAGGTCACGGGCGCCACCTATTCCAGCAATCCGGCGCACCGCATGGCCATCGTCAACGGCCAGGTGCTGCAGGAGGGCGACCAGGCTGCGCCGGGGCTCAAGCTCGAACGCATCGAGCAGGGCCGTACCGTCTGGTCGTTCCGTGGCTACCGCTACGCCGTGGCGCCGCAGTAGCCTATGGGGTTGACAGAACCTAGCGCAAGAAGCGCCCGTCCCGGCCGATCAGGGTGAGTTCGACGAAGCGCGAGGCATTGCGGTCCGGCGTGCTGGCATTGACCTCGAAGCCGCCCAGGTCCCATTTCTTGAGGTTCCAGGTGGCGTCGATGAAGGCTGCGCGCGTCGGGTTGCGGCCGGCGCGCTGCAGGGCCTCGGCGAAGACCCGGGCGTTGAGGTAGCCCTCCAGCGCCAGGTGCGAGGGTTCGGCCGTAGCGCCCGAGGCCTTCCAGGCCGCCTGGAAGTCGCGCACCACGGGCATCACCACGTTGGAGGGCAGGGGCACCACCTGCGAGATGGCCATGCCGGTGGCGTCGGCG
This sequence comes from Acidovorax sp. LjRoot66, assembly GCF_964253305.1. Classification (NCBI taxonomy): domain Bacteria; kingdom Pseudomonadati; phylum Pseudomonadota; class Betaproteobacteria; order Burkholderiales; family Comamonadaceae; genus Acidovorax; species Acidovorax sp. LjRoot66. Next base: position 1,012,848 of record NZ_CAXUQU020000001.1, read on the forward strand.
CCGAGCGCCTTCACCGTGGCGGGCGTGCCCATGACCGACAGCGCATACAGCGTCACGCCGCGCTTGAGTGCGCGAAAGGCCTTCACGAACTCCAGCGTGGGCTTGCCCGCCAGGCCGATGACGATGGCTTCGAGGTCCGAGCCTGCCAGTTTTGCGGCCGCAGCGCCTGCGTCCGAAGCATTGTTCTCCACCGTCACGGTGACGGCGGCGGGCAGCTTGAGCCGGCCCATGGACTGCTGGGCCGCCGTGAACACCTCTTTGCCGAAGGCGTTGTTCTGGTAGACCATGCCGATGCGCTGGATGCCGATGGTGGACAGGTGCTGCACCAGCTTCTCGGCCTCGTCGGCATAGCTGGCGCGGATGTTGAACACGCTGCGCGCGTTCTTCGTGCGCGTGAGCTGGGCGCCGGTGAACGGGGCGAAGAAGGGCACGCCGCTGTCCACCACCTTGGGCAGCATGGCCTCGATCATGGGCGTGCCCATGCAGTTGAAGAGGGCGAAGTTGCCCGGGTCGGCCAGGAACTTGTCCACATTGGCCAGGGCCTTGGGCACCTCGTAGGCGTCGTCCAGCGTGGTCAGCTCGATGGCGCGGCCGTGCACGCCGCCCTTGGCGTTGATGCCCGCAAAGGCCGCCTTGGCGCCCTGGTGCATGGCCGAGCCCAGGTCTCCGAGCGGTCCGGTGAGGGCGGTGGATTGGCCGATCCGGATCGCCCCCTCCTGTGCCGTGGCCTTGCCCCAGTGCGCCAGTGGCAGGGCGATGGCGCTGGCCAGCAAAGTGCGCCGCTGCAAGTGCGGGCTCGGGGTGTGGGTGCTGCCTGTGGTCATGGTGGTGGTGTCTCCTTGGGGTCGTGGCCGCGCGCGAAAATGCCTGACAGGCGGCCATCATCCGCAGGCGATTGGCGCAGATCTATCGTTGCGGCGACAATTCGCATCGTGGTATTCCCGCACGCACTCCGCCCGCTTCGCCCCTCCATCGCGCTCCATGAACCAGGATCTGTCACTGCACCAGCGCCGGCGCCTGCCCACCGAGGCCGAGCTGGCCAACATCCCGTGGCTGAGGCCGCTGCAGCCCGCCGAGCGCGAACGCGCCGAGGCAGCCCTGTTGGTGGGCGATGCCGCGCCGGGGGATTACGTGTGCCGCGTGGGCCGGCCCGTGACCTACTGGTTCGGTGTGGTGGAGGGGCTGCTGAAGATGAGCAGCGACAACGCACAGGGCCAGACCATGACCTACACCGGCGTGCCGCCCGGCGGCTGGTTCGGCGAGGGCACGGCCATGAAGCGCGAGCCCTACCGCTACAACATCCAGGCGCTGCGCAAGAGCATCGTGGCCGGTCTGCCGATCGACACCTTCCACTGGCTGCTGGACCATTCCATCGGCTTCAACCGCTTCGTGATGAACCAGCTCAACGAGCGGCTGGGCCAGTTCATCGCGGCGCGTGAGATCGACCGGCTGAACAACCCTGATGTGCGCGTGGCGCGCAGCCTGGCCTCGCTGTTCAACCCGGTGCTTTACCCCGGGGTGGGCGAGGTGCTGCGCATCACGCAGCAGGAACTGGCCTATCTGGTGGGCTTGTCGCGTCAGCGCGTGAACGAGGCGCTGGCGGCGCTGGAAGTGGAGGGCGCCATCCGCGTGGAATACGGCGGCCTGCGGGTGCTGGACCTGGCGGCGCTGCAGTCCAGCATCTTTCAGCGCCTGGCTGAGCCGCGCTAAATGCTCAGGCGCGCGGCAGCGCGGGCATGGCAGCCGTGCGCTGGCCCAGTGGAGTGGGGGCTGGCACGGAGGCCGCGGCGTCTGGGGAGCCACTCCATTCGCGGTCGTCGGTGCGGTCGCGGCTCAGGCGGAAGGTGTGCACCATCTGCGTCAGGCGGCTGGCCTGTTCCTTGAGGCTGTCGGCGGCGGCAGCACCTTCCTCCACCAGCGCGGCGTTCTGCTGCGTCATCTCTTCGAGCGCGCCCACCGAATGGCTGACCTCGCCGATGCGCTGGCTCTGCTCCTGCGTGGCGGCGGTGATCTCGCCCATGATGTCGGACACGCGGCGCACGGACATCACCAGTTCCTCGATGGTCTTGCCCGCGTGGTTCACCAGGGCGCTGCCCTCCTGCACATGCTCGACGCTGGCGCCGATCAGCGTCTTGATTTCCTTGGCGGCCTGGGCTGCGCGCCCGGCCAGGCTGCGTACCTCGCTGGCCACCACGGCAAAGCCGCGGCCTTGCTCGCCCGCACGGGCGGCTTCCACCGCCGCATTGAGCGCCAGGATGTTGGTCTGGAAGGCAATGCCGTCGATCACGCTGGTGATGTCGGCGATCTTGCGCGAGCTGCCACTGATGGTGTCCATGGTGCGTACCACCTGCGAGACCACTTCACCGCCACGCGTGGCCGCGTCCGACGCCGAGGAGGCGAGCTGGTTGGCCTGGCGCGCGGCGTCGGCGCTTTGCGACACGGTGCCCGTCAGATCGGCCAGGGCATTGGCGGCGCCCTGCAGGTTGTGCGAAGTCTGCTCGGTGCGCTGGCTCAGGTCGAGGTTGCCCGAGGCGACTTCGGAGCTGGCCACGAGGATGGATTCCGCCGTGCCGCCGATGTCACCCACCAGGCTGCGCAGCCGGTCCTGCATGGCGGCAATGGCTTCGAGCAGGCGGCCGGTCTCATCGTGGATGCGCACTTCCACCTGCGAGGTCAGGTCGCCGCGTGCAATGCGCTCGGCCACCACCACCGCACGGCCGATGGGGGCGGTGATGCTGCTCGTGATGCGCCAGGCGATGAGGGCGCCCAGGCCAATGGCCAGCAGCACCAGCGCACCACCCGTCCAGCGCGCCCGGCTCTGCGTCACCTCGGCCGAGGCCGTGGCCTGGCTGTTCAAGGTGTTCTGCAGTTCGATCAGCTCGGCCAGCTTGCCGCGCCAGGCGGTTTCCAGCGGCGCGACTTTGGTCATGAGGTTCAGCGTGGCGCTCACGGTGTCGCCATCGTCGGCGGCCTTCATCGCGGAGTCCAGCTCGGGGCGGCTCTTGCGGCCGAATTCCTGCACCTCGGCCAGCAGCTTACGCTCGGCATCGGTGGTGCCGTCGGCCTTGAACAGGTCCGACAGGCTGGCCTCCTGGCGCGCATAGCCCTGCACGGATTTTTCGGCGTTCTTGATCTGGTCGCGGGCCTGCTTGGGATCGATCTCGTTGAGCATGGCGGCAGAGCGGCTCTGGATGCCGATGGCGCTCACGCTGTCCAGCATTTCGTTGACCAGCCGGGTCTTGGTGGCCCCGGTGCCGGTGACCTGCTGCAGATGCTCGTGCAGTTTTCCCACCGAGAGCTGGCCCACGGCGGCCACTGCCATCAGCAGGACCAGCAGGCAACCGAAGCCCAGGCCCAGGCGGCTGGAGATCGACAGGGATTTGATAGGCGAGGCGGCCGGCATGGAGGTCCTTGGCTGTTGAATGCAATGGGGTAACACGAAGCAATAACGGTGCCCAGGCAGGCGGGTGGCCTGTCACTATCGTGGCGCAGGGTGGGCGTACACAGTGTAGGGACAAATGTCACAAAGTGTTATGACGCTTCAGGATGGCCCCATGCGCAGCGCGCATGGCCGCTGTTACAAATGGGGTGCCATGCCCGGGGCATGGGTGCGGGCCAGGGGGAACCCTTGGGTGCTTGCCGATTCGCAGGCCATCAAACGTCTCTTGTTACATATTCCGCATGGAGTGGGTGCTATCGTTTTTGACGGGAGCGCCAGCGCAGGATGTTCACTCTAGTGCAGCATGCCGAAGCCCTATCGGGTATAAACCCGTTACAGTTTCAGCAAAGGTCCTCCATGAGCCGCTTCCACACTTTCCGCCCTCTGCATGGTGTCCTGGCCACGATGGTGCTGATGGGTCTGGCCGCATGCACCGGCGGCCCGATGCCTGATGCATCGGAGCGACGAGAGCGCCTCGTGGCCGTGACGGCAGACCACGAACTCATCGTGTTCGATGCGCGCCGACCCGATACCGTGCTGGAGCGCCGGCGCGTGACGGGCCTGGCCTCGGGCGAGCGCCTGGTCGGTGTGGATTTCCGCGTGGCCAAGGGCGTGCTGTACGCCCTGTCCCAAGCGGGGCGCCTGTACACGCTGGATATTTCTTCCGGGGCACTGACGGCTGTGGGCTCCGCGCCGGCCGCGCTGCCGCTCACGGGTGGGTCTTTCGGTGTCGATTTCAATCCGGCGGCGGACCGCATCCGCGTGGTGTCGTCCTCCGGGCTGAACCTGCGGCTGCACCCGGACACCGGCGCCGTGGTCGATGGCGACCCCGCCCAGCCGGGCGTGCAGCCCGACCCCGTGCTGCACTACGCGCCTGGTGATGTGAACGTTGGCCGCGTGCCCGACGTGGTGGCCGCCGGCTACACCTACAACCCGCAGGACAGCAAGATCACCACCAACTACGCCATCGACCGTGCCCGGGGCGCGCTGGTGATGCAAGGCTCGCGCGAGGGCACCACGCCCGTGGTCTCGCCCAACACGGGCCAACTGCGCACTGTGGGCCCGTTGGGCCTGGGGCCGCTGTCCGATGCCTCCTTTGACATCTCCGACGTGGGCAACGTGGCCCTGCTGGCGGCGCGCACTTCCGGCGATCCGCGCTCGCGCCTGTACAAGGTAGATCTGGAGACCGGCCGCGCCGTCTCGCTGGGCGTGATCGGCAGTGGGGCCCCTCTGGCGGGCATGGCGATAGAGCCATGAGTGCGCGGCCCGTCCTGGCGCAACGGCTGCTGGCGCACGGGTGTGTGTTGGCCGGCTGTGTGTCGGCCATGGCGGGCGTGGCGCATGCGGCCTCGGTGCAGGTGGAGCTGACCGATGCTGCGGGCAAGCCGCTGGCCGATGCCGTGGTGTTCCTCGAATCGGCCGAGGCCAGGCGCCTGGTCAAACCCCAGCCCGGTGTGGAGATGGCGCAGGAAAAGCGCCAGTTCGTACCCGTGATGATGGTGGTGCCGGTGGGCACGGAGGTGCTGTTCCCCAACCGCGACACGGTGCGCCACCACGTCTATTCCTTCTCGCCCACGAAGAAGTTCGAGCTCAAGCTCTACGCCGGAACGCCCGCCAAGCCGGTTCTTTTCGACCAGGCAGGGGTGGTGGTGCTGGGCTGCAACATCCATGACCAGATGACCGGCTGGATCCTGGTGGTGGACACCCCCTACTACGCCAGCTCGCCCGCGACGGGCAAGGCCCAGATCGACAACGTGGCCCCGGGCACCTACAAGCTCCGGGCCTGGCACCACCGGTTGCCGGTGGGGGCGCCGGCGCTGGAGCAGGCACTGACCGTTGCGGCCACCGGCAATGCCAGCGCCTCGGTGCGCATGGCGGGACTGCAGCCTTGAACCTGTCCCTGTTGCGGCGCAGCCTCATCCTGAAGCTGGTGGGCATCTCGCTGCTGCTGCTGCTCATCGTGCAGGCGGCGGGCTTTGCCGTGGTGCGTGCCAGCATCGAGCGCAATGCGCGCAGCCAGATCGCCCGCGCCCTCGATACCGACGAGAACGTCTGGCGGCGCCTGCTGGACCAGAACGCGGACAAGCTGCGCCAGGGCTCGGCCCTGCTGGCGGCCGACTACGGCTTTCGCTCGGCCATCAATTCCGATGACGAGGAGACCATACAGTCGGTGCTGGAGAACCATGGCAACCGCATCGGCGCGGCCGTGACGGCGCTGCTGGGCACCAACCTGGAGCTGCGCGCCGCCAGCCTGTCGGACGACATGCTGGATTTTCCCGCCACGCTGCGCCAGGTCGTGCCACCGCTGGCGGCCCAGCCGCAGGGCAGCCAGGTGGCGGTGATGGCCGGCGTGCCCTACCAGTTCGTGATGGTGCCCATGCGCGCGCCGGTGGTCATCGGGTGGGTGCTGATGGGTTTTCCCATCGGCCAGCCACTGGCCGAGGAAATGCGGCAACTGCTGTCGGTGCAGGTGGCCGTGGTGGTCAGGGCGGCGGATGGCCGTGTGTCGGTGCCCGTGACCACTCTGTCGGGCCCGGCGCTGGCCGGCCTTCATCGCCAGGGCCTGCCGATTGCGGAGCTCAAGACCGATGAGGGCACGCTGTTGGTGCGCGAGGCCCCGCTGGGCAACGCGGGCAGTGAAGTGAAAACACTGCTGCTGCGCTCGGTGGACGAGGTGGTGGCCCCCTACCAGCAATTGCAGGTGCTGCTGGCCATCATCACCGTGGCCGGCGTGCTGCTGTTTGCGGCGGGCACCGGCCTGGTGGCGCAGCGCCTGGCAACGCCCCTGCGCTCCCTGCTGGCCGCCACGCAGCGCCTGTCGCGCGGCGAATACGGGGTGCCGCTCTCGCATACCGGGCGCCAGGACGAGATCGGCAACCTGGCCCGCTCCTTCGACCGCATGCGCCTGGACATCGGCAGCCAGCAGGCCGAAATCCGCCGCCTGGCTTATTGGGACCGGCTCACGGGCCTGCCCAACCGCGAGCGCTTTCGCGAGGCGGTGGTGCACGCCATCGCCGCACAGGAGGAAGGCTCCGTGCAGCCCTTGACGGTGCTGACGCTCGACCTGGACCGTTTCAAGCACGTGAACGACGTGCTCGGCTATGCCTTCGGCGACCGCCTGCTGCAGGCCGTGGCCGAGCGCCTGCAAAAGCAGTTGCCGGGTGACAGCGACATGGTGGCCCGGCTCGGCGGCAACGAGTTCGCGCTGCTGCTGCGCACGGGTGCCCAGGAGGCGTACGCGCTGGCCCAGCGCATCAACCAGTCCTTCGAGGAGCCCCTGGCCTTCGAGGACCAGACGGTGGACCTGAGCGCCGGCATGGGCTTCGCCTGCTGGCCGGCCGACGCTGGTGATGCCGACACCCTGCTCAGCCGCTCCGAGATCGCCATGTACGCCGCCAAGCGCAAGCTCAGCGGCGCGCTGCGCTACGACGCCTCCTTCGACTCGGCCAGCGCCCAGACCCTGTCGCTGCTGACCGAGCTGCGCCACGCCGTGGAGCACAACGAGCTGCGCCTGTACCTGCAGCCCAAGGTGCCCCTGCATGGCCAGGCGGGCCTGGCGGCCGAAGCGCTGGTGCGCTGGCAGCACCCGCAGCGCGGCCTGGTGCCGCCCATGGACTTCATCCCGTTTGCCGAGCAGACGGGCTTTGTGCGCCAGCTCACGCTGTGGATGTTCGAGGAGGTGGCGCGCCTGCTGGCCGACCCGCGCACGGCGGAGATGCCGCTGCGCATATCGGTCAACCTCTCCACGCGCGACCTGCTGGACCCGGAGCTCAGCGCGCGCCTGGCCACCATCCTTGCGCGCCATGGCGTGCAGGCCAGCGCCTTCTGCCTGGAGATCACCGAAAGCGCGATCATGGACGACCCCCAGCGCGCCGAGGCCATGCTCAACCGGCTGTCCGAGCAGGGCTTCAAGCTGTCCATCGACGATTTCGGCACGGGGTATTCGTCGCTGGCCTACCTCAAGCGCTTGCCGGTGGACGAGCTCAAGATCGACAAGTCCTTCGTGATGGGCATGGAGTCCGGCGAGGACGATGCGATGATCGTGCGCTCCACCATCGACCTGGCCCACAACCTGGGCCTCACGGTGGTGGCCGAGGGGGTGGAGACCCTGGCCATCCTGGACCGGTTGCGCGCCCTGTCCTGCGATGAGGCGCAGGGCTACCACATCAGCCGCCCGCTGGGGGCCGAAGACTTCCTGGCCTGGCAGTCCCGCCAGATCGCCAACGCCGCCACGCCATAACGGCTACGGGGCCTCCATTTGGTGCCCGCTTTGCAAGCTTGGCCGCCCAAATGCCTGCGCAGAGGTGAAAATACGGGCAATGCCTTCTTCCCGTCCTCCTGCCGCCCCAGCCGCCGAGCCTGGTGATCCGCTGCCCCGGCGCGCCGTGTTGCGCCGACCCGCCGCGCCGCCTGTTGCTTCTTCGTCACCCGCTGCGGCCACGTCCCGCGCCCCTGCGCCTGGTGCTGCCCGCAGCAATGCGCGGCCCGATGCACGTCCGCCATCCCGCCCTGCCGCTGCAGCACCCTCGGCACGCGGCAACGTGTGGCGAGCAGAGCCCGCGCCGCCAGCCGCCCCGCGTGGAGCCGCTTCTGCCAAGGGTGTCCGGCCGTCCGCCCCTGCTGCTCCCGTGCGCCCAGCGGTGCCGGTCAAGGCCACCGCAGCCGCTGCAGGCACCTCGCGCCTGAACAAGCGCATGGCCGAACTCGGCCTGTGCTCGCGCCGCGAGGCCGACGACTGGATCGCCCACGGCTGGGTCAAGGTCAACGGCGAGGTGGCGCCCATGGGCCTGCAGGTGCTGCCGGCCGACCGCATCGAAGTGGACAAGCGGGCCCAGGGCCAGCAGGAGCAGCAGGTCACCATCCTGCTGCACAAACCCATGGGCTACGTGAGCGGGCAGGCCGAGGACGGCCACACGCCTGCCGTGGCGCTGATCAACCCCCGCACCCACTGGCGCGACGACCCGGGGCGCATGCGTTTTTCGCCGCCGCAGTTGCGCGGCCTGGCGCCGGCCGGCCGGCTGGACATCGACTCCGTGGGGCTGCTGGTGCTCACGCAGGATGGGCGCGTAGCGCGCCAGCTGATCGGCGAGGACTCCACCGTGGACAAGGAGTACCTGGTGCGCGTGCAGTACGGGGATGTGGCGCTCGACGTGCAGGCGGCGTTTCCGCCTGCACAGCTGGCGCGCCTGTGCCATGGGCTGGAGCTCGATGGCCAGCCGCTCAAGCAGGCCCGGGTGGAGTGGCAGAACCCCGAGCAGCTGCGCTTCGTGCTCACCGAGGGCAAGAAGCGCCAGATCCGCCGCATGTGCGAGCAGGTGGGCCTCAAGGTGGTGGGGCTCAAGCGCATCCGCATCGGGCGGGTGACGCTGGGCAACCTGCCCGTGGGGCAATGGCGCTACCTGTTGCCGCACGAGCAATTCTGAGAGGCTGAGAGTCTTTCATCCATGCCTGCTGTGCACGCCAAAACACCCTGGCTCGTCGTTGCAAATGCTCGCCATAGCCCGAGCTATGGCTGTGCTTTGCGCCTAGATCCAGTGCGTTTTGACGCGCCCTTCGGACACGGCTAAAAAATTCTCAGCCTCTGAGTCCCGCGCGGCTCCAGCCATTTTTCATTGACCGGAGCCAGCCATGCCATCCAAACCCTCCCCCGCGCGTGCCTTGCGCCAGTTGCGTCCCTCCGACCTGCGGGGGGTGGCCCGCCTGGCCACCCAGGCCACGGCCAGCATCAGCCGCGTGGCTGAAGGGGTGCACCAATCGGTGCTGGGCACGATGGGCCTGCCGGGAGGCCCCACGCCGGGCCGCACGCGCGGCCTGACCGGCATGGTCTATGGCAGCGTGCGGGGCATCACCAGCCTGGTGGATGCCGGCCTGCAGGCAGCCTTGGTGCGGCTGGAGCCGTTCATCATGGGCGTGCCCGAAGAGGCGCAGGCGGTGCCGCGCGAGCGCCAGGCTGTGCTGGCCGCGCTCAATGGCGTGATGGGTGACCGCCTGGCGGAGGATGGCAACCCGCTGGCCACCTCCATGGGCTTTTTTCAGCAGGGCCGGCCGCTGGATCCGGTAGCCCTGGGGGCGGCGGGCACGGCATCGGTCCACCTGCTGGTGCTGGTGCATGGCCTGTGCATGAACGACCTGCAGTGGGAGCACGAGGGCCATGACCATGGCGCGCACCTGGCGCAGGCGCTGGGCTGCACGCCTGTGTACCTGCGCTACAACACCGGGCTGCACACCTCCACCAATGGTGCCGAGCTGGCGCGCCAGTTGCAGACCCTGGTGGCGGCCTGGCCGGTGCCGGTCACGCAACTGAGCATCGTGGGCCACAGCATGGGTGGGCTGGTGGCACGCAGCGCCTGCCAGCAGGCCGAGCAGGCGGGCCTGCCCTGGCGCGGCCTGTTGCGCCACCTGGTGTGCCTGGGCACGCCGCACCATGGCGCGCCGCTGGAGCGTGCCGGCCACTGGGTGGATGCGCTGCTGGGCAGCACCCCGTACTCGCGCCCCTTCGCCCGCCTGGCCCAGCTGCGCAGCGGCGGCATCACCGACCTTCGCTATGGCCATGTGCTGGATGCCGACTGGCAGGGGCGCGATCGTTTCCGCAAGAGCCCGGATGTGCGCACCCACCTGCCATTGCCTGTGGGGGTCTTGTGCTGTACCGTTGCCGCAACGCTGGCAGCCCAGCGCAGCCCGGTGGCGGAGCGGTTGGTGGGCGACGGCCTGGTGCCGCTGCACAGCGCCCTGGGCTGGCATGATGACCCTGCGAGGCGCCTGGCGTTTGCCGCAGCGCAGCAGTGCGTGGTACACCGGGTGGGCCACCTGCAATTGCTGGGCAATGTCCGTGTGGCGCGGCAACTGGCGCTTTGGCTCGCACCGGCAGGCTGAACACCAGTGCCGGCTGTCGCCTTTATTTGTGCTCGCGCGCCAACTGGGGCGCGGGCATTGCTACCATCGTGCCATTCGCGCCGCATGTAACAAGGAGAAACGCAGTGAGCGACAAAAAATACCGCCTCGTGACCCGCAGCGACTTTGACGGCCTGGTGTGTGCCGTGCTGCTCAATGAGCTGGACCTGATCGATGACATCACCTTCGTGCACCCCAAGGACATGCAGGACGGCAAGGTACCGATCACCGAACGGGACATCACCACCAACCTGCCCTACGTGCCTGGCGCGCATCTGGTGTTCGACCACCATGAATCTGAAACCGTCCGCAACTCGGGGCGGCGCGACAGCAACCACATCATCGAGGCGCATGCGCCCTCGGCGGCACGCGTGGTCTACAACCACTATGGTGGCAAGGCGGCGTTTCCACGCATCACCGACGAGATGATGGCGGCGGTGGACCAGGCAGACTCGGCCCAGTACTCGCGCGAGGACATCCTGAACCCCGAGGGCTGGGTGCTGCTCAATTACCTCATGGATTCGCGCACCGGCCTGGGGCGCTTCCGCGAGTTCCGCATCAGCAACTACGCGCTGATGATGGACCTCATCAAGTACTGCCGCGACCACACCATCGAAGAGATCCTGGCGCTGCCCGACGTGCAGGAGCGCGTGGTGCTCTACCGCGAGCACGCGCCCAAGGCCAAGGATCAACTGCTGCGCTGCGCCATCAAGATCAGCAACCTGGTGGTGCTGGACCTGCGCGACGAGGAGACCATCTGGGCGACCAACCGCTTCATGATCTACGCGCTGTTCCCCACGGCCAACATCTCCATCCACATGATGTGGGGGCTGCAAAAGCAGAACACCGTGCTGGCCACCGGCAAATCCATCCTGGACCGCAGCAGCCAGACCCATGTGGGCAACCTCATGCTGGAGTTCGGCGGTGGCGGCCATGCCGCCGCAGGCACCTGCCAGGTGGCCAATGACAAGGCCGACAACATCCTGCAAGCGCTGATTCAGCGCATCACGCTCGACCGCTAAGGTGGCCTGGCGAGGGGAGGGGCTGAGTGCCGCGCTCCCTGCGCCCTTCGGTCAATCTTCGCCGAAGAGAACCCGGTACAGGGCTGCGCCCAGCAGGGCGCCAACCAGGGGTGCGGCCCAGAAGACCCACAGCTCCGACAGCGCATAACCCGGGCCGAACAGGGCCGGGCCGGTGCTGCGCGCCGGATTGACCGAGGTGTTGGTCACCGGGATCGAGATCAGGTGGATCAGCGTCAGGCACAGGCCAATCGCCAGCCCGCCCACCCCTTCGGCTGCCCGGCGCGAGGTGGCGCCCAGGATCACGATGAGGAACACGGCCGTGAGCACCACTTCGGTCACCACGGCGGCCATCAGGCCGTAGCCGCCGGGGGAGTGCTCGCCATAGCCGTTGGTGGCAAATCCGCCGATGTCGGCCCCGGGCTTGCCGGTCGCGATCAGGTAGAGCGCGCCTGCCGCCACGATGGCGCCCAGCACCTGGGCGGCGATGTAGCCTGGCAGTTCGGCCGCCTTGAACCGGCCCCCGATGACCAGGCCGACCGACACTGCCGGGTTGAAATGCCCGCCGGAGATGGGCCCCAGTGCATAGGCGCCCGTGAGCACCGTGAGGCCGAACGCCAGGGAAACGCCCAGGAAGCCGATGCCCAGCTGGGGGAACGCGGCGGCCAGCACGGCGCTGCCGCAGCCGCCGAACGTAAGCCAGAAAGTACCGAGGAACTCGGCAGACCATTTTTGCAGGGAGGTGGGCATGGGGGATTCCAAAGGCACGGCTGGCGGCACCCCGCCGCAGCACGGGTGCATCTTATGGCGGCAAAATAGGCAATACCAGCGCCAATGGCCCGCCAAATGTCAACAATGCGCGGTAAGCTCGCCGCCGGGCTGCGCTGGCCGGCGGGCATCCGCGCAGCGCCAGCCTTGAAATCGGCGGATACGCCCCGAGCTGAGCACCCGCGAACGTCCTTTGCACGCTGGCCTCTGGCGTGCCGACGGCGCTCCCTGAGACCGTTCGAAAGCAACTCCAAGACACCATGAGCAACAAACAAACCCTGTCGTTCCAGGCCGAAGTGGCCCAGCTTCTGCACCTGGTCACCCACTCGCTGTACTCCAACCAGGAAATCTTCCTGCGCGAGCTGATCTCCAACGCCTCGGACGCCTGCGACAAGCTGCGCTTCGAGGCCCTGAACAACAATGCCTTGTACGAAGACGCGCCCAACCTCGAAGTGCGGGTGTCCTTCGACCAGGCCGCCAAGACGCTGACCATCACCGACAACGGCATCGGCATGACGGCGCAGGAAGCCATCGACCACCTGGGCACCATCGCCAAGAGCGGCACCAAGGACTTCATGGGCAAGCTCTCGGGCGACCAGAAGGCCGATGCGCAGCTCATCGGCCAGTTCGGCGTGGGCTTTTACTCCGGCTTCATCGTCGCCGAAAAGATCACTGTGGAGTCGCGCCGTGCCGGCGTGCCGGCCGAAGAGGGTGTGCGCTGGACCAGCGGCGGCACCGGGGACTTCGAGGTGGAGGCCATCACCCGTGCCGCGCGTGGCACCAGCATCATCCTGCACCTGCGCGACGATGCCGAGGAATACCTCAACGCCTGGAAGCTCAAGTCCGTCATCGCCAAATATTCGGACCACATCAGCCTGCCCATCCTGATGGAAAAGGAAGAGTGGAAGGACGGTGAGCTGATCAATCCTGCGGACGAGAGCGGTGGCCGCCAGCCCGGCGGCATGGCCAAGACCGGCGAGTGGGAAACCATCAACAAGGCCAGTGCCCTGTGGACGCGCCCCAAGAAGGACATCTCCGAAGAGCAGTACCAGGAGTTCTACAAGGCCATCAGCCACGACCACGAGGCTCCGCTGACCTGGGCGCACAACCGCGTGGAAGGCAACACCGAGTACACGCAGCTGCTGTACATCCCCGCCAAGGCGCCGTTCGACCTGTGGAACCGCGACAAGAAGGCCGGCGTGAAGCTGTACGTCAAGCGCGTGTTCATCATGGACGACGCCGAGGCGCTGATGCCCACCTACCTGCGCTTCGTCAAGGGCGTGATCGACTCGGCCGACCTGCCCCTGAACGTGAGCCGGGAGCTGCTGCAGGAAAGCCGCGACGTGCGCGCCATCCGCGAAGGCTCGACCAAGCGCGTGCTGTCCATGCTCGAAGACCTGGCCAAGCACGACAAGCATGAAGCCGCCGCCGGTGCCGACGGTGTGACCGACGTGGTCGATGCCGACGACCAGGCCAAGGAAGGCAAGTACAGCGCGTTCTACGCCGAATTCGGCTCGGTGCTCAAGGAAGGCCTGGGCGAGGATTTTGGCAACCGCGAGCGTCTGGCCAAGCTGCTGCGCTTTGCCAGCACCACCAGCGACACCGCCAGCGTCAGCTTCGCCGACTACAAGGCGCGCATGAAAGACGGCCAGGAGGCCATCTACTACATCACCGCCGACACCCTGGCCGCAGCCAAGAACAGCCCGCAGCTCGAAGTCTTCAAGAAGAAGGGCATCGAAGTGCTGCTGATGACCGACCGCGTGGACGAGTGGGCGCTGAACTACCTCAACGAGTTCGATGGCACCCCGCTGCAAAGCGTGGCCAAGGGCGCGGTGGACCTGGGTTCGCTGCAGGACGAGGCCGAGAAGAAGGCCGCCGAAGAGGCCGCCGAGGCCTTCAAGCCCCTGCTGGCCAAGCTCAAGGAGGCCCTGAAGGACAAGGCCGAGGACGTGCGCGTGACCACGCGCCTGGTCGACTCACCGGCCTGCCTGGTGGTCCAGGACGATGGCATGAGCACCCAGCTGGCCCGCATGCTCAAGCAGGCCGGCCAGCAGGCACCCGAGTCCAAGCCCGTGCTGGAGGTGAATGCCGAGCATGCCCTGGTCAAGAAGCTCGAAGGCAGCGTGCATTTCCATGACCTGGCGCACATCCTGTTCGACCAGGCCCTGCTGGCCGAGGGCGGCCTGCCTGCCGACCCAGCGGCCTACGTCAAGCGCGTGAACGCCTTGCTGGTGTGATGCCTGCGCGTGCAGCTGCCCCGGGCGGCTGCACCGACAGGCGCGCGGGGCGCCTTGGAGAGTGGCGTCGTCGTCACTCTTCCTTTGCTTTGGCCATGATGCGGGCGTGGACGGCGTCGCGCTCGGTCGGCGCCGCATCGATCAACTGCTTGAGCAGACCGTCGGGCAGCTCGGTGTACTGGCGGCGATCGTTCTTGACCGGCACATTGCGCCAGCCCGACAGCACCATCCAGCTCCACAGGTCGCGCGAGATGGGCTCGGTGACGGTCATCTTGACGTCGCCACGGATGATGGCGATCCCCACTGCAGGCACGCTGCCCACGGGGGCCGGCTTGCGTTGCTGGCGGATCGAGAGAAGGTTGCGGAACAGGTCTTTCATGGGACTGGCCAGTGTGCAATAGCAAAGATGGCTTCAAGCATATACGAGGCCCGCTCGGGCCCCAAGCGCCAATGGTCCTTTCCCCGGCCGCAAGACTGGCTGCATTCCCAGCGCTTGCGCACGGATCTGGCCCTGCATCGCCCTGCGCGATGCGCCTTCTTCAGGCGCTCAGTGGCTCTTCGCCCATGGCTTCGCATTGCTCGATCAGCATGTCCACCTGGCCGCGCCAGTAGTCGCTGCTGCCGAACCAGGGGAAGGTGGCCGGGAAGATCGGGTCCTCCCAGCGCCGCGCCAGCCAGGCGCTGTAGTGGATCAGGCGCAGTGTGCGCAGCGGCTCGACCAGGGCCAGCTCGCGCCGGTCGAAGCTGCGGAACTGCTCGTAGCCTTCGATCAGGGCACTGAGCTGCTGCGTGCGCTGGCGCCGGTCGCCGGACAGCAGCATCCAAAGATCCTGCACGGCCGGGCCCATGCGCGCGTCGTCCAGGTCCACGAAGTGCGGACCGCCGCCGGGCAGGTCGGTCGGCGTCCAGAGGATGTTGCCGGGGTGGCAGTCACCATGCAGGCGGATGGCCTTGGCATTCTGCAGGCTGCTGGCCGCCACCAGCGCAAGCGCCTTCTCGCACTGCTCGCGCCAGGCCGATTGCATGTCCAGCGGAATCATGTCGTGGCCCAGCAGCCAGTCGCGCGATGCCGTGCCAAAGCCCTGCAGGTCCAGCGCAGGGCGGTGCGTGAAGGGCCGGGCCGAGCCCACGGTGTGGATGCGGGCCAGAAAGCGGCCGATCCACTCGAGCACCTCGAAGTCGTCGAGCTCGGGCCCGCGCCCGCCGCGCCAGGGGCTCACGGAAAAGGCAAAGCCGCCGTGGGTGTGCAGGGTGCTGCCGTTCAGTGCCATCGGGCCCACGGCCGGCACCTCGGCCGCCATCAGTTCGGCGGCAAAGGCATGCTCTTCGAGGATCTGGGCGTCCGTCCAGCGACTGGGGCGGTAGAACTTGGCCACCACGCGCTGGCCGTCTTCGAGCGAAACCTGGTAGACACGGTTCTCATAGGACGACAGGGCCATGAGCCGGCCGTCTCCGTACAGGCCCACGCTGGCCAGTGCGTCGAGCACCTGGTCCGGCGTCAGGCGCGCGTAGGGGTGCAGGTCAGAGGCGCTGGGGGCGGCGGTGGGGTCGGTCGGGGGCAGTCGGTTCATGCCCCATTGTCCCCCGCGCTGGAGCCCCCGCCGATCAGGAGGGCTGAAGGCTGGCCATGTGGCCGCTGCGGGGGTCGCCCCCGCCCGCCAGAACGGTGGCAAACAGCGCCTGTGCGGCATCGGGGCCCTGGTGCTGCTGCACCTGCAGCCAGGGGGTGGGCGGCGCCTGCACGGCTGCGGCAAAGGCCTGCCAGGCAGCCACGAGCCGCTCGTTGAGCACCTGCGCGCCCCAGTCGTCGCGGCGCTTCTTGATCTTTGCGGGTGCAAAGAACATGGTCGGGCGCGGGCCGGGCAACTGGCCGGCGCCGCCCAGGTCGTTCACATGGCTGGCGCCCACGGCGCAGCTGTAGGCCAGCGCGGAAAAGCGCTGGTGGATGGCCTCGCGCACGGCCACGCTGCCGGCAAAGTCGATGTAGATGCAGGGCGTGGCAGCCTCGATCTGCTCCTGCGCGTCGTAGGCCACCACCCGGTCGTAGCAGCCCAGGCTTTCGCAGAAGGCCACATTGCCGGGCGAGGTCAGGCCAATCACCTCCAGGCCGCCCCGCTGCGCGAGCTGGAAGGCAGTGCCGTAGGCCGTCTTGCTCGATGCGCTGGACAGCAGCAGGCGCTTGGCACCGAAGAACTGCTGGTCGGCCATGAAGTCGTCGATCAGCCAGGAGGTGATGAACAGCGGGCGCAGCAGTGCCTGGATCTCCTCGGAGTCGGGCGTGTAAAACGGATCGGTGCGGGTGCGTACGTACTGGTTGTACACCGCGTGCAGGCTGGCACGGTGGGCTGCGCCGTCGTAAAAGCCTGCCGGGGTCAGCCGTGCGGGCGTGAGCACGGCGTGGGTGGACATGGGCCAGTAGCCGTAGAGCCGCTCGCCCACAGCCACGCCAGGGTGCAGGGACTGGACCACGTCGCCGAAGCCCCACACAGGCACGATGCCCCAGCCCGTCTCGTCCGATGGAAAGAACTGCCAGTAATTGAGCATGCCGCCCAGTGCGGCATAGGTGATGTTGTTGGCCGTGAGCGCAAAGCGCTCGACGCGCACGCGCACCTGGCCATCGGCCAGAGGAACTTCCTGGGTGGTGCGCAGGGCGGTGTGGGCCAGGGCATCCTGGCGCACGAGGAGGGTGGTGGTGCTCATGGCCGCACGCTAAACGAATCTGCCAATGCGTTCAAGCAGGCGTCGGCGCATGCGCGACACACGGGTGCACCGCCCCATGGAAAAAGGCCCGCCAGCAAGGCCGGCGGGCCTTTGTTCAGGGCCGCGGCCCTGGTAGCGGTGGTGCGTCTCAGGCGTTGCGGGCCTTGGGTTTGTCCAGTGTCAGCACCAGCGCCAGGGCGATCAGTGCGGGCAGGGCCTGGGTGAAGAAGATCTTGGGCACGGCGGTGGCACCGCCGTAAACCCCGGCCACGATCACGCAGGCCAGAAAGAAGATCTTGAACACCCGGTTGTTGGTGGCGAGGCCGAAGATGAGGCCCGCCGCCAGAAACCCGTTGTACAGGCCCTGGTTGGCGGCCAGCGTCACGGTGGCGTCGGCCAGCTCCTGGGTCAGGTTGAAGGTCTTCAGCCCCAGCGGCTTGTTCCAGAAGAACATCTCCAGCACCAGGATGTACACATGCTCGATGGCCACCAGGGCCACCGCGATGCGGGGAATCAGCAGCCGGGCCACCGATTACACCAGCGTGATGGTCACGTCGATGTTGCCGCGCGTGGCGTTGGAGTAGGGGCAGACCTGGTGGGCTGCGTCCACCAGCTTCTGGGCCGTGACAGGGTCCAGGCCAGGCAGGCTGATCTTCAGGCGGGCAGCGATGCCATAGGCGTTCGGGATCGGGCCCAGGTCGACTTCGGCGTCGATGGACACGTCCTGGGGCACGGGGATGCCGATCTTGCCGCCGACAGCCTTCATGGCGCCGATGAAGCAGGCTGCGTAGCCCGAGGCGAACAGCTGCTCGGGGTTGGTGCCGGTGCCGGACGTGCCAGGCGAGGACAGCTTGACATCCAGCCGGCCATCGTCGGTCTTGGCGGCGCCGTCACGGCCACCGGTCACGTGGGCCTTGGCGGTGTAGAGGACTTTTTCGAGTTGCGTCATGGTGTCTTCCTTTGCAGTGGATGAATGTCCTGAATGCGGACGGGGTGGGAAAGAAAAAAAGTCAGCGCGGCGGCTGGATCCGATCGCGGAATGTCTTGAGCTGCCCGGTCAGGGCGGTCAGCTCGGGCAGGGTGCACTGGCTGCTTTCGAGCACGCAGGGCGGAATGGCCTCGGCCTTGTCGCGCAGCGCCCGGCCCGGGGCCGTGAGGCTGATGCGCACGCGGCGCTCGTCCTGGGCATCACGGATGCGGGCGATCAGGCCCGAGGTTTCCAGGCGCTTGAGCAAAGGGGTGAGCGTGCCCGAATCGAGGAACAGGCGCTCGCCCAGTTCGGAGACAGTCACGCCGTCCTGCTCCCACAGCACCAGCATCACCAGGTACTGGGGGTAGGTCAGGCCCACGGTTTCGAGCAGAGGCTTGTACAGCTTGGTCATTGCCAGCGAGGCGGAATACAGCGCGAAGCACACCTGGTTGTCCAGGCGCAGCAGGGCTGGGCTGGGGGTGTGGGTGGAGGGGTTGCTGCGTGCCATGGGATGAATTGTGCCCTGAAATTAAATTGTGTGCAATTGAATTGTGTAATCTTTTGTTGCTGGGTTGGTCTTGTGGCGCAGTGCAGCCAGTTTCAGTGGAAGCTGTTGTTCACGCACGGCGCAGTTGCGCGCGCAAGGCCATGGTGGCAACCATCCGTGACAGGCCCATTGCCGGATTGGCCTTCAGCGACCCGAGAAGCGGGCAGGGCGCCGCTCGACGAAGGCGCGCACGCCCTCCGCTGCATCCTCGCTGTTGGCCAACTGCTTCTGTACCGGGATGAAATCGGCCACCGCAGCCGCTTGCCCCTGCTCGATGGCCTTGAGCACGTTGAGCCGGGTGGCCACCACGGCCATCGGGGCCTGGGCCTCGATGCGCTGGGCAATGGCCAGGGCTTCGTCAAGCACCTGGGCTGCTGGCACCACCTTCTGTACGAAGTTCAGGCGCAGCGCCTCGGCGCTGCCGAACTCGTCGGCGGTCAGCAGGTGCAGCAGGGCATTGCCGGTGCCGGCGCGCTCGGCCATGCGCAGCGTGGCGCCGCCCGTGGCCATGATGCCGCGCTGCACCTCCATCTGCGAGAAGCGGCAGTCATCCGCCGCGACCACGATGTCGGCGCCCAGCATGAGCTCGATGCCCACCGTGAAGCAGATGCCCTTGACCGCCACCACCATGGGCTTGGTGCGGCGCCGGTAGCCGGGCAAGCCGTAGTCGTGGGGCTCCACCATGCCTTCTGGGACGGCCTTCTCGCCGCGCTGCATGTAGGCGCTGACGGCCGGCAGGTCCAGGCCTGCAGTGAAGTGGTCGCCAAAGGCATGCAGCACGCCCACGCGCAGGGCGGGGTCGTCGTCCAGCCGGGTATAGGCCTCGGCCAGCTGGCGGAACATGGGCGGTGTCCAGCCATTGCGCTTGGCCGGCCGGTTGATGCCGATCAGCAGCACGTGGCCGAGCACCTGGGTATCGATGCAGCCTTCGGCTGGGGGCATGGTGGGGGTGATGCTGGTCATGGGCGCGGATGTCTCCTTGCCCATGATTGAAAACCCGATGGAATGGTTGCGCCGTCGCCGCGGGGACAGCGCGCCCGGGACCGTCAGTAGGTATAGACGCCCTGGCCCGTCTTGCGGCCCAGGCGGCCGGCGGCCACCATTTCCTTGAGCAGCGGGCAGGGGCGGTACTTGCTGTCGCCGAACTCGGTGAGGTAGACGTCCATCACGGCCAGGCACACGTCCAGGCCGATCATGTCGGCCAGCGCCAGCGGGCCGATGGGCTGGTTGCAGCCGAGCTTCATGCCGGCGTCGATGTCCTCGGGCGTGGCCAGGCCTTCGGCCAGCACGAAGAAGGCCTCGTTGATCATGGGCACCAGGATGCGGTTGACGACGAAGCCGGGCGCGTTCTTCACGGTGATGGGGCTCTTGCCCAGGGCTTCGGCCAGCGCCTTTACGGCGTCGTGCGTGGCATCGCTGGTCTGCAGGCCGCGGATGATCTCTACCAGCGCCATCATGGGCACGGGGTTGAAGAAGTGCATGCCGATGAAGCGGTCGGCACGCGAGGTGGCTGCGGCCAGCTTGGTGATGGAGATCGACGAGGTGTTCGACGCGATCAGCACCTCGGGCGCCACCAGCGCATCCACCTGCTTCAAGATCTTGAGCTTGAGCTCGTAGTTCTCGGTGGCGGCCTCGATCACCAACTGGGCTGCCTTGAGGTCCTCGTAGCTGGTGGAGACCTTGATGCGCGCGAGTGCTGCATCCTTGTCGGCCGCCGTGATCTTTTCCTTTTTGATCAGGCGGTCCAGGCTGCCCGACACCGTGGCCAGGCCTTTTTGCACTGCCGCATCGGAGATGTCCACCATCACCACGTCGATGCCCGAGACCGCGCAGGCCTGCGCAATGCCGTTGCCCATGGTGCCCGCGCCGATGATGCCAACCGTTTGAATCGTCATATAGAGAGCTCTCTTCAAAGTGAAACAGACGGGCAGCATGGTAAGCCGAATCGCACGCCCGTTCGGTTATGGTCTGTCGGGTCCCGGCGCGGCAAAGGCTTTGCGCAGGGCCTGGAGACAAAAAACATGTTGTTCGACTACATCGTGATCGGGGGCGGCTCCGCCGGCTCCGTGCTGGCCGGCCGGCTCACCGAAGACCCCGCCGTGCGCGTGTGCCTGCTCGAAGCCGGCCCTGCCGACAGGAGCGTGCTCATCCACTGCCCGGCGGGCCTGGCCGTGATGGCCAAGTTCGAGCTCAACGGCTGGGGCCAGAACACCACCCCACAGGCCGCACTCCATGGCCGCCAGGGTTACCAGCCGCGCGGCAAGGTGCTGGGGGGCTCGAGTTCCATCAACGCCATGGTCTACGTCCGCGGCCAGCATGCCGACTACGACCACTGGGCGGCCCAGGGCAACCCCGGCTGGGGTTGGGAGGACGTCAAGCCCTACTTCCTCAGGGCCGAGCACAACGAGCGCGGCACCGATGCCTGGCACGGCCAGGGTGGCCCCCTGAACGTGGCCGATCTGCGCTCGCCCAACCGCTTCAGCCAGTTCTTCAACGAGGCCGGCGTGCAGGCCGGCCACCCGCACAACACCGACTTCAACGGCGCCACGCAGGAAGGCGTGGGCATGTACCAGGTGACGCACAAGAACGGCGAGCGCCACAGCGTGGCCAAGGGCTACCTCACGCCCCACCTTTCGCGCAGCAACCTGCAGGTGGTCACCGGCGCGCACGCCACGCGCATCCTGTTCGAGGGCCAGCGTGCCATGGGCGTGGAGTACCGCCAGGGTGGCGCGTTGCACGAGGTGCGCGCCAGCCGCGAGGTGCTGCTGAGCGCCGGCGCGCTGCTCTCGCCGCAACTGCTCATGCTCTCGGGCGTGGGGCCGGGCGCGCACCTGCACCGCCATGGCATCCCGGTGCTTCACGACCTGCCGGGCGTGGGCCAGCACCTGCATGACCATCCAGACGTGGTGCAGGTCATGAACGCGCCCGAGCTCAAGGACCTGTTCGGCATCTCACCCTCGGGCATGTGGAGCCAACTGCTTGGCGTGCTCGAATGGCGCCGCAGCCGCAGCGGCATGCTGACCACCAACTTCGCCGAGGCCGGTGGCTTCATCAAGAGCGACCCGGCCGAGGCCGCGCCCGACCTGCAGCTGCACTTCGTGATCGGCAAGCTCGTGGACCATGGCCGCAAGACGGTGCTGGGCCACGGCTACTCGGCCCACGTGTGCCTGCTGCAACCGCGCAGCCGGGGCTCGGTGGCGCTGGCCACCAAGGACCCGATGGCCCTGCCGCTGGTGGACCCGCGCTTCCTGGAGGACGCGGACGACATGCAGCGCATGGTGCGCGGCTTCCAGCGCCTGCGCGACATCCTGGCGCAGCCGGCGCTGGCGCGCTTCGGTGCGCGCGAGCTGCCTGCATCGGCCGGTGCACAGACCCCGGCACAGATCGAGCAGTTCATCCGCCAGTACGCCGACACCATCTACCACCCGGTGGGCACCTGCCGCATGGGGCCGGGCCCGCTCGACGTGGTGGATGCGCAACTGCGCGTGCACGGACTGCAGGGCCTGCGCGTGGTGGACGCCTCCATCATGCCGCGCATCGTGAGTGGCAACACCAACGCCCCCACGGTGATGATCGCCGAGAAGGCCGTGGACATGCTGCGCGCTGCGGCGTGATGGATGTCACGCCCTGGATTGGCGCAGGGCGCTGAAAGCGGAAATTCTTCACAGGCGAAATCGCAGTGCTTTCCTAGACTTCTTTCATCGGCTGCGGATGCATGGTGCATCCGGCCGGACACCGCCAGAACTCTCCTGCAGGCGGTGTGGCAACGCCCCGCAAGGGCAGCATGAAAGAAGAGCAAAGCGATGAACATCGACCCCCGCGAAATCTCGGCCCTGATCTCGGCCCATACCAACCCTTTGGCACAACCCAGCGCGCCGCGCATGGACATGTATGCCGGCATCCACAAGGCCCTGCGCGCCGTGATGGCCCACACCCTGCTGGCCCTGGGCCGCATGGACGTGACCGATGAGGAGGAATTCGCCAGCCACTGCGAACGTGTGATGGACCTGCTGGACCTGTGCCGCTCGCACCTGCAGCACGAAAACACCTTCGTGCACACGGCCATCGAAGCCCGGGCACCGGGCGCGGCCCGCGTGCTCGAAAGCGAGCATGTTGAGCACGAGGCCGCCATCGCCGCATTGGCTGCTGGCATCACGCAGCTGCTGGGCTGTGCGCGTGCCGCGCGGCCCGTGGCCACCCAGGCGCTGTACCGCCAGCTGGCGCTGTTCATCGCCCACAACTTCGAGCACATGCATGCCGAGGAAACCGCCCACAACAGCGTGCTCTGGGCGCACTACAGCGACTCGGAACTGGTGGAGGTGCACAACGCCCTGGTCGCCTCCATCCCGCCCGAGGAGATGATGGCCATCCTGCGCTGGCTGGTGCCCTTCATGTCGCCGCCCGAGCGCACGGCCCTGCTGGCCGACATGCGCGCCCACGCCCCGGCACCTGTGTTCACCGGCGTGCTCCACAGCGTGAAGCCCCATCTCACGCCCTACGAATGGATCAAGCTGATGCGCAGCCTGGGCATGTCCTGCGAGATCGCGCCGCCGTACTGAGCCCGGCGGTGCGGGGCGGTTAGTCCGCTGCGGCTTCGGTCGGCGCGTAGCACCAGCGGTTGCGGCCGTTGCGCTTGGCCTCGTACAGGCCGGCGTCGGCGTGGGCGATCAGCTCATCCACGCCGCGCCCGTGGTCAGGGAAATGCGACAGGCCGATGCTGGTGCCGATGTCCGCGCCGCCGACGGCGAGCTGAAAGCGGTCGGTCAGCGCCACCACCATGCGGTTTGCCACGCTCTGTGCGTCTTCGGCGCTGGCGCCGGGCAAGACGCACAGGAACTCGTCGCCGCCCAGGCGTGCCAGGGTGTCGCCTTCGCGCAGGCAGCCGCGCAGGCGCTGCGTCACCAGGCACAGCAGTTCGTCGCCCGCTGCATGGCCCATGGTGTCGTTGACATGCTTGAACTTGTCCAGGTCAAGGAACAGCACCGTGAGCAGCCCCTGGCGCGTGTTGGCGTCGGTCAGCGCCTGGCGCAGCCGGTCGCGCGCAATCATGCGGTTGGGCAGGCCGGTCAGCGGGTCCAGGTTGGCGGCCTCCAACTCGCGGCGGGTCTCGTCCAGATCGGAGATACGGCATTCGAGTTCGAACTCGCGCGCCTCCAGCTTGACCACCATGTGGGCGAAGGCCTCGGTCAGGCGGGCCTGCACGCTTTCCTCGGGGCGCTCGCCGGTCATGTCCATGAGCGGCCCGATGGCGCGCAGGTCCCCCTGCTGGGCGATGCGCTGCATGATGTCGCACAGGCGTTGCAGGAAGGCGTCGTCGGTCTCGGCAGGGGTCACAGGGTGTTCTCCTCGTGGCGGCAGGCAGCATGTTCGTGGCTGCTGCAGGCGCGTGCCAGCGCGAAAATCACAGCAACAACGGCATGTTTGGGTGTTACAAAAAGCGCAAAGCGAGGCGCACAAACGACAGCCCCGCGACGGACACGATGATACGCTCGTACACTTGTTAACAATCTAGGGCCTGTCAGCAGGCCCTACCGTGATTGCGTCGCCCCAGCGGCCGGCAGGCAACGCGATACCGTGACTTCGTTGACCTCACCATCGCGCCGATACTCGAAACGATCTGCCAACCTCTGCACGAAATGCACGCCCAGGCCACCTATGTCCCGATCATCGAGCGAGGCCCCCACGTCGGGCGCTGCCAAGGTGGTGGGATCGAATGCCCGCCCATGGTCGCGCAACACGGCCTGCAGCCGGGCCGGCGCATCAAAGCGCACATGCACCTCCACCAGGCCGCCTTGTCCCGAATAGCCATGCATGGCCACGTTGGTCAGCAATTCGTCGAGCATCAGTCCAAAGGACGACGCCAGGGGCATCGGCACCCCGTTGTCGTCCGCCCAGGCCTCCAGCCGCTCGAAGAAAAAGGGAAGCTCGGCAACGGTGCCGTGCAGGGTCTGCTGCCATTCGAGCGGTGGATTCATAGATGTCTGCGCGCTGAAACCTTGGGCTGCTCCTGCGGGCGCTGTCTGCGCCGCAGTCCGGTGGGTCGCCGAAGCATTGTGGCATGAGCCGGACCATGCAAACGCTTTCGTCGCCCTCAGCACCCCAGGTCGCCGGCACCGCCGTCGCGGCAAGGCCCACACTCGCCGCGCTGTGGGAACTCGCCGGACTGTGGCTGCTCATCGTGCTGGCCGGCATCGCACTGATCACCAGCCTGCTGCTGGACGTGCGCGCGCAGGAAGAAGCGCAGATAGAGCGCTCGCGCCTGTCGCTGACGCTGGTGGAACTGCAGGAGGCCATCGAGGGCGACCTCGGGCTGGGCTTTGACCTGCCCGACCACCGCGGCATCCAGCCCCGGCTGGAGGGTGCCTTGGCCAGTGACACCCAGCTTTACGCCATCGATGTGGTGGACCGCGCGGGCATCGCCCTCTTCAGCACGGACCGGGGTGCCATCGGTGAGGCGCTGCAGCCACGTGCGGCACGTGCGGCCGAAGCCGGCGCGCGCCAGGACCGGATCTGGAGCGCAGCGCTCCCGGGAGAGGCCATCATGGGCCTTCCCCTGCACAACGCCTTCGGCGAGGTCGTGGGCCACATCAGCGCCACGTATGCGACCCAGCCCGTGCGCTTTCGGCTCGCGGTGTGGCAGCCCGATGGGCAAACGCTCACGCTGGGCGCCATGGCGGTGCTGGTGCTGGCCATCGCCGCGCTGCTGGGCTGGCTGGCCACGCTCTGGGCCCTGCAACCGCAGTCGGCCCGGTTGCGCATCGAATGCCAGCGCTCGCAGACGCGGGCACTGGTGCGCAGTGCCCAGGTTCGCCAGCGCATGGACGAATGCCTGGTGCGCCTGGACGAAGGCGAGCGGTCCGAATGAGCGCGCGCCGCGCTTTCGACCCCGCGACCCGCCTGGGCATCACGGCCTTGGTGCTGCTGCTGCTGGCTGCCTGCGTCCTGTCCATCTACACCTATGACCAGTTGCGCGACCTGCGGGCCGCAAGCGACCGCACACGTTCGCAGCTGATGGCCCAGTCGCTGAGCGTGCGCATCAGCCACGCCGTCGAATCCGGCATCCCGCTGCGCGGCCTGGTGGGCGTAGAGGCGCTGTTCCAGCAGCGCATGGCGTCGCAGCCCGACATCCATGCCGTGGCACTCGTGCTGCCCGACGGCAAGGTGCTCTGGGAGGTCACGCGCGACGCAGCTGCGGCAGGTGCCACGGCCGAGGCGCCTGTGCAGGTCCGTGGCGCTCCCGTGGCCACCCTGCGCCTGGCTTTGCGCGACAGCGGTGCCGCCGCCTTCGCCCGTGCCACAGCCGCCCTGCTGTTGCCGGCCATCGGGCTGCTGGCCCTGCTGGCCTATCTGGCCGCGCGCTTTTCGCAGGCCCAGGGCATCGAGCTGCGCAACCATGCCGCCTGGCGCGCGCGCCGCGCCATCGCCCAGGGTCGCTACGACAACACCGTGGTGCTGCCGCAACGGCGCGGGTTCGACCTGCGGGTGCAGCAGTTGGGCCATGCGGTGCGCGAGGTGCACGAAGGGCTGGTACGCGTGCGCCGCCTCATCGTCTCGCTGCGCCAGACCGAGCCGCAGCACCTGCGGCGCGAACGCCTGGACCAGTTGCTGGCCAAGGCCGAGGCCGACGACCGCTTCGCCGAACACGGTATCGCCCAGGTGCGGGTGGTCGCAGCAGAGGCCCAGGCTTTCTGGGTCACCCTGCTTGTGGCGTTGAGCGCGCTGGCGCTGCAGACCCTGTGGCTGCGCAGCCTGCATCTGCAAGGCGAAACACCCTGGCAATGGCACGGCTTGGCACCGGCCACTGCCGCCAGCCTGGCCACCTTCTTCGTGGCGGGCACGGCGGCCTGGTCCGTGACACGCTGGCGCCGCTGGCCCGCGCCCACCGTGGTGCTGCCCGCCTGCATCGCCCTGCTGGCCACGGCCATGGCCTGCGCCAGCGGCCTGCCAGCGAGCCTGCCCTGGACCTTCGCCATGGCGGCTGGTGCCTGGCACGGCCTGGTGGCGGGCGCCGTGCTGGCCGCCTGCCAGGCCGTCGAACATGTGCCACGCACCCGGCCCGAATATGCCTATGCCCGGCCGCGCTGGCGCGCCGCGACCTGGAGCGCCTGGACCGTCACCGCCGTCTGGCTGGGCCCGGCGCTGGGCAGTCTGGCGCTGGACGCCTTGGGCATGCTGCAGGGAGCCTATGCGCTGCTGCTGCCCGCCGTGTGCGCGGGCTTTTTTGTGGTGCGCTGGAACGGACCGCGCAGCCCCTGGCGCAGCCGCACGGGGGGGCACGGCAACGCCCTGCCCGCAACGGCCCGGCCCGCGGCCGACCGCACCAGGGCGCTGGGCCAGTCCGGCGCCGCCGGCTTGCTGCTGGGCCTGGCGCTGGCCGTACATGCGCTGGGGCAGCCCCCCATCTGGGCACCCCTGCTGGGGTTGGGCGTGGCGGCCGGGCTGTTCCTGCGCGGGCGCATGCCGTCCCCGAGCATCCTGACCGCCGTGGCCGCCGTAGCCACCCTGCTGGCCTTGGTCATTGCCTCGGGGTGGCTGCCCACGGGCTGGTATCTGCAGGATGCGGCGCTGGTGCTGGCCGCCCTGCTGACCGGCGTCGCGCTGGGCCGCCTGGCGCGCATTGCCGAGGGCCAGGGCCGGCCGCCCGAGCTGTCGGCGGCCCAATGGGCCGCGATGGGCCTCGGCGCCGTGGTTTCCAGTGGCGCTCTGGGCGCCCACCTGCACGGCGGCTGGCCGCTGCTAGCGGCTGCGTTGCTGCTGATGGTTTGCAGCCGGCATGCTGCGCGCGCCGCTGCGGGCGCGGATCGCGCCGGGGGGCACCATGCACCTTAAGCACCGGCTGATCGCCATCCTGCTGGCCGCCATGGCCCTGCTGGTCGCTGCCTTCGCCGCGATGGGCTGGCTCAGCGATCAGCGCTGGTCGCAGCGTTACGACGAAGTGCTGCTGCAGAACCAGCGCATCGCCTGGGACAAGCTGCAGAACGAAAACCTCGACCGCCAGGACGTGCTGGCCCGGCAGCTGCTGGAGGACGCGGCTATCCGCGACCTTGCAGCGCAGGGCGCCGGGGCCCGCATCGACGCGCTGCTTGCGGCCGCGACTCGGCGCGCACCAGGCTTGCGCATCGATGTCTTCGACCGCCAGGGCACGCTGGTGGCCACCACCGAGCCCGGCATCGATCCGCAGCCGATGGCCGAAGTCCGGTGGGTGGCCTCGGCCATCGGCCAGAGCGGCGCCGTGCGCGGGCTCAGCCAGGTGGCGGTGCGCCAGTACCAGTGGGTGGTGGTGCGCGGCTTCGACGGCGGCGCGCTGGCTGTGGGCCAGGACGTGGCCCCCAAGCTGTCCGAGCTGGCCACCTACCTGGGAGGTGACATCTTCCTGGCCAACATGCGCGGCGCGGAATCCGTGGGTACCCGCGCGGGCGTGCTGGCTGCCACCGAAACGCCGATCCCCGTGCGCTCCAACCAGGCCGTCACCGTGCAGCTGGAAGGCCACAACCGTGAACCACGCGCCCTGCGCATCGTCAGCCAGCCCGTGCGCAACCCCGATGCGCGCATCGTTGGCGCTCTGGTCTGGATGCAGGACGTGAGCGACCGGCACTACGCCGACCAGCTGTTCTCGCGCACCGCGCTGGCGGCGGCGCTGGCCTTCGCAGCGATGCTGGCGGCAGGCCTCGTGGTCTACCTGCGCCATGCGATGGAGCCGCTGGCGCGCTCGGTCGGCGTGCTCAACGCGCTGGCGCGCGGCGCCACCGATGCCTCGCTGGACCAGGGCGAGGAAGACGCCGAGGACGAGTCCGGAGAGATCGCGCGCGGCGTGGTGGCCATCCGCTCGGAACTGCTCAACCTCGAAACCCTGCGCCAGGAGCGCATCCGCACCCGCCAGCAGCAGGAGCGCCTGATCCGCGACCAACTGCGTACCCTGGCCGACAGCCTGGACCTGGCCTCGCGCGAGGAGATTCTCGCGGCGCTCGGTTCGAGCGCCGAGACGCCGGCCAGCCATGCCTCGGCCGACGCCAGCGCCGCGCCGACCAACCATTTGGCCGAACTCGCGGGGATCCTGGGCCGCATGTCCGGCCTGGTGACCAACCAGCAAAGCCGCCTGCTCAAGCTGCTGCGCGAGCTGCAGGCGGCGGTGGTGACCCAGGCCACCCTGGCCAGCCTGCAACAGGAGCTGGAGATTGCCCGCCAGATGCAGCTGTCCATCCTGCCGCGCTCGGCGCCCGACGTAGGTGAGGTCGACATCGCGGCCACCATGATCCCTGCCAAGGAAGTAGGGGGCGACTTCTACGACTATTTCCCGATCGACGACGAGCACCTGGCGGTGGTCGTGGCCGACGTGTCGGGCAAGGGCGTGCCGGCCGCATTCTTCATGGCGATCTCACGCACCCTGCTCAAGAGCAACGCACTGTTTCTGCGCGAACCCGGCGCCACCATCCGGGCCCTGAACGACCAGCTGTGCGCCGAGAACGACCAGATGATGTTCGTCACCGTGTTCTACGGCGTGCTGCACCTGCCCACCGGGCGGCTGGTCTATGTGAATGCGGGCCACAACCCGCCGGTGCGCCTGACCGGCACCAGCGCCGCGCTGTTCCCGCGCGGCAGGAACATGGCGCTGGCGGTGATGGAAGAGCAGGAATACACCGAGGGCGAGGTTACGCTGGCCCCTGGCGAAACCGTCGTGCTCTATACCGACGGCGTGACCGAGGCCACCAATGCGGAGAACGCGCTTTTTGGGGACGCCGCCCTGCTGGTGGCCATGGCAGCCATTGTCAGCGACCCCCGAGAGGTGGTCACGGCGCGCATTCCCGAGCAGCTCGTGCGTGCCGTGCGCGGCTTCGAGAACGGCGCCGCGCAGGCCGACGACATCACGGTGGTGGCAATGACCTACCGGGGGCGGCGGTTGTGACCGAGATGGCGCGCGTAGCGCAACGACACCGCACCGTCGGGTGCGCGCACCTCGCCCACGCAGGCGTAGCCGGCCAGCGCCGCCGCGCGCAGCGCCTCGTAGTCCAGGCTGGGCAGCAGCAACTCCCCCTCGGCCGCAAAGTCCATGCCCTGCTCAAGATCGATCATGGCCACGTGGCGATGCAGGCCGTCGATCATGCCGGTCCAGACGACACGCAAGCCCTGGCGCAGCATGTTGTGGCGGCTGCGGTGGTTGAGCAGGGAGACCAGGGCCATGCACAAGGGACGTCCGCAGGCCTGCGCCAGGCCCAGGCGCGCCGACAGCAGCGTGCGCTGCAACTGGCGGCCACGCCACTGCGGCAGCACCATGCAGCTCGACAGATGCGCCACCATGCCCTGCTGTGCCGGCTCCAGGCCGATCACATGGCCCAGGTTGTGGGCCTCCTGTTCGCCCGGCAGTTCGATCATGGCGTAGGCGATCAGGGCGTCGTCCACGAACACCCCGATGACTTCGCCGCTGGGGGACAGGTGGGCCTGGAAGAAGCGCGCCTCGTCGTCCTCGCGCACATAGAGGTCAGGGTCGGGCAGCGTGGCCAGCACGGTGTTGCGCAAGGCCACCCACGCCTCGAAGTCTTGCGACTCCAACAAGCGGGTGTGCGCTTGGGGCAGTTGGCCCAATCCCACTTCGGGCAGCAGGACGCGCGGGATGGGGGACAGGGAGCTGAGCACGGTAGACGAGGAGGCGCAAACAGCGCGCAACGGGTCGAAAGGGTTGAAAGGGTTCGTAACGACGCCCCGACTATAGAACAGCTCCATGACATTCGACGAAACCGGCATACCAAGGAAGCACTTCCATGACCGACACGACCAACCCCACGCCCGGCACCGAAATCGATGTGGCCGCACTGCAGCGACGCCTGCGGCGCGAATCCCTGGTATTCGCTGCGATCTTTGCGCTGGTGCTGTTTGGCCTGTCCCTGGTGCTGATCGCCTGGCGGACCGAGCAGTTGCTGACCCAGCTCACGCAGGACCGTACCGTGCGCCTGCTGCGCCAGGTGGCCGACGAGACCGAGTCCGGGCTGCGCTTCGGCGTTTCCGTGGCCGACCAGACCGTGCTGTCCGAGCGGGTCGCGCGCCTGGGCGCAGCGGGCAGCCCGCTGCGCGGGGTGTTCATCGACACCGATAGGGGCGAGGCCGTTTTGCGCTCGGGCGACCCTGAGCTGCATGCCACCATCGCGCCGCGCTGGAGGCAGGCGGTGATCGACGCCGGGCCGGGCCATGCCCCGGCGGTACGCAACACGGGCCGCTATGCGTGGGTTGGCGCGGCCATTTTCGATTCCACCGGCGTCCCAGCGGCCACCCTGTGGGGGGCGCTCGACCTGGCCGAGGTGCGCGCCCAGGCGCGGGGCGTCGCGCTGGACATGGTGCTGCGCGCCCTGCCGCTGATGCTGCTGGCCCTGTTGATCACCTGGTGGCTGCTGCTGCGCTGGAGCAGCCGCGTCATCACCTCCATGCGCGGCATCGGCAGTGGCGTCGGCGCACGGGCCATCCAGGGCTCCGCCAAACAACTCTGGCTGGCCGTGGTCTTCAGCGCGGTGGTGGCGCCCGCCGCGATGCTGTGGATCGCGCGCGAGGCAGCCCGCCCGGCCGTCACGGCGCAGATCCAGGAAAACGCCGACGCTGTGGGCCGCGCGCTGTCGGGCCAGGTCGCGCGCGCGCTGTCGCTCGGCGTGCCCTGGAGCGCGATGAATGGGGTGGACGAACTGTTTCGGCAGCAGCTTGTCGAAGCGCCCGAGCTGAACTACCTGGCACTGCAGCCCCCCAGCGGCCCGGCGCAAAATGCCACCTGGAGCGGCGACGCGCCTGCGCAGGCACGCGAAGATGCGTCCGACTTCCCGCGGCGCAAGCTCACGGCCGGCGATGGCGCTGTGGTCGTCGGCTACCCTGCCGACTTCGTGGACCGCCAGCTCGCGGGCATGTTGATCGACCTGGTGCTGGCCCTGGTGATCGCCGCCGTGCTGGTGCGCGAACTCGCGCGCGGCCTGTGGCGCCGCTCGCTGCTGTTCCCGCTGGCCGCCTATGTGCAGGCCCGGTTGTGGCAAGGGCTGCAGCGGCGCTGGCAAAAAAACCACACCATCGACCAGGAAAGCGCCCAGGCCCATGAGCGCGACGCCGCCGAATGCCGGGCACAGCTGATTCGCGCTGCGCGCAGTGGCAGCGCCACGGCCGAAACGCCCCAGGTCGGCGCCCAGCTCACCTTGCTGCGCCTGACCGTGTTCCTGGTGGCCCTGTCCGAAGAGCTGCTGCGCCCCTTCTTTACCGTGTTCGCCAGCGAGGTGCGGCCCATCGATGCCGCCCTGTCGCCCGCCATGGTGGCCGGATTGCCCGTCGCCGCCTTCATGGCCACGCTGGCCCTGGCCCAGCCCGCCGGCCCGGCACTGGCGCGGCGCTTCGACCTGCGCTGGAGCCTGATGCTGGCGGCCCTGGTCGGCACCCTCGCGCTGACCGCCACCGCCTGGGCGACCGACGCGTGGACCCTGATCGGCCTGCGCGCCCTGGGTGGTGCGGCCTACGGCCTGGCGCTGATCCTGGTGCAGACGGCCATCGTGCGCATCACGCCGCCGCAACAGCGCGCGCGAGGTCTGGCCGAAGTGGCTGCGGCCATTGTGGCGGCAGGCATCGTCGGCCCGCCCTTCGGCGGCATGATCGCCGCCCGCGCTGGCGACGGCATCGGTTTCCTGGCCTGCGCGCTGTGCATGGTCGGCGCCCTGCTGGCCGCCCTGCGCCTGTCGCTGCCCGTGCCCGAGGGCAGCGCCGCAGCCCAGCGCGGCCTGGCCACCTCCGGCGGCTGGCGCGGCTACATGGCGGTGCTGCGCGAGCCGCGCGCCATCTGGGTGATCCTGGGTGCGGCCCTGCCGGGCCGCCTGGTGGCCGTGACCATTCTCTCGGTGGTGGTGCCCCTGTACATGAACGAGCTGCAGCAGCCGCCTGCGGTCGCGGGCCGGGTGCTGCTGCTGTACTTCCTGTGCTTTGCGCTCACCGCCTCGCTGGCGGCGCACTGGTCGGACCTGCTCGGGCAGCGCAAGCCCTTCATCGTGGCGGGCGGCGTGCTCAGCGTGCTGGCCTGCCTGTCGCTGCCGGCCCTGGGCGGCGTCTGGGGCATGGCCGCCTGCTGCGCCCTGCTGGGCTTTGGCCAGGCGATGCAGTCGTCACCGCAGATCGCGCTGACGACCGAGGCCTTCGAGGGCGTGGAGGCGAGCCGCGCGAGCGCCACACCCGAGCAGGCGCTGGCCGCGTTCCGGCTGATCGAGCGTGGCGGCAGCATCGTTGCGCCCTTTGTCACGGCGGTCGCCGTGACCGCCTTCGGCTATGCCGGCGCAGTGGTGGCCGTGGGCCTGCTGCTGTCGGTGTCGACCTTGAGCCTGGCCGCCGGCCTGCGCAACCCCCGCACCCAGGCCGCTGCGGCGGCCTGATGACCCTCTGGAGAATTACGATGAATCTGCGCCGCCTCCTCATCGCCGCCGGGGCCACCTGCGCCCTGCTGGGCAGCTCGGCTGCCATGGCCCAGAGCGCCGCCAACGCGGCGGCCTCTGGCGTGGCGGCCGCCACCAAGCGCTTCACCATCGCCATGGTGCTACCGCGCGACGACCAGAACATCGAGGCGGGCTTCACCGGCTACCTGCAGCGCCAGGACGTGCCCGTGCAGTACGTGAGCATCCGCTTCTCGGGCCGCAGTGAGGACATTCCCGAGCTGCGCGCCAAGGTGCGCGCGGCACGCCCGGACCTGATCTATGCCTGGGGCACACCCACCACCCTCGCCCTGGCGGGCCGGGATGACCAGGCAGGCAAAGACGATGCGATTCGCGACCTGCCCATCGTCTTCACCGAGGTGACCGACCCGGTGGGCGCCGGTCTGCTGCGCACGCTGGAGGGCCATGGCCGCAACGTCACGGGCGTGAGCCACGTGGCACCGCTGCCGGTGCAACTCAACGCCATCCGTGCCTACCGCCCTTTCACGCGCCTGGGCTACCTGCACAACCCGGCCGAGCCCAACTCCGGCCTGATCCGCGACCGGCTCAAGGAGCTGGCGCGCACGCAGAATTTCGAGGTGGTCGAGGCCAGCCTGCCCCTGCTACCCCAAGGCGGACCCGACCCCACGCAGATCGCCCCGCAGATCCAGACCCTGGCCGAACGCAAGGTCGACTTCCTCTATGTCGGCCCCATCACCTTCCTGGCCTTCACGCACCGCGACGCCGTCACCACCGCCGCGCTCCAGAACAAGCTGCCGACCTTCTGCGCAACCGAAAGCATCGTGCGCCAGTCAGGCTGCCTGTTCGGGCTGTTCTCCAATGGCGCCAACATCGGCCGCTATGCCGGCTCCATGGCGCGCCAGATCCTGGTCGAGAAAAAACCGCCCCAGGCCATCGCGGCCTCTACCCTTCAGCGCTTCTCGCTGCTGGTCAACATGCGCACGGTGCAGGCGCTGGACCTGTATCCGCCCATGCTGCTGCTGAATGTGGCCGAAGTGATCAACGTGCCCAAGCAGGCCGCCGCCAACTGAAGCGCCGGCCGCGAACTGCGGTGCGGCCCCTACAATGGACCGAACCGGAGTTCCAGGACTCCTTTTCTACAGCCACGATTCCAAGGATTGCGCCCATGAACCTCGAACAGGAGCGCCGCGACGACATCTTGATCCTGCGCCCACGCGGCCGCCTCGACAGCAACAGCTCGCCCGAACTCGAGCGCGTGGTCGCCGAGCAGCTCCAAGCGGGCACGCAGCGCGTGGTGTTTGACCTCTCTGCGCTGGACTACATCAGTTCCGCCGGCCTGCGCGTGGTGCTGCTCGCGGGCAAGAAGCTGCGTGCCAGCAAGGGCAAGCTGGTGCTGGTCGGCCTGAGCGACATGGTGCGCGAGGTGTTTGACATGAGCGGCTTCCTGACCCTGTTCGCTGTGACCCATACCCTGGACGAAGGACTGGCCAAAGTCTGAGTGGTCCACCGCCCTGGGTTTAGCTGCGAAAGCGCCGCCGCGTCAGCGCCAATGCCACCCAGAAGGCCGCCACCGTGGTCACCACCAGCACCAGGCCATGGCGCCAGGGGTGGGCGGGCCACTGGTCCATGAACAGCGGGCGCACCAGCTCGACGGCGTTCGTCAGCGGCAACCAGTCGGAGATGGCGCGCACGATGGGCGGCAACTGCTCGCGCGGGAAGAACACGCCCGACAGGAACATCATCGGCGTGAGCACCAGTGTGAAATAGTAGGTGAAGAAGTCGTAGCCCTTGGCCAGCGCGTTGAAGATCAGCGCGATGCTCGAGAACATGATGCCCACGCCCAGCAGCACGGGCCAGGCCACGAGCAGCTTGGGGCTGTGGCTGATGCCCAATGCCAGCATCACCCCGAGGATGGCCGTCACGGTGAACAGGGCTTTGAAGGCGGCCCAGAGCATCTCGGCCAGCACCACGTCGTCCAGGCGCACGGGCGCGTTCATGATGCCGTCCCAGGTCTTTTGCACGTGCATGCGCGAGAAGGCCGAGTACAACGCCTCGAAACTCGCCGCATTCATGGCGCTCATGCAGATCGATCCGCTGGCCAGGAACAGGATGTAGGGCACCTTGGTCATACCACCCTCTGCGGCCACGTTCACCTCGCCCACCAGCGCGCCCATGCCGTAGCCGAAGGCCACCAGCCACATCAGCGGTTCGGCGATGTTGCCCACCAGGCTGGGGATGGCCAGCTTGCGCCAGACCAGCAGGTTGCGCAGGAACACGGGCCACCAGCGCGAGGACAGCGAAGGCGGCATCCATACGGACGGGGTGGGTGGCGGCGCCTGGAGCGAAGGGGGAGCGGTTTGCATGGCCCTATTGTGCTGCGGCTTGCCCGGGCATGGCCATTGCTTGCGCCCTGGCGCATGTCCGCCAGCGCACTGCACCTGCCCCCCAACGCCCCCGCCCTCTGGCGCGAGCGGCTGGGCCTGTTGCTCGAATCCACGGGCGAGGGCGTGTTCGGCATCGATCTGGCGGGCGATTGCGTCTTCATCAACCGGGCCGGCGCGCGCATGCTGGGGCTGGCCACCGGGGAGGTGATGGGGCGCAACATGCATGCGCTGACCCACCACTCCCACCCCGACGGCAGCCCCTATGCCGACAGCGACTGCCCGATCTTCAATGCCTTCCGCTCGGGCCTGCCTTGCCGAGTGGACAGCGAGGTCTTCTGGCGCGCGGACGGCACGGCCTTTGCCGTGGAGTATTCGAGCCACCCCATCGTCGAGGCCGGCCAGGTGCAGGGCGCGGTGGTCACCTTCGTGGACATCACCGAGCGCCGGCGCGCGGCCGGCGAACTGCAGCGCGCGCACGACGAACTGGCCCGCGCCAACGACGAACTGGAGCGCCGGGTGGCCGCGCGCACACAGGAGCTGTCACAGGCGCTGGGCCAGTTGCGCGAACTCTCGGCGTATTCCGAGCAGGTGCGCGAGGACGAGCGCACGCGCATCGCGCGCGAGGTGCACGACGAGCTGGGCAGCCTGCTCGTGGCTTTGAAGATGGACGTCAACTGGCTGCACAAGCGCCTGGGCGAGCAGGGCGAGCGCGCCCCCGAGGCGGCCATAGACATGCGCCAGCAGATGCGCTGCAAGTGCCAGAACATGAGCCGCCTGATCGAGAATGCGGTGGACAATGTGGGCCGCATCATCACCGACCTGCGCCCGAGCATCCTGGACCACCAGGGTCTGTGGGCGGCGCTGGAGTGGCAGGCGCAGGAGTTCGTGCAGTCGGCAGAATTGCAGCTCCACTGGCAGATGGAGGTGCCCGAGGCGCTGCACCTGCCCGAGCCAGCCGCCATCGCGGTGTTCCGCATCTTCCAGGAGATGCTGAGCAACGTCGGGCGGCATGCACAGGCCAGCGCTATTCGCATCCACATCGACATCGAGGACGATCACTTGCAGTTGCGTGTGCAGGACAACGGGGTGGGCGCCACGCGCCAGGCGCTTGAGGCGCCCACGGCCTATGGCGTCATGGGCATGCGCGAGCGTGCGCGGCAACTTGGTGGCCACCTGCACATCAGCAGCGAGCCCGGCGATGGCTCGTGCCTGAAGTTGCGCATCCCGCTGGAGGCTACGCCATGAGCGCTCCGGTGCGCGTGCTCATTGGCGACGACCACCGCATCGTGCGCGAGGGCCTCAAACAGGTGCTGGGCGACCCGGCCAACGGCCTGCCCGACATCGTGGTGGCAGGCGAGGCCACCCATGGTCAGGAGGTGCTCGACCAGGTGGCGGCGCTCTCCGGTCCGGCCGGCATCGACCTGGTGCTGCTCGATATCGCCATGCCGGGCATGGATGGCCTGGAGGTGCTGCAGGCCCTGCGCAAGGCCTGGCCGGTGCTGCCGGTGCTGATGCTCAGCACCTACCCCGAGCGGCAGTACGCGGTGCGCTGCATCCAGATGGGCGCGGCTGGCTACCTGCACAAGAGCGCCGACCCCGACGACATGGTGGCTGCCGTGCGCAAGGTGGCTGCCGGTGGCCGCTACCTTACGGAGGCCACGGCCCAGGCGCTGGCGGGCGCGGTAGAGCGCACCGGGGTGGTGCGGGTGACCCAGCAGGGCGTGCCAGCCGGGGTGGACGCGCTATCGTACCGGGAGCACCAGGTGTTCCGATTGCTCACGGCGGGGCAGAGCGTGGGCGAAATTGGTGCGCAGCTCAAGCTTGCGCCCAATACGGTGAGTACCTACCGCGCCCGCATCCTCGAAAAAACCGGCGCGCGCAACGACGTGGAGCTGGCGCTGCTGGCACGCGGCACGCCGGCGGAGTGATTTCCGGGCAATGCAGGCCCGGTTTGTAGTGCTGCCCCTACATGCTGTAGACATCGCCCCCACGAATTCATGGCGGCGGGGCGGGTGAGGGTGCAACTGGCCCGCGCTTTGCGTAGTGCATGGCATCAACTTCTCCGAGGTGTGCCATGTCCGAATTCTTCTCGCCTTTCGATGCCGACCGCCCGTTGATGCTCAAGTGCAGCTGCGGCCGCGACCATACGGCCGCAGACCACCATGCCGAGGTGTCGGCCGACGCTGCCGCCGCCACCCTGCGCCAGCGCAGCCTCACCAGCGAGTTCGAGGCCTACAGCAACGAATTCATCGAAGCCACCCTGGTCAAGGCGCTGTTCCCGCAGGACGCGGTGCGCCGGCGCTTCATCAAGGCGGTGGGCAAGGGCACGGCCATGGCGGCCATTGCCAGTGTGCTGCCAGTGGCCAGCATGCAGGCCATGGCACAGGAAAAAGGCGCGCTGGAGAAGACCAATCTCAAGATCGGCTTCATTCCGATCACCTGCGCCACACCGCTGATCATGGCCCATCCGCTGGGCTTCTACAGCAAGCAGGGCCTGAATGTCGAAGTCACCAAGACGGCAGGCTGGGCGCTGATCCGCGACAAGATGATCAACAAGGAGTACGACGCCACGCACTTCCTGTCGCCGATGCCGCTGGCGATCTCCATGGGCCTGGGTTCCAACGCCACGCCGATGAACGTGGCCACCATCCAGAACGTGAACGGCCAGGCCATCACGATGAGCCTCAAGCACAAGGACAACCGCGACCCGAAGAACTGGAAGGGATTCAAGTTCGCGATCCCGTTCGAGTACAGCATGCACAATTTCCTGCTGCGCTACTACCTGGCCGAGGCGGGGCTGAACCCCGATACCGACGTGCAACTGCGCGTGGTTCCGCCGGCCGAGATGGTGGCCAACCTGCGCGCCGGCAATATCGACGGCTTTCTGGGCCCCGATCCGTTCAATCAGCGCGCCGTGTTCGAGGAAGTGGGCTTCATCCACCTGCTCACCAAGGACCTGTGGAACGGCCACCCCTGCTGCGCCTTCGGCACCAGCACCGAGTTCATCCAGAAGAACCCCAACACCTTCGCCGCGCTGTACCGCGCCGTGCTCACCTCGGCCGCCATGGCGCGCGACCCGGCCAACCGCGAGCTCATCGCCAAGGTGATCGCGCCCCAGGCCTACCTGAACCAGCCCGAAGCCGTGATCACGCAGGTGCTCACCGGCAAGTTCGCCGACGGCCTGGGCAAGATCCAGAACGTGCCTGACCGCGCCGACTTCGACCCCATGCCCTGGCAGAGCATGGCCGTGTGGATGCTCACGCAGATGCAGCGCTGGGGCTACGTCAAGGGCGACGTGGACTACAAGCAGATCGCCGAGAAGGTCTTCCTGCTGACGGACGCCAAGAAGCAGATGAAAGCGCTGGACCAGAAGGTGCCCGAGGGCGCGTACCCCAAGTTCAAGATCATGGGCCGCGAGTTCGACGCCGCCAAGGCCGCCGAGTACGCGAAAAGTTTCCCGATTCGCAAGGTGACATGAAATGAAGCACCCCCTGAGTCGCTTCGCGCCTTCACCCCTCTCTCGCATTGCTGCGCAGTGCGGGAGGGGGACGCCCCCAGCGCGGGGGGGCGGCCCTTGCGCGGGGGCGCTGGCTTCGGCCCTGCCCGTTTCGCGGGCTGGTGGATTTGTGAAGCGCACGGAGATTTGACATGACAAGTTCCAAGAACCTCAACCTGCGCGCGGGCCTCCTGTCCGTGCTGATCTTCCTGATCATTCTGGGCATCTGGTACGCGGCCACGGCGTCGTCGGGCCCCGCCAACAGCACTGCGGGCATGACGGCGGAGCAGATCGAATACGCCAAGATGATGGGCAAGGACCCGGGTGCCAGCACCAAGAGCAGCGGTTTCCCCTCGCTGGGCGAAATGGGCGCCACGGTGTGGAGCCATATGTCCAACCCGTTCTACGACAACGGGCCCAACGACAAGGGCATCGCCATCCAGCTGGCGCATTCGCTGGGCCGCGTGGCGCTGGGTTTTGGCCTGGCCTGCCTGGTGGCGATACCGCTGGGCTTCATCATCGGCATGTCGCCATTGCTGCGCCGTGCGTTCGATCCGTTCATTCAGGTGCTCAAGCCCATCAGCCCGCTGGCGTGGATGCCGCTGGCGCTCTACACCATCAAGGATTCGTCGATCTCGGGCATCTTCGTGATCTTCATCTGCTCGGTCTGGCCGATGC
The DNA here is from genome assembly GCF_964253305.1 of Acidovorax sp. LjRoot66. Lineage (NCBI taxonomy): Bacteria > Pseudomonadati > Pseudomonadota > Betaproteobacteria > Burkholderiales > Comamonadaceae > Acidovorax > Acidovorax sp. LjRoot66. Next base: position 1,052,370 of record NZ_CAXUQU020000001.1, read on the forward strand.
TGGTGAACACGGCCTTCGGCGTGGCCTCGGTCAAGCGGGAGTGGCTCAACGTCTCGGCCACGCTGCAGGTCAACCCGCTGCGCAAGGCCTTCCTGGTGATCCTGCCGGCGGCGGCGCCCACCATCCTCACGGGCATGCGCATCAGCATGGGCATCGCCTGGCTGGTGATCGTGGCCGCCGAGATGCTGGTGGGCGGCACCGGCATCGGCTACTTCGTGTGGAACGAGTGGAACAACCTGTCGCTCACCAACGTGATCTTCGCCATCCTGGTGATCGGCGTGGTCGGCATGCTGCTTGACCTGGCCTTCGGCCAACTGCAGAAGGTGGTGACCTATGTGGAGTGATGTCGCCCAGCGCCCCGCCGCTACCCAGACCATCGCCACCGATGCCCCGCAACGAAAGGCCTCCCCCGTGACCTCCGGCTTCCTCCAGATCGACCAGCTCAGCAAGGCCTATGTGGCCGCCAAGCCGGTGTTCGCCGACGTGTCGTTCGTGCTCGACAAGGGCGAGTTCGTCTGCATCATCGGTCACTCGGGCTGTGGCAAGACCACCATCCTCAACGTGCTGGCGGGCCTGGACACCGCCACCTCGGGCACCGTCATCATGGACGGCCGCGAAGTCGCCGGCCCCAGCCTGGACCGGGGCGTGGTGTTCCAGAGCCACGCGCTGATGCCCTGGCTCACGGTGCGCCAAAACATCGCCTTTGCCGTCAAATCGCGCTGGCCCGACTGGAAGAGGCCCCAAGTCGACGCGCATGTGGAGAAGTTTGTCGCGCTGGTGGGCCTGTCGCCCGCCATCGACAAGAAGCCCTCGCAGCTGTCGGGCGGCATGAAGCAGCGCGTGGGCATTGCGCGCGCCTTCTCCATCCAGCCCAAGATGCTGCTGCTCGACGAGCCCTTCGGCGCGCTCGATGCGCTCACGCGCGGCACCATCCAGGACGAGCTGATGGCCATCGTGCGCCAGACGCAGCAGACGGTGTTCATGATCACCCACGACGTGGACGAGGCCATCCTGCTGGCCGACCGCATTCTGCTCATGAGCAACGGCAACGAGTCGCCCGCGGGCTACCACCCGGGCGGCATCGCCGAGGTGGTGGTGAACCCGCTGCCGCGCGAACGCACGCGCAGCAGCCTGCACCACCTGGACGGCTACTACGCGCTGCGCAACCACATCGTGGACTTTCTCGTGACCCGGGCCAAGGCCCACTGACCTCGCCAGAGACCACCCCGCCGGGTCGCCTGCATGGGTGGCCGGGGAGATCTGCACCCTGAATTTTTGCCCCCTGTTCCAACGTCCAAACCCAAAGGAGCCAACATGAACCGCAACGACGTCACCGAAAAGATCATCAGCACCAAAGTCTCGAAGGGCCTGCAATGGGATGCCATTGCCAAGAAGGTCGGCCAGTCCAAGGAGTGGACCACCGCCCTGTGCCTGGGGCAGATGACCGCATCGCCCGAGCAGGCCAAGGTGCTGGGCAAGATCTTCGGCCTCACGGCCGAAGAGCAGAAGTGGCTGCAGGTCGTGCCCTACAAGGGTTCGCTGCCTACACCCGTGCCCACCGACCCGCTGATCTACCGCTGGTACGAGATCGTGAGCGTCTACGGCACGACCATCAAGGAGCTGATCCACGAGGAGTTCGGTGACGGCATCATGAGCGCCATTGACTTCAGTATGGACATCACGCGTGAAGCCGACCCCAAGGGCGACCGCGTCAATGTGGTTCTCTCGGGCAAGTTCCTTCCCTATAAGCAGTACTGAGTCTGCTCGCTTCGCCGGCAGCAGCGCTCAGAGTACCTGGACGGCCCGGCCGATGAACTGGATAGGCCCTGTGGGCTTGCCAATGGGCGAGCCCGTGGGTGGCTCCAGCGTCAGCTCGAAGAGCTGGTTGGGCTGCAGTGGCGGCAGCTTGTCGAGGGCCAGTTGCAGCGGCTGGCCGGGCTTGACCAGGCCCAGCGAGACGGGGCCGTTCCAGCCGTCGGCCTTGGTCCAGAACTCGAGCGCCTTGTCGGCCGGCACTTCGGCCACGCCCAGCGGTATCAGGCTGATCTGCCGGGTCGAGTTGGCCTGCACCACCCAGCCGGGCGCCTTGTCCTGCGGCGCCACCAGCACGACCATGAATTTCGGTGGTGCTGCCACCGGTGCCGTGCGGGTGACCAGCACCGCAGCCATCACGGCCGCCATGGCAAAGCCCGACCCCGCGAGCGCGCGCCACAGGCCCAGGTGGTTCCACCATCTGCCGGAGGTGCTGCGCGGGGGCATTGCCGCAGGTGCGCTCTGCGCCCTGGCCTGCTGGCGCAGGCCTTGCAGCGATGCCTCGATGCGCGAAGCCAAGTGCGTGGGCAGTGGCACGGGTTCGGCCAGATGGGTCAGCGGCAGCAGCCGCTCTTCCCAGTCGTTCACGGCCTGCTGCAGCGCAGGCTCGGTGGCCAGGCGCTGCGACACGGCCAGGCGCTCCGCGGCCGGCAAGGTGCCCAGCACGTATTCACCGGCCAGCAGCTGCAGGTCGTCGGGGTCCAGTCCGGGTGTGGGCGTGCTCATGCCATGCACTCCCGCAGCGAGGTGAGGCTGCGCCGTATCCAGGCCTTCACGGTGCCCAGCGGCGCGCCCAGGCGCTCGGCGATTTCGCCGTGCGAGCAGCCTTCGACATAGGCGTGCAGCACGCAGTTGCGTCGGGCAGGGTCCAGTGCCTCCAGGCAGTGCTGCAGGCGGCCCAGGCTGGTGTTCAACTCGAAGCTGCTGGCGGCGTCATGGAAGGCCTGCACGGACATGTCGGCCTCCAGGGTGTGGGTGGTTTCCTCGTCGATATCGACGTGGCGGCGCGCGTTGCGCACGGCGTTCAGCGCCAGGTGGCGCACCACGCTGTAGATCCAGCCGCGCGCACTGCCGCGCGCCGCGTCGTAGCCCGTGGCCCGGCTCCAGATGTTCACGCAGGCGTCGTGCACGATGTCCTCGGCCAATGCCCGCTGGCGCACGATGCGCAGCGCCACGCCCAGCATGCGTGGGCCCTCGTGCTCGTACAGCCGGCGCATGGCCTGGCGGTCGCCGGCAGCGCAGCCGGCCAGGGCCGCTTCGTAGTCAAAATCGCCAGGAGTGTCAGGCACAGGTTGCGAGGGGCTTGGCACGGTCGGTTCTGTGGCTGGGCACCGCGCAGCGCGCGGGCCCAGAGCGTGGATGCATCGTAGCCGAGAAGCTACTGAATCCACGCGCAATCCCCTGTGTCCCAGGGGATTGCGTACACGCCTGCAATGGCAGGCGGCGTCTTACGCTGCCTTCCAGAAGATGTAGTCGGCCTGGTACTTCACGATCTGGCGCTCGCCCTTGTTGGCGGCGCTGCAGGCGGCAGCGGGTGCCGCGCCGCCCTTCAAGGCCACGCGCTGGATGTAGGTCACGCCCGTCATGGCGCCCGAACCCATGGCCGGGTTGGCCTTGACCAGCTGGTAGGGGATGTTGCCGGCACCGGCCGGGGCCACTGCCACCTGTGTGGCGGTCAGCTTGGAGCCGTCCTTCGACTCCCAGGTGGCGGGTGGGCCGTAGTAGGTGCCCACTTGCTTGCCGGCGCGGTCGTTGAGCACGGCCTTGGGGCCCACGAAGAACCATTCGGTCTGGCCGGGCGCGTTGGCCTTGTCGCGGCATTCGTAGGTGATCTCGCCCACGCCCACGGTTTCCATGGCGACCTTGTTGCCGCCGGGCACCTTCACGGTGTCGGGCAGGCTGTCCTGCGAGAACATGGGCCCGGTGCTGGAGCCCATCATCGAGCCGCAGGCCGTCAGCAGGGCTGCGGCGGCGATGGCGCCGGCCAGGGGGATGAGGCGGGAGATCGTTGGCTGGGTGGTCGTCATGGCGTTCCTCTTCTTCAAATGGGTTGGATGGACAGCAGCAAAAAAGTGGGCTGCTGCAGGTACTACCCACGAGGACGCCGTTTGGATGCAGGCCCGCAGAAAAATAGTTGAAAATTTTTTTGCGTGCCCGGGTTTCACCGATCAGAGGCTCATGGGCCAGGAGCTGGTCTTGACCCGGATGGAGGCGGGCCGGGGCTCATACGGCACATCGCCCGCCCCGGCAATCGCCGCAGCGATGGTGCGCGCCTGCCGGGCGATGGGCTCAATGAAGCGGCTGGCCTGCCCGCCGATGGTGATGCAGTCGCCCAGGGCGTGGATGCCCTGGACGCTGGTCTGCAATTGCGCGGGTGTCACGGCAATGCCGCCATCCCAGGCCAGGCCGGCACTCTGGGCCAGGCGCGGCGGGGTCTGCAGGCCGGCGGCCACGATCACCTGGTCGGCCGTGAACTGCCGGCCGTCGGTGGTGGTCAGCTGCAGGGCTCCATCCGGACTGGGCACTGCGAGGGGATCAAGCGAAGCCACGCGCACGCTACCCACGAACGCGATGGGCAGCTGCCCCCATGCCGCCAGCAGTTCACTGGCGCGGGCTTCGCCAGCGCAGCGCGCCAGCGGCAGGGGCTCGGTATCGAGCAGGGTGATGCTGTGGCCGCCCAGCGCCAAGTCATTGGCCAGCTCGCAGCCGATCAGACCGGCGCCCACGATGAGCACCCGGCGTGGCGTGTGGCCCAGGGCCGCGCGTAGGCGCTGGTAGGCCTGCAGGTGGTTGATGCGCCAGCACAGCGCTGCCGGCAGCCCCGGGGGCAGGGCAGCGCGCGCGCCATGGGCCAGCACCAGGTGCTGGTAGCGCAGCGGGCCGCGCGTGGTGCGCAACGTGCCACCGTTCGCAGATGTGTCGATGCGCACGGCATGCGTGTGTGCCAGCAGCCGCAGGTTCAGGCGCGCCGCCGCGGCGGTGCCGGTTTCGCGCACCAGGCGCTCGGCGGGCAGGTGCTTGGCCATGGCGATGGACAGCTGCGGCTTGTCGTACAGATCGCCGCTGCAGTCCGTCACCAGGGTGATGGGGCGCTGAGCGTTCAGGGCGCGCAGGGCTTCGGCGACCAGCCAGCCGGCCCGGCCCGCGCCAACGATGACCACGCCAGGGGCCGCATGGCGGCTGACCGCGGGGGCGCTGGCCGTGCGGCTGCGGGCCTGGGCCTGGAGCGCCTCCAGGCTGGGTGCCAGGTAGGGCTCGAAATCGCCCTTGGTCACGCCGCACAGCGGGCAGGCCCAGTCCTCGGGGATGTCGGCAAACCGTGTACCGGGCGGCAGGCCGCCGTCGGGGTCGCCCTGTGCCTCATCGTAGATGTAGCCGCAGGCGTGGCAGATGTACTGCAGCCAGGGGTCGTCGGCCAGCGTGGAGTGGGTGAGGGCGGCAGCGCTCATGCCGGCATCTCCTCGGTGGACAGGCGCGCGATCTCCTTGCGCAAGTGCTTGATGGCCGGGGTGACGATGGCCACGAAGTGCGATTCGCGCACCCGGCGCTGCACGTCCGAGCTCATGAGATAGCCGCGCGCGCCCTGGTGCATCAGGGCCGACTGGGCTGCGCGCAGGCACAGCTCGGCGCCATGGGCGCGGGCGTCCAGCACGTCGACGAAGAAATCGGTGCGGGTGTCGAAGGGCGTCTCGGCCAGCCGCATCACGCGCGCGGTCAGCGCGTCGAGTTCGGCCTGCAGGGCGTCGGGCCGGTCTTCGAGGAACTGGTTGACGTGGCCGAGCTGGGCCTCCACCGCCCACATCGAGTCGATGGCCCCCTGCGTGATGCCCACGGCCATGCCGCATTGCAGCATGACGAAGGCGGCGCGGATGCGCGCGATGGTTGGCCGAGTGGGGTCGGCAATGGTGTTGTCGGTGCCGACGAAATGGTCCTTGAGGCGCAGCGCGTAGGTGCCCGTGCCCTCCATGCCCGAAAAGCTCGGGCACTCGCGCATCTCCACGCCCGGCGCACCGCAGCGCAGCAAAAACATCAGCTCGCGCGGCGCGCTGCCTTCGGGCTGGGCGATGGCGGCGACGGCGCCGCAGTAGTGGTCCGGCCCCAGGTTGCTGACCCAGGGCAGGGTGCCGTTCACCAGGTAGCCGCCGTCCACCGGCGTGGCCTTGAGCAGCAGGGCCTCGATCTGGGCATAGCTCTTCATGGGGTTGGACAGGGCCGTGCCGCCCAGGCCGACCCCGCTGGCATGGCGCTGCAGCACCTCGCCCATCAGCGCCGGGTTGCCCGACTGCTGCAGGTACAGCCCGCACACTGCCTGGCACCACAACATGAAGCCGGTGGCACCGCACACGCGCGAGACCTCGGCCATGGCGCGGATGGCCACGCCATAGTCCGCCGGTCCGGCCGTGCTGTCCAGGTGCACGCCCATCGCGCCCACGGCGCCCAGTTGCTGCAGCTCGGCGCGCGGGTAGTAGCCCACGCGGTCGATGGCCTCGGCCTGCGCGGCCAGCGGGCCCTGGGCGATGGCGCGCACGGCGGCGAGCAGTGCGTCGCCCTGCAGGGCGCCGTCCAGGTGGAGTTGGGGAGGGAGGTCGGCGGGTTTCATGGGGGCAGGGTCCTTGGGTGTGCGCGGCAGGGCAAAGACGGGGACGGGCGGGTAGCTCAGTCGGCCAGGCTGATCTCGAACGGGATCGGGTTGCGCATGCTGTTGGCCACGGGCGAGTAGAAATTGGCGTGCTGCACGATCTCGTCGAGCACTTCGCGCGGTGCGTCGCCCTCGATCAGCACCTTCACGCGGATCGCCTGGAAGCCCATCTCGGGGGGCAGCTTCTGCAGCGCGCCCCCGGCACCCCAGGCAGCGGGGTTGCCGATGTCGCCCTCCATGAAGATCTCGATCTTGCTGAGTTGGACCTGCTTCCAGGTGGCCACGGCGGTGATGCCCACGGCCAGGCAGCCGCCCAGGCCCGAGAGCACGATCTCGCCCGGGGCGGGTGCCGTGTCCTGGCCGAACAGGTGCAGTGGCTCGTCCACCACCACCGGCGTGTGCTGGCCCACGGTGCTCAGCGAGCGGTACTGCCCCTCCATCACCGTGTGGACCTTGTTGGTGCCGCGGCTGGCGGGGTTGTTGCGGCCTTTTTCGGCAAAGGCCATCAGGCCATCGCGGTCGATGGGACGCAACGCGGTGTGGACGGTGGTGACGGGGGCGGTGGGTTCCAGCAGGTCGGTGGACATGGGTTTCCTTGGTGCATTGATGAAAGATGGAGAAATGAGAAGGGGCGCATGGAGGCGCCCGCCAGTGCCTCAGGCGGCCAGGGCCAGCGCGGGTTTGCGCGCCGTGCGCAGCAGGGGCAAGCCGCTCTCGATGGGCAGCTTGTCGTCACGCGACCATTCGTTCCACGAGCCGAAGTACATGCGCACGTCGGCAAAGCCGGCCTGCTTAAGGGCCAGGAAGGTGTTGGACGCACGTGCGCCCTTGAAGCAGTACAGGTACACCGTGTCGCTCGGGGCAATGCCTGCTGTGGCGCACTCGGCGCGCACCTCGTCCGGCGATTTGAAGACCGGGCCTTGCGCTGAGGGCTTCATGAAGCGGTACCACTCCACCCACTTGGCGCCCGGCAGGCGGCCCTTGCGCGGTGCGAAGTCCTTGCCGTAGGGGCTGGAGCTTTCGCCGATCCACTCGTCCACGTCGCGCACGTCCAGCAGCACGGTGTCGGTGCCCAGGGCCTCGGCGACGTTGTCCTTGGTCAGCATCACATCGGCGGTGGCCAGGCTGGTCGGGAAGATCGCGGGAGTGGGCACCACGGCTTCGGTGGAAACCGGCAGCTCGGCCGCCTTCCAGGCCGAATAGCCGCCGTTCAATACCTTGACCTTGGGGTAGCCCAGCCAAGTCAGCAGGTAGTAGCCGCGGCAGGACTGGCCGTAGCCGCTGTTCAGTGCGTCTTCGTAGAACACCGCCGTCTCGGCGCCCGACAGGCCGATGGCCCCCAGGTGCGCGGCAAAGGTGTCCTTGAGTTCCTGCAGGCCTTCGGGGCTGGAGGTGGCCAGGAAGGTGAAGGTCTCGCGCAGGTTCACCGCACCCGGGATGTGGCCCAGGGCATAGGTGTCGGCGTCGCGGGTGTCGATCAGGACGACGGGCTCTGCGGCCTGCAGGGCCTGCAATTGGGTGGGCGAGATCAGGACGGCGTCGGAATCGGTGCTCATGGGAAACCTTTCGATGCGGTGGTGGGCAGGATGGCCTGCTTCCCTTACTGCAACAGGTGTGCCAGCGCGGCCGATTCAGCGTGAAATCCCATGAAATCGTTTCCCATGCTATTTCAGGTGCTACTCAATAGATAGCAAAAATGGGCTTCATGGCCTCGATTGCATGGACTGTTGGCGACTGCCCTGAACACTGTGTCGACAAATTGTCGACACAGTGGCGGGCCTGCCGCCAGGCTCAGCGCAGGCCCGCCTTGCGCAGGCGGTAGCTGAACTGGCGCAACGTGAGCCCCAGGCTTTGAGCCGCGCGCGACTGGTTGCCGTGGTGCTCGGCCAGGGCCGCCTGCAGGGTGTGGGCGCTGTGGGAATGCGCCGGGGCGTAGTCGCGCACCAGGGGCGCCTCGGCTGGCGCCTGCGCCGGGGGGGCTGCCACGGGGGCCGGCTGGATGGCCATGGCGCCAGGAAGGAAGCGATCCAGCTCCGCACCGGTCACCAGCGTGCCTTCGGCCAGCAGCACCATCCGTTCGATCAGGTTGCCCAGTTCGCGGATGTTGCCGGGCCAGGGGTGTGCCTCCAGCCGCGCCAGGGCATCTGCCGCCAGGTTCACGTTGCGCTGGTGGGCCTGGTTGGCGCGGCTCACAAAGTGCAGCGCCAGGGCACGGATGTCCTCGCGCCGCTCGGCCAGAGAGGGCAGGCGGATCGGGATCACGTTGAGCCGGTAGTACAGGTCCTGGCGGAACCGCCCGGCCTCCACCTCGCGCGCCAGGTCGCGGTTGGTGGCGGCCACCAGGCGCACGTTGACCTTCACCTCGCGCTGCCCGCCCAGACGCACCAGCGTGCCCTCCTGCAGGGTGCGCAGCAGCTTCGATTGCATGGCCAGCGGCAGCTCGCCGATCTCGTCGAGGAAGATGGTGCCGCTGTCGGCCTGCTCGAACCAGCCCGCGCGCGCGGTGCTGGCGCCCGTGAAGGCGCCGCGCTCGTAGCCGAACAGCTCCGACTCGAACAGCGCATCCGGTATGGCCGAGCAGTTGACCTTGATAAAGGGCCGGTCGCGCCGGCCGCTGGCCAGGTGCACGGCGCGCGCGAACAGCTCCTTGCCCGTGCCCGATTCACCCAGCAGCAGCACCGTGGCCTGGGTCTGAGACACGCGCTCAAGCTCGCCCAGTGCCTGCAGCAGCGGCGGCGAGTTGCCGATCAGCCCGTAGCGCGCACTCTTGGTGTTGAGCGCATTGGCCAGCACGGCGTTGCGTGCCTCCAACTGGCGCGTTTGCTCGGCCACCAGGGCCTCGAGCTGCAGCAACTGGCCTACCAGCGTGGCCAGCACGCGCAGCACGGCCAAGTCGTCGTTCAGGTGGCGCTGGCGGCTGCGGATGCGGTGGCAGGCCAGCACGCCGATGGGCGCGTGGTTGAGTTCGATGGGCAGGGCGATGAAGGCTACCGTCTCGGGCGGCAGGTGGCTGCGCTCCACCGCACGCGCCAGGAACAGCGGCTCGGCATCGATGTCCTGCACGATGGCCGGCTGCCCTGTAGACAGCACACGCCCGGTGATGCCCTCGCCCCAGGCGTAGCGCCCGCGCTCCACCTCGGCCTGCGTGAGGCCATAGGCGTGCTGGATGGAGGAGGTGCGCGCAGCAGCAGCGGTCGCGCCCGCCGGTGCATCCACCAGCACGATCCGCCCGCGGTTCAGGCCCAGCAGTTCGCTCATCAGGTGCAGCATTTCGCGCAGTACCAGGCCCGGCGCCAGGCTGCGGCCAATCAGGCGCATCACCTCGCGCATCAGCAGCAACTCTTGCGCATGCCAGTCGGGCGTGTCCTGAGCACGGGGCTTGCCGGGGGATGGCGGGGCGGTCATGTGGGTGCTTCTTGCAAGTTTTGCGCCCGCCGCGATGGGTGTCCGGGCGGTCCGGTGCATTAAAGTCGCTACCCGGAGCGGTCAGCCGCCTGCCCGATTCCTTTTCTCCACCCCTCCCATCCTGTCGAAAGCACCGCCATGACCACCTTCGGAACCCCCTTGTCCCCCCATGCCACCAAAGTCATGCTGTTGGGCTCGGGTGAGCTCGGCAAGGAGGTGCTGATCGCGCTGCAGCGCTTGGGCGTGGAAACCATTGCGGTCGACCGCTACGAGAACGCACCCGGCCAGCAGGTGGCCCACCACCGTCGCACCATCACCATGAGCGACCCGGCCCAGCTCAAGGCGCTGATCGAGGCCGAGCGCCCGCACCTGGTGGTGCCCGAGATCGAGGCCATCGCCACCCCCATGCTCGAAGAGCTGGAGGCCGCCGGCACCGTGCGCGTGATCCCCACCGCACGCGCCGCGCGCCTGACCATGGACCGCGAAGGCATCCGCGTGCTGGCCGCCGAAACCCTGGGCCTGCCCACCAGCCCCTACCAATTCTGCAATTCGCTGCACGAGCTGCAGGCGGCCATCGACGCCGGCATCGGCTACCCCTGCATCGTCAAGCCGGTGATGAGCAGCTCGGGCAAGGGCCAGAGCAAGATCGACGGCCCCGACGATGTGAAAAAGGCCTGGGACTACGCCATGGCCGGCGGTCGCGTGAGCCACGGCCGCGTCATCGTCGAGGGCTTCATCGACTTCGACTACGAGATCACCCAGCTCACCGTGCGCGCCGTGGGCGCCGATGGCCAGATCGAGACCCATTTCTGCGACCCCATCGGCCACGTGCAGGTCAGCGGTGACTACGTAGAAAGCTGGCAGCCCCACCCCATGCACCCGGCAGCGCTCGAAAAATCGCGCCAGATCGCCAAAGCCGTGACCGACAACCTGGGCGGCCAGGGCCTGTTCGGCGTGGAGCTGTTCGTCAAGGGCCAGGACGTGTGGTTCAGCGAAGTGAGCCCCCGCCCGCACGACACCGGCCTGGTCACCCTGTGCACCCAGAACCAGAGCGAGTTCGAGCTGCACGCTCGCGCCATCCTGGGCCTGCCGGTGGACACCAGCCTGCGCAACCCCGGCGCCAGCGCCGTGATCTACGGCGGGGTGGACGCCGTGGGCATCGTCTTCGACGGCGTGGAAGAGGCCCTGCGCGTGCCCGATACCGACCTGCGCCTCTTCGGCAAGCCAGAGAGCTTCACCAAGCGCCGCATGGGCGTGGCCCTGGCCCGCGCTGCGGACGTGCACACCGCGCGAGACAACGCCAAGCTGGCCGCCAGCAAAGTCAAGCCACGGAAGGCCTGATCCCGTTCAACCATCCTCGCGAATCTGCCGGCCGGTGAGCTTGAGGAACAGATCCTCCAGGTTGGCAGGCCGGTGCAGGGTGCGCAGATGCGGGTGCGCACCCAGCGCGTGCAGCAGCGGCTGGGCATTCTGGGTGTAGAAGAACACCGTTTCGCCGCTGACTTCCACGCGCGCCGCCAGGCTGCGCAGCGCGGCATCTTCGGCCAGCGCCACGGCGCCCACCCCGAAAACCTCCACCACGTCGGGCTCCAGGTGCTGGGCGATGAGCTCGCGCGGGCGGCCTTCGGCGATCTTCTTGCCATGGTCGAGCACCAGCAGGCGCGAGCACAGACGCTCGGCCTCGTCCATGAAGTGGGTGGTCAGCAAAATGGACTTGCCCTGCTGCAGCAGCAATTGCAGCCGCTCCCACATCAGGTGGCGGGCCTGGGGGTCGAGGCCCGTGGTGGGTTCGTCCAGCAGCAGCAGGCGCGGGTCATTGACCAGGGCGCGCGCCAGGCTCAGCCGCCGCTTCATGCCGCCCGACAATTCACCGGGTTTGGCGTTCGCCTTGTGCGTGAGGGCCGCGAATTCGAGCAGTTTGGGCACGCGCTCGTCCATGGCCGGGCCCTTGATGCCGAAGTAGCGGCCGAACACGCGCAGATTTTCGTAGCAGGTGAAATCCGGGTCCAGCGTGTCGAACTGCGTCACCACCCCGATCTGCGCCTTGATGGCCAGGGCGTCGTGCGGCATGTGCAGCGGGGCAGCACCAGCGCTGGGGTAAAAGCGCACGCTGCCGCTGTCGGGGTTGGCCAGGCCCAGGCACATGCGGATGGTGGTGGTCTTGCCCGCGCCGTTGGGGCCGATCACGCCCAGACATTCACCGGGGGCAATGGCGAACGAGACATCGTTGACCACCGTGGTCTCGCCATAGCTTTTGCGCAGATCGCGCACTTCGAATAGATCCTTCATGCACCGATTGTGTGCGATACCGGAATACGGCGTGCGCTCAGAGGCTGGGAGTTTTTTGGCCGTGTCCGAGGGGCGCGCCAGAACGCCCTGGATCTAGGCGCAAAGCACAGCCATAGCTCGGGCTATGGCGCGCATTTGCAACGACGAGCCGGGGTGTTTTGGCGTGCAAGGCGGGCATGGACGAAAGACTCTCAGCCTCTCAGGCTTCAACCATCCGGCCGCGCCCTTGTGCCTTGGCCAGGTAAAGCGCGGCATCGGCCCGGCCCATCAGGTCGGGCAGGCGCGTTTCCGCAGGCAGCAGCACGGCCATGCCGGCGCTGTAGTCAAGCGCAAAGCCCAGTTCGGCAGAGCTGGCGTCGTGCAGGCGCGTGCGCAGGCGGCGGTCGAAGGCAAGTCCCGCAGGCGCGCTGTTGTGCAGCAGCAGCACGCCGAATTCCTCGCCGCCGAGCCGCCCGACCAGGTCACCGGTGCGGCAGGTTTCTTCCAGCAGGCGGGCGAAGAGTTTCAGCGCCCGGTCGCCCCTCTCATGGCCGTGGGTGTCGTTGATCTGCTTGAAATAGTCCAGGTCCAGCACCAGTGCCGTGAGCGGCAGGTGGTGGCGCCAGGCGTGCGAGAGCATGTTCTCGGCCTGCTTGGTGAAGCCGCGCCGGTTGAGCACGCCGGTGAGCCCATCGGTCATGGCCAGCGCGCGCAGCTTCTGCTCGGCCTCGGCACGCCAAGCCACCAGCAGGGCCACGGTGCCCAGCACCAAGCAGACATTGGTGGCCACGGCCGCCGCCAGGTTCACGGGGTGGGGGGTGCGAAAGCTCGGGTACTGGTCGGTGAAGGCGCCCAGCATGCCGCGCGCCAGGGTGAACGCCGCCGAGGTGACCAGGCAGGCCATCAGCAGGCGCCGCCAGCGCGGGTCGGCATAGCGTGCAGGGTAGAGCGTGGCGCGTGCCACGATGAGCAGGATGGCGGCCATCAGCAGGTTGGCCCAGCCCACGCGCCAGGCATAGTCGCCAAAGGCGAGCGTATAGCCCAGCGGGGTGATCACCACCAGCACCCGCAGCAGGGACTTCAAGGGCCGCTCGCCCAGCCATTCGCCCAGGGCGCGGTACAGCATCCACTGCGCCAGCGCATTGCAGGCCACCGAAAGGGTGGACAGGGCCTGGTCCCACCAGTAGCCAGCCGCGATGATGGCGGCCCAGGCCGTGGCCTGCAGCAGCATGCTGGCCTGCACGCAGCGGGCCGCCGGGCTCACCCCGGGGCCCATGATCAGCGGCAGGGCGGCCGAGATCATGAACAGGTTGGCGGCCATCACCGCCATCAGTGTCAGAAAGTCCAGTGGCATGGATGGGTGCGCCGCCGTGTGGCGGGGATGGTATTACTGGAATGCCACCTCGGCAAAGCTGCGCAGCTTGCGGCTGTGCAGGCGGTGGATGCCGCCCTCGCGCAGGATCTCGATGGCGCGCATGCCGATGCGCAGGTGCTGGTCCACCCGCTCGCGGTAGAAGTGGTTGGCCATGCCGGGCAGCTTGATCTCGCCATGCAGCGGCTTGTCGCTCACGCACAGCAGGGTGCCGTAGGGCACGCGAAAGCGGAAACCGTTGGCCGCGATGGTGGCGCTTTCCATGTCCAGCGCCACGGCGCGGCTCTGGCTGAAGCGGCGCTGGGGCATGTTGTCGGGCAAGAGCTCCCAGTTGCGGTTGTCGGTGCTGGCCACGGTGCCGGTGCGCATGATGCGCTTGAGGTCGGCTTCGGCGATCTGGGTCACGTCGGCCACTGCCTGCTCCAGCGCCACCTGGATCTCGGCCAGCGCCGGGATCGGCACCCACAGCGGCAACTCCTCGTCGAGCACGTGGTCTTCGCGCACGTAGGCATGCGCCAGCACATAGTCGCCCAGTTGCTGGCTGTTGCGCAGGCCAGCGCAGTGGCCCAGCATCATCCAGGCATGCGGGCGCAGCACGGCGATGTGGTCGGTGATGGTCTTGGCGTTGGCCGGGCCCACGCCGATGTTGACCATGGTGATGCCGCTGCGGTCCTGGCGCACCAGGTGGTAGGCGGGCATCTGCGGCAGGCGCGGCGGGGCCACGCCCAGGGCGTCGGCCTCCGCCGCCGGCACGCCGACGCGGCGCGTGATCACGTTGCCCGGCTCGATGAAGGCCACGTACTCGCTGTCGGGTTTGGCCATCTCGGCATGGCCCAGGCGCACGAACTCGTCGATGTAGAACTGGTAGTTGGTGAACAGCACGAAGTTCTGGAACCACTCGGGTGCCGTGCCCGTGTAGTGGCGCAGGCGGTGCAGCGAGTAGTCCACACGTGGCGCGGTGAACAGCGACAGCGGCTGTGCCTCGCCCTGGCGCGGCGCCCAGGTGCCGTTGGCGATGCCATCGTCCATGGCGGCCAGATCGGGCAGGTCGAACACGTCGCGCATCAGCATGCGGCGCTCCTGCGTCAGTGTGCCTTCGATGTGGTCGTGCTCGGCGAACGAGAAGTGGATCGGGATGGGTTGTGCGCTGGTGCCCACTTCCAGTTCCACGTTGTGGCTCTTTCGCAGCAGGCGGAACTGCTCGGCATAGTACCGTGCAAACAGGTCCGGGCGGGTCAGCGTGGTCTCGTAGCGGCCGGGGCCTTCCACGAAGCCATAGGCCAGCTTGGTGTCCGCCCGTGCCACCGTGGTGGTGTGGATGCGCACGAAGGGGTAGAAGGCGCGTACATGCCCCGCCGGCGTATCGCCGGAGACGAACTGGTGCATGGCCTCGCGCAGGTGGCCTATCTGCTGCTGGTAGATGCGCTGCACCTGGGCCAGGGCCTCGGCCGGGTCGGTGTGGCGGGTGGGGGCGATGAAGTCGGGAATCAGGGGCATGGCCCTATTGTCCACATGCGGCGGGGTGGTGGGGGTGACAGCCACCTGCCCTGCACCAGAAATTCGCGGGAAACCGCCCTGTCGGACCCTCTCCCGGGGCCGGTGTGGCGTTCAGGCCGCAGTTTGCGCGCCCTGGCCCAGCAGCCACTGGCGGATGGCCGGGGCGTCCAGGGGCACGGAGATCAGGTGTCCCTGGATCAGGTCGCAGCCCAGGCTGCGCAGCAGGGCCATCTGCTCGGCAGTCTCTACCCCCTCGGCCACGGTTTGGAGCTGCAGGCTGCGTCCCATCTGCACGATGGCGGTGACGATGGCCACATCGTCGGCGCTGCCTGGGGTGTCCATCACGAAGGAGCGGTCGATCTTGAGCTTGTCGATGGGGTAGCGCTTGAGGTAGGCCAGCGACGAGTAGCCGGTGCCGAAATCATCGATGGAGATGCCCACGCCCAGGTCCTTGAGCGCTTGCAGCGTATCGAGCACCTGGCCGTTCTGGTGCATCAGCACCGATTCGGTCAGCTCGATCTCCAGGTACTGCGGTGCCAGGCCCGTGGCCGTGAGGGCGGCGGCGATCTCGCCGGCCACATCGCGCTGGCGAAACTCCAGGGCCGACAGGTTCACGGCCACCGGCACCAGGGCCAGCCCCTCGTCCTGCCAGGCCTTGAGCTGGCGGCAGGCCTCGTGCAGCACCCAGCGGCCAATCGGCGTGATGAGCCCGCGCGACTCGGCGAAAGCGATGAAATCGGTGGGGCCCACCAGACCGCGCACCGGGTGGTTCCAGCGCACCAGGGCCTCGAAGCCTCTGAGCGTGCCGTCCTTCAGGCAGATCTGCGGCTGGTAGTGCAGCACGAAGGCGTTGTCTGCGATGGCCTCGCGCAGCAGGCGCTCCTGCTGCAGCACTTCCATGGCGCGCAGGTCCATGCCGGGCTGGTAGAACTGGCGGTTGCCGCGGCCGCTGTCCTTGGCCTGCTGCATGGCCGCGTCGGCGCAGCGCAGCAGCGCGTCGCCGGTGGCCCCATCGTCCGGGAACAGGCTGATGCCGATGGACGGCGACATGGTCAGCGGCAGGTGGCCTACCGTGAAGACAGTGCGCATGGCCTGCAGCACGGCGTCGGCCACCCGGGCCGCATCCTCGGGCGCGTGGATGCTGGTGAGCACCAGCACGAACTCGTCGCTGCCCAGGCGGGCCACCACGTCGGCTTCGCCCACAGCGTGGCGCAGCCGGTCGGCCACTTCGCGCAGCAGCTGGTCGCCGGCGTGGTGGCCGAGCGAATCGTTCACGGTCTTGAAATGGTCCAGGTTCACGAACAGCACCGCCACCTGGCCCTGGCGGCGGGCCAGCGCCTTGGCCAACTGGTCCATCAGGTGGCGGCGGTTGGGCAACTGTGTGAGCGAGTCGTGCAGGGCGTTGAAGGCTTCGCGCTCCTGCGCCTGCTTGCGCGCCGTGATGTCGCGCACCACCACGATGCGGTAGTCCGCATGGTGGAACGGCATGGTCTTGCCCACCACCTCCACCGGGATGGCATGGCCATCCTTGTGGCGTATGGTGACCTCGTAGGGGTCTTCGCGGCCGCTGCGCGTGTAGTCGAGCGCCACGGCGCGCCATTCGGGGCTGATGAAGTTGAAGATGGACAGGCCCACCACCTCGTGCAGCGCATAGCCGGTGAGCCGGTACAAGGCCTCGTTGCCGTCGGAGATCAGGCCGTCGCGGTGGAACACGATGGCCTCGTCCGTGGCTTCGGTGAACTTGCGCATGCGCTCTTCGCTCTCGCGCACGGAGCGCTCGGCACGCCAGCGCTCGGTGATGTCGGTGATCAGCACGAAGGAGCCCAGTTGCCGGTCCTTCTGCGCGCCTTCGAAGTGCGGGATGAGATTCACTTCGATCATGCGCACTTCGCCATTGGGCAGGGTCTGCTCGCGCGCGTACTTGACGTGCTCGCCCCGGGTGGAGCGCTCCACATGGGGCTGTATGGCCTGCCAGGCCTTGTCGCCGATGGCCTGCTGCACCGTGAGGCCGAGGATGGATTCGGTGGAATGGCCGTTGTAGGCCGCATAGCCCTGGTTGGCAAACAGGCAATGCAGGCCGGGCAGGTCGAAATAGGCCATCAGCGCGGGCACGGAGTCCGCGATCAGGCGCAGCAGCAGGTCGCTGGAGCGGCCCTGCTCGGCGGTGCTGGCTGCGTTGATCGTTTCTGGCATGTACCACCCGGTTCCTGCGCTGTATTCCGTTATAGCCGATTCACCTGACGCCGGCGTAAGGTAGTTCTCCCTATGCACGTGGCAGGGCAAATAGGTCTTTTCCGGCGCGCCCCGGATAATCGGGGCCATGACCTCCAAAGAAAACCAAGCCGGCACTGACTTCAGCACGCTGGCCCTGAGCCCCGCCACGCTGGCCAATCTGCAGCAGCTGGGCTACACGCAGATGACCCCTATCCAGGCCGCCAGCCTGCCGCCCGCCCTGCTGGGCAAGGACCTGATCGCCCAGGCCAGCACCGGTAGCGGCAAGACGGCGGCCTTCGCCCTGGCCCTGCTGGCCAACCTCAACCCGCGCCGCTTTGCCGTGCAGGCGCTGGTGCTGTGCCCCACGCGCGAGCTGGCCGACCAGGTGACCACCGAGATCCGCCGCCTGGCGCGGGCCGAGGAGAACATCAAGGTCGTCACCCTGTGCGGCGGCGTGCCGCTGCGCGGCCAGACGGTGAGCCTGGAGCACGGCGCCCACATCGTGGTCGGCACGCCCGGCCGCGTGATGGACCACCTGGAGCGCCAGCACCTGTCGCTGGAAGCGCTCAACACCCTGGTGCTCGACGAGGCCGACCGCATGCTGGACATGGGTTTCTTCGACGACATCGCCACCGTGGCGCGCCAGTGCCCCAAGGAACGACAGACCCTGCTGTTCTCGGCCACCTACCCCGAGGGCATCGCCAAGCTGAGCCAGCAGTTCATGAAGGCGCCCGAGCAGATCACGGTGCAGGCCCAGCATGCCGAGGGCAAGATCGAGCAGCGCTGGTACGAGGTGAAGAATTCCGAGCGCCTGCACGCCGTGTCGCAGATCCTGGACCACTTCCGGCCCGAGTCCTCGCTGGCCTTTTGCAACACCAAGCAGCAGTGCCGCGACCTGGTGGCCGTGCTGCAGGCCCAGGGCTTCAGCGCCCTGGCGCTGTATGGTGAGCTGGAGCAGCGCGAGCGCGACCAGGTGCTGGTGCAGTTCGCCAACCGCAGCTGCTCGGTGCTGGTGGCCACCGACGTGGCCGCGCGCGGTCTCGATATCGCCAACCTGGCAGCGGTGGTCAACGTGGACGTGACGCCCGACGCCGAGGTGCACATCCACCGCATCGGCCGCACCGGCCGGGGCGACGCCGAGGGCCTGGCGCTCAACCTGTCCAGCATGGACGAGATGGGCAGCGTGGGCAAGATCGAGCAGCTGCAGGGCCGCGAATCGCGTTTTTACCCATTGGCCGAACTCACGCCCACCGGCGACGGGCCGCTGGTGCCGCCCATGGCCACCATCCAGATCATCGGGGGCCGCAAAGAGAAGATCCGCGCCGGCGACGTGCTGGGTGCGCTCACCGGCGAGATGGGCTTCACGCGCGAGCAGATCGGCAAGATCAACGTCAACGAGTTCTCCACCTACGTGGCGGTGGACCGCACCGTGGGCCGCCAGGTGGCCGACCGCCTCAACAGCGGCAAGGTCAAAGGCAAGTCCGTGAAGGCCCGCCTGGTCACCGACTGACCAGCATCTGCACCATGGCATCGTAGCCCCGCTGCTTTGCCAGTTGCAGCGGCGTGTTGCCCTGCCGGTCGGTCAGTGCCTGGCTGGCCCCCGCCTTGACGAGGGCCTTGAGCGTGGCCTGGTGGCGTGGCCCGCCGTTGCCCAGCACGATGGACTCGATCAGCGCTGTCCAGTGCAGGTTGTTCACATGGTCCAGCGGTGCGCCGGCCGCGATCAGCTGGCGCACTACGCCGTCATGCCCCAGGTGGGCGGCGGCGATCAGGGCCGTGCCGTCGTAGCGGCTGGTCACCTGCTTCGCGCTGGCACCCAGCGAGAGCAGCAGGGCCAGGGTGTCCTCGTCGTCGGCCACGGCGGCAATCGTCACCGCGTCGTAGCGGTCGTTTTCCAGCAGATCCAGCCCAGCACCGGCCCTGGCCAGCAAGCGGATGGCCTCGCGCTGGCGCGCGAAGGCGGCCACGTGCAGGGGCGTGCGGCCGTGGGCGTCGCGGGCATTGAGCTGTGCTGCGGCACTCGGGCCTGCGAGCAGGCGCTGCAGGGCGGCAGTGTCGCCCTGTGCCGCAGCGGCATGCACGCCCTGGTAGGCCGCCAGTTCCGCCGGGTTGGGCGGAACCTGGGCCTGGGCCGGCTGCAGGGCAGCGAAGGCCAGGGTGGCGGCAATGGCGCACAGCGCACGCGCCGTGCTCGAAAAAGAAGGGGCGGTGCGGTGGGCCATGGCTCTTTCCTGGTCGGTCAGGTGTGGCTTACTTGAGCAGGTCCTGCACCTTGGCGATGCCGGCCACAGCGCACTGCTCGTCCAGGTGGCCGCCGGGCGCACCGCCCACGCCCACGGCGCCGATCACTTCGTTGCCCACCTTCACGGGCACGCCGCCGCCCAGCAGCAGGTAGCCGGGGATGTTGACCAGGTTGGCGGCAGCGGGGTTCTTCTGGGCGCCTTCCATCATGGCCAGCGTGGTGTTCTTGGCCGATGCCGAGGTGTAGGCCTTCAGGCGGCTGGCTTCCAGTGTGTGCGGGCCGGCGTTGTCGGCGCGGTGCACGGCGCGCACGGTGCCGGCGCGGTCCACCACGGTGGCGGTCACGGCATAGCCGTTGGCGGTGCAGGTGGCCACGGTCTGGGCGGCGATCTGTGTGGCCAGGTCCAGCGAGATGTTCTTTTCGGTGCGCACGCCTTCGGCGCTGGCAGCGGTGGCGACGAAAGCGAGGGCGATGGCGGCGGTCTTGAAGTGGCGTTGCATGGTGTGTTCTCCGGTGGTTTGGAAGGCCGGCCTGGCAGGTCGTCAGGCCGTGGGAGAACTGTAAAAAATGCAGGCCGCCGGCGCCATTCGTGCGGCTACGCGCGGGCCTCCGTAGAACTACGGAGCGCCGTCCACCAGCGCGGCGTAGCGCCTTATCAACTGGGCCAGCGACTCGGCCCCGAGCTTGGCGAACAGGTTGGCGCGGTGGGTTTCCACGGTGCGCGGCGAGAGCTCCAGCGCACGGCCGATCTCCTTGTTGGTCAGGCCTTCGACGATCAGGCCCAGCACCTCGCGCTCGCGCGCCGAGAGCTGGGCATGGCGCTCGCGCGCCTGCTGGTCGGCCTGGTGGCGCTCGCGCGAGCGCACATGCTGGCGCACCGCGTTCTGCAGCGCTTCGAGCAGCACCTCGTCGTCCACCGGCTTTTCGAGGAACTCGGCAGCCCCGGCCTTGAATGCGCGGCGGCACATGTCCACCGTGCCATGGCCTGTGAGCATGATCACCGGCTGGTCCACGCCCTGCTCGAGCAGTTGCTCCAGCAGGGCCAGACCGCTGGTGCCCGGCATGCGCACGTCGAGCACGATGGCGCCGATGCTGGCGCGGTCGAAGCCTGCGGCAAAGGCCAGCGGGTCGGCCCAGGCCTGCACGCGCAGGCCCACGGTGCCGATCAGCAGGGCGAGGCCCTCGCGCACGGCGGCATCGTCGTCCACCAGGTGGATCAGCGGGGACAGGGGCGTGGCATGGTCGGTCATGGAAGCACGGGGGTGTGGAGGGGGGCAGCCGGGTGCGCTGCAGCGGGGGCCTGCGCCGTGACCGGCAGCACCAGCACGAAGGCCGCGCCCCGGCCTGCAGCGGGTGCGAGCCACAGCTGCGCACCCATGGCCTGGGCCAGGCTTTCACACAGCGTGAGTCCCAGGCCCAGGCCGCCCTCGCGCGTGGTGTAGAAAGGCTCGAACAGGCGGTCGCGCGCCTCGGCCGGTATGCCCGGGCCATGGTCGCGCACGGTCAGTGCCACCTGGCCCGTGTCCTGCCGGGCCAGGTGCAGCTCCAGCCGGCGCTCGGCGGCCGGCACCTGCTCCATGGCCTGCAGGGCATTCATCACCAGGTTGTGCACGATCTGCTGCAGGGCCACGGGTTCGGCCAGCACTGCAGGCAGGTCGGGTTCCGCCTCCAGGACCAGTGCCACGCCGCGCTGCTGCAGTTCGGGCTCCACCAGGTGCAGAACGTCCTGCACGGCGGCGGGCAGGGCCAGCGGATGGGCCTGCCCGGCCAGGTCGGGGCGCTCCACCAGGCGGCGCAGCCGACCCACCACGGCCGATGCGCGACGCGCCTGCTCCACGGCACGGCCCATGGCGTCGAAGGCGGTGTCCAGGTCGGGAGGCGATTCGCCCAGCAGGCGCTTGGCGGCCTGGGTGCTGGCCAGCAAGGCCGTGAGGGGTTGGTTGAGCTCGTGCGCCATGCCGGCGGCCAGCTCGCCCAGGGTGTTGAGCCGGGCCACCTGGCCCAGGCGCAGCAGCTCTTCGGCCCGCTGGCGTGCCACGCGCTGGCGCCACCAGGCCAGCGCGCCGGCCCACAGGGCTGCCGTGAGCACGCACCAGCCCAGCATGGCCCACCAGGGCAGCTCGGCCGGGGTCACGGTGCGCTCGGCCACCACGTCCAGGGGCTGGCTCGGCGATGCCAGCAGCTTGTGCACGCTGAAGTGCCAGCCCATGCGGTCCAGCCGGCGCCCTGGCTGCACGACGAAGGACTGGCCAGCCCGGTCCAGCGCCACGCGCACCGGGCTGGTCACCGGGTTCATGGGCCATTCGTCCAGCGGCACGGTGGCCGCCAGGTCGATCTGCAGCGCATAGCTGGCCGGTGTGCCGGCGAGCACCAGGTGGTAGCGGCCGGCGGCCAGGTCGGCCAGGGCCATCTCGGCGCGCCCGGAGCGGCGCGAGGCCGCCTCGGCTGCATCCAGCGCGGCCTTCTGCGCAGCGGGCCAGGCACCCGCAGCCGGGCGCTGCAGCACGGCCAGGATCTGGGGGTAGACGGACGGCAGGCGAGGCAGGGTCGACGCCGCCGCCGTGTCGGCCACAGCGCCCGGCACCGGGGGCTGCAGCAGCGCCAGCGTGGCCATCACCGCATCGTGCTGCACCACGCGCTGGCTCAGCAGCCGGTGCACGATGCGCGCATCCGTATCGAAGGCCGCGCGCAGCTGTTCCACGCGCGCATGCGCCAGCCAGCCGGCACCGGCAGCCGCCACGAGGGCCCACAACAGCAATCCTGCGAGGCGGTGACGCCATGCCTTGGTCATGGGGCGGATTCTGGCACGGCCGGGTCTGTTGTAATCCTGTCCGAACGCCTCCACCCGCCCATGCCCCCCACTGCCTCCACCCTGCACCCCTGGTTCACGCCGCGCAACCTGCTGTGGGCGTCCGTGGCCGTGGCGCTGGTCACCATCGTTCTCAAGACGCTGGCCTGGTACGTGACCGGCTCGGTGGGGCTGCTGTCGGACGCCCTGGAGTCCTTCGTCAACCTGGCCAGCGCCATTTTTGCCCTGGCCATGGTCACCGTGGCGCAACGCCCGGCGGACGACAACCACCCGTACGGCCACCACAAGGCCGAGTATTTTTCATCCGGCTTCGAAGGCATCCTGATCGTTGGCGTGTCGTTGGGCATCTTCTGGGCGGCCGGGCATCGGCTGTTCGACCCGCAACCCCTGGAGCAGGTGGGTTGGGGCCTGGTGCTCTCGGCGGTGAGTTCCGGCCTCAACGGCCTGCTGGCATGGTTCATGTTCCGGTCCGCCCGTGCGTACCGCTCGATTGCGCTGGAAGCCGATGCCCGCCACCTCGTCACCGACGTGTGGACTTCGGCCGGGGTGCTGGTCGGCATTGCCGGTGCCGCGCTCACTGGCTGGCTCTGGCTCGATGCCGTGGCCGCCATCGCCGTGGCGATCAACATCCTCAAGGAAGGCGTGTCGCTGGTCTGGCGCTCATCCCAGGGGTTGATGGACGAGGCCGCCCCGCCCGCGGTGCAGGCCCGCATTGAAGCCACCCTGCAGCAGTTCGTGCAAGGGCAGGCACCGGGGGTGCTGCGCTTTGACCATGTGTCCACACGCCGGGCCGGCCAGCGCCAATTCGTCGATCTGCATCTGCATGTGCCAGCCATTTGGACCCTGGGCCAGGCCGCCGAGTTGCGTGGCCAGGTGGAGCGGGCGCTGATGGCCGCCGTGCCTGGCCTGCGTGCGACCATCGAACTGCTGCCCACCGATGTGGAAGCCCATTTTGACGACCCCAAGGACGTGACGTGATCAGTGTCTTGCAACGCGTGCGCGAAGCCCGCGTGGATGTGGATGGAACCACCGTGGGCGCTATCGGCGCCGGCCTGCTGGTGCTGGTGTGCGCCGAGCGCGGCGATACCGAGGCCGAGGCCGACAAACTGCTGGCCAAGCTGCTCAAGCTGCGCATCTTTGCCGACGACGCCGGCAAGATGAACCGCAGCCTGCAGGACGTGGCCGGCGGGCTGCTGCTGGTGAGCCAGTTCACGCTGGCCGCCGACACGACGGGCGGCAACCGCCCGAGCTTTACCCAGGCGGCAGCACCCGACGATGGGCGGCGCCTGTTCGACTACGTGGTGCAGCAGGCGCGTGCGCTGCACCCGGTGGTGGCCACCGGCCGCTTCGCCACCGAGATGCAGGTGCACCTGGTCAACGATGGGCCGATCACCATACCGCTGCGCATTGCGCCGGCCGCACCGACGCCATAGCGCAGGCGTTCAGGCACCGACCAGTTTCTGGAACGAGCCAAGCACGGCCGGGCCGTTGAACGGCTTGACGATCCAGCCGCGGATGCCGGCGGCCTTGCCGCGCTCCTTCATCGCGGGCGAGTTCTCGGTGGTCAGCATCACGATGTTGACCCCGGTGTTCCTGAGTTCGCTGCGCACTTTTTCGGCCATGGTCAGGCCGTCCATGTGGGGCATGTTCACGTCGCAGACCACGAGCTTGATGCGCGGGTCCTGCTGCAGCTGGGTCAGGCCGTCGCGGCCGTCCACGGCGAAAGCGACGTCGAAACCGTTCTTGCCCAGGAAGCCGCCGACTTCGTTGCGCACGGTGCTGGAGTCGTCGACGACGAGGATGTTGGCCATGGTGCGAGTCCTTCAAAAGTGGTCAGAAAAATTCCAGTTCGCCCGCGACCTGTTCGACCTCGGGCGGCTTCCAATGGAAGTCCATGGGCGTGTAGGCACGGGCGCACAGGGTGGCATGCAGCGGCAGACCGCCGGGCATGTCGATGCGGAAATGCTGCAGGTGGTCGGTGCCGATCTGCGCCATGTGAGGCAGGCTGCGGATATCCAGGATCTGTGGGGTCGACAGGCCCAGGCAATCGTAGAAGGCGCCCAGCTCACGGTTCATGGCGCCGCAGCACATGTTGCCGACCTCGCAGATGGCGTCGATGAATGGCTGCGGGCCCATCTCGCGCTCGTCCTGCCCGACCACGCCCGCAATCCATGCACGCGTGCGCGCATCGTGCGCAAAGTGCAGCGCTGCGATGACGCGAAACGAATAGGAGGCAATCGACAGCACCGCCATGTGGGTGAGCGAGTCCTGCTCCACCGCAGGCACGGTGCGGATCTGCATCTCCGAATGCTGCGGCCCCATGCCCTGGCGCAGGCCGGCGATCATCATGCTGTCCAGGCTGTCCCTGGCGCGTTGGCTCAACGTCATGGCGGATGGCTCAGGCAGACAGGGCGGCCTG
This sequence comes from Acidovorax sp. LjRoot66, assembly GCF_964253305.1. Classification (NCBI taxonomy): domain Bacteria; kingdom Pseudomonadati; phylum Pseudomonadota; class Betaproteobacteria; order Burkholderiales; family Comamonadaceae; genus Acidovorax; species Acidovorax sp. LjRoot66. The sequence goes on from NZ_CAXUQU020000001.1 coordinate 1,077,047, forward strand.
GATCTTGCGATTCGTCAGCTCCAGCCCCATGGACGCGTTGATGATCATCTTGCCGCCGGCCTGCATGTCCTGGAAGGTGGTGGTGGCGATCAGGTCGTTCTTGTAGAGGTTGTCCCGGTAGTGCTTGGACAGGGCCTCGGCATTCACCGACAGTGTGCGCATCTCGTTGGCCACCACGGCGAAGCCGCGGCCCGCGCTGCCCGCGCGGGCTGCCTCGATCGATGCGTTGAGCGCCACGATCACCATTTGGCGCACGATGCGTGCGAACTCGTCGTTCTTCTCGTGCATGTCCTTGTTGTGGGTCACGAGCTTGCTCATGTCGGCATGCCAGCGCTCGAAGGTCTTGCTGATGCCCTGCAGATCGGCCAGTGCCTTGGCCAGCGTCTGGCTGTGGCCCATGGCACCCTGCACCACGGCCCGCACCACGGCTTGCGTCTGCTGGCCGGCACTGTGCTCGATCTGGCGCTGTTCCTGCTCCCACTGCCCAATGGCGTTCTGCATGCTGGCCTGTGCCTGCTGCAGCGAGCCGTGCAACTGATCGACCTGGGACTGGAGCCGGGCATTCTCGTTCTCCACTTCCCATTGCGCATCGTTGCCGACGTCCTCGGTCTGCAAGGCTGCGTTGCGCAGCGTGCGGCCGCACAGCCACCAGCCGACCACGGCGCCCAGCGCGCAGCCGCACAGCAGAATCAGCACTTCCATCATTGCGCTTCCTTCTCGGCATGTTCCGCCGGGGCGCGGCGTGCCACGCCGTACTGGGCGGGCAGGTGGATCACGGTGTGGAACGGTGCGTGGCCTGCTTGCCCATCGGCCGGCTGGAGTTCCAGCGCGATGCTGCCGCCCACGGATTCGATGAAGGCCTTCACCGCGTCCATGCCCACCCCGCGTCCCGAGATGGCGGTCACTTCGCTGGCCGTGGAAAAACCGGGTGCAAAGATCAACTGCGCGGTCTCTGCCGGAGCCAAAGCGCTGTCTTCCTGCACGAGGCCCGATGCAATGGCTTTTGCGCGGATGCGGTCCAGGTCCAGGCCCCGGCCGTCATCGGAAAGCCGCAGCGTGATCTGGCCATCCGCCTGGCCCATGGCGATCTCGATCCGGCCCTGTGGCGCCTTGCCTTGCGCGGCCCGGCCCGGCGGGGCTTCGATGCCGTGGTCGAGCGCGTTGCGCAGCAGGTGCATGAAGGCGTTGCGCAGCACGTCGGTCACCTGGGTGCGCAGCACGATGCCGCCATCGGCGATGACGACCCTGGGCACCTGCTTGCCCAGTTCCAGCGCCAGGTCGGGCAGCGAGTCCACCACCGTCTCCAGCACGTTGTGCAGCGTGTGGGTGCCCAGCAGCTGCAAGGCGTGCTGTACCTGTTCCAGCATGGCACGCGTGGCATGCAGGTCCTTGCTGCCTTGCAGGGCACTGCCCGCCGCGTGCAGCAGTTCGTCGATGCGTTCGCGCGGCACCATCAGGTACTTCTCCACGCTGCCGCGGCGCCCGGGGCCCTTGCGGCCCAGCTTGGTATCGTTGATGTGCGCGTAGCTGTCCAGCGATGCGCGCACCGCCTGCAGCTCGGCATCCAGTGCCGCGCTGTCCCAGCCAGAGAGGTCCTGGCGCAGCGCGTCGTAGCGCTGCTCGGCCGCGTGCGCCAAGTCGGCCAGCTGCAGCAGGCCGTAGGTGCGGGCATTGCCCTTGATGGTGTGCATGTTGCGAAACAGCTCTGCCACGGCGGCCGCGCGGGCTGCCGCATCGGTGGCCGAGCCATCCAGCAGGCGCTGGTTGTGCAGCACGAAGGAGGCCGAGCTGTCCACGAAGTCGTGGAACTTTTCCTGTTGCACGGCGAGCACCTCGCCGATCATTGCCAGCTCCTGCTTTTGCGCCTGCGCGGAGCGTGCCAGCTCGCGCAGTTCGGTCACGTCGCGCACGCACAGCATCAGGCGCTCGGTGCTGCCGTCGCCCGAGGCGATGGGCGACCAGGTGAGGTCCAGCACCTTGGTCTTGCCATCCGCGAAGCGCACGCTCACCTCGCCCGGCAGCAGGTGGGCATTGAAATCGAAGTTCATGGCGTCTTCGCCGATGCAGGCATCGATGGCCGTCGTCGCTTGCGACAGTGCATCCGCGCCCAGGTCGGTATGGGCCAGCAGCACATCGGTCACACTGCGCCCCGCGAGATCGCTGGTTTCCACGATGCTGGCCAGGTGGTCCGAGTATTCGGGGTGGATCACGCCGCCGGCCTGCAGGGTCATGATGCCCTGCGGGATGGTGTGCAGCATGACCTGGATGTCGGCCGTCTTCTGGCGCACGAGTTCCGTGCTTTGCTGGATCTTCTCCACCATCAGGTTGAAGGCCGTGAGCGAGCGCCCGATCTCGTCCATTCGGGTGACCGGCACTCGGTGCGAGAAGTCCTGGCTGGTGGCGATCTCGGTCATCTTGTGCTCCATCTCGCCGATGGGGCGCACGATCTGGCGGTACAGCATGAAGCCGATGCCCGCCATGCCCAGCACGGCGATGACCGTGATCGTGGTGAGCGTCGTCGTGGTCTGGGTCAGGTTGGCGTTCAGCGAGGCGATGGCCTGGTCCTTGCCGCGGCGCTTCTCGACCTGCACGGCCTCGATCATCTGGCCCTGCTCGCGCAGGTACTGGTCCACGGTGGCGGCCATGGTGGCCTCGGCGGCCTCCTGCTGGCCGGCGAGCTTGAATTGGGCCGTGTCGTCGATGGCCTGGAAGTAGTTCTCCAAGCTCATCTCTGCCTCCTTGATCAGGCCGCGCTGCGCATCGCTGTCGGCCTGGCGCATCTGCGAAGCCAGGGCTGCCTTGAGTTCGCTTTTGCGCGAGCTCAGCGCCTCGTAGGTGGTCTTGGCGCTCTCCCCGTCGGGTGCCGACACCATGGCCATGGTGGCTATGTGCACGTCCTTGAGCTGCCCCATCATTTCCACCGACTGGATGGTGCTGGGCACCACACCCTCGGTCACGGCCTTGACCTGCTGCGCACCGCGGGACGACTGGTAGAGCGCGAAGCCACCGATGGCGCACAGCGCCAGGAAGGTGAGGGTGATGAGCAGGATGATGCGCAGGCGAACGGTCATGGGAGGGACTGGCTGCTGAACCAATGTAACAATTTGATTCAACTGTCGGCGACGTCCGTGGCGCCTTCATGACATTTCCCCCGGGCCTTCGAGGGGCAAGGCGGCGCAGGCCTGCGCGGTCTGCGCTTTTCGTGGCGCGGTCGGCTGCGGCTATTGCAGCGTCAGCGCCAGTGCGATGGGCAGGAACACCAGGGCTGCCAGGTTGCCGATCAGCACCATCGAGGCCACCTTCTCGGGTTCCTGCCGGTAGCGTTCGGCGAGGATGAAGTTGATCACCGCAGGGGGCAGGGCGCCGAACACCAGCAGCAAGCCCTGCTCGCGCGGTGCCAGGTCCATGCCCCAGGCCACAGCCCAGGCGATGGCCATGCCCGTCACCGGGCGCAGCACGGCGCCAAAGACGCCGAAGCCGACGGACTGGATGTGCGAATCCGCCAGGCGCGCACCCAGCGCGAAGAGCATCAGCGGAATAGACACATCGCCCACCATGCGGATGGCCGTGAGCAATGGCGGCCACAGCGCCATGCCCGCCATGCCCACCGCCAGCCCCGCGATGGCGGCCAGGATGGAGGGCGAGGTCCACATGGTGCGCAGCCGCGCCTGGTGGTCCAGCAGCCAGATGCCGAAGGAGAACTGCAGCGCGTTGGACACCACGAACATCGCAATCGCCGGGGCCAGCGCCTCCTGGCCGAACGCCAGCACCGCCAGCGGCAAGCCCAGGTTGCCGCAGTTGTTGAACATCATCGGCGGCACCAGCGTCTTGGGCTCCAGGCCCAGCGCGCGGGCCACAAGCCAGCCCACCACGCCCGTGCCGGCGATCAGCGCCAGCGTGGCCAGCAGCAGTGGCAGGTGGTCCTGCACACGGAAGTCCTTGCCCGCCATGGCCCCGAACACGAGTGCGGGCACGAACACCGCCAGGTTGAGCTGGTTGGCGGTCGAGAGATCGGGCTTCATGCGCCGCCCGACGGCATAGCCCAGGGCGGCAATGGCGAACAGGGGAAACAGGATGGAGAGGATGCGCAGCAGCATGGGGACGTGGAAAGCAGCCCTCCGAGCTTAAGGCACCAGCCGCCTCGCCCATCGGATGGGATGGGTGCCTCGGCCTCAGGCGCCGCCGTTCATCGCCGCCAGAAGAACAAGGCTGCCATCACCAGCCCCGTGGCCACGATGCCGCCGCGCAGCCACTGCGCGGGAATGCGCCGTGCCAAGCGCGCGCCGCCGTAGCCTCCGGCCGTGGCGGCCAGCATCATCACCAGGGCCTGCGGCCACAGGACCACGCCGCCGGCGGCATAGATGGCCACGGCCATCGCCGTGAGCAGGGCCGAGACCCAGTTCTTGAGCCCGTTCATGGCATGCAGGTTCGTTTGTCCAAGCAGCCCGAACAGCGCCAATAGAAGAATACCCAGGCCGCCGTTGAAGTAGCCGCCGTAAGCCGCCACGGCCAGCACGCCCGCGACGGCCTTGGGGGTGGAGGGCACACCACCTGCCAGGCGCTGCCGCAGCCAGGGGCCGAAGGCGAACAGCGCGGTGGCGGCCAGCAGCAGCCAGGGCACCACACGGCGGAAGGTGGCCTCGGGCGTCACCAGCAGCAGGGCTGCGCCGGCCGCGCCGCCGGCCAGGGACAGCGCCACCAGCAGCCGCATCGACAGGCCCGGCGGTGGGGCCGTGTCTTCGCGAAAGCCCCAGGCCCCGGCCAGGTAGCCCGGCAGCAATGCCACGGTGCCCGTGGCATTGGCCACCACGGGGGGCATGCCCGTGAACACCAGGGCCGGCAGGGTCAGGAAGCTGCCGCCCCCGGCAACGGCATTGAGGGCGCCGGCCACGAAGGCGGCGGTGAGCAGCAGGGCGGTTTCGAACATGGGGCTTTCACATGGAGGAGAAGCCGGTCTGGGGTCGGCGCGCCGCGCATCTTAGGTGCGGGCCGCCTGCCTTTTCGGACGCCGAGCCCTGCGTTGCGGCCGGTTGCGGGCCCTGGCGGCTGGGCACAGCAGGCCGCCAGGGCGCGCCAGGCCTGGGTATGGCACTGTCCAGGCGCGGGGCAATGCCTGCGCCGGGTAAAAGGTGTTTTGCGTTAAAAACAGCGATGGCCGGGCCGTCGTGCTCGCGCTGTCCAACCCATTCCCGCAGGGAGCCCATGCGCACGATCCATTTCATCAGCCATCCCGACGTGGTGATCAGCCCCCTTGTCCCGATCACGCGCTGGCCCTTGTCCGAGCGGGGGCGTGTGCGCATGGCGGCGGCCCTGTCGCAGCCCTGGGTGCCAGAGATCACGGCTGTCTACTGCAGCACCGAGCAAAAGGCCATCGATGGTGCGCAGATACTGGCGGAGCGCCGGGGATTGGCGCCCACGCAGGTGGCAGCGCTCGGCGAGAACGACCGCTCGTCCACCGGCTACCTGCCACTGGCCGAGTTCGAGGCCGTGGCCGACGCCTTCTTTGCGCAGCCGGAGCAGTCGGTGCGCGGGTGGGAGACTGCGGCGCACGCCCAGGCGCGCATCGTGGAGGCCGTGGCATCCATCGCCGCAGCCGATACCTCTGCCGGGGCACTGGCCATCGTCTCGCATGGGGCGGTGGGTGCGTTGCTGTACTGCCACCTCACCGGGCATCCCATCTCGCGGCAATGGGACCAGCCCGCCAATGGCGGTGGCAACTACTTCAGCATCCAGTGGGGGCCAGAGCCCCGCGCGCTGTCGTGGTGGCTGCCGGTCGATGGAGTCGGGCCCTCTCCCTAACGTTTGCGCGACTTGGCGGGCTTCGGTGCCACCGGCTTGGCGTCGTACGGATCGGCAAAGCCCAGCTCCTGCAGGATGGCGGTCTCGTAGGCCTCCATCTCGTCGGCATCGGCCGCGCTGGTCTCGTGGTCCCAGCCTTGGGCGTGCAGTGCGCCATGCACCAGCATGTGGGCGTAGTGCTCTTCCAGGCTCTTGTTCTGCTCCTTCGCTTCGCGCTCGATCACTGGGGCGCACAGCACCAGGTCGGCCGTGACCAGGGGTTCCTGCGTGTAGTCGAAGGTCAGCACGTTGGTCGCGTAGTCCTTGTGGCGGTAGTCCTTGTTGAGTTGGCGGCCTTCCTCTGCATCGACGATGCGCACGGTGATCTCGGCGTCGGTGGCCAGGGCGTGGCGTATCCAGCGCGTGACCTTGTGGCGCGGCAGCACGGCGCGGTGCGCGGCGGCGCCGTCGAAGCGGCCGAACTGCAGCGACAGGGAAAGTTGGTTCAAGGGCATGGGTGGGGTGTCTTGTCAGAGGACTGTCCGCTCACGCGCGGGTGCGCGTGGCTACCGCACGGCGGGGTGCGTCGTAGGCGTCCACGATGCGCGCCACCAACGGGTGGCGCACCACGTCGGCGCTGGTGAAGTGGGTGACGGCGATGCCCTTGACGCGCTTGAGAACGCGCTCGGCATCGACCAGGCCGCTCATGGCACCTTTGGGCAGGTCGACCTGGCTCACGTCACCCGTGACCACGGCGCGCGCGCCGAAGCCGATGCGGGTGAGGAACATCTTCATCTGCTCGGGCGTGGTGTTCTGCGCTTCATCGAGGATCACGAAGGCGTTGTTCAGCGTGCGCCCGCGCATGAAGGCCAGCGGCGCGATCTCGATGGCGTTGCGCTCGAAGGCCTTCTGCACCTTGTCGTTGCCCATCAGTTCGTACAGCGCGTCGTACAGCGGGCGCAGGTAGGGGTCGACCTTCTGCGCCAGGTCGCCGGGGAGGAAGCCCAGGCGCTCGCCGGCCTCCACCGCCGGGCGCGTCAGCACGATGCGCTGCACGTTGCTGCGCTCCAACGCATCCACCGCACAGGCCACGGCCAGGTAGGTCTTGCCGGTGCCGGCCGGGCCGATGCCGAAGGTGATGTCGTGCGTGGCGATGTTCTGCAGGTACAGGTTCTGTGTGGGCGTGCGCCCGCGCAGGTCCGGGCGGCGCGTGCTGAGCACGATGGCGTCGTCCGGTGCCTCCAGCAGCTCGCTGTCGCCCGCCAGCATGAGCTGGATGTGGTCCTCGGGGATCGGGCGCTCGGCCATCTCGTACAGGGCCTGCAGCAACTCCATCGCCTGCGTGGCCTTGGCCTTGGGGCCATCCACCTTGAACTGTTCGTGCCGGTGCGCGATGCTCACCTGCAGCGCCACCTCGATGGTGCGCAGGTGCGCATCGGCCGGGCCGCACAGGTGCGTGAGCCGGGTGTTGTTGTGGGGAGTGAAGGTGTGGCGCAGGATCACGCTGATAATTCCCGTCAGGCAATAGAACAGAACGCAAGAGCGACGGCGCTGCTTGTCACGCCAGCGACGGCAAAGGACATCAATGATAGGCAAATTGACCGGCACCCTGCTGGAGAAGAATCCCCCCGAGGTGCTTTTGGACTGCCACGGCGTGGGTTACGAGGTGAATGTGCCCATGAGCACCTTCTACAACCTGCCCTCCGTGGGGGAGCGCGTGAGCCTGCTCACGCAGTTCATTGTGCGCGAGGATGCGCAACTGCTGTACGGCTTTGCCACTTCCGAGGAGCGCCAGGCCTTTCGCGAGCTGATCAAGATCTCGGGCGTGGGCCCGCGCACGGCGCTGTCCATCCTGAGCGGCATGGGCGTGGGCGACCTGGCCCAGGCCATCACGCTGCAGGAGGCGGGGCGTCTGGTCAAGGTGCCCGGCATCGGCAAGAAGACCGCCGAGCGCCTGCTGCTGGAACTCAAGGGCAAGCTGGGCGCCGACATGGGGGGGGCGCGCAGCCACGCCACCAGCGATGCGCAGGCCGACATCCTGCAGGCCCTGCTGGCCCTGGGCTACAACGACAAGGAAGCGGCCGCTGCCCTCAAGGCCCTGCCGGCCGACGTGGGTGTGAGCGACGGCATCAAGCTGGCGCTCAAGTCGCTGGCCAGGTAGGTCCGAACGGGCGCCTACTGGGCCTCGCGCACCAGGCGGCCATTGGTCGGCTGCACCGGCCGCGCATTGGGCTGCGAGACGCGCGCCAGCAGGCGCAGTTGCTCCAGGCCCACGCTCACCGGGGTCTTCATCACGATGCGCAGCACGCCCTCGGTGCAGGGCGGCGAGGTCAGCGAGCCCGCGTACTGGTAGTAGCGCCGGTCCTGCGGCAGCAACTCGCCCACCGAGAGCACCGGCTGCGGCAGGCGCACGCGGTCCTGGGCGTCCAGGGGCATGTGCGTCCAGAGGCGGGTGATGAAGGCATTGGGGCTGCCCAGTTGCATGGGCACGCTGACCACGGCCATCTGGCCGCTCGGGCCCTGGTACACCAGCTCGGTGGCCATGGGGTAGCTCTGCAGGTGCACGCGCTCCTCTGCGGGGTGGCGGAACTGCAGGCGCATGAGCCGCCAGGGCGCTCCGCGCAGGGGCAGGATGCTGGTGCCTTCCACCTCCAGCGCCAGGCCATGCCCCGTGTTCCACACCGTGCCGCCGAAGAACTGGTTGCCGAACGGCAAGGGGTCGGCCGGGCCGAGCGCCACGTCCTGCGGGGTGATGTGGATGGGCGACTGGCGCGTGCCCTGGCTGCAGGTCGAAAAATCCGGGTGCAGGCCGCCCCAGGCCTCGGGTCCCTTGTCGCCGCTGGCATGGTCCCAGCGCACCGTGCGCGGGTCGGCTGGCGGTGGTGGGGCTGCAGGCGGTGCTGCGGCGGCCAGTTCGGCTGCACGCGACTGGATGTAGCGGCGGCTGGCCCCAGGGTCCCGCACGGTCTGCCGGGGCGATGCCGGCGGGAGAGCTTCGGCCTGGGCCGGCTTGCGCGCGCGGTCGGGTGGCACGCGCACTTCCACGCTGGGGATAGGGCCGGCGTTCTTGCGCGCACCGGGTTTGGCCGGCGTGGCGTTCTTGTCCTTGGCGCACTGGATGGCCTCGTCGATCCGGGTGGCCAGGGTGGCCTTGTCCTGCGGGTTCTCGATGCGGATGGCGCCGCTGGCGGTGCGGGCGGGCGGGGGCGCGGTCTGGGCAGTCGCGGTCAGGGCGGCTGCGCCACTGGCGGCCAGTGCGGCCAGCAATTGCAGCGGCCGTGGCAGGCGGGTGGGCGCGGGCAGCATCTGTTTCATGGTGTGCTTCATGTATCGGCACAGTACCCACTTACTTTACCCCCTGGGGGGGCCGCCTGGGCTATATAGTTCCAGCCGGCCCGCCCGCGCGGGTATTCGACCCCGGACAGAACCACCGTGACCATCCAGACCGACGACTTCGCCCCCATACCGCCCAAGCGCGTGGTGTCCGCCGCGCCCGCCTCGCCGCAGGAGGAGGCCATCGAGCGCGCCCTGCGCCCCAAGCTGCTGCAGGAGTACGTGGGCCAGGCCAAGGCACGTGAGCAGTTGGAGATCTTCATTGGCGCGGCGCGCAAGCGCGGCGAGGCGCTGGACCACGTGCTGCTGTTCGGCCCGCCGGGCCTGGGCAAGACCACGCTGAGCCACATCATCGCGGCCGAGCTGGGCGTGAACCTGCGCCAGACCAGCGGCCCCGTGCTCGAAAAGCCCAAGGACCTGGCCGCATTGCTGACCAACCTGGAAAAGAACGACGTCCTCTTCATCGACGAGATCCACCGCCTCTCGCCCGTGGTCGAGGAAATCCTGTACCCGGCGCTGGAGGACTACCAGATCGACATCATGATCGGCGAGGGGCCGGCGGCGCGCAGCATCAAGCTCGACCTGCAGCCCTTCACCCTGGTGGGGGCCACCACGCGCGCCGGCATGCTCACCAACCCGTTGCGCGACCGTTTCGGCATCGTCGCGCGGCTGGAGTTTTACACCGCGCAGGAGCTTGCGCGCATCGTGCAGCGCAGCGCCGGCCTGCTCGACGTGCCCATGGACGAAGTGGGTGGCTTCGAGATCGCCCGCCGCTCGCGCGGCACGCCGCGCATCGCCAACCGGTTGCTGCGCCGCGTGCGCGACTATGCCGAGGTCAAGGGCGACGGCCGCATCACCCTGGATATCGCCAACCGCGCCCTGGCCATGCTCGACGTGGACCCGCAGGGATTCGACGTGATGGACCGCAAGCTGCTCGAGGCCGTGATCCACCGCTTCGATGGCGGCCCGGTGGGCCTGGACAATATCGCCGCCAGCATCGGCGAGGAGGCCGGCACCATCGAGGACGTGATCGAGCCCTACCTCATCCAGCAAGGCTTTCTGCAGCGCACCACCCGCGGCCGCGTGGCCACGCTGGCCGCCTACCGGCACCTGGGCGTGACCCCCCCCCAGGCCGGCGGGCAGGACCTGTTCGAAGCCTGAAAAGCAAGGGAGCTATCCCATGGCCCGCTCCAGCCGTCGCCGCAAGAACCCGCGCGAGAGCGCCGCCAAGGCGGAGCCCGTGCGCCGGAGCCCTGGGGTGAGCTGGACGCCGGCCTTGCGGGCCCAGTGGGAGGCCCTCGCGCCCGGGCGCAGGTTCATGGGTTCCTGCGGCCTGGCCCTGGTCGTTGGCACCCTGCTACTCTACGGATTGGGCGGGGTGGTCTATGGCCAGCTCACCGTGTTCATGTTCGAGGGCTTCGAGGATCTGCCCGGCGGGGTGGCCGTGTGTGGCGCGGCCAGCGTGTGGTGCCTGGCCGCGGCGTGGGCCACCTGCCTGGCGGGGCGCCACTGGCCCGCCCGGGCGTCCGAGCGTTGCCAACGCTGGCGGTTGCGGGCCTACGCGGCTACGGCCGTGTTGGCGGGTATCACCTTGCTGCTGTGGCTGTTGAGCGCGCCGGGCATGTGGGGCGCCCTGGGGGCCTGGCCCGGGTTGGCGCCGCAATCCGAGTGGCTGTTGGCCCCGCTGCCCTGGGCATGGGAATGGGTGCTGCCCCTGGCGCGCGATGACCTGCAGCTGTGGTGGCTGTGCGGGGCGGCGGTGGTGGGCGGCCTGTCGGCATGGTGCCTCTGCGTGGGTCGGCGGCCGCGCGCAGGGCTGGCCTGCATGGCCCTGGCGCTGATTTTCATCGGCCTGTGGGCGCTGGGCGGCGCGGCCTACCACTATGTGGCGGGCAGGGGGTTTGCCGGGGTGGTCGAGGAGGTGGCGGCGCTGAACCTGCAGTCCCATCCGGGCCAGCGCAATGCCGATACCTTCCTGTGGTTGCTGAGCGCCTGGTTCCTGCTGGCCCTGGGGGCCGTGCTCATGGCCGGGGCGTTGCATATCCCGTCGGCGGCAGCGCAGCGCTCGCCGCAGGCCCCTCCTCAGTGACGGGAGCCCGGCGCTGGCTGCGGGCACCGTCCAGCATGCCCGCCACGATCAGCACCTGCGCGATGTAGTAGGTCGCCAGCACCCACAACTGCGCCAGCGGCAGGGGCTGCACGAAGCGGTTGGTGGCCAGCGTGGCATCGCTGAGCATGAAGAACCCGGCGCCGATGGCGACCAGCCAGGCGCCGCGTCCACCCAGCACAGCGGCGCGGCCGATGGCCTGGGCGGCCATGAGCGCAATCACCAGCACATACGCCGCCACCGGCCCGCGCAAAGCGGCCGGCAGCCCGCCCAGCCACAGGAAGGCATACATGCCCACGCCGATGGCCAGCGTGACCACCAACGCGCCGCGCCGCGCAAACCAGGGCACGCCCTTGCGGAACAACACGATGTAGCAGAGGTGGGCGAGCAGAAAGCTCACCAGCCCGGGAATGAAGAAGCCGCCGAACATCAGGAACACATCGCCCGCGAGCGAGCCGGCCAGCGCAGCGATGAGCCAGCGGCCTTCGGTCCTGTCGAGGCGGTTGCCAGGGGCCGCCGTGCGCAGATGCCCGGCGACCACGGCGATGGCAATCACCATGGTCAGCGGCTTGAAGAGCCAATGCCATTCCTGCAGTCCGAGCACACTGGTCGCCGTGGCCAGGGCAGCCGACTCGATCAGCAGCGCCATGCCCATGCCGATGCGCCCCTGCACCGCCGCTCCCAGGGCCCATTGCATGGCCAGCAATGTGGCGAACCAGATGGCGTTGTGCCTCAGCGGTGACCTGTCGGCCTGCCAGAGGAAGGCGGCCACGCCCGCCAGCATGAGGGCGAACTGCACGCCCGCAAACCACTGCAGCGCGCGCGACATGGGCGGGTGGTACAGCGGCATCCGTGCGATGTCGAAGGGGGGCTTGGGGAAGCGCTCGGCCACATCGGCCGGCCGCCAGCCGGGCGGCTTGATCCACACCCGGAGTTTGTCGAGCCAGTTGCGTGCATGCCAGCTGTCGTGCGCCAGGCTTGCATAGACCTGGGCATTGGCCCACAGCGGGTCCCAGCTGTTGAGCAAGCCACGCGTGCCGTAGACGCACTTTTCCTGGTCGTCCTCGTCCTTGAAGGTGCCGAACATCCGGTCCCACAGGACCAGGATGCCGCCGTAGTTCTTGTCCAGGTAGACGTCATTCACCGCGTGGTGCACGCGGTGGTTGCTGGGGCTGCAGAACCAGCGGTCGAACCACCCCAGGCGCCCGACCTGCTCGGTGTGCACCCAGAACTGGTAGAGCAGGTCCACCAGCGCCACGATGGCGAACACCAGCGGCGGCACGCCGGCCAGCGCCATGGGCACGTAGAACACCCAGCCCAGCAGCGCGCCCGAGCTGGTCTGGCGCAGCGCGGTCGACAAGTTGTAGTCCTGGCTCTGGTGGTGCACCGCGTGCGCGGCCCAGAGCACGGCCGATTCGTGGCCCATGCGGTGCAGCCAGTAGTAGCAGAAGTCGTAGAACACCAGCGCCAGCAGCCAGCCCGGCACGCTGAGCCAGAAGGCGTCATTGCGCCACAGCGCCACATGCTCGAACACGGCGGTGTAGATGCCCACGCGCAAGAGCCGGGTGAACACTGCGCTGGTCTGGCTCAGCATCCCGAGGCTGATGCTGCTGATGGCATCGGCCATGCGGTAGGTTACGCGCTGGCGCTTGTAGCCCACCGCCAGTTCGATGGCGATCAGCAAAAAGAAGACGGGTGTGGCAAGGACGATGATCTGGCTGGGGCTCATGGGGCGAATGCAGTGTTTCGCCGATTCTTGCCCCAATCAGGTCAGCGCGCCTCTGGCATCAACCCTGATGATGCGCTCCACCGTGCCCAGCGCCAGCCCGCCGCGCACGCCGATCAGGTGGTCATGCAGGTTTACCGTGGGGTCGCAGTGCCCGGGAATCAGCCACAGCATGCGGCCCAGGGCCGGCAGCCGGGCCTTGGGGCTCTCGGTGTACAGCAGGCCGTGCTCGTCGCCGCCATTGCCGTAGCGCAGCGCGCGCTCGGGCGGCAGCATGGCCACCAGGGGCAGGCCTGAGTCGATGGCATGGCTCTTGTGGCCGGCATCGCACACCGCATGGGTGTCGCGCACGGAGATCACCTGCGTCTTGATGAACAGGGAGTGCTCGAACGTGGGTTGCGCCGGCTCGCGCTCGTTGCGCGCGTAGTCGGCATCCATGAACAGAAAGGAGCCAGCCTGCAGCTCGCCGTAGACGCCGCTGGCCGCTTCGTGCACCAGGGTGCCGGTACCCGATCCGGTGATCAGCGGCACGGGAATGCCTGCAGCCTCGATGCAGTGGCGGGTGTAGGCCGCTGCGCGCACCACGCCGGCAATGGTCTCGCGCCGCTCGGCCATGCCCGTCAGGTGCTGGGCGCGGCCGTGGTAGGCCTGCAGCCCGGCAAAGCGCAGGCGCTGGGCGTGGCGCACGATGGCCTGGGCGAGCGGCACCGCATCCTCGCCCGGGGGCACGCCGCAGCGGCCCTGGCCCACGTCGATCTCCACGAACACGTCGATGCAGGCATCGCTGCCGGCCAGCGCCATGGCCTCGGCCAGGCGTTCGATGCCTTCGGGGTGGTCCACCGCCAGCGCCAGTCGCCCGCCACGCGCGGCCAACTGGGCCGCCAGCCGCGCCACGCGCAGCAGCTTGGGGCCGGCCACGACCTGGTTGCTGATGTAGATGTCGGTCACGCCGCCGGCGGCCAGGGCCTCGGCCTCGGCCACCTTCTGCACGCACACGCCCTGGGCGCCGGCCTGCTGCATCAGGAGTGCCAGCTCGGCGCTCTTGTGCAGCTTGGCATGGGGGCGCCAGCGCACCCGGTGCTTGCGGGCGAAGTCGGCCATGCGCTGGATGTTGCGTTCCATGGCATCGAGGTCCACCACCAGCGCGGGCGTGTCGATCAGGTCCACCCGCGCGCCGATGCTGGCGCGCAGGGCTTCAGGTAAGGGTTTCATCGCGGGCCGCGTTGTCCAGGTGTTGGGTATCGGCCCAGCCGACCAGCGTGAGGCCGTCGGGTGTCCACAGCAGGCGGTTGATGGCCGCGTTGGACAGCTGCCAGGTGCGCGGTGCCTGGATCTCCTGGCGCGTGGCCATGCGGTACAGCACGTCGAGCACGCCGCCGTGGGCCACCATCAGCACCTGCTCGCCGGGGTGCTTTTCGGCCAGCGCGAACACCGTGCGTTCGATGCGCTCACGCAGCATGACCAGCGATTCGCCGCCCTCGGGCACGTACTCGGGGTCACGCTTGCGCCAGCGCCGCGCGTCCTCGGGCATCTCGGCCTCGATCTCGGCAAAGGTGCGTCCCTGGAAATGGCCGAAGCTGCGCTCGCGCAGGCCGGTTTCGGGCGTGATGGGTGCGCCCGTGGCATCGGCCACGGCCTGGGCCGTGGCATAGGCGCGTTGCAGGTCGCTGGCGTAGATGGCGTCGATGGGCTCGCTGGCCAGCGCCTGCGCCAACTGCTGCGCCTGCCACTGGCCGGTCTCGTTCAGGGGAATGTCCAGGTGGCCCTGGATGCGGGTGTCTACGTTCCAGGCGGTTTCGCCATGGCGTACGGCAATGATTCGGGTGGCTTGCATTCAGGTGGGATCAGGGTGGGGGCGCGAAGGGAATGCGCACCTGGCGTGGGCCGCCGGAGGGCTTGGGGAAGCCGGTAAGTGCCGCATCGAACAGGATGCCGAACACGGCGGGGTCGGCCACCCACACGTCCTCGTGCACGGCCGAGGTTTCGTAGACGCTGGCCTGCATGGCCGCGTCGCGCATCACCAGGCTAACGGCACGGCGGTGCAGAGGCGTGGGCTCGCCCATGCGCCACAGGCCGCCGACCCCCCAACTGCGGCCATGCCAGCCGCGATAGCCCCAGCCTCCGTAGGCGCCGTAGAAACCAGGGTGCCTATAGGGCCCATAGGGCAAATAGGGGTCGTAGCGCGGCACCGTGCCGGCCTGTACGCCGATCTGCACCAGCAGCTTCGGCGCGGCATCGTCGCGCTGCAGGCCGGCACGGGCCAGCGACCGCTCGGCCAGCGCGGCAATGGCGTCGAACGCCGGGGTCTGCTGCGAGGGCAGGCGGTCGAGGCGGTAGGTCGCCGGGCTGGGCACGGCGGCCAGGGTGGAGAAGCTCTGCACCTGGCCTTCCACCACGCGGGTGGTGCTGCAGCCGGCCAGGGTGGCCACTGCTGCGCACAGCAGCAGGGCATAAATCCAGCGACGGGTCATGGTTGTCTCCAGGGATGGGGTCAATCCACCTTGGAGTGTGCTCCTGCCGCCGAGGTTCACGACAGCTGCACCACCTGCACACCTGGTAACGACGGGCTGGGGGCCGAAAACTCTTCCTTGTCGAAGGCCTTGTCGCCGTCTTCGCTGGCCACGCCGGTGGCGCGCGCGTTCTTGAAATCGTACTGGCTGCCGTCCAGCAGGTGCGAGGGCACCACGTTCTGCAGCGCGTTGAACATGTTCTCCACGCGGCCGGGGAATTTCTTCTCCCACTCGCGCAGCATCTCGCCCACCTGCTTGCGCTGCAGGTTCTCCTGGCTGCCGCACAGGTTGCAGGGGATGATGGGGAAGTTGCGCTGCGCGGCCCAGCGCGTGGTGTCCTTCTCGGTCACGTAGGCCAGCGGGCGGATCACCACGTGGCGGCCGTCGTCGCTGACCAGCTTCGGGGGCATGCTCTTCATCTTGCCGCCGAAGAACATGTTGAGCAGCAGCGTCTGCAAAATGTCGTCGCGGTGGTGGCCCAGCGCAATCTTGGTGCAGCCCAGCTCGTCGGCCACGCGGTACAGGATGCCCCGGCGCAGGCGGCTGCACAGGCTGCAGGTGGTCTTGCCCTCGGGGATCAGGCGCTTGACGATGCTGTAGGTGTCTTCGTTCTCGATGTGGAAGGGCACGCCCGTGCTTGCCAGGTACTCGGGCAGCACGTGCTCGGGAAAGCCGGGCTGCTTCTGGTCCAGGTTCACGGCCACCAGGTCGAAGTGGATGGGCGCACGCGCCTTGAGCTTTTGCAGGATGTCCAGCAGGGCATAGCTGTCCTTGCCGCCGGACATGCAGACCATGACCTTGTCGCCCTCTTCGATCATGTTGAAGTCGACGATGGCCTTGCCGACCTCGCGGCACAGGCGCTTTTCGAGCTTGTGCGCCTCGCGTTCGATCTTCAGGCGCGCAGGGCCCGATGCAGCCGCGGCCGCATCGGGGCCGGTGTCTGCCACTTCGGGGGGCTCGGCGGTCCAGCCGGCCCGTTGGGGTTCGTTCATCACTGCGCTCATGGAAGGGGCTCTGGGGTCTGGTGAAAGCGATGCCCGCCGGGCGCCCGGACAGGGTGCGCACGCGCTGGGGCCAAAATGACGGAAATAAGCCCCAATTGTCGGCGAAACCGCCCGCCCATGGGCTGGAGCGGGCTCTCCAGTGGGGGCGAAGCCCCGCTCAAAGCGCTATTTTTCCGCTTCCGAGGACTCGCCGCCAGCTTGTTGCAAGGGGGCGGCCCGCTCTGCAAGCCACAGCCGCATGTCGCGCTTGCCCTTTGCATTGGCCCGGCGCCAGGCCTCGCGTGCCAGCGCCAGGAAGCGCTCCTCGCCCGGGTCGGGCTGCTCCGAGGCGTGCTCGGCGTCGAGCCAGCCGATGTCCACACGCGCATGGCGCTCGATCTGGCGCGCCAGCGTGTCGCCGATGGGGCGGGAGCTCTTGATCTGGCTCCACATGCTCGGGGAGATTTCGAGCGAGGCGGCAAAGGCTTGGTCCAGCCCCTTGGCCGGCTTGCCGGCAGCGATCTCTTTTTCGAGGAACAGGCGGTGCAGTGCCAGCACGTTGGTGCGGCGGATGACGGTGAGGGGAGGCGGGGTCACAAAGAAAAAACAACAAACGCAGAAAAAAGATTGTGCAGGGTGTTGACGGGTAAGTAAAGACTATTTACAGTCCATTTTCATCAGGACTCCTTGTCCTCCTCGAATTCACCACCGAACCGACCTGCCGCCGAAAGACCACCGTGAACGCCTGCCGCACCGCCATCTTCCACCGCTCCCGCCAGGGTGCCGTGGCCGTGCGCGGGGCGTTGATTGCGCGCACGTTGTCGTCCATGCCATCCCATGCAAAGCGACTGCCATCGCAGCAGCGCACCTCGTATTTGCAGGGCAATGGCAGCCAGCCGCAGTGGCTGGGCAATGGTTTCGAGGATACCGCTCCCCCCCCGGGCGGAGGTTGCAGCGCAGGGCAATAGCCCACAGGCGCTCTCCCTCCCGATCTCTTGATCAAGAGGCCCGGCAACCAGGTGGTTCCGGGCCTTTTTCATTGCCGGCCGTTTTTCTCAATTCCCCTTCTTTTCCCGCAGCGCCAGCCGCTGCCCCCGCAGGCATCGACCCGCCGGGGCCCCAGGTTCTTTAACAGTTCGCTGCAGGCGGTCTGCTCAACCAGAGAGACGACCGGCCTGCCCATCGAAAGCAGAGAGGCAGGTGTGTGCAGCACCCCGACCCTCTCTCCATTTCGGGTGTGCCTTTGCTTTTCACCGCCGGAACCGGCCGCATGCGCGGCCCGGCGGGATGTGCTGGGATTGATCACCCAGTGCAGCGACGTGCATGCGCAGCTCCCCGTGGGCCGTGGTCGCGTGAAGAC
The DNA here is from genome assembly GCF_964253305.1 of Acidovorax sp. LjRoot66. Lineage (NCBI taxonomy): Bacteria > Pseudomonadati > Pseudomonadota > Betaproteobacteria > Burkholderiales > Comamonadaceae > Acidovorax > Acidovorax sp. LjRoot66. Next base: position 1,094,844 of record NZ_CAXUQU020000001.1, read on the forward strand.
ACAACCGAAATGGAGATGCGCTCCCGCGGGAGCGCCTGTTCATTTTCCTTTTTTGCGTGTGTAGCTCAACTGGCAGAGCACTGGTCTCCAAAACCAGGGGTTGAGGGTTCGACTCCTTCCACGCGTGCCATCTTTTTCCTGGCCATGGCCAGCCATGCCGTAGCAGCCCTCTCGGATTGGGGCGCCTGGTCTTTTCGACCGGGGATTGCAGGTTCGACTCCTGTCTGCGGCGCCTCCTTTTTCCTTTTGTTGACCGGTCGCCAAGTGTCGGAACCTGTTCAAGGTCTTTTTGAAGCCGCGCAAGTACCTTGCCGGGATGGGATGCAAGGCGCGGTGCGCAGCCGATAGCCCGTGCTATCGGCAAGCGCCGCAACGCCGCAGACCGCCCGGCAAGGTACTTGCCCGAAGGGTTGGGGCGAAATCGGGCGATTGGACGCCCCGGCTGCTTGCATGGGCACGAGCCCATGCGGTGCATCCGAAGCATCCACTCATCCCGATTGCGCCCCAACGCGGCTTCAAAAAGGCCTTGAACAGGTTCCAGGGCAGCGGATTTTGATTCCGCCATTCGGAGGTTCGATCCCTCCCCGGTCTGCCCTTCTTTCTTCAACCCACCAACCCCGTTCTATCCATCCATTCAATTTTCAGGAGACCACCATGGCCATCCAGCATTCCTTTTCCCTTGGCGTCCAGCAGCGCCGTTCCGGCCTCGCCGGCTGGCTGGCCCGCCTGGCATCCGTGCGCGCTCGCCTGCCCCGTGTGGCCTTCCGCGTTGCTGCTCCTGCCGCCCGTCGGCTTGAGCACATGGACCTCGACCAGCGCGTGCGCGAGGTCGGCGAGTGGTAGCGGCGTGTGCGTTCGTGCGCCCGCTGCCTGCACCACTGCATCCACCAGGGCAGCCATCGATTGCCGATGGACGGCCCCTGTTGGCATTGACTGATTGTTGCTGTTGAAACGGGGCGTGCGCTTGGCTGGGCGGCTGCGCCCTCCATTGCCAAGCAAGAAAGGAAGCACCCATGCCCCGCACCGTAACCGAAGCCCCTGCCCGAAAGCCCCTGGCACCCACGCCCCGCGTGCTGCAGCTGGACCTGCAAGGCACTCCCCAATCCTGGATGCCGCTGGAGCAAGCCGCCGTGCACTACGCCAGCGGCGCCGTCGCCTGGGACGCCGGCCTCGATGCCCTGGCCACATTGCGTGGCGGGCACAACGCGGCGACGGGCCGGCAGTCGCTGCTTCAAATCGCGCCCATCATCGCCCTGCGCGGTGTGTCCCGGATCAACCTCTTTGACGTGGTGCCCGGGCTCACCAAGCGCCGTCTGCTGCGCCGTGACCGCCACACCTGTGCCTACTGCGGCGGTGTCTTCGGCGAAGAGCTGCTGCAGTGCGAGCACATTGTGCCGCAGTCGCGCGGTGGCGCCACTTCGTGGACCAACCTCGTGGCGGCCTGCGCCGGGTGCAACGGCTACAAGGCCGACCGCCTGCCCGAGGAGGCCGGCATGCGGCTCTTGTACCTGCCCTACGTGCCCAGCCGCTACGAGTCCTTCCTGCTGGACGGGCGCAACGTGCGTGCGGACGTTCACGAGTGGCTGGCCAAGAGGCTGCCCAAGGGCTCCAGGCTTCATTGAGACGCCTGGGGTTTGCAAACCGAATGTGAAAGGGCCGTGGTCAGTGACCACGGCCCTTTTTTCTTCCCCGGTTTTCAGCCGTGGCAGCCGCTCACCACTGCCCGGTTTCTATGCGAATCGCCACTTCGCAGTCGTCGAAGATCTCCAGCTTGGCGATCTTGACGCGCACGCCCAGCACGCCGGGCAATTGCATCAGCCGGTTGGCGAGCTTGCCGATCAGGCTTTCGAGCAGGTTCACGTGCTCGGCGCGGCACTCGTCGATGATGATCTGGCGCACTTTGCGGTAGTCCAGCACGTGCAGGATGTCGTCGTCGCGCGGCGACAGCGGCTGGGCGCCCAGGCTCAGTTCGGCGTCCACCTGGATGGGCTGGGGGTCGGTCTTCTCGTGCGAGAGGATGCCCAGGTTGGCGTCGAAGCGCAAACCGCTGAGCGTGAGGATCTGGGTGCCTGTGGCGTGGGTGGTCGTCATGGTGTTTCCTGTGTGAGCGGGTGGGTGCTCACATCAACGAGAAATCGCGCTCGAATTTCATCAGGTGCTGGCCGCCGTCCACCATCAGCGTGGTGCCGGTGATGGAGCGGTTCTCCAGCGCAAAGCGCACAGTGGCGGCCACGTCTTCGGGGGTGGAAGAGCGGCCCAGCGGGCTCAGGGCGTGCAGCTGTGCGAATTTCTCGTCGCTGAGCATGTGGCTCGTGAGCGTGAGGCCCGGGGCCACGCCCACCACCCGCACCCTCGGCGCCAGCGCCAGCGCCAGCATGGTGCCGGCGGCTTCCAGCGCCGCCTTGGACAGCGTGTAGCTCATGAAATCGGGGTTCTGGTTCCACAGCTTCTGGTCGAGCAGGTTGACCACCGCGCCCTGGGCATCGGCCTCGCCGGCCGCTGCGCGGGCCTGCAGGTGCTCGTGCAGGGCCTGGGCCAGCAGCACCGGGGCGCCGGCATTGCTGCGCAGGTGCTTTTCCAGGCTGGCAAAGCCCAGCGTGGCGGCGTTGTCATGCTCGAACAGCGAGGCGTTGTTGACCACGGCATCGAGCGCGCCGAAACGTTCCACCACGCGCGGCACCAGGGCGCGCACGGCGGCTTCGTCATCGAAGTCGCCATCGAAATGCGCGCTCTGGCCCGCTGACAGTCGCGCGCACTCGGCTACCGTGTCGATGGCGTCCTGCTCGGAGCTGCGGTAGTGCACGGCCACCTGCCAGCCGCCGGCCGCCAGCGCCAGCGCAATGCTGCGGCCCAGGCGCCTGGCGGCGCCGGTGACAAGCACAGTACGGGGGCGGGGTGAAGAAGGCATGAGGGACAATGCGGGCCGTGAAGAAAACACCCGACAGTTTAACGACCGCCCTCACGGCGCACATTGCCGATGCCATTGCCGCCGCTGGCGGCTGGATCGGCTTCGACCAGTTCATGGCCCTGGCCCTGTACACGCCCGGCCTGGGCTACTACGCCAACGACTCCGCCAAGTTCGGCCTGCTGCCCGAATCGGGCAGCGATTTCGTGACCGCGCCCGAGCTCACGCCGCTGTTCGGCCAGACCCTGGCCGTGCAGGTGGGCGAGGCCTTCGAGCGCACCGGCACCAGCCAGGTCTGGGAGTTCGGCGCCGGGTCCGGCGCGCTGGCGCTGCAGCTGCTCGATGCCCTGGGCGAGCGCGTGCAGCGCTACACCATCGTCGACCTTTCGGGCAGCCTGCGCGGGCGCCAGCAGACGCTGCTGGCAGCGCACGCGCACAAGGTGCAATGGGTCGATGCGCTGCCCGAACGTTTCGAAGGCGTGGTGGTGGGCAACGAGGTGCTCGACGCCATGCCCGTGAAGCTGCTGGCCCGCCATGGTGGCCAGCACGGGGGCGTGTGGCACGAGCGCGGCGTAGCGCTGCACGACGGCGCCTTCACCTGGGCAGACCAAGCCACCGACCTGCGCCCGCCGGTGGAGGTGGAGGGCCCGCAGGACTACCTGACCGAGATCCATCCCCAGGGCGAGGGCTTCATCCGCATGCTGGCTGACCGCCTGCAGCGCGGTGCGGCCTTCCTGCTGGACTACGGTTTTGGCGAGAGTGAGTACTACCACCCCCAGCGCCACATGGGCACCGTGATGTGCCACCAGGGCCATCTGTCCGACAGCGACCCGCTGGTGGAGGTGGGCCGCAAGGACATCACCGCCCACGTCAACTTCACCGCCATGGCGCTGGCCGCGCAGGAGGCCGGCCTGCAGGTGCTGGGCTACACCACGCAGGCGCACTTCCTAATCAACTGCGGACTGGCCCAGCGCATGGTGGAACTGCCCCCCCTGGAGCGCGCCACCGCCGCCAAACTCATCATGGAGCACGAGATGGGCGAGCTGTTCAAGGTGCTGGCCCTGGGCGCGGGCGAGCCCTGGGAGCCCGTGAGCTTTGCCCAGGGCGACCGTTCGCACCGGCTGTAGCTGTCAGCCGCCGGGCAGCGCGCCGCCCGGCGCCGGCCCGGCATTCAGGGTCAGCGCATCGCTGCGGTCCTTGAGGCCTATGCCCGTGAGCCCCAGGCGCCGCGCCTCGGCGCACAGCCACCACAGGCGCGCCGCCGCAGCGGCCGGCGCCAGCCCCTCGGGCCGCACGTTGGAGATGCAGTTGCGTTCGGCATCGCTGCGGCCCGCCTGCGGGTGCCAGGTGAGGTAGATGCCCAGGCTGTCGGGTGAACTCAGGCCCGGGCGCTCGCCGATCAGCACCGCCACCATGCGCGCACCCAGCAGCGCGCCCACCTCGTCGCCCAGCGCCACGCGCGCCTGGGTGGCGATGGCAACCGGGCCGATGTGCCAGCCCGGCGGTGCCGTGCGCAAAATGGCTTGCACCAGCGGCAAGGCATTGCGCTCGGTGGCCAGCGCCGACAGGCCGTCGGCCACCACCAGCAGCAGGTCGCAGCCCGCACCATCGCTATCCGCCTGGCCGCGCAGCCGCTGCGCATCGGCATCGCCCAGGCGCCGGCCAAGGTCGGGGCGTAGCAGGTAGGTGGCACGGTCGGGCGCGGCGCTGGCCACGCGCAGCGTGGTGCAGCCCAGCCCGGCGAGCTGCACCGCCAGCGTGTCGGCGTCGAGCGGCAGGTGCACGGCATCGCGTGCCTGGGCATGGGCCAGGCCGAAGTCGAGCAGCTCGCGCGTGGGGATGGCCGTGCCCGCGCGGCCCAAGGCCAGCCGCGCTGCGGTGTGGGCGCGCAGGTCGCCCCAGGGGTCGGGCGGAGGGCCGGTGAAGGGCGCTGGATCGTTCATGCCCGCATACCGATCTGCCGCAGCTGCGCAATGGCTGCCTGCTGCTGCGCAGCGGGAAGCAGCCGCCCCGCGCCGTCGGCCAGTTGCATGCGTTGCAGCCAGGCCTCGAACTCGGGCGCGCGCTTGAGGCCCAGCACCTCGCGCAGGTACAGCGCGTCGTGGAACGAGGTGCTCTGGTAGTTGAGCATGATGTCGTCGGCCCCGGGCACGCCCATGATGAAGGTCAGGCCCGCCACGCCCAGCAGCGTCATCAGCGTGTCCATGTCGTCAGAATCGGCCTCGGCATGGTTGGTGTAGCAGACGTCGCAGCCCAGCGGCACGCCGAGCAGCTTGCCGCAGAAATGGTCTTCCAGGCCGGCGCGGATGATCTGCTTGCCGTCGTACAGGTACTCCGGCCCGATGAAGCCGACCACCGTGTTGGTGAGCAGCGGCGAGAACGCGCGCGCCACGCCGTAGGCCCGCGCCTCGCAGGTCTGCTGGTCCACGCCGTGGTGGGCGTTGGCCGACAGGGCGCTGCCCTGGCCGGTCTCGAAATACATCACGTTGTCGCCCAGCGTGCCGCGCTTGAGGGACAGGGCCGCCTCGCGCGCCTCGCGCAGCAGCGCCAGGTGGACGCCAAAGCCGGCGTTGGCCTTCTCGGTGCCGGCGATGGACTGGAACACCAGGTCCACCGGCGCGCCCTGCTCGATCATCTGCACGGTGTTGGTCACGTGGGTCAGCACACACGATTGCGTGGGGATCTGCAGCTTGTCGATCACTTCGTCCAGCATGTGTACCAGGCCGGTGAGGGCGGCGATGCTGTCCGTGGCCGGGTTGATGCCGATCACCGCGTCGCCCGCACCGTAGAGCAGGCCGTCGACCATCGACGCCGCGATGCCGCGCAGGTCGTCGGTCGGGTGGTTGGGCTGCAGGCGCACGGCCAGGTGGCCCGGCAGGCCGATGGTGTTGCGAAAGCGCGTGACCACCCGGCAGTTGCGCGCCACGGCCACCAGGTCCTGGTTGCGCATGAGCTTGCTCACGGCGGCGGCCATCTCGGGGGTGAGGCCGCCCGCCACGGCGGCAAGCGCGGCCGTGTCGGCGGCCAGCAGCCAGTCGCGCAAGCCGCCCACGGTGAGGTGGGCGATGGGTGCAAACGCCGCCGCGTCGTGCGTGTCGATGATCAGGCGGGTGACCTCGTCGCTCTCGTAAGGCACCAGAGCTTCGCTCAGGAAGCGCGCCAGCGGCACGTCGGCCAGGCACATGCGCGCGGCCATGCGTTCCACTGCCGACCCCGCCGCGATGCCGGCCAATGCGTCCCCAGAACGCGCTGGCGTGGCTTTGGCCATCAGTTCGCGCAGGTCACCAAACACCCAGTGGGTGCCGCTGACGGTGTGGTGGTAGGGGGCCGGCGCGTGCATGGTCGAGTAAGAGCGGTTGGGGGTCAGGCAATGATGACGTGGCTGCCCGCCGCCTGCAAGGCCGACAGGGCGCGCGCACCCGCATCCGTGATGATGGTGTCGATGTCGGCCAGGCCGGCGTACACCACGCGGCTGGCCTGGCCGATCTTGCTGTGGTCGGCCAGCACGATGAGGCGCTGCGCCTGCCCCGCCATGGCGCGCGCCACTGCGGCCTCGCGGTGCTCGAAGCTGGTGGCCCCGTGCTGGCCGTGGATGCCTACGGGCGAGAGCAGCGCCACATCGGCGCGGTAGCGGTGGATCTCTGCCACCGTGGTGTCGCCATGGGTGGCCTGCACCCCGGGGTCGGTACGCCCACCCAGCAGGATCACCTCGTTGCGCGCCGTCCGTCCAGCATCGGCCCCGGCCAGCCGCAGTGCCACATTGAGCCCATTGGTCACCACCGTCATCCCGGACAGGGCCGACAGCTCCTCGGCCAGGATGGTGGTGGTGCTGCCGGCATCCAGAAACAGCGTCTGCCCGGGCTGCAACTGCTGCAGCGCGGCGCGGGCGATGGCGCGCTTCTCGCGTTCACGCACGGCCTGGCGCACCGACAGCGGCGGCTCGGGCTCGGGGCCGGGGGCCACCACACCGCCGTGCACGCGGCGCAGCACGCCCTGGGCCTCCAGTTCAACGATGTCGCGGCGCACGGTCTCGCGCGATACATCGAGCTCCTGCGCGATGCGCTCGGTGCTTACGCGCGACAGCGTCGACAGCAGCGTGCGGATGCGTATGAATCGTTCTTCCTGCAGCATGTCCTTCAGGTCCTGTCGGGTGTGTTCGTCATGCGGTGGGCCGGCGCTTGCGCGCCAGCAGGTGCAGTGCCAGTGTCAGCGATCCCACCACTGCCATGATGCAGGTCGAGAACGCCGCTGCCTGCGAGGTGAAACCGGCCTCGTCCAGCCGCATCACCGTGACCGCACCCATGGGCAGCGACGGGGTGATCAGGAAGATCACGGCCGACAATGTCACCATGGAGCGCATGAACAGGAACACCAGCACCGCCAGCAGCGTGGGCATGAGGGCCGGCAGCACCACGTCGCGCAGCACGCGCCAGGTGCCGCCGCCCAGCACGGTGGTGGCGTCTTCGAGCGTGGCGGGCACGTTGCGCATGCCGGTCATCATGGTCACGAAGCCCTGCGTGTGGTAGTGATAGTAATTGCACAGCGCGAGCAGAATGGCCGTGCCGTACAAGAGACCCCAGGGCATGCCGCCCGCGTTGAAGGTGAATACGTAGGCCAGGCCCAGCACCAGCCCCGGCACGCCCACCGGCAGGGCCGAGAGCAGCGTGGCGGCGCGTGCCACAGGCCCCGGCAGGCGGCGTATTCCAAAGCACAGCAGGAACAGCAGGGTGGTGCCGATGCTGGCGGCCAGGGCCGATACCCAGAGCGACGTCCACAGCGGCGCATAGCCGCCCGCAATGGTGATGTCGTAATGCTTGAGCGACAGGTCCAGCCGGTAGGGCCACAGGCGGATGAAGCTGGCGAGCACGACGGTGGCCACCACGGCCACGATGGAACCGGCAATGACCAGGTTGGCGAAGAAGAACGCGGTGTCGCGGCCTGCCCGGCGTGTGGGTATGGGCGGCAGGGCCGACTCGGCCCCGGCGCCCGCGCGCCGGGCCGCAAAGCGCTCGATGAAGATCGACAGCGCCGCAGGCGCCAGCATCAGCAGGCCCACCACCGCCCCCATGCCGAACTTCATCTGCCCGCTGACCTGGTTGTAGATCTCGGTGGCCAGCACGGGGAAGTTGCCACCGATCACCACGGCGTTGCCGAAATCGGTGATGGTGATGGTGAAGACCACGAAGGCCGCGCTCAGCAGGCCGTAGCGCGCCTGCGGCAGTGTGATGTCGCGGAACTGGCGCCACGGCGTGGCACCCAGCACCTCGGCGGCATCGTACTGGCGCGCGTCGCCCTGGCGCAGGGACGTGCGCACGATCAGTACCGCCTGGGGCAGGGCATACAGCACGTCGGCAATCAGCAGGCCCCAGAAGCCGTAGATATCGGGCCGCACACCGAGCATCTTGCCCACGATGCCGTTGCGCCCGAGCAGGAAGATCAGCCCCAGGCCCAGCACCAGCGAAGGGGCCAGCATGGGCAATGCCAGTGCCATGCCCACGAAATTGCGCCCCGGCATGCAGGTGCGCTCCATCCCGTAGGCCACCACGAAGGCCAGCAGCAATGTGACGGCCGTGGTCACCGCACCCAGCAGCAGGCTGTTGGACAGGGCGCGCCACACGCCCGGCGTGTCCAGCAGCGCGGCGTAGTTGCCCCAGCCGATGCCGCCGCTGTCCTGCATGAAGCTGCGCCAAGCGATGGACAGCATGGGAATGCCGAAGAACAGCACCAGCGCCGCCAGCGGCAGCCACAGGCAGGCGCGCAGCAGCCAGCGTTCGCCTGCACTCATGGGGGGCAGGGCGGCGCTGCTCATGCCTGCACCCAGGCGCAGTCGTCGGCGTTCAGGCCCAGGGCCACGGCATCGCCGGGTTGAAGCGGCTGGGCGCTGCTGGTTTCCACCAGCAGGTCCAGGTCTTGCCAGCGCACCTGTATGCGCTGGATGCTGCCCAGGAAGGTGGTGCCGAGCACGCACCCGGGCGCGTCGGCACGCGCCTCGATGCGCAGGCGCTCGGGCCGCACGCACAGCAGGGCCATGCCATCGGGTGCCGAGCCGGGTAGTGTTGGCTGCAGGGTCTGCGCCTGCGCCGGGGTGAGCAGGTTGCTGTGCCCCATGAAGTTGGCGACGAAGCGGGTGCGCGGGCGCAGGTACAGCTCCCGTGGCGTGCCGGCCTGCTCGATGCGGCCCTGGTGCATGCAGACCACGCGGTCGGCCATGGCCATGGCCTCCTCCTGGTCGTGGGTGACCATGATGGTCGGTATGCCCAGGCGCCGCTGCACTTCGCGCAACTCATGGCGCAGGTCGGCGCGCACGCGCGCGTCCAGCGCCGACAGGGGCTCGTCGAGCAGCAGCAGCGAGGGGTTCACCGCCAGCGCACGCGCAATCGCCACGCGCTGCTGCTGGCCACCCGACAACTGCGCCGGGTAGCGCCCGACGAAGTCGGCCAGGCCCACCATGTCCAGGAGTTCGGTCACCCGCGCCTTGGTGGCTGCTGCAGGCGTGTTGCGGATGGCCAGGCCGTAACCCACGTTTTGTGCCACGGTCATGTGCGGGAACAGGGAGTACGACTGGAACACGATGCCAAAGCCGCGCTCGCGCGCCGGCAGCGTGGCCAGGTTGCGCTCGCCCAGCATGATGGCGCCACCGTCCGCCGGCAGCAGCCCGGCGACGATGCGCAGCAGCGTGGTCTTGCCGCAGCCGCTGGGGCCCAGCAGGCAGACGAATTCGGCGCTGCCCACGGTGAGCGTGATGCGTTCGAGCGCCACCTGGCCCTCGAAACTCTTGTGCAGGTCGGTGATCTGCAGGGACATGGTGGTGCGCGCGCCTTCTGGTTCTGGGGTGGTCGTCGAAACGGTGCTCGTGGCTCAGCGGCCGATGGTCTTTTGCCAGGTCGAGAGAATCGTGTCGCGGTCCTTGGCCGACTTGGCGAAATCCATCGGGTACAGGGTCTTGGACAGGTCCACCGGCAGGCCGGCTGCCTTGGCCGCCTTGGACTGGGGCGCGCCGGGGATGGTCACGATTTCCTTGTACTTGGTGTACAGCGCCGCGGCGCTGGGCGACAGCGTCCAGTCGAGGAAGCGCTTGGCATCGGCCTTGTTCTTCGACGCCGCCATCAGGCCCGAGGCCTCGAGCTCATAGCCCGCCCCGTCGGTCGGGATGACCATCTTCAGCGGAAAGCCTTCTTCCACCGACTGCATGGCGGCGAACGCCAGCGAGGTGCCGATGGCGAACTCGCCCGCCCGCGCGGCCTTGCAGGGGCGCGAGCCCGACTTGATGTACTGGGCCACGTTGCCGTCCAGCGCCTTGAGGAACTTCCAGCCTTCATCCGCGCCCTTGGACTGCAGCAGCGCCGCGATCTGCAGGTAGCCCGTGCCCGACGACACCGGGTTGGGCATGACCACCTCGCCCTTGTAGACGGGGTTGGTCAGGTCCTTCCACGACTGGGGCATGGGCAGGTTCTTGGCCTTGAGCACTTCGGTGTTCACGCAAAAGGCGGCCATGTAGCCGGTGGTGGTGAACCACTTGCCGTCGGCCGCCTTGTCCTTGGCGGCCAGCTTGTCACTGCCCTTGGCGGTGTAGGGCTCCAGCAGCGCAGTGATGCGTGGGTCCAATGTGTTGGTCAGTGCCCAGCCCCAGATCACGTCGTGCTGCGGGTTGCTGGCCTCGGCCAGGATGCGCGCACCCAGGTCGCCGGTGGACAGGCGCAGCACCTTCACGTCCACGTCGGGCATGTCCTTCTTTGCGGCAGCGACGTATTCCTTGATTTCGTCCTCTTCGAGGGCGGTGTAGGCCGTGACGGTGCCTGCATGCACTGCGGGCAGGCCGCCAGCGAGCACGCAGCACAGTGCAAGAAACCGCAAGGCCGAAAGAGTGGGGGAGTGGGTCAGCATGAATTTTCTCCAGAACGGTGCGTTGCAAGAAGTTGGGGCGGCGGGCCGCAGGACTCTCACCATATTTGTGCGTTTTATTGCACTTGTGCTAATTATTGTTTTTGCATGAAAATACACAAGCACTAAATATGCCAACCGCTGGACCCTTCGCACTGCGTGCCGAGGTCCGTCGATGGGCTCCATCCAACCTCCCTTGCCCTGATCGGTCGAATCCCATGAGCAGCACCACCCCTTCCCCTGCCGTCCTCGGCGGCGCAGCGTTCGTGTCCATCGCGCTGGCGATGGCCGACGCGGCGCGCGCCCCGTCGATGCGCTACTTCCGCACGCCGCTGGACGTGCTCACCAAATCGGATGAAAGCCCTGTGACCGTGGCCGACCGCGAGACCGAGGCCGCCATGCGTGCCGTGCTGCACGCGCAGTGCCCGGACCACGGCATCCTGGGCGAGGAACATGGCCGCGAGCGGCTGGAGGCGCCCCATCTGTGGGTGATCGACCCTATCGACGGCACCAAGAGTTTCATCACCGGCTCCCCGCTGTGGGGCACGCTGGTGGCCTTGCTGCACCAGGGCCGGCCGCTGCTGGGCCTGATGGACATGCCGGTGCTGGGCGAGCGCTGGGTGGGCGTGGCTGGTGAGGAAACGCAATGCAACGGCCACACGGTGCGCGCAAGCACCTGCCAGGCACTGGCGCTGGCGCGCATCTACACCACCTCGCCCGATGCCTTCACGGCCGATGAATGGCGCCGCTTCGATGCGCTGAGCCGCGAATGTGCGCTGCGGCGGTTCGGGGGCGACTGCTATTCGTACGCCCAGCTCGCGGCAGGGCATGTGGACCTGGTGGTGGAGGCCGGCCTGCAGCCCTACGACTACCTCGCGCTGGTGTGCCTGGTCGAGGGGGCCGGCGGCTGCATCACCGACTGGCAGGGACGTGCGCTCTCGGTCGACTCGGACGGCAGGGTAGTGGCGGCTGCCACCCCGGCGCTGCACGCGCTGGCGCTCCAGCGCCTCCAGGGCGCTTGAAAGGGACGCAAGGCGGCTGATGCTTAGCTGTTTTGGTTGTTAATAACTGAGAAAACATTCGTTCCCAGAACAAGCGGCGCGACCTAGAGTGAAGGTCTCAGGGGCACATATGCCCAGATTCCCCACGAGGTTCCCATGTCGGCCGTCCTTTCACCCGCTTCCAATCCTCCGCCCGCCATAGCCGACGATGCGCTACCGCAAGGTCTGGTGATCCGCACCGTGGCCGGCTCCGCAGGCCCGTTGGGTGCCGAGGTGCTGGGCCTGGACCTGGCGCGCCCGCTGGGCCGGGAGGACTTCGCTCGCATCCACCGCGCGCACCTGGACCACCATGTGCTGGTGTTTCGAGACCAGCGCATCACGCCGCGCCAGCACATCGATTTCAGCCGCCTGTTCGGGCCGCTGCAGATCCACGTGCTCAAGAATTTCCAGCTTGCGGACCATCCCGAAATCCTGATCGTCTCCAACATCAAGGACGCCGCTGGCCAGCCCATCGGTCTGGGCGATGCGGGCCACTACTGGCATTCGGACCTGTCGTACAAGGACAAGCCCAGCCTGGGCTCGCTGCTGCACGCGCAGGAGCTGCCGGGCGAGGGCGGCGACACCCTGTTCGCCGACCAGCATGCCGCCTACGATGCCCTGCCCGAGGCGCTCAAGGCGCGCATCGCGCCGCTGCAGGCGGAGCACAGCTACCTGGCCAAGTACGAGGAACTGCGCGCCCGCAGCCCCTGGCGCCCGAAGCTCACCCAGGCGCAGATCGACGAGGTGGCGCCTTCCATCCACCCCGTGGTGCGCACCCACCCCGAAACGGGCCGCAAGGCACTGTTCGTGAGCGAGCACTTCACCACGCGCATCGTCGGCCTGCCCGAAGACGAGAGTCAGGCCCTGCTGGCCGAACTGTTCGCCGCCAGCGTGCGCCCCGAATTCACCTACCGCCACCCGTGGCAGCCGCACGACCTGGTGTTCTGGGACAACCGCTCGGTCACGCATCTGGCTGCGGGCACGCCGGATACCGAGCGCCGCAAGCTGTATCGGACAACGATCGAGGGTGATCGCCCGTTCTGATCGACCCCTCTCAGTTTTGCCCCTTCCTTTTTCTTGACCGCACAGGACTCCATGACCATGTTCCAGACCACCCGCCGCCGCATCGTGCGCAAAACCATCGCCGCCCTGGCCACCGCCGGGCTGCTGGCTGGAGGGTTGGGCTTGACCACCAGCGTCCACGCGGCCGAAGGCCAGCTGCGCATTGCGCAGCAGTTCGGCATCGTCTACCTGCTGCTCAACGTGGCGCAGGAGAACAAGCTCATCGAGAAGCACGGCAAGGCCGCAGGCGTGGACATCAAGGTCGAGTTTTTGCAGCTCTCGGGTGGCTCGGCCGTCAACGATGCGCTGCTGTCGGGCAACATCGACATCGCCGGTGCCGGCGTGGGGCCGCTGTTCACGCTGTGGGATCGCACCAAGGGGCGCCAGAACGTCAAGGGGGTGGCCTCGCTGGGCAACTTCCCGTACTACCTGGTGAGCAACAACCCGGTCGTGAAGACCATTGCGGACTTCACCGACAAGGACCGCATCGCGCTGCCGGCCGTCGGTGTGTCGGTGCAGTCGCGCGTGCTGCAGATGGCCTCGGCCAAGCTCTGGGGCGAGAAGGAGTTCAACCGCCTGGACAAGAACCAGGTGGCCCTGCCGCACCCCGATGCGGCGGCGGCCATCATCAAGGGCGGCACCGAGATCACGGGCCACTTCGGCAACCCGCCCTTCCAGGAGCAGGAACTGGCCGGCAACCCCAAGGCGAAGATCGTGCTCAATTCGTACGATGTGCTGGGCGGCCCGGCATCGGCCACCGTGCTCTACGCCACCGAGAAATACCGCGCCGAGAGCCCCAAGACCTACAAGGCCTTCGTCGATGCACTCGATGAAGCCGCGAAGTTCGTCGCCGCCAACCCCGAGAAAGCGGCCGACATCTACCTCAAGGTGGCCGGCGGCAACACCGACCGCGCGCTGTTGCTGAAGATCATCCAGAACCCCGAGGTGCAGTTCAAGGTGCGCCCGGAGAACACACTGGGCATGGGCCAGTTCCTGCACCGCGTGGGCGCCATCAAGAACCAGCCGACCGCGCTCAAGGACTACTTCTTTGAAGACGCCCTCACGGCGTCTGGCAACTGAGCCCAGACCATGAACGAGCACGCCATCCGGCTGGGGCCCTTTTCGCCGCCGCTGCAGAGCGAGCGGGCCGCGCTGCAGGAGGCGGCTGAAGGCCTTGGTACCCATGCCGAGCCGGTTGGGGTGGGCGCTGCCGGGCTGCCTGCCGCACTGCTGCAGGTGCAGGGCGTGAGCATCGACTACCGCACCCGCGAACGCGTGGTGCGTGCTACGCACCGCGTGGGTTTCGACGTGCATGCGGGCGACCGCTTCGTGCTGCTCGGTGCCTCGGGTTGCGGCAAGTCCACGCTGCTGAAATCCATTGCCGGATTCATTGCGCCGAGCGAGGGGCAGATCCTGCTGAACGGCCGCGCCGTCACGCGGCCCGGGCCCGACCGGGTGGTGGTGTTCCAGGAGTTCGACCAATTGCCGCCCTGGAAGACGGTGCGCGACAACGTGATGTTCCCGCTCCTGGCCTCACGCAGCGTGGGCCGCAGGGAAGCCGCCGAGCGCGCAGCGCTCTACATCGACAAGGTGGGGCTGACAAAGTTTGCCGACGTGCACCCGCACCAGCTGTCGGGCGGCATGAAGCAGCGCGTGGCCATTGCGCGCGCGCTGGCCATGCAGCCCCAGGTGCTGCTGATGGACGAGCCCTTTGCCGCGCTCGACGCCCTCACGCGCCGGCGCATGCAGGAGGAACTGCTCTCGCTGTGGGACGAGTTTCGCTTCACGCTGATCTTCGTCACCCATTCCATCGAAGAGGCGCTGGTGGTGGGCAACCGCATCGCCATCCTCTCGCCGCATCCGGGGCGGCTGCGCGCCGAGCTCAACAGCCACCAGTTCGGGCTGCACAGCCTGGGCGGTGCCGACTTCCAGGCCACGGCGCAGCGCATCCACCGCCTGCTGCTCGACGAGCCCGTAACTGGGGCCGTGCCGGGCTCGGTGCAGGCCGATGCCGAGGCCCTGGCACCTGGCCGCCGCGATGGCGTGCCGCTCATTGCCCCACAGCGGCCTGCGGGTTCGCTGCCTTTCCAGATTTCCGTATGAGCGCTTCCCTGCTGACCCCTCCCGTGCGCCCCGATTTCGAGCGCAGCCTGGAGCCGCTGGGCGGCATCGCGCCCGTGCAGCCCTTGCCGCTGGCGGCGCGAATCTGGCAACAGGCGTGGGTGCGCAAGTTGGTGATCCTGGCGGTGCTGGCCGTGCTGTGGGAGGTGGTGGCGCGCTGGCAGGACAACGACCTGCTGCTGCCCACCTTCCTGCACACCGCCAAGGCGCTGGTGGAGGGCCTGGCCTCGGGCGAGTTGGTGGCCAAGACGGCGATATCGCTGTCGGTGCTGCTCAAGGGCTACCTCGCGGGCATTTTCGGGGCTTTTGTGCTCACCACACTGGCCGTGTCCACCCAGTTCGGGCGCGACCTGCTGTCCACGCTGACCTCCATGTTCAACCCGCTGCCGGCCATCGCATTGCTGCCGTTGGCGCTGCTGTGGTTTGGCCTGGGGCAGGGCAGCCTGGTGTTCGTGCTCATCCACTCGGTGCTGTGGCCGCTGGCGCTCAACACCTACGCGGGCTTTCAGTCCGTGCCCGAGACGCTGCGCATGGCCGGGCGCAACTACGGCCTCACGGGCATCCGCTACGTGCTGCAGATTCTGGTGCCCGCCGCGTTGCCGTCCATCCTGTCGGGCCTGAAGATTGGCTGGGCCTTTGCCTGGCGCACGCTGATCGCGGCCGAGCTGGTGTTCGGCGCGTCGTCGGGCAAGGGAGGGCTGGGCTGGTACATCTTCCAGAACCGCAACGAGCTCTATACCGACAAGGTGTTTGCGGGCCTGGTGCTGGTGATCCTGATCGGCCTGGCGGTGGAGAGCCTGGGCTTTCATACGCTCGAACGCCTGACCGTGCGCCGCTGGGGTGTACAGCGCTGAAGTTAGCGCCGGCCACCCTACACTCGGGGCATGCTCCGCTGGTTCCTCGTCGTCTTTCTCGCGCTGATGTGCATCAGCTGGCTGTCGCCCATGCTGCGGCGCATCGGCTTCGGCAGGCTGCCGGGCGACCTGCGCTTCACATGGCGGGGACGGGAGTGGGACATACCTCTTGCGTCGACCCTGCTGCTGAGCTTCATCGTCAGCCTGATCGCCAAATTCATCTGATTGCCCTCAGTCCCCTGCCTCCTGCAGGGCTTGAAGGAAGGCCTTGCGCCACCAATGCACGTCATGCTCGCGGATGCGCGCCATGAGCTTCTGGTGCCGTGCCTGCCGTTCGGGCAGCGGCATCTGCAGGGCATGCTGGATGCTGTCGGCCGTGCCCTGGGTGTCGTAGGGGTTCACCAGCAGCGCTTCCTTGAGCTGCTCGGCCGCGCCGGCAAAGCGCGAGAGCACCAGCACGCCGGGGTCCTCGGGGTCCTGCGCCACCACGTATTCCTTGGCCACCAGGTTCATGCCATCGCGCAGCGGGGTCACCAGGCCCACGGCGGCGGCGCGGCACAGGCCAGGCACGCGCTTGCGTGCCACGGTGCGGTGGATGTAGCGCACCGGCATCCAGTCGAGTTCGCCGTAGTCGCCGTTGACCGAGCCGCACAGCCCTTCGAGCTCCTGGCGCAAATCCGAATAGGCATGCACGTCATCGCGCGAGGGCGAGGCGATCATGATCATCGTGGCGCTGTTGCGGTTTTCGGGGTAGCGGTCCAGCAGCTCGCGGTAGGCGCGCACGCGGTGCGGTATGCCCTTGGAATAATCGAGCCGGTCGATGCCCAGCAGCAGGCGGCGGCGCGAATACTCGTCGCGGATGTTCTCGTAGGTTTCCACGGCGTCGGGGGCCTCGGCGAGGCGCGTGAACTCATCCACGTCGATGCCGATGGGAAAGGCCTGCACCTGCACCGTGGCGCCAAACGCACGAAGTCGCTGGGCGCCCACTTCCTCGGCACTGCCCTCGTTGCGTACATAGCGCGTGAAATGCGCCACATCGGCCTCACTCTGCAGCCCCACCAGGTCATAGGCGAACAGCGAACGCATCAACCACTCGTGCTGCGGTATCGCCGCCATGATCAGCGGCGGCGGCATAGGGATGTGCAGGAAGAAGCCGATGCGCTGGCGGCAACCCATGGCGCGCAGCTCTGCGGCCAGCGGGATCAGGTGGTAGTCATGCACCCAGATGACGTCGTCGTCGCGCAAGAGCGGCAGCAGCTTGCGCGCGAACATCTGGTTCACGCGGCGGTAGCCGGCGATGTAGCTGGCGTTGAAGTCGGCCAGGTCCAGCCGGTAGTGGAACACCGGCCACAGCACGCTGTTGCTGTAGCCCTGGTAGTAGGCATCGTGGTCTTCGCGGCACAGGTCCACGGTGGCCAGGGTCACGGCACCGGCGCTGCGGGTGTGCATCTCGCCCTCGCCAGGCGTGCCCCCCTCGACCACGGTGCCGCTCCAGCCGAACCAGAGCCCTCCGGTCTGGTTCAGGGCTTCGCCCAGGGCGACCGCGAGGCCTCCGGCGGCGGGTTTGCGGGGATCGGCAAGGCGGTTGGAAATGACAACAAGACGGCTCATCACCCGATGATCCGTGCAGATCGCCGGCGGGCCGTGTCGGACAGGGCCGCGAACTGGTGCGTCAAATCACGCTGTCCCATGGGGCCGACAGGCGCACGGCGGCGTTGATCACGCCCACCATCGAGTAGGTCTGCGGGAAGTTGCCCCACATCTCCTGGGTCTCGGGGTGGGTGTCTTCCGAGAGCAGGCCCAGCGGGTTGCGCGCTGCCAGCATGGTCTCGAAGATGGCGCGCGCTTCGTCCTTGCGGCCGATGCGCGCGAGCGCATCGATGCGCCAGAAGGTGCAGATGTTGAAGGCCGTCTCGGGCTTGCCGAAATCGTCGGCCGCCTCGTAGCGGCGCATGTAGGGGCCGTCGCACAGGCTCTTTTCCATGGCTTCCACCGTGCTCACGAAGCGCGGGTCCCTGGGGTCGATCAGGCCGACCTCGGCCATCAGCAGCACGCTGGCGTCGAGCTCGTTGCCGCCAAAGCTCTCGGCAAAGGCCTGGCGCGATTCGCTCCACGACTTGGCGAGGATCTCCTCGCGCATGCGTTGGGCATGGCCGTGCCAGTAGGCGGCCCGGTCGGGCAGGCTGAGGGCGGTGGCGATCTTGGCCAGGCGGTCGCAGGCGGCCCAGCTCATGAGGGCCGAGGAGGTGTGCACCCGCGCCCGCGTGCGCAGCTCCCACATGCCCGCATCGGGCTGGCCGTAGACGCGCACCGCGTTCTCGCCCACCTGTTCAAGCCGGGTGAACTCGCCCAGGCCTGCGCGGTGCAGCAGCCGGTGGTCGTGGAAGGCCTGGGCCGCACCCAGCACGATGTTGCCGTACACGTCGTGCTGGAAATGCTCGGCCGCCTGGTTGCCCACGCGCACCGGGCCCATGCCGCGGTAGCCCGCCAGCTGCGGCATCATCGATTCGGGCAGCTCGCGCTCCAGGCCAATGCCATACAGCGGCTGGATGTGGCCGCTGCCCGCATCCACCACCACGTTGCTCAGCCAGCGCAGGTAGTCCTCCATGGTGCCCACTTCGGAGATGCTGTTGAGCGCGCGCACCACGAAGAAGGCATCGCGCAGCCAGCAGTAGCGGTAGTCCCAGTTGCGCCCGCTGTGGGCCGATTCGGGGATGCTGGTGGTCATGGCCGCCACAATGGCGCCCGTGTCTTCGTACAGCGAAAGCTTGAGGGTGATGGCAGCGCGGATCACCGCGTCCTGCCACTCCAGCGGCACGGCCAGGGCCCGGCTCCAGCCGCGCCAGTAGGCGGTGGTCTCCTGCTCGAACAGGCGCGCCGTGTCGGCAATGCCGTCGAGCAGGCTCTCGTCGGCTCCCAGGATGAAGTTGTGCTCGCGCGTGAGCACGAAGGGCTGGCCCGAGAGCACATGCGACACCGGTGCGTCGGTGGACAGGCGCAGCGCCATGCTGCCGCCCACGTAGCGGATGTGGTTGCTGCCGCGCGTGATGTGGGGCTCGGTCTGGCCCCAGTCGTACTTCACCTTCACGGCCACGCGGATGCGCGGCGAGCCCTGGATGGGGCGCACCCGGCGCACCAGCGTCATGGGCCTGAAGTAGCGCGAGCGGCTGTAAAAACGCGGGGCGAAGTCGGTGATCTCGACCCCATGCCCGGCCTTGTCGAACAGCTGCGTGCGCAGGATGGCGGTGTTGGGTTCGTACCACTGGTGGGCCGAGGCCATGTCCTCGATCTCGATGGCGAAGTGGCTGCCTTCGTCCCCCGGCTGCAGCAGGGCGTTGAAGACCGGGTCGCCGTCAAAGCGCGGCAGGCAGCACCACACCATGCGCGCATGGTTGTCGATGAGGGCGCTGATGGCGCAATTGCCGATCATGCCCAGGTTGAGCGAGCCCTGTTGCGGGTCCACGGCGGAGGTGTTGGGGTGTTCGGTGGTCATCGTGCGCGTTCCCAGGAGGTTCGTGCCGCCGACAGCCAGCCACGCAATGCGGCTGGTGTCATGCAGCGGTGTTGTGCCAGCGTCGGGCCCTCGCCCACCTTGATGCCCCAGCCGCCCAAGGCGGTCACGGCGGCAAAGCCGGATTCGTCGGTCACGTCGTCGCCGGCGAATACCGGGATGCGCCCTGCGAACGGCGGCAGCGTCATGAAATCGGTGATGGCCTGGCCCTTGTGCACGCCGCGCGGTTTGACCTCGAGCACGAACTTGCCGTCCATCATCTCCACGCCGTGCACCTGCTGCATGGCGGCCAGCAAGGTGCCGCGGCACAGGTCCTCCAGATGCGGTGCCAGGCGATAGTGCAGTGCCACGCTGGCGCGCTTGGGCTCCACCAGCAGGCCGGCGTGCTGCACGGCCAGTTGGGTGGCCGCCTGCAGCACGGGCGCCAGGTCCGGCGGCACCACGGCAGGGCGCGAGCCGTCGGCCAGACGGTACTGAGAGCCATGCTCGGACGCCAGGGGCAGCACCAGAGGGTCGAGAAAGTGGTCGATGTCGGTCTCGCGCCGCCCCGTCACGATGGCCAATGCGCCATCCAGGTGGGTGCTCAGGGCAGCGAGGGTGGGAACCAGCCCCGCAGAGATGCGCACGGCCTCGGGCCGGGGTGCCATCTCGGTGAGCGTGCCATCGAAATCCAGAAAGAGCGCATGGGCCGTTGTCAAAAAGGGAAGCAGCTGCATGTGGCGGCACCTTAGCAGACAGCTGGGTGGCCTGCCAGCGCGTGGGGGTGGCGTGTGCAGGGACCTGATGGCCTGAGAGAGTGCCCGAAAACCCGCGCCAGCATTGGGGTGTTCAGCTGCCAGGGGCTTGAAATGAGAGCTTTCGGGCCCCATTGTCACAAGATGAAAAGGGTGTTTGTCTTACAAGCAAGTGCCCCGTTGCCAGCGCACGCTGAGCGTACCCATGGAGATTTTGCGTGACCGAAGAAGCCCCCCACATCGTCTGCCCCCACTGCCACACCACCAACCGCGTCCAGCGCGCAGACCTTGGCAGTGCCCCCGATTGCGGCAGCTGCCACCAGCCCCTCTTCGCCGGAGCGCCCGTGGCGCTGGATGCGGCTTCGTTCGACAGGCATGTGGGCCGCAGCCACCTGCCAGTGGTGGTGGATTTCTGGGCCCCCTGGTGCGGCCCTTGCCTGCAGATGGCGCCGGCCTTCGCCCAGGCAGCACGTGACCTGGAGCCCCAGGTGCAACTGGCCAAGCTCGACACCGAGGCCCACCAGGCGATTGCAGGCCGCTTCGGCATCCGCAGCATTCCCACAATGATAGTGTTCAAGGAGGGCCGCGAGGCGGCACGCATTTCCGGCGCGATGAACGCCAGCGACATTGCGCGTTGGGTGCGCAGCGTCAGCTGACCCTGCCCTGCCGGGGGTGCGACATCAGCGGATGCCGAGCACCCGGTCCAGCGAGATGTTGCCCGCGCCGCGCCCTGCGATGTACAGCAGCAGCCCCACCCACGACAGGTGGGTAGGCCAGGCATCGGGATAGACAAAGACCTGGATCACCAGTGTCATGCCCAGCAGCGCCAGGGCCGACAGCCGTGTGCACAGCCCCAGCACCAGCAGCACCGGGAACACATGTTCGGCCACCGTGGCCATCTGCGCCGCCAGCTCGGGCGGCAGCAGGGGCAGCTTGTACTCCTCGCGGAACAGCAGGTAGGCGCTGTCCGAAATGGTGAACCAGCCCTCCACCTTGGTGCGTGCCGACATCCAGAAGATCGCTGCGATGCCCACCCGGTTCACCAGGGCCAGCAGGCTGTGGGGCGTGAGCCAGGCCAGCGCATCGGCCAGCCGGCCCAGCCAGTGGCGCGGCCCGGTGGCGGATACGGTGGGCGTGACCTGGGGGAAGGGGGTGGTGTTCATGGGGTGTCCTCGTCAAGGTGGGGTGGGGCGCACAGCGCGCCGGCCTGCAGCAGCTGCGCCATCAGCGCGCCCAGGTCGGCGCCGGGTTCTGCCTGCTGGGCATGGGCTGCAGCCGGCTCCAGGGGCAGTGCCGCAGCGCAGGCGTCCAGGAAGGCGATGCCCGCGCGTGCCAGCGGCATCCACTGCACGGCCCCCTCGGGGCGGGTGAGCAGGGCGCCGTCGCCCTGCCACGGCAGTTCGGCATCCAGGGGTGTGCCCTCGCGCTGGCGCTGCCACAGGGTGCTGGCCGGGTGCTCCTCGCTCCAGGCCCAGCGCGCGGCGGGATGTGGGGCCAGGCACAGGCCGGACAGGGCTTCGGGGGACTGCCGGGCCAGCCAGGCGGCGTCCAGCAGGGGGGCATCGGCCGCCAGGTGGCTTTCGGTCCAGCAGCGGTCCAGCCGTGCCACGGCAGGCAGGTAGGGCAGGCCGGCGGCCGCTTCGAAGCCTTGCAGAAAGTGTGCAAAGCCTTCGCCATAGGCCATGAGCCGGCCATCCGTCGGCGGCCGGGCCTGAACGAACAGGCCTGCGGCCGCGCGGAACCATTCTTCGCCCACCAGCGCGCAGACGGTGGGGTAGTTGGCCTGCAGCGCATCGATGCAGGCCTTGTGCACGGTATTGCGGTACACGGCGAAGCCGGGCTGGGACCGCAGGGCGGACAGCCAGGGTGCGGTGTCCGCTGGGTGGGCGCCCTGGGGCATCAGTGCGGCGGCCACTCCATCCTGGAAGGTGCTCAGCTGCATGGCAGGGCCTCGGTGAGCGCCGCGTGGGCGCGGCCGCGCTCGGCGAGCAGAACCTCAAGCGCCGGCAACTGGTCGTCGCGTTCGATCAGGGTGGGCAGCGGGCCGGTGGTGGCGATCACGCGCTGGTACAGGGCCCATACGGCATCGGCCACCGGGGCATCGTGGCTGTCGATCAGCAGGGCCTCGCCCAACTCGGGGTCGGCATGGTGGCCCGCCAGGTGGATCTCGGCCACGGCGTGCAGGGGAAAGGCGCCGAGGTAGTCCTCGGCGAGGGTGCCCAGGTTGTGGGCGCTGATGTAGACGTTGTTCACGTCCAGCAGCAACTGGCAGCCGGTGCGCCGCACCAGCTCGGCCAGAAAGTCGGTCTCGGCCCAGTCATGGCCATCGATGTGCAGGTAGTGCGTGGGGTTCTCGACGGCGATGGGGCGCTGCAGCACGTCCTGCGTGCGGGCGATGTTGGCGGCAATGCGCGCCAGCGCCGCATGGGTGCGCGGAAAGGGCAGCAGGTCGGGCAGGTAGTGTCCGCGCCACGTGGACCAGGCCAGGTGCTCGGAGACGATGGCCGGCTCGATGCGCCTTGCCAGCGCGGCCAGCCGTGCCAGGTGCGCTTCGTCGGGCGGCGCATCGGCTGCCAGCGACAGCGATACGCCGTGCAGCGCCACCGGGTGCTGCGCACGGATGGCTTCGAGCCAGGCCAGGCGCGGTCCGCCGTCGGCCAGGTAGTTCTCGGGGTGCACTTCCCACCACAGCCCCGGGTCCGTGCACTGCACGGCCTGCGCGTAGTGCTGGGGCTTGAGCCCCAGGCCGGCGGTGAGGTGTGCGGCTGCCATGGCGGCGGGTCTGGTGGTGAACGAAGATCAGCTCTTCATGGGCGTCAGCGTGCCCATGCCCTTGGGCGTCTTGATCGAGGCGCAGGTGCCGGCGGGCACGAACTTCCAGGCATTGGCCTGGTAGTCCACCTTGGAGGTGCCAGCACAGGTGGTGCCGGCGCCGGCGGCGCAATCGTTCTTGCCGGCCATGGACACGCCATAGCACTTCTCCATGGCGGGCTTGGCCGCTTCTGCGGGCTTGGTCTGTGCAATGGCTGCGCCGGATGCGAGTGCCGCAAGGGCCAGGGCGCCAAGGCTGAGGGTGCGTGAGGTCATGTCGGAATCTCCGTAAAGCTGAAGGGTTTGTGGAACAGACCGGATGGATTGCCGGGTGCGGATGCGCCGTGGCTACCGATCTGCGTTGTAATTCGCGCTGTCTGGCGGCCGGGTTACACCAACTGCATCAGAAATCAAAAAAAGTTTTTTTGCACCCGCTGTAACCCGTAGGTCTGGCATTGCGAATACCTGTGAGGGAGAAAACATGGAGATCGAAGAGAGGCTGCGTGGGTTGCTGCTGCTGGGCCTGGATGCCGACGCGGTCGCCTACCAGCGATTTTTGAAAGAGCTGAGCGCGCACCTGCGGGCTTTTCTGCGCAGGCGGCTGTCGCAGCGGCCCGACGAGGTGGAAGACCTGGTGCAGGAGACCTTGCTGGCCGTGCACAACCAGCGCCATACCTACCGGCCCGACATGCCGGTAACGGCCTGGGCGCATGCGATCGCGCGCTACAAGCTCATCGACTGGCTGCGCTCGCACCGGGTGAAGGGTGCGTTGAATGACACGTTGGACGAGGAGGCGGGCGAACTCTTCTCCACCAGCGACAGCGAGGCGGCCGAAGCCCGGCGCGACCTGGGGAAACTGCTGGAGACGCTGCCCGACCGCCAGCGCCTGCCCATCCTGCACGTGAAGCTGGAGGGCCTGTCGGTGGTGGAGACCGCACAACTCACGGGGCTGTCGGAGTCGGCAGTCAAAATCGGCGTACACCGGGGACTCAAGGCCCTGGCCGCCAAGATCAGGGGAATGGCATGAGAACCGAAGAATTGATCCAGTTGCTGGCCACGGATGCCGGCCCTGTGCCTGCACGGGACATAGAGCAGCGCTTTGCGCTGGCGTCGCTGGCCGGCATCGCAGGGGCCGGCGTGCTGATGGCTGCGGTGTTCGGCGTGCGCCACGATCTGGTGCAGACCATGGGCCTGCCCATGTTTTGGGGCAAGCTGGTGTTTGCCGCCGCGCTGGCGGCCGCCGGCATGGCGCTGCTGCGGCGCATGGCGCGGCCGGGCATGGCGGTGGGCCATGCGGCCGCGTTGCTGGCCGTACCGCCGTTGGTGCTGTGGGCCATGGCGGCGGGCACCCTATCGCAGGCCGAGCCGGCCGAGCGCATGGCGCTGATCCTGGGCAGCACCTGGCGCAGTTGCCCGTTCAACATCGCACTGCTGTCGGTGCCGGCTTTCATCGCCAGCTTCTGGGCCCTGAAAGGGGCGGCCCCCACGCGCCTGGCCTGGGCCGGTGCGGGGGCCGGCCTGCTGTCCGGGGCGCTCGGGGCGCTGGTCTATGCATTGCACTGCCCCGAGATGGCCAGCCCCTTCCTCGCCGTGTGGTACCTGGCCGGCATGGCCCTGCCCACGGCGCTGGGCGCCGTGCTCGGCCCCCGCCTGCTGCGCTGGTAGCGCAAGCCCTCAGGCGGGGTTGGCGGCCAGCCACTGCGCCACGGCTTGTACCCGGGCCTGGTGGATCAGGTCGCCGACCTGCGGGCCGGCAAGGCCCTTCGCTGCAATGTCGCGCGTGACCACCGATTGGGCTGCGGCCAGCACCGCCAGCAGGCGCGGGCGCTGGGGATAGGGGTTTTCTTCCATGCCCAGCCGGCCGCGCGCGTCGCATTCGCAGGCCTGCAAAATGTCGGGCAGCCGGCCCGGCTTGCGCAGCGCGTCGCAGCGCTCCAGCAGGCGCACCAGCGGGGCGGCGGTCAGCTCGCCGCTGCGGTGGATGTTGCCGTGCTCGCGCGCCACCACGTCGGCGATCTCGCGGCAGTCCACGGGCACGCGCAGGCGCTCGGCCACGTCGTGCAACAGCTCGGCGCTGCGCCGCTCATGGTCGATGTGGCGCGGCAGCATGTCGGCCGGCGTCGTGCCCTTGCCCAGGTCGTGCGCCAGGCAGGCAAAGCGCACGGTGAGAGGGGCATCGAGCCGCGCCGCCATGTCCAGCACCATCATCAGGTGGATGCCGGTGTCCACCTCGGGATGGTGCTCGGCGCGCTGGGGCACGCCCCACAGGCGCGCGACCTCGGGCAGCAGCACCTGCAAGGCGCCGCAGTCGCGCAGCACCTCGAACATGCGCGAGGGTTTTTCCTCCATCAGCCCGCGCGCGAGCTCCTGCCACACGCGCTCGGGCACCAGGTGGTCCACCTCGCCGTCTGCCACCATCTGGCGCATCAGCTCCAGGGTCTCGGGCGCCACTGTGAAGTCGGTAAAGCGCGCCGCAAAACGCGCCAGCCGCAGGATACGCACCGGGTCTTCGCGAAAGGCCTCGGTCACATGGCGCAGCAGGCGCGCCTGCAGGTCCTTGCGTCCGCCGTACGGGTCGATCAGCGTGTGCGGATCTTCGGGGCTCTGGGCGATGGCATTGATGGTCAGGTCGCGGCGCGAGAGGTCTTCCTCCAGCGTCACCTCGGGCGAGCTTTCCACCACGAAGCCACGGTAGCCGCGCCCGCTCTTGCGCTCGGTGCGCGCCAGCGCATACTCCTCGCGCGTCGTGGGGTGCAGGAAGACCGGGAAATCCCGCCCCACGGCCAGGTAGCCTTCGGCCAGCATCTGTTCGGGCGTGGCGCCCACCACCACCCAGTCGTGGTCGTTCACGGAGCGTCCGAGCAAGGCATCGCGCACGGCGCCGCCCACCATATAGATTTGCATGCGCCGGAGTTTAGCGGGGCCCGGCATTGTGAAGACGGCGCGCCACGCCGTATAGTGCGCCCCTCACCCGCCCGGCGCCCGCACCATGTCCATCTCCTCCTCCCTCTCCATCGCCCAGCTCAATCCCGACGGCAGCGTGCCGGTGCCCACGCCGCCCGACGCGGCAGCCAATGCGGCCGCAGAGGCCTTGCAGCGCGAGGCGCAGTTCGAGGCCCTGCAGACCCAGGTGGAGGAGTTGCAGGAAATCCTGGCCAAGCCGCTCACCGAAATCCTGGCCGACCGCGAGAAGTTCAAGGACGCCGCTGCCGCCTGGGACTCCTTCGGCGCCATGTGGATGCTGTCCCAGCGCGCCATGAAGCGCGTGGCGCTGGACCTGGCTGCACAGCAGGGCGTGAGCGAGGAGGAGGTGGTGGCCCGCGCCATGCGCCATGCCACCGACGTGCTCAATGGCGATGGCGAGAACCTGGGCGGCACCATCGCCGAGGCCCAGTTGGCGCATATTGCGCGGCACCGGGCCCTGTTGCGCAAGCAGTTCCGCTAGGAAAACACCGGCCGGAAAAAGCTGCGCTCGTAGCTCATGATGCAGCCCGTTTCCTCGGCATAGCGGAAGGCTGCCTGGCATTCGGCATCCTCCATGGACCGCTGGCGATAGACCTCGTAGGAGGCCAGGCTGTCGAAGGTGAACAACGCCAGCGCGATGTTGTTCGCGCCCTCGCTGGGCATGAAGTAGCCGTGGTGCTGTCCGCCGAACTTCTCGACCAGCGGGATCCACAGCTTGCCGTAGTGCTCGAATTCCTTGAGCTTGCGGGTGTCGAGCACGTAGCGCAGGTAGATGGTGACGGCCATGCGCTGCTCCTCAAACGTGGCGCAGGCGGTAGGGCTCCTCGAAATCGAGGAAATCCTTCTCGGCCAGGGCGTCGTCGATCCAGGCCTTGACGCCGGGCAGGGCGCGCACGCGCTGCACATAGGCGGCGATCTGCGGGGGCAGTGGAAGGGCGTAGCTGTGCAGGCGCATGCACACCGGGGCAAAGTAGGCGTCGGCAATGGTGAACTCGCCGAAAAGCAGCGGGCCGCCATGCTCCTGCAGCAGCGCGCTCCACATGTCCATCAGGCGCTGCACGTCGGCACGCACGCCGGCCTTGTCGCGCCAGATCAGGGCCCCGGTCTCGGCCAGATCGGCCTCGATGTTCATGGGGCAGTTGCCGCGCAGGGCAGTGAAGCCGCTGTGCATCTCGGCGCACACGCTGCGCGCGCGGGCACGCGCCTTCGCATCCGTGGGCCAGAGCTTTTTGTCGGGATGGGTTTCGGCCACGTACTCGGCAATGGCCAGGGTGTCCCAGATGAGCAGGTCGCCGTCCACCAGCACCGGCACCTTGCCCGTGGGGCTCACGGCGCCGATGGCCCGCTTGAACTCCGAATCGGCGTCGAAACTGTCGAAGCGCACGCGGATTTCTTCGAAGTCGATGCCGGCCTGGCGCAGCAGCACCCAGGGGCGCATTGACCACGAGGAGTAATTCTTGTTACCGATGTAGAGCTTGGGCATGGTGGCCTCAGGTGGTGGCAATAGGGGCAAGACTTCCATGCTAACCCTGCGCAGGCGCCCGCATCAATGACTGATACAGGGGCTTTTGATGCGATTCGTGCATCAAAGCCAGTCTTGCCCCTCTTTTTTGTGCATATAGCAACGGGGGGTGCGGCACAATTAGCCGCTTTGCGGGCAGTTTTCTCTTTCGATCCATCCGGATCGGCGCGGGTGATGCGGTCGTCGTCTTTTTTGTACTTTTTCTTCAGGGCCCTGTGCCTGTTGACTCTGGTGGCTACGCTGCCCCTGGCCGCCCAGGCTGCGGCAGAGCGCGATGTGCCGGCCCTCGTTTCGTCGAAGGCCGGGGGCATGCTGATCGTGCCATTCATGGGCATGTTCGAGGACAAAGGCCGTGTGCTGGACATCGAGCAGGTGCGCACCCCGGAGAACGAGGCCCGTTTCGCCTACCCCGACAACCCGCTGAAGGGCGCCGAGTCGGACCGCGTGCTGTGGTTTCGGGTGCGCCTGCAACTGGCCGACCCGGCGGATGCCCTGCGCGAGTTTTTGCTGCTGGTGCCGACCGTCTCCACCCACGAGCTGCGCTTTTACGGCCCCTACAACGCCCAGGGCGGCGCGCTGGCTGCCCCTGTGGTCACAGGCATGCGCCACCCCTGGGCCACGCGACCCGCGGACTCGGAGCAGATGGCCTGGCGCTTCAGCCTGCCTGACGACCAGATCTACACGGTGTACTTCCGTGTCGAATCGACTTTTGCGCGCTTCTACGCGGCCCGTGTCTGGGACCTGGCCGACTACCTGCAGGACACCCAGGACAAGCGCATGTTCGACGGCGTGTGCTACGGGCTGCTCATGGGCCTGGCGATCTTCAGCACAGTGATGCTGATGGTGTTTCGCGAGAGTATCTACGCCTGGTACCTGGTGTCGTGCATCGGTGCGCTGCTGGCGCTCGCGGGCTTCAACGGGCACACGCTGCGCTACCCCTTTGCCCACTGGCCGGCCGCAGCGGGCTTCTTCTACAGCCTGGCGCCACCGCTGTGGGCCATCTCCAAGCTGATGTTCGGCCGCAGCCTGCTGCGCCTCGCGGACTATGCGCCCCGGGTGGACAAGGTGGTGCTGGCGATGGTGGCGGCGCTCGCGCTGGCTGCGGTCTACGGCCTTCTGGGCTCGCATCCGCTGTGGCTGTTCCGCATGGTGCAGGGCTCGGTAGTGGCTTCCACCGTGGTGCTCACGGTCGGTGCCGTGATGGCGATGCGGCGGCGCTACTGGCCGGCGGTGCTGTACAGCGCGGGGGTGACCATCTTGCTGCTGGGCATCTGCGCCATCGTCGTGGCCAGTTGGGGCTGGGTGGCCTGGACGCCCCAGCAGATGGACATGACGCAGACCGTGCTGGTGGCCGAATCCATCGTCTTTGCTGCGGCCATGGCCTCCCGGGTTCGCCTGCTGCGCCGATCCGAGGAGGCGCTGACCGTGCGCACCCAGGAATTGGTCGAGGCGCTGGGCACCGATGCGCTCACTGGCGCCGCCAACCGTGCGGGTCTCACCAGCCATGGCGAAGCCGCCGTGCGCGGCGGCCAGCCGTTCGCGCTGCTACTGCTCGACCTGGACGGCTTCAAGGGCGTCAACGACACCTATGGCCACGCCGCAGGCGATGCCGTGCTGGTGGCCATGGTGCGCCGCCTGCGCACCCAACTGCGCACGGGTGACCTGGTGGCACGGCTCGGTGGCGACGAATTCGCCGTGCTGATCGCAGGCAGCCCGTCGCGCGACATGCTGGCCGCCATGGCCCGGCGCATGGCGGCCAGCGCCGCCGAGCCACTGGTCTTCGAGGGCCGCTCGCTCGTGGTCGGCATGAGCCTGGGCATTGCCTGCCACCCGGCGGATGGCCGCACCCTGGCTGAGCTGTTGCGCGCCGCCGACAGCGCCATGTACACCTGCAAGCGCCGTGCAGCCGGGGGAGACTGCTACGCTTTTGCGTCGGAGCTTGCGGGTAGTCCATGACCTGCGCCACCTGCCCCGGGGCACGGTGTGCTGCAGGGCCGTTAAACTAATGCACCGCCTGCCCATGGCATTTTCGGGCAGGCGCTGTCCTTGTCTTTTTGAATGGAATGCGAATGAACCCCGCTCCCGAATTCGATCTGTTCGGTGAAGTCCCGATCGCCCCGGCTTGCACGCCAGCGAAAACCAGCCCGGCGAGCCTGAAGGTCAAGAAGACAGCCAAGGGAACGCTCAGCCCGGCGCAGCAGCGGTTCAACAAGTTGCTGGCAAGGGTGGACAACCTGGGACGGCAGATCCTAGATCTGGAACAAGTCGCTGGCCGGCTGCGGGGGCCCCATCTGGAGGAAATGTCGAAGCTCGAACATGGCATGGCGCTGACGCAGTCCGCCATGCTGCTGTTCCTGCATGAGCGCCTTCAGCGCAAGGGTTTGACGGTGCCGCAGCAAAAATCCGCGCGTGCCATCGTGCAGAGCCTGTTGCCGCAAGTGCGAGGGGAGATGGACGCCGGACAGTGGGACACACTGTTTGCGGAATACTTTCCGCCCGAGATGCAAGCACAACAGGCGCAGCAGCTGCAGGAGGCCAGGGACGACGTTCTGGATGCAGTGGAGGATTTTCTGGGGCGCCCCCTGGACCGGGAAACCTTTGACCACGCGGATTCTCCGCAGGAGTTGCTGGAGGCCGTGATGCGCCGTATGCAGTCCGAGCAGGAGCCGCCGCGCCCTCGGCCGGGGCAGCAGGCCCGGCAGCGCAAGGTGGACCAGCAGATGCAGGATGCCAAGGCCGCGATGCGCAGCATCTATCGTCAACTGGCCAGTGCCTTGCACCCCGACCGGGAGCCGGACGCGGCGGAACGCGAGCGCAAGACGGTGTTGATGGGCCAGGCCAATGCTGCGTATGAACGTGGGGACCTGACCACTTTGCTGCGCCTGCAGTTGCAGGCCAATCGGATGGATGAGGACAGTATTTCCCGCCTGGCCGACGAAAAGCTGGCCGAACTGACCTTGCTCCTGAAGGAGCAGGTGGCGTCGCTGGAGCAGGAGCTGGCCATCGCGGAGCAGCGCCTGGGCGATGAGCTGGGCGTTGCGGTTTCCGCCAGGATGAATGAACCCTTGCTGCAGCTGCGGCTGAAGCTGTTGCAGAACGATCTGGCCGACACCCTGCTGGTCATGCAGCACGATCTGGAGCGGGTGCGCGATGAGGCCGAACTCAAGCGCTGGCTGCGCGAGCAGGCAGCGCTGGCCCGCAAGCAGGAACGCGACGATGCGTCCCTGCTGATGCAGTTCGGCGGCTTTTACTGAGCCATTTTTCGACGGCTCAGTGTTTCCGCGGTGGTCAAATCGGCCAGACCACCCCGTTGTCATTCAGGATCGCATCCAGTGGCAGGTCGTACGACTCCGGCTCGAAATCGTCCAGGTAGCCATTGGTGAAGCCCAGCCCCACGGTGAAGGGCTTGGGCTGCAGCGTGGCCAGGGTGCGGTCATAGAAGCCCCCGCCATAGCCCAGCCGATAGCCGCCGGGCGCATAGCCTACGCAGGGCACGAACAGCAGGGTGGGCACGATGACCTCGGTGTCCTTGGGCTTGGGGATGCCGTAGGCGTCCTCCTCCATGGGGCAGCCGGGGTACCAGGCGTGGAAGGTCAGGGTCTTGTGCTGCTTGTTGACCACCGGCAGGCCGATGCGGCGCAACTGGGGCTCGTCCAGCAGCTCTCCGTCTTCCTTCCAGCGGTGCAGGGCAGGAAGCGGGTCGAACTCACCCTTGATGGGCCAGTAGGCGCCTATCACCGTGTCGGGCCGGTTCACGAGCCAGATGCGCATCACCTGTTGTAACAGGTCGGCCCGTTGTAGGCGATCTGGCAGGTTCAGGCGTTCTTCTATCAATGCGCGCCGCAGGGCTGCTTTGTCCATCAGATAATTCCCCCATGCAATTGCTTCAGATTTTGACACCGCTGCTGGTCAGCGCCGTGCTGGCCACCGCCGCGCCCCTGGTCCAGGCGCAAACCAAGGCCGACGATACCCTGTTGGAGATGCAGCAGGCGTTCAAGCGGGGCGACCGCAAGAAATTAGAGCAATTGTTGCCCGCCGCGCGCGGCCACGTGCTGGAACCCTGGGCCGCCTACTGGGAGCTCAGGCTGCGCCTGGCCGAGGCCTCGCCCTCGGAAATCCAGTCCTTCATGCAGCGCTATGCCGGCAGCTACCAGGAAGACCGCATGCGCAACGACTGGCTGCTGCTGCTGGGACAGCGGCGCGACTGGGCCCAGTTTGCCGAGCAGCACCCCAGCTACCGCATGTCCGACGACCGCGAGGTGCGCTGCTACGCCCTCTTGATCGACGACATCAAGGGCAGCGCGCCGGCGGCTGCGGCCGAAGACGTCAAGCGCAACTGGTATGCCCTGCGCGATAACGACGACGGCTGCACCCACGCTGCCAGCCAGCTGTACGCCAACAAGAAGCTCAGCGCGCTCGACGTCTGGCGCAAGGCCCGCTTCGCGGTGGATGCCAACCGGCCGCGCGTGGTGCGCAATGCCGTGGAGATCGTCGCACCCGATGCCGTGGCCCAGGTCAAGGAGCTGATGGACGCGCCCACCAAGTACCTCACGGGCCGCGCCACGGCCCGGGGCCAGGTGCGCCAGGAGCTGGTGACGCTAGCCCTCGTCAAGCTCGCCTCGGGCGATCCGGACAACGCTGCCGCCCAGCTCGACAGCAAATGGAGCGTGCACCTCTCGCCCGAGGAGCGCAACTGGGTCTGGGGCGTGATCGGCAAGCAGTTGGCCCAGAAGCTGTCGTCCGACGCCAATGGCCACTTCGCCAAGATCACCCGGGACGCCGATCTCAACGACGACCTGCTCGGCTGGAAGGTGCGCGCGGCCCTGCGTGCCGGCCAGTGGAAGGTGGTGCGCAAGGCCATCGACGCCATGAGCGAGGAAGGCCGCCAGGACAGCACCTGGGTGTACTGGAAGGCCCGCTCCCTGCTGGCCGGCAAGCCCAGCGAGGCCGAGCGCGCCGAAGCCCGCCAGCTGCTCGAAGGCATTGCCAGCACGCGCGGCTTCTACGAGCAACTGGCCACCGAAGAACTGGGCCAGCGCATCACCATGCCGCCAGCACCTGCGCCGCTCACGGCCGAGGAAAAGGCGGCTGCGCGCGCCAACCCCGGGCTCAACCGGGGGCTGTATGCCATCTTCATGGGGCTGCGCACCGAGGGCGTGCGCGAGTGGAACTACGCCACCAACCTGCACATCCCCGGCGGCATGCCGGACCGCGAGCTGCTGGCCGCCGCCGATTTCGCCTGCGCCCGCGAGGTCTGGGACCGCTGCATCAACACCAGCGAGCGCACGCGCAGCCTGATCGAGACCAGCCAGCGCTTTCCCACGCCGTTTCGCAACGCCGTGGTGGAGCGCGCCAATGGCATCGGCCTGGACCCGGCCTATGTGTACGGCCTGATCCGCCAGGAGAGCCGCTTCATCATGGACGCGCGCTCGCACGTGGGCGCTTCGGGCCTGATGCAGGTGATGCCCGCCACTGCGCGCTGGACGGCCAAGAAGATCGGCATGAACAACTTCACGGCCGAGCAGATCAACGACCGCGATACCAACATCGCCATCGGCACGGCCTACCTCAAGCTGGCCCTCGACGATTTCGCGGGCTCCATGCCCATGGCCGCTGCGGCCTACAACGCCGGCCCCGGCCGCCCGCGCAGCTGGCGCAACGGCCCGGTGCTCGATGCCGCCATCTGGGCCGAAAACGTGCCCTTCGGCGAAACCCGTGACTACGTGAAGAAGGTGCTGGCCAACACCACCAACTACGCCGCCATGCTCACCGGCCAGCCGCAGTCGCTCAAGAGCCGGCTGGGCACCATCGGCCCGCGCGATGCGGCGGCCCCCGAGGTGAACAAGGACCTGCCCTGACCGAAACAGCCCCGAAGGGGCTGTTTCACTTCATACCTCCGACCACATGCGCAGGAGGTTGTGGTATTGCCCGGTGAGGGACACGGTCTCTTCGGTCTCGCCCAGGCGCGCACGCAGCTTCTGGATGGTCTGGTCCATCTCGAACAGCATGGCGCGGCGTGCATCGTCGCGCACCAGGCTCTGCACCCAGAAGAACGAACACACGCGCTCGCCGCGCGTGACCGGCTCCACGCGGTGCAGGCTGGTGGACGGGTAGAGGACCATGTCGCCCGCAGGCAGCTTGACCTCGTGCGTGCCATAGGTGTCCACCACCACCAGCTCGCCGCCCTCGTAGTCCGCGGGTTCGCACAGGAACAGCGTGCACGACAGATCGGTGCGCAGCGCCGCCCCGTGGGGCAGGGGGCGCACGGCGCCATCGACGTGCAGGCCATAGGTCTCTCCGCCCGCGTAGCGGTTGAACAGCGGCGGCACGGTGCGCAGCGGCAGCGCCGCGCTGAAGTACATCGGATGCGCGGCCAGCGCCTGCAGCACGGTGCGCCCCTGCTCCAGCGCAACGGGGGAGTTTTCGGACAACTGCCGGTTGTTCTTGACCTGCGCCCCTTGCGCGCCCACGGTGGCCCGGCCGTCCACCCAGTCGGCGGCATCGATGGCCGCGCGCATGGCGCGCACCTGCTCGGGCGTGAGGACGTTGGGGATGTGCAGCATCATCGCGATAGGTCTCCAAAAATGGGAAGGCCCCGGGGTTGCCGGGGCCTTGATGGTAGACAGAACTCAGCCTGTCACCTTGCGCTGGGTCAGAACGTGAAGTTGGCCGTCAGGCGCGCCGAGCGGGGGATGCCCGGCGTGTAGCGGTAGCCACTCTTGTTGATGGCCGCCACGTAGTCCTTGTCGGCCAGGTTGTACACATTGAGCTGGATGTCCAGGTTCTTGTTGATGCGGTAGGAGGCCATGGCATCGAACACCCAGTAGGCCTCGGTGTAGGCGGGTGTGCCCACGGCGCCGTCGGTGCCGCGCAGCAGCTTGCCGGCATAGCGCGCGCCGCCGCCCACCGTCAGGCCGAAGGGCAGGCGGTAGGTGGACCATAGCGTGAAGGCGTTCTTGGGCGTGTAGGCCAGTGCCGTGCTGCCATCGGCCGTCTTGGGCACACCGCTGAGCACCTTGGTATCCATGGTGGTGTAGCCTGCACTCAGCGACCAGTCGTTGGTGAGGGCGCCGATGGCGGTCAGCTCGATGCCCTGCACACGCTTCTTGCCAGTCTGCACGAAGTTGGCAGCGTTGGTGGGGTCCGTTTCGATGTCGTTGGTGACATCGGTGCGGTACAGCGCGCCGGCCAGGGCCAGGCGGTTGCCCAGCACCTCCCACTTGGTGCCGACCTCGATGGTCTTGGCCTTCTGCGGGTCGAACTTGGGGTTGGCTGCATTGTTGACGGCCACGCTCAGCTGGTTGTTGGCGCCGCCCGGGGGCTGTGCCGACGTGGCGTACAGGGCGTACACGCTGCCGTTGCTGGCGGGCTTGTAGACCACGCCGACCTTGGCTCCGATGAGGGTGTCGGACAGGCTGACCGCCGACGGCGTGAGCACGCCGGCCGGCAGCGCGCCTTGCGTCACGGCATCGAAGTCCGTCTTGAACCGGTCCACGCGCAGGCCGCCCGTGATCTGCCACTCTGGCGACAGCTTGGCCGTGTCGAACAGGTAGGCCGCCACGGTGTTGGTCACGCCCTTGGACCATGTGCCGTTGGCGATGCGGTTGAAGCCGGTCACGTTCGGATTGGGGTTGTACAGGTTGGCCGCTGGCATGGAGCCTGCGGGCGCGTACGTGGTGCCTACACTGGCAAAGCCCTGGCCGTAGTAGCCCAGGTTGCTCTGCTCTTCACGCGACAGCTCCAGGCCTGCTGCGAGATCGTGCTGCACCGAACCGGTGTTGACCGTGGTGGTCAGGCTGGTCTGGTTGATGGCGATCTTGTTGGTCTGGTTGACGTTGGTCGGCAGGTTGCGCGTCACCGTCCAGGTGGAGGGATCGTTCGGGTTGGGCGTGGCCAGCAGGGCCGACGCGGCGGTGAGCGCACCGGTGGCGGGGAAGCCGCCGCCCATGAAGGCCGTCAGTCGGTAGTCGTTGTGCGTGCGGCCAAAGCGCGTGGTGTTGCGCAGCTTCGTGCCCGAGGCGAAGTCATGCTCGATGCGCGCCGTGACCATGTCCATCTCCACCTTCGCGAAGTCCGAGTTGGTGCCGTAAAAGTTGCTCGAATCCACGCGCCCTGCAGTGTTCAGGAAGGTGCGGCGGTTGGCCAGTGCCAGGGCGTCCGGCGAGGTGTAGCCGGGCAGGCCGATGGTGGGCACGCCGCCGTCGGGCACGTTGTCCTGGTTGACGTGCAGGTAGTTCAGGAACACGCGCGTGGGCGAGTTCAGGCCCAGCGCCAGCGACGGCGCAATGCCCCAGCGCTTGTTCTTGACCAGGTCGCGCCCGGCGACGCCGGAGTCCTCGCTCATCACGTTCAGGCGGAAGGCGGCACCTGGGTAGGCCTCCAGGGCCTTGTTCCAGTCCACCGTGCCACGCTTGTACGAGGCGCTGCCTGCGCCCAGCGATGCGCCGAAGCTGTTCTCCAGCGTGGGTTGCTTGCTCACCAGGTTGATGGCACCGGTGGGGGAAGTGCGACCCGTGTCGGTACCGGCCGGGCCCTTGACCACTTCGACCTGCTGGATGTTGAACACGTCGCGCGAGACCGATCCCAGGTCGCGCACGCCGTCCACGAAGATGCTGCTGGAGCTGTCGAAGCCGCGCATGTAGATCGCGTCGCCGGTGCTGGTGTTGCCGTTCTCTCCAAGATAGAAGGTGCCGGCGCCAGGGGTATTGCGCAGGGCTTCGGTCAGGGTTGAGGCGGCCTGCTCGCGCAGCACCTGCTCCTTGACCACCGAAATGGTCTGGGGCGTGTCCAGCAGCGGCTGGGTGAACTTGGGCGAGGAGACGGCATTGGCCTTGTAGTTGTCGGCGGCCGATTCGACCTTGACTTCCTGCAGCGTGCCGCTGCTGGCGGCGGTCTGTGCCTGGGCGGGCATGCCCAGGGCCACGAGGGCGGCCGTTGCTGCCATGCCGACGGGGTGTTTGCGGCTCTTGATGTAGGTGGTGTTGTGCGCCATGAAAGTATCCGTAGGAGTGAGAAACCGGAACTTGGCTGGCTGCAGGAACAACAGGCACGCGGAGAATGCGGCGTGGCAATGTCGGTCGAAGGTGGCTGGCTGAGAACCCGCGCAGCCGAACGTACCGATGGCTTGCAGGAATATCAAATGATAACAATTATCATTTGATCGAGGTTGCACATGGCTGCATCCAGTCCTGCCGACACCTGAAGATGGTCGAGAAATGTGGCGATGCAGCAACAGCGTGACGCGCAGGGGGCCCAGAAGGGCTTGAGGAGCCGCCTCCTCTGGCAAAGGCAACGGGTGCGACGTGACCCAGGCGTCAATTTCAGGCGTTGTGCAGCAACTCGCCGCGGCGCACGGCTGCGCCTGAGCGCACCAGGTCGTCCATCAGGCCCTGCAGCCAGTCGTCCTGGCCCTGGTCGCCAAAATGGCGCGCATGCAGCATGCCGAAGTACGGCGTGGCGAGCGTCCAGGCCGTGAGGTCGGCCAGGCTGATCTGCTGCCATTCGAGCAGCTTGTACTTGAGCAGCACCTTGGCGGCGTAAAGCGCATGCTTGTGCGGGTTGCGCACGAAACCGTCCAGGCGCCGGCGTGCGCCCTCGATGGCGCGCGGTGCATCGGCAAACACCGGGCCGTGGCCCGGAATCACCGTGCGCGGCGCCAGGCGCTCGATCAGGTCCAGCGTGGCACCCACCTGGGCGAAGGCATCCTCGCCTTCGAGTTCGGGGAAGACCACGCCGAAACCGTTCTCCCACAGCGCATCGGCCGAGATCAGGATCGCATCGCGCGGTTCGAACAGCACGACGGAATGCGTGTCGTGCCCCGGCGCGGCATGCACCTGCCAGGTGCGGTCGCCCAGCAGCACGCAGGAGCCGGGATCCAGCAGTGTGTCGGCACGGAACGGCGGGCATTGCTGGCCGGTGGGCGTGTAGCTCAGCGCGCAGGCGTCCCACTGGCGCACGTGGCGGGCCTGCCCGGGGGGGATGGAAGTGAGCACCCGCGGCCAGGTCTTTTGCAGTGCGGCGTTGCCGCCGCAGTGGTCGCTGTGCAGATGGGTGTTGAGCACCCGGTCCAGCGGCCTGCCGCCCAGGGCCGCCTGCACCAGGGCCACGGTCTGCTCGGCATGGCTGCAGTAGCCGGTGTCCACCACGGCGGTGTCGTAGTGGCCGATGAACAGGATGTTGTTGGCCGACAGCCAGCCGCGTTCCAGCACGGCGATTTCAGGGGGCAGAAAGGGCGCGGCAGAGGCTGGCGTGGGCATCAGGAGGGGACTGGCAGATGGCGTGGCGCAGCGGGTGGCCCGCTGCTGCGATCTGTCAGCCTAACCCAGCGCAAGCGTCTGCCGGGTTATCCAAAACCCGTGCGTTACCGGGCAGATTGCATCAGAACGTCACACCAGCGCACAGGATCACGTTCGCATAGGGCGTGCACTCCCCCGTGCGCACCATCACGCGGGCCTCGCGGCACAGGCGCTTGAATTCTTCGTGCGGCACTGCCTCGGGCGCCACAGGCAGGGTGCACCAGCCGGGCAGTGCCCCTGCGCCACGCTCCACGGCCTCGCTGGCGATCAAGGCGCGTTCGACCTGCATTTCGGACAGCACGGCCTGCAACACGTCGGCCACCGCCGGGATGCCCGGCGTCAGCGCCAGATCGATGCGCCGGGGGCCAGGCGGGATGGGCAGGCCCACGTCTCCGATCACCAGCATGTCGCCATGGCCCAGGCAGGCGATGGCGTGGGAGAGTTCGGCGTGCAGCAAGGTGGTGCGTTTCACAGCGGGATCCAGTCGGGTGGTTGCGGGCTTGCCGCCACGGCGGCCCGGGTGGGGATGGAGGGCTGGGCCCCCGCCTGCGTCACGCACAGTGCGGCCGCGCGAATGCCATCCCGCACGGCGGCGTTCAGCGGCTCGCCGCGCGCCAGGGCCACGGCCAGTGCGCCGAGGAAGGTGTCGCCTGCGGCGGTGGTGTCCACGGCCTTCACGGCCATTCCGGGGTGGTGCGTGCTGCCCAGGGTGTCGGCGGCCACGGCGCCGGCGGCGCCCAGCGTGACCACCACCTGCGCCGGCCCCAGGCCGCGCAGCGTCTGTGCGGCCAAGGCGGCGTCGGCCACGGTTTCCACGGCAGTGCCTGCCAAAGCCGCCGCCTCCACCTCATTGACCACCAGCGTGTGCACCAGCGGCCACAGGCCCTCGGGCAGGCTTTGGATGGGTGAGGGGTTGAGCAACACGCGGCAGCCGGCGGCAAACGCCTGCCGCGCGGCGGACAGCACCTGGGGCAGGGGGGTCTCGAACTGCAGCACCAGGCTGTGGGCCTGGGCCAGCACGGCGCCGAGGGCCTGCGTGTCGAGTTCGAAGCGGCCATTGGCGCCGGGTACGACGACGATGCGGTTCTGCCCGGTGGCTTCCACGGTGATGGCCGCCACACCTGTGGTCTCTGTGGGGTCGGTCTGCACGCCGCTGTGGTCGATGCCGTCCTGTGCCAGGCTGGTGCGCAACGTATGCCCGTAGGCATCGCCGCCCACGCGGCCGAACAGGTGCACGCGGGCGCCCTGGCGTGCGCAGGCCACGGCCTGGTTGCCGCCCTTGCCGCCAGGCACCAGGTGCAGTGCCTGGGCCAGCACCGTTTCGCCCGGGCCTGGCGCTTGTGCCACCTGCAGCACCAGGTCCATGTTGAGGCTGCCCACCACCGCGATGTTGGGTGTGCCGTGCTTTGCCGCGGCCGTCATGGCTGGACCTGTGCCGTGGAGGCTCGTACGCGCAGCTCCGGCTGCAGCATGACCTTGCGCGCATCCTGGCGCTTGCCGTCGATGCGTTCGAGCAGCATGTCCACCGCCAGCGCGCCGATGCGCTGCTTGGGTTGGGCCACGGTGGTCAGCGGCGGGCTGGTGAAGGCCGTGAGCTCGATGTCGTCGAAGCCCACGATGGACAGGGCCTCGGGCACGCGCAGGTCACGCTCGTGCGCTGCGCACAGCGCGCCCATGGCCATCAGGTCGTTGCAGACGAACACGGCGGTGGGCGGCTGCTGTGCGCGCAGCACGGCATGCATGGCCTCGTAGCCGCCCTGGCTGGTGAAGTTGCCGTGCCACAGCAGGCCTTCGCCCGTGCCGCAGCCGGCATCGGCCAGCGCGGCGCGCCAGCCGGCAATGCGCTGCTCGCTGGGCGCAATGCCCTCGGGCCCGCCGATGCAGGCGATGCGCCGGTGGCCCAGCGACAGCAGGTGGCGCGTGGCCAGCAGGCCGCCCTGCATGTGGGCAGTTTCTACCAGGTCGCAGGGCTGCTGCTCGGCCAGCTCGATCTCGCGGTCCACCAGCACCGTGGGGATGGACAGGCCCGCCAGCTGCGTGGGCAGCGTGGCGTCGTGCCCGGTGGAGACGACGATCAGCCCGTCGATGCGGCGTTCGGCCAGCACCTGCAGGTAGCTGCCCTGGCGGTGCGCCTCGTCGTTGGTGTTGCACAGGATGAGGTTGTAGCCCGCTCCGAAGCAGCGGTCTTCCACCGCGTGCACGATCTCGGCGAAGTAGGGGTTGGAGCTGTTGGGGATCAGCATGCCCAGCGTGCGCGTGTTGTTGCTCTTGAGGCTGCGTGCAATGGCGCTGGGCACGTAGCCCAGGGCGCGGATGGCTTTTTCGACGCGCTCGCGCCCCTCGGGGCTCACGTGGCGTGTGCCATTGACCACGTGGGACACCGTGGTGACCGATACGTCGGCATGCCGCGCAACGTCCTTGATAGTAGCCATGGAGAAAATGGTGAGACAGGGAATTCGTGGGGAGATGGAAGGTTCAGGCCGCCGCGCGCCGCTGGCGCAAGGTGTCCACGATGACCGCCGCGACGATCACCACCCCCGTGATGATGCGCTTGCTCGGCTCGCTGGCACCCACCTGCGCCAGGCCGGCCTCCAGCACCGCAATGATCAGCACGCCAAAGGCGGTGTTCACCACCGAGCCGCGCCCACCCATCAGGCTGGTGCCGCCGATCACCACGGCCGCGATCACCTGCAGCTCCATGCCCGTGCCGGCATTGGGGTCGGCCGCCTCCAGGCGTGCCGACTGCATCAACCCGGCCAGGCCGGCCAGCAGACCGGTCACGGCGAACACGATGACGCGGATGGGCCGTGGGTCCACACCGGCCAGGCGCATGGCCTCCTCGTTGGTGCCAATGCCGACCACGCAGCGGCCGAACACCGTGCGCGTGAGCACCAACTGCGCCACTACCACCAGCGCCAGCGCGATCATAAAGGCCACCGAGATGCCGCCGAGCATCGGCGCGGACAGCCATGAGATCGCGTCGCCCACGTACTGTGTGCGCGAATCGGTCACCACGTAGGCCCCGCCGCGCACGGCCTCGAGCATGCCCAGCGAGACGATGAAGGACGGCAGGCGCCACGCCACCGACACGGCCCCGGTCACGGTGCCACAAATCAGGCCCGTGGCCAGCGCCAGCAGCGCGGCGGCAGGCACGCTCCATTTCCACTGCACGATGGCTGCGGCCGAGGTGGCGGCGGCCAGCGCCATCACCGAGCCCACCGAGAGGTCGATGCCGGCGATGATCAGCACGAAGGTCATGCCCACGGCCATCACGGCCAGCGCCGGGATCTCGTTGGCGATGGTGACGAAAGTCTCCACGCTCCAGAAGTAGTCGGAAAGGGTGGAGAACAGCGCCACCATGCCCGCCAGCACGGCCATCAGCCCGAGGTAGGTGCCCAGCTGGCTGCGCCA
The DNA here is from genome assembly GCF_964253305.1 of Acidovorax sp. LjRoot66. Taxonomy (NCBI): domain Bacteria; kingdom Pseudomonadati; phylum Pseudomonadota; class Betaproteobacteria; order Burkholderiales; family Comamonadaceae; genus Acidovorax; species Acidovorax sp. LjRoot66. The sequence continues at coordinate 1,135,955 of NZ_CAXUQU020000001.1, forward strand.
GGCGGGCGTGGAGCGGGGTGCTGCAACAGCGACAGCGGCAGGGGATGCGGGGGCGTTCATACGGTGGCGGGACTGGAAGAGGATGAGTGGCCAGGGGCTTCGCGGCCACCGGGCTCGGAGAATGCAGCGGCCAGCAGCGATTGCTCGGACCACTGCCCGCGCTCGAACACGGCCACCAGGCGGCCGGCGCTCATCACGCCGATGCGGTCGGCCATGGCCATCAGCTCGCGCAGGTCGGACGAAACCATGAGCAGTGCACGCCCGCTGGCGGCCATGCGGTCGAGCTCGCCATAGAGTTCGGCGCGTGCCCCCACGTCCACGCCACGCGTGGGTTCGTCGAGCAGCAGCACCCGGCCTTCGCGGTGCAGCCAGCGTGCGAACACCACCTTCTGCTGGTTGCCGCCCGAGAGCGTGCCCACGGGTTGTTCGGGGCTGCGGCAGCGAATGCCCAGTGTCTGGACGAATCCCTGCACCAGGCGGTTTTCCTTGGCGCGCTGCAGCCAGCCTGCGCGGGAGATGGTGGAAAGATCGGACAGCGTGGCGTTGATGCGGATGGACTGGCCCAGCAGCAGGCCCTGGGACTTGCGGTCTTCGGTGACCAGGCCCACGCCGGCCGCGATGGCCTGCATCGGTGAGGCAAAGCCGCGTTGCAGTACGCGCGGCGCGGCGCCTTCCGCAGTGTCAGGATCAGGGTGCAGGGTGACGCTGCCCCGGTCGGCGCGGTCCGCGCCGAACAGCAGCCGCACGAGTTCGGTGCGGCCCGAGCCCACCAGGCCCGCAATGCCGAACACCTCGCCAGCGCGCAGCTCCAGGCTCACGTCCTGCACCGCCGTGCCCCGGCCGATGCCCTGGGCGCTCATCACCACCGGGCCGGCGGCGCGGCGCGGGCGGTGCTCCAGGTCGCTGACGGAGCGGCCCACCATGCGCTGCACCAGGTCGTCCTCGCTCATGCCGGCCATGGGGCGCGCGTCCACCAGGCGGCCATCGCGCAGCACAGCCACCCGGTCGGCAATGCGGCGCAGCTCTTCCAGGCGGTGCGACACGTAGACGATGGCCACACCGCGCGCCGTGAGGCGCGCGATCTGGTCGAACAGGTAGCTGGTCTCGCGCGGGGTGAGCATGGCCGTGGGCTCGTCGAGCACCAGGATGCGTGTGTCGTCCTGCAGGTTGCGCGCAATCTCCACCATCTGCTGCTGCCCTATGCCCAGCTGCGACACGGGCGTGGCGGGGTCGATGCTGTCCAGGCCGATTTTGGCCAGTTGCGCGCGCGCAGCAGTATGCAGTGGATCGCGCCGCAACCAGCCCGCGCGGTGCGGCAGGCGGCCCATGAGCAGGTTCTCGGCCACGGTGAGCGTGGGCACCAGGCCCAGCTCCTGCATCACCATGCGCACGCCCAGGCGCTCGGCCTCGCGGCGCGAGGCAGGGGCGTAGGTCTCGCCGGCCAAGCGCATGCCGCCGCGCGTGGCCGATTCCAGCCCGCAGACGATCTTGGACAGGGTGCTCTTGCCCGCACCGTTCTCCCCCGTGAGCGCCAGCACCTCGCCGGCGTTGAGCGCGAGCGTGATGCCGTCGAGCACGGTGGCGGTGTAGTCCTTGCCCACTGCGTCGATGCACAGCAGCGGCGCGGCAGGGGCTTGGGAGGCAGGTCTGTTCATATCGTCCAGCGGCTGGGAGTGGCGGCTGAGAGCGGCCGTTTACTTGCTGCCCTTGGTGACCAGCACCACGTCGGTCTTCACCTCGGCGGGCAACTGGGCCTGGGGCGTCTTGGCGGCAATCGCCTTTTGCGCCAGCTCGATGCCGAACACGGCCTGCTTGGCGGCGTACTGGTCGGCGGTGGCCAGCACGCGGCCGTCGGCCAGCATGGGCTTGATGGCGCCGATGTTGTCATAGCCCACCACCTGCACCTTGCCCGCCTTGCCCGCGGCCTTGACGGCGGCGACCACGCCCAGCGCCATGCTGTCGTTGCCGGCCAGCAGGGCCGTGAGGTCGGGGTGCTCGCGCAGCATGCCGGCGGCCACGGTGTTGCCCTTCTCGATTTCCCACTGGCCCGACTGCACGCCCACCACGGTGATGCCGGCGGCCTGCATGGCATCCTTGTAGCCCAGGGTGCGCTGCTGCGCGTTGAAAGTGGTCGACACGCCCTCGATGATGCCCACCTTGTCGCCCGACTTGAGGGACTTGGCCAAGTGCTCGCCCACCAGCTTGGCGCCGGCGCGGTTGTCCGGGCCGACGAAGGGCACGGTCAGGTTCTTTTCCTTCAGGGCATCGCCGTCCAGCCGGTTGTCGATGTTGACCACGATGATGCCCTTGTCCACGGCGGCCTTGACGGCCGGCACCAGGGCCTTGGAGTCGGCCGGGGCGAGCACGATGGCGCTGACCTTCTGCGCCACGGCCTGCTCGATCATCTTGATCTGCGCAGCCGTGTCGGTCTCGTTCTTGATGCCATTGGCCACCAGCGTGTACTCGGTGGCGTGGGCCTTCTGGTGCGCCTTGGCGCCGTCTTCCATGGTGCGGAAGAACTCGTTGGCCAGCGACTTCATGACCAGCGCGATCTTGGGCTTGTCCTGCGCCCAGACGGGGCTGGCAAGCATGCCGCCGAGCACGGCAATGGCGGCGGCGGTCTGAACGGAACGGCGGGTGAACTGCATGGTGTCTCCTGTTGGAATGGTGGGCAAGGCACGGCCACCGAAAAGCCGCGCGAAATTGCGCGAGAGCCCCGGTGGCGTACCAAGCCAGTGCTGTGTCGCCTGGCAATCATAGCGCCCGCAATCGTTTGCGCAAACGATTGCTAATCGGGGATTACCCTAAAAAGTGCGATGCGCGAAGCGCAGTCGAGGTGCCTCGGGACGCATCCACTGGGCATACCGGGGAGCCGAAAAAAAGGGCGCCGAAGCGCCCTGGAAAATGGGGTGGCCAGCGCCGGCCGAGGTGCTATGCCGTGGGCGCGCGCAGCTCGCGCCGCAGGATCTTGCCCACATTGCTCTTGGGCAGTTCGTCGCGGAACTCGATGTACTTGGGGCGCTTGTAGCCGGTCAGGTTCTCCTGGCAGAAGCGGGCCACGTCTTCCTCGCTCAGGGCCGGGTCGCTCTTGATGACGAAGATCTTGATCGCCTCGCCCTGCTTCTCGTCGGGGATGCCGATGGCCGCGCACTCCACCACGCCGGGGCACAGCGAGACGACCTGCTCGAGTTCGTTGGGGAAGACGTTGAAGCCGCTGACCAGGATCATGTCCTTCTTGCGGTCGATGATGCGCGTGTAGCCGCGTTCGTCCATGATGCCGATGTCGCCCGTGCGCATGAAGCCGTCGGCCGTGAAGGCCTTGGCGTTCTCCTCGGGCTGGTTGTAGTAGCCGGTCATCACGTTCGGGCCGCGGATGCAGATCTCGCCCGATTCGCCCTGCGCCAAGCTGTTGCCTGCGTCGTCCTTGATGGCAATGTCGATGCCCGGCAGCGGCAAGCCGATGCTGCCGCTGAACTCGGTGTTGGTCACCGGGTTGTTGGTGCCGATGGCGCAGGTTTCGCTCATGCCCCAGCCCTCGATCATGGTGCTGCCCGTGAGCTTCTGCCATTGCTTGGCCGTGCCCTCCGACGCGGCCATGCCCCCGGCCTGCGACACGCACAGGTGCGAGAAGTCGAGTGTGCGGAACTGCGGGTTCTGCAGCAGCGCGTTGAACAAGGTGTTCACGGCGGGCAGCATGTGGAAGGGGCGCTTCTTGAGTTCGGCCACGAACTTGGGGATGTCGCGCGGGTTCGGGATCAGCGTGAGGCTGGAGCCCTGGCGGATGGCCAGCAGGCACAGCGTGAGCGCGAAGATGTGGTACAGCGGCAGCGCAGCAATGCTGTTGGCGCGGCTGAGGTCGCCGACCTTGGACAGGGCGGGGGTGAACCAGGCCTCGGCCTGCAGCGTGGCGGCGACGATGCAGCGGTGGGTGAGCACCGCGCCCTTGGACAGGCCGGTGGTGCCGCCCGTGTACTGCAGGAAGGCGATCGAGTCGAGCGTGGCCTGGCTGGGCGCCAGCGTGCGGCGCTCGCCCAGGGCGAGTGCCTTCTTGAACGGGACCACCTTGCGGCCGTTGGTCAGCGGCAGCTCGTAGGCCGGCACCATCTTCGCCAGGTGGCGCACGGCAAACGTGATCCAGCGGCCGAACCACGGGCCGAGCAGGTCGCCCATCGAGGCCATGACCACATGCTTCACGGCCGTGTTGTCGATCACCTCGGCCAGCGTGTGGGCAAAATTTTCCAGGATCACGATGGCCGTGGCACCCGAGTCCTTGAGCTGGTGCTGCAGCTCGCGCGCGGTGTACAGCGGATTCACGTTCACGCAGGTGTAGCCGGCGCGCAGCACGGCGGCCATGGTCACGCCGAACTGGGGCACGTTGGGCAGCATGATGGCCACACGGGCCCCGGGCTCAAGCCCCAGGCCCTGCAGGTAGGCGCCCATGGCGCCGGACAGGCGATCAAGCTCGCCGTAGGTCATCCACTGGTCCATGCAGACCGAGAAGGGGCTCGATGCGTTCTTGCGGAAGGACTCCTCCAGCATATGGGCCACAGAGCGGTATTGCTCGGGCTTCACGTCGTGCGGGACGCCCGGGGGGTAGCTCTTGAGCCAGATCTTTTCCATGCGCTTTTCCTTGCTCGCCAGTAAGTGTTGGGCACAGATTGTCAAAGCGCGAGGGGGCAATCAGCTATCGGGCTTGTCCTAGGGTGCGGGCCAGTTCGGTCCCCGAGGTGACAGCATCGCCGTCGAACAGCAGGTGCATCAGTGCCTGCTCGCGCTGCTCGATGGTGGCCAGGAACTGCTCGACCGCGCCGCGCTGGCGTGCCAGCTGGCCGAAGGTGTCGAACCCGGCTTCGAGAAACTGCTGCAAGGCACCCATGCCGGCTGCCGTGGCAGGCCCGCGCATCATGCGCAGCATGGTGCGCAGGCCGGGCGTGCGGGTCAGGCGCGCCAGGTCGCGCCCCATGGCCAGCACCCGCGCCAGTTGCTGCTCGCGTCCGGTGCGCTGGCCCACGGCGCGCCATGCGGCGGCGTAGCGGGGGGCTTCGGGTGCGGCGGCATCGGCCTGCAGCCAGGCGCGGCCCATGTCCTGGTCCAGGTTCTCGGTCTGGGCATGCAGCACGGCCAGCGCCACGGCGGTGTCCACCACGGGGCGGGGAAACATGGTCTGCAGTGTCCCTGCGATGCGGGCGAACTGCTGGTCGCGGGCCGTGTAGTCTTTGTCGCTGTAGAGCTCCTCCAGAAAGAAGCGCGCTGCCGGACCAAACGCGGGCGACGCCATCAGGTCGGCATAGGTGCCGGCAAAGCGGCGCGCCTGCAGCGTTTTGACGGTGGCCACCACCGCCCCCAGGGGCACGTCCCCCGTGCGGTGCAGGCGCAGCGCGTTGACATCGGCAATGCTGTCGCGGATGGTCTGGGCCGCGTCCATAGGTCCGTCTCCTGAGGCCGCACAATGCAGCGACGCCATTAGAACCTGTTCAAAATGGTCTTGCACAGCGTCGTTGACGGGAAACAACTCCATTCAAATCATGATTGCGCACGGGCAAAAAATCCTTCTCCTGATTCTGGCGCTGGCTGAAGCCGCCTGGCTGGCCTGGCAGTGGCCACAATCCCCCGCGCGGGCGCTGGCCGGTGCGCTGTTGCCCCTGGCCTTGTTCTGGCTGGTGATGGCCATCGAATTCGTGCTCATGCACCGGCTCAATCGGCGCGAAGTCGCACCACGGGCGCGCCTGTCCCAGGTGGTCGGCGCCTGGTGGGCCGAGATATGGGTGTCCCTGGTGGTGTTCTGCTGGCGCCAGCCGTTTCGCCACCAGGCGGTGGGGGACTGGCTGCCGGGCCAGGCGACGGGCCGCCGCGGCGTGGTGCTGGTGCACGGCTTCATGTGCAACCGGGGGCTGTGGCTGCCCTGGTATGCGCCGCTTCGGGCGCAGGGCCATGCCCATGTGGCGGTGAACCTGGAGCCGGTGATGGGCTCCATCGACGACTATGCCGCGATCATCGATGACGCCGTGCTGCGCGTGACGGCTGCCACCGGCATGGCACCGGTGTTGCTGTGCCACAGCATGGGTGGCTTGGCGGTGCGCGCCTGGCTGCGCGTGCATGCGGCCGATGCGCGCGTGCACCGCATCCTGACCCTGGGTACGCCGCACGGCGGCACGTGGCTCGGGCGCTTCAGCCGCGCCGTCAACGGCCGCCAGATGAGCCTGGCAGGCGACTGGGTGAAGGGCCTGCTGAGCGTGGAGCCGCAGGGGCGGGCGCAGCGCTTCACTTGCTGGTACTCCAACTGCGACAACATCGTCTTCCCGGCCAGCACCGCGACCCTGGTGGGGGCGGACAACCGCTTCCTCGACGGCCTGGCGCATGTGCAGATGGCACTGCACCCCGAAGTGATGGCTGCCTGCCTGGCAGAGATCGGCAAGGACTGACTTGGCCCTGGCGCGGCGCGCCAGCCCAGCCGCTTATTCGATCTTGATCTTCGCGGCCCGGATCAGGAACTCGTACTTGCTGTTTTCCGAGCGCACGAACTGCGCGAACCCGTCCAGCGTGAGCTCCTCGGGGGTGATGCCCATCTGCTTGAACTTCTCTTTGCCGGCCGCCGACTGCATGGCGGCCGTGAAGGCCGCCGCGTAGCGCTGCGCATCGGTTTGCGGCAGCGATGCCGGTGCGAACAGCCCGAACCAGGTCGAGACGTTGAAGCCCTGCACGGCATCGTTGATGCTGGGAACCTGCGGCAGCGCGTCGCTGCGGCTCAGGGTGGTCACGCCCAGCGCGTGCAGCTTGCCCGAGCGGATGTGCGGCAGCGCCGACGCGAGGTTGTCGAACACCATCAGCACCTGGCCAGACTGCAGCGCTGCCAGAGCCGGGTTCGAGCCCTGGAAGGGCGTGTGGCCCATCTTGGTGTTGGTCAGCGACTTGAACATCTCGGCCGAGATATGGCCGATGCTGCCGTTGCCGCCCGAACCGTACTTGGCCTGGTCGGGGTTTTTCTTGAGGTACTGCACCAGGTCGGGCGTGGTCTTGATGCCCAGCTTGGCTGCCTGCTCCGCGTTCACGACCAGCACGTTGGGTGTGCGGGCCACAAGTGCGATGGGCTTGAAGTCCTTGATGGCGTTGTACGGGAAGTTCTTGTACAGCCAGGGGTTCACTGCATGGGTAGCCACGGCGCCCATCAGCAACTGGTTGCTGCCGGCCGGTGACTTGGCCACCAGGTCGGCGCCGGTGCCGCCGCCGGCGCCGGGCTTGTTCTCCACCTTGATGGCTCCCAGTTGCGCAGCTGCGCCTTCCGCGATGATGCGGGCCGAGGTGTCCAGAGGGCCGCCCGCAGGGTAGGGCACCACGATGGTCATCGGGGCGGAAGGGGTCTGGGCCATGGCGGCGGTGGCCGCCATGGCCAGGGCCACACTGAACAAGGTGCTACGGAGCGACATCGGGATCCTCTTGATTTCCGGAGTGCGCAGTATATGCACGTGTACAGGGTTTACCCTTTGTTACTTACCGAGTGGTCAAACCGCCTGTGCAGGTGGAACGCGCTTAAGAGGCGATTGGCTGTGCCCCGCTTCAGCGGACGGGAATTCCGCCCTGGAGTGCACGCAACGCCAGGGCGGCATCCACGCGCTGCAGTTCCTCCGGCGTGAACAGCTGCTGGCGCAGGGCTTGCGCCGCAGCCTCGCCCTGTCCGTTGCGCGCCTGGCTGAGTTCGTCGAGCCGGCTTTGCCACTGCTGATCCTCGCGGTCCAGTTGCGCCAGGGCATGGGCGGCCTGCTCCCCGAACTGTGCGCTGCGCGCCGTGTGGCGCTGGAAATCGCCCACGCCCTGGGCATTGAAGGCGGCCGTCTGCGCGGCGGCATCCATGTGGGCCGTGGCCGCAGCGCGCTCGGCACGGCGCTCGGGAGCGAGTTCGGCTTCGGTGGCGCGCAGCGCGCTGTCACGCTGCTGCGGAGTGAGTTGGGTATTGCGCGCGATCTCCAGGCGCGCCAGGGTGTAGCGGTCGAGTTCGGCCTCCTGTGCAAACAGGGCGTCGTACTCTTCGTCCTGGAAGTGCTGCTGCCGGATCTTCTGGCGCGCCTCCATGGCCTCGCGCAATGCGCGCGGATCACCGGGGTCGCGGGGGGCCGACAAGGCGCCCAGTGCCACGCGGTAGTCCACATAGCGATCGGTCAGGGCCAGGGCGCGCGTGGCCAGTTCGGCGGGGAAATGCTTGCCCACCAGTTGCGCCAGGCGTTGCTTGAGCGCTTCGGGATCGCTGGCTTCGCCGGCTTCGAAGAGGAGGGCCTCCAGCGTGTTGCGCAGGCCGGGCACCAGCAAGGGGTCGGCCCCCCCGGCTGTCGAAGAGGCGGCCGGGGCAGCGGCGAGGGCTGCGGAAGCCGGTGTGAGCGCTGCCGATGCCGTGTGGCCGGCGGGCGCCGCCGCGCCTGCCGCAGGCAAAGCCGCGCTGGCGCCAGGACCGGTGTCCTGGCTCGCCTCGGCCCGCCAGGCACGCCACCCGAGCACGGCCGCGACCATCAATGCCAGCACAATGGCAGCGGTTACGGCAGGGCGGGGGAAACGGTCCATGGCGGCGATCATCGCAAAATCACAGGCCGGCCGCCTTGAGGCGGTTGGCCTGCTGGCGGTACAGCGTGACCGGGTCGGTCGAGAACCAGTCGCGCAGGCCCACGAGCTGGTTCACTTCATCGAGGTGGTTCTGGCGGTAGTCGCCCAGGTGGGTGCCCAGGCGCGAAGAGCAGGCCGAGACCAGGCCGTCGTTGGCTTCGCCAAAGACCAGGCCCAACACGCCCAGCAGCGCGTCGCTGGCGTCCAGCACATTGGTCAGGGTCTTGGTACCCGTCCAGGAGTAGTAGCGCACGCCGTTGACCAGCTCGGCGCCATTGCCGCAGCCTGCGGTGGGAACGCCCTGCGGGAAGCGGCGGTTGAACGCGGCCGAGCCGGCGGTGGTGAGCGAATCGAGCGCAGCCGTGGGCATCTGCGGCAGGCCTGAGCCGCCCGAGGTCAGGTTGATCAGCGCCACCAGGGCCGATGCCGCGCCGCTGGCGACGGTTTCGGACACCGAACCCGCGGGCGCCACGCCGCGCAGGATGTCGGCCACGCGGGACCCCCGGTTCACGCCGCCCACCGAGGTCACCGAGGCGATCTTGCCCGGGGCCACGCCGGCCACGTAGCGCGCGGTGGGGCCGCCATGCGAGTGCCCCACCAGGTTCACCTTGGCTGCGCCGGTGATGGCCAGGATGTTCTTCACCTGGGCCAGCAATTGCTCGCCGCGCACTTCGGTGCTGTTGGCTGCCGAAACCTGGGCCACGTAGACCTTGGCTCCGCCCTGGCGCAGCGCGTCGGGAATGCCGTAGAAGTAGTCCACGCCCAGCGCCGAGTCGAAGCCGAAAAGGCCGTGCACCAGCACGATGGGGTAGCGCGTCTGCGTGTACCCGGCCTGTGCGTGGGCACTGGCCCCGAGGAGCAGTATTGATACCGTGGCGGCGAGCGCCAGTCGCCGCAGAAGGTGGCCAAAGAAACCTGTCATGTGCTTGTCTCCGTTGATGGATATTTTTGGTTCTCACAAAAAAGAACGACCGTTCGTTTTTGCGGTATTCATTGTTCTTTGGCAGCCCCTGGTGTCACTATCGGGACATACCCGAGTTTGGTGAAGGGCCATCGCGGTCGACGCCAATTTCGTAGAATCCTGCGCCATGACTGCTTTCAACGCACTTGACAAGCTGGATCGAGCAATCCTGCGCCGTTTGCAGGAAAACGGCAGGGAAACCTACGACGTGATCGGCGAGCAGGTGGGCCTGTCGCCCAGCGCCGTGCTGCGCCGGGTCAAGCGGCTCGAAGACAGCGGCGTGATCGCGCGCTACGTGGCCCTGGTGCCGCCCGAGGCCGTGGGCCTGGGGCTCACCGCCTACCTCAACGTGCGCCTGGAAAAGCACACCGAGAGCCACAAGCGCAACCCCATGGACGTGTTCCGCGCGAGCGTGCAGACCTGGCCCGAAGTGGTCGAATGTGCCTCGCTCACGGGCGAGATGGACTACCTGCTGCGCGTGGTGGTGGCCGACATGGCGCACTACAGCCGCTTCATCATGGACACGCTGCTCAAGCACCCCAGCGTGCAGGACTGCAAGACCAGCTTCGTGCTGGACCGTGTGAAGGCGACCACGGCCGTGCCCGTGTGAGAATCCGCGGGCCTGCTCCCATGCCAGGGGAGGTGTTTCACGGATGCCCATGATCGCCATCGACGACCTGCACTTCGGCTACGGCCGCAACGCGCTCTACCAGGGGTTCTGCGCAGAGGTGCGCCAGCCCGGCATCTACGGCCTTTTCGGGCGCAACGGCAGTGGCAAGTCCACCTTGCTCAAGCTCCTGTGCGGGCTGCTCACGCCCTGGGGCGGGCAGGTGCGGGTGATGGGCCAGGTGCCCCGCCAGCGAGCGGCGGACTTCCTGGCCAGTGTCTACATCGTCCCCGAGGAATTCCACCTGCCCAATCTGACCACGGGCCAGTTGGCAGACACGCAAGGCGTGTTCTACCCGCGCTTTTCCACGGCGCTGTTCGGCGAATACCTGGCCGAGCTCGAGGTGCCCACCGCCAGTCGCTTCGAGGCCATGAGCCTGGGGCAGAGGAAGAAGGCGGCGATCGCCTTCGCGCTGGCGACGGGTACGCCGCTGCTGCTGATGGACGAGCCCACCAACGGGCTGGACATCGTCGGCCGCGGCCAGTTCCGTCGTCTGATGCAGCGCCCCGAGCATGCCGAGCGCGCCGTGCTCATCAGTACCCACCAGGCGCACGACCTCGAAAGCATACTGAGCCACATCTGGTTCATTGACCAGGGGCAACTGGCCCTGTCGGCGCGCATGGCCGATCTCGCCGGCGTGCTGCGCACCGGCGTGGCGAGCGGCGCGCAGGATTTGCCTGCCGCGCAGGACCTGCTGTACCAGGAGCGCATCGGCCAGCAGACTGCCTATGTGGCGCGGCATTGCCGATCCGATGCAGAGGCTCCGCTGGCTGGCGGGGCGATGCAGCTGGAGCTGCTCTACAAGGCACTGAGCCTCAACCGCGATGGCATGCTGGCGGCGCTGGTGCCGGCGCAGCAGACGGGCTTGTCCGTGGAGCAGGCATGAACATCGAATTCATCCCTGTGCGCGCCCCGGAATCGCCCACTTTTTCGTGGGCGCGCTGGTGGCGCCTTGCGCGGGCCCAGTGGGCCGAGCAGCGGCCCCAGTACCTGGCGCACCTGCTGGTGTGCGGAATGCTCTACATCGCGCTGCTGCTGTTCTTGCTGGGGGTTTCAGGCTTTTCTGCGTTCCAAACCGCGGTGCAGGTCTCGCTGTACTTTGGGGGCTTGTTTCTCACGGGCTTCGTGTTCGCCGGGCGCTATTTCGGGGCCATGGCGCAGCGCGAGTCGGCCTTGCTGGCATTGATGCGGCCCGCGTCGGTGTTCGAGAAATGGCTGCTGTGCGCCGTGGTGGTGGCCATGGCCTACCCGCTGGCCTACAGCCTGCTGTTCCTGGCGATCTCCTGGCCCGTGCAGCAGATGGTCATCGCAGTGCGCTCGGCCCTGGAGCCGCAGACCTTCAAGCCCGAGGACTATGCGCTCTTCGTGCCGCTGGCGAAGATGGCCGCCCGGCAGGCCATGCCGGTGCCCCAGCAGGCAGGCTTTCTGGTCGCTTTCTGGGCCCTGCAGGCCTTTGCCGTGGCGGGCTCGCTCTACTATGCGCGCGCCTCTTTGCTCAAGACCCTGGCGTTGGGCTTTGCGCTGTTCGTGCTCACGGCGCTGGTGTGCTCCGTGGCGGGTGTGCGGGGTGAGGTGCTGTTTGCCTGGTGGTCTTCGAGCGGGGCCGTGCCCCGGGATGCGGGCGTCCATGCCATCAACGCGCTGCTGTGGATCGACCTGCCCGCGCTGCTGTGGCTGCAGGCCTATGTGCACCTGAAAGAAAAGGAGCTGCGGTGAGCACCCCCGTGGCCCCACGGCGTGCCCCGCCCCGGCGCGGGCGCTGGCTTTTTCTGGGAACCCTGCTGCTGTTCTGGACGCTGCTGTTCACGAGCGGCATGGATCGCTTCAAGAGGCCGGAGCCCACCGCCGTCGCCTACACCGTCGAGGCCCGGGCGCTGGTGGGCGTGAACGGTCTGCGGCTGGAGGAGGCGGGCGACAATGCCTCGCGGTTGTCGGTGCGCGTGGTGCTGGACGATGTGCCCGATGTGCGGATCACAGTGCAGTCGCGCCATGGGGACGGCGATGGTCCGGAGACGCTGCCCGGAAAATTCCCGGGGCTCACCGCCACCCGCGAAGGCGACACGCTGGTCCTGCACTGGACTGACGTGCCGGCGCCTGCCGGTGCGCAGCCCAGACGGCCTGGGAAACCCGCCGTGTGGATGGAACAGATCGTTCTGCCCACCCAGTTCAGGCACCTGGCACTCGCACGCGCCCGTATCGAAGCGCAAGCCCCCGTGGAGCGGCTGGAAGTGGCCGGGCAGGCTATCGCCGTACGCGGCACCGTCACACACCTGGACCTGTGGTCCACGCAGTGCCGGCCCTGTGGCACCTGGGTGGTGCCCGCAGTGGCCGAGGACCCGGCCCAGTGCGCGGAACGCACCCGCCGGGGCACGGCGTCGATGGAGGTGCAAGCGGCCGGCATGCGTTCACTGCGGGTGGACGCCCTCGCCGGGAAACTGGATCTATCGGAGACCCAGGGCCTCCAAAGCGCGGTTCTGCAACTGGGGGACTCCGTCGCAGTGTCGGTCGACCGTGCGAGCGTGCTGGAGAAGGCGCGCAGCAGCGCCAGGGATGATGCCCTTGGCCTGCCTGACGCCTGCGGCGTGCCGGCTGCGGCGCCCAGGCCCGTGCCCGTGTCGTCGGCCTATACATCGCAGGCCGAGGACACACCGGCCCGCCAAATGCCTTGAACGGCGAGCTGCCAACAGCGGGCAGTCCCCGTGTGGCCAGGGGTGTTGCTCTTGCATCCTGTGCGCCACAGGCTTAACGTGGCGCTGCCGGGCGGATGGCTCGCAGGGCTGGTGCGCAACCGGCATGCCGGTCGTTTTGCTATTAAATGGAGAGCATCCCGTGCCGGCTGTGTTTCATGTCATCCCACTTTTCGAAGGAATTCGACGCACCTCACTATTTTGCTGCAATGCAGCAAAAATCACTGGAAATTCCTAGGGAAAACCCTTATATTTGCAGCATGACCGCTACCAAAAACTGGCTCAAGGCATCCTGGGACGCAGGCCGGGGAATGCTGCGCCCGGTCACGGGGCGTCCGCATGAGAGCGAGGACAAAATGTCTCCACCGGTGATGGTTCCCATCCGTTCGCTCGGCCCTTCTTACCGCGAGCGCATCACGGCCCACCTGCTGCAGCTGGAGCCCGCTGACCGCTATCTGCGCTTCGGCTACGCTGCCAACGACGAGCAGATCCGCCGCTATGCGGACCAGCTCGACTTCAACCGCGACGAGATCTTCGGCATCTACAACCGGCGCCTGGAGCTCATCGCCATGGCGCATCTGGCGTTCTCCGAGCACCCTGAGTACAAGCACTGCGCCGAGTTCGGCGTGTCCGTGCTCAAGCAGGCCCGGGGCCGAGGCTTCGGTGCACGCCTGTTCGAGCGCGCCGTGATGCACGCCCGCAACGAGGGGGTGAACATGGTGTTCATCCATGCGCTGTCCGAAAACACCGCCATGCTCAAGATCGCCCGCAATGCCGGCGCTCAGGTGCGCCGCGACGGCTCGGAGTCCGAGGCCTACCTGCAGATCGCACCGGCCAGCCTGGACACCCGGATGGCCGAACTGGTCGAGCAGCAGTTCGCCGAGGTGGACTACCAGCTCAAGCGCCAGGCCAAGCAGTTCTGGGACTTCCTGGCCAGCGTGCAGGAAGTGCGCAGCGGCGTGCAGCATGCGCGCCACCAGTCCGCCGAATAGGCCGGACAGCGTGGGCAGGCGGTCCTGCAACCGCCGATTGGCCTCAGGACGACAGGCGATGTCACAACAATCCGCTATCCTAGGGGCCTGTTCCACTACCGCACGTCCTGCACTCCAAGACAGTGTCTGACCCGCACCCCGGGCGATTGCCCGAAAAGGAAGACAAGCGCACCTTCCTGCAGAAAGTCGCCGAGTTCATCCACCCCGGACCGGACTCGACCGAAGAGCTGATCGAAACGCTGGCCGAGGCCGAGGACAACGACGTCATTGGCGCCGAGTCGCGCGTGATGCTCGAGCGTGTGATCCGCATGGCCGACATGACGGCGGGCGACGTGATGGTGGCCGCGCCCCGCATGGACCTCGTCAACATCGATGCGCCGTTCGATGAGCTCCTGTACCTGGTCATCAACACGGCGCACTCGCGCTTTCCGGTGTACCAGGGCGAGCGCGAGAACATCATCGGCATCCTGATGGCCAAGGACCTGCTCAAGCTGCAGCGGGCGCCCGAGCTGAACATCCGCGCGCTGCTGCGCCCGGCCGTGTTCGTGCCCGAGAGCAAGGGCCTCAACGACCTGCTGCGCGAGTTTCGCGGCAATCGCAACCACCTGGCCATCGTGATCGACGAGTTCGGCCGCGTGGCAGGGCTCGTCACCATCGAAGACGTGCTCGAACAGATCGTGGGCGAGATCGAGGACGAGTTCGATATCCCCGAGGATGCGGGCGACATCTTCGCCCTGGCCGACCGCACCTACCGCGTGAGCGGCGACACGCCCATCGAACGCGTGGCCGAGTCCTTCGAGGTCACGCTGCAGGGCAGCGATGCCGAGGAACAATTCGACACCATTGGCGGCCTCATCGCCCACGAGATGGGCCATGTGCCCAAGCGTGGCGAGCAGGTGGAGCTCGGTGGCCTGCACTTCGTGGTGCTGCATACCAAGGGCGGCGCCGTGCGCTGGTTCAAGGTATCGCGGATCGAAGAGAGCCAGGCTGGCGCTTGATGGGGTTGGCGTACCGAACGCAGGGATCCGGACTTGCCTTGCCCGTGCTGATCGCCGTGCTGGCGGGGCTCGCGCAGGCGGCCTCGCTGGCCTTGCCCTGGAATGGGCAGCCCCAATGGTGGCTGCAGATCGCATCGCTGGCCGTGCTGGCCTGGCAAGTGCGCGCGGGAGCCCCCACGGGGCGCCGTGGCGCGCTGCTGGGTTTTGCCTTTGCCACCGCCTGGCTGTGCGGCACCTTCTGGTGGCTCTATATCTCCATGCACACCTATGGCGGGCTGGCTGCGCCGCTCACGGTGGCTGCCATCCTGGGGCTGGCGGCCTTTCTGGCCAGCTACTACGCGCTCGCGCTCGGCGTCTTCTGCCGGCTGGCCGTGGTGCACCGTGCAGGCGCTGCGCTGCTGTTCGCAGCGCTCTGGACGCTGGCCGAGATGGCGCGCGGCTGGCTCTGGACCGGTTTTCCCTGGGGCGCCGGCGGTTATGCCCATGTGGATGGCCCGCTGGCGGCGTTGGCGCGCTACGTGGGTGTCTACGGCCTGTGCTTCGTCGCGGCCGCCATCGCCATGCTGCTCGTGCAGGCGCGCGCCAGCGATCTGCTCCGCCTGCGCGCCTGGGCCCTGGTGGCGGGCGAGCTGGCGGTGCTGGGTCTGGCCACGGTGGACCGCCACTGCGCCGTGGAGCTGTGCCACACCCCTGCGGCGCGCGCACCGGCCCCGCTGCAACTGGCGTTGTTGCAGGGCAATATCCCGCAGGACGAGAAATTCCAGCCGGGCTCGGGTGTTCCCATGGCATTGCAGTGGTACCGCGAGCAACTGGAGCGTGCCACCGCGCCCCTGGTCGTGGCGCCCGAGACGGCCATTCCCCTGCTGCCGCAGCAGCTGATACCGGGCTACCTCGAAGGCATCTCCCAGCGCTATGCCAGCGGCTCGCAGGCGGTACTGCTGGGCATTCCGCTGGGGGATGAGCGCGAGGGCTACACCAACTCGGTGCTGGGTGCACGGGCGGGGCTGGCCGAACCCTACCGCTACGACAAGCACCACCTGGTGCCGTTCGGCGAGTTCATCCCGCCCTTCTTCAAGTGGTTCACGCAGATGATGAACATCCCCCTGGGGGACTTCAACCGGGGGGGCTTGGGCCAGGCGCCGTTTGCCTTTGCGGGCCAGCGCATCGCCCCCAACATCTGCTACGAGGATCTGTTTGGCGAGGAGCTGGGAGCGCGCTTTGCCGATCCGGCCGGCGCCCCCACGGTGTTCGTCAATTTCAGCAACATCGGCTGGTTCGGCAATACGGTGGCCATCGACCAGCACCTGCACATCAGCCGCATGCGCGCGCTGGAGTTCGAACGCCCGATGGTGCGCGCCACCAACACCGGTGCCACGGCCATCATCGATCATCGGGGCGTGGTCACGCACCAGCTGGAGCGCCACACCCGTGGCGTGCTGCTGGGCGCGGTGCACGGCCGGGGAATGGATGCGCAGCAGGGCTGGGCCATCACGCCCTACGCCTTCTGGGTGTCGCGCTGGGGCCTGGTTCCCCTGGCACTGCTGGCGGCCGCCATCGTGCTGGTGGCGGCCCTCGGGGCGGGTCGGCGTGGCCGGGCGGTGCGGTCGAAAAACGGTGGTTTTCGGGAGTAGCGGGCCTTGATCCTGGTCAGCTGCGGCAGGGGTGCCCCAGTGCCCTGGCAGGCCAATGCGCGGCACAGGCTCGCCGTGCCTTGATAATAGAGCCCGCAAGCGGGGGCTTGTGTTGGATACAACGATGATTTGAAGCGGTGTGGCCGCTGTTCTGGAGCACGACTGAAAATGGCAGATTCCTTTTCCTACGAACAACTGATCGCCTCGGGCGAGGGCCGGCTGTTCGACGCTGACAGCGGGCGCCTGCCGCTGCCGCCCATGCTGATGTTCGACCGCATCACGCACATCGATAGCGATGGTGGCGAGCACGGGCTGGGAAAGGTCCGCGCCGAGCTGGACGTGCGTCCTGACCTCTGGTTCTTTGCCTGCCACTTCCAGGGTGACCCGGTCATGCCCGGTTGCCTGGGCCTGGACGCCATGTGGCAGCTGATCGGTTTTTACCTGACCTGGCTGCGCCTGCCGGGCAAGGGCCGCGCCCTGGGCGCCGGCGAAGTCAAGTTCACCGGCGAAGTGGGCCCGGACGTCAAATTGGTCACTTACGAGATCGACATCAAGCGCGTGATCAAGCGCAAACTGGTCATGGCCATCGGCGACGCGCGCCTGTATGCTGACGGCAAGGAAATCTACGTGGCCAGCGACTTGCGCGTGGGCCTGTTCAAGCGCGAGGAAGCCGGCGCAGCCCCAGGGGAGGCAGCATGAAACGCGTGGTCATCACGGGCACGGGCATCGTCTCGTGCATTGGCAATGACAATGCCAGCGTCACCGAGTCGCTGCGCGAGAGCCGTCCGGGCATCCGCGCCATGCCCCAGTTCACCGAGCTGGGCATGCGCAGCCAGGTGGCCGGCGTGCCGCAGATCAACCTCGAAGAGCTGATCGACCGCAAGCAGCTGCGCTTCATGGGCGATGCGGCGGCCTATGCCCACATTTCGCTGGCCAACGCCATTGCCGAATCGGGCCTCACGCCCGAGCAGGTCTCGCACCCGCGCACCGGGCTCATCATGGGCTCGGGGGGCGGCTCGCCCGCCAACCAGATCGAGGCCGCCGACATCCTGCGCAGCAAGGGCATCCGCCGCGTGGGGCCTTACCAGGTCACGCGCTGCATGAGCTCCACCGTGTCCGCCTGCCTGTCGACCAACTTCGGCATCAAGGGCATCAACTACTCCATCACCTCGGCCTGCAGCACCTCGGCGCACTGCATCGGCGCAGCCGCCCAGCAGATCGCCTGGGGCATGCAGGACGTGATGTTCGCCGGTGGCGGCGAAGAAGTCAGCTGGGGCATGGGCCTGCTGTTCGACGCCATGGGCGCCATGTCCAGCGCCTACAACGCCACGCCCGAAAAAGCCTCGCGCGCCTATGACGCCCACCGCGACGGCTTCGTGCTGTCGGGCGGCGGCGGTGCCGTGGTGCTCGAAAGCCTGGAACATGCACAGGCACGCGGCGCCACCATCCTGGGCGAAATCGTCGGTTTCGGCGCCACCTCGGACGGCGCCGACATGGTCGCCCCCTCGGGTGACGGCGCCATCGCCTGCATGCGCCAGGCCATCGCCACGGTGGACGGCTCCATCGACTACATCAACACCCACGGCACCTCCACACCCGTGGGCGACGTGCCCGAGTTGCGTGCGATCCGCGAAGTCTTCGGTGACGCCATTCCCCCGTTCTCGTCCACCAAGTCGCTCACCGGCCACTCGCTGGGTGCCACCGGTGTGCAGGAGGCGATCTACTGCCTTTTGATGCTGCGCCAGGGCTTCATCGCCGGCTCGGCCAACATCGACAACCTGGAGCCCGCCGCCGAGGGCATGCCCCTGGTGCGCGAGACGCGCGATGCGCCGATCCGCACCGCGCTGTCCAACAGCTTCGGCTTTGGTGGCACCAACGCCAGCCTCGTTTTGCGCCGGTGGGATAACTGATCCGCGCGATCTCCGGCAGCCCGCCATCCTGCAAGGGATGGGCGGGTTTTTTCATGCCCTCTGGTTCTGGGATGACAGGGCTTGGTGCAACAAGCCGGGGAGCATTGCCAGCATGCGCGTGGCCTGCAGGCCTGGGGGCAGGGCGCGTGCGTGGTAGCAGTACAGCGACATGGGCGGCAGTTCGTGCAGCTCCACGGCCACCATGGCCTCTGGGTCGAGTTGGGTGGCGGTGAGGAAGTCGACCACCGTCCAGCCCATGCCCCGGCGCACCAGGTCCAGCGCCAGGCGCGAGGTCTGCACCTGCAGCCCCGGGCCGGCGGGTGTGCCCAGGCGCTGGGCGATCTCGTCGATGGACTGGCGCATGGGATCGTCGCCCACGAGCCGGATCACCGGCACCTGGGCCAGCCGGGCTGCGGGCGTCACAGCGCGCGGCGCACGCGTCCACACCGACTGTGCCACGGCCAGGTACATGCGGCCGCTGACCAGCAGGTCGCTGCGCACCTGCGGATGCGGGTGCTTGTAGAAGCCCAGGCAGAAGTCCACGCTGCGCGTGAGCAGCGCCTGCGTCATCTGGTCCTGGTGGATGGTGCGCACCTCCACACCCACCTGCGGGTAGCGCAGCGCGTGCTCCTGCAGCACCAGGGGCAGGAATTCGTGCGTGATGGAGGGAATGGCCGCCAGGCGCACGTCCCCGGTGTCGCTGGTGCCCAGGTTGCGCGCGGTGCGGCGCAATGCGTCGAGCTGGCGGTGGATGCCGCTGGACTCGGCTGCCAGCACCTGGGCCTCGGGTGTGGGCGTCAGGCCAGCCGGCGTGCGCACGAACAGGCGGTAGCCCAGCTGCAGCTCGGTGTGCGCCACGGCCTTGCTCACGGCCGAGGGGGTGATGCACAGCAGGCGCGCTGCCGCGCTCATGTTGCCGGTTTGCAGCACGGCCTGGAACACCTCGAGTTGGCGCAGGTTCATGGGTATGAGTGAAATTCACAAGAGGTGGCTGATTATTCCCTGTTGCTGTGCGCAAGTCTCTCATACGATCCGGCACCGCCAACGAGCGGGTGAGGGCGCAGCAGCAAAGTCTGTTGGCAAGCCTCTTCAAAACAACTGTCTGGAGATTTCCGTCATGCGCATTTCCCACCCCATGCACCGCTGGCTTGCCGGCCTGCTGCTCTCCGCTGCCTCGGCTGTGGCCATGGCCCAGGCCGCCCGCCCCCATGTCGTGGTGCTGGCCACCGGTGGCACCATCGCCGGTGCCGGCGCGTCGGCGGCCAACAGCGCCACCTATGCGGCGGCCAAGGTGCCGGTGGACAAGCTGCTGGCCGGCCTGCCCGAACTGACGGGCGTGGCCCGTGTCACGGGTGAGCAGGTGTTCCAGATCGCCTCGGAAAGCTTCACCAACGAGCACCTGCTGCAACTCGGCAAGCGCGTCTCGGCCCTGGCCAAGCAGGCCGACGTGGACGGCATCGTCGTCACGCATGGCACCGACACGCTCGAAGAAACGGCGTACTTCCTGAACCTGGTGGTGCGCACCGCCAAGCCCATCGTGGTCGTCGGCTCCATGCGCCCCGGCACGGCCCTCTCGGCCGACGGCGCGCTGAACCTGTACGACGCCGTGAGCGTGGCCGCCAGCAAGGACGCCGCCGGCAAGGGCGTGCTGGTCACCATGAACGACGAGATCCAGAGCGGCCGCGACGTCAGCAAGACCATCAACATCAAGACCGAGGCCTTCAAGAGCCAGTGGGGCCCGCTGGGCATGGTGGTGGAAGGCAAGAACTACTGGTTCCGCGCGCCGGTCAAGCGCCACACCACGGCGTCCGAGTTCAACATCGACGAGATCCAGGCCCTGCCCGCAGTGGACATCGTCTACGGCTACGGCAACATGAACAGCACCGGCATCGAGGCCTACGGCAAGGCCGGCGTGAAGGCGCTGATCCATGCCGGCACCGGCAATGGCTCGGTGGCGGCCCAGGCCGTGGCCTCGTTGCAGGCGCTGCGCGCCCAGGGCGTGCAGATCGTGCGCTCGGCCCGTGTGCCCGATGGTTTTGTGCTGCGCAATGCCGAGCAGCCCGACGACAAGTACGACTGGGTGGTGGCCCACGACCTGCGCCCACAGAAGGCCCGCATCCTGGCCATGGTCGCTTTGACGAAAACAAACGACAGCAAAGAGCTGCAACGCATCTTCTGGGAATACTGATTTTTGACTTGGCGCACCACGCGTGCGCTGACCGGTCGCCCTGATGGGCGGCCACCGGTGCGCACCGGCTGACTGCCCGCGCAACTGGTTGGAAAGGCCGGGGCTCCAAAAGGGCCCCGGCCTTTGTACTTGGTGCGGGGTTTTGTTGCTCTGCCATGGCCTACTGGAGCCTTGCGAGCGAAGGCTTGCTGCAGCGCCGTAAAATCACGGGTTTTGCGCGCACGCTGCAAAGCCCCTCGGGCCTGTCTGCTGCGCGCCTTCGGCTTTTTCATCCCCCTTTGCCCGGCCCTGGTCCGCCAGCGCCACAGACGCCATGTTGACATTCCAGCAAATCATTCTGAAGCTGCAGTCCTACTGGGACGCGCAGGGCTGCGCCCTTTTGCAGCCCTACGACATGGAAGTGGGCGCTGGCACCTCGCACACCGCCACCTTCCTGCGCGCCATTGGCCCCGAGCCCTGGAAAGCCGCCTACGTGCAGCCAAGCCGCCGCCCCAAGGATGGCCGCTACGGCGAGAACCCCAACCGCCTGCAGCACTACTACCAGTTCCAG
Source organism: Acidovorax sp. LjRoot66 (assembly GCF_964253305.1). Lineage (NCBI taxonomy): Bacteria > Pseudomonadati > Pseudomonadota > Betaproteobacteria > Burkholderiales > Comamonadaceae > Acidovorax > Acidovorax sp. LjRoot66. The sequence continues at coordinate 1,157,128 of NZ_CAXUQU020000001.1, forward strand.
GTGGTTCTGAAGCCCGCACCGGCCAACATCCTGGAGCTCTACCTGGGCTCGCTCGAAGCGCTGGGCTTCGATCTCAAGAAGAACGACATCCGCTTCGTCGAAGACGACTGGGAGAACCCCACCCTGGGCGCCTGGGGACTGGGCTGGGAAGTCTGGCTCAACGGCATGGAAGTGACGCAGTTCACCTACTTTCAGCAGGTGGGCGGCATCGACTGCAAGCCCGCCACCGGCGAGATCACCTATGGCCTGGAGCGCCTGGCCATGTACCTGCAGGGCGTGGACAACGTCTACAACCTGACCTGGACCGAGGGAGCGGACGGCTCGAAATTGAGCTATGGCGACGTCTACAAGCAAAACGAGGTGGAGCAGTCCACCTACAACTTCGAGCACAGCGACGCCGACTTCCTGTTCACCGCCTTCAATGCGCACGAAAAGCAGGCCAAGCACCTCATGGAGCAGCAGCTCGCCCTGCCGGCCTACGAGCAGGTGCTCAAGGCTGCGCACAGCTTCAACCTGCTGGATGCGCGCGGGGCGATCAGCGTGACCGAGCGTGCTGCCTACATCGGCCGCATCCGCAACCTGGCGCGCGCCGTGGCGCAAAGCTACTACGAGAGCCGCGAGCGCCTGGGCTTTCCCATGGCCCCCCGCGAGTGGGTGGAGCAAATGCCCAAGAAAGCCGCCTGAGCCACCGCCGGAGCCCCTGAAAAATGACAACGCAAAATCTTCTGGTCGAACTGTTTGTGGAAGAGCTGCCTCCCAAGGTGCTCAAGAAGCTGGGCGATGCCTTCGCCAGCGTGCTGGCCGAGCAGCTCAAGGCCCAGGGCCTGGCCACGCCCGCATCCGCCGTGACGGCATTCGCTTCGCCGCGCCGCCTGGCCGCGCACGTGACGGCCGTGGCCGGCAAGGCCGCCGACAAGGCTGTGCAGCAAAAACTCATGCCCGTGACGGTGGGCCTGGATGCCAGCGGCAACGCCACGCCCGCACTGCTCAAGAAGCTGCAAGCCCTGGGCGCGGACCTGTCCGACCCGGCAGCGGCCGTGGCCGCCTTGAAGCGCGCCCCCGACGGCAAGGCCGAGGCGCTGTTCTATGACAGCGTGGTGCCTGGCGCCACGCTGGAAGAGGGGCTGCAGAAGGCACTTCTGGAATCCATCGCCAAGCTGCCCATTCCCAAGGTCATGAGCTACCAGCTCGAGTCCGACTGCGAGTTGCCCGGCTGGACCAGCGTGAACTTCGTACGCCCCGCGCATGGCCTGGTGGCGCTGCATGGCAGCACCGTGGTGCCCGTGAAGGCGCTGGGCCTGAAAGCCGGCAACAGCACCCTGGGCCACCGCTTCGAGGCGGCCGTGTCGCCTGTGGTGTTCAAGGATGCCGACAGCTATGCCGCCACGCTGCACAAGGACGGAGCGGTGATCGCTTCGTTCGCCGAGCGCAAGGCCGAGATCGCGCGCCAACTGGCCGCCGCCGCCGCCCAGGTGGGCAACGGTGCCCGCCCCATCGAGGACGATGCGCTGCTCGACGAAGTGACCGCCCTGGTCGAGCGCCCCAACGTGCTGACCTGCGCGTTCGAGCAGGAATTCCTCGACGTGCCGCAAGAGTGCCTGATCCTCACCATGAAGGCCAACCAGAAGTACTTCCCGCTGCTGGACGCCGCAGGCAAGCTGACGCACCAGTTCCTGGTGGTGAGCAATATCAGCCCCGAGGACGCGAGCTTCGTGATCGGCGGCAACGAGCGCGTGGTGCGCCCGCGCCTGGCCGATGCCAAGTTCTTCTTCGACCAGGACCGCAAGAAGACCCTGGCCTCGCGCGTGGACGGTCTGTCCAAGGTGGTCTACCACAACAAGCTCGGTACGCAGGGCGAGCGCGTGGAGCGTGTGCGTGCCATCGCCAAGGCCATTGCCGAACAACTGGGCGATGCCACCCTGGTGGCGCAGGCCGATCAGGCCGCGATGCTGGCCAAGACCGACCTGGTGACCGACATGGTCGGCGAGTTCCCTGAGTTGCAGGGCACCATGGGCCGCTACTACGCGCTCAACGACGGTCTGGGCGAGGTGGTGGCCGATGCCATCGAAGACCACTACAAGCCGCGCTTTGCCGGCGACACGCTGCCACGCAATACCGCTGGCGTGGTGGTGGCCCTGGCCGACAAGCTTGAAACCCTGGTCGGCATGTTCGGCATCGGCAACCTGCCCACGGGCGACCGCGACCCGTTCGCGCTGCGCCGCCATGCGCTGGGCGTGATCCGCATGCTGGTCGAAAAAGACCTGCCGCTGGACCTGAGCGCCCTGCTGGCCGGCGCCGTTCCGGCCTTCGGCGACAAGATCACCGATGCCTCGGCCGCCCTGGCCGACTTCATCTATGACCGCCTGGCCGGCAGCCTGCGCGAGCAGGGTTACAGCGCCCAGGAAGTCGACGCCGTGCTGGCCCTGCGCCCGCAGCGCCTGGCACTGGTCGAAAAGCAGCTGGCCGCCGTGCGTGCCTTTGCCGCGCTGCCCGAAAGCCCGGCCCTGGCCGCCGCGAACAAGCGCGTGGCCAACATCCTCAAAAAGGCCGGCGAGGTGGATGCCCACGTCAACCCCGAGCTGCTGCAGGAAAAGGCCGAGCAGGATTTGTATGCGGCACTGCAGCGCTTCGTGCCCGAGGCCAACGCGCAGTTCGACGCGGGCGACTACACGGCATCGCTGCAGACCCTGGCCGTGCTGCGCGCCCCGGTGGACGCTTTCTTCGACGACGTGATGGTGAACGCCGAGCAGATGGACCTGCGCCTGAACCGCCAGGGCCTGCTCAAGAGCCTGCACGATGCGATGAACCGGGTAGCCGACCTCTCCCGCCTGGCGGCGTGACCTGCTAGGCTGGCGTCTGTCACAAGGGGACCCCCATGAAACTCGCCATCCTGGACCGCGACGGCACGTTGAACCCGCTGGGTGAGGACTTCGTCACTTCGCCCGAGGAATGGACGGCCGTTCCCGGCGCGCTCGAGGCCGTTGCACGCCTGAACCACGCCGGCTGGCATGTGGCGCTGGCCACCAACCAGCCGGGTCTGGGGCGCGGGCTGTTCGACGTGGTGGCGCTCAACGCCATCCACGCCAAGATGCACAAACAGCTGTCGGCCGTGGGTGGGCGCATCGACGCCGTGTTCTATTGCCCCCATGCGCCTGACGAAGACTGCGCCTGCCGCAAGCCCGGCCCGGGCCTGCTTGAGCAGATCAGCGACCGCTATGGCGTGGAGCGCAATGACGTGCAGGTGGTGGGCAGCTGCCTGGCACACCTGCAGGCCGGCGCCGCGCTCGGTGCGCAAGTGCACCTGGTGTGCACGGGCAGCTCCGCCGGCGTGGTGCCGGGCCAGGCGCTGCCGCCCGGCTATCCCCCCGGCACGCAGGTGCATGCGAGCCTGGCGGCCTTCGTCGAGCAGCTGCTGCCGGCCGCCATCCCTTTGATGGCGGTCTGACCCTCAGCGCCCCTTGGTGCCTGCCACACGCCTTTGCTGCGGCGGCACCCATCGCAAGACCTTTTCACCATGGCCCTGATCCGCTCCATCATTCACCTGCTCTGGATGGCGACCACCGTCATGCCCTATGCGCTGGCCATCATGCTGGGCACGCTCTTCGGCGTGCGCGGCCTGCCGCTGTACCGCATCGCGGCCGCATGGCTGTCGCTGTGCATCAGCGGCGCACGCGTGCTGCTGGACATCCGCACCCGGGTGACGGGCATGGAGAACCTGCCGCAGGGCGAGCACGAGGGGGCGATCCTGCTGGTCAAGCACCAGTCGACCTACGAGACCTTTCTGATGCCCACGATCATGCCGCACCCGCTGGCCTACGTGTTCAAGAAGGAGCTGCTGTACGTCCCCTTCTTCGGCTGGGCCATCGGCCGGCTGGACATGATCCACATTGACCGCAGCCAGCGCGCCCAGGCCTTCAACAAGGTGGTGGAGCAGGGCAAGGACCTGCTGGCCAAGGGCATCTGGATCATCATGTTCCCCGAAGGCACGCGCATCGAGCGCGGGCAGAAGGGCACCTACAAGACCGGCGGCACCCGCCTGGCCATCGACACCGGTGCACCGGTGGTGCCGATTGCCGTGACCTCGGCCAAGGTCTGGTCGCGCAAGGCCTTCGTCAAGCGCCCCGGTGTGGTGGATGTGTCCATCGGCAAGCCGATCTCCAGCGTGGGGCGCGAGCCGGAAGAGCTGATGCGCGAGGTCGAGGACTGGATCGAGGCCGAAATGCGCCGCCTCGACCCCGAGGCCTATCCCGCAGCCGCACTGACGGCGCCCTGATCGGACCCCATTCCCATGATGCAGCGGCTCGTGCAACTGGCGTTGGACTTCTTCGACACTCCGCCTGCCAGCCCCGCACCGGCGCCCAAGGCGGTCGAGCCACCGCCGGCGGCCAGGGTTCCCGTGGCCGCACCGCCCCGGCCCGTGGGTCCGCCTGCGGTCCCGCTGCCTTCGCTGCTGTCTCCCGCCGAATTCCGCCACCCCGAGGCCAAACGCGAACTGCTGCTGGGTGACGCCGTGGTGGCGTATGCGCTGCAGCGCGCGCGCCGGCGCACCATCGGCTTCAGCGTGGGCCCGGACGGCCTCTCGGTGCGCGCCCCCAGCTGGGTCACCCTGGGCGCCATCGACGCGGCGCTGCGCGAAAAGTCCGAGTGGATCGTGCGCAAGCTCGGCGAGGCGCGTGAGCGCCAGCAGCGCATGGAAGGCGGACGCATCGTCTGGGCGGATGGCGCCGTGCTGCCCTACCTGGGCCGGCCGGTCACTGTGGTGCTGGACCCCGCGCACGGCTTCAGCGGCCGTGGTGGGCAGCTCAAAACCATCGCCGCAGCCGAGGACCCGGATGCACCGCTGGCCTCGCGCCTGCACATCGGCCTGCCGCACAGCGCCGGGCCTGCGCAGATCCGCGATGCCGTGCAGGCCTGGCTGATGCGCGATGCCAAGCGCCACTTCACCGAGCGGCTGGAGCACTTTGCGCCGCTCTTGGGCGTGCGCTGGACCAGCCTGCGCCTGTCGAGCGCGCAGACGCGCTGGGGCAGCGCCAAGGCCGACGGCTCCATCCGCCTGAACTGGCGCCTGCTGCACTACCGGCCTGCGGTCATCGACTACGTGGTGGCGCACGAGCTGGCCCACCTGCGCGTGATGGACCACAGCCCGCGTTTCTGGGACACGGTGGCCACCGTGGTGCCCGACTATGCGGCCCTGCGCAACCACCTGCGCGACGAGCCAGCACCGCTCTGGGATTGAGCGCGCGCAGGGCGGGGCGAAACCGGGCGCGGCAAAATGGCGGAAACCACCGCATTCAGGCCCACCATGATTCCCCTGCAGCTCTTCGATCCCGCCTCCAGCACCTACACCTACGTGCTGCATGACCCCGCTACCCGCCAGGCCGTCATCATCGACCCGGTGGACGAGCAGCTCGACCGCGACCTGGCCGCGCTGCAGTCCCTGGGACTCACGCTGCGCTGGACGCTGGAGACGCACACCCATGCCGACCACATCACGAGCGCCGCCCGCCTGGCGGAGCACACGGGCGCGCAGACCGCGGTGCCCGCAGGCTGCGACATCGGCACGGCGGTCGTGCAGCTGCAGCATGGCGACACCCTGGCCTTCGGCGGCGAGACGCTGCAGGCGCTGCACACGCCCGGCCACACGGCTGGCAGCATGTCCTACCGTTGGCGCAACCATGTGTTCACGGGCGATGCGCTGCTCATCAACGGCTGCGGCCGCACGGACTTCCAGTCGGGCGATGCGGCCGAGCTGTACCGCAGCATCACCGGCGTGCTGTTCGCACTGCCGGGCGACACCACCGTCTGGCCCGGCCATGACTACCAGGGCCGTAGCCACAGCAGCATCGCTGCCGAAAAGGCCGGCAATGCGCGCGTGGCCGGCCGCAGCGAGGCAGAATTCGTGGCCCTGATGGACTCGCTCAACCTGCCGCGTCCGCGCCGCATGGACGAGGCCGTGCCCGCCAACCAGCACTCGGGCCAGCGCCAGGACGCCGATGGCGCGGCGCTGCAGGCGCCGCGCGGGGCCGAGGGCTATGCCGGCGACGTGTCACCGGCGCTGGCCTGGCAGTGGGTGCAGGACGGCCAGGCCGTGCTGGTCGACGTGCGCAGCGATGCCGAGCGCGAATGGGTGGGCCAAGTGCCGGGGGCCGTGCCCGTGGCCTGGAAGCAGTGGCCCGGCATGGCCATGAATGCCGATTTCGATGCGCAGATTCGCCTGGCTGTGCCCGAAGGCGGGCGCGTTGTATTGCTGTGCCGCAGCGGCGTGCGCTCCGTGGCGGCCGCGAAGCGTGCGACGGAGTTGGGCATTACGGCCTACAACATTCTCGAAGGCTTCGAGGGCGACGCCGATGGCCAAGCCCACCGCGGGCGCAAGGGCGGCTGGCGCTACCGCGGCCTGCCATGGCGTCAGGGCTGAAGACACAGCTCCATGAAAAAAGCGGGCCATGTGGCCCGCTGTTCGTTGGGGAGCGCTGTGCGCTCAGAGTGGCGGAATGCGCAGCTTCTGGCCGGGGTAGATCTTGTCGGGGTGCGTGAGCATGGGCTTGTTGGCCTCGAAGATCTGGGGGTACTTGTTGGCATCGCCGTAGAACTTCTTGGCGATGGCCGAGAGCGTGTCGCCGCGCACCACGTCGTGGTACTGGGCTTCGGGCTCGGGGTTGGTCACGTTCATCAGGTTCTCGACGCTGGTGACGCTGGCCACGTTGCCGCAGCACAGGGTGATCTTTTCCTTGGCCGCCTGCGTGGGGGCGTCGCCCTTGACGGTGACCTTGCCCTGGCTGCCATCGAACGCCACCTGCACGTTGGTCGCGCCCAGGTTCTGCGTGCCGATGTAGGTCTCGATGGCCTTGGCGGCCTTGGCGTTGAGTTCGTCCGGCGATGGAGCGGCGGCCGTGGCGGCCTGTGCTTCCTTGCCACCGAACAGCTTTTCGCCGGCTTCCTTGATGAAACTGAAAAGACCCATGTCGTATCTCCTAAGGTTGCAGAAACAGGAAGGGCCACTGTAGCGGCAAAGTGCGACACCCTGGTGTAAGACGGGCGCGCGACACGATTTTTCACATTGGCAGGTACCGCTGTCGCCGGGGCGACGAGCTGCGCTGCTGCCTTTGGCAAATGCACCAAGTGCGCATGGCCAAAACTCGGGATAATCCGCCGCATGACTTTTCTGGCCATCGACGTCGGCAACACCCGTCTCAAATGGGCGTTGTACGACGCCCACCGCCCCGGGGCTGCGCTGTTGGCGCATGGCGCCGAGTTCCTGGACCATATCGAGAAGCTCGCCGAAGGCAGCTGGGCAGCCCTGCCAGCGCCCGAGCGCATGCTGGGCTGCGTGGTGGCGGGCGATGCCGCCAAGCGCCGCGTGCAGGAGCAGATGGAGCTCTGGGATGTGGGCGCCCAGTGGGTGGTCTCATCCGACGAAGAGGCGGGGCTGGTCAATGGCTACGACCACCCCTCGCGCCTGGGCTCGGACCGCTGGGTGGCCATGATCGGTGCGCGCCACCACGTGCTGGCCCAGGGCCCTGCGCGGCCGCTGGTGGTGGTGATGGTGGGCACGGCGGTCACCGTGGAGTGCATCGATGCGCACGGGCGCTTTCTGGGTGGGTTGATCCTGCCGGGCCACGGCATCATGCTGCGCGCACTCGAAACAGGCACCGCCGGCCTGCACGTGCCCACGGGCGACGTGCGCATGTTCCCCACCAACACCAGCGATGCACTGACCAGCGGCGGCACCTACGCCATCGCCGGTGCCGTGGAGCGCATGGTGCAGCATGTCATCCAGCACTGCGGCGAGGAGCCGGCCTGCATCATGACCGGCGGCGCCGGCTGGAAGATGGCGCCGAGCATGACGCGCCCCTTCGAGCTGGTGGACAACCTGATCTTTGACGGCCTGCTGGAGATCGCCTCGCGCCGTTTCGCCAACTGAGCGCCGGGGCGTCGCCCGGCAGCTTCAATCTTCCAGTTCAGCGCGCGCCATTTCCACGTCCAGGCGTTCCATCGCGTCGGCGGACTCGCAGGCGGCGGCCTTCTCGTAGAGCTGGGTCGCCTCCTTCATCTTCTTGTCGCCTTCGAGCATCACCAGCGCGTTGGCGTATTCCACCATGGCGATGGCCGAGCCGGGGTTGAGCTTCAGGGCCTCCTGGAACAGCTTGAGCCCCGTGTCCTTCTTGGCGCCATAGGTCATGCCGCCGATCAGCGAGCCCACCTTGTCGATCACCTCGGCGTGGAAAGCGCCCAGCGCAATGCGGGCGTCGGCATGCTTGGGTGCCAGGGCAATGGATTTTTCCAGCGATTCCTTGACCTTGCCGCCCAGGCCCTGGGCGAGGGCCTTGGCCACGCTGATGCCCTGGCTGTAGCGGCCCAGGGCATAGGCATGCCAGTACCAGGCGTTGGCGTTGTTCGGGTCTTCGCCGGCCTGGGCTTCGGCGCGCTCGGCCACCTGGGTGAACAGGTCCAGGCGGGTCTTTTCCTTTTGCTCCAGGTAGTTGGCGTAGATGGCCGTGGCCTTGTTGGCCACGGTGATGCCGGGGCCGCCAGCGGCCAGGCCGGCGGCCGTCGCCTTCTCGAAATCACCGCTGTGGAACAGCGCCCAGGCCTGCAGCACGGCCGGATCCTTGGGGCAGGGTTCGGCGTCGCCGCTGTGCAGTCGCGCCCAGTGCTTCTTCACGCTCGTGGCATCGAAGCTGTAGTCACCCGCATGGGGAAAAGGGGTCCATTTGGCCATGGTGTGTCTCCTGTGGTTCTTGGGGTCGGGTGTAGGGTGTGGACAGGGCGCCCTGGCGCTTAGCCCGGCGCGGTGGCATAGGCGCCGACGAGTTCCAGCAGGTGTGCGCGCTGCCCGCTTTCCAGGTAGGGCATCAGCAGGTTGAGCACGTGGTGGGCTCCGCGCAGCAGGGCTGCCTGGGCGCTCTCGGGCTCCAGCGCGCGGCGCGGGTCGCGCACGTACTCGAAGCTCAGCCAGTAGGTCAGCACCACCACCATGCTGGTCGCGGTGGCCTCTAGCTCACGCGTGTCGATGTGCAGCGCGTCCGATCGGCCCATGCCGTCCAGCATGGCGCGCACGGCCCGCGTCTTGTTCTTGAGGATGGCCTGGAAATGCGTTTCCAGGCGCCGGTTCTTGGACAGCAGGTCGTTCAGGTCGCGGTACAGGAAGCGGTACTGCCAGATCAGCTCGAACAGCGTGTGCATGAAGAACCAGGCGTCCTCCACGTTGCGCACGCCATCGGCGGCAGCCAGCAGCTCGGTCAGCGACTGTTCGTAGCGGTCGAACAGCGCATTGATCAACTCGTCCTTGGCCGGGTAGTGGTAGTACAGGTTGCCGGGGCTGATGCGCAGCTCGGCCGAGATCAGGGTGGTGGAGACGTTGGGTTCGCCAAACCGGTTGAACAGGTCCAGCGTGACTTCCAGAATGCGTTCTGCGGTGCGTCGCGGCGCTTTCTTCACCATGTGTGCGGGCCCTCTTCGCGTCGTTTTGGATCGGTGTTGGTATGTCTCTGGGGCCTACTCTAACCGAGCCGCAGATGCTGCACTGCATCAATATTGGCATGTCCTTGGAACGTGTTGACGTTCCGGCTGCGGCCACCCGCGCAGAGAGCGCGGCCCATGGCCCGAAGCGCTCCACAACGCAAAAGCGGCTGGCACGCACAAGGCGTGTCAGCCGCTTGCCGCAGCGGGCGGGCCGCTGGCAGAAGGTCAGTTGGAGGCGGCGGGTGCCGAGGCGGAAGCTGCGGCCTTGGCGCTGGCCTTCTTGGCAGGGGCTGCTGCGGCCTTCTTGGCGGGCGCGGCCTTGGCTGCAGGCTTGGCGGCGGCCTTGCGGGGAGCGGCTGCCTTCTTGACAGCGGCCTTCTTCGCGGGGGCTGCTGCCTTCACGGCGGCCTTGGCAGGTGCCTTGGTCGCGGCCGCTTTGCCGGCGCCCTTGGTGAGTGCGTCCACGCGGGCCGTCAGGGCTTCCAGGTCACGCGCCGAGGGGACACCGAGCTTGGACAGGGCCTTGGCCACGCGGTCTTCGAAGATGTTCTCGAGCTTGTCCCACTGGCCCTGGGCCTTGGAGCCGATGTCGCTGGCCATGGTGGTCACGCGGCTCGTCGCTTCGGAGATCTTCTCTTCGGCCACGGCCTGGGTCTTGCGCTGGATGGACAGGCCTTCCTTGACCAGGGACTCGAACACCTTGCCGCCTTCTTCCTGGGCCTTGGAGAAGGCACCCAGGCCCGCCAGCCAGATCTGCTGGGCCGAGTCCTTGACGGTGCTCGACAGCTGGGCGTTGCTCTTCTTGTTGTCGGCGCTGAGTTTCTGCAGTTTCTTGACCATGGGGCCTCCGGTATGCGGGTGGATAGTGGGGGTTGCCAGTGCCGGTTGGCTTTGGCGCATGGCCGAACTGTACGCCGCGCGGCAGGCCAGGTGTAGGCGCGCGCTCCTAAAAACGTAGAGCGCAGCGTCTAAGGCTGCGCGGGTTTGTGCTGAATCGGTCGGCGATGCGCTTGGGCAAGAATGAACAGATCTCACAGGAGTTTTTCATGCAGTATTTCGTGACGGGAGCGACGGGGTTCATTGGCAAGCGGCTCGTAAAGAAGCTGCTGGAGCGAAAGGGCGCCGTGGTGCACTTCCTGATCCGGCGAGAAAGCGCGGACAAGGTGGCCGACCTGCGCAGCTACTGGGGCGTGTCGGCCGCACGGGCCGTGCCGGTGTTCGGCGACCTCACGGCCAAGAAGCTCGGCGTGGCCTCCGAGGACGTGAAAAAGCTCAAGGGTCAGATCGACCATTTCTACCACCTGGCCGCGGTCTACGACCTCGGTGCCGACGAAGAGACCCAAGTGGCCGTGAACATCGAGGGCACGCGTAACACGGTCGATCTTGCCAAGGCCATCGACGCCGGGCATTTCCACCACGTCTCGTCCATCGCGGCTGCCGGCCTGTACGAGGGCGTGTTCCGCGAGGACATGTTCGAGGAGGCCGAGGGCCTCGATCACCCCTACTTCCAGACCAAGCACGAGAGCGAGAAGATCGTACGCCAGGACTGCAAGGTGCCCTGGACGGTGTACCGCCCGGCCATGGTGGTGGGCGACAGCACGACCGGCGAGATGGACAAGATCGACGGCCCCTACTATTTCTTCAAGCTGATCCAGCGCCTGCGCCAGCTGCTGCCGCCCTGGATGCCCACCGTGGGCCTGGAAGGCGGGCGCGTGAACATCGTGCCGGTGGACTTCGTGGTCAACGCGCTCAACGTCATCAGCCACCAGAAGGACATCGGCAAGAAGTGCTTCCACCTGGTGGACCCGGTGGGCTACCGCGTGGGCGACGTGCTGGATATCTTCAGCCGCGCCGCGCATGCGCCGCGCATGAACCTGTTCATCAATGCCGCGCTGCTGGGCTTCATCCCCAAGGGCATCAAGAAGAGCCTGATGGCCATGGCGCCGGTGCGCCGGGTGCGCAACGCTGTCTTGAAGGACCTGGGCCTGCCCGAGGACATGCTGACCTTCGTGAACTACCCCACGCGCTTTGACTGCCGCGAGACCCTGGCGGCGCTCAAGGGCTCGGGCGTGACCTGCCCCAATCTCAAGGACTACGCCTGGCGCCTGTGGGACTACTGGGAGCGCAACCTCGACCCCGAGCTGTTCATCGACCGCAGCCTCAAGGGCACGGTGGCCGGCAAGGTGGTGCTGGTGACGGGGGGCTCCTCGGGCATCGGCCTGGCAGCGGCGCACAAGTTCGCCGAGGCCGGTGCCACCACCGTCATCTGCGGGCGCGACCAGGACAAGCTCGACGAGGCTTGCGCCGAGGCCCGGGCCAAGGGCTACGAGTTCATCGCCTACGCCGCCGACATCGCCGACATGGCCGATTGCGACCGCTTCGTGCAACTCCTGGTCGACAAGCATGGCGGCGTGGACTTCCTCATCAACAACGCGGGCCGCTCCATCCGCCGCGCCATCGAGTCGAGCTATGACCGTTTCCACGACTACGAGCGCACCATGCAGCTCAATTACTTCGGCTGCCTGCGCGTGACCATGGGCTTTTTGCCGGGTATGGTGGCCAAGCGCAAGGGCCATGTGGTCAACATCAGCTCCATCGGCGTGCTGACGAATGCGCCGCGCTTTTCGGCCTATGTGGCCAGCAAGGCGGCGCTTGATGCCTGGACGCGCTGCGCGTCGAGCGAGTTCGCCGACCAGGGCATCACCTTCACCACCATCAACATGCCGCTGGTGCGCACGCCCATGATCGCGCCGACCAAGATCTACAACAACGTGCCCACGCTGAGCCCCGAGGAGGCGGCGGACATGATCGCCCAGGCCTGTATCTTCAAGCCGGTGCGCATCGCCACGCGCCTGGGCATCACCGGCCAGTTACTGCATGCCCTGGTGCCCCGCGTGGCGCAGATCACCATGAACACCAGCTTTCGCATGTTCCCGGATTCCACTGCCGCCAAGGGCAGCAAGGACGCCAAGCCACAGCTGTCGGCCGAGGCGGTGGCGCTGCAGCAGATGATGCGCGGTATCCATTTCTGATGGCCTTTCAACCCGCCCCGGGGAGCCCGTGTTGAACTCTGTTACCGGGTAACCGGGCAGGGTGGGATAATCGCGGGTTCTGCCGAGCAGGCATTTCACACAGCCCACCCTATGATTCTGGTTACCGGCGGCGCGGGTTTCATCGGCGCCAACTTCGTTCTTGACTGGCTTGCTGCCTCCAGCGAGCCTGTCGTCAACCTCGACAAGCTCACCTACGCGGGCAATCTGCACAACCTGGACAGCATCCAGGGTGATGCACGCCATGTCTTCGTGCAGGGCGATATCGGCGACAGCGCCCTCATCGCCCGCCTGCTGGCCGAGCACCAACCCCGCGCGGTGGTCAACTTCGCGGCCGAATCGCATGTGGACCGCTCCATCCACGGACCCGAGGATTTCATCCAGACCAACATCGTTGGCTCGTTCCGCCTGCTGGAGGCCGTGCGTGCCTATTGGAGCGCGCTGCCCGAGGGCGAGCGCGAAGCCTTCCGCTTCCTGCACGTCTCCACCGACGAGGTTTACGGATCGCTGGCACCCACCGACCCGGCCTTTGCCGAGACGCGCGGTTTCGAGCCCAACAGCCCCTACAGCGCCAGCAAGGCCGCCAGCGACCACCTGGTGCGCGCCTGGCGCCACACCTATGGCCTGCCGGTGCTGACCACCAACTGCAGCAACAACTACGGGCCCTACCACTTCCCCGAGAAGCTGATCCCGCTGATGATCGTCAACGCCCTGGCCGGCAAGAACCTGCCGGTCTACGGCGACGGCATGCAGGTGCGCGACTGGCTGTACGTGAAGGACCACTGCAGCGCCATCCGCCGCGTGCTGGAAGCCGGCACTGCTGGCGAGACCTACAACGTGGGCGGCTGGAACGAAAAGCCCAACATCGAGATCGTGAACATGGTCTGCGGCCTGCTCGACGAGTTGCGCCCTCGTGCCGACGGCCAGAGCTACCGCACCCAGATCACCTATGTGAAGGACCGCCCGGGCCACGACCGCCGTTACGCCATCGATGCGCGCAAGATCGAGCGCGAACTGGGCTGGAAGCCCGCCGAGACCTTTGACACCGGCATCCGCAAGACAGTGCAGTGGTACCTGGACCATGCCGACTGGGTGGCCAGCGTGCAGACCGGTTCCTACCGCGACTGGGTGCAGACCCAGTATGCGCAGGAGCCCGCAGCCGTGGCGGATGCCAGCGCATGAACATCCTGCTCTTTGGAAAGGGCGGCCAGGTCGGCTGGGAGCTGCAGCGCAGCCTGTCGGTGTTCGGTACCGTCACGGCGCTGGATTTCGACAGCACGGAACACTGCGGTGACTTCGCCAACCCGGCCGGCGTAGCCGAGACGGTGCGCGCCCTGCGCCCTGACGTCATCGTCAATGCTGCCGCCCACACCGCCGTGGACAAGGCCGAGAGCGAGGTCGACTTCGCGCGCACCCTCAACGCCACCACGCCCGGCGCCATTGCGCAGGAGGCCGCGAAGCTCGGCGCCTGGCTGGTGCACTACAGCACCGACTATGTGTTCGATGGCAGCGGCAGCCGCCCCTGGGTGGAGACCGATGCCCCTGCGCCCCTGAGCGTCTACGGCCGCACCAAGCTCGAAGGCGAGCAGCTGATCGCCCAGTCGGGTGCCAGGCACCTGATCCTGCGCACCAGCTGGGTCTATGCGGCACGCGGCGGCAATTTCGCCAAGACCATGCTGCGCCTGGCCCAGGAGCGCGAGCGCCTGACGGTGATCGACGACCAGTGGGGCGCCCCCACCGGCGCGGACCTGCTGGCCGACGTGACGGCCCATGCCATCCGCCACCTGCAGCAGCGCCCCGAAGATGCGGGCCTGTACCACCTGGTGGCGGCTGGCGAGACCAACTGGAACGAGTACGCGAAGTACGTGCTGGCGGTGGCCGCCAGGCACCCGGTGGCTGAAAAGATCATTGCCAAGGAAGTGGCGCCCGTTCCGACCAGCGCCTTCCCCACCCCGGCCGTGCGCCCCCACAACTCGCGCCTGGACACCACCAAGCTGCGCAGCACTTTCGGTCTGACCCTGCCGCATTGGCAGACGGGCGTGGCGCGCATGCTCACCGAGATTCTCTGAGAACGACCACCATGACGGCACGCAAAGGCATCATCCTCGCCGGAGGCTCCGGTACCCGGCTGCACCCGGCCACCCTGGCCATCAGCAAGCAGTTGCTGCCGGTGTACGACAAACCCATGATCTATTACCCGCTGAGCACCTTGATGCTCGCGGGCATCCGCGACATCCTGGTGATCAGCACGCCGCAGGACACGCCGCGCTTCGAGCAACTGCTCGGCGATGGCAGCCAGTGGGGCATCAATCTGCAGTACGCGGTGCAGGCAAGCCCGGACGGCCTGGCCCAGGCCTTCGTGATCGGCGAATCCTTCCTCGGCGATTCCCCCAGCGCGCTGGTGCTGGGCGACAACATCTTCCACGGCCACGACTTCCACGAACTGCTGGGCAACGCGACTGAGCGCCAGAGTGGCGCCAGCGTGTTCGCCTACCATGTGCATGACCCTGAGCGCTATGGCGTGGCCGAGTTCGATGCCCAGGGCAAGGTGCTGTCACTCGAAGAAAAGCCCAAGGTCCCCAAGTCGAGCTATGCGGTGACGGGCCTGTACTTCTACGACAACCAAGTGGTGGAGCTGGCCAAGGGGCTCAAGCCCTCGGCCCGCGGCGAGTACGAGATCACCGACCTCAACCGCCTGTACCTGGAGCGCGGCCAGTTGAATGTGGAGATCATGGGCCGGGGCTACGCCTGGCTGGATACCGGCACGCACGAGAGCCTGCTTGAAGCCGGCCAGTTCATCGCCACGCTGGAGCACCGCCAGGGCCTGAAGATCGCATGCCCTGAAGAGATTTCCTGGCGCAGCCAGTGGATCGACAGCGCCCAACTCGAGCGTCTGGCCCAGCCGCTGACCAAGAACGGGTACGGCCAGTACCTGATGCGCGTGCTCAAAGAAAAGATCTACTGATTTCCTGAAATTCACTCCATGCAAGCAACCCGCCTGGCCATTCCCGATGTCGTGCTGATCGAACCCAAGAAGTTCGGCGATGCGCGCGGCTTCTTCTTCGAGAGCTTCAACCAGCGTGCCTTCAACGAGGCCACCGGTACCGACCACCAGTTCGTGCAGGACAACCACAGCCGCAGCGCCCGCGGCGTGCTGCGTGGACTGCACTACCAGGTCCAGCAGCCCCAGGGCAAGCTGGTGCGCGTGGTGCGCGGTGCCGTGTTCGACGTGGCGGTGGACATCCGCAAGGCCTCGCCCACCTTCGGCCAGTGGGTCGGCGAAGAGCTGAGCGAAGACAACCACCGCCAGCTGTGGGTGCCGCCAGGCTTTGCGCACGGCTTCCTCGTGCTCAGCGAGACGGCGGAGTTCCTGTACAAGACCACCGACTACTACGCGCCGGCGCACGAGCGCTGCATCATCTGGAACGACCCCTCCATCGGCATCGAGTGGCCCGACATCGGTGCCAACCCTTTGCTGTCGGCCAAGGACCAGCAGGGCCTGACCCTGGAGAATGCGGAAGTCTTCGCTGCTGTCGCCGCCCGCTGACGGCGGGCCGTGGCGCACCTGAAAAGTCCGGCATGACCCTGCATGTGCTCCTGTGCAGCCACAACGGGGCACCTTTCATCGCACAGCAGATTGCCTCGATCCGCGCCCAGTCCCGGGCCGTGGACGTGATCCACGTCTTCGACCATGCATCGGAGGACGGCACGCGTGAAGTGCTGGCGCAGCTGGCGCAGGATGCAAGCGAGGCACCGCTGGAACTGCACTGGGTCGACAACGCCCCCGGCCCCGCCTTGTCCTTCTTCAATGCCATGGCGCAACTGGCCCCCAAGGTGGGCGCAGGCGATTGCATTTTCCTGGCCGACCAGGACGATGTATGGCTGCCTGGCAAGGTGGCGGCCATGCTCGATGCCGCCGCCGGGCTGCCGCAGCCCTGGGCGCTGTTCCACGATGTGCAGGTGGTGGACGAGGCGCTCGCGCCCCTGCAGCCCACTTTCTACACCGGCAACCCCTATGCCGTGCCCCGTGACCTCGACGCCCGGCGCCTGTTGCTGGTCAACCCGGTGATCGGGCACACGTTGGCGCTCTCGGGCGACATGCTGGCCTGCGTGGCCCGCCTGCCCGAGCCTTCGGCCTATGTGATGCACGACTGGGCCGTGGCGCTGGTGGCGCAGCGCATGCAGCGCCTGGCCTGCGTGCCGCAATGCCTGTCGCTGTACCGCCAGCACGGCGCCAACCTGCTGGGTGCATCGCGCCAGCGGTCGCTGGGCGAGCAGCTGCGGCGCGGCATGCAACTGGCCGAGCGGGTGCTGGTCCAGTCCATGGCCTGGGCCCGGGCGCAGCAGGGTGGCGCCCTGCCTGGGGCGTCCCCGGCGGCCCAGGTTCCCGGCTGGCTGTCGATGCCCTGGGCTGGCCGCAGCCGTGTGCGGGTGGCGCTGCACCTGGCCTGGCACGCGCTGGTGTCGGGGCCCACGCGGCGGCGCCGGGCCATGGGGCTCTTTCTGGTGCTGCAGGCGCTGCGCCCGCCGGCCCAAGGCACGCAGCGATGACCGATTCCTCCAGGGGACCGCTGCGCATCGCGGTCATCGGTACCGATGGCCTGCCGGCACGCTATGGCGGCTTCGAGACCTGCGTCGATCAGCTTGCCCCCCGGCTGGCGCGGCGGGGGCATGCCACACTGGTCTTCGGTTCCTCTGTGGGCCGCACCGCATTGGCGGCGGATGGCGAGCGCCTGGCGCACCGCTACCTGCCATTGCGTGCCAACGGCCTGTGGTCGGTGCCCTATGACCTGCTCAACTTCCTGGTGTGCTGGCGCAGGGTGGATGCCATGCTGGTGATGGGCGTGTCGGGCGGCATCTTCCTGCCCCTGCTGCGCCGCATGGCCGGCCCACGGCGCATCATCGTGAATGTGGACGGGCTGGAGACCCGGCGCGACAAATGGACCGGGTTCAAGCGCTGGTTCCTCGAGCGCAGCGAGGCCCTGGCCGTGCGCCACGCCCATGTGGTGGTCAGCGACAACCAGGGCATTGCCGACATGGTGCTGGGCCGCTATGGCCGCACCAGCAGCGTCATCGCCTATGGCTGCGACCATGTGCTGCAGTTGCCTGCGGACCAGGCGCACGCGCTGCTCAAGGAACGCTTTGGCCTGGCGCCCGGCGGTTACCTGTTGACCGTGGCGCGCATCGAACCCGAGAACCACATCGCCGAGATGCTGCAGGCCTTTCTGGCATCGCCCCAGCCGCTGTATGTGCTGGTGGGCAACTTCAGCGCCACGCCGCTGGGGCGTGAGCTGCTCGCGCGTTACCAGGGCGAGCCGCGCGTGCGCTTCATCGATTCCCTGTTCGACCCCAAGGCGCTGGCGGCCCTGCGCGCCGGTTGCCATATCTATTTGCACGGGCACAGCGTGGGGGGCACCAATCCCTCGCTGGTCGAGATGCTGCCGTACCAGCGGCCGCTGCTGGCCTTCGATTGCGTCTTCAATCGCTACACGCTGGGGGACGGGGGGGGCTACTTTGCCGACGTATCCATGCTCACCCGGCATTTGCAAAGACCGCAGGCGAGCGCGTGGGTGCCAGGGCCATCGCTGGCGCAGCGCTATCGCTGGGAGGCCATTGCCGACGCCTACGAGGCACTGTGCAGCGGGCCGGGTGCCACGCCATGACGCCGCGCGTTCTGGCCTGCGTGGTGGCGTACCACCCGGACAGCCACAGGCTGTCGGCCTTGATCGCGCGACTGCTGCCGGATGTGGCGCAGGTGCTGGTCATCGACAACGGCCAGACCATCGACCCGGCGGCGGGGCCCTGGTCGGGCATGACCGCCGTGCAGTGGCACCTGGCGCCAGGCAACCTGGGCGTGGGTGCCGCGCTCAACCTGGCGCGCCAGCGGGCGCTGGATGGCGCCTTTGACTTCCTGCTGAGTTTTGACCAGGATTCCCTGCCCCCCGCCGGGTACCTGACCGGCCTGCTGGACATCTGGGCGCGGGCCGGTGATGCCGCTGGCGGCTGGGCGGCGCTCGGCCCCGCCGTGCGCGACGAAACCACGGGACGGGCACTGCCCGTCCAGCGCGTGGATGCGCATCAGCGCCTGGTGCCGTCCGCAGACCCCTGGTCCGCGCAGCAGACGGTGGCGGTGGACCATGTAATCACCTCCGGGTGCCTGTACCCGGCTGCAGCGTTGTCCGCCGTAGGCCCATTCAGAGGGGGCTGGTTCGTGGACATGGTCGATACCGAGTGGTGCTGGCGTGCGCGCCACCGGGGATGGGCGGTGATGCAGACGGGGGCGGTGGTATTGCAGCACACCATCGGCAAGGCGGGCGTGAAGGTGCTGGGGCGCCAGGTGCTGGCGCATCCGCCGCAGCGCATCTACTTCCAGGTGCGCAACACGCTGTGGCTAATGCGTTCCCATGACGTGCCCCGTGGCTGGCGCCGCAAGCTGCTCGCCCCGCTGGCGCGCAAGCTGCTGCTGCAGCCACTGCTGCCCGAGCGGCGGCTGGCGCGCCTGCTCGCCGCAGTCCGGGGCGGGGTGCACGGGCTGTTGCAACGCCCGCCTGGGTAGGGCCGTGCGCCGAGGGAGATGCCGCCGGGTGTGACCGGTGTCGCACCAATGCGCAATATTTTGGACGCAAGAGGGCCTTGTGGTGCAACAATCCGTTGCCATTGCCAGGATAAGCGCATGATCGTGGCTGCATACGACAGAATATAGAATTGCAGACCTGCTCTGAGGGCCGCTGCGGCGGGCTTCAAGCGAAAAATCCCACAGACCTGGTCTCTGCCTGGCATCCACGGCGGTCCTTTTCGTTGACGAGGGACCGGCCCTTGCCGTGCCTGCGCCTTTTTTGCGGAAGCACACCGGTTTCCATGCGCCACAGACCGTTCCCACGTTCCTTTCCTGATCTGAATGCACAACATGCACCCTAGCGAGGCTGAGATCATCCCCTACCACGCCTCACCCGTGCCTCCCGCCCCAGGGGGCGTACTCGTCCTGGCGCCCCATCCCGATGACGAAGTCTTTGGATGCGGCGGGGCCATCACCGGGCATGTTCAGGCGGGGCACTCCGTGCATGTCGTCCTGCTGACCGCTGGCGGGCATGGCGAAGAAGGTGCGGCCAAGGGGTATGCAGACACCCGCCTCTCCGAAAGTACCGATGCGGCCCGTGTGCTGGGCCTGCCGCCGCCCCAGTGCTGGGGCCTTCAGGACCGTGAAGTCACCTATGGCGAAGCGCTGGTGCACAGGATCATCCAGGCGGTGGCCGATACCGGCGCCGACGTGGTGTACGCCCCGTCGCCCTGGGAGCTGCACCCCGACCACCGCGCCACGGCGCTGTGCGCCATCGAGGCCGTGCGCCGGCTGGAGGGCGTGGGCCTGCACCTGTACGAGGTGAGCGCGCCGCTCAGGCCCAACCGGCTGTTGGACATCACGCCCGTGTGGGCGCTCAAGCAGCAGGCCATGCAGGTCTTTGCCAGCCAGGAGAAGAAGCTGCCGTATGCGAGTTTCATCTCCGCGCTCAACCGTTTTCGTGCGCTCACGCTGTTCCCGGCGTCGGAATACGCCGAGGCTTTCGAGAGCTATACCTCGGCCGATCTGCGCGCCGGCGGCCCGCTGCTGATCGAGGGCGAAAGGCAGCGCCTGCTGGGCCGCGGCGTGGCCGTGCTGCCGCAGGACCTGCCGCTGGTCTCGGTCATCGTGCGCACCATGGGCCGCCCCACGCTGGCCAAGGCCCTTGGGTCCGTGGCGCTGCAGACCTACCCGCATCTGGACATCGTGCTGGTGGACGCCGCCGGCGACGGCCTGCCTGGTACGCAGTGGGCCGACGGCCCCGTGCCGGTCACCCTGGTCTCCCAGGGCAGGAAGCTCAACCGCGCGCTGGCGGCCAATGCCGGCATGGCAGCGGCAACCGGCGAGTACCTCATCTTCCTGGACGACGATGACTGGTTCTACCCGGACCACATTGCCAAGCTGGTGCTGGCCGTACGCCAGAGCGCCACGGTGAAGGCGGTGCACACGGCGGTGGAATGCGTCGATGCCAAGAGCGAGCCCGTGGGCGAGATCTTCCAGTTCCCCTATGCCTCGGGCGAGCTGCGCTACGGCAACTTCATGCCCATCCACTCGGTGCTGTTCCACCGCAGCCTGGTGCAGGCCGGCGGCGCCGCCTTCGACGAGCGCTTCGATCTGTACGAGGACTGGGATTTCTGGCTGCAGGTGGAAAGCCGCACGCCGTTCGAGTTCGTGCCCGGCGTATCGGCTGCCTACCGCATCCATGCCGGGGCGGGCGAGGGCGTGCAGGCCGACCGTCAGCGCGCGGCCGATGCCACGGCCCAGCTGTATGCCAAATGGCAGGTGCTGCAGTCCAGGCAGACCTTCGAGGAACTGGTGACACGCTCGCTGTCGCGGCGCAGCGTGTTGTCTCAGCTGGCCGAGCGCGACAAGGATGTGAAGCGGCTGGCGCAGGACCTGATGGACCAGCAGCAGCGCGCCATGGATGCCATGCAGGCAGCCGACAAGGCCCGCCAGGACGCGCACCACCTGGGCGAGGCGCACGACCTGGCATGTGCTGCGCGCGACGTGGTGCAGCAGGAGCGTGATGCCACCATCGTCGAGCTCCACGCTGTAATGCGCGAGCGTGACCTGGCCCACCAGCACGGCGCGAACGTGCTGGACCTGTACACCGATGCCCAGGCGCGCATCGGTTCCCTGGAGACCTCTGCCACGGCCTTGGAGGCCGAGATCGCCCTGGCGCGCAACCATGCGCACAACCTGCAGACCATGATGGACGCCACGCAGCACCAGCTGCGTCTGGTGACGGGATCGCGCTCGTGGAAGATCACCCGGCCGTTGCGCCTGGTGGTCCGGCTGCCGCGGTACGCCAGGAGCGTCGTGGCGGCCTATTCGGTCGCCCGCGGCCGGGGTGTGGGCCTGTCGCACCTGGTCAAGCGCACGGTGTCGGTGCTGCGCACCCAGGGTGTGCAGGGCGTGCGCCAGCGTCTGCGGCGCATGCTGCATGGCTCCGGCCATGAGCTGGAAGCCCTGGATGCCGGTGCGCCCGTGCCGGATCCGGTGGCCGGTGCCGCACCACGCAGTTATGCCGACTGGGTGGCGAAATACGACACCATTGACCCGGTCAAGCTCTCGCGCCTGGTGGCCGAGGCGGCCGAGCTGCCGCGCAAGGCGCTGGTTTCCATCGTCATGCCGGTCTACAACCCCGATCCGCAGGATGTGGGCCGTGCCATTGCCTCGGTGAAGAACCAGGTCTACCCGCACTGGGAGCTGTGCATCTGCGACGATGCCTCGACCAAGGCAGGCACGCGCGAGCTGCTGGAGGCTGCGGCCGCGCAAGACTCCCGCATCCGGCTGGCTTTCCACGCAAAGAACCAGCACATTTCGGTGGCGACCAACACCGCCATCGGCTTGGCCAAGGGTCAGTACATCGCCCTGCTCGACCATGACGACGAGCTCACGCCCCATGCGCTGCTGCGCGCCATGCAGGCCTTTGCGCGCCACCCGCAGGGCAAGGTGCTGTATTCCGACGAGGACAAGATCGATCAGACCGGCCGGCGCTTCGATCCGTATTTCAAGCCCGATTTCAACCTGGGCCTGCTGCGCTCGCACAACTACATGTGCCACTTCGCGGTTTATGACGCCGACTTCATGCGCCAGCTCGGTGGTCCGCGCGTGGGCTTCGAGGGCGCGCAAGACTACGATCTGGCGCTGCGCGCCATTGACAGCGTGGAAGCTGCCGCCGTGCTCCACGTGCCGCAAATTCTGTACCACTGGCGAACGGCAACCGGCAGCACGGCCTCGGGCCATGGCAACAAGAGCTATGCCTTCGAGGCCGGCCGGCGTGCGCTGCAGGAGCATCTGCAGCGCCGCGGCCTGCAAGGCGAGGTGCTGGAGGCGCCCGAGGCCTCGGGCATGTACCGTGTGCGCTGGGGCATTCCGGCCAACCCCCCGCTGGTGAGCATCGTCATTCCCACCCGCAATGGCGAGAAGATCCTGCGCCAGTGCCTCGACAGCCTGGTGCAGACCCGCTACCCCAACTACGAAATCATCGTGATGGACAACGGCAGCGACGAAGCGGCTTCGCTGCAGCTGTTGGCCGAGCGCACGGCGTCGGGGCAGATCCGGGTGTTGCGCGACGATGGCCCGTTCAACTTCTCGGCCATCAACAACCGTGCGGTGCACGAAGCCACGCGTGGCGAGTTCGTGCTGCTCATGAACAACGACATCGAGGCCACCCACCCCGAGTGGCTCGATGAAATGGTCGGCCCTGCGCTGGAGCCCGGCGTGGGCTGCGTGGGCGCCCGCCTGTGGTACCCCGATGGTCGCATCCAGCACGCAGGCGTGGTGCTGGTCTGCGGCGTAGCCGGCCATGCGCACAAGCTGCTGGCCCGGGGCCAGCATGGCTACATGGGCCGCGCGGTGCTGGCGCAGGACTTCGTCGCCGTGACGGCGGCCTGCCTGCTGCTGCGCAAGTCGGTCTACGAAGAGGTGAGCGGCCTGGACGAGAGCCTGGCCGTGGCCTTCAATGACGTGGACTTCTGCCTGCGCGTGCGTGAGGCGGGCTACCGCAACCACTGGACGCCCTATGCCGAACTGATCCACCACGAGTCCGTCTCGCGCGGCTATGAGGACACGCCCGAGAAGCAAAAGCGCTTCAACTCGGAAGTGAAGATCCTGCAGACCCGTTGGCCTGCCTTGCTGGCCAACGACCCCTGCTACAACCCCAACCTGACCATCGACGCCGAAGATTTTTCGCTGGCCTGGCCCCCCCGCGTTTCCTGAAACGGCGCTTGTCGCCGTCCTCACTTGCCTGCCCGTTTCCTTCCTTAAATCCACCGTATGAGCCGACTTGACTCCCTTTTGCCCCTGCTGGCCTGCCCGCGTTGCGGCTCCAGACTGATCCAGCACGAGAGCCGGGTGGTGTGTGGCGGCTGCGAGGCGGCCTACCCCCTGCGCAATGGGGTGCCCGTGCTGCTGCCTGAGACCATCGAGGAGGCGGGAACGGGGGAGGCCTCGGTGGACGATCCGGTATCGCGCCACCCCTACAGCCAGGAGTCGCTCAGGATCATCGAGGAGCATCGGGACGAATGGGTGCTCGACCTGGGCGCAGGCGGCAAGCTGCAGCGCTGGGACAACGTGGTGCAGATCGACATCTTTCGCTACCCCATGACGGACGTGGTCGGCTCTGCCGACCGGCTGCCGTTCCGGGACAACAGCTTTGGCGCGGTGATCAGCCAGGCGGTGTTCGAGCACCTGCAGTACCCTCAGGCGGCGGTGGAGGAGATTCGCCGCGTGCTCAAGCCGGGCGGCGTGGTCAAGATCGACACCGCCTTCCTGCAGCCCGAACACGGCTACCCCCACCATTTCTACAACGCCACCGAAACCGGCCTGCGCGAGTGGTTCCGCGAGTTTGACCTGCGTTGGAGCGGTGTGGAACCCCACCAGCACCCGCGGTGGTCGCTGAGCTGGTTCCTCGGGGTCTACCTGGACCGCCTGCCCGCCGATGCGGCAGCGCTGCTGCGCACCACGCCGCTGGGCGAGGTGGTCGACGCCCTGCAGCGTTCCGGCACGGGGGCGGCCCATCCGCAGGACGTGGCCATCATGGATGCCCTCGGCGCGCTGCCCGAGCACCACCTGCGCACGCTGGCCGCGGGGGTGTCCATCCGGGCGGTCAATCCTCCCAAGACCTTGTCTTCGACATCGATGCCATCCCTCGCGGGGGCGTCTCCCGTCGTGGCGACTGACCTGGACCGCAAGCTGGCGGCTGCGCGCATGGATCTGGAGTACCTGCGCTCGGAGCTGACCACGGCGCATGAGCGCCAGTTGCTCGCCAACGACCAGGCGCGCTACATGGCGCAGTACTACCGCCTGATCGCCGATGCTGGCGAAGAGGTATCCCTCGGGGCCGGGCGGCGAGCGCATGCCCTGTTCCACGCCAAGAACATGGTGCGCGCCGTGGTGCCGCCAGGCATGTGGCGGTTCATGAGGGATGGCTGGCGCGCATTGTCTGGCGCAAGCGCCGCGCAGGGCGCGCAAACAGTCCATTCCCAGGCAGTGGCCGCGCCGTTCGTCTCGGCCGTGGTGCAGCCTTTTGATGTGGCGGCGCTCACCGCCACCTTCTTCTCGCTGGTGCACCAAACCTACTCGGGCTGGGAGCTGCTGCTGCTGGGGCACCCCGACCAGTCACCTGCAGTGCGCAGAGCCATGGAAGACTTTGCCCGGCTCGATTCGCGGCTGACCATCGTTGCGCGGACGGATCCCGAAGGCGACTACGATTGGCTCGGACAGTATCGCCTGGTGCTGCAGGAGGGCACCACGCTCTCCTTCAACGCGCTGCAGGAGATGTTCACGTTGGCCAAAGTGCGCCCCGATACCTGGGCCATCATGGCAGACTACGACGCCTTCCTGGGGCGCGATGACGTGATGCCGCCCATGCGCTGCCTGAGCGCTCCGGTGCCGCAGACCGACAGTTCCTTTGCTGTCTTGGCGCCTTGCGTCCTGCTTGCGGGTGACGCATTGCGCCGAAATGGTGGCCGCAGCATCATTGATGTGAACTATCAGCAGGTTGCCCATATCCCATTGGTGCTTTTTCACACGCTGCAAGAGCCCTCATCCCTGCGGGTCGCCCACCCGTGATTCGTTGAACTTCCACACTATCTTGAGACACGCATGAAGAATTTTGCACAAAAGATCACGCTCGCCGCTGCCATGGTCGCGGTGTTGCCATGGCTGGCCGGCTGCGCGACCTCGCAGACTGCAGGCAATGCAACCGTCGCACCGAGTACGGTTTCGACGGAGTCCAAGCCGCTGAACCTGGTGTTCGAATCGCCTGCGCTCGAGCCCAAAATGGCGCAAATCGGTGTGCTTACCAATTTCAAACGCTATTGGCAAGCCCATGTGGACCGCAACTGGGGCGTGCGCTACGATCTGGAGCATGGGATCGACCCCAAGCGGACGGATTCCAAGTTCTATGCGGAATACCATGCGAAAGCCTGGATCCTGAAATCCATCAAGGTGCATGATGTCACCCAGGATGGCAAGAATGCCAATGTGGAAGTCGAGCTCACACTGGTCGATCCGACCGGGAAGAAGTCTGACTCCAATTTCCGCACCTCCGATATCTGGGAGATCGTGGATGGGCAGTGGAAGCACGTCAATCTCGACGCGGTTCTGAAGTCGCGCTGATGAGGGGCCGTGGCAGCGCCGCAAGGGTCAGTTGGGTACGCCCGCCGGCTCTCTGGCGACTTGCTTCTGGCCCGCTGTGCCGCAGCAGGGCAGGCCGCAGGCTTGCCGTGTCGGGTGCAGGAAAAGGACAACGGGCGCTTGTTGCTGAGGTGCAACATCCTTCGCCCTAGTTGTGACACCAAACACATTTTATCTACGCACCCCTGCGCAAACCGGGGGGCGATTGTGTAGGATGCGAATCAACAGTCCATAGAGTCCGCTTGTCTAGATTGTGTACGCGGGGCGGATTGTTGAAGTATCTGGTGTAAACTTGTAAAGCTATGAGTGTGGGCTTGCTCAGGTGCTTTTTTTAATTTTTATGGAGAAATCTGTGATGAAGAAGAAACTTCTTGCTGTAGCAATGGGCGCCATGCTCGCTGCTGGTGCTGCAAACGCTGTGACCGTGAATCACGCTGGTTTGGGTGATTTGCTGGTCGCTCCCTCGTATTTCATCGGTGGGGGATGGCAAAGTGAGTTGAAGGTTATCAACACTAGCCTGACGCAATCCGTCGTCGCCAAGGTCGTGATTCACGACAACGAGCGCTCCGAAGAACGTCTGGACTTCTTGATCTACCTGTCGCCTGGCGACGTGTGGGTCGGTACCCTGGCAAGCCAAGCCGCTGCCGCCAACGGCCAAACGACGCGTTCGGTTGTGACGTCCAGCGACGACTCGATCCTGCTGCCTAACTCCAACACCTTCGCATCCGCTGCTACCCCAGCAGTGATCGTGAGCGGTGCTGGCGAAGGCCGCTCGCCACTGACCAACATCGGTTACATCACGATCATCGAATCGCAAGCATTCGACCTCGCTCCTAACCGTCCTGGCGTTGCCAAGGCTGCCATCAAGGCCGCATTTGACGCAGCTCCAGCTGTGGTCGCTGACACCAACACGCCTAACGTGCTGGCTGGCTTCCTGACCATCTCGAACTCGCTGAACGGTCAGAACGCTTCGCTGCCTACCCTGGCACTGGCTGACTACAACAACCGCATCAAGCAAAACATCGGTGTTGACTCCAGCCTGGGCGCTCCACGTTCGCAAGCTACGGTTGCTGACATCGAAGACGCACTGTGGAAGACCTCGTTCGTCGTGCCTTACGTTGTTGGTGGCAACCAGTCTTCGCTGGTGTCCTTCACGTTCCCCACGAAGCTGACGTACCGTAACGTCATCAGCGGCCAGTACCCCTTCCAACAGAAGGTGCAGATCGCTGCTGATGTGTTCGATTACAGCGAAAACACCATCGCCGGTCCAACGTTCAACATCTCGCCTCTGCCACCAGCATCGTCGACCAGCGTGTTCGAACACGACTGGCTGGCCTTCGGTAGCCAGATCAGCGTGGGCACGTTCACCGCTGGCTGGGCTAACGTTCGCTACGCAAACCCAACGGTCTCCGTTGGCCAAACCTCGGCTCCTTCTGTGAACCTGGGCAAGTCGGGCGGTCCTGGCGTTGTTACCTACATCAACACGATTGGCCCAGAAGTCACGTGGCACTACGCTCCTTCTAACTAAGAAGTTGCGACTTTAGTAAAAAGGCCGCCGGCGAGAGCTCGCGGCCTTTTTTTTTTGGGCGGATGCAATGCGGTATCTAATTGTTATTTTTTTGGCTGCAATGAGCACGTTTGCACAGGCTGCAAACTTTGTTTCGATGCACCAGTCAGCGCACAGAATTGCCCTGTCTCTGCCGTCCGGCAGCAGCAGCTATACCTTCGACACCAAGGTCGGCTTCAAGGAGCAATACGCTCCTACCGGCGTGACGGGTTGCGCCATCGGTTTTGGCACCGGCGGCTGCGCCTTCCCTGGCGGTGGCTCCCTCTCCCTGCCTGAGTTCACTGGCTTCCAGATGCAGAACCAGGAATTCAAGATCTTCATTCCTGCAGGCACGCGCTCGTTCCTGTTCTCGGGCTATGCGGCCCAAACCACCCAGTCGGCTTTCGTGCTGCGCTATGGCAAGGAGCCGACCCGTGTCGCTCCCCTGAGCGGCGCAGAGTACCAGGCCGCGCAGACCGGCGAGCGCATTGACTCCTCGTTCACACGCCTGGTCAACGAAGACGTCGACCATTTCGTCGTGCACGACGGTGGCGGCACCCTGCGCTTCGTGGGCGGACAGCTCGATGCCAACCGCAGCAGCACCGACCAGGGCAAGTGGCTCTACGTGCGCCAGCTGAGCGGCGCCGCGCTCTACGACTACCAGGGCGCCCTGGACATCGACATGCCCAAGTACGCGGCCGGCTACGCCAAGATCTCCTGGACGACCAGCCCCTTCCCGGATCCCGTGGACGCTGCGTCGCCTACGACCCCGACGACGCCCACCACGCCGACGACGCCTACCACTCCCACCACGCCGACTATTCCGACAGTCCCCACCACGCCCACGACGGCAGGATCGGTGACCACCAACGTGGTGTCTACAACCGGTCAGCCTCTGAAGCTGGATGTCACGTTGACGCAGACCACTGCAGACGTCGCTGCCAGTGACAAGACCAGCGTGTGGATCGCGGCGCGCATTCCAGCCAATGGCCTGTTCTTCACGACCGATGTCTGGTTTTTCCGCAAGGTTGACAGCTGGGTTCAGCTCGGACTGCCCAACCCTGAAACCGTTGCGTACTCCAGTCAGATCGCCAATGCAGGAACCCTCAAGTTCACACCCACCATGGATCTGACGGCTGATGACCTGCGTGCGTTCAACGTCGAAATCTATTTCGGCTTCAAGAACAGCAACGGTTCCTTCGTCAACAAGGGCAAGATCTGGTAAACACCAGCCAGCGCTTTGCTCAGACGTAAAAAAGGCCCCGAGGGGCCTTTTTTCATTCCATGAAGCGATCGCGCGGCGGGTCGGATCGATTGCTGCTATCTCTTCGCCACCGCTGCCGGTCCCGCGCACAGCGCCGGGGCCAAGACGCTGCGGGGCAGAAGGAGCAACGGCTGCAACGCCCGACAAACCGGTTCCTCGGTTGTGGAGCGTTTCGCTTCGATGCTTTCTGCCGCGCAGCCTCCTAAGCAGGCTTCATTGCCGAGGTGCGCTGGGAACCTGGAAAGGGTTGGCACTCTGGTTCTGCTGCATATTGGCATTGTTGCGTGCAGCATTCAGTGCCTCGGACAGGCTGTTGAACACCGTGTTGGCTGAGTTCGGTGAGTTGGCTGCCGGTGGGGCCGCCGGGGCTGCCGCTGCCTGCTGCTGGGCAACCTGCCCGGCATTGGCCCCTGGTGGGGGCGCGACCGCTGCGGCGGCTGCCTGCGTGGCGGCGGGATCTCCAGCTGGCACCTGCACTACCGGCGTCGCGCCCTGAACGGGGGCCTGGCCCTGCGCCACAGGGGCTGGCGCCCCCGGGCCGGCAGCCCGGTCCGTCTTCTTTGTGAAGTAGATGCTCTGCTGCCCGCCGGGTGCTGACAGCACCACGTGGGTGGGGTGGACCTGTGCCAGTGTGAACTCGCCCAGTGCCTGCCCCTCGCGGAAGGTCGAGAATGGGCGCCCCTCGGTGGCTGCGCTGGCAAAGCGCGGACCCAGGCGCACATTGGCCATTTTGACGCTGCCTGCAATCACAACACCGTACAGCTGCAGATCCTGGTCGGTCACTACGGCGGGCGGAGGCGGTGGTGGTGGTGGCGGGACGGGTGGTACGCGATCCGGCCATGCCTTGCGCTGGGCGTCGAAGGGGTTGGCGCCCCCCGCCTGGATGGAGGTGGCTGTTGGAGGCACAGCCGCGGGCGGGGGTGCAGCCACTGCAGTGCCTGGGCGCGCTAGTGCGCCAGGAGCGGTACCCTGGGGGGCGACCTGCGCCAGTGCCTGCCCGGCCAGGGCGATGCCGGCGGCGGCCATTGCCAACTGCATAGCCATGGCGCTTGGCGACGGTTTGCCCGGCGGGGGTGAAAGGAAACCAAGAGTAGACATGTACTCACTCCCAAGAAGTCGAAAAGCCGGGCAAGCCTGGCGGGGAAAAGTGCTGGGGGCACGGCCCGATGGGGCGGTCAGTGCATGGAGGCGTTGGGTTGCAAAGGGGCATGGGGCGACCTGATTGCGCGCCCTGTTGGGTGTGATTTTCGCAGAGTGGCGGGTGCGCATCGCGCTACAGGATGTGTCAGGTCCCGGGCCTGTGGCGCTCCGTTCAGCCTGTGGAACCTGCAACTGTCTCCCTTGGGGCGGTATGGGGGGGCTCCAACATGGCCATCACTTCGGGTCCATGGCGGTCGTCCACCCGGCTGCTGCGCAGACGCACAAACACGGTGCCGGAGCCGAAATGCTCCAGCGTCTGGTAAGAGGCCGATGCCCGTGCTCCGGTTCCCAGGTGCCCGACGCAGATCTGCCGCAAAGGATCGGGGCTGAGCTCCAGCACCCAGCCTGTCTGGAGAGGGGCGGGCACCTCCAGCTCGATGCCTTCGAGGGTCCGCTGGCCTGGCTGGTTGATGTCCCTGAGCGGCCCGGGCTGTACCTGCTGCAGACGGTGGGCCTTGTGCAGCCAGCCGTCATCGGCATGGTGTTTGGCGAAGTAGATGGCGGCGCCGGCTTCCATCAGGCCCTGCTTGTGGGGGGCGTTGCGCCAGGCGTGGATGGCCTGCGCTTCAGGTGCCATGGCCATGCCCAAGCCCTGGCGGCGCAAGCGCAGGCTGAGATCGGAGTCCTCGAAGTACATGAAGAAACGCGGGTCGAACAGGTCTCCGCCTGCGTCCAGTGCACGGCGGTGCACCATGACCGCGCCACCGGACAGCGCCCGCTGGCGCAGCGGTGCATGGCTGGCTTGCCAGTAGCGCAAGGCCTCAGCCCCCGTGGCGTGGCGAACCCGATCCCGGATGGGGGGCTCCCT
Source organism: Acidovorax sp. LjRoot66 (assembly GCF_964253305.1). Lineage (NCBI taxonomy): Bacteria > Pseudomonadati > Pseudomonadota > Betaproteobacteria > Burkholderiales > Comamonadaceae > Acidovorax > Acidovorax sp. LjRoot66. The sequence continues at coordinate 1,187,659 of NZ_CAXUQU020000001.1, forward strand.
GCGTGCGCGCTCGGTGGCCCATGCGCGCACGGCCGTGGGCAGCCAGCTGGGCGGCAGGCGCCACTGCAGGGCCGCATCCAGGAACTGTCGGGGGGCGATCGCTCCAAGCGTGGGGTCGTGGGCAAGTGCTTCGATCAGTGCCGCCGTGCAGCCCTTGACCAGGCGCACATCCGGGTTCACCAGAAAGAAGCAGTCGGCCGAAGAGGCGCGCACGGCCAGATTGCAGCCCCGGCCGAACCCGATGTTCCCCTCGGCGCGATGGCATTGCACTGCCTGCGGGAGCAGTGATCGCAGCAAGGCCCATTCGGCATCGTCATCGCTGTTGTCGACCACGCGCACCTCGATGCCCGGCGCATCCGCCAGCACCGACGCCACTGCCGCCGCAACTTCGGCGGCATCCCGGTAGTTCACCAGAACGGCGCAGCAGCTCAAGCCCATGGGCCCTCCTTGAGCGGGGTGGCGCGAACGAGGAAAGCATAGGTATTCCAGCTTGCCGGATCCGCCTTCAGGCGCGGGGTGTGCGCCCAATGGCTGGCCCAGTCTGCGGGGGCGGGCACCTGGACGCGTTCCAGGTGATCCACCGCAAATCCTGCGCTGGTCAGCATGTCCTGCAGGGTCTTCCAGGTGAAGAAGCGCACATGGGTCACGCAGTGGATGCCCAGCGGGCAGTAGTCCCAGCGCCCCTCGATCAGGTCGGCCATCACGCCCCAGTGGCCCACATTGGGGACGGAGATGAGCACCGATCCGCCCGGCGCCAGCAGGCCCCGGGCCCTCGCCAGCCAGGCGCGTGGGTCGTTGGCATGTTCCAGCACGTCCAGAAAACTGATGCAGTCGAACGCGCCCTGGCCTTGCCTCGGCAGCCCGGCGAACGGCTGCGTGAGAAAGTCGCCCTGCCAAACATGGTCCACCTGGGTGCGTGCGGTGCGGCAGGCCTCTTGCGAATACTCGGCCAGGTGGGTCTCGCAGCCGCGCAGTTCCTTGATGGCCTGCAGGAAGCCGCCTTCACCGCCACCCACATCCAGCACACGGGCCACGCCGGCAGGCAGCAGGGGCAGCATGTCCTCGCGCCGCGCCTGGTGGTAGCTGGCAAAGTCGTGCACGAAGGCACCGGGTACCCACTGGGCGTGGCTGCGCACGGTGCCGGCGCGCACGGCGGCCACCGTGGTCAGCGTCACCAGCGGTACATGCTGGCCACTGTCGGGGAGGAGGGGGAGCTCGCTGGCACCCAGTTGCTCAAGGTAGCGCTCCATGCCGCGCACCGTGCAATAGTCGGGTGCCAGGGCCGGGGGAAAGCCCGGGTCGAAAGCGTGCACCGCCGTGTGCGCATCTTGCGCGTCGTCAAGCGCCCGACCCAGCCGCTCCAGCACATCGGGGCCGATCATGGCGTGGCCATGGCGCAGCAGCAGCACGCGGGCGTTCCCGTCCAGCGGTGCTGCCTCCGGCGCCTGGTCCAAGGCCTGGTGCCATGCCTCTGGGCTGGCCAGCGCGGGCGTTTCCAGCCACACGGTGGGTGGTGGCAGCACGCGGTGCAATTGGTCCCAGCCATGGCGAAATTCTTCCGACGACAGCGGGCTCGACGCGGTGGAGACGATGACCAGGGCAATGGGGGTCATGGGGCTGCCTGTTCCAGGGGGTCAACACCATCGCCCAGCAGCGACTGCGCCATGGCGCGCACGTCGCCGCGCTGCTGAATCGCCACACAGGTGGTCGTCACAGGCAAGTGGGACTCCCACTTGGCTTCGAAGGCCGTGCCGCTGTGTGCAATCCGCTGGGCCGTGGGGCGTGGGAGGGGGGGCTGCGAAGGCGTGTCCGACCAGTGCTCGCAAAAAGCATCCACTGCGGCCGCTTGCTGGCCTGCGGCCTGGGCCTGCAGCACCAGGTCGGTGGCGTAGAAGTCCCATCCCAGCGCGGGATCCATGCGCAGGCCGCTGTCGCTGCGCACCGCCACCAGCAGTTCATCGAGGCTGTCCACCAGGCTGGGCAGTTCCGCAGGGCCGCGCAGCACATGGCCGCGGTCAAGCACGTGGCCCGCGTGGCGTGCCTGTAAGCCCGCGCCGATGACACCGTATGCGCCCACGACGGAAAGCCGGCCCAGCCGCTGTTCGGCCTGCGCGATGGCCTGGCTGAACAATGTGTCCCAGCCCTCGGGCAGCACCACGTCCTGGTGCAGCCATACCACCCAGCGGTGCGGAGGGCTCCCATCCATCACGTCGTTGAAAGCCTCTGCCGCTGAGCTGGCATTCCAGCGCAGCCAAAGAGGGCGCTCGCCCGCCTGCAGGCAGGGGGAGGTCAGCAGCCGCTCGCGGGCCACATCCCAGCGGCTCACGCAAGCCAGGAAAAGGAATTCATCATCATCCACGGAAGAGGTCATGGTTGGAGGTGTCTTTCAGCAGGCCGGGTACAGCGGTAGCAAGTGAGATCCCCACCACCGCGCGGGGTTCACGCGGATGTGTTGCTCCATGAACGCAAAGGCACGTGCATAGGCGGCCTGGGCATCGTCCTGGGGGTCCCACAGCGGTGACAGGGCCACCGAATGCCGACGGCCACCGTGGGCATGGCAGGCAAAGGCCGCCAGCAGGCTGCCCGACTGCGTGGCCAGGCGCAGCGCGCCCTGGGCTACCTTGCGTTGCGCGCCCAGAAAAGGCAGGCACACGCCGGGGCCGTCGGGCGGTGCCGGGGCATCGGCCAGCACCACGACTACGTCGCCCTGGGCCAACATGCGGTAAAAATAGCGCATCGAGGTTTCTGCATCCGCCAGCTTGCCGCCTTGCAGGTGGCGCTCCAGCCCGCTGTACTTCAGCCGGAAATGGGCCCTGATGGCAGGGTGCACACGCGGGTCTTCCGACACGATGGACATGACAGGGTGGACGCGCGTGCCGCGGCTGGCCAGGGCTGCAATACCCAGCACGAAGGTTTCAAGATGCGGTGTCACCAGCACAAGGCCGCGCCCCGGTGGGCGGGTGTTCAGCGTGTCCAGCGCTTGCGCCGCCTCGATGTCGAAATGCGAGAGACCCCGCAATTGCAATGCCCGCGCTTCCATTTCTTCGCGGGCCACGGTTTCGAAGCGCTCCACCACTGCGTCGGCCACTTGTTCGGGCGGCAGGAGCTGTGCCAGGCCCTGTTCGACCATGGCAGCCACATGCCGGTGACCCAGGCTCAGCGAGACCCAGTCACGGTCGTGGCGCGCGTTGATGGCGCCGCGCCAGCGGGCCATGGGATAGGCCAGGGCATCAGGCAACCGTGCCATGGCGGGCACCAGCCAGCCGTACTCGGGCGCCTGCGCCCTGAGACTCCATGGGGACAATGCAGCGGCCGCCGACATGCTCAGCGAAAGTCCGTATCGCCGCCCGTCAGCCACCAGGGCTGGTTACGCAGGGCAGCAGGCACCGCTGGTGCAGTGCGTTGCGTCACGCAGTAGGGGCAGGCGGGTTGTTCGGAGGCCTGTGCCCCATCCGGCGGGGGCGGGAGCGCCTGCAGGTGGCGTACCAAGGGCTGGCTCAGCCAGCTGTTCAAGGCCCTGGCGCCACCGTGCGCGGCCAGCTCGCGGGCGGCAGCCAGCAGGGTGGGAGTGTCCTGCACGGCACCCAGCCAGTCCAGCAGCTCCCAGTCCGCCGCCGCGCCCTGCCCAGGTCGCAGTACCACAGCGCCCAGAATGCGGCGCGAAAAGCGGCCGCGCACCCACCAGCACCGGTACGGTCCATCAGGATGGTTGGCAAAGCGGTGGCGCCACCAGCGCGCGTCGCGCTGGGGTAGCACGAAGCCCTGCGCGGTCTGGCGCAAGGCATCCCACAAGGCATCAAGGCGGGCGTCGGTGTGCGCTGCACTCCAGTCCACGGGGGCGCAGACCCAGGGGCGTTTCCAGAATGGAGTGGGGCAGGAGGGCGTGTTCCACCGCACCTCCAGCACCTCGCCCAGCGGGGTGTACAGGCCGAGCTTTTCACCCAGGCGTGTGTGGCGCGCGCTCGGAAAGCCAAACCCCAATGCAAACCCGCCGGGCGAGCCGATATGGTCGTGCAAAAATGCCTGGGTGGCTGTGGCAAACGGCCCCTGGCGCGACAGAATGCCGCGCGCCTGGACTTTCACCATCACATCGCCCAATTGCACGGCCTGCAGCGGTTGCCCCTCGCAGACCAGCGTTCGGGCTGTTCCTCCGTAATGGGCTAGCAGGGCGCCATCTTCGTCCCGCGTGCCGGTGGCGCACCCCCGTCCGCCGTCGTATTTCCAGCGCCAGAGCGCTTCGCTCATGGGATGGCCGAACACCTGCTCAAACAGGGCGCGGGTCTCGCCCATCTGCGATTCGCCCAGCTCGACGGCATGCCATGGCCGCACGCTCACGCACCGGCTCCGCTGTTCCATTGGTGGGGCAGGCTGACCAATCCCTGCTCCAGCCCGGTCTGCACCACGCGCAGCGTGATCGCGCGCTCCACGACTTCATAGACATGCAGGCCGCGCTCGCACGCCAGGATGATGGACACCGTGTAATCGCCCTTGAGGAGCGGCAGGCGCGGCAGCGTTAGCACGCCCATGCCGGCGCCCGAGGCGTTGCGGGAGAGTTCCACCTTATCGTTGGCGCTTCCAGCGCTGGCCACCACGGTGCCATTGGCGTGGGCGATGCCGATGGCCACCGACGGGCAGGGCAATGCCGGGTCGCTGGCAAAGCGAATGCGCACCTCCAGCGTGGTCACCCCGGAGTGGATGGCCAACTCGCTGGCGGCAACGCCATCAGCCAATGCCTCGATGCCGGTGAGCACGGCAGTGCCGTCCGGCGCCTTGCGCACCAGGGCGCCATCGGCCTTCATGCGGGCTTCAAAGCGATCGGTGTCGCTGGATGGTGCGTCGCCATCCGTGGCGGGCGATGCCGGCTCGGCATCGTGTGCCCCCAGGGTGGACTGCTGGCTGGGAGGGGCTTCCATCACCAGCGAAGTCTCGTAGGCCGCTGTTACCCGTGGTGCATCGTCCCACATGCGCATGCGTCCCCCTTCCAGCCACAGGGCGCGGGAACACAGGGCCTGCACGTGGTACATCGCATGCGAGCAGAACAGGATGGTGGCGCCCTTGTCCTTGAGGTCCATGATGCGGTCGAACGACTTGCGTGCAAACGCGCCATCGCCGACCGACAGCGCCTCGTCGATCACCAGAATGTCGGGCTCCACGCTCGTCGCCACGGCAAACGCCAGGCGCACGAACATGCCGCTGGAATACGTCTTGACCGGCTGGTGGATGAACTGGCCGATGTCGGCAAACGCCAGGATGCTATCCAGCCGCTCGTCCACCTGAGCGCGCCCCATGCCCAGGATGGCGGCGTTCATGTACACGTTCTCGAGCCCGCTGAAATCGGGGCTGAAGCCCGCACCCAGCTCCAGGAGGGCTGCCACACGCCCGCGCACTGCCAGCGAACCCGTGGTTGGGGCCAGCGTGCCACACACCATCTGCAGCAAAGTGGACTTGCCGGCGCCATTGCGGCCCACCAGCCCGACCACCTCGCCGCGGCGGATGTCGAAGCTCACGTCCTGCAGCGCCCAGAAATCGCGGCTGTACTGCTTGTAGCGGCCCCAGAGCAATTGCTTGAGCCGGTCGCTGGGTTGCTCGAACAGCGAAAAGCGCTTACCCACGCCACGGGCCTCGATGGCCAGCGCCGGGGTGGCGTCTGCGGGGGTATCAAACGACATCGGAGAACCCCGTGCGAACCTTGTGGAAGAAAGCGGCGCCCGCAACGGCGATGACCGTGCAGGCCGCCAGCAGCAGCGCCAGGGCCTGCCAGTCGGGCCAGCGGCCATGCAGCAGCACCTCGCGCGTCCCCGTCATGATCCAGGCCAGCGGGTTCAGCAGCAGCCAGGGGCGCACTGCCTCGGGCAGGGCCTCCACCGGAAAGAAGATGGGGCTCAGGAACATCAGCGCGGCCACTACCATGCCCAGCAACTGCCCCACATCGCGCACGTAAGTGCCCACCCCGGCCAGAAGCCAGCCCAGGCCCAGCACCAGCGGCAGCAAGGGCAGCCAGACCAGCGGCAGCGCCAGCATGGTGACGGACAGCCCATGGCCGCTGAGCAATGCCAGGCCGACCAGCAGCAGTCCAGACACCCCCAGCCCCACGGATGCGCTGACCGCATTCACCCAGGGCATGATCTCCAAGGGAAACACCACCTTCTTGACCAGGTGCGGCTGCTCCAGCACCAGGTTGGGCGCGCGGTTCACGCACTCGGCAAAAAAGCCGAAGACCGCCAGCCCCGCGTAGATGCGCAGTGCGAAGGCCATGTTGCCCTCATCCACCCCATACCAGCGCACGCGCATCACGTGGCGGAACACCAGGGTGTACACCCCCAGCATCAGCAGTGGGGTGAGCACCACCCACACCATGCCCAGCCACGACTGGCGGTAGCGTGCATGCACTTCGCGGCGTGCTAGTTGCATCACCAGCGACATGTGGCGCCAGGGCCACAAATACGACAACAAGACTCTCAAGGGCGGTAACCGTAAAACAGGGAGGAAGGCCACCAGGGTTTCCTGCGGAAAGACCCGTGGCAAGAGGTGTCAGGCTTTGGGCGGATCGGCCCGGCCCTCGGCGATATCGCGCATCAGTTCGGGCTGCATCAGCTTGAGAATGTTGCCTTCACGCACCAGAACCTTGTGCAGGAACAGCACCTGAAACGCGCGGGTGACCGTCTCCCGGCTGGCATTGATCATGATGGCCAACTCCTGGTGGGTTGGGGCCTGGGCGACCTCGGCCACCCCGTCGACCGGGCGCTGCGGTAATTGTAAAAGCAATACGCAAAGCCGTTGAAACGGGTTGGGAAGGCTCAGCAGCGTGCGCTGCGCCATCACCGTACGCACCCGCTGCGCCAGCCGGGCCATCACCGCCTGCGCCAGCGCAGGGTGGCCCAGGATCAGCTCGCGCGCCGCTGCGCCATCGAGAAACGCCACCGTGGACTTCACAGCGGCGATGACGAATTCGGACGGAGGCTTGCCATCCACCAGCGCCAACTCGCCGAAATAGTCACCGGGATCGACGAAGTACATGCCCACACTGCGGCCGTCCACCGTGAAATCAACCCCCTGCAGCCGTCCTTCCACCAGAAAACCCAGTTCCTGTGTCGGGTTTTCCTTGCCCATCACCATGGCCCGGCGGGGAAACGAGCGCAATGCCATGCGCGCCGACAGTGGTTCCAGGGCTTCGCGCGCCAACGGCTGCAGCAAAGGAAACTGGCTCAACAACTGAACGGAAACGGGCATAGATAGGGAAAAACGCGGCTTGAGCCGATAATACGAAGCCGCTGAAACACGGTGCCAAACGGGCGCCAGAAGGTGTCGATCCGCTGCGGATCGCGCCATGCACCAGTAGGAGTGTGCCGGGCTGCGCCAAGCAGCACATGGCGGCATTACACCACTGGCAACGCTCCCAGCATATTGCCAGCGCTGCGGCAAGTGGTGTGTGACCGCGCTCACACACTGTGAAACAGACATGAGCGAAAATACAGCGTCAGAGCCATTTCCTGGCCTTGCGCCCCTCTTTGGCGCCGCCAGGCATTCTCTGCTGTCCGAAAGGCACACCATGAACCACCGATTGCTCCCCATTGCCGCCTGCCTTGCCTTTCCCTTGATGGGGATGGGTGGCGCTGTGCATGCCTCCACGCCCGGGCAACCCTTGGGCGCCGTTGTGGGCGAAGCCACGTTTGTCATTGGCGCGGCCTCCATCCTCCAGGAAGACGGCAGCAGCCGTGCCCTGGACCGCGGCGCCGCCGTGCGCGTGGGCGACCGCATCGAAACCAAGGCCGGTGGCCATGTGCACCTGCGCTTTGTGGACGGTGGACGCCTGAGCGTGCGGCCGGCCAGCCGCCTGCACATTGAAAGCTACAGCCATTCTGCCCAGCAGCCACAGTTGGGTGCCATCAAGTTCCGCCTCGATGAAGGCGTGGTGCGCTCCATCACGGGCAGCTGGGGCGAGGCCGCGCGCGAGCGCTTCCGTCTGAACACGCCCGTGGCCGCCATTGGCGTCAAGGGCACGGACTTCGTCGTGCGCTCCGACATGGAGCGCACGGCTGCCTCGGTCTACACCGGCGCCATCACGCTCACTCCGCTGGCCAACAACGGCTGCGGTGCCAGTGTCGGCCCCTGCATCAGCGGCCATGAAAAGCTGCTGTCCGACGACATGAAGGGCCAGATTCTTGAGTACAGCCGGCGCGACGCGACGCCCCTGCTGGTGGCCACCGACACCGTGACGCGCAATGCCCGCGCGGTGGAAATGACGGCGGCACGCACGGACAAGACCCAGTCCCAGGCACTGGACGACCTGCGCGCCGAGCCCACCCCCGTCAAATCGCTCACCAGCGAGCAGAAGGCGGTGGAAGTGGCTGTCTACACGCCCCCGGTAGCGCCTGTGGCGCCACCCCCTCCTCCCGCGCCCGAGCCTCCAGTAACGGTTGCACCCACACCCGTACCGCCCGCGCCGGCGCCTCCTCCTGTGGTGGTTCAGCCCCCTGCACCCGTGCAGCCGCCCCAGGTGACACAGCTGGCATGGGCGCGCCAGTCCTGGACCTCGCGTGTCGAGGGTGATGGTTTTGTGGTGGACTACGAAGCTGCATTGAAGTCGGGCTGGAATCGCGTGGTGGGCAACGTATCCAATGTTCTCTTCCAGGCGCCTGACGCCCAGGGCAAGCTGCCCCAGGAGGGCATTGTCAACTTCCGCCTGGCCAACGCCAGTGCCCAGTTCTACAAGGACGCCCAAACCGCCATTGAATCGGTGGCGGTGCAGAGCGGTGCCTTGCAGGTGGACTTCGGCCGCTCGCTGTTCCAGACCTCGTTGTTCATGGCCAGCAAGAGCGTGGGCTCGCAAAACATACAGGCCTCGGGGAATGTGGGCGCGACGGGGCAGTTCGTCCCCACTGCGTCCAACGCCAACATCACTGGCGCCCTCAATGCGAGCGGCACTGAAGCCGCCTATGGTTTTGAGAAAACCCTGCCCCAAGGTTCGCTCAGTGGCGTAACCCTCTGGGGGCGCTGATTGACGCCACGCCAGCCGCCAGCGGACAGACGTCCGGCAGGACGACACCGGGCGCTGCTGGCAGGTCTGGCAGCCGCTGCCATTGTCAGCCTGTTGCTCTCGCTGCTTTTTGGCCCTGCACTGCAGGCGGTTGAAGAGCGGGCGGGCGACTGGGTCTGGCGCCTGGGTTCTCAGAAGACCGAGGAGCGCCGCGTCCTCGTCGTCGACATCGACGAAAAATCGCTCGCCGAAGTCGGCCCCTGGCCCTGGCCGCGCAGCACGCAGGCACGCCTGATCGAACAGATTGCCCAGTTGGGTGCGCGCGAGCAGATCCTGGACGTGGTCTTCACCGACCCGCGTGACGACGACGCCTCGCTGCTTGCCGCCGTGGCCGAGCACCGGCCGGTGCTGGCGCAGGTGTTTGCGCTGGGCGCATCTGGTCCCGGCACGGGTCTGCCGCAGCTCAGCGAACAGGCCGCTCCGCGCGTGGGTCAGCCCTCGGGCGCGCTCGACTGGGCCAGCTGCCCGGCACCTTTCTCCGAGGCGCTGGGGCACCTGTCCAACTTCCCGGCGCTGGCCGCGCTGGGAGACATGCCGCAAGGGCGCACCGGCCACATCAGCCCCCGCATTGCGGACGATGGCGTGGTGCGCCACCAGCCGGCCATCATCTGCTGGCAAGGCAAGTCCTACCCCTCGCTGGCCATCGCTTCGCTGATGCGCGCCACCTCCGAAACCAGCCTGCTGCTGCAGCGCGGCGGCTGGTGGGACGCGCCCTGGACCCTGGGCAGCGCTGGCCAGGCGCTGCCTGCGCTACCCCTCGATGAGCGGGGCAACATGCGTGTGGCCTGGCGCCTGCACCCCGACAGTTTCGTGAGCATTCCTGCCGCCGACGTGCTGGCCGGCCGGGTGCCGACTGACATCATGACCGGCGCGTGGGTGTTGGTGGGCGCCAGTGCCTTCGGCATGAACGACACCATTGCCACCCCCTACAGCGGTGCCAGTGCCGGGTTGCTTGCGCATGCCCAGATCCTGAGCGCCCTTGTGGACGGGCACACGCCCTACACCCCGCGTGCCGCGCTGCCCCTGCAGGCGGTGGCCGCGGCACTGGGCGCGCTGCTGTTGTGGTTGCTGGTGCGGCTGGCCGGGCAGGGCGGCAGCGCTGCCCGCGAGGCCCAGTCACTCACGCCCTCGCCCATGCTGCGCATGCCGGTGTACCTGCTGCCCCTGGCAGCCCTGGCCTTTGCCCTGGCACTGGTCGTTGCGCATGCCCTGGCCCTGTGGCTGGCCGATGTATGGGTGGGCTGGCTGCTGCCCGCACTCTTCGTGCTGCTGGCGGGCGTGTTTGCCGGCACCATCGAGCACGCCCGCAGCCGCAGCGAGCGCGACCGCCTCTACCAGCACCTGGCCAGCTACCTGCCGGCACCTGTGGCCGCGGCGTTGGCGCTGCAGCCGCCATCAAGCGCCATCCGCGCCAGCACGCGGCAGGTCAGCGTGCTGCTGGCAGACATTCGCAATTTCTCCGCCTACTGCGAAGCCCGCCCGCCCGAGGAAGCTGCAGCCGTGCTGCACGCCTTCTTCTCTGCCGCCAGCCGCATCGTGCAGGCGCACGGGGGCGTCATCGAGTCCTTCCAGGGCGATGCCGTCCTTGCCGTGTGGAATGGGGCAGACGACGTCCCCCTGCCGTCGGCCACCGACGAGCAGCACGCCCAGATCCACTCACGGCAGGCAGTCGCCGCCGCGCTCGACCTGCTCACGGAATCCCTCAAGCTGCTGCCCGACCCCGCGCCTGCGGGCCTGGAACCTCTGAGCCTGGGGCTGGGTCTGGAGACAGGCCCTGCCATGGTGGGCTCCTTCGGCCTCGCCAGCCGCCGCACCCACACGGTCATGGGCCGCACCATCACCATTGCCAGCCGCCTGGTCGACCTGACGGTGGACCTGGCGCACCCCATCCTGGTCGGCGAAGGCATGGCCGCGCAGCTGGGCGGGCAGTTCTCTTTGGGCGCACGGGCCGGTGGCAGCGGCACCCAGGAAACCCAGCACCTGCAGTCCATGGGCACCTTCCTGCTCGAAGGCCTGCGCGTGCCCCACCATATATATGCAGTGCCCCTGGACACCCTGGTGGCCGAGCACCCGCCTGCACCGGGGGATGACCAGGCGGACCAACCCACAGCCCATGGCACAGCGTAGGCGGCACTTCCATTTCTCTGCCGAATCCTGCGCAGCATCCACCCCCCCGGGTTCAATGCCCCGCACGGTGTGGATGCTTGCCATGGCCCTGTGCGCCGCCGCGGCGGCGCAGGCACAGCAGCCTCGGGCACCTCTTGCACAGGGGCAGGGCAGTGCCCTGCCTCCGCTGTCGGCACCGGCGCAGGAGATGGCGCCTGCGTTCAACGTCCCCCAGGTGCCGCCAGCAGGTGCAGAACCCAGCGCCGCGCAGGCCGCTGCGGCTGCCGTGTGCGTCCCCGTGCCCGACGGTACGCCTGCCGACCGCCTGACCCCTTATGTGATCACCTGCCAGCGGGTGCCCGAATGGCTGGCCCAACTGGGCGCCCTGCTCAACAAGGAGGGTCGCTACGACGAGGCCGCCGAGCACCTGGAGCGCTCACTCATGCTGGAGCCCGACCAGATCCAGGCCGGGCTCGATTACGCCGTGGCCCTGGCTGGCGTGGGTGACCTGCTCAGCGCCACCCAGTTGCTGGGCCAGTGGCTGGCCCGCCCCGATCTGCCCGACACCCTGCGCGCCAGCCTGGCCCAGGCCCAGCAGCGCTATGCCGCCGCAGGCCGGGCCAGCACCGGCTGGCAGTGGCGCCGCCACGCCGGCCTGCGGCTGGGGCGCGACAGCAACCTCGCCGGCGCCCCCGGCATCACCAGCCTCACGCTCACTCTGCCCACCGGCAACGTCACCCTGCCGGTGGAAGAAGCCAGCCTCCCGCGCCCCGGCATCTATACCCGCGCCGACGTGCGCATGGACCTGGCGCGCCAATGGGCCGACGGCCAGCGCGTGGAAGTGGCCGCTGCCGTGCTCTCCCGCTCCAGCCCCCGTGCCCCGCAGACTGAAACCACCCAGGCCGAACTGGCGGGCGAATACTCCCGCGTGGCCGGAGAAATCGGCTCTGCTGGCGACACCACCCTGCTGCAGCACTACACAGGTGCCGCCATGGCCAGCCTGCACACACGTGGTGGCACACGTTACGCAAGCTTTCATCTGGGCTCGGGCCTGCAGTTGCAAGACAAATACATGCCCAGCAACGGCCCTGGCCTGGCTGGCAAAACTGAAATGTCGTCCATCTGCAACACCCGCGTGGGCGCAGAGGCGCAGCTGCGCAACCTGTACAGCAACCCCGTGCTGTCAGGGCGCTATGCCGGCGTGGCCCTGCAGTGGAGCTGCAATGCGCAGCCCCAGCAGGTGCTCGCAGACAGCCTGGGCCTGAGCGTCAGCCAATGGCAGATAGGCCTGCGCGCCGGGGTGGACATGCCCACCGACGCCACCCGCCCCGGCGGCCGCCAGCAGCAATACAGCCTGCGCGCTGCCGCCCACCTGGGGCCCCGCTGGTACGTCGATGCCGAGCTGGGCCACAACCGCGACACCACAGCCTACAGTGCCATCCTCGACAACGGGCGCGTGCGCAACACCACCCGCGTGTCCATGCGCGCCGAGTACCAGCACCCCCTGCGCCAACTGGCGCCGGGTGCCGTGGCGGTATTCGGCTTCGAAGGCTTCCGGCAGACCGCCAACCTGCCTCTGTTCGCCATCCGTAGCAGTGGGCCGTATATCGCCATCCGCGGGCAGTGGTAGCTGGCAGGGGGCTGCTTGGGGTGCTGCCCCCTGCGTGCCCTGGGTAATGGCCGGCGCGTCTGGTTACCCGGGCGTTGCCGCCCATGCGTGCTCTGCCCAGCCGCCCCTGGTTGTTGGCCTGCTGCAACATAGAGGGCCGCGCAGCGGCGTCGCCCACAAGCGCACAGTACTTGTGATCCGCGTCACGCCCCTTCCGGTGGGTTGCTTGCTACACTTCATCCCAAGTTGGCTAGGCATTGCTCTTGATTCGCTGGCATTTTTTTAAAAGTGCGTGTGATAATGCCAGAGCAAACTTGTAAAGATGGGGCTGAACTGGCACGCACGGCAGACAAGCGTGGTGCACTAGACGGGCTGGCCTTGCTTTAGCAACTTGTTTTCATTTTTCAACTGTTAATAGGAAGTTTCAAATGCCTAAGCAAATTTTTGGTATCGACTCGACTGTGACTTCGCTGAACCGCGCGTTCAACGACCAGTCGCCTGCCAACTCCGTGTACAACAACCAAGTGACGCAAGCCACTGCAGTTGGCGCGAACCAGTTCGCTCTGACTTTCGGCGCTGGCTACACCAGCATGACGGAAGACGCTCTGTCCACCAAGATCCTGGGCAACCTGGGCGTGCTGCCTAACGCCGGCCTGCAAGCCGCAGTCAAGGACTACCTGGTTTCCGTGGGCAAGGCAAACGTCGGTATCGTTGCCCTGCAACTGGCTGACATCCTGGCCGGCCTGGAAACCGCCACGGGCGACCAAGCAGCTTTCAACGCCGCTGCCCTGGCATGGAACAACGAAGTGACCGCTTCGTACACCTACTCGGCCAACCCAGCCAACACCAGCGCTTCGCCTGTCGGCCCAACCGACACGCAAGTGACCGGCGTGACCCTGTCCCTGACTTCCGGCGACGACTTCGTGTCGCCAGCCGCTTCGGAAGCCAAGTTCAAGACCACCGGCAACAACGACACCATCCTGGCAACCACCGCTGGTTTCCTGTCGGCTACCGACGTGGTTGACGGCGGCGCTGGCGTTGACACGCTGAAGGCCACGCTGGCTGCTGCCGCTACGGTTGCTCCTACGCTGCAAAACATCGAAAAGGTGTTCGTCACCGCTGGTGCTGGTGCCAAGTTCACCGCTTCCGGCGCTACCGGCCTGACCGAGCTGTGGGTTGACGCTGCTGGCGGCGCTGCCGAATTCTCCGGCGTGAACCTGGCTACCACCGTTGGTGTCCAGAATTCCGTTGCTGGCGGCGTTCTGAAGGTCGGTTTCTCTGGTGCTACCGGCGCTGCTGACTCGGCCAGCATCGTGCTGGCTGATGCTACCGGTAACGACGACGTCCAAGTGACCGCCATCGAAACCCTGAACGTGAAGAGCACGGCTGGTACCGTGGCCGCCACGACCGTCAACAACGCCAAGATCACTGCTGATCTGGCTGAAAAGATCGTCATCACCGGCGACCAAGGCCTGACCACCACCGTGACCGGCGCCAACGTGACCTCGATCGACGCATCGGCACTGACCAAGGCTCTGGGCCTGACGTTCGCTACCACGGGCTCGACGGCTGTTTCCATCACCGGCGGTGTGGGCGCTGACACGTTCACCATCAATGACGCTTCTGGCGCCAAGGTGACCTTGGTGGGCGGCGACGGCGCTGACACCGTGACCATCGGTGCATACAACGCTCACAAGATCACGCTGGGTGCCGGTGCTGACACGGTGAACGTTGGTGGTCTGGCTGGCGCTGCTGCCAAGGACCTGGACATCAGCACGGCTGCCAAGCTGGCCTCGTCCGCCATCGAAGTCACCGACTTCGTGAGCGGTACCGACGTGATCAAGCTGACCGCTGCTGCTGCAACCGTCAAGGCTACGCCTACCGGTACGGAACTGGCCAACATCGCCGCTTCGTCGTCGCTGCTGACCGCCGCTCAACTGGCTGCCACCACTGCTGGTACGAACAAGGCTATCGCGTTCCAGTTCGGCGCTGACACCTACATCCTGGTGACGGATCTTGCTACCCCAGGCCTGGATGCAAACGACAGCCTGATCAAGCTGACCGGCGTGACTACGCTGGCTGACGCTTCGTGGACCTCGGCCTAATAAGCCAAGAAGGCGGCCTGCAAGGCTTGGCGTTTCGCTGAGCCACTGCAAGCGGCTTTCTTCAAAGCCCCCCAGGCGAAAACCTGGGGGGCTTTTTCATTTGGTTAGCGCTGGCTTGCCAGCGTGTTGGTCAACACAGGTCGATTCGTCGCGGCTTTATGAAACAGGCTTTCGCGGCTGCTTGCAGTTCTGGCACGTAGGTGGATGGGTTGCCCTGTGATGTACGAGAACGTTTTCTCCACTTCCGGCGTTGCCTCATCCTGGATGTGTGCTGCGTGGTGCTCACAAGCGACACGGAGCCGCAGCCATGAATATCAGCGGGCATTCTTATCTGGCGTGACAACAAGAATATAAATGTGAATGGTTATCATTACGTGCGATAATAAATGTGCAAACCTGTAACAAAAAAGGACTTCTCAGTGCCTGCCGGCCCACCGGCTTAGCCAGGTTTGCGCCACTCTTTATTGCACTCACTGTTCCCAGAGGATTCAATGCCCGTCCAAATTTTTGGCACCGACGCAATCGTCACCACGCTCAACCGTGCGCTCAACGACCAGTCTCCCGCATACGCCGTGTACAACAACCAGGTGGCACAGGCTACCTCGGTGGGCGCCAGCGCGTTTGCCCTGTCGTTCGGCACCGGCTTCACCACGCTGACCGAAGACCAGCTGTCCACCAAGCTGCTCACCAACCTGGGCGTGCTGCCCAACGCAGCTTTGCAAACGGCTCTCAAGGATTACCTGGTGCAAGTGGGCAAGGCCAACATTGGTATCGTTGCCCTTCAACTGGGCCAGATCCTGTCGGGCCTGGAAAACGCGACCGGCGACCAGGCTGCCTTCAGCGCAGCTGCCGTGGCGTGGAACAACGAAGTCACCGCCTCGTACACCTACTCGGCCAACCCGGCCAGCACCAGCGCTTCTCCGGTGGGTTCCACCGACACGGCGGTGACAGGCGTGACCCTGTCGCTCACCTCGGGTGATGACTTCATCTCGCCAGCCGCTTCGGAAGCCAAGTTCAAGACCACGGCCAACAACGACACCATCCTGGCCAGCACGTCGGGCTTTCTGGGCAGCAGCGATGTGATCGATGCAGGCGCGGGCGTGGACTCTCTGAAGGCCACGTTGACAGCCGCCGGTGCGGATGCCCCTGGTGGTGGCGTAGGCACTCCTGGTGCGGGCTTCACGATTGCGCCCACGCTCAGCAACGTCGAGAAGGTCTACATCAAGGCCAATGTGAGCGGTGGCGCCGGCAATGCAGGTGCCGGCGACGACGGCGGCGCGGGCGGCAACATCATCGTGAATGCCGCAGCCTTTACTGGCACGACCGAACTGTGGTCTGACGGATCTACCGCCGCAGCAGGCAAGGCCGGCATTGCAGGCCTTGGCGGTGCCGCCGGCAGCATCACATTCTCTGGCATCAAGCTGGGCATGCAAGTCGGGGTGACCGGTAGCTCGGCGTCCGCAACTTTCGACTTCGCGGGTGCCTCGGGCGCGGCCGATGCTGCCACCGTGGCCCTTGCCAGTGCAACGGGCGGCGCAACCCTCACGGTGGGCAGCATCGAGAACCTCACGGTGAACTCCGTTTCGGGCACCAACAACGTGGTCATTGCAGCCAACCTGGCCGAAAAGGTGACGATCACGGGTGCCGGCGCTCTGACCGCCACCGTGACCGCTGCCAATGCCACCGTTGTCGACGCATCGGCACTGACCAAGGCCCTGGGCCTGACGTTCACCACCACCGGCACGACGGCTGTGGCCGTCACCGGCGGTATGGGCGCTGACACGTTCAACATCACCGGCACGCTGGATGCCAAGGTGACCCTGGTTGCTGGCGACGGTGCTGACACGGTCAACATCAACGCACAAACTGCGAACAAGATCACCCTGGGTGCTGGCGCTGACACGCTGAACATCACGGGCCTGGCTGGCGTTGGCGCCAAGGACCTGGACATCAGCACGGCTTCCAAGCTGGCTGCTTCCGCAGTGGAAGTGACCGACTTCGTGAGCGGTACCGATGTGCTGAATCTGACTGCAGGTTTCGGCAAGGCTGCACCTACGGGCACGGAATTGGCCAATATTGCAGCTTCGTCGTCGCTGCTGACCGCCGCTCAACTGGCTGCTACCACGGCTGGTGTTTCCAAGTCGATCGCGTTCCAGTACGGCGCTGACACCTACATCCTGGTGAACGATGCTGCTGCTGGCCTGTCTGTCAACGACAGCCTGATCAAGCTGACTGGCGTGGTCACCCTGTCGGGCGCTTCGTGGACCTCGGTCTGATAGGTCAAGAAGGCAGCCTGCAAGGCTTGGCGTATCGCTGAACCACTGCAAGCGGCTTTCTTCAAAGCCCCCCAGGCGAAAGCCTGGGGGGCTTTTTTCATGGGTGGCTCTGAAGCCGTAGCCCGGTGTTTGCCGTTGAGGCTGGTACGCTGTGCACCCTCGCCGTTTGATTCCAGCCCATGTCGTCCACCGCCGCCCATCCGATCTACGCCCGCCTTGCACAGCTTTTTCAGGAGCGCGCGTTTGCACCGTGCCTGGCCCAGGCGCAGGCGCATGTGGCGCAGCACGCACAGGACGCCATGGCCTGGGGCTGGGTGGTGCGCTCTGCCTTCGCGCTGGGCAATGGCACCCAGGCCCTGCGGGCAGCCCAGCGGGTGTGCGCGTTGGTGCCCGGCGATGCACAGGCCTGGACCACACTCGGTGATGTGCGGCGCCATCTGGGGCAACTGGACGAGGCCTTGGTGGTCTTTCAGCACGCGCTGCAACTGGTGTCTGCCGTAGCGCCGCCCACGGGCCAGTCGCAGGCGGTGCTTGCCGTGCTTTCCAACAAGGTCGGCGACGTGCTCTACACACAGGGGCAATTCGAGCAGGCACACAAAGCCTTTGCGCAGGCGGTTCACCTCGCTCCGCGCTTTGGCCAGGCGTGGTTCCATCTGGGCATTGCCCACATGGCGTTGGGCCAGTATGCCGAAGCACAGCCACCGCTGGCGCAGGCCTTGGCCCATGGCCACCCGCCTGCACAGGTGCAATCTGCATTGGGTGCTGTCTTCATGGAGCTCGGGGCGCACCGGCAGGCCCACGCCGCGTTGTCGCAGGCCCTTTCGCTGCAGCCCGAGGACACCATGGTGCTCAACAACCTCAGCATTGCCAGCCAGAACCTGGGCTTGCTGGCCGAGGCCGAGGCATTGATACGCCGCAAGCTGGCGCTCCTGGAGCACGATGTCAGCGGCTGGATCAATCTGGGCAACGTGCTGCGCGCACAGGGTCGCCCCGGCGAGGCGGCCGCAGCTTTTGATAGGGCCATGTCGCTCGAGCCCGGCAACGTGACCGCACTGATCGCCATGGGCTTGCAGGCACATGAATCGCAAGCCCTGGCGAGCGCGCGCCGCTACCTCAGCGACGCGGTGGCGAGCCCCTCTGCAAGCCCCGCGCAAAAGCTTGATGCCATGGTAGAGCTGGCTTCCCTGCACGCCACGCTGGGTGAACATGAAGGGGCCGAAGCGCTGTTCATGCAGGTGCTGGCCGCCAGACCTCGCGAGCGCAAGTACTGGAGCAAATGGCTTTTTGCCCTGAACAACCACCCGCACAAAAGCCCGCAGCAGATCATGGCGCAGTACCAGGCCTTTGAATCCCATTGCTTTGCCCCGGTGCCACAGCCCGTGGCCAACCCACTGCCCGCGCAGGGGATAGAGATGGCGATGAGTCGGCGCCTGCATATTGGTTATGTGTCAGCCGATTTCACGCAGCACGCGGTACGCCACTTTCTGCTGCCCTTGCTGGCCCACCATGACCGCAGCCGCTTCGAGGTATCGGCCTTTGCCAACATGTCGGGCCCGACCGAGGTGCTGCCGGCCTACCAAGGCATGGCAGAGCACTGGCATTTCATCAAGGGCATGACCGACCAGGAGGTGGCCGAGCTGGTGCGCGCCAGCGGAGTGGATGTGCTGGTGGACCTTTCGGGCCAGACCGGAGGCAACAGGCTCGATGTGTTCGCGCTCAAACCGGCGCCGGTGGCCGTGTCGTGGATGGGGTTTGGCTCTACCACGGGCCTTAGCGCCATTGACTACTTCCTGACCGACAGGCATGCCGTGCCAGCACAGGATAGTGCCTATTTTGCCGAGACACCCTGGCGGCTGGACCGACCCTACCTGGCCTACCGGCCGGCGCCGGGCATGGGCGACCCCGGGCCTTTGCCCGCGTTGGCCAACGGCCATGTGACGTTTGCCTCGCTCAGCCGGTCCATTCGCTTCAATGACGGATTGCTCGACGCCTGGGCACAGCTGCTGGCACGGGTGCCGGGCTCGGTGCTGCTGCTGGACAGCAAGAACATGGGCGATGCCGATCTGGTGCACCAAACCCAGGCGCGGTTCGCGGCGCGGGGCATTGCGGCCGAGCGCATTCAGTGCGGTTTTCGCAGCCCGCCATGGGACGTGCTGCGCGGGGTGGACATTTCGCTGGACTGCTTTCCGCACAACAGCGGCACCACGCTGTTCGAGTCGCTGTACATGGCCGTGCCTTATGTGACGCTGAGCGGGCGGCCTGGCGTGGGGCGCCTGGGCGCTGCCATTTTGCACGGCGTGGGGCGGCCCGAGTGGGTGGCCCACACCGTGCAGGAGTATGTGGACAAGGCGGTGGCGCTGGCCAGCGACCTGCCCAGGCTGGCCCAGGTGCGCGCCAGCTTGCGCGACGAAATGGGGGCCAGCCCCCTGATGGACGAGGCCGGCTTTGCCCGCTCGGTGGAGGAGGCGTACACCTGTATGCTCGAAAGCCGTGGTCAAGGCGTGCGGGCTGAAAGTGGCTTTTGGCCTGACGCCGCGATGCGTTGAACGTTGCTTGCGCACGTATCGTTGCTGCAGCCTCGCATGGGGCGCGATGGCGCGTGTAAAAATGCAGGCCTTCAACAAGGAGTGGCACCGCATGTCAGACTGGACCGCCGGCTACGTGGCCGACATTGGCTATACCTATGGCTACTACCCCGAGCTCAACCCGCTGCGGGTCAAACTGGCATTTCTGAACCAGGGCCTGGTGTTTCCCGACGTGGGCACCGCCTGCGAGCTGGGCTTTGGCCAGGGCCTGAGCGTGGGCATGCATGCGGCGGCCAGCGTGGTCGAGTGGCATGGCACGGACTTCAACCCTGCGCAAGCCGGTTATGCCCAGCAACTGGCCGCTGTGTCCGGCTCGGGGGCGCGCCTGTACGACCAGGCCTTTGACGAATTTGCCCGCCGCACCGACCTGCCGCAGTTCGATTACATCGGCCTGCACGGCATCTGGAGCTGGATCAGCGACGAGAACCGGGCCGTGATTGTGGAGTTCATCCGCGCGCGGCTCAAGGTGGGCGGCGTTCTGTACATCAGCTACAACACCTTGCCCGGCTGGGCGGCCTTTGCGCCCATGCGGCACCTGCTGTCGCAGCATGCGGCCGTGATGGGTGCCGAGGGCAATGGCACCCTGAACCGCATCGACGGTGCGGTGGATTTTGCCGAGAAGCTGCTGGCCACCAACCCGCTCTACAGCCGGGTGAACACGAGCATCGCGGACCGCATGACCCGCCTCAAGACCATGCCCAAGCAGTACCTTGCGCATGAGTATTTCAACCGCGACTGGATGCCCATGCACTTTGCCACCATGGCCGAGTGGCTGGAGCCTGCCAAGCTGCAGTTTGCCTGCACGGCCCACCCGTCGGAGCAGGTCGACGCGCTCAACCTCAATGCCGAGCAGCAGCAGTTTTTGAAGAGTATCCCCGATGCCAACCTGCGCGAGAGCACGCGGGATTTCATCGTCAACCAGCAGTTTCGGCGTGACTACTGGGTCAAGGGCGCGCGCAAGCTCAATGCCATTGACCAGGCCGAAGCGCTGCGCCTGATCAAGGTGGTGCTGGTGGCCTACCGCCCGGATGTGTCCCTCACGATGACGGGCGGGGTGGGCGAGGTTACGCTGACTGAAGCAATCTATGCCCCTCTGCTCGACCTGCTGGCCGACCACAAGCCGCGCACGCTGGGGCAAATTGAGCAAGCCCTGCAGGGCAAGGGCATCAGTTTTGCGCAAATTCAGCAGAGCGTGATGGTTCTGGCCGGCGCCGGGCATCTGGCCCCCGCGCAGGACGACACGGTGGCGCCCAAGCTGCGCAAGGCCACCGACAAGCTCAACACCTGGCTGGCCAATCAGTCGCGGGGCAGCAACGATGTGGGCTTTCTGGCCAGCCCGGTGACGGGCGGTGGCATTGCGGTCAGCCGTACGCACCAGTTCTTTTTGCTCGCGCTGGCCCAGGGCAAGAAGCAACCGGCCGAGTGGGCGCAACTGGCGTGGCAGATTCTGAGCCTGCAAGGGCAAAAGTTGGTCAAGTCCGGACAGGCGCTGGAAACCCCGGAGGAGAATCTGGCCGAGCTGATTGAGCTGGCCAACGCCTTCGCGCAAAAGCAGGTGCCCATGCTCAAGGCTCTGCAGGTGATCTGACCGAGACGCGGTGGCAGGTGGGTAGCCGGTCCGCGGCGATCAACCGGGCCCATAGCTTCATCGGCGCAGCACCGAGCCCGTCCAGAGAGGCGGTGGCACGGCTGCGCGCCTGCCAGGCATGGCGGGCAGCAAATTCGGGCCCTGGGCCCGGTGCCGCATATATGCCCCTCCTTTCAACGCAACGCGCCGTCGCGGACATTGCCTTACGGGCGGTGTGCCCGGATTGCGGGCAATGCCCTGGAAAGGAAATGTGCAGCATGGGACGTCATCTCGTATCGGGTGTAGATGCGCAAAACCAGGCGGTAACGGTCATGGCCGAAACGGCATTGGCCGCTGGCGACTATGCCAAGCTGGGAACGGGTGGGTTTGTGCGGCGCGCCGCCGACGGTGTGCCGCTGGCCTTGCAAAACTCTGCCAGCGGCGTGACTGCGCTGGTGCCACCAGCGGCTGTGGAGGCCAGCGGTACCGCATGGGGGCGCAGCGGTTTCAATGCGCAGATGTTCCGCTCGATAGTCGCCCTGGACAATGGCAATTTTGCGGTGGTGTATAGCGGAAACGGCTCCCAGTCGGACACGGGGGTCAACCTGCGTATCTACGGCCCCCTCCGAGTGCCTTTGTCATCTCGGGTGGTGGTGGCGGCGGCGACGGGGGTTGTGGGAACTCGGCTTGCGCGGGCAGGCGCCGACAACATTGCCGTGTTGTGGGTCGAGGGTGCAACGCTCAAGCTGGCAATCCATTCGGCGGCCACCGGGGCAGTCGTGGCACCCGAGGTGACTGTCGCCCCTCTGGCGAACAGCGATATATCCACTTGGAACGTTGCCACCTTGAACGGGGGTGACGTCGTGTTGGCCTATGGCAAGAGCGGGTCCAATGATTTCGCTTTCAAACGCTTCAACGCGGCAGGTTTGCTGCAGGGCGCTGAGGTCGTGGTGGAAGCGGGGTCATCGTCCACGCACGTCGGTGTACTGGCACTGGCGTCGGGCGGCTTTGTACTGCACTACTACAGGTACGCGGCCGCGACTGCCTACAAGTTTGTACGCTTTGCGGCCAATGGCACGCAGCAAGGGGAACTGAATACGTTGGCAACGGGTTCCCCCAATCGTTCGGTGAGTCCCGCCGAGCGCAATGCCATGGAATTGAGCAATGGCAATCTGGTCTTTGTTGATCCTGCTATCAATACCAGCGCGGCGGTGCGCTTGTACGACGCTATTGGCAATTTTCTCTCTACGCTATTGGTGGCCACAGGTGCTGCGGGGATGCCGAACGCGGTGTGCATCTGCCCCCGCCAGTTTGGCGGCTTCTGGCTGGCGGTGGGAGGGCAGTTGTACGAGTACGACAATGCGGGGGCCAGCCTGCGGCAGTCCGTGGCGGCCGGTTTTGCACCGTTCATGCTGATTGACCGTGCGGGCAATGGGCCGGTCATGGTTTCGCATCTGGTCGGCGGCGGGTTCACCGTCGTGCTGAGCAGTTGGAGTGCCGACCTGTCGACCGTCGAAAACACGCTCACCTTGAGCACATCCAGTTCATACCCTCTGTCGTATGCCTGGACCGAAGTCCTGTCCAACGGGATGCTTGGGAGTGTGGTGTGCGGGCAACCATCCACCGGCGCGGCAACGATCCATCTATCCGTTCCCCAAGCCGCCTCCATTCTTGGCATTGCCCAGGAGACCATTGCTGCGGGCACGGTGGTGCGTGTCGCGACTACCGGGAAGTTTCTCTCGACGCAGTCGTTCAGCGGCCCGGCCTTCGACAGGCGAACTGCCGTTCCCCCCGGAACGCGTGGTGTAGCGGTTGGCAATTCGGCCATCCTGGGAGGGTTGGCGGGTTAGGTCAGGGTGGGGGCGGCATGCGGCATCTGCAAAAGCCCCATCTCCAAGGGTTGGGGCGACTACGCGGAGGAATGTCCATTGCCCAAATTGGCGAGCAATGTTTTCTTGTAACCGCCGGCACATAGGCCCTATGCTTTGCGCATTTCACCAAATTGGGAGCTGTTTGTGGCCGTTGTCCTCTCTGCCGAACTCGAAGTCAGCATTCTGAACCGTGCGTTCAACGACCAGTCCCCTTCGAGCACGACTTTCTACCAGCAGAAGATGGCTGCTGGTGCCACGCCGCAAAGCTGGGAGGCCTACGCCTTCCAGTTCGGCGCCAACTACCAGCACCTGACGACGGGGGCCCTGGCGCTGAAGATCGTGACCAACATGGGTATGTCGTACGACGTTGGCCTGCAAGGCGCGTTGGTCTCTTACCTCGACGCCATAGGCAAGGAGAATGTGGGCATCGTGGCCGTGCAACTGGGCCATGCCCTGCTCGGCCTGGAAAACGCCACCGGCGACCTGGCCGTCTACAACGCCCCCGCCGCGGCATGGGCCAAGGAGATCGCAGAGGCCTACATGTACTCGACCAACTCGGCCAACGGCGTCCCTTCGCCCAAGGGTGCGCCTGCAGGCGCCGCAGCCTGGAGTTCGGCGGCGGAGCACCAGCCGATCGACGCAGCCATCGTGCAGTTGGTGGGCGTCGACGCCGGTGCTTTGCTGGTCTGAGGACGGCACATCGCTGCCGGGCCGCTGGCCTAAGGCCGTGGGCAGCCGGCCCACGTCAAGCAGTGGTCGTCGCTTGCAAGCCCAGTAGCTCCCGCGCCTCCTGCGGCGACGCCACGCTGCGCCCTGCATTGCGTGCCGCCTGGGCCAGTTGCGCGATCAGCGGCCCGTTCGAGGTGGCCTTGCTGCCATCGGGTAAATAGAACGTGTCCTCCAGCCCCGTGCGCAAGTGGCCGCCCAGCTCGGCCACACGCTGGTGCACCGGCCATATCTCCTGCCGACCGATCACGGTGGCCTGCCAGGGCGCATCCTTGATCTTGAGCTTGAGCAATATGGGCAGCAGGTCCGGGTCTGCCGGCATGCCCGATTCGACCCCCATCACGAAGTTGTATTCGGGCAGGCGCTCGGTGTACATGCCGGTCTGCACATACATCTCCACGCAGCGCACGATGCCCACGTCGAAGCATTCGAACTCGGGCAGGGTGCCTGTCTCCAGCATCACATCGATGAAGTCTTTCACCTTGGCGGGCTGGTTGTCGAAGAGCATGGGTGGCCAGGCCCAGGTGCCGTTGCTGCGCACTTTCAGGTAGTTGAGCGAGCCGGCGTTGCAGGCGGCCATCTCGGGCCGGGTGGCGCGCAGGCAGTCCAGCGGGCCCTGGTAGTGCGGGCCCACCACGCCGGTGGTCTGGTTGATGATGAGGCCGGGGCATTCCTCGCGCATGGCCTGCACGCAGTCGCGGGCAACCTGTGGGTCCCAAGAGGGCAGGTGGCCCTTGCCGGCCTCCTGCTGGCGAAAATGCACGTGCACCACGGCGGCGCCGGCATCCACCGCGCGGCGCGCCTCGCGCGCCAGTTGCTCGGGCGTCACAGGCACGTGGTGCTGCATGGGGTCGGTCAGCACGCCGGTGATGGCGCAGGTGATGATGGCTTTGTCGGAGCGGGTCGTCGTCATGGTTGGGGTCCTCAGATTCCGAGCTGGCGGGCCGCCAGGTCCTTCATGATTTCCTCGGCACCGCCGCCGATCATCATGACCTTGACCTCGCGGTAGATGCGTTCGCTGACGGTGCCGCGCATGTAGCCCATGCCGCCCAGTATCTGCACGGCCTGGTCGGCGCAGAACTGCATGGTTTGCGTGGCGTGGTTCTTGAGCATGCAGACCTGGGCCACCCATTCGGCGCCGGTGTGGCCCGCATCGGCCTGCGCAGCCACCGATTCGAGCCAGGCGGCAGTGGAGTGAATGCGCATCTGCATGTCCACCAGCTTGTGGCGTATCACCTGGCGCGCCACCAGCGGCGCGCCAAAGGTTTTGCGCTGGCGCGCCCAGGCCAAAGCCTCGTCGTAGCAAGCCTCGGCAAAGCCCAGGGCCGATGCGGCGAGGCCAAAGCGCTCGGCGTTGAAGTTGCCCATGATCATGCGAAACCCGTCGCCCTCGGCCCCCAGCAGGTAGCGTGCTGGCACGCGCACGTTGTCAAAGCGCAGGTGCGCGGTGTCGGAGCACAGCCAGCCCATCTTGGCCAGGGCGCTGCGCGACAGGCCGGCACTATCGCCGGGCAGCAGCAGCATCGATATGCCGCCGCTGCCCCGGCTGCCGGCCTCGCCCGTGCGCACCGCCACGGTGATCCAGTCGGCGCGCATGCCCGAGGTGATGAACACCTTTTCGCCATTGACCACGTACTCATCGCCCTCGCGCCGCGCGGTGGTGGCCAGTTGCGCCACGTCGGAACCACCGCCCGGCTCGGTGATGGCCAGCGCCGCAATGCGCTCGCCCGCCAGCACGGACGGGATCACTTCGTTGCGCACGGCATCGCTGCCATGCGCCAGCACGGGGGGCAGCCCGATGTTGTGCGAGAGCAGGCTGGCCAGCACGCCCCCGCTGGTGCCATAGCGGCACAGGGCCTGCCACAGCGGCAGGCGCAGCGCATAGCTGGCGGGTGTGCCGCCGTACTGCTCGGGGTAGCCCAGGCCCAGCAGGCCGAGGTCTCCCGCGCGGCGGTATAGCGTGCGGGGGAATTCACCCGCCGCGTCCCAGGCGTCCACATGCGGGGCGATCTCGGTGCGGGCAAAGCGCGTGACTGTGCCGGTCAGCGCGGCGCGGTCTGCGCGCAGCTCGTCAGCCGTCGGGACACGCATGGTCTCAAGCCTCCTGCGTTGCAAAACGCGCCAGCACCTGGCCTGGCGCCACCTGCTGGCCCGGCGCCACCAGCAGCTCTGCCACCGTGGCTGCCGTGGGGCAGGCCAGGCTGTGTTCGAGCTTCATGGATTCGAGCACCACCACCGTGGCACCTGCCTGCAAGGCCTCGCCAGCAGACACGGGCACTGCCACCACGCGCCCGTTGAAGGGGGCTCGCAGTTCGTTGGCACCGCCTGCCGCGCCTGCGCGTGCGGCGGGTTCCCAAGAGGCATCTTCCACCCAGCCATCCACACCACCAGCTTGCCAGTGCCACCGGTGCGGGCCCACCGCCGCCATGCGCACGGTGTGTGCCACGCCCTCCACGGCGCATTGCACGCGCCCGTCGGGCAGCGGCGTGAGGTGCATGCCGACGGATTCCGGCCCAGTACCTGGTTGTTCAACGCGCAGCTTTCCAGGGCCCAATTCACGCACGGCCAGCGGCAGCACCTCGCCCTGGTGGCGCAGCCGCATGGGGCGCGCAAAGCTGCAGGGCAGGGTGGTAGTGCGGGGCGGGAACAAGGCGGCCATGGCGCTGGGCAACAAGGCGGCCTGTGCCTGCAGGCGCAGTGCGGCGCGCAGTGCATCGCCCTCGTGCGCGAGAAAGGGCACGCGTGCCTGCCCGGCGCGGAACTGCGGGTGGCCCAGGCACGCTGCCAGAAAGGCGCGGTTGCTGGGCAACCCGAGCAGCGCGGTTCCCTCCAACGCACGCACCAGTGCATCGATGGCTTCGCCGCGCGTGGCGGCATGCACGATGAGCTTGCCCAGCATGGCGTCGTAGTGGGGCGTGACCTCGGTGCCTTCCTCCAGCGCATGGTCAAAGCGCAACCCGCCCAGGAGCGCACGTTCGAAAGAGGTGGCCGACGGCGCGGCGAAGTGCAGCACGCGCCCGGTGTGAGGCGTGAAGTGCGCGTCTTCCGCGCACAACCGCACTTCGATGGCGTGGCCCTGCAGTGCCACCTGGTGCTGCGCCAGCGGCAACGGCTCGCCACGTGCCACGCGGATCTGCCACTCCACCAGGTCCAGGCCCGTGAGCGCCTCGGTCACGGGGTGCTCCACCTGCAGGCGGGTGTTCATCTCCATCAGGTAGAAGCTGCCTTGCTGGTCTGAATCGTCGAGCAGAAACTCAACGGTGCCGGCACCCACGTACCCTGCCGCCTGGGCCAGCGCCACAGCACAGGCGCCCATGCGCTCACGCAGGGCCATGTCCACAGCGGGGCTCGGCGATTCTTCGATCAGTTTCTGGTGGCGCCGTTGCACCGAGCAATCGCGCTCGCCCAGGTGGATGCAGTGGCCCTGCGCATCGGCAAACACCTGCACCTCCACATGGCGCGGATTGAGCAGTGCGCGCTCGATCAGCAGGTCGCCATTGCCAAAGCCCGCCAGCGCTTCGGAGCGTGCGCTGGCCAGGGCTGTGGGCAACTGGGCGGCGTCGACCACCAGCCGCATGCCGCGCCCGCCGCCACCGGCCACGGCCTTCACCATCAGGGGAAAGCCGATGCGCGCGGCTTCGGTAGCAAAGCGCTCGTCGCTCTGGTCGTCCCCCGCGTAGCCCGGCAGGCAGGGCACGCCCTGCGCCTGGGCCAGCGCCTTGGCGCCAGCCTTGCTGCCCAGCGCGCGTATGGCGCCGGCCGATGGGCCAATCCAGACCAGGCCCGCATCGGCAACAGCCTGCGCGAACTCTGCGTTCTCGCTGAGAAAGCCATAGCCCGGGTGAACGGCGTCCGCACCGGTGGCTCGTGCTGCCGCCAGCAGCTTGTCGATGCGCAGGTAGCTGTCGGCACTGGCGCTGCCGCCCAGCGCCACGGCTTGCGTGGCCTCGCGCACATGCAGGGCATGGGCATCGGGCTCGGAGTACACGGCCACGGTGGCGATGCCCATGGCGTGTGCGGTGTGTGTGATGCGCCTGGCGATCTCTCCGCGATTGGCAATCAGTATTTTTTCATGCCGCAGGGTTCCAGGGTGGTGCCTTGCGGGCCGTGAAGGCGGCCAGGCCCTGCGGGGCCTCCGGTCCGCGCAAGGCGCGGGCAAACAGGTGGGCGGCATCGTCGAGCAGGGCGGGCAGCGGCAGGGCGCTCTGCACCTGCAGCAGCAGGTGCTTTGTGGCCGCAATGGCCTGGGGTGCGGTGGTGGCCAGGCGCTGCACGGCGGCCTGCACAGCGCCATCCATCGCGCCCTCGATGACTTCATCTACCAGACCCGCCTGCTGTGCGGCGGCCGCCCCGCTGCGTACGCCCGACAGCAGCCAGCGCCGGGCCGCCGCAGGCCCGAGCCTCCGCACCACGAAGGGCGCAATCTGAGCGGGCACCAACCCCAGGGTGACTTCAGGCGCACCGAACTGGGCGCCCGCATCCGCCAGCACCAGGTCGCCGCAGCAGGCGAGGCCCAGGCCGCCGCCCATGGCCGCACCTTCTACGGCCACCACCAGCCACTGGGGCAGGTCGCACAGCGCCTGCAGCAGGTTGCCGAAGCGGCGGTTGAGTGGCACCAGCGGGTCGGGCACGCCGGCATCGAGCGGCTGGCCGATGGCCTTGGCAAAGCCGCCCAGGCTGCCGCCTGCGCAGAAATGCCCGCCTGCGCCGCGCAGCACCACGCCGCGCAGTGCGGTGTCGCTCTGGGCGTGTGTGCAGGCGTTCAGCAGGGCGTCCACCAGGGCATCGGTCAGCGCATTGCGGCTGGCCGGGTCGTTCAGGGTCCAGGTCTCGCAAAAAAGGCCGGCACCCAGCGGCGCGCGGTCGATCAACAGGGCGTCGTGCATGCTTGGGCCTGCGCTCAGTGGGCCATGGGCCGCTTGGCAATGCCCATGGTCTTGGCCAAAATGCCCAGCATCACCTCGTCGGCCCCGCCGCCGATGGAGGCCAGGCGCCCGTCACGGTACATGCGCGAGACCTTGTTCTCCAGGGTGAAGCCCATGCCGCCCCAGAACTGCAGGCAGGTGTCGGGCACCTCGCGGTTCAGCCGGCCGGCCTTGAGCTTTGCCATGGAGGCGAGCTCCAGCACGTCCTGCCCGCCCACGTAGAGCTCGCAGGCGCGGTAGGTGAGGGCGCGCAGGGCCTCCACCTCGGTCTTGAGCTCGGCCAGCTTGAACTGCACCCACTGCTGGTCGGCCAGCGCGCCGCCAAAGAGCTTGCGCTCCTGCGCCCACTCGATGGTCCAGCCAATGCAGTTGTTCAGCGCTTCCAGCGTGCTGGAGGCGCACCACAGGCGCTCTTCCTGGAACTGCTGCATCTGGTAGATGAAGCCCTGGCCCTCGGCGCCAATGCAGTAGCGCTGCGGCACGCGCACCTCGTCGAAGTAGAGCAGCCCCGTGTCGCTGCTGTGCATGCCGATCTTGCGGATCTTCTGTGCCACCTCCACGCCCTTGGTGAGCTGGCCGCCAGGGCCGTCGCGCAGGGGCACCATCACCAGGCTCTTGTTGCGGTGCACAGGGCCTTCGCCGGTGTTGACCAGCATGCACATCCAGTCGGCCTGCAGGCTGTTGGTGATCCACATCTTCTGGCCGCTGATCACATAGTCGTCACCATCCTTGCGCGCCGTGGTCTTGATGCCCGATACATCGCTGCCGGCAGCAGGCTCGCTCACGCCGATGCAGCCCACCGTGTCGCCCGCAATGGCAGGGGCCAGAAAGTCGCGCTTGAGCTCCTCGCTGCCGTGGCGCGCCAGTGCCGGGGTGCACATGTCGGTCTGCACACCGATGGCCATGGGCACACCGCCGCAGTGCACGTGGCCCAGCGTCTCGGCCATGGCCACAGAGTAGGAGTAGTCCAGGCCC
Organism: Acidovorax sp. LjRoot66; assembly: GCF_964253305.1. Lineage (NCBI taxonomy): Bacteria > Pseudomonadati > Pseudomonadota > Betaproteobacteria > Burkholderiales > Comamonadaceae > Acidovorax > Acidovorax sp. LjRoot66. The sequence goes on from NZ_CAXUQU020000001.1 coordinate 1,217,441, forward strand.
GAGCCGCCGTATTCCTCGGGCTTGCACAGGCCCAGCAGGCCGAGCTTGCCCATCTTCTTGAAGACCTCGTGCGCAGGGAAGATCTCGGCCGCCTCCCACTCGTCCACATGGGGGTTGATCTCCTCGTCGATGAAGCGCTTGAGGGTCTTCTGGATCTCGCGGTGCTCGTGCGTGAACTGCATGGTTTGTCTCCGTTGATTTTTGTGTGGACCAGTGCAAAAAAGGGGGATGGGTGTCTACATGCGTGCGACCCCAAACTGCATGGGATGAAGGCTGCGCGCCTGTGCGTCGGCGCAGGTGGCCAGGCACAGGGCCAGCACGGCGCGCGTGTCGCGCGGGTCGATCACGCCATCGTCCAGCAGCAGGCCGCTGGTGTAGAAGGCATCGGCCTGGGCCTCGAACATGGCCACGATCTTGTCGAACTGGGCCTGCGACTCGGCCGGGTCGGGTGTGATGCCTTTGCGCGCCAGCGCTGCTTCGGTCACGATCTGCATGGTGCGTGCGGCCTGCTCGCCGCCCATCACGGCCGTCTTGGCGCCAGGCCAGCTGAACAGGAAGCGCGGCGCATAGCCGCGCCCGCACATGCCGTAGTTGCCAGCGCCGAAGCTGGCGCCGCACTGGATGGTGATCTGCGGCACCGTGGCGTTGGCCACGGCCTGGATCATCTTGCTGCCGTGCTTGATCATGCCGCCCTGTTCGCTGTCCTTGCCCACCATGAAGCCGGTGGTGTTCTGCAGGTAGACGATGGGGTGGCCCAGCTGGCACATCCACTGTATGAAGTGCGCCGCCTTGTTGGCGCCGGCCACGTCGATGGGCCCGTTGTTGGTGATGAAGCCCACGGGGCGGCCGTCGATGCGCGCCTGGGCGCAGACGGTGGCCATGCCGTACCGCGCCTTGAATTCAAGCAGCTCGGAGCCATCGACGAGGCGCGCGATCACCTCGCGCATGTCCACGGGCTGGCGCAGGTCGTCGGGCATCAGGGCCAGCAGGTCATCAGCAGCCAGCGTCGGGCCTGGGGCCGCAGACGTTGAAGCAGGGTTCGCCCATCCCGATGCCTCGACGATGGCGCGCGCCATGCCAATGGCCTCGCGGTCATCCAGTGCCAGGTACTCGCCCAGGCCCGAGATGCTGGTGTGCATCTCGGCACCGCCCAGCTCCTCCTCGGTGGCGATCTCTCCCGTGGCAGCCTTGAGCAACGGCGGCCCGGCCAGGAAGGCGCGCGAGCGGCCCCGCACCATGATCACCACGTCCGACAGGCCGGGCATGTAGGCCCCACCTGCCGTTCCCGAGCCATGCTGCACGGTGATCACCGGGATGCCGGCTGCCGACAGCCGTGCCAGGTTGCGAAACAGGCTGCCGCCATGCACGAAGCCCTCGACCCGGTAACGCATGAGGTTGGCCCCCGCGCTTTCGACCAGGTGCACGAAGGGCAGGCGACTCTGTAGCGCGATCTCCTGCACCCGCAGGATCTTGTCGAGCCCCATGGGCTGGATGGCGCCCGCCTCGATGCCCGAGTCGCTGGCCACCACCATGCAGCGCACACCCGACACCATGCCGATGCCGGCGAGGATGCCGCCGCCAGGAACGGACTTGGACGGGTCTTTCGTGTCCTGCAGGTAGCCTGCCAGCGTGGCCAAGGGCAGCCAGGGCGTGCCCGCATCGAGCAGCAGCGCCACGCGCTGGCGCGGCAGCAACTGGCCGCGTTTCTCGAACTGCGGCAGCGAGCGGGCCGAGGCGGCCGCAGCGCGGTCTTCGAGGGCGCGCAGGGCGTCCAGGCGCGCCAGTTGGGCGCTGCGCCGCCGCTGCACGTCGGGAGCGGAGGCATTGAACCGCGAGGCGAAAGCCGTCATGGCGCTGCCTCCGGGGGCTGTTGCTGCTGCTCTGCAAACACGCGCGGCACTTGCGCGCGGTGAAAGCCCTCGAATGGCCGCACGGCGGGCCGCCGCTGCGTTGCCACATCGGGCACTTGCATGGGCCAGCCCAGGCGCGCTTGGGGCCGTGCGCCATCGACGCGCAAGGTGGTGCCGCTGATGAAGCTGGCCGCAGGGCTGAGCAAAAAGACGATGGCTGCCGAGACCTCGGCTTCGGTGCCGAAGCGCCCCTGGGGTACGGTATGGCGCATGGCGCGCAGCATGTCGGCAGCGGCGGGCGGGTAGTTGTCCATGCCGCTCGATGCGATGTAGCCGGGCGCCACCGCGTTCACGCGCACACCGCTTGCGGCCCATTCAAGGGCGGCGGTTTCGGTGAAGCTGACCATGCCGGCGCGCGCTGCGCCGCTGTGCCCCATGCCCGGCATGGAGCCCCACATGTCGGCCACGATGTTGACGATGCTGCCGCCCTGGGCCTGCATCCACTGCCGGTGGCACTCGCGCGCCATCAGGAAGCCGCCGGTGAGGTTGGTGTTCAGCACCGCCTCCCAGCCCTTGGCGGAGATGCTTGCCAGCGGCGCCATGAACTGGCCGCCCGCGTTGTTCACCAGCGCATCGATGCGGCCATGCTCCGCCAGGGCCTGCTGCACCACGATGGCCACGGCCTCTTCGGAGCGGATGTCGCAGGCATGCCAGGAGGCCCGCCCGCCGTCCGCCGTGATCTCGGCCTGCACCGCCTGCAGCTTGTCGGCCTTGCGCCCGACCAGCACCACCTGCGCACCCAGCCGCGCCAGCTCGTGCGCCGTGCAGCGGCCTATGCCCGAGCCGCCGCCGGTGACGATCACCACCTGCCCCACGAGCAGTCCTGGTGCGAACACGCTCTGGTACATGGCTCATGCCTCCCGTATGAACAATGCGAGCGCTTCGCCGGTCAACTCGTCCAGCGACTTGCCACCCTTGGGGGCAAACCACTGCACGGCCCAGTTCAGTGCGCCAAAAAGGAACAGGCGTGCCACTGGGGGGGCGGCCTGCAGTGCGCCCAGCCGGGACAGCGCTTCAAGCGTGGGCATCCAGGCGGCCTCGTAGGCGTCCTTGACGCGGGCGATCCCCTTGCGCTGCGCGGGCGTCAGCGACCGCCATTCGTACAGCATCACCGGGATGAAACCACTGCGCGGCCCAAGCAATATCTCGAAATGGTGGCGGATCAGCACCTGCAACTGCTCGCGGGGTGTGGCACCGGGCGGCAGGGCGGCCAGCGCCTGCTGCTGGCTTTGCAGGGCCATGACCATGCCTTCGTTCATGACCGCATGGAGCAGGGCACCCTTGCTCTCGAAGTGGTAGAACGGCGAGCCGCTGTGCATGCCCGCCGCCGCAGCGATGTCGCGCGTGGTGGTGGCCGCAAAGCCCTTGGTCAGGAACAGCTTGGCCGCGCCGTCCATGAGCTTGCGGCGGCGGTTGCCGTCATCCACTTCTTCGGCGGTCTTGCGCGGGCGGCCGCGCGGGCGCCGGGGTTCCTCTGCCACCCCGACGGCGGTTTTGCGGATGCGGGCGGCAGGTGTGGGCGGGGCTTCAGGGGGGCGGGGGGGCGAGGGACGTTTGCGCCGGACAGCGGGGGTTTCCATGCTCTGCACGATAGCAAAACACTTTATTTTTAGCAAGCAAGTGCTTTGTAAAAATAACGGATCAGGTTGTTGGCGTTCGTGGTTCCGGTGTATGGACAGAGTGCACGGACGACGCCCACAAAATTGTTCCCAATCGTTGATTCATCCATCAAGTTGAAACAGGCCGCGCTGCAAAAATGGCGGTTTTTGCGAAATCTGTCACGCTTTGTCGGTTTAATGTTCGTAAAAGTGTTCTTTTGCGCATTGGCGGTGATTTGGCACGGCGGCAGTTATCTCCTACGCTCCGCGATCCATTCAACGAGAGGCAGGTTTCATGAACACATACGGCATTGCCCGCTGGGCGCGTTGCGCAGTGGTCGCCGCGTCCGCCGCCCTGGCGCTTGGTGCGCAGGCACAGGTCATCGATTTCTCCGGCACGCGTGGCGCGGGCGTCAACCAGACGGACGTGCTGCTGGAAAACCTGCGCCTGCTGGTGCCGGTTCCCAACCCGCAACAGCCGGGTACCACGACCACGGTGGAATCCAACTACAACATCCTGTTCCGCTTCGACCCTGCCACCTTGCACCTGGTGCCGGTGGGCCTGCAGCAGACCGGCGGGTCGGGCTCGGTGCAGTGCGCCACGGCCCAGGTGACGGTGTTCGATGCGCTGCGGGGCGCGAACCAGCCCCTGGCCAATGCGTCGGTGACGCTGGGCACGCGCTCGGCCACCACCAATGCACAGGGCGTGGCCTCTTTCGCGGGGCTGGCGCAAGGCTTCTTCACCGTGACCACTACGGCGCCCAACTACTCACCCGCCAACCAGACGGTGCTGCTCAACTGCTCCGCCCCCAACCAGGTGGCAGTGGCCCTGTCGCCGGCCAGCGGCAGCGCGGGCGGGCTGGCTGCCGGCCAGTTCCGCACCATCCTGACCTGGGGTGAGAACCCGCGCGACCTGGATTCGCACCTGACGGGCCCTGCTGCAAGCGCCAATTCGCGCTGGCATGTGTACTTTGGCGCCAAGACATCCGGCGACATGTGCGCGCTCGATGTGGATGACATCTCGTCCTATGGCCCGGAAACGGTGACCTGCCCGCCCACGGCCAGCGCAGCCAGCGCGCTGCGCCCGGGCGTCTACCGCTATTCGGTGCACCACTATGCGGGCTCTGGCAACCTCGGCACGTCGAATGCCAACGTGCGGCTGGAGCTTTCCAATGGCCAGGCCTACACCTTCACGCCGCCAGCAGCACCCTATACCGGCTCCAACAATGTCTGGACGGTTTATGAGCTGACGGTGCTGGCCGATGGGTCGGTGGGCGTGGCGCCGGTCAATTCGGTGATGGCGAACGTATCGTCGAGCAGCGTGGCCCGCGAACTGCCGATTGCCGAAGGCACCGGCCTGGGCCAGGCGGAGAGCCCTTCGGTGTTCCGGAACCTGGCGAAATAACTGCGCAGGCAGACGCCGCAAGGCGCTTGAAGTGTCCGCGTCCTGCCCAATTCGAGCCCCGGCACCCAAGGTGCCGGGGCTTTTTGCATTGCGTCGCGATTGTCTGAGGGGTGACAGATTGTTCTTCGCAACCATGTGGCTCTTCGCCAGGTTTGCAATGCTTTTGATAGCGATGGAGGCAATTTCGGCGAAGTCTTCCAGCAATTTGGCCCTGCTTTTGAGCCCTATGGGTTAGCCTGGCTCACAATCCGCAGTGCCCGTTTAACAGAGACATTTGCAGGGTTAATGCGGCGGCACGCTGGCCACGGTGATAACGTAAGCGCATGAATACACCGAACCAAACCCCTACGCCTTCGCCCTCCGGTCTGGACCCCCAAAAGGTACGCGCAGATCTGGAGAACCTGTTTCGCCAGGCTGTGCCGCAGCCGGGCAAGCCTTCTGCCGACAAGCCCGCAGGCAAGTAAGGCACCGAAAACCGCATTCACGCCGCCCATCCGCCTTGCGGATGGGCGGCGTTTGCTTTGGTGGTCTGCACTCCGGTGGGTGATAACTTCGCTGCACCACCGGATGGTGATCATTGGTTTTCTGTATCAACGGCGTGTGGGCGCCGGTGATACAGTGGTGCAGCGATTCACCCTGCGGCCAGATCCTGCCTTTTCACACTGACTTGCAGCCTGCTTCACGGCGGGCTGGGGCGGTTTTGGAAGGAGATGACCACACGCAAGAAAGCCCCGCCATGGCCACCGTCTCCGATCTCCAGCGCATCGTGTACTCCGGCAATCCGCAGGCCGATGCCCTGCTGGACAACCCGTCGCCGTGGAACTTCTTCCCCGATGGCCGCAAGGTGCTTTACTACACGTTTGACGCAAGCCCCGGCAGCGTGGCGGCTTCCGATGCGGGGCGTCCGATCACGGCATTCAACACAGCGCAGCAGCAGGCCACCCGGCAGATACTGCAGCATGCGGCGGCGGTCACGGGCATCGTGTTCACCGAGGTGGGCAGCTCGGCCCAGGCGGACCTCCATTTTGTTGCGACGAATATCCCGGGGGCATCGACGGCGGGATTGGCATCGACGTTCTACAACTACAGCTACAACGGCAGCCAGACGCTGACCCAGCTGAATGCGGAGTCGGTGGTGTACCTGGACAACGTGGAGCATGCCGGCATCAACAACCAGCCCACGGCGGGCGGTGCCGGCTACGAGGTGCTGCTGCACGAGGTAGGGCATGCGCTGGGGCTGGCGCACCCGTTCGACTCCTCGCGGCCGTTGCCATCGGCGCAGGACAACACCAACAACACCGTCATGTCGTACACACGTGCTGGCCCCTACAAGACCACGTTCCAGGCATTTGATCTACTGGCGCTGGACTGGATCTACGGGCGCGATGGCCTGGGCGGGACCTGGGGCATGAATTCCACGAACGGCCCGACGCTGAACTTCGCCAGCCAGCCCAGTGGTACTGCGGGGCCGGACGTGTTTACCAGCACGCAGGCCAGCGAGACATTCAACGGTGCGGGAGGTGTAGACACCTTGGTGGCCCACGGCGCGCGCAGCGGCTACTCGCTCACCCGCAAGGATGGTGGCTGGCAACTGGTGGATGGCACTGCGGGCCGCGATGGTACGGACACCTTGGTGCAGATCGAGCGCGTGCGCTTTTCGGACCGCTCGGTGGCGCTGGACCTGGATGGCGCGGCGGGCACGACGGCGCGCCTGCTGGGGGCGCTGGTCGGTCCGGCAGGGTTGGGCAGCCGCGAACTTGTGGGGGCGGTGCTCGGTGTGGTGGATTCGGGCACGTCGCAGCTGCAACTGGCGCAACTGGGCCTGAATGCGGTGCTGGGTGCTTCGGCAACGCCGGAGCAGGTGGTGGTACTGCTGTTCGGCAACGTGGTGGGGGCGTCGGCCGACGCCGCCACGGTGCAGTCGCTGGCCGGCCTGATCAGATCGGGTACCTACACCAATGCCTCGTTCACGGTGGCAGTGGCCAACCTGGACATCAATGCGACCCATATCGACCTGGTAGGGCTGAGCACACGGGGGCTCGACTACGTCTGACCACGCCGGGCGCTCGATGCCCTGACGCTGGGTTTTTCTCCGCCCAGGGTGGCGTGTGCCTGGGCTGCATCTTCTATTGACTGTGATTCAGGTCACTCCGGCGCGGCGAGTGCCTTTGGTTGGGGGAGAAAAATTCATATAGGAACTGCTACACTCCGCTTCCTATATGAATTCCCTCCTGCGCATTCCGCTCAACGCCACGCCCGACCAGGTGGGGCGGCTGCGTGCATTGCAGACGGGATTTGCCAATGTCTGCAATGCGCTGGCACCGGTCGTGCAGCAGACGCGGGTGTGGAATCGGGTGGCGCTGCATCACCTGACGTACAGGCAGTTGCGCGAGCAGTTTCCCGAGATGGGATCGCAAATGGTGTGCAACGCCATCTACTCGGTGTCCCGCACCGGGCGCCTGATTTTTCAGCACCCCGCCAGTCCCTTCAATCTGGCGCGCCTGGGCGACAAGCCGCTGCCCCTGCTGCAATTCGCAGACACCTGCCCGGTGTATTTCGACCGCCACACCTTGAGCGTCAAGGGCGGGCAGCTGTCCATGTTCACGCTGGATGGACGCATGCGCTTCGAGTTGGCGCTGCGTCCGGAGGACGAGGCGAGCTTTCACGAACGCAAGCTGCGCGAGATCGTCCTGTCGCAGCGGGCCGACGGTGTCTATGAACTGTCCTTTTTGCTGGGCAGCGAGTCCGACGGCGCTGCACCAGCGCCCGACCAGGCCCTGCCCGACGGCGAGATCCCCGAATACATCATGGTCCACGAGACAGTATGAAACCCAACCTTCCTCCCTCTGAACTGCGTCAGGCGATTTCCTCGCTGAGGCCCTTTTTCGTGCGCTCCGGCTGGTTCAGCGTCTTCTCCAGTCTGCTGGTGCTGGCGCCTTCTGTGTACATGCTGGAAGTCTATGACCGGGTGGTGAACACGCGCAACCACCTTACGCTGGTGATGCTCACGCTGCTGGTGCTGGGGGCCTACGTGCTGATGGAGGTGCTGGAATGGGCGCGCAGTGAGGTGATGCGCTCTGCCAGCGTAGAGCTCGACCACCGCATGAGCGGGCGTGTCTTCGGCGCCATCTTCGAAGCCAGCCTCAAGCGCCTGCCCGGGGGGTCTCAGCAGCCGCTCAATGACTTCCGTATGGTGCGCGACTTCCTGTACTCGCCAGCACTGCTGGCCGTGATGGAAGCACCCATCGCGCTGGTGATGATGGTGCTCCTGTTCATGATCAGCCCGGTGCTGGGCTGGGCGGCGCTCGCCTTCGGGGTATTGCAGGTGATCGTGGCCTGGTTCAACGAACGTGCCACCAAGCCGCCGCTGATGCAGGCCAATGGCAGCTCGATTGCTGCGCAGCAATACGCCGACGGCGCACTGCGCAATGCCGAGGTGATCGAGTCCATGGGCATGCTGCGCGACACGCACAAGCGCTGGCAGAACAAGCAGCGTGATTTCCTGCGCCTGCAGGCGCTGGCATCGGAGCGCGCAGGCGGCTTTCAGGCGCTCTCCAAGTTCGTGCAGAACACCTTGAGTTCGCTGCTGCTGGGGCTGGGTGCCTGGCTGCTTTTGCGCAACGAACTCAATGGCGGCGCGGGGATGATGATCGTCGCGTCCATCCTGGGCGGGCGCATGCTGGCCCCTTTGGTCCAGGTGGTGACGCAGTGGCAGACGGTCGTGAACGTGCGGGATGCCTGGATGCGGTTGGACCAGTTGCTGACAGCCCTGCCTGCTGCTTCAGTGAACATGGCCCTGCCTGCGCCTCGGGGCGCGCTCCAGGTCGAGCAACTGATTGCATCGGCGCCTGGCAACCCTGCCCATATCCTGCGTGGAGTGGCGTTCGCATTGAATCCCGGCGAAGTTCTGGTGGTGGTGGGGCCATCGGCCTCGGGCAAGACCACGCTGGCCCGCTTGCTGGTGGGCTTGTGGCCTGCGGCCGGGGGCAAGGTGCGGCTCGATGGCGCTGACGTGTACACCTGGAACAAGGCGGAACTGGGCCCGTACATGGGCTATCTGCCCCAAGGCGTGGAACTGTTCGAGGGCACGTTGGCCGAGAACATCGCCCGGTTTGGCAAGGTCGATATGGTCAAGGTGGAAGCTGCCGCCCGCGCGGTCGGCCTGCACGAGTTCATCCTTTCCCTGCCGCACGGCTACGACAACCCCGTGGGCTCTGATGGTGCCCGGTTATCGGGTGGCCAGCGCCAGCGTGTGGGGCTGGCCCGCGCACTGTACGACGACCCGGTGTTCGTGGTGCTGGACGAACCCAATTCCAGTCTCGACGAACAGGGCGATGCGGCGCTGGCGCAGGCCATCCAGGCGGCCAAGGCGCGCGGCACCACCTTCGTCATCATGACCCACCGCACCAGCGTGCTGGCCGTGGCCGACAAGATGCTGGTGCTGCGCGACGGGCTGCAGCAGGTCTTCGGACCGCGCGACGAGGTCATTGCTGCCTTGAACCAGGCTGCACAACAGCAGGCCCAGCCGGCACAAGCACGGCAGGCAACGCCGCAAGGTTCGGCGCCTGCGCTGGCTGCATCCTGATATCCACGCGAGTCCATTCATGAAGAAAACTGGTTTTTTCCACCGCAGCGAGCTCACCGAGGCGCTGTGGACCTTCCGGCGGGAGTTCATCGTGGTTGGCATCTTCAGCATGGTGGCCAATGTGCTCATGCTGGCGCCCACCATGTACATGCTGCAGGTCTTTGACCGCGTCATGTCCAGCCGCAGCGAGCTGACCTTGATCGTCATGTCGCTCATCACGCTGTTCTTTTTCATCGTGATGGCGTTTGCCGAGTGGATGCGATCGCGCGTGCTCGTGCATGCCGGCCTGCGCCTGGATGGGGTGCTCAGCACCCGCGTCTTCAACGCCAGTTTCGAGGCCCGCCTGAGCCAGACCGGGGCCTCGGTGGTGCGCGCATTCACCGACCTCATCCAGATCCGCCAGTTCCTCACGGGCAATGGCATTTTGGCGTTCTTCGACATTCCGTGGGCTCCTATCTACCTGGCCGTGCTGTTCTTTCTGCACCCCGTGCTGGGCTATGCGGCACTGGTCTTCGCCGCGATCCAGGGTGCGTTGGCATGGTTTGGCCACCGCCACACCGTAGCGCCATCGGAAGCCGCATCCAAGGCCACATCGGAGTCGGGTGCCTATCTGCAAAGCAAGCTGCGCAATGCGGAGGCGCTGGAGTCCATGGGCATGGTGCACAACCTGCGCCCCCACTGGGCCAAGCGCCATGCCAAGGCTCTGGAGCTGCATGGCCAAGCCCAGGCGCTCACGCACCGTATCAGTGCCTGGAGCAAGCTCATCCGCTACAGCCAGCAGTCGCTTGCACTCGGTATTGGCGCTTTGCTGGTGATTGACGGCCAGCTGTCGCCAGGGGGCATGATTGCCGCCAACGTGCTCATGGGGCGTGCACTGGCGCCTATCGACATGCTGGTCAGCACCTGGCGCAGCTTCATCGGTGCGCGCAGCGCTTTCGAGCGCCTGGAGGATCTGCTGCGCACACACCCCGAGCGTGATGCGGCACTGTCTCGTGTTGCGCCCAAGGGGGATGTTGTGGTGCGCGGGCTGGTGGCAACGGCCCCCGGTCGGCCGCTGCCCATTCTCAAGGGCGTGAGTACGGCAGCCCCAGCGGGAACGGTGACCGTGGTCCTGGGCCCTTCGGGGTCGGGCAAGTCCACCCTGGCGCGCTGCCTGATGGGCATCTGGCCCGGTGCGTCGGGTGAGGTGCTGCTCGATAGGTTGCCCATCGATGGCTGGGACCGCATGGAGCTGGGGCCGTACCTGGGCTACCTGCCGCAGGACATCGAGCTCTTCGAGGGCTCCATTGCCGAGAATATTGCGCGCTTCGGGCAGGTCGATCCCGAAAGAGTCATTGCCGCAGCGCGCAGCGCGGGCCTGCACGAAATGATCCTGCGCTTTCCCAAGGGCTATGACACGCCCATCGGCGAGGCGGGCAATCTCCTCTCCGGCGGCCAGCGCCAACGCGTGGGCCTGGCGCGGGCCATGTATGGCGACCCGGTGATGGTGGTGCTCGATGAACCCAACGCCAATCTGGACGACGTGGGCGAAGCCGCCCTGGTTCGCGCGGTGCAGGAACTCAAGTCCAAGGGGTGCACGGTATTCCTGATCACGCACCGGCCCGGGATCCTGGCCGTTGCAGACCGGCTGCTGGTCCTTCAGGACGGCGCGGTGGTGGCCGACGGGCCGCGTGACGCGGTGCTGGACGCCCTGCGCGCGGGCCATGCTGCCGCCGCTGCGCAGCCTTCGCCTCCGGCTGCGACCTCGGGCGGGCTGCAGCCCGTGCCCGCATGAGCGCGGCGCCAACGCTGCACTTCGTTTTATTGATGCCTCTTTCTGTCGGATACTGACATGGTCAAATCATTGTTTCCTTTGAATAAGAAGCCGGATCCATCGCTGGACGGCAACGACGCCGTGGCGCTTCCCGCAGCCGGGGACTCCGGCCGTGCCGGGCGCATGGGCTTGTGGGCGCTGGCCATCGGTTTTGGCGGGTTCCTGCTGTGGGCATCTCTGGCACCGCTGGACGAAGGGGTGCCGGCTGCCGGTATCGTTGCCATCGATACCAAGCGCAAGGCGGTACAGCACCTGAGTGGCGGCATCGTCAAGGAGGTGCTGGTGCGCGAAGGCGATGAGGTGAAGGAAGGCCAGTTGCTGATCCGCCTGGACTCGGCCGTGGCGCGGGCCAACTACGAGTCCGTGCGCCAACGCTACCTGGGACTGCGCGCCATGCAGGGGCGCCTGCTCGCAGAGCAGGGCGGCCTGGCCAGTATCAGCTTCCATGCCGACCTGCAGGCCGCAGGCTCCGACCCGCTGATCCGCCAGCAGATGCAGAACCAGGAACAGCTGTTCATGACGCGGCGCAGCCTGCTGCGTTCCGACCTGCAATCCATTGAGGAAAGCATCCAGGGCCAGGAAGGCCTGCTGCAGGCCTATGACGGCATGCTGGCCAGTCGCAAGAGCCAGTTGTCGCTGATCAATGAAGAGTTGGGCAATCTGCGTGGCCTAGTCAAGGAAGGCTATGCACCACGCAACCGCCAGCTGGAGATGGAGCGCATGGTCGCCGACTCCACGACGGGGATTGCCGATCTTCAGGGCAATACCATCCGTGCGCGCCGCACCATTGGTGAGTTGCGCCAGCGCGCCCTGTCGCGCCAGCAGGAATACCGCAAGGAAGTCGAAAGCAGTCTGGCTGAAGTGAGCCGCGAAGTGCTCTCGGACAATGAAAAGCTGCATGCCGTCACCGACGACCTGGGGCGCACCGAGATCAAGGCACCAGCCTCTGGCCAGGTGGTGAGTCTGGCCATCCAGACCGTGGGCGGTGTGATTGCACCCGGGCAAAAGCTCATGGACATCGTGCCCAAGGATGCCTCGCTGCTGCTGGAGGCGCACGTGGCCCCGCACCTGATTGACCGCGTGCATTCCGAGCTGCCGGTGGATGTGCGGTTCTCGTCCTTTGCCCACTCGCCCCAGTTGGTTGTGAACGGCAAGGTGGTGTCCATCTCCGCCGACCTGCTGGCCGAACCGCAGACCAATGTGAGCTACTACCTGGCGCGCATCCAGGTGACGCCGGAAGGCATGAAGAAGCTGGGCAAGCGCCAGTTGCAGCCCGGCATGCCCGTGGAGGTCATCTTCAAGACCGGCGAACGCTCGATGCTGACCTACCTGCTGCACCCGCTGACCAAGCGGCTGGCGGCGTCCATGACCGAGGAGTGATGCAATGACTTTGCAATATGCCATCCTGCCTGCGGGCTGCGCCCGGCGCGGATATGCATCCCGCCTGACCTGCATGGCCGCTGCCGTGGCCGGGCTGCTGGCGGCAGCGCCCGCCTGGTCCATCGACCTGCGCCAGGCCTATGAGGCCGCGCTGGCCAACGATGCGACCATCCGCTCCTCGCGTGCCGCGGCCGATGCCAACCGCGAACAACTGCCCCAGGCGAAGGCGCAGCGGCTGCCCAACGTTTCTTTCTCTGCGGGCCGCAACAAGAACGACCTCACCAGCGAAACCCAGAACATTCTGGGTCAGCCGGTCACAACAGATAACAAGTACTACAGCGGCAACCAGGGGCTGACCATTCGCCAGCCGCTGTACCGCCCGTTCATCGGCGCGCTGGTCAAGCAGGCCGAGGCGGTGGTGAAGGATGCAGATGCCACGCTGGAAAGCGCCGAGCAGAGTCTCGTGGTGCGTGTGGGCGAAGCCTATTTCGAAGCCCTGCTGGCCGAGGAGCAACTCGCTCTTGTCAGCTCGCAGAAAAGCACCTACACCACCCAGCTCGATGCGGCCAAGAAGGGCTTTGCGGCAGGCAGTGGCACGCGCACCGACATCGACGAGGCCCAGGCCCGGCTGGACCTGACCTATGCGCAGGAGCTGGAAGTCCAGCAGAACGTGGAGTTCACCCGCCGCAAGCTGGAGACCATCACGGGGCAGCCGCTGGGAACCCTAGCGCGGCTGGATCTGGCGCGTTTCACGCCAGGGGCGCCCACCCCCAGCCTGGTGGAAGACTGGATTGCCCGTGCTGAGCAGGCCAGCCCTGATGTGAAGGCCCTGCGAGCGCGGCTGGAGGCTGCGACCTTCGAGATCGACAAGGCCAAGGCCGGGCACAAGCCTACACTGGATGCGGTGGCGCAGTGGTCGCGCAACAGCAGCGACAGCGTGACCAACGTGAATTCGCGCTATGACAACAAGTCCATAGGCTTGCAACTGACCGTTCCGATCTATTCCGGTGGCTATGTCAACTCCACGGTGCGCCAGGCGGTCGCCAGTGCAGAGCGGGCCCGTGAGCTGCTGGAGGCCACGCGCCTGGACCTGAGCGTGCGGGTGCACCGCGAATTCCGCGGCATGACCGAGGGCGTACTGCGCATCAGTGCCCTGGAGCAGGCCGTGCGCTCGGCCGAGCAGGCCGTGCTGTCCAACCAGATGTCGTTCAAGGCCGGCGCCCGCACCACGCTCGACGTGCTGAACGCCGAGCAGCAAAAGACCACGGCGCTGCGCGATCTGGCCCAGGCCCGCTATCTGTACGTGGCCTCCCGCCTGCGTCTGCAATCCCTGGCGGGGGACGAGCGTGCGGCCAGCGTATCGGAAATCAATGCCTGGCTGGCCCTCTGACCCGCAGCCGTAGCCCCGCAAATGCCTCGCTTGCCTGCCTTCCCTGGCGAGTGGGCGAGGTTCCTCGCGGCGTGCCTCATCCGAAGCGAGACGCATTTCTATTGTCTGGTGCCCGGACGGATTGTGTGACCGGCGGCACGCCGGGGTACATGAGGTTACGCAACGACACGGTCCCTGCAGTTACGATTGGCGCCTCATGATCTGGTTGTCTGTGGTGGGTTTTCTGGTGGCGGCGATGGCTGCAGGGTTCGTCGTACGCTGGGTGCGGGGTCATGCATCTGCGTATGGCAATGGCATGCCCCAGCGTTTCCACATGGGGGACGTACCGCGCCTGGGGGGCGCAGCCTTGCTGCTGGGCCTGGCAAGCGCCTGGGGCCTGGGCATGCTGCAGTCTTTCCTGGGGGACCCCGGTTCCCTGCGGCTCGGTTGGTGGGTTGGCAGCTGGTTGCTGGTGCTCTTGCCTGCCGTGCTCGGCGGCATTGCCGAGGACATGACCCAGCGGCTGGCCGTGCGCTACCGCCTGGCGCTGACCGGCGCCTCGGGGCTCCTGGCCATCTTCCTGCTGGATCTTTCCGTTCCCCGCATCGGTTTGCCCTGGGTTGACATGCTGCTATCGGCCTGCCCCTGGCTGGGCCTGGCCATCGTGGTGCTGGCCGTGGCGGGCCTGCCCCATGCCTTCAACATCATCGACGGTTACAACGGCCTGGCCGGCATGGTCGCCATCATCGTCTGCCTGGCCCTGGCGCACGTGGCCCTGCAGGTCGGGGACCGCTCCCTGGCGGCGCTACTGGTCACAACCGCCGCCGCCACAGGGGGCTTCCTGGTGTGGAACTACCCGCGAGGCATGCTGTTTGCCGGCGATGGCGGGGCCTATGTATGGGGCGTCGTCATTGCCCTGGCCAGTATCTCCCTGGTACAGCGCAATGCCGATGTCTCTCCCTGGTTCCCCATGCTGCTCTTGATCTACCCGGTTTGGGAGACCGTGTTCTCGATCTACCGCAAGGCGGTTCGCGGCGTTTCGCCCGGGGTGGCCGACGCCCTGCATTTCCACCAACTGATCTACCGGCGCATCGTGCGCGGGGTGTTCCACGACGACGAGTCGCGCCGCGTGCTCATGCGCAACAACCGCACCTCGCCCTATCTGTGGGGCTTCACGCTGCTCACCGTGGTGCCCGCCATCCTGTTCTGGAACAACACCTTGGTGCTGATGGGTTTCTGCTGGCTTTTCGTCATCAGCTACGTGGTGGCCTATCTGGCCATCGTGCGCTTCAAGGTACCTGACTGGCTGCGTAGATAGCCGGCTGGCCCCTGAGACGCTTCGCGTCTTCCCCGGGGGCTTTGCAAGGGGTGTGGCATGGGCCGCGCCAGTTCCTTGGACGGCGCGCAGGCACTGCTTGCCAGACCGGCCCGCGAATGCGGCACAATTTGCGCATCCTCGTTTTCTCTTGATGGCACGCCCCCATGACCGATCTTCTCTCGATTGCGCCCCGCGACAAGGCTGAAATACTGGCCCAGGCGCTGCCCTATATCCGCAAGTTCCATGGCAAGACCATTGTCATCAAGTACGGCGGCAACGCCATGACCGACCCGGCCCTGCAGGCCGACTTCGCCGAAGACGTGGTGCTGCTCAAGCTCGTGGGCATGAACCCTGTGGTGGTCCACGGTGGCGGTCCCCAGATCGAGACGGCCCTGAACCGCCTGGGCAAGAAGGGCGAGTTCATCCAGGGCATGCGCGTGACCGATGCCGAAACCATGGAAGTGGTGGAGTGGGTGCTGGCCGGCGAAGTACAGCAGGACATCGTGGGCCTGATCAACCAGGCCGGCGGCAAGGCCGTAGGCCTCACCGGGCGCGATGGCGGCATGATCCGCGCGCAAAAGCTCAAGCTGCTCGATACCAAGGACCCGAGCATCGAGCACGACGTGGGCCAGGTGGGCGACATCCTCTCCATCGACCCCAGCGTGGTCAAGGCACTGCAGGACGATGCCTTCATCCCCGTGATCAGCCCCATCGGCTTCGGCGAAAACAACGAGAGCTACAACATCAATGCCGACGTGGTCGCCAGCAAGCTGGCCACCGTGCTCCAGGCCGAGAAGCTGATGCTCCTGACCAACACCCCCGGTGTGCTGGACAAGCAGGGCAAGCTGCTCACCGACCTGACAGCGCGCGAGATCGACGCACTGTTTGCCGACGGCACCATCTCCGGCGGCATGCTGCCCAAGATCGCCGGCGCATTGGACGCAGCCAAGGCCGGCGTGCACGCCGTGCACATCATCGACGGCCGCGTACCCCATGCCATGCTGCTTGAGATCCTGACCGACCAGGCCTACGGCACGATGATCCGCAGCCATTGATGGTCCTGGTGACGGAATGAGACTGCTGCTGGTCGAAGACGACGTGATGGTGGCCAGCGGCATCAAGCTGGGGCTGTCTGACGCCGGCTACGCGGTGGACTGGGTTGGCAGCGGCGAGCGCGCCGAAGAGGTGCTGCGCGTCGAATCCTTCGATGCGGCCATCATCGACATCGGCCTGCCCGCCATGGACGGGCTCGAGCTCACGCGGCGCCTGCGCCGCCCGGACATGGCCAGCCCTTCGATGCCCGTGCTCATCCTCACTGCGCGCGATGCCCTGCATGATCGGGTGCAGGGGCTGGATCTGGGGGCCGATGACTACATGGTCAAGCCCTTCGAACTGCCCGAGCTGCTGGCGCGGCTGCGCGCCCTGCTGCGCCGCTCGCAGGCTGCCACCACCGCCGTGCTCAGCTTCGGGCCCCTGGAGCTCGATACGGCAGGCCGGCGCGCCAGCATCCGCTCCGATACCGGTGAGCAGGTGATCGAACTCGGTCCGCGCGAATGGACGGTGCTGGAGTACCTGCTCATCAATGCGCCCAAGCCCGCCAGCAAGGACAAGCTGCTGCAGGCGCTCACCGGCTGGGACAAGGAGATCACGCCCAACGCGGTCGAGGTGTATGTCTCCCGCCTGCGTGGCAAGCTGGAGCCGCATGGCGTGGCCCTGCGCTCCATCCGGGGGTTCGGTTACCGGCTCGAACTCCAGGCCGGCTGAACCCCTTCTTTCACAGCCCCGACCATGGAACCCCGGCTCCCTCCTGCGCGTCGGCCCGGGCTGCGTGCCATGACCTCGGACCTGCGCAACCGCTTGCTGCTGCTGCTGGTGCTGCCCCTGTGCGTGCTGGCGACCATTGGCGTCTGGCTGGACTACCGCTCGGCGGACGAGGCCGCCGGCCAGCACGACCAGCGCCTGCTGCGCCTGTTGCCCGCCCTGTCCGATTCGGTGCTGGCCCCGGCCATTCGCGACAACGATCCGCCCCTGCTGCTGCTCGCCCCGCCGCTGGAGGACTTTCTGCGCCAAAACGCGGGCTTCTCGGGCTACAGCGTGCGCGACCCTGCGGGCAAGCTGCTGCTGGGCGACGACTGGGTGCACAGCGCCGTGCCCACCACCCAGGCGCCCGAGTTCCACAGCATGGAGTACGGCGGCGTGACCTACCGCGTTGCCGTGCAGCGCGGGCGCACGGGGGCCGGCGAGATGGTGGTGGCCCTGGCCGATGGTTCCGACCCGCGCCAGCAGTGGGCACAGCAACTGCTGCTGCGCGTGCTGCTGCCCAACCTGGTGCTGGTGGCCGCCGCCGCGCTGGCCATCCACTGGGCCGTGCGCCAGGCCTTCAAGCCGCTGGTGGACCTGGCCGAAGCCGTGGAGCACCGCTCGCCGCGCGACCTGAGCCCCATCGACGAAGCCTCCTCGCCGTCCGAGGTGCGGCCACTCGTGCACTCGCTCAACCGCCTGTTCGCCCTGGTCAATGCCCAGGCCGAAGGGCAGCGCCGCTTCGTGGCCGACGCCGCACACCAGTTGCGCACGCCGCTTGCGGGCCTGCAGGCCCAGGTCGAGGCCTGGGCCATGATGGCCAAGGCAGCTGCGCCCCAGCGCCAGCCATCGACCGGCCTGGACAAGAAGGGCCCGGTGTCCACCGACGGCCGGACCCAGGGCGCCATCGTGCTGGGCGTGGACCAGATCGAGAAGCTGCGCAATGCCACGCGCCGCACCTCGCAGCTGGCGCACCAGTTGCTCGCCCTTTCGCGCGCCGATGCGCGCAGTCTCGATGCCCAGCAGCCGCAGCGCGTGGACCTCAAGGACCTGTGCGAGACCCTGCTCGAAACCTTTCTCGACCCCGCCACCGGCAAGGGCCTGGACCTGGGCCTGGAGGTGCAACCGGTGCATGCCACCGGTCACGGCTGGCTGCTGCGCGAGTTGCTGTCGAACCTGGTGGACAACGCCATCAAGTACACCCCGCCCTCGGGCATCGTCACCATCCGCTGTGGCATGCGCCAGGGCAAGAGCGGGCCGCCGCGTGTCTTTCTGCAGGTGGAAGACGACGGCCCCGGCGTACCCGATGCCGAGCGCACCCGGGTGATGCAGCGTTTTTACCGGGTGCCGGGCACGGTGGGGGAGGGCACGGGTCTGGGCCTGGCGATTGCCGACGAGATTGCCCGCGTACACCGCGCCTCGCTGACCCTGAGCACCGGCGCGCAGGGCCGTGGCCTGGTGGTGACTGTGGTGTTTCCGCTCTAGCGGGGCTGCTTGCCTGGGGCTCCCCAGGGGCTGTGCGAGAATCATTTCCACACATGATTTACGCCCTGCCGCAGACTGGGCATGCTGTTACCCCGGCATGCGTTCCAGGTGGTGGGGACCACAGGCCCCAGGGCTCTGGGGCTGCCAGCCCCGGGGCGTACTCACTTCCTCTTTGCGCATGTCCGATCTTTTCACGCCTCCCGAGCCAGCCAGCACCGCCGATGCAGGGGACAGCCCTGCCACGCGCAAGCGGCCCAAGCCCGGCGAGCGCCGGGTGCAGATCCTGCAAATGCTGGCCACCATGCTGGAGCAGCCAGGGGCGGAGCGCATCACCACCGCAGCACTGGCGGCACGGCTGTCCGTCAGCGAAGCCGCGCTGTACCGCCATTTCGCCAGCAAGGCGCAGATGTTCGAGGGGCTGATCGACTTCATCGAGCAGTCCGTGTTCACACTCGTGCAGCAGATCACGGGTCGCGACGTGCCCGATCCGGACCAGCCGGCCGAAGTGGGCCTGCGCCAGACGGCCCGCATCGTCGCGGTGATTTTGCAGTTCGGCGAGCGCAATCCGGGCATGGTGCGTGTGATGGTGGGCGATGCGCTGGTGTTCGAGCACGAGCGCCTGCAGCAGCGCATGAACCAGTTCTTCGACCGCATCGAGTCCACGCTGCGCCAGTGCCTGCGGCCGGCCAGCGCAGCATCCGCCACGCCCACCGTCGATGCCCAGGTGGCCGCCAGCGTGCTCACCGCATTTGCGCTGGGGCGCCTGCAGCGCTATGCACGCTCGGGCTTTCGCCGCATGCCCACCGAACACCTCGACGCCAGCCTGGCGCTGATGATCCAGAAGTAAGCGCCATTGGCGCAGCACCCGCCGGTCGCTGCGGTGCAACAGAGTTTTGGTGCGGTCTCCCTATTTTTGGAGAGGCTTTTGGCGGTGGAGCGAATTTGCTGCAGAATAGTACGAACGTTCGTTTTTATTTGCACGCATGCCCGCCACCTCCGACTCTCCTGCGGTCACCCGCATCCCCCGCGCTCGCAGCGGTACGGGGCGCGCCCTGCAAAAAGGCCAGCATACCAAGGCGGTCATCGTCGAGGCCGCGCTGGGTCTGGCCACGCACATCGGGCTTGAAGGGCTGTCGATTGGCGCCCTTGCCGACGTGACGGGCATGAGCAAGTCGGGCGTGTTCGCCCACTTCGGCTCGCGCGAGGAGCTGCAGATCTCCGTCATCCGCGAATACCACACGCGCTTTGAGCAGGAAGTGTTCTACCCCGCCATGTCGGCGCCGCGCGGCGTGGCGCGCCTGAGTGCATTGTTCGACAACTGGATGAAGCGCACCTCGATCGAGATCGATTCGGGCTGCATCTACATCAGCGGTGCAGTCGAGTTCGATGACCGCAACGGCCCCGTGCGCGACGCGCTGGCCAGCTCGGTCCTCACCTGGCTGGCCGCCATGCGCCGGGCCATCGAACAGTGCAAGGAGTGCGGCGAGCTGCGCCCTGACACCAATGAAGAGCAGATGCTCTTCGAGATCCACGGCCTGATCCTCGCGCTGCACTACGAGGCGCGCTTTCTGCGAACCCCCGGCTCCATGGCGCGCTCCGTCACGGGCTTTCGCAACATCCTGGCGCGCTACAGCGCGCAGGCATCCGCACCTGTGGCCGCAGCACCCGCTGCGGCACGCCGCAAAGTTTCCAACCAAACCACCATATCCAAGGAGTAACCCCCATGCCCAGCTATACGCCGCCCCTGCGCGACATGCAATTCGTCATGCACGAAGTGCTCAAGGTCAGCGACGAACTGAAGGCCCTGCCGGCCCATGCCGAAGTGGATGTGGACACCATCAATGCCGTGATCGAAGAAGCCGGCAAGTTCGCTGCCGAGGTCATCTTCCCGCTCAACATCAGCGGTGACACCGAAGGCTGCGTGCTGGACAAGGCCACGCATGAGGTGAAGACCCCTACGGGCTTCAAGGACGCCTACGCCAAGTACGTCGAAGGCGGCTGGGCAGCCCTCTCCTGCGACCCCGCCTACGGCGGCCAGGGACTGCCTTTCGTGCTCAACCAGTGCCTGTACGAGATGATGAACTCGGCCAACCAGGCCTGGACCATGTACCCCGGCCTGTCGCACGGCGCCTATGAGGCACTGCACGCGCACGGCACCGACGCGCAAAAGGCCCTGTACCTGCCCAAGCTCACCAGCGGCGAGTGGACCGGCACCATGTGCCTGACCGAACCCCACTGCGGTACCGACCTGGGCCTGCTGCGCACCAAGGCCGAACCCCTGGCAGACGGCAGCTACAAGATCACCGGCAACAAGATCTTCATCTCGGCCGGCGAGCACGACATGGCCGCCAACATCGTCCACCTGGTGCTGGCACGCCTGCCCGATGCGCCCAAGGGCAGCAAGGGCATCAGCCTGTTCGTGGTGCCCAAGTTCAACATCAATGCCGATGGCTCGCTGGGCGAGCGCAACCCGATCTTCTGCACCGGCCTGGAGCACAAGATGGGCATCCACGGCAACGCCACGGCGCAGATCGCCATCGACGGCGCCATCGGCACCCTGGTGGGCCAGCCCAACAAGGGCCTGGCCGCCATGTTCGTGATGATGAACGCCGCCCGCCTGGGCGTGGGCAACCAGTCGCTGGGCCTGACCGAAGTGGCCTACCAGAACGCCCTGGCCTATGCCAAGGACCGCATCCAGATGCGCAGCCTGTCGGGCACCAAGGCCAAGGACAAGGACGCCGACCCGATCATCGTGCACCCCGACGTGCGCAAGATGCTGCTCACGGCCAAGGCCTATGCCGAAGGCGGCCGCGCGCTGCAGATCTTCTGCACGCTGTTGCTGGACAAGGCCCACGGCCACGCCGACGAAAAAGTGCGCAAGGACTCCGAGGAACTCGTGGCCCTGCTCACGCCCATCGTCAAGGCCTTCATCACCGACAATGGCCACATCGCCACCAACGCCTGCATGCAGGTCTTCGGCGGCCATGGCTTCATCAAGGAATGGGGCATGGAGCAGTACGTGCGCGACAACCGCATCAACATGATCTATGAAGGCACCAACACCATCCAGTCGCTGGACCTGCTGGGCCGCAAGATCCTGGGCAACAACGGCGCCTCGCTCAAGAAGTTCGGCAAGTTGGTGGGCAAGCTGGTCGAAGAAGAAGGCGTGAACGAGAAGATGGCCGAATTCATCAACCCCGTCGCCTACCTGGCCGACCAGATGACCAAGTTCACCACTGAGATCGGCTTCAAGGGCCTGCAGAACCCCGACGAAGTGGGCGCCGCCGCCGTGGACTACCTGCGCGTGGCCGGCCACCTGGTGTTCGGCTACCTGTTCGCCCGCATGGCCCAGGTCGCCCTGCGTGAGATCGCTGCCGGCAACACCGACCCGTTCTACCAGGCCAAGCTGCAGACAGCACGCTTTTACTTCGCCAAGCTCTTCCCCGAGACGGCGACGTTGATGCGCACGGCCCGCGCCGGCAGCAAGGTGCTGATGGACACCGACCTGGCCCTGGCCTGAGTCGCTGGCCTGCGGATCCCGACCCCTTGAACCACGGAGCAGCGTCCATGTACAAAGCAGCAACAGCCGCCCTTGCGTTCGTCGCCCTCGCGGCACCGGCCTGGGCGCAGATGACGCCCGAAGGCCTGTGGCGCAACATCGACGACAAGACCGGCGAGGCCAAGGCCGAGATCCGCATCCGCGACGCGGGTGGCGGTGCCCTGACCGGCGTGCTCGAAAAGCGCCTGGCCAAGGACGCCAAGCCCGACGAGGTGTGCGCGGAGTGCAGCGACGACCGCAAGGGCAAGCCGCTGCTGGGCCTGGAGCTGATTCGCGGCGCGAAGAAGGCCGACGGCAAGGACGTGTGGGAGGGCGGCAAGATTCTCGACCCCGAGAACGGCCGCAACTACACGCTGCGCATGGCACCCATCGAGGGCGGCAAGAAGCTCGAGGTGCGCGGCTCCGTCGGCCCCTTCGGCCGCACGCAGACCTGGGTGCGGGTCCAGTAAGCAAAGAAAGACAACCGCACGCACCGGCCCCCGCCGGCGTGTGCAACAACGGAGGCGCCACGACGCTGCCGCCCTCCAGGAGAAATACCGATGTCAAGATTCCAAGTGAAGAAAGTCGCCGTGCTGGGCGCAGGCGTGATGGGCGCGCAAATCGCTGCGCACCTGGTCAACGTCAAGGTGCCCGTGGTGCTGTTCGACCTGCCGGCCAAGGAAGGCCCGAAGAACGGCATCGTCACCCGTGCCGTCGAAGGCCTCAAGAAGCTCAAGCCCTCGCCCCTGGGCGTGGCGGACGATGCTTCGCTGATCGGCCAGGCCAACTACGAAGAGCACCTGGAGCAATTGCGCGACTGCGACCTCATCATCGAGGCCATCGCCGAGCGCATGGACTGGAAGCTCGACCTGTACAAGAAGATCGCGCCTTTCGTCGCACCGCATGCCATCGTGGCATCGAACACCTCGGGCCTGTCGATCACCAAGCTTTCCGAGGCCCTGCCCGAAAGCATCAAGCCACGCTTTTGCGGCATCCACTTCTTCAACCCGCCGCGCTACATGGTGCTGGTGGAGCTGATCAACACGCCCACGACCTCGCCCGAAGTGCTCGACCAGCTCGAAGCCTTCGTCACCAGCGGCCTGGGCAAGGGCGTGGTGCGCGCCCACGACACCCCCAACTTCGTGGCCAATCGCGTGGGCATTGCCGGCATGCTGGCGACCATGAAAGAAGTCGAGAACTTCGGCCTGACCTACGACGTGGTGGACGACCTCACGGGCAAGAAGCTCGGCCGCGCGTCGAGCGGCACCTTCCGCACCGCTGACGTGGTGGGCCTCGACACCATGGCCCACGTCATCAAGACGCTGCAGGACAACCTGGACGACAAGAGCGACCCGTTCTACGCCAGCTTCGGCACGCCCGCCGTGCTCAAGAAGCTGCTCGAACTGGGCAACCTGGGCCAGAAGGCCAAGGCCGGCTTCTACAAGAAGGTCGGGCGCGATGTGCTGCGCTTTGACCTGGAGAGCGAAGAGTACGTGCCCGGCGGCCAGAAGGCCGACGAGGTGTACGGCCGCATGCTCAGGAAGCCCGCCGCCGAGCGCCTGCGCCTGCTGCGCAACGCCGAGGGCGCACAGGGCCAGTTCCTTTGGGCCATCCTGCGCAACAGCTTCCATTACGCCGCCGTGCACCTTGGCACCATCGCCGACAATGCGCGCGACGTAGACCAGGCCATGCGCTGGGGCTTCGGCATGAAGCAGGGCCCCTTCGAGCTCTGGCAGGAAGCCGGCTGGCTCGACGTGGCGAAGATGATCCAGGAGGACATCGACGCCGGCAAGGCCCTGTCCAAGGCGCCGTTGCCCGAGTGGGTATTCAAGGGCCCCGTGGCCGAGGCCGGTGGCGTGCACACCGCGCAAGGTTCGTGGAGCGCATCGGCGCAGAAGTTCATCGCGCGCCGCGCGCTGCCCGTGTACGAGCGCCAGCACTTCCCCGAGAAGCTGCTCGGTGAGGCGCTGCCCGATTTCGCCACCGCCGGCACCACGCTGCACGAGGACGATGCCATCCGCCTGTGGACGCTGGAAGGCGCTGACCGGGCCCCTGGCACCGGCATCGTCATCGCCAGCATCAAGACCAAGATGCATGCCATCGGCCCCGACGTGGCCGAAGGCCTGGCCCAGGCCGTGGACATCGCCGAGAAGGACTACGAAGGCGTGGTGATCTGGTCGGGCGACGAACCCTTCAGCGCCGGTGCCGACCTGCAGGCCATGCTGCCCGCCTTCATGGTGGCCGGCGTGAGCGCCATCGAAGGGGCCGAAGCCGAGCTGCAGAACACCATGCTGCGCATCCGCTATGCCAACGTGCCGGTGGTCGCTGCCGTGCGCGGCCTGGCACTGGGCGGTGGCTGCGAGCTGGCCGTGCACTCGGCCCGCCGCGTGGTGCATATGGAGAGCTACATCGGCCTGGTCGAAGTCGGCGTGGGTCTGGTGCCGGGTGCCGGCGGCCTGACCTACATTGCCCGCCGCGCGGCCGAGAACGCCGCCACCTCCACGGGCAAGGACATCCTGCCTTTCCTGACCGAAGGCTTCACCGCTGCGGCCATGGCCAAGGTGGGCACCAGCGCGCTTGAGTCGCGCAAGCTCGGCTACCTGCTTGACAGCGACGTGATCGTGCCGCACAAGGATGAGCTGCTGTTCGTGGCCATCAACGAGGCCAAGTCCCTGGCCAAGGGCGGCTGGCGTGCGCCCGCCAAGCGCTTGTTCCCGGTGGCGGGCCGCAGCGGCATCGCCACCATCAAGGGCTCGCTGGTCAACATGCGCGACGGTGGCTTCATCAGCCCGCACGACTTCCACATCGCCAGCCTGATCGCCGAAGTGGTCTGCGGCGGCGACGTGGATGCCGGCACCCTGGTGAGCGAGGAGTACCTGATGACGCTGGAGCGCAAGGCGTTCTGCGCGCTCATCGAGCACCCCAAGACGCAGGAGCGCATCCTCGGGATGCTGTCCACCGGCAAGCCCGTGCGCAACTGACCGGCCGCCTCCATGAACGACGCTACCCGCCCCCCGAACAAGCTGCAGCGCTCGCTGATGCGGCTGGACGAAGCCCCGGCCTTCATGCGCGGCTTCGTGCAGAACATCATCCTGCGCCGCGCCGTGCCCTTCACGGGCACGGCCGGGGTGAAGTTCGTGTCGCTCACGCCCGAGCGGGTCGAGGTGCACCTGGCCAACGACCACCGGGTGCAGAACCACATCGGTGGCGTGCACGCCTCGGCCATGAACCTGCTGGCCGAGACGGCCACCGGCATGGTCGTGGGCATGAACGTGCGCGACGACTGCATCCCGCTGGCCAAGGAGCTCAGCATGGCCTTTCGCAAGCGCGCCACGGGCGGCCTCAAGGCCGTGGCCGTGCTCAGCGCCGAGCAGCGCGCCGCCATGCAGGCCAGTGACAAGGGCGAGGTCCAGGTCACCGTCACCGTGACCGATGAGGCCGGCGCCGAGCCGGTCGAATGTGCATTTACCTGGGCCTGGATTCCCTCCAGCCGCCCAGCCAAGAATTGAAGGAGTTTCACCACCATGGCCAAACAAGTCCAGGAAGCCTACATCGTTGCTGCCACGCGCACGCCCATCGGGCGTTCGCACCGCGGCTTCTTCCGCAACACCCGGCCTGACGACCTGCTGGCGACCACGCTCAATGCAGCGCTGGCCGCAGTGCCCGGCCTTGATCCCAAGGCCATCGAGGACATCATCTGCGGCTGCGCGATCCCCGAAGCCCAGCAGGGCCTGAACGTGGCGCGCATCGGCGCCGTGTTGGCCGGCCTGCCCACCAGCGTGGGTGGCATCACCGTCAACCGCTTTTGCGCATCGGGCCTGTCGGCCGTGCAGATGGCGGCCGACCGCATCCGCGTCGGCGAGGCCGACGTGATGATCGCCGCCGGTGTGGAAAGCATGAGCATGGTGCCCATGATGGGCAACTCGCCCTCGCTGTCGCCCTCGATCTTCGAGCGCGAAGGCGATGTGGGCATTGCCTACGGCATGGGCCTCACGGCTGAGAAGGTGGCCCAGCAGTGGAAGGTCAGCCGCGACGCGCAGGACGAGTTTGCGCTGCAGTCGCACTTGAAGGCCCTGGCCGCGCAGAAGGCGGGCTACTTCGCCGACGAAATCACGCCCATCGAAGTGACCGACCGCACGGCCAACCTCGAAACCGGCGAGTCGATTGCCAAGAGCCGCACCGTGAGCCTGGACGAGGGCGCCCGCCCCGACACCACCCTCGAAGGCCTGGCCAAGCTCAAGACGGTGTTCGCCGCGCGCGGCTCCGTCACGGCCGGCAACAGCTCGCAGACCAGCGATGGCGCCGGTGCGCTGATCCTGGCCAGCGAGGCCGCCGTGAAGCGCTTCGGCCTGACGCCGCTGGCGCGCTTCGTGAGCTATGCCGCCAAGGGCGTGCCGCCGCACATCATGGGCATCGGCCCGATCGAGGCGATCCCTGCGGCGCTGCGCTACGCCGGCCTCAAGCACGAGGACATCGACTGGTTCGAACTGAACGAAGCCTTTGCGGCGCAGTCGCTGGCGGTGATGAACACGCTGGGGCTCGATGCATCGAAGGTCAACCCGATGGGGGGCGCCATTGCGCTGGGGCATCCGCTGGGGGCGACGGGGGCGATCCGCTCGGCCACGGTGGTGCATGCGCTCAAGCGCAACAAGCTCAAGTACGGCATGGTCACGATGTGCGTAGGCATGGGCCAGGGAGCCGCCGGCATCTTCGAATCCGTTTGATGGTTGGCTGGCTACCGAGCGGGCGATCTGCGTCGTTGGGCGGTGCTCGCCATCCTCACGTACCTCAAGTACGTTCCGGTGGCTCCGCTCCGTCCGCCTAGCAGCTCATCCCGCTCGCTACGCCCTTGAGGGCGGGGTTTGAAGAGCGCGTTGTTTGAAGTGTTTTCCATTGAACCGGCGCAGATCGGTCTTCACAGGAGACAGGCATGGACAAGCAGACTTTGCAGGTGGATGGTGGCGTGCCCTTGGCACTGCGCGTGTACGAGCCCGAGGGTGGCACCAGTGCCGCTCGCGCCAGCGTCGTCATTGGCGGGGCCATGGGGGTGCGGCAGGCGTTCTACGAGGCGTTTGCGCGCTGGCTGGCGCAGCAGGGGTTTCGGGTTACCACGTTCGACTACCGGGGGCATGGGGACTCGCTGCAGGGCCCTATGCGGGCCGTGAAGGCGGATCTGTTCGATTGGGCGCAGGACTACGAGGCCGTG
The DNA here is from genome assembly GCF_964253305.1 of Acidovorax sp. LjRoot66. Taxonomy (NCBI): domain Bacteria; kingdom Pseudomonadati; phylum Pseudomonadota; class Betaproteobacteria; order Burkholderiales; family Comamonadaceae; genus Acidovorax; species Acidovorax sp. LjRoot66. Next base: position 1,244,848 of record NZ_CAXUQU020000001.1, read on the forward strand.
ATTTCGGCCGCCAAGGCGGCGCTGCCGGCGTCGCCGCTGTACCTGCTGGGCCACAGCCTGGGTGCGCAGTTGCCAGGGCTGCTGCGCAACCCGGGGCAGGTCGATGGGCTGCTCAGCGTCGCTGCGGGCAGCGGCTACTGGCGCGACAACGCGCCGCAGCTCAAGCGCATCGTTCCATATTTCTGGTGGGTGCTGGTGCCGCTGGCCACGCGGCTGTGCGGTTATTTTCCGGGGCGCACGCTCAAGAAGGTGGGCGACCTGCCGGCTGGCGTGATCCTGCAGTGGCGCCGCTGGTGCCTGAACCCGGCCTACAGCGTGGGGGCCGAAGGGGCTGCGGTGGCGCAGAGCTATGGGGCCGTGCGCTTTCCGGTGCTGGCGCTGTCGATGAGCGACGACGAGCTCATGACGCTGCGCGGCACGCACAACCTGGTGAACCTGTATGCCAACACCGAGCGCCGGGTGGAGAGCATCACCCCTGCGGACCTGCAGGTGCGCCGCATCGGGCATTTCGGTTTCTTTCGCGACCAGTTCAGCAGCAGCCTGTGGCCGCGCGCCGCGGCGGCCTTGCTGGCCGGGCTGGGCGCGGCCGCAGTCACCGGCACGACGGTGTAGTCCCGTAATTCGCGGCACACTCAGCGCATGACCAGCACCAAGACCCCGCACGTCAGCGACGACGCTTCGGCAACACCCGCCGACCAACACCGCCACCCGCTCGACGAAGCGCTTCAGCTGTCCACCAGCGGTGATGCCCCGGGGCAGTACCAGGGTCAAACCCACCCCGGTTACTGGAACATGGTCGGTCCGTTTGGCGGCATCACGGCGGCCAGCCTGCTCAAGTCCATCCTGCTGCACCCGGACCGGCTGGGCGATCCCCTGTCGCTCACGGTCAACTACGCGGGGGCCCTGGTGGAGGGCGCCTTCACCATCCAGGCCGTGCCCGTGCGCACCAACCGCTCCACCCAGCACTGGACACTGTCCATCCTGCAGGCCGATGCCGAAGGTGCGCTGGTGGTCACCACCACCGGCACGGCGGTGACGGCCGTGCGCCGCGAGACCTGGAGCGTGGGCGATCTGCCCATGCCCGAGGTGACGCCGCCCGGCGAGCTGGCGCCCATTGCCCGGCAAGGGGTGGAGTGGATCAACCGCTATGAAATGCGCCCGTTGAAAGGTCCCATCCCCAACACCTGGGATGGCAGCGGAGACCACAGCACCACGCAGTTGTGGATGCGCGATGCGCCACCACGGCCGCTGGATTTTCTGTCGCTCGCCGCCCTGGCCGATGTGTTCTACCCGCGCGTCTGGCTGCGCCGCGCACGCCGCGTGCCGGCGGGCACGGTGTCCATCACCGTGTATTTCCACGCCAGTGCGGAGCAATTGCAAGCCACCGGCACCGGCCACCTTTTGGGCCAGGCGCGCGGCCAGGAGTTCCGCAACGGCTTCTTCGACCAGACCGCCCAGTTGTGGAACGAGGCCGGCACCATGCTGGCCACGAGCCACCAGATCGTTTACTACAAGGAATGATGGATGCAAGGCGGGCAGGGGGCGTTAGCATCCTGCGCCCGCATCCGTCCTTCGATGCCCCATTCATCCCAAACCCCGAGATTCCCGCCATGACTGCATCCACCCAAGACATCCTCGTCCACACCGAAGCCGGTGTCACCACCATCACCTTCAACCGGGTGGACAAGAAAAACTCCATCACCACCGCCATGTACGCGGCCATGGCCGATGCACTGGTTGCTGCCGAAGCGGACGCTGCTGTGCGCGTGGTGGTGTTCCAGGGCGATGTGGCGATCTTCAGCGCGGGCAACGACATCGGCGACTTCTTGCAGCAGCCACCGGCCACGCAGGATTCGCCGGTGTTCCGCTTCCTTCACGGCATTGCCGCGTTTCCCAAGCCCGTCATCGCATCCGTCTGCGGCCCGGCGGTGGGCATCGGCACGACCATGCTGTTCCATTGCGACCTGGTCTACGCGGGTGACAACGCGGCGTTCTCCATGCCCTTCGTGAACCTGGGCCTGTGCCCCGAGGCGGCGTCGAGTCTGCTGGTGCCGCAGATGATGGGGTACCACCGTGCCGCAGAGGCCTTGCTGCTGGGCGAGCCCTTCATGGCCGAGGCTGCTCTGGAAGTGGGGCTGGTGAACCGCGTGGTGCCGCCGACGGAGTGCAATGGCATCGCGCAGGCGCAGGCGAAGAAGCTGGCTGCCAAGCCCTTGTCTGCGTTGATCGAGACCAAGCGGTTGATGAAGAAGGGGCAGATTCAGCCGGTGTTGGAGCGCATGGCGGAAGAGGGCGCGAGCTTTGGGCGCATGCTGCGCGAGCCTGCTGCGCGGGAGGCGTTTTCGGCGTTCATGGAAAAGCGCAAGCCTGACTTCAGCAAGGCCTGATGTTGTGATGGTGGTTGCTTCTGCGCTTTTCTGAGGGCGGAGGCCGGGTCTCGGCCCGGCGGCCGAGGTACCTTTCTTTGAGTCGCCAAAGAAAGGTACCCCAAAGAAAGGCGACCCCGCTGCCCGTGTCCCCACTCGCCCGGTGGGCGAGTGGGGCAGCCTGCGATGCTCGGTCCTGGGGTGCTCCGCGGAACTCGCTGCGTTCTCCCTTCGGGCGAACTCCGCTCGGACAACCGCGGTGAGTCAGTTCACGAGGCGCGTGTCCTTCGGCACGCGCTCACCCCAGGCCCTGCGCTTCTCGGCACGGTCAGAAGGGGGTGGGAACGGGCTCCATACGGGCCATTGCTTCGCTCGGCTTGTGGTCCTTCGCTGCGCTCGGCTCGCCAGGGCGATCGCCCAACATGTCGGCAGCGCACAGCGCGAACCGACACCCGGCGCCGCTGCGCAGCAGCAGCCGAGTGGTACCCGCTCCCCACCCCTGCTGGCTGCGCCGAGAAGCGCAGGAGCTGGGGTGGGCGTGTGTGCCGAAGGACACACACGCTTCGTGAACTGACTTGCCGCAGCTGTTTGAGCGGAGTTCGAAGAACGCAGCGAGTTCTGCGGCACCACCCCAGATCCGAGCATCGCAGGTTGCCCCCATCGCCCGACAGGGCGATGGGGGACGCAGACTGGGGGTCGCCTTTTCTTGGCCCACCTTCTTTTGGCGACGCAAAAGAAGGTGGGTGCGCCGCCGGGCGCACACCCCGGCCTCCGCCCTCAGCAAAGGCAAGCGGCTGGAAAACGACACTCAATACCGAGGCTGAAACCGCTCAATGGCCGAGCGCGCCGCAGCATCCAGCGCAAACCCAGGCCCGAACCGCTGCGCCAACTCATCCGCCCGCGCAAGGAAAACTTCGATCCCGGTTCCATAGATGAACTGCATCGCCCCCCCAGTCCACGCCGGAAACCCGATCCCGAAGATCGACCCGATGTTCGCATCGTGCACACTCGTGAGCACCCCCTCCGCCAGGCACCGCGCCGTCTCCACCGCCTGCCGGTAGAGCAACCGATCCTGGATCTCCTGCACGCCCAGAACCTCGGAATCTGCAGCAGGCGCCTTCTCGAACAGCGAACGCAGCTGAGGCCACAACTGCTTGCGACCGCCCGCAGGGTAGTCATAGAACCCGCCCCCACCCGCACGGCCAGGGCGCTTCAGCTCCTTGACCATGCGCTCCACCAGCAACTCCCCGGCCGTGGCCTGGTAGCTGCGGCCTTCCGTTGCGTAGTCCGCGCGCGTCTGGTCGAGCACATGCACGCTCAAGGTCAGCGCCGTCTCGTCCAGCACGGCCAGCGGCCCCACCGGCATGCCGGCCTGCATCGCCGCGTTCTCGATCAGCGCGGCGGGTACGCCCTCGCCGAGCAGGGCCGCGCCCTCCATCACGTAGGTGCCGAAGGTGCGGCTGGTATAGAAGCCACGCGAGTCGTTGACCACGATGGGCACCTTGCCCAGGGCCTGCACGTAGTCGAACGCACGCGCCACGGTCTCGTCGTCGGTTTCCTGGCCGCGGATGATCTCCACCAGCTTCATCTTATCCACAGGGCTGAAGAAGTGGATGCCCACGAACTTCGCGGGCCGGCGGCTGGCCTGCGCCAAACCCGTGATGGGCAGGGTGGAGGTGTTGCTGGCGAAGAAGCCACCTTCTGCCAGTTGCGGTTCGGCCTCGCGCGTCACGTTCGCCTTGAGATCACGGCTTTCGAACACGGCCTCGATCACCAGGTCGCAACCGGCCAGGTCAGCGGCATCGGCGGTAGAGGTGATCTTGTCGAGCAGCGCCTGCTGGGCCGTGGCCTCCATGCGGCCCTTGTCCACGCGCGCCTGCGAGAGCTTGGCGCTGTAGGCCTTGCCGGCGTCGGCCTTCTCCTGCGTGACATCCTTGAGCACCGTGGCAATGCCCCGGCTGGCCTGGGCCCAGGCGATGCCGGCACCCATCATGCCGGCGCCCAGGATGCCGACCTTCTGCGGCTTGTAGCGCGGGGATTGGCCGGGGCGCGACTGGCCGCTCTTGATCGCGTTCATGTCGAAGAAGAACGTGTTGATCATGTTGCGCGCGACCGGCCCGGTCATCAGGCGCGCGAGGTAGCGGCTTTCGATGCGCAGCGCGGTGTCGTAGTCGACGATGGCGCCTTCGACCATGGTGGCCAGGATGGCCTCGGGCGCCGGGTAGCGGCCGCGCGTGGTCTTTTTGAGCATGGCGGGCGCCACGCTCAGCGCTGCAGCCACCTTGGGGTTGGCGGGCGTGCCGCCGGGCATCCTGTGGTTCTTGTCGTCCCATGGCTGCACAGAATGCGGGTGCGTGGCGATGCGTGCCAGCGCGCCGGGCAGCAATTGCTCGGGCGTGGCCACCAACTCGTGCACCAACTGCAGCTCCAGCGCCTCGCGCGGGTTGAAGAGCTTGCCTTCGAGCAGGTAGGGCTGCGCACCCATCAAGCCGAGCATGCGCGTCATCTTGGTGATGCCCGTGGCGCCCGGCATCAGCCCCAAAGTCACCTCGGGCAGGCCGAACTGGATGCGCTGGTTGTCCACCGCGATGCGGTAGTGCCCCACCAGCGCCACCTCCCAGCCGCCGCCCAGGGCCGCACCGTTGAGGCAGCTGACCACCGGGATGCCCAGGGTCTCCAGCGTGCGAAAGTGCTGCTTCATGCGCTCGATGTCGCCGAAGGCCGTGGGTGCATCGGCCGGCGTGAGGCGCATGGTGGCCTTGAGGTCGGCACCCGCGAAGAAGCTGGTCTTGGCCGACGCCAGCACCACCCCCTTGAGCTGGGCGCGGTCGGCCAGCACACGCGCGGTGGCCTCGCCCAGGTCGGCCTGCCACTGGCGGCACATGGTGTTGACGCTGGAGTCCGGTTCGTCGAAGGTGATGAGCGCCACCTTGCCGTCGGCGGCGTCGAGGAGTTCGTAGCGGATGGTCTGCATGGTGTTCTCCGTCGTCATCGTCATCACACGCGCTCCACGATGGTGGCAATGCCCATGCCGCCGCCCACGCACAGGGTGGCCAGGCCATAGCGCAATTGCCGGCGGTGCAACTCGTCGATCAGCGTGCCCAGGATCATGGCGCCCGTGGCCCCCAGCGGGTGCCCCAGGGCGATGGCGCCGCCGTTGACGTTGACCTTCTCGTGCGGCACGCCCAGCTCGCGCATGAAGCGCATGGGCACGGCCGCAAAGGCCTCGTTGACCTCGAACAGGTCGATCTGGTCGATGGTCATGCCGGCGCGTGCCAGCGCCTTGCGCGCGGCGGGCATGGGGCCGGTGAGCATGATGGTCGGGTCGGCGCCGCTGAGCGCCGTGGCCACGATGCGCGCCCGGGGAGTGAGGCCGTGGGCCGCTGCTGCGGCCTCATTGCCGATCAGCACGGCCGCCGCGCCATCGACGATGCCCGAGGCATTGCCTGCATGGTGCACATGGTGGATGCGCTCCACCTCGGGGTAGCGCTGCAGCGCCACGGCATCGAAGCCCATGCCGCCCAACTGCTCGAACGAGGGCTTGAGCGCCGCCAGCCCCTCCAGCGTGGTCTGGGGCTTGATGAACTCGTCTTCCTCCAGGATGGGCAGGCCCAGGAAGTCCTGGACGGGCACCACGGATTGCTTGAAGTACCCTGCTGCACGGGCGGCGGCGGCGCGGCGCTGGGATTCGACGGCATAGGCATCGACGTCGGAGCGCGTGAAACCGTCGAGCGTGGCGATCAGGTCCGCGCCGATGCCCTGGGGCACGAACAGGGTGGCCGAGTTGGTGTCGGGGTCCTGCGCCCAGGCGCCGCCGTCCGAGCCGATGGGCACGCGGCTCATGCTCTCCACGCCGCCGGCCACCACCAAGTCTTCCCAGCCCGAGCGCACCTTTTGTGCCGCCAGATTCACGGCCTCCAGTCCAGACGCGCAAAAGCGGTTGACCTGCAGGCCCGAAGCGCGAAAGTCCCAACCCGCCTTGAGTGCTGCTACCTTGGGCAAAACCGAGCCTTGTTCGCCCACGGGTGAAACGATGCCCATCACGATGTCGTCCACCGCAGCGGTATCGAAGCGGTGGCGGCGGTGCAGCTCGGCCAGCAGGCCGGTGAGCAGGCTGATGGGCTTGACCTCGTGCAGGCTGCCGTCCTTTTTGCCCTTGCCCCGCGGCGTGCGGATGGCATCGAACACATAGGCTTGTGTCATGGCGTGTCTCCAGTTGTCGCCGCAGTATAGGGCGGGACAGCTTTATACAGATCACCCGCTTTGTATAAATGGTGACAGCTGGAGAACGCAGGGGGACGACAGCCGCTGCTGGGGCGGAGCGCGGCGCCCGGTGTGCCGGGGTTCAGAACTTGTAGCGCACGCCCACGGTGGCCATGTCGGCGGGGGCGGTGTCGTCCGAGAAGCGCAGGCGATGGCGCTCCCATTCCAGCACGGCGGCAATGTTCGGTGTGAAGCCCCAACTGGCGCCGACGCCGTAGGACAGGCCCATGCCGCTGTTCTTGCCGGCGCGCAGGCCGTACACGGGCTGCGCGGAAGTGGAGGTCCGGCTGTAGGTGGTGCCGGCCTTGGCGAACAGCTCCAGGCGCTCGCCGATCGGTGCGCGCCCCACCAGGCTCAGGTTGATGCCCTGGGCCTTGGTGCGGCCGTCCAGCCGGTAAGCGCGGCCGAAATCGAGGTAGCCGACCTCGACCCCGATATTGCGGTGGAAGTACCCGCCGGCGCTGAGCTTCCAGGCCGTGTCGGTGTCATCGTAGGCCAGGCCTGCGGGCCCCGTCGCCAGGTCGTACTGGGAACGCCCGCCCGACAGGCCGATATAGCCGGACTGGGTGAAGGGCAGCACCGAGCGCGAGGACATCGGCGCATCGGCTGGCGCCTGCGCGCGGGCCATGCCGCACACCACGCCGAAGAGGGCGCCGCTGATGGCGGCAATGAGCCAAGGGGAAGTGCTGCGCCGTACATGTCTCATGGAAGTCTCCTGGAAAGAGGACACCGTTCTCGGCGCCCGCACGCGCAGGGCGCCTCACTTCCCAATTTATGCGGCCCATCTGTAACAGCAAGTGGGATTTGGTAAGCGGAGTTTGTAGGACTTGGCCTGCAGGGAACTGCGCTGCCAACGCGCTATCCTGTTGTCTTCCGGGCCGGGCCTGCAGGGGACGCGCTGCCGACATTGGCGGATCGTGCCGTACCCTGTGGACACTGGCTGCTTTCTGATCCTCGACAATCCAGAACATGGCAAAAACCCTTTCTGAATCCCTGCAACTCCTGGCGCGCGACGCCATCGAGTACGACGACGCGCGCTCGGGCTTTTTCCTGGAGCACCATCTGGCGCTGGCCGCAGGCGCAGGGCTGGCCGTGTCGGCATTCATGGCCCCCAGCCGCGGTGCAGCAGCCGCACGCGGGATTGCTGCGGGACTCTTGCTGGTGCGCGGTCTCAGCGGCCGCGATGGCGTGCGCGACTGGCTGCAGGTGCGCGGAACCGCGCCGGCCCCGCGCAAGCTCAGCCCCGAAGAGATCCGCGAGACCTGGCTGCTCTAGGACGACAAGCAGGCCTCTGATGTCGAGGGGCGCGGCTACTTGCCCAGCCCCATCGCGCGGGTGATCACTTCTTTCATGATCTCGTTGGTGCCGCCGTAGATGCGCTGCACGCGGGCGTCGGCATAGGCCCGGGTGATGGGGTATTCCCACATGTAGCCATAGCCCCCGTGCAGCTGCAGGCATTCGTCCATCACCTTGCACTGCAGGTCGGTGGTCCAGTACTTGGCCATGCTGGCCGTGGCAGTGTCGAGCTGGCTCGTCACGATGAGTTCACAGCACTTGTCCACGAACACCCGGGCCACCTGCACCTCGGTCTGCAGTTCGGCCAACGTGTAACGGGTGTTCTGGTAGCTGGCCACGGGCTGGCCGAAGACCTTGCGCTGCTTGACGTAGTCCACCGTCCAGTCGATGGCCGCCTGGGAAGCGGCCACAGCGGTGATGGCGATCTGCAGGCGCTCCCAGGGCAGTTGCTCCATCAGGCAGATGAAGCCGCGCCCCTCCATGGCCGGGCCGCCCAGCAGATTGTCTGCCGGCACCTTCACATCGGTGAAGAACAGTTCGGAGGTGTCCTGTGCCTTCATGCCCAGCTTCTTGAGGCGCTGGCCCTTCTCGAAGCCCGGCATGCCGCGCTCCACCAGGAACAGGCTGGTGCCCTTGGCGCCCGCCGCCGGGTCGGTCTTGGCGACCACGATCACCAGGTCGGCATGCCAGCCGTTGGTGATGAAGGTCTTGCTGCCGTTGAGCACATAGTGCGAGCCGTCGGCGCTCTTCACGGCCGTGGCCTTGATGCCCTGCAGGTCACTGCCGGCGGCCGGCTCGCTCATGGCGATGGCGCCCACCATGGCACCGCTGGCCAGCTGCGGCAGGTAGCGGCGCTTTTGTTCCTCGGTGCCGTAGTGCAGGAGGTAGGGCGCCACGATCTCGCTGTGCAGCCCGAAGCCGATGCCGGTGAAGCCGGCACGCGCAATCGCCTCCATCTGCGCCACCGAGTAGAGCTTGTCGGCGCCCGCGCCTCCGTACTCATCGGGCAGGGCCATGCACAGAAAGCCGTTCTCACCGGCCTTGGTCCACACGGCGCGGTCCACATAGCCCTGTTCCTCCCAGGCCGCATGGTGGGGTGCCACCTCCTTGTCGAGAAAGCGCGCAAAGCTCTCGGCAAAGGCCTGGTGGTCGGCGTTGAAGAGGGTGCGTTCGATCATGGTGTTCGTATCCAGCGTAATTTTGAAAAGCGGGTGCTTTTCAAAATTCTGCCATGGGTTTGCCACAGTAAAAAGGCCGCCCATGGGGGGCGGCCTGGCAGGCAAGCGCGGGCGCTGCTTACTTGACGTAGTCCGACACCACCTTCCACTTGCCTTCCTGGATCTGCGACAGACGCGAGAGGTCGCTGCCCAGGCGTTTCTGCGGTCCGTAGCTCGCCTCGGCGCTGCCGAACATGTCGGGCGGGATGACCATGGTGTCCATGGCCTTGATGAAGCTCTCGGTGGTCAGCGAGGTGCCGGCCTTCTGTGCCGCGCGGATGAACGCATCGATGGCGCCATAGCCGTAGACCGAGAACACTGTCGGGTCTTCATTGAACTTGGTCTTGTACTTGGTGGCCCAGAAACGGATCGGCTGCGAGGCCTCGTCCAGGTAGGGGTGCTGTACCGTCATGGTGGCGTACAGGCCGTCCATGGGCTTGCCGCCCAGCTTGTGGATCAGGTCGGTGTAGGCTGCGCTCGAACCCAGGAAAGTGGGGTTGAAGCCGGTCTTGCGTGCCTCGCCGATGGTGCCGATGGTCTCGCGGATGATGGTGCCCAGGACCACGAAGTCGCACTCCGCCGCTTTCATCTTTGCGACCTGGGACGAGAAGTCGGTGGCGCCGCGCTTGTACGAGGTCTTCTCGGCGAAGTCGGTGCCCATGGCCTTCAGGGCCGCTTCACCGCCGCGCATCACCTCCAGCCCGAACTCGTCGTCCTGGTAGATGGTGCAGATCTTCTTGGCGCCCTTTTCCTTGATGAGTTTGGGCGCAGCCAGGCGGATCTGGTCGTAGTAGGTCGCGGCGAACGAGTATTTGAGCTTGTGGAAGGGCTCGTACATCTCGCGTGCGGCCGTCACCGGAAAGAAGTTGATCACGTTCTTGCTGAACTGCACCGGCATGGCCGCCAGGTTCTGCGCCGTGCCGATGTGCGCCACCATCATGAAGATCTTGTCCTGGTTGACGAGCTTCTGCGCCGCCAGCACTGCCTTCTTGGGGTCGTAGCCCGAGTCCTCCACCTTGAGGTCGAGCTTGCGGCCGTTGACGCCGCCCTGCTCGTTGGCCTCGTCCACGCGCAGCATCATCCCCAGGCGCACCTGCTTGCCGAAGCCCGCGAGCGGCCCCGACAGATCCTGGATGGAGCCCAGCGTGATGGTGTCCTTGGCCACGCCCTGCGGGGCCTGGGCCTGCGCGGCGCCGCCGGACATGGCCACGATGGCCAGCACGGCAATGGGATGAAGTTTCATGGCACGTCTCCTTGGATGGATCGGATTCGTCGTTATAGAACGATGCCCGGTACCGGGCACCAGCACTTTCCCTATGGAACCGGGGCCCGGCACGGCTCAGCGGTACATGGCCTCAATGCGTTCCGCATACTTCTGCTGCACGAGCTTGCGCTTGAGCTTCATGGTGGGGGTCAGCTCCTCGTCCTCGGCCGAGAGCTGCGTGTCGAGCAAGAAGAACTTCTTGATCTGCTCCACGCGCGCGAAGCGGGTGTTCACCCGGTCCACCTCGGCCTGTATCAGGGCCTGCACCTCGGGGGCGCGCGTGAGGCTGGCGTAGTTGGAGAACGGTACGTCGTGGTCCTGCGCGTATTTCTCCACGTTCTCCTGGTCGATCATGATGATCACCGTGAGGTAGGGGCGGGCATCGCCGATCACCACTGCGTCCGTCACATAGGGGCTGAACTTGAGCTCGTTCTCCAGCTCGCTCGGGGTGATGTTCTTGCCGCCGGCGGTGATGATGATGTCCTTCATGCGGTCGGTGATGCGCAGGTAGCCGTCGGCGTCGATCACCCCCACGTCGCCGGTGTGCAGCCAGCCATCGGCATCGATGGTCTCGGCCGTCTTCTCGGGCTGGTTCAGGTAGCCCTTGAACACGTTCGGGCCGCGCACCTGGATCTCGCCGGTGCCCGGGTCCACGCGCACCTCGTTGTAGCTGGCGGCCGGGCCGATGGAGCCGGGCTTGATGCGGCTGGCGGGCACGCCGGTGGCGGCGCCGCAGGTCTCGGTCATGCCCCACACCTCGAGCATGGGCACGCCCAGCGCCAGGTACCACTTCACGAGCTCGGGCGAGATGGGCGCCGCGCCCGTGACCAGGAAGCGCGCGCGGTGGATGCCGATGAGCTTGCGCACGTTGTTGAGCGCCAGCCAGCGCGCCAGCTGGAACTGCAACTTCTGCACAGCCCCCACAGGCTGCCCGGCCAGCACCTGGTCGGCAATGCGCGTGCCCACGCCGATGGACCAGGCGTAGGCCGCCTGCTGCAGCGCCGTGGATTCCTTGAGCGCGATCATCACGCCGGAATAGAACTTCTCCCACACGCGCGGCACGGCGGTGAATACCGTGGGGGCGATTTCGCGCACGTTCTCGGGCACGGTGTCGGGGTTTTCCACGAAGTTCAGGCGCGAGCCGGTGTACAGCGAAAAGTATTCGCCCCCCATGCGTTCGGCGATGTGGCACAGCGGCAGGAAGCACATGGCTTCGTCGTCCTCGGTGCGCGAGATCAGGGTGTTGTAGCCGCGCACGGTGTAGGTCAGGGCGCCATGGGTGTGCATGGCGCCCTTGGGCTTGCCGGTGGTGCCCGAGGTGTAGACCAGAATGGCCACGTCCTCGGGCCGGCAGGCCTGCACGCGGCGCTCCAGCTCGCCCGCATGCCCCTGGCTCCACTCGCGGCCCAGCGCGCGCAAGGCCTGCAGACTGATGATGCCGGGGTCTTCCAGGCTGCGCAGGCCCTCCATGTCGAAGACCACGATCTTGCGCAGCAGGGGCAGGGCGCCACGCACCTCCAGCGCCTTGTCCAGCTGTTCATCGTCTTCCACGAAGAGCACGCTGGTGCGCGAGTCTTCGCTCAGGTAGTGCACCTGGCTGGCCGCGTCGGTGGGGTAGATGCCGTTGGAGACACCGCCGCAGCTGAGCACGGCCAGGTCGGCCAGCACCCACTCGATGTTGGTGTTGGACAGGATGGAGGCGCATTCGCCCGGCGCGAAGCCCAGCGCCATCAGGCCGCCTGCGATCTCGCGCACGGCATCGGCCGTCTGGTTCCAGGTCCAGCTCTTCCAGATGCCGAGCTGCTTCTGGCGCATCCACACACGCGGGCCGCGCTGGGCCACGCCGTTCCAGAACATCGCGGCAATGGTGTCGCCCGCGAGCACGTCGGCGCCGGCCGGCTGGATGTGGGAGAGGTCCCATAGATTGGACATGCGGGTCACCTCCAGTTCTTCTTCTTTTTCCAGCGCCGCTCGCCGCGCACGCCGGCGTCCTTCATGCCCAGGTAGAACTCCTTGATGTCGTCCTTTTCGCGCAGGCGCTCGCAGCTGTCTTCCATCACGATGCGGCCGTTCTCCAGCACGTAGCCGTAGTCGGAGGCGTTGAGCGCCATGTTGGCGTTCTGCTCCACCAGCAGGATGGTGGTGCCGCGCTCGCGGTTGATGCGCACCACGATCTCGAAGATCTCCTTGGTGAGCTTGGGCGACAGGCCCAGGCTGGGCTCGTCGAGCAGGATGAGCTCGGGGGCGGCCATGAGCGCGCGCGAGATCGCCAGCATCTGCTGCTGCCCGCCCGAGAGCAGGCCCGCGTCCTGCCCGGCGCGCTCCCTGAGGATGGGGAAGTAGCCGTACACCAGCTCCAGGTCGCGTGCCACGGCGTCGGCATCGCTGCGCGTGTAGGCGCCCATGAGCAGGTTGTCGCGCACCGAGAGCAGTGCGAACACCTCGCGCCCTTCGGGCACATGCACCAGCCCCCGGCGCACGATGGCGGCCGGATCGGTGGCCGCGATGTGGGCGCTCTGGAACTCGATGGTGCCCCGGCGCGGATCGATGATGCCCGAGATGGTCTTGAGGATGGTGGTCTTGCCCGCGCCATTGCTGCCCAGCACGGCGGCGATCTCGCCGCGCTGCACCTGCAGGCTCACGCCGCGGATGGCCTTGATGGGGCCGTAGGCGCTCTCCACGTTCTGCAGGCGCAGCAGCGGCGTGCCCTCGGCAGCGCTGGCGCCGGATGGTCCGGGAAATGGAATGACGGTCATCGTGCCATCCTTGCCGGTGCGCTGCCCGCCGGGCGGCGCAGGTTGCTCACGTCGTCGATGGTGCCCAGGTAGGCCTCGATCACGCCGGGGTGCGACTGCACCTCGCGCGGCGTGCCCATGGCCACCACCTCGCCCTGGTTCATGGCCAGCACGCGGTCCGAGACCTTGGACACCAACGACATGTCGTGCTCCACCATCAGCACGGTGATGCCGAGTTCGTGCTGGATGTCCTGGATCCAGAAGGCCATGTCATCGGTCTCCTCCACGTTCAGTCCCGACGAGGGCTCGTCCAGCAGCAGCAGGCGCGGCTCGGTGCACAGCGCGCGGGCCAGCTCCACCACCTTGCGCACGCCGTAGGGCAGGCCGGCCACCAGGGTGTCGCGGTAGTGCTGCAGGTCCAGGAAGTCGATGACCTCCTCGGCCTTCTCGCGCGCACGCACCTCGGCGTCACGCACGCGGCGGGTGAACAGCATGTCGGCCCACAGGCCCGTCTCGCGGCGCGTGTGGCGGCCGATCAACAGGTTGTGCAGCACGCTGGCGTGCTCGAACAGCTCAATGTTCTGGAAGGTGCGCGCAATCCCCAGGCCCGCCACCTTGTGCGGCGGCTGGTCGGTCAGCGGCAGCATGCCGTCCGGGCCGGCGTAGTGGATGGTGCCGGTGGTGGGCGTGTAGATGCGGCTGATCAGGTTGAACACCGTGGTCTTGCCCGCGCCGTTGGGGCCGATCAGGGTGAACACCTCGCCGCGGCGCACCTCGAAGCCCACGTTGTTCACGGCCAGCACGCCGCCAAAGCGCACACTGAGGTTCTGCGCGCTGAGCAGGATGTCGTCGGTCATGGGAGAAGCGGTGCCGGTCATTTCAAGCGGTCCGATTTCTGAAAAGACTTCTGCCGCTTGAACAGGCCCTTGCGGTAGAACGGAAACAGCTGCAGCCAGGTGCGCACCTTGAGCCAGCGGCCATACAGGCCCATGGGCTCGAACAGCACGAAGAGGATGAGCACGGCGCCGTAGACCACGGCCTGCAGGCCGGGCGCCTGGCCGATGCTGGCCGGCAGCCAGTCCTTGCCCAGCGAGATCAGCTGCGGCATCGAGATCAGGAAGATCGCGCCCAGGAAGGCCCCATGCACCGAGCCCAGCCCGCCGATCACGATCATCAGCAGCAAGTCGATGGACTGCAGGATGTTGAACTGGTCGGGCGAGATGAACTGCAGCTTGTGCGCATACAGCGCGCCGCCGATGCCGGCGAGTGCTGCCGAGAGCGAGAACGACAGCGTCTTGTAGCGCGCCAGGTGGATGCCCATGCTCTGCGCCGAGATCTCCGAATCGCGGATGGCCACGAAGGCCCGGCCCGTGGGCGAGCGCAGCAGGTTCAGAATGGCCAGGGTGCTGACCACGGCGATGACGAGGCACAGGAAGTAGAAGGATTCGGTGGATTCGAACTTGAAGCCCCAGATCTCGGGTGGCACCAGGTGCTTGCCCGAGTTGCCGCCCGTGACCGACTCCCAGCGCGCAAACACTTCCTCGACGATGAAGCCGAACGACAAGGTGGCCATGCCCAGGTAGATGCCCTTCACGCGCAGCGCCGGCAGGCCCACCACCACGCCCACGGCGGCCGAGAGCCCTGCCGCGCAGGCCAGCGACAGCGCAAACGGCCAGCCCATGCCCGTGAGCACCGCCTGCGTGTACGCCCCCACGCCGAGGAAGGCCGCATGCCCGAGCGAGAACAGCCCCGTGAAACCGGCCAGCAGCATCAGCCCCAGGCCGACGATGGCGTAGATGAGCACGAAGGTCAGCTGCGCCAGCCAGTACTCGGGTGCCACCCAGGGCGCCACCACCAGGGCCAGGCCCAGCAACCCGTACCAGAACAGGTGCCCGCCATGCTTGGCCAGGCGCAGGTCCTGCTCGTAGGAAGTCTTGAAAAGAAAGCGCATGGGGTCAGACTTTCTTTCTCAGCTTTTCGCCAAACAGTCCGTTGGGCCGCACCATCAGCATGACCAGCACCACGATGTAGGCGGCGGTGTCCTTGAACCCATCGGGCAGGTAAAAGCCCGAGAACGATTCGACGATGCCGATCACCAGGCCGCCGACGATGGCACCCGGCAGGCTGCCGAAACCACCGACCACAGCGGCCGGGAAGGCCTTGAGCCCGATCAGCCCCATGTTGGCGTGCACGAAGGTGATGGGCGCCAGCAGCAGCCCGGCCACCGCCGCGACGGCGGCCGCCAGGCCCCAGGCCAGGCCGTTGAGGCGCTGCACGGGGATGCCCATGTAGTAGGCCGCGAGCTGGTTCTGCGACGAGGCCTGCATGGCGATGCCGAGCTTGCTGTAGCGGAACAGCGCGAACAGCAGCACGCACAGCACGCCGGTGGCGCCGATCACGGCCAGTTGCTCGGCGTTGACCACCAGGGTGCCCAGGCGGAACGACAGGTCCTTGTAGGGCACGGGCAGGGTGTGCGTCTCGGTGCCGATGGTGGGGATCATGGTCACCAGGCCACGCAGCACATAGCCGATGCCGATGGTCAGCATGACGATGGAGAACGCGGGCTGGCCCAGGATGGGGCGGATCACGGCACGTTCGAGCACCGTGCCGAACAACCCCATGGCTGCGATGCTCGCGAGCACCGCCACCCAGAAGGGACAGCCGAGCACCGTCATCAGCGCCAGGCCGCAGAAGGCGCCCAGCATCATCAGCTCGCCCTGGGCGAAGCTCACGGTTTCGGTGGCCTTGTAGATGAGCACGAAGCCGAGCGCGATCAGGCCGTAGATGCACCCCTGGGCGACCCCGCTGATCAACAGTTGCACGAATTGCACACTGGCTCTCCAGAATATTTATACAAAGCAATTGCTTTGCATAAATAATGGTGCCTGTGCACGGCCCGTACCGCACTCGGGGCTAACCCTGATGGGGGGATCAAGGCGCATGTTGTCCCTTTGCCGGCGTGCGCGCAATAAGGGTTGCGTCCTATGCGGCGCCAGGAGAAACCGATGGCCATAGAGGTGGAGAAGCAAGGCCGTGTCACGCTGGTGACATTGCGCCGCCCCGGCGTGCGCAACGCGGTGGACCCCGCCACCGCCCAGGCGCTGCATGCGGCCTTTCTGGATTTCGAACGCGACGATGGCGCCGACGTGGCCGTGTTCCATGGTGCCGGCGGGCATTTCTGCGCCGGCTGGGACCTGCAGGCAGGTGCCCGGCTGCAGGCTGAAGGCACCTCGCCCGAGGCCCTGGCCGAGGGGCTCGACTACGCGGCCGGTACGCACCATCCACCGGGGCCCATGGGCCCGAGCCGGCTGCAACTGTCCAAGCCCGTGGTGGCCGCCATCAGCGGCGCGGCCGTGGCCGGCGGCATGGAGCTGGCGCTGTGGTGCGACCTGCGCGTGGTGGAAGAGGACGCCTACTTCGGCGTGTACTGCCGCCGCTTCGGTGTGCCGCTGATCGACGGCGGCACGGTGCGCCTGCCGCGCCTCATCGGCCTGTCGCAGGCGCTCGATCTGATCCTCACGGGCCGCAAGGTGGAGGCGCCGGAGGCGCTGCGCATGGGCCTGTGCAACCGGGTGGTGCCGCCGGGCCAGGCGTTGGCGGCTGCCTTGCAACTGGCGCGCGAGATCGCCGCCTTTCCGCAGGCCACGCTGCGGGCCGACCGTGCCAGTGCGCTGGCGCAGGAGGGCCTGCCCTTGCCCGAAGCGCTGCTGCAGGAGTGGCAGGGCGGCCGTGCCGCCTGGCTGATGCGCTGCGGGGCGCGGCCCGTTTCAGCGCAGGCCAGGGGCGCCATGGCGCGTTTTGAGTCAGAATGGCTGCTATTGCTATCATTTGAAGAGCGCGTGAGCGCAAGCGCATGGGCTGCCAGCGCCGAGGGCGCTGGCGGACCGTACAGGAACAACCCACACCATGAGCAAGACCTCCACCGCACTGCCGCAGGAATTCGAGCCCGAATTCGTGGCCGGCCTGAAATCCATCTTCGAGGAAAAGATCGTCTTCAACCAGGTGCTGGGCCTGAAGATCACCAGCCTGCAACCCGACCGGGTGGAGGGGCGCATCGAGATGAAGCCCGAGCTGGTGGGCCACTATGCCTACAACCGCGTGCACGGCGGCGTGATCAGCGCAGGCCTCGATGCCATGGGCGGCCTGGCCGTCATGGCCGCCATCGGTGCGCGCCACATGGACGAGGCGCCCGACCAGCGCCTGCACCGCTTTGCCAAGCTCGGTACCATCGACCTGCGCATCGACTACCTGCGCCCGGGCATCGGCAGCCACTTCACGCTGCATGCCGAGGTACTGCGCCTGGGCTCGCGGGTGGCGACCACGCGCATGGAGTTCAAGGGGCCCAACGGCGAGATCATGTCGGCGGGGGCTGCCGCCTACATCGTCTCCTGAACATCTGTCGGCCAAGGATGTAACAGACGCATGTGTGATCCCGCAAGCCTTGCAAGTGCATGCTACGGGTGAACCGTTTGGTTACCGTTCTTGCGTAAAGCGCGCATCCATCGCGTAGGCCCCCTCCTACGATGAAGCCTCTTTTCAAGGAGTACCGATGGCCGTGCAAAACCCCTTCTTTGGCAAGCGTGAACCCGAGTCGTTTCAGCCCCGCCACAGTCCTTCCAATTCCACCGGCCTGAACAGTTCGGTGGCCAACTCCTCTGCAGCTGCCACCAGCGCTGCGGCGGCATCGGCCCCCGCCAGCCCGGCCCTGGCCAAGCCCTCCCCGGCCTCGGATTCCACCGGCAGCAAGCTCACGGTGGGCCCCAACATCAAGCTCAAGGGCGTGGAGATCACCGACTGCGACACCCTCGTGGTCGAGGGCACCGTGGAAGCCACCATGGATTCGCGCGTGATCCAGATCTCCGAGCACGGGGCTTTCCGCGGCTCGGCCGAGATCGACATCGCCGAAATCCACGGTGAGTTCAACGGAACGCTCACCGTGCGCCAGAAGCTCGTGATCTACAGCACCGGCAAGGTCAACGGCAAGATCCGCTACGGCAAGCTGGTGGTGGAAGAGGGCGGTCAGTTGGCGGGCGAGATCGAGTCGGGCATCGGCTCGGGCAGCTCATCGTCCTCGGCATTGCGCAGCGCGCCGGCGCAGCAGCCCGTTCGGGCCGAGCCCACGGCGATGGCCGTGGCCGCCTGAACGCTTGCACGCCCTGACCGGGGCCGCGCAGGTCCCGGTTTCCTTCAGTCCGCCGATCCGGCCTGATCGCCTTCCTTTTTGGGGCGCGGCACTGGGCGCGGGCGGCCTTCGTCGTCGATGGCCACATAGGTCAGGCGCGCTTCCGTCACCTTGACGTAGCGCCCCTGGTCGGAAAAGCGTTCGGCATACACCTCCACCTGCACGGTGACCGAGGTGTTGCCCACGCGCGTGATCGACGAGAAGAACGACAGGATGTCGCCCACGCGCACGGGCTGCTTGAAGATGAATTCGTTGACCGCCACGGTCGCCATGCGGCCCTGCATGTAGCGCGCCGGCAGCACCGAACCGGCCAGGTCGACCTGCGCCATTACCCAGCCGCCAAAGATGTCGCCATTGCCGTTGGTGTCCGCCGGCATGGGGATCACCTTGAGCACCAGCTCCTTGTCTGTGGGCAATAGGGCGGCGGGTGGGCTGAAAGTCGCGGACATGGGCACAATCTCGGTTGGGGCTGGCACGGATGCTGGAGGACACCATGGGTGGTTTCCAGGGCCAACCCAAAGAAAAACCCTCCGGGCGCCAGCCGGGTCGGTAAGAACAACAACCGGAATTGTCCCCCATGCGCCCTGTCGGCGAACCCACCCCGCTCCAAACACCGGCTTCCGCAGCCACCGCCCCCTCTGACTGGGCCACCATCGGCCGCCTGCTGCCCTATCTGTGGCAGTACAAATGGCGCGTGGTCGCGGCCATCGTCTTCATGGTGGGTGCCAAGGTGGCCAACGTGGGCGTGCCCGTCCTGCTCAAGACCCTGGTCGACACCATGGACCTGAAGCTGGGCGACCCGGCCACGTTGCTGGTGGTGCCGGTGGGCCTGCTGCTGGCCTACGGGGCGCTGCGACTGTCCACCTCGATCTTCAGCGAGTTGCGCGAACTGGTGTTTGCCAAGGCCACGCAGGGCGCCGCGCGCTCCATTGCGCTGCAAACCTTCGAGCACCTGCACGCCTTGAGCCTGCGCTTTCACCTGGAGCGGCAGACCGGCGGCATGACGCGCGACATCGAGCGCGGCGTGCGCGGCATCGAGTCGCTGATTTCCTTCACCCTGTTCAACGTGGTGGCCACGCTGGTCGAGGTGGCCTTGGTGCTCACGGTGCTGGCCGTCAAGTTCGACGCCTGGTTCGCCTGGATCACGCTGGCAGCGCTGGCGTTCTACATCACCTTCACGGTGCTGGTCACCGAATGGCGCACCCAGTTTCGCCGCGAGGCCAATGAGTTCGACTCGGCCGCGCACACCAAGGCGGTCGATTCGCTGCTGAACTACGAGACCGTCAAGTATTTCAACAACGAAGCCTTCGAGGCCCGGCGCTACGACGAAAGCCTGGAGCGGCTGCGCCATGCACGGCTCAAGAGCCAGACCACCCTGTCCATGCTCAACGCGGGCCAGCAGCTCATCATCGCCATCGGCCTGGTGGCCATGCTGTGGCGCGCCACGCAGGGCGTGGTCGACGGCCGCATGACGCTGGGTGACCTGGTCATGGTCAACGCCTTCATGATCCAGCTGTACATTCCGCTGAACTTCCTCGGTGTGATCTACCGCGAGATCAAGCAGAGCCTGACCGACCTGGACAAGATGTTCGTGCTGATGGACAAGGAACGCGAGGTGGCCGATGCCCCCGGCGCGCAGCCACTTGCGGGCCTGGACCAGGCCACGGTGCGTTTCGAGGACGTGCATTTCGCCTACGACACGCGCAAGGGGGAGGGCGTTGCCCGTGGCCGGCCCATCCTGCAGGGCGTGAGCTTCGAGATCCCCGCCGGCAAGACGGTGGCCGTGGTCGGGCCCTCGGGCTCGGGCAAGTCCACGCTGGCGCGGCTGCTTTACCGCTTCTACGACATCCAGCAGGGGCGCATCACCATCGCCGGGCAGGAGATCCGCTCGGTCAGCCAGGCCAGCGTGCGCCAGGCCATCGGCATCGTGCCGCAGGACACGGTGCTGTTCAACGACACCATCGCCTACAACATCGCCTACGGCCGCCCGGGCGCCAGCCAGGCCGAGGTGGAGGGCGCAGCGCGTTCGGCGCGCATCCACGACTTCATCGCCGGCACGCCGGCTGGCTATGGGGCCATGGTGGGTGAGCGCGGGCTCAAGCTCTCGGGCGGCGAAAAACAGCGCGTGGCAATCGCCCGCACCTTGCTCAAGAACCCACCCATCCTGATTTTCGACGAAGCCACTTCGGCGCTCGACTCGGCGAACGAACGCGCCATCCAGGCCGAACTGCAGAGCGCGGCCCAGAACAAGACCACCCTGCTGATCGCGCACCGCCTGTCCACCGTGGTCGATGCGCACGAGATCCTGGTCATGGACGCCGGCCGCATCATCGAGCGCGGCACCCATGCCGAACTGCTGGCCCAGCGTGGGCGCTACGCCAGCATGTGGGCACTGCAGCAAAGTGACGGCGCGGTTTGAAACGGGCCCAGCTTGGTCCACGATCTTCGTAGCGTGCATCGGTGGCTCAGATACGCGTATCAACCTTTCTGGAACCAGGCTCAAACCCACTGTCCAATAGCGGAAATCCCCCATTTGGGGGAAGACTAAACGGCAAGAACCATAAATGATGCATTTTTTCACATATGTATCAAAATGTCGGAATCTTACGTCCCGCTACCTCGCAGTGCAGTGTCTTCGCCGTTTGAAGAGAGGCTCGAAGAGTTCGATGCTCTGATCCACCTCATCTACAGCGCGGTAGCCAACCCTGATTTATGGACTCAGGTTGTCGGCGCGGTTGCACGTTCTTTAGGCGCAGACAAAGCGCTTCTTTTCACTCCCTTCGCCAGGCCGCAAGACGGTGGCATGGCATACCCCTGGCAAATTCCCGAAGCTCATCTGGGACTGTGGGCCACCAAATATCTTGATCACGATATCTGGGCCCACACAGTGGTGCAAAAAGGGCTGATGCGCAACGGCAGCGTCTACACCGACCAAGACCTCGTGCCAACGAAAGCGTTTCGCGAATCCGCTTTCTATGTGGAGTTTCTCAGCCTGATCGGAATAGGCCAGATGTGCGGAGGCATCATTTCTGAGGGCGAGCCGGGAATGCCCGCTACGAGCCTGTCGGTGTTTCGGAGTCCGGACGACCCAATCTTCGGCGCCATAGAGCGGCGTTGGATAAGTCTAGTGCTTCCACATCTGTCTCGTGCCCTCGGCCTCACGCAACGGCTGTCATTCAAGCGTCATCGCCTGCAGTCCCTGCGCATCGCATTGGATCGCCTTTCCGTGGGTGTTGTCTTGCTCAATGAAGCACTGGAAGTAGTATTCACCAACCGCGTGGCACAAGCAGTTTTTGAGCGCGACGACGGCTTGTTTTTACGAAGTCGCCGGCTCATGTCGCGCCAGCCATCCCAGGGCAGCGAGCAGCAACTGGAAGCCTGGCTTGCCGTGCTGTGTTCTGCACCGCCTGCGCGCCTGGCCGAGCTGGGAGACACGCTAAACGTACCTCGGTCGGCGCCAAGCTCGCGCTACAGCGTGCAATGCTGCCCTCTGGAAATCGACAGTGAGCTCGGAGGCACCGAGGACGCGAAGTACGTTGTGTTCATCACCGATCCAGATCACGCGGTCTGGCCATCTCCTGAGGTACTTCAACGCAAGTTGGGGTTGACTGTTTCGGAGTCGCGAGTCGCGCTGCTCCTGGCGCAAGGATCTACCTACCGGGCGCTGGCCGACACCTTGAGCATCGCGGAAGAAACCGCTCGTAGTCATGTGAAAAACATATATGCAAAGACGCGGATCAATCAGAAAGCGGTGCTCACGCGCCTAGTCTTGTCGCTCGCCACTGCTGCTGTGTGACCTTATGTGATTTGCCGCGACTGCAGGCGGGTTGCAATTTTTTTTTCGGATTTACAGCAATACCCCCAATTCGTGGGATGGCCTTCAAGCGAGACGCCTTTTACAGTCTGCAAATAGATTTCAACTATCCACAAGCTGCAGTTGCTACAACTTCTCTTGGGGCAATTTTTAACCTTTTTGCAGGTGAACTGACATGTCTGAATCTTTGGTGGGCGGCGCGTACAGCAGCTTGACGCCTGCGACGCAACAATTGCTCGATCGCATTCTCGGCGACACGGTTGGCGGCTCGGCGGTCACGTCAACCCTGCCAGGTGGCGGCACTTTGATCACCGCAACAGGCTCTGGTGGAGTGCTCCAAGGCGCTGTGATTTCTCCCACGGGCCAAGCGGTTACCGGCGAAATCGTGTCGGGCGACCTCACGCTTTCCATTGCGCTGCCCGGTGGCGTGAGTCTGACTTTCGAAGGCCCGGGTACCGCTTTGACTGCGGAACAGGCCAACGCGCACATCACCGGCATTGTGGATGCGGCTTACCCCGCAAACTCCACTGATCCCGCCGTGCAAGCCGCACGCTACAGTCTTGTTGCAGCCATCGATGCCATCACCCAAAGCCTGACAGGGGGCTCAACCCCCGGGACAGTCACGGTGCGGGTGGTGACGCTGACGGACAGCAATACCACCAGCAACGCCCGCCCCTACCTGACGGACGGTAGTGCATACAGCAGCCAGGCGGCTGCGGCGCCCAACGAAGTGGTGTTCACGGCACAGAGCAAGGCCGGCACCAAAGAGTTGCTGACCTTCATGACCGAACAGTTGGGCACTAACAAGACGCTGGTCCTCAAGGAGGTGCAGAACGCTCTGATCATTGGCGCTGGTACGGTGCGCGTAGACGGCGCTACAGCAGCCTTCCTCAATGCAGATAGCAACAGCCAGGTCATCACCGGCGGCGCTGGAAACGACACACTGGTGGGGGGCGGTGGCCGCGACACGATTACCGGCGGTTCCGGCAAGGATGTGTTCGGCCTCAACGCGTTGGGCCACCTCACCATCACCGACTTCAATGTGGGTCAGGACAAGCTGGCGTTCAGCGTGCCCGGCTTCACCAAGGCTACCGACCTGGCGCCGTATTTCACAGGATTGACCGTGGATGCGTCTGGCGCAGCGAAGCTGAATTTCGGCGACTACCTCAGTATCACGCTGGTGGGCGTGTCGCCCGAGCAACTGACCTTGGACCTGCTCCAGTTCAAGTTCTAAACCGATAGTTGAACTGCTACAAGGCAGGTTTGGAATGGGGCTCGCAATCGCGGGCCCCATTTCTTGCGTGGCGCTGACCGATGAACATACAACACGAGCCTCTCGGCCTGGTAGAGCAACTGACACCTTTTCGGGTGCAGGGCTGGGCCTTTGATCGGGCCAGGCCGGATCTCGCGCTGGATCTTGTCTTGCGTGTCGACGGTACGGCGGTCCAATGGTTTCGTCCTCATCTGCGGGCGGACTCGATCGCGCAGTATTTGGGTATGTCTGCCAGTTCGCTTGGGCCGACTGCTTTCGACATCCCCGCGCCTGAAGTGTTGGCGGATGGACGCCCGCACCGGGTGGAAGTCGTGCATGCCCCGACCGGGGCGGTGCTTCCCAGCTCTGCAAGCACTGTCCAGTATTTCGACCCGCACGTGCCGCTGGCCCGCATACAGCCGTTAGGCATATCGGCAGCGGCGCTGCAGGCCGACCCCGAGGTCACGGTGGTCGTGCTCAACCGCAACGGCCGTGTCGTGTTGCAGGCTTTGCTCGAAAGCTGGGAGATCTACAACCAATCCACTTCGGTGGAATGGGTCGTGATAGACCATGCCTCAACCGACGGCAGCCTGGAACTGCTGGAGTCGTGGAAGGAGAGGTTGGATCTGCGTGTCCAGGCTCTGCCAATCAACGACTCTTTCTCCGCCTCCTGCAACCTCGGGGCCAGCATGGCGAAAGGCCAGCACCTCCTGTTCCTGAACAATGACATCGTTTGGCTTCATGACGCGCTGCCTCAGATGTTGCAGACCCTGCGGAGCGACCCGGACACAGGCATTGTTGGCATCAAGCTGCTCAAAGCCATCGGCGAAAGCAGCGCGGGCATGCCGGTAACCGACGTGCAGCATCTGGGCGTGCGATTCAAGCAGCATGACCAAGGTTATTGGCCCTATGAGGCAGCACCCTCCGTTACCCGCCGCGAAGCCGAGTACAGCCCCCAGCAGGTGCCGGTCGTCACTGGCGCCGTCCTGTTGTGCCGCAAGGCGGACTTCATGGCGGTGGGGGGCTTCGATACCTCGTACTTCTACGGGTTCGAAGATGTCGAGCTGTGCCTGCGCCTGGCCCATCGGCTGTGCAAGCGCGTGGTGTGCCGCAACGACCTGACGGCCCTGCACCGGCATGGCCATACTCGTTTGACCGGGCGTGAAGCCCCGATCTTCGACAGAGTTCAGCACAACGCCACGGTGCTCAATCGTCAAATGGGCTTGTGGGCCAAGGTCGCTTGGTGGCGCAGCCTCCTGCGCGCAGACGGAATCATGTGCTCCGAACGCCTGACCATCGGCTTGCTGGTCGGCAAGCTGCCCGAGCCAGGGCGGCGTGAGCGTGGTACCCGCGCAAGCCAGAAGCTGCTGAGCGACATGGCCCGGCTGGGTACGCAGCTTGAGGCGCGTTTCCCATCCGTCCGGGTTGTGCTACTGCACTCTGGTGGCGATGCCTACGATGTGCGCGGCATGCATGCAGTGGTGGTGACATCCTCTCAGTACGACATACGGCTGCTGCGCAATGCCCGCCCCGATGTTCGCTGCATCGCCTACGTGCATGGAGCCGCAGAACCATGGAGCAAAGCCCCTTGGTGGCTGGATTTCGATGGCTACATAGCCGTAAGCAGCGTCCTCTACCAATCGTGGGCAGAATCCAGCGGCGTCGTGATCGATGAGAGCAACTACCAGGCGCCCCTTGGCAGATGGCTTCGCGCAGAAAGCAGCGAGGGCCCTGCGGGCACCATGCTACGGATTGCCATCCGCCTTTCCATGACTGCTGCCAGCGCGGCAACTCGGCCATCTTCAGCCGCTACCGCGTGGGCGCATGCCCAGGCGCTGCGGCAGTCGCTCAAGCAAGAGGGCGCAGCCTGCTGGATCCAGTGGGCGGATGAAGCCCGGCAGCCACTCCAACGCCTGGCGGACGTTTGCATCATCGCCCTGGGTGGCCATGGCTCCAAAACCCTGCCGGCGGCAATGCTGGACCACGCATGCCTCAACGTGGTGTGCCAGCAGGCACCCGGTAGCAAAAGGACATTTCCACTGACAAAAAGCTCTGCGCAACCCGACCTGTGGCTGCGCGGAATACCGCGGCTGGCCGAGCTGCAGCAAGCCATAGAGAAACGTGTTGGACATACTTTTCTTGCATCCTAACTTTCCCGGGCAGTTCCGGCGCCTGGCGGCTGCATTGGCGCGGGACCCTGCGCTTCGCGTATGGGGCATGGGCGACGCCAGCCAGATGGCTCAAGGCCAACCGGTCGATGGGGTGCAGGTGCTTGCCTACCCGGCTATTTCTCCCGCGAACGATGCAGTGCACCCTATGGCCAGAGGCTTCGAGCAGGCCATACGCCGAGGCGAGCAGGTGGTTGTGTCTCTGTCCGAGTACAAACGCCAGGGCCTGGAGCCCGACGTCATCGTCGCCCACCCCGGTTGGGGCGACGCCTTTTTCGTGCGCGACTTTTTCCCTGGTGCACGCGTGGTGGGTCTTTTCGAGTATTTCTATCATGCTCGCGGGGCAGACGTGGGTTTCGACCCGGAGTTTCCCACCCAGTTCAGCGATATCTTCCGGCTGCATGCGAGCAATGCCACACAGCTGCTGGCACTGGAGTCGTGCGACGACGCGATCTGCTCCACCGCGTGGCAAAAGAGCCGCTTCCCCCAGGCGTACCGCGACAAGCTGCAGGTGCTGCACGAAGGCATCGACACCCGGCAAGCGCGGCCCGACCCCGGTGCCACTTTCGCGCTACCAGACGGCACGGTGCTGCGCCAGGGTGACGAGGTACTTACCTTCGTCAGCCGCAGCCTGGAACCTTACCGGGGTTTCCACGTCTTCATGCGCGCACTGCCCGCCATCTTGCGGGCGCGGCCGCAGTGCCGAGTGGTCATCGTCGGCGCGCTGGAGGGGGTGAGCTACGGCTCGCCGCCAGCCCACGGCGGCCACTGGAAGGAGGCTTGCCTGCGCGAGCTGGACGCTCACGGGCTGCACATCGACCCTGCACGCGTCCACTTCACGGGCTCATTGCCCCATGCCGACTATCTGCGTGCACTGCAGATCTCGCGCGCCCATGTGTACCTGACCTATCCGTTCATCCTGTCGTGGTCGCTGATCGAAGCCATGTCCGTGGGCTGCGTGCTCCTCACATCCAATACCGCGCCCGTGCAAGAGGTCATCGAAGACGGTGAACACGGCCTGATGTTTCCGTTCAGGGACCACGCCAGCCTGGCGCGCCTTGCCATTGCCGCGTTGGCAGAGCCGGCCCGCCACGTCCACCTGGGCCAGGCCGCACGCGAACGCGCGCAGGAGCGGTTCGACTTCGAAACCGTGAGCTTGCCCGCCTACCGAACCCTGCTGGGCTGCTGACCCACCGCCGACACCTGCAGCACCGCCATCACAGCCCAACCACTACCGAACCCAGGAATCCAGCCATGTCAACCAAACTGGCCGTACTGATGCAACAGGCCGCAAAGAAGCTGGCCCAGATGGACTATGGATCAGTCATCCAGCTGTACCAGAAGGCCCTGGCGCTTGCGCCCAACAACGCGGGCGCCGCGATGGGCCTGGTGATGGTGTTCAACCGCGTGGGAAAACCCGGTGATGCCCTGGCGCTGCTGCACAGGCTGTGGCCTGCCGCCCAGGCCGCCAAAGGCCCCGACGCCAAGCGATTCAAGGCCGCCGTCCTGGCGCAAATGGGCGTGGCCCAACAGCAGCTGGGCCAGCTGCAAACCGCACTGGAGACCTTCACCCAGGCGCAGCTGCTGGCGGACAGCCCGGACCTGCAGCGCAGCATCAACCAGATTCGCCCCCTGGTCACCAAACCCGAGCCCATCCAGCAACTGCTGATGCATGCCCACCAATTGGTCGCCAGCAACCGGCTCGATGAAGCCCTGCAGGTGTATGCCGGAGCATTGCAGATGCAGCCCGACAACATCGAGGCCCTGCGAGGCCTGGCCGCACTGCAGCGCCAGCGCGGCGCCGCCGACGAAGCCCTGGCTCCACTACAAAAGGCCCTGGTGCTGGCGCCCGACCGGCCCGAGCTCTACAACGAACTGGGCCTGGTTTTCCAGGACCGCGGCGACCTGCTGAAGGCAGCCACCTTTCACCAACGTGCCATCAAGGTCGATGCGCGCTTTACCTCTGCCCACATCAACCTGGGCGTGGCCTACAAGCGGCTGGGCCGCACGGACGAAGCCATTGCCGCCTACCGCGCGGCCCTGGCGCTGGAGCCCGACTCGCCCCAGGCCCACAACAACCTGGGCAACCTGCTGCGCATAGCGGGCGACCTCGCCAACGCCAAGGTCCACCTGGAACGTGCGTTGACCCTGCGCCCCGGCTATTCCGACGCGCAAGCCAACCTGCACGCCGTCACCCTGGCACTGGGCCCGCGGGCCAAGAAAGCCCCGGCAAAAAAGGCCGCAGCAAAGAAGGTGGCAACTCCGCCCAAGAAGGCCCCCAGCAAAACCGCCCCCGCCAAGAATGCGGCCACCAAGGCGCCACCGGCGGCGGCAAAGAAGCCAGCAGCCAAAGCCACGGCAAAGAAGCCGGCCGCAGCTGCCAGCAAGGCTGCGCCGGCAAAGGCCCGCTCAAAGCCGGCAGCCAAGCCAGCGCCCGCAGCAGCCAGTGCAACGGCGCGCAAGAAGCCCACCGCAGCAGCGGCGCCCACCAAGGCGAGCCGCCCGCCCGCAAAAACCCGGCGTGCGGCCTGACTCCGCCAGCAGCCTCATTCAGCCTCCCCTGCTGCGCATTGACCTCGCCCCATGACCCACGTGCATCCAGTCATCCTTTGCGGGGGTAACGGCACTCGCCTATGGCCGCTGTCGCGCGCGTCCTATCCCAAGCAACTGCTAGCACTCACTGGCCAGCATACCCTGCTGCAAGACACCTTGCTGCGGGCCGCCGCCCTGCCCGGGGCGCAAGCCCCGGTGCTGGTGTGCAACGAAGACCATCGCTTCCTGGTGCGCGAACAGGCGCAGTCCCTGCGCCACGAGCCCGCGGCCATCCTGCTGGAACCCTACGGGCGCAACACTGCCCCGGCCATTGCGCTGGCAGCCCTGCTGCTCGTGGAAACCAGCCCCCAGGCATTGATGCTGGTGTTGCCAGCAGACCACGTAGTAGATGAACAGCCGGCGTTCGCACAAGCCGTGGAGGCGGGCCTGCGGGCGGCCAAGGCCGGGTACCTGTGCACTTTTGGCATATCGCCCACATCCCCCGAGACAGGCTACGGCTACATACAGGCGGGCCAGGCACTCTCTGACGCCCCGCTGGCCCATCACGTCAAGCAGTTCGTAGAAAAGCCCGACCTGGCCATGGCGCAGAGCTACCTTGCACAGGGCACCTACGCCTGGAACAGCGGCATGTTTGTTTTCTCCGCCAGCATCTACCTGGAAGAGCTGCGGCTGCATCGGCCCGACATACTTGCCGCGGTCCGCGCCGCCTGGCGGGGGCGCACGCACGACGCGGACTTCCTGCGGCCCGATGCGCTGGCGTTTCGAGCGTGTCCCTCTGAATCAGTCGACTACGCCATCATGCAGACCACCCAGCGGGCAGCCACCGTGCCTGCCCAGTTCGGCTGGAGCGACGTAGGCAGCTGGGCCAGCCTGTGGGCCTTGGCAGACAAGGACCCGCAGGGCAACGTCTGCGTGGGCGACACCTATGTGGCCGACACGTCCAACAGCTATATCCGTGCCGAAAGCCGCCTGGTGGCCGTGATGGGCCTCGACGACGTGGTGGTGGTGGAGACTCCCGATGCCGTGCTGGTCATGCACAAAGACCTGTCGCAGAACATCAAGGCCGCCCTGGACCACATGCAGCTGGCAGGCCGCAAAGAGCACCTGGAGCACCTGCGCGTTCACCGCCCCTGGGGTTGGTACGAAGGCATTGATGCGGGTGAGCGGTTTCAGGTCAAACGCATCATGGTCAGCCCCGGCGCCAAGCTGTCCCTGCAAATGCACCACCACCGTGCGGAGCACTGGGTCGTGGTCAGCGGCACAGCCAAAGTCACTGTCGAAGGCGTGGAGGCACTGCTGGCCGAGAACCAGTCCACCTATATCCCGTTGGGCCACAAGCACCGGTTAGAGAACCCCGGCAAGGTCCCCTTGCACCTGATAGAGGTGCAGTCAGGAACGTATCTCGGAGAGGACGACATTGTCCGCTTTGAAGACAGCTACCAGCGTGTGCTCCTCGCATGCGCTCCGCAATAAATACCTACCAGCTACCTCGCCATTCCAATGCACACCATCATCGTTTGCGGCAGCCCCTGGTGCGATACCCCGAAGATCCAGGCGACGCTTGAGTCAGCTGGGCTGAGCCCTGCCAATGTGGCTGTCTCTGGCAGCGTCACCACCCCGACCGTTTGGCACGAAAGGCTGCTGGCAGGCAGGATGCGCCTGGCCCCCCCCCAGCAGCAGGTGCAGCCAGGCAAGGCGTGGGAGTTGGCCGCCAGCGAGATCTTTCTGGCGAACTGGGATCAGCCCCTGTGGGGTTGGGCCGACCACCGCAGCACCTGGCTGCTCGACTTCTGGCTGCATTTCGACCCGCAGACCCGGTTCTTGCTGGTGCATACCCCTGCCGCACAGGTGTTGGCCAAAGTGGCATCGCGAGCGTCCGAAGGCGTCTTTAGTGCCAGCGAAGTACTGCAGACCTGGTCCGCCTACCAGGGCCAGATGCTGAAGTTCTACCACCGCCACCGCGACCGGTGTGCCTGGATCCTGGACCATGCGCACCAGCAGCCAGACGCCTGGCTGCCCACGCTACCGGCCGAATGGGGTTTGAATGCCCCCGACTCTGCACTTGCGCTTTTCCAACTGGAAGAGCAGGCTGAACCCGAGCAGGCCGGGCACTTTGCCTTGCTGCAATCTCTCTCGGTGCAGGCCGTACAGCAGAGCGAGCAGACCCAGGCGCTGCAAAGCGAATTGCTGGCAACCTTGCCGAAGAGTACCGAATGGCCCCTCCAGGCGGCCACCCCTGCTGCAGCGCTGGATGCAGCGCAGGCGCTGGAGCAGATCAGCCAACTGGCTGCCAGCCAGCGCCTGGACGCCGAACTGCAACGCGAGCACGCGCAGCAGGCCCGTGCCGCGGCAGAGGCCCTGCAGGCCGCACAGGCCCAGGCGCACGCCGAGCAGTCGCAGCAGATGGTGCTGCAACTGCAGCACGCGCAGGCGCGGGCAGAGCAACTGGCACAGGAAAACGCGGCCCTGAGTCAGGCCAACTCTGTTGAGTCCAAGGCAAAAAGCGAGGCCACCGAAGAAGCTGAAGTGCTGCTGAACCAGCTTAACCAAGTGCAAGGTGAACTGGAGAAGACCCTTACCCAGTCCGCACGCTTGCAACAGAAGCACGATATGCAGACTAAAGCTCAAGCCGAGCTGGAGCAGAAACTACAACACGTCGAGAATGCGCGGCTTGCTGTAGAGACGCGGTTGAAAGCGCAGGC
The DNA here is from genome assembly GCF_964253305.1 of Acidovorax sp. LjRoot66. Lineage (NCBI taxonomy): Bacteria > Pseudomonadati > Pseudomonadota > Betaproteobacteria > Burkholderiales > Comamonadaceae > Acidovorax > Acidovorax sp. LjRoot66. The sequence continues at coordinate 1,275,660 of NZ_CAXUQU020000001.1, forward strand.
CTTGGCCAACGCAGATCAAGACAAATACAAGCAGGCACACTCGCAAATCGAACATCTAGCCAAAGCAAAGGCCGCCCTACAAGCTAGGCTGGATGCCGAAGCGAATGCCAGAATCGAAACAGCCGAAGAGGCAGAATTGCTGCTGTTGCAATTGCACCAAGTGCAGGAAGAGCTGGAACGCTACTTCCTTCAATACCAGCAACTGCAGCAGGACAACGCTCGGCTTCAAACTCGCCTAGACAAATGGGCCTTGCGCAACCCCGACCATTGCGAATGGGACGGCTTGGCCGTCCTACCTGACACCCAGGCCAGCCAGCAGAGCGTGCTCATCAGCGGGCTTCAGCACGGTAGTCGGGCATTGGGCAAGGTGCGGCTTGGGCTCAACCATACCCAAAAGCTCCACACGTTGGTGCTCACCCGGCAGGCCGATCAGCCGCCCCCCCTGCTCAGTTGGCCCAAGGTATCGGGCACTGGCGGAACGAACAACCCTGTTGCTGAACTGGCTCTCAACCTGCATGCCGTCCCAGGCACGCCAGACGCCATCGCCTGGGCCCAACTGGCCCCGTCTGATCTGCACCTGCTCAAGGCCACCTGCAAAGCCATTGCCGCCAATCTGCCCGCCAACACTCCTAACCACCCAGCGTGGGTAGGGTACTGGCAAACTGCCGCGGCCGCTTTTGACCTGCTGCCAGCGGCCTGGCGGTTTGACGCCATCAGCCTGCGGCACGAGCAGGTCAACCCCGACTACGAGCACCTGTGGCTGCGCTTTGCCAACGCGCAGTATGGCGCCCGCAACTGGCCGCTATTTGAGTTTCGACTCAGTGCTTCGAACGTTCGCAAGGCTCAATTTTCGAAGCAGCCCAAGCTGGAGTTTCCGCTGCCTGAGCATGGCGGCCCCAAACAGTTTGAAAGCTGGTTTGAAGAATCTGAAGACGACAAAGGCCCCAAGTTTGAGCTGCGCTTTGACATCAAGGCCCCGGCCATGGACATCGGATGCTGGAATTCCCTCAACCCGCAGGACCAGGCGCAAGCCACAGAGCTGATTGAGCAGTTGCCCAGGTTTCTGGGCTTGCTGGAGGCTTCAGGTACACACATCCACCGCCCGTGGGCTGACTGGCACAACCTGGCCGCCGGCATGCAACATGCCTTGGCCACATGCCTGAACCTCAGCACCGATACATCCCGCCATGAAATTGCTGCCGCAACCGCCGTCTGACTGGCCCGCCGCCTTGGGTGTGCTGGCACGCTTGCATCCTCCACACAGCGTGGTGCAAGCCAGCAGCCAACCGGCCAACTACCCCAGCAAAATCTGGCAACAGTGGGCTGTGCCGCATGCGCTGGTGGTAGACCCGCAGGCCACCAGCCAGCCCACTCACTTGCCGCGAGGCTGGCTCCATAGTGGGGCTGTATTGGGTGCGGCAGAGCAAGCTACCGCTGCCTTTCACAGAGCAAATCTGCCGGCGGAAAGCGGTGGGCTGCGCCCTGAGCTGCTCCAGCGCCTTTGGCCCAGCATCAGAACCCTGTCCATAGAAGCGCGCCCCGTGGCTACGCTGGACCACCTGTGGGCCGGGTTGCCTGCCGGCCACCCCCCCCCCAACTGGCTGCTGATTGACCAGCTAACCGCGTTGCCCGTGTTGCAGGGGGCTGTGCAGCTATTGGCTGGTGTGCAGGTGCTTTGCTTGCGCGTGGTACTGCTGGTGGCGGCTGAGGAACCAGGGCTGGCAGATTGCGAACTACCAGCGGTAACTGCGTTTCTCGATGCTTCAGGTTTTGTGTGCTGTGCAGTGGTCGAGACCCATCATCCCGGCATCGGCCTGGCCCTCTTCACCCGCAGTTGGGCGCACCGTCTGCAGCAAGCAGCCCAAGCTATGAAAGAGGCAGGCGCCAAGCTGGTTGCGCAAGCCCTGGCCAAGGCCGGGCAGGAGCATGGGCGACAACTGGCCCAGCAACAGCAGGAAGAAACGGAAAGGGCGGAGCAACTGGCAAAACAGCAAGCAGATCTTGTCAGTGCAAAGGACCACGAGGCGACAGCACGGGCGCAGCTGCAATCCAGGCTGGACGCCGAGTCCAAATCCAACGAGCAACTGACGCAGAAGCTGCAATACGAAATCCAGGCCCAGGCCGAACTCACCAAGCAACTGCAGCAAGCGCAGGCCAAGGCTGAGCAGCTGGCTCAGGACAACCTAGCCCAGGCACGTACCCAGGATGCAAATGCCAAAGCCACGGTGGAACTGAACGCCAAGCTGGAGGATGCAGGCAGAGCCAAGGCCGAACTGGCGCAAAAATTACAGCAAGAAAACCAGGGTAGACGGGCGGCAGAAACCATGTTGTCTGCGGAAGCCCAGGCCAAGGCCGAGCAAGTCCAGCAACATGCCGATCAGCTGCAGGCGGCGCAGGCCCGGGCTGTGCAACTGACCCGGGACAAGGCAGCATTGGCCAGTGCCATCGAAGGCGAGGCCCAGGCCAACGCCGAACTGAAAGCCGCGCTGGTTACAGAGACCAAAGCCCTTGCGGAGCTGCAAGGCAGGCTGGATGCAGAGACTAAAGCCAACGCTGAGCTTGCACAGAAACTGCATCAAGAGACTCAGACCGCGAAATCGACGCTGACTAGTTTGGCGGCAGAAACCCAGGCCAAAGTCGATCAGGCCAAAACACACGCCCAGGAGCTGCTGGCAGCGCAAGCACAGGTCGAGCAACTGACCCAGGACAAAGCGGCGCTGACCAGCGCCCTGGATGGCGCTGCACAAGCCAGCGTAGAACTGAAAGCTGCGCTGGACGCAGAAAGCAAAAACAGGGCAGAACTTCAAAGCAAGCTAGATACGGAGAGCAAAGCCAAAGCCGACCTTACGCAGAAACTGCAACAGGAAACCCAAGCCAAACAAACGGCAGAAGCCAGTGTGACTGTGGAAAAAAGGGCGAAAACTGAAGCGCAACAAAAGCGAGACGTACTGGTCGCAGAAAAGGACGTACTTAACAAGGAGAAGACGGACCTGACTATCAAGCTAGGAGGCCTGCAAAGCAGGAGCGCCGAGCTGGAAAAGCGCCTTCCAGCCATGGAGTCTGAGTACCAGGAACAGGCCCATCGCCAGCAACTGCTGCATGAAGAACTCATCAAGGCCGAGGCGCAAATCGAACTCATCAAAGATCTGCTGCTGCGGGAGCCTGGGCTGTGAAAGGTATTGGTTAATGCTCCACAACTTGCACCTGTGGTTCGTTCGCCTTTTTGGCGACACGAACGAGGAACGGAACAGTGGTGAGCCTGTGGTTCAAGCCATGGGCGCAGATACCTCAGCCGAGGCTCGGGGAATAGACAGCTATACCAGTCTGGGGCAGGTTTTCCCATATGACGAAAAACTCCTGGAGCGGTCTCGTGCCCAATGGCAGTTTGGTGATTGGGAAAGCTTGTCTGCGCTGAGCCGCGACACTCTGCAACACCACCCCGACCGTGCCAAACTCGCACTGCTGGTGGGGGCTGGATCGCTGCGGGCCGGCAAAGCTGTCGAGGCAAGGCAGTTTATTCGCCTTGCGCAAGACTGGGGGGTCAGCAAAAAACTTGCGAGCCAAGTTCTTGCTGCGGGTGTCCACAACACTTTGGGTCGTGCTGCCGCTATTTCTGGCGACCAACCCCGCGCCGTTGCACACTTTGCGTCGGCCATCGCCATGGAGACGCCTGGCGCAAATTCGCGCCTCTTGGCAGAGGCACGTATTGGGCAACAGCTGCCGCAGTTGGGATTGCCTGCCAGCAACGGGAGCGGGTTTGCTGGCAGGGCATCGATAACCGCTCCCACGGACTCGCGTCTCCCCACGAGCATCGACGTCTTAACTCGAACCCTGGAGCAGCAGACGCTGGAGTTCGACGCGCAACTTAAAAAGCAGGAGGATGAACTCATCCGTGTACGCAAGTTTCTCGATTCCAGCCTGAAAAGTGAAATTGCTAATGCCACCAAGCAAATTGAAGCTGTCGTGGGTCTGCAGAGTTACTTTGCCACTGGGGAACTGCCCAGTATCAATACGGAACGACATAGTTGGCCCATTAGTCCTGATTTTGCCATTTACTTGATTGAATTGATTGAAATCAACGACTACGACCTCATCATAGAATTTGGATCTGGCATATCCACAGTTGTAGTTGCAAAAACAATAGCCAAAATGATGCCGAAAAGAATGGGCAAATCCCCGGTTGAGCTTGTTTCGTTCGATCATCTGGATGTATTTTATCAAAAATCTTGCTCTCATATTGAGCAAGCTGGGTTGAAAGACATTGCCAAAATCGTTCTGGCTCCTCTGAAAGCTTGGGAGGCACCCAACGGTAGCACCTACTCCTATTACAGTTGCTTGCCTACTTTGCGAGCTTTGGCGCAAAAGTACCCCAAAGCGGGCCTTCGTATATTGGTCATCGTTGATGGCCCCCCTGCCGCTACTGGTAGGCATGCACGTTATCCGGCCGCACCGCTCGTTCTGGAGCACTTTGCCGGTGCTCATATAGATTTTCTATTGGATGATTACGTCCGGCAGGACGAAAAGGAAATTGCCCAACTGTGGCAAAAAGATATTGATAATGCTGGTCTTACGCAAATTACCACGCAACGCAGGCTGGAGAAAGATGCTTGCTTGATTTCGGTAAAATAACCTCAGGGTACTCAATGAAGGTTCTCACGGTATTCGGTACTCGCCCTGAGGCAATAAAAATGGCACCGGTGATCCAAGCGCTCGCATCTGACACCGCATTTGAGATCAAAGTTTGCGTCACAGCGCAGCACAGGCAAATGCTTGATCAAGTATTGGATATTTTTTCCATTAAACCAGACTTTGATCTCAATGTAATGAAGCCAGGTCAAGACCTGAGTGATATCACCAGCAATGTTTTGCTGGGCATGCGCGAGGTTTATAGGCAATGGACACCCGACATTATTTTAGTGCATGGCGATACCACCACTACCTTAGCTGCCAGCTTGTCTGCGTATTACGCCAAGGTCAAAGTGGGGCATGTGGAGGCTGGTCTGCGCACCCATAACAGGCACTCGCCTTGGCCTGAAGAGATGAACCGCCAACTGACCGGGGCTATCACCGAAATTCATTTTTCCCCCACCGAGAGAGCGCGCTCCAACTTGTTGCGCGAGGGAGTGGCCGAAGATGCCGTTCACGTGACAGGCAACACAGTAATTGATGCACTATTGGGCGTCGTCGAACGCGTACGAAATGACGCTGCGCTGAAACAGCGCTTCGAGGCGCAGTTCAGCTTCATTGATCCCACCAAACGCATGATTTTGGTGACCGGCCACCGTCGCGAGAACTTTGGCGGTGGTTTTGAAAATATCTGCCAAGCACTGGCGCAGTTGGCCCAGCGTGCCGACGTTCAAATCGTATACCCGGTGCACCTCAACCCGAACGTCCAAGAGCCTGTACGCCGCATTCTCGGCAACGTCCTGAATGTCAAGCTTATTGAGCCACAAGACTATCTGCCCTTTGTGTACCTGATGGACCAAAGCACATTGCTCATCACGGATTCCGGTGGTGTCCAGGAAGAGGCTCCTTCGCTTGGAAAGCCAGTGCTGGTGATGCGTGACACCACTGAGCGCCCTGAGGCTGTAGATGCAGGCACTGTCAAGCTTGTGGGCACAAGCCAAGCCATCATCGTGCGAGAAACTACTCGACTACTTGAAGATACAACGGAATACAACGCCATGGCCCGTGCACACAACCCTTACGGTGATGGAATGGCTTCCGGTCGAATAGCAGCCCTTCTCAAAAATGCTTCTCGCTATACAGAAACAAAGTTTAGGAACTAGAATTTATGTTCGACACTATTTCCATGATCGGCTTGGGGTACATCGGCCTCCCCACTGCGACACTTTTTGCATCGCGAAGAAAAAAAGTCATTGGCGTTGATATTAATCAACACACTGTGGACACCATAAATCAAGGAAAAATCCACATTGTTGAGCCCGAACTGGACATGCTGGTACAGGCGGCGGTTACTGCCGGCAACTTGCGTGCGACTACCAAACCTGAACCAGCGGAAGCCTTTCTGATCGCTGTGCCAACACCGTTCACGGACGGCCACAAGCCTGACCTTAGTTTTATCGAAGCTGCAGCGCAAGCCATAGCGCCAGTGCTTGCCAAAGGCAACCTGGTCATTCTGGAATCGACATCACCCGTAGGCACCACTGAAAAATTGGCGGAATGGTTGGCCCAGGCGCGACCTGATTTGTCGTTCCCGCAGCAGGCTGCCGAGGCAGCCGACATTCAAATTGCGTATTGCCCAGAGCGCGTGCTACCCGGCAGGGTTGTGCATGAGCTTGTGTCCAACGACCGTGTCATCGGGGGCATGACACGCACCGCTACCTATATGGCAGCAGCCCTTTACAAAATTTTTGTAGCAGGCGACCTCGTAGCCACGAATGCCCGCACTGCAGAAATGTGCAAATTAACCGAGAACAGCTTTCGCGACGTAAATATCGCTTTTGCCAACGAGCTCTCGATGATTTGCGACAAGCTCAGCATCAACGTGTGGGAGCTGATCGCGCTGGCCAACCGCCACCCGCGCGTCAACATCCTGCAGCCCGGTGCCGGCGTCGGCGGACACTGTATCGCGGTAGACCCCTGGTTTATTGTGGACACCACTCCTGACGAAGCCCGCATTATCAGGACCGCCCGCGAGGTGAACGACCACAAGCCCGAATGGGTGCTGCATAAAGTCAAGGCTGCGATTGTGGATGTGCTGGCCAAGAAACCTGGCAGCACCATGGCAGACATCAAGGTGGCTTGTTTGGGGCTTGCCTTCAAGCCAGACATTGACGACCTGCGCGAAAGCCCTGCGCTAGAAATCACCCAGCACATCGTCCAGCTAGGCTGCAAAGTAATGGCAGTCGAGCCAAATATCAAGGCGCTACCGGGAAAAATGACCAGCAGCAATCTCGGGCTGACGGTGTTGGAGGATGCGCTTGGCAATGCGGATGTGGTGTGCGTGCTCGTCAAACACAAACCGTTTATCGAAGCTGTGGAAGGCGTTCGTCGCCACAGCCAGGTCATCGATGCAGCTGGCCTTTTTGCCTAAACGGGCGCGCAGTCTATTACATCAAGCGAACAAGTTTTTTCATACAAAAAATGGCTGGCAATTCTTAGTATTGCTGCTCCTGCAAGGGAATAAATGAGTGAATTCTTAGTTCTTAGAGCGCACCAAGCCTTCCGTAACAAAGACTACGCGCAGGCGCTCCAGCTTTACCGGCAAGCCGGCGATTTCCTAGGTTCAAATCTGTTTGAAGCCAATCTGCGGTTGTGCCAAACCCGCTTTCACAGTGTTCAAGCCGACAAGGCTGCGCAAGAATTTCGCCAAAGTGAGTTTTCCGATACCGACAAGCGCATCAAGTATGCGGATCGTTTCCGGGTTGCCCTCATTGCCGACGAGTTCACGACCAACAGCTTTGCTGACGAATTTGTTACTATTCCTATCGAACCCAGCGACTGGCGGACGTGTTTTGAGGAGTTCCAGCCAGAAATATTCTTCTGTGAGTCGGCCTGGAGCGGCGCGGACATCAAGCGCCGACCGTGGAAGGGGAAAATTTACGCTAGTAAAAATTTTTCCAAGGAAAACCGGACTGTCCTCCTGGAGATTTTGATGCACTGTAGGAAGAATGGGATTCCGACAGTTTTCTGGAACAAAGAAGATCCCACGCACTTCACGGATCGCGTCCACGACTTTGTGAAGACCGCAAAGGAATTCGACTTCGTATTCACTACAGCGGCGGAATGTGTGGACGGCTATCAGCGCGATAACGGTGTTTCGCGCGCATTTGCTCTGCCATTCGCCACCAACCCGCGCCTTTTCAACCCCGTGGAGAGCGGCCTACGATCCTCGCGCGTTGTATTCGCGGGCAGTTGGTATGCCAACCACGTTCAGCGCAGCATGGACATGGAGCATATCCTTGATGCTATCCGCGCTGATGGCTACCAATTGGATATTTATGACCGCTATCACGGCGATCCCGACCCGTTGCACATCTGGCCAGAGCGTTACCACCCTTTCCTCCATCCCTCGCAGCCGCACGAGTGCATGCCAAGCGTCTACAAGTCCAGTCGTTTTGGTGTGAACTTCAACACCGTTACCGATTCACCTACCATGTTCGCGCGTCGCGTGTTTGAGCTGATGTCGAGCAACACCTTGGTGCTCTCCAACTATTCGCGAGGCACAGAGGAGATGTTCGGTGACCTCATCGTTTATCCAGACAAGCAGCCCGACCGCTTGCGCTCGCTCAGCGATGCAGACATTGATGCACTCCGGGACCGCGCTCTGCACAAGGTACTCGGCGAGCACACTTACCGGCATCGATGGCTCCAAGTACTGCGGAACATCGGCATCCCACACGCGGCGCGCGAATTCACCATTACAGCCACCTGCTTGGTCAACCAATTGGCTGACGCGATGGGGGCTATTGCTTGGTTCCAACAATATGGTCAGAACCAGCCGGGCGCTCATCTTCTGCTGGTTGCTAGCGCGCACATGCCCGACCTTGAGGTTGCGGAACTATATCGCCAGTTTAATCGCCACGGCATTAGCGTCACCTCCAGCAGCCACGCCAGCCGCTACGCCATGCTTGACCGCTACCAGCCGGTCGAAACCAGCCATTTCTTGGCATTCAACCCCAGCAATCCGCCGCCAGCCGACTGGTTGGCGCGTGCCGGGTTGCACTTGCAATACGCCACCGCACAACCGCTAACACCAGCCTCCGAAGCCACTCGACGTTACAGCACTGGACTCGCGGAGACCGATGCCCCATTGCTTGATCTGCGGGGCCGCTTTGGACAGTGGCTACAACAGCCTGAGCGGCACCGCGACGCCTATTTTGTTTGAATCGCCGTCATGAAGATCTCCGTCATCATTCCAAGCTTCAATGCAGCAGACAAACTCGGTCGATGCCTGGCTTCCTTACGAGCCATCGAACTGGACACTACGGAGTATGAAGTGCTCTTCGTGGACGACTGCTCCACCGATGGCACCTATGCGCTAATCCAACGTGCGTGTGCTGAACACACCAATTGGCGCGCGCTGCGGTTAGAGCGAAATAGCGGCTCGCCATCAAGACCACGCAACTACGGCATCGAGACAGCCCAGGGAGATTACCTTTATTTCCTGGATTGTGACGATGAAATTCTCCCTGGCGCCTTGAAAAATCTTGTGCACCGCGCTTGCACTACGGACGCCTGCGTTGTGCGTTCGGAGTTGTGGGTTGATAATGGCCATGAGCGCCAACGGATGAACGAAATACCCGAATGGACCGATACGTTAACGCAGACCCGGCGTCGCGAATTAATCATCACGCGCACCAGTACTGTCGTTAATAGCTTTGTGAAGCGCAGTTTGCTGGTGCTTCACAATATTCGTTGGAAAAATCATCTTCGCATGGGCGAGGATTCATTATTCTTGGCTGAGGTGCTGGCCAAATCTCAGCGTATCGAGTTCCTCCCAGAACCAACGTATGTGTATTATAAACTCCCTTCGTTGACGCCTTCTAGCACTCAACGCTACGGCCGGCGTGAACTGCAAGACCATCTCCATGTCTGGACTAACGTGCAGCGCTTGCTACAGCCTTTCGGAATTGATTATCTCAAGGGGCGGCTTCCGGTCGGTCTACGCGTGGCACTTGATTCACTGATCTTCCGTAACCGTGGTGATGTGGAAGATGTTGACTTCAGGGAATTCCATGACTTCATAACGTCGCACTGGGACCTGATCAGCCGCTTTAACTATACCTGGCGCTTGAAAGAGCTTCTGCAAGTGGTAAACGCAGGCGATTGGGCTCGTTTTCGTGCACTTTGTCGCCCAAGATTGCTGATCGCAGGCCATGACCTGAAGTTCATCCGCGATGCCGCACTTACTCTGGAAGCGCATTTCGATATTCGTTTTGATGAGTGGCGTGGCCATCAACTGCACGACGAAAAGCAGAGCGAAGCACTCTTGAATTGGGCTGAATGCATTTGGTGTGAGTGGCTTCTCGGGAATGCTGAATGGTACTCTTTGCGTAAACGACCAGAGCAGCAATTGGTAATACGTATGCACCGAATGGAACTAGGCCGAAAACATGGGGAAAAACTGGAAATACGCAATGTAAATGCTGTGATTGCTGTTTCCCCATTGTTCTTTGAACGTCTATTGGAAAGATATTCAAATATTCCGCGTAGCAAAGCCAGGATGATTCCAAATTATGTTTCCGTAGATGACTATATTTCGGATTGGCATCCCGACCGGATGTTCACGCTAGGCATTATCGGTATTCTGCCTCTACGTAAGGGGTATCTGCGGGCGTTGGAGGTCTTGAAAAAATTGCACACTGAAGATTGCCGTTTTAGGCTCGAAGTTTTTGGATATCGCCCTGAGGATATTAGTTGGATTGCTGAAAATCTGGAAGAAATGGCCTATTTCAAAAAGTGTGAAAAATTTATTGAGATGTATGGACTTCAAGATTTAGTGCATTTTAATGGTCATGTTGACGTAAAGCAAGCTTTGGCAGGGCGTCGCGTCGGCTATGTATTGTCCGTTAGCGATTCCGATTTTGGGTTCCCGGGTTTTGAAAGTTTTCATTTGGCGGTGGCAGATGCTTTTGCCTCACTAAGTGTATCTCTCGTAATTCGATGGCCCGGTGCTGAATATCTGTGGCCGTCTCAATTTCTTGTAAGCAATGTGTCGGAAATTGTTGAGCGCATCCTTCATTTTTCGAAGAACGCTGAGGAGTTTCACAAGGCAGCAAGGGATGGACGCGAGGCGATTAAGTTGAGGTATCCATTAATGAAATTCACTCAATCCGTGATTGATGTTTATCGCGAGCTCCTGAGCTAGGTGCATTGTTAAGTGAGAGAAATTTGTTTTTGTCGTATATTGGAACTATCGTCATGTCTATATTTGTCGCAAGACATTCCTTGAACATCGAGAGAGTAAGTCTTAATAATGATATTGGAGTTTGCTCCGAATACTTACCTCGGCGCCCTAGCGAACATCAGTATTTCAAAATTGGAAATTCCGAAGTGTTGTTTTTCTATTTTAATGCAGCGCTAGACAGGAGGTTTTTTGCAGATAACGACAAAATAATATTTTGTCACGGATACGGTGATAAAACTCTGGAAAATAGAGTGCAAAATAATTTTGCGCAAAGTAAATCATTCGATTTAATAAATTTCCCAGAAGCATTTTGTGCACTAAAGGTGCATCGGCAGGGCTTGCAGTTTGTAGGTTCAGCTGTCGGCGCGGATCCCATTTTTTACTATCGTGACGATGAGCAAATTATTGTTACAAACAGGCACAATCCTTTGGGTCCTTGGGCAAATCGTTTATCGCTCAATAGAGAATCATTGGCTTGGATGGTAGGCCGGGGACATATAGGAGGTTTTGAAACGTATTGGGAAAAAATCAAAAAAACTCGCCCCGGTAGTTTGTATGAATATGATGGTCGAAGGCTTAGTGAAATTGATGTAAATTATTCAAATCTTTTTTCTCCCATCAATGATTTTGAGATAAATCATCACGTGGACGCGCTTAAAAAGAATTTTTGCAATATTATTGACGGAAGTGATGCCAAATGCAGATTTTGGCTAAGTGGAGGAAAAGACAGTCGCGCAATAGCGGGGCTGTTATCAGGCGCTGATCGTTTTTCTGATATTACTTTCCATACGCATGGTGAAAAATTTTCACCTGATGTAATGGCCGCTACTCTGGTCGCACACGAGCTCGGAGTATTGGATAAGCATTCTGTTGCTCGCAGCTCTTTGACTGAGGTTGGCGTGGATTTTCCGAGGGCGATTGCGAAAGATTTATTGTCGGACTGCTCTGGAGGATCTTTTGCGGATTTTAGATCAATACCGGATTCGGATTTGCTAATAATTGGAGGGCATGAGAGTGGTTATAAAGTCCCTCCCAACAAAATGAATTTAAATGAATATTTAGATTCGAGAAAATATTGGCCTGACAATCAAAATATACTTGAAAAAGATATTTATGAAAATATATATCGAAAATTTCGTGGCGACCTGGCGAAACTGCTGGTGAATGCTCCCGAGGATCGGTACCCGCAACTTGAGTCTTTAGTGTACGTTATTGGAACTCGTGTAACTGGGGCGCATTCCAATACACATGTGTCGAGGAGTGAAATCCATCCATTTCTGGATGGAAGAATGGTTCGGTTATTATTTGGCGTCTCTTCGGAAGCACTTGATAGCCAAGTCATTCATTATTTAATGATGCGTCAATCATCTTTCCAGATAGAGAGTTTGCCCTTCGCGTCAGATGCATGGCCAAAGGGAACCCTTGATTTTGCAGCAAAAATAGGTCATCCTTTTAGATCGCAACCCCAGCGCCCTTATGTATTTAGGGATTATTTCCCATCTCAAAAAGTGTTTGGTGGATACTCTTGGAGGTTGGATCTCATAATTCGGACAAAAAAATTCACGATGGATTATGTTCGGCAAAATACATTTTTTGATTTTATCGATATTTCGCAACTGGAGATTCTATTTGCCAAGAATGATGCTGCATTGCGAATATCTGATATATATTTTCGTCTTGCCTTGCTCAAAGCGTGTATGGTCCATTACTTCAACGAGCGAGGGCTGCTCTTTCAATTTTCGAATGAAAACTCAATTGCGGAGCTGGTTTCCAATTTAATAGAAAAAAGGCCTCAAGCTAATTCGCACAAAGCTGCCGGATCGGTGTATGAGGATAAAATAATTCAGTACGAAGAGGCGATTGCTCATGTGGCAGAGCGTGATCGTCTTATGGATACGAGGCAGCAAGCTGCAATTGATTATCGCATTGCAAAAAAATTGACAGAAATAATTATAGATGATCGCAAAAAATTGACAGACGAGTTATTTTTGCTTGGATTTTATGCGATAGAAAAAACCGGGCTTGAGATATTAAATGCCAAGGGTAGAGTGAGTGTGGAATTTTATTTCATCAATACTTCAAATAGAGATGGCACTTTTCTAATTGGAGTAAAAAATCAACCAGAAAGTAAGCCGGTGCAAAAATTTTCTTGGTCGGAATCAGGTAATTTTTGGTATCAATATATAAATAAAAATGATAATGAAATTGTCCATTTTGATGTAGATTTGTGTGATGGGGGGTAATATTCTTGGCTCCTTGGTATTGCCCTGGTGAAATATATTTGGCAAATTTATTGATAAAACACTATTAAGAAATTCTATGATTTATGCGTGGCACTTGGTATTCGCCGGATTTGTAAAATGATCGACTTGATGCAGTGGCTCGAACGGCCAATATCTACTCGGCTTAGGGCCCATTCCGGGTGCCGCTTGTGGGGGCGCGTTCTGTATATAGTAAGTCATTCATTTCCATTCTCTTCCAACGGCTACGCGGTGCGCACACATGGCGTGGCGACAGGTCTGGTGCGCGCTGGGTGCCAGGTGGTCGCTGCTTCGCGCCCGGGAGTGCCGTGGGACCAGCCGGGACTTGCGGATTCACGCGTGGGCATAAGCCATGACATTGATGGAGTGCGGTATGTACATACACACACACCTAGTGAGCACGCCTTCGAGCTACAGGAGTATTTGTCCCGCTCGGCAGACGCATTTTGCGAATTGGTCCGAGTGTTCAAGCCAGCAGTAATTATGGCGGCATCCAACTGGCGAAATGCCTTGCCAGCGGCGATTGCGGCGCGTGAAATGGGCGTTCCGTTTTTCTACGAGGTGCGGGGTTTTTGGGAAGTGTCACAAGCGGCCCGTGATCCTGGTTGGGGGCAATCGCCTGACTTTTTAATGGAGGTGGCGAGAGAAACGCAGGTAGCAAAAGCATCGCAGCGTGTTTTTACACTCAATCGATTTATGCGCGATGAACTCGTGCGGCGCGGGGTAGCCACCGAGCGAATTGATCTGGTGCCCAATGGTTTTGCGGGGTGTGCGCCGGTACCAGCGGTATCGGTTTCGCGGGTGGATCTTGGTATCTCTTCGCCGCGGGTGGTGGGCTATGTCGGTTCGTTCAGTGTTTATGAGGGGATAGAGGAGCTGATCGAGGCGCTGGCCTTGACGCGGCAGCGTGGGATAGATGTAGCCTTGCTGCTGGTAGGCTCGGGCGAGCCGCGTGGATTTGGGGTGGGCGAGCCGGATGATTGTGCAGTCACGGCAAGCTATCGCCGGTTGGCGCAGACGCTGGGCGTCAGTGATTTTTTGCACATGCCGGGCCGGGTTGCGGCAGCGCAGGTATCTGCGTATTATTCACTGCTGGATGTCGTAGTGATTCCACGTCGGCCATTGGCGGTGAGTGAGTTGGTCTCGCCCATAAAGCCTTTGGAGGCGGCGGCGCATGGCAAACGGGTGTTGATGTCGGATGTGGCCCCTTTGGCTGATTTGGCTGGGTTGTGGTCCTATTTCAGTTACTTTGCCAAAGGCAGTGTGAATGACCTAGCGAATAAGCTCGTCGACCTATTGCAAACGCCGCAGCCACCATTGGCGCAATCCACCGCGCTGGATAGCTGTACTTGGGAGAAGCATGTGGCTCCCATGGTGGAAGGGATTCGTGCGTTTGGGGCCAGATTGCCACATTTGCGAAAGCAACTTCCATGACCCAAGAGTTGACAGGGATGGGGCCGTGGGGGCTGCGCAATGTACCCGTGAGATTGGCTTTCGCAGTGACCGAAGTGGGCCTCGATGCGGCGGCGGGTGACTATTTCAGCGCTCTGGAACTCGGAACAGCACTAGCAGCCCGTTTTGGTTGGCAAGTTGCCTATCTTCCCAAAGGGGAAGGTTGGTACGACCTAGCTGGCGTTGACCTGCTGGTTGTAATGGTCGACGAGTACGAGCTTCCTGCAATTCAGCGCGCGTCGTCGCATCTTGTGACCATCGCATGGGCGCGCAACTGGTTTGAACGCTGGTGCAGCCATGCATGGATCGCCGCTTATGACTTGCATCTGGCATCTTCACGCAAGGCGGTTGGCTACATGAGCGAATGCGTTGGCAAACGCGCGCTGTTGCTGCGCATTGCAACTGATGTGGGCCGCTTCAATCAAAAGCAGCGAGCAGACTTCTCAACGCTGGACTATGTATTCACAGGTAGCTATTGGCAAGCAAAACGCGATGTGGTGCAAGCCCTTGCTGGGCTGCCCTCAGGTTTTCGTGGAGCAATTTACGGCAAGCATTGGGAGCAGGTGCCTGAATTGCGCCATCTGCACAAAGGCTTTGTTCCGTATTGCCAAATTCACAAGGTCTATCAAAGTGCGAGCATCGTGGTCGATGATGCCAATCATGTGACCAAGGAATGGGCGGCGGCGAACAGCCGCGTATTCGACGCCTTGGCCGCTGGTTGCCTAGTAATTACGAATTCGAGGGCCGTTTCTGACGAAGTCTTTCAAGGCCGCCTGCCTGTGTACGACACCCCAGCGGACCTTGCGCAGCTGATAGAGCGGTATCTGACCCATCATGAAGAACGTAAGGGGCTGTCAAATGAATTGCACGCCATGGTGCGTGCCCGCCATACCTACGCACACCGAGCGATGGAGTTCGGGTGGAATCTGCACAAATTGAGCAAGAAAGGGTCTCAAATCGTAGAGGCAATCCACTGCGCTCCGTTGCCACAATTACCTGCCCCGGCAGCCGTGTCAGTCCAGAAAGGTACTCAACCTCCAACGGGATCTGCGCCTTTTCAAGGCAAGCCTCTGGTAAGTGTAGTGGTGCCTTTGTTCAATCATCTGCTACAAACGCAGGCGATGCTGCTGTCGCTCACCACCTCGTGGCCCGATGGCCTGGAGTACGAAATCATTCTGGCGAACGACGCCTCCACCGATGGAACCCGCGCCTGGCTGGCCACGTTGGAGGACCGCAGAATCCAAGTGATCTGCAACCCCCTCAACCAGGGCTTTGCCAGAACCTGCAACACGGGCGCCAAGGCAGCGCGGGGGGAACTGCTGTGCCTGCTGAACAATGACTTGGTGCTGCAACCTGGCTGGCTGGAGCCCATGCTGGAGATGCTGCTGGCCCCCGCACTGAAGGCTGGCATTGTGGGCAATGTGCAGCGGCGTGTAGACGATGGCGCACTGGACCACGTGGGCGTGCAGCTGACTGCTGCAGGGCAACTCGCGCACATGCGGGACCTGAACGATGGCGGGCCTGATTGTGGTATGGCCCCGCCAGTGCGCTCACTCGCGGTGACGGGGGCGTGCGTAGTGCTGCGGCGCGCTGATTTTTGGGCGTGCGGAGGATTTGACGAGCGCTACCGCAATGGGGCGGAGGACATTGACCTGTGCATGAAGCTGCGTGCGCGTGGCCAACGTGCCTATGTGGCGCGCAGCAGCTGCGTGGGCCATCATGTGAGCCTGAGCCGGGGGCCGGCATCGCTGAACGATGAGCGCAACAGCCGGTTGCTGTTCCACCGCTGGCGTGCAGAGTTCAAGCGAGAGCTCGCCGACGTGTGGCGGGCGCTGCTTGAACACAACGGCCCCTACCCCGAGCCACCGACCTCGCTGGTCGACAGGGATTTGCTGGAGACTCCCCATCTGGCGTCGATGCGGATTGCGGAGGCGCTGCTTGTGCGGCAAGAGCTGCGCTGGGCCGCGCTGCTGGGCCCTTTGGAGGCAGAGCATGACTGACCCGGCCCGCGCAGGCAGGCTGTGCAGGCCCTTGCCGCGTGCTTCGTCTTCTTCCGTTCTGCACAACAGTGGCAATACAGTTCCACCCTTTTTCCTGTACACCCCAAAAATACTTTAGAGCTCCGCCGGTCCATATCGATGCATTCACCCACTCTCAGTACATCACCCCAGCCTCTCGACCTGCCCCTGGTGTCGGTGGTGGTGGTGTGCACCCACGCTACGGATAACGCCTGCACGGCGTCGGTTGGCAGTGTGCTGTTACAAAGCTATCCGCATATCGAATTGATTTTGGCGCACCTGGCGGTAGGCGGTGAAGCGAGCGCGCCCATGCCGGTCGATGACCCGCGGGTGCGATGGATGGCCCAGCCGGGCCGTAGTGTGGTCGGCACGATGAATGCGGCTGTGCGCAGCGCACGTGGCACCTTCGTGGCGGTTGTGCAGGCAGGTGATGTGTACCGGGCCGATGCCATTCACGATGCGATGCAGACCCTGCTCCGCACGCCAGATTTGCTGGCAGTGTGCGGCACAGAGGCGGCATGCTGGGATGGCTTGCTCGACGAAGCTGTGGGTGGCCCGCAAGGCGCCGGTTTGTCCGCCTTGTTGTTTCGGCGTACTTTGCTGCTGCTGCTGGGCCCATTGGATGAAGGGCTGGCCAGTGCTTACGGGCTCGACTTGGCGCTGCGCATGTTGAAGGCGGTGCCTGACAGGGTGGGTTACGTGCGACCGTTGTTGTCGCAACCGCCGCAGCAAGCGGGGGGGCTGTTGCAAGGCGGGCATGCGTTGCAGGCCTGGTTGGCCGAGTGCACACAAGTGCTGGCACGACACCCGGGCATGGCGGCGGCGCAATGGGTGCGGGGCTATGCGCGCCTGCTGCTGGCTCAGCCGTCGCTGTTGCCTGCGGGCGAAAACCTGCTGCAGCACCTGATGGCCTTGATCGATGCGGGCCAGGCTTGGCTTGGCCCAGCCGATCAAGAGGCGATGCGAACCTGGGTGGACGGGCACGAGGAGATTGCCAGGGCGTCCACTCGCACGCCCAAGGCCAACTACGACCTGGCCCTGCAGGAGTTCAGGAACGGTGTCACCAAGGTGCAGAGCACGCCGCATTTGCTGACGCTGGAGACGACCTCGCGCTGCAACCTGCGCTGCGTGATGTGCCCGCACGCCATTGGAGCCGTGACACGGCCCAAGCACCTGGAGGAGAGCCTGGTGGAAGAACTCGGCCGCTTTGTGCAGCAGGCTACGAGCATCCAGCTGCACGGCATTGGCGAGCCGCTGAACAGCCCGGCTTTCTGGTCTACGCTGCAGCACTTGCCGGACCAGGCGGTGTGCGAGTCGTCGATCAACACGAACCTCACGGTGCTGGATGACAAGCGCCTGCAGCGGCTGCTGGATTCGAACCTGCGGATCATCAATGTCTCGCTGGACGCAGCCACGGCGGGAACGTACTGGCGAATTCGCGGATTCGACTTCGACACGGTGTTGGGCAACCTGCGGCGCCTGGTTGCCGCGCGCAATGAACGTGGCGCGCGGTTTCCGCTGGTGTACCTGAACATGACGCTGATGCGCACCAACATCGAAGAAGTGCCAGCCCTGGTGCAGCTGGCGCATGACATGGGCGTGGACGTGGTGTGCTTGTGGCACCTGAACCGGTGGTCGGACGCAGAAATGGCCCGCTACGTGGTGCAACGCGATGACTGGGTGTTCGATTACAAGGCCGAGGGGCTGTGGAATTTTCCCGAGCTGTCCAATGATTACCTGCGCCAGGCACAGGCGCTGGGCAAGAAGCTGGGCGTACAGCTTTACCTGGACCACAACAAGTCCGTGTTTTTCGATGAGCCTCAGGAGCAGCTGCATGGAAACGGTTAAGGATTGCCACCACCCCTGGACCTGGATGATGGTGACTGCCGATGGCGCGGTGACGCCGTGCTGCTTTGCGTCGGGCCGGTTGGGCAATCTGAACGAGGCGAGTGCCGATGCCATATGGAACGGCGTGTTGGCGATGGAGTTGCGCGCTTTCATCAAGGCCGACCGGGTGCACGATATCTGCAGGAGCGCACCGTGCAAGTATGTGCAGAACATGCCTGGAGAGCCTGCAGCACTGCAGCGCACACCTGAGCAGGAACGCGAGTTCGACGGGAAATGGTATCTATCGAAGTACCCCGATGTGGCCGAGGCGGTGGCGCAGGGCACCGTAGAGTCGGCCTGGGCGCACTACCGCAGCTTTGGGCGTGTGGAGGCGCGTGAGGCGCGCTGCAGGAACCCGGTGTTTCCCATACCGGTGGTGGCGGTGCAAGGTTGATGGATCGGAGCGGGGTTGCCCATGGCCATTGATCTGGCGGCATTGATCCTCACGCTGCGCCAGGATCTGGCCGTGACAAAAGACTTTGGCGCACCGTTGCGGCGCCGGCAGTACATGGCATGGCTCTTGACCGCAGGGTTGAAGGAGTATCGCGCGCTGGCGGAATACGGGCCTTTTCAGGCCGGGCTCGACGCAAGCCTGCAAGCGCTGTGGGGCCTGCCGGAGCTCCCGGATGGTGACGGCTGTGCGCCATGGGGGCTGCAATCTTGCATCCTGCTAGCGCGCCCCGATGTGCAGGAGGCTTTTGACCTGCCGCGTGACTCGGATGCCTTCGAGGCCTGGTTCTGGGCGCATGCCGTAGGCGAGCATGGCCTTTGGCCGTTCCTGACCAAAGCCCAGAAGCGAAGGGCACTGGGCACAGAGGGCCCTTGGCAGACAGCATTGCACCAGCATGCGGTGAATGACCTGATGGCAGAGCCGGTGCCGGCGGTGCAGCAGCGCCCATGGGGCGTCAACCTGATCGGTTACGCGCACGGTCAGTTGGGCATTGGTGAAGATGTGCGCATGGCCGCACGTGCCCTGCTGGCTGACGGGGTGCCGATGTGCATGGTGGACTTTGCGCCAGGCAAGGATATTCCACAAAACGACCACAGCATGGCGGCGCATGTGGTGGATGGTGTGGGGCCCTATGCGGTGAATGTGTTCTGCCTGACGGCGGGTGAGCATGGGCGCTTCTTTGCCGAGCGGGGCATGGCCCAACTGGAGGGGCGCTACAACATTGGCTACTGGCCTTGGGAACTGGGCGAGTGGCCAGCGCCGTGGGCGCAGCTGGTGCAACTGGTGGACGAGGTGTGGGTGTCGACCCGGCACACGCGCGATGCGGTGGCGCCAGCGTGCCAAGCAGTGCCCACGCCCGTGCCGGTGCATGTGATGCCGATGGCGGTGGAGCTGGGGTCCGTGGCAGGCGGCAGCTGCGCGCAGGTGCGCAAGCGCTGGGGTTTGCCGCCGCAGGCGCGGTTGATGGTGTTCACGTTCGACCTGAATTCATCTATCCACCGCAAGAACCCGCAGGCGGCAGTGGATGCATTTCTGCGCGCGTTCCCAGCGCAGGAGTGGTCGCGCGATCAGGTAGGTCTGGTGATCAAGGTGCACCCGCCGAAGCGCAGGCACCCGGCGTGGGAGCGGTTGAAACAGCTGGCCACCCAGGATGAGCGGCTGCACATCATCGAACAGACGTTGCCGAGACCAGAGCTGCTGGCGTTGTACCGCGCATGCGATGTGTTCGTGTCGCTGCACCGGGCGGAAGGCTTTGGCCGGGGCATTGCCGAGGCCTTGCAACTGGGGCTGCATGTGATCACCACCGGCTACAGCGGCAATGTGGATTTCTGCAGCCTGCCTGAGTTCGAGGGCATGGTGGATCTGGTCAGGCACCGGCTGGTGACGGTGAAGCCAGGGCAGTACCCGTTTGGGGATGGGCAGGTATGGGCAAATGCAGACCTGGCCCATGCGGCATCGTGCATGCAGGCGTTTGTACAGCAATGTCCACCGGGGCGGGGCCGTGGCCGCCCGCACAAGACCCCCGATACTGGGTGGGATGTGTTCAGCGCGAAAGAGGTGGGCCATCGATATGCGGCACACCTTGCACATATCCATGAACGGCTCCGCGGCGTTGCATCGGCACTTGCCTGAGGCGTCTAAGCGCGGATCTGTGCCGCGCAAATAGCCAATAGCCTCGCGTCGGGGTTGAGCATTCCTGGCCTGCTGGAGCCTGATGCTGAACCTTTGACAGAATCACCCCATGCCAGTCACTGCGGTGTGCCGGAGCGCAGTTGAGCCGCAGACGGTGCGCACGCTATCGATGCGCTCCATGTGCGGCCCGTTGGCCGCAACTGGAAAATTCTTCTCTTCCCCATTTCTGCAGAACGCTGCCCATGAAACCTGTCCTGCTTGCCCTGCCGTTTCTCTCGGAAGAACACTGCGCCCAATTGTCGGAAACCTTCGATCTGGTCTACGTGCCGGATGCGCCCCAGCACCAGGCTGCCATCGCCGAGCATGGTAGCCGCGTGCGGGTGGTGCTCACCATCGGCTCCATCGGCATCACGCCCGCGCAGATCGATGCGCTGCCGGCCCTCACGCTGATCTGCGCCCTGGGTGCGGGCTACGAGAACATCGCCGTGGCGCATGCCAAGGCGCGCGGCATCGTGGTGGCCAATGGCGCCGGCACCAACGACGACTGCGTGGCCGACCATGCCTTTGGCCTGCTCATCGCGGCCGTGCGTGGCATCCCCAAGCTGGATACCGCCACGCGTGCCGGTGTGTGGCGCACGGCATTGCCGCTGCCGCCCAATGTGTCACACAAGCGCTTCGGCATCATCGGCCTGGGCACCATCGGCAAGAAGATCGCCCAGCGTGCGCTGGGCTTCGACCTGCAAGTGGGCTACCACAATCGCAGCGAGCGCACGGACGTGCCCTACCGCTACTTCGGCGACGTGAAATCGCTGGCCGAGTGGGCTGATTTCCTGGTCGTGGCCACGCCCGGCGGCCCGGGCACACAGCACCTAGTCAACGCCCCGGTGCTAGATGCCCTGGGGCCGCGCGGCTATGTGGTCAACATCGCACGCGGTAGCGTGATCGACACCGCAGCGCTGGCCCTGGCGCTGCGCGAGGGGCGCCTGGCAGGTGCGGGCCTGGACGTGTACGAGAGCGAGCCTGCGCCACCGGCCGAATTGCTGGATCTGGACACCGTGGTGCTCACACCCCACGTGGGCGGCTGGTCGCCCGAGGCGGTGCAGGCCTCTGTGGACCGCTTCGTCGAGAATGCGCGCCGGCACCTCGCGGGCGAGTCGCCGGTTTCGCCTGTCTGAACGCGCGCTGTAGGAGGGGGCTCAGCCCCCGCCGAGCACCTTGTACAAGGTGATGCGGTTGGTCTGCTCGGCCAACTGCAGGCTCAGCAGGGTCTGCTGCGCCGCGTACAGCGAGCGCTGCGCGTCGAGCACCGTGAGGTAGTTGTCGGCCCCGGCCTTGAAGCGGGCTTCGGACAGGGCGTAGACGCGCTCCGTCGCGGCCAGCAGCGAGGTCTGCGCGGTGATGCGGTCCGTCAGGGTGGCGCGCTCGGCCAGGGCATCGGCGGCTTCGCGGAAGGCGGTCTGGATGACCTTCTCGTACTGCGTGAGGGCGATGCGCTGGTTGGCCTGGGCGACGTCCAGGTTGGCCTGGTTGCGGCCGCCGTCGAAGATCGGCAGCCGGATCTGCGGCACGAAGCTCCACAGCAGGTTGCCACTGCCGAACAGGCCCGAGAGCTCCGTGCTCGCCGTGCCCACGCTGGCCGTGAGCGAGATGCTGGGGAAGAAAGCCGCACGCGCGGCGCCGATGTTGGCGTAGCTGGCCTGCAGGCTGCGCTCGGCGGCCATCACGTCGGGGCGCGACAGCAGCACACTCGAGGGAATCTGCGCGGGCACGGCCAGCAGTTGCAGGGCGCTTTCGCGCAGCATGGGCACCGGTGCGGCCGCCTGTGTGACGCGCTCGCTGCGCCGTTCGTCGGGCACCTTGGCGGCTGTCGGCACAGCGGGCGCGGGTTGTACCGCGGGCAGCAGGGTGGCCGGAACGGGCGAACCCACCAGCAACTGCAGCGCATTGCGGTCGCGCGCCACCTGGCTGGTGAAGGCGGCGACGTCGGCGCGCGCGCTGTCCACCGTGGTCTGGTTCTGCGCCAGCACCAGGCCCGAGGTGCCCCCCAGGCGGTGCGTGCGCTCGGTCAGGGAGTAGGAGGCTTCGCGCGAGCGCAGGGTTTCCTTGGCCAGTTCCAGGCGCGCCTGGTCGGCGGCAAGGTTGAGCCAGGCGCTGGTGACCTCGGCCACCAGGCTCAGCTGCACGCTGCGCTGGCTGTCGGTGACGCGCAGCAACTCCTGCAGGGCGGCCTCGTTGAGGTTGCGCACGCGGCCGAAGAAGTCGAGCTCGTAGCTGGTGATGCCCAGCTGTGCGCTGTACTGCTCGCCGATCTGCGAGCGACCGGCCGTGGTCAGGTCGGCGGCGGTGCGGCTGCGGTTGCCCTGGGCCGTGCCGCCCACGCTGGGCAGGCGGTCGGCGCGGCTCACGCCGTACTGTGCCTGGGCGCGCTCGATGGCCAGGGCTGCGGAGCGCAGGTCGCGGTTGTTCTGCAGCGCCAGGGTGATGACGTCGCGCAACTGGCCGGACTGCACCACGGCATCCCAGCCGAGCGGGGCATAGGTGGCCGCGCTGGCGTCCGCGACCGTGGCGGCGTTATCCAGGGCCTCGGGAACCGGGGCTGCGGGGCGGTCATAGCGGGGCGCCAGGTTGGTGCAACCGGCCAGCAGCAGGGCGCACAGCGGGGTAAGCAGGGCTTTGGACATGCCGGAGGACACAACAGGGGGGAATGCAAGGGCGGTACGCAATGTCATGCCTGCACCTCCTTCACCTCGGCTGGCAGGTGGGGTGGGGTGGGCTTGCGCGAGGCGAACCACGAGCGCACCAGCAGGAAGAACACAGGCACGAAGAACAGCCCCAGGACGGTGGAGGCGACCATGCCGCCGAGCACGCCGGTGCCGATGGCCTGGCGGCCGCCCGCGCCGGCACCCGTTCCGATGGCCAGGGGCAGCACGCCGAAGCCGAAGGCCAGCGAGGTCATGAGGATGGGGCGCAGGCGCATGCGCACGGCTTCCACCGTGGCGTCATACAGGTTCTTGCCCTGGGTTTGCAATTGCACCGCAAATTCGACGATCAGGATGGCGTTCTTGGAGGCCAGCCCCACGGTGGTGAGCAGCCCCACCTGGAAGTACACGTCGTTGGTCATGCCGCGCGTGTAGGTGGCCAGCAGGGCCCCGATCACGCCCAGCGGCACGGCCAGCATCACCGAGAACGGCACGCTCCAGCTTTCGTACAGGGCCGCCAGGCACAGGAACACGAAGAGGATGGAGACGGCGTAGAGCAGCGGCGCTTGCGAGCCTGAGCGGCGCTCCTGCAGCGATGCGCCCGTCCACTCCATGCCGATGCCGGGCGGCAGCTTCTTCATGATCTCCTCGATGGCCACCATGGCGTCGCCCGAGCTGGCGCCTGGCGCGGTTTCGGCCTGCAATTCCAGGGCGGGGCTGCCGTTGTAGCGCATGAGCTGGGGCGGGCCGTTGGTCCACGAGGTGCTGGCAAAGGTCGAGAAAGGCACCATTTCGCCATTGCGGTTGCGCACGCTCCAGTGGCCGATGTCCTGCGGCAGCATGCGGTAGGGCGCATCGCCCTGCACGTACACGCGCTTGACGCGGCCCTGGTGCACGAAGTCGTTCACATAGGTGCCGCCCATGGCGCTGGAGAGCACGCCGTTGATGTCCGCCGTGGTCAACCCCTGGGCCGCGGCCTTGCGGTCATCGATGGTGACCTTGAGCTCCGAGGTGTTGTCGAAATTGGTGGTCCGCACATTGGTGAGGATCGGGTTCTGGCGGGTCAGTTCGATCAACTGGTCCTTGGCGGCGACGAGAGCATCCTGCCCCAGGCCATTGAGGTCCTTGATCATGAAGTTGATGCCCGCGCTCGACCCCAGGCCACGCACGGCCGGCGGCAGCGAGACGAAGATGCGTGCGTCGCGGATCTTGGCGAGGTCCTTGGTGGCCTGGCTGGCGATGACCTCCGCCGACTGGCTGCGCAGCGGGCGTTCCGCCCAGGGCTTGAGCCGGATGAACATGTTGCCGGAGTTCTGGTTGCCGTTGTTGCCGGCAATCGAATTCACACGCAGCACTTCGGGCTTGGCCAGAAAGTAGTCCTTGATTTCATCGAGCACCACACCCAGGCGCTCGTCGGTGGCGCCAGAGGGCAAGGTGATCGAGGCCGTCACGAAACCCTGGTCCTCATTGGGCAGGAAGGAGGTGGGCAGTACCTTGAACAGCAGCCCCACGCCCACCAGGATCGCCAGGTAGATCACGACCATGCGCAGGCTGCGCTTGAGCAGGCCGCCCACGACGCGCTGGTAGCGGTTGGCCGTGCTGTCGAACGTGCGGTTGAACCAGGCGAAGAAGCGGTCGCTCAGGCCCAGCAGGCCGCGCCGTGGCGGGCCGTCGTGCGCTGCATGGTGACCCTTCTCGATGGGCTTGAGCAGGGTGGCGCACAGCGCCGGCGTCAGCGTCAGCGCCACGAACACCGACAGCGCCATGGCCGAGACGATGGTGATGGAGAACTGGCGGTAGATAACCCCGGTGGAGCCCGTGAAGAAGGCCATGGGGATGAACACGGCCGACAGCGTGAGGCCGATGCCCACCAGCGCGGGCGTGATCTCCTTCATCGACTTGCGCGTGGCCTCCTTGGGCGACAGGCCCTCCTCGCTCATCACGCGCTCCACGTTCTCCACCACCACGATGGCATCGTCCACCAGCAGGCCGATGGCCAGCACCATGGCGAACATGGTCAGCATGTTGATCGAGTAGCCCAGCGCCGAGAGCACGCCGAAGGTGCCCAGCAGCACCACGGGCACGGCAATCGCCGGGATCATCGTGGCGCGGAAGTTCTGCAGGAAGATGAACATCACGATCACCACCAGCAGCATGGCCTCGGCAAGCGTCTTGACCACTTCCTCGATGGAGGCACGCACGAAGGGGGTGGAGTCCGAGCTGACCACGCCGTTGATGCCGTCCGGGAAGAAGGGTTCGAGTTCCTTCATCTTGCGCGCCACGGCGTCGGCCACGTCCATGGCGTTGGCGCCGTCGGCCAGCACGATGCCGATACCGGCGCCCGGTTGCCCGTTCAGGCGCGACTTCACGGTGAGGTTGTCCGCCTCCAGCGCCACCCGGGCGACGTCGGCCATGGTGACCACCGAGCCGTCGGTGCCGGACTTGAGCACGATGCCCTCGAATTCGGGCACTGTCTGCAGCTTGGTGCGTGCAGTGATCGTGGCGTTGAGCATCTGCCCCGCCGGTGCGGGCTGCTGGCCGAGCTGGCCGGCCGAGACCTGGGCGTTCTGGGCATTGAGCGCGGTGATCAGGTCCGACGGCATCAGCGCGAACTTCTCCATTTTCGCCGGGTCGATCCAGATGCGCATGGCATAGGAGGTGCCGAACACGGTCACGTCGCCCACGCCGTCCAGGCGGGCGATCACGTCCACCACGTTGCTGGAGATGTAGTCGCCAATGGCCACCTGGGTCACGGTGGGGTCGGGCGAGGTGAACACGTAGGTCACCAGGAAGTCCTGGCCGCCCTTGTTCACGAACACGCCGCGGCTCTTGACGGCCTCAGGCAGCCGGTTCATGGCCGCCTGCAGCTTGTTCTGCACCTGCACCTGGGCCACGTCGATGTTGGCACCGGGGGCGAAGGTCAGGGTGGTGCGCGAGCGGCCGGCGGAGTCGCTGGTTGAACCCATGTACAGCAGGCTGTCGATGCCCTTGAGCTGCTGCTCGATCACCTGGGTCACCGAGTTGTCGACCGTGCCGGCCGAGGCACCGGTGTAGGTGGTGTTGATGGTCACGCGCGGTGGCGCGATGTCAGGGTACTGCTCCAGCGGCAGCGTGAAGATGGACATCGCCCCCGCCAGCATGATGACGATGGACAGCACCCAGGCGAAGACCGGGCGGTTGATGAAGAACTGGGCCATGGATCAGCGTGGGGGTGGGGTCGCAGGTCGGTCGGGTGGGGTCGGTGCGCGCAGCGCGCCTCAGGAACTGGCTGCGGCCGAAGAGGCCGTGGCCGCCGCGGGCGCGGCCTTGTCGCGTGGCTTGACCACCGTGGGCTTGACCGTCTGGCCCACGCGGGCTTTCTGGAAGCCGTCCACCATCACTTTTTCCCCGGCCTTGACGCCCGAGATCACGAGCCAGCGGTTGCCCACGGCCTGACCGAGTTCCACCGGGCGCTTGGTGAGCTTGTTGTCCTCTCCCACCACCTGCACGCTGGGCTCGCCGGCAGGATTGCGGATCACGGCCTCCTGGGGCAGCAGCAGCGCTTGCGGTGCGACGCTGGTGGCCAGCTGGGAGCGCACGTACATGCCGGGCATCAGGAAGTGATCGGGGTTGGGGAAGGTCGCCCGCAGGGTGATCGCACCCGAGGTCGGGTTCACGGCGGTGCCGGTGAACTGCAAGGTGCCTTCCTTTTCGTAGGTGGACCCGTCTTCCAGAATGAGCTTTACCTTGGCCTGGTTGGAATCCACGCGCGTAAACTTGCCCTCTTGCCACTGTCTGCGCAACTGCAGCAGGTCCGCGCTGGACTGCGTAATGTCCACCTGGATCGGGTCGAGCTGCTGGATGGTGGCCAGGGCATTGGCCTGGTTCGCCGTGACCAGGGCGCCGGCCGTCACGGACGACAGCCCGATGCGCCCGGAGATGGGCGCCAGCAGGCGGGTGTAGCGCATGTTAATGCGCGCCGCGTCCAGTGCGGCCTGCGCCACGCCCACGTCGGCCTGCGTCTGCTGCACCGCGGCCTGGCTTTCGTCGAAGACCTGGCGGCTGATGGCGTCGATCTCGACCAGCTCCGCATTGCGCTTGGCGTTGACCTGGGCCGTGCGCGCCGTGGCCTGCGCCTTGGCCAGGGCCGCCTGGGCGCTGGCCTGGGCGGCTTCGTAGGTGGCCGGGTCCACCTGGTACAGCGGCTGGCCGGCCTTGACGAGCGCGCCCTCGGTGAACAGCCGCTTCTGGATGATGCCGTTGATCTGCGGGCGGATGTCGGCGTTCTGGAACGCCGCCGTGCGGCCCGGCAGCTCCGTGCTCAGCGTCTGGCTCTCGGGGGCCAGCACGACCACGCCCACCGCCGGCTCGCCGGCGGGCTTGCCCGCGCCGGCCTGGGCCGGCTGGTCCTTGCCGGAGCAGGCCACCAGGCCGCTGATGCACAGGGCCGCCATGCAGGTTCGCACCCAGGCCGGGTTCAGCCGGGACATGGGAAGGGCGGGGCGGGCAGGGGAGGAGGCCAGCGTCAGCGAGCCCGTGGCAGCCGGGCGGCCAGCATTCAGAAGGAACGGCATGGGAGACGGTGAGTCAGAGTTGAAGGCATTGTGGGGGCCATATGTGTACGCACGATAAAGTTGGCAAAGCCGGAGCCCGTTGATGGGCTTTTTTTGGCTGGACACGCATTTCCCCCACCGCTGCATGCAGCGCTCGCAAGCATCGGGCCAGCCGGTGGCCGTCCACGAAAAAGGCGCTCCCCTGTCACAGGGAGCGCCTCGGATGGTGCCGGCGGCCGTTATCGGCTGCCGGTATGTGCTTATGCGTTTATTGCTTGCGCGCGGCAATCGCCTTCTCGGCCTGGGTCACGAGGTCGGCACCGATCTGGCCCTTCCACTTCTCGAACACGGGGCGCGTGGCCTTCACGAAGGCCTCGCGCTCGGCGGGAGAGAGCTGGGTCACGGTCACGCCATTGGCGGCGATGTCCTTGAGCAGGGGTTTGTCGGCCTCGACCATGCCCTTGCGGGCGATGGCGATCTCTTCCTTGCCGGCGTCGATGGCAGCCTGCTTGACGATTTCACGGTCGGCAGGGGTCCAGGAATTCCAGATGTCCTTGTTCACCACGAAGATCAGCGGGTCATTGATGTAGCCCCACATGGTCACGTGCTTTTGCGCCACGGTGTGCAGCTTGGCCGCCATGTACACGGCAATGGGGTTCTCCTGTCCGTCCACGGCGCCGCTGGCCATGGCGGGCTGGGCGTCGGCCCAGCTCATCTGCGTGGGGTTGGCGCCCAGCGCGGTGAAGGTATCGAGGAACAGGGGCGAGCCCACGACGCGGATCTTCAGACCCTTGAGATCCTCGGGGGTCTTGATGGCCTTCTTGGAGTTGGAGATCTCGCGGTAGCCGTTCTCGCCCCAAGCCAGGGGCACCACGCCGGCCTTGTCCAGCGTGCTGAAGATGCTCTTGCCGACTTCGCCCTGGGTGAGTGCGTCCACGGCCGCGTAGTCGGGCATCAGGAAGGGCAGCGAGAACAGGTTCAGCTGCTTGACCTGGGGCGACCAGTTGATGGTGGAGCCTACGGCCATGTCGATCACGCCCTGGCGCAGCGCCGAGAATTCGCGCGTCTGGTCGCCCTGGATCAGGGATACGCCGGGGTACAGCTTGATGTTGATGCGGCCCTGCGTGCGCTCGCGCACCTTGTTGGCCCACAGCTCGCCGCCCTTGCCCCAGGGGAAGGCGGTGCCCAGCACCAGCGACATGCGGTACTCGCTCTTGTAGGCGGTCTGCGCGATGGCAGCCGGGGCGGTGAAGGCCAGCGCGGCAGCGGCAGCCACGGCGGAAGTCAGAAAGGTGCGCAGTTTCATGGGGTCAGTCTCCTGGGTCAATTTTGTAGGGTGGAAGGCAAATCGGTCTCGGGGTTTACTACGGGTCAGTAGCCCAGGCGCGCCGGCAGCCACAGGGCCAACTGCGGGAAGGCGATCACCAGCACCATCACGAGGAACATGGCGAACAGCATCCAGCCGACCCAGCGCACGGTCGATTCCATGCGCACGCCGGCAATGCGGCACGAGACCATCAGGTTCACGGCCAGCGGCGGGGTGAACTGGCCCAGCGCCACCTTGAGCGTGAGGATCACGCCGAACCAGACGGGGTCCCACTGGTAGTGCTGCATGATGGGCAGGAGCAGGGGCACGAAGATCAGGAAGATGGAGATGCCGTCAAGGAACATGCCCACGGTGATGAGCAGCACGATCAGCAAAGCCAGCACTCCATATTCGCCCAGGCCCGAGTTCACGATGGCCTTGGCCACCGGGTCGATCACCCCGAGGGTCGACAGCGAATAGGCAAAGATGCCCGCGAGCGATACCACGAGCAGGATCACGGCCGAGAGCTCGCCCGATTCGCGCAGGATGGGGAACAGGTCGCGCACCTTGATCGTGCGGTGGATCACCATGCCCACGAAGAGGCCATAGAAAACCGCCACCACGGCGGCTTCGGTCGGGGTGAACCAGCCGGCGCGCATGCCGCCCAGGATCAGTACCGGAGCGGCCAGGCCCCACAGGGCTTCGCGCAGGCTCTTCCAGAACGGCGGGCGGGGCATGGTGGATTCGAGCGCACCCATCTTGTGCTTGCGCGCCATCCACACGGCGGGCACGATCAGCGCGATGCCGGCCAGGATGCCGGGGATCATGCCGGCCGCGAACAGCGCGGGCACCGAAGCGCCGGGCACCAGCATCGAGTAGATGATGAAAGCCACCGACGGTGGGATCAGGATGTCGGTGGCGGCGGCCGCCCCCACCACGCTGGCCGAGAACGAAGGCGGGTAGCCCGCGCGCGACATGGCAGCGATCATCACGCCGCCCACGGCGGCGGCGTTGGCCGGGCCCGAGCCCGAGATGCCCCCCAGGAACATGGCCACGGCAATCGCCACCAGCGGCAGCATGCCCGGGCCACGCCCGATGACGGCCACGGCGAAGTTCACCAGGCGCAGGGCCACGCCCGAGCGGTCGAAAATGGAGCCGACCAGCACGAACATCGGAATCGCCAGCAGCGGGTACTTGCCCAGGCCGGCGTAGAAGTTCTGCGGCACGGCCAGCAGGCCGAACCACTGGCTGTCGGCATTGGCCAAGGCGATGGCAGCCGCCCCGGCCAAGCCCAAGGCGGCGCCGATCGGCACGCCTACGAACATCAGGCCCAGAAAGGCCACGAACAGGAGCGTGGCGATCATGGCTGGGCGTCCTCGGCGGGGCCTTCGGGCCGCAGCGCTTCACGGCTGCGGCGCAGCAACAGGCCGACGGCCCGCGCGGCGATCAGCGCCGAGATGACGGGCAGCCAGATGGAGTACCACCACTGCGGAACGCCAATGCCCGGCGAGGTCTCGCCAAAGCGGTAGTCGTCCCAGACCACGCGCACGCTGAGCACGGCGATCAGCCCGAACAGCAGGGCCACGGCCACGGCGCCCAGCTGCGCCAGGCGCTTGCGGCGGGCGGCCGAGCCGCCTTCGGCAAAGTATTCGATGCGGATGTGCTGGTCGCGTGCCACGGCGGCGGAGCCCGCCACCAGGGCCAGCACGATCATCAGGAAGACGGAGATCTCTTCCGTCCAGGCGAAGGAGGAACTGGTGAAGTAGCGCACCAGCACGTTGGCAAAGGTGATCAGCGCGAGCGCTGCCATGACGATGACGGTGAGCCAGTCCTCGATGCGCAGGGAGCGGGGTTCTTCGGAGGCAGGGGCGGCGACAGGCACGGAGGCGTCGGTCACCGGCCCTTGGGGAGGGGTGGAGGACATGGGAGCGGCGGTACAGGAGAACAAACAGGACAGGGCCGGTCGCTCTGCCCGCCGGTGTTGTGCACCTGGGGCCGTGACGCGGGAGCGCGCTTTGGACGCAGCTTTCCCTATTATGCGGTGCGTTGCTATGTGTGCACACCAATGGTGCGCTATGGATAAACCCTTGTACAGGCTTTCCATGACCGGCCGGCACGCCGCAGGGCTGGAAACGATAATGCAGCGATGGAAACCAAGTGGCTTGAAGATTTCGTCAGTCTTGCAGAAACCCGCAGCTTCAGCCGGTCCGCCCAGTTGCGGCATGTGACGCAGCCTGCCTTTTCGCGGCGCATCCAGGCCCTGGAGGCCTGGGCCGGCACCGATCTGGTGGACCGCAGCTCCTACCCCACGCGCCTCACGCCGGCCGGCAAGACCCTGTACGACCAGGCGCTGGAGATGCTGCAGGCGCTGCAGAACACCCGGGCCATGCTGCGCGCGCACACCAGTGCGGGCAAGGACATGATCGAGTTCGCGGTGCCGCACACGCTGGCCTTCACCTTCTTTCCGGCCTGGGTGTCGAGCCTGCACGACAAGTTCGGCCCCTTCAAGAGCCGGCTGATCGCCCTGAACGTGCACGACGCCGTGATGCGCCTGGTGGAAGGGGGCTGTGACCTGCTGATCGCCTACCACCACCCCTCGCAGCCCTTCCAGCTCGATGCCGACCGCTACGAGATGGTGAGCCTGGGCCAGGAGGTGCTGTCCCCGTACTCCAAGGCCGACGCCGACGGGCAGCCCCTGTTCCGGCTACCGGGTCGGGTGGGCCAGCCGCTGCCCTACCTGGGCTATGCGCCCGGTGCCTACCTGGGGCGGGTGACGGAGCTGATCCTCAAGGAGTCGGGCACGGCGATCCACCTGGACCGGGTCTACGAGACCGACATGGCCGAAGGACTCAAGGCCATGGCACTGGAGGGGCATGGTGTGGCCTTCCTGCCCCACAGTGCGGTCAAGAAAGAGCTGCGCACGCGCAAGCTGGTCAGTGCTGCCCCGCCGGATACCGAAGGCCTGCAGATGACCATGGACGTGCGCGCCTACCGTGAAAAGCCCTCGGGCAAGGAAGCGCCCAAGGGCACCGCCCAGGCCCTGTGGACTTATCTGCAGGCTCAGGCGGCGTGAATGGCCGGGTTTTTCATGCCTAGGGTAAATACGGATATAAACAGTTTGCATAGTTGTCCGCGCAAACGGCATTGGAATTTCATGGTAACGACACGTACAGTCGGCGCCATCGATGGATCAGGAGCAGCAAGGGTTGCCACTGAGGGCCCCACGGTGGCACGAAGATTGCAGTTCTGATTCCACTTCCTTAACCGAGACACCGCATGAAAGTTCAGCATTGGGGATTGGCCTGGGGCATCGCTGCCTTGTGCTGCGCATCCGCAGCGTCTGCACAGGGGGTGCTCGAGCGCGTCAGTGGCGGCGGCAAGATGGTGATTGCGCACCGGGAGTCGTCGGTGCCGTTCTCTTACATCGACACCAAGACCGGCAAGCCGGTGGGCTACGCCATGGACCTGTGCCTGCGCCTGGCCGACGTGGTGAGGAAGAAGACCGGCAAGAAGGACATGCAGGTCGAGTTCCTGGCGGTTACGCCAGCCAACCGCATCGCCATGATCGAGCAGGGCAAGGCCGACATGGAATGCGGCTCCACCACCAACAATGCCGAGCGGCGCCAGAAGGTGGCCTTCACGGTGCCGCATTTCATCACCGGCGCGCGCCTGCTGGTGAAATCCGCCAGCACCATCGACCGCGTGGAAGACCTCAATGGCAAGAAGCTGGTGTCCACCAAGGGGACCACGCCGCTGAAGGCGGCCGACCAGGCCAACCGCGAACGCCTGATGGGCATCACCATCCTGGAAGCGCCCGACCATGCCAAGGCCGTGGAGATGGTGGAGAAGGGCGAGGCCGATGCCTTCGTGATGGACGACGTGCTGCTGTACGGCCTGGCCGCTGGCCGGCCGAACCCGAGCGCCTTGAAGGTGGTGGGCCGTTTCATGACCACCGAGCCGCTGGCCATCATGCTGCCCAAGAACGACCCCGAATTCAAGAAGCTGGTGGACGAGGAGATGCGCCGTCTCATTACCAGCCGGGAGATCTACCCCATATATGAGAAGTGGTTTGCCAAACCGATTCCCCCGAACAACACCACGCTGAACCTTCCGGTCAGTTATCTGTTGCGGGACTTCTGGAAATACCCTACCGACCAGGTCCCGTTCTGACTAATATCGCTGGTCGCGTGGTTCCCTTTTTTGGTTGTTTGCCCGCCGGTGCTTCCGGTTGGGTAAATCTCTAAAATCCCCCCTTTTTTCGTTTCACACAAGGAGATCCCAATGAAGAAGCATTTGCTCGCGGTTGCCGTGACCGCCCTGGCTGCAGGCAGCGCATTCGCCCAAGCCACCGACACCCTGGCCAAAATCAAGGCATCGGGCAGCGTGACACTGGGTGTGCGCGAGTCATCGGGTCTTTCCTACACTCTGGGCAATGGCAAGTACGTGGGTTTCCACACCGAAATGGGTGAAATCATCCTGGCCGACATCCAGAAGCAACTGGGCCTGGCCAAGCTGGAAACCAAGTACCAGCCCGTGACCTCGCAAAACCGCATTCCCCTGGTGACCAACGGTACGGTGGACCTGGAGTGCGGCTCCACCACGAACAATGCCGCACGCCAGAAGGATGTGGCCTTTGCCGTGACCACTTACGTCGAAGAAGTTCGCACCGTCGTGAAGGCCAACTCGGGCATCACCTCCATCAAGGACCTGAACGGCAAGACCGTGGCCACGACCACGGGCACCACCTCGGTGCAGACCCTGCGCAAGCATGAGCGCGCTGGTGGCGTCGACTTCAAGGAAGTCTTCGGCAAGGACCATGCGGACAGCTTCCTGATGCTGGAAACCGGCCGTGCCGACGCCTTCGTGATGGACGGCTCGATCCTGGCCGCCAACATCTCCAAGTCCAAGGCACCTGCCGACTACAAGATCGTTGGCGAAGTGCTGTCGGTGGAGCCTATCGCCTGCATGCTGCGCAAGGACGACCCGGCCTTCAAGAAGGCCGTGGATGACAGCATCAAGCGCCAGATCGCCGACGGCTCGCTGACCAAGCTGTACGACAAGTGGTTCATGCAACCTGTGCCTCCAACCAACACCAAGATCGGCCTGCCCATGTCCGACGCCACCAAGGCTGCCTGGGCCACCCCGAACGACAAGCCCATGGAAGACTACGCCAAGAAGTAATCTTCGGGATGCTTGCGCCCCTTCGGCCACGACGGTTTGAAGGGGCTTTTTTGTTGGGTGGGCAAAGGATTGCGCCCAATGCAATACCAAAAAATAAAGGGGTGATCCTATGAGTTGGGATTGGCAGGTGTTCTGCCAGGACACCATGGACAGGGAAGTCGTGCAAAGCTGCTTCGGCAAGGGCGGCGACATCACCTACCTGGACTGGATGCTGTCGGCCTGGGGCTGGACGGTGTCTGTTTCGCTGCTGGCCCTGGTGCTGGCTCTCGTGTTGGGCTCCGTCATCGGCACGCTGCGTACCTTGCAGGACCGGCCGATGATCGTGCGCCTGGGCAATGCCTGGGTCGAGCTGTTTCGCAATATTCCTCTGCTGGTGCAGATTTTCCTGTGGTACCACGTCCTGCCCAGCCTCTTTCCGGTCATGAAGGGCGTTCCCGGCTTCACGCTGGTGGTGCTGGCGCTGGGCTTCTTCACGTCGGCGCGCATTGCCGAGCAGGTGCGCTCGGGTATCAATACCTTGCCCCGTGGCCAGCGCTATGCGGGTCTGGCGGTGGGTTTCACCACCTTCCAGACCTACCGCTACGTGCTGCTGCCCATGGCGTTTCGCATCATCATCCCGCCGCTGACCAGCGAGACGATGAACATCTTCAAGAACTCCTCCGTCGCGTTCGCCGTGTCGGTGGCTGAGCTCACGATGTTTGCCATGCAGGCGCAGGAGGAAACCTCGCGCGGCATCGAGGTCTATCTGGCCGTGACGGCGCTCTACGTCATCTCGGCGTTTGCCATCAACCGCATCATGGCGTTCATCGAGAAGCGTGCGCGCATTCCCGGGGTGGTTGTGCCCAGCGGCGCAGGTGGGGGGCACTGAGCAATGAATCTCGATTTTTCCTTCTACAACTGGGACCTGATCTCCAACTTCGTGCTCAAGGGGCTGTATTTCAGCCTTTTCCTCACGGTGGTGGCCACGATCGGTGGCGTACTCTTCGGGACCGTGCTGGCGCTCATGCGCCTGTCGGGCAAGAAGTGGCTGGACGTGCCTGCGACCATCTACGTCAACGGCATGCGCAGCATCCCGCTGGTGATGGTGATCCTGTGGTTCTTCCTGCTGGTACCGGCCATCATTGGCCGGCCGATCGGCGCGGAAGTGTCTGCAGTGGTGACCTTCATCGCCTTCGAGGCCGCCTACTTCAGCGAGATCATGCGCGCCGGCATCCAGTCCATCGCGCGTGGACAGGTCCATGCCGGCCAGGCGCTCGGGATGACGTACGGGCAGAACATGAAGCTCGTGGTGCTGCCCCAGGCGTTTCGCAACATGCTGCCGGTGCTGCTCACGCAGACCATCATCCTGTTCCAGGACACGTCGCTGGTCTACGCCATCGGTGCCTACGACATGCTCAAGGGCTTTGAAGTGGCCGGCAAGAACTTTGGCCGCCCCATCGAGGCTTACCTGGCCGCAGCGGTTCTGTACTTTGTGATGTGCTATGCGCTGTCCTGGATGGTCAAACGCCTGCACCAGAAGATCGCGATCATTCGCTGATGCAAAAGAGATTGGATTGAGGAACAAGAAATGATCGAACTCAAGAACGTATCCAAGTGGTATGGCCCCGTGCAGGTGCTCAACGAGTGCTCGGCCGTCATCAACAAGGGTGAAGTGGTGGTGGTGTGCGGGCCTTCGGGCTCGGGCAAGTCCACGCTGATCAAGACCATCAACGCGCTCGAGCCCTTCCAGAAGGGCGAGATCACGGTCGATGGCGTGAAGCTGCACGACCCCAAGACCAACCTGCCCAAGCTGCGCAGCCGCGTCGGCATGGTGTTCCAGCACTTCGAACTGTTTCCCCACCTGTCGGTGACGGAGAACCTGACTATTGCGCAGGTCAAGGTGCTGGGCCGCAGCCCCGACGATGCCAAGAAGCGCGGCCTGAAGATGCTGGAGCGCGTGGGCCTGATGGCGCACAAGGACAAGTTCCCTGGCCAGCTCTCGGGCGGCCAGCAGCAGCGTGTGGCGATTGCCCGTGCCCTGAGCATGGACCCCATCGTGATGCTGTTCGACGAACCCACTTCGGCGCTCGACCCCGAAATGGTCGGCGAAGTGCTGGACGTGATGGTGGGCCTGGCCAACGAAGGCATGACCATGATGTGTGTGACCCACGAAATGGGCTTCGCCCGCAAGGTGAGCAACCGCGTGATCTTCATGGACGTGGGTGGCAAGATCCTGGAGGACTGCTCCAAGGACGACTTCTTCAACCACCCCGAAGCCCGCCAGCCGCGCACCAAGGACTTCCTCAACAAGATCCTGGCGCACTGAGTGGTGCATGCATGCCTGTGCCCTGCGGGGCACGGCGTGCAGGATTTCACAAAAGGCGCCTTCGGGCGCCTTTTTTGTTCGTGGCGGCAGCGCAAAGCGTCGGGGGTCCCAAGCTGGGTTCGCGGCTTCCCGCGCCCGATGACCTCGGCGCGCTGAGTCGCAGGCTCCTGCCTATTTCCGGACGGGCTTGCGCGCTGGAGTTCCCTCCACGATGAGCTGCTGCTCCTCCACATCCTTCCACAGCGTATCCCGGCGCTTGAGTGCTTCCGACACGGCTTCGTGCCGCAACTGCGCCACGGCCGACACCAGTGCATTGCACAGGAAGAAGGCGGCGGTGTACGAGTCGAACGGAGAGGCGTTGGAGGTGCGCACCAGGAGGCGTTCATGGGCCAGCACGGCCAGCGGGGCCGAGGCGCTGTCGGTGATGGTCAGCACCTGGCCACCGGCCTCGCGAAAGCGCTGCGCCACCTTCACCGGGCCGCTCGCGTAGCGGCGGATGCTGAAGGCCAGCAGCACGTCATCGGGCTGCACCCATAGCAACTGGTCGGTGGCCGCCACGGCACCCGCGCCCAACTCGTGCACACCGGGGCGGCACATGTTCAGGTGCAGCGCCAGCCACGCCGCCACGGGCGCGCTGTTGATCTGTGCCAGCACGAAGACGCGGCCCTTGCCCTGCGCCAGTCGCGTAGCGATGGCCTCGAAGGCCGCCATGTCCAGCCCGTCGCGCGTGGCGCCTATGTTGTGCTGGTCGTGCAGCAGGGCGTCGTCCACGCACTGCTGCAGGCTGCGCCGTGTGCCGATGGTCACGGGCGCGCGCTGCCCGGCCGTCTGCAGCAGGGCCGTGACCTCGGCGCGGGCCTCGCGCTGGGCCTCGGCGTAGCTGCCATAGCCCAGCTTGGCGAACAGCCGCACCACGGTGGAGGCGCTGGTGCCGGTGCGGGCGGCCAGGGCGGTGGCCGATTCGAGCAGCGCATGGGGGTAATCGCGCTCCAGCGACTCGGCCAGCGCGCGCTCGCTGGCCGTGAGGCCCGCGCCCTGGCGGGCCAGGCGCTCGGGCAGCAGTCCGTCTGAGTTCTGCAATGATAATTTCATTGATGTCCATTTTATGAAAAATGTATTGCAAACAAGGCCGCTGCATGCAACACTTTCACTCCATCGCCCAGCCGTCCCCGGGCGTGGGAGCAAAGGAAAACATGCAGGATACCCTTGAAGAAAGCCGCGTGCAGGTACGCACGCGCATCCTCGATTGGCTGGCCGGCCAGCAACAGGCGATGCAAGACCTGTTGCAGAAGGTGGTGGACATCGACAGCGGCAGCCGCGACGAAGCGGGCGTGACGGCGGTGGCCGCAACCCTGCGCGAGCGGCTCGTGGCCGCCGGCGTGGCGGTGGAGTTGGTGCCCGTACCCGGCTATGGCGTGCTGCTGCAGGCCCAGGTGCCCGGCCCCACCGAGGGCGCGCCCATCCTGCTCATGGGCCACATGGACACGGTGTACCCGGCCGGCACCGTGGCGCGCCGCCCCTTCCGCGTGGAGGATGGCCGTGCCTACGGCCCCGGCGTGGCCGACATGAAGTCGGGCCTGGTGATGAACGCCTTCGTGGCCGAGGCCTTTGCGCGCTGCGGCGGGCTCACGGCGCCGCTGCGGCTGTTCTTCTCTTGCGACGAGGAGATTGGCTCGCCCGCCACACGCGAGCACATCATGGCCGCGGCCCGCGGCGCCCGTGCCGTGTTCAATGCCGAGCCCGGCCGCGTGAGCGGCAACCTGGTCACCAGCCGCAAGGGCTCCATGGCCATCGAATTCGAGGTGCAGGGCGTGGCCGCCCATGCCGGCATCAACCATGCGGCCGGCGCCAGCGCCATCGGGGCGCTGGCCCACAAGATCCTGGCGCTGGATGCACTGACCGACGTGGCTGCGGGCATCACCACCAACGTCGGCGTGGTGCAGGGCGGCATCGTGCCGAACATGGTGGCGCCGCACGCCAAGGCCGAACTGGACGTGCGCTACACCGCCGAGACCGATCCCGACGAACTCTTCGAGCGCGTGCGCGCCATCGTCGAGGCCGAGAGCCTTCCCCGCACCCAGGGCCGCGTGACCGGCATGCGCCGCACCCTGCCCATGAAACCCACTCCCGAGACACTGCTGGCGCTGTACCAGCGCGGCGCGCAGTCGCTGGGCTTTTCGGTAGAGGGCGAGTTCACCGGCGGCGCGGCCGACAGCGGGCTGACCGCCTCGGTGGGCGCACCCACGCTGTGCGGCACCGGCCCCGTGGGTGGCCACCCCCACACCGAGCGCGAGTACTGCGAGCTGTCCACCCTGGTGCCGCGCGCGCAGGCCGTGGCGCTGGCCGTTCTCGACCATCCCTGATTTCCGATCCCTGCAAGACCTTGAGAGAAGACCCCGTGAACTCCTTCATGCAACCCAATCGCCGCCACATCCTCAACGCCGGCCTCGGGCTGGGCCTCGCGGGCCTGGCACCGCTGGCCGCACAGTCCCAGGACAGGTATCCCTCGCGTCCCATCACGCTCGTGGTGCCCTTTCCTCCCGGGGGATCGGTGGACATCATGGCGCGCCAGTATTCGGAGCCGCTGTCGCGCATCCTGGGCGTGCCCATCGTGGTCGAAAACCGCGCAGGTGCCGGTGGCTCGGTCGCATCACTGGGCGTGGCGCGCGCCAAGCCCGATGGCTACACGCTGGTGGTGTCCTCGCAGAGCAGCCACCTGGCCAACCCGCTGACCCAGCCCAAGGTGGGCTACGACCCGATCAAGGACTTCGAGAACATCGCCATCCTGGGCCGCCAGCCCAATGCACTGGTCGTGCACTCGAGCCTGCCCCTCAAGTCCGTCAAGGAGTTCGTGGACTACGCCAAGAAGAACCCCGGCAAGCTCAACTACGGCAGCGGCGGCGTGGGCAGCATGGGCCAGCTCAACGTGGAGATGTTCAAGGCGGTCACCGGTATCTACACCACGCACATCCCCTACCGCGGCGGCACGCCGCTGATCACGGCCGTGCTGGCCAACGAGGTGCAGTTCATCCTCGACAACCTGGTCATCATGCTGCCCCATGTGCAGGCCGGCAAGGTGCGCGCGCTGGCTGTGGCCTCCGAGCAGCGCCTGCCGCAACTGCCCGATGTGCCCACCATGGCCGAGGTCGGCTATCCCGAGCTCAACCTCAGCTCCTGGACCGGCCTGGCCGCCCCTGGGGGCACCCCCGACGCCATCGTGCAGACGCTGTACAAGGCGGTACGCCAGGCCGCCACGGCACCTGCCATGGTGGCCAACCTCAAGGAGCGCGGCGTGATCGTGCCCGAGGAGATGCCGCCTGCCGCCTTCGAGAAGATGATGGCCGAGCGCCTGGTGAAGTTCGGCGACGTGGTGCGCAAGGCCGGCATCACCGCCGAATGAGCGGTACCGGCAGGGGGGTGATGCGGGGAATGGGAGAATATCGCCCATGACTGCAGCCGCCCCCACCAACACCCTCACCATCACCCGCCCCGACGACTGGCACCTGCACGTGCGCGACGGAGAGCCCCTGTTCACCGTCGTGCCGCACACGGCCGCCCAGTTCGGCCGCGCGATCATCATGCCCAACCTGCGCCCGCCCGTGACCACGGCCGAGCAGGCCCTGGCGTACAAGGGGCGCATCCTCGCTGCCGTACCCGAGGGCGTGGCCTTCGAGCCGCTGATGACGCTGTACCTCACCGACAACCTGCCGCCCGAAGAGATCGTGCGCGCGCGCGAAGCCGGGGTGGTCGCTGCCAAGCTCTACCCTGCGGGCGCCACCACCAACAGCGACGCGGGCGTGACCGACCTGCGCAAGACCTACAAGACCCTCGAAGCCATGCAAAAAAGCGGCATGCTGCTGCTGGTGCACGGCGAGGTGACCAGCAGCGACATCGACCTGTTCGACCGCGAGGCGGTGTTCATCGAGCAGCAGCTGATCCCGCTGCGCCGCGACTTCCCCGAGCTCAAGATCGTCTTCGAGCACATCACCACCAAGGATGCGGCCGACTACGTGCAGGCGGCCGACCGCTTCACGGCGGCCACCATCACCGCGCACCACCTGCTGTACAACCGCAACGCCATCTTCATCGGCGGCGTGCGCCCACACTACTACTGCCTGCCCGTGCTCAAGCGCGAGACGCACCGCCTGGCCCTGGTGCAGGCCGCCACCAGCGGCAGCGCCAAGTTCTTCCTGGGCACCGACAGCGCGCCGCACCCTGCGCACCTAAAGGAGCACGCCAGCGGCTGCGCCGGCTGCTACACCGCCCACGCGGCGATGGAGATGTACGCCGAGGCCTTCGACAACGCGGGCGCACTCGACCAGCTCGAAGCCTTCGCCAGCTTCAACGGCCCGGACTTCTACAGCCTGCCGCGCAACACCGGCACCATCACCCTGCGCCGCGAGTCGTGGACGCCGCCCGACAGCTTTGCCTTTGGCGAAGCCGAACTCAAGCCTTTGCGCGCGGGTGAAGCGCTGCCGTGGCGGCTGGTCTAGAGGCGATTGACTGGGCTGCCGCCTGGCTAGCGCCGTGGCAGGCCACTGGCCAAGCCATGGCGCAGCAGGTGCTGCTGCACGGCGCGCCGGTGCACCGCGCGCTGCAGTGCGCCTGGGCAGCGCCCGTGCAGTTTGTCCCGCAGGGCGACCTGCCCGAAGGCGCGGCCTACGAGCAGCACATCTTCGACACGCGCCGCGTGCCCACGCGCGACAACCTGCACGACTTCTTCAACGGCCTGGTGTGGCTGCAGTTTCCGCAGGCCAAGCGGCGGCTCAACGAACTGCAGGCCGGTGCCATCGCGACGCACGGCATTGGTGCGGTGCGCGGCCCGCTGCGCGATGCGCTCACGGTGTTCGATGAGAACGGCGCCCTGCTCGATGCGCCTGCGCCCTTGTGGGACGCGCTGAATGCGCGCCAGTGGCAGCGCCTGTTTGTCGATCTGCGCCCGCTGTGGCGGGAAGCGCGGCTGGTGCTGTTCGGCCATGCGCTGCTGGAGAAGCTGGTGGCCCCGCGCAAGCCCATCGTGGCGCACGTGTACCGGGCGGCGGCACCCATGGCCTCCCTGGCACAGGCCGATGCCTGGCTGGCGCAGCAGATGCAGCCAGAATGCTGGGCCAACAAGCCCTTCACGCCGCTGCCGGTGCTGGGCGTGCCCGGCTGGTGGCTGGCCAACGAAGACCTGTGCTTCTACGACGATCCGCAGGTGTTCCGGCCTTCCCGCACCGCATCGGACAAGACGCTCTAATTCCCGTCAGCGACTGTGTGATAAGGCCCCTCCAGGCAATTCGCCCTACCATACCGCAAAGGGAAACTGCGGCTGCGGGCCCCGGGGTGGCGGTGCTTGAATCGCGCCGACCCACCCCCCATATAGTGAACCGTAACAGCCAATTCAGAAGTGCTTGCCACGCCTGCGATGCGCAGGGCGTCGTTGCAAATGCTCGCCATAGCTTCGGCTATGGCTGCGCTTTGCGCCTAGCCCTGCACACCGCAGGTGCGGCTCTCACTCCCGAATCGACTGTTGCGGTCCACCGGCCGCAGTTCCTTGTTTACCCCACGGAGAGAACATGAAGCGGATATTTTTGTTTGTACTGACCAACCTGGCCGTCGTCGTCGTGCTGGGGGTGGTGGCGAGCCTGCTGGGCGTCAACCGCTACCTCACGGCCAACGGCCTGAACCTGGGCGCGCTGCTGGGCTTTGCGCTCATCATGGGCTTTGGCGGCGCGATCATCTCGCTGCTGATCAGCAAGCCCATGGCCAAGTGGACCTCGGGCGTGCGAGTGATCGACGGCTCGGGTTCGGCCGATGAACGCTGGATCGTCGAGACGGTGCGCAAGTTCGCCGACGAGGCCAAGATCGGCATGCCCGAAGTCGGTATCTTCGAAGGCGACCCGAACGCCTTCGCCACGGGCGCGTTCAAGAACTCGGCGCTGGTGGCAGTGTCCACCGGCCTGCTGCAGGGCATGACGCGTGAAGAGGTCGAGGCCGTGATCGGCCACGAGGTGGCCCACATCGCCAATGGCGACATGGTGACCATGACGCTGATCCAGGGTGTGATGAACACCTTCGTGGTGTTCCTGTCGCGCGTGATCGGCTATGCGGTGGACAGCTTTCTGCGCAAGAACGACGAGAACAGCTCGGGCCCCGGCATCGGCTATTACGTGACCACTATCGTGCTCGACATCGTGCTGGGTTTTGCCGCCGCCATGGTGGTGGCCTGGTTCAGCCGCCAGCGCGAGTTCCGCGCCGATGCGGGTGCCGCCCAACTGATGGGCCGCCGCCAGCCCATGATCAATGCCCTGGCGCGCCTGGGCGGCATGCATCCGGGCGAGCTGCCCAAGAGCGTGGCCGCCATGGGCATCGCCGGCGGCATCGGCAAGCTGTTCAGCACCCATCCGCCCATCGAAGAGCGCATTGCCGCGCTGCAGAACAAGGCGTGATGCTTTGAACGGCCCCGGGGCCGTATCGCTCCGTAAAAAGGCCGCCGGGTGTGAACCCGGCGGCTTTCTTTTTGGGGGACTTGCCTCAGCCTGTGTAGGCCGGAGTGGCGCTCGAGAGTGATTGCTTGACATGGCGCGTGGTGTCGTCGGCCAGCACCTCGGCGAGGCCTGCCTCCACACCCTGCAGCGCCAGGTGCGCGACGTCGAGCGGCGCTGCCTTGGGGGCGTCCAGGCCGCGCGTCATGTCGGTGTCCATGTAGGCCACGTGCAGGCTGGTCACCTGCGTGCCCTGGGCACGCAGTTCATTGCGCAGGCCATTGCTCAGCGACCATGCGGCGGCCTTGGAGGCGCTGTAGGTGGCCACTCCCGGAATCGTGAGCCAGCTCAGCACCGACAGCACGTTGAGCACCGCGCCGCCACCGTTCGCCTGGAGCACCGGCGCGAAGGCCTGCGCCACGGCCCAGGGGCCGAAGAAATTGGTCTCGAACTCGGCGCGCGCGGCCGCCATGGCATCGGGCGTGCCCAGAAAACTCGATCCACGCGAGATGCCGCTGTTGTTCACCAGCAGCGTCACATCGGGGCAGGCGGCCACGGCGGCCGCGATCTGGGCGGGGTTCGTGACGTCGAGCTGCACGGGAACGACGCCGGGCAAGGTGACGGTGGCGGGGTCGCGCGCGGCCGCGTAGACCTTGCGGGCACCTGCGGCGAGGGCGGCCTGGGCAAAGGCCAGGCCCAGGCCCCGGTTGGCACCGGTGATGAAGACGACGGAGTTCTGGATGTTCATGGAAGCAGTCCTTGGAGCAAGAGGGTGGGGTTGGGGGTGGGAGAAATGGTTGGTGGCGGTCACAGCGCCTGCAGCACCGTGGCAATGCCCTGGCCGCCGCCGATGCACTGGGTGGCCAGCGCGTAGCGCCCGCGCTGGCGCTGCAGCAGCGCCGCCGCCTTGCCGGTGATGCGCGCGCCCGTGGCGCCCAGCGGGTGGCCGATGGCCAGGCCGCCGCCATCGAGGTTGATGGCCTCGGGCCGGAGGCCCAGTTCGCGGATGCAGGCCAGGGCCTGGGAGGCAAAGGCTTCGTTGATCTCGACCACATCCATGTCGGCCGCGGCCAGGCCTGCGTGCGCCAGTGCCTTGCGCGATGCAGGGATGGGGCCCAGGCCCATGAAGGCCGGGTCCACGCCCGCCGTGGCCATGGCCACGATGCGGGCCAGCGGTTGCAGGCCATGGCGCGCGGCGTAGGCCTCGCTGGTCACCAGCACGGCGGCTGCGCCATCGGTCAGGGGCGATGAGGTGCCGGCCGTGACGGTGCCGGTCTCGCGGAAAGCGGGCTTGAGGCCGGCCAGGGCTTCGAGCGAGGTGGCAGGGCGGATACAGCCGTCCTCGGCCACCACCTGGCCATCGGGCAGGGTGATGGGTACGATCTCGCTGCGCAGCAGGCCGGCCTCGCGCGCGGCGGCCGCCTTGCGGTGCGACCCGAGGGCCAGTTGCTCCTGGTCGGTGCGCGACACCG
Source organism: Acidovorax sp. LjRoot66 (assembly GCF_964253305.1). NCBI lineage: Bacteria > Pseudomonadati > Pseudomonadota > Betaproteobacteria > Burkholderiales > Comamonadaceae > Acidovorax > Acidovorax sp. LjRoot66. The sequence goes on from NZ_CAXUQU020000001.1 coordinate 1,320,196, forward strand.
CGTAGAGCTCGGCCACGTTCTCGGCCGTCTCGCCCATGGCCATGTAGGCATCGGTCTGCTCGAACAGCACAGGGTGGGGCGAGAAGGTGAGGCCGCCCTGCGGCACCATGGTCATGGACTCCACCCCCAGGCACAGGTAGGCATCGCCCAGTCCGGCCTCGATCTGCGCGGCCGCAATGTGCACGGCCGACATCGACGAGCCGCAAAAGCGGTTCACCGTCATCCCGCTGACCCCGTGCGGCAGCCCCGCCAGCAGCGACGCGATGCGCGCGATGTTGTTGCCCTGCGCACCCTCCGGGTAGGCGCAGCCGGCGATCACGTCTTCCAGCGTCGCCGGGTCGATGCCGGTGCGCTGCACCAGGCTCCTGATGAGTTCGGCGGCCAGCGTGTCGGGCCGCACCTGGGCCAGGGCGCCTTTGCGTGCGAAGTGGAACGGAGTGCGCGCATAGGCGGTAATCAATGCTTTCATGAGATGCCTTTAAATGTTGATCGACATGAATAAATATAAATGTCGATCAACATGTAAAATAAGTCAAGCACAAGGAGAAGCCATGAAAGTGACGAGGGCGCAGGCCGAGGCCAACCGCGAACGCATCGTGGATGTGGCAGGCGAGTTGTTCCGTGAAAAAGGGTTCGACGGCATCGGCCTGAACGAGTTGATGCAGACCGCCGGGCTGACCCGGGGCGGTTTCTACGGCCATTTCGAGTCCAAGGATGAACTGGCCGGCCTGGCATGTGAGCGCGCACTCATGGCCAACCAGGACTACTGGGAGGAGCTGTCCGCCAAGCCGCCGGCCGAGGCGCTGCAGGCGCTGGTGGGCTTCTACCTTTCGGATCTGCATTGCCGGCACACCGCCAAAGGCTGTGCGATGGCGGCGCTGGCCGGTGACGTGGCCCGCGCTGGTCCGGCGCTGAAGGGCACGTTCGAGACCGGGATCGACAATTTCCTGCGGGTGCTGGAACCGCTGATGCAGGGTGACGAACCCGCCGAGCGCCGCGAACAGGCCTTGGCTGCGCTGTCGCAACTGGTGGGGGCACTGGTGCTGTCACGCGCCGTCCGCAGCCCGGAGCTTTCCGGCGAACTGCGTGCCGCAGCAGGGGCGAGCGTGCTGAGGGGTGCGGCGGCAGGGTGAACTTGAGAAAGGCCCTTTCCTGCCATTTGGCTGGAGTGAGGCTGGTATGGGGCTGGCAGGGGGCACGCCGGGTTCAAGTATTCGTCCCATATTGACGATATAAGGGAAAACCCGGATTTGTTGCAATCTGCTACAGATCCAGTATTCACTGACCCCACCAACAGGCCTGCACCATGTCCCTCACCCAAACGCGTGTCGCGTTCCGCCTGGCCCTCGCCTTTGGCGTCGTATGCCTTGTGATGTTCCTGTCGGCAGCCGTGGGGATCTGGCGGCTGGCGGAGCTGCAGGACATCGCCGATGACCTGGGCGGCGCCTCTTCCGAGCGGGCCCTGTTGGCCCGCGAGCTGCACGCCATCGTGGTGCTCAGTTCGGTGCGGGCCGAGACCCTGCTGGAGATCGACAACCCGGCCTACACAGCGCGCATCGACGCCGACCGCAAGGTCACGTCGGCGCGCTCCAGCGAGGTGCGCAAACGGCTCGACGAGCTGACCGAAGACCCCGCATCGCAACGCATCTTCGACACCATCGACAAGGCAGGCAACCAGTTCCGCAGCGTGCGCGACGATCTGGTCAAGCGCCGCAAGGCCGGCGAGGCCCTGCCTGCAGATGCCATTGCCGGCACCCTGCGCCCAGCGGCGGATGCCTATGCCAAGGCGGTCGACGAGCTGGCCGAATACCAGCGCCAGCGCGTGGCCGATGCGCGCGCTGCGGCCACCCGCAGCGAGAAGATGGGCACCTTGCTGCTGGCTGCGGGCTCCGCGCTGGGGCTGCTGCTGAGCCTGGTGTGTGCCTGGTTGCTGTCGCGCTCCATCCTGCGGCCCCTGGCACGGGCATCGGACGTGACCGACCGCATCGCCGAGGGCGACCTGACCTCGCACGTGCCCGCCGCAGACACCGGCAACCGCGATGAACTGCAGGCCCTGGTGGCCCGCCTGGGCGACATGCAGGCACGTCTGGCGGCGCTGGTCGTGGGCATGCGCGGGGCCAGCGCCTCGGTAGCCGATGCCAGCGGCGAGATCGCTGCGGGCAACAGCGACCTGTCGGCCCGCACCGAGCAGACGGCCTCGAACCTCGAAGAAATCGCCGCCAGCATGGAAGAGCTGCTGGCCACCGTGCGCCACAGCGCCGACGCGGCCGCGCAGGCCAGCAGCCTGGCCACGGGTGCCAGCGGCGTGGCCCAGCGCGGGCGCGACGCGGTGGACCGGGTGGTGGGCACCATGGAGGGCATCGCCCAGTCGTCCCGCCGCATTGCCGACATCACCAGCGTGATCGATGGCATCGCCTTCCAGACCAACATCCTGGCGCTCAATGCCGCAGTCGAAGCCGCCCGTGCCGGTGAGCAGGGACGGGGCTTCGCCGTGGTGGCCAGCGAGGTGCGCAGCCTGGCCCAGCGCTCGGCCACGGCCGCCAAGGAGATCGGCGGCCTGATCAGCGATAGCGTGCGCCAGGTGGACGAAGGCTCGGCGCTGGTGCATGCGGCTGGCAGCACCATGGGCGAGATCGTCGACTCGGTGAAACAGGTGGCGACCATCATCGGCGAGATCAGCACCGCCGCGCGCGAGCAGACCACGGGCCTGAGCCAGGTGGGCGAGGCCGTGTCCCAACTGGACCAGATGACGCAGCAGAACGCCGCGCTGGTGGAGGAATCGTCGGCCGCCGCGCAGGGCCTGCGCGTACAGGCGCAGCAACTGGCCGAACTGGTGGAGGCGTTTCGCCTGCCCTCGACAGGCATGCTGCGATAGGCACGGCCCAGGCAACTCCGCCGCAGCCGTCTCAACCCACTTCCACCCGCCAGCGCCTGCGCGGAGCGCGCAAGGCATGGCGCTTGCGGTACTCGGCCGGCGGCATGCCGGTGTGCCGCACGAAGATACGGCGAAAGGCCGCGGGGTCCGCATAGCCGCAGGCCACGGCGATGCTGGGTACGCTCTCCAGCGTCACTTCGAGCATCACCTTGGCGCGCGCGCAGCGCAGGGCATGCAGGTAGTCGAGCGGCGACTGCGCCAGCTCGGCCTGGAAATGCCGCAGCAGGGTGCGCGCGCTCACCGATGCGGCCTGCGCCAGGCGTTCCAGTGAATACGGCTCTTCCAGATGGGCCTCCATCCAGGCGATGGCGCGCGCCAGGGTGCTGTCGCGCGTGGCCGGGATGTGCTGCTGTGCATTGGCCTGCAGGGCGGCCTGCGCGCGCTGGTGGTCGGGCGCCATCACCGTGGCGCAGGCCCGGGCCATTTCCTCGCCAAAGGCATGGCGCACCAGGGCGATGGCCAGGTCCACCAGGTTGTGGGGCAGGGCGCCGCTCAGCCAGGGGCCATCGTCGGTCCAGTCCCGCCCCGGCACCAGCGTGATGCCCGGGAAGTCCCGCGCAAAGCCAGCCATGTAGAACCAGGGCAGGCTGGCCGTGCGCCCCTGCAGGCGGCCGCTGGCCGCAGCCAGCCAGGCGCCATCGCCCATGGTCAGCAGCTTTTGCCCGGCATCCACTGCAATGCCGACCTGCCGCACCAGCGCGGGGTGGCGCGCCACCACCTGGCGTATGGCCGGAATGTCGGCCGCGAGGAACGAGGCAATGAACACCGCCTGTGCCGGGCCGCTGTGCACGTCGGTGGACGGTCCGGCAGCGGTGTAGTGCGCCCACGGTCCGGTCAGGGCGGGCAGGGGCTGGCCGTTGGCATCGAGAAGCCGCCAGTCCATGCGCGGCGCCTGGTTCCCCGACCGCAGGCGGGCCAGCAGGTTGGCGCTGCGCAACAGGTCGATGAAATGCAGGGCAGTGCCCAAGGAGGATTCAGGCACCAGCGGAATATCGATGCGGAAGGTGGGGGCGGGCATGGCGGTATCGGCTCTGTAGATGGCGATTTTCGCTTGTCATGAAACATCTGGGCACCCGTAGCATGAACGCTCGTTGTTTTTAATCCCCCTGCACGGACTCCGCCTCATGCACAAAACCCTCTCGTCGATCGCCATTGCCGCCGGCCTCGTGGCCGGCAGCCTGGCCCTGGTTTCTTCCGCCCATGCCCAGGCCCTGGATGCCGCTGGCCTTCAGGCCATCGATACCGCCGTGAACGGCGTGGCCGGCAAGATGGTCGGCTGGCGCCGCGACATCCACGCCCACCCCGAACTGTCGGGCCAGGAAGTGCGTACCGCCAAGCTGGTGGCCGAGCACCTCAAGCGCTTGGGGATGGAGGTGCAGACCGGCGTGGGCGGTACTGGCGTGGTCGGCATCCTGCGTGGCGGCTTGCCGGGCAAGGTGGTGGCCCTGCGCGCCGACATGGATGCGCTGCCCGTGCCCGAGAACACCAAGCTGCCCTTTGCCTCCAAGGTGAAGGCCAACTACCTGGGCAAGGAAGTGCCGGTCATGCATGCCTGCGGGCACGATGCCCACGTGGCCATGCTCATGGGCGCGGCCGAGGCCCTGGCGGGCATGCGGGCCACGCTGCCGGGCACCATCAAGTTCATCTTCCAGCCCGCCGAGGAAGGCGCGCCGGTGGAGGCCGACGCCAGCGGCAAGGTCCCCAGCTTCGGCGCCAAGGCCATGGTGGAAGAGGGCGCGCTGAAAGACGTGCAGGCCATCTACGGCCTGCACATCACGGCCAACCTGCCATCCGGCGTGGTGGGCTACCGCAGCGGCCCGCTGATGGCGGGCTCGGACAACATCAGCATCCAGGTCGAAGGCCGCGGCGGCCATGGCTCGTCGCCCTGGAACGCGGTGGACCCGGTGGTGGCTGCCAGCCAGGTGGTACTGGGCCTGCAGACGGTGGTGAGCCGCCAGCTCAACATCAGCCAGGAGCCGGCCGTGATCACCATCGGCTCCATCCATGGCGGCACGCGCTACAACATCATTCCCGACAATGTAGAACTGCTGGGCACGCTGCGCACCTTCGATGAAGGCATGCGCCAGGAGGCACTCAAGCGCATCACCACCACGGCCGAGTCCATCGCGGCATCGAGCGGTGCCAAGGCCAAGGTGCGCTTCGGCCCCGTGGCCTACCCCGTGACCTCCAACCCTGCGGCGCTGACCGAAGCCTCGCTGCCTGCGCTCAAGCTGGCCACCGGCGGCAAGGCCATGATCATCCCCAAGGTCAGCGGTTCGGAAGACTTCTCCGAATTCCAGAAGGTGGCCCCTGGCTTCTTCTACTTCCTGGGCGCGCCACCCAAGGGTGCGGACTTCACCAAGGCACCATCCAACCATTCGCCGTTGTTCGACATCGACGAAGACCAGATGCCCGTGGGTGCCCGTACCCTGGCTGCGCTGGCCGTCGACTTCCTGCAGCGCAAGTAAGCTTCAGTGGAGCTGCGCTGCCCGGTTGCCGATGAGCAGGCGAAAGGGCAGCAGCAGCGCCACGCCCAGCACCAGCTTCACGGCCAGGTCGCCCAGGGCCCAGGTGACCCACGGGTCGCTGGTGCCTGCAAACGCGATGCTCCAGAAGACCGCCGTGTCCAGCACGGCCGCGAGCAGCGTGGCCACCAGCGGCGCGCGCCACCAGCTGCCGTGGCGCAGGCGGTCGAACACGCCAATGTCCAGCCACTGTGACAGCAGGAAGGCCGTGCCCGAGGCCACGGCAATGCGGGCCGGCGCCAGCACCAGCGAGGCCACCACCGCCACCGCGAAACCCACCCATGCCACCCGCCGCGCCTGCTGCGGGCCATGGCGGCGGTTGACCAGCTCGCTCACCAGGAAGGCCACCGGGTAGGTGATGGCACCCCAGGTGAGCCAGTCGTTGATCGGAAACTGCACCAGGATGTTGGAGGCCAGCACCACGGTGGCCATCGCCAGCGCCGCAGCGATGAACTGTGCGCGCGTGGGCGCTGTAAGCAGGAGGGCCATAGGGGCGGTGGCCTCAGGCCGTGCCCAGCAGCGCGCGGGCCACGGCTTCGCCGACCTTGATTCCATCGACCCCGGCTGAAAGGATGCCGCCCGCGTAGCTCGCGCCCTCGCCCGCCGGGTAGAGCCCGCCAGTGTTCAGGCTCTGCAGGTTCTCGCCGCGCCCGATCTTGAGGGGGGACGAGGTGCGCGTCTCCACCCCGGTGAGCACCGCGTCGTGCATGTCGAAGCCCTTGATCTTGCGGCCAAAGGCCGGCAGTGCCTCGCGCAGTGCCTCGATGGCGTAGCCGGGCAGGGCTGCATGCAGGTCGCCCAAGGCCACGCCGGGCTTGTACGAAGGCTCCACGTCGCCCAGCTGCTTCGAATCGCGCCCGGCGATGAAGTCGCCCACCAACTGGCCGGGCGCACTGTAGTCGCTACCGCCCAGCACATAGGCATTGGATTCGAGCTGGCGCTGCATCACGATGCCCGCCAGAGGGTGGTGGTGCCCGGCCGGCTGCGCTTCGGCGCCATAGGTCGCGCCCAGGTGCAGCGCGAAGGCCTCGGCATCGGTCGGGTAGTCGGTGGGGTCGATGCCCACCACCATGCCGGCATTGGCATTGCGCTCGTTGCGCGAATACTGGCTCATGCCGTTGGTGACCACGCGGCCCGGCTCGCTGGTGGCGGCCACCACCGTTCCGCCGGGGCACATGCAGAAGCTGTAGACCGCGCGCCCGTTGGCCGCGTGGTGCACCAGCTTGTAGTCGGCCGCGCCCAGCAGCGGGTGGCCGGCATGGCGGCCCCAGCGGGCGCGGTCGATCACGCCCTGCGGGTGCTCTACCCGAAAGCCGATGGAAAAAGGCTTGGCCTCCATGGCCACGCCGCGCTGGTACAGCATGGCGAAGGTGTCGCGCGAGCTGTGGCCCAGCGCCATCACCACATGGTCGGCACGCAGTTCGGTGGTTTCGCCCGTGGCCTGGTTGAGCACCGTGAGGCCGCGCAGGTGGCGGCTCTCGCCCGTGCCTTCGACGACAACGTCGGTCACGCGCTGCTCGAAGCGGATCTCGCCGCCCAGTGCGATGATCTGCTCGCGCAGGTTCTCCACCACCTTCACCAGCTTGAAGGTGCCGATGTGCGGGTGCGCCACGTAGAGGATTTCCTCGGGCGCGCCGGCCTTGACGAACTCGCCCATGACCTTGCGGCCCAGGTGGCGCGGGTCCTTGATCTGGCTGTAGAGCTTGCCGTCGCTGAAGGTGCCGGCCCCGCCTTCGCCGAACTGCACGTTGCTCTCGGCATGCAGCTCGCGCTTGCGCCACAGGCCCCAGGTGTCCTTGGTGCGCTCGCGCACCGGCTTGCCGCGTTCCAGCACGATGGGCTTGAAGCCCATCTGCGCCAGCACCAGCGCGGCAAAGATGCCGCAGGGCCCGAAGCCCACCACCACTGGCCGCAGCGCCAGGTCGGCGGGCGCCTGGCCCACCGGCTGCCACACCATGTCGGGCGTGGGCTGGATGTGCGGGCGGCCGGCATGCTGGGCGAGCAGGGCGGTTTCGCGCACTGGGTCGGCCAGCGTGATGTCGATGATGTACACCGCCAGCAGGTCGGCCTTGCGCGCGTCGAAGCTGCGCTTGTGCACGTGCACGGCGGCAATGTCGGCCGGGGCGATGCCCAGGACCTGGACGGCCTGGGCGCGCAATGCGTCCAGCGGGTGCTCGGCGGCATCGGCCGGCACGGCGGCCAACGGCAGCTTGATTTCGGAAAGGCGGATCATGGTCTTGCAGGCCCGTGTCGATCGGGCGGTGGCAATGTCGTGGGGCTGGTATTTTAAAGGAGGCGGTGCTGCCATGCCCGCCAGGGTGCTCAGTCCGGGTCCAGCATGTCGGCGGCCTGTGCCTTGAGCCATTGCTTGAGGTAGTCGTTGTCGGCTACCGCCTGCACCTCCCGCTGCAGCAGCGGAATGTCGTGCTCCAGTGCCTGGATCTGGCTGCGCAACTGGGCCATCAGCTGGCCGGGCTGCAGCTTGCGCTTGGATGCAAGGCCCAACTGCAGCCGCATCGTGTTCTCCAGCGTCACCACCTCCTGGCGCAACTCTGCCAGTTGGTCGGTGAGGACCTGGTTGTAGCGCTGCAGGTGCGTGTCGCCTACCCCCGCCATGTGCTGCGCGTCGATCTGCTCCACCTCCAGCTGCAGTTGCAGCAGGTCGAGCAGGCTGTTGGCGGCATAGGCCAGGTTCACGCGCTGCATGAGGGCGGTTTTGCGCAGGCGCTCGGCTTCGTCGGGCTCGCGGTCGGGGTGCAGGGCACTGGCCAGCTTGCGGTACACCGCGCGCACCGACTGGCTGGCCTCCTGGGCGGCTTCCTGCTGCGCACGCTCCTGCGCACTGGGCTTGCGGGCACGGCCGGCACGGTGGCGCTCGCGCTCCTGTTGCGCGCGTGCCTGACGGGCCTGCATTTCCTCCTCCACCCGGCGCACGATGTCTTCGGGGGATTCCGGCTCGGTTGCGGATGGCAGCCGCAGCGCGTCGGTGCTGTCGGGTGTTTCCTCGGTGTCGAGCGGCTCCTCGGTGTACTGGGCGTGCAGCGCCTGCATCGTTGCGCGCGTGGCGGCATCGCGCACGTTGTGGGCCAGGTCGCCAGCGAGCCGGGCGATCACTGCATGCAGGTCCCGCAGCAGCGTGCGGCCCAGGCCTTTGCGCGCCGAGGCCTCCACCAGGGCGTTCACCAGGCCGGCGTGCGCAGCGTAGTACCTGTCGAGCAGGGGGGCGACGTCTTTGGCGTAGCGCTGGTGGTAGGCGTCGATGGCCTGGTTCCATGCAGCCAGGATCTCGCGCTGTTCTGCGATCTGCGCGAGCAAGCCGTTGAACGACTGTTGTGCCAGCGAGAGCGGCGCCTGGCCTTGCTGCGCGGTGATGCGCAGCGGGGTGGCGGGGAGGGAAGAGGACATGAAGGCGCGTGGCAGGGGCAAAAGGCCCCCGATTTTGCCCGCACGGGGGCTGCTCACTTCGAGGATGTCCCCGAGGTTGGTGCCGGTGTGCTTGTCCCACCGTTGCGCCAACGCAGTTCCACCACCCCGAAGGCCAACGCGGCGACGGCCAGCGGCGCAAAGAAGTAGAGCGTGCGGTAGGCGAGGATGGCGGCCAGCGCCTGGGGCGCCGGCATATAGGCTGACAGCACGGCCGTACCCACGGCCTCCAGCACGCCCAGGCCGGCGGGGATGCGCGAGATCAGGCCGGCCACGGCACCCAGCAACACCGTGGCCAGGGCCGCCACATAGGGCGCCTGCTGCTGGGTGAGCAGCCAGATCGCTGCGCCCATCACCATCCAGTTCACTGCAGACACTGCCACCTGCAGCAATCCCACCGACCAGTGCGGCATGGGGAAGCTGTGGCCCCGCAGCGTGAGCGGCTGGCCCCGGCGCCACACGCAGGCCACCAGGTAGGCTGCGGTGACGGTCGCCATGGCGCCGCCAATCCAGCGCAGCTGGCCGGAGGCCATGTCCCAGCCCTCGGGCAGGTGCGGCGTCCAGAGCCAGAACACCGCGCCCGCCAGTACGAAGTAGCCGAGCCAGTTGGTGATGATGCTGATGGCCACCACCTGGCCGATGTCGCCCACCGACAGGCCCTGGCGCGAGTACAGCCGGTAGCGCACCGTGACCCCGCCGATGAGGGATCCCAGGTTCAGCGTGAACGGGTAGGCGATCAGCGTGGTGCCCACGGTGCGTGCCACCGGCAGGCCATGCCGGGTGTAGTAGCGCCCGAACAGGTCGAAGCTGCTGTAGATGCCGTGGCTGGCGAACGCCAGCGCAGCGCCACCCAGCAGCGCGGCCATGGGCAGGTCGATCAGCGCATTCCACACGGCGCCCCAGTCCACGCTGCGTGCCTGCCGGAACAGCAGCGCGCCGATCAGCAGCACGAACGCGCCGGTGACCAGCGTGATGGCCCACGGCCACCAGCGGCTGTTGCGCACGGTGCTCCAGCGGCCAGTGCCCTTGTGCGGGGCTGCGGTGGAGGGTGGCGTGGCAGTCCCGCGCAAAGGGTGGGTGGCGGGAGCGCTCATGGGCTGTATCCTAGGTGGCCGAAGCCGCCTGGGGATTGTCGGCTGCCAGCGCATTGGCCTTGACCAGCGAGATGGTGGGCTCGTGGCGCGGCAGCCAACCGGCCCAGGCCGGGAACCAGCGCATCAGGTGGAACACGCAGTAGCTGCGCACCAGGCGCAGGCCTTCCCAGCGGCTTTTGGGCGTGGGCTCCACCTGCTTGCAGGAGTTCTCCATCAGGTGTGCAAGGCGCGCGTAGAGGTTGGCATTGAAAGCCCGGTCCCGGATGATGACATTGGCTTCGAGGTTGAGCGACAGGCTCAGCGGATCCAGGTTGCTCGATCCCACGGTGGACCATTCGTCGTCCACCAGTGCCACCTTGCCGTGCAGCGGCCGGTCGCAGTATTCGTAGATGCGCACCCCGGCGCGCAGCAGGTGGTCGTAGAGCAGGCCTGCTGCCGTCTTCACGATGGGCATGTCGGGCTGGCCCTGCAGGATCAGGCGCACGTCCACCCCACGGCGCGCCGCGCGCCGCATCTCGCGGATGAAGCGGTAGCCGGGGAAGAAATAGGCGTTGGCGATGACCACCCGCTTGCGCGCCGAGCGCAGCGCAATGCGGTAGTGGCGCTCGATGTCGTTGGTATGGCCGTGGTTGTCGCGCGTGACAAAGATGGCATGCGCCGTGCCCTCGTAAGGCAACCCGCGCGTGTTGGACGCCTTGTTGCGGCGGCGGTCATCGGGGTCGAGCACCGCTTCACGGGTGAAATGGTGCATCTGGGCGACGATGGGGCCACGCACCTGCACGGCGTAGTCCTGCTTGGCCTCCGGCCCGAAATCGGCCACATGGTCGGCCGAGTAGTTGATGCCCCCGATGAAGCCGAGTTCGCCATCCACCACCACGATCTTGCGGTGCATGCGGCGCAAGACGTTCAGGCGCTGGCCCATCACGCGCTTGCCGGGGTCGAAAACGCGAAAATGAACGCCGGCTTCCACCAATGCACCCAGGTACTGGTCCGACAGGTCGGGTGAGCCGAAGCCATCCACCAGCACATGCACCTGCACCCCGCGCTGTGCCGCAGCGAGCAGAACGGCATGCAGTTCCTGGCCGATCTTGTCGTCGAACAGGATGAAGGTCTCCAGCATGACCTCGCGGCGTGCCTTGCGAATGGCATCGAACACGCGGGGAAAGAAGTCCTCCCCGTTCTCGAGCAGTTCGAAATGGTTGCCAGGTACCCATCGAGAGGACTGTGATGCGCGGGTCATAGAGAAATCTCCGCAGCCAAAGGCGCGTGGTCCGAGAGCTTGTCCCAGGGCTTCTTCGGCAGGTTCAAGGGGGTGTGCACAGAGGCATTGCGCACGTAGATGCGGTCCAGCGCCAGCAAGGGCATCGATGCGGGAAAGGTGCGTACCGCACGGCCGGTGGACTGCACGAACACTTCATGCAGGTTGGCACGCTCGCGCAAGACTTCGTGGGCGCGGCCACGCCAGTCGTTGAAGTCGCCGGCCACCACCACGGCCTCGTCGGGATCGAAGCTGTTGACCAGATCGCACACGCTGCGCAACTGGCGCTGGCGGTGGGCCTCCTGCAGGCCCAGGTGCACGCAGATGGCATGCACCGGGCTGTGGTGGTTGGGCGGCTGCAAAACACAGTGCAGCATGCCGCGCCGCTCGGGTCCGCTCACCGAGATGTCGTGGTTCTCGTAGTGCGTGATCGGGAATTTGGAGAGCAGCGCATTGCCATGGTGGCCGTTGTCGTACACCGCATTGCGGCCATAGGCGAACTGGGTCCAGATGGTGTCTGCCAGGAACTCGTAATGGGGCTCCTGGGGGAAGTTTTCCACCCGCCCTGCATGGCGGTGGTGCGTGCCCAGCACCTCTTGCAGGAACACGAGGTCCGCCGCCACGTTGCGCACGGCATCGCGCAACTCGTGCAGCATGAAGCGCCGGTTGAAGGTGGTAAAGCCCTTGTGCACATTCACGGTCAATACCTTGAAGGCAATGGGCTGGGTGGTGGAAGCGTGGGCCATGCAAGCAATCGGAAAGAGGTGTCGCACCCTGGTGGTGCGGTGCACCACCCCGGATGCGCTGGGCACCGGGGTGGTGGCGTGTCACCTTGATTGTTCCGGCCGCAGGCCGGGCATGCTGTAGGACGGTTGGCCGTCAGCGCGTGCAGCGCTTACCCGCCGTGCGGGGTGCGTTCAGGCAGGCAGGAAGCCTTCAACCGACAGGTAGCGCTCGCCCGTGTCGTAGTTGAAGCCCAGCACGCGCGCGCCCACCGGCAGCTCGGGCAGCTTCTGGGCAATGGCGGCCAGCGTGGCGCCCGAGGAGATGCCCACCAGCATGCCTTCGTCGCGTGCGCAGCGGCGTGCGTACTCGCGGGCCGGTTCGGCATCGACCTGGATCACGCCGTCGAGCAGGGTGGTGTCGAGGTTCTTGGGCACGAAGCCTGCACCGATGCCCTGGATGGGGTGCGGCGAGGGCGCGCCGCCCGAGATCACGGGCGAGGCCGAGGGCTCCACGGCAAACACCTTGAGAGCGGGGAACTTCGCCTTGAGCACGCGCGCCACACCCGTGAGGTGGCCGCCGGTGCCCACGCCGGTGATGATGGCATCGAGCCCATCGGGAAAGTCCGCCAGGATCTCCTGCGCCGTGGTGCGCACATGCACGTCGATGTTGGCGGGGTTCTCGAACTGCTGGGGAACCCAGGCGCCGGGTGTCTGGGCCAGCAGTTCCTGCGCGCGGGCGATGGCGCCCTTCATGCCCTTTTCCTTGGGGGTCAGGTCGAACGTCGCGCCGTAGGCCAGCATCAGGCGGCGGCGCTCGATGCTCATGCTGTCGGGCATCACCAGCACCAGTTTGTAGCCCTTGACGGCCGCCACCAGGGCCAGCCCGATGCCGGTGTTGCCCGAGGTGGGCTCGATGATGGTGCCGCCCGGCTGCAGCGCGCCCGAGCGCTCGGCGTCCTCCACCATCGACAGGGCGATGCGGTCCTTGATCGAACCACCGGGGTTGGCGCGCTCGGCCTTGACCCAGACGTTGGCGGCACTGCCGAACAGGCGGTTGATGCGCACGTGCGGCGTGTTGCCGATGGTCTGCAGAATGGTGTCGACTTTCATGGCGTCTCCTGGTCAGGCGAAGGATGGAAGGGGAAATGCAAAAGAGCCATTTTGGCCCAGTCCGGAGCCCATGGGCACTGCTGGGCCTTCAGTGCACGGGCAGGGGCTCAATGCGCACCAGGCTGGCACCGTCCATGACCTCGGTCGCCACCCGCACCGGCAGACAGGCGCTGATCACCGCCGCGTTCGTGCGCGTATGGTCCGTGAGCTCGCTGGCCGTGTAGCTGGCCTCCCTGCCAGTGCGCCACACGGCCAGTGCCAGCGGCAGCATCCACTGGTCGGCCAGGTGCGGGCCGGTGGCCGCCGTGCTGCGCTGGAAGGCCTGCACCTCGTCGGCCAGCCGGCGTGCCACGAGTTCGGACGACACCTCGCGTTCGCCGAACTGGCAGAACACTTCGGTCACCTGCGCATATTCCAGCGTGGCCAGCAGCACATTGCCAGGCCCTTCGTGCTGGCGCACGCCAGGCGCGCGCAACTGATCGGCCTCGTGCGTCCAGCCCAGGCGCCGGCCCAGTTCCTCCAGTTCGCGCGCAGCCACGCTGCGCGCCAGCCCGGGGGCCAGCGCCTCGGCCCAGGCAGCCAGGGCCGCCCCGCGTTCGGTCAGGTCAAATGGCGTGAGCGCCTGCGTCGCAGGGGTGATCACGGCCTGCAGCAGGCCGCCGCCCGCAGGGTAAAAACCGCGCCGCTCCAGCGTGAGCGCCAGCCCCACGCCCAGGCGCGCGAGCAGTGGTGCGTAGGCACGCTGCAGAAAGTCGAACGGCGGCGCCATCGGGTTGTGCGTGCCGCCCGCCAGCTGGATCCGACTGGGCGCATCGGCCAGCATCAGTGCGGGCAGCACGGTCTGCAGTACCAAGAGGCAGCTGCCGGCGCCGGCGATGCGAAAGGTGTAGTCGCCCGCACGCACCGCGCCGGGCGTGAACTGCAGCGACTGCGAGCCCAGCTCCGCCCCCTCGGCCTCCCCACCGCTGACCTCCACGGCGGCTTGGACGCAGGCCAGGTGCTGGCGCATCAGCCCCGGCTTGGCGCGCCCGGCACGGATGCGCTCGATGCGCAGCGGCCGGCCGGTGACCATGGACAGGGCCAGCCCCGTGCGCAGGATCTGGCCACCGCCTTCGCCCTGGGAGCCGTCGAGCGTCAGCATGGTGCCTCCTTGGCTGGGGGCGCGTTGAAGCGCAGCACCGTGTCGTGCAGCAATGCATCGAGCGCGGCATGGCCCGGCACGGGCAACGGCTGCACCGGCTCGGCCGCGTTGCGTGCCAGCTCGGCTTCGATGAAGGCGTGGATGCCGGGCCAGCGCGGGCTGGTCGCGGCCTCGCCCGCGCGCATCTTCACCTCCAGCAGCGCGTTGATCTCGGCGATCAGCGTGGCGTCGCCCGCCGGGTCCAGCGTGTGCTGGGCCAGTTCGGCAAAGCGCATGGGCGGCACGCCCGGGCGCGTGCGTATCCAGCGCGCGGCCAGCAGCGGGCGCAGCACGTACAGGTATTTCTTGTAGCGCACTTCGTCGGCCTGCAGGTGCTCGCGGAAGTTCTTCTTGGCCATGGATGCGTAGTGGTGCCAGCCCTTGGCGTTGGAGAACACGGTCTCGGCCAGCGCGCGAAAGCGATCCATGGTGGGCCCGTCCTCGCGGTAGACCACAGGCGAGCGCAGCCATTCGAGCAGCGTGGGGTTGGACTCGCGCATCAGGCCCAGCGCCTTGCGCAGGTCCCAGCCGTTGATGTCCAGGTCGCCGCTGATGGGCACTTCGATCACGTCGCGCCCTGGCGTGACCGTGAGGTACCAGGGCAGGCGGTTCACGTAGATGAATCGCACGTCGTAGTCGCTGTCGGGCGAGGCAAAGCCCCAGCCCCGGCTGCCCGACTCGCAGGCAAAGAGGATGGTGACCTGGTGCTGCGCCTCGATGGCGCCCAGGTTCTCCATGATCTGCGCGCGCATGGCGGGATCGATAGGGTGGGCCGATTGCAGAAATTCTTCTTGTTGCTGTTCTTGGTGCATGTGCTGATGCGGGCGCTGGTCTGGCCAGCGCCGGTTCCGTTCAATGGTTGCCGTGGAGGTGCAAAGGGGCCTATCCCTTCACGCACACCACCTGCTTCAAGGTGTAGACCACCTCCACCAGGTCCTGCTGCGCGGCCATCACGGCGTCGATGTCCTTGTAGGCCATCGGGATCTCGTCGATCACGTCGGCGTCCTTGCGGCATTCCACGCCCTCGGTGGCGGCGATCTGGTCGGCGATGGTGTACATCTTCTTGGCCTTGGTGCGGCTCATCTTGCGGCCCGCGCCATGGCTGCAGCTCATGAAGCTCTCGGGGTTGCCCTTGCCGCGCACGATGAAGCTCTTGGCGCCCATGCTGCCCGGGATGATGCCCAGTTCGCCGGCCTTGGCGCTCACGGCACCCTTGCGGGTGATGAGCACGTCCTCGCCGAAGTGCGTCTCGCGGCTCACGTAGTTGTGGTGGCAGTTCACCGCCTCCACATGCGCCTCGAACGGCTTGGTGATCACCTTGCGGGCGGCAGCGATCACGCGCTGCATCATCACCTCGCGGTTGGCGCGCGCGAACTTCTGGGCCCAGCCCACGGCGCGCACGTAGTCGCCAAAATACTTGGCCCCCTCTTCGAAGTAGGCCAGGTCCTGGTCGGGCAGGTTGCGCTGGTGCAGCTCGGCGTCCTTCTTGGCCAGCTCGATGAAGTGGGTGCCGATGGCATTGCCCACTCCGCGCGAGCCCGAGTGCAGCATGAACCACACGCTGCCGTTCTCGTCCAGGCACACCTCGATGAAGTGGTTGCCGGTACCGAGCGTACCCAGGTGCTTGTGGTTGTTGGTGTTGCGAAAGCGCGGGTAGTCCTCGCAGATCGCGTCGAACTCGCCCTTGAGCGCGGCCCAGGCCACATCGGTCTCGTCGGGCGGCGTTTCCCACGCGCCCTTGTCGCGGCCCATGCGGCGCGGGTTGCTGCCGTGCGGCACGGCCTTCTCGATCGCCGAGCGCAGGGGCGCCAGGTTGTCGGGCAGGTCGTTGGCATGCAGCGAGGTCTTGCAGGCCATCATGCCGCAGCCGATGTCCACGCCCACTGCGGCCGGGATGATGGCCTTGAAGGTGGGGATCACCGAGCCCACCGTGGCGCCGATGCCGTAGTGCACGTCGGGCATGGCCGCCACATGCTTGAACACGATGGGCAGGCGCGCCGCGTTTTCCAGCTGCTTCTGGGCCTCTTCTTCCACAGGGACGCCCTGGGTCCACATCTTGATGGGGACGCCGTTTTCCACGTTGCGTTGCAGGTAGCTCATTTTTCTTTCCTTGTTCTTGGTTCTGTTTCAGTGGTTCTTCTATTCGCTGGCCAGGTCGAACACCGCTTCGAGGATTTGCCTGTCGCCCATGCAGCCGCCACAGGTGCAGTGCGCGGGCGGGCCCATGGCGCTGGTGTCCACGGCCAGGATCCCTTGCACGAAACGCGCGCGGTTGGCGGGGTCAAGCAGCCAGGCTTTCATCGCCTCCCGGAACTCCGGGTGGTCCTCTGCGAAGGCATTCTCGATCTCGCGGCTGGACCAGAAATCCCAGTAGCTGGCATTCGCATAGTGCAGCACGGCGCTATCCCGCTCGTCCTCCAGCCAATGGGCCAGCAACGGGGTGATGGGCACGCCGCCCTTGTGGAACATCAGCAGGATATCGAACGCGTTCGCGCCATCGAACGGGCTGGCCTCGCGCCCGGCAGAGCCCAGGCCCTCGCGGAAGAAGGCCAGTGCGAAGGCGTCCAAAGCAGCTCTCTCCCCGGCCGACAGGTCGCCAGCCGGGCATTTTCCCAACCGGTCCAGGTACAGCTCGGTCGAGTGGTGCAACTCCTTGCCCTGGGCCAGCAGCTCCAGCATGCGGGGCAGGAAGTACAGCAGTTCATCCGCAGGCTGCTCGCTGCCCTTGGCCGAACCGTTGTACTCGTAGAGGTGGCGTGCCGTGAGCTGGCGCAGCGGCAGGCGGCGCAGTTCGCGCTCCGTGGCTTCGTCCACGCAGCAAGGCATGCAAACGTCCAGCGTCTGCGTGGGGGCGCTGCGGTGCTGGAAGGCGGCGTACGCAGCATCCACCGCCGCACGCAGCGCGGGTGGCAGGGCGGTGGCTTCCTCTTCAGCGGTTTGATGGGCTTTCATCGTCGTACTCTCCGTGGCGTCTTGTGCGCCGTTCTGTCATCCATCGCATCTACTGCACCATTCCCTGGGCGGCAGCGCGTGCATAGTTCTTCAGTTCCTCGTCGTGCGCCGGCACGCTGCGGATGAATAGCTCCACCCGTTCCGGCAATTCCCTCGGGCGCTGCAGGTGGCGGCCCTCGTGACCGATGCCATGCAGGGCAGAGACCTGCACCTCGCGACAGGGCACCTCCAGCATGTGGCAGAACACCGCCCACATCGCATCGCGCCATTCAGGAATATCTTTGACATTCCAGAACGTGGGCCACACGTCGAACCACATGTAGCAGGCAAAGTGCAGCCGGTCGCTGCCGCTGCCGATGGTCTCGTGCACGTGGGCCATGCGCGGTGCGAAGCAGTCGCTCCACAGGCGCGGGAAGGCCTGCATCATGCGCATCGCATCGGCCAGCGGGACCGAGGGGTCGAGCGCCATGGACGGTATGTCGCCGGCGTTGTTGCTCATCACATGCGTGAGGCCCATGCCCACCTGCTCATCGCTGTAGGGCGCCAGGTCGGTGCCCGCGTTGGCGAACAGCACGGTCTGGATGTGCGTCCATTGCAAAGGCGTGGCGGTGAAATCCGGCTCGTCGTTGTCCCAGTACCACTCCTGCTCCTTCTTGCCCGGCACAGGCCGGTCGAAGAGGTAGCGAACGGCGTCGGCATACAGCGTGGCATCGAGTCCCACGGACTCGGGTGTCAGCGGCAACGGCGTCTGCGTGGCCAGGCGTTTCTCACGTGCGGTCTGCTTCATGGTGTTCTTCGTTCTTTCCCTTGCTCAGCGCATCTTCACCAGGCCGTTGAGCACCTGGTCCAGGCCACCGAACACCGAGATCTTGTCGATGCGCTCGGCCACGCGTTCCAGCGTTTCCAGCTCCTTCATGCGCAGTGCGACGGGGTTGTCCTCCATCACCTTGGCGGTGTTGAGCAGCGAGCGCGTCGCGGCCGTCTCTTCGCGGCGGCGGATCACATTGGCCTGGGCCTGCTTTTCCGCCTGCACCACCTGGGTCAGGATGGCCTTCATGTCGCCGGGCAGCACGATGTCCTTCACGCCGGCGCTCTCCAGCGCAATGCCGTAGGGTGCGAGCTTGGCGGCCATGTGGGCGCCCACCACGTCGTCGATCACTGTCTTGTTCTCCAGCAGCTCATCGAGCGTGCGGGTGCCCACGGCGGCGCGCAGTGCGAACTGCAGCTCGCGGTACAGGTGCTCCGCGGGCTTTTGCAGCTGGCTCCAGGCGCGCAGCACATCGGTGTAGCGGAAGGTGGCGCTCAGGTTGATGCGCAGACCCACCTTGTCGCGGGTCATGATGTCCTGGCCCGAGACTTCCACCGATTGCAGGCGCAGGTCCACCTGCTCCACCGCCACCGTGCGGCCGTACTTCCAGAAGGCGTACGAGCCTGCGGCCAGCAGCCGCTCCACCTTGCCGTCCACCGTCAGCAGGCCGCAGGACGACTCGGGCACCTGCACCTGCAGCAAGCCGGCCAGGCCGGTCACCGTGCGATGGCGCAGCTGGGGCTGCGTCAGGCGCGCCACCAGTGCAGCAGGCAGTTCGGCACCCGCGTTCAGGTCGACCACCTGCACGGACACGTCCACCAGGCCCTTCCAGTACAGGCGGCGCGTGCCAGGGGGCAGGATCTCGACCAGCACGCCGTTCTCGCTGCGCAGGCCGACCTCGTTCTCGGCCAGCTCCACACGCACGAACTCGGTGGCCACCACCTCGGGCTCACGGGCCATCAGGTAGTCGGCCAGGCCGTGGGTGAAGGCGGCTTGCTCCAGCGCGAAAGTTTCCACGCGCAATTGGTCCAGGCCGGCGAACAGCCAGTGCGTCCCGCTGTGCAGCATGCGGTCGAAATCGCCATTGCGCAGCAACAGTGCGCGTTCGTTCTTCTTGACGGTGGTGCGTTGGATCTTCAGCATGTGTCTACCCTCGTTCTTTCTTTTTTCAATGTCGTTGGTCGCCGCATCAAACTTCTTGCAGAGGGGCCGTTACAGCGGGGCAGTGGTTCCAGGGGGCGCGGCTCGGGCCCTGCAGTGCGCCGTGGCGGTTGCCCCGAGGGGCTTTCGCTTGGGCTGGCTGCGGGCGCGGGCGGTGCCGGGTACTGGCACAAACCGCCACCGCTGACGGGGCAATGGCTTGCAGGCTGCGGCGCAACCTTTGGTCCTTCACCCCGCGTCCGGCGGGTGGTCTTTCGACCGTCTTCGATAGCCGGCCCGAAGGCCGGAAGAATGGGCAGGAGTCGAACCTGCGACAGTCCCTTTTCAGGGGTGCTCTACCAGACTGAGCTACCAGTGGTGCAGGCCGGGAGTCGAACCCGGCAACCCCTTTCGGAGCTGGCTTCCACAGCCCTGCAGTCACCCGGCGCTCGCAGCGTGCGGCATGCAGGGAATCCGACGGACCCCAAGGCCCTGGATCCCCGGCACCGGCAGGGCGGGCGTTGGCCCCAACCCTGGCCTGTGAGCGTTCGCTGTCTGCGCCGAGTGCCTTGGTATTTGCGAATTGCGTGCCAGCCGTGCGATTTGGCGGTTGAAATATCCCAACCCATTGATTCGAAAGGAATTAATGCAAATGAAGAAAATTCCGCAACATGATGGATTCTGTACTAAATAGAATGTAGGCTAGTTTTATAGATCATTGGCGATGCGCAAGAACAGGGTAGTGATTGGTTTTATCGGTACCCAGCTCGACTCGGGCAAGGGCGCGGGGCGCTGGGAGAAGTGGCGACCCACCGTGTCGCTGGTGCAGCACGAGGACATGGTGGTGCACCGCATGGAGCTGCTGTACACGCCGGCCCACCAGGAGCTGGCGCACCAGGTGCGCAACGACATCGCCATCGCCTCGCCCGAGACCACGGTGCGGTTGGTGCCCATGGAGATCGCCGACCCCTGGGACTTTGGCGAGGTCTACGCCAAGTTGTTCGACTGGACGCAGGCCTACCGCTTCGACACCGAGCGCGAGGAGTACTGGACCCACATCACCACCGGCACGCACGTGGCGCAGATCTGCCTGTTTCTGCTGGTGGAGTCGCGGCGCATCCCAGGCGTGCTGGCGCAGACCTCGCCGCCCCGGCGCCAGCAGATGGGCGATGCGGGCAGCTATGCGCTGATCGACCTGGACCTGTCGCGCTACGACGTGATCGCCCAGCGTTTTGGCGCCGAGCAGCGCGATGCGGTGGACTTCCTCAAGAGCGGCATCGCCACGCGCAATGCGCGCTTCAACGCGCTGATCGACGAGGTGGAGCGCGTGGCGGTGCGCTCGCGCGCGCCCATTTTGTTCACTGGGCCCACCGGAGCGGGCAAATCGCATCTGGCGCGGCGCATGTACGAGCTCAAGAAGGCGCGCCACCAGGTCGAGGGCGAATTCGTCGAAGTGAACTGCGCCACCCTGCATGGCGATGGGGCCGCATCCACGCTGTTCGGGCACAAGAAGGGCGCTTTCACGGGCGCTGCGGCCGACCGCGCGGGCCTGCTGCGCACGGCGCACAAGGGCGTGCTGTTCCTTGACGAGATCGGCGAGCTGGGCCTGGACGAGCAGGCCATGCTGCTCAAGGCCGTGGAGGAAAAGCGCTTTTACCCCATGGGCAGCGACCGCGAGGTGGCCAGTGATTTCGAGCTGATCGCCGGCACCAACCGCGACCTGCGCACCGAGGTGGCGGCCGGGCGCTTTCGCGAAGACCTGTACGCGCGCATCAACCTCTGGAGCTACCAGCTGCCGGGCCTGGCCCAGCGCCCCGAGGACATCGAGCCCAACCTCGATCACCTGCTGGCGCGCACCGGCACGGAGCTGGGCCGCACGGTGCGCCTGTCGGCCGAGGCGCGCACGGCCTACCTGCGCTACGCCCAGTCGCCCGATGCGCTGTGGAGCGGCAACTTCCGCGACCTCTCGGCCAGCGCCACGCGCCTGGCCACTCTGGCCGACAGCGGCCGCATCGGCCTGCCCCTGGTGCAGGCCGAGATCGCGCGCCTGCAGTGGCTGTGGCAGCCGGCAAAAGATGCACGCGATGGCCTTTCGGGTGCCCAGGCTGCCGATGCCATCAATCTGCGCGCCCTGTTGGGCGAAGACGCCTTGGACGCGATGGACCTGTTCGACCAGCTGCAACTGGCCGCCGTGCTGCGCGTGTGCTGCCAGGCGCGCACCCTGTCCGATGCGGGGCGTCAGCTGTTCCAGGCCTCGCGCGCGCAGCGCACGGTGGTCAACGATGCAGACCGGCTGCGCAAATACCTGGCGCGCTTTGACCTTACATGGGAACGCGCCAGCTCCGGTGAACGATAATCTGCCCTGTGAAGCGCGCCAGACCGCCGCTGGTGCAATCTGGGAAACCAGGCACTGGAGGAACGTCCGGACTGCACAGGACAGCGTAGCAGCTAACGGCTGCCCACCGTGAGGTGAGGATCAGAGCAACAGAGACGAGTTTGGGTACGGACCACCCTGGGGTGTTCTGTGGGTCGCCAGCGAAAGCTGGTGCCGGATGGCGCAAGCCAGACGGTTCCCGGCGAAAGCCGGGAAAGCCCACAGCCACCTTGGGCGCGTTCCGAGCCCAAGGTGAAACGGGCAATCTCTACGCGCAGCAATACCAAGTAGGCCAACGTTGATGTGGTTCCGCAGAGTTGGCGGGTAGGTAGCATCGAGCCGTGGTGGCGACACCCGGCCCAGAGTAATGGCGGTCACGCCGCGGGCAACCGTGGTGCACAGAATCCGGCTTATCGGCGCGCTTCACACTTTTGAATTCAAATCCGCGGCGACGGCGGTCGTCAATGCTGCTCAGGCCTGCCCTGTGCAAGCGATACGCGGATCAACCCCGCTTGGGGCAATGCATGGCATGCCCTTGTTCCAGTTCGGTGGCGCGCTCCACGGTGTCGGGGTGGCTGCTGAGCAAGGACCACACGGGGCCCAGTGCCTCCGGCGCCTTGGGTTCTGCGGTGGTGGATGCAGAGCCTTCGGCCGGTGCGCTGGCGCCTTCCTTGGCTGCGGTGGCGGCCTTCTTCCTGGCCGCCTTTTCCTCATCGTCCTCGTCCTGCGCAATGGCCAGCAGCAGCTTGCCCATGGGCGCCGTGGGCAGCTTCGCATGGGACATGACGGCGATGGCAAAGCAGTCGGCCTCACGCTCGTGGTTGCGGCTGTAGGCCAGGCCGGTGAGCACCGATGCGCCGGTGGAGACGATGCCCGACACGTCGCCCAGCGCCAGCCCCATGCCCATCTGCAGCACGCCTTGCTGCACCACCATGCGCGTGGTGTGGCGGTTGGCCACGTGGCCGATCTCGTGGGCCAGCACGCCGATGAGGGCGTCGTCGCTGAGCCCCTTCTTCTCTGCCGCCTTGGCCAGGCCATCGGTCATCACCACCGTGCCGCCAGGCAGGGCGAAGGCATTCGCCCCCATGCCGGAGCGGAACGACAGCGTGTAGGTGGGGGCGTAGCCAGGGTAGCGCTGCAACTGGGTGGGCAACGCTTGCACCAGCGTGTCGAAGCGTGCCTTCAGTGCGGCCTGGCGCTCCTGGGGCAGCTTGCTCGGCTTGAGCGTGCCCTTGTCCATCTGCGTGAGCACATTGCTGGCCACGCTGGTTTCCCAGGACAGGGGGACGAAGCGCGTGAGTTCCGTGGCCGCCCAGGGCGTGCCGTAGCGGTAGAACAGGGTCAGTCCGACGACGGCGACCGCTGTGACGCCGAGTAGCACGGGCCAGCGCGTCTGCATGCGCTCGGCCAGGCTGGGGCGGGCACCCGCTTCGGCCAGCGCAGCATGCCATTGGGCCACGGCGTCGATCTCCAGGCTGCCCTGGTCGCGCAGGTCCACCACCACCCGCTGCTGCGGGCGGCGCTCGCTCCAGGCCTCGGGCCAGCCCACCTCGCCCCAGGGGAATACGGTGGGGGCCGCACCAGGCTGGGACAGCGGGTGCAGCGCCAGCGACGGGCCCTTGGGCGTGCGCTGCAGGCCCACGAGCACCGGCTTGGCCTGGCTGCTCAGCCCATCGAACCAGCGCCCTGGCACCAGGGTGCCGGGGGGCGCAGCAGCAGAGGAGGGGGGTGCGTTCATCAGCCGATCAGGTCCAGCCCTGCCGCGTCGGCCAGTGCATCGCCAATGCCGCCTTGCTGCTGCTGGCGCACCATGGCACCGGCCACCTGGTCCACGCCACCCTTGACGTGCAGCGTCACGGATTCGACCTTCATGCGGTACTCGCTGACCCGTGCGAACGGGCGGTACAGGCCCAGCGTGAGCAGGGTCAGGAACAGGTTCTTGATGCGCAGCAGCACGTAGCGGCCCGTGCGCAGCTGGCACTTGAAGCGCGCCACCTGGCTCAGGCCGATGTTGTCCCACATGAGCTGGAACATGCGGGCCTCGCGGTAGGCGCGCGCCGGTGCCGAGGCCAGGAACATCAGGAAGATGCCTGCGATGAACGCCACCGCGAAGACCACGAAAATCAGGGCGCCCCATTTGTCCTTCAAGCCGGCGATGAGCGCGAACGACCCCCCTGCCAGTACCGCCAGCCCTGCCGAGATGCCCACCACGAACAGCAGGAAAACGGCCACCGTGGCCGCCCAGACCTTGATGAAATCCATGTACACGGGTTTCCAGCGACCGGATTCGGCCCCTACCTGGGCGCGCAGCACCAGCAGGCTCTTGTAGTTGTATTCGAGGCGGATGAAGCACAGCACCGACAGCAGCAGGCCCAGCACCACCAGGCCCCAGATGGCGGCGGTCATGGTCGGCAGGTCGGCCTCGCCGCTTTCGTCGGCAGCCAGCTCCTGCAGCGCCCCGGCCGATTCGGGCGCGAGGTACTGGATGCCGAAGAACACGCCGATCCACACGAGGGCGATGGCGAACACGGGCCAGCTGGCCACGTACACCTCGCGCCAGGAGGCCGTGAACTGCAGGCGCAGGCCGCGCCAGCGCGTGGAGCCCAGGCGAAAACGCATGGCACTGCCCCAGATGAACGGGGCCAGCAGGGCGCCGGCAAGCAGGAAGAGGGACACCGCCGTGTCCTGCCCGGTGTTGACGGCAATGTTGTAGGCGATGGTGATCATCACCAGCATGACGAAGCCCATCACCATCCGACGCTGCTGCGCCGTGAATTCGAGCGGGCTGCCGGCCACCAGGGTGTGGCCATAGAAATACTGGGCGGTGCGCCGCCGTGCCCAGGGGGTGTAGAAGCCCAGGGTGAGGATGGTCAGCAGCACGTTGACGATCCATACCCGGAAGTACTCGCCGCCGCTGCCGGTGAATTCAAGCGGATGCGCATCGATCTCCTGCGCGAAGTTCGATGCGGGCGCCGCTCCTGCCCCTGATTGCTGATGGTCCATGGACTCCCTCCTGTTATGGAGGGCAGTGTATCAGCGGCCTGTGGCGGATCGCCTTCCCTCAAAACGCCTATTGCTCACCTTTTGATAGCTAGCGAGTGCCGTTCAGAATCGCTCCCAGGGCTGCAGGTAGCGCCACTGTCCCTCGGGCACCTTGGACAGTGGCACGCGGCCGATGCGGATGCGCTTGATGGCCACCACGCGCAGGCCCACGGCCTCGCACATGGCAGGAATCTGCCCCGGACGAATGCCTTTGAGCGCAAAGCGCAGCCGCGTCTCGTTCTGCCAGCTCACCTTGATGGGGGGCAGCGCGCGGCCATTGAATGACAGGCCGTGGCACAGGCGCTGCAGGCCGTTGGGTGCGATTTCGCCGGCCACCTCCACGATGCATTCCTGCTCCAGCGATTCGATGTCCTCGGCCAGCTTGCGTGCAATTCGCTTGTCCTGCGTATAGACCACCAGGCCGCTGGCCTCTGTGGGCAGGGGGGTGAAGCATTCGAGCTGGCGGAAATGGCGTTGCAGCACGCGGATGCCCGAGGCATCCTCGGGCAGGTGCGAGGCGAGGGCCAGCAGCGTGACGGCGGGCGTTGCACCCTGGCTACGGCTCGCATGGGCGGCGCCAGCCTGCCCCGGCGCACCCAGGCCGGCCTCGAAACCGGCGGGCTTGTGCAGCAGCAGGGTGACGGGGGTCAGCTCCAGCAGGCTCGCATCGGGGTCCACCGCCACGCTCTGGTGCGGTGCCACGCGTGCACCAGGCACCTCGACCACGGCGCCCTCCACGCTCACGAAGCCGCCCTCGATGAATTGTTCGGCCGTGCTGCGCGAGCAGTTGAGTTGCTCGGCCACGCGCTTGGCCAGCCGGACATGGCCGGCTTCAGGGTTTTTTTCAGTCATTACCGGGTTCCATGGCGCGGATGCGCTCTACATGTGCAAGCAGCGAACGCTGGGCGACGGGCCACATGCGCGGGGGCACGTCGTCGTAGGCGTGGCGCACCCAGTCGTCCATGCTGCCCTGGGGCAGTGCCTGCATGGCGGCCAGTACCTTGGCCTCGCGCGCCAGGCGGTGGGCCTTCAGGCGGGCAATGGCGCTGCGCGCCTCGCCCAATACGTAGCCGTGCGCGGGCAGGATGAAGTTCACGCCCTGCTTCTCGCAGGCCGCGTCCAGCGCGTCCAGCGAATCGAGGTAGTCGGCCATGTTGCCGTCCGGCGGGTCGACCACCGTGGTGCTGCCGTTGAGGATGTGGTCGCCGCTGAACAGCAGGCCATCCTCCTCCAGCAGCAGGCACAGGTGGTTGGCCGCATGGCCGGGGGTGTGGACCACCTGCAGGGTGTGGCTGTTGGCGGCATCGGCCACCTGGGCGGACAGCACCAGGCGCTCGCCATGGGCCAGCTCGCGCTCGGGCGTGAAGGCGCTGGCCACGCGGGCTGTGGGGGCCGAGCGCAGGCCCAGGATGGGGGGCGCCGGCTGCCCGGCCTGCACGCACAGTGCCTGCAGCGGCGCCGCGCCGGGAGAGTGGTCGGGGTGCGAGTGCGTGCAGACGATGGAGCGGATGTCGCCACCGGCGGCGCGCCAGAGCTTCTCCAGGTGCTCGGGGTCGGCCGGGCCGGGATCGATGGCGATATAGCCCGTGGCCGGGTCGCCCACCAGGTAGCTGTTGGTGCCTGGGCCGGTCATCACGCCCGAATTGGGGGCCGTGAGGCGCTGCACGTTCTTGAGCAGGGGCACGGGGTGGTCGGTCTGCCAGTCGAGCGGGTGCACGATCTGCCCGTCGGGGCAGACCAGCGCCAGTTCGCCGAACGGCATTTCGTCTTCCATGTAGCGCGCTTCCTTGCCACCCAGCAGGCCGGCGCGCGGGCAGCTCACCCACAGGGGCTGTTCGTTGGCCAGGGCGCCGAGCACGGCGTCGGTGTTCTTGAATTTCGCCAGCCGCTGCAGCGTGCGGATGGTCGGGAAGATCATGAAGAACTGGCCCGCATCGTGCCGCGCCAGCGCGTCGGCCGGGCGCACCCATACGGGCTCGAACTGCTCGGCCTCGTCGGCCACCGGGGTCTGGCCCTCGGGCATGCGCGCGGCCAGGAAGGGCACCTCGAAGCGGCGCGGCAGGTCGCGGTCGGCCGTCCAGTAGGCCAGCAGGTAGACGCTGTCGGCCGCCAGGCGCAGGCCCCTGGCTTCGCACTGCGCGGCAAACGGCGCGCCGCGGTCCAGCGCGGCAATGTCGGCGGCATCGGCCATGCGGCCGTCGGCGTGGCGCGCCAGCAGCACGCCCAGTTCCTCGAAGCTCTCGCGGATGGCGGCGATCGCCTGGGTCAGGTGCAGGTCGCTCTGGGCCGGGCGGCGGTCCGCCACCTGGTGCGACTGGGCATCGAGCGCATCGATGCCGCCGCCCGGGAAAACGTAGGCCCCTGGGGCAAAGCTCGCGTTGGGCGAGCGCCGCGTCATCAGCACCTCCAGCGCCCCGTCGCCTTCGGCGTCGCGCAGCAGCAGCACGGTGGCGGCCAGGCGGGTGGGAACGGGTTCGCGGTGGGGATGGAGTTGCTGGCTGATGCGGGGCATGGGGCCATTATCCGGCTTTGACCCGCAGCCCGCCGGGCGCGTCATGCGGGAAAGCGCGGGGCTTTCCCGCGGATCAGTACTTGCCCGAGAGCAGGGCGCCGGCATGGGGCACCCGGGTCT
Source organism: Acidovorax sp. LjRoot66 (assembly GCF_964253305.1). Taxonomy (NCBI): domain Bacteria; kingdom Pseudomonadati; phylum Pseudomonadota; class Betaproteobacteria; order Burkholderiales; family Comamonadaceae; genus Acidovorax; species Acidovorax sp. LjRoot66. The sequence goes on from NZ_CAXUQU020000001.1 coordinate 1,347,394, forward strand.
CCAGCCCCAGGCGCCTGAGCATGGCCCAGGTGGTGCAAGCCGCCGCCGACACCACGGGGATGCCCAGCCGGTCCTGCGCCACCTGCACCGACGCCAGCGAGGGCATCTGCACGCAGGCCGAGATCACCACCACGTCCACCCCGCGCGTGTCCAGGCGCTGCACGATCTGCGCTGGGGCTGCGGGGTCCTGTGCGCCCACCTCCAGGTTGTCGGCGATCTCCAGCGACAGGCTGTCGTGCACGGCAATGCCTTCGTGTTCGATGTAATCCACCACCAGTTGGGTGAGCGGCTTCATGTAAGGGGTGAGCACAGAGACCTTCTTCGCGCCCATGGCCTTCAGGCCTTCGACCAGCGCGCCAGCGCTCGACACCACGGGCGCTGGCTTGCCGTTGGCGACCGTGATCTCGTGCAACCGCTTTTCGGACGTGCGGTGGTAGCCCAGGCCCATGCTCATGATGGCCACCAGGCAGGCATAGCCCATCACGTCCATCTTCCCGTCGGACAGCTCCAGCGCGCAGCGGTCGGAGTCGCGGTCCATGGCGGCCAGCTCTTCCTGGGTGACCTTCTGCATGCGCATGCGGCTGGCATGGAAGCTGAAGCGCTCGGGCAGGATCTGCTCGCGGGCGCGCAGCATGGCGGGGATCTCGGTCTCCATGGTGGTGTTGGAGCTGGGCACGATCTGCCCGATGCGGTAGGTGCGTTGCATGGCGGTCTTTCGGGAAAAAATGGGCACAGCGCTGCCCTGCCCGGCGCACAGGGGCCGCCGGGAATGGGATCACACGGGGGAGTGGCTGGCGGGTCAGTCGGCCTTGATGCCGGCGCCCTTGATGGTCTTGGCCCAGTAGGCGGTCTCGGTCTTCACGAGGTCGCCGAGTGCCTCGGGCGGCAGGTAGCGCAGCTCGATGCCGGCGGCGTCGGCGCGCTGGCGCGTCTCGGGCATCTCCAGGGCCTTCTTGACGTCGGCCGTGAGCTTGCTGATCACCGCCGGTGGCGTGGCCGCCGGGGCGAACAGGCCCACCCAGGCTTCGAGCTTGAAGTCGGGCATGCCGGCCTCGGCCACCGTCGGCACGTTGGGCAGGCCCGGGTGGCGCTTGGTGCCGGTCACGGCAAAGGCCTTGAGCTTGCCGCTGACCACATGCTGCATGACCGACGGCGGCGTGGTGATGAACACCTGCACCTGGCCGGCCAGCACGTCGGCCACGGCCGGGCCCGAGCCGCGGTAGGGGATGTGGGTCATGAAGGTGCCGCTCTGCTGCTTGAAGATCTCGGTGCCGATGTGCGAGAGCGAGCCGTTGCCTTGCGATGCGTAGTTGACCTTGCCGGGGTTCGCCTTGAGGTAGGTGATGAACTCCTTGAGGTTGTTGCCCGGCACCGAAGGGTGGGCCGCGATCACGTTGGTGGCCACGGTGAGCAGGGCCACGGGCGCGAAATCCTTGGCCTCCCAGGGCAGGCTGGGGGTCAGTGCCGGGTTGCCCACATGGTAGGCCGAGTACGAGATCAGCAGGTTGTAGCCGTCGGCCTTGCTGCGGGCCACGGCACCGTAGGCCACGTTGCCGCTGCCGCCGGCCTTGTTGTCGATCACCACCGGCTGGCCGAGCACGCGCGCCAGGGGTTCGTTGAGCAACCGGGCCGAGGTGTCCACCACACCGCCGGGCGGGTTGGGCACCGTGAGCGTGATGGCCTTGCTGGGGTAGTTGTCCTGCGCCGTGGCCAGGCCCGAAAGGGCCAGCGTGGCAGCCAGCAGGCTGTGCTTGATCGTCATGTTTGTCTCCGCCTGGATGTTGTAGTCAGGGTATTGTGGAAACAAGCGAACCAACAGTCCAATATATTGTTGGTCTTGATCAAGACTTGAAAAGTATCAATGGAACTGCGGCACCTGCGTTACTTCATCGCCCTGGCCGAAGAGCTGAGCTTCACGCGCGCCGCGCAGCGCCTGCATGTGTCGCAGCCGCCGCTGAGCCTGCAGATCGCGCAACTCGAGGCGGAGCTGGGCGCCCAGCTGTTCGTGCGCACCAGCCGGCGTGTGGAACTGACGCTGGCAGGCCAGGCCTACCTGGTGGATGCGCGTGCGGTGCTGGAGCGGCTGGACACGGCGCGCCAGCGCGTGGCGGCCATCGGCCAGGGGCAGGCGGGGCGCATCGAGGTGGGGCTGTCGGGCTCGCATTTCCTCGGGCCGTTTCCGGCAGCGCTGGCGCGCTACCGGCACAGCCACCCGGGCGTGGACGTGGTGCTGCACGAGATGCAGCCCTCGCTGCAGCAGGCGGCCCTGCGCGACAAGCGCATCGACGTGGGCATTTCGCGCACGGCGGTCAACGACGACCAGCTCGCGAGCACCCTGCTGTGGCCCGACCCCGTGGTGGCGGCCCTGCCGCCCGGCCACCCGCTGGCGGCGCGCAAGGCGCTGGCCCTGAAGGACCTGCGCAGCGAGGCCTTCGTGATGCTGCGCCGCGATTCATCGGCCCACGCCGAGCACATGGTGCAGTGCTGCGTGCAGGCCGGCTTTGCGCCCCGGGTGGCGCAGACCACGGTGGAGCTGGCGGCCTTGCTGAGCCTGGTGGCCGCAGGGCTGGGCGTGGCGCTGGTGCCGTCGTCGCTCGGCAGCCTGTTCGGCGCCCGCGTGGTGCTCAAGACCCTGGGGGCCAGGGCACCGCGTGCCGACGTGCATGCGCTGCAGCGGCGCGACGATGCCTTGGGGGTGGTGCCGGCCTTCGTGCGCGTGGTGACCGGCTGAGAGGATCGGTCAATCCCAGGCAGGGGCAAGGCCGTCGGGGTCGACCAGGCGGCCGCCACGGTCCAGGCTGGCGATCTGCGCCATATCGGCATCGGTAAGGCGCAGCTGCTGCGCCTTGAGGTTGCTGGCCAGGTTCTCGCGCCGGGTGGACGAGGGGATCACCGCGTAGCCGAGCTGTAGCGCCCAGGCCAATGCCACCTGGGCCGTGGTGCCCCCATGCGCGCGGGCAATGGCTTCGATCACCGGGTCGTTCAGCACCTTGCCGTAGGCCAGCGTCATGTACGAGGTGATGGGGATGCCCTGGCTTCTCGCGAAGTCGGCCACGCTGCGGTTCTGCAGGTAGGGGTGCAGCTCAACCTGGTTGGTGGCGATGGCGCCCGCGCCCACGGCGGCAATGGCCTCCTGCATCAGCGCCACGGTGAAGTTGGAGACACCGATCTGCCGCGCCAGGCCCTGGGCCCTGGCTTCGGCCAGTGCACCCATGAACTCGGCCACGGGCACGGCACCGCTGGGCGAAGGCCAGTGGATCAACGCCAGGTCCACCTGCTCGCTGCGCAGCTTGGCGAGGCTGTCCTTCAGGCTGGGGATGAGCTTGTCCGCCGCCAGGTTCTCCGTCCAGACCTTGGTGGTGAGGAACAGCGCGCTGCGTGGCACACCGCTTTCTGCGATGGCCTGGCCGACCTCGGCCTCGTTGCCGTAGATCTGCGCGGTGTCGATGGCGCGGTAACCCAGGTCGAGCGCGTTGCGCACCGAGTCGATGACGACTTGGTCCTTGAGGCGAAAGGTACCGAGGCCGAAGGCGGGGATGGTAGAAGAATGCATGAAGAAAGACTCCGTGTGGATGTGCAGGAAAAAAGGGTGATCAGTGGCCGACGGGGACCGGGCCACTGGAGCGCACGGGGATGCCGGCTCGGCGGTCCAGCACGCCGCTGTAGTGCGTCAGGGCCAGGGAGCCCAGCACCACCACGGCACCGATCCAGGGCGTGTGCATCAGGCCCAGGTGCGTCACGATCAGGCCACCGGCCCAGGCGGCACCGGCAATGCCCAGGTTGAAGGCGGCGATGTTCAGGCCCGAGGCCACGTCCACCGCCTGCGGCGTGAAGCGCTCGGCCTGCTTGACCACGTAGACCTGCAGCCCCGGCACATTGCCGAAGGCCACGGCGCCCCAGAGCAGCACGGTCACCAGCGCCAGCCAGGGGTGCGGCGCGGTGAACTGCAGCAGCAAAAGCACGGCGGCCAGCAGGGCGAACACGATGCGCAGCGCCGGGATCGGGCCCAGCCGGTCGGCCAGCCGGCCACCCCAGATGTTGCCCACGGCCACCGACACGCCGTAGACCAGCATCACCCAGCCCACCGCACCGGCGCTGAACCCCGAGATGTCGGTCAGGATGGGTGCAAGAAAGGTGAAGGGAATGAAGGTGCCACCGTAGCCGATGGCCGTCTTGGCATAGACCAGCAGCAGGCGTGGCTCGGCCAGCACCTTGGCCTGCTGCAGCAGCGAGGCGGGTGGGGTATGGGCGATATTGCGCGGCACGAAGAGTGCGCTGCCGATGAAGGCGACCACGCCCAGGGCCGAGACGGCCAAAAAGGTCTCGCGCCAGCCGAAGTGCTGGCCGATGAAGGTGCCCAGCGGCACGCCGGTGACCAGCGCCACGGTGAGCCCGGTGAACATGATGGCAATGGCGCTGGCCGCCTTCTCGCGCGGCACCAAACCGGTGGCGATGGTTGAGCCGATGGAGAAGAACACCCCGTGCGCCAGGCCGGTGAGGATGCGCGCGGCCACCAGCGATTCATAGCTCGGTGCCTGCCAGGCCAGCAGGTTGCCGGCGGTGAACAGCGCCATCAGCGACAGCAGCAGCGCCTTGCGCGGCAGCTTGCCGGTCAGCGCGGTGAGCACCGGGGCGCCGACGGCGACACCCAGGGCATACAGGCTCACCAGCAGGCCCGCCGAAGGGATGCTGATGGACAGATCGGCCGCCACGGTGGGCAGCAGGCCAACGATCACGAACTCCGTCGTGCCGATGGCGAATGCGCTGAGCGTCAGCGCGAGCAAGGCAATGGGCATGGAAACACTCCTGTGTGGATGCAGGGAAGTGTCGGGTTTGTAGCCTTGCAGAAAAAGAGGGTTCTACGCCATAGATAGTTGATTTGGAATCAACAATCGGCGAGCATTGCGCCCATGAAATCCACCCTGGAAGAGTTGCAGGCCTTCGTGGCCGTGGTCGACGGCGGCTCCATCACTGCGGCGGCGGACCAGTTGGGTCAGACGGTCTCGGGCATCAGCCGGGCCCTTGGGCGCCTGGAAAAGAAGCTGGAGACTACGCTGCTGCGCCGCACCACGCGCCGCACCGAGCTGACCGAGGAGGGCCAGGCCTTCCTTCTGCGCACGCGCGCCATCCTGGCCTCCATCGACGATGCCGAGGAAAGCATGGCGGCACGCCGCCAGCAGCCCGCCGGCCGGCTGCGCGTGAATGCGGCCACGCCTTTCATGCTGCACGCCGTGGTGCCGCTGGTGCCGGCGTTCCGAGCCGCCTATCCGCAGATCACGCTGGAACTGAATACCGACGAGATGTACATCGACCTGCTGGAGCAGCGCACGGACGTGGCCATCCGCATAGGCCGGCTGCAGGACTCGACCCTGCACGCGCGTCCCCTGTGCACCAGCCGCCTGCGCGTGCTGGCCAGCCCGGAGTACCTGGCGCGCGCCGGCAAGCCCAAGGGCGTGGCCGAACTCTCCGGGCATACGCTGCTGGGCTTCAACGAGCCAGAGTCGCTCAACCGCTGGCCGCTGCGCGGCACGCACGGAGACGAATGGCGGATCGTGCCCAGCCTCACCGCGTCGAGCGGCGAAACATTGCGCCAGCTGGCGCTGGAACATGTGGGGCTGGTTTGCCTGTCGGATTTCATGACCGCAGGCGACCGCGAGGCCGGCCGCCTGGTGCAGGTGCTGGCGCGCGACACGGTGGACGTGCGCCAGCCCATCAATGCGGTGTACTACCGCAACACGCAGTTGGCCGCGCGCATTGCGTGCTTCCTGGACTTTCTCCAGGAGAGAATGGGCTGAGCTCGATCGCTCAGCCGCGCGCGGGAATGTTCAGCCCCTTGGCCACGGCCGGGCGTGCCACGAAGGCGTCCAGCACGCGTTTGATTTCCTTGAACTGGTCGAACTCCACCAGCTCGCCCGCGCCATAGAAGCCCACCAGGTTGCGCACCCAGGGCAGGATGGCGATGTCGGCAATGGTGTAGGTGTCGCCCATCACCCACTGGCGTCCGGCCAGGCGCTGGTCCAGCACGCCCAGCAGGCGCTTGGACTCGGCCACATAGCGGTCGCGCGGGCGCTTGTCTTCATAGTCCTTGCCGGCGAACTTGTGGAAGAAGCCGAGTTGGCCGAACATCGGGCCTACGCCGCCCATCTGCCACATCACCCACTGCAGGGTTTCATAGCGGGCCGCTGCGTCCTGGGGCACCAGCTTGCCGGTCTTGTCAGCCAGGTAGATGAGGATGGCACCGGACTCGAACAGCGCCAGTGGCTTGCCGCCGGGGCCGTCGGGGTCGAGGATGGCGGGGATCTTGTTGTTGGGATTGAGCGACAGGAACTCGGGCGAGGTCTGGTCGTTGGTCTCGAAACTCACCAGGTGCGGCTCGTAGGGCAGGCCCATCTCTTCCAGCGCGATCGAGGCCTTCACGCCATTGGGCGTGGGCAGCGAGTACAGCTGGATGCGGTCGGGGTGCTGGGCGGGCCACTTGCGGGTGATGGGGAAGGCGGAAATGTCTGCCATGGGCTCCTCGTTCGTTGTTTTCAAAGACGCGTTAGCCTAAACCGCTTGGCCGCCCTGTGCCGGATGGGGGTATTGCCATTGCCACGGTGTCTGACAAGGCCGGCCCTGCACCGACGATAATCCGGGCATGAAGATCCACTTCACCAAAATGCAGGGCGCGGGCAACGACTTCGTCGTGCTCGACGAGACCCGCTCGCGGCTGAATCTCACCGCCGGCCAGTACCGCTACCTGGCGGACCGCCATTTCGGCGTGGGCGCCGACCAGATCCTCACCGTGCGGCCCTCGCCTGCCGCGGGCATCGACTTCGAATACGTGATCCACAACGCCGACGGCGGCGAGGTGGGCCAGTGCGGCAATGGCTCGCGCTGCTTTGCACGCTACGTGCGCGACAAAGGCCTGACGGACAAGGACACCATCCGCGTGCAGACCCTGAGCGGCGTGCTCTCGCCAAAGCTCAATGCCGATGGCCGGGTCACGGTGGACATGGGCGTGCCCGTGCTCGACGAGCCCCGGGTGCCTTTCGATACCACGGCCCTGGCCCCCACGGTGCAGGGCAACGGCCGCACCTGGCCCCTGGCGTTCGATGTGCAGGGCATTCCCGTCACCGTGCCGGTGGCCGTGGTCTCCATGGGCAACCCGCACGCCGTGCAACTGGTGGACAGCGTGGACACAGCCCCGGTGGGCCTGTGGGGCCCGCTGATCGAAAGCCACTCGCGCTTTCCGGAGCGCGTGAACGCGGGCTTCATGCAGATCGTGGGCCGTGGCCACGTGCGCCTGCGGGTGTTCGAGCGTGGCACGGGCGAGACCCTGGCCTGCGGCTCGGGCGCCTGTGCGGCCGTGGCCGCCGGAATTCGCCTTGGGCTGCTCGACAGCGAGGTGCATGTGGACATGCATGGCGGGCGCTTGACCATCGCCTGGAGCGGGCAGGATACCGATTCCCTTTTCATGACCGGCCCGGCCACCACCGTATTCGAAGGCCAGATCGACATTCCGGACGCAGCATGACCAACCCCAGCACCCATATCCCGCCCATCACCGAAGACGACATCGCCCAGTTCCTGGAGAACACGCCCGGCTTTTTCGAGCGCCATGCCGAGGTCCTGGCCAGCGTGCAGATCACCAGCCCCCATGGCGCGCGCGCCGTGAGCCTGCAGGAGCGCCAGGCCGAGATGCTGCGCGAGAAGATCAAGGGGCTGGAGCACCGCGTGATGGACATGGTGCGCAACAGCGGCGAGAACACCGCCATTGCGGCCAAGGTGCACCAGTGGACCAGCGCACTGCTGCAGGTCAAGGACCCGTTCGACCTGCCCGAAGCAGTGGTGGAGGGCATCCGCACCCTGTTCGACGTGCCCCAGGCCACCGTGCGCGTGTGGGAAGTGGCCGGCCCCTACGTGGATGCCGACTTCGCCCAGGGCGCCAGTGAAGACGCGCGGGCCTTCGCTTCGTCGCTGACCATGCCCTTTTGCGGCCCCAACCTGGGCTTCGAGCCCGCCGGCTGGCTCAGCGCAATCGATGGCGTGCAGGCCCAGTCGCTGGCCCTGCTGCCGTTGCGCCAGGGCGCCATCGACAGCGCCACGCCGGCCTTCGGGCTGCTGGTGCTGGGTTCGCACGACCCCCAGCGCTTCGATGCCACCATGGGCACCGAATTCCTTTCGCGCATTGCCGAGCTGGCCAGCTCGGCGCTGGTGCGCCTGCGCTGACCTGTTGGCGGACGGCTGCACGTGACTACCACCGCACCCGTCGCCCCTGAGCCCGGCACCTTGGCGCCAGATCCGCTGGTGCTGCGCTACCTGGAGCATGTGCGCGTGGAAAAGCGCCTGGCGGCGCGCACGCTCACGCTCTACACGCTGGACCTCGAGAAGCTCGCGCAGTTCGCAGCCGGCGTGGGCCTGCCCCTGCTGCAGCTGCAGACGGCGCACATCCGCCGCTTCGTCGCGCAGATGCACAGCGGCGGGCGCAGCGGGCGTGGCATTGCGCTCATCCTTTCGGGCTGGCGCGGCCTTTTTATCTGGGCCGGGCGCCAGGGCCTGGTGCCGCACAACCCGGTGCAGGACGTGCGCGCCCCCAAGGCACCCAAACCCCTGCCCAAGGCCTTGGGGGTGGACGACGCCGTGCGCCTGGCCGAGTTCGACAACACCGGCGCCGACCCCTGGTTGGAAACGCGCGACGCCGCCATGGTGGAGCTGCTGTACGGTTGCGGCCTGCGCGTGGGCGAGCTCGCGGGGCTTGATGCCGTGCCCAGTGCCGAAACCCAGCGCCAGGGCCGCGGCTGGATCGACCTGCAGGCGGGCGAGGCGCATGTGTTCGGCAAGGGCAGCAAGCGGCGCAGCGTGCCGGTGGGCCGCTCGGCCCTGGAGGCTCTGCAGGCCTGGCTGGCGCTGCGCGCCGGGCCGTTCGGCGGCGACGGATCGGCGCGCCTGGATGCCGCGTTGTTCCTGGGCCAGCGCGGCGCGCGGCTCACGGCACAGTCCATCTGGCTGCGGCTGCGCCAGCGCAGCCAGCAGGCCGGGCTGACCACCCCTGTGCACCCGCACATGCTGCGTCATTCGTTCGCCAGCCACCTGCTGCAGTCCAGCGGTGACCTGCGAGCGGTGCAGGAGTTGCTCGGCCACGCCAACATCACTACCACTCAGGTCTACACGCGCCTGGATTTCCAGCATTTGGCCAAGGTGTACGACGCGGCGCACCCGAGGGCCAGGCGCAAGCCAGGCGCTGAATAAATCGGTCCGGGGGTCGTCAGGCGGCGATGGCCGGCTGCGCAGCGATGAAGGCGGTGACCGCCGCCAGGTCCAGCGGCCGCGCAAAGTAGAAGCCCTGGCCGGTCACGCAGCCCAGGCCCTGCAGCAGATGGGCCTGTTCAGCGGTCTCGATGCCCTCGGCCGTGGTCTCCATGTGCAGCGCCTGCGCCAGTTCGATCACGGAGTGCACGATGGCCTTCGACTCAGAGCTGCCCTCTATGGGCGCGATGAAGGAGCGGTCGATCTTGAGCCGATCAAACGGGAAGCTGCGCAGATAGGCCAGCGAGGAGTAACCCGTGCCGAAATCGTCCAGCGCGATGCGCACGCCCGCATGGCGCAGCCGGTGCAGTGTGGCCATCACGTCGTCCGTGTCCTGCAGGAAGACGGATTCGGTGATCTCCAGCTCCAACCGCTCGGGCGGCAGGCCGCAGCGCTCCACCACCTCCAGGATTTTGTCGGCCAGCAGGGCATCGTCGAACTGGCACACCGAGAGGTTGACCGACATCACCAGCTCGCCCGGCAACTGGAGCGCCGCCAGGCAGGCGTGTTCCAGCACCCACAGCCCGATGTCGCGGATCAGGCCTGCCTCTTCGGCCACGGGGATGAATTCCACGGGCGACACGCTGCCAAAGCGCGTGCTGTTCCAGCGCAGCAGGGCCTCCAGCCCCGCGATGCGGCCCGAGGCCAGGTGCCATTGGGGCTGGAAGGCCAGGTGCAGTTCGCCCTGGGCCAGGGCGGTGCGCAGGCCGTCCTCGAGCGCAATGCGCCGGTGGGCGCGCTGGTCCATCTCGATGGAAAAGAACTGCACCTGCCTGCGGCCGCGCTGTTTGGCTTCGTACAGGGCCAGGTCGGCATGGTGCAGCAGGGCGTCCACGTGGGTGCCATCGCGCGGCAGGAAGGCCACGCCGATGCTCAGGTGCGGGGTGGTGGCCAGGCCCGAGAGGTCGCAGGGCTGCTCTACGGCGCGCATCAGCCGGTCGCAGAACACCTGCACCTCGGCCCGTGTGCTGGCACCGTCGAGCAGGATGGCGAACTCGTCCCCACCCAGTCGGGCCACCAGGTCGCGGCTGCGGATCTCCTGGTCCATGCGCTGCGCCACGGTCCTGAGCAGCAGGTCTCCGTTGCCGTGGCCATAGGCGTCGTTGATGCGCTTGAAATTGTCCATGTCCAGGCACAGCAGGGCTGCAGCGCTGGTGCCGGCACTGTCCAGCGCACACTGCAGCCGATGCTGGAAGTGGCGCCGGTTGGCAAGACCGGTCAGCGAGTCGAAGTGCGCCAGGCGGTGCATCTCGTCCTCTGCGTGTTTCTTGTGGGTGATGTCCACCCCCACGCCGCGCCAGTCCTGCAGGCTCTGGTCCAGCCGCCAGATGGGTTTGGCGGTAAGCGCCCACCAGCGCAACTGGCCCTCGATCACGATGGGTACGGGCAGGTCGCGAAACGGCTGCGGGCCCCTGAGCGCGGCCTGCAGTGCCTGCAGGTGGCCGGCCGGGTCCACACCATGGGTGGCGCCCTGGTGGGTGCGGGCGATCAGTTCCACAAGGCCCAGGTCGGGGTCGTCCTGGCGGCTGTAGCGCAGGGCCTGGTCCAGGCGGTTGGAGGAGTGGCGCAGCGTGCCTTCGCTGGAAACCTCCCAGAGGAAGTCGCTGGTGTTCTCCTCGAAATCGCGCAGCAGCAGGCCCACGATCTGCTGCTGGTGGGCGGCATCGGCCTCGGCCGCCAGGCGCGATCCGTAGGAGCGGGCCATCACGCGCACCGAGGCGATCACCACCAGCCCATAGGTCATCAGCAGCACCAGCAGTGTCACCGTGCCCGGCTGGTCTGAAGCCCGCGCCAGCCCCACGGCCGAGCCTCCCGCGAGCAGCAGCACGTAGCTCAGGGCCGCCTCGGGCACCGTCACCAGCGCAAAGCCCCCCGCGCAGATCATTCCGCAGCTGATCGCCAGGATCATCATCTGGTCCGGCGCCGTGGCCGAGGCGAAGAGCGCAGCCGGTATGGCGCCCCACAGCAGGCCCAGCGCGCCGGCGTGGCGGGCGGCGCGCCGGATGGCCTTCTTCGACGCCAGCAGTCGAGGAGGGTGGTTGCGTGCGCGCTGCCAGGCACGCAGTCCCTGTGCCGCCACAAACAGCAGCGCCAGCATCCAGGCCCAGAGCCAGGGCGGCACCGTGGCCAGCCGCCAGGCGATGAAACACCCGTTGAAGACATTGACCGCCATGGCCAGCGGGGTCAGGCGCAGCATGGCCTGCAACTGCTGGGCGCGAAAGCTCGCGGCCAGCGGTTCGTCTGCCTCGTAGGGGGCTAGCCATTGCTGCACGCGCGCGGGCAGGAGTGTCAAAAGGCGGGGTTCTGCCATGCAGGCGGGTCCGTTGGGGCAGCCTCCGGCCTCTGCGCTCGGGCGGCTGCGTCATCACACAGGTTTCGGCAAAACACACTTTGCAACCATTGTGCACCCTCGGCTGTGTGCCTGCCCAGGGGTCAACCCAGGGGGCGCGCGGTCCGTTGCGCCGACCGCACGGCGTTCGGGCTGCATGCGCATGGTGGCCGGGAACCTTTGGCGCGGTGGCGGGCTCCGAGCGCTGTGGCCGTGCAGCGCAGGGCCACACGATAAGCCGTTCAAGGGACAACCCGAGGAGAAGAATCGATGGGACGCTGGATCAAGGCCAACAAGGGATTTCTGGTGCTGCTGATGTGCTTCGGCCTGTTTCGCACGGCCGTGGCGGACTGGAACCCCATTCCCTCGGGCTCGATGCGGCCCAACCTGGTCGAGGGCGACGTGGTGTTCGTCAACCGCCTGGCCTACAACGTGAAGATTCCGCTGACCGACGTGGTGCTGGCCCCGATGGGCGAGCCGCGGCGCGGTGACGTGGTGACCTTCTCTTCGCCGCTGGACGGCACGCGCCTCATCAAGCGCCTGGTGGCAGTGCCAGGCGATACGGTGGAGATGCGCGACGAAGTGCTCATCATCAATGGCGAAGCCGCCCGTTACGAGGCACCGCAGGCGCTACAGGAAGCCATGGGCCTGGGCCGCACGGTCGACGCCACGCGCCTGACGGAGCAGGTGCAGGGCCACGAGCGCCGCGTGCAATGGCTGCATGGCGTGACGGCGCGCAGCAGCTTTGACCCCGTGACCGTGCCCGAGGGTGAGTACCTGGTGCTGGGCGACAACCGCGACAACAGCGCCGATTCACGCTACATCGGCCTGGTGCCGCGCCATCTGCTGATCGGCCGGGCCCTGGGCGTGCTGGTGTCGGCGGATACCGACCGGTATTTCATGCCGCGCTTCGAGCGCTTCGGCCAGAAGCTGTAATCCAGCCGCCCGTCTGGCGGGGGAGCGCTCCAACGGCGCGACAATCGGGGCCATGAAAACCCTTCGCCTTCGCCCTGGCAAGGAGCGCTCGCTCCTGCGCCGCCATCCCTGGATCTTCGAATCGGCCATCGCCAAGGGCGGCGGCGACAGCGGCGAGACGGTGCGTGTCGAGTCGCACGAGGGCCAGTTCCTGGCCTGGGCCGCGTTCAGCCCCAGCTCACGCATCCGGGCCCGGGTGTGGAGCTTCGACGAGGCGCAGCGCATCGACGAGCCCTTCTTCATCGCCGCCTGCGCGCGCGCCATCATCGCCCGCGCGCGCTTCGATGTGCAGAGCGACGGCATCCGCCTGGTGCATGGCGAGTCCGACGGCCTGCCCGGCCTGATCGTGGACCGCTACGGCGATACGCTGGTGGCGCAGTTCACCAGTGCCGGCACCGAGCGCTGGAAAGATGTGCTGGCCGATGCCCTGCTGCGCGAGACCGGCCTCACCCGGCTGTACGAGCGCTCGGATGCGAGCGTGCGCGCTCTGGAGGGGCTGGAGCCCGCCACGGGCTGGCTGCGCGGCGGCCCGGTGGCCGGTGGCGAGGTGCCGCCGGTGGAGCTGACCATCCACGAGCACCAGTGGCAGCTCACGCTCAACATTGCCGAAGGCCACAAGACCGGCTTCTACCTGGACCAGCGCGACAGCCGCAAGCGTTTTGCCGACTATGCGCGCCGGCTGGGCTTCCAGCATGTGCTCAACTGCTTTTGCTACACCGGCGGCTTCAGCGTGGCAGCGTTGGCCGGCATGCGTGCGGCCGAGGCGGCGGGCGGCCCGGGAGGCGGCCACGTGACTTCCATTGACTCCTCCGGCCCCGCGCTGGAGCGGGCGCGCGCCCACGTGGCGCTCAACGGCTTCGACGTGAACCGCGCGAGCTTCCTGGATGCCGATGTGAACGCCTCGCTGCGCCAGTTCCTCAAGGAAGGCCAGCGCTTTGACGCCATCGTGCTCGATCCGCCCAAGTTCGCGCCCACCGCAGCGCACGCAGAACGCGCCGCGCGCGCCTACAAGGACATCAACCGCCTGGCGCTGCAGCTGCTCACGCCCGGCGGCGTGCTGTTCACCTTCTCGTGTTCGGGGGGCATCAGCGCCGACCTGTTCCACAAGATCGTGGCCTCGGCCGGGGCCGATGCCGGGGTGGACGGCTACATCGTCGAGCGCCTGGCAGGGGCTCCCGACCACCCGATGACGCTGGAGTTTCCCGAAGGCGAGTACCTCAAGGGGCTGGTGGTGATGCGCAAATCCTGAAGTCCACAGCCTCCTGTCCGGGCACTAACGCAACTTCCTTTCGTCAAGAGATGCTTTTTTGCTCCTTGATCCATAGCTTCAAGGCAAAGACTGGTATGCGATTGAGCTCAAAAATGCGGGATCCCCATTGGTGCAGGGGTTCGGTGGGGTCTTGATTTCGTGGCTAAACTGCCGCAAGTCGTCCCCCTGGCACCCGCATCCTTTTCTAGGCTTTTCTCCATGTCCCTCATACCTGCCACCATCCTCACCGGCTTCCTGGGCTCGGGCAAGACCACCCTGCTCAAGCGCCTGCTCAGCGAAGCCCACGGCCAGAAGATCGCCGTGATCGAAAACGAGTTCGGCGAAGAGAACATCGACAACGACATCCTGGTGACCGAGTCCAAGGAGCAGATCGTGCAGATGAGCAATGGCTGCATCTGCTGCACCATCCGCGAGGACCTGCGCGAGACGCTGCAACTGCTGGCCGCCAAGAAGCGCAAGGGCCTGCTCGACTTCGACCGCATCGTGATCGAGACCACGGGCCTGGCCGACCCCGGCCCGGTGGCGCAGACCTTCTTCATGGACGAGGAGATTGCCGAGACCTACCTGATCGACTCCATCATCACGCTGGTGGATGCCAGGCACGCGCCCCAGCAGCTCAACGACCGCCAGGAGGCACGCCGCCAGGTGGGCTTTGCCGACCAGATCTTCCTGTCCAAGACCGACCTGGTGAGCGCCGAGGAGACCGATGCCCTGATCCATCGCTTGAAGCACATGAACCCGCGCGCGCCCATCAAGGCCGTGCACTTCGGCGAAGTGCCGCTCAAGGAAGTGCTGGACCTGCGTGGCTTCAACCTCAATGCCAAGCTCGACATCGACCCCGACTTCCTCAAGGAAGAGGGCGATCACGACCACCATGACCATGGCCATGACCACCATGACCATGAACATGGTGAGCACTGCGACCACCCTTCGCACCAGCATGGCCACGAAGGCGGTGGGCACCACCACCACCACGATGACGACGTCAAGAGCTTCGTTTTCCGCTCGGTGCGTCCTTTCGATCCGGCCAAGCTCGAGGACTTCCTGGGCGCCATCGTCAACATCTACGGTCCGCGCATGCTGCGCTACAAGGGCGTGCTGTACATGAAGGGCACCGAGCGCAAGGTGATCTTCCAGGGCGTGCACCAGCTCATGGGCAGCGACCTGGGGCCGCAGTGGGCCGAGGGCGAGGAGCGCCTGAGCAAGATGGTCTTCATCGGCATCGACCTGCCCAAGGACATCCTCCTGCAAGGGCTGGAACAAAGCCTTGTGGCTTGACGGGCGCTGAGCTGGTTGGGGATTGTCAACAAGCGTCCCCTTCGCGATTTGCCTCGGAAAACCGCGATATGGCTGGCAAGATGTGTCGTATCTGCAACGTTTTCGTTTGCGTCAGCCCAGGTCGATACAATCGCGCCCCGGTAAAACCCCGGAAGGCTTGCCATCCGCCCTTGGCTGCCAGCGCAGCCTGGGCCCGCCCGTATAGCGAGGAGACCAGGAAGTGAAAGCCGAAACCAGCAAATCCAAGGCGGCTGCGAAAGCAGCCCCGAGCGCGGGTAAAAGCGCTGCCGCACCAGCGGCAGCCAAAGCTGCTGCAAAGGCCCCTGCCAAGGCTGCTCCCAAGGCGACAGCCGCCCCGGTGCCCGTCGCCCCCGAACCTGTTCTGCAGGCGGGATCCCATGTACCCGTGCGCACGACCCGGCCTTCTTCCCGATTGGCCCAATTGACCGTACCATCCATGGCACAGGCAACGGCTTCCACCGCTGCCAAAGCCAGCTACCAACAGACCATGCCCACGACCGCGCAAGTGCATCCCACTTTCACTGCTGCCAAAAAAGACCCCAAGCTGGCCAACAACTGGAAAGCCAAGACGGCCCAGGAGCTGACCGACGCTGAAGTCCTGGCCATGCCTGACAGCGAATACATGAACGAAAAGCAGATGGCGTTCTTTCGCCTGAAGCTGGTCCAGCTCAAGCAGGACATCCACAACAGTGCCGGTGAAACCACCGAGCACCTGCGTGAAGACACCGTGGTGGTGCCGGACCCTGCCGACCGTGCCACCATCGAGGAAGAGCACGCCCTGGAGTTGCGCACGCGCGATCGCGAGCGCAAGCTGCTCAAGAAGATCGAGCAGTCCATCGCCCGCATCGACGCTGGCGACTATGGCTACTGTGACGAGACGGGCGAGCCCATCGGTGTCGGCCGCCTGATCGCCCGCCCCACAGCCACGCTGTCGCTCGAAGCGCAACAGCGCCGTGAACTCAAGCAGAAAATGTTCGGTGACTGAAGTCCGCCCGGCCTGAATGCACCCATGCGCACGCACCCTCTCTCGCCTACCCCATGAGCAAGGAAGAAACCACGCCCGGCGGCCTGCTGTCCAAGATGGTGCGGTTTGTGCGCAACCCGACGACAAACTGGACCGAGCTCGACTCGCTTCAGGACGACCGGGAGAGCCAGTACAGCAAGCAGATGCTCAAGGAGATGATCGAGCGCAAGCGCCGCAACGATTTCGTGCGCCGCCGCGAGTTCGATCAGCTGCGCAAGCTGCGCCAGCGCGAAGTGCTGCAAGGCCAGCGCACCGAAGACCCCACCGCACGCCCCTCGTTCTTCCAGAGCAGCATGGCCTCGCCCGACGAGCGCGCCGTGACGCTCAAGAAGATCGACGAGATCGAGGCGCAGATGTCGCAGCAGTGGTGGAAGAGCAAGGCCAACGCCGACGCCCCCACCCAGCCTGCGGATTTTCGCGGGGAGGACGAGGCCGCTGCACGCGCCTTCGCGCCCACCGCGCCCGTCAGCCTGGCCGCGCCCATTGCCGCCGCCCCTGCGGCGGTCAAGCCCCTTTTTGATGACGACAGCATGGCGATCGGCCAGTTTGGCGGCATCGATGCGACCATGCGGGGGGAGCCGCCGCGGCAGGACGTACTGGCATCGTTTGACCCGAGTCCGGCACCAACGCCCGAAACCGCATCCGCACCGGAGGAATTCGTGCACGAACCCGACCTTGAAGAGGCCGCCATCCGCTTCGCCAACGGCGATCACGCAGGGGCGGAGTCCGGCTTGCTCGATGTGCTGGCACAGCACCAGCAGGACGAGCCGGCGCAGCAGCTGGAAATCTGGATGACGCTGTTCGACCTGTACCGCGCGACGGGCCAGCACGACCGCTTCGACACCCTGGCCATCGATTTTGCCGCCGGATTCAGCCGCTCGGCGCCCTTGTGGTTCTCCATGCCCGAGCAGCTCGGTCTGGTGCAGGAGCAGGCGCCCGCAGCGGGTGCGGCCCGCCGGGATTTCAGCTGGAATGCGCCCCCACGGCTCACGGTATCGTCGGTAGCGGCGCTGCAGGCCTCCATCGAGCGCTCTGCTGCGCCCTGGACTCTGGCCTGGACGCGCATCGCCGGCATCGACGATGCCGCCGTGCCCCTGCTGGCGGACCAGTTCACCAAGTGGGCGGACCGTGCGGGCCAGTTCGTGTTCTCGGGCGTTGACCGGCTCACGACGCTGATGGAGATCATGACCCAGTCGGGTGACCGTGCCTCGGGCCCCGAGTGGTGGCGCCTGCGCATGGCAGCGCTGCGCCTGATGGGGCGGCCTGACGAGTTCGAATTGGTGGCGCTTGACTACTGCGTGACTTATGAGGTGTCGCCGCCCTCCTGGGTGGCGCCCAAGATGGGTTATTCGGACGATGCCACCTCGGCCAGCAGCCAGGCTGCAGCGCCCGCCGAACGTGACATGCTGGCGTCGGACTTCGGTTTTGATGCGTCCATTCCCGCTACGCTGGACGCGACCCCTGTGGCCTCGCTCAGCGGGCACATCGATGGCGATGCCACCCCGCTGCTCGAGCCCTTCCAGGCGCTGATGCGCCCCGGGGTACCGCTCACGGTGTCCTGCGACAAGCTGATCCGCGTCGACTTCGCTGCGGCCGGCTCGGTGCTCAACTGGGCCGCAGAGCAGCAGGGCCAAGGCCATGAGGTGCATTTCCACAACCTGCAGCGCTTGGTGGCCATCTTCTTCAACGTGATCGGTATCAACGAGCACGCCTGGGTGATGCCGCGCAAGAACTGACGGACTGCGAGCCCGTGCCAGGCGGCGGGCGCTGCCCTGGCTTGAAAGCAGTGCCGGCGCCCCCATCTGCGGCAGCTATGGATTCCTCAAACAACCACCCGGTGTTTCACGGCACCACCATCCTGAGCGTGCGCCGCCAGACCCCTGCCGGCGTGCAGGTGGCCATTGGCGGTGACGGCCAGGTCACCCTGGGCAACATCGTCGTCAAGGGCACGGCCCGCAAGGTGCGCAAGCTGCACCATGGCAAGGTGCTGGCCGGCTTTGCGGGCGCCACGGCCGATGCGTTCACCCTGTTCGAGCGCTTCGAAGCCAAGCTCGACAAGCACCAGGGCCACCTGGTGCGTGCCGCCATCGAACTGACCAAGGACTGGCGCACCGACCGCGTGCTGCGCCGTTTGGAGGCCATGCTGGCCGTGGCCGACCTGGAGGCTTCGCTCATCATCACCGGCAACGGCGACGTCCTGGAGCCCGAGCAGGGCATCGTGGCCATCGGATCGGGCGGTGCTTACGCCCACTCGGCCGCCAAGGCGCTGCTCAACCACACCGACCTGCCGGCGCAGGAGATCGTCAAGAAGTCCCTCGAGATCGCGGGTGAGCTGTGCATCTACACCAACATGCACCACACCATCGAGACGCTTTGATGGCTTTGCCCGGTGCGCGACCGCGCGACCGGGCCCTCCCTTTCATGGTGCCGGCTGCAGTGTGATGCGGCGGCCGGTTCCCCCACCGAACCCAGGCGGATCTCCATGTCGTCCATGACCCCCCAAGAAATCGTCTCCGAACTCGACCACCACATCGTCGGCCAGGCCAGTGCCAAGCGTGCGGTGGCCATCGCGCTGCGCAACCGCTGGCGCCGCCAGCAGGTCGAGGGCGCGCTGCGCCACGAGATCACTCCCAAGAACATCCTCATGATCGGCCCCACGGGCGTCGGCAAGACCGAGATCGCCCGGCGCCTGGCGCGCCTGGCCGATGCGCCCTTCATCAAGGTCGAGGCCACCAAGTTCACCGAGGTAGGCTATGTGGGCAAGGATGTCGACTCCATCATCCGCGACCTGGCCGAAATCGCCGTCAAGCAGACCCGCGATGCCGAGACCCGCAAGGTGCGCGCGCGTGCCGAGGATGCAGCCGAAGAGCGCATCCTGGACGTACTGATCCCCGTGGCCCGGTCGGCCGCAGGCAGTGAAGCAGCACCCCCGGCCAACGACAGCACGGCGCGCCAGGTGTTCCGCAAGAAGCTGCGCGAAGGCTCGCTCGACGACAAGGAGATCGAGATCGACGTGGCCGAGAGCCGGCCAGCGCTGGAGATCATGGGCCCCTCGGGCATGGAGGAGATGACCGAGCAGCTGCGCGGCATGTTCAGCCAGATGGGCCAGGACAAGCGGCGCACGCGCAAGCTCAAGATCGCCGAGGCGCTCAAGCTGCTCATCGAGGAAGAAGCCGCCAAGCTCGTCAACGAGGAAGAGATCAAGGCCCGCGCCATCGCCAACGCCGAGCAGAACGGCATCGTCTTCATCGACGAGATCGACAAGGTAGCGTCGCGCCAGGAAAGCAGTGGCGCCGATGTTTCGCGCCAGGGCGTGCAGCGCGACCTGCTGCCGCTGGTGGAGGGCACCACCGTGTCCACCAAGTACGGCATGGTCAAGACCGACCACATCCTGTTCATCGCCTCGGGCGCCTTTCACCTGGCCAAGCCCAGTGACCTGATTCCCGAACTGCAGGGGCGCTTTCCGATCCGGGTGGAGCTGGGCTCGCTCTCGGTGCAGGACTTCGAGGCCATCCTCGTGCAGACCCATGCCTCCCTGGTCAAGCAGTACCAGGCGCTGCTGGCCACCGAAGGGGTGACGCTGGAGTTCGCCCCCGAGGGCATCACGCGCCTGGCGCACATCGCGTTCGAGGTCAACGAGCGCACCGAGAACATCGGCGCGCGCCGCCTGTCCACCGTGATGGAGCGGCTGCTCGATGAGGTGAGTTTCGACGCCACGCGCCTGTCGGGTCAGACCGTCACCATCGATGCGGCCTATGTCGATGCCCGGCTGCAAACCCTGAGCCAGAACGAGGACCTCTCGCGCTACATCCTGTGACCTTGGGCCCTGCCTTGAGGTATCACTTGCATAGGCCGCGCTAAGTGGTTCTTTCTCAACGACTTTTGCTTGTTTGGCTCCTTCGGAGTCGCGCCTAAGTCCTTGATTTCATTGCAAAAGTTTGTTGTGCACCCCCTTGCTCGGTGTGCTTTTCCTGCTACAGTGCAAAAAAGTGCAATTAAGTGGTGAAAAGTGCCCTCGAAGACCCTTTGCACGGGTTGAGTGGATCCATACCGAGTGGGGATTTTTTTCGTGTTCCAAGGTGCCTCGTCGCTGAGTCTCGATGCGAAGGGTCGGCTGTCCGTGCCGACCCGGCATCGTGACGTCCTCGCCGCGACGGCCGCCGGGCAACTCACGATCACCAAGCACCCCCATGGCTGCCTGATGGTCTTCCCCCGCCCCGAGTGGGAAAAATTCCGCGAGCGCATCGCCGAGCTGCCCATGTCCGCCCAGTGGTGGAAGCGCATTTTCCTGGGCAATGCCCAGGATGTGGAGATGGACGGCACGGGCCGGGTGCTGGTGTCGCCCGAACTGCGCGGGGCCGCAGGGATCTCGCGCGAGACCATGCTGCTGGGCATGGGCAACCATTTCGAACTCTGGGACAAGGCCACCTATGACGAGCAGGAGGCCAAGGCCATGCAGGGTGAGATGCCCGACGTCTTCAAGGACTTCTCTTTCTAAAGGCGCGCGGTGACCGAGGCTTTGCAACATACGACCGTCCTGCTCGAAGAAGCGGTGGACGCGCTGCTCGGCGGCGCGGGCCCAGAGCCGTCCGGCACCTTTGTGGACGCCACCTTCGGGCGCGGGGGGCACTCGCGCCGGATCCTGCTGCGGCTGGGGCCAGAGGGGCGTCTTGTGGCATTCGACAAGGACCCCGAAGCCATCGCCGAAGCAACGCGCATCAACGATGCGCGTTTTTCCATTCGGCACGAAGGATTTCGCCACCTCGGTGAACTGCCTGCGGGCAGTGCCGCAGGCGTGCTGATGGACCTGGGCGTGAGCTCGCCCCAGATCGACAGCCCCGAGCGGGGTTTCAGTTTCCGTTTCGATGGCCCGCTGGACATGCGCATGGACACCACGCGCGGCGAAAGCGTGGCCCAGTGGTTGGCAACTGCCGAGGTTCAACAGATTGCGGAGGTGATACGTGACTACGGTGAAGAACGGTTTGCTGGCCCCATTGCAAAGGCGATTGTTGCGCGGCGCGAAGAGCGGGGGCCTGTTGCAACCACCGGTGAACTGGCCAGTCTCGTGGCTGGCACGGTCAAAACCCGCGAGCAGGGCCAGAACCCTGCAACGCGCACATTTCAGGCTCTTCGGATTTTCATCAACGCCGAGCTTGAAGAGCTGCAACAGGCGCTAGAGGCCAGCCTCTCGGTGCTGCAGCCGGGCGGGCGCCTGGCGGTCATCAGCTTCCATTCGCTGGAAGACCGCATCGTCAAGCAGTTCATCGCCAGGCACTCCAAGGAGGTCTACGACCGCCGCGCACCGTTTGCCGTGCCCCAGGCCATGAAGCTGGTGGCCCTGGACCGCATCAAGCCCAGCGCGGCCGAAGTGGCCGGCAACCCCCGTTCGCGCAGCGCCATCATGCGCGTGGCCGAGCGCACCGAGGTGCCCGCATGACCCGGTTGAACCTGGTGCTGCTGCTGGCGGTGCTGGCCAGCGCGCTGTTCCTGGTGCACACCCAGTACCAGTCGCGCCGCCTGTTCACCGAGCTCGACCGCGCCACGGCCGAGGCCCGCCGGCTGGAAACCGAGCACCAGCGCCTGCAGGTGGAAAAGCGCGCCCAGGCCACGCCGCTGCGCGTGGAAAAGCTCGCGCGCGCACAACTGCAGATGCGCACGGCCACGCCGGCCATCACTCAGTACGTGTCCGACCCGGCCGGTGTCACCGTTGCCGCCTCGCCGTCGCCGGCAACGCCACCCGCCGCAGGAACGCAGCCATGAGCCGCAGCGTTCTGTACACCTCCAGCCCGCTGCTGGCCAGCAAGACGCCGGTCTGGCGCAGCAAGTTCATCGTGGCCATGATCGCGCTGGGCTTCCTGGGCCTGGGCGCGCGGGCTGCCTACGTGCAGGTGTTCGGCAACGCGTTCTTTCAGCGCCAGGGCGAGGTGCGCTTTGCCCGCACCCTGGAGATGCCGGCCAACCGCGGCAAGATCCTCGACCGCAACGGCCTGATCCTGGCCTCCAGCGTGCCGGCCGCCAGCATCTGGGCCATCCCCGAGGACGTGGAACAGGACCAGCCCGAGGTCAAGGCCAAGATGAAGCAACTGGCCAAGCTGCTGGAAATGCCGCTGTCCGAACTCAACGCCAAACTGGCCGACGAGGACAAGACCTTCGTCTGGATCAAGCGCCAGCTCGACTGGGACGTGGGCCAGCAGATTGCCGCCCTGGGTATCAAGGGCATCTACCAGCGCAAGGAATACCGGCGCCAGTACCCCGAGGGCGAGGCCGCGGCCCACGTGGTGGGCTTCACCAACGTCGAGGACCATGGCCAGGAGGGCATGGAGCTGGCCTTCAACAAGGAGCTGGCCGGCAAGGCCGGCTCGCGCCGCGTGATCAAGGACCGCCTGGGCCGCGTGGTCGAGGGCGTGGGCGAGACCGTACCGCCCGTGGACGGACGCGACATGCAGCTGTCCATCGACAGCAAGGTGCAGTTCTTCGCCTACCAGAAGCTGCGCGACCAGGTCGCCCTGCACAAGGCCAAGGCTGGCAGCGTGGTGGTGCTCGACGCGCATACCGGCGAACTGCTGGCCCTGGCCAACTACCCGAGCTATGTGCCCGACAAGCGCCAGAACCTGACCGGCGAGCAGTTGCGCAACCGCGCGCTGACCGACGTCTTCGAGCCGGGCTCGACCATGAAGCCCTTCACCATCGGCCTGGCGCTGGAGAGCGGGCGCGTGCGCCCCGAGACGCCGGTGGACACGAATCCCGGGCGCATCACCATCACCGGCTCCACCATCTCTGACACGCACAACTACGGCCTGCTCACGGTCGAGGGCGTGATCCAGAAGTCGAGCAACGTGGGCACCACCAAGATCGCCATGCAGATGCCTGCGCGCGAGATGTGGGAGACCTTCTCGGCCGCGGGCTTTGGCCAGAAGCCGCAAATCACTTTTCCTGGGGTCGTCACCGGCAAGCTGCGTCCTTACAAGACATGGCGCCCTGTGGAGCAGGCCACCATGTCCTATGGCTATGGCCTGTCGGCCAGCCTGTTCCAGATGGCGCGCTCGTACACCGTGTTTGCCAACGGCGGCCGCGTGATCCCGGCCACCATGTTCAAGACCGATGAGCCCGCCATCGGCGTGCCCGTGTTCTCCGAGCGCACGGCCGACCAGGTGCGCAAGATGCTGCAGATGGCCGCCGGCCCTGGCGGCACCGGGCAGAAGGCGCAGACCCTGGGCTACTCGGTGGGTGGCAAGTCCGGCACGGCGCGCAAGCAGGTGGGCAAGAACTACGCCTCCGGCAAGTACCGGGCCTGGTTTACCGGCATGGCGCCCATCGACAAGCCGCGCATCATCGTCGCGGTGATGATCGACGAGCCCAGCAACGGCGTGTTCTACGGCGGCGCCGTGGCCGCGCCGGTGTTCAGCGAGGTGGTGCAGCAGACGCTGCGCATGATGGGCGTGCAGCCCGACATGGCCGTCAAGCCCCAGATCGTGGCCAACCCGGTCGAGGAGTCCTTGTGATGCAGGTGCTCAACTCCTCCCGCGACGCCGTGCAGTGGCTGCGCAGCCGCGTCACCGGCACGCTGCAGACCGACAGCCGTCTGATCGGCCCGGGCGACGGCTTCATTGCCTGGCCCGGTGCGGCCACCGACGGGCGTGCCCATGTGTCCGATGCCCTGGTGCGCGGTGCCACGGCCTGCCTGGTGGAGCAGGCGGGCGTGGAGGTGTTTGCGCTGGAGGGTGAGCATATCGCCGCACTGCCGGGCCTCAAGGCCGCCACCGGCCCGATGGCGGCCGAGTGGTTCGACCATCCCACCCAGCGGCTCGATGTGCTTGCCGTGACGGGCACCAACGGCAAGACCAGCACCGCCTCTTGGCTGGCGGATGCGCTCAACCTGCTGGCGGGCCCGCAGTACGGCAAGGGCTGCGCCATCGTCGGCACCCTGGGGCTCGGGCGGCCACCGGCACTCACCTACACCGGCATGACCACGCCCGACCCCGTGCGCCTGCAGCGCGCCTTCGCGCAGTTCGCGGAGGAGGGAATGGGCGCTTGCGCCATCGAGGCCTCGTCCATCGGCATCGCCGAGCGGCGCCTGGACGGCACGCGCATCCGCGTGGCCGTGTTCACTAACTTCACGCAGGACCACCTGGATTACCACGGCAGCATGGCCGACTACTGGCTGGCCAAGCGCGAGCTGTTCGGCTGGGCCGGCCTGCAGGCCGCTGTGGTCAACGTGGACGACCCGGCCGGCGCGCAACTGCATGCCGAGCTGGCGGGCACGGCGCTGGACCTGTGGGGCATAGCCCTTGAAGCCGACGCCCGCCTGGTCGCCCGCGACGTGGCACTGGGCGAGCAGGGCCTGCGCTTCACCGTGGTGGAGGGCGCAGAGCGGCAGGTCCTGCAGACCCGCGTGATCGGCCAGTACAACATCCTGAACCTGCTGGGCGTGCTGGCCACGCTGCGCAGCCTGGGCGTGTCCCTGGCCGATGCCGTCGATGCCTGCAGCCGCCTGCAGCCGGTGCCCGGGCGCATGCAGCGCCTGGTGGCGCCAGGGCAACCCCTGGTGGCCGTGGACTACGCCCACACCCCCGATGCGCTGGACAAGGCGCTGCGCGCGCTGCGCCCCCTGGCGGAGGAACGCGGCGGCCAGTTGTGGTGCGTGTTCGGCT
Source organism: Acidovorax sp. LjRoot66 (assembly GCF_964253305.1). Taxonomy (NCBI): domain Bacteria; kingdom Pseudomonadati; phylum Pseudomonadota; class Betaproteobacteria; order Burkholderiales; family Comamonadaceae; genus Acidovorax; species Acidovorax sp. LjRoot66. The sequence continues at coordinate 1,372,230 of NZ_CAXUQU020000001.1, forward strand.
GTGGCGGCGACCGCGACGCCGGCAAGCGCCCGCTGATGGGCGCCGTGGCGCAGCAGCAGGCCGACCGCGTGCTGGTGACCAGCGACAACCCGCGCAGCGAAGACCCCGCCCTGATCATCCACCAGATCCTGCAAGGCACGATTGCCGGCGCCTCGGTGCTGCCCGAGCCCGACCGCGCCGCCGCCATCGCGGCCGCCATCGGTGAAGCCGATGCCCTGGACGTGGTACTGATCGCCGGCAAGGGACACGAAGACACCCAGGAGACGGCCGGCGTGCGCCTGCCGTTCTCCGACATGGCCCATGCGCAGGCTGCGCTGCAGGCCCGAGGAGCCCGCACATGGGCATGATGATGAACCTGCGCCAGGCGCACGCCCTCATCCATCCGCGCATCGCTTCGGCGTGCCTGGTGGGCGATGGCGATGTGGCGCTGCAGCGCGTGCACACCGATACCCGCAGCCTGCTGGCGGGCGACCTGTTCGTGGCGCTCAAGGGCGAACGCTTCGATGCCAATGCCTTCCTGGACCAGGCCCGTACGGGCGGGGCTGCCGCAGCGATTGCGCATGGCGGCCTCGAAGCGGCCGGCATGCCTGGTATCGAGGTGCCCGACAGCCTGGCCGCATTGGGTGCGCTCGCCACCGGCTGGCGCGCGCAACTGCGCCTGCCGCTGATCGGCGTGACCGGCAGCAACGGCAAGACCACGGTGACGCAGATGATCGCCTCCATCCTGCGCGCCTGGCAGGGCGATGCCGCCTTTGCCACCGAGGGCAATTTCAACAACGACATCGGCGTGCCGCTGATGCTGCTGCGCCTGCGCGAATCGCACCGCGCCGCCGTGATCGAGATGGGCATGAACCACCCCGGCGAGATCGCCGTGCTGGCCGCCATGGCCCAACCCACGGTGGCCCTGGTGAACAACGCGCAACGTGAACACATGGAGTTCATGCACACGGTGGAAGCCGTGGCGCGCGAGAACGGCTCGGTGTTCGCGGCGCTGCCCGCCGATGGCGTGGCCGTGTTTCCCGCTGCCGACCCCTTCACGCCGCTGTGGCGCGAGCTAGCCGGAGCACGCCGCTGCCTCGCGTTCGGCGAGGGGGGCGATGTGGCCTGCGCGTCTGCCGAATGGACACAGGGCGCCTGGGTTGTGCAGGTGCAGACACCCGCCGGGGCCCTCGATTGCCGCCTGCAGATCGCCGGCCGCCACAACGTGACCAATGCACTGGCGGGCACCGCCTGCGCCCTGGCCGCCGGTGTGCCGCTGGCCGCCATCGCCCGGGGGCTCGATGCTTTCGTGCCGGTCAAGGGCCGCTCGCGCGCCTTCAGCGTGCAGCACGCCGGGCGCGAGATCACCGTGGTGGACGACACCTACAACTCCAACCCCGATTCGCTGCAGGCCGCCATCCACGTGCTGGCGGCCTTGCCCGGCCCGCACCTGCTGGTGGTGGGCGATATCGGCGAGGTAGGCGAGCAAGGGCCGCAGTTCCACACCGAGGCAGGCGCCCAAGCCAAGGCGGCCGGCATCGCCACCCTGTATGCGCTGGGAACGCTGTCGGCACACACCGCGCGGGCCCACGGGGCTGCCACGCATTTCGAGGGCATGGAACAGCTGCAGTCTGCGGTCTGTGCCGCGCTGCCCACGGTGGGCAGTGTGCTCGTCAAGGGTTCGCGCTTCATGAAGATGGAAAGGGTGGTGCAGGCCATTGCCGCTGCCGCCGCCCCGCAAGCAACACAACAAGAACAACAAGGAAAGTCCGAGGGAACCCATGACGCAACGCACTGAATCGACAAGCGCTCGCCGGGCACGTTGCCTCTTGCAGGGAGGTGCCGCATGCTGCTGATCCTGTCGCAATGGCTGCAGGGGCTGTCGCCCGAGCTCGGTTTTTTCCGCGTGTTCCAGTACCTCACCTTCCGCGCGGTGATGGCCGCGCTCACGGCGCTGTTGATCGGCCTGGTGGCCGGCCCCAAGGTGATCCGCGTGCTCACCTCGCTCAAGATCGGCCAGCCCATCCGGGGCTACGCCATGCAGTCGCACCTGTCCAAGAGCGGCACGCCCACCATGGGTGGGGTGCTTATCCTGCTGTCGATCGCGATTTCCACGATCCTGTGGTTCGACCTGTCCAACCGCTTCGTCTGGATCGTGCTCATCGTGACGCTGGGCTTTGGCGCCATCGGCTGGGTCGATGACTGGCGCAAGGTGGTCAACAAGGACCCCGAGGGCATGCGCTCGCGCGAGAAGTATTTCTGGCAGTCCGTCATCGGCCTGATTGCGGCCGTCTACCTGGTGTTCAGTATCTCCGAGAGCTCCAACGCCAAGGTCTTCGAGCTGTTCATGACCTGGGTGCAGTCGGGCTTCTCGCTGGACCTGCCGCCCAAGGCCGGCCTGCAACTGCCCTTCTTCAAGGAAGTGAGCTACCCGCTGGGCGTGCTCGGCTTCGTGATCCTGACCTACCTGGTCATCGTGGGCTCGAGTAACGCCGTGAACCTGACCGACGGGCTCGATGGCCTGGCCATCATGCCGGTGGTGATGGTGGGCTCGGCCCTCGGTGTGTTCGCTTACGTCACCGGCAGCTCGGTCTACTCCAAGTACCTGTTCTTCCCGAACATCCCGGGGGCTGGCGAACTGCTGATCTTCTGCGCCGCCATGGCGGGTGCGGGCCTGGCCTTCCTGTGGTTCAACGCCCACCCCGCGCAGGTGTTCATGGGCGACGTGGGCGCGCTGGCGCTGGGCGCGGCGCTGGGCACCATCGCCGTCATCGTGCGCCAGGAGATCGTGCTGGCCATCATGGGCGGCATCTTCGTGGTCGAGGCCTTGTCGGTGATGCTGCAGGTGGTCTGGTTCAAGTACACCAAGAAGCGCTACGGCGAAGGCCGCCGCCTGCTCAAGATGGCGCCCCTGCACCACCACTTCGAGAAGAGTGGCTGGAAGGAGACCCAGGTGGTCGTGCGCTTCTGGATCATCACCATGCTGCTGTGCCTGATCGGCCTGTCCACGCTCAAGCTGCGCTGACCATGACGACCACGCCCCACGATCCCCACGCCAGCGGCACCGAGCCCGTCGATCACCTGCCCCCATCGGCAGGCGATGGCCTGCCTGTGCCAGGCGGTGAGGAGGCTGTTGTGCCGCAAGAGCGCGTGGATGAGGCCGGTGCCGAGTCGGTTGCCTTGCCCGGAGAAACGCCGGTCGAAGCGGTTCACGGCGACGAACCCGCCGCAGAGCCCGAACCTACGCCGGACGCCGCAGCCGTCCCTGCGCCTTCTGCGGTGCCAGCTGCCGATGGCTATGTGGCCCCCGCCATTTCGGCCGCCAAGGCAGCCGCTGATTTCGTGGCACAGATCTTTGCCGAGGTGAATGCGCCAGACACGACAGAGCCATCGCCGCTGTTGGCCATGCCCGTGGACGCGCCCGATGGCGAGGCCGAGCCAGCGCAACCCCTGGGCCGGCCGGGTGAGGGCATGCTGCCCTATGAGGGCAAGCACTTTCTGGTGCTGGGCCTGGGCGCCTCGGGCCTGGCCATGGCACGCTGGTGCGTGCGCTGCGGCGCCACCGTCACCGTGGCCGATACCCGCGCCGCACCTCCCCAACTGGCGGTGCTGCAGCAGGAACTGCCGGGCGTGCGTTTCGTGTCCGGTCCGTTCGATGCCAACCTCGTCGAGGGCAGCGCTGGCGTGCACGCCGTCTACCGCTCGCCCGGCCTGAGCCCGGCCACGGTGGCACCGGTCTGGGCGGCGGCGCAGGCCATCGGCCTGGCCACCGGCGGCGAGCTGGGCCTGTATGCCGCAGCGCTGCAGTACCTGCGCGCATCGCACGGCTACGCGCCGGCGGTGCTGGCCATCACCGGCACCAACGGCAAGACCACCGTCACCTCGCTCACCGGCCAACTGGTGGAGCGCGCCGGCAAGACCGTGGCCGTGGCCGGCAACATCGGCCCCACGCTGCTCGACACCCTGGCCGGGCACATCGACGCCGATACCCTGCCCGAAGTCTGGGTGCTCGAGCTTTCGAGCTTCCAGCTCGATGGCGCCACCGGCTTCGAGCCCACCGCCGCCACCGTGCTCAACATCACGCAGGACCACCTGGACTGGCATGGCGACATTGCCGCCTATGCTGGCGCCAAGGCGCGCATCTTCGGCGACACGGCGCTGATGGTGCTCAACCGGGACGACCCCACCGTCATGGACATGCTGGGCTCGGCTTCTGCTGCTGCGGCCCAGGCAGCGCAGGCTGCTGCACTGGCGGCATCCGGCAAGCCCGCCCCGACCTCGCGCAGCAAGCTGCCCGCGAAGGTGCCGCTGCGTGAACACCTGAGCTTCGGCATCGACATGCCCCGGCGTCCGGGCGACTTCGGCATGGAGATCGTGGGCGGTATGCCCTGGCTGGTACGCGCCCTGGAGGCAGACGAAACGCGCAAGCGCAGCACGCGCCGCCGTGCCGTGGTGCCGGCCCAGGGCGATGCAGCGGCCGCCGCTGTTGTGATGGACGAGGAAGACCTGCACATCCAGCGCCTGATGCCCGCCGACGCCCTGCGCATCCGCGGGCGCCACAACGCCTCCAACGCGCTGGCGGCGCTGGCGCTAGCATCGTCGGCAGGCTGCACGCTGTCGGCCATGCTGTTCGGCCTGCGCGAGTACCGGGGCGAACCGCACCGCGTGGAGCCCGTGGCCTTGATCGACGGAGTGGAGTATTTCGACGACAGCAAGGGCACCAACGTGGGTGCCACCGTGGCCGCGCTCAACGGCCTGGGGGCCGACCGGCGCATCGTGCTGATCCTGGGCGGCGACGGCAAGGGCCAGGATTTCGCGCCCTTGGCCACGCCCGTGTCGCGCTATGCCCGTGCCGTGGTGCTCATCGGGCGCGATGCGCCGCTGATCCGCACGGCCCTGCACGAGGCCGGCGTGCCGCTGCTTGATGCGGCCACGCTGCCCGAGGCCGTGCACCAGGCTGCGCAGCGCGCCCGCTCGGGCGATGCGGTGCTGATGTCGCCTGCCTGCGCGAGCTTCGACATGTTCACCGGCTATGAACACCGTGCGCGTGTGTTCTGCGACACGGTGCTGGCCATGGCGCAAGACGCCGGCCAATCCCTGGAGGGCATGTGATGGCTGCAAGCAGCGCCAGCGCCCCCATTAGCTTCCCGCAACGCCTGGCCGGCTGGCTCGGCCGCCTCAGCGGCAAGGCCGGCGAGGTGCTGCCCGTGCGCGTGGGCGGTACCGAATACCGCCAGTCGACCACCACACCCGCGAGCGTGCTGGGTTTTGACCAGGCCCTGTTGTGGGTGGTGGTGGCACTGCTCGCCTGGGGGTTGGTGATGGTGTATTCGGCATCGATTGCCATGCCGGACAACCCGCGCTTCGCCAACTACGCGCCCACGCATTTCCTTACCCGCCATGTGATGTACCTCGTGGTGGGTTTTGTCGCGGCGCTGCTGACCTTCCAGGTGCCCATGAAGCTCTGGGAGCGCGCGGCGCCCTGGCTCTTCGTGGCGGCGCTGCTGCTGCTGGTGGCCGTGCTGATTCCGGGCGTGGGCAAGGTGGTCAACGGGGCCCGGCGCTGGCTGTCCATCGGGCCAGTGGGCTTTCAGCCCTCCGAGGTGGCCAAGTTCGCCGTGCTCATCTATGCCGCCGACTACATGGTGCGCAAGATGGAGGTCAAGGAACGGTTCTTCCGCGCCGTGCTGCCCATGGGCGCTGCCGTGGCCATCGTGGGCGTGCTGCTGCTGGCCGAGCCGGACATGGGCGCCTTCATGGTGGTGGCGGTGATCGCCATGGGCATCCTGTTCCTGGGCGGCGTCAACGCGCGCATGTTCTTCCTGATCGCGGGCGTGCTGGTAGGTGCCTTTGCCCTGATGATCGCCAGCTCCCCGTGGCGGCGCGAGCGGGTGTTCGCCTACCTCGACCCCTTCAGCGAACAGCATGCACTGGGCAAGGGCTACCAGCTGTCGCACTCGCTGATCGCCATCGGGCGCGGCGAGATCTTCGGCGTGGGCCTGGGCGGCAGCGTCGAGAAGCTGCACTGGCTGCCCGAGGCACACACCGACTTCCTGCTGGCTGTGATCGGCGAGGAATTCGGCCTGGTGGGCGTGCTGGTGCTCATCGTGCTCTTCCTGTGGATGACGCGCCGCATCATGCACATCGGCCGCCAGGCGATCGCGCTGGACCGCGTGTTTGCCGGCCTGGTTGCCCAGGGCGTGGCGATCTGGATCGGATTTCAGGCCTTCATCAACATGGGCGTGAACCTGGGGGCGCTGCCCACAAAGGGGCTCACCCTGCCGCTGATGAGTTTTGGCGGCTCGGCCATCCTGATGAACCTGGTAGCCATTGCGGTCGTCCTGCGGGTGGACTACGAAAACAAGCACATGATGCGCGGAGGCCGCGTATGACCGCCAAGACCGCCCTCATCATGGCCGGTGGCACCGGCGGCCACATCTTCCCTGGCCTGGCGGTGGCCGAAGAACTGCGCGCGCGCGGCTGGCGCGTGCACTGGCTGGGCGCGCCCGGCAGCATGGAGTCGCGCATCGTGCCCGCGCAGGGCTTTGCGCTGGAGACCATCGACTTTTCGGGCGTGCGCGGCAAGGGCCTGGTCACCCTGGCCCTGCTGCCGCTGCGCCTGCTGCGCGCCTTCTGGCAGGCGCTGCAGGTGGTGCGCCGCGTGAAGCCCGACGTGGTGGTGGGCCTCGGGGGCTACATCACCTTTCCGGGCGGCATGATGGCCGTGCTGTGCGGCAAGCCGCTGGTGCTGCACGAGCAGAACTCCGTGGCCGGCATGGCCAACAAGGTGCTGGCCGGCGTGGCCGACCGGGTGTTCACCGCCTTCCCGAATGTCTTCAAGAAGGGCCGGTGGGTGGGCAACCCGCTGCGCGCCCCGTTCACCCGCCAGAGCGAGCCGGCCGAGCGGTTTGCCGGCCGCAGCGGCCCGCTGCGCCTGCTGGTGGTGGGGGGCAGCCTGGGCGCGCGTGCGCTCAACGAGATCGTGCCGCAGGCGCTGGCCCTTATCCCGGCCGAGAACCGGCCCGTGGTGACGCACCAGAGCGGTGCCACACAGATCGACGCGCTGCGCGCCCACTATGCCGCCGCAGGCGTCGAGGCCGAACTGACCCCCTTCATCGACGACACCGCCAGCGCGTTTGCGCAGGCCGACATCATCGTCTGCCGCGCGGGCGCCAGCACCGTGACCGAGATCGCCGCCGTGGGCGCGGCCGCCCTGTTCGTGCCTTTTCCCTCGGCGGTAGACGACCACCAGACCACCAATGCCCGGTTCCTCGTGGCCAATGAGGGCGGCTGGCTGGTGCCGCAGCGCGAGCTCACGGCCCAGGGCCTGGCCGCAGTGCTGCGCAACACAGAGCGCCCGGAGCTGCTGCACCGGGCCACAGAAGCCAAGAAGATGCAAAAAACCAACGCCACCCATGAGGTGGTGACTGCCTGCGAGGAGCTTGCAACACCATGAAGCACGCCATTCGCCACATCCATTTCGTAGGCCTCGGGGGCGCCGGCATGAGCGGCATCGCCGAGGTGCTGTTCAACCTGGGCTACCGCATCTCCGGCTCGGACCTGGCCGACAGCGCCACCTTGCGCCGGCTGCAGGGCCTGGGCATCAAGACCTGCCTGGGCCACGCGGCCGCGCACATCGACGGTGCCGACGCCGTGGTCACTTCCACCGCCGTCACGGCCGACAACCCCGAGGTGCTGGCCGCGCGCGACAAGCGCATCCCGGTGGTGCCGCGCGCGCTGATGCTGGCCGAGCTGATGCGCCTCAAGCAAGGCATCGCGATTGCCGGCACCCATGGCAAGACCACCACCACCAGCCTGGTCACCAGCGTGCTGGCCGAGGCGGGGCTGGACCCCACCTTCGTGATCGGCGGGCGCCTGAACAGCGCCGGTGCCAACGCCAAGCTGGGCAGCGGCGACTACATCGTGGTCGAGGCCGACGAGTCCGATGCCTCGTTCCTGAACCTGCTGCCGGTGATGGCGGTGGTGACCAACATCGATGCCGACCACATGGAGACCTACGGGCACGACTTCGGTCGGCTCAAGGGCGCCTTCGTCGACTTCCTGCACCGCATGCCGTTCTACGGCACGGCCATCCTGTGTGTGGACAGCCCGGCCGTGCGCGACATCCTGCAGAGCGTGACCTGCCCGATCACGAGCTACGGCTTTTCCGAGGACGCCCAGGTGCGTGCCATCAACGTGCGCGCCGAGGCGGGCCAGATGCGCTTCACCGTGCAGCGGCGCAACGGCGTCACCCTGCCCGACATGGAGATCGTGCTCAACCTCGCGGGCGAGCACAACGTGCTCAACGCGCTCTCGGCGATTGCCGTGGCGGTGGAGCTCAACATCCCCGACGAGGCCGTGCAGCGTGCGCTCGCCGGCTTCAAGGGCGTGGGCCGGCGCTTCCAGAGCTATGGCGACCTGCCCGCCAGGGACGGCGGCAGCTTCACCGTCATCGACGACTACGGCCACCACCCGGTGGAGATGGCCGCAACGCTGGCGGCGGCGCGTGGCGCCTTCCCCGGGCGGCGCCTGGTGCTGGCCTTTCAGCCGCACCGCTACAGCCGCACGCGCGACTGCTTCGAGGATTTCGTGAAGGTCATCGGCAACGCCGATGCCGTGCTGCTCACCGAGGTCTATGCCGCAGGCGAGGCCCCCGTGGTGGCGGCCGATGGCCGCTCGCTGGCACGCGCGCTGCGTGTGGCCGGCCGTGTGGAGCCGGTCTTCGTGGACGACGTGGCCGAGCTGCCGCAGGCCATTGCCGACAACGCGCGCAACGGCGACGTGGTGATGTGCATGGGAGCAGGCTCCATCGGTGCCGTGCCGGCCAAGGTGGTCGACATGCTGCAGAACAACAACCAATCCAAGCACAAGGCGCTGGCGGGGAGCGCGACATGACGATGACGACGAAACTGGGTTCCAACATCGACGTGAAGGCACTGGGCAAGGTCGCCGTGCTGATGGGCGGCGCGTCCGCCGAGCGCGAGGTGTCGCTGATGTCCGGCACCGGTGTGCTGCAGGCGCTGCGCTCGCGCGGCGTGGACGCGCATGCCTTCGATCCCTCGCAGAACGACCTGGGCGAGCTGCGCCGAGACGGCTATGCGCGCTGCTTCATCGCGCTGCATGGCCGCCATGGCGAAGACGGCACCGTGCAGGGCGCGCTGGAGTTGCTGCGCATCCCTTACACCGGCCCGGGCGTGATGGCCTCGAGCATCGCGGTGGACAAGATCATGACCAAGCGCATCTGGCGCGCCGAGGGCCTGCCCACGCCGGACTGGCGCCTGGTGGGCAGCGTGGCCGAGACCACGGACGCTTTGGCGGCGCTGGGCGCCCCGATGATCGTCAAGCCCTCGCGCGAGGGCTCCACCATCGGCCTGACCAAGGTCACCTCGCCTGAGCAGTGTGCACAGGCCTATGCCCTGGCTTCGCGCTACGACCCTGAAGTGCTGTGCGAGCAGTTCATCGAGGGTGAGGAAACCACCTGCCCGATCCTGGGCGAGGGGGCTGGCGCCTATGCGCTGCCGGTGATCCGCATCGTGGCGCCCGAAGGCAACTACGACTACCAGAACAAGTATTTCACCGACGTCACCCAGTACCACTGCCCCAGCGGCCTGCCCGAGGCCGAAGAGCGCGAGATCCAGCGCCTGGTGGTGGCCGCATTCCGCTCGCTGGGCTGCCGCGGCTGGGCGCGTGCGGACATCATGATCCGCGCCAGCGACCGCCAGCCCTTCCTGCTGGAGATCAACACCTCGCCCGGCATGACCGGGCACTCGCTCGTGCCCATGTCGGCACGTGCCTCGGGCATCAGCTACGAAGACCTGTGCGTGGGGGTGCTGGCCACGGCCACCATGGACACGCCCGCCGGCAGCACCCTGGGAACCTGATGAACAACACGCTGCCCGCACCGCTGGACGTCAAGCTCATGAACATGACCGCATCGGTCCTGTTCGTGGGCTGCGCCATGCTCGTGCTGGCAGCGGGGGCATGGTGGGTGCTGCGCTACCCGGGCTTTGCCATCGCCCGCATCGTGGTGCAGGGCGAGCTGGTGCACAACAACGCCGTCACCCTGCGGGCCAACGTGGCGCCGCACCTGGTGGGCAACTTCTTCACGGTGGACCTGCGCAAGGCGCGCGAAGCCTTCGAGCAGGTGCCCTGGGTGCGCAAGGCGTCGGTACGGCGTGAGTTCCCGGGCAGCCTGCACGTGGTGCTCGAAGAGCACGACGCCGTGGCGTACTGGGGGCCCGAGTCGGGTTCGGCCATGGTCAACACGCAGGGCGAGGTGTTCGAGGCCAATGTCGGCGACGTGGACCAGGACGGCCTGCCGCGCCTGCAGGGGCCGGGCGGCAGTTCGGGCGAGGTGCTGCAGATGTACGGCCTGCTGCAGCCGGTGTTCGAACCGCTGGGCATGGACATGGAAGAGCTGGCATTGACCGGCCGGGGCGGCTGGCGCGCCACGCTGGACACCGGGGCGGTGGTGGAGCTGGGAGGCGGCACACCGCAAGAGGTGGTGGCCCGTGCCAAGCGCTTTGCGCGCACGCTGACCCAGGTGGCGGCCCAGTACAAGCGCCGGGTGGACGCCCTCGAATCGGCGGACCTGCGGCACGCGGGGGGGTATGCGCTGCGCCTCAAGGGCGTGACCACCACGGAGGCGGCCGCAGTTGCCGCCCCCCGGAGGTAGCCACCATGCATGAACGAACCCGCAGCCGGCGCAACAGAACAACGAAGGGCAGTGACTGAATATGGCTAGAGAATACAAAGACGTGGTGGTCGGCCTGGACATCGGCACAGCCAAGATCATGGCGGTGGTGGCCGAAGTCCTGCCCAATGGCGAGCTCAAGCTCGCAGGCCTGGGCGTGGCCCCGAGCAATGGCTTGAAGCGTGGCGTGGTGGTCAACATCGACGCCACGGTGCAGAGCATCCAGCAGGCGCTCAAGGAGGCCGAGCTGATGGCCGACTGCAAGATCCAGCGCGTGTACACCGGCATCACCGGCAGCCACATTCGCGGCCTCAATTCCAGCGGCATGGTGGCCGTCAAGGACAAGGAAGTCACCTCGGCCGACGTGGCCCGCGTGGTGGAGACGGCCAAGGCCATCAACATCTCGTCCGACCAGCGCTTGCTGCTGGTGGAGCCGCAGGAGTTCGTGATCGACGGGCAGGACGTCAAGGAGCCCATCGGCATGAGCGGCATCCGCCTGGAGGCCAAGATCCACATCGTGACCGGTGCCCAGAGCGCGGCCGAGAACATCATCAAGTGCGTGCGCCGCTGCGGGCTGGAGGTCGAGCAACTGCTGCTCAACCCGCTCGCATCGAGCCAGGCCGTGCTGACCGACGACGAGCGCGAGCTCGGCGTGGTGGTGGTCGACATCGGTGCCGGCACGACTGACGTGGCCATCTTCACCGGGGGCGCCATCCGCCACACGGCGGTGATACCGATCGCGGGCGACCTGATCACCAGCGACATCGCCATGGCGCTGCGCACGCCAACGAAGGACGCCGAGGACATCAAGGTCGAGAGCGGCTACGCCAAGCAGCTGCTGGCCGACCCCGAGAGCCAGGTGGAAGTGCCAGGCCTCGGTGACCGCAGCCCCCGCATGCTGAGCAAGCAGGCCCTGGCCGGCGTGATCGAGCCGCGGGTGGAGGAGATTTTCTCGCTGGTGCAGCAGGTGATCCGCGAGTCGGGCTATGAAGAAGTGCTGTCCTCGGGCATCGTGCTCACGGGCGGCAGTGCCGTCATGCCCGGCATGATCGAACTCGGGGAAGACATCTTCCTCAAGCCCGTGCGCCGCGGCATCCCCAAGTATTCGAGCGCGCTGTCGGACATGGTGGCCCAGCCCCGTGCCTCCACCGTCATGGGCCTGCTCGAAGAGGCGCGCCTGGCGCGCCTGCGCGGCTTCAAGGTGGCCCAGAAAAGCGGCTCCATGAAGACCGCGTTCGGCCGGTTCAAGGACTTCATCGTGGGGAACTTCTGATGACCATGAACCAATGCCACCGATTTGCGCGCGCAGGCCCCCGAATGCCCGGCGGGCGATGGCGATGCACAGGACCGCCATGCCGCCCGCGCCACCAGACAACACCGAACCCCATTTTGCAATTGCGTACGAAGACAGAACCAGGAGCTCCAACATGTCCATCGAAATGATCGAAGCCGAAACTTTCAACCAGGGCACCCAGATCAAGGTGATCGGCGTGGGCGGCGGCGGCAGCAACGCCGTCGAACACATGATCGCCCGCAGTGTGCAGGGCGTGGAATTCGTCTGTGCCAATACCGATGCGCAGGCCCTCACGCGCAGCTCCGCGCACAGCGTGATCCAGCTCGGTGCCAGCGGCCTGGGCGCCGGCAGCAAGCCCGACAAGGGCCGTGATGCAGCCGAAGCCGCAGCCGAGGACATCCGCGCGGCCATCGACGGCGCGCACATGCTGTTCATCACCGCCGGCATGGGCGGCGGCACGGGTACGGGCGCAGCGCCCGTAATCGCGCGCATCGCCAAGGAAATGGGCATCCTCACCGTGGGCGTGGTCACCAAGCCCTTCGACTGGGAGGGCGGGCGCCGCATGACCAACGCCGACAACGGCTTGGCCGAACTCGAAGCCAACGTCGATTCGCTGATCGTCGTGCTCAATGAGAAGCTGCTGGAAGTGCTGGGCGACGACATCACCCAGGACGAAGCCTTCGCGCACGCCAACGACGTGCTCAAGAACGCCGTTGGCGGTATTGCCGAAATCATCAACGAGTACGGCCAGGTGAACGTCGACTTCGAAGACGTGCGCACCGTGATGGGTGAGCCCGGCAAGGCCATGATGGGCACGGCCACGGCCAGCGGCCCCGACCGCGCCCGCATCGCAGCCGAGCAGGCCATCGCCTGCCCGCTGCTCGAAGGCATCGACCTGTCGGGTGCCAAGGGTGTGCTGGTGCTGGTCACGGCCAGCAAGGGCAGCCTCAAGCTGTCCGAGTCGCGCTTGGCGATGAACACCATCAACGCCTACGCGTCCAAGGATGCGCACGTGATCTTCGGCGCCGCCTACGACGACACCCTGGGCGACGAGATCCGTGTGACCGTGGTCGCCACCGGCCTGTCGCGCCAGAACGCGCGCCGCCAGCCCATCTCGGTGGTGCAGGGCGGCCTGCGCACCGGCACCGACAACATGGCATACCAGATCCCCGTGGCAGGCGTTGCCGGTGCGATGGGCAATGCCATGGGCGTGCCCTCGGGCCAGACCGGCCATGGCGGCGGCGGCAGCTCGCAGGCCGACTACGGCAGCATGTCGGTGCCCAGCGTGTGGCGCACCAACCGCACGCAGGCAGCCGCCCGCGTGGACGCGCTGTCCTCGGGCGGCATGGACGACCTGGAAATCCCGGCCTTCCTGCGCAAGCAGGCGGATTGATGGAGTAGGGGACCGCCAGGTCCTGACTCTTCAGGGGCCTTCGGGCCCCTTTTTCATGGCCGATCTCCTGGGCGATATCAGGCCGCCGTGAGCGCAGGTGCATCCAGCGGCAATGACAGGCACACCGTGGTGCCACCGCTGTCTTCAAGGCGCAGCTCCAGCGCCGCGCCGATCAGCCCAGCCCGTTCGTGCATGGTGCGCAGGCCATTGCCGCAGGCGCCGTCCTGCCTGCCCACGCCATCGTCGCGCAGGTGGATGTGGATGGCCTGGCCGTCGGCGCAGGCGGTCAGTGCCAGCTGCCGCGCGCGGGCGTGCTGCAGCACGTTGGAGATGGCCTCGAACACGATGTACTGCAGGTGGCGCATGGCCTCCTCGCTGCTGCCGGGCCAAAGGGGCAGCAGCGCCACGTCCCACAGCAGTTCCAGACCCGAATCGCGGATGCGCTGCTCCAGGCGGAAGCGCAGACTGGCCAGCAGTGCGTTGACGTCACCGTTGGGCAAGGACATCGCGTCCACCGACAGGCGCAGTTGGTCCAGCGACTCGCGCAGCGTCTGCATGACCTCGGCCTGCGATGCCACCCCGCCTTCGAGTTGGCGCATGGCCGTGATCAGGTGGGCGCCTGCGCCATCGTGCATGTCGCGCAGGATGCGTGCGCGCTCTTCGGATTTGGCGCTGATGCGCTCCAGTTTGCGCAGCGCCTGGTGCTGCTCGGCCAGCTTTTCCTCGCGCTGCAGAACGCGCTGCTCCAGCGACGCCGTGAGGTCGATCAGCGCATTGCGCGCCTGCTGAAAGCGTTGCCCCACGATGGCCAGCACGGCCACGCCAGCGAAGGCGGCTGCCCATTGCGTCCAGCCGCCATCCATGTACTGCGCAGGCGCCAGGCGGGCCGCCGCGATGTCGCGCACCAGGGCCGCCCAGCAGACGCACAGGGCCACCAGCATCCACAGCTGCGGGCTGTCGCGGGTGTGCCTGCACTCCCAGGCCAGCCGCAGGATCAGTGCCGCCCAGGCCACGACCAGCACCACGGTCCAGCCCAGCACCCAGTCGGCGCCGCCTGCCACGGCAAAGGGGCACAGCACGAAGATCGCTGACGCGACATACAGCTCTGCCCGTGGCCGGGGCCCCCAGACGGTGCGCGTGAGCCAGTAGGTGGCAAGGCAGCCGGCCCAGAACAGGCCCTGCACGGCCTGGAACCAGGCCGGCCAGGCCAGAAAGATCTCCTCCAGCCAGGCTGCGGTGATGCGGCAGGCCCATGCCAGCTCGCACAGCGCCGCAAACGCATACAGCGCCTGGCGCTGCTGCCACCACAGCAGCAGGCAGAAGATGCCCACCACCAGGCTGAACAGCGAGACGGCGCGCGGCAGCGTCACGCGCTGCCACTCCAGCGCGTGCCAGGTGCCCTGCAGCGCCGCCTCGGGTCCGAACTGCACGGGGGAGATGCCGGCGCGCCGCAGATAGTCCGCGCGTATGCTGATCTCCAGCACGTTGTGCGCCTGCAGCAGCGTGCCCGGCAGCCGGATCCACAGCGGGCGCCGGCCGGTCCAGCCGTCGTTGGGCAGCAGCAGTTCTCCGCCGGTGGCCAGTTCCATCCCGTTGAGCGAGATGCGGTAGGCATTGCCCAGCCGGGGGATCAGCAGGGCCTGCGGCTGCAGCCGCTGAGCATCCATGGCGTCGAAGCGCAGCGTGGCGGTGGCCCAGCCGGCCTTGCGCCGGTGAAGTACGTCCCAGTGCAGCGGAAGTGTGTGGGCCGTCGTGGTCTGGGCGGCGCTCTGGCGCAGGCGCACCGTCAGTTCGGCGTCGCGCAGCACCTGCACGCCCGGGGGCGGGGCGGCGTCCTGCGCCAGCGCCGGCAGAACCTGCAGGTTCCAAAGGACCAGGCCGCACAGCAGGTGGCCGATGAACGACGCGGGCAGGCCCAGGGTGCGCTGCATGGCCGGTGAACTGTCAGGGAGCGCGACGGTGGCGGTCCAGCAGGCCCATGCGGCTGGCCTCGAAGACCGCCTCGCCACGCGAGTGCACGGCGAGCTTGCTGTACAGGTTCTTGATGTGGCTTTGCACCGTGTGCTTGGAGATGTCCTGCAGGCGCGCGATCTCGGCGTACGAGTAGCCGCGCGCGATCAGCTCCAGCACGTCCGACTCGCGCGGCGTGAGTTCCAGGCTGGGCAACGCCGGGTCCATGGGCTGGGGCTGAGGCTCCGCGCGCGTGCCACGCTGGCGCAGCCGGGCCAGCAGCTTGCGCGCGATCATGGGCGATATGGGCGACTCGCCGTGCTTCACGCCGACGATGATCCTGCCCACGTCCGCCGGGGTGGAGTCCTTCTGTATGTAGCCCACGGCACCGGCCTCCACGCAGGCGATCACGGTGTCCTCGTCGCCGAAGACCGACACCACCAGCACCTCGCACGCCGGCTGCGTGCGCACCACGTGCTGCAGCAGTGCCAGGCCATGGCCATCGGGCAGCGCCAGATCGGTCAGCAGCACGTCGGCAGGGTGCTCGTCCAGCCAGCGGCGCGCAGGCGCCAGCATGCCGAAGGAAGCGGCCAGCTCCAGATCTGGGTGGGCGGTGACGCAGCCTTCGAAGAATCTGCGCATCTCGGCATCGTCCTCTATCAGTACGACGCGCCAGCGGGGTGTGCTCATGGATGGCAGGGTAGGGAGGTCGGCGGGGGTGCGTCGCGCCATCTTAGCGCCCGCCTGCGCCGCGTCATCCCATCTTCGCGGCGGCGCCCCTCCCATGTTCATGGGGTGCGGGCAAAGCGCGCGGAACCTACGATTTTCCCGGTGCTGCAGGAGCCACAGGGCCTCGGCATGGATGCAGGTCGAGATCAGGAAAAAAAGTTTCTGCCCCCTGCATCCAAACGCTGCACCGCGCCGTTCCACAAGCAGGACGCCATGTGGCGCTCTTCAACCGGACCTACCGAGATACAGGAACCAACATGAAACAGCTCAAGTACTTCGCACCCGCACTGCTCCTGGGCCTGGCCACGCTGACCGCGCAGGCGCAGCCCGTCTTTCAGCAGGGCGTGCTCACCGACGCCGCCGGCCGCACGGTCTACACCTTCGACAAGGACGCTGCTGGCAAGAGCAACTGCAGCGGCGGCTGTCTGGCCGCATGGCCGGCCTTTGCAGCCAAGGCCGGTGCCAAGGCCGAGGGCGACTTCGGCGTCATCGAGGCCGGTGGTGCGCGCCAGTGGAGCTTCAAGGGCAAGCCCCTGTACTACTACGCCAGCGATGCCAAGGCCGGCGACCGCCTGGGCGACGGCATGGGCGGCGCATGGCACGTGGTGCCCAAGCCCTGACCTGTTCCCACCCAAGGCCTTTCACCGATTGCACTCCCCCATTTCCCGAAGGACACCCCCATGAAGTTCTCTTCCATCGCCATCGCCTGCCTCACCCTGGCCGGTGCCGCCGTTTCCACCTCCGCCTGGGCCGACAAGGCCTCCCTGCTGCGCGCCACCGGAAACGTGCCAGAGCGCGCTGAATGCCCGGCCAACACCGAGGTCAACCGCAGCGGCGGCGTGCTCAAGTGCAGCGTGACCCTGGTGTTCGAGCGCGGCTCGATCTGCCCGCCTGCCAACAAACCCAACTACGTGACCATCCAGATGGCGGGCGCCGACAAATGCCTGCCCGCCGTGACGGGTGACGTGGTCAGCGTGCCGTCGGCCATGAACCCGGTGGCCGGGCCCCCCAAGCTCAAGGGCCAGTCGGGTCTGCCGGGCGACATCATGGGCTACCTCACGGCCGTCGGTCCGGCCGCGCTGCTCGGGCCTGACGAAGGGCGCTACCAGCGCGTCGTCAACCCCGG
The DNA here is from genome assembly GCF_964253305.1 of Acidovorax sp. LjRoot66. Classification (NCBI taxonomy): domain Bacteria; kingdom Pseudomonadati; phylum Pseudomonadota; class Betaproteobacteria; order Burkholderiales; family Comamonadaceae; genus Acidovorax; species Acidovorax sp. LjRoot66. The sequence continues at coordinate 1,389,394 of NZ_CAXUQU020000001.1, forward strand.
CGGTGCCGACAAGTTCGTGGCCGAGAAGATCGTTCACCTGTGGCCCGCCAGCTACCCAGTGCACTACACCCTGGGCAAGAACCCGGCCAACGGCGTGAGCTGTCCCAATGGCTACAACGACGTCACCGGCCGCAGCCAGGACAGCCTGGGCTGCGAAAGGATCGAGAAGAAAAGGCCCATGTGCCAGAACGTCAACGGCATTGGCTGGCGCCTGGAGGTCAAGCGCGGTGAAGACCGCTGCCAGGGCCCCACCGAAGGCCCGACCAAGCCCGAGGGCGAGCATGCCGGCCCCGGCAATGACTGGGACCTGGACACCGACGCCGTCGGCAACGAGGACCGCTGGGTGCGCGTTTCCTACACCCGCCCCGTAGGCCGCTGACATCCCGCACCAGCCCGCGCTGTGCGTGCACCGGCTTGGGTGCGCACCGCGGGCTGGCCTGTGCACGCCCATCCCCTTTGCCGAGATTGCCATGACCTTCAACCACTCCCCCGTGCACAGCCGTGCACGCCGCGCGGCCGCTGCGGCCGCCGTACTGGCCCTGGCGGCGGCTCTGGCCGGCTGTGCCGGCGCACCCGACCGCGCCGCCCTCAATGAGGTGCGCGCCCAGGCCAACCCGACGGACAAGGCGCAGCGCACCATCACCAACTTCACGCCCGCGCTGCGCTGCATGGACGAGATGATGTTCGACATGGGCACGCGCGACGTGACCATGATGATGGAAGAGTTTCGCGACGCCACGCAGATGGTGCCCATCTCGGCGCGCGACATGCTGACCTCGGCCGTGTCGGACATGACGCGGCGCTCGCGCGGGGTGCGCCTGTCGGTCTTCGGCAGTGACCAGCAGAACCTGGCCCAGGTGCTGGCGCAGGCGCAGCGCACCAGCGCCTTCGGTGTGGTGCCGGCCTACAACATCCGGGGCACGGTGAGCCAGCTCGACGAGTCGGTGCTCAAGAACGGCAGCTCCTTTGGCGCCACGCTGGCGCAATCGGTGTTCGGCGTGCGCTTCGGCAGCGAGACCAAATTTTCGGTGCTGGGCCTGGACGCCGCCGTGGTGGAGACTGCAAGCATGACGCTGCTGCCCGGCGTGTCGTCCAAGAACACCACCGTGCTGGCCAGCCGTGACGCCAGCGCGGCGGATGGCCAGGCGCAACTGGTCAACCCCGGCATCGGCGTGGTGTTCTCGTTCTCGACCTCGCGCGCCGACGGCCCCTCGCAGGCGGCGCGCAACATGGTCGAGCTGGCCGCCGTGGAGCTGGTGGGCAAGCTGCTGCGCGCGCCCTACTGGCAGTGCCTGGGCACCACGGACAGCGATGCCGAGGTGCAGCGCGAACTGGCCGACTGGTTCCTGTCCATGGACGAGGCCGAACGCATCGCCTTCTACAAGGAGCGCATGCGCGAGCGGCGCTACTACGACGGCGCCATCGACGACCAGGCCGACGCCGCCTTTGCCACGGCGCTGCGCAGCTACCGCCAGGCGCTCGGCCTGCCTGCCCAAGGCGCGTTGGACGAGGGTTTTTTTCGCTCCTTCGTGCTCGCCAAGGTGCCACGCGGCCCGCTGAAGGCGCTGCCGCGCAATGCCTCCACGCGCGCATCGGGCGCCGCATTGGCCGCCGTGCCCGGCGCAGCACCAGCGCCCGGCGACGCCAGCGCAGCCACGCCACCGCCTGCACCCGCTGCTGCGCCCGAGGTTGCGGCCCTTGCCGTGGCGCTGGGGGTACCGCAGCGCGGCAGCGCCAGCCTGGACATTGCGGTGCTGCGCCCCGGCTATGTGTACTGCTACTCGCAGGACCCGGTGACGCGGCGCATCCAGCGCATCTTTCCCAACCGCTTCACGCGCGACCCGCGCATGGTGCCGGGCAAGCCGCAGCGCCTGCCGGGCAACGAGCGCTTCGTGCTCAACCCCGCGGCCGAATACGCCTGCCTGCATGCGCCCAGCGAGGTCTATGGCGACCTGCCGCCGCCGCTGCGCTGGGGTGACTTCGAAGACATCCGCGTGGGGACCTTCGACGAGATCCGTGCCGGCTTTGCACAGGCTTCGGGTATGCCTGTGCAGCTCTTCGCGGTGCCACGATGACTGCCGCTACATTGCCCGCCGATGGGCTGCCCGAGGCCGTGGCGCAGCTGCTGTCGCGCGTGGTGCTGCGCGACACATCGGCCTTCCAGCGCCTGTACCAGTTGGTGGCCAGCCGGCTGCTGGCGGTGGCCGTGCGTGTGGTGCAGGACCGCGCCCTGGCCGAAGACGTGCTGCAGGAGGTCTTCGTGCACCTGTGGAACCGGCCGCAGACCGGTGCGCCGGGGCAGGCGCTGAGCCTGTCGTGGCTGTGCGTGGTCACACGCAACCGCGCCATCGACGCACTGCGCAAGCGCCGCCCCGAAACGCCGCTGCACTGGCGCGATGCCGATGGCGAGGAACAGGTGCACGATGCCGCAGCCGAAGGCGGCTCGCCGCTGGAGCTGCTGCTGGCCGAGGAAGACGGCTCGCGCCTGGGGCGCTGCATGGGCCAGATCGACAGCGAACCGCGCAGCGCGCTGCTGCTGGTCTACTACGAAGGGCTCACCCATGCCGAGCTGGCCCAGCGCCTGGCCCGCCCCCTGGGCACGGTCAAGGCCTGGATGCGCCGCAGCCTGGCGCGCCTGCGCGACTGCATGGAGTCCTGCGCATGACATGGCACCAGAACCCCCGGCTCGTGGACCTGCTGGCAGGCGAGTACGCCCTGGGCACGCTGCAGGGGGGCGCCCGCCGCCGCTTCAAGAAGCTGCTCGCGCGGCGGCCCGATCTGGCCGAAGCCGTGGCGCGCTGGAACGAGTGCATGGCGCCCGCGCTGCTGGCCCTGCCACCCCAGGCGCCGGCACCCGCTACCTGGCGTGCCATCGAGCAGCGCCTGGGGTTCCGGGGCCCTGCGGTGCCGGTACCGTGGTGGAGGCGGTTGCTGCAACCAGCCCCTGCGGGCGCGTTGGCACTGGGTCTGATGGTGGGGGTGTTGCTGCCGTCGTTCTGGCAGGCCCAGTATGGTGGGCCGGATGCACCGGCCTCCACCCAATTGCCCGAAAGCTATGTGGGGGTGCTGGGCCTGACCGACGGGCGCCCAGGGCTCATCGTCTCCAGCCTGCGGCAGGGCCGCACGGTGGACATCAAGCGCGTGGCCGCAGTGCCGGTGCCTGCCGGCCAGGTGCTGTACCTGTGGTCGCTGGATGCGGCGGGCAAGGCCAGCCCCGTGGCGCCGCTGCCGCAAGGGGCCTTCGTGCACCTGCAACTGGGCGCCTCGTCTGAAACCGTGTTTGCCAAGGCGGTGGAGCTGGCGGTGAGCGTGGAGCCAGAGGGCAGCAGCCCCGCAATACCCTCCAGTGCCTATGTGTATCGGGGCCTTTGCGGGAAACTGTGGCGGGTGCCGTAAGGCCTTGCCATGGTCTTGCGGCGAGCAGGGACGGGCCCGCCCTTTTACAATGCGAGAATGCTCCAGCAACGCACCCTCAAGACCTTGACCCGCGCCGTCGGCGTGGGGCTGCACAGTGGCCAGAGGGTCGAGCTGACCCTGCGGCCTGCGCAGCCCGACACCGGCATCGTGTTCCGCCGGGTCGATCTGCCCCAGCCCGTGGACATCCCGATCCGGGCCGACGCGGTGACGGACACGCGCTTGGCCTCCACCATCGGGGTCGGCAGTGCCAAGGTGCATACCGTGGAGCATCTCATGTCGGCGTGCGCCGGCCTGGGGCTCGATAACCTGTACGTGGACATCACGGCTGAAGAGGTGCCCATCCTCGACGGGTCGTCGTCCTCCTTCGTGTTCCTGCTGCAAAGCGCGGGGATCGAGCTACAGAAAGCCCCCAAGCGCTTCATCCGCGTCAAGCGCCCGGTGGAGGTGCGCGAGGGCACTGGTGCCCAGGCCAAGTGGGCGCGCCTCGTGCCCTACCATGGCTACAAGCTGAGCTTCGAGATCGATTTCGACCACCCTGCGGTGGACTCCACCGGCCAGCGCGTCGAGTTCGACCTGGGCGAGGGCAACTACAGCCGCGACATCGCGCGGGCGCGCACCTTCGGGTTCACGCGCGACGTGGAGATGATGCGCTCCAACGGCCTGGCCCTGGGCGGCGGGCTGGACAACGCCATCGTGATGGACGACTACAAGGTGCTCAACAGCGACGGGCTGCGCTACGACGACGAGTTCGTCAAGCACAAGATCCTCGACGCCATGGGCGACCTGTACATCATCGGCAAGCCTCTGCTGGCGGCCTACAGCGCCTTCCGCTCGGGCCATGCGATGAACAACCTGCTGCTGCGCGAACTGCTGTCCCAGCCCGATGCCTGGGAAGAGGTTACCTTCGAGGATGAGCGCCAGGCACCGCGCGGCTTTGCGCAGCCGGCGCGCGCCTGGTAAGCACCCGCCATGGTGCTCTTTCGCTGGGCCGTCATGGCGCTGCTGCTGGCAGCCGCCGTATCGTTCGCGTTCTACGCGGGCACCGGTCAGCCCCATTACAAGCGCTGGGGCCTGGTGGTGCTCAAGTGGACCGTCATCGCAGCTGTGTTCTTCTTCGCCGTGGCGATCATCGGGCGCATCTGATACGGATTTGCCTTCAACCGTCTAACGTCGTTGGTTCGCCTTGCCGTGCTACAGCACTGTCTGCGGCTCCCGCCTAGTCATACGATCGAATGCAAATCCGTAGAAACAACGCAGGCCGGTATCGATATACTGGCACCTGCTCCGGGGTGTGCGAAAGCGCTGAGATGCATGGGGCCTGACCAACAATCAGGCTGCCTGCGAACCCGACGAACTTGATCCGGTTCATACCGGCGGAAGAAGAGCCGACCTCTATGCCCGTGCGCGCCCCTGCTGGCCCGCAGGGTGGGCTGTACATGCGCCATGGCGCGTGTGCGGGGCGCAGGTCCATTCCGGAGCAATTCCCTTTGCCACCGGAACTGGAGACCCGCCCCATGAATGCACCCGATCCCCTCGCCCGTGAAAAATTCGCCGAGCTGCTGGCCGCCACGCGCGAGCCGTTCCCGGCCTCGCGCAAGGCCTACCTGCCAGGCCACCTGCACACCGAGCTGCGCGTGCCCGTGCGCGACATCGCACTGACCAACGGCGAGCAGGTCAGCGTCTACGACACCTCGGGCCCCTACACCGATCCCGACGCCGTGATCGACGTGCGCCGCGGCCTGGCCAGTGTGCGCGGCGGCTGGATCACCGGCCGTGGCGACGTGGAGCACTACGAGGGCCGCGCGCCTCTGGCGCTGGACGACGGCCAGAAGAGCGAGGACGCCGTGCGCCTGGCCCAGCTGCGCGCCGAAGCGGCCGCGCTGCAGCGCAAGCCCCTGCGCGCGCGCAGCGGTGCCAACGTGACGCAGATGCACTACGCGCGCCAAGGCATCGTCACGCCCGAGATGGAGTACGTGGCCATCCGCGAGAACGGCAAGCGCGAGTGGATGGCGCAGTACCTGGCCGATGCCGGGCGCGAGCAGCGCCTGGCGGGCAACCCCATGGGCGCGAGCATCCCGCGCACCATCACGCCCGAGTTCGTGCGCGACGAAGTGGCGCGCGGGCGCGCCATCATCCCTGCCAACGTCAACCACCCCGAGGTGGAGCCCATGGCCATCGGGCGCAATTTCCTGGTCAAGATCAACGCCAACATCGGCAACTCGGCCGTCACCTCCAGCATCGAGGAGGAGGTCGAAAAGCTCGTCTGGGCCATCCGCTGGGGGGCCGACAACGTGATGGACCTGTCCACCGGCAAGAACATCCACACCACGCGCGACTGGATCGTGCGCAACAGCCCGGTGCCCATCGGCACCGTACCCATCTACCAGGCACTCGAGAAGGTCGGCGGCGTGGCCGAAGACCTGACCTGGGCGATCTTCCGCGACACGCTGATCGAACAGGCCGAGCAGGGCGTGGATTACTTCACCATCCATGCCGGCGTGCGCCTGGCCTACATCCACCTCACGGCGGCGCGGCGCACGGGCATCGTCTCGCGCGGCGGCTCCATCATGGCCAAGTGGTGCATGGCGCACCACCGCGAGAGCTTCCTGTACGAGCATTTCGAGGACATCTGCGACATCATGAAGGCCTACGACGTGTCCTTCAGCCTGGGCGACGGTCTGCGCCCCGGCTGTGCATCGGACGCCAACGATGAGGCGCAGTTTGCCGAGCTGCACACCCTGGGCGAGTTGACCCAGGTGGCCTGGAAGCACGACGTGCAGACCATGATCGAAGGCCCGGGCCACGTGCCCATGCACATGATCCAGGCCAACATGACCGAGCAGCTCAAGACTTGCCATGAGGCACCGTTCTACACCCTGGGCCCGCTGACCATCGACATCGCCCCCGGCTATGACCACATCGCCTCGGCCATCGGCGCCGCCATGATCGGCTGGATGGGCACGGCCATGCTGTGCTACGTGACACCCAAGGAGCACCTGGGCCTGCCTGACCGCGACGACGTCAAGCAGGGCATCATTGCCTACAAGATCGCGGCGCATGCGGCCGACGTGGCCAAGGGGCACCCGGGATCGCGCGCGCGCGACGATGCCCTGAGCCAGGCGCGCTTCGATTTTCGCTGGCAGGACCAGTTCAACCTGGGCCTGGATCCCGAGACTGCCAAGGAATACCACGACGAAACCCTGCCCAAGGACAGTGCCAAGGTGGCGCACTTCTGCTCCATGTGCGGGCCCAAGTTCTGCTCGATGAAGATCACGCAGGAAGTGCGCGAATTCGCGGCGCAGAAGGGCCTGGCAGAGAGCGAAGCGCTCTCAAATGGCATGGAAGCCAAGGCCGTGGAATTCCAGCGCGGCGGTGGCGAGTTGTATGTGCCCATCCACCCGGTGAAATAAGCGTGGCTACTGCCCCCGCAGTTTGGCTGCTGGGGGCAGGGGGGCGGTACATACCCTCTGGGGTGGAGCGTGCGGGGCGCATACAGTCGCGCCCACACACGCTCCGTAGGGACAAGTCACCCTATGGCACCAAAGTTGCTATGCTTGAGTTGTCAAAAAATGTAAGGAAGAGCGATGAACCTGCTCAGCCGTCTTTCCATCCGCGCACGTCTTTATTTCGGCACGATTTTCTCCCTGGTTCTGCTCGTGGTCATAGGTGCCATGGGGTATCTGGCGCTGGAGCGCACCCGCAGCACCCTGGACCAGCTGTTCTCCCAGCGGGTGCAGACCCTGACCGATGTGGCCGAGCTGCGCACCACCCTGGGTGACCTGCGCCGGTCCGAAAAAGACATCATCATCAGCTTCAACAACTCCGTCGAGGTCGCAGCCCTGCGCGAGAGCTGGAAGAAATCGCTCACCGCGCTGAACAAGGGCATGGCCGAAGTGCGCCAGGTGCAGTCGGGCGATGCGGCCTTCGTCGAGTCCATCGACAAGTCCCTGGCCGAGGTCAAGGAATACGAGGCCGGCATCTCTCCCGTGTTCGAGCAGATCGAGCGCGCCCAGATCGACGGCGCCGTGGGCGGTGCCTATGCCGACCGCCTCAAGAAGCACATGGAGGCCACCGACAAGCTGCTGTCCGACCTCTCCGTGACGGCACGCACCAAGATGGACGAGGCGCGCGAGGGCGTGAACACGCTGACCACCACCATGTCCGGCCTGATCGGCATCGTGCTGGTGCTCGCACTGGCCGTGCTCATCCCGCTGACCTTCTTCAGCGTGCGCTCCATCACCCGCTCGATTGCCCAGGCCAGCGAGCTGGCAGAACGCATTGCCGGCGGTGACCTGTCGCAGGACGTGCAGGTCACCTCGCAGGACGAGGTGGGCCAACTCGTGGCCTCCATGGCACGCATGCAGGACGCCTTGCGGGGCCTGGTGCAGCAAGTGCAGGAGGCGGCCAGCAACATCTCCACGGCCAGTACCGAGATCGCCTCGGGCAACCACGACCTGAGCCACCGCACCGAGCAGACCGCAGCCAACCTCGAAGAGGCCGCTTCGTCGATGGAGCTGCTCACCAGCACCATTGGCCAGAGCGCCCAATCGTCACGCCAGGCCAGCGACTTCGCTTCGTCGGCCGCCGAGGTGGCCGGGCGCGGCGGTGTGGTGGTCTCCCAGGTGGTGACCACCATGGACCAGATCACCACCAGCTCGCGCAAGATCGCCGACATCACCGGTGTCATCGACGGCATTGCCTTCCAGACCAACATCCTGGCCCTCAATGCGGCGGTGGAAGCCGCCCGTGCCGGCGAGCAGGGCCGGGGCTTTGCCGTGGTGGCCAGCGAGGTGCGCAGCCTGGCCCAGCGCTCGGCAGCGGCTGCCAAGGAGATCAAGGGCCTGATCGGCTCCTCGGTGGAGCGTGTCGAAGACGGCTCGCGCCTGGTGAGCCAGGCGGGAGCGACCATGAACGAGATCGTGGGCAGCGTGCGCCGCGTCTCGGACATCATCAGCGAGATCACGGCATCGTCCGCCGAGCAGCGCGACAACGTGGGCCACATCAGCCAGTCGGTGAGCCAGCTGGACAACATGACGCAGCAGAACGCCGCGCTGGTGGAGCAGTCCACCGCAGCCTCGGAGTCGCTGCGCGAGCAGGCACTGCAGCTGACCCAGGCCGTGAGCCAGTTCAAGCTGCAGCCGGGAGCCAGGGCCGCCAGCCCGGGTGCGGGCGGCAGCATGCCGACCCCACGCCAGGGCATCCCTGCGCCGGCCCAGCGGCCTGCCGTTCCGGTGCGTGCGCCCAAGCAGGCATTGCAGATCCGCTGACGGTCTGCCGGCTGGTAGAGCCCCTGGCTACGCCCAGCAAAAAGCCCCTGTCGCCGGTTGGTGACGGGGGCTTTTTTCTTGGGGCGCTTGGCGCTTGCGTTGCGAGGGGCTGCTAATCCCGTGTGACGCGCAGCACTTCTTCGCGGCTGGTGATGCCCGCGGCAATCAGGCGCTCGCCGTCTTCGCGCATCAGCGCCATGCCGCCCGCGAGGGCCGCCGTGCGGATGTCCGCCTCGGAGGCCTGGTTGTGGATCTGCGCGCGGATGGCGTCGTTGGTCACCAGCAGCTCGAACAGGCCGGTGCGGCCCGTATAGCCGGTCTGGCCGCAGTGCTCGCAGCCGGCACCCTGGCAGTGGCTGCAGTACTTGCGCACCAGCCGCTGGGCCAGCACGCCGAGCAATGAGGACGACAGCAGAAAAGGCTCCACGCCCATGTCGGTCAGGCGCGTCACGGCGCTGGCCGCGTCGTTGGTGTGCAGCGTGGCCAGCACCAGGTGGCCCGTGAGCGAGGCCTGGATGGCGATCTGCGCGGTCTCGAAGTCGCGGATTTCACCGATCATGATGATGTCCGGGTCCTGGCGCAGGATGGCGCGCAGGGCCTTGGCGAAGGTCAGCTCGATCTTGCTGTTGACCTGGGTCTGGCCCACGCCGGGCAGTTCGTACTCGATGGGGTCTTCCACCGTCATGATGTTGTTGCGCGTGGCATCGAGCCGCCCCAGGCCCGCGTACAGCGTGGTGGTCTTGCCCGAGCCTGTGGGCCCGGTCACGAGGATGATGCCGTGCGGCTGGGCAATCAGGCCCTCGAAGCGGCGCAGCGTGTCGCCCTGCATGCCCACGGCTTCCAGGCTGAGCTTGCTCTCGCTCTTGTCCAAAAGGCGCAGCACGGCGCGCTCGCCATGGGCGCTGGGCAGGGTGGAGACGCGCACGTCGATGGCGCGCGTGCCCAGGCGCAGGCTGATACGCCCGTCCTGCGGCAGGCGTTTTTCCGAAATGTCGAGGTCGGCCATGATCTTCAGGCGCGAGATCAGGGCGGCGTGCAGGGCGCGGTTGGGCTGCACCACTTCGCGCAGCGAGCCGTCGACGCGAAAGCGCACGCTCGAATGCCGCTCGTAGGGCTCGATGTGGATGTCGCTCGCGCCGTCGCGTGCGGCCTGCGTGAGCAGGGCGTTGAGCATGCGGATGATGGGCGCGTCGTCGGCCGTCTCCAGCAAATCTTCCACCGCCGGCAGGTCCTGCATCATGCGCGACAGGTCGGCGTCGGACTCGACTTCGCTCACCACGGTGGCGGCACTCGATTCGCCCTGGGCATAAGCGGCACTGATGCGCTGGGCCAGGGCCGGGGCCGCCAGCGACTGCAGGTGGCGGATCTTGTGCTTGCGCATCACTTCCGACAGCGCGGTCACGTCGGGTGCAGGGCCGTGCCACAGCACGAGCTGCTGGCCATCGTCCTCCAGCAGCAGCTGCGAGGTGCGGGCAAACGCATAGGGCAGGGGGTGGCGCATGGGTCAGAGCGTCTGGCGGGTCACCGTGGCGGCGGGCGCGAGCTCGCGCACCATCGCGGCAGCGGAATCGGCCGAAGCCGGGTTGTGGTACGGGCCTACACGCACGCTGGTGCGGGGGCCCTGGCTGGTGTCCACCGGCTGCTCCGAGATGGGGAGCGCCGAATTGCGCAGCCTGGCCAGTGCGGCCTGCGAGGCCGAGTCATCGCCGAACACGCCGGCACGCACGTAGTAGGTCGGTGCAGTGGCCGCAGCGGGCACAGGGGCTTCGCTGATGGGTACGCCCGAAGGCGTCAACCGGGGTGCTGGTTGCACAGGCGTCACCAGGTCCTGCAGGGGGGCAGGCTGTACGCGCGTTGCCGGGGCGCTGCGCTGGGGCAGTTCCGGCAAGACAGGAGCGCCCGATATCGACCGCAGTGGCAGGCTCGACGCGGGTTGCGTCACCTGCTGCAGCCCGCGGATCGCGTCGTAGCGGTCTGCCATCAGGGCTTCGCTGGTGGCCGCATCGCGCACCACCACGGGGCGCAGGAAGACCATCAGGTTGGTCTTGTTGCGCGTGCGGTTTTCGCTGCGGAACAGGCCGCCAACCAGGGGCAGATCGCCCATCACCGGCACCTTGTCCTCGCCCTGGGAGTAGCTGTCTTCGAGCAGACCGCCGAGAACGATGATGTTGCCATCGTCCACCACCACGTTCGACTCGATGGAGCGCTTGCTCGTTGTGGGGCCGTTCACGTCAGAGAGGGTCGCGCGGTCGATCTTGGAGACCTCCTGGTAGATCGACATCTTGACGGTGCCGTTCTCGCTTATCTGCGGGCGCACCTTGAGCATCAGGCCCACGTCCTTGCGCTCCACCGTGGTGAAGGGGTTCACCGTGTTGCTGCCGCCGGTGTTGGCATACGAGCCGGTCGGGAAGGGCACGTTGTTGCCGATCACGATGCGCGCTTCCTCGTTGTCCAGCGTCATCAGGTTGGGGGTGGACAGCACATTGGCATCACCGCTGTTCTGCAGGAAGTTGGCCAGGGCGCCCAGGTAGTACTGGCCATTGATGCGCGGTGCAAGGGCCAGGTTCAGGCCCTTGCTCAGCGTGCTGGCTGCCGAGGTGATGGCGCTGGTGCTTCCACTGGCCAGTGCTCCTGTGACATTCAGGATGTTCGCACCTCCACCTTGGACCGAATTGGTGCCGATGACGCCGACGGTGCCATCGCCCTGCTTGCCCAAAACCCCTTGCCACTGGATGCCGAACTCCGCCAGCTTGGTAGCCGAGACCTCTACGATCATGCTTTCCACCAGCACCTGGGCCCGTCGACCGTCGAGTTGGTCGATCACTGCGCGCAGTTGGCGGAACAGCGGCTCGGGCGCCGTGATGATCAGCGAGTTGGTGGTGGGGTCGGCCTGGATCAGGCCGCCGGTGGAGGGCTGGTTGCTGTTGGCGCTGCCCATGCCCGAGCCGGCGCCCATGCCGGAACTGCTGCCCAGCCCGCCAAGGCTGCTGTTGCTGCTGCTGTTGGAGCCGCCGCTCAGGCCGCCGCTGTTGCTGCCGCCGCCCGACAGTGAGCTGGACGGTGCACCCCCACCGGAAATCGCCGGCGTGCTGGCGCCGGCACCGCCACTGGAGTTGCCGCCCATGCTGGCCATGGCTGCGCGCAGGGTGGTGGCGAGCTTGGTGGCATCGGCGTTCTTGAGGTAGACCACATGGATGTTGCCCGTGGAGGCGCTGCTGCCCGGCACCGGGGGCTGGTCGAGCTTGTCGACGAGGGCACGCACCATGGCCACCCGTGCAGGGTTGGCCGCACGCAGGATCAGCGAATTGCTGCGCGGCTCGGCCAGCAGCGTGGTCTTGAACGAGGTATCCGCCTGGCCCTGGGCCGCGGCGGGCGCGGCGCCGCTGCCGCCATCGATGAGGCGAGCCACCAGGGGCGCGAGGTCGACCGCCAGGGCGTTGCGCAGCGGGATGATCTCCACATCGCTGGCGTTGGAGACGTCCATCGCCGCGATGATGCGGCCCAGGCGTTGCAGGTTGTCGGCGTAGTCGGTGATCACCAGCGAGTTGTTGCCGGGGTTCAAGTTGATGGTGTTGTTGGGGCTGATCAGCGGGCGCAGCACCGGCACCAGGTTGCCCGCGTTTTCGTAATTCAGCTTGAAGATCTGCGTCACGATCTGCCCGCCGCCAGGCGTGCCGCGGGCAGAGCCCGACTCGCTCACGCCCACGCTGCCGCTCTGCAGCTTGGCGTCGGCCTCGGGCACCACCTTGTACAGGCCGGCCGATTCGACCACCGTGAAGCCCTGCAGGCGCAGTGCGGCCAGGAACTGCTGGAACGCGGCCGAGGGGGGCACGGCGCGCTCGGTGATCAACGTGAGCTGGCCCTTCACGCGCGGGTCGACCACCACGTTGCGCCCGGTGATGGTGGCCATGGTGCGGGCCACGGCCTCGATCTCGGCGTTGGCGAAGTTCAGCGTGACGGGTTCGTTCCCGCGCACGCTGCTGGTGCCCGTGCCAACGGCTGTCTGCGCCAGCGCCAGCGGGCTGCTGGTGAGCAGCATGGCGGCCAGGGTGATCGAGCTGACGGCGCATTGCAGGTGCGGCGAAAGGGAGGATGCGGAAGTCGTCATAGGGTCAACCCACGGTGATGAGGGAGCGCGCGCCGTTGCGCCGTCCGATGATGTTCAGAAGATTGGTGAGCGCCGCTTCGCGGTCGGGCGCTGCACTGGCCTCGCCCGCAAAGCGCAGGCGCTGGCCTACCCATTGGCCGGTGCCGCTCAATTGCAGGTGGCCGCTCAGGGTGGTCAAGGTCAGGATGGGCACCTCGCCACCCTGCACGGCCAGCCGGTAGCTGCCCATGGGGCGCAGGGTGGACAGGCGCGAGGACATGTCCAGCGCATCGAGCTGCACCTTGCCGTCCAGCACCATGCGGCCGGCCTGCCAGGCGGCTTGCAGCCCCTGGGTCTGCAGCACCAGCTGGCCTTGCGGCTGCAGCGTGTTCCAGGGCGTGCCCAGGCCCGATAGCAATGCGGCGGGCCAGTTGCTCTGGCCGTCGCCCACCGTCAGGCGCAGTTGCGAGAGGCCCAGCGCCAGCCGCGCCTGCAGCGGCTGCACGGTGCAGCAGGGGGCCTGCACCTGCGCGCGCACGCCATTCAGGGTGGGGCGCAATGTCCATTGCAGGCGCCCGGGCAGCGCCGTGCGGTCCTGGCTGGCGGTGCCGCCGGTCAGGACCAATTGAGCAGAGCCACTCCAGACCGTGCCACGCGCTTCCGACAGCAGCAGTTGCCCACCCGTGGCCCGGGCCAGGCCCTGCGCCAGCCATTGCGCCGGGGCAAAGACCACCAGCGCAGGCAGCAGGCCGGCCAGGGCGCCGCCCACCGCCCAGCCCCAGGGCGAGCGCGGTACGGCACCGGTGGTGCGCGAGGAGGTGCGTGTGCTGCGGGCTGGTGACACGGGGCGTTCCGTGGGGGTCACCGTGCAGGCAGGGCCAGCACCAGCGTGCCGTCCCAGCGCGGGGTTCCGGGGGCCGCGCCCTCAGGCGCATTGCCCTGTACAGGGTTGGCACCCATGGCCGGCATGCTGCCGGGAATAGGGGGCATCAGAGGGCCCGAAGGGGGCGCACCCGCACCCGCTGCCGGCAAGACCGGCGCCGCGGCGGGGACTTGCGGCCCCGGGCGGGCATTGCCTGTCGTTGCGGGAGTGGTCGGGTTGGCGGTGCGGGTCAGGCGTGCCTCGATGGGCACGGCCCGGGCATTGCTGCGCGCCAGGGCCAGCCACTGCGCCAGGGCATCGGCAGGGGCGGCCTTGAGCGTCACGGTGGCACGGTCGCCGGTCACGTTGAGCTGGGCGGCCGTGCCCATGCGCTGGGTCAGGCCGTTGCGCAGGGCGCCGGTGGGGTCGCCCGTGCTGCTGCGCGGTGCGGCCTGCAACTGCTGGGCCTCGGCCTGCAGGCTGCGCATGCGCTGCAGCTGCGTGTCCAGTTCGGCGTGGCGCTTGGGGGCGCTGCGCAAGGTCTGCAGGGCCGGTGAAATGGCCACCCACCACACCAGGGCCAGGCCCACCAGGGCGGCAGCACCCAGCACGAAGTTCTGTTCGCGCGGGGCCATGGCCTGCCATTGGGTTTTCAAGGGGGCGAGCTGGCTCATGGGGCGGTCTCCGCACGCAGCACCAGGCTGCCATCGTCCAGGCGGCCGGTGTAGCCGGCGGCCCGCAGTCGGGTGGTGAGCACGGGTTCCTCTTGGGGTGCAAGCGGCAGGCCGCGCAGGCGCAGCTCGCCGGTGGTGAATTCCAGGCCGGTAGGGATGCGGCCATCGGGCAGCACGCTGCCCGCAGCGGCCATCATGGGCTCCAGGTCGCGCGGCGAGAAGCTGCCGGACGCCTGGCGCAGCAGCGCCATCTCGCGTTCCATCTGCTCCAGGGGGGCGATCACGGCCTGCACCTGCGGGAAGGTCTGCGTGAAGGTGCTGCGCAGGCTGGTCTGTTTGGCGGCCAGGGCCTGCCGCTCTTGCCAGGCCCAGACGTTCAGGCCCGCCAGGTGCGCCAGTACGAGCACGCCCAGCGCCCAGCGCGCTGCGCGCCACTGGGGGGCGTACAGCAGGGCGCTCAGCACGCCGCCGGCCTTGCGCAGGGCGCGCGAACGGCTGGTGCTGGACAGGTCGAACTGCGCCAGGTCCCAGTCGCCGCGGGCGGCGTCCAGGGCGCGGGCGCTGGCCGTGTGCAGGTCCACCGGGTGGCCCAGTGCGCGTTCGGCCAGTTCCGCCACGGCCGGGTCGGCGCGCAAGGGGGTGGGCGGCGCATCGCTGCCGGCAGCGCCTAGGCCTGCCAAGGCCAGCGTGGCCGGCGTCAGCGGCAGCACCGAAATCCCCTGGTCGGCGCCCAGTCCGCACAGGATCAACTGGGGGTCGTCCGCCGTGCCGATGGCCGACACCTCGGGGCCGCCACTGGCCGTGGGGCCGGGCGCGAACTCGGGCACCACGCGGGACACGCGCCGGCCTGCGGCCTCCAGGGCCTGCAGGTGGGCACGCAGCCAGGCACGGTCGCACACAGCCACCCACACCGGCACGCCGGCCTGGGCGCCC
Organism: Acidovorax sp. LjRoot66; assembly: GCF_964253305.1. Lineage (NCBI taxonomy): Bacteria > Pseudomonadati > Pseudomonadota > Betaproteobacteria > Burkholderiales > Comamonadaceae > Acidovorax > Acidovorax sp. LjRoot66. Next base: position 1,404,634 of record NZ_CAXUQU020000001.1, read on the forward strand.
GGTTGCAGCGCAAAGTGCAGCTGGGCCGTGTCGTCGAGCAGGCGGTCTTCGAGCAGGCCGTCCAGCACCGAGCGCAGGCGCGGTGTCTGCTGGCTGGCCCCCAGGGGCAGTCCGGGCGGCAACTGCACCTTTTGCCAGGACAGCGCCTCTATCGGCACCACGGCCACGACCTCGCCGGGGCGCGCGGTCTCGGGCAGCAGGGCGGCCTCGGTGAGCGCGTGGCGCTGTGCGGTGTGCCCGTCCGCAGTCAGCGTATAGCCGTACTGGGTCGATATCCCCGGAAGGGAGGGCGGCAGGGAAAGTATCAGCGTGCTCATGGGCGGGTAGTGCGGGCCATTTTAGGGTGTGCTGGGAGGGCTGCGCGCATTCAGCGCAGGCCCTGTTGCGCCGGGGCGGCAGTGTCCCGGTCGAAAGCGCCGCGTTCCCGCCACAGCGTCGTCACTTCCAGGCCCAGCTTGCGGACCAGGGAGCGCTCGTCCACAGTGGTGTTGTCCATGCGCAGCCGGCCCCGTACCTCGAAATAGGCCGAGGCGATGGCCAGGTCATTGGTGTCGAACGGGACCTTGCCCAGCACCTCGACCACTTCAGCCATGGAGCGGAAATGTTTCGATTCGCGGGCCTGCACCAGCTTCTGGGCACCGGCCATGTCCAGCCCGTCGATGCTGGCCCAGACCACGTCGATGCCCGCCGTGTTGAGGTTGACCGGTGTGCGCACCGGCAGGATGGTGACATGCGGCAGCAACGCCGCCACGGTGGGCGGCGACAGCCCCAGCCAGCCTAGCTGAGATACTGTCTGCGGCATGAGCGGGGCGCTGCCATCGGCCCCCGTGCGGGCCTGGGCCTTGCGCAGGTTTTCCAGCAGCAGCGCCAGCTCCTGCGAGGGCAGCCCCAGCCGCTCGAACAGCCGGGTGAACTGCTTCAAGGCCCCGGCCTGCACCTGCCCACCTTCGGCCAGGCTGGTGATGTTCAGGCGCGACTGCAGGTCGGTGATCTGCCCCGAGAGAAAGGCATCGGTGGTGTCGGTGCTGGCGTCTTCCACCTGCGCCACGCCGCGCTCGGCCGCGAGGAAGCTGGACAGCCGGGCTTCCTGCAGCGGCACCGCCCAGGGCTCGGCCAGGTGGTCGGCACCGCCGGCTCGGCCGTCTTCGCGCAGGATCAGGCGCGACCAGTCCAGCGCCCCCACCAGTATCCAGGAGGCCTGCACGCGGGCGCGCTCGGCGGTCTCGACCTCGATGGCGCGCCACTGCTGCCACAGGGAGGCGGCGGCAAACGTGGCCACCAGCGTCACGGTGAGCATGGCCGCGAGCAGCGCCGCGCCGCGCTGGGCCAGCGTTCGCCGTTGCCGGATGTTCGGTGTGCGGCGCATCAGGTGCGTCCCCCACCCAGCGTCGGGTTGACCCAGTCGCGCACGATGGCGCCGCTCAGTGCCTGGCCGGGTGACAGCGTGATCTGCAGCCGCACCCCATCGGGCAGAGTGGAGGCCGGGGTGCCTGCGGTCTGCCCGGCGCTCGACAGCGGGTTGGACCAGGCGCCGCCGCGGAAATAGAACAGCTGCCAGTTGGTGATGGGCACCAGGCTGATCTCGTAGCGCCGCGCCTGTTCGTCGGGTGTGCGCGCCCACTGCTCGGCCTGTTGCCAGGCCTGCTGCCATTCGGTGCGGTTGCGCACGGGCGGGGACTGCCAGCGCACCCACTGGCCGCCGCCCTCCACGCCTGGCGCGTCGCGCCGGGTCCAGGCCACCACCAGCGCGCCTTCGTCGGGCACGGCCGTGGTGCGGCGGGTGATGCGCAGCACCTGCCCGTCCCAGTCCATCGGGGTGGTGCTGGCCAGCGGCAGGATGGCATCGAGGTCGGCGCCCCACTGCCCCAGGGCCGACTGGATCACCAGCATCTCGTCGGCGCGCAGGCGCGTCTGCTCCTGAGCGCGCACCATGCCGTCGATGCCGCGCCAGCTCATGATGGCCAGGATGGACATCAGCGCAATGGCGACCAGCAGTTCGATCAGCGTGAAGCCGCCCGATGCCGCCGCCAACGGGCTGCGCTCGCGGCCTGGTGGCACAGCGAGGCGCGCAGGGTGGGTCATGGGCCTGGAGCGCATTGTCAATAGCGCCCCAGGATGGTCGATATGCGCAGGACGGAGTTTTCGCCGTCGAGCACCTGGGCATCCACCCGCCGAAAGCTCGGGTTGGGCGTGGGCCGCACGATCAGGCGCACGTCAAAGCGCCGGCCCGCCTGCTCGCAGGGCTGGGTGCTGTCACCCACGCTGGGCATCTGGCGCGACAGTCGCGTGCGCACCAGTTCGTTCTCGGCGCACAGCTGTGCCAGCACGATGTCGGACTGGCGCAGCGCATTGCGCGTGAGGGCATTCGTGGACTGCAGCCCCGCCATCAGCGCAATCGCCACGATGCTCAGGGCCACCAGCACCTCCACCAGCGTGAACCCCTGCTGGTGCGTGTTCGTGGGAGTGCGGGTCATTGCACCGACTCCACACTGAAAGGCCGCAGCCCGTCCGTCACCACGCGCAGGGCCTGGTCGGGATGGTCCTGGTGCGTGAGCAGCACCTGCTGCGCCCCGATCACCGGCTCGGGCCCGAGCAGCAGGATGGCATTGCCGCGCACCAGGGTGCCGGTGGCCAGCCACTGGTGCGGCAGCGCCTCGGGCGGCAGCCCCTCGAAATTGAAACCCTGCGGCCCGCCGCGCCAGCGCACCGGCACGCCACTGGCCCGCGACTGCGCCCGCCCCGATTCGAGCAGGGCAGCCAGCCGCGCCGCCTCGCGCTCCAGCTGCGTCTGCCCGTTGTCGCGCAGCGCCAGCGAAATACCCGCCGTCGCCAGCGCCATGATGCTGATGACCACCAGCAATTCGAGCATCGTGAATCCACGTGCACGGCGTGTCATGGGTGTTTGGAATGCCGGGCACACAGTGCTCGCAGCATCATCGCAGGCGTCAACGGTGTGCATGGGGCGCCGTTGCAACGGTCACAGCACCAGCCGAGGGCGGCCGGCCGCAGCGCCGGGCCGCCCCAAGCAAGGCCCGGCCCCCTCGGGGGGCAGCGACGACACGAAGTGCGGGAGCGTGGGGGCACCGGCCTTGCGCCGGGCCGCCCCAAGCAAGGCCCGGCCCCCTTGGGGGGCAGGGAGCGACACGCAGTGCGCGACCGTGGGGGCCAACATCCTTACTGCCAGCTGCCGATATCGGCATCCTTGCCTTCGCCGCCCGACTGCCCATCGGCACCGAAGGACATCACGTCGATCTCGCCCTTGATGCCGGGGTTCAGGTACTGGTAAGGGCGGCCCCAGGGGTCGTTGTTGAGCTTTTCGAGGTACAGCTTCCAGTTGCCGGGAACCGGGCCGGACGTGGGCTTGGCCACCAGCGCCTGCAGGCCCTGCTCGGGCGTGGGGTAGCGCTGGTTGTCCAGCCGGTACAGCTTGAGCGCCTGCATGATGTTGGTGATGTCCGTCTTGGCGGCGGTGCTGCGCGCGTCGTCGGCGCGGTCGAGCACGTTGGGCACGATCAGCGCGGCCAGCACGCCGATGATGACCACCACCACCATCAGCTCGATCAGGGTGAAACCCCGGGCCAGGCTGCGGCGTGCGGAGCCCAGGGAGGCGGAGGAAGACAGGAAAGAAAGAGTGTTCACTGCAGGCGGTCTCGCTAGGGTCGTATCGGGTGAATCATAATCCCCGCATGGTGACCAATTCATACAGCAAATGGGGCGTGCGCCTGGGGACTCTGGCGTTCTGGGTCGCCGCGGGCGCCAGCGTGGCCTATTGGGGCCTGCGCCTGTCGAACCGGCCGGTCGCGCAAGCCGTTCCGGCGATGGCGTCCATGGCGGCGGTGCCCGATGCCCAGGCGGTCGCCCGGGTGCTGGGCGCCGTGCCGGCCGGCGCGGTGGCCGCCGTGGCGGCGCCAGTGGCCTCGCTGGCCAGCCGCTTTGCCCTGATTGGCGTGCTGTCCGGGCGCCAGAGTGGAGGCGGTGCCGCGCTGATCGCGGTAGATGGCAAGCCGCCCAAAACCTTCCGCGTGGGCACCCTGGTGGACTCCGGCATGGTCTTGCAGTCCCTCGGCCCGCGCCAGGCGCAACTGGGTGCCGATGTGGGCGGCCCGGCCATGCTCACGCTGGACATGCCGCGCAAGAACTGAGAGGCTGAGAATCTTTCGCCCATGCCCGCCTTGCACGCCAAAACACCCCGGCTCGTCGTTGCAAATGCTCGCCATAGCCCGAGCTATGGCTGTGCTTTGCGCCTAGATCCGGGGCGTTTTGACGCGCCCTTCGGGCAAGGCCAAAAAATTCCCAGCCTCTGACCCTTCCGGGGCTCAGCAGGCCTCGGGCGTGGACGCCCGCGCTTTCATGGTTTGCTTCTGCTTACCCTGCGGGGCTGTTGGTATTTTGCCAATGAATGCCTTCATCCCAGGTCGACGGTATCCCATTCACCCCAGGCGGGGGCATGCACGGGCCATTGGTCGGCGTATGGCGTGGCGTTGTCGCCCTGGCGCAGCAGCCAGTCCACGCAGCGGGCCACGCCCGCATGGGTGAGCCACACCGCATGGGCCAGGCCGGCGGCCCGCGCCGCCGCCTGCGTGTCTTGCAGGGCCTGGGCCACGCGCTCCAGCATGTCCGCCAGCGGCTCGCCGTCGCCCGGGCGGTGGTGGGCGAAGTCGGCGGTCCAGGCATCGATGTCGGCCTTGGCCAGGCTGCTCCAGGCGCGGCCCTCCCAGGCGCCGAAATCCATCTCGCGCAGCCGGGCGTCGGGCCGGGGTTGCCAGTCGGGGCGGTTGGCCTGCACGGCCTGGGCGAGCTGCGCACACCGCTGCAGCGGCGAGTGCCAGACCAGTGCCGGGCCGGGCAGGGCCTGGCCCAGGCGCTGTGCACAGGCCAGGGTGGGGGCACTCTCTGCCGGCATGTCGAGCATGCCGTAGCAGGTGCCAGTGGCGATCACGGGCGGCGCATGCCGCACCAGCCAGAGCTGCACGGCCAGGCCCTCAGCCCGGCCCCAGGGCCAGCGCGGCACCCAGGTAAAAGCCGATCTCGCCGATCTGCTGCGTGGCGCCAAGGCAGTCGCCGGTAAAGCCCTGCAGGCGCCGTGCGAACCACCGGGCCATCCAGGCCGCGCCCAGAGCGCTCAGCGTGACGGCGGCGAGGGTGATGGCCGTGGAGCTCCAGAACCAGGCCAGCGCCAGCGGGGCCAGGCACCAGGCCGCCGCCACCACCAGTGCCGCGCCGGTGATCTGGTCGGCCAGCGGCTTGCTCTTGGATCGGGCGGTGTCGCCCACATGCGGCAGGCGGCGCACGATGAACAGCGGCCACAGGCGCGACAGCACATGCCCGCCCACCAGGGCCGCCAGCGCCGTGGCCAGACTGTGCACGCCGAGCAGCGCCAGCAAGCTCACCTTGGCCAGCAGGGCCAGCACCAGCGCCATGGCGCCGAAGGCGCCGACGCGCGAGTCCTTCATGATGTCCAGCGCCCGCTCGCGGTCGTAGCTGCCGCCCAGGCCATCGGCCACGTCGGCCAGGCCATCCTCATGGAAGCCCCCGGTGAGCAGCACCGTGGCCACGGTGCAGAACACGGCTGCCACGGCCGGGGCCAGCGGGTTGGGCGCCAGGGCCAATGCCAGGGCCGCATACACCCCCGCCGCCACAGCCGCAGCGAGCCAGCCCACGCCGGGCAAGTGCGCGGCGCTGGCACGCAGCATGGCGGGGCTGAAGCCCACCCAGCCGGCCAGCCGCCCGGTGACCGGGATGCGGGTGAAGAACTGCACGGCCAGCAGGTAGTGGCGCAGGGCTTGCATGGGGTGGCGCGGTGCTTGCCCTCTGCGCCTATTTGGCGCGCAGGAACAGGCGGTAGGCCGGGTTCAGCGTTTCTTCCACATACGGGTAGCCCAGGGTGGAGAGGAAGGCGTCGAACGTGGCCGAATCTTCGGGCGGTACCTGCATGCCCACGAGGATGCGGCCGTAGTCCGCGCCCTGGTTGCGGTAGTGGAACAGGCTGATGTTCCAGGTCGGCTGCATCAAACTCAGGAACTTGAGCAGCGCGCCCGGCCGCTCGGGGAACACGAAGCGCAGCAGGCGCTCGTCCTGGGCCAGCGAAGAGTGTCCGCCCACCAGGTGGCGCAGGTGCTCCTTGGCCAGTTCGTCGTGCGTGAGGTCCAGCGCACCGAAGCCGTGCTCCGTGAAGATCTGCGCGAGTTTTTTCGATTCGCCCTTGCCCTGGGCCGTGAGGCCCACGAACACATGGGCCTCGGCCGAGTCGCTGATGCGGTAGTTGAACTCGGTCACGTTGCGCGGGCCGCCGGGCAGGGCGCCCACCACCTCGCAAAAGCGCCGGAAGCTGCCGCGCTCTTCTGGGATGGTCACGGCAAGCAGGGCTTCGCGCTCCTCGCCCACCTCGGCGCGCTCGGCGACGAAGCGCAGGCGGTCGAAGTTCATGTTGGCGCCGCACAGGATGGCGGCGTAGGTCTCGCCCTCGGTCTGGTGCGTTTCCACGTACTGCTTGATGGCCGCCACGGCCAGCGCGCCCGAGGGCTCGACGATGCTGCGCGTGTCCACGAACACGTCCTTGATGGCCGCGCAGACGGCATCGGTATCCACCGTGATGAACTCGTCCACCAGGCCGCTGGCGATGCGGAAGGTTTCCTCGCCCACCAGCTTGACGGCCGTGCCGTCGGAGAACAGGCCCACGTCGGCCAGCGTGACGCGTTCATGCGCCCGCACGGACTGGATCATGGCGTCCGAGTCGTTCATCTGCACGCCGATGACCTTGATCTCCGGGCGCACGGCCTTGATGTAGTTGGCCACGCCGCTCACCAGGCCGCCGCCGCCGATGGCCACGAACACCGCGTCCAGGCGGTTGCTGCCCAGGCGCTGCAGCTGGCGCAGGATCTCCATGGCAATCGTGCCCTGGCCGGCGATCACGTCCGGGTCGTCGAAGGGGTGCACGAAGGTCAGGCCTTCCTTGGCCTGCAGCTCCGCAGCGTGCTGGTAGGCGTCGGAATAGCTCTCGCCATGCAGCACCACCTCACCCCCCAGCGTGCGCACGGCATCCACCTTGACCTGGGGCGTGGTGGTGGGCATCACGATCACGGCGCGGGCGCCGAGCTTGCTGGCGCTCATGGCCACGCCCTGGGCATGGTTGCCGGCCGAGGCGCAGATCACGCCACGCTGCAGCTGGCCGGGGGTGAGGTGCGCCATCTTGTTGTAGGCGCCGCGCAGCTTGAAGCTGAACACCGCCTGCTGGTCCTCGCGCTTGAGCAGCACGCGGTTCTTCAGGCGGCGGCTCAGGTCGCGGGCCGGCTCCAGGTCCGACTCGATCGCCACGTCATACACACGGGCGGTGAGGATTTTCTTGAGGTAGTCGGCGGGGGTCAGGTCGTGGGTCATGGCAAGGGGCAGGCTGTGGCGCGAGCCGCCCATGCGGGCGGGGCACACATCATAGGTGTTAGAACCTGTTCAGGCTCTTGGTCCTTGCCGCCCGGGATGCAGGCGGTGCCGATGGTCCCGTCCGGGCAAAAAAAAGCCCCAGGCCGCAAAGCCCGGGGCTGAATCCATCCTTTGAGGAGATGGAGGAGACAATCGGCGCGTTGGAGGTGGTGGAGATATCTCCCCAGAACCTGTCCCTTTTCGATAAAAGGGCAACGCATGACGCAATATTAGCGCAGAGGATGCTGCGATGCAGCAAAATCCAACGCATTTTTTGGAGTGGCCCGTCCATTTCGTGAAAAAAGCCACGTTTTTTGATGAACTACTGAGGAGAAACACACATGGAATGCACAGTCAGCTGGACCGGCGGCGCCGGTACCCGCTCGGGAATGGGGTTTGTGGCGGAAACCGGCAGCGGCCACGTCCTGACCATGGATGGCGCGCCCGATGCGGCCAACCCGGCCAATGGCGGGCAGAACCTGGCACCGCGCCCCATGGAGACCGTGCTGGCCGGCACCGGCGGCTGCACCGCCTATGACGTGGTGCTGATCTTGAAACGCGGGCGCCACGACGTGCGCGGCTGCAGCGTCAAGCTGACCACGGAGCGCGCGCCGGTCGATCCCAAGGTATTCACCAGGATCCACATGCAATTCACCGTGACCGGCAAGGGCATTCCCCCCGCCGCCGTGGAGCGCGCGATCGCCATGAGCCACGAAAAATACTGCTCGGCCAGCATCATGCTGGGCAAGACGGCCGAGATCACCACCGGCTTCGAGGTCTTGGAGGGCTGAAGCCTCTTTTCCTGGGCACCCGCGCAGACGCCAGCGTCAGATGTGGTGTGCCGTGGTCGTCATGACCTTGGCGGCGGCCCGCATCAGGGCGCGGGCCGGTGCCGGCAGCACGGTGGCGCCTTCGGCCAGGGCCTGCGCGGCATGGCGCTCCTCGTCGTCCTTCATGCGCGCCACCACGGCGCGCGAGGCCAGGTCCTCAGCAGGCAGGCGTGCCAGGTGCCTCTGTAGGTGGGCGGCCACCTGATTCTCGGTTTCTGCCACAAAGCCCAGGCTGACCTGGTCGCTGACCTTGGCCGCCACGAGGCCCAGGGCGAATGCCCCCGCGAACCACAGGGGGTTGAGCACACTCGGCCGGGCGCCCAGGGCGTCCAGCCGCTCCTGGGTCCAGGCCAGGTGGTCGGTTTCTTCCCGTGCCGCCGCGAGCAGGTGCTGGCGCAGCGGTTCATCGCGGGTGACGGCTGCCTGGGCGGTGTAGAGCGCCTGCGCACAGACTTCGCCCACGTGGTTGACGCGCATCAGCGACCCCGTCAGCTTCCGCTGTGCCGGGGTCAGTGCGGCCTCGGCATGTGCGGCGGCGGGGGATGCCTGCGATGCGCGGGGTGTTGCAAAAAGGGTGCGCAATGCGTTGTCGGCGGCGGTCAGGAAGGCGTCCATGGCGGGTGTGAGGGGAGGATGGATGTGGAAACAGGTGTTGCATATGGACACAAATGCCGCCATGCCAAAAAACGGCCGGAAGGCACTTTGCTGGTGCACAGGTGGGGGATTTTGCCGGGGTGCACTGAAATGTTGCAACACTGCAACGAAATCTCCCTTTCGGGCCAATTGTGGGTGAATTCCTTTGCGAAACGGGTCGGGCTCTGGTGCAATAAGAACAACTTCCCCACCAGGAGGTTGGCCCGGGGAACCGGCGGGACTGAGCAGGTGCAAGGCACTCCTAGACCCCCCGTACCGGCGCCCTATGTTTAACCTTGGAGTAACTCGCAATGAAAAAATCCCTGATTGCCCTGGCTGTGCTGGCTGCTTCCGGCGCTGCAATGGCTCAATCGTCCGTGACGCTGTTCGGCGTGGTTGACGCAACCTACGCCTACGGCAACGGCAGCGTGGCCAACCGTTCGCAACTGACGAACTCCGGCTACAACAGCAGCCGTCTGGGTTTCCGCGGCGTTGAAGATCTGGGCGGTGGCCTGTCTGCTTCGTTCTGGCTGGAAGCCGGCCTGACCAACGACGACGGCCGTGGCGGTTCGACCAACACCAACAACCAAACCACCGGTGCTAACGGTTCCGGCGGCCTGGTGTTCAACCGTCGTTCGACGGTCAGCCTGAACGGCGGCTTCGGTGAAGTGCGTCTGGGCCGTGACTACACCCCACAATTCTGGAACCTGACCGTGTTCGATCCGTTCGGCACGAACGGTGTTGGCACGACCCAAACGCTGAACTCCAGCCTGGGTGGCCCAACCACCATCCGCGCTTCGAACGCCATTGGCTACTTCCTGCCAGGCAACCTGGGCGGTTTCTACGGCCAAGTGCAGTACTACATGGGTGAAAACCTGAGCAACGTTGCCAACAAGAAGGACGGCAATGGTCTGGCTCTGCGTGCTGGCTGGGCCAACGGCCCCCTGAACGTGGCTGGTGCCCTGTCGCAAACGAAGTACCTGAACGCAGACATCAAGGCTGCGAACATCGGTATCCAGTACGACTTCGGCATTGCCAAGGCGATGGCTCACGTGAACCGCGACGACATCAAGAACGGCAACGAAGGTACCGGCTGGCTGATCGGCGCTCTGGTTCCAGTGGGCGCTGGCGAAATCCGCGTTTCGTACTCCACGTACGAAATCGATGTTGCCAACGCAGCTGACCCACGTAGCAACAAGTTTGCTCTGGGCTACGTGCACAACCTGTCGAAGCGCACCGCTGTGTACGCTACCGCAGCTGCTGTGAAGAACAAGAACGGCGCCGCTCAAGCTCTGAACGGTTCCGTGACTGCAGCTGGCCGCAACTCCAGCGGTTACGACTTCGGTATTCGCCACAGCTTCTGATATTGACGGTTGGCTATATGCCAGCCATCAATGGATGAATACAAAAAAGCCGCCTTCGGGCGGCTTTTTTTATTTCCGACGCTCATTGTTTTTATTGCGCGCCGCCATCGATTGGCAAATGGGTTGCACTGGTCGGGCATTTTGAATGGGCCGACAAGTATCTCCCCTGGCCACGTGGCGCAAGGGTGATTGCGCGGGTGGAGGGTGGCTTGTGCAGGGGGGGCGGTGGCGGCCTTGCCTCGGCCCGGCAGAGCGGAAACCCCCAAGCCGTGGGCTGCCGTGGTGCAAATGCCCGGATCCAGGCCCTGCAAGGCCTGCCGACCGATCACCCAGTGGTCGTGAAGGGCGGCATGGGGCTGGCACCTTACTTGCATGCCAATGGGCTTCACCGGGGCACAAATAGTCCCTCGCGAGGGGGCGGGATTCAGGGATTTCCCGTTGGCCGATGGCCGCTATTTACTGCATAGTAAAACTTTTACATTGTTGAAGAGGTTTCATGAAACTCAATCTCAGCCTGCTGTCGATTGCCGCAGCTGCCGCCATGCTGATGGCCACGGGAGCGCATGCCAAACCATTCAAATGGGCGAGCCAGGGCGAAATCGCTACGTGGGATATTCATTCCCAAAACAATGCATTGCAAAACGGCATCCATGCCAATGTGTATGAAAGCCTGGTGTACTACAACAGCAAGACTTTCGAGGTGGAGCCCGTTCTGGCAACCGCCTGGAAGGAAGTGACCCCCACGCAGGTGCGTTTCACGCTGCGCCAGGGCGTCAAGTTCCATGATGGCTCGGCGTTCACTGCCGACGATGCCGTGTACTCGCTGCAGCGGGCCATGGCCAAGACCTCCAACTTCACACCCTACGTGCAGGGCATCAGCAAGGTCAACAAGGTCGATGCACAGACCGTTGACATCATCTTGTCGGCTCCCAACCCCGTGCTGCTGCGCCAGATGACCGAGTTGCGCATGATGAGCAAGGCCTGGGCCGAAAAGAACAAGTCCGTGGAACCCAAGGACATCAAGGGCACGGACGAGAATTTTGCCCACCGCAATGCCATGGGCACGGGCCCCTACACGCTCGACTCCTGGCAGCCCGACGTGAAGATGGTGTTCAAGCGCAACCCCAACTGGTGGGGCAAGATGGACGGCAACGTGACGGAGATCGTCTACACCCCCATCAAGTCGGCTGCTACCCGCATCGCCGCGCTGCTCTCGGGTGAGGTGGACATGGTGCTCGACCCCGCACCCCAGGACCTGGGCCGCCTGCGCCAGGACACCAACCTGAAGGTGATCGACGGCCTCGAAAACCGCACCATCTTCCTGGGCATGGACCAGTTCCGCGAAGAGCTGCCCGGCTCCAACATCAAGGGCAAGAACCCGCTCAAGGATGTCAAGGTGCGCAAGGCGCTGTACCAGGCCATCGACACGGCCGCGCTGGAGCGCGTCACCCTGCGCGGCCTGGGCAAGCCCACCGGCACGCTCGTGGCACCGCAGGTGGCAGGCTACACCGAAGCCGTGGGCAAGCGCTTCCCCTACAGCGTCGATGCCTCCAAGAAGCTGCTGGCAGAAGCCGGCTACCCCGATGGCTTCGAGGTGGACTTTGCCTGCCCCAACAACCGCTACATCAACGACGAAGCCATCTGCCAGGCCGTGACCGCCATGTGGTCGCGCATCGGCGTGAAGGCCAAGCTGCGCACGCTGCCGCTGGTGACCTATTTCCCCATGATCCAGCGCTACGAAGCCAGCATCTACATGCTCGGCTGGGGCGTGCCGACCTTCGACGCGCTGTACAGCCTGCAATCGCTGGTGCGCACCGTGGGCCAGGGCGGTGACGGCAACTACAACGTGGGCCGCTACAGCAACCAGCGCATGGACTACCTGGTGGACCGCATCAAGGCCGAGACCGATGCCCCCGTGCGCACCCGCATGCTGACCGAGGCGCTGCAACTGTCCAACGACACCGTCTCGCACATTCCCCTGTATGACCAGGTGATCCCATGGGCCATGAAGAAGAACATCGAGGTCGTCCACCGCGCCGATAACCGCGTGGACATGCGTACGGTCAAGGTGAACTGATCTATCCTTGCAGAGGGAGGGCAAGGGCCTCAGGGGCCTTTGCTCTCCCTGGTTTTTTTCGACACGATCCCCACGAGCGCCCCGCCACCAAAAGTGGCCAAGGCGTCCCATCGAATACACACTCGACTCTCTGATGCTTGCCTTTATTTTGCGCCGCCTGATCCAGGCCGTGATCGTCATGGTCGCCGTGGCCTTCATCTCCTTCATGCTGTTCCAGTACGTCGGAGACCCCGTGGTGTTCTTGCTGGGCCAGGACGCAACCCCCGACCAGATCCGAGAATTGCGCGTGGCGCTGGGCCTGGACAAACCTTTCTTCGTGCAGTTCGGCCACTTCCTCGTGAATGCGGCCCAGGGCGAATTCGGCCTGAGCCTGCGCCAGGGCGCCAAGGTCTCGCGCCTGATCGCCGAGCGCTTTCCCGCCACGCTGGAGCTGTCGCTGGTAGCGGCCGTGATGGCCCTGGCGATCGGCGTGCCCATGGGCGTGTACGCGGCCTTGAAGCGCGGCACCTTCACCAGCCAGCTGTTCATGACGCTGTCGCTGCTGGGCGTCTCGCTGCCCACCTTCCTGATCGGCATCCTGCTGATCCTGGTGTTTGCCGTGCACCTGGGCTGGTTCCCGAGCTTCGGTCGTGGCGAGGTGGTGCAGATGGGCTGGTGGAGCACTGGCCTGCTCAAGGCCAAGGGCTGGCACCACATCGTCCTGCCGGCGGTGACGCTGGCGATCTTCCAGCTCACGCTGATCATGCGCCTCGTGCGCGCGGAAATGCTGGAGGTGCTGCGCACCGACTACATCAAATTCGCGCGCGCGCGCGGCCTGTCCAACCGGGCCATCCACTTCGGCCATGCGCTCAAGAACACGCTGGTGCCCGTGATGACCATCACCGGCCTGCAGCTGGGTGGCCTGATCGCCTTTGCCATCATCACCGAGACCGTGTTCCAGTGGCCTGGCATGGGCCTCTTGTTCATCCAGGCCGTGACCTTTGCCGACATCCCCGTGATGGCCGCCTACCTGTGCCTGATTGCCCTGATCTTCGTGGTCATCAACCTGGTGGTCGATCTGCTGTACTTCGCGGTCGACCCGCGTCTGCGCGTGGGCAAGGCGGGAGGCCATTGAAATGCAAGTGCCTCGACTCAAGGCGGGCGGCCGTGCCTTTGCGCACATCGCCCAGTTCCATCCGGAGCTGACGGCCCTGCGCCGCGACCTGCACGCGCACCCCGAACTGGGCTTCGAAGAGGTCTACACCGGTGCCCGGGTCAAGGAGGCGCTCAAGGTCTGCGGCGTGGACGAGATCCACGACGGCATCGGCCGCACCGGGCTGGTGGCGGTGATCCGCGGGCGCAGCACGGCCAGCGGCTCCATGGTGGGCCTGCGTGCCGACATGGACGCGCTGCCGCTCACCGAGCACAACGACTTTTCCTGGAAGTCCTGCAAGCAGGGCCTGATGCACGGCTGCGGCCACGACGGCCACACAGCCATGCTGGTGGGCGCCGCCCGCTACCTTGCCGAAACCCGCAATTTCGACGGCAAGGCCGTGCTGGTGTTCCAGCCCGGCGAGGAAGGCTTTGCCGGCGCCCGCGTGATGATGGAAGACGGCCTGTTCGAGCGCTTTCCCGTGCAGTCGATCTTCGCCATGCACAACTGGCCGGCCATGGCGCCCGGCACGGTGGGCCTGAACTCTGGCGCCATGATGGCGGCGGCCGACCGCATCACCATCGAGATCACCGGCCGCGGCGGCCATGGCGCGCACGCCTACCAGACGGTGGACGTGATGCTGGTGGCCGCACACATCATCACCGCCGCGCAGACCATCGTCTCGCGCAACGTGCGCCCGCTCGATGGCGCGGTGGTCAGCCTGTGCGCCATGCAGGCCGGTGACCTCGGGGCCTTCAGCGTGCTGCCGGGCTCTGCCACGCTGGTGGGCACCGTGCGCACCTTCAATCCGCTGGTGCAGGAGATGGTCGAAAAGCGCCTCAAGGAGCTGTGCAGCGCGATTGCGCTGGGCTTCGGCGCCACGGCCACCGTGCACTACGAACGCATCTACCCGGCCACCATCAATTCCGAGGACGAGGCGCTCTTCGCCGGCAACGTCGCCGAATCGCTGCTGGGCGCGGACCATGTTGTCCGCGACCTGGAGCCCAGCATGGGCGCCGAGGACTTCTCCTTCATGCTGCAGGACAAACCCGGGGCCTACCTGCGCATAGGGCAGGGCACGGGCGCCAGCGGCAGCGCGCTGCACAACAGCCGCTACGACTTCAACGACGACATCCTGCCGCTGGGCTCGGCACTGCATGCCAGCCTGATCGAGCAGGCCATGCCCCTGCCCACGCTCTGACGTAGCAGCAGGTGCTGGCGCCTTTTTCCCCTTGTACCGCCACCCCCCTTTCACCCACCAGGAGCATTGCATGACATTCCAGAAAAAAATCGCCATGACGGCCTTGTTTGCCGCGCTGGCTGCATCCAGCGTGGTGTCCCATGCGCAGACCATCCGCGTGGCCAACCAGGGCGACTCGCTGTCCATGGACCCGCATTCGCTCAACGAATCGCTGCAGCTGAGCGTCACCGGCAATGTGTATGAGCCGCTGGTCGGCCGCAACAAGGACCTGAGCCTGGCCCCGGCCCTGGCCACCAGCTGGAAGCAGACCTCCCCCACCGTGTGGCGCTTCGAGCTGCGCAAGGGCGTGCAATTCCATGACGGCACCCCCTTCACGGCCGACGATGTGCTGTTCAGCTTCGCCCGCACCCAGGTCGAAGGCTCGGACATGAAGAGCTACACCAACGACTTCAAGGAAGTGCGCAAGATCGACGACCACACCGTCGAGATCGAAACCAAAAGCCCCTTCCCCATCCTGCCCGACGTTGTCTCGCTGGTGTACATGATGAGCAAGAAGTGGTGCGAGACCAACCAGGCCACCGTCCCCGTGGACCGCCGCAAGGGTGTCGAGAACGCCGCATCGTTCAAGGCCAACGGCACGGGTCCCTTCCGCCTGCGCGAGCGCCAGCCCAACGTGCGTTCGGTGTTCACGCGCAACGGCAGTTACTGGGGCAAGATCGAAGGCAACGCCACCGAAGTGGTGTTCACCCCTATCGGCAACGATGCCACCCGCGTGGCGGCCTTGCTGTCGGGCGAAGTGGACGTGATGGAGCCGGTACCCGTGCAGGACATCGACCGCGTCAACACCAGCGCCAACACCCGCGCCATCACCGGCCCCGAGCTGCGCACCATCTTCCTGGGCATGGACCAGAAGCGCGACGAGCTGCTGTATTCCAACGTCAAGGGCAAGAACCCCTTCAAGGACAAGCGCGTGCGCCAGGCCTTCTACCAGGCCATTGACATCGAAGGCATCAAGAAGACCGTGATGCGTGGTGCGTCCAACCCGTCCGCATTGCTGGTGGGCCCCGGCATCAACGGCTTCCAGCCCGATGCCAAGCGTCTGCCCTACGACGTGGAAGCCGCCAAGAAGCTCATGGCCGAAGCCGGCTATCCCAACGGCTTCGAAGTGTCGATGAACTGCCCCAACGACCGCTACGTGAACGACGGCCGCATCTGCCAGACCGTGGCTGCCAACCTCTCGCGCATCAACGTCAAGATCAACCTGCAGGCCGAGACCAAGGGCACCTACTTCCCCAAGATCCTGCGCCGCGACACCAGCTTTTACATGCTGGGCTGGACGCCTGCCACCTACGACTCGCACAACGCCCTCAATGCGCTGGTGGCCTGCGTGGACGACAAGGGCACGGGCCAGTTCAACCTGGGCTCGTACTGCAACCCCAAGGTGGACGAGCTGACCAAGAAGATCCAGTCTGAGACCGACAAGACCAAGCGCAACGCCATGATCAAGGAAGCCTTCGACATCCATGCCGCCGACGTGGGCACGCTGCCCCTGCACCAGCAGGCGCTGGCCTGGGGCGTGAGCAAGAAGGTCACGCTGGTCCAACTGGCCGACAACTTCATGCCCTTCAAGTGGATGAGCATCAAGTAAGCCCGCTGCAGTTGACCGAGTTAGTGAGTTAGTTAGAGACGGACATTTCAGCAGACAGCCACCACGACCGCTACCCGCGCCGTGCGTGCTGTCTGCCCACTGGTTTCCCACAATGAAAACAACCCTTGCCCGCTGGTTTGACAGCGACGTTGGCTACAGCTTTCGCACATCGCCAATGGCCATCGTTGCGGCAGTGATCGCCCTGATATGCCTGTTCTGCTCCCTGTTTGCAGGATGGGTCGCCCCCCACAACCCCTTTGACCTGGCGACGCTGGAACTCGGCGACGCCCGGTTGCCCCCCGCCTGGATCGCGGAGGGCTCCATGAAATACCCCCTGGGCACCGACGACCAGGGGCGCGACATCCTCTCGGCGCTGATCTACGGCGCCCGCATCTCCCTGGTGGTGGGCTTCGCCTCGGTGCTGCTGTCGGTGGTCGTCGGCGTGGCCTTCGGCCTGCTGGCCGGCTTTCGCGGTGGCTGGATCGACGCGGTGCTCATGCGCCTGTGCGACGTGATGCTGTCCTTCCCCGCCATCCTGGTGGCGCTCTTGATCGCAGGCGTCGGCCGGGCGCTGTTCCCCAACGCGCACGAGTCGCTGGCCTTCGGGGTGCTCATCATCTCAATCTCGCTGACCGGCTGGGTGCAGTACGCGCGCACCGTGCGCGGCTCCACCCTGGTCGAGCGCAACAAGGAATACGTGCAGGCTGCCCGCGTGACGGGGGTCTCTTCGCTGCGCATCATGCGCAAGCACGTGCTGCCCAACGTCATGGGGCCGGTGATGGTGCTCGCCACCATCCAGGTGGCCACCGCCATCATCACCGAGGCCACGCTGTCCTTTCTGGGCGTGGGCGCCCCGCCCACCTCGCCATCGCTGGGTACGCTGATTCGCATCGGCAACGATTACCTGTTTTCCGGTGAGTGGTGGATCACGGTGTTCCCCGGCGCCATGCTGGTGCTGATCGCTTTGTCCGTGAACCTGCTGGGCGACTGGTTGCGTGACGCACTCAACCCCCGCTTGCGCTGAGCCAGAAAAAAGAAAAGCGATATTCCCATGAGTCTTCTAGAAGTCAAAAACCTCGTTGTCGAATTCCCGAGCCGCCGCGGTACCCTGCGCGCCCTGGACGACATCTCCTTTTCCATTGCGCCCGGCGAGATCCTGGGCGTGGTGGGAGAGTCCGGCGCGGGCAAGTCGCTCACCGGCGCGGCCATCATCGGCCTGCTCGAACCGCCGGGCCGCGTGGCCTCCGGCCAGATCCTGCTGGAGGGCCAGCGCATCGACAACCTCAGCAACGACCAGATGCGGCACATCCGGGGGCGGCGCATCGGCGCCATCTTCCAGGACCCGCTGACCTCGCTGAACCCGCTGTACACCGTGGGCCGCCAGCTCACCGAGACCATCCTCGCCCACCTGCCCGTGAATGCCGCCGAGGCGCGCCAGCGCGCCATCGCGCTGCTGCAGGACACCGGCATCCCGGCTGCGGCCGAGCGCATTGACCACTACCCGCACCAGTTCTCGGGCGGCATGCGCCAGCGCGTGGTGATCGCCCTGGCCCTGGCGGCCGAGCCCAAGCTCATCGTCGCCGACGAGCCGACCACGGCCCTGGACGTTTCCATCCAGGCGCAGATCATCACGCTGCTCAAGAACATCTGCAAATCGCGCGGTGCCGCCGTCATGCTGATCACGCATGACATGGGCGTGATCGCCGAGACCTGCGACCGCGTGGCCGTGCTGTACGCCGGCCGCGTGGCCGAGATCGGCCCCGTGCACGATGTCATCAACAAGCCCTCCCACCCCTATACCAGCGGCCTGATGGCCTCCATCCCCGACATGGCGGTGGACCGTGAACGCCTGAACCAGATCGACGGAGCCATGCCCCGCCTCAACGCCATCCCCAAGGGCTGCGCCTACAACCCGCGCTGCCCCAAGACCTTCGACCGCTGCATGGTCGACCGCCCCGACCTGATGCCTGCCGGTTCCACCCGTGCGGCCTGCTGGCTGCACGCCCCTGCCACGGCGGAGGTGTCCGCATGAGCGCCGTGCCTTCCACCACCGCAAGCCCCGGCAAGCCGCTCGTGCAGGCGCACGACCTGGCCAAGACCTTCGACGTCTCCGCCCCCTGGCTCAACCGCATGATCGAGCGCAAGCCGCGCACCCTGCTGCATGCGGTGGACGGCGTGAGCTTCGAGATCGAAAAGGGCAAGACCCTGGCCCTGGTGGGCGAGTCGGGCTGCGGCAAGAGCACCGTGGCCCGCCTGCTGGTGGGCCTGTATGAGCCCACGCGCGGTGGCCTCACCTTCGACAACCAGGACGCCCACGCCGCGTTCAAGGGCAACGATGCGCGCGCCATGCGCCGGCGCATCCAGATGATCTTCCAGGACCCCTACGCCAGCCTGAACCCGCGCTGGCTGGTCGAGGACATCATTGGCGAGCCGCTGCGCGAGCACGGCCTGATCACCGACAAGGCCGAGCTCAAGCAGCGCGTGGGCGAGTTGCTGAAGTCGGTGGGCCTGTCGCCGCTGGACATGGTCAAGTACCCGCACCAGTTCTCGGGCGGGCAGCGCCAGCGCATCTCGATTGCGCGCGCCCTGGCCACCGAGCCCGAGTTCCTGGTGTGCGACGAGCCCACTTCGGCGCTCGACGTGTCGGTGCAGGCGCAGGTGCTCAACATCATGAAGGACCTGCAGCGCGAGCGCCACCTGACCTACCTGTTCATCTCGCACAACCTGGCCGTGGTGCGCCACGTGAGCGACCAGGTCGGCGTGATGTACCTGGGCCGCCTGGTGGAGCTGGCCGACAAGCACACCTTGTTCGACCACCCGCGCCACCCGTATACGCGCATGCTGCTCGACGCCATCCCCAAGATGCACGACACCGGCAAGGCGCGCACCCCCGTGCAGGGCGAGGTGCCCAACCCGCTCAATCCGCCACCCGGCTGTGCCTTCAACCCGCGCTGCCCGCATGTGAACGACCGCTGCCGCACCGAGCGCCCCCAGTTGCTGAACATCGGCGGCATCCGCATTGCCTGCCATGCGGTGGAAGAGGGGCGCATCCAGTAAGTGCTGGCACGCCGTGCCGGTGAATCAAAGGGCTTCTTCGGGAGCCCTTTCCAATGCAGGCCCGCTCCTGCGGTGCCGGTCTTTCAGGACCGCCCGGGTTGTGCAATCAGGTGCTCGCGCAGCGTGGCCAGAATCTCGTCGGACAGGGCTGGCCGCCCGGCGGCCGTGGCGCGCGCCAGCGCCAGGCCGCCGACCATGGTGGCCAGTATCTGCATGGCGCGCGCCCGGCCTTCGGCACTGGGCTCGCCGTGTTCCAGGCCCTCGAGCATGCGCGCGAAGCGGTCGATGTTGCGCTCGATCCCCTGCGCGAACACTTCGGACAATTCGCCCCCGGCCCGTGCAGCGTCCACCGCCAGCGCTGCAGCGGGGCAGCCCTCGCCCGGGTGGTCGCGGTGCTGCGGTGAGAGGTAGCTTGTCACCCGCGCGGCCAGGCCCGCGTCACCGCTGCCCATGTCCTTTTCCATGCCGTCCAGCGGTGTGATCGTCCAGTCGAAGGCACGTGCGCAGGCCTCGCGCACCAGCGCGTCCTTGTTCTCGAAGTGGCGGTACAGGCCGCCGTGGGTCAGGCCCGCATCGCGCGTGATGTCGGCCACTCCCACGCCCGACAGGCCATGCTCGCGGTACAGGCGCGCCGCTGCATCCAGGATGCCCTGGCGGTTTTCTGCGGCCCGCGCCTTCGAGACTTTCATGGTGGAAACCTCTTTTTGATGATGGTCGTACGCAAAATGCGCCAACACACTTATGATGACGCCCGCAATCATAAATGCGTGGCCTGCGCCGCGCACTGAAAGGGTAAGCGATGGTGAATGAACTCAAGGGAACCCAGGAACCGGGCCAGGGCATGCGCCTGCCGCGTGTGGTGATCACGGGCATGGGCCTGGTCTCGCCCCTCGGAGTAGGGGTGGAACTGGCCTGGCGCCGCCTGCTGGCAGGGGCCTCGGGCCTGCGCCGCCTGCCCGATGCGGTGGTGGAGGGGCTGGCGGCCAAGGTCGGTGGCGCGGTGCCCACGAAGGAGCAGGACCCCGAAGGCGGCTGGGACCCCGATACCGTCGCTAGCTCCAAGGACCAGCGCAAGATGGACCGCTTTATCCCCTTCGCCCTGGGCGCCGCACAGCAGGCTCTGGCGCAGGCCGGCTGGGCGCCGACAGGAGAGCGCGAGCAGCAGCGCACGGCCACCGTGATCGCCTCGGGCATAGGGGGCTTCGGTGCCATTGCCGAGGCCGTGCGCACCACCGACACGCGCGGTCCGCAGCGCCTGTCGCCGTTCACCATACCGTCCTTCCTGGTCAACCTGGCGGCCGGCCAGGTCTCCATACGCCATGGGCTCAAAGGGCCCATCGGTGCCCCCGTGACGGCCTGCGCGGCCAGCGTGCAGGCCATTGGCGACGCCGCACGCATGATCCGCTGCGGCGAGGCCGACATTGCCGTCTGCGGTGGCACCGAGGCCACCATCGACCGCGTGAGCCTGGGCGGCTTCGCTGCGGCCAAGGCGCTGTCCACCGGCTTCGCGGAGCATCCCGAGCAGGCCTCGCGCCCCTTCGATGCGGGCCGCGATGGCTTCGTGATGGGCGAGGGCGCGGGTATGCTGGTGATCGAATCGCTGGAGCATGCGCTGGCGCGCGGCGCCACGCCGCTGGCCGAGGTCGTGGGCTATGGCACCTCGGCCGACGCCCACCACATCACCTCCGGCCCGGAGGACGGCGATGGCGCGCGGCGCGCGATGGAGATCGCGCTGGCCCAGGCGGGCCTGGCGGCCAGCGAGGTGCAGCACCTCAACGCCCATGCCACCTCCACCTACGTGGGCGACCGGGGCGAGCTCGCTGCCATCCGGCGCGTGTTCGGCACCGGCAAATCGGTAGCCATCGCCTCCACCAAGGCGGCCACGGGCCACCTGCTCGGCGCAGCCGGCGCCGTGGCGGCCATCTTCACCACATTGGCCTTGCGCGACCAGATCGTCCCCGGCACGCTGAACCTGGAGCAGCCCGATGAACTGGCCGAGGGGCTGGACATGGTGGCCCTCAAGAGCCGCCCGATGGCGCTGGAGCATGCCATGCTCAATGGCTTTGGTTTTGGTGGTGTGAACGCGACGCTGGTACTCAAGCGCTGGGCACCGGCCGCTGCGTAAGAGAAGGAAGTGCTACGCGTAACGTTTGGCGCGCAGGTTCTCTTTCATCTGCTGCAGGATGGGTTGCAGCGGCGCGCCGATGCGCAGGGCCACGCAGGTGGCCAGCACGTCGATGATGAGCAGGTGCATGAGCCGCGACACCATGGGGCTGTAGCGGTCGTAGCCCTCGGGGTGGTCGGCGGCCAGGTGGATCTGGCAGGTGCTGGCCAGTGGCGAGCCGCTGGCCGTGATGGCGATGGTGGTGGCGCCGTTCTTGCGCGCGATGTCGGCCGAATCCATCAGGTCGCGCGTACGGCCCGAGTTGGAGATGATCACCAGGCAGTCACCCGGGCCGAGCAGGGTGGCGCTCATCACCTGCATGTGGCCGTCGCTGGTGGCGATGGACGTCACGCCCAGCCGAAAGAACTTGTGCTGCGCATCCTGGGCCACGATGCCCGAATTGCCCACGCCATAGAACTCGATGCGCCGCCCCGTCTTCCAGGTGGCGGCGATGGCTTCCGCGGCGCGCTCCAGCGCCACGGTGCTGGCGGCATTGCGGTACTGCAAAAAGGCAGCCACGGCGTTGTCCACCACCTTCACCAGCACGTCGCCGGTCTTGTCGTCGGCATCCACGCTGCGGTGGATGAAGGGCACGCCCTCGCTCACGCTGCCCGCCAGCTTGAGCTTGAAGTCGGCCAAACCGTCATAGCCCATGCTGCGGCAAAAGCGCACCACCGTGGGCTTGCTCACATGGGCGCGCTCTGCCAGCTCGCGCACGGGCAGGCGCGCAAAGCTGCGCGGGTCGGCCAGCACGAGCTTGCCCACGCGCTGCTCGGCCGGGGCCAGGGAGGTCAGGGAGGCGGTGATGCGGTCCAGCATGTCAGCAGCCCCCGCGGCCACAGGCCGAACGGCGCCCGGTGCCGGAAGATCCGGCAAGGCGCCCAGGTGCGGTAGTTGGAGCGTGTGTGTTCATGAATGCCTGTGTGACAAGAATTGATGGTAACTGGGTTCCTTCAATTTTGGTAACTGCGGTTCAACCTCGGGATGTGAATCGCACTTCTCGTTATCCCCCTGGCCCTTGGCAAGGGAGTTCACTACGATGTTTGTCATCAAATTGACACATAACAGACGATCACAGAAAGAGCCTCCATGCAGAAATTTCTCGCGGGTACTGCGCTGGCCCTGGCGGCCTCCGGCGCCATGGCGCAGGGCCAGGTCAACATCATCTGCTCCGTGCAGGCCGAGTGGTGCAACCTGATGTCCACCGTGTACGCCAAGACCACGGGCACCAAGGTCAACATGACGGCCAAGGGCTCGGGCGAGGCCCTGGCCCAGCTCAATGCCGAGAAGGCCAACCCCAAGACCGACATCTGGTTCGGCGGCACGGGCGACCCGCACCTGCAGGCGGCCGAGCAGGGCCTGACGCTCGAGTACAAGTCGCAGCAACTCACGCAGCTGTACCCCTGGGCACAGAAGCAGGCGGCCGACTCCAAATACCGCACGGTGGGCGTTTACCTGGGCCCGCTGGGCTTTGGCTACAACAAGGAGTTGCTGGCCAAGCGCAAGCTCAACCCGCCCCAGTCCTGGGCCGACCTGCTCAAGCCCGAGTTCAAGGGCGAGGTGCAGATGGCCAACCCCGCCTCCAGCGGCACCGCCTACACCATGATTGCCACGCTGGTGCAGATCATGGGCGAGGAGAAGGCCTTCGACTACCTCAAGGCACTGCACCCCAACATCAGTGCCTACACCCGCTCCGGCACGGCGCCGGTCAAGGCGGCGGCGCGCGGTGAGACCACGGTGTCCGTCAGCTTCGTGCACGATGTGACCACCGAGGCCGTGAACGGCTTCCCCGTGGGCTCGGTCACGCCCTCCGAAGGCACGGGCGCCGAAGTGGGCTCCATGAGCATCGTCAAGAACGGCCCCAATACCGAGGCGGCCAAGAAGTTCTATGAATGGGCGCTCACGCCCGGAGGCCAGCAGTTCGGCCTGGCGGCCAAACAGTTCCAGTTGCCCAGCAACACGCTGGTACCCAAGGATCCGCGCATGACGGACCCCTTGAAGATCAAGCTCATCAACTACGACTATGCCAAGTACGGCGCCAGCACCGAGCGCCGCCGACTGATCGCCCGCTGGGAAAAAGACGTCCAGAACGCCGGGCGCTGATGTCGGCGCACGCTTTGCAGGCACCGCCGGCCGGCAGGCCCGCAGTCAACCAGCCTTTGTGGGTGTGGCTGGCCCTCGGCCTCGCGGGCTATGTGGCGCTGCCCTGGTATGCCCAGCAGGACGCCAATGGCCTCACCGTGCTGGGCCAGGTCTTCAGCCAGGCGCAGACGGGCAGCGGCCTCATGCAGGCCGCTGCCTTCGGGCGGCCCTGGCTCTGGCTGGCGCTGCTGGGGTTGGTGATCGCCGGCTTCGGCGCATTGCTGCCCGCCGGGCGCAGGCAGGGCGGTTTCCTGGTGCTGGGTGGCGGCCTGGGCCTCGTGTCCCTGCTGGTCAGCGGCTTTGCCATCGGCGCACGCGGCTGGGCTTTCGATGGGCTCAATGCCAGCTTTGGCGAACTCACCATGCGCCAGCCCGGCGTGGGCTGGGGCGGCTTCGTGGTCCTCACGGCCCTGCTGGTGCTGGCAGCGTTCGGCGTGGCGCGGCGCGGCTACTTCAAGGGCGACCTGTTCGTGGCTGCGGCTGTGCTCGGCATGGGCAGCCTGCTGGCGCTGTTCATCGTGTTTCCGGTGCTCAAGGCGCTCAGTGGCGCCTTCTTCCTCGAAGACGGCCCGTTCTCGCTGGCCGTGCTGTGGGAGCGCGTGGCGCACGAGCGCAACTTTGGCCTCGCGTGCCTGGCCGGCGGGCAGCGCTGCGGCGTGGCCTGGAACACGCTGTTCCTGGGCCTCATGACGGCGGCCAGCACCACGCTGCTCGGTACCTTCATGGCGCTGATGGCCGAGCGCGCCTCGCGCCGCTATGCACGGCCACTGAACATCGTGGCGCTGCTGCCCATCATCACGCCGCCCTTCGTCGTGGGCCTGGGGCTGATCCTGCTGTTCGGCCGCGCGGGCGTGTTCAACCAGTTCCTCGAATACGCCTTCGGCATCACGCCTTCGCGCTGGTTCTATGGCTGGCTCGGCGTGTGGGTGGCGCAGACCTTCGCCTTCACCCCCATCGCCTTCATGATCATGCGCGGCGTGGTGCAGGGCGTGGCGCCCAGCCTCGAAGAGGCGGCGCAGACCCTGCGCGCCAGCCCGCACCAGACCTTCATGACGGTGACCTTGCCGCTGCTCAAGCCCGGGCTGGCCAACGCCTTCCTGGTGGGCTTCATCGAGAGCATGGCCGATTTCGGTAACCCCATCGTCGTGGGCGGGCAGTTCTCGGTGCTGTCCACCGAGATCTTCTTTGCCATCGTCGGGGCGCAGTACGACCAGGGGCGTGCGGCCTCGCTGGCGTGGATCCTCACGCTGTTCGCGCTGGCGGTGTTCGCCATCCAGCGCGCGCTGCTCGGACGGCAAAACTTCACCACCGTCTCGGGCAAGGGCGATGCAGGCATTGCCATGCCGCTGCCCACCGGCGTGCGCCGCGTGGTGCATTCGGTGGCGCTGCCGTGGATGGCCTTCACCCTCGTCGTCTACCTGTTCGCGCTAGCGGGCGGCTTCGTGCAGACCTGGGGCCGCGACTACACCGTCACGCTGAACCACTTCCGCACTGCGTTCAACGTGGAGTGGGGCGAGTTCGGTGTGGTCTGGGCCGGCACGGCCTGGAACTCGTTCTTCACCACCATCAAGCTGGCCGCGCTGTCGGCGCCGCTCACTGCCACGCTGGGTATCGGCATCGCCTGGCTGCTGGCGCGCACGGAGTTCCGGGGGCAGGGGCTGTTCGAGTTCTCGGCGCTGCTGGCCTTTGCCATCCCCGGCACCGTGCTGGGCGTGAGCTACATCCTGGCCTTCAACGTGCCGCCATTCGAGCTCACGGGCACGGCGCTGATCATCGTGCTGTGCTTCATGTTCCGCAACCTGCCGGTGGGGGTGCGCGCCGGCACGGCGGCATTCAAGCAGCTCGACCGCTCGCTCGACGAAGCCTCGCTGATGCTGCGCGCCGGCAGCGTGGAGACGCTGCGCCATGTGGTGCTGCCGCTGCTCAAGCCGGCCCTGGTGGCCGCGCTGGTCTACAGCTTCGTGCGCGCCATCACCACTGTGAGCGCGGTGATCTTCCTGGTCACGGCCGAGAACGAGCTGGCCACCACATACATCATCGGCCGCGTGGGCAACGGCGACTATGGCGTGGCCCTGGCCTATTGCACGGTGCTCATCGTGCTGATGTCGCTGGCCATTGCCCTCATCCAGTGGCTGGTGGGCGAGCGCAAGTTGGGCCGGCGCTCCGGCGCGGCCGCCATGCCCGCCCCCCACTGAACCCATGCTGAATGCGGAGAGAAACGACACCATGAACAACAGCGGCGCGGGCATCGTGTTTCGCGACATCACCAAGCGCTACGGGACCGACGCATCTGCGCCCCTGGCGGTCAAGGGCATCAGCTTCGAGGTGCCGCGCGGCACGCTCACCACCATCCTGGGGCCCTCGGGCTGCGGCAAGACCACCACCCTGCGCATGATCGCGGGGCTGGAGTCGCCGACCTCGGGCGAGATCTTCATCGGCGGCAAGGACGTCACCACCCTGGGCCCGGCCCAGCGCAACGTGAGCATGATGTTCCAGAGCTACGCGCTGTTCCCGCACATGAGTGTGGTGGAGAACGTCTCCTACGGCCTGCGCATGTCCGGGCTGGCCAAGGACGTGGCGCGTACCAGGGCCGTGGAGGCGCTGCGCGGCGTGGGCCTGGTGGGGTACGACGACCGCCTGCCCAGCGAACTCTCGGGCGGCCAGCAGCAGCGCGTCGCCCTGGCGCGCGCCCTGGTGCTGGAGCCCGAGGTGCTGCTGTTCGACGAGCCGCTGTCCAACCTCGATGCCCGGCTGCGCCGCGAGATGCGCGAGGAGATCCGTGCGCTGCAGCAGCGCCTGTCGCTCACAGTGGCCTATGTCACGCACGACCAGGCCGAGGCCATGGCGGTGAGCGACCAGATCATCGTCATGGACCAGGGCCTGATCGCGCAGGCAGGCACGCCCCAGGCCCTGTACGAGACCCCACGCACCGAGTTCGTCGCGGGCTTCATGGGCGAGGCCATGCTGTTCCCGGGAATCGCCCTGGCCGATGGCACGGTACAGCTTGGCCCGCTGGCGCTTCGCCCGCGCACCGCGGCCGCGCCGGGCCCGGTGAAGGTGGCGGTGCGGCCCGAGGCCTGGAGCATCCAGCGCCAGGGGATGGGCCTGCTGCCGGCCACGCTGCGCAAGCGCGCCTACCTGGGGGCGGTGCACGAGTACACCTTCGACACCGCGCTCGGCAGCATCTTCGTCGCCTCGGCAGACCTCGACGACGTGCTGGCCGTGGGCGACCAGGTGCAACTGGGCCTGGGCGTGCATGGCGTATCGGTGGTTGAAAGTACAGGTGCCTGACACTGCGATGCGGAATAATGGGGGCATGAACCAACTCGACGCCCTCAAACAGTTCACCACCGTGGTTGCCGACACCGGCGACTTCAAGCAACTGGCCCAGTTCCAGCCGCAGGATGCGACGACCAACCCGTCGCTGATCCTCAAGGCCGTGCAAAAGCCCGAGTACGCGCCACTGCTCACCGACACGGTGAACCAGTTCCGTGGCCGCCCGATGGACGAGATCATCGACCGCCTGATCGTGCGCTTTGGCCGCGAGATCCTGGCCACCATCCCCGGCCGCGTCTCCACCGAAGTGGATGCACGCCTGAGCTTCGACACGCAGGCCACCATCACCCGCGGCGAGCGCATCATCGAGCTGTATCAGGCCGAGGGCATCCACATCGACCGCGTGCTGATCAAGGTCGCCGCCACCTGGGAAGGCATCCAGGCCGCTGAGAAGCTCGAGCAGCGCGGCATCCACACCAACCTGACCTTGCTGTTCTCGTTCTGCCAGGCCGTGGCCTGCGGCCAGGCCAAGGTGCAGCTGATCTCGCCCTTCGTGGGCCGCATCTACGACTGGTACAAGAAGCAGGCCGGCGCCCAGTGGGACGAAGCCGCGCGTTCGGGCGCCAACGACCCCGGCGTGCAGTCCGTCGCGCAGATCTACCACCACTACAAGCACTTTGGCATCGCCACCGAAGTCATGGGCGCGAGCTTTCGCAACACGGGCCAGATCACCGCGCTGGCCGGCTGCGACCTGCTCACCATCGCCCCCGACCTGCTGGCCCAGTTGGCGGCCAGCGATGCGCCGCTGGCGTCCGCACTCGATGCCGCAGCCGCCAAGGCGATGGACCTGCCGGCGGTGAACTACGACGAGGCGGGTTTCCGCTACGCGCTCAACGAAGACGCCATGGCCACCGAGAAGCTGGCAGAAGGCATTCGCGGGTTTGCCGTGGATGCGATCAAGCTCGAGAAGCTGATCCTGTCGGCATAAGCAGGTACATCCCCCTGAGGCGCTGACGCGCCTTCACCCCTTCTCTCGAATCGCTGTGCGATTCGGGAAGGGGGACACCACTAGCGCGGCGGGGCGGCCCTTGCGCAGTGGTTCTGGCCTGGGCCGCGCCAGTTGCGTCGTGCGGGCAGACTGCGCAGTCCGCGAAAACCCGGAGTCACTATTCAGGTTCGAGGCGCCGCCGCGCTGAGCGGCACCTTCAGGCCCACGCGCAGGCCATGCGGCAGCACCGGGTCGACGAAGGTCTGGCCGGCGTGCTGCAGCGCGATCTCCTCCACGATGGACAGGCCCAGGCCACAGCCGCCGGGTTTGTCCGATCCGCGCCAGAAGCGCGCGAACATGTCGCGCAGGTGGGCAGGCTCCATGCCGGGTCCGTCATCCTCTACCGCCAGGGTGGCCATGCCCGCACCCGCAATGTCCACCCGCACCGTCACGGTGGCGCCGTGGCCTGCGTAGTGCAGGGCGTTGTCGATGAGGTTGTTCAGGGCCTCGCGCAGCAGCAGCGGGTGGCCTTGCACGGCCAGTTGTTCCTCGCCCTCGTAGCCCAGGTCCACGCCGCTGGCCACGGCGCGTGCGGCCCAGTCGCGGGCCACCTCGCGTGCCAGGGCTGGCAGGTCCAGCGTCTGCATGGCCACACTGCTTTCCGAACGCGCCAACTGCAGCAGCTGGTGCACCAGGTGGGCACTGCGCCTGGCGGCCGACAGCACCTTGTGCAGCCGCTCCTGGACGGCCGGCTCGCGGCTCTCGTGCAGCGCCAGCTCGGTCTGGCCGATCAGGCCGGCCAGGGGCGTGCGCAACTGGTGGGCCGCATCGTTGAGAAAACGCTTTTCCTTTTGCTGGCCGCGCGCCACGGTCTCCAGCAGGCCGTTGATGGTGCTGGCCAGCGAATGCACTTCCTGCGGGGCCGAGGTGAGCTCGATGGGCGGCAGCGGGTCGGCCGTGTTGTGCTTGCGTGCGCCGGCCTTCTCGATCTGCGCTTCCAGGCGCTTCAGGGGCTGCAGGCCGCGCAGCACACCGGCATACACCACGGCACTCAGTGCCAGGCCCATCAGGCCCATGGGCAGCAGCATCTGCGCGAGCAGTTCCTGTGCGATGCGCTCGCGCACCGTGAGGCTTTGCGCCACCTGCACGCGCAGGCGCTGGCGCGTCTGTGGCGTGCCGTAGTCCACGTCGAGCAGCGCCACGCGCACCGGGCGGTCATCTACATGCGCCTGGTACAGAAAGGGTTCGCCCACGTCCACGCTCACCGGCGGGGGCGGGGGCAACTGGGCATTGCCCAGCAGGAAGCGACCGGGCGGCGAAGACACCATGTAGGTGAGGCGGTCGGCCGGGTCCTGCTCCAGGATGTCCTGCGCTGCCTTCGGGAAATCGACCAGCAGGCCGTCGCCGATGGGCTTGATCTGCCGCGCCAGTGCGCGCACCGACTGGGTCAACGTCTGGTCGATCCCTTTCTCGCCGTTCTGCAGCGCGATGCGCCAGGCCAGAAAACCGCCCGAGAGCCACAGCACGAGCTGCGGCAGCAGCAGCCACAGCAGCAGCTTGCGTTGCAGGGAGACGCCGGGAATCGGGCGCATCATGGTCATCCGGGGGTGGGCACGAGCGCGGCGGTCGCGTTCATTCCGCAGGCTTGGCCAGCATGTAGCCCAGCCCGCGGATGTTGCGGATCACCAGGTTCGATGCATCGAGTTTTCTGCGCAGTCGGTGCACATACACCTCCAGCGCATTCGAGTTGAGCGGGGCTGCTGCGGCCTGCCCGGGCTCGGGCGGGCCCGCGCGCCAGGCGGCGAGCACATCGTCGCGCGTGACCACTTCGCCGCAGCGGTTCACCAGCAGCTCCAAAAGCTCCCATTCGCGCTGCGTGAGCTCCAGCGGCTCGCCGCCGAGCACCGCGCTGCGGTTGCCATGGTCGATCTGCAGGCTGCCGATGGCCGTGCTGGGGCCCCCGGAGGCGCTGCTGGCCTGTGTGAATGCGGGCTGCCGCGCGCGGCGCAGCATGGCCTGCAGGCGGGCCTGCAGCTCCTGCATGTTGAAGGGCTTGGTGATGTAGTCGTCGGCCCCGGCGTTCAGGCCGTGGATGCGGTCGTCGATGCCGTCGCGTGCGGTCAGAATCAGCACCGGCAGGCCGGCAATGTGGGTGCGCGCCCAGGTCAGCAGCTCCATGCCGTCCGCACCGCCCGGCAGACCCAGGTCGAGGATGATGCCGTCCACCGCCTGGCCCTGCAGCAAGGTGGTGGCCTCGGCCACACTGGAGGCGGTGTACACGCTGAACTCCAGTTGCTGGAGCTGGCCCGTCAGTGCGTCCAGCAGCAGTGCATCGTCTTCGACTATCAGGATGGTGGGCATGGATAGAGGATAACAAAGGGCATTGCGGCGAGCCTGTCGCAGGAGCGCACAGCAGGGAAAGCACCGAGACGCAGGAAAACAGGGTGGTAATTCGATAACAGCCAAATTCCATTGGCACGTAACCCACACACTCGGGAAAGCCCTGATATGTTCATTAATTATTGTAATTAAAGTACCGACTGCGCTGAACGCCACCGGTAAGCCGGCGCACAAAACGGATTCACACAAACGAGGAGACAAGGGTATGTGGAAGTTGACACAAGTCGCCGCCGTCGCGGCGGTTCTGGCGGCAGCGGCGTCCGCCGGTGCAGGGGAAGTGGAGGTCCTGCACTACTGGACTTCGGGCGGAGAAGCCAAGTCGGTGGCCGAACTCAAGAAGATCATGCAGGGCAAGGGCCACACCTGGCGTGACTTCGCCGTGGCCGGCGGCGGTGGCGACAGCGCCATGACCGTGCTCAAGAGCCGCGTGATCTCGGGCAACCCGCCGTCCGCAGCCCAGACCAAGGGCCCGGCGATCCAGGAATGGGCGTCCGAAGGCGTGCTGGCCAACATGGACGCACTGGCCAAGGCCGAGAAGTGGGACGACCTGCTGCCCAAGGTGGTCGCCGACATCATGAAGTACAAGGGCGCCTATGTGGCCGCCCCGGTCAACGTGCACCGCGTCAACTGGATGTGGGGCAGCTCCGAGGCCCTGAAGAAGGCCGGCGTTGCCGCCATGCCCAAGACCTGGGACGAGTTCTTTGCCGCAGCCGACAAGCTCAAGGCCGCAGGCCTGGTGCCCGTGGCCCACGGTGGCCAGAACTGGCAGGACTTCACCACCTTCGAATCCGTGGTGCTCGGCGTCGGTGGTCCCAAGTTCTACCAGGACGCGCTGGTCAAGCTCGATGACAAGGCCCTCAACAGCGACACCATGAAGAAGTCGCTCGAGACCTTGCGCCGCATCAAGTCGTACACCGACCCGGGCGCTCCCGGCCGCGACTGGAACCTGGCCACGGCCATGCTGATCCAGGGCAAGGCGGGCTTTCAGCTGATGGGCGACTGGGCCAAGGGCGAGTTCCTGGCGGCCAACAAGGTGCCGGGCAAGGACTTCATGTGCGCCGCAGCACCGGGCACGACCACGTCGTACACCTTCAACGTGGACTCGTTCATCCTGTTCAAGCTCAAGGATGCTTCCGCCCAGAAGGCGCAAAGCGACCTGGCCAGCTCCATCATGAGCCCCGAGTTCCAGGAGGTGTTCAACCTCAACAAGGGCTCCATCCCGGTGCGCGCCGGCCAGAAGATGGACAAATTCGACGACTGCGCCAAGGCCTCCGCCAAGGACTTCGCCGACACCGCCAAGAGCGGCAGTCTGCTGCCCAGCGTGGCCCACGGCATGGCGATTGCGCCCGCCACGGAAGGCGCCATCAAGGACGCCGTCAGCCAGTTCTGGAATGACGACAAGGTGAGCGTCGCCGACGCCATGAAGAAGATCGCGACCGCCGCGAAAACCAAGTAAACCACCACTGAGGGATCCCATCATGATGAAAAGAAACCGCCTCACGGCGGTGGCTTTGGCCGCCGCATGCGCGATGAGTAGTGCCATGGCAATGGATGTTGCCGGCTTCGAGTTCAACGGTTACTCCCGGGGTGGCCCGGTGTTCAACCACTCCGACGGCGTCAAGGGCAACCTGGCCCTGGGCGGCGAGCTGCAGAAGTACCGCCTGGGCAACGAAGGCGACAACGGCATCGAAGTCAATTTCGCCCGCAGCTTCGAGGCTGGCGGCATCAAGTGGAAGCTGAACTACATGCCCGCCAAGTGGGGCAGTGGCGACATCAGCACCGAGCAGGCCTACGTGGAAATGAGCGGCTTCTCGTTCTCTCCCGAAGCCAAGTTCTGGGTCGGCCAGCGCCGTCTGCGTATCCAGGACGTGCACATCGTCGACTACTTCCTGCTGAACTACGGCGACAACGTCGGTGCCGGCATGACCGACATGCCGATTGGCGGCATGAAGCTCGGCGTGGGCCTGTTCAGTGGCGACAAATTCGATGGCAACCTGCCCAACGACGTCAAGGCCCAGCGCCTGAATGTCGACTTGTCCGAGATCAACACCAACCCGAACGGCAAGCTGCGCGTGCTGCTGACCGCGGTGGGCGGCAAGAACCAGGTCAACGGCGGTTCGGGCTCGGGCATCTCCTTCATGCACACGCAAAAGGAATTCCTGCTGCCCAGTATCAGCAACACGTTGTACCTGCAGGGTTCGCGGGGCCATGCCCGCATCGATGGCGAGTTCGAGGCCATCGACGGCACCCGTGCCGGCCGGCGCTCCACGCGCATCGCCGACTCCATCAACTGGCAAAGTGGTCCCTTCGGTGGTCAGGCTCTGATTGGCTACCAGACCAACAAGACCGACCTGACGAATGTGGAGACCAAGGACTTCTCGCTGGGCGGACGCGGCTCGTACGCCATCACGCAGAACTTCAAGGCCCTGGCCGAAGTGTCGACCACCACGCGCAAGGGGACCGGTCCCGACCAGCGCCTGAGCAAGGTGACGCTGGCTGGCGCTCTGGCCATGAACGAGGACTTCTGGTCGCGCCCCGAGCTGCGTCTGTACGTGACCAAGGCCAACTGGAACCAGGCCGCCGCCGTGGCGAATGCCGCGACCTTCGGCGCCAACGGCAAGACCTCGCGCACTCTGGTGGGTGTGCAGTATGAGATCTGGTGGTAAGGAGGGAGTGAGTGTGAAAGCGAGTTAAGTCAGAGGTGACTTTGTTCTTGGGGGGCACTCCCTGTGTGCCCCCCTTTTTTCCTTGTTGTTTTTCCTGTTGACGTGATGATGGACTGCGTGGCCGTCGCCCATGTCCCAGCCAGCGTATGCACCCGATTCCTCTTTTGCAATGACGACCAAGAACTCCTTTGAATTCTGGCTGCCCAAGCTGGTCGTGGCACCGGCCTTCGTGCTGGGTTTTGCCTTCATCTACGGCCTGATGGTGTGGAACGGGGTGCTGAGCCTTTCCGCATCGCGCATGCTGCCCAACTACGAATGGGCGGGCCTGGCGCAGTATGAAAAGCTCTGGGAGATGGACCGCTGGTGGGTCGCCCTCAAGAACCTGGGCATCTTCGGCGTCGGCTACGTGGGTGGCTCCCTTGCCATCGGCGTATTGCTGGCCGTGCTGCTGGACCAGAAGATACGCGCCGAAGGCGCGCTGCGCACCATCTACCTGTACCCCATGGCACTGTCGTTCGTGGTCACGGGCACGGCATGGAAGTGGCTGCTCAACCCGGGACTGGGCATCGAAAAAATGGTGCGCGACTGGGGTTTTCCCAATTTTGAGTTCGGCTGGCTGGTGGACACCGAGATGGCCATCTACTGCGTGGTGATCGCCGGTATCTGGCAGAGCGCGGGCTTTGCGATGGCGCTGTTTCTGGCCGGCCTGCGCGGCATCGACGACAGCATCATCAAGGCCGCCCAGGTCGATGGCGCCTCGCTGCCGCGCATCTACTGGCGCATCGTGCTGCCGGCGCTGCGCCCGGTGTTCTTTTCCACGCTGATGGTGCTGTCGCACCTGGCGATCAAGAGCTTCGATCTGGTGATGGCGCTCACGGCCGGCGGGCCCGGCTATGCCACCGACGTGCCCGCCACCTTCATGTACACCATGTCGTTCTCGCGCGGCCAGATCGGCTTGGGCGCGGCCAGCGCCACCATGATGCTGGCCACCGTGGCTGCCCTGGTCATCCCCTACCTGTACAGCGAATTGCGCAGCAAACCCCATGACCGCTAAGCCCTCCTTTTTTCCTTCCATGGGCCGCCTGCTGGTCTATGCGGTGCTGGCCCTGGCCACCGCCTTCTTTCTGCTGCCGCTGTACGCGATGCTGGTCACCTCGTTCAAGGATGCCGAGGAGATCCGCAGCAGCTCGCTGCTGGCGCTGCCCGCTGCGCTCAACCTGTCTTCCTGGAGCACGGCGTGGTCCAGCGCCTGCACGGGGGTCGATTGCAACGGCCTGCGCCCCTTCTTCTGGAACTCGGTGGCCATGGCTGTGCCGGCCGTGATGGTCTCCACCGTCTGGGGTGCGCTCAATGGCTATGTGCTCAGCCTGTGGAAGTTCCGCGGCAGCGATGCGCTGTTCGGCATGCTGTTGTTCGGCGTGTTCATGCCCTTCCAGGTGGTGCTGCTGCCCATGAGCCAGGTGTTGGGCTGGCTCGGGCTGTCGAGCTCCATCACGGGCCTGGTGATGGTGCACTGCCTGGCGGGCCTGGCCGGCACCACGCTGTTCTTTCGCAACTACTACGCGGCGATACCGAAGGAGCTGGTGAACGCGGCGCGCATGGATGGCGCGAGCTTCTTCCAGATCTTCTGGCGCATCGTGCTGCCGCTGTCCACGCCTATCATCATGGTCACGCTGATCTGGCAGTTCACCAACATCTGGAACGACTTCCTGTTCGGTGTGGTCTTCTCGGGCACCGACTCCAAGCCCGTGACGGTGGGCCTGAACAACCTGGCCAACACCAGCTCCAGCGTGAAGGCCTACAACGTGGACATGGCGGCCGCCATCATCGCGGGCCTGCCGACCATGGTGATCTACGTTCTCGCAGGCAAGTTTTTTGTGCGCGGCCTGACGGCTGGCGCGGTCAAAGGTTAGAGGTAAGAAATCATGGCGTCTTCATTGGACATAGTGGGCATCAACAAGCGCTTCGGCAAGGGTGACAAGAGCGTGGAGGTGCTGCGCAAGATCGACATTCACGTGGCACCGGGCGAGTTCCTGATCCTGGTGGGGCCCTCGGGCTGCGGCAAATCGACCCTGCTGAACATCATCGCGGGGCTCGATGAGCCGACCGAGGGCGAGATCCGCATCGCCGACAAGAACGTGGTGGGCATGCCCCCGCGCGACCGTGACATCGCCATGGTGTTCCAGAGCTATGCGCTGTACCCCACGCTGAGCGTGGCGGACAACATCGGCTTTGCGCTGGAGATGCGCAAGATGCCCAAGCCCGAGCGCAAGAAGCGCATCGACGAGGTAGCCGCCATGCTGCAGATCACCCATCTGCTGGACCGCCGGCCCAGCCAGCTGTCAGGCGGGCAGCGCCAGCGCGTGGCCATGGGCCGGGCCCTGGCGCGCCAGCCGCAGCTGTTTTTGTTTGACGAGCCGCTGTCCAACCTTGACGCCAAGCTGCGCGTGGAGATGCGTGCCGAGATCAAGCGCCTGCACCAGGCCAGCGGCATCACCAGCGTCTACGTGACGCACGACCAGGTCGAGGCCATGACGCTGGGCTCGCGCATTGCCGTGATGAAGGGCGGGGTGGTGCAGCAACTGGGCACGCCCGACGAGATCTACAACCACCCGGCCAACACCTATGTGGCGACCTTCATCGGTTCGCCCACCATGAACCTGCTGCGCGGTACGCAGGCGGCCGGTCACTTCGCCATCCAGGGCGTGTCGCTGGACCTGGCGGCCCCTCTGGCCGCCCCCGAGGTGCTGCTGGGCGTGCGCCCCGAGCACCTGGTGATGCAGGACAGCTCGCCCTGGCGTGGCGAGGTCAGTGTGGTCGAGCCCACCGGCCCCGACACCTACGTGATGGTGGACACCGCCGCCGGCAGCATGACGCTGCGCACCGACGCGCAGACGCGCGTGAAGCCCGGCGACCGCGTGGGCCTGGCCGTGGCGCCAGCGCACGCGCACTGGTTCGACACCGGTACCGAGCAGCGCATTGCCTGATCCCGCAAGGCGGCAACCCCCGCCTGCCTTCGGCCTCGCTGTATGGGGGCTTTGACCCGGCTGCTGTGGGCGTTCTGGGTTAAAAACCTGTTTGCGTCGGCTCTGCCGTTTTCAGCCATCCACTTTCGGGTGAGCGGTCCGCTGCCTTGTGGTGGACGCTGCCCCATCGACCATGCCCGCAACACGCCTTCTCGCCGACATCGGCGGCACCAACATCCGCCTGGCCTGGCAGGCCCCGGGCGACGACACGCTGCACGACACGCGCGTGCTGCAGTGCGCCCAGTACCCCACGGTGGATGCAGCCATCCGCACCTACCTGGCCGAGGTGGGCATTGCCGCGCCGCAGGAGGCGGCCTTCGGCATTGCCAACCCCGTGACGGGTGACGCCATCCGCATGACCAACCACAGCTGGAGCTTTTCGCAGAAGGCGGTGCGCGAGGCCTTTGGTTTTGCGCGGCTGGTGGTCATCAACGACTTCACTGCGCTGGCCCTGGCGCTGCCCCTGCTCACGCCCGACCTGCTGCGCCAGGTGGGCGGCGGCCAGGCCGTGCCGGGTGAGGCCATCGGCCTCGTGGGGGCGGGTACCGGCCTCGGTGTCTCGGGTCTGGTCTTCCCTCCCCACTCGCCGGCCGGCGTGCCGCTGTCGGGCGAGGGCGGGCACGTTACGCTGGCGGCCGACACGCAGCACGAGTTCGACGTGCTGCGCGTGCTGCACGAGCGCTATGGCCATGTGTCGGCCGAGCGCGCCGTCTCGGGCGCGGGCCTGGTGGACCTGTACCACGCGGTGTGCACCGTGGCGCACGCCGGTGGCACCGAGGTCAGCTCGGCCGCGCAGGTGACCGAGATGGCCCTGCAGGCCAAGGACCCGCTGGCACTGCAGGCGCTGGACCTGTTCTGCGGCTTTCTGGGCAGTGTGGCCGGCAACCTGGCGCTCACGCTGGGCGCGCGCGGCGGGGTGTACATCGGCGGCGGCATGGTGCCGCGCCTGGGCGAGTGGTTCGACCAGTCTTCCTTTCGCCAGCGCTTTGAAGCCAAGGGCCGTTTTGCGCCATACCTGGCGTCGATTCCGTGCTGGATCATCGACCCGAGTGCCACCCCGGCGCTCTACGGTGCCTCGCGCGCGCTCGACATCGCGGGCGTCTGAGCCGTGGCGAGCCTGCCACCGCTGGCGCTTGCGGGCGTGCACCATGTGGCCCTCATCGGCTCGGACTACACACGCTCCAGGCGCTTCTATACCGAGGTGCTGGGCCTGGCTGTGGTGAACGAGACGTACCGCGCCGAGCGCCAGTCGTACAAGCTCGACCTCGCGCTGCCCGATGGCACACAGATCGAGCTGTTCTCGTTTCCCGAGGCGCCGCCGCGCCCCTCCTACCCCGAGGCCTGCGGGCTGAGGCACCTCGCGCTGCGGGTGAGCGACCTCGACGCCAGCCTGCAGGCCCTGGCCGCCCATGGTGTCGCTGCCGAGCCCGTGCGCATGGATCCTTTCACGGGTTGCCCCTTCACGTTTATTGCAGACCCCGATGGCCTGCCCATCGAACTAGTCGGCCCACGGCCAGCGTAGTCAGGCGCCGCTCCAACGCCATGCCGCACAGGGAAACCTGGGCGGCATTTTTCTTGGGGCGTGTGCCGGGCGTCTTTCGCAGCATTGTTTTCAAAACTGGAACAGTCAGTTCGCGACTGGGTGGTTTTTCTTTGATCACCTGCGGCGTACAGTTCAACCCATCGATGAGCCGAACCCGCAAGGCGACTCACCGAACCCGGTTCAGAGTGTTTTTGCTCCGGTTTTTTGAGTCACTTTTTTCTTCCAAGGATTTCATCATGAACACGACCGCACGCTTCCTCTCCATCGCCGCTGTTGCCGCTTTCGCTTCTTTCGGTGCCCAAGCCGACGAAGCCGATGCTTCGCAATTCGCCACCAAGTTCGAAACCAACCGCACCCGCGCCGAAGTGGCCGCTGAAGCCGCTACCGTGGCACAGACCCGCAGCATCGAGCCCGCTGGTTCGCGTGTGGTGACCTACAAGTCCACCGCCGACCGCGCTGCCGTGCGTGCCCAGGCTGCCGATGCCGTGCGCACCGGCCAGATCTCCTCCGGCGAAGTCGGCACCCTGTAAGCGGCGCCCCGGACTGAACCGAACCGCCCCCCTGCCCTAACTAATCAAAGAATCGAGATCACCATGAACAAGACCGCACGTTTCCTCTCCCTGGCCGCTGTTGCCGCTTTCGTTTCCTTCGGTGCCCACGCTGACGAAGCCGACAGCTCGCAGTTCGCCCTGAAGTTCGACACGAACCGCACCCGTGCCGAAGTGGCTGCTGAAGCCGCTACCGTGGCACAGACCCGCAGCACCGAACCCGCTGGTTCGCGCGTCGTGACCTACAAGTCGACGGCTGACCGTGCTGCCGTGCGTGCCGCTGCTGCCGAAGCTGTTCGCACCGGCCAGATCCCTTCGGGCGAAATCAGCGCCATGTAAAGAATGCGGGCCTTCCCATGGTGGTGGTATCTCACGGTCGTGGGTGCCGCCACCATGTGGAAGTGTTTCCCCTCAATGCCGCAACCCGGCATGAATGACAAAAGGCTCCAACGGGAGCCTTTTTCGTTGTGGGGCAGCGCGAAGAGCGTCAGACCTCCTCACTCCAGCAGTAGCCGTCGCGCGCGATCATCGCGCTGGCGGCGCTCGGGCCCCAGCTGCCGGCCGTGTAGGGCCGTGGGCCCAGTGCATCGTTGCGCCAGTGCTGCAGGATGGGTTCTACCCAGCGCCAGGCTTCCTCCTGCTCGTCGCTGCGCACGAAGAGGTTCAGGCGGCCGGCGATCACGTCGAGCAGCAGGCGTTCGTAGGCGCCCACGCGCTCTGTGCCGAAGCGCTGGTCGAAGTCGAGGTTCAGGTACACCTGCGACAGGGCTGGTTCGGTCTGGTGCTGGGCGGCACCTTGGGCCAGCAGGTGCAGCTCCAGCCCGTCCTTGGGCTGCAGGTTGATCACCAGGCGGTTGGCTGCGCCGGCCGAGGTGCGGAAAATCGGGTGCGGCACGGGCCGGAAGTTGACGACGATGTGCGCGTCGCGCCCCGCCAGCCGCTTGCCGGTGCGGATGTAGAAGGGCACACCGGCCCAGCGCCAGTTGGAGATCTCGGTGCGCAGCGCGACAAAGGTCTCGGTGGTGCTGCCGGCGGCCACGCCTTTTTCCTGCAGGTAGCCGGGCACGCTGGCACCGTGCGTCTTGCCGGCCACGTACTGGCCGCGGATCACGTGCTGGCCGATGGTTTCCACGCTCCAGGGCTTGAGCGACTGCAGTACCTTGAGCTTCTCGTCGCGGATGGCATTGGCGCTGGCGTTGATGGGCGGCTCCATGCCGATCGCGCACAAGAGCTGCAGGGCGTGGTTCTGCACCATGTCGCGCAGGGCGCCGGTCTGGTCGTAGAAGGCGCCGCGCGTCTCCACGCCCAGTTCCTCGGCAATGGTGATCTGGATGTTGGCGATGGTCTCGCGCCGCCACAGGGGCTCGAACAGCGCGTTGCCAAAGCGCATGGCGAACAGGTTCTGCACCGAGGGCTTGCCCAGGTAGTGGTCGATGCGAAAGACCTGCTCTTCCTTGAGCACGCGGCGCAGCGTGTCGTTGATGGCCTGGTTGGAGCGCAGGTCGTGGCCCAGGGGCTTTTCGAGCACCACGCGGGTGGTCGGGCCGTTCAGGCCCACGGCGGCGATCTGCTCGCAGACATTGGTGAACAGGCTCGGCGCCGTGGCCACGTACATCACCACCGACTCGGCATTGCGCTCGTGCAGCATGTCCGCCAGGCGGGCATAGTCCTGGGTTTGCGACAGGTCCATGCGCAGGTAGTGCAGCAGGGCGCCGAAGCGTGCGAATTCGTCGGGCGTGGGGCGCTTGGCCAGGTCCACGCCATCGAAGCGCGACTGGATCAGGCTGCGGTATTGTTCATGGCTGAGCTCGTCACGGGCCACTGCGATGATGCGGCCCCCTTCGGGCAGCGTTCCGTGGCGGAACGCCTGGAACAGCGCCGGCATGAGCTTGCGCCAGGCCAGGTCGCCCGTTCCGCCAAACAGGACAAGGTCAAAACTCATGGGGTCTCCGTATTCAGTGCATTGGTCGTCGTGCGTTGCTCTCGAAATTGTAATCACGTTACATCGATTTGTGTAGGACTGCAGAGCAACTGGCGTTCCAAGCTGTGTCTGCAACAAAAAAGTACCAGCCTGTTTTGGTAATCAAGTTACTATTTCGCCGTTTTCCATTTTTCTGTCCAGGTAGCTCTCCCATGCCCCTCCGTTGTGACCAGACTTCCCAGTGGCCCGCGCTGCAGGCCTTGTTCCAGGCGCAAGGGCGCGCGCTGGACCTCCGGCAGGCTTTCGCCGAAGATGGAGAGCGCTTTGCGCACTTCAGCCAGTCCGCTCCCGAGGTGTTCGCCGACCTCTCCAAGAACCTGTGGGACCGGCCCACCGAAGCCCTGTTGCTGGCCATGGCCGAGGCCTGTGGCCTTGCTGCACAGCGCGATGCCATGTTCGCGGGTCAGCCCATCAACCACACCGAGGGCCGCGCCGTGTTGCACACGCTGCTGCGCCGCCCCCGGGGCCTGGCGCTGCCCGGTGACGGCGCCGATATCGCACAAAAGCTGGCCGAGGTGCATGGCACGCAGGGCGCCATGCTGCAATACGCCGAGCAGGTGCGCGGCGATGCCGCCATCACCGACGTGGTGAACATCGGCATCGGCGGCTCGGACCTGGGGCCGCACATGGCGGTGCTCGCGCTCGATGCGTTTCGCGCTGCGGGCAAGCGCCTGCATTTCGTCTCCAACGTCGATGGTCACGAGCTGCATGGCGTGCTCCAGGGGCTCAAGGCGGAGAGCACGCTGTTCCTGATCGCCTCCAAGACCTTCACCACCGCCGAGACCATGGCCAATGCGCGCTCCGCGCTGGCCTGGTTCGGCGCAGAGGGCGGCAGCGACGTGGCACGCCACTTTGCGGCGCTGACCACCAACGTGGAAGCGGCAGGTGCCCTGGGCATCACCACCACCTTCGGCTTCTGGGACTGGGTGGGCGGGCGCTACTCGCTGTGGTCGGCCATCGGCCTGCCCATCGCCATCGCCATCGGTGCGGCGGGTTTTCGCGAGTTGCTGGCTGGCGCGCATGCCATGGACGAGCATTTCCGCACCGCGCCGCTGGCCGCCAACCTGCCGGTGCGCCTGGGCCTGCTCGATGTCTGGTACCGCAACTTCCACGGCTTCACCAGCCGCTGCATCGCGCCCTACCATGCCGCGCTGGGCCGGCTGCCGGCCTATCTGCAGCAGCTCGAGATGGAGAGCAATGGCAAGCGCGTGGGCGCCGACGGGCAGGAGCTGCCCTATGCCACCTCGCCCGTGCTCTGGGGCGAGCCCGGCACCAACGGCCAGCACGCCTTCTTCCAGATGCTGCACCAGGGCACGGACGTGCTGCCGCTGGAGATCGTTGCCGTGCGCCAGGCTGCGCACCCGCTGCCGGGCCACCAGGACAAGCTGCTCGCAAACGCCCTGGCCCAGGCCCAGGCGCTGATGGTGGGCAAGGCCAGCCTTGACGACGGTCATCGCCACTTTCCGGGCAACCGGCCCAGCACCTTCCTGTTGCTCGAATCGCTGACCCCGGCATCGTTGGGTGCGCTGATCGCGCTGCAGGAGCACCGTGTGTTCGTGAGCGGTAGCCTGTGGGGCATCAACAGCTTCGACCAGTGGGGAGTGGAGCTGGGCAAGGTGCTGGCGCGCGACCTGGAGGCGCGCCTGGCATCGGGCGATGCCGGGGGACTCGATGGCTCCACGGCGGGATTGCTGGCGCGCCTGCGCGGGTGAGCCACCGCGCAGCGGCACACGACTGGATAACAAGGCGCCTTGAGGTGCCGGTGCCGCAGATGCGGCCCATGAAGGAGACAAACACATGACCGCACCGCAGCCACCCGATTTCCGCTCGCCCGCATTCCTGCACGCGCACATCCGCCAGACCATGGCGTTCTACGAGCCCGTGGCCACCGATGCGGGGGGCGGCATGTACCACTTCTTCCTCGACGACGGCACCGTCTATGACGAGCGCACGCGCCACCTGGTGAGCGCCACGCGCTTCGTGGTCACGCATGCCATGCTGTTCAAGACCACCGGCGAGGCGCGCTACCGCCAGGGCGTGGAGCATGCGCTGCAGTTCCTGCGCACGGCCTTCCTTGACCCGGCCACTGGCGGCTACGCCTGGCTGATCGACTGGCATGGCGGCCACGCCACCTTGCTCGACGCCACGCGCCACTGTTACGGCATGGCCTTCGTGATGCTGGCGTATGCCCGTGCGCACGAAGCCGGCGTGCCCGAGGCGCGGCAGTGGCTGGCCGAGGCCTTTGATACCGCCGAGCAGCATTTCTGGCAGCCGGCAGAGGGCCTGTATGCCGACGAGGCCGCGCGCGACTGGGCACTGTCGGACTACCGCGGCCAGAACGCCAACATGCACGCCTGCGAGGCCATGATCTCGGCCTTCCGCGCCACGGGCGAGCGACGCTACATCGAGCGTGCCGAGCAGCTCGCGCAGGGCATCTGCCAGCGCCAGGCAGCACTGTCGGGCGGCTGGGTGTGGGAGCATTTCCGTGCCGACTGGTCGGTGGACTGGGACTACAACCGCCACGACCGCAGCAACATCTTCCGCCCCTGGGGCTACCAGATCGGGCATCAGACCGAATGGGCCAAGCTGCTGCTGCAGCTCGATGCGCTGGCGCCCGCGCCCTGGCACCTGCCGTGTGCCCGCTTCCTGTTCGACGCAGCGATGGACAAGGGCTGGGACACCGCCCATGGCGGCATCGTCTACGGCATGGCGCCCGACGGCAGCATCTGCGACGACGGCAGGTACCACTGGGTGCAGGCCGAGAGCATGGCCGCCGCAGCCGTGCTGGCCGTGCACACCGGAGAGCCGCGCTACTGGGATTGGTACGAGCGCATCTGGGCCTACTGCTGGCAGCACTTCGTGGACCACGAGCACGGTGCCTGGTTCCGCATCCTCGACGGGCGCAACCTCAACCACACGCGCGAGAAGAGCAATGCCGGCAAGGTCGATTACCACAACATGGGCGCCTGCTACGACGTGCTGCTGGCGCTGGGCGCGCAGCGCGCACCCTGAGCACGGGTCTTACATCGCCGCGCTGGCCTGGAAGAAGTTCACGGGCAGGCCCGGCACTTCGACGGGCAGGCTGAACAGCGAGCCCGCCGGAATGGCCGCATCCAGTTCCGCTTGCGGCCGGCCGGCGCGCGCCGAGGTGATGTACAGCGTGCGCAGGTCGTCGCCGCCAAAGCAGACCATGGTGGGGCATGGCACTGGCATGGCAACGCGCTGCAGCACCTGGCCTGCGGGAGAGAGCTGCAGCACGCAGGCACCCTCGTACATGGCCACCCAGTAGTTGCCCTGCACGTCCACGGCCGCGCCATCGGGGCGGCCGCCATAGGGCTCGCCCGCCACCTTGGGCGGGAAGGTCGCCCACGGCGCACGGCTTTCGATGCTGCCGGTGGCGGCATCGAACGCAAAGCGGTCGATGCGGTGCTCGGGTGTGTTGGACCAGTAGAGCCAGCGGTCGTCCGGGCTGAAGGCCAGGCCGTTGGCGGTGAAGTTCTCGCCCGCCATCTTCTGCACCCGAAAGCCGCCGGGTGCCGCCTCCAGCCGCCACAGTGCCGCGTCGGGCGCCGTGCGCGGGCTGATCACCGACCCAGCCCAGAACCGGCCCGCCGAATCGCAGCGGCCATCGTTCAGGCGCAGCACGCGGGTGTCATGTACGTCGGGGGGTAGCAGCGCCAGGCAGGCAAGGGCGCTGCTGGTGGTGTCAAGCAGGTAGAAACCATCCCGTAACCCGATTACTAGTTTCTTGCCTGCCACAGGGGCGCAGCAACCTGGTTCGGAGGGCATGTCCCAGGTGCACAGTTGCCCGCTGGCCGGCGCCCAGGCGTTCACCCGCTTTCCTTGGATGTCACACCAGTAAAGGGATGTTTCATGGGGATGCCAGAACGGCGATTCGCCCAGTTCCGAGGGCGGCAAAGGCAGGGTCTGCAGGGACATTGGCTTGATCCGGGGTGGTTATCGAGTTACATTCTAGAGGCTCCCGTTGGAGCTGTAATCTCTTTTTCCCCACTATCCAAGTCCACCCCCGATGGAGCATCCCATGCATTCAGTCGTAGCGCGCGTGACGGCCCGCATCATCGAGCGCAGCAAGGAGACCCGCGCCGCCTACCTGGCCACGGTCGACGCCATGATTCAGCGCAAGCCGCCGCAGGACCGCATGGGCTGCGCCAACCTGGCCCATGCCTACGCGGCGCTGCCGGGCTCCGAAAAATTCAAGGT
The DNA here is from genome assembly GCF_964253305.1 of Acidovorax sp. LjRoot66. Lineage (NCBI taxonomy): Bacteria > Pseudomonadati > Pseudomonadota > Betaproteobacteria > Burkholderiales > Comamonadaceae > Acidovorax > Acidovorax sp. LjRoot66. The sequence goes on from NZ_CAXUQU020000001.1 coordinate 1,448,947, forward strand.
CACGGTCGAGAAGGCGCCCAACGTCGGCATCGTCACGGCCTACAACGACATGCTGTCGGCCCACCAGCCCTACCAGAGCTACCCGGCGCTGTTGCGCGACGAGGCCGCGCGCCACGGCGCCATGGCCCAGGTGGCCGGCGGTGTGCCTGCCATGTGCGACGGCGTGACGCAGGGCACGCCCGGCATGGAGCTGTCGCTGTTCTCCCGGGACGCCATTGCCATGGCCACTGCGGTAGCGCTGTCCCACGACGTGTTTGACGGCGTGCTGCTGCTCGGCGTGTGCGACAAGATCGTGCCGGGCCTGTTGATCGGCGCGCTGCACTACGGGCACCTGCCCTGTGTGTTCGTGCCCGCCGGCCCCATGGGCTCGGGCCTGCCCAACAAGGACAAGGCCAAGGTGCGTGAGCTCTACGCGCAGGGCCTGGTCGGCCGCGACGAGCTGCTCAAGGCCGAATCGGCCGCGTACCACAGCCCCGGCACCTGCACCTTCTACGGCACGGCCAACAGCAACCAGATGCTGCTCGAGGCCATGGGCCTGCACGTGCCCGATGCGGCGTTCGCCCCGCCAGGGACTGGTGAGCGCGAGGAATTCACGCGCCAGGCCATGCGCACCGTGCTCGACATCGGCAAGCGCGGCAAGCGCTTCACGCCCATCGCGCATGTGGTGGACGAGCGCTGCATCGTCAACGCCATGGCCGCGCTGCTGGCCACGGGCGGCTCCACCAACCACCTGATCCACTGGGTGGCGATCGCGCGCAGCGCCGGCATCCTGATCGACTGGACCGATTTCGACGACCTGTCCTCCGTGGTGCCGCTGCTGGCCCGCGTCTACCCCAATGGCGATGCCGACGTGAACCAGTTCCAGGCCGCAGGCGGCCCGCCCTGGATCCTGCGCGAGCTGCTTGCCAACGGCCTCATGCACCCCGACGTGGTGAGCGTGAACGAGGGCGGCATCGCGGCCGGTGGTGCGCCGGCGCCCGCCACTTCGGGCGACCTGGCCGTGCTGCGCCCGGTGGTCGAGCCGTTCTCGCCGACGGGCGGCCTGCGCCTGCTGCAGGGGCGCCTGGGCCGTGCCGTGATCAAGGTTTCGGCCGTGCCGGAAGACCGCCACATCATCGAGGCGCCTGCGCGCGTGTTCGACTCGCAGGAGGAGTTGCTCGCGGCCTTCGCTGCGGGCGAAGTGCAGCAGGACATGGTGGCCGTGGTGCGTTTCCAGGGCCCGCGCGCCAATGGCATGCCCGAGCTGCACAAGCTCACGCCGCCATTGGCCGTGCTGCAGAACCAGGGCTTCAAGGTGGCGCTGGTGACCGATGGCCGCATGAGCGGTGCCTCGGGCAAGGTCCCGGCCGCCATCCACGTGACGCCCGAGGCGCTGGGCGGCGGCCCGCTGGCCAAGGTGCGCGACGGCGATCTGCTGCGCGTGGACGCCGTGGCGGGTACGCTCGACGTGCTGGTGGACGATGCCGAATGGGTCGCGCGCACCCCTGACGAATGCAAGGCGCCTGCGGCCACCGGCTTCGGGCGTGAACTGTTTTCCAACTTTCGCCGCCATGCGGGCGGCGCTGAACAAGGAGCCTGTACATGGCTGTGAATGCCCCCACCCCCGCCCTGAACCCCCTCGATATTGCCAGCTACGGCCCGGTGATCCCGGTCATCGTGATTGATCGTGTCGAAGATGCGATTCCGCTGGCCGAGGCCTTGCTCGCCGGTGGCGTCAAGGTGCTCGAGGTCACGCTGCGCACGCCCGCAGGCCTGCCCGCCATCGAGGCGATTGCTCGCCAGCTGCCCGAGGCCGTGGTGGGCGTGGGCACCGTGCTCAATGCCGAGGATGCGCGCCGCGCGAGCGAGGCCGGTGCCCGTTTTGCCGTGAGCCCGGGCTACACCTCGGCAGTCGGCTCGGCCTGCAAGGGTTTGAACCTGCCCCTGCTGCCGGGCGTGGCCACCTCCAGCGAGATCATGCAGGCGCTGGCCGATGGCTTCCAGTTCCTCAAGCTCTTCCCGGCCGAGGCCGTGGGCGGCATCCCGCTGCTCAAATCCTGGGCCAGCCCGTTCGGCCAGGTAAGTTTTTGCCCCACCGGTGGCATCACCAATGCCACGGCGCCGAATTACCTGGCGCTGCCCAATGTGCGCTGCGTGGGCGGCTCGTGGCTCACGCCGGCCGACGCCGTGCGCTCGGGCGACTGGGCGCGCATCACGCAGCTGGCGCAGGCCACGCAGGCGCTGCGGCAAGCCAGCTGAAGCAAGCCGGTTTCGATCGCTGCCCGAGGCGTGCTTGGGGGAGGTCATCCTTGCCGCTTATCATGGAGCGGGGGCATTCGCTCCGCAATCAGCAAGTACTCAATATTTCACCAAGAGAGGGCTTCTCCATGGATTTTGCGCAAGCTATCAAGTCGTGCTTCAGCCAGTACGCGGGCTTCACCGGCCGGGCGCCACGCTCCGAGTTCTGGTGGTTCGCCCTGTTCCAGATTCTGGTGCTGCTGGTTACCGCCTTCATCAGCGAGATCGCCTACGCCATCGCGGCGCTGGCGCTGTTGCTTCCCGTACTGGCCGTTGGCGCCCGCCGGCTGCATGACATTGGCCGTTCGGGCTGGTGGCAACTGCTGTCGCTGACTGGCATCGGCGGCCTGGTGCTGCTGTACTGGTGGGTGCAGCCCAGCGGAGAGTGATCGATTCCGCATGAGGGATGTCAGCGCGCGGTACCAGAACCGCGCACCATGAAAAAAGCCCGCAGACCGTAAGGCCTGCGGGCTTTTTGCTGGTTGACAGCGCAGTGAACGGGTCACCGCGCCGGGCCGGGCAATTACATGCCCATGCCACCCATGCCACCCATGCCGCCCATGTCGGGCATGCCGCCGCCGGCACCGGCCTCGTCCTTGGGTGCTTCTGCAACCATGGCTTCGGTCGTCAGCAGCAGGGAAGCCACGGAGGCAGCGTTCTGCAGGGCCGTGCGGGTGACCTTCGTGGGGTCCAGAATGCCCAGTTCGAGCATGTCGCCGTACGTGTCATTCGAAGCGTTGAAGCCGTAGTTGCCTTTGCCGGCCAACACAGCGTTCACCACCACCGAGGCTTCGCCGCCAGCGTTGTTCACGATTTCGCGCAGGGGCGCTTCGATGGCCTTCAGGACCAGCTTGATACCGGCTTCCTGGTCGGCGTTGTCGCCCTTGACCGAGTCACCGACAGCTTGCTTGGCACGCAGCAGGGCCACGCCACCACCGGCCACAACGCCTTCTTCCACCGCTGCACGGGTAGCGTGCAGTGCGTCTTCCACGCGGGCCTTCTTTTCCTTCATTTCGACTTCGGTGGCAGCGCCGACCTTGATCACGGCCACACCGCCGGCCAGCTTGGCCACGCGTTCCTGCAGCTTTTCACGGTCGTAGTCGGACGTGGCTTCCTCGATCTGCACGCGCACTTGCTTGACGCGGGCTTCGATGTCACCAGCAGCGCCGGCGCCGTCGATGATGATGGTGTTTTCCTTGCCCACTTCGATGCGCTTGGCCTGGCCCAGGTCGGCCAGGGTCACCTTCTCGAGGGTCAGGCCCACTTCTTCAGCGATGACCTTGCCGCCCGTCAGGATGGCGATGTCTTCCAGCATGGCCTTGCGGCGGTCGCCGAAGCCAGGGGCCTTCACAGCCACGACCTTCAGGATGCCGCGGATGGTGTTGACCACCAGCGTGGCCAGGGCTTCGCCTTCGACTTCTTCGGCAATGATCAGCAGCGGACGGCCGGCCTTTGCAACTTGCTCCAGGGTAGGCAGCAGGTCGCGGATGTTGCTGATCTTCTTGTCGAACAGCAGCACGAAGGGGTTGTCCAGAATGGCCGATTGCTTTTCTGGGTTGTTGATGAAGTAGGGCGACAGGTAGCCGCGGTCGAACTGCATGCCTTCCACGACGTCCAGTTCGGAGTCGAGGGACTTGCCGTCTTCCACGGTGATCACGCCTTCCTTGCCAACCTTGTCCATGGCGTCAGCGATCAGCTTGCCGATGGTTTCGTCGGAGTTGGCCGAGATCGAGCCGACCTGTGCGATTTCCTTGGAGGTGGTGGTGGGCTTGGAAGCCTTCTTCAGCTCGATCACCAGGGCCGTCACGGCCTTGTCGATACCGCGCTTCAGGTCCATCGGGTTGATGCCGGCGGCCACGTACTTGAAGCCTTCGCGCACGATGGCCTGGGCCAGCACGGTGGCAGTGGTGGTGCCGTCACCAGCGTTGTCGCTGGTCTTGGAGGCCACTTCCTTCACGAGCTGGGCGCCCATGTTCTGCAGCTTGTCCTTGAGTTCGATTTCCTTGGCCACGGACACACCGTCCTTGGTCACAGTAGGGGCGCCGAACGAGCGCTCCAGCACCACATTGCGGCCCTTGGGGCCCAGGGTCACCTTGACCGCATTGGCCAGAATGTTCACGCCTTCAACCATGCGTGCGCGGGCTTCGCCGCCGAAAACTACGTCTTTTGCTGCCATTTGGAGCTCCTGAAATTTAACTGAATCAATTACTGGCTTGGGGGAGAGGGGAAAGCGTAGCGAGCAGGTGCCAGGCTAGGCGCACGGAGCACAGCAACCGGAACGTACTTCCTGTACGTGAGGATTGCGAGCACCGCGCAACGACGCATGGCGCCTGCGCAGTAGCTTTACTTCTCCACCACGGCGAACAGGTCGTCTTCCTTCATGACCAGCAGCTCGTCGCCCTTGATCTTGACGGTCTGGCCCGAGTACTTGCCGAACAGAACGCGGTCGCCGACCTTCACGTTCAGGGCGAGCAGTTCGCCCTTGTCGTTCTTCTTGCCGGGGCCGACGGCCAGCACTTCACCTTGATCGGGCTTTTCAGCGGCGTTGTCGGGGATCACGATGCCGGAGGCGGTCGTGGTTTCGCTTTCGATACGCTTGACGATCACGCGATCGTGCAGGGGGCGAAGATTCATTGCATTGCTCCTGGGTCAAAAAATTACCGACAGTACGAAGCGCCTGAACAGGGCCAGGCGCTACCAAACTCCATCCAACAAGGGAGTGTTAGCACTCCGTTGCAGTGAGTGCTAATGATACGGGCATTTGTTGCCGTTTCAAGACATGGGGTGATTGGAAGGGTGTCAAACACGCTTCCAGTTGTGCCGATGGCTTGCAAGGGGTCGGGCCGATCCACCCCATTTTTGCGCAGGAGCAGGGAAATCCCTCACCCCTGCGGGGTGGGGCGCAGGAAGCCATCCATGGGTACCTTGCGCTGTCTTGACGCTCGTCGCCATCGCATTGCGGCTTGCCGCTTCGTGCCCCTGGCGCCGCTGGCTGGCTGAGGGGCACACGGGGCGCATCCCGCCACGGTCCGGCTCCCGGAGGTTGCGGTACGGCTTTTCCCGCCCCACGCGATCAGGCGCCAAGCGTCCAGCCAATCTTTCTTTTTTACTTTTTTGAGGGAACCGATGAAACATCTGATGACGAAAAAGCCTTTGAGCACTGCCGTTGCCCTGGGTGCTGCTGCCCTGTGCTGTGCTTTTGCGATGACTTCTGCCCACGCTGTGCAGCCCGCCATCTCCATGGGCTACGACCATGCCCTCGTGTTGCGTGCCGACGGCACGGTCTGGTCGTGGGGTTACGGCAATGGCGGGCAACTGGGCCTTGGCAATTCCAGCACCCGCACGTCGCCCACGCAGATCCCCTCGCTGCAGAACGTGGTCCAGGTGGTGGCACGGGGCTCATTCTCGATGGCGCTCAAGGCCGACGGCACCGTCTGGGCCTGGGGTGACAACTCGGGTGGCCGCACCGGCGGCAGTGGCACCAGCGTGCCGGTGCAGATCAACGGCCTGTCGAACATCGTCAGCATCAATGCCGGGACCAACACGGCGGCGGCCTTTGCAACCGACGTGTCTGGCCAGGTCTTTGCGTGGGGGAGCAACAGCACGGCGCAACTGGGCACCGGGCAGACCAGTGGCGGCGGCAACCCCGTGCCCCGCCTGGTGGCCGGCGCGCAGGGCGCCGTGGCGGTGAGCGCATCGGACGCAGCCGTGCTCGCGCTGCGCCAGGACGGCAAGGTGGTCGCCTGGGGATCCAACGGCAACAAGGCACTGGCCCCTGTTGCCGGGACCGCCACGGCCCCGGTCGTGATCGACGCCCTGGGCAGCGTACAGGCCGTGGCCTCGACCTCCATCAACATCGCCGGTCAGTACTACGCCCTCAAGAGCGACGGCACCGTCGCCGTCTGGGGCCAGGCATCGACCAACGCCCCCTACTGCGGCCAGAAGGGCATCCAGAATGGAGGCTATGCGCTGATCGACATCTCGCCCATCCAGGGTCTGGCGCGCATCCAGCAGATCGAGCCCGGCGACGGCCACACCCTGTTCGTCGATGCCGATGGCGCCGTGCATGCCTGCGGCGTCAACAGCGCCGGCCAGCTTGGCGATGGCACCCTGGTGAACCCCTCGACCGAAGTACCCAAGATCGCGCACATTGCGGGCCTGCCGCCTGTCGTGGCCGCAGCAGCGGGCTCGGCGATCTCCGCGGCGATCGGCGTGGACGGCAGCGTCTGGGTGTGGGGCAAGACCACCCACCTGGCCACAGGCGCCCCGGACAAATCCACGACTCCCGTGCGGGTGACGCTGGCCAATGGGGCACCATTCGATGCTGGCCGGGTGGGTGAAGCCCCCGGCACCTTTGCCGGAGGGCAGGATGGCCCCCTGAGCAACGTCACGGTGGACGTGGGCGCCCTGATATCGCCATTGCACCGCGGCAAGACGGGGCGGGTCTATGTGGCCGCACTCGCCGGATCGACGGCCCTCTTCCTGGGCCCGAACGGATGGGCGCCCTACACCGGAGGCGTCTTCCCGGCGTACGGACGTGGCCCGCTGCCCCGCACGGTGCCCGTGAACATTGCGTCCGGCCTGAACTTCAGCGGGCTGGAGGGTGTGCAGTTGGTGGTGGGGTACGGTGTGGGTGACGATGCCACGGCCGCAGCGGAGATGGTCCGTGCCGGCCGCTACAAGGTCGTCCACACGCTGAACTGAGCGGCACACCGTCGCTCGTTGGGTCGCCCTGCGGCGCTGTAGCAAGCGCCGTCAGCGGCTTTCCGTCGGATTGTTCGATTGGATGCAAATCCGTACCAGAGCGGCGGCGGACCCACTGTCCGCTTTGCCATGGCGTTCAGTGCTTGTGCGCACCCTGGGCCGCAGCTGGCGCTGCGGCGTTGAGCGGTCGCACGGGGGCCTTGACCTCCACCGATTCGCGCTTGCCGTCCTTGCCCTCGAAGACCAGGGTGATCGGCACCGTGTCGCCCTCTTTCACCTGCTGCTGGAGGTTCATCAGCATCACGTGGTAACCGCCGGGTTGGAGGTTCACTGCCTTGCCGGCGGGCAGCTCGACGGCGGGCACCTGGCGCATGCGCATGACGTTGTCCTGCATGGCCATCTCATGGACCTCGACGGCGCTCGTGAGCGGGGAACTGGCAGACACCAGTCTGCTGTCCTTGGCGGCCTGGATCTGCATGAAGGCGCCCGTGGCCTGCTGCTGGGGCACGGTGGCGCGCACCCACGCGTCCTTGACGGTGACCTGGGCGAAGGCCGGGATGGCGAGCGCGGCGAAGCAAGCGGCAGCCAGAATGGATCGTTGGATGGAATGCATGGGAGTGGTCTCTGTGGATGGAAGGGGTTCAGGCGGAGTGCTGCAGCAACTGGCGCAGGTCGTCGGCGCAGTCCTTGGCGCTTTGTTCGTGGCGCAGCACCAGGCGCGGCTTGCCTTGCGGGTCGAAGACATAGCTGAACGCGGAGTGGTCCATGGTGTAGGACGCGCCCGTGGGCACCTTCTTGTAATAGACCTTGAACTCCTTGGCTGCCGCGGCCGTCTGCTCCAGGTCGCCATACAGGCCGATGAAGCTCGGATCGAACACCTGCGTGTAGGCGCCCAGCACGGTCGGGTTGTCGCGCTCGGGGTCGATGGTGATGAAGACCACCTGCAGCCGATGGCCGTCGTCGCCGAGCAGGCGGCGGATCTCTGCCGCACGGGTGAGGGCCGTGGGGCACACGTCGGGGCACTGCGTGAAGCCGAAGAACAGCATCACCGCCTTGCCCCGGTAGTCGGCCAGTGTGCGCACCTGGCCCTGGGCATCCTTGAGCTGGAAATCCCGGGCGTACTCGGCGCCGGTGATGTCCATGCCCTTGTAGGCCACTGGCGCCTTCTTGCAGCCGGCGAGCGATGCCGCCAGCAGGGGCGCGAGCGCCAGGGCCAGCAGGCCGCGGCGGTGGTGGGAGGGGCCCGGCGCTGCGGCAGCGGCCAGGCGTGGTGGTGTCGATGGGGTGTTCATGGGGGTACGTATCGAGGATGGGACGGCGGGCTACCGCCGAGGCGCGCACCGGCGCCGCCAAGGCGCGGTGGCTACCGCTCAAAGCGCGCGCATGCCCTTGGTTGGCATGCAGCAGCGCAGGTGTCAGGCGAGCGAGGTCGGTGGCCCGCGGGCGGGCAGGGGGGCGCCAACGATGGCAGCGATGGCGGCAGCCACAGTGGGCGCGAGCATGTGCGCCAGGGGCCCATGGCGCTGTGCATGCTGCTGCACGGGTGGCGGCGGTGCGCTGGCGCCCAGGCACATGGCGCAATCGAGGGTGTGCTGCCCCAGTTCGGTGGCACCGCCATCTTCGCTGACCGCCACCAGCTTGACGGTGCTGCCCGTGGTGCAGACCATCTGCAGGGCCTGGGGGTGGACGATGGGCGACGCGATCGCCGCGCCCACGGTCAGCACGAACCACGCCAGGATCAGGCGGGCCAGCAGTGACGAGGTGCGCAGCGCGTACATGGCCGCATTATCGTCCCGGCCCCCTGTGCGCGGGTGGGGTGGGGCAATTTGTCCCAGGCCCCGAGGGAGATGGGTTCAGCGCGCTGCCTGCCTGCCGCGCCCCACGGCCAGCACCATCAGCACCGCTGCCAGTACCAGGGCGCCACTCAGCAGGTACAGGCTGAGCGTGAAGCCGCCGGTCGCTGTCTTGATGGCGCCCACCATCACCGGCGCCACCACGCCGGCCGTGCCGCCAATGGTCGTGATGAGGGCGATGCCCATCGCCGCAGCGTTGCGGCTCAGCAGGCTGCCGGGCACGGCCCAGAGGATGGCGAAGGCGCTGGAGATGCCGACCGAGGCCAGCGACAGGCATGCCACTGCGGCCACCGGGCTCTGCATGAACAGGGTGGTGAGCGACAGCCCGGCCGCGCCGATGCAGGCCGTCACCGCGAAATGCCAGCGCCGCTCCTGCCGTCGGTCGGAATGCCCGGCGATGAGCAGCGTGGCCACGATGCCCGTGACTGCCGGCACCACCGAGTACAGGCCGATCTGCATCACCGACAGGCCCATGGACTGCAGCATGGTGGGCTGCCAGAACGACATGGCGTAGATGCCCAGGATCACCAGGAAGGAGATGAAGCCCAGCAGCCACACCTGCCCGTTGCGCAATGCGCTGCCAAAGCTGCTGCGCGCATCCGCGCCGCTGGCGGCCTGGTCGCGTGCCAGATCGTCCTGCACCTGGCGCTTTTGCGCGGGCGTGAGCCAGCGGGCGGCCTGTGGCCCGTCGTCGAGCAGCTTGTACGCCAGCACGGCCAACAGCACGCAGGGCACCCCTTCCACGAGAAACAGCCACTGCCAGCCCCGCAGCGACAGCAGGCCGTCCAGGTAGGTCATGCTGGCGCCCGCCAGCGGCCCGGCGACGATGGGCGCCGCGCCGTAGGCCATGAAGAACAACGCCGTGACCTTGGCCCGCCGCTGCGAGGGAAACCACAGCGTGAGGTAGAACAGCACGCCGGGCGCAAAGCCCGCCTCGAATACCCCCACCAGGAAGCGCAGCACGTAGAACTGCGCCGGCGTGGTCACCCACAGCGTGGCGGCCGAGGCCAGGCCCCACAACCCCATGATGCGCAGCAGCGTGAGCCGAAAGCCCACGCGCGCCAGCAGCATGTTGCTCGGAATCTCGAACAGCGCGTAGCCGATGAAGAAGATGCCTGCCCCCAGGCCGAACACCGCGTCGCTGAAACCCAGGTCGCTCTTCATCTGCAGCTGGGCGTAGCCGATGTTGGTGCGGTCCAGGTAGTTGAACACGTAGCAGGCGAACAGCACCGGGATCAAGCGCCAGGCAATCTGGCGATAGGTGGCGTCGTCTGCAGCGGTGGCGGGCGCGTGCGAGGCGCCCGCATCAGCGGGAAAGATGGCGGCGGGGGAGTTCATGGCGTTTGTCTCGTGTTGTCTGTTTTTTGGATGGAGATCAGCGAACCGGCTCAGGTGGGCCGCTGGAGCGCGCCCGAGGCGGTGGCGCCCCACAGATGGCTGGTGGGCGCCCCGGGAAACAGCCAGTGCGGTGAGCATTCGCTGGACGGCACCACGTTGCTGAAACCGTGCGTGGCCGACATGCCGGCGATGGTCTTCTCCAGCACCATCGACAGGTACTGGTCGACGCTGCCCTCCTGGGTGTTGCCGTTCAGGACCACCTCGGAGCCGGTGGCCTTCGCGTAGCGGCGTATGCCGTTGTGGCGCGAGGCCTCGGGCGCCCAGCTGTCGGCGCTCACGCCGTTCTCGCTGCTCACGCGGATGCCGTCGCCCGTGCGGTACACCAGCGAGTGGTTGCCCTCGGTATGGCCCGGCGTGTGCACCAGCGCGATGCCGCGCCCCAGTTGCACGCTGCCGTCGAAGGGCACGATGCGTTCGGGCGCCACGCCTTGCAACCCCTCGGGGCAGTACCAGTCGGCCTGCGTGGGCAGCAGGCCGGCCACGCTGGCCAGCTCCTGGCGGTGCACCAACAGGCGGGCGTTGGGCAGCAGGCCGCGCTCGCTGCCCGTGCCCAGCCAGCGGCGCAGGTTCTGGGTGTGCAGGTGGTCGTAGGTGATGAAATCGATCTGCTCCGGCGCCACGCCCACCGAGGCCAGGGCCTGCAGCACCGTGCCGTAGACCGGCGCGATCACGCCGTGCAAAAACTTCGGGGTCTGCTCGCTCAGGCGCTTGAAATAGGGTGTCTCGCTGCCCGTCTCGAAATCGGCGGGGGTGAACAGCAGGTTTCTGAGGTGCCCCTCGAAATCCTCTAACTGCACCAGCACCATGCGTGCCAGCAGGTGCACCATGTGAGGCTTGAGCAACTGCTGCGAGTACACGCCGTTGAAGGCATACCAGGCCGGGTAGGGGATGCGCAGCAGGTCGAAGCTGCGCGCATAGCGCACGGCAGGTTCGCCGAGAAAGCGCTCGCGGAACTGCTCGCCCGCGCGGCGCAGCGCGCGCAGCCGGTCCTGCGGCGTGGGGGCGCTGCGTGCGCCGTCGAAGTCGGTGATCGGCTGCAGCAGCAGGCGGACCGGCGAGAGGGGTTCGGTCATCATGTTCATGGGGAATCTCCTCAATACAGGGAACGGCCACCGGAGATGTCGAAGACGGCCCCGGTGCTGAACGAGCAATCGGCAGACGCCAGCCAGGCCGCCATGGCAGCCACCTCGGCTGGCTCGACGAAGCGCGCCATGGGCACGCGCGACAGCAGGGCCTGGTGCAGCTGGGCGCGGTGTTCTTCGGGAACGCCGTCGAACACGCCGGTCTCGGCCGCCGACGGGGTGATGCAGTTCACCAGCACCCCGGTGGTGGCCAGCTCCTTGCCCAGCGACTTGGTCAGCGCGATCAGCCCGGCCTTGGAGGCCGAGTACGCAGCGTTCAGGCCATTGCCTTCCTTGCCCGCGACCGAGGCGATGTTGACCACGCGCCGCCCGACCGCGGGCGCGCGCTGACCGGCGATATCTGCCAGCATCTGCGGCACCAGCGCGCGGCAGCACAGGAAGGCGCCGGTGAGGTTGGTGTCCAGCACCGCACGCCACTGGGCCGCGCTGTGCTCCCAGGTGGGCACCAGCGGGCCGAGCACGCCGGCGTTGTTCACGAGCACGGTGGCCGGGCCCAGGGCTGTGGCGCTGGCCTGGGCGGCAGCCGTTACGGCGGCCTCGTCGCGCACGTCGGCGGCTGCGGTGAACATCCGACCCGGGGCGTCCAGCGCCTGCGCTGCGCCCTGCAACTGGCGGTCGCTGATGTCCCACAGCGAGACGCTGGCGCCCTCGTGCAGGAAGCGGCGTGCAATCGCCAGGCCAATGCCCTGGGCCCCGCCGGTCACCACCGCGTGGTGGCCCTGCAGGCGCCCGCTCATGCCGTGGCCTGCTCGGGTACCGATGTCTTGCCGGAGGTGGCTGCCTGGCCGCCGAGCAGCGAGCCGATGATGCCGGGCAGCGCGGCCGGTGGCACGCCCACCAGCAACTGGCGCAGCATGGTCAGCGTGTCGAAGTACACCCGCTCGCAGACCAGGTTCTCGGCCTCGTCGAAGATGAACAGCGCGATCATGCGGCAGCGGAAGGTGTTGCCTGTGGGGGGCAAGGCAGCGAGCGGGCCCTTGTGCGTGCCCAGCAGCCAGAACTCCACGATGACCGAGTCGCCGGCATGGCGCAGTTCGATGATTTCGTGCCGCTGGTCCGGGAAGGCCTGGCGCGTGGCGGTGTAGTAGCGGCGCACGTCCTCGTTGCCGTCGTGCACTTCGCCGGTGGGGATCAGTTCGTAGTGCGGGTGCGGAAAGGTGCCGAGCACGGCATCGAAATCCTGGCGGGTTTCGTCGGCGAAGTGGTCGAGCACGGTCTTCTCGCGGCGGGCATTGCGTTCGGTGGTGGGGGTGGTCATGGGGGCGTCCTTCAGGTCGATGGCGGTTCAAGGAGTGCGGCGACCCGAGGGGCCTGCCGCGCGCCGGTCCACTATCCGCAGGCCGCACTGGCGAGACTGTCCGGTGTTGGCAATTGGGGGGTGGTACAAACCCGGGGATGTCCGCTGCGCGTCGCCATGGCGACCTCCCTTGCCCACACAATGGCTGCCGCCAGCCATCTCGCCCCCAGGTGCACTCCATGCCTTCCCAGCCCGAACCGGCACCCGATACCGACCTTCCGGCCCACCTCGGGCACCGCGCCGACGAGCGATTGCGCTTGCCGCAGGAGGTGCAGGACGCCCTGCTGCAGGTGGCGCACCGCCGGCAACTGCAGCGTGGGGATTCGCTGTTCCTCAAGGGGTCGGCTCCCGACGCGCTGTTCGGCATGGTGCAGGGCGCGCTGCGCGTGAGCGTGGCCGCGCCGGACGGGCGCGAGGCCGTCATCGCCGTGCTGGAGCCGGGCCACTGGTTCGGCGAGGTCTCGCTGTTCGTGGGCCAGCAGCGCGTGTACGACACCTGCGCGGTGGAGCCGTCGGAGGTGGCCGTGGTCCAGGCGGCGGATTTCCACCACCTGATCGCCACGCAGCCGGCGCTGCACATGGCCTTCACGCGGCTGGTGTGCCTGCGGCTGCGCCAGGCCCTGGCCTGGATCGACGACGCCATCCTGCAGCCGCTGTCCGTGCGGCTGGCGCACCGGCTCGTGATGCTGGACAGCCGGCCCGCCAGCGCGGAATCCACCACGGTGGTGTTGGCCGTGTCGCAGGAGGATCTGGCCTTCATGCTCGGCGTCTCGCGCCAAAGCATCAACCGCCAGCTCAAGCAATGGGAAGAAGAGGGGATGCTGCGTGTGGGCTACCGCGTGGTCGAACTGCTCGACCGCGAACGCCTGGCCTGCTATGCCGCACAGCCCGCGTGATGCCGTCCGTCAGTCTGCCCCGGGCGGGTTGTCCCGCGCCGCGTCAGGTTCCAGTGCCTTGATCACCATGCGGCAGATCAGCTCCTCGGCCTTGCCGTAGTCGCGCTCGGTCAGCGCCGGCTTGCCCAGCAGCAAGGCGAACTGGGCTTCCTGCTCGGCATAGGCCTGGGTCACCGACCAGATGATGAACATCAGGTGCGTGAAGTTGACGCGCGCGATGCGGCCCTCGCGTGCCCAGCGCTCGAAGGTACGCACCTCGGCCTTTAGCAGCGGCCCCACCCGCGCGGCGATGGCCTTGCCATAGCGTGGTGCACCGGCAATCACCTCTTTGGTGAATACCTTTGCACCATTGGGGCGCTCGCGCGAGTAGCGCAGCTTGGCGCGGATGTAGCGGCGCAGTGCCTGCTGGGGGTCGTCGCTGTGCGACAGGTCTTCCATCCCCGCGAGCCATTGGGTCAGCACGTCGTCCAGCACGCGCTGGTACAGCGCTTCCTTGTTCGGGAAGTAGTACAGCAGGTTGTGCCGGCTGATGCCGATGGCCGCCGCGATGTTCTCCAGAGAGGCGCCCTCGAAGCCGAACTGCGCGAAATGGTTCTCCGCCTCGGTCAGGATGCCCTGCTCCTTGAGCAGGCGCGACGCGGTGGGCGCCTTGGCGGCGGTTTCCGCAGCGGGGGCGGTCGCCGGGGGGCTGGGGGCTTCCGGGCGCCGCCGGGCGGAGGCGGAGGGGGGCTGTCGGGCGTCGGTCATTGCACCATTGTGTGTCAATGTGGCTGGCAAAAGCCTGGCATGCGGCTTGCTGTAGGGATTTTACTAATTGGTAAATTTTTACTGGTTGGTAAATTCAACAGCCAGCAGGGCACCGGTGCAGCCAAAGCACCGGGCACCTGCAACCCCTAGCGAGGCCCACGATGAAACCTCCGGAATTTGCGGCTGCATGCCCTTGTGCATGCACTGTTTGCGCAGCCCCCTGCCGCCGTCCGTGCGGATCGGGCCACGCCGCTGCGTTGCCGGCGTGCAGCGCCCCTGCCCCCACCCTGACCCTGCCGGAGGAAATCTGATGGACACACCCGCAAGCCACGCCTGCGGCATTCATGCCGCACGCCTGAACCTGGCCGACTACGCCACCCGCTTCGGCGACGCCCACCCGCCGCTGACGCGCCCGCAGGCGCTGATCGAGGCCGAACGCTGCTACTACTGCCACGATGCGCCTTGCGCCACGGCCTGCCCCACGGGCATCGACATCCCCTCCTTCATCCACCGCATCGCGCAGGACAACAACCGGGGCGCCGCCCGCGCCATCCTGGAGGCCAACCCCCTGGGTGGCATGTGCGCCCGCGTCTGCCCCACCGAGGTGCTGTGCGAGCAGGCCTGCGTGCGCAACACCAATGAGGACAAGCCGGTCGAGATCGGCTCGCTGCAGCGCTACGCCACCGATGCCTTCTTCGCCAAGCCCGGTGCCCCGTTGTTCCAGCGTGCCGCATCCACCGGCAAGCGCATCGCCGTGGTCGGGGCCGGCCCCGCAGGCTTGGCCTGCGCCCACGGCCTGGCGGTGCGCGGCCACGACGTCGTGCTGTTCGACGCCCGCACCAAGCTCGGCGGCCTCAACGAATACGGGCTGGCCAGCTACAAGACCACCGGCAACTTCGCCCAGAAGGAAGTCGAGTGGCTGCTGTCGATTGGCGGCATCGAGGTGCGCACGCACCAGTTGCTGGGCCGCGACATGACCCTCGACAGCCTGCTGGCCAGCCACGACGCAGTGTTCCTCGGCCTGGGCCTGTCGGGCGTGAACGCCCTGGGCATCGCCGAGCCCACGGCCACCGGTGTGCGCAATGCCGTGGACTTCATTGCCGAGCTGCGCCAGACGGCTGACCTGTCAACCCTGCCCGTGGGGCGCAGCGTGGTCGTGATCGGCGGCGGCATGACGGCGGTGGATGCCGCCGTGCAGGCGCGCAAGCTCGGTGCCGAGGAGGTGACGATTGCCTACCGCCGCGGGGCCGAGAGCATGTCCGCCTCGCACGTCGAGCAGGAATGGGCGCAGACCAACGGCGTCACCATCCGCCACTTCGCTGCGCCCAAGGAGGTGCTCAGTGCCGATGGCGCTGTGACCGGGGTGCGCTTTGCCGCCACGGCACTGGAAGGCGGCCGGCTCATTGAAACCGGTGAGAACTTCGTGATCCCGGCCGACATGGTGCTCAAGGCCATTGGCCAGACCTATGTGCCCGAGCCCGTGGGCCAGGCCATCGCGCTCACCGGCGGGCGCATCGCTACCGACGCGGACGGCCGCACCAGCCTGGCCCGGGTGTGGGCCGGCGGCGACTGCCGGGCCGGGGGGCGCGACCTCACCGTGGAAGCCGTGGAGCACGGCAAGGTGGCCGCCATCTCGATCCACGCCGCACTGGCCGCCTGAGCGCCGTTCAGCCGCCATCACCGCACATCACCGGAGCACCACACCATGGCCGACATCCGCAGCAATTTTCTGGGCATCAGCAGCCCCAACCCCTTCTGGCTGGCCTCGGCGCCCCCCACCGACAAGGAAGTCAACGTCACCCGTGCCTTCGAGGCGGGCTGGGGCGGCGTGGTCTGGAAGACCCTGGGCGAGGACCCCTCGGTGGTCAACGTCAACGGCCCGCGCTACGCCACGCTGATGTCGCAGGACCGGCACGTGATCGGGCTGAACAACATCGAGCTGATCACCGACCGGCCGCTGCACACCAACCTCGAAGAGATCAAGCGCGTCAAGCGCAACTGGCCCGACCGGGCCATGATCGTCTCTCTCATGGTGCCCTGCGAGGAGCAGAGCTGGAAGAGCATCCTGCCCCTGGTCGAGGACACCGGGGCCGATGGCATCGAACTGAACTTCGGCTGCCCGCACGGCATGAGCGAGCGCGGCATGGGCGCCGCCGTGGGCCAGGTGCCCGAGTACATCCAGATGGTCACGGCCTGGTGCAAGCACTACAGCCGCCTGCCGGTGATCGTCAAGCTCACGCCCAACATCACCGACGTGCGCCACCCCGCGCGCGCGGCCAAGGCCGGTGGGGCCGATGCGGTGTCGCTGATCAACACCATCAACTCCATCATGGGCGTGGACCTGGACCGCATGACCATGAGCCCCAGCACCGACGGCTGGGGTTCGCACGGCGGCTACTGTGGCCCGGCCGTCAAGCCCATCGCCCTGAACATGGTGGCCGAGATCGCACGCGACGCGCAGACCGCCGGCCTGCCCATCAGCGGCATCGGCGGCATCACCACCTGGCGCGATGCGGCCGAGTACATCGCGCTGGGCTGCGGCACGGTGCAGGTGTGCACCGCGGCCATGGTGTACGGCTTCAAGATCGTGCAGGACATGTGCGACGGGCTGTCCAACTTCATGGACGAGCGCGGCTACAAGACCATTGAAGACTTTAAGGGCCAGGCCGTGCCCACCGTCAAGGACTGGAAGAACCTCAACCTCAACCACATCGACAAGGCCGTCATCAACCAGGACGCCTGCATCCAATGCGGCCGCTGCCACGTGGTCTGCGAGGACACCTCGCACCAGGCCATCACCTTCACCAAGGAGGGCGGCGTGCGCAAATTCGAGGTCAACGATGCCGAGTGCGTGGGCTGCAACCTGTGCGTCTCCATCTGCCCCGTGCCCGAGTGCATCACGCTGCGCAGCCTCGCGCCCGGCGAGGTGGATGCGCGCACGGGCAAGGTGGTCACAGGCGAGTACGCGAACTGGACGACCCACCCCAACAACCCCCAGCGGGTTGCTGCGTGATGCAGTGCCTGGCGGACAGCGCACCCCGGTGCTGCGCTGCATCTGGCGCAGTGCGCTGTGCGCCGGTAGCATCGCTCGCTTCCCCTGGAGCGTGAACTTGCTCCGTCCCGCCATCTGCCTCCCACCGGAACGCCGGATCCGGCAGCGGCTTGTGTGCAACCCCAAGAAGTAAATATTTCACAGAGGAGTAAAGGCATGAACCACAGTACCGGCAGCGCCGCCCATGGGGCGGGGCATCTGCCCGGCGCAGCGTCCAATCCGCTGGCCAACGAAGATCTGCTCCCCACCACGCAGGCGCAGCGCCACTGGGCGTGGAAGGACTATGCCGCCCTGTGGGTGGGCATGGTGGTCTGCGTGCCCACTTACACCATGGCCAGTTCCATGCTGGACCAGGGCTTCACCTGGCAGATGGCGGTGTGGCTGGTGTTTTTGGCCAATTGCATCGTGCTGATTCCCATGGTGCTCATCGGCCGCGTGGGGCCGCGCTACGGCGTGCCGTTCCCGGTGCTGGCGCGCGCCTCTTTCGGCGTCAAAGGCGCCAACCTGCCGGCCGTGCTGCGCGGGCTGGTGGCCTGCGGCTGGTTCTCCATCAACTGCTACTTCGGCGCGCTGGCGCTGCACGGCTTCCTGAACATCCTGGGCATGGGGCTCGCGGGGCCGGCCGACGGGCAGACCATCAGCACCTCGCAGTTCACGTGCTTCCTGGCGTTCTGGGCGGTGCACCTCTGGTTCATCTGGAAGGGGCCGGAATCCATCCGCTTGCTGGAGGTGATCGCCGCGCCGCTGATGGTGGGCGCCTCGTTGCTGCTGGTCGTGGTGCTGATGATGAAGGTGCCCGCTGGCCAACTGTTCAACCTGCCCGCCAAGGTGGTGGAGGGCGGGCCCAAGACCTGGGCGGCGCTGACCGGGCTGGTGGGCTTCTGGGCTACGCTGGCCCTGAACATCCCCGACTTCACGCGCTTTGCGCGTTCGCAGAAGGACCAGGTCATCGGCCAGGCCATCGGCCTGCCCATTCCCATGGCCCTCTTCTCCATGGTGGGCGTCATCGGCTTCTCGGCCTCGGCCATCCTCTACGGCAAGGCGCAGCTGTTCCCTGACGGCCTGCTCACGCAGATGGGCAGCGTGGCCGCCGGCATCGGCCTGCTGGTCATCCTGCTGGCCAACCTGACCACCAACGTGGCGGCCAACCTGGTCTCGCCCTCGTACGACTTCAGCCAGATCGCGCCATCGAAGATCAGCTTTCGCATGGGAGGCATGATCGCCGCGCTCATCGGCCTCTTGTTCATGCCCTGGAAGCTGCTGGCCACCTCGGGCGGCTACCTGTTCACCTGGCTCGGCGGCTACGGCACGCTGCTGGGTGCCATCGCCGGCATCCTGCTGGTGGACTACTACCTGGTGCGCAAGGGCGAGCTCAAGGTGGACGACCTGTACCGCCGTGGTGGCGAATACGAGTACAGCAATGGCTGGAACATCCATGCGCTGGTCGCGTTCTTCCTGGGCGTGCTGCCCTGCCTGCCCGGTTACCTGGCGGTGTCGGGCGTGCTCGACAAGGGCTCCGTCCCGGGCCTGCTGCAGTCGCTGTTCGACTTTGGCTGGTTCTTCAGCCTGGCTGTCGCCGGCACCTACTACTACCTGACCGCGAAGAAGAAATGACGTCCTGCCCTGCAGCGGCCTCACCCGGCCTGCTGCGGGCCTGCGGCCTCGGCCACCCCAGCAACCCCTGAAGGAGAACCCCATGAGCCAAGCCCTTGTGATCCGCGGTGGCACCGTGGTCAATGCAGACCGCGAGCAGCGCGCAGACGTGCTGTGTGTGGATGGCCGCATCGTGGCCGTCGGGGAGGGGGCGGCCGCGCAGGCGCCTGCGGGCGCGCAGGTGCTCGACGCCAGCGGCCAGTACGTGCTGCCCGGCGGCATCGATCCGCACACCCACATGCAGCTGCCGTTCATGGGCACCGTCACCATGGACGACTTCTTCACCGGCACGGCCGCGGCCCTGGCGGGTGGCACCACGAGCATCATCGACTTCGTGATCCCCGACCCGCAGGAGTCGATCATGGACGCCTACCGCAAGTGGCGCGGCTGGGCCGAAAAGTCGGCGGCCGACTACAGCTTCCATGTCGCCATCACCTGGTGGAGCGAGCAGGTGCGCGCCGACATGGGCACGCTGGTGCAGGAGGAGGGCGTGAACAGCTTCAAGCACTTCATGGCCTACAAGAACGCCATCATGTGCGACGACGAAACCCTGGTGAACAGCTTCAAGCGCGCGCTGGAGCTGGGCGCCATGCCCACGGTGCATGCCGAGAACGGCGAGCTCGTGTACCTGCTGCAGCAGGAGGTGGCCAAGATGGGCATCACCGGCCCCGAGGGCCATCCGCTGTCGCGCCCACCCATGGTCGAGGCCGAGGCCGCCAACCGCGCGATTGCGATTGCCGACGTGCTGGGGGTGCCCATTTACGTGGTGCATGTGAGCTGCATGGAATCGGCTGACGCCATTGCCCGTGCCCGCGCGCGCGGCCAGCGGGTGTATGGCGAAGTGCTGGCCGGCCATCTGTTGATCGACGACAGCGTGTACCGCGACCCCGACTTTGCCAAGGCCGCCGCCTATGTGATGAGCCCGCCGTTTCGCCCCAAAGGGCACCAGGAGGCGCTCTGGCGCGGTCTGCAGTCGGGCCAACTGCACACCACGGCGACGGACCACTGTACCTTTTGCGCCGCTCAGAAGGCCATGGGCAAGGAAAGCTTTGCCAAGATCCCCAACGGTACGGGCGGTGTGGAAGAGCGCATGGCCGCCATCTGGGATGGCGGCGTCAACACCGGGCGCTTGACGCCCAGCGAGTTCGTGGCCATCACCTCGGCCAACGCGGCCAAGCTGTTCAACATCTACCCGCGCAAGGGCTTCATCGGCGAGGGCGCCGACGCCGACCTGGTGCTGTGGGACCCCGAGGGCACCAAGACCTTCTCGGCCAAGACCCAGCACAGCAAGGGCGACTTCAACATCTTCGAGGGTCGCACCGTGCGCGGCATTCCGAGCCACACCGTGAGCCAGGGCCGCGTGGTGTACGCCAACGGCGACCTGCGCGCCGAGCAGGGCCAGGGCCGTTACCTCAAGCGCCCGGCCTTCGGCGCCAACTTCCAGGCCGTGCAAAAGCGCGCCCAGGACCTGGCACCCACTGCGGTGGCCCGCTGACAGAACCGATCCGGAGAACACCATGGACACCAAAGTCAAGACTGACATCGACAGCCTGCGCATCAACGGCGAGCGCCTGTGGGCCTCGCTCATGGAGCTGGCGCAGATCGGCGCCACGCCCAAGGGCGGCGTGTGCCGCCTGACGCTGACCGACTTGGACAAGCAGGGCCGCGACCTCGTCACGCGCTGGGCGCGCGAGGCCGGCATGGCGGTCACCATCGACCAGATCGGCAACGGCTTCATGCGCCGCCCGGGGCGCAACAACAGCCTGCCGCCCATCATGACCGGCAGCCACATCGACACCCAGCCCACGGGCGGCAAGTTCGATGGCAACTACGGCGTGCTGGCCGGCATCGAAGTGGTGCGTACTTTGAACGACCACGGCATCGAGACCGAGGCGCCGATCGAGGTGGCCTTCTGGACCAACGAAGAAGGCTCGCGCTTCGTGCCGGTGATGATGGGCTCGGGCGTGTTCGCCAAGGCCTTCACGCTGGAGCATGCCTACGCCGCCACCGATACCGAGGGCAAGACCGTCAAGGGCGAGCTCGAACGCATCGGCTACATCGGCGAGCAGGTACCAGGCGACCACCCCATCGGCGCCTACTTCGAGACCCATATCGAGCAGGGCCCGGTGCTGGAGGACCACGACAAGACCATCGGCGTGGTCACCGGCGTGCTCGGCATCCGCTGGTACGACTGCACCGTGACCGGCATGGAGGCCCATGCCGGCCCCACGCCCATGGCCCTGCGCAAGGATGCGCTGCAGGTCGCCACGCACCTGATGCAGGAGGTGGTGGCCTGCGCCCACCGCCACCCGCCGCACGGGCGCGGCACCGTGGGCATGGTGCACGTGCACCCCAACAGCCGCAACGTGATCCCGGGCCAGGTCAAGTTCAGCATCGACCTGCGCAACGCCACCGATGCGCTGTGCGAGAGCATGGACCAGGACATCCGCGCCGTGGCCGCCAAGCTCAGCGCCGACACCGGCCTGCCGATCGTGATCGAGCAGGTCTCGGCCTACCCGGCGCAGGTGTTCCACGCCGACTGCGTGGACGCCGTGGCGCGCGCTGCCGCCAAGCTGGGCTACTCCAACATGCCTGCCGTTTCGGGCGCGGGGCACGACGCCGTCTACATGGCGCGCCTGGCGCCCGCCGGCATGGTGTTCATTCCGTGCAAGGACGGCATCAGCCACAACGAGATCGAGGATGCCAAGCCGGAACACATCACGGCAGGGTGCAACGTGCTGCTGCATGCCATGCTGGAGCGCGCAGGCACCTGAGCATGCCCACCCTCGCCCGCGTTGTGGCTGCGCGACACGCCGGGCGGGTTTTACATTTGTCGTTGGAGCGGGCCCCGGTGGGAGGCTGCCTGGCCTCCTGCCCCGGTGCCAGCGGCTTGCGCAGGCAGAGGCGCCTGCCGTGCAAATGTGACAAAACCGTGACAAATCGAGGTTTTGATTAAAAATCGGGCAGCGCGGGTGTATCTTCTGGTTACGTCTTGTTCCGTATCCTGAGAGAGAAAGCCTGCCCATGAAATTGCGAACCCGAATCCTATGGCTGTGCGCGGCCACCCTGCTGGGCCTGGTCGTGCTCTCCGCCGTGGCCTTGACCACGCTGTACCAGTCGATGATGAAGGAGCGCACGGCGCAGCTGTCCAACCTGGTGGTGCTGGCCCATGCGGCGGCGCAAAATGCCCATGACCAGGAAAAGAGCGGGGCCCTTTCCAAGGAGGACGCGCAGAAGGAAGCCAAGCGCAACATCGGCAGCTTCGTCGACAAGGACAAGTACTTCTTCGTGCGGGGCTTCACCGACGACGTGAATTACGTGCACCCCAACCCCAAGCGCATCGGCATCGTCGATGAAAAGGGCGGCAAGGAAGCCGGCGTGCGCTACCGCGCCGCGTTGCAGGGCAAGACCATCGGTACGGTGATCGCCAAGGGCACGCGCCCCGGTGCCAAGGACGAGGTGGAAAAGCTCTACGCCATCATCAAGTTCGAGCCCTGGGACTGGACCATCGGCTTTGGCGACTACATCGACGACATCGACCAGGCCTTCTGGCGCAACACGGCCATCCTGCTGTCCATCGGCGCTGTGCTGATGCTCATCGTCGCGCTCATGGCCTGGCAGATGCTGCGCACGCTGGTGCACCAGCTCGGCGGCGAGCCGCAGTATGCGGCCGACGTGGTCACGCAGATCGCCGAGGGCAACCTGGCCGTGGAGGTCATCACCCAGCCAGGCGACCAGACCAGCATCCTGCACGCCATCCGCGCCATGCGCGACAACTTGGCCCACCTGGTGCGCCAGGTGCGCGACAGCACCGATTCGATCAACACCGCCTCGGCCGAGATCGCTGCCGGCAACGGCGACCTCTCGGGCCGCACCGAATCACAGGCGAGTGCCTTGCAGGAGACGGCGGCATCGATGGAGCAGCTGACCTCCACCGTGCAGCAGAACGCGGCCAACGCACGCCGCGCCGATGAGCTGGCGCGTGCTGCCTCCGACATGGCTGTGCGTGGTGGCGACGTGGTGCAGCAGGTGGTGGGCACCATGGGCTCCATCGACCAGTCCTCGCGCAAGATCGTGGACATCATCAGCGTCATTGACGGCATCGCCTTCCAGACCAACATCCTGGCGCTGAATGCCGCCGTGGAAGCGGCGCGCGCGGGTGAGCAGGGCCGTGGCTTTGCCGTGGTGGCCAGCGAAGTGCGCAGCCTGGCGCAGCGCAGTGCCGCCGCCGCCAAGGAGATCAAGGGCCTGATCGACGACTCCGTGGCCAAGGTCGGTGTGGGCACCCAGCTCGTGGAGCAGGCCGGCTCCACCATGCGCGAGGTGGTCGACGGTGTGAAGAACGTGACCACCATGGTGGCCGAGATCAGCGCTGCCAGCGCCGAGCAGAGCGCCGGCATCGCCCAGGTGAACCAGGCCATTTCGCAGATGGACCAGGGCACGCAGCAGAATGCCGCGCTGGTCGAGGAGGCCCTGGCGGCGGCCCAGTCGCTGAGCCAGCAGGCCGTGGCGTTGGCGCAGACCGTGGGGCAGTTCCGCGTGGCCTGATCCGGGGCAGGCCCTCACAAAGGCAGGGTTCGCCCTGCCTTTTTTTCGTTTCCAGGTGCTATGCGGGCCGGGCGGAGCCGGTCAGCCCCAGAAAATGGTCCAGCATGTGGAAATGGTCCTCGAAGAACTCCTCTTCCATGCCCGCCAGTTCGGCAATCGGCGTCCACTGCACCTGCTGGGCGTCGTCATCGGCCTGCACGGTGGGGAACGGGGCCTGGCCCAGGTCGAAGTAGTGCGCATGCGTGAGCGTGCGCCCGCGCTGGCTGCGGTCGGGGTGGTCGAACACGGCCACGGATTGCAGCGCGGCGCGCATGGTGCCTTCGGGCAGCTTGCAGTGGGTCTCTTCCACCAGCTCGCGCAGGCACGACTGCCACACCGTCTCGCGCTGCTCGATGAAGCCGCCGGGCACGGCCAGTTGCCCCTTGCCTGGTGCATGGGCGCGGCGGATCAGCAGCACATGGTCCTGGCAGCGCAGCACGGCGTCCACGGTCACGAACACGGGCGGGTAGGGCGCTGCAGACCAGGCCTCGCGGTAGCGGCGCAGCATGCGCCATTCTTCCTGCAGCGCCTCGAAGTGTGGCGTCAGTGCAAAGCTTTCAAGAAAGTCCAGCGTGCTTGCAGGCATCTCACCCGCCAGATCGTCGAGCTCTGTGCGCACGGTGGTCGGCGTGGCGCCGAAGTAGGCGTCGCGGATGGCGGTGGCGTCGATGCGGCCCTGGCGCTCCATGTTGATCAATTCCCAACCTGGGAAGGCGCCCAGGTAGCTGCTGGTGGCGTCCTTGAAGTGGCCCACCAGGCCGATGCGGCCGGCCGCAGGCGCAATGCGGGCGACGCCCTCGCGCACAGCCTGCACCCACACGGCTTCGTTGTAGTAGTCGCGCACCGGCAGCACCTGCACACGGGCACGGTCGGCCTCGGGCAGGGCCTCGCGCAGCATCTGCTCGCGCTCGCCGGCAGTGAAGGGGTTCTTGGGCGAGCGGGCCTGCCAGGCCGAGCCCATGACCACGATGACCTGGCGCGCGCTGTCCAGCGCGTGCTGCAAAAGGGCCATGTGGCCCTGGTGGACGGGCTCGAAGCGGCCGATATAGAGGGCGGTGTCGTACATGGGGTGCATTGGATCAGACGTAGCGGGCAGCGATCGGCATCTGCCGCCCGCTGCCGAAGGCGCGCGCACGCACGCGCACGATGGGGGGCGCCTGGCGGCGCTTGTATTCGTTGCGGGCGACCATCATGCGCACGCGCTGCACTAGCGTGCGGCCGTCGTCACCCTGTTCGAGTTGCTGTACGAAGGCCAGGGCGGCATCGTACTCGGCAGGTGCCAGGCGGTCGCCCTCGATCAGCATCTTGAGGACCTCGTCGAGCACCGGGTAGGGCGGCAGGCTGTCCACGTCGCGCTGGTTGGGGGCCAGCTCGGCCGAGGGCTCCTTGTCGATGATGGCCTCGGGTATCAGCTCACGGCCCGCATGCGCGTTGATGTGGCGCGACAGGGCGAAGACCTCCGTCTTGTACAGGTCGCCAATCAGCCCCAGGCCACCGTTGGTGTCGCCGTACAGCGTGCAGTAGCCCACCGAGATCTCCGACTTGTTGCCCGTGGTGAGCAGCAGGTGGCCGAAGGCGTTGGAATACTCCATCAGCACCGTGCCGCGGATGCGCGCCTGCAGGTTCTCGAGCGGCAGGCCTTGCAGCACCTGACCAAAGCTGGCTTCGAACTGCTGCGCATAGACGGCCACCAGGTCGGCGATGGGGTGGGTAAGCAACTGCACGCCCAGGTTCTGGCACAGGGCCACCGAGTCGTCCACCGAGCCGCTGGATGAAAAGCGCGAGGGCATGGTGATGCCCACCACGTTCTCGGGGCCCAGCGCCTGGGCAGCGAGCGCCAGGGTGAGCGCGCTGTCGATGCCGCCCGAACTGCCCACCACCACCTGCTTGAAGCCGCAGCGCCGCGCATAGTCCGACAGGCCCAGCATGATCTGCTGGCGGTAGAACTCCATGGTGGGGAGGCCCTGCGCGGGCACGGGCTCGGGCGTCTCCCCTTCGGCGGTGAGGAAGCGCCCGTTGTCGAACTGCAGGGTGCGCACGTCCTCCACGAAACGCCGGGCCTCGAAGACGATGCCGGCCTCGGGCTCCACCGCGAACGATGCGCCGTCGAACACGATCTGGTCGTGCCCACCGATCTGGTTCACGTACAGGATGGGCAGGCCGTTGCGGCGCGAGGCGTCGCCAAAGATCTGGTGGCGCTGCTCGCGCTTGGCGATGTGGCTGGGGCTGGCGTTGATGCTCACCACCAGATCGGGCGCGGCATCGCGCATGCGGTCGAAGGGGTTGGTCGCGTAGTCGGCGCCACTGTCGTTCCAGCCGTCCTCGCAGATCAGCAGGCCCACCTGGGCATTGCCGATGCGCAGCACCTTGGCCACGTCGGGGCCCGGCTCGAAGTGGCGGCGTTCGTCGAAGATGTTGTAGGTGGGCAGCAGCTGCTTGGCATAGCGCAGGCGCACCTCGCCGGCTTGCAGCACCAGCAGGCTGTTGTGCAGCCGCTTGCCGGGCCCCTGCGCGGGCGTGGGCGCGCCCACCACCCAGTGCAGGCCGGGCAGCTCGGCCGATGCCTGCTGCAGCGCTGCCAGCCCGGCGGCCACGCGCTGCTGGAAGGCGCTTTCGTCCAGCATGTCGCCCGGGTAGTAGCCGCACAGCGCGAGCTCGGTGAAGACCACCAGATCGGCCTGCTCGCTGGCGGCCTGGCGCGCGGCGGCGACCATGCGCGCGACATTGCCTTCGATGTCGCCGACGGTGAAGTTGAGTTGGGCAAGGGTGATGCGGAGCATGGAAAATCCTCGGGATTGCTTACGCTTTCACGTTGAAGACCTGGCGGAGATAAGCAAGGAAGGTCTCATCGTCGCACAGCGTCTTGCCGGGCGTGTCCGACAGCTTGGCCACGGGCTGGCCGTTGGCGCGCGTGAGCTTCATCACGATGTTCAGCGGCGTCTGCCCCATGTCGTTGGTGAGGTTGGTGCCGATGCCGAAGCCCAGTTGCGTGCGGTCGCCGAAGTGCTGGTACAGCGCCAGGGCGCGCGGCAGGTCCAGGCCATCGGAGAACACCAGGCGCTTGGTGTGCGCATCGATGCGCAGCCGCGCATAGTGGGCCAGCGCCTTCTCGCCCCAGGCCACCGGGTCGCCCGAGTCATGGCGCAGGCCGTCGAACAGCTTGGCGAAGTACAGGTCGAAGTCGGCCAGGAAGGCGTCCATGCCCACGGTGTCGGTCAGGGCGATACCGAGGTCGCCCCGGTATTCCTGCACCCACTCTTCGAGGGCCGTGTTCTGGAAGTCGCGCAGCCGCACGCCCAGGGCCTGGTAGGTCTGCAGGTACTCGTGGGCCATGGTGCCGATGGGCACCAGGCCCAGGTCGCGCGCCAGCAGCACGTTGGACGTGCCCTTGAACCACTGCGGTGCCTCGCGTGCAAAGGTCTGCACCACCTCGCGCTGCCAGGCGCCGCTGTAGCGCCGGCGCAGGCCGAAGTCGAACAGCTCGAACGGGTGCTGCCGCGTGGCCTGTTGCGCCAGGTCCTTGAGTGTCTGCACCTTGGCGGCCAGGCGGCGGCGGCCTTCGGCGAGGGCTGCGGACGGGTCGAAGCGGCGAAAGTACAGCTCGTTGACGATGGCCAGCACGAAGATCTCGAAGCCCATCACGTGCACCTGCGGGCCGCGTGCCACGATGTGCAGTTGGCCATCCTCGGCAGAGGTTTCGATGAAGTTGCGCTGGAACTGGAAGATGCGCAGGAAATCGATGAAGTCGCTCTTGATGTAGCGCAGCCCGCCCACGTAGGCCAGCTCGTCGGGGGCAAAGCGCAGCGTACACAGGTGGTCGAGTTCGGCGTTTACCTCGGCGAGCAGCTCGGTGAGCGGGTAGGCGCTCTGGTTGCGGCAGACGAAGCGGTACTCGCTCTGCGTCTGCGGGTGGCCGTGCAGCAGGGCCTGCCACATGGTGAATTTGTAGAGGTCGGTATCGAGCAGGCTGTGGATGACGTGGTCGGACATGGTTGGATCCTCAGAAATGGTCGGTGCTATGCGCCAGCTGCACGCCCTGCGCGCGCATGGCGTCGAGAAAACCGGTGTGCTCGGCCTCGAAGCCGCCCACGGGGCTCATGCAGTCGGTCAGCAGGGTGATGCGCGCGGGCGTCCAGCCTGGCTGCAGCCGCGGCAGCTGCTGCACGATGTGTTCGGTGGTGGCGCGCACGCAGTGGCTGCTGGCCTCGCCGGCGATGAACACCCGGTCGGCAGTGCCCAGCGCTGCAAGCAGGCGGGTGTTCAGGGCGGTGTCCGGGTCGTCCGTATCGGGCACCTCGGCTTGGATGGCGCTGTAGTGCTCGGTGAAGGGATTGGTGCCCTTGAACACGTTGCGCACCGCGCGCTGGCGTTGCAGCTGCCACTCGCCGCAGGCAGCCAGCACTTCGGCGTGCACGCCGTGGCCCCAGCTGCCGATCTCGCAGTGCACGGGCCACACCATGTGGATATAGCGGCCTTGCTGTTCTAGCGCGTCCAGGTACTGCAGGGTGCGCGGCAGCAGGGCACCGTCGCGGGGCGAGAAGGCGCCGGCGCGCACCTGGGCTGCCGTGATGGGTGTGAACGCCGCTACGGCCTGCCCATCCGTCTGCTGCCAGTACCCGGGGTGGGCGATGTCGAACTGCTGGTGTGAATCGAGGGTGATGGTGATGCCGTCGAGCAGTGCACCGCAGGCACGGACGAAGGCGGCCGTGCGCTGCATGTCGGCATGGGCCCCCGCGACCGGCAGCGAGGGGGCGCTGCGTATGCCGGTGACCGGGTGGGCGGGTTGCCAGGCAGCGGGCAGGTCGCAGAAATCGTTTTGCGGGTCGATCACCAGAAACTGGGTGGTGTGTGCCATGGTTCTTGTCCTTGTCTGTCGGTGGCGCCAGTGTAAATCAGTTAATTCAACTGTGCAACTAAGTTGCTTAAAGCCAATTCCGAATGCGTGGCCGGATGACCGGATCGCGCCCCAGGGTGGAGAGGGTGTTCCACCCAGCACGCCCCTGGGCGAATTTCATTGGACCGGGCGTGCAAAATCTGGCACAAACGAAAACTTTGTGTCTTGGTGCAATGGGCCTTTCGGTCCTGGGATGCGCACGACACCACCACGATGGGGTGCGCCGCGGGCTGCCAAGGCTTGCTTGCCATCCGTCATACATGCTGGCTACAGTCGGCTACGAGGGTTATCCATGTCATTGCGGCTCAAATTCAATCTGGTGCTGGCCTGCGTGCTGCTGGTGGCGGCGGCAGGCACGGGCCTGTACGTGCACCGCTTTCTGCAGAAGACGGCCATCGAGGAGGTGCAGCACAACTCACAGTTGATGATGCACGCAGCGATGGCCATCCGCGACTACACGACCGAACTGGTCAAGCCGCACCTCGATGTAACGCTGGCCGAGCAGTTCCTACCGCAGACGGTGCCGGCCTTTGCCGCCACCGAAACGCTGCGCCGGCTGCAGAACCGCTTTCCGGGCTACGAGTACAAGGAGGCGGTGCTCAACCCCACCAATGTGCGCGACCGTGCCAACGAGTGGGAGGAGCGCATCGTCAAGGATTTCCGCGAAGGCCGTGCAGACCTCAAGAAGGAAGTGACCGGTGAGGTGGGCGAGGGCATGCACCGCACGCTGTACGTGGCGCGCCCCATCACGATCAAGCAGGCGCAGTGCCTGGCCTGCCACAGCACGCCCGCTGCTGCGCCCCCAACCATGCTCAAGATCTACGGCGACAAGAACGGCTTTGGCTGGCAGATGAATGAAACCATCGGCATCCAGGTGGTGCGGGTGCCCATGTTCTACCCGCTCGAGAAGGCGCGCACGACCTTCAACACCGTGATGACGGCGCTGGCGGGCAGCTTTTTGCTGCTGTTCGCGATACTGAACCTGTCGCTGTCGTCGCTGGTGATCGAACCCATGGCGCGCATGAACCGCAAGCTCGAAGACCTGGCGACCAAGGACTTTCTGACCGACCTGGTGAACCGCCGCAAATTCTTCGAGCGGCTGGAGGCCGAGATGGCCGACACGCGCATCAAGAAGAGCAGCCTCTCGGTCGTGATGTTCGACATCGACTTCTTCAAGCGCATCAATGACACCTTCGGCCACGATTCGGGCGATGTGGTGCTCAAGGCCACGGCCTTGCGGGTGCGCGAGCTGCTGCGCTCGTCCGATTGCGCTGCGCGCTTCGGTGGCGAGGAGTTCATTTTGCTGCTCAAGGAAACGCCGGTTGACGCAGCCATGGCCATGGCCGAAGCCGTGCGCGCACGCATCGCCACCGTGCCTTTCGACGCGGTGGGCCATGTGAGTGCCAGCTTCGGTGTGGCCACCTGGAACCAGGTCGAAGACGCGCACGCACTGATCAAACGCGCCGACACGGCCCTGTACGTGGCCAAGTCCAGCGGCCGCAACTGCGTGGTGCAGGCCAAGGACGCGGTCTGAAACCAGGGCTCGCAGCGCCACGGCCAGATTAGGCCGTGGCTGCCTTGGCCTCGTCGTAGTCGGTCAGGTAGTCGCCAGCGAGCGAGGTCTTCTGCTTTTCGGTCAGCAGCTTGCCGGCCATCTGGAAGAAGCGGTGTTCCTCTTCCTTGAGATGGTGCTCCACCTTCTCGGCCAGTTTTTTCGCCAGAGGCAGCCAGGCAGGGGTGGCGGGGTCGGCTTTTTCCAGGGATTCCACCAGCTCATCGATCTGGTGGTGCTCCGAAATCGCGTGGCGCGACAGGTCCATGCCGGCGTCGAGCTGCATCAGCGGCGCATAGAAATTCCGGTCTTCGGCCAGCTCGTGGGCTGCCAGTTCGGTCTTGAGCTGCAGGAACAGTTCCTGCCGTTCGGGCGTATCGCCACTGGTTTCTGTCAGGCGGCGGTACAGGTCGCGCTGCAGCTCGTGGCTCTCGCGCAGGGCTTCAAAGATATTCTGTTGGCTCATGGGGATCCTTGGCAGTGAGGGGTGCAGGAAATGCGGCTTACTTGAGGGCCTTGCGGGCCGCACCGACACCGATGGCCGCCAGGACCACGAAAATCACGGCCAGCACCAGGAACAACACGAACAGGATCTTGGCAATGCCTGCCGTGCCCGCCGCCACGCCGGTGAAGCCCAGTGCACCGGCAACCAGCGAGATCAGGGCAAAAATGATGGCGTACTTGAGCATGTTGGTTCCTTGCAGTAGGGGCAGCATCTGCTGCGAATTAGATGTGACTGAAAGATACCGGAGTGGCCGTGCTGGGAGCGTCGGCAGGTGCGGAGTGTGGGTGTAGGAGAGCGCCGATCCGATGGAGCTCGGGCCCGGAAACGACAAAGCCGCAGCGCGGTGAGCGCTGCGGCTTTGTCCGTACCTTGGTTTCGGCTGGCCCTTTGGCCTTCACATCGGCGCGCCATTGAGCTTCGCCCACGTACGGAAAGTCGCGCTGTCGCGCGGAGGGCTTACAGCCCTGCTGCTGCACGCAGTGCAGCAGCTTTGTCGGTCTTCTCCCAGGTGAACTCGGGTTCTTCGCGGCCGAAGTGGCCGTAGGCGGCGGTCTTTTCGTAGATCGGGCGCAGCAGGTCCAGCATCTGGATGATGCCCTTGGGGCGCAGGTCGAAATGCTCCTGCACCAGTGCGGCAATCTTGTCGTCGGGGATCACGCCCGTGCCTTCGGTGTAGACGGTCACGTTCATGGGGCGTGCCACGCCGATGGCGTAGGCCACCTGGATCTGGCACTGGCGCGCCAGGCCGGCGGCGACGATGTTCTTGGCCACGTAGCGTGCGGCGTAGGCGGCCGAGCGGTCCACCTTGGTTGGGTCCTTGCCGCTGAAGGCGCCGCCGCCGTGGGGGCAGGCACCGCCGTAGGTGTCGACGATGATCTTGCGGCCGGTCAGGCCGCAGTCGCCTTGCGGGCCGCCGATGACGAAGCGGCCGGTGGGGTTGATCAGGTACTTGGTGTCCTTGAGCCACTCGCTGGGCAGCACGGGCTTGATGATCTCTTCGATCACGGCCTCGATGAAGCTGGCCTTCATCGTCTTGGCGGTTTCGCTCTGGTCGGGGTGGTGCTGGGTGGAGAGCACCACGGTGTCGATGCTGTGTGGCTTGCCGTCCACATAGCGCATGGTCACCTGGCTCTTGGCATCGGGGCGCAGGAAGGGCAGGCGCCCGTCCTTGCGCAACTGGGCCTGGCGCTCCACAAGGCGGTGCGCATAGTAGATAGGCGCGGGCATCAGCTCGGGCGTTTCGTCGCAGGCGTAGCCGAACATCAGGCCCTGGTCGCCGGCACCGGTGTTCAGGTGGTCGTCGCTGGCCTGGTCCACGCCCTGGGCGATGTCGTTCGATTGCTTGTCGTAGGCCACGAGCACGGCACAGCCCTTGTAGTCGATGCCGTAGTCGGTGTTGTCGTAGCCGATGCGCTTGATGGTGTCGCGCGCGACCTGGATGTAATCCACGTGGGCGTTGGTGGTGATTTCACCCGCCAGCACCACGAGGCCGGTGTTGGTCAGCGTTTCGGCGGCGACGCGGCTGCGGGGGTCCTGCTTGAAGATCGCATCGAGGATCGCATCCGAGATCTGGTCGGCCACTTTGTCGGGGTGGCCTTCGGAGACGGATTCCGAGGTAAAAAGAAAGTCGTTCGCCATTTGAATAAACTCCTGTGTTCCGGCATTTGGGGCGTTGCCCTCACCCCGAAGGAGCTTTGGCGAACGCTTTAGCAGATTTATTTAACGTCGCCCTGCAAGTTGCTCATTTAACTCAGCGACCCCGTCATTTTAATGCCATCTTTGTTCCGTCTCTTTTCCGTGTTGCCACTGTGGCTGCTCCATGGCCTGGGCGCGGCCATGGGCTGGGTGGCATTTCTGGCCTCTCCCATCTACCGCAGGCGCTTTCGGGCCAATGCGTCGCAGGCCGGCTACCGCTTCGGTGATGTGAGCGCCGCCGTGGGCCATGCAGGCCGCATGGTGGCCGAGTTGCCGCGCCTGTGGCTGGGGGCCCCGCTGCCGTTTCGCATCGAGGGCGGGGCCTGCGTGGAGGCGGCCTATGCCCAGGGCCGTGGCATCCTGTACCTCACGCCCCACCTGGGCTGCTTCGAGTTCTCGGCCCAGGCGGCCGCCCTGCGCTGGAGTGCCGACCACGGCCCCATCACCGTGCTCTACCGCCCTGCGCGCCAGCCCTGGCTCGCCAAGGTGATGGAGACGGCCCGCAACCGGCCCGGAATGCAGGCCGTGCCCACCAACCTCTCTGGCGTGCGCCAGATGATCAAGGCGCTGCGCCGGGGCGAGGCCGTGGGCCTGCTGCCTGACCAGGTGCCGCCACAGGGCCAGGGCCAGTGGAGCCCTTTCTTCGGCAAGGACGCCTACACCATGACGCTGGCCGTGCGCCTTGCCCACCAGACGGGCGCGGTGGTCGTCCTGGCGCGCTGCGAGCGCCTGTCCTGGGGCCGTGGCTACGTGGTGCATTTCGAACCCCTGCCCGCCGCACCGCTGGCGCAGGACGCCGACGCAGCACTGCTGCAGATCAACCAGGCCATGGAACATCTGATACGACAATCCCCAGGCCAGTACCTCTGGGGCTATGGCCGCTACAAGCAGCCCCGTGTGGAAGCCGCTGCCGCTGCTGCAACGCCTGCCGGAGGTGCCGCATGACCGGGCGCCTGGGGGTGTTGTTCATGCGCCTGCTGGCCTTGCTGCCGCTGCGCGTGCTGCGGGGCATGGGCTGGTTCATCGGCCAGGCGCTGTACCTGGTGGCGGCGCCGCGGCGCAAGGTGGCGCTGCGCAATCTGGCGCTGTGCTTTCCCGATGCCACCGAGGCCCAGCGGCGCCAGTGGGCGCGCGAAAGCTTCGTCGGTTTCTGCCAGACCTGGCTGGACCGCAGCTGGCTGTGGTTCGCCCCGCGCGAGGTGGTGCTGGACCGTGTGAAGCTGCAAGGCGCGCTGGACGAGTTGCTGGGGGACACGCCGACCATCATCTTTGCGCCGCATTTCTACGGCATGGATGCCGGAGGCTCCGCGCTCACCTTGCACACCGACCGGGCCTTCACCTCCATCTTCACGCCCCAGCCCGATCCGGCGGTGGATGTCTGGATCCGCAACGGGCGCCAGCGCTTTGGCAATGTGCGCATGCTCAACCGGGGCGATGGCGTCAAGCCCATCCTGAGCGGGCTGCGCAAGGGCGGCCTGCTGTACCTGTTGCCCGACATGGATTTCGGACGCAACGATTCGCTGTTCGTGCCCTTTTACGGCGTGACAGCAGCCACGGTGCCGTCGCTGTCGCGCTTCGCCCGGCTGGGGCGTGCCAAGGTGATCTCCATGGTCACGCGCATCACGCCCGCGGGCTATGTGGCCGAGCTGTCGCCCGCCTGGCCCGGATACCCCACCGACGACGCCGAGGCCGACACGGCGCTGATGAACCAGTACCTGCAGTCGTACATCGACGTGACGCCGGGGCAGTACTACTGGGTACACAAGCGCTTCAAGACCCGGCCCGAGGGCGAGCCTTCGATCTATTGAAGCGAAGCGGGGGCTCAGCCTCCGCGCAGAAAGCCCGCGAGCGCGCTCGCTACCCGATCCGGCTGCTCATGCACCACCCAGTGCGATGCGCCTTCGATCTTGTCGATCTGCAGTTGGGGAATCCAGCCCGGCAGGCCGTCGAGCAGTCCGGGCAGCAGGGCGGGGTCGTCCAACGCCCAGACCACCAGGGTGGGCACCGACACGCTGAGCATGCTGTCGGGCAGGGTGATACCGGCGATGGCGTTGTCGTCCCCTCGCGGCGGTCGCAGGGGGCTGGCGCGGTAGTAGTTGCAGGCGCCGGTCAGGCCGTGCTGCCACAGGGCGCGGTATTGCGCGCGCACGCCGTCGGTCAACCACTGCGGCGTCCGGCCTTCGGGGTTGTCGAAAAACGCGAACAGGCGCGCGAAATCATTCTCGGCCAACAGGGCTTCGGCGTCCGGCCTGCACAGGAAGTGCATGTACTGGCTGCTGGCCTGTTGCGCGGCGTTGTGCTGCAGTTCGCGCAGGAAGCTGCCGGGATGGGGTGAGTTGACGATGGCCAAGCGCTTCATGCGCTGCGGCTGTTGGTTGGCCAGATTCCAGGCTACTGCCCCGCCCCAGTCGTGGGCCACCAGGCATTCGAGCGGCTGGCCGGGACTCACGATCTCGATCAGTGCCGCAAGATCCTGCACCAGGTGCTTGGCCCGGTAGGCATCGACGGCTGCGGGGCTGCTCGATTCGCCAAACCCGCGCAGATACGGGGCCACGCAGTGGTAGCCGCCGTTTTCGGGCAGCGCGAAGTGCGACAGCATGGCATCCCAGATGAAGGCGCCTTCGGGAAAGCCGTGCAGGAACAGCAGCACGGGCCGCCCGGCGGCGCCGCTTTCGCGGCAGTGCAGGGTCGTGCCGTGGGACAGGGGAATGGTGCGGTTGCTGATCATGGCGCTATTGCTATCGTTTGTGTAGCTGCCAGCGCGCATGGGTCCAGCACTGGCGTTCAATCTTCCTCGGGTTCCTGGTCGTCGGCGCTGTCGGCGTCCGGCGCAGGTTCGTCGCCCTGCGCCAGCTCGGCACCAGGCACCGGGTGTGCCCACTGCCACAGCAGTTGGGCCACCTCGTCTACCCCCTGCTTTTTGAGGGCAGAGAACATCTTGACGTCGCCGCCGCCGGCGTGCAGTCGCGTGATCGACAGTATCTTGGCCTGCTCTGCACGGGTGAGCTTGTCGGCCTTGGTGAGCACGATGAGGAACTTGAGCCCTTCCTCGACCCGGGGGCGCACCACTTCGAGCAGCGCTTCGTCGAGCCCCGTGAGGCCCAGGCGGGGGTCGCACAGCAGCACGATGCCCGTGAGGCCCGGGCGGCTGACCAGGTAATTGACCATCACCTGTTGCCAGCGCACCTTGTCCGAGCGCGAGACGGCGGCATAGCCATAACCGGGCAAATCGGCCAGCACGGCGTCCATCACCCCCTGTTTTCCCAGGGAAAACAGGTTGATGTGCTGGGTGCGACCGGGCTTCTTGGAGGCGAATGCGAGCTGCTTTTGCTGGGTCAGCGTGTTGATGCAGGTGGATTTGCCTGCATTGGAACGGCCCACGAAGGCAATCTCCGGCACCACGATGGGGGGCAGGTGGTGCAGTTGCGCCGCCGTGGTGAGGAATCTTGCCGTGTGCATCCAGCCCATGGCGACTTTGGCGTCGGGTGCGGGCGGGAGAGAGCCAGCAACTGGCGCAGAAGGAGTGGTCGTCATGGGGGGTTGAGGTGCTTGCGGGGCCTCATTGTAGAATCGTGCGGTTTCGCGCACATAAACACAGACCCTCGATATGAAGTTGCTCGCCTCTATGCTGATGGCTGCCGTGCTGGCAGTGCCCGCTTTCCCGGCTTTTTCTGCGGGCGAGACTCCCGCTGCGCCACCCAAGGCCGCCAAGCCCGACCTGGTCAAAGGCGAGGCCAGCTTCACTGCGGTGTGCGCTGCCTGCCACGGCGCGGACGGCAACTCGGCCATCGCTGCCAATCCCAAGCTGTCGCAGCAGCACCCCGAGTACCTGGTCAAGCAACTGCAGGAATTCAAGTCCGGCAAGCGCAACGATCCCGTGATGAAGGGCTTTGCCTCGGCCCTGTCGGACGAGGACATGAAGAACATTGCGTACTGGGTGACCGCCAAGGCGGCCAAGCCCGGCTTCGCCAAGGACAAGGCCTTGGTCTCCATGGGCGAGCGCATCTACCGCGGCGGCATTGCCGACCGCCAGATCGCCGCCTGTGCCGGCTGCCACAGCCCCAATGGCTCCGGCATCCCGGCCCAGTACCCGCGCCTGTCCGGCCAGCATGCCGACTACACCGCGACGCAGCTCGTCGCCTTCCGCGATGGCAAGCGCGCCAACAGCCTGCAGATGACGCAGGTGGCTGCCAAGCTGAATGACCGCGAGATCAAGGCTGTGGCGGACTACATCGCCGGCCTGCGCTGATGAATCGACTGAACGACTGATCTTTCTCAAGCAAGGCTCACACAGCGCGGGCCGACCGGAACCAACCGCCAATAACAAACCCAAAAAGGGCGGGTCCATCGAGCAGATGGTCCCGTCCTTTTTCTTTGCCTGCCCCATCGCCCCTCTTTCCTCCATGTCTGACAACACCCAAGGCGTTCGCGTCCAGTACGGCTCCAAGGCCTTGCGCGCCGTGATCGAGATGCTGTCTTCGATGCGCTTCGCGATCTCGCTGCTGACGGTGATCTGCATCGCCTCGGTGATCGGCACCGTGCTCAAGCAGCACGAGCCGGCGGCGAACTATGTGAACCAGTTCGGCCCCTTCTGGGCAGCGCTGTTCAGCGCCATCCAACTCAATGCGGTGTACAGCGCCTGGTGGTTCCTGCTGATCCTGGCGTTTCTGGTGCTGAGCACCTCGCTGTGCATCGCCCGCAACACGCCCAAGATCCTGGTGGACATCCGGGTCTACAAGGAAAACATCCGTGAGCAGAGCCTCAAGGCCTTCCACCACAAGGCCGAGGCCGATCTGCCCGAGGGCCCCGAGGCCGAGGCCAAGCGCATCGGCGCCCTGCTGGCCGGTGGCGGCTGGAAGGTGCGCCTGCAGCAGCGCGATACGCCGGCCGGCGCTGGCACGGGCTGGATGGTGGCGGCCAAGGCCGGCGCGGCCAACAAGATCGGCTACATCGCTGCGCACAGCGCCATCGTGCTGGTGTGCGTGGGCGGGCTGCTCGATGGGGACCTGATCGTGCGTGCGCAGATGCTGCTGGGCGGCAAGACGCCCTATACCGGTGGCGGACTGATCGCGGACGTGAAGCCCGAGCACCGGCTGTCCGAGCGCAACCCGACCTTTCGTGGCAACCTGCTGGTGGCCGAGGGCACGCAATCGAGCACGGCCCTCCTGAACCAGTCCGATGGCGTGTTGCTGCAGGACCTGCCGTTCGCCATCGAGCTCAAGAAATTCATCGTCGAGCACTATTCCACGGGCATGCCCAAGCTGTTTGCCAGCGAGATCATCATCCACGACAAGGCCACGGGCGAGAAGACGCCGGCCCGCGTGGAGGTGAACCACCCGGCCAGCTACAAGGGCGTGGAGATCTACCAGTCGAGCTTCGACGATGGCGGATCGCACCTGAAACTGCGCGCCGTGCCCATGGCGCCGGGCGCCAAGGCCTTCGACGTCGATGGGGTGGTGGGCGATTCGACCCAACTGACCAACAAGGGCGGTGTGGCGGGTAGCGACACCATGACGCTGGAGTTCACGGCGCTGCGCACCATCAACGTCGAGAACTTCGGCGGTGCCGGCCCGGGCGCCACGGGCGTCGACGTGCGCAAGGTCGACCTGCGCGAGGCAGTGGAGTCGCGCCTGGGCGCCGCGAACAAGACCGTGACCAAGAAGGAGCTGCGCAACGTGGGCCCGAGCGTGAGCTACAAGCTGCGCGATGCGGCAGGCCAGGCGCGCGAGTTCCACAACTACATGCTGCCCGTGGACACGGGCGATGGCGTGCCGGTGTACCTGCTGGGTGTGCGTGAGATGCCGGCAGACCCGTTTCGCTACCTGCGGGTGCCTGCCGATGACCAGGGCGGGATGGACGGTTTCCTGCGCCTGCGCGTGGCGCTGGCCGACCCGGCGGCGCGCGAACAGGCGGTGCGCAGCTATGTGGCGCAGGCCATCGATCCATCGCGGCCCGACGTGGGTGAGCAATTGGCGCAATCGGCCTTGCGCGCGCTGGCGCTGTTTGCCGGCAATGGCATCGTGGACGGCAAGCCCACGGGCGGGCTGCAGGCGATTTCCGACTTCATGGAATCCAACGTGCCCGAGGCCGAGCGGGGTCGCGCAGGCGAGGTGCTGATCCGCATCCTGAACGGCACCCTGTTCGAGCTGGCGCAACTGTCGCGCAAGAATGCGGGCCTGCAGCCACTGCCGCCGGACGACAAGACGCGCGGCTTCATGACGCAGGCCGTGCTGTCGCTGAGCGATGCGCAGATCTACCCTGCGGCCATTGCCTTCGAGCTCAAGGACTTCACGCAGGTGCAGGCCAGCGTGTTCCAGGTGGCCCGCGCGCCCGGCAGGAACATCGTCTACCTGGGCTGTGCCTTGCTCATTCTGGGCGTTTTTGCCATGCTCTACATCCGCGAACGCCGCATCTGGGTCTGGGTGGCGCCGCAGGGTGATGGCACGCATGCCATGATGGCGCTCTCGACCAACCGCAAGACCATGGACGGCGACCGGGAGTTTGTAGAGCTCGCAGAAAAACTGATCGGGGCACCGCCCCTGCAAGGCAACCCATGAACACGGCC
Source organism: Acidovorax sp. LjRoot66 (assembly GCF_964253305.1). NCBI lineage: Bacteria > Pseudomonadati > Pseudomonadota > Betaproteobacteria > Burkholderiales > Comamonadaceae > Acidovorax > Acidovorax sp. LjRoot66. Next base: position 1,487,764 of record NZ_CAXUQU020000001.1, read on the forward strand.
ACCCGCAACACCACGATCACCCTGAACGAAGGCTTCTTCTCCCGCCGCAACTGGCTGGACTGGGCCTTTGCGGCCATCGTCGCTGTGGGGGCGCTGTATGCGCTGCAGCGCTATGGCAGCTTCATGGATGTGTACGAAAAGGGAATCCTGCTCGGGGCCATTCCCTCGACCATCTGGCTGGGCTGGTTCTGGCGCCCGCTGCGCACGCTGATGCTGGTGGTGACCGCGGTGGCGCTGATGGCCATCGGCCTGTACCAGGTCGACGGGGTGGGCAGCCTGGCGCGCGCCGACACGGTGTTCGGACTCAAGTACTTCCTGTCGAGCCAGTCGGCCATTCTGTGGATGAGCATGCTGTTCTTCATGAGCACTGCGTTCTACTGGATTGGCATGTTCGCGCGTGGCGAGGGCCACACCATGAACCTGATCGGCTCGCGCCTGGCATGGGTGGCGGTGGGCATGGCGCTGATCGGTACCCTGGTGCGCTGGTACGAGAGCTACCTGATCGGGCCCGACATCGGCCACATCCCGGTGAGCAACCTGTACGAGGTGTTCGTGCTGTTCTGCTGGATGACGGCCGCCTTCTACCTGTACTACGAAGCCCAGTACAAGACGCGCGCCCTGGGTGGCTTCGTGATGCTGGTGGTGAGTGCAGCCGTGGGCTTTCTGCTGTGGTACACGGTGGTGCGTGAGGCGCACGAGATCCAGCCGCTGGTGCCTGCGCTCAAGAGCTGGTGGATGAAGCTGCACGTGCCAGCCAACTTCATCGGCTACGGCACTTTCGCGCTGTCGGCCATGGTGGCATTTGCCTACCTGATCAAGCAGCAGGCCACGGAGACGCGCTGGTACAAGCTGGCGCCGCTGTGGCTGCTGGGCGTGGTGCTGTGTTTCGAGCCCATCGTGTTCCGCCAGGGCGCGACGGAGAGCGGCGGCAGCTACTGGATGGTGTATTTCGGCATCTCGGCGCTGATCGTGGCCGGCATCCTGCTGGGGCGCAAGCGCATTGCCGAGCGCCTGCCCTCGTTCGAGATCCTGGACGATGTGATGTACAAGGCCATCGCCGTGGGCTTTGCCTTCTTCACCATCGCCACGGTGCTGGGCGCCCTGTGGGCGGCCGAGGCCTGGGGCGGCTACTGGAGCTGGGACCCCAAGGAGACCTGGGCGCTGATCGTCTGGCTCAACTACGCCGCCTGGCTGCACATGCGCCTCATGAAGGGCCTGCGTGGCACAGTGTCGGCCTGGTGGGCTCTGGTGGGCCTGGCGGTTACGACCTTCGCCTTCCTCGGGGTCAACATGTTTCTGAGTGGGCTGCACAGCTACGGTACGCTGTAGGACGAGCACGCGAGGCGGCGGATACGGGGAGCGGGCCCTGCAAAGATTGCATCCACGGTGTAACCTTATCCGTATTTGGAACGAACTAGGGGTGGTATCGCTCTACCCGTAGACGATTCCATCACCGCCTGACCGGAGCCCCCCATGCCATTTCACTCCCGCGACTCGGGTTTCAACCACCCGCACTCTTCCGACATCACGCCACGCGCAGCCTACGAAGGGCGCCGCGACATGCTGCGCCTGATGGCCGGTGGTGCAGCCGGTGCGGCAATGGCCGCCTGGGCCGGCCGCGAAGCCCTGGCGCAGGCCCCCGCCCGGCCCGGCAAGCTGGCAGCGCTGGCGGGCAGCAAATCGTCCGTGGCGGGCGCGGTGTCGATGGAGAAGGTGACCGACTACAAGGACGCCAGCACCTACAACAATTTCTACGAGTTCGGTACCGACAAGGCCGACCCGGCGCGCAATGCGCACACCCTCAAGACCTCGCCCTGGACGGTGGAGGTCGAGGGGCTGGTCAAGAAGCCGGGCAAGTACGGTATCGAAGACCTGCTCAAGCTGAGTGCGCAGGAAGAGCGCATCTACCGCCTGCGTTGCGTGGAGGGCTGGTCGATGGTGATCCCGTGGGTGGGCTATTCGCTGGCCGAACTCATCAAGCGCGTGGAACCGCAGGGCAGCGCCAAGTACGTGGAGTTCGTCACCCTGGCGGACAAGGCCACCATGCCTTTTGTGGGCTCGCGCGTGCTCGACTGGCCCTATGTGGAAGGCTTGCGCATGGACGAGGCCATGCACCCGCTGACCCTGCTGGCCTTCGGCATGTACGGCGAAGTGCTGCCCAACCAGAACGGCGCGCCGGTGCGCCTGGTGGTGCCATGGAAGTACGGCTTCAAGAGCGCCAAGAGCATTGTCAAGATCCGCTTCACGGACAAGGAACCGGGTACGGCCTGGAACAAGGCGGCGCAGCAGGAGTACGGCTTCTATTCAAACGTGAACCCCACGGTAGACCACCCCCGATGGAGCCAGGCGACCGAGCGGCGCATTGGCGAGGATGGGTTGTTCGCCAAGAAGCGCAAGACGCTGATGTTCAACGGCTACGAGGCCCAGGTCGGCCAGTTGTACGCGGGCATGGACCTCAAGAAATTTTTCTGAGCCTGCCAGAAACCGACCCCTTCGCCGCCATGCGAAAGTTCCTGCTCCACCCCCTGGCCAAGCCTGTGGTGTTCGTGCTGTGCCTGCTGCCGCTGGCGTGGCTGGTGTATGCCGCTGTGGCCAACCAACTGGGTGCGAATCCGGCCGAGGCGCTGATCCGCGCCACGGGTGACTGGACCCTGCGTGCGCTGTGCCTGGTGCTGGCGGTGACGCCTGTCCGCGTCATGACGTCCACACCCCAATTGGCGCGCTTTCGGCGCATGCTGGGGGTGTTCGTGTTCTTCTATGCGCTGCTGCACCTGCTGAGCTACAGCTGGTTCGACATGGGCTTCGAGGTGAACGACATTGCCGTGGACATTGCCAAGCGGCCTTTCATCCTGGTGGGTTTCCTGGCGTTCGTGCTGCTCACCCTGATGGCGGCCACCTCGTTCAACCGCGCCATCCGCGCGCTGGGTGCCAAGCGCTGGCAGGTGCTGCACCGCACGGTGTATGCCGTGGCGGGCCTGGCGATCCTGCACTTCTTCTGGATGCGCGCTGGCAAGAACGACTTCGGCGAGGTGGCGGTGTACGCGGCCATCCTGGCGGCGCTGCTGGGCTGGCGTGTGTGGCAGGCCTTGCGCAAGCGGGCAGCCAAGGCGGCTATCGGCGTCGCAGCAACGCGGCAAGGTGCCGCGGCGCAGCGCTAGCGGCGTCAGCCGACGGTACGCAGCGCAGGCCGCATCTGGCGGGTGACGGGGTCGATGAAGGCCGTCGGGATCTGGTAGGCGCGGTCGTCGAAGAGGTCGATGCCGCACATCAGGTTCTCCACCCAGTCGAAGAAGTCGTTGATGGCCTTCTTGCCCAGGATGGGGGCGCCATGCTGCGGCACGAGCATGGCAATGTCCATCTGCCGCGCCATGCGCACCCACAGCCGCAGGATCTTGTTGGAGACCATGTAGCGGCGGTGGAAGCCCTCCATGCGCGGAATGTGCGCAGCCAGGTCGGTGACCGGAATACCCGCTTGCGCGCCCGAGGTCATCGACACGGCCAGGTCACCCGTGAAGAGGATGCGGCTGATGGGGTCGTAAAAGTGGAAATTGCCTTCGGAGTGCAGGAAATGCGCGGGCAGCAGCACCAGCTCGCTGCGGCCCAGCGGCAGCCGGCCGCCGCTGTCGGGCACGCCGATCACCCGGTTCTCGGTCTTGCCGACCTTGGTGAAGTGCGGTGCGAAGCGCTCCCAGACGCGCGAGATCACCAGCGAGGCCTTGGTGCTGGTCATCCAGCGGTCCAGCGAGGCGATGATGTCCGGGTCGGCGTGCGAGGCGATCAGGTAGGACAGCTTGTGCGGCGGGAAGTGCTGGGTCATGCCCATGAACAGCTCGTTGAACGCGAGGTTGCCGCCGGGGTCGATGATGGCCCCGGTGCCGTCGTCGACGATCAGGAACTGGTTGGCCTGTACCGCCTGGCCATCCTCCTCGATCAGATCGGTGAACATCAGGCAGGCGTGGTTCTTGTCTCGGTACAGTTCGATGGCCATGGCAATGCCGCAGTGCAGTGAAAAACCGACTGTAGGATGGCGCATGGCCAAGCGGCTTGATGGAAATCAAGCCATTGTCAATCAGGGGCCAGGGGATGCCCTGTTGGCTAAGACGGGGTCAGCGTGCCGTAGAGGCGGGGGGCTGGGGCGCCGATGTGGCCGTCGAGGGAGTGGCGCCAGGCGTGAGGGTTTCGGGCAGAGTGGCGCGCTGCGCGGCCGCGGGACCGGAGGGCAGGAACAGCGGGCCGCGCTGACCGCAACCCACGATGGCCGCCGCACTGGCAGCAAGGACAAGCGTCCTGACTAGAATTTGGGATGCTTTCAACATGCGCGAATTGTAATGACTGACCTTGAATTTCAGGACCATGCCGAGAAACTGCTGGCGGCCGTTGAGCGCAGTTGCGATGAACTCAATGACACCACAGACGCCGACATCGACAACCAGCGCTCGGGCGGCATGATCACGCTGAGCTTCGCGAACCGCAGCCAGATCGTCATCAACCTGCAAAAACCGCTGCACGAGGTGTGGATGGCTGCGAAGTCCGGCGGCTACCACTACAAGTTCGATGGCTCGGCATGGCAGGACACCAAGGGGGGTGGCGAGTTCTTTGCGCGGCTGACCGAGGATGCGCGCACCCAGTCGGGGATGCCGCTGGCCTTTTCCGCCTGACGCGCGCGAACCAGCCGCGCGCAATGGGAAAGGGCCGCACGCGGCGGCCCTTGATCTCAAGCGGTGGCTATCAATTGCGGAACAGGTCGAGGATGCGGTTGCGCTCTTCCGTCGGTGGCGGCGCATGCGGCGCCACATCGGGTCCACCGCTGGTGCGCTGCTGCTCTTCCAGTCCCACGCTGGCAATGCCTGCGTTGCGCGCATATTCCTCGTAGAACCATTCTCCGCCGACGTTCACCACACCGGGCGGCACGACCGGTTCGCTCACTGGAACGCCCTTGAGCGCGCGTTCCATGAAGCTGATCCACACCGGAAGGCTCAGGCCGCCGCCGGTTTCGCGGCTTCCCAGGTTGCGCGGCGTGTCGTAGCCGATCCAGGTCACTGCGGCGATGGTCGACTGGTAACCGGCGAACCAGGCATCCACCGAATCGTTGGTGGTGCCCGTCTTGCCGCCGATGTCCGGGCGCTTCAGCGTGCCCTGCGCGCGCGCGGCGGTGCCGGAGCGGGTGACCTCCTGCAGCAGGCTGTTCATCACGAAGGCGTTGCGTGCGTCGATGGCGCGCGGCAATTCGGACACTGCTGGTGGCGTGACTTCAGAGATGACGCGGCCCTTGTGGTCCGTGACCTTGGCGATCAGCCAGGGGTTCACGCGGTAGCCGCCGTTGGCGAACACCGAGTAGGCCGAGGCCATCTGCAGTGGTGTGACCGAGCCCGCGCCCAAGGCCATGGTCAGGTAGGCGGGGTGCTTCTCGGCATCGAAGCCGAAGCGCGACACCCATTCCTGCGCGGTCTTGGGGCCCACGGCCTGCAGGATGCGGATGGAGATCATGTTCTTGGACTTCGCGAGGCCCGTGCGCATGGTCATGGGGCCGTCGTACTTGCCGTCGTAGTTCTTGGGTTCCCAGGGCTGGCCGCCGGTGGTGCCCGCGTCAAAAAACAGCGGGGCGTCGTTGATCACCGTGGCAGGGGTGAAGCCCTTTTCCAGCGCCGCCGAGTAGATGAACGGCTTGAAGCTGGAGCCGGGCTGGCGCCAGGCCTGGGCCGCATGGTTGAACTTGTTCTTGTCGAAGTCAAAGCCACCCACCAGCGCGCGGATGGATCCATTGCGGGGGTCGAGGGCGACGAACGCACCCTCGACCTCGGGCAACTGGGTGATCTCCCAGGCGCCCTTGGGGGTCTTGACCACGCGGATCACGGCGCCGCGGCGGATCTTGATATTGGGCGGTGCCTTGTCGCTGAGGCCAGACTGGGCTGGCTTCAGGCCGTCACCCGTGATCTCCAGATTGTCGCCATTGGCTCTGGCGGCAACGATCTTGCGCGGCCCGGCTTCCAGAACCACGGCTGCCAGCACGTCACCGTTGTCGGGGTGGTTGGCCAGTGCATCGTCCACGGTATCTTCGACTTCCTGGGCGGCGGTGGGCAGTGCCACGAACTTTTCGGGGCCGCGGTACTGCTGGCGGCGCTCATAGTCCATGATGCCTCGGCGCAGCGCGGTGTAGGCAGCTTCCTGCTCCCCCGCATTCAGGGTGGTGTACACGTTCAGGCCCCGGGTATAGGCCTCGTTGCCATACTGCGTGAAAATGAGCTGGCGCGCCATTTCGGCCACGTACTCGGCATGGATGCGAGTGGCATCCGGGCCGCTGCGGATCTTGAGGTCTTCCTTCTTGGCGGCGATGGCTTCCTGGGAGGTGATGAAGCCGTTTTCTTCCATGCGCTCGATGATGTACAGCTGGCGCGAGCGGGCACGCTTGGGGTTGCTGATGGGGTTGTAGGCCGAAGGTGCCTTGGGCAGGCCAGCCAGCATGGCGGCTTCGGCAATCGAAATGGATTTGAGCGGTTTACCGAAGTAAGCCTCTGCGGCTGCAGAAAATCCATAGGCGCGGTTGCCCAGGTAAATCTGGTTCATGTAAATCTCAAGGATCTGGTCCTTGGTCAACATATGCTCCAGCTTGAATGTCAGTAATATTTCGTAAATTTTGCGAGTAAATGTTTTTTCTGATGACAGATAAACATTGCGCGCCACCTGCATTGTGATAGTCGAAGCCCCCTGGCTTTTGACGCGGCCCAGATTGGCCAGCGCGGCGCGAATCACACCCTTGTAGTCCACACCACCGTGCTGGAAGAAGCGCGCATCCTCAATGGCCAGCACCGCGTCCTTCATGACCTTGGGGATCTCCTGGATGGGTGTGAGGTTGCGCCTCTCTTCGCCGAATTCACCCAGCAACGCGCCCTCGGAGGAGTAGACCCGCAGAGGCAGTTTGGGGCGGTAGTCCGCCAGATCGGAGATGTCCGGCAGGTTGGGGTAGGCCACCGACAGTGCCACCGCAATGGTCAGCAGCAGGCCAAGAGCGCCCGCGACGGCAAGACCCGTGGTCCACAGCACGAAGCGAATCAACCAGCGAAGCCAAGTGGGGCGGGAGGGCGCGGAAGCGGCGGTCGAAGGGTCGGTTGGCTTTTGCTGTGAAGAAGATGGCGGCGGCATATCGCTCCGATTGGTGGAGCCTGCATTATAAAAATGTCGGAGCCTCTTTCAGTGCAAACGACCAAAAGGCCCCGACCGGCGGTCATGGCAGCCGCTTTGCGGTCTTGCAATTGCGCAGAAGCCACTCAGGAGATCGTGTGGTTTTGGCAACGCTCCGAACGGATCAGATGGGGAAAATTCTTTGCCGGTGAACTATCTTACTGATAGCATTCATGTGAAGTGTTAAGTTTTGTTGCGTCATTTAGACAAGTTACAGGGGACCCATCTTGATCTCAACGGGATCTTTGTTCAGTCGCCAGGCTGCGCCTCTGCTGGGTATCGACATCAGCTCATCCAGCGTCAAGTTGGTCGAGTTGGGGCGGGACAAGGCGGGAGGCCTGGTCCTTGAGCGCTGCGCCATCGAGCCGCTGGAACGCGGCTGGATCACTGATGGCAATATCGAAAAGTTCGACGAAGTGGCGGAAGCCCTGCGTCGCCTCGTCAAGAAAAGCGGCACTCGCACCAAAAATGTGGCGCTCGCTTTACCGCCCTCGGCCGTGATCACCAAAAAGATCACGCTGCCAGGCGGCATGACCGAGCAGGAGCTGGAAGTGCAGGTGGAGTCTGAAGCAAATCAGTACATTCCTTTCTCTCTGGACGAGGTGAGTCTGGACTTTTGTGTCATAGGACCCAGCAAGAGTTCCCCAGGTGATGTGGAAGTGCTCATTGCCGCATCCCGCAAGGAAAAAGTGCAGGACCGGCAGGGGCTGGCAGAAGCCGCCGGGCTCAAGCCGGTGGTGGTGGACATTGAATCGAATGCCTCCCGCCTGGCGGCCAGCCGCCTGATCGAAGCCTTGCCCAACAAGGGTACGGACGCCCTGGTGGCACTGTTCGAGGTGGGCGCCGTGACCACCAGCATGCAGGTCATTCGCAATGACGAGGTGGTGTATGACCGCGACCAGGCATTCGGCGGCGCGCAACTGACCCAGCTGATTGTCCGGCAGTATGGTTTTTCGGTCGAAGAGGCTGAGAACAAGAAGCGCAATGGCGATCTGCCCGAGGATTACCAGGCGGCCGTGTTGCGCCCCTTTGTGGACAACATGGCCCAGGAAATCGCCCGGGCATTGCAATTCTTTTTCACCAGCACGCCGCACAACCGCATCGATCACATCGTGTTGGCAGGCGGTTCTGCTCCGCTGCCCGGCTTGACGGAAGCGGTCACCCAGCAAACAGGTTTCGCCTGCAGTCTGGCCAATCCTTTTGATGGCATGGAAATCGGGAGCTCGGTACGGCTCAAGAAGATGGTGCGCGAGGCACCGTCCTATCTGACGTCGTGCGGCCTTGCCATGCGGAGGTTTCTGCAGTGATATTGATTAACTTACTCCCCCACCGGGAAGCCGCCAGAAAGCGCCGCCGTGAAGGATTTCAGGCGACGATGGTGGCTTCTGCCATCGTCGGCTTGCTGATCGCCGGGCTGATTTACTGGGTTCTGCAAACGCTGATTGCGGACCAGCAGGCCAAAAATGGGGTTCTCAAGGCTGAAATTCAGGTGCTTGAAGGCCAGATCAAGGAAATCGCCACGATCGAAGAAGAAATCGCTGCGCTGCGCGCCCGCCAGAAAGCCGTGGAAGATCTGCAGGCGGACCGCAATCTGCCGGTTCACTTGTTGACGGAGCTGGTCAAGCAACTGCCTGACGGGGTGTATGTGACAAGTTTGAAGCAGACCAACCAGTCGATCGAAATCAAGGGCGTTGCGCAGTCCAATGAGCGCATCTCGGAAATGCTGCGCAATCTTTCCAACAACACGCCCTGGTTGTCAAAACCTGAACTAGTGGAAATTGTGGCGAGCAATGTGGAGCTGACTTCACGGGATATCCGGCGGGTGGCATCATTCAACCTTCGCTTCCAATTGGTGAAATCCAGCGAAGCCCGCAAGGCGATGGAAACAGCGGCGAGTTCTGCTAAAGGCTGACCCATGGCAAAAAACAAAATTCAAAAAGTCGATGTGTCTGAGCAGTTTGCGAATCTGCGACGCCAGTTCACCAATCTGGACACCAAGGACCCTTCGCTGTGGCCACCGCTGCCCCGGTATATCCTGTGTTTGTTCATCGCTATAGCGGTTGCTACTGCGCTCTGGTTTGTCAAGCTGGCGGACTATGAGGCGGAACTGCAAACAGAAAAAACGACCGAGTTGACACTGCGCGAGGATTACAAAAACAAGCTCCAAAAAGCAGTGAGCCTGGATGCTTTGAAGAAGCAGCGCGAGCAGGTTCAGCAATACGTGATTCAATTGGAAAAACAACTCCCTAGCAAGGCTGAGATGGCGGCTCTTCTCTCCGATATCAATCAATCTGGCTTGGGGAGAAGCTTGCAGTTTGAGCTCTTTCGGCCAGGGCAGGTCGTTGTGCGTGAATATTACGCAGAGCTGCCTATCGCTGTTCGAGTAACAGGGCGGTACCATGACATGGGGGCTTTTGCTTCTGATATTGCCCATTTGTCACGTATCGTTACGTTGAACGATGTGGCGATTGCTGTGCCTCAGGGTAAAGAGAAGGACATGGGAAATCCCGTTCTGGTCATGGATGCCACAGCCCGCACGTTCCGTTATCTGGATGCCGAGGAGATTCAGGCTCAGCGCAGCACGGTGGCGAAGGGGGCTGCACAATGAAAGTTCTGAAAAGCAGTTTGATCCTCTTTTGCGTTGCAGTTCTGGCCGGGTGTGTTTCTTCGGGTGAGGACGAAGTGCGGCAATGGATCAGTGAAGAGCGGGCACAGGCCAAGCCGCGTGTCACTCCTATCGCCGAGCCCAAGCAATTCAAGCCAGAAGCATACACAGCGGACGTGAAATTGGAGCCCTTCAATCCGTTAAAGCTGACCCAGGCTCTGCGCAGGGACTCGACGCAACTTGCGTCGAACGCGGCATTGATTGCACCGGAGATGGCTCGCCGCAAAGAACCCTTGGAGGCGTACCCGCTGGACACCATCAAGATGGTTGGCAGTCTGCAAAAGAAAGGTCAACCCGCCGCCTTGGTCACGGCCGACAAGTTGCTGTACCAGGTCGCGGTAGGCCAGTACCTTGGGCAGAGTTATGGGCGAATTACTTCCATCAATGAAACAGCCATTCAACTGCGTGAGATCGTGCAGGATGCGACTGGTGACTGGATTGAACGGACGACGTCGCTTGAGTTGCAAGAAGGGGTAACAAAATGAAGCAAAACAATTTCGGGATGATTCGATTGATGAATCGAGGCATACTTTTTGCCATGTCGGTAACAGCGTCTTCGCTGGCATGGGCGCAAGGCTCCATTGAAAATATCTCGGGCGCTATGCAAGGTGGGGTCGAGATTGTCCGCATTGATTTTTCAGAGCCCGTGGCAGCATTGCCAACCGGCTTTGTGATCCAATCGCCTGCGCGCATTGCATTGGATTTCCCGGACACGACCAGTGCTTTGGGGAAATCGACAGTCCAGATCAATCAAGGGAATATCCGCTCGGCGAATCTTGTCCAGGCTCCTGGGCGGTCGAGGGTGGTGCTGAATTTGAAGCAGGCGTCTTCCTACCGTACGGAACTCCAGGGAAAGTCCGTGCTGGTCTACCTGGATGCCACCGCATCCCCCGTGGTCGCCACCACCTCGCAGCCTGTGAGTTTTGCAGAAAGCGCAAATGCCGAAGTAATGGCCATCAAAGATGTTGACTTTCGGCGGGGTGCTGATGGCTCTGGCAGGGTTGTTGTCACACTGCCCAATAATCAGGTTGGGGTAGATTTGCGGCCTATTGGCAAAGGCTTGACCGTGGATTTCCTGAAGTCTTCTTTGTCCGAAGGGCTGCGGCGGCGCTTGGATGTTACTGACTTCGGAACGCCCGTGCAGATCATATCGACTACTCAGCAGGGTGAGCGAGTCCGTATGGTGATCGAACCGGTGGGCGAGTGGGAGCACAGCGCTTACCAGAGCGACAATCAGTTCGTGGTGGAAGTGCGCCAGAAAAAAGTTGATCTGACCAAGCTGACGCAGGGGCCTGGATACAGTGGTGAAAAATTGTCGCTGAATTTCCAGAATATCGAAGTGCGCTCCTTGCTACAGGTGATTGCCGACTTCACCAACTTCAATATCGTGACCTCCGACACTGTCACTGGCGCTCTGACGTTGCGACTTAAAGATGTGCCCTGGGATCAGGCCTTGCAGATCATCATGGACGCCAAGGGTCTTGGCATGAGAAAGAATGGTTCCGTGCTTTGGATTGCTCCCAAAGATGAAATCGATGACCGAACCAAGAAGGACTTTGAGGCCGCGTTGGCCATCCAGAAGCTGGAGCCGTTAAGAACACAAGCGTTTCAGATGAACTATGCCAAAGCTGCAGATATGGTTGTGCAGCTTTCCACTAATGCTGGGGGTGGCGGTAGCACCTCAAATCGCTTTTTGAGCGAGCGTGGAAGTGCCATTGCTGAGCCGCGTACCAATCAACTGTTTGTGACCGATACTGCAAACAAGCTTGAGGAGGTGCGCCAGCTTCTTTCCACTTTGGATGTAGCAGTGCGTCAGGTTATGATCGAAGCGCGAATCGTGGAGGCTTCTGATACCTTCGGGCGCTCTCTCGGTGTGCGATTGGGTGCCACCGATCTCCGCGCTGCGCGCGGTGGAGACGGTGGATACTCGTTGGGAACCAGTGGCAACCGCATTGGCTTTGGAACCAACTACAGCAATGCGGTAGCATCTACGTCTGCTGGTGGTGCAGTCAATACAAATGGTAACTTTGTCAATCTGCCTGCGACCGCCATTGGTGGATACGATCCATCCAGTTTTGCAATATCTATTTTCAATTCCGCTGCCAATCGGTTTTTGAATCTTGAGATTTCTGCTTTGGAGGCTGATGGCAAGGGCAAGATTGTTTCCAGCCCGCGTGTTGTAACAGCGGATCAGACGAAAGCCTCCATTGAGCAAGGTACAGAGTTTCCTTACCCAGTGACGGCACCGAACGGCGGTACAGTGATTGCGTTTAAGAAAGCTGTTCTTAAATTGGAAGTGCTCCCACAGATCACGCCTGAAGGGAATATTATTCTTGATCTGGATGTCAATAAAGACAGTCCTGGTGAAGTTTTGAACAATGTTCGGGCAATCAACACCAAACACATCAAGACACAAGTGCTGGTGGAAAATGGCGGAACCGTTGTGATTGGTGGTATTTTTGAGCTCTTTGAGGACAACACCGAGACTAAAGTACCTTTCTTGGGTGATATTCCAGGCGTCGGGAACCTATTCAAGACACGCTCGAAATCAGCTAACAAGCAGGAAATGTTGATTTTCATTACGCCCAAGGTCATCACTGATCGCTCGGCATTCCGTTAAAGTTTTTGAAATGGGAAAGAAAATGAAGAAATTATGGAAAGCCTTTCTCCTGTCCTCGGCTGCTCTGCTGGCCGCATGTGGCGGTGGTGGAGGTAGCGGCGGAGAGTCTAATCTCCAGTACCGCATTACTTTGACTGCTGCAAAGTCCCAGTTGCCTATAAATATCGCAAATGCACGAGCCGATAGCGGTGCTTTCGCCCCGTTTACCACTACCTTGTACGTGGATGCTCGGGTCGGTTCTAATCCAATTCCAGGTGGCGAGGAGATTTTCGGCTGTAATATCGTGCAGGGCCTCGATTCCGGTGCCTTGTATTATCTCGATGGAGATGACGAACACGAAGACGATGACGGAAATCAGTTGCCGTTCAGGTCTGTAGTTCTGGGTGCAAATTCTGGCGGCGCTTCGTTCCACTTCCACTCAGCTAATCAAGCAGGTACGGCACGTGTGGTGTGCTCGGTGACGGATCCCCGCGATAACAAGGTTTACAGCGCCAGTGTGGATATTGTGGTGGGCGCCGCCACCGGTAAGGTTGCTAGCGTGGTGGGTATTGCCAATTCACCTTTCGTGCTGCTGTCGCGAGACGCCAGCGCGCGACTGCCCTACCGCAACAATATCAGTGTTCAGGCATTTGTCATGGATGATGCCAATCAGCCGATTCCTACGCCTTCTGCTCCCAACCTTCAGGTAAGTATCCGCCCTATGGGGCCTGCTGCGGTCGGCGCACGCTTGCTCCAAGCCAACCAGTCGGGAAGTGTGTTGCAAGTGCGCACTATTGGCGGCGTGGGTTTGTTCTCGCTTTCCAGCGGCCCAACTAGCGGTCCGATCATGCTGCAGTATGTCACCGACCGCTTCGATAATGACATCACCAACGGCATCCAGGATCCAGTGACGTCGCTTCAAGCGATTCAGGTCAACGACCAGGTCGCAGCGGCACCGTTAGCCTTGCCAGCACTGGATGATCAGGACGTAACTATTGGCCTGCCGTTTGCAACCGCCTTCGGTGTACAAGGGGGCGTTGCACCCTATACATGGTCGGCAGTAGCCTTGCCAGGGGGCCTGAGCATCAGCAATGATGGCATCGTGAGTGGCTCGCCTCAGGGACCTGCTGGTGTTTACAGTGGCGTGATTACCGTGGTCGATGCTGCAGGCACCAAGGTATTTGGCAATGTGAAGTTTACTGTTGCCGCCAGTGGCGGAGCGGTAGTCCCGAATCCCCTGGCGATCAACGGCTGTGTGAGCAACGGCAGCGCCACGTGCTCTCTGCCCGCAGCAAATGTTGGTGAAGCCTACCTTTACAGCCTGTCCGTTTCCGGTGGAAACGCAACTGACCCCGTGGTCTGGACCTTCGCCCCCACTCCTTTGCCTGCAGGTTTGGTGGGTGGCAGTACTGGTAACAATGGCGTGATCAGCGGTACTCCCACTGCATCGTGCAATGCCAGGTTCCTCGTGACGGCAACGCGTGGTGCAGTTACCGTCACCCAGCAGGTGTCTGTGCAGATTGGTGCCAACACGGCGGCTTGCACTTCGTAATATGCAAGGGGCGCTCGGCAAGGTTCGAAGTTTTCGGATCTGTTGAGTGCATCTCTGCTGAATTGAAAAACCCCGTGGGTCCTGGACCCACGGGGTTTTTCCTATTGAAGGCTTGCCGGCATGCCGTCACCTTGGCGGTCCCGGCGCCATTCTGCGTAAACTAGGGCCCTATGTCTGAAACAGTTGATCTGGTCCCCGCTTCACGGTTTGCATCTCCTGCAGAGATCGCCTCGCACAGAGTCTCCATCGACCTGGACGATCGCAGCTACGACATCGAAATCGGTGCGGGTCTGCTCGGCCGCCTCCAAGAAGGCTTGGTGCTCCCCAGTGGAACATCGGCGCTGGTCGTCACCAACGATACGGTGGGCCCTCTGTATGGGGCGCAGGTGGTGGAGGCATTGCGCAAGCGCTACCCAGTCGTGCACACGGTGCAACTACCGGATGGCGAGGAGTTCAAAGGCTGGGAAACCCTCCAGCGCATCTTCGATGCCTTGCTGACCCATGGCTGCGACCGCAAGGTCGTGCTGTTTGCGCTCGGCGGCGGTGTCATTGGCGACATGACTGGCTTTGCCGCCGCGACCTACATGCGCGGCGTTCCGTTTGTGCAGATTCCCACCACCTTGCTCGCGCAGGTGGACTCATCGGTGGGGGGCAAGACAGCTATCAACCACCCGCTGGGCAAGAACATGGTGGGTGCGTTCTACCAGCCCCGGCTGGTGGTGTGCGACCTGGCCACGCTCGACACCCTGAGCGCGCGCGAGATGAGCGCTGGGCTGGCTGAAGTGCTCAAGTACGGGCCCATTGCAGACATGGAGTTCATGCAGTGGCTGGAATCCTCTGTGGATGCGCTGCGCGCCCGTGACCGGGTCGCGCTGGCCCATGCCGTGCGCCGTAGCTGCGAGATCAAGGCCTGGGTGGTCAGCCAGGACGAACGCGAAGGAGGCCTGCGGGCCATCCTGAATTTCGGCCACACTTTTGGCCATGCCATCGAGGCGGGCATGGGCTATGGCGTGTGGCTGCATGGCGAAGGCGTGGGTGCCGGCATGGTGATGGCAGCCGAACTCTCGCTCCGGCTGGGCTTGGTCGATGGTGCATTCGTGCAGCGACTCATCACGCTCATCGAGCGTGCGGGGCTGCCTATCAGGGGTCCTGTCCTCGACGCGGCGGACAATGCCGGCCGTTACCTGGAACTCATGCGCATCGACAAAAAATCCGAGGCGGGTGAAATTCGCTTCGTGCTCATCGATGGTCCCGGCAAGGCGATTGTCCGCGCCGCTCCCGACAAGTTGGTCCGGGAGGTGATTGATGCGTGCTGCCGGTAACGGCGTGGCGGGCCTCTGTCCTGTCCGCGCAGCTGCACCATTACCTATCAAGTGGCAACAGGCACTTTGACCAGTAGGCCCGGCCTTGCCGCCTATGCCAGCCTGTCGTCGCAGAGCAGGGGGCGGCGGTATCCGGAGGCGCCGGCACCGACCCGCACGGAGTACCAGCGCGACCGCGACCGCATCGTGCATTCCACGGCGTTTCGCCGGCTGGTCTACAAGACCCAGGTGTTTCTCAACCACGAAGGCGACCTGTTCCGCACACGCCTGACGCACTCGCTGGAAGTCGCTCAACTGGGCCGGTCGATTGCGCGCTCGCTGCGCCTCGACGAAGACCTCGTCGAGGCCATCTCGCTGGCCCACGACCTGGGCCACACGCCCTTTGGCCATGCCGGGCAGGACGCATTGCACGGCTGCATGGCCGACCACGGTGGATTCGAGCACAACCTGCAAAGCCTGCGGGTCGTGGACAAGTTGGAGGAGCGCTACCCCCAGTTCGACGGCCTGAACCTCAGCTTCGAGACGCGCGAGGGCATCCTCAAGCATTGTTCGCGTGTACACGCACAGCAGCTCGAAGACGCGGAACCCGGTGGGGTCGGTGGGCGCTTCCTGCGCCGCGAGCAGCCCGGGCTGGAGGCGCAACTGTGCAACCTCGCTGACGAGATCGCCTACAACGCCCATGACATCGACGACGGCGTGCGCTCGGGTCTCATCAGCCTGGCCCAGTTGGGCGAGGTGCCCCTGTTCGACCGGTACCGCCATTCGGCCCAGGCCGCGCACCCGCACCTGAACGATGCCGCCATGCACCGCCGCCTGCTGTTCGAGGCCATCCGCCTCATGCTCAGCGCCCAGGTGTACGACGTGATCGACGCCACCTCGGCGGCGCTCGTGCAGGCGGCGCCGGACAGCGCCGACGCGGTGCGGCATTGTGCGCCGCTGGTGATGTTCAGCGACGCCATGCGGGAGCAGTCCACGGTGCTCAAGCGCTTCCTGTTCAAGAACCTGTACCGCCACCCCCAGGTGATGGAGACCACCGGGCGTGCGCAGCAGATCGTGCGGGACCTCTTCGCCGCCTATGTGCAGGCGCCGCAAGAGATGAACCACGCCTTCGCGCAGCAGGCCAACACCAGTGATGGCGCGGTCAAGGCGCGAGCGGTTGCCGACTTCATCGCGGGCATGACGGACCGCTTCGCGGCGCGCGAGCACGAGCGCCTGACGGGGCAACGCTTGCTCGACTGACGGATGGGCACTGGATCGGGTCGAAAGGGGACCAAAAGACCTGATTGGGGCCTGCCCGTTAAAATTGCCAGCCACCCCACGCGCGCGCCCAGCGCCTTTGCATGAACTCTTTTTCTTCTGCGGCCTCGCCATCGATCGAGGCCCCTTCGTCCCTTGCCGCGCACCCGGCCGTTCGCGACACGGTGCAATGGCTGGAACGCGCCGTCATCGGCCTGAACCTGTGCCCTTTTGCCAAGGGCGTGCACGCCAAGGGGCAGATCCACTATGTGGTGAGTGCCGCCGTCGATGCGCAGCAGCTGCTGGCCGATCTGCGAGAAGAGCTGCTTGCTTTGGCAGGGATGGACGCTGCCGTCAGGGACACCACCTTGCTGGTCGTGCCCACGCCGCTGCTGGCGGATTTCCTGGATTTCAACGACTTTCTCGGCGAGGCGGAAGACCTGCTGGACGAACTCGAGCTGGACGGCACACTGCAGATCGCTAGCTTCCATCCACAGTTCCAGTTTGCTGGCACCGGTGCGGACGACGTGACCAACTGCACCAACCGCTCCCCATACCCCACACTGCATCTGCTGCGCGAAGAAAGCATCGACCGCGCGGTGGAAGTCTTTCCAGAGGCCGAGACCATCTACGAACGCAATATCGAAGTGCTTGAAAAACTGGGCATGCCGGGGTGGGAGGCGCTGCAGGTCGGTGCGGGCTGCACGGCTGCGCCTGCGACGGGAGGTGCAGCATGAATGCGCCTCACAACAAACCGGGAGCCAGCAAGCCTGCAAATAAGGGCAAGGGCGCGGCAGCGCCGCATGCCGACCTGCTGTCCGAGCTGCGCCCTGGCCAGTCGCTGGAGCTGCTGCAGGAGCTGCACATCCTAACGCGCGATGGTCGGCTCAACCAGGATTCGCGGCGCAAGCTCAAGCAGGTGTACCACCTGTTCAACTTCATCGAGCCCCTGCTCACCGAGCTGTCGGTCGAAGGGCACAGCCCCAGCTTGGCCGACCATGGGGCGGGCAAGTCCTACTTGGGCTTCATCCTCTACGATCTGTATTTCAAGGCGCTCTCGCGCGGCCACATCTATGGCATCGAGACGCGCAGCGAGCTGGTGGATAAGTCGCGCGCGCTGGCCCAGCGGCTGGGCTTTGGCCGCATGTCCTTTCTGAACCTGTCGGTGGCCGAATCGGCCGATGCCGCCGAACTGCCCGCGCAGGTCGACGTCGTCACCGCGCTGCACGCCTGCGATACCGCCACCGACGATGCCATCGCCTTCGGCCTGCAAAAGCGGGCCCGCGCCATGGTTCTGGTGCCTTGCTGCCAGGCCGAGATGGCGGCCTGCCTGCGCCAGGGCAAGGCGCTGCAGCTGGCGCGCACGCCGCTGGCCGAGCTGTGGCGTCACCCCTTGCACACGCGCGAGCTGGGCAGCCAGGTCACCAACGTGCTGCGCTGCCTGTACCTGGAGGCCAGTGGCTACCAGGTCACGGTGACCGAGCTCGTCGGATGGGAGCACAGCATGAAGAATGAGCTCATCGTCGCGCGCTACACCGGCCAGAAGAAGCGTAGCGCGGCCGAGCGGCTGCGCGCCATCCTGCGCGAAATGGGGCTGGAGCAGGCGATGGCCGGGCGGTTCGGGCTGCAGCCCCTGGCCGAGGCACAGGTGGATAGCGCCGAAGCTGCTGCGCCTTAGCGCCTCGCCGGATGCCCGTGGAGCGCGGGCATCGTCGGCCAGTTGGCGGCCCTCGCGGCATGGCGACGGAAATGGGGACAGGTATATCATGCCTATCCCGCACCATCTTTTCGACCATCTGCCTTCCATGGCCCGCCTGCCCCGACTGACACTGCCCGGCTTTCCCCACCATGTGATCCAGCGGGGCAACAACCGCCAGGCGATCTTCCTGGACCGGGCCGACTTCGAGGCCATGCTGGTACTCCTGGACGAAAACGCGCGCAAGTTCCAGGTGGCCCTGCATGCCTATGTGCTCATGGACAACCACTTCCACCTGCTGGCCACTCCGTCCACTGGCGACGGTCTGCCACAGATGATGCAGTCCATCGGCCGCAGCTACGTGCGCTATTTCAACCAGCGCCATGGCCGCACGGGCACCTTGTGGGAGGGGCGCTACCGCTCCACCGTCATCCAGTCGGAGCGCTACCTGCTGGCCTGCATGGTCTACATCGACCTCAACCCCGTGCGCGCCGGCATGGCTGCGCGCGCAGCGGACTACCCCTGGTCCAGCCATGGCCACTGGCTGGGGCTGCGCACCGACAAGCTGCTCACCACCCATGCGTTGTACTGGGCGCTGGGCAACACGCCTTTTGCGCGTGAAGCTGCCTACGCGGCGTTGGTGCAGTCGGGCCTGGGCGACAAGCAGATCCAGTCCATCACGCAATCCGCGCTGAGCGGCTGGGCCATGGGCGAGCCCGACTTCGTGGCCGACCTGCAAAAGCTGACTCCCCGCAGGGTGGCCAAGGCCAAGCCGGGTCGACCCGCAATGTCAGCAGATTCCGAGGAGGCCTGAGCCTGCCTGCCAAAGCGCTCACCTCCATTCGAATTCGTGTATTTTGATATGTCCCCAATTAAATCCGACTTATTCAGTTGGTTAATTTAATAAGAATCTGACCCCAATTAATGTGCTTGCCTTGCATGTTGCAATGCACTAATCTTGAACTCCCTGCGAAAATTCATGAGGAGTGCGCCATGACCACGGCTGCCGAGATCCAGCATCTCCAACAAAACGGTTTGTATTCATCGTCCAACGAACACGACGCCTGCGGCCTCGGTTTCGTCGCCCATATCAAGGGCGTCAAGCGCCACGACATCGTGACGCAGGCCTTGAAGATCCTGGAGAACATCGACCACCGTGGCGCCGTGGGTGCCGACAAGCTCATGGGCGACGGCGCAGGCATCCTGATCCAGATCCCCGACGCGCTGTACCGCGAAGAGATGGCCAAGCTGGGCGTCACGCTGCCTGCGGCCGGCGAGTACGGCGTGGGTATGATCTTCCTGCCCAAGGAGCATGCCTCGCGCCTGGCCTGTGAGCAGGAGATGGAACGCGCCATCAAGGCCGAAGGCCAGGTGCTGCTCGGCTGGCGCGATGTGCCAGTGAACGTCGACATGCCCATGTCGCCCACCGTGCGCAAGAAGGAGCCCATCCTGCGCCAGGTCTTCATCGGCCGTGGCAACGACGTGATCGTGCAGGACGCGCTGGAGCGCAAGCTGTACGTGATCCGCAAGACCGCCAGCGCCGCCATCCAGAACCTCAAGCTCAAGCACAGCAAGGAATACTACGTTCCCAGCATGTCCAGCCGCACCGTGGTCTACAAGGGCCTGTTGCTGGCCGACCAGGTGGGCACCTACTACATGGACCTGCAGGACGAGCGCTGCGTCTCGGCCATCGGTCTGGTGCACCAGCGTTTTTCCACCAACACCTTCCCCGAATGGCCGCTGGCCCACCCGTACCGCTACGTGGCGCACAACGGTGAAATCAACACCGTCAAGGGCAACTACAACTGGATGAAGGCGCGCGAAGGCGTGATGGCCTCGCCCGTGCTCGCGGCCGACCTGCACAAGCTCTACCCCATCAGCTTCGCCGACCAGTCCGACACCGCCACGTTCGACAACTGCCTCGAGTTGCTGACCATGGCCGGCTACCCCATCAGCCAGGCCGTGATGATGATGATCCCCGAGCCCTGGGAGCAGCACACCACCATGGACGAGCGCCGCCGCGCCTTCTATGAATACCATGCCGCGATGATGGAGCCCTGGGATGGCCCGGCCTCCATCGTCTTCACCGATGGCCGCCAGATCGGCGCCACGCTGGACCGCAACGGCCTGCGCCCCTCGCGCTACTGCATCACCGACGACGACCTGGTCATCATGGCCTCGGAATCGGGCGTGCTGCCCATCCCCGAGAACAAGATCGTGCGCAAGTGGCGCCTGCAGCCCGGCAAGATGTTCCTGATCGACCTGGAGCAGGGCCGCATGATCGACGACGAGGAGCTCAAGGCCAACGTCGTCAACACCAAGCCCTACAAGCAGTGGATCGAAAACCTGCGCATCAAGCTCGACAGCATCGACGCCGCAGCCGACGCGCCTGCGCCCGAAGCCTCCACGCTGCCACTGCTTGACCGCCAGCAGGCCTTCGGCTACACGCAGGAGGACATCAAGTTCCTGATGGCCCCCATGGCCCGCAATGGCGAGGAGGGCATCGGCTCCATGGGCAACGACAGCCCGCTGGCCGTGCTCTCGGGCAAGAACAAGCCGCTGTTCAACTACTTCAAGCAGCTGTTCGCCCAGGTGACCAACCCGCCGATCGACCCGATCCGCGAAGCCATCGTGATGTCGCTCAACAGCTTCATCGGCCCCAAGCCCAACCTGCTGGACATCAACCAGGTCAACCCGCCCATGCGGCTCGAAGTGAGCCAGCCCGTGCTCGACTTCGCCGACATGGCCAAGCTGCGCGACATCGAAAAGTACACGCAGGGCAAGTTCAAGAGCGCCACCATCGACATCACCTACCCGCTGGACTGGGGCCGTGAGGGCGTGGAAGCCAAGCTTGCCTCGCTGTGCGCGCAGGCCGTGGACGCCATCAAGGGCGGCGCCAACATCCTGATCGTCAGCGACCGCGCCGTGAGTGCTACCCAGGTGGCCATCCCCGCACTGCTTGCCCTGTCGGCCATCCACCAGCATCTGGTGGGCGCTGGCCTGCGCACCACGGCCGGCCTGGTGGTCGAGACCGGTACTGCGCGCGAAGTGCACCACTTTGCCGTGCTGGGCGGCTACGGCGCCGAAGCCGTGCACCCCTACCTCGCGATGGAAACCCTGGCCGAGATGCACAAGAACATGCCCGGCGACCTGTCGCCGGACAAGGCCATCTACAACTATGTCAAGGCCATCGGCAAGGGCCTGTCCAAGATCATGTCCAAGATGGGCGTGAGCACTTACATGAGCTACTGCGGCGCTCAGCTGTTCGAGGCCATCGGCCTGAACACCGACACCGTGGGCAAGTACTTCACGGGCACCGCCAGCCGCGTTGAAGGCATCGGCGTGTTCGAGATCGCCGAGGAAGCCATCCGCATGCACAAGGCCGCCTTCGGCGACGACCCGGTGCTCGAAACCATGCTCGACGCCGGCGGCGAATACGCCTGGCGCGCGCGTGGCGAAGAGCACATGTGGAGCCCCGACGCCATTGCCAAGCTGCAGCACTCCACGCGTGCCAACAACTGGAATACGTACAAGGAATACGCGCAGATCATCAACGACCAGAGCAAGCGCCACATGACGCTGCGCGGCCTGTTCGAGTTCAAGATCGACCCTGCCAAGGCCATCCCCGTGGACGAGGTCGAGCCTGCCAAGGAGATCGTCAAGCGCTTCGCCACTGGCGCCATGTCGCTGGGCTCCATATCCACCGAGGCGCATGCCACCCTGGCCGTGGCCATGAACCGCATCGGCGGCAAGAGCAACACCGGCGAAGGCGGCGAGGACGCCGCGCGCTACCGCAACGAACTCAAGGGTATCCCGATCAAGCTCGGCGACACCTTGAAGAGCGTCATCGGCGCCGAGAACGTCGAAGTCGACCTGCCCCTGCAGGATGGCGACTCCCTGCGCAGCCGCATCAAGCAGGTGGCCTCGGGCCGCTTCGGCGTCACGGCCGAGTACCTGTCCTCGGCCGACCAGATCCAGATCAAGATGGCCCAGGGTGCCAAGCCTGGCGAAGGCGGCCAGCTGCCCGGCGGCAAGGTCTCCAACTACATCGGCAAGCTGCGCCACAGCGTGCCCGGCGTGGGCCTGATCTCGCCCCCGCCGCACCATGACATCTACTCCATCGAAGACCTGGCCCAGCTCATCCACGACCTGAAGAACGTGGCACCGCACGCCAGCATCAGCACCAAGCTGGTGTCCGAAGTCGGTGTGGGCACGATTGCTGCAGGCGTCACCAAGTGCAAGAGTGACCACATCGTGATCGCCGGGCACGACGGCGGCACGGGTGCATCGCCCTGGTCGTCCATCAAGCACGCAGGCGGCCCCTGGGAAATCGGCCTGGCCGAAACCCAGCAGACCCTGGTGCTCAACCGCCTGCGCGGCCGCGTGCGCGTGCAGGCCGACGGCCAGATGAAGACCGGCCGCGACGTCGCCATCGGCGCGCTGCTCGGAGCCGACGAATTCGGCTTTGCAACGGCGCCTCTGGTCGTCGAAGGCTGCATCATGATGCGCAAGTGCCACCTGAACACCTGCCCGGTGGGCGTGGCCACGCAGGACCCCGCGCTGCGCGCCAAGTTCTCGGGCAAGCCCGAGCACGTGGTCAACTACTTCTTCTTCATCGCCGAAGAAGTGCGCCAGATCATGGCCCAACTCGGCATCCGCAAGTTCGATGACCTGATCGGCCGCTCCGACCTGCTGGACACGCGCTCTGGCATCGCCCACTGGAAGGCCCGCGGCCTCGACTTCGGCCGCCTCTTCGCCCAGCCCAACGTGCCCGCCGACGTGCCGCGTTTCCACGTGGACGTGCAGGACCACAACATCGAGAACACGCTCGACCGCAAGCTCATCGAGCGCAGCCGCCCGGCCATCGACAAGGGTGAGCGCGTGCAGTTCATCGAGGTGGCGCGCAACGTCAACCGCTCCGTGGGCGCCATGCTCTCGGGGGCCGTGACGCGTGCCCACCCCGAAGGCCTGCCGGACGACACCATCCGCATCCAGCTCGAAGGCACGGGCGGCCAGTCCTTCGGCGCCTTCCTCACGCGCGGCATCACGCTGTACCTGATCGGCGACGCCAACGATTACACCGGCAAGGGCCTGTCGGGCGGCCGCGTCGTCGTGCGCCCCAGCATCGACTTCCGGGGCGATTCGGTGCGCAACACCATCGTGGGCAACACGGTGATGTACGGCGCCACCACGGGTGAAGCCTTCTTCAGCGGCGTGGCCGGCGAACGCTTTGCCGTGCGCTTGTCGGGTGCCACGGCGGTCGTCGAAGGCACGGGCGACCATGGCTGCGAATACATGACCGGCGGCACCGTGATGGTGCTGGGCAAGACCGGCCGCAACTTCGCGGCTGGCATGAGCGGCGGCGTGGCCTACGTCTACGACGAAGACGGCCAGTTCGACACGCGTTGCAACATGTCCATGGTCACGCTCGAACGCATCCTGCCCTCGTCCGAGCAGGAATCCACCGTGCCGCGCGCCATCTGGCACAACGGCCAGACCGACGAAGCCCAGCTCAAGAAGCTGCTGGAAGACCACAACCGCTGGACGGGCAGCAAGCGCGCGCGCGAACTGCTCGACAACTGGGCGGCATCGCGCAGCAAGTTCGTCAAGGTCTTCCCGACCGAGTACAAGCGCGCGCTGGCCGAGATTTATGAACGCAAGGTGCTCGAGGAGCCTGCCACCCCCGCGGTGGCCCCGGCCTCCAAGAACGTGGCCGTGCCCGCCAAGTAAGGCGCTGCCCCACCGAACACCTGCACAGCATTCATAGACAAGGACACGCAATCATGGGAAAGACCACCGGCTTCATGGAGTACGAGCGCATCGAAGAGGGCTACAAGCCCGTCGGCGAGCGCCTGAAGCATTACAAGGAATTCGTCATCGGCCTGGATGAATCCCAGGCCAAGGTGCAGGGCGCGCGCTGCATGGACTGCGGCACGCCGTTCTGCAACAGCGGCTGCCCTGTGAACAACATCATTCCGGACTTCAACGACCTGGTCTACCAGGCCGACTGGAAGAGCGCCATCGCCGTGCTGCACAGCACGAACAACTTCCCCGAGTTCACCGGCCGCATCTGCCCCGCACCTTGCGAGGCGGCCTGCGTGCTCAACGTGAACGACGACGCCGTAGGCATCAAGTCCATCGAGCACGCCATCATCGACCGCGCCTGGGAAGAGGGCTGGGTCAAGCCGCTGCCATCCAAGCACAAGACCGGCAAGAAGGTCGCCGTGATCGGCGCCGGCCCGGCCGGCATGGCCGCAGCCCAGCAACTGGCGCGCGTGGGCCACGACGTGACCCTGTTCGAGAAGAACGACCGCATCGGCGGGCTGCTGCGCTACGGCATCCCCGATTTCAAGATGGAAAAGACTCACATCGACCGCCGTGCCGACCAGCTCAAGGCCGAAGGCGTCACCATCCGCACCAGCGTCTTCGTCGGCGCCGCCAAGGACGGCTTGGGCAAGGGCTCCAAGGTCACCAACTGGGCCAAGGAAACCGTCACCCCCGAGCAACTGCAGGCCGAGTTCGACGCCGTGCTGCTCACCGGCGGCGCCGAGCAGAGCCGCGACCTGCCCGTGCCCGGCCGCGACCTCGACGGCATCCACTTCGCCATGGAGTTCCTGCCCCAGCAGAACAAGGTCAACGCCGGCGACAAGCTCAAGAACCAGCTGCGCGCCGACGGCAAGCACGTCATCGTGATCGGTGGCGGCGACACCGGCAGCGACTGCGTGGGCACGAGCAACCGCCATGGTGCCGTCAGCGTCACGCAGTTCGAACTCATGCCCCAGCCGCCCGAGGTCGAGAACCGCCCCATGACCTGGCCTTACTGGCCGATCAAGCTGCGCACCAGCTCCAGCCATGAAGAAGGCTGCGAGCGCGAATTCGCCATCTCCACCAAGGAGTTCATCGGCGAGAAGGGCAAGGTCACCGGCCTCAAGACCGTGCGCGTGGAGTGGAAGGACGGCAAGATGGTCGAGGTCGCCGGCTCCGAGCAGATCCTCAAGGCCGACCTGGTGCTGCTGGCCATGGGCTTCGTGAGCCCCGTGGCGGCCGTGCTCGAAGCTTTCGGTGTCGACAAGGACGCCCGTGGCAACGCCCGCGCCACCACCGAGTTCGATGGCGGCTACGCCACCAGCGCCCCCAAGGTGTTTGCCGCAGGCGACATCCGCCGTGGCCAGTCCCTGGTGGTCTGGGCCATCCGCGAAGGCCGCCAGGCCGCGCGTTCGGTCGATGAGTTCCTCATGGGCTACTCGGATCTGCCGCGCTGATTGCTGGCAAGGCAACGGCTGAGAGCGGCGCCCTGGTGGCGCCGTTTTTCATGGCGTGCAGCAGGGTGCCCATCCAGGAAAGACCGTTGCGCACGCGCGACGCTGGATATAGGCACAATTGGAAGCAATGTCTCTCCGGGAATACCAGACACTGGTGTACTGGACAGGTCTGCACAACCCGTATCGGGAAAGTGCAAACATACATGCATGTATGTTTGCGGATTCGGCTACCATCGCTGCTGTATTGCGCGCGGGGATTGCCGTGCGCGCGGACCATCGTTTCTGCATACCACCCCTTTTTTCTTCTGCATGCCTGAGCCCTCGCCCTTTGCCGAATTGCGCAACGTCACGTTCTCCTACGGTGACCGTGCCATCCTGCGCGACGTGTCGCTGACCGTGCCGCGCGGCAAGGTCACGGCGCTCATGGGGGCCTCGGGCGGGGGCAAGACCACGGTGCTGCGCCTCATCGGTGGGCAGCAGCAGGCGCAGCAGGGCGAGGTGCTGTTCGATGGCCAGAATGTGGGGAAGATGGACGCGGCCGGCCTTTATGCAGCGCGGCGGCGCATGGGCATGCTGTTCCAGTTCGGTGCCCTGTTCACCGACCTCGATGTGTTCGAGAACGTGGCCTTTCCGCTGCGCGAGCACACCGATCTGCCCGAGGCGCTGGTGCGCGATGTGGTGCTCATGAAGCTCAATGCCGTGGGCCTGCGCGGTGCGCGCGACCTCATGCCCAGCGAGATATCCGGCGGCATGGCCCGGCGCGTGGCGCTGGCCCGCGCCATCGCGCTCGACCCTGAACTCGTCATGTACGACGAGCCCTTTGCCGGGCTTGATCCCATTTCGCTGGGCACTGCCGCCCAGCTCATCCGCCAGCTCAACGATGCCATGGGGCTCACCAGCATCGTGGTCTCGCACGACCTGGAGGAGACCTTCCGCCTGGCCGACCACGTGATCATCCTCGGCGAAGGCGTGGTCGCCGCGCAGGGCACGCCCGACGAGGTGCGTGCCAGCAAGGACCCGCTGGTGCACCAGTTCGTGCACGCGCTGCCCACCGGGCCCGTGCCCTTCCATTACCCGGGGCCGACGGCGGAGCAGGACTACGGCCCTGCCGGGGGGATAGGCCTGTGAGCTGGTACCAACCTTCCGATGTGGGCCTGGCCGTGCGCCAGCAGCTGGCCGACATCGGCGCTGCGGCGCACCTGTTCGTGCGCCTGGTGCGACTGTTCGGTGCCACCTTTTTGCGGCCGTCGCTGGTGCGCGACCAGGTGCACTTCCTGGGCAACTATTCGCTGGCCATCATCGCCGTCTCGGGCCTGTTCGTGGGCTTTGTGCTCGGCCTGCAGGGCTACTACACGCTGCAGCGCTACGGCTCGTCCGAGGCACTGGGCATGCTCGTGGCGCTGTCGCTGGTGCGCGAGCTCGGGCCCGTGGTCACGGCGCTGCTGTTTGCAGGACGTGCAGGCACCTCGCTCACGGCCGAGATCGGCCTCATGCGTGCGGGCGAGCAGCTCAGCGCCATGGAGATGATGGCCGTGGACCCGGTGCGGCGCATCCTGGCGCCGCGCTTCTGGGCGGGTGTCATCACGATGCCGCTGTTGGCCGCCGTGTTCAGCGCCGTCGGTGTGATCGGTGGCTGGGTGGTCGGCGTGGTGCTCATCGGCATCGACCCCGGCGCCTTCTGGAGCCAGATGCAGGGCGGGGTGGATGTGTGGAAGGATGTCGGCAACGGCGTTCTCAAGAGCGCGGTGTTCGGTGTCACCGTCACCTTCGTGGCGCTGCTGCAGGGCTATGCCGCCAAGCCCACGCCCGAGGGCGTGTCGCGCGCGACCACACGCACGGTGGTGATGGCATCGCTGGCAGTGTTGGCGTTGGACTTCCTCCTCACCGCCCTGATGTTCAGTATCTGATGCCGGGCAACCACCGGCAGACGAAGAAAAGAGACCTTAACGATGCAACGCTCCAAGAATGATGTCTGGGTAGGCCTGTTCGTGATGCTGGGCATCGCGGCGCTGGTGTTCCTGGCCCTGCAGTCGGCCAACCTGCTGACCCTCAATTTCCAGCGCGGCTACCAGCTCACCGCGCGCTTTGACAACATTGGGGGCCTCAAGCCACAGGCTGCCGTGCGCAGCGCCGGTGTGGTCGTGGGCCGGGTCGAGTCCATCGCCTTCGATGACAAGACCTACCAGGCGCGCGTCACGCTGGCCATGCAGGACCGCTATGCGTTCCCCAAGGACAGCTCGCTCAAGATCCTCACCAGCGGCCTGCTGGGCGAGCAGTACATCGGCATCGAGGCCGGCGGCGATGAGAAGAACCTCGCGGCGGGCGACATGATCACCGCCACGCAGTCCGCCGTGGTGCTGGAAAACCTGATTGGACAATTTCTTTACAGCAAAGCCGAAGACGGCAGTAAGCCCGCAGGGGCAGGTAGCAAAAAATGATGAACAGGACGCAAGCGGGCACGGCCCGCGACGATGAAAACCACCCCGCGAATGGCGCTGCAATGCTGCGGCGCACCGGCCGGGCCCTGGTAGCCGTGCTGGGGCTCGCCTTGCTGGTCGGCTGCGCGAGCGGCCCCCGCAACGACCCGCGCGACCCGCTGGAACCCTACAACCGCGGGGTCACCAAGTTCAACGAACAGGTCGATGCCCTGGTGCTCAAGCCCGTGGCCACGGCCTACAAGGAAGTCACGCCGGCTCCGGTGCGCACCGGGGTGAGCAACTTCTTCGCCAACCTGACCGACGTCTGGTCCTTCGTGAACAACGTGCTGCAGTTCCGGCTCGAAGGTGCCGCTTCCAGCTTCATGCGCGTGAACGTGAACACCTTCCTCGGCCTGGGGGGCGTGCTGGATGTCGCCAGCGAGCTGGGTATCGACCGTTACCGCCAGGACTTCGGCCTCACGCTGGGCCGCTGGGGCGTGGACACCGGTCCCTATGTGGTGCTGCCCATTTTCGGGCCCTCCACGGTGCGCGATACCTTTGCCCTGCCGGTCGACATGATGGGCAACCCCGTGCGCTACGTGGACCCGACCTCGGCCCGCAATTCGCTGTATGCCTTGCGCGCGGTGGATGTGCGTGCCAACCTGCTGCGTGCGGGTTCCGTGCTCGACAGTGCTGCGCTCGACAAGTACAGCTTCACGCGCGACGTGTTCCTGCAGGTGCGCAGCCAGGCCGGCGAGGCGCCGTACGACAAGGACAAGGATGATGGTGCCCAGGACTCCAAGGACGGCATGCTGCCCGAGGAGCCCCCTGCGGACGCCAGGAAGCGCTGATTTTCCCGCCGGGTAGGTGTTGCACTTGCTTGCACACCGCAACCTGGCCGAAGCATATGGATGGCCCCTCGGGCCCACAATGAAATCAAGGGTGCCTTGCCCGCCCCAATGAAAGCAGATGACATGATGATGAATCGACGACTCGTGGGCCATATCGCCCTGGCCCTGGCGGCCACCGCAACGCTGGGCCTGCCCCTGTCGGCCCTGGCCGCAGATGAAGCCCCCGACGCCTTGATCAAGCGCCTGTCCACCGACGTGCTGAACACCGTCAAGGCGGACAAGGCCATCCAGGGCGGAGACCTGTCCAAGGTGATCGCGCTGGTGGACAAGACGGTCATGCCCAACGTGAATTTCCGCCGCATGACCGCCGCCGCCGTGGGCCCGGGCTGGCGCCAGGCCACGCCTGAGCAGCAAAAGCGCCTGCAGGACGAATTCAAGATTCTGCTGGTGCGCACCTATGCGGGTGCGCTGGCCCAGGTGAATGACCAGACCATCCAGGTCAAGCCCCTGCGCGGCGATCCCGCCGACAAGGACGTGGTGGTGCGCACCGAGATCGTGGGCCGCGGCGACCCGATTCAGCTCGACTACCGTCTGGAGAAGACCCCGGGCGATGGCGCCGGCTGGAAGATCTACAACCTCAACGTGCTCGGCGTGTGGCTGGTGGAAACCTACAAGGGCCAGTTCGCGCAGGAAATCAACGCCAAGGGCGTGGATGGCCTGATTGCCTCGCTGGAAGCGCGCAACAAGTCCAATGCCGGCACCAAGGGCTGACACAGGGCCTTCCACCGTGCCTGTCCTGGTCCTTCCGCAGGAACTGACGCACCGCCAGGCACCGGCGTGCCTGCGCATGCTGCTGCAGGGCCTGAAGGTGCACAAGGAGCCGGGCGTGGTGGTGGATGCCCAGGCGCTGTCCGTGTTCGACACCTCCGCGCTGGCGGTGCTGCTCGAATGCCGGCGCGAGGCGCTCTCGGACCGCAAGACCTTTGCCGTACAGGGACTGCCCGCAGCGCTGACCAGCATGGCTGGGCTGTACGGCGTTGCAGATCTGCTGCCTGCAGCCTGACCCGTCTGGCAGGGGCTACCGGGGCCGGCGCAGCAGGTTTGTGCACCAGGCCTTAAAATCAGCGGCTCATGCCCGCAGTCTCATTCCAAGCCGTTTCCAAGACCTTTGATACGCCCAAAGGCCCTTTCCAGGCACTCAACCAGGTCAGCCTGGACATCGAGGAAGGGGAGTTCTTCGGACTCCTCGGCCCCAATGGTGCCGGCAAGACCACCCTGATCAGCATCCTCGCCGGCCTGGCCCGGCCCAGCAACGGCCGTGTGCTGGTGCAGGGCAGCGACGTGCAGGCGCAGTTCGCCGAGGCCCGGCGCAAGCTCGGCGTGGTGCCGCAGGAGCTGGTGTTCGACCCCTTCTTCAACGTGCGCGAGGCGCTGCGCATCCAGTCAGGCTACTTCGGTGTGAAGAACAACGACGCCTGGATCGACGAGTTGCTGCACCACCTGGGCCTCACGGACAAGGCCAACGCCAACATGCGCCAGCTTTCGGGTGGCATGAAGCGGCGCGTGCTCGTGGCCCAGGCCCTGGTGCACAAGCCGCCCATCATCGTGCTCGACGAGCCCACCGCCGGGGTGGACGTGGAGCTGCGCCAGACCCTGTGGCAATTCATCGCCCGCCTGAACAAGGAAGGGCACACCGTGCTGCTCACCACGCACTACCTTGAGGAGGCAGAAGCTTTGTGCAACCGCATTGCCATGCTCAAGACCGGGCAGGTGGTGGCCCTGGCCGATACCAGCGAACTGCTCAAGGCCGCCTCGGGCAATGTGCTGCAGTTCAAGGCCGACGTGGAGCTGCCGCCCGCACTGGCGCGCCTGGCGCGCGTCACCGGCCGCATCGTGCAGATGCCGGCGCACGACGCGCGCGAGATCGAGGAGCACCTGGCCGCGCTGCGCGTGGCGGGTGTGGAGGTGCATGACATGGAGATCCGCCGCCCCGACCTGGAGGATGTGTTCCTGCAGGTGATGGCCGGCACATCGGCGTCGCACCCGCCGCCTGCGGCCTCTGCCGCTCCCGCAGCCCTGGGAGCCCACGCATGACCGGCTGGCAAACCCTGTTCTACAAGGAACTGCTGCGCTTCTGGAAGGTGGGCTTCCAGACCGTGGCCGCGCCGGTGCTCACCGCCGTTCTGTACCTGCTGATCTTTGGCCACGTGCTCGAAGACCATGTGAAGGTCTATGACCGCATCAGCTATACAGCCTTCCTGGTGCCCGGCCTGGTGATGATGAGCGTGCTGCAGAACGCCTTCGCCAACAGCTCGTCGAGCCTGATCCAGAGCAAGATCATGGGCAGCCTGGTGTTCGTGCTGCTCACGCCCCTGTCGCACTGGGCCTGGTTCGTGGCCTATGTGGGCTCCTCCATCGTGCGCGGGCTGGCCGTGGGGCTGGGGGTGTTCATCGTCACGGTCGCCTTCGCGCGACCGGAGTTCGCAGCGCCGTTGTGGATCATTGCATTTGCCGTGCTGGGGGCGGGCCTTCTGGCCACGCTCGGGCTCATCGCCGGGCTGTGGGCCGACAAATTCGACCAGATGGCCGCGTTCCAGAACTTCGTGATCGTGCCGATGACCTTCCTGTCCGGCGTGTTCTACTCCATCCAGTCCCTGCCGCCGTTCTGGCAGATCGTGAGCCACCTGAACCCGTTCTTCTACATGATCGACGGTTTCCGCTACGGTTTCTTCGGCCAGAGCGACACCTCGCCCTGGCTCAGCCTCGGTATCGTGGGTTTGGCCTGGCTCGCGGTCAGCTGGCTGGCCGTGCACCTGCTGCGCACCGGCTACAAGATCCGCCATTGACCGATATTGAACCGCCCGGGAGCGGTTCGCGGTACCCTTGCCGCCCGCCCCGGATGCAGACAACCACGCCCCACCCATGACCGCCGACCAACTCAAAGACCTCATCGCCGCCGGCCTGGCCTGCGAGCACATCGACCTGCAGGGCGATGGCCGCCACTGGTACGCCACCATCGTCTCGGCCGAGTTCGAGGGCAAGCGCCTCATCCAGCGCCACCAGCGCGTGTACGCCACGCTGGGCACGCGCATGCAGACGGACGAGGTGCATGCCCTGTCCATGAAGACCTTCACGCCCGCCGAATGGGCAGTGCAGCCGCGCTGAGCCGCTGCTACCCCGGCACCTCCCACTACTTTTTCACTGGTTTCGTGATGGACAAACTCCTCATCCGTGGTGGCCGCACCCTGCAGGGCGAGGTGCTGGTCTCCGGCGCCAAGAATGCCGCGCTGCCCGAACTTTGCGCCGCGCTGCTCACGGCCGAGCCGGTCACCCTGCTCAATGTGCCCCAGTTGCAGGACGTGAGCACCATGCTGACCCTGATCCGCAACATGGGCGTGGCGGCCGAGCGTGCACCCGACGGCACCGTGCGCATCGACGCCAGTGGCCTGAACACGCCCGAGGCCCCGTACGAGCTGGTCAAGACCATGCGCGCCTCGGTGCTCGCCCTGGGCCCGCTGCTGGCGCGCTTCGGCGAGGCCACGGTGTCGCTGCCCGGCGGCTGCGCCATCGGCTCGCGCCCGGTGGACCAGCACATCAAGGGCCTGGCCACCATGGGGGCCGAGATCGTGGTCGAGCACGGCTACATGATCGCCAAGCTGCCCGCCGGCGCCACGCGCCTGAAGGGCGCGCGCATCACCACCGACATGGTCACGGTGACCGGCACCGAGAACTTCCTCATGGCCGCGGCGCTGGCCGAGGGTGAGACGGTGCTGGAAAACGCCGCGCAGGAGCCCGAGATCATCGACCTGGCCGAGATGCTGATCGCCATGGGCGCGAAGATCGAAGGCCACGGCAGCAGCCGCATCCGCATCCAGGGCGTGGAGCGTCTGAACGGCTGCACCCACCGTGTGGTGGCCGACCGCATCGAGGCCGGCACCTTCCTGTGCGCGGTGGCCGCCACCGGCGGCGACGTGGTGCTGCGCCATGGCCGCGCCGACCACCTCGATGCCGTGATCGACAAGCTGCGCGAGGCCGGCGTGCAGGTGCAGGCTGTGGATGGCGGCATCCGCGTGCAGAGCCCCGGCGCCGGCAAGCTGCGCGCCCAGGGTTTCCGCACCACCGAATACCCGGGCTTTCCCACCGACATGCAGGCCCAGTTCATGGCACTCAACTGCGTGGCGCAGGGCACCTCCACGGTGACGGAGACCATCTTCGAAAACCGCTTCATGCATGTGGACGAGCTGGTGCGCCTGGGTGCCCGCATCCAGACCGATGGCAAGGTGGCCGTGATCGAGGGCCTGGGCAACGCCGAGGCCGTGAATCCACCCCTGTCGGGCGCCACCGTGATGGCCACCGACCTGCGTGCGTCGGCCAGCCTGGTGATTGCCGGCCTGGTGGCCGACGGCGAGACCGTGGTGGACCGCATCTACCATCTGGACCGTGGCTACGATTGCATGGAAGCCAAGCTGCGCGGCATCGGAGCGGACATCGAGCGGATGTCCTGACCGCCACACCGCCCGCGCCCCTTTTCAGAGAACCCGTATGACCATGATCACCCTCGCCCTGTCCAAGGGCCGCATCTTCGACGAGACCCTGCCGCTCCTGGCCGCTGCCGGCATCAAGGTGCTCGAAGACCCCGAAAAATCGCGCAAGCTCATCCTGCCCACCAACCAGCCCGACGTGCGCGTGGTGCTGGTGCGCGCCACCGACGTGCCCACCTACGTGGAGTACGGCGGCGCCGACATCGGCGTGACCGGCAAGGACACCCTCATCGAGCATGGCGGCCAGGGCCTGTACCAGCCGCTGGACCTGCAGATCGCCAAATGCCGCGTGAGCGTCGCCGTGCGCAACGACTTCGACTACGAGCGCGCCGTCAAGCAGGGCTCGCGCCTGAAGGTGGCCACCAAGTACACCTCCATCGCGCGCGACTTCTTCGCCACCAAGGGGGTGCACGTGGACATGGTCAAACTCTATGGCAGCATGGAGTTGGCGCCGCTGATCGGCCTGTCCGACGCCATCGTCGACCTGGTGTCCACGGGCAATACTCTGAAGGCCAACCACCTCGTGGAGGTCGAGCGCATCATGGACATCAGCTCCTACCTGGTCGTCAACCAGGCCGCGCTCAAGCTCAAGCAGGCCCCGCTGCGCCGCATCATCGATGCCTTTGCTGCGGCCACCGCAGCGCGCGCCTGAACGAATCACCGATTTCCCACAGCGACAGAGACCCGAAAGCCATGCAAGCCAAGCCCGTACGCCTGAGCACCGATAGCGCCGATTTCGAAGCCGCCTTCCGCGATCGCCTGCATTGGTCCGCCGACACGGATGCGGCCATCGAGCAGCGCGTGGCCGACATCCTGGCCGATGTGCGGGCGCGTGGCGATGCCGCCGTGCTCGACTACACGGCGCGTTTCGACGGCCTGGCGGCTGATTCCATGGCCGGGCTCGAACTCACGCAGGCCGATTTCAAGGCCGCGTTCGACGCCATTCCCGCGGCCCAGCGCGATGCCCTGCAGGCCGCCGCCAGGCGCGTACGCAGCTACCACGAGGCGCAGAAGAAGGCCTCGGGCGAGAGCTGGAGCTACCGCGACGAGGACGGCACCCTGCTGGGCCAGAAGGTCACCCCGCTCGACCGCGTGGGCATCTACGTGCCCGGCGGCAAGGCGGCCTATCCGTCGAGCCTGCTCATGAACGCCATCCCCGCCCACGTGGCCGGCGTGCAGGAGATCATCATGGTGGTGCCCACGCCCGTTCGCGGCAGCGTCGCCACCGGCGGCTCGGGCGCGCAGCTGGCATCCACCAAGGGCGAACGCAACGAGCTGGTGCTGGCGGCGGCCTACGTGGCTGGCGTCACGCGCGCCTTCACCATCGGCGGGGCGCAGGCCGTGGCCGCGCTGGCCTATGGCACCGACACCGTGCCCAAGGTCGACAAGATCACCGGCCCGGGCAACGCCTACGTGGCCAGCGCCAAGAAGCGCGTGTTTGGTACCGTGGGCATCGACATGATCGCCGGCCCCAGCGAAATCCTGGTGCTGGCCGACGGCAGCACCCCGGCCGACTGGGTGGCGATGGATCTGTTCTCCCAGGCCGAGCACGACGAGCTGGCGCAGAGCATTCTGCTGTGCCCCGACGCGGCCTACATCGACGCCGTGCAGGAGGCCATCGACCGCCTGCTGCCCACCGTGCCCCGCGCCGAGATCATCGCCAAGAGCCTGAACGGCCGGGGCGCCCTGATCCACACGCGCAGCATGGAAGAGGCCTGCGCCATCAGCAACCGCATCGCCCCCGAGCACCTGGAGGTGAGCAGCAACGAACCGCACCGCTGGGAGCCCCTGCTGCGCCACGCGGGCGCCATCTTCCTCGGGGCCTATACCAGCGAAAGCCTGGGCGACTACTGCGCAGGCCCCAACCATGTGCTGCCCACCAGCGGCACGGCACGCTTCAGTTCGCCACTGGGCGTCTACGACTTCCAGAAGCGCAGCAGCCTCATCGAGGTGAGCGAGGCCGGCGCTCAGGCCTTGGGCACCATCGCGGCCGAACTGGCCTATGGCGAGGGCCTGCAGGCCCATGCCCGCGCCGCCGAGCTGCGGCTCAAGCCCGTGCCGCCAGCCCGGGGCTGATAGCCTTTTTTCAGGCCGCCTGCAGGCGGATGGACGCGCCCGGCGCGGGCACATCGGCCGCCGCTGAACGGTCCAATACATCCGAATTCCGGTGCCGCGCCCAGCTCAGGCGCGCCGGGCGGCCACCCTCGGCGCTCACGCGCAGCCGCACCGGCCCGGCGAACGACAGGCGCTGGCCTGCATCGAGGAAATAGTCTTCCAGCAGGCCATCGCAGGTGACCCAGACGCGGCCCTGCTCGACTTCGAGCAGGCCGGTTTCGCCCGTGCGGAATTCGAGCGCCTGCACGGCCTGCAGAGGCGGCAAGGGTTGGCGGTTCCACTGCAGCGCCAGGGCCTGTGGCCGCAGCGGTGGGACAGTGGGCAAAGCGGGGGAGGGGGTGTGCAGTGAGTTCATGCCTTGCACTGTGCGCGCCCGCGCCCTGGGCCACCAGCCACAGCACGGCGCGAGCTGGTGCAGTACAGATCCCCCGCTGCGGGGCTCTGTGTCGTATTGACTGGGGTCAATCTGTACTGGCCACCGCTGGCCCTGCCAGTACAGAATGAAGCCATGGACGCCGTGGAAACCACCCCCCTCTACCTGCAGATCGCGGCCCAACTGGCCGAACTGGTGCGCAACGGCACCCTGGCGCGCGGCGAGAAGATGCCTTCGGTGCGCGAACTGGCGCGCCAGCGCGGCGTGGCCCAGAGCACCGTGGTGCAGGCCTACCACTGGCTCGAGGACGCGCGGCTGATCACGGCGCGCCCGCGCTCGGGCTTCTTCGTGGCGGCGCGCCCTGTCAACCTGCCCGAGCCCACCACCCCACGCCCGCTGCGCCGCCCGCGCGAGGTGTCGGTGGACTGGCTGGGCCAGCGCATCATGGGCCGTGCCCAGCCGGCGGACATGCTCTCGTTCAGCAGCGGCACCCCGGGGCCCGACATGCTCAACCCCGACCGCGTGCGCCGCGCGGTGGTGCGCTCCGTGCAGCGCAACCGTCAGCTGCTGTGCACCTATCCCTCGTCGGCCGGGCAGGAGGAGGCGCGGCGCGCCCTGGCGCGCTATGCCGTGGGCCTGGGCTGCAGCCTGGACCCCGAGAACATCGTGATCACCGGAGGCTGCATGGACAGCATCGCCCTGTGCCTGCGCGCCGTCACCCAGCCGGGCGACGTGGTGGCGCTGGAGTCGCCCACGCACTTTTCCTTCCTCGAAGTGCTGCAAGGCCTGCACCTCAAGGCGCTGGAGATCCCCACGCACCCGCGCCACGGCATCTCGCTCGATGCGCTGCAGCTTGCGCTCGATACGCAGCCCGTGAAGGCCCTG
Source organism: Acidovorax sp. LjRoot66 (assembly GCF_964253305.1). Lineage (NCBI taxonomy): Bacteria > Pseudomonadati > Pseudomonadota > Betaproteobacteria > Burkholderiales > Comamonadaceae > Acidovorax > Acidovorax sp. LjRoot66. The sequence continues at coordinate 1,524,457 of NZ_CAXUQU020000001.1, forward strand.
ATGGTGGTGCCCACGCTGAGCAACCCGCTGGGCAGCTGCATGCCCCAGCCCGAGCGTCGCCGGCTGGCGCAGATGGCCTCGCGCCACGGCATGGCGGTGATCGAGGACGCGATCTACGCCGACCTGGCCGAGTCCGACGAGATGCGCCGCACCGTCAAGTCCTACGACACCACGGGCCACGTGATGCTCTGCGACTCGTTCTCCAAGACCCTGGCCCCGGGCCTGCGCCTGGGCTGGGTCGAGGCCGGGCGCTGGACCGAGCAACTGCGCAGCATCAAGGACATGCAGGCCGGCGGCCAGTCGGCCGTGCTGGAGCTGGCGCTGGCCGACCTCATCAACCAGAGCGGGCATGCGGCCGCCATGCGCCAGCTGCGCGCGGCGGCTGCGGCCCGGCTCGACGAGGTGCGCCACACCATCGGCGCGCACTTTCCGCCGGGCACGCGGGTCAGCGACCCGCCCGGCGGCATGCTGCTGTGGGTGGAGCTGCCGCGCGCGCTCGACTCGGTGCAACTGCATGAAGCCTGCCTGGCCGAACACATCCTGATCGCCCCCGGCACCGTGTTCAGCGCCAGCGGGCGCTTTCGCAACTGCCTGCGCATCGGCGTGGGGGGCGACTGGACCCCGGAACACCTGGTGGCCCTGCGCACCGTGGGCGAGATGGCCTGCCGCGTGCTCCAGGCCACCGATCGCAAGGTCGCCTGAATTTCTACACGAACTTCGTGGAGCACGAACTTCGTGTAATATGGATCCCATGAAAAACGTCACCATCACCATGGACGACGCCGCCGCCGAATGGGTGCGCATCGAAGCCGCCAAGCGCGGCAGCAGCGTGTCGCGCCTGGTGGGCGAGTGGCTGGCCGAAAAGATGCGCCAGGAAGACGCCTACGCCCAGGCCATGCGCGAGGCGCTGGGCTTCGAGAGCTGGGGCGCTTCCAGCGGCCCCTATGTGCCGCGCGAAATCCTGTTCCAGCGATGAGCAGCACCGTGCCCTTGTTCGTCGACACCGAGCTGCTGCTGGCCAGCGTGGACGACCGCGACCCAGTGCGCCAGGCGCGGGCCCGCGAGTGGCTGGGCTTTTGCTGGCAGACGCGCAGCGGGCGCATCAGCTCCCAGGTGCTCAACGAGCTGTACAACCAGGCCATCCAGCGCTTCGAGGGCCCGCGCACCGTGCCCCTGGTGCGCGCCCAGGTGCGGCGCCTGCGCGTGTGGCTGCCGCCGCACCTCGACGCCTACACCGTGGACGGCGCCTGGGACCTGCAGGACCGCTATGGTCTGGGCTACTGGGACGCGCTCATCGTCTCCTCGGCCCACCAGCAGGGCTGCCGCTACCTGCTCACCGAGGCGCTGCCGCACGATCAGGTGCTGGACGCCGTGCGCTGCATCAACCCCTTTCTTGTCGCCCCCAACGAACTGGACACCGCCGAATGACCACCACTGCCCCGCCTCTGGCCGCCCTGAACCGCATCCGTGCCGACGTGCGCGCCATGCATGCCTATGCCGTGCAGCCGTCCACCGGCATGCTCAAGATGGACGCGATGGAAAACCCGTTTCGCCTGCCCGCCCACCTGCAGGCCGCGCTGGGCCAGCGCCTGGGCGCGCTGGCGCTCAACCGCTACCCGGGCGAGCGCCTGAACGACCTGAAGGCCGCGTTGGCGAAGTACGCCGGCATGCCCGAGGGTCACGGCATCGTGCTGGGCAATGGGTCCGACGAACTCATCACCCTGCTGGCCCTGGCCTGCGCCCAGCCCGGCGAGCGTGCCACCATGCTGGCGCCCATGCCCGGCTTCGTGATGTACCCGCTGAGCGCGCAACTGCAGGGCCTGGATTTCGTGGGCGTGCCGCTCACTGCCGATTTCGAGCTCGACGAGCCGGCCATGCTGGCCGCCATCGCCCAGCACCGCCCGGCCATCACCTACATCGCCTACCCCAACAACCCCACGGCCACGCTGTGGGATGAGGGCGCGGTGCAGCGCATCATCGACGCGGTGGGCGCACAGGGCGGCTTCGTGGTGATGGACGAGGCCTACCAGCCCTTCGCCAGCCGCACCTGGATCGACCGCATGCGCGCCGAACCGGCGCGCAACGGCCATGTGCTGCTCATGCGCACGCTCAGCAAGTTCGGCCTGGCCGGGGTGCGCCTGGGCTACCTCATCGCGCCAGCGGCCGTGACCACCGAGATCGACAAGGTGCGCCCGCCCTACAACGTGAGCGTGCTCAACTGCGAGGCAGCGCTGTTCGCGCTGGAGCATGCCGACGTATTCGCCGACCAGGCCGCCGAGCTGCGCGCCCAGCGCACACTGCTGGTGCAGGCCCTCAGGGCCCTGCCGGGCATCGAAAAGTGCTGGGACAGCGAGGCCAACATGGTGCTGGTGCGTGTGGCCGATTCCGCCACAACCTGCGAGGGCATGAAAAAGCGCAAGGTCCTCGTCAAGAACGTTTCTACAATGCACCCCATGCTGGTGAACTGCCTGCGCCTCACGGTGGGCAACGCCGACGACAACGCGCAGATGCTTGCTGCGCTCCAAGCCTCCCTATGACTTCTTCTGCACTCGTTCCCTCCGCCTCGACCGACCCACAGGCCGACCGCACCGCCGAGGTCAGCCGCAACACCGCCGAGACGCACATCACCGTGCGCATCAACCTCGACGGCACCGGCCAGGCCAAGCTGCACACCGGCATCGGCTTTTTCGACCACATGCTCGAACAGATCGCCCGCCACGGCCTGATCGACCTGGAGGTCGACTGCGACGGCGACCTGCACATCGACGGCCACCACACGGTGGAAGACGTGGGCATCACCCTGGGCCAGGCCTTCGCGCGCGCCGTGGGCGACAAGAAGGGCATCACCCGCTACGGCCATGCCTATGTGCCGCTGGACGAGGCGCTGAGCCGCGTGGTGGTCGATTTCTCGGGCCGCCCCGGGCTGCACCTGCACATCCCGTTCACGGCGGGCAGCATCGGCGGCTTCGACACGCAGCTCACCTACGAATTCTTCCAGGGCTTCGTGAACCACGCGGGCGTGACGCTGCACATCGACAACCTCAAGGGCATCAACGCGCACCACCAGTGCGAAACAGTGTTCAAGGCCTTTGCCCGCGCGCTGCGCTCGGCCCTCACGCGCGACCCGCGCGCCGCCGGCACCATTCCGTCCACCAAGGGCAGTCTCTGATTCCCACACGCTGAAAAAAGGCCGCTACCGATTTTTCGCCAAGCGCCGATAGCTATGAATATGGAAGCAAAAACCGTCGCCGTGGTTGATTACGGCATGGGCAACCTGCGCTCGGTGTCGCAGGCCGTGCAGGCTGCGGCCGAAGGCTCGGGCTGGACCGTGGTCGTCACCTCGCGCCCCGAAGACGTGCGCGCCGCCCAGCGCATCGTGCTGCCGGGGCAGGGCGCCATGCCCGACTGCATGCGCGAGCTGCGCGACTCGGGCCTCTCGGAGTCCGTGCTCGAAGCTGCGGCCAGCAAACCGATGTTCGGAGTGTGCGTGGGCATGCAGATGCTGCTGGACCACAGCGCCGAGGGCGACACGCCCGGCCTGTCGCTGATCCCTGGCGAGGTGCGAAAGTTCGACCTCGCCGGCCGCAACCAGCCCGATGGCAGCCGTTTCAAGGTGCCGCAGATGGGCTGGAACCAGGTGCGCCAGGTGGCGCACGGCGGTGCGGTACATCCGGTATGGTCCGGCGTGCCTGACGGCAGCTACTTCTATTTCGTGCACAGTTTCTATGCCCGGCCGCAGAATGCAGCGCACTGCGCGGGCGAGGCCGACTACGGCGGTGTGTTCGCCGCAGCGATTGCACGCGATAATATTTTTGCCACGCAGTTCCACCCCGAGAAAAGTGCGGAGCACGGCCTGGCGCTGTACCGCAATTTCCTGCACTGGAACCCCTGAGTTTTCATTTCCAACCCTGTTCGGGCCGAGCCCGGCCTCGCCCTTTTTCACCCGAACCCACCATGCTGCTCATTCCCGCCATCGACCTCAAGGACGGCCACTGCGTACGCCTCAAGCAAGGCGACATGGACCAATCCACCACCTTCGGTGAAGACCCTGCCGCCATGGCGCGCAAGTGGCTGGAGGCCGGCGCACGCCGCCTGCACCTGGTGGACCTGAACGGCGCCTTTGCCGGCGTGCCCAAGAACTTCAGCGCGATCAAGTCCATCCTGCAGGAAGTGGGCGAGGACATCCCGGTGCAGCTCGGTGGCGGTATCCGCGACCTGGACACCATCGAAAAATACATCGATGGCGGCCTGCGCTACGTGATCATCGGCACGGCGGCGGTGAAGAACCCCGGCTTCCTCAAGGACGCCTGCAGTGCCTTCGGCGGCCACATCATCGTCGGCCTCGATGCCAAGGACGGCAAGGTTGCCACCGATGGCTGGAGCAAGCTCACCGGCCACGAGGTCGTGGATTTGGCCAAGAAGTTCGAGGACTGGGGCGTCGAGTCCATCATCTACACCGACATCGGCCGTGACGGCATGCTCTCGGGCATTAACATCGAAGCCACCGTCAAGCTCGCGCAGTCGCTGAGCATCCCCGTGATCGCCTCGGGCGGCCTGTCGAACATGGCCGACATAGAGAAGCTCTGTGCGGTCGAGGGTGAGGGCGTCGAAGGCGTGATCTGCGGGCGCGCCATCTACAGTGGGGACCTCGATTTCGCGGCAGCGCAGGCGCGTGCCGATGAACTCAATGGCTGACGCGTAAAGCGCGCCCCAACGACTACCTTTGACTGACATGCTTGCCAAACGCATCATCCCCTGCCTGGACGTGACCGGAGGCCGCGTGGTCAAGGGCGTCAACTTCGTCGAGTTGCGCGATGCGGGCGACCCCGTCGAGATCGCCGCGCGCTACAACGCGCAGGGCGCCGACGAGCTGACCTTTCTCGACATCACCGCCACCAGCGATGGGCGCGACCTGATCCTGCCCATCATCGAAGCCGTGGCCAGCCAGGTGTTCATTCCGCTCACCGTCGGCGGAGGCGTGCGCACGGTGGCCGATGTGCGCCGCCTGCTCAATGCGGGCGCGGACAAGACCAGCTTCAACTCGGCCGCGATTGCCGACCCCGGCGTGATCAATGCGGCATCGGACAGGTACGGTGCGCAGTGCATCGTGGTGGCCATCGATGCCAAGCGCCGCTCTGAAGAGGATGCGCAGCGCACCGGGGCCGACGGCAAGGCCGTGGGCCCGGGTTGGGATGTGTACAGCCATGGTGGGCGCAAGAACACCGGCCTGGACGCCGTGGCCTGGGCCACCGAGATGGCGCGCCGCGGCGCGGGCGAGATCCTGCTCACCAGCATGGACCGCGACGGCACCAAGGCCGGCTTCGACCTGGCGCTGACGCGTGCGGTGAGTGATGCGGTGAGCGTGCCCGTGATCGCCTCGGGCGGCGTGGGCAACCTCGACCACCTGGCCGACGGCATCCAGATCGGCGGCGCCGACGCGGTGCTGGCCGCCAGCATCTTCCACTATGGTGAGTACACCGTGGGCCAGTCCAAGCAGCACATGGCGGGGCGGGGCATCCCGGTGCGGCTGTTATGAGGGGCTCCTTGCGGGCCCTGGCCGCTGCCATGGCCCTGTGAGCCGGTTTTGCCGCCATGCCAGCCGCAGCACAGCAGGTGCCGGCGCCGTCCTATGCGCGCGGCTATTTCGACCGCATTCCCTGCGTGGACCGCATCGGTCGTTGCTTTGACGCGACCATCGGCGGCAAGGCGGTGCAGGTGATTGCCGACAAGGCCGAGTACGAAAAGCTCAAGGCCCTCCTGGCCGAGCTCAACGACAACGTGCGCGAGGTCTACTGGATCGTGCGCGAACCGGTGGACGGCAAGGTGGCGCTCGACGTGCTCACACGCCCCAACGCCATGGGCCTGGCCCATGTGGGCGAAGAAAAGGAAGAGCCCGACGTCACGGTCTACGGGCTCGATGGCCAGGATCTGGAGAGCGAGACTGAAATGGTGGCGCAACAGAGCGTGCGCGTGAACGGCCAGCCGGTCGTCACGCAGCAAGAGACGCTGACGCAGGACTTTCTGCCTCCCGGCCGCTACGTGATCGCCATCAAGTACCTGGGCCGCAAGAACTGGGACCGCAAGCGGGTCTTCCTCACGGTGGCAAAGCCCTGAGGGGCTGAGTGGCTAGGGTGCAGGCCAGCGTGAGTGCCTGAATCCATCGGTGGCAGGGGGCGGCGGGCCTTCTAGCGGCAGCCACAGCTGCACCACCGTGCCGCCCAGGTGACCCGGAAGTATCCGCGCATGGCCACCCAACTGGCGCGCACGTTCGTCAATGTGGTTCAGCCCCCGCCCCGGGGTGTTGCCTGCCAGGGAGGGCAGCCCGCGGCCATCGTCCTCGATCTGAACGCAGACCCCCGGCCCCGTGTCCACAGTGGCCGATAGCGTGACATTGGCCGCCCCGGAGTGCTTGACCACGTTGGCCAGCGCCTCCTGCACGATGCGCAGCACGTGCAGCGCCGCAGGCGCATCCAGCCAGGGCAGCGGCGGAAGGTCGTCCATGTGCCAGTGCAGGGTGATGCCGCCCTGTGCCAGCCGGTGGCCTACGCGCTGGCGCAGGGTTGCCAGCAGGGTGGTCAGGTCCTGGTCGATGGGCTCCATCGAATCGATGGTCAGGCGCAAGTCTTCCAGGCAGTCGCGCAGCACCTGGGCCACATCGCCCTGCGACAGGCGTCCTTGTTCCATCTGTCCCAGCGACGACACCAGCATGGCACCCAGGCCATCGTGCATGTCGCGCGTGAGCCGCTGGCGCTCCGTCAGCCGCACGCGCTCGTTTTCCACCTCGGCCAGCAGGGCGAAATTGCCCTGCAGCGCGCGCTGCTGCTCCGAGAGCTTGTCCTGCAGCACCTGGGCCGCGCCTTCCGCGTGCTCCAGCGCGCCGATGTAGCGGCGGTTCACGGCGTACAGGAAAGCGCCCAGCACCAGCACCATCGCGTAAGGCATGAGGTACAGGCTCTCGGGCGATATGCGCAGCTGCAGCAGCGCCAGGTCGTGCACGCCCAGGCCCAGGCAGATGCACAGCGCCAGCGCCAGCACCCGCAACTCGCGGCTGCCCCGCCAGGCCGACCCGGCGATGAGCAGGGTCACGCCCATGGCGACCAGCGTATTGGCGGCATGCAGCAGCAGCGGCGTATCCAGAGCCCAGGGCAGGAACGGCATGGACATGGCCGATACCAGGACCGCAAAGCCCAGCAGCAGGCGCTCTACCCACGGAAAGCGACGCGTGGCAAAACGCAGCGAAAACAGGTAGACCAGCAGCATGACCCAGGTCATCGAGGCATCGGTGGCCCACCAGAACCAGCGCAGGGCGTCGAGGTTCTGTGGCAGCTCGATGCCGTAGTGCAGGTTGCGCAGCCACCAGGCCAGCGATGCCAGGCCGAAGTACAGGTAGGCCGTGTCCTTGCGGCGGTGCCACCAGAACGCCAGCGAGAACAGCCCGAGCATGACGAGCGTGGTGCTGGCCGCCAGGGGCACGGTGACGACCCAGCGCTGGCGTGCCGACCACAGGCTCTGCAGTTCAGTCTCCGCGCCCAGCCACAGACGGCTCAGTGCATAGCTGCCGTCGGCGCGCGGTGGCAGCGCGAGGAACAGCAGGCAACTGCCGTGGGGCTGGGCGGCGGCGCTGGGCAGCCGCAGCAGGATGGGCTGGTTCCACTGCGAGGGCCAGGCCGGGCTGTTGTCCAGCAACTGGCGCGTGGCCTGTGCATTGCGCAGCCATACCTGCAGGGGGCCGCCGTTCACGCGGGGCAGGTACAGGGCCAGCGTCTCCTGGGCTGCCGGCACAGGGCATGCCGTGCGGTACCAGACCGTGGGCAGGGGCAGATTGACGGCTGCCCGTGTGGTGGCCTTGCGCTGTATGGCCTGGGGCAGGTCGACAGGGTGCCACTGCCCCTGCGCTCCCTCCCCCGGCGGGCCGATGGAGGGCTCGGACCCCGGCACGGGCTCCCAGCGCTCCACGCGCGAAACCATGGCATTGGTGATGTCGGTGGCCGGTTCCAGCAGGCTTGCATGCGCCAGCGATGGGGCCCAATCCAGCAAGTGCGCCAGGGCCAGGCAGGCAGATGCCATCCAGCGCCAACCCTGTCGGCCTGGGGCTGGCGTGCCGGGCTGCAGGGTGCGGGAGGGGCGGGCCACGGAAATGCCGGTGCAGTGCTGGGCTGGGCTGGGGCCGTCAGTCGCCCATCAGCCCGCGCTTGCGGGCTTCGTAGACCGCCTCGGAGCGGGAGTGCACCTGCAGCTTGCGGTAGCTGCGCTTGACGTAGGTGAGCACGGTCTGCTGGCTCACGCCCATCATCTGTGCGATCTCGCGGTAGCTGTAGCCCTTGGCGGCCAGGCCGAGCATCTCGCATTCGCGGTCGCTGAGCAGGCCTGCGTCGGCCTCGCTGGCGACGGTATCCGGCAGGCTGGCCTGCGCGCGCTGGCGCGAGCTGCCCGCAGGGGCCAGCCGGGTCAGCAGGCGCCGGGCGATCACCGGGCTGATGGGGCTGCCGCCTGCGTGCACGGCGCGCACCATCTCGGCCAGGTCCAGGGCCGGTGTGTCCTTGAGCACGTAGCCCGTGGCGCCGGCTGCCAGTGCCTGCATGACATGGGCCTCGTCGCCGAACACGGTGACCACCACCACCTCGCAGTGGGGCGCAATGCCCGCGCTGCGCGCGATCACCTCGATGCCGTTGAGGTCGGGCAGGCCCAGGTCCAGCAGCAGCACCTGGGGCTGGTGCCGGGCCAGCAGGGCCAGGCCCGAGGCCGCGTCACCGGCGGCACCCACCAGGCGCAGGTCGGGCGCGGCGGCAATGCTGTCGCACAGGCGCTGCCTGAACGGGGGGTCGTCCTCGATCACGAGCACGGAGAGCAAAGCGGACATGGGGGGCGGGCCTTGGAAGCTCGGCGGTGGATTTCATGATACGCGCGGCCTGCTGTCACAGCTGCTTGCATATGAACCGTTTTGTCCCTTGTTCGAGGGACAGACGCGCGCGGCGCGTGGCGGAAGAATCCATGCACCTTCACTGCTAGCAGGAGTTGCTCCATGTCTGATTCCTTGAACAGGTTCTTGCGCCGGGCCCTCGTGCTGGCAGGCGTCCTTGCCGGGCTGGCCTGTCCGGCGCTGGCCGCCATTCCGCATGTCGTCATCGGCGACTACCACATGCTGTTGCTCAACGCGGACGGCAGCGTCACCTCCTGGGGGCGCGGGGACTCGGGGCAATTGGGCCGTGGCCAGGCCGACCGCAGCAACCCCGCGCCCGCGAAGATCGCATCGCTGGGCACGGAGGTGGTGGCCCTGACCGCCGGGGGACAACTGTCCGCAGCCGTGAAGCGCGACGGCAGCGTCTGGGTCTGGGGCAATGTCTCCGACGGGCTGATCGGCTCCAACACCTCGGGCGGGCAGTTCCGCTACGAGCCCGTCCAGGTGCCCGGGCTGTCGGGCATCGTCTCGGTGCTCGCCGCCACCAACGGCTATTCGCTCTATGCCACGGACAGCAATGGCCAGATCTGGGCCTGGGGTTACGACAATGGCTACGGCAACCTGGGCCTGGGCCCCGGTGGGCCGCAGCAGCGGGGCCAGCCGCAGCCCGTTGCCGGCGCCACCGGCATCGTGCAGCTGGCGGTGACAGGCACGCAAATGATCGGCCGCCGCCAGGACGGCAGCCTGATCGGCTGGGGCAGCAACGCCGTGCGCGACAACCCCATCCAGGCGGTGGCGGCCGCCACGGATCCCCTGGGCGTGACGGCGCTCAAGCCCACGGGTCTGGCCTTCATTGACGCGACGGCCACGGGCAACGCGGCCGGTCTGTACTACGGCATCAAGAACGGCCAGGCGCTGGCCTGGGGCGACACCAACAGCGGCATGCTGACCTGCGGCCAGGAGAACGCGCAGACGGCGGCCCAGCCCTACACCATCAAGAACCTGGCCAACCTGCGCCAGATCGCTGCAGGCGGGGGCTCCGCGCTGTTCGTCGACGGGGCCGGCAGCGTGTTTGCCTGCGGCCAGGGCAGCAATGGCCTGCTGGGCGACGGCACGACGGCCTCCACCAAGTGGGATTCGGTGCCGGCCAACGCCAAGGCGGGCCCGGTGCGGGTGCAGGGCCTGCCCGGCCCGGTGTCGTACGTCTTCACGGGCGCCTTCGCTGCGGCGGCGCTCATGCCCGATGGCGCGGTCTACACCTGGGGCCGCACCGACGGAGGTGTGCTGGGCAACGGGGTCACCACCTCCAACGGCGTCGTGAGCACGCCCACGCGCATCGCGCTCAACGCCGGGGTGGACAACAGCAGCAACCCTGGCAACACCGGCAATCCAGGGACTCCGGGAACCGGTGGCCCTGGCACCGGCACGCCCGCGCCGGGCACCGAGCCCGCCTTCAGCACCGCCCAGAGCGGCCCGCTGAACAACCTGACGGCCCGGGCCGGCGTGACCCTGCCTGCGGCGCACGCGGGCCAGCCGGGCGCGATCTTCGTGGTTCTGGCGCTGGCGGATGGCCGCGTGCTCATGCTGGACGGGGCGCAGTCGACCTTCGTGCCCTACAACCCCTTCGCGACCGCTGCGCTGTACGTGGGGGCGCTGCCGGTGTCGGCGCCCATCCTCAACATCAACGGCATGGACCTGAGTGCGCTGGTCGGCAGCAGCATCTTCCTGGGCTATGGCCTCGGGGTGAATTCCCAGGCCGCCGTGAACGAGATGCTGCGCGCGGGGCGCTTCTCCAACGTGCTGACACTGCGCTGAGCGGTCCTGCCTCCACGCGGTCCACGCCTTCGCCCGGATCCGTGCGGGCGGGCGTGGACCGCTTGCGTCGGGAGGCCCGTGCAATGCCCTGCCTGGGGTCGGTCATTCAAATCGCCGACAATCCGGGCCATGAACTGGCTCAACGAAGTGAAATGGGATGCGCAGGGCCTGGTGCCCGTGATCGCGCAGGAGCAGGGCACGGGCGACGTGCTGATGTTTGCGTGGATGAACCGCGAGGCGCTGGAAAAGACCGCAGAACTCGGCCGCGCCGTGTACTTCAGCCGCTCGCGTGGCAAGCTGTGGTTCAAGGGCGAGGAGTCGGGCCACGTGCAGACGGTGCACGAGATCCGCCTGGACTGCGACAACGACGTGGTGCTGCTCAAGGTGACCCAGTTGGGCCACGAGCCCGGCATCGCCTGCCACACGGGCCGACACAGCTGTTTCTTCAGCGTGCTCAGCGACGGTGCATGGAAAGCCGTCGATCCGGTCTTGAAAGACCCCGAATCCATCTACAAGTAACAAGACCATGAGTTCCAATGACTCCCTGGCGCGCCTGGCGGCCGTCATCGAAAGCCGCAAACCCGCCAACGGGGGCGACCCCGAGAAGAGCTACGTCTCGCGCCTGCTGCACAAGGGGCCTGATGCCTTTCTCAAGAAGATCGGCGAAGAGGCCACCGAGGTGGTCATGGCCGCCAAGGACGTGGACCATGGGGCCCATGCCAGCAAGCTGGTCTACGAGGTGGCCGACCTGTGGTTCCACTCCATGATCGCGCTGGCCCACTATGGCCTGACGCCCGCCGACGTGATCGCCGAGCTGGAGCGCCGCGAGGGTACCAGCGGCATCGAGGAGAAAGCCCTGCGCAAGGCCGTTGCGCGTGCAGCCCACGAAGAAGGATCCCCATGAGCGACATCATCGACGTGCGAACCAATGACCAGAAGGCCGGAAGCCTCAAGAACATCGGCTGGATCAGCTATGCGCTGCACCTGATCGTGGCCCTGGGCGCCGTGTTGCCGGGCACGCAGGCCAGCGCGTTGCTGCTGGTGATCGCCCTGGTGCTCGACCTGGTCAAGCGCGGCGATGCCCAGGGCACCTGGCAGGAGAACCATTTTTCCTGGCGCATCCGCTCCGTCCTCTGGGCCGGCGCGCTGTACGCGGTGACTGCGCCGCTGTGGCTGCTGTTCCTGCTGCCCGGCTGGATCGCCTGGGGCATCATCTCGCTGTGGTTCCTGTACCGCATCGTGCGCGGCATGCTGGCCATGAGCAAGAACCAGGCGGTGGATGGCTGAACCGCCTGCGCTGCGGCGCCTGAACCTGGCGTTGCAGGGCGGGGGCTCGCACGGCGCGCTGACCTGGGGCGTGCTCGATGCCTTGCTGGAAGACGGGCGCTGGCAGATCGACGGCATCAGCGGTACCAGCGCCGGCGCGATGAACGCCGTGGCCCTGGCCCATGGCTTTGCCCAGGCGGCGCAGGCCCACAAGGACCCCGAGGAAGCGCGCCTTGCTGGCTGCGCCCTGGCACGCGAGTCGCTCACCCGGCTGTGGGAGGGCGTGGGGTCTCTGGGCAGCCTGACCTGGGGCACGCCGCTGTCGGCAGCCAACCCGCTGGTGGGCATGATGGCCCAGTGGCTATCGCCCTACCAGACCAACCCGCTCGGGTTCAATCCCTTGCGCCAATTACTGGAGCGCGAGGTGGATTTTGGCCTGCTGTGCTCGGCCCGTTCCAGCATCGAGAGCGTGGTGCCGCAGGTGTTCGTGTGCGCGACCAACGTGCGCACGGGGCGCGGTGAGATCTTCTCGGGCCCGCGGCTGAGTGCCGACGCCGTGATGGCCTCGGCCTGCTTGCCCATGGTGTTCAAGGCGGTGGAGATCGATGGCGAGCACTACTGGGACGGTGGATATTCGGGCAACCCGGCGCTGCACCCGCTGATCTACCAGACCCAAACCTCGGACATCCTGCTGGTGCAGATCAACCCGATCGAGCACCTCTCCGTACCCGACAGCGCGCATGAAATTGTGGAGCGCATGAACGAGGTCACCTTCAACGCCAGCCTGCTGGCCGAGCTGCGCGCCATCGAGTTCGTGCGCCGGCTGCTGGCCGAGGGCAAGCTCGACGCGCGCCGCTACAAGAACGTGCTGATGCACCGCATCGACGGGGGCGCGGTGCTCGCACCCTTGGGTGCGGACAGCAAGGCACGTGCCGACACCGCCTTCGTGCGCCAGCTGTTCGAGCTGGGGCGCCAGGCGGGTAAAAGCTGGATGAAGGCCCACCGCAAGGACGTGGGCGTGCGCCCGAGCATCAAGATCGCAGACAATGCGTGAATGTGCCGCCTGGCAACGACAACACCGCCTTTTTTCTCACCATGCACGATCCGAACTGCCTTTTCTGCAAAATCATCGCGGGCCAGATTCCATCGAAGAAGGTCCATGAAGACGATGACATGTTCGTCTTCCATGACATCCATCCGTGGGCCCCGGTGCACTTCCTGATGGTGCCCAAGGTGCATATCCCTTCCATGGCCCAGGTCACCGAGGCGGATGCCGGGGTGCTGGGGCGCATGATGGCGCTGGCGCCGAAGCTGGCCCAGGAGCAGGGCTGCAACCCCTACCCGGAAGGCGGCTTTCGCATCGTGGTAAACACGGGGCTTGAAGGCGGCCAGGAAATCCACCACCTGCACATCCACGTGATGGGCGGTCCCCGTCCTTGGCTCAAAGGCTGACCCTGGCTGACGTCCGGGGCCGATAGACCCCTGGTTCGCGACAGGGGGTGTGAACTCCGGTCACGGCCGGGGTCTAAAATGATTGCAATTCGTTAGGAGATATTCCATGGGCTCTTTTTCCATCTGGCACTGGCTGATCGTGCTGCTGATCGTCGTCATGGTGTTCGGCACCAAGAAGCTCAAGAACATGGGCTCCGACCTCGGAGGCGCCGTCAAGGGCTTCAAGGACGGCATGAAGGACGGTTCCACGGCTGACAGCGGTGCTGTCAATCCCCCCGCTGGCCAGGTGACCAGCAGCCAGGCGGCCGACAAGACCACCATCGATGTCGAAGCCAAGCAAAAGAGCTGACCGCTGAGCGGACACCTGCTTCATGATTGATATTGGCCTGTCCAAGATGGCGCTGATCGGCGCCGTGGCGCTGATCGTCATCGGCCCCGAAAAGCTGCCGCGCGTGGCCCGCACGGTGGGCACATTGCTGGGCAAGGCGCAGCGCTACGTGGCCGACGTCAAGTCCGAGGTCAACCGGTCCATGGAGCTCGACGAGCTGCGCAAGATGAAGGACACGGTGGAAGGCGCCGCGCGCGACGTGCAGCAGTCCATCCAGACCGGTGCCAGCGAGTTCGAAAAGGACTGGGCTGCAGCGACGGACATGACCACCCCCGAGTCCTTCGAGACTTCGGTGGTGGTGCCCGCCTACAAGAACCCCGGCAAGAACTGGCGCCTCAAGCGTGGCGCCACGCCCCAGTGGTACAAGTCGCGCAGCGGGGTGCGCACCAAGGCGCAGTCCGGCGCGGCGCGCGTCGCCCGGTACCGGCCCCAGAAATTCCATTGACGATGCCGCGCAGCCTTTGGTGCGCGCTGCATGGGCGGCCCCCACGCCCCTGAAAATCCAACATGTCCGAAACTCCCCCCAAAGAAGACGAGCTGGCCGGTACCGAGCAGCCGTTTGTGCAGCACCTGATGGAGCTGCGCGACCGGCTGGTCAAGGCCATCATTGCCATCGCTATCGCGGCGGCAATCCTGTTCTTCTTTCCCGGCCCTGGCGCGCTCTATGACTTCCTGGCGGCGCCCCTGGTGGCCCACCTGCCCAAGGGCGCCACGCTGATCGCCACCTCGGTGATCTCGCCCTTCATGGTGCCGCTCAAGATATTGTTGATGTCGGCCTTCCTGCTGGCGCTGCCCGTCGTGCTGTGGCAGGTCTGGGCCTTCGTGGCGCCGGGCCTGTACTCGCACGAGAAGAAGCTGGTGCTGCCGCTGGTGGTGTCCAGCACGCTGCTGTTCTTCATCGGCGTGGCGTTCTGCTACTACTTCGTGTTCGGGCAGGTGTTTGCCTTCATCCAGAGCTTTGCGCCCAAGAGCATCACGGCCGCGCCTGACATCGAGGCCTACCTGAGCTTCGTGCTCTCGATGTTCCTGGCCTTCGGCATGGCATTCGAGGTGCCTATCGCGGTGGTGGTGCTGGCCCGCATGAACATCGTCAGCGTGGAAAAGCTCAAAAGCTTTCGCGGCTACTTCGTCGTGGGGGCCTTTGTCGTGGCGGCCATCGTGACGCCACCGGACGTGGTCTCGCAGCTCGCGCTGGCCGTGCCCATGTGCATCCTGTACGAGGTGGGCATCTGGGCCGCGCAGATCTTCATCAAGCACACCAAGGCGCCGGAAGATGCCGATGAAGCTGCGTCCTCGTCGTCTTCCTGATCAGAAAACCGACCTGCAGCCTCAGGGCGAAAAAAGCAACTGCCGCTCGAAGCGCCAGTTGCTTTTTTCATGGGGCCGCCAGCGAAAGGCGCCTTCAGAAAACGGCATTCAGGATTTGCCAGGCCAGGGGGTTGCGGCCCCCTGGGCGCACGAAGCGCCTCAGGGGCTTATCTCTTCACGTTGCGCTGCGGCCGGGGGCGCACGCCCGGGGTGATGTTCAGTTCCACCAGGGCATCGGCGCGCTTCACGTTGAAGGGGGCGGCCGCTCCGGGCTTGAGGGCCGCCACGGCGGTGAGCAGTTCGGAGACATTGCCCACGTTCTTGCCATCCACCTTGACGATCACGTCGCCAGGGCGCATGCCGGCCTGGGCGGCGGGGCCGTCCTGCAGCACGCCGGTGATGATGACGCCCTCGGAGGCCTTCACGCCAAAGGTCTCGGCCAGCTCGGGCGAGAGCTCGTTGGGCTCCACGCCGATCCAGCCGCGCGTGACCTGGCCGTCCTTGACGATGCCGTCCAGCACCAGGCGCGCGGTGGAGACCGGGATGGCAAAGCCAATGCCCATGCTGCCGCCCGAGCGGGAGTAGATGGCAGTGTTGATGCCCATGAGGTTGCCATTGACGTCCACCAGGGCCCCACCGGAGTTGCCGGGGTTGATGGCCGCGTCGGTCTGGATGAAGTTCTCGAAGGTGTTGATCCCGAGCTGGGTGCGACCCAGGGCGCTGACGATGCCGCTGGTCACCGTCTGGCCCACGCCGAAGGGGTTGCCGATGGCCAGCACCTGGTCGCCAACGTCCAGGGCGTCCGAGTTGCCCAGCACGATCACGGGCAGCTTGTCGAGCTCGATCCTGAGGATGGCCAGGTCGGTGTCGGGATCGGTGCCGATCACGCGGGCGCGGGCGCGCCGGCTGTCGGTGAGGGTGACCTCGATCTCGTCGGCGCCTTCCACCACATGGTTGTTGGTGAGGATGTAGCCATCGGGGCTGACGATCACGCCGCTGCCCAGGCCCGCCTGCTGTTGCTGGCTGTTGTTGCCTTGGTCGCCGAAGAAGAACTGGAACCACGGGTCATTGCTGCGCGGGTGGCGCACGGCCTTGCTGGTGTTGATGCTCACCACGGCCGGCGCGGCCTTGCGCGCGGCGCCGCTGAAGCTGCCGGCGGTCGGCTGCTGGCCGGCGGAGGGTGTATTGGCGGGCGCTTCGATCAGCGCGATGCCCGCGCCCGAGCGCACGTTGCCGCGCCCCAGCCAGCCGGGCTGCAGGGTGGCCACGACGAAGTACGCCGCGACGAGCACCGTCACGGTCTGGGAAAACAGCAGCCAGATGCGTTTCATGGAGTGGGAGTCAAGGGGTCAGCAAAGACCGCCATTGTGCGTCATCGCCTGCGAAGCGCCGCCGCGCAGGCCACTCGGCGCCTGGATTTGCGGGCAGGGGAATCGCGGAGCACGCTGACGAAATCCTAGGGAAAACCCTATAATTGTGCACGACTGCCCCTGCTGCCTGTGTTCTCTTGTGGCCCGCTACCCGCCTGGCCACCCGCGACAATCTCCCCTATCCGGAAACTGCCGACGAACGATGGCCTGCGGCACGCCACCGCTGCCGCCGCACCCCGCAGTCCTGTGCACGCATCTTCTGGAGCTTTCCCCTCATGACCTCGATCACCGCGGCGGACGGCGCGTCCGCGTCCGCCAGTCCCTCCCATCGTCCACTGAACCGCAGCGATTACAAGACCCTCGGTCTGTCCGCGCTGGGCGGGACGCTGGAGTTCTACGACTTCGTCGTTTTCGTCTTCTTCGCCAACGTCATCGGCTCGCTGTTCTTTCCGGCCGACATGCCGGAATGGATGCGCCAGCTGCAGACCCTGGGCATCTTCGCCGCCGGCTATCTGGCGCGCCCGCTGGGCGGCATCGTGATCGCCCACTATGGCGACAAGCTGGGCCGCAAGAAGATGTTCACGCTGTCCATCTTCCTGATGTCGGTGCCCACCCTGGTCATCGGCATTCTGCCCACCTACGCCACCATCGGCATCGCTGCGCCGCTGCTGTTGTTGGCCATGCGCGTGCTGCAGGGCGCGGCCATCGGCGGCGAGATGCCCGGCGCCTGGGTGTTCGTGGCCGAACACGCGCCAGCCAGGAACTACGGCTTTGCCATCGGCACGCTGACCTCGGGCATCACCGGCGGTATCTTCCTGGGCTCCATCATGGGCGTGTGGCTCAACACGACCTACAGCCAGGCCGAGGTGCATGACTGGGCCTGGCGCATTCCCTTCATCCTGGGCGGCGTGTTCGGCCTGGTGTCGGTGTACCTGCGCAAATTCCTTGAGGAGACCCCCATCTTCCGCGAGATGCAGGCCCGCAAGGCCGCAGACCGTGAGATGCCGCTCAAGACCATCCTGCGCGACCACCGTGAAGCCTGTGTGCTCGTGGCCCTGATGACCTGGGTGTTGTCCACGGCCGTGGTGGTGGTGGTGCTGTTCACGCCCTCTTACCTGCAGAAGGTGTTCCACATCGTGCCCGCAGCCGCCATGAAGGCCAACGCCGTGGCCACGGTGACGTTGACCATCGGCTGTGTGTTCTGGGGCTGGCTGTCCGACAAGGCCGGCACGCGCACGGCCATGGTGCTGGGGTGGGGTGGCATGACCGCCACTGCCTATCTGTTCTACATGGGCCTGCCGGGCACCGAAGCCTCGCTGGTCGGGTCCTACGCCCTGGTGGGCTTTTTCGTCGGCAGTATCTCGTTGCTGCCCGTGGTGGGCGTGCGCGCCTTCCCTGCGCCCGTGCGCTTCACCGGCCTTTCCTTTGCCTACAACATGGCCTATGCCGTGTTCGGCGGTCTCACACCCATGCTGGTCGCCACCTGGCAGCAGGCGGATGTGCTGGCACCGGCCCACTACGTGGCCGCCATGGGGGTGCTGGGCGCGGCCATCGGCCTGTTCTGGCCCCTGGCTGCCAAGGGGTGGCAGCCCGCCAAGGCCTGAAGGCCTGACACGCGGCGCTGCCCTTGGGCACAATCGGGGCATGAGCATTCAGCGACAAGAACTCCTGGCCCTTCTGGATGGGCTGCTGCAGCCCGCGCGCTTCAAGGACTATGGTCCCAATGGCCTGCAGGTCGAGGGCAAGGAAACCATCACCCGCATCGTGAGCGGCGTGACGGCCAGCCGGGCCCTGATCGAGGCGGCCATCGACGCGCGCGCGGACGCGATCTTCGTGCACCACGGCCTGTTCTGGCGTGGGCAGGACGGCCGCGTGGTCGGCTGGATGAAGCAGCGTCTGCAGCTGCTGCTGGCGCACGATATCAACCTCTTTGCGTACCACTTGCCGCTCGATGCCCACCCCGAGCTGGGCAACAACGCGCAACTGGGCCGGGTGCTGGGCCTGGCGGCCGATGCGCGCTTTGGCGAGCAGGAGCTGGGCTGTGTGGCCAGCGCGCAGTTTGCCGATGGCCAGGCCCTGGCCGACCATGTGGCCGGCGCCCTGGGCCGTGCCGTGACCCTGGTCCAGCCTGAAGGAGTCCTGCGGCGGCCCATCCGCCGCGTGGCCTGGTGCACGGGCGGGGCGCAGGGCTATTTCGAGCCGGCCATTGCCGCCGGGGCCGATGCCTTCATCACGGGCGAGATCTCCGAACCCCAGGCCCATCTGGCGCGTGAGACGGGTGTCTGTTTCATTGCGGCGGGGCACCATGCGACGGAGCGCTACGGCGCCCCGGCGGTGGCCGCGCATGTGGCGCAGCAGGCGGGTGTGGAGCATGTCTTCATCGAGGTGGACAACCCCGCATGAGCACCGCCATCGCCATTACCCAGGGCGATCCCTCCGGAATCGGCCCCGAAATCATTGCCAAGGCTTTTCGCGATGCGCCGCACGACCTGTGCGGCTGCTTCGTAGTGGGTGACGTGGCCACGCTGCGCCGTGCTGCGCAATGCATCGAGCGCCCTGGCATGCCGTCCCTGCCGGTGGCGGTAATCGATACACCGGCGCAGGCCCTGCAGGCGCTGGCGCGTTGTGTGCCGGTGTTGCCGTTGCCAGGCCTGCCGGGGCCGCAGCCCTGGGGGCAGATAGGCGCCGAGGCCGGTCGCGCCGCGGCGGACTGCGTGGTGTGGGCGGCGCGTGCTGCGCTGCGCGGCGAAGTGGCGGCGCTGGTGACGGCCCCCCTGCACAAGGAGGCGATGTCGGCCGCCGGTGTGGACTACCCCGGCCATACCGAGCTGTTGCAGGCCGAGTCCGCCCGGCACCAGGGCGTGCCTTTGGCTGCCATGCCGGTGCGCATGATGCTGGCCAGCGACGAACTGCGTACGGTGCTGGTCAGCATCCACGTTTCGCTGCGCGATGCGATCGAGGCCGTGACACCTGCCAACGTGGCGCAGACGCTGCAGATCACCCATGCGGCCCTGCGGCGCACCCTGGGCCGTGCGCCGCGCATCGGCGTGGCGGGGCTCAACCCGCACGCGGGGGAGGGTGGCCTGTTCGGCCGCGAGGAGATGGACTCCATCGCCCCGGCGATTGCCGCAGCCAGGGCGCAGGGCATGGATGTGCATGGCCCCTTCGCGCCCGATACGGTCTTCATGCGCGCGCGCCACGCCCCTCGCCACCCGGGCGAATTCGATGTGGTGGTGGCCATGTACCACGATCAAGGCCTGATCCCGGTGAAGTACCTGGGCGTGGACAAGGGCGTGAACGTGACCCTGGGCCTGCCGCTGGTGCGCACCAGCCCGGACCACGGCACAGCCTTCGACATCGCCGGCCAGGGCATCGCGGATGCCTCCAGTCTGGTGGAGGCCGTGCGCATGGCGCGGCAGCTGGCGCGGTAGTGCCAGGGGCGGTCAGGGCTGACGGTTCTTCAGGCTGTCGCGGATTTCGCGCAGCAGTGCGATGTCTTCGGGCGGTGCGGCGGGCGCAGCGGGTGCGGCCGGGGTTTCGCGCTTCAAGCGGTTGATCTGCTTGATCATCATGAAGATGATGAACGCGAGGATAATGAAGTTCACCGCCACGGTGATGAAGTTGCCGTAGGCGAACACCGGCACCCCGGCCTTTTTCAGGGCGTCGAGCGTCATGGCCGTGCCGGCTGGCACGTTGCCCAGCACGATGAACAGGTTGGAGAAATCGAGCTTGCCAAACACCAGCCCCACCACGGGCAGGATCAGGTCGGACACGACTGAATCCACGATCTTGCCGAAGGCGCCGCCGATGATGACCCCCACGGCAAGGTCGATCACGTTGCCCTTGACCGCAAATTCCCGGAACTCTTGTGCAATGCCCATGGATAACCCCTCTTGATAATAGACAAGAAGCCGAGTATTGCCCAGGTCTGTGCCCTGTCAAGGCGGACTGTCCGCCTGCAATGACCCTTTTCACTCCGCTACAATTCGCGGTTGACCCCAATAGCGATGTACATCGAGGATCCCCATGAGTGACACCCCAATCGACTCCAGCAAGCGGACGTGGCTGATTGCGTCCGGCTGTGCTGGTGCGGTGGGCGGCGTGGCAACCGCCGTTCCTTTCGTGAGTACCTTCCAGCCTTCCGAGCGGGCCAAGGCTGCCGGTGCGGCCGTCGAGGTGGACATCTCCGCGCTCAAGCCCGGAGAAAAAGTCACCGTGGAGTGGCGTGGCAAGCCTGTCTGGATCGTCAAGCGCACGCCGGAGCAGCTCGCCGAACTGCCCAAGCTCGATGGCCAACTGGCGGATCCCAAGTCCGAGCGCAAGCCCTCGGAGCTGACCCCCGAATACGCCCGCAACGAAGGCCGTTCCATCAAGCCCGAAATCCTGGTGGCTGTGGGCATCTGCTCGCACCTGGGGTGCTCGCCGTCGGACAAGTTCCAGACCGGTGCACAGGCCTCGCTGCCCGACGACTGGAAGGGCGGTTTCCTGTGCCCCTGCCACGGCTCCACGTTCGACATGGCGGGCCGTGTCTTCAAGAACAAGCCGGCTCCCGATAACCTGGAAGTGCCTCCCCACATGTACCTGTCGGAGACCCGCCTCCTGATCGGTGAAGACAAGGCTTGAGGGAAATAAAAAATGGCCCACGAATTCAAGGAACTCTCCCCCAACGCCTCGGCAGGCGCGAAGGTCACCAACTGGTTCGAGAACCGGTTTCCGACCGCGTTTGATGCCTACCGCGTGCACATGTCGGAGTACTACGCTCCGAAGAACTTCAACTTCTGGTACATCTTCGGCTCGCTGTCGCTCTTGGTGCTGGTGATCCAGATCGTCACCGGGATCTTCCTGGTGATGCATTACAAGCCCGATGCGGCCAAGGCCTTCGAGTCGGTCGAGTACATCATGCGCGATGTGCCCTGGGGCTGGCTGATCCGCTACATGCACTCCACAGGGGCCTCGGCCTTCTTCGTGGTGGTCTATCTGCACATGTTCCGCGGGCTCATCTACGGCAGCTACCGCAAGCCGCGTGAGCTGGTGTGGGTGTTCGGCTGTGCGATCTTCCTGTGCCTGATGGCCGAGGCCTTCATGGGATACCTGCTGCCATGGGGCCAGATGTCGTACTGGGGCGCCCAGGTGATCGTGAACCTGTTCGCCGCGATTCCTTTTGTCGGCCCCGACCTGGCGCTGCTGATCCGTGGCGACTACGTGGTGGGCGATGCCACGCTGAACCGCTTCTTCAGCTTCCACGTGATCGCGGTGCCGCTGGTGCTGCTGGGCCTGGTGGTCGCCCACTTGCTGGCGCTGCACGATGTGGGCTCGAACAACCCCGACGGCGTGGAGATCAAGGGCCCCAAGGCGCCCAAGGATGCCAATGGCAAGCCGCTGGATGGCGTGCCCTTCCACCCTTACTACACGGTGCATGACATCTTCGGTGTCTGCGTGTTCCTGATGGCCTTCACGGCGGTGATCTTTTTCGCCCCCGAGTTCGGCGGCTACTTCCTCGAATACAACAACTTCATCCCGGCAGATCCGCTGAAGACGCCTGCGCACATTGCGCCGGTCTGGTACTTCACGCCGTTCTACTCGATGCTGCGTGCCATCACCAGCGAGATGATGTATGCGCTGATCCTGTGCGTGGTGGGCGGTGCCGTGCTGGCTTCGGTCAAGCTCAAGCTGCCAAGCTTCATCAAGGCCGGTGCCGTGGTGGCCTCCCTGGTGGTCGCCGCGCTGATGCTGGCCATCGACGCCAAGTTCTGGGGTGTGGTGGTGATGGGCGGTGCCGTGATCATCCTGTTCTTTCTGCCATGGCTGGACTACAGCCCGGTCAAGTCGATCCGCTACCGTCCCGACTGGCACAAGTACCTGTACGGCATCTTCGTGATCAACTTCCTGATCCTGGGTTACCTGGGCGTGCAGCCGCCATCGGCCATCGGTGAGCGCGTGTCGCAGGTCGGTACGCTGTTCTACTTCGGCTTCTTCATCCTGATGCCCGTGTGGAGCCGCCTGGGTACGCCCAAGCCGGTGCCTGACCGTGTGACCTTTGCCGCGCACTGAGCGGGAGACAAGAACAATGAAGAAACTCATTCTCACGCTGATCGCAGCCCTGGGCATTGTTTCGGGTGCGCAGGCCGCAGAAGGCGGCATTGCATGGGACAAGGCGCCCAACAAGACCAATGACCTCGCATCGCTGCAAAACGGTGCCAAGATCTTCGTCAATTACTGCCTGAGCTGCCATTCGGCGGCGTTCATGCGTTACAACCGCCTGCGCGACATCGGCCTGACCGAGCAGGAGATCAAGGACAACCTGTTGTTCGCGACCGACAAGGTCGGCGAGACCATGAAGGCGTCCATCGATCCCAAGCAGGCCAAGGAGTGGTTCGGCGCCAATCCGCCCGACCTGACCGTGATCGCGCGTTCGCGTGCCGGCCATGGCGGCACCGGTGCCGATTACCTGTACACCTTCCTGCGCACTTTCTACCGCGACGAGACCAAGGCCACGGGTTGGAACAACCTGGCTTTCCCGAGCGTCGGCATGCCCCACGTGCTGTGGGAAATGCAGGGCGACCGCCGCCCGGTCTTCGAGGAGCACGAAAGCCATGGCCACAAGACCCAGGTCTTCAAGGGCTGGCAGCAGGTGACCCCTGGAACGGTGACGCCTTTGCAGTTCGAACAGAATATCGGCGATCTCGTGAACTACCTGCAATGGATGGGTGAGCCCGCGCAGAACACACGCATCCGTGTCGGTGTCTGGGTGCTGCTCTTCCTGGGTGTGTTCACGGTCATTGCCTGGAGACTGAACGCGTCGTTCTGGAAAGACGTCAAATAACACGCCAGATCCATATGCCCCACCCCTTTGCCGGGATGGGGCGGGGTCTTTACAGAGTGGGTGCTTTTAGCCCCCACTCTTTTGATTTTTAGGAGCCTCCCACCATG
This sequence comes from Acidovorax sp. LjRoot66, assembly GCF_964253305.1. Taxonomy (NCBI): domain Bacteria; kingdom Pseudomonadati; phylum Pseudomonadota; class Betaproteobacteria; order Burkholderiales; family Comamonadaceae; genus Acidovorax; species Acidovorax sp. LjRoot66. The sequence goes on from NZ_CAXUQU020000001.1 coordinate 1,547,885, forward strand.
ATGGTGCTTTACTCGGGAACGACCTGTCCCTTCTCCCACCGCTGCCGCTTTGTCCTGTTCGAAAAGGGCATGGACTTCGAAATCCGCGATGTGGACCTGTACAACAAGCCCGAAGACATCAGCGTGATGAACCCCTACGGCCAGGTGCCCATCCTGGTCGAGCGCGACCTGATCCTGTACGAGTCGAACATCATCAACGAGTACATCGACGAGCGCTTCCCGCACCCGCAGCTGATGCCCGGCGACCCGGTGGACCGTGCCCGCGTGCGCCTGTTCCTGCTCAACTTCGAGAAGGAACTGTTCGTGCACGTGAACATCCTGGAGTCGCGTGCGACCAAGGGCAACGAGAAGGCGCTGGAAAAGGCGCGGGCCCACATCCGCGACCGCCTGACGCAGCTGGCCCCCGTGTTCCTCAAGAACAAGTACATGCTGGGCGACAACTTCTCCATGCTGGACGTGGCCATTGCCCCGCTGCTGTGGCGCCTGGACTACTATGGCATCGACCTGAGCAAGAATGCCGCCCCGCTGCTCAAGTACGCCGAGCGCATCTTCTCGCGCCCTGCCTACATCGAAGCGCTGACGCCCTCCGAAAAGGTCATGCGCAAGTAATGCGCGTGCGTCCCTAGCCTGTCCCTGATCGCCATTTGCCCATGAATGCCACGGAATCCACGTCCACACGCCCCTACCTGATCCGCGCTCTCTATGAGTGGTGCACGGACAACGGGCTCACGCCCTACGTGGCGGTGCGCGTGGACGATTCCGTGCAGGTGCCGCGCGAGTATGTGAACGATGGCGAGATCGTGCTGAACATCAGTTACGACGCCACCAGCTCGCTGCAACTGGGCAATGACTTCATCGAGTTCAAGGCCCGTTTTGGCGGCAAGCCGCGCGAGATCCTGGTGCCTGTAGGCCGGGTGATCGCGATCTACGCCCGCGAGAACGGGCAGGGCATGGCGTTTCCCCCGCCGGTGGACAACCTGGCGGGCGGTGCCCAGCCACAGATCCTGCCGTCCTCGGCTCCCGCCGAGCTGTCCCAGGTGCCGATGGCCGTGCCGTCGGCGTCGCCTGCGGACGACCGGGTGGTGCATCTGGTGCCAGGGGAGTCCCCAGCCGCCGATGGTGGAGACGGCAACCCGCCGCGTCCTTCGCCCGCTGGCGGTGGCCGCCCCGCGCTCAAGCGGGTGAAATAAGCCAGCGCACACCTTCCCGGTTCATTTTTCGGGTTGTTTTTGCAGGATAAAATCCAGCCTTCGCCGGTTTAGCTCAGTTGGTAGAGCACCCGCCTTGTAAGCGGTAGGTCATCAGTTCGATTCCGATAACCGGCACCATCTTTCGCCTCTTTTTTCGTCCATTCGCTGCACCTGTCAGGCCTATCGCCTGTTTTTCAGGTTTGAACTTTCAGCCGAATGGAGTTAACCTCCCACCCCCGGCTGCGCAAGTGCGCCTGCAATGCAGGCAGCAGTTGCCGGATCTTGGCCGCGGCGGCATTGCTCTTGACCAGCAGGCACCAGGTGGACCCATCGATGGGCCCTGCCTGGACGGACTGGCGCAGGCCGGCAGGTATCAACAATTCAATGGCCTTGAGCCGTTCGCTGGAGTCGCGTGTCAATGCAGTGAGCATGTGCAGCGTGGGAGATTCCGCGCTGGCTTGCTGCAGGGTGACGGCGTGGTGGCGGCGGGTCATGGGGATGCGCCGGTGGGCGTGGAGATGTCGTAGTGCACCTGATTATCACGGACGCCCGTTTGGCGCGCAGCCGCGCCATTCACCTTTCCGGGGTTCGCCTTCTGCTGGCGGGCCTGGTTCTTTCCCTCGGACTCATGGTGACGGCCGCCGGCCTGTACCACTGGGTCTTCCTCAAGGGCGCGCGCGAGGGCTGGCCGGTGTTCGGCGCCCTGGTGCGCCTGGTGGTGAAGGATGAATTCGCCGAGCGCGACCGCTTCATGCGCGCCAACCTGGATGCCATGGCGCGGCGGGTCGGCGAAATGCAGGCGCGCATGGTGCAACTGGAGTCCCTGGGTGAGCGCGTGCTGGGCCTGGCAGGCATGCCGGCCACCGAGTTGCGCAGCGACGGGCGTGGCGGTGCGCTGGTGAGCGCCCACAACCTGAGCATGGAAGAGCTGCAGGCCACGCTCGATGACCTGGAGCGCCTGACCAACCAGCGCGTGGACCTGATGACGGTGATGGAGTCGCGCCTGTTCGATCAGCACATCCGCAAGAAGATGGTTCCCACGCATGCGCCTGTGGCCGGCAAAGCGCCGGGGTCGTCCTTTGGCTGGCGCATCGACCCCATTACCGGGCAGTCGGCACTGCACACGGGGCTGGACTTCCAGGCCGATACGGGGACGGCCATCCTGGCCGCTGCCGGGGGTGTGGTCGTGACGCAGGAATACCATCCGGCCTACGGCAACATGATCGAGGTGGACCATGGCAACCAGTTGGTGACGCGCTATGCCCACGCCTCGCGTACCCTGGTGAAACAAGGGGACATCGTGCGGCGTGGCCAGAAGATTGCCGAGGTGGGCACCACCGGGCGTTCCACGGGCCCGCACCTGCACTTTGAAGTGCTGGTGCAAGGGGTTTTCCAGGACCCGCAGAAGTTTCTCAGTGCCGGCAGCGCAGTCGCGGGAGGCCAGGTTGCCACGGCGCAAAGGCCGGGCCTGGTGGCTGCTTCCGGCAGCCCTGCGGCAGGCAGGTAAAATCGCGGGTCCGGCGTTCGCAGCCCACGGTAGTGCAGTCCTTGCAATACCCGGCGGCGGACCCACCTGATCACAATTCATCTTAGGGGTTTCGGTCGCTTTGCGCGCTGATTGCAGCGGGTGAGGCGGTCCTGTTCGCATGGCCACCAACTTCCTTACCAAAATATTCGGCAGCCGCAATGACCGGCTTCTCAAGCAATACCGCAAGACGGTGACTCACATCAATGCGATGGAGCCCGACTACGAGAAGCTGACGGACGAGCAGCTCCGCGCCAAAACGCAGGAGTTCAAGGACCGGGTGGCCAAGGGCGAGTCGCTGGACGACATCCTGCCCGAGGCGTTTGCGGTGGTGCGCGAAGGCTCCAAGCGCATCATGAAGATGCGCCACTTCGACGTGCAACTGCTGGGCGGCATGGCGCTGCACTTCGGCAAGATCGCCGAAATGCGCACCGGTGAAGGCAAGACCCTGACCGCCACGCTGCCGGTGTACCTGAACGCGCTGTCCGACAAGGGCGTTCACGTGGTGACCGTGAACGACTACCTGGCCAACCGCGATGCGCAGTGGATGGGCCGTCTGTACAACTTCCTGGGCCTGTCGGTGGGTATCAACCTGCCCAACATGCCCCGTGAGGAAAAGCAGGCTGCCTACCGCTCGGACATCACCTACGGCACGAACAACGAATACGGCTTCGACTACCTGCGCGACAACATGGTCTACGAGGCCGCAGACCGCGTGCAGCAGGGCCTGAATTTCGCCATCGTCGACGAGGTGGACTCGATCCTGATCGACGAGGCGCGCACGCCCCTGATCATCAGCGGCCAGGCCGAGGACCACACGGCCATGTACATCGCCATGAACAAGGTGGTGCCGCTGCTGATCCGCCAGGAAGGCGAAGCCGATGCCCGCACCGGCGAGGGCGTGACCAAGCCAGGCGACTTCACGCTCGACGAGAAGACCCACCAGGTGTTCCTGACCGAGCAGGGCCACGAGAGCGCCGAGCGCATCCTGGCCAGCCATGGCCTGATTGCCGAAGGCGCCTCGGTGTACGACCCGGCCAACATCACGCTGATGCACCACCTGTACGCAGCACTGCGTGCCAACCACCTGTACCACCGCGACCAGCACTATGTGGTGCAAAACGGTGAGATCGTGATCGTGGACGAGTTCACCGGCCGCCTGATGTCGGGCCGCCGCTGGAGCGAAGGCCTGCACCAGGCCGTGGAAGCCAAGGAAGGCGTGAACATCCAGGCCGAGAACCAGACGCTGGCCTCGATCACCTTCCAGAACTACTTCCGCCTGTACAACAAGCTCGCGGGCATGACCGGTACGGCCGACACCGAAGCCTACGAGTTCCAGGAAATCTACGGCCTTGAAACCACGGTGATCCCGCCGAACCGCCCGAGCCGCCGCGACGACCAGCTCGACCGCGTGTACAAGACCACGCGCGAAAAGTACGAAGCCGCCATCAAGGACATCCGCGAATGCCACGAGCGTGGCCAGCCGGTGCTGGTGGGCACGACGTCGATCGAGAACTCCGAAATCATCGACCAGTTGCTCAACAAGGAAGGCCTGCCGCACCAGGTGCTCAACGCCAAGCAGCATGCCCGTGAGGCCGACATCGTGGCCCAGGCGGGGCGTGCCGGCATGATCACCATCGCCACCAACATGGCAGGGCGCGGTACCGATATCGTGCTGGGCGGCAACATCGAAAAGCTGATCGCCGAGGTCGAAGCCGACGAGTCGCTGGACGCAGCCGGGCGCGAAGCCCGGATCGCCCAGGTGCGCGCCGACTGGTCCGTGGACCATGAGAAGATCAAGGCCCTGGGTGGCCTGCGCATCATCGCCACCGAGCGCCATGAGTCGCGCCGCATCGACAACCAGCTGCGTGGCCGTTCGGGCCGCCAGGGCGACCCAGGTTCCTCGCGCTTTTACCTGAGCCTGGACGATTCGCTGATGCGCATCTTCGCAGGCGACCGCGTCAAGGCCATCATGGACCGACTGAAGATGCCCGATGGCGAGGCCATCGAGGCGGGCATCGTGACCCGCAGCATCGAGTCGGCCCAGCGCAAGGTGGAGGCCCGCAACTTCGACATCCGCAAGCAGCTGCTGGAATACGACGATGTGGCCAACGACCAGCGCAAGGTGATCTACCAGCAGCGCAACGACATCCTCGATGCTTCGGAGCTGTCGGACGTGATTGCCGCCATGCGCGACGATTGCATGACCGACCTGGTGCGCCAGTACGTGCCGGCCGAATCCGTGGAAGAGCAGTGGGACCTCCCCACGCTGCAGAAGGTGCTGGCCGACGAGTGGCAGGTCGATATCGACCTCAAGGCACTGGTGGAAGGCTCAAGCGCCATCACCGACGACGAGATCCTGGAAAAGGTCGTGCAGGCTGCCCAGGCCGCGTTCGACGCCAAGGTGGAGCAGGTCGGCCGCGAGAACTTCACGCAGTTCGAACGCGTGGTGCTGCTGCAGAACTTCGACTCCAACTGGCGCGACCACCTGAGCTCGCTCGATTACCTGCGCCAGGGCATCCACCTGCGCGGCTACGCGCAAAAGCAGCCCAAGCAGGAATACAAGCGCGAAGCTTTCGAGCTGTTCCGCCAGTTGATCGACCAGGTCAAGAACGAAGTCACCAAGGTGCTGATGACCGTGCAGGTGCAGTCGCAGGCCCTGCTGGACCAGGCCGCCCAGGACATGGAAAGCCGTGCTGAAAGCATTGCCAACGTGACCTACACGGCGCCCACCGAAACCGGCGATGTGGAAACCACGTTGGAGCAGCGCCAGGCCGCAGGTGCCCAGGAGTTGCCTTTGCCCGAAGGCATGCGCGTGTCGCGCAACGACCCCTGCCCTTGCGGCAGCGGCAAAAAATACAAGGCATGCCACGGCAAGCTGGCTTGATCTTCTGACGATTGCAACACGGGCTTCGGCCCGTGTTTTCATTGGCGCGCCACGGTTTTCCGCATAATCGGACGCAGTTTTTCACGAAAGAGCCTCCTCCCATGCCTGTCCATCTTCTTGCCCCCGTTGCCGCCGATCTGCATGCGATTGCCGGTGTCCGCATTGGTGTCGCCGAAGCCGGTGTCCGCAAGGCCCACCGCAAGGACCTCACGGTGTTTCTGCTCGACGAAGGCGCCAGCGTGGCGGGCGTGTTCACGCAGAACCGCTTTTGCGCGGCGCCGGTGCAGGTCGGGCGCGAGCACCTGGCCGGCGGGCAGGGCATCCGCGCGATGCTGATCAACACCGGCAATGCCAACGCCGGCACCGGTGCCGACGGTCTTGCGCGTGCGCGTGCCACCTGCGTGGCCATGGCGCGCCAGCTGGACGTGGCGCCCGAACAGGTGCTGCCGTTCTCCACCGGCGTGATCATGGAGTCCTTGCCCGTTGACCGCATCGAGGCCGGCCTGCCCGCTGCCATTGCCGATGCGCAGCCCGACCACTGGGCGCGCGCCGCTGAAGGCATCATGACCACCGACACGCTGCCCAAGGCTTTTTCGGCCCAGGTGCAGATTGCGGGCACGACGGTGTCCATCACCGGCATCAGCAAGGGCGCCGGAATGATCCGCCCGAACATGGCCACCATGCTGGGTTTCATGGCCACGGATGCCTGCGTGCACCCCTCGGTGATGCAGCAGTTGGCGCGCGAGCTGGCTGACGGCTCGTTCAACCGTGTGACCATCGACGGCGACACCTCGACCAACGATTCCTTTGTGGTCGTGGCCACGAACAAGGCGGCGCACGCTCCAATCACCGATCTGGCCAGTGCCGAAGGCAAGGCCCTGCAGGCCGCTATGTTGCATGTGGCGCAGAAGCTGGCCCAGGCCATCGTGCGCGATGGCGAAGGTGCCACCAAGTTCATCACCGTGCGCGTCGAAGGCGGCAAGACCGGCGACGAGTGCCGCAAGGTGGCCTACGCCATCGCCCATTCGCCCCTGGTCAAGACGGCTTTCTTCGCCAGCGACCCGAACCTGGGCCGCATCCTGGCGGCAGTGGGCTACGCCGGCATCGACGACCTGGACCAGACCGGGATCGATCTGTACCTGGACGACGTGCACGTGGCCGTGAAGGGCGGGCGCAACCCGGCCTACCGCGAGGAAGACGGCCAGCGCGTGATGAAGCAAAGCGAGATCACCGTGCGCGTGCTGCTGGGCCGGGGTGATGCGGCCGACACCGTGTGGACCTGCGATTTCAGCCACGAGTACGTGACCATCAACGCGGATTACCGCTCCTGAACACGCGAGCCTCTGGCACATGAACCAAGCACTGGAACACCTGATCGCGCGCGCGGAGCAACTGATCACCCGCATTGAGGCGGCCTTGCCGCAGCCGCTGTCCGCGCCGGACTGGACGGCCTCGATCGCCTGGCGCTACCGCAAGCGCAGCAGCGGCCATGGCACGCTGGAGCCCGTGCGCCATGTGGCGGCCATGGCCCTCACCGAGCTCAAGGAGATCGATGGTCAAAAGAACAAGATCGAGCGCAACACGCGCCAGTTCGTGCAGGGCAAGCCGGCCAACAACGTGCTGCTCACGGGCGCGCGCGGCACGGGCAAGTCCTCGCTGATCAAGGCCTGCCTGAATGCCTACGCGCCACAGGGCCTGCGCCTGATCGAGGTGGACAAGGCCGACCTGACAGACCTGCCCGACATCGTGGACGTGGTCTCGGCACGGCCAGAGAAGTTCATCGTCTTCTGTGACGACCTGAGCTTTGAAGAGGGCGAGCCGGGCTACAAGGCGCTCAAGTCCATCCTCGATGGATCGGTGGCCGCAGCCACGCCGAACGTGCTGATCTATGCCACCAGCAACCGCCGCCACCTGCTGCCCGAGTACATGACCGAGAACCTGACCTACACGCACAGTGAGGACGGCGAGGTACACCCCGGCGAGGTGGTCGAGGAGAAGATCTCGCTGTCGGAACGCTTTGGCCTGTGGGTGAGCTTCTACCCGTTCAGCCAGGACGAGTACCTGGCCATCGTGGCACAGTGGCTCTCGTCGCTGGGCGTGGATGCCCAGGAGATTGCAGCGGCACGCCCCCAGGCCCTGGTGTGGGCGCTGGAGCGGGGCTCGCGCAGCGGCCGCGTGGCCTACCAGTTCGCGCGCGACTACGCGGGGCGCCAGGGTGGCTGAGTCCGTGGCCGGCGAGGCGGGGGTGCGCAAGCACACCGAGGTAGCGGTGGGCATCCTGGTGCGGCCGGATGGCGCGCTGCTGCTGTCCACCCGGCCGCCAGGCAAGCCCTATGCGGGATACTGGGAGTTTCCAGGCGGCAAGCTGGAAGCTGGCGAGACGGTGGAGCAGGCACTGCGGCGCGAGCTGGTCGAGGAGCTGGGCGTGACCATCGGGCCCGCTGAGGTCTGGAAGGTCACCGAGCACGACTACCCGCACGCGCTGGTGCGGCTGCACTGGTGCAAGGTGCACGCATGGACCGGGGAATTCGAGATGCGCGAAGGCCAGGAGATGGCCTGGCAGCAGTTGCCCCTGGAGGTCAGCCCCGTGTTGCCAGGGGCTTACCCGGTGCTGCAATGGCTGTCCGAGGAGCGCGGCCTGGCGTTCGTGGTGCCGGAACTTCCGAAAGCCTGAGGCCAAGGGCCCCGACCCGCAGCTCAGTGCTGTAGCTTGGGGTCGCCGTACTGCGCGTCTGCTGGCGGTGCTTCGGCGGGCATGCGGAAGTCTTCGCTGGCCCAGGCGCCCAGGTCCACCTGCTTGCAGCGTTCGCTGCAGAACGGCCGGTAGGCGTTGGCGGGGCTGTAGATGCTGTCGCCCCCGCAGGTGGGGCAGACAACGATGCGGGCAGTGGTGCTGCCAAGGGGTGTTTTGGGGGCCATGGTGGGCGTCTCCTTCACGCGCACAGGGTCAGTTCAAACGCGGCATCCTCCGCGCAGGAGTGCAGGCGGCCATCGGCCTCCTGGCGCATGAGCCGCACCGAGACGATCAGGCGGTTGCCGCTGATCTCCGGAATGAGCCCCAGCGATGGGTCCATGCGCAAGCGCAGCAACTGGAAGGTGCGACCCTGGGGCAGGTTTTGCTGGAACTGGCCGCGCTCGGCTGCCACCTTCTGCGGCACGCCCGAGTCGCGCAGCAGCTTGAGCAGCACGTAGATGGATTCGGCCATGGGCGCGAGGGTGGAGGCCCATTCCTGCAGGGCGTTCTGGCGGTAGGCCACGTCCCGGTGCTGCCAGGCGTAGTAGGCAGGCAGATCGAACCCGCAGGTTCCGCCTGGAATCCCGACGCGACTGCGGATGCTCATCAGCCAGTCGTTCTCGGTGAGGGCATGGCCTGACTTGCCGTTCTGGGTGTTCAGGGCGGTGAAGCAGTGGTCGAGCTGCGCGATCACGGCGTCCAGCGCCGCCTCGGAGATGGAGGGGTTGCCGCGGTAGCTGTCGAGCTGGTGCTTGTGCTTTTCGATGTCCTTGAGCACGTCCGACTTCAGGTCGGCCCGGGCGGCCACATCCATGATTTCGAAGATCGTGACCAGCGCAAAATGGTGGTCCAGGGCGTGGGAGCGCGGGATCAGTTCGCCGAGCCGGCGAAACAGCTGCTCCAGACGCAGGTACGTTCTGAGGCGCTCGTTGAAAGGGTATTCGTAAAGGATCACGCTGGCGGGTTCCCGGGGCTCTCAGGGGTATTCTGTGGCACCGTTGGCGTGCACTCTGCAGAAACAGGGCGCAACAGGCTGCGCGTGCATCATAGCCCGAACAGCTGCCCCAGCTGCGCGGCCTGGGCCTGCAATTGCGTCAATGTGCAGTGCGGGCCGTTGAACACCACGATATCCGCCGCCGCGCGGCGCACCGGGCGGCTCGCCTGGTGAGAAAGGATGGCCTGCACGGCCTCCCCGGTGAGCCCGCTGCGCTGCACCACGCGCTCGATCTGGGTTTCGGGAGGGCAGTCGATCACGACCACGGCGTCGAGCTGCCGGGCCCAGCGCCCCGACTCCACCAGCAAGGGAATGTCGTGCACGATCAGCCGCCTGCCGTCCTGCAGGGCCTGCCGGGCTTCTTCAGCGCTGCGCTGTGTCACCAGGGGGTGCACGATGGATTCCAGCCGCAACCGCGCATCGCCATCCGAGAAGGCCAGGGCGCGCATGCGGGCCCTGTCGAGCGCTCCGGCCGCATCGACATAGTCGGGGCCAAACGTCTGCCGGATCGCTTCGATGGCCGCACCGCCGGGACCTGTGACGATGCGCGCTATCTGGTCGGCATCGATCAGTGCGGCGCCCAGAGAGGCCAGCAACTGGCCAAAGGTGCTCTTGCCGCTGCCGATGCCCCCGGTCAGGCCGATGCGCATGGGTTACAGGCCCATCAGGCCCAGCACCGCCTGGAAGATGGCCTCGGGTGTGAACACCATGGACACCAGGCCCGCGCCGACCAGGAAGGGGCCGAAAGGAATGTAGCCACCTTCGCGCAAGCGGTTCCTGAATTTCATGACCAGGCCCACGATGGCGCCGATCACCGAGGCCATGAGGATGATGGGCACCAGGGCCTGCCAGCCAAACCAGGCGCCGAGTGCGGCGAACAGCTTGAAGTCGCCGTAGCCCATGCCTTCCTTGCCGGTGACCAGCTTGAAGCCCCAGTAGACGAGCCACAGGGACAGATAGCCGGCAGCGGCACCTGCCACCGAGGCCGCAGGCGGTATGCCTGTCCACCCCACGGTAGAGGCAATCAGTCCAGCCCAGAGCAAGGGCAGGGTGATGTCATCGGGCAACAGGGTCGTATCCCAGTCGATCAGGGCAAGCGCCACCATGGCAGCGGCGAAGACACACCAGACCAGGGTCGGCGCCGACAACCCTCCCCAGTGGCCCAGGAAGGCAAACAGGGCTGCGGTGCCCAGTTCCACCAAGGGGTAGCGCACACTGATGCGAGCCCCGCAGGAAGAGCATTTGCCGCGCAGGAACAGATAGCTCAGGACGGGAATGTTTTCGTACCACCGGACCATGTGCCCACAGGCTTGGCAGCGTGACCGGGGAACCATGAGATTGAATGGCTCTGCTGCGGGTGGCTGATGTCCTTCGACGGCTCTTTCCGCCTCGCTGCCAGTTGCCTGCCGCGCCGTCTGCTCTGCGGCGTATGCGGTGACTTCAGCATCCCACTGCCGCTCCATCATCTTGGGCAACCGGTAAATTACGACGTTCAGGAAACTGCCGATCAACAAGCCCAGGACGCCGACCAGCGCGGCGCTCCACCACGGATCCAGCAGCATTAAACGACCTGGCCGAGCTTGAAGATGGGCAGGTACATCGACACCACGATACCGCCAATCAGCGTGCCTAGGAACACGATAATGATGGGCTCCATAAGGCTGGATAGTCCGGCCACCATCTCATCCACTTCGGCTTCGTAGAAGTCCGCTGCCTTGCCCAGCATGTGGTCGATCGAGCCGGACTCTTCGCCAATCGCGCACATCTGGATCACCATCGAAGGAAAGATATTCGCATTGCCCATGGCTGCCGTGAGGCTGGTGCCGGTCGAAACTTCCTGCTGGATTTTTTCGGTGGCAACTGCGTAGACCGAGTTGCCCGAGGCACCGCCGACGGAGTCGAGGGCTTCCACCAGCGGAACGCCGGCGGCAAACATGGTGGCCAATGTCCGCGTCCAGCGAGCCACGCAGGACTTGTCAATTAACGCGCCAAAGATGGGCATCTTCAGCAGGGCGCGGTCCATTAATTTCTGCATCTTCTCGTTGCGGCGCCATGCCTCCATGAAGAAATAGAAGCCGCCGCCAATGACACCAAAAATCAGCCACCACCATTTAACAAAGACCTCGCTGATACCCATCACCATTAGGGTAGGGGCGGGCAGATCTGCTCCAAAAGAGGTAAATACTTCCTTGAAGGCCGGGATCACGAAAATCATGATCACTGTGACCACCACGAAGGCAACAATCAACACGGAAATGGGGTACATCAATGCCGATCTGATCTTGGACTTGATGGCCTCCGTCTTCTCCATATAGGTGGCCAGCCGATCCAACAGGGCTTCCAGAATACCTGCCGCCTCACCGGCCTCGACCAGGTTGCAGTAGAGGGTGTCGAAATACAGTGGATGTTTGCGGAACGCCCCATTCAGCGAGGTCCCTGTTTCCACGTCGGTGCGGATGTCGTTGAGCAGCTTGGTCACGCTGGTATTGGTGTTGCCGCGGCCGACAATGTCGAACGACTGCAGCAGGGGCACACCGGCCTTCATCATGGTGGCCAACTGGCGCGTGAACAGGGCGATGTCCTTGGGCTTGATCCTCTTGCCCGACTTCATCCGCCGTTTCTTGATCTTGGTTGGGAACACGCCCTGGCGGCGCAGCGTGGCCTGGACCTGGTTTTCGCCCCCCGCACGCAGTTCTCCGCGCACAATCTTGCCGGCGCGGTCCTTGCCCTCCCATTCAAAGACAAAATCCTTGATGTCCTTAGCTGCTGCTGTCGCCATGGTATTCCCCGTCGCTATTCTGTAATGTTTATTCGTTGGTCACGGCCAGCACCTCTTCGAGCGAGGTCAGACCCAGCTTGGCCTTGTGGAGTGCCGAATCACGCAGGGACCGCACGCCTTCGGCTCTGGCTTGCTCGGCGATCTCCAGGGCGCTGCCGTCGCGCAGAATGATGCGCTGGATTTCCTCGGAGATAGGCATCACCTGGTAGACCCCGACGCGGCCTTTGTATCCGTTGTTGCAGGCAGAGCAACCAACCGGACGGTAGGGGACCCAGGATCCATCCAGCTCTTCCTCGGAGTAGCCCGCATCCACAAGCGCCTCATGAGGAATGTCTGCAGGCACCTTGCACACGGGGCACAGTCGCCGTGCCAATCGCTGCGCAGTAATCAGGATCACGCTGGACGCGATATTGAAAGGTGCGATGCCCATGTTGCGCATGCGCGTGAGCGTCGTGGGGGCATCGTTGGTGTGCAGCGTGGACAGCACCAAGTGACCCGTTTGGGCGGCCTTGATCGATATGTCGGCTGTTTCCAGATCGCGGATTTCCCCCACCATGATGATGTCTGGATCCTGGCGCAGAAAGGACTTGAGCGCCACGGCAAAGGTCAGCCCGGCCTTGTCGTTGACGTTGACCTGGTTCACACCGGGCAGGTTGATTTCCGAGGGGTCTTCTGCCGTGGCGATGTTCACCCCCGGCTTGTTCAGCAGGTTCAGGCAGGTGTAGAGCGATACCGTCTTGCCTGAGCCGGTAGGGCCGGTCACCAGAATCATGCCGTAAGGGCGACTGATGGCGTCCATCAGCCGCGCTTTTTCTTCGGGTTCGTAGCCCAATGCATCGATGCCCAGCTTGGCGCTGGAGGGATCGAGAATACGGATCACGATCTTTTCGCCAAACAGCGTGGGCAGGGTGCTCACCCGGAAATCGATCACCCGGTCGGGGCCGATTTTCAGTTTCATCTTTCCGTCCTGCGGCACGCGCTTTTCGGAAATATCCATCCGCGAGATCACCTTGATGCGCGAGGCCAGCTTGTCCTTGATGGCAATGGGAGGCGATGTGATTTCGCGCAATTCACCGTCAATGCGAAATCGCACGCGGTACTGGTGCTCATAGGGTTCAAAATGCAGATCGGATGCCCTCATATTGAAGGCATCGAGCAACATCTTGTGCAGGAATTTGACAACAGGGGCATCCTCGACATCGGAGGCGCCTGCATCGGCTGGATCTGCCGCTTCTTCGATGGGGACATCGTCGAATTCAAAATCGCCCCCGCTGGTCATGCTCTCCATCGACTCGCTTGTCGATTTGGTGCTGCTTTCTACCAGTCGATTCAGTTTGTCATATTCGGCAATAATCCAGTCCACCCCCATCTGGGTCGTGAACTTGATTTTCTCGGCGGCTTCCTGGTCCGTGGGATCGGCCGTTGCAACGATCAGGCGGTTGTTGCGCTTGCTCAGCACCACCACCCGGTAGGACTGGCAGATTTTGGCGTCCAGCAGGTCCTTGGGCAGCCGCAGAGGGTCGATGGCTTCCAGGTCCAGCAACGGGGCGCCAAATACGGCCGATACCGTGTGGGCCAGGTCCGTCGCAGACACCACCCCCGAACCTGTCAATTCCGCAATAAAACTGGTGCGGCTGACTTGTGACTTTTTGTAAATATCTTCGGCTGCCTTTTGGGTCAGCTTTCCCGCAGACATCAACGCCCGCCCCAAGCCCGGAAGGGCTATTGCAGGTGTTTCTTTCTGAGCAGTATCTACAGCAGCCATGTAACCGGTAATGTGTTAAGGGTGGACAACGAGCCATCCTATCATCGCCTATTGGCATTGACCTGTACAGCGCTGCATATTGGCGCTGGCACCACACCTTGAGCGTGATTTTGTGCAGGCAGGAAGATGTGGTCGGGGTGAGAGGATTCGAACCTCCGGCCTCTACGTCCCGAACGTAGCGCTCTACCAGGCTAAGCTACACCCCGCATGGCGCCCGCAAGAGGCGCCGGGACCGCACGCTGCATGAGGGTGTGGCCTATGCGCGACGGTCCAGCAATTGCGATGCCAAGTGTAGCAAGCCGGCGGTGAAATCGTTGTCGGGCAAGGTCTTCAGGGCGGCGATGGCCCGGTGGGCTTCCGAGACGGCTGCGGCACGGGTAACTTCCAGTGCGCCGGTTTCCCGGACGATGGCGACAATGGCTGGCAACTGCTCGGTGGACCCTTGCTCGATGGCTTCCCGGATGATGGTGGCCTGGGCGCTGGTGCCGCGCTGCATGGCCGCGATCAGGGGCAGGGTGGATTTGCCTTCGCGCAGGTCGTCACCGAGGTTTTTCCCCATCTCGCTGGCATCGCCATCGTAGTCGAGCACGTCGTCGATGATCTGGAACGCCGTGCCCAGCGCCTGGCCGTACATGGCGCAGGCTTCTTCGAGTTCGGGTGGGCTGCCCGCCAGGATGGCGCCCAGCCGGGCGCTGGCCTCGAAGAGCTTGGCGGTCTTGGAGCGGATCACGCGCAGGTAGCCCTCTTCATCCAGCGAGGCGTCGTGCATGTTCATCAGCTGCTGCACTTCGCCCTCGGCGATCACGTTGGTGGCCTCCGACAGGATCTCCATGACACGCATGCTGCCGGTTTCCACCATCATCTGGAAGGAGCGCGTGTGCAGGAAGTCGCCCACGAGCACGCTGGCCGGGTTGCCGAAGGCTTCGTTGGCCGTCGCGCGGCCGCGCCGCAGTGTCGATGCGTCCACCACGTCGTCATGCAGCAGCGTGGCGGTGTGGATCAGTTCCACCACGGCGGCCAGGCCAAAGCGATGCGCGCCGCGGTAGCCGAGGGCGCCACAGACCAGCAGCAGCAGCGCAGGGCGCAGACGCTTGCCGCCCGCCGCGATGATGTACTGCGAGATCTGCGCGACCAGGGGGACGGAGGAAGTGAGGCGTGCTGCAATCACCCGGTCCACCTCGTGCATGTCGGCGGCGATGAGCGTGAGTGCGGGCGTGGCGGCTGTTTGGGAATGGTCAGTCAAGATAGGAGCGCTCAGAGTGCAGCGGATTATAGGAACGGCCATGGCCTTCCCGTCCTGGCGATGTGCTGCGCACGGTGCAGATGTCGCTGACTTGCTACGATCCATGGGCTATGCTAAACTAGCTGGCTCTGCAGAAATTCGTCTGCGGAACTCATATCAAGAGGTCAACATGTACGCGGTCATAAAAACCGGCGGCAAGCAGTATCGCGTTGCTTCCGGCGAAAAAATTAAAGTAGAACAGATTGCTGCGGACGTAGGCCAGGAAATTGTGATCGACCAGGTTCTGGCTGTCGGCAACGGCGCTGAACTGAAGGTGGGTACGCCCCTGGTGTCCGGTGCAACGGTCAAAGCCACTGTCGTGGCGCACGGCAAGCACGACAAAGTGCACATCTTCAAGATGCGCCGTCGCAAGCACTATCAGAAACGTCAAGGTCACCGTCAGCAGTTCACCGAACTGCAAATCGGCGTGATCGCTGCTTAACAGGGAGCTGATGTCATGGCACAGAAAAAAGGCGGCGGCTCTACGCGAAACGGACGTGACTCCAAGCCAAAGATGCTGGGTGTCAAGGCGTTCGGTGGTGAACTGATCAGTGCTGGCTCCATCATCGTGCGCCAGCGCGGTACCCGTTTCCACCCCGGTACCAACGTGGGCGTGGGCAAGGACCACACCCTGTTCGCATTGGTGGACGGCCACGTGTCGTTCGGCACCAAGGGTGCACTGTCCAAGTCGACGGTCAATGTGACGGCCGCCTGAGGGTTTTCACCCCGGCAGCAAACGAAGCCCCGCCTGGTCGGGGCTTTGTTGTTTGGACAGCCTGGTACTTCCTGCCGGCGCGTCCTGTCGGCGTCCTGCACGCCCCTCGAAAAGAGCAAAGCCCTGCTGCTCCTTCACCGGTGATTTTCTTGCGCAGCGCTCTTTTGTAAACTGGATACCCATGAAGTTCGTCGATGAAGCCTATATTGACATTGCCGCCGGTGATGGTGGCAATGGCTGCGTGTCGTTCCGGCACGAAAAATACAAGGAGTTCGGCGGTCCCAATGGGGGCGACGGCGGCCGGGGCGGGCATGTGTTCGCCGTGGCGGACCCCAACCTGAACACCCTTGTCGATTTCCGCTACTCGCGCCGGCACGAGGCCAAGCGCGGCGAGCACGGCATGGGCTCGGACATGTTCGGTGCCGCTGGCTCGGACATCACGCTCAAGGTGCCTGTGGGCACCATCTTCACTGACGCCGAAACCGGCGAGGTGCTGTACGAATTGCTCAATCCGGGCGAGGTGGTCACCATTGCCAAGGGCGGCGACGGCGGCTTCGGCAACATGCGCTTCAAGAGCGCCATCAACCGTGCGCCGCGCCAGAAGACGCCGGGCTGGCCCGGTGAGAAGAAGAACCTCAAGCTCGAGCTCAAGGTGCTGGCTGATGTGGGCCTGCTGGGCATGCCCAATGCCGGCAAGTCCACCTTCATCGCCGCCGTGTCCAATGCGCGGCCGAAGATCGCGGACTACCCCTTCACCACCCTGCACCCCAACCTGGGCGTGGTGCGCGTGGCTCCCGAGCAGAGCTTCGTGATCGCCGACATCCCTGGCCTGATCGAGGGTGCCTCCGAAGGCGCGGGCCTGGGCCACCAGTTCCTGCGCCACCTGCAGCGCACCCGCCTGCTGCTGCACATCGTGGACCTGGCGCCGTTCGACGACGCGGTCGACCCGGTGGCGCAGGCCAAGGCCATCGTGGGCGAACTCAAGAAGTACGACCAGCAACTGCACGACAAACCGCGCTGGCTGGTGCTCAACAAGCTGGACATGGTGCCGGCCGAAGAGCGCGAGGAGCGCGTGAAGGATTTCGTCAAGCGCTTCAAGTGGAAGGGCCCGGTGTTCCAGATCTCCGCGCTCACCCGCGAAGGCTGCGAGCCGCTGATCCATGCCATCTACCGGCATGTGCAGACGCAACAGCGTGTGGAGAACACGCCCGAGGAAATCGATCCGCGCTTTGCGGGCGATGCGCCCGACTGAAAAACCGGGCAGCACAGGACCATGACCATGGGCCTGTACAGAACAATGCAGTGATGGCAGCCATCCTGGCCGCCCAGCGACAGAGGCAAAAGAAGCAAAAATGGTTTCCAGTGTGCTGCGGGATGCCCGCCGAATCGTCGTCAAGGTAGGCTCCAGCCTGGTCACCAACGAAGGCCGGGGCCTGGATGAGGCGGCCATCGGCGAGTGGAGCCGGCAACTCGCTGCGCTGGTGCGCGGCGAAGGCGGTGGGGTGCCGCGCGAGGTGATCATGGTCTCCAGCGGCGCGATTGCCGAGGGCATGAAGCGCCTGGGCTGGACCACCCGCCCGCATGAAGTGCACGAGTTGCAGGCCGCCGCCGCCGTCGGCCAGATGGGCCTGGCCCAGATGTACGAGACCAAGCTGCGCGAGCAGGGCATGGGCAGTGCCCAGGTGCTGCTCACCCATGCCGACCTGGCCGACCGTGAGCGCTACCTGAACGCGCGTTCCACCCTGCTCACCCTGCTGCGCCTGGGCGTGGTGCCGGTGATCAACGAGAACGATACAGTCGTCAACGACGAAATCAAGTTCGGCGACAACGACACCCTGGGGGCTCTGGTGGCCAACCTGGTGGAGGCCGACGCGCTCGTTATCCTCACCGACCAGAAGGGCCTGTACACGGCCGACCCGCGCCGTGACCCCGCCGCACAATTCGTGCACGAGGCCAAGGCCGGAGACCCCGCGCTTGAAGCCATGGCCGGCGGCGCCGGCTCCAGCATCGGCAAGGGCGGCATGATCACCAAGATCCTGGCGGCCAAGCGCGCGGCCGGCTCGGGCGCCTCCACCGTCATCGCCTGGGGGCGCGAGCAGGACGTGCTCGTGCGCCTGGTCAAGGGCGAGGCCCTGGGCACCCTGCTGGTGGCGCAGACGCAGAAAAAGCAGGCCCGCAAGCAGTGGATGGCCGACCACCTGCAACTGCGCGGTGCCGTGCTGGTCGATGCCGGCGCCGCTGCCAAGGTGCGCGACGAAGGCAAGAGCCTGCTGCCCATCGGCATGACGGCCGTCGAGGGAGATTTCTCGCGCGGCGACGTGATCGCCGTGCGCGACCTGGCTGGCGTGGAGATCGCCCGGGGCCTGGCCAACTATGCCAGCGCCGAGGCCCGCCTGCTGTGCCGCAAGTCTTCCTCAGAGTTCGAACGCCTGCTCGGCTACGTGGCCGAGGCCGAGATGGTGCACCGCGACAACATGGTGCTGACAATCAAGTAGGCGGTCAGTAGGCGATCCACAGCCTGCCAGGGCAATTCTGGTCAGAAAAATGTCCCGGTCGGGGCGTATCTCCCGCCAGTACGCTCGGCTGCATGGGGCAGACACCCGGTATGGCTGCCTCGGGCGCGGAGCATGGCAAGCCGCCAAGGCCTGCCTGCACACGCATCGGTGCTTGTTATTTGGGCGTGGGAGGGAAGCTGCTGCTGCTCCCCGTGTCTGAAGAAATGGCAGGCAACTCTTCCAGCGCCATGGGCCGGCTGTTTTGTGGATCGGGGTCGAAACTCGCACCCGGCGGAAGCTCCATGCCCGGGTTCACCAGCAGTGAACCGGTGCGGAACATGGCACTGCCCGCGTGTTCATCGCGCGCACGCATGCCGCTGCGCAGGTAGCGGTTGCGCTGCTCGTTGCGGGGCAGGAAACGCGCCAGCTCCGTCAGCGCCATTTCGTAGACGCCGCGCTTGAACTCCACCACCACGTCCAGCGGCACCCAGTAGTCGTTCCAACGCCAGGCGTCGAACTCCGGGTGGTTGGTGGCACGCAGGTTCAGATCCCAGTCGTGTCCGACCAGTTGCAGCAGATACCATATCTGCTTCTGGCCCTTGTAGTGTCCGCGCGCATCGCGGCGGATGTACCGGTCAGGCACCTCATAGCGCAACCAGTCCCGTGTACGGGCCACCAAGCGCACGTGGTTGGGGTGCAGGCCCACTTCTTCGTGCAGCTCCCTGAACATGGCCTGTTCCGGGGTTTCCCCCCGGTCAATGCCACCCTGTGGAAACTGCCAGCTGTGGGTGCGGATGCGTTTGCCCCAGAACACCTGGTTCTTCTGGTTGAGCAGGATGATGCCGACGTTCGGCCGAAAGCCGTCCCGGTCAAGCATAATCAAACCCCAAATTTTTAAACTGTGTCCATTATGCACGGCGCTTTGAGCGCAGCAAGTGGGCTGCACCCAGACGCCCTCTGCCGAAGCCGATGAAAGCCTCCCAATTCTTTATTTCCACCCTCAAGGAAGCGCCTGCGGACGCCGAGGTGGTCAGCCACCAACTCATGACGCGGGCCGGCCTGATCAAGAAGCTGGGCGCCGGCATCTACAACTACATGCCCATGGGCCTGCGCGTGGTGCGCAAGGTCGAGGCCATCGTGCGCGAGGAAATGAACCGTGCCGGCGCCGTGGAGCTCGCCATGCCCGTGGTGCAGCCCGCCGAGCTCTGGCAGGAGACAGGGCGCTTCGAGAAAATGGGCCCTGAACTCCTGCGCATCCAGGACCGCCATGGCCGCGACTTCGTCATCCAGCCTACCAGCGAAGAAGTGATCACTGACATCGCTCGCCAGGAGCTGCGCAGCTACAAACAGTTGCCAAAGAATTTCTACCAGATCCAGACGAAGTTCCGTGACGAGCGCCGTCCCCGCTTCGGCTTGATGCGGGGGCGCGAGTTCACCATGAAGGACGCCTACAGCTTCGACCGCGACCAAACTGCTGCCAAGGCGAGCTACCAGGTCATGGCCCAGGCCTACCGCCGCATCTTCGACCGCTTCGGCCTGACCTACCGTGCCGTGGCCGCCGACAGCGGCGCCATCGGCGGCGACCTGAGCGAGGAGTTCCAGGTCATCGCCGCCACCGGCGAAGACGCCATCGTCTACTGCCCCGGCAGCGACTACGCCGCCAACATGGAAAAGGCCGAGGCCCTGGCGCCCGCGGGCCCACGCGGCGCCGCCACCCAGGCCCTCGCCAAGATCCCCACGCCCGGCAAAAGCACCTGCGCCGACGTGGCCCAACTGCTGAACGTTCCGCTGAACACCACCGTCAAGTCGCTGGTGCTGGCCACCGACGAGACCAACGATGCGGGCGAAATCGTCAAGACGCAGGTCTGGCTGCTGCTGCTGCGCGGCGACCATGACATGAACGAGATCAAGGCCGGCAAGGTGCCAGGCCTGGCGGGCTTCCGCTTCGCCACCCTCGGCGAAATCGAGGAGCACTTCGGCTGCAAGCCCGGCTACCTGGGCCCCCTGGGCCTGAAAAAGCCCGTGAAGACCGTTGTGGACCGCGACGTGGCCCTCATGGCCGACTGGATCTGCGGCGCCAACGAGGCCGATTTCCACATGACCGGCGTGAACTGGGGCCGCGACCTGCCCGAGCCCGACGCCGTGGCCGACCTGCGCAACGTCGTGGCCGGCGATGCCTCGCCCGACGGCAAGGGGGAACTGGCGATCGAGCGCGGTATCGAAGTGGGCCATGTGTTCTACCTCGGTACCAAGTACAGCCGCGCCATGAACGCCACCTTCCTTGACGAGAACGGCAAGCCCCAGCCGCTGGAGATGGGTTGCTACGGCATCGGCATCACCCGCCTGCCGGCCGCAGCCATCGAGCAGAACCACGACGAGCGCGGCATCATCTGGCCCGACGCCATCGCCCCCTTCACCGTGGTCATCTGCCCCATTGGCATGGACCGCAGCGAAGAGGTCAAGGTCGCGGCGGACAAGCTGTACGCCGAGTTCCTCGCGGCCGGCGTCGATGTGCTGCTGGATGATCGGGGCGAACGCCCAGGCGCCATGTTCGCCGATTGGGAACTGATCGGCGTGCCCCACCGCGTGGTGATTGGTGACCGGGGCCTCAAGGAAGGCCAGGTCGAGTACCAGCACCGCCGCGACAGCGCTGCCACCAAGGTGGCCATCACCGACATCTGGGCCCATGTGAAGGGCCGCATGGCGGTATGAGTGGGGTGCACGGCTTCGGTGGCGGGGGCCCTGGCCTGTCCCGTCGCACCTGCCTTGCCGCGTCGCTCCTGGGGCCGTCGGCGTGGCTGGCTGCGCCCACGCTGGCGCAAGCTGGGGGCCAGCTCGAAGAGCCGTTGATGGACTCGGTGCGCACCGCGCTGAGCTCGGCCATCGCCAACCAGGCCCCACCCGAGCCCGAGTTCTTCACCACCGACACCCGCCTGCACTACACCCGCTGGCTGGCCGCGATGAGCGACCGCCTGCGCCGGCGCAAGCCCGAGTGGGAGGTGCGCCGTGACTTTCTGCAGACCGTCTGGTACGAGTCCAAGCGCGCAGGGCTCGATGTGTCCCTGGTGCTGGGCCTGATCCAGGTAGAAAGCGGGTTCCGCAAGTTCGCCGTCTCCAGCGTGGGCGCGCGCGGCTACATGCAGGTCATGCCGTTCTGGACGCGCGTGATCGGCGACGGCGACGCCGGCAAGCTGTTCCACATGCAGACCAACCTGCGCTTTGGCTGCGTGATCCTGCGCCACTACATCGACCGCGAGCGCGGTGACCTGTTCATGGCGCTGGGGCGCTACAACGGCAGCCGGGGGCGCCCGCCTTATCCGAACGCCGTCTTCGGTGCCCAGCGCAGCTGGGAGTACGTCGACCGGCCCGCAGCCGGCTGAGTCTCTCGCGGGAGCTAGACCATGGTTCCTGGCGTGTTCGCGTTGTCCTGGCTGCCCGCCTGCGACAGTCGCGAAACCATCACCTGGTCGATGCGGTAGCTGTCCACGTCCAGCACCTCGAACTTGTAGCCACCCCAGCTCACACTGTCCGTTCTGCGCGGTACGCGGCGCAGCATCACCATCAAAAAGCCGGCCAGGGTCTCGTACTCCTCGGCATGCGGCAGTTCGTCGAGCGACAGTGCGCGCAGCACATCGCCGATGGGTGTCACCCCGTCGATCAGCCAGGAGTTCTCGTCGCGCCGCACGATCTGCTCCTCGTCCAGTGGGGATACGAGATCGCCCATCACCGTGCTCATCACGTCGTTGAGGGTCACCACGCCCACCACCAGGCTGTACTCGTTGACGATGACTGCGAAATCCTCGTGCACCTGGCGGAACTGCTCGAGCACCTCGGAGAGGGTCAGCCGGTCCGGCACGATCAGCACCTTGCGCACCAGGCTGTCGTCGGCCAGCGAGATGGGCTGGTTGTTGAGCACGCGCTGGAACAGGTCCTTGGCGTCCACATAGCCCACCACATGGTCGATGTCGCCCTCGCACACCGGGTAGGTCGAGAACGGCTCTGCCGCGATGCGCAGGCGTATCACCGCGTCTGACTCGTCGCGCAGGAAAAAGGAGACCCGGTCGCGCTGCGACATGGCGCTCGACACCATGCGTGTGTCCAGCTCGAACACGTTGGTGATCACCTGCTGCTCACGCGCTGCCAGCACGCCGGCCCGGGTGCCGGCTTCCATCATGGCCAGGATGTCATCCGAGGTGATGCGGTCATCGCGCAGCGAAGACAGCCCCAGCACGCGGAACAGCGCATCTGCCAGCCGGCTGTAGAACCACACCACCGGGCGCAAAATCGTCATGCACCAGGCCATGGGCTTGGCCAGGCGCACCACCAGCCGCTCGGGCTCGGCCATGCCCAGGCGCTTGGGGAACAGGTCGGCAAACAGGATGAACAGCGAGGTGATGACCAGGAACGAGGCCAGAAAGCCCGTCGTCTGCGCATTGCCCTCGCTGAGCCACCAGCCGAACAGCGTGCTGAAATGCGGGCTCAGCGCCCCCTCGCCGACGATACCGCCGAGGATGGCCACTGCGTTCTGCCCGACCTGCACCACCGTGAAATAGTCGCCCGGCTGCTCCTGCATGCGCAGCACGCGATCGGCGCGCGCGTCGCCTTCGTCCGCCATCTGGCGCAGGCGCAGGCGGCGCGCGGCCGCGAGCGAAATTTCGGCCATGGAAAAGAAGGCGCTGGCTGCAATCAGCAGCCCGATCACGAAAAAGCTTTGGGTCAGGGACATGAAGAGCGACAGAACGTGGCGCTGCGGCACACCGGGCTACAGAGTGTATCTGCCTGCCCGATGCACCACGGCGCCCTTTGGCGCGCTACCGCTGCGGGACTGCGGCCTGGCCCGCCTACTGCACGAAGCCGATGCGCCCACGCCCGGCGGCGGCTCGCGGCAGATCGGCCACCTCCACCGTGGAGCGCCGTTCCAGCCGCGCATTGCCGAAACCGGTCATCAGCGCCCGGCGCATCTCGCGCGGTGGCATCGTGGCCAGCAGGTCCAGCACATCGCCCTGCGGCTCGGGGTCGATCAGGCGGCCCCAGTCGTGCCCGGCGCGTATGCCCTGGTAGAGGTTGCGCGCGATGGTGCGCGCCTGCGCCAGCGTGGGCGCTTCCACCTCGAACACGTTCATGCGGTTCAGGATCGGGTCGGGGATGCCCCGCGTGTCGTTGGCCGTGGTAATCCAGATGACCTGGCTCGCGTCGATGGCCACCTCGGCGAACTCGTCGGTGAAGCTCTGCGCCGTGTCGTGCTCGAGCAGGCTGTACAGCGCGCCCAGCGGGTCGTACTGCGCGTCCGACGCGGCCTTGTCGATCTCGTCGACCACGATCACCGGGTTCGCGTATTCGCCCTCCACCAGGGCCTCGAAGACCTTGCCGGGGCGTGCCCCCTTCCACTGGGCCGACGAGCCCGACAGCAGCCAGCCTGCGGTCATGGAACTCATGGGCAGCAGGTTCATGCCCGTGCCCAGCAACTCGGCCAGGTGGCGCGCGAAATGGGTCTTGCCGATGCCCGGGGGGCCCAGCAGCAGCATGGGCGTCACTTCCAGCCCGTCGCAGCTGTCCTGGGCCAGGGCCACATGGCGCTTCACGTCGTCCAGCACGTCCGTGAAGTTGGGCAACTGCTCGTAGAGGCTCACCATGTCGGGCACCCCCGAGGGCTTGACCTGGAAGCGTTCCGGCCCGCGCTCCAGCATGCGCTCGTAGACGGTGCGCAGGGTTTCGTACTCGCGCTGGTTGCCCGACTCCTGCAGCCGCGAGAGCTTGCGCTCGACGTCGCCGGGGTGGAACACATTGCGCATCTGGGCCACCGGCAGGCGCAGGGCGGGTGGTTGGGGAACAAGGCTATGGCTGGTCATCGCATGCTCTCCTTGTGAGTTGCAAAAGCGTCACGTCACACAAGTATTCAAGCACACAACATGCCCGGCCAAGCGCAGGAAAAGCCCTGACAACCGGTTTTGCGCAGCTGTTACCTTCGTTTGTTGCCGCCATGCAAAAGGCCGCCCGAAGGCGGCCTCACCGAAGGTGCCGGTACAGGGCGCAATTACTCGCCGGTGCCCAGCACCTGCTTGAGCTCGCCCGACTCGTACATCTCCATCATGATGTCCGAGCCGCCGATGAACTCGCCCTTGACGTACAGCTGCGGGATGGTGGGCCACTGGCTGTATTCCTTGATGCCCTGGCGGATCTCGTCGTCCTCGAGCACGTTCACCGTGACCACGGACTTGGGGTCCACGCCGCTGGCCTTGAGGATCTGGATCGCGCGGCCTGAAAAACCGCACATGGGGAAGCTGGCGTTGCCCTTCATGAACAGCAGGATGTCGCTGGATTTCACGAGGGCGTCGATGCGTTGCTGGGGGTCGCTCATGGGAATACTCCTTGAAAGGGCTGGCAGGCCTCGGCGACCCGCAATAACCAGATTATTTCACTGTCGGCCATTGTCCGCCGGAGCAGCGTGCGATGCCGGCCAGATCCATGCGGCTTTGCACCTCGCCGAACCCCTCGGCGCGCAGCAGTTCGCACACGGCATGCGCCTGGTCGTGGCCATGCTCCAGCAGCAGCCAACCCCCCGGTGCAAGGTGATTGGGGGATTGCACCACAATGGTGCGTATGTCGTCCAGCCCATCGACGCCGCTGGCCAGGGCCTGCAGCGGCTCGTGGGTCAAGGCGGCCAGATGTGGGTCGGCGGCAGCAATGTAGGGCGGGTTGGAGACGATGGCATCGAAGCGGCCTTCCACGCCCTGCAGCCAGTTGGCCTGTGCAAACTGCACGGGCAGTGCCAGGCGGTGCGCATTGGCCTGCGCCACGGCCAGTGCGTCGGCGCTGGCGTCCACGGCCAGCACGCGCGCGGCCGGGCACTGGTGCTGCAGTGCCAGGGCGATGGCGCCGCTGCCTGTGCCCAGGTCCAGCACGCGGGGGGCGGGCATGGGGGAGATGATCTCCAGGGCCCAGTCCACCAGTGTTTCGGTGTCGGGGCGCGGGTCCAGCACGCGGGCGTCCACTTGCAACGCCAGGCCGTAGAACTCCTTGTGTCCCGTGAGGTAGGCCACCGGCTCGCCCGCCGCGCGGCGCAGGCACAGGGTCTGGTAGCGATCCGAGGCATCCGGTGCGAGCACATCGGTGTCGTGCGCCAACAGCCAGGCGCGGTCGGTGGTGGCGCGGCCCAGCACGTGCAGCAGCAGCAGTTGTGCGTCGATGCGCGCCAAGCCCAGGGTGCGGGCCTGGCCCAGGGCGTCAACCACGGTGGCGGGTGGATTAGCGGTGGTATCCATGGCGGCGAGGGCGGGTGCCGGCCGTCAGGCGGCAGCTCCCATCTCCAGCTCTTCGAGCTGCTCGGCCTCGCGCGCATGCGCCATGGCCTGCAGCACGTCGGCCAGGTCGCCTTCCATCACCAAGAGCAGCTTGTACAGCGTGAGGTTGATGCGATGGTCCGTGAGCCGGCCCTGCGGGAAGTTGTAGGTGCGGATGCGGTCGCTGCGGTCGCCGCTGCCGATCAGGCCCTTGCGCAGCGCGGCCTCCTTGGCGGCGCGCTCGCTGCGCTCCTTTTCCTGGATGCGCGCCTGCAGCACCTGCAGTGCCTTGGCCTTGTTGCTGTGCTGGCTGCGGCCGTCCTGGCATTCGGCCACGATGCCGGTGGGCAAGTGCACCACGCGCACGGCCGAGTCGGTCTTGTTGATGTGCTGCCCGCCGGCGCCGCTGGCGCGGAAGGTGTCGATGCGCAGGTCTGCCGGGTTGAGCTTGATGGCCTCGGTCTCGTCGGGTTCGGGCATCACGGCCACCGTGCAGGCGCTGGTATGGATGCGGCCCTGCGTCTCGGTCGCAGGCACGCGCTGCACGCGGTGGCCGCCGGATTCGAACTTGAGGGTGCCGTAGACGTTGTCGCCTTCGATGCGCAGCACGATTTCCTTGTACCCGCCGAGCTCGGCCGCGTTTTCGCTCACCACCTCGACCTTCCAGCCCACATTGGCCGCGTAGCGCGAGTACATGCGCGTGAGGTCGCCCGCGAACAGGGCCGACTCGTCGCCGCCCGTGCCCGCGCGGATTTCCATGAAGGCATTGCGCGTGTCGTCCGGGTCCCTGGGCAGCAGCAGGCGCTGCAGCTCGTCCTCCAGCTGCAGCAGCTCGGCTTCGGCGCCGGTGACCTCTTCCTGCGCCATCTCTGCCATGTCGGGGTCGGCCAGCATCTCGCGCGCGCCGGCCAGGTCGGCCTCGCGCTGCACGTAGCGCGCATAGCGGCCTGCCACCTGGGTCACCTCGGCGTGCTCGCGCGACAGCAGGCGGTACTGGGCCATGTCGCCCATGATGTCCTCGCGCGAGAGCAGGAAATCGAGCTCGCCCAGGCGCTGGGCATAGCGCTCCAACTGGTTTCTGAGAAATGTCTTCATGCGGTGAAAAATGGGGGAGGGGCTGCGTGTTCGCAGCGGGCGCTGCCCTTGCGGCGGGCAACGTGCCTGGTGGAGCGGAGGGCGCCGCTACAGGCCGCTGTTCTTGCTTTGCGAGCGCAGGAACAGGCGCGAGACGGTCTGTGCCGTCTGGGCGCGCATCTCGGCGTCGCCCGCATGCAGCTCGGCCATGGTGCCGTGCAGCATTTTCTGCGTGATGCCGCGCGACAGGGCTTCCAGCACCGCGTCCACGTCCTCGCCACGGGCCAGCAGCTTCTTGGCGCGCGCGATCTCGGCCGCGCGCCAGCTGTCGGTCTGGGCGTTGAGCTGCCGGATCAGGGGCACCACGCCGCCTTCGGGGTGGCGCTGGTCCATCCAATGCATGAAGCTCTGCACACCGACATCGATGATGGCCTCGGCCTGCTCCACGGCCGCCTGGCGGTTGGCCTGGGCCGTCTGCACCACGCTGGCCAGGTCGTCCACGGTGTACAGGTAGACGTCGCCCAGGGCCTTGACCTCGGGCTCGATGTCACGCGGCACCGCCAGGTCGACCATGAACATGGGGCGGTGGCGGCGCTTCTTGAGCGCGCGCTCCACGGCTCCGAGGCCGATGATGGGCAGGCTGCTGGCCGTGCAGCTGATCACCGCGTCGAACTCGTGCAGCCGCTCGGGCAGGTCGGCCAGGCGCATGACCTCGCCGCCAAAGCGCGTGGCGAGCTTTTCGCCGCGCTCCAGCGTGCGGTTGGCAATCGCGATCTGCTTGGGGTTCTTGGCCGCGAAGTGGGTGGCGCACAGTTCGATCATTTCGCCCGCGCCCACAAAGAGCACGCGGATCTTGCCCAGGTCTTCGAACAGCTGGCCCGCCAGGCGCACGGCGGCAGCCGCCATGCTGATGCTGTGCGCGCCGATCTCGGTGGAGGTGCGCACTTCCTTGGCCACGGCAAAGCTGCGCTGGAACAGCTGGTTCAGGGTGGTGCCCAGGGCGCCGGCGGTCTCGGCGGCGCGCACGGCGTCCTTCATCTGGCCCAGGATCTGGGCTTCGCCCAGCACCATGGAGTCAAGGCCGCTGGCCACGCGGAAGGCATGGCGCGCCACCAGGCTGTCTTCGAGCGAATAGGAGTGCGAGCGCAGCAGCGCCGGGCTCACGCCGCCGCTTTGCGCCAGCCAGCCCAGGGTATGGTCGATGGCCGCCTGCTCGCCCGCACAATAGATTTCGGTGCGGTTGCAAGTGGAAATGATCGCGGTTTCCACTCCGGGGTGGCGGCTTTCCTGGCCCAGCGACTGGCGCAGGCCGTGCAGCGTCGGGGCGATCTGGTCGAGCGCGAACGCGAACCTGCCGCGCAAATCGAGGGGCGCGGTGGTGTGGTTGATGCCGAGGGCCCAGACTGCCATAGACGCTGATTATAAAATTGTTGGCACATCCCGGTACATCTGCCTGGGAAAGCCTTGATCTGGGTCAATTGCCATGGGTCCTCTGGACACGCTCAACCACCTGCTGAATTTCCTCGCGCCCGCTGCCGCCATGGCCGTGCTGATGGTGCTGGGCGCGCGCCTGTTGGGCTGGAAATCCAACGCATACCGCGCCACATGGGCCCAGGCTGCTATCCAATTCGCAGTGGGCAGCGCCGTGCTGCTGGCCGGCCTGGTGCTGCTGGGCCGCGACGGCAAGATGGCGACCTATGCCGCGCTGGTGCTGGCCTGCGCTACCTGCCAGTGGGTGCTGGGCAAAAGCTGGAAGGGCTGAGCCCCTTTTCGCGCAGGCCGATCAGGCCTGTGCGACCGGCGCCAGCGGCGTATCTCCCCCTTGGGCACGGGTTCCATGCGTGATGGCCGTTGTAGCGGGTGGTGACAGCGCCAGGCCCGCATCGCGCAGGCTGTCCAGGATGGAGAACAGCAGGTCGCTGCGCACCCCGCCCGCATTGCGCGGGTTGCTCACGTAGCCGATCGCCAGAAAGGTCAGCGTGCCGTTCAGGATGCCTTCGAGCTGCACGATGGGCTCGGGGTCGGCCATGATCCCTTCGTGGGCCGTGAAGGCCGCCAGAATCACCTCGCGCATGCGCTGGGCATCGGTATCGAGCGGTGCCGGCAAGCGCAGCAGCACGCGCCCGGGGGCGCCGGTGAGCGTCATGTTGCGCACGGTCTTGGTGATGAACTCGGAGTTGGGCACGATCACGGTGGAGCGGTCGCCGAGCTGGATCTCGGTGGCGCGCACGTTCACGCGGCGCACATCGCCCTCGGTCTCGCCCAGCACCACCCAGTCGCCCACGCGCACCGGCCGCTCGGCCAGCAGGATCAGGCCCGAGATGAAATTCTGCACGATGGCCTGCAGCCCGAAGCCGATACCCACCGAAAGGGCGCTGGCCACCCAGGCGATGCGCTCCACGCTGATGCCCAGGCCCGCCAGCGCCACCGCGACCACTGCCACACCGCCCACATAGCCCAGCAGGGTGACGATGGAGCTACGCATGCCCGGCTCCAGCGAAGTGTTCGGAAAGAACTGGTCGCTGAGCCAGCGCTTCAAGATGCGGATCATCACGAAGCCGGCGCAGGCGATCGCCAGTGCCGTCAGCAGGGCCTGCGGCGCCAGCGTGACGCTGCCCACCTGCAGGGTCTGGTTCACGCTGCCACCGCGGCGGAACACTTCGTCCGGTGCCGTGCCCAGCGGGGCCAGCAGGGCAATCACCATGTAGAACAGCAGCACCACGCGCAGCGCACCCGAGGCCACCACGGCGCTCTGGTCCAGCAGCTTGCCGTCGATGCCCAGGCCCTTGTGCAGGCGCTGGCCGAAGCCTCCGCGCGAGGACAGCACGGCCTGCGCCAGGTCTTCCACCAGCTCGAACAGGAGGTAGGTGGTGGCGAACACCACCCCGGTCCAGACCATCTGGCCGGCCAGCATGTGGGCCAGGGCCACAAAGCCCAGCACCAGCAGCAGCAAGATGGCGCAGGCCGTGGCGGCTGCCGCTGCCACCAGCAGGCCCACCCAGATAGGCCGGGGCGTGGTCGGCGGCTCCTGCGCAGGGATTTCGGTGGCCGGCGCGTCTCCGGTGGCCGGCTGCGCAGCCGCCGGCGCGCGCAGGTGGCGCAGGGCGCACAGGATGACCAGCGCCATCAGCAGGGCCGACAGGGTGTGCGCTGACACCTCGGCCGACAGGCTGGCGCCCACCACGCGGTTGACCTCGATGATGAGCCCGCCCAGCAGGGCCGTGAACGCCATCCACCAGGGGTAAGGGGCCAGGCGCGTGGCCAGTTCGTCCGACAGGGCCGTGAGTCGCCAGGAGCTGCGCTTGCGCGAGATCAGTGCATGGCCCAGCGCGATCATGAAGGCGGCAAACACCACCAGTTGCATGGTGGCCCGCTCAAGCGCCTGCAGGCGCGGGCCCAGGTCGCCGTCTACCGTGAGGCTGCTCCACGCCAGTTGTGCCGCCAGCCCGAGCAGCAGGGTGTGCACCACCACCGAGGCGAAGGCCAGCAGCGAGCGGCGCAGCCGGCCCTGCGGCAGGCGCGCCGGGGCCAGGCGCAGCAGCAGGCGTTCTGCCAGCCAGGTGCCGGCTATGGCCACGAAGAGCGCCATGGCCAGGCTCACAGCAAAACCTGTGCGGTGCCGGGGCTCCCAGGCTTTTTCCACCGCCTCCTGCATTTCGTAGCCCAGGGACTGCAGGCGCATCCAGTCGCTGGGGAACGAGCTGCGCACATTGCGCCAGAAGGTGCCGGTCAGCGGCGAGTCGATGCGTGTCGTCAGCGCCGTCTGGAACAGCTCGCGCCGCTGGCGGATGATGTCGGCGCTGCGCTGCTCGGCATCCACCGCGATCAGCCGCGCCAGCTTGAGTTCGGAGTCGATGCCGCTGCGCTCCTTGGTCAGCGCGCTGCGCTGCTGCGCCACGTCCGGTGCCTCGGCCGATGCGCCCTTGTCCGGCGCGGGGCCCAGGCCCGCGAGCCGGGAGTCCACATCCGCCAGCGCCTCGGCGCGCCGCGCGGCCACCTGGTTCGCGGCCGTACCGATGGCCGAGACATCGCTGAGCCATTGGCGGTAGTCGTCGTCCTCGCCGATCTTGGCGGGGATGGCATCGAAGCGCTCGCGCAGCGCGTCCACGCTGGGCAGTTCGGGTTTTTCGCCGGCGGCGCTGCTGGCCGCGGCGGCGGGTGCCGTGGCTCCGCGGCCCTGGGCCCAAGTGGACGGCAGGGCGAACGGTCCGATCAGCAGTGCCAGGAGGACGGCCTGCCGCAGGCCGGGCAGGCTGCTGGCGCGCCAGGGCGCAAGAAGGGAAGCCGTGCAGGCCGCAAGGCGGTCACGGAAGCGGTGCAATGTCATGCGTGCATTGTGGCGCGCCCACTGCACCGCTTGTGAGAGAGTGTGTTCCAGCCGCTGCAAGGCCGGAGCACCTGTTCATGCGGATTTGCCTTCAACCGTCTAACTTCGTTGGTCCGCCTTGCCGTGCTACAGCACTGTCTGCGGCTTCCCGCCTAGTTATACGATTGCATGCAAATCCGTATCAGCCCGCGGGGCTGAACAGATCGACCCGGTCGGTGATGATGCCGTCCGTGCCCAGAGCGATCAGACGCTGCGCGGCCCAGGGGTCGTTCACGGTGTAGCTCAGCGTGCGCATGCCCTGGCCATGCACGGTGGCCACCAGCGCGGCATCCCACAGCGCGTGGTTGCAGACGATGGCCACGCAGCCCAGGCCGTGGGCTTCGTCCACGAAGCCCTGGCGGTGCACGTCGACCAGCAGCGCGCGCGGCAGATGCGGTGCCGTGGCGCGCGCGCCCGCCAGCGCGGCCGGCTGAAAGGACGACAGCAGCGGCGGCACCGCCTGGCCCTGCCACAGGCGGGCGGTGGTCTCGGCCACCACGCGGCCGGTGGTCTCTTCCAGCCCGGGCGTGGGCTTGATCTCGATGTTCAGCAAGTAGGCATTCGCGATGCAGTAGCGCGCCAGGGCCTCCAGCGTGGGCAGGGGCTCACCCGCATGGGCGCGCGAATGCCAGCCACCCGCGTCGAGCTGGGACAGGGCGCTCCAGTCCAGGTCGCCGCCGGTGCCCTGGCCATTGGTCGTGCGCTGCAGCGTGGCGTCGTGCATCAGGAAGGGCACGCCGTCGCGGCTGAGCTTGGCGTCGCATTCGAACATGCGGTAGCCATGCTGGGCCCCGAGGCGAAACGCTGCCAGGGTGTTCTCGGGCGCGAGCTTGCCCGCGCCGCGGTGCGCGATCCAGCGCGGGTAGGGCCAGGCAGTGGCCAGGCCGACCTCGGTTTGCGCGTCACTCATGCAGTTCAGTCCGGAATGCGCTTGCCCGTGGTGGCGTCGAAGGCGTGCAGGCGGTCAGCGCGCGGCACGACGTGGATGACCGCGTTGGGTGCCGGCGAATGCGTGCCTTCTTCCACGCGCACGATGAGCTGCTCGCCGTGTACGCGGCCGTAGATCAGGCGCTCGGCGCCCAGCAGTTCCACGGTTTCCACCGTGACTTCCCAGCCCTCGCTGCGCACGTCCAGGTGTTCGGGGCGGATGCCCAGAATGGTGCCGGGCTTGCCGCTCGGCGCATTCTTGAGCAGGTTCATCGGCGGCGAGCCGATGAAGCTGGCCACGAAGGTCGAGGCGGGCGTGTGGTAGACCTCTTCGGGCGTGCCGAACTGCTCCATGTTGCCGGCGTTCATCACGATCATGCGCTCGGCCAGCGTCATGGCTTCGACCTGGTCGTGGGTTACGAACAGGCTGGTGATGCCCAGCTCGCGGTGCAGCTTCTGGATCTCCAGGCGCGTCTGGGCGCGCAGCTTGGCGTCCAGGTTGGACAGCGGCTCGTCGAACAGGAACACCTGGGGCTGGCGCACGATGGCGCGGCCCATGGCCACGCGCTGGCGCTGGCCGCCCGAGAGTTCGCGCGGCTTGCGTTCGAGCAGGTGACCGAGCTCCAGGATCTTGGCGGCCTTGTCCACGCGCGCCTTGATCTCATCCTTGGGCACCTTGGCGATCTTCAGGCCATAGGCCATGTTCTCGAAGTTCGTCATGTGCGGGTAGAGCGCATAGTTCTGGAACACCATGGCGATGTCGCGCTGGGCCGGTTCCAGGTCGTTCACCACGCGGTCGCCGATGCGCAGCTCGCCGCCGGAGATTTCTTCGAGGCCCGCCACCATGCGCAGCAGGGTGGATTTGCCGCAGCCCGACGGGCCGACGATGACGACGAACTCGCCGTCCTTGACCTCGGCGTTCACGCCATGGATGACCTGGTTGGCCTTGGGGCCGGTGCCGTAGCGCTTGACGATATTGCGAAGGGAGATGGATGCCATAACAACTTTGGGATCTGGGTTGTGTCTGGGCGGCACGGGTGGGTGGCCGCCACGGTCATTGGGTTGCGGGGTGGTCGCCTTACTTTTCGGTATCGACCAGGCCCTTGACGAACCAGCGCTGCATGAACACCACCACCAGCGCGGGCGGCAGCATGGCCAGCAGGGCCGTGGCCATCACGATGTTCCATTCGTTGCCGGTATCACCGCCGGCGATCATGCGCTTGATGCCGATCACCACGGGGTACATGTCTTCCGAGGTGGTCACCAGCAGCGGCCACAGGTACTGGTTCCAGCCGTAGATGAACTGGATCACGAACAGCGCGGCGATCGAGGTGCGCGACAGCGGCACCAGGATGTCCTTGAAGAAGCGCATGGGGCCGGCGCCGTCCACGCGGGCGGCCTCCACCAGCTCGTCCGGCACCGTGAGGAAGAACTGGCGGAACAGGAAGGTGGCCGTGGCCGAGGCGATCAGCGGCACGGTCAGGCCCGCATAGCTGTTGAGCATGCCCAGGTTGGACACCACCTGGTAGGTGGGCCCGATGCGCACTTCCACCGGCAGCATCAGCGTGATGAAGATCAGCCAGAAGCAGATGCCCTTGAAGGGAAAGCGGAAGTACACGATGGCGAAGGCCGACAGCAGCGAGATCGCGATCTTGCCCACGGTGATCACGATGGCGGTGACGAAGCTCACCCACATCATGCGCGCCACAGGCGCGGTGGAGCCAGCGCCCGCGCCGCCGCCGAACAGCGTGTCGTGGTAGGTCTGCCAGAAATTGCTGCCGGGCAGCAGGGGCATGGGGGCCTGCACGATGTCCTGGGCCGTGTGCGTGGAGGCCACGAACGCCAGGTACAGCGGGAAGCCGACGATGATCACCCCCAGCACCATGATCAGGTGCGAGAAGAGTTTCAGGTAAGGACTGCGTTCAACCATCTCAATACTGCACTTTCTTTTCCACGTAGCGGAACTGGATCACCGTCAGGGTCACCACGATGAACATCAGCACCACCGACTGCGCAGCCGAGCCGCCCATGTCCATGGCCTTGAAGCCGTCGTAATACACCTTGTAGACCAGGATCGAGGTGTCACGGCCCGGGCCGCCCTGGGTGGTCGAGTCCACGATGGCGAAGGTATCGAAGAAGGCGTAGACCACGTTGATCACCAGCAGGAAGAACGTGGTGGGCGAGAGCAGCGGGAACTGGATGCTCCAGAACCGGCGCCAGGGGCCGGCCCCATCGATGGCAGCGGCTTCGATCAGCGACTTGGGGATGGACTGCAGGCCCGCCAGGAAGAACAGGAAGTTGTAGGAGATCTGCTTCCACACGGCTGCCACCACGATCAGCGCCATGGCGTGGTCGGAGTTGAGCATGTGGTTCCAGTTGAAGCCCGACTGGCGCAGCATGTACGACACCACGCCAAGCGAGGGCGAGAACATGAACATCCACAGCACGCCGGCCACGGCCGGGGCCACGGCGTAGGGCAGCAGCAGCGCGGTCTTGTACGCCAGGGCACCCTTCACGATACGGTCCGCAAAGATGGCCAGGATCAGCGACAGGCTGATGCCGCTGACCGCCACCAGAATGGAGAAAAACGCCGTGGTCTTGAACGAGGCGAGGTAGCCCTCGTCCTGGAACAGGCTCTTGAAGTTGTCGAAGCCCACCCACTCGTTGGAGAAGCCGAAGGTGTCCTGCACCTGGAACGACTGCACCAGGGCCTGGCCCGCAGGCCAGAAGAAGAAGACGCTGATGATGACCAACTGGGGCGCCAGAAGCACCCACGGCAGCCACGCAGAGCGGAAGAGAACGCGTTTTTCCATGTCCAGACTCTCAAAAAGACAACCCGCCACCCAGCAAACCGGGTCGGTTTGCGAGGGGGGCGGGCTTTCGGCAGCGCCCCGGCCGGTGTGCCGGGGCTGCTGCCATGAGCGCTCGGGGAGCGCTTACTTGTTGGCGCGTGCGAAGCGCACCAGTTGCTCGTTACCGCGGGTGGTTGCGGTGTCCAGGGCTTCCTTGGGGGACTTCTTGCCGGACCAGATCTGTTCGGTTTCCTCGTCGATGATGGTGCGGATCTGCACGAAATTGCCCAAACGGATGCCGCGCGACTTGTCGGTGGCCTTGCGGATCATCTGCGTCACGGCCACGTCGGTGCCTGGGTTCTTTTCATAGAAACCGGAGGCTTCGGTCAGCTTGTAGGCCGCCGTGGTCACGGGCAGGTAGCCCGTGCGTTGGTGGCTGGCGGCCTGCACCTTGGTGTCGTTCAGGAAGTTCAGGAAGTCAGCAACGCCCTTGTACTCCTCGGCCTTCTTGCCGGACATCACCCACAGGCTGGCACCGCCGATGGCGGTGTTCTGGGGCGCGCCCTTCACGTCGTCGTAGTAGGGCAGGGGAGCGATGCCATAGGCGAACTTGGCTTCCTTGGCCACGCGGGCGTACAGGCCCGACGAACCGGTGATCATGGCGCACTCACCCGATGGGAAGGATGCGTCTGGCGCGTTGGCACGGCCCTTGTAGACGAAGCTGCCGTCCTTGGATGCCTTGGCCAGATTCTCGAAGTGGCGCACATGCAGCGGCGTGTTGATCTGCAACTGGGCGTCGTTGCCGTCAAAACCGTTGTTCTTGGACGCGAACAGCGTGTTGTGCCACAGCGAGAAGCTTTCCAGCTGTGTCCAGCTGATCCAGCTGGTGGTGAAGGGGCAGCTGTGGCCGCTGGCCTTGAGCTTGGAGGCGGCAGCGAACACTTCGGGCCAGGTCTTGGGCGGCTTGTCGGCGTCCAGGCCCGCCTTCTTGAAGGCGTCCTTGTTGTAGTAGAAGATGGTGGTGGAGCTGTTGAGCGGGTAGCTCAGCATCTGGCCGTTGGGCGCCGTGTAGTAGCCGGCCACGGCCGACACGTACTGGGTAGGGTCGAACTTGAAGCCGCCGTCGTTGAGCACCTTGGCCGCCGGCACGATGGCGCCCTTGCTTGCCATCATGGTGGCGGTGCCCACTTCGAACACCTGGATGATGTGGGGGGCATTGCCTGCGCGGAAGGCCGCAACCGCACCGGTCATCGACTCGTCATACGTGCCCTTGTACGTGGGGACGACCTTGTACTTGGTCTGGCTGGCGTTGTACTGCTTGGCCAGGTCGTTCACCCAGTCACCCAGGGCGGCGCTCATCGAGTGCCACCACTGGATTTCTACTTGTTGGGCCTGCGCGGGCGCACAGACGGACAGGGCGATGGCAGCAGACAGTGCCAGGTGCTTGAGTTGCATGGATGGTTCCTTCCGAGGATGGCGAAATGCACAAAGGGCGGATGCTAGGCACCCCTTGTGACAGTGATGTGTCGTTGTCGCACAGCACTGTAGTGGTCACAACTGGGGAAATCCCCTTGCACAGGGTGCAATGTGTCCAATTGTGACGCTTTTGTGACAGCATTTTGCCATTCACGGAGCCCTGCAAGGTTTTGTGCATTGCACCATCCTTGGTGCATAGTTGGTGCATGCGCTGCACACATCCGGTGCGCGGCTGCATGCGCTGACCTGTTCCGATTTCATACGCAACCACCAACTGCCATGGCCAACAACTCTCTGGACAAGAACAAGATCAAAT
Source organism: Acidovorax sp. LjRoot66 (assembly GCF_964253305.1). Taxonomy (NCBI): domain Bacteria; kingdom Pseudomonadati; phylum Pseudomonadota; class Betaproteobacteria; order Burkholderiales; family Comamonadaceae; genus Acidovorax; species Acidovorax sp. LjRoot66. The sequence goes on from NZ_CAXUQU020000001.1 coordinate 1,584,482, forward strand.
TCCTGCTGCTCGAAGGCATCCACCCATCTGCGGTGGACGTGCTGCGCTCCGCAGGCTACACCCAGATCGAAACCGTCTCCGGCGCCCTGTCCGACGAGGAGTTGAAGGCCAAGATCGCCGACGTGCACTTTCTGGGCATCCGCTCGCGCACGCAGCTGACCGAGGAAGTCTTTGCCAAGGCCAGCAAGCTTGTGGCCGTGGGGTGCTTTTGCATAGGCACCAACCAGGTGGACCTCGATGCGGCGCGCGAGCGCGGCATCGCCGTGTTCAACGCCCCGTATTCCAACACCCGCTCCGTGGCCGAGCTGGTGCTGGCCGAGGCCATCCTGCTCTTGCGCGGCGTGCCCGAGAAGAACGCCGTGGCGCACCGTGGCGGCTGGCTCAAGTCGGCCGACAACGCCTACGAGATCCGCGGCAAGACCCTGGGCATCGTCGGCTACGGCTCCATCGGCACGCAACTGTCGGTGCTGGCCGAGGCCCTGGGCATGCACGTGGCCTTCTTCGACGTAGTCAACAAGCTGCCCCTGGGCAATGCGCGCCAGGTGCACAAGCTGCACGACCTGCTGGCACAAAGCGACATCGTGACCCTGCACGTGCCTGAGCTGCCCTCCACGCAATGGATGATCGGCGCCGCCGAGATCGCCGCCATGAAGCAGGGCGGCATCCTGATCAACGCCGCGCGCGGCACGGTGGTCGAGATCGAGCCCCTGGCCGAGGCGCTCAAGTCGCGCAAGCTGCTGGGCGCCGCCATCGACGTCTTCCCCGTCGAGCCGCGCACCAACAAGGACGAGTTCCTGTCGCCCCTGCGCGGGCTGGACAACGTGATCCTCACCCCGCACGTGGGGGGCTCCACCATGGAGGCCCAGGCCAATATCGGCCTCGAAGTGGCCGAAAAGCTGGTGAAGTACAGCGACAACGGTACCAGCACCTCTTCGGTCAACTTCCCCGAGGTGGCGCTGCCCGCCCACCCTGGCAAGCACCGCCTGCTGCACATCCACCGCAACGTGCCGGGCGTGCTGTCCGAGATCAACCGCATCTTCTCGGACAACCAGATCAACATCTCGGCCCAGTACCTGCAGACCAACGAGAAGGTCGGCTACGTGGTGATCGACATTGATGCCGCCTCGTCCGACCTGGCGCTGGACAAGCTGGCCGGCGTCACCGGCACGCTGCGCAGCCGGGTGCTGTTCTGAACGGCGCCTGAGCGGGTGCGCGGGGTGGGGCAGGGGCCTGCCCTGCGCCCGCCGGGCCTCTGGCGTAAAATCACGCCCCCGAGGCTCATGGGCGCGCAGCGCCCACCCCAGGTAGACCCCCATGAATGTTCCGATAGCGTTGGCTGCCTTGCAGACGCAGGCCGCCGAGCCTGTGCGTCTGCGCGAGATCCCCTATAACTACACCTCGTTCTCCGACCGGGAGATCGTGATCCGCCTGCTGGGGTCCCCGGCCTGGGAGGTTCTCGATCAACTGCGCAAGGAACGGCGCACCGGGCGATCCGCCCGCATGCTCTACGAGGTGCTGGGCGACATCTGGGTGGTGCAGCGCAACCCCTACCTGCAGGACGACCTGCTGGACAACCCCGGCCGGCGCAAGCAGCTGGTGGAGGCCCTGCAGCACCGCCTGGCCGAGATCGACAAGCGCCGCACCCCGGGCGACGACGCCGGGCGTGACCGCCTGGTGGGCGAGCTGGTGCAGGCCGCAGGCAAGGCCGTGGCCGCGTTCAACGCCACCTTCGTGCAGGCCACCGAGCTGCGCCGGCGCATCCAGCGCACGCTGGGGCGCCTGACGGCCAAGGACAACATCAAGTTCGACGGTCTCTCGCGCGTGAGCCACGTGACCGACGCCACCGACTGGCGCGTCGAATACCCGTTCGTGGTGCTGGTACCCGACACCGAGGTCGAGATGGCCCTGCTGGTCAAGGGTTGCATCGAGCTGGGCTTGACCATCATCCCGCGCGGGGGCGGCACCGGCTACACCGGCGGCGCCATCCCGCTGACCTGGAAGAGCGTGGTCATCAACACCGAGAAGCTCGAAGCCATGACCGAGGTGGAAATGCGCCGCCTGCCGGGCATGGACAGCGAGGTGGGAACCGTCTGGACCGAGGCCGGCGTGGTCACCCAGCGCGTGGCCGATGCGGCCGAGCGCGCGGGCTTTGTCTTCGCAGTGGACCCGACCAGCGCCGAGGCTTCGTGCATCGGCGGCAACATCGCCATGAACGCCGGCGGCAAGAAGGCCGTGCTCTGGGGTACTGCCCTGGACAACCTGGCCAGCTGGCGCATGGTGACGCCCGAGGCCCAGTGGCTCGAAGTGACCCGCATGGACCACAACATGGGCAAGATCCATGACGTGGAGACCGCCACCTTCGAGCTGCAGTATTTCGAGGCCGACGGCAAGACGCCGGTGCGCACCGAGCGCCTGGCCATTCCGGGCAAGACCTTCCGAAAGGAAGGCCTGGGCAAGGACGTGACGGACAAGTTCCTCTCGGGCCTGCCCGGTATCCAGAAAGAGGGTTGCGACGGCCTGATCACCAGCGCGCGCTGGGTGGTGCACCGCATGCCCGAGCACACGCGCACCGTGTGCATGGAGTTCTTCGGCAACGCCAAGGATGCGGTGCCCAGCATCGTCGAGATCAAGGACTACATGTTCGCCGAGCAAAAGCGCTCCGGCGTGCTGCTGGCCGGCCTGGAACACCTGGACGACCGCTACCTCAAGGCCGTGGGCTACGCCACCAAGAGCAAGAAGGGCAACGGTGGTTTGCCCAAGATGGTGCTGATCGGCGACATCGCGGGCGACAACGCCGACGAGGTGGCGCGCGTGACCAGCGAGGTGGTGCGCATCGCCAACTCGCGCAATGGCGAGGGCTTCATCGCCATCAGCCCCGAGGCGCGCAAGAAATTCTGGCTCGACCGCAAGCGCACTGCGGCCATCAGCCGCCACACCAACGCCTTCAAGATCAACGAGGACGTGGTGATTCCGCTGCCGCGCATGGCCGAGTACACCGATGGCATCGAGCGCATCAACATCGAGCTGTCGCTGCGCAACAAGATCAAGCTGTGCGATGCGTTCACCGACTTCTTCGAGCGCGGCAACCTGCCCCTCGGAAAGCAGGACGACGCCAACGAGATCCCCTCGGCCGAACTGCTTGAGGACCGCGTGGCCCAGGCCATCGCCCTGGTGGCCGAGGTGCGTACGCTGTGGGCCACCTGGCTGCAGAACGTGGACAGCCTGTTTCCCCAATTGCAGGACCACACCCTGCGCGCGAGCTGGAAGACCCAGTTGCGCGCCCCGCTCTCGGGCATCTTCGCGGGCGCGGCTTTCAAGCCCATCCTCGACGAGGCCACGGCCATCCACAAGCGCGTGCTCAAGGGCCGCGTCTGGGTGGCCCTGCACATGCATGCCGGTGACGGCAATGTGCACACCAACCTGCCGGTCAACAGCGACGACTACGAGATGCTGCAGACTGCGCACCGCGCGGTGGAGCGCATCATGGTGCTGGCGCGCAGCCTGGACGGCGTGATCTCGGGCGAGCATGGCATCGGCATCACCAAGCTCGAATTTCTGACCGACGAGGAGCTGCGCCCCTTCGCCGAGTACAAGCAGCGCGTGGACCCCGAGGGCCGCTTCAACAAGGGCAAGCTGCTGCGCGATGCCGCGCCGGTGCTGGCCATGGACGCCACCCCCGGCGGCCAGGCGCGCGACCCGGCGCTGCTGCACGCCGACCTGACCAACGCCTACACGCCGAGCTTCGGCCTCATGGGGCACGAGTCGCTGATCATGCAGCAGAGCGACATCGGCGCGATTGCCGATTCCGTCAAGGACTGCCTGCGCTGCGGCAAGTGCAAGCCCGTGTGCGCCACGCACGTGCCGCGCGCCAACCTGCTGTACAGCCCGCGCAACAAGATCCTGGCCACCTCGCTGCTGGTCGAGGCCTTCCTCTACGAGGAGCAGACCCGCCGCGGCGTGAGCATCAAGCACTGGCAGGAGTTCGAGGACGTGGCCGACCACTGCACGGTGTGCCACAAGTGCGAGAGCCCCTGCCCGGTGAAGATCGACTTCGGCGACGTCACCATGAACATGCGCAACCTGCTGCGCAAGATGGGCAAGAAGACCTTCCGCCCCGGCAACGCGCTGGCGATGACCATGCTCAACGCCACCAACCCCGAGACCATCAAGTTCATGCGTTCGGCCATGGTCGGCGTGGGCTTCAAGGCGCAGCGCATGGCCGTCGAGCTGCTGCGCAAGGTGGGCCGCAGGCAGACCGCCAAGCCACCGGCCACCGTGGGCACCGCGCCGGTCAAGGAGCAGGTGGTCCACTTCATCAACAAGAAGCTGCCCGGCGGCCTGCCCAAGCGCACCGCGCGTGCGCTGCTGGACATCGAGGACAAGGACTACGTCCCCATCATCCGCAACCCGAAGGCCACCACGGCCGAGGCCGAGGCGGTGTTCTACTTCCCTGGCTGCGGCTCCGAGCGCCTGTTCAGCCAGGTGGGCCTGGCCACGCAGGCCATGCTCTGGCATGCGGGCGTGCAGACCGTGCTGCCCCCGGGCTACCTGTGCTGCGGCTACCCGCAGCGCGGCAGCGGCCAGTTCGACAAGGCCGAGAAGATGATCACCGACAACCGGGTGCTCTTCCACCGCGTGGCCAACACGCTGAACTACCTCGATATCAAGACCGTGGTGGTCAGCTGCGGCACCTGCTACGACCAGCTGCAGGGCTACGAGTTCGACAAGATCTTCCCGGGCAGCCGCATCATCGACATCCACGAGTACCTGCTGGAAAAGGGCATCACCCTGCAGGGCAAGGGCGCCTACCTCTACCACGAGCCCTGCCACAACCCCATGAAGCAGCAGGACGCCCTGAAGACCGTGAAGGCGTTGGTGGGCGAGCAGGTGCTCAAGAGCGAGCGCTGCTGCGGTGAATCGGGCACGCTGGGCGTGACGCGCCCCGACATCTCCACCCAGGTGCGCTTTCGCAAGGAAGAAGAGATCAAGAAGGGCGAGGCCACCCTGCGTGCCAGCGGCGCCGTGGGCGAGAAGGACAACGTGAAGATACTCACCAGCTGCCCGAGCTGCCTGCAGGGCCTGAACCGCTACCAGGACGACCTGAGCAACGGCCTGCTCGAAGCCGACTACATCGTGGTCGAGATGGCACGCGAGATCCTGGGCGAGAACTGGATGCCCGAGTACGTCGAACGCGCCAACCAGGGTGGCATCGAGCGGGTTCTGGTATGAGCCAGGGGATTTGCCCCCTGTGCGCCGCCGATGGCGGCACACTGGTCTGGCGCGGCACGCGCGTGCGTGTGATTCGCGCGGAAGAAGCCGGCTTTCCGGCCTTCTACCGCGTGGTGTGGAATGCCCATGTGGCCGAGTTCTCCGATCTGCCGGCCGCTGACCGCATGCACTGCATGGAGGCCGTCACGGCCGTGGAGCAGGCATTGCGCCAGCACCTGGCGCCCACCAAGGTCAATCTGGCGGCCCTGGGCAACATGGTGCCGCACCTGCACTGGCACGTGATCGCCCGCTTTGCCTGGGACAGCCATTTCCCGGCGCCGGTGTGGGCTGCGGCCCAGCGGCCCGGCCCAGCGGATGAGGAAGCCGCGCTGCGTGCGCGCCTGCCGGCGGCCGAGGCCGCCATGGTGGCGGCGCTGCAGGCACTGCAGTAACCGCGCAGCCCAGCGGGTTGCACGCTGTGCAGCCTGCGGGTGGGACAATGCAGGCCGGCCTGGCGGTCGTCGCCAAGGCCGTTTTTCACAGGTGGATATCCATGGCAGGTTTGAAAGCGGGTTCGCCCACGCCCCAGGCGCTCACGGTGCATGGCAAGTCGCGGGTGCTCGAAGTGGTGTTCTCGGACGGCGCGGCATTCCGCATCCCCTTCGAGCTGATGCGCGTGTACTCGCGTTCGGCCGAGGTGAAGGGCCACGGGCCCGGCCAGGAGGTGCTGCAGACCGGCAAGCGCGACGTGGCCCTCGAAGGCCTGGAGCCCATCGGCAACTACGCCGTCAAACCCATCTTCTCGGACGGGCATGACACGGGCATCTTCACCTGGGAATACCTGTACGAGCTGGGCCAGCAGGAGGCCGCGCTGTGGGCACAGTACGAAAGTCGGCTGGCCGATGCCGGGGTGGACCGCGATGCGCCCATGGCCCCCAAGGGCCACGAGCACGGCGGCAGCGCCTGCAGCAGCCACTGACCTTGTCAGGGCGTGGCCAGTGTGGCCCGCGCGCACCACTGTCGCGCCAGAAACCCTGGCTTGCCTGCTCTGCTTAAGATAGCGAACCCGGTACGCATGGACAGGCTTCGCCTGCCTTTTGATGTTGCCGTCTTCAAAACCCTTGCGGCAGATGCCCCGTTTCAGTGCGGGGTTGTCGCTGTACCTTGGGCGCCCACGCGCCTAGCATGAATCCCATGAGCACCACCCATTTCGGTTTCCAGTCCGTCGACGAGCAGGAAAAAGCGCGCCACGTGCGCGGTGTGTTCGATTCCGTCGCCTCCAAGTACGACGTCATGAACGACCTCATGTCGGCGGGCCTGCACCGCGCCTGGAAGGCCTACACCGTGATGGTGGCCAACCTGCGCGAGGGCAGCCAGGTGCTGGACATTGCGGGCGGCACGGGCGACCTGGCCCTGGCGTTTTCGAAGAAGGTCGGCAGCACCGGCCGCGTGGTGCACACCGACATCAACGAGGCCATGCTGCGCACCGGGCGCGACCGCCTGATCGACGCGGGCGTGGTGCTGCCCACCCTGGTCTGCGATGCCGAAAAGCTGCCGTTTCCCGATACCCAGTTCGACGTGGTGAGCGTGGCGTTTGGTTTGCGCAACATGACGCACAAGGATGTTGCGCTCAAGGAAATGTGCCGCGTGCTCAAGCCCGGCGGCAAGCTCCTGGTGCTCGAATTCTCCAAGGTGGCCAAGCCGCTCACCAAGGCCTACGACTGGTACTCCTTCAAGGTGCTGCCGCAACTGGGCAAGCTGGTGGCTGGCGATGACTCGAGCTACCGCTACCTGGCCGAGTCCATTCGCATGCACCCGGGCCAGGAAGAGCTCAAAAGCCTCATGCAGCAAACTGGCTTTGGGCATGTGGACTATCACAACATGACTGGCGGCATAGTGGCCTTGCATGTTGGAATCAAGTGCTGAGCAGCAAAGTTCAGCCGTATACAAGATGGAGATGACATGATGAAACTGTGGTCTGTGGTTCTGGTGGCAATGCTGGCGTTCGCGCATGCGGATGCCGACGCCCGTCGCCTGGGTGGCGGCAACTCCGTGGGCAAGCAGTCCAGCAACGTGACGCAGCGCGAATCTGCGGCACCCGGCGGCCCCGCGCAAAACGCCAACAGTGCGGCCAGGCCAGCCGCGCCCGCTGCCGCGCCTGCCGCTGCAGCCCCCAAGAAGCCCTGGGGTGCCATGCTCGGTGGCCTGGCTGCGGGCCTGGGCCTGGCCTGGCTGGCCAGCTCGCTGGGCCTGGGTGCAGGCTTTGGCAACATCCTGATGATCCTGCTGCTGGCCGTCGCGGCCTTCGCCATCTTCAAGATGGTCATGCGCTCGCGCAACGGTGCTGGCAACCAGGGTGGTGCAGCGGCTGGTGGTTCGCCCTTCGCCTTCCAGGGTGCCGGTGCAGCCACGCCGGCTGCGGCCCAGGTGCCTGCGCAGTACAGCCCCAACAATGTCGGCAACGATGCATCGGCCCGTCCCTGGGAGCGCAACAGCATGGCCTTTGATGCAGCACGCGCCCAAGCCGGCGCCACCGGCGCGGGCACGGTGATCGGCTCCGGACTGACCGGCGCTGCAGCAGGTGCGGCCGGCTCGGCTTTGTCGGGTTCGCAGAACTGGGGTGTGCCCGAGGGCTTCGATACGCCCGGTTTCCTGGCTGCAGCCAAGCGCAACTTCGTGACCTTGCAGGCCGCGTGGGACCGCTCGGACATCACCACCCTGCGCTCCATGATGACCGATAGCATGCTCGAGGAGATCCGCTCGCAGCTGGCCGAGCGCGAGACGCACCGCGGTGCCGAGCCCAACCACACCGACGTGGTGATGATCGACGCGCAACTGCTGGGCATTGAGGAGCTGGACGATGGCTACATGGCCAGCGTGGAGTTCTCGGGCATGATCCGCGAAGAGCCCTCGGCAGGCCCGAGCCCCTTCCGCGAAGTGTGGAACATGACCAAGTCCCGCAGTGGCGCCAGCGGCTGGCTCGTGGCCGGCGTGCAGGCCCTGCAGTGAGCACGGCTTTGTAAATCACCCCGGATCGGTCCAAAACCCATGTTTTGGGCCGAGTTCAGGGAATAATCGGGGACTATGGCAACACAGTCCCCTTTTTCGTTCCTGGATGGCCTCTTTGAACGGCTGGCCGCCGGCCCGCAACCGCCGCAATGGCTCGTGCACGAGGTGCAGCAGCGGCTGGTGCTGTTCCTGAACCATGTGCTCATGCAGGAGAAGGAAGCCATGGACCGCCTGGTGCGCCAGCGCGGGCGCGTGGCACGCGTGCAGTGGCGCGCGTTCTCCATGGCGCTGGTGATCACGCCGGCCGGCCTGCTGAACCTGGCCGCCGAAGGCGCCACGCCCGACCTGCAGCTCGAAGTGACCGAGACCTCGCCCCTGGCGCTGGCCCAGGTGGCGCTGCGCGGCGACAAGCCCGCCATCCGCATCGAGGGCGACGTGCAGCTGGCGGCCGAGATCAACTGGCTGGTGGACAACGTGCGCTGGGACCTGGAGGAGGACCTCTCGCGCGTGGTGGGTGATGCGCCTGCGCACACCATCAGCGAAGTGGCCCGCAAGGCCGCGCAGGCGCTGCGCCAGTTCGTGGGCTCGCGCGTGCCCCCAGCCGATGGCAGCGCCACCGCCGCCCCGTACCCGGCGCCTGCGGCCCATGTGCCCCCAGCCCCGGCAGGCAGCAGCAACAGCCCTGGCGCTGACCGGACCGGTCCATGAAGCGTTTTCTCCGGGGTGTGGCCATCCTCTGGGTGGTGTTCCGCTATGGGCTGGACGGGCTGGTGCTCGACAGTTTCCAGAAGCCGTGGCTGCGCCTGGTGTCCCGCGTCGTCTCCATCGGGCGCAACCTGGATGCCCCGCGTGGCCAGCGCCTGCGCGAGGCGCTGGAGCGCCTGGGCCCCATCTTCGTCAAGTTCGGCCAGGTACTGTCCACCCGCCGCGACCTGCTGCCGGCGGACATCGCCGACGAGCTGGCGCTGCTGCAAGACCGCGTGCCGCCGTTCCATTCCGACATCGCCATTGCCACCATCGAGCGCGCCTTCCGCCGCCCGGTGGACGAGGTCTTCACCTTTTTCGACCGCACACCGGTGGCCAGTGCCTCCATCGCCCAGGTGCACTTTGCCACGCTGCGCGACCGCCACGGCATCGAACGCGAAGTGGCTGTGAAGGTGCTGCGCCCGGGCATGCTGCCGGTGATCGAAAAAGATCTGGCGCTGATGCGCATGATGGCCGGCTGGGTGGAGAGCCTCTCTGCCGACGGCAAGCGCCTGAAGCCCCGCGAGGTGGTCGCCGAGTTTGACAATTACCTGCACGACGAGCTGGACCTGGTGCGCGAAGCGGCCAATGCGGCGCAGCTGCGGCGCAACATGTCGGGCCTGGACCTGGTGTTGATCCCCGAGATCTTCTGGGACTTCTGCCACGCCGAGGTGATGGTGATGCAGCGCATGAACGGCGTGCCTATCAACCAGATCGAGCGGCTGCGCGATGCGGGGGTGGACATCCCCAAGCTGGCGCGCGACGGCGTCACCATCTTCTTCACCCAGGTGTTCCGCGACGGCTTCTTCCACGCCGACATGCACCCGGGCAACATCCAGGTGAGCCTGGATGCGGCCACCTTCGGGCGCTACATCTCTCTGGACTTCGGCATCGTGGGCACGCTCACCGAGTTCGACAAGGAGTACCTGGCGCAGAACTTCACGGCCTTCTTCCGGCGCGACTACAAGCGTGTGGCCGAGCTGCACATCGAGAGCGGCTGGGTGCCGCCGGACACACGGGTGAACGACCTCGAATCGGCGATCCGCACCGTCTGCGAGCCGTACTTCGACCGGCCGCTCAAGGAGATTTCACTGGGCATGGTGCTGATGCGACTGTTCCAGACCTCGCGCCGCTTTCACGTCGAAATCCAGCCGCAGCTGGTGCTGCTGCAAAAGACGCTGCTCAACATCGAGGGCCTGGGCCGCCAGCTCGACCCGGAACTGGACCTGTGGAGCACCGCCAAGCCCTTTCTTGAAAAATGGATGCTCGACCAGATGGGGCCGCAGCGCCTGTGGCGCGAAATCCAGGCCGAGGGCCCGCACTTTGCCAAAATGCTGCCCGAGCTGCCGCGCCTGCTGCACGACTATTTGCGCCACAAGCCCCAGAACCATCGGCGTGAACTGCTGGAGCTGATGGCGGAGCAAAAGCGCACCAACCGCCTGCTGCACGCCATCATCTACACGGGCGCGGGCTTCGTGCTGGGCCTGCTGGCCCTGGTGCTGGTACAGCAGTTGCAAGTGCTTTTCCGCTTCCGGATTTTTTAGGTTCCACTTCCCCCACCCCTTCGCGACATCGAGGAGCATGCCGTGCTGTTGACCCTGGTCATTGTCTATCTGTTGATCACCATTGCCATCGGCCTCGTGGCGGCCCGGCGCGTGAAGAACGCGGCGGATTTCGCCATTGCCGGGCGGCACCTGCCGCTGTACATGATCATCACCACCACGTTCGCCACGTGGTTCGGCTCGGAAACGGTGCTGGGCATCCCGGCCAAGTTCATCGAGGGGGGGCTCGGGAACGTGGTCGAAGACCCCTTCGGCGCGGGCTTCTGCCTGATCCTGGTGGGCCTGTTCTTCGCGGGCAAGCTCTACCGCATGACGCTGCTCACCATCAGCGACTACTACCGCGAGCGCTATGGCCGCCTGGTGGAAGTCGTCTGCTCGCTGATCATCATGCTCAGTTACCTGGGCTGGGTCTCGGCGCAGGTCACGGCGCTGGGGCTGGTGTTCAACCTGCTGTCGGGTGACGCTATCAGCATCCCCATGGGCATGGCCATCGGCGTGGTGTCCATCCTGGCCTACACGCTGTTCGGCGGCATGTGGTCGGTGGCGGTCACGGACTTCATCCAGATGATCATCCTGGTGGTCGGGCTGGCCATCATCGCGGTGTTCGCGGGCAACATGGCCGGCGGGGCCGACAAGGTGATCGAGTTCGCCTCGAACCGCGAACTGTTTCGCTTCCTGCCCGAGCCCAAGTTCCACGACGTGGTGTTCTTCATCGCGGCGGGCCTCACCATGATGTTCGGCTCCATTCCGCAGCAGGACGTGTTCCAGCGCGTGATGTCGGCCAACAACGTCAAAGCCGCCACGCGCGGCCCGGTCATCGGCGGCATCTGCTACATCCTGTTCGCCTTCGTGCCCATGTTCCTGGTGGCCAGCGCGCTGATCATCATGCCCGGCGAGACGGCGGCGCTGCTCAAGGAGGACCCGCAGAAGGTGCTGCCCACGCTGGTGATGGCCAAGATGCCCTTCATCATGCAGGTGCTGTTCTTCGGCGCGCTGCTCTCGGCGCTCAAGTCCACCGCCTCGGCCACCCTGCTGGCGCCCAGCGTCACCTTCACCGAGAACATCTGGCGCCAGTTCCGCCCCACGATGACGGACAAGGAACACCTGCGCACCATGCGCATCACCACCCTGGTGTTCAGCGGCTGCGTGCTGGCCTATGCGATCCGCATGCAGGGCACGTCCATCTACGAGCTGGTCTCGGGTGCCTACCAGGTGCCGCTGGTGGGGGCTTTCGTGCCGCTGGTGGCGGGTCTGTACTGGAAGCGCGCCACCACGCAGGGCGCCGTCTTCGCCATCGTACTGGGCATGGGCGTCTGGCTGTTGCTGCTCAACACCCCCTGGGGTGAAGTGTTCCCGGCCCAGCTCGCCGGCCTGCTGGCCGCCGTCGTGGGCATGCTGCTCGGTTCGCTGCTGCCGCAACTGCTGGCCAACCGCCACGCCGGGCACCACCGCATGGTGGGCGTGGAATAAGCCGGCGCACGCGGGCCAAAGCCCCTGCAAACCCCGCATGCACGGGGAGAAGTGGGGTGCGCCGGCCTGCACGCCTATAATTGAAGGTTTTGGTGCGACACGTAATGTGTCGCTCTGAGAGAGGTAGCTAGCCTCACTAATTAACTAGCAATGAAAACAACCACTTACGGTTGATTTCACAGAAATGGGAAGCTGGTCCTCCAGCCTCCTCACAGTCCATCCGAAGGGATGGAAGTCAAGAACTGTAGCGGCTAAATCCGACTACAGCACAGGGTTAAACCTGACTGCACCGACAGCAATGTCGTCTGTGGCGTTCGCGCGAAAATGCCGACGAATCCGCCACAAGCGGCATAGTCTCGTCTACGAATTTTGGCCCCGACCATGGGTCTCGAAGTTCGCCGCATCCGCGTCACGCATTTCTATCCTCAGAGCGTCTTGCTCTGTCTTGCCTTGTCGCACCTCCGACTTCGGAGTGCTGCGACCTTGTGTACGACCACAAGTAGCCTAAGGTGGCATGCGACGGCAGTAATGCCCCGTGTGAAGCCCACCCGACAAAGCGTCCCCGCGTAGCGGCCGGAGCACTCTGCGAAGAGTGCCTCGGGTCAGCCACTAACAGAAGGGGCCAAGGACGCCAGGCTAGTTCCGCATGGGCAACGTAAAGTGAATCGCCGATTGAGTCGGGGTAACAATTGAACGGCCAAAACTGTTGTAAGGCCGTAACCAAAAGGTACGCTGCTGGCATCGCCTGCCAAAACTAGGTGATCGTCGTCATCAATGCAGCCCCCGAAGAGGCGGGTCCTAAACGGACAGGTGAAACGGCATCAGCCGTCGTCATCGGTAAGGCAGGGAACGTGGTAAGCCCCACTGTCCGCCCGCGACGCCTCGGCGTAGCGGGCAGGGAAGTCGCAAGACGACCTGGTGGATGAGGGGGTATGGGATCGCGGAAAAAGCGAATGGCGGCCTGTAATCGGCCGCATACAGGACGCTTGTCCTGACGCGAAAGCGGGCCCACTTCCGCGTGGTGCAACCGTCGCTAGCGACAGACTTAGTTCAAACCTGACCCGAAGGGATGCGTATCCCTTCGGGGCCGTACGCGTCCTCCAGGGTCTAACCGGAGGAAAGCATGAGAAAACACGTCGCTTCGCGTGACGAGTCTGCGTCCTCTCGCGAACCACAGGACTGGCATTCCATCGAATGGGATCTGGTAATGCGGAACGTGCGAGCAACGCAGGTCCGATTAGCGAAGGCAACGCAAAAACGAGATTGGCGCCGCGTGAAATCGCTGCAACGATCTCTGATTCACTCGTTCTCGGGCCGCGCTTTGGCGGTCCGACGGGTGACTGAAAACCAAGGCAAACGGACGAGTGGCGTCGACCGTGAGCTGTGGGATTCTCCATCCCTGAAATGGGAGGCAATTGGTCGGTTGAAGAACCAACGTGGGTATACGCCGCTGCCATTACGGCGGGTCTACATCCCAAAAGCGAATGGAAAGGAACGCCCGCTGGGCATCCCTACCATGATCGATCGGGCGACCCAAGCGCTGTACCTTCTAGCTCTGGAGCCAGTGACCGAGAGCACCAGCGATCCGAACAGCTACGGCTTTCGACCTGGTCGCTCCACGCACGACGCCATGAGTCAGTTGTTCGGCGCACTATCCCAAAAAGTCTCGGCTAAATGGGTGCTGGAAGCGGACATCGAAGGGTTTTTCGACCACATCAATCACGATTGGATGCTCTCCAACGTCCCGATGGACAAGGAAGTGCTCCGGAAGTGGTTGAAGGCCGGGGTGGTCCACAAGGGGCACTTCACGCCGACCCAGGCGGGAACACCACAGGGGGGAGTCATCTCCCCTAGTTTGGCGAATTGCGTTTTGAACGGGCTGGAAACGGGGTTGGCCGAGCATCTCAATGCGCGGCTCGGCACCAGAAAGGCTCGACAAGCCAAAGTCCATGTTGTCCGGTACGCCGACGACTTCGTGATCACTTGCGTCTCGGAAGAGCTGCTCGAACAAGAAGTCCGGCCTTGGGTAGTCACATTCCTCGCACAACGAGGACTGCGACTGTCACCGGAAAAGACATGTGTCACTCACATGGATCGCGGCTTCAACTTTCTAGGCTGGAACTTCCGCAAATACAACGGGAAGCTTCTAATCAAACCGAGCAAGAAGAATGTGCAAACGTTCTACCGCAAGGTGTCCGAAATCGTCAAAACGCACTTGTCGACGCGGCAGGAAGATCTCATAGCGATACTGAACCCAATCCTTCGGGGCTGGGCCAGATACCATCAACCGGTGGTAGCGAAAGCGACGTTCAGTCGGGTTGACTACCTGATCTACTGGCGGCTTGTCCGCTGGGCGAGAAGGCGGCACCCGAAGAAGTCCCCAAGCTGGTGCACCCAACGTTACTGGAAGGTCACTGGCACACGGACGGAGTTCGCAACCAATATTGGTACACAGGACGACCCGAACATGAAGCGGTTAGCTCGACTGAGCGACACCGTCATTGAACGGCATGAAAAAGTTAAGGGGGACTTCAACCCCTACGACCCGGTCTACGAGCAATACGGCGAAACTTTGAGGCTGAAACGCATGGCCAAAAGCCTGCGCTACCGCCTCGAAACCTCCTCGCTATACGCTTCACAGGACGGGCGATGTGCGCTCTGCGCGCACCAACTGGACCATGAGGGCGGCTGGCACGACCATCACATTGTTTACAAGGTGAATGGCGGGTCCGATGCCCTGTCTAACCGGGTGCTCCTACACCCCGTGTGCCATCAGCGGTTGCATGCCCTTGGACTGTCGGTTGCGAAGCCGGCCCAAAGAGGCTTAGAGTCGGGAAAGAAGGTCGGAACACGATGAGTTAAACTCGAACGTTTTATCCGAAATTTCCGACAAGTTGTGCTTGAGCCGTATGCGATGAAAGTCGCACGTCCGGTTCTTAGGGGGGGATGGTCCAGCAATGGACTGTCCCTACCCTCCCACTTTGCCTTCAACGACACGCCCGACATGCCTATCTACGCCTACAAATGCAGTTCCTGTGGCCATGCCAAGGACGTGCTGCAAAAACTCTCCGACGCACCACTCTCGGTGTGCCCGGCGTGCGGCGCCGAGGCGTTCTCCAAGCAGGTCACCGCTGCGGGCTTCCAGCTCAAGGGTTCGGGCTGGTACGTGACGGATTTTCGCGGTGGAAACACAGCCGGCGCGCCTGCGGCAGCACCCGCTGCCGATGCCAAGGGCGGCGATGCCCCCGCAGCGGCGCCAGCGGCCGCCAGCACGGACACCGCCCCCAAGAAGGAATCCACCCCTCCTGCCAGCGCTCCTAGCGCCAGCACGGGCTCCACCCCCAAAACCTGAGTCTCAGCGGATGCCTTCCTTGCGCAAATGGTTGTTCACCGGTCTGCTGGTCATCGTGCCCGGTGTCATCACCGCGTGGGTGCTGCACTGGATCGTCAGCACGCTGGACCAGACCCTGCAGATCCTGCCGGAGAACTGGCACCCGGACAAGGTGCTGGGTGTGCACGTGCCGGGCTTCGGCGTGGTGCTGACCCTGGTGATCCTGCTGGTGGTGGGCGCGGTGGCCAGCAATTTTGCCGGCCGCAAGCTGGTGCAGTGGGGCGATGCCCTGGTGCACCGCATCCCGGTGGTGCGCTCGATCTATTCCAGTGTCAAGCAGGTCTCCGACACCTTGTTCGCCGAAAATGGCAACGCGTTCCGCAAGGCGGTGCTGGTGCAATGGCCGCGTGAAGGCGTCTGGACGGTGGCCTTCGTCACCGGTGCGCCCAATGGCGAGATTGCGGCCTACCTGCGCGATGAATTCGTGAGCGTGTACGTGCCCACCACCCCGAACCCCACGGGCGGCTATTTCGTGATGCTGCGCAAGAGCGACTGCGTCGAGCTCGACATGAGCGTGGACTCGGCGCTCAAGTACATTGTTTCGATGGGCGTGGTGGCCCCGGTCGACCCGACCATCCAGCTGCCTCCCAAGTAACCCTTTCTCTCTCAATGCGCCCGAGGGGCGCCGGAAGTTCTGCCATGGCCATGCGTTCCCACTATTGCGGTCTTGTGACCGAAGCCCTGTTGGGCCAAACCGTCACCCTGTCTGGCTGGGTGAACCGCCGCCGTGACCACGGTGGTGTGATCTTCATCGACCTGCGCGACCGCGAAGGCTATGTGCAGGTGGTGTGCGACCCGGACCGCGCCGAGATGTTCAAGATCGCCGAAGACGTGCGCAACGAGTTCTGCGTGCAGGTCAAGGGCGTCGTGCGGGCCCGTCCTGGCGGCACCACCAACGACAAGCTCAAGACCGGCCAGATCGAAGTGCTGTGCCACGAACTGAACGTGCTCAACCCCTCGGTCACGCCTCCGTTCCAGATCGACGAGGAAAACCTCAGCGAAACCACGCGCCTCACGCACCGCGTGCTGGACCTGCGCCGCCCCTACATGCAGAACAACCTGATGCTGCGCTACCGGGTGACCATGGAAGTGCGCAAGTTCCTCGACGCCAACGGCTTCGTGGACATCGAGACCCCCATGCTCACCAAGAGCACGCCCGAAGGCGCGCGCGACTACCTGGTGCCAAGCCGCGTGCACGATGGCCACTTCTTTGCGCTGCCCCAGTCGCCCCAGCTGTTCAAGCAACTGCTGATGGTGGCCGGCTTCGACCGCTACTACCAGATCACCAAGTGCTTTCGCGACGAAGACCTGCGTGCCGACCGCCAGCCTGAGTTCACCCAGATCGATATCGAAACCTCGTTCATGGAAGAGCAGGACATCCGCGACATGTTCCAGGGCATGATCAAGACGGTGTTCCAGAACACGCTGGGCGTGGACCTGGGCGAGTTCCCGGTCATGACCTACCAGGACGCGGCCTACCGCTTCGGCTCGGACAAGCCCGACCTGCGCGTGAAGCTCGAGTTCACCGACCTGACCGACGCCATGAAGGACGTGGACTTCAAGGTCTTCTCCGGTGCGGCCAACATGAAGGGCGGCCGCGTGGTCGCCCTGCGCGTGCCCGGCGGTGCCAAGGAAGGCACGGGCCTGTCGCGCGGCGAAATCGACGCTTACACCGAGTTCGTCAAGATCTACGGCGCCAAGGGCCTGGCCTGGGTCAAGGTCAACGACCTGTCCAAGGGCCGTGACGGCCTGCAGAGTCCCATCGTCAAGAACATCCATGACGCGGCGATCGCAGAGGTCGTCAAGCGCACCGGCGCCCAGGACGGCGATCTGATCTTCTTCGGTGCCGACAAGGAAAAGATCGTCAACGACGCCATCGGCGCGCTGCGCATCAAGATTGGCCACAGCGAGTTCGGCAAGAAGAACGGCCTGTTCGAAGACCGCTGGGCCCCGCTGTGGGTGGTGGACTTCCCGATGTTCGAGTTC
Organism: Acidovorax sp. LjRoot66; assembly: GCF_964253305.1. NCBI lineage: Bacteria > Pseudomonadati > Pseudomonadota > Betaproteobacteria > Burkholderiales > Comamonadaceae > Acidovorax > Acidovorax sp. LjRoot66. The sequence continues at coordinate 1,601,852 of NZ_CAXUQU020000001.1, forward strand.
GACGAGGACAACCAGCGCTGGAACTCGGTGCACCACCCCTTCACCAGCCCCAAGGATGGCCACGAGGACTGGATGGTCACGGCGCCCGAGAAGTGCATCTCCAAGGGCTACGACATGGTGCTCAACGGCTGGGAAATGGGTGGCGGCTCGGTCCGTATCCACCGCGCCGACGTGCAGCAGAAGGTGTTCGACGCCCTGAAGATCAGCCCCGAGGAAGCCCAGGAGAAGTTCGGCTTCCTGCTGGACGCGCTGCAGTACGGCGCGCCCCCGCACGGCGGCCTGGCCTTCGGCCTGGACCGCATCGTGACGCTGATGACCGGTGCCGAGTCGATCCGCGACGTGATCGCCTTCCCCAAGACCCAGCGCGCCCAGTGCCTGCTCACGCAGGCCCCGTCGCCCGTGGACGAAAAGCAGCTGCGCGAGCTGCACATCCGCCTGCGCAATGTGGACGCCGTCAAGGCGGCCTGAGCCGGGTCCACCCCGTCACTCCCATGACTGGGTATCTCTGACAAGAAGCGGTAGCGGCCATTGGCCGGTGCCGCTTTTTTCATGGCCCATGCCTACCGTGTCTTCCCCCTTTCGAATCGAGTCGAGGTTCCCCATGCGCTCTTCCGTGAAAGCCCCCCTGGCCCTGCTGCTCGTGGCCCTGCTGCTGGCCGGCTGCGGTGAAAAGAAGACCGAGCTGGGCCAGGGCGGCTCGGTCGTGTCCGGCTCCGCCGGGCCTGCGGGCGCCAAGGATGCCGCCAAGGAGCTCACGCAGTGCACCCAGCCCGTGGCCACGCTGGCCCTGGCCGAGAACCCCAACGGCTACACCGTCTCCAGCAGTTACCAGCTGCCGGCATCGCCCGTGCCGCTGATCCGCCTGATCGCCCAGCAGAGCGGCTGCTTTCGCATCGTCGACCGGGCGGCCGGCCTGCGCGGCACGGTGCAGGAGCAGGAACTCAAGGACGCAGGCATCCTGCGCAAGAACTCCACCGTGGCCAAGGGCAAGGGCTACGAGGCGCAGTACACGCTGACGCCGAGCCTGACCTTCAGCGAGCAGGACGCGGGCCGCAGCATCGCCGGTGTGATCGCCATGATCCCCGTGCTGCGCGACATCGCAGGCCTGGTGGGGCTGGCCGAGCAGGTCAAGTTCAAGGAGGCGCAGACCGCGCTCCTGCTCACCGACAACGAGACCACCGAACAGGTGGCCGCCGCCACCGGCGCCGCGCGCACCACCGACCTGGGCGCGGCAGGCCTGCTCTGGGGGCGCATGGGCGGGGCCGGCGGCGCGGGCTGGAGCAACACCAACGAAGGCAAGGTCATCGCCGCCGCCTTCCTTGATGCACACAACAAGCTCGTGACCCAGGTGCAGCAACTGCAGGCCAAGGAACTGCCGCCACCCGTGGCGACCAAGTCAAAGCCCTGACCTCGGGCCCATGGGCCTGTTGACGATCTATCCGGTCCCCGGACAGGTCGTCTTGGTGTGCCCCGAAGCAAGGTCTCGCCGCATGCTGCGGAGTCCTTGCCGTCAGCCTTGCGCCAAGCTGGGCAATATATTTGCAAAAGGCATGCAATATGCTAGTTGGAGGGCAGCAGGCCCCGCCGCACAATGCAGCGTCACCGGGCCCATCGCGCAAAGGACTTTTCCCGTGCAATCCTCCCCGAATTCCTCCGAACAGTGGCTGCGCTACATGCCCTCCGCCCAGCACCAGCGCCAGGAGCTTCGCCTGGTCGAAAGCGCCTGGGACCAGCTCTCGCTGCTGTCCTCGCTGTCGCTGCTGTCGTCCAAGGCCTCATCGGGCGGTGACCTGGCCCAGGCGCGCAGGGACTTCGCGGCCCTCTCCAGCGACCTGATGCAGGGCCTGGTCAGCGAGGCCCTGAAAAACCGCACCGAAGACCTGGCCGCCCGCGCCCAGGTGTGCATCGACGTGCTGGTGCGCAACCTGTTCGAGCGCACGGCCGACATCGGCTTCTTCGCCACCGACGTGGGTGTGGCCGAGTACCTCGCCGACCCGGACCCATCCCTGCGCCCGCTGATCGAGGCGCGCCTGGCCGAGTACGCCAGCAAGTACACGGTCTACGGCAACATCTTCCTTTTCGACACCGACCTGCAGCCCTGTGCCAGCCTGCGTGCCGTGAACCCGGTGGGCGGGCTCGACCAGGTGGATGCCGACGCCGCATTCCTGCGTTCGGTGCTGCAAAGCGATGCGGGCTATGTCGAGCACCACGCCGTGCATGGCTTTTGCGGCACCGGTGCCGAAACCCTGGTCTATGCCCGTCGTGTGCACTCGGGCGGGCGCATCGTGGGCCTGCTGTGCCTGGAATTCAAGCTGGCTGACGAGATGCCGGCCATCTTCGACTCGGTGCAGCAAGAGGATGCACAGGGCACCCTGCAAGGCAGTGATGTGGTGCTGGCCCTGGTCGATGCTTCGGGGCGCGTGCTCGTGTCGGGCGACCCGCTGCAGCTGCCGGCCGGCTGGCTATTGCCCCAGGCGGGCAGCGCTGGGGTGCATGCGGTGCGCCATGCCAGCCGGCGCTACCTGATGGCCGTGCGCGATACCCAGGGCTTCCAGAGCTACCAGGGGCCGGGCTGGCGCGGCGTGGCGCTGCTGCCGCTGGACATCGCTTTCGACGAGGCCTCGCACGACGAGCGCAGTGCGCTGGCCAACGAGCTGTCGGGCCAGGCACAGCTGCTGTCGCAGGAACTGCGCGAGATTCCGCGGCGCTCGGCCGCCATCCAGTCGGCGCTGGAGCGCTCGGTCTGGAATGGGCTGCTGGAGCTCAACCAGATCGGCGATGCGGGTGATGGCGGTGGCCGGGATGCAGCGGCCCCGCGCGAGCTGTTGTTTGCCAAGACCCTGCTGTCCGAGATCGGTGCCACCGCGCGCAAGACCGCGCAGGCCTTTGCCAGTGCCCTGCAAGACCTCTACAGCGTGGTGCTGCGCTCCCTGCTGCGCGATGCCCAGGGCCGCGCCGCACTGGCCATGCAGATCCTGGACCGCAACCTCTACGAGCGGGCCAACGACTGCCGCTGGTGGGCGCTCACGCCGCAGTTCGCCCGCACCCTCGCCGCAGGCACCCAGGGCTGCAGCCAGGCCACGGCGGTGCTGGCGGAGATCAACAGCCTGTACACCGTGTATGCCTGCCTGGTGCTGTTCGGCACCGATGGCCGGGTCGTCGCCGTCTCGCAACCGGGGCAGGCCCACCAGGTGGGCACCCGGCTGGAGGAGGACTGGGCGCAGCGCTGCCTGCGCCTGCAGGGTAGCCAGGCCTACACCGTGAGCCGCTACGAGGCCAGCCGCTTCTACGCCGAGGGCCCCACCTTCGTGTATGCCGCAGCCGTGCGGGCCGATGTCGGCGACGGGATGGGGCGCAGTGCGGGTGGACCGGTGCTCGGCGGCATCGCCATCGTCTGGGATGCTGCCAACCAGCTCCAGTCCATCCTGGATGACTGCGCCGTGGGCACGGGCGCGCGAGACATGCTGGCCTTCGTCGATGCGCAGGACCGCCTGGTGCGCGCCAGCGGTGATGCGGCGGTTCTGCAGGCACCCGAGGCCATCGCCACCAGCCGACAGGGCGGACGCACGGCTGCGCTCGGCGGCCATCTGTACGGCATGGGCCAGGCGCGCGGCCAGGGCTACCGCGAGTTCCGCACCAGCGATGGCTACGACCATGGCCTCGGCTGCCTGGTGCTGCGCCACCTGTGCGAGCGCCGCCTGGCAACCCCTCCCGCGCCCATGGTCGATGCGCATGCGGGCGCTGCACGGGTGGAGGCCGGCCACCGCGTGCAGATGGCGACCTTCCTGATCGGCTCCCACTGGCTGGGGGTCGAGGCGGCCCAGGTCGTCACGGCCGCCCCTGACGTGGCGGTGCTCCATGGCGGGGGATCGCGCGTTCCTTTCCTGGGGCTCGCGCAGATCGGCGAGCGTGTCTACTCCGTGGTGGATCTGCGCAGCGTGGTGGCAGCGGGGCCGGGCGATGCGCCCGTGCTGCGTGCGGCCGACCCCAACCGCCAGATGGTGCTGGTGCGTGTGCCGCTGGAAGGCGGCGGCACGCGCGAGTTCGTCCTGCGCGTCGATGCACTGGGCGCCATGCTTGACCTGGACCGGCGTGCGCTGCGCCCCGTGGGCATGGCCGCCGGGCCTGCGGGCACTGCGTTGATCGATGCTGTGATCCCGGTCCCCACCGCTGGCGGCAAACAGGCCCCCGGCTTGCTGTGCCGCATCTCCCCGCAGTGGCTGCTGCAGTGCGCTCTGGGCGCGCTGGTCGACGGTCCTGCACACGACGTCGACGCGCTCGTGGCTGCGGCATGAGTGGCCAGGAGGCCGGGGCGCGGCCTTTCAAGCTGCCGCAGTCGGTGCTGGTCGTGGTGCACACGCCAGCCCTCGACATCCTGCTCATCCGTCGTGCGGACGGGGGTGAGCACTGGCAGTCCGTCACCGGCAGCAAGGACCGCGAGGACGAACCCTGGGAAGCCACCGCCGCGCGCGAGGTGCAGGAGGAAACCGGCATCGACGTGCGGGCCAACGGCTGCGTGCTGAGCGACTGGCTGCTGGAGAACGTCTACGACATCTGGCCCCAGTGGCGCCATCGCTATGCGCCAGGCGTGGTACTCAACCGTGAACGCGTCTTCGGTCTGTGCGTGCCTGCAGGCACGCCCGTGGTGCTGAGCCCGCGCGAGCACGTGGCCTGGCAGTGGCTGCCCTGGCGCGATGCGGCGGACCGCTGCTTTTCTGCCAGCAACGCCGAGGCCTGCCTGCTGCTTCCCCGCTTCAGCGGCGCTGGGGCAGCACCTTGACCAGGTGCTCCGCAAAGCCCTCGGCCGCCGGGGACGTGGCGCGCTGCGTGGGGCTGTACAGGCACACGTAGCGCATGGCCTCGGGCGCCAGGATGCGCCGGCGCACCAGCCCGAGCGGCTTGGCCAGTGCGCCGACGTAGTCGGGCGCCAGCGTGGCGGCCACGTCGGCGGCGGCCAGGCCCAGCGCGGTGGAGATGTTGTCCACGATCTCCACCGGTGTCACGCGCTGTTCGCTGGGCAGGCCGGTGTGCATCTGCGCCACGCTGCGCTCGTGGTCGCGGCCGGCAGCCACCAGCGGGTGGGCGTGCAGTTGCTGCCAGGTCACGCTGCGCTGGCGCGCCAGCGGGTGCGCAGGGGCGCACCACAGCACCCAGGGGCTCTGGAACAATTGCGTGCGCGCGACGTCGTCGCCGCAGGCCCGGTCCGGGCCCAGGGCCAGGTCGGCATCGCCGCTGGCGACCGCATCCACCAGTTTTTCCACCGGCACGTCGCGGATGTGGATGCGCACCTTGGGGCGCTCCTGCAGGTAGGCCTTGATGGCCTGGGGCAGGATCACGCTGGCCACGACCAGGGGCGCCGCAATGCGCACGATGCCCGCCGCGCGGTTGCGCACGTCGCTGGCGGCCGATTGCGCCATGCGCAGGTGCTTGAGCACCGACTCGGCCGAGCCCAGGAACTCGCGCCCGGCGCTGGTGATGGCCACGCGGCGCGTGCTGCGCTCGAAGAGCTTGAAGCCGAGCGCATCCTCCAGCTCGCCCACGAGCTGGCTCACGGCCGAGGGCGTGAGCGCCAGCCGGTCCGCCGTGGCCGTGAAGCTGCGCATCTCGGCCACGGTGACAAAGGCTTCGAGCTGGCGCGGCGTGAAGTGGGGCAGGGAGATGGCCATGGCCATTCATTAGACCATCTTCACAATCCATAAGAAAGCATTGATTGTGGTCCGCAAGGTCGCTGCAGATACTTCGCGGCAAGGCGCAGAACGCGCCAGCAACGAGACAAGCAACACCCGATGATCTCCGCCCCCACCGCAAGCACCCTGGCCTCCCTGCGCGCCGCCTATGCCGGCCGCCTGTGGACCGAGCCTGCGGATGCCGCACCGTTCCTGACCGACTGGCGCGGCAAGTGGAGCGGCCCGGCCCTGGCCGTCGCACAGCCGGCGGACACCGCCGAGGTGGCGCAACTGCTCGCCTGGTGCCATGCGCACGGCGTGCCTGTGGTGCCGCAGGGCGGCAACACGGGGCTGTCGGGCGGGTCGGTCCCCGAGGCAGCAGGCCAGCCACTGCCACTGCTGCTGTCCCTGACCCGCCTGAACCGCGTGCGCCATGTCGATGCGCTGAACAACACCCTGGTGGTGGAGGCCGGCGCCACGCTGCAGCAGGTGCAGGACGCTGCGCGCGAGGCTGGGCGCCTGTTTCCGCTGAGCCTGGCGGCCGAGGGCTCGTGCACCATCGGCGGCAACCTGGCCACCAATGCCGGCGGCGTGCAGGTGCTGCGCTACGGCAATGCGCGCGAGCTGTGCCTGGGGCTCGAAGTCGTGACGCCCGAGGGCGAGGTCTGGAACGGCCTGCGCACCCTGCGCAAGGACAACACCGGCTACGACCTGCGCGACCTGTACATCGGCTCCGAGGGCACGCTGGGCGTCATCACCGCTGCCGTGCTCAAGCTCTTCCCGCTGCCTGCGGCCCAGGTGGTGGCGCTGGTGGCCGTGCCCTCGCCGGGCGATGCCCTGCAAGTGCTGGCGCTGGCCCAGCAGCGCCTGGGCGCATCGCTCACCGCGTTCGAACTGCTGTCGGATACCTGCATGGCGCTGGTGCTGCACCATGTGCCGGGCAGCCGGCGCCCGCTGGCCGAGGCATCGCCCTGGTACGTGCTGCTGGAGATTTCTGTCACCGGAGCCGAGGCGAGTGCCCAGGCCCACGCGGCGCAGGCCATGGAAGATCTGCTGGAGGTAGCGATGGAGCAGGGTTTCGTGCTGGACGCGGCCCTGTCCACCACGCTTGCGCAGTTCGAGGCCCTGTGGGCGCTGCGCGAGAACATCTCCGAGGCGCAGGGCGCCGAGGGCCCGACCATCAAGCATGACATCGCGCTGCCCATCGCGCGCGTGCCCGAGTTCATCGCCAGCACTGATGCCCTGGTGGGCGCTGCCTTTCCACAGGTGCGCCAGGTCACCTTCGGCCACCTGGGCGATGGCAACCTGCACTACAACGCGTCGCCCGTCGCCGCCGGCCCGCTGGATTCCGCCGCCAAGGCCGCCTTCCTGGCGCTCGAAGGCCCGTTGAACCGGCTGGTGCACGACGCCGTCCACGCCCTGGGTGGCTCCATCAGCGCCGAGCACGGCCTGGGCGTGCTGCGGCGTGATGAATCGGCGCGTTACAAGGCGCCGCTGGAGCTGCGCCTGATGCAGCGCATCAAGGCTGCGCTGGATCCCAAGGGCCTGATGAACCCGGCCAAGCTGCTGCCCGAAACCCCTGTGGCCCATCGCCCCTGATGGCCTTGTCATCCCCCTGGAGAAACGCCCTGTGAGCACCGACACGCTGAACGTCGCCGGCATCGCCGTATCGCCCCACCACTACATCGACGGCCAGCGCGTGGCGTCGGACCTGCGCTTTGACCTGCACTCGCCCATCGACCAGGCGCTGCTGGGCCGCATCAGCGAGGGCTCCCCGGCCCATGTGGATGCCGCCGTCACTGCCGCAGCGCGCGCCTTCCCGGCGTGGAGTGCGCTCACGGCCGCCGAGCGCAAGCCCTACCTCGACCGCTTCGCGGCCGAGATCGGCCAGCGCGCCGAGGCCTTCTGCACGCTCGAATCCAGCGACGCGGGCGTGCTGCTTTCGCGCATGAAGCACGGCGTGGTGCCGCGCGCCATGCTCAACATCACGTGGTTCGCCGAGCATGCGCTGACCCTGCAGGACCGGCCCATCGAGACCGAGCAGGCCTCCCACCTCGTGCGCCACGACCCGGCCGGCGTGGTGGCCATCATCACGCCGTGGAACGCGCCGCTGATGCTCGCCACCTGGAAGCTCGGCCCGGCGCTGGCCGCGGGCAACTGCGTCATCGTCAAGCCGCCGGAATGGGCGCCGCTGACCAGCAGCCTGCTGGCCGACTGCGCGCACGCTGCCGGCCTGCCGCCCGGGGTGTTCAACATCGTGCAGGGCGCGGGTGCCAGCACCGGTGCGCGCCTGGTCAGCGACCCGCGCCTGGCACGCATCTCGTTCACCGGCTCGGTGCCCACGGCCAAGTGGATCGCGCAGTCCGCTGGCGCCAACCTCGTGCCCTGCAGCCTGGAGCTGGGGGGCAAGTCGGCCTTCATCGTGCTGGAAGATGCCGACATCGACAACGCCGCCGCCACCGGCGCGCTGATGTACCGCAACGCCGGCCAGGTGTGCCTGGCGGGCACACGCTTCCTGGTGCACCGCAAGGTGCACGACGCCTTCGTGACCGCGCTGCGCGGCTATGTCGAAAAGCTCACCGTGGGCGACCCGCGCGAGGCGGCCACCGAGGTCGGCCCCATCATCCACCCGCGCCAGGTCGAGCGTGTGCACGGCTTCGTGCAGCGTGCCGTGGCCGATGGCGCCACGCTGCTCTGGGGCGGCGCGCAGCACCCCTTCGGCGCGCAGTATTACCAGCCCACCCTGCTCACCGATCTGCGCCAGGACAGCGAGATCGTGCAGAACGAGGTCTTCGGCCCGGTGCTCACCTTGCAGGCCTTCGACAGTGACGAGGAAGCCATCGCCCTGGCCAACGGCACCGACTACGGGCTGGGCGGCGTCTGCTACGGCGAAACGCAGCACGCCAGTGCCGTGGCGCAGCAGGTGCGCACCGGCTTCATCTGGGTCAACAGCTTCGGCATCCGCGACCTGGCCGCGCCCTTCGGCGGCATCAAGCGCAGCGGCGTGGGCCGCGAGGGCGGGGACTGGAGCTTCGAGTTCTTCTGCGACGTCAAGGATGTCGTCATCCCCAAAAAGCCTTTTGGCGCCAGCTTCAGCCACCGCTGAGCATTACCTACACACAGGAGACACACACCATGGGAAGCATCGTTGGCGCCGCCATCGTCTCGCACCACCCCGGCCTGATGCAGTGCGAAGAGTTTCGCGTGCTGCAGGGCGCGGGGGCCGACTCGGACCTGATACCCGGCTATGCACGCCTGCGCGAACGCATCGCTGCGGCCCGGCCCGACGTGGTCATCATCTTCGACTCGCACTGGTTCACCACCGGCTACCACCTGGTGGACGGCGCGCCGCGCTACCAGGGCATGTTCATCTCCGACGAGATGCCCTGGTACCTGCACGGCGTGCCCTACGACTACCGGGGCCACCCCGACCTGGCGCTCGAGATCGAGGCCGTGTCGCGCGAGCACCAGGGCTACAACCGCGTCATCAACCACCCCGACCTGGGCAAGCAGTACGCCACCATCAACCTGGTCAAGCACCTGCGCCTGGAGCGCAGCGACACGCCGGTGGTCACCGTGAGCTCGTGCCAGAACTGCGACTGGCGCCATTTCCTGAAATCGGGCGAGGCGATTGCCGAGGCCGTTCGCCGCAGCGACCTGCGCGTGCTGCTGCTGGCATCGGGCGCGCTGAGCCACAAGTTCAACCCCATCGACTGGAAGCCGAACCACCCCCGTATCTTCCACGAGAGCAATGTCTCGCGCCCCGAGAACATCGTGAGCGACAAGGGCGCCATCGCTCTCATGGAGCAGGGCCGCCACGACATGGTGCTCGACCGTTGGCAGGACGAGTACCGCAAGATGCCCTGGGAGGCCTTCGGCGCGCACTACCTGCAGATGCTGGGCGCCATGGGCGGGGCCGACTGCCGCGCGCGCGGCGTGGCCCTGTCGGCCTACGAGAACGCACGCGGCACGGGCAACGTGCACATGTGGTTCGATGGCGAAACGCAAGCGGTGGAGGTGGCGGCATGAACTTCGAATTCCCGGTTACCGAACTGCCCGCCGTGATGCGCGGCCCGCGCGTGGAGCGCCGCCGCGTGCTGGTGGGCGGCAGCGCCTGCTGGGGCACCATCGTGGAAGAGGGCGCGCGGCAGGGGCAACTGCGCCTGGACGATGGCCGCGTGGTGGACCCGGCCAGCCTGCAGCACCTGCCGCCGGTCGCGCCCAGCAAGGTCATCGCCGTGCACATCTCGTACAGCTCGCGCAGCTTCGAGACGCGCAACCAGCCCAAGCCGACCGAGACGCCCACCTACTTCACCAAGCCACCGACCTCCGTCAACGGGCATGGATGCGAAATCCACAAGCCCGCCGACAGCCTGTACCTCAACTACGAGGGCGAGTACGCCGTGGTCATCGGAAAGACCTGCCGCAACGTGCTGCCCGACGAGGCCTGGGACTACATCGAAGGCTTTTGCCCGGCGCTCGACATGGGCCTGCAGAACTACCGCGACACCGACCAGGGCAGCATGCTGCGCGTGAAGGGGGCGGACACGCTGCTGCCCATCGGCCCCGGTATCGTGCGCGGCGTGAACCTGTTCGCACAGACGCTGCGCACCTACCGCAACGGCCTGGTGGTGCAGGAGGCACACATCGGCGACGAGACCATCTGGGGCCCGCACTACGTGGTGGCTGACATTGCGCGCCACATCACCCTGGTGCCGGGCGACGTGATCCTGATGGGCACGCCCTGCCATTCGCGCTCAGTCGACCCGGGCGACTTGGTGGAGTGCGAGATCACGGGCCTGGGTCGCCTGGCGGGCACCGTGGTCGCCATCGATGCGCCGCGCGCCTCGGCACTGGGCGTGGGCCACCAGCCCACCGACAGCCCCGAGGTGCGGCGCGTGGCCTGCGGCTTCGACGAGCGCGTGCCCGAGCATCTGAAGGCCAATTACCGCCAGGCTGCGAAGAAGTAATCCATAAGAACCATCGGAGACAGAGCATGAAGAACCTTTCCCCCACAACATCCCGCCGCAACGTACTGCACCTGGCTCTGGCCAGTGCAGCGGGCGCCGTGCCCTTCCTGGCCCAGGCCCAGGCGCTCGACACCGTGAAGATCCTGGCCGGCTTTGCTGCCGGCGGCACGGTGGACACCCTGGCGCGGCGCGTGGCCACCCAGATCACGGGCGGTTACGCCAAGTCGGCCGTGGTGGAGAACAAGACCGGCGCGGGCGGGCAGATCGCCATCACCACACTCAAGGCCGCTCCGGCGGACGGCGCCACACTGCTGGCCACGCCCATGTCCATGCTGGGCATCTACCCCCACACCTACAAGAAGCTGCCCTACGACCCCGTGGCCGACGTGACGCCCGTCTCGCTGGGCGTGGTGTTCGACATGGGTTTTGCCGTGGGGCCACAGGTACCCGCCTCGGTGAAGACCGTGCCCGAGTTTCTGGAGTGGTGCAAGGCCAACCCCACGGGCGCCAATTTCGGCTCGCCCGCACCGGGCTCGGTGCCGCACTTCGTGGGCGAGCTGATCAGCCGCGCCGGCAAGGTCGACATGCGCCATGTGGGCTTTCGCGGCTCGCAGCCGGCCATTCTGGACCTGCTGGGCGGGCAGATCGCGGCGGTCTCGGCCCCGGTGGGTGAGTTCTTGCCGCACCTCTCAGGCGGCAAGATCCGCGTCCTGGCCACCTCGGGCGCCACGCGCAACAAATTCATGCCCAATGTCAGCACGCTGATCGAGCAGGGCTACAAGGACATGGCCTACAACGAATGGTTCGGCTTCTTCCTGCCCGGCAAGGCGCCGGCCGACGTGGTGGCCAAGGCCAATGCCGCTATCCGCACCGCGCTGGCCGACAAGGACGTGGTCGCCGGGTTGGCGGCCATGGGGCTGGAGGCGCGTTCGTCCACTCCCGCTGAGCTGGCGGCGTTGCTGAAGGCCGATGGCGACAAATGGGGTCCCATTGTGAAAGCCATTGGCTTCACTGCAGAATCCTGAGGACTCCCCATGCTTGACGATGCATTGATCCAGCAGCTCGCTCTTGAGCTGCACCAGGCCGAGAAGACCCGCGTGCAGGTGGAGCATTTCTCCAAACGCCACCCCGGTATGACGGTGCAGGACGGCTATGCCATCTCGCGCGCCTGGGTGGCGATGAAGATCGCCGAGGGCCGCACGGTGCGCGGCCACAAGATCGGCCTGACCTCGCGCGCCATGCAGGTCGCCAGCCAGATCACCGAGCCCGACTTCGGCACCCTGCTGGACGACATGTTCTTCGCCGAGGGCGGCGACATCCCCATGCAGCGCTTCATCCTGCCGCGCGTGGAGGTGGAGCTGGCCTTCGTGCTCCACAAGCCGCTGCGCGGCGAGCCGGGGCGTCCGCCAGTGAACATCTTCGACGTGCTGGCCGCCACCGAGTACGTGGTGCCCGCCATCGAGATCATCGATGCGCGCATCGAGCAGCACGATCGCCACACCGGCGCGATGCGCAAGGTGTTCGACACCATCTCGGACAACGCGGCCAATGCCGGCATCGTCACCGGCGGGCGCCCCGTGCGGCCCGACGCGGTGGACCTGCGCTGGTGCGGCGCGCTGCTCTACAAGAACGGGGTGATCGAGGAGTCGGGCCTGGCCGCTGCGGTGCTCAACCACCCGGCCACCGGCGTGGCCTGGCTGGCCAACAAGCTTGCACCCTATGGCGAGGGGCTGGAGGCGGGCGAGGTGGTGCTGGGCGGCTCGTTCACGCGGCCCGTGGCGGCTGCCGCGGGCGACACCTTCCATGCGGACTATGGGCCGCTGGGCAATATCGCCTTCCGCTTCGTTTGAGGGGACTGCCTTGCATACACCCGTGAACACCTTCAAGCAGGCCCTGGTCGCGCGCACGCCGCAGATCGGCCTGTGGTTCGGCCTGGCCAGCGGCTATGCGGCCGAGCTCGTCGCAGGGGCTGGTTTCGACTGGCTGCTGCTTGACGGCGAGCACGCGCCCAACGACGTGCCGCGCATGCTGGAGCAGCTGCAGGGCATCGCCAGCGCGCGCGCCATGCTGGGCTCTGGCCCGCACCCGGTGGCCCGCGTGCCGGTGGGCGACACGGCGCTGATCAAGCAGTACCTGGACATCGGCGCGCTGACCCTGTTGGTGCCCATGGTGGACACGCCCGAGCAGGCCGCGCAGCTGGTGCGTGCCATGCGCTACCCGCAGGACGACGGGCAGGGCGGCATCCGCGGCATGGGCGCGGGCCTGGCGCGCGCCTCGCAGTGGATGCGCTATCCCGGGTATCTCAAAGAGGCCAATGCCCAGGCGTGCCTGCTGGTGCAGGCCGAGAGCACGCTGGCCATCGAGAACCTGGACGCCATTGCGCACACGCCGGGCGTGGATGGCGTGTTCTTCGGCCCGGCCGACCTCTCGGCCAGCATGGGCCATGTGGGCAACCCCGGGCACCCTGAGGTACAGGAGGCCATCGAGAGCGGGATACGCCGCGTGCTGGCCGCCGGCAAGGCCCCCGGCATCCTGATGGCCGATGAAAAGCTGGCGCGCCGCTACCTGGAGCTGGGCGCCGTCTTCGTGGCCGTGGGGGTGGACACCAGCGTGCTGGTGGCCGCCACGCGGGATCTGGCGGCGCGGTATGGGCGGGCGCTGCATCCCGCGCAGCCACAGTCTCCAGTGGCAGGCGCCTCGGTCTACGGCTGACAGCCCCCACTACATCGGCCGCAGCCTGAGCTTTTCCGCCGGATCGTGGGGCTCTGGCGTGGGCACGCCCAGGATTTCGTCGATCGAGGGCTCGTCGGGCATGTCCAGGATCTGGTCGGCCGACAGCTCTACCCGGGCGGCGATGGCGGCCAGCGCGGCAGACGCTGCCGCTTCGGGCGGTGGCGGCGTGCGTGTGCGTATCACCACGCCGCCAGGGCGCCGCTCGCCGTCCTGCCCCAGCACCGCACGGGTCGGGGCGTTGCCGCAGCGGGTGCGCACCGCCTGCACACTGTCCTGCAGGGCCTGTGCATCGGCAATGCGCTCCCGGTGGCGCAGCAGCACCTGCTGGGCCATGTCCGCCAGCTTGGAGTTCAGGGAGCTTTCGGCCAGCTGCAGCAGCTTGCGCACGGCCCCTTCGGCATCGCCCGCCAGGCTCTGGGCCATCGCTTTCTCGGCCGACTGGTTGATCTGGGGCAGGCATTCGCGCACCATGTCGCTGTATGCGGGGTAGACGTTGCAGGCATTGGCCATCAGCTCCGTGAGGCCGCGCGTGTTGGCATAGCGCATCCCGAGGGAGCGCACCCACTTTTCGCCGTCCGACAGGTCGATGGAGGTCGCGGCCAGCACGGCCAGCAGGCTGGCCAGGTTGCAGGCGGCCTCGAAATCGAAGCTGGCCTCGTCGATCTCGCGCGCCATGTCGCGCACCGCCGCCACGGCGGCCGAGAACTGCCGCTGCTGGATCAGCAGCAGGGTCTGGGCAATGCTGGCAAAGCGCTGGATGCGCGGGCTGTCCTGGTGGCGCTCCAGGATGCGGCCAAAGTCCGCCACGCAGCGTTCGATGCCCTTGCGGTCCTTGTCGGAAAAGTAGGAAAAGGCCAGCAGCACCAGGGCCTGGAAGTCGAACAGCTTGGAGTCGATACCCAGGATGGCCGCACGCGAGAGCACGCTGGCGGCCGTCTTGCGGTCGCCCATGTAGTACGACATCATGCCCAGCTTCTGCAGGCGCACCACCGAGTCGGGCGTGAGCGCGCTGGCCGTGCGGTAGGTCTCGATGGCCTCGGTGAAGTTGCCCAGTTCCACCTGAGCGCGGCCCAGCACGTCGTAGGCGTCGGCAAACGAGGCATCCTCGCCGATCAGGCCCTGCAAGGTGGTGATGGCGCGGGCGGCCTGGCCAGACTCGATCTGCGCGCGCGCCACACCGAGCTTGGCCCAGGGCAGGGCGCGCGCTGCGATGACGGCTTCGAACAGCGTTCGGGCTTCATCGTGGCGGCCCAGGCGCAGCAGCAGCTCGGTGCCAATGCGCGCGGCATACAGCCAGTAGGGCTTGCGCGCCTCGAAACGTTCTACGCAGAGGCTGGACGCGAGCTCGAAGTCTTCCTGCTCGATGGCGTCGAAAATCGGCTTCAAGTGGATCTTGCGCAGCCGCGCCAGGCTCAGCCGCTCGAACAGGGCGCTCGGGGTGAAGGGCTTGAGCAGGTAGCCATCGAGCGCCGACTCGGCGGCCTCGGCCACCGCCGCATACGAGGCCTCTGCCGTGACCATGAAAAACACGGTGGAGAACGGCAGCAGCTGTGCACGGCGCAAGTCGTCCAGCAAGGTCTGTCCGGAGTCGCCAGATTCGCTGAAGAACTGGTCGCACAGCACATAGTCGAACACCGTGTGTTCCAGCCTGGCGCGGGCGTCACGCACACGGCTGCATTGCACGATCTTGGTGACCCCGTACTCACGCAGCTGCCCCACCAGAATGCTGCGCGAGGTGGCATTGCTGTCGATGATCAGCGCCTGGATGTCTGGCGTATCCGGGTCTTTGCCTGTGGCCATCTGCAGCTCGGGGGTGGTGTAATTAAAAGTAACTGCTCACTGCAAGCACAGTGTATGCCCGGTCAGCGGAGTCTGCGATGCGGGTAAGCCCCCGGCCTGCCATGTGTCGGTTGCTTGCGACACAATCGGTGCCATGGACAACACAGACATCCTGCGGGTGGCAACCTACAACATCCACAAAGGGGTGCAGGGCATCGGCCCGGCCCGCCGGCTGGAGATCCACAACCTGGGGCATGCGGTCGAGCAACTGGATGCCGACATCGTCTGCCTGCAGGAGGTGAGGAAGCTGCACCGTGGAGAGGCCAAATACTTCCAGCGCTGGCCCGAGTTGCCCCAGGCCGAGTACCTCGCCCCGGAGGGCTACGAGGCGGTGTATCGCACCAACGCCTTCACCCGCCACGGTGAGCACGGCAACGCGCTGCTCTCGCGCTGGCCCGTGATCGGCCACCAGCACGAGGACATTTCGGACCACCGCTTCGAGCAGCGCGGGCTGCTGCACGTCGAGGTGGACGCCCATGGCCGCAAGATCCACGTGATCGTCGTTCATCTGGGGTTGATTCCGGGCAGCCGCATCCGGCAGATCGAGCGGCTGCAGCGCTTCATCGAGCGCGAGGTGCCCGGCGGCACACCGCTGGTGGTCGCGGGCGATTTCAACGACTGGGGCCTGCAGGTCAAGCGCATGCTGGCCGGCTTCGGCCTGCATGAATTCGAGGACCCCCGGGCCTTCACCTACCCCGCGCGCCTGCCCCTGGTGCAACTGGACCATGTCTACGTGCGCGGCCTCACGCCCCTGTCGCTGCACGTGCCGCGTGGCCGCATCTGGTGGCGCATGTCCGACCACCTGCCCCTCATCGCCGAATTCCGTCTCTAGCCGTGGTCCTGTCCCCGGCCTTCACCGCTGACCACCGGGTGCGCCTGCTGCAGGGTGCGCAGGAGCTGTTTCCCGCGCTGGTCAAGGCCATGGACGCTGCACTGTCGGACATCCAGTTCGAGACCTACATCTTCGACTTCACCGGCAGTGGAGCCAGTGTGGCGCAGGCCCTGGAGCGGGCGGCCCGGCGTGGCGTGCGCACCCAACTTGTGGTGGATGGCGTGGGCACGGGTGCCTTTCCGCTGGAGTGGACCGAGCGCTTTTCGGCCGCTGGCGTGCAGTTTCGCGTCTATTCGCCGCTCGGGCCGCTGGGCCTGCTGCTGCCGCACCGCTGGCGCCGCCTGCACCGCAAGCTGTGCGTGGTGGATGGCTGCATGCTGTTCTGCGGCGGCATCAACGTGCTCGACGACCTGCACGACCCTAACCACGGGGCACTGGCCGCGCCGCGCTTCGACTTTGCCGTGCAGGCCACGGGCAGCTTGGTGGCCGTGGCCAGCGACACCATGGACCAGCTGTGGTGGCGCATGCAGGCCGTGCGCGACATGCGCGAGCGCCGCCTGCCCGAGGCCCTGCAGGCGTTGCGCTCGGCCAGCGCCGCTCAGCATGCGGCCCAGGCGGCACAGGAGGGGCCGGCCATGCGCGCGGCGCTGCTGCTGCGCGACAACGTGCGCAACCGCAGCCGCATCGAGCGGGCCTACCGCCGCGCCATCGGTGCGGCGCGCCACGAGGTGATCATCGCCAACGCCTACTTCCTGCCCGGCGGCAAGCTGCGCAGGGCTTTGCTGATGGCGGCGCGCCGCGGTGTGCGCGTGCGCCTGCTGCTGCAGGGGCGCTACGAGTACTTCATGCAGTACCACGCGGCGCGGCCGGTGTATGGCGCACTGCTCGCGGCGGGGGTGGAGATCCACGAGTACGCGCCCAGCTTTCTGCATGCCAAGGTGGCTGTGGTCGATGCGCTGGGCGAGCGGCCCTGGGCCACGGTGGGCTCGTCCAACCTCGACCCGTTGAGCCTGCTGCTGGCGCGCGAGGCCAACGTGGTGGTGGAGGACGCGGCCTTTGCCGCCGACCTGCGCGAGCGCCTGGTGCAGGCCATGGAGCAGTCCGGCCGGCGCATGGAGCCGGCGCGCTATGCGGGCCGCCCGCTGCGCCAGCGCGTGCTCGACCAGGTGGCCCATGCGCTGATGCGGCTGGCCCTGTGGATCACGGGCCGCCGGTACTGACACCGATGGCATGCTTTGCTGCTATACAAATAGTAGCTGTATCGCGATGCGGGCCGGGCGGTAGCCAGGTAAAACCTTTGCCCGGCGTACCGTCCCGTTCACTGTTACGATGCCGGACATGTCCAGTCCCACTGCCGCTGATATGACGACCATCCCGCCCGACGAAGAAGGCACGCCCGTCTCCGTCAAGATCCGAGAGCGCCTTGCCGCCGCGCGCAAGCGCTTCCACGCCAACGACAACATCGCGGAGTTCATCGAGCCCGGCGAGCTGGAGAAGCTGCTGGACGAGGTCGAGGTCAAGATGCAGGGCGTGCTCGACAGCCTGGTCATCAACACGCAAGGCGACCACAACACGCACAATACCGCGCGCCGCGTGGCCAAGATGTACCTCAACGAGGTGTTCAAGGGCCGCTACGTGGCGCAGCCGCCGATCACCGAGTTCCCCAACGCCGAGCACTTGAACGAGCTCATGATCGTCGGGCCCATCACGGTGCGCAGCGCCTGCAGCCACCATTTCTGCCCGGTGATCGGCAAGATCTGGATCGGCGTGATGCCCAACGAGCACACCAACGTGATCGGCCTGTCCAAGTACGCGCGCCTGGTCGACTGGGTCATGGGCCGCCCCCAGATCCAGGAAGAGGCCGTGGTGCAGCTGGCCGACCTGATCATGGAAAAGACCCAGCCCGACGGCCTGGCCATCGTGATGGAGGCCAGCCACTTCTGCATGTCCTGGCGCGGCGTGCGCGAGATGGACAGCAAGATGATCAACTCCGTGATGCGCGGCGTGTTCCTCAAGGACCCCTCGCTGCGCCGCGAATTCCTGTCTCTCATCCCCGGAAAGAACTGACCATGCTCGTACGCCTGCTCTATGCCAGCCGCGCGGTGGATACCTCGCCCTCCGCCATCGAAGCCATCCTCATGCAGTCGCGCCAGCACAACCCGGGCAGTGGCATTACCGGGGTGCTTTGCTATGGCGGCGGCATCTTTTTGCAGGCCATCGAGGGCGGCCGTGCCGCGGTGAGCGACCTCTACGGCCACATCCAGCGCGACCCGCGGCACCAGAACGTGGAGCTGCTGCACTACGAGGAGATCACCGAGCGCCGTTTCGGCGGCTGGACCATGGGCCAGGTGAACCTGTCCAAGATCAACCACTCGATTCTGCTCAAGTACTCCGAGAAGCCCGAGCTCGACCCGTATGCGGTGTCGGGCAAGGTGTCGTTCGCGCTGCTGGAAGAGCTCATGGCCACGGCGTCCATCATCGGGCGCGCTTAAAAAGGACTGGCCTCCAGGCCTGCCCTCTTTTCCAGACATCCGAACCCGGGCCGCAGCCGCCGACGCGCTGCGGCCTTTTGCATTCCTTTTTCTGCTTTCCCACCGTGACCCTGAATGCCTTCGGCCTCATCATCCTGGCGGGCCTGATCCATGCCTGCTGGAACATCGTGGCCAAGAAGGCGGGTGGGGATTCGCGCTTCGCGTTCTTCACCTCGGTGCTGATGATGCTGGTCTGGGCGCCGCTGGGCTGGTACCTGGGGCGCGATGCGGTGCCGCTGTGGGGAGCTGTGGAGTGGGGCTTCGTCGCGGCCAGCGGGTTGCTGCACGTGGCCTACTTCGTCATCCTGCTGCGCGGCTACCGCAAGGCCGACCTCACCGTGGTCTACCCGCTGGCGCGCGGCTCGGGGCCGCTGATGTCGTCGCTGGTGGCGGTCACGCTGCTGGGCGAGCGCATTTCGGCGCTGGGCGTGGCCGGCATCGCGGGCGTGGTGGGCGGGGTGTTCCTGATCGCGGGCGGCCCGGGCCTGCTGCGCGCCGCGCACGATCCGGCCGCGCGAGCGCGCGTGCACAAGGGCATGTTCTACGGCCTGCTCACGGGGGCCTTCATCGCCAGCTACACGGTGGTCGACGGCTATGCCGTCAAGATCCTGCTGATGTCGCCCATCCTCGTGGACTACATGGGCAACTTCGTGCGCGTGGCGCTGCTGGCGCCCGTGGTGCTGCGCGACCTGCCCACCGCCGGCCAACTGTGGCGCGCGCAGTGGCGCTTCGCGCTGCTGGTGGCCATGGTCAGCCCCGTGGCCTATGTGCTGGTGCTGTATGCGATGAAGGAGGCGCCCCTGTCGCATGTCGCGCCCGCACGCGAGGTGTCCATGCTGTTCGCCGCGCTGATCGGCGGGCACCTGCTGGGCGAAGGCGACCGCGTGGCCCGCATCTGCGGGGCCGTGCTCATCGCGGCCGGCGTCACCGCGCTCGCCCTGGGGTAGGCCATGCTGCTCGGATGTGACTTCTCAAGCAGCCCCACGCGCCGCAAGCCCGTGGTGCTGGCCCTGGGCCGGCGCGACGGCGCGCGCGTGCAGCTGACGGAACTGGTGCGGCTGGAAACCCTGGCCGCGGTGGGCGCCTGGCTGGCCGAGCCGCGCCACTGGGTGGGTGGGTTCGACCTGCCCTTCGGCCTGCCGCGCGAGCTGCTGCAGACCCTGGGCTGGCCGCTGCAGTGGCATGCAAGCATGCAGCACTACCAGTCGCTCACCCGCCCACAGATCCGCGAAGCCTTTGCCGCCTTCTGCGATGCGCGCCCCGTGGGCGGCAAGTTCGCGCACCGCGCAACCGACGGGCCCGCCGGCTCCAGCCCGTCGATGAAATGGGTGAACCCGCCCGTGGCCTACATGCTGCATGCGGGCGTGCCGCTGCTGCTCGGGGCCGGCGTGCACCTGCCCGGCCTGCATGCAGGCGACCCCACACGCGTGGCGCTGGAGGCCTACCCCGGCCTGCTCGCGCGCGAGGTGCTGCAGCGGCGCAGCTACAAGAGCGACGATGTTGCCAAGCAGACGCCGGACCGCCTGATCGCGCGCAAGGACCTGCTGACCGCGCTGGAGCTGGGGCAGACGCGCCTGGCGCTGCGACTGAAGCTGAGCCACGCCCAGCGCGATGCCCTGGTGGCCGACGCCAGCGGCGACAGCCTGGACGCCGTGCTGTGCATGCTGCAGGCCGGCTGGGCCGAGCAGCGCCATGCCGAGGGCGATGCCCTCTACGGCTTGCCGCCCGGCTTGGACCCGCTGGAAGGCTGGATCGTCACCGCGCCCATGCCGGGTGGCAGGGTGGACGAGGGCGCGCCACAATGAAGGCATGATGCGAATTGCTGCTTGCGCACGAAATCACCGGCTGTGGGTCGGGGCGCTGGTTTGCGCGTTCGCATGCACCGCCGCACTGGCTGCGCCCGCACCCTGGTTCTACTGGCGCAGCAAGGTCGATGCTCAGCGCGTCTGCGCCCAGACCTCGCCCGGCAGCGGCTGGGAGAAAGACAGCCCGCCCTACGACGGCCCCGGCTGCGCCCCGCGCCGCAAGGTGCTCATCGTCCCGATGCGTTGAGGAGCGAAACAGGTGCAATCGCCCCTTGGTTGTCAAAAAGCATAGCGCCTGGGGACGGTCTGCATGCCGTTGGCAGGAGTATTGCTTGCAATACTGTGCATGCATTCGATAATGGACGGGATGACCGAACTGATCTTGATACGCCACGGCGAGACCGACTGGAACCGGGAACTGCGCTTCCAGGGCCAAGTGGACGTGCCCCTGAACGCCACCGGCCATGAGCAGGCGCGCCGCCTGGCCGAACGCCTGGGGGCCGAACGCCTGGCGGTGGACCACCTGGTCTGCAGCGACCTCATCCGCACGCGCCAGACGGCGCAGCCCGTGCTGGGCGCATTGCTGCCGCAGCTGCACATCGACAACGTGGTGGACGCCAGCCTGCGCGAGCAGAGCTTTGGCCTGGTCGACGGCATGCGCGTGGACGACATCAAGCTGCAGCATGCCGAGGCCTGGGAGAACTGGCTGCGCTTCGACGCCGACGGCGGCATGCCCGGCGGCGAGACCACGCGCCAGTTCCACACCCGGGTGATGGGCGCCGTGCGCCGCCTGGCGCAGGAGCATGCGGGCAAGACCCTGATGGTGGTGACCCACGGCGGCGTGCTCGACATGGTCTGGCGCACGGCGCAGGGCGTGGGCCTGCACGGGCCGCGCCAGAGCGATATCCCGAATGCGGGCTTCAACCGCGTGCGCCTGGATGGCGACGCCATCGAACTGCTGCACTGGGGCGACGTGCGCCACCTGGCCGACCTGCCGCCGCAGCCGGTCTACGACCAGGCCAAACTGCTGGTGGCGGCGGTGGACGGCGCTGACTGAGCCCAGGGCGCCGGCCCTCGTGGCCGGCTCTGATGGAAGACCCTGGTTCAGGCGCCGGGCAGGGTGATCTCCACCTGGTCCTGCGCCACCTGCACGGTGACGTCCAGGGGCCGGGCCAACTGGTGCAGCGCTGCCAAGTCGAGGGCCGGTGGTTGCGCCAGGCTGCTGCCCTGCAGGGGCGGCAGGTCCTGCGATGCCGATACCCCCTGCGCGCGCACGCGCACCCCCCTTGCGCCCGAGGGCTCCACTGTGATGCGGGCGGGCACGGGGCCGGGCCGCTCCGCCAGGTGGTAGAGGGCGGCCAGCACCACGTACAGCAGCGTGTGCCGTGCCGTGACCTGCTCGTCCCAGCCGGTTGCATCCTCGACCAGGGGCTCCAGTTCGGTGCCGCGCACCATCAGCATGGGCCGCGCCAGCTCGACGGCTTCGGCCACCAGTGCGCGCAGGGCCTGGCGTTCGTTGATCTGCAGGTCCCACTGGCGCAGGCGGCGGATGTGGTGGGCAATGTCGCCCAGTTGCTCCTCGATCTGCTCCACCCGCTCCACAGCCTGTTCGGGGGTCAGGTCGCCCTTGGCAAGGCGGCGCTTGAGCAGCATGGTCCCCATGCGCATCACGGACAGGGGGCTGGCCAGGTCATGGCGCAGCACCGGCATGGCACGCATCAGCACGGCATGCTGCAGGCCGGCGTCCATCAGCTCCCGGGCATGATCGGGAAGGGGCGGCTCGGAGTTCTTGGCGGGCATGGGTGGTGGATGGGGCTGGAGTGGCGGAGCTCAGGGAGCGGGAGGGGCCTGCAGCGCAGCGGCGCAGCGCGCCATCAGCGCGTCGAAGGCGTCGAAGTCGAGCGGCTTGCCCAGGATGTAGTCGAAAGCCCCCATCTGGCTGCCCGCCGTCCTGGCGTTGCCCGAGGCCATGCCGGTGATGGCAATGGCAAAGCAGGGGCCAGCGCCGTGCTCGGCCACGCTCGCGCGCAGCAGCGGCACCAGGTCCGAGCCGTTCATGTCCGGCAGGTTCTGGTCCACCAGAAAGATCTGCGCAGGCCTTTCCCTGGCGAGGGCCAGGGCGCGGGCTGCGGTGGCGGCCGTGCGCACGGAATGGCCCTCCATGGACAGCAGTTCTTCCAGGAGCTCGGTGGCGTCCTGGTTGTCATCAATGACGAGGATTTCTAGCGGCATGGTGGTGTCAGGGGCCAGCGGGTGTCAGGTGGAGGGGGCTGCGGGAGGGAGTGCCGGGCGCTGCGGCAGGTGCACGGTGAACACCACATGCGGCGCCTCGTGCACGTAGCCGATGCTGCCGCCGTGGCCCTGCACGATCTGGTGCGCGATGTACAGGCCCAGGCCCAGGCCGGAGCGGTTGCGTGCCTTGCCCACCGACGAGGCCTTGAAGGGGGTAAAGAGGTCGGCCGCCACCTCGGGCGCAATGGCCGGGGCCACGTTGCGCACCTGGATGAGCGGGCCTTCTGGCGTGGCCTGCATGTGCACCTCGACCGGCTGCCCTGCGTCGCCATGATGGCGCGCGTTGCTGACCAGGTTGGAGAACACCTGGGCCATGCGGTCGGGGTCGACCTCGGCCTGCAGGCTGGTGGGCAGGTGCCCCACCAGCTGCATGCCTGGGTGGGCCGTGCGTGCCTCGTCCATCAGGTCGGCCAACAGCTGCACCAGGTCGATGCTGGCGGGCTGCAGATCCAACCCCAGCCGGCTTTGCAGGCGCGACATGTCCATCACCTGGCTCACCAGGCGCTGCATGCGGCTGCTCGACGACTGGATGCGCTGCCCCAGCCTGCCGGTGTTGCCATCGGCGCCATTGTTCTTTTCGAGCACCCGCGCCGCCATGCTGATGGAGTGCAGCGGATCGCGCAGGTCGTGCCCGAGCACGGCCATCAGGTGGCTGCGGGCGTTGTTCAGTTCGGCGTGGCGGGCGTTCTGGGCGCGCACCAGCTCCGCGAGCAGTTGCCGTGCGATGTCCAGGTCATCGGCCGCCCAGTGCTCGGAGGTGGAGCGCACGATCTCCTTCCACAGCTCGAACGAGCCGCGGGGTGTGAGGCGGGGCCCGAGCGGGCCCGGGCGAATTTCCTTGTCGGGCTTGCCGCCCCAGTGGATGGTCTCGATCTGCTCCTTGCGCAGGAAGACCAGCCAGCTGCCCCGCTGCAGATCCAGCGGCAGGGCCAGCACACCGCACCAGGGGGCCAGTTGCACGGCAATGGCTGGTGCCTCCAGCGGCAGGGCATGGGTGGCGTACAGGGTGCTGCCGGCGTGCGTGGCATCGAGCCACTGCAGCAGGGCTCGGGCAGCGCTGTCGCTGATGCCGCCTTCGGTGCACAGCTTGCTGTGCTCGGACACCATGATGGCGTCGGCATGCATCGATGCGGCCAGGGCGCCCGCATGGGAGCAAAGCGCGGTGAATTCGTCGTCGGAGTGCAGCACGCTCTCCATGACCCGGGTGCGCAGCTCGGCCACCTGCAACTGGCGTTCGGCCTGCTTGCGCGCCAGGGCCGCCTGGATGGTGGCGCCCAGCATCTGCGCCATCACGTCGCAGGCCATGCGCACGCTGTAGGGCACCTGGCGCGGCCCCATGTGGTGGCATGCCAGCAGGCCCCACAGCCGGTTGTTGATGACGATGGAAATGCTCATGGACGCGCCCACGCCCATGTTGCTCAGGTATTCGATGTGGATGGGCGAGACGCTGCGCAGGATGGCCGCGCTCAGGTCCAGCGGCTTGCAGTCTGCGGCCTGTGCCAGGGGCACCGGCGCGGCCTGCACGTCGGCGATCAGGCGCAGGGTGTTGGCCACGTACAGTGCGCGCGCCTGCGCCGGGATGTCGCTGGCGGGGTAGCGCCGGCCCAGGTAGGGGTCCAGGAAGTCGGCACGCGATTCGGCCACCACATCGCCGCTGCTGTCGGGGCGAAAACGGTAGGCCATCACGCGGTCGAATCCCGTGAGCGCCCTGAACTCCTGGGTGGCCAGTTGCAGCAGGTCGTCGATGGAGGCGCGCGGGCGGCGCAGCTTTTCCATGGCGCGGTGGGCCTGCATGGCAAAGCCCGTGAGCGCGTCGGACGATGCCTGGCGGGCCTCGAACTCGATCACCAGCAACTCGTGCGACTGGTGCAGCACCACGTCGAAGCTGCGTCCCGCGGCCTCCAGTTCGGTCGGCATGGGCAGGTCGGCTGCGGCGCCCAGGGCTTCGTCGAGTAGTTCACCCAGGGCCGGGTGCTGCGCCAGCAGTGCGCTGCCGTGCAGCACGTCGCCCGGCATCAGCGCGTGTCCCAGCAGTGCCTCTGCGTTGCTGCTGGCATGGTGCACCACGCCGCTTGCATCCACGGCCACGAGCACCCCGTGGGACTGTATGGAACCCGGGATGTGGATGGGCTCGCGGTCGCAGTTTTCCAGGGTGGTGTGCTGCACAGGGGCCGCGGCGGAGGTCATGCTGGCGTTCCTTGTGTGGCTTCCATGGTGTCGAAGTGCGCCTGCAGGCCCTGGAAGGCGGCCAGCGCACCGTCGCACGCGGCCGCAATGGCCGGGGGCGAGGCCACGTGCGCGCGCAGCAGCGCCATGAATGCCTTCCAGCGCGCACCGGTGCCCGCGCCATCGCCCTGCAGATAGCGCAGCGGGTGCGGCGCCAGCCGGGGCGCGAGGCCGCGATGAAGCACCTGCCCGCCGAGCTGCGAACCCTCGACCACATACGCCAGGCCCCAGCGCACGGCATCGGTCTGGCCAGGGTGGCGCGCCAGGGCCTGCTCCAGGCACTGCGCGGTGGTGGCACTGGGCCGAGGCCAGGTCAGGGTGGCTTGTTCAGCCGGGTGCGCCAGGTCCTCGCGCAGCGCGGACAGCCGCGCTGCAGGCGCGAAGCCAAACCCGGGCGCGTGCGCCTGCAGCGTTTGCAGCGCAGGCCACAGTGCCTGCAGCCAGGCAGCCAGGGCGTGGACGTGCTCCAGGTAGTCGGCCAGGCTGGCGTCGGCACGGGCGATGGGCAGGCCGGAGTCGATCTGGACATGCCGCTCGGCGGTGGCGCGCCGCAGCGCCTGCAGCGCATCGGTCATGGCAGGCAGGGGCAATGGAGGAGCGAGGGTGTTGTGGGACAAGGTACGGAAGATCGGCAGATATGGCACCGCACCCAGGGGCACAGTGCACTCCCATTCTAGAACCGGATTGGCCGGCAGAGGGCCCGTGCGGGCAGGGGTTTGCCCCCTGCACCGTGTGCCGCGGTGGCAATGCGCCGTGGGGCTACACGGCCGCGGGGTCTCGTCCTACGCGGTGCCGAGGGCGCGGTCGAGGGCCAGGGCGCTGTACACCCTCTGAAGCTGCCGCGCCAGGCGCAGGGACTCGGGCTGCGCGTTGGCCTGAGGCTGCAACAGGTTCTGCAGCGTGGCCCACTGGCCGCTTCGGGCCAGGGCGTCGAGGTAGATCTGGTGGAACAGATCGCGCTGCGCATGGCTGCCGCCCACGGCCACCAGTTGGGGCAGGGCCAGGCCCAGTTGTCGCGCGGCCGTGGCCCAGTCGCCTGTGGCATGTGCCAGCAAGCCGTGGGCGGCAGGCACGCAGACCTGCTGCCACACGGTGCGCTCGTGCGCCTCGGTGCGGCTGGCGGCGTGGGCCTCGATGTGCCGTAGCAGCGTGCGCGCTTCGTCCACACGCCCGGCGCGCGCCAGCCCGTAGAGGTACTGCAGGTCCAGAAAGGGCAGCACCTGATCCGACAGGCGCAGCGCCAGATGGCCAGCCAGGTCGTCCCAGCGCGCGCGGCCGACGTCCACGCCAGCCAGCTCCAGCCGGGCCAGCAGCGAGACGGCGTTGATCTGGTCCTGCGTGTATTCCTTGACCACGCCCCAGACCTGCTGGTCGTAGAGCGCCAGCACCTCGGCATGGCGCTCCTTCTCCAGCAGGAACAGCGCCTGGTGCCACCAGTTGTGGGTGACCATGAAGGAGTTCAGGCCCGTCCAGGTGTCGCTCACGCTGGCCATGAAATCGGTGCCCTCGGCGATGCGGCCCTGGGTCAGCATCACATGCGCCAGGGCGTGGTGGGCCCAGGGCTCCTTGCGGCACAGGGCCACCGCATGGCGTGCCGAGGCTTCGGCGCGGTCGAGCAGGTGGCACTGCTCCCAGCCGAAGGCCAGCATGCCGTGCAGGTAGGGCACCTCGGCCGCGGCGGGCAGGGCCGCCAGCGCAATGCGCAGCATGCCCGGCGAGTCGCCGCGGTTGAACAGGTGGTATTGCCCGAGCTTGAGCGAGGCCAGGTCGCGCGGGTGCAGCCGGGCCTGTTCCTCGTGCAGTGCAATGGCGCGCGGCAGGTCGCCATCGACCCAGGCGGCCACGGCCGCCACGAAGCGCTGTTCGCGCTCGCTCGCTTGGCCGGCTGCCGCCTGCGCGCGTGCCAGGTAGGGGCGCGCGTTGCGCGGCGCATCGGCCGACTCGGCAAACATGTGCAGCGCTGCGCAGCAGGCCTGCACGATGGCGCTTTCGTCGTGCTCGGCTGCGAGCACGTTCACGGCACGCGCTTCGCAGCGGATGAACCCTTCGACAAAATCGTTCAGGGCGGCAAGGCTGCTCGGGTCGTGCAGGGTGACGGGGTTGCCCAGGCTGTCGGTGGCGGTGTGCATCGGTGCATTGTGCGGGGCAAGGAGCTACCCCGTCTTGCGGTCACTCATTTCCCGTGGATGAGCGCGAGGTACGCGGTGCGCGTGGGGGCGGACACCGAGGCCACAAGCTGCTCGTGCGGCGTCTTGTGGCGCGCCAGCATGCGCGCCGTGGCGATCGTCTTCGATTTGCAGAACCAGTGGCAGGTGTGCTGCATGAGCAGCAGCTCGGCTGTCATGGCGAAGGCCTTGTCCTTGGGCGCCAGGTGCTCGCTGTTCTGCGCCACGCTGGCGATGCCGCGCGCGTGGATGGCCAGGGCGCGGCGCATGTCGAAGGTGGCGGCGGGCAGAATGGCCTGCGCAAACGGAATCGCCAGCGCCAGGCGGCTCACGCGGGCCTGGGCTTCATCCACCTTGGAGAAATCGGCGGCGAAGCGCGCGAACTGCTCGGCCAGCTGCGATTCGGTGGTCTCCAGCAGCGACCAGATCTGGCTGCGCCGCTCGTCGGTGCTTTCACCCAGGGCGCGCAGGTAGCCCTCGGTCAGCGCCTCCATGAGCTTCTCGATCTGGTAGTTGCCCAGGTGGCTGCCCAGCAGTGCAATGCGCTTGCGCTGCTCCTTGGCATTGAGCACGTAGACACCGCTGGCGATGAGGATCGACAGGATCAGGACATCCATGGCGACTCAACCCTTGGGCGGCTGGGGCCAGGGGCGCTGGGGCGCGCGGATCAGCTCGAAGGCGTGCGCAACCTGCAGCACCCCGAGGTCGTCGAAGCGCACGCCCGCAATCTGCAGGCCGATGGGCAGGCCGGCTTCGGTGTAGCCGCAGTTGACCGATGCGGCCGGCTGCTCGGACATGTTGAATGGCACGGTAAAGCCGATGTGCTCCAGCGGGCGCAGCGGGTCGTTGGTGGGCGAGGGCAGCTCGGCCTGGAAGGCGACGTTGGGCGCCACCGGCGAGATCACGTAGTCGAACGCGTTGCAGGCCTTGACGGCGGCCACGCGGGTGAGGTGGAACTGCTGGCTGGCGTTGAACACCGCGGTGCCCGACATGCCTTCGGCGCTGTCGGCCCAGGCGCGGATGTAGGGCAGCACCTTCTCGCGCCTCACGGCAGGCAGGGCCTGCAGGTCGGTGAAGGAGCGCATGCGCCAGAAGTGGTCCATGCCGTCGAGCATGGCCTGCGTCATGAAGGGCTGCATGGGCACGATGGTGGCACCGGCGGCCTCCATCAGGCGCGCGGCGTTTTCCACGGCGGCGCGCACCTCGGGCTCCACGGGCAGGCCGCAGCCAGCGTCCAGCAGCAGGCCGATGCGCAGGCCGCGCAAGCGCTCGCTGCCCTGGTCGAACTGGTTCCAGGCGATGTCCTGTGCGGGCAGGCCCATGCTGTCGCGGGCATCGGGCTGGCTGAGCACCTGCATCATCAGCGCGGCATCGGCCACGGTGCGCGTCATGGGGCCGGCGGCGCGGCCGGTATAGGGCGGGTCGATGGGGATGCGGCCCAGGCTGGGCTTGAGGCTGAAGATGCCGCACCAGCTGGCCGGCAGGCGCAGCGAGCCGCCGATGTCGGTGCCGATGTGCAGCGGGCCATAGCCGGCTGCAGCGGCGGCGCCACCGCCGGCGCTGGAGCCGCCGGGGCCCTTGCTCACATCCCAGGGGTTGCGCGCCAGCGGGTGAAAGCTCGACAGGCCCGAGGAGAGCATGCCGTAGTCGGGCATGGTGGTCTTGGACACGATGACGGCACCTGCCTCGCGCATGCGCGCCGCGGGGGGCGCATCGGCTGCGGCGGGCACCAGGTCCACGGCGGCTGTGCCGGCCGGCAGCGGGTCGCCCCGGGTGGCGATGTTTTCCTTGATGGTGGCGGGCACGCCGTCGAGCAGGCCCATGGGCTCGCCGCGTTTCCAGCGGGCCTCGGAGGCGCGGGCCTGCTCCAGCGCCAGGTCGGGGCGCAGCAGATAGGTAGCCTGGATGTGGGGCTCCCACGCATCGATGTGTTTGAGCACGGCCTCGGTGACCTCGACGGGGGACAGCGTGCGCTGGCGGTAGGCAGCGAGCAGGGCGTGGGCGGGCAGGTCGTGGAGGTCACTCATGGCAGGTGGCTGGGCAGGAGGGGAGGGCGCGGGGCGGCTGGGAAGGCACGCCAGGAGCGGTCAGCAAAAAATGAAGCAGGCGAGGTGCACGGCACCAGGCCCCGGAGCGCAGCAGGGGCTCTTGCGAGCCCCTGCCAAGCCTGGGTTGCCCGGGCAGTGCGTGCCACCGGGCAACCATCTTACGGTCTCTCAGGACCAGGAAAGTGACGAGATGTCGTTCACGAACACCGGCATGTCTTTCCAAAGGCCCTTGAGGTTCTTGTTGGCCACCGTGATCCACTGGTTCGAGTACAGGAAGGCGTGCACGGAGTCCTGCGCCAGCAGGCGCTGCGCGTCGCCGAGCAGGCGCGAGCGGTCGGCCGGGCGCGCAGCGTTCTTGATCTGGTTGAAGATCTCGTTGAACTTGGGCGAGTTGTAGGCCCAGTAGTAGTCGGGCTTGGCGAAATTGCCCAGGTCGAACGGCTCCACGTGCGAGATGATGGTCAGGTCGTAGTTCTTGCTGCCGTAGGTGCCGCTGAGCCACTGCGCCCATTCCACGTTCTGCAGCTTGGCGACGATGCCGATCTTGGCCAACTGCGCTGCAATCACCTCGCCGCCCTGGCGCGCGTAGGGGGTGGGGGGCAGCGTCATGTTCAGCTCCAGCGGCGTCTTCACGCCGGCCTCGGCGAGCAGCTTCTTGGCCTTTTCCACGTCGTAGGGGTTCACGCCCGTGGTGTCCACGTAGCCGAAGGCGCCGGGCACGTAGTGGCTGCCGATGGGCGCGCCATAGCCGTCGGCCGCGCCTTCGATCACGGCCTTGCGGTCCACAGCGGCTGCGATGGCGCGGCGCACGCGCACGTCATCCAGCGGCTTCTTGCCGTTGTTGATGGCCAGGATGGTCTTGGCGCGCGAGCCGCTGACCACCACCTGGAAGCGCGGGTTGGCCTTGAACTGGCTCACGCTGCGGGGCGTGACACGCGGGAAGGCATCCA
Source organism: Acidovorax sp. LjRoot66 (assembly GCF_964253305.1). Taxonomy (NCBI): domain Bacteria; kingdom Pseudomonadati; phylum Pseudomonadota; class Betaproteobacteria; order Burkholderiales; family Comamonadaceae; genus Acidovorax; species Acidovorax sp. LjRoot66. Next base: position 1,631,909 of record NZ_CAXUQU020000001.1, read on the forward strand.
CATCGCCTGCCAGCAGTGCGGCAACCTGGGCGGCCGGATCGGAGATGAAGCGGAACGTGGCGCGCTTGATCTTGATGCTGGCCGGGGCGCGGAAACCGGCCCAGGCTGCCAGCACGACGGAGGAGCCCTTGTTCCATGCGTTCAGCTGGTAGGGGCCGGTGCCCACGGGCTTGGTGGCATTGCCATCGGCGCTCTTGGGCTCGACGATGATGGACGTGGCCTGGCCCAGGATGAACAGCAGGTCGGGGTCGATGTCCTTGTTGAGCAGCACCACGGTGTAGTCGTCCACCACCTGCGTGGTGAGGTTGGCGAAGGTGCGCTTGTCCTTGTTGGTGCTTTTCTCGCCGCCTGCGCGGTCATAGGAGAACTTCACGGCGGCAGCGTTGAAGGGCTCGCCGTTCTGGAAGGTGACGCCGCGGCGCAGCTTGAAGGTGTAGGTCTTGAGGTCGGGCGAGACTTCCCAGCTTTCGGCCAGCATCGGCGAGACACTGCCATCGGCATTGATCTTGGTGAGCGTCTCGAAGATGTTGTACTGCACTATCTCGGCGATGGCCGAGGCGGCGCCGGCCGTCGGGTCCAGCCCTGGCGGCTCCAGCGTCATGGCCAGCACCACGGCGTCCTTGCGGCCCTGGGCGAGGGCGCCGAACGGGGTGGCGAGGGGCACGGTGGCGATGGCGCCAGTGGCAAGAACGGTACGGCGGTTCAGCATGTTCGGACTCTCCAGACAAAAAACTGACGAAGACCCCGGTGCAATTTGTTACCGGGGAGCACGGAAGCTTTGTACACCATTGGTGGCGCTTGTGGTTATGCGGTTTTCGCGGCTGCGGCCGCAGCGGCGCGTCGGGCACGCGCGCGGCCGGGCTGCACCTGGGGCACGGCGCCCACCAGCGAGCGGGTATAGGGGTGCTGCGCATTGCGAAACAGCTCGGCCGGCGAGCCGCGCTCGACGATGCGCCCCTGGTAGAGCACCACCACTTCGTCACACAGGTGGTTGACCACTGCCAGGTCGTGGCTGATGAGCATGTAGGTGATGCCGAACTGCTGCTGCAGGTCCTGCATCAGGTTGAGCACCTGGGCCTGAACCGAGACGTCGAGCGCGCTCACCGGCTCGTCGGCCACGATGAGCCGCGGGCGCGTGATGAGGGCGCGTGCGATGGCGATGCGCTGGCGCTGCCCACCCGAGAACTCGTGCGGGTATTTCCCGAGGTCGTTGGTGCGCAGGCCCACCTGCGCGAGCACCTGGCCGGCCTGCTCGCGCTGCTCTGTGCGGCTGGTCTCGCCCTGGGCCTGCAGCGGCTCGGTGACGATGCGCTCCACCGTCTGGCGCGGGTCAAGCGAGCCATAGGGGTCCTGGAACACCATCTGGAAGTCGCGCCGCGCCTGGCGCAGCTCGGCCGGCGCCAGCGTATGCAGGTTGCGGCCAAGCAGGTGCACCGTGCCGGCGGTGGGCGCATCGAGCGCCATCACCGTGCGCGCCAGGGTGGACTTGCCCGAGCCTGATTCGCCGACGATGCCCAGGCTGCGGCCCGAGGCGATGGAAAAACTCACGCCGTTGACGGCATGCACCTTGCCCGGTGGCTGGAAGAGGTGCTCGCGCGGCAGGGTGTATTCGCGCACCAGGTCCGTGACCTGGAGCAGGGCAGTATCGGCGCTGGCCGGTGCCTGTGGCTGCTTGCTGCTCATGCGGCCACCTCGACGACCTGGACGGCCTGCTGCGCGCTCAGCGCCTGGGCGATGGCGTCGCGGCGCAGGCAGCGCACCTCGTGGTCTCCATCGGCATCGGTGGCCACCAGGGTGGCTGGGGGGCGTTCATGGTGGCAGGCATCCACGGTGTAGCTGCAGCGGCCGGCAAAGGGACAGCCGGCAGGCAGGTCCACCAGTTCAGGCACCGTGCCGGCAATGGTGGACAGGCGCGGGCGCTGGCCCGGCGCATGCACCGCGCCCAGGTGCGGGCGGGCGGCGAACAGGCCGCGCGTGTAGGGGTGTGCCATGGCCGAGAACACCGAAGCGGTGGAGCCGCTCTCGACCACGCTGCCGCCGTACATGACCATCATGCGGTCCACGTTCTGCGAGATCACGCCGAGGTCGTGCGAGATCAGGATCAGGGCCATGTTGCGCTCGGCCACCAGGTCGCTGATGAGGTCCAGGATCTGCTGCTGGATGGTCACGTCCAGTGCGGTGGTGGGCTCGTCGGCAATCAGCAGGTCGGGCCCGCAGGCCAGGGCCATGGCGATGGTGATGCGCTGGCGCTGCCCGCCCGAGAACTGGTGCGGATAGGCATCGAAGCGCTGGGCCGCATTGGGGATGCCCACGCGGTCGAGCAGGGATATCGCCTCCTTGCGGGCGTCCGCAGCACCCATGCCGCGGTGCAGGCGCAGCGGCTCGGCCACCTGGCGGCCGATGCTGTGCACGGGGTTCAGGGCCGTCATGGGCTCCTGGAACACCATGCCGATGCGGTTGCCGCGCATGCGGCACATCTGTGCATCCGTGCGGCCCACGAGCTCCTCGCCGTCGAAACGGATGCTGCCGCTGACCTGGGCGCTGTCGGGCAGCAGGCCCATGAGCGACATGGCGGTGATGGACTTGCCGCAGCCCGATTCACCGATCAGGCCCAGGGTTTCGCCGCGCTCCAGGGCAAAACTCAAGCCGCGCACGGCGTCGGCAGGGCCCCGGTGGGTCTGCAGGCGGATCTGCAGGTTGGAGACTTCAAGCAAGGGCATGGCAGAAGGTCGTCTTCATCGTTTGCGAGAGAGGCGCGGGTCCAGCAGATCGCGCAGGCCGTCGCCCAGCAGGTTCAGGCCCAGCACGGCGAAGGCGATGGCCAGGCCCGGCCACACGGCCAGCAGCGGCGCCTGGAACATCAGCGTCTGCGCCTCGCTGAGCATGCGGCCCCAAGAAGGCTGGGGCGGCTGCGTGCCCAGTCCCAGGTAGGACAGGGCGGCCTCGGCCAGGATGGCGATGGCGAACTGGATGGTGGCCTGCACGATCAGCACCGACAGGATGTTGGGCAGCACGTGTTCGAGGGTGATGCGCCAGCTGCCCTTGCCGCAGGCGCGCGCGGCCAGGATGTACTCGCGCGACCACACGGCGTTGGCCGAGGCGCGCGTGACGCGCGCAAAGGTCGGTATGTTGAAGATGCCGATGGCGATGATGGAGTTGACGATGCCCGCGCCGAACACCGCCGTCATCATGATCGCCGAGAGGATGGCCGGGAAGGCGAAGGTGAAGTCCGCCAGCCGCATGATGAGCTCTTCCACCCAGCCGCGTTTGGCCGCAGCCAGCAGGCCCAGCGCCGTGCCGATGGACAGGCCGATGCCGACCGCGATCACGCCCACCAGGATGGAGTTGCGCGCGCCCACCAGCAGCAGCGATGCCACGTCGCGGCCGAAGGCGTCGGTGCCCAGCCAGTGGGCCAGGGTTGGGGATTGCAGCTTGCCGGGCAGGTCCATCTCGTAGGGGGACCAGGGGGTCCAGACCAGGGAGAGCCCGGCGGCGACGAGCAGCAGCAGCGACAGCACGGCGCCGATGACGAAGCTGCGGTGGCGCAGTGCGCGGTGCCACCAGCCGGGCGGCGGCGTGCCGGCAGGCCGGATGGAAGGAGTGGAAGGAACGGCGCTCATGGGGTTCGGGGTGTCGTTCAGATATCGCTGGCTTTGACGCGGGGATCGATCACTGCGTAGAGGATGTCCACCACGAAGTTCACGATGACCACCATGGCCGCCAGCAGCATCACGCAGTTGCGCACCACGATCAGATCGCGGTTGGAGATGGACTGGAAGATCAGCCGCCCCAGGCCTGGCAGGTAGAACACGTTTTCCACCACGATGGTGCCGGCCAGCAGGTTGGCGAACTGCAGCCCCATCACGGTGATCACCGGGATCATGGCATTGCGCAGCACATGGCCCCAGAGCGCGGCGCGCTGCGAAAGGCCTTTGGCGCGCGCCGTGCGCACGAAGTCCTCGCGCAGCACCTCGAGCACGGCCGAGCGCGTGATGCGCGCCAGAATGGCCGCCTGCACCACGGCCAGCGCGATGGCGGGTAGCAGCAGGGCCTTGAGCGCGTCGAGCGGGCTGCCGCCGGCATCTTCCGTCCACCCCGGGAAGCCCCCGGCCGAGAACCACTGCAGCTTGACCGAGAACAGCAGGATCAGCAGGATGGCGAACCAGAAATTGGGGATGGCGATGCCGATCTGCGCCAGGCCCATCACGCCCACGTCGCCCACCTTGTTGTGGCGCGAGGCCGCGTACACGCCCGCGATGAGCGCCAGCACCGTGGTGATCACCATGGCCATCAGCGCCAGCGGCACGGTGAGGGCCAGGCGTTCGAGCATCAGTTCCAGCACCGGCGTGCTGTAGGCGTAGCTGTTGCCCATGTCGCCCACCACCAGGCCGCTGACCCACTCCCAGTAGCGCTGCATGGCCGGCTGGTCCAGCCCCAGCTTGGTGGCCAGCGCCGCCACGGCCTCGGGCGAGGCGTCTGGCCCCATGAGCATCTGCGCTGCATTGCCGGGCAGGATCTCCAGCACCAGGAAGACGACGATGGAGGCGCCAATCAGCGTGGCCAGGAGCGTGATGAACCGCTTGAGGAAGAACAGTCCCATGGTGGGGTGTCGTGTGGGTAGTGGTGGTTGTGCGTGGCGCCCTGGGCGGTGAATTCCCTGGCGTCACAATTAATGTGTATACACAGCATAACGGCAAAAACACCCCGCCGGCGGTGTTGTGTTGTGGTGTGGCACGCAAGGTACATGCCCGGAACCACGATAATGTGCCCCATGAAGCGCGCACTGTCTCCCCTTGTCGTGACTGCACCCCGTGTGCAGGGATGTGTGCCATGGCGCTGATGATCACCGACGAGTGCATCAACTGCGACGTCTGCGAGCCCGAATGCCCGAACGACGCCATCTACCTGGGCGAAGAGATCTACGAGATCAACCCTGGCAAGTGCACTGAGTGCGTGGGGCATTTCGACGAGCCCCAGTGCGTGCAGGTCTGCCCCGTGGCCTGCATCCCCGTGAATCCGCAGCACGTGGAGACCCGCGAGACGCTGTGGCAGAAGTTCCAGCGGTTGCAGGCCCCTGCCCAGAACTGATATCTGTCAGCTGGCTGCGTCGGGCTGCTTGGCGGCAGCCGGTGGGGTGATGGTGGCAGCGCCCAGCTCGGGCGGGCGGGGCGGCTTGGGGCGCGGCGGCTTGACGGTGTGGATCAGCAGCGTGGCCTTGTCCATCTCGCCGGCCAGCATCGCCGGGTAGGCCTTGAGCGAGTGGGTGATGCTGTCCTCGATCAGCGTGCGCTGGTCGGGCGCAGGTTTTTTGAGCACCCAGTTGGCCACTTCCGACTTCACGCCTGGGTGGCCGATGCCGACGCGCAGGCGCCAGTAGTCTGCCGAGCCCAGTTGCGCATGGATGTCGCGCAGCCCGTTGTGCCCCGCATGGCTGCCGCCGCGCTTGAGCTTGACCTGGCCCGGGGGGATGTCGAGTTCGTCATGCACCACCAGGACCTCTTCGGGCGCGATCTTGAAGAAGCGCGCGAGCGATGCCACGGACTTGCCCGACAGGTTCATGAAGGTCTGGGGCTGCAGCAGCCACACGCTCTGGCCGTGCACGGTGGCACGGGCGGCCAGGCCGTGGTAGGAGCGTTCCGGGACCAGATTCACCTTCAATTCGCGCGCGAGGGCGTCGATCCACCAGAAGCCGGCGTTGTGGCGGGTGGCTTCGTAATCGGGGCCTGGGTTGCCCAGGCCTACAAACAGCTTGATCATGGGTGGGGATTATCGGTGGCTTGCTTGTGTGTCGCTGCTGTTGTCGATGGTTGGCGCGTGCTTTTGTCGAGGGCGGAGGCCGGGTCTCGGCCCGGCAGCCGAGGTACCTTTCTTTGAGTCGCCAAAGAAAGGTACCCCAAAGAAAGGCGACCCCGCTGCCCGTGTCCCCCTCGCCCGGTGGGCGAGGGGGCAGCCTGCGATGCTCGGTCCTGGGGTGCACCGCGGAACTCGCTGCGTTCCCCCTGCGGGTGAACTCCGCTCAAACAACCGCGGTGAGTCAGACAACGATGCGCGTGTCCTTCGGCACGCGCTCACCCCAGGCCCTGCGCTTCTCGGCACGGTCAGAAGGGGGTGGGAGCGGGCTCCACTCGGGCCATTGCTTCGCTCGGCCTGTGGTCCTTCGCTGCGCTCGGCTCGCCAGAGCGCTCACCGAACACGTCGGCAGCGCGCAGCGCGTAACCGACACCCGGCGCAGCTGCGAAGCAGCAGCCGTGTTTGTCCCCGCTCCCCACCCCTGCTGGCTGCGCCGAGAAGCGCAGGGCCTGGGGTGGGTGCGTGTGCCGAAGGACACACGCACTTCGTGATCTGGCTTGCCGCAGTTGTTTGAGCGGAGTTCGCAGAACGCAGCGAGTTCTGCGGCACCACCCCAGGACCGAGCATCGCAGGTTGCCCCCTTTCGCCCGACAGGGCGAAAGGGGGACGCAGACTGGGGGTCGCCTTTTCTTGGCCCACCTTCTTTTGGAGGGTGTAGAAGAAATCTATTTCAACCGCCCCAACAACATCCGGGCCTGCGCAAGCCACACCCACGCAGCCGCATAGAACGGCTTGCGGTCGTGGTGCATCACAAGCCTGCGGTTGCGCTCCAGCCATGCATGGGTGCGCTCTACGACCCAGCGCTTCTTGGCGATGGGGGCAGGCTGCTCGTCGCTCCACAGCGGCTGCTGGGCATCGTCCCAGCGGTGGCGGGCACTGTGGCGCACGATGCGCACCTGTACGTGGTGCGCCTTCTCGATCTGCTGGGCGCATTGCCCGGCGTACGCGCTGTCGGCCCACAACGTCTTGAACGAGCCATCTGTGCGCTTGCACGCCTGTGCTACCGCTTGCGCGGCCGCGTCGCGGTCCTGCACGGCTGCACTGGTGATCACCACCGCAAGCAGCAGGCCCAGCGTGTCCACGACCAGATGGCGCTTGCGCCCCTGCACCTTCTTGCCTGCATCGAAGCCCAAGGTACCACCCTGAGGGCTGCCCCGGTTGGACTGCGAGTCGATGATGGCCTCGCTGGGCTGCGCAGCGCGCTCCAGGCGTTGGCGCCATTGCTGGCGCAGACGCTCGTGCAGCGCTTCGAACTTGCCTTGGCGGGCCCAGTTGACGAAGGCCTTCTGCACAGACTGCCAGGGCGGATAGATCTGCACCGGCAGGTTGCTCCAGGACGAGCCGGTGCGTAGCACATAGCAGCAGGCATCGACAACGCTACGCCGCGAGTAGGTGGCCGGTCTGCCACGCGAGCCCGGTTGGGGCTCGAACAGGTCCTGCGCCAGCGCCCATTCGGCATCGGTCAGGGCACCGGCAATGGCGTTGCCGGATTGACTGGCGGGCCGATGCTGGGCGGTGTAGCCGTAGCGCGTGCCAGGCTGACCAGGCTGCGAGCGGGACAGCTGCGACTTGGGCCGCGCTCGCTGCAGGCCGGCAGCCTTCAGTGCTGCGCGCAGAGTCACCGTGCTGGGGGCGCTGCGGCCCATGTGATCGGCCCAGGCCAGCGCCAACTCGGGCAGCGTCGCCTGCGGATTGTCTCGGACCACCTCGCGCAAGGTGGCGTACTCGCCAGGGGGGATCACGGGTGGTCGGCCTGTCTTTGCCATTGCGCTGCTCCTGCTTGGTCAATGCGGCGCTATTATAATTTATTTCTTCTACACCCTCTTGGCGACGCAAAAGAAGGTGGGTGCGCCGCCGGGCGCACATCCCGGCCTCCGCCCTCAATCCAGGCACAGTGCAACCACTGCAACCAACTAACCAACCCAAGCAGAAGCACAAAACAAAAACGGCCCACCGAAGTGAGCCGTTCTTGTTGCTGGAAGCAGCGCCACCAGGGCAACGCTGATCCGGACAGGAAAAAGCCAAGAATTACTTCTTGCCCTTGCCCTTGCCCTTGGCATCCGCTGCAGGAGCGGCTTCCACAGGCGTCTCGACAACCACGACCGGGTTGGTCACGGAGACCAGCACGGGATTGTTCTGGCCACCGCGGATCACGGGGGTCACGCCCTTTGGCAGCTTGATGCTCTTGAGGTGCAGCGAAGCACCCTTTTCGAGCGTGGACAGGTCCACGGCGATGAACTCAGGCAGGTCCGAAGGCATGCAGGTCACGTCGAGTTCGTTCACGACGGGGTTCACCAGGCAGTTGTCGACCTTGACAGCCTTGGACTCTTCAGCGCCGCTGTAGTGCAGTGGCACCTTCATGTGCAGCTTGGTCTTGGCATCCACACGCTGGAAGTCGATGTGCAGCACGAGTTGCTTGTAGGGGTGGTATTGCACGTCACGCAGCAGAACCTTGCTGGTGGCGCCGGCCACTTCCATGTCCAGCACGCTGGAGTGGAAGGCTTCCTTCTTGAGGGCGTGCCACAGTGCGTTGTGGTCGATCTCGATCAGTTGGGGTTCGGCAGTACCGCCGTAGACGATGCCAGGCGTCTTGCCCGAATTGCGCAGACGGCGGCTCGCACCCGTACCTTGCTTGGCGCGCTCAAAAGCGACGAAGTTCATAACTAGCTCCTGAAAAGGACAGACCGCGACCAGTCTTGCCCTGTTTTTAAAAAGGCCTGCTTTGCCCCAGGGGGCAGGCAGGCCACATTGCGTTCCCGAACCAACGGACAAGCCTCCCGAAGGAGGCTTGGTGTCAACCATCTTGCAAAGCCGACGGCCTCCTGCGAGGCCCGGGGCATGTCAGAACAGGTTGTCCTGGTCCGAGAACAGACTCATCACCGACTCGCCCTTGGCAATGCGCTGGATCGTTTCGGCGATCAGCGGGGCCACGGAGAGCTGGCGGATTTTTGCGCATCCCTTGGCGTTGTCGTTCAAGGGAATCGTGTTGGTCACCACCACTTCATCAAGGGCCGAGCCCTTGGCGATGCGTTCGATGGCGGGACCCGAGAAAATGGGGTGCGTGCAGTAGGCGTACACCTTCTTGGCGCCACGCTCCTTGAGCACCTCGGCGGCCTTCACCAGCGTGCCGGCGGTGTCGATCATGTCATCCATGATCACGCAGTTGCGGCCTTCGATCTCGCCGATCACGTGCATGACTTCGGACACGTTGGCCTTGGGGCGGCGCTTGTCGATGATGGCCAGATCGCAGTTGAGCTGTTTGGCCAGCGCACGGGCGCGCACCACGCCGCCGACATCGGGCGAGACCACGATCAGGTCTTCGTAATTCTTCTGGCGCAGGTCGCCCAGCAGCACGGGCGATGCGTAGATGTTGTCCACCGGGATGTCGAAGAAACCCTGGATCTGGTCGGCATGCAGGTCCATGGTCAGCACGCGGGCCACACCCACGGCCTGCAGCATGTTGGCCACCACCTTGGCGGTGATGGGCACGCGCGACGAGCGGGGGCGGCGGTCCTGGCGGGCGTAGCCGAAGTAGGGTATCACGGCGCTGATGCGCTCTGCCGATGCACGCTTGAGCGCATCGACCATGATCAGCAGTTCCATCAGGTTTTCGTTGGTCGGGGCGCAGGTGGACTGCACCACGAACACATCGCGCGCACGCACGTTCTGCTTGATCTCGACGGTCACTTCACCGTCGGAGAACCGGCCCACATCGGCAGCGCCGAGGGTGGTCCCGAGGTGTTGGGCAATTTCAGCTGCCATGCCAGGATTGGCATTGCCGGTGAATACCATGAAGTCGGGTTGATTGCCTTGCATGAGCGTCCCAGCGGTCTGAAAAAAAAGCCCGTACTACGCGAGTAGATATTTGGCAGGGGAAGAAGGATTCGAACCTTCGCATGCCGGAATCAAAATCCGGTGCCTTAACCAGCTTGGCGACTCCCCTACACGGGTCAACTGCTGAAAGCAGCTAACCGAAATTCTCGTCTGATGCCCACCCTGCCAGAGGATGAACCATCAAATTGTCACATGCCTTGATCTGCCAGTCGCCGGGGGCGCCTTGAAGATCCATCGCATGTGGCATTTGTGCAAACACAGCACTTCCTGAGCCTGTCATCCTGGGTCGCATCCCGCGCTGCGAAAGCCACGAAAGGGCTTGCGTAACATCGGGGCACAGTGCCTCGGCAACTGGCTGCAGATCGTTTCGACCGAAGTCAAAGTGTGTTGCAGCAAAGCCTAAGATTGTAGCACAGCCAGAATCACGTTTCAAACTCGACGAAGAAAAAATTGCTTTTGTCTCCAATCCTGCTGCGGGCTTGACGACCGCGAAGCGTGCTTGCGGAAGTTGCTGTGCATTCTCAAGCGGCGTGATTGTCTCACCAATTCCTTCGACAAAAGCGTTCGTGCCGCATAAAAAAAACGGAACGTCTGCGCCAAGGGCCAGGCCGATCTTCTGCAGCGCCTGGCGCGACAGGTTCAGGCCCCACAGCCGGTTCAGGGCCAGCAGCGTGCTGGCTGCGTCCGACGAGCCCCCGCCCATGCCGGCCTGCGCGGGGATGCGCTTGGTGATGCCGATGTGCGCGCCCTCGGTGCAGCCCGTGGCCGCCTGCAGGGCGTGCGCTGCGCGCAGCACCAGGTCCATCTCGGGCAGGGCCGGGCCCAGGTCTTCGCGGCTCAGGGCGCCGCCTGCGCGGCGCTCGAAGTGCAGGGTGTCGCACCAGTCGATGAGCATGAACACCGACTGCAGCAGGTGGTAGCCATCGGCGCGCCGCCCTGTGATGTGCAGAAACAGATTGAGCTTGGCCGGAGCCGGTACGTCGTACAGCGCGTGCATGGAAAAAAGGGGGCAGGGCGCGGCTCAGCGGCTGAAGGCGATGCGCAGCGTGGCTTCGGGTGCGGGGTCGTGGCGCCGGGCCACCAGCCGGCCGCCGGCGCTGCCCGAGAGGTCGGCCTGCCAGCCGGTGGCGGTGGCCTGGTTGCCATTGAGCCATTCGAAGATGGCAGCAACCGGGATGGCCGTGCCGGTGGCCTGGCGCAGCAATTCGTCGAGCGAGGTGGACTCGCGGGTTTCCTGCCCGGTGGTGAGCTGCGCGCGCCCCGCTTCCCACTGCAGCCGCGCCAGCGTGTTGCCCAGCGGGCTGGTGAGCACCAGCTCGCCCTTGTCTGGATTGCCCTGCAGGTCGAACAGCGAGGAGAACGATTGCGATGCCTGGCCTTCCACCTGCAGCGACAGGCGGCCCGACCACGATGCGGTGCCGGACTCGGCCGCCCGGGGCGGCTGGGCGCAGCCTGTGAGCCACAGCGTGCAGGCCAGGGCCAGCCATGCCATCCATTGGCGCAGCGCAAAGGGGTTGCCATTGCCGGCAAGGAGCCGCATCAGGGCTTCGCCCCCAGGCGCTTCAAGGTGTCCTTGAGGCTGTCGTTTTCGGGGTTCAGGCGCAGGCCTTCGCGCCAGATGCCCAGGGCCTTGTCGCGCTCGCCCATGCTCCAGACCACTTCACCCAGGTGGGCGGCGATCTCGGCGTCGGGCCGGGACTTGAACGCGGTTTCGAGCAGGCTGCGCGCCTTGGCCTTGTTGCCCATGCGGAACTCCACCCAGCCCAGGCTGTCGGTGATGAAGGGGTCGCCCGGTGCCAGCTCCAGGGCCTTGGCGATCAATTGCCGGGCCTCGGGCAGGCGCTGGCCGCGCTCGGCCAGCGAATAGCCCAGCGCGTTGTAGGCGTGGTGGTAGTCCGGCTGGCGCGCAATGATCTGGCGCAGCAGCTTTTCCATGGTGTCGAACTGGCCGACCTTCTCGGCCAGCATGGCCTGGTCGTACAGCAGTTCGCCGTCTTCCGGGGCCAGGGCCACGAGCTCGGTCTGAACCTCGTAGGCTTCCTTGAACAGGCGCTGGTCGCGCAGCAGCTGTACTTCGGCCAGCAGCTTCATGCGCTTGTCGTCCTCGGTCACGCCGGGCAGGGAGCGCAGCAACGCGCGGGCCTCGGCGATCTTGCCTTGCTTGGCCAGCAGTGAGGCGCGGCGGCTTTGCGCGCTGAACAGCTCGCTCGAATTCTCGATGCGCGCCAGCCAGCCCTCGGCGCCCGCGAAATCGCCCTTCTTCTCGGCGATCTGCGCGTACAGGAGGTAGGCCTGGTTGAGGCTGCGCTGGCGTGCTTCCCTGTTGATGTCCGGGCCCTCGATGAGCGTCAGGAAGCGTTTGAGCGAGGTTTCGGACAGGTCCAGCCGGTTGTCCTGCAACTGCAGCGTGGCCAGCACCAGCCAGGGCTCGGGCAGGTCCGGCTTGGCGCGGGTCACGGCTTCGAGCTGGACCTTGGCCTCGGCGTACTTCTGCTGGCCGAGCAGTACGCGCGAGTAGGCCATCTGCATCTCAGGCGTGGCCTGCGGCTGGCTGGCGAAATAACGGGCCACCAGCGCTTCCCCTTCGGGCACGCTCTCTTCCTGCAGCTCCATGCCCAGCCGGGCGGGACCTTCGCTGGTGGGGTCCAGGTCCTGGGCGGCACGGGCGCTGGCCAGCGCGCCGGTCTTGTCGCCGGCAGCCAGGCGCACACGCCCGATGGCAATGTGCGCGGCTGCCGCATTGGCTGGCTTGGCCAGCTCGTCTGCCAGGGCCTGCTCGACCACCTTGGCGGCCAGTGGCTTGTCGCTGGCACGGGCGAACATCTGGGGCACGATGCCCAAGATGGCGGGTTTGGCCTGGACGGGGGCCTGGGCCAGTTCCTGGCGCAGCAGTTCCGGGGTTTCGCCGATGCGGTTCAGGGCGATCAGTATCTGCAGCACATAGCGGTTGGCCTCGCGCGAGTCCGGCTGGGCTTCGCGCCAGGCCTTGGCGGCTAACAGTGCGTGGTCGCCCGCGCGTGCCTGCAAGGCCATGTCGGCGGCCCGCTGGTAAAGCTGGGGGTTGTTGGTGCGCCGCGCCGCTTCCAGCATGAGGGCATAGCCTGTGCCTGCCTCGCCGGTGCGGGCATTGATCTCGCCCATGAGGATTTCATAGAACAATTCTGCGTCCAGCGCAGGGTTGCTGCTGGGGGCATCATCGGGCGCCGGCTCGGCCGCCTGTGGCGCCGCAACGCCGGGTTGCTGGGCAAGGCCTGCCGTGGTTACTGCTGCAAGAGCAAGTGTCAGGACGGCATACCGAAAGTAGTTTGAAGGCACCATCGACCCATAATAATCCATGCATGACAACCTGTTTGTGAGGGCTTTGGATGCCTGAGTTGCCCGAAGTGGAAGTAACGCGGCGCAGTTTTGCGCAGGCCATCGCTGGCGCCCAGGTCACCGCCGTGCGCATGGGCAAGCCGCTGCGCTGGCCGTTGGGGGGCGATGGCGGTGCCTTGGTCGGGCGCAGTGTCTCTGGCGTGCGCCGCCGGGGCAAGTACCTGCTGGTGGACCTGGATCAGGGGGTGCTGCTGGTGCACCTGGGCATGTCCGGCAGCCTTCGGTTTGCGCAGGGCCTGCCGCCGCCGGGGCCCCATGACCATTTCGACCTGGTCACCACCCAGGGCACCTTGCGCCTGCACGACCCCCGTCGCTTCGGCGCGGTGGTGCACGCAGCGGGCGAGGCCGACCCGGTGGCGGCCAAGCTGCTCGGCGGCCTCGGCATGGAGCCCCTGTCCGACGATTTCTCCCTGGATGCCTTCAGCCGCGGCATCAAGGCCAGCCGCGTGCCCATTAAGCAGATGCTGCTCGGGGGCAAGGTCGTGGTGGGGGTCGGCAACATCTATGCGTCGGAGGTACTGTTTCTGTCGGGTATTCGCCCGCAGACACCGTCGGCACGCATTGGCCCGGCCAGAATGGGACGGCTGCATGCAGCCATACGGCAGGTGCTGGAGCGTGCCGTGGAGTTGGGCGGCAGCACGCTCAAGGATTTTTCCAACGCCGACGGCGCCTATGGCAGCTACCAGGCCCATGCCAACGTGTACGGGCGCGAGGGCGCGCCCTGCAAGGTCTGCGGCACGCCCATCAAGGCGCTTCGCCAGGGCCAGCGCAGCAGCTATTTCTGCCCACGCTGCCAGCGGGCATGACAGGGGCAGGCACCGTGCCGGCCGGTTGCCGCTTGTGCGTAAAAATGGCCCGGCCTGGCCGGGGTGGTACATAAGCACCATCCACAGCTATGGCTGGCGCGCAGTCGATGCTATATTTTGTTTGTTCAGAAACAGTCGTTATCGAACGCCGGGAGCAAAGTGGGACCTTCATTCAACGAGCAGTTTGACCAGCATGGCGCGTGGAGACGTGCGTTCGCTCAGCAGCTCAAGCAGCTGGCCGAGTGGATGTCCTCCCACGAGCTGATGGACGCGTCCGTCCAGGAGCGACTGCAGCGCCTGGAGAGTCAGGTCCGCACCGACAAGGTGATGGTTGCGTTCGTTGCCGAGTTCTCGCGCGGCAAGTCCGAGTTGATCAACGCGATTTTCTTCGCCGACTATGGCCGACGCATCATGCCCGCCAGCGCGGGGCGCACCACCATGTGCCCCACCGAGCTGGGCTACGACGCCGAGTTCGCCCCCAGCCTGCGCCTCTTGCCCATCGAGACACGCCTGCAGATGCACGGCCTGGCCGAATGGCGCATGCGGCCCGATCGCTGGCACGAGATCCCGCTGGATGTAAACGACGCCGACCAGATCGCCAAGGCCCTCGAAAAGGTGGCCGAGGTGCGCCGCGTGAGCCTGGACAACGCCCGCGCGCTGGGTTTCTGGCACGACGATCTGGTGGACGAGAACCCGATTCCCGATGCCAATGGCCTGGTCGAGGTGCCCATGTGGCGCCACGCCATCATCAACATTCCCCATCCGCTGCTCAAGCAGGGGCTGGTGATCCTGGACACCCCAGGCCTGAACGCTGTGGGGGCGGAGCCCGAGCTCACGGTGAACCTGATTCCCCAGGCCCATGCGGTGGTGTTCATCCTGAGCGCCGACACTGGGGTGACCCGCTCGGACCTGTCCATCTGGCGTGAGCACCTGGCCACCTCGGCCGAGAGCATGGACGCCCGCCTGGTCGTGCTCAACAAGATCGATACCCTGTGGGACACGCTCAACTCCGCCGAGCAGATCCAGGCGCAGATGGACCGCCAGCGCAGCACGGCCGCCGAGATGCTGGGCGTGGCGGTGGAGAAGGTGGTGCCCGTTTCCGCGCAGAAGGGCCTGGTCGCCAAGATCACCGCCGACGACCTGCTGCTGGAGACCAGCGGCCTGCCCGTGCTCGAAGAAGTGCTGGCCAAGGGCATCATGGGCCAGCGCCAGGCCATCCTGCGGGCGGCCGTGGCCACGGGCGTGGCCGGCCTGCGCGCCGAGACGGCGCGTGTCATCAACATCCGCCGGCGCGACCTGGACGACCAGATGGCCGAGCTGCGCAGCCTGCGCGGCAAGAATGCCTCGGTCATCGAATCCATGCGCCAGCGCATCGAGCAGGAGCAGCACGAGTTCGACCTCTCCGCCTCCAAGATCCAGGCCGTGCGCGCCGTGCACCTGAAGCTCTTGCGCGATGTGTTCCAGCAACTGGGCTCCAAGGCCCTCAAGGTGGAGCTGGCCGAGCTGGCGCAACTGCTGCAGCAAAAGGGCCTCAAGTTGGGCGTGAAGAAGATCTACGTGCAGACCTTCGACAAGCTGCGCGGCACGCTGGACAAGGCCCAGGCCTCGGGCACGGAGATCCAGGCCATGCTGGGCGGCACCTTCCGCCAGCTCAACGCCGAGTTCGGTTTCTCGCTGCAGGTGCCGTCGCCCCCGCAGCTGGAGCATTTTGCGCACGACCTGTCGCAGATCGAGCAGAGCCACCTGCAGTACCTGGGCCTGGGCAACTCGCTCAAGCTGGCCCAGCCCGAGTTTTCCGAGCGCCTGGTGCGTGCCCTGGCCATGCGCCTGCGCACCGTGTACGAGTCCGCCGCCAATGACCTGGAGCTGTGGAGCAAGTCCGCCACGGCGCAGCTCGATGCGCAACTGCGCGAGCGGCGCCGCAGCTTCGCCCGCCGCATGGAGGCGGTGGACCGCATCCAGCAGGCCGCCAGCGGCTTGGTGGAGCGCATCGCCGAGATCGAGCAGGGCGAGGGTGAACTCATCCAGCTGGAGCACCGCCTGCAGGAGCTGACCTCGCAGCTGATTGCGCCACCGGACGCCGAGCAGGCCGCAGCCGAAGAGTCCCCCGTGGACGTGGCCCTGCCGCTTTGATGGACGCGCGGGCGGGTGGGGTGGCGCAGCGCGTGGTGCGCTGGCAGGCGACGGCCGGGCGCAACCACCTGCCCTGGCAGAACACGCGCGACCCCTACCGGGTCTGGCTGTCCGAGATCATGCTGCAGCAGACCCAGGTGAGCACCGTGCTGGGCTACTACGCCCGCTTCCTCGAAAAATTCCCCAACGTGCAGGCCCTGGCTGCGGCCCCGCAGGACGAGGTCATGGGCCTGTGGAGCGGCCTCGGTTATTACAGCCGGGCGCGCAACCTGCATGCCTGCGCCCAGGCCGTGGTGAACCTGCACGGCGGCGCCTTCCCGCGCACGGCCGAGGTGCTGGCCACCCTGCCGGGCATCGGCCGCTCGACGGCCGGGGCCATCGCCTCCTTCTGTTTTGCCGAGCGCACGCCCATCCTCGATGCCAATGTGCGCCGCGTGCTCACGCGGGTGCTGGGCTTCGACGCCGACCTGGCCGTGGCCAGGAACGAGCGCCTGCTCTGGGACCAGGCGGAGGCGCTGCTGCCCGTGGAAGACCTCGCCAACGCCATGCCGCGCTACACCCAGGGCCTGATGGACCTGGGCGCCTCGCTGTGCAGCCCGCGCGCGCCCGACTGCCCGCCCTGCCCGCTGCTGGACATCTGCGTGGCCGGGCAGGCCGGCGATGCCGAGCGCTACCCGGTGCGCACGCGCAAGCTCAAGCGCCGGGCCGAATCGTGGTGGCTCCTGGTGATGCGCGATAGCGAGGGCCGCGTGTGGCTGGAACGCCGGCCCGATTCGGGCATCTGGGCCGGGCTGTTCTGCCTGCCGGTGTTCGCCGACGAGGCGCACCTGCACGACCACCTGGCGCACCTGCCGGTGCCTGTGGCGCCGGGGCAGACCGAGGGGCTGGGCGGCTTCATGCACGTGCTGACGCACCGTGACCTGCACCTGCACCCCGTAGTGCTCACGGTGCCTGTGGCACGCGATGCGGCCGGGGAGGGCGGCTGGTTCAGCGCCAGCGAGTGGGAAGGGATGGGGCTGCCTGCGCCCATCCGCAAGCTGCTGGGCAATCTCTTCGGCGGCCTGCTGTAGGGCGCGCTCGCTCAGCGCCCGTCGAGTTCGCGGTGGCGTCGCAGGGTGGCCCAGCGCTTGCCAAAGGCCTCGGCCAGGCGCTCCACCAGGTACACCGAGCGGTGCTGCCCGCCGGTGCAGCCGATCGCCACGGTGACATAGCTGCGGTGGTTGCGGTCCAGCATCTCCAGCCAGTGGGCCAGGAAGCCCTCGATGTGCCCCTGCATCAGCGACACGTCCGGCTGCGCGCGCAGGAAGTCGGCCACGGGGGCGTCCAGCCCGGTCTGGTCGCGCAGCTCAGGCTCGTAGTGCGGGTTGGGCAGCATGCGCACGTCGAACACGTAGTCCGCATCCACCGGTATGCCGCGCTTGAAGGCGAACGACTGGAACACCAGGGTCAGCTGCCCTGGCGCCGTCGCCATCAGCGTCTTTACGTAACTTTGCAGTTGCGAGGAGCGGATGGCGCTGGTGTCGATGACGTGCGCCTCCTCGCGCAGGTCGGCCAGCAGCTCACGCTCAAGCTCGATGATCTGCACCAGCGCGCGCCGGCCCTGCTTGAGGGTGTCCGGAGTCAGCTCGTCGTGCGACAGCGGGTGGCGCCGGCGCGTTTCGGAAAAACGCCGCACCAGCGTGTCGATGGTTGCATCGAGGAACAGCGAGTGCACCACCACGCCCTGCTTGCGCAGCCGGTCGAGCTCCAGCGGCACCAGCGGCAGGGAGGTGGCGCTGCGCACGTCCATCGCGATGGCAACCCGGTTGCCGTGGTGGCGGTGCTCCAGCGCCACGAAGGCCGGCAGCAGCTCGGGCGGCAGGTTGTCCACGCAGTAGTAGCCCGCATCCTCCAGGGCATGCAGTGCCACCGACTTGCCGGAGCCGGACATGCCCGTGATCAGCACAATCTCAAGCGCCATCGGTTGCCTTTTTCGTGTTCTTCCTCTTGGGGCTGCGGGCGGGCGGCGCAACTGGCGCCGGTGGTGGAGCGACATCGAGCATCTCGCGCGCATGGGCCACGGTGGCCTTGCTGGAATCGTCGCCGCCCAGCATGCGGGCCACTTCGGAGATGCGGTCCTTGCCCTGCACGGCCACGACCTCGCTGGCCGTGCCCTTGGCGCCGCTGCGCTTGGATACCACCAGGTGGTGGTCGGCGCGCGCGGCCACCTTGGGCAGGTGGGTCACGGTGAGCACCTGGCGGTCGCGCCCCAGTTGCTGCATGAGCCGGCCCACGGTGTCGGCCACGGCCCCGCCCACGCCCGAGTCCACCTCGTCGAAGATCAGCGTAGGCGCCTCGCCCAGTGCGCTGGTGGTGACCGAGATCGCCAGCGAGATGCGCGACAGTTCACCGCCCGAGGCCACCTTGCCGATGGGCCTGGGGCTTGCGCCCGGGTGGCCCGCCACGAGGAAGGCCACATCGTCCGTGCCATGGGCGGCAGGCTCGGCCAGCTTGCCCAGGGCCACCTCGAACTGGCCGCCGGCCATGCCCAGGCCCTGCATGGCCTGGGTGATGGCGGCCGACAGCCGCGGCGCGCCTTTGGCCCGCGCCAGCGACAAGGCGCGCGCCGCGGCCTGGTAGGCCCGGGCACTGGCGGCCTCGGCCTTTTCCAGCGCCACCAGGTCGGCGGCGGCGTCGAGTTGTTGCAGCTCGGCCTTCCAGCCGTGCAGCAATGCGGGCAGCTCCACTGGGCTGCGCTTGTAGCGCCGCGAGAGCGTCATCCACAGCGACAGGCGCGCATCCACGGCGGCCAGGCGCTCGGGGTCCAGGTCGTTGTGGCGCAGGTAGGCGTGCAGCGAATGCACCACATCGCCGGCCTGCGCCACGGCGGAGTTGAGGATATCGGCGGCGCTGGCGAATTCGGCTTCGAGGTGCTCGTGGTCCTGCAGCAGGTCCTGGGCGCGCGAGAGTCCGTCCAGCGCGCCGCCGCCCTCCGCATCGCCACCCGACAGGGCAGCGATGGCGGCGTTGGCCGCTTCCATCAATGCCGAGGCGTTGGACAGGCGCTTGTGCTGCGCGTCGAGTTCGGGCCATTCGTCATCGCCCGGGGCCAGCTTGTCGACCTCGGCGATCTGCCACTGCAGGCGCTCGCGCTCCTGCTGCAGGGTGGCCTGGGCGGCGCGGGCCTGGGCCAGTGCCTTCTGGTCGGCCCGCCACTGGTTCCAGCGCGCAAGCGTCGCCCGGTCGCTGGTGCCCGAGTAGGCGTCGAGCAGGCCGCGCACCGATTCGGGCCGCGTCAGGCTCTGCCAGGCATGTTGGCCGTGGATGTCGAGCAGCAGCTCGCCGAGCGCGCGCAGTTGCGTAGCGGTGGCGGGCGTGCCGTTGATCCAGCCGCGGCTCTTGCCCTGCGTGTCCACGGTGCGGCGCAGCAGCAGCAGTTCCTCGCCCTCCAGCCCGGCTTCTTCGAGCCAGGGCCTGGCGGCGGGCGGGGTGTCGAATTCGGCACACACGTCGGTGCGGGGGCAGCCTTCGCGCACCAGCGCGGCATCGGCCCGGGCGCCGAGCACCAGTTGCACGGCGTCGATGAGGATGGACTTGCCGGCCCCTGTCTCGCCGGTGAGCACGGTGAAACCACTCTGCAGGTCCAGCTCCAGCGCCTGGACGATGACGAAATCACGCAGCGTGATGCGCCTCAGGGCCATGGTCAGGAGCCCCCTTCGTTCCAGCGCAGCTTCTTGCGCAGGGTGGCAAAGTAGTTCCAGCCCAGCGGGTGCAGAAAGCGCACGCAGTGCTCGGAGCGCTGCACCAGGATGCGGTCGCCGTGCAGCAGCGAGGCCAGTGACTGCATGTCGAAATTGGCGCTCACGTCGCGGCCGCTGACCACCTCGACGGCGATCTCGGTGGCATCCGACAGCACGATGGGCCGGTTGGACAAGGTGTGCGGTGCGATGGGTACCAGCACCCAGCCGGGGATGGACGGGTGCAGCATGGGGCCACCGGCCGACAGTGCGTAGGCCGTGGAGCCCGTGGGCGAGGCGATGATCAGGCCATCGGCCCGCTGGTTGGCTACGAAGCGGCCGCCCACTTCCACGCGCAGCTCCACCATGCCCGAGGTGGCGCCGCGGTTCACCACCACGTCGTTCATGGCCAGCGCCTCGAAGACCACCTGGCCGTCGCGCACCACGCGGGCGTGCATCAGCGGGCGCAGGTCTTCTTCGTACTCGCCCTGCAGCATCGGGGGCAGGGTGGCCTGGTAGGTGTCGAATGGGATATCGGTGATGAAGCCCAGGCGCCCCTGGTTGATGCCGATCAGCGGCGTCCTGTGGCGCGCCAACTGCCTGCCGATGCCCAGCATGGTGCCGTCGCCGCCGACCACCAGGCCCAGATCGCAGCGGGCACCGATGGTGTCCACGTCCATGGCGGGGTAGCCGGACAGGCCGGTGTTGGCAGCGGTCTCGGCCTCCAGCGCCACCTCGCAGCCCTGCCCCGTGAGGAACTGCGCAATGTCCTGCAGGGCCTGGCGCGAACTGTCGGTCATGGAGGAGGCGCCTGTGCCCGATGCCTGCTGGTACTTGCCGATGAGCGCTACATGGCGGAAATTGGAGGTCATCGTCAAATTACATCATTGTTGTAAGAACACGGGGCCTGGGCGGGGCCTTGCGTGCTCCACCATTGGCCGGGAAGGCACCATACGAACGGCCCAGGCCGGACAGGGTGTTTAATGCGAGGAGCCTGTTGGACTTGGAAATCGTCGGCTGCAAATCGGCCGCAGCGGTCCATTTTCCACCGTCTTTTTGCCCCATAGCTTGGCTATGGGGCTGCAAATCCAGCAAAAACTGCCCTCGCTGAGGCCGATTTTCGCTTTCGACGCTCCAAGTCCGACGGGCTCCTAGTGCATCCCATGCGGACTGCTCCGTACAACGATAGACGAAACCCGACAGGGAATCACCCACTTCCCTCATTAAAATCGACCGCATGCTCGATGACCGCGCCAAGTTGTTGCTCAAAGCGCTCGTGGAGCGCTACATAGCCGATGGGCAGCCCGTCGGCTCGCGCACGCTCTCGCGCGCCTCCGGCATGGACCTGTCGCCGGCGACCATCCGCAACGTGATGGCCGACCTCGAAGAGCTGGGCCTGATCGCCAGCCCGCACACCTCAGCGGGGCGCATTCCCACGGCCAAGGGCTACCGCCTGTTCGTGGACACCATGTTGACCGTGCAGCGTGACCCTTTGATTTCACCCCCGCTGGCGCCTGAGCAGCCGCAGAAGGTGATCGCCAACGCCGCCAACCTGCTGTCCAACCTGTCGCAGTTCGTGGGTGTAGTGATGGCGCCACGGCGCACCTCGGTGTTCCGGCACATCGAATTCCTAAGGCTGTCGGAGCGGCGCTTCCTGGTGATCATCGTCTCGCCCGAGGGCGATGTGCAGAACCGCGTGATCTTCACCGACATCGACCACTCCCAGTCGCAGTTGATCGAGGCCGCCAATTTCCTCAACGCCAACTACGCCGGCCTGGCCATGGAGCAGGTGCGCGAGCGCCTCAAATCCGAGGTCGACGCGCTGCGCGGCGAGATCGGCACGCTGATGCAGGCCGCCGTCAACGTGGGCTCCGAAGGCGAGTCGCAGGACGAGGTGGTCATCTCCGGGGAGCGCAACCTGCTGTCGGTCAGCGATTTTTCCAGCGACATGGGCAACCTGCGCCGCGCCTTCGACCTCTTCGAGCAGAAGACGCAGATCCTGCGCCTGATGGATTTTTCCAGCCAGGCCGAGGGCGTGCGCATCTACATCGGTGGCGAAAGCCAGGTCGTGCCCTTCGAGGAACTCTCCATCGTGAGCTCTCCCTACGAGGTGGATGGCAAGGTGGTCGGCACGCTCGGCGTGATCGGCCCCACGCGCATGCCCTACGACCGCATGATCCAGATCGTGGACATCACCTCCAAGCTGGTGTCCAACGCCCTCAGCCACCGCCGCTGAGCGCCTGGATACCCCCTACAATACCGCGTGCCCCATCTTCGGTCAGGTACACGGGGCGTTAGCTCAGTTGGTTAGAGCAGAGGACTCATAATCCTTTGGTCGCGGGTTCAAGTCCCTCACGCCCTACCATATCCCGCTTAGGTTTTCTGCTATTGTTTTCGGAGCGTTTTGTTCCGCAAAACAGGGGCTGTTCCGCAAAACCTGTTTCGACGGCTTCACGTGCCGCCTTGCCTTGTGACGGATGCCGTCGGCCGCCATGGCCGCTGTGGTAAGCCCCAACATGGCCTGTGCGGGCTTCGCTCCGGTGTCGCCATCGGCCCCGGCGGCCACCTTGGCGTGGGAAACCCTCATCTGATGTCGGCCTTGCCCTTTTCCATGGCCTGCGCTGGCAAACTATGTCTTGTAGGACTTTGCGCCGATCGGGTGTCCGCATGTAACTTGTGCTCCACGTCACTGCGACGACACCAAGTCATCGATACATTCAAGGACACGCGATGTCACGCTTCTTGCAAGCCCTGGACTGGCCAGGGCGCTGGGGCGTCGCTGCCTGTGCCAGCACGAGGGTTGGGTCGTCCTGGTCTGCGAGGGGGTGGGTGTGCCGAATGGAGCCTGCCGACACTGCTCAGCCATTTTTATTTTTGGAGTCCATTCGATGCGGTATCTAATTGTTTTGTTTTTAGCTGCAGTGACCACGTTTGCCCAGGCTGCAAACTTCGTTTCGATGCACCAGTCTGCACACAGAATTGCCCTGTCTCTGTCGTCCGGCAGCAGCGGCTATACCTTCGACACCAAGGTCGGCTTCAAGGAGCAATACGCTCCTACCGGCGTGACGGGCTGCGCCATCGGTTTTGGCACGGGCGGCTGCGCTTTCCCTGGCGGTGGCTCCCTCTCCCTGCCTGAATTCACTGGCTTCCAGATGCAGAACCAGGAATTCAAGATCTTCATTCCTGCAGGCACCCGTTCGTTTCTATTCTCGGGCTATGCGGCCCAAGGCACCCAGTCGGCCTTCGTGCTGCGCTACGGCAAGGAGCCGACCCGAGTCGCCGCCCTGAGCGGTAGTGAGTACCAGGCGGCACAGACCGGCGAGCGCATCGACTCCTCGTTCACACGCCTGGTCAATGAAGACGTCGACCATTTCGTCGTGCACGACGGTGGCGGCACCCTGCGCTTCGTGGGCGGCCAGCTCGATGCCAACCGCAGCAGCACCGACCAGGGCAAATGGCTCTACGTGCGCCAGCTGAGCGGCTCCGCGCTCTACGACTACCAGGGTGCCCTGGACGTCGACATGCCCAAGTACGCGGCCGGCTACGCCAAGATCTCCTGGACCACCAGCGCCTTTCCAGACCCCGTTGACGCCGCAAGCCCTGGCGGTGGTGGTGGCACCACCAATCCACCGGTTACCGGCACGACGGTCACCACCTCGGTGCTCTCCACCACCGGCCAGCCCCTCAGGCTGGACATCACGATGACCCAGTCGGCCACTGAGGTCGCTGCCAATCCGCAGATCAGCACCTGGGTTGCTGCACGCATTCCCGCCAACGGCCTTTTCTACACGACGGATGTCTGGTTCTTCCGCAAGGTCGATGGCTGGGCCCAACTGGTGTTGCCGTTCCCTGAGACGGTGGCTTACTCGAGTCTGGGCACCAACGCCACGAGCTTGAAATTCACGCCCTCGCTGGACCTGACGGACACGGACCTGCGCGCCTTCAATGTCGAGGTGTATTTCGGCTACAAGACCAGCACCGGCGCTTTTGTGAGCAAAGGCAAGATCTGGCCCCAGTAAATCGGTCGGCGCAGGCGCGCCGCTCACCTGGTTATGCAAAGGCCCTTCGGGGCCTTTTTGCATGGGACTGCCGAGCAGGGGAGCAGGGCGGCAACGCTCAGTGCAGGCCTGCTGCGTCGCACCGGTGCAAGCGCGGCACTGCAGCAGGGCGCGGCGCAGACCCATGCGGGGCAGCAAGCCAATAAATTTGGCGTTTTTGCCTGAAGGCACCTCCGGGGTGCACTACAATACAGGCAGCAGACGAGTTCTGTGAAAGCCTTCGGATCTTTCTGGTGGCGAACACAGAAAGCAGTGATTTTTTGAAATGTTGAAAAATCCATGCTATAATTTGAAGCTTAGCGGCTGTAGCTCAGTTGGATAGAGTACTTGGCTACGAACCAAGGGGTCGTGGGTTCAATTCCTGCCAGCCGCACCAACAGGTAAGCCCTGATATCGCAAGGTATCAGGGCTTTTTCCTTGGTGGGTCCTGCTCTCATGCCGCATCTGGCCAGATGCCGCCGGCGGGCCTTGGAGGGGCCTCGCTCTTTTCGCACGCACCTCACGCCGTCTTCCTACACGTCACCCGCTCCGGCCGGCGCACCCTGTGGGGCAGAGTTCACTGCAAAGAACTCCGCCTCCCACAGCCATGCCCGCCCACGCCGTCACCTGCCAGTTCCAGCGCGATCCTGGATCCGAGCGCCTCGCCTCCACACCGGTGGAGGCGGATGCGGAAGCTGTACTCTTCAGTTGGACAGACCAGGAGGGCCGGGGCTACGAAGTGTTGCTGCGCGGCGGTGACCGGCTGGTGGCCACGCTCCGGTTCGATGCGCAGGAGTGCGATGTCGCCACCGAGGAACTGCACCTGCAATGCCGGGCGCTGGGACTGGTGTGGGAGACAGTGACTTCCGCGTCGGGTGAAGGTGTGTCGGTAGCCGAAGAGATGTCCCCCCGGGGAGCTGACCACCATGGCCACTGATCCCAAGGACCATCCGCAGCACCGCGCGCCCGAGCACCTGCCCAGGCCATTCGTCAGTGCACCGCATCCTTCCCCGCCCCGGCAGCAACCCGGCACGGTGCCATCGCCAGACGGGGCCGGGGCTTTTGCGGGCGAAGTGGAGAACGAAGCCGACGACCCCGTGGGCAAGCCCCCCAGGACCTGAGGGACGCCAAGGCGCGCGGCGGTCCACGCCGCGGCGCAGGTAACATGCCACCATGAGCAAGGCTTTCACCAAGGAATCCGACACGCAGGCCGATGACGACGAAGGGCCTGCGCTGCCCCCCATTCCGGCCGGGTCGCGCAACTACATGACGCCTGCAGGCTATGCCCGGCTGCGCGGCGAACTGCTGGACCTGATCGACAACGAGCGCCCGAAGATCGTCGAGGTGGTGCACTGGGCGGCCAGCAACGGCGACCGCTCGGAAAATGGCGACTACCTCTACGGCAAGAAGCGCCTGCGCGAGATCGACCGGCGCATCCGCTTTCTCACCAAGCGGCTGGAGGTGGCCGAGGTGGTGGACCCACTGGTCCATGCCGGCAGCGACCAGGTGTTCTTCGGCGCCACCGTGACCTATGTGGACGAGGAAGACGCCACGAGCACCATCACCATCATGGGCATCGACGAGGCCGACAGCGGCCAGGGCCAGGTGAGCTGGGTGTCGCCCGTGGCGCGCGCCCTGCTCAAGAGCCGGGTGGGTGACGAGGTGCCTTTGCCCACGCCGGGCGGCGTGCGTTCGCTGGAGGTGCTGGAGGTGCGCTACGAGCGGCACGATCCGCCACCGCTGCAGGGAACCTCGACCCCCTGACCGCTGTGCCAGCGGCGCTCAGGCCGCTGGAGTGATGCGGCTGGCGCGGATCACCGCCGGGGTGCGCCGCAGGTTGCGCAGGGCCGATTCGATATGGGCCTGGTCGCGCACGGCGACGATGAAGCGCAGGTCGGTGGTGTCCAGCGCCACTTCGTCGTCCATGTCCACGTGGGTGATGTCTGCCTCGGCACTGGCCAGGTCGGCGGCCACGCGGGCCAGTACACCCTTGCTGTTGGTGATGGTGACGACGATGCCGGTCTCGAACATGCGCACGGGCTCGTCGGCCCAGTCCACGGCGATGAAGCGCTCGCTGTCCTTGTGCTGCAGGCGCTTGGCCACGGCGCAGTGGGTGTTGTGCACCACCAGTCCTTCGCCACGGCCGAGGTAGCCGACGATGGCATCGCCCGGCACGGGGCGGCAGCAATGGGCGTACTGCACCGAGGCGTTCTCGCTGCCGTCGAGCGTGACGGCGCCCTGCGACAGGCGCTCGTGCGAGGTATAGCGTTCGCGGCTGAGCAGCAGGGCGTCGGGCCGGTGGCCGTGCTCGCTCATCAGCACCATGAGCCGCTTGGCCACGATGCTGGCGATGCGCTTGCCCAGGCCCAGGTCCGTCATCAGCTCGGTGCGGGTGCGGTTGCCGGTAAAGCGCAGCAGCTTGTCCCACATGGGCTGGGTCTCGGCATTCACCGGGGGCAGTTGCTCCAGTCCTTCGGAGCGGATGGCCTGGGTCAGCAGCTTTTCGCCCAGGCCTTCGGATTCGGCATGCGCCAGGGTCTTGAGGTAGTGGCGGATCTTGGAGCGCGCGCGGCCCGTGCGCACGAAGCCCAGCCACGCCGGGTTGGGCGTGGAGATGGGGGCGGTGATGATCTCCACCACGTCGCCGTTCTTGAGCTCGGTGCGCAGTGGCACCTGTTCATTGTTGATCTTGGCGGCCGTGGTGCGGTCACCCACGTTGCTGTGGATGGCGTAGGCAAAGTCCACCACCGTCGCGCCCCGGGGCAAGGCCATGATCTGGCTCTTGGGGGTGAACACGTAGACCGCGTCGGGGAACAGGTCCACCTTCACGTGGTCCCAGAACTCGGCGGCGTCGCGCGTCTCGTTCTGGATGTCGAGCAGCGACTGCAGCCACTTGGTGCCCAGGCGCTCGGCCGAGGTGCCGTCGCCGTCCTGCGCCTTGTACAGCCAGTGCGCGGCCACGCCGGCCTCGGCGATGACATGCATCTCGTCGGTGCGCATCTGGAACTCGATGTTCACGCCCGAAGGGCCCACCAGCGTGGTGTGCAGCGACTGGTAGCCATTGAGCTTGGCAATCGCGATGTGGTCCTTGAACTTGCCTGGCACCGGCTTGTACATCTGGTGCAGCACGCCAAGGGCCGTGTAGCAGTCGGTCACCGTGGGCACGATGACGCGAAAGCCGTACATATCCGTCACTTGGGCAAAGCTCAGGTGCTTCTGGTCCATCTTCTGGTAGATGGCGTAGAGCGTTTTTTCGCGGCCGGCCAGGCGCACCTGCATGCCGATGCGCGAAAAGGCGGCGTCCACCTCGGCTTGCACTTTCTGCACCAGGTCGCGGCGGCGGTTGCGCGATTTGTTCACCGCCTTGGCCAGCGTGGCATAGCGCCAGGGGTGCAGGTGGCGGAACGACAGGTCCTGCAGCTCGCGGTAGGTCTGGTTCAGCCCCAGGCGGTGGGCGATGGGGGCGTAGATCTCCAGCGTTTCCGACGAGATGCGGCCCCACTTGCTGCGCGGCATGTCCGACAGCGTGCGCATGTTGTGCGTGCGGTCGGCCAGCTTGATGAGGATGACGCGCACGTCGCGCGCCATGGCCAGCAGCATCTTGCGAAACGACTCGGCCTGGTTTTCCTCGCGGGTGTTGAACTGCAGCTTGTCGAGCTTGGTCAGTCCATCGACCAGCTCGGCCACCGGCGCGCCAAAGCGCTCGATCAGGTCCACCTTGGTGACGCCGCAGTCTTCCATGGCGTCGTGCAGCAGCGCCGCCATCAGGGCCTGGGCGTCGAGCTTCCAGGTGGCGCACTGGGCGGCCACCGCGATGGGGTGGGTGATGTAGGGCTCGCCGCTGTTGCGCAGCTGGCCCAGGTGGGCCTCGTCGGCGAAGCGGTAGGCCTGGCGCACCTGCTCGATGCTATGGGCGTCCAGATAGTCGAGGTTATCGGTGAGCGCGGCAAAGCTGGCGGCCGCTGCATTGGCCGCTGCCGCAGATGCACTGACTGGCGCGTGGGTGTCGCCAGGCCGGGCATGCGCTGCTGCCGAAGGAGTGTTGAACACCGCGTTCATGCCTTAAATGTAGCGCGGGTGCGCAATACGGGTCGCCGAGGAAAAAAAAAGCACCGCATGAAAGCGGTGCTCTCGGGGGCCGGTGCCCGGAGAAAGACTCAACCAGGAACCTTCTTGAGCATTTCCAGGCCGACCTTGCCTTCGGCGATCTCGCGCAGGGCGGTCACGGCGGGTTTGTTGCGGCTTTCGATGCGCGGGGCATGGCCCTGGCTCAGCATGCGGGCGCGGTAAGTGGCGGCCAGCACGAGCTGAAAGCGGTTGGGGATCTTTTCCAGACAGTCTTCTACGGTGATGCGTGCCATCGGTGGGTACTCCGGGGATTCAGGTGATATTGAGCGACTGGAAGGTGTCAGCACGGGCGCGTCGCTGGGCGGCGTACTTCAGGCGCTGGGCGTGCACGACGGCTTTCAGGTCGAAAAGCGCGCGCTCAAACAACTCATTGATTATAACGAAGTCGAATTTGCTGACCTGCGCCATCTCGGTAGCCGCATTCTTGAGGCGGACTTCGATGACATCCGGAGAGTCCTCGCCCCGGCGTTCCAGGCGCGAGCGCAGCTCTTCCCAGCTCGGCGGCAGGATGAAGACCAGGAGCGCATTGGCAAACGCCTCCTTGATCTGCAGCGCGCCCTGGAAATCGATTTCCAGGATCACGTCCGAGCCCTGGGCAATGCGCTCCTCGATGGCCTTCTTGGAGGTGCCATAGCGGTTGCCGTGCACATGCGCCCATTCCACGAAGGCATTGCCCTCGACCATGGCGTCGAACTCGGGCTGCGACGCGAAATAGTAGTCGCGGCCGTGCTTTTCCTGGCCGCGCGGTGCCCGCGTAGTGTGTGAGATGGACAGGTGGACGTGCGAGTCCAGCTCCAGCAAGGCCTTGACGAGGCTGGATTTGCCGGCGCCGCTGGGGGCTGCCACTACGATGAGATTTCCTGGATAGTCCATAGGTGATGTGCGCCAGGCGCTATCAAAACATGAGTCTTATTCAATATTTTGCACTTGCTCGCGCATCTGCTCGATCAGGACCTTCATGTCCACGCTGATGCGGGTCAGGTCCAGGGCGGCCGATTTGGAGCCCAGGGTATTGGCCTCGCGGTGCAGTTCCTGGATCAGGAAATCGAGGCGCTTGCCGACTTCGCCGCCCTTCTTGAGCAGGCGCTCAATCTCCTCCAGGTGGGAGTCGAGGCGGGTGATCTCCTCAGCCACGTCGATGCGGATGGCGAAGGCGGTGGCCTCGGTCAGGGCGCGGTCGCGGGCGGCCTCGGGCAGGGTGGCGCCATCGGTCAGGGCCATGGCTTCCTTCCAGCGCTCCATGAAGCGCTGGCGCTGATGCTCCACCAGCAAGGGCACCATGGGCACGGCCTGCTCGGCCAGGGCGCGCAGCTGCTTGAGACGGTCGAGCAGCATGGCGGCCAGGCGCTTGCCCTCGCGCTCGCGGGCCGACATCAGCGCGGTCAGGGCCTCTTCGGCGAGAGCAGGCACGGCCTCGCTCCAGTCCTCGTTGCCCGAATGGGCGTTGGCGCACAGGCGCAGCGCATCGGCCACGCTCAGGGGCGCGGCGTTGGGCAGCCAGGACTTGACAGAGTCCTGCAGGGAATTGAGGCGCTGCAGCAGGCGGGCAGGGGGGTCCTGCAGTGTGTTGCTGTCTTCGTTCTCCAGCGCGGCGCGCACTTCCACCTTGCCGCGTTTCAAGCGCGCGGTCAGCAGGGCGCGCAGGGCGGGCTCCATGGCGCGCAATTCGTCGGGTAGCCGAAACGACAGGTCCAGGAAGCGGCTGTTGACCGAGCGGATCTCCAGCCCCAGGCGGCGCGCCTGGGTGGCGCGGCCCTCGGTTTCAGCGCCAGCGGCGGATGTGCCGTGCTGCGCGCTGGCGTATCCGGTCATGCTGTAAACTGGCATTGGACTTTTTGATGGTTGCTTGCGATCCGGCGATTATCCGGGTTCCGCCCTACCCCCGAGTCATCTTCGCAAAATATGTCAAAAATCAAACCGGCCCCCTTGCCACCCGATACCGCGATTGGTGGTTACCGTGTGGTGCGTCGGTTGTCGTCCGGTGGCTTCGGCGTGGTCTACCTGGCCCTCGATGCCGAAGGCCAGCAGGTTGCCATCAAGGAATACCTGCCTTCGTCCCTGGCCACGCGCGCCCCGGGCGAGCTGCTGCCCAAGGTGCAGTCCGAAAAGCTCTCGCTCTACCGCCTGGGCCTCAAGAGCTTCTTTGAAGAAGGCCGCGCGCTGGCGCAGATCTCGCATGCCTCGGTGGTGAGCGTGCTCAACTTCTTTCGCGAGAACGAAACCGTCTACATGGTGATGAACTACCTGGAGGGCGCCACCCTGCAGGACTTCATCATCACCGCGCGCGACCTGAAGACGCAGAAGGTGTTCCGCGAATCCACCATCCGCTCGCTGTTCGACGAGGTGCTGCGCGGGCTGCGCATCGTGCACCAGCACAAGATGCTGCACCTCGATATCAAGCCGGCCAACATCTTCATCACCGACGACAACAAGGCGGTGATGATCGACTTTGGCGCGGCGCGCGAGGTGCTGTCCAAGGAGGGCAACTTCATCCGCCCCATGTACACGCCCGGCTTTGCCGCGCCTGAGATGTACCGGCGCGACTCGTCCATGGGCCCGTGGACCGATATCTACGCCATCGGCGCCTGCATCTATGCCTGCATGCAGGGCTTTCCGCCCAACGAGGCGCCCCAGCGCATCGAAAAGGACCGCCTGTCGCTGGCGCTGACCAAGCTGCGCGGCGTGTACTCCGACAACCTCATCGAGGTGGTCGAGTGGTGCATGGCGCTGGATCCGCTGTCGCGCCCGCAGTCGGTGTTCGCCTTGCAGAAGGAGCTCAGCCGCGAAGGCGAGCGCCGCTACACCAAGCTCACGGTGGCCGAGAAGATGCGCCTGCAGCTCGACACCCTGGTGTCCGACACCAAGAAGAATGTGCAGAAGGTGGGTGAAGCCACCGGTATCGGAGCCAAGCCCAAATGAAAACCACCCACGCAAAGCGGGTTCGGGCGGGATGCATATTTACTAACGATGCATTGGTGCATCCTTGTTTGCGTGGGCCACTATGAAGTTCTCCGTATTCCAGATCAGCCGCCGCGGCGGCCGCGAGAAGAACGAAGACCGCATGGGCTATTGCTACACGCGCGAATCGGGCCTGTTCGTCCTGGCCGACGGCATGGGGGGGCACCCCGAGGGCGAAGTGGCGGCGCAGATCGCGCTGCAGACCATCTCGGCGCTGTTCCAGCGCGAGGCCAAACCCCAGCTCAAGGACGTGCAGGAGTTCCTCTCGGGCGCGCTGCTGGCCGCGCACCACCAGATCCTGCGCTACGCCACCGACAAGGGCATGCTCGACACGCCGCGCACCACACTGGTGGCCGCCGTGCTGCAGGCCGGCACGGCCACCTGGATCCACTGCGGCGATTCGCGCCTGTACATGGTGCGCGACGGCGACCTGCTCACCCGCACCCGCGACCACTCGTACATGGAGCTGCGCAACAACCCGCCGCCGGGGCTTGAGCGCATCAACCGCAACGTGCTGTTCACCTGCCTGGGTTCGCCAACCAAGCCCATCTACGACATCACCGGCCCGGTGTACCTGGAGCAGGGCGACCGCATCCTGCTGTGCTCCGACGGCCTGTGGGGCACGCTCAGCGACGAAGAGATCGCCAAGCAGATGGCCCGCCAGACGGTGTCGCACGCCGTGCCGGAGCTGGTGGAAGAGGCCCTGCGCACCGCCGGTGACAGCAGCGACAACGTGACCGTGGTGGCGCTCGAATGGGAGACCCCCGATGCGTTCGAGTCCACCCAGGGCGTGTCCACCGACAGCATCAGCGACGACGTGTTCGCCTCTACCATCCAGGCGGGTCCGCTCGACGGGCTGGTGGACGACCTGGACGACGCCGCCATCGAACGCTCGATCGCCGAGATCAACGAAGCCATCCGCCGCTCTGCCGCGCGCAAAACCTGAGTTCCATGGGCTGCGGGCGGTGTGCGGCGCCGTGGAGAACGGCTCTTGTGCGGCCGGCCGCTGGCTGACGCACCGACCTGACCCGCAGGCCTGCCCGCGTGCGCAGCGGGCGACTGCCTTCTTTTGACACCGGAAATTCACATGACCACCTACCTTCGCACCGGCGACCGTGCCGCCGACCAACTGCGCCCCGTGCGCATCACGCGCCACTACACCATGCATGCCGAGGGCTCGGTGCTGATCGAGTTCGGCAACACCAAGGTGCTGTGCACCGCCTCGGTGGAAGAGCGCGTGCCCCCGCACAAGCGCGGCAGCGGCGAAGGCTGGGTCACGGCCGAGTACGGCATGCTGCCGCGCGCCACCCACAGCCGCAGCGACCGCGAGGCCGCGCGTGGCAAGCAGAACGGTCGCACGCAGGAGATCCAGCGCCTCATCGGCCGCAGCCTGCGCGCCGTGTTCGATCTGAAGCTGCTGGGCGAGCGCACCATCCAGCTCGACTGCGACGTGATCCAGGCCGACGGCGGCACCCGCACCGCCGCCATCACTGGCGCTTGGGTGGCCGCGCAGGACGCCGTCACCCAGCTGCTGGCCGCCGGCAAGATCACGAAGTCGCCCCTGGTGCAGCCTGTGGCCGCCATCTCGGTGGGCATTGTCGAAGGCACGCCGCTGCTGGACCTGGAGTACGTGGAAGACGTGGGCTGCGACACCGACATGAACGTGGTCATGACCGGTGCGGGACACTATGTGGAAGTGCAGGGCACGGCAGAAGGCGCGGCCTTCACCCGCCAGGAGATGGATGCGCTGCTGGCCCTGGCCGAAAAGGGCATTGCCGAGCTGATCACCCTGCAGCAGCAGGCCCTGCGCGACTGATCCAATTCCCTCCGGGCTGGCCGCCAGTCGGCCCTGACAACAACGATTTTTCACGATGAAACTGGTCCTCGCATCCAACAACCGCGGCAAGCTGGCCGAACTGCAGGCCATGCTGGCACCGCTCTCGGTCGAACTCGTGCGCCAGGGCGACCTGGGCGTGGGCGAGGCCGAGGAGCCGTTTCGCACCTTTGTCGAAAACGCCCTGGCCAAGGCGCGCTTTGCCGCCGCGCACACCGGCCTGCCGGCCCTGGCCGACGATGCCGGCCTGTGTGTGGACGCCTTCGGCGGCCTGCCGGGGGTGGACACCGCCTACTACGCCACGCAGTTCGGCTACAAAAAAGGCGACGACACCAACGTGCGCGCCATCCTGGAGCAGATGCAGCACATCGACCAGCGCCGCGCCGCCATGGTCAGCACTCTGGTGGCGGTGCGCAGCCCCGAAGACCCCGAGCCCCTGATCGCCGTGGGCCGCGTGGTCGGCGAGATCACGCGCGAGCCGCGCGGAAGCAACGGCTTCGGGTTCGATCCCGTGATGTTCATCCCCGAGTTCGGCAAAACCTTTGCCGAGCTGCCCGTGGAAGTGAAGAACGCCCACAGCCACCGCGGCCGATCTGCCCAGCAGATGCTGGCGCTGATGCGCGAGCGCTGGTTCTGAGCACCCCTCCGAATTTCCATGACCCACATCCCCATCGTCCCCGACACCGAGGCGGCCGAGCCCGCCGTGGTGCGTGACATCCAGCACTACATGCGCGCGGGCCTGCTGCAGCTGCAGAGCCTGCCGCCGCTGTCGCTGTACGTGCACCTGCCCTGGTGCATCCGCAAGTGCCCGTACTGCGACTTCAACTCGCACGAGTACCGGGGCGCTGCTGCAGGGGCCGATGCGGGGCACGCCGCGCCCGGCGAGGTGCCCGAGCAGCGCTATATCGACGCCCTGATGGCTGACCTGGAGGCCGCGCTGCCCCTGATCTGGGGCCGCACCGTGCACAGCATCTTCATCGGCGGCGGCACGCCGAGCCTGTTCTCGCCTTCGGCCATCGACCGCTTGGTGGGCGGCATCCGCGCGCGCCTGCGCCTGGAGCCCGATTGCGAGATCACCATGGAGGCCAACCCCGGCACTTTCGAGAAAGACCGCTTCCGCGCCTTCCGCAACGCCGGGGTCACGCGCCTGTCCATCGGTGTGCAGAGCTTCAACGACCGGCACCTCAAGGCCCTGGGCCGGGTGCACGACCGCGCCCAGGCACTGGCCGCCGTGCAAGAGGCGGCCGAGGCCTTCGACACCTTCAACCTCGACATCATGTATGCGCTGCCGGGGCAGACCCCGGCCGAGCTGGAAGAGGACATGGCCCTTGCCCTGTCGCTGAAGCCCCCGCACATCTCGATCTACCACCTCACCATCGAGCCCAACACCTACTTTGCCAAGTACCCGCCGTCCATCCCCGAGGACGACCAGGCCTATGCCATGCTCGACCGCATCACCGAGATGACAGCCCAGGCGGGGCTTTCGCGCTACGAGATATCGGCCTATGCGCGGGCCGGCCACCAGTGCTGGCACAACACGAACTACTGGCAGTTCGGCGACTACCTGGGCATTGGCGCGGGCGCGCACAGCAAGCTCAGCTTTGCCCACCGCGTGGTGCGCCAGGTGCGCTTTCGCGACCCGGGCCGCTACATGGACAACGCCCTGGCCGGCCACGCCGTGGCGCAGGACGAAGAGGTGCGCCGCGCCGACCTGCCGTTCGAGTACATGCTCAACGCCCTGCGCCTGCGCGAGGGCTTCGCGCTCAAGGATTTCACCGAGCGCACCGGCCTGCCCGTCACCGCCATCGCCAAGGCGCTGGACAAGGCCGAGGCCAAGGGCCTGATCGTGCGCGAGCCGGGCGGCCAGGTGCGGCCCACTGAGCGGGGCTTCGACTTTCTGAGCGACCTGCAGGAGCTGTTCCTGGCCGACTGATCAGGCGCTGCGGCGGTCGCCCTGCAGCCGCCACAGCCCGAACAGCGCCCCCAGCGCCACCAGCGAGATGCCGAAGGCCAGCCACAGCGCCGCATGGGGACCGGCCGAGATCAGGATGGCGGCGAACACCGGCGGTGCGGCGGCGAACGACAGGTTCAGCGGCATGGCCAGCCGCGCCGACGCGCGCGCATACGCAGCGGCCGGAAACACCAGCAGCGGCAGCGTGGCGCGGCTCACGGCGATGACGCCGCCCGCCATGCCGTAGACCAGCGCGAACAGCAGGGCGCCGGTGAAGCTGCTGGTAAGCATCAGCACGATGAAGCTCAGCGGAAACAGCGCCGCTGCAGCCAGGCCCGTGGCAAAGCCCGACCAGCGCCTGCCGCCCAGAAAGTCGAACAGCCGCCCCGCCCACTGGGCAATGCCGATGAAGGCCGCCGCCGCCAGCGCGCTGGCGTGGCTCAGACCCGACGCCTCGAACAGGATGATGATGGTGAGCGCAAAGCCCCAGGTCACGAAGCCATTGGCGGCAAAGCCCACGGCCAGCAGGGCGAAGCGGGGCCGGTCGATGGGGACGGGCTCGGCCGGCACCTGGGTGGCGTTGGTACCCCTGGGCCGGCGCGCCAGCACGGCCCAGTGCAGCGGCAGGCAGACCAGCAGCACCAGCGCGCCAAAGGCCAGCGTCGCCGCGCGCCAGCCCCACTGGGCCTGCAGCAGCCCCGAGAGCGGCCAGAAGAGGGTGGAGGTGAGGCCCCCGGCCAGGATCAGCACACCCAGCGCCCGGCGCGCCTTGTCGCCCGCGATCTCGGTCACCGCGATCTGGGCCGGCGTGCTCAGCATGCCGGCGCCGGCCAGGCCCAGCACCGCCCACGCCAGCAGGTAGGACACGGGGCCTTGCGCCAGCCCCACCAGCGCCAGGCCCAGTGCGCCCAGCAGCGAGCCCAGCACCATCACCGGGCGCGCGCCATGGCGCTCGAACACGGCGCCCAGCGGCCACGAGGCCAGGGCCATCACCACCAGCATGGCCGTGGGCCCGGCCATCACCAGTGGCAGGCCCATGCCCAGCTCGGCCGCCATGGCCGGCCCGGTGACCGCCGGCAGCCAGAAGGTGGAGCCCCAGCCGATCAACTGGGTGAGCGAGAGGGCGGCGACGGCGCGGACGGTGGGGGAAGGAGCGGTGAACGAGCGCAGCGGCATCGGGCGGGGACCTGCGGCGCGAAGGGGAGGAATAGGGAACAAAAGCCGGGGGAACGCTGCGCCGCAGGAATGATAGCCGGCCCCGCGAGGTCCCGCCCGGCCCTGGCCACTGCCCGCAGCGGCTTGTTCAACCGCAGCGCACGGTGGTGATCTTGCCGCTTGCGTCAATTACCAGGTTCAGTCGCTCGGCATTGAACTCCCTGGTCACAGGCTGGTTGTCGCGCAGCACGCGCGCCATGGCTGCGCCCGAGGCCACGCGCGCCTGCTCGACCGTGCTGGCCGTGGGCTGCTTGCCCTTGGCACCCTGGGCCGGTGCGGCGTTGCAGGTTCCGCCCCTGGGGCCGGGGCCCACCGAGGGTGTGTCGGCCGCTGGCGGGCGCGAGGGTGTGCCGGCGCAGCCCGCGAGCAGGGCCATGCACAGGCCAGCGCAGGCGGTGAGAAGGGTTTGGTAGCGGTGGTGCATGGAGGGTCTCCTCGGATGGACAAAAAGGGGCGCACGGAGCGCGCGCGGCCTTGCCACCATAACGCCTGGCGAGCCCCTCATTTGTGACGTAGCGTAGCCACGGCGCCAGCGCCTACAGGGAGACAGGGCATTGCAGGACATTTCCTACACATGTGACATCGGCTATCCGACCCCGGGTGCCTGCCGAAAGTGCGCCAATCCTTCCATAGCCCAGTCTTTTCCCCGAACGCGAGGATGGAACCATGCACTTCGATGACCTCTACACCCGGCGCCTTGAACGGATCGGCGAGCCGGACCCCCTGCAAATGGGCCAGCCGATGCGGGCTGCCGCGCAGTCCCAGCAGAGCGAGTACCTCATGGTGGGCAAGGCCGACATGGCCCATGTGCAATGGGAACCCCAGTTCGGGGACACGCTGCATGGCGAATTCCAGGCGATGGGCTGATGGCGTTCAAGAGTACAACCACCATGCTTGCCGCCGCCCACCCCAGCCAACGCACTAACCTGGCACCCAATGACGACGGCAGCCTGCAGGTCAGCCTTATCCTGCACATCGCGCACGACGGCGCGCAAGGCTACCGTGCCCGCATGTTCGACGAGCAGGACCAGGTGGGCAGCCCCACCTACCACTCGCGCATCGAAGAAGCCATCCGCTGGTACGGCGAACATTCGCCTGTCGCGGGCGTGCAGGCCTTTCGCATCTGGTACGGCGGCTGGTGCGCGGGCAGCTTCAGCCTGGCAGACATGGAGCAGGATGCCGAGAGCATCGCCGATCGCCTGCAGGTGCTGGCCCTGGTGGTGCGCTGAACCTCGGCGTCTTTACGGCGTGAGGAAGTAGTACCAGATCCAGGGGGCGTAGACGAGTTTAGGCGCCCATGCCACGGCAATGATGCCGTTGTAGAGAGGGCAGTTGTACCGGTCCGCGTAGTAGCCCGCGAACGGGATGAAGGTGCCCGCTACCGTG
The DNA here is from genome assembly GCF_964253305.1 of Acidovorax sp. LjRoot66. NCBI lineage: Bacteria > Pseudomonadati > Pseudomonadota > Betaproteobacteria > Burkholderiales > Comamonadaceae > Acidovorax > Acidovorax sp. LjRoot66. Next base: position 1,669,132 of record NZ_CAXUQU020000001.1, read on the forward strand.
CATCATAGTCCACTGAAACCGAGAAATCGGCTGTGCGTGAGGGTCTGGCAGGGCCGCAATCTAGGCGGCGGGCGCAGCCGGGTTGCACACCCGGCGAGCACGGCAACGACGAGTGCGGCTCTGCCAGACCCTCACCCTGCGGGCCGGGGTTGCCGCGGGCGCATCGCGGCGTTGCGGGCTTTGCCAAGTCGGCCAGCCTTGGCCGCAGCCCGCGCCTTGCGCTGCATCCCACTGCCACCCCGGCGCACAGCCGATTTCTCGGTTTCAGTGGACTAAGTATCCGGTCAACTCGATGAAGGCATCGGTGCGCGTCAGGTACCCCAGCGGCTGCGTGCCGACCTGTACCACATTGCCCGTGCTGGTGCTCAACAGATAGGTGTAGAAATAGGTGGGCTCGATCACGAGGGCCCGCGTCGCGCCTTTGCCGGCGGTGCTGGCCGCCGGGCGCTCGATGGCCGGCATCGGCACCTGGTCGAGGTTCGGCGCCTCCCCGGACTGCGCCAGGGCGCCATGCGATACCACCAAGGCCATCAGCAGCAAGAGCAGTTTCTTCATGGTGTTCCCCCAGGAATTGACCAGCCATGGTTGCACTCCGCAGGCCATCATGCAAGCCCATATGGCCAGCACTGGCTAAGTTTTCGCTGGGTTCGAAGCTGACAGAAGGCTGTCGGTAAGGCGGCGGTGCTGGTATAAACGCGCTCGGTCACCGGCGCGCTGCGCTGGCATGCCCACAACGACAAAGACCCGAGGAGACACATGAACCCGAGCGCCGCCGCGACCGCTGTCCGCCACTGGCTTGCCAGCCCTGTTCTAAGTGCGGGCGTGCTGCTCGCCGCTACGGTGGGGGCGGCGCAGGCAGCCCCCATCGTGGTCGGCCAGGTGGCGCCGCTGTCGGGCCTCAAGGCCAGCGACGGCCGGGGCTACTCGGCAGGCATGCAGATGTACTTCAACCACGTCAACAAAGCCGGTGGCATCAACGGCAACACCCTGGTGCTGGCGCGCAAGGACGACACCGGCCGCGCCGACCAGACCTTGGCCGCAACGCAGCTGCTGCTGGCCGAGCAGCGCCCGCTGCTGCTGGCGGGCTACATGGGCGCCGGCAACCTGGCGGCACTGCAGAAGTCGGGCCTGCTGGCCAAGGAGAAGATCGCGCTGGTGGGCTACCGCAGCAGCACCTTCCAGCCTGACTCGCCCCTGCTCTACAACGTGCGCGCCGGCCTGCGCGACGAGATCGGCAAGATCGCCGAGCACTTGGCCACCGTGGGCATCACCAAGCTGGGCCTGCTGTACGAGGAGGGGCCCGACGCCCCCGCGCTGCTGGCCAGCGCTGAGGAGGCCGTGAAGAAGAACGGCGGCAGTCTCGTGGCCAAGGGTTCGTACGAGATGGACACCCTGCGCATGGAGAACGCCAACAAGCTGCTGCAGGCGGCCAAGCCCCAGGCCATCATCCTCATCACCAGCGGCGCCGCCGCTTCGGCCTTCATCGAGAAGTACCGGCTGGAAGGCGGCACCGCCCGGCTATTCGCCTCCTCCGACGTGGACCTGGAGCAACTGGCCAAGCGCCTGGCCGAAGAGCACATGCAGGGCATATCGATCGCCCAGGTCACGCCCAACCCGTACCGCGCATCGAGCAAGCTGAGCAAGGAATTCCGCGAGGTGCAGGCCAAGAGCGGCGACCCCGACGTGCCCGTGAGCTACGCCATGATGGAAGGCTACATCGCCGCCAAGGTGATCGCCGAGGCCGCCCGCCGGGCCGGCGCCAAGCCTACGCGCGAAAACCTGGCCGCTGCCTTGGACAGCATCGACAGCCTGGACCTGGGTGGCTACACCGTGGGCTACCGCCCCGGACAGCGCGCGGGTTCGCGCTTCGTGGAGCTGTCCATCGTGAGCGCTACCGGCCGCATCCGGCAATAAGGATCGGCTTCAGCGCAACACGGCGCTGCTGTGGCGCACCAGTGCCTCGTTGCCCTGCCGGTCTGTGGCGATCTGCTGCGCGAAGGTGGCCACTGTGCCGCCCGCGGGCAGCAGGTGCTTGTCCCTCAGCACCGCGGCAAAGCCCCCGGCACCGAGGATGCGGTTGACCGCCTCGTTCAGCCCCTGCACCACGGCGGGCGGGGTGCGCGCGGGGGCGAACAAGCCGAACAGCGAGCTCAGGTTGGCGCGCGGGTAGCCCAGCTCGGCCAGGGTGGGCACCTCGCGCAGCGCCGGCAGGCGCGCGGGCGAGCCCACGGCCAGTGCATGCAGGCGGCCGGCGGCCACATACTCGAGCTGCTGCGCCGCGAGGTTGGACGACAGCACCTCGAACTGGCCCCCCAGCGCGTCGTTGAGCTGCGCACCGCCGCCCTGGTAGGGCACGTGGGTGATGTCGGCCCCGCTGTGCAGGCGCGTCTGCACCAGCACCATGTGCCCGGTGGTGGCCACGCCCGAACTGGCCCAGCGCACGGCGCCGGGCCGCGTGCGCGCCAGGGCGACCATCTCGGTGAACGAGCGCGGGCCCAGGGCCGGCGTGCCCATCACCAGCACCGGCGTGTGCATGATGCCTACGACCGGCATAACCAGGCCGAGCGGATCGCGCAGGCCGCCGGGCACCAAGAGCGGCTGCAGCGTGACCGGCGTGATGGCCGAGAACGCCAGGGTGTGCCCGTCGGGCGCGGCGCGGGCCAGCAGGTCGATGCCCACCGAGCCGCCGGCACCGGCGCGGTTGTCCACCAGCACCGGAACGCCCAGGGCGCGCGCCAGCGGCTGCGCCAGCGCCCGCGCCGTGGCATCGCTTACGCCGCCGGGCGGGTACACCACGATCAGCCGCACCGGGCGGCTGGGCCAGCGCGGTGCGGCTGCTGCATGCACGGCGGGTGCTGCAGCCACCAGGGCCGCGCCGCCCGCAGCCCAGCGCAACAGGTGGCGGCGGGGCAGGGTGGCAGTGGTGGGCAGAAGTGGCTCAGGCCGTCGCAGCAACTTTGGCCCTTCCGGCCGCGATCTTCGTGACCAGCTCGACGAAGGCCCCCGTGGGGCCGTGGCAGTCGCTCTTGCGGTACGCCAGCGTCAATGGCGCGCCCAGCTTCACCGCGCGGGCCAGCGGCCGGTAGACGATGGCGTTGTGGTGCGTGCCCTGCATGGACGAGGGCACCACCGAGATGCCGGCCCCGGCGGCCACCAGGTTCAGGTTGGTCATCATGCGGTCCACCTCAGACACCACGTTGATGGCCACGCCCTCGCGCGTGCACAGCTCCAGCAGGTTGGCATACAGCCCCGGCGCGCCGGGCTTGCGCACGAAGATGAACTTCTCGCCCTGCAGCTCCTTGAGCTGCACGGGCAACTGCTTCTTGCCCACAGGCGCCTGCGCCAGCGGGTGGTCGCGCGGCATGGCAAGCACGGCCGGCTCCTGCAGCAAGGTCTTGAGCACCACGCCCTTGGGCCAGGCCACGGGCACGCGCAGAAAGCCGCAGTGCAGTCGGGACGAGGCCACCGCCTCGGTGATCTCGGCGGCGTTGTTCTCGCTTACCACCAGCTGAATGCCGGGGTAGGTGGCGCGGCACATGCGCAGCGCCTCGGGCGTGAAGTCGTGCGCCGCCGACGAGCTGGTGAAACCGATGGAGAGCATGCCCTGGCTGCCGTCGGCAAAGGCCAGCATGCGCTCCTGCATGGCCGCGCAGTCGCGCAGCAGGCGCGTGGCCTCGGCATAGAAGAGCTGGCCCGCATCGGTCAGCGTCACGCCCTTGGGATGGCGCAGGAACAGCGGCACACCGAGCTCCACCTCCAGCCCCTTGATCTGCTGGCTCAGCGGGGGCTGCTGCATGCCCAGGCGCTCGGCAGCGCGCGTGATGTGCCTGGCATCCGCAACGGCGACAAAGTAGCGCAGGTGCCGAAACTCGATATTCATAACGTATGGACCACAGATTATTCAGGTGTTTGGCATGTGCAGCCTACGCTCCTAGGATACGCCCTGTTCCTTGCAACCGGCCTCGTCGGTTTCCCTGTGGCGGGCTTCGTGCCCGCCTGTGCATTGCGCACAGGAGCACGCTTTTGACACAACAACAACCGGAGACAAAATCCATGCGTTTCACCACCGGCTCGCGCAGCCCGGTCGCTTCGTCGACCCTGTCCGTCCTTTCCACCCTGTCAGCCATCACCCTGCTGTCCGCCTGCGGCGGCAGCGACAGCCCCGCATACCCGCCCGAAGCCAAGCCCGTTGCGGTGGCTTGCCCGGCCGAACTGCCCGCCACTGCCACCTGCCAGGGCGGGCGCGATTCGGCCGGAGCCTACTACCTCATCGCCACGCCCAAGGACTGGGGCGGCAACCTGATCCTGCACGCACACGGCGGGCCCGATCTGGCGGCCCCCACGGCCGAGCGCGCGCAGGAGGACCTGGTGCGCTGGGCCATCATGGTCAAGGCCGGCTACGCCTGGGCGGGCTCCACCTTCCGCCAGGGCGGCGTGGAAGTGCGCGCTGCAGCCGAAGACACCGAGCGCCTGCGCCGCATCTTCAACGAGCATGTGGCGGTGCCCAAGCGCACGGTGCTGCACGGGCAGTCGTGGGGCGCGGGCGTGGCCGCCAAGGCCGCTGAGATGTTCACCGCGCAGACCGTGGGCGCGCAGCCGTACGACGCAGTGCTGCTCACCAGTGGCGTGCTGGCCGGCGGCACGCGCTCGTACGACTTCCGCCTGGACCTGCGCGCCGTCTACCAATACCTGTGCAACAACCACCCCCGGCCCACCGAGGCGAGCTATGCGCTCAACCTCGGCCTGCCCGCCACGCTGACCCTGGCGCGCGACGACTTCAACGCCCGCGCCAACGAATGCCTGGGCCTGGACAAGACCGCCGCCCAGCGCACGCCTGAGCAGCAGCGCAAGGTCGAGACCATCGAGAAAGTCATCAAGATCCCCGCCAGCGCCATCTCGGCCCACCTGAGTTGGGGCACCTACCACTTCCAGGACGTGACCGCCAAGCGCACCGGCGGCGCCAGCCCCTTTGGCAACACCGGCGTGGTCTACAGCGGCTCGGCCGACGACGCCGCCCTCAACGCCGGCGTGCTGCGCTACCGCGCCGACCCGGTGGCCGTGCAGCGCTTTGCCGACGACACCGACCCCAAAGGCACCATCCCCGTGCCCGTGCTCACCACCAAATGGATCAGCGACCCCACGGCCTTCGTCGAGCTGGACGCCTACTTCAAGACCGTGATGGACCGCGGCGGCAGCGGCGACCGCCTGGTGCAGACCTTCGTGACCACCGGCACGCACAGCTACATCAGCGACCCGACCTACCCGGCGCTGGTGACCTCGCTGCTCGACTGGGTGGAGACGCGCACCAAGCCCACACCCGCCAGCGTGGCGCAGCGTTGCACGTCGCTCGAAGCGCGCTTCGGCACGGGCTGCACCTTTGCGCCGGCCTACGTGCCCGGCGCGCTGGAGACGCGGGTGCCGGCGCGCACGCGGCCTTGAAGCTCAGGCCCAAAGGCGCGGTTGTCAGGCAGCCGTAGAGAAGCTGTCAGCCAGCCGCGCCTCCACCACCGCGTTGCGCGACTGCTTGACGCAGCGCTGCTGCTGCTCACCACCATCGCGCAGACATTGCAGCGCATGCGGGCCCACCCAGACCTGAGCGTCCGGCTTGCCGGGGTTGGCCGAGCGCCCTGGCACGGCCGGGCCGAAGGGCATGGCGGGGTTGCACCAGCGCAGCACGGCGTTGCTGTAGTGCTTGCGCACGAAGCGGCCCAGCGTTTTGTAGCGCCGCTCGACTCCCTGGGCGGCCTGCGCGCTGGCGCTGCCCGTGGCCACCGCGATGCGCCCCTCGAAGAGCACACCGTCCGCAAAGATTTCGGAGCGCAGGAACTGCACGGTGGCGTACTCCGATTCGCAATACCAGTCGTTGCAGCCGGCGATGTAGCGGGCTTGCAGCGCTGCTTGGTCATCGGGCGACCAGAGGATGCAGTAGTTGCCGCGGATGGCGTCGAGGTCGCGGAAGGTCTGCGGCGCCGCAGCCTGCCAGCGTGGCCCGTCGATCAGCAGCACCGCAGGGTCGGCCAGGACCTGCGCAGCGAACTCGCGTTCGTCGGCAGGGTGCATCACAAAGCGCAGCTGGCTGTTCATGGGCGGATTATCCGGTGCACGCGCGGGCAATTGCCCGCCCCATGGGCTTCTTCAAACCTCATTTGAAACTGAAAGCGGTTCGCACCGGCTTATCAGCGCGGCACCCGGCTCCTACAGTTTGCCCACCATTAACCCTGGAGGTGGAAACGATGCGAACGGTGAAATCTTTGTCCCTGCCCATGAAGGGCCTGCGCCATGCCGGCATGGCTACAGCCCTGGTGCTGGGGCTGTGCTTGGGTGCGCAGTCGCAGGCCCAGCCGGCGGTGCCCGACTACGGCCCGGCCCTGACCCTGGACATGGCGCGCAAGGCCATGTCGGCCGCCGACGCGCTGGCGCGCGGCAATGGCTGGAATGTGGCCATCGCCATCCTGGACAGCGGCGGCCAGATGGTCATGTACCAGAAGTTCGATAACACCCACCATGCCAGCATCGCCGTGGCGCAGGGCAAGGCCCGCACGGCGCTGGACATGCGCCGCCCCACGCGCGTGCTGGAAGAGGCCGTGGCCTCGGGCGGCGGTGCCCTGGGCCTGCTGTCGGCCCGTGAGCTGACCCTGCTGCAGGGCGGCGTGCCCATCGTCAGCGGCGGCAAGATCGTGGGCAGCATCGGTGTCTCGGGCGTGGCTTCGGCCAACGACGAGAAGGTGGCCTTCGCAGGCGCGGAGGCATTGAAATGATGCGGCAAGCCCTGCTCTCTGGCGCCATGGCCCTCGGCCTTCTGCTGCTGGCCTCGCCAGCCATGGCGGGCCTGGCCGAAGACGCTGCGGCGGCCAGCGTGGACATCTATGCCCGCATGACGGCCAAGGACGCGCCGGGCTTCCTCAGGTACCGGCCCCCGGGCGGGTTCACCGAGTTCACGCCTTCGTCAAAGGAGCTGCAGCGCCTGGAGCTCAAGCCCTTCACGGACCTGTTCTCGTCGGACATGCGCATCAATCTGCGTGCTGAGGACATCAAGGTGCAGCTGATCGGCGATGTCGCCGTGGTCACCGGCACCCGCATCGGCTACGTGGCGGCGCCCAATACCACGCCGGTGGAGGTGCGCTACGCCCTGACCATGATCTGGGCACGTACCAACGGTGCGCTGCAGCTGCAGCACCTTCACTACACGCCACTGGCTGCCAGGTAGTTGGAGGGGAGGACCGCCGGCACGGGCCTGACCGGCCCTTGCATCGCAACAGGCATGCCCCGGGCACCATTAGTGCCCGGGGTATTTTTCTTCGGATCAGCGCGATTGGAAGATGGCGCCATCGGCCTGCAGGGCATACGGCGCAACGCGCGCCTTGTACGCCAGCAGGCTGTCGATGACCTTCTTCGCATCGGCGTCGGCCCTGGCGCTTTCGGCCAGCTCCTGCGCCGTGGCGGTCTTCAGGGCCGCCAGCACCGATGGCGGCAACTGCCTGAGCGCCGTGCCCCGGCCTTCCAGTGCGCGCATGGCCACGGCATTGCGGTCCTGCGCGCGGGCCATGGAGCGCAGCGCGGCGGCCTGGGCCACCTGGCGCAGGATGTGCTGCAGGTCGGCGGGCAGCGCCATGAACTTCGCGCGGTCGATGAAGGCGTGCATCACCACATCGGGCTCGTGCCAGGGCGCGTAGTAGTGCGGCGCGTACTGCGCCAGCGGCAGCGTGGCGTCGATGGCCGGGCCGACCACGTCGGCCGCATCGATCCTGCCCTCGGCAAAGGCCGCGACGATCTGGCCCAGCGGCAGGTTCACCGGCACCGCGCCCACGCGCGCCAGTACCCGCCCCGGAAAGCCCGCGATGCGGATGCGCACGCCCTTCAAGTCCTCGGGCGTCTTCAGCTCCTTGGCGAACCAGCCGCCCATCTGAACGCCGGTGTCGCCCACCGCCAGCGGCACCACGTTGTGCTGCGCCAGGATGGACTCGAACAGCGCCTGCCCGCCGCCCTCGGCCAGCCAGGCGTGGTTTTCCAGCGCCGTCAGGCCGAAGGGGATGGCGGTGAAAAAGTCGATGGCCGGCACCTGGGCTGCGTAGTACTGCGCGGTGGTGTGGCCGATCTCGAATCGGCCCTCCTTTACCGCCTGCAGCAGCCCGGCGGGCGCGCCGTGTTTGCCGGGGTCGATGACCTCGATGGCCAGGCGCCCGCCCGATGCGGCGCGCACGCTGTCGGCAAAGTCCACGGCGGTTTCATGCAGCAGTGGCAGCGCGGTGGGCCACGAGGTGCCCATGCGCCAGCGGATGGGGGCGGGCGATGCCGCCTGGGCGTGCACGGCGGGCGCGGCGGCCAGCGATGCGGCGGCCAGCGCGGCAGCCAGTGCGCGGCGCCGGGGCAGGGGGCTGGTGGTGTCGTTCAGCATGGCGCATTCACTCCGCAGTGATCTTCTTGTCGGCCGCCAGGCGGGCCCACTTGGTGATCTCGGTGCCCAGGTAGGCCTGCGCCTCCTCGGGCGTGCCGCCTGCGATCTCGGTGCTCAGCGCGGCGAGCTTTTCGCGCACGTCGGGCGTGGCCAGCACCTTGGCCATGGCGGCGGCCAGCGCGTCGCGCACGGGGCGGGGCAGGGCGGCCGGGCCCATCAGCATGTACCAGGCGCCGATCTCGTAGCCGGGCACGCCGGCCTCGGCCACGGTCGGCACGTCGGGCAGGGTAGCCACGCGGCTGCGCGTGGTCACGGCCAGGGCCCGCAGCTTGCCCGCGCGGATGTGCTGCAGCACCGTGGGCACGGTGTCGAAGTTCACGTCGATCTGGCCCGAGATCAGGTCAGTGAGCGCCGCGCCGCTGCCCTTGTAGGGCACATGCGTCATGCTGGTGCCCGTGGCCAACTGGAACAGCTCGGCCGCGAAGTGCTGCTGCGTGCCCTGGCCCGACGAGGCGTAGTTGACCGCGCCCTTCTTCGCCTTGGCCATGGCGATGAACTCCTGCAGTGTCTTTGCGGGCGACGAGGCCGGCACCACCACCACCTGCGGCACGCTGCCGATGAGCACGATGGGCGCGAAGTCCTTGCCCGCCGCATACGGCATCTTGGGCGTGATGGCCGGCACCATGGCGTTGGAGCTCACGTGGCCCAGCAGCAGGGTGTAGCCGTCGGACTTGGCCTTGGCCACCACGCCGGCGGCGATGGTGCCGCTGGCGCCGGCGCGGTTTTCCACCACCACGGGCTGCTTGAGCAGTTCGGACAGGCGCGGCGCGATCTGCCGCGCGATGAGGTCGGTGCCCCCGCCCGGTGCGAAGCCTACGACCAGGTTCACCGGCCGGGATGGATAGGCATCCTGCGCGCCGGCCGGCAAGGCCAGGGCAGACAGGCAGGCGGCGGCGGCCACGATGGCGCGGCGGCGGTCGATATTTTTCATGGTCTTGTCTCCTCGCACCGCAGGGCTCAGTGGTATTCGGTCAGGCTGCCGAAACCGGGGAACTGGTCCTTGATGCCCATCTTGCGCAGGGCCGACCAGTAGATGACGGGGCCCGATGCGAACACCGGCTTCTTGAGCCACTTCTCGGCGTCGTTGGCCACGCGGGCATAGGCCAGGTTGGTGCCCAGCTGCAAAATGGCGTCGGGCTTGGCGGCCTCGCAGCGCAGCGTGGCCTCGGCCAGTTGCTCGTAGGTCTGCGAGGCGACGTGGATGATGCTCTTGCACTTGAGCCCCTCGACGTGCACCACCTCGAAGCCGCGCGCGGTGAAGTAGTCGATGGCGTTGGTCTCGATCACCGGGTAGTAGGGCGTGAGCAGCGCGATGCGCTTGGCGCCGCACAGCTTGAAGGCCTGCTCGGCCGACTGCGCGCCCATGGTCACGTCCACGCCCGAGGTCTTCTGCAGGTGCTCCAGCAGTGCAAAGCTGCCTTTCTCGCCGCCCATGTAGCTCTGCGAGGACATGCCCAGCACCAGGTGGTCGATCAGTGCCTCGTTCAGGCGGCGCACCGAGTCGTCGAGGTTGGCCGTCACGTTGCGCATGATGATGGACCAGTCCTCGTCCTGCTGGATCTTCTGGTTGGGCACGTAGTAGCGGTCGACGGCGTTGATCACGCCGCGCGGGCGCATGTCCATCATTTCGTTCTCCACGTTCACGTTCGGGCCGGGCGTCATCACGCCAATCACGCCGCGCGGGCCGAGCGCATTCACATAGCGTTGCTCGTCGTGGGTGGAACCGTCGATTTCACGGATACCTTGCTGAAATGCATTCATTTTCTGTCTCCTGGGATTGAATGAGGGGTTGATTGGGGTGTTCATTGGCCGAATGAATGCATTCGAATGTAGGGAGGCGGCTTGGGCATGTCAAGCAATTTGAATTCAAAGAGGCAAAATTCATCCTGAAATAGGCGTAATTTCCGCTGATGATGCTAAAAATGAATTCATAATTGCCCATGTCCAAAGAATTCGTCCACACCACCCTGCTGGAAGACCTGCGCGAAGTGTTCGTGCGCGGCGAGGTGCCGCCCGGCCAGAAGGTGCCCGAGGCCGCGCTGTGCGAGCGCTTCGGCGTATCGCGCACGCCGTTGCGCGAGGCGCTCAAGGTGCTGGCCGCCGAGGGCCAGGTGGAGCTGCTGCCCAACCGGGGGGCGCGCGTGCGCGAGCTCTCGCTCGACGAGGTGGAGGGCCTGTTCGCGGTGGCCGGCGCGCTGGAGGCCCTGGCGGGCGAGCAGGCCTGCCAGCGCATCACGCAGCCCGAGCTCGACGCCCTGGCCGGCCTGCATGCGCAGATGCGCCAGGCCTATGACCAGCGCGACATGGCGCCGTACTACGCGCTCAACCGGCAGATCCACGAGGCCATCGTGCAGGCCGCGCGCAACCCCGTGCTGGTGTCGCAGTACAGCATCCTGAACGCGCGCATCCGCCGCATCCGCTTCGCCTCGCCCATGACGCCCGAGATCTGGGCGCGCGCCATGGCCGAGCACGAAGGCATGCTCAACGCCCTGCAGCGGCGCGACAGCGCGGCCATGGCCAGCATCCTGAAAACCCACCTGCAGCACAAGAGCGAGGCCATCGTGCAGGCCATGCGCGAGGTCCTGGCCGCTGCGCCCGCGCCCCGGCGCGCGCGTGCCGCGGCCGCTTGAGGCTGCACGGCGGCGCGCGGGCACCACCACCACACCAGCGGGAGACGACAGGCCATGAAGATCCAGAACGTCGAAGACATCCGCGTGCTGGTGGAGACCGCGCGCGGCGGCTCGCTCACCGCCGCAGCGGCCGTGCTCGGGATCACCCCGGCTGCGGCCAGCGCCATGCTCAAGCGGCTGGAGGCGCAGCTCGACGCGCGCCTGTTCGAGCGTTCCACCCGCGCCATGCGCATCACCCCGCAGGGCCAGACCCTGCTGGACTATGCCACGCGCGCGCTGGAGTTGCTGGAGGAGGGCGAGGCACAGCTGGCCAGCGAGAGCCGCTCGCTGGTGGGCACGGTGCGCGTGGCCGCGCCCTCGGACCTCACGCGCAGCGTGCTGCTGCCCTGGTTCGATGCCTTCGTGGAAAGCCACCCCGGCGTGCGCGTGGCGCTGACGGTGAGCGACCGCGTGCAGGACGTGCTGCGCGACACGGTGGACATCGCCCTGCGCTACGGCGCGCTCAGCGACTCGGGCCTGGTGGCGCGCCAACTGCACACCACGCGCCGCGTGCTGTGCGCGGCGCCCGCCTACCTGCAGCGCCACGGCGCGCCGCAAACGCCCGGGGACCTGGCGCGGCACAACTGCCTGACCTTCCACCTGGCGGGCAAGCGCTACGACGCCTGGCGCTTCGAGCAGGCCGGCCACTGGACCGAGGTGCGTGTGGACGGCGACCGCGACGCCAACGACGCGGCCATTGCCCACCAGTGGGCGCTGGCGGGCGCGGGGCTGCTCTACAAGTCCGAACTCGACGTGGTGCATGACCTGGCCTCGGGTGCGCTGGTGCGCCTGCTGGCGGACTGGCATGGCGAGCACTACCCGCTCAACGCCATCCTGCCCAGCAACCGCTTCGTGCCGGCGCGCGTGCGCGCGCTGGTGGACTTTCTGGCCCAGCGCTTTGCCGGGCTGCAGGCGGATCAGAAGCCCGGCGTGCCGGGCGCCAGCGGCCTGAAGCGGTAGACCAGGTACGGCGCCTTGTTCTTGCCCACCTTGTCGGCCTGCAGTACGTCGGTCAGCGGCAGCTGCGCAGCGCCGGTGTACATGTAGCCGTCGTGGTTGTAGGTCACGCCGTCGGGCCAGACCATGCCGGGGTCGGTCACCAGCCGCGTGTACTTGCGCGTGCCGGGCGGGATGACGCCCACGGCGCGCTCGCCCACCTCGGTGAGGTACAGGTTGTCCCGGGCGTCGATGGACAGGCCGCCGTTGAAGGGCTTGTCGGCATAGGTCTCGACCTTGGCGCCCAGCTGCTCGGGCGTGAGGCGCGCATCGAGCAGGTCGCGCATGCGGATGCGGTACATCTTGTAGGCGCTCAAGGGCGCGAAGTACAGCCACTCGCCCTTGCGGTCGAGCGCGATGCCGTCCACCCCCACGCCCAGCGCGAAGCTGCCGGCCGTGGGCTGGCCCACGTCCCAGGTGATCGGGTCCTTCAAGGGCAGTACGCTCTCGTGGCCCTGCAGCAGGCGGCGGCTCTGGCCGGTCTTGAGGTCGACCACCACCAGCGCGGCCTTGTCGCCAACGCCGTTGGAGTTCTCGCCGATGGCCTCGTCGGCGATCACGATCACCTGGCGCCGCAGGTCGACCGCGAAGTCGTTGTGCTGCGACTCGGTCACCGTGGCATCGCCGGTGATGGGGATGACCTTGTGCAGGCGGTTGGTGCGCGTGTTCCAGCCCACGAGCTTGGGCACCAGGCCGGCCGGGCGGCCCGCGGCCTGGTCGGTGGTCTTGGCCGAATCGAGCATCCAAAGGATGCCGCTGGCATCGGTGTGCAGGCCCAGCACCCAGTCCAGGCAGCGGTTGAAGTCGCTCTTCCAACTGCCGTCGGCGTGCTTGCAGCTTTGCCAATCGGCGCTGGGGTAGGGCGTGGTGCTGCGCCGGTCTGCGTTGAGCAGCGCCACCTGCACCTTGGGTCCATAGAACGGGTGGTAGCCCACGATGAGCCGGCCGTCCGGCATCTGCGTGATGCCGCCGATACCCGCGGCGTCGAGCCGGGCGTGGATTTCGAGGGTTTGCTGGCCCGTGGCTTGGGGGCCCGCCTGCGCCAGCGTGGCGGCGCCCAGTGCGGCGCATGCCATGGCCAACGCAGCGCGGTAAAAAATGGTCGGGTGCATTCGATCGGTCTCCTGTCGTTGTTGTGCGTGCGGGATGGAGGTCCATCCCGCACGGCCAGCTTAGGAGCGATCACGGCCGGGATAAAGCGCCCTGGGGCGCAAACAGTTTCGGCGTTCCGTTGAAGAAGATGCCGGATCAGTGCCGGGCTACTTGAAGGTCACGCGCACCGGCGCCGCACCCGGCAACCCGTCGTAGGTGGCCGTGACCGAAAGGCCTGCGCGCGGCGGCAGCAGCGCCGAGAACGAGCCCAGGCTCACCAGATCGCCCGGCTGCAGCGTGATGCCCTCCTGCTGCAGCGCGGTGGCCAGCCAGGTGACGGCGTTGAGCGGGTGCTCCAGGATGTCGCTGCCCTTGCCGCCACCCAGGCGCGCGCCCGCGCCATCGGTGAGCGAGACGTTCATGTCCGCCAGGGCCTTGAGCAGCGCGTAGCGTTCGCCGCGGTAGGCGGGTATGGGCAGCGGCGTGCCTGCTATCCCTAATCGCGCGCCCACGTTGATGGCCGTGACGCCCGCACCGTTGAGCTGGGGCGGCGCCTGCACCATCAGGTCGGGAAGCTCGATGAAGGGGATCACCTGGTCGATGGCGTCCAGCACCTCTTCGGGCGTCTTGGCATGGTTGATGGCAGCGCTCTTCACGCGCACCAGCATGTCGGCCTCGTACAGCGCGCGGGCGCCGAAGGCCGCCTCCACGCTGGCGCCGCTCTGCAGCACCATGCCCTCGTAGAGCTTGCCCCACACCGGCTTGTCGGTGTTGAAGCGCTTTTGTACCGCCGGGTTGGTGAGCCCCGCCTTGTAGCCCACCACCTTGCCCATGCGCTGCGCCAGCAACTGGTTGAACTTGCCGCGCGTGCAGGCGCCATCGGCGTCCGAGAGGTTCACCGGGTTGGGTGCTGGTGTGCGCGCCACGTAGTGCGCCAGCAGCTCGGCGGCCTGCACATCGGTCAGGCAATCGGCATGGGCGGTGGTGGCCGTTCCCAGCGCCAGCAGAGCGGCGGCGGTGGCAAGGGCTTGCTTCAAAGGCATGGTGGTGTCTCCTGTCGTTGTGAGTCGTTGTGCTGTCGTTCAGGCGCGGTGCAGGTGCACCCGCGCTGGCAGCGTAGACGTTAAACGCCCGGCCGCCAAGCCCTGCGCGGCGCCAACAGTTTCGGCGCGGTGTTGAAAGTGGCCCGGCCGCTCGCGGCGTGATTTTCAAATCCGGTTTGAGGGTGATAGCGACAAGGCGGGGCTTATCGGGGTCGGGATGTCACCCCACGTGGGTTCTGGGCGCCCATGGCGTTCGCTTTCATTTACCTTTTCCACAGGACCTTCCCATGCCCTTCACCATCCCCGAGCACAAGACCCACGACGCACCTTCCATCACGCGCGACGCCGCCTGGGCGCTGCTGGAGGCCGCACGCGCCGCGGCGCGCGACATCGGCATCGACGTGGCCATTGCCGTCACCGATGCGGCAGGCCACCTCAAGGCCTTCGAGCGCTCGGACCACGCACCCTTCCTCACGGCCGAGGTGGCCATCGACAAGGCCTGGACGGCCGCCTCCTTCGGCGTGGGCACGCATGTGTGGAATGCCATCCTCACCGACCCCAAGGTGGCGTAGCTCGCGCACCGCCCGCGCATGGTGTCCGTGGGCGGTGGCTGCCCCATCCTCGACGGCGGCCAGGTGGTGGGGGCCATCGGCATCTCGGGCGGCAATGCCCAGCAGGACCAGGATGCGGCCGAGGTCGCCATCCGGGCACTGGGCTTCGAGGTCAGGGCCTGAAAAGGCCCTGAACAGGTCCTTGGGCTTTCAGCGGTCCACGTACTGCGCGTCGAAGCGCTTGCGCGCCGCGAGGTGGGCGTCGGCGCAGGCGCCGGTGGCCGGGTCGGCGCGGCACACGGGGCTGGGCTGGAAGTAGCGGGCCCAGGCATCGGCGCGGCGCTGCTGGCGCTCGGATTCAAGCCGGGCGGCCAGGGCCTGGGCGGTCTTGAGGTCGTCGTCTGCCTTCTTCTGGCCCGCGTCCTGCACCGGCGCAGCGGGCTGCGGGGCCTCGGTCTGCGGTGGTGCGGTCTGCACAGGCAGTGGCGGCGCGGGTTCGGGGGCGGGCGGTGCTGGTGGCGGCGCAGGCTGGGCCACCGCAGGTGGCGGGGCGGCCTGCGTGCTGGTACTGCTGCTGTCGTCGCCCACAGGCCGTGGCTGTGTCAGCACGGCCGGTGTGGCTGGTGGCGGTGGGCGCTGGCCGACGATGGCGTCGTGGGCAAACAAGGCGGCCAGACCGCCGATGAACACGCCCAGCGCGATCCTGGCAACGTCTGGCAAAAAGGGGCCCCTGCCGGCCGCGGGTGACGAATCTGGTTGCATGGCACACCTCCTGAGGGCAGTGTAGCCGTGCGTGCGCCGGCACATTGGTCAAATCGCAGGCACCGCGTTGAAACCCGCGCCGGCACTGGGCCCGGCGGGCATGCACAGGTGTTATCCACAGAGTCATCCACGCTGGCTGTGGACTGCTGCACTGGGCTGCGTGGCAAGGTGTACCGGGGAGGTGCGCGGCGCCGCAGTCGGGCCATTGCCAGCCATGCGCCAGGGCCTGAAAAGTGGCCGGCCCACCGTGCTGCGGCGCGCGGCGGTGGGCTGATGAAAGAACAGGCACCGTATCGCAGCCCGCGCCAGTGCTGGCTTTGCGGTGTATTCATCAGGGTTTTCCACAGGGTCATCCACGGTCGCTGTGGATGGTGTGTCAACGTACGCAAGCCGCGCTGTCGGCGCGCCTCGTGGCGGACTTGGAGGGCGGCTGCTGATGAATTCGCAGGCACCGCGTTGCAGGCCGCGCCAGTGCTGGCTCTGGCGTGGCTGCACAGGGGTTATCCACAAAGTCATCCACGCCGGCTGTGGACTTTGCGGACGCCGTTTGCGCCCCCGGCGCGGCCATTGGTCAATCCGCAGGCAACGCGTTGCAAGCCGCGCCGGCATTGGCTTTGCGCGGCATGCACAGGCCTTTTCCACAGGGTCATCCACGGTGGCTGTGGACTGGTTCGCCCGCCCAGGCCTGGGACGCATGGCAAGGGGGCGGGCGGGTTGACGGCGGGCGGGCAATCCGGCGGTGCTGGCGCCGCGCTGATGAATTCGCAGGCACCGCGTTGCAGGCCGCACCAGTGCTGGCTTTGGCGTGCATGCCCAGTGCTTGTCCACAGGGTCATCCACGCCGTCTGTGGACGGTGCGCGCGCATACGGGTGCCCTGCCGCGCCCCCTGCCCGGGGCATTGATGAAATCGCAGGCACCGCGTTGCAGCCCCCGCCGGCATTGGCTTTGCGCCGTATCCACCGGTGTTTTCCACAGGGTCATCCACGGCGGCTGTGGACTGCGGGCGCGGTGTCGGCGCTGCTGCGCGAGTTGCCTGCCGCTACTTGCCACCCCGAGCAGCCAGGGCCCGCACCAGGGCCCCGTCGGCGCGGGCCGCATGGGCACCGTCCACGCGGTCGGCCAGCACCTGCGCGAGCTGGCGCAACTGGCCGGGCGTGAGCCCCACGTTCATGCTGATTCCCATGTGCGACTGCAGCTGCGATTCGGCGCCGGCCAGGGCCGAGAGCATGCCCATCGTGGCGATTTCGCGGCTCTGCCAATCCAGGTTGTCGCGCTCGAAGATGTCGCCGAAGAGGTGGGTCTTGAGGTACTGGTCGATGGCCGGTGCGAAGTCGAACAGCGGGCCCTTGACGGGCGCACCCACCAGGCGCGTCTGGTTGGCCGTGCCGGCTGCCAGCAGGGCATCGCCCTGGGGGATGGGCCGGCTGGGCGCGCTCCCGGGGGCGTCCTGCAGGCCGCGCTGGCGGCGGGCCTCCAGCACTTTCAGGAGCTCGCCCAGCGCGTTCAGGCTGCGCGGGAAGCCCGCGTAGGCATACACCTGCACCAGAACTTCGCGCGCGTCGCCCACGGTAAGGCCCGCGTCCAGGCCCTGGTTCAGCGCAGGGCCCAGGCGCGCGATGTCGCCGGCCGCTGCGAAGGCGGCGATGGGCACGATGGCCTGCTGGCGTGGCGAGAGCGTCTCGCTGGTCTGCGCGGTGGTGGGTTGCATGGCCTTGGGCTCCTGGGGGCTGGTGGATGCGTGGCCCGGTGCAAGGGCCAGGCCGGCCAGCAGGCCGATGGCTGCCAGCCGGCCCATGCGCTCAACGCGCCGTGGTGGTGTTGCTGTGGTATTGCTCATCGCTGACCTTCTCCATCCATTCGACGTTCTTGCCATCTGCCATGCCGGTCACGGCCAGGTGGGTCATGGCCGTGCTGGGCGCGGCGCCGTGCCAGTGCTTCACGCCGGGCGGACACCAGACCACGTCGCCGGGGCGGATCTCCTGCACCGGCTTGCCCCATTCCTGCGTGCGGCCGATGCCCGAAACCACCACCAGCCGCTGACCTGCGGGGTGGGTGTGCCAGGCAGAGCGGGCGCCGGGCTCGAGGGTGACCTGCGCGCCCGATGCGCTGATGCCCTTGTCGGCAGGCCAGACGGGATCGACGCGCACGCGGCCGGTGAAGAAGGCATCGGGCCCGGCTGCCGAGGCCTGGGCGCCAGCCCTGGTGATCTGCTGCGTGCTTAAAGAGGGTGACTCGGTCGCGGCAACCGCGCCGCCCTGGGCCACGGCCAGGGCAAAGGCGGTTCGCATGAGGGTGGGGTTCATAGGCTGGGGCTCCTGAAGGTTGGAAGGGGTGCGGCAGGCGGGCTGTGAACACCGCCGGCCGGTGCAGTAACTGTAGACAGGGGTGATTGGGCTGAGAAGATGCCAAAATCGGCATGCACTTGTGCAACACATTCACCAATCCATGGCCTCTGGCGAAAACCTCAACGACCTGCGCGCCTTCGTGGTGGTGGCGCGTGAGCGCAGCTTCACCCGCGCCGCGGCGCAACTGGGCCTGTCGCGCTCGGGGCTCAGCCATGCCATGCTGGCGCTGGAGTCGCGCCTGGGCGTGCGCCTGCTGGCCCGCACCACGCGCAGCGTCTCCACCACCGAGGCAGGTGCGCGCCTGCTGGCCACGGTGGCCCCGCGCCTGCAGGAGATCGAGGCCGAGCTGGGCGCCCTGAGCGCCATGCGCGACAAGCCTGCCGGCACCGTGCGCATCACCGCGCACGACCACGCTATCGCCACCGTGCTCTGGCCTCGGCTGCAACCGCTGCTGCTGGAGTACCCAGACATCCGCATCGAGTTCAGCGTGGACTACGCCTTCACCGACATCGCCTCGCAGCGCTTTGACGCGGGCGTGCGCGTGGGCGACCGGGTGGACAAGGACATGGTGGCCGTGCGCATCGGGCCGCCGCTGCGCATGGCCGTGGCGGCCTCGCCGGCCTACCTGGCAGGCAAGGCGCTGCCGGTCACGCCGCACGATCTGACAGCGCACCAGTGCGTGAACCTGCGCCTGCCCACGCACGGCGGCCTGTATGCCTGGGATTTCGAGAAGGACGGGCAGGCCCTGGCCGTGCGCGTGCAGGGCCAGGTGGTGTTCAACAACACCCAGTTGATGCTGCAGGCGGCGCTGGACGGCCTGGGCTTTTGCTACGTGCCGCTGGAGCTGGTGCAGCCGCACGCCGAGCACGGCCGCCTGGTGCCGGTGCTGCAGGACTGGTGGCCGAGCTTCTCGCCCTACCACCTGTACTATGCCAACCGCCGCCAGACGGCGCCCGCGCTGGCCTTGGTGATCGAGGCACTGCGCTGGCGTGAATAGCCAGGAGCGTGCGCGGCAGAAGGCCGCGAAACGAAACGACCGAAAGCCGAGGATAGGTGGGTGGTGCCGACAAGCCCGGGGTGGGCCACTGGGCGCCGCTTGCAACGGGTCAGATCTTGTGGGCCAGCACGTAGTCGACAAACGCGCGCAGTTTTGGGAGAACCGTACTCCGGCTGGGGTAGTAGAGCGCCAATCCAGGAAACTCCATGGCGAAGCCGCTGAGGATGACCTCCAGTGTTCCGGCATGGATGTTGCGCGCGACGATGGAGCGCGGGAGCCGGAATAGCCCTACCCCCTGCTCCGCCGCGTGGACACATGCGGCCACGTCGTCCAGTACCAAGGGCCCGCTCACGTGGATGCTCTTTCGCTCCCCCTCGACATGGAACATCCATTCGTCGAGCACGATGCCGGCCTGCCTGAACGTGATGCAGGGAATGTTCTGGATGCCTTGCGGCGTGTCAGGTCGTCCATGGCGCGCCAGGAGTGCGGGCGCGCCGACCACCACTTGCGGCTCCTCTCTGGTCAGAGGAACCGCCACCATGTCCGCATGCACGAACGAACGGGGGCGTACGCCGGCGTCGCACCCTTCAGCGACGATGTCCACCATGCGGTCGTCCCCTGCAAACTCCAGTTGCAATTGGGGGTGCGCCACCAGAAATCCCGCAACAAAGCGCTCGGTCAGCAACTGCACGCTTGCCCTTGGAACGCTGATGCGCAGCAGTCCCGTGACCGCGTGCCCCAGGCTGCGGGCAGACTCTATTCCCTGAAGCAACTGCTGTGCTGCCGGTCGAACCTGCAGGAGCAGCCGTTCCCCGGCTTCGGTCAGCCCGACGCTGCGTGTCGTGCGCGCCAGCAGCGTCACTCCGATACGCGCCTCAAAGGCGCGGATTGCCTGGCTGACAGCAGATGGGGTAATGCCCAGGCGCCTGGCCGCCGCCCGGAAACCGCGTTCCTCGGCAACCGCCAGAAACACCACCACGCCGTCCAGATCCCCTCGGCCTATTGTGTAGTTCATCTGCACAGTATGAGCAGTTGGAGGTGGATTCTCAAGCACTCTCCTTTTGGGAAAGATACAGGGCTCACCAATCCAGGATCTTTCATGACTGCTTTTACCAAACAATCTCGCGCTTTTGGCATCGACAAAACGGTAGGCATCGCCGGCGCGCGTCGTGCTGCTCGATGCGCTGCGCGAGCGGCTTGCGCTAACCGGCTCCAAGAAGGGGTGCGACCAGGGCCAGTGCGGCGCCTGCACGGTACTGGTCGACGGGCAGCGTGTGCTCTCGTGCCTGACCCTGGCCGCCACGCTCGAAGGCCGTGAAGTCACGACCATTGAGGGCTTGGCAAAGGGCGACCAACTGCATCCGATGCAGGCCGCCTTCATCAAGCACGATGGCTTTCAGTGCGGCTACTGCACATCGGGGCAGATCTGCTCTGCCGTCGGCATGCTGGCCGAGGCCCGGCGCGGCCAGGTCAGCCACGTCACCGAGAACGTCGGCAGGACAACGACCCGCCTGACGGACGACGAGATCCGCGAGCGCATGAGCGGCAACATCTGCCGCTGCGGCGCGTATCCAGGCATCGTCGCCGCGATTCAAGAAGTCCATTCGGGCCGGCAGGCAGCCCAGACCTGGCGCTTTGCCAGCGAGGCGCAACTTGCGATGGCATCCACCGCTTCAAGCCCTTCAAAGGAGGACGGCCATGAGACCGTTTGAGTATGTTCGCGCCGCAGATTCCGCTGCCGCTACCGTAGCGGTGTCGGCCATGCCCCAAGCCCGGTACCTGGCCGGTGGCAGCAACCTGCTGGACCTGATGAAGGAGGACGTCGAGCGGCCCACGCGGCTGGTGGACATCACGCGGCTGCCGCTGCGCGAGATCCAGCGCACGCGCTCCGGACTGTCCATCGGCGCGCTGGCGACCAACAGCGAGACCGCCAACCATCCGCTGGTCCGCGAGAGCTACCCGTTGCTGACGCAGGCGATCGTGGCAGGCGCCTCCGGGCAGTTGCGCAACATGGCGACCAATGGCGGAAACCTGCTTCAACGCACGCGCTGCAACTACTTCTACGACACATCGATGCCCTGCAACAAGCGCGAGGCCGACAGCGGCTGCGGCGCGCGAGAGGGCCTGAACAAGATCCACGCGATCCTGGGCTGGAGCGAATCGTGTGTGGCGACCTACCCTGGCGACATGGCAACGGCCTTGTATGCGCTGGATGCCAAGGTGCGTGTGCGCGCACCGGATGGGCGTGAGCGGCTGATCGCCATCACCGACTTCCACCGGCTGCCGGGCGACACGCCGCAGCGCGACAACAACCTGGAGCACGGCGATCTGATCCTGGCCATCGAGCTCCCGGTGCCGTCGGGCGACTTTGCGCGCCACTCGCACTACCTGAAGGTGCGCGACCGCGCCTCGTACGCTTTTGCGATGGTCTCGGTGGCCGCCGCGCTGCAGCTGGATGGCGGCACGATACGGCAGGCGCGCGTGGTGCTGGGCAGCGTCGCCCACAAGCCCTGGCGCAGCGCCGAGGCCGAGGCGGCACTGGTTGGCCAGCGCGCGGATGAGGCCACCTTTCAGCGTGCGGCCGAGGCCGCGCTGCGCGATGCGCGGCCACTTGCGCACAACGCCTACAAGGTGGAACTGGGTCGTCGTTCTGTTGTGCGGGCGCTGATGCGCGCGTCGCGACTGGCTTGAGGAGAGATCGCCATGGCACGCCATCTGGGCAAAGAAACCACCCGCGTCGACGGACTCGCCAAGGTCACAGGCCAGGCGAAGTACACCGCCGAGTTCCAGATCCCGAATGTCACCTACGGCTTCATCGTGCTGAGCACTGTTGCCAAGGGGCGCATCTCGGCCATCGACACACGGCAGGCAGAGCAGGCGGGAGGCGTGATCCGCGTCTTCACGCACCTGAACGCGGGCAGGCTGGGGCCGCCACCGGCAGCCGGGGCGGCGCCCGGGTGGGCGTGGCCGTTGCAGTCGGACCGGGTGTTCTTCAACGGCCAGCCGATTGCCCTGGTCGTTGCGGAGACCTACGAACAGGCCCGGCACGGTCAAGACTGGTAAAGGTCAGCTACCAGACCGAACCCCACAACACCGACCTCGCCACGGTGCTGGAACGGGCGCAGCCCGACCCGGCCTCGGCCAAGGCCGTGCCCCGCGGCAACCCGGTGGCTGCCATGCAGGCTGCGCCGGTCAAGGTGGCGGCGGAGTACCGCATCCCCATCCACCACCACAACCCGATCGAGCCGCACGCAGCCATCGCCTTCTGGCAGGGGGATCAACTCACCATCTTCGACAAGACCCAGGAGGTCTTTGGCGTACAGAAGCACCTGGCCGCGGGCCTGGGCGTGCCGGCCGAGAACATCCGCGTGGTGTCCCCGTTCGTCGGCGGGGCCTTCGGCGCATCGCTCAAGCCCAATTACTACCCCTCCCTGACGGCGATGGCCGCACGCGAACTCAAGCGCCCGGTGAAGGTGGTCTACACGCGGGCGCAGATGTTCACCGGCCATGGCTACCGGCCCCACACCATCCAGAAGGTGGCCCTGGGGGCAGGCCGCGACGGCAAGCTGTCGGCCATCATCCATGAAGCCTTTCACAACACTTCTTCGTTCGAGCCGTTCTCGGACGCCACCACCAGCTTTTTGAAGCAGGTGTATGCGTGCCCGAATCTGCATGCGCCGCTGAAGGTTGCCGCCACCGACCTTGCCACGCCCACGTGGATGCGCGCGCCGGGCGCCGTGAGCGGCATGTTCGCCCTGGAAAGCGCGATGGACGAGCTGTCGTACGCACTCAAGATGGATCCGTTGGCGCTGCGCCTGGCCAACTACGCCGAGGTCGACCCCGAAAGCGGCAAGCCTTTTTCGAGCAAGGCGCTGCGCGAGTGCTACCGCCTGGGCGCAGAGAAGTTCGGATGGGCCAACCGCAAGGCCGAGCCGCGCTCGATGCGCGATGGCCGTTTGCTGGTCGGCTGGGGTATGGCCTCCAGTGTCTGGGGCGCCTTCCAGCAGCCGGCCAGCGCGCGCATTGTGTTTCGCGCCGACGGCACGGCCAGTGTCACCAGCGCAACCAGTGACATCGGTCCAGGCACCTACACCGTCATGACCATGATCGCTGCCGAATTCCTGGGGCTGCGGCTGGACCAGGTGCATTTCGAGCTGGGCGATACGCGCCAGCCCAGGGCACCGGCGCAAGGCGGCTCATGGACCACATCCAGCGTGGGTTCGGCCGTGCGGGGCGCTGCCCTGGCCGTCACCGCCAAACTCCTGCAGCTGGCGAACCGGGATGCCGCATCGCCCCTCACGGGTAAGGCTGCGGCAGAGGTGGAGATGCTCGACGGGTATTTGCGCCCCAAGGGCGATGCGTCGCGCTCGGTGGCCATTGCCGACCTGATGCGGCGCACCGGCACGAACGAGATCGCCGAGACCTGCGATTCGACGCCATCGCCAGAGCGCGCAAAGTACGCATCGCTCGCCCACGGCGCCCAGTTCGTCGAGGTGAAGGTCGACCCCGACCTTGGCACCGTCAAGGTCACCCGCGTCATCGAGGTGACCGCCTGCGGCAAGATTCTCAACCCGCTGGCCTCGCACAGCCAGGAGATCGGCGGCGTGGTGTGGGGCATCGGCATGGCTTTGGAAGAAGCCACCGAGATCGATCACCGCTACGGCAGGATCATGACGGCCAGTCTGCAGCATTACCACGTGCCCGTGAATGCGGACATCCATGCCATCGAGACCATCTTCGTGGAGGAGGAGGACACCATCGTCAACCCGCTGGGAGTGAAGGGCATGGGTGAGCTCGGCATGGTGGGCATTCCCGCTGCCATCGCCAATGCGGTGTTCCACGCCACCGGCAAACGCATCCGCGATCTGCCGATTACGCCCGACAAATTGCTGTGACAGCCAGGCGATGCGGCCGCAAGGTCTGGCCTGGTTGAGCCTTCATGAAAGTCGATTTCATCCTGAACGGTGCAGTGGTCGCGACGGCAACGCTCGACAGCAACGCGAGTGCGGGCGATCTTGCGTTGCTGCTGCCGCTGGATTTGGTGTTGGAGGACTACGAGGCAACCGAGAAGATCGCAGGCTTGCCGCGGGCACTGGCCACCGACGGAGCGCCTGCCGCCCATATGCCAGTGGCTGGGGACCTCTGCTTTTATGCCCCATGGGGCAACCTGGCCATCTTCTACAGGGATGGGCAAATCTCGGACGGCCTGGTCAGGCTGGGCCGCCTTGAACCGGGATGGGACCCTGCGTGGCTCTTCGACGATCCCGCTGTGCGCTTGGTTGTCGCTGCCACCTGAAGACCCGCTTCACGCCAGACTTTCCCCACTTCTGGCCGTCTGAGGAGAACCTTCTACAGATTCCATTTACAACCTGATACGATTTGCGCAAACCGAGCCGGGTGCTCCGCGGGGTGTGCACCCCATGGTGAATTTGAGGGCGTGGTCCTGCAGGCAAGGTGCATTGGGGGACATTTTTCGAGGAAACACGCGATGGACGCGGGCGGACGAAGACAACACGGGTGGGCATTGGGGCGGCTCGCAGCAGCGGCCCTGGCCCTGGCGGCAGGGCCTGTGTTGGCAGGCACCCTGGGCGGTACTCTGCAAGCGCAGATGCAGCTCACGGCAGGCTGCATGGTCGCCGGCAGTTCCGGTGCCACTGCGGGCGTGAACTTCGGCACCCTGGACTTCGGCACGCGCCCTGGCACCTTCACGGGCATCGTCACGGCCACCCCTTCGGGGGCCGAGGGTGTGTCCGGCCCTACCCAGCTTGTCTGCTCGCCCGAGGTGCTGGGCATCAGCATCCAGGTCGGTCCCGGCTCCTATGCGGGCCAGGGTACGGGCATCGGCACCGGCCCGCGCGCCATGCGCAATGGCAGCACCGCCGCGTACGTGCCCTACGAGCTGTACCGCGACGCCGGGCACACGCAGCCCTATCCCGCCGGAACGGCCATCACCGGCGTCAACGTGCCGGCCAATGGCGCTGCGTTCTCGTTGCCCATCCACGGCCAGATCAACAAGTCGAATCCGGCGGCGCTGCCTGCGGGCATGTACACCGACACGCTGCAGGTCACCGTGACCTACTAAGAGCGGCTAACAAAACTCTTCTGACGTCGTTGGTCCGCCTTGCCGTGCTACAGCACTGTCTGCGGCTTTCCGCCTGGTCATACGATTGAATGCAAACCCGTAAAAGCCAGCGCTGGGGCGGAAGATGGGCGCGTGCATGCCTCGCGCCTGGCCTCCATTTTGTGCTGCCGCATGCCATGATGCATGCCAGACAACTCAACTTGGCAAGGTGTATCGATGGGGCCCGCACAAGAGTTCATCCGAACCTTCGTCGCTGCAGAGCGGCAGGAGCGCTACCTGGCGCTTGCCAGCAAGCCATCCTGAAGACGCGACTTCATCTCGGCGCTGGCGCACGACGGGCGCCACCTGGAGCGCAAGTTCATGCAGCAGATCCCGGCGGTAGACGCCGTTGCCGCCAAGGTCGCTGCGCTGCTCAAGTCGCTCGGCGCAGGCCCGCGCTGCTTCGTCGTTGCTGCAAGCCATGGCGAATTCGACAACTGCGCGACAGACACCGCGCCAGTGCTCGAAGCCCTGGTGGGCAAATCCACGGACTGCATCGTCTTCTTTCCCGGCGCCGGCCTGGCCTACTACGAGAACCACGAGGGTGAGTGCCACGTGCTTCGCCGCCCAGCCGCACACTGAACAGGTCGATCAGGCGCTTTGGCTCGATGCCTCAAGCGCCTGCACCATGGCTGCAAACCGGCCGAGCACGCTGCTGGCGTCCGGCGTGGTGCTGACCAGGCCGCTGTCCAGTTGGCTGGATGCATCGCGCGATCGGTTGACGTGCCCCACATACGCACGCATCGCTGCCGCCGAAAACTCGGGGTGGAACTGCACGCCCCACCCGCAGCCGCCCACGCGAAAGGCCTGGTGCGGCTCCAGATCGCTTCGCGCCAGCAGCACTGCCTGGTCGGGTAGCCGCAGCACGGACTGGTAGTGGACCAGTTGCGCAGGGAACCGATCGGGCAGGCCCGCCAGCAATGCGTCCTCGCGCGCGTCCTGGGTCAGGTGGATGGACTGTGTTCCTACCTCCGGCCCGCCAGGCAGGTCATCGACCTTGCCGCCGAACGCATGGGCGAGCAACTGGTGCCCGTAGCAGATGCCGAGCACCGGCACCCCGGCCTCGACGCAGCGCTTCATCCACAGCGCCAACTGCTCGCTCCAGGGAGCGCGGTCGGTCACCATGGCATGCGAGCCACTCACTACCACCCCGGCCACTTCCGAAGGGTGGGGCAGGGCGGGCGCGGGCTGCTGCGCGTCGATCCGCCGCATGGGCAGCGCTGGCGTCGCCTGCCCGAGACCCGCAGCGATCCAGTCGTCGAAGTCACCCTCTGATTCCCTGAGGCCTGGGAAGGTGTTGCCAGCGGAAATGATGAGCAACGGTTTGCTGGCGGGCTGCGTGCAATCGGGGCTGGCGCGGTCGGGCATGGCAAATGGGATGGGCACGGGAGGCACGGTGAACGGCGGGGAGCCGCATTATGGAGCCGCCTCCCGCGCGGGCCCCTTCATCGACCTCCAGCCACCATCACCTGAAAACCATCGCTGCAGGTCACCGTGACCTACGCAGCCTTGCCAGCTAGCGAGCGGGCCGCGTTGCAATGGGGGGCGCTGTTGCAAGGCCCGGGGGGCGAGAGACATTTGCGGCCTGCCCAGGCGCTGCGGAACCTGCGGGGGTTGCGGGGATTCATCGCCGACGCGGGCATGGTCTATCAAGTCGGGGTTAATATGTAAATAGTAATAATTCTCGTCCAACTTCGGGTTGAGGCTCCGGCGTGCTGAGCGCGGGTTCGCCGTTCGCATTTTCCCCTCCCATGAAACTACCTGATCTTCCCAATGGCGCCCGCGCCGTGGTGGAGGGCGTTGCCTCCTCCCATCCCCTTATCGATGCCGCAGCGCTGCGACGGCTGGGAGAGCTCGGTTTCCTGGAGGGCGAGCCGTTGACCGTGCTGCGCCGCGGCCCTGGCGGGCTGGAGCCCATCGCCGTGCAGATCGGTGATACCCAGTTTGCGCTGCGCATGCTGGAAGCCCAGTGCATCGAGGTGCGCCCGGTATGACGGGCCAAGGCGTTTCTCCCGTTGCCACCGCCGGCGCCCTGCCGAGTCTGGCCCTGGTCGGCAACCCCAACTGCGGCAAGACGGCGCTGTTCAACCTGATGACCGGTGCGCGCCAGAAGGTGGCCAACTACGCTGGCGTGACAGTCGAACGCAAGACCGGCACCACGCAGCTGCGCGACGGTCGCACCGTCGCGGTAATCGATCTGCCCGGCACTTACAGCCTGACGCCGGCCACCCCCGATGAGCAGGTGACGCTGGAAGTCATCGAAGGCCAGCGTGCGGGCGAGGCGGTGCCCGATTTGATCGTGGCGGTGGCCGACGCGACCAATCTGCGCATGAACCTGCGCCTGGTGCTGGAAGTGCGGCGCCTGGGCCGGCCCATGGTTCTGGCCCTCAACATGGCCGACGTGGCGCGCTCGCAGGGGCTCAAAATCGACCTGCAGCGCCTTTCGGCCGAGCTGGGCTGCCCGGTGGTGGAGACGGTGGCCGTCAGGCGCGACGGCCATGCCGCGCTGATGGCAGAGATTGCCGCGCAGCTCACCCGCCAGCCGGGTGGCGACCCGGTGCTGGCCCCCGTGGCCGCACAGGCGGCGGGCACGGCGAGCGACCTGCAGCGCGAGGTGCGCCGCATCCTGGCGGCCGCCGCGCCCGCCGGGGGGCGCAACCAGCGCGTGCAGAACCGGCTCGACGCCGTTGTCATGCACCCGGTATGGGGTCTGGCGGTGCTGGCGCTGCTGCTGTTTCTGATGTTCCAGGCCGTTTTCTCCTGGGCCAACCTGCCCATGGACGCCATCAAGGACCTGATGGCCTGGCTGTCCGCACGGATCACCGAGAACATGGCAGACGGCCCGCTGCGCAGCCTGCTGGTCGATGGCGTGATCGCCGGAGCAGGCGGGGTGCTGGTGTTCCTGCCGCAGATCCTGATCCTGTTCTTCTTCATCCTGGTGCTCGAGGACTCGGGCTATCTGCCGCGTGCGGCCTTCCTGCTGGACCGGCTGATGGGCAAGGTGGGGCTGTCGGGCCGTGCTTTCATTCCGCTGCTGTCGAGCTTTGCGTGCGCGGTGCCGGGCATCATGGCCACGCGCACCATCGGGCCGTGGAAGGACCGCCTGGCCACCATCATGATCGCGCCGCTCATGACCTGCTCGGCCCGGCTGCCGGTGTACGCGCTGTTGATCGGTGCCTTCATCCCCGCCACGCCAGTGGGCTGGTTCGACCTGCGCGGGCTGGTGCTCTTCGCGCTGTACGTGGCGGGCGTGGTGTCGGCCATGGCCGTGGCCTGGCTGTTCAAGCGCCTG
Source organism: Acidovorax sp. LjRoot66 (assembly GCF_964253305.1). Taxonomy (NCBI): domain Bacteria; kingdom Pseudomonadati; phylum Pseudomonadota; class Betaproteobacteria; order Burkholderiales; family Comamonadaceae; genus Acidovorax; species Acidovorax sp. LjRoot66. Next base: position 1,697,456 of record NZ_CAXUQU020000001.1, read on the forward strand.
TGGATGAAGAGCAGCTACCAGCCGCTGATGCTGGAGCTGCCGCCCTACCGCATGCCCAGCCCGCGCAACCTGCTGCTGGGCCTGTGGGAACGGGCGCGCATCTTCATCGTGCGCGTGGGCACCATCATCTTCGCGCTGACGGTGGTGCTGTGGTTCCTGTCGAGCTATCCGGCGCCTCCGGATGGTGCCACCGGCGCCGCCATCCAGTACAGCGCCGCGGGCTGGCTGGGCCAGGCGCTGCAGCACGTGTTCGCACCCATCGGCTTCAACTGGCAGATCTCCATCGCCCTGGTGCCTGGCCTGGCTGCGCGCGAGGTGGCGGTGGGCGCGCTGGGCACCGTGTATGCGCTGTCGGCGGCCGGCGATTCGGTGGCCGATGCGCTGGCGCCGGTGATCGCGCAGAGCTGGCCACTGGCCACGGCGCTTTCGCTGCTGGCCTGGTTCGTGTTCGCGCCGCAGTGCCTGTCGACGCTGGCCGTCGTGCGCCGCGAAACCAATTCCTGGCGCTACCCGGCGCTGATGGCGGGCTACCAGTTCGCGCTCGCCTATGCGGCAGCATTCGCGACCTACCGCATTGCCCTGATGATGGGAGGAGGCTGAGATGAACGTACAGATGCTGGTCGTGCTGGCGGTGGTGACCGCCTGTGCGCTGTATGCGGGCTGGAGCCTGGCGCCGGCCGTTGCCCGCCGGGCGCTGGCGCAAGCCGCGCTGCGGCTGCCGCTGCCGGGCTTCATGGCTCGCTATTTCGGCAAGGTGGTGCTGCGCGCCAGCGCAGGTTGCGGCTGCGATGGCTGCGATGCGCCGCCGTCTGCCGCCAGGGAGCAGCCTATCCGCATCCACCGGCGCCCAGGGCCCTGAGGCCAGGGCTTGCCGCGGCCTCACGCTAGGAGCGGGCGCAGCAGAAGGCATCGAAGCGAAACGCTCGAAAACCGAGGATCGCTGGGTAGTACCGACAAGCCCAGGGTGGCCCCCTGGGCGCCGGAGGTGATACCCGGCGAGATCGGTTTGTCGGGCGTTGCAGCCGATGCTCCTTCTGCCGCGCACGCTCCTCAGCCCCAGGTGGGCGCACCCTGCGTTCGAGGCGGCCTTTCCATTGAGGAACCTGGCGGTCGATGCCATGGCGCACCATCAGGCATGGCGCACCATCAGGTCCAGTGGTGGCCTGCATGTTCAAGGCTTGTCGAACTGCGCCAGTTCAGTCAATTCCGCGCCAGGGTGCAAACAAAGCGCAAAAAACAAAAGCGCCTCGTGAGGCGCTTGTCTTCTAGCTATCTGGCGGAGACTGTGAGATTCGAACTCACGGACGGTTGCCCGTCGGCAGTTTTCAAGACTGCTGGTTTAAACCACTCACCCAAGTCTCCGGGAGGGAAGGCGCGTATTCTAGCCGGCCGCAGAGGTCGCTTTGGTCAGCATGCCTTTGGTCTCGATGAAGCGCACCACCTCGGCCAGGCCCGCGAGGGTTTTCAGGTTGGTCATCACGAAGGGGCGCAGGCCCTGGGGCGTGGTGCGCATGCGCACGGTGTCGGACTCCATCACCGACAGGTCGGCGCCCACGTGCGGCGCCAGGTCGGTCTTGTTGATGATGAACAGGTCGCTCTTGGTGATGCCGGGGCCGCCTTTGCGCGGGATCTTTTCGCCGGCAGCGACGTCGATCACGTAGATGGTCAGGTCCGACAGCTCGGGGCTGAAGGTGGCGGCCAGGTTGTCGCCGCCGCTCTCGACGAAGACCACGTCCGCATCCGGGAACTGCTCGAGCATGCGGTCGATGGCTTCGAGGTTGATCGACGCGTCCTCTCGGATCGCCGTGTGTGGGCAGCCGCCGGTCTCCACGCCCAGGATGCGCTCGGCGGGCAGGGCGCCGCTCACGGTCAGCAGGCGCTGGTCTTCCTTGGTGTAGATGTCGTTGGTGATGGCGATCAGGTCGTAGTCGTCGCGCATGGCCTTGCACAGCATTTCGAGCAGGGTGGTCTTGCCCGAGCCGACGGGGCCGCCGATGCCCACGCGCAGCGGGGGCAGGTGCTTGGTGCGGCGAGGGATGTGGTGCAGGGGGCTGGTGGTGGTCATGATCTGAAAAGGCGTGAATACTGGGTTTCGTGCCGGGCCGACAGGATGGCCAGCATGGGTGAAAAAGCCTGGCGCTCGCCGTCGGGCAGCGCCAGCGCATGGGTGGCGGCATCGGGTATGGCCTGGGCGAGCTTTGCCAGGATGCGCTGGCCGGCGCTCTGGCCCAGCGGCATGGACTTGAGGGCGGCCTGCACCATGTTCTCGGCCCAGCCGAAGGCAAAGGCCAGCAGCACATCGTGGCCCGATGCCTCGGTGGTGGATGCTGCCAGCGCGAAGGCCACGGGGTAGGTGGGCGGCAGGGCGGCCAGGGCCTGCACCGTCGGCATGCACGCCGTGTCGCCCTGGTGCTGGTTGCGCAGCCAGTCGGCCAGCGAGCGGCCCATCTGCTCGGTCTGCAGGCGCAGCTCGCTGGTCTCGCGCGTGTGCAGCACCCAGTCGTTGAGCTCGCGCACGTGCGCCATGTCGCCCTGGCGCCACGCACCCACGGCCTGGGCGACCACGGCCATGTCGCCGCGCGCCTGGGTGATGTGCAACTGGTCCAGCAGCCAGGCGGCCACGGCCGCTTCGGATGCGACGCCGGCCGACTCGATGGCGCTTTCCAGCCCTTCGGAATACGAGAAGCCGCCCACCGGCAGCGCGGGCGAGGCCAGCCAGATCAGCTGCAGCAGGCTGGCTGCGGGCAGGGCGGTGGGGGCCGGGGGCTCGCGCATCATGGTGGTGATCCTCGCTGCTGGCGGTGCCGGGCGGCGGGCCGCTCAGTGGGCATGACCGTGGCCGTGGCCGTGGCCGTCGCCATGGTCATGGTCATGGTCATGGTCATGGGGGTGATCGTGTGCGTGCCCAGCGTGTGCACCGTGCCCTTCTTGCGCATGGCCATGGTCGCCATGGTCATGGCCGTGGTGGCCGTGCCCGCCGGCATGCCCCGCCGCATAGGCGCCGCCCTCGGGCTCGAAGGCCATGTCCCTGGCGTGCACGATCAGGTGCATGGCGCGCAGCATGTCGGCCAGCACGTGATCGGGCTCGATCTTGAGGTGGTCGGGCTGCAGCTCGATGGGCACGTGGCGGTTGCCCAGGTGGTAGGCGGCGCGCGTCAGGTCGAACGGTGTGCCGTGGTTCTTGCAGTGGGTGATGTAGAGCACCGCCTGCGGGGCCGCCAGCACGCGCACCAGCGAGCCGTCTTCGGCCACCAGTACATCGCCGCCGCGCACCACCGTGCCACGGGGCAGGAAGACGCCCAGCTCGCGCCCGGCAGAGTCGGTGGCCGAAAAGCGGCTTTTCTGGCGCACGTCCCAGTCGAGCTCCACCGTGGTGGCGCGCTTGAGCAGCACGGGGGCCAGGCCGCGGCCCTGGGCAATGAGTTTGGAGGCCTGGATCATCGGGTCAAATGCGGGTGCGGTGTCGGTTCAGAAGAGGAAATAGCGCTGCGCCATGGGCAGCAGCGTGGCAGGCTCGCAGGTCAGCAACTGGCCGTCGGCGCGCACCGTGTAGGTCTGTGCGTCCACCTCCATGCGCGGCGTGTAGTGGTTGTGCACCATGTGCTGCTTGCGCACGCCGCGGATGTTGCGCACGGCGACCAGCGTCTTGGCCAGGCCGAAGCGCTCGCCGATGCCTGCATTGAGCCCCGCCTGCGAGACGAAGGTCAGCGAGGTGCGCGCGATGGCACCGCCGAAGGCACCGAACATCGGCCGGTAGTGCACCGGCTGCGGCGTGGGGATGGAGGCATTGGGGTCGCCCATGGCCGCCATGGCGATGAAGCCGCCCTTCAAGATCAGCGCCGGCTTCACGCCGAAGAAGGCCGGTTTCCAGATCACGATGTCGGCCCACTTGCCGACCTCGATGGAGCCCACCTCGTGGCTGATGCCGTGCGCGATGGCCGGGTTGATGGTGTACTTGGCCACATAGCGCTTGATGCGCGTGTTGTCGTTGCGCGCGCTGTCGCCGTCGAGCGAGCCGCGCTGCGCCTTCATCTTGTGCGCCGTCTGCCAGGTGCGCAGGATCACCTCGCCCACCCGGCCCATGGCCTGGCTGTCGCTGCTCATCATGCTGATGGCGCCCAGGTCGTGCAGGATGTCTTCGGCCGCGATGGTCTCCTTGCGGATGCGGCTCTCGGCAAACGCCAGGTCCTCGGCGATGCCGGCATCGAGGTGGTGGCACACCATGAGCATGTCCACATGCTCGTCCAGCGTGTTCACCGTGTAGGGCATGGTCGGGTTGGTGGACGAGGGCAAAAAGTTCGCCTCGCCCACCACGCGCAGGATGTCCGGCGCATGGCCGCCGCCCGCGCCTTCGGTGTGGAAGGCGCAGATACCGCGCCCGCCCACGGCGGCGATGGTGTTCTCGACAAAGCCGGATTCATTGAGCGTGTCGCTGTGGATGGCGACCTGCGTGTCCGTCTCTTCAGCCACATCCAGGCAGTTGCTGATGGCCGCGGGCGTCGTGCCCCAGTCCTCGTGCAGCTTCAGGCCAATGGCTCCCGCCTCGATCTGCTCGCGCAGCGGCGCCGGCAGGCTGGCATTGCCCTTGCCCAGAAAGCCCAGGTTCATCGGAAAGGCATCGGCCGACTGCAGCATGCGCTCCATGTTCCAGGTGCCGGATGTGCTGGTGGTGGCCAGCGTGCCCGTGGCCGGGCCCGTGCCGCCGCCCAGCATGGTGGTCACGCCCGAGGCCAGGGCCTCCTCGATCTGTTGTGGGCAGATGAAGTGGATGTGGCTGTCGATGCCGCCCGCGGTGACGATGTTGCCCTCGCAGCTGATGACCTCGGTGCCCGGGCCGATGATGATGTCCACCCCCGTCTGCGTATCGGGGTTGCCGGCCTTGCCGATGGCCACGATGCGCCCGCCCTTGAGGCCGATGTCCGCCTTCACGATGCCCGTGTGGTCGATGATGAGCGCATTGGTCAGCACAGTGTCCACGGCGCCGCCGTCGCGCGTGCGCTGGCTTTGCGCCATGCCGTCGCGGATGGTCTTGCCGCCGCCGAACTTCACCTCTTCGCCGTAGCCTCCGGCGCGCAGGGTGTAGTCCGCCTCCACCTCGGCGATCAGGTCGGTGTCGGCCAGGCGCACGCGGTCACCCACGGTGGGGCCGAACATCTCCGCATAGGCGCGTCGTCCAATGGTTGCCATGGTTCAAAACCTTTTGCTGGTGCCCGGCGCGGGGCTGGAAAGGGGGGTGGAGAAAAGGGCAGGGCGCTGCATCACAGCGGCCCCTGCACCAGCCCGCGAAAGCCGTACACCGTGCGGTCGCCCGCATAGTCCACCAGCTCCACGGTGCGCTCCTGCCCGGGCTCGAAGCGCACGGCCGTGCCCGAGGCGATGTTCAGCCGCATGCCGCGCGCAGCCTCGCGGTCGAAGCCCAGGGCGCCGTTGGTCTCGGCAAAGTGGTAGTGCGAACCGACCTGGATGGGCCGGTCCGCCGTGTTGCGCACCAGCACGGTCAGCGTGCGGCGCCCGGGGTTCAGGGCGTGTTCACCCGCGTCGATCAGCAGTTCGCCTGGGATCATGGTGGCGTGTCCTTGTCTGATGAAAAGGGAGGGGTCAGGCCAGTTGCAGCAGCATGGCGCCGCCCAGGGCGGCCACGCCGGCACCGGCCGCGCGGGTCAGCCACACGGTGCGGTGGCGCAGCGCCCAGCCCGCAGCCAGGCCCGCGCAGTGCAGCAGCACCGTGGCGCACAGCATGCCGGCCAGGGTCTGCCAGGCGCTGTCGCTGCCGGCCAGTTCGTAGCCGTGGGCCAGGCCGTGGAACAGCGCGAACACGCCCACGCCCAGTGCCGCCGCCAGGCCCGGCACGCGCAGGCGCGACGCCACCAGCAGCCCCGTGGCCAGCAGCGAGGCAGCGATCATCGGCTCCACCGCCGGCAGGGCCACACCCTGCAGGCCCATCACCGCGCCCACCAGCAGCAGGCTGGCAAAGCCCAGCGGGCCCCACAGCAGCTCGGGCCCGGCGCGGCGCGCGGCCAGCGCGCTCCACAGGCCCACGGCCACCATGGCGGCCAGGTGGTCCAGCCCGAACAGCGGGTGGGTGAAGCCGCTGAAGAAGTCGCTGTGCGCGTGCGCGCCGCCATCGGTATGGGCGCTGGCGGCCGTGGCCAGCGTGGCCAGGGCGATGAGGGCAAGGGTGCGGGTGCGTGATGCGCGCATGGATTAAATCTCCGGAAAGTGCTGCTTAGACGATGGGTTGGTGCACGGTGACCAGCTTGGTCCCGTCGGGAAAGGTGGCCTCGACCTGGATGTCGGGGATCATCTCGGCGATGCCGTCCATCACGTCGGCGCGGGTCAGCACCGTGCGCCCCTCGCTCATGAGCTGGGCCACGGTCTTGCCGTCGCGCGCGCCCTCCATCACGGCGGCGCTGATCAGCGCCATGGCCTCGGGGTAATTCAGCTTCAGGCCCCGCGCCTTGCGGCGCTCGGCCAGCAGGGCCGCGGTGAAGATCAGCAGCTTGTCCTTTTCGCGGGGGGTGAGTTCCATGGTCTTGGTGGTGTGGTGATCGGATAGAGCGGTGCCATGCCGTGCGCTGGAGCAAGGGCTCGCCCTGGTCCGCACCATCATAGTGAGCAAGCCCCGTGCCGGCCATACGTCGATTGGCGCATCTACCCCGACCGGCGCGGCGCCAGTGGCATGGAAACTGCACCATCACAGGGACTGCCGCCCCGCATCTCTTGACGCTCCTCCATGCCACCCACCACCGCCACCATAGCCTCGCCTGACGCGGGAGTTCCCGTACAGGGCGGTACGGACGTGGACGCCCAGGCCCCGCAGCAGGTCGTCAAGGTCCGGCGCGACTACAACAGTTGGGTGGCCACCGAGACCATGGAAGACTACGCGCTGCGCTACACGCCCCAGCGCTTTCGCAAGTGGTCCGAATGGCGCGTGGCCAACACCGCCTTCGGCGCGGCCTCCTTCCTGATCCTGGAGGCCGTGGGCGCCACGCTGCTGGTGCAGTACGGCTTCGTCAACGCCTTCTGGGCCATCGTCGCCACAGGGCTCATCATTTTCCTGGCGGGCCTGCCCATCAGCGTCTACGCCGCCCGCTACGGGGTGGACATGGACCTGCTCACGCGCGGCGCGGGCTTCGGCTACATCGGCTCCACCCTCACCTCGCTGATCTACGCCTCCTTCACCTTCATCTTCTTCGCGCTCGAGGCGGCCGTCATGGCCTATGCGCTCGAGCTGGCGCTCGACATCCCGCCCACCTGGGGCTACCTGATCTGCGCCGTGGTGGTGATTCCGCTGGTCACCCACGGCGTCTCGGCCATCAGCCGGCTGCAGGTGTGGAGCCAGCCGCTGTGGCTGGTGATGCTGGTGGTGCCCTTCGTCTATGTCATTACGCACGATCCTGGTGCGTTCTTGGGCATATCGCACTATGGTGGTGAATCCGGGCGCGGCACTACCTTTCAATTGCCCTTGTTTGGTGCAGCACTCACGGTCGGCATTGCGCTCATTACCCAGATGGGGGAGCAGGCCGACTACCTGCGCTTCATGCCGGCCAGCACGCCGGCCACGCGCGGGCGCTGGTGGCTGGGGGTGCTGGCCGGCGGGCCCGGCTGGGTGGTGCTGGGAGTGCTCAAGATGCTGGGCGGCGCACTGCTGGCCTACCTGGCCCTTACCCACATGGTGCCGGCCGACCGCGCAGTAGACCCCAACCAAATGTACCTGGTGGCCTACGAATACGTCTTCCCGCACTACGGCTGGGCGGTGGCGGCCACGGCGCTGTTCGTGGTGGTCTCGCAGATGAAGATCAACGTCACCAACGCCTACGCGGGCTCGCTGGCCTGGTCCAACTTCTTCTCGCGCCTCACGCACAGCCACCCGGGGCGCGTGGTGTGGGTGGTGTTCAACACCCTCATCGCCTTCATGCTGATGGAGATGAACGTCTTTCGCGCCATGGGCGAGGTGCTGGGCCTGTACTCCAACATCGCCATCGCCTGGATCATGTCGGTGGTGGCCGACCTGGTCATCAACAAGCCCCTGGGCCTGTCGCCCAAGGGCATCGAGTTCAAGCGCGCCCACCTGTACGACATCAACCCCGTGGGCGTGGGCTCCATGGCGTTGGCCTCCGTGCTGTCCATCAGCGCCCACCTGGGCCTGTTCGGCCCGCTGCCGCAGGCCTTCTCGGCGGTGATCGCCATGGCGGTGGCCTTCGTCACCGCGCCGCTCATTGCCTGGGCCACCGGGGGGCGCTACTACATCGCGCGCCGCTCTGAGGCGCCGGCCCTGGCGGATCTGCAGGCCGTGCCCATGCATGGCCCGGTCAGCGGCCAGGTGGCGGCCGACCTGGGCGGCGCCCTGCGCTATTCGGTGCAGCGCTGCGTGGTCTGCGAGCGCGAGTACGAGGCGCCCGACATGGCCCAGTGCCCCGCCTACGGCGGCGGCATCTGCTCGCTGTGCTGCACGCTCGACGCGCGCTGCGGCGACCTGTGCAAACCCCATGCGAGCATGGCGGTGCAGTGGTCCTCGGCCCTGCGCTGGGTGCTGCCGCGCGCCATCTGGCGCTACCTGGACACGGGCCTGGGCCACTTCCTGCTGCTGATGCTGGTGATTGGGCCGCTCCTGGCCTCCGTCATGGGGCTGCTGTACCACCAGGAGCTCAACACCATCGCCCAGGCCATGACCGACACCGAGGTGCTGGCTGCGCCCGAGGTGGCGCTGCGCTCGGGCCTGCTCAAGGCCTACCTGGCGCTGCTGGTCATCTCCGGCATCGTCGCCTGGTGGCTGGTGCTGGCGCACAAGAGCCGCCAGGTGGCGCAGGAGGAGTCGAACCGCCAGACCGGCTTGCTGGTGCGCGAGATCGAGCTGCACCGCCAGACCGACGAGGCCCTGCAGAACGCCCGCAGCGTGGCCGAGCAGGCGCGCCAGGTGGCCGAGGAGGCGAAACGCGCCGCCGACCAAGCCAACCAGGCCAAGAGCCGCTACATCAGCGCCATCAGCCACGAGATCCGCACCCCGCTCAACTCCATCCTGGGCTATGCCCAGCTCATGGGCGAAGACGCCGGCGTGCCGCCGCACCGCAAGCAGGCCGTGCATGTCATCCGCCGCGGCGGCGAGCACCTGTTGTCGCTGATCGAGGGCACGCTCGACATCGCGCGCATCGAGTCGGGCAAGCTCACGCTCGACGTCACGCCCATGCGTTTTGCCGACGGCCTGCACGAGATGGCCAGCCTGTTCGAGCTGCAGGCCGCCGCCAAGGGCCTGGCCTTCCAGTTCGACGTGCAGGGCGTCATCCCCGAGGTGGTGCGCGCCGACGAAAAGCGCCTGCGCCAGATACTCATCAACCTGCTGGGCAATGCCGTCAAGTTCACCGCGCACGGCCGCGTCACGCTGCGTGTGCGCTACGCCCGCGAAATCGCGCGCATCGACGTGCAGGACACGGGGCCGGGCCTGAGCGCCGACGAGATCGAGCGCATCTTCGAGCCCTTCGCGCGCGGCGGCAGCGCAGGGGCCGTGGCGGCCACCCCTGGCGCCGGCCTGGGCCTGACCATCGCCAAGATGCTCACCGCGCTCATGGGCGGCGAGCTCACCGTCACCAGCGAGCCCGGCCTGGGCTCGGTGTTCCACGTCAAGCTGTTCCTGCCCGAGGTGCATGCCGATGCCCTGGGCAAGGCCGCAGCAGCGCCGCTGGCGCGGGTGCAGCGGGTGCGCAAGGGCTACGCCGGCGAGCGCCGCCGCATCCTCGTGGTCGACAACGAAGAGCCCGACCGCGAGCTGCTGGTGCAACTGCTCGAACCCCTGGGCTTCGAGCTGCGCCAGGCCGCCAGCGGCCACGACGCGCTCGACCTGCTGGCCACCGGCTACCGCCCGCACGCCCTCTTCATGGACCTGGCCATGCCCGGCATCGACGGGTGGGAGACCCTGCGGCGCGTGCGGCAGATGCATTTGCCTGAAGTCCACTGCGCCATCGTGTCTGCGAATGCCTTCGACAAGGCATTGGACAACGACGTGGACATCCGCCCCGAGGACTTCATCGTCAAGCCCGTGCGCCACAGCGAGCTGCTCGACTGGCTGGAGCGGCGCCTGGCGCTGCAGTGGCTCGGCGAAGCACAGGCCCCCGCCCCGGTGCTGGCCGCGCCCGATGCCGGGGCCGCCAGCAGGCCGCTGACCTACCCCGACCCCGGCGCCCTGGCCGCGCTGTCGCAGGCCGTGTCGCTGGGCTACTACCGTGGCATCCTCAACGCCCTGGAAGAGATCGAACGCCACCAGCCCGCGCATGGCGCCTTCGTGCACACCATGCGCGGCCTGGCCCGGCAGTTCCAGTTCGATGCCATGGGGCAGATACTTGAGCAGGCACCACCGTGAACACCGCAGCACCCAACCACGGCCCCCTGGCCGTATCCTCCCCCGGCGACACACTCGACCGGGGTGACAGCGACGTCGTGCTCATCGTCGATGACGTGCCCGACAACCTGGCCGTGCTGCACGATGCGCTCGACGAATCGGGTTACACCGTGCTCGTCGCCATGCATGGCGAGGCCGCGCTGCAGCGCGCTGCCCAGGCCCTGCCCGACATCGTGCTGCTCGACGCCATGATGCCCGGCATGGACGGCTTCGAGGTCGCGCGGCGCCTGAAGGCGTCGCCCCTGACGGCGCACATCCCCATCATCTTCATGACCGGCCTGACCGAGACCGAGCACCTGGTGGCCGCGCTGGAGGCGGGTGGGGTGGACTATGTCACCAAGCCCATCAAGCCGCGCGAAGTGATGGCGCGCATGGGCGTGCACCTGGGCGCCGCGCGCAAGGCGCGGGCAGATGCCAGCCAGGCACGCGAGGCGCGCAATGCGCTCGACGCCTTCGGTTATGCGAGCATCACCGTGCGCGCGGTGGACGGGCGCATTGTCTGGCAGACGCCGCTGGCGCGCGAGTTGCTCAAGGCCTATTTCGGCGAGGCCAGCCCCTGGGCGCCCGAGCAGGTGCAGGCCTGGCTGCGCCGCCACGTGCTGGCCGAGAACGCCGCCGAACTGCTGGTCCATGCCCAGGCCGAGCCGCCGCGCCTGGCCATCGACCAGGGAGCGCGCCGCCTGACCTTCCGCCTGCACCAGCAGGCCGGCGACAGCGAGGGCGGCGGCGACTGGCTGATCGTGATGCGCGAGGTGTCCGACGCGAAGATCATCGAATCCATGAGCCTGGCCTTCAAGCTCACCGCGCGCGAGGCCGAGGTGCTGTACTGGGTGGTCAAGGGCAAGATCAACCGCGACATCGGCGACATCCTGGGCGCCAGCCCGGCCACCGTCAAGAAGCACCTGGAGCGCGTGTTCGCCAAGCTCGGCGTGGAGACGCGCACGGCGGCGGCGGGCATGGTGATGAACCGCATCCGCCAGCTGCACCCGCAGTTCGAGGGTTAGCGACCTGCAGCCTTCTCCAACTGCGCCTTGTTCATCTTCGAGCGGCCTTTGATGCCCTTGCGTTTGGCGTCTTCATAGAGCTGCTCGCGCGTGCGGCCCTGCGCGCCCTGGTGCGAGCGCTGGCCGCCGCGCACCGGGGCGGGTGTGTCCTTCAGGGTCTTGGGGTTGGCCTTCTCGGCCTCGCCGTGCTGCGCACGTTCCTTGTTCACGGTGCGCGCGGCGATCTGTTCGGCCGTGCGCTCGCTCTTGCCGCGCTCGAGCAGGCTGTCCTTGATGTGGCCATACTGGCGTTCGCGCTTGGCGCTCCAACTCGTTTGGGGCATGGCGTCCTCCATGGTGGTGTGTCCAGTACCCCAATCTATGCGCCATGGCGCGCGGCCCGGATAGGACGGCCCATCGCCCCGGTGTAGGACAGGCCTACAACCTCTGCGCCCTGCGCACCCGCATCACGATGCGTTGAGCCCAACAGTGTCATTTTTCGGGGATGCGTGCTATCCGCTGACAAGGGCTTTGAACGCCCAGTGATCGCAATGGAGACACGCCACTACCCGCCAGGGAGACAGGCCTGTCAGGCAACTTCGCACCAGGCGTGTCCGAAGAAAAGAGACAGGGTTTCCATCCCGGCCCTGACTCAAGAAAACCGGAGCGGCCTCTACAGTGGAATTGCGCTATTTGCCAATTTTTTCTTGTCACCGAGGCCCGATCATGTTTGAGTCCATCGCCACAGCTCCCGCCCCCACCGTGCGTGTGCATCCGCCGCTGCCGTCGCGGGCCTTTGGCGTGGCATCCAAGGAGCGCGAGGCGCGCACTGCCTTGCAGCCCACGCGCATGGACGCGCTCAACCGCCTGACCACCAAGGAAGAACGCCTGCCCTTCTGGGTGCGCCTGGTCAGGAACGAGGCCGACCTGCGCAAGGCCGTGCACATCCGCCACGCGGCCTATGCGCGCCATGTGCCCGACCTGGCGCACCAACTGCAGGAGCCCGAGGCCACCGATTACGAAGACGGGGTCGTGGTGTTGCTGGCCGAGTCCAAGCTCGACGGCTCTCCCCTGGGTACTGCGCGCATCCAGAGCAACCGCTTTCGCGCGCTCAGTGTGGAGCAGTCGGTCGAGCTGCCGGCATGGATGGACGGCATGCACCTGGCCGAAGTGACGCGCCTGGGCATCGTTGGCGGCACCATGGGCCGCTTGGTGAAGACGGTGCTTATCAAGGCCGCCTTCCAATACTGCGAGCGCCAGGGCATCGAGCAGGCGATTGCCGCTGGCCGCGCCCCCATCGACCGGCACTATGAGCAACTGCTGTTCGAAGACCTGTTCCCTGCCACGGGCTTCATTCCCCTGGCCCACGCGGGCAACCTGCCGCACCGGGTGATGGCCTTCGACATCGACAGCGGCCCGGCACGCTGGCAGCAGGCGCAGCACCCGGCGCTCAACTTCTTTTGCCACACCCGCCATCCGGACATCGACATGGGCCCGGTGCCTGTACATGGCCTGCCCGCCAGCAACAAGCCGGCCGTGGTGGCGCCGACCCCGCGCCGTGTGTCGGCCAGTGGCCGAGGACGGGAACTGCCCCCGCGCATGAGCAACCGGGCATTTGCCTGAGCAACCCCACCCCCGGTGGGTGGGGTGAAAGCTGCGCCCCGGTCCTTCCAAAAAAATCACCTGTTGGTAAAAAGGCCACACCTGCCGTGGCCTTTTTTGTGCCCGTTGCTTTGTAAACTCGCACAAAAAGGGGGAACGCGCAAAGACTTGCGATGCAGGCCGTGTGTTCCGTGACAAGATGGAAGATTGCGCGCGGTCGCGGCCTTGCTCGGCCCTGTACCACGCGCCATCCAGCGCGTGGCCGTGGGGGCTGCGCAACCACACAAAACCATGGGGTCACCGCGATTGCAGGAGCACGCACGGCAAGGGGTTCGGCGCGGCGTAGTCTTTGTGGACTGGCTGCTGCGCACGATGTCCATCTACATCATTCCCATCGCCATGGCTGGCGTGGCGGTGTGGGCGTTGCTGTTCTGGCAGAGCAATTACCTGTCGGCCGGCGGCCACACCTTGATGATGCGCGTGCTGCCACAGGCGGCCGCAGAACTCACTCCTGAGCAGGCCCTGGCCGCGCTGGCGAACCGGCCACTCAAGTCCTTCCACGATACCAACCTGTCCGAGGCACCCGTATGGCTGCTGGTGGACCTGCCGGTCTCGATGGCGCAGCCGCCCTCGCTGCTGTTCCCCTCGCGCCACGCCGTGGCCATGGCCTGCTGGGACGGCACGAGCCTGGTATCGCTGGGCCAGGCCACGCGTGAGCAGGCCAGTGGCAGCCTGATCCCCATGAAGGCGGGTTTTGGCCTGCCCGAGGCCAGCGCCGGCCTGCGCGTGCTCTGCCGCGCTGCGTTCGTCGGGCCTGCACGCCTGCAGGCCGACTGGTGGGCACAGGCCGATCTGCAGGCCTCGGTGCTGGAGTTCCACCGCAACCTGGGCCTGCTCGAAGGTGGCCTGGTGGTGCTGGGCATGTTCGTGCTGATGACGGCGCTGATCAACCGGCAGTCGCTGTACGTGCTGTTTGCCGCCTGGTTGGTGGTCACGCTGCGGGTGGGGGCCATCTCTGCCGGCTGGGACGTGCAGTGGCTGGGCCACCTGGTGCCCACGCCCTGGCTGTTTCCGACCCGTGCGCTCACCGTGGCGGTGTACGGTTTTCTGACCATCACGCTCTACAAGAGCCTGTTCCAGGAAGACCTGGACCGTTCGCGCCTGGGGCCCTGGATACGCGGCGCACAGTGGGCCTGCATTCCCCTGCTGCTGGCCGCCGTGTTCCTGCCCTACGGCCTGTACCTGCAGATGATGTGGGTGTCCACCGGCCTGGGCCTGTTGCTGATGACGGTGAGCCTGGTGCGCATCGTGTTCAAGACCCGCTCGCGCGTGGCCATGTGGTACGGCGCATCGCTTGGGGTCACTTTCCTGTCGAGTTTTTCGGAGATCGTGGCGGCGGCCTATGGCATGAAGGTGCTGGTGGGCACCGTGAACCACGTCACGGCAGCCCTGTCGTCGAGCCTGCTGGCGGCGCTGGCGATTGCCGAGCAGATGCGCCAGGAGCACGTCAAGCGCCTGGAGGTGCAGGCCCAGCTGCAGTATGCCTACGAGGCCATGCCCATCGGCCTGTTCACGCTCGACCTGCAAGGCCGCTTCCTGAGCGCCAACCCCGCACTGGTGGACATGCTGGGCGATGGCCTTCTGGACAACGGCGGGCGCACCTGGCGCGCGCAGTTCGGCGACGCGGCCTGGCTGCAGCTGGACCAGATGGTGCACAGCCAATCCGAAACAGAAACCGAGTTTGCGGTGAACGGGCGCGATGATGGCGAACTGACGCGGCGCTTCATGGTGCGTGCCACCCAGGCGCGCGGCCGCATCGAAGGCTCGCTGCAGGACGTGACCGAGAAATCGCGTGCCACCGAGAACCTGCGCGTGCTGGCCCACCACGATGCGCTCACGCGCGTGCTCAACCGCCGGGGCATCGAGCAGGTGCTCGAATCGGCCCTGGCGCAGCGCAACCAGGGCAAGCCGCTGGCGCTGGCCTACCTGGACCTGGACCGCTTCAAGCTCATCAACGACCTGTTTGGCCATGCGGCCGGCGATGACGTGCTGCAGCAGGTGTGCGCGCGCGTCTCGCAGATGCTGTCGGGCAACATGCAGATCGGGCGCGTGGGGGGCGATGAGTTCCTGATCGTTTTTCCGGACACCCACATCACGCTGGCCCGGCTCATCAGCCAGGGCATCGTTGCCAGCATCTGCACCAGCCCCTACCGGGTGGGGGCGCGCTCGTTCCACGTGCGCGGCTCCATCGGCCTCATCGAAGTGGCGCCGGGCAGCACCATCCGCGACGTGGTCTCCACCGCCGACCACGCCTGCCGCGATGCCAAGCGCGGCCTGCAGCAGGGCCTGGCGGTGTACGAGCGCGATGCGCCCGGCCTGATTGCCCACGAGACGGAGATGAAGCTGGTGGAGCGCCTGTCGTCCGACGAGCGCATCGAGGGCCTGTACCTGGAAATGCAGCCCATCATGTCGCTCACGGCCCCCACCGAGTCGCTCAACTTCGAGGTGCTGCTGCGCATGCGCGATGCCAGCGGCGCGCTGGTGCCCACACCGCGCCTGATCGCCGCAGGCGAGCACAGCGGGCGCATGGGCGTCATCGACCGCTGGGTGCTGGGCACGGTGTTCGAGTGGCTGGGCAAGCACCATGGCCAGCTGGGGCGCACCCAGTTCGTGTGCCTGAATCTGAGCGGTGCTTCGCTCAACGACGAGGCCTTCATCGACGACGTGTTCGCCCTGTTCGACGAGCACCCCCACTTGGCCAGCTGGCTGTGCCTGGAGATCACCGAAAGCGTGGCCCTGCACGACCTGGAGAACACGCGCCGCTTCATCAGCCAGGTGCGCTCTTACGGCGCCAAGGTGGCGCTCGACGACTTCGGTGCCGGCTACACCTCGTTCTCGTACCTCAAGGACCTGCCCTCCGACCTGCTCAAGATCGACGGCAACTTCATCGTCAACATGAACCGCCACCCGGCCAATGTGGCCATCGTCGAGGCCATCGTGAGCCTGGCGCGCAACCTGGGCATGAAGACCATCGCCGAATGGGCCGAGGACCAGGCCACCGTGCAAACCCTGGCCGAGATCGGTGTGGACTACGTGCAGGGCTTCATCGTGGCGCGGCCCCAGTCGCCCGAGGTGCTGCTGACCGCGTCCTCCGCCGCCAGCTTCATCGAAGACCCGCAGCTCCTGCAGTTCGTGCAGATGCTCGGTGCTGCGGGCCCACCATCGGGGCAGGGCGGGCTGTTTGGCGAGCGCCGCTCGGACTCCTCTGGCCACTGACGCCCGCAGCTGCGGTGGTCAGGGCACGATCAGCCGCGCCACGTCGCGCGCCATGCCTGAGGGCTCGCGCTCCAGGTGGTCAATGAGGCTGCGCCGGTCGGCCTCGGTGCGCTGCTGCGACAAAAAGCGCTTGCCTTCCAATGCCGTGATTTCGATCTCGAACCCCACCAGGTGCCGTGCCGCGCTCTCCACGTAGTCGGGCGCGGCCATGTCCAGTGACCAGGGTTCTGCGCGGCTGGCCTCCTGCGCGGCGGTGAGTGCCACCAGGTGGGCGAGTACCCACACCGGGTCATCCTCCACCCAGCGCAGGCGCCCGCGCGCTTGCACGGCCACGTAGTTCCAGCTCGGTGCCAGGCGTGCGCTGCGCTGGCCATTCACGTACCAGCGTGGCGAGATGTAGGCGTTGGGGCCCTGGAAAAGCGCGATCAGGCTGTCGCCTTCGCCCACCTGCTGGCGCAGGGGATGGCTGCGCACCACGTGGCCCCGCAGGCAGGCCACCGCCCCGTCGGGCAGATGCAGCTCCAGTGGCAGCAAGTGAACGTCGCTGGCACCTGCCGCGCTGGTGGTGACCAGGGTGGCCAGCGGATAGGCCGCCATCAGCGGGTGCAGCGTGGCGGGGTCGTTCTCGGCGAAGAGGGGCAGGGCGTGCATGGCGGTGGAAATCCGGCGGGCAGTGGTGGCGCCCAGTATCGGTTGCCGCGCGTCCGGCGTATTGAACGTTGCGGCCAAGCCCGCTTGGGGCCCTTATTCCAGCACGAGCGTGCGCGCCAGGTGGGCATACACCGTGGCCACGCGTCGCAGGTGCCGCGCCTCGGGGTGTGTGAGCAGCCACAGCCCGGTCTCGCACTCATCGAGCGCATCGGTCAGCGGCAGCAGGCCGGAGTGCGGCTGGGCCAGGAAGACCGGCAGCACGCCCACCCCCAGCCCCAGGGCCACCATTTCCATCACGGTGAGGATGCTGTTCACACGGTAGCTTGCCACCGCCTTCGGAAAATGCCGCTTGCGCCACAGCACCGAGGGGTGGTCGGGCAGTGCATCGTCGGGCGCCACCCACAAGGCCTGTCCTGCCTGGATATCGGCATAGCGCTGCGTGGGCCCCTGCCGGGCGGCATACAGGGCCATGCGGATGGGGCCCACCTGCCGGCCCACCAGGTGGGGCGGCGGGCGGCGCGTGGCGCGCACGGCGATGTCCGTGTCGCGCCGGGTCAGGCTGGCAAGGTCGTTGCCGGCATGCAGCTCGAACTGCAGCAGCGGGTGCTGCCCCTGCAGCGCCGCCAGCGCAGGCGCCACCAGGCCGTGCAGGATGGTGTCGGTGGTGGTGATGCGCACCGTACCCGACACACGCTCGGGTTGTACCTGCGCTGCGGAGCGGGCCGATTCGAGGGCCGACTCCAGTTGCTCGGCATGCCCGGCCAGGGTCTGGGCCAGCTCCAGCGGCTGGTAGCCCGTGCGCGAGCGCGTGAACAGCGCCTGCCCCAGCCCGCGTTCGATGCGCTGCAGCGTGCGGAACACCGTGGACGGGTCCACGCCCAGGCGTTCCCCGGCACCTGCCAGCGTGCCGGCGCGTACCAGGGCCAGCACGTTCTCCAGATCGCTGGCACCCAACTGGTACGGCGTGGCTTGGTGTTGCGTTGGTGCAATCATGATTTGCAGTGGTGCGTATTTTGATTTCGTTGGCGCAATCATAGATTCAGGGCTCCCACCCATCAAGGACCACCATGCCGCACCCACTCACCCTCATCAGTCATCCCCTTTGCCCCTATGTCCAGCGGGCCGCCATTGCGCTGGTGGAAAAGGGCGTCGCCTTCGAGCGCATCGACATCGACCTGGCCGACAAGCCCGCCTGGTTCCTGGCCATCTCGCCACTGGGCAAGACGCCGGTGCTGCTGGTGGATGGCCAGCCGGTGTTCGAATCGGCCGTGATCTGCGAGTACCTGGACGAGACCACCGCGCCCCGCCTGCACCCGCAGGACGCGCTGGCCCGGGCGCGGCACCGCGGCTGGATGGAGTTCGGCTCGGCCGTGCTCTCGGCCATCGGCACGTTCTACAACGCCCCCGACGACACGGCGCTGGCCAGCCGGGCCGGGGAGATCCGGCGCCTGCTCGCGCAGGTCGAGGTGCAGTTGGGCATGCGGCAGGAAGGGGGTCCTTACTTTGCCGGCGAGACTTTCACGTTGGTCGATGCGGTGTTCGGCCCCGTGTTCCGCTACTTCGATGTGTTCGACCCGATCGGCGACTTCGGCATGTTCACAGGCCTGCCGCGCGTGGCGGCCTGGCGCGCGGTGCTGGCGGCCCGGCCTTCGGTGCAGGGCGCCGTGGGCGCGGACTATGCGGACCGGCTGCGCGTGTTTCTGCGTGCGCGCCAGGGGGCGCTGGCCCGGCGGATGGAGCTTGCCATGCCGCTTCCACCACCGGCACGGCCTCGGGCAGCGCAGGCGTGAAGCCACCGAGCCGGCGGAACTGGCGCGTCATGTGCGCCTGGTCGGCATAGCCCGCATCGTGCGCCAGGCCGGTGAGCGAGGGCGCTCGCCCCGCCTGCACCAGCGCCATGGCGCGCTGAAAGCGCAGAATGCCCGCCAGGCTGCGCAGCGGCAGGCCCACGGTGGCCAGCATGTCGCGGCGCAGGGTGCGCTCGGACATGGCCAGGGCGCTGCACATCGCCTGCAGGGGGGCGCCAGGGTGCATGTGCCACCAGCGCAGGGCTTGCAGTGCACGGGCCTGGGCCGGCCCGGGCGGCCCCGCGCGCTGCGACAGGCGGTGTGCCGCCTGCACCAGGGCGGCCTGCAGGCCAGGGGTGTCGGTGGCGGCCAGCAAGGCAGACGCCAGGTCGTTGCCCAGGGCGCGCTCTACCGCCGCGCCGGTCAGTACCTGGTTGAGCAAGGCGGCCGGATCCAATGCCAGGCAGGCGCCGCCCCAGCCGAGCCGGAAGCGCACGCCCGCGCTCCAGACAGGGGCGCGGTGGGCCACGGTGCCAGGGCGGTCCGCCGGGCCGGCAATGGCCAGGCGGACGGTGGCGATGCGACCGCTGCCATCCAGCACGGCATGGGCCACCAGGTCCATGCGCCCATCGGGCAGCACAGTCTGGCGGCGGGGAGCGGCGGGACGGTAGCACCACAGCGCCTCGACCCGCTCGGGGTCCAGCGAGCCCAGAGGCAACTCTTCGTACGGCAGGGGTTCCTGCGGCGGGCGTTGCATGGTTGGCGTCGGATGCTCGCTGGCCGACGGCGGCGCGGCTTACATGCCCAGCGACTTGAGCAGCTCGTCCGTGGCGGAATCACCGCTGTCGCCCGCCGGTGCGGGGGTCGGGGCGGTCGCGTTTTGCGTGCCCTGGGCGTTCTGGGACATCAGTGCATCGGCGTCGGGCGTGTCCTGTGCCTCGAAGTCCACCATCTTGATGAACTCGGTGCGGTCGATGGCCAGCTCCAGGTAGAAGATGTTGTTGCTGGCGGTGTAGAAGGTCACGCGCCGGGCCTCGGGCTTGTCCAGGTTGGCGTCCACGCTGAGCATCACCTGCTTGTTAAGCACCAGCATCTTGGGCTGGTTCTGGGTGATGTGGGTCTGCAGCTCGCGCCGCACCTTGCCGGTGAAGTCGCCCACCACCTGGTTCATGAGCTCGCCCATCACGTTGCTCACTTCGTCCGAGGTGTAGGAGGTGACCAGGTCGTCCTTGGACATACCCATGTTCAGCAGGTAGCTCGAATACAGCTCCATGGCCGCCTGGGCCGAGAAATTGATGATCACCAGCCCCGAGAAGCCGCCGTCGAACAGCACGAAGCAGCCGATGTCGGGTTTCAGGCAGGTCTTGCTGATGCGCTGCACCATGCCCGAGTAGTGGATCTGGCTGTGGGTGGCGACATTGAGCACGCGGGTGACCGAGTTGCACAGGCTGATCAACAGGTCTTCGGTGCCGTAGATGACGGAGGTTTCGGTGTGGCTCATGGTGTTCGCTCGGGTGCGCTCGGGAAAATGGGGCTGTACGGAGCATAGGCGAAGCGGCCGCACCCGGCCAGAGTGCTTTCCAGGCGCTGTGGCGCCGCTGTATGCTGCGGGTTGACAATCAAGCGGCATGGCGTATCGTGCCAGCCATTCAAAGGGGAGGATTCCAATGGGCGCTGTGTATACCTATGGGCTGGACGATCTGGAGGCCATCGCAGCGGGTGCTGCAATTCTTGCAAGTGGCGGCGGAGGCAGTTACGGCGACGCCTGCACCATCCTCGGGCAGCTTGCGCAGCAGGGCACCTTTACGCCGGTGACCGTCAAGGACTACGATGGCGCCACCCCTGCCTGCGTGCTGGCCATCATGGGCTCGCCCGATGCCGCCGACGGGCTGACCCTCACTGCCATCCAGAACTCCATCACCAACACCTCGCAGGTGTTCGAACAGGCCACCGGCTGGCCGCTGGGCTGCGTGATTCCGGTCGAAATCGGCCCCATCAACTCGCTGGTGCCCCTGATCGGGGCCGGAATGTCCCGCGGCACGATCTACGTGGTCAATGGGGACGGCGCCGGCCGCGCGGTACCCGAGCTGCCGCAGACCACCTTCACGGGCAGCGCGCAACTGGCTCCCTGCCCCTGCGCGCTGGCCAGCGACGCCCCCCCTTCGCCGCTGGTCGAATCGGCCGTGCTGGGTGCGCCCACGGCGGACAAGGTGGAAACGCTGGCGGGCGGGGTGGTCGGCGGTTTTGGCGGGTACTCGGGCATCGCCATGTGGCCATCCAACAAGGGCAATGGCTATGCGCTGTCGGGCAACTACATTCCCGGCACGCTGGAGCAGGCGCGCCAGCTGGGGCTTTCGCTGCTGAAGGCGCAGACGCCGCCTTCCACGGCGGCCGTGGCCGCCAACATCACCCAGCTGACCGGGCGCGCGGCCCAGGCGGTGCTGACCAATTTCTACATCACGGCGGTCACGCAATCCACCTCCAGCACTTCCTCGCTGGACTCAGGGGTCATTCGCCTGGACAATGCCCAGGATCCCAGCCAGAGCACGGCAACACACTACCTGTACAACCTCAACGAGAACCTGATCATGTACAGCACGGCGAGCACCTCGCCCGACATCATCGCGCCCGACTCGATCTGCTACTACTCCGAAAGCACGGGCCGGGGCTTCTCCAACGCCAGCGACGACCTGGCGGTCTACTTCAATGCCGCCACCGGCCAGAGCACGGGCAAGCAGGTCAGCGTGATCCAGGTGGCCACGGCACCCCAGCTGTACAGCACGCCGGGCGTGGTGGCATCGTTCGCAGCGCTGCTGCGCAACATCGGCTACGCAGGCGCGATGCCTTCGGCCTGAACCGGCTGGCCGCCATGGGTGAAGCAGACCTGAACCGGGAGCGGCTGGAGCTGGCCCTGGAAGCGGCCGGCCTGGACCTGTGGGAGAACGATCTGGTCACTGGCAACGTGACCCGCAAGGCCACCAAGACCTTCCTGGAGCTGGGCTTCACCGAGGAGGAGATCGTCTCGGGCCTGCAGGACGTCTACGGCCTGTTCCACCCCGATGACCTGGGGACGGTGCAGCAAGCCGTGTCCGACCACATGTCGGGCATCACGCCGCAGTACCGCTGCGAGTTCCGGCTGCGCGCCAAGAGCGGCGAATGGGTCTGGTATGCCAACTACGGCCGCATCATGGACGGCCATACCGATACCCCGGGCAAGCGCCTGATCGGAGTGACCTTCAACATCGACGACCGCAAGCGCAAGGAAGACGAGATCGCACAGATCAACCGCCAATTGCGCGAGCAGAACGCGCTGCTGCAGCAGCTCAACACGGCGCTGGAACAATTGGCTGCCTGCGATGCGCTCACCGGCCTGTCCAACCGGCGCACGCTGATGGACCTGGGCGCCCGCGAGTGCCAGCGCACCGCGCAACTGGGCCAGCCGCTGTCGTTGATGGTGGTGGACATCGACCATTTCAAGGCCGTCAACGACGCCTGGGGCCATCTGGCGGGTGACCGGGTGATCTGCGCGGTGGCCCAGGCCTGTCTGGCGCGCTCGCGCATGGCGGTGGACATCGTGGCCCGCTACGGGGGCGAAGAGTTCGTCATCGTGCTGCCGGGCATCGATGCCCCCGGCGCTCTGCGCCTGGCCGAGCTGCTGCGCCAGGGCGTATCGGACCACAACGTGCCCGTGGATGCGGAGGGCGCCTGCGTCACCGTCACGGTGAGCATCGGCTTGGCCACCCTGTACGCCGAGCCCGGCGCGGGCTTCGAGGAGCTGGTCAACACCGCCGACAAGGCGCTCTACCGGGCCAAGCAGGCGGGCCGCAACAACGTGCAGGTGGCTGCACCGTCGCCCCCAGCCCGCGCCGACATGCTCATCGTGCTCGATCCCGAACCCGAACCCGAACCCGAACCCGAACCCGATCCAGACCCCGCCCAGGGCCGGGCGCTAGCCAGCTAGCCCGCCTTGCCGCCAGCGGCTTGGTGGATCGCTGCGCGGATGCGCGGGTAGGTGCCGCAGCGGCAGGCATTGCCCGACATGGCCGTGTCGATGTCCGCATCCGTGGGGCGCGCGGTTTTGCCCAGCAGCGCGCAGGCCGACATGAGCTGGCCGCTCTGGCAGTAGCCGCACTGGGCCACGTCCAGCGCAATCCAGGCGTTGCGCAGGGCCTCGGCCTGGGGGCCGACCAGGCCTTCGATGGTGGTCACGTCGGCCTCGCCCACCGCCGACAGCGGTGTGACGCAGGCGCGCGTGGGCTCGCCGTTCAGGTGCACGGTGCAGGCGCCGCACAGCGCCATGCCGCAGCCGAACTTGGTGCCGTTCATGTGCAGTTCGCCGCGCAGCACCCACAGCAGGGGCGTATCGGGCTCGGCGTTGACGGAGACGGCCTTGCCGTTGATGCGAAGGGTGGAGGGCATGGATGGGGCTCCTGTAAGGGGGTCAGGCCAGGCGCAGCGGCAGGCTGCGCAGGCGCTGGCCGTTCAGCGCGAAAAGGGCGTTGGCCACGGCGGGGGCGATGGGCGGCACGCCCGGCTCGCCCACGCCCTCGGGCGGCTCGGCGCTCTGCACGATATGCACCTCGATGCGCGGGCACTCGGCCATGCGCAGCAGGGGGTAGTCGTGGAAGTTGGCCTGCTGCACCTGGCCCTTGTCCACGGTGATCTCGCCATGCAGCGCAGCCGTGAGGCCGAAGACCACGGCGCTCTCCATCTGCTGGGTGATGAGGTTGGGGTTGATGGCCGCGCCGCAGTCGATCACGCAGACCACGCGGTGCACGCGGATGGCCTTGCTGTCCGCCGCCACCGACACCTCGGCCACCTGCGCCACGATGGAGCCGAAGGACTGGTGCAGCGCAATGCCCCGTGCGCGTTTCGCGCCCGATGCATCGGCTGCCAGCGGCTGGCCCCAGCCCGCCAGCTCGGCCGCCTTCTTCAGCACATGCAGGTGGCGCGGGTGCTTTTGCAGCAGGCTGGCGCGAAAGGCCACCGGGTCCTGCCTGGCTGCAGCGGCCGCCTCGTCCATGAAGCTTTCCTTGAAGAAGGCCTGGTGCGAATGCCCGACCGAGCGCCAGAAGCCCACCGGCAGCGGCAGCGCGATGATCTCGTGGGCAATGCGTGCGTTGGGCCACTCGTAGGGCTGATCGAAGGCGCCTTCCGAGGTGGTCTTGTCCGGCCCGGCCCCGGGCAGGCCGAAGATGCGGCCGAGCACCTGCGGCACGATGGCTTGGCCCACCGAGAGGTTTTCCCACGCCACCAGCCGGCCCTCGCCATCAAAGCCGGCCTTGAAGCGCGCCATGCACGCAGGGCGGTAGAAATCGTGCTGCGTGTCCTGCTCGCGCGTCCACAGCGTCTGCACCGGCGCGCCACCGGCCTCGCGCGCAATGGCGGCGGCCTGGGCCACGTAGTCCACCTCCAGCCGCCGGCCGAAGCCGCCGCCCAGCAGCAACTGCTGCACGTCCACCTTGTCCTCGGCAATGCCCAGCACCTTGGCCGCAGCCGTGCGCGCCAGGTCGGGTACCTGGGTGGAGGTCCACACCGTCGCCGCTCCGTCCCTGAACTGCACCGTGCAGTTGATGGGCTCCAGTGCCGCATGGGCCAGGTAGGGCGCGCGGTAGTCGGCCGTGAGGGTGCGCGCAGCACCCTGCATGGCCACCTCGGCATCGCCGCTCTGGTGGTAGCCAAAGCCCTTGGCCTGGTCCAGCGCCTGGGCCAGTTGCGTGTACACCGCCGCGTTTGACAGCGCGGCCGCCGGGCCGTGGTCCCATTCCACCGTGACGGCGGCCACGGCCTTGCGCGCATGCCAGGGCGTGTCGGCGATCACGGCCACGGCGCCGGTGCCGCCGTTCAGGGCGTCCACGGCCAGCACCTTCTTCACGCCGGGCAGCTTCTCGGCGGCGGCGCCGTCCATGCGCGCCACCTTGCCGCCGCGCGTGGGGCACATCACCACGGCGGCATGCAGCAGACCGGGCGGATTCGCGTCGATGCCGAACACGGCGCTGCCATCAAGCTTGCCGCGCGCCTCGATGCGCGTGAGCGGCTTGCCGATGAGGCGAAACTGCGCCGGCTCCTTGAGCGCCACCTTGCCCGGCAGCGGTTGCTGCGCGGCCAGGGCCGCCAGCTCGCCGAAGCGGGCGCGCTGGCCCGCGGCATGCTCGACCACGCCGGCCTGCACACTGCACTCGGTGGCCTGCACGTTCCACTGCGCGGCCGCCGCGCGCACCAGCATGGCCCGGGCGCTGGCGCCGGCCTCGCGCATGGGCCGCCACAGGTCCTTGATGCTGGACGAGCCGCCGGTCATCATCACGCCCACCTCGCGCATGGTCTTGGCGGTGAGCCAGCCGGCCACGGCCTTCATGGAGCCATCGTTGTCGGGGTGGAAGGGCAGGCCATCGACCACCGTGGCCAGGTTGTTGTAGATGTCGTCGATGGGCGCCATCTCCAGCCGCACCTGGGCCCAGTCGGCATCGAGCTCCTCGGCCAGGATGGCGGCCAGCCCGGTGTGTGTGCCCTGGCCCATCTCGGCCTTGGCCATCATGACTGTGACGGTGTTGTCGGCACCGATCTTGAGCCAGCCGTTGAGCGCTGCCTGGCCGCCCGCCGTGGGCAGGGGCGCGCCCGTGCGCAGGCGCTGGCGCGGGGGCAGCGCCCCCCAGCCGATCACCAGCGCGCCGGCCGTGGCGGCGCCTCCCCAGAGCACTGTGCGTCGTTTCACCATGGTTGTTGCCTGCCTCTCGTCGGAGCGATGGGTAGGGGGCCATCGTATACCGGCAGGGGTCCCGGCGCGACGCGCCCAGGCGACACAAGGGTCCGATTCAGCGCGCAGGCAGTGCCGCAAAGGCCGGCAACCGCTCCGCCTGCTCGGCATAGGCCGCCAGCGCCGGGTAGCCAGCCGCCGCCACGGTGTCGGGCACCATCATCTGCATGAAACCCCAGGCCACGGCGCTGGTGATGCCCGCGTCGCCGATTTCCTGCGCGGGCGCGGGCAGGGGCTCGCGCGCCAGTTCTGCCTCCAGCAGCGCGCAGGCGGCCAGCAACTGGCCGGTCACGCGCTGCAGCCAGGGCGTGTGCAGCTTCTCGGCGGGCCGCAGCTGGTGCTCGTAGACGATCTGCACCGCCTTTTCGCATGCCGCCAGTGCCAGGCCTGTGAGGTGCAGCGCGCGCCGCAGCGCCGGGCCGCCTGCGGGCTGCAGCCGGTGCAAGGACAGCGTGGCCGCCCACTGCAGTATCAGCGTCGAATCCATGAGCACGCCGCCGTCGTCGCAGACCAGGGTCGGGGCCTTGACCACCGGGTTGATGCTGCCGAACGCATCGAAGGTGCTGAACACCGACAGCGGCAGGTGCGTGAACGGCACATCGAGCACCGTGAGCGCGATGGCGACGCGGCGGACATAGGGCGAATCGAGCATTCCAACCAACTGCAGCATGGGTTTGTTTCCTGAAAAGACCGTGAACACGCTCCAGACGATAGGCCCCCACGCGCTGCACGGGAAGGGCAGGGCATCGGAATAATGGGCACCAAACCGATGGATGATCGGCCCCGGCGCAACCCCCTTTCAGCCCGCAGCACCATGCAACTCGACAAGAAAGACTGGCTCATCCTCGAAGCCCTGCAGACCGACGCCCGGCAAAGCCTGGCCGCCCTGGGCAAGCGCATCGGGCTGTCGCAACCCGCCATGAGCGAGCGCGTGCGCAAGCTCGAAGACGCGGGCGTGATCGAGGGCTACGGCGCCCGGGTCAACCTGCGCGCCATCGGCGTGCGGCTGCAGGCCCTCATCCGCATACAGACCACGCACGCCGGTATCGCGCCCTACGTGAAGCTGTTCGAGACCATGCCCGAGGTGCTCGAAGCCGACCGCGTGACCGGCGAGGACTGCTTCATCGTGCGCTGCGCCATCGCCGAGCCCGAAGACCTGCAGCGCGTGGTCGATGCGCTGGCCCGGCACGGCGGAGTGACCACCTCGCTGGTGCTGTCCAGCCCGGTGCGCAAGACCACCACCGTGCACGCGCTCAAGCGGCCGGCGCGCTGATCAGGTGGCCGTGCGCCGCCTGTGGCGTGTGCGGCAGGTAGGAAATTTGCTATCATTTTAATAGTTGTAAATCCAATTCCGGCTTGAGCTTGGTAGGTATTTTTGCCCTGCATGTAACCGGCCGTGTACGCCACCCGGCGTATTTCCGATCCGGGGGCCTGTCTCCAGAATCCATTCCATCGACCGATCCATCAGCCCCACAGGGCCATCGGGCGAAGCGGTTTGAACCCCTCTACTGGAGAAGCACACATGCAACGTCGTTATTCCCTCAAGGCCCTCGCGGCCGTCGCTGCGCTCGCTGGCCTGTCTGCCCTGCCAGCCCATGCCCAGGACACCATCAAGGTCGGCATTCTGCACAGCCTGTCGGGCACCATGGCCATCTCGGAAACCGTGCTCAAGGACACCGTGCTGATGGCCATCGACGAGATCAACGCCAAGGGCGGCGTGCTCGGCAAGAAGCTCGAACCCGTGATCGTCGACCCGGCCTCCAACTGGCCCCTGTTCGCCGAAAAGACCAAGCAGCTGCTCGGCCAGGACAAGGTCTCGGTCATCTTCGGCTGCTGGACCTCGGTGAGCCGCAAGTCCGTGCTGCCCGTGGTCGAGGAAATGAACGGCCTGTTGTTCTACCCCGTGCAGTACGAGGGTGAAGAGCTCTCCAAGAACGTGTTCTACACCGGCGCCGCGCCCAACCAGCAGGCCATCCCCGCAGTGGACTACCTGATGAGCAAGGACGGCGGCAGCGCCAAGCGCTGGGTGCTGCTGGGCACCGACTACGTGTACCCCCGCACCACCAACAAGATCCTGCGCGCCTACCTCAAGTCCAAGGGCGTGAAGGACAGCGACATCGACGAGAAGTACACCCCCTTCGGCCACGCCGATTACCAGACTATCGTCGCCGACATCAAGAAGTTCAGCCAGGGCGGCAAGACGGCCGTGGTCTCCACCATCAACGGTGACTCCAACGTGCCCTTCTACAAGGAACTGGGCAACGCCGGCCTGAAGGCCAAGGACGTGCCTGTGGTCGCTTTCTCGGTGGGCGAGGAAGAACTGCGCGGCGTGGACACCAAGCCGCTGGTGGGCCACCTGGCCGCCTGGAACTACTTCCAGTCCATCAAGAGCCCGGCCAACACCGAGTTCATCAAGAAGTGGGGCGACTACGCCAAGGCCAAGGGCATCGCCGGCCACAAGGACAAGCCGCTCACCAACGACCCGATGGAAGCCACCTACATCGGCATCAACATGTGGAAGCAGGCTGTCGAAAAGGCCAAGAGCACCGATGTCGACAAGGTCATCGCCGCCATGGCCGGCCAGACCTTCAAGGCACCGTCGGGCATCGTCTCCAAGATGGACGAAAAGAACCACCACCTGCACAAGAGCGTGTTCATCGGCGAGATCAAGGCCGACGGCCAGTTCAACGTGGTGTGGAAGACGCCTGGCCCGGTCAAGGCCAAGCCATGGAGCCCCTACATCGAAGGCAACGACAAGAAGCCTGACGAACCTGCCAAGAAGTAACGGCATCGCCCAAGGCGGACAGGCGCCTTGCAAGGGGAGGGGCGCTGCCGTGCCCCTCCCTTTTTTCTTTCCGGGCGCGCCCCGCCTCGCGGGGTGCCTCCACAGGCATTGACTGACGCACTATGTTCAGATTTCTTTCGATGGCATGGCTGTGCCTGCTGGCGTGGGCCGGCCCCGCGCAGGCACTCACGGCCGAGCAGGCGCTGGCCATGGCCGCCGGCGACACCGACGACCGCGTGGCCGCCGTGCAGCAGGCCATCGTGCAGCCCGACGAGCGCATCGCCGCCTTCCTCAAGGCCTTGGCCGATGACGAGGTGAAAGTCGTCGGCGCGGGCAAGGCCGCCATCATCGTGCGTGATGGCAAGGGCATCGACCCCGCCACCGGCACCGACATGCCCGTGCCCGACGACGCCGAAGACGTCATCAACAACAACCGTATGCGCGGCGAGATCGACACCGCCATGGCCGGCTTGGCCCTGTTCGGCAAGGACGACGCCAAGCGCCTGGCTGCTGCCAAGGCCCTGACCCGCGAGCCCGACGCCGGCCGCCTGCCCCTGCTGGACAAGGCCCTGGCGCAAGAGACGCAACCTGCCATCAAGGCCCAGCTGGAACTGGCCCGCTCCGCCACCTTGCTGGGCAGCGAAGACGCCGCCCAGCGCATCGCCGCCGCGCAGGCCCTGTCGCTGAGCGCCACGCCCGACACGCGCCTGTTGCTCAACGAGCGCGCCACGGTGGAAGAGGACGCCAAGGTCAAGGCTGCGCTGCAGGCCGCCCTGAAAGCCATCGACGGCGAGCTCGCTTGGGGCGAGCGCCTGGGCGCTGCGTTCTCGGGCATCAGCCTGGGGTCCATCTTGCTGCTGGTGGCGCTGGGCCTGGCCATCACCTACGGCCTGATGGGCGTGATCAACATGGCCCACGGCGAGCTGATGATGATCGGCGCCTACGCCACTTACGTGGTGCAGGGTCTGTTCCAGAAGTACCTGCCCGGCGCCTTCGACTGGTACCTGGTGGCCGCGGTGCCGCTGGCCTTCGGCGCATCGGCCCTGGTGGGCGCGGTGCTCGAACGCAGTGTGCTGCGCTTCCTGTATGGCCGCCCGCTGGAGACGCTGCTGGCCACCTGGGGCATCAGCCTGGTGCTGATGCAGCTGGTGCGCACGATCTTCGGCGCGCAGAACGTGGGCGTGGAAAACCCCGCCTGGATGAGCGGTGGCGTACAGGTGCTCTCCAACCTCACCTTGCCCTACAACCGCCTCGTGATCATCGGCTTTGCCATCGCCGTGCTGCTGTCCATGGGCTGGCTCATCGGGCGCACACGCCTGGGCCTGTTCGTGCGTGGCGTCACGCAGAACCGGCCCATCGCCTCGTGCATGGGCGTGAACACCGCGCGCGTGGACACCATGGCCTTCGCGTTGGGCTCGGGCATCGCCGGCCTGGCCGGCTGTGCCTTGAGCCAGGTGGGCAACGTCGGCCCCGACCTGGGCCAGAGCTACATCGTCGACGCCTTCATGGTCGTGGTGCTGGGCGGCGTGGGCCAGTTGGCCGGCACCGTGTACGCGGCACTGGGCCTCGGTGTGCTCAACAAGTTCCTCGAAGGCTGGGCCGGCGCCGTGCTGGCCAAGATCGCCGTGCTCGTGTTCATCATCATCTTCATCCAGAAGCGGCCGCAGGGCATCTTCGCGGTGAAGGGCCGCACAGCCGACTGAGCGGGCAAGCAATACCATGACCACCTCAACGCCTTCTCTACAACTCCCCGCACCAGCCCCGCTGCTCACGCGCACCGGCTGGTCGGCCTTCATCGTCGCGCTCATCGTGGTGTGCGCCCTGGCGCCGCTGCTCAACCTGGTGGTGCCCGCCGGCAGCGTGTTCCACATGAGCGACTACGCCGTGGCGTTGCTCGGCAAGATCATGTGCTACGCCATCTGCGCGCTGGCCATGGACCTGATCTGGGGCTACACCGGCATCCTGAGCCTGGGCCACGGCCTGTTCTTCGCGCTCGGCGGCTACGTGATGGGCATGTACCTCATGCGCCAGATCGGCCGCGACGGCAACTACAAGAGCGAGCTGCCCGATTTCATGGTGTTTCTCGACTGGAAGGAACTGCCCTGGCACTGGATGCTGTCCGACAGCTTCGTCGCCACGCTCATCCTGGTGGTGGCCGTGCCCGGCCTGGTGGCCTTCGTGTTCGGCTACTTCGCGTTCCGTTCGCGCATCAAGGGCGTGTACTTTTCCATCATCACCCAGGCCATGACGTACGCGGCCATGCTACTGTTCTTTCGCAACGAGACGGGTTTTGGCGGCAACAACGGCTTCACCGACTTCAAGCGCATCCTGGGCCAGCCGATTGCCACGCAGAACATGCGCATGCTGCTGTTCGTGCTCACGGGGCTCACCCTGCTCGGGTTCTTCCTCATGGCGCGCTGGCTGGTGCGCAGCAAGTTCGGCCGCGTGCTGCAGGCCGTGCGCGACGCCGAGACGCGCGTCATGTTCTCGGGCTACTCGCCGCTGCCCTACAAGCTCACCATCTGGACCATCAGCGCCATGATGTGCGGCGTGGCCGGGGCCCTGTACGTGCCCCAGGTCGGCATCATCAACCCCGGCGAGATGAGCGCCGCCAACTCCATCGAGATCGCCGTGTGGGCGGCCGTGGGCGGCCGCGCCACGCTGATCGGGCCCATCGTGGGCGCCTTCATCGTCAACGGCGCCAAGAGCTGGCTCACCGTCACGGCGCCGGAGTTCTGGCTGTACTTCCTCGGCGCGCTGTTCATTGCCGTCACGCTGTTCCTGCCCAATGGCGTGGTGGGCCTGGTGAAGAAGTTCGGTTTCGGCAAAAAGAACGATGACAAGAAGGGAGGCACGCAATGACCCCGGACCTGATGGAAGAGGGCGCGCGGCGCATTGCAGCCAAGGCCGTCCCGGTGGCCCCCGGCCAGACCGAATCGGGCGGGCGCGCCGCGGGCTTCTCGCGCATCGCCACACCCGGCGAGGTGGACATCA
This sequence comes from Acidovorax sp. LjRoot66, assembly GCF_964253305.1. NCBI lineage: Bacteria > Pseudomonadati > Pseudomonadota > Betaproteobacteria > Burkholderiales > Comamonadaceae > Acidovorax > Acidovorax sp. LjRoot66. Next base: position 1,728,681 of record NZ_CAXUQU020000001.1, read on the forward strand.
CGCACGGCCGCATTTTGTACCTCGAAGACGTGAACGTGAGCTTCGACGGCTTCAAGGCCATCAACAACCTGAGCCTCGACATCGCCCCCGGTGAGCTGCGCTGCATCATCGGCCCCAACGGCGCGGGCAAGACGACGATGATGGACATCATCACCGGCAAGACGCGGCCGGACAGCGGCACGGTGTACTTCGGCAGCACCATCGACCTGCTGCGCCACAACGAGCCCGAGATTGCCAGTCTGGGGATCGGCCGCAAGTTCCAGAAGCCCACGGTGTTCGAGCAGCTCACCGTGTTCGAGAACCTTGAACTCGCGCTCAAGACCCACAAGGGCGTGTCGTCGAGCCTGTTCTTCAAGCTCGACTCCGCCCAGTCGGACCGTCTGGCAGAGATCCTGCACACGATCCACCTGGCGGGCAGCGTGTCGCGCATGGCGGGGAACCTGAGCCACGGGCAAAAGCAATGGCTGGAGATCGGCATGCTGCTGATGCAGGACCCGAAGCTGCTGCTGCTGGACGAACCGGTTGCGGGGATGACGGATGACGAGACGGCCCGCACGGCGGAGCTATTCCTGACGCTCAAGGGCAAGCACTCTCTGATGGTGGTGGAGCATGACATGGGGTTCATCCGCACTATTTCTGAGATCGTTACTGTCTTGTGCGATGGATCTGTGCTGGCGCAGGGGACGCTGGACCAGGTGCAGTCGGATGAGCGGGTGATTGAGGTTTATCTGGGGCGGTGATGGTTTGCTGCTCTTCGTTCTTCTGTGCTTTGGTTGAGGTCGGAGGCCGGGGTGTGCGCCCGGCGGCGCACCTACTTTCTTTTGCGTCGCCAAAAGAAAGTAGGCAAAGAAAAGGCGACCCCCAGTCTGCGTCCCCCTTCGCCCGTTGGGCGAAGGGGGCAACCTGCGATGCTCGGACCTGGGGTGGTGCCGCAGAACTCACTGCGTTCTCCCTTTGGGCGAACTCCGTTCAAACAGCTGCGGCAAGCCAGATCACGAAGTGCGTGTGTCCTGCGGCACACGCACCCACCCCACGCCCTGCGCTTCTCGGCGCAGCCAGCAGGGGTGGGGAGCGGGTACCGCTCGGCTGCTGCTTTCGCAGCAACGCCGGGTGTCGGTTACGCGCTGCGCGCTGCCGACGAAACTGGCGCCATCACCCTGGCGAGCCGAGCGCAGCGAAGGGCCACGGGGCCGAGCGAAGCGATGGCCCGAGTGGAGCCCGTTCCCACCCCCTTCTGACCGTGCCGAGAAGCGCAGGGCCTGGGGTGAGCGCGTGCCGAAGGACACGCGCATCGTTGTCTGGCTCGCCGAAGCTGTTTGACCGGAGCTGCCTCGCAGAGGCAGCGCAGGGAGTTCTTCGGCGCACCCCAGGACCGAGCATCGCAGGCTGCCCCACTCGCCCACCGGGCGAGTGGGGACACGGGCAGCGGGGTCGCCTTTCTTTTGGGTACTTTTCTTTGGCGAAGCAAAGAACAAGTACCTCGGCCGCCGGGCCGAGACCCGGCCTCCGCCCTCTGCACAAGAGCAGAAGTAACCATAGGCACCCGACATAGGCCAACCAACATGCTCACCGTCCAAAACATCAACCAGTACTACGGCGGCTCCCACATCCTGCGCGACGTGAGCCTCACCGCCGAACCCGGCAAGGTCACCGTCCTGCTCGGCCGCAACGGCGTCGGCAAGACCACCCTGCTCAAAAGCCTCATGGGCCTGGTCCCCATCAAGAGCGGCGCCATCAGCTTCGACGGCAAACCCATCGACAAGGCCACCCCCTACGACCGCGCCCGCGCCGGCATCGGCTTCGTGCCGCAGGGCCGCGAGATCTTCGGTCGCCTCACGGTGGAAGAGAACCTGCGCATGGGCCTGGCCTACAAGAGCGGCTCCACCCCCGTGCCGCCGCACCTGTACGAGCTGTTTCCGGTGCTCAAGCAGATGCTGCGCCGCCGTGGCGGCGACCTCTCGGGCGGGCAGCAGCAGCAACTGGCCATTGCGCGCGCCCTCGCACCGGGGCCACGCCTGTTGATCCTGGACGAGCCCACCGAAGGCATCCAGCCGAGCATCATCAAGGACATCGGCCGTGTCATCCGCATGCTCGCCGACAAGGGCGAGATGGCCATCCTGCTGTGCGAGCAGTACTACGACTTCGCGCAGGAGCTGGCCGACCAGTACCTCGTGATGGAGCGCGGCGAGGTCATCGCGCGCGGCCCGGGCAGCGAGATGGAGGCCAAGGGCATCCGCAACCTGGTGGCCATTTGATCAGGCTGCGGTCGTGCAGACCACATCCCCCCGGTGCCGCCAGCGCGCCACGCTCTCGATCACCAGCACCGTGCACACCATCCAGGTGCCGCCCAGAAGCCAGCCGGCCAGCACGTCGCTGGCGTAGTGCACCTGCAGCACCATGCGGCTCCAGCCGGTGGTGAAGACCAGCATGCCCGCCAGCACCACACAGGGCACATGCCAGCGCGGCGGCAGCAGGCGCGTGGCCAAGTAGGCCAGCAGGGTGTAGGCCACCATCGAGGCGCTGCTGTGCCCGCTGGGAAAGCTGTAGCCATCGGCCTGCGCCACGCCATGGTGCAGGTGCTCGGGCCGGGCGCGTTCAAAAATGCTTTTCAAAATGCGCGTCAGCGCCCCATTGCCCGCCAGGGCCGCCAGCCAGCCTGTGGCCAGCAGCCGGTGGCCGCGCCACCACAGGCCGGCGGCCACCAGGGCCGTGAGCGCGGTGAGCACGGCGGTGTCGCCCAGGTGGGTGAGGGCGGCAAAGAAACGCAGCACCCCGGTGGCGGCATGCAGGCGCAGGGCGTTGGCAATGGCGTCGTCAACGGCGCCCCAGTCGCCGCCCTGCTCGCTGCCGCTCTCGGCCAGCTCGGCGATCACGCTCCCGGCCAGCACCATGGCGCAGGCAGCGCCCAGCATGCCCGCCAGCAGGGCCCAGCGCGGGTCGATGGCCACGGGCAACGTGCGCTGCAGCAGCGGCCCGCCGCGCTGGCGCACGGTGCGCAGGCCCCACAGGGCCAGGGGCCCGGCCAGGCTGGCCAGCACCAGGCCGGCCAGCCACCAGCCCAGAGGGTGGTTGGAGATCTGGGTGCCGATGGCGGTGGCTTGCATGGGATCGGTTGGCAACAGCAGCAGTTGTAGGTGGGTGTCGGGTTGATGCTGCCTGTTGTACCGCAGCGCGCATCACCCCTTCGCGCCGGGCGTGAATGTAGGACAAGGCGCCGACAGCTTCACAGCGCCGTGGCTGACAGTGGCGCGCCGGTGGCCAGGGCACCATGGGTGCAGCGGCGCCATGCCGTGTTATCGGAGCCTGCCTTTCATCCATGACCACTGCCCCTCGCCCCCCTGCCGTCCACCCCCATGGGCGCATCCACCTCGTGGTGCCCAAGCGCCCGGGTGCTGATTTCGACCTGGTCCGCGCCAAGCTCGAAGGGGCCTTTGCCGCCCATGCGCACGACGTGGTGTGGCATGTGCCCGATGAGCGTGGCGACATCGTCGACCTGGCTTACAAGGCCGTGCGCGATGCGCAGGCCGATGGCGGGCTGGTCGTGGCCGCCGGGGGCGACGGCACCATCAACGCAGTCGCTGCGGCGGCCCTGCGCGAGGCGGTGCCCATGGGCGTGATACCCATGGGCACGTTCAACTACTTCAGCCGCGAGCATGGCCTGGCGCTCGACCCCGAGGTGGCTGTGCAGGACATGCTGCACGCCATGGAGCGCGGCGACATGCGCCCGGTGCAGGTGGGCTTCGTCAACGACCGCATGTTCGTGGTGAACGCCGCCGTGGGCCTGTACCCGCGCCTGCTGGCCGAGCGCGAGATGGCCTCCAAACGCTTTGGCCGCTCGCGCATGGTGGCCATCCTGTCGGCAGTGTGGAGCATGTTCCGCCCCGCCGGCGGGCGGCGCTGGCGCGTGATCATGCGCACGCACGAAGGTGCCCAGGCCCAGCAGGAGGAGCATCTGGTCACCACCCTGTTCGTCGGCAACAACCCTTTGCAGCTGGACCGCATGGGGCTGGAGCAGGCCCAATCCGTGGCCGATGGCGGGCAGCTCGGTGTCGTGCTGCTGCAGCCGCAGGACCGCTGGGCCGTGGCCCGCACAGTGTGGCACGCCGCCACCGGCCAACTGGCGCGCGACAGCGCCGTGACCAGCATCGCCTGCGCCGAGATGACCGTGGCGCCCGCCAGCTGGCGCCCCGCCCAGGTCAAGGTGGCCTTCGACGGCGAGCGCGAATGGATGGCTCCGCCGCTGCGCTTTCGGGTACACGACCAACCCCTGTGGCTGGTCACGCGCACCACGCTCGACCGGGATGGCGATGCCGCTTCGCAGCATGAGCAGGTGGCCGTCGAACCCGCTGCTCCCGCTGTCGTCCCCCTGCCTGCGCTGGGCGCAGCGGCAGCCTTGGCGGCTTCCTGATCTGCTGCAGCGCCTGTACCCTACGCCCCATGTCCGTTCTGATGCACCTGTCCGACCTGCACTTCGGCGCGCACGAGCCCGTCGTCTGCCGGGCGGTGCAGGCCCTGGCGCGCCAGCTCGGGGTGTCGGTGGTGGTGGTGTCGGGCGACGTCACGCAGCGCGCCACCGCCCCCCAGTTCGCGCAGGCGGCCAGCTTCATCCGTGGGCTCGATGCCGGCGCCACGGTGGTGCTGCCCGGCAACCATGATCTGCCGCTGTTCGCCTGGTGGCTGCGCTGGGGCCGGGCCTACAAGCGCTTCGAGCACGAGTTCGGCAAGGACCTGGAGCCCGTGCGCCAACTGGGCCGTTTCTTCGTCGTCGGCGTGAACACCACGCGCCCCTGGCGCCACGAGCGCGGCAGCCTCTCCAGCGCGCAGATTGCGCGGGTTGAGAAACAGCTGGCCGAGGCCTACGAAGAGCCCTGGCGCATCGTCGTCGCCCACCACCCGCTCACCGCGCGCAATGCGCAGGACAAGGAACACCGGCCCGCGCGCGCCGAAGAGGCCCTGCTGCGCTGGCGCGACGCCGGTGCGCAGATGCTGCTGTCGGGCCATGCCCACGCCGCCGGCCTGCTGCAACCGCTGCCCGGCCTGTGGGTCAGCCAGGCCGGCACGGCCGTATCGCACCGCCTGCGCCATGGCTACCCCAACAGCCTGGTCATCCTGAGCCACGAGGCCGACGCGCACGACCCCGACAAGGTGCTGCGCTGGGCGGCGCGCTGGGACTACGACCCCGCGCGTGCCGCCTTCCACTGCGTGCAGCGGCAGTGGGTGGACGACCCGACAGGGGCTTTGGCAATTTGAATGCCCGCACAGTGCGCACGCGCACGCGCACGCGCACGAGCTGCTGTGCCAGGCCCGCCGCGCCCACTCGCTGGTTGTTTTTCCTGGTCGTTTTCCCGCGGGCGGCTTGACCAATGGCCCGGCGCGCCCCTATTCTGGCTGGCGGGCGCCTCCATGGCCCCGGCCCTTCTCATTGGAACCCTTGCGCCGCCGCCCATGCACAAAGAATTCAACCACGATGCCCTGCGCCGCCTGCAGGCGCTGATTGCCCGCGAAACCGGCGCCACGCTGAGTGAGTCGGCCACGGCCGAGATGGCCGCCATCCTGCGCGGCAGCGAGGGGCCTGATGGCGTGCTCAATGAAAGCCTGTCGGTGGCCCCGCGCGAGGTCACCATCCTGCTGGCCGACCTGCGCGGCTTCACGGCGCTGTCGGCATCGCTGCCTGCGGGCGTGGTGATCCCTGCGCTCAACCGGTGCCTCGCCATGCTCAGCGAGGTGGTCTTCAAGCACGGCGGCGCCATCGACAAGTTCATGGGCGACTCCATCATGGTGCTCTTCGGCGCCCCGGTGGCGCGCGAGGATGATGTGGACCGCGCCCTGATGTGCGCGGTAGAGATGCAGATGGCCATGCGCGACCTGAACCTGGCCCACATGCGCGAGCGCCTGCCCGAGGTCTTCCTGGGCATCGGCGTGAACACCGGCACGGTGATGGCCGGGCGCTTCGGCTCGGACGTGTACTCCGAGTACACCGTCATCGGCGAAGAGGTCAACCTCGCCTCGCGCATCGAGGCCTTCAGCCTGCGCGGCCAGGTGCTCATCAGCGAGGCCACCTACCAGCGCTGCTGGGGGCTGGTGTCGGCGTCGGCCCCCATGCAGGTCTACGTCAAGGGGCGCCAGCAGCCCGTGGGCCTGCGCGAGCTGGTGGCCATCCCCTCGCGCAAGCTCAAGGTGCCGCGCCAGGAGTTTCGTCGCAGCCACCGCGTGGACACGCGCCTGCCCTGCCTGTGCCAACGCATACAGGACAAGATCATCGTGCCGCAGATCGTGCACGCGGCCATCCGCGACATCGGCTACCACGGCCTGCTGGTGGAGCTGACCGAAGAGCTGGCCCTGCACAGCGAGCTCAAGCTCGAATTCGATTTGACCCTGGTCGAATACCACGCCACCGACGTCTACGCCCGCGTCATCACCTTGAAGCCCGAAGGTGGCCAGTGGCTGGCGGGCCTGGAGTTCACCTCCATCAGCCCCGAGTGCCATGCCAAGGTGCAGATGTTCGTGCAGCTGCTGGTGGCGGCGCGGTAGGGGCGGTAGGGGCGTCAGCAGCCCAATTGGGTTGCGAGGTCGGTCAGGCGGGTGCTGTGCAGATCGTTCCCGGCCTGTGCCGAAATGTCCTTGGGGTGCGCCGCCCCGAACTCCAGCGGCCGCTCCACATACATGGTGCGCAGGCCACAGCCGCGTGCCGCCGCCAGATCGTCGTGGTGCGCCGCCACCAGCGCCACCTGCGCCGGCTCCAGGTCAAAGGTGCGCGCCACGCCCAGGTAGGTGTCGGGGCTGGGCTTGTAAGCGCGGAACACCTCGGCGCTCAAAATGCAATCCCACGGCAGTCCCGCGCGCTTGGCCATGTTCGTCAGCAGGCCGATATTGCCGTTCGACAGCGTGGTGATGGTGAACCTGGTTTTCAGCCGCGTGAGCGCGGCCACGCTGTCGGCCCACGGGTCCAGCCGGTGCCACACGCGGTTCAGGTGCCAGCGCTCGGCCTCGGTCAGGTGGCTCAGGCCAAAGCGCGGCAGTATCTCGTCCAGAATCATGCGGTGCAGCTCGTCGATGCGCGTCCACCCCTGCTCGCCACGCATCACGCGCGCCATGGCCGGCTGGTAACCACTGCGCCAGGCAATCGCAAAGGCATCCCCATCCACGGCCGGGTACAGCGCCTGCATCTCGCGCACGATGGAGCCGTGCCAATCCACCACGGTGCCAAAGATGTCGAACGCCAGCACCTTCACGGTGTCGGCAAGCTCGTCTGCGGTGCTGGGTGGTGTGCTCATTCGCTGGTCCGGTTGGAAACGAAGACCCCAGCGTAGCAGCCCCGCTGGCGAGGCCTGTTCACCAAGGTTACAGATATCCCCGCCCCTGCAGCGCAGCGCGGGGCGTGCTATGGTTACAGAAATCGGGTTTACCCCCGTAACTCCGTTTCTTCCCCACCCCGTGCTTCACCTGCGCCGCCTTGCCCATGGCCGGCGCTGCGTCGCCCTATTGCCGTTGCTGCTGCCGCCATGACCGCGCCCCTGTCCCCCACGTCGTCGCCCATCGCCCACACCCCTACCGACGACCGCACCCTGGTGCGCGCCGTGCTGGCCCTGGGGGTCGGCGGCTTTTCCATCGGCACGGGTGAATTCGTCATCATGGGCCTGCTGCCCGAGGTGGCGCGCGACATCAACGTGAGCATTCCGCAGGCCGGCCACGTCATCAGCGCGTATGCCCTGGGCGTGGTGGTGGGCGCGCCCGTGCTGGCCGTGCTGTGCGCCAACTGGGGCCGCCGCGCGCTGCTGATGGCGCTGATGGTGGTGTATGCGCTGGGCAACTTCGCATCGGCCCTGGCACCGGGCTACGGCTTGCTCAGCGCGATGCGCCTGTTCACCGGCCTGCCGCACGGCACCTACTTCGGCGTGGCGGCCCTCGTGGCAGCTGCGCTAGCACCCCCGGGGCGCCGCGCGCGCGCCGTGGGCTGGGTCATGCTGGGGCTGACCACCGCCACGCTGGTGGGCGTGCCCATTGCCGCCGCGCTGGGCGAGCATTTCGGCTGGCGTGCGGCCTTCGTCTTCGTGGGGCTGATCGCCGTGGCCGCCGTGGTCATGGTGCGCCTGTGGGTGCCCGACATGCCCGCATCGCACGGCGCCAGCCCGCTGCGCGAGCTGGGTGCCCTAGCGCGCAAGCAAGTGTGGTTCACCCTGGGCATTGGCGCCATCGGCTTTGGCGGCATGTTCGCTGTGTTCAGCTACATCAAGCCCACCCTGCTCGAAGTGGCCGGCATGCCGCCCGCGCTCATGCCCTTCGTGCTCGCGCTGTTCGGCCTGGGCATGGTGGTGGGCAACATCGTCGGCTCGCGCATGGCCGACAAGGCCCTCATGCCCACCGTGGGCAAGGTGCTGCTGTGGTCCATCGTGGTGCTGGCGCTGTCCGTGCCTGCAGCCCACCATCCCGTCACGGCTGCGCTCTCCACCTTCTTCCTGGGCACGCTGGTCGCCATCGGCCCGGCACTGCAGATCCGCCTGATGGACGTGGCGGGCCATGCGCAGACCCTGGCTGCCGCGCTCAACCACTCGGCCTTCAACGCCGCCAACGCGCTCGGCGCCTGGCTGGGCGGCATGTCCATTGCGGCCGGCCTGGGGTGGACCTCCACCGGCTGGGTCGGCGTGGTGCTGGGCATCTGCGGCGTGGGCATCTTTGCGTGGTCCATGTCGAGCGAAAAGGCCACCACACGCGCCAGCGCAGGCCTGAACGCCTGAGCGTAGCGGCGCTGCGGCACCGCCGCAATTTGAGGAATGAACACCGCGTTTGATGTACATTGAATGCGGGCCGGCCTTTCTGCCAGCCACGTCGCTCGGACGGTTCCGGGCGCTTACGTGAAAGTTCACCAGCATGTCTGCATCTCAGGGCAAGCGCCGCTTTGCGCGCATTGATCGCCTTCCCCCCTACGTCTTCAACATCACGGCCGAGCTGAAACTCGCCGCCCGCCGCCGTGGCGAGGACATCATCGACATGAGCATGGGCAACCCCGATGGCGCCACCCCGCCGCACATCGTGGCCAAGCTCACCGAGGTGGCCCAGCGGCCCGACACCCACGGCTACTCCGCCAGCAAGGGCATCCCCCGCCTGCGCCGCGCCATCAGCCACTGGTACAAGGACCGCTATGCGGTGGACATCGACCCCGACACCGAGGCCATCGTCACCATCGGCTCCAAGGAAGGGCTGGCCCACCTCATGCTGGCCACGCTGGACCGGGGCGACACCGTGCTCGTGCCCGACCCGAGCTATCCCATCCACATCTACGGCGCCGTCATCGCCGGGGCCGACATCCGCAGCGTGCCCGTGGCGCCCGATGTCGACTTTTTTGCCGAGCTCGAAAAGGCCATCCGCGGCAGCTACCCCAAGCCCAAGATGATGATCTTCGGCTTCCCGAGCAACCCCACCGCGCAGTGCGTGGAGCTGTCGTTCTTCGAGCGCGTCATCGCCTTGGCCAAAAAGCACGACATCCTCGTGGTGCACGACCTGGCCTACGCCGACATCGTGTACGACGGTTACCGCGCCCCCAGCATCATGGAAGTGCCCGGCGCCAAGGACGTGGCGGTGGAGTTCTTCACCCTCTCCAAAAGCTACAACATGGCCGGCTGGCGCGTGGGCTTCATGGTCGGCAACCCCGACCTCGTGGCCGCGCTCGCCCGCATCAAGAGCTACCACGACTACGGCACCTTCACCCCCCTGCAGGTCGCGGCCATCGCTGCGCTCGAGGGCGACCAGCAGTGCGTGAAAGACATCGCCGCCCAGTACCAGCGCCGCCGCGACGTGCTGTACAAGGGCTTGACGGAATCCGGCTGGGCCGTGGACTGCCCCAAGGCCAGCATGTACATCTGGGCCCGCATCCCCGAGCCCTACCGCGCCCTGGGCTCGCTCGAATTCGCGCGCCAACTGCTCGACAAGGCCAAGGTTTGCGTATCCCCCGGCATCGGCTTTGGGGACCAGGGCGACGAATACGTGCGGTTTGCGCTCATCGAGAACGAGGCCCGTATCCGCCAGGCTGTGCGCGGGATTCGGGCGATGTTCAAGGGTGATGGGTTGTTGAAGGTGCCTGCGGTGGCGGCGACAACGATGTGATGCCGCAGTGATGACGGCCTGCCCGGTATGGGCAGGCTCGCGAACCAGGAGCGGTAGGCGGGCAACCCAACCTTCTTCTCTCGTCGCTCAGCGCCATCTTCGGGTCGCGTGTGATTCGATACGCAACAGACGTTCGCTTACGGCAGTCTGCTCGGTCGCGGTTTAGACTGGCAGGTATGCATATGTTCGACTACCACCCCGACGACCTGGACGTCACCATTTCTGAAATGCTGGTCGCCACCAGCGACTCCGCCGACCACGAACTTCCCGAGGTGGTGTCGGCGGTGCTGAAACTGCTGCGCAAGCGCCTGGGCATGGACGTGGCTTTCGTCTCGCAGATTGCAGACGGTCGCCGCACCTTCAAGGCGGTGGACAGTGCGCCCGATTTCGCTCCAGTCGTGGCCGGCATGTCCGACCCAGCCGAAGAAAGCTGGTGCCAGTATGTGGTTGAAGGCCGCCTGCCAGAAAAGATCGACGACGCCGTCCCCGTCGTCAAGGCAGGCCAGGCGCCCGACCCTGGGTTCGACATCGGCACCCATCTGAGCACCCCTGTGCGCCTCTCCGATGGCCAGGTTTATGGCACGCTGTGCTGCTTCAGCCGGGGGGTGCAGAAGGATGCGGATATTGATCGGCTGCGCTACACCGCCAACCTGTTGAGCGAGAAGTTGTCGCCTGGCGCAATACAGATCACCGGCTGAATCTGCTCAGTGGCACATCGCTACTATCCGCAGCTATTGTCATTTCCATGGCATGCAAGAGCGCGGCGAAGCGCTGTGCATTTTCCGGTACATGCTCGACCATGAAAAATTCGGCATAGTAGTTTCGGGCGAGCAGCGGTCTATTCTTCAACAAGTGCCTTTTTATATCGGTGAGCGTAGACGCAGCTCCGGCTCCCTTCGCCTTGACATACATGCGCATGGCTGCAGCCTTCAGTTCCTTCGTATGTGTCGCGTTTCTGAGATATTCCAGCATCAGATCTTCGAACCAATTCTCCGCAAGAAGAAACACCATGTGTCCTTGCTCAAGCTGATCTTGATTCATCGTGGTCAATGCCAAATCCAAGTTCTGTGAGTGGATCACTTCCCGATAGAAAATCCGAAATCTGTTTAGTAGATCGCTACCCGACAGGTCCTGCGAAGGCCCTAGCAGGCTGAAGAAATACCTCCCGGCGAGCGTTTCCCAAAAATCTTCGACCTCGTAGAACGCGCTACAAGCGAATTTTCTGACGCTGGCAAGGGGTAAGGCACCCTCGAATCGAACAAATTTCCGATCCGACAACAGTATTTCTTCAGCCTGCTAGCAATGCATAGCAGGGGGCTCCTCTACTCAGCGTTACTCCAGAGATGAAGTTCACGCCAAAGCATGCTGATACTGACAGCAGCAGGTTAAAGTCACTAGCCTGGTTTAAAGGAATTAACGCGTCACAGATTTCCCGCCAGTGAATTTTTCCACTACGAAAGTGAAGCCCGAAATTGTCTTCACCGTGTGCCTCTACATGCAGGATTGGACGCAGGCCTTCATACTCAGCACGCGTCGCAAGACTCGCAACAACCGCTCGAAAGTCATCGGGTGTCGCCACTTCGGAGTACGAAACAGTGATCGGCGTTTTCGAGTCTTCAAGCTGTCCGCGGAGATACCCTGCCAGCTCGCAGCCGGTCAGAAATTCGCTGGTTGCAAGCGATTCAACAATAGCAATATGGTTGACCTTGAACGTGTGCGATCGAGCAGCTTCATTGGCTTCCATTTTTGAACTATAGGTGTTATTCGGGGCATGGGTTCAGCATGTGAACTCTCCCTGGATCGCCCATATCGCGACGCATCCCCACTAAAGCATAAACCCTCTCCCGCCAAGTCACCAGAACTGCACTGACATGTGCGAAGGCGGGGAATCGGTCCGGGAATGCCGTACTTCAACTGCAATCCAGCGCGCCTGGGCCCCAGCCCCTCATCAACCGTTCCGCAACCCCTGCAGCGTCTGCAGCAGCACCACCCGCGTCTGCCCCAGCACCATGCCCTTCCACTCCTCGTTGTCACAGTAGAACGCATCGCGCAACTGGGTGCGTATCTCGCGCTGCTGCGCGGCCGGCGCGTCGGGGTGGCTGCGCAGCCAGGTGTCTGCGCGCAGGCGCAGCAGCATGTCTGCCTCGGGCAGGGTGCCGAACTCCAGGCCCATGGGCGCGATGCGGGCGTTGGGGCATTCGTCGAAGGCGGTGGTGACCACCGGGCCCGATACGTCTGCGGAGGCAGAGTCGCCGGAGAAGGGCGAGAACACGTCGGCGCCCCACCAGGATTGCGCCAGCGCCAGGTCTTCTGGCGTGTTGCGGCCGGGGTAGATCTTCTCGCCGTGGCCGTAGGGGCCCAGGCCCGTGTGCACGTCGATCCAGCCCAGGTGCGTGGCGGCTGCCGCGTACTTGCGCAGGATGGAGCGGATGGTCTTGTTGCTCCACGACGGCGCGGTGCCGCCGTAGAACAAGCCGTCGGGCGAGGTGTACTGGCCCTTGAACACGGCATTGCGAAACGCGGGCAGGCCGTGCCGGGCAATGTAGGCGTCCACGGCCGCGTCGTCGGCGGGCGTGGGCGGCCAGGTGGCGGGCAGCATCAGCGGCTCGACCTCGGCATACGCCGCGTTCACCGGCAGCGGCGCGTTGAAGTCGATGTGGTTACGGTTCAGGTCAATGTTGTCTTCGTTCGTGCGGTGCAGGTGCGAAAACCCGTGCGGGTTGACCGCATGCACCAGCAGCAGCGCCACGCCAGCCTGCTGCAGCCGTGCGAGCAAATCATCATCGTTGAGCGTGGCCACCTGCGTGCCCGACCCGCAAAAGCCCTCGGGCCCGTGCGTGCCCGAGGTGACGAGCAGGATCTTCTTTGCATCCATCGCGCCGATCAGCGCCACGTCGGTGGCCAGCTCTTCGCCCAGTGCACCGCGGTGCTCCGGGTGCACAAAGGATTCGACGGCCGCGCCGCTCTGGGCGGCCGCCTCGAGGAACTTGGCACGGGCTTCAGCGTACGTGCCCGAGAAATACCGCGTGGCGGCGCTGGGTTGTATTGGCATGGTGTGGGGGCCTGGGCTTTGAAAAAGACGGTCTTGAACAAAAGGATGTGATCAACCCGTGGCGTACTTGCATACGCTCGTCGGATGGATGTTGTGCCCGGCACAGGGGCACGGTGGGTGCAATCCGAGCAGCAAGATTAACGCCATCCCACCAGGCCGGCACGGGCTTGCGGCCTGCAGCCTTCACCAGCCTGCTGCTGCGTTGCAGCGAGCCTCAGCCTGTGCTCTCAGGCGCCCAGCGAAACCGTGCGGTGAAGTTGCGCAGCAGCTCAGGCTCGTAGGTGAAGTCCATCCCTCGGATTGCGTGCGCGCGCCGGGCCACCGTGGCCAGTGCGTCTGCCACATAGTCCATGTGGTCGTTGGTATAGACCCTGCGCGGGATGGTCAGCCGCATCGATTCGAGCGGGGCTTTTTCCTGCTTGCCGGTGAGCGGGTCGCGCCCCAGCAGCAGCGACCCGATTTCCACTGCCCGCACGCCGGACTCGATGTACAGCTCACACGCCAGTGCATGCGCGGGAAACTGTCCGGAGGGTATGTGCGGCAGCAGCGCGGCGGCATCCACGAACACGGCATGCCCCCCGGTGGGGTACTGGATGGGCACGCCCTCTGCCCGCAGTCGCTCGCCCAGGTACGCCACCTGCCCGATGCGGTAGGCCAGGTAGTCCGGGTCCATCGCCTCTTCCAGACCCACGGCGAGTGCCTCCATGTCGCGGCCCGCCAGGCCGCCGTAGGTGATGAAGCCTTCGCTCACCACGCAGCGCTCCTGCACGGCGCGGAACAGGTCCTGGTCGTCGCGAAACGCGCAGAACCCGCCGATGTTGACCAGCCCGTCCTTCTTGGATGACATGACCGCGATGTCGGCGCAGGCCATCATCTCGCGCACGATTTCGGGGATGCTGTGCTGCGCGTATTCCGCCTCGCGTTGCCGTATGAACCAGGCGTTTTCGGCAAAGCGGGTCGCGTCGATCACCACCGGAATGCCCGCCTGCCGCGCCATGTGCGATGCGGCCCGCAGGTTGCCCAGCGCCACGGGCTGGCCGCCGGTGGTGTTGCAGGTCACCGTGGCCACGATGGCTGCAACGTTGCCGGCGCCCTCGCTGTCGATCAGACGGGCCAGCTCGGCCAGGTCGAAGTTGCCCTTCCACTCGTGGTACTGCCGGGTGTCCAGCGCTTCCCTGTTGAGCGCGTTCAGGGCGCGCGCCCCGGCCAGCTCGATGTGCACCTTGGTGGTGTCGAAGTGGAAGTTCGACAGAAACACCGGCCGTTGGGAGCCGCGCCGCTTCACCAGCTCGGGGTAGAGCAACTGCTCCGCCCCGCGCCCCTGGTGCGCGGGCACCAGGTACGGGTAGCCGAAGACCTTGTCGATGGTGTCCACCAGCCGGTAGTAGCTGCGGCTGCCGGCATACGCCTCGTCGGCCGCCATCATGGCGCTCCACTGGCGGTCGCTCATGGCGCCGCTGCCGCTGTCGGTGAGCAGGTCGATGTACACGTCGTCGCTGCGCAGCAAAAAGGGGTTGAGCCCTGCGTGCAGCAGCGCCTGTTCGCGGTGCTCGCGCGTGGTCATGGCGATGCGCTCAATGGTCTTGATGCGAAAGGGCTCGGGTATGCGTTTCATGATCGTTGGTTCCACCAATGGGGAGAAATTGCAGAGAAAGCACATTGCGCCGATAGGCGACGCAAGAGTTTTTTGTTGCGAACAACGATCAAATTGTTCTCGTATTGGCAGGGAACGGGTTTGCGTTTTCGCTTCCGCGCGTTTGCAAAATGAGGAATTGTTGTACGATTTAACGCATAAGTGAGAACCTGTTGCATATGCTCAAACTCGACCGCATCGACGTGCGCATCCTGGCCCTGCTGCAAGAGCACGGGCGCATGTCCAACCTTGAGCTGGCCGAGGCGATAGGGCTGTCGCCAGCGCAGTGCAGCCGGCGCCACCATCGGTTGGAAGAGGGCGGAGTGATCGCCCGGTACGAGGCACGCCTTCGCCCTGCCGCGCTGGGCTTGACGGTGACGGCCTTTGTGCACATCGGAATGGAGCGGGGGCACATGCGCGACCTCAAGCTCTTTCGGCAGACCCTGGCAGGCATGCCCGAGGTGCTCGAGTGCCATTCGGTCACTGGCGACGTCGACTACGTGCTCAAGGTCATCGCACAGGATCTGGAGGGGCTCAACGTATTCCTCACCGAACGCCTGGTGGCGTTTCCAGGCGTCAACTTCGTCAAATCCAGCGTGTGCCTGGAAGAGGTGAAGCCGCGATCAGGGCTGCCCTTGCCCGACTAGGGATGCGTCCACCGCGCTCGCTGCGCCGTTATCGGACGTGCGGGCGCGACGCGGGGTGGATGACGTAAGGCGTTTGCGAAGGCTCCGGGGCATTGGCAATGCAGGGGCCAGGCAAGCATGCAAGCCGCTTTGCGCGCTGCCCGCCAAACGGTCAGTTGGTAACGGCGGCAGCGCCGGGTGCAGACCTGGGAGCAGAACTTGGAGCAAGCGGCGCCTGAACCTTGTCGCCCCCGACGGGTCTGGCTGCAGCACCCTCTCGGTCATCGCTTCGGGGACCAAAGTAGTAGAAGGCGATGAACGCAAAGAACAGGGCGATGGCCACTGCAGCCCCCCACTTCACTGCGGTAGGCGTTCGCACGCTTTGCAAAGGCTTGGATCCGGATGGGGGTGCTGCAGCGAGGGACGCGTCGTTTTTCATATTCAGCCGCCGTGCTTAACGTGCGGCGCCTGAATCGGCCTGGCGCGCCTGCAGCGCCGGGCGGGGCAGGGTCGATGCGGTGAAGCGAGAGGATAGGCTCTTCATGGGATATCTCCAGTCATGGCATGGCATAACGCCATGAATCTCCATTAGAGATTTGACCCGCCCACTGCATAGTAGGACAGCAGCACCTTGCTTGGTCAGCTTTGGCAGTCAGTCCACTGCGTGTGTCGCAGGCGATGAGGCGCATTCACAGCGCGCCCCGCACCAGCACCGGCTTACATCGCCCAGATGCGCGGTGCCTCGCCCTGCAGTGCCCACATCTCTTTCCTCCACGCCATGCGCACGGCCTTGAGCAACTGCATTGCCGGCTCCACCTGCGGCGCCAGCACGCGCACCACCACCATCTGCGCGTTGGGGCTGGTGGCGCCTGCGGTGGCGGTCAGTGTCGGGTGTGCATCCATCACCGCGCGCGCCGCGTCCAGCGCCGCATCGCGCCGGTTGCGGTCCAGCGCGGTGCCGGCGGCAAAGAACATGCTGGCCATGCAGCGCTGTCCGGCCAGGCCGAGGGGGCTTTGCAGCAGGCGCTCGTCGGCCGCGTCGATCACGCCGCGCTCCAGCCACAGGCCGGGCACGGTGAGGTGCTGCACGAAGCGGCCCTGCACGAAGGGCTGGTCGGCATGGGGCAGGCCCAGGGCGGTGACGTCCCAGCCCATGCATTCGGCGCCAGGGGCCAGGTTCAGGGTGAGGTGGTTCTCGGCATTGCAGGCGCTGTAGCACAGGGCTTCCAGCGGCAGCCATTCCAGGCGCGCGCCTTCGGCCAGCGTGAGGTGGCTGCGCTGCAGCGCCAGCGGGCCGGTGGAGCGGTAAAAGCGCGTGGCCCCCGGCGTGGTGACCAGGCCGTGCGCGCCCGGGCCCACGGTGGCCGTGATGTCCAGCGTGTCGCCGCCCACCAGGCCGCCGGGCGGGTGCACCAGCACGTTGTGGCAGATGCCGTCGCCCTCGGGGTACAGGCTTTGCAGGATGCGCAGCGGCCCGTCGTGCTGGTAGCGCGCCACGGTGCGGGTGGTGGGGCCTTCAACGGTGTAGTCGAGCTGCAGGCGCGCGTGCCAGGACATGGATGGGAGCTGCTATTAAATGAATAGCTGATTATGCCTTTGCACCTGCCTGCGGCCTGTGCAGCGGGTGTTACGCAGCCTTGGCTACCGGCGGAACCCAGCTGCGCAGCTTGCCGGGGTTGAGCAAGCCTTGCGGGTCGAAGCGCTGCTTGGTGCTGACCACGGCAGGGTCCAGGTTGTTCTGCTTGCCGTCTTCCACGATGTACACGTGCGGGTTGTTGATCTGCACGCCGTGGTCGCGGTAGATCTGCATGATCTGGTTCAGGCGCTCTTCGGTGCTGTAGCGGATGATCTGCAGCCCGCTGCAGTTGAAGGCGCCTTCCTTGGTGCGCAGAAACTCCAGGTGCATCATCACCTCGCCGCCCAGGGCCTTTTCCAGCGCCTTGACCTGCTCGATGCGCGTGGCGGGGGTGAAGCCGCTCTGGATGTAGGTGAGCGACTTGTCCACCTTCAGGGCGTGCAGGGTGGTGTGGTTCCAGGTGTATTCGAGCAGGGTCTTGTGGCTCTTGTCCACCTCGTCGGCGGTCTTGCGGTAGCTGACGCTGCCGCCATGTTTGGCGGCCATGTCGCGCATGCCATCTTCCGAATGCGGGGCCACCAGCAGCATGACCGCATGGCAGCCCGTGGGCAGGTGCTCAGCCAGGCTGGTGAAGTAGTCGGGGATGGGTGCTGCCAGAAAGCACACCTCTTTTTTCTCCAGCCCCGGCGCGGCGCCGAAGCGGTCGGCAAACTCCAGCGCGGCGTCGAATTCGGTGAAGGTGACGATGCACTCCGTCCACGCCACGGTGGGGGTCAGCGCCACCTCCAGCTCCAGCACGATGCCGTTGGTGCCGTAGGTGTGGTGCAGCAGCATGGCCTCGGGGCCGCGCAGCTCGATGACCTGGGGCTCGGGCTCCACCGTCATGGCGCGCACCGCCAGCACGTTGCCGGGCGCGGCCAGCGGGCCGTGGTTGATAGACCCGGCTCCGCCAAAGCCGCCGCCAAACAGCCCGCCCAGCGTGGCGCTTCGGTAGGTGGAGGGCAGCCAGCGCAGCTCCTGCCCCTGGGGCTTGGCCTGCGCGTCGAACTCCGACAGGCGTATGCCCGCCTGCGCCCGGCCCACGCCGCCGCGCACCCAGCCAAAGCCGTTGTAGCCCGACAGGTCCAAAATCACCCCGCCATGCAGCGGCGTGCTTTGCCCGTAGTTGCCGGTGCCGCTGCCGCGCACGGTCAGGGGGATCTGCGCCTTGGCACAGGCCGCCACCACCTGGCGGATCTCGTCCTCGGTGCGCGGGCGCACGGCGATGTCGCCGCGCTTGCCGGCCAGGTCGCGCTTGAGCACGGGGCTGAACCAGGCAAAGTCCTGCGACAGGCGGCCCACGCGCAGCGGGTCGGCAATCCAGTCCAGGCCGGGCAGCAGCTCGGGCAGTTGGTGGGCGGTGGTTGTGGTGGTCATGTGGGTATCTCCTGTCGGTGCAGCCGGTGGTGGTGGGCAAAGCGCAGCCCCCACCGCGCGTGCGCGGTGTCGAAAATGGGTGCGGTGCAAATGGCGGGGTCAGTCGTGCGAGTTTTCGCTGGCGTGCCAGCTGCCCAGGGCTAAGCGGGTGCCCCAGGCCATCAGGGCAAAGAGTGCGACCCCGGTCAGTGATATCAGCAGCAGCGCGGCGAACATGCGCGGTATATTGAGCTGAAAGCCTGCCTGCAGGATCTGGTACGCCAAACCCGCGCCCTGGCCGCCGGTGCCGGCCACGAACTCGGCCACCACGGCGCCGATGAGGGCCAGCCCGCTGGAGATGCGCAGCCCGCCGAAGAAGTAGGGCAGCGCGCTCGGTATGCGCAGGCGCAGCAGGGTCTGCATGCGCGTGGCGCGGTTGAGCTGGAAGTAGCTCTGCAGGTCGGGCTCCACGCTGCGCAGGCCCAGCGTGGTGTTGCTGATGATGGGGAACAGGGCCACCAGCGCGGCGCAGATCACCATCGACGCGGTCGGGTCCTTCACCCAGATGATGATCAGCGGCGCCACGGCCACGATGGGCGTGACCTGCAGCAGCACGGCGTAGGGGAACAGGGCCGTCTCGATGCGCTTGCTCTGCACGAACAGAAACGAGATCAGCACCCCGGCCACGGTGGCCACGCCAAAGGCCAGCACGGTGATCTTGACGGTGACCCACAGCGAGCCGCCCAGGGCCGCCCAGTCGGTGAACAGCGTCTTGAGCATGAGCAGGGGCGACGGCACCAGGTAGGGCGGCAGCTCCAGCGCCGTGACCAGGCCCTGCCACAGCGCGATGAGCACCAGACCCACCAGCAGCGGGTAGACCACGCGCTGCACGCGCGGCTGGGCCATGAGGGGAATGCGCGGCTTGGCGGGCTTGGCTGGGGCTCGCGTGGGTGTGCTGCGCTCTGTGGTGGCGGGCGCCGCGATGGGCGCTGCAGGTGCAGTGGGGTAGGGCGTGCTCATGCTGCGGTCTCCTCGACGTCTTCGGTACTGGCGCTGGCGCGCAGCAGGCTGTCCTGCAACTGCTTGGCGTAGCGGCTGAACTCGGGCGACACCATGAAGTCGGCGGTGCGCGGGTAGGGCGCGTCGATGGTGAACTGCTCGACCACACGCCCGGGGCGCGCGGCCATCATCACCACGCGGCTCGACAGAAACACCGCCTCGTGGATCGAATGCGTCACGAAGATCACCGTGAGCTTCTTCTTGCGCCACAGGTCCAGCAGGTCGGCGTCGAGCTTGTGGCGCGTGATCTCGTCGAGCGCGCCAAAGGGCTCGTCCATCAGCAGCAGGTCGGGCTGGGTGACCAGGCCGCGCGCGATGGACACGCGCATCTGCATGCCGCCCGACAGGGCGCGCGGCAGCGCGCTGGCAAATTTCGACAGGCCCACCAGGGCCAGGGCCTCGGCCACGCGGCCATCGGCCTCCTGGCGCGGCACGCCGGCCAGGTCCAGCGGCAGGCGCACATTGGTCTGCACGCTGGCCCAGGGCATGAGCGTGGGTGACTGGAAGACGAAGGCCATCTTCTTGCCGCTTTCGTCCAGCTGCGCCACGGGCTTGTGCCACAGCTGCAGCCGGCCGTCGGTGGGCTCCAGCAGGCCGGCCACCATCTTCAGCAGCGTGCTCTTGCCGCAGCCCGAGGGGCCGAGCAGGGTGACGAACTCGCCCTCTTCGATGGTCAGGTCCACCGGCAGCAGGGCCTGCGTGCCGTTGGGGTAGGTCTTCTCGGCCGACAGCACCTGCACGGCGGGCGTGGGGCGGTGGGCCGTTGTCGGGGCAGAAGGGGTGGGCTCGGCGGAATGCATGGGGTGGCCTTTCGATGGATGCGGCCCGCCCCGCTGCGCGTGGGGCCGGGCCGCTGTTTCAGGGCAGGGTGGGCTTAGGGCAGAACCTTGAGGTCCTTGACGAAGCTGGTGCTGTACGTGTCGGCCAGCTTCACCTTGGCGGGGTCGATCAGCTTGGACTCGACCAGAAAGTCATAGCTCGCCTTGGCGCGTGCGTCGGTCATGGTGCCGATGCCCATGCTGGCCGCGTCACCGCCCGTCACCATGCCCATCTCCTTGAGCTTGGCCACGCTGTAGGCCAGCTGTTCGTCGGTCATGTTGGGGTTGTCCTTCTTGATCAGGGCATTGCCGGGGGCGGGGTCGGCCAGGTAGCTCTTCCAGCCTTCCATCGACGCCTTCACGAACGAGGCCACGGCGGCGCTGCGCTCCTTGAGCGTCTTGTCCATGCAGCTCACGGTGGTGGCGTAGGCGGGGTAGCCCTGGTCGCTGAACATCAGTGTGTTGGCCTTCACGCCGGCCTTGGCGATGGCAAACGGCTCCGACGTCAGGTAGCCCTGCTGGGCGGTGTTCTTGTCGGCCACGAAGGGCTGGATGTTGAAGGTGTAGGGCCGCGTCTGCGAATCGGTGAAGCCGTACTTGGCCTTCAGCCAGGGCCAGTAGCCGCGCTGGGCGGACGAGGCGATCAGGATGGTCTTACCCTTCAGGTCCTCGAACTTCTTCACGTCGTCATGGGCGATCAGCACCTGCGGGTCTTTCTGAAACACCGCTGCCACCGTGGTCACGGGCACGCCGCCCTCGCGCATCTGGATCATCTGCAGGTCGCTCGATCCCATCACGCACTCGGCCTGGCCGGCCGCCATCATCTGCACGATGTTGACCTGCGGGCCACCCATCTTGATGCTCACGTCCAGGCCGTACTTCTTGTACAGGCCCGTGGCCACCGCCTGGTAGAAGCCGCCGTGCTCGGCCTGCGCGTACCAGTTGGTCATGTAGGTGAACTTTTCCTGCGCGTGCGCAGTGCCCGACATGGTGCCGACGGCACCAACAGCGAGCAGGGCGGCTGCACCAAGTTTGGAAAGGCGGGGGGCGGTCTTCATCATGGCAGTACTCCGTTAGGTGGGGAGAAGGGACGAAACAGGTGGCGAAAAGGGGTGTAGGGGTGCGGCTGCGTCGCAGTTTTCAGGCCAGAGCGGAGGAGTTCTCCACATGGCCCGTGTGGTTGGCGCGGCCCCAGGTGGGCTCGGGGCGGGCAGCCCACTGCAGGTTGTGCAGCTCGGTGATGGCGGCGGCCCAGCTCACGGCCAGCGAATCGAGGATGGCGTGGCCTTGCTCGGCCGTGGCGGGCAGCGGGTCGCCGATGATGCCGCTGGGCCCGAAGTCGCGCGCGCTCCAGGCACAGGCGGGGCGGCCGTCGGGCGAGAGCAGGGGCGAGTCGAACACGGGCGGGTAGTTCACCACCGCGCGCTCCATGTGCACGGTGTCGGGGGCCAGGGCCAGCATCAGCGCCGTTTCGGCATGGCCGGCGTGCATGGCCAGGCGCTTTTCCTTGTCCGACAAATATTTGCCCGCCACGTGCGGCACGCGCCAGGTGAAGCTGGGCACCACGATGAAGTCGCCATGGCGCAGGCGCAGCTCGCGCGCGCACATCTCCATCACCTGCGGCTGGCCGCCGTGACCGTTGACGAACAGCAGCTTGCGAAAGCCCGCGCGGTAGACCGACTCGCCCACCTCGTTCATGGTGGCCAGCAGGGTTTCGCCGCTCAAGGTGATGGTGCCGGGGAAGTGCAGGTGCTCTTCCGACTTGCCGTAGGTGATGGGCGCCATGGCAAAGGCCGGCACCTCGGCCGGCAGGCGCGCCAGGGCATGGCCCACCACGCCGGCGCTGATCACCGTGTCCACCGCGCAGGGCAGGTGCGGGCCGTGCTGCTCGGTGGCGCCTGTGGGCAGCACGATGACGGTGTTCTCCTTGTCCGGCAGGTCGACGATCTCGGTCCAGCTCAGGTAGGGCAGGTAGCGGTGGGGCGGGTTGTAGCCGTGCAGCATGGGTGGGCTTTCGTGAGGAGGGTGTGGGGGCGAGGGGTCAGCGCAGCGGCAGGTACGCCGTGGCTTCGACTTCGATCAGGATGTCGGGCGTGGGCAGCATGCCGCTGACCTCGACCACGGTGGACGCCGGGGGCTCGCCCGGAAAGAACAGCTTGCGCACGCGGCTGTACTGGGGAAAGTGGTCCAGGTTCTTGAAGTACTGCACCAGCTTGAACACGTCCGACATCTGCCCGCCCGCGGCCTCGATGGTCAGGCGGATGCGGTCGAGCACGTACCAGCTCTGCGCGAGGATGGGGCCTTCCTTGGTGTCGCTGCTGAACTCGCCCGTGCGGCCGATCAGCGTGGCCGCCTCGTCGGGGATGTCGGCATAGCCGCGCACGATGCGGCTTGCCGCAGGGTCGACGGCGATGATCCCGGACAGGAACACCAGGTCGCCCGCACGGCGCCAGGCGGCGTAGCGGGCCAGGGGCTGGGCGATGCCTGGGGTGTTGGGTGCGTTGTCGCTCATGCAAGGCTCCGTGCAGGGATGGGGGTGGATGGGGCGGGCGTGGCACCGGCCGCAAGGGTTGGGGTGGTATCCGCCACGTGCCATGCAGCGCTGGCGTGGCCGCTGGTGACGCGGCCCTGGCGCAGCACTACGCGGGGCTGCGTGCGCGAGGGAAAGCCCCAGCGGTCGGCCTGCTGAAAGACGATCAGGTCTGCCGCGCTGCCGGGCTGCAGGGGCAGCGCGTCGGGCCCGCGGCGCAGCCAGTCGGCACGGCACAGCGCTTCGGACCAGCGGTCAAACGGCGCATCGAGCTGCGCGGCCAGCACGCCGGTGGCCAGGGCCTCCAGCGGGTCGAAGCTGCCCACGGGGCAGAACGGGTCCTGCACGTTGTCGCTTGCCACCAGCACCGGTATGCCGCGCGCATGCGCCTCCTTCACCAGGGTCAGGCCGCGCTGGCGCGGCGTACGGCCGGTGGTGGCGTCCTGCAGCAGCAGGTTGGTGATGGGCAAGGTGACCAGGGTGATGGGGCTCGCCGCCACGGCGTCGAGCGTGGCCAGGGCGGTGGCCTCGTCCTGCGCGGCCAGGGCGCAGGTGTGGCCGCAGACCACATGGCCTTCGAAGCGGAGCTCCTTGAGCAGCGCGGCCGTGGTGGCCAGGCCCAGGGCGCCGGGGTGCAGCTCTTCGTCCACATGCAGGTCCACATCCAGGCCGTGGTGCTGCGCGGCTTCGAACAGGTGGCGCAGGGCCTGCGGGTCCCAGTTGGTCGAGTGCACGAAGCCGCCCAGCAGCGCGCCGGGGCCGCTGGCGGCCACGGTGGCGGCCAGCTGCATGGCAGTGGCACGCTCTGTGTACAGGTGCAGGGGGATCAGGCCCACGCGCTCCAGCGTGATGCGGCCGGCCCATTCTTGCGCCAGCTCGCGCAGCACCTGCCAGGCCAAGGGCTGGGCCTCGGGCTCCCACCAGTCGCAGTGGGTGCGCACCTGCACCGTGCCGGCCTCGTGGGCCCATTGCAGGGCGCGGCTGGCGCGCTGGCGTATGTCGGCCTCGGTCCAGCCCTGGCGGTCGACCATCATGGCCTCGATGGCGCCCAGCAGGCCGGGTTTGACGGTGCCCATGCGCGGCAGGGTGAAGGCCTTGTCCAGGTGGGTGTGCGCGTCCACCAGGCCGGGCAGCACCAGCGCGCCGGCCAGGTCCCAGGTGGTGCCGGCAGGCAGGGGGCCCGCGGGGTCGTGCGGCACCATGGCCTGGATGCGGCCCTGGGCCAGGTGCAGGTCGGCCAGGGCGGGCTGGCCGGCGCTGCCGGGCCAGGTGCGGGGCAGCAGCCAGCGCGGCACGCGGGCGTTCAAGATGTGGTCGGGGGCGTTGGAGGCGTGCATGCTGTCCCCCTTATGCAAAGCGCGCCATGGCCTGGCCTACACGGGCCTTGAAGGCCTCCAGCCGCGGCGGCGTGGCCACGTTCATGTGGTAGTAGGCGTGGTAGTCCACCCGCGCCTTGCCGCCCGTGAGCAGGCGCATGTAGCGCGTGACGGACTTGCGCGGCGGGTCGCCCATGAGCAGCGCCGTCCAGCGCGGGCGGCCATAGGTCACCACGGCCGAGATGCGCTTGATGTGCGTGAGCGAGGGCTTGACGTTGTGCGGGTCGCTGATGTCGAAGGCCACGCCGGGCATCAGCACCCGGTCGAAAAAGCCCTTGAGCATGGCCGGCATGCCGAAGCACCAGGTGGGAAAGCAGAACACCACGGCCTCGGCCTTGAGCAGCCGGTCCACATAGCCCTGCACGGGCAGGCGGTTGCTCGGCACCTCGTGGTAGCCCAGGCGCTCCTCGCGGCTGAGCACGGGGTTGAAGTCCTCGGCGTACAGGTCGCAGTCGTCCACCTCATGGCCGGCCGCACGCAGGTTGCGCACCACCTCGTCGTGCAGGGCCGCGTTGTAGCTGGTCTCCACCGGGTGGCAATAGATCACGAGGATGCGCATGGCGGGGTGTCCTTCTTCAAAGGTCGAGCGTGAGCGTGGGCCCGTGGCTGCGCGCGCAGCACACGGCCACATGGGTGGCCTGCTCTTCGGGGCTCAGGCAGCTGTCGCGGTGATCGGGTGTGCCATCGAGCCAGCGCGTGGCGCAGGTGCCGCACACGCCCTGTTCGCACAGGGTGTCGATGGCAATGCCGGCGAGCTGCAGCACGTCGGCCATGCTCTCGCCAAGCTCCACGGGCAGCCGCAGGTGGCTGCGCGCAAGCACCAGTTCAAAAGCCGGTTCCGTGGCGGGCAGCGGCGCTGCCGTGGCTGGGTTTTGCATGTTTTGACCACTTGATTTGATCGATTGGTCAAACTATTGCAAGTGCTGTGCCAGGAGGGTGACCTGGATCAAGGCACTGTTGTGGGGCTTCTGCTGCTTGCCTATGCAGGGTGTGCGAGGCAGGGCTGCCCAGGTCTTTGCGATGCGGCGCGCCTTGATTTGGGATGGGCTGCTAGGCGCAAAGCACAGCCATAGCCTGTGCTATGGCGAGCATTTGCAACGACGCAGGCCGCCCAAAGCGAGGTGTGCCGCGCGCAAGGGACCTGTGCAGCCTTGCCTTAGTCTGGTGCGAGGCCGCAGCCCAGCAGCACAAATGTGGTGAGCTGGCGCACGATGGGCTCGCGGTCGATGGCTTCGTCGGGCGCCAGGCCCAGCATGATGTGCACCTGCACGCCGTAGTCGGCGTAGTGCTGGGTCATGCCCCAGATCTGCATGAGCAGCAGGCGCGCGTCCAGCGGGCGCATGCGGCCCTCCGCGATCCAGCGGTCGATCAGCTCCACCTTCTGCTGGGTCGACTTGACGGCCACGGGCCAGTACTTGCCCAGGTTGCGCCCGCCGCCCAGCACCTCGGTGGTGAAGATGCGCGACAGGCCCGGGTTGTCCAGCGCGTAGTCGAGCTTCTTGCGCACATAGCTGCTCAGCACCTTCTTGGGGTTGTCGCTCTGGCTGTCGAACTGGAAGGCGCCCGACCAGCCGTTGAGCACCGAGTACAGCAGCTCTTCATACAGCTCTTCCTTGCTGGCGATGTAGTAGTGCAACTGCGGCTTGGTCAGCCCCGCGCGCTCGGCGATGGCCTTGGTGGACGCACCCTTGAAGCCGTGGCGGCTGAACTCGGCAATCGCCGCCTCGCGGATCGCGCCCATGATGCGCTCGCGCCCCTGCTTGGAGCGGCTGAGCAGGGTGCTCGAGACGACATTGCTGCTGGTCTCGATGTCGGCTTCGGTCACGGGCGGGGCGTTGGTCGGCATGGTGGGCGATTGTCGCTGGTCACGACTTCCAGAAGCCCACGTGGGGTGCGCTGGCCTCTTCGATCAGTGCCGGGCCGATGCACTCGATGGCGTGTGGCGAGGCGGCGAACACGTCGCGGCACGAGAGCTCGGCGTCGCGCTGCTCGGCCCGCTCGCCGCGAAACTCGCGCAGGCGCACCGCGTCGATGCCGAACACCACGCGGCCGATGCCCGACCAGAAGATGGCGCCCGCGCACATCACGCAGGGCTCTGCCGAGGAGTAGATGGTGGCCTGGGCCAGCATCTCGCGGCTGAAGCGCGGGCTCAACTGGCGCACGGCGTTGGTCTCGGCGTGGCCGGTGCAGTCGCCGGTTTCGGTGGTGTTGCAGTAGGCCTCGGCGAGCAAGGTGCCGTCGGCACCGATCACCACCGCGCCGAAGGGCCGGTTGCCGCGTGCGCGTGCGGTGCACGACCAGGCGATGGCTTGGCGCAGGTAGGTGCCGTCGGTGGCATCGATCACCGCAGGGTCGTCGAGCTCATGGGGGGCGGCGGACATCAGGGCATGCATGGGTTGTCTCCATCGGGGGGTTGCCACCGCTATGCATTTGGCATGCCAAGAACATTGTGTGACAAGCATGCATTGCTTCGCCAGGCCCCGTGCAGCGGGCGTTTGGCGGGGGTGATCCCCCATTTGGCGTATGCCCGCAGGCATCGTTATTGCATACTGTGCGGGCAAGAGTAGAAGCGTTCACTGCGCGGCGGGTCGGGATGTTGTCCCGCCATGCCAGCGGCCGGAAATTGCTCTTGAAGCCCGCCCCAGCGGCATGCCAGCGCATGGCGTGTCAAGGCTTCAAGAGACCGGTTGTGCCGCGCGCTCAGGCCAGTCTTTAGATGCCGTTGGGGGCGGGTGGATTTTTCTATCCATCCCACTTCAGGAGAACTGCCATGACGACCACTGCCACTACGGCCACCGACACCTACGCCCTCGCCGAGCTCGACAAGGAAACCCGCATGGGCGCCCTGGGCTCCGAGACCGGCGCGCGCGAGATCCGCCGCATCGACCTTTCCGACTTCACCCACCGCCAGGACGCCATCGCCGATGAACTGTGGGACGCTGCGGTCGATGTCGGCTTCTTCCAGGTGGTGGGCCACGGCATCGACCTGGCCGAGGTGCGCAAGGCTTTCGCAATGACCGAGCGCTTCTTCGCGCTGCCCGAGAGTGTGAAAGCCCAGTACCCGCTGCGCAAGGCGCTCAACGTGGGCTGGGAGAGCCGCGCCCAGGTGCGCCCCTCCACCGGCACGCCGGACCAGAAGGAGTCGTACCAGATCACGCGCCCGCACATGGAGGGCCTGTGGCCCACCGATGAGGAGCTGGCGGGCTTTCAGGCCACCATGTTGGCCTTCGAGGGGCAGTGCTGGCAGGTGGCGATGCAGGTGCTGTCGTGCTTTGCGCGCAAGCTCGGCTTCGCGCCGGACTTCTTCGCCCACGCGCACGACCCCTCGAAAGCCAGCTACCAGAGCACGCTGCGCCTGCTGCACTACTTTGCCACGCCACCCGAGCAGCAGGCCAGCCTGGGCCTGTGGCGCGCCGGTGCGCACACCGACTTCGACTGCCTGACCCTGCTGTTCCAGCGCCAGGGGCAGGGCGGCCTGCAGGTGTGCCCCGGCAAGGAAATGGACAGCCAGGCCTGGACCTCGGTGACGCCCGACGAAGAGGCCATCACCTGCAACATCGGCGACATGCTGATGCGCTGGAGCGATGACCAACTGCCATCGAACTTCCACCGCGTGAAGAACCCGCTGCCCGGCGAGTACATGGGGCCGCGCTACAGCATTGCCTTCTTCGCGCAGGCCAACCGCGACGCCACCATCGAAGGCCCGGGCCGCAAGTACCCGGCGATTGCGGCCGGCGACTATTTGAACCAGCGCGTGGCCGCCAACTTCAAGGCGTATTGAGCGGGGGGCAGTCTCAGGGGCGCAGCAGGTAGAAGGCGGCCACGGCGACCACCAGCGCCGCCACGATCCAGACAACGCCCTGGCTGCCGCCGCGCGGCTGCTCCCCGGGGGAGAGGCCGTGCCGGTTGCCGCTGCCGGTGGATGCGGCCAGTGCATCGACCCGGTCCTTGGCCTCCTTGAGGCCAATGCCTGCATGCGCGCGCAGCAGGCGAATGGCTTCGATCTTGTTGCCGGCGGCCAGTGCCTGGCGCACGGAGTCGGGCACGTGGCTGCTCGCGTCCGAGGCAAAGCCCGTGGAGTGCGCCGGGGGCGCCGCATGGTGCCCCTGCTGGTGCGCGTCGATGAGGTCCTTGGCTTCCTTGAGCCCCAGGCCTTGCACCACGCGCAGTTGCTTGATGGCGTCGATGGTGCGGCCCGCGTCGAGCAGGGCCTGCACATCACGCGGTAGAAGGAATCCGGTCGAAGGCATGGGGGCTCCAGTCCGTGGCACTCGGACCGTTGTACCACGCCCGCTGTGCAAGCCCCGTGCAGGCGTGCTTCAAGGTGCCCGTGCGACCGTGCCGTCGGGCAGGCCGAAGGCGCTGAGCCGGAACACATGGTCCTCAGGGTCGGCCAGCACCGCCTGCCACTGGCCATAGTAGGTGGCATAGGGGGGCTTGACCATGCGACCTCCCAACTGCACTGCCGTTGCGCTGGATGCAGTGACGGCATCGGGTGAATCGAGCATGAAGGTGGCATAGCCGGTGACCGGGTCGGCGGAGCCAGCGGACCGCTCACGATCGGCCAGCCCGAGCAGCGCATAGGCAGCGTGTGCGTTGAAGCCGAGCTGGAAGTGCTCCGTCTCCACCGCACGGTAGATCGGCGAGCGCGTGCCTGCGGCCTCGGGCAGCTGCAGCAGCGCCTGGTAGAACTGTAACTGGGCCTCGATGTCGCGGCAGAACAGGTTGAACCAGAGCTTCATGCCATCACCGCCGCAGCCTTGCTGTCCGCCAGGCCATAGGTCTTGCGGTACATGGCCTGCAGGTGCTCGCCCACCGTGCAAGGATCGAAGCGCGGTGCCTCGCCCTCGGGCACACAGGTGGCGACCGGGGCCACGCGCGCCTCGTAGTCGGGCGTGTAGAAAAAGGGAATCGAGTGGCGCGGCGCACCGCCGCTGTGCACGTTGCGCACGCGGTGCGGGTTGGAGCGGTACAGCCCGTTGGTCCATCGCGGAATCATGTCGCCCAGGTTCACCACCAACGCGCCTTCCACGGGCGTGGCAGCCGTCCACTCGCCGCTGGGCAGCTTCACTTCCAGCCCGCCATGGCGGTCCTGCGCGAGCAATGTGATGGCGCCCCAGTCGGTGTGCTCGCCAGCGCCAAAGGTCAGCGCATCCGCCCCCTCGGGGTGCGGTGGGTAGCGCAGCAGCCGCAGCGTGAGCATGGGGTTCGCATGCGTGTGATCGAAATAGTCCTCGGGCAGGCCGAGCGACAGGGCCATCAACTGCATGAGCCGCAGCGCCAGTTGCTGCATGGCGGCGATGTAGGCGCGGCACTGGTCGCCGAGTGCGGGCAACTGCACGGGCCACTGGTTGCTGCCGTAAGAGTGGTAGCCGCGCTGCACATAGGGGTGGTCGGCCGCGTAGTCGAGCCCGCAGTAGAAGCTTTCCTTGAGGTCGGGGCGTGCACCCTCATCCAGCGTCTGCCCGCCCAGGCTTTCGTAGCCACGCATCGATGGCGAGTGGTGCAGCGAGATGGCTTCCTTCTCGGCCAGGGGCAGGTCGAAAAACTGCTGCACCAGCGCGAACTGGCGTACGATAAGTTCCTGCGGCACGCCGTGGTTCACCACATAGAAGAAGCCCGGGCCCATGCAGGCCTGGCGCAGCGCAGCAGCCACGTCGGCGCCGCGCGGGGCACCGGTGTGCAGCGCCCCGGTGAGGTCGATGAGGGGGATGCCCATGGCAATGCCTCGGTCAGCCCTTGAGCTTGCGTTCGGTCGCCGTGGGCAGAAAGCGCTCGGTCC
This sequence comes from Acidovorax sp. LjRoot66, assembly GCF_964253305.1. NCBI lineage: Bacteria > Pseudomonadati > Pseudomonadota > Betaproteobacteria > Burkholderiales > Comamonadaceae > Acidovorax > Acidovorax sp. LjRoot66. The sequence goes on from NZ_CAXUQU020000001.1 coordinate 1,758,629, forward strand.
AGATGTCGGCCACGGCCAGGCTGGACTTGAGGCCGAAGGCCGCCACTGTTTCATCGATGGTGGCCTGCAGGCGCGCGGGGGTGGCCGCGCCCCAGCCGTTGGCGCGGGTCTCGGCGGTCTTCATGGTGCCGTCCACGATGAGCTGCAGGCGTTCGAGCTCGATGGCCTCGTTGGCCAGGGGCTCGCGCGCCTTGATGGCGGCGGCCCCGGCCTTGGGGTCGGCAATGGCCTCGATCCACCCGCGCGTGGTGGCCTTCACAAAGGCCTTCATCGCATCGGGCGACTCCTGCATCGTCCTGGGGCTGGCCACCAGGCCGTTGCCGTACGACTGCATGCCGAAGTCCGAGAAGCGGAACACCGTGAGCTGCTCGGGCCCCATGCCGCGCGCCTTGAGGTTGAGCAGCCCGGTGAAGAAGAAATAGGCCGCCGCGTCGAAGTCGCCTTTGACGAAGCGCGTGTCGCCGATGTCGGGCGCCACGTTCTCCCACTTCACGCCGCCCGTGTCGAAGCCCTGGGCCTTGGCGAACACCGGGAACAGCTTGCGCGAGGCGTTGAATGGCTGGCCGAGGATGGTCTTGCCCGCCAGGTCGGTGGGCTTCTTGATGGGGCCGTCCTTGCGCACCATCACCGCGTTGGGGTTCAGGTCGTACTGGATGGCCACGGCGGCCAGCTTGGCGCTCGGGTTGGCGGTGTTGAACTCGATCATGGTCGACAGGTCGGCCGAGGCCACGTCGTACGCCCCGCCCGCCACCAGGCTGATGGCCGACGCCGAGCCGTTGCCGGTGTCGATGGCCACGTCCAGCCCCGCATCCTTGTAGTAGCCGCGCTGGTGCGCGAGCAGAAAGCCCGCACCCGAGGCCTCGATCTTCCAGCCCAGGTTGAACTTGAACTTCTGCAGGTTGCCCTGGGCAAAGGCCAGGGGAGAAGCGGCGCCGACAAAGGCTGCGGCGCCAGCGGCTTGAAGCAGGGAACGACGTTTCATCATGAGGGCACTCCGTCACAGGTGGGTCGGAACCACCGGCGGTGCCAGCAAGGCGGGTGCATGGGAGAGATGAACGAAGCCGGTGCACCCGCGCGCTTGAAGACACAGCCGGCGCCCATGCGGTGCATGGGCAGCGGTCTTCAAGAGCAATTTCCGGACGCCCGGGCCGTGCGCAGCACCTTGGCGGTGCAGGCGCGAGCCGTGGCGGTGAACGCTTCTACTCTTGCGGAGTGAGGTGCAACTTCTGTGCCACAGCGCGTGCGGTGGCGGAGGGCGGGCTGGCCCTATTTGGGCGCTGTGCAGCCCTCGCCCATCCCCGCCATGCCGGCCAGCCGCTGCAGGCGCGAGCGGTTGTCCAGGCAGGCCTTGTGCTCGGCCTCAATCACCTGCTGGCGGGCCTGCTGCGCGGCGCGGGCGCGCTCGGCCTGCAGCTGGGCAATCCGCTCACGCAACTGCGGCATGGCGGCCAGGGCTGCCTTTTCGCCTTCGAGGATGGCGCTGGCGCGCTGGCTGAAGTCTGCCGCGCCGATGTCCAGCACCAGCGGGCGGATGACCACGTCGGCACGGGCCAGCTCGGCCTCGCCCAGCTTCTGGCCCATGATGGCGATGGACTGGCCCAGCGTGCCCAGCATGTCGCCGGGCGACTTGCCGCGCGCCTTGTTCGAGATGTCCACCGCCACCACCACGTCGGCGCCCAACTGGCGCGCGGCGTCCACCGGCACGGGGCTGACGATGCCGCCGTCCACAAAGTGGTACTTGCCGATGGTCACGGGCTGGAACACGCCGGGCACGCTGCTCGATGCGCGCACGGCCTGGCCGGTGTTGCCGCGGGCGAACACGGTGCGCTCGCCGTCTTCCAGGCGCGTGGCGACCACGGCGAAGGGCTTGGCCAGTTGCTCCAGCGGCTTGCGGCCCACCTGCTCGTTCACATAGTCTTCGAGCTTCTTGCCCAGCACCAGCCCGCCAGTGGAAAACTGCAGGTCGCGGATCTTGGCCTCGTCGAGGGCCACGGCCTTTTCCTGCATCTCGAAGGCGTTCATGCCGCTGGCATACAGCGCGCCGACCACGCTGCCCGCGCTGGTGCCAGCAATGTAGGCGGGCGCGAAGCCATTGGCCTCCAGCATCTTGATCACGCCGATGTGGGCAAAGCCCTTGGCCGCGCCGCCGCCCAGGGCGATGCCGACCTTGATGGGGGCCGGGCCGGTGGCCTGCATGACAGGCGCTGGCGCGGCAGCTGCCGGCTGGCTCGGGGCGGTACCGCCGCCGCATGCGGTCAGGCCGGCCACGGCCAGTGCGAGCGCCAGGGGGCGGAAAAAGAAGTCCAGGCGCATGCGAAAGATCCTGTGGTCGACAGGGCGGCGAGTATAGCGATAGCCTCTTTCCGCAGTCGGGCCCAGGGTCAGCGCCAGAAGTCCCGATGCAGGGCCGTGATCTCTTCTTCCAGCGCAGGCACCGGCCCCACTACCTCGGTGGCGCGCTGGCCGGCGGCAAAGACGGTGCGGCAGGGCAGATCCAGCGTCGGGTTCTCGGGGTGGTCGCCGGTCAGCGCCTTGAGGGCGGATTCCTCGGCACCGTAGAGCACGCGCCCGATGCCGGCCCAGTAGATGGTGCCGGCGCACATGGCGCAGGGCTCGAAAGTGGTTACGAGTCCACTGAAACCGAGAAATCAGCTGTGCGCCGGGGTAGCGGCGGGATGCAGCGCAAGGCGCGGGCTTTGCCAAGGCTGGCCGCCTTGGCAAAGCCCGCAACGCCGCGATGCGCCCGCCGATACCCCGGCCCGAAGGGTGAGGGGCTGGCGGGGCCGCACTCGTCGTTGCCGTGCTCGCCGGGTGTACAACCCGGCTGCGCCCGCCGCCTAGATTGCGGCCCCGCCAGCCCCTCACGCACAGCTGATTTCTCGATTTCAGTGGACTCTGGTGCACTGCGCCAGGTAGGCGCCGGGGTAATTGGCCGCTGCCGTGCGCGCCAGCGTGCTCTCGGCATGGTTCACGGTATCGATGTTGCCCTGCTCGGCCAGCACGGTCTGGCCATCGGGTGCGACCAGCAGGGCGCCGAAGGGGTGGCGGCCCATGTCCATGGCGCGCTGCGCCACGGCGTTGGCCCGGCGCAGCAGCGTGGCCGCCTGGGCTTCGCCCAACGCCGTCAGGTTACTCACCCTGCGAGCCCCGGTGGGCCCAGCCGGTGGTGCGCTTTTCGATCCAGCTGAACAGCTCGTACATCACCATGGCCATGGCGCCCACCACCATCAGGCCGGCGAAGGCCAGGCCCATCTGCATCGACGAGCCGGCGCTGATCAGCAGGTAGCCGATGCCCTCGTTGGCAGCGGTCATCTCCGAGACGGTGGTGCCCACGAAGGCCAGGGTGATGGCCACCTTGAGCGAGCCGAAGAAGTAGGGCATGGAGCGTGGCAGGCCCACCTTGGTGAGCACGTCCCAGCGCTTGGCGCCCAGCACGCGCAGCACGTCTTCCAGCTCGGGCTCCAGCGTGGCCAGGCCGGTGGCGATGTTCACCATGATCGGAAAGAAGCTGATCAAAAAGGCCGTGAGGATGGCAGGCCCCACGCCGATGCCGAACCACACCACCAGGATAGGCACGAAGGCTGCCTTGGGCAGGGCGTTGAAGGCCGTCATCAACGGGTACACGGCGGCATACGCCAGGCGCGAGGATCCGATCACGAAGCCCAGCAGCACACCCACCACGATGGCGATGCCAAAGCCCGCCATGGTGACCCAGTAGGTGCGCCAGGCATGGCCGGCGATGACGCCGGCAAACTCCACCAGCTGCGTGGCGATGGCCCAGGGGCTGGGGAAGATGAATTCCGAGACGTTGAAGGCAGAGCAGATGATCTGCCACAGGATGATGGTGGCCGCCAGCAGGATCCAGGGCGACCAGCGTTCGAGGTTCTTGTTGTGCATGGGGAAGGGGCCTATTGCGGGATGGGAGCTGCAGGCTTGCCTGCACCCTGGCGTATGGCGCCGATATGGCCGCGCAGCTCGTGCACGATGTCGCTGAACTCCTTGGTGTAGGTCAGCTCCAGGTCGCGCGGGCGCGGCAGCTCGATCTCGCGGCGCACCACAAAGCGGCCGGGGCTCTTGCTCATCACGTACACCGTGTCGGCCAAAAAGACCGACTCGCGCAGGTCGTGCGTCACCAGGATGACGTTGAATTTCTGCTCGGTCCACAGGTCGCGCAGAATGCACCAGAGCTCTTCGCGCGTGAAGGCGTCGAGCGCGCCGAAGGGCTCGTCCAGCAACAGCATCTTGGGCTCGTGGATCAGCGCGCGGCAGATGCTGGCGCGCTGCTGCATGCCGCCCGACAACTGCCAGGGGAACTTGTCCTCGTAGCCGCCCAGGCCCACCTTCTGCAGCAGCTTGCGCGCACGCTCTTCGTACTCCTTGCGCTTTTGCTTGAAGTGGCTGCGGTAGGGCTCCACGATCTCCAGCGGCAGCAGCACGTTGTCCACCGTGGTACGCCAGGGCAGCAGCGAAGGCGCCTGGAAGGCCATGCCCGAGATCTTCAGCGGCCCGGTCACGGGCTTGCCGTCGATCAGGATCTTGCCCATCGACGGCATCTTCAGGCCCGTGGCCAGTTTCATGAAGGTCGACTTGCCGCAACCCGAAGGCCCGACGATGGCGATGAACTCGCCCTGGCGGATCTGCAGGTCGATGGCCTCGACGGCAAAGTGGTTCTGCGCGCGCAGCTCGTCGTTGTAGGCGAGCCAGACGTCACGGAAGTCCACGAAATAGGAATCGGCAGCCGTCATTGGATGGTGTTCTTGTAGGGCTGGGCCCGCCAGCCCGTCAAAGGCGGCAGGGCGGGCGGGGCGGAGGGAATGCATCGGCCAGCGGCTCGCCGCTGGCCGCTGGCCGCGGGGTCACTTCTTCGGCAGGATGTTCAGCTCGGCTGCAGGGGGCAGGAAGCTGTCGTTCCACACATCGTCGGCCTTCACGCGGGTCTTGGTGTTGAAGGCATCGGACACCTGCGAGGCCATCAGCGACAGGCGGCCGGGAACGGCCTTGCCGAAGCCTTCGCTGCGTGCGTCGGGGCTGTTGATCACGGTGTCGATGGCCAGTTGCAGGCGGCGCGTTTCCAGCGGCACGTTGACGATGCCGTCGCGGGCCTTCACGTGCTCGATGGCGGCGGCCGGGTTGGCCATGACTTCCTTGGCGCCCTTGGTGAAGGCCTTGAGGAAAGCCTTGATCGCCTCGGGGTTCTCCTTGATGAGCTTGGGCGAGGCGATGATCACGTTGCCGTAGAGTTTCACGCCGAAGTCGGCATAGGGCAGCACCACCACGTCGGCGGCCTTGGCGCCACGCGCTTCCAGGTTGAGCAGCGAGGTGAAGGTGAAGCCGGTGATGGCGTCCACGTCGCCGCGCACCAGCATGGTCTCGCGCAGCGGTGGGTCCATGGCGGTCCACTGCACGCTGCCCACGCCGTTGGCCTTCTGGAAGATCGGGAAGGCGCGGCGGCCGGCGTCGAACACCGGGGCGCCGAGCTTCTTGCCTGCCAGGTCGGCCGGCTTGGTGATGCCGCTCTTCTTGAGCGCCATGACCGAGGCCGGGGTGTTGTTGTAGACCATCATCACCGCCACGGGCTTGTTCTGCGCGTCGGGGTTGTTGGCGTGGAACTCCATCACCGCAGCCAGGTCGGCAAAGCCCATGTCGTAGGTGCCCGAGGCCACGCGCTGCACGGCGCCGCCCGAACCGTTGCCGGCGTCCACCGCCACATCCAGGCCCGCCGCCTTGAAGTAGCCCTTGGCCACCGGCTGCAGGAACAGGGCGGCCGGGCCCTCGAAGCGCCAGTCGAGCTGGAACTTGATGGGCGTGGTGGCCTGCGCATGGGCCAGGGAGAAGCTGCCGGCGGCGACCAGCAGCACGGCGGCTTGCAGGAGGGAGCGTTTGTTCATGGGTAGGGTTCCTGTCGGGAGTGGCAGAGAAATAAAAATAGGCGAAACGCGCTGGCGGCCGGTGTGCACCGCCGGTGTGCGATGCAGAGCAAACAGCAAAAACGATGCCCGCTTTCAGGGGAGCGGGGCCGAGGTGTGGCCTATTGTTCGCCAGATTGGTGCATGTGGCCCTACAGGCTTTCCCGAAATGGTGCACGCCGGCAGCGGGCATCGTCGGCAGCCCGCGCCAGCGCGCGCATTGGTGCAAACGCGCACGCCACATGGGCGCGCCAGTGGTACAACGAAAGTCCATTCTTAGCGAACGGCTTTGGGAGGCCCCTCATGGCAAATATCCAGGATTTCTTCGAGAACGTACAACTGCCCACCATGCCCGACGTGGCGCGCGAGCTGATCGCCACCATGAAGGATGACGACATCCCCTTCGAGAAGGTGCGCGCGGCGATCTCCAAGGACCCGGCCCTCACGGCCAAGCTGATCCGCCTGGCCAACAGCGCGCGTTTCGGCCTGCCGCGCCAGGTGGCATCGCTCGACGATGCCATCACCATGGTGGGCCTGAACCAGGTGCGCACCCTGGCCCTGGCGTCGTGCATGTCCGGCGTGTTCAAGGACGCCTCGGGCGTGGACGCCGAAGCGTTCTGGAAGGAGAGCATGGCTACCGCCGGCTACGCGCAGTGGCTGGCGCGCACCCTGGGCTCGGACGTGCAGGAGTCGTGGCTGGCCGGCTTTCTGGTGCGCCTGGGCGAACTCATCATCGCGCAGAAGATGCCCGAGCAGATTCCCGCCATCGAGCAGTTGCCGCACCATGCGGGCGGGCGCTGGGAGCGTGAGCGCTCGCTGCTGGGCTTTACCGAGGCGCAGGTGACGGGAGAGCTCGCGCGCCGCTGGCGCTTTCCGGACACCATCGTGCGGGCGCTGGAGACGGCCGAAGACCCCGTGGCCTCCGTGCCGTTCTGCCGCCTGGGCGGCATCCTGCACGTGGCCACCCTGCTGGCCGAGATCGGGCTCGAAGAACCCAAGTCGCCCGCCGACACCATCGCCAGCCTGCCCGCCGAGGTGACCAAGGCCCTGCAGCTCGACCCTGACTGGCTGGTGGAGCACCTGCCGCCCGTGGCCGGCTACGTGGACGTATCCATCCGTTAGACAAAAAAAAGCCCCAGGGCGTGGTCCTTGGGGCTTTTGGGCGCGGGGCGGGCTTTCGCCTACTTGGTCGTGCGCGCGCCTGCGTTGGCCGCGGCCAGCGCCGTCATGTTGACCACGCGGCGCACGGTGGCCGAAGGGGTCAGCACGTGGGCCGAAGCCGCGGCACCCAGCAGGATGGGCCCGATGGTCGTGCCCTGGCCGCTGGTGGTCTTGAGCACGTTGAACAGAATGTTCGCGGCGTCCAGGTTGGGGCAGATCAGCACATTGGCCGAACCCTGCAGCGTGGTCTCCAGCAGGCTGCTGTGGCGCACGCTTTCGGACAGCGCGGCGTCCCCGTGCATTTCGCCATCGCACTCGATGTGCGGCGCGGCCTGCGCGAACAGGTCGCGCGCCAAGCGCATCTTGCGCGCCGAGGGCCGGTTGGACGAACCGTAGTTGGAGTGCGACAGGAAGGCCACCTTGGGTGGCAGGCCAAAGCGCTGTACCTCGTCCGCAGCCATCTGGGCAATGGCGGCCAGGTGCTCGGCGTCAGGGTCTTCGTTGATGTAGGTGTCGGCGATGAACAGCGTGTGCTCGGGCAGCATCAGCGCGTTCACCGTGGCAAAGCCGGGTGCACCCTTCTTCACGCCGATGATGTCGCGGATGTGCTCCAGGTGGCTGTCGAACTTGCCCACCATGCCGCAGATCATCGCGTCGGCATCGCCGAGCTTGACCATCAGCGCGGCGATCAGCGTGTTGGAGCGGCGCACCGCGGCCTTGGACGCCTCGGGCGTGGCGCCCCGGCGCCCCATGAGCTGGTGGTAGGTCTCCCAGTACTGGCGAAAGCGCGGGTCGTCCTCGGGGTCGCAGATCTCCACATCCTTGCCTGGCTGCAGGCGCAGACCGGCCTTGGCGATGCGCGTGGCGATCACGGCCGGGCGCCCGATCAGGATGGGCTTGGCCAGGCCTTCGTCCACGGCCACCTGGGCGGCGCGCAGCACGCGGTCGTCTTCGCCTTCGGCATAGGCCACGCGCTGCGGGTTGGCCTTGGCGGCCGCGAACACGGGGCGCATGAACATGCTGGTCTGGTAGACGAAGCGCGTCAGGCTCTCGCGGTAAGCCGCGTAGTCGGTGATGGGGCGCGCGGCCACACCCGATTCTTCGGCAGCCTTGGCCACGGCAGGTGCGATGCGCAGGATCAGGCGTGCGTCGAACGGCGTGGGGATCAGGTAGTCAGGCCCGAAAGACAGCTCCTTGCCCGCATAGGCGGCGGCCACCTCGTCGCTCATCTCGGCCTTGGCCAGGTCGGCGATCTCGCGCACGCAGGCCAGCTTCATGGCCTCGGTGATCTTGGTGGCGCCGCAGTCCAGCGCGCCGCGGAAGATGTAGGGGAAGCACAGGACGTTGTTGACCTGGTTGGGGTAGTCCGAGCGGCCCGTGGCGATGATGCAGTCGGGGCGCACGGCCTTGGCCAGCTCGGGGCGGATCTCGGGCTCGGGGTTGGCCAGCGCCAGGATGATGGGCTTGCTGCCCATGGTCTTGACCATCTCGGCCGTCAGCACGCCAGGGGCCGAGCAGCCCAGGAACACGTCGGCACCGTCGACCACGTCGGCCAGGGTGCGGGCCTCGGTCTTTTGCGCATAGCGCTGCTTGGAGGCATCGAGCCCGCCGGGGCGGCCTTCGTAGATCACGCCCTTGGAGTCCACCATGAAGACGTTCTCGCGCTTCACACCCAGGCCCACCATCACGTCCACGCAGGCAATGGCAGCAGCACCCGCGCCCGACACGGCGATCTTCACTGCGCCGATCTCCTTGCCCACCAGCTCCAGGCCGTTGAGCAGCGCAGCGCTGGAGATGATGGCCGTGCCATGCTGGTCGTCGTGGAAGACGGGAATGTTCAGCCGGTCCGACAGCTTCTTTTCGATGTAGAAGCACTCGGGTGCCTTGATGTCCTCGAGGTTGATGCCGCCCAGCGTGGGCTCCAGCGCCGCGATGATCTCGACCAGCTTGTCCGGGTCGCGCTCGGCCAGCTCGATGTCGAACACATCTACGCCAGCGAACTTCTTGAACAGGCAGCCCTTGCCTTCCATCACCGGTTTGCTGGCCAGCGGGCCGATATCGCCCAGGCCCAGCACGGCGGTGCCGTTGGTGATCACACCCACCAGGTTGCCGCGCGAGGTGTAGTCGAACGCCTTGGACGGGTCGGCCTCGATGTCGAGGCAGGGGTAGGCCACGCCCGGCGAGTAGGCCAGCGACAGGTCGCGCTGGTTGGACAGGGGCTTGGTGGGGGTGACCGCGATCTTGCCCCGGCTGGGGTTGCGGTGGTATTCGCGAGCGGCGTCGCGCAGTGCCGCTTCAGCAGCGGAAAGGTTCTGTGTCATACGGAAATCCTGGAGGAGATTCTCAGCAAATGCCAAAAATGAGCTTACTCCATGGCGAGTGCGATGAGAGTGAGGGTTAATGCGTTGATTGCATGGAGTCCAACCCAGGTTCCATCGATGAAATGGTCGAAGGTTGAAGGCCTGACCTTGCCCGGGTGGGGCAGGTGAGGCGGCGGGGGCGGTGGGCCCCGGTGCTTGGCAAAAATCGGATTGTCTTCCTTTTCAGAAAGCCAATAGGCTTATCCAGGTTTGGACAGCCGTGCCTTTTTGTTGGCCTCCACCTTGCGGGTGGCCGGCGCCAGGCCGGGGATTTCGAGGGTGGTCAGGTCCAGGTGCGTCACGCCCATGCTGCGCAGCAGCAGCAGAAAGTCCGAGGCCTTGAACGCGCCCCGGCTCTGGCGCGTGGTGAGGTTGTTCGGGGTCTGCTCGATGCCCAGCTCGGTGAGCAGCTCGGAGACCTCCTGCCAGCCCCAGCGCTTGTCGTTCTTCGCGGCGGTCAGGGCCTTGCGCACCTGCTCCTTGGCGAGGGTGTGGACATGGTCGCTGTCGCTGCTCATAGGCGCAGCTGGCTGCGCACGCGCTTCATTTCAGCGTGCAATTCATCGGTGGTGCGGTGCTTGAACTTCTCGGGCAGCAGGCTGCGGCGCGAGGCCTCGGAGATGGCCAAGAGCTCCATGTACTCGATCATCAGCGTGTCGCGCGTGGGCATGTAGTCCACGGCGGCCTGCAAAAACACCTCGCGCGTCAGCCGGCCATCGGCGCGCTCGGCCAAGTCGATGGACAGCAGCGTCAGCGCTTCGAGTTCGGCGTTCGAGAACTCGGTGTCTTCCAGCGCGGCCTCCATCCAGCCTGCGCCGGCGCCTTCATCTTCGTCATCGTCCTGCGGCGGCTCTTCGATGGCCTTGCCGAAGCGCTTCAGGATCACGCGCACGATGTTCGCGCGCTCGGCCCCGTTCTCGGGGAAGAACAGCGGTATCTTGGTGTCGAAGCGGCCGGGCCGCTTCATGTCGGCGTCGAGCTTGTCGGGCCGGTTGGTCATCATGATGAACAGCACCTGGCCGCGGTTGTCGGTGTCCGACATGAACTCCTTGAGCCGCGCCGTGACGCGCGACGAGGTGCCGCCGTCCTCGTCGCCCTCGCCGCCCAGGCTGCGGTCGCCCTCGTCGATGATCAGCGCGATCGGCCCCATGGCCTTGACCATGGCCAGCACCTTCTCCAGGTTGCTCTCGGTCGCGCCCACCCACTTGGAGCGGATGTTCTTGAGCATCACCGCCGGTATGCCCGCCTCGCGCACGAAAGCCTTGGTGACAAAGGTCTTGCCCGAACCCATGGGCCCCACCACCAGAATGCCCATGGGGATGCGGGCCACGTTGCCCGAGCGGATGGCGGCGGCAATGGCGGCCAGCTCGGCTTTCACCATGCTCATGCCGCCCACGCCTTCGAGACCGAATTTCGGCTCGACGAACTCGATCAGGCCAAAGCACTCCTGCGTCACCAGCTCGCGCTTGCGCGTGCGCAGCAGGGCCGCGATCTCTTCGAAGGCGTTGCCCTTGGCCGGCGCCTTGCTGCCCGGCTGCAGCAGGTGGCGTATCTGCTCGTTGGTCTGCCCGCTGGTCAGCTTGGTCAGCTGCTTGGCACGCGCCTCGGCGTCCTCGGTGCCGGCAATCAGCTCCTTGATCAGGGCCTCGCGCTCGGCATCGTTGGGGGCCTGCACATTGGCGTCGTTGCCCAGCAGGCCGAACAGCTGCACGAGGCGCAGGCCCGAGGCCTGCTGCGCCAGCCGCGTGACCTGGCCGGCATCGAGCGAGCTGTCGGCCATGCGGATGGTTGTTTCGCGCTCGGCCTGGCCGGGCATCGGTATCTCGACGGTGGCAATGCGCGGGTTCGACAGAATCTGCGCGTTCAGCTCCGCCAGCGATTCCACCAGCAAAAAAACCACGTTGTCGCTGTCGCCGATCTGCGGGTTGAGCGACCAGCGGTGCAGCTTGGCAATCGCCTGCCGGTCCTGCATGGTCATCATCGACGGGTCGCCCGCCGGGAACAGCGAGCCCGCGTAGTGGATCACCACGGCCGTGCCGCTCTCATGCATCAGCGCGGCCTCGATGCCGTCCAGCGGCTCGGCCTCGGCGTCAAAGGCACGGCCCGCCAGCGCCTGCGTGCCCGAGGCGATGCTGTGCGAGAGCACGCGCTTTTTCTTGCCCTCCAGCAGCGAGCGGAACAGGTACTGCTCCAGTTCGACGAACTTGCCGTCCAGCAGGATGCGGTCGTAGATGTTGCGGTACAGCACGAAGACCGAGGCATCGCCACTCAGGTAGCGCCGGCGCACGGTGTCGACCCAGGCCGGCGTGGCGGGCGTTGCGGTCGTGGCGGTCGTCGCGGGGGAGGAGGGTGTGCTCACAGGGTTCCTTGGGCGATGGCAAGCTGTCGCTTGGTCTTGTGCGGGTTTGCCTTCAGGCGGATAACTAGGCGGGAAGCCGTAGACAGTGCTTTGGCACGGCAAGGCGAACCAACGACGTTAGGCGCTTGAAGGCAATGCCGCACTACATCTGCTTGGCGCCAGCGCCCTGGGCGCGGGCGGCCTTGAGCTGCGCCAGTTGCGCTTCGGCCGTGGCGCGCGAGGCACCCTTTTGCAGGCCCTTCATGCGCACGTCCAGGTCGGCGCCGCGCAGTTCGTCGCCCAGGTTGGCTTCGGAGATGACGTTGGCGATGTGGCCGCGCACGTTGTCCAGCGCGCGGATCTCGGCGTCCACCGACAGGCCTTCGAGCTGGCTGTGGATCTGGATCTTGGCCTTGGCGCCGGCCAGCTTGGCCAGGTTGCGGTCGCGCTCGTCTTCCACGCGCTTGATCTCGCTCTTCATCTCGAGCAGCGCGTCCTTGATCTTCTCGGCCTCGGCCATGGCCGTCTCGGCCTCGGCCGTGAGCTCGGTCACCGACTGGTCGTTGTCGTTCTTCATCTGCAGAATGCTCACCGCCAGGTCGTCCTGGTTGGTGTCCATGGCCTGCTGCAGGTTGGCTTCGAGCTGGGCCTGCTTCTGCTTGGCGTTGTGCAGGCGCGTGGTCACGTCGTCACGCTGGCGGATGATGGCGCCCGCCGCCTTCTTCAGGCGGTCGTAGTTGGCCTTCATGCTGTTGATCGAGTTCTCGTACGCGATCTCGGGGTTGTTCTTCTCGATGCCCGAGACGAACAGCGAGAGAAAGCCGGTGAACAGGTTGCTCAGGCGGCCGAGGAAGTTGGAAGAAGCCATGGTGCAGGTTCCTTGCTTAGCTGTTGTTGACGTTGTCGAAGAAGATGCGGTGGTCCTGGGCAAACGCGGCAAAGCCCTGCTCGACCTGGGCCAGCATGGCCGCGCGCTGCGCGGGGTCGATGAAGTCGAAGGCGGCGTTCACGCCCTGGGTGGCCCACTCGAAGTGGTCGGCCTCCACGGCGCCGCCCTCGCCCGAGTGGATGCCCACCCAGGACAGGGCCTTGTGTTTCGTGCCGCCGATGTCCACCTCGGTGTGGAACAGGCGCTCGGCCAGGCCTCCGCCGGCCTCGCGCAAGGTGGCGCCGATCACGGTGAACTCGCGGTCGGCCAGCAGCTCGCTGCCCAGGTGGTAGCCCATGGCGTGGAAGATGGAGGCGAGCGAATCGTCCTGCCCGCCGCCATAGCCGCGCATCACGCCCTGGTTCAGCGCCTTCAGCCAGGCCGGCTCGGCTGCCAGCGCGTTCAGCGTGGCCATGTCGGCGCCCGGCATGGTGGTCTGCACGATGCCCTTGAGAAACGCCTGCGCCAGACTGCGGTGTGGGTCGCGCGCACGGGTGGAGTGGTCGTCGAACTCGTCGCGCGCCGCGTCGAAGATGTAGCTGGCCACCAGCACGTTGCGGTCGGCCGCCGGCAGAAAGGGCTCGGCCGGGTCGGTGAACAAATGCCGTGCGCAGCCGATCTTGCCCGCCAGCGAGGCCACGCTGCAGCCGAAGTAGCCGTTCCAGGCGATGTAGCGCGCGAAGAAGCGCACCAGCCGGCCCGGCTCGTCGGAGACGATGGCGGCCTTGAGCGCAGCCTCCATCAGGCGCGTGTACTCGTCGAAATCGACGAGGGTCTGCAGATGCGATTTCTGGACGGTGGTGGTCGTCATGGAGGGGTCATTTCATGGTTTGTGCCACGGGGCGGGGCACGGGTGCAGCAGCAGCTTTTGCCACGGCGGGGCTTGGCACATGGACGCCGATGGTGTCCAGCTCCTCGCTGATGTCGGCCTCCAGGTTCTCTTCGATCGCCAGGCGGTCCACGCTCTCGCGCAGCCGGGCCGATGCGTCGGTAGCCATGGGCATCGACACGGCCTGCTGAAAGACCTCTTCGATGATGTCGGGCATGGAGACCATGGCCGCCTCGATGGCGAACATGCGGCTGCTCAGGCGGCTGCTGCTTTCCATCAGCCGCTGGTAGTCCTTGCGTGCCTGCAGCAGCTGGCGGCGCTCGCGCTCGCCGGTGGTTGCTGCCAGCTGTTCCTCCACGCTGCGCAGGCGGTCGGCGATCTCTTTCTTGCTCAGCTGGCTCTGGCGCTCGTTGGCGCTTACGATGGCCAGCCAGCGCGCCAGGTAGTCGCGCGTCACGTCCTTCAGGCGGTCGATGTCCTCCACGCTCAGCGCGCAGGTGCGGGCCTTGACCATGCGCTCCAGCGCATCGATGCGGTCCAGCGTCTGCAGGTAAACGCGCATGCGCTTGGAGCTGGGGTCGCATTCATTGCGGTCGCCCAGCTCCTTGAGCAGGCTGTCCACCTGCGCCTGGTAGCGCAGCGTGGCGTACTTGCGCCGCACGCTGTAGCGAAAGGTCGACATGCCCGGCACGTACAGCAGCGCCAGCCCTTCGATGGCTGCGTACGCCGTGCCCACGAAGACGAAGCCCGGCAGCCCGTAGGGGAAGGACGCCAGCACCGCCAGCGCGGCTGCGCCCAGCGATGCCGTGACGTTCCACTTGCTGGTCAGAAACTCCTGGATGTACGGGGGCTCTTCCCGTTCGCCCGGGTCGAATTTCATACGCTCAGCGTGATCTGGCCATGGCCCTTCGCGTCGCGCAGCGACGTGAGGATGCGGTCCTGCATGCGCAGGGTTTCGGTGGACCGCGCCCAGGCCTCCGAGCGCGGGTGCTCGGCGTGGATGGCAAAGTCATCGGCAATCTTTGCGGGCTGGGGCGACAGCACGATCACCCGGTCACCGAGCGCCAGCGCCTCGCTCACATCGTGGGTCACGAAGACCACCAGGCAGGGGTTGGCCTGGCACAGCGACAGCAGCAGGCGCTGCATTTCCTCTCGCGTCTGCGGGTCCAGCGCGCCAAAGGGCTCGTCCATCAGCAAAATGCGCGGGCGCAGCACCAGGGCGCGCGCCAAGGCCACGCGCTGGTTTTGCCCGCCCGACAGCTGCGCCGGGCGCATGGCCTTCTTGTCGGCCAGGCCCACGGCGGCGAGGATGGTGTCCACCCGCTCCTTGATCTCGGCCTGGGTGATGCGCCCCTTCCACAGCTTGAGCGTGAACGGGAAGGCCACGTTGTCCCACACCGTCAGGTCGGGCCGGTTGGCGTACTGCTGGAACACGGTCACCGCATCGTCGTGCTGGTCCAGGCACTCGCGGCCGTCGATCTCCACCCGGCCGATGGTCGGCGTTTTCACGTTGAACGGGCGCACCCCGCCCATCATGCGCATCAGCGTGGACTTGCCGCAGCCCGAGGGGCCCAGCAGCATGTTGATGCTCGGGTTCGTGAGCTGCAGGTCGATGCCGTCGATCACGCGCAGCACGCCCTTGCCGTTGGCGGCAGGGTACTCCTGCACGATGCCGCTCATGTGGATGGAAATGCTCGCAGCGCTCGGGGTCGATGTCATGCTTGGCTTTGTTGTATCAGTTCTTGGGAGCATACGAAAAGAGCGCTGCACCGCCAGCGCGGCCGTGCAAGGGCCGCCCCGCCGCACCGGGTGCGTCCCCCTGGGGGGAAGGCGCGAAGCGACTCAGGGGGGTCACACCGTACTTTCCCAGGGGAACATTTTTCGCTTGGCCCAGGTCATCACGCGGTGCGTGATCAGTGCCAGCGCAATGATGGTGATGATGCCCGCGAACACCTGGTCCATGGCCGAGAAGCGGCGCGCGTTCTGGATCAGTTGGCCCAGGCCCTCCTTGGCGTTCACGTACTCGGCCACGGTGATGTAGGTCCACATCACCGAGATGGCGATGATGATGCCGTCCACGATGCGTGGCATGGCCATCGGTATCACCGCGCGGCGTATGCATTCCCACGGTGTGGCGCCCAGGTCGCGCGCGCTGATCCAGTACGACTGCGGCACCGAGCGGATCGCATCGCGCACCAGCGGGATCAGGTAGACCACCGCGCCCGAGAACAGGAAGACGATCTTCATCTCCTCGCCAATGCCGAACCACATCACCATGATGGGCAGCAGCGCCACGATGGGCGCCGAGCGGAACGGGTCGATCAGCGGCGACAGCGTGGCGTTGATGCGCGGCGATGCCCCCATCAGGATGCCGATGGGCAGGCCGATCAGGATCACCAGAATGCCGGCCACCACCAGCCGCCCGCCCGACCACAGCACCGAGGTCAGCAGCAGGCTTTCCTGGCGCACGGGGTCCCACGCCAGGCGCGAGAAGGCCATGGCCACCTCCCACGGTGCGGGCAGCCGGTTCGAGTTGACCAGGCCCGATGCGCTCACCAGCGCCCAGGTCGCCAGCACCACCACCACGGCGCCCACGCCCAGCATGCGCTGGGTCTGGGGCGAGATCGGATGGCTGGGGTTCCAGAATTGGGCCATCGCCGGCCCCTCAGCGTGCCAGCACGGCGATGCGGGTGGCGCGGTTCATCTGGCGGCAGGTGTCCAGGTCCACCTCCAGCGCGGCGGGGTTGCCTTCGTTGCAGATGGGGTTGTTCGAGCCATTGCCCACCACCTTGAAGCGCGCGGCCGGAATCTCCCACTGCGTCACCACGTACTTGGTCACCGCGTCGGCACGCGCCTTTGACAGGCGCTGGTTGGCCTGCGCGCTGCCGGTCGAATCGGTGTTGCCCGAGATCTCGAAGTACGCCGAACCATTGCTGTTGATGAAGGGCACCACCTGGGTGTCGATCACCTCCTGTGCCTTCTTGGTCAGCTCGGCCTGGCCCACGGGGAAGTTCACGCTCACCGGCTTGGTCAGCGCGGCGGGGCGGGTTTCGGCCTTTTGCATGCCGGCCGTGTCGAAGGTGAACTCCGGCTTGGCGGCGGCGGCGCGCGCGGCCTGGTTGTCCTTGAGCAGGGCGTTGATGAAGCGGTAGTCGAACGAGTTCTGCGGCGAGACCACGGGCGAATTCGGGTTGGCCAGCGAGCCGGCGGCGCGGTAGATCGCGTCGAACTCGCGGTACACGCGCTCATAGTGGTTGGTGTCACCCGCCAGGCCCAGGATGCGGGCGTTGTCGTCCAGGCCCGTCCACACCAGGTTGGAGAACAGGCTCGAGACGAAGGGCATGCCCTCCTTCTTGGCCAACTGGTCGAAGAAAGGCTCGGTGCGCACCAGCGCCTCGGCGGCGCCGGCCGGGTTGGCGCGGGCGGCGGTCACGCCGTCCATCCAGCCCTTGACGAAGCCCTGGAAGGCCTGCTGGTTGGCAGGGTCCTGCAGCAGCTTCTGGTTGCAGACCATCACGTCGTAGATCAGGTTGGTGGCCACCTTGGTGGAGTACACCACGCGCGCGCCAGGGGTGGCCTTGACGGCCAGCGACAGGTCCGGGTCCCACAGCACGGCGGCGTCCACGCTGCCGGCAGCGAACGCGGCGCGCACGCCGGGCGTGCCCTCGTCAGCGTTGATGTAGACCACGCGGTCGAGCACGTTGGCCTTTTGCTTGGCGCTCAGGCTGGAGTTGTTGATGGCGTTGATGAACAGGCCGTGCGAGGGCGTGTACTTGAGCAGCGCCACCTTCTTGCCCACCAGGTCCTCGATGCGCTTGATGTCCGGGTCGCGGGCGATCACGGCGTCGGCACCCTGGGTGTTGTCCACGATCATGATGGCGCGGCCATCGAGCTTGGTGTTGATCAGGTTGGGCTGCTCCTGCGCCCAGAAGTCCGAGGTGCGCCAGGCGCACTGCGCCGTGTTGCTCTCGAAAATGGTGGTCAGCGTCGGGATGTCGTCCTGGATGATGAACTCCACGTTCACCCCGGCCTTCTGGAAGATCGAGCCCGGCTGTGTCTTCAGGCTGTTGCCGTTGGCCACCAAAGCCGGCGCATAGCCGTGAAAGCTCACGATGCTGACCTTGAGCGGGTTGCCGGCCGAGCCCAGGGCCCCGCCCTTGGGCGCCGCCACGGCAGGGGCGGACGGCGTGTTACCGGCCACCACCGCAGGCGCGGTCGTGCTGCCCTGCGGGCTGCTGCTGCCGGCCGGGGCCGACGCCTCGGTCTTGCCCAGCTTGTCCTGCACCCACATCTTGCCGCCCATGTTCCACAGGACGGATCCCGCAGCCCCCACGACGATGACCGCGATCAGCGCCTTCCCCATGCCAGTCAATTGCATTGCTTACTCCTCTTTATTTTTGAACCTGTGATTGGCCCGAGAACGTGATGACGATCTGTCCCAGGCGGTTCATTTCTGCATCCAGCCGGGCGGATTCCCTCTCCCCGGCCTCCTGATTGGTCCTGGCCGCTGCGCGCACATCGGCCGTCTGCTGCGCGGCGCGCGCCACGCCCCGGTCCAGCAGCGCCGTCAGCTCCGCGATCTGCTTGCGCACCTGGGCGCTCTTGTCCTGTTCTTCGGCATGGATGGCCGCGATCTCGCGGTCCGCATTTTGCAGTGCGGAAGCCACCTGCTGCGCGATTTTCTGCTTGGCGATGGCCAGCGCCTTGACCTTGCGTTGCGCGTCCAGCACGGAATCGTCCACCGTCCAGGTCTCGTCGGCGTCGTCCATGGCCTTGATGGCCTGCTTGCGCACCTCCATCGGCATGCTCTCCAGCCCCGCCATCAGCTTGAGCAGCTTTTCGGCACTGTAGGCCACAGTGGGCACGTTGGCCTCGCGGTACAGGTCGGCAAAATCCTTTTGCTCGGCCACCACGCTCTGCTCGGGTGCCAGCGCAGGCTGCTGCTGCGCCGCGGCGGGCGCGGGCGCAGGTTCGGGCTCCGCCTCGGGCTCGGGGTAGGCCTCGGCGGGCGCGTCCAGGGTGGTGTCCTCCTCCGGGTCGAGCGTCACAAGACCGGTGGCCGCCAACATTTTGCTGAATTTTGTGCGCATTGGATTCCTTGCAAAGGATCAATGTAACGTACCGCACTGTACGTCAGGTTGCACCCGTGCAAGTTGGCGGTTTCTGTAGCCCGGGCGCAACCCGCTCCAGAGGAGAAATGCCCGCTGGCACCCCTTCGGCTTTTCCATCGGTGTTGCATGGACTTTTTTTGCAAACGGTCCGCATGGCGCGTGTGCAAAGAAAAAAGCCCCCGGGGGTCAGCCGGGGGCTTTGGGGTTCAAGCGGGCCGGGTCAGTGGGCTTCTGCCTGGCGTGCTGCGTTCACGGCAGCGCTAGTGTCCTTGCTGGCGCCGTTGAAGAACACATTCAGCGCCACCGCCGTGATCGAGGCCAGCAGGATGCCCGACTCGATCAGCGGGTGGATGGCGTGCGGCATCCACTGGCGGAAGTTGGGCGCGATCAGCGGGATCATGCCCACGCCGATGGACACCGCCACGATCATGCCGTTGAAGCGGTTGTTGCGGAAATCCACCCCGCCCAGGATGCGGATGCCCGTGGCCGCCACCATGCCGAACATCACCAGCCCCGCGCCGCCCAGCACCATGGTGGGCAGCGACTCCACCAGCGCCGCCATCTTGGGCAGCACGCCCAGCACGATCAAGATCACGCCGCCGGCCACGCAGACAAAGCGGCTCTTCACGCCCGTCACCGCCACCAGCCCCACGTTCTGCGAGAAGCTGGTATACGGAAAGGTGTTGAAAATGCCGCCCAGCAGCGTGCCCAGGCCATCGGTGCGCAGGCCGCGGGTCAGGTCGTCCTGCTCGATCTTGCGGTCCGTCATGTCCCCCAGCGCCAGAAACATGCCGGTCGACTCGATCATCACCACAATCATCACCAGCGTCATCGTCAAAATCAGGATGGGGTCGAACACCGGCAGCGCGATCTCGAACGGCAGCACCAGGTCGAACCAGTCGGCCTTGCCCACCTTCTCGAACGACATCATGCCCATGGCCGCCGCCACCACGCCGCCGATCACAATGCCCAGCAGCACCGAGATATTGGCGACGAAGCCCTTGGCGAACTTGGCGATCAGCAAGATCGACACCAGCACCAGCGCCGAAATGCCCACGCCCGTCAGGTCCGCATAGCGCGGGTTGGGCACCGTGGGCACCACCGCAAAGCCCTTGGGCACCGGCGGCAGCGACGAGCCCGGCGCCCCCGCGGCCGACTGCGCCTCGGTCAGCCACTTGATGTGCTCGGGGTTCACCACATTGGGCGCCGTGGGGCCCACCGGGTTGCCAAAGATCCAGTTGATGCCCACGCGCATCAGGCTGATGCCGATGACCGCGATGATGGTGCCCGTGACCACCGGCGGAAAAAACCGCAACATGCGGCTCACCATGGGCGCGATCAGGATCGAGATCACCCCCGCCCCGATCACCGAGCCAAAGATCAGCCCCGCGCCCGCCGTGCCGCCCGTGCTCTGCGCCATCGACACCATGGGCGCCACCGAGGCAAAGGTCACCCCCATCATCACCGGCAGCTGGATGCCGAACCAGCGCGTGGCGCCCAGCGCCTGGATCAGCGTGACCAGCCCGCAGACGAACAGATCGGCCGAGATCAGCTTGGCCACCTGGTCCGGCGTGAGGTTCAGCGCCCGGCCCACGATCAGCGGCACCGCCACCGCCCCCGCATACATCACCAGCACATGCTGCAAGCCCAGCGCCCCCAGGCGCCCTATGGGCAGTTGTTCATCCACAGGGTGCACGGACGGTTGCATGGCAAAGCTCCTTCGGGTGGGTCGGTCTGTCGGGTGTCGTTGAAATGCGGACGGCCCACGCCATAACGTGTACAACCATCCATACAAAAAGTGTATACACAACATGGCGACAAACTTATCCCGGTAAACCCTAGGCAGGGTAGCCAGGGCATGCGCGGATGGTGGCGGGGTAGAGTGCAGCAGGCTGCTGCAGGCGCAGTGCCTCAGGCCAACAGGGCTTTGACGAGATCCAATTGCCGGTCCGGCCGCCCCGTATCCAACGCCAGATTCGCCTCGATGCGCTGCAGGTGCTCCGTCATGCTGGCCACGGCGGCCAGCACATTGCCGCCCTTGCACAGCGCCAGGAAGTCGGCATGCTCCTCGGACGAGCAATGCGGGTCGTTCGACGAGTCGTACAGCATGGCGATCAACGAGCTGCGGGCCACCAGGTCGCGCACCAGCTGCGCCAGGGTCTGGTTGCCGGCGGCCTCGGCCAGCACCACGTGGAAGTCACCCAAGAGCTTTTCGCGCACCCGGCCCGTGGTCGTGCTCTCGCGCAGCGCCGCGCGCTCGAAGCGGATGTGCTGCTCCAGCATCTGGTAGTCGGCCGGCGTGGCGCTGGCGATGAACAGGCGCACCACCTCGGCCTCGAGCACGCGCCGCACGCTGAACACCTCGCGTGCCTCCTGCACGCTGGGGCGGCTCACAAAGGCGCCCTTGTCGGGGATGATTTCGATCAGCTTGTCCTTGGACAGCATCACCAGCGCCGCACGTATCTTGGTGCGGCTCACGGTGTACACGCGGCCCAGCGCCTCCTCGCGCAGCCAGGTGCCCGGGGGCAGGCGCTTTTCGACGATGGCTGTGGCCAGGTCCTGCGCAATGCTCTCGGTCGAGGCCAGGCGCCCGTCTGCCGCCGCTGGTGATGCGCCTTCAGGCGCCGGCTCGGCAGCGGGTGTCAGGTCGGCGGGAAGGGCTTTGGGGCTCGTGCGGGCGCGGGGCATGGTGGCCGATTGTGGCCCGATTGGCCGGGCTGCAGTGCAGCAGGCCTCAGGCGGCGCGGGATATGCGCGCGGGCGGCACCGCCGCCACGGGCGCCAGCGCAAACCCCGCCAGTGCTCCGGCCATGGCCTTGGGCAGCGGCCGTGCCAGCTCGCCGTGCTTGCTGGTGCGCAGGCCCAGCAGTACCAGCGATTCGACCATCGATGTGGCGGCCGCCACGCCGTCGATCACCGGCACGCCCAGCGTCTGGCTGATGTGCTCGCACAGGTCGGCCATGCCCGCGCAGCCCAGCACCAGGGTGTCGCAGCCGTCCTCGGCCAGGGCGCGGCGGCATTCGTCGGTGATGCGTTCGCGCGCGTTCGAGCCGGGCACCTCCAGCTCCAGCACCGGCAGCTCGCAGGCGCGCACATTGGCGCAAAAGCGCTGCATGCCGTAGATCTCGGCCAGGTGCCAGGCCTGGCCCATGGTGCGGCCCAGCGTGGTCACCACCGAAAAGCGCGCGCCCACCATGCTGGCCATGTGCATGGCCGCCTCGGCAATGCCCACCACCGGGCCACGCGCCAGCTCGCGTGCGGGTTTCAGGCCCGGGTCGCCAAAGCAGGCGATCACATAGCCGTCCACCCCCTCGCGCTCGCCCGCCGCAATCTCCTGCAGCAGGCCGGGCACGGCCAGCGCCTCATCGTAGTGGCTCTCGATGGAGGCCGGGCCCATGGCGGGGCTCACCGCCACCACCTCGGTGCCCGGTCGCGCCACGGCGCGCGCGCAGGCCCCGATCTTCTCGGTCATGCTCCAGGTGGTGTTGGGGTTGATGATCTTGATGCGCACGGGCTCAGCTCTTTCGGTTCAATGCAAGGTAGATGACGAAGCCCAGGCCCATGCCGATGAACCAGGCGTAGTTGGCGGCCGGCCGGAGCACCGGCACCATGACGCACAGGATGGGCACCAGGGCCGATGGGATCAGCGTCCAGATGGCGCGCGGGTTGTAGCCCTTGCTGTACCAGTAGGCGCCGCGGCTGTTCATGGTGTACAGCTCATCCACCAGCACCTGCTGGCGGCGCACGAAGTAGTAGTCGGCGATGAGGATGCCGAACAGCGGCCCGATGAACGAGCCCAGCACGTCCAGCGTGTAGTGGATCACCTCGGGGTTGGCATACAGGTTCCAGGGCGTGATGAAGATCGAACCCACGGCAGCGATCATGCCGCCCGTGCGCCAGCTGATGTGCTGCGGCGCCACGTTGGAAAAGTCGAACGCGGGCGACACGAAGTTGGCCACGATGTTGATGCCCACCGTGGCGATCATGAAGGTCAGCGCGCCCAGCACCACGGCCGTGGTGCTGTCGATCTTGCTCACGGTGTGCACCGGGTCGGTGATCAGCTCGCCAAACACCGGCAGCGTGGCCGCCGTGGTCACCACCGTCAGCAGCGAGAAGAACACGAAGTTCACCGGCAGGCCCCAGAAGTTGCCCTTCTTCACCGCGTCAAAGCTCTTGCCGTAGCGCGAGAAGTCGCCAAAGTTGAGCATCGGCCCGCTGAAATAGCTCACCACCAGCGCAATCGCCGACAGCATCACCGGCAGCGCATCCCAGCCCTGAAACTTCACGCCGCCCAGGTTCAGGTCGATGTTCTTCCAGCCCGCCTTCCACACCAGCCAGCCGCACAGCACCGCCATCACCACGTACACGGCAGGTCCTGCCCAGTCGATGAACTTGCGGATCGCCTCCATGCCGTGCCAGAACACCAGCGCCTGCAGCACCCACATCACCATGAACGCCAGCCACCCCAGGCTCGACAGCCCTGCAAACCCGTGCTGCGCCACATCGGCATACGGCGCCAAGTTCGGAAAGAAGTGTAGAGCCAGCAGCAAGAAGGCGCCCGACGCCAGATAGGTCTGTATGCCATACCACGCCACCGCGATCAGCCCGCGGATGATGGCGGGGATATTGGCCCCCAGCACCCCGAACGATGCCCGGCAGATCACCGGGTAGGGTGTGCCCGTCACCTGGCTGGGCTTGGCCACCAGGTTGCAGAAGAACTGCACGATCACGATGCCCACCAGCAGCGCCACCAGCACCTGCCAGCTCGACAGCCCCAGCGCAAACAGGCTGCCCGCCGTGATGTAGCCGCCAACGCTGTGCACGTCGGACATCCAGAACGCAAAGATGTTGTATTGGCCCCAGGTCTGGCGCTTCAGGGGCGCCAGGTCCTCATTGGTCAGGCGCGGGTCGTAGCCCGGCTTGATCAGGGCATTGCCATGGTGCGGCCCGGCGGGCGCTGTGCCTCCGGCCAACGGGGTGGTACTGCTGCTGACGGCTGTGTTCACGGGTGTCTCCTCGTGTGGAAAAGGACGGGTTCCGGGCATCTGCGGCCCGGTTGAAAGTTGCACCCTATATTTGTATACAAAAAATGGATGCAATAAAACACCGCTCGAACGGGAAATGACTGGGGTTTACCCGGGGTGTCTGCGGCACGCGCAAAACAAAGCCGCCCGGGCCTTGGCGGCCGGGGCGGCAATGAGAGACGGGGAAAAGGGAAGGGCGGCTCAGCCGTCAGTGCCAGAGCGGGTGCCCGCCAGCGGGCTCAGCGAATCGCGCAGCCGGTCGCGCACCAGCGGCTGGCCCGGGTTCAGTGCCGCCTCCACATGGCCGATGTGGGCCAGCAGGCGTTCGCGTGCCAAGGCCGTGTCGCCGGCTTCCAGCGCCTCGACGATGGACTCGTGCTCGGCGCAGGACTGGCTGGCCTCGTGCCGCGACTGGTAGAGCGAGGCCGCCAGCGTGGTGCGCGCCGTCAGGTCGCGCAATATGTCGCTCAGGCTGCGGTGGCCCATGCTCTCGGCCAGGCAGACGTGAAAGTCGGCCAGCAAAAAGGCGCGCGTCGCCGCGTCGGCCCCCTCGATGGCCTGCTGCTCCTCGGCAATGTGGGCGCGCAGCCGCGGCGTCACCGACTGCAGCGGCCGCCCCGCGTCGGCCAAGATGCCCGACTCGATGATGCGCCGGGCCGAGAACGCGTCGCGCGCATCCTCCACCGTGGGCTCCACCACATACCAGCCCTTGCGCGGGCGCACCTCCACAAAGCCGCGCGCCTGCAGCTGCATCAGCGCCTCGCGCACCAGGGTGCGGCTCACGCCGAACAGGTCGGCCAGCTCCTGCTCGCCCAGGCGCTCGCCGGGGGCGAGCTTCTGGGCCAGGATGGATTCGACCACCTGTTGTGCGATCTGGGTCTGGCTGATGCTCATGGGCGTGGTGGTCGTCAGTGGGGCGGGGCCGGCAGGCGGGCCCGGTTGGGCGCGGGGGAGGCTTCGAGGGTGAAGCCCGCCACCGTGCGCGAGAGGTGGTGGGCCTGGTCGTTGAGCACTGCTGATGCGGCGGTGGATTCTTCGACCAAGGCTGCATTTTGCTGTGTCGCGCGGTCCATCTCTGCAACCGCCTGGTTGATCTGGCCGATGCCGGCACTCTGCTCGGTCATCGAGCCATTGATTTCGCCCACGATCTGCGCCACGCGCTGGATGCTGTGCACGATCTCGTCCATGGTCTGGCCGGCCGCGCGCACACGCTGCGTGCCCGTGGCCACGCTGGCGCCGGAGGTGTTGATGAGCGCGCGCACCTCTTGGGCCGCCGTGGCGCTGCGGTGCGCCAGGCTGCGCACCTCGCTGGCCACCACGGCAAAGCCCCGGCCGTTCTCGCCGGCGCGCGCTGCTTCCACCGCAGCGTTCAGCGCCAGAATGTTGGTCTGAAAGGCGATGGAGTCGATCACGCCGATGATCTCGCCAATGCGGGCGGATGCGCTGGAGATCTCGTCCATGGTGCTCACCGCGCCGGCCACCACCTCGCCACCGCGCGTGGCGGCGGCACTGGCCGCGCGCGCCAGCTGCGCCGCCTGCGCGGCGGCATCGGCCGACTGCTGCACGGTGGCCGTCAGCTGCGACAGCGAGGCCGACGTCTCCTGCAGGTTGCTGGCCGAGGTCTCGGTGCGGTGCGACAGGTCGTGGTTGCCGGCCTTGATCTCGTCGGTGGCCGTCTTCATCGACTCCACGCCCTGGCGCACGTCCAGCAGCACTGCACCGATCTTGTCCACGAAGGCGTTGAACGACGAGGCGATCTGCGCCACCTCGTCGCGCCCGGTCACCGGCAGGCGGTGGGTCAGGTCGCCGCCGCCGGAGCCGATCTCGTCCATCGCATCGCGCACCTGCGACAGGCGCCGAAACGACTGCGCCGTGAGCAGCGCGCAGGCCCCAGCCGCCAGCAGCGCCAGCAGCACCGTGGCAATGGCCGATGCGCGCAGCACGCTGGCCAGCCCCGCCGTGGCCTCGGCCTTGTCCAGCGCCACCACCAAAAGCCAGTCCGTGCCCGGCACGGGCAGGGCGCGCAGCAGCTTGGCCGCACCACCCAGGTCCACCTCCAGCGCATGGGCGGCGCCCGGCAGCGCCGCCACCACCGCGGGGGTGAGGGCGGGCGACAGCTCCGACGCAGGCTTGAGCATGCGCTGCGCATCGGGGTGGGCCAGCACCAGCCCGTCCTTGTCGATCACCAGGCCCAGGCTGCTGGGCGTGGGGTGCACGGCAGCCACCACCTCCTGCACGCCCTTGAGTGGCACGGCCCCGCTCACCGCGCCCTGCGCCGCCCCATCGCGCACGATGGGCGCCGCGAACGACACGAAGGGTTCGCCCGTGGAGGCATCGCCATAGGGCTTGGTGACCACCAGCTTGCCTGCCGCCACTGCGCTTTTGTACCAGGGGCGCGCCGTGGGGTCGTAGGTGGGCGGCGTGGTGGCGCTGCTGGACACCCAGCGCTTGTCCTGCCAGCCCGCCGTGGTGACCGGGAAGCCGCCCGCCTTGTTCATGTGCAGCACGATGCCCCGGGGGTCACCGGGCTCCACCGCAGCGGCGGTGGCCTGCACGGCCATGGCCTTGGCGGCCACCCATTTCTCGATGGCCAGCGTGTTGCCCGAGGCAATGGCCGCCAGGTTGTCCTCGATGGTCTGCAGCGTGGCCGAGCGCACGATGGAATAGGTGGCCGCCCCCGTCAACGCCAGAGCGGCAGTGACGGCGGCCGTGGTGATGAGCAGGATGCGGGTGCGAAGCGAGGTGATCATGGGGAGTGCTGCTGGCGGTGGATGGGAGGCGTGCCTTGACTCAGGCCAGGTGAAAGAGGGGGCGCATACGGATTTGGATTCAACCGGATAGCTAGGCGGGGAGCCGCAGACAGTGCTGTGGCACGGCAAGGCGACCCAACGACGCTATACGGTTGAAGGCAAATCCGTATCAGCCCTTGGTGTCGCGGAACATGTCTGGCGACAGACTGTGCTTGAACCACTGCATGGCATTCACCATCAGCGCCTGCGACGACCGGGCCTGCACCAAAAAGGCATCCACCCGCGCCAGCAGGCGCGGCTCGCGCTTGCGCACCCCTATGTGGCAGGGGCTTTGCCGCAGCACGGCCAGGCGGCGTATGCGCTCGCGCAGGGCCGTGTCGGGTATCGATTCGGCCACCACGTTGCCGGCCGCAAAGGCGTCGACGGCGTGGCGCACATAGGCTTCGAGCAGCGGGGCCGAGCTGTCGAACAGCACGGGCGTGGCCTGCGGCACCTGGGCCTTGAGCTCCGCTTCCTCCAGGCTGCCGCGCACCACGCCCACGCTCCGGCCCTTGAGCGCAGCGGCGGCATCGGCCGCGCCCGGGGCAGCGGCTTCGCCGAACACGCCGATGTAGGTCGGCGCGTAGGCTGATGAAAAATCGATATCGCGCTCGCGCTCGGCCGTCTTGCCCAGGCTGGCGATGATGATGTCCACCCGGTCTTCCAGCAGGGCCGCCATGCGCTCGCCGCTGGCCACGGGCAAAGTCTTCAAAGTCACCCGCAGGTCGGCTGCCAGCATGCGCGCCACGGCAATGTCGAAGCCGTCGAGTACACCATTGCGCGTAAAGCCGAACGGCGGAAAATCCTGCGGCACCGCCACGCGCAGCACCTTGCTGCGCAAGATGCGGTCGAGCTGGTCCGCCGGTGCGGCGGTGCCCTGTGCCAGGGCCGCACTGCCCCAGCCCAGGCTGCCCAGGCCGGTAGCGGTAGCGCCTGTGAGCACCAGCTGGCGGCGGTTCAGGGAGTGGTGGCGCGGCTGCACGCTCACTCCTTGAGCGATTCGACGGCCTTGCCATCCAGCACCGCATGGGCGCGAACTCGGTCAATATCGCCCTCCCACGCGGCCACGGCCACCGTGGCCACGCAGTTGCCGATCAGGTTGCCCAGGGCCCGGGCAATGCCCATGAACCAGTCCACCGACAGCACCAGCACCAAGCCGATGGCGGGGATGGCCGGAATCGCCTGCAGCGTGGCCGCCAGCACCACGATGGCCGAGCCCGGCACCCCGTGCGCGCCCTTCGACGTGACCAGC
Source organism: Acidovorax sp. LjRoot66 (assembly GCF_964253305.1). Lineage (NCBI taxonomy): Bacteria > Pseudomonadati > Pseudomonadota > Betaproteobacteria > Burkholderiales > Comamonadaceae > Acidovorax > Acidovorax sp. LjRoot66. The sequence goes on from NZ_CAXUQU020000001.1 coordinate 1,786,327, forward strand.
GAAATCGCCAGAATGGTCAGCAGGTCGGCCATGGAGATCGGCGTATTGGTCGCCTGCGCAATGAACACCGCCGCCAGCGTGATGTAGATCGAAAACGCATCCAGGTTGAACGAATACCCCGTGGGGATCACCAGCCCCACCGTCGAATCGCGAATGCCCATGTGCTTGAGCTTGGCCATGATCTGCGGCAGCACGCTGTCCGACGAGGTGGTGGCAAACACCACCGCCAGCTCTTCACGCAGGTAGCGCAGCAGCTTGAACAGGCTGAAGCCCGACACCCGCATGATCAGCCCCAGCACCACCACCACGAAGATCGCCACCGCCGCGTAGAACAGCACCACCAGCATGCCCAGCTGCTTGAGCGAGCCGATGCCGTACTTGCCCACCGTGAAGGCAATCGCGCCCAGCACGCCCAGCGGCGCCAGCTTGATGATGATGCCCATGGTCTTGAACAGCACGTGCGACAGGTCTTCGATCAGCACCGTGACCCGCGCCCCGCGCTCACCCAGCATCGCCAGCGCACAGCCGAACACGATGGAGAACAGCAGCACCTGCAGCACATCGCCATTGGCAAACGCGCTGACCGCCGTGTTGGGTATCAGCTTGAGCAAAAAGTCGGTGAACCCGCCCCCCGTCAGCTTGCCCGCGTTCTCTACATAGGCGCCCATGGCCTTGGGGTCCAGCGCCCTGGGGTCCACATTCATGCCCACCCCTGGCTCGAAGATAAAGGCCAGCGCCAGCCCCAGCACCAGCGCCACGGTGGTCACCACCTCAAAGTAGATCAGCGACTTGATGCCCACCCGGCCCACCCGCTTCAGGTCCCCCGTGCCCGCGATGCCATGCACCACCACGCAGAACACGATCAGTGGGATCAGCATCTTGATCAGCTTGATGAAGCCATCGCCCAGGGGCTTGAGAGCCACGGCGGTTTCGGGCCAGACCAGGCCCACCACCACGCCGGCTATGAGGGCCAGGATCACCTGGCCAAAAAGGGATTTGAAAAACCGCAGCATGCCCCGTCTCCTTCAGTTGTGTCTTGAAAGCAAATCTTGCATACAAGAAATGTAGGCAAGTTGGGAGCTGGGCGTATCAGGGTATGCCCGTAGCTGATCCCCTGTGAGGTGCAGCGGAATCTTGCTGCCAAACTCCGAGCAATTTTCTGAATTTGAATGCCTTGCCAGATTTGCGACACCACCTGTCCAAACGATGTTTCAAAGTGAGGTCTCCTTAATTTCAATAGAGACATCAAATGTTTTGGATTGCTGCTTTGGGCGCTACCCTTTCCTGGATGCTGATCAAACTCGGCGTGATGTCAGCAACTGTGGGCTTTCTGAGCTTGGCATTGAAGCTGCTGCTTGTTCTGGTGGTTGGGGCGGTCTTGGTCTGGAGTTGGACACGGCTTCGCAGCAAGGCATAGAGTGCAAATTTCATTCGGGTGGTAGACGCGCTGTTCGTGTATCGTGCGCGGCACGTTGGCAGCAGACCGAGGCAAAATTTCCGCAATGGATCAGGTGGCTTCTAAAACAAGGAATGGGGCGGAATGGCAAACGGCCAACATGACACGATCGCGTATCGTTTGTCGCAGATACTGATCAAGCTCAATCAGGCTGAAAAGCTTGATCCTGAGGATCTCGCACAGGAGTTCGGTGTCCATGTAAGGACCATCCAACGCGACCTGCGCGTACGACTTGCATACCTGCCTCTCACCAAGATTCAGGGCCGGTACCAGCTCAGCCCAGCTTACTTGGGAAAACTCAACTACAACGACATCGAGCGCTTCGCGGCCCTGGCTGGGGTGAAAGGACTTTTCCCGTCCCTGTCGGCAGAATCTCTCAGAAGTATCTTTGACAAGGCGATTGCAGTACCTTGGCTTGTCAAAGGCCATCACTATGAAGATCTGAGTGAGAGCCAGCCAATCTTTCGGCAGCTTGAAGCCGCAGTGATGGAGTCCCGCTTGCTCGACTTCGAGATGGCGGTGGCCGGAGTGCCGAAGGCCTACAAGGCCGTTGCGCCCTACCGCCTGCTCAATCTCAAAGGCATTTGGTACCTCGCAGCCGTTGACCAAGGAAAGTACAAGACTTTTGGGATCGGCAAGATGCTGCACGTGTTGGTCACCGAAAGCTCTTTCCACAAAGACCCGGCCTTGGAAATCACCATCGCGAAACAGGAGGGGGCTTGGCATTCCGAAGACAGCCATGAGGTCATGCTTTCAGTCGCCGCCCCTGTGGCCAGTTACTTCAAGCGCAGGCAGTTAGTGCCGAATCAAATAGTCAAATTGGAAAGCAGTGATGGGTCTTTGCAGATCAGCACTACCGTTGGACACCCAACGCAAATTCTTCCGATCATTCGATATTGGCTACCGCACATTCGGATTGTCAATCCCGCACCTTGGCAAGAGAGCCTTGAGCGAGAACTTGAGGAATATCTGGCTGCTTGCCGCGAATGCAGAACGAAGTAAGAACTGACCATAGCTCAATTGACGAACCCAAATGAATAATATTTCAACCCAAGCGGCGTTGTCTCGCTCCCCCGAAAACCTGGCGAAGCCTGAAGGACGGTGGGACAAGACAGTTGCCTTCCTGCAAAGAGACATCCGTTCGTTCTTCCCAAGCGAAGAGGGCAAAGACGAAACGGCGAATTTGCCGGACACCGCCGCTGCACCTGACGCACTCGGTCAGAGCGAGCATCCCATCGAATCCCTTGTCGATTTTGGAAAGCTGCCTGACATGGCCTTCAGGCGCGAAGTGCTCGATTGGAGAGACAACTTCCACGCCAACGTTACGAACATCATCACCGAGTTGCAACAGGCATTTTTTTATCAAGTGGATGCAGAGCTTAGGGATACCAGCGTGTTCCGAAAGCTGATCACGCGCCCGGCAAATGAGGTGCTTCAGGACAGCTTTGTTCGGATAGTTCGGATGCCGTTGATCACCGCTCTGCGAAAAGAGGAGGCCAATCTGAATGCCTGCGCACGGAAGTGGGCTTTGTTTGGCAAGGCCGATCTGGCTATCCACATGCGCATGCTGAACTCAGAGTGCGCGAGCCTCTATGGCATCGGCTTCAAGCCTGGCAACAGGAGCTTGATCGAGGCGCGAGTACAGACCTTGTTGTTGGGCCCCGAGGGGTTTGCCATGCACTTTTGTGACCAAGGGTCGCAGCTTTCCCGAAAACTGATGGAGGTCAAAGAATCATGCTGAGCACCATTCCCTTTGAGATACCCGCAGAACTGCTGGGTCGGCTAGCGTCTGGCGAGGTGGTACGGTATGGAACTCTTCTGAAGGATTCGGTGACCGGACAAATCGTTCGACATGTTCAGGAGACTGGGGCCGCGCAATCCGTTCTATCCAGTCTCGCTGCGGGTCCTTTCGCACCTTTGTCAATGGTGGCTGATGTGGTGAATGCTGGAGCCAGCATGTATACCGGCATTCAAATCAGCCAGCTGAAGGCCATGATGGAAAATCTGCAGTTGCTGCAAGTGGCCACCCTTGGGGTCTCTCTTGCAGGAGTGGGTGTCAGCGTAGCGGGCTTCTACTACATGCACAAGCGATTCAATGCATTGGAAATTCGCATGGATCGCCTTGGTGAAACGCTACGGTCTGAGTTTGAGAGCCTGAGTCACCGGGATTTGCGTAAACAATTGCATCTCACGAAAAGCCTGTTGCAGCGGGCGCAGCAAGCGCAAGCACTCTCTGACCCGCGGCCCGAGTATTCTGAAGTTGCTGCGGGGCTGGCTGACCAAGCGGCATACTTTGAGGGTGAAATCGCGTTCATGGTCAAAGCTGAGGGACCGATCAGTCCCGAGGTGTTCTGGCAGCTGGCTCAGATGCTGATGCTCTGCAACAGTGTGCGAATCGACTGCAGAATTCGAACCAACGAACTGCGTCACGCGTTGGCCGTTGCGGACGCTGTATCGACCGATTACAACCACCTCTTCACCCATCTGACCCCCTTGTCGTTTGGACCCGCAGTCGACCAAGGGCTGGCTGCTGTAAAAATTTTGCGTGATGCGAGCGACGCAGCGGCGAGCAAGCCTTTTCTGATTGACTACTTGCGTACACGGAGGATCAGTGGCAGTGATTACATCGAAGCGCTGGAGCAGGAAAAGAGCAGTCCCTACCTCTTGCTGAGAACTGAGCACTGATGAGCTCCTGATTTCCTCGGATTTGTGCGAGTCCACCCGCTCAGGCGTGGTCGCAATACGGCCATGCTTTTAAAGGGCGAGGGTGATCCGAATGTCCTGCGGCGAGAAAAAACATGACCCGCTTGAAACCGTGGTGCGCTTCGTCTGCGGCGCATTGGCTGGTGCACTCGTGGGCTTCTGGATGGTCTTTCGCTTGAAGCTCTCCGGCTTTTTGCCGATGCTGGCCATCACCATGGGCTTTTGCCTGGTGTTCGCGTTCTGCGCAGTGCGCTATGGTGATGGCTTTTGGGCTGGCCTGTTGAGGCGATGACACTGGCACAGGCGCTGCAAAGAAAATGGCCGCTCCCAGTGAGGGGCGCGGCCTTTGCTGGCGGGGTAGTGACCTGCCGAGGCAGGCCATTCTCAAAGCATCAATACCCCAACGTCTTCCCATCCGGATTCCGTGGATCCGAGTACCCATACAGCGCTCCACCCCGCAGCTGGATCGTCTGCGTCCGCCCCATCGACGGCTTCACCGCGATGTTGTGGCCGCGCTGCTTGAGCAGTGCCAGGGTGTCGGGCGACAAGCCCTTTTCTACGCGCAGCTCGTCAGGCGTCCACTGGGGGTGGACGCGCGGTGCGGCAGCAGCTTCGGCGGGTTCATTCCGAAGTCAATCGTGTTCACCAACGTCTGCAGCACCACAGTGACGTAAACGTTGGGGTACGGCAGCCGCTTTGGCCCCAATGATGGGCAGGCGCTGGGGCTGGCTTGCAAGCCCGCCCAGGCCTTCATGCAACAAAGGAAAGAAAAACCTCCATGGGAATGGCCACCTGTTTGCCTTGGTATCCCCTGAAGGCCCTCTGCGCTTCCAGGCCGATCCTTCCAAATGGCAGGAGTACCTGCACTCCGAAGCCGATGACCCGCCGGGCTGGTTGGATGTGGAGAAGGCTTGCCACGCCAATGCTGTGCGGTGACCCTATGGTGCGTATTTCGGTCGCTGCTGATCAGCCGCGCAGGAAGTCGTCTCTGGCACCTTTTGTTGAAACACGCACACGCCCGATGACTGGCTTTTGGCCTGGTACATTGCGGTGTCTGCGGCGCGCAGGTATTCGTCCACCGTCGCCAGCCTTGATGCACTGCTGACAAGTCCAATACTCGCGCCACTGATCACGGTGTGTTCGCCGACCACATAAGGCGCTGCGAGGGCGGCGGCGATCTGTTGAGCGCGGTTGCTGGCTTCGGCGGGATCAATGGACTCCAACAGCACATTGAATTCGTCGCCACCCATGCGGGCGACCAGATCAACCGCCCGCACGCAGGATTCGAGCCGCCGCGCCACCTGCTGCAACAGCCGGTCGCCCACATGGTGCCCGTAGTTGTCATTGACGGCTTTGAACCCGTTGAGATCCAGCAGCAGCACGGCGAACATGGTGGCTCCATCGCGTGTTGGCACGCCATCACCATTCGCAGCCTCGTTCTGGTGCAGCGCCATGAGATTCGCGAGGCGATCGCGGAACAACGGCCGGCCGGGCAGGCTGGTCAGCGCATCGTAGGAACTGCCACGGTCAGCCAGATCGCTCAACGAGCCCGCCATGCGCACCGCAACGCCGTCTTCAAACTCGGCGAGCCCGCGCCAATTGACCCACACCAGCCGTCCATCCGCGTGGAACGCGCGGAAATCCACCGAAAAGTTCGGGCTGTTCCCCAACAGATGCCTGCGGTAGGCCGCCTGCACGCGCGCGCGATCTTCGGGATCGATGAGTTGCCCCAGAAAGCTCCAGCCGCCGTCGTGTACAAGATCGCCGCTACCCAGCCCGACGATCTGGTGAAAGCGCCCGGACACATGCAGGGCGTCAGTTCGCAAGTCCCAGTACCAGATGCCGTCATTGGATCCAAGGGTCGCCAGCAAATAGCGGTTTTCGGAGCGCAACAACTCAAGTTCGGTGTTCTTCTGCTGGGTGACGTCGATCATCAGGCCGATCATGCGGTTCGGCCGCCCCGGCTCGACCACTGCGCGGCACAGATCGCGCACCCACACCACCTTGCCGGATTTTGCAACCAGCCGATAGCTCATCTCGTAGGCATAGCTGTGCGTCGCGTTGTAGGCGGCATCATCGATAAGCACGGCCTGCGCTAGATCATCGGGATGCACATGCGCCCGCCAAAAGCCCGGGTCAGACCGCCACTCCTCCACGGAGAAACCGAACAAGCGTTCGACCTGCGGGCTAAGGAAAGTATTGCCCACGCCGATTTCAGCCTCCCAAACTACGCCATCAATGGTTTCCAGCAAGCGCAAAAAGCGCTGGCGAATCTCAACCAGCACCTGCTCGGTGACCTCGGTGATCTCGATCAGGACACCCTGGCGGCTGATCACCCGCTCCGCTGCATCCGTCTCCGGGTGGAGTTTCAGACGCACCCAGCGATAGTTCGCGTCGGCAAATCGCAACCGGAACACAGGCATGCCCGAGCGCATGGTGCCAATGTCGCCGGGATGCACAAATTCAAGCAGAGACCTGCCGAGCGCTGCCTCCACCGAATGGCCGGTGAGCGTTGTCCACGCCGGATTCAGGTAAGTGATCTCCCACAGCGCATTGGTCTGCACCACCGCCTCGGGTAGCAGTTGCAGCAGTTTTGCGGACGGCGTGAGAGTGGCAGGCATGCGGGGCTGTCGCAAAGGGAGTCAGGTGAAACCAACGGATAGGATAATCAACCACACCAGATCCAAGTATGGCAGGGGTTTTGGGCAGGCTCGTGCCATAAACCTGAAGCTCTCCGGCTTTTTGCCGATGCTGGCCATCACCATGGGCTTCTGCCTGGTGTTTGCGTTCTGCGCAGTCCGCTACGGCGATGATTTTTGGGCCAGTGTGTTGAGGCGATAAACCCGGCACAGGCGCGACAATGACAAAGGCCACGCCCCTCACAGGGCGCGGCCTTTGTTCGTTGGTGCCTTGTTGGCTGAGCTATGGATCAACCATGACGGGCCTGCGGAGCGGGCAAGTCAGGCCGTGCATCAATACCCCAACGTCTTCCCATCCGGATTGCGCGGATCCGAGTACCCATACAACGCCCCGCCACGCAACTGAATCGTCTGCGTACGCCCCATCGACGGCTTCACCGCGATGTTGTGGCCGCGCTGCTTGAGCAGTGCCAGCGTGTCGGGCGACAGACCCTTTTCCACGCGCAGCTCATCGGGTGTCCACTGGTGGTGCACGCGCGGTGCAGCAGCGGCTTCGGCGGGGTTCATGCCGAAGTCAATCGTGTTCACCACCGTTTGCAGCACCGTGGTGATGATGCGCGCGCCGCCGGGGCTGCCGGTTACCAGGGTGGGCTTGCCGTCCTTCAAGACCAGGGTGGGGGTCATGGACGACAGGGGGCGCTTCTTGGCGGCCACGGCGTTGGCGTCGCCGCCGACCAGGCCGTAGGCATTGGCCACGCCGGGCTTGGCCGAGAAGTCGTCCATCTCGTTGTTGAGCATGATGCCCGTGCCCTTGGCGACGATGCCGCTGCCGAAGTTGGTGTTCAGCGTGTAGGTCACGGCCACGGCGTTGCCGGCCTTGTCCACCACCGAGTAGTGGGTGGTCTGGTCGCTTTCGTACGGCTGGGGCTGGCCGGGCTTGATGCTCTTGCCGCTGCGTGCGGTGTTGCCATCAATGCCCTTGGCCAGCGACTCGGCGTAGCGCTTGGAGGTCAGGCCCTTGAGCGGGATCTTCACGAAGTCCGGGTCGCCCAGGTACTCGGAGCGGTCGGCGTACGCCAGCTTCATGCTCTCGGCCATGTAGTGGATGGTCTGGGCGCTGTTGGGGCCCCACTGGGCCAGGGGCAGGGGCTCCAGCATGTTCAAGATCTGCACCAGGTGCGGGCCGCCGGAAGAGGGTGGCGGCATGGTCACGATCTCATAGCCGCGGTAGGTGCCGCGGGTGGGCACGCGCTCGGCCACCTTGTATTCGCGCAGGTCTTGCAGCGTGAGGGCGCCGGCGTGCGGTGCCATCTCGGCGGCGATCTTCTGGGCGATTTCGCCTTCATAAAACGCCTTGGCGCCCTGCTGGCCGATCAGGCGCATGGACTGGGCCAGGTCTTTCTGCACCAGCGCGTCGCCCACCTTCAGGGGCGCGCCGTTCTTCCAGAAGATGGCCTGGGTGGCGGGCCACTTGCCCATGTTCTTCTTTTCCTGGTCCAGTATCTTGGCCAGGGTCTCGCTCACCGGGAAGCCCTTGTCGGCCAGCTCGATGGCGGGGGCAATCACGCGCGATAGTGGCAGGGTGCCCCAGGTCTTGAGCGCATGCTCCATGCCGGCCACGGTGCCGGGCACGCCCACGGCGTAGTGGGTGAACAGCGACTTGCCGTCCACCACATTGCCCTTGGCGTCGAGGTACATGTCGCGCGTGGCCTTGTTGGGCGCCACTTCGCGGAAGTCCAGGGCCACGCTCTTGCCGGTCTTGGCGTCGTGCACCATCATGAAACCGCCGCCGCCCAGGTTACCCGCATTGGGCAGGGCCACGGCCAGCGCGAAGCCGACGGCCACGGCCGCGTCCACCGCGTTGCCGCCTGCCTTGAGGATGTCCAGGCCGATCTGCGAGGCCAGCTCCTGCTCGGTGGCAACCATGCCGTTGCGCGCCACCACGGGGTGGAACACGTCCATGTCGAAGTCATAGGCGGCGCTGGCGGCCTGTGCCGCTGCGGTCTGCTGCACGGCGGCCACTGGCGGGGCCGAAGCCGTAACGGCTGGGGTGGTGCTGCCGCAGGCGGTCAGGCTGGCCAGGGCCAGTGCGACGCTGCTGGCCAGCAAGGTGTGGCGGATGCTCATTGGTAGGTGCTCCTCTGTTATTGATCTTTATGTCTATCCGGGTCTTGGAATGACAAACGGGCGCACTCCTTTTGGAATGCGCCCGCAGCAAGTGTAGGACTGGCACGCATGGCGCGCCTGTACTGGCTTATGCCAATCAGATACTCACGCCATGCAAGGCAGGTATCGGTGGCTCAGGCCAGCAAGTCTTTCAGCGTGCGTGCAATCACCTTGGTGGCGCGGCGCAGGTCTTCCAGGTCCAGGCGCTCGTCGGCGCGCTTGGCGTGCGATTCGAGCACGGTGCGCGGGCCGGCGCCGTAGATCACGCCGGGGATGCCGCGCTCCACGTACAGGCGCACGTCGGTGTACAGGGGCGTGCCCAGGGCGGGCACTGGCTCGCCCAGCAGCTCTTGCGCGTGCTTCTGGATGGCATCGACCAGGGGCTTGTTGCCGGCCAGCGGCGTCATGGCGTTGGCCAGCAGCAGGCGGCGGATGTCCACCGAGATGCCGGCGCGCTCAGCCGCTGCCTGCTCGATCACGCGGCGGATGTTGGCTTCCACCTCCACCGGGTTCTCTTCGGGGATCATGCGGCGGTCGAGCTTGAACGTAACCTTGCCGGGCACCACGTTGGTGTTGGTGCCACCTTCGATGCGGCCCACGTTCAGGTAGGGATGCTTGATGCCTGCGACGTTGGAGGTGACCTTCAGGTATTCCTGGTTCTGCGCGTACAGCGCGTTCAGGATGTGCACGGCGCCCTGCAGTGCGTCCACGCCGGTGTGGGGCACGGCGGCATGGGCCATCTTGCCGTGCACCGTCACTTCCATCTGCAGGCAGCCGTTGTGGGCGGTGACCACTTCGTACGAGAAGCCGGCCGCTATCATCAGGTCGGGCTTGGTCAGGTTGTTCTTGAGCAGCCAGCCCGGGCCGAGTTCGCCACCAAACTCTTCGTCGTAGGTGAAGTGCAGTTCCACCGCGCCATGCGTTGGCTTGGCCACGGCTTCGAGCGCGCGCAGCGCGAAGGTGAAGCTGGCGAAGTCGCTCTTGCTCACGGCGGTGGCGCGCCCGTACATCTTGCCGTCCACGATCTCTGCGCCGTAGGGGTCGTGCGTCCAGCCTTCGCCGGGGGGCACCACGTCGCCGTGGGCGTTGAGGGCGATGGTCGGGCCCTTGCCCTCAGTGCCGAACTTGCGGCGCACGATCAGGTTGGTGATCGACTCCATGCCGTAGGCCAGCACCTCGCCGGATGGCACGGCGTGCTTTTCGGCCTCGTAGCCAAAGTCCTTGAGCAGCTCGGCCGTGCGCTCGGCGTGGGGCGCGTTGTTGCCGGGCGGCGTGTCGGTGGGCACGCGCACCAGCGCCTGCATGAAGCGCACTTCCTCGTCGAAGTGCTGGTCGATCCACGCATCCAGGGCGCTGTAGGTGGAGGTCAGTGGAGCGGTGGTGGCGGTCATGCGGGGGTTTCCTCGGCGATCTGGTTCAGGACATGCGTGAAGGCGTCCACGGCCAGCTGCATGTCGTTGTTGGTGGTGGATTCGAGCGGGTTGTGGCTGATGCCGGCGTTGAGCCCGCGCACGAAGAGCATGGCCTGCGGCATGATTTCGTGCAGTTTCATCGCATCATGCCCGGCGCCGCTGGGCATGCGGAACACGGGCACGCCCAGGGCGTCCACGGCGCGCTCCCAGCGGTGCTGCCAGGCGGCGGCGCTGGGGGCGGCGGCGGCGCGCATGGATTCTTCCAGCGTATAGCGCATGCCGCGGCGCGCGGCGATCTGGCCCAGCTGGTCGAGCACGTCTTTCACCAGCGCATCGCGCTGCGGGTCGGTGGGGGCGCGCAGGTCCAGGCTGAACTGGCAGCGGCCCGGCACCACGTTGATGGAGCCGCCGGGCACGTTCAGCAGGCCGATGGTGCCCACCGAGTCGCCGTCCTTGGCGGCGCGCTGCTCGATGTACAGGGCCAGCTCGGCCACGGCCACGGCGGCGTCGCGGCGGCGGTCCATGGGGGTGGTGCCGGCGTGGCTGGCCATGCCGATCATCTCGCCCACATAGCGCACGCCGCCGTTGATGGAGGTGACCACGCCCAGCGGCAGGTCCAGCTCGTTGAGCACCGGGCCCTGTTCGATGTGCACCTCGATGAAGCCGAGGTACTGCGCGGCGTCGCGCTGCAGCTTGGGGATATCGGCGATGCACAGGCCGGCATGCTCCATGGCAGCGCGCATGGTCACGCCGTCGGCGTCCTTCTGGTCCAGCCAGGCGGGGTTGAAATGGCCGATGAGCGCGCCCGAGCCGAGGAAGGTGGCCTTGTAGCGCTGGCCCTCTTCTTCTGCGAAGCCGATGACCTCGATGCCGAAGGGCAGGCGCCTGCCGGCGCGGTGCAACTCGCGCACGCAGGCCATGGGCACGAAGATGCCCAGGCGCCCGTCGTACTTGCCGCCGTTGCGCACCGTGTCGTAGTGCGAGCCGGTCATCAGGTACTTGCCTTGCGCTGCACCGGGGGCAGGGTGGTAGCGGCCCACCACGTTGCCCACGGCGTCGACCTCGACCTCGTCGAACCCGCAGTCGCGCATCCAGTGGCTGATGCGCTGGGCGCAGGCGCGGTGCGCGTCGGTCAGGTAGGTGACGGTGAGCTGACCCTTCTCGGCAAAGCCGGGGTCCGAGTGCTGGGCCAGGGTCTCCTGCCAGTCCCACACGTCGTTGCCCAGCGCGGGCTCGGCGCCGAACTTGTCGTTCAGGCGGATCTCGGCGATGCGGTGGATGTTGCGCAGCGCCTCGGCCAGCTCGAAGTCGGTGTGGTTGTCGAGCCGGCGCGCAAAGGTGGCGATGATCTCCTGGCGTGGCAGGCCCGCGCCGCGCGGCCCGCGCACCGCCAGGATGAAGGGGAAGCCGAAGCGCGTGTTGTAGTCCGCATTGAGCTGCTGGATGCGCGCGAACTCCTCGGGCGTGCACTGGGCCAGGCCCGCCTTGCTCTGCTCGTTGGTCGACTCGGCCGTGAGGCTGTTGGCCACCATGGCTTTGCCCGCGAGCTCGGGGTGGGCGCGGATCAGCGCCAGCTGTGCAGCCTGCGGCGCTGTGCGCACCGCCTGGGCCAGCGCGTGGCGCAGGTGCGCCAGCGAGCGGAAGGGGCGCTGCGCAAGGGCCTGCTCGGCGATCCACGGCGAGTGCTCGTACACGCCGTCCAGCCATTGCAGGGCGTCGGCCGGGGTGGCCGCGTTGAGTTGGTCAAGGGTGAGTGCCATGGTGGTCAGGCCTTGGTGGTGACAGTGGTGTCGTTGAAGGGGTGCACCTGGGCCCAGTGCCGCGCGATGTCCACGCGGCGTGCCACCCACACCTTGTCGTGCTGGGCGATGTGGTCCAGAAAGCGTTGCAGCGCCGTGATGCGGCCGGGGCGGCCCAGCAGGCGGCAGTGCATGCCGATGCTCATCATCTTGGGCGCGTTGTCGCCAGCGGGGTCGCCTTCGGCGTACAGGGCGTCGAAGGTGTCCTTGAGGTACTGGTAGAACGGGTCGGCGTGCGAGAAGCCCTGGGGCAGGGCAAAGCGCATGTCGTTGCAGTCCAGCGTGTAGGGCACGATGAGCTGCGGCGCCACGCTGCCGTCGGTACGCTGCACCTTCATCCAGAAGGGCAGGTCGTCGCCGTAGTAGTCGCTGTCGTATTCGAAGCCGCCGAAGTCGGCCACCAGGCGGTGGGTGTTGGGGCTGTCGCGCCCGGTGTACCAGCCGGTGGCGCGCTGGCCGGTCATGCGCTCGATGATGGCCATGGCCTCGGCCATGTGAGCGCGCTCCACCTCTTCGGGGATGTGCTGGTAGTGGATCCACTTGAGGCCGTGGCAGGCGATCTCGTGGCCGGCCTGCACGAAGGCCTGGGTCAGCTCGGGGTGGCGCTGCAGCGCGCTCGACACGCCGAACACGGTGAGCGGCAGGTTGCGCTTGTCAAACTCGCGCAGGATGCGCCACACGCCGGCACGCGAGCCGTATTCGTAGATGCCCTCCATGCTCATGTGCCGCTCGGGGTAGCTGGCGGGGTTGAACATTTCCGACAGGAACTGCTCGGAGCCCGCGTCGCCATGCAAGGTGGCGTTTTCGCCGCCCTCTTCGTAGTTGAGCACGAACTGCACGGCAATGCGCGCCTGGCCGGGCCACTGCGCATGGGGCGGGTTGCGGCCGTAGCCGACGAGGTCGCGGGGGTAGGGCAGGGTGGAGTCGTAGGTCATGGTGTCAGTGGACTTGCGAAGCGGTGACGGGGGCGAGCGCCATGGCCAGGTCGCTGGCGGGGCGTTTGCGGTCGAAGGTCAGGCTGGCCTCGACATGTTCGAGGTGCGACTGCATGAGGGCCACGGCATGGTCTTCGTTGCGCGCGGCCAGGGCCGTCACGATTTCGCCATGCTCTTCGTGCGAGTGCTCGGCGGCGCTGGCCGACTGGTACATCAGCGTGATCAGCGCGCAGCGCGAGATCAGGTCGCCCAGCAGGTGGGCCAGCACCTCGTTGCCCATGAGCTCGGCCATGCGCACGTGGAAGTCACCCAGCAGTTCGGTGCGGCTGCTGGCGTCGGCCGTGCCCATGGCGGCCTTCTCGCTGGCGACGTGGGCGCGCAGGGCCTTGATCTTGGCGGGGGTGACGCTGCGCACGAAGGCGCGGGTCATCTCGGTTTCGAGCATGCGGCGCACGGCGAACACCTGGCGCGCTTCTTCGACCGAGGGGGTGGAGACGAAGGCGCCGCGCGCGGGCTCCAGCGTGACGAGCTTGTTCTGCGCCATCTGGAACAGCGCCTGGCGCACCAGCGTGCGCGATACGCCGAAATGGTCGGCAAGCTTCTGCTCGGCGAGCTTGGTGCCCGGCTGCAGGCGGTGTTCAACGATGGCGCGGGTCAACGCTTCGACGATGGCACTGGTGGATGAAGATTCCATGGCGACATGATAGGAGGATTGGCTAAAAGTGTATACACTTTTAGTCTACAGGTCGCGTTTTTACGGCCTCCATCCTTCAGGAGAATCCCTATGGGCTTGAGCACACATGTTCTGGACACGATGCACGGCTGCCCCGCCGCTGGCATGGAAGTGGCCCTGTATTCCACCCATGGCGACGCCGCCACCTTGCTGCAGCGCCTGGTGCTCAACCACGATGGCCGCACCGATGCGCCGCTGTTCGACAACGCCAGCGTGCGTGCCGGCACCTACCGGCTGCGCTTTGACGTGGCGGGGTACTTCAAGGCCAAAGGCGTCACTTTGCCCGAGCCGAACTTTCTGAACCAGGTGAGCCTGGACTTCGGCATTGCGCACGAAGACCAGCACTACCACGTGCCGCTGCTGGTGAGCCCGTGGAGCTACTCGACGTACAGGGGCTCTTAGAGCTGGCCTTCGGTGAGGGTATCGAGTTGGAACTTGCCGCTCTTGTCCCACAGCCAGGTCTCGGTGTAGGTCACCTTGCCCATGCGGGTGGGCACCGGGAAGGGGGCGGCGGCGCGGATGGTGCGCTCGATCTCCTTGACCACCTCGGGCGCATGGCGCGGGGCGCGCAGCCAGTTCACCCGCGTGACCTTGCCGGTGCGGTCGATGTCCACCTCGATCACGCCGATGGCGTACAGCTGGGGTTGCAGCTTGCCCTTGAAGATGCGCTCGGCGTTCAGGCCGTAGAGGTGGGTGGCGCCGTCCTGCCGGTAGGCGCGGGGCGTGGCGGCCGCCGAGGGGCGGGCCGAGCCCGCGGTGGCCGGCACCGGGCCCTTCACGCCCTGGATGTCGGTACTGGTGGGAGGGCGGCTCTCTGGCGTGGCTGGTGCGGGTGTGGATTCGGGCGCAGACTTGCAGGAAGCGACCAAGGCGCCAACAGCGGCCATGATGCCCGCCAGCAGCCAGTGGCGGCCTTTGCCGGGGCGTTGATTGGGCGGGGTATCGGGCATGGTGGGCTGGTGGTGTAACGAAAGGACGGCGGCAGTGGAGAACTTGCTTTTGTTGCTGGAAGGCCTTGCGGCCGAACCGGCGTGTCTGGTGACAGTGGAGTCTACCCAAGGCTCCGTGCCGCGTGAATCGGGCGCGTGGATGGCCGTGTTCGCAGGCAGGTTGGTGGGCACCATCGGCGGCGGCCACCTGGAGCACCAGGCCATCGCCGAGGCGCGCCGCCGCCTGGCGGACCCCAGCGCCGCGAACGACCCGGCACCGATGCGCTTTGCCCTGGGCCCGGCGCTCGGCCAGTGCTGCGGTGGCGTGGTGTACCTCGAATTCGAATGTGTGGCAGTGCAGGACGCACCGGTCCTGGCCCGGCGCCTGACGGCACAGCTGCACCCGGTGGCGCTGTTCGGCGGCGGCCATGTGGGCCATGCCCTGGCGCGCACGCTGGCGCCGCTGCCCTTTGCGCTGACCTGGATCGACAGCCGTGACGGGATTTTCCCCGCCGCGCTGCCGCCCAACGTGCACTGCGAACATTCCGAGCCCGTGCAGATGGCCGTGCCCGCGCTGGCACCCGGCTCGCGCGTGCTCATCATGAGCTTCAGCCACGCCGAAGACCTGGACGTGGTGGCCGCCTGCCTCAAGCGCCAGCGTGAGCGCGGCGACCTGCCGTTCATCGGGCTCATCGGCAGCAAGACCAAGTGGGCCACCTTCACCAGCCGGCTCACGGCGCGGGGCTTCAGCCCGCGCGAGCTGGCGCAGGTGACCTGCCCCATCGGCGTGCCGGGCATCCCCGGCAAGGAGCCCGAGGTGATTGCCGTGGCCGTGGCGGCACAGCTGTTGCAGTCGGTTGCCGCAGCCCAGGCTGTCGCAAATCCGCTGCAAGGGTATTCACAGGCCTGAAAGGCCGGCGACAGGACTGGAATCGGGAACAATTCCTGCATACACTTTCACACAGGATCTGAACCGGCCGTTTTGGCATGGTTCGGGGCCTTTGGGTCGCAGCGGTGCCCCGGCAGACATTGCCAAGGTGCGCGACCCCATCTTCTGCTCAGAGCGCCCGCAGTGGTGAGCAGGTTGTACAGCGGTGTGTTCCCCCCACGCCGCCAAGGTTGAGAGAAAAATGGAAAACTACCTTCTCGACTGGGCCAACCTGCTGCTGCGCTGGGTCCACGTCATCACCGCCATCGCCTGGGTTGGCTCGTCGTTCTACTTCGTCTTTCTGGACAGCAGCCTTACGCCGCCCGAAGACGAGGACCTCAAGAAGCAGGGCGTGAGCGGCGAGCTCTGGGCCGTGCACGGCGGCGGGTTCTACCACCCGGTCAAGTTCGCCGTCTCTCCGCCCGAACTGCCCAGGCACCTGCACTGGTTTTATTGGGAAAGCTACAGCACCTGGCTCAGCGGCTTCGCGCTGTTCACCGTGTCCTACCTGTGGAGCGCGGGCACCTACCTGATCGACAAGTCGCGCATGGACTGGGCGCCGCCCGCAGCCATTGGCGCGGCGCTGGCCTTCCTGGTCGTGTTCTGGCTGCTGTACGACGGCATCTGCCGCATCTTCGGGCAAAAGAAGAACGGTGACGCCATCGTGGGCGGCCTGGTGCTGGTGCTGGTGTGCATCGCCTCGTGGCTGGCCTGCCACCTGTTTGCCGGGCGCGCGGCCTTTTTGCTGGTGGGCGCGATGATCGCCACCTCGATGAGCGCCAACGTGTTCTTCTGGATCATCCCTGGCCAGCGCACCGTGGTGCGCCAGATCCGCACCGGCCAGAACGTGGACCCGATCCACGGCAAGCGCGGCAAGCAGCGCAGCGTGCACAACACCTACTTCACGCTGCCGGTGATTTTCGCGATGCTGAGCAACCACTACAGCTTTACCTGGAGCCACCCGCAGAACTGGCTGGTGCTGATCATCATGATGTTCGCGGGCGCCGCCATCCGCCAGTTCTTCGTGATGCGCCATGGCTACAAGCTCGGCCGCAACCCGAACCCGCTGCCCTATGCGCTGGTGGGCGTGGTGGCCTTGGTGGGCGCCATTGTCTGGATGCGGCCGGCACCGGTTGCTGCACCCGTGGCGGCCGCCAAGCCGGCGGTGGTGGCAGCGTCTGCGGCTTCCACGGCATCCCAGGCTGCGCCTGCTGCGGCAGCAGCAGCACCCGCTGCTGCCGGCGCGGCCGGCGACTTCGCCGCCGTGCAGGCGGTGCTCGAACAACGCTGCTACCTGTGCCATGGCGCCCAGGTGCAGATGAAGAACCTGCGCCTGGATTCGCCGGCCCTGGTCAAGCAACATGCCCAGGCGGTCTACCAGCAGTCCGTGGTGCAAAAGCTCATGCCCATGAACAACGCCACGCAGATGACCGACGCCGAGCGCTCGCTGATCGGCCGCTGGTTCCAGGACGGCGCGAAAGTGCCCTGATGCTGCGCTGAGTTCAGGCCGCCAGAACGCTTTGCAGAGCGCGAAGGGCGTTGTGCGGCGGCCCCGGCAGTTCGCCGCCGTGCAGCACCACGCCGGTGGATGCGAGCTTGGCCTCGTGCTTGGCCACGGCGGCCAGGTTGGCCACCTCTTCGGCATGGCGGTAGGTGCCGGGCTGTATGCGCACGGCGCCGATGGCCAGCGTGGTGCAGGGGAAGAAGCGGCGCACGCCGTGGCGGTCTTCCGAATGGATGCCGCCCATGGCGCGCGCGCCGTCGTCGAACAGGGTCAGCGCCTCGCGCGCGAACTCGTCCACGATGTTCTTGCAGCGCTGCAGCCAGTTGCTGCTCTGGAAGATGAGCATGAAATCATCGCCCCCCACATGGCCCACGAAGTCACGGCGCGCGTCGCAGTGCGTGGTGGCCAGGCGCGCCACCAGGCGGATCATCTGGTCGCCGCGCCAGTAGCCGTAGTGGTCGTTGAAGGGCTTGAAGTTGTTCAGGTCGGCATAGCAGGCCACGAACTCGGTGCCGCTTTCCAGCAGGCGCTGCATGTGCATGCTGATGGGGATGTTGCCGGGCAGAAAGGTCAGCGGGTTGGCATGGCGTGCGGCCTCGATGCGCGTCTCGGTCACCGCGCGCACCAGTTGGTCGCCGGTGCCCAGGCCCACGTAGCGGCCGTTGTCGGTGACGATGTAACCATCGCTCAGGTAGCGCTGGTCCTGCGAGGTGAGGATGCCCACGAGCTGATCCACGTCGCAGTCGAGCTCCACCACGCGCGGCGTGCTGTTGGCAAAGACGATGCAGGGTTTGCGGCCATGCACTTCGCGAAAATACAGCGTGGCGTAGTGGTTCATGAACTGCTGGCGGTTGATCAGCGCCACCGGGCGTGCACCATCGACCACCGCCAGCGCATGCAGGTCCACCCGCTCCTGCAGCAGTGCGGCCACTTCGTCGTTGGTGGAGGAGGGCGTCACAGTGGGCGCCTGCACCACCATCAGGCTGCGCAGAATGCCCGGGCGCGCCGTCTGGCCCAGGTGCGGCAGCACGGCGACGCGGCGGTCCTGCAGCACGTCGAGCGCCGGGCCGTCGATGGCCTCGCGCGGGGTGCGCGCAGGGCGGCCCAGCACCCAGCCCTGGCCGTAGGGGATGGCCAGGTCGCGCAGTGCGCGCAGGTCGTCGCGCGTCTCGATGCCCTCGGCGATCAGCGTGGTGCCGAACACGTCGGCAATGCCCTTGATAGCCTGCAGCATCTGCAGGTTCTCGGGGTGCTCGCTGATGTCGTGGATGAAGTAGCGGTCGATCTTCACGAAGTCGGGCTTGACCTCGGACCACAGGCGCAGGCTGGAGCGTCCGTCGCCAAAATCGTCGAGCGCCAGGCGTGCGCCGCAGGCATGCACCTCGCGGATGGCTTCGCGCAGCGCGGGCATGTCGGTCACGCGCTCGTGCTCGGTGATCTCGAACACCAGCATGCGAGCGCTCACGCCGAAGCCGCGCACCGCCTCGCCCAGGCGGCGCTCGCCGCACAGGGCCACCGCATGCACCAGCGCATCGGCGCTGATGTTCACGAACAGACGGCCGGGCGCACCATGGTCGCCCCAGTCGCGCAGCGCCGTGAAAACGCACACCAGCTCGAAATCCAGCAGCAGGCCCTCGCGCCGCGCCAGGTCCAGCAGCACGTCGGGGGTGTGCAGGGCCGATCCCTCGGGGCCGCGGATCAGGGCCTCATGGGCAAAGATGCTGCCTTCGCGCAGGTCCCCGAGCGGCTGGAACACGCAGTACAGGCCACCACCGCGCATCAGCCGCGCCAGCGGTCCCGACCCCAGCCGTGCGGCGGGCGACAGCAGCGCGAGCATGCGGTCGAGACGTTCTTGCTTGGGATGCGCCATGGTTGCAATTTGTCACTTCTAGGGGGTTCACCATACCGGGCGGGTGTGACAGTTGCGTTACAGCGGCCCCGGGTTTACACCGGTGCCCCCAAGCCCACGCACAATGTGCACCATGCCCGACATCTCTCTTCCCCAACCTGGCCTGTTGCCTGATTTCCACGCCGATCCCCGCGGCTTTCTGCGGGGCCTGTTCGACGTTGCCGTGCGCAGCGCTCAGCCCCTGCACGGCATGCGCGCCTGGCTGCCCGCGCCCCCGCGTGGCCGCACCCTGGTGCTGGGAGGCGGCAAGGCCGGTGGCGCCATGGCCCAGGCGCTCGAAGCCTTGTGGCCGCACGACGCGCCGCTGTCGGGCCTGGTCGTCACCCGCTACGGGCACATCCCGCCCCGGCCTGAGGGCCTGGTGCAGCGCATCGAGGTGGTCGAGGCCGCGCACCCCGTGCCCGACGCCGCTGGCGAAGCCGCTGCCCAGCGCCTGCTGGAGCTGACCGAGGGCCTGACCGCCGACGACCTGGTGCTGTGCTTGATCTCGGGCGGGGGCTCCTCGCTGCTCACCCTGCCGGGCGAGGGCCTGACGCTCGATGACAAGCAGCGCATCAACCGCGCCCTGCTGGAGAGCGGGGCCGACATCGCCGAGATGAACTGCGTGCGCAAGCACCTTTCGCGCATCAAGGGCGGGCGGCTGGCGGCGGCCTGCGGGCCGGCGCGCGTGGTCACGCTGACCATCAGCGACGTGCCGGGCGACGACCCTTCGGTCATCGCCAGCGGCCCCACCGTGCCCGACGCCACCACCTGCGCCGATGCGCTGGCCATCCTGGTGCGCTACGGCATCGAGGTGCCGCACCAGACCCTGCAGGCGCTGCGCGACGGTGCGCTGGAAACGCCCAAGCCCGGCGACGCCGTGTTCGAAGGCCATGCCGTGCACCTGGTGGCCACGCCCTGGCAGGCGCTGGAGGCCGCAGCTGCGGCGGCGCGCGCGGCGGGCGTGGATGCCGTCATCCTCTCGGACGAGATCGAAGGCGAGTCGCGCGATGTGGGCAAGGTGCATGCGGCCATGGCGCGCTCGGTGGCGCGCCGGGGCCAGCCGTTCACCAAGCCCTGCGTCATCCTCTCGGGTGGCGAAACCACGGTCACGGTGCGCCCGCGCGCGCCCGACGCCCCGCGTGGCCGCGGCGGCCGCGCCGGGGAGTTCTGCCTGGGGCTGGCCAAGGCGCTGCAGGGCGAGCCGTCGGTCTGGGCGCTGGCTGCCGATACCGACGGCATCGATGGCGTGGAGAACAACGCGGGCGCCTTCGTGGTGCCCGACACCTTGCACCGCGCCCATGCGGCGGGTGCCGACATCGAAGACGCCCTGCAGCGCAACGACGCCTGGGGCTACTTCGCGGCCCTGGGCGACCTGCTGGTCACCGGGCCCACGCACACCAATGTGAACGACTTTCGGGCGATTCTGGTGCTGTAGTCAACCGCCAGGCTGCCCGGGCGGCGCTGGCATCAGAACCTGTGGCGGATTCCGAGGCCGAAGCTGTTGCCTGTCGTGCGGGCGGTGATGCGGTCGTTCATCAGCATCGCATACAGGTCGGTGCGCTTGGACAGGAAGTGGTCATAGCCCAGCGTGAAGGTCTTGCGCGAGACGTCGGTGGCCGTCATTTCGGTTTGGGCCCATGAGGCCAGCACCTTGCCGGTGCTGAACACCGGCACGGACACGCCCAGTTGCAGGGTCTTGGCCTTGTTGGTGGTGTTGTCGGCCTTGGCCTGGCCGTAGCTGGCAAAGGCCTTGACCACAGTGAAGTCGTAGGCGCCGCCCAGCATCCAGTCGCTCTTGGTGGTGCCCAGGTAGGTGCTGGGCACGGCGGGGTTGCCGACCTGGTCGCGCTCGTAGAAGCCCGTGAGCGTGAGTGGGCCGTTGAAGTACAGCGCGTTCAGGCCGACGTTCTTCTTGCCGTTGTCGCCCGCGACCTCGCCCACCTGGTAGTGCGCGTTCACGGTGAGCCCGCCCATGCTCGGTGTGCTGTAGATGATCTCGTTGGACCAGCCGGTGTCCGAGGGTGTGGTGGCCGTCCAGCCGGTGCCGTTGAACAGGGGCACGTTCATGTGCAGGATCAGCGGCGCGAAGGTGAACGAATCGCCCATCGGGTTCGACAGGATCGAGGGCAGGAAGTTGGGCGCCAGGCCCCGGCCCACCGTCACCGTGCCGAAGCCGCCCGACAGGCCCACGTTGGCATCGCGCGAGAAGAAGGTGTCGTTCACGAAGCGGCCCTGCACGCCGCTGTCCACCTTGATGAACGAGGTCAGCGCGAAGTTGGCCTTGAGGCCGCCGCCGAGGTCTTCGGTGCCCTTGACGCCGAACCACGAGGTGGTCATGCCACCGCTGTTGAGCACCGTGGCGCGGCCGGCATCGCCAGCGTTGCGCAGGGAGCCGACGAAGACGTCGGTCAGGCCCATCAGCTGGACGGAACTCTGGGCCTGGGCAGTTGCGCTGGTGCACAGCAGCGCGCTGCCGAGCGACAGGGCAATCAGGTTTGTTTTCATGTTGTGTACTCCTGGGGTGGGGGAAGCCGGATGTCCGGCGCGGGGATGCGGCGCCGCCCTGTGTTGCACCTTGGTGCGCGGGCGGGCGCAGCGGAGGGATTTCGCAAGTTCCATGCCCCTTGCCAACAACTGCTTACAGAAAGCGGACGGATTGCCCCGTTGCCTTGGCCGGGGTCTTTCATGGCCTGGCAGGCCGCGTGCATGGCGCCGGTTTGATCTTGCTCAATGTGCCCTCAGCCCCCGCCCGGCACAGTTCGGGCCATGCTGCCCTCTTCGCTTTTCTCCCTGCCTGCACAGTTCCAGGTCGCTGCGGCCGGCGACGTGCTGCGGCACCGCCACCAGACCCTGGCCACCGCAGCGCACCTGGAGCGCGGGCGTGTGCTGCTCGGGGTGTGCGAGCGCGGCCAGATGCGCCACCAACTGGGCGTGGTCGAGGCGCCGTTCTGGCTTGACGCTGCCTCGGCGCTGTTGGGGGAGCCCTGTGCGGTGGACATGGTGGCGCAGACCCAGGTGCAGCTGCGCCATCTGCCGGTGGACGTGCTTCGCAGCCACTGCGAGGCGCTGCCCCCTGCGGCGCAGGCCTTGCTGCGCGACATGGCCACGGGCTACCTGCAGCAGTCGGGCCTGGCGGTGAGCCGCCTCGCGCAGGACGCCCAGGCGCGCTGCGCGCAGTGGCTGCTGCAGAACGCCGAGCCGGACACGGGCGGCGCCATGAGCGTCACCCTGCACCAGCGCAAGCGGCTCATTGCCGCGCAACTGGGCATCGCCCCCGAGACCTTCTCGCGCGTGATGCGCCACCTGCGCGAGCACGGCCTGGTGGCCGGCACCGGCAACGTGCTCAGGCTACCCCAGCCGATGGCGCTGCAGTCGGTCGCAGGCGGCTGAGCCGGTACGACCGGCCTTCTGCGGGCAGGTAGCAGTGCGGGCAGCCCGCAACGCATGAAACTGGCGAGAGGGATGAAGGCGCGAAGCGCCTCAGGGGGAGCACCACCACTAGGGTTTTTCCTTGGGGGCATGTGAGGGTTCCACCCAAGCCCCTGTGGGCGGGTGCTGCGTATATTCGTTGGAAGCCCTGTTGTTTCCCACAGTTCCCATGCCCGCCTCCCTCATCGTCCGCACCTGCAGCCCTCCCCACCGGGACAGCGCATGACGCCACCCGCGAACCCCGTCGCTGCCGCGCAAGAGCCGGCCTTGGGCCTGCCGGGCTCCCTGGTGCTGCGGCTGATGGCGGTGGCTGCGCTGGTGGTGGTGCTGGCGAGCGCGGCGTCGGTGTGGCTGGTCTCGCGTGCCGCAGGCCAGGAGGCCATGCGCCGCATGGTCGGCCAGCAGACCGATGAGGTGGAGGTGGTGGCGCGGCTGTTGGCCAGCAAGATCGAGCAGAGCCAGAAGGTGCTGCGCACGGTGGCACAGGGCATCACCCCGGCCATGCTCGAATCGCCCTCGTCGCTGGACTGGCTGCTGCAGCAGGGCCTGCCTGCGGTGGGGTTCTTCGATGCCCTGCAGGTGGCCCGCAAGGATGGCGAACTCCGACTCAACATCCGTGCGGGCCAACTGGTCAAGGCGGCCGACCTGGACCCAGCGGAGCGCGATGCCCTGCGCCGCACGCTGATCGATGGCAAACCCCAGGTGTCGGAGCTGATTGCCGGGCGCACCAGCAATGCGCGCATCCTGTTCACGCTGCCGCTGCACAGCGAGGAGGGCGCGGTGCTGGGCGTGGTCGCGGGGGCGCTCAGGCTGCAGTCGCAGGGCCTGCTGCCGCAGTCCATGGCGCTGCCGGCGCGCGATGACTCGCGCCTGGTGGTCTTCACCCGCGACGGCACCATCCTCTCGCACACCGACCCCGCGCGCATCATGGGCCAGGTGCGTGACGAGCCGGGCCTGGCCCCCGTATTCGCCGAGTGGCTGCGCCGTGCGCAGCCCGTGGTCGGGCGCGGGGTCACCGAGGTGCAGCCCGACCACATCGTGAGCGTGGCCGGCATGCCGCTGCCGCAGTGGTTCGTGGCCCGGGTCAGCAATTCGCAGGCGCTGCTGGCGCCGTTGCAGGGAGCCCAGCGCGATGCCTGGTGGCTGGCCGCCGCGGTGATTGCCCTGGGCGTGCTGCTGCTGGCCACGGCCATGGCCTGGATGGCCCAGCCCCTGGCCCAGCTGTGCCGGGGCGCGCAGCAGCTGCTGCGCCACGATGCCCGGGGCGCCATCGATTGGCCCGGTGGCCGGGGCGAGGTGGGTGCGCTGGTGCGGGTGTTCGACGGGCTGGCGCAGCAAAAGCGCCAGCAGGACCACCTGCACGCGCTGCTGCACGGGCAGTTCCAGGCCATCCTGGAGAACGCCTCGGTGGGCATTGTCATCACGCGCCATGGCGTGCTCGAAGTGGTGGGGCGGCAGGCCTGCCTGACGCTGGGCTACGCAGAGGGTGAACTGCAGGGCCGGCCGGCACGCACGCTGTACGGCTCTGACGCCGACTATGCCCGCCTGGGCGAGCGCGTGCAGTCGGCCTTCGCGGCGCATGGCACCTTCGATGGCGACGTGTGCTTCGTGCGCAAGGACGGCAGCCCCGTCTGGGCGCGGGTGCAGGGCCGCAAGGTGAATTCGGAGGCCCTGGGCGGAGGCACGGTGTGGATGCTGGAGGACATCACCGCCGCGCGCGAAGCCCAGTACCAGCAGGCCTGGGAGCTCACGCACGATGCCCTCACCCAGTTGCACAACCGCTCGGCCTTCGACCACCGACTGGCCCTGCTGCTGGCCGAGCGCTCGGCACGCACGCGAGCCACCGGTGCGGCGGGCACGGCGGTGGACGATGCACCCGACGACGGGGTGATGCTGTTCCTGGACCTTGACCATTTCACGCTGGTCAACGACGTGGCGGGCCACGATGCGGGCGACGACGTGCTGCGCCATGTGGCCCGGCTCATCGAGACCCAGGTGCGCCAGGTGGGCTGGTCTGCACGGCTGGGCGGCGACGAGTTCGCCGTGGTGCTGCCCGGCTGCCCGCTGGCGCGCGGCCAGGCCGTGGCCGAACAGCTGCGCGCCACGGTGCAGGCCTGGGAGCCGTCCTACCAGGGGCGCAGCTTCACGCTGGGCGTGAGCATCGGCCTGGTGGTGCTCGATGCCCACCTGCACGACGTGGCCTCGGTGCTGAATGCAGCCGACATGGCCTGCTACGACGCCAAGCGCGCCGGGCGCAACCGGGTGGAGACGCGCCATGCGCGCGACATGACATCCTCCGGTCGCATGGCGCTGGGGCCGTATTGATCCCCCTCAGTCGCTGACCTTGCCCAGCGCCCGCAGCACGTTCTCGGCTGTGGCGGGCGCGGTCAGCTGCACCGGCGCGCGGTCGTCCTCGCCGCCGCTGCGCGCAGCCGCCACGGCATTGCGCAGCGCCTCGTAGACGCTGATGGCCAGCATGAAGGGCGGTTCGCCCACGGCCTTGCTGCCGCCCACGTTGTCCTCGCGGTTGGCCTCGGGCCACAGGTTCACGCGGAAATGCGCGGGGATGTCGCCCGTGGCCGGGATCTTGTAGGTGCTGGGGGCGTGCGTGGCCAGGTAGCCCTTGTCGTTCCACACCAATTGCTCGGTGGTGAGCCAGCCCATGCCCTGCACGAAGCCGCCCTCGATCTGCCCGATGTCGATGGCCGGGTTGATGCTGTGGCCCACGTCGTGCAGGATGTCCACGGCGATCACGCGGCTCTCGCCGGTCAGCGTGTCGATCACCACCTCGGTGCAGGCCGCGCCGTACGAGAAGTAGTAGAACGGCCGGCCCGTGAGCGTGGTCTTGTCGTAGTGGATCTTGGGCGTGCGGTAGAAGCCGTCGCTCCACAGCTGGATGCGGTTGGCGTACGCCTCTTTGACCACGTCGTCGAAGGCGCGCACTTTCTTGGGCGAGATCACCTGCCCGCCCGCGAACTGGATGGCGCCCGCGCCGCAGCCATCGAGCCCGCAGACATAGGCCGCCAGGTTGTCGCGCACATGGCGCGCGGCGAACTGGGCGGCGCGGCCGTTCAGGTCGGTGCCGCTCGATGCGGCGGTGGCGCTGGCGTTGGGCACCTTGCTGGTGTCGCTGGCCGTGACCAGCACGCGGTGCAGGGGCACGCCCAGCTCGTCGGCCACGATCTGCGCCACCTTGGTGTGCAGGCCCTGGCCCATTTCGGTGCCGCCGTGGTTCACCTGCACGCTGCCGTCGGTGTACACGTGCACCAGCGCGCCAGCCTGGTTGAACAGGGTGGCCGTGAAGCTGATGCCGAACTTGACCGGCGTGATCGCCAGCCCGCGCTTGAGCACCGGGTTGGTGGCGTTCCATGCCGCAATCGCTGCCTGCCGCTGGCGGTAGTTGGCGTCGCGCTCCAGCTGGGGCATGAGTTCGTGCAGGATGTTGTCCTCCACAGTCATCTGGTAGTGGGTGACGTTGCGGCCTTCGCTCGCGTCGCGGCCGTAGAGGTTGCGCAGGCGCACGTCCTGCGCGTCCAGGCCCAGGGCGCGCGCCACGTCGCCCAGGATGGCCTCGATCACGATCACGCCCTGCGGGCCGCCAAAGCCGCGGAACGCCGTGTGGCTCTGGGTGTTGGTCTTGCAGCGGTAGGAGGCGATCTCCACGTCGCTCAGGTAGTAGGCGTTGTCGCTGTGGAACACGGCGCGGTCGGCCACCGGGCCCGACAGGTCGGCCGAGAAGCCGCAGTTGGCCGCCATGTGCAGGTTCAGCCCGGTGATGCGGCCCGTGCCGTCAAAGCCCACGTCGTAGCGGTAGGCAAACGGGTGGCGCTTGCCGGTGACCATGAAGTCCTCGTCCCGGTCCAGGCGCAGCTTGATCGGGCGGCCCAGCTTGTGCGCCGCCACGGCGGCCCACACGGCCAGGTGCCCGGCCTGCGTCTCCTTGCCGCCAAAGCCCCCGCCCATGCGCCGGCACTCCACGCGCACGGCATGGTTGTCGATGCCCAGGGCGTGCGCCACCCAGTGCTGCACCTCGCCCGGGTGCTGGGTGCTGGAATAGACCCACCACTGCTTCTGCTCCAGCGGCATGGCGTAGGCGATCTGGCCCTCTAGGTAGAAGTGCTCCTGCCCACCGACGTCGAAGGTGCCTTGCAGGCGGTGTTCTGAGCCGGCCAGGCCGGCCGCCGCATCGCCGCGGCGCACGAACACCGGTGGCAGCACATAGCTTTCGGCGGCCAGCGCGTCCTGCACCGTCAGCACGGCCGGCAGCGGGGTGATGTCGAGCTTCACCGCGCGCACCGCGCGGCGCGCCTGCATCACCGTGTCGGCCACCACCAGGCCGATGACCTGGCCGATGTGCTGCACCGTGTCCATGGCAAACACCGGCTCGTCGTGCGCGAAGGCGGCCAGCATCTTGTCGCCTGGCACGTCGGCCGACAGCACCACGCCGCGCACGCCGGGCAGGGCCAGGGCGGCGCTCGCGTCCACGCCGTTCAGGCGCCCGTGGGCCACGGTGGAGAGGATGGGCGAGGCGTATAGCGTGCCCTTGATCTCGGGCAGGTCGTCGATGTAGTGGGCCGCACCGGCCACCTGGGCGCGGGCGCTTTCGTGGATGTGCGAATGGCCCATGGCGCGCAGCGTGGCGGGGGGCGTGGGTGCCTGGGGCGCCGCCACGGGCTGGTCGGCGTGCGCATCGGCCTGCACCACCACCGGGTCGTCCACGGCGTCGCGGCTCACGGGAGAGGGGTCACGCTGGTTCATACGCTGGCCTCCAGTCGGAAGTTTTCCACGCTCACCGCGTCCTGGCCCTGGCTTTCGAGCCAGAAGCGCTGCAGCAGGCTGGCCAGCACGGTGCGCCGGTAGGCGCCGCTGGCACGCATGTCGGAGATGGGGCTGAACTCGGCCTGCAGGGCATCGGCTGCTTTTTGCACGGTCTCGGCCGACCAGGGCTGGCCGGTGAGGGTGGCTTCGGTCTGCCGCGCGCGTGCTGGGGTGGCGGCCACGCCGCCCGCACCGATGCTGGCTCGGCGCACCACGCCGGCCTCAATGTCGAGGTTGATGACCAGGCAGACTGCCGAAATGTCGTCGTCGAAGCGCTTCGATATCTTGTACGCCCTCAAGGCCTCGGTCACGCCCGGGCGCGGCACCACGATGCGCACCAGCAGCTCATCGGCCGCCATCACGCTCTGGCGGTAGCCGGTGTACAGGTCTTCCAGCGCCAGCGTGCGCTCGCCGCGCGTGCTGGCCAGCACGATCTGGGCGCGCAGGGCGATCAGCAGCGGCATGGAGTCGCCGATGGGCGAGCCATTGGCGACATTGCCGCCCAGCGTGCCCGAGTTGCGCACCGGCAGGCCCGCGAAGCGCGTGGCAAAGGTGTGCAGCTGCGGCCACTGGCGGGTGAGTGCGGCAAAGGCATCGGTCAGCGATACGGCGGCGCCGATGGTGATCTGTTGCGCGTCTTCACCGAGATGCAGCAACTCGGCCGCGCGCGTCACGTCCAGTATCTGCGCGTACTGCTTGTGCATCTTGGTGACCCACAGGCCCACGTCGGTGCAGCCGGCCACCACCTGGGCACCGGGGTGCGCGGCGCGCGCGGCCAGCAGGGCGGGCAGGGTGGTCGGGGCCAGGTAGGCCGTGCCGTCCGCCTCCGGGGCTTGCAGCTGTGCCAGCTGGCGCAGCAACTGCGCCTCGTCCACGGCTACGGGGGGCAAGGCGGCCATCTGCTGGGCGGCATCGAGGATGGGGCGGTAGCCTGTGCAGCGGCACAGGTTGCCCGAGAGTTCTTCCTGCGCCAGCTCGCGCGTGATGGGCTGGCCCTGGCAGACATGGTTCTGGTACATGCCGAACAGGCTCATCACGAAGCCCGGCGTGCAAAAGCCGCACTGCGAGCCGTGGCACTGCACCATGGCCTCCTGCGCGGGGTGCAGGGTGATGGGCTTTTCCACCGGCGCGGCCGGGCCGGCGGGGCGGATCAGCGGGTCTTCGGCCAGGTCTTCTACCGTCCACAGCGCCATGCCGTCCACCGAGTGGGCCAGGCGGATGCAGCTGTTCACGGCGCTGTAGTGCAGCTTGCCATTGCGCTCTTCACCCAGCACCACCGTGCAGGCACCG
Source organism: Acidovorax sp. LjRoot66 (assembly GCF_964253305.1). Classification (NCBI taxonomy): domain Bacteria; kingdom Pseudomonadati; phylum Pseudomonadota; class Betaproteobacteria; order Burkholderiales; family Comamonadaceae; genus Acidovorax; species Acidovorax sp. LjRoot66. The sequence goes on from NZ_CAXUQU020000001.1 coordinate 1,814,959, forward strand.
CAGTCGCCCTCGCCGCAGCCCTCCTTGGTGCCCGTGCAGCCCAGGTCCTCGCGCAGCACCTCCAGCAAGGTGCGGTCGGGCGGTACGTCGTGCAGCGCCGCGGGCTGGCCGCGGCGGATGAAGCGAAGAGGTCGGTGGGTCATCGTCATGCGTGGGGTGCTCAAAAACGGGCAAATCGGTCAAAACCAGAGCGTATGCGCGCCTGCAACAGACCGCATATGCCAGAGCGTATAACGAGGATGCCTGCCGCGCTATGACTGCGCGCCCACCGGGGGCAAAAAAGGCCGCTGCCGCCACACTCCGTGGCACCGGCCGGACGCCGGGGCCCAGTGGCTGCTGGCTACACTGGCGCGCCCACCGCACCATCGCACACCATCGCACACCATCGCGCACCATTTCTGCCCATGCCCGCCGCAACGCCTTCTCGCCCACCTGCCGCCACCCTGGACCAGCCGGTGTACGAGGCCGTGCTCGACGACGTCATGCACGGCCGGCTGCGGCCCGGCGAGCGCCTGGGCGAGCCCGCGCTGTGCGAGCGCTTCGGAGTGAGCCGCACGGTGGTGCGCCAGGCCCTGCACCGGCTGGCCGAACTGCGCATCCTGGACATCGTGCCCAACAAGGGTGCCACGGTGGCCCGCCCCGGCCCGAAGGAGACACGCGACATCTTCGCCGCGCGCCGCGTGGTGGAGGCGGGCATCGTGCGCATGGTGGCTGCGCGCATCACCCATGGCGAGGTGCAGCGCCTCAAGCAGCGCATGCGCGCCGAGCACGAGGCCCTGCACCAGCAGGACCATGCGCGCTGGGTGGCGCTGGCGGGTGGCTTTCATCTGGCGCTGGCGGAGCTGTCGGGCAATGCCGAGTTGCAGCGCATCCTGACCGAACTGATGACGCGCTGCTCGCTGATCGTGGCGCTGTACGAGACGCCCGGCGAATCCAGCTGCGAGCACGAGGAGCACGAGCAGCTCGTCGAGCACCTGGCCCTGCGCGATGGCGCTGCCGCCGCCGATGCCATGGACCGCCACCTGTTGGCGCTGGAGGCGCGCCTGTCCCTGCCGGAAGAGCTGCCGCAGGGCTGATTGCGAAAATCGTATACGATCTGTGCGATGCCGCCATGAATCAACGGCATGGTTTAAAATTTCGTATACGATTTATTCAATCGCGGCGCCATGGACATCGACTTCTCGCAGATAGACGCCTACCAGCGCTACAAGCTCATGGCCAGCCTGATCGTGCCGCGCCCCATCGCGCTGATCACCACGCTGGGCGAAGACGGCACGGTGAATGCTGCCCCGTTCAGCATGTTCAACATGCTGGGCGAGGACCCCCCGGTGGTCATGGTCAGCATCAACCGCCTGAAGGACGGCCTGCTCAAGGACACGGCGGCCAACATCCTGCGCACCGGCGAGTTCGTGGTGCACATCACCGACGAGGCCATGGCCGCGCAGATGCACGCCTGCGGCGACAGCCTGCCGCCACACCAGAGCGAACTGGTGCACGCCGGCCTCACACCCGTGCCTTCGCGCAGCGTGGCGCCGCCGCGCATCGCGGAGGCACCCGTGGCTTTCGAGTGCGTGCTGCACGAAACGCTGGAGACCGCCAGCCGCTACGTCTTCATCGGCCGCGTGCAGTGGCTGGGCGTGCGCGAAGGCCTGGTGGACACCGAACGCTGGCGCGTGCGCCTGCAGGATTTCCATCCCGTGGGGCGCTTCGGCGCGAGCTTCTACGTGAAGACCGGTGAGCGCTTCGCCATCGGCGCGGACACGCCTGCGCAGGCCCGCAGAACCGCCATCGACGAGATCTGAGCGCCATCGCGAGGCGGTAGCCGCACTGCGCGGGGCTTGACCTCGGGCCTGCGGCCTGCACAGGGATTTCCAGGGGCACGTCGCAGCGGGTGTGCGGTGTACAGTGCGCCGACACTTTTTGCCCACCCCACAACGCCCCCACTCCCCACATCGCGCAGCGCAGCGCATCCATCGCGCGCAGCGGCATACGTGATGGCGTATGACAAGAATGCAGGCCCCTGTATGCGAGACCACGCCCTTTTCGACAAGATAGACCTCCATCTCATAAGGGTCTTGCACACCGTGTTGACTGAACGCAGCGTATCGAGGGCAGCCGTCCGCCTGGGCATGCACCAGCCGGCGGTGTCGGCCGCGCTCAAGCGGCTGCGCGACCTGGCGGGCGATCCGCTGCTGGTGCGCTCGGGCGCCAGCATGATGCCCACCGACGCGGCGCTGCGCATGGTGGAGCCCGCGGGCGCCATCCTGCGCTCGGCCGAGGCCCTGTTCTCCGATGCGCGCGGCTTCGATCCGCGCACCGCCACCCGCACCTTCCGCGTGGCGGCCAGCGACTACCTGGACCCCTACTTCCTGCCGCAGCTGGTGGCGCGCATCAAAGTCGAGTCGCCGATGTGCCCCATCGAGATCCTGCCGCTGTCGGGCGACACCCACTACCACGCCCACCTTGCGCAGGGCGACGTGGACGTGGTCATCGGCAACTGGCCCCAGCCCCCGGACGACCTGCACATGGGCCGCCTGTTCGGCGACGAGGTGGTGTGTCTCGTGAACCGCGACCACCCCGCCGTGCGCCGCGGCTGGGACGCCGAGAGCTGGCTGGCTGCCGAGCACATCGCCCCCACGCCCACCCACCCCGGCGCGCGCGGCGTGATCGACATGCACCTCGATGGCCTGGGCCTGGCGCGCAACATCACGGCGCGCTGTGCGCACTTCAGCGCCATACCGCCCATCGTGGCATCGAGCTTGCTTGTGCTGACCACCGGGCGCCAGTACTGCGAACGCTATGTGGACCACCTGCCGCTGGCCATTTTGCCGGCCCCCGTGGAGTTTCCGCGCCTCATGTACTACCAGCTGTGGCATGCCCGCACGCACCATTCCGCAGCCGCCGTGTGGCTGCGCGACTGCGTGAAGGCGGTGGCTGCGTCGCTACGAAAAGAATAGCTTTGCGGTCATGCTGAACAAGCGATGGCAGGCAGTTTTATCCCTATAACGACCCACCAATCTGAGAGACAATCCACCGCATGAGTTCACCACCTCTTTCCAATGCCCCGGGCTTGGCGCCCCGGCTGCAGCTCACGGGCATCACCAAGCGCTATCCCGCCGTGGTGGCCAACAGCGGTGTCTCCCTCACGGTGCAGCCCGGTGAGATCCATGCCGTGCTGGGCGAAAACGGCGCGGGCAAGTCCACGCTGATGAAGATCATCTACGGCTCGGTCAAACCCGACGAGGGCAGCGTGCACTTCAACGGCCAGGCCGTGCAGGTGCGCAACCCGCAGGAGGCACGGGCCCTGGGCATCGCCATGGTGTTCCAGCACTTCAGCCTGTTCGATACGCTGACCGTGGCCGAGAACGTCTGGCTGGGCCTGGACAAGAGCCAGGACCTTGCCGAGGTGACCGAGCGCATCACCGCCAAGGCGGCCGAGTACGGCCTCGACATCGATCCGCTGCGCCCCGTGCACACGCTCAGCGTGGGCGAGATGCAGCGCGTGGAGATCATCCGTGCGCTGCTCACCAACCCCAAGGTGCTGATCCTTGATGAGCCCACCTCGGTGCTCACGCCCCAGGCGGTGGAAAAGCTCTTCGTGGTGCTGCGCAAGCTCGCGGCCGAGGGCTGCAGCATCCTCTACATCAGCCACAAGCTGCACGAGATACGCGCGCTGTGCACCGCCTGCACCGTGCTGCGCGGCGGCAAGGTCACGGGCGTGTGCAACCCGGCCGAGGAGTCGAACGCCTCGCTCTCGCGCCTGATGATCGGTGCCGAGCCGCCGGCGCTGGAGCACCGCACCGTGCAGACCGGCGCCACCGTGCTCAGCGTGCGGGGCCTGTCGCTGCCGCGTGCCGACCAGTTCGGCGTGGACCTGGTGGACCTGTCCTTCGAGGTCAAGGCCGGCGAGGTGGTCGGCATTGCCGGGGTCTCCGGCAACGGGCAGAAGGAATTGCTCTACGCGCTGTCGGGTGAAGACCAGCGCGCCGAGCCGGCCAGCATCCAGGTGTCCGGCCAGAACGCCGGCCGCATGGGCCCGAGCCGCCGCCGCGCGCTGGGCCTGCATTTCGTGCCCGAGGAGCGCCTGGGCCGCGGCGCCGTGCCCACCATGGGCCTGGCGCACAACCTGCTGCTCACGCGCACCAATTCGGTGGCGGGCAGCGGCTGGATCAAGGTGGGGGCGCTCGAATCGCATGCGCGCGCCATCATCGAGCGCTTCCACGTCAAGGCGGGTGGCCCGCATGCGGCTGCCAAGTCGCTGTCGGGCGGCAACCTGCAGAAATTCATCGTGGGCCGCGAGATCGACGCCAAGCCCCGGCTGCTCATCATCTCGCAACCCACCTGGGGCGTGGACGTGGGCGCGGCCGCGCAGATCCGCGGCGAAATCCTGGCGCTGCGCGATGCCGGTTGCGCCGTGCTGGTGGTCAGTGAGGAGCTGGACGAATTGTTTGAAATCTGCGACCGCCTGCATGTCGTGGCCAAGGGCCACCTCTCGCCCTCGGTGCCGCGCGCCGAGGCCACCGTGGAACGCATCGGCGAGTGGATGAGCGGGCTGTGGCATGCCGACGTGCAGGGCCACCTGGCGCAGGCTGCCGTGGCCGCCGGCGGGGAGCACCACCATGCTTAAGCTCGAGCCGCGCCCCCAGGCCTCGCGCCTCTGGACCTTCGGCTCGCCGCTGCTGGCGCTGGCCTTCACCGTGCTGATCGGCATCATCCTCTTCGCTGCACTGGGCAAGGACCCCGTGCGTGCGTTGCAGATCTTCTTCTGGGAGCCGATCAAGACGCCCTACGCCATCGGCGAGTTGATGGTCAAGGCCACGCCGCTGCTGCTCATCGCGCTCGGCCTGGCCGTGTGCTTTCGCTCCAACGTCTGGAACATCGGCGCCGAGGGCCAGTTCGTCATCGGCGCCGTGGCGGCCGGCGGCGTGGCGCTGCTGGCCGACAAGACCACCGGCCCCTGGATCGTGCCGGCCATTTTGTTGGCCGGTGTGCTGGGCGGCATGGCCTGGGCCGGGCTCACGGCACTGCTGCGCGACAAGTTCAACGCCAGCGAGATCCTGGTCAGCCTGATGCTGGTCTACGTGGCCACGCTGGTGCTGGGCTACCTGGTCTACGGCCCCTGGAAGGACCCCATGGGCTACAACTTCCCGCAGACCAAGACCTTCGAGCGCGTGACGCAGATACCGCGCCTGATGCAGGGCTCGCGCATGTCTATCGGCCTGCTGCTGGCCCTGGCCGGTGCGGCCGCGCTGTGGGTGTTTCTGTTCCGCACCCGTGCCGGTTTTGCCCAGCAGGTGGGCGGGTTGGCGCCGGCGGCGGCGCGCTATGCGGGCTTTTCGTCGCGCCGTGCGCTGTGGGTGGCGCTGCTGATCTCGGGCGGCGCTGCCGGCCTGGCGGGCGCGCTCGAAGTGGCCGGCCCCATCGGCCAGCTCACGCCCTATGTGCCGGCGGGCTACGGCTTCGCGGCCATCATCGTCGCCTTCGTGGGGCGGCTGCACCCGGTGGGCATGATCCTCTCGGCGATTTTGATGAGCATGTTCTACATCGGCGGCGAGCTGGCGCAGTCGCGCCTGGGCCTGCCCAAGTCGCTCACGGGCGTGTTCCAGGGCCTGCTGCTGTTCACGCTGCTGGCCTGCGACACGCTGATTGCCTACCGCGTGCGCCGGGTGGGCACGAAAGGGGTGAAGGCATGAACCACCACCACAGCCTCTGCGTGAATCTCTCGGCCAGGAAGGAAGCTTGATATGGAATCCTATGCACTGCTCATAGGCGCCACGCTGAGTGCGGGCACCGTCCTGGCCATCGCGGCGCTGGGCCTGTTGATCAACGAGAAGGCCGGCATCGTCAACCTCGGCGCCGAGGGCATGATGCTGTGCGCCGCCATCGCCGGTTTCGCCACCGTGGTACACACCGGCAACAGCTGGCTGGGCTTCGCGGCCGGCATGGCCGCCGGGGCCTTGCTGGCCGCCATTTTCGGCGTGCTGGTGATCTGGCTCAACACCAACCAGTACGCCACGGGCCTGGCGCTGAGCCTGTTCGGGGTGGGCTTCTCGGCCTTCCTGGGCATCAGCTACGTGCAGGCCAAGCTGCCCGAGATGCCCAAGTACGCCATCCCCGGCCTGTCCGAGGTGCCGTTGCTCGGACCCGCGCTGTTCCAGCAGCACCCGGTGGTCTACCTCACCATGCTGCTGGTGGCAGCCCTCATCTGGTTCCTGTACCGCTCGCGCGCGGGCCTGGTGCTGCGCTCGGTGGGCGAGTCGCCCGAGTCGGCCCATGCGCTGGGCTACCCGGTGCGCCGCATCCGCCTGGCGGCCGTGGTGGCCGGCGGCGCGCTGTGCGGCCTGTCGGGGGCCTACATCTCCACGGTCTACACCCCCCTGTGGGTGGAGGGCATGGTGGCGGGCCGCGGCTGGATCGCGCTGGCGCTGACCACCTTCGCCACCTGGCGGCCCGCGCGCGTGCTGCTCGGGGCCTACCTGTTCGGCGGCGTGACCATGCTGCAGTTCCATCTGCAGGCCACGGGCGTGCAGGTGGCAAGCCAGTTGCTGAGCATGCTGCCCTACGTGGCCACCATCGTGGTGCTGGCCCTGATATCGCGCAACCCGGCGTGGATCCGCATCAACATGCCCGCCTCGCTGGGCAAACCTTTCTACCCGGGTTCGTGAATACGGGCGCATGCCTTCCCGTGGGGCACGTGCTCGGCTTGGATCTTGCATCCTGCCGGGCGCTGGAGCCTTTCGGGCCGCACCTCCCCCAAAAACCTTTGGTTACCGCCCGGTAGATCACCCCATAATCGCTGTTTTCGTTCCCCCGCTGTTGCAACACTTTCTTTCTTCTCTTCAAAAGGAACCGACATGACTGATCTGCAGAAACGCTCCCTGCTCAAGGTGGCTGCGCTCTCCGCTGTAGCCGCTGCCGCACTGGTGGGCTGTGGCAAGAAGGAAGAGCCAGCCGCTGCGGCGCCTGCGCCCGCCCCGGCGCCCGTGGCCTCTGCGCCCGCGCCCAAGCCCGAGCCACTGAAGATCGCGTTCGCCTATGTCGGCCCCGTCGGTGACGGCGGCTGGTCGTTTGCCCATGACAATGGCCGTAAGGCCATCGAGAAGGAATTCGGCGACAAGGTAGTGACCAGCTTCGTCGAGAGCGTGCCCGAATCGGCCGATGCCGAGCGCGTGCTGCGCGACCTGGCCGGCCAGGGCAACAAGCTGATCTTCGGCACCACCTTCGGCTACATGGAGTCGATCCAGAAGATCGCCCCCGACTTCAAGGACGTGAAGTTCGAGCACGCCACCGGCTACAAGACCGCCGACAACGTGCGCACCTATGACAGCCGCACCTACGAAGGCGCCTACATGGCCGGCGTGATCGCCGGCGCCATGACCAAGACCAACACCCTCGGTGTGGTGGGCTCGGTGCCGATCCCTGAAGTGATCCGCAACATCAACAGCTTCACGCTGGGTGCGCAGTCGGTCAACCCCAAGATCAAGACCAAGGTGGTCTGGGTCAACGAATGGTTCAGCCCACCCAAGGAAACCGAAGCCGCCACCTCGCTGATCAACGGCGGCGCCGACGTGCTGTTCCAGAACACCGACTCGCCCGCCGTGCTCAAGACTGCCCAGGAAAAGGGCAAGCGCGCCTTCGGCTGGGACAGCGACATGACCGCCTACGGCCCCAAGGCCCACCTGGCATCGGCCGTGATCAACTGGGGCCCGTACTACATCAAGGCCACCAAGGACGCGCTGGAAGGCAAGTGGGCCACGGGCCAGAGCTGGTGGGGCGTGAAGGAAGGCGCGATCGACATCGTTTCCATCGCCGAAGACGTGCCTGCCGACACCAAGACCAAGGTCGAAGCCATCAAGAAGGGCCTGGCCGACGGCAGCTTCCAGATCTGGAAGGGCCCCATCGTGGGCCAGGACGGCAAGGAAGTGGTCGCCAAGGACGCCGTCGCTGACGACAAGTTCCTGAGCGGCGTGAACTTCTACGTCAAGGGCGTGGAAGGAAAGATCCCCGGCGGCGACAAGAAGTAAGCAGCACCGCCACCAGGCCCTGGCGGCCTGGTCCAGGAAAGGGAACGTGCGCGGCACGTTCCCTTTTTCGTTGGGGCCGTACAGAATGTCCACAGGGCTGCACGCCGAGCCCTTGAAAAACAAAAAGCATTCCCATGATCGAAACCACCCTATGGCACCCCGTGGCCCTGTCGCACGCCGTGGCCCTGTCGCACGCCGTGGAGCAGGCGCCCTTGGCTGTGCAGCTGCTGCAGCATGCCCTCGTGCTCTGGCGCGATGGCCAGGGGCGGGTGCAGGCCTTCACGGACCGCTGTCCGCACCGGGGTGCGCGCCTGTCCCTGGGCCGGGTGCAGGGTGGCCGCATCGAGTGCCCCTACCATGGCTGGCAGTTCGCGGCTGGCGGGCAGTGCGTGCACGTACCGGCGCTGCCGCAGTTCACCCCGCCGGCCACGCACTGCGCCCGGCACCATGGCGTGGTCGAAGCCAACGGCCTGGTGTGGGTGCAGCTCGAAGCGGGCGATGCCGTGCCGCCCGCCTTCGAGGCCGAGGGCGATGCCCGCCTGCGCAAGCTCAACTGCGGCCCCTACGACGTGGCCACCAGCGCCCCGCGCATCGTCGAGAACTTTCTGGACATGGCGCACTTTGGCTTCGTGCACGACGGCTGGCTGGGCACGCGCGAGGCCACGGCCATCGACGACTACCGCGTCGAGCCCACGCCCACGGGCCTGCGCGCCACGGGCTGCAAGGCCTGGCAGCCCCAGTCCAACCTGCACTCGACGGCGCCAGCCCAGGTGGAGTACACCTACGAGGTCACGGGCCCCTACACGGCCGTGCTGACCAAGGTGCCCGAGGCCGGTACCACCGCAGTGGCCGGCTGGCGCGAGTCCATCGCGCTGTTCGTGTGCCCGCTCACGCCCGAGACCAGCCGCGTGTGGTTCCGCCTGGCCGTGGCCGATTTCGAATCGCCCGACGAGAAGCTGCAGGCCTTCCAGCACACCATCTTCACCCAGGACCAGCCGGTGCTGGAGTCCCAGACACCGCAACGCCTGCCGCTGGACCTGCGTGCAGAGTTGCATACCGCCGCCGACAAGGCATCATCCGCCTACCGCCGCTACCTGCGCGCGAGCGGCATCACCTTTGGAGTTTGCTGATGTTCAAGGTTCCCCCCATCCCCGCCGCGCGCATCCCCGAGCTGCTGCGCGCCATGCCCAAGGCCGAGCTGCACATCCACATCGAGGGCTCGCTGGAGCCCGAGCTGATCTTCGCGCTGGCGCAGCGCAATGGCCTGTCGCTCCCCTACGCCGATGTGGAGGCACTGCGCAGCGCCTATGCCTTCACCAACCTGCAGAGCTTTCTGGACATCTACTACGCGGGCGCCAGCGTGCTGCTGCATGAGCAGGATTTTTACGACATGGCGCGCGCCTACCTGGTGCGTGCCGCGGCCGACAACGTGCTGCACACCGAGTTGTTCTTCGACCCGCAGACCCACACCGAGCGCGGCGTGGCGATGGAGACCGTGATCAACGGCCTGCACCGCGCCTGCGTGGATGCGCGCGCCGATCTTGGCATCAGCGCCACGCTGATCCTGTGCTTCCTGCGCCACCTGAGCGAGGAGTCGGCCTTCGAGACGCTGGAGCAGGCGCAGCCGTTTCTGGACAAGATCGTCGGCGTGGGCCTGGACAGCAGCGAGGTGGGCAACCCGCCCGAGAAGTTCGCGCGCGTGTTCGCCCGCTGCCGCGAGCTGGGCCTGCACCTGGTGGCCCACGCCGGCGAGGAGGGCCCGCCGGCCTACATCTGGAGTGCGCTCGACGTGCTCAAGGTCGAGCGCATCGACCACGGCGTGCAGGCCGTCCACGACGCCGCGCTGATGCAGCGCCTGGCCCAGGACCGCACCGCGCTCACGGTGTGCCCGCTGTCCAACCAGAAGCTGTGCGTCTTCCCCAACCTGGCCGACCACAACCTGGCGAAGCTGCTCGATGCCGGCCTGGCCGCCACGGTCAACTCGGACGACCCGGCCTACTTCGGCGGCTACATCAACGACAACTTCACCCAGGTGTTCGCTGCCACCGGCATGACGGTGCGCCACGCCTACCAGTTGGCGTTCAACAGCTTCGAAGCCAGTTTTGCGGGCAACGCCGACAAGCGCGTGTGGGAGCACAAGCTCAAGGAGCGCTTCGAACGCTTCATGGAACACGACTACTGATCCAGGAATGGCAGGGGTACCCAAGGCAGCGCAGGGCGCATTTTCTGTGCACTGTTTGTGTGCAGAACAACAACGCTGCTGTTGGGTCTGGCGCATCAGTTGCACATGGATTTCGGGTAAACCCTAGAATTACAGGTTTTTGTAAGCATTTGTTGGTCCCCTCCGGGGTCGGCAACTGCCCAGAATGCGGCCTTTGGGAGACCGCATCTCTTTTGTGCCTACCCCTGCGCCTTTCCATAACGGAGTCTCTCCATGTTTCTCAATCAGTTGTCCATCGGCAAGCGCCTCGCGCTGGTGCTTGGGGCGATCCTCGCGCTGTTCCTGCTCAGCTCCATCGTGGCCGTCGTCCGTCTGGGCCAGCTTGGCACCGAGATCGACACCATGGTCAACGACAACATCAAGACCGAGCGTGCCGGGGCCGACTGGCTGCGCCACACCACCTCGGGTGTGCAGCGTGCCGCCGCCATCGCCAAGAGCAGCGATGCTGCGCTGATCCCCTACTTCGCGCCGGCCACGGCCACCTCCATCCGTGAGACCAACGAGCTTCAGAAGATCATCGAGGCGCAGATGGACACAGCCGAGGAAAAGCAGCTCTTCACCAAAGTGGGCGAGCTGCGCAAGAGCTACCTGGCCGCGCGTGAAGAGGTGAGCAAGTTCAAGCAGGCCGGCGATGCGGAGAACGCCAACAAGGTGTTCACCGAGCGCTTCGAGCCCACCTCGCGCGACTACCTGGCCGGCGTGCAGCAGATGGTGGACGCGCAACGCGCCCAACTGGATGCCGCAGGCAAGCGCGCCGAGGGACTGCGCGCGCAGACCACCCTGCTGCTGCAGGTGTGCACCGCCATCTCGCTGCTGCTCGGCGCCTTGCTGGCCTGGCTGCTGGCCATCAGCATCACTCGCCCCTTGCGCCAGGCCGAAGCCATAGCCGAATCCATCGCCGGCATGGACCTGACCGGTGCACCCCAGGCCGGCTACGCCAATGACGAGACCGGCCACCTGCTGCGCGCGCTGGACGCCATGCGCAGTGCGCTGAACGGCTCGCTGCAGCAGGTGCGTGGCGTGGTGGACAGCATCTCCACCGCCAGCTCACAGATCGCCATTGGCAACCAGGACCTGAGCGCGCGCACCGAGCAGACGGCCGCCAACCTGGAGGAGACGGCCAGCTCCATGGAAGAGCTCACCAGCACCGTGCGCCAGAGCGCCGACTCGGCCGTGCAGGCCAACCAGATGGCCGCCTCGGCTGCCCAGGTGGCGCAGCGCGGCGGCGAGGTCGTGGCCCAGGTGGTGAGCACCATGGACGCGATCAACGCCAGCAGCAAGAAGATCGCCGACATCATCGGCACCATCGACGGCATCGCCTTCCAGACCAACATCCTGGCGCTCAACGCCGCCGTGGAAGCCGCCCGGGCCGGCGAGCAGGGCCGTGGCTTTGCCGTGGTGGCCAGCGAAGTGCGCAGCCTCGCCCAGCGCAGTGCCGAAGCGGCCAAGGAGATCAAGACCCTGATCGGCCAGTCGGTCGAGAAGGTGGAGTCGGGCGCTGCGCTGGTGCAGAACGCCGGCAGCACCATGGGCGAGATCGTGAGCTCCGTGCGCCGCGTGACCGACATCATCGGCGAGATCAGCGCCGCCGCATCGGAGCAGAGCCAGGGCATCAGCCAGGTGAACGTGGCCGTCAGCCAGCTCGACCAGATGACGCAGCAGAACGCGGCGCTGGTGGAGGAATCCACCGCCGCCGCCGAGAGCCTCAAGGACCAGGCCGCGCGCCTGGCCGAGGTGGTGGGCGCCTTCCGCCTGGGTGCGCCATCGGGCGCGCTGCGACTGCGCTGAGAAAGCGCCGCGCCAGCGCCGGCGCGGCCCGCTGGCTACAATACCGCCCTTGCAAAGGCTGCTGTCCCGGCAGCCTTTTGCTTTTTCTGTCATCGGGACCATGTAGAGGACTACCATGTACAAAAACCTCGCCACCGCATTGCGTGCGGTCTGTGTGAGTGCGCTTTTCAGCGCCGTTTCCATCTCCCCCGCCTTTTCTCAATCCCCTGGCCAGCCAGCGGCCGCAGCGCCCAAAACCGAGCCGATCAAGGCCGGCTTCGTCTATGTCTCGCCCATCACCGCAGCAGGCTGGACGAAGCAGCACGACGATGGCCGCAAGGCGGTGGAGGCCGCGCTGGGCAACCAGGTCAAGACCACTTTCGTCGAGAACGTGGCCGAGGGGGCCGACGCTGAGCGCGTGATCCGCGACCTGGCGGCCACGGGCCACCAGATCATCTTCACGCCCAGCTTCGGCTACATGGAGCCCACGCTCAAGGTCGCGCAGGACTATCCGAACGTGAAGTTCGAGTCCATCACCGGCTACAAGACCGCTGCCAACGTGGCGGTGGCCAATGCGCGCTACTACGAGGGCCGCTACCTGGCCGGCATCGCGGCGGGCCGCATGAGCAAGACCGGCGTGGCCGGCTATGTGGCGGGCTTTCCCATTCCCGAGGTGCTACAGGGCATCAATGCCTTCACGCTCGGCATGCGCTCGGTGAACCCCAAGGCCACGGTCAAGGTGGTCTGGCTCAACGTCTGGTTCGACCCGCCCAAGGAGCGCGACGCAGCCATGGTGCTGTTCAACCAGGATGTGGACGTGATCGCCTTCCACACCGGCTCCACCGCCGTGATGGCCGCCGCGCAGGAGCGCGGCAAGATGGCCGTGGCCTACCATTCCGACATGCGCGGCGCGGGGCCCGACGCGCAGATCATCGCCGTCACCCACCAGTGGGGCCGGTACTACACCGAGCGCGTGCGCGCCGTGCAGGCCGGCACCTGGAAGAGCGGCACCGTCTGGGGTGGCGTGCGCGAGGGCATGATCCGCGTGGGCGACTTCGGCCCCAAGGTGCCTGCCGCCGTGCAGCAGGAGGTGCTGGCCGCGCAGAAGGCCGTGGGCGCGGGGACCCTGCACCCTTTCCGTGCCGGCAAGGCACCGGTGCGCGACAACGAGGGCCACGAGGTGATCGCCGCCGGCCAGGTGCTCGGCGATGCGCAGATCCTCAAGATGAACTGGCTGGTCGAAGGCGTGCAGGGCAAGCTGGCCCACTGAACCCGCCTTGCCCGAGGGCGCATATCCACTATAGGCGGCAGCATATGCAACGGCCCCCCTCTGCCGCTAAGCTTGCGCCCATGCGTGTCTACCGTTCTGCCCTTTTGCGTTTTGCCGACGATGGCTCGGCCCTGTACGACGAGGATGGCCTGCTGGCCATTGCCCCCGATGGGGAGGGCCGCCAGCGTGTCGTGGCTGCCGGCCCCTGGCAGGCCCTGGCGTCCGCCTACGGGCAGGGCGCGGTCGAGCACCTGCCGGGCCGCATCATCGCGCCGGGCTTCGTGGACATGCACATCCACTTCCCCCAGACCGACGTGATCGGCGCGCCGGCCGATGGGCTGCTGCCCTGGCTGGAGAACTACACCTTTCCGCACGAGTCGCGCTTCATCGACCCGGCCTATGGCGCGCAGGTCGCAGGCTTCTTCGTCGAAGAGCTGCTGCGCAACGGCGTGACCACCGCCCTGACCTTCGCCACTTCGCACCCCGCCAGCGTGGACGCACTGTTCACCAAGGCGCAGCGCCAGCAACTGCGCCTGATCACCGGCAAGGTGCTGCAGGACCGCCACTCGCCCGACGGCGTGCGCGACCTGACGGAGCAAAGCCTGATCGACACCGAGGCGCTGATCCGGCGCTGGCATGGTGTGGACCGGCTGGGCTATGCCATCACGCCGCGCTTTGCGCCCACCAGCACGCACGAGCAGCTCCAGGGCGCGGGCGAGCTGGCGGCGCGTCACCCCGACGTGTGGATCCAGTCGCACGTGGCCGAGAACCTCGATGAGGTGCGCTGGGCGCGCGAGCTGTTCCCCGCATCGCGCAGCTACCTTGCGGTGTACGGCGACTACGGGCTGATGCGCGAGCGCGCAGTGTATGCCCACTGCATCCATTTCGACGACGACGACCGGGCGCTGATGCGCGACACCGGCACGGTGGCCGCCGTCAGCCCCACCAGCAACCTGTTCCTGGGCAGCGGCTTCTTCGACTATGCAGGCGCCGACCGCGTCGGCTTTGGCTACGGCCTGGCCAGCGATGTGGGCGGGGGCACCAGCTTCAGCCCGTTTCGCACCATGCTGGCCGCCTACTACGTGGGCCGCGAAGGGCAGACCAAGCCCGGCCTGAGCCTGTCGCCCCAGCAGCTGTGGTGGCAGCACACCGCAGGCGCTGCGGCAGCGCTGGGCCTGGCTGGCGTGGTGGGCAACCTGCAGCCGGGCTGCGAGGGTGACTTCGTGGTCATCAACCCCGCCGCCACCCCGCTGCTGGCGCGCAAGACGGCCCATGCGAACAATCTGGACGAGCTGCTGTTCGCGATGATCGTGCTGGGCGATGACCGGCTGGTCGAGCGCACGGTGATCAGCCAGTCGTTGCCGGATGTGCAGGCTGCAGGTACCTGATCGGCGGCCCGGCGTCTGGGACCATGTTGCATAACCTGCCTTGCACCGCTTCCTTTCTTTTTGTACTGGCGGCGGGCCTGCAGGCCAGCGGAGCTGCCTGGGCCCAGTTGGCGAGCGACAGCACCGCTGCACAGCGGGCGCAGGAAGCCTGCCGCTCCGAGGTGTCGAAGTTCGAGGAGGCCATCGGTTTCATTCGCCGCTCACAGGGCAACCAGGCGGCAGCGGACCTCAAGGAGAAGCTGCTGCCCGCCAGGCTGGAGAGTGAAATCCTCTTCAAGGAAGGCTACTGCGGCCTGGCGCGCCACATCCGCGAGAAAAAGCTGGGGTGAAGTGCCCGGCGCGCCGGGCAGTGGGGGTGTGCTTCCTGGAAGGAAGCATGCAAAAAAGCCGTGTCCACAGGGTGACGTGCAGGGCCCGCAAGGGCGTCCTGCCTAGAATACGGCGCAGGAGTTAACCCAATGAGCATCAAAAGCGACAAATGGATCCGCCGCATGGCGGCCGAGCACGGCATGATCGAACCCTTCGCGCCCGGCCAGGTGCGCGAGGCCGAAGGCCGCAAGATCATCAGCTATGGCACCAGCAGCTATGGCTACGACATCCGCTGCGCGCCCGAATTCAAGGTGTTCACCAACATCCACAGCACGGTGGTGGACCCGAAGAACTTCGACGAGAAGAGCTTTGTCGATTTCCACGGCGACAGCTGCATCATCCCGCCCAACAGCTTTGCGCTGGCGCGCACCATGGAGTACTTTCGCATCCCGCGCAACGTGCTCACCATCTGCCTGGGCAAGAGCACCTATGCGCGCTGCGGCATCATTGTCAATGTCACGCCGTTCGAGCCCGAGTGGGAAGGCTATGTGACGCTGGAGTTCTCCAACACCACGCCGCTGCCCGCACGCATCTACGCGGGCGAAGGCTGTGCGCAGGTGCTGTTCTTCGAGAGCGATCCAGACGACGTCTGCGAAGTCTCCTACAAGGACCGGGGCGGCAAGTACCAGGGCCAAGTGGGCGTGACCTTGCCCAAGGCCTGATCGCCTGCAAGGTCGGGCGTACCGCCCGGTGGTCCCGTCCTACAGGGGTAGGGCACTTCGGCTGAAGTGCAAGCGTTGGTAAGTTCCATAGCATGGATGCATGCCTGCGGATGTTCGCAGGGTCCGTGTGAAGGAGTCCAACATGATTGACTTTGTTGAACCGTCCGCACCCCGCGCTACGGCGGGTGTTGACCTGCCCAGCCTGCCCGATCTTCCGAAAGCCCGCCATGCCGACCTGGGTGAGGCCGATATCCATTACTGGCCTTGTGAGGTGCTGGATGCGTTCATCCTGCACATGGCCAAGCGTGGCCACTGCGTGAACACGGCCATGATGCTGGGCCACCCGCCCTATGCGCAGGAGCAGTTGAACATCGCACGCCAGCACCATGACGGCGAACTCGATGGGCTTGCCGACCGGCTGGGGGGCTATTTCAGCGCCTGCCCGGCCTCGGGCTCCACGCACACCCTGTTGCGTCCCTGGCCCTTGGCTTCGTAAAGCGCCGCGTCGCTGCGGCGCAGCATCTCGTGGGCATTGTCGGGCCCCTCGCGCAGGCTGGATATGCCAGCGCTCACCGTGATCCGCCCCACCAGAGGATCTTCCTGCGCCGCCATGCCGTCCACGATCGACTGGGCGATCGCGCGTGCGCCTTCCACGGCGGTGTCGGGCAGTACCACGGCAAACTCCTCGCCACCGAGCCGCGCAATCACGTCCGACGCGCGCAGGCGCTGCTGCAGCGTCTGTGCCAGCCGGCGCAGCACCTCGTCGCCTGCGTCGTGCCCGAAGCTGTCGTTCACGCGCTTGAAATGGTCCACATCGACGCTGACCAGGCTCAGGGGCCGGCCGCTGCGGCGCGCCAGCGCCAGCGCAAACTCCATCTTGCTGTCGAAGCCCCGGCGGTTGAGCAGGCCGGTGAGTGCGTCGGTGCGCGCCTGCAGGTCCAGCGCGCGGTTGGCGGCTTCCAGCTCCAGGGTGCGCAGGCGCACCTGGTCCTCCATGGCTTCGTGCGCCGCCATGAGGCGCTGCGTCATGCTGCTGAGCGCGGCGGACAGCTGGTGCACGTCACGGTTGTGGGTGACCAGGGGAATGGTGGCGCCGGGCTTGCCCGATTCCACGAGGCTGGCGGCATCGGCCAGGGCGTAGAGGTCTTCGCTCAGGCGGCGGGCCGCGATCCAGGCGATGGCTGCGGCCAGCACCGCCGCCAGCAGGCCGATTGCCAGGGCCATGTGCACCGCGCGGTCGGCGTCGGCAAACGCGATTTCCACCGGTTCCCGGGCCACGATGTGCCAGCCCAGGTCGCTTGCCGCGTTGCGCGCTTCCATGCGCACACTGGCGGTAAGGTAGTTCTTGCCATCGGCCCAGGGCACCACGGTCGCAGACAGGGCGCCTGATTCCCGCGTGGCCACGGTCAGCGGCACGGGCAGATGCTGGCCGCCGGCTTCGAGCTGGCTGCGGTATTCCTGGGGCGAGAAAATGAGTTTGCCGGCGCGGTCAAAGACGAACAGGTCCACCGAGGCACCCTGGATACCGACGGGGGCCAGGCTTTCAAGTACCTCGCGGGTCCACTCCCAACTGCCGTGCATTCCCAGCACACCCAAGGTGGCCCGCCCCGCGTGGATGGGGGCAGCGAAGTCCACGAAGCGGTAGGGCTCGCCCGAGGCGTTGGGCGGCAGCAACTGCTCCAGCAGCTTGGCCGGGTGCACGTCGCCCACGTGCAGCTCCTGCAGGCCGGCGATGAACCAGGGGCGCTCGCGCACGCTCTGGCCTTCCAGAAGTCCCTTCGTGGCGGCCCTTACCACGCCCTGGGCGTCTGCCACGCCGATCCACAGGCTGTAAGGGTCGATGGCCTGGGTGCGCGCCAGCAGTTGGTGCACTTCGGGCGAATCGAGCCCCTTTTGCCATATGCCGGGTGCATCGGCCAGTACCTGCACGGCCCGGCTGCGCTCCAGTAACCCGTTGGCAAGCTGGCGGCTGGCGTTATCGGCCACGGTGCGCAAGGCATGGCCGGCATTGCTTTGCACGCGTCGCTTGAGCAGTTCGCCGAAACCCAGGGACAGCAGCACGGCCAGCCCGATCACCAGCAGCGCAAACACCAATGAGATCTGCGTGCGCAGGCTCTGGCCGCGAAAACGGGTGGGGGGGCTCATGGGCTGCCGCTCCCCGACTGGGAATGTGCTCCTGATCCCGTGTTTGCGCCGATGTCCGAACGCGCGGTGCGGGTGGCGCGCAGCACCAGGCGGGCAGCCGCCAGGTCCCAGCCGGCCCAGCCGCAGCTCTTGAACACCACGGGCCCGGTGCGGGGGCGCGCGCCTTGCCGCACCATGTCCTGCAGTGTAGGCAGGCGCGCCACGTCCAGCCCGGCCTGCAGCAGGTCGCCGGCCTCGTGCCCGGCATCGGCCGTGTCCACCACCACCGTGCCATGCTGCGCCATCCATCGGCACAGCCCGGGCGACAGCTCTGCCATGGTGGGAGTGTAGGCGCCGACCGCCGCGATGAAGGCATCGGGCCGGGGCTGGGCGCTCAGGACCACGGCCGTGCCCAGGGTGCATGCGGCCACCAGTGGGCAGTGGGCCATGGCCGCGTCGGCGTCCTGCACCACCCGGGCCTTTGCGCCCAGGGCGCGGGCCGCCTGCGCCAGGGCCTCGGCACTGGCCGCGCTGCGCGATGCCACCCAGACCTCGCGCACACCCAGCACTTCCACAAAGGCCTGCACATGGGCCAGGCCTTGCACGCCGGCACCCACCACCAGCAGCGGGCCCTGCGGCACCGGCGCCAGGCGCTGCGCCGCCAGCAGCGAGACGGCGGCCGTGCGGCGCGCCGTGACGGTGGGGCCGTCCAGCACCACGCGGCGCTGGCCGGTGGCTACGTCGAACACCACCACATCGCCCTGGATGGTGGGCTGGCCGCGCGCCGCATTGCCGGGGGTGAGGGTGATCAGCTTGGCCATGGCGACCGTGCGGTCGCTGGCCGGCATCACGAACAGGCTGGCGCCGCCTGCCAGCGCCAGCACGCTGCGGGGCGGCACCTGGATGCCGTCGTCCACCAGCAGGGCGGCTATTTCATCGGCCAGCGCTGTCCAGTCCAGCAGGTCGGCGGTGGCCTGGGGCCCCAGGGTGGCGGAGGGTTCAGAAAGCGGGGCGGGGCGCATACCGGGACTGTACACAGCATGCGGGGCCGGTGGCACAGGGCGTACCCGGCGGTCAGTGGGTGGCGCCCGCGCCGAGGACGATGTCTTGCCGGGCGAGGACGGCCGCCCACAGCGCGGCATGCAGGCCGCGCACCATGTCACGCAGCGCCAGATGGGGCGTGCCCTGTCCCGGTAGCCAGGGCACATGCACGAAGCCACCGCGCATGCCGGCCACGCCTTCGCGCGCCAGGTGGTGCATCAGCCCGTAGAGCACATGGTTGCAGACGAAGGTGCCGGCCGTCTGCGATACCTCGCAGGGCACGCCGGTCTGCTGCACCGCGCGCAGCATGGCCTTGACGGGCAGGCTGGCAAAGTAGGCGGCCGGGCCACCGGGGGCCACGGCCGCGTCGATGGGCTGCGCGCCCTGGTTGTCGGGGATGCGCGCATCGTCCACATTGATGCCGATGCGCTCGATCGACAGGGCCGCCCGTCCGCCCGCCTGCCCCAGGCATACGGTGAGCGCCGGCTGCAGCTGCCGGTGCAGTGCCGTCAGCCGCTGCAGCGCCAGCCCGAACACGGTGGGCAGTTGCGCGGCCACCACGGTGTGCCCGCCGATGCGCTGGCCCTGCAGTGCCTGTGCCAGCAGCCAGCTGGGGTTGATGGCATCCCCACCGAAGGGATCGAATCCCGTCAGCAGGATGACGGGGTTGCTTGCGCCGTGGGGGTTGTGGGGGTGGTGCAGCATGGGGTGGGGCGCTCACGTACGAGAAACAGACTGCATGGTAGCGCGCTGCTCTCCTACTTGTGCTGGCTCCCGAGGAGGGCGCGCCGCGCGTAACATGCTGTCCATGCCTCCGTCCGGTGGGGGCGCTGGAGAACAACGATGAAATGGGAAGGCAATCGCGAGTCCGACAACGTAGAGGACCGCCGGGACGAGGGCGGTGGCGGTGGGGGCGGCTCGCCCATCTTTGGCGGGCGCAGCATCGGCATCGGCACCATCGTCATCGCCCTGGTGGGCGGCTGGGTGCTGGGCATCAACCCGCTGACCATCCTGGGCCTGCTCAGCGGCGGTGGTCCGCCCGCGCAGGTGCAGCAGCAACAGCAGGGCCCGGCGCACCGCCCCCCGGCCGACGACACCATGGCGCGCTTCGTCTCCACCGTGCTGGCCGATACCGAGGACGTTTGGCAGGGCGTGTTCCGCCAGGGCGGCGGCACCTACCAGGAGCCCCGGCTGGTGCTGTTCCGCGGCTCCACGCCCACAGCCTGCGGCGCGGGCCAGGCGGCGATGGGGCCGTTCTACTGTCCGGCCGACCAGAAGGTGTACATCGATCTGGGTTTTTACGAGACCCTCAAGAACCGCCTGGGCGCGCCCGGCGATTTCGCGCAGGCCTACGTGATCGCGCACGAGGTCGGCCACCACGTGCAGAACCTGCTGGGCATCAGCGGCAAGATGGACCAGATGCGCGGCCGCGTGAGCAAGACCGAGTACAACGCCATGTCCGTGCGGCTGGAGCTGCAGGCCGACTGCTTTGCCGGCGTGTGGGCGCACCACGCGCAGGCTGCCCGCAAGATCCTGGAGCAGGGCGATGTGGAAGAGGCCATGAACGCGGCCGCCAAGATCGGCGACGACGCCCTGCAAGGTGCCGGCGGTGGCCGGGTGGTGCCTGAGAGCTTCACCCACGGCAGCAGCGCGCAGCGCCAGCGCTGGTTCAACGCCGGACTGCAGAACGGCAGCGTCAAGGGTTGCGACACCTTTGCCGCCCGCAATCTGTGATGGACATCGCTGCACAGGTCTGCGGTGAGGTTCGCGGGGGCTGAACGCGGTCCCTCCCTCCTTTTTGCGCACGCCATGCCACCCGAGTCGCTGTCCCATCCGCCTGTAGCCGGGCAGGGGCCCTCACCGGGCGCTGCCAGCCACCCGCCCTCGGGCGCGGTGGCGGCATGGTCTGCTGCGGCTGTCACGGTGCCCCATGCGGTGGGCCTGGGCTTGTTGGCCTTCGCGCCGCTGGCAGGCGGCTACTCGCTGGCGGCCCTGGCCCTGTGGTCGGCCGCCTTGCCCGGATTGCTGCTCACCGTGCTGGCGCCACGCCCGGGGGTCGTCTATGCGCCGACCACCGTGGTGGCCCTGCTGTTCGCCGCCGTGGTGGCCACCGCCTACGGCGCAGCCGGCACCCTGGGCCTGACGGCGCGCCAGGTGCTTGCCGTCAGCGGTGCCACCGTGGCGCTGGCGTTTGGCTTTCAGTGGCTGTTGGGGGTGCTGCGCCTGGCCTCGGTGGCGCGCTTCCTGCCGATTTCGGTGACCCATGGCTTTGCGGCGGGCGTGGGCCTGTCCATGGTGGTGGGGCAACTGCGCAATGGCCTGGGTGCGGGCGCCGGGTGGGGTTGGGACCTGCGTACCTTTTGGCACGCCGTGGCCGCCCTCGCGGTAGTGGGCCTGGCGGTGCTGCTGCGCCGGCGCTGGCCGCGCATGCCGGGCCTGCTCACGGCCGTGGTGCTGGTGGCACTGGCCGTGGCCGTGGCGGGCCTGTGGGGTGTAGGCATGGGCAACGTGTTCGCACCGGCCGTCAGCCAGAGTGCCTTTGCCGGGCCGCTGTGGCCCGACTGGACGGGCATTCCCTGGCTGGAACTGGCGCACCGGCACGGCTCTGCGCTGGTGGTGCTGGCCCTGCTGATGGCGCTGGTCAACAGCCTGGAGATCCTGGTCTTCAACCAGGAACTGGAGCTCGACCACGGCCTGCGCGGCAACCCCAACCAGGCGCTGCGGCGCGAGAGCCTGCTGGGCGTGCTGTGTGGCCTGGTGGGCATGATCCCCGCGTCCACCAGTGCCTCGCGCTCGCGCATCGTGCTGGCGCAGGCCGGTGCCTCGGCCAGCGCCCCGCGCTGGCATGCCGGCATCATGCTGGTGGTGGCCTTCACGGGTGCCTGGTGGCTGCACTGGGTGCCCATGGCCTGCCTGGCCGGCGGACTGGTGCTGGCGGGGCTGATGCAGGTGCCCGGGCTGCTGTGGTCGCCTGGCTACGCGCGCCGCTCCAGCGTGACCTGGGCGCAAAGCTGGCTGGTGGCGCTGGTGTTCGCCGTGCTGGGCGGCGTGGGTGCCCTCGTGGCGGGACTGGTGGTGGCCACCTTCGTGCTGCTGCGCGACTCGGCGTCCAAGGTGCTGCGCCACGTGCGGCTCGATGGGCAGTTGCGCTCGCGCCGCCTGCGCCGCGCGGGCTCCGACACCTGGCTGGCGCCGCGCATGAACCAGGTGGCGGTGTTCGAGCTGCAGGGCGTCATGTCCTTCGGCGTCGCCGCGCACCTGGCCGAGCAGGTGCGCCTGATGCTGCAGCCGCGCCACCGCTGGGTGGTGCTGGATGCCAGCCGCGTGCCGGCCTGGGACAGCACGGCCCTGGCCCAGCTGCGTGCGCTGGTGCGCGACCTCTCGCAGCAAGGCGTGGCCTGCGCCGTGGCGGCGCTCGACCGCGTGGCGGCCGAGCACGCGGGCACCGGCGTTCGCACCTTCGCCGATGGCGACCGGGCCCTGGAATGGGCGGAAGCCGCCATCCTGGCCGAGCGGCCCGAGCACGAGCGGCCTGTTTATCCCGAGCAGGATGTGCTCGGCGAGATCGGTGAAGGCATGGACGCCGAGGCCCGGCTGGCGCTGGAGGCCCTGCTGGAGCCACTGCCCATGGCGGCCCATGGGGTGGTGTTCAACGCCGGGGACACCGACCGCGACCTGCTGGTGGTGCAGTCGGGCCACATCACGCTCGTGACCCAGTGGCCGCCCGAGCGCGGCCTGCGCCTGGCCACCGTGGGGCCGGGCATGGCCTTCGGGGAGATGGCTTTTCTCAACGGCGCGGCCCGCACGGCCAGCGCCGGGGCCGAATTGGGGCCTGCGCAACTGGCGCGGCTGTCGCGCGCGCACTTCGACGCCTGGGCGCACCGCTACCCCGAAGCGGCGCTCACGGTGATGAACAACATCGCCCAAATCGGTGCCCGCCGTCTGGCGGTGACCACGCGCCAGCTGCGCGCGGTGCTGGAGTGAATTCCTGAATATTGCCATCTGTGAATTGATGGTTATTGGTTTGGTGCTATCGAATTAAAAGCACCAAAGCCAGTCCTCTGGCGGCATGGCTCGGTGAATACACCCTTGCTTACCACCCCCATGGTGTGTTTGGGCCACCGGTGCGACAATAGAGGGCTAAATGACAAGTTCTTTTTCCAATCTATCGCTGGCCGAGCCGCTCTCGCGCGCCGTGGCCGAAATGGGCTACGAGTCCATGACGCCCATCCAGGAGCAGGCCATTCCGGTCGTGCTCACCGGCCAGGACGTGATGGGCGCAGCCCAGACCGGCACCGGCAAGACGGCGGCGTTCTCGCTGCCACTGCTGCAGCGCCTGCTCAAGCACGAGAGCAGCTCCACATCCCCGGCCCGCCACCCCGTGCGTGCGCTGGTGCTGCTGCCCACGCGCGAACTGGCCGACCAGGTCGCCCAGCAGATCGCGCTGTACGCCAAGTACACCAAGCTGCGCAGCACCGTGGTCTTCGGCGGCATGGACATGAAGCCCCAGACCCTGGAGCTCAAGAAGGGTGTCGAGGTGCTGGTGGCCACCCCCGGCCGCCTTCTGGACCACATCGAAGCCAAGAACGCGGTGCTCAACCAGGTCGAGTACGTGGTGCTCGACGAGGCCGACCGCATGCTGGACATCGGTTTCCTGCCCGACCTGCAGCGCATCCTGTCCTACCTGCCCAAGCAGCGCACCACGCTGCTGTTCTCGGCCACGTTCTCGCCCGAGATCAAGCGCCTGGCCAGCAGCTACCTGCAAAACCCCATCACCATCGAAGTGGCCCGCCCGAACGAGACGGCCTCCACAGTGGAGCAGCGCTTCTACAGCGCCAACGACGATGACAAGCGCCGTGCCATCCACCAGGTGCTCAAGACCCGGGGCATCAAGCAGGCCTTCATCTTCGTCAACAGCAAGCTCGGTTGCGCCCGCCTGGCGCGCAGCCTGGAGCGCGAAGGCCTCAAGACCACCGCGCTGCACGGCGACAAGAGCCAGGACGAGCGCCTGAAAGCCCTGGAGGCCTTCAAGAAGGGCGAAGTCGACCTGCTGGTGTGTACCGACGTGGCCGCCCGCGGCCTGGACATCAAGGACGTGCCGGCGGTGTTCAACTTCGACGTGCCCTTCAACGCCGAAGACTACGTGCACCGCATCGGCCGCACGGGCCGTGCTGGCGCGTCGGGTCTGGCGGTCACGCTGGTGTCGGGCAGCGATGCCCGCCTGGTGGCCGACATCGAAAAGCTCATCAAGAAAAAGATCGAGCTTGAAGCCGTCGAGTACGACGAAGACCAGCCGCGCGGCCGCATCAACGACGGCCGCCGTGCCTGGCGCGAAGCGGGCGAGACCGGTGACGGGCGCGATGCCATTGCCTCCGCCGCTCCGCGCCGCGAACGGGAGCGCGAGCACCGTCCGGGCCGTGAAACCCGCGAGCCGCGCGAACAGCACCGGGGCTTCCGTCCTGCGGTGGCATCGCGCGACCCGTTCTTTGAAAAGCCCTACGAATCCAGCGCGGCGGCCGATGCCGCGCCCGCCTGGGAGTCCGCCAAGTCGGCGCCACGCAGCAGTGTGTCGGCCAACATCAAGCCCAAGCGCAAGGTGGCGGCGCTGTTCAAGGCGGTAGCTCCTGCCACTGAAGACCAGGCACAGGCCGTCACCACCGACTGAAGCACAGGCCGGTCACGCCATCAGCCCGGCTGCTGCGACTGCTCGCAGTGCACCTGCAGCAGTTCGCGGTCGGCCAGCGTGGCGCCAAAGCGCATGGCGCTCAGGTAGCCGCCCCATACGCAGCCCGTGTCCATCGCCAGGGTGTCCGGGCGGTCCAGCAAACCCAGCGTGGACCAGTGCCCGAAGGCCAGCAGCGTACTTGCCGCCCGCCTGCCCGGCACGTCGAACCAGGGCATCAGGCCTTCGGGGGGCTTTTGCGCACTCTCGGTGCTGTCGAAATCCATCACCCCATCGGCCGAGCAAAAGCGCAGCCGCGTCATGGCGTTGACGATGGTGCGCAGGCGGTCCATGCCCGTGAGCGCCGGGTCCCAGCGGTCCGGGCCGTTGCCGTACATCTGATGCAGAAAGTCCGACAGCCCCGGGCCGCGCAGCACCTGCTGCACTTCGCTCGCCAGGGCCAGGGCCTCGTCCACCGTCCAGGCGGGCAGCAGGCCGGCGTGCACCATCGCCAACCGCTCGCCGGCATGCAGGTGCGTGCGCATCAGCGGCTGCCGGCGCAGCCAGTCCAGCATGGCGTCACGGTCATCGGCTTTGAGCACCTGCTCCAGCGTGTCCTTGCGCGAGGGCTTGCGTGCCCCATGGGCGGCGGCCAGCAGGTGCAGATCGTGGTTGCCCAGCAGCGGGCGCAGCGCATCGCCCTGCTGCATGCAGCGGCGCAGCACGG
Source organism: Acidovorax sp. LjRoot66 (assembly GCF_964253305.1). Classification (NCBI taxonomy): domain Bacteria; kingdom Pseudomonadati; phylum Pseudomonadota; class Betaproteobacteria; order Burkholderiales; family Comamonadaceae; genus Acidovorax; species Acidovorax sp. LjRoot66. The sequence continues at coordinate 1,840,214 of NZ_CAXUQU020000001.1, forward strand.
CAGCCGACTCCGGGCCCCGGTTCACCAGGTCGCCCAGCAGGTAGACCGTGTCGCGGCTCGCGGAAAAGCCGATCTCGTCCAGAAGGCGCCCGAGCGCGCTGTCGCAACCCTGGATATCGCCAATACAGTAAAGTGCCATCGTGTTCCTATGCCTTGAATCATGGATTTTCTGCTGATTGCGCTGCTCACGCTGCTCAATGGCGTATTTGCCATGTCCGAGCTGGCGCTGGCATCGAGCCGCAAGTCGCGCCTGGCCGCCATGGCCGAGGGCGGCGACAAGGGGGCGCAGGCCTCGCTCACGCTGCTGGAGAACCCCACCCAGTTCCTGTCCTCCGTGCAGGTGGGCATCACCTCCATCGGCATGCTCAACGGCATCATCGGCGAAGCCGCGTTCAGCGATGACCTGGCGCGCTGGCTGCTGGCGCTGGGCATGCCCGAGCGCGCCTCCGGCATCACGGCCACGGCGCTGGTGGTCACGGTGATCACCTTCATCACCATCGTCTTCGGTGAGCTGGTGCCCAAGCGCATCGGCCAGCTCTACCCCGAAACCGTGGCCCGCCTGGTGGCTCGGCCCATGACCTGGGTGGCCCTGGTGGCCAAGCCCTTCGTGCGGCTGCTGTCGCTGTCCACCCAGGGCGTGCTCGGCCTGCTGCGCATCGACAACAACGCCGGCCGCGCCGTGACGGAGGAAGAGATCGTGGCCAGCCTGGAAGAAGGGCGCGATGCCGGGGTGATCGAGCACCACGAGCACCAGATGGTGCGCAATGTGTTCCGCCTCGACGACCGGCCGCTGACCTCGCTGATGGTGCCCCGCACGGACATGCAGTGGCTCGATGCCCGGCTCACCGTGGCCGAAGGCCTGCGCATGGCCGGCACCGGTGGTGACCATGGTGCCCATTCCTGGTACCCCGTCTGCAGGGGCTCGCTCGATGAGGTGGTGGGCCTGATCAGCGTAGCGCGCCTGCTGGAGCTGGGCGTGGAGGCCCCAGGCGCCATCGAGCAGTACGCCCTGCCGGCCGCCTTTCTGCCCGAAACCCTGAGCGGCATGGAACTGCTGGAGCAGTTCCGCGCACGCTCGGGCCGCATGGTCTTCGTGGTGGACGAATATGGCGTGGTGCAGGGCATCATGACACCACGCGATCTGCTGGAGGCGATTACCGGAGAACTGCAGCCCGGGGCTGCGACGGATGCCTGGGCCACCCAGCAAGAGGACGGCATGTGGCTGCTCGACGGCCTGATGCCCGTCAGCGAACTCAAGGCGCGGCTCGATATTCGCGATTTACCGGGAGAGGAGCGCGGCCGTTACAACACACTGGCGGGATTGTTGATGGCTGAATCAGGCCATTTGCCGGCAGTGGGCGAACGCATTGCCTGTGCCGGGTGGATATTCGAGGTGCTTGGCCTGGAGGGCAAGAGAATCGACCGTGTATTGGCGCAAATGGACCTGGCCGATCGGTCCGGCTGATTACCTGGGGCTGTGAAATGATTTTCACTGGTGAGGGGTTTCAACGGTTTGTCACGAATTTTTTCGCAAACCCTGAAAATTTTGCCCATTATTCCTATAATGGGGCCTTCCTTGTCCACCTAGCAGCCACACATACCATGACAACCAGCTACAAAGAACTCCTCAAGCAACGCGACGCCCTGGAACAGCAAATCGGTGAAGCCCGCAAGCGCGAGTTGTCGGACGCCGTATCGCAGGTGCGTGCGCTGGTGGCGGAGTTCGGCCTGACCGCACAGGACGTGTTCCCCAGTGGCCGTGCACGCAGCGCAAGCGCTGGCACCAAGGTGGCTCCCAAGTACCGCGATCCATCCACAGGCCAGACCTGGACGGGCCGTGGCAAAGCCCCCAAGTGGATTCAAAACGAGAACCGCGAAAAATTCGCCATTTGAGCGATTGAATCCATTGGACAGCGGCCCATGGCCGCGTTGCATAAAAAAGCCCGCATCTGCGGGCTTTTTGCGTGGTACGCACCATAAACGTGCGATCCGGCTGGCTGTGTGGGGGCGCGCCCGCGGCTGGCGCCTGATCAGATGGGGGCGGCAGCGATCTCGCGCAATACCTGGGCCGTGAATTCGTCGGCCGGAAAGAATGATTCCACGGCCAGTTCCTGCAGGGTCACATCCACCGGGGTTCCAAATATGGTGGTGGTGCTGATAAACGAAAGTGTTCCCCGGGCGCTTTGAAAGCAGAAGGGCATTACCACACCCAGCAATTCCCCGTCGAGCACCAGGGAGCTCGATTCCTCGGGCGCGGGGTATTCCAGCAACTCGGCCTGCAGTGCGATGAGCACGGGGTCCGCCGTGGCCTGTATTTGCTGGCGCAGGCGCTCGAACAGGTGGGCCCGCCACTGGGCCAGGTTGGCGATGTGCGGTGCCAGGCCCTTGGGGTGCAGGCTGAGGCGGAACACATTCGCCGGCCCCTTCAGCAGTTCAGGGCTCACGTGGTTGGCCAGCAGCGCCTGGGCAGCGCGGTTGGTGGCCACGATGTTCCAGCAGCGATCCAGTGCAATCGCGGGGCAGGGTTCGTGGCCCTTGAGCACCAGTTCCACCGCTTTGCGCGCGGCAGCCAGGGCCGGGTCGTCCAGCGCGCGCTCGCGGTACATGGGCGCATAGCCGGCCGCCACCAGCAGGGCATTGCGCTCGCGCAGCGGGATGGCCAGGCGCTCGCACAACCGCAGCACCATCTCGCGGCTGGGGTTGGTGCGGCCTGTCTCCATGAAGCTCACGTGGCGGGTGGAGATGTCCGCCTCGTCGGCCAGCTCCAGCTGACTCAGGTGGCGCTGCTGGCGCCAGGTGCGCAGATGGTCGCCGAACGAGGCAGGCCCCGGAAGGCTGCGGTGGCCCCCGGCCGCAGGCCGGTGGGGCAGGGTGGGGCGTGGGGGGCGGTGGGTGCTGGTCATGCCCTCCATCCTAGGGCCAGTTGGCATGCCGGCCATTACCTGGCATGTCATCGACGCGGTGCAGCCCGGCCGCGACCATGGAGGCTCCTTCAACCCGAAAAGATCCCAAGGAGTCCACCATGTCCGTTCTGTCCTCTCCCTCGTTCCTGCGTGCCGTGGTCTGGTTCGATGCCGCCACGGGCGTGCTGCTGGCCGCCCTGCACCTGGCGCTGACCGAGACGCTCGCCGAGTGGCTCGGGCTGCCGGTGGGGCTGGTCTCGGCCAGTGGCCTGGCGCTCCTTGCCTATGCGGTTCTGGCCATGGCGATTGCAAGCCAGCGCAACACCCCCCGCAGCCTGCTGTGGCTGTTGATCGTGGGCAATGCCGCCTGGGCCCTCGCCAGCCTGGCACTGCTGCTGTCATCGGCCATCGCGCCCAGCGTGTGGGGCCAGGCCTATCTGGTCGTGCATGTGGTTTCGGTGGGCCTGCTGGCCGAGCTGCAATGGTTTGGCATGCGCCGCTTGCCGTTGCCTGCAATGGCTTGAATGCTCTGTATTGAATAGCGCTTGGCGCTCTTGCGCGTGTACCGGAGGGGCCCTGTGAGGCCCCTTTCCCATGGCGATGGGCGGCAGTTGCCGCCTCCCTGCATACCCCCAACGTTGGCTCCGCCGCGTGGGACTGACAGAATAGGCCTTGTCGCTTACACAGGAGTCAGCCATGGCCACATCGACCAAGTCGTCGCCCCAGCCCGCCCGCCACGCGTTTGCCAACACGCTCAAGAGTTTCAAGACCGCGTCCGGCAAGACCGGACAGCTCTATTCCCTGCCAGCCCTGGCCAAGCAGTTTCCGCAGATCAACCGCCTGCCGGTGTCCATCCGCATCGTGCTCGAATCGGTACTGCGCAACTGCGACGGCCGCAAGGTCACGGCCGAGCATGTGCACCAGCTCGCGCACTGGGCGCCCAAGGCCGAGCGCAAGGACGAGATCCCCTTCGTCGTATCGCGCGTGGTGCTGCAGGACTTCACCGGCGTGCCGCTGCTGGCCGACCTGGCCGCCATGCGCAGCGTGGCTGCCAGGCTGGGCAAGAACCCCAAGAAGATCGAACCCCTGGTGCCAGTCGATCTGGTGGTGGACCACTCCATCATGGTCGACTACTACGGCAAGAAGAATTCGCTCGACCTGAACATGAAGCTCGAGTTCCAGCGCAACCGTGAGCGCTACGAGTTCATGAAGTGGGGCATGCAGGCCTTCAGCACCTTCGGCGTGGTGCCGCCGGGCTTCGGCATCGTGCACCAGGTGAACCTGGAGTACCTGGCGCGCGGCGTGCACAAGACCAAGGCAGGTGTGCACTACCCCGACACCCTGGTGGGCACCGACAGCCACACCACCATGATCAACGGCATCGGCGTGGTCGGCTGGGGCGTGGGCGGCATCGAGGCCGAGGCCGCCATGCTGGGCCAGCCCGTGTACTTCCTCACGCCCGACGTGGTGGGCTTCGAGATGACCGGCCAGCTGCGCGAGGGCGTGACCGCCACCGACCTGGTGCTCACCGTGACCGAGCTGCTGCGCCAGCACAAGGTGGTGGGCAAGTTCGTCGAGTTCTTCGGCGAGGGCACGCGCACCCTGGCGCTGCCCGACCGGGCCACCATCGGCAACATGGCACCCGAGTACGGTGCCACCATGGGCTTCTTCCCGGTGGATGAGAAGACCATCGACTACTTCCAGGGCACGGGCCGCACCAAGGCCGAGATCGAGGCCTTCGAGGCCTACTTCAAGGCCCAGGGCCTGTTCGGCGTGCCGCTGGCCGGCGAGATCGACTACTCGCAGGTCGTCAAGCTCGACCTGGGCAGCGTGACCCCCAGCCTGGCCGGCCCCAAGCGGCCGCAGGACCGGATCGAGCTGGGCAAGGTCAGCAGCCAGTTCGCCGACCTGTTCAGCAAGTCCAATGCCGAGAACGGCTTCAACCGCCCGGCCGAACTGCTGCTCACCCGCCACCACATCCACCGTGGGCAGGATATGGTTCAAGAGCTGGCGCCCAAGGACAAACCTGCTCCCGCAGGCGCGCCGCGCTCCCTGGCCGAGATGGAGGGCAACAAGCCCGCGCTGGCCACGGCCCATGCCGACGCAGCGGCCACCATGCCCACCAAGGGCGCCGACCCCACGGTGGGCAATGGGGACGTGCTGATCGCCGCCATCACCAGCTGCACCAACACCTCCAACCCCAGCGTGCTGCTGGCCGCCGGCCTGCTGGCCAAGAAGGCGGTGGAGGCGGGGCTCAAGGTCCAGCCGCACATCAAGACCTCGCTGGCCCCCGGCTCGCGCATCGTCACCGACTACCTCACCGAGACCGGCCTGCTGCCCTACCTGGAGAAGCTGGGCTTTGCGCTGGCGGGCTACGGCTGCACCACCTGCATCGGCAATGCGGGCGACCTCACGCCCGAGCTCAACGACGCCATCACCAGCAACGACCTCATCTGTGCGGCCGTGCTCTCGGGCAACCGCAATTTCGAGGCGCGCATCCACCCCAACCTCAAGGCCAACTTCCTGGCCAGCCCGCCGCTGGTGGTGGCCTATGCCATCGCCGGCACGGTGCTCAAGGACCTGATGACCGAGCCCGTGGGCAAGGGCAAGGGTGGCCGCGACATCTACCTGGGCGACATCTGGCCGACGAGCGAGGAAGTGCACAAGCTCATGAAGTTCGCGATGAACGGCAAGGCCTTCCGTGAGAACTATGCCAAGGTCGCCACGGACCCCGGCAAGCTCTGGGAAAAGATCAAGGGCGTGGGCGGAAACTCGTACACCTGGCCGGCCAGCACCTACATCGCCGAGCCGCCGTTCTTCGCCCAATTCACGCTTGAGCAGGGCACCGCGACGGCCTCCGCAGTGCACGGCGCGCGCATCATGGCGCTGTTCGGCGACTCCATCACCACCGACCACATCTCGCCCGCAGGCTCCATCAAGGCCACCTCGCCCGCCGGCCAGTGGCTGCAGCTCAACGGCGTGCAGAAGGCCGACTTCAACAGCTACGGCGCACGCCGGGGCAACCACGACGTGATGATGCGCGGCACCTTCGCCAACGTGCGCATCAAGAACCTCATGCTCCCGCCCACGGCCGATGGCTCGCGCGAAGAAGGCGGCGTGACCGTGTTCCAGAGCGAAGGGCCGCTGCAGGGCGAGAAGATGTTCATCTTCGACGCGGCCATGCAGTACATGGCGCAAAAGACGCCCACGGTGATCTTCGCGGGCGAGGAATACGGCACCGGATCGAGCCGCGACTGGGCCGCCAAGGGCACGCAGCTCTTGGGCATCAAGGCCGTGGTGGCGCGCAGCTTCGAGCGCATCCACCGCTCCAACCTGGTGGGCATGGGCGTGCTGCCCCTGCAGTTCAAGGGCACGGATTCGTGGGAGTCGCTGGGCCTGACCGGCAACGAAACCATCAACGTGCTGCCCGACCCCGCGCTCACGCCCCAGAGCGACGCCACCCTGGTGATTCGCCGGGCTGACGGCAGCAGCCAGGAGGTGGTGGTCACGCTGCGCATCGACACCCCCATCGAGGTGGACTACTACCAGGCGGGCGGCATTCTGCCGTTCGTGCTGCGCCAACTGCTCGAAGGCTGATGGCACCTGGGCGGTGGTGTTCGCATCGCCCGGGCATGGAGCAGGTGGGTGTGACCGGTGCCAGGTCACGGTTGTGGCGCGCATACCGCGCGTTGCGGCAGAAATCGTCGCTGGCGCTTACAGGCCGATACACTGGTGAGGTGCAGCGGACGCCCTACCCCCCACAGCTCCTATGAACTCCCCAGTCCACCGTTCCCCGCGGACGCTCGTCTCGGAGGCTCCCGCCGTCACGGTGGTGCTGGCCGTGGCGGTGCTGGCGCTGGTGATGGTGTCACTGAGCGGCATCCTGGGAGAGGGCGTGGGCCTGCAGCACGGGCTGGAGCCCTTCATGGAGCTGGTGGCCATCCTGCTGGCGTTGCTGGTGGTGTCGGTGTCCCTGCACACGCTCGACGCGCATGGCCAGGGCCGTGCGAATGTGCTGGTCGCCGGTTTCGGGGTGGCAGCGGTCTGCAATTTCCTGCATGGCGTGCTGGCCCACGCCACGCCGCAACCAGCGTCGCCTCTGGCGGCGGACATGGCGCTGTGGCTTGGCTCCTGGGTGCGCGTGGCCGAGTGCGCTGCGCTGGTGCTCACGGCACTGCGCGTCTCCCTGCCCGGGCCTGCCAAGGTGTGGGCCGTGGCTGCGGGTGCGTTTTCCCTGGTGCTGGTGTGGGCGGCTGCGGGGCCGCTGCCGCAGTGGTTTTCTGCGGCCTCGGGCGGCATGTTGCCGGCGTTGATGGCCGGATTGCTGTGCGCAGGTCTGGTAGGGGCTGCCGTGCGACTGCACGGGGATGCGCAGGGCGACAACCGCACGCGGGGGCGCCTGCTTGCATGGGCTGCTGCCACTTTCGCGGTCGCGGAGCTCCTGGTGGGGCTGTCCGGCGTGGCGCAGGTCGGCTGGGCCAGCCTGCTGGCCATTGGCGTGCGTGTGGTGGGCTATGCCCTGCTGTACCAGGCCGTGTTCGTGGCGGGCATGCGCCAGCCTTTCGATCGGCTGTACCAGGCAGAGGCCCAGTTGCGCGAAAGCGAAACGCGCCTGCAGCTGCTGGGCCGCAACCTGCCACTGAGCGTGCTCTACCAGGTGGTGCGCGAAGCCGATGGCCGCATGCACTTCGTGCACATCGGCGATGCCATCGAGCGCCTGAACGGCCTGCGCCCCGAGGATGTGCTGCGTGATCCCGACGTGCTGTACCAGCAGATCCTCCCCGAAGATCTCCCCGCGCTCGAGGAGGCCAGGGACCAGTCGCTGCGCAGCATGGGGCCCATGGAGGCCACCTTTCGCATGCGCGTGTCTTCGGGGGCGGTGCGCTGGATACACCTGAGTTCCTCGCCCCGTCCCCTGGATGGCGGGCGTGTGATCTGGGACGGCGTGCAGAGCGACATCACCGCCGAGCGCGAAGCCGAGCAGGTGGCCCACGCGCACGAGGTGCAGATGGCCAACATGCTGCGCCAGGTGCCCGGCGGCGTGGCGCGGCTGGACCGCGAGTACCGCGTGCTGTATGTGAACGAGCAACAGGCCCGGTGGCTGCACCGCACACCCGAGCAGTTGCAGGGGCAACTGCTCCCGGACGTGATCCCCGCAGCGGTCATGGTGCGCATGCAGCCCCAGCTGCAGAAGGCTTTTGCCGGAGAGACGGCCGTCTTTGAAAACCGCATCGACGGGCTGGACGGCCCGCAGTTCCGCCACACCACCCTGGTGCCCGAATCCATCACGGAGCAGGGGGTGGTGGCCGTGGTGGTCTTCGCCTACGACCTGACCGAGCTCAAGCGCATCGAGACCGAGCTGGCCCAGCAGAAGGCCCACCTGGCCCGGGTGGTGAACGCCATGCCCGACATGGTCTTCCTCAAGGACGCGCAGGGTGTCTACCTGTCCTGCAACCCGGTGTTCGAGCGCTTTGCGGGCAAGCCCGAGCGCGAGATCATCGGCTGCACCGACTACGATATTTCCCCTGCATCGGCGGCCGAGCAGTTCCGCGCGTATGACCGCCGTGCCATGCAGGCCTGGCAGCCCCTGGTGTACGAAGAGCAACTGACCTTTGCGGAAGACGGTTACCAGGGGTATTTCGAGACCATCAAGACGCCCATCCGCGACCTGCATGGCCGCGTCACGGGCATCCTGGGCGTGTGCCGTGACATCACCGACCGCAAGCGCGCAGAGCAGGAGATCGAACGCCTGGCGTTCTACGACGCCCTCACCGGCCTGCCCAACCGGCGCCTGCTGCTCGACCGCCTGCAACGCTCCCTGGCCGCCTGCCAGCGCAGCAAGAACCTGGGCGCCCTCTTGTTCATCGACCTGGACAACTTCAAGGACCTGAACGACACCCTGGGCCACGACATGGGCGACCAACTCCTGTCCCAGGTCGCCACCCGCCTGGTGGGCAGCGTGCGCGAAGCCGACACCGTTGCGCGCTTTGGCGGCGACGAATTCGTCGTCATGCTGGACAACCTGAACCCCGAACTGGCCGAAGCCGCCGCCCAGGCCGAAACCGTCGCTGAAAAACTCCTGGCCAGCCTGAACCTGCCCTTTGCCCTCGGCGGCCAGCAGCACTACAGCACCCCCAGCATCGGCATCACCCTGTTCGGCGACGAACGCCTGTCGGTCGACGAACTCTTGAAGCGCGCCGACCTGGCCATGTACCAGGCCAAGGCCGCAGGGCGCAACACCCAGCGCTTCTTCGACCCCGACATGCAGGCCGCCGTCAACGCCCGCTCCAACCTGGAAGCCGACCTGCGCCAGGGCCTGGCCCGAAACGAACTCCTCGTGCACTACCAGCCCGTCGTCGACCACCAGGCCCGCCTGGTCGGAGCCGAAGCCCTGGTGCGCTGGCGCCACCCCCAGCGCGGCATGATCAGCCCCGGCGACTTCATCCCCCTGGCAGAGCAGACCGGCCTCATCCTCCCCCTGGGCCAATACGTGCTGGAGACCGCCTGCAGGCAACTGCACCGCTGGAGCCAATCGCCCACCACCGCCCACCTGAGCATCTCCGTGAACGTCAGCGCCCGCCAGTTCCGGCAACCGGGCTTCGTCGCCGAAGTCCTCGGTACCTTGAAGGACTGCCAGGCCAAACCCCAACTGCTCAAGCTCGAACTCACCGAAAGCCTGCTGCTGGGGGACATCGAAGACACCATCGTGCGCATGGAACAGCTCAAGAGCGAAGGGGTCGGGTTCGCGCTGGACGACTTCGGCACCGGCTACTCCTCGCTCAGTTACCTCAAGCGGCTGCCGCTGGACCAGATCAAGATCGACCAGAGCTTCGTGCGCGACGTGCTGAGCGACCCCAACGACGCGGCCATCGTGCGCACCATTTTGGCGCTGGCCAAGAGCCTGGATTTGCAGGTGGTGGCCGAGGGGGTGGAGACGACGGGGCAACTGGGGTTCCTCAGGCTGCATGGCTGCGAGGGGTTCCAGGGCTATCTGTTTGGCAGGCCTGTGCCGGTGGACATGTTCGAGCGCGAGCACCTGCCCGAGCCCCCGATGCCGGCCCCTGCTGCCCAAGCCCCATGACTGCCGTACCGGGACCCAACCTCGCGGCATCCGCCTCCGTCGCCAGCGTGCTGTGGGTGGACGGCGATGCGCTGCACGCCCGGGCGGCCATCGCCGTGCTGGCCCAGCGCTGCCCGGGCTGGCGCGTGGTGCACAGCCCCTCGGCCGACGCGGCCTCTCTGCTGCTGGCTGCGCAGACCTGGGATGCACTGGTGCTGTGCCTGGATCCGCAGATCCAGGAGTTGCCCAGCCTGCTGGAGCTGTGCGCGGGGCGCCCCGTGCTGCTGTGCCTCGATGGGGCGCAGGAAGCCCTGGCCGCACGCGGTTTTCGCTGCGGCCTGGGAGACTATGCCCTGCGCGCTGCGGACGGTGGCCACCTCCCGGAGCTGGTGCACCGCCTGTGCGCGCTGGTGGGCCGGCAGGGCGCGGCGGCCGTCCCCGGGGCGGTGCAGCCCATGCGCATGGTGGATGCGCGCATCTGGCACGAGGCGCTCACGCTGCTGCAGGAGCAGCGCCTGGGCCTGCAGGTCACCCTGGCCAGCATGAGCCAGGGCATCTTCAGGACCGGGCCGGACGGACGCATCAGCATCTACAACCAGCGCGTGCTGGAGCTGCTGGACCTGCCCGAATCGCTGATGGCCGCCCGGCCCACCCTGGCCGAGCTGACGCAGCTGCAGGCCCAGCGCGGCGACTTCGGCGCGGGCTATGGCCTGGTGGACCACCGGGGCCGCGACTACATCGCGCGCTCCGTGGTGGACCCATCGCCCGAGGTGTACTGGCGCACCACGCGCGATGGCCGCACATTCGAGGTGCGCACCACCCGGCTGCCCGATGGCGGCCTGGTGCGCACCTTCACCGATGTGAGCGACTACGTGCGCGTGCAGAACGAGCTGCGCGAGAGCGAGGCGCGCTTTCGCGGCCTGAGCGACCTGTCGTCCGACTGGTACTGGGAGCACGATGCAGACGGCCGCTTCGTGCAACTGGCGGGTGACCTCAGCGTCAACGGCATCCCCCTGTCGAGCGTGATGGGCCGCACCCGCTGGGAGATCGGCGCTCTGAATATGACCGATGTCGAGTGGGACGCCCACCGCGCGGTGCTGGCGGCGCAGCAGCCGTTCCGGGACCTGGAGCTGCAGCGCCAGCGCCCCGATGGCAGCATGCACTGGATCTCGGTCAGTGGCGTGCCGGTGTTCGACGCAGAGGGCGTGCTGCGCGGCTACCGGGGCGTGGGGCGGGACATCACCGAGCGCAAGGAGGCAGAGCTGCAGATCGAGCGGCTGGCCTTCTTCGACGCGCTCACCGGTCTGCCCAACCGCCGCCTGCTGATGGACCGCCTGCAGCGCGCTACGGTGGCGGCAGGACGCAGCCATGCGCACGGTGCGCTGCTGTTCATCGACCTCGACAATTTCAAGGACCTCAACGACACGCTGGGCCATGACACCGGCGATCAGTTGCTGGTCCGCGTGGCCAGGCGCCTGGTGGAGAGCGTGCGCGAGAGCGACACCGTGGCCCGCTTCGGCGGCGATGAGTTCGTGGTGTTGCTCGACGGCCTGCACACCGATGTGGCCCACGCCAGCAGCGAGGCCGCTGCCATTTCGCAGCAGATACTGACGGCCCTCGGCCGGCCCTACGACATGGAGGGCGTCAGCCACCACAGCACGCCCAGCATCGGCATCGCGCTGTTCGGCCAGCGCCCGAGCACGCCGGATGAGCTGCTCAAGCACGCCGACCTGGCCATGTACCAGGCCAAGGCGGCGGGGCGCAACACCCAGCGCTTCTTCGACCCCGACATGCAGGCCGCCGTGAGCACGCGCGCGGCGCTGGAAGCCGACCTGCGCCGCGGCCTGAACCAGCAGGAACTGCTGCTGTATTGCCAGCCCGTGGTGGATGGAACCGGCAAGCTGCTCGGTGCCGAGGCCCTGGTGCGCTGGAACCACCCGCGCCGGGGGCTGGTGCTGCCGGGCGAGTTCATTGCGCTGGCCGAGCAGACGGGGCTCATCCTGCCGCTGGGCCAGTGGGTGCTGAAGTCCGCCTGCGCACAGCTCGTGCAGTGGTCGCACAGCGCGCTCACGCGGCCCTTCTTCCTGTCGGTCAACGTCAGCGTGCGGCAGTTCCGCCAGCCCGATTTCGTGGCCCAGGTGCTGGGCGTGCTGCAGGCCAGCGGCGCCAACCCCGAGCGCCTGCGCTTCGAGCTGACCGAAAGCCTGCTGCTCACCGACGTGGAGGACAGCATCGCCCGCATGGAGCAGTTGCGCCGCCATGGCGTGGGCTTTTCGATGGACGACTTCGGCACCGGCTACTCGTCTCTGTCCTACCTCAAGCGCCTGCCGCTGGACCAGCTCAAGATCGACCAGAGCTTCGTGCGCGACCTGCAGACCGATCCCAACGATGCCGCCATCGTGCGCACCATCCTGGCCCTGGCGCGCAGCCTGGATCTCTCCGTGGTGGCCGAGGGGGTAGAGACGCCGGGCCAGTTCGAGTTCCTGCAGCGCCATGGCTGCCAGGCCTTCCAGGGCTACCTGTTCGCGCGCCCCATGCCGGCCGAGATGCTGGAGCGCGCACTGCTTCCTGCGCAATGACAAACGCAGGGCGCACCGACCGGGCGACAATCGGCGCATGAAGAAACAGGTGCTGGTGGCGGGTGGTGGCATAGGGGGGCTGGCAGCGGCCCTGGGCGCATCGCGTGCCGGATGGGACGTGCGGCTGTACGAGCGCGCCGCCGCCTTCAGCGAGGTGGGGGCGGGCGTGCAACTGGGGCCCAACGTGGTGCGCCGGCTGCAGGCCTGGGGCCTGCAGAAGCCGCTGCAGGCCGTGGCGGCTTTCCCGGCCCGTCTGCAGGTGCGCAGCGCGCTCTCGGGGCGCGCTTTGGCCGAGCTGCCTCTGGGCGCCACGGCCATTGAGCGCTATGGCGCCGCCTACGCCACCATCCACCGTGCCGACCTGCATGGGCTGCTGCTGGCCGCCGTCACCAAGTACACCGACACCCAGTTGAACCTGGAGCATGCCATCGAGGCTTTCACCGACGGCAGCACGGCAGTGAACGCCATTCCCGGTGCCGAGACCGCCATCACCGTGCACACCAGCCGGGGCAAGGAGGTGGAGGGCGATGCGCTGGTAGGGGCCGACGGCCTGTGGAGCGGCACGCGCCTGCAGCTGCTGGGCGATGTGCCGCCACGCGCCACGGGCCACCTGGCCTACCGCGCCCTGGTCCCGCAGGACGCCCTGCCCAATGCCCTGCGCACCCAGCAGATCACCGCCTGGCTGGGCCCGCGCCTGCATGTGGTGCAGTACCCCGTGCGGCGCGGCGAGCTGCAGAACCTGGTGGTCATCATCGAAGGCCCGGCGCCCGAGGACATGCAGGGCTGGGACCATGCCGCCAATGCCGCCGACCTGGAGCAGGCCCTGCAGGGCGCCTGCCCGGCACTTCAGCATGTGGTGTATGGCGTGGCCGCAGCCGGCGGTGGCTGGCGCCTGTGGCCGCTGTGCGACCGCCCGCCGGTGCGCGGCCCCGGCGATATGGCGCAGGGCCTGGTGGCGCTGCTAGGTGACGCCGCCCACCCCATGGTGCCCTACCTGGCCCAGGGCGCCGGCATGGCCATCGAGGATGCGGCCGAACTGCAGCGCGCCCTGTCCATGCACGACCTGGAGGTGCCGCTGCGCCTGACGCGCTATGCCCTGAACCGCTGGCAGCGCAATGCCCGCGTGCAGGCCCGTGCCACGCGCAATGGCCGCATCTTCCACGCCATGGGGCCCGTGCGCTGGGGGCGCGATGCCTCGCTGCGCCTGCTGGGCGCGCGCGTGCTGGACCTGCCCTGGCTGTACCGAGGGGATGGGTCGGTTGCCAGCTCGCTCTAGGACGCAGCCAGCGGGCAGTCCGCCAGCACCCGCTCCGCCAGCGTCTGGCGCAAGGCCTGCAGCGCGGCGATGCGTGCGTCGATTTCGAGCAGCTTGGCCGACAGCACCTGCGTAACGGCGGGCGCCGGGTCGGGCGCATCCCAGATCGCGGGCAGGCGGTCGCCGATCTCCGCGAGCGTGAAGCCCAGTTGCTGCGCGGTGCGGATGTACTGCACCAGCATCAGCACCTCCTCGGGGTAGTCGCGGTAGCCATTGGGCAGGCGGCGTGCGCGGATCAGCCCCTGCTGCTCATAAAAGCGCAAGGCCTCGCGGCTCAGGCCGGCGGCGGTGGCGAGTTCTCCGATCAGCATGGGACGCGTCTTTTCAAAAAAAGTGCTTGACCCTGAAGCGTACTTCAAGGTGGAAGCTCGGAGCCTTCTTCACTCCGATCTTTTTGCACCATGCGCATCCCCGCCTTTTCCTCGCCCCGTTACCTGACCATCGTGCGCGCTGGCGGCTGGTACGACCTGTTCGTCACCTGGCCCTTTGCGCTGCCGTGGGCCTTTGCCTGGCTCTATGGCTTGCTGACCTCGGTGTCCACCACACTCGGCCTGCCCGGTACCCTGCACCCGCTCGATGGCACGCACATGCTGCTGGCCAATCTGCTCGGCTCGGTGGTGGTGGTCTGGTCCATCGCCCGCATTGCGGCACCCGGCATGCTGCTGGGCCGGCTCGATGGGCTGGCGCGCTTGCTGTTTGCCGCCTGGCAAATCCATGCGGTAGCCCATGGCGCCAGCGCCATCGTTCTCGGATTTACCGCATTCGAGCTGCTGTTCGGCGTGCTGCAGTGGTGGCGCGTGAGCGGGCAAGGTGCCACATGCCCGCCGCAGATCAATGCGCGGGCGCCGGCAGCAGCCTGAACGACAGCACCCCGGCAGCCAGCAGCGCCGAGATGGTCAGCATCACGGCCACATACGGATCAATGCCGTGCGCAGAGGCCAGCGAGGCGGCCAGCCCCGTGAGCCACTGCATCAGCGCCACGCCGAGGAACAGCGCCATGGTGAACACTGCCATGGCGCGCCCGGTCATGGCCGCCGGGTAGGCCGAGCGCACGTCCGCATACTGCAGCACCATGTAGCCTGAGAGCAAACCCACCGCGATGGCGCCGCCTACGTCCAGCCACTCCCGGTGCAGCAGGCCGATGGCCAGGAACAGGCCGCACAGGATGGCGGTGAAACCCATGATCCAGCGCCGGCGGTGCGCAGGCCCAGGGTCCAGCCGCCCGAACCAGGCCGGGGTGAACAGCGACACCAGCGAGGACAGCATGGCCACGTTGCCGCTGGCCACCAGCGAATAGCCGTGCCGCTCGATCAGCAGCGGCCCCAGCCACAGCCCGCGCAGCGTGAGGAAGGAGGCATAGGTGGTCAGCGCCAGCAGCATGATGCCGGCGGTGTGGGGCAGCAGGAACAGCGCGCCGAAACCGCGCACGGCAGACCCTATCGATTCGCGCGGCGCACCGGCGGCGTGCTGCGGCTGCGCGGGCTCGTGCACCTGCCACCAGATCAGCAGCCAGGCCAGTGCCGCCAGGCCGGCCAGCACACCGAAGCCCGCGCGCCAGGAGGCGTGCTGCACCAGCCAGGCCAGCGGCGTGCCTGTGAACAGCATGCCCAGGCCACCGACCCCCATGGCCACGCCCGAGACCATGGCAAAGCGCCCCGGGGGAAAGTAGCGTGCGATGAACACCGTGCACACCAGGAAGGCCGGCGCGCAGCCCACGCCGATCAACACCTGCCCCAGCAGCACCATGCCGTAGCCCGGCGCCAGCGCCGACAGCAGCGAACCGGCAATCGTGAGCGGGAAGGCCACCAGCAGCGTGCGACGCAGGCCATACAGGTCGATGCCCACGCCCATGAAAAGCTGCATGCCGCCAAAGGCAAACGCAAAGGCACCGGCGAACGCGCCCAGCGCCTGGGCCGACAGCCCGAACTCCGCGCGCAGCCCGGTGGCGATGATGGCCGTGATGGTGCGAAATGCCTGGCTCAGCGCGAAGCCCGAAATCAGGGCCAGGAGCATGACCCAGGCGACACGGGGTGCGAGAGGGGAGTGTGGCGAAGAGGAGGGGGCGGACTCGGGTGGCTGGGGCGGCAAGGCGGTGTCTCCGGGAGGGCGTGCACGGTTGCGCCGCCCTTGCCGAGGTTACACGCTGTGGCGACAGGCTGCTGTCGCTGCTGCGCAGGCCGCGGGCACTCACAGATCGGTGCGCAGCTTCCAGATCTCGGGGAAGAGCACCACGTCCAGCATCTTGCGCAGGTAGCTCACGCCGCCCGTGCCGCCGGTGCCGCGCTTGAAGCCGATCACGCGCTCCACCGTGGTCACATGGCGAAAGCGCCACAGGCGGAAGGCGTCTTCCAGGTCGGTGAGTTCCTCGCCCAGCTGGTACAGGTCCCAGTGCTTCTCGGGCGCGCGGTACACGGTGAGCCAGGCCTGCTCCACGCCATCGCTCTCGGCGTAGGGCAAGGTCCAGTCGCGCTCGGTGTGGCTGGCGGGCACGGCGATGCCGCGGCGCGCCAGCAGGCGCAGGGCTTCGTCGTACAGCGACGGCGCCTCGTAGGCGGCCTGCACCTGGGCCAGCAGGTCGGCGCGGTGCTCGTGCGGTTTCAGCATGGCGCGGTTCTTGTTGCCCAGCGAGAACTCGATGCTGCGGTACTGGTAGCTCTGGAAGCCGCTGGACTGGCCCAGGTAGGGTCGCATGGCGCTGTACTCGGGCGGCGTCATGGTGGCCAGCACGTCCCAGGCGTGCACCAGCTGCTCCATGATCTTGGAGACGCGGGCCAGCATCTTGAAGGCCATCTGCAGTTCATCCCGGGCAATGTGGCCGATGGCGGCGCGCAGTTCGTGCAGCATGAGCTTCATCCACAGCTCGCTGGTCTGGTGCTGCACGATGAACAGCATCTCGTCGTGCGCGGGCGACAAGGGCTTTTGCGCCGTCAGGATGGCATCGAGCTGCAGGTAGTCGCCATAGCTCATGGATTGGCTGAAGTCGAGCTGGGCGCGCTCTTCGTGCACGATGGATTCGGGCACGCCGCTGGCGGGGGCTGCGGCACCAGGCTCTGCAGGGGTGTTGGAGAAGGGGCACATGGCTCAGGTCACCGCGTGGATCTGGTTGAACTCGGGGCGCTGCCATTCGGCCGCGTCGAGCACCTGGCGCAGGTGCTCCACGGCGTTCCACACATCCTCGTAGCCGATGTACAGCGGCGTGAAGCCAAAGCGCAGGATGTCCTTGTGCGGGCCCTGCCCGCCGTCGCCCTTGCGGAAGTCGCCAATCACACCGCGCGCGATCAGCGCCTGCACGATGGCGTAGGCGCCGCTGCCCTGCCCATTGAGGCCCTGGCCCTCGTCGCGCGTCAGGCACACCTGCGAGCCGCGCTGCTCGTGCTCGCGCGGGGTCGCCAGGCCCAGGCCGTGGCCGGCGCAGCGCTCTTGCACCAGAGCGATGAACAGGTCGGTGAGCGCCAGCGACTTGGCGCGCAGCGCGGCCATGCCGCCCAGGGGCTGGGCCGCGTCGAACACATCCAGCCCGCACTGCAGGGCCGACAGGCTGATGATGGGCTGCGTGCCGCACAGGTAGCGCGTGATGCCGGGAGCCGGCTGGTAGTCGGGGGTGAACTGGAACGGCGCGGCATGGCCCCACCAGCCCGACAGCGGCTGCCAGAAGCGGTTGGCATGGCGCGGGTGCACCCACGCGAAGGCCGGCGCGCCGGGGCCGCCGTTCAGGTACTTGTAGCCGCAGCCGATGGAGAAATCGGCGCCCGCACCATTCAGGTCCACCGGCACGGCACCCGCGCTGTGCGCCAGGTCCCACACGGTGAGGATGCCGGCCGCATGCGCGGCGGCCGTGGTGGCCGCCATGTTGTGCATGGCGCCGGTGCGGTAGTTCACATGGGTGAGCATCAGCACCGCCACGTCGGCCGTCAGCGCGGCGGCGATGTCCTCGGGCTCCACCAGCACCAGTTCCAGCCCGCGCTCCCTGCACAGGCCTTCGGCGATGTACAGGTCGGTCGGGAAGTTGCTGCGCTCGCTGACCACGCGCCTGCGCGCGGGGCTGTCCTCGCGGGCGATGTTGAGTGCGGCGCTCAGCACCTTGTACAGGTTGATGGAGGTGCTGTCGGTGCACACCACCTCGTCCTTGCCCGCACCGATGAAGGGTGCGAGCTGGTTGCCCAGGCGCTGGGGCAGGTCGAACCAGCTGGCGGTGTTCCACGAGCGGATGAGGTCGGTGCCCCATTCGCGCGTGACCACGTCGGCCACCCGGGCCGCAGCGGCCTTGGGCAGCACGCCCAGCGAGTTGCCGTCCAGGTAGATCACGCCCTCGGGCAGGCTGAAGTGCCCGCGCAGCGGGGCCAGGGGGTCTTGCGCGTCGAGCGCGCGGCAGTCTTGCAAGGTGGTCATGGCAGTTGCAGTGTGGTTCTCGGAATCAGGTCAGTGCGCGAAGGACGGCGCGTACCGGGGAGGCATCGGCCGTGGTGAGCTTGAGCGGCAGGGCGATCAGCTCGTAATCGCCCTCGGGCACCTCGTCGAGCACCAGGTTTTCGAGCACGCGCAGGCCGCGCTGGCGGATGACCTGGTGGCTGTCCAGCGTCTTGCTGTCGGCCGGGTCGATGCTGGCGGTGTCGATGCCCACCAGCAGCACCCCGAGGTCGGCCAGGCGTGCGATGGTGGCGGGGGCATAGGCGGCCAGGGCGCCGTCCCAGCGGTCCACCGGCATGTGTTCATAGGTGCGCACCAGCACGCGCTGGGGCAGGGTGCCATCGACCGCGTGGGCGATGTGCTCCCACTCGATCAGCGGGCCGCGCGCGATGGCGTGGATCACGCGGCAGGGGCCGAGAAAGGGCTCCAGCGAAACATCGCCGATGGTGGCGCCATCGGCGTCGTAGTGCAGCGGCGCATCGGCGTGCGCGCCCACGTGGGGCGACAGGGTGATGGCGCTCACATTCACCGGGCAGCCCGGCCCGATGGTGGCGCACCACTGCTGCGAATAGGCCGTGTCGCCGGGAAACACCGGGCTGCCCGCATGCACGGGTGGCGAGATGTCCCAGAGCTGGCGGGCGGTGGGGGTGTGGCTGGCTTGCATGGGACAAAGTTTGCATGTCCCGCAAAACCCGTGGTGTCGGTTAATTCCAACAGCAGGGGGATTTTTGTTGAAGCCTCAACTACCTGGCCTGTGCCGCCCGGGTGCGGCCTTCAGAAAATGATGCCATCCTGCAGCGGCTGCATGCCGTGGCGCATGCGTGCGCGGTTGCACGCATGGTCGCCGGCCTCGAACTCGCGGCAGGGCGAGGGCCGCCATTCGTAGATGCCGCAGGCCGCCTTGTCGCCCACCTTGCCGGTCAGGGCGGCACAGCGCGCGGGCACATGGTCGGTGCCGCGCATGCGGCAGGTGCTGCTGGTGACCTCGACCGCCAGCCCGTTGGGCACCGTGCCGCCCATGGCCTGCGTCTCCTCCACCGCAAAGTCCACGCGAAAGCTGGCGCAGCAGGCGCCGCAGGTCAGGCAGGGGTGGAGGGAGTCGGGCATAAAAAGGGCACTCAGGCAGGGCTCGGGAGGGGAATGCTAACGAAAAATCCCACGCCCTGGCCATTCAGCCCGTCGCCGATCTGCACCTGCCCACCCATGCGCCGCGCCGCCTGCCGCACGATGGCCAACCCCAGGCCCGAGCCATTGGCGGCATGCCCCGTGCCACGGTAGAAGCGCTCGAACACCTTGCCGCGCTCGGCCAGCGCAATGCCGGGGCCATCGTCCTGCACCGACAGGTGCAGCGTGCCGGCGTCGCTGCGCAGGCCCACGGCCACCGAGCCACCGGCCTGGGCGTAGCGCACGGCGTTGTCGATGAGGTTGTGCGCCACCGACTCCAGGGCCGTGGCATCGAGCCGCGCCGGCAGGCTGTCGGGTGCGTCCAGCGACAGCTCGATGCGCTGCGCCATGGCGGCAGGTGCCGCCAGCGCCAGTGCGGCGCGCAGCCACTGCGCCACGTCCATATCGCGCAGGGCCGGGCGCTGGGCGTCGTCGAGCGCGGCCAGGTCCAGCAGCTGCTGCGCCAGGTGCGAGGTGCGGGCGATAGCCTGCTCCAGGTGCGCCTGGGCTTCGGTGCGCTCGGCTGCGCTCTCTGATCGCGCCATCACATGGGCCTGTGCGGTGATCACCGCCAGCGGGGTGCGTATCTCATGGGCGGCGTCCTGCACGAAGGCGCGCTCGCGCTCCACCTTCTGGCGCAGGCGGGCGAGCAGGGCGTCGAGCGACTGCTCCAGCGGCTTGAGCTCGCGGTGCCGGGCATGAAAGCCCACGGGCTGCAGCTCGTCGCTGCTGCGCTGGGCAATGCGCCGGGCCAGTTGCTGCAGGGGGCGCAGGCCGTTGCGCACGGACAGCCATACGGGCAGCAGCACAAAGGGGGCCGCCAGCAGCAGGTAGGGCACGAGGTAGCGGCCGTTGTAGTGCAGGTAGTCCGCGTCGGGGCGCTTGGGTTCCAGGATGCGCAAGGTCCAGCGTGCATTGCGGCCAGCGTAGATGCGGTAGGGCTGGCCCTGCATGGTGGTCTCCGTGAGGGACGAGCCTGCGCGGTCGCGCAGTGGTGGCAGGTCCATGCCCTGCAGCCCGCTGGCGGCATAGACCAGCCGGCCCGAGGCGCCGTCGCGCAGCTCGTGCATCAAGGCCCCGGGCAGCAGGCCGTTCTGGCGGCGGCGCACATTGGTCCAGTGGTCGGTCGAGGCCAGGGCGGCGGCCGCGTGCGACGCATCCGGCAGGTCGGCCAGCGACTCCAGCACGGCGTCGCCGTACTTGAGCATGCCCGGGTCGTAGGTGATGGCCTGCTTGTACTTCAAGTAGTTGTAGCCCAGCAGCACGGCCCACACCAGCACGAAGGCCACCATGACGGAGGCCACGCTGCGGCGCACCAGCGTGGGCTCTGCCAGCCGCTGCCACAGCGCGCGCAGCCGGTGGGGGGGGTGTTGCCCTGCGCTGCTCATGGCTGCAGCAGGTAGCCCACGCCGCGCACGGTGCGTATCAGCTCTGCCCCGATCTTGCGGCGCAGGTTGGACACATGCACCTCGATGGCGCCAAAGTCCATCGGCTCGCCCAGCGGGTCCAGGCGCTGCGCGAGCACGCCCTTGGGCACCACGGCGCCGGGCTCGCGCGCCAGCTCCAGCAGCAACTGGAACTCGCGCGGTGACAGGTCCAGCGGCACGCCACCGCGCTGCGCGGTGTGGCGCCGGGGTTCGATCACCAGGTCACCGAGCATCCAGCAGTCGCTGGCCTGGCGCGCGCTGCGCCGCAGCACGGCGCGGATGCGCGACATCAGCTCGGCCGTGGCGAAGGGCTTGACCACGAAGTCGTCGGCCCCGCCATCAAGCCCGGCCAGCCTGTCCTCCACCGCCGAGCGCGCGGTGATGACGATGATGGGCACCTGCTCGCCCTGGCCGCGCCAGCGCGCCAGCAGATCGAAGCCGCTGCCGTCGGGCAGGGTCAGGTCCAGCAGCACGCAGTCGATGGCGGTGGCGTTCACCGTGGTGGGGGCGTCCACCGCACGGCGCAGCCACTCGCTGCTCAGCCCCTCCACCTTCAGGGCAGACTGCAGGGCTCGGCCCAGGTCCAAATCGTCCTCGATCAGCAGGATGTGCATCGCGCGATTGTGGCGCCTGCGGGCTTAAGGCCGGCCAAAGGCGAGGGCAGTGGGCTTTGGCATTGCCACAGCATGGGCTGGACAGAATCCACCGCCTGGCACGTACCCACTTCCATGCGCTGCTGGCACTGCCCTGGCTGGCGTGCGCCCCTCTGGGCGGCGCCCCTGCAGGGCCGGCCCTTGCCCCGCTGGCCTTCTCGTCCACCGACCACTGGACCCGGCAGGGCCGCGCCGCCCCCTGGCTGCCGCCGCCGGTCCGCGAGCATGGCCCAGGCGCTGGTGCGGTGCCGCCGAGCCGCGCCTTTGGCTGGGCTTAAGCAAAGGCCCCGCACAATCGGTGGCATCCTGAGGAGTCCCGCATGCTGCTGATTCGATCGCTGAGTTGTCTGGCCCTGCTGGCGTCCCTGGCGGGCTGTGCCACGGGGCCCACGCACCCGTCACTGGCCGGTGCGCCCCTGCCCGAGCTGATTCCCGTGCATGACTTCGTTGCCAACCGCCAGGCCACGGGCAGCTACCGCGTCTCGCCCGATGGCAAACACCTGGCCTGGACGGGGACCGAGGGCGTGAGCCCCGCCATCTGGGTGCGCACGCTCGGCACGGACGATGCCCGTGCGTTCCCGATCCGCGCGCGCTTCTTCCGCTGGACTGCGGACAGCCAGTACCTGGCGGCCGTGGTCGATGGCTCGGGCGACGAGAACACGCATGTGCATGCGGTTGCCGTGCACCGCCAGGGCGCCGCCTGGGTGGACCTCACGCCGTTCGACAAGACCGCGTCCCACCTGCTGCAGACGGTGGAGGGCGGGCCCGACCTGATGGTCACGACCAACCGCCGCGACAAGAAGGTGTTCGACCTGCACCGCGTGGACCCGCGCACCGGTGCCCACACCGTGGTGGCAACCAACCCGGGCAACGTGGCCTCCTGGGGCGTGGACCGGCAGGGGCGCCTGCGCACACGGCTCATCGTGTCGGACACGGCCAGCCAGCTGCAGCGCCCCGGCGCGGCGCCAGACAGTGCCTGGACCTCCATCGCCGAATGGGGCCGCTTCGAGGGCCTGCGCCTGCTGGAGCCCGATGCCAGCGGCCAAGCCATGTGGGCACTGTCCAACCGCGGGCGCGACAAGGTGGCGCTGGTGCGCATGGACCTGGCCACCGGCGCCGAGACGCTGGTCCATGCCACGCCCGAGGTGGACCTGGACTACGTGCTCATCAGCCGCACTACACAGCAGCCGCTGATTGCCTATTCCATGCCCGGCTACCCCCGGCGCGAGGTGTTCGACGCCGCGCTGCGCCAGCGCCTGGCCGTGCTGGACAAGGGCCAGAACGCCGAGATCGCCGTGACCAGCAGCGACGACCAGGAGCGCACGCTGACGGTGGCCGTCACCACGGAGCGCAGCACCAGGAGCTACCTGCTGCCCGGCGAAGGGGGAAAGCCTGTGTTCCTGGGCGAAAGCCGCATGGCCCAACTGGCCTCGGCGCTGACCGCCACGGAGCCCGTCTCTTTTGCCAGCCGCGACGGGCTCACCCTGCACGGCTACCTGACCCTGCCCGCCGGCGTGGCCGCGAAGAATCTGCCCATGGTGCTGCTGGTGCACGGCGGCCCCTGGGCGCGCGACCGCTGGGGCGACAGCGCCACCAGCCGCAGCCTGCAGCACTTTCTGGCCAACCGGGGGTATGCCGTGCTGCAGGTCAACTACCGGGGCTCGTCGGGCTATGGCCGCACCTTCATGGAAAAGGCCATCGGCGAGTTTGCCGGCAAGATGCACGATGACCTGGTCGACGGCGTGCAGTGGGCCGTGCAGACCGGCGTAGCCGACCCGCGGCGCGTGGCCATCTACGGTGCGAGCTACGGCGGCTATGCCGCCCTGGTGGGTGCGACCTTCACGCCCGAGGTGTTCGCCTGCGCGGTGGACGTGGTGGGCCTGTCGCACCTGGCACGCTTCATGGAAACCGTGCCGCCTTATTGGGAGATGGGCATGGTCGGCTGGCGGCGCTACATCGGCGACCCCGCCAAGCCCGAAGACCGGCGCTTGATGGATGCCAAGTCGCCCCTGTTCAAGGTCGGTCCCGCCACCAGCCCCTTGCTCATCATGCACGGCGTGAACGATCCGCGTGTGAAGCTGGAGCAGTCGGAGTTGATGGTGGCCGCCCTGCGCCGCGCCGGGCGGCCGGTGGACTACGTCACCTTCCAGGGCGACGGCCACGGCAACCAGAAGTGGAGCAACAACCTCACCATGTACCGCAAGACCGAGGACTTCCTGGCCAGTTGCCTGGGCGGGCGCACGGGCGGGTTCGATTACTACCAGCTGGCTTCCTGGGCTTTCTGAAGGAGGATGTATGGATCGACGGAGAATGGCCATGGTTCAGCGGGCCCGGTGCCTGGCCCTGGCCGGCGTGGCTGCCGCCGCCCTGGTGGTCGGCAGTGCGCTGGCCCAGCCCGCAGTGCCGGCGCAGGCGGATGGTCAGGCTGGGCCGGTGCTCACGCGGGCGCGGGTCGTCTCTGTCCAGCAGGATCCGGGAGGGCCTCTGTATGTGCGTCTGAAGCTGCTGCCCCGCTCCAAGCTGCCCTTCACGACGCAGCGCTTCACAGTGGTCGACCGCACGCTGCTGGTCGGTATTGCCGAAGGGGCCTGGGTCAAGTTCACCGCCAAGAGCGTGGAGGGCGAGAACACGCTGACGTCCATCCAAATCGCCGAGGAGTGCAAGCGCTTTCAGCCCTGTGATTGAAGCGCCAGCGTCGGCGCTCCTCACGCGTAGAGCGTGCCGTTTTTCAGGGCGGTCAGGGCGTTGGCGAGGTTGGTGCGGGCCTGGGCTTCATACCGCCCATGGAACCAGTCGGTGCCATAGATGCGCGGCCGCTCCAGAAAGCCCCGCAGCACCGCGCTGCGGCCCGCCACATAGCGTGGCCAGCGCACGAAGAAATACTCGCGCCGCACATTGCGCTCGAACTGCCGGTACACCGTATCGCTCTGGCCGAGCACGGCCAGGTCGATATCGACGACCCACTGCGCATCGCCCGTGAGCGGGCCGGGGTTGTGGCGCGTGTCGAGGATGAACTGGTGCACGGCCTGCACCCGTGGGGGCGGCAGGCCCTGCGCGGCCAGGAAGCGGCTGGCCCAGTCGGCGCTCTTCTCTTCATTCAGACGGCCCCAGGGCCGGTAGACGGCATCGTGGAACCACAGCGCCAGCGCCACGGCATGGGGCTGCTGCAGCGCGTCGGGCAGGGTGGTCTGCACCGCCTGCAGTTGGCGCAGGCAGGCCCACAGGTGCGTGGTGTCATGGTAGGCGCGTGGCCAGCGCGCCCAGGCCAGTACCAGGCGCCGGCCTTCGCTGCGCCAGGCGGGCGTATCCCGGCCCAGGGCCTGGCCCATCGATTGCCAGTGCGCCAGCAGTTCGGCGCAATGGGCGGGCTGGCGGCGCCAGGGCATGGTGAAGAGACTCAGGCCACTTTGCCCAAAAGCAGGTACTCCATCAACGCCTTCTGCGCATGCATCCGGTTCTCGGCTTCATCCCAGACAACCGATTGCGGCCCGTCGATCACATCGGCTTCCACCTCTTCCCCCCGGTGCGCCGGCAGGCAGTGCATGAACAGCGCATCGGGTTTGGCGGCGGCCATCATCTCGGCGTCCACGCACCAGTCGGCGAAGGCCTTCTTGCGCTCTTCGTTCTCGGCCTCGTAGCCCATGCTGGTCCACACGTCGGTGGTCACCAGGTCGGCGCCCTTGCAGGCTTCGAGCGGGTCGCTGAAGAATTGGTAGCTGCCGGCGGTGGCACCGGCCAGCTTCTCGTCCACCTCGTAGCCGCGCGGCGTGCTCACATGCACCTTGAAGCCCAGCAGCGCCGCCGCCTGCAGCCAGGTGTTGGCCATGTTGTTGCCGTCACCCACCCAGGCCACCGTCTTGCCCTGTATCGAGCCGCGGTGCTCGATGAAGGTGAAGATGTCGGCCAGGATCTGGCAGGGGTGGAACTCGTTGGTCAGGCCGTTGATCACGGGGACGCGCGAGTGCGCCGCGAAGCTTTCTATCTTGGTCTGCTCGTAGGTGCGGATCATCACCAGGTCCACCATGCGGCTGATGACCTTGGCGCTGTCCTCGATGGGCTCGGCGCGGCCGAGCTGGCTGTCGCCCGTGGTCAGGTGCACCACGCTGCCGCCCAACTGGTACATGCCGGCCTCGAAACTCACGCGCGTTCGGGTGCTGGCCTTCTCGAAGATCATGGCCAGCGTGCGGTCCACCAGGGGGTGGTGCTTTTCGTAGGCCTTGAACTTCTTCTTGATGAGCGCGGCACGCTCGAACAGGTAGGTGTACTCGTCGGCGCTGAGATCGTTGAACTGCAGGTAATGTTTCATGGCATTGCGGCGCGCTGCATGCGCGCCCAGGGTTTATTCGGCCAGCAGGGCTTTGACCAGCGGGACCAGCTTGGCGACGATCTCGTCGGCCTCGGCGGTGGACAGGATCAGTGCGGGCACGAGGCGGATCACCTTGTCGGCCGTCACGCTCAGCAGCAGGCCGGCTTCGGCCGCCTGGGCCACCAGCACGCCGCAGGGCTTGTCCAGTTCCACGCCGAGCATCAGGCCCTGGCCGCGCACTTCCTTGACCCCGGGCAGGCTGCCCAGTTCGCGCACGAGCGCGGCCTTCAGGTGCTCACCCACGGTGGCTGCATTGTGCAGCAGACCGTCTTCTTCCATGATGCGAATGGTTTCCACACCGGCGCGCATGGCCAGCGGGTTGCCACCGAAGGTGGTGCCATGGTTGCCCGGCTGCAGCACGTTGGCGGCCTTGGGGCCGGCCACTACGGCGCCGATGGGCACGCCCGAGCCCAGGCCCTTGGCCAGGGGCATCACGTCCGGCACAATGGCGGCCCACTGGTGCGCGAACCACTTGCCGGTGCGGCCCATGCCGCACTGCACCTCGTCGATCATCATCAGCCAGCCGCGCTCGTCGCACAGCGTGCGCAGCTGCTGCAGGTACTCGACGCGCATCGGGTTGATGCCGCCTTCGCCCTGGATGGTCTCGAAGAACACGGCCACCACGTTGGGGTTGCCCTCGGTGGCCTGCTTGATGGCCTCGATGTCGTTCAGCGGCACGCGCACGAAGCCTTCCACCAGCGGGCCGAAGCCGTTGTGGATCTTGGGGTTGCCGGTGGCCGACATGGTGGCGATGGAGCGGCCATGGAAGGCCTTCTCATAGACCACGATCTCGGGCTTGGCGATGCCCTTGTCCACGCCGTACTTGCGCGCGATCTTCAGCGCTGCCTCGTTGGCTTCCAGGCCCGAGTTGCAGAAGAACACGTTGGTCATGCCCGACAGCTCCACCAGCTTGGCCGCCAGGGTCTCCTGCAGGGGGACGTGGTAGTAGTTGGAGGAATGCATGATCTGGCCGATCTGGTGCTGCAGCGCGGGCACCAGCTGGGGGTGGTTGTGGCCCAGCGTGTTCACGGCGATGCCGCCCAGGCCATCGAGGTATTCCTTGCCGTTCACGTCCCACACGCGGCAGCCTTGACCGCGGGCCAGCGCAATCGGCACGCGGCCATAGGTGTTCATCACGTGGGGCGAGGCGGCCTCAATGAAAGCGGTCATGCAGAAATCTCCTGGCGGTGCGGTGAGAGGGTGGGCTTGTCCACCCCGAAAACGAAGCACGATTCTAGGGGCCATGCGATGACCCGCTGTTGACGATTGCGCATCACTGCAATGCGCGTGGCCGGCGATGCCTTGTGCGCTGGTAGGAAATAGGGAGGTAGCTCTTATATAAGAGTTAGAATGCTACGCTGCAGTGCAGCATGCAGTGATCCTGTGGCTACCGGCTGTCCATTACACTTCGACCCGATGGTTTCCCCCACCTCCAAAGAGATCTTCATCCAAGGCGTCACCCACGACGGGAAAACCTTCCGTCCCAGCGACTGGGCTGAGCGTCTGGCGGGGGTGATGAGCAGTTTTCGCCCCGGGGGCGCGCGGCCGGGTAGCCACCTGAGCTATTCGCCCTGGTGCATTCCCACCACCCTCAATGGCATCAAGTGCGTGGTGGTGCACCGCGACCTGCGCGACCACGAGCCCATGGCCTGGGATTTCGTCGTCAACTTCGCGCGCGACAACAACCTGCAGGTGGCCGAAGCCTGCCTGGTGCCGGATGCTCCGGTGCTGCCGCCTCCCGTCAAGCCCTGAAAGGGCGCCCGCATTGCAAGCATGAAGGCCCCTCGGGGCTTTTTTTGTGCCTGGACGGGGCATGGCATCTGCCGCATTCGCGCCCCGGAAACGAAAAAACCGCCCAGAGGGCGGTTCGTTCGTTTTTTTGCTGGCAGCGCACCCGTTACAAACGGCGAACGGCGCGGGCCGTTCGGGCTGTTTGCCTGAAGAGGGTCAGGCGGCCAGGGCCAAGGCTTTCACCTTGGCAGACAGACGGCTCTTGTCGCGAGCGGCCTTGTTCTTGTGGAAGATGCCCTTGTCGGCCACGGAGTCCACCACGGCTTGCATCTTGGCGAACAGTTCGGACGCCTTGGTCTTGTCACCGGTCAGAACAGCCTTTTCGACGTTCTTCACAGCGGTACGGTATTTGGAGCGCAGCGAGGTGTTCGCGGCGTTGAGTTTCGTGTCCTGACGGACGCGCTTGCGGCCCGACGCCAGGCGCGGGTTCTTCTTCTTGGGTTTAGCGGATGCCATTGATGTGTTTCCTTAAGGTCTGAGGATGATGCCAGCAAAGCCCGCGATTATAGCCCAGTCGGCCAACCGGGCCCAGAGGGCGGCATATGAACGCCCGAAACAGGGCTTTTGGTAAGCGGGTGAAACACTGGGCGCCACTTCACACCCGCCTCGCAGACTTCATCTTCACTTCACGGTCGCCGCCAAGACTGCCTCGTCCATTCCACGCGGAGACTCTCTTGGCCCCCCTTTTGCCCAACCCTCCGGCGGTGGCCGCCGCCGCCCTCCACCCGCCAACGCATACACTCCCGGCGGTGTCATTGCTCAAAGCTGCTTCCACTGTCTCCCTGCTGACCCTGGCCTCCCGCGTGACGGGCCTGGCGCGCGATCTTCTGATGGCCTCCTTCTTCGGGGCCAATGCCCTGACGGACGCCTTCAACGTCGCCTTCCGCATCCCCAACCTGTTTCGCCGCTTCTTTGCCGAGGGGGCGTTCAGCCAGGCCTTCATCCCGGTGCTGGCCACCAGCAAGGCGCAGCAGGGGGAAGACGCCACGCGCGTGCTCATCGCCAACGTGGCCACGGCCCTCACTTGGGTGCTGCTGCTGACCTGCTTGCTTGGCGTGGCGGGGGCGCCGGTGCTGGTCTGGGCCCTGGCCAGCGGCATGCGCCAGAGCCCCGAGGCCTACGACGCCGCAGTGCTCATGACGCGCTGGATGTTCCCCTACATCGGCTTCATGTCCCTGGTCGCGCTGTCGGCCGGCGTTCTGAATACCTGGAAGCACTTCACCGTGCCCGCAGCGTCGCCGGTGCTGCTCAACCTGTCCATGATCGGCGCGGCCCTGCTTGGCGCGCCCCAGCTGGAGGCGCGCGGCATCGAGCCCATCTACTCCATGGCCGGCGGGGTGCTGCTGGGCGGCGTGCTGCAGTTGGCGGTGCAGATCCCGGTGCTGGCACGCATGGGCCTGTTGCCGCGCATCGGCGTGACCTGGCGCGCCATCCGCATGGCATGGGCCGACCCGGGCGTGCGCAAGGTGCTGTCGCTCATGGGGCCCATCCTGCTGGGCGTGGGCGTGGCGCAGATCTCGCTGATGATCAACACCCAGATAGCGTCCTACCTGAAGCCGGGCAGCGTCACCTGGCTGTTCTATGCCGACCGGTTGATGGAGTTCCCCACAGCGCTGCTGGGCGTGGCCCTGGGCGTGGTGCTCACCCCGCAGCTCACGGCGGCCAAGGCTGCGGGCGATTCGGACAAGTATTCCGCCATGCTCGACTGGGGCCTGCGCATCGTGGTGCTGCTGGCCGTGCCCTGCGCTGTGGCCCTGCTCACCTTTTCCAAGCCGCTGGTGGCCACGCTGTTCCACTACGGCAAGCTGGCCGACAGCGATGTGGGCCAGATCGCCATGGCCCTGTCGGGCTACGGCGCGGGCCTCTTGGGCTTGGTGGCCATCAAAGTGCTGGCGCCGGGCTACTACGCCAGCCAGGACGTGCGCACGCCCGTGAAGATCGCCATCTCGGTGCTGGTCATCACGCAGTTGCTCAATGTGGCGCTGGTGCCTTGGATCGCCCATGCGGGCCTGGCCCTGTCCATCGGCCTGGGGGCCCTCATCAATGCGCTGTGGCTGCTCATCGGTTTGCTGCGGCGCGGCAGCTACCAGCCGCTGCCGGGCTGGGGCCGTTTCATCCTGCAGGTGGTGGCTGCAAGTGCCTTGCTGGCCACCCTGCTGGTGTGGTCGTCGTACCATTTCGACTGGCTGGGCCTGCGCGCCGCCAAATGGCAGCGCATCGGCCTGCTGGCGGCGCTGATGGCGGCATCGGCCGCGCTGTATTTCGGCGCGCTGTGGGCGGCGGGCCTCAAGCTGCGCAAGATGCTGCGCCGCTGAACCGGCAGACCTGTGGCCCCGCGAAATAACCCTGTACCGCGTGACTTTTGCCGCTTGACGCGGCGGGGGCAGAACCGTACAACCTTGCCATGCCACTGAGCCTGACCATTCCCACCTCGCTGGAATACTTTGCGTCGCTGGTGCAAAGCGACGACCACTTCCCCTTGCTGGAGGCCGCCGCCAGCCTGGCGCAGGACGAGTACCCCGAATTCGACGTCCAATTGTTGCTGGGCGACGTGGACCAGCTGCTGGCGCGCATCAAGCGCCGCCTGCCGGCCGATGCGCCCGCGCTGCAGCGCCTGCGCACGCTCAACCAGTTCTTCTTTGCCGACATGGGGTTTGCCGGCAACATCAACAACTACTACGACCCCGAGAACAGCTACCTCAATGCCGTGCTGCGCACGCGCCGGGGCATTCCCATCAGCCTGGCCGTGCTGTGGATGGAGCTGGCCCAGGGCCTGGGCCTGCATGCGCGCGGCATCGCCTTCCCGGGGCATTTCATGGTCAAGGTGCTGCTGCCCAAGGGGCAGGTGGTGCTGGACCCGATCTCCGGCCAGTCTCTGAGCCGCGAAGAGCTGGGTGAGCGGCTGGAGCCCTACAAGCGCCGCAACGGCCTGGTGGACGACTACGACGTGCCCCTGGGCCTGTACCTGCAGGCGGCCACGCCGCGCGACATCATCGCGCGCATGCTGCGCAACCTCAAGGAGGTGCACCGCACCCAGCAGGACTGGCAGCGGCTGATCGCGGTGCAGGACCGCCTGATCGTGCTGCAGCCCCAGGCCTGGGGCGAGTGGCGCGATCGCGGGCTCGCGCACGCCGAGCGGGGCAACCTGACCGAGGCCATTTCCGACCTGGAGACCTACCTCCACCATGCGGACGACGGCCTGGACCTGGACCATGTGGCCGACCGGCTGAGCGCCCTGCGCAGCGCCAACGAGTAGGCTGCGAAAGCGCATTCGCGCTTTCCTGGGCGCCAATCAGCCCTGCAGCCGGGCCAGTTCTGCGCGCAGTGCTTCGTTCTCGGCGGTCAGCTCGGCCACGCGCAGGCGCAGCGCCTGCAGTTCGCCGCCTGCATCGGATGCCTCGCTCTCGGGCGCCGCTTCTTCCTTCTCTTCGCGCGGCTTGCGCTGCTTGGCATCGCGCACGCGCTTGGCGGCCTGCTTGAGCTCGTCCTTGCCGCCTTTGGCGGCGGCCACCTGCTCTTCGGCCGGCAGGGTGGCCACAGCGGCGGCGGTGTTCAGCGAGATGGTGCCGGACTTGACAGCCGCCACCAGCTCGGGCGCCGCCTGCTTCTGGATCTTTTCGATGGCCACCACCTGGCTGCTGCTCAGGCGGGCCGCCTTGGCAATGGCCTCGCGGCTGCTCAGGGTTTCGGAAGGCACGTCCGGTTCGGGTGCCGGCGGCGGTGGCGCGGCCACCGGGCCGTCGGACGACCAGGGCAGGTCGGCCTCGTCCACCGGCTCGGGCGGGATGGCGGCCGCACGGCTGCGGCGTGCGGCCACGATCTCGCGCTTGCGCAGGGCCAGCACGCCGCGCTGGAAGTCCGAGACGCTGCGCCGGCCCAGGTGCTGGTCGATCATCCACAGGTGCACGTCTTCCATGCTCTGGAAGTGCGTGTTCTGCACCGTCTGGAAGGGCAGGCCGTGCTTCTGGCAGATGCCGTAGCGGTTGTGGCCGTCCACCAGCACGTCGCCCCACAGCACCAGGGCATCGCGGCAGCCCTCGGCCAGCAGGCTGCGTTCCAGGGCGTCGTGTTCGTCGCGGGTCAGGGGATCGATGTAGGCTTTGAGTTCTTCGTTGACGACGATGTTCATGGTGGCGCGGAATCCGGGGAGCGAGGCAAGGGGCGGGATTGTAATGGCCCGCCCAGTGGTGCCTCCTACCGGTCCCGGGTGCCCCGCAGGGCGATCCAGGCCGCCACGGCGGTGAATACCACGAGGATGCCCACGATGATCCAGAAGCCGTGCGGGCTGTCCGCCAGCGGCACGCCGCCCACGTTCATGCCCAAGAGGCCGGTCATGATGTTGATGGGCAGGGCCAGCACCGTCACCACGGTCAGCACGAACAGGCTGCGGCTGTTGGCCTCCTGCACGTTGGCCGCCACCTCTTCCTGCAGCAGCTTGATGCGCTCCTGCAGGCCCTGCATGTCGCGCAGCACCACCGAAAATTCTTCGGTCGAGTCGCGCAGCTCCTGCGCGTCCTCGGCGCCCATCCAGGCCGGTGGGTTCTGCAGCAGGCGGAACAGGGCCGCTGGCTCGGGCGCCAGCAGGCGCTGCAGCCGCACCAGCAGCCGGCGCAGCACACCCAGGCGCGCGCGCTTGTGGTCCAGCCGGCCGGCGAGCAGCTCGTCCTCGATGCGGTCGATGCGCTGCGTGACCCCGCGCACGATGTCCACCAGCCCCCCGGCCTGGGTGCGCATGAGCTGCTCCAGCAGGGCCACGCTGGAGCGCGGCGATTGCCCGTCGCGCACCGCTGTGCGCAGCGCGTCCACCGAGCGCAGGGGGTGGGCGCGGGCCGTCACCACCAACTGCGGCGCCACGCTGATCCACAGCGTGGCGATGTCGAAGGGCTCGAAGGCGAAGTCGAAATGCGCGTCGTTGAGCACCGCGATCAGCGTGTCGTCGTCGCGCTCGATGCGGGTGGAGTGCGAGCCGTCCTTGAGCGCCTCGAAAAAAGCGTCGGGCAGCCCGGCATGGCGCTCCATCCAGCGCACCGCCTGGGTGTGGCTCAGGTTGAAGTGCAGCCAGACGAAGGGCTGGGGCTCTGCCTCCTCGGCCGGATCGGCGGTTGTGTGGCCTTCCAGTGCCTGGGCATCGGCAAGCAACTGCAGCCATTGCGCGGCCTCCACCGAGTCGATGGCCTGTGCCGGGCCGCCGGTGGCGTCCATGCGGTAGCCGCAGATCAGGCCTGCCGCATCTCCCCCGTAGTTCTGGCCGGCAGTGCCGGCGGCAGGTGTGTTCATGGGCAAGGGCGGCGCAACAACAAAGGCATGGTCGGGAATGCTGCCGTTACGACATGACAGCGATGTGACACTTCATGTGGGTGTCATGCATTTGTCACCGGAAGGGCGCATCATGGGAAACCCTATCTGCTCCTTCGAAGCCATGTTCCAAAACGCACCCATCGATGCCCAGGACCTGATGCAGCGCATCGCCAACGACCTGATCGACAGCTACGACGAAGAGCTGGAGCTGGAGATCGAGGATCGCAACGTGGACGATGCCGGCGACCTCGTCCCGACCGACAGGCATGCACGCCAGCAGTATTTCAAGGAGCTGTTCCGCCTGCAGGGCGAGCTGGTCAAGCTGCAGGACTGGGTGCAGCACAGCCGCCAGAAGGTGGTGATCCTGTTCGAGGGGCGCGATGCGGCCGGCAAGGGCGGCGTCATCAAGCGCATCACCCAGCGCCTGAACCCGCGCGTGGCCCGCGTGGCGGCGCTGCCCGCACCCAACGACCGCGAACGCACGCAGTGGTATTTCCAGCGCTATGTGGCGCACCTGCCCGCCGCCGGCGAAATGGTGCTGTTCGACCGCAGCTGGTACAACCGCGCCGGTGTCGAGCGCGTCATGGGCTTTTGCTCGGACGACGAGTACGAGGAGTTCTTCCGTACCGTGCCCGATTTCGAGAAGATGCTGGTGCGCTCGGGCATCACGCTCGTCAAATACTGGTTCTCCATCACCGACGAAGAGCAGCACCTGCGCTTTCTGGGCCGCATCCACGACCCGCTCAAGCAGTGGAAGTTGAGTCCCATGGACCTGGAAAGCCGCGTGCGCTGGGAGGCCTATACCAAGGCCAAGGAAACCATGCTCGAGCGCACCCACATCCCCGAAGCCCCGTGGTGGGTGGTGCAGGCTGTGGACAAGAAGAAGGCGCGCCTGAACTGCATCGCGCACCTGCTGTCGCAACTGCCCTACCAGGACGTGCCGCACCCGCCCGTGGTGCTGCCCGACCGCGTGCGCAACCCCGAGTACCTGCGCCAGCCGGTGCCTGCAGGCATGTACGTACCCGAAGTCTATTGAGGCCGTGCCGGGCTGGGTGTAGCCCAGCTCTTATTGGTGCCAGGCCCGCAGTCAGTGGCGGGCCACCGCGTCCCTTGCCGGGGTGCCGGGCCGGCCGAACTGGTGCCAAGCGCGGCGCAGCTGCGTATCCGAGCTGAACCCCGCGAGCGCTGCCGCCTGCGTCACGTTGTGGCCCGACTGCAGCGCCGCCTCGGCGGCGGCCAGGCGGATGCGGCGCAGGTACTGCAGCGGCGCGATGCCCGCATGCTCCAAAAAAAGCCGGTTCAGGTGCCGTGGCGAGGTGTGCGCCACCTCGGCCATGGCGGTCACGTTCCAGGGGGCCTGGGGTTGCTGGCCTACGGCGTCCTGCACGCGGTGCAGGGGGCCGTGCAGGTGGTTGCGGTGGTGCAGAAAGGGCGAGAACTCCGGGTCCTGCGGGCCGCGGCGCAAGGCCACCACCATGGTCTGGGCCACCTGGGCGGCAATCGCCGGGCCGCAGGTGTCGGCAATGCGGTACAGCACCAGGTCGATGCCGGTGGTCACCCCGGCGCTGCTGTGCAGCGCGCCGTCGTGCACGAAGACCCGGTTGGACACCACGTCGCAGTGCGGGTCCGCCAGGGCCAGCTCGCCCAGGTGCTGGTGGTGCGTGGTGGCACGCCGGCCGGTCAGCAGCCCGGCGTGGGCTGCCAGCACCGCCCCCGCGCAGATGGTAACCAGCTCCAGCCGGCCCGCAGCCAGGCGCATGCCGCGCAGCCAGTGCAGCAGGTCGCGCGCCTCGCTGTTGTCCACCGCGATGGCCTTGCCCGGCAGGCCCACCAGCACCACCCAGGCCGGCTGGGGCAGGGTGGCGGGCAAGGGCTCCAGCCCGGTCAGCATGGCGCCCACCGAGGTCACCGCCTCGGGCGTGGGGCTGGTGAAGTGCTGCACGAAGCGCTCGGGTTGGCCCTGGGCGCGCAGCAACTGGTTGGCGATGCGCAGCGCCTCGGCCGGTCCGGCCCAGTCCAGCACCAGGCTGCCGGGCAGCAGGGCGAAGTAGACGTGGATGGGAGCGTGCGGTGTCAGCGGTTCGGGTTCCATGGCGTGTCCATCTGGCGGGCGGTGCGCTCGGAGAGGGCGGAGCCGGCCAGGCGCGTGACCAAATGCAGGCTCATGTCGATGCCGGCGCTGATGCCGGCCGACGTGACCAGCGCGCCGCAGTCGACCCAGCGCACATTCTCCAGCACATCGAGCGCCGGGAACTGCGCGCGCAGGTCGGCGATGTCCTCCCAGTGCGTGGTGGCCGGCCCCTCGGTCAGCACGCCGGCCGCCGCCAGGATGAAGGCGCCCGTGCAGACCGAGGCCGTGATCTGCGCACCTGCGGCGGCCCGCGCCACCCAGGCGCGTGTCTCGGCGCAGGCGGCTGCGGCATCGACCACGCCGCCGGGCACGATCAGCACGTCCGGCGCCGCTGCGCTGGCGAAGTCGGCATCGGGCAGCACGCGCAGGCCGGCCCGCGCCTGCACTGGCTGCAGGCTGCGCGCCACGCACTGCACGGCAAAGGGTGTGGGCGCGCCGGGTTGCAGGCGCTGCTGCATGCGGCAGGCGGTGGTGAAGACTTCATAGGGGCCGCCCAGGTCCAGGGCCTCGACGTCGTCGAATACCAGGATGGCAACCTGCAAGGGGCGTGGGGAGGCGGAAACAGTGGTCATGGAGTGAACAAAGGTCAAAAGGTCAAGGGGCCGGCCGGGCGAACACATAGCGCGGGTAGGTGCTGCGGGCGCCGGCGGCCATCGCCGGGTTCACGTCCACCGTGCAGAAGGGGCGGTTCTTGCTGGTCTGCGCGAGCAGGGCGCCATCGGGGCTGATCGCCCAGCCAGCGCCGCCGTAGGTGCCTGCGCCCGTATCGACCCGGTTCGACGAGAGGCTGTAGGCGCCGGTTCGCACCGCCGCCACGGTGCCCATGGCCAGCCACTTGGCGGTGGTCACCGCTGCCGTGGCGCGCGGCGACAGGATGGCCTCCAGGCCCAGGGCGGCATAGCCTGCGTAGGTGTCCAGCGCCCAGAGCTCGGTGCAGATGCTCAGGCCGAACGCCAGGGGGCCGGCGGAGAAGCGCGCAAACTCGGCGTCGCCGCGCTCGAACCAGGTGGCCTCCCAGCCCCCAGGCTCATCGGGCAGGTGAAACTTGCGCCGCAGCGGCTGGTAGCCGCCCTGGGCTGACCAGGCAAAGCCCTCGTTGTAGTGGCGCCCGTCCACGGTGACCGGGCGGGCGCCCACTACCCAGGTGGCGCCCAGTTCGTGCAGCCGCGCCGTCCAGGCATCGCTCAGTGCCTCGGCTGCGGCCCAGCGCTGTGGATCGAAAGGCGCGGATTCCCACACGGGCTCCACGAAGGCGAATTCGGGTAGCAACACCAGCTCCGAGCGTTCGGCGCGCACATGGGCTGCCAGGGATTCCCACGCCGGTTCCAGCAGCGCTGGCTGGTAGGGCAGTTCGCAGACGGTGGCGCGCATGGCGGTCTCCCGGCTCAGCCTGCCGCTGCGGCGGCGGCCAGGGCTTCGTCTACGGTGCGCAGCGTGGCAAAACGGCCTGCCAGCACGGTGGCGGTGCGGGCCTTGATGTCGGGGGCGGGCAGCGTGCGGCCATCGGGCTGCACCATGTCCCAGGTCAGGGTGGCGTCGGCCACGAAGTCCACCTCCCAGCCCAAATCCGAGGCGTGGCGCGTGGTGGTTTCGCAGCATTGCTCGGTGCGGATGCCGCTCACGATCAGGCGCTGGATGCCGTGGCGGGTAAGCCAGACATCCAGGCCCGTGCCCACCAGTGCACTGTGGCGCGACTTGGTGAAGGTGGCGGCGGCGTCGAAGGCGGCCAGGCCATCGAGTGCCCGCACATGGCCGGATTCGACGGCGAAGGCGTTGCTGGCATCGGCCGGGCCTTCGCTGTGGAAGATGCGCACCACCGGTACGCCCTGTGCCACGCAGCCTTCGATCATCGCGTTCTGCGCCGCCAGGTAGGCGGGCAGGTCGTTGGCCGTGAAGTAGGGGCGCTGGCGGAAGGATTCCTGCACATCAATCACAATCAGACAGGTTTTCATGCTCGGGGCCTTCAAGTTTGGTTTGGAATGGCGCAATCTTCCCTTTGTAGAGCGGCGAAGTCCCGCCAGCCCTGGACATCTATCGATCAATTTCTGCCACGATTCTCGGTCTGGTCGGCGGGTGTGGAAATCTTGGCGCGCCCAATACCCTTGGTTTTTGAACGCGGCCTGTATCCAACGCTTCCTGGCAGGGGTTTGCTGCTATTGATTGCATAGCGTCAGGCGCATGAAGCCATAAGCTGCTATGGTGTATAGGGTTTTCCCTATATATGGATAGCACCAGCACATCTTCTGCCCATGGCCCGCCGTTCCCGTCTCTTCTCGCTGTCAGCGCTCACTCGCGCCTACCAGCGCAACCTCAAGGCCTTTGAAAAGGCGGCCAAACCCATGCGTGCGCAGGCGGTGACGGCGCTGCGGGCCGTGCCCAAGCTGGCCCAGAAAGCGGCCAGGCCGCAGCCCATCCGCTCTGTGGCGCCGCGCCCGCGCAAGCCGCAGCCCGTCAGTGGCGAGTGGCTGGCAGGCATTGCGCCGGGGCCGGCGGGAGCGCGGCGCTTTCATCTGTACATTCCGCCCGCACTCGCGCTCAAGAAGGGCGAGACACTGCCGCTGCTGGTCATGCTGCATGGTTGCGGGCAGACCGGGCGTGACCTGGCCGCCAGTTCGCGCATGAACCGGCTGGCGGCGCGCAAGCGCTTTCTGGTGCTCTACCCAGAGCAGGAGCGCATGGCCAACGCCCATGGCTGCTGGAACTGGTTCGAGCGACGCAATGGCAAGGCCGCTGCCGAAGCCGCCACCCTGCTGGCGGCCGTGGACCAGGTGGCGCGCCGGCATCCGGTGGACCTCAATCGCGTGGCGGTGGCAGGCCTGTCGGCAGGTGCCAGCATGGCGGCCTTGCTGGGCGCCACCTACCCGGAGCGCTTTTGCGCCGTGGCCATGCATTCCGGCGTGGCGCCGGGCACGGCCGAATCGGCCGCCACGGCCATGGCCGCCATGCATGGCAAGCGCGAGGCGCACCTGCCCGAGCCGCCAGGCGCCAGTGCCCTGGTGCCGGGCCTGCGCATCGACGGCACGCCACTGCCACCGCTGCCCCCTCTGCTGATCCTGCACGGCGATGCCGACGGCGTGGTGTCCGTGCGCAATGCGGTGGCCACGGCCACGCTGTGGGCCGAGGCGCTGGGTGCGCGGGCCGGCACGGCGCGCATGCTGCAGCGCGGCAAGCGCCATGCGACGCGGGTGACTGAATACCGGGCACGCGCCCGCTCGGTGGTGGCGCTGCGCGAAATCGTGGGCCTGGGCCATGCCTGGAGCGGCGGTACCCCCAGCCTGCCCTACAGCGACCCGCAAGGGCCGGACGCATCCACGCTGGTGTGGACCTTCGTGGAAAAGCAGTTCGCGCGCAAATGACCGGGCCGCGCCGGCTGGCTCAGACCAGCCGCGCGGCGACCAGTTCCTTCTTCAGGTAGGCGTAGAACAGCGGGGCCGCCACCAGCCCGGCCGGGCCGAACACGGCCTCGGCCACGAACATCACGCTCAGCAGCTCCCACACGCCCATGTGTGTGCGCCGGCCCACGACCTTGGCGTTGATCACGTACTCGGCCTTGTGGATAAGGATCAGGAAGCCCAGGCAGGCTGCAGCGGCCATGGGCGATACCGACAGGCCGACGATGGTGATCACCGCGTTGCACAGCAGGTTGCCCACGATGGGCACCAGCCCGGCCACGAAGGTCAGCGTGATCAGCACGGGGGTGTAGGGCAGCTCCAGCCCCCACAGCGGCAGGATGAACAGCAGGAACAGGGCCGTGAGCAGGGTGTTGAAGCTCGCGATCCAGAACTGTGCGGCCACGATCTGGCGGAAGGCCTCGCCCAGCAGCGTGATGCGCTGCTGCAGGGCAGCGGCCAGGGGCCCGCGCGGCGGTGCCGGCGGCCGCACCGCCGCGAGCGAGCCGATCAGCAGGCCTACGTAGGCGAACAGCAGCCCTGCCAGCCAGGCACGCCCGGCCATGGCCAGCGCGCCGGCCTTGGCACCCAGGTAGCTTGCGATGATGCGCTGGATCTCGGCCGCGCCTTCGGGCAGGTGGCTGGCCATGTCGGTCGGCAGCTTCAGCCGCAGCTCCAGCACCGTGCGCGCCATGTAGTCGAGCAGTTCGCGGTATTGCTGCGGCGCCTCGACCAGGTAGCCGCGCGAGTGCGTGACCCCTATCGCCAGCAGCACCAGCGGCGAGAGCATGACCACGGCGGCCGCAGCCAGCTCGGCCAGGCGCGGCAGCACGCTGGAGGGCGATGCGCTGCGGCGCCGGGCCAGCCGCGCCAGCCACTGCGCAAGCGCCCGCGTGGCCAGGAAGCCCAGGCACACGCACAGCAGGCCGGGCAGCAGGTTGCGCCACATCACCAGCAGCAGCGCACCGGCCATCAGCAGGTAGCTGGCCAGTGCCACGCCGCGCGGCAGCGTTGCAAAAGGGGCAGGGCCGCCGATGGCGGCCCCTGTGGCGGGCACGGCAGGTGTGCCGGGGGGGCGGGCAGGCACAATGCCCGTACCCGCTTCAGGCGGTTCCCGTGGTGGCTGCGCCATCGCGCGTGGCCGCCTCAGGCGACGACCACGGCGGCGCCGTCAACGCGTGGCGCAATGGCGCCAATGGTATAGACCTTTTCGCCCGCAGCCGCCAGCGTGGCGGCCGTGGCGGCGGCGTTGGCGGCATCCACCACCACCACCATGCCGATGCCGTTGTTGAAGGTGCGGTTCATCTCGATGTCGTCGATGCCAGCCGTCTTCTGCAGCCAGGCGAACAGCTCCGTCTGGGGCCAGCTGCCCTTGGTGAGGTGGGCGGCCGTGCCTTCAGGCAGCACGCGCGGGATGTTCTCCAGCAGACCGCCGCCGGTGATGTGGGCCAGCGCCTTGATGGGGTGGGCGGCCAGCGCAGCCAGCACGTTCTTCACGTACAGGCGCGTGGGTTCCATGATGGCCTGCTTGAAGGGCTTGCCGTCCAGCGTGGCGGGGGTGTCGGCGCCGGCGCGCTCGATGCACTTGCGCACCAGGCTGAAACCGTTGGAATGCACGCCGTGGCTGGCCAGGCCCAGCACCACGTCGCCGGGCTGCACGTCCTTGCCGGTGAGGATCTTGGATTTTTCGACCGCGCCCACGGCAAAGCCGGCCAGGTCGTATTCGCCTGTGGGGTACATGCCGGGCATTTCAGCCGTTTCGCCGCCGATCAGCGCGCAGCCGCTCAGCTCGCAGCCGCGGGCAATGCCGCCCACCACGGCCGCAGCCGTGTCCACATCGAGCTTGCCGCAGGCGAAATAGTCGAGGAAGAACAGGGGTTCTGCGCCTTGCACCAGCACGTCGTTGACGCTCATGGCCACTAGGTCGATGCCCACGGTATCGTGCATGTTCCACTCGAAGGCCAGCTTGAGCTTGGTGCCCACGCCATCGGTGCCGGAGACCAGCACGGGCTCCTTGTAGCGCTTGGGCACCTCGAACAGCGCGCCAAAGCCGCCGATGCCGGCCAGCACGCCTTCACGCATGGTTTTCTTGGCCAGGGGCTTGATGCGTTCGACCAGCGCGTCGCCCGCGTCGATGTCAACGCCGGCGTCTTTGTAGGAAAGGGGGGTGGGGGTGGCGGAGGAGCTCATGGATGGTGTGGTGCTGGTAGGCCCGCACGGCGGGCTGGAATCCAGGGATTTTAAGGGGCATGCTCCTCCGCTGGCTCTCAGCCCTGTCGAAACGGGGGCTTTGGAGGGCGGCGCGACAGGTTTGCCCGCCACGCCGCAGGGGCCCCGCCAGGCGGCGATGCCCTGGTAACGCAGGGCAGCCAGCGCGTTGGCGGCGATCAGCACCACCAGGCCCCAGGCGAGCAGCGTGGTGTGCTTGCATCATGGCGCCAGCAGGAGACTAAAATCGGCCATATTGTCGCTGCCGGGATCTTTCGCAAGAGGCGTCCCGGTGCAATGCAACGGCCCCTGTGCCGCCACTTTTGCCGCGTTCCGCCGCAGTCACCTACGGCCAGACATCTTTCAATGCCACCTGTGATGCCGCTGCTGATCTTCTCCCTGCCCGCCGCTTTCGCGCCCACCGCCACGGGCCGGCCCCTGCTGCCTGGGTGCCGCGCATGAAGCAACTGGCGCTCGACATCGGCCTGGCCACGGGGCCAACGCTTTCCCGCTTCTTCCCTGGCCCGAATGAGGCCTCTTTGCAACACCTGCGCCTGGCGGCCGGGGTCGGCAGCAGCCAGGCCACCCGTTCGCCGGTGCCCACCTACCTGTGGGGCGAATCCGGCAGCGGCAAATCGCACCTGCTCAAGGCCGTGCGCCAGGCGCTGCGCGACCAGGGCGACAGCGTCGGCTGGCTCGACCCCGCCGTGGCCGAGCCGCCCGAGTTCGAGGAGAACTGGTCCGCCGTGCTCATGGACGACGTGCACCTGTACAGCACGGCCCAGCAGGCGACGGCCTTCAACTGGTTCGTCAACGCCATCAGCCCGGCCAGCGGTAGCCAGCGCTGGGTGCTGGCCGCCGGCAGCCTGCCGCCGGCCGACCTGCCGCTGCGTGACGACCTGCGCAGCCGCCTGGGCTGGGGCCATGTGTTCCAGCTGCAACTGCTGGGCGAGCCCGAGCGGCGCGCCGTGCTGCGCCAGGAGGCCGACGCGCGCGGCGTGTTCCTGGGCGATGAAGTCATGGACTACATGCTCAACCGTTTCTCGCGCGACCTGGGCAGCCTGATGCAACTGCTCGACCAGCTCGACGCCTTTGCCCTGCGCACCCAGCGCGCCATCACCATTCCGCTGCTCAAGACGATGCTCGAGTCCGAATGAGCCAGCGCATCCACCTGCCGGCGCTCCGGTGCCTGACCGAATGACCTCCCCTGATTCCCTGGCCGCCCGTCCCCGGCTTGCCCTGTTCGACCTGGACCACACGCTGCTGCCGCTCGACTCCGACTACGAATGGGGTGAATTCACCATCCGCATCGGCTGGAACGACCCCGTCGAGTTCGCGCGCCGCAATGGCGAGTTCTATGCCCACTACCAGGCAGGTACACTCGACGTGCACGATTACGTGCGCTTTGCCACCGAGGCCGTGCGTTTGCGCGGGCCCGATGCTGCGGCCGCCGCCCATGAACGGTTCATGCGAGAGGTCATCACCCCGGCGATACAACCCCAGGCCCTGGCCTTGGTGCAGAAGCACCTGGACGCGGGGGACGAGGTGCTGATCGTCACCGCCACCAACGAGTTCGTGACCACCCCGATTGCCAAGGCGCTGGGGGTGGGCGAGTTGCTGGCCGTGCAACTGGTGCGCGATGCGGCTGGCTGGTACACCGGCGAGATCGACGGCGTGCCCACCATGCGCGAAGGCAAGGTGACGCGCATGGAACAATGGCTGGCCCAGCGCCAGCTCACCTGGGGTGATGTCGAGAGCACGTTCTA
The DNA here is from genome assembly GCF_964253305.1 of Acidovorax sp. LjRoot66. Lineage (NCBI taxonomy): Bacteria > Pseudomonadati > Pseudomonadota > Betaproteobacteria > Burkholderiales > Comamonadaceae > Acidovorax > Acidovorax sp. LjRoot66. The sequence goes on from NZ_CAXUQU020000001.1 coordinate 1,882,671, forward strand.
CAGCGACTCTATGAACGACGTGCCCCTGCTCGAAAAGGTCGACCACCCGGTCGCCACCAACCCCGACCCGCGCCTGCGGGCGCTGGCCCAGGAGCGCGGCTGGCGCATACTGGACCTGTTTACTGCACACCCATGATCAAGAAGTTCATCGACAAACTGCTGGGCAAATCGACGCCTGGCACCTCGGGCGGCAAGCCGCATTTCGGCAAGCGCGAAGAGGTGCCCGCCACCGTGCACGGCATCAACCCCGAGCTGGTGGACCGCCGGGCGGCCGAGGTTGTGGCCACGCTCAAGCAGGCCGGCTACGAGGCCTACATCGTCGGTGGCGCCGTGCGCGACCTGCTGCTGGGCCTGCGCCCCAAGGACTTCGACGTGGCCACCAATGCCACGCCCGAGCAGGTCAAGGGGCTGTTCCGCCGGGCCTTCATCATCGGCAAGCGCTTTCGCATCGTGCACGTGGTGCATGGCCGCGGCCGCGAGCACGAGGTGATCGAGGTGTCCACCTTCCGCGCCTACCTGGACAACGCCGCCGCCGGCCAGGTCGCGGGCAACGAAAAGACCAGCAAGCAGCAGCTGTCGGGCATGCAGCATGCCGTGGACGCCAGCGGACGCGTGCTGCGCGACAACGTCTGGGGCCCGCAGGACGAGGATGCCACGCGCCGCGACTTCACCGTCAACGCCATGTACTACGACCCGGTCAGCCAGATCGTGGTGGACTACCACAAGGGCATCCAGGACGCCAAGAAGAAGACGTTGCGCATGATTGGCGACCCCGCCACGCGCTACCGCGAAGACCCGGTGCGCATCATCCGCGCCGTGCGCTTTGCCGCCAAGCTCAGCGCCCTGGGCTTCACCATCGAGGCCAAGACGGCCGCGCCCCTGGTGCAGTCGCAGACGCTGCTCGCCGACGTGCCGCAAAGCCGCATGTTCGACGAGATGCTCAAGCTCTTGCAGACCGGCCATGCCATCGCCACCATCGCCCAGCTCAAGAAGCTCGGCATGTCCAAGGGCATCTACCCACTGCTGGATGTGGCGGTGGAACGCGCCGAGACCCCCTTCGTGAGCGCCGCGCTGGCCGACACCGACCGCCGCGTGGGCGAGGGCAAGCCCGTGGCGCCGAGCTTCCTGCTCGCCTGCGTGCTGTGGGAAGACGTGCGCAACGGCTGGAACGAGCGCATGACCAACCAGCGCCAGCACGCGCTGCCGGCGCTGCAGGAGGCCATCGACGAGGTGTTCGACAAGCGCATCGGCGACGTGTCTGGCCGCGGCAAGCTGGCGGCCGACATGCGCGAGATCTGGGTCATGCAGCCGCGCTTTGAAAAGCGCGTGGGCAGCACGCCCTTCGGCATGGTCATGCAGCCGCGCTTTCGCGCCGGCTTCGACTTCCTGCGCCTGCGTGCCGACGTGGGCGAGATCAGCGAGGCCCTGGCCGAATGGTGGCAAGACTTCCAGGCCGCCGACGACGACCGCCGCGAGGACCTGATGGACCAGGCCCGCGAAGAACAGAAGGCGCGCCAGCGCGTGAGCCAGCCCACGGCGCGCCGCGTGCCCAAGGCATCGCCGGACGGCGAGGGCCAGGCCCCGGCGGCCCCGCAACCCAAGCCGCGTGCGCCCCGTGCTGCCGCTGCCGACGGTGGGCAGGACGATGCAGACGACTTCGCACCCGACCACGGCGGCGATGCCGTGCCACCCGATGGCAGCGCCCCCAAGAAGCGCCGCCGCCGTCGCCGCAAGCCCACGGGCGGTGGTGGCGGTGAAGGCTCTGCCGCGCCTGCGGCACAGTGAGCCAGGCCGCCGGCATGGGCGCCACCACAGCGGTCTTCATTGGCCTGGGCGCCAACCTCGGTGATCGGGGCGCCGCCCTGCAGCAGGCGCTGGCCTCCCTGGCGGCCCTGCCGCAGACCGAGGTGCGCCAGGTCTCCTCGCTGTACCGCAGCGCGCCGGTGGATGCCGATGGCCCCGACTACCTGAACGCCGTGGCCGAGCTGGCCACGGAGCTGACCCCCAAGGCCCTGCTGCAGGCCCTGCAGGCCATCGAACTGGCAGCGGGCCGCGAACGCCTGTACCGCAATGCGCCGCGCACGCTGGACCTCGACATCCTGCTCTATGGTGACGAGGCCATCACCACCCCCGATCTCACCGTGCCGCATCCGCGCATGGGGGAACGGGCCTTCGTGCTGCTGCCCTTGTCCGAGCTGGCGCCTGCGCGTGTCACCCCAGGCCAGTTGGCGGGCGTGGCCAGTCAGCGCATTGAGCGCACTGAAACCTTGCTCTGGCCAGTGGCAGGCTCTGGTAGCTAAGTATTGCGGGGCAGCCGCGCGGCCAGCCCCTGCACCACCACCTCCGTCCAGGCATCGAAGCCCGCATCCAGCGGGTGCGTACTGCCGCTGCTCCAGCGCACCACGAAGGCGCGGTTGGCCATCTGTGGCAGGTGGCGCGCCAGGGTGGGGCAGGCATCGCCATCGATCTGCGCCAGCCGCGCCTGGTGGCCTGCGGCCCAGCCGTCGGGGTCGTCATCGGGCTGCGGCGCCAGTTCCAGGGTCACGAAGCTGACCATGGCGGCAATCACCACGTTGTAGGCATCGAACAGGCCCTGGTCCGCGAACCCGGCCGATTCCAGCAGTGCCAGGATGCGGTCCAGCAGCAGCGGGTCCAGGCTGGCGTTGGAGACCAGCTGCGCACCCAGCACCGGGGCGATGCGCGGGTGCCTGTGCACGGCCCCCCGATAGCGCGCGAACAGGGCGCGCAGTTCGGTCTGCCAGTCGCCTGCCGCGTCGGGTGGTTCCAGCGCGCCCACGGCGGCCGTCACCGCGCCGGCGATCAGCGCGTTGCGCCCACCCGGCACATGCCAGTACAGCGCCGTGGGGTACACGCCCAGCGAGCGGGCCAGGTCGCGCACGCTGAAACCCTCCACCCCCTGCTGGTCGATCAGCGCCAGGGCGGCTGCCAGCACGCTCTCACGCGACAGGGGTGTGCCGGCTGCGGCATCAGGGATAACGGGGACTTTGGAGCGGGCGCGGGGCATCGGGAAAGGGCGGAGACAGTTGCCGGATTGTCGGGCATCCGGCAGCGCCGAACGCTGCCGCTTGCCAGATCACCCTCCGGCATTCATAATTTCTTGTACACCGTACAGGAGATCGTATGAACGCTACCCAGTCCCCCGTGGACCACGCCCTTTTCCAGGCCGTGGAGAACTACCGCGCACGCAACCCACGCAGCGCCGCCCTGCTGGTCGAAGCGGAAACGGCGCTGCCCGGCGGCAACACCCGCAGCGTGCTGTTCCACGGCCCCTTTCCGCTCAGCATGGCGCGCGGCGCTGGCTGCAGGGTGTGGGATGCCGACGGGCATGAATACATCGATGCGCTGGGCGAGTTCACGGCGGGGCTCTATGGCCACTCCCACCCTGTGATCATGGGCGCCATCCAGGAGGCGCTGGCCGGCGGCATCAACCTCTCGTCCCACACGGCACGCGAGGGCCTGCTGGCGCACGAGATACAGCGGCGCTTTCCCTCCATGGAGCTGATGCGCTTTGCCAATTCGGGCACCGAGGCCAACTTGCTGGCCCTGGCCGCCGCCCAGGCCCACACGGGGCGCAGCAAGGTGGTCGTGTTCGATGGGGCCTACCACGGCGGCGTGCTCACCTTCGCAGGCGGGGGCTCGCCGATGAACGTGCCGCACGATTTCGTGCTGGCGCGCTACAACGATGCCGACAGCGTGCGCGCGCTGGTTGCCGCGCACGGGGCAGACATCGCCGCCATCCTGGTCGAGCCCATGCTCGGTGCCGGAGGCTGCATTCCTGGCGAGCCGGCCTTCCTGCAGGCGCTGCGTGATCTGGCCGACGATTGCGGCGCGCTGCTGGTGTTCGACGAGGTCATGACCTCGCGCCTGTCCTTCGGCGGGCGGCAGGGGCTGTTGTCCATCCGGCCGGACCTCACCACGGCGGGCAAGTACCTCGGCGGGGGCATGTCGTTCGGGGTGTTCGGCGGGCGCCGCGACGTGATGGAACGCTTCGACCCGCGCCGCCCCGATGCGCTGGCACACGCCGGCACCTTCAACAACAACGTGCTCACCATGGCCGCCGGCCATGCGGGCCTCGCGCAGGTGCTGACCGCCGAAGTGGTGCAGGCACTCAACCAGCGCGGCGAGCAGCTGCGCGCGCGTTTCAACGCCGTGCTGGAGCGCCATGGCGTGGACATGGCCTTCACCGGCACCGGCTCGCTGATGACGCTGCACGCCACGGCCGCGCCCGTGCACTCACCCGCCGACCTGCAGGGCACCGACGGTCGCGCGAAGGACCTGGTGTTCTTCGGCCTGCTGGAAGAAGGGGTGTTCATGGCCCGGCGCGGGCTGATCGCCCTGTCGCTGCCCGTGGGCGATGCCGAGTGCGATGCCATGGTGGCCGCGCTGGAGGCCGTGGTGGCAAGGCAGCGCAACGTGCTGCCGGCCCGGGCATGAAAAAGCGCCCCGTGGGGCGCTGAAGAAAGGGGCGGTGAGGCGGTCAGTCGACCTTCGCCCCAGATGCCTTCACCACCTGCTGGTACTTGGCGCGCTCGCTGGCCATGAAGGCCTCGAATTGCGCTGGCGTGGTGGCCACGGGCTCGGCCAGCAGCAGGCCGAAGCGGGTCTTGGTCTCGGGCGCATTCAGCGCCGCGACGAAGGCCTTGTTGAGCTTGTCGATCACCGGCTTGGGCGTCGCTGCGGGGGCCACCAGGCCCCACCAGGTGTCAATGGAAAAGCCCTTGAAGGTGTCCGACAGCGGCGGCACGCCGGGCAGGTTGGGGCTGGCGGCCAGCGAGGTCACGGCCAGGGCCTTGAGCTTGCCGGCACGGATGTTGGGGGCCGCAGCCGCCAGATTGTCGATGTTGAAATCCACCTCGCCGGCCAGCAGGGCCAGTTGCGCAGGGTTGGCGCCGCGGTAGGGAATGTGCAGCGCGAAGATGCCGGCGCGCTGCTTGAACGTCTCGCCCGCCAGATGGCCGGCGCTGCCGTTGCCGCCGCTGCCGTAGTTGAGCTTGGCCGGGTTGGCCTTGGCGTAGGCGATCAGGTCGGCCAGGTTGCGGATCTTGAGCTGCTCGGCCTTTGCGGCATTGATCACCAGCACATTGGGCACGCGCACCATCTGCGTGATGGCCGCAAAATCCTTGGCCGCGTCATAGGGCATGCGGCTGTACAGCCAGGGGTTCACGGCGTGCGTGGCGGTGGCCGAGATGCCGATGGTCAGGCCGTCCGGCGCCGCCTTGGCGATCGCGTCGGCACCGATATTGCCGCCCGCGCCGCCCTTGTTGTCGATGATCACGGTACCCAGCGAGTCGCGCACCCGCTCGGCCAGCGCGCGCGCCGTCACGTCGATGGGGCCGCCCGGCGCGTAGGGCACGATCAGGCGGATCGGCTGGCCCGAGTCCTGGGCCATCGCGGCGTGTGGAAGGGCAGCGGCCATGACGGCAGCGCTGGCGAGAAGGGTGGTGAGGTTTCTGCGGTTCATGGTGCCATTGTGCAAAAAATGGAGCGGCCACTACAAAAAAAAGGGCCAGCCATCGGGAAATACCCCCATCGCCCGGGGTGTTGTCTCCACCTCAACCGTGCTTGTCGGCCTCGGAGGTGAAGGCGTCCGCAAAGAACTCTTCGGGCGGCAGGCCACGCTGGGCACTGTAGGCGTCGCGTGCCGACTCGACCACGATGGGGGCGCCGCAGGCATACACCTGGTGGCCCGAGAGGTCGGCAAAATCGTCCATCACCGCCTGGTGCACGAAGCCTGTGCGGCCGCTCCAGCCATCCTCGGGTTGGGCATCGGAGACCACGGGCACGTAGCGCAGGTTGGGCATCTCGGCCACGCGCTCCTGCACCCAGTCGGCCATGTACAGGTCCCCGGGGCGGCGCCCGCCCCAGTAGAGCACGGTAGGGCGTGTGCTGCCCTTGAACTGCAGGTGCTCGATCAGCGCCTTGGTGGGCGCAAAACCCGTGCCCGAGGCCAGCAGCACGATGGGCTTGTCCGAGTCCTCGCGCAGGAAGAAGCTGCCGAACGGCCCTTCCACGCGCAGGATCTCCTTTTCCTTCATGGCGCCGAACACGTGGTCGGTGAAGCGCCCGCCCGCCATGTGGCGGATGTGCAACTCCACCCCCGGCGCATCGCCCTGGGTGTGGGGGGCATTGGCCATGGAGTAGGCGCGGCGCGCGCCGTCGCGCAGGATGAACTCGATGTACTGCCCCGCGTGGTAGCGGAAGGTGTCGGCCGCAGGCAGCTGCAGGCGCAGCTGCATCACGTCGTGCGACTTCTTCGTGAGGGTGGACACGCGCACCGGCATCTTCTTGACCGGGTAGGCGCTCTCGTCCGTGACCTGGCGCGATTCGAGCACCACGTCGGACAGGGGCGTGGCGCAGCAGGTCAGCACGAAGCCGGCGGCCTCCTCGTCGGCCGTGAGCGCCTTGGACTGGTGGTTGGCGTGGAACACCGCGCCGCTGAGCTTCTTGCACTTGCAGGAGCCGCAGGCACCGTCCTTGCAACCATAGGGCAGGCCCACGCCGCTGCGGATGGCGGCGGACAGGATGGATTCATCGCCCTGTGCGGCAAAGGCGCGGCCGCTGGGCTGCACGGAAATCTGGAAACTGGACGCGGGGGCCGCCTCGGCGCTGGTCATGTTGTGGGTATCCTTGGAACTTGTCTTCTTCGCGGACCCGATTTTGCCCTCAAACCAAAGCCCCCTTGGCGCCCTGCCGGCGCGCTTTCGCCGTGAGCGCCTGTTGATCGTTGGCTGTGGCGACGTGGGCCAGCGCGTGGTGCGCCAGCTGCAGGCGCCCGGTGCCGCGGCCCCGCGCGTGCGCGTGCTGGCGCTCACCTCCAGCCCTGACCGCGTGCAGGGCCTGCGTGCACGGGGCATCACCCCGCTTTTGGGCAACCTGGACAACGCGGCCACCCTGCGGCGCCTGTCGGGTGTGGCGACCCGGGTGATGCACCTTGCGCCGCCCCCTGGTGAAGGCGCTGGCAGCGGTAGCTGGTGGCGCGACCCGCGCACCGTGGCGCTGGCGCGCGCGCTGCGCCTGCGCAGCCAGCCGGCCTCCCTGGTGTACGCCTCCACCAGCGGGGTGTATGGCGACTGCCAGGGCGCCCTGGTGCCAGAGACCCGGGCCCTGGCGCCCGCCACCCCGCGCGCGCAGCGCCGTGTGAGTGCCGAGCGCGCCGTGCGCCACCTGGGCCGTGCGGGCGTGCGGGCCAGCATATTGCGCATCCCCGGCATCTACGCCCCCGACCGCGCAGGCGGCACGCCCGAGGCGCGGCTGCGCAAGGGCACGCCGGTGCTGGTGGCCGAGGACGACGTGTACACCAACCACATCCACGCCGACGACCTGGCCCGCGCCTGCCTGCGCGCCCTGTGGAAGGGGCGCCCGCAGCGCATCTACAACGTCAGCGACGAAAGCCACCTGAAGATGGGCGACTATTTCGACCTGGCGGCCGACCTCTATGGCCTGCCACGCCCGCCACGCCTGCCGCGCAGCACGGCGCAGACCGAACTGCCCGTGGTGCTGCTGAGCTTCATGAGCGAGTCGCGCCGGCTGGACAACCGGCGCATGCTGCAGGAGTTGGGCCTGCGGCTGCGCTACCCCAGCGTGGCCGAGGGTCTGCGCACTTAGAAAAACAGGTTCTCAGGGCTTCTCAAGGCTGTTGGACTGCTGGCGGGCACGCCAGTCGGTCGGGGCCGGGCCGGGGCCATACTGCATCGGGCGCTCGTTGCGTACCCGATCCGCAGCAGCCTTGCGGTCGCGCTCCATCTGGTCACGCCGCGCCTGCTCGCGTTCCCGCTCTGACTGCTGGTCGCGGCGTTCCTGGTCGCGCCGGGCGGTGTCGCGCTCCCGTTCACGGCGCTCGCGGTCGGCCTGGTCACGCTGCGCCTGTTCCCGCTGCGCCTGCTCGCGGTTGCGCGCGTGGTCGTGCCGCTCCTGGTCCCGGCGGGCCTCTTCGCGTTGCCGGTCGCGCTCGCGATCCTTATCACGTGCACGCTCACGCTCGCGTTCCTGCTCACGCTCCTGGTGGTAGCGGCGGTCGCGTTCCATCTGGTCGCGCAGGGCCGCCTCGCGGTACTCCTGCTCCAGGCGGTCCTGTTCGCGCTGGCGCTCGCGTTCCTGGCGGTCGCGCTCCATCTCGCGTGCCATGGTGTCCAGGCGCAATTCATTGTCGCGCCGTGCCTCGTCCTCGATGCGGCGCATGCGGTCCATGTCTTGCGCATAGGTGGGGCGCGCTATCGCAGGAGGTGTGCTGCCGGAATGGGGCCGGACGGTCGAGGGCGGTGGGGTCGCTGCCGAGGCCTTCGCCGCCTTTGAAGAGGTGCCCGCTGTGGTGGATCCTGGTGGAATGGGCGAGGGGTAGCTGGCCAGGTCGACGTGCTGCAGACCTGGCAGGCCCGATGGGCGATGCGGGCCTGCGGGGCCCATGGTCGGGGGCACGGGGGCGGCCGCTGTGGATTCTGGGCCTGCATCCTGCATGGGGGCGGCAGCGAAGTTGGACGAAGGTGCCGGGGTTGGCGGTGGCTGTACGGGAGAGGGATAGCTGGCCAGATGCACATGCTGCAGGCCGAGCGGGTGTGCAGGGTAGGTGCCGCGTGGGGCGCAGGCGGTCAACGCTGCACCGAAGAGTGATAGGCATGCCAGGCGCACAGGCAAAGGGGTCATGGGGCTCCTTGGGCAACCGCCAAACTGCGGCGGTGTCCGTTCTAGACGCGCGATGGGGGTGGGCGGTTGACGACAGAGGCTACGGTATTTGGGGGAGGTGCCCAGGCCGCAGCGCGCCGTGCTGAGGGTGTGCCTGTAGGGGAGCGTGGAGCGCAGGGCAGTGCTGCCCTGCTGGCCTCAGCAGGGCGCCTGCCCGCCGTTGGAGCGGCACACGCCGCCAGTGCCAGGGAAGCGCCCCGGCCCGTTGCGCGGGTAGGTATTGCCCTGGTTGTCCGTGCAGCGATAGTCCGAGCACTGCGTGAGCCGTGGCGGGCGCTGCTGGGGCACGGTGGGAAAAGGCTGCGGGAAGACCGCAGGGGGCGGGTAAGGCGCGGGGTAGCCGATGCCGTAGCGCGGCGGCACCACCACCACGCGGGGCTGCGCGGCGCGGGCGCGCTCCACCTCGGCATAGCCCTGGGGGCCCAGGCAATCGAGGTCCATCTGCCGCTGGGCAGCTTCCAGGCGCTGGCCATGTTCCTGCGTGGAGCGGGGTCCCTCGCTGGCCAGCATGTCATAGCTGCGGCGCGAGCGTGCGCACTCGGGCGAGCGCGCATAGTCCTGCGGCAGCGGTGCGTTGGCGGCGCGTGCTCGATTGCGTTCATCGGCACGCCGGGCTTCGGCATCCGCTGCGTCGTTCTCTGCCTGCTGACGCTGCTGCTTGCGCTCCAGGGCCTCGGCGGAGAGTTGTCGGTCCAGCAGAATTTCCTCAGGGGAGCGACGCGGCTCCACCTCGCGCGCTGCCTCTCTGCTGTTGCAGGCGCCGTCGGTGTAGGTCACCTTGCCGGTGCGTGCATCGGTGCAGCGCGTGACCTGGGCCTGCGCGCCCACACACCACCCTGCCAGGACAAGGCTGCAGATAGCGGGCAGGTGGGCGCGGATCATGGCGTCTGGCCGTTGAGGGCCTGCAGCCACTCAGGGCTTTTCAGGGCTGTTCGACTGCTGGCGGGCGCGCCAGTCGGTAGGTGCCGGGCCGGGGCCGTACTGGCGGTTGTCGCCACGGGCCCGGTCGGCGGCCGCACGCCGGTCACGCTCGGCCTGCTCGCGGCGAGCCTGTTCCTGATTGGCCTGGTTGCGGCGATCCTGGTCCCGGCGGGCGTTGTCACGGTCGCGATCACGGTCCCGGTCGCGGCGTTCGCGCTCGGCCTGCTCGCGCCATTGCTGCTGCGCACGTTCGCGTTCGCGCTCACGTGCCCAGTCGCGCTCATCGCGGCGGGTGTTGCCGTAGTACACCGGTGGGGGTGTCACGTACACGGGCTGCGGCGAATGGTAGACCGGCGGCGAGTCGTAGATGATCGTCGACGAGCTCGGCGGGTAGTAGGCAGGGCCTGGCGCGTAGTACGGGTCGCCCGGTACCGTGGCACAGCCAGTCAGCACGGCGCCCAGGACCGTGGCGGAGAGAACGCGGGCGATGGTATTTGTCATATGGATTCAGACTCCCGGCGCACAAGGCGCGTTCCGCGTTGCAGGTAAAGCCCACGAAAACAACACCAATCAGGTGTTACATCGCACAGGCAGATTGCAACTTGACGTTTGAGCCCTGTATTTGGTTGACCGGCATCCAGTTTGCCGCAGACGGGCGCGCGGCGATAGCCCTCCCGGGTAGGCCAAAGGCTACTTGCCTGGTAGGTGGCGTGAAATCGTTCACGCAAAAGAAGGGGCAGCGGCCTCGGCCGCCGCTGGGGGCTTATTTCGGCAGCACGCGGCGAATGGTCTCTGCCAGGTCTTCCGCCACGAACTTGGCCACGTAGCCGTCGGCACCCACGCTGCGCACGTGGTCTTCGTTGGCCGAGCCCGACAGCGAGGAGTGGATGACCACCGGCAGGCCGTGGAAGCGCGCATCCTGCTTGATGTTGCGGGTCAGCGTGAAGCCGTCCATCTCGGGCATTTCCAGATCGGTCAGCACCATGGCCACGCGGTCCAGCACCGTCTTGCCTTCGGCCTCGGCGCTCTTGGCGATCGCGTTCAGGCGGTCCCAGGCCTCCTTGCCGGACTTCACCATCTCGTAGGGTGCGTGCAGCACCTTGAGCTCCTGCTCGATGAGCGAACGCGCCACGAAGGAGTCGTCCGCCGCCAGGATGATGCTGCCAGGCTTGAGCTTGAGCTTTGCGCCCACCTTCTCTTCGGTGACCTCGTGGCCGTCCGACGGGGACACCATCTGCAGGATGGCTTCCACGTCCAGCACCTGGGCCAGGCGCGATTCGTCGGTGTTGCCGTCCAGCCGGGCAATGCTGGTCACCAGCTTGCCGGCGGCACCGCTGGTTTCGGCCGAAAGCACCTGCTTCCAGTCCAGGCGCACGATGTCTTCCACCGACTCCACGGCGAAGGCCTGGGTGGTGCGGGCGTATTCCGTCACCAGCATGATGTTCAGGCCCGTCTGGGGCTTGCAGCCCACGATGGAGGGCAGGTCCAGCACGGGGATCACCTGGCCGCGAAGGTTGACCACGCCCAGCGAGTGGGCCGTGGTGCCCGCGATGGGGGTGATGCTGGGCATGGCCACGATCTCGCGGATCTTGAACACGTTGATGCCGAAGAGCTCGGACTTGCCCAGGGCACTGTCGGTGCCCAGGCGAAACAGCAGCAGCTCGAATTTGTTCGTGCTGGTGAGGTTGGTCCGCTCGTCGATGTCCTGCTGCACTGCTTTCATGGGGATGTCCTTTGCGCGGATACGCGCGTTTACAAATTCTAGGATCAGAACGGTGTGCGCAGCACGTTAAATTGTCAGGTCGTACCCGAATGGGGTCTGCCCGCCCCCAAGCGTCGCGGCGCCGAGACATCTGCCCATGCACGCCCCATGCCAGCCCCCGCCCGGCGTGGCGCAGAGGCTCCTCGCATTGTGCTACAGGCCTGCCACCGGGCCGTAGTGCAGCACGGTGGGGAAAGGGTCATAGAAGTGGTGCAGCAAGGCTTTCCACTCCTGGTACTGCGCGGATTGGCGAAAACCCACCTCATGGTCCTCCAGCGTGGCCCAGCGCACCAGCAGCAGATAGTCATCCTGGCGCTCGATGCAGCGCTGCAATTCGTGCGATTGGTAGCCGGGCATCGAGGCAATGATGCGCTGTGCCTGGGAAAAGGCCTGCTCGAAGGCGCCGGTCTGGCCGGGGCGGATGGTCAATTGGGCAATTTCCAGGATCATCGGGTGGCCTGTTGGTGTGGGTGCAACCCCGGTTGTACCGCAATGGGCACCGGTGCCAGGGCTTTCTACGCCACGCTCGACAATGGGGCCGGTGCGACCGCCCCCGCGGCCAGAACACCGAGCAGGGCCAGCATGGGCGCGTCGGACGCATCGCAGGCCAGGCCCATGTGCCGGTCGAAGGCCAGTGCCCCGTCCAGCGGCCGTACCACCGCGTGGCGCGCATGGGCAGCGTGCGATTGCGGTACCACCGCCAGGCCGATGCCGGCGTCCACCATGTGCAGCAGCAGTTCTTCGCGCTCTGCGCTGGCGCGCACCGCGAGCGCAATGCCACGCTCGGCCAGCAGGCGGATGAACGACTGGTGCAGCGGGCAGTGGGGCCATTCGATCAGCGGCAGGCCCTTGAGGTCTGCGACGCCAAAGCGTTTCTTGAAACGCAGCGGGTGCTGCGCGGGCACCAGCATCACATAGGGCTCGCGCCACAGCGGGAAAAAGGTATCCCCGGGCGCCTTGCAATGCTCGGCCACCAGGCGCAGCCGGGATTCCTCGGCGCTGGCGGTCAGGCGGACCAGGGCCTGGGGCAGGTGCTGCTCCAGTTGCGCCAGCAGCGGCGCAGCCGGGCCCACGAGCAGGGTGTCCTGCAGGAAGACGCGCAGGGTCTCGCGCGGCGCCTCGCGGAAGTCGCGCACCATGGCGTTCGCATCTGCCAGCAGGCTGCAGGCGCGTGGGTACAGGCGGTGCCCTTCGGGCGTGGGTGCCAGGCCGCTGCGGCTGCGCTCGAACAGCACGGCATCGAGCGCATCTTCCAGCCCCTTGATCGCCATGCTGATGGACGGCTGCGCCACAAAGCAGCGCCGCGCGGCCGCCGTCACCGAGCGTTCCTCGTAGGCGGCCACGAAGTAGCCGAGCGCGCGCAGGTCAAACAGCATGCTTCAAAGGCGGTTTCAGACCGGGGTGATGGTGGTGACGGTTTCTCGGAAATAGTCCACCTGGCCCGCCACCGAGTGGCTCACGATCCAGGTCAGGCTTTCCACCTCCCGCTGTTGTACCGCATAAAAGAAGCGCTGGTGGAACTGCGTGAGCACCCAGTCGTTGCCCAGCGGCTGGCTGTGGGTGTGCAGGATCTGCGTGCCCCGGGGGAACACCTCCACCGCCAGGCGCTGCAGCATGGCGATCAGGCCCTGCTTGTCGCTGGCCACCTGCCAACGGGTGTCCGCGCCATCGCGGTAGTGGTCGATGCGCAGGTCCACGTCGTCGGCCACATGGCCCAGCAGCGTGGGCACGTCGCCGTTGGCAAAGGCGGCGATCACCTGGTCGATGGGGTAGGTGGGGGTGGCGGGGTTCGTCGTCATGGCAAGGCTCCTGGGGGAAAGAAAGAAGCCGCGACTGTAGGCAGGCCACTGCGCCGGCACAACGATGGAATTTATGGTCCGCACCGATAAAAAATCGATGGATCCCCAGGCCTCATTCATTCCAACATGCCAGGCACCTGGCGCAGGTAGGCGTGCAGCGCCGCGATCGCCTGGCGCACCTTGGCGGGCTGGGCATCGCGCTGGGGCGTCACGGCCCACACGTCGAGCGTGCCCAGTTCCCACTGCGGCAGCAGCCGCACCAGGCGCCCGGTCCGCAGGGCGTCGTGCACGTCGCTGCTGCCCAGCATGGCCACGCCCAGGCCGGCCTCGCACATCTGCTGCAGCGACAGCTGGTTGTTGCTGGCGATGCGCGGCTCCATGCGCAGCGCGCGCGCCTCGCCCTGGGCGTTGCGCAGCTCGGCGAACATGGCTTCGCCGTCGCGCACCAGCCCGAGCCAGCTGTGCGATAGCAGCGCATCGGGGTGCGCAGGCATGCCGTGCCGCGCCACCCAGTCGGCCGAGGCGCACAGGTAGACATTCATCGCGCACAGGCGCCGTGCTGCCCAGGTGGAGTCCTGCAGCCGGCCAAAGCGCACGGCCAGGTCGATGCGCGCATTGATGAGGTCAATGGGCGAGTCATCCACCAACAGCCGCAGCCTGAGGGCCGGGTTGGCCGCCAGCATGTCGCCCAGGGCCGGTGCAATGTGGCGCGCAAAGCCCACCGTGGCCGACAGGCGCAGCTCGCCGCTCGGTGCGTCGCGCGATGCCGCCAACTCGGCCCGCGCCTGGTCGGCCGCCGCGCACATCGCCGCACAGCGCGCGTGGTAGCGCTGGCCGGCCTCGGTCAGCGCCAACTGGCGGGTAGAGCGGTGCAGCAGGGTGACGCCGCCATCGCTTTCGAGCTTGCGCACCTGCTGGCTCACGGCCGAGGTGCTCATGCCCAGTGCGCGCGCGGCACCGCTCATCGAGCCGTGCTGCACCACGGCAGCGAACACGGCCATGCGTTTCAGATCGTCCATAGGGTTTTTGTGAAGCTGTACTTCAAGGTGAAGGCGGTTTTTGCCCTCTACCGGCTTGTTTGACAAGCCCCTATTCTCACTGCATCGACTTCAACCCAAGGAAATGACATGAACATCGCATTGATTGGTGCCACCGGATTTGTCGGCTCGGCCGTGCTCGAAGAACTGCTGCGCCGCCAGCACCAGGTGACCGCCCTGGCCCGCAACCCCGGCAAACTGCCTGCGCGCGACGGCCTCACCGTGGTGCAGGCCGATGCCCAGGACGCCACGCAGGTCGCCAAGGCCGTGGCCGGCCACGACGCCGTGGTCAACGCCTACAACCCCGGCTGGACCGTGCCCGACATCCACGACCAGTTCCTCGTCGGCACGCGCGCCATCTATGCAGGCGTCAAGCAGGCCGGCGTCAAGCGCCTGCTGATGGTGGGCGGCGCGGGCAGCCTGTTCGTGGCACCCGGCGTGCAACTGGTGGATACGCCCAACTTTCCGGCCGAGTACAAGGCAGGCGCCCTGGCCGCGCGCGAGGCGCTGAATCTGATCCGCCATGAAACCACGCTGGACTGGACCTTCCTGTCGCCACCCATCCTGCTGGCTCCCGGCGAACGCACCGGCCAATACCGCCTGGGTACCGATGCGCCGCTGATGAACGGCGAAGCCCCCGGCGGCATCAGCGTGGCCGACATGGCCGTGGCCATCGTGGACGAACTGGAGAACCCGCGCCACGTGAAGCAGCGTTTCACCGTGGCCAGTTGATCCCGGCGAGGGACCGAATTGAAAAGCGCCGGCATCGCCGGGCGCTTTGCGTGGCGCACAGTGCATACACTCCCTGCTCCGCATTCCCCCTTCCTTTTGATGCAAGCCCTGTTGAACGCCATCGCCACGATGGCCCCCATGTCCACCGACGCCCTGCGCGTGTTCCATGGCCGCGGTGGCCTGTACCCGGGCTGCGAGCACTGGGTGCTGGACGTGTTTCCGCCCGTGTGGGTGCTCACCAGCTTCCAGCCCGTGGCCGAAGAGGAACTGGCCATCGTCGGTGCCGCCCTGTCCGCGCGCTGGGAGCAATTGCACCCCGGCGAGCCGTTGAACTGGGTCTTCCAGACCCGGCACGAAGGCCGCAGCGAAACCCGGCTGATGGCCGGCAGCGTGCCCGACCCGCATGTCGTCACCGAGCAGGGCGCCCGCTACCGCGTGCACGTGGCCCGGGGCCAGAACCACGGCCTGTTCCTCGACATGGCCGAGGGCCGTCGCTGGGTGCGCGACTATGCCGCTGCGCGCAGCGCCGACCGCTACGGCCTCAAGGTGCTCAACCTGTTCGCCTACACCTGCGCCTTCTCGGTGGTGGCCCTGCAGGCCGGCGCGAAACAGGTAGTCAACGTGGACATGGCCCAGGGCGCCATCGCCATCGGCCAGCAGAACCACCAGCTCAACGGCCTCACCACCGGCGCGAGCTTCCTCGCACACGACATCTTCTCCACCTGGGGCAAGATCACGCGCGGTGGCCCCTATGGCCTGGTCATCGTGGACCCGCCGAGCTTTCAGCGCGGCAGTTTTGTCGCCACCAAGGACTATGCGCGCCTGATGCGCCGCCTGCCGGACCTGTTGGCCCCAGGCGGCCATGCCCTGTTGTGCCTGAATGCGCCCGAATTGGACACGGCCTTTTTGCAGGACCAGATGCGCGAGATCGCGCCCGAGCTGGAATTTGTCGAACGCGTGGCCAATCCGGCGGTGTTCGCCGATGTGTCGCAGGAGCGCTCGCTCAAGGTGCTGGCGTACCGGCTGCCCGCACTGGAGCTGGTGTGACCCAGCCTACCGGCTGGCGCGTTGATGGCGCTCTTTGAGCTTCGCCACCTCCTTCACCTGCTGCCGGAAGGCCTCCACGGCCGCCTTCGATTCCGCGTCCCAGGTGTCGGTCTTCATGTGCTGCAGCACGGCCAGAAGCGCGTCGCTCAACTGCCCGATCTGGCGGCCGTAGCTGCCCACGTCCTCGATGATCTTCTGCTCCAGCGCCGGGTCCGAGGACTTGCCCATGTTGATGTTGATCAGGCCCACCTGGCCCATCGTCATCTTCGTCCAGTACTGGAAGGCCTGGTTCACGGGGCCCGACAAGGGCATGTAGAAATCGGGCATGGCGCATATCTCCAGGTGGGGTGGCTGTGGCGGGTGAAGCAATTGCAAGCCAAAAGCCGGCCTTTTTCCAGAAAATTCTGGCAATCCCCTGCCCGGAGCATGCGGCTGCCGGATCAGCCCGTGAGCCAGCGCAGCGGCGCCAGAACCGTCTGCGGAAACAGCACCATGATGAACATCACTGCGAACTGGGCTGCCATGAAGGGCAGCACGCCCCGGGTCACCTCGTCCATCTCCATGCGCCCCACCCCGGCCACCACGTTCAGGATGGTGCCCACCGGCGGGGTGACCAGGCCGATCGAATTGTTGATGATGAACAGCACGCCGAAGTAGACCGGGTCGATCCCGGCGGCCTTGACCACGGGCATCAGCACCGGGGTCAGGATCAGGATGGTGGGCGTCATGTCCATCGCGGTGCCCACCAGCATCACCAGCACCATGATCGCGATCAGCAGCAGCGTCTGGTTGCCCATCAAGGGCTTGAGCAGCTCGACCATCTGGGTCGGCAGGTTGGCCACCGTGATCAGCCACGACGACACCATGGCCGCGGCCACGAGGAACATCACCACGGCGGTGGTCTTGGCGGCGGTGGTGAAGATCGGCAGCAGCGCGGACAGCGGCAGCTCGCGGTAGATGACGCTGGCCACGAAAAGCGAGTAGACGGCCGCCACCACGGCGGCCTCGGTCGGCGTGAATACGCCCATGCGCAGGCCCACGAGGATGAACACCGGCAGTGTCAGGGCCCAGGCCGATTCGCGTGCCGCGCGCCAGATCTCGGCCGTGCTCTTTTTCTCGGGCAGGGCCAGCACCTCCTTGCGCCCCACCCACCACCAGGTGGCCGCCAGGCCCAGGCCGATCATGATGCCGGGAAAGATGCCGGCGATGAACAGCTTGCTGATGGAGACGTTGGCCGCCACGCCGAAGATCACGAAGCCGATGCTCGGCGGGATGATGGGCCCGATGACGCCCGAGGCCGCGATCAGCCCGCCCGACACCTCCTTCTTGTGGCCGGCCTTGATCATCATGGGCAGCAGCAGCGCCGTCAGTGCCGCAGCGTCGGCCACGGCCGAGCCCGACAGCGAGGACAGCAGGCATGCCGCCAGGATCACCACATAGCCCAGCCCCCCTTTGACATGCCCGACCAGCGCCAGCGCGAAGTTCACGATGCGCTGCGACAGGCCGCCCACGTTCATGATCTCGCCGGCCAGCATGAAGAAGGGCACGGCCAGCAGCGGAAAGCTGTCCGCGCCGTTGATGAAGTTCTGCGCCAGGATCTGGGAGTCGAACAGATCGAGGTGCCACATCAGGCCGACGCCTGAGGCCAGCAGCGCATAGGCGATGGGGATGCCCAGGGCCATGGCGCCGAGCAGGCCGCCGAGAAAAATCAGCACGGTCATGTTCTTGTCTCCGGTTTTGCGGGGGCGGCGTTTTCGCGTGCGAGTTCGGCCTGCAGGGCCTCCAGTTCAGCCTGCTCTTCGGACTCCTTGACCATCACCAGTTCGCCTTCGCTGAGCCTGCCGGTCAGCACGCGCAGAAACTGCAGCACCAGCAGGAAGCCTGCGCACACCGAGAACACCACGCCCGAGGCGTAGAAGAAGGCCATCGAGAACCCGGTGACCGGTGCCTCCACGTCCCAGTTGATCTTCATCTGCTTGTAGCTGCCTTCGAAGAACAGCCAGGTGATGTAGAGCATGAGCACCTGCCCAAGCACCATGCAGACCTTCTTGCCTTTCACGGGCAACCGGGACACCAGCATGTCCGTACCCAGATGGGCGTTCTCCTTGATGGCGGCCACCGCACCGAGGAAGGTGATCCAGATGAAAAGCCAGCGCGAAAGCTCTTCGCTGACCGTGATGCCGGAATTGAAGACGTAGCGCAGCACCACGTTGCCGAAGACCAGCACCACCATGGCGGCCAGCGCCAGCGCGATGAGCAGGTTGATGGCGCGGACGTAGCGGTCGATGAAAGTGTCGAGCATGTATTTGTTGCCTCTTGAATGGCTGAACGACCGCTTCTTCAGAGCACCGTGCCTTGCAGCAGGCCGCGCGCGGCCAGGTTGGTGATGAAGGCCCTGAGGCCGAAGCGCCAGGGGGGGGCCGTCTCGCTGTGGGTCACGGTGTTGTGCAGGGCGCCGAGCCAGGCGCTTTGGATGGTGACCACGTCGCCCAGCTTGTGGGTGAAGCCGCCACCGGGCTGGTCGCGGTCCTCGATGGGTGCGAACAGGGTGCCCAGGAACAGCATGAAACCATCGGGGTACTGGTGCGCGGCCAGGGTCTGGGCCACCAGGTCGACCGGGTCGCGGCTGATGCTGGCCATGGTGTTGATGCCGCGCAGCTCATAGCCGTCCGCGCCCGCCACGCGCAGGTGCACGGTTTCGCTGCGCACCTGGTCCAGGCCGAAGCGGGCATCGAACAGGCGGATGAAGGGGCCGATGGCGCAGGAGGCGTTGTTGTCCTTGGCCTTGCCCAGCAGCAGCGCGCTGCGGCCTTCGATGTCGCGCAGGTTGACGTCGTTGCCCAGGGTGGCGCCCACGATGTCGCCACGGCTGTTCACCGCCAGCACCACCTCGGGTTCGGGGTTGTTCCAGGCCGAGTCGGCGCGGATGCCGATGTCCTCGCCCGTGCCCACCGAGGCCAGCACGGGGGCCTTGGTGAACACCTCGGCATCGGGGCCGATGCCCACTTCGAGGTACTGGGACCACAGGCCCTTGTGCTGCAGCAGCGCCTTCAAGGCCATGGCCTGGTCCGAGCCCGGCCGGATGTCGGCCAGGCTGTCGCCGATGAGGCCAATCACCTGGCTGCGCAGGCCCTGGGCGCGGCTGGCGTCGCCCCGCGCCTGCTCTTCGATCACCCGCTCGATCAGGCTGGCCGCAAAGGTCACGCCGGCCGCCTTCACCACCTGCAGGTCGCAGGGCGCCAGCAGCCAGGGGCGTGCCGTGTCGCGCATGCCGGGCTGGCTGTTGGCCAGCAGTTCCAGCACGCTGCACAGGTACCGGCCCGAGGCCGCCTGCGCCGCCTCGGCGGGCCGGGGCGTGTCCAGCAGGGTGCTCATGGTGGGGTAGTGCTGGCTCAGGTCATAGACGCCATCGGCGCGCAGCGCCACCACGGCGGGCCCGGGCGGGCTGCCATCGACCCAGGCGCGGCCCACCAGGGTGCCGGCCAGGCCGTCGTCGGGCAGGATATGGGCGTGCGTCGCCGCACCGGCCACGGCGGCCGCTGTAGTTTCACTCATCGAGAATTCCTTGGAAGGTCGAAATCGGTGCTGCGCCACCCTGGGGCGGGCGCAGCTATGCAGGGCTCCTGCGGATTTGCATACAGCCGTATAACTAGGCGGGAAGCCGCAGACAGTGCTTTGGCACGGCAAGGCTTTCCAACGACGTTAGTCGGTTGAAGGCAAATCCGTGTCAGTGGTTGTGGCGCGGTGTCGTTTCTGAGATGCGGCGGTAATCGAGGGCAAAGTCCAGCGTGGCGCCGTCGACCAGCTGCCCGGTCTTCTCGCGGTACAGCGCCTCCCAGGGCGACTGGCTTTTGGGCACCGGGGGCGCTGGCAGTTCGCGGCGGCGGCGTGCGATCTCTTCGGGCGCCACCAGCGCATCGCAGCGGCCGGCCGTGAGGTCGATGCGGATGGTGTCGCCGCTGTGCAGCCAGCACAGGCCGCCGCCCACCGCGCTCTCGGGCGAGGCGTTGAGGATCGAGGGGCTGTCGGCCGTGCCGGACTGGCGGCCGTCCCCCAGGGTGGGCAAGGTGGTGATGCCGCGCCGGATCAGGGCGTCGGGCGGCTGCATGTTGACCACCTCGGCCGAGCCCGGCCAGCCGATGGGGCCGGCACCGCGCATGACCAGGATGCAGCCTTCGTCGATGCCCAGCGCCGGGTCGTTGATGCGCGCGTGGTAGTCGTCGGCCCCGTCGAACACGACGGCGCGGGCCTCGAAGATGCCCTCTTCGCCGGGCCGGCTCAGGTAACGCTGGCGAAAGGCTTCGGAAATCACCGAGGTCTTCATGATCCCGAAGTCGAACAGATTGCCCTGGAGCACCAGGAAGCCGGCCTTGTGCATCAAGGGCGCCGCGAAGGGGAAGATCACTTCGCGGTCGCGGGTCTCGCGGCCCTGCAGGTTGTCGGCCACGGGCTTGCCGGTCACGCTCAGGCAGTCGCCCCGCAGCCGCCCGGCCTGCTGCAGCTCCCACATCAGGGCTGGAACACCCCCGGCGCGGAAAAAACGCTCGCCCAGAAACTTGCCTGCCGGCTGCATGTTGAGCAGCAGCGGCAGGTCGTAGGCGTGGGTGTTCCAGTCCTCCGGCCGCAGGTTGACGCCGGCATGCCGCGCCATGGCCATGATGTGCACCTGCGCATTGCTGGAGCCGCCTGCCACGCTGACCACCGACAGCGCGTTGAGAAAGCTCTCACGGCTCAGGATGCGCGAGGGCCGCAGGTCCTCGAAGGCCATCTCGACAATGCGCCGCCCGGTCTCGTACGCCATCTGGCCGCGTTCGCGGTACGGCGCCGGTATGGCGGCACACCCCGGCAGCGACAGGCCCAGCGCCTCGGCCACCGCGTTCATGGTGGAGGCCGTGCCCATGGTGTTGCAGTGGCCGGCCGACGGGGCGCTGCTGCAGGCGCGCTGCAGAAATTCCTCTTCGCCGATTTCGCCCGCAGCCAGCTGGCGCCGGCTGCGCCAGATCACGGTGCCCGAGCCCACCAGTTCGCCGTCGTGCCAGCCGTCAAGCATGGGGCCACCCGAGAGCACGATGGCCGGTATGTCCACGGTGGAAGCCGCCATGATGCCGGCCGGCGTGGTCTTGTCGCAGCCCGTGGTCAGCACCACGGCGTCGATGGGGTAGCCGTACAGGATCTCCACCAGGCCCAGGTAGGCCAGGTTGCGGTCCAGTGCGGCCGTGGGGCGGCGGCAGTTCTCGAAGATCGGATGCACCGGGAACTCCATCGGAATGCCGCCGGCATCGCGGATGCCATCGCGCACGCGCCGCGCCAGCTCGACGTGGATGCGGTTGCAGGGCGACAGATCGCTGCCCGTCTGCGCAATGCCGATGATGGGCCGGCCCGAGCGCAGCTCGTCGGGTGTGAGCCCGTAGTTCATGAAGCGTTCGAGGTAGAGCGCGGTCATGTCCGAGCGCTCGGGGTCGGCGAACCACTCGCGCGAGCGAAACGGGCGGCGGGGTGTCTTGTCCATGGCGTGGCTTCTGAAAAAGGGGGAGAAGGGCTGTCGCGCTGGCGCGGGGCGGTGCCCGCGCTGGCCGCGATCACTTGGCGGTGCCGCGCACCTTGGCCAGTTCGGCGTTCAGCTCGCCCGTCGTCTCTTCCCCGAATTCCTTGCCGTACTTGGCCAGCACCGGCTGCAGCTTGGCGCGCATCCTGGCTTGCTCGGCCGGCGACAGTTCGGTCACCTGCATGCCCGCCTTCTTGAGCTCGCCCAGGGCCGTCTCGCTGAAGGCGCGGATGGTCTTGCGCTCGAACAGCGTGGCCTCGCGCGCCGCCTCCTGTACGATCTTCTGCTCCTGGGCCGAGAGGCCATCCCAGGCCTTCTTGGACATCAGCAGCACCCAGGCGCTGTACATGTGGCGCGACAGCACCAGGTGCTTTTGCACCTCGTAGAACTTGCTCGACAGGATGGTGGCGGGCGGGTTCTCCTGACCATCTACGGCGGCCTGCTCCATCGCCGAATACAGCTCGGTGAAGGGCATGGGCGTGGCGTTGGCCCCGAGGGCGTTGAAGGTGTCCAGGAACAGGGGGCTCTGGATCACGCGCAGCTTCAGGCCGGCCAGGTCATCGGCCTTGGTGATCGGGCGGCGCGAATTGGTGACATGGCGAAACCCGTTCTCCCAGAAGCCCAGGCCCACCAGGCCTTTTTCAGGCAGCTTGGCCAGCAGCTTCTGGCCGAAGGGGCCATCGAGCACAGCATCGGCTTCCTGCTCGGTGTTGAAGGTCAGGGGCAGGTTCAGCACGCCGAAGGGCTTGATCAGCGACATCAGGGTCGAGCTGTCGGGAATCGTCATCTCCAGGGTGCCGCCGCGCAGCGCCGAGGTCATGGTCACGTCGTTGCCCAGCGACCCGCTCGCATACAGCTTGGCCACCAGCTTGCCGCCACTCTTGGCTGAGAGCTGCTCGGCAAAGTGCTTGACGGCCAGCGCCTGCGGATGGTCATCGTTGAGGCCGATGCCCACCTTGAACACGTGTTCCTTGATCTGTGCAGAAACCGGAGCGGCCACGGCGGCCAGGATCGTGGCCGCCAGGGCCAAGGCTTTGAACTTCATGAATGTCTCCAAATATGGAATGGCTGGACACGGTGGGCTGCCCCATCGGCGCCATCAGGTCTCTGACGGACCCTCCTGAACGCAAGGCAGAGATTAGGTTTTGGGCCTTGCCGGGTCCACTCACTTTTTTGCTAGCATCCATTCCAAATGCTTATGACTTCAGGCCCGTTTCCGGGCAAGCCCCTGTCCATGGCCCAGGCCTGCGCGAGGCTGCGTTTCCGGCACCTGCAGTTTCTGGACATCCTGGGCCAGACGCGCAACCTGCGCCTGACGGCCGAGCAGATGCACATCACCCAGCCGGCGGCCACCAAGATCCTGATGGACATCGAGGAGATCCTCGAATCGCGCCTGTTCGAGCGCCTCTCGCGCGGCATGCGGCCCAACGAACTGGGTCTGTTCACCTTGCGCTATGCCGCCTCCTCGCTGGCCGGGCACCGCAAATTCGTGGAAGAGTTCAATGCGCTCAAGCAAGGCGGGCATGGCCACCTCACCATAGGCGCCATCACAGGGTCGGCTGCGCATGTGCTGATCACCTCGGTGGCCGAGATACAGCGCCTGCGCCCGTTGCTGGTGCTCAAGGTGCTGGAGCAGAGCAGTGACCAGCTCGTCGCCTGGCTGGCGGAGCGCAAGATCGACCTCATGATCGGGCGCTTCACCGACGACGCGCAGCGAACACAGTTCCAGTACGAGCGCCTGTCCAGCGAGCCGCTGCAGGTGGTGGCGGGCGTGCACCATCCGCTGCGCGGCGTTCGCGACCTGGGCATGGCGGAGCTGTCCCACTGGCCCTGGATCCTGTACCCCGCCTCGACGGCCTTGCGCAAGGTGTCCGACGACATCTTCGGGCGCAACGGGCTGGCACTCGCTTCGGGCGTGGTCGAGACCCCTTCCTTCCTTTTCGCGCTGGAGATGATGCAGGCGACCGACATGCTTTCGTTGCAGCCCTCGGCGCTGGTGGAGCGCTACATCCACAAGGGGCTGCTGGCCCGCATTCCGGTGGAGCTGCCTGACCGCATGCCGGACTACGGCCTCATCACGCGGCTGGGCGAGTCGCCCCCGCCGGCCGCGCAGGCGTTCATCGATGTCCTGCGCGCGGTGGCGGCCCCGTCCATCGACGCCGCGCCGTGATCCGGCTGCAGCCGCCCCTCCTTCTTCGATAACAACGCTTATTGGAAAATGGAGGCAATTCCTTCGCCGATAGCCCCGCATGACGAGGGTGCCGGCCGCAGGCCGTTATGCTCTGCGCCCTTTCTTCTCTCTCTGAATCCCTGCGGGACCCCCATGCCAGATCACCAGGACATCCCCGAACCCATCAACGAACCCCGCCTGTGGAGCGACGAGCGCTGGATGGCGCGCGTCATCAAGAACGAGGACGACGATGGCTGGGCCGTGTCCATGACCCTGCACGGCGAGGCCGAACCCGCGCTGGTGGGCCCCTGGACCATGGGGCGCGACAAGAAGAACCCCAAGCCGCTCGACGTCTCGGCCTTCAACACCCTGGTGAAGACCGCCAGCGAGGTGCTGCGCCGGCATGAGCAGCAATTGCACGCGCAGCTCAACAAGAACCTGGCCATCACCACCGCCCAGGGCCAGCGCCTGCGCGTGGCGCTGGCCATCGTGCCCGACGAGGAGGGCGCCACGGCCACGCTGAGCGCGCAGGACGAGCTGGGCGAAGAGCTTGCGCGCGTGCCCGTGTCGCCGGGCTTCAAGCTCACCGTGGCCAGCGCCACGGCCTGGGTTGAGGGCGGGTTCGAAAAGCCGCGCTGACAGCGCGCTGGTCTTGCAGGCGACTGCAAGAGTGCGGGTTTTTCCCTAGAATGGCGGCGCCGGGCAGAAAAGCTTTCCGTCCGGCAGCGTTCTCAGGGCGGGGTGCAATTCCCCACCGGCGGTATCTGTGCAGTCTTGGGCTATCCAGGGCCGCACAGGAGCCCGCGAGCGCCCGTTGCAACTGGCCGGTGCATCTTCGGGTGCACGCCAGGCGCAGCGGGGTCAGCAGATCTGGTGCGATGCCAGAGCCGACGGTCACAGTCCGGATGAAAGAGATCGCGAAGCCATGGGCCCCTGCCGCAGGTGTGGGCGCCCGCGTTGGCCAGTTGCCGCTGGGCGCGGCCGGTTTTCGGACCGGCACCGCCGTGCGGCTTGCCCGCGCGTGCGCCACGCCGTGTGCAGACGCCTTGTTCGCGCGCGCCCTGATTCTGGTAATCCTTTTCTTCGATCCGAGAAAATCCATGAATCAGCCTTTTCCTTCCCGAGCCGTCACCGCCATGGGCGACAACGGCGCAGCGCGCAGCGAGCGCGTGGCGCTGATCTGCGCCAGCTGGCACCGGGACATTGTCCACCAGGCCCGCGATGCGGCCGTGGCGGAATTCACTCGCAGCGGACTGCCCGCTGGCCAGGTCGAGCATTTCGACGTACCGGGTGCGTTCGAGATCCCGCTTTTGGCCAAGAAGCTCGCGCAAAGCGGGCGCTACGACGCCATCGTCGCCTGCGCGCTCGTGGTCAACGGCGGCATCTACCGCCACGAGTTCGTGACCACGGCCGTCATCGACGGCCTGATGCGCGTGCAGCTCGATACCGAGGTGCCCGTGATGAGCGCCGTGCTCACCCCGCGCGACTTCCATGAGCACGAAGATCACCTGCGCTTCTTCCGCGAACACTTCGTGAAGAAGGGCACGGAAGTGGCCCGGGCCTGCCTGGCCACCATGGCCCACCTGCGTGCGCTGGAGCCAGCCCACGGGGACTAAGGCTCCGCAGGCCCTGGCCGCTTGCGGCGCGGCCTGAAGAGAATCAGCCCGCCGCCAGCCGGGGCACCTGGTGCAGGGGCACCCCGGGTGGGTTGCCGCACTGGGTTTTACCGGCACCCGGGCGCAGCCGGAACACGGCGACGGCCTGCACCAGTTGCTGCGCCTGCACCTTGAGGCTGTCGGCCGCGGCCGCGCTTTCCTCCACCAGCGCCGCGTTCTGCTGCGTGGCCTGGTCCATCTGCGTGATGGCCTCGCCCACCTGGGACACCCCCAGGCTCTGCTCGCTGCTGGCCGCGCTGATCTCGCCGACGATGTCGGTCACGCGCCGGATCGAGGCCACCACCTCGGTCATGGTCGCCCCGGCCTTGTCGACCAGCGTGGTGCCCTGCTCGACGCGCTCCACGCTGGCGTGGATCAGGCTCTTGATCTCCTTGGCCGCCTCGGCACTGCGGCCGGCCAGGCTGCGCACCTCGCTGGCCACCACGGCAAAACCCCGGCCCTGTTCGCCTGCGCGGGCGGCTTCCACCGCTGCATTGAGCGCCAGGATGTTGGTCTGGAAGGCAATGCCATCGATGACGCTGATGATGTCGGCGATCTTCTTGCTGCTGTCGTTGATGCCCTTCATGGTCTTCACCACTTCGGAGACCACATCACCGCCTTGCACCGCGACGGTGGATGCATTGAGCGCCAGTTGGTTGGCCTGGCGGGCGTTGTCCGCATTGGCCTGCACGGTGGAGTTGAGCTCCTCCATCGAGGCCGAGGTTTCTTCGAGCGCGCTGGCCTGCTGCTCCGTGCGGGCCGACAGGTCGTTGTTGCCCTGCGCGATCTCGGCACTGGCCAGGGCCACGCTGTCGGCATTGGTGCGCACATTGCTCACCACGTTCGACAGGCTGTCCTGCATGGCGAGCAAGGCGTTGAGCAGTTGCGCAATCTCGTCCTTGCCGCGCACCTCGGTGGCCACCGTCAGGTCGCCACTGGCCACGGCCTGCGATACCCGCACGGCATTGCCCAGCGGCTGCGTCACCGTGCGGCTGAAGGCGACGGCGCCGCCGATGCCCAGGGCGCACACCACCAGCATCACGGCCAGGCTGATGGTGGTGGCGCGCTGTGCCGTGGCAGCGGCGCGGTCGGCCACTTCGCTGCTGGCCTTGCCGATCAGCTCGCCGGCCTGGTCGAGCAACTGGGAGGGTTCACGGTCCATGCCCTGCACGGCCTTGTCGCCCGCCTCCACATCCTGGCCGGCCGCCTTGAAGGCCTCGAAGCCCTTGCGGTAGGCCGCGCCCATGCGTTCGTGGGCCTGCGCAAATTTCGCCACATGCTCGCGCCCCTCGCCTGGTGGCAGGGCGGCCAGCAGCTTCTGGGCCTGGTCGCTGACGGACTTTTCCTGCTTTTCGAACGCAGCCCAGTAGCGCGTGAGCTGGGCTGGGTCCTTGCCGCGGATCAGCACGTTCTTCCATTCCTGCACCTGCACCTTGAAGCCATTGAGCACGTCCGACGCCATGCGCTCGTGCAGAAAACTCTGCGCCACGGTGGTCTGGTAGGTGTCCAGCGCCTGATTCAGTCGGCTGATGCCGAACAGGGCTGCCGCAAACAGCAGCAACAGCGACGCGGTAAAGGCCAGGGGGAGCTTGAGGCTGAGCTTCATGACGGGACTCCTTGGATTCCACAGATCACTGCAGCCATGGCAGTCGGCGTGCCAAGGCATTCCACTGCATTATGGGCTGTTGTAAATGTTTGTGTCCGGCTTTTTTGTAGCCCGGTCGGAGGGGCAAACCCCTCCAGGCAAAGAAAAAGGCCTGGCGTATACGGCCAGGCCTCGGGGAGGGTCGTGCCCCTGTGCTACAGAACGCCAGCGGCCCGCAGTTGCGCGATGCGCGCCGCGTCCAGCCCCAGCTCGGCCAGCACCTCGTCGGTGTGCTGCCCCAGCGCCGGCGGCGCATTGCGCAGCGTGGGTGGGTTGGCCGACAGGCGCAGCGGGCTGGCCACGCCGGTGATGTGGGCCACACCGTCGCCGGCCTCGCCGTCCTTCCAGCGCGGCAGGGCCACAGCCAGGCCGCGCGCCTTCACCTGGGCGTCGTCAAAGGCCTGGGCGATGGTGTTGATCGGGCCGCAGGGCACGGCCTTGTCTTCGAGCAGGGTGATCCAGTCGGCCGTGGTGCGCGTGCGTGTGAGCGCCTCCATGGCCGGGATCAGCTCGGCGCGGTGCTTCACGCGCAGGGTGTTGGTGGCAAAGCGCTCGTCGCTGGCCCATTGGGGCTGGCCGGCGGCGGCGCAAAAGCGCGCAAACTGGCCGTCGTTGCCGATGGCCAGCAGCATCGCGCCGTCCTGTGTGGGGAAGTCCTGGTAGGGCGCCAGGCTCGGGTGGCTGTTGCCCTGGCGTGTGGGCGCATTGCCCGTGGCCAGAAAGCCCGCGGCCTGGTTGGCCAAAATGGCCATGCCCACGTCCAGCAGCGACATGTCGATGTGCTGGCCCTCGTCGGTGCGCTGGCGCACGTTGAGCGCGGCGACGATGGCTGTGCTGGCGTACACGCCGGTGAACAGGTCGGTCAGCGCCACGCCCACGCGCAGCGGGCCGCCGCCGGGCTCGGCGTCGCCCCGGCCGGTGATGCTCATCATGCCGGTCATGGCCTGGATCATGAGGTCGTAGCCCGCGCGCTCGGCATACGGCCCGTCCTGCCCGAAGCCGGTGACCGAGCAGTAGATGAGGCGCGGGTTCAGCGCGCGCAGGCTAGCGTGGTCCAGGCCGTACTGTTTAAGGCCCCCGACCTTGAAGTTCTCCACCACGATGTCGCTTTGCAGCGCCATGTCGCGGATCAGTTGCTGCCCCTCGGGCGTGGCCATGTCGATGGTGACCGAGCGCTTGTTGCGGTTGCAGGCCGTGAAGTAGCTGGCCTGGTTGGTGTCGTTGCCCTCGGCGTCTTTCAGAAAGGGAGGGCCCCAGTGGCGCGTGTCGTCGCCCGCGCCGGGGCGCTCCACCTTCACCACATCGGCCCCCAGGTCCGCCAGGATCTGCGTGCACCACGGGCCCGCCAACACGCGCGAGAGGTCCAGGACTTTGATGCCATCGAGGGCGCCGACAGAAGGTGTGGTCATAGGATCAGGAACTGCAAATCATGAAAGGACAGACGGCCGCCGCACCATGCAAGGGGCAGCGGCCGCAAAAAGGGCAGGGCGCGCTGGCGCGCCCTTGTTGGGCTTAGTTGCTGAAGGCAGCAATACCCGTTTGCGCGCGGCCCAGGATCAAGGCGTGCACATCGTGCGTGCCTTCATAGGTGTTCACCACCTCCAGGTTCACCAGGTGGCGGGCCACGCCGAACTCGTCGCTGATGCCGTTGCCGCCCATCATGTCGCGGGCCAGTCGGGCGATGTCCAGCGCCTTGCCGCAGCTGTTGCGCTTGATCAGGGAGGTGGCTTCCACCGCAGCGGTGCCTTCGTCCTTCATGCGGCCCAGGCGCAGGCAGGCCTGCAGGCCGATGGCGATCTCGGTCTGCATGTCGGCCAGCTTCTTCTGGATCAGCTGGTTGGCGGCCAGGGGGCGGCCAAACTGCTTGCGGTCCAGCGTGTACTGGCGCGAGGTGTGCCAGCAGAACTCGGCCGCGCCCAGCGCGCCCCAGGCAATACCGTAGCGCGCGCTGTTCAGGCAGGTGAAGGGGCCCTTCAAGCCCTGCACTTCGGGGAAGGCGTTTTCTTCAGGCACGAACACATCGTCCATCACGATCTCGCCCGTCACGCTGGCGCGCAGGCCCACCTTGCCGTGGATGGCCGGGGCCGTCAGGCCCTTCATGCCCTTTTCCAGCACAAAGCCGCGGATGGGGCCCACGGCGCCGCCTTCGGAAACTTCCTTGGCCCAGACCACGAACACGTCGGCCACGGGGCTGTTGGTGATCCACATCTTGCTGCCCTTGAGCTTGTAGCCGCCCTCCACCTTGTAGGCGCGCGTGGCCATGCTGCCGGGGTCCGAGCCGTGGTCGGGCTCGGTCAGGCCGAAGCAGCCGATCCACTCGCCGCTGGCCAGCTTGGGCAAATACTTCTGGCGCTGGGCTTCGGTGCCGAATTCATAGATCGGCACCATCACCAGCGAGCTCTGCACGCTGGCCATCGAGCGGTAGCCCGAATCCACGCGCTCCACCTCGCGGGCGATCAGGCCGTAGGCCACGTAGTTCAGGCCCGGGCCGCCGTATTGCTCGGGGATGGTGGGGCCCAAGAGGCCCACTTCGCCCATCTCGCGGAAGATGGTGGTGTCCATCTTCTCGTGGCGGAAGGCGTCGAGCACGCGCGGTGCCAGCTTGTCCTGGCAGTAGGCCGCAGCCGCGTCGCGCACCATGCGCTCGTCATCGCTCAGTTGCTGGTCGAGAAGAAAAGGGTCGTCCCAATGGAAGGCGGCGTTTTTGGCCATGGTGCGTGTCTCCGTGAAGATGCAGATGAAAGAGGAGGCACGGTACGGGGCCGTGCTGCGAATGGGTGCCATCGTAGGCCTGTCGCTGCCTGCCAGCAAGCGAGTTCTTTTCATCCAGAAATGCGTTTTTGGAATGTATGGAATACTGGTAGCTCAATTTGAGCTGCTAATTTGCGGGTTCAAAGTGTTTCCAAGTTCCTGTTCAGCATGCGCCGCAATATTCCCTCTACCCAGGCACTGGCCTGTTTCGAAGTCGCCGCCCGGCACGAGAGCTACACCCGCGCCGCGCAGGAGCTGTCGCTCACCCAAAGCGCCGTGTCGCGCCAGATCCAGGCGCTCGAAGAGTTTCTGGGCGTGGCGCTGTTCCGGCGCACGCGCCATGGCGTGGTGCTCACGCCCGCTGGGGCGCACTATGGCCGCCAGGTCGCGCGCTGGCTGCAGGGGCTCGAGCGCGACACGCTCGACGTGATGGCCCACCAGGGCCAGGGCGGCACCTTGTCGCTGGCGGCCGTGCCCACCTTTGCCACCCGCTGGCTGATACCGCGCCTGCCGCTGCTGGCGCAGCAGCACCCCGACATCGTGGTGCATATCGAGACGCAGACCCGGCCCTTTCTGTTTGCCGACGCCCCGTTCGACGCCGCCCTGTACGCCGGCACGGCCGAGCAGGTGGCCAACTGGCCTGGTATCACCGCGCAGTTGCTCATGACCGAGGACGTGGTGCCCGTGTGCAGCCCACGCCTGCTCGAAGCCGCCGCCCAGCGCGGCCTGGGCCGCGCTTACCAGCCGGTGGCCCCTGCGGTGCTGACCGAGCTGCCGCTGCTGCAGCAAAGCACGCGCCCCTACGGCTGGCGCCAATGGTTCGAGGCCATGGGCGTGGATGCGCCGCATGCGCTCGACGGCCCGCGCTACGAGCTGTTCTCCATGCTCGCCGTGGCCGCCACCTGCGGCCTGGGCGTGGCGCTGATCCCGCCCCTGCTCATCGAAGCCGAGCTGGCGCGCGGCGAACTGGTGGTGGCCTGCAACCAGCCGCTGCAGGGCGAGCGCGGCTACTACCTGGTGAGCCCCGCACATGTGCAGTCGCCGGTGCTGGCGGCGTTTTCGCAATGGCTCCAGGAGGCCGCTCGGGGCAGTGCCTGAGCAAGGGGCTCCCCCGCTTGCGCCCCGTAGCGGACAGGTCTACGCTGGTGGCGCGGGCAATGGTGGGGTGAGGGCCGCGTCCTCCCTGGTCCTACAGCCCGAGTGGAAAGATGGACGGAACGTATGCGGTGCGCGTGGGTCACACCGGGTGTAGGGCCTTTGGGGCAACGCCCCGGGCCATGCAGGCACCTCATACCTTCACTATTTCATCAAGGAGCCGTCATGACATTGAACGCGAACTACAACCCCGTCTACCATGCCCCCCATTTCGAGCCCACGGTGGACGAAATCGCCACCCTCAAGCACCTGGAGATGGAGAACATCAGCGTCACCTCGGCGCTGAAGGAGCATATGTCCGGGCGTTTGTACGAGCACGGCTTCATCACCAAGAACGCATCGGGCCAACTGGCCATCACCGACACCGGCCGCCACCTGGTGCGCAGGCAGAACAACTGACCCACACGGCGCTCGCGGCCTGCCGGTTTGGGCAGGCCCTGCGCGCTGCGCCTACACACCGGGGCTGCAGGTCATCGCACAATGGCAGGTACAAGGAGGCCATGATGCAAGACCCGCAGGAAGAGAACGTTTTCGGTGAGTACGACGGATCGACCTACTCGGCCACGCTGCGCGAGCAGGCGGGCCGGTACTACTGCAGCAACCTGGTGGTGGACGGCCACAACACGCTGGTCACCAACGACGGCTGGGCCAGCCGCGAAGAGGCCATGCAGGCGCTGGACGAGATTGCGTCGGGGGCTCGCAAGCCTTAGGGCCTGTTCACACTAATTTCGGGGTCGCGAAGGCCCTTGCCGGCCTGACAGTCTAGGCGCGTGACGCAGCGTGTGCATTTGCACACGCAAGGAGCGCAACAACGAGTGGCGCGCCGGCAAGGGCCTTCCCTTCGGGTTGGCCGGCCTGGGGGCCGTCTGCGGCGTTGCCCGCGCTTGCAAGGTGCACACCTTGCTGCACGCGGGCGCTTTGCATCCAGCCCCCAGGCCGCGCAACGCGATCCCCGAAATTAGTGTGAACAGGCCCTAGCCCGTCCGCCCCTCAGGGTCGGTTGCAGGGCCCGTGGGCGCAAGGCGCCACACCCCGGTGTGGTGCCTTGGTTCGTCTCCGTTACTTGTCCATTTCTTTGAAGACCTCCGCCGCCACGCGGAAGGAGTCGATCGCTGCGGGCACGCCGCAGTAGATCGCGGTTTGCAGGAACACTTCCTTCACCTCGTCACGCGTCAGCCCGTTGTTGATCGCCCCACGCACATGCAGCTTGAGTTCGTGCGGGCGGTTCAACGCCGTGAGCATGGCCAGATTCAGGAACGAGCGCGTATTGCGGTCCAGCCCGGGCCGGTTCCACACATCGCCCCAGCAGTACTGGGTCACCATCTCCTGCATGTCGATGTTGAAGTCCGTCGCATTCTGGATCGCGGCGTCGACGTAGGCGGCACCCAGTACCTCGCGGCGGGTGGACAAGCCCTGGTCGAACAGGGCGGGGTTCTTGGGGGCGAGGGCTCGGGTCATGAAAACTCCTGGAGGGCAAAGGAATGAAAAAACAGCGCAAACCTGCGCCGCAATTTAAAGACAATAAGATTGTCTGACAATCTTATGATAAAGCTGTACCAGAAGGCAAGAATCGTATGTTGTCGGACAATCTGTTTGCAGGAAGATCCGCTAGGATGCCGCAATGACCGCCATGCTCCCTGTGCCCCGTGAAGAAACCTCGCTGCGCGAGCGCGCCACCAGCGCGCTGCGCCAGGCCATCCTCGACGGGGTCTTTTCGCCCGGCCAGAAGCTCTCGGAGCGGGAACTGTGCGAAAGCCTGGAGGTCAGCCGCTCCTGCGTGCGCGAATCACTGCAGCACCTGCAGGCCGAAGGGCTGATCACCATCGTCCCGCACCGCGGGCCCGAAGTGAGCACCATCTCACCCAGTGAGGTGCGCGACATCTACGAAGTGCGCGCCCACCTCGAAAGCCTGGCCGCCAGGGGATTCGCGCTCAAAGCCCCGCCCGAGCAGGTGCGCGCCCTGCGCGCCAAGCTCAACGAACTGGCCAAACCCGCCCTGGCGCAGGACCGGGCCCGGCTGCTCCAGGCCAAGAACCAGTTCTACGAAATCCTCGTCGACGGCTGCGGCAACCTCGTCGCCGGCCAGATGCTGCGCCAGCTCAACAACCGCGTGACGGTGCTGCGCCGCATCTCCATGGCCCAGCCCGAGCGATTGCCTCATACGCTGCAGGAGTTGAACGCCATCGTGTCCGCCATCGAGCGCGGCGATGGTGAGGCGGCGGCCAAGCTGTCGGCCGCGCACGTGCAAAAGGCGGGGGAGAACGTGCTCCGCAGCATGGAGCACAAGCCGTAGCGGGGCAGGGGTTGGCTTATTCCTTGATGAACCGCAGCAGCAGTGCACTGGTCGCAGGGGCGATCACCAGCTCGCCCTCGATGAAGCCGTACAGCCGCCCCTCTGGGCCTGCGGAATAAAGCTCATTGCCATCGATGCGGTAAAGCAGATGCTCGCCATCGCGCACGAACTCGTCGCCATCGACTACGCCCACGTGTTTCCCGGACGCGTCGGTCACATTCCATCGGCCTGTTTCGAACATTGAAGGACCTCCCGGTTGTCGGTCTCGCGGCCCCACCGCAGCAGTCAAGCCAAGAAGGTGGAGGTCTCAGGCACCCACCTAGCGTGGAAGGGCGCAAAACCTCCGCCAAAACCAGAGCAAAAAAATCCATGGCACTCGTGCACAAATCCAACCAGCACACTTTGCGGGGGGCGCTGGCAATCTGTTGCGTATTGTGGGCTGTTTCCCTTCGCCATGGAAGAGGGCCAATGCGAAGCAGGCCTCGGTGCCAAGCCAGGATGTGTGCGGACGTACTGCGGTAGTTCCATGGCGGCGTTTGGACACGCAGGCTTTCGGGTGTGGTGGCGTCTGGTTCCATCTCTCCACGGAACGGCGCTATCGCACGCCTAAACAGGAGGCCGTCTCCGGCACTCCCTCGGACCTGCCTTTCAGCTGCCTTGTTGCCGGGATTATTTCGCGGCAGAACAAACCGGTTGGGCCACGGAAGGCTCGACCGCCAGCCCGGTCTTGCTCGCACGATCTTCGCGCACCAGCTCCACGCCGCACCGGCCATCGCCGCTCAAGGCGCTGTTCATGAAGTACATTTGGCCGAGCTTGGGTTCAAAGCTGAGGAACGGCCGGCAGTAGTGAACGACCTGATAGCCGTCAGAGACCAGATGGGCGCCCACTGTGACACGGCTGGCAGCGGGGATGCTGACGGCGTTGTCTATGCCTTTGGCCGGGGGGGCGAAATAGTACTTGCCATCCTTGCACAGTTGGGGCCGGCCGAAGCCCACTGTGCGCACAGTGACCATTGGCTCGTCAGGCTGTGGAACATAGGTTGTGACACAGCCTTGCAAAATTGCGGCAACCGCTGCGATCACGGCGACCTTGCCCAAGGGCTTGCTGTTCATCGCTGCCCTCCCGCCGGATAGGCGCTCGGTTGAACCAGGGGGCCCAACTCAGCCAAGACGGCGCTCGCTTCACGTGCGCCGGCACTCGGCGCGTCTTGCAGCGCAATAAACGCAAACGCAATTGGTTTGCCGCCGAGGGTTCCCACCCGGGGCTTTTCGGACGGCAGATTCCGGGCTGCGGCTTGCAGGCTATCGTAAAGCGTGAAGTACGGTTTCCTGGCTTCGCGCGCCATCTCCGCGCAACGGTACAGCGCGAACGTCTGAACTCGGTCCGCAGTGATATAGCCGTTCCCAAAAAAATTGACTTTGACCAATCGGTCGTTGACCGGCTCCTGAGAAAAGCCGCCTGTCAATCCTGAGCTTGAGTACGGTGTCGCGCACCCGCCCAATCCGATACACGCGGCCAGCGTGGCAGCGCAAATCCTGTTCATACGAAATCCCTCCCTTTTTGTGGGACCGAGTATAGGTACGACAGATTGCAAGAAACTCCTTGCTGCCGCCCCTGACTCATTCAGGCAACACCAGAGGCTCACTGCGCTCTGGAAGCTGCCGGGAGCGAAGCTTCCCCACTCCAAAAGAGAGGTGTGTGGGCTGTGTACCGCTGCCGACGGCGGCTAGCACGACCGATACCCCAGGACGGTGGAAGTGGACACCCAGCGCTGCAGCGTGGTGCGAATCGAGTACCACCTGAGGATCCACAAGCGTGGAAAAACGCGGCATCGCTACTGGAATGCAGTGCGTGCGGGCAGGGTGAGTGGGGAGTCTTTGGAAGGAGTTTGAAGCGCGGGATGCGCCAAAGCCCGCGCCTATTCCATCAAAAACCACAGCAAAGAAAGCCATGGTGCCCGGGGCCGGAATCGAACCGGCACGCCTTGCGGCGGGGGATTTTGAGTCCCCTGCGTCTACCAATTTCACCACCCGGGCAGGGAATTCGTGAAGACTCAAATTATGGCACAGTAGGGCGCATGAAATATCCGACGATTGAAGACGCGATTGGCAAGACGCCGCTGGTGGCGCTGCAGCGCATTGGGGCGGCAGACAGCACCGCGCGGGGCAACGTGATCCTGGGCAAGCTCGAAGGCAACAACCCTGCGGGCTCCGTCAAGGACCGGCCGGCGCTGTCCATGATCCGCCGGGCCGAAGAGCGCGGCGACATCCGCCCGGGCGATACCCTCATCGAGGCGACCTCGGGCAACACCGGCATTGCGCTGGCCATGGCGGCGGCGATCAAGGGCTACCGCATGGTGCTGGTGATGCCCGAAGACCTGTCGGTCGAGCGCGCGCAGACCATGAAGGCCTTTGGCGCCGACCTGGTGCTCACGCCCAAGAGCGGCGGCATGGAGCATGCGCGCGACCTGGCCGAGGCCATGCAAAAGCGCGGCGAAGGCAAGGTGCTCGACCAGTTCGCCAATGCCGACAACCCGCGCATCCACTACGAGACCACGGGCCCCGAGCTGTGGGAGCAGACAAATGGGCGCATCACCCACTTCGTGAGCGCCATGGGCACCACGGGCACCATCACGGGCGTGTCGCGCTTCTTGAAGGAAAAGAACGCCAGCATCCAGATCATCGGCGCGCAGCCGCAGGAGGGCTCGCGCATCCCGGGTATCCGCAAGTGGCCGCAGGAATACCTGCCCAAGATCTTCGACCCGCGCGCCGTGGACGAAACCGTGAACGTGAGCCAGGACGATGCCGAGGACATGGCCCGGCGCCTGGCGCGCGAGGAGGGCATCTTCGGCGGCATTTCGGCAGCAGGGGCCTGCTGGGCGGCGCTGCAGTTGTCGCAGCGCGTGAGCAATGCGACCATCGTCTTCGTGGTCTGCGACCGGGGCGACCGCTACCTCTCCACCGGGGTGTTCCCCGCGTGACGGCGCTGGCCGGCCACCGCTGCTACGCTGTGGTGGCTTGGCCCACTGGCTCCGCACGATGAACCAATCCAGGCAGCAGCCGGCCCCTATCCGGGAAGGCTGATGCTATAAAATCAAGAGCACCATGCAGTACGAACCCCGCCATTGCACCCATTGCGGCACGCCGCTGGCCCTCATCACCGTGGCAGAGGATGGTGGCGACAAGCAGCGCCTTCGCTGCCCGGCCTGCGGCTGGACGCACTGGAACAACCCCACGCCGGTGCTCGCCGCCATCGTGGAGGTCAACGGCCAGGTGCTGCTGGCGCGCAATGCGGCCTGGCCGGGCAAGATGTTTGCGCTGATCACCGGCTTCATGGAGGCGGGCGAATCACCGCAGGAAGGCATCGCCCGCGAGGTCAAGGAAGAGACGAACCTCGACGTGACCGCCACCACCCTGGTGGGGGCGTACGAATTCATGCGCATGAACCAGGTCATCATTGCCTACCATGTGGTGGCCCATGGCGAGGTGAAGCTCTCGCCCGAGCTGGTGGACTACCGGATGTACGATCTGGCAGACCTCAAGTGCTGGCCCGCTGGCACTGGCTATGCGCTGGCCGACTGGCTGCGCACGCGCGGGCACGAGCCGGTGTTCTTCACCGCCGAAGAAAATGCAGAGCGACGCCGCGGCCTGGACCTGCCGCCAAAGGACTGACGACCATGGACATCCACAAAGAAATCGACACGCGCGGACTGAACTGCCCGCTGCCCATCCTCAAGGCCAAGAAGGCGCTGGCCGACTTGGCCAGCGGCCAGTTGCTCAAGGTCGTGTCCACCGACGTGGGCTCGGTGCGCGACTTTCAGGCGTTTGCCAAGCAGACGGGCAATGAGCTGGTGGAGCAGACGACCGAAGGGGCGGACGAGGCGAAAGAGTTCATCCACGTCCTGCGCCGCAGGTAAAGGCGATGGTCTGGATGGAGCGAGCAAAGTCCTCGCTCCACAACACAAAGTCCTCCAGCTGCGCTTGCAGCAGGAGGACTTTTTTGTGGGCGTGCCGCAACCGGTGCGGCATGAAGGCGTAACTTACAGGCTCAACCCCTTGAGGTATTCACGGAAGTGGGCGCCCACCTGGGGGTGCTCCAGGGCGAGTTCCACCGTGGCTTCGAGGAAGCCCTCCTTGCTGCCGCAGTCGTAGCGCTTGCCTTCGTACTGGAAGGCGTAGACGGCCTCGTGCTGCATCAGGCGGGCGATGCCGTCGGTCAGCTGGATCTCGCCGCCCACGCCGCGCGGCTGGTTGCGGATCTCGTCGAACACGCCGGGCGTGAGGATGTAGCGCCCGGCCACGCCCATGCGCGAGGGGGCCACGTCGGCCTTGGGCTTTTCGACGATGCGGTCGATGCGGATCAGCGGGCCCCCGGCGGATTCACCGGCCACGATGCCGTACTTGTGCACTTGGTCCTCGGGCACCTCCTGCACGGCAATGACCGAGCGGCCCTGCTGGCGGAAGGCCGCTGCCATCTGGGCCAGCACCGGCTGGCCGCCCTTGGGGCCGACCATCAGGTCATCGGCCAGCAGCACGGCGAACGGCTCCTTGCCCACCAGGGGCTCGGCGCACAGCACGGCGTGGCCCAGGCCCAGCGAGCGGGGCTGGCGCACGAAGGCGCAGTCCATGTCGTCAGGCTGCACCGAGCGCACCAGGGCCAGCAGCTCCTGCTTGCCGGCGGCTTCGAGCTCGCTTTCGAGCTCGTAGGCGGTGTCGAAATGGTCCTCGATGGCGCGCTTGCTGCGGCCCGTCACGAAGATCATGTGGCGGATGCCGGCGGCGTAGGCCTCTTCCACGGCGTACTGGATCAGCGGCTTGTCCACCACGGGCAGCATCTCTTTGGGCGATGCCTTGGTGGCGGGCAGAAAGCGTGTCCCCAGGCCGGCAACGGGGAAAACGGCTTTGCGGATGGCGGATGCAACGGTCATGGGGCTCCTTGCAGGAAAGGGAAATAGAAAGAGGGCAGGGCCCGGCAAGGAGCCGGGCGCATCTGCCCTCAGTATCGCGGGATTTTTACCCCAGGCGTGTAAGCTGATCGCGCAATCGGCCCAGCGTGGCGGTGAAGTCGGCGATGCGCTTCTTGGCCTCGTCGATCACTGCAGGCGGCGCCTTGGCCACGAAGGCCTCGTTGCCGAGCTTGGCGTTGGCCTTGGCCAATTCGCCCTCCAGGCGTGCGATTTCCTTGGAGATACGGGCCTTCTCGGCCTCGACGTCGATCTCCATGTGCAGGCACATGCGCGCCTCGCCCACCACGGCCACGGGTGCGGCCTGTGCGGCGGCGGCC
Source organism: Acidovorax sp. LjRoot66 (assembly GCF_964253305.1). Taxonomy (NCBI): domain Bacteria; kingdom Pseudomonadati; phylum Pseudomonadota; class Betaproteobacteria; order Burkholderiales; family Comamonadaceae; genus Acidovorax; species Acidovorax sp. LjRoot66. The sequence continues at coordinate 1,921,167 of NZ_CAXUQU020000001.1, forward strand.
CACGCGGCCTCGTCGTCGAACACCTTCACTTCGCTGAGCTTGGCCAGCGATTGCAGCACCGGTGCCACGCCGCGCATGAACTCGGTGTCGCCCACGGTGTACAGCGGCAGGCGCGTCGATGGCGAGACGTTCATTTCGCCGCGCAGGGTGCGGCAGGCGTCCACCAGGCCCTTGACGCGCTGCATGTGCGCAATGGCGGCCTCGTCGATCTTGCTCGGCTGCGCCTCGGGGTAGCGGGCGATGCTGACCGAGTCGCCTTGCAGGCCGGCCACCGGCGCCACCGTCTGCCACAGGGCTTCGGTGATGAACGGGATGATCGGGTGCGCCAGGCGCAGGATGGCTTCGAGCGTGCGGATCAGCGTGCGGCGCGTGGCGCGCTGCTCGGCCTCGGTGCCGGTCTGGATCTGCACCTTGGCGATTTCCAGGTACCAGTCGCAGAACTCGTTCCAGACAAAGTCATAGATCGTGTTGGCCACGTTGTCCAGGCGGAACTCGGCAAAGCCCTTGGCCACCTCGGCCTCGGTCTTCTGCAGCAGCGAGGAGATCCAGCGGTCGGCCTGGCTGAAGTGCATGTAGCCGTGGGCGGGGCCGCCGGGCTGGCACTCTTCCTTGGTGTGCTCTTTGAGGCCGCAGTCCTGGCCCTCGCAGTTCATCAGCACGAAGCGGCTGGCGTTCCAGAGCTTGTTGCAGAAGTTGCGGTAGCCCTCGCAGCGCTTGCTGTCGAAGTTGATGCTGCGGCCCAGGCTGGCCAGCGCCGCAAACGTGAAGCGCAGCGCATCGGCACCATACGCCGGAATGCCCTCGGGGAACTCCTTTTGCGTGTTCTTGCGCACCGTGGGGGCGGTCTCGGGCTTGCGCAGGCCGGTGGTGCGCTTGTCCAACAGCGGGTCGAGGGCGATGCCGTCGATCAGGTCCACCGGGTCGAGCACGTTGCCCTCGGACTTGCTCATCTTCTTGCCCTGCGCGTCGCGCACCAGGCCGTGGATGTACACGTGCTTGAACGGCACGCGGCCCGTGAAGTGCGTGGTCATCATGATCATCCGGGCGACCCAGAAGAAGATGATGTCGTAGCCCGTCACCAGCACCGAAGAGGGCAGATACAGGTTGTAGTCGTCGGTCGGGCCGTCGCCCTGCTCGGGCCAGCCCATGGTGGAGAAGGGCACCAGGGCGGAGGAATACCAGGTATCGAGCACGTCCTCGTCGCGGCGCAGCGTCTTGCCCGGGGCCTTGGCCTGGGCTTCGGCTTCGTTGCGGGCCACGATCACGTTGCCGTCTTCGTCGTACCAGGCCGGGATCTGGTGGCCCCACCACAGCTGGCGGCTGATGCACCAGTCCTGGATGTTGTTCATCCACTGGTTGTAGGTGTTCACCCAGTTCTCGGGCACGAAGGTCACCTCACCGGTCGCCACGGCGTCGATGGCCTTCTGGGCGATGCTCTTGCCGGTGGGGTCCTGCTCGCTCACCTTGCTCATGGCCACGAACCACTGGTCCGTGAGCATGGGCTCGACCACCTGGCCGGTGCGGGTGCAGATGGGCACCATGAGCTTGTGCTTCTTGGTCTCCACCAGCGCGCCCGAGGCTTCCAGGTCGGCCACGATGGCCTTGCGCGCCACGAAGCGGTCCAGGCCGCGGTATTTTTCAGGGGCGTTGTCGTTGATGGTGGCCTGCAGCGTCAGCACCACGATCATCGGCAGTTGGTGGCGCTGGCCCACGGCATAGTCGTTCGGGTCGTGCGCAGGCGTGACCTTGACCACGCCGGTGCCGAACTCCTTGTCCACATAGTCGTCGGCAATGATGGGGATCTCGCGCCCCACCAGGGGCAGCACCACGTTCTTGCCGATCAGGTGGGTGTAGCGCGCATCCTCGGGGTGCACCATCAGCGCCACGTCGCCCAGCATGGTCTCGGGGCGGGTGGTGGCCACGGTGAGGCTGCCCGAGCCGTCGGCCAGCGGGTAGGCGATGTGCCACAGCGAGCCGTCCTTCTCCTCGCTCTCGACTTCGAGGTCGGACACGGCGGACTGCAGCTTGGGGTCCCAGTTCACCAGGCGCTTGCCACGGTAGATCAGGCCCTGCTCGTAGAGCTTCACGAAGGTGTCGGTCACCACCTTGGACAGCTTGTCGTCCATGGTGAAGTATTCGCGGCTCCAGTCCACGCTGTCGCCCATGCGGCGCATCTGCGTGGTGATGGTGTTGCCGCTCTGTTCCTTCCACTCCCAGACCTTGGCGACGAAGTTCTTGCGTGCTTCGGGCGGGGTGGGGCCCATGTCGTGGCGGCTGATGCCCTGCTCCTGCAGCTGGCGCTCCACCACGATCTGCGTGGCGATGCCGGCGTGGTCGGTGCCGGGCACCCAGGCCGTGTTGAAGCCGCGCATGCGGTGGTAGCGCGTCAGGCTGTCCATGATCGTCTGGTTGAACGCATGGCCCATGTGCAGCGTGCCGGTCACATTGGGTGGCGGCAGCTGTATGGAAAACGCCGGCTCGCCCGCCTGCGCTACGCCGGTGCCCCGAAAGCCCGCTACACCGTAGCCACGGCGTTCCCACTCGGGGCCCCAATGGGCCTCCAGGGCGGCGGGTTCAAAGGACTTGGAAAGGCTGTCGAGGCCGGTTTGTTGCAGGGGCGAGCTCATGGGGTAGGGCTGGTGGTGGGGCCGCCCGGGGGCTGCCTCCACGTTCGAGAGGGTGGAACCGGCCATTTTAAGTCAGCCAGCAAGGGCCCAACCGTCCCGGCCGGGTGGTGTGCATCGCCCAGGGCACTTCGCGGCGCGCTATCGAATTGTTACCTTGTGCGACTGGCGGAAAGCAGATGTTTGCCGATAATCCGCCGCGATGGAGTGAGGAAAGGGGTGTTGCGTGCCAACGCCCAGGCTCCATGGCCGGAAAAACCATACCAAACAATCCGCTTCCCGTATGAACATTGCATCTGCCCTGCGCGTGGGCCTGGCCAAGGTCTTTGCCTATTCGCTGCTCTCGCTGTTCCTGATCCCGCTGGCGGCCTACCTGTTCACCGGCTATGCGCAGCGCGATGAGGACGCTCAGTTCATCACCCGCATCAGCCAGCGCATCGACGCCGAAAAGGGCATGCCCGCGGCCGAGAAGCAGGCGCAAAAAGACTTCTACCGGGCCAACCCGCCGTCCACGATCTGCACCAACAAGAGCCCTCAGGTGGCGGATTACCGCGAGGCCATGTGCGAGACCTATGGCGAGCTGTGGCAGTTCAACCTGGTGCGCAAGGTCTCGCTTTGGAGCATGGTGGCCGGCGCAGTGCTGCTGGTGGCGGTGCTGGGCCTGGGCGCCTTGGCCTTTGTGGACCGCAAGATGCAGTACACCAGCTTCGTCACCGGCTGGCATCTGACCACCTGGGCCAGCGCCGCCTCGCTGGTGGTGCAGGGTGCGCTGGCGGTGTGGCTGTCGTTCTGGGTCACGGCCTTCTTTTTCCACAAGTATTCGCCCAAGCTCATCATCCTGGTGGGGATTCTGGTCGCCGGCGGCGTGTTCTTGGCCGTCAAGGGCATCTTCAAGCGCGTGCAGTTGCGCAACGGTGTGGACGGAGAACTCGTGACCGAGGCCGATGCGCCGCTGCTGTGGAAGCGCATCCGCCACATGGCGGGCCGCCTCAAGACCGAGCCGCCCAGGCACATAGTGGCCGGCATCGACGCCAACTTCTTCGTCACCGAGGCGCCGCTCACCGTCGGTGGCCAGCAGCTCACGGGGCGTACCCTGTTCGTGAGCATCCCCTTGCTGCGCCTCTTGGACCAGTCGGAAGCCGATGCCGTCTTCGGCCACGAACTGGCCCACCTGCGCGGTGGCGACACCAAGAGCAGCGCGCTGCTGGGCCCCAAGATCAGCCAGTACGACCACTACCGCCACGCCATGCGCACCGGCGGGCTCACGGCCGTGGTGGCACCGCTGCTCGACCTTTACCGCATGATCTTCGAGGTGGCCCTGGCGCGCGAAAGCCGCGAGCGCGAGTTCAAGGCCGACCGCATCGCCGCCAAGCTCATCTCGCCCGAGGCGATCGCGCAGTCGCTGATCAAGATTGCTGCCTACGCGCAGTACCGCTCCAAGATCGAGAGCGAGCTTTTCGGCCAGAACCGCAAGCACGATTCCGCCGCGCTGGGCATTGCCAGCTATGTGGCCCAGGGGCTGCCACCCTATGCTGCATCGGCCGACTTCCTGCAGGAGATGAAGTCCGCCAACGTGCCCCACCCGTTCGACTCGCACCCTGCCATGACCGAGCGCATGCGTGCCGTGGGGGTGAGGCTGCCCGAGAGCGCCTATGGCGCCCTCGTCACGCGGGCGCCTGTGGCCACCTGGGTGCAGCAGATCCTCACCGCCGATGCCATCGAGCAGCGCATGTGGGGCGAATACGAGCAGGCCTTTGCCGCTGACCACGAACGCAGCCTGGCCTACCGCTACGAGCCCGCCACCGACGAGGAGCGCGCGCTGGTGCTGCAGTATTTTCCGCCGGTGCAGTTCGCCTTGAAAGGCAGCGAGACGGTGACGGTCAGCATCGACGGCATCAGCACCTCGGCCGACGGCACCACTGTGTTCTGGGATGCTGTGAAGGCGCTGGAGTTCAAGGAAAGCAGCTTTGGCAATGCGCTCGTCGTCACCCACCGCGAGAAAAATGCCCTGGGCCTTGGCGCCAAGACCAGCAAGATCAAGCTCGCCGGCCTGAAGAAAGAGAAAGACGATTTCAACGCCACCGTTGGCCACTACTGGCAGCGCCACCAGATCATGCGCGCGCACCAGCAGGAAGGGTAGGCCCCTGCCCAAAGCTTGCGGGCGGCGGCCAGGGACGACCCGCCAATACCAGCCCTGCGCCTGGTGACAGGTGCTGATCTGCAGGGTCCTCTTGCAGTGGTGATGGACGGCTGAACTTTCTGCAGTGTGCCATGCTCTACCCAAGCGTGCATGGCCCTGGAAAAAAGCACGGCATGCCTGCGCTATTACCCTGTTCAATGGCAGGCCGTGGTGCTACAAAGGACCGGAGCCGTTAGCGATTCCCACTGCAAACCGTGGCACCCATGCGCAGGGTGCCACCACAGGAGGTCGTATGGATGCCATCAGCAATTTCGCCTCGCGTTACGCCCGTAGCCGTGAAGAGGAAATGTCGATCGACGAGTACCTCGCCGAGTGCAAGCGTGATCCCATGACGTATGCCACGGCGGCCCAGCGCATGCTGGCCGCCATTGGGGATCCCGAGACGGTCGACACGCGCAACGATCCGCGCATGTCGCGCCTCTTCGCCAACAAGGTGATCAAGCGCTACCCCGCGTTCGCCGAGTTCTACGGCATGGAGGATTCCATCGAGCAGGTGGTCAGCTTCTTTCGCCACGCTGCGCAGGGGCTGGAGGAGCGCAAGCAGATCCTCTACCTGCTGGGCCCGGTGGGCGGTGGCAAGAGTTCCATTGCCGAGCGGCTCAAGTACCTGATGCAAAAGGTGCCGTTCTATGCGATCAAGGGCTCGCCGGTGAACGAGTCGCCGCTGGGCCTGTTCGACGCGGTGGAGGACGGCCCGGTTCTGGAGGAGCAGTTCGGCATTCCCCGGCGCTACCTGCAGCGCGTGCTCTCGCCCTGGGCGGTCAAGCGGCTGGAGGAGTTCGGTGGCGACATCCGCCAGTTCAAGGTGGTCAAGCGCTACCCCAGCATCCTGAAGCAGGTGGGCATTGCCAAGACCGAGCCGGGCGACGAGAACAACCAGGACATATCGAGCCTGGTGGGCAAGGTGGACATCCGCAAGCTCGAAACCTTCGCCCAGGACGACACCGACGCCTACAGCTACAGCGGCGGCCTGTGCCTGGCCAACCAGGGCCTGCTGGAATTCGTGGAAATGTTCAAGGCGCCCATCAAGGTGCTGCATCCGCTGCTCACCGCCACCCAGGAGAGCAACTACAAGGGCACGGAAGGCTTTGGTGCCATCCCTTTCGATGGCGTGGTGCTGGCCCACAGCAACGAGAGCGAATGGAAGGCGTTTCGCAACAACAAGAACAACGAGGCTTTCCTCGACCGCATCTACATCGTCAAGGTGCCGTACTGCCTGCGCGTGAGCGAGGAGATCCGCATCTACGAAAAGCTGATCCGCGAATCGTCGCTGGGTAACGCCGTGTGCGCGCCGGGCACGCTGAAGATGATGTCGCAGTTCGCCATCCTCACGCGCCTGAAGGAGCCCGAGAATTCCAGCATCTTCAGCAAGATGCAGGTGTACGACGGCGAGAGTTTGAAGGACACCGACCCGCGCGCCAAGAGCTACCAGGAGTACCGCGACTACGCGGGCGTGGACGAGGGCATGACCGGCATATCCACGCGCTTTGCGTTCAAGATCATGTCCAAGGTGTTCAACTTCGACAGTGCCGAGGTGGCGGCCAACCCGGTGCACCTGATGTACGTGCTGGAGCAGCAGATCGAGCGCGAGCAGTTTCCTGCCGAGCTGGAGACCAAGTACACCAGCTACATCAAGGAGTCCCTCTCGCCGCGCTATGCCGAGTTCATCGGCAAGGAGATCCAGACGGCCTACCTGGAGAGCTACAGCGAGTATGGGCAGAACATCTTCGACCGCTACGTCACCTACGCCGACTACTGGATCCAGGACAACGAGTACCGCGACACCGATACCGGCGAGGTCTTCGACCGCGGCGCGCTCAACGCCGAGCTCGAAAAGATCGAGAAGCCGGCGGGCATCGCCAACCCTAAGGATTTTCGCAACGAGATCGTCAACTTCGTGCTGCGCGCACGCGCCAACAACCAGGGCAACAACCCGAGTTGGACCAGCTACGAGAAGCTGCGCCTGGTGATCGAGAAGAAGATGTTCTCCAACACCGAGGAGCTGCTGCCGGTCATCAGCTTCAATGCCAAGGGCAGCGCCGAGGAGGCGCGCAAGCACGAGGACTTCGTCACCCGCATGGTGGAGAAGGGCTATACGCCCAAGCAGGTGCGGCTGCTGTGCGAGTGGTACCTGCGCGTGCGCAAGAGCAGCTAGCGCAGCGGCCAACAGGCTCTTGAAGGTTTTGCCAGTGCATCCCACCGGTGCGCTGGCCCATGATGGGGGCAAGGGATGGCATTGCAAATCATCGACCGCAGGCTCGCCGGCAAGAACAAATCGGTGGGTAACCGCGAACGCTTTGTGCGACGCTTCAAGGAGCAGATCGCCGAGAGCGTGCGCCGTGCGGTTTCGCAGCGCGGCATCCGTGACATCGAGCAGGCCGAAAGCATCAGCATTCCCAAAAAGGACATCGGCGAGCCAGTGTTCCACCATGGCCAGGGCGGCATCCGCGACATGGTGCACCCGGGCAACGCGGAGCATGTGCGCGGCGACCGCATCCAGCGGCCCCAGGGCGGGGCGGGGGGCGGTGGCGGCTCGCAGGCCAGCGACAGCGGGGAGGGGGAGGACGACTTCACCTTCACCTTGACCAAGGAAGAGTTCATGCAGCTCTTCTTCGAGGACCTGGCGCTGCCCAATCTGCTGCGCACGCACATCGGCGAGACCCCGAAGTACAAGCCGCGCCGGGCCGGCTACAGCCAGAACGGCATTCCCAACAACCTGGCGGTGCTGCGCACCATGCGCGGGGCGCTGGGGCGGCGCATCGCGCTGGGCCAGTCGGCGCAACGCGAACGGGCGGCTCTGCAGGTGCAGCTCGATGCCCTGGTTGAAGAAGGCAACGGCACCACCGACGAAGCGGCCGCGCTGCGGCTGCGCATCGACGAACTCAAGGAGCGCACCGGTCGCATCCCTTACCTGGACCCCATCGACCTGCGCTTTCGCTCCCGCGTGCAGGTGCCGGTGCCCAACAGCCAGGCGGTGATGTTCTGCCTGATGGATGTCTCGGGCTCCATGGACCAGGCGCGCAAGGACCTGGCCAAGCGCTTCTTCATCCTGCTGTACCTGTTCCTCACGCGGCACTACGAGAAGATCGACATCGTCTTCATCCGCCACCACACGCAGGCCGCCGAGGTCAGCGAGGAGCAGTTCTTTCACTCCACCGAGAGCGGCGGCACGGTGGTCAGCAGCGCGCTGATGCTGCTCGACCAGATCATCCGCGCGCGCTACCCTGCGGGGGACTGGAACATCTATGCCGCCCAGGCCAGCGATGGCGACAACTTCACCAACGACAGCGGCAATTGCCGCAACCTGCTGGTGGACAGGATACTGCCGCTGGTGCGCTACTTTGCCTATGTGCAGGTGGCCCAGGAAGAGCAGAACCTGTGGGAAGAGTACAGCCAGCTGCAGTCGCAGTTTTCGCACTTCGCCATGCGCAAGGTCTCCGAGCCGGGTGACATCTATCCCGTGTTCCGCGACCTCTTCAAGAAAGAGGGGGTGCAGTGATGAACCACATGGCCCAGTACCCGGTGCTGGAGCGGCGCCTGCGCGACAACCCCTGGAAAACCGCCGTCGTCGGCGAGCGCCGCCACCGCACCGTGCCCGAGCAGCCCCTGCCCGCCGGGGCGCGGCCCGCGCAGCCGCTGCCCGATCCGAGCGACTGGACCTTTGAGCTGATCGAGCGCTACCACGCTGCGATAGCCGCCACCGCCGAGCGTTTCGGCCTCGACACCTACCCCAACCAGCTCGAAGTCATCACCGCCGAGCAGATGATGGATGCCTATTCCAGCGTGGGCATGCCGGTGAACTACCGCCACTGGAGCTATGGCAAGGAATTTTTGGCCACCGAGCGGCGCTACCGGCGCGGCCACATGGGCCTGGCCTACGAGATCGTCATCAACTCCAACCCCTGCATCAGCTACCTGATGGAGGAGAACACCACGGCCATGCAGGCCCTGGTGATCGCCCATGCCGCCTACGGGCACAACAGCTTCTTCAAGGGCAACTACCTGTTTCGCATGTGGACGGACGCTTCCTCCATCATCGACTACCTGGTCTACGCCAAGGACTACGTGGCCCAGTGCGAGGAGCGCTACGGCTTCGACGAGGTGGAGCGGCTCATGGACTCGTGCCATGCGCTGGCCAACTTCGGTGTGGACCGTTACCGCCGCCCGTCCAAGAAAAACCTGGCGCGCGAGCGCCTGGAGCGCGCGCAGCGCGAGGCCTATGCCCAGCAGCAGGTGAACGATCTGTGGCGCACCCTGCCCACGCGCCCCGGCAAGGACGGCGCGGCGCTGGAGCACAACCGCTTTCCGCAGGAGCCGCAGGAAAACATCCTGTACTTCATTGAGAAGCACGCGCCGCTGCTGGAACCCTGGCAGCGCGAGATCGTGCGCATCGTGCGCAAGATCGCGCAGTATTTCTACCCCCAGCGCCAGAGCCAGGTCATGAACGAAGGCTGGGCCACCTTCTGGCACTACACCCTGCTCAATTCGCTGTACGACGAGGGCTACCTCAGCGACGGGGTGATGATGGAGTGGCTGGGCTCGCACACCAACGTCATCTTCCAGCCCCCCGTGGGGCACCGCGCCTACAGCGGCATCAACCCCTACGCACTGGGTTTTGGCATGTACCGCGACATCCAGCGCATCTGCCAGAACCCGACGGCCGAAGACCGGCACTGGTTCCCCGACATCGCCGGCACCCCCTGGCTGCCCGCGCTCGACCATGCCATGCGCAACTTCAAGGACGAGAGCTTCATCGGCCAGTACCTGAGCCCGCACCTGATGCGCGAGATGCGCCTGTTCGCCCTGCATGACGACACGCGCCAGAGCGAGCTGCTGGTCAGCGAGATCCACGACGAAAACGGCTACCGCAACCTGCGCCAACTGCTGTCGCAGCAGTACGACCTGGGCACGCGCGAGCCCAACATCCAGGTGTGGAACGTGAACCTGCGCGGTGACCGCAGCCTGACCCTGCGCCACACCCAGTACCAGGGCCGCCCGCTGGCCGACGGCACGCAGGAGGTGCTGCGGCATGTGGCACGGCTGTGGGGCTTTGGCGTGCAGATCGAGGGCGTGGACGCGTACGGCAATCACCCGGTGATGCTGCACTCGGTGCCCGCGCCCGCGGAATGAGCTGAAGCACCCCCTGAGGCGCGAAAGCGACTCAGGGGGTGGTCACTTCCTCCTCGTACCCGAACATGGACTTGGCCTCCAGGTACTCCTCGAAGCCCATGCGCCCCCACTCGCGGCCGTTGCCCGACTGCCGGTAGCCCCCGAACGGAGCTGCGTGGTCGGCGCGTGCGCCGTTGAGGTGCACCATGCCGGCGCGCAGGCGCCGCGCGATGCGGCGGGCGTGGGCCAGGTCGGGCGCGCTCACATAGGCCGACAGGCCGTAGGGCGTGTCATTGGCGATCGCAATGGCCTCTTCCTCTGTGCCGTACGGCAGGATGCACAGCACCGGGCCGAAGACCTCCTCTCGCGCGATGGCCATGGTGTTCGATACATTGCAAAACACCGTGGGCTGCACAAAGTAGCCGTGGGTGGGGCCCTGGGGCCTTTCGAGCCCGCCGGTTGCGAGCTGGGCCCCTTCGTGCAGGCCCGTGGCGATGCATTCGCGCACCTTGCCGTACTGCGCGGCGTTGGCCACGGGCCCGAGCGTGGTGGCCGCGTCGCGCGGGTCGCCCATGCGCAGCGACTGCGCCACGTCCACCACGATGGCCGTGGCCGCGTCGTGCAGGTGCACCGGCACCAGCAGGCGCGTGGGCGCATTGCACGACTGCCCGCTGTTGCGAAAGCATTGCAGCGCCGCGTGGCGTATGGTGGCCGGCAGGTCCACGCCGTCCACCACGATGTAGGGCGACTTGCCGCCCAGTTCCTGCGCCACGCGCTTGACCGTGTCGGCCGCCGCCTTGGCCACAGCCACGCCGGCGCGGGTGGAGCCTGTGAAGGAGACCATGTCGATGTCCGCATGCGCCGCCATGGCCGCGCCCACGCCCGGCCCGTCGCCGTTGACCAGGTTGAACACGCCGGGTGGCACGCCCGCTTCGTGCAGCACCTGCGCGAACAGCAGGGCCGACAGCGGCGCCGTCTCGCTGGGCTTGAGCACCACGGTGCAGCCTGCGGCCAGCGCGGGCGCCACCTTGCAGGCGATCTGGTTCATGGGCCAGTTCCACGGCGTGATCAGGCCGCACACGCCAATGGGTTCGCGCGCCACGCGGGTGCGGTTCACCACCTCGTCGAAGGCATAGCCCGCCAGCACCTCTGCGGTCTGGCGCAGGTGCGACAGGCCCGCCACCGCATGGGCCTGGCGGGCCAGTGTGAGGGGCGCGCCCATCTCCAGCGACACGGCCAGGGCGATGTCGTCCATGCGGCGCTCGTAGGCGGCAATCACCGCGTGCAGCACGGCCAGCCGCTGTTCACGGCCCTGGGCAGCCCATGCGGGGAAGGCGCGGCGCGCGGCGGCCACGGCGTGGTCGAGATCGCGCGCATCTCCCAGCGCGATGCGCGCCACGGGCTGCTCGGTGCTGGGGTCGATGACGTCCAGCGTGCGCGTGCCTTGCGCGGGCGTCCAGGCGCCGTCGGTGTAGAAATTCAGGTGTTCCTGCATGGTGCTCGCTTCAGGCGGTGGCCCGCAGGGCGGTGCGGATGCTGCCGACCACCTCGCCGATCTGTGTCTCGCTGATCACCAGCGGGGGCGAGAGCACCAGCGTGTCGCCCGAGTTGCGCACCAGCACGCCCGCCTCGAAACAGGCCACATGCACGGCATTTCCGCGCGCGCCGGCAGCGCCTGGGCGCGATGCCAGGTCCACCGCGCCGAGCAGGCCGATGTTGCGCACATCGGCCACGTGCGGCGCGTCGCGCAGGCCGTGCAGGGCGGCTTCCCACACCGGGGCGATGGCCTGCACGCGCGCGGCCAGGTTGAGCTCCTCGTGTACATCGAGCGTGGCCAGGCCGGCTGCGCAGGCCAGTGGGTGGGCCGAATAGGTGTAGCCGTGGAACAGCTCGATCACGCCCGACGAGCCCTGCATGAACGCGTCGTACACCGTGTTGCCCACGAGCACGCCGCCCATGGGCACGGCACCGTTGGTCATGCCCTTGGCGCAGCAGATCAGGTCGGGCGTGACGCCGAAGGCCTGGGCCCCGAACGCGGCGCCCACCCGCGCAAAGCCGGTGATCACCTCGTCGAAGATCAGCAAGATGCCGTGCTGTGTGCACAGCTCGCGCAGGCGCTGCAGGTAGCCCACGGGCGGCGGGTACACGCCGCCCGAGCCGGTGACGGGCTCGACGATCACGGCGGCGATGGTGGCCGGGTCGTGCACCACGAACAGCTGCTCCAGCGCATTCGCGTAGTGCGCGCCCGTGGCGGGCTGGCCGCGCGAAAAGCGCGCATCGGCGTCGTACGGCAGGGGCAGGTGGGCCGTGTCGGGCAGCAGCGGGCCGAAGTCGCGCTTATGGCGCCCGAGCCCGGCCACCGAGAGGCCGCCAAAGCCCATGCCGTGGTAGCCCTTGGCGCGGCCCACCAGCAGCGTACGGCGCGCATCACCGCGTGCCTGGTGGTAGGCGCGGGCGATCTTGAGGGCCGTGTCCACGGCCTCGGAACCCGAGTTGGTGAAGAACACGTGGTCCATGCCGCCCGGCGCCAGGTCGGCGATGCGCCGGGCCAGCGTGAAGGCTGCCTGGTGGCTCATCTTGAACGACGAGACGAAGTCCATGCGGCCTGCGGCCTCGCGGATGGCCTCGGTGATGCGCGGCTGGCCGTGGCCCGCGTTGCAGCACCACAGGCCGGCCATGGCGTCGAGCACCTGGCGGCCATCGTCGGTGGTGTAGTGCATGCCCTGGGCGGCGGTGAACAGCATGGGCTGCTGCTGGAACTGGCGCTGGGCGGTGAAGGGCAGCCAGAAGGCGTCGTCGTTGTGGGGGCTGGATGGGGTGGCGGAAGTCATGAGGGGCTTTCGGTGGGTGCTGCACAGGGAAGCGCAGGGAGCCGCGTGCCCGCCATGGCGGCATCGGCCCCTGCATGCCTTCTATTATGTTTTTTGTTTTAACAAAAATCAATACACTGGCGTGAAGCCTTTGCGCACTACGCCCTCTCAGGCTTTGCCGGGAGGGCGCAGGCGGCTGGCGACATCCAGATGGCGCTGCATCAACAGGGCAGCCAGTTCCGTGTCGCCGGCCTGCAGGCGGTCCAGCATCTCCAGGTGCTCGCGGCAGTTCACCTGCATGCGCTCGGGGCCGTACTTCCAGTCGTAGTTGGACAGGCGGCGCAGGCGGTTCTGGCGCTGGATGTCCATGTGGAAGAAGCGGTTGCCCGAGGCGGCGGCCACGCCTTCGTGGAAGGCGGCATTCATCTCGAAGAAGGCGATGCTCGACGAATCCTCCGACAGCGTGCGCAGGAACTCCTCGTGCTGGCGGCGCATGTCCAGCGCCCAGGCGGGCGGCAGCGCAAAGCCTGGCTCGCGGATGGCGGCCGGCTCGATCACCATGCGGTAGCGGTAGCTCTCGTGGCGCACGCTGGCGTCCCAGGCGCCCGTGGCAAAGCGCCAGCCATAGCCAAGCTTGGGCTCGATGGCGCCCAGGTCGGCCAGGCGCTCCAGCGCATTGCGGATGGCCGGGCGGCCCAGGTCGTAGGCCTCCATCAGTTCCTTCTCGGAGACGTATTCCCCCAGGTTGCCATGCTGGCGGTCGTAGGCAATGCGCCGCAGCAGTTCGTCGCTGCCATCGGCCGCCTCGCGGGCGGGGGAGGGCAGGGGCGGCACGCGCAGCAGCTCCACCCCGCGGTGCGGCTTGCGCTCGGCAAAGCCCTGCTGCGCGAGGTGGTCGAGCGCGGCGCGCACCGGCGTGCGCGAGACGCCCAGGCGCTCGGCGAGTTGGTTTTCATTGAGGCGCGCACCGGCCGCCAGGCCGTCCTCGTGGATGAGGCGGCTGATGCGGTCTGCCAGTTCCAGATGCAGGGGGGTAGAAACCATAGTCAGAAACAGTTGATGTTTTTTATTCTACAAAATACAATTCAGTCCATCGATCAATGATCGCTCACTCCACCCATCGCCATGGACCAGACTTTCCCTTGGGGCGCCGACCAGCCCATTCCTTCCTGCCCGTTGATCGAGGTCCGCGGCGCGCCGCGCGAGCGCGGCCGCCAGTATGGCGAACAGGCCAAGGCGCGCATCCTGCGCGGCATCGCACATTACTCCACCCAGCTCGAAGGCAGCCAACTCGGCTGGCCCGAGATCGGCACGCTGGTAAAGACCTTCGAGCCCACCATCGAAGCCTTTGATGCCGCCTACCTCGACGAGATGCGCGGCATCGCCGAGGGGGCCGGTGTGTCGTACGAAGCCGTGGTGATGCTCAATGCGCGCACCGAGATCCTCAAGCTTGCCGACCGCCGCCGCAAGGGCCAGCCCGCGCAGATCGACCCCGACGGCTGCACCGGTGTGGTCGCGATGCCCGAAGCCACCGCCTCTGGCCGCGTGATCCATGCGCAGAACTGGGACTGGAAGGCCGAGTGTGCCGAGACCGCTGTGGTGCTGCGCGTGCTGCGCGACGACGGCCCGGACATCCTGACCTTCACCGAAGCCGGCGGCATGGCGCGCTCGGGCATGAATTCTGCAGGCATCTCCATCACCGCCAACTACCTGGAGTCCGACCGTGACTACCGCCAGCTCGGCGTGCCCCTGGCGCTGCTGCGCCGCAAGGCGCTGGAGCAGGTGCAGCTGGCCCTGGCCATGCGCATCGTGTACTGCACGCCCAAGTCGGCATCCAACAACGTGATGGTCTCGCACGCCACAGGCGTGGCCATCGACTTCGAATGCGCGCCCGACGAGACCTTCCAGATCCACCCCGAGCGCGGCGTCATTGTGCATGCCAACCACTTCCAGAGCCCGATTGCGCTGGCCAAGATCAAGGACATGGGCATCGTCAACACGCCCGATTCGCTGTACCGCGACCTGCGCGTGCGCGCCCTGGTGGAGCCGCACATCGGCGCGCTCACGCGCGAGCACATCAAGAACGCGCTGTTCGACGACTTCCAGTCGCCCTGGTCGGTGTGCCGCCCGCCGCGCCCCAACTCCAGCAGCAACCTCTCGGCCACGGTGGCCATGGTGGTCATGGAGCCGGCCCTCGGCGAGATGGAAGTCGCCATGCTGCCCGCGCTCAGCCGCCGCTTCGAGACCTACCGCCTGGACCTGGAGCGCCACCTGGCGCTGGCCTGAGCGCACCCGCCTCCCGCCCGATTGCCTGCCCCCCCGAAGAAAGGACCCCGAGATGACTACTGCCCCCTCGCGCTGGCTGTCCAAAGGCCTGGCCATGTTCGCCGGCTTGTGCACGTTCGGCCTCGCCCAGGCCCAGCCACAGCCCGATACCCTGCGCATCCGCCTGAATGCCGACATCCGCTCCACCGACCCCGGCGTCAATCGCGACAACAATACCGACGCGGTGATGATGCATGTGCTCGAAGGCCTGGTGGCCTACCGCGAGGATGCCTCCGTGGCGCCGCTGCTGGCCCAGTCGGTCACCCCCTCCGCAGACGGCAAGACCTACACCTTCAAGCTGCGCCAGGGCGTGAAGTTCCACAACGGGGCGCCGCTCACGGCCGACGACGTGGTGTTCGCCTGGAACCGCTACATGGCCCCGGCCAACAACTGGCGCTGCCTGGCCGAGTTCGACGGGCGCGGCCTGGCCAAGGTGCTCAAGGTGGATGCGCCCGATGCCGCCACCGTGGTCTACACGCTGGACAAGCCCTCGGCCCTGTTCCTGGCGACGCTGGCGCGGGTGGACTGCGGCGGCACCGGCATCTACCACCGCAGCTCGCTCGAAGCCGACGGCAAGTGGCGCGAGCCCGTGGCCACCGGGCCCTACAAGCTCGGCGAATGGAAGCGCGGGCAGTACATCGAACTCCTGCGCAACGACGGCTACTCGGCGCTGCCCGGCCCGCGCGACGGCAACACCGGCGCCAAGATCGCCGAGACACCCAAGGTGCGCTTCGTCATCATCCCCGATGCCTCGGCGGCCAAGGCGGCGCTGTTCTCGGGCGGCATCGACCTGAACTACGACATCAACGACGAGGACATGGCCGAGTACAAGGGCCGCAAGGACGTGCTGATGGAGACCCAGGCCACCATGAACGTGCAGGGCCTGCTGTTCCAGACGCGCGACCCGCTGCTCAAGGATGCGCGCATCCGCCGCGCCATCGCGCTCGCGCTGGACATGCCCGAGCTGGTGGCCGCCGTCACCTCGGGCAATGCCCCGCCCAGCCGCTCGGTCGTGCCCACGCCCAGCGCCTTCTACAAGAAGCCGCAGGCTGCGGTGCCGCCGCGCAACCTGGCGCTGGCCAAAAAGCTGCTGGCCGAGGCCGGCTACAAGGGCGAGCCCATCAAGATCCTGGCCACCAAGCGCTACAACAGCGTGTTCAACATCGCCGTGCTGACCCAGGCCATGGTGCAGGAGGCCGGCATCAAGGCCGAAGTGGAAGTGCTCGACTGGGCCACGCTGCTCGACCGCTACACCAAGGGCAACTACCAGGCCATGGCCTTCACCTTCTCGGCCCGGCTGGATCCGGCGCTGTCGTACGAGATGGTGACCGGCCCCAAGGACAAGCAGCCGCGCAAGGTGTGGGACGAACCCCTGGCCCACGAACTGCTGGCCAAGAGCATGGAGACCAGCGACGCAGCCCAGCGCCAGGCCCTGTTCGACAAGCTCGAAGCCCGCATGCGCGAGGACGTGCCCGCGATCTTCATGTACTCGGCTGTGAACACCAGCGCCGCCCGCTCGTACGCCAGGGGTTACAAGGGCTGGGCGCTGGGCACACCGCGTGCCTGGGGCGTGGCGCTGCGCGCTCCGTGAAGCCGATGGCCTGCTGACCTGGTACGCACACCATGGGTTCCTCCTTTCCCCTCTACGTCGGCCGGCGCCTGCTGTGGACGCTGCCGACCCTCTTTCTTGTGAGCCTGATGGTCTTCGTGCTCATGCGGCTGGTGCCCGGCGATCCGGCGTTGCTCATCCTGGGTGACAGTGCCACGCCCGATCAACTGGCCGACCTGCATGCCCAGTTCGGGCTCGACCGGCCCATCCCCGTGCAGTTCACGCTGTGGCTGGGCAAGATGCTGCAGGGTGACCTGGGCCACTCCATCACCAGTGGCGAGGTCGTGCTGCCACTGCTGCTCGAACGCTTCCAGGTAAGCGCCGCCATCGTGCTCGTGGCGGTAGCCCTGGCCGCGCTGCTGGCCGTGCCCGCAGGCCTGCTGGCCGCGTGGAAGCAGAACAGCGTGCTCGACACCATGGTGGTGGCTGCCGCCACGTTCTTCCTGTCCATCCCGAGCTTCTGGCTGGGCCTGCTGCTGCTGCTCTTCGTCGGGCTCAAGCTCGGCTTGGTGCCGGTGGTGGGTTACGTGCCGTTCAGCGAGGACTGGCGCTCGGCGCTGACCTTCCTCATCCTGCCGACCATCACGCTGGCGCTGATCGAGCTCGGCATCCTCACCCGCATGGCGCGCGCCAGCGCTGTGGAGGTGCTGCGCCTGGAGTACGTGACGCATGCGCGGGCCAAGGGCCTGTCGGAGCGGCGGGTGCTGCTGCGCCACGTGCTGCCCAACGCCTTCGCGCCCACCTGGACCATGATCGGCCTGGTGCTGGGCAACCTCTTGGGCGGCATCGCGGTGCTGGAGACGGTGTTCACGCTGCCCGGCCTGGGCCGCCTGCTGGTGGATGCGATCTTTGCGCGCGATTACCCCGTGGTGCAGGGCTGCCTGCTGTTCACGGCCGCCATCTACGTGCTCGTCAACCTCGTTGTGGACCTGTGCTATCCCCTGTTCGATCCCCGGGTGTCCGCGTCATGATGATGAAGCGCTTTCTCCAACGTCTGCGCACGAATGCCCTGGTCGGCGGCGTGCTGGTGTCCCTGGTGGGCGCCATGGCCTTGCTGTCGGTGTTCTGGACGCCCTACAACCCCATGGGCGTGGCGCTGCGCCAGCGGCTGCAGCCGCCCTCGGGCGCCTACCTGCTGGGCACCGATGAGTTTGGCCGCGACATCCTATCGCGCCTGATGGCCGGGGCCGGCACCAGCCTGCTGGTGGCCGGGCTGACCGTGGCGCTGGCCCTGGGGCTGGGCGTGGTGATCGGCCTCGTGGCCGGCTACTTCCGCGGCTGGCTGGACCGGGTGCTGATGGTCTTCAACGACGCCATGCTGGCCTTCCCCGGCATCCTGCTGGCCCTGGGGGTGATGGTCATCGTGGGCGCCAACCAGTGGGGCATCATCGTCGCGCTGGGCCTGGCCTATGCGCCCACGGCGGTGCGCGTGGTGCGCGGCTCGGTGCTGTCGCTGCGCGAGAAGGAGTACATCGAGGCCTCCGAGGTCATCGGCAACTCCGGCCTGCGCACGGTGTTCGCGCACATCCTGCCCAACTGCGTGGCGCCCCTGGTGGTGCTGGCCACCTCCATGTTCGGCTGGGTCATCCTGGCCGAGAGCGCGCTGAGCTTTCTGGGCCTGGGCGTGCCGCCGCCGGCACCCACCTGGGGCAACATGCTGGCCTCGGGCCGGCCCTACATCGAGACCGCCGCCTGGCTGGGCATTGCGCCCGGCGCCTGCATCGCGCTCACCCTGCTCGGCGTGAACCTGCTGGGCGACGCGCTGCGCGACTGGCTCGACCCGCGCATGGAGCGCCGCTGATGCGGCCATCGTCCTACCCCTTGGCGGAAAGAACCGACATGACGACCGAGAAGAACCCGCTGCCGCTGCTGTCCGTGCGTGAGCTCACGGTGCATGGCCCCCACGTCCGTCCGCTGCTGGACGTCGTTTCGTTTGACGTGCCCGCCGGCGGCGTGGTGGCCCTGGTGGGCGAATCGGGCAGCGGCAAGACCATGGCCGGGCGCGCCGTGATGGGCCTGCTGCCGCCCCAGGTGCGCCAGAGCGGCGGCAGCGTGCTGCTGCAGGGGCGTGATGTGGGGACCATGTCGGCGAACGCCTTGCGCGCGCTGCGCGGCTGCGACGTGGGCATGGTGTTCCAGGAGCCCATGGTCTCGCTCAACCCGGCGATGACCATTGCCGAGCAGCTCTTCGAAGGCTTGCGCCTGCACGAGCGGCTGAGCGTAGCCCAGGCACGCGAGCGCGCCATCGCCATGCTGCGCCGCGTGCAGATCGCCGACCCCGAGCGCTGCCTGGCTGCCTACCCGCACCAGTTCTCGGGCGGCATGCGCCAGCGCATCATGCTGGCCTCGGTCATGCTGCTCAAACCGCGCCTGTTGATCGCCGACGAACCCACCACGGCGCTCGATTCGCTGAGCCAGCGCGAGGTGATGGAGATCATGGCCGAGCTCACGCGCACCGAGGGCACGGCGGTGCTGCTGATCACGCACGACCTGGGACTGGTGGCGCGCTACGCGCAATCGGTGGTGGTGCTTGAAAAAGGCCGGCTCGTCGAGGCCGGCCCCGTGCGCAGCGTGCTGACCGCGCCGCGCCAGGCCTACACCAAGAGCCTCATCGCTGCGCTGCCCCAGCGCAGCGCCCAGCGCCCGGCGCGACCCGTGCAGGCACCGCTGATCGAGGCCAAGGACGTGCACGTGAGCTTTCCCGGTGCGCGCCAGGGCTGGCTGTCCAAGGCGACGCCCAAGCTGGCGGTGCGCGGTGTGTCGCTGGCCATCCAGCCCGGCGAGGTGGTGGCCGTGGTCGGGGGGTCGGGCTCAGGCAAGACCACGCTGGGCCGCGCCATGATCGGCCTGTTGCCCGTGGCGGGTGGCGATGTGTGCTTTCGCGGCACGCCGCTGGGCCAGGCCGATGCGGCAGGGCGGCGCGACTTCCGCCTGGCCTGCCAACTGGTGTTTCAGGACCCGTACTCCTCGCTCGACCCGCGACAGCGCGTGCGCGATATCGTGGCCGAGCCGCTGCGCCACGGCCCGCCGCTCACGCGCGAGGCGCTGCAGGCCTCGGTGGACGCCATGCTCGACGAGGTGGGGCTTGCCGGCTTTGGCGAGCGCTACCCGCACGCCCTGTCGGGCGGCCAGCGCCAGCGCGTGGCGATTGCGCGCGCGCTGGTGCGCAAGCCCGCCTTCGTGGTGGCCGACGAGCCCGTCTCGGCGCTGGACATGACCATCCAGAAGCAGGTGCTGGAGCTGCTCCGGCGCCTGCAGGCCGAGCGCGGCTTCGGCTGCCTGTTCATCTCGCACAACCTGGCGGTAGTGTCCGAGATCGCCGACCGCATCATCGTGATGGAGAACGGCCGCATCGTCGAAGAGGGCAGCGTGGCCGACATCTTCGACCGGCCGCAGCAGCCCTACACCCGGGCGCTGCTGGAGGCCGCCACGACCAGCGACCTGCTGGCCGAGCTGGATGCGGTGTAGCCACTGGCCGGCACAAGAAAATGCAAAAGGCGCCGCCCGCAAGGGTGGCGCCTTTTTTATTGGGGCTGGGCTCAGCCTCTCAGCCCTTGGCGAATTCAGGCCGATCGTTGGCCTGGGGCTTGAGCGGCTCGGCCGCCTTGCCTTCGGCGCGCTCCTTGCGCCACTGCTCCTTGCGGGCCGTCCACTCCTTCAGGCGCGCATGCGCCACGGTGCTGTCCTTGGCCATGGCGTTGGCGTCGGCCAGCTGGGCAGTGAGCTCCAGGCGGATGCCGTTGGGGTCGAAGAAATAGATGCTTTTGAAGATGTGGTGGTCGGTCACGCCGAGCACCTCGATGCCGAAGGCCTCCAGGCGCTCCTTGGTGTTCTGCAGTTCCTGCACCGTGTCCACGCGGAACGAAATGTGGTTGACCCACAGTGGCGTGTTGGGCGAGGGCTCGGCCTTCACGTCGTCGCCCAGGTCGAAGAAGGCGATGAACGAGCCGTCCTTCAGGCGGAAGAAGAAGTGCGTGTAGGGGCAGTACTCGCCCGTGCTGGGCACGTGGTCGCTCTGGATGATGTGGTACAGCGGCAGGCCCAGGATGTCCTCGTAGAACTGGCGTGTCTCCTCCGCGTCGCGCGCCTTGTAGGCGTAGTGGTGCAGCTGCTGGAAGGCGGCAGGTGCGGGCAGGCTGGCGAGATCGGGCTTCAGAACGGCATTCATGCGTTGTCTCCTTGGGTCCATGCGGGTGTCGATGTGGAAATTCTACTATTCGTAATCAATTTACGTAAAGGGAATTTTGAAGGCGCGGTTATTTGCGGTACATTGCGCCTCTCGCCAACCACCCGGGGTGTTTTCACCGATGCGCCTGTAAGCCACTTTCACGCTGTTCCGCTCCTGCCTTTTTGCGCAGGTGCGGCTTGATGGTGACCGTGGAGTTCTCAGGCATGGCGACGACCAACCATCCGGGCCATCGCGCCCGGGGCGACAGCAGGGCTGCTGTCGCTTCTGCTTCCTTTTTCTCTTCTTCTTTTTCGCTCCAGTTCCAGCGCGTTGTCTGGGCGCTGCCCGATGGGCAGCCCTTGTGGCGCCAGCCCCTCGACATGGCCGTGGGCGCCGGCACCACCGGCATCGTGGGTGCCAATGGCGTGGGCAAGAGCGTGTTTCTGCAACTGCTGCTGGGCCGGCTGCAGCCGACTGCGGGCACGGTGTTGCGCGACGCGCGCCTGCAGGCCGTGGCGCAGGAGGTGCGGGGAGCCCCCGGCAGCACGGTGGCCGACCTTGCGGGCCTGGCACCCGTGCTGCGTGCGCTGGAGCGCCTGGAGGCGGGCCAGGGAACGCCCGAGGACCTGCTGCGGGCCGATGGCCAGTGGGACCTGCCTGCGCGCTGGCAGCGCGCCCTGCAGGCGCTGGACCTGGGGCATCTGCCAAGCGATGGCGATGCGACCCGGCTGAGCGGCGGCGAGCGCATGCGCGTGGCGCTGGCGGGGGCCTTCGTCTGCGACGCTGAGGTGCTGGTGCTCGACGAGCCCACCAACCACCTGGACCGTGGTGCCCGCTGCTGGCTGCTGGACCAACTGGCCACGCGCCAGGGCGCTGTGGTCGTGGCCAGCCATGACCGTGAACTGCTCGGCATGGTCGACACCATCGTGGAGCTGTCGCCCGCCGGGCTGCGCCGCTACGGAGGCAACTGGGCGCTGTACGCCGCGCAGCGTGCGCAGGAGCGGGCGGCCGCGCAGGCGGCGCTCGACCATGCACGCACAGAGCGCGACCGGGGCAGGAAGGCGCTGCAGCGCGAGCACGAGGCGCAGCAGCGCCGCACCGCGCAGGGGCGCCGGGTGGGGCGCACAGCCAACCTGGCTCCCATCCTGCTGGGCCGCATGAAGAACAGCGCCGAAGCCCATGCCGGAAACGAGCACGAACGCCAGCGGCAGGCGCGCGATAAGCTGGATGCAGCCGTGCGCGATGCCGCCCGCCAGGCGCCACAGCAGGCACCCGTGGCACTCGCCCTGCCCGAAAGCAGCGTGCCCTGCGGCAAGCAGGTGCTGGCGCTGGAACAGGTGCGCGCACCGTTTGCTCCCCAGGGGCTGCCTGCCCTCGACGGGGTCTGGAGCGGCCCCGCGCGCATTGCCATCACCGGGCCCAACGGCTGTGGCAAGAGTACCCTGCTGCGCCTGGTGGCCGGGCAGGTGGCGCCCGCTTCGGGCCGCGTGGTGCGCGGCGTGCGCGCGGCCTGGCTGGACCAGCACAACGCGCAGCTGCTACCGCCGTCCGCAAGCGTGCTGCAGCGCCTGGCCGAACTCGGCTCACCCCTGCCCGAGGCCACGCTGCGCACGCGCCTGGCGCAGCTGGGCCTGGATGCAGACCGCGTGCAGCGGCCCGCCGGGGTGCTCAGCGGTGGCGAGCGCATCAAGGCCGCGCTGGCCTGCGCGCTGTGGTGCGGCGAGCCAGCGCAGATGCTGCTGCTGGACGAGCCGACCAACCACCTGGACCTGGCCTCGGTGGAGGCCTTGCAGGTGGCGCTGCAGGGCTTCACCGGTGCGCTGCTGGTGGTGTCGCACGACCTGCATTTCCTGGCGGCGCTGGCGCCCACGCATGTCTGGGCATGGCATGCCGAAGGCTGGCGGCTCGATGCACGCCTGGCATGAAAAAAGCCACCCGTGGCCGTGCCGCGGGTGGCTTGTGCGGACCAGAAGGCCCGTTGTGGATTACTGCTTGATGGCTTCGATCTGCACCACCAGGCGCACGTTCTTGGGGAAACCCCATTCCACGCCGTAGTTCAGGCCCCACTGGGTGCGGTCGATGGTGGCTTCGAAGTCGCCACCGCAGACTTCACGCTTGAGCATGGGGCTCTGGTAGCAGTTGAACTGCGTGGCCTTCAGGGTCACGGGCAGGGTCTTGTCCAGCAGCGTCAGCTGGCCGGCCACTTCGCTGACCTTGTCGCCGTTGAAGGTGAACTTGTCGGACACGAACTTGATGGTCGGGTACTTGGCGGCGTTGAACAGGTCAGCGCTTTGCAGGTGCTTGTCGAACGGGGGCGTGCCCGAGTTGATCGAGGTGGTGTCCACGGTGATCTCCACCTTGCCGGTCTTGCCGGCGCGGTCGAACTGCACAGTGCCTTCCTTCTTGTCGAAGCGGCCGCGGTTGGTCGTTGCGCCGAAGTGGCTGATCTCGAACGTCACGAAGGTGTGCGTCGGATCGATGGCGTAGGCGGCGCTCTGGGCCTGGGCTGCGCCCGTGGACAGAACGGCGGCTGCGGCCAGTGCGAGCAGGGCGAACGAAGACTTGCGCATGTAAACAACTCCTGAAAAAGGAAGGATCAAGGGAACAGGGAAAGGGAACGCGGAAAAGGGAGGGTGCAGGGCGATCAGAGCTTGCCCACGCCCGTGAGCGCCAGCTTGAACTTGACGGTCACGTCATCGGCCACCATGGAGGTGTCGGCCCATTCGTTCTCGCCGATCTTGAAGGCCAGGCGCTTGATGGGCAGGGTGCCGGTGGCCGTGGTGGTGGCACCGCTCTGGGCCAGCGCCACGGGCACGACCACGTTCTGCGCATTGCCCTTGATGGTGAGCTTGCCGGCCACTTCGAACTTGCCGCCGCCCAGCGCCTTGATGGTGGTGGATTCGAACACTGCCTGGGGGAACTTGGGCACGTTGAACCAGGTGGGCTTGGGCAATTCGGCATCGGTCTCGCGCGAGCCCAGCGTGGCGCTGCCGGTGTCCACGGTGAAGCTGATCTTGCTGGTGTCGGGCTTGGCCGGGTCGAACGCCACCTTGGCATCGAACTTCTTGAAATGGCCTTCGAGCGGCACGCCCATCTGGCGCGCGGTGAACTGCACCTCGCTCTGTGCGGGGACCAGTTGCTGCTGCGCGAAGGCGGACGGTGCAGCCAGCACGGCGGCGCCCAGCACAAGGCTCGAGACGAAGGAAGATGCTTGCATGAAGGCTCCTGAAAAATCGGTGCGGAAGAACAAGGAAGAGGGCGGAGGGCTGGGGCGGGGGCTCAGCGCGGGCCGGGCAGCATGCGGCCGATGAGGCCGTCCCGGTCGATGAACTGGTGCTTGAGGGCGGCGGCCACGTGCAGCACCACCAGCCCGGCCATGGCAAAGGCGGTGTACTGGTGCCAGGGCTTGATGGCCTCGGCCAGCTCCTTGCTCACGGGCACAAAATCAGGCAATTGCCACAGGCCCAGGAACACGATGGGGAAGCCCGCCGCCGAGCTGTAGGCCCAGCCGATCAGCGGCACGGCCAGGAACAGCGCGTACAGCAGGCCGTGCGTGGCGTGGTGCGCCAGCGCCTGCCAGCGCGGCATGGACTGCACCATGGCGGCGGGCAGGGCCGGGGGGCGGTGCGTCAGGCGCCAGATGATGCGCAGCACCGACAGCGTGAGGATGGTGACCCCGGCCCACTTGTGCCAGTTGTAGAGCTTCAGCCGTGCTGGTGAGAACGGCAGGCTGGTCATGTACAGGCCGACGCAGAAGGCACCGATCAGGGCCAGGCCCAGCACCCAGTGCATCAGCATGGCGGTGTGGGTGTAGCGGGCCGGTCGGCTGGTGGGAGTCGGCGTGGAGGATGGCATCTTGGGGAAATCGGCGATGGGGTGGCAGGGCAGGGGTGGGCAGCAGGTGCTGGGAGCAGGTTTTTCGGGCTGGCGCATCCGTCGCTGCCTCGCATGCCGCGCCCCGTGCTGCATGCACAAGGCCCCGCAGTGAGCGCAGTGTAGGAAGCTGCCAGCGCGTTCGGCTTCAGCAGGATTGATGCTTCAATTCAAAAAAACTGAATTGACAGGGGGTGTGCGCTCAAAGTTCCCTCTTGTTTTGCAAAAGGTGGGCGCAGATGGATGGCCGGTAGATGGCCAGGGGATGGGCGGGCCCCCCGCCTGCTTGGTCAGCGGGCGAGTGCGGCTTTTTTCCAGGCCTCGGCGGCGGCGGCTTCGTCGCCGCGCTGTTCGGCCAGCTCTGCCAGGTGGCGCCAGGCGCTGGCGCGCAGGCCGGCATCGGCGAGCTGGTGGGCGGCCTGGGTCAGCAACTGCTGGGCCTTGCCCCACAGCTGGCGCTTGAGGCAGGCCATGCCGGCCATGTACTGCAGGCGCGCATCGCGCGGGTTGGCCTGCTGGGCGGCTTCGATGCGCGCCAGCCAGGGGGCGTCAAGGGCATCGAGGCCCGATTCCAGTGCGCGCACCAGCTTCAGGGCATGGTGTTCGGCCAGCGCATCGGGCAGGTCCACCATGCGCTCCCACACCGGCAGCAGCCAGGCGCGCACCTGCGTGGCGTCACCACCCAGGGTGGCCATGCGCTGCGCGGCCTGGATGGCCAGCTCGGGCATGTTGCGCTCGGAGGTTTCCAGGTCGTCCCACACGCGGCGCAGCTGTGCCGTGTCGTGCGCGCTCTGGATGAGTTCGGTGGCCAGGCCGCGCACGATGCTCTGTGCGGCGGTGGGCGAGAAGGCGCGGTGCTTGGCCAGCAGGCGGGCCGTGTCCAGCGCCTCCTGCGTGCGGCGGGCCAGCCGCGTGGCCTTGAGCTTGATGCGCAGCGCCAGGGTGCGGCGCGCGGCGCCCTGGGGCAGGGCGGCGAGCCATTCGAGGGCGGCATCGGCGTCGCGGTCGTCCAGCGTCCAGCGCGCGGCGCGCATCTGGGCGCCTTCGCGCAGTTCCAGCTCCAGGGCCGTGCCGCGGGCGGGTGCATCGTCGAGCGCGCGCTGCAGATGGCTGTCGCGCGTGGCGGTGTCCTGCAGGGCGTGCGAGCCCTCGGCCGCCACCAGGTGGGCCAGCGAGCGCAACTGGTTGCCATGCGGCACCGACTCGCCGGCGGCAGCCAGGGCGTTCTCCTGCGCCAGCGCGGCCACGGCGGCCTTGCGCGAACGGATGAAGCGCCCGCCCAGCAGGTGCGTCATGGCGTCGAGCAGCGCGCTGTGCATGGCGCGTTCCTTTTGCTGCACGCGCCAGCGGCGCGCCTGGTGCGGCAGTTCCAGCAGGGCCGCCAGGGCCCGCAGGGCGGCATGCACGGTGACGAAGCCGCCCACAAGCAGCAGCACGACCATGTTCAGCGACAGGTCGACGCGGTAGGGGGGCCAGTAAAGGGTGATGGTGCCCTGGTTGTTGCCCGCAAACAGCGCGGCCGCAACGGCCACGCCAAACAACGCCAGAAGCCAGAGTGCTGCGCGCATGCGTGCTGCCCTCTCTCTCAGCGCCCCGCGGCGGCCGTGGCCAGCGCGGAGAGGGTATCGTCCAGGCGCGGCAGCTCGGCAGCCTTCATCCCGGTCTGGGCCTGTTGCAGCACCGTGGCTGCCGCCTGCGTGCGGCGCGAGGCCGGGTCGAAATACTTGTTGAGCGCCGTGGTGGCTGCGGCCAGGTCGGCGCGCGCCGAGTCGAACTGGCGCGCCAGCACGCCCAGGCGCGCATTGAGCAGCTTGAGTTTCAGGTTCTCGCGCAGGAAGAAGGTCTGCTCGGGCGCGAGCAGAATGGCCTCGGGCTGGTCCACCCGGCTCACGCGCACCAGGCTGCGGGCCTCGTCGCGCACCACCTCCCAGCTGCGCTGCAGGGTGGCTTGCCACCAGGGCAACTCGGCCCCGGCTGCGGTGCCACCGGCAGAGCCCGGCGCAGCGGGAGACAGGCCCAGGCGCTTCGTGGACGCGGCCTGGGCCACGGCATTGAGCACGGGCAGTTCGTCCACCTGGCGCACCAGATCATCCAGGCGGGCCAGCAGGCCGGCCGTGTCGGTCACCACGGCGCGGGTCAGGCGATCGAGGTCGCGGTTGATGGCGCGCTGCACGGGGGTCAGGCGTGGCTGTGCGGCGCGCTCGATGCGCTGGTCGGCGCTTTTGAGGGCGGCCACCAGAGGGTCCAGGCTGCCGGTGAGCTGGGACTGTTGCTGCGCCAGGCGCACGGCCGATTCGATGTCCACCACCAGGTTTTCGTCGCGCGAGCGCGACAGGCTCTGCATCAATTCTTCGAGCTGGCTGCGCTGCAGCGCCACTTCACTCACACGGGCCTCGGCCACCGAGAGGCGGGCGGCGGTCTCGCGCACCAGTTCCTCGGCCTGGCGGGCCATGGTGCGTGCCTCGATGGCCAGCGCTCCGGAATCGGCCGACTGGCGCGCCAACTGCTCCTGGATCACGCTCAGTTTCTGCCACAGCAGGCCACTGCTGGCCACGGCGGCCACGGCCAGCACGCCCACCAGCAGGGTGGGCAGGCTGCTCCCACGAGGGGCGACGAGGGTAGCGGGGGCTGCGGCGGGCAGGTCGTTGGGGGGCGCGGAACTCATGGGGCCGATTCTATCGAGGCCACCACGTCTTCCAGCGCCGGCCGACACTCCCTTACATGGCCAAAGCCCATGGCGCGGGCGGTCTGGGCGATGCGCGGGTGCGTGGCCAGGGCCCGTGCAGCGTTCCAGGACCTTCCGGGCAGGGCCTCGGCCAGGTTTGCCACCGCTTCGGAGCTGCTCAGCAGCCACAGCGACCCGTTCTGGGTGGCCGCCTCTGCCAGCGCGGTCTGCTCGGGGGTGAAGCTGGGCGCGCCGCGTTCGTAGGCCACGGCCCAGTCCACCTGGCCGCCTGCGGCCTGCACCTGGCGCGCCAGCCAGTCGCGGCCCGAACCCTCGGAGGATTCATGCACCCCAGCCGAACGACCACGCACGATGAGCACGCGGTCCCCGGCCCGGATCTGGGGAGCCACCTGCTGCCACAGTGATTCGGAGTCGAACTGCGGGGCATCGGCGGCGGGGCCGTCTATGGCGGCAGGCGGTACGCCCAGCTGTTCCAGCGCGCGCGCCGTGCCCGGCCCGGGGGCCCATGCACGGGTGCCGGCCGGCAGGGGCGGGGCCGCGTGCAGGAAATGCAGCACGGCATTGCTGCTCACGAACATCAGCGCACGGTAGCCGGGCGCACGTGCCAGACGTTGGCGCGCATCGGCCATGGCCTGCAGGGCTGCAGGGTCGGTGCAGGGACCGATGGCGATCAGGGGCAATGCCGTGGCGGCCAGGCCGCGCGCGGTGAGTTGTTCCACCCACTGGGCCGCCTCGCGCTCGGGGCGCGTGACGATCACCCGGGGCGCCGCGGTGGCCATGTCAGCCGGCGGCAGTTGCTGGGTCCACGCCCCGTGCACCGCCCGCGCGCAGGCGCTGGGCGATCTCGTCACCCAGCGCCTCGGCCTGGGCCAGGGTGGCCACGGGCGCACTGGCATGGGCGCGCACCAGCGGCGCATGGGCATCTTCGGGGTCGCCCCAGGCCGCATCGAGCTGCAGCGTGCCGTCGGCGCCCAGGGTGCCGTGCGCTGCCAGGGGCATGGAGCAGCTGCCGCCCATGGCGCGGCTCACGGCGCGCTCGGCGGCCACGGTGAGCCAGGTGGCCTGGTGTGCCAGGGGCTCCAATGCGGCGATGAGGTCCAGGCGGTCGCTGCGCACCTCGATGCCCAGGGCACCCTGGCCGGCGGCGGGCAGCATGGTGGTGGGCTCGAAAGCCAGGCGGATGCGTGATTCGAGCCCCAGGCGCTTGAGGCCTGCGGCCGCGAGCACGATGGCGTCGTACTGGCCTTCGTCGAGCTTGCGCAGGCGCGTATCAAGGTTGCCGCGCAGGGGTTCGATGCGCAGGTCGGGCCGCAGGGCCTGCAGCAGCACCTGGCGGCGCAGGCTGGAGGTGCCCACCACCGCGCCCTGGGGCAGTTCGTCGAGCGAGGCGTAGCGGGGGGAGACGAAGGCATCGCGCGGGTCCTCGCGCTCCATCACGCAGGCCAGGGCAAAGCCCTCGGGCAGCTCCATGGGCACGTCCTTGAGCGAATGCACGGCGATGTGGGCACGGCCTTCTTCGAGCGCGACTTCCAGCTCCTTGACGAACAGGCCCTTGCCGCCCACCTTGGACAGCGATTTGTCCAGGATCTGGTCGCCCTTGGTGGTCATGCCCAGCAGCTCCACGGTGTGGCCGCGGGCCTGCAGCAGGGCCTGCACATGCTCGGCCTGCCAGAGGGCCAGGCGGCTTTCGCGCGTGGCGATCACGATGGGGTGGGGCAAAGGGCGGCTCAAGTTCGTAACCTGTTTGTAATTATTCAGGGGCGGGCGATGCTAGCATGCGCCCGCACCACCCGTGCAGGACGCCGCCCCCATTCCCGGAGACTACCGCATGAGACGATCCGACAAGGACCAGCCCCTGATTGACGACATCCGCCTGCTCGGCCGCATTCTGGGGGACGTGATCCGGGACCAGGAGGGCGTGGCCGCCTACGAGCTGGTGGAGCAGGTGCGCAAGCTCTCGGTCGCCTTCCGCCGCGACGCGGACCAGGAGGCCGATCGGGCGCTCAAGAAGCTGCTCAAGACCCTCTCGGGCGACCAGACGGTGAGCGTGATCCGCGCCTTCACCTACTTCAGCCACCTGGCCAACCTGGCCGAAGACCGCCACCACATCCGCCGCCGCGCCGTGCACGAGCGCGCGGGCGACACGCAGGAGGGCAGCATCGAGGTCGCCCTGTCGCGCCTGCGCTGGGCTGGCATCGCGCCCAAGACCATCTCGCAGACCCTGGCCGGCAGCTATGTGGCGCCGGTGCTCACGGCCCACCCGACCGAGGTGCAGCGCAAGAGCATCCTGGATGCCGAACGCGACATCGCCCAGTTGCTGGCCGCGCGCGACGACATCCAGGTGCGCGCCCAGTTGTACAACACCGCCAAGGACGCGCTCACCCCGCGCGAACTCGCCGCCAACGAAGCACAACTGCGCGCCCGCGTGGCCCAGCTGTGGCAGACGCGCCTGCTGCGCTACAGCAAGCTCACCGTGGCCGATGAGATCGAGAACGCGCTGTCGTATTACGAGGCCACCTTCCTGCGCGAGATCCCCAAGATCTATGCCGACCTCGAGACCGAGCTCGGCCAGTACCCGGTGCACAGCTTTTTGCGCATGGGCCAGTGGATCGGCGGCGACCGCGACGGCAACCCCAACGTCACCGCGCAGACCCTGCAGTACGCCCTGGGGCGCCAGGCCGAGGTGGCCCTGCGCCACTACCTGACCGAGGTGCACTACCTGGGCGGCGAGCTGTCGCTGTCGGCCCGTCTGGTGCAGGTATCGGCCGAGATGGAGGCCCTGGCCGCGCGCTCGCCCGACACCAACGAGCACCGCCAGGACGAGCCCTACCGCCGCGCCCTGACCGGCGTCTATGCGCGCCTGGCCGCATCGCTCAAGGAACTGACGGGCGGCGAGGCGGCGCGCCATGCCGTGGCCCCACAGAATCCCTACGTGAGCGCCGAGGCCTTCCTGGCCGACCTGCGCGTGATCGAGGCATCGCTCAAGTCGCACCATGGCGAGGCCCTGGCCGCCGAGCGCCTGCACCCGCTGATCCGCGCCGTGCAGGTCTTCGGCTTCCACCTGGCCACGGTGGACCTGCGCCAGAGCTCCGACAAACACGAGGAGGTGGTGGCCGAGCTGCTGGCCACGGCGCGCGTCGAGACGGCGTACTCCGCGCTGTCCGAGACCGACAAGCGCGCGCTGCTGCTGCGCCTGCTCAACGACGCGCGCCCGCTGCGCGTGGTGGGTGCCAGCTACTCGGACCACGCCCGGGGCGAGCTGGCCATCTTCGAGGCGGCGCTGGCCATGCGCTACCGCTACGGGCACGAGGCCATCCGCCACTACATCATCAGCCACACCGAAACGGTGAGCGACCTGCTCGAAGTGCTGCTGCTGCAAAAGGAAGTGGGCCTGATGCGCGGCACGCTGGACGGCGATGCGCGCAATGACCTCATCGTGGTGCCGCTGTTCGAGACCATCGAAGACCTGCGCAATGCCGCGCCCATCATGCGCGAGTTCTATGCCCTGCCCGGCGTGGCGGGGCTGGTGCACCGCAGCGGCAGCGAGCAGGACATCATGCTCGGCTACTCCGACAGCAACAAGGACGGAGGCATCTTCACCAGCAACTGGGAGCTGTACCGCGCCGAGATCGCGCTGGTGGAGCTGTTCGACGAGCTGGCCACCAACCACGGCATCCAGCTGCGCATGTTCCACGGCCGCGGCGGCACCGTGGGCCGCGGCGGCGGCCCGAGCTACCAGGCCATCCTGGCGCAGCCGCCCGGCACCGTGCGCGGCCAGATCCGCCTGACGGAGCAGGGCGAAGTCATCGCCTCCAAGTACGCCAACCCCGAGATCGGCCGGCGCAACCTCGAAACCCTGGTCGCCGCCACGCTCGAGGCCACGCTGCTGCAGCCCACCAAGCCGGCCACCAAGGCCTTCCTGGAGGCTGCCTCGCAGCTCTCGCTGGCCAGCATGGGGGCCTACCGCGCGCTGGTGTACGAGACCCCGGGCTTCACCGAGTATTTCTTCAACTCCACGCCGATCCGCGAGATCGCCGAACTCAACATCGGCTCGCGCCCCGCATCGCGCAAGGCCAGCCAGAAGATCGAGGACCTGCGCGCCATCCCCTGGGGCTTCAGCTGGGGCCAGTGCCGCCTCACGCTGCCGGGCTGGTTCGGCTTCGGCGCGGCGGTCGATGCCTTCGTGAACGCCGAGGGCAAGGACCCCAAGGCACAGCTGGCGCTGCTGCAGAAGATGTACCGCCAGTGGCCGTTCTTTCGCACCCTGCTGTCCAACATGGACATGGTGCTGGCCAAGAGCGACCTGGCCCTGGCCTCGCGCTACAGCGAACTCGTGACCGACGCGCGCCTGCGCAAGAAGGTCTTCAGCGCCATCGAGACCGAATGGCACCGCACCGCCGAGGCGCTCACGCGCATCACCGGCGACAAGCAGCGCCTGACGCACAACGCGGCCCTGGCGCGCTCCATCAAGCACCGCTTCCCCTACATCGACCCGCTGCACCACCTGCAGGTCGAACTCGTGCGCCGCTGGCGCGCGGGGCAGGGCGACGAGCGCGTGCAGACCGGTATCCACATCTCCATCAACGGGATCGCGGCGGGGCTGCGCAATACGGGCTGAGCTGGTCGGGCTGGTCGGGCTGGTCGGGTTCAGCCACTTTGCCATCCTGATGCCCGCCTGCTAGCATGGGCCTGACCGCAGTGCGCGGCAGGGAGGGCATGGTGTGGGCATTGATATCGCGGCCCTGAGGGCGCGGCTGTCGCTGCGGCTGCAGGCCGTTGCACGCGCGGATTCCATGCGCGCCATCCGCGAGGGGCTGCTGTGGGTGCTCCCCTGCCTCATGGTTTCGGCGGTGTTCCTGGTGTCGTCGGTGCTCGCGCAGATGCTCGGCCTGCCCACGCAGACCACGGACCTGCTGGCCGGCCTGCATGCCGAGATCAGCCGCATCCTGCCGCTGCTGATCGCGGCCTCCATCGGCTATATGCTGGCCATCCGCCACAGCCTGCCGCGCCTGCCCGTGGCCTTCTTGTGCTTTGTGTACGTGGCGCTGGCCGCCTACCTGCTGCGCGGGCACCCGCGTGCCGCCGCCACGCTGGTGCTGTTCATCGCCATCGCCTCGCCCATCGTCAACGTGCCCCTCATGGCCCGGCTGATGCGGGTGCGCTGGCTGCAGCTGTCGCGCGGCTCGCTGGTCAGCGACAATGTGGAAGATGCCATGAACATGGTGTTGCCCGGTGTGCTCACGGCAGGATTGCTGGTCGTGGTGCTGACGCTGCTGCAGCAATGGTCGGGCCTGGCGCACTGGAGCCTGCCCCTGGATGTGGTGGACCCGGACCGGCCTTACCTGAATGCCGTGGCGATCACGGGCATGAATTCGCTGCTGTGGTTCTTCGGCATCCATGGCTACCATGCCTTGCAGCCGCTGTTCCAGGTGCTGGAGCTGGCCGTGGGGTGGAATGCCATCGAGGTGCTGGCAGACCAGCCACCGCCCTACCTGCTCAACGCCGGCCTGCTGGGGGCTTTCGCCTTCATCGGCGGGGCGGGGGCCACCCTGTCGCTGGTGGTGGCCGTGCTGTGGCGTGCGCGCAGTCCCGGCCTGCGCCTGCTGGCCCTGGCCAGCTTGCCCATGGCCCTGCTGAACGTGAATGAGCTGCTGCTGTTCGGCATTCCCCTGATACTGAATCCGCGTCTGCTGCTGCCGTTCATCCTCGTGCCGGCCGTCAACGCCTGCCTGGCGCTGGGCGCCGTGCAGGCGGGCTGGGTGCCGGTGGCCACGATGGCAATGCCGCTGAATGCCCCCGTCCTCTTCAACGCCTACGCCAGCACCCAGGGCTCCTGGCCAGCGGTGGTGCTGCAGCTGGCACTGGTGCTGCTGGGGGCCTGCATCTACGCGCCGGCGGTGCGGGCGCTGGAGCGCCACAACGCCACCACGGTGCACCTGCCGGGGCTGGACACCACGTTCTCGCGCCTGCAGGAGCAGGGCCGCCTGTATGCCAGCGACCCGGTGGTCCTGGCGCAGCAGCGGCAGGCCGGCCGCGAGGAGCTGCTGGCCCAGGTGCGCCGCATGGGCGAGTACGAGTTCTTCTTGGAGTACCAGCCCCAGGTGTCGCCACGCACGGGCGAATGCGTGGGTTGCGAGGCGCTGCTCAGGGCCCGCGATGGCCGGGGGCGCACGCAGTCACCGGGGGCTTTTCTGGCGTGGCTGACCGAGGCCGGGCTCATGAAGGATGTCGACCTGTGGGTGGCCGACGCGGCCCTGCAGCAGTACCGGCGCTGGCGCAGCGCGGGCTTCGAGTTGCCCATCTCCATCAATGTCACCGGGCCCACGCTCATGTCGGCAGCGCACTGCCAGCGGCTGGTGGCGTTGATAGCGCCTGCCGGCGGCTGCATCAGCGTCGAACTCACCGAGGATGCGCTGGCCGCCGACATGGGCCAGATGCGCGACGCCATCGCCCGCATCCACGCCGTGGGCGCCCAGGTGGCCATCGACGACTTCGGCACCGGCTATTCCTCGCTCAGCTACCTGCACGCCTTTGCGGTGGACACCATCAAGATCGACCGCAGTTTCGTGGTGGCCAGCGCCGACCCCCGGGGGGCTCGCCTGCTGCAGGGCCTGCTGCATTTCTGCCAGAGCCTGGGGGTCGCCATCGTGGTGGAGGGGGTGGAGACGCTGGAGCAATTGCAGGTGCTGCCCGGCGACATGGACCTGCAGGTGCAGGGCTGGTACTACGGCCGCGCGATGGGGGCCGACGAGCTGCCGGCCTTCGTGCAGTGCTGTACGCTGGCCACCGCCGAACAGGACGCCAGCTCTGCCTCAGTCTCCTAAAAGTTCTCCCACCGCCTTGAGGTCCTCCACCCGGTCGCAGACCGCCTTCACGGCCATCATGACCGGGATGCCCAACAGCAGCCCCCACAGCCCCCAGAGCCAGCCCCAGGCGAGCACGCTGACGAACACGGCCACCGGGCTCATGCTGCTGGTGCGGCTGGTGAGCCAGGGGGTGAGCAGGTTGCCGATGAGGGTGTGGATGACCAGCGATGCGCCGCCAATGGCCAGGGCCATGTCGATGGTGCCGAACTGCAGAAAGGCCACCAGCGCCGACGCGCCGGCCGTCAAGGCCGAACCGATGTAGGGCGCGAGGTTGAGCACGCCGGCCACCACGCCCCACACCGCCGCATTCTCCAGCCCCAGCGCCCAGTAGGCGCAGCCCGTGGCCACGCCCACCAGGATGCTGGTGAACACCTGCACCAGCAGGTAGCGCTGGATCTGGCCGGTGATGTCGTCGAGCACCTGCATGGTGATGTTGCGCCGCTCCAGGCTGCTGCCCGCAATGCGCACCAG
Source organism: Acidovorax sp. LjRoot66 (assembly GCF_964253305.1). Lineage (NCBI taxonomy): Bacteria > Pseudomonadati > Pseudomonadota > Betaproteobacteria > Burkholderiales > Comamonadaceae > Acidovorax > Acidovorax sp. LjRoot66. The sequence goes on from NZ_CAXUQU020000001.1 coordinate 1,955,908, forward strand.
CTTCTGGCGGAACAGGTTGCCCGAGGCCAGCGCGAAGTAGGTCAGGAACACCACCACGGTGAGCTGGCCCACGGCCGATACCAGGCCCATGGTGCCGCTCCACAGGTAGTCGCGGATGTTGAAGGGCGGGCGCTCCACCACCACGCGCTGCACGCCGCGCCGCGCGGGGGTGGCGGCGCTGTTCTCGGCAGCAGCCTGTTCGATCTGGGCAGCGGCCTTCTGCATCGTGTCCAGCGTGCTGGGCATGCCCGCGCGCGCGCGCAGGTTGTCGCGCACCTTCTTGGCCGCCACGGGCAGCGAGTCCACCAGTTGCACCGCCTGGTCGCTCAAGGACCAGGCCATGCTGGCCATGCCCCCCACGATGGCGATGAGCAGCAGGGCCGCGCCCAGCGGGCGCGGCAGGTGCCAGCGGCGCAGGATGTTGACGGCAGGGCGTAGCGCCGTGGTCAGCAGCAGGCTCAGCATCAGCGGGATGAACACCGCGCTGGCCCAGTGCAGCAGGGCCACGCCGGCGAACAGGGCCAGCAGCGCCAGGGACATGTTGCGCACGTCCACCGGCATCTGCAGCATCAGCTGGGTGGGCGTGGCAGGCGCCGCCATGGCGGGCGGGGCGGGCAGGGTCGGGTGCGCGGCTGCTGCCAGGGTGGCGGCATCGGGCGGGCTGGCCATGCGTTCTGGCCCGGCTTCGGGTTGCGGATCGGCGGCGCCGGGCGTTGCCTGCGCCCCCCCCGGCGCTGTGCCGTCGCACGTGTCGGCAGCTGGCGGCTGCTGCGGCAGGGCCGTGGGTGGAGCGTTGGGGTGGGAGGGGGCAGGCACGGCGGTCATGCGGGGATTGTCACGCACTGTGAGCAAATGTTGTGTAGGTGCCGGCGCCAACGCGCTGGCCGCGCAAATGCAGCCCAATTGCCCCGCTATTCGCGCCATGGAGGCGCCACCGGGCCGCTAGCATGGCTGCATGCAAGTTGAACCATTGGCTGGCGGTCTGCCGCAAGGCCCATCCCAAGGACGGCTGCCCGCCGGGCAGTCCGGCATGGCAGCGACCGCGCGCGGCGATGTCCGTGCCCGAAACGCCCTGCACCGTGTGGTCGTGCCGCTGCTGGCGGTGGCCTCGCTGCTGGCGGCTGGCTGTTCGTCGCTGGACGTGCCGCGGGCCGACAACTACCCGGCATCGAACCAGAAGAAGGCACGCGCCGTGCACCACTGGGACGTGCTGGCCGACGATGTGGCCACGCGCATCACCGGCAAGATCCGCGACTGGCCTGCGGGCGAACACCCCATCTATGTGTCCGCCTCGGGCGACACCAGCTTCAACAACGGCTTTCGCAAGCTGCTGATCACCCGCCTGCTGGACCGGGGCGTGGTGCTCACCAACCAGCCCTCGGCTGTCACCCTGGCGTTCGAAACCCAGCTGGTGCAGCACCCGGGCCGTGTCTCCAACAGCCTGCCCATGCCCTGGACCCGGCTGGCCCTGGGCGTGGGTGTGGCGCGCGACTGGGCCCACCGTGCGCCCGGCGCCGGCTCCATCGTGGCCGGGACGATCGCCATCGGGGCGCTGGCCGATGCCGCGCAGTACACCACCGACGGCCCCGCCGCAGGCGGCCCCACACGCACCGAGGTGCTTATCACCACCTCGCTGGAAAGCGGCGACCGCTACCTGGCCCGCACCTCCGACGTGTACTACATCGAGCAGGACGATGCCGTGCTCTACCAGGTGCAGCAGCCGCCCGCTCCACCGCCGCCGCCGCCACCGCCCACCCCGGTCAAGACCTGGCAGGTGGTGAGCCCGCCGGTGATGATGATGGTGGCGCCATGAAACGTCGCACCCTGCTGCGCACGGCCGGCGGGCTGCTGCCGGTGTTGGCCCTTTCGGGCTGTGCCTCGTATTACTACGGCGACAAGGCCGGTGGCAGCGGTGGCGGGCTGATGGACCTCATCACCCCCAGCACCATCGAACGCAACCACCGCGCGGCCGATGCGCTGCTGCTGCAGGCTCCGCTGGACCCGCAGCATGCCGTGCTGGTCGCCACGCTGGTCAACGTGGACCGGCTCAATGAATCCTCGCGCCTGGGGCGCATCTTTTCCGAGCAGATCGGCTCGCGCCTGGTGCGGCGCGGCCTGCGCGTGACCGAACTCAAGCTGCGCGAGGACGTCGCCATGCAGCGCACCGGCGAGTTGCTGCTTTCGCGTGAAGTGCGCGAGGTGAGCCGCGCGCACGATGCACAGGCCGTTGTGGTGGGCACCTACGCCGTTTCGACCACCACACTGTTCATCAGCCTGAAGATCGTGAACCCCGTGGGCAACACCGTGGTGGCCGCGCACGACTATGCGATGCCGGTGGACGAGAACGTGCGCTCGCTCCTGGCAGCGCGGTAGGCCTCGGCCGGGACCGTCGGGAAATCTTCTTTACAGCAAAAAGCCCCGCACGGCGAAACCGGCGGGGCTTTGTCATTCGTGCGCAGTCCGGCGTTGCCGGGCTAGGGATCAGTGCAGCATGAGTGCACCGGCGTTCTTGCTCTTGCCAGCGCGGGCAGGCGGGTTGCACAGGCCGCAGGTGTAGTGGCGGTTTTCATAGAGTTCGGTCACGAACTGGCCCTTGCAGTCAGAGCACTGGGTGCGGGTGAGCATGCCTGCGTCCACGAACTTCACCAGGCGCCAGGCGCGGGTGAAGGACAGCAGGGGTTCGATCTCGGCCGTGGTGACCTGCTCGTTGTACAGGCGGTAGGCCTTGGTCAGCAGTTCCACCGAATCCAGGTCCACGCCCTTGGACAGGTATTCGTAGATGTTCAAAAACAGCGAGCTGTGGATGTTCTCTTGCCAGGTCAGGAACCAGTCGGTCGAGAAGGGCAGTTGGCCCTTGGAAGGCGACTTGCCGGCGATCTCCTTGTACAGGCGGATCAGGCGTTCATAAGACAGCGTGGTCTCCGACTCCAGCACCTGCATACGGGCCCCCATGCCGATCAGCATCGCAGCGCGCTCGATCTGCTTGGATTCGTTGAGGACGCTCTTGGCTGGGGCTTTGGCGGCAGGCGTGGTCATGGCGGGCTTTCGAAAGGGGCGGTGAACAGGAAGGGCTGCAGGAAGGTGCGGTGCTTCAGAGCACTTCCGACACGCGGCTGGCCATCAGGATGTTGGCGTGCAGGGTGTTGGTGGCTTCGTTGCCCACCTTCTTGGCCGTGTGGTTGGTCAGCAAGCTCCACACCAGGTTGTCGTCCACGCGGAAGCTGCAAAGAAGCGTGTTCCGGGAGGCCAGTTTCAGCACTTGTGCGGCCGACAGCGATGCCAGAATATCGGCAGCGTCTTCGTTCATGCCCAGACGGAACACTGCTTCTGCCTTGTCGTGGCGAATCAGGTTCTGCGCCAGCATCAGGTAGGTCAGGTTGGCTTCGCGGATTTCGGCGAGCAGTTGTTCGTTGGTCATGGCAGGGTTCCTTTGTTCCAGTTCCGGGTCTTCGCCTTGCCATGCTGTTTGCATGTTTTGCGTGATCCGTTGAAATGGATTGTGAAACCGGGCCAATCAAAAATTAAGTCAGCGTTGCTCTGTGCAGCGTGTCTGGTTCAGGGGTGGTGCGTGTAGGAATTTGCCTTACAAAACACCAAGCCCCGGTCCTGCGCCCCAGAGCGCTGCGGCCTGCTGCCGCCAGGTGGTCAAACCGCCCCCAACCCTGCTCAGCCGCGTTCCACCGGGCGCGAAGAATCGCTCACCCATTCGCTCCAGCTGCCGGCAAAAAGCGATGTTTTTCCGAGTCCGGCGACTTCCATGGCGATCAGGTTGGGCAGCGCGCTCACACCGCTGCCGCACTGGTGCACCACGCCGGTCGGATCGCGGCCTGCCAGCAGGGCGTCGAACTCGGCGCGCAGCACGGCTGCGGGCTTGAACTTGCCATCGGGGCCGATGTTGTCCACGAAGGGGCGGTTCAAGGCGCCGGGAATGTGGCCGGCCACCGGGTCCAGCGGCTCCACCTCGCCCCGGTAGCGGGGCGCAGCGCGTGCGTCGACCACCGTCTGGCCGGGTTGCTGCAGGTTGGCCAGCACATCGCTGGCCGTGGCCAGGCGGCGCAGCGGCTCCTTGAGTTCGAAGTTGGACTGGAAGTGCGCTGGTTCTTCACCGCTGGCGACTGCGCCGCCCGCGGCCTGCCACGCCTGCAGGCCACCGTCGAGCACGGCCACGGCATCGTGCCCGGCCCACTTGAGCATCCACCACAGGCGGCCGCAGTAGTTGGCCCGCTGGCGGTCGTACACCACAGCCTGCATGCCATTGGCAAAACCCACGCTCGACAGCCAGATGGCAAAGCGCTCGCGGCTGGGCAGCGGATGGCGGCCGCCCGATGCGGGCATGTCCGCCTCCTGGGCCGTCAATACGGTGCCGGAGGCGCCGGGCGCGCCGTGCTTTGCACTCAGGTTCTCGTTGAGATCGGCATACACCGCGCCGGGAATATGCGCCTGCGCATACTGCTGCGCGCCTGCGCTCGATTGCATCAGGTCGAAGCTGCAGTCGAACACCATCAGCGGCGCGCCGCTGGCGATCAGGGTTTGCAGTTCGGTGGCGGAGATCAGGGTGGTGTAGGTCATGGCAGCGGTTGGGGCAATGGCGAAGGGAATGCCTTGCATTGTGTCAATGGTTGGCGTCCACAGTCGTATCAATGTTCTTCAGCCGGGGCTCCGGGGGCCGCGCGGGCGCGCAGCACGGTGGCCGCGATGCCGCTGCCCACGATGAGCACCATGCCCGCCCAGGCGATCGGGGGCAGGTCATCACCGAACAGCGTCACGCTGTAGATGGCCGCGAAGACGATGCCCGAATACTGCAGGTTGGCCACCACCAGCGTGCCGCGCTGCGTCTTGGCGCTGGCGTAGGCCCGGGTCATGCACAACTGGCCGCCAGCGGCCAGGATGCCGATGGGCAGCAGCCACAGGGCCTGCCAGCCCGGCCACACCGAGGTGCCCGTGAACAGCAGGGCCACGCCGCCGGCCACCGCCGAGCCCACCGCGAAATAGAACACCGTGCGCGATTCAGGCTCACCCAGGCGCGAGAGGGCCACCACCTGCATGTAGGCAAACGCGGCCGACAGGCCCGACATCAGCCCGATCATGCCGGCGAAGGCCTGGTTCTGGTCCAGACTGGGGCGCAGCATCATCACCACGCCGACGAAGCCCGTGAGCACGGTGACGATCAGCGTGCCCTGCAGCGCCGGGCGCGGCGTGGCGGCCGAGGGGCGCCACGCCAGCAGCGTGCCGCCGACCAGGAAGGCGGCAATCCACACGCTGCTCATGTAGTTCAGGGTCATGGCAGTGGCCAGGGGCAGGTGGGCAATGGCATAGAACCAGGCACCCAGCGACATCACCCCCACCAGACTGCGCCAGGCGTGCATGCCCGGGTAGGCGGTGCCCAAGGTGACCTTCTGCGAGCGCGCCAGCAGCCACAGGATGGCCATGCCGATGAGGCCGCGGTAGCAGACCAGTTCGGCCGAATTGAAATAGGCCGAAGCGATCTTCACGCACACCCCCATGCTCGCAAAGAGGAACGCGGCCAACACCATCCAGAGGGCTTGCATGGGGAAATGGAATTCGAAAGTGAAAATAGCTGCCGTGCTTGAAGGCCAAGCAATGGCAGCTATTGTAATGAGAGCGCTTTGGGCAATGGCCGCTATTCGGCGGCGTTTACCTTGCTGTTCCGGTTTTCAGCGCTGGGGGACTGCCTCGCCCATGGCGTTGCGGTACCACTCGTGGAAGTGCTGCATGCCGTCTTCCATGGGACTTTGGTAAGGGCCCACTTCGTTGTCGCCGCGCGCCAGCAAGGCCTTGCGGCCGGCGTCCATGCGCTCGCCGATCTCGTCGTCCTCGATGCAGGTCTCCATGTAGGCGGCCTTCTGCGCCTCGACGAACTCGCGCTCGAAGGCGGCGATCTCCTCGGGGTAGTAGAACTCCACCATGTTCAGCGTCTTCGTCGGACTGATGGGGTGCAGTGTGGAGACGGTGAGCACGTGCGGATACCACTCCACCATGATGTGCGGGTACAGCGTGAGCCAGATGGCGCCGTGCTTGGGCGGCTTGCCGCCGCGGAAGGCGAGCAACGCCTCGTGCCAGCGCTCGTACACGGGGCTGCCGGCCTTGCCCAGGCGGTTGGCCACGCCCACGGTCTGCACCGAGTAGTTCTTGCCGAACTCCCAGCGCAGGTCGTCGCAGGTCACGAAGCTGCCCAGGCCCGGATGGAAGGGGCCTACGTGGTAGTCCTCCAGATAGACCTCGATGAAGGTCTTCCAGTTGTAGTTGCACTCGTGCAACTCCACGTGGTCGAGCACGTAGCCGCTGAAGTCCAGGTCGGCGCGCGGGCCCATCTGGGCCAGGTCGGCCGCCACGTCGCAGCCGTTGTCCTCGAACAAAAGGCCGTTCCATTCGCGCAGCGGGTAGTTGTTGAGGTTCAGGCAGGGGTCGTCGGCAAAGTGCGGCGCACCCAGCAGTTCGCCCTTGGCGTTGTACGTCCAGCGGTGCAGCGGGCACACGATGTTGCCGCCCGCGCTGCCCTTTTGCTGCGTGTGCAGCGAACCGCGGCCCTTGAGCATGACGGCCTGGCGGTGGCGGCAGACATTGGAGACGAGCTCCACCCCGCCCTGGGCATTGCGCACCAGGGCACGGCCCTCGGCCTCGTGAGGCAGGGTGTAGTAGTCGCCCGCGTTGGGCACGGACAGTTGGTGCCCCACATAGCGGGGCCCGCGCTGGAAGATGGTGTCCAGCTCGCGCTGGAACAGCGCTGGGTCAAAGTAGCTTGAAACTGGTAGTTGGCTTGAGGCCTGCTGCAGTTGAAGACTTAAATCAGACATGGGTGACCTGACCTAAAGACTCCCCACAGGGAGGTGTGCCACGGTTGGCACATCTGGAAAAAAGAAACCGGCGCATAGGCCGGCTGGACGAGAATGGGATTATAGCCAATGGGGTTATTCGGCGCCCCCATTCCCGCACCCCCCCTGCGTGTATTGGCGCGCTGGCAGCGGTGCGCGCGCCGATGGTGTGGGGTCGGCCGGGCGTGCCTGCCTTCTATGCGGTGGCAACGTTTACCGGCAATGCTCTCCAAACCGGGCCCTGTGCTGCGGCCGCTGGTTCGCTGGGCCTAAAATCGGGGGTTTTTCCATTTGCGGTGCTGCCGCCTCCACCCATGCCCAAGGCCACCGCCACCCCCGCGCCCCCTGCCGAACCCGCCAGCTATGAAGCGGCGCTGGAAGAGCTGGAGCAGCTCGTGGGCCGGATCGAGTCGGGCCAGTTGCCCCTGGACCAGATGCTCGCGGGCTACCAGCGTGGCGCCGCGCTGCTGGCCTTCTGCCGCAAGCGCCTGGATGCCGTGCAGGACCAGATCAAGGTGCTGGACGAAGGCGGCCTGCACGCCTGGACGCCCGAATGAGCGCGGCGCCCGTGGTGAACTCCCCCCTGGACCTGGCTGGCTGGAGCCTGCGGCACCTGGCCCGTGTGGAAGAAGCCCTCTCCCGCTGGGTGGGCGAGGGTGCGCCCGCCGGCCTGGGCGAGGCCATGCGCTATGCGGTGCTCGACGGCGGCAAGCGCCTGCGCCCGCTGCTGGTGCTGGCGGCGGAAGAGGCTGTGTGCAGCGGTGCCGAGGTCGAGGCTTCGGCACACGCCGTGTCCGACGAAGCGGCCCTGCGCGCCGTATCTGACGAGGCCGCCCTGCGGGCAGCGTGCGCCGTCGAGCTGATCCATGCCTATTCCCTGGTGCACGACGACATGCCGTGCATGGACAACGATGTGCTGCGCCGCGGCAAGCCCACGGTGCACGTGCAGTTCGGCGAGGCCCAGGCCCTGCTGGCCGGCGATGCGCTGCAGGCTTTTGCCTTCGAATTGCTGACCCCCGACGACGGCAGCGTGCCCCCGGCAGTGCAGGCCATGCTGTGCCGCCTGCTGGCGCGCGCGGCCGGTTCGGCCGGCATGGCCGGCGGCCAAGCCATCGACCTGGCCAGCGTGGGCGTGGCCCTCACCGAAGACCAGTTGCGCCACATGCACCGCCTCAAGACCGGCGCGCTGCTGCAGGGCAGCGTGATGATGGGCGTGGCCTGCGGCCCCTCGAACGCGCAGGCGCATGAGGCCCTGTCCGACTACGGCGCCGTCATGGGCCTGGCCTTCCAGGTCGTGGACGACATCCTCGACGTGGTGGCAGACTCCGCCACGCTGGGCAAGACCGCCGGCAAGGACGCTGCGAGCGACAAGCCCACCTATGTATCCCTGTTGGGCCTGGCGCCCGCCCAGGCCTATGCCCGCGAGCTGCAGGTGCAGGCCCATGCCGCCCTGGCGCGCAGCGGCCTGGCCGACACCCGCGCCCTGGCCGCCCTGGCCGACATGGTGGTGGACCGCACGCACTGAATGGCACCCCCTGAGTCGCTTCGCGCCTTCCCCCTCTCTCGTCTCGCTGCGCGAGTCGGGAGGGGGACGCCCCCAGCGCGGCGGGGCGGCCCTTGCGCGGGGGCACTGGCCTGGGCAGCGCGGATTGATACGATGCATGACGAAATTACCAGCTCCGCAGATTTGTCTGCAGGCGCTGAATGATCCAACAAAACAGCAATGTCCACGACCTCCTACCCCCTGCTGCAGAACGTGAACGACCCGTCGGATCTGCGTGCCCTGTCGCGCGCCGATCTCAAGGCCCTGGCCACCGAGCTGCGCGCCTTCGTGCTCGAAAGCGTGTCGCAGACGGGCGGGCACCTGAGCTCCAACCTGGGCACGGTGGAGCTCACCGTAGCCCTGCACCACGTCTTCAACACGCCCGAAGACCGGCTGGTGTGGGACGTGGGCCACCAGACCTACCCGCACAAGATCCTGACCGGCCGGCGCGACCGCATGCACACGCTGCGCCAGATGGGCGGCATCTCGGGCTTTCCGCAGCGCGCCGAAAGCCCGTACGACACCTTTGGCACGGCGCATTCGAGCACCAGCATCTCGGCCGCGCTGGGCATGGCGCTGGCGGCCAAGGTCAAGGGCGAGAACCGCCATGCCGTGGCCATCATCGGTGACGGTGCCATGACGGCCGGCATGGCCTTCGAGGCGCTGAACAACGCCGGCGTGGCCGATGCCAACCTGCTGGTGGTGCTCAACGACAACGACATGAGCATCAGCCCACCCGTGGGCGCGCTCAATCGCTACCTGGCCCAGCTCATGAGCGGCCAGTTCTACGCCGCCGCCAAGAACGTGGGCAAGACCGTGCTGCGCCCGGTGCCGCCCCTGCTGGAGCTGGCCAAGCGCTTCGAGCAGCAGGCCAAGGGCATGGTGGTGCCTGCCACGCTGTTCGAGAAGTTCGGCTTCAACTATATCGGGCCCATCGACGGCCACGACCTCGATTCGCTGATCCCCACGCTGGAGAACATCAAGAGCCTCAAGGGCCCGCAGTTCCTGCACGTGGTCACCAAGAAGGGCCAGGGCTACAAGCTGGCCGAGGCCGACCCCGTGGCCTACCACGGCCCCGGCAAGTTCGACCCGGCCGTGGGCCTGGTCAAGAGCACGGCGACCCCCAAGCAGACCTTCACCCAGGTGTTTGGCCAGTGGCTGTGCGACATGGGCGCGCAGGACCAGCGCCTGGTGGGCATCACCCCCGCCATGCGCGAAGGCTCGGGCATGGTGGAGTTCGAAAAGCGCTTTCCCGAGCGCTACTACGACGTGGGAATTGCCGAGCAGCATGCCGTCACCTTTGCGGCCGGCATGGCCTGCGAGGGCCTGAAACCCGTGGTGGCCATCTACTCGACCTTCCTGCAGCGCGGCTACGACCAGTTGATCCACGATGTGGCGCTGCAGAACCTGCCCGTGGTGTTCGCGCTCGACCGTGCCGGCCTGGTGGGGGCCGATGGCGCCACCCACGCCGGTGCCTACGATATTCCCTTCGTGCGCTGCATCCCCAACATGAGCATGGCCTGCCCGGCCGACGAGCGCGAGTGCCGCCAGTTGCTCAGCACCGCCTTCGCGCAAAGCCACCCTGTGGCCGTGCGCTACCCGCGCGGCAGCGGGGCCGGCGTGGCGCCGCTCGCGGGCCTGGAAGGCCTGCCCTTCGGCAAGGGCGAGATCCGCCGCGAGCGCAAGGCCGCTGGTGGGGCGCAGGGCCCGCGCATCGCCATTCTGGCCTTCGGCACGCTGCTGTACCCCGCGCTCGAGGCCGCCGAGGCGCTCGACGCGACGGTGGCCAACATGCGCTGGGCCAAGCCCATCGACGTGGAGTTGCTGCGCGAAGTGGCCGAGCGCCACGACGTGCTGGTCACGCTCGAAGAAGGTGCCACCATGGGCGGGGCCGGCAGCGCCGTGACCGAGGCGCTCAACGAGGCCGGCATCGTGCGCCCGGTGCTGCAACTGGGCCTGCCCGATGTGTTCATCGAGCATGGCGACCCGGCCAAGCTGCTGTCGCTGCAGGGGCTGGATGCGGCGGGCATCGAGCGCGCGGTACGCGCCCGCTTCCTGGCCTGAGAGGCCCACGGCTTGAGAAGTGCGGCCCTGGGCAGTCCCGCTGCGCGGGTGCTGTCGAAAACCCGCACAGCCCGTTGGCGGGGCGCCTCCTACAATGCAGGCGCGCTGCATTGATCTGCACGCGTGCCCCTGCGCAGCAATCGCTGCCGCATCCACCCCCGCGGAAACAGGAGACCAGCCGTATGCATCGCCGTTCGCTCATCAAGCACACCGGCCTGGCGGGTGTACTGGCCTCTGGCGTCGCGCCGGCCGTGCACGCCCAGGCCACGCTGCGGTGGCGCATTGCATCGAGCTTCCCCAAGTCCTCGGACACCATCTACGGCGGCGCCCAGGTGTTTGCCAAGGCCGTGCGCACCCTGTCGAACGGCAAGTTCGAGATTTCCGTGCACCCCGGTGGCGAGTTGATGCCGCCCTTCGACGTGGTGGATGGCGTGCAGGGCGGTGCGGTGGAGATGTGCCACGCGGTTCCCTACTATTTCTACGACAAGAACCCGGCGTTTGCCCTGGGGTGTGCCGTGCCCTTCGGTTTCAATGCGCGCCAGATGAGCGCCTGGATGCTGCACGGCAACGGGCGCAGGCTCATGAACGAGTTCTATGCCGGGTTCAACATCGTGAGCTTTGCCTGCGGCAACACCGGTACGCAGATGGGCGGCTGGTTCCTGCGCGAGGTGAAGACCCCTGCGGACTTCAAGGGCCTCAAGATCCGCGTGGGCGGCGGGTTGGTGGCCGAGGTCATGCAGCGGCTCGGCGCCATTCCCCAGAGCCTTCCGGGTGGCGAGATCTACCAGGCGCTGCAAAAGGGCAGCATCGACGCGGCCGAGTGGATCGGCCCCTATGACGACCAGAAACTGGGCTTCAACAAGGTCGCGCCGTTCTACTACTACCCCGGCTGGTGGGAGGGCGGGCCCGAGGTGGACCTGTTCGTGAACAAGAAGGCCTACGACGCGCTCACGCCCGACTACCGCTTCATCATCGAGGCCGCAGCCTCCATCGCGCACACCGACATGCTGGCGCGCTACGACGCGCTCAACCCCAACGCGCTCAAGCAACTGGTGGCCGCCAAGACCAAGGTGCTGCCCTTCTCGCAGCTCATCCTGGACGCCGCATTCCGCGCTTCGATGGAAGCCTTTGCGCACAACGACGCGAGAAGCCCCGAGTGGAAGAAGATATACGCCGACATGCGCAACTTCCAGCGCGACCAGATTCTCTGGTTCCGCTTTGCCGAGGCGCGTTACGACACCTTCATGTCGGCGCAGAAGATCTGACGGGCAAGCCCTGATGTGCCTCGCCTGCCGGGGATGCCTGGCACCGTTGCTTGCAGAACCCTGAAGCCCTCTTGCGATAGCCGGGATTTCACGGGAAAACCCGCAAATCTGCAGGGGGGCATGTTCCTACAATGATCTCGGCTGAAACCAGTCCTGGGCTTGCCGCGCACAACGCGTGCTGCCCGGGTTTTGCAATCAAATACATTGGAGAGAACCTCATGGATCGTCGCTCAATCATCAAGAATGCCGGTATTGCTGGCGTGCTGGCCGCAGGCATTGCGCCTGCCGTCCACGCACAGGCCGCCATTCGCTGGCGCCTGGCTTCCAGCTTCCCCAAGTCGCTGGACACCATCTACGGCGGTGCCGATGTGTTCTCCAAGGCCGTCAAGGCCATGTCGGGCGGCAAATTCGAAATCTCCGTTCACGCGGGTGGCGAGCTGATGCCTCCCTTCGGCGTGGTGGATGGCGTGCAGCAAGGCACTGTCGAGATGGCGCACACCGTGCCGTACTACTTCTATGGCAAGAATCCTGCGTTCGCATTGGGTTCGGCCGTGCCGTTCGGTCTGAATGCGCGCCAGATGACTGCCTGGATGATGCACGGCAACGGCCGCACGCTCATGAACGAGTTCTACGCCGGCTACAACATGATCAGCTTTGCCGGCGGCAACACCGGAACCCAGATGGGTGGCTGGTTCCGCAAGGAAATCAAGGCGGCAGCCGACTTCAAGGGCCTGAAGATGCGCCTGGGCGGCGGCCTGATCGGTGAAGTCATGCAGAAGATGGGCGCCGTGCCCCAGAGCATTCCTGGCGGTGAAATCTACCAGGCGCTCGAGAAGGGCACGCTGGATGCCGCCGAGTGGGTGGGTCCTTACGACGACCAGAAGCTGGGGTTCAACAAGGTCGCCCCGTTCTACTACTACCCCGGCTGGTGGGAAGGCGGCCCGGAAGTGGACTTCTACGTCAACCAGAAGGCCTTCGACGGCCTGTCGGCCGAGAACAAGGCCATCGTCGATGCCGCATCGAAGGCAGCCCACGTCGACATGCTGGCCAAGTACGATGCCCTGAACCCCACGGCCCTCAAGCAACTGGTGGCCGCCAAGACCAAGGTGCTGCCTTTCTCGCAACCCATCCTGGAGGCATCGTTCAAGGCCTCGATGGAAGTGTTCGCCGAGAACGACGCCAAGAGCCCCGAGTGGAAGAAGATTTACGCGGACATGCGCTCCTTCCAGCGTGACCAGGTTCTGTGGTTCCGCTTCGCTGAATCGCGTTTCGACACCTTCATGGCTGCCCAGAAGCTCTGAGGTCCGCCAAGGCGTGGCGGCGGTCGCCGCTGCCGCGCCATGGTCCGAAAACCCGCCCTTCATTGGCGGGTTTTTTTTCGCCCGCCTTTCTTGGTCGAGCAGCGCCATGGCACATGCACCCATGCTCTTCGATGGCCAGCCTATCGTGGGAGCGCTGCCCACGAACCCCATGGCGCCAGCTTCCTGCCTGCGCATGTGCCCGTGGTTCGCGCGTGGGGTCAAGTCCCCGAAGCCGCCGCCAGTGGCCCATTTTGTTGTGCGCGCTTCTTGTGCGCGCACAAGCACACAGGCCCAGGTTGGCAGGGCAACGAAGCACGCTGATGCCACGGAGTCGCTGCCTGGTCGCGCCTGGGCAATGAATGCAGGCCGCCAACAAAAAAGCCCCTGCAGGTCCAGAGAGCATGTCTCCATCTGCCGGGGCTGCTGGATGGGGCCGTCATAGTCCCACCCGGTGCTGGTGTATTGCCTACTTCTTGTCGGTGGACATCGAGTCTTGCAGTGCCTTCATCGGGTCATCGGCCCCAGGTGCGGCGTCAGAGGCCGGGGCCGCTGGCGCGCTGCCTTCCATGCCCGCCGTCGGGTCCGCAGCCTCAGGTGCGGTTTGCATGGTGGCTTCCATTTCCTGGCGGACCTTGTCGAGGTCATACACGACCTCCTTGTCCAGCCCGCTGGAGACGATGCCCGGGAACGCAATGACCAGGCCCACCATGATCAGCTGGATGATCACGAACGGCACGGCACCCCAGTAGATCTGCATGGTGGTGATCGGCTGGGTCAGCTTGCCGGTCACCTTGTCTATGTACTCCTTGGTCGGCGCCACGCTGCGCAGGTAGAACAGGGCGAAGCCGAAGGGCGGGTGCATGAACGAGGTCTGCATGTTGATGCCCAGCAGCACGCCGAACCAGATCAGGTCGATGCCCAGCTTGTTGGCCACTGGCGCGAGCAGCGGAACCACGATGAACGACAGCTCGAAGAAGTCCAGGAAGAAGGCCAGGAAGAAGATCATGATGTTCACCACGATCAGGAAGCCCAACTGGCCACCCGGCAGGCCAGTGAGCAGGTGCTCCACCCACAGCGGGCCATCGACACCCTGGAAGGTCAGGCCGAAGATGGTGGCCCCCACCAGGATGAACACCACGAAGCATGACAGCTTGGTCGTGGTCTGCATCGCCTGTTTGAGCAGCGTCATGCTCAGGCGGCCGCGCACCAGGGCCATGATGAATGCGCCCAGCGCGCCCATGGCGCCGCCTTCGGTGGGGGTGGCCACACCGAGGAAGATGGTGCCCAGCACCAGGAAGATCAGCAGCAGTGGCGGGATCAGCACGAAGGTCACGCGCTCGGCCACCCGCGAAAGCAGGCCCAGGCGGGTGATCTTGTTGACCATGGCTGCGACGAACGCCAGGGCCACGCCAAAGCACATGGACACCACGATGGTTTCGTCCAGTGCCACGCGCTCCACCGTTTCGCCGGACCACCAGGTGTGCAGGGCGGGCATGTTCTTGGCTACGTACACCGAAGCGGCCGTGCAGACGATGGTCAGCACCGCCAGCGAGGGCAGGCCGTTGTTGCCGTTGTCTTCGCGCAGGGTGCGGGCTTCGGGCGGCAGTGCCGGTACCCAGTTGGGCTTGAAGATCGCGATCAGGATCACGTACAGGGCATAGAAGCCGCACAGCATCAGACCGGGAGCGAAGGCGCCCTTGTACATATCGCCCACGGAGCGGCCCAATTGGTCGGCCAGGATGATGAGGACCAGGGACGGCGGGATGATCTGCGCCAGCGTGCCGGAGGCAGCGATGACCCCGGTGGCCAGGCGCCGGTCATAGCCGTAGCGCATCATGATGGGCAGGGAGATCAGGCCCATCGAGATCACCGAAGCAGCGACCACGCCGGTCGTGGCCGCCAGCAGGGTGCCCACGAAGATGACGGCCAGGGCCAAGCCGCCGCGCACGGGACCGAAGAGCTGGCCAATGGTCTCCAGCAAGTCTTCCGCCATCCCGCTTCGCTCCAGTATCAGCCCCATGAGCGTGAAGAACGGAATGGCCAGCAAGGTGTCGTTCTGCATGATGCCGAAGATCCGCAGCGGCACGGCCTGCAGCAGGGCTTCAGGCAGTACGCCCAGCTCCACGCCGATGAAGGCGAAGAACAGGCCGCAGGCCCCCAGGCTGAAGGCCACGGGAAAGCCCAACAGCAGAAAGACGATCAGCCCCGCGAACATGATCGGGGCGAGGTTGTGTATGAAGAATTCCATGATTTTTTGGTCCCCGCTCAAGCGGCCTTGTCGGCGGTGTTACCGGTGTTCTTGGCGGCTTCGGACAGGCGGCGGATCGAGTCGGCCAGCTCTTCCTCTGCCGTCTTCTCGGCTTTCTTGGTCGTCGGGTCTTCGATCAGGCCTTGCAGGAAGGCTATGCGCTTGATGAGCTCGGACCAGCCTTGCAGCAGCAGCAGCCCGAAGCCCAGCGGCATCATGAGGTACACAGGCCAGCGCAGGAGGCCACCCGCGTTGTTCGACATTTCGCCCGAGACGAACGCGCGGTAGAAGAACGGAATGCCGTACCAGAGCACGGCCAGGCACACGGGCGTGAGAAAAACGATGAAGCCGAAAATGTCGATCAGGATCTGCTTGCGCTTGGACAGGCGGCCGGAGATGACGTCGACCTTGACATGCTCGTTCTGCAGCAGCGTATAGCCTGCCGCAAGCAGGAACGACGCCGCAAACAGGTACCACTGCACTTCGAGAAAGGCATTGGAGCTGATGTTGAACGCCTTGCGCACGATGGCATTGACGCCGCTGATCAAGGTCGAGGCCAGAATGAGCCAGATGACGTATTTGCCGATCTGGGTACTTAGCCAGTCGACCCCCCGTGAGAATTTAAGTAGAGCCTGCATGGTGTCTCCAATAAAAAGGCTGTGCGTAGGACATGCACGACGCATCCACGGATAGGTGCATGCATCGTACAAACTGTGACAACGGCGCGATTCTACGGAGCACTTTAATGGGAGCCTGACGGCAGTGTGACGGTGTTATCCCTTGTTCCAGCCTCAATTTGATGCTATTAAACATATAGCAATTAGGGTTTCTTCCTAGGCCAAAAACAGCGCCAGACGCGAGACAAGGGGTGGCCAGGCCCAGTGATGCGGGGGTGAACTGAGCCCTGCCCCGGCGGGGGGGGGCCTGGGCTCATGGCTATCGATGCCATACCTCACAGAGTCTCTTGCCCGCTCGGATGGCCGCGCAGGTAGGTTGCGAAGCACTGTGTGGCGCAACTTGCGGCGTTCGGTGGGATCTCCGATGGGCAATGTGCCTGGCCCCTTCAGGCAGGATGCTCAAAAAGCCGGGGGCCTTTGGCTGCGCTTGGGCTGGGCAAACTGCCACCAGGGCAGCACGGCGCTCATGGACAGCACTTCGCCGCAGTGCATGGGCGCATAGCCGGGCAGCGCCGCCATCTGCGCCTGCCAGGCAGGGGTCTGCAGCAGGTCGCGCAGCGCCTGGGTGGCCGGCTGCTCCAGTGTCGACTTCAGGCAGGCCAGGTGGTAGCGCTCCTGTACCAGAGGCACGAAGCCCAGCCCCCGGGCATGGGCCGCCAGTTCGATGCCGATGCCCACGTCGGCGGCGCCCGCCGCCACCGCCTGGGCCACGGCCGTGTGCGAGGGCTCATGGCGCTCATAGCCTTGCAGGTCGCCAGGGCCCAGATCCGATTGCGCCAGCAGGTCGTCCAGCAGCACCCGCGTGCCAGTGCCCAGGGGCCGGTTCACGAAGCGCACGCCCTGGCAGGCCACGTCGGCCAGTGTCTGCAGGCCCAGCGGGTTGCCCCGCGCGACGATCAGCCCCTGGGTACGCTGCGCAAAGCCGATGATCTTGTGGCGCCCCGGCCGCAGCAGGGGCTTGTAGGTGCGGGCGGCCAGCGAATCGGCGGCGGGGGCCTCCCGGGTGTGGAAGCCGGCCATCGTGCAGCGGCCTTCGTTGAGCGCCCGGATCGCGTCCACGCTGCCGGTGAAGCGGATATCGAGGTGCAGCGCACCGGTCTCGCCCGGCGTGGCAGCGTAGGCTCGCAGCGCAGCGAGGGCATCGTCATGGCTGGCATACATGGTGAGCACATGCGCCTGGTCGTCGAAAGCCACAGCAAAGGCGCGCTCCAGGTCGGCATGAAGGGCGGCGATCTGCGGCGCCAGGCGGGCCTGGGCCTGGCGCTCGGCCCATAGCAGCTTGGCGCCGAACTCGCTGAGCTGGGCGGATTGCCCCTTGCCCCAGATGATGAGTTCGCCCCCCAGCTGCTCCTCCCAGCGCTTGAGGGCGCCCCACACGTGGCGGTACGACAGCTGCAGGGCGCGCGCCGCGCCGGAGATGGAGCCTTCCTCGGCCACTGCCTGCAGCAGTTCGGGCAGGGGGTTGCGGATCTGGGCGTCGCCCGCGTTGCGGCTGAGCGTGTAGTGAAGTTGGACCCTATGCACGGACGTTCATATCGCTGGAGATGGAGGAGGTCTCTACGATAGCCCAAGCATGTCCACCCTGACGCAAAGCGCCGCCACCGCCCTCGAACTCACGCTGTCTGCCGACCCGGCGCTGTGGACCATCGTCGGCCGTTCCCTGTCGGTCAGCGCCACGGCCTGTGCGCTGGCGTGCGCCGCGGGCCTGGTGCTCGGGGCCTGGCTGGGCGTGGCCCGTTTCGCGGGCCGGGGCGCGGTGCTGGCGGTGCTCAACACCCTGCTGGCCGTGCCCTCGGTGGTGGTGGGGCTGGTGGTGTACCTGCTGCTGTCGCGCAGCGGCCCGCTCGGTGCCCTGGGTTGGCTGTTCAGCTTCAAGGCCATGGTGCTGGCCCAGGCCATCCTGGTGCTGCCGGTGGTCACCGCGCTCACGCGCCAGGTGGTGGAAGACGCCGAACGGGCCCATGGCGAGCAGCTGCGCTCGCTGGGCGCCGGCACGTTGCTGCGCAGCCTGCTGCTGGCCTGGGACGAGCGCTATGCGCTGCTCACCGTGCTCATCGCCTCGTTCGGCCGTGCCATCTCCGAGGTCGGCGCGGTGATGATCGTGGGCGGCAACATCGATGGCTTCACCCGGGTCATGACCACGGCCATCGCGCTGGAAACCAGCAAGGGCGACCTGCCCCTGGCGCTGGCGCTGGGCCTGGTGCTGCTGGGTGTGGTGCTGGCGCTCAACGTGCTGATCGCACTGCTGCGCCGCTGGCGCGAACGCGTGGACGGCGGCACGTCCGACGCCCTTGTGGGGGTGGCGGCATGAGGCATCCGGCGCCCCTTCCCATGGCCGTGCCTGTGACTGTGCCTGTGGCCTCCCCGCTGATCGACCTGCACGGCGTGGCCGTGCGCTATGGGCGTGTGCAGGCGCTGGCCGACATCGACCTGCGCATTGCCCCCGGTGAGCGCGTGGCCCTGGTGGGTGCCAACGGCAGCGGCAAGAGCACCCTGCTGCGCGTGCTGCATGGCCTGGTGGCACCCAGTGCCGGCCAGATGCAACGCGATGCCACGCAGCGCCAGGCCATGCTGTTCCAGCGCCCGCACATGCTGCGCACCAGTGCCCGGAACAACGTGGCGCTGGCGCTGTGGCTGCGCGGCACGCGCTGGCGCGATGCGCGGGCCCAGGCGCTGGCGGCACTGCGGCGCGTGGGGCTCGAAGCCATTGCCCTGCAGAACGCGCGCACCCTCTCGGGCGGCCAGCAGCAGCGGGTGGCGCTGGCGCGGGCCTGGGCCCTGCAGCCCGGCGTGCTGCTGCTCGACGAGCCCACCGCCAGCCTGGACCCGCATGCCAAGCGCGAGGTCGAGGGCCTGATGGCCGACCTCGCAGCCAGCCCTGCCGATGGCAGCGCGCAGGCCGTGACCATGGTCTTCAGCAGCCACAACCTGGGCCAGGTCAAGCGGCTGGCCAGCCGCGTGGTCTACCTGGAGCAGGGCCGCATCGTGGCCGACCTGCCGGTGCACGAGTTTTTCAACGGCCCCTTGCCAGAGGCCGCGCGTTTGTTCGTCAAAGGAGAAATCGGATGAGACACCACCACAAGACCCCACGCAGCCGCCTGCCGTTCGTACCCCACGTGCTCGCACTGGCCATCGTCTTCGCGCACGGCGTGGCGTCGGCGCAAACCACGATCACCATGGCGTCCACCACCTCCACCGAGCAGTCGGGCCTGTTCGGCTACCTGCTGCCCGAGTTCAAGAAGGCCAGCGGCATCGACATCAAGGTGGTGGCCCTGGGCACCGGGCAGGCGCTGGACATGGCGCGCCGCGGCGACGCCGATGTGATCTTCGTGCACGACCAGGTGGCCGAGGAGAAGTTCGTGGCCGATGGCTGGGGCGTCAAGCGCTACCCGGTGATGTACAACGACTTCATCCTCGTGGGCCCCAAGGCCGACCCGGCCGGCACGCAGGGCAAGGACATCGTCGAGGCCCTGAAGAAGCTGGCCACCGGAAACGTCGCCTTCATCTCGCGCGGCGACAAGAGCGGCACGCATGCCGCCGAGCTGCGCTACTGGAAGCTCGCGGGCGCCGACGCCGCCAAGGGCAGCGGCTACAAGGAGTGCGGCTGCGGCATGGGCCCGGCGCTGAACATCGCCGCCTCCAGCGGCGCCTATGTGCTGGCCGACCGGGGCACCTGGCTCAACTTCAAGAACCGCGCCGACATGGTGGTGCTGGTGGAGGGCGACACGCGCCTGTTCAACCAGTACGGCGTGATGGTGGTCAACCCGGCCAAGCACCCCCAGGTCAAGGTGCAGGACGCGCAGAAGTTCGTGGACTGGGTGGTCTCGCCCGGCGGGCAGGCCAGCATCGCCGGCTACAAGATCGGCGGCGAGCAGCTGTTCTTCCCGAACGCCGGCAAGTAGGGGTGGGCCCGCGCCATGCACCGGTGGATGTACTGGGCCCTGGCGACGGGGGCCTTGCTGGCCATGGCGGGTTGCAGTAGCCCGCCCGCCGCGCCGCCCACGGCGCTGCAGGTCTATGCCGCAGGCAGCCTGCGCGAGGTGTTCACCGAGGTGGTCGCCGCGCACCAGGCGCGCACCGGCCAGCCGGTGGAACTGAGCTTCGGCGCCTCGGGCCTGCTGCGCGAGCGCATCGAGCAGGGTGCGCCGGCCCAGGTGTTTGCCTCGGCGGACACGCAGCACCCGGCGCGCCTGGCGGCCCGGGGCGACTGGCAGGCGCCCGTGGTGTTCGTGCGCAACGGCCTGTGCGCACTGGCCGGCGAACGGGTGCAGGTGGCTTCCGCCACGCTGCTGGCGACCCTGCTGCGGCCCGACATCCGCGTGGGCACCTCAACACCCCTCGCCGACCCCTCGGGCGACTATGCCTGGGAGCTGTTCCGGCGTGCCGATGCGGTGCAGCCGGGGGCCTTCGCCGTGCTGGACGCCAAGGCATTGCAGCTCACGGGCGGTGCCCAGTCGCCCAAACCGCCTGCAGGGCGCGGCACCTATGCCTGGGTCATGGAGCAGGGGCAGGCCGATGTCTTCCTGACCTACTGCACCAACGCCATTGCCAGCCAGCGCGAACTGCCGCGCCTGCAGGTGGTGCAGGTGCCTCCCGAACTGCAGGTGGGCGCGGCCTACGGCGTGTCGGTGCGTGCGGACGCACCGCCCGCCGCCCATGCATTCGTGCAGGCCCTGCTCTCGGAACCGGCCCAGGCGGTGTTCAGGCGGATGGGCTTTGCGGCGCCCTGATACGGATTTGCCTTCAACCGTATAACGTCGTTGGTTCGCCTTGCCGTGCTACAGCACTGCCTGCGGCTCCCGCCTAGTTCTACGATCGCATGCAAATCCGTATGAGCGGTGCTTAAAAATCCATGGAAGGCTTGGCCACCATGAGGTAGAACACCAGGGCCATGGCCACGAAGGCCGGGTAGCCCAGCGCCTCCCACCAGCGGGCATAGCGCCAGTAGGTGGCGGGCAGGGCATCGCTGCCGGCGTCAAGCGCCTGCTGGGCCAGGGCGCGCATGCGCAGCTGCAGCCACACCACAGGCAGCCAGCACAGGCCAGCCAGCACGAACAGCGCCAGCGAGACGGCCAGCCAGGGGGTGGACAGCGGCAGCCCTGCCATGTGTACCATGGCTAGCCCGGTGGCGGGCTGGATGAACACCGTGGGCGTGGTGAACCACCAGTCCGCCCGCACCACCAGCCGCGACACCACGGCCTGGGCCTGCAGGTTGCCGCTGCGGTTGGCAAAGAACATGTAGTAGGCCGAACCCAGGCCCGTGCCCACCAGCAGCACGCTGGAGACGATGTGGATCCATTTCAGGGTGAGGTACAGGCTCATGGCTTGGCGTCGCGCAGCAGCACGATCAGGATGGCCGCGATCGGCAGGTTCTTGGTCAGCGGGCCGAAGGGGTGCAGCCACCAGGCCGGCTCGATGGCGGTGGCCAGCAGCGTCATCGCCACCATCAGCAGCAGCGCCACGGCATACGCGGCGCGGCCGGGCCAAAAGGCGATCCACAGGCCCACCACGGCATCGGCGGCGGCGCCGGCCAGCACCAGGGCGGTGATGAGTTCGGGGCTGCTGAAGGGCAGGGTGGTCAGCAATTGCCGGCTCTGGCCGTCGAGCTCCCAGACGCTGACGACTGCGGTGGCAAGCCAGACGAAGACCAGGCTGTAGCGCAGCAGGCGGCGTTGTGCGTCGCTCACGGGGTGGTGGCCTCTTCCACCACATCCGTCAGCATGCCCCACTTCGCGAACTCGGGGGCGAAGGCATCCAGGGGCAGCAGGCTGGTGCTGGTGTGCGCACCAAGGGGCAGGATGGGTGGAACGGCCTCGCCCCGCGCGAGCTGGCGCGCCAGCAGGATGGCAGCCATGCACGGGATCTCGGGGCCATGGTCGTTGTCGGCGGCAATGTGCCAGGCACGGTGCCGCAGCGCGCCCTCTGCATCGGTGCCGGCCACGCGCACCACCATGCCGCCCAGCGGCGTTCCCAAAAAGTCGAACACCCCGCCGGTGCGGTGCATCAGCCCGGCCAGGCGCTCGGGGTGCCGCAGCACGCCCCAGGTGCGCAGTGCGGCGATGGCGGCAAAGGCGCGCTGGGCCAGGCCCACCTCGAGCGCAGCGCGAAAGCTCACGCGCTGCGTGACCCGGTAGTGGGCGGGCAGCAGTTCCAGATCGGGGATGTCGCACACCGCCGCCAGGCGCGGGCGCAGGCGCTGGAACTGCACGGGGGTGGGCGCCGCCCAGCCAAGCCGGTTCTGCCACCGGCCTTGCTCCCACACGGCAATGGCCGCACCGCAGTAGCTGAGCACGGCCTCCAGCGTGGCCTGGCCGCGCGGCGCACGCTGGGCAGGGGCGATGCAGATGTCGATGCTGTCGATGCGCTGCCAGCCGGCGCACAGGTGGTCCAGCACGGCCGAGGACAGCGCCGGCACGGTGCTGGCGCCGCAAACCGCCGTGCGCCCCGCCGCCGTGAACCGGTCGTGCAGCGCCGCCGGGAAGTCGCAGACGAAGCGGCGCCCGTCGGCCAGGTCGATGTAGTGCGCGCCGGCTTCGGCAGCCGCCTCGGCCACCGAATAGCCCTGGGCCTGGAACGGCCCTGCCGTGTGGACCACCAGGCCCACGCCGTGCGCGCGCAATGCCTCAACCAGGCCGGGTGCGGTGTGGTCCAGCGCGACGCCCCGGGCACTCGGGCCCAGCGTGGCGGCCAGGGCCTGGGCACGGGCGGCGCTGCGGCCGGCCACCAGCAGGTGGATGCTGCTGTCGCCTGCCAGTGCCCGGCAGATGCGTGCGCCGAAGTTGCCGTAGCCCCCCAGGACCAGCACGGTCAACGGTGTTGCGCTCATCGGCCGGACCCCTGCGTCTGCATCCACTGGGCGGGCGCTGCAGGGGCACCGCCCGCGCCCGGCACACCGGCTGTGGTGCCCAGCTGTGCCCGCAGTGCGGCCAGGCGCTGGGGCCATTGGGTCTGGTTCCAGCCGGGCACGTCGGCGGCCGGCATGGGCTTGCAAAAGACATAGCCCTGGATGGTGGCAAGCCCGCAGGCCGCCAGGGTCTGCAGCTCGGCCGGGGTTTCGACCCCTTCCACCACCACCGACAGGCCGAACTCGCTGGCCAGCGCCCCCACATGCCGCAGCATCGACTGGCGCCGCGGGTCCTGGGTCAGCTGGCGCACGAAGAGGCGGTCGCACTTGATGCCGGCGATCGGCAGGTCGGCCAGCATGCCCAGCGAGGAATAGCCCGCGCCGAAGTCGTCCATCAGCACGCCCACGCCGATGGCCTGCAGGTGGCGGATGGATTCGAGCATGCGCGGGCCGCTGGCGATCAGCGCGTGCTCGGTCAGCTCCAGCTTGAGGCAACTGCCGGGCAGGGCATGGCGCGAGAGCTCGGCCTGCAGCCAGGGCGCAAAGCCTTCTTCGAGCAGGGTGGCCGGCGCCACGTTCACGCTGAACTTCGCGCCTGCCATGCCTTCGCCACGCCAACGGCAGGCCGAGGCCATGGCGTTGACCAGGATCAGCCGGTCTACCAGGGGGGTCTTGCCCTGCAGTTCGCAGACCAGCAGGAAGGCTTCGGGGTGGATGGCCCCGAGCAGCTCGCTTCGCACACGTAGCAGCGCCTCGAACTGCACCTCGCCGCGGTCCAGGTCGACAATGGGCTGGAAGTGCAGGGCCAGTTGATCGGGCTGCAGCAGCATCGGCAACTGGTCCGCGATCAGGGACAGCTGAATGTCTCCCTCGGGTGGGTGCACTTCGTAGCTCGACGTGCGCATCAAGGACAGGCCGCGGCGCAGCAACTGCTGGCGCGCTTGGTCGAAGCGCATGTTGCTCAACTGCTCGGTGGCGATGGCCATGCCGAACAGCAGCACGATCACCAGCAGAGCCACCCCGTCTGTGGGGGCGGCGCTGTCGGGCCATTCCAGGGGAAAGGTGTTCACCAGCAGCCAGTGCAGCACCAGGATGGCGGCGCCGGCCAGCAGCTTGTCGTGCCATTGCTGGGGAATGTAGATGCGCGTCAGGGCCTTCATCTTGGCCGCGCGGTGGCGTATCGAGGTGTACGCGGTGATGCCTATGGCCGTGGCCAGGGCCAGCACGATGGCCAGACCATTCACCCGCGCGTAGCTCGATACATAGCCTTCGGAGATGGTGAAGTGCGCGGCCAGCATGCCCAGCGACAGCCCGGCCCCGGCCAGCAGGATGCGCGCCTTGCGGGTGCTGGTGCTCAGTGTGGGAACGGTCAGCCGCGCGCTCAGTGCCATGATGACCAGGCCCGTGAGCGCCGGCACCAGGCCCAGCGTATGGCCAGCCAACTCGGCATACATGAGCATGCCCACCACGTCCAGCGCCCAGACCACGCAGCCGATGCACAGGGCGGCCTGCGATCCGCTGATGCGCCGGCTCGACGGGTCGATGGCAAAGGCCGTGTGCTCCACGAGCCGCTGGCACACATGCACCACCAGCGACGCGAAGATCCAGAACAGCAGGCTGTGCAGCAGCGGCGGAAAGCCCACCGCGAACATCTGCGCGGTGTCGTGCCCGATTGAAAACATTCTGTCCCTTCCCCCCAAATCGTGTGCAGTCATCATACGACCTGCCGATGGCGAGGCCTGGGGGATTGTCCGTGACGAAAGGCCCTCGGAGATCAGTTCACGATGGCAACGCCCTTGACCTGGGCGTACACGCGTTGGCCCGGCTCCAGCGCCAGGGCCACAGCCGAGCGCTGGGTCACCCGCGCCAGCAGCCGCGTGGGGCCGGCATCGAGCGCCACCATGCACTGCCCGGGGCTGTCTTCACTGACCTGCACCACCGTGGCGGGCAGGATGTTGAGGATGCTGGTGTCCACCTGCTCGGCCAGGGTCAGGCTCACATCGCGCGCCTGGATGCGCAGGCGCACCGGCTCGCCTGCCGGCCGGGCCGTGGCGCTGGCCAGCAGCAGTTGGCCGCCGGCGAACTGCACGGTGGTGATATGGTCAGCCGCGTCGTGGCGCAGCACCGTGCCCTCGACCACCGAGGCGGCTGCATCGCCATGCGCCAGTGGCAGGTCCAGCCGCACCAGCATGTCTTCGGTGCGTCCACTGGCCAGCACCCGCCCGTCCTGCATCAGCACCATGTGCGCAGCCAGGCGCGCCACCTCGTCGATGGCGTGGCTCACGTACAGCACGGGTATGTCCAGCGCCTGGTGCAGACGCTCCAGGTAGGGCAGCACCTCGGCCTTGCGCTCCCCGTCCAGTGCGGCCAGGGGCTCGTCCATCAGCAGCACGCGCGGCCCGGTGGCCAGGGATCGGGCCATGGCCACGCGCTGCCGCTCGCCGCCCGAGAGCGCGTGCGGCCGGCGGTCCATCAGGTGGGCGATGCCCAGCAGGTCCACCGCCTGGTCCAGCGCCACGGTGGGCCGCTCCCGGGGCGTGCGTTTGCGGCCATAGTCGATGTTGCCGCGCACGCTCAGGTGTTCGAACAGGCTGGCCTCCTGGAACACATAGCCCAGCGCACGCTGGTGCGTGGGCCGCCAGATGCGCTGGCCGTCGTCCTGCCAGACCTCGCCGTTGACCACCACCCGGCCCGGCTCGGCGCGTGCCAGCCCCGCGATGGCGCGCAGGCAGGTGGTCTTGCCGCAGCCCGAGGGGCCGAACAGGGCGGTGACGCCGCGCCCGGGCAGCGTGAGGTCCACGTCCAGCGTGAAGCCGCCGGGGCGGGCGAGCACCAGGCGTGCGGCAATCTGGTCGACTGCGGCCATCAGGACACCATGGACGCGCGGCGGCGCGTGAGGTTCAGGCCCAGCAGCACCACGAAGGAGAACAGCACCATGCCGCCCGCCAGCCAGTGCGCCTGCGTGTATTCGAGCGCCTCCACATGGTCATAGATCTGCACCGACACCACGCGGGTCACCCCCGGGATGTTGCCGCCCAGCATAAGCACCACGCCGAATTCGCCCACCGTGTGCGCAAAGCTCAGGATGGCCGCGGTGATGAACCCTGGGCGTGCCAGCGGCAGCGCCACGGTGAAAAACCGGTCCAGCGGCCCCGCGCCCAGCGTGGCCGCCGCTTCGAGCGGCCGGCTGCCGATGGCCTCGAACGCCGCCTGCAGCGGCTGCACCGCGAACGGCAGCGAATAGATCAGCGAGCCCGCCACCAGGCCCCAGAAGGTGAAAGGCAGGGCGCCGATGCCCAGCCACTGCGTGAACTGCCCGATGGGCCCGTTGGGCCCCATGGTCACCAGCAGGTAAAAACCGATCACCGTGGGCGGCAGCACCAGCGGCAGCGCCACCACGGCCGACACCGGCCCGCGCCAGCGCGAGGGCGTGTGTGCCAGCCACCAGGCCAGCGGTGTGCACAGCACCAGCAGCAGCGCCATGGTGGTGCCCGCGAGCCGAAGCGTGAGGCCGATGGCCGCAAGATCGGCGCTGGAAAAAGGCATGGGTGGTTGAGTCGGTCTTATGTATTTGAAAGCAGTCGCCCGTCAGAAACTATAGCCGTAGGACTTGATGATGGTTCTGGCTTTCTCGCCTTTCAGGTACTGCATCAGCGCCGTGGCCGCTGCATTGCCCTTGCCGGTTTCCAGCAGTGCCGCATCCTGGCGGATCGGCTCGTGCAGGTCGGCCGGCACCTGCCAGGCCGAGCCCTGGGCGATCCTGCCGTCCACCATCACCTGCGACAGGGCCACGAAGCCCAACTGCGCATTGCCGGTGGCCACGAACTGGTAGGTCTGCGCGATGTTCTCGCCCTGCACGAAGCGTGGCTGCAGCGTGGCCGCGAGGCCGAGCTTGTCCATCACCTGCGTGGCGGCCAGGCCGTAGGGGGCCAGCTTGGGGTTGGCGATGGCCAGGTGCTTGAAGTCGCCGGTCTTGAGCACGGCGCCCTTGTCGTCCACGTAGCCTTCCTTGGCGCTCCACAACACCAGCGTGCCGATGGCGTAGGTGAAGCGCGAGTTGGCCACCACCTTGCCCTCGCGTTCGAGCTTGGCGGGCGTGGTGTCGTCGGCCGACAGCAGAATCTGGAACGGCGCGCCGTTGGTGATCTGCGCATAGAACTTGCCCGTGGCGCCGAACGACAACTCGGCCTTGTGGCCCGTGTCGGCCTCGAACGCGGCGGCGATCTTCTGCATGGGCGCCGTGAAGTTGGCGGCCACGGCCACCGAGACCTGCTCGGCATGGGCCGCAGTGGCGCCAGTGAAGGCCAGGCCGATGGCGCTGAGAAGGGTGAGAAGGCGGGCGTTGGGCATCTGCATGGCGGTAGGGCGCGCAAGCGCTATTCAGTGATGGAATAGCGAAAGTATAGAAGCACCGCCACGGCGGCGTGCGAGCGCAGGCCTGGATGCCACTGCACCCGGCTGGGTTGGTTCTACACTGTGGCCATGATGTTCCCCACCGAAATCCTCGCCGCCTACCTTGCCGCCGTGATCATCGTGGTCTTCGCGCCGGGGCCGGACAACATCCTGGCCATCAGCCGCGGCCTGAGCCAGGGGCGCCTGGCCGCCGTGCTGTCGTCCATCGGCGCGGGCCTGGGCATCATGGTGCATACCGTGGCGGCCACGCTGGGGCTCACGCTGATCGTGCAGGCCTCTCCGCTGGCCTTCTGGGTGGTCAAGATCGCGGGTGCGGCCTACCTGCTGTACCTGGGGTACAAGGCCCTCACGTCGGGCAACCTGATCTCGTTTGCCCCTGCGGCGCGCCAGCCGCTGGCCAAGGTGTTCGGCGTGGGTTTGTTCTCCAACGTGCTCAACCCCAAGCCGGGGCTGTTCGTGCTGGCCTTCATCCCCCAGTTCGTGGATGCCGCACGCGGCCCGGTGGCCACGCAGATGCTGGTGTACGGCGCCATCTTCGCGGTGCTCACGGCCCTCATCTTCTCGGTGCTGGGCAGTTGCGCAGCGCAGCTCTCGGGCTGGCTGGCGCGGCGCCCGCGCGCCACGAAGTGGCTCAACACCGGTGCCGGTGTGACCTTCATTGCTTCGGGCATCTCGGTGCTGGCGCTGGGCAACCGGCGCTAGGCACGGCGTCGTCGCTCGATGCCCGGAAGCTCCTCCGTTTCTTTCGCCGGTGCGCTCAGCCATGACATGGCCGACAAGCGCATCGCCATCCTGCGCGAGATCGGCGCGGGCGGCTCCATCTCGCAGGCTGCGCGCGCCGTGGGCGTGAGCTACAAGGCCGCCTGGCAGGCGCTCGACACCCTGACCAACCTGGCGGGTACGCCCCTGGTGGACCGCGCCGTGGGCGGTGCCGGCGGCGGCGGTGCGCAACTGACCGATGCCGGCCACCAGTTGCTGGCGGCCGCCGATGCCATGGCCGAGGCGCGCAGCGCCGTGCTCGCCCGCTGGGAGGGCCAAGCAGGCCCTGCGGCGGCGCGCCTGGCGGTGCGCACCAGCATGCGCAACCAGTGGCCCTGCGCCGTGCAGCGGCTTGAAATGCTCGGCCAGATCGTGCGCGTGCACCTGGGCCGGACTGCGGACGATGACGCCGCCTTTCTCAGCGCCCGCATCACCCGTGAAAGCGCCGAACTGCTGGGCCTGGCGCCCGGCCTGGTGGTGCAGGCGCTGTGCAAGGCCACGGCGGTGCAGGTGGAGCGCGCCGGGGTCGATCCGCCGCGGGCCGAACCCGGGGTCTGCCGGCTGCCCGCCAAGGCCGTGCGTGTGGTGCGCGGCGAGACGGGCGACGAGGTGTCCGCCGAGCTCACGGGTGGCATCCAGATGGTGGGCTTCGCCGTGCCGGACAGCGGCCTGCGCACCGGCAGCCGCGTGCTGCTGGTGGTAGAGGACAACGCCGTCGTGATCGCGCTCGCACAGGGCTGATACGGATTTGCCTTCAAGCGTCTAACGTCGTTGGTTCGCCTTGCCGAGCTATAGCACTGTCCGCGGCTTGCCGCCTAGTCATACGGTTGAAGGCAGATCCGTAGGGGCCGGATCAGTGCCCTTTCTGGGCCCCTAATTTGCGGTAGACGGTTGCCCGGCTGATGCCCAGTGCGCGCGCCGCCTCGGCCACATTGCCGCGGGCGTCCTGCACGGCCTGGCGGATGAGGGCGGTTTCGGCTTCGCGCAGAGGCGCACTGGTCGCAGCATGGGCAGGCGCGGGCGCCCGCGCCAGGCCACTGCCCTGGCCGGCAGGCCGGGCAGGCAGTGCCATGCCCTGCAGCCGCAGGCCTGACCACAAGGGCATGTCCATTGGCGCAGGGCCGCTGCGCTGCTGCTGCAGCGCAGCGTCGAACAGCAGCGGCCAGGGCAGGGCCAGCAGGTCCCCGGCGTGCGGCCGTGTGCCCGGCGCGCGCAGCGGCTGCGGCACCAGCTGGCGTGCCGTGCGGTTGGTGCCCACCACATAGCCGTCGGCATCCAGCAGCATCAGGCCGTCGCCTTCGCCGCCCAGTGTGCTGCCAGGCCAGTTCAGGCGCAGCAGCAGCGCGTGGGGCAGCTGCAGCAGCAGCGCGTCTTCGATGGCGCGTGCGGACCGGGCCACCAGGTGGCGCAGCTCGGGGCGTTCGGGCACGTCCACGCCCGTCAGGTCGAGCATGCCGATGCACTGGCCCTGCGGGTCGAACAGCGGTGCACCGGCGCAGCTGTAGCTGGTGTTGTCGTTGAAGAAGTGCTCGCCCCGGTGCAGCCACACGGGCTGCAGCTCGGCCAGGGCCGCACCGATGGCGGTGGTGCCCACGGTTGTCTCCGACAGGTCGATGCCCACGCGGCCGATGGCGCGCACGCGCGCATCGTGGCGGTCCAGCGCGCCCTGCACATCCACCACCACGCCGCGCGTGTCGGTGAGGATCGCGAAGTAGTGCATGCCGGCAATCGCGCGGGTCAGGTGGGCCAGCACCGGGCGGGCGGCCTGCAGCAGATGGCGGTGCTGTTCGGCCACGTTGCGCAGCATGGCCACGCTCACCAGGTCGAAGGCCACGCGCTGGCCGGGCGCGCGCCCCAGCGCCAGGCAGCGCTGCCAGGAGCGCACGATCCAGGGCTCGATGCCCAGGGCGGCCGGCACCTGTCCCTGGCTGAGCAGGGCGGTGCGCGCCTGCGCAATCAGGGCCTGGCGCTCGGCGGGCGGGGGCAGGGCGGCGGACAGCATGGCGACTCCCGGGTGTGGCTGGCTGGTGGGGCTGGCTTGGCGTGCCTTGGCGGTGCGGTCGCGGCACCGGCAGGCAATCCGCATGATGCGCGGGTGTGCACTGCAACATGTTTCATTTTGAGAATATCCGCCGCAGCGCGCCCTGAATCTAGGGTTGACCCTAGGAATCGGGCCCCGCGCCCAGCCCAAGATGCGGCTTGCAGATCCAGCCAACACCCTCCGAGGAGACAGCCAGATGCAAGTCCAGTTCACCGTCAACGGCCGCGCGGCCAGCGTTGACGTCCCCCCCAACACCCTGCTGGTCCACGCGCTGCGAGAGCACCTGCTGCTCACCGGCACGCACGTGGGCTGCGACACCAGCCAGTGCGGCGCCTGCACGGTGCACGTCAACGGCCGGGCCGTCAAATCTTGCGCCATGCTGGCCGTGCAGGCCCAGGGCGCCGAGGTGCAGACCATCGAGGGGCTGGCCGCGCCCGACGGCACCATGCACCCCATGCAGGCGGCCTTCAAGGAGTGCCATGGCCTGCAGTGCGGCTTCTGTACACCCGGCATGGTGATGAGCGCGGTGGACCTGTGCAAGAACCATCCCCAGGCCAGCGAGGGCGAGATCCGCGAGCTGCTGGAGGGCAACATCTGCCGCTGCACCGGCTACCAGAACATCGTGCGCGCGGTGCAGCATGGCCAAAAAGCCATGGCCTCCGCCTGAGTCACGTCCCTCATTCCACCAGGAGACAAGACCATGGGTGCATCCGACTTTTCCAAGCTTCCCCACATCGGTGAATCGCTTCGCCGCAAGGAAGACTACCGTTTTCTGACCGGTGCCGGCCAGTACACCGACGACGTGGTGCTGGCCGCGCAGAGCCACGCGGTGTTCCTGCGCTCGCCGCATGCCCACGCTCGCATCAATAGCATCAACATCGACGCTGCCAAGGCCGCGCCCGGCGTGCTGGGCGTGTTCGTCGGCACCGATGTGGCGGCCGACAACATCAACGGCCTGCCCTGCGGCTGGCTCATCACCAGCACCGATGGCCAGCCCATGAAGGAGCCGCCGCACCCCATCCTGGCGCAGGGCAAGGTGCGCTACGTGGGCGACCAGGTGGCCATGGTCGTGGCGCTCACGCAGCAGCAGGCACGCGATGCGGCCGAACTGGTGGAGGTGGACTACGACGTGTTGCCCGCCGTGGTCAGCGTGGCCGATGCCGCAGCCGGCAAGGTGGCCGGTGCCGGCCTGCACGATGCCGCAGCCGACAACCACTGCTACAAGTGGGCGATTGGCGACAAGGGCGCGGTGGACTCGGTGTTCGCCAGTGCCGCGCACGTGACGCAGCTCGATCTGGTGAACAACCGCCTGATCCCCAATGCGATGGAGCCGCGCACGGCCATCGGCTCCTACAGCCGCGCCAACGACGAGTACACGCTGTACGTCAGCAACCAGAACCCGCACGTCGAGCGCCTGCTCATGACGGCCTTCGTGATGGGCCTGCCCGAGCACAAGGTGCGCGTGATCGCGCCCGACGTGGGCGGCGGCTTCGGCTCCAAGATCTTCTTGTATGCCGAGGACGTGTGCCTGACCTGGGCCGCCAAGAAGCTCAACCGCAACATCAAGTGGGTGGCCGACCGCAGCGAGTCCTTCCTGACGGACGCGCATGGCCGCGACCATGTGAGCCATGCCGAGATGGCGATGGACAAGGACGGCAAGTTCCTGGCCATGCGCGTGCACACCGATGCGAACATGGGCGCCTACCTGTCGACCTTTGCCAGCGCCGTGCCCACCATCCTCTACGCCACGCTGCTGGCCGGGCAGTACACCACGCCCCAGGTCTATGTGGAGGTGGATGCCTGGTTCACCAACACCTCTCCGGTCGATGCCTACCGCGGCGCGGGCCGGCCCGAGGCCACCTACCTGCTCGAACGCCTGGTCACCCGCTGCGCCTGGGAGCTGGGCCTGTCGCAGGACGAGATCCGCAAGCGCAACTTCATCACTACCTTCCCCTACCAGACCCCGGTGGCGCTGCAGTACGACGTGGGCGACTACCACGCCTGCATGAACCAGGCGCAGGAGCTGGCCGACGTGGCCGGCTTTGAGGCGCGCAAGAGCGCCAGCGCCGCCAGGGGCCTGCTGCGCGGCATGGGCTACAGCAGCTACATCGAGGCCTGCGGCATCGCACCCTCGAACATCGCCGGGGCCCTGGGCGCGCGTGCCGGCCTGTTCGAATGCGGCGAGGTGCGTGTGCACCCCACGGGCAGCGTGACGGTGTTCACCGGCTCGCACAGCCATGGCCAGGGGCACGAGACCACCTTTGCGCAGGTGGTGGCCGCGCGCCTGGGCATCCCGGTGGAGAACGTGGACATCGTGCATGGCGACACCGGCCGCGTGCCGTTTGGCATGGGCACCTACGGCTCGCGCTCCATCAGCGTGGGCGGGGCGGCCATCATGAAGGCGCTGGACAAGATCGAGGCCAAGGCCAAGAAGATCGCCGCCCACCTGATGGAGGCCAGCGATGCCGACATCGACTTCAGCGGCGGCGAGTTCACCGTGCGCGGCACGGACAAGAAGATCCCCTTCGGCCAGGTGGCGCTCACGGCCTATGTGCCGCACAACTACCCGCTGGACAAGCTCGAACCGGGGCTCAACGAGACCGCCTTCTACGACCCCACCAACTTCACCTTCCCGGCCGGCACCTACATCTGCGAGGTGGAGGTGGACCCCATGACCGGCTCCACCCGGGTGGACCGCTTCACTGCGGTGGATGACTTCGGCACCATCATCAACCCCATGATCGTCGAGGGCCAGGTGCATGGCGGGCTGGTGCAGGGCATCGGCCAGGCGCTGATGGAGAACTGCGTGTACGACCGCGAGACCGGCCAGTTGCTCACCGGCAGCTTCATGGACTACGCCATGCCGCGCGCCGACGACTTCCCTGAGTTCAAGCTCGGCCATGTCTGCACGCCCTGCACGCACAACCCGCTCGGTACCAAGGGCTGCGGCGAGGCCGGGGCCATCGGCTCGCCGCCGGCGGTGATCAACGCCTTGCTCGACGCCCTGCGCCCGCTGGGCGTGAAGGATTTCGACATGCCGGCCTCTCCTCACCGCGTGTGGGATGCCATTCAATCCGCCAAGGCCTGAGGAGAAGCACCATGTACGCATTCACCTACGAAACCCCGGCCAGCGTGGCCGATGCGGCGCGCCTGGCGGCTGCGGGCGGCAAGCCCATCGCGGGCGGCCAGAGCCTGCTGCCCTCCATGCGGCTGCGCCTGGCCAATCCGGGCCAGATCATCGACCTCAATGGCATTCCTGAACTGGCGGGCATCCGCCGCGAAGGCAATGCCCTGGTGATCGGTGCGATGGCGCGGCACATGGACGTTGCCGCCAGCGCGGACGTCAAGGCCGCCATCCCGGCCCTGGCCGACCTGGCCGCACACATCGGCGACCGCCAGGTGCGCGCCCGCGGCACGCTGGGCGGCTCGGTGGCCAACAACGACCCTGCGGCCTGCTACCCCAGCGCCGTGCTGGCCCTGGGTGCCACCGTCATCACCGACCAGCGCGAGATCGCGGCGGACGACTTCTTCGTGGGCATGTACACCACGGCGCTGCAGGAGGGCGAACTGATCACCGCGATCCGCTTCCCCGTCCCGAAACGCGCGGCCTACCTCAAGTTCAAGCAGGCGGCTTCGCGCTTCTCGCTGGTAGGCGTGTTCGTCGCGCAGACCGATGCCGGCGTGCGCGTGGCCGTCACCGGTGCCGCGAGCAGCGTGTTCCGCCAGCAGGCACTGGAGGCCGCGCTGAACAAGGACTTCTCGGTGGCCTCGGCCGCCGGGGTGAAGGTGGACGCCAGCGACCTGAACACCGACATCCACGCCAGCGCCATCTACCGTGCCAACCTGATCAGCGTGCAGACGCAGCGGGCCGTGGCGCAGATGCTGGGCTGACGCCTTGCCACCAGAACTGGCCTCCATCGACGACCTGGTGCAGGCCCTGCAGCGCGTAGGCTATTTCGCCGACCGGCGCCTGGCGACCGCCGTGTTCCTGGCGCTCAAGCTGCAGCGCCCGCTGCTGCTCGAAGGCGAGCCCGGCGTGGGCAAGACGGCGCTGGCCAAGGCCCTGTCCGAGGTGCTGGCGCGCAGCCTGATCCGTTTGCAGTGCTACGACGGCCTGGAGCAGCGCGAGGCGCTGTACGAGTGGAACTACGCTGCCCAGTTGCTGCACATGCGTGCCGCCGAACTGGAGCCAGGGGGCGCCAGGGACATCGAAGCCGAGGTCTACCAAGAGCGCTACCTGATCCGCCGCCCGCTGCTGCAGGCGCTGCAGGCCCCCGCACCCGGCGCCGTGCTGCTGATCGACGAGGTGGACCGGGCTGACGAGCCCTTCGAGGCCTTTCTGCTCGAATACCTGGGTGAGTACCAGGTCAGCATTCCCGAGATCGGCACGGTGCGCGCCACGGCCACGCCGGTGACCCTGCTCACCAGCAACCGCACGCGCGACCTGCACGATGCCGTCAAGCGCCGCTGCCTGTACCACTGGCTCGACTATCCCGAGCGCGAGCGCGAGCTGGCCATCGTGCGCGCCCAGGTGCCCGGTGCCAGCGAAGCCCTGGCCGCCCAGGTGGCCGACTTCGTGCACCGGCTGCGCAGCCAGCCGTTTGCCAATGCCTTCCAGCGCGCGCCCGGCGTCGCAGAGAGCGTGGAGTGGGCCAAGGCGCTGGTGGCGCTCGACACCCTGGTGGTGGACCCGGAGATCGTGTCCGACACCGCCGGCATTCTGTTCAAGCAGCGCGAGGACGTGGCGGCGCTGACGCGGGACATGGCGGCAGAACTCCTGAAGCCAATGGAAGAAGCGGGCTGACATGAATGCTGCACCCTCCGCCGCAACCGCTGCAACCGCCTCGCAGCTCGGCGACGCCCGCATCGGCAAGCTGGCCGACAACCTCACGGGCTTTGGCCGCACCCTGCGCCGCGCCGGCGTGCGCGTGGACGCCGCGCGCATGGCGCTGGCCCAGCAGGCGGTGATGCTGGTGGGCATGCCGCGCCAGGATTTCGCGGCCGCGCTGGAGACCGTGCTGGTCAGCCGCGAGCAGGACCGCCAGGTGTTCCGCGAACTGTTCGACGCCTACTTCAAGAACCCCAACGTGGCGCAGAAGCTGCTGGCGCAGATGCTGCCCAGCGCCGAATCGAAAGCTGAGCCCGTGAAGCGCCGCCCGCGCGTGAGCGAGGCGCTGGCCCCCGTGCGTGCTGCGCGCAACGCCCCGCCGCGCGAGGAGGACAAGGTCGATTTCGACGCCGCGATGACCGCCAGCGATGTGCAGCGCCTGCGCCAGGCCGATTTCAACCAACTCTCGGCCAGCGAGTACCGGCTGGTGGCGCAGCTCGCGCGCGAGATTCCGCTGCCGCTGCCCGACTTTGCCGCGCGCCGCACCCGGCCTGGTGCGCGCGGCAGCCGCCCGCACTGGCCTGGCGCCATGCACCAGGCGGCGCGCACGGGCGGTGAATTCCTGCGGGTGCCGCTGCTGCAGCGCCGCCGCCAGCCCCTGCCGCTGCTGGTGCTGGTGGACGTGTCGGGCTCCATGGAGCGCTATGCACGGCTGCTGCTGGCCTTTTTGCACGCCGCCACGGCGCCGCGCCGCGCGGGCGCGTTGCGGCGCGACGTGTTCGCCTTCGGCACCGGCCTCACGGACCTGACCCCGGCCTTTCGCCTCGCGGACACCGATGCCATGCTGGAAGCAGCCAGCCACGCCATCGACGACTTTGCCGGCGGCACCCGCATGGGCGAGAGCCTGCGCACCCTGCGGCTGCGCCATGCGCGCCGGCTGGTGGGTCGGCGCACGCTGGTGTTGCTGATCACCGACGGCCTGGACACGGGCGCCCCCGAGCTTCTGGGGCAGGAGCTCGCCTGGGTGCGCCGCCACTGCGCGCGCCTGCTGTGGCTCAACCCGCTGCTGCGTTTTGAGGGCTATGCGCCCACGGCGCGCGGCGCATCGGTGCTGCACCGAGAGGCGCACGGCATGCTGGCCGTGCACAACCTGAGCCGCCTGCAGGACCTGGCCGGCAGCCTGGCGGCCGTACTGCGGCAATGACGGCCCCGACCTGACCGAATCACCGAGGAAGATCACCATGGAAATGCAAGCCAGCCGCCCCCTTGCCGCCAGCCAGAGCCAGGCCTGGGAGGCGCTCAACGACCCCGAGGTGCTCAAGCTGTGCATTCCCGGCTGCGAAAAGATCGAGCCCACGGGCGAGAACCAGTACAGCGTGGCCATGGCCCTCAAGATCGGGCCGGTGTCCGCCAAGTTCGCGGGCAAGATCACGCTGTCCGACATCGTGCCGCCGGAGAGCTACACCATCGCCTTCGACGGCTCGGGCGGCGTGGCCGGCTTCGGCAAGGGCAGCGCCCAGGTGCGGCTTGAGGCGCTGCCGTCCGAGGGCGCGCAGGAGCGCTGCGAACTGCACTACACCGTGCACGCCACCGTGGGCGGCAAGATCGCACAACTGGGCCAGCGCCTGATCGACGGCGCCGCCAAGGGCATGGCTGAGGATTTCTTCAAGCGCTTCGACAACGAGATGCAGCGCCGCCATCCACCGGCCGCGGGGGAGAGCGATGCCGACCCCCCCGACACCGTGCCGGCCGAGATCCCCACCCAGCCGGGCGAGGACGCCGGGCCGCCGAGCGGCTTTGTGCCGAGCCAGCGGGCAGGCCTGCAGCCTGCTGGCGGCCCCGAGTCCCAGGGCGGCGGCATCCCTGTCTGGGTGTGGGTCGCCGGCGCCGGCGCCTTGGTCGCGTTGGCATGGTGGCTGAACTAGCGGTATCCCTCGGCGCACGGAACCGCCGGGCCTTGGGCACAATCTACGCACGATGACGATGGAAAACCTCGATGTGATGGTGTTGCGCTCCCTGTACGGCTGGCGTGCCGCCGGCCGGCGTGCGCTGCTGGCCACGGTGGTGCGCACCTGGGGGTCATCCCCCCGGCCCGTGGGCTCGATCATGGCGCTGTGCGACGACGGTGCGGTGGTGGGCTCGGTCTCGGGCGGCTGCATCGAGGACGACCTGATCGACCGCCACACCCGCGCCTATGCGCAAGAGCGTGCTGGTGCCACGGGGCATGAGCACCGCATTCCCCAGGGCCCGCCATCCTTCGTCAAGTACGGCATCACGGCCGACGAGGCACACCGCTTCGGCCTGCCCTGCGGCGGCACACTGGAACTGCTGCTCGAATACGACCCCGATCCCGCCGGCCTGGCCGAGCTGATCGCCGCGCTGGAGGCCGGCCGCCTGGTGCAGCGCACCGTGCGCTTGGCCGATGGCGCAGCCACCCTGGCCATGGCCACCGAGCCCGCCGAACTGGCCGTGGATGCACAGCAGTTGACCAACACCTTCGGCCCCGAATACCGCATGCTGATCAT
Source organism: Acidovorax sp. LjRoot66 (assembly GCF_964253305.1). Lineage (NCBI taxonomy): Bacteria > Pseudomonadati > Pseudomonadota > Betaproteobacteria > Burkholderiales > Comamonadaceae > Acidovorax > Acidovorax sp. LjRoot66. The sequence continues at coordinate 1,993,249 of NZ_CAXUQU020000001.1, forward strand.
CGGCGCCGGGCAGATGGCCGAGTACCTGGCCACCATGGCCCTGTTCAACGGCTTCGCCGTGACCGTGTGCGACCCGCGCGAGGAATACCGCCATGGCTGGAAGGTGCCCGGCGCCACCCTGGTGAGCGAGATGCCCGACGACGTGGTGGTGCAATTCAAGCCCGACCGGCGCAGCTGCGTGGTGGCGCTCACGCACGACCCCAAGCTCGACGACCTGGCCCTGCTCGAAGCCCTGTCGTCCGAGGCCTTCTATGTGGGCGGCATCGGCTCGCGGCGCAACAACGATGCGCGCCGCGCGCGCATGATCGAGCACTTCGAGCAGACCGAGGCAGGCCTGGCGCGCCTGCGCGGGCCCATCGGCATCTACATCGGCAGCAAGACCCCGCCCGAGATCGCCGTGAGCGTGATGGCCGAGATCCTGGCCGTGAAGAACGGCGTGGCCCTGCCGCGCGTGATGGAGGTCGGCCAGGCCAAGAATGACCGCGACGTGGCGCACAACGACCCCGGGCCGCTGGTCTGTGCGGTGAGCCGCTGACCGTTCAGCGGCTGCGGGCCTGCAGTTCCCGCTGCACATGCTGCAGCAGCCCCTCGCAGGCGTCCTCCACCAGGTCCAGCACATCATCGAAGCCCGTTGCGCCGCCGTAGTAGGGGTCGGGCACCACCGGGCTTTGCATGTGCAGGCAGAACTCCGTGAGGCGCCTGAGCTTGTGGGCGTGCGCGGGCGGGCACAGCTCCTGCGCCATGGCCAGGTTGTCCCAGTCCATGGCGAGGACCAGGTCGTGCGCGGCAAAGTCGGCCAGCAGCATCTGCCGCGCGCGCAAATCCGACAGGTCGTAGCCGCGCCGTGAGGCATGGCGCTGCGAGCGGTGGTCCGGCGGCTCGCCCGGGTGGTAGTTGTGCGTGCCCGCCGAGTCCACGCGCAACCGGTCGGCCAGGCCTGCGGCCTGCACGCGTTGGCGGAACACGCCGTGCGCCGTGGGGCTGCGGCAGATGTTCCCCATGCAGAGAAAAAGAACGGAGTAGCCCGCCGCGGTTGGTTGCTGTGCCATGTGTGTGCCCCTCATGCAAAACGGCCCGCGTGGGGCCGTTCTGGAGTGTCGCATGGCAGGCGCTCAGGCGTGTGCCACCTGGCGCTTGGCGTCGTGGTAGGCCAGAGTGCCGCGGGTCACTACGCGGTCACCGGGCAGCACCGCGCCTGCATCGTGTTCCGGGGCCCCCTTCAGCCGGTCATAGATCGGCGCGAAGTCGATCTTGGCCAGTTCCAGCAGCTCGTCCAGGTGGCCCAGCACGAAGTAGGTTTCCTGGAAGTCGTCGATGCGGTAGTTGGTCTGCATCACCCGCTCCAGGTCAAAGCGCACGCGGTTGGGCGAATCGCTTTCGACCGAAAAGCGCGTCTCGCTGGCCGACGAGGCGATGCCCGCGCCGTAGATGCGCAGGCCGTCGCTCTGCTGCACCAGGCCGAACTCCACCGTGTACCAGTAGACCCGGGCCAGCTTTTCCAGCACGCCCAGGCGGTAGGCCCTGAGGCCGCCTTCGCCATAGGCCTGGATGTAGTCCGCGATCACCGGGTTCATGAGCATCGGCACATGGCCGAAAACGTCGTGGAAGACATCAGGTTCTTCAAGGTAGTCGAGCTCGTGCGGCTTGCGGATGAACTGGCCTGCGGGAAAGCGCCGGTTGGCCAAGTGCTCGAAAAACACCTCGTCGGGCACCAGGCCGGGCACGGCCACCACTTCCCAGCCAGTGCGCTTCTTGAGCACCTTGGACATCTGCTCGAAATCGGGAATCTGCTCCGGGCCAATGGGCAGGTCCTGCATGCCGCGGATGAACTCGTCGCAGGCGCGCCCGGGCAGCAGTTTCGACTGCCGCTCGAACAGGGTGCGCCACACACCGTGCTCTTCCTGGGTGTAGCGGGCCCAGCCCTGGTCGATGGTCCAGTCGGGGCGCTCCGGGGCTTGTGCCTCTCCGGCCGCCAGCCCGTGCTTGGCGGTTTCCTTGAGTTGCTGCTGCAGCATGCCTGTCTCCTAAGCGGCGGCCTGGGCTGCCGCGATGCGGTTCATCAGCCGGGCCATCTCGATGTCCTTGCCAGAGATGCCGTCCACGTCGTGCGTGGTCAGCGTGACCGACACGCGGTGGTAGACGTTGGACCACTCGGGGTGGTGGTTCATGCGTTCCGCATGCAGGGCGACCTGGGCCATGAAGCCGAAGGCCTGCACGAAGTCGGCGAACTGGAACTCCTTGGTGATCAGGCCGCCGCGCGCCTCGGCATGCGTCCAGCCGGCCAGGGAGGGCAGTTGCGCTGCCAGCTCCTCGGGCGTGAGCTTCATGCCGCTTCCTTGGCGGGGGCCTTGTCGGTGGCGGTGAGCACACCGCGGTTGATCTGGTCGCGCTCCAGCGATTCGAACAGCGCCTTGAAGTTGCCTTCTCCAAAGCCTTCGCGGTAGTTGCCCTTGCGCTCGATGAACTCGAAGAACACGGGGCCCAGCATGGGCTGCGAGAAGATCTGCAGCAGCAGGCGCGGCTGGCCGCCTTCGGTGGTGCCGTCGAGCAGAATGCCGCGGGCCTGCAGTTCGCCCACCTGCTGGCCGTGGCCGGGCAGGCGCTTTTCCAGGTTCTCGTAGTAGACCTCGTTGGGCGCGGTCAGCAAGGGGATGCCGGCCATCTGCAACTGGTCGATCGATTCGAGCAGGTTGTCGGTCAGCAGCGCGATGTGCTGGATGCCTTCGCCGTTGAACTGCATCAGAAACTCTTCGATCTGGCCCCCGCCCTGGCGCGATTCCTCGTTCAGGGGGATGCGGATCAGGCCGTCCGGTGCCGTCATGGCCTTGGAGGTCAGGCCCGTGTACTCGCCCGAGATGTCGAAATAGCGGATTTCGCGGAAGTTGAACAGCTTGGTGTAGAAGTCGGCCCAGTAAGACATGCGGCCGCGGTACACGTTGTGCGTGAGGTGGTCCACCACCTGGAAGCCGTGGCCCTTGGGGTGCAGGTCCACGCCGGGCAAAAACTCGAAGTCGATGTCGTAGATGGACTTGCCGTCTTCGAAGCGGTCGATCAGGTACAGCGGCGCACCACCGATGCCCTTGATCGCGGGCAGGCGCAGCTCCATGGGGCCGGTGGGGATCTCGACGGGCTGGGCACCCAGCTCCAGGGCGCGGTTGTAGGCCTTGTGCGCATCGCGCACGCGAAAGGCCAGGCCGCAGGCCGCGGCACCATGCTCGCCGGCGAAGTAGGCGGCGTTGCCCGGTTCGTTGTTGACGATGAAGTTGATGCCGCCCTGGCGGTACAGCAGCACGTTCTTGGAGCGGTGCTTGGCCACCAGCGAAAAGCCCATCTTCTCGAACATCGGCTCCAGCAAGCCGGGCTTGGGCGAGGAGAATTCCACGAACTCGAAGCCGCACAGGCCCATGGGGTTGTCAAACAGATCGGTCATACATCGTCTCCAGAAGTGGGCAGCACTAAGGCCGGGGGATAGGGAGACTGTAGGGATTTCAAGGCGCAGTTATCTTGCAATTTCGGCATGCCAAGCACCGTTGTGCGCTGGATTCATGCGGGAAACCAAATGCAGTGCATTTGAAGAGCGCAAAGCACTGAACTTGTGCAGGCTTGCTGCTCATTGGGGCGTGGTTGAGCCAATGCACAAGGCCATCCTGGCAGTGCAGGCATGCGGGCCCCTGAGGAGGTGAAAGGCATCAAGTTTTCTGCATGCCTTGGGCGCTGAAACGGTATTTCTCACGCCGGCATCCCTTGACCATACTCAAGCCCCATAACAGGAGACAAGCGATGAACACCACCCGCCGCCAGTTCGCGGGCCTGCTGGGCGCCTCGGCCCTGGCCGCCCACAGCCCCTTTGCCTTCGCGCAGGACAGAACCATTCGCGTGCTCGTGGGCTACGCCGCGGGCGGCGCTGCCGACACCGTGGCCCGTGCCGTGGCCGAAGGCGTGCGCGGCCATGGCTTCAACATGCTGGTGGACAACAAGGGCGGTGCCGGCGGCCGGCTGGCCACCGAGGCCCTGATCGCGGCGCCAGCAGACGGCGCCACCCTGCTCATGACGCCCATGGGCAACCTGACCCTGTACCCCCACGTCTTCAAGTCCCTGTCGTACGACCCGCTCAAGCAGTTCGTCGGCGTGGGCAAGGCCTGCAGCATGAGCTTTGCCCTGGCCGTGAGCGCCAACAGCCCGGCAAAGACGCTCAAGGAGTTCCTGGACCTGGCGCGCAAGGACAACGCCCTGGCCGCCTACGGCACGCCCGGTGCGGGCACGGCCATGCACTTCATCGGCCAGCTGCTGGGCAAGGCCGCCAAGGTGCCGCTGGCGCACGTGGCCTACCGCGGCGGCTCGGCCGCGGTGACCGATGCCATCGGCGGCGTGCTGCCCTGCGTGATCACCACCCTGCCCAACCTGCTGCCCATGCACAAGTCGGGCAAGCTGCGCATCCTGGCGATCTCCGATGAGGCGCCGCTGGCCGCGCTGCCCGGCGTGCCCACCTTCAAGTCGTTGGGCTACGGCGACCTGGCGATCACCGAGACCTTCGCCCTGTTCGCTCGGGCCGGAACGCCCGCGCCCCTGGTCGCGCAGCTCAACAAAAGCGCCACGGAGGCCGTGCAGTCCGAGAAGATCGCCTCGCTGCTGCACAAGCTCGAATACCAGCCCCAGACCGCCACCACCGAAGCCCTGGACAGGCAACTGCGCGAGGACCATGCGCGCTGGGGCCAGATCGTGAAGGCATCCGGCTACACACCTGAAGACTCGTGACTTGATGAGAGATACCCGACCCATGCCACGCCGCAACGTCATCGTGATCATGTCCGACGAGCATGATCCCCGCATCATGGGCTGTGCCGGCCATGCCTTCGTGAAGACGCCGCACCTGGACGCACTCGCCGCGCGCGGCGTGCGCTTCACCGATGCCTACACCCCCAGCCCCATCTGCGTGCCTGCGCGCGCCGCTTTCGCCACCGGCCTGCGCGTGCACCAGACGCGCCACTGGGACAACGCCATGCCCTACGTGGGCGACCCTCGCGGCTGGGGCCATGTGCTGCAGCGCCAGGGGGTGCGCGTCGAGAGCATCGGCAAGCTGCACTACCGCGCCGAGGAAGACCCCGCCGGCTTCGACAAGGAGCACATCCCCATGCATGTGGTGGGCGGCCATGGCATGGTGTGGGCGTCCATCCGCGACCCCTACATTTCCAGCCCCAGCGGCAAGCGCATGCTGGGCGAGCACATCGGCGCTGGCGAATCGCACTACACCGCCTACGACCGCGAGGTCACTGGCCGTGCGGTCGAGTGGATCCGCGATGCGGGAACCCGCCCCGACGAGCCCTTCGTGCTTTATGTGGGCCTGGTGGCGCCGCACTTTCCGCTGGTTGCTCCTGAGGAGTTCTTCGCGCTGTATTCCGATGAAGTGATGCCGGAGCCCAAGCTGCAGCCTGCAAGCGGCTACCAGCGCCACCCCTGGGTGCAGGCCTACGCGGACTTCATGGACAACGAAGGCGAGTTCAAGAGCCCCGAGGAGCGGCGGCAGGCCTTCGTGGCCTACTACGCGCTGTGCAGCTTCCTGGACCACAACGTGGGCCGCATCACCCAGGCCCTGCGCGATGCAGGGCTGGAGGGCGACACCACCCTGGTCTACACCTCGGACCATGGCGACAACCTGGGCACGCGCGGGCTGTGGGGCAAGTCCACGCTGTACCAGGAAAGCGTGCGCGTGCCCATGCTCGTGGCGGGCCAGGGCGTGCAACCCGGGGTCTGCGAGACGCCGGTGGACTTGCTCGATCTGTTCCCCACCATCCTGCAGGGCGTGGGCATCAACCCGGCGCCCGAGATGCAGGACCGGCCCGGCCGCTCGCTGCTGGACCTGGCGCAAGGCCCGGCCGAGCCCGAGCGCGTGGTCTTCAGCGAATACCACGCGGCCGGCAGCAACACGGCCGGCTTCATGGTGCGCAAGGGGCGCTACAAGTATCACTACTACGTGCGCCACCGGCCCGAACTGTTCGACCTGGTGGCGGACCCTGAGGAACTCGCCGACCTGGCGGGCGATCCCGCCTTTGCCGACGTGCTGTGCGCCATGGAGGCCGAGCTGCGCGCTATCTGCGACCCTGAGGCCGTGGACGCTCTGGCCAAGGCCGACCAGCAGCGCATGATCGAGCGCCTGGGCGGCGTGCAGGTGGCCTCGCGCATGGGCGCCGGGGGCGCCACGCCCGTACCGCAGGAGGCGCTGGCCACTGCCGAGGCCCGATGAAGGGGCCTGCCTGGCGGCACGAGGGCGAGGAGCCCGACCACCGCTTCACCCTGGCCAATGAGCGCACCTTCCTGGCCTGGATCCGCACCGCCCTGGCCGTGCTGGCGGGCGGCGTGCTGCTCGAGCAGTTCGCCACCCGGCTGCAGCCGCGCCTGCTGGTCTCGGCCATTGCGCTGCTGATGTGCGCGCTGGCCGCCGCCTTGTGCGTGCTGGCCTACCGGCGCTGGCGCGCCAACGAGATCGCCATGCGCCGCAAGGGCGCGCTGCCCGCTACGGCGGCGCTGGCCGTGCTGGCGGCCGGCTTGTTCCTGGTGGCGGTGCTGCTGCTGGGCCTGGTGCTGTGGCTTTCGCTCTAGGGACCGCGCGCGATCCGGGCCTGCAGCCCGAGCGCACCAGCCTGGCCTGGACGCGCACGGCCCTGGCCGTGCTGCTGAACGCCCTGGTGGCGCTGCGCGGCGCCTGGATCGATGGCTCGGCCATGCTGCTGGCCACTGGCGCCATGCTGGCGCTGGCGGCCTGTGCGCTGTACGGCTATGGCGTGCACCGCGGCCGTGTGCTGCTGGCCTGCGAAGGCCAGGTACCCCCCCGGCCGGCCTGGCCCGGGTGGCGGCATTGGTTCTGCTGGCCTGCGCTACGGGCGTGGCGGGCGTCGCCTGGCACCTGCTGCATTAGAGTCTGGGCATGACCCCCCGCCAGCTCAAGTACTTCGTCGAGATCGCGCGGTCCGGCAGCATCACGACGGCCGCTTCCACCCTGCACATCGCCCAGCCGGCGCTGAGCCACCACATCGCGGCGATGGAGGAAGAACTGGGCGTGGTGCTGCTGCAGCGCCATGCGCGCGGCGTGCGCCTCACCATGGAGGGGCAACGCCTGTTTGACCGGGCGGCCTCCATCCTGCGGCAGATGGAACGCCTGCGCGAGGACGTGCGCGACGCGGCCTCGCAGTTCCGCGGCGTGGTGCGCGCCTGCATCGTCGGCTCGGTCGCGCCCGTGCTGGTGGTGCCCCTGTACCGGCTGATAGAGGAGCGCGCGCCCGAGGTGCAGCTGCTCCTGAGCACCGCCATGTCGCGCGAGGCCCAGACCCTGGTGGAGGCGCGGCGCGTCGACCTGGCGCTGCTGCCCACGGCGTCCGAGATGGCCAAGCTCGAATCCCGGCCCGCTTACGAGGAGGATTTCTGCCTGTTCGGCACCCGGGAGCAGATGGGCGATGCCACGGGCGATATCGCCTTCCGCGCAATCGGCGACCGCCCGCTGGTGGAGCCCGACCGCGAGCACGACCTGCGCAAGCTCATCGAGCGCACGGCCGTCGCGCTCGATTGCCCGCTCAACGTGCGCTATGAGGTGAACAGCTCCGATCTGCTGCGCAGCATGGTCTGCGGCGGGCTGGCCTTCGCGGTCATGCCGCGCAATTCCTTCCCAGCGTTCGAGGCGCGCGGCATCGTGGCCCGGCGTATCGTGGAGCCGGTCCTGAGCCGTACCCAGTCGGTGGTCTGGTCGATGGAGCAGCCGCTGACGCCGGCCGGCCAACTGGTGCGCGACCTGCTGCTGGAGCTCATTGCCCAATTGCTGGCAGACGGGCAACTGGTGGGGCGCACGCTGCCATGAGGTTTATCTGATGGCGCATGGGTGCAAGGCGTATTTCTCCGCGTGCTTGTCTTTCCGTACAGTGCAATGACTTCAACGGAGACAAATGCAATGCAGACGATATCGCGGCAGGACATGCCGGTGCAAGACCTGGTGGATGCCCTGGCTGGCGTCCTTTCGCCCGCCCAGATCGTTCGGGACCCCGGCGTGACCGCCAGCCATGCGGGCGACTGGAGCGAGGCACCGCGCCATGCGCCCGCCCTGGTGGTGTTCCCGCGAACGCCGCAGGAGGTGGCTGGCGTGCTCGCGGTGTGCAGCCGCCTGGGCCAGCCCGTGGCCATTCAGGGTGGGCTGACGGGGCTGGCCGGTGGGGCCACGCCCTCGGGTGTGGAAGTGGCCCTGTCGCTGGCCAAACTCAACACCATCGAAGACATCGACACCGTTGGCGGGACGGCCGTGGTGCAGGCCGGCGTGGTGCTGGAGCAGCTGCAGCAGCGGGTGGAAGCAGAGGGTTGGTCCTTCCCGCTCGACCTGGGGGCGCGCGGCTCTTGCCAGGTGGGCGGCAATGCGGCCACCAATGCCGGCGGCAACCGGGTGATCCGCTTCGGCACCATGCGCGACCTGGTGCTGGGGCTGGAGGTGGCGCTGCCCGACGGCCGGCTCATGACCATGCTCAACCGCGTGACCAAGAACACCACGGGCGTGGACCTCAAGCACCTGTTCATCGGCGCGGAGGGCACGCTGGGCGTGATCACGCGCCTGGTGCTCAAGCTCTCGCCTCGGGCCACGGCGGCGAACACGGCGCTGTGCGCGCTGCCCTCGTTCGATGCGGCCACGCACCTGGTGCGCGACCTGCGCTGCGCACTGCCTGCGCTGTCGGCCTTCGAGGTGATGTGGGACGACTACCTGGAGGCGGCCATGGAGGTGACGCGGCTGCGCCAGCCCTTCGATGCGCCCCACCCGGTCTATGTGCTGGTCGAGACACTGGGGGCCAACGACGAGCGCGACCGCGAAGCGCTGGAGCGCGAGCTGGGCGAGGCCCTGGAGCAGGGCCTGATTTCCGACGTGGTGGTGGCCCAGTCGGTGGAAGACGGCAAGAAGCTCTGGGCCTACCGCGAATCCATTGGCGAGCTGCTGGGCCAACTCAAGCCGTTTGCGGCCTTCGACGTCGGCATCCCCATGGCGGCCATGGACGCCTTTGTGGAATCGGTGGGGTCCGAGCTGGAGCGCCGCTTCCCGGCGCAGCGCCACCTGTTCTTCGGGCACATCGGCGACGGCAACCTGCACGTGCTCTCCGGTCCTCATGCGTCACCGGACAGCCTGCACCAGGTGGAAGAGGTGGTCTATGCCGCCACCGGCCGTGTGGGCGGCTCCATCTCGGCTGAGCATGGCATCGGCGTGGTGAAGAAGGAATTCCTCGCGCACAGCCGCTCGCCGGTGGAGATCGAACTCATGCACAGTCTCAAGGCACTGCTCGATCCCGCGGGCATTCTGAACCCAGGCCGTATTCTGGATACGGCCTGAGCTGTCAGCCCATCACCACCGGGCCGCCCTTCTGGATGCCGCGCTGGTAGGCCGGCCGTGCCTCCATGCGCTTCTTGTAGGCCAGAATGTTCGGGCAAGTGCTGGCCTTGCTGGAGCGTGACAGGGCAGCCTCCACCGCAAAGCTCATCTGAAAGTCGGCCATGGTCAGCTGCTCGCCCGCGAACCAGGTGTGCTGGCCCAGGTGGCTTTCCATGAAGTCCATGGCGGTGTTCACGTTCGGGTCCACCATCTTGTCGAGCACCTTGCCGCACAGCGCCTTGGCAATGGGCTTGACGAAGAAGGGCATGGGCTGGCGCGGGATGGTCATGAACACCAGTTTCATCACCAGCCAGTTCATGAGCGAGCCTTCGGCGTAATGCATCCAGAAGCGGCACTGGCGGTACTCGGGCGTGCCGCGCGCGGGCTGCAGATGGGCGAGGTCGCCCGTGGCCTGCGCGCCATAGGTCTCCACCAGGTACTCGACGATGGCGCCGGACTCGGCGATCACTTCGTCGCCATCGGTGATCACGGGCGACTTGCCCAGCGGGTGGATCTTCTTGAGTTCAGGCGGGGCCAGCTTGGTGGCCTTGTCGCGCTGGTAGATCTTGAGCTCGTAGGGCACGCCCAGTTCTTCGAGTAGCCAGAGGACGCGCTGCGAGCGCGAGGTTTCAAGGTGGTGGACGGTGATCATGCGCGCATCTTAGGCGCTGTTGCCGATGCTTTGTGTGCCCTTTGTGTGCCCTTTGTGCGCCCTTTGTGTCGCCTGGGCGATGCTGGCGCCATTCTGGCCCTGTGCCGGGCGGTTCATCCCCGTGTGTGCAGGGAGGGGTGCTCGCGCAGGTAGCGCGCAATCGCCTGCAGCACGCCGGTGAGGTCGCGCTGCACCGTGTCGAAGTGCGCGCCACGCTCGCGGCTGGCCTCGTTCATGTAGACCGGCCGGCGTATCTCCACCTGCATGCTGTGCCGCTGGTGCGCGGGCTGGCCGATGCGGGCGATGAGCTGCACGCCCTTGTAGGGGTCGTTGCGTGCCACGGTGTAGCCCCGGGACTTCAGTTCCTTTTCCACCAGGTCCACGAACACCGGCTCGCAGGTGGTGCCATCGCGGTCGCCCAGCACGAAGTCGGCCAGCGGGTGTGGGCTGTGTATCTGCAGCCGCTCGTAGGCGTTGTTGGGCATGGAGTGCAGGTTCAGGTGCCAGACGGCGCCGAATTGCGCATGTGCCTGCCCGATGGCAGCCGCCAGGGCTGCATGGTAGGGCTGGTAGCAGCGCGCTATGCGTGCCTGCACCTCGGCCACGGTGAGCTTGCGGTCGTAGATGGGCGTGGTGGCGTTCACGTTGCGCCAGATGAGGCCATAGCCCAGGCGCGTCTTCTCGCCCGGGGCCAGCGGCGTGGGCCAGGGCGCGTCGAGCAGGGCCGGGTCCAGGTCGTCGAGCGTGCGGTTGGCATCGACGTAGCTGCGCGGGAAATGCGCTTCCAGCAAGCTGGCGCCCACCTCGGGCGCGGCCTGCCACAGCGCCTCCACGTGCGTGTCCTCGGCCGCGCGCAGCAGGGCGCGGGGTACGGCATGGCCAAAATCCGCAGGGTAGGCGGTGCCGCTGTGCGGCGAGTCGCAGACCAGGGGGATGGCCGGCGCCACCGGCACATGCATGGTGAAGGCAGGGACGTCGCGGTGCAGGTCCATGCGCATCATTCCGCCGTCAGCTTGGCGACCTTGGCCACGCGCGCATAGCGGTCCAGCGCCTGGCGGATCTGCACGCCGAACTGCGCGGGCGTACCGGGGATCAGCGTGGCACCGGCCTCGTCCATCTTCTTGATGAAGTCGGGGTGTTTCATGGCCGCATGGATCGCCTGGTTGAGCCGGTTGACCACGGGCGCGGGCGTGCCGGCCGGTGCCACCACGCCGAACCAGCCACCGGCACCCATTTCCTTGAAGCCCAGGTCGCCGTAGGTGGGCACATCGGGCAGCAGGGGCGAGCGGGTCTCGGAGAGCACGGCCAGCGCCCGCAAGCGGCCCGCCTTGATGTGCGGCAGCGCCGAGGGCAGGTTGTCGGTGATGCCATCGACCTGGCCTGCCACGGCGTCGTTGAGCGCCATGCCCGCGCCCTTGTAGGGAATGTGCAGCAGCTGGATCTTGGCCAGGCTGGAGAAATGCTCCACGTTGGCATGCCCCAGCGAGCCCGTGCCCGGGGATGCGAAGTTGTATTTGCCCGGGTTGGCCTTGGCCAGGGCGATGAACTCCTGCATGGTCCGGGCGGGAAAAGCTGCGTTCACCGCGAACACGCTGGGGACGGTGGCCACGTTGGAGACCGGGGCGAAATCCTTCACCGGGTCGTACTTCATGCGGCTGCCATAGGCGGCCGCGTTGGAGCCGTGCGTGCTCATGGTGGCCATGCCCAGGGTGTAGCCGTCGGCACGGGCCTTGGCCACCTGTTCCATGCCCAGCGAGCCCCCGGCGCCGGCCTTGTTCTCCACCACGATGGGCTGGCCGAGCTCGCGCCCCGCGAATTCGGCAATCAGCCGCGCCGCCAGGTCGGTAGAGCCGCTGGGCGCGAAGGGCACGATCAGCTTGATCGGCCGGTCCGGGAAAGCGGCTTGCGCATGGACCGCGCCAGCCAGCGGCGCCAGGGCCAGGGCCAGCAGGGTGGCCCGGCGGCTGAGGGAGGAAGGGGGGCGGATGCTTGCCATGGTGGGGGTTCTCTCGGTGGCCAAAGGGTGCTGGCAGTCTCTGGCGAACAGCGCTCACCCGCAAACGACACTCCGGCATTCCTGTATTACCATTGCTCATACACCACCCCAGCCTTGCTGCACCATGCGCCTGCATTCGCCATCGATGTCCGAGTTGCACGCCTTTGTCACCGTGGTGCGCACAGGCAGTTTTTCGCGCGCGGCGGACGAGCTGTGCGTGACCCAGGGCGCCATCAGCCGGGCGGTGGCGCGTCTCGAAGGCCATTACGGCAAGGTGCTGCTCAAGCGCAGTTCGCAGCAGATGCTGCTGACCGCATCAGGCGAACAGTTGTTGGCTGCCGTGCGCGAGCCGCTGGCAGCGATAGAGGCGGCCAGCGAGGCCCTGCGCGAGGGGCCCGCGCGCACCACGGAACTGGTGCTGTCCGTGGTGCCCACGCTGGCCAGCGTGTGGCTGGTGCCGCGCCTGCCGGACTTTCAAGCCCGGCACCCGGATGTGCGCGTGCGCTTCGTTCCCTACCGCAAGGATGAGGATTTCTCGGGCCCCACGCCGCATGCCGCCATCCTTACGGGCCTGGGTGCGGCGCAGTGGCCCGGGTGGGAGTGTGACTACGTCATTGGCCGCGAGGTGGTGCCGGTGTGCCACCCGGCGCGTGCCGCCCGGCAGCGCTGGCAGCATCCGGCCGACCTGTCCGCCGAGCCGCTGCTGGCCCATTCCACCTCGCCTGGCAACTGGGCGCAGTGGCTGCGGGCTGCCGGCGCTGCGGGGGCCGAGCCCGAGCTGTCGACGGTGTTCGACCAGGTGTCCATCCTGGTCCAGGCAGCCATGGCCGACATGGGCGTTGCGCTGGTGCAGCGCTGCCTGGTTCGGGCCGAACTCGATGCCGGTCGCCTGGTCACGCCGTTCGACCTGCCCATCACCCTACAGCGCGGCTACTTCCTTTGCCGCCTGCCGGGGCGCCGGGCAGCGGCCAGCCTGCCGGTCTTTCGCCAGTGGTTGCTGGACAGGGCCCGCGAGGACATTGCCCTGATGCCCGCGTGACCGGGTCCATGCCCGTGTTTGCATGGCGCACCAAGCAAAAAGCCCTCTCGCGAGGGCTTTGTTGCAGGGGCCGGCCGCAGCCTGCCCGTGGCGATCTGGCGATCAGCCGCCCTTCTTGGAGCGCTTGCCAGGGTTCTTCTTGCTGCGCGTGGCGACGCCGCGCTCCAGGCTCACGCGCTGGCCGCGACCTGGGGTGGCCAGGTTGTAGCCGGGCACTGGCGTAGGGCGGGGGGTGCGCTTGCGGTCTGCTTCGGTGACGATCTTGTTGCCCATGGGAATTCTCTGGAAAAGATGGTGGAAAAACGTGTATTAGGCCATAGGTCGGGCTGGATGCAGAAAATGAAGCCTTTTCAGCACCGGTGACAGAGTGGTGTTGGATGCCTCAATTGCCGGCGAACCGGGTCGCGAATGCCGCCCCGTGGTCAGTGGAGAGCGCCTCGCGGCAGTGGTGCGGCAGCACGAAACCGCGGCCCGCATCCTCCACGGCCTTGGTGCGTATCACGGGCGGTTGTGCGCGCACACCGCCGAAGATGGTGGCAAACGCCACGTCGGCCGCATCGCGCCCGGTGCCAAAGCGGATCAGCCCCATGGGGATGGCTGTGCCCGAGGGGTCGAACAGGTACCAGCGGTCGCCCAGGTAGGCCTCCACGTAGGCATGGAAGTCGGGCGGGCCCAGGTTCGGGTCGGCGCCGTAGTCGGTGCCAGTGGTGAAGCGTGCGGGGATATTGATCGCGCGGCACAGCGAAATCATCAGGTGGGCAAAGTCGCGGCAAACCCCCACCTGCTCGACCAGGGTGTCCACCGCCGAGGTGTTGGAGTTGGAAGTGTTGGACGTGAACGCCACATGCTTTTGCACCCAGTCGCGGATCGCCTGCACCCGGCTGTGGCCCTGCCACAGGGCGCCGAACTCGTTGAGCGCCAGGCGCAGCAGCCGGTCGGACTGGCAGTAGCGGCTGGGGTAGATGTAGCCCATCACCTCCTGCGGCAGCCGCCGCACGGGCACTTCGGCCAGTTGCATGGGGTCGGTGCGGTGGTGGGTGATGTCCACAGTGGCCGAGTACGCCACGCTCAGCGGACCAGGCTCGCCATGCAGGCGCAGGTAGCGGTTGCCGGTGGCCGGGTCGGTGTGGATCTGCTGCGGGATGTTCTGGTTGATGACCAGGCGCTCGTTGCTGACGGCCTGGCTGGGTGTGTGCGCGGCGTGGATGTTGAACACGAAGTCGGCACCGTACTGGTCGATCTCGTAGTGGAGTTCGATCTCCAACTCCATGCGCACCCGGGTGTTGGCCATGAAGGGCGCAGCCGTGGCCTGCATGGGGGTGCTCTGCATGCCCTGCGACTGCAGCAACTGGCTGGTGGCGGGTGCAGCGCTGGCAGGCGACTCGTTGGCCGCTGCAAGGGGCAAGGGCGCCGTCATCGGGTTGAAGGGCGGGGCCATGGAAGAAGACGATTGCGCAAGCATGAAGTGAGCCTCTCTGGTGGGTGCAGCTCCGCCAGGCGCAGTGCGCCTGACGTTGGGCTTTGCGTGGCCAGTGCAAGGCAACCCCTGCACACCGCTGCCATTGCAGGATAGGCGTTTACCCGGGTGCTGTATGTAGGCTGACAGCCTGTTGCCGTTGTCAACGGCGCTGACAGCTGCGTCTTTACACAGCGAGCCCCCGGAGACCGCGCGGGCTCAGTCGAGCCCGAAGGCCTCGCGCAGCGCGCTGCAGAACATGCTGCTGCCGCTGATCGACAGGGTGAGGGTGGTGCGCGCCGGGCCGGGCGTGCCCGCCTGCACCGCAATGGTGCCGCTGGCGTCGTCGAATGCCAGATCCAGGGGCGTGGCCACCTCCTGCACGCAAGCCAGGTCGTAGTCCCATTCACCGCCCTCGTCGGTCGGGCCGTTCATGCCAGGGAACTGCGCATGTGCCCAGGCCAGCACCTGTGCCACTTCGGCATGCAGGGCCACCACCTGCGCTGGCGCTACCGCAGCCATCGCATCGAACGTGCCGGTGCCCTCGAAGTCTTCGCTGTAGTCAAAATCCAGGTAGCGCAGGGGCATGGCGTGAGGTGGGGGCAGGGGTGGGCCGTGCATTGTCGCGCAGCAGGGGGCTGCATTTCCTAGAATGGCTGGCTTCGCTTCTCCAAGGTCTTCCGTTCCATGCCTGCTGCCAGCACCGATGCCATCCTGCACATCAACGGCCTGTGCTTTGCCTACCCCGAATGCCCGTTGTTCCAGGGCCTGGACGCCCGATTGCCGGCCGGCACCACGCTCGTGCTCGGCGCCGACAGCAGTGGAAAGACCAGCCTGCTGCGCCTGTTGGCGGGCGAGCTAGTCCCTGATGCCGGCCAACTGGTGCTCAAGGGCGTGCCTTTGCACGCCTCACCTGCCGCCTACCGCGCCCAGGTGTTCCAGGGCGACCCGCGCTCGGACGCGCTGAGCGAACAGGTGGCGCAGGACTGGCTGGCTGCGCTGCCCGCCCGCTACCCACAGTTCGACGCGACGGCGCTGGCCCGGCACATCGAAGGCTTCGAGCTGCAGGAGCATCTGCACAAGCGCTTCCTGATGCTGTCCACCGGCACGCGGCGCAAGGTGTGGACGGCCGGGGCCCTGGCCTCGGGTGCGGCGCTGACGTTGATCGACGAGCCCGTGGCGGGGCTCGACAAGCCTTCGGTACAGTACCTGCAGCAGGCGCTGGCCGCCCTGGCCACGCAGCAGGACCGGGCCGTGGTGGTAGCCCACTACGATGCCCTGGTGGGTGTGCCCTGGCAGGCCACCATCACGCTGCCTGACCGGTAACCCTGGCCGAACAGGATCGTTTCCCAAGCCCTAAACTGGGGTCTGCGCCGCCATTGCGGCCGTTTTCACCGGAAATTCCCATGGACGCCCTTCTCTTCGCCCCCGTCGCTGTGGCCATCGCGCTGACGCCCGGCCCCAACAATTTCTGCGGCCTCAACAACGGCATCCGTGCCGGTGTGGGCGCGGCCCTGGTGGGCACCCTCGGGCGGGCGGCGGCGTTTGCGATTTTTCTCACCGTGTCGGCCGTGGGCCTGGGGGCCATGCTGCTGGCGTCCGAAGCCGCCTTCACCGCCGTGAAGTGGGTGGGCGCCTGCTACCTGTTCTGGCTGGGCTGGCGCGCCTGGCGCAGCCGCGAGTTCAATGGCCTGGAGGTCGTGGACGGGGCCGACGTGGCTGCGAGCGCGGCGCCGGTGCGCCTGTGGTCGCTGATCACGCAGGAGTTCCTGCTGGGCATCACCAACCCCAAGGCCATCATTCTGTTTGCGGCCATCTTTCCGCAGTTCATCGATCCGGCGCAGCCGGCGGCGCGCCAGTTCCTGGTGCTGGGCAGCGTGTACCTGGCGGCTGAGTTCGTCGCCACGGCGGTGTATGCGGCCGGCGGCCGGCAGATCCGCCGCTTCATCCGCACCTCGCGCGGCGTGGTGCGCCTGAACAAGGCCACGGGTGGCTTTTTCATGGGCGCAGGCGGCCTGCTGCTGGCCACCAACCGCTGAAATGAAACACCCCCTGAGTCGCTTCGCGCCTTCACCCCTCTCTCGTCTCGCTGCGCGAGTCGGGAGGGGGACGCCCCCGGTGCGGCGGGGCGGCCCTTGCACGGGGGCACTGGCTTGGGCCGCGCCAGTTTCATGCGATGCGGGTGGCGCGCAGCGCCATGGGCAACTGAATTGCGTTTCGGCCTTGAAAACGCCGTAAAGCGAGGGTAAAGGCAGGGTAAATCCCTTTGCCTGCGCGCCGGAGTGTCTCGGCGCATGGCTACCATAGCCACGATTCCACCTGTTGCGTCCACCATGCCGTCCCTCCGTTTCCTGCCTGTGTCTCCGCGGTCCCTCTTGCGCCAACAGGGGCGCGCCCTGTGGTGGGTCGTGCTGCTGGTGCTCATCGCCGCTGCCGTGGGGGGCGGGCTGTGGTGGAAGCAGCGCCAGGCGGCGCCGGCCCAGGCCGATGCGCCTGCAGGGCGCGGCGGTCCGGGCGGTCCCGGGGGTCGGGGGGCGGCACGTTTCAGTGCGGGCGGGCAAACCCAGCCCGTCTCGGTGGGGGTGGTGCGGCGCCAGGACGTGCGGGTGCAGGTCAACGCCATCGGCACCATGAGCGCACGTGCCACGGCGGTGGTGCGGGCCAAGGTCAGCGGCGAGCTGACCAGCCTGCGCTTCAAGGAGGGCGAGGAGGTCAAGGCCGGCCAGTTGCTCGCCGAGATCGACCCCCGCAGCTACCAGGCCTCGCTGGGCCAGGTGCAGGGCAATCTCGCACGCGACCAGGCCCTGCTCAAGAACGCGCAGCTCGACCTCAAGCGCTACCAGGACCTGCTGGCCAAGGACTCCATCGCCAGCCAGCAGGTGGACACCCAGGCCGCCCAGGTGCGACAGCTCGAAGGCACCGTGGCAGCCGACCAGGCCCAGGTGGACGCAGCCAGGCTGCAGCTGAGCTACACGCGCATCACCGCGCCCATCGCCGGGCGCCTGGGCCTGCGCCAGGCCGACCGGGGCAACGTGGTCGGCCCCTCGGACGCCACGGGCATCGTCACCATCAACCTGGTGCGGCCCATCGACGCGGTGTTCTCCGTACCCGAGGCGCACCTGGCGCAGATCAACCAGCGCCTGGCCCAAGGCGCCGAGCTGCCCGTGGAGCTGTGGGATCGCGAGCAGAAGCGCCGCCTGGCGCGTGGCCGCCTGGGCGCGCTGGACAACGCCATCGACGCCACCACGGGCACTATCAAGGTCAAGGCCAGCTTCGCCAACGACGACGGCACGCTGTTCCCCAACCAGTTCGTGAATGTGCGCCTGCAGGTCAATCTGCTGGAAAACGCGCTCACGGTGCCCGGCACGGCCATCCAGAACAACTATGTCTACCTGGTGCAGCCCGACGGCACGGTGACGCAGCGGCGCATCCGCGTGGGCGTGGCCGATGGCGACCGCGTGGCGGTCGAAGGGGAACTCAAGGACGGCGACCAGGTGGTGGTCGACGGCATCGACCGCCTGCGTGAAGGCGCCAAGGTGGCCGTGATCGATTCGGGCGCCGCCGCCCGCGCCGACGAGGCTGTGCAGGATGGTGGCGCGCGCCGCGCAGCGATGCGCAACCTGACCCAGGAAGAGCGCGACAGGCTGGCCAAGATGACGCAGGAGGAGCGCCGCGCGTTCTTGCGCAGCAAGCGCAACCAGCCCGGTGCCGCCGGGCCTGCAGGCGCGGCCAGCGGCACGGTGGGCAGCGAGGCCGCAGCGCCAGCTGCCGCTGCGTCCGCTGCTGCCGCGCCTTCGCCTGCGGCATCGCGCCCTGCCGGTGGCCGCGGCGCTGAGGGTTCGCGCGGGGCCACCGAGGGTGCGCCACGCGAAATGCCCCGGGCCAGCACTGGAGCCGGGGCCGAAGACGGCCCCCGCAGCGAAGGCAATCCGCGTGCGGAAGGCGGTGCCCCCGATGGCGAGCGCCGTCCTGGCATGTCGCCCGAGGTGCGGGCCCTGCTTGAAAAGATGAGCCCCGAGGAGCGCCAGAAGCTGCAGGCCATGGCGCCCGACGAGCGCCGTGCCTTCATCCGCAGCAAGATGCAGGCGGCCGGCATGGCGGCCCCTGGCGCAGCGGCCTCGCGCTGACGCGGCCCCGATCACCCTGAAGCGGGCACCGCCCCCATGAACCTTTCGCGCATCTTCATCCTGCGCCCCATCGCCACCTCGCTGCTGATGGTGGCGCTCTTGATCGCAGGCCTGCTGGCCTACCGGCTGCTGCCCATCTCGGCCCTGCCCGAGGTGGACTACCCCACCATCCAGGTCACCACGCTGTACCCGGGCGCCAGCCCCGACGTGATGACCTCCAACGTCACCGCGCCGCTGGAGCGCCAGTTCGGCCAGATGCCGGGCCTGTCGCAGATGTCCTCCACCAGCTCGGGCGGGGCCTCGGTCATCACCCTGCGCTTTGCGCTCGACATGGCCATGGACGTGGCCGAGCAACAGGTGCAGGCGGCCATCAACGCCGGCAGCAACCTGCTGCCGAACGACCTGCCCATGCCGCCCATCTACAGCAAGGTGAACCCGGCGGACGCACCCATCCTCACGCTGGCCATCACCTCGCCCTCGCTGCCGGTGATCCGCGTCAACGACCTGGTGGAAAACCGCCTGGCACCCAAGCTCTCGCAGGTCAAGGGCGTGGGCCTGGTGGCCATCGCCGGTGGGCGCCGCCCGGCCGTGCGCATCCAGGTCAATCCGGTGGCGCTGGCGGCGGTGGGCATGACGCTCGAAGACGTGCGCAGCATGATCGCCTCGTCCAACGTCAAGCAGGCCAAGGGCGGCTTCGACGGCCCGGCACGCGCTTCGACCATCGACGCCAATGACCAGTTGCAGTCGGCGGCGGAGTACCAGAACCTGGTGATCGCATTGCGCAATGGCGTGCCGGTGCGCCTGAGCGACGTGGCCGCCACGGTGGACGATGCCGAGAACACCCGGCTGGCCGCCTGGGCCGGCACGCCCGACACGGGGGCGCGCGCAGGCGTGATCCTCAACATCCGGCGCCAGCCCGGCGCCAACGTGATCGAGACGGTGGACCGCATCAAGGCCCTGCTGCCCCAGCTGCAGAGCACGCTGCCGGCCTCGCTCGACGTGCAGATCCTCACCGACCGCACGGTCACCATACGCGCCTCGGTCAAGGACATGCAGGTCGAGCTGGCCCTGGCCATCGGCCTGGTGGTGGCGGTGATCTTCGTGTTTTTGCGCAGCGCCTCGGCCACGCTCATCCCCAGCGTGGCGGTGCCGCTGTCGCTGGTGGGCACCTTCGGCGTCATGTACATGGCGGGCTTTTCCATCAACAACCTCACGCTGATGGCGCTGACCATCTCCACCGGCTTCGTGGTGGACGATGCCATCGTGATGATCGAGAACATCGCGCGTTACGTGGAAGAGGGCGAGCACCCGCTGCAGGCGGCGCTCAAGGGGGCCAAGCAAATCGGCTTCACCATCATCTCGCTGACCATCTCGCTGATCGCGGTGCTGATCCCGCTGCTCTTCATGGGCGACGTGGTGGGCCGGCTGTTCCACGAGTTCGCGATCACCATGGCCGTGGCCATTCTGATCTCGGCCGTGGTCTCGCTCACGCTCACGCCCATGCTGTGCGCGCGCCTGTTGCGCCACACGCCCGAGGAAAGCCATGGCCGCCTGTACCAGGCCACGGGCCGCTTCTTCGACCGCACCATCGCCCACTATGGCCGCGCGCTGAACTGGGTGCTGGGCCACCAGGGGCTCACCTGGATCGTCTTCATCGCCACGCTGGCGCTCACGGTGCTGCTGTACATGGTGGTGCCCAAGGGCTTCTTCCCGGTGCAGGACACGGGCACGCTGCAGGCCACGACCGAGGCGGACCAGTCGATCTCGTTCGCAGCCATGGCCGAGCGCCAGCAGCAACTGGCCGAGCGCATCCTGCGCGATCCGGCGGTCAAGAGCGTCTCTTCCTTCATCGGGGTAGATGGAGCCAACACCACGCTCAATACCGGTCGCCTGCTGATCGACCTGAAGCCCCATAGCGAGCGCGACAAGGCGTCCACCGTGGTGCGCCGCCTGGCCGACGACACGGCCGACCTGCCCGGCATCCGCCTGTACGCCCAGCCGGTGCAGGACCTGACCATCGAAGACCGCGTGGCGCGCACGCAGTACCAGTTGCTGATCTCCTCGCCCGATTCGGCGCAGCTTGAAGCCAGCACCGCCGACCTGGTGCGCCGCATGCGCGGCCTGCCGCAACTGGCAGACGTGGCCAGCGACCTGCAGAGCCAGGGCCTGCAGGCTTATGTGCAGATCGACCGGGCCCAGGCCAGCCGCCTGGGGGTCACGGTGTCGGGCATCGACACGGCGCTGTACAACGCCTTCGGCCAGCGCCTCATCTCCACCATCTTCACCCAGTCCAACCAGTACCGCGTGGTGCTGGAGGTGGCGCCGCAGTTCAAGGTGGGCCCCGAGGCGCTGGCCAACATCTACGTCACCTCCACGGCGGGCAAGCCGGTGGCGCTGTCCACCGTGGCGCGCATCGAAGAGCGGCCCATGGCCCTGGGCGTGAACCACGTGGGCCAGTTGCCCGCGGCCACCATTTCTTTCAACACCGCGCCCGGCGTGGCGCTGGGCGACGCGGTCAAGGCCATCCAGGCCGAGCAGGCCGCCGCCAAGGAAGCGGGGCTGCTGCCGCTGTCGGTGGAGACCAGCTTCCAGGGCGCGGCGCTGGCCTTTCAGGCCTCGCTGTCGAACACGCTGCTGCTGATTTTGGCGGCGGTGGTCACCATGTACATCGTGCTCGGCGTGCTGTACGAAAGCACCATCCATCCGATCACCATCCTCTCCACCCTGCCGTCGGCGGGCGTGGGCGCGCTGCTGGCCCTGCTGGTGACGGGGCTCGATGTGGACATCATCGCCATCATCGGCATCGTGCTCTTGATCGGCATCGTCAAGAAGAACGCGATCATGATGATCGACTTCGCGCTGGAGGCCCAGCGCGAGCAGGGCATGGGCGCGCGCGAGGCCATCTACCAGGCCTGCCTGCTGCGCTTTCGCCCGATCCTGATGACCACGCTGGCGGCCCTGCTGGGCGCGCTGCCGCTGATGCTGGGCACGGGCGTGGGCAGCGAGCTGCGCCATCCGCTCGGGGTGACCATGGTCGGCGGCCTCATCGTGAGCCAGCTGCTCACGCTGTTCACCACGCCGGTGATCTACCTGACCTTCGAGAACGCGGCCGAGCGCTGGCGCGCACGGCGCGCAGCCAAGGCGGCACATGCCGAGGGAGCGGTGTGAGCCTGTCCACCCCCTTCATCCACCGGCCCATCGCCACCATGCTGCTCACCATCGGCCTGGCGCTGGCGGGGGCGGTGTCGTACTTTCTGTTGCCCGTGGCGCCGCTGCCGCAGGTCGACTACCCCACCATCTCGGTCACGGCCAGCCTGCCTGGGGCCAGCCCCGACACCATTGCCGCCACCGTGGCCACGCCGCTGGAGCGCGCGCTGGGCGCTATCGCGGGCGTCAATGAAATCACCTCGCGCTCTACGCTGGGCAGCACCTCCATCACGCTGCAGTTCGACCTGAGCCGCACTGTGGACAGCGCCGCGCGCGACGTGCAGGCGGCCATCAACGCATCGCGCACGCTGCTGCCCACGGGCATGCCCAGCAACCCCACCTACCGCAAGGTGAACCCGGCCGATTCGCCCATCATGATCCTGGCGCTCACGTCCGAGTCGCTCACGCGCGGGCAGATGTACGACGCGGCCTCCACCGTCATGGCGCAAAAGCTCTCGCAGGTCGAGGGCGTGGGCCAGGCCTCGATCAGCGGCGGTGCGCTGCCCGCCGTGCGCGTGCAGCTCGACCCGTTGCGCCTGGCGGCCAACGGCGTCTCGCTGGAGCAGGTGCGCGCGGCCATTACCAGCACCAATGCCAATCGTCCGCTCGGCTCGGTCGAGCGCGAGGACCACTACTGGCAGGTGACCGCCAACGACCAGGCCCGCGTGGCGGCCGACTACGCGCCCCTGGTGCTGCGCTGGAAGGACGGCAATGCCATCCGCCTGGCCGACGTGGCCCAGGTCACCGACTCGGTGCAGGACGTGCGCAACTTCGGCGTGGCCAACGGCAAGCCGGCCATCCTGCTGCAGGCGTACAAGCAGCCGGGCGCCAACATCCTCGAAGCCGTGGAGCGCGTGCGTGCGCTGCTGCCGGCGCTCAAGGCCTCCATCCCCGCGGCCATCGACATCGAGATCGTCTCCGACCGCACGCCCACGCTGCGTGCCTCGGTCAAGGAGGTGGAGCGCGCCCTGCTGATCGCCGTGGCGCTGGTGATCATGGTGGTGTTTTTGTTTCTGCGCAATGCGCGCGCCACGCTCATCCCCAGCGTGGCGGTGCCGGTGTCGCTGGCCGGCACCTTCGGCATCATGTACCTGGCGGGCTACACGCTCGACAACCTGTCGCTGATGGCGCTCACCGTGGCCACCGGATTCGTGGTGGACGACGCTATCGTGGTGCTCGAGAACATCATGCGCCACATGGAGCGTGGCAAGACCGCGCTGCAGGCCTCGCTCGACGGGGCGCGCGAGATCGGCTTCACCGTGGTGTCCATGAGCATCTCGCTGATCGCGGTGTTCGTACCCATTTTGTTCATGGGCGGCATCGTGGGCCGGTTCTTTCGCGAGTTCGCCATCGTCATGTCGGCCGCCATCCTGGTGTCGCTGGTGGTCTCGCTGACCACCACGCCCATGATGTGCGCCGTGCTGCTCAAGCAGCACCGCGTGCCCAAGGCGCCCAGCCAGTCCCGCTGGGCGCGCTTTTCGCGCTGGGTCGACCGGCTGCAGGAGCGCGGCCTGCGCGCCTATCGCCGCAGCCTGGCCTGGTGCCTGCGCCACCAGCCCGTGGTGCTGCTGGTGCTGGCGGGCGTGGTGGCCAGCAACGTCTACCTGTACACCGCCATCGACAAGGGCTTCATGCCCGAGCAGGACACGGGCCGCATCTCGGGCTTCATCCGGGCCGACCAGGCCACCTCGTTCCAGGCCATGGAGCAGCGGCTGCAGCGTTTCCTGTCCATCGTGCAGGCCGACCCGGCCGTGGAGCATGTCACCGGATTCACAGGCGGCTGGCAGCGCAATGCGGCCATGATGTTCATGTCGCTCAAGCGCGGGCCGGGGCAGGAGAGCTCCGAGGTGGTGATCAACCGCCTGCGCGAGCAGCTCAAGAATGAGCCCGGCGCGCGCCTGTTCATGACGCCCCAGCGCGACATCCGCATTGGCGGGCGGCAGAGCAGCGCCTCGTTCGACTACACCCTGCAGGCCGACGACATCGCCGAGCTGCGCACCTGGGAGCCGCGCATTCGCCAGGCCCTGTCGCAACTGCCCGAGCTGGAGGACGTGAACAGCGACGTGCAGGACTACGGGCTGCAGACCACGCTGGTGATCGACCGCGACGCCGCCACCCGCATGGGCCTGACGGTGGCCACCATCGACGCCACGCTCAACGACGCCTTCGGCCAGCGCCAGGTGGGCGTGATCTACAACCCGCTCAACCAGTACCGCGTGGTGATGGAGGCCGCGCCCCAGTACCTGCAGGACCCCGAGACGCTGCGCAGCTTCTTCTTCGTGAACAACCTGGGCCAGCAGATACCGCTCACGGCTTTTGCGCGCATCACGCAGACCAACACGCCGCTGTCGGTCAGCCACGACCGGGGTACACCGGCCAGTACCGTGAGCTTCAGTCTGGCGCCGGGCATTTCACTGTCGCAGGCGACCGACGCGGTGCACAACGCGGTGTCCGAGCTCGGTGTGCCGGTGGGCATCCGCGGCACCTTCGGCGGCACGGCCGGGGCCTTCCAGGACGCGCTGGCCGGGCAGCCCCTGCTGATCCTGGCGGCCATCATCACCATCTACCTGGTGCTGGGTATCCTCTACGAGAACCTGGTGCATCCGCTCACCATCCTGTCCACCCTGCCGTCGGCCGGCGTGGGGGCGCTGCTGGCGCTGATGCTGTTCAAGACCGAGTTCTCGCTGATCGCATTGATCGGTGTGATCCTGCTCATCGGCATCGTCAAGAAGAACGCGATCATGATGATCGACTTCGCGCTGGTGCGCCAGCGCGGCGGCCATGTGAGCGCCGCCCAGGCCATCTACCGCGCCTGCAACCTGCGCCTGCGCCCCATCCTCATGACCACCATGGCGGCTATCTTCGGCGCGCTGCCGCTGGCCCTGGGTCGGGCCGATGGCGCCGAGCTGCGCCAGCCCCTGGGTATCGCCATCGTGGGCGGGCTGCTCTTCAGCCAGGTGCTCACGCTCTACACGACGCCCGTGGTCTACGTGGCGCTGGACCGCCTGCGCGCCCGCGTGCTGCGCACGGCGCGCCGCTGGCGCAGGCAGCGTCCAGCGCCGGGCCCCACCGTGGCGCTTCAAGGAAACGATTGATGCTTTCGACCCCTTCTTCCCCGTTTCCTGCACGCCTGGCGCTCTCGCTGGCCCTGCTGGCCCTGCTCGGTGCCTGCGCCAGCCAGCAGGCCTACGAGCGCCCGGCCATGGACATCCCGCCGGCCTACAAGGAAAGCAGCGCCGCCGCCCAGGGCCTGTGGCAGCCCGCCCAGCCCGGTGGCGACCAAGCCGTGCCCACAGCATGGTGGTCGCTGTATGGCGATGCCACGCTGGATGCGCTGCAGCAGCAGGCCGCCGCCGGCAACCAGAACATCGCGCTGAGCGTGGCCCGCCTGCGGTCCGCGCAGGCAGCCGTGGCCAGCAGCAGCGCCAGCCTGCTGCCCAGCCTGGGCGCCAGTGCCAGCAGCGCGCGCTCGCGCAGCGGCAGCACGCTGCAGGCCGACGGCAGCAGCAATGCGCGCATCAGCACCAGCCATTCGCTGGGCCTCAACGCCAGCTGGGAGCTGGACCTGTGGGGCCGCATTGCGGGCACGGTGGATTCCGCGCGCGCCAGCGCCCAGGCCAGCGCCGACGACCTGGCCGCCATGCGCCTGTCGGTGCAGGCCACGGTGGCGCAGACCTATTTTTCGCTGCGCGCCGCCGAGGCCCAGGCGCGGCTGCTGCGCGAAACGCTCGATGCCTATGACCGCAGCTGGGAGCTCACGCGCAACCGCCAGGCTGCCGGCGTGGCATCGCTGGCCGACGTGGCCCAGGCCGAGGCGCAGTACAAGAACACCCAGGTGCAGCTGCTCGAATCCGAGACCAGCCGCACCCAGCTCGAACATGCGCTGGCCGCGCTGGTGGGGCAGGCGCCCGCCGCCTTCAGCCTGCCGGCCACGGCCGAGCTGCCAGCCCCGCCGCCCGTGCCCGCGCAACTGCCCTCTCAGCTGCTGGAGCGCCGCCCCGACATCGCTGCGGCCGAGCGCCGCGTGGCCGCCGCCAATGCCCAGATCGGCGTGGCGCGCGCGGCCTTCTTCCCGGCGCTCACGCTCTCGGGCTCGGCCGGTTACCGGGGCTCGGAGCTGTCCAACCTGCTGAGTGCGCCCAACCTCTTCTGGTCGCTGGGCCCGGCGCTGGCGGTCTCGCTGTTCGATGGCGGTGCGCGCACTGCCGCCGTGGAATCGGCCCGCGCCAGCAATGACCAGGCCGCTGCGAGCTACCGCCAGACGGTGCTGACCGCCCTGCAGGAGGTGGAGGACAACCTCACGGCCGCCACCGCCCTGGCGCAGGAGCAGCAGCTGCAGACCGAGGCCCTGGCCGCCGCCCAGCGCGCCCTCGACGTGGTGAACAACCAGTACCGCGCGGGCACCGTGGGCTTCCTCAACGTGATCACGGCCCAGGCCTCGGTGCTGTCGTCGCAGCGCAGCCTGATCGATGTGAAGAACCGCCGCCTGGCAGCCGTGAACACGCTGCTCAAGAACGTGGCGGGAAACTGGGAGCCGCTGGGGAGGTGACGGGCGGATCGCCGGCCACCAGCCAGACTGCGTGGTGGATGCTCTCGGACAATGCACCGGGCTGCAAGGCCGATTTCAGGGCGATGGCGACCGTCGGATCGTGCTCGCCCAGCCACTGCAGCGCCTTCTTCGGGCCTTCGTACCACAGGCCGCGCAAGGCGAAGTAGTCTTCCAGCAACGAGGTCAGCAGCCAGGCGCGGCGGTAGTGGCCTTCGGCATCGCCGCGCTCCATGCGCGCCACCATCTTCCAGGCCCAGGATCTGCGGGCGCGGGCCTCATCGGCAGGCAGCGCGGGTGGTCCTTGGGCGAACAGGGCTTGCAGTCCTTGCAGAAAGCGGTCGGCCTGCTGTGCGCGCTGCACCAGCACCACGCTCTGGCGCAGCTTCAGGAACTCGGTGGCGGGCTGCTGCAGCAACACCGATTCGGGGTAGATGAATACATCGAGAAAGACGCCGTCCACCACCCGCGTATCGCGGGCCGTGTCCTCGCGCGGGGCGAAGGCGGCGATGTCGCAGTCGCTGTCCTGGTCCTCGCTGCCGTTCGCGCGCGAGCCGTAGAGCAGTACCGTGTGTGCCCCGCCGTCCTGGACCAGTTCGTTGCAGAAGGTGCGCAGCAAAGGCGTCCAGGTAAAGCCCGTGGGCTGGTGGTGTGCGGTCATTCTGCAGCCCCGCCACGCGACTGCGCGCCTTCGGCCAGCAGCCATTCGCGGAATGCCGCAAACGCCGGCAGGTCCAGCCGGTCGGGTCGGTAGCACAGGTAGTGGCCCTGGTCCACGCGAATGGCGCTGCCGCAGGGGGCGAGCAGCGAGCCCTCGGCAAACTCCTTTTGCACCAGCAGGGCCGGCACCAGACCGATGCCCAGGCCGTTGAGTGCGGCCTGGATCAGCGCCGAATACTGGGCGAAGCGTGGGCCCGCGAGGGTCTGCACCTCGGGCACGCCGTGCTGCGCGGCCCATTGTCGCCAGGCCGTGGGGGCGCCCTCGTGGTGCAGCAGGGTGTGGCCCAGAATGTCGGCGGGCTGGGCGATGCGGTGGCGCCCCTCGACCATGCTGCGCGCCACGATGAGCACGAACTCGCGTCCCGCGATGTACTCGGACACCACGCCCGGCCAGC
This sequence comes from Acidovorax sp. LjRoot66, assembly GCF_964253305.1. NCBI lineage: Bacteria > Pseudomonadati > Pseudomonadota > Betaproteobacteria > Burkholderiales > Comamonadaceae > Acidovorax > Acidovorax sp. LjRoot66. The sequence continues at coordinate 2,020,775 of NZ_CAXUQU020000001.1, forward strand.
CGTCAGGCCCGTAGCGGATGGCAGCATCCACCCCGGCCGGTATGCCGTCGCTGGGCTCCAGGTGGCGGCTGAAGCTGAGCATCACGTGGCGGCTCTTCTGGCTGAAGTCCGGCAGCCGCGGGATCAGCCACTTGGTGAGGAAGGTGGGCACACTCGCCAGCGTGAGCAGGCCCGCACCCGCATCGCCCGAGCGGGCCTCGAAGGTGGCCGCCTCGATGGCGCGCAGGCCGCCCGAGATCTTCTGCCAGTACACCCGCCCTTGTGGGGTGAGCTCCACCCCGCGGCCGTTCTTCTGCAGCAGTTGGCGGCCCAGAAAGGCTTCCAGCCCTGCCACCTGCTTGCTCACGGCGCTGGCCGTGATGCACAGCGCGCCCGAGGCCAGGGTGATGCTCTGGTGCCGGGCCACGGCGTCGAAGGCCAGCAGTTCCTGGATGGTCGGGCAGTCGCGTTTCATATCCGGGTTTGGTGAAAGCTGTGTGAAAAACGTTTTCCAATTGCTCAGCTGTCCTCATCCAGGTTTCACCCATCTTGGGGCGGTCTCTCCCTAGAATTTGGCCAGTGCTGCGGCATGCCTTGTGGCGGACAGTAGCGCATCCGGAAAGTATGCCGGTGATTCTGACATTGGAGACAACAACGTGGTCCGCGGCATTTCCCTCATCTACGGCCTGTACCTGCTGCTGCCCATCGCACTGCTCATGGTCGGCAGCGTGGGCGGCAACTGGACCAATACGCTGCTGCCCACGGGCACCACGGGCCAGTGGTACCTCGACCTCTGGCAAGACACCTCGTTCCGCAAGGCCTTCGTGAGCAGCCTGGTGGTGGCCATGGCCGCCTGCGCCATCAACACCGTGCTGGCCCTGCCGCTGGCCTATGCGCTGTACCACGGCGCGCGCCGCAGCGGCGGTATGGCGGCGCGCATCGTGAGCGCCATGCCCGTGGCCGTGCCGGCCATCACCCTGGCTTTTGGCTACATGGTGGTGTTCAACACCGATCTTGCGCCCTGGCTCGGCTCCATGCCGCTCTTGATCGCGGCGCACGCCATCCTCACGCTGCCCTACCTCACCAACACGCTGCTGACCGATCTGCGCCACCTGGACCTCTCCCGGCTCGAACAGGCCGCAGCCACCCTGGGCGCCTCGGGCTGGCAGCAGTTCACCGGCATCGTGCTGCCCAGCCTGCGCCAGAGCCTGATCAGCGGGCTCGTCATGGTGGCCGCCATCTCGGTCGGCGAGTTCGGCGTATCGAACCTGCTCACCAGCTTTCAGAACCGCACCTACCCGGTGGTGCTGCTGCAGGCCTTCTACGGCGCCACGGGTTTTGCCTGCGCTGCCACGGTGATCCTGCTGGTGCTGGCCGGGGCATCGGCCCTCCTGTCCTCCTCTTTGGTAAAGCAGCGCCCATGAGCCTCGTCCTCGACAACGTCAGCTACCACTACCCGGGCAGTGCGCACGGCCTGCACGAGGTGTCGCTGCAGGTGCGCACCGGCGAACTGGTGGCGGTGATCGGGCCCAGCGGCTCGGGCAAATCCACGCTGCTCCAGCTGGTGTCGGGGCTCACCACCGGCCATACCGGCCACATTGCCTTCGATGGCAAGGACATGTCGCGCACACCGGTGCACGAGCGCCGCATGGGCATGGTGTTCCAGAGCTATGCCCTGTTCCCGCACCTCAGCGTGCTCGACAACGTGGCCTACGGCCTCAAGCTGCGCAAGGTGGGCGTGGCCGAGCGCCACCGGCGAGCGCAGGAGCTGCTCGACATCGTGGGCCTGGGCGGCTATGCGCAACGCGGCGTTGCCCAGCTCTCGGGCGGGCAGCAGCAGCGCGTGGCACTGGCCCGTGCGCTGGCCATCGACCCGCTGGCGCTGCTGCTCGACGAGCCGCTGTCGGCGCTCGATGCCAGTGTGCGCGGACACCTGCGCGACGAGATCCGCGCCATCCAGCAGCGCTTTGGCGCCACCACGCTGCTGGTCACGCACGACCAGGAGGAAGCGCTGGTGATGGCCGACCGCGTGGCCATGCTCAAGGACGGCCGGCTGCTGCAGATCGCCACCCCGCGCGAGATCTACGAGCAGCCCGCCAGCCGCGCGGTGGCCGAGTTCGTTGGCCTCTCGACCATCCTGCCTGCCAAAGTGGCATCGCCCGGGCGGCTCGACCTGGGGTTTGCCGAACTGGCGGCCAACACGGGCACCCGCGCTGCAGGCGCCCAGGTGCATGTGCTGGTGCGCCCCGAGCATATCCAGCCCGACCCGCCGCCAGGCAGCCTGAACCGCCTGGCCGGGCGCACCGGTGCCCAGCGCTACCTGGGGGCGCTCACGCGCTACGACTTCGAGGTGCCCGGTGCGGCCAAGCCCTTCCTGGCCGAGTCGCCCATACCTGCGGCTCAAGCCATCGCCATCGCGCCCGAGCACATCCGCCTTCTTGACGACTGAGTTCCTTCCCTCACCCAACCCATCCCACCGAGGAGCCACCATGCAACGCAGACAACTGATCCAGGCCGCCGGCGCATTGCCCGTACTGTCATTCGCAACGCTTGCCGCACGTACCGCCTTCGCCTTCGACGGCCCCGAGCTCTATGCGGGCGAGAAGGCCTTGTACGCCGAGGCGCAGAAGGAAGGTCTGTGCGTCTCGTTCGACACAGGCCCCGAGTGGGCCAACTGGAAGTCGCTGTTCCGCGACTTCAAGAAGCGCTACCCCGAGATCGAGCTGACCTACAACGACATCGGTTCTGCCGCCACCGTGGTGGCGCTGGAAAAGACCCGCCGCCGCCCGCAGGCCGACACCGCCTACTACTTCGCCGCGTCGGCCGTGGACGCGGCGAAGAAGGACGTGGTCGCCCCCTTCAAGCCCGTCAACTTCGACAAGCTGCCACCCGTGTTCCGCGAGGCCGAGGGCCGCTGGTTCACCATCCACACGCTCAACATCGCCTTCCTGGTGAACAAGAAGCTGGTGAAGAACGTGCCCACCGGCTGGGCCGACCTGCTCAAGCCCGAGTTCAAGAACACCGTGGTCTACCTGGACCCGCGCTCCACCGGCATCGGCCAGGTGCTGACCTTTGCCGCGGCCTACGCCAACGGCGGCAGCGTGGACAACGTGCAGCCCGGCACCGACTACCTGGGCAAGCTGCATGCCGCCGGCAATGTGCTGCGCGTGGAGGGCACCACGCCCTACGCCAAGTTCCTCAAGGGCGAGATCCCGGTCTGGATCAGCTACGAGAACGATGGCCTCAAGGCCAAGCATGTGGACGGTATGGGCGATGCGGTCGAGGTGGTGATCCCCAAGGAGGCCAGCGTGGCCGCGCCCTATGCCATCAGCCTGGTGAAGAACGGCCCCAACCCCAATGCCGGCAAGCTCTGGCTCAACTTCATCATGAGCGAGGCCGGGCAGACGCTGTTCGCGCAGGGCTTCGTGCGCCCTGCTGTGCCCGGCACGCCGCTGTCTGCCGACGTGGCCGCGAAGATGCCGGCCGCGCCGCAGATCCGCCCGCTCGACGTGGTCAAGGCCTCCGAGCGCAAGGCCGAGGTGGACCGCCTGTGGGCCCTGGCCGCACTGGGCAACAAATAGGATCGCCAGCATGCGACGCTTTGGTGCCTGGCCCGCATGGGCCTTCATGGCGCTCTTTTTCGCGGTGCCGCTGGCGGCGCTGCTGCCCGAGGCCTTCGGCGATGGTGGCAGCGCCTTCGCGCGCCTGTTCGGCAACCCGCTGTTCATCGGGGCGCTGCGCAACACGCTGGCGCTGGGGCTGGCGGCGGGCGCGGTGTCGGCGCTGGTGGGCGCCTGCATCGCCATCGAGCTGGCACGCCAGAGCCCGTCGCGGCGCCAGTGGATGATGACCCTGCTGGGCCTGCCGCTGGCCTTCTCGGGGCTGGTGATCGCCTACGGCTTCATCCTGGCCTTTGGGCGCGCGGGCTTCGTCACGCAACTGCTGGCGGGGCTGGGTGGCGACCCGGCGGTGATCGGCAGCTGGATCTACAGCGTCTCGGGCCTGGGCGTGGCCTATGCCTACTACCTGATCCCGCGCGTGGCCCTGTCGCTGTACCCGGTGTTCGCCAACCTTGACCTGCGCCCGGTGCAGGCCGCGCGCACGCTGGGCGCGTCGCGCGCGCGGGCCTTTTGGGACACGGTGGTGCCCGAGGTGCTGCCCTCGGTGCTGTCCAACGCCTGCATGGTGGCCGCGATCGCCATGGGCACCTACGGCACGGCGCTGGCGCTGGTGGGCACGCAGCTCAACATCCTGCCGCTGATGCTGCTGGCACAGGTCAGCGATGGCGGGTCGGATTTCGCGGTGGCAGCGGCCTTGTCGCTGGTGCTGATGGTCGTGTGTGTGGTCGTGATGGGAGTGGGTGATGTCTTTACGCGAAGGCGCGAGCGGGGTGCGGTCGGTGCCGGTCATTGAGGTGCTGTCGGCACCGGTCATGCAGTCGCTGCAGCGCCTGGCCCTGAAACAGCAGGGGCCCGCGCGCCACCGCCAGCCGGTGGCCGTGATCGGGCCGGGCGATGCCAACGAGGCAGAGTGCGCCGCTGCCTATGCCGTGGCGCATGCGCTGGCGGGCGCCGGCATGGTGGTGATCTGCGGCGGGCGCGGCGGTGTCATGGCCGCCGCATCGCGCGGGGCCAGCGAGGCCGGGGGAATTGCCGTGGGCATCCTGCCCGAGGACGATGACTCCCAGGCCAACGAGTGGCTGAGTGTGGCGGTGCCCACCGGCATGGGGGAGATGCGCAACGCCATCATCGCGCGCGCCGGCGTCTGCCTGGTGGCCATCGGCAGCAACATGGGCACCCTGTCGGAGATGGCCATGGGCCTCAAGTGGGGCAAGCCGGTCTTCGTGCTGTACGGTGGCGTGGAATTGCCTGGTGCGGTGCTGGTCAGCGACGTGAACGACATGCTGGCCAGGGTGCTGGCCTGCCTGCTTGCTTGAAGCGGGCGCGCGCGCTTCAGTCGTGGGCCTCCAGCTCCACACCGAGCAGGTCCTCCAGCGCCCAGAAGGATTCATCCGTCAGCGTGCCCACGAAAAGGCGCACACCGTCGTCCCACTCCACCTGGCACACGGCCTGGCCCGGCCGCAGGTAGGCGCTCATCCCGTTGACCGTGCCCAGGTGGTGCCAGTCGCCGCCTGCGAGCGCCGCCGCTGCGGCGGGCGTTGCCAGGCCCGAGCCCGTGAAGGGCAGGGCTTCGCCAAAGGCGGCCTGCCACGCCAGCATGGCGGCGATGAAGCCAGAGCAGGTGTCGCTGGCCGCATGCCACTCCAGCGTGGCGCCGGTGGTCGCTATCCATACGGGCGGGTCGGCCGGGGCATCGGCGCTGCAGTCCACGCCGTATCGCACCACGTCCTGGTTTTCTTCCACGAAGATCAGCCTGCCGTCCTGCACACCCCATTCCGACGGTGCCAGGAACTGGTCGTACACGGCGGTGAAGTCGCGCGCATTGCCGGCCTGCAGGTAGAAATCGCGCAGTGCGTCCGGCACGGTGACCTGCAGGCCGGCCTCGGCCTTGTCGATGGCCTGCGGCGGCACGGCGTCCTGCGCGGCCAGGCGGCGCCCGAGCATGGCGAAGAGTTCCGGGTAGGGCAGGGTGGTCATGGTGCGTATCGTACGTTCACAGCTGTGGAAAGTTCCACGCCGCCAGGTGCCTGAGGTCCTTGGCGGAGCCCACGGGCAATCGGTCTGGCGTCGGCTGCGCATGGGGCGGCGCGGGCACCTGCGCGGCGATGCGTTTCACGCCGGTGGTCTTGTCCAGCCCGGCGCACCAGGTCTGCCAGCGGCTGCCGTCGTGCGTGCGGTCACGAAAGCCCCGGCCGGCCACGGCGTCGGCGGTGGGCGGTATGGGCGAGAGGATGTCCAGGTACTCCATGCGGCCGCGCAGGATGCCGCGCGCATCGGGCGTCACCTCGTGGCAGTAGGCGGCGCCCCAGAGGTCTTCGCGAAAGCGCACGGCATACACGTCCCCTGCGGCCAGCGGGCCCGGCAGGGCGCGGGGCGCCCTGGCCACACCGGGGGGTTGCGCCGCAGGCCTGGCACGGGGTGGTGGGGGTGGGGCAGCGGGTTCCCCTTCAGGGCGCTCCAGGTGGCCGAACAGGTGCTGCAGCAGGGCGCCGTTGGTGCCATCGCCCGCCGACCACCAGGCCAGCGGCGCGGGCACTTCCACGCGCACGCTGGGTCGCTGGTCGCGTTCGCGCGCCGTGGTGAAGCGGGTGAACAGGCCGGGGCGTTCGGGCGTCTCCAGCACCCCCATGAAAGCCAGCGCTTCGAGCAGTGATCCGTAGCGCTGGGGCTTGTGCGGCCGCAGCAGTTTCGTCTCCTGGAGGCTTTTGCGTGCCTGGCTGTAGCGGGTGGCTGGGTGCAGGGCGCGCAGCAGGTCCAGCAGGTGGTGCAGCAGCCAGACGTCGCGCGGCGTGGGGCGGGGCCAAAGCTCCTGCGGTAGCTTCAGTGCGTCTTCAAGGGCCAGCACGGCACCCAGCGGGCCGTCCTCGTCGCTCCAGCCCGAGCCTTCGATGCCGCGGAAGTAGGCCAGCAGGGTGCGGTCCTTGGCCGATGTGGTGTGAAAGCAGATGGCGCAGCGATCTCCTTGCTGGCCCATGGGCTGCATTGCATGCACCGGCATCGCCAGGCCCAGGGCCACCGATGGCAGCACGGCCTGCCAGTGCAGCCCGCCTGATCCCAGAGAGGACACGAAGGCGTCGGCCGCGCGCCGCAGGTCCACCTGCGCGGCCAGGCTGCGCAAGCGCTGCGTGGCCGCGTCGTGCGGCAGCTGCACCTGGTCGTTGGGCTCCCAGCCAGCATCGGCCAGCTGCTGGCGCTCTTGGGCCGTCACGGTGTCGGGAATGCGGTGGAACGTCTGGCCGTTGTCGTCGATGCCCATGTTGGCCGAGGCATAGATGCGCTGGAGCAGGGGCAGGACAGAATCGAAATCCATGGGTTCGTTGGCAGTTCGGTGAATGGAAAGACCATGGTGCCAGACGCACAGGGCGCGGACTGCAAACCCTGACCGGTCATCTGCAAAAGGGCGGCGTGGGCGTGAAAAATGCCCAGAAAACACGGGCTCCTGCTCAGGTGCGCCCGCGCGCCAGGCCGCGCGCCACGCGCTCGGTGGCGGCCTGCAGCAGGTCGCGCAGGCTCTCCGGCTCCAGCACCTCGAACTCCACGTCCAGCGCCAGCAGCCAGTGCACCAGCGTGCTTTGCTGGTGGGCGCCGCAGGCCAGCACGCAGCGCGCGTCGTCCAGCGCCTCCAGCACACCGGCGGACGGCGGTATGCGCCGTGCCATGGTGGCCTGCGGCTGGTGCAGGATGATGCGCGCCTGCTGCGGGTACTGCGTCAGCGCTACAGAGCGTGACACGTAGGCGCGCAGGTCGCCCCCGTCCGGGCCGGCGCGGGGGGCGAAGTGGGCACCCGCCACCGCATCGCCGGCCATGCGGTCGATGCGGAAGGTGCGCCAGTCGCTGCGCGCCGGGTCCCAGGCCACCAGGTACCAGCGCTGGCCGCTGTGCACCAGGCCCTGCGGCTCCACGCTGCGCTGGCTGGCCTGGCCCTTGCCGTCCAGGTAGGCGAAATCCACGCGCAGCTGGTCGCGGCAGGCCGTGGCCAGCACCGAGAGCGCCGCGGCGTGCACGGTCGGGCCCACATGCTCGGTGGGCAGGATGGCCGAGCGCAGCGCGTCGATGCGCTTGCGCAGGCGCGCGGGCATGACCTGTTCGAGCTTGACCATGGCGCGCAGCGAGCTTTCCTCCACCCCGCCCACGGTGCCGGCCGTGGCCAGGCGCAGGGCAATCGCCACGGCCAGGGCCTCCTCGTCGTCGAGCAGCAGCGGCGGCAATGCCTGGCCTGCACGGAACGCATAGCCGCCGGCCACGCCGCTGCTGGCGTGGATGGGGTAGCCCAGCTCGCGCAGCCGGTCGATGTCGCGGCGCACGGTGCGTGGGTGGATCTCCAGGCGCTCGGCCAGTTCGGCACCGGCCCAGTGGCTGCGGGTCTGCAGCAGAGAGAGCACGCGCAGCAGGCGGGAAGACGAGGACAGCATGGAAATGAATGTACGTCGAATCGAGGGCGGAATCTGTCCGCAATCGATCCTACATTGCACCCACGTTCTCGGCGCAGTGCCGAAACGGATTGAACCCGGCAACCAACCACTTCAAGGAGTCTCCCATGTCCATCGTCCTCTACTGGCACCCCATGTCCAGCGCCACCCCCATCGCCAGCGCACTGGTCGAACTGGGCATTCCCCACGAGCGCGTCACGCTGGACCTGAAGGCCGGCGACCAGCGCCGCCCCGAGTTCCTGGCCCTCAACCCCAATGGCAAGGTGCCCACCATGGTGGTGGACGGCAACCCCATGTTCGAGACCCTGGCCATCCATTTCTGGCTGGCCGGGCAGTACGGTGTGGAGCGCGGCCTGTGGCCGAAGGAGGGCACACCCGAGCGCATGCAGGCCCTGTCCTGGGCGACCTGGGCCTATGTGACCTACGGCACCCTGCTGGTGCGCCTGCATGTGGCCACGCAGGGTGATGAGGCCTTGCGCAGCGAGGTGCATGCGGCTGCAGCGCGCAGCGGCCTGGACCAGTTGCTCGCCCTGCTCGATGCCCGCCTGGCCGCACAGGCCTGGATGCTGGGCGCCGACTATTCGCTGGTGGACCTGATCGTGGGCGCCGTCCTCGGCTACAGCGTCTACGTCGGTGCGCCGGTGGCAGCGCACCCGCACGTGCAGGCCTGGCTGGAACTGGTGCAGGCGCGGCCCGCCATGCAGCTCAAGGCCGATTGATCAATTGCCCTAAAGAAGCAGGAAGGCTGCCGCCGCAACGGCGGTTGGCAGCAGCGCCCCCACCAGCAGCCCGCCCGCGCCGATGCTGCCGTCTTCGAAACCTCCCTTGAGCAGGGCCACGCCGGCGGGGTTGGGGGCGTTGGCGATCACGGTGAGGCCACCGCCTGCCACGGCACCCGCCACCAGCATGTACTTGGCCGGGTCGGACATGCCCTCGATCAGCGAGCCCAGGTAGGTCAGTGCCGCGTTGTCGGTGATGGCCGTGAGGCCCAGGGCCCCGGCGAACAGGGCCAGGGGCTGCAGGCCCGAGACGATGGGCTGCAGCCACCACTGCTGCATGCCGCCCAGCACCACCAGCCCGGCGAGAAAGAAGCCCACGAGCAATGCTTCCTTGATGATGAGCGGGCTCTGGTGCTTGTCGTAGGCCTGGGTGTAGCCCAGGAACATCAGGAACAGCGCCAGGAACACGACCGGGTGGTGGGCGAACAGCACCACGCCGGCCAGCAGGGCCAGGTGCACGGCCACCACCGCCATGGGGACGGGCGGCACGGAGGGTGCGGTGGCGGCAGGGGCCTCCAGCAGGTGCCGACGCAGCACGGCAGCGCAGACAGTGGCGTTGACCAGCACGGCGATGGCGGCCTTCCAGCCGAAGGTGGCCAGCATGAAGGCGCTGTCCCATTGCCAGGTGGTGGCCACCATCAGCACCGGTGGTGCGGCGTACGACGTGAGCGTGCCGCCGATGGACACGTTGACGAAGAGCACGCCCAGCGCAAAGTACTTCACGCGCTCGGGCACGGCCGGGCGAAAGATCTGCGGCGCCAGCATCAGCGCGGCAATGGTCATGGCCGCCGGCTCGGTGACCAGCGAGCCCAGCAGCGGCACGGCCGCCAGCCCCAGCCAGGCGGTGGCCAGGGGCGTGGGCAGAGGCATGCGCCGTGCCACGGCGTCGATCGCTGCGATCACGGTGCGCAGCACCGGGCTGGAGGCCGCGATCACCATCACCACGAAGACGAACAGGGGCTCGGTGTAGTTGCGCGACTCGGCATAGGCGAGTGCTCCGGTACCGCCCGAGATCAGGGCCATGGCGACCACGAGCACTATGGCCCAGAAGCCGAAGACCACCTCCACCTCGCCCAGCAGGTGGAGCAGGCCGGCATGGCGGGGGTAGCGGTGGGACAGCCGCTCGAACAGGCGCGCGGCAAAGGTGTGGATCAGGGCAATGCCGAAGAGGGCCGCCGCAATCCAGTGGATGGCGTGGGGTTGCATGGGTTTCCAGTCGCAGTGAAGCCGCGTGGCGGCCCGACCGACGCATGAACCTGCCATGCCCCTGCGGCATGTACACCCAGAGCCGATTTTACCAGAGCGCGCGTGCACGCGGCTCGGCACCGACTTTACATGGCCTTGAAGAGGTGCGCGTAGAGCCGGCTCACGGCCAGCTTCTCGGGGCGGCCCGAGAGGGCCAGGTGCAGCTTGCCGGCCTCGTCGCGCGTCACCGTGGTGATGGCGCTGGCGCGTACCAGGGTGCTGCGGTGGATCTGCCAGAACACGCTGGTGTCGAGCTGCTCCGTGAGCTCCTTGAGCGGCGTGCGGATCAGGAACTCGCGCTCCGCCGTGAGCACGCGCACGTATTTGTCGGCGGCCTCGAAGTACAGCACGTCGGCCACCGGCACCATGTGGATCTGGCTGCCGCTGCTGGCCTGGATCAGCGTGAGGGGTGTTGTGGGGCTCCCTGCCCCAGGGGCAGGTGCGGCGGAGGCCACCCCGGGCGCGGCCAGCAGGTGGCGCAACTGGGCCATGGTGGCTTCGAGCGCGCTGGCCGCAGGGGCCTGGGAGGCCAGCGCCTGCTGCAGTTTGTGCACGGTCTTCTGCAGGCGCGCGGCCTGCACCGGCTTGAGCAGGTAGTCCACGGCCTGCGCCTCGAAGGCCTGCACGGCGTACTGGTCGTAGGCCGTCACGAACACCAGGGCCGGGAAGGGCTTGTCCGCAGGCCAGGCATCGGCCAGCTCCACGGCCGCGTCCAGCCCGCTCTGGCCCGGCATGCGGATGTCGAAGAACAGCACCTCGGGCTGCAGCGCCAGCGCCTGGCGCACGGCCGAGAGGCCATCGCCCACGGTGGCGGCGATCTGCAGCGCCGGCCAGGCGCGGGCCAGCTCCTGCTGCAGGGCCATGGCCAGCAGGGGCTCGTCTTCGGCGATCAGGGCGCGCACGGTGGGGGTGTTCATGCCGGGCTCGTAGTCAAGGGAAAGGTGATGGTGGCGCTGGTACCCCGGGGCGCATGGGCGGCCAGCGCGAACTGCCCGGCCTCGCCATGCAGCGTGGCCAGGCGCTCGCGCACCTGGGTCAGTCCGAAACTGGTGCCCGGTGCCGTGGATGCGGCGGGCCGCGCGGCGCCCAGCCCGGCGCCAGTGTCGCTCACCTGCAGCACCAGCAGCATCCGGCCCTTGGGGCCGGCCTGTGTGCGCGCCTGCACGGTGATGTGGCCGCCTTCCACTTCGGGCTCCAGCCCGTGGCGGATGGCGTTTTCCACCAGCGGCTGCAGCAGCAGCGGGGGAACGGGCACCTCGCGCAAGGCCTCGGGCAGGTCCAGCGTGTAGGCCAGTCGCGGCCCCATGCGCACGGCCATGAGCTCCAGGTAGTCGGCCAGGCGCTGGAACTCGTCGGCCAGCGGGTGCTGCGTGCTGCGCGATGCGCTCAGCGTGGCCCGCAGGTAGGCGATCATGCGGTCCAGCATGTCCTGTGCGCGCACTGGGTCGGTGCCGATCAGCATGCGCAGGTTGGCCAGGGTGTTGAATAGCATGTGGGGTTCGAGCTGTGTCTCCAGCAGCTTGAGCTGGGCTTCGGTGGCCTGACTGTGCACCTCGGTCATGCGCGCCTGCATCCAGGCGCTCTTGCCGTTCACGTAGAAGTAGTAGCAGATGACGGTCCCCGCCACCACGGTGATGCCGATGGAGATGCGCAACTGCGCGCGCCCCGCACTGTCCCAAGACGAGGTGCCGCACCACCAGTCCGCCAGCACGGTGCCGCCTAGGTAGCCGAGCACGATACCCACCAGGGGCAGTGCAAAGCCCGCGATGCCCTTGGGCCAGCCGTACTCCTCGCTGGAGGCGAACAGGTGGCGGCCGAAGTCGACCAGCGCCCAGGTCAGCGTACCGATGGCCAGCGAGTAGGTGGCCGGTATGTAGTAGGGCTTGTCGGGCCGGAAGGCGTACTGGATGCCGGAGACCGCCAGGCAGAAGGCCAGGGTCTGCAGCAGGCGCTGCAGCTTGTCGAGCCAGTCGATCTTCATGGGCAGCATGCTGTCAGCGGGTGTGTCAATGGTCCACTGCGCCTCGCGCCACCCGTGGCGCATGAAACTGGCGCGGCCAAGGCCAGTGCCCCCGTGCAAGGGCCGCCCCGCCGCACCGGGGGCGTCCCCCTCCCAGATTGCGAAGCAATATGAGAGAGGGGTGAAGGCGCGAAGCGCCTCAGGGGGTGCTTCATGTCAGTTGCCGTCGCGCTGGCGCAGCAGGCGCTCGCGCTCTTTCTGCACCATGCGCTCGCGCAGGCCGCTGCCGGTGCCCAGCACGAACACCGAGACACCGTGCAGCGCCAGCCCCAGCCCCCAGCCCAGCAGCGGGTACACCGACCAGGGCCGGTTGCCGAAGCCGTAGCGCGACATGGAGAACACGATCAGGTTGACCACCACGTACAGGACGGCATGCATGTACCAGCCGAGCTTGGCACCTGCGCGTTTGCGGGCGAGCTTCTCGATGGCTTCAGGGGTCAGGGGGGCGGTCATGGTTGGGGTGATTCTAGGCTGCAGCGCGGTGCGCTACGGGGCCTTGGCCTGTACGGGTGCCGGCACCTGCAGGTGTTGCTCGAAGTAGCGCACGATCTTCTTGTCCACCGCGCGCATCTGGCCGCGGTCGAAGCCGGGCGGGTCGCCCAGCAGGCGCACGGCGAGCTCGGACATTTGAGAAAGCGCAGGCTGCGGCGAGAGCAGTGCGCCGTGGCCGGCGTCGGGCAGGGCGGCCAGCACGGTGCAGTGCCCGGCGCAGGCCTCGGTCACCCGGTCGCTGTGAAAGCGCGGCACCAGCCACAGGTCCTTGCCCGCAGTGATCAGCGCCAGCGGTACCCTGGGCCTGGCCAGCGACGCCATGTCGAAGTCTGCCGCGAGCGGCACGCCGGCCACGATGGCGGCGATGCGCGGCTCGTCGTGTGTGTACCAGGTAGCGTCTTCATAGCGCTGGCGGATCACGCCCAGTGCCACGGTCTTCTTCACGCCGTCGAGGAAATTGCCCTTGAGCTCGGTGAGCAGCCCCACGCAGGTGGCAAAGTCGTCGGCGATGTTCGCCTCGCAGTGCTGCCTGTACCGGGCCGGGGACCAGCGCCCGCCTGCCAGGCTCAGCGCCGTGTGGCCGCCGGCGGACATGCCGTACATGCCGACCCGGTCGAGCGAGAGCAGGGGCGCCAGTGCGGCATCCTTCGCGATGGCGTCAATGGCGCGCGAGACCTCGGCGGGGCGCTTCTTCCAGCTGTCGGGCCCGGGCTTGGACGGGTCCTTGGCATTGTCACCTGCATGTTCGGGCATGGCCACCACGAAGCCTGCAGCCACCAGCGAGCGCGCGAGGTCCGAATGCACCCAGGGGTTGCCCCCCGAACCGTGCGAGACCACGACCAGCCGGCCGTTGCCCTCCACCGGCGCGCCCTGCCAGGCAAGCTGCAGGTGGAATGGCCCACGCTGCAGTGGCTGATCGGCGGCACTGCTGAGGTAGTAGACCGTCACCGGGCCGTCACCTTGCAATCCGGCGATCTCCCGAAGGCCGACGCCCGCCTGTGCCAGACCCGCCGACAGGGCCAACAGGCCTGCGAATGCCAGATGGATGGGGTTGCGCATGGCTGTCTCCTTGGCCCGTGTTCAGGGACGGTTGTTGTTCTGGGCGATGCGATCGCGCTCGGATTGCACCATGCGTTCGTGCCAGTCCGAGCCACCGGCCAGGAAGAACACCACCATGCCGTGCACCAGCAGGCCGATGCCCCAGCCGGCGAGGGGGAACACCGCCCAGTGCCGGCCGCTGGACAGCGACAGCGATACCAGCAGCAGGTTGACCAGCACATACACGGTGGCGTGGATGAACCAGCCGAACTTGGCGCCGGCGCGCCTGCGGGCCAGGTTTTCGATGGGGTCGTTGGACAGTGGGTAGCGACGGGACATGGTGGATCTCCTTGGAAGGGGGCTGAAGTGCGAATCAGGCGGCAGCGTGGTCGGATGAGGTGGCCACCGCCCGGGGCGCCCTGGCCAAGCACCACAAGCGGGCCGAGCGGGCGATGAACAGGCCGTTGAACACGCCGTAGAGCGCCGCGATCTCCAGGTCGAAGGTGGCGTCGTGCGCCAGGGCGGGCTGCATGGCCATTTCGATGCCGACCAGGTACTTGGTCAAAAAGATGCCCAGGATCAGCAGCAGGGGCAGCGGGCTGCCGGGAATGTGGAAGCTGCGCGAGGCGGCCAGGTAGCGGGTGCCGGTCGGAGGGGTGGGCCACAGCGCCAGGGTGAGGGTGGCCACGACGGCTGCAGCAGCCATCCAGGCGGCCAGGGCGCCCAGCACCTGGCCGGAGCTGCCGAAGGCCGACACCAGCCCATAAACCGAGAACAGGGTCATGGCCACGGGCATCACCGCCACGCGGGTCAGGCTGGCGGTGCGGGCCACGAGCTGGCTGCCGCCCAGGGCGAGGAGCCCGGCGAGCAGGCCCCAGACCCAGGTGGGGGTCCTCTGCAGGACGGTGCCAAGGGCTTCGGGGTGGTGGATGAGAAGGTCGATGATCATGGCGTTGCTCCGGTGAGGGGGACGAAAAGTGGGCGGTGGGTGGGTGGTCAGGCGATGCCCAGCTGGCTCCAGAGCCACTGGCCGAGAAGGCGGTTGGGCAGCAGGGTGAAGGCACCGGCCACGAGGCACGAGCCGATGTAGGTGCCCTGCATGATCCGGCGGTGCGCCGCCACGTTGCCGCGCACGAGGAAGTGGAACGACAGGGCGATCAGGCCCAGGGTGACGGGGATCAGCAGGTGGATCAGGCCGAAGCCGCCCAGGCGCGGGCCCTTGTCGCCGCTGATGAACACGGCCGACAGGGCGACCGCCACCATCAGCGTGACCCAGGCATAGCCGGCTGCGCGGTGCAGGCGCTGGCGCTGGGTGCGGGTGCGACGGGCCCACACGGCCAGGGGCCCGATGGCCAGGGCGGCCAGCGCGGCGGCCATGTGGATGGCAATGACGGGGGTGATCTGCATGGTGGGCTCCTGGGGTCCGGTTTCTGCAATGGGCGTACTGTGCCGATCCCCTTGCGGGCCTGCCACCGGCCTGCGATGAAATGCACGGGCGAGGGAGCGAAATGCAGCGGACCGGAGCAAGGTGCAGGTGTTTTGGCGCCGGCCGGGGACGGTCGGCAGGGATAATCGGCAGCTTTTGCCGGCCCTGTGGGCCAAAAGGACGCACGCGTGGACCTCGTTTTGCTGGCCAAGGCCGCCCTCATGGGCGTGGTCGAAGGCCTGACCGAATTTCTCCCCATCTCCTCCACCGGCCACCTGATCCTGGCAGGCTCCCTGCTTGGCTTCGACGATGCCAAGGCCAAGGTCTTCGACATCGCCATCCAGACCGGCGCCATCTTCGCGGTCATCCTGGTCTACTGGCAGAAGATCCGTTCCACCCTGGTGGCGCTGCCGCGCGAGCGCAGCGCGCAGCGCCTGGTGCTCAACGTGCTCATCGGCTTTTTACCGGCGGTGGTGCTGGGCCTGCTGCTGGGCAAGGCCATCAAGGCGCACCTGTTCATCCCGGTGGTGGTGGCCAGCACCTTCATCCTGGGGGGCTTCGTCATCCTCTGGGCCGAAAAGCGCCCGCCGGGGGCCACCCGCATCCACGAGGTGGACGACATGGGCCCGCTCGATGCCCTCAAGGTGGGCCTGGTGCAGTGCCTGGCCATGGTGCCGGGCACCAGCCGCAGCGGCGCCACCATCATCGGTGGCATGCTGCTCGGGCTGTCGCGCAAGGCGGCCACCGATTTCTCGTTCTTCCTGGCCATGCCCACGCTGATCGGCGCCGGTGTGTACAGCCTGTACAAGGAGCGTGCGCTGCTGTCTGCAGCCGACATCCCGATGTTCGCCGTCGGGTTGGTGTTCTCGTTCTTCAGCGCCTGGCTGTGCGTGCGCTGGCTGCTGCGCTACATCAGTAGCCACAGCTTCGTGCCGTTTGCCTACTACCGCATCGTCTTCGGCATGGTGGTGTTGATCACGGCCTGGGGGGGGTGGGTGCGCTGGGCCGAGTAGCGGACTTGAGGGTATGTCGCAGCCATGGGCGGGCTGCGAAAGTGATAAGCTGTAACTTATGGTTGCGCTACCTGCCAGCGCGACCCTTGTTTTCGGCCTGCCAGTAGACGATCCTTGCCCCCGGGACTTTCTCCACATGACGCCAGACGAGCCAGAGATTCTGCCCCCACTCACCAGGCATACGGACTGGTCCCAGGAGGAGTTGCTCGATCTGATCACGCGCAGCGCGGGCGCCACCCTCGCCGCCGTGGACCGCAGCCTGCAGATGATCTATGTGAACGAGGAATATGCGCGCTGGTTCGGCAGCACGCCCGAGCGCCTCGTGGGCAAGACCCTGGTCGACCTGTATGGCGAACATGACTGCGCCCGCTTCATGCCTTTTGTAGAGCGCGTGCTCGGCGGCGAACGCGTGCAGTACCAGCGCCTGCTGCGCACCCCCTACGGGTTCGACGAATGGCGCACCATCTGCCTGACGCCCTGGCCAGCCCGCAACGGCGTCATCGATGGCTTCATCACCACGGCGCTCGACGTGCATGAACTGCAGGTCACCATGAATGCCCTGCGTGCGGCCAACCAGCGGCTGTCGTCGCACATGGAGAACAGCCCCCTGGCGGTGCTGGAGATGGACCAGGACCTGCGCCTGCTGCACTGCTCGCAGCGGGCGGTGCAACTGATGGGCTGGCTGCCGGTCGCGCACCTGGAGGGGCAGTCGCTCACGCAACTGCTGGGCCACACGTCCGACGAAGGCCTGCACCTGGCCCTGCAGCGGCTGCAACAGGGCCAGGAGGCACAGAACCGCGCCGAAACCTCCTTCGTCCGCCACGATGGTTCCGAAGTGCACTGTGAGTGGTTCAACTCCGCGCTGACCGATGCCGAAGGCCGCGTGACCTCCATCATGGCCCTGGTACAGGATGTCTCGGCCAAGATCCAGATTGCACGCCAGCAGCACTACCAGGCCAACCACGATTCACTGACCGGGTTGTACAACCGCGCAGCGTTCCACAGCCGTCTCGAACAGTCGCTGGCCCAGGTGCGCCAGAACGCGGGTTCGGTGGCACTGCTGTTCATCGATCTCGATGGTTTCAAGCGCGTCAACGACACGGAAGGCCACCATGCAGGGGACGAGGTGTTGCGCACCGTCGCCCAGCGGCTTTCCTCCACGGTGCGGGCGGGCGACACCATCGCCCGCCTGGGGGGCGACGAGTTCCTGGTCATGCTGGACCGCGAGGTCACGCGCGACGTGACCGACGCCATCGGCCAGCGCATCATCCACGCGCTGCATGAACCCATGTGGGTAGAAGAGCGCGCGCTGTACGTCGGCGCCAGCATCGGCGTAGCGATGCATCCCCCGCTCGAAGGCGAGACCGATGCCCTCATGAACCGCGCCGACCAGGCCATGTATGCGGCCAAGCGCGCCGGCAAGGGGCGGCTGCACTACGCTGAGCGCGCATTGCAGCAAACGTGATGAGCCCGCCCTTGCAGGGGGCAGATGCCCGCTGTAAGGGCATCCCGGGCGTTATTCAGCGGGCAGGCGAATGCTCTGCTGGTATTTGAAGAAGTTGGTCGGGTCGTACTGCTTCTTGGCCTGCTGCAAGGTGGGGTAGGCCGGGCCGAAA
The DNA here is from genome assembly GCF_964253305.1 of Acidovorax sp. LjRoot66. Classification (NCBI taxonomy): domain Bacteria; kingdom Pseudomonadati; phylum Pseudomonadota; class Betaproteobacteria; order Burkholderiales; family Comamonadaceae; genus Acidovorax; species Acidovorax sp. LjRoot66. The sequence continues at coordinate 2,038,433 of NZ_CAXUQU020000001.1, forward strand.
TAGGCGTCTTCGAAATCCTGCAGGCTGGCATCGGGGTAGTTCTGGTACACGTGCCCGTTCAGGAAGGGCTGCACCAGCTTCATGAAGCCGGCCAGCCAGGCCTCCGTCTGCGCACGCTCAGTGGGGTTGCGCCAGAACACGTCCACCACCAGATCGGCATCCACGCGGCGGTGGATGAAGGCGCTGGCCTCGATGGGATAGCGGTTGATGGCGCCGCCATAGGGCTCCAGGTAGGCCAGCGACCACTGGTTGGGCGAGGTCAGGAAGTAGTCGATGATGGACTGCCAGTCCGCCGGCGTGAGCGGGCGGCTGATGTAGCCCGAAGCCTTGCTTTCGGCAATGCCATCGGGCAGGTTATCGGGCAGCGAATAGGGGTGGTCTTCGAGCCAGACGTTCATGTCCGGGTAGGTGCCGGTCTTGTCCACCAGCAGCTGCGCGCTGGGGATGGCCATGAGCGGGGCAATCGCCTGCAGACCGGCCTCGCGCGTGCCGCAGAACATGCCCTGCACCATGGCCACCGGTTTGCCGCCGTAGTAGCCCAGGTTCATCATGTAGCCGAGCGCATCGGGTGCGCCGCTTTGCATGTAGCGCTGCTGCATCATGGTCAGCACGCTGGCGGCCTGGGACATGTCCCAGCCGATGGACCAGGCCCACACCGTGTCCAGCGGAACCATGCTGTAGGTGACCTGCAGCAGCACGCCGAAGTTGCCGCCCGTGCCTCCGCGCATGGACCAGTACAGCAGCGGGTTTTCACTTTCGCTGGCCGTCACGATGCTGCCGTCGGCCAGCGCCACGCGCAGCGACTCCACCAGGTCGCTCTGGATGCCGTAGCGCCGCGAGGTGTAGCCGTAGCCCCCACCCTGCACGAAGCCGCCCACGCAGACGCTGCCGCAGGCGCCGGTGGGCACGTGCCAGCCGGTGTGGTTCATGGCCCCGTTGAAGTGGTCGAAGTCGGTGCCTGGCCGCACGTACACGCGCTGGTTCGGCGGGTCCAGCACCACGCCCTGGATATCGCTCAGGTCGATCACCATGCCATTGTTGACCGAGTAACCGGCCGTGCTGTGCCCGCCGCAGCGCACGGCCACCGGCACCTTGTACCTGCGCGCCACGGCCAGGCATTCGAGCACGTCGTTCTCGACCGCGCAGTAGACGATGATCTGGGGAAACGACTGGAAGGCGGGGTTGGACTCCTGGCGGTCCTTGTCGTAGCTAGGGCTCGATGGCAGCACCACCCGGCCCACGAGCATGTGCTCCAGATGGGCCAGCGATTCCAGTGCGATCGCGGTTTCGGAGGTCTCGCCGGTGACCCCCGCCGCATCGGCTGCCGAGGCGGCAAGGGCATGGAATTGCGCTACACGCGCAGCTTTGGCAATGCGGGCGGGACTTTTGCGATGGGCCATGGCACAGGATCCGTTGGGAAGTTGCGAGGACTCCTGTGTAACGGAACCCACACCGTTTGACCAGCAATGGATTCCCCAGGTAGCACCTGTCCCCGTGCGGCCGCCTATGCGGATGAAAGGGCCAGGTCGCCGGTGTTGCGCCGCAGGCAGAACTTGCCGCTCTGCTTGCCGCTGTACATGGCCGCGTCCGCGAGCTTGAGCAGGCCTGCGGCGTCGCTGCTGTCGTCGGGGGCGATGGCATAGCCGACGGTCAGGCCCACGTGGACCTGGATGCTCCCGAGCGAGAAGGGCAGGCGAAAGGCGTCGAGCAGCTTGAGCCCCAGTTCGTGTGCCTGCTGGGTGCTGGACATGTGGCCGGCCATCACCACGAATTCGTCGCCGCCCAGGCGCGCCACCACGTCGCTTTGCCGCACATGGCCCTGCAGTCGGCGGGTGACGGCCACCAGCAGTTCGTCGCCGATATCGTGGCCATGCTGGTCGTTCACGGGCTTGAAGCCATCGAGGTCCATCATGTAGACGGCCAGCAAGTCGCTCTTGCTGCAGCGGGGCAGGGCGGCGGCCAGGGCCATGTTCAGCCCCCGGCGGTTGGGCAGGCCGGTGAGCGGGTCGGTGTGGGCCAGCGAGTGCATGGCATCGCGCTCGCGGTTGGCATGCAGGGCCTCCAACTGCAGGGCGTGCGTGCGCAGGCCCAGCACGCGCATGAACAGCAGCATGTCGATGGTGGCGCCGAACTGGAAGGAGTGCAGCGTCCAGAAATTGACCGGCACCCAGCCGTTGATGACGCCGATCATGACGGCCGTGGTCACGAAATAGATCAGCCAGGCCGCCAGCAGGCTGGTGCCCACCCCGTCGCCTGCGATGGCCTTGCGCACCGCGCCCGGGATGCCCATGAGCGCGGGCACCAGGCCCAGGATGCTCACGATGGCGGCGATGGCGCGCGTGCTCAGCACGTCCAGGCTGTAGGCCAGGCCCAGCAGCACGCACAGCGCGGCGCCGCAGCGCATGGCGCGCAGGAAGCGGCTATTGGGCCGGTCCCCGGCCAGTGCCTGGCTGATGAACAGGAAGGAGCCACAGGTCGCCAGCAGGGCCGACAGCCCCGCCGCATGCTCGGTAAACCACAGGCTGTTGCTCCACAGGTACTGCCGGCCGATGCCGAACAGGTGCAGCGAGAACATCAGGCTGCCGGTGATCAGCAGCGCGTAGAAGATGAACAGCGGCTCGCGCAGGCTGGTCCATTGGGCCAGGCTGTAGATCAGCAGGCACAGCGCCAGGCCCGTGAGCACGCCCTGCAGCATCTGCTCGTCCACCGCCGTGGCGAGCATGGCCGACGATTTGTTGAGCGTGATCGGCAGGATCATGGCCGCCCGTGTTTCCACGCGCATCAGCAGTTCGTACTGCTGGCCGGGCAGAAATTCGAGCGCCACCGCATGCGAGCGGCTTTGCAGGGGGCGCTCCGAATACGGCTGCAGGCTGCCCAGCACGACGTGCTTGGTCACATGGCCGGCGCTGAGCACGTAGACGTCGATGCGGTTGAGGTCCGGGTGGTTGACGTCCAGTGTCCAGCGCCCGTCGGAAGTGAGGTGCACCAGCAGCGGGGCGCGCAGCCAGATGGCGTCCGAGCGCACGCCCAGCGTGGCGCCCTTGGATGGGGGCACCACGAAATCACCCGCACGCGCCAGCACTTCTTCCAGTCCCAGCTTGAGCGTGGGGTCCGAGAGCATTCGGACTGCAGGCCACAGCTCCACGGACGCCTTGCTGTCGTGCAGCACCAGGGGCTCTGCCGAATGGGCCTTGCCGGCGCCCGCCAGCAGGCCCAGCAGCAAGCATGCCGCGACCAGCCAGAACCTGCGCAATGCAGGCAGCGGGTGGGTTGTGCGGTGGCGTAAGACGGCTTGCATGGTCAGGATGCGAGTGCCATGGGCCCGTCACCGCGCAGCAGGCAGTGCTTGCCGGTCTGCTTGCCCTTGTACATGGCGGCATCGGCCTTGCTGATGAGCTCGCGCACGTCCTTCCCGTCGAAGGGGGCCAGCACGTAGCCGATGGTCAGGCCCACGCCCACGCGCAGGTTGCGCAGCGTGAACGGCTCCCTGAAGGCCTGCAGCAGGCCCTCGCCGATCTCCCGCGCCTGCTCGGGCCGGGTGAGCTCGGTGGCCAGGATGATGAATTCATCGCCACCGGGGCGCGCCACCATGTCAGTCTGGCGCCGCATGTTGTTCTGCAGCCGCTGGCCTACCGCCACCAGCAGGTCGTCGCCCACATCATGGCCATGCGTGTCGTTGACGGGCTTGAAGCCGTCCAGGTCCAGCAGGAACACCGCCACCATGCGCTGGGGTGTGCACTGTTCCAGCGCCGATTTCAGCGCGATCTGCATGCCACGGCGGTTGGGCAGGCCCGTGAGCGGATCGGTGTGGGCCAGCGAGCGCATGGCATCGCGCTCGCGCAGCGCCTCGAGCGTGGCCTTGCGCAATGCCTCCGAGCGCAGCCCCAGCACGCGCAGGAAGAGCAGCATGTCCACCGTGGCACCGAACTGGAAGGCATGCAGGGTCCAGAAGTTTGCGGGCACCAGGCCTTGGCTCAGCGCACCGATAGTGCCGGCACCGACGGCATACACGGTCCAGGCCACTAGCAGCGTACCGCCCACAGGGTCGCCGCGGCGCGTCTGGCGCAGTGCAGCAGGAATGCTCAGCACCGTGGGCAGCAGGCCGAACAGGGTCATATAGACGTTCGCCGCCCGCACACTCAGCAGGTCGAGGAGGAAGGCCAGGCACACAAGGGTTGTGATCACGGCGCAGCCCTGCATGGTGCGCGCATACCGGCCTTGCGGTGCGTCGCTCGCCAGCGCATGGCCCAGGAAGAGGAAAGAGCCCGCCAGCGCCAGCAACCCCGCGATGATGGCCGAGTGCCCCTCCATCCAGGCATTGCCAGGCCACAGGAACTGCACGCCGATGCCGAAGAACTGCAGGGAGAACGTCGCGCTGCCGAAAACCACCAGCGCGTAGTAGGCGAACAGGCGGTCACGCTGCCCTACCCACTGCAGCAGGCTGTACAGCAGCAGCCAGAAGGCGAGTCCGTTGAGCAGGCCTTGCAGCATCTGCTCGCGCAGTGCCAATTTCAGCCGGTGGGGCATTTCGCTGACCGTGATGGGAAGAGTCATGGGCCCCAGGGTGCGCACGCGGATCAGGACGTCGTAGCGCTGCCCCGGCTGCAAGTCGAGTGCCATGGCCGGAGTCCGGCTGGCGCCGGCTTCCTTGCCAGGCGCGCGTTGGTAGCCCTGCAAGGAGTGCTGTAGCACTTCGCCGTCCCGGGCCAGGTAAAAGTCCACCTCCAGCAGGGAGCTGTAATCGATGTTGACGATCCACTGGTTAGAGAAGGTGGCGGGCGTGACCAGGGGGAAATGCAGCCACATGGCCTCCTGTCGCAGGCCCAGCGCGCCGCCGCGGCGGGCCGGCTCATCGAACCGGTCGATCCTCCCCAGCATGTCGTGGACCGTGAGCTCACGCGAGGCATCGGCTTGCACTGTGATCACCTTCCAGGCGTCCAGGCTCTGGGTGTCGGGGCCGAGTACGAGCGGGGTGGCCGCGTGCACGGGCAGTGTCGGGAGCATGAGCAGACACAGCGCGGCCACGCAGGCCATCGCAGCGCGGCGGGCCATCGAACGCATGAACCAGTGCAGCACACTCATTGATGGTTCGCAGTGGTGGTCAGATGCCCAGGGTCTGCCTTCCACCATTGGGGTGGCGCTGGCAGCCGGTGCCAGGCATCGGCAATGCAAAGGGACGAGGCGCTGGACATGGTGGTCAGGGGGCAGGGCGCAAGCTCGGTGGCGGCAGGCCTGTAGGGCCGTTTGGTAGGCGATGGTTGCCCAGTATGCCTTCGGAAGGCGGGATGCGTGCACAACGCGTGCCGAGCAGGGGGGCGGGGCTTGGCTGGCGCATGGGGTCAGGCCGGCAGCGCTACGCTGGCTTCGTTGCGGACGAGGCAGTGCTTGCCGCTTTGCTTGCCCTTGTACATGGCGGCGTCGGCCAGGCGGATCAGCTCCCGGGGCTCGGCGGCGTCGATGGGGGCCAGGGCATAGCCGATGGTCAGGCCCACGTGCATCTGCAGGTGGCTCATCACGAAAGGTTCCCGGAAGGAGTGCAGCAGTGCGTTGCCCAGGTCCTCGGCCTGCTCGGGGCGGACCAAGTCAGCCGCCATGATGATGAATTCGTCGCCGCCCAGGCGCGCGACAACGTCCGTCTTGCGCCTCACATGGTCCTGCAGCCGGTGGCCCACGGCCACCAGCAGATCGTCGCCGACATCATGGCCGTGCATGTCGTTGATGGGCTTGAAGCCATCGAGGTCCAGCAGATACACCGCCACCAGCCGGTTGGGGGCGCACAGGGAGATGGCCGAGTTCAAGGCCAGTTGCAGGCCGCGCCGATTGGGCAGACCGGTGAGCGCGTCGGTGTAAGCCAGGGCGCGCATGGCATCGCGCTCGCGCAACGCATCGTCGGTGGCTTGGCGCAGGGCCTCCGAGCGCAGTGCCAGCACACGCAGAAAGAGCAGCATGTCCACTGTGGCGCCGATCTGGAAGGAGTGCAGGGTCCAGAACGACAGTCGGGCCCAGCCTTGAACCAGGCCCACCATCACAGCCGCCGCAACGAAGTAGGCGATCCAGGCGGCCAGCAGCGTGGCGCTCACGGTGTCTCCCTGGCGCACCCTCTTCAGGGCCAGCGGCAGGCTGATGAGCGAGGGTAGCGGGCCGAAGATGCTCAGGAAGGCCGTGGCCTGCCGGGTGTCGATCAGGTCGGCGAGGAAAGCGATGCCCACTAGGCCGCACAGTGCGCCGCCCCCCTGCATGATCCGCAGGAAACGGCTTTGCGGATTGTCCCCCGCCAGGGCGTAGCCCATGAACAGGAAAGAGGCCCCCAGGGCTAAAAGCCCCGCAGCGCTGGCGGCGTGGACCTCCATCCATTGGTTGTCGCTCCACAGGAACTGGCTGCCGATGCCGAAGAACTGGAGCGAAAAGCCTGCGCTGCCGATGACCAGCAGGGCGTAGAAAAGGAACAGCTTCTCGCGCTGGCTGGCCCACTGGGTCAGGCTGTAGACCATCAGGCACAGGGCCAGGCCGGCCAGCAGGCCCTGCAACATCTGCTCGCGCAGGGCCAGCGGCAGCAGCACCGGCGCCTTGCTGATGGACATGGGCAGGATCATGGCGCCACCGGTGCGCACCCGCACCAGCAGCCCATACGGCTGGCCCGGCTGAAGGTCCAGCATCATCGAGTGCGTGCGCCCGCGCAGCGGCCGTTCGGAGAAGGGGCGCAGGTTGCCCAGCAAGGCCTTCTGCACCACCGCACCGCCCTGCGTCAGGTAGAAGTCCACCTCGTTCAGCACGGGGTAGTCGATGTTCACGATCCAGGGATGGCCCGGTGCCTGCGCCACCGCCAGGGGAACATGCAGCCACACCGCATCCTGGCGCACGCCCAGCGTGCCGGCGGCCCCCCGGGGCGCTTCGAACTCCGGCAGGCGCGCCAGCACCTCCTGCGCCGTGAGCTGCCGGGTGGGGTCCACGAGCAGGGTCATGTGTGGCCACAGCTCGCTGCTGGGGATGCCCTCCTGCAGCACCAGTGCAGGGGCCGCAGCCTGGGCGCTCAACGCAAGCGGGGCCAGCAGCAGCAAGGCCAGCCATGCCAGCACCAGGCGGCACCACCGCGCGCCAGCGGCCCGCCACCCGCGTGGACGCGGTTGCCGGGGGGCGGGCATGGTGGGGCCGCAGCGGTTCACTATGCCGCGTCCTCGGCGGTGTTGGAGAGGTTCACGCTCCAGCTGCCGTGCTTGGTGAAACGGTCCTCGATGCGGTTGATCCACTTGGGCGCATTGGGGTCGTCGCTCCAGTTGTGCACCACACCGTCCACCTGGTTGAGCAGCTCGCTGGGCAATTGCAACGGCCGGGTCTGGCTCATCAGCACGCGGCTCATGAAGTGGTAGCCCAGGATGCGCGTGAGCGTGCGCACGATGGAAAAGCGCGGCAACACCAGGCGCAGCACCCAGTCGATAACCCGGGCCACCAGCAGCACGCCCCAGAACAGCAATGCCGACGACCAGGGAACGCTCTGCGTGAGCCCCAGGTCGCCCGCCGTGGCGCGCCCGCACAGAAAGCGGGTCATCAGCTGCGGAAAGGGCTTGGCGATGTCCCAGGGGATGGAGTTGGCCATGGTGGCCATGAGTGCCTGGCCCAGGCCTGGGCGGGGATCGGGCGTCACCGGCTCGGCGCGGCCGCGGGCCTGCATGCGGGCCATCAGCTCCTTGCCCTGGTCCATGGTCTCGACCATCAGCCCGCGCTCGATGCCCAGGATGTGGCCGACCACGTTCCAGGCGTGCAGGTAGGCCTCCTCGTCGTTTGGCGGCAGGCCGATGCCCAGGCGGCGCATGCTGCGCAGGAACACATAGCCGAAGGTGAGCAGCGTGTAGGCCAGCTCTTCCTGGTTGCAGGGCAGGCCGTCGTGGGCCAGGTCCCAGCCGCGCGCGAACAGCGCCTGGTACATCGTGGGCTTGGTCGGCAGGCCCGGTAGTTGGCCAAGCGTGCCTGCGCCGACGATGTTCACCTGCGCCAGCAGGTCCTTCACGGCCGTCTGCGGTGCACCGCGCATGATCAGATTGCGGATGGTGGCGTGGATCAGGCGCACCTTGAGGATCTGCGCCACGCCTGCGCCGTCGTCGCTGGTCAGGCCGCCATGCATCATCACCGGGAAGATCATGGCGGCGGTGGAGCGGATGCGGTACTCGGTGTGCTGCTCCAGCTGGCCGGCGGTGTGCAGCACGCTGGAGAGATCGGGAATCACATAGCACTCGGGCAGGCTGGCGCAGAACAGCAGGATGCACGACAGCGCGCCGTGGTCGAAGAACAGCTTCTCTGCGCGCTTGATCTTCTCCTTGTCCGCCCAGTCGGGCAGCGCCTGGCCGGCGGCGAGGTAACCCTGCAGGGCGGCGGCTATCGCCTCGTTCGTGCCTGCGGGGGCCTGCCAGCCGTCAATGCTGGCGTTGGTGGTCCAGGTGACAAACAATTCGTTGACGGCGCTGATACGTACCCACTGGGTTGCATTTTTGTCGGGGATGCCCGGTGGCCAGGGGCCCAGGATGTCGTCGATGGTGCCATCGGCCAGCGGGTCCGCATGCCGCTGCATGGAGGCCAGGGCCGCATCCGAGATGGCGGGCGTGCTGTGGTCGTTCATCGTGCGGCTTTCAACTGGTTGCGCCAGCGCTGCAGGCCACCCAGGGCGCACAGCAGCGGTATGCCCATGGCAAACGGAGCGATGGATTTGATCTCTACCGGGTGGCCCAGGAAGACCTGGAACACGATGCCGGCGCTGTAGATGCCCAGAGGCACGGTGGCGTGGCGCGGCAGGAAGTTGACCGAGCCCGCCTTGAGCGGCATCTTGCGCGTGGAAAAGCGGAAGGCGCACAGAATGCAGAAGCTCACGAAGACCCAGCCGAAGAAGCCCTGCACGGTCTCGCCGAACCAGGCGCCGTCGGTCTTGGTCATGATCCAGGCCTTGAGCACGTACACCAGGTAGGGGTCGGCACCCAGATCGAAGGCCGTGACGATCATGGCCGCCAGGAATGACAGGAACAGCGCATTGCCAACCCCGGGCGCGCCGTCCACCGGTGCCTGCCAGACGATGAGGTTGCTGATCACATAGCCCGCATAGGTCAGCGCGAACCACATCATCGGGATGACCACAGGCACGCCTACGAAGCGCAGGCCCAGCACGTCGGTGTAGGTGTAGCTGCCGAAGAACCAGCCATGGGTGCTGCCCATCTGCTCGGCAAACCAGCCCAGGGAGACGGAAATCACCAGAAAGTGCAGCGCAGCCGCAGCGCCCAGCAAACGGGCGGCACTGGCCCAGGTGGCGGCGAACATCAGCACCGAGGCGATGGCGATGGCCAGGGTGACGCCTTTACCGGGCCCTATCGAGGTGTAGATCAGGTAGGCGGATACCAGCGCGAAGATCAGCACCGGCAGACGGACGGTCAGTGAATTGGAAGCAGGCATGAAACGTGTACACGCTGTTACAAAACCCCAGTGTAGGGGATTGTTGCGACAGATCCCCCGCTTTTTTGTCCTGAGAATCCGCCAACAGCGCGCTTTCCCCCTCTATTTTTCGGTTCACCATTGTGGCGTCAATTGCGCGCACCCGTGAATAGACAGGAAGGATTAGGAACGCACCCCATTCAGGGGACGCTCCATGTGCAAAAAGGTCCCGGCTCCCGGCTGTGCAGGAGGCCGGTACAGCGGCTTAGCCGTGTGCGACCACGGCGGCCAGATTCAGCAGCGAGGCCTCGATGGCGGCGGCTGTGGCCAGGGGTTGTTCCATGGGAAAGAGGTGGCTGCCGTCAAGCATCATGGTGCGGCCTTCGGTGACGCGCAGCGTCATGGCCATGCCCACCTGCTTCATTTCTTCGGAATCGCGCCCGCCGATGAACGCGGCGGGGCACTGCAGAGGGTGCCTGCTCAGCAAGCGGCCCAGGTTGTGGGGCAGGGTGTTGTAGATGGCGGTCTCCACCGCGCGGTCGAAACCCAGCACGCGCTTGCCGTCCTGGTCGGCCAGGCCGTGGGTGATGTAGTCCTGCAGCACCTCGGGGTGCCAGCGCGCAAAGGCCTTCTTGCGGCGAAAGTGCTCCAGCGCTTCGTCGCTGCTGGCCCAGGAAAAGCGCCGCTGGCGGCTGACCTTGCCGGGCGAGATGGAGCCCACCACCTGGGTGCGCTTGGCCACGTCCAGCGCATTGGCGCGCCAGCCACCGATCAGCGGCGAGTCGATCAGCAGCACGCCCCGCACCAGGTGCGGGTGGCGCGCCGCCGCCATCACGCTCAGGAATCCGCCCAGCGAATGCCCCACCAAAAAGACCGGCTCCCCCAGGCGCTCCACCTGCTGGCCCGCAAAATCCGCCAGGTGCTGCACCAGGTGCGGCCAGTTGTTGGAGACCGGGTACTCGGGCTCATGTCCGTACCGCTCCACCGCGCTGATGTCGAAGCCGCGCTGGCGCAGGAGCTTGAAGAGAAGGCGGTAGGTGCCCGCAGGGAAACTGTTGGCGTGCGAGAAGACGATAGGGAGCATAGAGGGGGGAACGGGAGGGGGGGCACGGCGGCAGGCGCGCCCGGCACGCAGAAGGTGGGAATGGATCCGACGTGCCCGAGCAGGTTGCGAAAACGCGTTCGATCTAGGCGCAAAGCACAGCCATAGCTCGGGCTATGGCGCGCATTTGCAACGACGAGCGGGCGTGTTTTCGCAGCATGAGCGGGTATGGCGGATTCGTTCTCACCTTCTCAGATGAGCTTGTCCAAGTGGTTGGTGATCTTCTTGAGCGCCTTGCTGCGCGACGGGTTCACCATGATGGGCACGGTCGTGTCGCCACCGCCCCAGGCCGGGTCCTCGATGCTGTCGAACACCTCACGCAGCTTCTGCCCCCAGTTGTCGTGCAGCATGCGGAAATAGGGGTTGTGCTCGTCGATGCAGATGATCTTGTCGGTGGCGAAGCGGTCCACCTCGTACACCACCAGATCGAGCGGCAGGCCCACCGAAAGGTTGGACTTGAGCGTGCTGTCCATGGACACCAGGGCGCATTTGGCGGCCTCGTCCAGCGGGGTTTCGGGTGTGAGCACGCGGTCCAGCACGGGCTTGCCGTATTTGGACTCGCCGACCTGGAAGTAGGGCGTCTCGGACGTGGCCTCGATGAAGTTGCCGGCCGAATACACCTGGAACAGGCGCATGCCCTCGCCCTTGATCTGGCCGCCGAAGACCATGGACACGTTGAAGTCCACACCCGAGCGCTTGAGCGCTGCGCCATCGCGCTCGTGCACATGGCGCACGGCGGCACCCAGCACGCGCGCGGCGTCGAACATGCTCTTGGCGTTCCAGATGGTGATGGGTTCTTCCTCGTCGCGGTCGATGATCTGCTCGGTCTGCAGGATTTCACGCACCGATTGCGAGATGGACAGGTTGCCCGCGGACAGCAGCACCATGAAGCGGTCGCCCGCCTTCTCGTACAGCATCATCTTGCGAAACGAGCTGATCTGGTCCAGGCCCGCATTGGTGCGGGAATCGGACAGGAAAACCAGCCCGGCATTGAGTTTGATGGCGACGCAATACGTCATGGAGGCTTAGGTCGGCAAAAAGGAAGGCATTGTGGGGCGCCAATCGACGGAGCGAGGGGCTTGGCTAGGCTCTTAGGCCCTGCAGTGTGCACCAGCCTGGGCATCGGCGCTGCCGGGGCGTTTCAAAAACAATAGCTAAAGTGCCAGGCGGCGCAGTGGCAACCCCCGATTTTATGGCCAATCCGCCGCGAAGCACTTCCCCCAGGCGACGCCATTGCCCGCAGGACACAAAATCTGACATCCCCACGGCGTGTTGGCTGACGTGAATTCGCGCCGCCATGCTTACCATCATTCACAACTCATACCTGAAGGCGGTACCTTGTTCCATTTTCCTACCCTTGCAAGGCCTGCGCTCCTGCCGCGCAGTATTCTGGTGGCTGCGGCCATTGCGCTGACCGCCTGCGGTGGCGGTGACAACAAAAGCGATGGTGACGTCACGGTGCCGCCGCCGATCGCTGCGGCAGGCGACCTCAAATCGGCTGCGCTGTTGAACACCATCACCCCGGCCCAGATCACCGAGGCGCTCGCCAAGGACGCCTCCAAGGTGCAGGGCATCGTGCCGCGCTACTCCGTCACCTCCTACCGGCTGGAGTACCTGACCTCCGATGCCCAGGGCCGTGAGGTGCGCGCATCGGGCCTGGTCAGCGTGCCCGTCAAGGCGCTGGGCGCCAAAAGCCCGGTGCTGGGCTACCAGCACGGCACCATCTTCACGAGCGCGGAAGCCCCCAGCAACAACGCGGTGGGGTCCGAGGTCGCGGTGGTGATGGCTTCCCTGGGCTACATCGTCGTGGCGCCGGACTATGTGGGCTATGGTGTTTCCAAGGGCGTGGCGCATCCTTACCTGCTCTCGGGCCCCACGGCGGCCGCCACGCTGGACATGCTGACGGCTGCGCGCACCTGGCGCGGCCAGGGCAATGCCGCCGACAACGGCCAGCTCTTCCTCACCGGCTACTCCGAAGGCGGCTACGCCACCATGGCGGCCCACCGCACCTTGCAGGCCGGCACCGCGCCCGAGCGCCAGGCGCTGCGCATGGTGGTGGTGGGGGCCGGGCCCTACAACGTGCAGGCCACGCTCGACGGGCTGGTGAACGTGGTGCGTGATCGCGAGCCTGTGCTCGGCGCGCTGATCAACCCCGGCTTTTTGCGTTACCTGGGCGGCAGCGTGCAGCGCGAGGTGCGCCGTGCCCTGCTGAAAGCCCTGCTGCCCGATGAGGCCGATGTGACCTTCGACAACCAGTTCATCGACAACTTCCTGGCCGACGACGTGCAGGCCGTGGCGCGCGTGAGCAGCGTGCACGACTGGAAGCCGCAGGTGCCCGTGCGCCTGTACCACGGCCGCGACGACATCACCGTGCCCTATGGCAGCTCGGTCACCACGCTGCAGGCCATGCGCGCCCAGGGCACGGGCGACCTCGTGACCCTGACCGACTGCACCGCCGTGCCTTCGAGCCACATCGGCTGCGTGCCGCCGTTCATCAACTTCATGCTGGGCCAGCTGGCGCCTCTGGCACAGGATCTTTGATCCCCCCACGGGTGCCGCCTCGGGGCGGGGCGGCACCCGTACTGCCAGCGATAGCGCGCGGTCTTCAGCCCTCGTCGCCCGCAGGCGCTTCGCCGAGCCGCGCGATCACCGCATCGAGCGTGGCGTACAGCTGCGCGATGAATTCCACGCCCATCTCTTCCTCCAGCGCGCGGTAGGTCGCCTCGATGGTGGGCGCGAGCTGCGCCGCCAATGCCTTGCCCTGCGGGGTGACCGACACCATCACCCGGCGCTGGTCATGCTCCAGCCGCTCGCGCAGCACCAGGCCCAGGTCCGCCATGCGTGCCAGGATGCCGGCCAGGCTCGGGCTGGACAGGCGGCAGATGTCGCCGATCTGGCGCGGCTCCAGCGGCCCGTGGTCGAGCAGGGCGCGCACCACGCGCCACTGCTGCTCGGTCAGTCCGACCGTGTGAAGAATGGGCCGAAAGCGCGCAAAGACGCTCTCGCGCGCCTGCAGGAACAAGAGCGGCAGGTTGCGATGGACCAGTTGCGCAGATGGGGAATCCATGGACATGGGGCGGAATCATCCTTGAAAGCGGTGGGGCGGGCCACCGCAGTTGCAGCAACCCTCAGTACAAACCCGGAGAAAAAGGAACAGGTGGGCGATTGACTTACTAGCATGTTAGTAAATAAACTACTCACATGTTAGCAATGTACCAGACCCCTTACGCCGCTCCGTGCCGGATGGAGTTCGACGTCGCGCCCTTTCGCCTGTCCGGCGCGGTCTATGGCGTGCTGCTCAACCACGCACCCGCCCTGGCTGCAATGGCGGCAGCCGCCAGCAAGCCGCCCTACAATGCAGCACCGCTCGCACCGGTCCTGTACATCAAGCCGCGCAACACGCTGGCCGGGCATGGCAATGCCATCGAGGTCCCGGCGGATGCGTCGGAGCTGGAGGTCGGTGCCTGCCTGGGCATCGTGATCGGCCGCACCGCCTGCGGCGTGCCCGAGGGGCAGGCGATGCAGCATGTGGCCGGCTACACCATCGTGGGCGACATCAGTGTGCCGCACGATTCGTTCTACCGCCCCTCGGTCCGCTTCAAGGCGCGTGACGGGTTCTGCCCCATCGGCCCCCGCGTGGTGCCGCGCAGCGAGATCGACGACCCCGATGCGCTCGCGGTGCGGGTCCACGTCGACGGTGCACTGGTGCACCAGGCCACCACGGGCGAGCGCATTCGCCCTGTGGCGCGGCTGCTGGCCGAGGTCAGCGCCTTCATGACCCTCTCGCCCGGCGACGTGCTGCTGCTGGGCCCATCGGCCGGGGCGCCGCGCGTGCGGGCCGGGCAGCGAACCCGTATCCAGATCGACGGCCTGGGCCAGCTCGACAACCATTTCGTTGCCGAAGGAGCCGCGCCATGAGGCGGGCGAAAGTTGCCTATGCCGGCGCGATCCATGAGGCCACGCCGCACGGCGCGCACCAGATCCGCTTGGCCGATGGCCGCATGCTGGCCGAGGACGCCGTGATCTGGCTGCCACCCTTCGAGGTGGGCACCATCATCGCGCTGGGCCTGAACTATGCCGACCACCTCAAGGAGCTGTCGGGCGAACTGACCGTCACCGCCAAGGACGAGCCCCTGGTGTTCCTCAAGGGCCCTGGCGCGCTGATCGGCCACAAGGGCCAGGCCCGCCGCCCTGCGGGCGTGGCCTTCATGCACTACGAGTGCGAGCTGGCCGTGGTGATCGGCAAGACGGCGCGCAACGTACAGCGGGCCGACGCCTTGCAGCATGTGGCCGGCTACACCGTGTGCAACGACTACGCCATCCGCGACTACCTTGAGAACTGGTACCGCCCCAACCTGCGCGTGAAGAACCGCGACACCTGCACGGTGCTCGGCCCCTGGTTCGTGGACGCGGCGGACGTGCCCGATCCGCATGCCCTGACTCTGCGCACCCTGGTCAACGGCAAAGTGACCCAGCAGGGGCACACCGGCAACATGGTCAACGACATCCCCGAACTGATCGCTTACCTCAGCAGCTTCATGACCCTGCGCGCGGGCGACGTGATCCTCACGGGCACGCCCGAGGGCGTGGTCAACGTCAACGTGGGCGACGAGGTGGTGACCGAGATCGACGGCATCGGTCGTTTGGTGAACACCATCGTGGGCGATGAGGCTTTCGGGCTCTGAGCCCTGCAACTGACATTCTGGAGACTGATCCCATGCGCATAGAACACCTGATCGCCGGCAAGGCCGTGCCGGGCCGCGATTACTTCGAGACCGTCAACCCCGCCACCCAGGAGGTGCTGGCGGAGGTGGCCAGCGGCGGCGCGGCCGAGGTGAACGCCGCCGTGGCCGCCGCCAAAGACGCCTTCCCCGCCTGGGCCGGCCTGCCCGCGCCCGAGCGCGCCAAGCTGGTCCGCAAGCTCGGCGACCTGATCGCTGCCGAGGTACCGCAGATCGCGAACACCGAGACCCGCGACACCGGCCAGGTCATCGCCCAAACCGGCAAGGCGCTGATCCCGCGCGCCGCCGACAACTTCTACTACTTTGCAGAGATGTGCACCCGCGTGGACGGCCACACCTACCCCACGCCCACACACCTGAATTACACGCTGTTCCACCCCGTGGGCGTGTGCGCGCTGATCTCGCCGTGGAACGTGCCCTTCATGACCTCGACCTGGAAGGTGGCGCCAGCGCTGGCCTTCGGCAACACGGCGGTGCTCAAGATGAGCGAGCTGTCGCCGCTCACCGCTGCACGCCTGGGCGAGCTGGCGCTCGAAGCCGGCATCCCGGCCGGCGTGCTCAACGTGGTGCATGGCTTTGGCAAGGAGGCCGGCGAGCCGCTGTGCGTCCACCCCGATGTGCGCGCCATCTCGTTCACCGGCTCCACCGCCACGGGCAACCGCATCGTGCAGGCGGCCGGCCTCAAGAAGTTCAGCATGGAGCTGGGTGGCAAGAGCCCCTTCGTCATCTTCGATGATGCGGACCTGGACCGTGCGCTCGATGCCGCCATCTTCATGATCTTCTCCAACAACGGCGAGCGCTGCACTGCGGGCTCGCGCATCCTGGTGCAGAAGTCGATCTACGCCGACTTCGCCGAGAAGTTCGCGGCGCGTGCCCGCCGCATCGTGGTGGGCGATCCGCTCGACGAGAAGACCACCATCGGCCCCATGATCAGCCCGGCCCACCTGGCCAAGGTGCGCAGCTACATCGAGCTGGGCCCCAAGGAAGGCGCCACCCTGCTATGCGGCGGGCTGGAGGCGCCGGACCTGCCGGCCCATTTGAAGAAGGGCAACTTCGTGCAGCCCACCGTGTTCGCCGACGTGGACAACCGCATGAAGATCGCGCAGGAGGAGATCTTCGGCCCCGTGGCCTGCCTGATCCCGTTTGCGGACGAGGCCGAGGCCATCCGCCTGGCCAACGACACAGAGTACGGCCTGTCGAGCTACGTGTGGACCGAGAACATCGGCCGCGCCCACCGCGTGGCCGCAGGCATCGAGGCCGGCATGTGCTTCGTCAACAGCCAGAACGTGCGTGACCTGCGCCAGCCCTTTGGTGGCACCAAGGGCAGCGGCACGGGGCGCGAGGGCGGCACCTGGAGCTATGAGGTGTTCCTGGAGCCCAAGAACGTCGCTGTCTCGCTGGGCAGCCACCACATTCCACACTGGGGAGTCTGAGCATGGGCAAACTCGCACTGGCGGCCAAGATCACACACGTGCCGTCCATGTACCTGAGCGAGCTCGATGGCCCGCGCAAGGGTTTTCGCCAAGCGGCCATCGACGGCCATGTGGAGATCGGCCGGCGCTGCCGCGAACTGGGAGTGGACACCATCGTCGTGTTCGACACGCACTGGCTGGTGAACGCCAATTACCACATCAACTGCGCACCGCGCTTCGAGGGCGTGTACACCAGCAACGAGCTGCCGCACTTCATCAGCAACCTCCCCTACGCATTCCCGGGCAACCCCGAGCTCGGCCAACTGCTGGCAAAGGCCTGCTGCGCGCAGGGCGTGGAGACGCTGGCCCACCCCGCGACCACGCTGGCGCCCGAGTACGGCACCCTGGTGCCCATGCGCTACATGAATGCGGACCAGCACTTCAAGGTGGTCTCGGTCTCGGCCCTGTGCCAGGTGCATTACCTCAACGACAGCGCGCGCCTGGGCTGGGCCATGCGCCAGGCCATCGAGGAGCAGTACGAGGGCACCGTGGCCATCCTGGCCAGCGGCAGCCTGAGCCACCGCTTCGCGCAGAACGGCACGGCGCCCGAGTTCGCCACGAAGATCTGGAGCCCGTTTCTGGAGACGCTGGACCACCGCGTGGTCCAGATGTGGGAGGCGGGCGACTGGGTCACCTTCTGCGCCATGCTGCCCGAATACGCGGCCAAGGGCCATGGCGAGGGCTTCATGCACGACACGGCCATGCTGATCGGTGCCCTCGGCTGGTCGGACTACGCGGGCCGCGCCGAGGTGCTCACGCCGTACTTCGGCGCTTCGGGCACGGGGCAGATCAACGCCGTGTTCCCGGTCACGCCGCAGACGGGTGCGGCGGTGCCAGGGCCCCAGGCCTCGGTGGCATCTGGCCAGCAGCCATCGGCCAGCCGGCTGTGAGGAGCGCGCCATGCCCCACCTGGTGATTCTCTACACCCCGGACCTGGACCGGCCCGTGTCACAGGGCGGCAGCGACATGACCGCGCTGTGCCGCGCCCTGGCAAGCGCCATGCGCCAGCAGGTGGACGAAGTGGGCAGGCCGGTATTCCCCACGGGCGGCATCCGCGTGCTGGCCTACCCGGCCGCGCACCATGCCGTGGCCGATGACGGCGAGGCGCAGCCCGCGGGCGGCGTGGCACCGGACTACGGCTTCGCCTACCTCAACCTGCGCATGGGCCGGGGCCGCAGCGCGGCCGCGCACCAGGCCGTGGGCCAGGCCCTGTCGGCCGTGGCCCAGGCGCACTTCGCGCCGCTGCTGCCCTTGCGCCCCATCGGTGTCACCCTGCAAATCGACGAGGGCCCCGAAGTCTTCGACGCCAAGCACAGCTCCCTGCATCCCCTGTTCAACAAGCCTGCACAGGGCTGACCCTCCATGCTAACCAACGACACCATCACCTCCCTGGCGCAGCAGCTCTACCAGGCGCGCAAGCAGCGCACGCAGCTGCGCCACTTTTCCACCCAGCATCCCGGCATGACCGTCGAGGACGGCTATGCCATCCAGCGCGAGTGGGTGAAGCTGGAGCAGGCCGACGGTCGCACCATCAAGGGCCGCAAGATCGGCCTGACCTCACGCGCCATGCAGCAGGCCAGCCAGATCACCGAGCCCGACTACGCGCCGCTGATGGACGACATGTTCTTCGACGCGGGCGGCGACATCCCGTTCGAGCGTTTCATCGCCCCGCGCGTGGAGGTGGAGCTGGCCTTCATCCTGGGCAAGCCCCTGAAGGGGCCGGGCGTCACGCTGTTCGACGTGCTCTCGGCCACCGATTACGTGGTGCCTGCCATCGAGATCATCGACGCGCGCATCGAGCAGTTCGACCGCGACACCCGGGCCATGCGCAAGGTGTTTGACACCATCTCCGACTTTGCGGCCAACGCCGGCATCGTGCTCGGCGGCCGGCCCGTGAAACCCCTGGACGTGGACCTGCGCTGGGTCGGCGCCCTGCTGCACAAGAACGGCGTGATCGAAGAGACGGGCCTGGCAGCCGCCGTGCTCAACCACCCGGCCACCGGCGTGGCCTGGCTGGCCAACAAGATCGCGCCGCACGGCGAGCAGCTCAACGCGGGCGACGTGGTGCTGGCCGGCTCCTTCACGCGGCCCGTGGCCGCGGTGCAGGGCGACAACTTCCATGGGGACTACGGGCCTTTGGGTTCGGTATCGTTCCGATTCGTGTGAGGGGCACACCATGCAGCAGATCCCCGAGAACCATTTTCGCAACGCGCTGCGCGCGGGCCGGCCGCAGATCGGCCTGTGGGTCGGACTGGCCGACGCCAATGCCGCCGAGGCCCTGGCCGGCTGCGGCTTCGACTGGCTGCTGCTCGATGGCGAGCACGCACCCAACGACGTGCGCAGCGTGCTCGACCAACTGCGCGCCGTGGCCCCGTACCCCGTGCAGCCCGTGGTGCGCCCGGTGCAGGGCGAGGTGGCCCTGGTCAAGCAGTACCTGGACGTGGGCGCGCAGACCCTGCTCATCCCCATGGTCGATACGCCCGAGCAGGCCGCGCTGATGGTGCGCGCCATGCGCTATGCGCCCGAGGGCATCCGCGGCATGGGCGCGGCGCTGGCCCGTGCCTCGCGCTGGAACCAGGTGGAAGACTACCTGAACCGTGCCAACGGCCAGATGTGCCTGCTGGTGCAGGCCGAGACACCGCTGGCCTTGCAGAACCTGCAGGCCATCGCCGCAACCGATGGGGTGGACGGCGTGTTCTTTGGCCCGGCCGACCTGTCGGCATCCATGGGCCATCGCGGTCAGCCTGGGCACCCCGAGGTGCAGCGCGCCATCCTGGACGGCATTGCCACCGTGCGCCGCGCCGGCAAGGCCGCAGGCATCCTCATGGCGGACCGGGCGCAGGCCCAGACCTACCTCGATGCCGGGGCGCTGTTCGTTGCCGTGGGGGTGGACACCACGCTGCTGGTGCGCGCCGCCACCGAGCTGGCCGGCCATTTCGGCAACCGCCCGGCGCCGCAGGCGCAGCCCGCCGCGGCCAGCCCGTACTGAGCGCGGCACGCCTTGCGCCCGTGCTGCGGTCTTCAGTTAGTGATTTAGCTAGTTAATTAAAAAATGAATTTCACGGTCCCTGCGCTTTTTCAAACCATCACCTTGTGAGGAGACAATCCATGCCAAGCACCCACCCGACCCGTCGCACCGCACTGTGCACCGCTGCCGCCCTGGCCATGTCCAGCATGTCCCCGGGCGCCGGCGCCCAGGAGCGCCGCCCTCTCGAATGGGTGGTGGGCATGTCCCCCGGGGGCGGCACCGATATCGTCGCCCGCACCGTGGCCGACCAGATGGGCAAGACGCTCGGCCAGACCATCGTGGTGGTCAACAAGCCCGGCGCCGCGCACAACATCGCGGCAGACTACGTGGCGCGCTCGTCCACCCCCGGCAACCTGTTGCTCACGGGCGATTACGCGGTACTGGCCACCAACCCCTGGCTGTACAGCAAGCTCTCGTACAACGTGGACAAGGACCTGGCCTCGGTGGGCATGCTGGTGCGTTTTCCGCTGATCCTGGTGGTCTCGCCCAAGCTGCCGGTGCGCAACTTCCAGGAGTTCGTCGCCTGGGCCAAGGCGCAACCCGAAGGCGTCAACTTCGCATCGCCGGGCGCCGGCACGCCGCACCACCTGGCCATGGAGCTGCTGCGCCAGCGCACGGGCCTCAAGATGACGCATGTGCCCTACCGGGGTGTCACGCCCGCCATCCAGGACATCATGGGCGGCCAGGTGCCCTGCATGTTCGTCGAGTCTGCGGGCGGCATGCCCAACATCACGGGCGGCAACCTGCGCGCCATCGCGGTGGCCAGCGCCAGACGCATGGCCACCCTGCCGGAGGTGCCCACGCTGATGGAGCAGGGCCTCAAGGACTTCGAGGCCTTTGCCTGGCAGGGCCTGTCGGTCAACGCCTCCATGCCCGCAGCCGAGGTGCAGCGCCTGAACGCCGCCCTGCAGCAGGCCCTGAACTCCACCCCGGTGAAGGCCCGCTTCCAGACCCTGGGCGTGGAGGCCGTGCCCGGCACCCCCGAGGAGATGAACGCCTACGCCAAGGCCGAGCGTGCGCGCTGGGGCCAACTGATCAAGGACATTGGATTGAAGCTGGAGTGAGACTCCGTCACCCCACCAGCTTCTTGAGCTGGTAGAGCGCGTCGAGCGCCTCGCGCGGGCTCAGCGCGTCGGGGTGGATGCTGGCCAGCAGCGCCTCCACGGGGCTCGCGCCCGCGCTCTCGGGCATGGCCGGCACGGCGAACAGGTCCACCTGCAGTTCATCCTCGCCCGCGCGTTCTTCCAGTGCGGCCAGCGCATGGCGCGCGTGGTTCAGCACCGCACCGGGCACGCCCGCGAGCTTGGCCACCTGGATCCCGTAGCTGCGGCTCGCCGGGCCGGGCTGGATCTCGTGCAAAAAGACGATGTCCGCCCCCGCCTCGGCCGCGCTCACGTGCATGTTCACCGCATGCCGCGCCTTGGCGGGCAGCTCGGTCAGCTCGAAATAGTGCGTGGCGAACAGCGTGAAGGCGCGCGTCTTGTCATGCAGGTGTGTGGCGATGCCGCTGGCCAGGGCCAGGCCGTCGAAGGTGCTGGTGCCGCGGCCGATCTCGTCCATCAGCACCAGGCTGTGCGGCGTGGCGGCATGCAGGATCTGCGCGGCCTCGGTCATCTCCAGCATGAAGGTCGACTGCGCGTTGGCCAGGTCGTCCGCCGCGCCGATGCGGGTGTGGATGGCATCGATGGGCCCCAGCCGGCAGGCGCTGGCCGGCACGTGGCTGCCCATGCTGGCCAGCAGCACGATGAGCGCCACCTGGCGCATGTAGGTCGACTTGCCACCCATGTTGGGGCCGGTGATGACCTGCATGCGCGTGTTGGCGTTCAGCCGCGTGTGGTTGGCGATGAAGCTGCCGGCCGAGACCTCGGCCAGCCGCGCCTCCACCACCGGGTGGCGGCCGTCCTCGATCTCGATGCAGGGCTCGGCCACAAACTGCGGGGCGCACCAGTTCAAGGTGAGCGAGCGCTCGGCCAGCGCGCACAGCACGTCGAGCGCGGCCAACGCCTGGGCCAGGCGGGTGAGGGCGGGCACATGCGGCTGCAGCTGGTCCAGCACCTGCTCGTACAGCCATTTCTCGCGCGCCAGGGCGCGTTCGTTGGCCGACAGCGCCTTGTCTTCGAAGGTCTTGAGTTCGGGCGTGATGAAACGCTCGGCGTTCTTCAGCGTCTGGCGGCGGCGGTAGTCGTCGGGCACCTTGTCCAGGTTGCTGCTGGTCACCTCGATGTAGAAGCCGTGCACCTTGTTGAACTGCACGCGCAGGTTGGCGATGCCGGTGCGGGCCTTCTCGCGCGTCTCCAGGTCGAGCAAAAAGTCGTCGCAGTTGGTCTGTATGGCGCGCAGCTCGTCGAGCTCGCTGTCGAAGCCCGTGGCCATCACGCCGCCGTCGCGCACCAGGGCTGCGGGCTCTTCGGTGATGGCGCGCTGCAGCAGCTCGGGGCAGTCCAGCGGCGGGTGCAACTGCTCGAAGATCTCCGCCAGATAGGGCTCGGCCGCCTGGCCGGCACGCGCCAGCAGGGCCGCCTTGTGCAGGGTCTTGCACAGCCCCACCAGCTCGCGCGGGCGCACCTGGCGCAGGGCGATGCGCGCGGTGATGCGCTCCACGTCGCTCACGCCCTTGAGTTCGCCGCGCAGCGTGGCCCAGGGGCCGGCGCCGCCACCGGCTCCGCCCGCGCCACGCAGGGCGGTGGTGGCGGCCAGGCGCTGTCGCGCGGCCGTGCGGTCGCGTGGAGGCTCCAGCAGCCAGGTCTTGAGCAGGCGGCTGCCCATGCCGGTCATGCAGGTGTCGAGCAGAGAGAACAGGGTGGGCGCATCCTCACCGCGCAGCGTGCGCGTGATCTCCAGGTTGCGCCGCGTGCTGGCCGGCAGGTCGATCAGGTCGTCGCCGCGCTGCACCTGCACGCTGTGCACGTGGGTCAGGGTGCGGCCCTGGGTGTGCTCGGCATAGGCCAGCAGGCCGGCGGCCGCCGCATGCGCCTGGGTCAGTTCCTGCGCGCCCCAGGCCTGCAGGCTAGCCGCGCCCAGGTGCTCGAGCAGCTTGCGCTCGCCCAGTGTGGCGTCGAACTGCCAGTCGGGCCGGGGGCCCATGGGGCAGGTGAAGGCGCCGCCCTGGCGCAGCACCTGCAGCTGCTGCTCGAAGCGCTCGGTCACGCCGGCGCTGTAGATCACCTCGCTGGGCGCCACGCGCGCCAGCCAGGCGCCCACCTCGTCCTGCGCGCATTCGGCCAGGTACACCCGGCCCTGGGTCACGCTCAGCCAGGCCAGGCCGGCGCGCCCGCGCGGGCCCTGGTGCAGTGCCAGCAGCATGGACTCGGCCTTGTCCGAGAGCAGCTCGGTATCGGTCAGCGTGCCGGGGGTGACCACGCGCACCACCTTGCGCTCCACCGGTCCCTTGGACGTGGCCACGTCGCCCACCTGCTCGCAGATAGCGACCGACTCGCCCATCTTGATCAGCCGGCCCAGGTAGTTCTCCAGCGCATGGAAGGGCACGCCGGCCATGATGACGGGCTGGCCCCCGGACTGGCCGCGCTGGGTCAGCGTGATGTCCAGCAGGCGGGCGGCCTTTTCCGCGTCGGCATAGAACAGCTCGTAGAAGTCGCCCATGCGGTAGAAGACGAGCGTGTCCGGGTGCGCAGCCTTCAACGAGAAGTACTGCTGCATCATCGGGGTGTGCGCGGAGAGATCGGTGTTTGTCATCTGAATCCAAGACGGGGTGCGCCCCGGGTTCTCCGGGGGGCTCCGAGTCTATCGCGCAGACCGGCCCGCCAAGATGGCGGTGCCGGGCAGGCCCTCCATCAGGCCGGGATGAAGGTGCCGTGAAACCCCAGGGGCACCGCCCGGTCCATGCTGCCCTGGGCCAGCGGGCCCTGCGCCAGCCGGCGGGCGTCGAACACCGAGAGCAGCGTGCGACGGCGGAGCAGGTCCAGCGCCGTGCCCACCAGCCAGCCATCGCCCTCCCTGGCGCCGGCCGTGCTCGCGGGGATGAACACATGCTCCTCGACCATCACGTCGGTGCCGTAGCGGTAGCGGTCCACCTTGCCGGTGTCTACATTCAGCCGCGCGACGCAGTCGAAGCCTGGGCGATTCGACACGGCGACCCGCTCGGCCATGAAAAGCTCTCTGTGCCGGCGGCCGACGAAGCGCGGGTCGATGCGCGGGAATTCGGCGTGGTGCGCCTGCAGCGTCTGGCGCGCGCGGCCGGTGCGCGTGTCGAGTTCGACCAGGGCCACGGCAAGCGATGGTTCGCCCTGGAAGTCGCCGCGCATCAGCCCACGAAACCCCCGGTTGATGGCCGAGTCGTCGTCCGAACGGATGTAGTCCAGGTGGATGACTCCCTTGCCGTCCTCCCAGGCGTTGCCGGTGTGGAACAGGAAGCCGGTGGGCAACTCCATCCATTGCGGCTGGTCGAGCCGGTCCTTGTGCAGCACCAGCGCCCGCATGCCCAGCTGTGGCTTCCAGACATGGCTGTCCAGGAAGGTGCTGCCGGCGTGGGCCCTGTCCAGGTCGAAGACGAGCGGGGGCAGCAGGAACACCAGGTGCTGCTCGGTCACCGCGAAGTCGTGCACCATGGCCATGTCCGGCACCTGGAGCGTGGCGGTGCGCACCTGCCCCTGGGCCGATACCTGGTAGATCGAGAGCAGGCCATGGGCACTGCTCACGCCAAAATTCCACAGCGTGCCGTCGGCACCGATCTTGGGGTGCGCCGAGAAGGGCATGCCCGCGTGTTCCGGCGTCCAGGTCTTGAGGGCCCCGGTTTCCAGGGTGTCGGCATCGAACCGCGTGGCCGAGCCGCCCTCCCACAGGGCGAGGGTTTCGCCCGCGTGGTGCACCACGCTGGTGTTGGCCACGTTGCCCGCATCGGCCGACACCATGGGGCTGCCCCCGGCCACCTGGGTGCCGAAGCTGTGGTACAGGCGCCGGCCGGCCGCATTCTCCGCCAGAAACTTCTGCGTGCGCAAAAAGCGCGCCTGGTGCCGCACGCCCTGGTCGCTGAAGCGGTATTGCTGGATCATCCCGTCGCCGTCGAACCAGTGCTGGTAGCGCACATCGCCCAGGCTGTGTTGCGCAGGGCCGTTGCGCAGCAGGGTGCCGCGCAGGTCCTTGGGCAGCTTGCCGCGCAGCTGCATGGGCTGGGGCGCGAGGTCGGCCTGCAGGCCCTCGAAGCCCAGGGTCCAGGGCGCGCCGCTGCGCCGCTCGTTGAAGGCGCTCAGCGTGGCGCCGGACTCGGGCCCGCCAGCAGCGTGTGCGGCAGAAAAGGGCAGGGCGCCCAGCGCGCTGCCAGCGGTTCCCAGGGCCAGTGACTGGCAAAAGAGGCGTCGGTCCATGGTGCGTGCTCCTGGTGTGCCGTTCACCGCAGCTGGATGGTGATGGTGGTGTCCTGCTGCAGCTCGATGGCTGCGTCCTGGAAGCGAGGCGGGCCCATGTTGCCCTGGGCGTCTCGGCTGAAGCCGGTGCGCTCCTGGGGCATGCCGACCAGGTTGGTATCGAGCTTGCCGTTGCCGTTCTCGTCCTGGTACAGCGACAGCGCATAGCTGCCGGCGGGCAGGTCGCGCAGCACCAGCACGGTCTTGGCGCCCGACGCCGGGGCCATGCCGCTCTGCACCGCCTTGCTGAACTTCAGCCAGCCGTCGGCGGAGCCGTAGACCGCAGCCAGCACCGGCCCCTTGTCCGCCTTGGTGTTGTTCACCTCCACGGTCAGGTCCAGCGCGTATGCGTTGCCCAGCGCCAGGCATGCGCCGGCCAGTGCCAGGGCGCGCGCAGCGGGTAGAAGGTTGAGGGCGGTCAAAGGGGGTGAAGCCATCGTCATGTGCAGTTCTCCAGGGTGGATGGAGACACCGTGCCTCCACTGCCCGCACTGTAGGAATGGCCTAGCCCTACTGCCACTGGCGTGCGACGAAGTGGCGCAGGCACGGCGCGAAAGGGGGTGGCAGAGCGCCGGTGGCGGTGCCGCCGCTGCCCGGTGCCGGTGATTGCGCGCGCGACCTGCACAGAAATAAGCGTGCCCCGGCGACAGAACGTGGGAACATGTGTCCGGGCGCCACCGGGTATTACCCTGACAAAATATGCGACCTGTGGTTGTTACGTTTTGACATACTTTGCGGTGTACATTGGTGGCTGCCGCCGCCATGACCATGTGCGGCCCACCGTTTGCGAGAGGTTTCAGAGCGACTGTGATTTCTGCCGAACTCCTGACCGATCTGTTTGCGGGTGCCAGTGAAGACTTCGTGGAGTCTTCGGCGCAGGCGCGCCTGCAAGCCCTGCTCGATGCCGTGCCCGTGGCGCTGATGGAATTCCGTCCGCAGGATGGAAGGCTGCTGCTGCGCGCGGCCAATGCCGCCGCACGGCGCATGCCGGGCATGGGGGGCGTGCGCGCCAGCGGCGCCGATGCGGTCGATGTCTTCGACCTGCTGGCCAGCACCAACCTGGTGGACCAACTGCAGACCGTGGCGCGCACCGGCATGCTGCTGGAATGCCGCCAGGTGGCGCGCGAGCCGGGGCGGCTGCTGGTGGCCTGGGACGTGTCGGCGCGCCGGCTCGACAACGGCTCCATCGTCGTCACGGTGCGCGATGCGAGCGAGGCCGAGAGCCTGCGCGCTGCGCTGGCGGCTTCCGAGCACGCGCTGCAGGATGTGCGGCGTGAGCTGCGCGAGCAGACCGACGTCTTCAACACCATGGAAAGCCTGGCCCAGACCGGGCACTGGCGGCGCATCGAGGACCCGGGCGAGACGGTGCTGCTGTGGTCCCCCGGCCTGTGCGACATTGCGGGCGTGGAGCGGCAGGAATGGGTGAGCCCCGAGCGTGCCGTCAGCGGCATCCTGGCCGAAGACCGCCATGTGTTCGAGACCGCGCGCGAGCGCGGCACCGGTGCCGATGTCGAGTACCGCTGGAAGCGCCCCGATGGCGAGGTCCGCTGGATGCGCTCGCGCGTGCGCCGGCTCATTGCCAAGGACGGCATGCGGGTGGACATGGGCGTGGTGCAGGACGTGACCGACGAGCGCCGTGCCGCCGAGCAACTGCGCGAGCAACTGCTGTTCATCCAGCGCATTGCCAGCCGCATCCCGGGCTTCATCTACCAGTACCGCCTGCACCTGGATGGCGTCACCAGCGTGCAGTACATCAGCGATGCGGTGCGCGACTTCATGGGGGTGGAGCCACACGAGGTGACAGCCGACCATGGCGTGCTCTCCAACTGGGTGCTGGCCGAGGACCTGCAGGCCCTGCAGCGCTCGGCCCTGCAGTCGGTGCGCAAGCTCGTGCCCTGGCAGTGCGAGTACCGGGTCCGCATGCCCGACGGCAGCATCCGCTGGCACATGACGAACGCCATCCCGCACCGCGAGGCCGATGGTTCGGTGATCTCCCATGGCTTCACCATGGACATCACCGACCGCAAGCGCGCAGAGCAGGAGATCGAACGCCTGGCGTTCTACGACGCCCTCACCGGCCTGCCCAACCGGCGCCTGCTGCTCGACCGCCTGCAACGCTCCCTGGCCGCCTGCCAGCGCAGCAAGAACCTGGGCGCCCTCTTGTTCATCGACCTGGACAACTTCAAGGACCTGAACGACACCCTGGGCCACGACATGGGCGACCAACTCCTGTCCCAGGTCGCCACCCGCCTGGTGGGCAGCGTGCGCGAAGCCGACACCGTTGCGCGCTTTGGCGGCGACGAATTCGTCGTCATGCTGGACAACCTGAACCCCGAACTGGCCGAAGCCGCCGCCCAGGCCGAAACCGTCGCTGAAAAACTCCTGGCCAGCCTGAACCTGCCCTTTGCCCTCGGCGGCCAGCAGCACTACAGCACCCCCAGCATCGGCATCACCCTGTTCGGCGACGAACGCCTGTCGGTCGACGAACTCTTGAAGCGCGCCGACCTGGCCATGTACCAGGCCAAGGCCGCAGGGCGCAACACCCAGCGCTTCTTCGACCCCGACATGCAGGCCGCCGTCAACGCCCGCTCCAACCTGGAAGCCGACCTGCGCCAGGGCCTGGCCCGAAACGAACTCCTCGTGCACTACCAGCCCGTCGTCGACCACCAGGCCCGCCTGGTCGGAGCCGAAGCCCTGGTGCGCTGGCGCCACCCCCAGCGCGGCATGATCAGCCCCGGCGACTTCATCCCCCTGGCAGAGCAGACCGGCCTCATCCTCCCCCTGGGCCAATACGTGCTGGAGACCGCCTGCAGGCAACTGCACCGCTGGAGCCAATCGCCCACCACCGCCCACCTGAGCATCTCCGTGAACGTCAGCGCCCGCCAGTTCCGGCAACCGGGCTTCGTCGCCGAAGTCCTCGGTACCTTGAAGGACTGCCAGGCCAAACCCCAACTGCTCAAGCTCGAACTCACCGAAAGCCTGCTGCTGGGGGACATCGAAGACACCATCGTGCGCATGGAACAGCTCAAGAGCGAAGGGGTCGGGTTCGCGCTGGACGACTTCGGCACCGGCTACTCCTCATTGAGCTACCTCAAGCGGCTGCCGCTGGACCAGATCAAGATCGACCAGAGCTTTGTGCGCGATGTGCTGAGCGACCCCAACGACGCGGCCATCGTGCGCACCATTTTGGCGCTGGCCAAGAGCCTGGACTTGCAGGTGGTGGCCGAGGGGGTGGAGACGACGGGGCAACTGGGGTTCCTCAGGCTGCATGGCTGCGAGGGGTTCCAGGGCTATCTGTTTGGCAGGCCTGTGCCGGTGGAGGAAATCGATGCAATGCTGGACCCGACGCGCTGACGCAGGTGATCCGTGGACGGGCCTTGCGCCCACCGGGGGCTGTGCATGGCACAGGTGAAGAGGAACGACAAAGAGGGCAGATTTCTGGATCGCGTGCTCGAACGCGATCCCGCCTGGACGCGGGGCATGGCACTGGTGGTGGTGCTGTCGCTGCTGGGGGCCTGGCTGGTCGTGCAGGCAGTGGTGTACTGGCGCGGCCAGGAGCGGGCGGTGGAGCGCACGCGCATCGTGCAGCAGGCGGCCGATGCGCTGATCACGCAGACCACCGGGGGCGGCCTGATCGGCGCCGTCTCGCTCATGGGCCTGAGCGAGCCCCAGCTCAAGGACATGGCGCGCGGCTACACACCGCCGGATGACCCGGGATCGCTGGCGCGGCTGGCGGTGGCGCGCGGGCGCTTTCTGATCAGCGGTGTGTATGTGATGTCGGCCGATGGCACCGTGGTTGCGCACGAGACGGCAGGCGAGAAGGCGACCGGCTCCAACCTGGCGTTTCGCCCCTATTTTCGGCAGGCCATGAAGGGGGCCATCAGCGTCTATGCAGCCATTGGCGTGAACAGCCAGGAGCGCGGCCTGTACTACGCGGCGCCCCTGTACGAGACGGACTCTCCCTCCAGCTCCATCATCGGCGTGGTGATGTTCAAGGTGGGCTTTGAGGTGGTCGATGCGCTGGTGGCAAGCACCGGCATCCCCGCGCTGCTCATGTCCCCGCAGGGCGTGGCGTTCTCGTCCACCCGGCCCGAATGGCAGTTTGCCGTGGCGCCGCCGCTCACGCAGGCCCGCATCGATGCGATCCGTGCGTCGCGCCAGTTCGGGCGCCACTTCGAGAACGGCGTGGCCTCCGCGCTGCCGTTTGCGCCCGATGCCGGCGAGGTGCTGCTCAATGGCGTGACCTATGCGGTGGCGAGCCGGGGCATCGAATGGAACGACCCTGGAGGCCAGTGGCAACTGGTGGTGCTCGACGATGTGAGCGCCCTGGTCCCCGCCCTGCTGCGCTGGCAGGTGGGGGCAGCAGCCTTTGTGTTGCTGGCCTTGCTGGGGCTGCTGCTGCTGGACCTGCTGCGCAGCCGCGCACGCATGGCGGCCGCGCTGGAGCGTTTCCGGGTGCTCGGCGCGGCGCTGGAGAGCAGCCCCGTGGCCGTGGTCATCACCGATGGCGAGGGCCGCATCGACTGGGTCAATCCGCAGTACGAGCGCAACACCGGCTATGCCCTGGACGAGGTGCGCGGCAAGAAGCCGTCCATCGTTTCCACCGACCAGACGCCGCCGCAGACTTACAAGGACATGTGGGCCACCCTGCTGTCGGGGCGGTCCTGGCGCGGCACCTTTGTGAACCGGCGCCGCGACGCCAGCATCTACCACGACGAGGCCACGCTGTCGCCCGTGTTCGATGGGCGCGGCAAGCGCATTGCCATCGTCGGGCTGCACGAGGATGTCTCGGAGCGCATGCGCGCGCAGTCCGAGCTGGAGCGGCGCGAGCGCCTGCTCAACGAGCTGCTGGAGCAGCAGACCGCCATCTTCGACAATGCGCCACCCATCCTGCTGGTCTGCGAAGGGCAGTTCCGCCAGTTCAACCCGGCCTTCGTGGAGCTCATGCGGGGCACGGCCTCGCAGTTGCTGGGCGGCGAGGTGACGGCGCTGTTCGGCGACAAGGTGCAATCGGACAGCTTTGCGGCCCTCATCGCGCAACGGCTCGCCTCGGGCCAGGCCTTGCGCGAGCGTGCCACGCTGCGCCGGCTGGATGGCAGCAGCTTCGAGGCCCGGCTGGCCGGGCGCAGCATCAACATGGAGGGCTACCGCTCTGCCTCCATCTGGGTCATCGAGGACGTGACCGAGGCCCGCAAGGGCGAGATTGCCATCCAGCAGGCCAATGAGCGGCTGGAGATCGCCCAGGAAGCCGGCAAGGTGGGCGTGTTCGACATCGATCTGGTGGCCGATACGGTGGTCTGGTCCGACAAGCTCGTGTCCATGCTGGGCCTGCCTGCGGGCACGCAGCCTGCGGGCCTTGGCTACTGGCTTGACCGCCTGCACCCGGATGACCGCGAGGAAGCGAGTGCGAATTTCAGGGCCAGCCTGGATGGGGTCGATACCGACCTGCGCAATTCCTGGCGCATCGTGCGCCCGGACGGCGAGGTGCGCTGGTTCCTGATGGCTGCGCGCATCCTGCGCGACGGCGCGGGCCGTGCGGTGCGCGTGGTGGGCGTGAGCGTGGACATCCACGACCAGAAGCAGCTGGAGGAGCAGGTGGAGGAGCAACTGGGCTTCCAGCAGGCGCTGATCGACGCGATTCCTGTGCCCCTGTTCTACAAGGGGGCCGACGGGCGCTACATCGGCTTCAACCGCGCATATGAACAGGCCTTCGGCGTGCGCCGAGACCAGTTGGTGGGCAAGACCGTGCTCGACCTCGACTTCCTGCCGCCCGAGCAGCGCATGCGCTTCCAGGGCGACAACCTGCAGGCGATGAATGGCCTGCATTCGGTGCACAAGGAGGTGGACCTGTCGTACGCCGACGGGCAGGTGCACCACACCCTGTTCTGGCTGCATGCCTTCGCGCGGGCCGACGGCTCGCCGGGCGGCGCCATCGGCACTTTCGTGGACATCACCGACCGCCAGCGCGCCGAAGAGGACCTGCGCCGCGCCAAGGAGCTGGCCGAGGAGTCCACCGCGCTCAAGTCCAATTTCCTGGCCAACATGAGCCACGAGATCCGCACGCCGATGAACGCCATCATCGGCATGTCGCACCTGGCGCTCAAGTCGGGGCTGAACGCGCGCCAGCACGACTACGTGAGCAAGATCCAGCAGGCCGGGCAGCACCTTTTGGGCGTGATCAACGACATCCTGGATTTCTCCAAGATCGAGGCGGGCAAGCTCACGGTCGAAAAGCAGCCCTTCGTGCTGGACCGCATGCTTGAGAGCGTGACCGACGTGGTGGGCTACAAGGCCGGCGCCAAGGGGCTGGAGCTGGTCTGCGATGTCGCCGCCAACGTGCCGCCCAACCTGCTGGGCGATTCGCTGCGCCTGGGACAGATCCTCATCAACTTTGCCAACAACGCCATCAAGTTCACCGACCAGGGTGAGATCAGCATTGCCGTGCGGCTGCTCGAAGAGAGCGAAACGCGGGTGAGCCTGCGCTTCGAGGTGCGCGACACGGGCATCGGCCTCACGCCCGAGCAGATGGGGCGGCTGTTCGCCAGTTTCCAGCAGGCCGATACCTCGACCACGCGCCGCTATGGCGGCACCGGCCTGGGCCTGGCCATCTGCAAGAGCCTGGCCGAGCTGATGGGCGGCGAAGTCGGGGTGATCAGCGAGTTCGGCCAGGGCTCGACCTTCTGGGTCAGCCTGCCGCTGGAGCGTGGTGCCCCGGCCCGGGTGCTGTTGCCGCCGCCGGACCTGGTGGGCCGCCGGGTGCTGGTGGTGGACGACAACCACACGGCGGCCACCGTGCTGTCGGACATGCTGCAGGCCATGGGCTTCGAGGTGGAGCAGGCCTACTCCGGCTTGCAGGCGCTCGATATCCTGCGCGAGTCCATGGCGAAGAACCGCTTCTTCGGCCTGCTGCTGCTCGACTGGCACATGCCGGGCATGGACGGTGTCGAGCTGGCGGGCCACATCCGCAGTCTGGGCATGCCCCAGGTGCCGCAGATGCTGATGGTCACGGCCTACGGGCGCGAGGACGTGATGCGCGCTGCGCGCGCGCAGGGCATCGAGACGGTGCTGATCAAGCCCGTGAATGCCTCCCTGCTGCTGGAGACGCTGATGCAGCCTCTGGAGCATGCCCTGCCGGCGCTGCAGCGCCAGTATGTGCCGCCGCCCGTGTCCGAGGAGCTGCCCCTGGCCATCCGGGGCGCGCGGGTGCTGCTGGTGGAGGACAACGAACTCAACCAGATGGTGGCCGTGGAACTGCTGCGCGACGCGGGTTTCGACGTGGACGTGGCGGGCAACGGGCAAGTGGCCATCCACCGGCTGCACGAGGACAGCTACGACCTGGTGCTGATGGACATGCAGATGCCGGTGATGGATGGGGAGACCGCCACGCGCCACCTGCGCGCGGACCCGCGCTTTGCGCGCCTGCCCATCGTGGCCATGACAGCCAATGCCATGGACGCCGACCGCCAGCGCTGCTTTGATGCCGGCATGAACGACCACGTGGCCAAGCCCATCGACCCTGCGGCCCTTTGGAAGGCCCTGGCGCGCTGGATACAGCCGCGCCCCGGGCTGGGCGTGCCCCAGGGCCTGCCCCCGCAGCCGCACCACGCTGGCGCCATGCCACCCAGGCCCCCGCATCCTGTGGACTGGCCCCTGGTGGCCGGGCTGGATACGGCGCTGGGGCTGCAGCGCGCCCTGGGCAAACCCGCCCTTTATGGCGACATGCTGCGCCGGTTTGTCGAGGGGCAGGCTGGCGCCGTGCCGGAGATGGAGGTTGCGCTCGCCAACGGGGACCTGGGTCTTGCCGAGCGCCTGGCGCACACGCTGCGCTCGGTGGCCGCCAACATAGGTGCGCAGCCCGTGGCAGACCGCGCCTACCAGCTCGAAGACCTGCTGCGCAAGGGCCCGCCGCCACCAGAGGCCACCGCACCCCTGCTCGCGGCGCTGGGTGGGGTGCTCCTGCCCCTGATCGATGCGCTCAAGCGGTGGGCCGCAGGCGCGCCGGCACTGGCCGATGCAGCCGGCCTGGTGCCGACCAGGCCCCCGGCCGAACTGCTGCACCAGCTGCGCACGCTGCTGTTACAGGACGACCCGGCAGCCGCCGAGTTTTTGCAACACAATGCAATGGTGTTGGAGGGATTCCTGGACCCGGTGTTTAAGGCGGTGGATGTGCACATTCGGAACTTTGATTTCGAACAGGCGCTGGATACCATCGCCTCTGTGGTGCCCGAGCCGCCACCCCCTGATTCCGCCATAGCCCCCTGAACGGTCCCAATTCGCAGGAAAGCCCATGGACAACGCGCCCTTCGCTTCGCACCAGCCGACCCTTGTGGACAAGCCGATCGCCACAGTACTGGTGGTGGACGATACGCCCGACAATCTCACGCTGATGGGCAGCCTGCTGCGCGAGCACTACCTGGTGAAGGTGGCCAACCATGGGGAAAAGGCACTCAAGATCGCCCAGTCGGACACCAGGCCCGACCTCATCCTGCTGGACATCATGATGCCCGAGGTGGACGGCTACGAGGTCTGCCGGCGCTTGAAGGCCTCGCCCGCTACGCGCGACATCCCGGTGATCTTCCTTACCGCCCGCTCCGACCCGGATGACGAGCGCATGGGCCTGGCCCTGGGCGCGGTGGATTACATCACCAAGCCCATCAGCCCGCCCATTTTGCTGGCGCGCGTGAACACGCACCTGGCGCTCAAGGCCACGGCCGACTTCCTGCGTGACAAGAGCTCCTACCTGGAGCGCGAGGTGGCCCTGCGCACGCTGGAGGTACAGGCCATCCAGGACGTGACCATCATGGCCATGACCTCGCTGGCCGAGACTCGCGACAACGAGACCGGCAACCACATCCGCCGTACCCAGCTGTACGTGAAGGCGCTGGCCGAACGGCTGCGCCACCACCCGCGTTTCGAGCACGCGCTCAATGACCGCATGATCGACCTGTTGTACAAGTCGGCGCCGCTGCACGACATCGGCAAGATCGGTATCCCGGACAGCATCCTGCTCAAGCCCGGCAAGCTCACGGTGGAAGAGTTCGAAGTCATGAAGACCCACACCACGCTGGGCCGTGCCGCCATCGAGGACGCCGAGAAGCGCCTGGGCATGCGCGTGGCGTTCCTCAGCGTGTCCAAGGAAATCGCCTACAGCCACCAGGAAAAGTGGGACGGCTCGGGCTACCCCGAGGGGTTGGCGGGCGACGCCATCCCCGTGTCGGCCCGGCTCATGGCGGTGGCCGACGTGTACGACGCGCTGATCAGCAAGCGCGTCTACAAGCCTGCGTTCTCGCACGACCAGGCCTGCAGCACCATCGTGCGTGGCCGGGGCACGCATTTCGACCCCGACATGGTGGATGCCTTCGTGGACATCGCCGAGGATTTTCGCGTCATCGCGCAGAAGTACCCCGACCCGGGTTGATGGGCTGGGGGAGGGTGGCGATGGACCACCCTGCAGGCTATCAGAGCGGGGCGCTCTCGTCCTTGGCTGCGCCGTCCTGTGCGTCGGGAGCGGCGTCCGCCGCTGGGGCCGCATCCGGCTCACCGGCATCGGCCGCCTGGCGCACGGCAGCCTTGTCGCCGGCACTGGCGAACTTGCTGTACTTGCCCAGGATGGGCACCAGCTGGCCGTAGATGCGGGGGGTGCCGGCCAGGCATTCGCGCTGCTCCAGGAACTCGGCCTCGCCCGTGAAGTTGCCCACCAGGCCGCCGGCCTCGGTCACCAGCAGCGAGCCGGCGGCGATGTCCCAGATGGACAGGCCGGTTTCGAAGAAGCCATCGGTGAAGCCGGCGGCCACGTACGCCAGGTCGAGTGCTGCGGAGCCGGGGCGGCGCAGGCCGGCCGTGCGCTGCATCACGT
This sequence comes from Acidovorax sp. LjRoot66, assembly GCF_964253305.1. Classification (NCBI taxonomy): domain Bacteria; kingdom Pseudomonadati; phylum Pseudomonadota; class Betaproteobacteria; order Burkholderiales; family Comamonadaceae; genus Acidovorax; species Acidovorax sp. LjRoot66. Next base: position 2,073,404 of record NZ_CAXUQU020000001.1, read on the forward strand.
CGGCCATCATGTTCATGTAGCTCTTGAAGTTGTCGCCCGGGCGGAAGGGGAAGCCCGTGGAGATCAGGCAGTCCTTGAGCTGGGTGCGCTTGCTCACGCGGATGCGGCGGTCGTTCATGTACGCGCCACGGCCCTTGGTTGCGGTGAACAGGTCGTTGCGCGAGGGGTCGTAGATGACGGCCTGCTCGATCTTGCCCTTGACGGACAAGGCGATGCTCACGCAGTACACGGGAAAGCCGTGGATGAAGTTGGTGGTGCCGTCCAGCGGGTCGATGATCCAGACGAATTCCGAATCCTTGGCGCCGTATTCCGAACCCGACTCTTCGGCCAGGATGCCGTGGCCGGGGTAGGCCGTCAGCAGGGTTTCGATGATGATCTTCTCGGCCGCGTGGTCCACCTCGGTCACAAAGTCGTTCACCTGCTTTTGCGAAATGCGCACGGCCTCCACGTCAAGGGCCGCGCGGTTGATGATGGCGCCGGCGGCGCGTGCGGCCTTGATGGCCACGTTGAGCATGGGGTGCAGGTTGGACGACATAAATTGTGGTTTCTGGCAGGGCGCCGGCAGGGGGCGCGCCTTGCGAAAGAGGAGCGTGGAACGCAGCCAGGCGATGCGGGCGGCGACAATAGGGGCTGGATTTTACCTGTTTTGCCGTTTCCGTCCCAATGCAAGGGCCTATCCAGGTCCGCACAGAGCCCTTTCGACCCCATGAAAACCCGTTTCGTCCTGATCAACACCAGCCATGCCGGCAACGTCGGTGCCGCCGCGCGGGCCCTGAAGACGATGGGGTTCGACGACCTCGTGCTGGTCGAGCCACGCTGGGCCAACGTGCTGCGGCGTGAAGAGACCATCCAGCGCGCCAGCGGCGCCCTCGACGTGCTGCAGAACGCGCGCATCGTCGCCACGCTGGACGAGGCGCTCGACGGCATGAGCCACCTGTGCGCCACGGCCATGACGCCCAGGGACTTCGGGCCGCCGACCCGCTCGCCGCGCGAGCATTTTGCGCAGTTGGTCGCCCCTAGGGCGGCAGACGCCGCTGTGGAGTCGGGTGTGGCCTTCCTGTTCGGCTCCGAGCGCTTCGGCATGGCCAACGAGGACGTGTACCGCTGCCATGTGGCGCTGTCGATTCCCACCAATCCCGGCTTCGGCTCGCTCAACCTGGGCGCGGCCATCCAGGTGATCGCCTACGAATGGCGCATGGCCCTGGGGGGCTTCGGTGCGCCAGCGGCGGTGCCCGTGCCGGACCGCGAGGTGGCCGATGCCGCCCAGGAGCGTGAGCTGGCCGATGCCGCCCAGGTGGCCGGCATGCTGGCGCACTGGGAGCGTGCGCTGGTGGACATCGGCTTCCTGGACCCCGAGGCGCCCAAGAAGCTCATGCCGCGCCTGAACCAGCTTTTCAACCGCGCGCAACTGGGGTCCGAGGAAATCCACATCCTGCGTGGTGTCGCTAAAGCCATGATCGAAACGGCGCAGGCAAAGCGCTAGACTGCATTTCCATATTCCAAAAACAACCATAGCCATGTTTGCACGCCTGCGTTCCGACATCCAGTGCATCCTCGACCGCGACCCTGCTGCGCGCAGCACCTGGGAGGTGATCACCTGCTACCCCGGCCTGCACGCCATCTGGCTGCACCGGCCCGCACACTGGTGCTGGGGCCATGGCTTCAAGTGGCTGGGGCGTTTCATCTCGCACATTGCGCGCTGGTTCACGGGCATCGAGATCCACCCGGGCGCCAAGATCGGCGAGCGCGTGTTCTTCGACCACGCCATGGGCGTGGTGGTCGGCGAGACCGCCGAGATCGGCGACGGCTGCACCATCTACCAGGGTGTGACCTTGGGCGGAACCTCGCTCTACAAGGGCGCCAAGCGCCACCCCACTCTGGGCAAGGATGTGGTGGTGAGTGCGGGTGCCAAGGTGCTCGGTGGCTTCGAGGTCGGCGATGGCGCCAAGATCGGCAGCAACGCCGTGGTCATCAAGCCCGTGCCCGCAGGGGCCACGGCCGTCGGCATCCCGGCGCGCATCATCCCCTCCAAGGCCGGCCAGAGCGCCGACGTGACCGAGCCACAGCCGCGCAAGTTCACGGCCTACGGCATCACGCAGGAGGACGACCCGCTGTCGCAGGCCATGCGCGGCCTGATCGACAACGCCTCCTCGCAGGAGCACCAGATCATGCTGCTGTGGCAGGCCATCGAGAAGCTCTCGACGGCGGCCCCGGCCACCCGGGACTGCGTGCCCTGCGATGCGGCCACCACCGAGCAGTTCGAGGCGGGCAAGCTCAACGAGCTGGTGGGCAAGTAGAACCCTTTCCAGGGTTCTCTCCCACCCGGCAGGTCATTTCTTGAGAAACCGGCTGTAGACAGCCCGTGTCTCGGCCTCGAAGTAGCGCCCGGCGGTCTGCCTGGACAATTCCGAGGTCTCCTGCCAGCCAAAGAAGATGATCGCGTCGTAGCTGTCCGAGATCTGCAGCTCGGTCTGCATGAACTCGCGGAAAGCCTGCTTGTCCCACGCGGGCTCGCGGAAGGCCTGGGCGATGTACCAGGTCTCCACCTTGGGCTGGGCGGCCCGTGCGAGGCCCGGCAGGGCGCGCGACCAGTCGTGCAGCGCGCTGGTGGTGGTCTTGTCACCCAGCCAGTAGGTGGTTGTGCCCACCCAGTCCACCTGCGCGATGGCCGGCGCTATGAAGGGCATCACCTTGGGGTGGCCAAAGGTGGCGTGCGGGCTGAACGACAGCCCCAGCTTCACCTGCGGCAGGCGCTGGCGCACCAGCGCGGCGGCACGCTTGAGGTCGTCGAGCTGCGCCTGGTATTCCGCCGGGTCGTCCTCCACCAGCGACGCCTTGAGGTACATCTCATCCAGCAGGTACACGTAGACGCCGGGCTGCAGCAGGTCGGCGTTCTTCGCGATGTAGGCCTCCAGCACGGCGGGGGCGTCGCTCACCAGGCGGGCGGCGCCTTTGTCGGAGATGTTGAACAGGAACAGAAAGTCCAGCATGTTGGTCTTGCCGGCCTTCTGTATCGCACGTGAGGTCTCCAGTGCGCCGCCATAGCCGCCGTAGCCGGCATTGGTCACCAGGTCCGAGGTAGCCACCTGTTCGGGCGTGCCGAAGATCTCGCCCACCAGGCGCTGGGGCGTTGGCGTGGGCCCATCGCTGCTGCCGCCGCCACCGCCGCAGGCAGCGAGCAGGCCAACCAGGGTGAGCTGCAGAAGAAGTCTTTTCTTCATCATGTGTCGGTGAAAGTGAATGTAGCGGCCAGTCTAGGGGCAGCACAACGCACTTTCGTGTGATCCGGCGCACCCACATGGGTCACGAGCCGCATCACTGGTTACAAAATGCAAGCCCGGCGCACCTCGCCAAGCCTGCATTCAGCGGCTGCGCACCGCGCTCTTGGGCCGAAAGGCCTTGCAGACCTCGTCGCGGGTTTCGAGGTAGGGCCCGCCGATCAGGTCGATGCAATAGGGCACTGCTGCGAAGATGCCGGGCACGATCTGGCCGCCATCGGCCGCGCGCAGGCCTTCCAGCGTCTCGGCAATCGCCTTGGGCTGGCCGGGCAGGTTGATGATCAGGCTCTGCCCGCGCACCACCGCCACCTGGCGCGAGAGGATGGCCGTGGGCACGAACTTCAGGCTGATCTGGCGCATCTGCTCGCCAAAGCCCGGCATTTCCTTGTGCGCCACGGCCAGCGTGGCCTCGGGCGTCACGTCGCGCAGCGCGGGGCCCGTGCCGCCGGTGGTCAGCACCAGGCTGCAGCCCGCGTCCACCAAAGCAATCAGCGCGGCGCTGATGCCTGCCTGCTCGTCGGGGATCAGGCGCGCGTCGAAGGTGATGGGGTTGTGCAGTGCGCGGGTGAGCCAGTCCTGCAGCGCCGGCAGGCCCTTGTCTTCATAGACGCCGCTGCTGGCGCGGTCGCTGATGGAGACAATGCCTACCCGGACAGGGTCGTGGACGGCGCCGTGCTCAGCTTCAGGCATGGTCCCCGTCCTCGTCGCCGTCTTCGTCGTTCTCAGGCACGTCGCCCATGTGCTCGCGCACCAGCCGGAACAGGTCGCGGTAAGCGCGGCCCTTGCGCGGCGCCAGGCCCTGCGACACGGCGGCCTTGTCGGCGGGCGGCGCATCCTTGCGCGCCTGGCGGATCAGGGCGCGCAATTGCTGCGTGTCGGTGTCGGGGTGCTCGGCCATCCATGGGGCCAGGGCCTCGTCGTCGGCGATCAGGCGGTCGCGCCACTGCTCGGCCAGGTGCAGCGTGAGTTTCACGTCGGCCGAGCCCTTGTGCTGCTCTTCGAGCGCCTGGCGCGCAGCCTGTACCAGCTCTGGGTCGAGCTTGCGCATGATCTTGCCCACGTACTGCATCTGGCGGCGCTTGCCTTCGAAATTGGTGATGCGCTTGGCCTCGGCCAGCGCATCCACCAGCTTCTCGGGCAGGCCCACCTTCTCGAACAGGTCGGCGCGCAGGGTCAGAAGCTCCTTGCCCAGGTCCTGCAGGGCATCGCTTTCGCGCTTGAGATCGGTTCGGCTGGCATCGGGCGTGCCTTTGAGTTCGGCTTTGAGCTGAATGTCCATTTCGCTGCCTTCGGCAACGAACTGGCCCTTCACAAAGTAGCCTTTTTTGGGTTTGCGTGACATGGGTGGGGGCAAATGGGGAGGTGGCGCAGCGCGCGCCACAGCGGCAAGTATCATAGCTGCCGCTATGAATAAACCCTCCATCCGCACGCCGCGCGCCTCCAGCGCCCCGGCCGCCACCGCATCCGGCACCCCCGACAACGGCTTCAGCTACAGCCGTCCGTTCTTCGAAGAACTGGTGGACCGCGCCCTCGCGCATGCCAAAAAGCTCGGCGCCACCGACGCCGGCGCCGAGGCCTCCGAGGGCTGCGGCCTGTCGGTCAGCGTGCGCAAGGGCGAGCTCGAAACGGTGGAGCGCAACCGCGACAAGTCGCTGGGCATCACCGTCTACATCGGCAACCGCCGGGGCAATGCCAGCACCTCCGATTTTTCCAGCAAGGCCATCGAGCAGACGGCGCAGGCCGCCTACGACATCGCCCGCTTCACGGCCGAAGACCCCATGGCCGGCCTGCCCGATGCCGACGACATCGCGCCCATCGACACGCACCGCGACCTGGACCTGTTTCACCCCTGGTCCATCGACAGCGAGCAGGCCGCGAAGATGGCCATGGAATGCGAGGCCGCCGCCCTGAAGGCCAGCCGCCGCATCACCAACAGCGAAGGCGCAGGCGTGTCGGCCCAGCAGAGCCACTTCTTCAGCGCCCACACGCGCGGCTTCCGCGGTGGCTACGCGTCGTCGCGCCACAGCTTCTCGGTGGCGCCGATTGCCTCGCTGCCCGGCCGCAATGCCGAGATGCAGCGCGACGCTTGGTACAGCTCCATGCGCGATGCGGCCGAGCTGGCCTCGCCGCAGGCCGTGGGCCGCTACGCCGCCGAGCGCGCGCTGTCGCGCCTGGGCAGCCGCAAGATTCCCACCACGCAGTGCCCCGTGCTGTTCGAGTCCACCCTGGCCGCCGGCCTGCTGGGCGGCCTGGTGCAGGCCGTGAGCGGTGGCGCGCTGTACCGCAAGAGCAGCTTTTTGCTCGACTCGCTGGGCAAGCGCGTGCTGCCCAAGCACATCGACGTGCGCGAAGACCCCTTCGTGCTGCGCGGCAAGGGCAGTTCGCCGTTCGACGATGAAGGCGTGCGCGTGGCTCCGCGCCAGGTCGTCAAGGGCGGGCGCCTGGAGGGCTATTTCCTGTCCACTTACTCGGCACGCAAGCTGGGCATGAAGACCACCGGCAACGCCGGCGGCTCGCACAACCTGACCATGACTTCACGCCTGACCCAGCCCGGCGACGACCTCGACGCCATGCTGCAAAAGCTGGGCACCGGCCTGTTCGTGATCGAACTCATGGGCCAGGGCGTGAACTACGTGACGGGCGATTATTCGCGCGGCGCCAGCGGCTTCTGGGTCGAGAATGGCCGCATCGCCTACCCGGTGCATGAGATCACCATCGCCGGCAACTTGAAGGACATGCTGCAGGGCATCGAGGCCGTGGGTGCGGACACCTACAACTACGGTGCCAAGACCGTGGGTTCGATTCTCGTGAACAAGATGAAGGTGGCGGGCAGCTGAGCCATCAGGCCGTGGCGCGGGACTGCGCCGCCCAGGTGTCCTTCCTGCCCCTCATGCCCACTGGCAGCGCCATCCCCACGCGGTTGCGCGACAGGGTGCCGGCAGGCTCCAGGTGGGCCAGCATCAGGGCTACGGCGTCGGCATAGGGGATGATTATCTCGGGCACCTTGGAGGCGAACAGCAGCAGGAGCAGTGGGGCAGGCAGCGCGTTGGCGAAGCCCGCAATGCGCACCGGCAACTGCTCCGTGGCCACCCGCATCCGGGCCATGCCGAGCGCGGCCTTCTCCACCATGGGGCCGGGGCACAGCATGCGCCAGTCCAGGGGCGACGCGCAGATGCGTTCGTAGTTTTTCAGGTGCGGCCAGTAGGTGTCGCGCACCTTGGGCAGGGTAGCGCCCTTGCGGCCCGTCTGGCCGATGTCCAGCGCCGCAGCGCCCCCAAAAAACCAGCAGATAGGCCGCTCGGAGGCGGGCAGCGATTCGACGCTTCGACGATGCGCGCCACCAGGTCCACGAAGGCCTGACCCTCGGTGACCATGCTGGCGCAGTTGATGAGTGCATCGTGTCCCCGGACGATTGCCGCCAGGTCCTCCGTGGCGATCTGGCCGAGGTCGGCCTGGTGTAAGGTGACCAGTGCACGTGTCTCGGTGGGTAGCTTGGCCGGGTTGCGTACGAGCACGCAGACTTGGTGGCCGGCGGTGATCGCCTGTTCGAGCACGTGGCGGCCACGGGAGCCGGTGGCTCCGAGGATGAGGCGGCGCTTCATGGGGATTAGCGTGGTGGGTTGGTGGCGGTGGTTTCTGGAACCTGGGCGCGATCATTCCACGCAGTCCGATTGAAGCCAGGGCCCTGCGCTGCACTGGGGGGGCGGGGTGGTGAAATTGTTCACGGCTTGGGGTGCCTTTGTGGCAGCGGTTGCTGGCGTGTGTTGTCGAGACATGGCGTGCGCTGCGACGGATTTCACGGATCGTGTGCTGTGGTTGCTGCATGCCTGTTTTAAAGGCTGAGGCCGGGGTGTGCGCCCGGCGGCGCACCCACCTTCTTTTGCGTCGCCAAAAGAAGGTGGGCCAAGAAAAGGCGACCCCCAGTCTGCGTCCCCCGTTCGCCCTGTCGGGCGAACGGGGGCAACCTGCGATGCTCGGGCCTGGGGTGGTGCCGATGAACTCGCTGCGTTCTTCGAACTCCGCTCAAACAGCATCGGCAAGCTAGAGCACGAAGTGCGTGTGTCCTTCGGCACACGCACCCACCCCAGGCCCTGCGCTTCTCGGCGCAGCCAGCAGGGGTGGGGAGCGGGGACAAAGACGGCTGCTGCTTCGCAGCTGCGCCTTGGGTCGGTGACGTGCGCGATGCGCGCTGCCGACAGGTTGGGCGCGCTCGCTCTGGCTAGCCGAGCGCAGCGAAGGACCACAGGCCGAGCGAAGCAATGGCCCGAGTGGAGCCCGTTCCCACCCCCTTCTGACCGTGCCGAGAAGCGCAGGGCCTGGGGTGAGCGCGTGCCGAAGGACACGCGCATCGTTGTCTGGCTCGCCGCAGCTGTTTGAGCGGAGTTCGAAGAACGCAGCGAGTTCTGCGGCACACCCCAGGACCGAGCATCGCAGGCTGCCCCCTCGTACGCAGTGCGAGGGGGACACGGGCAGCGGGGTCGCCTTTCTTTTGGGTACTTTTCTTTGGCGAAGCAAAGAACAAGTACCTCGGCCGCCGGGCCGAGACCCGGCCTCCGCCCTCAACACGGGCAGGAAGCCGCCATCGTCCCATGAGGTCAATAGGCCGCGCTCGCCTTGTCAGGCACATCGGCAACCGCGCCCCGCCCCCCAAACTGCCCCCGCAACTTGCGCGCCGCATTCACAAACATCAGCACATCCACGCCCACGGCGACAAAGGTGCATCCCAGATCCAGATAGCGCTGCGCCAACACCGGGTCCGAAGTGAGCGTCCCCGCCGCCTTGCCACTGGCGATGATGGTCCTCATCGCCCCCTCGATGGCCGCCTGCACCTCCGGGTGGCCAGGGTTGCCGCGGTGGCCCATGGATGCCGCCAGGTCGGCCGGGCCGATGAACACGCCATGCACGCCGTCCACCGCGCAGATGGCCGTGAGGTTGTTCAGGGCCGCCACCGTCTCGGCCTGCACCAGCAGGCAGACCTCGTCATCGGCCACGTTCAGGTAGTCGCTGCGCGCACTCCACTCGGAGGCACGCCCCACGGCGCTGCCCACACCGCGGATTCCCAGGGGCGGGTAGCGCGTGGCCGAGACGATGGCGCGCGCCTGCTCGGCCGTATCCACCATGGGCACGAGCAGGGTGCGGGCACCGATGTCCAGCATCTGCTTGATGAGGGCCGTGCTGCCCTCGACCACGCGCACCACGGGCTGGGCGCTGTGGGGCGCCACCGACTGCAGCGCCGCCAGGGTGCTGCGCACGTCGTTGGGGGCGTGCTCGCCGTCGACCAGCAGCCAGTCGTAGCCACAGGTGGCGGCCGCTTCGGCGAGGTAGGGGTCGGCCATGGAGAGCCACAGGCCGACCTGGGGGCGGCGCTCGGCAAGGGCGGTCTTGAAGGGGTTGTGGGCGGGCATGGGTGGGGTCTTTCAGTCGAGTTGTCCCTGGCAGAGGTACTTGGTGTGCAGGTAGTCGTCCAGGCCGTGGGTCGATCCCTCGCGCCCGTAACCCGACTCCTTGACACCACCAAACGGAGCCGCCTCGGCCGCGATCACGCCTTCGTTGATGCCCACGATGCCGGTCTCCAGCGCGTCCGCCACGCGCCAGATGCGCCGCACGTCGTTGCTGTAGAAATACGCCGCCAGGCCAAAGGGTGTGTCGTTGGCTGCGGCGATCACCTCGGCCTCGGTGGCGAAGCGCGTGAGCGGTGCCACGGGGCCGAAGGTTTCCTCGCAGGAGCAGGCCATGGAGGCGTCGGCGCCCACCAGCACCGTGGGCGCGTAGTAGGTGGGGCCCAGCCCGGGCAGGCGCTGGCCACCGGTCAGCACTTTCGCCCCCCGCGCCACTGCGTCCTGCACGTGGCGCGCTATCTTTTCCACGGCCCGGTCATTGATCATGGGGCCGATCTGCGAGGCCAGGTCGCTGGCAGGACCCACCTTGAGCGCGGCCACGCGGGCGCTGAGCTTGCTGGCGAATTCGTCGTGGACGCGGTCGTGCACGAACACCCGGTTCGGGCAGACACAGGTCTGGCCGCCGTTTCGGAACTTGGCGGCCATGAATCCGTCCACGGCCGCATCCACATCGGCATCCTCGAAGACGATGAAGGGCGCGTTGCCGCCCAACTCCAGCGACAGCTTCTTGAGCGTGTCGGCGCTGCGCCGCGCCAGGTGCTTGCCCACGGGCGTCGATCCGGTGAAGGTGATCTTGCGCACGCGGGCGTCATCGAGCCACAGGTCCACCACCTCGGGCGTCTTCTCGCGTGAAGCGGTCACGATGTTGAGCACGCCAGCGGGCACACCCGCCTCGTGCGCCAGCAGCACCAGGGCCAGCGAGGTCAGCGGCGTGTCCTCCGCCGGCTTGCAGACCACCGTGCAGCCGGCAGCCAGGGCCGGGGCGATCTTGCGCGCGATCATCGCCGCCGGAAAGTTCCAGGGCGTGATGGCCGCCACCACGCCCACAGGTTCCTTCAGCGCAAACATGCGCCGGCCCGGCACCGGCGCGGGGATCACTTCGCCGTTCATGCGCGTGGCCTCCTCGGCAAACCATTCGATGTAGCTGGCCGCATAGGCCACCTCGCCCTTGCCCTCGGCCAGGGGCTTGCCCTGCTCGCGCGAGATGAGCCTGCCCAGGTCGTCCTGGTGGGCCAGCACGAGGTCGTTCCAGCGTTTGATGATCTGGGCGCGCTGCTTGGCGGGGACCTTCTTCCAGGCGGGGAAGGCCGCGTGTGCGGCGTCCAGCGCAGCCAGGGCTTCGGGGGCGCCGCTGTCGGGCACGTGGGCGATGACAGCGCCGGTGGCCGGGTCGGTCACGGCCAGCGTGGCGCCGGGGCCAGGTGTCCATTGGCCAGCGATGAAGTTGGCACTGCGTACCAGGTCGGTGCGGGTGAAGGTCAGGGGCATGGGTGTCTATGTTGTGGTCGGTGCGGGTTCAGCTCACGATGCCGAGGTGCCAAGGGACGAACTCATGGTCGCCCAGGCCCAGGGCCTCGCTCTTGGTGGCCTCGCCGCTGGCATGGCGCAGGATCTGCTCGAAGATGCGCTGGCCCATCGCGGGCACGGACACACCCTCGTCGATGACCACGCCGCAGTTGATGTCCATGTCTTCCTCGAGCCGGGTGTACATGGGCGTGTTGCTCGCCAGCTTGATGGTGGGCGCCGGCTTGCTGCCGAACATGGAACCACGCCCGGTGGTAAAGCAGATCAGCTGCGCGCCGCTGGCGATCTGGCCGGTGCAGGCCACGGGGTCGTAGCCGGGCGAGTCCATGAAGACGAAGCCGCTCTGGGTGATGGGCTCTGCGTATTCGTACACCGCCTGGAGCGGTGTGGTGCCGCCCTTCATGGCCGAGCCCAGCGATTTTTCGAAGATGTTGGCCAGTCCGCCGGCCTGGTTGCCATGGCCCACCACGCCGTTGAACTGGGCGTTCTGGCCGGCGGCATAGCGCTCCCACCAGGCCAGGCGGTCCAGCAGCTTCTGGCCCACTGCGGGGCTCACGGCGCGGCGCGTGAGCATGAATTCCACGCCATGGATCTCGGGTGTTTCCGACAGGATGGCCGTGCCGCCGTGGCGCACCAGGATGTCCATGGCCGCACCCAGGGCAGGGTTGGCGGTGATGCCCGAGAAGCCGTCCGAGCCCCCGCATTCCAGCCCGATCTTGAGGTGGGCCGCGCTCACCGGCTGGCGCCGTGCGGCGTTCGCCTCGGGCAGCATGGCCTCGATGGCGGCAATGCCGGCCTCGATGGTGGCGCGCGTGCCGCCCACCTCCTGCATCACCAGGGTGCGCATCAGCCGGCCGGCCTTCAGGCCCTGCGAATCCACCAGCGCATCGACCTGGTTGCGCTCGCAGCCCAGGCCCACGATGAGCACGCCCGCCAGGTTGGGGTGGCGCGCATAGCCGGCCAGGGTGCGGCGCAGCACGTCGAAATGCTCGCTCGGCGAGGACATGCCGCAGCCGCTGGTCTGCGCGAAGGCGGCCACCCCGTCGACATGCGGGAAGGCCGCCAGCCGCTCGGGCGTGAAGTGTGCGGCGATGCGTTTGATGACGGTGGCCGAGCAGTTCACCGACGACAGGATGCCGATGAAGTTGCGCGTGCCCACGCTGCCGTCGGCGCGCACGAAGCCCTGGAAGCTGGCGCGCCCGGCCTCGGGCAGGTAGTCTACGGGCCGCACGTCGGCGCCGAAGGCCGGGTCGCGGTAGTAGTCCACGATCCTGAGGTTGTGGCTGTGTACGTAGTCGCCGGGCTCCAGGTCGCGCGTGGCCACGCCGATCACGGTGTCGTACTTGCGCACTTGCTCGCCCTCAGCGATGCGGCGCGCGGCGATCTTGTGGCCGGCAGGCACCTGGGCGCGTGTGCGCACACCCAGTTCGGGGATGGACTGGCCCAGCGCCAGGGCCGTCTTGGCCACCAGCACGTTGTCGTTGGGATGCAGGTGCAGCAAAGGGCTGGACAGGTCGGTAGAGGCCGCAGGGGTAGTCATCGGGACCTTTTGCTTCTGGGGATGCAGGGACTCAGCTGCGCATCAGCTCGCGCAGCTTGAGCCTGTCGATGAGCACGGTCTCCTTCAGGTAGACCGCATTCACGTACTTTTCGTAGTCGGGGCCGTCCAGGTACAACAGCGGCGCATCGAGCTTGTCGGCCACCGCCTTGAACTCGGGGCTGGCCACGGCCTGGCGGAAGGCGTCGCGCAGCTTGGCGGCCACGGCCGGGTCCAGGCCCTTGGGCGCGCCGATACCGTTGGGGGCATCCACCACCACGTCGTACCCGAGCTCGCGCAGGGTGGGCGTGTCCTTGAAGCGCGCGGTGCGCTGTTCGCCCCAGGTGGCCAAAAGGCGCAGCTTGCCGGCCTCCACATGCGGCGCCCAGGAGCTCGAGTCGGCCAGTGCATCCACATGGCCGCCCAACACGCCCTGCAGGGCCTCGGCGCCACCCTTGTAGGGCACGTGGTTGAGCTGAATGCCGGCCACTGCCGCGAACTCCTCCATGCCCACGTGCGTGGCGCCGCCCACGCCGGCGTGGGCGTACGTCACCTTGCCGGGGTTGGCCTTGGCATGGTCGACGAAGTCCTTCAGGGTCTTGAAGCGCGAGTCCGCCGGCACGGCGATGCCGAAGGTCTGGCCTGAGGTGCGTGCCAGGTAGGTGAAATCCTTGCGCGGGTCGGCCTGCAAGGTGCCCAACTGCGCAAAGCGCGTGACCGAGATGGGGATCTGGCCGATGGTGTAGCCGTCGGCCTTGGCCGCGGCCAGGGCCTTGGAGCCGATCATGCCCGAGGCGCCGGCGCGGTTCTCCACCGCGATGGCCTGGCCCAGGATGCGGCCGGCGACGGTGCACAGGGTGCGCATCGACTGGTCGGCCGTGCCGCCTGCGGGCCAGGGGCAAATGAAGGTGATGGGGCGTTCGGGGTAGGCCTGCGCGAACAGCTTGCCATGCGTGGCTGCGAGCGCAGTGGCCCCGAGGGCGCCAAGGATGAGCTGCCGCCGGTCCTGGCGTGGGGTGTCGTTCATGTCTGTCTCCATTTTTTTGATCGGGAGCCGCGATTGTTCTCAGGCGATGCATAACAATCCAATGAAACTATGGACTCTCTTCATAGCCTGCAAGACATGAATCAGGAGAAACCCCATGACCCGCATCGACCGCGTCCTGCGCTCCAACCTCAAGCTGCGCCACCTGCAGATGCTGGTGGCGCTGGACCAGTTCCGCCACCTGGGCCGTGCGGCCGAGTTCCTGTCGGTCACGCAGCCTGCTGTCTCCAAGACGCTGGCCGAGATCGAGCGCATGTTCGGCCTGCCGCTATTCGACCGCTCCACGCGCGGCACCGAGCCCACGGCCGCAGGCCTGAGTGTGGTGCGTTTTGCGCGCTCGGTGCTGGCCGGCTACGACCGCACGCGCGCCGAGATCGCGGCCGAGGCCAGCGGTGCCAGCGGCCGCACCAGCGTGGGCGCCATGGTGGTGGCCACGCCGGTGCTGTTGGCCCAGGCCGTAGAGCGGCTCAAGGCGCGCTCCATCCACACCACGGTGCTGGTCGAGGAGGGCGACCTCACGCGCCTGCTGCCCAAGCTGCGCCTGGGCGAACTCGACCTCTTCGTGGGCCGCCTGGAGCCCGGCTACGCCTCGCCCGACCTGGAGACCGAGGCCCTGTATGCCGAGCCCATGGCCGTGGTCGTGCAGCCCGGCCATGTGCTGGCGCGAAAGCGCAAACCACAGTGGGCCGACCTGGCCGCGCTGCCCTGCGTGATGCCGCCGCCCTGGGCCTCGCTGCGCGTCAAGCTGGACCAGATGTTCTTTGCGCACGACCTGCACCCGCCGGCCGACATTGTGGAGTCGGCCTCCTTCCTCACGCAGCTGAGCTTCATCCACCAGCGTGGTGCCGTGGCCTTCATGGCGCGCTCGGTGGCGCAGCACTTTGCGGCGCAGGGGCAGGTGGCGGTGCTGCCCTTGGCCGTGCCCATCGATCTGCCGCCTGTGGGCCTGATCACCCTGCGCGGCCAGCGGCCCACGCCCAGCACCGAGCAGTTGATCGACTGCCTGCGCCAGGTGGCTGGCGGCATGCGCAAGAAGCCGCGCGCAAAGCGCTGAGCTTTCAGCTCCAGGTGCGCGCCAGCGCTGCAGCCGCCACCTGCAGCCGCGGCAACTTCTCCAGCGCCTGCGCCAGCGACATGCGCGCCACCGGGGCCTGCAGCGCCACGGCGCAGCGGATGCTTTTGCCGTCCGCTCCGCGCACCGGCACGGCCACGCACACCAGGCCTTCGACGAACTCCTCGGCGTCCACTGCGTAGTCCTCCTTGCGGATGCGCTTGAACTCGGCATCGAGCGCGGCACGCGTGGTCAGCGTGGTCGCGGTGTGGCGCGTGAGCGCAAGCCCATCCAGCAGCTTGTTGCGCTGGCCCGCGGCCATGTGCGCCAGCAACAGCTTGCCGCTGGCCGAGCAGTGCACGGGCACGCGCGTGCCGGGGCGCAGGTTCATCTGCAGCGGAAAGGCCGACTCGATGCGGTCCAGGTACACCACCTCGGCGCCCGACAGGGCCGTGAAGTTGCAGCTCTCGCCCACCTCTGCCACCAACTGGCGCAGCACGGCGTGGCGCACCCCCTGCTGCGTGCTGCCAGCCAGCGTGGCCTCGGCCAGGCGCAGCAAGCGCGGCGCGGGTGCGTAGCGCCGGCCGTCGGGCTCGCGCGCCAGCAGGCCGCCGGCCTCCAGCTGCACCAGCAGCCGGTGCACGCTGGGCTTGGGCCAGCCGCTGGCGGCCACGGCCTCGGCCAGTGTGAGTGGGCGGGCCTCGCGCACCAGCAGTTCGAGCAGGTCGAACAGGCGCAGGCCGGGTGATGGAGCAGTGTTTTCGGTCATGAATCTCTGATTTCGAGACGAAATAAGAAAATATTCCGGGATTTGTGAGGCCTGGCCTACAGTGGGCGCATCGTAGACATCCGTCTGCGTTCTGTAAACAACCGCTCCCACCCATGTCCCTGACCCCCGCACCCTTTCGCAATGCCGTCGTCACAGGTGCTTGTGGCGGCCTGGGCCAGGCACTGGCGCGTGAGTTGCTGGCCCAGGGCACACAGGTGGCGCTGGTGGGCCTGCAGCGCCCGGTGCTCGATGCGCTGGCCGCCACCGCGCCCGGCCGCTGCGCGGTGTACGCGCCCGATGTGGCCGATGCCGCGGCCATGGCGCAGGTCGCTGCCGACTGGATGGCGCGTGCCGGCCTGCCCGACCTGGTGATCGCCAACGCGGGTGTAGCGGGTGGCTTCGACACCGCGGAGGCCGGTGACCTGGCCGTGATGCGCCGCATGCTGGAGATCAACCTGCTCGGCCCTGCCACCACCTTCCAGCCCTTTGTGCAAGCACTGCGCGCGCATGCCGTACAGGGCCCGCGCTGCGCCCTGGTCGGCGTGGCCAGCATCGCCGGCTGGCGCGGCATGCCCGGCAATGGCGCCTACTGCGCGAGCAAGGGCGGGCTGATCCGCTACCTCGAAAGCCTGCGCGCCGAGTGCCGGGGCACGCGGCTGTCCGTACACACGGTGAGCCCGGGCTACCTGCGCACGGCACTTACCGCTGGCAACCGTTTCGCCATGCCAGGGCTCATGGAGCCCGATGCCGCTGCCAAGGCCCTGCTGGCGGGCGTAGCGCGCGGGCGTGAGCACATCATGCTGCCGCGGCACATCGGCTGGCTCTCGCGCCTGCTGGCCTGCCTGCCCGCCGCCACCTACGACCGCCTGCTGCGCGGCCAGCCGCGCAAGCCGCGCGTGGGCGAGGCGGGGGCCACCGCCATCCCCGGGCTGCCCGGCGCCAGCGATGGCGCGCCTGCCGAACCCCGCTGAATTTCACCTGCGAGCCAAGCCCCTCATGCAAGACGACCTTCGCAACGCATCTGCCGACCTGCAGGCCTGCGTAGACACCACTACCCCTGCCACGCGCGGCTCGATTGCACTCATCGGTGCCGGCCCTTCGGGCCTGGCCGGTGCGCGCAATCTGCAAAAGCTCGGCATCCCGTTCCAGGGCTTCGAGGCGTATACCGACGTGGGTGGGCTGTGGAACATCGCCAACCCGCGCTCTACGGTGTATGCCTCGGCCCACCTGATCTCGAGCAAGCGCACCACCGAGTTCAGCGAATTCCCAATGGCCGACAGCGTGGCCGACTACCCCAGCCACCGCGAGCTGTGCCGCTACTTCAGCGACTTTGCCGAGCATTTCGACCTGCGCCGGCACTTTCGTTTCGGCGTGCGCGTGCTCAAGGTGGAGCCGGTCAGCGACAGCGAGGACACGCTGTGGCGCGTGACCATCGCCACGGCGGACGGGGGCACCGAAGCGGCCGAGTACAAGGGCGTGGTGATCGCCAACGGCACGCTGGCCGAGCCGAGCATGCCGCGCTTCGAAGGGCATTTCAGCGGCGAGCTGCTGCACACCTCGGCCTACAAGCATGCCGAGCAGTTCAAGGGCAAGCGCGTGCTCATCGTGGGCGCGGGCAACTCGGGCTGCGACATCGCGGTCGATGCCGTGCACTACGCCGAGAGCGTCGACATCTCTGTGCGGCGCGGCTACTACTTCGTGCCCAAGTACGTGTTCGGCAAGCCCGCCGACACACTGGGCGGCAAGCGGCCGCTGCCGCCCTGGCTCAAGCAGAAGGTGGACAGCACGGTGCTCAAATGGTTCACGGGCGACCCCACACGCTTCGGCTTCCCCAAGCCCACCTACAAGATGTACGAGTCGCATCCCATCGTGAATTCGCTGATCCTGCACCACCTGGGCCATGGCGACATCCACGTCAAGGCCGACATCGCGCGCTTCGATGGCGCCACCGTGCACTTCAAGGACGGCACCCAGCAGGACTACGACATGGTGCTGGCGGCCACGGGCTATACGCTGCACTACCCCTTCATCGCGCGCGAGCTGCTCAACTGGCAGGGCATGGCACCGCGCCTGCACCTGAACATCTTCGCTCCCGGCCGGCGCCGCCTGGCCGTGCTGGGCATGATCGAGGCCAGCGGCATCGGCTGGCAGGGCCGCTACGAGCAGGCCGAGCTGGTGGCACGCTACTTCAAGGCGCTCGATGCCGGCACGCCCGCCGCCAAGGCTTTCACGGCCGCAGTGCAGGGCCCGCCGCCGGACCTGTCGGGTGGCTTCAAGTACCTGCAGCTCGAACGCATGGCTTACTACGTGCACAAGGATACCTACCGCGCCGCCGTGCGCAACGCCGCAGCCGCCCTGGGCTGACCGCACCACAAGAAAAGGGCCACCGAGCCCACAGAGGAGACAAATACCATGCTGCCCGTCGACGAGATCCGCCTGAACTTCAACCCCGCGTCGCTGATGCTGCTCAATGCGGTGCTGGCCTTTCTGATGTTCGGCATCGCGCTCGACACGCGGGCGGACGACTTCCGCCGCGTGGCCAAGATGCCCTGGGCCATGGCCGTGGGCATTGCCGCGCAGTTCATCGTGCTGCCGGCAGTGATCTATGTGCTCACGCTGCTGCTTGGCGTGGGGCCGAGCATCGCGCTGGGCATGATCCTGGTGGCCTGCTGCCCGCCGGGCAACGTGTCCAATATCCTTACGCACCGCGCACGCGGCAACGTTGCGCTGTCGGTGTCCATGACGGCGATTTCCAACGCCATCGCCATCGTGGTCATGCCGCTGAACTTCGCGTTCTGGGGCGGCATGCACCCCACGGCCGCGCCGCTGCTCAAGACCATCGCGCTCGACCCGCTGGAGATGGTGGGCCACATCGTCGCCATCATCGGCGTGCCCTTCGTGCTCGGCCTCTTGTGCGCGCACCAACTGCCGCGCCTCACGCTGCGCGTGAAGAAGCCCGTGCGCATCATCAGCTTCCTGGCGCTCATCGGCTTCATTCTGGGCGCCATCGCCGGCAACTGGCGCTTTTTCCTCGACTATGTGGGCATGGTGCTGCTGGCCGTGGCCCTGCACGATGCGCTGGCCTTCGGCACCGGCTACCTGTGCGCGCGCTTCACCGGCCTGCAGGACTATGACCGGCGCGCCGTCGCCATCGAGGTCGGCATCCGCAATGCGGGCCTGGGCCTGGTGGTGATCTTCAGCTTCTTCGGTGGCCTGGGCGGCATGGCCGTGGTGGCGGGTGTCTGGGGCTTCTGGGACATCATCGCCGGCCTGGCGCTGGCCAGCTGGTGGGGCCGCAAGGACCCCGTGGGCGCGCCTGTGGCCTTGCAAGGGGAGGGCGCATGAGCGCGCCGGCCCCGCGCGCCCGCAATGTCCTCGTCACCGGGGCTGATGGCTTCCTGGGCCGGGGCGTGGTGGCGGCGCTGGCCCGGCGGCCGGACACCGGCAGCGTGGTGGCCCTCGACGTGCGCGAGGTGCCGCCCGAGCGCCGCCAGCCGGGCGTCACCTACCAGGCCCAGGACGTGCGCGACAAGGCCCTGGCCGCCACGCTGCAGCGCCATGCCATCGACACCGTGGTGCACCTGGCCTCCATCGTCACGCCGGGCCGCGACTCGAACCGGGCCTTCGAGTACGACGTGGACGTGAACGGCACACGCAACGTGCTCGAAGCCTGCGCGGCCCAGGGCGTGCGGCATGTGCTCGTGTCCTCCAGCGGCGCGGCCTATGGCTACCACGCCGATAACGCGCCCTGGCTCACCGAGTCGCACCCGCTGCGCGGCAACGAGAGCTTTGCCTATGCGCACCACAAGCGCCTGGTCGAAGAGATGCTGGGCGCATGGCGCCAGAGCCATCCGGGCTTGGCGCAGACGGTCTTTCGCATCGGCACCATCCTGGGTGAACGTGTGGACAACCAGATCACCGCACTGTTCGAAAAGCCGCGCCTCCTGGCCATTCGCGGCAGCGACAGCCCCTTCGTCTTCATCTGGGACGAGGACGTGACCGGCGCGCTGCTGCATGCGCTCGATGGTGCGCCCCCGGGCTGCTACAACCTGGCGGGCGACGGGGCCCTGACCATCCACCAGATCGCGGCGCGCCTGGGCAAGCGCACGCTTGACCTGCCGGCCTGGTTGCTGCAGGCGGCCCTGTTCCTGGGCTCGCGCCTGGGCGTGAGCCGCTATGGCCCCGAGCAGCTCGATTTTCTGCGCTACCGGCCGGTGCTGCTCAACACCGCGCTCAAGGAGCAACTGGGCTACGTGCCGCGCAAGACCAGCGCCCAGGCCTTCGATGCCTTCGTGGCGGCGCGCCAGCGGCAGGGGCGGCCCGTCGCCGGTGCGCTGGCAGGCAGCCGCGCATGAACACGGCGACGGCATTGGGGGCAGTACCGGCCCGCGCGTTGTCGCATGGCGACCTGGCCTGCGCGCTGGCCGTCATCGTCATCTGGGGCTCGAACTTCGTGGTCATGAAAATGGGCCTGCAGACGCTCAGCCCCATGCTGCTGGGCACGCTGCGCTTCATCGCGGCCTCGCTGCCCTTTTTGCTCTTCGTGCGCCGGCCGGTACTGCCCTGGCGCTTCGTCGTGGCCTATGGCCTGGCGCAGGGCCTGGGGCAGTTCGGCCTGCTGTTCCTGGGCCTGCGCCTGGGCATGACGGCGGGCATGGCCTCGGTGGTCATGCAGACCCAGGCTTTCTTCACGCTGATCCTCGCGGTCACGCTGCTGCACGAGCGCGCGCGGCCCGCGCAGTGGCTGGGCCTGGCGGTGGCGTTCGGGGGGCTGTTGGTGATCGCCAGCGCCCATGGCGAGGGTGCGCTGCAGATGAGCCTGGCGGGCTTCGTGCTCACGTTGGGCGCGGCCTTCATGTGGGCCACCTCGAACCTGGTGGTGCGCTTTGCGGCACGCGCGGGTGGCGACTACGCGCCGTTCCCGTTCATCGTCTGGAGCAGTACCGTGCCCATCGTGCCGTTCTTCGGTCTGGCGCTGTGGCTCGACGGCCCGGCCTCGGTGGCCGCGCAGCTCGCGGGCCTGAACGGCCGCGCGCTGTTCGCCGTGTTCTACCTGGCGCTGCTGGCCACCCTGCTGGCCTACAGCCTGTGGACGCGGCTGCTGCAGCGCCACCCGGCCGGGCGGGTGGCGCCGTTCTCGCTGCTGATCCCGGTGGTGGGCTTGCTGGCCGCCATGCTGGTGCTGGGCGAGCAACCGACCGCCGCACAGTGGGCGGGTACTGCGGCAGTGCTGTTGGGCATGCTCGTCAACCAGTTCGGCCATCTGTGGTGGAAGCGGGGCTGAAAGCCCCGCACTGCCTCATGCCTTGGCGATGCGTGCCGCGATGGCCTGGCCCAGCTCCGTGGTGCTGGCCTGGCCGCCCAGGTCGGGGGTGAGCGGGCCTTCCTTCAAGGCCGCCTCGATGGCCGCCACGATGGCGTCGTGCGCGGCACGGCCGGCGCCCTGGCCGTTGGTCAAAAAGTCCAGCATCAGCGCACCCGACCAGATCATGGCGATGGGGTTGGCGATGTTCTTGCCGTAGATGTCGGGCGCCGAGCCATGCACGGGCTCGAACAGCGAGGGGAACGTGCGCTCGGGGTTCAGGTTGGCCGAAGGGGCCAGGCCGATGGTGCCGGTGGTCGCGGGGCCCAGGTCCGAGAGGATGTCACCGAACAGGTTGGTCGCGGCCACCACGTCAAAGCGGCCGGGCTGCAGCACGAAGCGCGCGGTCAGGATGTCGATGTGCTGCTTGTCCAGCGTGATCTCGGGGTAGTCCTTGGCCACCTCGTCGGCACGCTTGTCCCACCAGGGCATGCTGATGGCGATGCCGTTGCTCTTGGTGGCCAGCGTCACGTGCTTGCGCGGGCGGCTCTGCGCCAGATCGAAGGCGAAGCGCAGCAGGCGGTCGGTGCCCTTGCGCGAGTAGACCGACTCCTGGATCACGATCTCGCGGTCCGTGCCCTCGTACATGATGCCGCCGAGCGACGTGTATTCGCCCTCGGTGTTCTCGCGCACCACGAAGTAGTCGATGTCGCCGGGCTTCCTGCCCGCCAGCGGGCAGGGCACGCCCTCGAACAGGCGCACGGGGCGCAGGTTGATGTACTGGTCGAACTCGCGGCGGAACTTGAGCAGCGAACCCCACAGCGAGACATGGTCGGGCACCGTGGCGGGCCAGCCCACGGCGCCGAAGAAGATCGCGTCCACGTCCGCGAGCTGCGCCTTCCAGTCGTCGGGCATCATCTGGCCGTGCTCGGCGTAGTAGTCGCAGCTGGCCCAATCGATGGTGCGGCAGGTGAGGGCGATGCCGAAGCGCTCGGCCGCGGCCTTCACGGCGCGCAGGCCTTCGGGCATGACTTCCTTGCCGATGCCGTCGCCGGGGATCACGGCGATCGTGTACTGGGTGTTGTTGCTGCTCATCAGATGTCTTCCTTGGAGGGTGAAGGGTGCGTGGCCTGCATTGTTGGACAGGGCCGCGCAAAATACAATCGGCCGCCTGTGCATCCATTCTTCACACATCGTGCATAAAAGCCCATCGACCGAGGACCTGCGTGTCTTCACCGTGGTCGTGCGCAAATCGAGCTTTGCGGACGCCGCCACCGAGCTCGGTGCCTCGCCCGCCTACGTGAGCAAGCGCATCCGCCTGCTGGAAGAAGACCTGGCCGTGAAACTGCTGCACCGCACCACGCGGCGCGTGGCCGTCACGGAGGAGGGCGAGCGGGTGTTCCACTGGGCGCAGCGCATCCTCGATGACGTTGACCAACTGCTTCAGGAGGTGGCGGTCACGCGCCGCGAGCCGCGCGGCCTGCTGCGCGTGAGCAGCAGCTTCGGCTTTGGCCGGCGCATCGTCGCGCCCGCGCTGTCGCGCCTGGTGGAGCGGCACCCGGGCCTGCAGGTGCGCCTGGAGGTGTTCGACCGGCTGGTGGACGTGGCCGGTGAGGGCTTCGATCTCGATGTGCGCGTGGGCGACGAGATCGCCCCGCACCTGATCGCGCGGCGCCTGGCCGACAACCACCGCGTGCTGTGCGCCGCGCCGGCCTACCTGGCACGCCACGGCACGCCGCGCACGCTCTCGGAGCTGTCCAGCCACGACTGCCTGGTGATCAAGGAGCGCGACCATCCCTTTGGCGTGTGGCGCCTGCGCAGCGGCGCTGTGGAGGACATGGTCAAGGTGCGTGGCCCGCTGTCGGCCAACAACGGCGAGATGGTGGTGCAGTGGGCCGTGGACGGGCGCGGCATTGCGCTGCGCTCGCTGTGGGACGTGCAGCCCCACCTGAAGGCCGGGCACCTGGTGCAGGTGCTGCCCGAATGGCGCCAGGACGCGAATGTCTGGGCCGTGTACCCCACGCGGCTGCACCTGTCGGCCAAGGTGCGCGTGTGCGTGGAGTTTCTGCAGGACCACTTCAAAAAGGAGTGGTCCGGGATCGGCTAGTCCACTGAAACCGAGAAATCGGCTGTGCGCCGGGGTGGCAGCGGGATGCAGCGCAAGGCGCGGGCTGCGGCCAAGGCTGGCCGCCTTGGCAAAGCCCGCAACGCGGCGATGCGCCCGCTGCCACCCCGGCCCGAAGGGTGAGGGTCTGGCAGGGCCGCACTCGTCGTTGCCGTGCTCGCCGGGTGTGCAACCCGGCTGCGCCCGTCGCCTAGATTGCGGCCCTGCCAGACCCTCACGCACAGCCGATTTCTCGGTTTCAGTGGACTAGAGGCGATCAGCCGCCGGCCAGCGCGGTCTTCACCGCTGCCGACACCTGGCCCATGTCGGCCTTGCCGGCCAGGCGCGTCTTGACCGCGCCCATCACCTTGCCCATGTCACCAGGGCCCGAGGCGCCCAGTTCGGCCACGATGGCCTTGACGGCGGCCAGGGTCTCTTCTGCCGACATGCGCGCGGGCAGGTAGGCCTGCAGCACCACCAGCTCGGACTTTTCCTTGTCGGCCAGGTCCTGGCGCGCAGCCTGCTCGAACGCGGCGATGGAGTCCTTGCGCTGCTTGATCAGCTTGTCCACGATGGCGATGACGGCCACATCGTCGAGCTCGATGCGCTCGTCAACTTCCTTTTGCTTCAGCGCGGCCAGCAGCAGGCGGATGGTGCCCAGGCGCTCGCTGTCCTTGGCGCGCATGGCGGTCTTCATGTCTTCGGTGATCTGGTCCTTGAGGGACATGGCATTTCTCCTGGGGTCTTGTCGTTGAATCTGCAAAAAAGAGAGCGCAAAAAGCAAAAAACCCGCGCCTGGCGTCCCGAGCGCGGGTTGATGCGGCCTGTGAGGGCCAGCGATCAGTACAGCTTCTTGGGCAGCTGCATGCTGCGCACGCGCTTGTAGTGGCGCTTGACGGCGGCAGCCTTCTTGCGCTTGCGCTCGGCCGTTGGCTTTTCGTAGAACTCGCGGGCGCGCAGGTCGGTCAGCAGGCCGAGCTTTTCAATGGTGCGCTTGAAGCGGCGCAGTGCAACGTCAAAGGGTTCGTTTTCTTTTACGCGGATCGTAGTCATTAGCTAATGTGTTCCAAATTTTTTTGCCGCGCAGAGGGTCTTGGGGAGATCGGGCCTCAAGACCATGCGTGGCGGTTGTCCCCGTCTGTAACTAGTATTGGCCGACGGGGCATGCCAGCGAAGCCGAGCATTATAGCAGTCGGATGCGGGAAATGTGCAAGTGCATTCCGTGCGCCCCAAGGTGGTGCGTGTGGCGCGGAAATTGCATGTGTACTTACAGAGTGTTTCCATTCCGCCTGTTTGAGCGGTTCGGGGCACGACTTACTGTCCGGCGCCCACGCCGGGCGCATCTTGCAGGAACGGGAAACTGGGCACCCATGGCAATCATGCACCGCGTATCAGGTTGGCTAGGCCGGCTCAGTGTGGGCCGCAAGCTCATGCTCATCTATCTGCTGGACCTCACGGCGGTGATCTATGTCTCCAGCATCCTGATCCACGAGAAGAACCAGGCCATCGATTTCACGCGCAAGGAGATCGTCGGCACCAGCTACGCCACCGTGGTGCGCGACGGCCTGCTCGGCCGCTTCTTGCAGCCCGGCCAGCCAGCCCTGTCGGTGGCCGACACGCTGGCGCGCCTGGACACGGTGCGCGCCGAGCACGACGAGGCCTTGCACACCCAGGAGGCCGGCCAGCGCTTCAAGGATGCACTGGAACGCCTGGGCACCGATGCCGCCGCGCAGGCCGACCCGCAGGCCCTCACACGGCTGCGCAGCCAGTTGCTGCGCGATGGGCGCGAGCTGCTCACCACCGTGGGCAACCAGTCCAACCTGATCCTGGACCCCGACCTCGACAGCTACTACGAGATGTCGCTGTCGGTGTTGCGCTTTCCCGAGCTGCTGCAGGCCGTGCACGACACGGTGAGCTTTTTGAACTCCCCGCGCACCGCGCGCGGGCCGCAGTGGTCGTCCGAGCTGCTCACGCTGGTGGGGCGGCTCGAAGCTGTCACCCTGGGCATCGAGTCGGACTACAACCAGGCCTTCATCGCCGGCACGCCTGAACTGAGGACCGCGCTGGTACATGACCGCGAGGCGCTCAACGCCACGCTGCTCGAATTCCAGTCGCACCTGCAGGCTGTCGCCAGCGGCGAATCGCGCCTGACCATGGCGCAGCTGACCGAGCAGGAGGCCAAGCTGCTGGGCGCCTTGCAGGCGGCCTGGGGTTCGGGCATCAACGACCTCGATCGCCTGCTGCACCAGCGCGTGGACAGCCTGTACTCGCGCATGTGGCTGCACCTGGGCACGGCACTGGTGCTGCTGGGCTGCATCCTGTCTCTGGTGACGCTGGTGGCGCGCCAGATCGCCAAGCCGCTGCAGCAACTGGCCCGCGTGGCCGACGAGGTGAGGAAGAGCGGCGACCACACGCTGCGCGCCCACTGGAACAGCAGCGACGAAATCGGCCGCCTGGTCACCGCCTTCAATGGCATGCTGGCCCAGCTCGACCGCGAGCGCCTGCTGCAGCAGGAGCTGGCCGCCAGCGCCCGTGCGGCCGAGGCCCAGCGCGAGCTGGTGGAGGCCTTCCCCATCCCGCTGATGGTGACCTCCATCCCCGAGCACGAGGTGCTGCACTCCAACGCGCCGGCCGGGCAGTGGCTCAACGGCCGCACCGTCGACCCCTGGGTGGCGGGGCTGGAGCCGGGCGTGCGCGCGCGCTTCTTCCAGCGCCTGGCCGACCAGGGCTCGGTGGACGAGTTCGAGGTGCGCTGGAAGGGTGGGCCCGAACCGTCGTGGGCCGTGCTGTCGGCGCGGCGCCTGGTGTTCCAGGGGCGCGACGCGGTGCTCACGGCCTTCACGCCGATCAACGTGCTCAAGGTCATGGAGCAGCGCCTGGAGCTGTGGGCCAAGGTGTTCGAGGCCTCGTCCGAGGGCATCATCATCATGAACGCCGACCAGCAGATCATCAGCGTGAACAAGGCCTTCTGCCGCAGCACGCACTACGACTTCTACGAGGTGATCGGCGAGGGCCTGGGGTTCCTGCAGGAGGACACCGCAGGGCAGGAGCCGCTGTCGGCCCAGATCGCGCGCGCCATGCAGGACAAGGAGTCCTGGCAGGGCGAGGTGCGCTTTCGCCGCCGCTCGGGCGAGACCTACCCGGCCTGGCTCATGGTCTCGGCCGTGCGCGAGGGCAAGGCGGGGGCGGTGGTCAACCACATCGGCATCGCCATCGACATCACCGACCGCAAGCTCAACGAGGAGCGCATCCAGTTCCTGGCCCACCACGATGTGCTCACCGAGCTGCCCAACCGCTCGCTGTGCGTGCAGCGCCTGCAGCTGGCGCTGGCGCACGCCCAGGCTTGCAACGAGCGCGTGGCCGTGCTGTTCATCGACCTGGACCGCTTCAAGGCCATCAATGACACGCTGGGCCACCACATCGGCGACGGCCTGCTGCGCTCGGTGGCGCAGCGCCTGACGCAGGCCGTGCGCAGCCGCGACACCGTGAGCCGCCTGGGCGGTGACGAGTTCGTGGTCATCATGCGCGACGTGGCAGGGCCCGAGGACGTGCAGCAACTGGTCGAGAACCGGCTGATCCCGCTGATCCGCCAGCCGCACCCCGTGGAGGGCCACGAGCTCAACGTGAGCTGCAGCGTGGGCATCGCGGTCTACCCCGAGGACGGCGGCGACATCGACGAGCTCATGCGCCGCGCCGATGCGGCCATGTACGAGGCCAAGACCACAGGCCGCGACATGGCCCTGTTCTACTCGGCCGAGACCGACCAGCGCGCGCTGGCCCGCCAGTCCATGGAGCAGCACCTGCGCCGGGCCCTGGGGCGCGGCGAGTTCAGCCTGCACTACCAGCCGCGGCTGAGCGCCCGGGGAGGGCGCCTGCAGGGTGTGGAGGCGCTGCTGCGCTGGAACAACCCGGTGCTGGGCATGGTGCCGCCCAGCGAGTTCATCCCCATCGCAGAAGAGACCGGCATGATCCGCCCCATCGGCGCCTGGGTGCTGCAGCAGGCCAGCGCGCAGTGGCTGGCCTGGCAGTCGCTGGAGTACGAGGGCCCGCTGGGCCGAGCGCCGCATCCGCTGTCGCAGGTATCGGTCTCGGTCAACCTGTCGGCGGCACAGCTTGCCGACCCGCAGCTCGTGCCCGACATCGAGGCGCTGCTGGCCAAGAGCGGCATGCCGGCCCATCGGCTGGAGCTGGAGATCACCGAGTCGCAGCTCATGGACCATGCCAACTCGGCCGAGCGCCAACTGGCCGCGCTCAAGGCGCTGGGGGTGCAGCTGTCCATCGACGACTTCGGTACCGGCTATTCGAGCCTGGCCTACCTCAAGCGCTTCGACATCGACCGGCTCAAGGTGGACAAGTCCTTTATCCACGACATGCTCACCAACCCGGCCGACATGGCCATCACCCGCGCCATCATCGCGCTCGGGCACACGCTGGGCCTGAAGATCGTCGCCGAAGGGGTGGAGGACCTGGCCACCGCCCAGGTGCTGGATGCGCTCGACTGCGAGGAACTGCAGGGCTTTCACTTCACCCGGCCGTTGCCCGTGGAGCAGTTGCAGGAATGGGTGCTGCAGCACGCCAGCCGCCCCGCGCTGGGCGATTCGCGCTTTGGCGAGCTGGTCAGCATTCCCTGAGCCATTCACGGGGGCAGGCTCACTTCGTCGGCGTGCGAAGTGTTCCAGCCCTCGCGCGGTGCACACTGTTGGCATGAACACCAACCAGATCGCCCACATCGCCGCGCTCGTCGGCGAGCCCGCGCGCACGGCCATGCTGGTGGCGCTGATGGACGGGCGCGCGCTCACGGCGCGCGAGCTGGCCGATGCCGGCCATATCACCGCCCAGACGGCGAGCCGCCACCTCGCCTTGCTGGTCGAGGCCGGCCTGCTGCGGCTGGAGCGCCAGGGTCGCCACCGCTACCACCGCCTGGCCTCGGCCGACGTGGCGCGCGTGCTCGAAGGCCTGATGCAGCTGGCCGTGCAGCAACCCGCACCCGCCGCCCCCCGGCCGGTGGTGGTCGGCCCGCGCGATGCGGCCCTGCGCACCGCGCGCACCTGCTACGACCACATTGCCGGCCGCCTGGGCGTGGCCATCACCGAGCACCTGCTGGACGAGGGCGCCATGGCCTTCGACGGCGATGCGGGCGGCCATGTCACGGCGCAGGCCGCACCGGTGTTGCAGCGCCTGGGCCTGGATGGAGAGGCCAGCCAGGGCGCGGCGGGCAGCGGCAAGCGCCCGCACTGCCGCCCCTGCCTGGACTGGAGCGAGCGGCGCATGCACGTGGCGGGCCGCCTGGGCGCCATGATCTGCAGCCACTGCCTGGACCAGGGCTGGCTGCTGCGCCGCAGCGATACCCGGGCCCTGGAGATCACCCCCGGCGGCGCCGTGGCGCTGCGCAACTGGCTAGGGCATGCGCGCTGGGGCCAGGTGGCCGATCACTGAGCTGTGCTGGCGGGGAGCGCCCCGGCGCAGGCGTGGGCACTGGCCCAGGCCCACTGGAAGTTGTAGCCACCCAGCCAGCCGGTCACATCCACCACCTCGCCGATGAAGTACAGGCCGGGCTGGGTCTTGCATTCCATGCTCTGCTGCGAGAGCACGCGCGTGTCCACGCCGCCCAGCGTCACCTCGGCCTTCTTGTAGCCCTCGGTGCCCGTGGGGGTGAGCTCCCAGCGCGCCAACTGCTCGGCCAGGCGCGCCAATGCCTTGTCCGAGGCTTCGGCGATGGGGCGCTGCCAGTCCGCCTCGCGCTGGGCCCAGGCATCGGCCAGGCGGCTCGGCACCAGGGTGGCCAGCTCATTGGCGATGAGCTTGCGCGAGCGCAGCTTGGCCTGCGCCAGTGCAGCGGGCAGGTCCACCGTGGGCGCGAGGTTGATGGCCAGGGGCGTGCCCTCCTGCCAGTAGCTCGATATCTGCAGCACCGCCGGGCCCGACAGGCCCCGGTGCGTGAACAGCAGGTCCTCGTCGAACACCATGCGCGCCTTCTTGGCGCCGGTGCTGATCTGCACCGGCAGCGCCAGGCCCGAGAGCTGCGCATAGGGCGCCCAGGCGTCCCCGTCGAAGGTCATGGGCACCAGGCCTGGGCGTTGTTCGATGAGCGGAACGTTGAACTGTCGCGCCAGCCGGTAGCCGAAATCGGTGGCGCCGATCTTGGGGATGGACAGCCCGCCCGTGGCCACCACCAGGCTGCGCGCCTGCACCGGGCCCCGGTCGGTGTCCACCAGGTAGCTGCCGCCCTGGCCGTTGGTGCCGGTCTGGAAATCGATCTTCTTCACACCGCAGGGCTGCCAGTGCATGACGCCGCCCGCAGCGCATTCGGCCAGCAGCATGGCGATGATGTCCTCGGCCGAGCGATCGGCAAACAGCTGGCCCTTGTGCTTTTCGTGGTGGGGAATGCCGTGCTTTTGCACCAGCGCAATGAAGTCTTGCGGCGTGTAGCGCGACAGCGCCGAGCGGCAGAACTGCGGGTTCTGCCCCACGAAGTGCTTGTGCGGCGCAGCCGGGTCCAGGTCGCGGTTGGTGAAGTTGCAGCGCCCGCCGCCCGAGATGCGGATCTTTTCGGCCACCTTCTCGGCGTGGTCTATGAGCAGGACCTTCAGGCCCCGTTGGCCTGCCTGGCCGGCGCAGAACAGGCCGGCTGCGCCGGCGCCGATGATGATGGCGTCAAAGAAAGGGATGGTCATGGATGCCGCGGATTGTAGGGGGGCGAGTCCACTGAAACCGGGAAATCGGCTGTGCGCCGGGGTGGCAGCGGGTGCAGCGCAAGGCGCGGGCTGCGGCCAAGGCTGGCCGCCTTGGCAAAGCCTGCAACGCGGCGATGCGCCCGCTGCCAGACCCTCATGCACAGCCGATTTCCCGGTTTCAGTGGACTAACATGGGCCATCCATCCTGCAAGGACTGCTCATGACCATGATCCGCTACGCCGCCTGCACCCTGGCGCTGGGCTTTCTGGCCCCGGCCTGGGCCATCAACAAGTGCACGGATGCCGATGGCAAGGTGTCCTTCCAGGACGCATCCTGCCCGGGCCAGGGCGAGAAGATCGAGGTGCGCCCCGCCCTGGAGGGCGCCACGCCGATCCCGCCCCCGCCCTCCACCTCCAGGGAGGGGGCGTTCGGCCCCACATGGCAGCGCAAGAACCACCTGCAGAACCAGGGCGTTCCCCAGGCACGCATGGCCCTGGAGCGCAACCAGAAGGAATGTGCAGCGCAACCCCTGGAGGCCGCGGCCAGCGCGGGTCCGCTGCGCAGCACCCTGGCATCGGGCACCCAGTTCGCGCAGGAGCGGGCGGCCGCAGCCGGCCAGGGCAAAGCCGCGTGCGAGGCCCGCAGCGAGGAGCTGCGCAAGCAATTGAAAACGCTGGAAGAACAGCTTGGCGCCCCGTAGTCCTGCGCCTGAGCGACAATGGCGCGCTCCTGGAACACCTGTCCAGACCTCTGTCGCAAGCGGGCTTGCAAGCTTGGCCGTGCAAAAAGACGCCAGGGCGCGCAGGTGCGTCAGAAATCGGTGCTGACCGAGAACAGCGCAGTTCTGGGCGTGCTGCGCGTCAGGAAGCCGGTACGCACTGCGAGCCAATGGGAGGAGTCCGCCACGTTTTCCACGGTCAGGCGGAACACCGTGGGACGCCCCGCAAGGCGGGTGCTGTAGCGCAGGCCCAGGTCGTAGCTGTCAAAGCCCGGGATGCTCTGCGCGTTGTTGGCGCTGGCGACCTGGCGCGACACCTTGGTGAGGCGGCCGGTCGCGGTGAGGCCCGGCAGGGCGGCGATGTCCCATTCGCCGTGCACCACCAGCGTGTGGTCGGGGATGCCGATGGCCTTCTTGCCGTCGTTGGCGCCGTTCAGGGTTTTCGATTGCACGGCATCGGACAGCGCCAGGCCGGCGTTCAGGCGCAGGTTCTTGGCCACCTCGCCGTAGAGCGACAGCTCCAGGCCGCGGTTGCGCTGCTCGCCGTCGACCACGAGGAAGTTCGCCCCGTTGACGAAGGACACCGGCTGCCGGATCTGGAACAGGGACGCGCTGGCACCGAAGGAGCCGCCGTCGTACTTCACGCCGGCTTCGATCTGCTTGCCCTTGAACGGGGGGAACACCTTGCCCGCATTGGCGGTGCTGCCACCCGCCACGGGCCCTTGCGACAGGCCTTCGGCATAGTTGGCATACACCGACAAGGTCGGTGCCAGCTTGTAGCTTGCGGCCAGCGACGGGGCGGTGGCCGTCTGCTCGTAGCGGCGCTGCTCCACGCCGCCCGCGAATTCACCGATGTCCAGCTTCTGGTAGCGCACGCCGGCGATCAGGTGCAGGCGGTCGTCCAGCAGGTGCATGGAGTCCACCACGGCCAGGCTGTCGGAGGCGGTGTCCTGAAAGCGCGCCAGGCGGCCGCCGGTGGGCAATGCGGGCTGGGCGATGAAGACCGGGTTGTACAGGTTGCTGGTGAACGCACTGCCCATGGTCTGGCTCAGGCTGGAGCCGTCCCCCGTGAAGCGCGAATAGCCGACCACCACCCGGTGCTTGACCGGGCCGGTGGCAAAGCGCACGCGCCAGCCCAGCTCGCCCGAACGCAGGGCCGAGTTGGTCTGGAAGATGCTGGGCTGGGCGGTGAAGTTGCCGCTGGCCGTGGTAATGCGGGTGCTGCCCGCGTTGACGTTCAATTCCTCGTAGTCCACGCCGCCGAGCACGCCGAAGACGGTGGAGTCGGGTGTGATGTCGTACTCCACCCGCGAGACCACCGAAGAGCTCTTGGTGTCGCTGCGGTCCCAGGGCTGGCTGAAGGCCTGCGCCGTCGATGGCGGTGCGGGCAGGGCAAAGCCTTCGTTGAAGCGGTGGAACTGGGGAAAGCCGTCGAACTGGCGCTGGTTCTGTGCCACGTCCAAGCTGGCGCGCAGCTTCTCGCCCGCGAAATCCAGCGCGGCCGACAGATGGTCGATGCCCACTTTTTCATTCGGCACGCCGGTGGATCCGCCGCCGCGCGTGGCGGCGTTGACGCGCACACCCCACTGGTTGTCGGTGCCGAAGCGGCGCCCCGCGTCCAGGTGCGCGCCGGCCTGGCCGTGGGATGAGGCGGACAGGGTCAGGCGGGTCAGCGGCACATCGGTGCCGCGCTTGGGCACGAGGTTGATGGTGCCGCCCGTGGTGGTGCTGTTCGGACCGATGCCGTTGAGCAGCGCGCTCGGGCCCTTGAGCACTTCGATGCGTTCGAACTGCTCCACCGCGATGCGCCGCGTGTCCACCACCGCGAAGGTCTCGTTGAACGAGATGTCCTGGCTCAGCATGGGCAGGCCGCGCAGGAAGAACACGTCCACCGCGTTGCTCTCGGAGTTGGTGGTACGCACGGCCGGGTCCGCGGCCAGCACGTCGATCAGCCGCCGGGCTTGAGTATCGCGCGCTGCCTGCTCGGTGTAACCACTGATGGCGAAGGGCGCATCGAGCAGGGAGGTGTTGCCCAGGGCCCCCAGGCGTGCGCCCTTGGCGACCTGGCCACCTGCAAAGGGCTGGTACAGCTGGTTGGGGTCACGCGAGCCCTCTACCGTCACGGCCGCCAGGCTGCGCTCCGCCGCAGCGGGTGCCTGGGCGGCCGGTGCCGGTGCCGGCGGCGCTACCGGCCGCACGGTCAAGGTGTCGTTGCCCAGGCGCACCAGCGCCAGCCCCGAGCCTGCGAGCGCACGCTGCACCGCTTCCTCCACCGCAAAGCTGCCGCGCACGGCAGGGGCGGTCTTGCCGCGCAGCAGTGCCGGGTCTGCGGTGAGGATCTTGCCGCCCTGGCGGGCCATGCGGGCCAGGGTGTCGTCCAGGGGGCCTGCGGGCAGGTCCCAGTTCTGTACGGCACCGGCCTGGGCCACCAGCGTGTCGCCGGGGGTGGGAAGGGTTTGCGCAAAGCTGGCGCCGCAGAAGGCAGCGGTCAAGGCCGCCACGAGCAGGCGGGGGCGAAAGGAGGGGCTGGACATGGGATAGTGTTCCTGTGCTGAACGTTGGACAAGGCTTACCCCGTACTTGTCGAGCGGGCACCGCAAAACCCCTCACGCGGTGCAAAATAATTTGCGGCAGGCGGCTTCGGGTTACTGCACGTCGATCAAGGTCAGCATCGGCCCGTAGTGGGTGACGGTGATGGGCTGGGTGTCCACCAGGGCCTGCAGCGCCTGCCCGGTGTCGTTCAGGCGGAAAACGCCAAAGACCCGGAGCCGGGCCGCTGCCGGGCTGATGCGCACCAACCCCTTGCGCCAGGCGCCCAGTGCGGCGACCACATCGCCCAGCGGTTCATCGCGCACATCCAGCACGCCTTCGGTCCAACTGGCCTGGTGTGCCATGCGCTGCTGCGCCATCTCGATGCGCTGGCCATCCATCCAGGCAGCCTGGCCTTCGCGCAGGATGCGCTGCGCGCCATCGCCGGTCTGCAGGGCCACGCTGTGCTCCAGCACCACCACCAGGCTGCGATCCGCTTCCTGGCGCACGAGGTAGCGGGTGCCCATGGCCTGGGCGGTGCCATGCCGGGTCTGAACGACGAAGGGGCGTGCAGGCAGGCCCGATGACCGATCGGTCAGGGCATCGCGGGCCACCTGCACCAGCAACTCGCCTGCGCGTAGCCGTACCAGACGGCGCCCGTGGTCAAAGTGCACATCGGCTGCGCTGCGGGCGTTCAGGTCCAGCCCGCTGCCATCGGGCAGCAGGGTGTGGCGTGTCTCGCCGGTACCGGTGTGCAGGTCGGCCAGCAGCCCGCCCAGCGGCTGGCTGCGGTGGGCGAGGGTCCCGGCGCCCACGCTGGCGAGCAGCATCAGGGCCGATCCGCCCACAATGCCCCTGCGCTGGCGCGAGACCGGCGCTGCCGCTGCGGTCAGGCTGCGGCGCACGGCCGGCAACTGGCCTGGGTGGCGCTGGTCGATGTGGTGGATCTGCCCCACGGGCTCTGCGAGCACGCCCTGCACACGCTGCCATGCGGCCTGGTGGCGCGCATCGGCCGACAGCCAGCGCGCAAAATCTGCGTGCTCGCCTGCGCTGGCGCTGCCGGAGGTCAGCCGAACCTGCCAGTCCACGGCGGTGGCCAGTGCATCTTGCGCCAACCCGCAAGGGCCGCTGCTCATGGCTGGCCCACGCCGGTATCCTGCCTGCAGCAGTGCAGGTAGGCCTGCTTCATGTAGCGCTCCACACTGGCCACCGAGATCCCCATCTCGCAGGCGATCTGCACATGCGTCAGCCCATCGAGCCGGTGCAGCAAAAAGGCCTGTTTGACCTTGGCAGGCAGGCCGTTCAGGCGCTGGTCGATGGCCTGCAGCGCCTCGTGCAGCACGGCCAGATCTTCCGGCGACGGTGCCGTGGCCTGCGGCGACTCGGCCAGCGCTTGCAGGTAGGCCTGCTCCAGCTCGCGCCGGCGCCAGTGGCTGAACAGCACCCGCTTGGCCAGCGTGGTCAGAAAGGCGCGGGGCTCGACCACCTGCTCGATCTCCCGCGCGGCGAGCACGCGCACGAAGGTGTCCTGCGCCAGATCGGCGGCACCGTGCGGGCACCCCATCTTGCGCTGCAGCCAGACCACCAGCCACGCATGGTGGCTGGCATACCAGCGGCCGGCGGGGTGGGCGGAAGGTGGGTTCATCGCAGTGCAGCCATCAAGCAACGGGATGCCGCAGTCGGTCTGGACTGCCGCATCTTGCGGCGGTATGGCTCAGTTTCCCGCGGCCCGTTGAGAGCGCGCTGCCTAAAAGCCAGGACCGCCGCGCAAGGGCCGCCCCGCCGCGCTGGCGGTGTCCCCCTTCCCGAGTGGCGCAGCCATTCGAGAGAAGGGGTGAAGGCGCGCAGCGCCTCAGGGGGATGTACCGAATCAAAATGCAGCGCGCATCGTCAGGCTGACGTTGCGCGGGTCGCTGTAGTTGCCATAGTCCAGGTTGGCCCAGTACTTCTTGTTCGTCACATTGTTGACGGCCAGGGTGGCGCTGAGCTTGGGGTTGAACTGCCACGAGGCACGCAGGCCCAGGACTGCCGTGGGCGACTGCTTGACCGTCACCGTACCGGTGGGGTGCGGGATGTTGAAGCCTTCAACCGAGCTTTGCCACACCAGGTTGCCGCCCACCGACAGGGGGGCGAGCGCACCCGACAGCTGGTAGTCCGTGCCCAGCTGCAGCAGGTAGTCGGGCAGGTTGGCGTAGATCAGGTCCGTGGGGGCGCGCGTGACCCTGGCGCGCGTCAGGCCTGCGCTCACGCGCCATTGCCTGGTAACCATGCCCGCGAACTCCAGTTCGAAGCCGGTCGACTTGGTGCCGTTGACCGCCACATAGGGCAGCGTGCCATCGGGCAGCGGCGTGGTGATGGCGCCATCGCGCACACCGTAGTTGTCCTGCTTGGTCTGGAACACCGCGAAGTGCGCCTGGATGCGGCGATCCAGCAGCTCGGCCTTGAGGCCGGCCTCGGCATTGCTGCCGATCACGGGCGAGAGCGGGTTGTTGTTGCGGTCCTTGTAGTTCTGCGGGTTGAAGATGCGCGTGTAGCTGGCGTAGGCCGACAGCGTGGGCGTGATGTCGTACACCGCGCCGATGTAGGGGGTGACCTTGCGGTTCTCGTCCTGGATGGCGCTCTTGCCGGCATAGGTGCCGGTGGTGCCGTAGCTGTCGCTGTGGCGGTGCCAGTCGGTCAGGCGCACGCCGGTGAGCAGCGACAGCGGGTCGGCCAGGCGCCAGCGCGCCGAGGCGAACAGCCCCGTCTGCTGCGTGATCTGCGTGCGCCAGGCGCCGGTCTTGGAGTACACGGGCGCGGGCGCACTGCCGTCCCAGGTGTAGATGTTGGGGACCACATAGCTCCAGTTGGCCACCGAGCTGTAGCCATCGGTGCGCGTGGCGATGCGCGTGGAGCTCATGCCCACCATCATGTCGTGCTTGCGGCCGCCGAGCTCGAACTTGCCCGACAGGTAGGCATCCACCGTCTCCTGCTTTTCGCTGCCGCCGCCCACGGCGGCGTACAGCGTGGTGCCGGCGCCCGTTGCGGGGTTGATGAAGGGCGCCAGCGAGGTGGTCCTGCCATAGCCGTAGGTGCGCAGGCTGAAGGTATCGCCCTCGGTGTGGTTCAGCGCCGCTTTGAGGTTCCAGTCATCGTTGATCTGGTGCTCCAGCGTCGCGTACAACGTGCCCGAGGTGCGCTCCCAGCGCGTCCAGGGCGGCGAGAAGCTCACGGACGTGGGCAGGTCGATGGGCGAGCCATCGATGGCAAAGCGCGGAATGGTGCCCCAGATCGGCGCCTTGGGGTCGTTGGACTGCCGCTGGTAGCCCAGGGCCACCACGGTGGAGCGGCCCAGGTCGGCCTCAATGGCGGCGAGCAGGGCAGTCTTGTCCTCGGAGTAGCGGTCGCGGAAGCTGTCCTTCTTCTGCGGGGCGACCACCAGGCGGCTGCGCACGCTGCCGTCGCTGTTCAGCGGGGCGTTGATGTCGAGCTCGCCACGGTACAGGTTCCAAGAGCCTGCGGTGAGCGCGACCGAGGCCGCGAACTCGCGCTGCGGGCGCTTGCGGATCATGTTGATCGTGGCCGAGGGCACGCCCACGCCGGTCAGGATGCCGTTGGCGCCGCGCACGACCTCGATGCGCTCGTACAGCGCGGTGTCGAACTCCTGGTTGGTGCTGCTGCTGTACGAGGGCAGGCCGTCGATCTGGAAGTCAGTGACCTGGAAACCGCGCGCGTAGTACAGCGGGCGCTGCGTATCGTAGAAGCTCACGGCGATGCCGTTCACGTTGCGCAGCACCGAATCGATGCTGGTCAGCGACTGGCGCTCGATCTGCTCGCGGGTCACCGTGGTGGTCGATTGGGGCGTTTCGCGTGCAGTCAGCTGCAGGCGGGTGGAGGCGCTCTCGCGCGAGCCCGAGACAGTGACGCCGTCCAGCGCCTTGGGGGCCACGATCTGGTCGGTGGGGGATGCAGCGGCTGGGGCAGCATCCTGGGCATGGGCTGCGCCAGCCAGGATGGTGGCGATGGCGGCCAGCGCCAGCGGGTGCAGACGGCAGACGGGCTGCCTACGGGAAATGGGCATGGAGCAATCCTCGAGTTGTTGAATCTGGCAACTGGCTGGCTGCGCAACAACAAGAAGAGCACGGCGTGGCTGGTTTATGGCTCCAATTGTAACTTTTAAATAACAATCATTCTTAATAAGAATGATGGGAATAGGCACGGCCTCGATCAGGCGCGTTGCTTTTGCGCCTCATTCGCAACCGGGCGCGCCTTTGGGCGGCTGCTCAGCCCTTCCAGGTGAACGGAAACTTGAACTGCTTCACAAAGCCGTTGGGCACGTAGTCACCCAGCACGCCGTAGTGCTCGGGCCACAGCTTGGTGCTCTTCACGGCGGTGCCGAACAGGTGGTCGAGGAAGGCGAAGTGGGCCGCATAGTTCTTGTCCAGCGCCTCCTGATCCTGGCTGTGGTGCCAGTGGTGGAAGTTGGGCGTGACCAGCACGTAGCGCAGCGGCCCCAGGCGCACGCTCACGTTGGCGTGGTTGAACACGGCCTGGAAGCCCACCACGACGATGTAGGCGTCGATCACTTCCTTGGAAAAACCGAACACGTAGATCGGGGCCAGCACCAGCGTGCGTGTGATCAACAGCTCCAGGATGTGCTGGCGCGAGCCGGCCATCCAGTCCATGCTTTTGACGCTGTGGTGCACGGCGTGCAGGCGCCACAGCACGGGCACCTCATGGTAGGCGCGGTGGGTCCAGTACTGCACCAGGTCGGCCACCAGCACGATGAGGAACAGCGCCACCCAGAAGTTCAGGCCCTGCACCCAGCCGCGGATGCCGTCGCTGGCGGCCCAGCCGAAGAACTTGTGCACGACCAGGTTGGTGGCCAGCAGCACGAAGCCCACCACCATGTGGTTCACGATGAAGTGGTGGAAGTCGGTCTGCCACTCGGCGCGGAAGATGGGCTGGTCCTTGCGCAGCGCGAACAGCTTTTCGATGAAGATGAAGATCAGCGAGCTGCCCAGCAGATCGAGGATGAACCAGTCCAGGCCGATGTAGGGCGTGTTGTCGGGGAAGTTCGGGTTCACCTCCACCTTGTGGCCACCCAGGAAGGCCGCCAGCGCCACGGTGGTGAAGGCGAACGTGGCCAGCCAGCGCGAGCGGTTGAACAGGATGTTGACCAGCGAGATGCCGCCCGCTACGGCCATGGCCGCCAGCATGATGTAACGGATCACATTCACGTCGTAGCTCTTGCGCAACTGCGGCGTGGTCAGGTACTCGGGGAAGTGGAAGGCCAGCACCCCCAGGAAGCAAAGGATCGCCAGTGTGAGGGCGATGACCCCTGACACGAGCCCGCGCCCGGTGCGCAGCGCGCCATGG
The DNA here is from genome assembly GCF_964253305.1 of Acidovorax sp. LjRoot66. Taxonomy (NCBI): domain Bacteria; kingdom Pseudomonadati; phylum Pseudomonadota; class Betaproteobacteria; order Burkholderiales; family Comamonadaceae; genus Acidovorax; species Acidovorax sp. LjRoot66. The sequence continues at coordinate 2,110,692 of NZ_CAXUQU020000001.1, forward strand.
CTTTCGGTGAATTCATTGAGTTTGTCGATTTCGAGCATGTTTTACCCCTCTGCGCCCAGGTCGTGGATGGTTGCCCGTGGCTGTGTGTCGCGAGTGTAGCGGGCGCCCGAAGACGGTGTTGTAACCGTCATCGCACGTAAAATCAGAGTCCATGAACATCCCCTCGCACCAGTTGAGCATGACCGTGCTCATGTCCCCGGACATGGCCAACTTTTCCGGCAACGTCCATGGCGGCGCTGTCCTCAAGCTGCTCGACCAGGTGGCCTACTCCTGCGCCAGCCGCTACTCGGCCTGCTACGTGGTCACGCTCAGCGTGGACCAGGTGATGTTCCTGCAGCCCATCCATGTGGGCGAGCTCGTGACCTTTCTGGCCAGCGTCAACTACACCGGCTCCTCGTCGATGGAGATCGGCATCAAGGTGGTGGCCGAGGACATCCGCTCGCAGGTGGTGCGGCATGTGAACAGCTGCTTTTTCACCATGGTGGCGGTGGACGAGGCGCGCAAGCCCGTGCCGGTGCCTGCGCTGTCGCCCTCCACCGCCGAAGAGCGCCGCCGCTGGGATGCCGCCGTGATGCGCAAGACCCTGCGCAAGGAACTGGCCGCACGCTTCGAGCAGGCCCGCTCGGCACCCGTGCCTGCACCGCTGGCCGCCTGACCGGCAATCGGCAGGGCTGCGGCGCCACGTTCAGCGGTTGCGCCCCGCCAGCGACACGGCCTGCAGCGAGAGCCCGTCGATCTCGTTGGTGATGCCCGAGAGCACGTTGGCCACCACCGCAAACTCGCGGCCATGCTGGCCTGCGCGCGCGGCCATCACCTGGGCGTTGAAGCTCACCACCTTGGCCTCGCGCGCCACGGTCTGGATGGAGGCGACGATGCCCGCCAGCTCCTTCATCAGCGTCTCGGACCTGGCCTTGCCCAACTGGTCAAATGCGGTGGTGGCCGTGTTCAGCGCATCCAGCGCGCCGTCGGTGATCTCCACCAGGCGCGCCAGGGCTTCTTCCACGCGCGGGCTTTGCCGCTCGGCCAGCTCCAGCGTGCGCTCCACCTGCTGCATGAAGGCGTCGATGGTGGGGCCCACACCGGCAGGGCCCTGGTAGGTCGTGCGGATGCGCTCGCCCATGGCCGCATCGAGGTGGCGCGGCGTGTCCACCAGCCTGGCATGGCTTTCACTGAACAGCGCCAGCGAGCCGCGAGCCGCCTTCAGGTGCAGGTCGCTGCCGCGCGTGGCCAGCACGGTCTGCAGCACCATGCGCTGCGACAGCATGCGCTGGCGCGCGGCCAGGTTGACCAGCGACATCTCGCCATCGCGCGGCGCTGGGGTGGTGGGCGCGGGCAGATTGCCGTGGCTGCTGCGGGCGGAGAGGGGGTAGGCTGCCATGGTGTGATCCTGTGTGGTGTGCCATCGGGTTGTCGGTACACAACTAGCAATACCCGGGCCAATGCATGCCTGTGGACCTGCCCTTGGAGCGTGCACGCAACAGGCTGCGCGCAGGCAAAAAAAACAGGCCCGGCGATGGGATCGCAGGGCCTGCTGAGCGGGCGAAAGGGCGGGTGAAAAGGTGCGGCGCGATCAGGCGAAGCGCAGCTTGCTCGCCGGCTGCGGCACGGCCGCTGCGGCAATGCCCTGCACCACGTCGCCCACCACGATCACCGAGGGGCTGGCCAGCCCCTCGCGGGCAATGGTGGCGTGCAGCTCGCCCAGTGTGGTCACGGCATGGCGTTGCTGCGGCAGGCTGGCATGCTGGATGATGGCCACGGGCGTGGCGGCGGGCAGGCCGGTGAGCAGCTCCTGCTCGATGGTGGCGGCACCGCTCACGCCCATGTAGATCACCAGCGTCAGCTTGGCGTCGCGTGCGGTGGCGGCCAGCTGGCGCCAGTCGGTTCCGGCGTCGTCGGGCTTGGCATGGCCGGTGACGAAGACCACGCCGTGCGCGTGCTCCCGGTGCGTGAGGGGCGCGCCCAGCGAGGTCAGCCCCGCCAGGCCGGCGGTGATGCCGTTGACCACCGTAACCGGCACGCCTGCGGCGCGCAGGTGCTCCACCTCCTCGCCGCCGCGGCCGAAGATGAACGGGTCGCCACCTTTCAGGCGCACCACGTTCTCACCCTCGTTCACGGCCATGAGCATCAGCTTTTCGATGAAGGCCTGCGGCGTGCTCTTGCAGCCGCCGCGCTTGCCCACATGCACGATGCGCGCCGTGGGCGAGGCGTAGGCCACGATGGCATCGCTGACCAGGTCGTCCACCAGCAGCACGGTGGCCGCCTGGATGGCCTTGAGCGCCTTGATCGTGAGCAGCTCCGGATCACCGGGGCCGGCACCCACCAGGGTGCAGGAGCCGCCGGTGCCCAGGTGCGGGCGGTCGTGCTGGGGCGAGGGGGCGGATGGATTCGTGGGGCGGTTCATGGCTGTGTCTCCGGCATTGCGGCGGTGGCTGTTTGACCGGTGATGTGCAAGATATGTTCCACCTGCCGCGTGAGGGCAGGCGGTGTCGGCAACTCGCCTGCGAGCACACGGCGGGTGTAGTCGGCCGTGGTGGGCAAGTCGATCTCGGTCGGCAGGCCGGGCACCTCGCTCGCGGTGCCGGGCTCCTGCTCCTGCAGCACATGGTGCGCCCCGCCCACGAAGGCGTCGTAACGGGGTGTGCGGCGGGGGTCGGCCGCCACTTCGCCTTCGAGCCCGCGCGAGAGCAAAGCGTTCATGCCCATGGCGCTGAAGGTGTTTTGCAGCATCTCGAAGTATTCGGGGTGCGTGTAGCTGGTAACCACCACGGCCGCTCCGGCGCAGGGGTTCATGAGCTTGACGGCGCTGTGCCCCGCGTTGCGCAGGCCCACGGTCTGGCGCACGGCCAGCAGGCGGGCCAGCCCGGGGTGCAGCAGGCCGGTGGCGATGTGCGCCACCGCGCCATCGGCCACCTTGCGCGGTGCGGTGAGTGCGGGCACGCCCAGCGCTTCGAGCACATCGGAGGCGAGGATGCGCCGCGCCTCGGTGCGCATGCCGTGCAGCAGCACCGGCAGGCCCTCGCGCGCCAGCAGCAGGGCCAGCAGCGGGGTGAGCACGGGCAGCTTGCGTGCACCGTTGTAGCTGGGCAGCACCACCAGCGGGCGGTCGCTGGCGGGCAGCAGGGCCATGCGGGCATGCGTGGCGTCCAGAAATCCGCACATCTCCTCGGCCGTCTCGCCCTTGATGCGCATGGCCAGGCAGAAGGCGCCGATCTCCAGGTCGGTCACCGTGCCGTCCAGCACCTGGCCGAACAGGTCCGTGGCCTGCTCGCGCGTGAGCGGCTTGGCCCCGCGCGGGCCGCGGCCGATTTCCTTGATGTACTGGCTGATGCCCATGGTGGGTGAATGGCTCTTTGAAGTGGGGCTGGGTATTTTCTCGCAACCCAGCGAACTTTTGGTTATATGGCGGCGATTGCGATGGCCGCTTTGGCGAGCGGCCCGGTGGCGCGCACCATGCGCTTGAGCTCGGGCAGGCAGGAGCCGCAGTTGGTGCCGCAGCGCAGCGTGCCCTGCAGCTGGGCCAGGCGCTCGTCGTCGGTGCCGTGGCAGTGCGCCAGTTGGCCGGTGATGGCCACGTCGGTCACGTTGAAGCAGGTGCACACCGTCTTGCCGCGCGACTGCACCGCCACCGGGGCCTTGGCACTGGGCACGAGCAGCAGGCGGCCGTAGCTCTGCGCGGGCAGTTCTTCCTGCAGCAGGGTCTTGATCCAGCCCTGGGCGCTGGTGTCGCCGGCCAGCACGATGGCTTCGAGCGTGCTGCTGCTGTCGTCCCGCCGGGCCAGGCGCGCGGCGCGGCGCTGGCCGCGTTTCCTGTCGGCATAGCGCAGGGTGTCTGCGGTGGCCAGGCCCAGCAGGGCCTCGATGCGCTCGATCAGGGCGTCGGGTGGCGCCTCGTGGCCTGCGGCGCGCAGCAGTACGCCGGTGCGCTCGCGGCCTGGCTCCGACAGCGGGGTGTTGTTGCTGAAGGGAACGCAGCTGGCAAACGGGAAGGCATCCAACAAGGCCGACAGCGATTCACGTGCGGCCAGGGCCTTGTCGCCCGGCAGCCAGGCCATGGCCAGCAGGGTCCACGGCATCTCGGCCTTGAGGATCTTCACGGCCGCGTGCTTGAGCTCGGGCTGCTTGGAGGTGGGGCAGTAGGCGGAGGTGGTCAGTGCGTTCACGCCCGACAGCCGCTCGCCGGTGGACGACTGGCCGCTGAGGTACTCGCTGCCCCAATGCATGGCCATGAAGGCCTGCGACAGGCCCAGGTTGGCATCGGCCAGCACCGGCACCACGATGGAGCCGCGCTTGCTGGTGACATGCACCAGGTCGCCGCTGTGCAGCTTGCGCTGCGCCATGTCGTCCGGGTGCATCTGCACCGAGGGCTCGGCCACATGGCCGAACAGCCGGCCCAGCGTGCCGGTGCGGCTCATGCCGTGCCACTGGTCGCGCAGGCGGCCGGTGGTCAGGCCGAAGGGGTAGCGTGACTCGCGCGGCTCGGCCACGGGCTGCCAGGCATGGGCTGCAAAGCGCGCACGGCCGTCGGGCGTGGGGTAGATGCCGTCTTCGTACAGGCGCACCTTGCCGCTGGCAGCACCCTCGGGCAGCGGCCACTGCTGCGGGCCTTGCGCTTCGAGCAGGGGCCAGGAGAGGCCGGTGATGTCCAGGTCGCGGCCGCGCGTGGTTTCGCGGTGTTCGTTCCACACCGCCTCGGCCCCGGCATCGGCGTCGCTGGTGGTGTAGGGGAACAGGCTGGGTGCGCTGGGGCGCAGCCGCGCCTCCAGCTGGTGCGCGAAATGCACCGCAATGGCCCAGTCGTGGCGCGTCTGGCCGGGTGCCGGCACCGCAGTGCGCACGCGCGAGATGCGGCGTTCGCTGTTGGTCACGGTGCCGGTCTTCTCGCCCCAGGTGGTGGCGGGCAGCAGCAGGTCGGCGTACTGCGCGGTGGCGGTGGTGGCAAAGGCCTCCTGCACCACGACGAACTCGGCGCGCTCCAGCGCACGGCGCACGGTGGCCTGGTCGGGCATGCTCTGGGCGGGGTTGGTGCAGGCGATCCACAGTGTGCGGATCTCGCCGTCGGCAGCAGCCTGGAACATCTCCACGGCCGTCTTGCCGGGGCGCGAAGGCACATCGGCCACGCCCCACATCGCCGCCACCTCGGCGCGGTGCGCGGGGTTGGCCAGGTCGCGGTGCGCGCTCAGCAGGTTGGCCAGGCCGCCCACCTCGCGCCCGCCCATCGCATTGGGCTGCCCGGTCAGCGAGAACGGGCCCGCGCCCGGCTTGCCGATCTGCGCCGTGGCCAGGTGCAGGTTGATCAGCGCGGCGTTCTTGGCCGTGCCGCTGGTGCTCTGGTTCAGGCCCTGGCAGTACAGGCTGAGGGTGGCCTTGGAGGTGGCGAACCACTGCGCGGCCGTGGCCAGGTCGGCCTCGGGAATGCCGCACACCGCGCTCACGCGCTCGGGCGTGCAATCGGCCACCAGCGCCTGGAGCGCCTCGAAGCCCGTGGTGTGCGCGCCGATGTAGGCAGCATCCACCCAGCCTTCGCGCAGCATGAGGTGCAGCATGCCGTTGAACAGCATCACGTCGCTGCCCGGCTGTATCGGCAGGAACAGGTCGGCCATGCCGGCGGTGTCGGTGCGGCGCGGATCGGCCACGATGACCTTCATGCCCGGGTTGGCCGCGCGCGCGTCCTCGATGCGGCGAAACAGGATGGGGTGCGCCCAGGCCGCGTTGCTGCCCACGAAGAACAGGCATTGCGCGTGCTTCACGTCTTCGTAGCAGGCGGGCGGCGCATCGGCCCCCAGCGTGGCCTTGTAGCCGGCCACGGCGCTGCTCATGCACAGGCGCGAGTTGGTGTCGATGTTGTTGGTGCCGATGAGGCCCTTGGCGAGCTTGTTGAAGACGTAGTAGTCCTCGGTGAGCAACTGGCCGCTGACGTAGAAGCCGACGGCGTCGGGGCCGTGCTGCTCGATGGTGTCGGCGAATTTCTGGCTCGCCATGTCCAGCGCGGCATCCCAGGTGACGGGCAGTGCTTGTTGGCCGCGCTGTGTGCGGTGCAGGGGGTGGAGCAGGCGGGTTTGCAGGGTGACGGGGCTGGCTGCGGTGAGGTGCAGCGTGGAGCCCTTGGTGCACAGGCGGCCGAAGTTGGCGGGGTGGGTGGGGTCGCCGCGCACGCCGGTGATCTGCGGGCCTTCGGATTCGATGATCACGCCGCAGCCTACGCCGCAGTAGGGGCAGGTGGATTTGGTTTCTTTCATGTTCTTGTCGTGGTTGCGGCGTGCTTGTTGTTGGGGCGGGGGCCGGGGTGTGCGCCCGGCGGCGCAGTAACTTTCTTTTGCTTCGCCAAAAGAAAGTCACCAAAGAAAAGGCGACCCCCAGTCTGCGTCCCCCATCGCCCGGTGGGCGACGGGGGCAACCTGCGATGCTCGGTCCTGGGGTGGTGCCGCAGAACTCGCTGCGTTCTTCGAACTCCGCTCAAACAGCTGCGGCAAGCCAGAGGACGAAGTGCGTGTGTCCTTCGGCACACGCACCCACCCCAGCTCCTGCGCTTCTCGGCGCAGCCAGCAGGGGTGGGGAGCGGGTACCGCACGGCTGCTGCTTCGCAGCTGCGCCTGGGATCGGGGACGCGCGCGGTGCGCGCTGCCGACGAAACTGGCGCCATCGCCCTGGCGAGCCGAGCGCAGCGAAGGACCACGGGGCCGAGCAAAGCGATGGCCCGCGTGGAGCCCGCTCCCACCCCCTTCTGACCGTGCCGAGAAGCGCAGGGCCTGGGGTGAGCGCGTGCCGAAGGACACGCGCATCGTTGTCTGACTCACCGCGGTTGTTTGAGCGGAGTTCACCCGCAGGGGGAATGCAGCGAGTTCCGCGGTGCACCCCAGGCCCGAGCATCGCAGGCTGCCCCACTCGCCCAACGGGCGAGTGGGGACACGGGCAGCGGGGTCGCCTTTCTTTTGGGTACTTTTCTTTGGCGAAGCAAAGAAGAAGTACCTCGGCCGCCGGGCCGAGACCCGGCCTCCGCCCTCAGCACAAAAACAGTAGCAACCAGAAGCCACGAACTCACCCAGCCAAAGCAGCATAAAGACCAGTCACCCGATCCATGCTCGACAACAAATTCTCACTCGCCACAAACACCTCCGACACCTGCCGCGCCGTGCTCCCCGCAACCCCACCCGCCTGCATCCGCTGCAGCGCTGCATCAAAGAACACCCACTGCCCATCCGCCAGCAGCAGCTCCTGCCGAATGCGATCATTGGCTTCAGGCGCCTTGCGCAGCACCTCGGTCGCCGCGATGAACTCGGTGCGCGCCTTGGCAATCTCCGCCGCCGCAACGGCAGCATCCACCGGCAACTGCGCCGCCAGGTAGAACTTGGCCATGCGCTGGCTCAGCATGCGCTGGCGGCCGGCCACGTTGACCAGGTGGCCCACCGGCTTGCCCGAGGCCGACTCGTACTGCACCGTGCCCTGGTGCGCCAGGGCCAGCACCTTGGCATCGGCTTGCAGCATCGCGGTGGCGCCGGCCAGTGCGGGCGTGCCGGTCAGCAGCGTGGCCTTGTGAGAAACCCAGGCCGCATCGAGCTGGCCGTAGGTGTTGCGGATGGTGGGGTTGGGGGCGTAGGACTTGAGCTCGGCGAGCTGGCGCTCGAACAGTGCAACGGACTGCTCCAGCACCTGGCGCGCCGCAGGCTCCTGCACCTTGTGGGCCAGGGCCAGCCAGGCCTTGCCCATGCGCTGGCTGAGCATGCGCTGGCGACCGGCCTTGTTGATGGCGTCGTTGAGGTTGGCGACCTGGGCATGCGCAGGCCGAGAGGCGAGTGCCAGGGTGCCGGCCACGGTGGCGGCGCCTGCGGCGGCGCCGGCCTTCAGCAGCAAGGTTCTGCGCTGCAATGCGGGTGAGGTCGTGGTCATGGGCGTGTCCTTTCTGGTCATGGCGGAGGTGGGGGTCATTCGGTGCCCGCTGGTCCGAACATCAACTGGTCGCGGATCTCGTCCACCGTGCGGCCTTCGCGCAGCAGGTCGAAGTACCAGCTGCCGTCCACCGTGTCGCCATACAGGCAGGCGCCCACCAGCTTGTCGTCCTTGATCACCAGCTTCTTGTACGAGCCGGTCACGGGGTCGCTCATGACGATCTCCTCGGTGCCCTCGCCGCCCTGAAAGTCGCCGGCGCTGAACAGGTCGATGCCCGTCACCTTGAGCTTGGTGGAGGTGAGCGAGCCCTGGTAGCGGTCGATGCCCAGCTCCGCCAGGTGGTTGGCCAGCACCTTGCCCTGCTCGAACAGCGGCGCCACCAGGCCGTAGGCGATGCCCCGGTGGGCGGCGCACTCGCCCACGGCGTAGATGCGTGCGTCGGTGATGGTCTGCAGCGTGTCGCTGACCACGATGCCCCGGTTCACATGCAGGCGCATCTTCTCGGCCAGCGCCGTGTTGGGGCGTATGCCCACGGCCATCACCACCAGGTCGGCGGGTACTTCGCTGCCGTCCTTGAACTTCACGGCGGTCACGCGGCCCTCGGGGCCGCCTACCAGCTCCGCGGTCTGGGCGTTGAGCAGGAACTGCATGCCGCGCTCCTGCAGCGACTGCTGCAGCATGCCGCCCGCCACCTCGTCGAGCTGGCGCTCCATGAGCGTGTTGCCCACATGCACCACGCTCACCTGCATGCCCCGCTTGACCAGACCGTTGGCCACCTCCAGCCCCAGCAGGCCACCGCCGATGACCACCGCATGCCGGTAGGTGGCGGCGGCAGCGATCATGGCCTCGGTGTCGGCGATGTCGCGGTAGGCGAGCACGCCGGGGAGGTCCTTGCCCGGGATGGGCAGGATGAAGGGGTTGGAACCGGTGGCCAGGATCAGGCGGTCGTACTCGGCGCTGATGGCCTCGCCCGCCGCATTGGTGGCGTGCACCACGCGGCGCACGCGGTCCACCTCGGTCACGGTGAAGCCGGTGTGCAGCGTGATCTGGTTCTCTTCGTACCAGGACCAGTCGTTGAGGATGATTTCGTCGATCGTCTGCTCGCCCGCGAGCACGGGCGACAGCAGGATGCGGTTGTAGTTGGGGTGCGGCTCGGCACCGAACACCGTGATGTCGTAGAGGTCCGGGGCGATCTTGAGCAGCTCTTCCAGGGTGCGCACACCGGCCATGCCATTGCCCACCATCACCAGCCTGGATTTTTTCATCGCAGCCCCCACGCCCATCGGAAACACAAAACAAAAAAGGCGCCCACACGATGCTGCTTCGATGTCTCGAAACCGCATGTGGGGACGCCTTCGTCCTTGCCAGCCCGGGTGCGCCATTGCACCGTGGACCCGCGTGGCCCTTGCGGGCCGTGCCTTCGAACAAGCAATGCGTGTGCCAACCCGCCGCCCCGATCCGGGGCGTCCCGTCTTTTCTGGTGGTCCGTGAGCGCAACCCCAGGGTGGCGCCACGCGCACCATGTTGCATTGCACCATGATGGGGATGAAAATCGCGCATGGCCGTGCTGGGGTGCTTTGGCGGGCGCACTTTGCACCAGCTTGGGCATGAAAGATGCTTGCCTGTGGTGCATGAGCTTTGAACTGGATTTCGGCTGTGTCTCGCAGGCCGGGCGCAAGGACGGCAACGAGGACTTTGCGGCCCTGGTCGAGGGCCGCGGGCGCGACCTGCCCCGTGGCGCCATTGCCGCCCTGGCCGATGGCGTGAGCGCGGGGGGCAATGGGCGCGAGGCGGCCCAGACCACGGTGCGCACGCTGCTGTCCGACTACTTTGCCACCCCCGAGACCTGGGACACCACGGTGGCCCTGGACCGCATCCTCAGCGCCCACAACGCCTGGCTGGCCGCCATGAACCGGCGGCGCCAGCCCGCCGTGGGGCTGACCACGCTCACGGCCCTTGTGCTGCGCGGCCAGTCCTTCACCGTGGCGCACGTGGGCGATACGCGCGCCTACCTGCTGCGCGGCGGGCGGCTGCAGCAGCTCACGGCCGACCACGTGATCGCGCAGCGTGACCTGGCCCACCAGCTCACGCGCGCCCTGGGGCTCGACGACCATGTGGTGGTCGACTACAGCCAGGGGGAGTTGCAGAGCGGCGACCTGTTCCTGCTGGTGTCCGACGGTGTGCATGGCAGCCTGCCCGAGCGCGAGCTGCGCAGCCTGATGCGCCAGGGCCTGGCCCCGCAAACGCTGTGCGAGGAACTGGTGCGCACAGCCCTGCGCAGGGGCAGCAGCGACAACGTGACCGCGATGGCCGTGCAGGTGCGCGGCGTGCTCGAGGCCACTCTGCAGGACGAATCGCGGCGCGCGCAGGAGCTGCCGGTGCTGCCCCTGCTCAAGGTGGGCGATGCGGTCGACGGCCTGGTGGTCACAGCGCTGGTGGCCGACAGCGGCATCCACCGCATCTACCAAGTGCGTGACCCTGCCAGCCAGCGCCTGTATGCGCTCAAGACCCTGAACCCCCAGCGCGCGCACGATGGCGAAGAGCGCGCCACACTGGCGCACGAGGCCTGGGTGGCGCGGCGCATGCAGTCGGGCAGCGCCGCAGCCAACCTGGCCTGCCTGAACGACTGGCCCGCCGCCGCATCAGGCGCCAGCAGCAGCTTCTTTTACCTGTTGTACGACTGGCACCGGGGCGAGACCCTGGGGCAGCAACTGCGCCGGCGCCAGCCCTTTGGCGTGGCGCGCACCGTGGGCGTGCTCACCCAGGCCGTGCGCGTGCTCGGCCTGTTGCACCGCCAGGGCGTGGTGCACCGCGACATCAAGCCCGACAACCTGCACCTGGGGGACGATGGCGTGCTGCGCGTGCTCGACTTGGGCGTGGCTCTGAGCGGCCGCGAGCCCGAGGCCACGCGCCTTCTGCATGCGGGTACCCCGAGCTACATGAACCCCGAGCAATGGCCGGGCTATGACCGCAGTGCCGATGCCGAGACGGGGCAGATGCCCGACGCCGGCAGCGACCTGTTCGCGCTGGGCGTGACCCTGTACCAGTTGCTCAGCCACGGGCGCCTGCCCTATGGCGACGTGGTGCCCTACCAGATCGGGCGCTACCACCGCGACCCCGTGGCCCCGAGCCGCCACAACCCCGAGGTGCCCATCTGGCTGGACCAGATCGCCTTGAAGGCTGTGGCGCGCCAGCGCGCACAGCGCTTCGAGACGGCCGAGGAGCTGCTGCTGGCGCTGGAGCGCGGCGCCTCGCGGCCCCTGCACGCGCATGCACCGCTGGCGCCGCTGATGCAGCGCGACGCCACGGCGATCTGGAAGATCGCGCTGGTAGTGAGCGTGCTCGTGAACCTGCTGTTGGTGTACTGGGTGTTGTTTTTGCCGAGGTAGAGAAGGCCGGCGGTGCACTTTGGGCGGTGCGTGCCCATCCACCCTTTTAGCTGCAGCGAGGGCAACGCTGCGCGTTGGCTGGCTTGCGCCAGCTCAGGCACTGCGCGCCACCCTCTCTTTCGCTGAAAGTGAGGAGCGCGCTATGCGCTCACCGGCTTGCGCCGGTCATGCGCTGCGCGCACGTCCTCCCTTCTCCGCCCATGTCCGGGTCCAGCGGATCTGCATCACGCGCAGCAGCACCAGCATGGCGGCGGCGCACACGGCGATGGAGACGAAGCCCCACAGGTAGGTGCCGCTGTACTGGCGCGACAGGCCCATGGCGTTGGGGATCAGGCCGCCACCCAGGGCACCGATCTCGCCGATCATGGAGCCGGCCACGGCCGTGGACAGGGGCCAGCGCAGCGGCACCAACTGGAACAGTGCGCCGTTGCCCGCGCCCAGTGCAGCAAAGCACACCAGGAACAGCAGCATCGTGACCGGCAGAGAGTTCTCGGCCAGCCCGCACAGCACCAGGCTCACCGTGGTGACGGCGAGCACGCCCGTCAGGGTGTTCACGCCGCCCCACAGGTCCGACAGCCAGCCGCCCAGCACGCGCAGCGCCGCACCCAGAAAGGCGGCCATCATGGTCAACTGGCCGGCCTGCACCTTGCTCACGCCGAACTGGTCGTAGAAGTAGGTGGGCATGAAGGCGATGAGGCCGATGAAGCCACCGAACGTCACGGCGTAGATCAGGCTGAAGGCCCAGCCGTCCTTCTCGAACAGGCAGGCGATGTGTTCGCGGAACGAGGCGTGGGGCGCCCGGTCCGGTGGCTCCTTGGCGTAGACGGCCATCACGAGGGCGGGGATGGCCACGCCCACGGCGGCAAAGCCGTAGACCGACTGCCAGCCGAACTTCTGCGCCAGCACGGGGGCCAGCAGTGCGGACACGGCCGTGCCCACGTTGCCCGCGCCCACGATGCCCATGGCCAGGCCCTTGTAGCGGGGCGGGAACGAGCCCGAACCCAGCGACAGCGCCACGCCGAAGCTGGCCCCCGCCACGCCCAGCAGCACGCCCATGGCCAGCAGGTCGTTGTAGTCGTTGACGAACAGGTAGCCGTAGCCCATGGCGATGAAGATGCCGGCCATCTCCACCAGCGTGGCGTTCTTGCGCCCGATGTACTGCGCCAGGATGCCCAGCGGAAAGCGCATCAGCGCGCCGGCGAAGATCGGGATGGACAGCATGATCCCCATCTGCGTGGGGGTGAGTTTCAGGCTCTCGGTGATGAAGGGTGCCATCGCACCGTTGATGACCCACACCGCGCACGAAAAGGCGAAGTAGAGAAACGCAGACCACAGCGTGGGGGAGTGGCCGGATTTGAAGAAGTCCCGAAATTGAAGCATGGATGTCTCGCGTGGAAAGGGCGTCTGCCTGCATGGCGGTAGGACCTGCCTGCAGCGCTGCTCTGTGCCGTGGCTTGCAACGGAAAGGAAAACAGAAAAACAAAAAGGCGTCCGCACGGAGCACGCTGGCCAGTGGCCAACGACTCTCCATGGGGACGCCTGCGTCCTGTGCCTGCCGGATGCGCCTTTGCACCGGGCAACACAAACGGCCAACTTTGGCCGTGCTGCATTCCAAGCAAGGCGTGTGCCAATGTTGGTGCGCTCGGTGGTACGGGCCGAAACTGCCGGCAAAGTGCCGTGCTCAGTCAGTCGACTGCTATTGATTTTGATTGTTTGCCTGGCACCAGTGACCCGGCGTGGTGCGCAGTGGAGGCGGTGCGTGTCGGCGTGCACCATGCCCCGCACCAGGCTGGGGATGCCTGCCTTGCGCAAATGTTGTTTGCGCGATGGGGGCATTGCTTCTAGGATGTTTTTACCGCTGCAGGGTCGGATGGCCACAGACAGCGGGGACGAGATGGCATCCGTGGAGGGAATCCAATGCGCGTGAATCTGCCGGTCAGTACCCAAGAGTACGTTTTTCCCAAAGGCGAAACCCTGGTCTCCACGACCGATCTCAAGGGCCGCATCCTCTACTGCAATCCGATGTTCATCGAGGTCAGCGGTTATGAGAAGGAAGAACTCCTGGGCCAGCCCCACAACATGATCCGCCACCCGGAGATGCCCGAGGAGGCCTTCCGCGACATGTGGGAGACCATCGGCAACGGCCAGCCGTGGTCGGCAGCGGTGAAGAACCGGCGCAAGGACGGTAGCTTCTACTGGGTTATGGCCAACGTCACGCCGCTGATGCAGGGCGAGCACCCTACCGGCTACATGTCGGTGCGTACCGAGGCCACGCGCGATCAGATCCAGGCCGCCGACCGGCTCTACGCCACCATGCGTGCCGAGAAGGAGCGCGGCAGCCTGGTGCATGTGCTGCGCAACGGGCGCCTGGTCAAAAACACCGCCTGGGGCACCCTGGCGGCACGGCTTCAGTTCGGCCCCATGGGCAAGATGTGCCTGTGCCTGTTCGTCCTGGTGCTGGCGGCCTGGGGGGCTGCCGAGGTAGGCGGGCACAGTTTCTCGTTCGGTTCGGGCCTGGCGTGGGTGGGCGTGTTGGCGCTGGCGCTCGCCATGGCCTGGTACCTGCACCAGGCCACTGTGGCGCCGCTGTCGCAGATGCTGGGCTGGGCCAACCGCATGGCAGCGGGTGACCTCACGCAGAAGATCGAGGTCACGCGCGACGACACCGTGGGCAGCCTGCAGAAGGCGCTGTCGCAGCTCAACGTGAACCTGTTGTCCATCGTGCGCGACGCGCGCCAGGAGAGCGAGCGCATGCAGGTCTCCACGCGCGAGATCGCGCAGGGCAACCAGGACCTGTCGTCCCGCACCGAGACGCAGGCCAGCAACCTGCAGCAGACGGCGGCGTCGATGGAGGAGATCACCGGCACCGTCAAGCACACGGCCGAATCGGCGCGCCAGGCCACGGTGCTGGCAACGCAGGCGACCTCGGTGGCCGAGCGCAGCAACGAAGCGGTCGACGGCGTGGCCGAGACCATGAAGCAGATCCAGACCGCCTCCGGCCGCATCGGCGAGATCACCCAGCTCATCGACAGCATCGCCTTCCAGACCAACATCCTGGCGCTCAATGCCGCCGTGGAGGCCGCGCGCGCGGGCGACCAGGGGCGGGGCTTCGCTGTCGTGGCGTCCGAGGTGCGCAGCCTCTCGCACCGCACGCTGTCGGCCGCCAAGGAGATCCGCCAGCTCATCGACGACTCGGCCACCAAGGTGCAAGAGGGCCACCACAAGACCGACACCGCGCAAAAGACCATGGGCGAATCGCTGGAGCTGGTGCGCCGCGTGAACACGCTGATCGGCGAGATCCACAATGCCTCGAACGAGCAGCTCACCGGCATCTCCCAGGTCAACGCGGCCGTGGCCCAACTCGACACCATCACGCAGCAGAACGCCGCGCTGGTGGAGGAGAACGCCGCCTCGGCCATGGAGCTGCAGGGCCAGGCCCAATCCGTGACCGAGACGGTGGCGGTGTTCCGCCTTGATGCGTTGGCGCCCGCACAGGCCCACGACGCGGTGGCCTTGCGCAAAGCCATGAAGTCGTCGTCACAGCGCGCACTGATCTCCGCGTAGTCAGCCAGTTTCGTCCCCGCCTCCAAAACTGGCACGGCCAAAAGCCAGTGCCCCCGCGCAAGGGCCGCCCCGCCGCGCTGGGGGCGTCCCCCTCCCGAACCGCGCAGCGGTTCGAGAGAGGGGTGAAGGCGCGCAGCGCCTCAGGGGGTGTTTCTCTACGTGCTTTCGCGCACCGTCAATTCGAACCCCAGGTTCACCGAGTTGTGCTCGGGCGCCTCGCCGCGCATCAGTGCCAGCAGCATGTGCGCGCTGGCCTCGCCGATCGATGAGCGTGGCGTGCGCACCGTGGTCAGCGTGGGCAGCATCTGGTCGCTGCCCGCCAGGTCGTTGAACCCCGCCACCGCCACCTGGCCCGGCACGGCAATGCCCAGGCGCTGCGCGGCCAGCAGGCCACCTTGGGCCAGGTCGTCGTTGCAAAAGAAGATGGCGTCCACGTCGGGCCGGGTGCGCAGCACCTGCTCGAACAGCTCGGCCCCCAGGCGGATGGACGAGGGCTGGGCGCTGAGCAGTTCCAGGCGCGGGTCGTGCAGGCCGGCTTCTTTCAGGCAGCGGCGGTAGCCTTCGGCGCGCTGCATGGTGCGTGGGTCCAGTTGCGCCGCCACGAAGGCCACGCGGCGGCGGCCACGCTCAAGCAGGTGGGCCGTGATGCGGTGGCCCGCGTCCTGCTGCGAAAAGCCCACGCAGTACACGCCGGGCGCCGAGGTCATCTCCATCAGGTGCACGCAGGGCACGCCGCTGGCGGCAATCATCTGCCGTGCAGACTCGGTGCGATCAAAGCCTGTGACCAGCAGGCCCGCCGGGCGGTGCGCGAGGTAGGTGCGCAGCAACTGCTCTTCTTCATCGGGGTCGTAGTGGGTCACGCCGATCAGGGCCTGGTAGCCGTGCGGAAACAGGGTGCGGTGCACGGCGTCGAGCACGTCCACGAACAGCGCGTTGGACAGCAGCGGCACCAGCACCGGCACCTGCACGCTGCGCTGCGAGGCCAGTGCGCGCGCAGCCGGGTCGGGCACATAGCCCAACTGCTCCACGGCGGCCTTCACGCGCTGCACCAGTTCGTCGGCCACCCCGCGCTCGCCGCGCAGCGCGCGCGAGGCGGTGATGGGGCTCACGCCGGCGGTCTCTGCCACATGGCTGAGCGTGACGCGGCCACTGGAGCGGCGCCTGGGTTCGGGTCTGGACAAGGGTTTTCCCTCGGGTGATTGCGGCCTGATGGATTTAGGATAGCGCTGTCCAGGGGCAAGAGCAAGGCCAGCATGCGCAGTAGTGTGGCATTTTCCCCTGTGGCACCTGATTTTCACCTCATCCCGCCGGGATGTTTTTTTGAAGTTTGTTGGATAGCGCTACCAATATGAGTTCTTTGCCGTCATCGGTGTCATCACCGGTCTTTCTGGTGGTCATGGGCGTGGCCGGTTGCGGCAAGTCCAGCCTGGGCGCCGCTGTTGCCACGGAGCAGGGCCTGCCCCTGATCGAAGGGGATGACCACCACAGTGCCGCCAGCCGCGAGAAGATGCGCCAGGGCATCGCCCTGACCGACGCCGACCGCGAGGGCTGGCTGGCCGCGCTGGGCCAGTTGCTCCAGGATCACCCGCAGGGCGCCGTGCTCACCTGCTCGGCCCTCAAGAAGGCCTACCGCGACCGCCTGCGCGCCGCCTGCCCCGGCGTGCGCTTCGCCTTCCTCGAAATCGACCGGGTCCCTGCCGGCGAGCGCGTGGCGGCCCGGGTGAACACCCACTTCTTTTCCACCACGCTGGTGGACAGCCAGTTCGCCACGCTCGAATCGCCCGTGGGCGAGCCCGGCGTGCTGCGCCTGGATGCGCTCCTGCCCATCTCCGCATTGCAAGCCCAGGTGTCCGCCTGGCTTGCCCACCAGGAAGCCACCCCATGAGTGCCGACACCTCCCTCAACCCTCCTGAGCCAGGCCACAGGGTCCCCAGCCGCTTTGAAAAGGTGGCCCAGGTGCTGATGGCCAGCTGCCTGGGCGTGATGGCCGTGGCCGTCTTCGTCAACGTGGTGCTGCGCTATGGCTTTGGCAGCGGCATCGCCGCCAGCGAGGAGCTGTCGCGCCTGCTGTTTGTCTGGATGGTGTTCATCGGCGCCGCTGCGGCCTATCCCGCAGGTGAGCACATGGCCTTCACCAGCCTGGCCGGGCTGCTGGCGCGGCGGCCGCTGACCTTCGGCCTGCTCACCGCGCTCATCCGCCTGCTGGTGATCGCCGCCTGCGTGATGCTGGCCTGGGGTGCCTGGCAGCAGGTGGTGGTGGGCCTGGGCAGCCATTCGGTGGTGCTGGGCTATTCGGCGGCGCTGCTGCCGCTGCCCGCCCTTTTGTGCTCGGCGGCCATCGCGGTGATGGCATTCATCGAATTGATTCAACGCGTGCCACTGGACCTCGGTCACGGCGCGGAAGTGGAGTGACGGCCATGGGTCCCGAAGCACAGGCATTCATTGTTTTTTCGCTGGGCATGCTGGTGTTCATGGGCACGGGCATGAACATGGGCCTGGCCCTGGTGCTCACCGGTGCCGGCATGGCCTGGGTGCTCGATTTCTTCGACACGCAGTTGCTGGCCCAGAACCTGGTGGCCGGGGTGGACAGCTTTCCGCTGCTGGCCGTGCCCTTCTTCATCCTGGCCGGCGAGCTCATGAACTCCGGCGGCATCAGCCGGCGCATCATCGACATGGCGCAGGCCTGGGTCGGCCATATTCGCGGTGGCCTGGGCTACGTGGCCATCGGCGCGGCCGTGCTCATGGCCAGCATGAGCGGCTCGGCCCTGGCCGACACGGCGGCGCTGGCCACCATCTTGCTGCCCATGATGCGCCAGCAGGGCTACCCGATGAACACCTCGGCCGGGCTGATCGCCTCGGGCGGCATCATCGCGCCCATCATTCCGCCCTCCATGCCCTTCGTGATCTACGGCGTGACGACCAACACCTCGATCTCGGCACTGTTCGTCTCGGGCATCGTTCCGGGGTTGATGATGGGGGCGGGCCTGATCTTCGCTTGGCGCTGGGTGCTGCGCGGCATCGACCTGCCGCCAAGCCGCGCGCCGCTGCCCCTGCGCGAGCGCCTGCGCGCCACGGTCAAGGCGTTCTGGGCCATGCTCATGCCGCTGATCATCATCGGTGGCATGAAGTCGGGGGTGTTCACACCCACCGAGGCCGCCGTGGTCGCTGCCTTCTATGCCCTGGCCGTGGCCCTGTTCGTGCACCGCGAGATGCGCGTGCCCGAGATCTACGGCGTGCTGGTGCGCGCCGCCAAGACCACGGCCATCGTGATGTTCCTGTGCGCTGGCGCCCAGGTGGCCAGCTACATGATCACCCTGGCCGACCTGCCCACGGTGCTGACCGGCTGGCTCGGCCCGCTGGTGGAGAATCCGCGCCTCTTGATGGCCGTGATGATGATCGTGCTGGTGCTCATCGGCACGGCGCTGGACCTCACGCCCACCATCCTGATCTTTGCTCCGGTGATGCTTCCCATCGCCGTCAAGGCGGGGATCGACCCGGTGTACTTCGGCTTGATGTTCGTGCTCAACGGCGCCATCGGCCTGATCACCCCGCCCGTGGGCACGGTGCTCAACGTGGTGGCCGGCGTGGGCCGCATCTCGATGCACAGCGTCATCAAGGGCGTCAACCCCTTCCTGCTCACCTACGTGCTGATCCTGTCGCTGCTGGTGGTGTTCCCTCAGCTGGTGACGGCCCCCGTGCACTGGATGCGCTGATGGCGCCGCGCCCCTCTTTTTCCCTGCCTTTCTTTCCCTTGCCAATGGAGACAACCATGAAGACTTTCCGCCGTACCCTGCTGGCCGCCCTGTCGGTCGCCGCTGTCGCCGCCTCGTTCCAGGCAGCTGCCCAGGATTTCAAGCCGCGCATCATCCGTTTCGGCTACGGCCTGAACGAAGTGTCCAACCAGGGCCGCGCCACCAAGCTGTTCGCGCAAGAGGTCGAAAAAGCCTCGGGCGGCAAGATGAAGGTGCGCGCCATCGGCGCCGCCGCCCTGGGCTCGGACGTGCAGATGCAGCAGGCGCTGGTCGGCGGCGCGCAGGAGATGATGGTCGGCTCCACCGCCACGCTGGTGGGCATCACCAAGGAAATGGCGATCTGGGACACGCCCTTCCTGTTCAACAACGCCAAGGAGGCCGACGTCGTGCTCGACGGCCCCGTGGGCCAGAAGGTCATGGACAAGCTGCAGGAAAAAGGCCTGGTGGGCCTGGTGTACTGGGAGAACGGCTTTCGCAACCTGACCAACAGCAAGCGCCCGGTCACCAAGCTGGAGGACATGAGCGGCATCAAGCTGCGCGTGATGCAGAACAACGTGTTCCTCGACAGCTTCAAGACCCTGGGCGCCAATGCCGTGCCGCTGCCGTTCTCGGAGCTGTTCACGGCCCTGGAGACCAACACCGTGGACGGCCAGGAGAACCCCTACAACACCATCCTGTCGAGCAAGTTCTACGAGGTGCAGAAGTACCTCACGGTCACCAACCACGTCTACAGCCCCTGGATCGTGCTGGTCAGCAAGAAATACTGGGATGGCCTCTCAAAGGCCGAGCAGAAGGTGCTGCTCGATGCCGCCAAGAAGAGCCGCGAGTTCGAGCGCCAGGACACCCGCGACGAGGCCAACAAGGCGCTGGCCGACTTGAAGGGCAAGGGCATGCAGGTCAACGAACTGTCGTCTGCCGAAGCCAGCCGCATGCGCGAAAAGCTCGGCGCCGTGAACGCCAGCATTGCGGCCAACGTGGGTGAAGACCTGTGGAAGGAAGTGCAGGGCGCGGTGGCTGCGGCGCGCAAATAAGCCGTATTCGCCCAGATGGCAAAAGGCCGGAGCCCCTTGCGGGGCCCCGGCCTTTTTTGCAGGAGGCTGCCGTGCGGTCGGCAGACCCGCTGCCTGGCAGATTACATCGAGCCGAGTTCGCCCGAAGAGATCTTGCCCATGCGCACGGCGTCGGCAGCCTGGGCCTGCACGGCAGCGCGGTCGGCGGTCGATTGGTAAGACACCACGCGCGAGCCAGCGGGTTCGGTGCTGCGGGTCTTGGCCACGGTGGCGGCGTCGGCCATCACTTCGACACGGGTGCGGCTGGTCTCGAACTTGGTGGCGAACTGCGAAGCATCGGCTTCGTCAGCCTGGGCACCGAAGGAAGCGAAAGCGGCAACAGCGGCGATGGAGAGGAAACGTGCGGTGGTGTTCATGGTGAAACTCCTGTGAAATTCAAAAAATAGGGACGAGGTACTGGGGAATACGGGGCAATACGCCAACTGGATGCGAATTACAGTGCGCCGATTTCGCCGGAAGAGATCTGGCCGGTGCGCACGGCATCGGCGGCCTGGGCACGCACGGCAGCGCGGTCGGCCGTGGACTTGTAGGTCACCACACGCGAACCAGCGGGCTCGATGCTGCGGGTCTTGGCGACTGCGGACGCTTCTGCCACCACTTCGGCGCGGGTGCGGCTGGTGTCGAACTTGGTGGCGAATTGCGAAGCATCGGCTTCGTCGGCGTAAGCACCGAAGGAAGCGAAAGCGGCAACAGCGGCGATGGAGAGGAAGCGTGCGGTCGTGTTCATGATGAAAGTCCTTGAAGGTAAAAGCGTCTCAAAAAAACCGGAACGGCTGCGAAACAAATGAAGCTGCTGAACCGGGTTCGGTGAGTCGCCTTGCGGGTTCGGCTCATCGATGGGTTGAACTGTACGCCTGCGGTGTTCAGAGAAAAACCACTGAGTCGCAAACTAACTGTTCCGGTATCAGAAACAATCCACAGAGTTCCTGCGGTGCTCAGCTTGCTTGTTCCCGAGAGAGCCAGCGCGTTGAACATGGGTGTATCGTGCCGGGTTAACCCGTACCGGGGGTCTCGACGCGGTTTCGTTTCTTTTCGGTTTGTTTCGACCGCAGCGCAGTGCAACAGCGCAGAAACATCGGCGTGGAGTGCTTCGGCTTGCGCTCGTGGAGCAGATGGGCTGAAATGAGCCTGTGCCCCGTTCCACGTCTTTCAGAGGGAGGTTTCCATGACCGTCGTAGCCAAGATTCTCCAGTCCAAGCCTGACTCCACCGTGCACACCATCCGGCCCACCGATTCCGTGCTCTCTGCCCTGCAGCTCATGGCCGACAAGGGCATCGGCGCCCTGGTGGTCATCGAAGGGGACGCCATCGTGGGCATCTTCACCGAGCGCGACTACGCGCGAAAGATCGCGCTCCTGGGCCGCACCTCTGCCGCCACGCTGGCGCGCGACGTGATGACCAGCGCCGTGCGCTTCGTGCGGCCCGACCAGACCAGCGAGCAGTGCATGCAGATCATGAGCACCGGACGCCTGCGCCACCTGCCCGTGGTGGACGGCGGCAAGCTCGTGGGCATGATCTCCATCGGTGACCTGGTCAAGGACATCATCTCGGAGCAGAAATTCATCATCGAGCAGTTGGAGCAGTACATCTCCGGCGCGCACTGAGCATGAAAAAAGGCGTTGGCCACACAGGTCCAACGCCTTTGCGCAGGTGCCGCACCGGCGAGCCGGTGCAAGGTCTTCAAGCCGCTTTCTCGACGTGCCCCTGGCGCGTGTAGAGGAAATCGATCACCGCCTTGCGGTAGTGCACGTACTGCGGGTCTTCGGCCAGTTCCACGCGCTTGCGCGGGCGGGCCAGGTCGACCTGCAGCACCTCGCCGATGGTGGCGGCCGGGCCATTGGTCATCATCACGATCTTGTCGGACAGCAGCACGGCTTCGTCCACGTCGTGCGTGACCATCACCACGGTGCTTTGCGTGCGCGCCACGATCTCCAGCAGTTCGTCCTGCAGTTTGGCGCGGGTCAGGGCATCCAGGGCGCCGAAGGGCTCGTCCATCAGCAGCACCTGGGGTTCCATCGACAAGGCGCGGGCGATGCCCACGCGCTGCTTCATGCCGCCGGAGATCTCGCCGGGGCGCTTCTGGCCGGCGTGCGTGAGGCCCACCAGGGCCAGCGCCGCATCGGTGCGCGCCTTGAGTTCGGCCTTGCTTTCGCGGCCGCTGAATACGCGCTCCACCGCCAGGTAGACGTTGTCGAAGCAGGTCAGCCAGGGCAGCAGCGAATGGTTCTGGAACACCACGGCGCGCTCGGGGCCGGGGCCCTTGATCTCCTTGTTGGCGCACAGCAGGACGCCGGCCGTGGGCGTGGTCAGGCCGGCGATCAGGTTCAGGAGCGTGGACTTGCCGCAGCCCGAGTGGCCGATCAGCGCCACGAACTCGCCCTTGGCGATGGTCAGGTCGATCCCCTTGAGCGCGGGGAACAGGCCCTTGGCGGTCTTGAAGGTCTGCTCGACCCCTTGCACCTGGATGAACTTGGCCGATTGCGATGCGGTAGCGGTAGTCATGCCTTCACCTCTTCGAATGTGAATGCGGTGGCCAGCTTGATGAGCGCGAACTCCAGCGCCAGCCCCACGATGCCGATCACGAAGATCGCGATGATGATGTTCTTGACGTTCAGGTTGTTCCACTCGTCCCACACCCAGAAGCCGATGCCCACGCCGCCGGTCAGCATCTCGGCGGCCACGATCACCAGCCAGGCCGTACCCACGGCCAGGCGCACGCCGGTCAGCATGTAGGGCAGCACGGCGGGGAACAGGATCTTGGTGGCGATCTTCCACTCCGAGAGGTTGAGCACGCGGGCTACGTTCATGTAGTCCTGCGGTACGCGCTGCACGCCCACGGCGGTGTTGATGATCATGGGCCAGATGGAGCAGATGAAGATGGTCCAGATGGCGGCCGGGTTGGCGCCCTTGAACACCAGCAGGCCGATGGGCAGCCACGCCAGCGGCGACACCGGGCGCAGCAGGCTGATCAGCGGGTTGAACATGCGCGACAGGAAGTTGAAGCGCCCGATCACGAAGCCCGCGGGGATGCCGACAATTGCCGCCAGGCCGAAGCCCACGGCCACGCGCTCCAGCGACATCAGCACGTTCCAGCCCACGCCCTGGTCATTGGGGCCATTGCGGTAGAAGGGGTTGCTGAAGATCTCCAGGGCCTGCGCCCAGGTTTCCAGCGGGCCGGGGATGCTCTTGCCGGTGGTGGTAGATACCACGGCCCACACGCCGATCAGCAGGCCCAGGCCGCACAGCGGTGGCAGCACGGCCATCCAGAAGGCGCGTGAAAGTGCCGCCCAGTCGCGGGGCGCGCGCTGGGCAGGAAGGGGCCTGGCATCCGCTTCCTTGCGGGCCTCGTTGTGGCTGGCCGCAATGCGCGCAGGGGCCGCAGCGGGGGTATCGGCCGGCAAAGCGGCGGGAGGGGAGTGGAAGACGGCACTGACCATGGTGGATCTCCTGTGCAGGTGGCAATGGGGGGCGGTTTGGGTGGCTCTGCGGCCTCAGGCCTTGATCTTGAAGCCGTCGGCGTACTTGGCGGGGTCCTTGCCGTCCCAGACGACACCGTCCATGAGCTTGCTGGTCCGCATGGCGTCCTTGGGCACATTGATCTTCATGGCGCTGGCCACCGATTTGTACAGATCCACCTGGTTGATCTGTTTGGCCACGGCCAGGTAGTCGGGGTGGCTCTTGAGCAGGCCCCAGCGCTTGTGCTGGGTCAGGAACCACATGCCGTCGGACAGGTAGGGGAAGTTCACCGCACCATCGTTGAAGAACTTCATGTGGTTGGGATCGTCCCAGGTCTTGCCCATGCCGTTCTGGTAGCGGCCCAGGATGCGCTGGTTGATCGCGTCCACGCTGGTGTTGATGTAGGCCTTCTGGGCCACGGTCTCGGCCATCTTCATCTTGTTGGACAGGCTGGCGTCGATCCACTGGCTGGCTTCCAGAATCGCCATCATCACGGCGCGCGTGGTGTTGGGGTTCTTCTTCACGAACTCGGCGGTGGTACCGAGCACCTTCTCGGGGTGGTCCTTCCAGATGTCCTGTGTGGTGTTCGCCGTGATGCCAATGCCATCCATGATGGCGCGGTGGTTCCAGGGTTCGCCCACGCAGAAGCCGTCCATGTTGCCCACGCGCATGTTGGCCACCATCTGCGGTGGCGGCACGGTGATCAGCTTGGCGCCCGACAGCGGGTTGATGCCTGCGGCGGCCAGCCAGTAGTGCATCCACATCGCGTGCGTGCCCGTGGGGAAGGTGCCGGCAAAGGTGTACTCGCGCTTTTCCTTTTCCATAAGCTTGGCCAGGGAGGGGCCGTCCACGGCGCCCTTGTCCGCAATCGCCTTGGACAGCGAGATGGCCTGCCCGTTGTTGTTCAGGCTCATCAGCACGGCCATGTCCTTCTTGGGGCCGGCCGTGCCCAGGTGCACGCCGTAGACCAGGCCATACAGCACGTGAGCGAAGTCGAGTTCACCGTTGACCAGCTTGTCGCGCACGCCGGCCCAGCTGGCTTCCTTGGTGGGGATGATGGTCACGCCGTACTTCTTGTCGAAGCCCAGCACCGAGGCCATCACCACGCTGGCGCAGTCGGTCAGCGGGATGAAGCCGATCTTCACTTCCTTCTTCTCGGGCGCATCGGAGCCCTGTGCGTGAACAAGAGCGCGCAGGGCTGGGCTCACGCCCACGGCGCCCACGGTGGCTGCCTGCAGCACGGTGCGGCGGTTGAGACTGGTTTTGAGCAGATCGGTCATGGGGCTCCCCTGGTGGCGTGAAAAACAAAAAAGGCGTCCCCCCGGCGCTCGGGCTGCTGCAACTTCACAAAGAAAGTCACGCAGCGCCGAGCGCGGGTGGGACGCCTGTGTCCGGTGGCGAGAGGTACCTGCCCGCCATTGGGTAGGAGCCTCTCATCGAAGACCGTCGTTGGTCTTGATCAGTTCATGCAAGCCCTGTGCCAGCTTTCCTGTGCACCAACCTGCTATTCATTCAATAGCATGCTGGTGAATGCGGTAGAGGGGCTTTGCAAGCTTGCACCACAAGATGGCAGGCCGGTGGCAGTGGTGCAGGCTGCACGCATCTTGTGCGGTGCACCATTCCGGCTCCGAAAATAGGTGGCGTGCTGCGCGGCGGGGCGTCGGCGCAGGATGCGCCGCAGGCGGTCAGCCCAGCAGATCGGCCACGTCGAGCATGCGCTGGGCCACGTCGGCCAGCTTGAGGCCCTTGTCCATGGCCGTCTTGCGCAGCTTTTCATAGGCGGCCTGCTCGCTCAGGCCCTGGCGCTCCATCAGCAGGCCCTTGGCGCGGTCGATGGTCTTGCGGTCCTTGAGCTCGGTCTTGGCGTCGGCCAGTTCGGCGCGCAATGCCTGCTCGTGCTGAAAGCGTGCCATTGCCACATCCAGAATGGGGCGGATGCGCTGGGGCGCCAGGCCCGCCACGATGTAGGCCGAGACGCCGGCGGCCACGGCCGCCTTCACGTGCGAGGTGTCCTCGTCATTGGTGAACATGACGATGGGGCGGCGCTCGTCGCGCGTGGCCATCACCACATGCTCCAGCGCATCGCGCGCCTCGCTCTCGGCGTCCACGATGATGAGGTCCGGCTGCAATTGCGCCAGGCGTTCGCTCAAAAACACGTCGGCCGGCAGCGTGGCCACCAAGTTGAAGTTGTTTTCCAACAGGCCGATGCGCAGCGCCCGCGAGCGCTCTGCCTGCAGCAGGGCATGCTCGTCGTCGGGGTCGGCGACCGCCAGATCGGGGGCAACCACCACTATGCGCAAGGCCTCATTCATGCCTTCAGCATAGCAAGATTTACGCCACAAATTGGTGCGCCGGGCTGGTGCGCGGAGGGTGTCTACCCTTGCTTGCGCGGCTGTGCCCCTTTCAGGGCCTGAAACTTGCTAATAGAGTGTGTATTGGGAGGGCATACCCGATAGCGCCTCTTGGCGGCGTCGCATATACATCCGGTCACATTGACATACAGATATGGAGTTTCCTGCATGAACCAGCCCATCGACCGGCGCCGATTTTCGGCCAGCCTGGCCCTCACCGCCGTGGCCACCACCGCCTTGTTGGCGGGCTGCGGCAAAGTGCCCGACACCATCAAGATCGGGGTCGCCCAGCCCCTGAGCGGGCCCCTGGCCGCCCTGGGGCAGGACTTGCTCAACGGGGTGAACCTGGCCGTTGCCGAGCTCAACAAGGGCGGCTACACCGTGGACGGCAAGCGCGTGACGCTGGAGGTGGTGTCCGTGGACGACAAGGCCGACGCCGCCACCGGCAAGACCGTGGCCCAGCAACTGGTGGATGCCGGTGTGGTGGCAGTCATCGGCCACCTGAATTCGGGCGTGAGCATCGAGACCGCGCCCATCTACGCGGCCAAGGACATCCCGCAGATCGCCATCTCCACCAACCCCAAGTTCACGCAGCTGGGCTTTCCCACCACCTTCCGCATGGTGGCCAACGACACCCTGCAGGCGCGCGCCATCGGCTCGTTCGCCGCCACGCAGCTGGGCGCCAGCCGCTATGCAGCGCTGGACGACGGCACCCCCTACGGCAAGGGCCTGGCCGACGGCGCTGCCGAGCAGCTCAAGGCCGAGAAGAAGGAAGTCGTGGTGCGCAAGTCCTTCGACGACAAGACCACGGCCTTCGACGCCCTTGCTGGCGAACTCAAGGCGGCCAAGGTCGAGGTGATCGTCTCCACCCTGAATGACTTCCAGGCCATTGCCCTGCTGGAGGCGCTCAAGAAGGTCGACCACACCAAGGTGCGCCTCCTGGGCGGCGACACCATCAAGACCACCGACATGGCCAAGGGCGCCGGCATCGTGGAAGGCATCTACGCCACCTCGCCCGTGCTGGAGGCCAAGGAGTTCACCACCGGCAAACCCTTCCTCGAAAAGTACGTGGCCGAGTTCAAGAAGGCACCGGCCTATGGCGGCCACTACAGCTACGACAGCACCTACGTGCTGTCCGCCGCGATCCAGAAAGCCAAGTCCGCCGCCCCCAAGGACATCACCAAGGCCATGCACAGCATCAACGGCTACGCACCGGTGATCGGCACCATGACCTGGGACGACAAGGGCGAGCAGCGCTACGGCGCCGTGGGCGTGTACGAGCTGCGCGGCGGCGGGTGGGAACTGCGCATGCGCTCGGACCGCTGGTAAGAACGAAGGCCAGGGAGACGCCTGCTCTTTTTTGGGTGCTGGACGGAGCCGTGGCTGGCATAGTAGGAGGTGGATCATTTCCCGACCTACCCAGCCCGGAGCCCTGTTTGAACCCCCTCGTCTACTGGATCACCGGCCTGCCCGCCGCAGGCAAGACCACCCTGGCCACCGCGCTGGCCCAGGCCATCAACCAGGCCGGCGGCCGGGCCTGCGTGCTCGATGGCGACGAGCTGCGCAAGGGCCTGTGCTCCGACCTGGGGCTGTCTGCCGCCGACCGGGCCGAGAACATCCGGCGCGCAGGCGAGGTGGCGCGGCTGATGGCCCACAACGGCATGACCGTGGTGTGCGCCTTTGTTTCCCCCTTCGAGACCGACCGCCAGCGGGTGCGCGCCCTGTTTGCTCCCGGTGAGTTCCATGAAATTCACCTGAGCACTTCGGTGGATGAGTGCGCCCGGCGCGATCCCAAGGGCCTGTATGCGCGCGCCAGGGCGGGGCTGATCACCGGCCTGACCGGCCTGGATGGTGCCTATGAGGCGCCGCTCGCCCCCGAGTCGCAATACGACACCCAGACCACGGCGGTGGCCGCCATGGTGCAGCAATTGCTGGCGGCGCGCACTGCGCGAGCCTGACCCAGGCCGCGTATCCCAGCCCAGGCGGTCGGCAGGTGTTGCACGAATCTTTACAGGAACTTCCCTGCCGATTGCCCCTCTGAGCCTCGCCACGCCCGTATGGCGGGACAGGGCCGCGTCTTGGTGTGCGGCATGTCCTACAGGGCGTAGTGGTTGAAGGTTATTGTTTATAACTGAATGGGTGGGCGCCCGCTGGGCGCTTTTTGCTGGCTGTCTGGTTTTGCCTGGAGTGGTGTCGATGCGGTTTCTGGTTGTCTTGTGTCTTTCTGCGGTGGTGTCTCTGGCTCACGCTGCCAATTTCGTTTCGCTTCACCAGTCGCCGCTGCGCATCGCGCTGCCCCCTGCCGCCGGCAGCTACGACTACACCTTCAATACCAAGATCGGCTTCAAGCAGCAGTACGCGCCTGAAGGCGTCACGGGCTGCGCCATTGGTTACTCCACCGGGGGCTGCGCCTTCCCGGGCGGCGGATCGCTGGCCTTGCCCGAGTTCACGGGTTACCAGCTGCAGTACAAGGAATTCAAGATCTACATCCCTGCGGGCAGCCGCTCGTTCATGTTCTCGGGCTATGCGCCGCAGGCCACCGAGTCCGCCTTCGCCCTGCGTTACGGCTCGGCGCCAGTCCGTGAAGCGGCCCTGGGTACAGCGGAGTACCAAGCCGTCAAGAGCACCGAACAGATCGACTCCACGTTCTCGCGGCTGGTCAACGAGCCTGCCGCCGACCACCTGGTGGTGCACGATGGCGGTGGCACGGTGCGCTTCGTGGGCGGGCAGCTCGATGCCAGCAAGGGCAGCACCAGCCAGGGCAACTGGCTGTATGTGCGCCAGCTGAGCGGCACCCCGCTGTACGACATCCAGGGCGCGATCGACGTGGACTTGGCAAAGTACGCGGCTGGTTACGCGGCGATTGTCTGGACCACCTCGACCTACCCCGACCCGGTCGATGCGCCCAGCCCCGCCACCGGCACCGTCAGCACCACCGACCAGCAGACAACTGCGGCAACCACGACCACTGCGTCGGCCTCTGTCGCAACGCTTGCAACGGCGGTGCTGTCCACTGACGGCCAGCCCCTGCAACTGGGCATCACCCTGGCGCAAACGGCGGCAGATGTGGCGGCCAACCCCAAGATCAGCGCCTGGGTGGCTGCACGCATCCCCGCCAATGGCCAAAGCTTCCTGTCCGACCTGTGGTTCTTCCGCAAGGGCGACGGCACCTGGGCCAGCCAGGTGCCGGCCGATGCGGAGGCCGTTGCCTTCGCAAGCCAGGTGGCGAACACCGCCACGCTCCGGTTCACGCCCTCGCTGGACTTCACGGAGGCGGAAATGCGCGCGGTCAATGCCGAGGTCCATTTCGGCTACAAGACCAGCACGGGCGCGTTCGTGAGCAAGGGCAAGATCTGGCCGCAATAAGCCTTTCAACGGGTTGAGGGGGGTGGTTCGAAGGCGCGGTCCACGCGCTCGAACTCCTCGCGCTTGCGCCCCGGCGGCCAGTCGATGCGGGCCAGGTGCTCCACGTGCAAGGGCAGGTCGGCCAGGCCATTGGCGGCGAACACCGCACGCACGGCGGCCTGCTCGTCTGCCGTGAGCGCACGGGGCGCCTCGATCTGCAGCTGCAGCGTGCCGTCCGTGTACTGGCGCATGCGGAAGGCGCGTATGGGCTCGATGTGGCCCAGCTCGTCGCCCAGAAAGGGCATGGGCATCAAGCCCTTGTCGGTCTGTACCTGGTGCCGGGTGCGGCCCCCCATGCGCGCGATCACGGGCAGCACCATGCCGCAGCTGCACGGCGCACCCCACTCGGCGATGTCGCCCAGCTCGTAGCGCAGTATGGGCATGGCAAAGCTGTGCAGGCTGGTCACGAGTACGCGGCCTGGTACGCCCACGGGGCAGGGCTTGCCCTCTCCATCCACGATCTCCATGAGGGTCGTTGCGCCCAGCAGGTGCAGGTGGTCGTGCACCGGGCACTGCAGCGCGATCCAGCCGGTCTCCTCGCACGAATAGCGGTCGATGATCCTCGCGCCAAAAGCCTGCAGGCACAGCGCCCGCTGGCCGGGCGTGACCCGTTCGGATTGCGAGATCACCTGCCGGATGGGCAAGTGCACGCCCCTCGCCAGCGCCAGCCGCGCCAGCTCTGCCGCAGCCATCGGGCTGCACTTGAGGTAGTCGGGCCGGTGCGCGAGCAGCCAGTCCAGGTGCGACTCCATGCCATGCTGGGTGATGTTGCGCACCACGCAGGGGCCGCGCAGGCCCAGTGCGGCGTACATGTCGCCCCAGCTGTCGCGCGTGCCGTCGGTGAGGCCGGTGCCCAGCACGGCAATCTTGCGCGCTGCATCGCGCTGGTGCCATTGGGCCTCCATCCAGGAGATGGCGGCATACAGGGGCGAATACATGGCGCTGGCCTTTTCCACACGCACGGGCTCGCCGGTGGAGCCCGAGGTGGTCGATGTGGCGATGCCCGCCTCCTCCAGGCCGGGCCAACGTGCGCGTGCCTGGGCAAAGTGCGTCTGCAGGTCTGCGCGGGTGAGCAGCGGCAGGCGTGCCAGCACTGCACCGGGTGAGGTTTCGGTGGGCCACCCAGCTGCCTCCAGCCGCTCGCGCCAGAAGGGCGAGTGCTGGTGGGCATGGCGCATCAGCGTGTGCAACTGGCGCTGCTGCAGGGCCTGGTACTCCGCAGGTGCCACGCGCTCCCAGGCCCGCACCTGCTGGGCCAGGAGCAGCATCTGCGCTGCCTGGGGGGAATGGAAGTGGAGGACGTCGGCCATGGGGGTGAGGCTTGCAATGCGTGGGGTTGTCCGATTGTGGCGCCTTGCCTCCAGGGCAGGCCCTCTACACTCGGGGCCATGACGTTGTTGATACTGGGCATTGAGTCTTCCTGCGATGAAACCGGCGTGGCCCTGGTGGAAACGCGCGTGGAGGGCCAGGTGCCCGCACTGCTTTCCCACGCGCTGCACAGCCAGATCGAAATGCACCAGGCCTATGGCGGCGTGGTGCCCGAGCTGGCCAGCCGCGACCACATCCGCCGCGTGCTGCCGCTGGCCAGCCAGGTGCTGGCCGAATCCGGCAAGAGCCTGGCCGACGTGGACGTGGTGGCCTACACCCGTGGCCCGGGCCTGGCCGGCGCGCTGCTGGTGGGTGCCGGTGTGGCATGTGCCCTGGGCGCCGCTTTGGGCAAGCCCGTGCTGGGCGTGCACCACCTGGAGGGGCACCTGCTCTCGCCCTTTTTGAGCGCCGATCCACCCGAGTTCCCCTTCGTCGCGCTGCTGGTGTCCGGCGGCCACACGCAGCTCATGCGCGTGGACGGCGTGGGCCGCTACGAGATCCTGGGCGAAACCATCGACGACGCGGCAGGCGAGGCCTTCGACAAATCGGCCAAGCTCATGGGCCTGGGCTACCCGGGCGGCCCCGCGCTGTCGAAGCTGGCCGAGCAGGGCGACGCCACGGCCTTCAAGCTGCCACGCCCGCTGCTGCACAGCGGCGACCTGGATTTCTCTTTCGCGGGGCTCAAGACCGCCGTGCTCACGCAGGCGAAAAAGCTCGGTGATGAACTCGAAGCGCGCAAGGCCGACCTGGCCGCGAGCACCGAGGCCGCCATCGTCGACGTGCTGGTGAAGAAAACCCTGGCCGCCCTCAAGCAGACCGGCATGAAGCGCGTGGTCGTGGCCGGCGGCGTGGGTGCCAACCGCCACTTGCGCAACCAGCTCAACGAGGCCTGCGCCAAAAACAAGGTGCGCGTGCACTACCCCGAGCTGCACCTGTGCACCGACAACGGCGCCATGATCGCCATGGCGGCTGCCATGCGGCTGGAGTCGGGGCAGCAGCAGGCCAGCACCGAGTACGCCTTCGATGTGAAGCCGCGCTGGCCGCTGGATTTGATCACGGCTGCGGCCTGACCGCTGGCCCCGGCGTGCCCCCGTGGGCGGCGCTCTGTTCGTGCGTTCCGCGTGGTCTGTGCTGCCCCAGCAGCGGGCCCGGCCTTTGGTGTCGAAAAGTTTCATTGTGACGGCGGGCACACCCTGGTGAACGGCTGCGGCTTACGCTTGCCGCATCAATCACCACCGCGCGGGAGGGTCCGATGCCGGCACAAATTTCTGGATCGTATGCAGAGGCTTCGGCGTTGTTCCGGGTTTTCTACGACGCGTCGCCCAGCCAAAGCACGTACGAGTATTTCGCCCAGACGATCAACGCAACCGGCGCCAACCCGGTGGCCCGCGCATTCGCGTCGCACGCCCAGTTCCAGGACCTGACCGAGGGCCAGTTGTCCACCATGCTGCTGGCCCGCATGGGCCTGCTGCCCAAAGCCCCGTTGCAGGCCGAACTGACGAACTACCTGGCCACCGTCGGCAAGGCCAACGTGGGCATTGTGGCCTTGCAACTCGGCCAGATTCTGTCGGGCCTTGAAAACGCCACCGGCGACCTGGCCGTCTACGCACCTGCCGCGTTGCGCTGGAACAATGAACTGGCGGCTTCCCACCTCTACTCCAGCAACCCCGCGACCAACCGGGGGGCCGATCTGACGTACATGCCCGGCACCGGGGTCACCCTGTCGCTGACCGAGGGGAACGATGTCCTGTCCCCGGAGGCCACGCAACGCCAGTTCCAGACCACGGGCAACCACGACACCATCCTGGCCCTGTTGCCCGGCCAACTGGGCAGCGCAGACTCGATCAAGGACGGCGCTCGCATCGACAAGGACGTGCTGAAAGCCGCACTGGCGGCGGGGGAGCGGGTGACGCCTGCGTTGCAGTACATCGAAAAAGTGATGATCACCGCGGGCGCTGCGGCCCAGTTCGACGCCAGCCGGTCCACGGGCTTGCAGGAGGTGTGGGTGGATTCCGCTGCCGGGGCGGCCAGCTTGTCCGGCCTGGACCTGCGCACCACGGTGGGTGTCCAGAACTCCCAGGCCGGGGGGCCGTTGACGGTCAGCTATGCGGATGCCTCCGGTCCGTCGGACACCGCCAGCATCGACTTCGCCGGAGCCTCCGGTGCCGACGAGGTCATCATCACCGGCGGTGTGGAGAACATCAAGGTCAACAGTTCAGCGGGCAGCGTGGCTGGCGCTGCGGCCAACAGCGCCAGGCTGACCGCCCCATCGGCCGAGCAGATCGTGGTGACCGGCGGCCAGGCCCTGAACATCGCCGTGGACGGCGCCCATGTGGCGGTGATCGACGCCACCTACATGACCGGGGCCCTGGGCCTGACCTTCGCCACCACGGGCCTGACCTCGGTGGGCATCGCCGCAGGCAGGGGGGCAGACACTTTCATCATCAACGACGCATCGGGGGCCCGGGTGGTCATCGAGGCGGGCGATGGCGCAGATACCGTCACCATCGGTGCCGGCAATGCCCACCGGATTGCGCTGGGCGCTGGGGCGGATGTGCTGAACATCGCGGGCCTGGCAGGCGTTGCCGCCCGTGACCTGGAGGTCGGCACGGCCGCCGCGCTGGGCCGCTCTGCCATCGAGGTGACCGACTTCCTGAGCGGTACCGACATGATCCAGCTGACCAGCGCAACGCCCACGGGCAAGGCCGCCCCCAGCGCCGCACAGCTGGCCAGCATCACTGCATCGTCCTCGCTGCTGACCGCTGCAACCCTGGCCGCCACCACGGCGGGCGCCAACAAGGCCATTGCCTTCCGGTATGGAGCAGATACCTACATCCTCGTGAACGATGGCGCCGCCGCGCTGGGTGAGAACGACAGCCTGGTCAAGCTGACTGGCTTGACTGCCTTGGCCGATGCCTCGTGGACCTCGGCCTGATGGTTGCCCCCAACCACCCCGGCCGCGTGGTGTTTTCACGTGATCGCCTGAATTCACGCCTGCAGGGCTTTGCTCTGCACTCTGGACATGCCTGCCTTTCCTGGAGCTTTTGATGACAAAGCACGTTTTCGATGAGCCTTACGTCGCCGCGACGATCCTGAACCGCGTGTTCAATGACCAATCGCCTCAGCCTGCGGTGTACAACAACCAGGTGGTGATGGCCACGTCGATCGGACTGAATGCATTTGCGCTGTCATTTGGCGCCGCCTATGCCGGCCTGACGGAAGACCAGCTGTCCACCAGGCTGCTGGGCAACCTGGGCGTGCTGCCCAATGCGGGCCTGCAGGTCGCCGTGCGGGACTACCTGGTTTCCGTGGGCAAGGCCAATGTGGGCATCGTGGCCCTGCAGCTGGGCCAGATCCTGTCGGGGCTGGAGCAGGCCACCGGCGACCAGGCCGTGTTCAATGTAGCAGCCGTGGCGTGGAACAAGGAACTGGAGCTCTCATACGCGTTCTCCACCGACCCTGCCAATGATGCGAGCGGGCCACCTGAGAGGGACGATCAATCCGTCACCGGCGTCACCTTGTCGCTGACGTCCGGTGACGATGCGATTTCGCTCACGGCTCCCGAGGCCAAGTTCAAGAGCACAGCCAACAACGACACCTTCCTGGCAGTCATTGCGGGCTTCCTGTCGAGCGCCGATGCCATCGACGGGGCTGCGGGGGTCGATACCTTGAGGGCGACCCTGGCCGCCGGTGCCACGGTGGCACCCATGCTGCGCAGTGTCGAAAAGGTCTATGTCACTGCGGGGGCGGGCGCTGAATTCAGCGCGGCTCGGAGCACTGGTTTGGTCGAGCTGTGGATCAATGGCCCAGATGCCTCCGCCACGTTCTCTGGCGTGGACCTGGGGACCACGGTGGGTATCCAGAACTCCGTCGCGGGCGGTGGCGCCTTGACCGTGAACTTCGCGAATGCCTCCGGCCCCGCGGACGCGGCCACCATCGCACTGGCCCATGCGGCGGGCAATGGCGAAGTCATCGTCTCGAACATCGAAACCCTGAGCGTGAGAAGCACGGGTACGTCCTCTGGCACCTTGGTCAACAGTGCTCGAATCACCGCGGCCCAGGCGGAAAAAATGGTGATCTGGGGCGACCAGGCCCTGACCACTGCGGTGACCGGCGCCCGGGTGTCCGTGATCGATGCAACGGCGCTGACCAAGACGCTGGGCCTGACGCTCGCCGGCACCAGCGGCGTTACCGTGGCAGTCAACGCCCAGGCCGCCCACAGGATCACCCTGGGTAAAGGGGCTGACACGCTGAAAATCACCGGCCTGGCAGGTACCGAGGCCAAGGACATCAACCTCGGCACG
The DNA here is from genome assembly GCF_964253305.1 of Acidovorax sp. LjRoot66. Lineage (NCBI taxonomy): Bacteria > Pseudomonadati > Pseudomonadota > Betaproteobacteria > Burkholderiales > Comamonadaceae > Acidovorax > Acidovorax sp. LjRoot66. The sequence goes on from NZ_CAXUQU020000001.1 coordinate 2,145,234, forward strand.
TCGGCCACACTGGCTGCTTCGGCCATCGAGGTGTCCGGCTTTGCCAGCGGCATCGACGCGATCCGGCTGGACGCCGCCAGGGCGACGGCCAAGGCGGCACCCGGTGCCACGGAACTGGCCAGCATTGCTGCATCGGCCTCGCTGCTGGAAGCAACGGCCCTGGCCGCCACCACCGCAGGTGCCAACAAGGCCCTTGCCTTTCGCTACGGTGCGGACACCTACATCCTGGTCAACGACAGCGTGGCCGCACTGGGCGCCAACGACAGCCTCATCAAGTTGACCGGCGTTGCGGCGCTGGCCGATGGCTCCTGGACCTCGGCCTGATGGCCCGCCCAAGCCACCTTGGCCGCGCGGTGCCGCCATGCGCTGGCCTGAATTCTGAACCGCAGGGCTTCACCCCGCGCTGCGCACCTGTTTGCCTTTTGGGAAGCTTTTGATGGCACAAAATTTTCTTGATGAACCCTATGTCGTCACGACGATCCTGAACCGGGTCTTCAATGACCAATCGCCTGCCTACGCGGTCTACAGCAACCAAGTAGCAATGGCTACTTCGGTGGGTATCAACGCGTTTGCCCTGTCATTTGGCGCCAGCTTCACCAGCCTGAACGAGGACCAGTTGTCTACCAAGCTGCTTGGCAACCTGGGCGTGATGCCGAATGCTGGCCTCCAGACTGCCTTGCGGGACTACCTGGTGTCCGTGGGCAAGGCCAGCGTGGGCATCGTCGCCATGCAGCTCGGGCAGATCCTGTCGGGGCTGGAGCGCGCCACGGGTGATCAGGCAGCATTCAATGCCGCTGCAATGGCATGGAACAAGGAACTGGTGGATTCCTACAAAGTCTCCAGCAACCCTGCCAATACCGGTCCCGCTGTGGGGACGGGTGAGCCGGACCCCGCCACGTTGAGCGTCACCCTTTCCTTGACCTCCGGTGACGATTCGATATCGCCTGCGGCTACCGAGGCCAAATTCAAGACAACGTCCAACAACGACACCCTGCTCGCAAGCACTGCAGGCTTTCTCTCGACGGGCGATTCCGTCGATGGCGCAGCCGGTACCGACTCCCTGCGGGCCACCTTGGCGGCGGGCAGCACGGTGGGCCCCGCGCTGAGCAACATCGAGAAGGTCTACATCACCGCAGGGGCAGGCGCTGAATTCAGCGCGGCTGGCACCACGGGCTTGACTGAGCTGTGGACCAATGGCGCAAGTGCCTCTGCCACGTTCTCTGGCGTGACCCTTGGGACCACGGTCGGGATCCAGAACTCCGTCGCGGGCGGCGCCTTGACCGTGAACTTCGCGAACGCCAACGGCCCGGTGGATGCGGCCACCTTCGCGCTGGCCGATGCCACGGGCAAGGACGAAGTCATCATGGCGAACATCGAAACCCTGAGCGTGAGAAGCACAGCCGGTACGATTGCGGGCACCACGGTCAACAGCGCCCGAATCACCGCCGCCCAGGCTGAAAAAATTGTCATCTGGGGCGACCAGGCCCTGACCACCACGGTGGCTGGCGCTCGGGTGGGCGTGGTCGATGCCACGGCGCTGACAAAGGCCCTGGGCCTGACGCTCGCTGGCACCAGCGGCGTTGCCGTGGCGGTCAATGCGCAGGCCGCCCACAAGATCACCTTGGGTGACGGCGCTGACACACTGAAAATCACGGGCCTGGCAGGCGATGCGGCCAAGTACATCAACCTCGGCACATCGACCACGCTGGCTGCTTCGGCCATCGAAGTAGCCGGCTTTGCCAGCGGCATCGACTCGATCCAGCTGGATGCTGCCAAGGTAACGGCGAAGGCGATACTCGGCGCCACGGACCTCGCCAGCATCGCAGCATCGGCCTCGCTGCTGGACGCAACGGCCCTGGCCGCCACCACGGCGGGCACCAACAAGGCCATTGCCTTTCGCTACGGTGCGGACACCTACATCCTGGTCAACGACGGCGTGGCTGCACTGAATGCCAATGACAGCCTCATCAAGCTCAGCGGGTTGAGCATATTGGCGGATTCTTCCTGGGGTGTCGCCTGACCAACCCATCAACCATTGCTGCTGCGTTGGCGTCGGCGTAGCGGACCTTTCCTCTGAGCGCGCCTGCGGTAGACCTCGTGATTTTATTGCCCCTCAAGGGGGCTGGAGCTTGAGATGGCCTTGCAACTTTCCAACAACCAGGCGGGTGTCCTGGCGCTGAACCGTGGGCTCAGCGACCGGTCGCCAAACTACGACGCCTACAACAACATGCTTGCTGCTGCGCAAGAGAATGGGCTAGATGGATTTGCATTGCAGTGGGGCAGCGGGTACAGCGGTCGGTCGGAAGATCTGATGTCCACCGTGTTGCTGACCAATCTTGGACTGCTGCCAAATGCTGGCCTGCAGTCCGCGTTGAGGGACTACCTGGTCGTGGTGGGCAAGACCAACGTGGGCATTGTCGCCGTGCAGTTGGGGAGCATCCTTTCGGGGCTGGAAGGCGCCACAGGCGACCAAGCCATCTATGCGGCCGCAGCGGCGCGATGGAACAGCGAACTGGCTGCTTCGCATGCCTATTCCAGCAACCCCGCAAACGGAATGGGACTTATAGGAAATCCCTACTTCAATGTGGGTACAGGGACCACGCTGACAGTGACCAACGGCGTGGATGTCCTGAGCGGCACCTTGTATGACGACGTTTTTCTGGCTCCTGCACCTGGGCTGCTGGGCTCTCCGGACATTCTCAACGGCGGGGGGGATGGCGGACGCGGGGACATGCTCATGGCCACGCTGGGCGGGGGTGAAGCCGTGGCGCCCAAGCTCTATGGCATTGAAACGGTCATCATCACCGCAGGCGAATCCGCCCAGTTCAGTTCTGCCAATGCAAACGACATCAGGATGTTGTGGGGGGATGGGGCTACGCGCCCAGCCACGTTTGCAGACGTCAGCCTGAAGACCACCGTGGGCGTGCAGAACTCCCTGTCCGGCGGACCGCTCACCGTGAAGTTCGCGGGCGCCTCCGGCCTTCTGGACTCAGCCAACATCGTGCTGGCCGATACGACGGGACTCGACGAGGTGATCGCGCCGGGCATCGAGCTACTGTTGGTCCGTAGCTCTGCCGGCAATGTGGCAACCACCACCAACAACACCGCCAGGATCACGGCCGATGCTGCCGAGGAAATACGGATTTGGGGTGACCAGGCGCTGACCACCACCGTGACCGGCTCCCATGTGGAGGTCATCAATGCAACCGGGCTGACAGGGGCCCTGGACCTGGCGTTCACCACCACAGGAAGCACGCCGGTGGGCATCATCGGTGGCACGGCGGGCGACCGGATCAACGTCAACGAGGCTTCCGGTGGCAGAGTGGCCATTGACGCGGGTGCGGGTGACGATACCGTCATCGTCGGAGCCGCCAATGCCCACGAGGTCACCCTGGGCCGTGGAAGCGACACGTTGACGATCGTGGGTTTGGCGGGCGCCACCGCCCGCGATCTGGACACCAGTTCGGACGCTGCGCTGGGCCGGTCGTTCATTCGCGTGACGGATTTCGAAAGCGGGGCCGATGTGATCCGTCTGTTCGGTTCTGACTCGACGGCCAAGGCAGCCCCTGCCTCTGCGCAATTGGCCAGCATTGCGGCGGCGTCCTCGCTGCTGGACGCAACGGCCCTGGCAGCCGCCACGGCAGGTGCCAACAAGGTCATCGCTTTCCGCTACGGTGCCGACACTTACATCCTGGTGAACGATGGCGTCGCTGCGCTGGGTGCCAATGACAGCCTGGTCAAGCTCACAGGCGTGGCCGCGTTGGCCGATGCTTCATGGACCTTGGCCTGATCGGGTGCCAAAGGGCTTCGGCTGCGCAATGCGATCCTTTGTGTCTGGGTTGCCGCCTTTTCTAGCAGTTCCAGCCCTGACCCCTGTGAGCTGAGGCAGCTTTGGTTTCAAAAAGTTTCTTTGTGACCGCCGCCACACCTTGCTGGCGGGGCGCACCTTAGGCTCACAGAGTTCACTAAAACATCAAGGGAGGAATGGATGCCTGTCCAAGTTTCCGGCACGTATGCCGACGTCACCATGCTGAACAGGGTGTTCAACGACCAGTCTCCCGTGAACGCTGTCTATGTCAACCAGGTGGCGGCGGTCGAGCCCATCGGCATCACGGCCTTTGCCCAGCGGTTCGGCGCCGGCTTTACTGCGCTGACCGAGGATGCGCTGTCCACCAAGCTGTTGATGAACCTGGGCGTGCTGCCCAATGCGGGCTTGCAGACCGCCTTACGGGACTATCTTGTGTCTGTCGGCAAGGCCAATGTGGGCATTGTTGCCCTGCAACTGGGGCAGATCCTTTCGGGGCTTGAAAACGCCACCGGTGATCTGTCCGTATATGCAGCAGCGGCGGTGCAGTGGAACAGTGAAGTCACTGCATCCCATGCCTATTCCATCAACCCGAACAACACGGGAATACCAATCACTGATGGATGGGGCCCCGGCGTTGGCGTCACTCTGTTACTGACAGCCGGTGACGACGCCGTATCGCCTTCGGCTGCACAGGCCAAGTTCAAGACAACTGCCTACCAGGACACCATTTTAGCTACCACTGCCGGTCTGCTGTCCACCGCTGACGCCATTGATGGCGCTGGAGGGGTGGATACGCTCAGGGCCACGCTGGCCGCGAATGCGACGGTTGCACCCACACTGCAGAGTGTCGAAAAGGTGTTCATTCAGGCCGGGGCTCACTCGACGTTCATGGCGTCCAGTGCGACTGGCCTCACGGAGCTGTGGCGAGAGTCCGCGGCAGGTCCGGCCGAGTTTCGTGGAGTGGATCTTGCTACCACTGTCGGTATCCGCGATTCCGGCAGTGGTGGCGCACTGACGGTGGTTTTTGCGGGAACCAGCGGTGGCGCAGACGCTGCGAATCTGGTGCTATTCAGGGCTGCTGGCGATGATGAGGTGGTCGTGGACTCGGTTGAGCACCTGAACGTCAGGAGCCAGGGGTTCAGTTCGATGGCCGGAGTCGCCAATACCGCCAGGATCACCGCCAACGCGGCCGAAAAGATCGTGCTCACCGGCGAACAGGCCTTGAAGACTACCGTGGTGGGCGCCCAGGTCTCGGTGATCGATGCCTCTGCGCTGACCGGCGCGCTGTCGCTGGCGTTTGCCACCCACAGGCCGGTGACCATCACCGGCGGCGGAGGGGCAGATACCTTCGTCATCAACGACGCTTCTGGTGCCCAGGTGATCGTTGCGGCGGGCGAGGGTAATGACACGATCACCATGGGTGCCGGCAACGCCCACAGGATCACCCTGGGCGGCGGCGCCGATACGCTGAACCTCACCGGCCTGGCGGGTGCCGCCGCCAAGGATCTGGACACCAGTTTCTCCGTCGGGCTTGGCTGGTCTGCCATCGTGGTGACCGACTTCGTGAGCGGCACCGACAGACTGGCGCTGACGGCCGCAACGGCGACCGCCAAGGCTGCACCGACCAGCCTGCAACTGGTTGGCATTTCCGATTCATCATCCCTGCTGGACGCCGCCTCGTTGGCTGCCACCACCGCTGGTGCTAACAAGGCCATTGCATTCCGTTATGGTTCCGATACCTACATCCTGGTGAATGACAACGTGTCTGCACTGGGTGCGAACGACAGCCTGGTCAAGCTCAGCGGTGTGTCCACGCTGGGGGATGCGTCCTGGGCTGTGGCGTAGTTGGTCTGCTGGGCTCACCACATAGCGCTGGGTGCTGTTCCTGTGGGTTGTAGTTGCTTCTGTTCGTTGTTGGAGGGCGGAGGCCGGGGTGTGCGCCCGGCGGCGCAGTAACTTTCTCTTGCGTCGTCAAGAGAAAGTCACCAAAGAGAAGACGACCCCCAGTCTGCGTCCCCAGTTCGCCCTGTCGGGCGAACTGGGGCAACCTGCGATGCTCGGTCCTGGGGTGGTGCCGCAGAACTCACTGCGTTCTTCGAACTCCGCTCAAACAGCTGCGGCAAGCCAGATCACGAAGTGCGTGTGTCCTTCGGCACACGCACCCACCCCAGGCCCTGCGCTTCTCGGCGCAGCCAGCAGGGGTGGGGAGCGGGGACAAAGACGGCTGCTGCTTCGCAGCTGCGCCGGGGGGGCGGTTCGCGCTGCGCGCTGCCGACGCGTGGGCTCAATCGCCCTGGCGAGCCGAGCGCAGCGAAGGACCACAGGCCGAGCAAAGCAATGGCCCGTAGGGAGCCCGCTTCCACCCCCTTCTGACCGTGCCGAGAAGCGCAGGGCCTGGGGTGAGCGCGTGCCGAAGGACACGCGCATCGTCATCTGGCTCGCCGAAGCTGTTTGACCGGAGCTGCCTCGCAGAGGCAGTGCAGGGAGTTCTTCGGCGTCACCCCAGGACCGAGCATCGCAGGCTGCCCCCAGCGCCCGATAGGGCGATGGGGGACACGGGCAGCGGGGTCGCCTTTTCTTGGCCTACCTTCTTTTGGCGACGCAAAAGAAGGTAGGTGCGCCGCCGGGCGCACACCCCGGCCTCCGCCTTTCACGCAGGCACGCAGCAACCACAACCACAGGCAACGAGCCCCAGCACGGGACGGGCCAAGACCCCGCCTCCGCCCTCCACAAAGTCACCGCAGCAACCATGCAAAGAGGGCTCAGAACGGATAATGCCGCGCAGTAGTCTGCACCGTAATCCAGCGCAGCTCCGTGAACTCCCGCACCCCCGCCATCCCCCCAAACCGCCCCCACCCCGAATTCTTCACCCCGCCAAACGGCATCTGCCCCTCGTCATGCACCGTAGGTCCATTGACATGGCAGATGCCCGATTCGATGCGCGCAGCCACGTTCCAGGCGCGGGCGATGTCGCGGCCGAAGACGGCGGCCGAGAGGCCGAACTCGTTGTCGTTGGCGCAGGCAATCGCTTCCTCCACGCCGTTCACGCGCACGATGGGCTTGAGCGGGCCGAAGGACTCCTCGCGGTAGATGTCCATCTCGGGCGTCACGTGGTCGAGGATGGTGGCGGCCATCAGCGTGTTCTCGCTCTTGCCGCCGCACACCAGCTTGGCGCCCTTGGCCAGGGCGTCGTCGATCAGGGCATTGCAGCGCTGCACGGTGGCCATGTCCACCACCGAGCCCAGCACCACCGGGCCCTTGCGCGGGTCGCCCAGCGGCAGGGCCTGTGCGCGCGCTGCGAAGCGGGCCACGAAGTCGTTGGCGATGGAGGCATCCACCACGATGCGCTCGGTGGACATGCAGATCTGGCCCGAGTTGGCAAACGAGCCGAACACGGCGGCGTCCACCGCAGCGTCCACGTCCGCATCGTCCAGCACCACCAGGGGCGCCTTGCCGCCGAGCTCCAGCACCGTGGGCTTGAGGTACTTGGCGCAGGTCTGCGCGACGATGCGCCCGACCTTGGTGGAGCCGGTGAAGTTCACGCGGCGCACGGCCGGGTGGGCCACGATGGCCTCGACGACCGCACCCGCGTCGGCCGGTGCATTGGTCACGAAGTTCACCACGCCCGGGGGCAGGCCGGCTTCCTGCAGCGCTTCGATGATCAGGCCGTGCGTGGCGGGGCTTAGCTCCGAGCCCTTCAAGATCACGGTGTTGCCGCAGGCCAGCGGTGTGGCAATGGCGCGCACGCCGAGGATGATGGGTGCATTCCACGGCGCAATGCCCAGCACCACGCCTGCGGCCTGGCGCACGCCCATGGCCAGGCTGCCGGGCACGTCCGACGGGATCACCTCGCCCGCGATCTGCGTGGTCAGGGCCGCCGCCTCCTGCAGCAGGCCGGCGGCCAGGTGCACGTTGAAGCCGGCCCACAGGCCCGAGGCACCGGTCTCGGCGGCCATGGCGGCGGCAAAGGCATCGCCCTTGGCTTCGAGCGCATGCGCGGCCTTGAGCAGCAGCGCACGGCGCGCATTGGGGCCCAGGGCCGACCAGGCGGGGAAGGCCTTGGCGGCGGCGTCGGCGGCGGCCTTGGCATCGGCCACGGTGGCGGCGGGCGCGGTGGTGGCCACGGAGCCGTCGAGTGGGTTGCGGCGCTCGAAGGTGGCGCCGCCGGCGGCCTGCACGCGCTCGCCGTTGATCAGCATGGAAATGGCAGTCATGGATATCTCCTGAACGACAAGAAAAGAAAGTCGGATAAGAAAGAGTGGAAAAGATTCAGGCCACGCCGAGATAGGCTTGGCGCACCGCGTCCGATTGCAACAAGGTGGATGCCTCGCCGGATGCCACGATGCGCCCGCGCTCCAGCACATAGCCGCGCTGCGCCACCTGCAGCGCCTTGCGCACGTTCTGCTCCACCATGAGCACGGTGACGCCCTGCGCCGCGATGCGCTGCACGATGGCCAGCAGCTCGTCCACCATGCGCGGTGCCAGGCCGAGTGAGGGCTCGTCCAGCATCAACAGGCGCGGGCCGCTCATCATGGCGCGGGCCACGGCCACCATCTGCTGCTCGCCGCCGCTCATGGTGCCGGCCAGTTGCTGCGCACGCTCCTTGAGGCGCGGAAAATCCTCGAAGGCCTGGGCCAGGCGCACGGCGCGCATGCGCGAGGGTACCAGCCAGCCGCCGAGCTCCAGGTTCTCGGTCACCGTCATCTGCGGAAACAGCTGGCGGCCCTCGGCCACCAGGGCCAGGCCGCGCTGCACGCAGGCCGTGGCATTCATTGCGGGCACCGGTTGGCCGTCGAGCAGCACCATTCCCTGGCGCGGCAGCAGGCCGGCCAGCGCCTTGAGCAGCGTGGTCTTGCCGGCACCGTTGGGGCCGACGATCACCGTGATGCCGGGCTGGGCCTGGAGCGACAGATCCTGCAGCACCTGAAAGCCTGCGTAGCCTGTGGTCAGCCTCTGGACTGAAAGCTGTGTGCCGCTCATGCCGTGGCTCCTTCAGGCGTTGCCGGTGTGGCCATTTCATCGCCCAGATAGGCTTCGATCACCTCCGGGTTGCGCACCACCTCGGCGGGGGTGCCGTCAGCGATCTTGCGGCCCTGGTGCAGCACCAGCACACGCTCCACGTACTTGAGCAGCGTGGTCACCGCATGCTCGATCCACACCACCGTCAGGCCCCAGTCGTCGCGCAGGCGGCGGATGCGCTGGGCCATGGCGTCCACCTCGGCCTCGGTCAGGCCGGCGGCCACCTCGTCGAGCAGCAGCAGGCGCGGGCGCGTGCCCAGTGCCATGCCGATCTCCAGCAGGCGCTGCTGCGAAGGCGTCACGTCGGCGGCGGGACGATCGGCCAGGGCCGACAGGCCCAGCATGGCCAGGATCTCGTCCTCATTGCGCAGGCCCACGGGCCCCTGGCGGTGGCGGCCCGCGAACTGCATGCCGAAGCGCACGTTGTCGCGCACCGTCATGTCGGCAAACACGCGTGGCGTCTGGAAGGTGCGCGCAATGCCGTGCGCCGCATAGTGGTGCGGCCCTTTTCCGGTGAGGTTGTCGCCCCCGCAGTGCAGCGTGCCCGAGGTCGGTGGCTGCACGCCCGAGATGGCGTTGAAGAAGGTGGTCTTGCCCGCGCCGTTGGGGCCGATGATGCCGATGAGCTCGCCCGCATGCAGCGTGGCGCTCACGCCGTCCACGGCGGTCAGGCCGCCAAAGCGCACGGTGACGCTGTCGATGGTCAACAGTGCCTCAGACATGGCCGGCCTCCGCTGCAGGCGTGGCCGCCCGCTTGCGCTGCCACAGCGTGGCCAGTCCGTTGGGCAGGTACATCACGCACAGGATGAGCAGCAGGCCCAGCACCATCATGTAGCCGTAGGGCAGTTGCAGGCGCAGTGTCTCGGCCAGCAGGCTGAAGACGATGGCCGCCAGCACCGGCCCGCCGATACTGGCCGCACCGCCGATCAGCGCGATAAGCACGGTCTGGAAGCCGATGAAGGGGCTGAACACGGCCGCCGGCTCGATGTAGGTCCAGCGCACGGCCATGGCCGCACCCACGGCGCCCGCAAAGGCCGCAGTGATGCCGAAGCCCGCGATCTTGGCCAGGCGCGTGTCCACCCCCAGCGTCTGTGCGCGCTGCTCGTCGGCACCGATGCCCGAGAGCGCCAGGCCAAAGCGGCTGCGCTTTACCGCAATCGACGTGGCGATGGCCGCCGCCGCGATCAGCAGCACCGTGAGGTACACCGTCTCGTTGCTGGGCACCACGGTGAGCACGCGGCCTACGGTACCGGAGACCTGCTTTTCAACGAAGGTCACCGCGTGGCGAATCAGCTCCGTCATGCCGAAGGTGAGCACCGCGAAATAGGTGCCCCTGAGGTGCAGCACGGCCGCACCCATCACGATGGCCACCACCGCTGCGATGAGCGCACCGGCCAGTACCACCAGCGGCCAGGGCAGCACATTCAGCAGCGTGGCGCTGGCATACGCCCCGATGCCGAAGAAGGCCGACGTGGCCAGCGACAGGTAGCGCGTGGCACCGCAGAACAGCGACCAGCTGGTGGCCAGCGCGATGTACATCAGGCAGCTGAGCAGCACCGAGGCCATGAACTCGGACACCAGCCAGGGCAGGGTACCGACCACGGCCGTGCCCGCTGCGAGCGCGAGCCAGGGTTTGTTGGAATGGAGTTTCATTTTTTGCTGAATAGACCGTTGGGGCGCCAAATCAGCACGCCGATGAACACCGCATAGCTCAGCAGCATCTTGAGGGACGGGCTGCTGAAATGCATGCCCAGGGCTTCGACCACACCGAGCAGCAGGCCGCCGGCCAGGCTGCCCGCCAGGCTGCCGAAACCGCCCAGCGTGATCACGATCAGCGCCGTGACGGTGTAGGGCTCGCCCATCGATGGCGAGATCTCGTAGGTCATCGACAGCAAGGCCCCCGCCACGCCCGAGAGGCCCAGGCCAATGCCGAACATCATCGGGTGCAGACGCCGGGTGTTGATGCCCACCAGTTGCGCCCCGGTGGGCGACTGCATGAGCGCCCGCACGGCCTTGCCCAGCAAGGTGAGCTTGAGCAGCGCGATCAGCGCGGCCGACAGCGCCAGCGCCACGCCGAACAGCACCAGCTTGTTCTCGGTGAAGCGCATGCCCGCGATCTGCACCGGGTCGGCCAGGTATTCATAGCCGCGCAGGTCGCCGCCCCAGATCAGCAGGGCGGTGTTCTGCACCAGGAACATCAGGCCGAAGCCCACCATCAGGCTGCGTGCCTCGAACACGTCCACGTTCGGCGCACGCGCCGCCAGGCGCTTGAAGCACAGCGCATGCACCGCCACGCCCAGCACGAACAGCGCGATGAAGGCCAGCGGCATCAGCGCCAGCGGCGACCAGCCCCAGGCGGTGTGCGCCCACCAGGTCAGGAAGGCGCCGAGCATCAGAAACTCGCCATGCGAGATGTTCATGATGCGCATCAGCCCGTATTGCAGGTTCAGGCCCATGGCCACCAGCGCATAGATGCCGCCGGTAATCAGGCCACTGGCGACCAGCTCGGCCCAGGAAGTCAAAGACACTTTGTTATTTCCAAACGGGTTTAGCCGTGTTCAGCTGCGCCGTGGCGCGGTCCTTGGGCCAGACCACCTCGAAGTCGCTGCCCTGCCACTGGCTCACCGTGCCGGGGATGGACGCGTTCTCGCTGCCCGCAAAGCGGATGCCGCCCAGAATGGTCTTGAACTCGTTCTTGGCGATGTGCTCGCGCAGCGCCTTGCGGTCCAGCCCCACCTTCTCCACCGCCTGCTGCAGGATCTGCAGGCCTGACCAGGCATGGCCGCTGGCCCAGCGGTCGGGCTCCTTGTTGAACTTCTTCACATGCGCGTCGAAATAGGCCTTGGCCTCGGGGCTGGTCTTCACGCTCCACGAGCCCATGCCGATCACGCCCTCGGTGTTGGCCTGCATCACGTTCTTGTACAGCTGGAAGGCCGTGCCCACCGAGGCGTAGAAGAACTTGGGGTTCAGCCCCACCTCGCGCGCCTGGCGGCTGGCCAGGATGGTGTCGGGCGGGTAGGTGATGCCGATGAAGGCGTCGGGGTTCAGGTCCTTGATGCCGCGCAGCACGGGTGCCAGGTCCTTCACGCCCAGGGGGTAGCTCTTGCGCTCCACCACCTGGATGCTGGTCTTCTTGAGCGCGCTGTTCAGCGCCGCGAAGTTTTCCAGGCCGAACAGGTCGTCCATGTAGACGATGGCCACCGATTTCACGCCGTTGGCCACCAGCATGTCCACCAGCGCGCCCATCATCTTGTCGGGCTGCTGCAGCAGCGAGAAGAAGTAGGGCAGATTCATGTCGATCAGCTTGCGCGACAGCGCCGTGGGCGCGAGCAGCGGGTAGCCGAAGCGGTTGGCCAGCGGCGCGATGGCGAAGTTGGCGCCCGAGCCCCAGGGCGGCAGGATCAGGTCCACCTTGTCGCTGCCCATGAGCTTTTCGAAGGTGCGCACGCAGGTTTCGGTCTCGCTGCGGTCGTCGTAGCCGATGAGCTCGATGGGGCGCTTGGCGCCCTTGATGCTCAGGCCGCCTGCGGCGTTCACCTGCTCGGCCCACAGCAGGTAGTTGGGCTCCTGGCTGACCTGTGCGCCTGCCGCCCAGGGGCCTGTGCGGGCGATGGCGTAGCCCACGCGCACGGGGCCGGACTGGGCCAGCAGGTGCGGGGCGACCGACATGGCGCCCACCGTGGCGGCCACGCCCTTGATCCATTGGCGTTTGGATTGATGAACCATTTTTGTGTCTCCTGGGATGGGCGGCCCGCATGGTGCAAGCCGTTGACCGATCGTAGGCAGGAGGGCTTTGGGTCGCTGCGCTGAGCGTGCACAAAACGCTGGTCCCAGCGTGCACAGCGCAGCGGGTTTACCCGGATTTCCGTGCTGCGCCGGGGAATAGGCCTGCGCCGGATAATCCGGGCATACCGGCGGCGCCAGCCGCTGCACTGGAGACACCATGGCCTACCCCCTGACCGAGGTATCCACCGATACCGTGGCACCGCGCGACCGCCTGCACCTGTGGGGCGATGCGGTGTGGCGGCTCATTGGCGGGCTGGAGTCGGATGCCTTCGGCGACGAGGCCTTTGCCGGCCACATCACCTCGGGCCAGGCCGGCTATGTCAACCTTTGCCAGCTCGACGTGAGCCGCCACCGCGTGGTGCGCACCCCCAGCCTCATCCGCGGCAGCGACCGGGCCTACATCAAGGTGGTGGCGCAGCTCGAAGGGCGCGCCTGCTTCGAGCAGAACGGCCGCCAGGTGTGGCTGTCGCCCGGCGAGTGGAGCGTGTACGACACCACCCGCGCCTACGCGGTGAGCAACCCCGAGGCCGTGCGCCAGATGGTGCTGATGATCCCCAAGGAGCAGATGCCCGAGCGCAAGCTCAAGCTCGACGACCTCATGGTGCAGCGCTTTTCGGGCACCAGCGGTGTCTCGCGCCTGGCCTGGGACACCATGCGCGCTGCCTTCACCGAACTGCCCAGTATGTCCGACGCGGCAGCCGATGGCGTGGCCGATGTGATCACGCACCTGGTGCAGCTGTCGCTGCTCGAGCGCAACGGCCAGCACACCGCCGTGTCGCAGCGCGAGGCCCTGCGCGACCGCATCGGCCAGTACATCGACCGCCACCTGGCGGACCCCGAACTCACCATTGACCGCATCGCGCAGGCGCTCAACTGCAGCCGGCGCCACCTGTACAACGCCATGGCCGACGATGGCGACACCCTGGCCGCCACCATCCAGCAGCGCCGCCTCGAAGCCTGCCTGCGCGAGCTGCGCCACCCGGCGCACGCCCACCGCTCGGTGACGGACATCGCCATCTCCTGGGGCTTTCGCAACAGCGGCCACTTCAGCCGCGTGTTCAAGGCCCACACGGGCTACAGCCCGAGCGAATACCGCGGGCGGGCATCGCTGTCAGCGCCCGCGCTGCACACGCACTGAGCAGTTGAACTCGGTCTGAGGGCGCGGCGCAACGCCGTGCTCCGTTGGTGCGCCTGGCCTTCCCGGGCCTTCCCAGGCCTTGCCGGCGACCTTGCCGGGCTGCTCCCTCGTACCGCGCTGCATTGCTGGCCCGGGACCCCGCGCGCAGCGCCTCCCATCCCCGGCACTTCGTCTTCTTTCGTCAAAACCTTTTTCGCAAGGCGCCGTCCACAGTGCGGGTCGCATGGCGCATGGCGCATGGCGCATGGCGCAATGCCTTCCATTGTTTGTACCTTTGCCATAAAATTGTCTGGAGACAATTGAATAGTGTTTTGTACAAACTATGGAGTGATCGCCATGACCGATGCGCAGGCAGTACCGGGTGGAGCGCCCCCGTCCCCGGAGGAGGGTGGTTGGAAGGTGCGATCCCTGGCGGGTTTCGCCGGCACGGCAGGGCCGCTGTGGACCCGGCGAGAAGGGGACGGATGGGCCTATGGCTTCCAGATGGCACCGGCGCACCTCAATCCTGCCGGGGTGGTGCATGGCGGCGCGCTGCTCACCCTGGTGGACCATGCGATCAGCACCGTGGCGTGGGAGGCCTGCGGCCGGGTGCCGTGTGTCACGCTGCAGCTCGATTCGCAGTTTCTGACCGCCGTGCGGCAGGGGCAGTTTGCACAGGCGCGGGCGCAGATCACGCACCGCACCCACCAGATGCTCTTCATGCAGGGCAGTGTGGCGGTCGATGGCCAGATGGTCCTGCGGGCGCAGGCGATCATGAAAATGCTGCCTGCGGAGCGCCTCGCATGAGGGCCGGCCTCCCGGCACCGGGGCCGGCGCGGGGTTCCAGGGGCTTGCCCCAGCAGCCCTGCACTATCATGCAAATTTGGCCCTCGTCCCTTGTCATGCCCCCAAAGCGCACACCGTCGCCCGAGCCGGCGCCGCCGACCCCCCAAAAGCCCGCCGTGCGCGTGCGGCCCGTGCCAGCCGTCAGCCGGTCCATAGCCATCCTTCGCTTCCTCGGAAACGCCAAGCAGGGCCTGGGTGTCAAGGCCATCGCCGATGAGCTGGGCCTGGTGCCCAGCACCTGCCTGCACATCCTGCGCGTGCTGGTCAGCGAGGAACTGGTCAGCGTGGACCCGGCCACCAAGCGCTACTTGCTGGGCAGCGGCATGATCAGCCTGGCCCGCAGCGTGCTGGAGAGCAGCGGCTTCGCGCAGCTCGTGCAGCCTGCGCTCGACCGACTCGCCTCCACCCGGGGGGTCACCGCCATGGGCGTGGAGATCACACCCAAGCAATCCGTCGTGGTGCTGGCCCTGTCGCGCTCGAACCAGCCGTTTCGCCTGCACACCGACGTGGGCAGCCAGTTCTCCCACCTGGCCAGTGCCACCGGCCGGCTGATCGCCGCCTACAGCGGCGAGAACTGGACCCAGCTGCGCCAGAAGTTCAATGCCACGCAATGGGACAAGAAGCCCGCCTTCGACACCTGGAAGCGGGAGGTGGAACTGGCCCGGGCGCAGGGCTGGAGCCTGGACCGCGACAACTTCATGAGTGGCCTCACCGTGGTCGCCGTGCCCATCTGCTCGCCCGGCGGAAGCCTCACGCACACCCTGGTGGCGGCCGGTATGTCCAGCCAGCTCAATGCCACCGAAACCACCGAACTGGCCGCGATGATGCTGCGCGAAGCCCAGGCCATCGGCAACCTGCTGGTGGCGCGGAGCTAGCGCATGGCGTTCGATAGCTCCCCCATTCCCGGCGAAGGTCTCCAGACGGTTCTTCGCACCATTCCCATGCCTGCAGACCTGGGGATCGGTGGGCAGATCCCCATCGGCTGGGTGCTGGGGCAACTCGACCAGGCGGGCGCGGTGCTGCCGGGCGGCCATTTCAGGCGCAACGTGGCGCTGGTGCAGCTCGATGCCATCGAGGTCGAAGCGATGCCCGTGCTGGGGGATTTCGTCACCTTTCGCGCCCGCCTGCTGGACGCAGGTGCCGAGCGCGCGAGGGTGGAGGTGCAGGCCCTGAGAACCTCACGCGGCGCTCAAGGCCCGGAGCAGGAGCAGGTCCTGCGCACCTGCCTGGTGTATGTGCCGCTGCCCGCCGAGGGCAGCATGCCCGACTAGCTTTTGCAGGCGCCTGGCACGAGAGCCTGCGCCGGGCTGTCGGGCTCAATCGACCTTCATGTCGGCCGCTTGGATAACCGGCTGCCACTTCTTGCGCTCGGACAGGGCGAACTCCCGGAGCTGGACGGCGGTGCCGCCCGCCGGCTCGAAGCCCAGCTCCAGCAGCTTGTGCCGTGCCTCGGGGCGCTGCAGCACCTTGTTCATGGCGGCGTTGAGCGTGGCGATCACGGTTGCAGGGGTGTTCCTGGGCGCGTACAAGGCGTTCCAGGCGATCACCTCGAAGCCGGCGTAGCCCTGCTCGTCCATGGTCTTGACGCCCGGCACCAGGCTGCTGGGCTTGCTCGACGTGACGGCAATGGCGCGGATCTTTCCCGAGGCCAGGTGGGGCCTGAGGCTGGTGGGGGTGTCCACGATCACCGGCAACTGCCCGCCCAGCACGTCGGTCATGGCATTGCCCGAGCCCTTGTAGGGCACGCCAAACACCGGTGCCCCCGAGCGCTGCTTGAGCAGCTCCACCACCAGGCGGGCACTGGTGCTGGGCATGGCGATGTCGGCAGACCGCGTGCTGCGGGCGGCGGTGTCCACCAGTTCCTTGGGGGTGTGGAAGGGCGACTGGCTGTTGACGGCCACGACCATGGGAAAGGTGCCCACCAGGACGATGGGCTCGAAGTCCCGCTCCGCATCAAACGGCACCCGCGCATACAGGTACTGGTTGAGCGCATGGGTTGCATTCGTCCCCATGGTCAGGGTGTAGCCGTCGGGCGCGGCCTGGGCCGCGATCTCCGTGCCCAGGTTGCCCCCGGCGCCGGGCCGGTTGTCGATCACGATGGCCTGCCCCAGGTCCCTGGACATCTGCTCGGCCAGGTACCTGGTGGCGATGTCCGTGCCCTGCCCGGCGGGGTAGGCCACGATGATCTTGATCGGCTTGGCGGGGTAGGTCTGTGCGCCCGCCGGGCCCGGGCTCGCCATGGCACAGGCGGCCGCCATCACTGCAGCAATCAGTCGCATTGTTGTCTCCTTGTGTATTCTTGATCGAAACGCTATCGCCGTGTTGCGGGGGCCGCGCCGCTGCCCTGCAGCTGTTCTCGCTCCTGTGGGCTGAAACCCAGGCTTTCCAGGATCTGCACTGCGTCCTGCGCAAACCGGGGCGGGCTCGCCCCGGCCACGCCCGGCGTGCCCATCAGCCGCATCGGCGAGCGCAGGCCGGTGTAGCCGTCCCGCTGCACCAGCATCTGTCGGTGCGCGCAGTGCGCATGGGCCAGCGCCCTCGGGATCGAGTTCACCGCACCGGCGGGCACGCCCGCGCGCATCAGCGACTCGCACAGCGGCTCGCAGGCCATGGACGCAATGGCCGTCTCGATGGCTTGCTTGAGCGCGTCCCGGTGCACCAGCCGCTGGGCGTTGGAGGTGAAACGCTCGTCCGCGATCAGCGCCTGCAACCCGACATGGCTGCAGAACCGCTGGAACTGGACGTCGGTCATGATCCCGATGAACAGCTCCCCGTCGCTGGCCCTGAACTTGTCGTAGGGCGCAATGTTGGGGTGCGCGCTGCCCAGCAGCTCGGGGTCTTTCTGCGACGCCAGCCAGTTCGAAGCGTGCGGCAGCAGCAGGCTCAGCGCGGTGTCGTACAGCGCCGCCTCCACGCGCTGGCCGCGCCCTTGCGTGCCACGCGCATGCAGCGCCATCAGGATGCCCGAGAGCGCCACGTAGCCGGTCAGGTGGTCCACCACGGGAATCCCGATGCGGGTGGCCCCGCAGGATTCGTCGCCGTTGACGCTCATCAGCCCGCACAGGGCCTGCAGCACCGCGTCGTAGCCGGGCAGCCCGCCCAGCGGGCCGTCCGCCCCGAAGCCCGTGATGTTGCAGTAGACCAGGCGCGGGTACTGGTCGGCCAGGGCCTGTTCGTAGCCCAGGCCCCAGCGCTCCATGGTCCCCGGCAGGAAGTTCTCCACCAGCACGTCGGCATCGCCGAGCAGCCGGTGCAGCACTTCCTGCGCCTGCGGCATCGACAGGTCCAGGCTCATCGCGCGCTTGCCGCGGTTGAGTGCGGAGAAATACGCCGCGCTCCCCGAACTGTCGAAGGGCGGACCGAGCCTGCGGGTTTCATCCCCCGCAGGCGGCTCGATCTTCACCACTTGCGCCCCCTGGTCCGCGAGGACCTGGGTGCACAGCGGCCCTGCGAGCACACGCGTCAGGTCGACGACCTTCAGTCCCTGCAGTGCGCCGGTAGGGGTCGTGTGCATCGGGTGTCATCCCCGCGATGGCAGCGCCACCACGCCGCTTCCGACCACCGAGAGTTCGCCGTCCTGGTTGTGCGCTTCCTGCTCGATCTCGATCAGGTGCTGGCCGTTCTCGGTGTACTTGCGCTTGACCTTGCCCTTGATGAACAGCAGGTCGCCCTCGGGGTTGTGGCGGCGGATCTTGCAGCTCGCCTTTTGCAGAAAGCCGGTATCGCCCATCCAGTTGGTCAACTGGTGGGTGAGCCAGGAGGTACGCTCCGGGCCGTAGTCATAGGCACCCGGTGCACCCACTTCCAGGGCGAAGTCTTCTTCCCAATGGACGCGCTCTGGCACGTCAGGGATGCCGAAGCGGTTCTTGATGCCCACGCCGGGGTGCGAGTCGATGAGCTTCCAGGCGAGCTTGTTGGCCCGGATGTACAGGCCGCCCCAGCCCTGGGCATAGGCGATGAAGCCCGTCACGGTCATCGGGCCCTTGAAGAGCACCGGCAGGTCTTCGCCTTCTTTCACGTCCTCCCAGTAGCGGGGCGTGGCACCGCGGATCTCTTCGTTGCGGTAGAGCTTGAAGGCCTCGGCCAGCTCCTCGTCGGTGTAGCGGCGCGGCTCGCGTGCGCGCACCTCCTTGTACTTGGTGCCCTGCTCGCGTGCATGGTCGCGCTCGGTGCGAAAGCACCAGCTGTCCGCCTCGGCCACCTTGTCGCCCTGCTGGTTGAAGAAATCGACGTGGTAGATCTGCTGCACGGCGCGGCCGGCAAAGCGCGTCTGGTGCTCCACCAGGTCCTTGAGGTAGGCCTCGGTGCGGATCTCGTCGTTGCGGTGCAGGGGCTTGTGCCAGGTCCAGTCCGAACCCGACCACATGGCATGCACGCCAGGCAGCCCGCCGACATAGCCCGAGACGATGCGGCTGGTGGAGAACAGGAAGCTGGGCAGGGCCACGATGCCGCCGTAGTGGGACTTTGCCGCGTACTCGGGGTCGCACCACAGCGGGTTGTCGTCGCCGATGCCATGGGCATAGTGGCGGATGTTGTCGCGCGTGGCCTCGAAGCACCAGGGTTCGGCCATCTGGCCGATCTTCACGCCGATGCGCTGGCGCAGGTCGTCAAGGCCGCTCTCCGTGATCTTGGGAAAACTGCGGGGGTTGGAACTGCTCATGGGTTGTCTCCTTGGGGTGGTAAAAAATCAAAGGGCTGTGGAAAGGGATGCCGTGGATGCCGCAGCCGTGGCGATGGCTGCCGCCTCGCGCTCGCGCAGCACCTTGCGGTGCACCTTGCCGGCGGGGGTCTTGGGTAGCTCGGGGGAGAACTCGACGTGGCGCGGGTACTCGTGCTGGCTCAGCTTGGTCTTCACGAGTTCCTGGATTTCCTGGGCAAAGGCCTCGCTGGCCGGCCGCCCGCTGACCACGAAGGCCTTGACCACCTGGCCGCGCACGGCGTCGGGCACACCGATCGCGGCGGCCTCCAGCACGTCGCCGTGCATCAGGATCACGTTCTCGATCTCCACCGCGCTCATGGTCCAGCCGGCCGAGATGATCACGTCGTCCGCACGCCCGCCGTGGTGGAAGTAGCCGTCGCTGTCGATGCGGCCGAGGTCCTTGGTGGGCACCCATTCGCCCCGGCGCAACACCATCAGCTGGCCGGTCACATCGACCGGGCAGACCTGGCCCTGTGCGTCATGCACCTCGACCCGGGTACCGGGAACGGCCTTGCCCAGCGCGCCACGCTTGACCGGGAAGTCCGCAGCGCCGGGGTAGCTGGCCAGCACGACCCCGATCTCGGTGGTGCCGTACATGCTGCAGACCTGCAAGCCGAACTTCTGGTGTACGTAGTCGGCCGTGTCGTCGTCGATGGGTTCGCCCGTGAAGGACAGCTTCTCGAAATGGAAGGCGTACTCGTCCGCCTTGCCGCAGTTCTTGAGCATGCGGTAGTGCGTGGCGGCGGCCGACATGTTGGTGAAGCGGTGCTGCGACAGGGCCTGCAGCAGCCGCTCGGGGTGAAAGCGCCCGCTGTAGGCCCCCACCGTGAGGCCCAGCGCCAGCGGGGCGAGCGTGCCATGCCACAGGCCATGGCCCCAGGCCGGTGACGAGGGGCAGAAGAAGCGGTCCCCGGGCCGAAGGCCGGTGCCATAGAGGGCCGCGACCATCAGCGTCACGAGCGCCTTGTGCGTGTGCCTGACGGCCTCGGGCAGCTCCCGCGTCGTGCCCGAGGTGTACTGGAACACGGCCAGATCGTCCGCCCGGGAGGTGGCCTGGTACGCCGTGGGGAATTCGGCCAGGCGTTCGACGAAGCCGGCATCGAAGACCAGCACCTGCAAGCCATCGATGGAGCGTGCGACTTCTTCCTTGTGCTCATTGGTGACGAGCAGGGCCGGCTTGCAGTCGTTGACGCGCAGGCGCACGCCGTCGGGGCCGAACAGCGTGAACAGCGGCACGGCGATGGCCCCGCGCTTGATCACGCCGAACATCGCCGTGTAGAAGGCGCGCGAGGGCTCCAGCATGATGGCCACGCGGTCCCCGGCCTGTATGCCCCTCGACTCCAGGTAATGGGCGAACGCCGAGGAGTCCGCCGCGAGCTCCGCGTACGTGATGACCTCGTCCTCCCCGCCCGCATGCACCACCACCAGCGCATCGCGGCCGGTGGCCGCATGCCGGTCCACGCACTCGTGGGCGATGTTGAAGCGCTCGCGATTGCCATCGAAAAGCTCCCACAGCCGGTCGGGCGAGAAATGGGCCTGGGCATCCGCGTAAAGCGTGTAGTCGGTGAGTCGCTGCATGGGCTTCAGAGGTCGTTCATTGAGGTGATTCAGTTTCTTGATTTCACCAGTTTTTGTCAAATGAGTGCATTGATTGTCTATGTACAAAAACTGTGGGTGCGCCGCTGTGTGCAAAAAGCACGCTTCTACGGGATGGTTGACAGGGGGTGGAAGGTCAGGGCGAGCAGGCATGCGCGGCCGGTTTGTGTCGATTCTTTACCTGGGATTCACACGTTGGCAGTCATTGCGACGGATCGGTTTTGCACAATGGCATCAACAGCGAGAGCGCACCCTGAGCATCCATGAACCTTCTGTCCTCCCTCTCCCCCGCAACCGCCGGCCGGGCCCCGTCGCGGTTTCTGGCCCGGGGCATTCCGCTTGCCCTGCTGGCGCTGGCTGCAGCCCTGTCCGGCTGCGCCGGCATGGCCCCGCAGGACGCCGGTCTGCCAGACACCCCCGTGCCCACGGCATGGGCCGCAGGCACCACCGCTGCGCCCGGCAGCACCGCCACCTCGCTGGCCCAGTGGTGGCAGCGCCTGGGTGACCCGCAGCTGACCGCGCTGGTCGAGCAGGCCCTCACGGCCAACACCAGCGTGCGCACGGCCCAGGCCGCGCTGCGGCAGGCGCGCGCCCAGGTGGACGTGCAGGCCGCGGGCCTGTCGCCCCAGGTGGGCGCCTCGGCCTCGGCGCAGCGCAGCCGCTCGGGCAACAGCGGCGCGGGCAACAACTTCCAGCTGGGCTTCGATGCGAGCTGGGAGCCCGACGTCTTCGGCCGCGTGCGCGCCGGTGTCAACGCCAGTGAAGCCGATGCCCGCGCTGCCGAGGCCAGCCTGGCCGACGTGCAGGTGTCGCTGGCGGCCGAGGTGGCGGTGAACTACATCGAGCTGCGCGGCCTGCAGCAGCGCCTGGTGATCGCGCGCAGCAACCTGGCCAGCCAGGGCGAGACCTTGCAGATCACGCAGTGGCGCCTGCAGGCAGGGTTGACCACCTCGCTGGTGGCCGAGCAGGCGCGCGCTGCGTCGGAGCAGACGGCCGCGCAGATCCCCGCGCTCGAAGCCAGCCTGGCCCAGTCGCGCCACAGCCTGGCCGTGCTGACGGGCCAAGCGCCGGCCGCGCTCGATGTGCAACTGGCTGCCAGCGTGGCCGTGCCCCAGCCCGGCGATGAACTGGCCATGGCCATCCCTGCAGAAACCCTGCGCCAGCGGCCCGACGTGCGCGCGGCCGAGCAGCGCATCACCGCCGCGCTGGCCCGCGTCTCGCAGGCCGATGCGGCACGCTACCCGGACTTTGGCATCGGCGGATCGCTGGGCTTGCGTGCGCTGACCCTCGGCGCCCTGAGCGGCGGCAGCGCCGTGGCCGCGTCGCTGCTGGGCAGCATTTCGGTACCGCTGCTCGACGGCGGTGCCGCGCGCGCCCAGGTGCGGGCGCAGGAGGCCAGCCTGGAGCAGGCGCGCATCGCTTACCAGGCGGCCGTGCTCACCGCACTCAAGGATGTGGAAGATGCGCTGGTGTCCCTGCGCGGCAACCGCGAGCGCCTGGTGCGCCTGCGCTCTGCCGCCGATGCCGCCGGCAATGCCGAACTGCTCGCACGCCAGCGCTACAGCAGCGGGTTGATCGACTTCCAGTCGGTGCTGGAGACCCAGCGCACGCTGCTGTCCACCCAGGAGGGCGTGGCCACCACGGTGGCCAGCCTGTCCGCCGACCATGTGCGCCTGTACAAGGCGCTCGGCGGCGGCTGGCAGCCGCAGTAGCAGCCGGCCGCACGCACTGCACGCAGTTTCTTCTCTCTTCACAGCCACCTGGAGGTCCCGCGCACACGGCGCACGGACACCTGGCAGCCAAAGGCCACTGAACCCGCGCACGGCCCGTGCGCGGGCCGTTCAGCCCCTCTCTTTTTGTCTTTTCCGAGCCCATCGCCATGACCGACAACACCAAGCCATCGCAGCACAGTGCTGCCGCCCCCGGGGCCAGCGCCCCGGCCGACCTGCAGGCCCTGCTGGGCGGCGAGCCGCCGCGCCGCTGGTACCGGCGCACCTCGCTGTGGCTGGGCGTGGCCGCCCTGGCGTTGGCCGGCGGCGGCATCTACGCCTGGCAGCTGCAAAAGCAGGCCAGTGCCGCGCCGGTCTACGTGACCGAAGAGGTGAAGACAGGTGACCTCACGCTCTCCGTGTCGGCCAACGGCACGCTGCAGCCCACGCGGCTGGTGACCATTGGCAGCGAGCTGTCGGGCACGGTGCGTCAGGTGATGGTGGACGTGAACGAGAAGGTCAAGAAGGGCCAGGTGCTGGTGGAGCTCGACACCGCCAAGCTCGACGCGCAGGTGCTGCGCTCACGCGCCTCGCTGGCCTCCGCGCAGGCGCGGCAGGCACAGGCTGCGGCCACCACCAAGGAGGCCCTGGCAGGGCTGGGCCGCCTCGAAGAGGTGGCACGCCTGTCCGGCGGCAAGGTGCCCTCGGCCGCTGAACTCGACACCGGCCGCGCCACGCTGGACCGTGCGCGCGCCGACGAGGCCAGCGCCCGCGCCACGGTGGACGACGCGCGTGCGGCCCTGTCCACCGACGAGACCAGCCTGTCCAAGGCCTCCATCCGTTCGCCCATCGACGGCGTGGTGCTCACCCGCACGGTGGAGCCGGGCAACGCCGTGGCCGCATCGCTGCAGGCCGTGACCCTGTTCACCGTGGCCGAGGACCTCACGCGGCTGCGCCTGGACGTGAGCGTGGACGAGGCCGACGTGGGCTCGCTGCAGGTCGGGCAGAAGGCCAGCTTCACGGTCAGTGCCTTCCCCTCGCGGCGCTACCCGGCTGCGGTCACGCGCGTCTCCTTCGGTTCCACCAAGACGGACAACGTCGTCACCTACGTCACCTGGCTGGAGGTGGACAACCGCGACATGAGCCTGCGCCCCGGCATGACGGCTGCTTCCACCATCACCTCCACCGAGCGCAAGGACGTGCTGCTGGTGCCCAACACGGCGCTGCGCTTCACGCCAGCGCAGGCTGCGGGCGCGGCCGGTGCGCCGGGCGCTGCCGGTGGCAAACCCCCGGCGGCGCAGCAAGGTGGGGGCATCATGGGACAGCTCATGCCGCGCATGCCCCGTCCGGGTGGTGCGGGTGGCCAGGGCGGGCGCCGCCCTGGCGCCGGCGGTGCGCCGGGTGAGGACGCCGCGTCGAAGATGAAGCAGGTCTGGGTGCTCAAGGACGGCACGCCGCAGGCCTTGAAGGTGCGCGTGGGCATCAGCGACGGCCGCATGACCGAGGTGACGGGCGAGGGCATCGCCGCCGGCATGGCGGTGATCACCGACCAGCGCAGCAACGGGGCCGCGCGATGACCGGCGCGCTGCACGATAGCGGCGTGCCGCTGATCCGACTGCGCTCGGTGACCAAGGTGTACGGCGAAGGCGCGCTCGCCTTCCAGGCGCTCAAGGGCGTGGACCTGGACATCGCCCAGGGCGACTTCGTGGCCATCATGGGGCCGAGCGGTTCGGGCAAGTCCACGGCCATGAACACCCTCGGGTGCCTGGACCGGCCCACCACGGGCGACTACCTGTTCAAGGGCGTGCATGTGGAGGCGCTGCAGCGCGACGAGCGCGCGCGCCTGCGCCGGCGCTTCTTCGGCTTCGTCTTTCAGGGCTTCAACCTGCTGGCGCGCACTTCGGCGCAGGAGAACGTGGAGCTGCCCCTGCTGTACCGCGGCGAGCCTGCGGCGGCGCGCCATGTGGCAGCGGCCAAGGCGCTGGCGGCCGTGGGCCTCAAGGGCTGGGAGCACCACACGCCGGCCGAGCTGTCGGGCGGACAGCAGCAGCGCGTGGCGATTGCGCGCGCCATCGTCACCGAACCGGCCGTGTTGCTGGCCGATGAGCCCACCGGCAACCTCGATACCCAGCGCAGCCACGAGATCATGGAGCTGCTGTGGCGCCTGAACGTGGACCTGGGAATCACCGTGCTCATGGTCACGCACGAGGGCGACATGGCCGAATATGCGCGGCGCATCGTGCGCTTCGTCGATGGCGTGGTGGACAGTGATGTCCCCAACCCGCACCCGCGCGGCCTGCTGCGTGAGCAGGCCGGGCAGGGGGAGGCCGCCGAGCCCGGCGTGGCGCAGCCGCTGGTGGAGGTGCGCTGATGTTTCTGAGCACCATTCTTCTGGCGCTGCGCTCCATCCGGCGCAACCTCATGCGCTCGTTCCTGACCATCCTGGGCATCGTGATCGGCGTGAGCGCGGTGATCACCATGGTCACGCTGGGCAACGGCGCCACGGTGTCCATCCAGAACCAGATTTCGGGCCTGGGCACCAACCTGCTGCAGGTGCGCCCCGGCCAGCGCATGGGGCCGGGCGGCGGCGTGGGCGGGGCGGCTTTCAAGGACACCGATGCCGATGCCATTGCGCAGCAGATCGGCGGCATCCTGGCCGTGGCGCCCGAGTCGCGTGCGTCCGCCACCGTGGTGGCGGGCGGGCGCAACTGGTCCACCAGCATCATCGGCAGCACCAATGCCTGGCTGCAGACGGGCAACTGGACGCTGCGCATCGGCCGCGAATTCACCGACGATGAGCTGCGCGCCGGGGCTGCGGTCTGCGTGATCGGCGAGACCGTGCGACGCGAGCTCTACGGCACGCGCGACGCCGTGGGCGAGCAGCTGCGCGTGAAGGCCTTCTCGTGCGAGGTGGTGGGCGTGCTGGCCTCCAAGGGGCAGGGCGCCTTCGGCAACGACCAGGACGACACCGTGCTGGTGCCACTGCGCACCCTGCAGCGCCGTGTGACGGGCAACACCCGCGTGAACACCCTCTTGGTGTCGATGAAGGACGGCAGCGAACCCGAGCGCGTGAAGGCCAGCCTGACCCAGCTGCTGCGCGAGCTGCGCAAGCTCTCCGACACCGACGAGGACAACTTCAACGTGCTCGATACCAAGCAGCTCGGCGAGGCACTCTCGGGCACCACCAAGGTCATGACCACGCTGCTCGGCGCGGTGGCGGCCGTGAGCCTGCTGGTGGGCGGCATCGGCATCATGAACATCATGCTGGTCAGCGTGACCGAGCGCACCCGCGAGATCGGGCTGCGCCTGGCCATCGGCGCGCTCGAGCGCGAGGTGCTGCTGCAGTTTCTGATCGAGGCCGTGGTGCTGGCGGCGCTGGGCGGGCTCATCGGCATCGTGCTGGCCACGGCGGCCTCGCTGGGGTTGTCGGTGCTGATGGGCGTGCCCTACCTGTTCAACCCGGGCGTAAACCTGCTGTCCTTCGTGTTCTCGGCCGGCATCGGCGTGGTGTTTGGCTACTTCCCCGCACGACGTGCTGCGCGCATGGACCCCATAGACGCCCTGCGCCACGAGTGATGTGCCTCCCCGGTGCCGTGGCACCGGGGCAGGGCGGGTAGTCGCTCCATTTGCGCCCCAAGTTGGTGACATGCTGCACCGCAGCGAGGCACCCGGCGGCGCCGCGCCAGCGCTGCCGCAGGGTTGCACCCGCAAAAAGAGTCGGCACGCTTATTGCTGAACTGAGCTGTCCGCCGGTAAAGCTGCCCGCGCACTGATAACAACCCCTCCGCTAATGATGGCGGAACACCCGAGCGAGCTGCGGCTTTCGTAGCCGGCTGCTTGGTAGTTCCAACCCACGCCCGTGGTTCCGCGGAGGGTGCGTTGTGCCGCAAGGCATGGCACATCCTGCACCCCTCGAACTGGTTCCCCGGGTCCTTGCAGGATGAGCAAGCATGAAAATCGTACTCATTGGCCACGGCATGGTCGGCCACAAGTTCCTCGAAAGCCTGGCCGAAACCGGCATCACCGGTGCCGAAGTCACCGTGCTGTGCGAGGAGCCGCGCCCCGCCTACGACCGCGTGCATCTGTCGGCCTTCTTCAGCGGCACCTCGGCCGATGAGCTCTCCCTGGTCGAGCCCGGTTTCTTCGAGCGCACCGGTTTCACGCTGCGCCTGGCCGCGCGCGCCGCAGCGGTGGATCGCCGCACCCGCACCGTGACCACGGCCGATGGCGAGGTGCTGCCCTACGACAAGCTGGTGCTGGCCACCGGCTCCAACCCCTTCGTGCCCCAGGTGCCGGGGCGCGACCGCGAGCACTGCTTCGTCTACCGCACCATCGAAGACTTGGAGGCCATGCAGGCCTCGGGCGCCAAGTCGAAGACCGGCGTGGTCGTGGGCGGTGGCTTGCTGGGCCTGGAATGCGCCAAGGCCTTGAGCGACATGGGTCTTGAAACCCACGTGGTCGAGTTCGCCCCGCGGCTCATGGCCGTGCAGGTGGACGAAGGCGGTGGCCGTGTGCTGCGCGCCAAGATCGAGGAACTGGGCGTGCAGGTACACACCGGCCGCAACACCCAGGAGATCACCGATGGCGCCCGTGCGCGCCACCGCATGGTGTTTGCCGACGGCACCTGGCTGGAGACCGACATGATCGTCTTCTCCGCCGGTATCCGCCCGCGTGATGACCTGGCGCGCCAGTCCCTGCTGGCCGTGGGCCCGCGCGGCGGCGTGGCCATCGACAGCGCCTGCCGTACCAGCGACCACGACGTGTATGCCATCGGCGAATGCGCGTCGTGGAACGAGCAGACCTTCGGCCTGGTGGCGCCCGGCTACGACATGGCGCGTGTGGCCGCCCGCCACATCGCCGGCGATGCCGACGCCGCCTTCGTCGGCGCGGACATGAGCACCAAGCTCAAGCTCATGGGCGTGGACGTGGCCAGCATCGGCGACGCGCATGCGAAAACGCCGCACAGCCGCACCTGCCAGTACGTGGACGAGCGCCGCCAGATCTACAAGAAGATCGTCATCAGCGAAGACGGCAAGCAGTTGCTGGGCGCCGTGCTGATCGGCGACGCCACCGAGTACGGCACGCTGCTGCAGATGGCCCTGAACGGCATCGCGCTGCCGGAGGACCCCGAGTTCCTGATCTTCCCGTCCAGCGACGGCAAGGCCAAGCCCGGCCTGGGCGTGGACGCGCTGCCCGACACGGCGCAGATCTGCTCGTGCAACAACGTCACCAAGGGCGGCATCTGCGAAGCCGTGGGCAATGGCGCCTGCACCATCGCCGAGATGAAGGCCTGCACCAAGGCCGGCGCCACCTGCGGCGGCTGCGTGCCCCTGGTCACCCAGGTCATGAAGGCCGAGATGGCGCGCCGCGGCATGGCCGTGAACAACCACATCTGCGAGCACTTCGCGTACTCGCGCCAGGAGATCTACCACCTGGTGCGCGTGGGCAACATCAAGAACTTTGAGGACCTGATGGCAAAGCACGGCAAGGGCATGGGCTGCGATATCTGCAAGCCCGTGGCGGCCAGCGTGTTCGCCTCGTGCTGGAACGAGTTCGTGCTCAAGAAGGAGTTGGCCGGGCTGCAGGACAGCAACGACTACTACCTGGGCAATATCCAGAAAGACGGCACCTACTCGGTGGTGCCGCGCATGCCCGGCGGCGAGGTCACGCCCGACGGCCTGATCGCCGTGGGCCAGGTGGCCAAGAAGTACGGCCTGTACACCAAGGTCACGGGCGGCCAGCGCGTGGACCTGTTCGGCGCGCGCGTGGAGCAACTGCCCACCATCTGGGAAGAGCTGATCGCCGCCGGCTTCGAGTCGGGCCATGCTTACGGCAAATCGCTGCGCACGGTCAAGAGCTGCGTGGGTTCGACCTGGTGCCGCTATGGCGTGGGCGACAGCGTGGGCCTGGCCGTGGAGCTGGAGCACCGCTACAAGGGCCTGCGCTCGCCGCACAAGATCAAGTTCGGCGTGTCGGGCTGCACGCGCGAATGCGCCGAGGCGCAGGGCAAGGACATCGGCATCATCGCCACCGAAAAGGGCTGGAACCTCTACATCTGCGGCAACGGCGGCATGAAGCCGCGCCACGCCGAGCTGTTCGCGTCCGACCTGTCCAAGGAAGACCTGGTGCGCATGATCGACCGGGTGCTGATGTTCTACGTGCGCACGGCCGACCGGCTGCAGCGCACCAGCACCTGGCGCGAGAACCTCGAAGGCGGCCTGGCCTACCTCACGGACGTGCTGATCAAGGACAGCCTGGGCCTGTGCGCTGAGCTCGAAGCCCAGATGCAGCACGTGGCGGACACCTACCAGTGCGAGTGGAAGACGGCCGTGACCGACCCCGAGACGCGCAAGCGCTTTCGCTCGTTCGTGAACAGCGACAAGGCCGACGAGAACGTGCTCTTCGTCGAGGAACGCGGCCAGATCCGCCCGGCGCGCGCCGACGAACGCAGCCCCGCCAAGATCATCCCCATCCGCCAGGCCGCTTGAAGAAGAAGGACGAGAACACCATGAGCGCACTTCCCATGAACAGCCGCACCGACTCCCTTGCCTGGACCGACATCTGCGCGGTCGACGACATCCTGCCCAGCACCGGCGTCTGCGCCCTGGTGGCCGACCGCCATGTGGCCGTGTTCCGCACCGGCAGCGACCAGTTCTTCGCCATCGACAACGTGGACCCCAAGTCGGGTGCCAGCGTGCTCTCGCGCGGGCTCATCGGCAACCTGGGCGAGCGCGTCGTGGTCGCCTCGCCGCTGTACAAGAACCATTTCGACCTGCGCACCGGCGAATGCCTGGAGGCGCCAGAGCATTCGGTGCAGGCGCATGGCGTGCGCAGCGAAGGCGGCCGCATCAGCGTCGCAGTGGCCTGAGGATTGGCCGTGCGGGCATGCTGGCGGGGTTAGCATCTGCGTATCCTGAACCCTGGAGATACCGCATGCCCGACCTGGCCGCAGCGCCCCTGTCCGTTTCCAGCCTCGTGCTGCGCTCGCGCCAGCTCGAGATCGATGCGGTGCACCACCTGGCCAGCCGGGCCGCGCTGGTGGACGTGGTCGGCCAGCTGATCGAGGGCCTGCAGCGCGAGCGCGGTGCATCGGGCGTGTACCTGGCCTCCAAGGCACAGCGCTTTGCCGACCTGCGTGGCCGCATCGTGCAGGAGGTGGTGTTGCTCGAAGCCAAGCTGCGCGCGGAGTTTGCCCAGCATGTCGAGCCCGCCCAGGGCGCCACGGCCAAGGCCTTGTCGCTGATGGCGTGGGCGCTGCTGGGGCTCGATTCGCTGCCCGCGCTGCGCAGCCAGATCGACAAGCAGGCGATGGCGGCGCACGACTCGATTGCCGCGTTCAGCCACCTGATCGCCGGGCTGATCGAACTGGTCTTCCACGTGGCCGATGCGGCCGCTTTGCCCAGTGTCTCGCGCCAGCTCGTGGCCCTGCTGCACCTGGTGCAGGCGCAGGAAGAAGCAGGCCAGGAGCGGGCCATGGGCGCGCTGCTCTTCGCGTCCGGCCAGGGCAGCGACGCGCACCAGCAGCGCGTGCTGCACCTGATCGATGCGCAGGAGCGCAGCCTGCGCGTGTTTTCCGAGTTTGCCGACCCGGCCTTGCGCACGCGCTGGGAGCAGCAGCAACTGGCCCCGGGCATGGCCCAGCTGGAGCGCCTGCGGCGCACGCTGTGCGTGGCCCGCCCCGGTGCGGCGCTGGACAGCAACCTGAGCGACGCCTGGTTCGACGTGTCCACCGAGCGCATCAACGCGCTGTGGCAGCTGCAGGTCGAGCTGGTGCAGCGCCTGCGCGAAGATTGCGCAGCCCGCATCCTCGAAGCCCAGCAGGACCTGCAGGATTCCCGAGGCCTGCTGCGCGGCCTGCGCGACAACCCGCCGCAGCGCACGCACGCGGTGGACCGCTTCTTCGACATCGCCATCGCACCCGAGGCCGTGCCCGAGCAGGCCGCCAGCGCGCATGCGGGTGAATCGGCATCGCTGCTGGAGCTGCTGCAGGCCCAGTCGGCGCGCATGGCCAGCATGGAGGCCGAGCTTGAAGCGGCGCGCCGCACGCTCAACGAGCGCAAGGTGATCGAGCGCGCCAAGGGCGTGCTCATGGCCCGCCTGGGCATGAACGAGGAAGTCGCCTTCCGCGTGCTGCAAAAGACGTCGATGGACCAGAACCGCCGCCTGCTCGATGTGGCCGAGGCCACGCTGTCCCTGCCGGACCTGGCATTCGCCCACCCCGACCGCAAGGGCGACAAGCCCCTCTGATCCGTGGTGGTGCCTTGCGTGCACCGCCTTGAAGCCATTCCTGCGCCGAAGGCTTGGCGCACGCACGGAATGCGGGACACAAAAGACCGTCGGCTGCCCCAACGAGGGTACGGAACTTGCATGGAGTGCACTGGATGGTGGGCTAACGGCGGCCTGCCAATCCACCGCCTGCGGTTGCCC
Source organism: Acidovorax sp. LjRoot66 (assembly GCF_964253305.1). Classification (NCBI taxonomy): domain Bacteria; kingdom Pseudomonadati; phylum Pseudomonadota; class Betaproteobacteria; order Burkholderiales; family Comamonadaceae; genus Acidovorax; species Acidovorax sp. LjRoot66. The sequence goes on from NZ_CAXUQU020000001.1 coordinate 2,176,241, forward strand.
GCAGGCCCAGGAATCGCGCATCCGAGGATAACGGCGTCCATTGCGTTCCCCATCTGCATGGGGGCGCAGCGGACGCCGTTTTCTTTTTTCCTCCTCCTCTTCTTCTTCTTCTTCTTCTTGCGCGCTTCCCCGGGTGGACCTCTTGGGGAAGCCTGCCAGTCTCCCCGTCCCAAAGGAAGTGCAATGGCCTACCTCGCCCCCGCCGAGTTCGTGACCAAGATGGTCGATTCCGGTGAATCCAAGCTCCTCATGTCCACCCGCGACACGCTGATCCGCTCCTTCATGGCCGGTGCCATGCTGGCACTGGGCGCCGCCTTCGCGGTCACCGTCACGGTGAACACCGGCAATGCGCTGCTGGGCGCAATGCTCTTTCCGGGCTGCTTCATCCTGCTGTACCTGCTGGGTTACGACCTGCTGACCGGTGTATTCACGCTGGCCCCGCTGGCCGTGCTCGACAAGCGTCCTGGCGCCACCTGGCGTGGCGTCTTTCGCAACTGGACGCTGGTGTTCTGCGGCAACTTCGCAGGTGCGTTCATGGTGGCGGTGTTCATGGCCATCATCTTCACCTTCGGATTCAGCGAGGCGCCCAACGCAGTCGGCATAAAAATCGGCCACATCGGCGAGGGCCGCACGGTGGGTTACTCCGCGCACGGCGCCGCCGGCATGCTGACCCTGTTCGTCCGTGGCGTGATGTGCAACTGGATGGTGTCCACCGGCGTGGTGGCGGCCATGATGTCCACCTCGGTGTCGGGCAAGGCCATCGGCATGTGGATTCCCATCGCCCTGTTCTTCTACATGGGTTTCGAGCACAGCATCGTCAACATGTTCCTGTTCCCCTCGGGCCTGCTGCTCGGTGGCAACTTCACGATCATGGACTACCTGGTCTGGAATGAAATCCCCACCGTGATCGGCAACCTGGTGGGCGGCCTGACCTTTGTGGGCGCCATGCTGTATTCCACGCACTACAAGACCGCCCCAAAGCGCAAGATTGCCTGAGCGTTGCCCATGCACGCCCTGCGCGTCACGCTTGGCCAGCATTCCGAGGCCGGGCACAAGGGAGTCAACCAGGACTTCCACGGTGCCATGTTGCCCGTGGGGCCGCAGCGCGGCACCAAGGGCATCGCGCTGGCGCTGGCCGATGGCATAGGCTCCAGCGCCGTGAGCCAGGAGGCCAGCGCGGCGGCGGTGCGCGGCTTTCTCGACGACTATTACGCCACGTCCGAGGCCTGGTCGGTGCGCCGATCGGCCCAGCGCGTGCTGGGCGCCACCAATGCCTGGCTGCATGCGCAGACCCTGCGCAGCCATGCGCGCTTCGACAAGGATCGGGGCTATGTCACCACCTTCAGCGCCCTGATCTTGAAAGGGCGCGAGGTGCACCTGCTGCACGTGGGCGATGCGCGCATCTACCGCGTGCATGCGCAGGCGCTGGAGCAGTTGACCGAGGACCACCGCGTGCACCTGTCCTCGGTCGAATCCTTCCTGGGCCGGGCGCTGGGCATGGGCCCCAACGTGGAGATCGACTACCGCAGCCTGCCGGCCGAGGTGGGCGATGTCTACCTGCTGGCGACCGACGGTGCCTGCACGCACCTGGATGCGACCGCTGTGCACGCGGCCATTGCGCAGTGCGCAGGTGACTTCGATGCGGCGGCTCGCGCGCTGGTCGCCGCCGCCCAGGCGCGCGGTGCCACCGACGACCTGACGGTGCAGTTGCTGCGCATCGACGCACTGCCCGAGGACCGGGCGCTGGCGCACCTGCCGCCGCAGCGCGAGGGGCTGGCCCTGCCGCCGCCTCTCTCGCCGCGCATGGGCTTCGAGGGCTACACCATCGTGCGCGAACTGCATGCGAGTTCGCGCAGCCACGTGCACCTGGCCGTGGACGATGCCACGGGCCAGCAGGTGGTGATCAAGACCCCTTCGGTCGACCTGGTCACCCAGAAGGACTACCTGGACCGCTTCGTGTTGGAGGAATGGGTGGCGCGGCGCATCCACAGCCCGCACGTGCTGCGCGCCGCCGGCAGCGAGCGACCACGCCAGCATGTCTATGTGGCCATGGAGTTCGTGGATGGGCAGACCCTTGCCCAGTGGATGACCGACCACCCTCTGCCGGACCTGGATGCCGTGCGCAGCCTCGTCGCCCAGATCGGCAAGGGGCTGCAGGCCTTCCATGCGCGCGAAATGCTGCACCAGGACCTCAGGCCCGAGAACCTGCTGATCGACCGCAACGGCACGGTGAAGCTGATCGATTTTGGGTCGGTGCATGTGGCGGGCCTCGCCGAGGGGACGAGCGCTGCGCGCGCGGATGCCATTGCCGGCACGCTGCAGTACACCGCGCCCGAGTATTTCGTGGGTGGCGAGGGCGATGCCCGGTCGGACCTGTTCTCGCTGGCGGTGCTGACCTACCAGATGCTCACCGGCCAGTTGCCCTATGGCCTGCAGGTGGTGCGCCTGCGTTCACCGGCAGAGCACAAGCAGCTGCGCTATGTGCCCGTGCGCCATCTGCGGCCCGAGTTGCCCGCCTGGCTCGATGGGGTGCTGCAAAAAGCCCTGCAACCCGAGGCATCCAAACGCCAGGAGGCGGTGTCCGAGTTCCTGTACGACCTGCAATCGCCCGGCGCGCAGTTCCAGCGCCTGCGCGCGCCACCCCTGGTGGAGCGCAATCCGGTGCTGTTCTGGCAGACGGTGTCATGCCTGTTGGGCCTTGCCGTGCTGGTGCTGCTGGGTCTGCGCGCCTATGGGCAGTAAGCCGCTGCCCTCGCGCTGCTGGCGCGTTAGGGCGTGGTGCGGATGGGCACATCCCTGGGAAGCAAAGGCCGTTGCCCCGCAGGGTCTCGCACAAAAGGAAAAGGGGCGGTGCAGCCCGTGCCGCACCGCCCCTCGCTTCGGTGAGCCTGCCGGTTTACTGGATGCTCAGCGTGGTGGCCTTGCTGACGGGTTCCACGCGCACCAGGGTGAGCGTGAGCACGCCGTTTTCGAGCTTGGCGCTGCTGGCAGCGGCATCGATGTCGGTGGCCAGCTCCCAGGCGCGCTGCACCTGGCGGGGGGCGCCTTCCACGCTGGACAGGCGCACCACATTGCCTTCGATGGCGATCTGCAGCTGCTCACGCGTCAGGCCGGGCACATCGAGCTGCAAGGTGGTGGCCTTGTCGTCCTGGGTGACGGTCACGCCGGCAGACCGGGCAGGGGCTGCATTGGCAAAGCTGCCGAGCAGAAAGCGCTGCAGCGCGAGGTCGGCAGAGCGGGGGGCGTTGTTGAAGGCGGAACGGCGGGCGACGGGGGCGAAGATCATGAAAAGGACTCCTATACACTGCGCGGCTCTCGACGTGGTCGCCGCATGGACAGAACTTGTGTACGGCCACAAAGGTTTTCAAGGGGAAAAAGAGCATGAATAAATTGCGGTTCGCGGGCTTGAAATCAGGCGCTGCGGCATTACGTCATTCCGCTTTGGCCGTCGCCGCCACACTGGCCTGCACGCTGGCACCAACCTCCGCCAGCTGGGCACAGGGCACGGCACCGGCTGCCGCCACGGCACCCGCCAAGCCCGTGAAGATGGCGCTGATCGAAAGCCTCTCGGGTGCCTTCGCCAACACGGGTGAAGCGGTCTACCGCAACATCTTCTGGGCCATGGAGCGCGTCAACGCGCGCGGCGGCGTGGCGCTGCCGGCCAGTGCCGGCGGCCCGCGCCCGCTGGCGCTGGAGCGCTACGACAGCAAGGGCCAGAACGAAGAGGCCCTGTCGGCCCTGCGCGCGGCCATCGACGATGGTGCGCAGGTCATCCTGCAGGGCAACTCGTCGGCCACGGCCGCGGTGCTGATCGAGGCCATCAACAAGCACAACGAGCGCGAGCCGAACAAGCGCGTGATCTTCCTCAATTACTCGGCGGTGGACCCCATCCTCACTAACGAGAAGTGCAGCTTCTGGCACTTCCGCTTCGACGCCCATGCCGATATGCGCATGGCGGCGCTGATGGACGTGATGCGCGATGACAAGGCCTTGAAGAGCGTCTACCTGATCGGTCAGGACTACAGCTTTGGCCAGGCCGTGCTGCGCGAGGCGAAAAAGCAGCTCAATGCCCAGCGCCCTGACGTGGCCGTGGTCGGCGAAGAGCTGCACCCCGTGGGCCGCGTGAAGGACTTTGCGCCCTACGCCGTGAAGATCAAGACCAGCGGCGCGCAAGCCGTGGTCACCGGCAACTGGGGCAACGACCTCACCCTGCTGGTCAAGGCCGCACGCGAGGTGGGTTACGAAGGCAGCTTCTACACCTTCTACGGCAACGCGCTGGGCGCGCCCGCAGCCATCGGCGACGCGGGCATCGGCAAGGTGGTGGCCGTGGCCGACTGGCTGCCCAACGTGCCGGGTGCGCCGAGCGAGGCCTTCTACCAGTCCTTCCGCGAGCGCTTTCCCAAGCCCCAGGACGACTACGTGCACATGCGCATGCAGCTCATGGTGGAGGCGCTCGCCCAGTCCATCGAACGCGCGGGCAGCACCGATCCGGTGGCCGTGGCGCGGCAGATGGAAAAGGCCAGCGTGCAGCTCTCGGGCCAGGGGGGCAGCATGCGCGCGGCGGACCACCAGTTCCAGCAGGCGCTGGTGGTGGGCGTGATGGAAAAGAAGGGCGCACCGGGCGTCAAGTTCGACGTCGAAGGCTCGGGCTACGGTTTCCGCGTGGTGCGCCAGATCGCCCCCGCCAAGGCCCAGCAGCCCCATACCTGCACCATGCAGAGGCCTTGATACGGCAGCGTGCGCGGGCCCGCAGCCGGCCCCGCACGCCAGGCGGTCGAAGGGCCGTGGGCGCCTTTTGTCCGCATATCGATATGACAAGTTAGCGCAACGCGCGCCGGCCCGGGGCCACAGAATTTGCAGCATTGTTCATCCATGCGCGAATCGCCTCCACCGTGTCCTATGCCCTGTCCCTGCTCGACAAGAGCCCTGTTCCTGAAGGCGCCACAGCGGCCCAGGCGCTGCAGCGCACCGTAGCGCTGGCGCAGCGCGCCGAGCAACTGGGCTACCGCCGCTTCTGGGTGGCCGAGCACCATGGCAACCCGGGCCTGGCGGGCTCGGCGCCCGAGGTGCTGGTTGCACACCTGCTGGCGCGCACCACGCGCATCCGCGTGGGTTCGGGCGGCGTCATGCTGCAGCACTACAGCCCCTTCAAGGTGGCCGAGGCCTTCAAGCTCTTGGCCGCGCTGGCGCCGGGCCGCGTGGACCTGGGCGTGGGCAAGGCGCCGGGCGGCCTGCCGCTGTCCACCCGCGCCTTGCAGGCCGCCCGCGACCCCGCGCGCAAGGCCGACTTCTCCGCGCAACTGGCTGAGCTCGATGCCTTCGTCTCCAGCACCCTTCCCGCCGACCACCCGCTGGCCGGCGCCGTGGCCCTGCCCGAGCCGCCGAGCCTGCCCGAGCGCTTTCTGCTCGGCGGCAGCCCCGACAGCGCCGCGCTGGCCGCGCGCCATGGCTGGCAGTTCGTCTACGCCGGGCATTTCAACGGCGACCCGGTGAACATCGAGCGCTCGCTGCAGGTCTACCGCGAGGCCGCGGGCCGTGCACCGCTGCTGGCGCTGTATGCCCTGGTCGCAGACACGCAGGAGGAGGCCGAGCGCCTGGTGGGCGCGCTGCGCGTGTTCAAGCTGCACCTGTCCACCGGCCAGAGCGTGAACCTGCCCACTGAAAAAGCCGCCGCCGAGTTCGCGCGCCAGGCCGGCGTGAGCGACTACCGCCTCGAAGAAACCCGCCCGCACGTGATCGCCGGCTCGCAGGCCTTCGTGCGCCATGCGCTTGATGCACTGGCCAAGCGCTACGGCATCGAGGAGTTCGTGGTCGACACCCCAGTCACTGGCTTTGCCGAACGCCTCGCGTCGGTGGAACTGCTCGCCGGTGCCCTGCAGACCGCCGAAGCCTGACCCCCGCCCCCAGAAGGAAAGAACACATGAGCAACCCAACCCCCGTCCGCTCCCCCATCCGCTTCGGCCTGATGCTGCACGGCGCAGGCGGCCACATGAATTCGTGGAAGCACCCCGTCGGCCCAGCCGACGCGAGCGTGAACCTGCAGTTCTACATCGATACCGCACGCAAGGCAGAGGCCAACGGCATCGCCTTCGCCTTCGTGGCCGATGGCCTGTTCATCAACGAGAAGTCGATCCCGCATTTTCTCAACCGCTTCGAGCCGATCTCCATCCTCTCGGCGCTGGCCGTAGCCACGACCAAGATCGGCCTGGCGGGCACCATCTCCACCTCGTACAGCGACCCGTTCACGGTGGCGCGCCAGTTCGCCTCGCTCGACCTCATCAGCAATGGGCGTGCGGGCTGGAACGTGGTGACCACACCGCTCGAAGGCACCGCCAGCAACTACAGCCGCAAGCACCCCGACCACGCGCTGCGCTACGAGATCGCCGACGAGTACCTGGAGGTCACCCAGGGTCTGTGGGACAGCTGGGACGAAGACGCCGTGGTGCGCAATCGCGCCACCGGCCAGTTCTTCGACCCCGCCAAGCTGCACACGCTCGACCACAAGGGCCGCTTCTTCCAGGTGGCGGGGCCGCTCAACATCGGGCGCTCGGCCCAGGGCCAGCCGGTGATCTTTCAGGCCGGTTCGTCCGATGCGGGTGTGGGCCTGGCGGGCAAGTACGCCGACGCGGTGTTCACGCATTCGCCCAACCTCGAGGCCACGCGCGGCTTCCTGCGCCAGGTCAAGGCCAGTGCCGTGGCGCAGGGCCGCCGGGGCGACGACGTGAAGATCTTCCCGGGCATCGGCCCGGTGGTGGGGGCCACCCAGGAGGAGGCCGAGGCCAAGTACCAGGCCATCCGCGAACTGCTCACGGTGGAAGAGGCGCTGGCCTACCTGGGCCGCTATTTCGACCACCACGATTTCAGCCAGTACCCGCTGGACGCGCCCTTCCCCGAACTGGGCGAGATCGGGCGCAACAGCTTTCGCTCCACCACCGACCGCATCAAGGCCGATGCCAGGGAACGCGGCCTCACGCTGCGCCAGGTGGCGCTGGAGGCGGCCACGCCGCGCTCGCAGTTCGTGGGCACGGGCGAGCGCGTGGCCGACGAGATCATCCGCTGGGTGGACGAGGGCGCGGCCGACGGCTTCATCCTCGGCTTTCCGGTGCTGGCCCAGGGGCTCGAAGACTTCGTGACGCATGTGATCCCGGTGCTGGAGGCACGCGGCCGCTATGAGCGCACCTTGCCCGGCACCACGCTGCGCGACCACCTGGGCCTGCCGCGCAAGGCCAGCCGCTATGCGGCGGTGGACGGGCAGGGCGCCAGCGGCAGGAAGGTCGCCTGATGGGCGCCGCGTTGCCTGCCGCCCCGCTCAACAGCGCCCAGGATGTGGCCCGGGTCGAGGAGGGCATTGCTGCCTTCATCGGCGAGTTCAAGGCCCTGCGCCAGGACCTGCACCGCCACCCGGAGCTGTCCTTCCAGGAGCACCGCACGGCCGCCATCGTGGCCGAGCGGCTCGCGGCGTGGGGCTACGAGGTCACGACCGGCATTGCCGGCACGGGCGTGGTGGGCAGGCTGGTGCGCGGCAATGGCAGTGGCAAGTCGCTGGGCATCCGCGCCGACATGGACGCGTTGCCCATCACCGAGGCCACGGGCCTGCCCTATGCGAGCGAAAACGCCGGCGTGATGCATGCCTGCGGGCACGACGGCCACACCACTGTGCTGCTCGCAGCGGCGCGCTTCCTGGCCGAATCGGGCCGCTTCGACGGCACGCTGAACCTGATCTTCCAGCCCGCCGAGGAGAACGGCGGTGGTGCCAACCGCATGATCGCCGAGGGGCTGTTCGAGCGCTTTCCCTGCGACGCGGTCTTCGGCCTGCACAACTGGCCCTGCGTGGGCGCGGGGCACTTCGGCTGCGTCAACGGGCCGGCCATGGCCTCGGTGGACCAGATCACCGTCACCGTGCGCGGCAAGGGCGGCCACGGCGCCGCGCCGCACGAGACGGTGGACCCGGTGGTGGCGGCAGCGCACATCATCACGGCACTGCAGACGGTGGTGTCGCGCAACGTCGACCCGCTGGACATGGGCGTGGTCACGGTGGGCTCGATCCACGGCGGCGCCGCTCCGAACGTGATTCCCGAAAGCGTGGAGCTCAAGCTCACGGCGCGGGCCTTCAAGCCCGAGGTGCGCGCCATCCTGCAGGAGCGCATTCCGGCCATCGTGCGGGCCCAGGCCGAGAGCTTCGGCGCCACGGCCGAGGTGCAGTACCGCCCGGGCTACCCTGCGGTGCTGAACCACGACGCCGAGACGGCGCTGGCGCGCAGCGTGGCCGTGGACACCTTCGGCGCTGCACGCGTGGACGCCGGCTTTCGCCCGCGCACCGCCAGCGAGGACTTCGCCTTCATGCTGCTCCAGCGGCCCGGCAGCTATGTCTTCGTGGGCAATGGCGACGGCGCCTCGCTGCACAGCCCGTACTACGACTTCAACGACGCCATCCTGGCGCCGTCGGCCACCTACTGGGTGCGCCTGGCCGAGCGCTTCCTGGCGCCCGCATGACCCCCTTTCCTGTTGCCTTGATGGACGCGACACCATGAGCGAACGATTCGTCTACACCACCCCCCTGGACCCGCTGGCGCGCCCGCTGGTGGAGGAACTGAGCTACGAGTACGAGAGCCGCTATGGCGACTTCTACGAGCGCGAGGGCGGCCCGCGGGAGATGGAGAAGTACCCGGCCGAGCTGTTCTCCCCGCCCGAGGGCGGCAACTTCGTGCTGCTGCTGCGCGATGGCCAGGCCATCGGCGGTGGCGCCTTCAAGCGCCACCCGGACCCCGGCACGGCCGAGGTCAAGCGCGTGTGGACGCACTCGGCCCAGCGCCGCCAGGGCCTGGCACGCCGGGTGGTCCAGGAGCTCGAGGCCCAGGCGCTGCGCCAGGGCTACACACGCATCTACCTGACCACGGGCTTTCGCCAGCCCGAGGCCGTGGCGCTGTACCTGGGCCAGGGGTATGCGGCGCTGTTCGACCCGGCGGCGCCCGAGGGCACTTACCGCTCGCTGCCGTTCGAGAAAACCCTTGTGCCCGCCTCGTCCGCCTTCGCCACGGCTTTTTCCGAACCTCTGGCCCGAGCGGCCTGAGCCGTCCTTCTTCGCTTCACCCCACAAGAACCACATGTCCACCACCACCACGCTCGATGCGTCGCACGCGCTGCCTTCGGGCCCGGCGCCTGCCGTGCAGCACCATCCCGCGCCCCCGGCAGCGGTGCCAACTGCCGTGCCCCCCGCGAAGGGCGATTACTCGCACTACAAGGTGGTGCCTGCACGCTACCGCGCGCGGGCCGTGGGCACGGCATTCGCCGCCGTTGTCATCGCGCTGGTGCTGTACTCGGTGCTCACCAACCCGCGCTGGGGCTGGGGGGTGTTCGCAGAGTGGTTCTTCGCCGAGCCGGTGCTCGTGGGCCTGGGCCGCACCTTGCTGCTCACGGCGCTGGGAGCGCTGTTCGGCTTTACGCTGGGCACGGCGCTGGCGCTGGCCCGGGTGTCGCGCTCGCCGCTGCTTGCGGGGCTGTCGTGGACCTTCGTCTGGATTTTCCGCTCCATCCCGGTGATCGTGCTGCTGCTCATCATCAACAACCTCGGGTACCTCTACGAGACGGTGAGCCTGGGCGTGCCGTTCACCGGCTGGACCTTCTTCTCGTACCCCACAACGCAGCTCATCAGCCCCTTCGTGGCAGCACTGATCGGGCTCACGCTCAACCAGGCGGCCTTCGCCTCGGAAATCGTGCGCGGGGGCATCCTCTCGGTGGACCAGGGGCAGCTCGAGGCGGCCGCCGCGCTCGGCCTGCCGCGCCGGCGCCAGGCCTTTCGCATCGTGCTGCCGCAGGCCATGCGCTCCATCCTGCCCAGCGGCTTCAACGACATCATCGGCCTGGCCAAGGGCACGTCCAACGTCTACATCCTGGCGCTGCCCGAGCTGTTCTACACCATCCAGATCATCTACCGGCGCAATCTGGAGGTGATCCCGCTGCTGATGGTGGCCACCGTCTGGTACCTGGTGATCCTCACGGTGCTGTCCATCATGCAGCACTACATCGAGCGGCATTTCGCCAAGGGCGCGCTGCGCAACCCGCCACCTTCGCCGTTCACGGCCATCGCGCGGCGCCTGGGGTTTGCTCCCAAGGCCTTGCCGCAGTCTGCAGAGCCCGCTGCCGCACCGCAGGCCGCACCCGCCGGCACCGTGCCACGCTGGAGCGGCGGCCTCACGCGTGGCGGCGAGGTCACCATCCACGGCGTCTCCAAGCACTATGGCGCACTGCAGGTGCTCAAGGATGTGACGCTCACGGTGCCGCCCGGCAGCGTGACGGTGGTGCTGGGCCAGTCGGGCTCGGGCAAGTCCACGCTGCTGCGCACCATCAACCACCTGGAGCGGGTGGACGGCGGCTTCATCGCCATCGATGGTGAGCTGATCGGCTACCGCCAGGACGCCGATACGCTGTACGAACTGGGCGAAAAAGACATCCTGCAGCGCCGTGTGGACGTGGGCATGGTGTTCCAGAACTTTAACCTGTTCCCCCACCTCACGGTGCTGGAGAACATCATCGAAGCCCCCATCAGTGTGCGCGGCGTGCTGCGTGCCGAAGCCGAGGCCCTGGCGCAAGAGCTGCTGGCCCGCGTGGGCCTGAGTGACAAGGCGCACAGCTACCCGCGCCAGCTCTCGGGCGGCCAGCAGCAGCGCGTGGCGATCGCGCGTGCGCTGGCCTTGCGGCCCAAGGTGCTGCTGTTCGACGAACCGACCTCGGCGCTGGACCCGGAACTTGTGGGCGAGGTGCTCGACGTGATCAAGGAGCTGGCGCGCTCGGGCACCACGCTGATCATCGTCACGCACGAAATCGGCTTTGCCCGCGAGGTGGCCGACACGGTGGTCTTCATGGAGCAGGGCCGGGTGCTGGAGACCGGCACGCCCGAACAGGTGTTCAACCGCCCCGCACACCCACGCACCGCAGAGTTTCTGGCCAAGGTCCTGTAGCTCTCTGCTTTCATTCCTCTTCGCATGCGGCGCCGGCCGGGCGCGAGCCTGCGCGCATGTCCCTCTTGTCTTCTCTTGTCCTTTTCCAGGAACCATCCGATGAACTTCACCCGTCGCTCCACCTTCCTTGCCCTGGCGCTGGCCGCCGCGGCCATGGTCCCGCTGCAGGCCACGGCTCAGGCCGTGGACCTGAGCCCTGAACAGCCCGGGCGCCCGCGCTCGGCCAAGGTCGACGAGGCGCTCAGGCTCGTGGCCAAGGATTTCAAGTTTGCGAAGGAGGGCGTGCTCACCGTGGGCACTACCACGGGCCGCCTGCCGTTTGGTGCCTACGCCACCGACAACAAGACCCCCGTGGGCAATGCGCCAGACGTGGCGCAACTGGTGGCAGACAGCCTGGGGCGCAAACTGGAGCTGGTATCGGTGGCCTGGGCCGACTGGCCGCTGGGCCTGCAGTCGGGCAAGTTCGACGTGGTGATCTCCAACGTCACGGTGACCGAGGAGCGCAAGGAAAAATTCGACTTCTCCACCTACCGCAATGACCAACTGGGCATCTACGTGAAGGCCGACAGCAAGATCACCGCGATCAAGGAGCCCAAGGACGTGGCGGGCCTGAAGATCATCGTCGGCGCCAGCACCAACCAGGAGCAGATCCTGCTGCGCTGGAACCAGCAGAACGTGGCCGCAGGCCTCAAGCCCGTGGAGATCCAGTACTACGACGACGATGTGGTGCTGTACCTGGCCATCCTCTCGGGCCGGGCGGACGCCTACCTCGCGCCCAACGGCATCGCTGCGCACAACGCGCGCGATGGCCGCACCAAGCTGGTGGGCGCCTTCTCGGGTGGCTGGCCGCAGAACGCCGAGATCGCCGTGACCTCGCGCAAGGGCTCGGGCATTGCCGAGGCGGTGACTGCTGCGCTCAACGCGCAGATTCAGAACGGCAACTACACCAAGTCGCTGGAGCGCTGGAACCTGCAGTCCGAGGCCATCCAGGTGGCGCGCACCAACCCCCCAGGCCTGCCCAAGAAGTGAGGCGCGCCATGTCCATCACCTCTCCATCCTTGCGGCGCTGGCTGGCCGCCCTGGTATTGGCTGCATTCGGCGGCAGCGCCCTGGCCCAGACCTTCGACTTCACCCCCGAGCAGAAGGCCCGCCTGCGCGGCGACAGAAACGCCGCAGCCATCGCCGCCATCCCCAAGGACTTCAAGTTCGTGAAGGAAGGCGTGTTCACCGTGGCGATCGCACCGTTCGCCCCGCCCATCTCCACCTATGCCACCGATGCCAAGACCGTGGTGGGCTTCGATCCCGACTACGCGCTGCTGATTGCCGATGCGCTGGGCCTCAAGCTGGAGCTGGTGCCCATCGCCTGGGCCGATTGGCCGCTGGGCCTCTCTTCGGGCAAGTACGACGCGGTGATCTCCAACGTGGGCGTGACCGAGCAGCGCAAGGAGAAGTTCGACTTCTCCACCTACCGCCTGGGCCTGCACGGCTTCTATGTACGCGCCGACAGCAAGATCGCATCGATCAAGGAGCCCAAGGACGTGGCCGGCCTCAAGGTCATCACGGCCTCGGGCACCAACCAGGAGCGCATCCTGCTCGAATGGAACAAGAAGAACCTGGCGGCGGGCTTGAAGCCGGTGGAGCTGGTCTACTTCGACGACGATGCAGCCCGCCTGCTGGGCGTGGTCTCGGGCCGGGCCGATGCCAACTTCAACCCCAACGCGCCCCAGGCCTACCATGCGGCCAAGGACGGCAAGATCAAGCTCGTGGGCACGGTGAACGCCGGCTGGCCGCTCAAGTCCGATGTGGCCATCACCACGCGCAAGGGCAGCGGCCTGGCCGATGCGCTCACGCTGGCAGGCAACGCGATCATCCAGAGCGGCAAGTACACGCAGACGCTCGCGCGCTGGAGCCTGGCGGAAGAAGCGCTGCCGCGCTCGGAGACCAACCCTCCGGGCTTGCCGAAGTTCTGACCATGGCCATACGCCACCTCGCCTTCCTCTCGCCGGGCAACTTCCCCGACACTGACCCCTTCGACGGGCTGGAGCACACGCTGCAGTTGTTCGCCTACGGCGAGGCCCTGGGCTTCGACAGCGCCTGGGTGCGCCAGCGCCACCTGGAGCGCGGGGTGTCCTCGGCCGCGACCTTCCTCGCTGCAGCCAGCCAGCGCACGCTGCGCATAGCCCTGGGAACGGCCGTGGTGCAGATGGGCTACGAGAACCCGTTTCGCCTGGCCGAGGACCTGGCCACGGTGGACGTGCTTTCGCGCAGGCGCCTTCACGTGGGGCTGAGCGCCGGGGCACCGCCCTTTGGCGCGCTGCTGGGCGAGCGCCTGTTCGATGGCGATTCGGGCAGCATCGATTTCTCGCACGCCCGGGTGGAGCGCCTGCGCCGCAACCTGCAGGGCGAGTTGCTGGGCGATGAGGAGACCTTTGTCGAATCCCCCGCGGGCCGCCAGCGCCCGCGCCTGCAGCCCTACGCACCGGGTTTGGCGCAGCGCCTGTGGTATGGCGGCGGCTCGCTGCGCTCCGCCCATTGGGCGGGCGAGCAGGGCTACCACCTGCTCATCGGCAACATCAACCGGGCCGAGCAGACGGACCAGTTTTTCGAGGCGCAGCGTGCGCAACTCGACCTGTTCCATGCCCGCTGGCGTGCACAGCAGCCGCAGGCCAGCGTGCCGCGCGTGGCACTGGGCAGGGTGATCGTGCCGCTCGACGGGGCCGACGCCTCCACCCGCGCACGCTACCTGGCCTGGGCCGCCACACGGCAGGCACGCACCCTGGCCCCCCAGGGCGAGCGGCGCACGCTGTTCGCGCGCGACCTGGTGGGCAGCAGCGACCAGATCCTGCAGTGGCTGCGCGAGGACCCCATCGTGCCCCTGGTGCAGGAGCTGCGGCTGGAGCTCCCCTACGACTTCGCGCCCGAGGAATACCGGCAGATCCTGGAAGACACGGCCCGGCTCATCGCGCCGGAGCTGGGCTGGCGGCCGGGGCTGGACGCATGGGGCGTTGAACGGGCGCCAGCGCACGCCACGGCGTGATTCGCTTTCAGGTCACCGTGCTGCGGCCACCTCGCGGCCCAACTCGATCACGGCCATGGCGTAGTAGCTCGACCAGTTGTAGCGCGTGATGGCGTAGAAGTTCTCCGTGCCCGCCACATAGGTCGGTGTTTCGCCGCCGTTCTGCAGCTCCACCAGCGCCAGGGGGCCCGTGTGCTGGGCCCCTGCGGCATCGAGCACCACGCCCTTGGCCTGCATGCTGGCGGCGCTGAAGGTGGGCAGGATATCCGGTGCCAGCAGGGTGTCAAGCTGCAGCCGCGCGGTGTCGAACTGCACCGCATAGTGCGTGGGCATGCCGGTGGTCCAGTTGTGGCCCTTGAAGTAGTTGGCCACCGAGCCTATGGCGTCCACAGGGCTCCTGAACAGGTCGACCCGGCCATCGCCATCGAAGTCCACCGCATAGCGCACCCAGCTGGACGGCATGAATTGCCCCAGGCCCATCGCTCCTGCATAACTGCCGCGCGGCTCGAAGGGGTCGATGTTGCTGCGGTTGGTCAGGCTCAGGAACTGTTCGAGTTCGCGCTGGAAGAACTCGCGGCGCTCCTTGGCACGCGGGTGGGCGTTGGGAAAGTCGAACGCGAGCGTGGCCAGCGCATCCATCACGCGGAAGTTGCCCATCTGCTGGCCGTAGATGGTCTCCACGCCGATGATGCCGACGATGATCTCCACCGGCACGCCGTATTCGGCCTCGGCCCGCTCCATCGCCTCGCGGTGCTCCTGCCAGAAACGCACGCCCGCGCGGATGCGCACCGGGTCGATGAAGCGGCTGCGGTACACGCGCCAGTTCTTGGGCGTGCCCACGGGCGGGGGCAGCATGAGGCGCGGCACCTGGGACAGCAGGCGTGCCTGGCCGATGGCCTGGCGTACCCATTCGCGGTCCAGCCCACGCCGGGTGGCCAGGTCGTCGGCAAAGGCCATGGCATCGGGCCGGTTGGCGTAGGGCACGCCGCCCTGCACGGTGGAATTCGCCGCGGTTTTTTTGGCGGCAGCCTGCTTGGTGGGCTTGGAGGGGCTGGCGAGGGCGGGCAGGGCACAGGCCACCGCCACACAGGCGATGGCAACGGATTTCAGGAGGCGCATGTCGTTCGGGTCATCGGCCCCGTGCGGACGGGGGCCAGGGCAGGGTGTTGAATTCGCGGCGCAGGGCGCCGAACTGCTGGGCAGGCTCGGGGGCATAGCGTACCTGCTCCAGCCGCAGCAGCCAGGCGGCCAGGCCGCTGGCGCTGTCACCGAAGTGGGCAGTCACCTGCTGGGCCATGGAGCGGGGCGGCAAGGTGTCGGGCAGCACCAGGCCGGCCTTGGCCAGGCGCTGGCGCACGCGCGCCAGCAGGCGCAGCCAGGGGTCGTGCTGGCTGCGCTCCCACAGGGTCCACAGCCCGCCGCCGCTGGCGGCGATCACGATGAGGGCGCCGAGCACGGTGGTCAGGTCCTGCCAGCTCGGGGATTCGAAGCCCAGGGCCTTGAGCAGGTCGAACTGGCTGCTCTGGCTGTAGTTGAGCACCCACTGGCTCCAGCTGTTGTTCACGGCCTCCCACACGGCGCGCAAGGATTGCACCATTCCGGGGCTGATGGTTCCCATCGCGCTGGCAAATGCGCCCTCGGGCGCCCTGAGGCGCTGGAACTGGCCCACCCGGCCTGGCGACACTGCGCCCGTGGGGTCCACGCGCACCCAGCCACGGTTTTCCATCCACACCTCGGCCCAGGCATGGGCATCGGCATTGCGCACGGTCCAGTAGCCATCCACCGGGTTGCGCTCGCCCCCTTGGTAGCCGGTGACAATGCGCGCGGGTATGTCCATCGCGCGCATCAGGATCACGAAGGCGGAAGAAATGTGCTCGCAGAAGCCTTCCTTGCGGTCGAACCAGAACTCGTCGGCGGTGTGCTCGCCGAAGACGCCGGGCTCCAGCGAGTAGTTGTAGCCGCCCGTGCGCAGGCGCTGGAGCACGGCATTGACCAGCACCTGGGTGCTGGCCCCGGCCAGTGCGGGGTCGGCGCGCATCTCAGCCGCCAGGGCCAGGGTGCGCGGGTTGAAGCCGGGCGGCAACTCGGTGTACACGCGCAGCTGGCGTACGGACTCCTGGGGGCCGTGGCGGAATTCGGGGTAGCTCACCGCCTGGTAGCGCAGCACGTCGGTGATGGGGCGCGTGGTCATCCACTGCAGGTCCTGCGTCATGTAGGCCTGCATGTTGGGCACCTGGGGTGCCTCGGGTGTGGCTTCCAGCACCATCAGCCAGGGCTGGCGCTGGGGTTCCAGCGTCACTTCGTAGCGCACGGCAGGGCCGCTGGTCTGCAGATTGGCCCGTACCGCCACACGGGCGGCCCACTCGCTGTCTTCCCGGAACGGCTCAGCCACCCATTGCCTGCCGTCGAAGGCGGACATGACGGGGCCGCGGAAATACAGCATGGACTGCTGCGGAACATCGGTGGGCGCACCTTCGAAGCGCAGCCGGATCGCCACCCGCTCATCGAGCGCAATCTCGGCCATGTCCCCGATCTTCATGGTGCCCGACAGGCCGCTGCGCCCGGTGAGGTTGTCGCTGGGCATGCCCCACAGCGGCGACATGCGCGGGAACAGCATGAACAGCGCCACCATGATGGGCGCGCCCAGCAGGGCCATGGTGCCGGCCGTGCGGAAGGTCTGCAGCAGGGGCGGGCGCCCCACCGGCATGTGGGCGTTGACCAGCGCCGTGAGCAGGCCCAGCAGGGCGATCAACATGGCCGCTGCGGTGAGCAGCGATTGTGAGAAGAAAAAATTGCTGAGCATCGTGAAGAAGCCCAGGAAAAAGATCACCATCGCATCGCGCCGTGCGCGCAGCTCCAGCGTCTTGAAGGCCAGCATCATCACCATGAGCGTGACACCGGCGTCGCGCCCGAGGATGGTGCGGTGCGTGAACAGGGTGCCCGCCACGGCCACGATGACCAGCACCGTGAGCAGCCAGCGCCCGGGCAGCGGCCGGCCCTTCCACGCCATCCAGCCGCGCCACAGCAGCATGCCGAAGGCCATGGCACTGGCCCAGGCGGGCAGGTTGGCCACCTGGGGCGCGATCACCCAGGCCGTGGCGAACAGCAGGAACAAGGTGTCCCGCGCGTCGCGTGGCAGGGTGGCGAGGGTCTGGCGCAGGCTCATGGAGCGTCGGGTGTCCGAGGAAAAAGGGGCAAAGGGCAATGCGTTTGGATGGCTTGTCACCGGCGGAAGTTCAGCACAGCGCCAGCGCCTCCAGGCAGCGGCGGCGATGCACGGTGCCGGTGTCGGGTTCGATCTCCACGCCGGGCAGGCGCAGGCCATAGTCCAGCCCCAGGCGATCGGCCTGCAGCACCCAGGCAGCCAAGCGCGAGATGCGGGCCTCGGGGTCAGGCAGGGCGGCCAGGGCCGGGTCGAGCCACAGCTCGTGGCGCTGGGCCTGCTGCGAATCGCGGCTCACCAGGTCGTCGGTGCCGGTGCCCAGCGTCTTGGCCGCCTTCTTCCAGACCACCAGCTTGAGCGGGTCGCCACGCCGGTAGGCGCGCACGCCATCGAACTCGCCAATGCCCTGCGAGGGCGCGCTGCCCGTGCCCGCACCGCGCGGCTCGCCGGGTGGCAGCGGCGGGGGGGGCAGCTCCGGCGCCGGGTACACCAGCACCTGGGCGGCCGGGCGCCAGTAGGTCCATACGCGGAACGTGCCCAGCGGAAACCGCGTTTCGGCCGTGAGCGTGGGCACGCGGTGCAGGCCCCGGCGCGGGGGTGCAAAGGCCACATGCACGGTGGAGCTTCCCTGTGCGGGCACATCGGTCCAGGCCCAGTGGTGCGCTTCGCCACCGCTGCCATGCACGGCCAGGCCGATGCCATAGCGCGGCGTCTTGCGTTCGCTGGACACCTGCACTTCTACGGTCGCGCTGGTTCCCATGAAGTGCGGCTCGGGCGCCTTGAGGTGCAGCGTGATGCCGCGCAGCGTGGCGTGGCAGATGTGCATGCCGACCACGGCGCTGCCCGCCAGCAGAAAGGTCAGCAGGTAGCCCAGGTTGAGCTGGTAGTTGATGGAGGCCACCAGCAGGATCAGCAGCGTCAGCGCCAGCATCCACCCTGCGCCCGTGGGCAGGATGTAGACATTGCGCTGGGTCAGCGTGAGCGTGTCGCTCAGCGGCCGTCGCACCATCCACCAGTTCTCGAAACGCTTGCGCACGGGCGTGAGCGGGTTGAGCGCCGCGAGAGCGGCGCGCAGCCGCCCCGGCGGCGTGGCCGGTGCCGTGGGTGAAGGGGCCGTGGCCATATCCCGAGCGCTCAAGGCAAAGGCACGGACTCGGCCATGGCCCGCACCTGCTCCACAGCACCCCGGCCCGCATCGCCCACGGGCACCAAGCGGTGGGCAATGGTCTGGGGCAGCACGGCTTGCACGTCGTCGGGCGCCACATAGTCACGCCCGCTGATCAGCGCCTGTGCCTTGGCCGCGCGCACCAGGGCAATGCCCGCGCGCGGCGACAGCCCCTGCAGGAACCAGCGGCCCGAGCGCGTGGCCGCGATCAGGTCCTGCACGTAGTTGAGCAGCGGGTCGGCGGTGTGCACCGCCAGTACCTGGCGCTGCAGCTCGGCCAACTCGTCGTCGGACAGCTGGGGCAGCATGGTGTCCACCATGTCGCGGCGGTCGGCGCCTGCCAACAGCACGCGCTCGGCCGCCCGGTCGGGGTAGCCGATGGAGATGCGCATCAGAAAGCGGTCCAGCTGCGACTCGGGCAGCGCAAAGGTGCCGAGCTGGTCGTGCGGGTTCTGCGTGGCGATCACGAAGAAGGGGTGGGGCAGGGCGCGCGTCTCGCCTTCCACTGACACCTGCTTTTCTTCCATGGCTTCAAGCAGGGCACTCTGCGTCTTGGGGCTGGCGCGGTTGATTTCGTCGGCCAGCAGCACCTGGGCGAACACCGGGCCGGGGTGGAACACGAAGGCTTCCTTGCCGCGCTCGTACACCGAGACGCCGGTGAGGTCGCTGGGCATCAGGTCGGCCGTGAACTGCACGCGCGCGAACTGCAGCCCGAAGGTGCGCGACAAAGCATGGGCCAGCGTGGTCTTGCCTACGCCCGGAACATCCTCGATCAGCAGGTGGCCGCCGGCCAGCAGGCAGGCCACGCAGTCCTGTACCTGGGCCTGTTTGCCCACGATCACCGTGTTAAGCTGGTCCAGAAGCGATTTGATTTTGTGCTGGGCATTCATAGTCATAGCGCGACGTTATCCTAAAAGTATGAGACACGGGGATTGACTGTGAGCAAGACGGGCTATTTCACCCACCGCGACTGCTGGAAGCACGAAATGGGCCCCGGGCATCCCGAATGCCCCGAGCGGCTCGATGCCATCGAAGACCGGCTGCTGATCACTGGCGTGGGCGATGCGCTGGACCGGCGCGAGGCGCCCGAGGCGTCCCTGGCCGACATTGAGCTGGCCCACGACCGTCTGCACGTGGCCGCCATGCGCGGCCTGTCAGACCGGCTCAACGAGGAGATCCTGGCCGGCGGCCCGAGCTACTCGCAGCTCGACCCCGACACCTCCATCAACGCCCACACCTGGAACGCCTCGCTGCGCGCCGCCGGGGCCGCCCTGGCCGCCACCGATGCGGTGATGGCCGGCGAGATGGAGAACGCCTTCTGCGCCGTGCGCCCGCCGGGCCACCATGCCACGCGCAGCAAGGCCATGGGCTTCTGCTTCTTTAACAACGTGGCCGTGGCCGCCAAGTACGCATTGCAGCGCCACAACCTGCAGCGCGTGGCGGTGGTCGATTTCGACGTGCACCACGGCAACGGCACCGAAGACATCCTAGCCAACGATCCGCGCGCGCTGATGGTCAGCATTTTTCAGCACCCCTTCTACCCCTACAGCGGCGACCACGATCCTGCCCCCAACATGGTCAACGTGCCGGTGCCAGCCTACACCCGCGGCATGGACATCCGCGAGATCATCGAGATGATGTGGATCCCGCGGCTGGAGGCCTTCAAGCCCGAGATGGTCTTCGTGAGCGCGGGGTTCGATGGGCACCGGGAGGACGACATGGGGCAACTGGGCCTGACCGAATCGGACTATGCCTGGATCACCCAGCGCGTTAAGGACATCGCGCAGCGCTATTCCAAGGGACGCATCGTCTCCTGCCTGGAGGGCGGCTATGTAATGGGGCCATTGGCCCGCAGCGTGGAAGCCCACCTGCGTGTGCTGGCGGACCTGTGATTTTTGGACTGAAATGAACATGACGGAATCTCAACAGCCTCTGCGCGTGGAACGGGACGCTCGCGGCGTGGTGACCCTGACCCTGAACGACCCTGCGCGCTTCAATGCCCTGGGCTCGGAAATGCTGACTGACCTGCAGCAGGCGCTCGATGCCGTGGCGCGCGACGACACTGCGCGCGTCGTGGTGCTGGCGGCCGAGGGCAAGGCCTTCTGCGCCGGCCACAACCTCAAGGACATGGCGGCCCACCCGGACCTGGCCTGGTACCAGCAGCTGTTTGCGCAGTGCAGCCGCATGATGCTGGCCATCCACAAGCTGCCTGTGCCGGTGATCGCGCGGGTGCAGGGCATGGCCACTGCAGCGGGGTGCCAGCTGGTGGCGCAGTGCGACCTGGCGGTGGCTGCCGACAGTGCGGCCTTTGCGACCAGCGGGATCAATTACGGCCTGTTCTGCGCTACGCCCAGTGTGCCGCTGGTGCGCAATGTGCCTGCCAAGCGGGCGATGGAGATGCTGCTGACGGGGGATTTCATTGATGCTTCTACGGCTCTGGAGCAGGGGCTGGTGAATCGGGTGGTGCCTGCTGCTGGGTTGGATGCGGAGGTGGAGAAGCTGGTGGCGTCCATCTTGCAGAAGCCGCGGGTTGCTGTGGCCATGGGCAAGGCGCTGGTGTATCAGCAGCGGGAGCTGGGGATGGATGCGGCTTATCAACTGGCGGGGCAGGCGATGGCGGTGAACATGATGGATGGGGCGGCTCAAGAAGGGGCTCGGGCGTTTGTTGAGAAGCGGGCTCCGTCTTGGAGATGATTTTTTAGTGATATGGGTGGTGGTTGCTTCTTCTCTTTTGCTGAGGGCGGAGGCCGGGATGTGCGCCCGGCGGCGCACCCACCTTCTTTTGCGTCGCCAAAAGAAGGTGGGCCAAGAAAAGGCGACCCCCAGTCTGCGTCCCCCGTTCGCCCTGTCGGGCGAACGGGGGCAACCTGCGATGCTCGGATCTGGGGTGGCGCCGCAGAACTCGCTGCGTTCTTCGAACTCCGCTCAAACAGCTGCGGCAAGTCAGATCACGAAGCGTGTGTGTCCTTCGGCACACACGCCCACCCCAGCCCCTGCGCTTCTCGGCGCAGCCAGCAGGGGTGGGGAGCGGGTACCACACGGCTGCTGCTTGCGCAGCTGCGCCTGGGGTCGGTGACGCGCGCGGTGCGCGCTGCCGACGGGTTGGGCGTGATCGCTCTGCCCAGGCCGAGCGCAGCGAAGGCGAAACGGGCCGAGCGAAGCAATGGCCCGTGTGGAGCCCGTTCCCACCCCCTTCTGACCGTGCCGAGAAGCGCAGGGCCTGGGGTGAGCGCGTGCCGAAGGACACGCGCATCGTTGTCTGACTCACCGCGGTTGTTTGAGCGGAGTTCACCCGCAGGGGGAACGCAGCGAGTTCCGCGGTGCACCCCAGGACCGAGCATCGCAGGCTGCCCCAATCGCCCACCGGGCGAGTGGGGACACGGGCAGCGGGGTCGCCTTTCTTTTGGGTACTTTTCTTTGGCGAAGCAAAGAACAAGTACCTCGGCCGCCGGGCCGAGACCCGGCCTCCGACTTTCGATCAAGCAAACAGTCACCATCAACAACGCGTGACACGGACCTTCATCGCATGGAAATCCTCGACAAACTCCTCACCGACTTCAATCACTCCAGCGTCTGGCTGGAACTCGGCGTCCTGGCCGCCGCCATCGCCATCGCCCTGTTCACCGCCAGACTGATAGGCCGCAACCAACCCCCCGACTCCGTCTGGATCGGCCGCAACACCATCGACGGCCTGCTCTTCCCCCTGATCGCCCTGGTCCTGACGTTTGCAGGCCGCCTCGCGGTCGAGCACTACCACCCGGTCTTCGTGCTGCGCATCGCAGTCCCCATGCTGGTCTCGCTCGCGCTGATCCGCTTCATCGCCCGCGTGCTGCGCGTGGCGTTCCCTACCTCGGCACTGGTGCGGCTGCTCGAAGGGTTGTTCTCCTGGGTCATCTGGGGCGCGGCCGTGCTGTGGATCGTGGGGCTGCTGCCCGTGGTGCGCAGCGAGCTCGACAGCATCACGCTCAACTTCGGCAAGTCCACCGTCAGTGTCGCCACGCTGATCGAGGGCGCGCTGTCGGCCAGCCTGGTGCTGGTGGCGGCGCTGTGGATCTCGGCCACCTTCGAGCGGAGGGTGCTCGCCACGGCCGTCACCGATCTGTCCATGCGCAAGGTCGCCGGCAACGCCGTGCGCGCCGTGCTGCTGCTCGTGGGCATGCTGTTCGCGCTGTCGGCGGTCGGGGTGGACCTCACGGCGTTGTCGGTGCTGGGCGGGGCGGTCGGCGTGGGCCTGGGCTTTGGCCTGCAGAAGCTCGCCTCCAACTACGTGAGCGGCTTCGTGATCCTGCTGGAGCGCTCGCTGCGCATCGGCGACAACGTGCGCGTCGATGGCTTCGAGGGCCGCATCACCGACATCAAGACGCGCTACACCCTGATCCGTGCGGGCAACGGGCGCGAGTCCATCGTGCCCAACGAGACGCTGATCACCCAGCGCGTGGAGAACCTGTCCGACGCCGACCGCAAGTTCAACGTCACCACCAACATCGTCGTCGGCTACGACAGCGACGTGGGCCAGGTCCAGGCCATCCTGTGCGCAGCAGCCGCTGCGCAACCCCGGGTGCTCAAGGAGCCCGTGCCCGTGGCGTTTCTCATCAACTTCGCGCCCGACGGGCTCGAATTCAGCCTCAACTTCTGGATCAGCGATCCCTCGGCCGGCTCGCTCAACCTGCGCTCGGCCATCAACATCGCCATCCTCGATGGCCTGCGGGCCGCGAACATCGACATCCCTTACCCGCAGCGCGTAGTGCAGTTCAAGGACAGCGGTGCCATGCCTGCCGGCCTGCCTTCAGGCGCCGCGCCGACAGCAAGTGCCTCCGGCGAGACATCGGGCGGCTCGCCGAGTGCCCTATAATCACTAAAAAGCACGATCGTTCTTTTTTATGCCCCTGCAGCCGATGGGGCGCCGGCCTGCACCCTTTGGGATGCACTGCGGCATAGAATGTTCCAGTTTACGTAAACGTCAATTCAACCAACTCTAGGAGCCGCAGCAATGAAGGTCTTGGTCCCTGTCAAACGCGTGGTCGACTACAACGTCAAAGTCCGAGTCAAGTCGGACCAAACGGGTGTGGACATCGCCAACGTGAAGATGAGCATGAACCCCTTTGACGAAATCGCCGTCGAAGAGGCCGTGCGCCTGAAAGAAAAAGGCCTGGTGACCGAAGTCATCGCCGTCTCCTGCGGCGTGGCCCAATGCCAGGAAACCCTGCGCACCGCCATGGCCATCGGCGCCGACCGCGCCATCCTGGTGGAAACCGACGTCGAACTGCAACCCCTGGCCGTGGCCAAGATCCTCAAAGCCCTGGTCGACAAAGAGCAGCCAGGCCTCGTGATCCTGGGCAAGCAGGCCATCGACGACGATGCCAACCAGACCGGCCAGATGCTGGCGGCCCTGGCCGACCTGCCCCAGGCCACCTTCGCCAGCAAGGTGGAGCTGACTGCCGACAAGGTCAGCGTGACCCGCGAAGTCGACGGCGGCCTGGAAACCCTGTCCCTCACCCTGCCCGCAGTCATCACCACCGACCTGCGCCTGAACGAGCCCCGCTACGTCACCTTGCCCAACATCATGAAGGCCAAGAAGAAGCAGCTCGATATCGTCAAGCCCGAAGACCTGGGAGTGGATGTGACTCCGCGCCTGAAGACCCTCAAGGTCACCGAACCCGCCAAGCGCGGCGCCGGCGTCAAGGTGGCCGACGTGGCCGCCCTTGTCGACAAGCTCAAGAACGAAGCCAAAGTCATCTGAACAATAAGGAGAACAAGCAAATGACCGTACTCGTTATTGCCGAACACGACAACGCCGCCATCAAGGGCGCCACCCTGAACACCGTGACCGCCGCCATTGCCTGCGGCGGCGACGTGCACGTGCTGATCGCCGGCCACAATGCCGGTGCTGCAGCCCAATCCGCCGCACAAATCGCCGGTGTGGCCAAGGTCATCCATGCCGATGCCCCCGGCCTGGAACATGGCCTGGCCGAGAACGTGGCTGCGCAAGTCCTGGCCATTGCTGCCAACTACAGCCACATCCTGTTCCCCGCCACCGCCAGCGGCAAGAACGTGGCCCCCCGCGTGGCCGCCAAGCTGGATGTCGCCCAGATCAGCGACATCACCAAGGTGATCTCCCCCGACACCTTCGAGCGCCCCATCTACGCGGGCAACGCGATTGCCACCGTGCAGAGCAGCGACGCCACCAAGGTCATCACCGTGCGCACCACGGGGTTCGACCCGGCAGCCGCCACCGGTGGCAGTGCAGCGACGGAAACCGCAGCAGCGACTACCGACACCGGCAAGAGCGTCTTTGTGGGCAGCGAGATAGCCAAGAGCGACCGCCCCGAACTCACCGCCGCCAAGATCATCGTCTCCGGTGGCCGGGCCCTGGGCAGCAAGGAAAAGTTCGACGAAGTGATGACCCCGCTGGCCGACAAGCTGGGCGCTGCCCTGGGTGCCAGCCGTGCGGCAGTGGATGCCGGTTATGCCCCGAATGACTGGCAAGTGGGCCAGACCGGCAAGATCGTGGCGCCGCAGCTGTACATCGCGGCGGGGATCTCGGGGGCCATCCAGCATCTGGCGGGGATGAAGGACTCCAAGGTGATCGTGGCAATCAACAAGGATGCGGAGGCGCCGATCTTCAGTGTGGCGGACTATGGGCTGGAGGCGGACTTGTTCACGGCGGTGCCGGAACTGGTCAAGGCCTTGTAAACACGTGTTCTGAGGCTGCGTTCCCTGTGGCCCAGGCACTGAAAGGCATCGTTCGCGGTGCCTTTTTTTTGAGAATTTTTCCCGGAGACATCCATGAGTTACACCGCCCCCGTCAAGGACATGCTGTTCGACATCGAGCACCTGGCCAACATTGAACAGATCGCACAGATTCCCGGCTTCGAAGACGCGGGCCTCGACACCGCCCAGGCCGTGCTCGAAGAATGCGCCAAGTTCAACGAGGGCGTGTTGGCTCCGCTGAACTTCGAGGGTGACAAGAACCCGTCGAGCTGGAAAGACGGTGTGGTCACCACCACCCCCGGCTTCAAGGACGCCTTCCGCCAGTACGGCGAAGGCGGCTGGCAGGGCCTGCAGCACCCGGCCGACTTCGGCGGCCAGGGCCTGCCCAAGACCATCGGTGCCGCCTGCATCGAGATGTGCAACAGCGCCAACATGAGCTTTGCGCTGTGCCCGCTGCTGACCGACGGCGCCATCGAGGCGCTGCTCACGGCCGGCAGCGATGAACTCAAGGCCACCTACCTCGAGAAGCTGGTGACCGGCGAGTGGACTGGCACCATGAACCTGACCGAGCCCCAGGCCGGCTCCGACCTGGCCCTGGTGCGCACGCGTGCCGAGTCCCAGCCCGACGGCAGCTACAAGGTCTTCGGCACCAAGATCTTCATCACCTACGGCGAGCACGACATGGCCGCCAACATCGTGCACCTGGTGCTGGCCCGCGTGCAGGGTGCGCCCGAGGGCGTCAAGGGCATCAGCCTGTTCGTGGTGCCCAAGTTCATGGTCAATGCCGACGGCAGCCTGGGCGCGCGCAACGACGCGCACTGCGTGAGCATCGAGCACAAGCTCGGCATCAAGGCCAGCCCCACGGCCGTGCTGCAGTTCGGCGACCATGGCGGCGCTGTGGGCTACCTCGTGGGCCAGGAGAACCGGGGCCTCGAATACATGTTCATCATGATGAACGCCGCGCGCTACGCCGTGGGCGTGCAGGGCATCGCCATTGCCGAGCGCGCCTACCAGAAGGCCGTGGGCTATGCGAAAGACCGCGTGCAGAGCCGCCCTGTGGATGGCTCCATTGCCGCCAGCGCACCCATCATCCACCACCCCGACGTGCGCCGCATGCTCATGACCATGCGCGCCTACACCGAGGGCTGCCGCGCCATGGCCACCGTGGCCGCAGCCGCCTACGACGCTGCGCACCACCACCCCGATGCCGAGGCGCGCAAGCAGAATGCCGCGTTCTACGAATTCATGGTGCCCCTGGTCAAGGGCTACAGCACCGAGATGAGCCTGGAAGTCACCAGCCTTGGGGTGCAGGTGCACGGCGGCATGGGCTTCATCGAGGAAACCGGCGCGGCCCAGTACTACCGCGACGCCAAGATCCTCACCATCTACGAAGGCACCACCGCCATCCAGGCCAACGACCTCGTGGGCCGCAAGACCGCTCGCGACGGTGGCCAGACCGCCAAGGGCATTGCCGCCCAGATCGAGAAGACCGAAGCCGAGCTGCTGGCCAACGGCAGCCCTGCCGCCAAGGCCGTGGCGCGCCGCCTCACGGCCGCACGCCAGGCCTTCCTTGACGTGGTGGACTTCGTTGCCGGCGGCACCAAGACCTCGCCCAACGCCGTGTTCGCCGGCAGCGTGCCCTACCTCATGCTGGCGGGCAACCTGGTGGCCGGCTGGCAACTGGCGCGCAGCCTGCTGGTGGCGCAGGCGCTGTTGCACAAGGGACAGGATGCCGCCTTCATGCAGGCAAAAATCACCACGGCGCAGTTCTATGCCGAGCACATCCTGGTCAAGGCGCCGGGCCTGCGCGACAGCATCGTCGAAGGCGCCGACAGCGTGACGGAGCTGGCGCTCGATTCCTTCTGAGCGCACGGGGGAGACAAGCAGGGCCGGCGCGCTGTGCGCGAGGGCCTGCGCCCCTCAAGAATCTGATCCATTCATCCATCCTTCAACCTGGAACGAACCCGCCATGTCCAAGCTGCCCCCCGCATTGCAGAACCTGTCCCTGCCCGTCATCGGCTCGCCGCTGTTCATCATCAGCAACCCCAAGCTCGTGATCGAGCAGTGCAAGGCCGGCGTGGTGGGTTCCATGCCGTCGCTCAACGCGCGCCCCGCCGAACTGCTCGACGAATGGCTGGCCGAGATCACCGAGACGCTGGCGGCCTACAACAAGGCCAACCCCGACAGGCCGGCCGCGCCCTTCGCCATCAACCAGATCGTGCACAAGAGCAATGACCGGCTGGAGCACGACATGCAGGTCTGCGCCAAGTACAAGGTGCCGATCATCATCACCAGCCTGGGCGCGCGCGAGGACGTGAACCAGGCCGTGCATGCCTGGGGCGGCATCGTGCTGCACGACATCATCAACAACAAGTTCGCGCACAAGGCCATCGAGAAGGGCGCCGACGGCCTGATCGCCGTGGCGGCCGGTGCCGGGGGCCATGCGGGCGTGAAGAGCCCCTTCGCACTGATCCAGGAGATCCGCCAGTGGTTCGACGGCCCCATCGCGCTCAGCGGCGCCATCGCCAGCGGTGATGCGGTGCTGGCCGCACAGGCCATGGGGGCCGACTTCGGCTATATCGGCTCGGCCTTCATCGCCACGCACGAGGCGCGCGCCAGCGACGAGTACAAGCAGGCCATCGTCGCCGGCAACTCCGACGACATCGTCTACAGCAACCTCTTCACCGGCGTGCACGGCAACTACCTGGCGCCGTCGATCCGTGCCGCCGGCATGGACCCGGACAACCTGCCCGAGTCCGACCCGAGCAAGATGAACTTCGGCGGCGATGCCAAGAAAGCCTGGAAGGACATCTGGGGCTGTGGCCAGGGCATCGGCGCCATCGACGCCGTGACCAGCACCGCCGAGCTCGTGGCGCGCCTGCGCAGCGAATACCAGGCCGCCCGCGCGCGCCTGGCGCTCTGAGCACCTGCGTCCCCCGCCACCGTGTGGGCAGGAGCACCTGTACGCGGTGCTCTACTGGCAGGGCTAACCCCTAGCACCAGGCGCGGGGGTGTGCAGATAATGATGATCAATAACCAAAAGGTCGCGCTGCACGCGGCTTGGTCTGTCATTGTTGGCACGGTGGGGAGACATCATGTTTCGGAGTTTTCTGCTGCTGGCAGCGCTGTGCGCCGCCGGCCCGGGCCATGCCCGCAATGAGGGAGTGACGTCGGACGAGATCCGGCTCGGTGCCTCGGCTGTGCTTTCCGGTCCGCTCGGCCCCCAGACCGCGCAGTACGGCGAGGGCTCGCGGCTCTTGTTCGATGCCGTCAATGCCCAGGGCGGCGTGCACGGCCGCATGATCCGCTACACCACGCTCGACGATGCCTTCGATGCCCAAAAGGCCGTGGAGAACACGCGCAAGCTGCTCGAGACCGACAAGGTCTTCATGGTCTACAACAGCACCGGCACCGCGCAGACGGCCGCCATCCTGCCGCTGATCCAGGAACACCGCACCCTGCTGTTCGGCCCGGTCACCGGCGCCTCGGTGTTCCGCGAGAACTTCAACCCCCATGTGTTCCATGTGCGCGCAGGCTACGCCAGCGAGGCGCAGAAGATCGTCTCGCAGCTGCGCCAGCAGGGCATGGACCGGGTGGCCGTGTTCTACCAGGACGACGGCCTGGGCAAGACGCTGCTGGCCGAACTCAAGAAGGCCTCCGCGCAGGAAAAGCTCCCCTTCGTGGCCGAGATCAAGGTCGATCCGAAGCAGCCCGATTTTGCCGCTGCCGGCCAGGCCACCGAAAAGGCCCAGCCGCAGGCCGTGATCGTGGCCACGGCGGGCACCACCTTCACCAACTACATCAAGGGCGTGCAGTCCACTGCGGCGCGGCCCACGTACTACGGCTTTTCAGTGGCCAGCATGGACGTGATCCAGCGCGAGCTCAAGGAGAAGGCGCGCGGCATCATCCTCGCGCAGATCATGCCCTCGCTGCGCAGCACCACTGTGCCGGTGGTGGCCGAGTACCTGGCCCTGCTGCGTGCCAAATCACCGGGCGCGCAGCCCTCGGCTTCGCAGTTCGAGGGCTTCGTGCACGCGCGCCTGCTGGTCGAGGGCCTGCGCCGCGCCGGGCGCAACCTGAGCACCGAATCCTTCACCCGGGCCATGGAGGAGGCCGGTGAGATCTCGTTCGGGCGCTTCAACGTGAAGTACTCGCCCAAGAACCACAACGGCTCGACCTATGTGGAGCTGGCCATCGTGGATGCCGAGGGCAGCTTGAGGTACTGATGCAAGCGGCTTGATGCTTCTGAATTTTCAGCGAATGCTGAAAATTCAGAATGACATGGAATTCGCGGCAACGGACATACCGCAGGCATGCGTGACAGCGCAAATTTCTGTAACAGGCGACAATAGGCGGGTTTTGCCCGCAATGGCGGGAGTGTCATCCGCCGTTTTCTGTTCATTCACCCATGCCTTCCGCCACCTCCCGCACCCCCCTGATCGACATGGTCAAGGGGCTGGCGTGCGCCGCCATCGTCTGCCACCACCTGGCCTTCTACGGCCCGATGTCCGACATTGCTGCGCCATTGGCGCCGTGGCTGATGGCCTGGCTGTACGACTACGGGCGCATGGCGGTGCAGGTGTTCCTGGTGCTGGGCGGCTACCTGGCGGCAGCCAGCCTGGCCCCCCAGGGCGTGGCCCGCTTCGACAGTGCCGGGGCGGTGGTCACCAAGCGCTTCGTGCGTCTGGTAGTGCCCTATGCGGTGGCGCTGATGCTGGCCGTGCTGGTGTCGGCGCTGGTGCGCCCGTGGATGGACCACCATTCCGTGCCCGACGAGCCCACGCTCGCGCAATTGCTGGCCAATGCGCTGCTGCTGCAGGACATCGTGGGTGAGAACGCCCTTTCGGCCGGCGTCTGGTACGTGGCCATCGACTTCCAGCTGTTCGCGCTCAGCGTGCTCGTATGGGCTGCCGTTCGGGCGCTGCCCGGTGGCTGGGCACGCCGCAACGGGCCCCTGATCGGCAAAAGCCTGCTGGTGGCGCTCACGGCCGCGTCGCTGTGGGTGTTCAATCTCGACAGTTCGCTCGACATGTGGGGCTGGTACTTCTTCGGCGCGTACGGGTTGGGCATGATGGCCTACTGGGCCGTGAAGTCCCCGCGCGCCACGGGCTGGCTGGCGCTCATGGTGCTGCTGGGCGGCACCGCCCTGGCCATGGAACACCGCGGGCGCATCGCCCTGGCGCTGGTGGTTTCACTGCTGCTGGTGGCGGCCTTGCGCTCGGCGCCACTGCGACAGTGGCAGGGTGTGGCGCCGCTGGTCCGGCTGGGCCAGATGTCGTACTCGGTCTTCCTCGTGCACTTTGCCGTGTGCCTGCTGGTCAACGCGGTCGTGGGCCACCTGTTCCCCGAGTCTCCCGTGGTCAACGCACTGGGCATGGTGCTGGCCTTCACCCTCTCGCTGATGGCCGGGCGCGAACTCTACCAGCGGGTGGAGCGCCATGTGCCCACCTGGTCGATGGCACTGCGCTGGCAGGCAGGGCTGGTGGGGGCCGGCATGCTGGTGGCGATCAGCAGCCACTGGGCATGAATTCCCCCTCGGCCCCTTCTTTTTCCTCGCTGCGCTATTTGGTAAGGGGCGCGCAGCCAGTGCGGCGGGGCGGCCCTTGCGCGGCGGCCCCGGACCGGGCCGCTGTTGTGCGCACTTCGCCGGTCTTAAGAAGCCGGAGGGGCCAGAGAAGGCCCGCATACATGGCTCAAACCGGTGGCAGTCCCTCACGCCGCTTGCGCTGCTTGTCCAGGAACCAGGCCATGAAGGGCAGCAGCAGCATCGAGCCGGGGATCACCCAGATGAACAGGTAGGGGCTGACCGACGAGGCCGAGCGCATCACGTCGCGCAGTTGATCACGCTCCTCGGCGGTCCAGTTGCCCTGGCGGCGCTGCTTCATCAGCCAGGCCACCGATCCCTTCATGGTGGCCATCTCGCGCTTCAAGCGGCTCTTCTCGCGGATGTTGCCGGCCAGGAAGGAGCAGAACCATTCGGGGGCCCGCTCCATGCGCTGCTGGAAGGCGGTGGTGGAGTCTGGGTCGAACTCAGGGGGCGCAGCCGCCAGCGCCGTTGCCGGGGCGTTCGGTTCGTCGGGCGGGTGCGGGGGCGCTGTCATGGGCCCCGATTGTCGCCGCTCGCCCCCTTGGTCGCAAAGCACTGTTGCAATTTGCGGCCGTCGCCTGTGGCGCCGCCGCTCAGCGGTGCAGCTCGCCCGCCGCTTCAGGTTGGTACAGGATGGCCTTCACGCGCACCGTCATCGGCTTGCCGCCGGGGCCCGGCCACACCAGTGCATCGCCCACCGCCAGGCCCAGCAGGGCGCTGCCCACGGGCGCGAAGATCGACAGGCGGTCCGCACTGCCGTCCATGTCGCGCGGGTAGACCAGCGTCAGGCAGAACTCCTTGCCCGTCTCCTCGATGGCGAACTGCACCGTGGAGTTCATCGTCACCACATGCGGCGGGATGTCTTCGGGCGCCACCACGTCGGCGCGGTCGATCTCGGCCTGCAGATCGGCCTTGCCGGGGAAGACGCTGGCCGGAATGGCGGCCAGCAGGGCTTCGATGCGGTCGACGTCCAGGGACGACAGGATGATCTGGGGCTTGCGCGCCATGGGGTACCTCGCAGGGTGTGGTTGCAAAGGGCGGGACTATAGGCCGGCAGGCCCGGTTTGCCGACAATCTCGCACTGCACCGTGCGGGCTTTGGCAGGGGCGGTGCGTGGCCGCCCCACCACCGCCGAAGATCAGTCTCCGGTGATATTGCGCGCCTTGATCAATGCACCAAAGCGCTTGCTGTCGCTCATGGCTCGGTCGTGGAACTCCTTGGGCGCCATGGGCGCGGGCTCGCCGCCCAGCGCGGCAATGCGCTCCTGCACGGGGGCCGTGGCCAGGATCTTGTTGATCTCGCGGTTGAGTTTCGTCACCACCTCGGCGGGCGTGCCGGCCGGCGCATAGAAGCCGAACAGGGTATCGGCGTCAAAGCCCTTCAACCCCACCTCGTCCAGCGTGGGCACATCGGGGAACAGCGGCGAGCGCTTGGCGCTGCCCACGGCCAGGAGGCGCAGCTTGTTGGCCTTCACATGCTGCAGGCCGATGCCCGGGTCGAACATGAAATCCACCTGCCCGCCCAGCAGGTCCTGCATGGCAGGCGCCGCGCCCCGGTACGGCACATGCACGGCGAACACGTTGGCCTGGCTCTTGAGCATCTCGGCCGCCAGATGGGGCGAACTGCCGTTGCCCGGCGTGCCGAAGCTCACCTTGCCCGGGTTGGCCTTGAGGTAGGCCAGGAACTCCTGGATGGTGTTCACTGGCAGCGTGGGCCGCACCTCCAGGAACACCAGCACGCGCGCTGCGGCGGCCACAGGCACCAGGTCCTTCACCGGGTCGAACGGCATCTTGGGGTAGATGTGGGGGTTCACCGAGACCATGCCGCCCGAGCTCATGAGCAGCGTGTAGCCGTCGGCCGGCGACTTGGCCACCGCCTCGCCACCGATGTTGCCGCCCGCGCCGCCCCGGTTTTCCACCACCACCGGCTGGCCCAGGGCCGCCTGCAGCGGCACGGTGACCGCCCGCGCGATCTGGTCGGCCGCGCCGCCCGCCGGGAAGTTCACCACCACCTTGATGGGCTTGGCGGGATAGGCCTGGGCCCGTGCGCCCGCTGGCAGCAGGGCGGCGCCTGCAAGCGCCGCCAGGGCGAGGGCGCCCGCCAGGCGGCGGCGAAGAATGGGATGCTGGGATGCGTTCTGGTGCTTCATGGTCATGTCTCCGAAAACTGGGTCGCCCGGTCATCCGGGTCTGTTGGGTTGGCTTGCTGCGATAACGAGAGGGGGCTTGTTCAGGCCACATCCACCTCCACCAGCATGGCCCGGGGGTGCGCCAGCGCATCGCGCAGCACCTGGTGCAACTGCGCTGCGTCGCTCACCTGCACCGCATCGCAGCCCTGGCCGCGTGCCAGCGCCAGAAAGTCGAGGTCCGGCAGCTCCGTGCCCTCGAGCTTGTCGTCCGGCCCAAAGCCGAAGGTCGGCGCAAACTCCTGCAGCGCCGCATAGCGCCGGTTCTTCAGGATGATGAAGGTGATGGGCAGGCGCAGCTGCGCGGCGCTCCACAGCGCCTGGATGGAGTACATCGCCGAGCCATCGCCCAGCAGGCCGATGACCTTGCTGCCCGGCTTTGCCAGTGCCACGCCCACGGCAGCCGGCATGGCATAGCCCAGCCCACCGCTGCACATGGTGTAGAAAGTCTCGCTGTGCAGGATGGGCAGGTAGGCATGCATGGCGGCGCGCGAGCTCGGCGCCTCTTCCACCACGATGGAATGCGCGTCGCGCACCTCGGCCAGGGTCTGCATCACGTACTGCACGCTCATCAGCGCCGAGGGTTCGGCACGCGGGCGCGCTGCACGCAGCGGTGGCGCGGTGCGCGAGGACAGTGTGGGCGGAGCAGGGCGTGCCAGCAGGTCTTGCACGCCCAGGCGCACGCCGCCCACGGCCGAGGTGCCCTCAGGCGTCCAGGCCGCCGTGCCGGGGTCTTCGATCAGCTGCACCAGTTGCGCGCCGGGCGGCACATGCGGGCCGTGGCCCTCCACATGGTAGGTGAAGGCCGCTGCGCCCAGCGCAAACACCAGGTCGTGCCCGCCCAGCAGCGCCACGATCTTCTCGCGCATGGCGGGCAGCACGCCCATGAACAGCCGGTGGTCCTGCGGAAAGCCGCAGCGCCCCGACATGGGGGCGATCCACACCGCCGCGTTGTGCCGCTCGGCCAGGGCCACCACATCGTCCCATGCGCCATCGCGGTCCACCGCCGCACCGACCACGAAGACCGGGCGCTGCGCCGCATCGAGCGCGTCGCCGATGGCGCCCAGCACGCGCGGCTCGGGCCGGGTCTCGATGCTCACGGTGCGCGCCGCCAGCGGCTCGCAGGGCTTGTCCCAGTCGTCCGCAGGGATGGAGACCAGCACCGGACCGCGCGGCTGCTGCATGGCGATGTAGTAGGCGCGGGCAATGGCCAGCGGCACGTCCTCCGCGCGCGCGGGCTCGATGCTCCACTTCACATAGGGCTTGGGCAGCTCCGTGGCCTGGCCCGAGAACAGGAACGGGTCGAACGGCAATATGGAGCGCGCCTGCTGCCCGGCCGTGATCACCATCGGCGTGCGGTTCTTGTGCGCCGTGAAGATATTGCCCATGGCATGGCCCACGCCCGCCGCCGAGTGCAGGTTCACGAAGGCCGCGTTGTGCGTGGCCTGGGCATAGCCGTCGGCCATGCCCACCACCACCGCCTCCTGCAGGCCCAGGATGTAGCGAAAGTCCTTGGGGAAGTCGAGGAACAGCGGCAGCTCGGTCGAGCCCGGGTTGCCGAAGATGGTGTTGATGCTGAAACCGCGTAGCAGGTCGAGCACCACCTCGCGCACGGTAGGGCGCAGGTCGGTGGTGGTGGCAGTGGCGGTGCCGACAGGGCGGGAGTCAAGGGCCTGGAGCATGGGCGGGGCAATGCGGGTGGAAAGGTCTGATCTTCGGCCCCCGCCGCACATCCATCAATACAATGAAGTGACTAAGCAGTATTAGCCCAATGCATATCAAGGACATCGACCTCAACCTGCTGCGCCTGTTCGATGCGGTCTACCGCACGCGCAGCGTGAGCCGCGCGGCCGAGCTCATGGACCTGACGCAGCCCGCAGCCAGCCAGGCGCTCACCCGGCTGCGCCTGCTGATCAAGGACCCGCTCTTCGTGCGCGCCGGCGGCGGCGTGCAGCCCACCCCCAAGGCCGACCGCCTGGCCGACGCCGTGCGCAGCGCCCTGGGCACGCTCGAAGAAGCGCTCAACGAATCCGCGCTGTTCGACCCCATGCAGTCGCGCAAGGTGTTCCGCATCCACATGAGCGACATCGGCGAGGGCCGCTTTTTGCCCGACCTCATGCTTGCCCTGCGCCAGCAGGCCCCCGGCGTGCGGCTCGAAACCCTGCCCGTGCCGGGCGAGCAAATCGCGCCCCTGCTCGACAGCGGCCGCATCGACTTCGCCTTCGGCTTTTTGCCCGCCGTGAAGGACACGCAGCGCGTGCAGTTGCTGGGTGACCGCTACATCGTGCTGCTGCGCGAAGGCCACCCTTTCGCCAAACGCCGGCGCAGCGGCGCGGCCCTGCTCGACGACCTGCGCCAGCTCGAATTCGTCGCCGTGCGCTCGCATTCGGACACGCTGCGCATCCTAGCCCTGCTGCAGCTCGAAGACCGCCTGCGCCTGACCACCGAACACTTCATGGTGCTGCCCTCCATCGTGCGCGGCACGGATCTCGCCGTGGTCATGCCGCGCAACATCGCCCGCGGCTTTGCGGCAGCGGGCGGCTACACCGTCATCGAGCCCGCGCTGCCGCTGCGCGACTTCACCGTGGCGCTGCACTGGAGCAAGCGCTTCGAGGCCGACCCGGGCAACCAGTGGCTGCGCGCGGTGATCGAGGGGCTGTTCAAGGAGTAGTGCCCACAAGGCGGGCGTTAGACTGGCATGCGAATTCGGAGTACATGGTGACGACAACACTTCCCCCACGAACCTTCGGCCTGGCCGCACACCGCCTGCACCGCTCGACCGCCGACGGCGGCCTGGCCCAATGGGCCGCAACGTCGCGGCCGGCCCTGGCCGAACTCCAGCTCGGCATCGCCGCCGTCGGCGGCTGCGCCGACGCCATCGAACAGCATGCCCTGGCAGATCACTTTCCACACCTCATCCGCTTGCCCTACGGGCGCGAGGGCGGGGTCATGCGCGTGGTCTCGCGCATTGCGGGCGGCGTGCACGCCGAGCAGGAACTGGCCGGCGCCATCTACCTGCTGGACCCGCTCGATCCTTCGTCCCTGTACCCCGAGGCGCAGGCCCTCAAGCGCCAGTGCATCTCGCATGGCAAGCCCTTGCTGCTCACCGTGGCCGCTGCCGTCGAATGGGTGGCGGTGGAGGCCGCGCTGCAGGCCGGTGTCTCGCTGCGCGAGCGCCCGCCGGTGATGGTGCCCTCCATCGACAAGCAATCCGTTGCACTGATCGCCCACGACGCCTTGAAGTCCGCCATGGTGGACTTCGCCTTTCGCCATTTCGATCTGCTCTCGCAGACGCAGGAGCGCTTTGCCACCGGCACCACGGGCGGCAGGCTCAACGAGATGGCCTGGTCCCGCGGCTGGCCGCGCGACCTGCCGTGGGTGCAGCCCCTGCGCAGCGGCCCGCTGGGCGGCGATGCGCAGATCGCCGAGCTGGTGCTGGACCAGCGCTGCGACAAGGTGCTCTTCTTCGAAGATGTGCATGTGGCGCGCCAGCACGAGGCAGACATCCAGCTGCTCGAGCGTGCCGTATGCACCAAGAGCTTCGAGGCTGCCTGCTACCACACGCCCGCCATGGCCGACGCCTGGGCAAGGGCCTGGGCGTAGATAAACGCTACCAGCCCAGCGTCGCAAAAAGGTCCACCACCCCGCGCAGATCGCCCACGGTGGCATCGGGCTGGTAGTCGGGCAGCAGGCGCCGCCCGGAGCCCCGGTCCACCCAGATGCAGCGAAAGCCGATCTCGCGCGCTGCCGCGTGGTCCAGGTGCGGGCTCGCGCAGATGTGCACCACCTCGGCCGGCTGCACGCCCAGTTGCGCATGGGCATGATCGAACAGCCGGCGGTCGGGCTTGTAGGCGCTGGCCTGCTGGGCGGTGATCACCCGGTCGATCAGCCCGCCGAGTTGCGCCACGTTGCCGGCAATGATGTCGTCGTCGGTGTTGGACACGATGGCCAGGCGGTGCCCGGCCGCCTTGAGCGTGCGCAGCACGCCCACCACCTCGGGAAACGGCGGCATGGCCCCGATGCGCCCGGCGAGCAGCCCGGCATCGCCAGGCGATTCGGGCAGCCCCAGCTCCGCCAGGGTGCGCTGCAGCCCTTCACCCGACACCTCGCGAAAACTGCGTTGCGGCGGCGTCTGCTCCAGCGCGTGCTCGTGCCGGTCGTAGACCGCGATGAGTTCTTCCGGCGGGGTGCCCGCTGCGCCCTTGCGCGCCAGCAGCTCGCGCACGGCCTCTTGCAGGCCTTCATCCCACTGGATGAGGGTACCGTAGCAGTCGAAGGTCAGCCACAAAGGGCGGGGGGTGTTTTTCAAAGGCATGGTTCAGTCCGCATCGTTTCAAGGAGGTGCGTAGCATGCGCAAGGCTGGTGATATTGAGAAATTAAATGTTCAAATAGAACCCAGTTGAATCTCGGATATGAACCATGTTGGACCTGGAACTCCTGAAAACCCTGGTGTGCGTCGTTGAAGAGGGCAGCTTCACCCGCGGCGCCGAGCGCGTGCACCGCACGCAGTCCACCGTCAGCCAGCAGATCCTCAAGCTCGAAGAGCGGGTTGGCCACCCTCTGCTGCAGCGCGACCGCAGCGGCAAGCAGGCCCTGCCCACGCAGCAGGGCGAGTTGCTGGCCCAGTACGCACGGCGCCTGCTGGCCATGGCCCAGGAGGCGGAAGACGCGCTGGCCACCACCGGTAGCCAGCCCGCATTGCGCCTGGGCGTGCCGGAGGATTTCGACGCGCGCCGCATGGCCGCCATCCTGGCGGGCTTCAGCGCCGAACACCCCGCGCTGCGCCTGGACACTGTGAGCGGCATGAGCACCGACCTGCAGCGCAGGCTGGGCGCCGGGGAGATCGATCTGGCGCTGATGAAGCGCGAGCCCGGCAGTGGCGACTGCATTGCCGCCTGGCCCGAATCCCTGGTGTGGGCCGCAGGTGCCGGGTGGGCGCTGGATGCAGGCCCCGTGCCCCTGGTGCTGTTCCCCGCAGGCTGCATCTACCGGCTGCGCGCCGTGAGAACGCTGGACAAGGCCGGCCGCCCATGGCGCCAGGCTTTCGGCAGCCAGAGCCTCACGGGTATCCAGGCCGCCGTGGCCGCAGGCCTGGGCATCAGCGTGCTGCCCCGCACCGCCCTGCTCAAGGAGCACCGCGTCCTGGGCCGCGCGGCAGGCTTCGAGGCCCTGCCACCCAGCGAACTGGCCCTGGTGGCCGGCGGGCAGCCCCTGGGCCGTCCCCTGCAGCACCTGGCGGACTACCTGGTGGCGCAACTGGGGCCGCGGCGCAGGGCGGCGCGCCAGGCGACCTGACGCAGCACGAAACTTCCCCCATGCATGCCAAATAACTGTATATTTATACAGTTATGACGCGCTATTCCGTCGACACCTCCGACGTCCCCCCGCCACCCGAAGAGATTCGCATTCCCCTGGCGGCCATCCGCGGCCGGGGCGCGGCCACGGCGCTGGCGCACCGCTTCGTGCGCGACACGCGCGAGGTGGTGGACGATGGCTGGGAGGCGTATGTGGAAGAGGGCGACGAACAACCCGCGCCACTCACCACCCAGGTGCATCTGGAGACGGCGAAGAGCGCCATCTGCGCCAACGACTCGCCCGACATCTTCTTCGAGCTCTCGGTCAACCCCTACCGGGGCTGCGAGCATGGCTGCGTCTACTGCTACGCACGGCCCACGCACAGCTACCTCAATATGTCGCCGGGGCTCGACTTCGAAACCCAGATCATCGCCAAGCAGAACATCGCCGAGTTGCTGCGCGATGAGCTGGGCCGGGCCAGCCATGTGCCGCGCCTCATCAACATCGGCTCGGCCACCGACTGCTACCAGCCCGTGGAGCGCGAGCTGAAACTCACGCGCGGCCTGATCGAGGTGATGCGCGACATGCGCCACCCGTTCTCGCTGATCACCAAGTCCGCCGGGGTGGAGCGCGACCTCGACCTGCTCGCCCCGCTGGCCGCGCAGCGCCTGACGGCCGTGTACGTCACCATCACCACGCTCGACGCCGCCCTGGCGCGCCGCATGGAGCCGCGCGCCGCCGCGCCCCACCGCCGCCTGCGCACCATCCGCACACTGGCCGAGGCGGGCATCCCCGTGGGCGTGAGCGTGGCGCCGCAGATCCCCTTCATCACCGAAGACATGGAGCAGGTGCTGCAGGCCGCACACGAGGCCGGGGCCACCAGCGCCTTCTACACCGTGCTGCGCCTGCCGTGGGAGCTGGACCCCCTGTTCCGCGAGTGGCTGGAGCTGCACTACCCGCAGCGCGCGGCGCGGGTGATGGCGCGGGTGCAGGACCTGCATGCGCTGGACCCGGCCCAGCGCGCTGCGGGCAAGGTGTACGCCAGTGACTTCGCCACGCGCATGAAGGGCACGGGCTTGTGGGCCGATATGTTGCGACAGCGCTTTGCGGCCACTTGCCGCAAGTTGGGGCTTAACCGGGCGCGGACGGAGTTGGATTTGACGCAGTACCGGGCCGGGTTTGCGAAGAATCAGGGGTGTCTGTTTTGAGCATTTTGTTTTGTTGGTGAAGGGTTTTTGTTGGTGGTTGCTGCATGCCTTGATGAAGGGCGGAGGCCGGGGTGTGCGCCCGGCGGCGCAGTAACTTTCTCTTGGCCGCCAAGAGAAAGTCACCAAAGAGAAGGCGGCCCCCAGTCTGCGTCCCCCATTCGCCCTGTCGGGCGAATGGGGGCAGCCTGCGATGCTCGGGCCTGGGGTGGTGCCGATGAACTCGCTGCGTTCTTCGAACTCCGCTCAGACAGCATCGGCAAGCTAGAGCACGAAGTGCGTGTGTCCTTCGGCACACGCACCCACCCCAGCCCCTGCGCTTCTCGGCGCAGCCAGCAGGGGTGGGGAGCGGGGTCCGAACGGCTGCTGCTGCGCAGCCGCGCCGGGTGTCGGTTCGCGCTGCGCGCTGCCGACGGTTGGGGCGCGATCGCTCCGGCGAGCCGAGCGCAGCGAAGGACCACAGGCCGAGCGAAGCAATGGCCCGAGTGGAGCCCGCGCCCACCCCCTTCTGACCGTGCCGAGAAGCGCAGGGCCTGGGGTGAGCGCGTGCCGAAGGACACGCGCATCGTGAACTGACTCACCGCGGTTGTCCGAGCGGAGTTCGCCCGCAGGGGGAACGCAGCGAGTTCCGCGGTGCACCCCAGGACCGAGCATCGCAGGCTGCCCCCTCGCCACCGGCGAGGGGGACACGGGCAGCGGGGTCGTCTTTTCTTGGCCTACCTTCTTTTGACGAAGCAAAAGAAGGTAGGTGCGCCGCCGGGCGCACACCCCGGCTCCCGCCCTCTGCAAAGGCATGCAGTCACTACCAAAGCAAAGCCGTTGAATCGATCGGCACGTGGTTTACCCATATCTTGGACCACAGCAACCCCGGTCCAGCTCTTGCTTGCAGCTTCCCTTTTCAGAACCCTGCACCCTCCATGAACATCACCATCCTCCCCCAGACCGCCACCCTCCAAGGTCTGGAGAGCCAGGGCCCCGCCGCCCGCCCCCTGACCCAACCCCCCGCCCAGTTCAGCGGCATAGACGTAGACCTCGTGGGCGCCGGCGGCAATGCCACCGGCATCTGGGAATCCACCCCCGGCCGCTTCGCACGCCACCTGCCCAATGCCGAAGTCATGCACATCCTGGCCGGCTCCTGCACCTTCACCCCCACCGATGGCTCGCCGCAGGATTTCCGCGCGGGCGACACCGTGTTCTTCCCTGCCCACACCACGGGCGAGTGGCAGGTGCACGAAACGCTGCGCAAGGTCTATGTGCTGATGGCAGTGCCACAAGTTGCTGCCTGACGAGGCACCTGCAAACGGGCGCGCCAGCGTGTTGTCCCGGGGTGAGGGCTGTCAGGATTTGCGTGTGGGGGCCACCACCGCCAGGGGCGGTGTGGCGCCACCAGGCCCATCGGCCCGCGCCTGCGCGGCCCCCGCATCGCGGCAGGGCGTGAACATGTCCTGCTCGGGCTGGTAGGCACCGGTCTGCACGTCCATCAGGCCCAGCACCGAGTGGAAATAATGGTCGTGCGTGATGCGCCGCGTGGCCAGGTCCTTCTGCAGGCAACCCGTGCTGGCACCGATGCGCGACTGCATGGCGGGCGACAGCCAGGTGACCCACGGCACGTGCTTTTGCACATCGGGCGCAATCGAATAGGGCAGGCCATGCAGGTAGATGTTGTTCTCGCCCAGCGATTCGCCATGGTCGGCTACATACACCATCGCCGTCTGTGCGGAGCTGTTCTGGGTGGACAGCCATTGCAACACGCCATCGAGAAACCGGTCCGTCTCCACCACGCTGTTGTCATAAGCATTCACCACCTGCTGGCGGTCACACTCCTGCAGCGAGGTCGAGGCGCATTCGGGCAAGAACTTCTTGGCATCGGGCGCAGAGCGTTTGTAGTACGCCGGCCCATGGCTGCCCAGCTGGTGCATCACCACCACCGTGCCGCGCTGGCGCTGCTCGGCCGGCAGGGCGGCGATGCGTGCGTCCAGGTCTTTCAGCATGATGCGGTCCAGGCACTCGCCCTTGTGGGTGCACAGCTCGGGGTCTTTCAGGTTGGCGGTGTTGGTGTCGCCCAGGCGGTCGCACACGCCCTTGCAGCCCGACTGGTTGTCCAGCCACAGCACGGCCAGGCCGGCATGGTGCAACACGTCGATCAGGCTCTCGAAGTTGGCGGATCGCCCCTCGTACCCGCTCTTGCCCAGGTGCGAGAACATGCACGGCACCGATGCCGCCGTGCTGGTGCCGCACGACCAGGCATTGCCCGCACTCACCAGCTCCTTGCTGCGCGCCGACAACAGGGGCGTGGTGTCGCGTGCATAGCCGTTGATGCCGAAATTGCCGCTGCGCCCGGTCTCGCCCAGCACCAGCACCAGCAGCGGCGGCTTGGCCTGACCGGCGTAGCTGGCGCCCAGGTGGGCATCGCGGCCCACAGGCACCAGCGTGCGGTTGTCGATGCGAAACGGCTTGGCCGCCACGTTGCCCAACGCGTACACACTGTTGAGCGGATTGATCAAATAGCGCAGCTTGGTGTGGTTGCGCATGGTGGACGAAAAATCCTGAAACACCATCAGCAGGCTGGCCACGATGACCACGATGGAGCCCGCCAGCAGCAAGCCGTTGTGCGCCACCTGCTTGATCGGCGACAGGCGCCGCACCGGCGTGCGCACCAACCACAGCAGCGGCGGTGCAGCCAGCGCAGCCACGGTAACCAGCATGCGCAGGCTGAGCAAGTCGCCCGCCTCGTGCACATCGGTCTGCAGCACGTTGGTGAGCATGCTCGCATCGATGGCAATGCCAAAGGCCAGCATGAAATAGGCACCAAAGGCCGCCATCACCAGCAGCAGTGCGGCAGCGGGCTTGAGCGTCCAGCGCCAGGCCAGCAGGGCCAGCAGCCCGGCGTTGCCGGCCGTGACGATGGCGCCAAAGGCCAGCGCAAAGCCCCAGCCGCGCAGGCTGCCGTGGCCGGGCAGCGTGGCCACCTCGCGCCACAGCGGCACGTTGCACACGGTGGCCAGCCACAGGCTGATCAGCAGCACCACCCAGGCCGGGTGCAGTTCCTCCCGCGGCGGTGCCGTGGGGTCGGGGCTGGTGGCATGCGGGGTGGAAGAAGAGGGCGGAAGGGGCCGCAGCAGCGGCAGGGTCTGGTGCATGGCGGGAGTCTCCCGCCCCAGGCTTAAGTGGCCATTAATGCCGGCTTAGCGCCAGATGAGCAGCGCTGGCCCGCCCAGGTCCTGATCCCGCCAGCGTCCGTGCCGGCGCCCGTCACTGGCCGGGCAGCCTGCCCAACTGCCCCGCATGGTGCGCCAGGTGGTCCGCCATGAAGCTCTGGATGAAGTAGTACCCGTGGTCATACCCCTCGTGCCGGCGCAGCGTCAGCGGCTGGCCAATGGCTTTGCACGCCGCCTCGAACAGCTCCGGGTGCAACTGCGTGGGCAAGAACTTGTCGGCCAGCCCCTGGTCGATCAGGATGCCCGCCGGGTAGGGCGCAATAGGGTGGTTCTGCATCAGCACCGTGGCATCGTGCTCGCCCCAGGCCGTGCGGTCCGCACCCAGGTAGCCGGTGAAGGCCTTCTCGCCCCAGGGGCACTGCGTGGGCGCGCAGATCGGCGCAAACGCCGACACGCTCTTGAACCGCCCCGGGTGGCGCAGCGCCAGCGTCAGCGCACCATGCCCGCCCATCGAGTGGCCGAAGATGCCCAGCCGCTCACCGTCCACAGGCAACTGCGCCAGCACCTGCGGCAGCAGCTCCTTCACCAGGTAGCTTTCCATGCGCCAGTGGCGCGCCCAGGGTTCCGCTGTGGCGTCG
Organism: Acidovorax sp. LjRoot66; assembly: GCF_964253305.1. NCBI lineage: Bacteria > Pseudomonadati > Pseudomonadota > Betaproteobacteria > Burkholderiales > Comamonadaceae > Acidovorax > Acidovorax sp. LjRoot66. The sequence goes on from NZ_CAXUQU020000001.1 coordinate 2,219,323, forward strand.
AGGTAAAAGCCCGCTCCCACGCCAAAGTCCCAGCCCTCGGCCTCGCCCGGCACATTGGCGCCACGCGGGCTGGTGTCGGGCGCAATCAGCGCCAGCCCCAGTTCGGACGCCAGGCGCTGGGCCCCGGCCTTGACCATGAAGGTCTCTTCGGTGCAGGTCAGCCCCGCCAGGAACAGCAGGGCCGGCACGGGCCCTTGTTGTGCCTGCGGCGGCAGGTAGACTGAGAACTTCATCGGCAGGCCGATCTCGGCGGAGGCATGCTGATAAAAGCGCTGCACGCCGCCAAAGCAGGCGTGCTCGCTGAGCAGTTCGAAAGGTGTGGATGTGTTCGACATGGTTCAGTTCGCAAGGCTTTCGTGATCGTGGCGTATGCCGTGTCCGACGGATTTGGATTCAGCCGGATAACTAGGCGGGGAGCCGCAGACAGTGCGTTTGCACGGCAAGGCTCCCCAACGACGTTAGCCGGTTGAAGGCAAATTCGTTCAGGCGGCGTATTTGACGACCGAGCGGATGGACTTGCCTTCGTGCATCAGATCAAACGCTTCGTTGATGTCCTTCAGCCCCATGGTGTGCGTCACAAACGGCTCCAGCTGGATCTTGCCGGCCATGGCGTCTTCCACCATGCCGGGCAGCTCGCTGCGGCCCTTCACGCCGCCAAAGGCCGTGCCCATCCATTTGCGGCCCGTGACCAGCTGGAAGGGGCGGGTCGAAATCTCCTGCCCCGCGCCCGCCACGCCGATGATGACCGACTGGCCCCAGCCGCGGTGCGCGCATTCCAGCGCCGCACGCATCACGTTCACGTTGCCGATGCACTCGAAGCTGTGGTCCACGCCCCAGGTCGTCATCTCCACGATCACCTGCTGAATCGGCTTGTCATGGTCCTTGGGGTTCACGCAGTCGGTCGCGCCAAAGGTGCGGGCCAGGTCGAACTTGCTGGGGTTGGTATCGATCGCGATGATGCGCCCTGCCTTGGCCAGCTTGGCGCCCTGGATCACCGCCAGGCCAATGCCGCCCAGGCCAAACACTGCCACCGTGTCACCCTCCTGCACCTTGGCTGTGTTCTTCACCGCGCCCAGGCCCGTGGTCACGCCGCAGCCCAGCAGGCACACCTGCTCGGGGTTGGCCTGGGGGTTGATCTTGGCCAGCGACACCTCGGCCACCACCGTGTACTCGCTGAAGGTCGAGCAGCCCATGTAGTGGTAGATCGGCTGGCCGTTGTAGCTGAAACGCGTCGTGCCATCGGGCATCACGCCCTTGCCCTGCGTGGCGCGCACCGCCACGCACAGGTTGGTCTTGCCGCTCTTGCAGAACAGGCACTCGCCGCACTCTGCGGTGTACAGCGGAATCACATGGTCGCCCGGCTTCACGCTGGTCACGCCTTCGCCCACCTCCACCACAATGCCCGCTCCCTCATGGCCCAGCACCACGGGGAACAGGCCCTCGGGGTCGTCACCGCTCAGGGTGAAGGCATCCGTGTGGCACACGCCCGTGTCGGTGATGCGGATCAGCACCTCGCCCTTTTTCGGCGGCGCCACGTCGATCTCGACGATCTGCAGGGGTTCTCCGGCCTTGAAGGCCACGGCGGCTTTGGATTTGATGGTCATGGTGTTGGGGGAATGGGTTGGCAAAGGGGAGGGGGCCAGGGGTTCTGCGACCGCCTAGCGTGCGTTGACTTCGTGACTGTAGGCCATCTGCAGGGCTATCCAAAACCCATGGCCGCAGACCTTGGGGGTATGGCCGAATTCAACGGTACACAGCCTTGGCGGACATCGGCCCCCGTATAGTCCATCGCACTTTCCCTGCATTTGCGCGCCCCATGGACCACCCACAACACCACCACCCCGCCGGCCAGCCCCACCGCATCGACCTCGTCGTCTACCCCGGCTTCAAGGCGCTGGAGGCCGTGGGCCCCATGTCCGTGTTCGACTACGCAAACGTCCACCTGCGCCAGCACGGCCGGCCCGATGGCTATGCCGTGCGCGTGGTGGCGGCCCAGGCCGGGGCCGTGCAGTCCGACACCCTGATGGCCCTCACGGCCACCCACACCCTTGCGGAGCTGGAGCAACGACAAGGACATGAGGGCGGCACAGGCTGCACCGTGGTGCTCGTCGGCTCGCGCAACATCGAGCAGGTGCTGGCCGCCTCGCCCGACCTGGTCGCCTGGGCCGCCCGCGTGGCCCCGCGCGTGGACCGCATGATCGCCCTGTGCTCGGGCAGCTTCTTCCTCGCCGCCGCCGGCCTGCTCGACGGCCGCCGCGCCGCCACCCACTGGAGCGTGGCCGCCCTGCTGCGCCAGCGCTACCCCGCCATCGACGTGGACCCCGACGCCATCTACGTGCGCGACGGCCCGCTGTGGACATCGGCAGGCGTCACCGCCGGCATCGACCTCGCCCTGGCCCTGGTGGAAGAAGATTTTGGCCACGCCCTCGCACTGGAGGTGGCGCGCGACCTGGTCATGTACCTCAAGCGCCCCGGCGGCCAGTCCCAGTTCAGCGTGCAACTGGCCAGCCAGGGCACCGCCCACCGCGACATCCAGGCCGTGCAGACCTGGGTGCTCGACCACCTGGCCGAACCCATGCCCCTGGCCGCGCTGGCCGCCCGCGCGGCCATGAGCGAGCGGCACTTTCGGCGGGTGTTTGTGCAGGAGACGGGGCGGACGCCTTCGGCGTTTGTGGATGCAGCGCGGTTGGAAGGGGCGCGGCGGTTGCTGGAGTCAACCTCCCAGCCGCAAGCGGCACTGCCGCTGAAGACCGTGGCCGCGCGGGTGGGTATGGGGTCGGAGCAGGCGCTGCGGCAGCTGTTTGTGCGGCATCTGGGGATTACGCCGCAGGCTTATCGGGAGAGGTTTGGGGGGCCGGGGAGGCGGTGAGATATGAGATTTGCTCTCAGCGTTCCTTGCGTAAAAAAGCGCGCTTTAAAGTACTGTACTTATTGACTTGCTGGCGTTAGACCACGACGGTTGACTAAAAGCGCGACGTCCTTGGTATGAGAGTCGCGGTTCAAACCCTTCAAAACCTTTTGCTGCGTTTCGGGCGTCCAGAAAATACGCAAACGTTCACGTGCCCTTGTTACGGCGGTGTAGAATATACTGTGCGTAATATCGTCTTCGTTAGCATCTGTAATAACTATTTTTACCGACTCGTATTCAAGGCCTTGAGCCTTGTGGATAGAAACGGCATATGCGACTTGAAATGGAACGGTCGTGTTCAGAGAGTCGTCATCCTCATCGCTGGCATCATTTCCGTAGACGATGAAGCGCACTGTTGATTCCCCTATCCATTCAATTTCATCACCTTCAACATCAAATTCGCTAAGGGGTCGATCAAGTTTGATGTCAAACTGAATGTGCTCTGAATCATGTTTGATTCCGACGATCCAGCCTTTCAGGTTGTTGTAAATTACAGAGCGAAATCGCTCCGTCTCGTTGAAGAGTACTGGATCACCGACCTTGTAGGTCGAGACACGCCAAGTGGTTGCGGCACCATGGTTGCTGCTTTGTAAAAATCTGTTGATATTGTTGATGCCGTAGAGACCATCATAATTTAGGCATAAGATTATTTCATCCTGGCCCTGGGGCTCAAAAAGCGACTTGTTAAGTACTGTTGAGTATCCATTTTTTGCCATGATTTCGGCAATGTCATCCTCAATGGAGCGGACTTTCCCCCAAAAGTTCAGTAAGGATTTGTTTCTTGTTCTGAAGGGTGTTTTTAACTCAAATACTGAACTTTTTGGAATGAATGAGCGAATAATTTCAAACCAATTGCCAAATTGAATGGATTCAATTTGATAAACATCACCTACAAGAATGAGCAATTTGTAGGAGGTGGTGTCTAGTACTCTAATTAAATCTGAGTTGCTCACTGTGCTGCACTCGTCGATAACGAGAAGGTCATAGTCTTGTTTAGTCGTTTTTTTGCTAAGCTGACTGCTTATCGTTTTAAAGTCTGAGTTTTGTGCTGTAACTTTTCTTTTGAGATTATCTATGGCGGGGTTCGTGTGTGCAAGGAAAAGCTTTTGTTTATCTTTAAAATAGTGAGCTATATGATCAACCATTGTAGATTTTCCCGTACCGGCCGCCCCGTAAATCACGGCCACACGCGACTGGCTGAATAATTTTTTTAGTGCATCTTCCTTGGCGGGATCATCGATGCCACGCGGTGCTTCCGTTAGCCAACGTTCCACGGCTGGAGTGTAGCCGTCGATGAGAGAAGATGCACTTGTCTGAAGCTTTTGGATGATAGATACAGTCTCGTTCTCATGTCCGCAAATGAAGACATGTCCCTTATCATGGACAAGGCGACGTTCTGTATGCTTGTAATAGAGATTTCTATTGTGCAAAGATACCAAGTCATCAATATTTCCAAGCTCAGCTAAATCAGAAGCGGGTGTATAAAGTACTCCATGCCGATCCACATTGTTCTTCACATGCCGGGCAAGCAGTTCATGCTTTCGTTCGCTGATATTTAAACTCTCAACCAAATCCCAGTATCGTGGGTTGTGTCCAATAAGGGATGTGCAAAAAGGCATCGTGTCGAACGGAATGCAGCCATACTGAAATCTCATTCCGGATAAATGATTGCAATTTTCCCGGGAATACTGTTGTTTGAGGACTTGATTGCGCATTCGCAAAATCAAGTATCGAAGAATATTGCTACCTGGCGAGGCTTGTTTTGCAATTCTTCGTACTTCATCAAGCACAGGGAGAATTTGCATCTTGGCAGCGCCTCCAGAGATTGCTGCCCTTAGTGCTGAATATCTTGCATCAGGCATTTCGCAAATATCTACTAGACTTTCTGATTCGTTTGTCAGCCAACGCATCAGGCTCTGATATTCCGCGGAATTAGTTCGAATTGACGTTTTGATGCCGAGTAAACGGGAGAAATTGTCAAGCTCGCAAGGGCGGATTGAGACTTCCCATTCCGTGATGATGCTAATTGGCATCGACTGGTTGAGTACGTCGATCGATTCTCGCTGAATTGTCAGCATGGCTGCATATTTATCGGTTATATCGATATGAGTAAATGCAATAATCCGATCAAATTTGCTGACTTTGTTGACTGCGCGATAGAAGGTGATTTCGTAGTAAATTTTACCTTGGGTGAAAAAAGGGCGTGTTTTATGTATGTAGTATCGGTCTCGGATGACTATATCAGGTCTTGATGAATAGGTGGAATCAATTTTTGCTGATATTTTTTCGTGATATTCACTTAAAGACGGATCGAGATCTATCGGAAATGATTCGAGATTTTGTAGAATTGGAATTCTGCAACTTTCTTGAATCAAGCTGCGGGTGCGGAGTAAGTATTCATAGTACTTGAGCATTAATCGCTCAGAAGCATCTCCATCTAGCGTGTAGTGGGACGCACTTTTTTGGATTAGTTTGTGGAATTTTCCTAAGAAATTAGACTTAGCTCGAGATTTGACAAAGGCCAATCCTAATTCTACGGCATCATAGTGGAAATCGAGATCAGAGGAGCCTGTATGAAGGCGGACGACTACTCCCTCCACCAAGTTTCTAATTTGGGAGAGGATGTTTTGAGAGAGAAGACCCCTTTGATCGAATAGAAGTTTTATGTTTTGACAAATAACTTCATTGGCGCTATGGATCTGATTTCCAATTGTCGTCATTGCTTTTATTCCTCTTTTTGTCTAACTATGGATGCGAAGAATGCTCTCGTGTGGCTTGCTCTTTGAGGCTTCCGTGTCTATTTATAGATAAAGTTTCTCTATATTCAATAGCGTCAGGCGTATCCTGGAACTGTAGAATGTCCCCTGCAAGAGCTGATAACCCGACTTTGGCTTGCGCTGGAGAGATGTGAAAGAATTCGCGCCGCATATTCACACCATTGACCCGTGCACTAGCGAACTGCTGATGCATCGTCGTTTCAATGGTCACCGCATCCTTGGAGAAGAACAGGGCGTGGACATCGAAGTTGAATGGCATCGACGCATCGCTCAATTCTCGGATTCGGTCCATCGGATCAAGACGCCGAGTCATGCCAATCTTCACCATCTTCTCGCCGAACGAGCCAATGTTGGAGATGACATAGACATACCCGGCCCGGATGTTCGCCGCTCGGTAGTCGACATCTTCAATCGCGCGCTGCACATCCGCCATCTGTGCTCGCATGCGTTCTGCGGCCTCTTCGTCACCCTTCCGGATCAATGCCTCAAGAGCATTGGCGTAGTGCTGCCTCTCTTTTTCCAGACGAACGCGTTCGCGCTCCATCTCTTGCTGGGCCTTACGCTCTTCCTTGAGCCGCTCGCGTTCTTCGCGCTCGGCTTGCTTCTCTTCATACTGCTTGTGAAGGAAGTCGGCCGTCAGTTCCAGCTCTTGGACTCGTAGCCTGAAAAATGGATCAGAGATACGGATCGTCATCGTCTTGCCCAGGCGGGCGATGGTTTCCGAAACCTTCGCCAAGCGGTCTTTCGCCGCATCGAGCTTATGAGGCTTCATGGTGCGAACGAGGTTGTCCGCCTCGGCGTTGAAGGCCCGCAGCATCAGCTTTGCGGTTTCCTTCACCATCTTCCTGCCCTGCGCCACCGAGCCATCAACTGCCCAGTTGGTCGTTGCCAGCACAGCTTCGCCGTCGCTCTTCAGCATCTCTTTGATCTTGGACTCGACGCGGCCAAGCTCGGCTTGGTAGGCCACCGCGTTGGAGAGCGGGTGGGCATATCGGTAGACGCCGACCTCTTGGAGCAGGGCCGTTTCCTCGGTGACGACGATATCGGCTTTTATGGCCTCCAGGCGTTGCATCGCTGCAGCTATCTGGGCTGCCATGTCTGCCTCGACAGCCGCCTTTTTTGCGAGAAGCAAATTGATTTCGCGTTCGATCTCTTTCTTGTGCTGCTCCACTTGGACCACAGACAGCAAGCCAAGCCGGTCAACGACTTCTTGCTTTTGCTTGTGCTCCTTCGACTCGCTCGCTAACGCTGCATTTGCGTGTGCTAGGTCTGCTAGAGCTCGATCACGGCTAATCTCGAGCAACTCTATCTCTCGCAACAACTCGCGTGCGTACCGCCGCGCGCCAAAGAATGGAATCGCCTGTTCTTTCGGCATTGCTCCCCCTCTGATCTGATTCTTAGCCGCGCTAGCGCGGTTTCATATGATCTTCAGCGTGCGCGATCTTGTATCTTTTTGCAACTTTTAAACAGCCAGATGAGGAGTGTGGCCGGTTCTTGGCCACGCCAACTTGGATCTACTTGCGACTGCATTGCTCATATGGACCCAGCAATGAAAAAAGCCCGCCGAAGCGGGCTTTCCTATCTGTGCCGGAAGACCGAAGCCTTCCAAGCGCAAGCGCCAAACGCTCAGCGCTTGTCCAGCGGCGGCACATCCCGGCGCACGGAGCCCGTGAACAGCTGGCGTGGTCGGCCGATCTTGTACTCGGGGTCGCCGATCATTTCGTTCAGCTGGGCGATCCAGCCGACGGTACGGGCCAGGCTGAAGATGCCGGTGAACAGGTTCACGGGGATGCCGATGGCGCGCTGCACGATGCCGGAGTAGAAGTCCACGTTCGGGTAGAGCTTGCGCTGCACGAAGTAGTCGTCTTCCAGGGCGATCTTTTCCAGTTCCTTGGCCAGCTTGAACAGGGGGTCGTTTTCCAGGCCCAGTTCAGCCAGCACTTCGTTGCAGGTTTCCTGCATGAGCTTGGCGCGGGGGTCGTAGTTCTTGTACACGCGGTGGCCAAAGCCCATGAGCTTGACGCCGGAGTTCTTGTCCTTGACCTGCTTGATGAACTCGCCGATCTTTTCCACGCCGCCCTGGGCCTGGATGTCGTACAGCATGTTCAGCGCTGCTTCGTTGGCGCCGCCGTGGGCAGGGCCCCAGAGGCAGGCCACGCCGGCGGCGATGGCTGCAAACGGGTTGGTGCCCGACGAGCCGCACAGGCGCACGGTGGAGGTCGATGCGTTCTGCTCGTGGTCTGCGTGCAGGATGAAGATGCGGTCCAGCGCGCGTTCCAGCACGGGGTTGACCTTGTACTCTTCGCAGGGCGTGCCAAACATCATGCGCAGGAAGTTGCCTGCGTAGCTCAGGTTGTTCTGCGGGTACATGTAGGGCTGGCCCACGCCGTACTTGTACGCCATGGCCACCAGGGTGGGCATCTTGGCGATCAGGCGGATGGCAGCGATCTCGCGGTGCTGCGGGTTGTTGATGTCCGTGCTGTCATGGTAGAAGGCCGACAGGGCGCCCACCAGGCCGGTCAGCACCGCCATGGGGTGCGCGTCACGGCGAAAGCCACGAAGGAAGAACTGCATCTGCTCGTTGACCATGGTGTGGTTGGTCACGCGGCTGGTGAAGTCGGTCTTTTGCGCTTCGTTGGGCAGGTCACCGTACAGCAGCAGGTGGCAGGTTTCCAGGAAGTCGCAGTTCTGGGCCAACTGCTCAATGGGGTAGCCGCGGTACAGCAGTTCGCCCTTGTCGCCATCGATGTAGGTGATGGCCGACTGGGTTGCTGCCGTCGACAGGAAGCCCGGGTCATAGGTGAACATGCCCGTTTGCGCGTACAGCTTGCGGATGTCGATGACATCCGGGCCAATGCTGCCCTGGTAGACCGGCAGGTCCACGCTGGGGCTGCCGTTACTGAACGACAGGGTGGCTTTGTTGTCAGCTAGCTTCATTGTTACTTTCCTTGGGTAGGTGGTTTGCCGGAATTCCGGTGGTAGGGGGCCCTGTCTCCAGGTCAGGCCCGGGGCCGCGCTGCGCCACCACTGAGCCGCAGCATGCCGAGTACTTCACGCACTTCTTCTGTATCGAGGGGACCTTCGGGCTCGCGGCGGGCGAGCACCAGGTCCAAAAGGTCGTTGTCCGCCAGGTCCATCAGCGTGGTCATGCCCTGGGCCTGGCGCCAGTTGATGCTCGCCCCGTGCAGCGCGAAGAAGTTCTCGATGTAGAGATCGTTCTCCAGCAGGCCGCGGCGCGAGCGCCAGTGCAGCTTGGCGCGCTCGCGGTCGTCCAGCAGGTCAGTGGGCTCCGGCAGGACGGGGGTCGAGGTGTCTTCGGACATGGTGTCGAGGGTGCTCTGTACAGGGTCAGACAGTGCGGCGCACCATCAGTTCCTTGATCTTGCCGATGGCCATCGTGGGGTTCAGGCCCTTGGGGCACACGTCCACGCAGTTCATGATGGTGTGGCAGCGGAACAGGCGGTACGGGTCTTCCAGGTTGTCCAGGCGCTCAGCCGTGGCTTCGTCGCGGCTGTCGGCGATGAAGCGGTAGGCCTGCAGCAGGCCGGCGGGGCCCACGAACTTGTCGGGGTTCCACCAGAAGCTGGGGCAGCTCGTGGAGCAGCTGGCGCACAGAATGCACTCGTACAGGCCGTTGAGCTCTTCGCGCTCTTCGGGGCTCTGCAGGCGTTCCTTCTCGGGGGCCAGGTCCTCGGTGATGAGGTAGGGCTTGATCGAGTTGTACTGCTTGAAGAACTGCGTCATGTCCACGATCAGGTCGCGGATCACTGGCAGGCCGGGCAGGGGCTTGAGAACGATGGTGCCCTTGAGGGTGTTCATGTTCGTCAGGCAGGCCAGGCCGTTCTTGCCGTTGATGTTCATGGCGTCCGAGCCGCACACGCCTTCGCGGCACGAACGGCGGAACGACAGCGACGGGTCCTGCTCCTTGAGCTTGACCAGGGCGTCCAGCAGCATGCGCTCGTGGCCGTCGAGTTCGATCTCGATGGTCTGCATGTAGGGCTTGGCGTCCTTGTCCGGGTCGTAGCGGTAGATTTGAAAGGTGCGCTTCATGTTGTTCTTTCGTGAGGCTGCTGGATCATCAGAACGTACGGACCTTGGGAGGCACGCTGTCCACCGTCAGGGGCTTGAGGTTCACAGGCTTGTAGGTCAGGCTGTTGTTCGCGCTGTGCCACAGGGTGTGCTTCATCCACTCCTTGTCGTTGCGGCCCAGCGGGAACTCGGCGTGGTCGGCAGGGTGCTCGTAGTCGTACACCGTGTGCGCGCCACGGCATTCGCGGCGGGCCGCGGCCGAGGTCATCGTGGCCTGGGCCACTTCGATCAGGTTGTCGACTTCCAGCGCTTCCATGCGCGCGGTGTTCCAGACCTTGGACTTGTCCTTCAGGGTCACGCCGCCCACACGTTCGCGGATGGCGTTGATCTTGACCGTGCCTTCGTCCATGCTGACCTGCGTGCGGAACACGCCGGCGTGCTGCTGCATGCTGGCGCGGATGTCGTTGGCGACGTCCTGCGCGTAGATGCCTTCGGTGGAGTCCTGCAGCTGGTTCAGGCGCGCCAGGGTGCGTTCTGCACCGTCAGCGGGCACGGCCAGGTTGTCGCCAAAGCCCTTCACGTAGCTCACGATGTGCTTGCCGGCCGACTTGCCGAAGACCAGCAGGTCGAGCAGCGAGTTGGTGCCCAGGCGGTTGGCGCCGTGCACCGACACGCACGAGCATTCGCCCACGGCGTAGAGGCCGTTGACCACGTTGTTCTGCTGGCCGTCGTGCACCACGACCTGGCCATTGATGTTGGTGGGGATGCCACCCATCTGGTAGTGGATGGTGGGCACCACAGGGATCGGTTCCTTGGTGATGTCCACGTTGGCGAAGTTGTGGCCGATTTCTTCCACCGATGGCAGGCGCTTGCGGATGGTGTCCGCGCCCAGGTGGTCCAGCTTCATCAGGATGTAGTCCTTGTTCGGACCACAGCCACGGCCTTCCTTGATTTCCTGGTCCATCGAGCGCGACACGAAGTCACGCGGCGCCAGGTCCTTCAGGGTGGGCGCATAGCGCTCCATGAAGCGCTCGCCATTGCTGTTGAGCAAAATGGCGCCTTCGCCGCGGCAGCCTTCGGTCAGCAGCACGCCCGCGCCGGCCACGCCGGTGGGGTGGAACTGCCAGAACTCCATGTCCTGCAGCGGGATGCCGGCACGTGCCGCCATGCCCAGGCCGTCGCCGGTGTTGATGAAGGCGTTGGTCGATGCCGCGAAGATGCGGCCCGCGCCACCAGTGGCCAGCAGCACGGCCTTGGCGTGCAGCTCATACAGGTCGCCGGTTTCCAGCTCCAGCGCAGTCACGCCGACGACGTCGCCCTGGGTGTTGCGGATCAGGTCCAGCGCCATCCACTCCACGAAGAAGTTGGTCTTGGACTTCACGTTCTGCTGGTACAGCGTGTGCAGCATGGCGTGGCCGGTGCGGTCGGCCGCTGCGCAGGCGCGCTGCACGGGCTTTTCACCGTAGTTGGCGGTGTGGCCGCCGAAGGGGCGCTGGTAGATGGTGCCGTCGGGATTGCGGTCGAACGGCATGCCGAAGTGTTCGAGCTCGATCACCACGTTGGGTGCTTCGCGGCACATGAACTCGATGGCGTCCTGGTCGCCAAGCCAGTCAGAGCCCTTGATGGTGTCGTAGAAGTGGTAGTGCCAGTTGTCTTCGCTCATGTTGCCCAGCGAGGCGGACACGCCGCCCTGCGCTGCAACCGTGTGCGAGCGGGTGGGGAATACCTTGGACAGGCAGGCCACGTTCAGGCCGGCGCGGGACAGTTCCAGCGAGGCGCGCATGCCGGAGCCGCCGGCACCGACGATGACGACGTCGAACTTGCGCTTGGTGATGTTAGCTTTGGAGTAGCTCATTTGTTGTTTGCCTTCAGTCGCGGGGGATCGGTATCAGAGACGCCACAGAACCTGGATGCCCCAGCCGGCGCAGCCGACGAGCCAGACGATGGTGAAAACCTGCAGTGCCAGGCGCAGAACCACGGGCTTGACGTAGTCCATCAGGACTTCGCGCACCCCGACCCAGACGTGCCAGGCCAACGCAATGATCACGGTGAAGGTCAGCACCTTCATCCACTGGGCCGAGAAGATGCCGGCCCACTTGTCGTAGCCCATGGGGCCCTTGTTGAAGATCACCTGGGCCAGCAGGGCCACGGTGAACAGCGCCATCAGGATGGCGGTGACGCGCTGGCTCAGCCAGTCGCGCAGGCCGTAGTGGGCACCGACGACGATGCGCTTGGAACCGTAATTGACGGACATGGGTACTTTCCTCTTGTGCGGCGGTGTTTGCTGCGGAATGGCAGCGGTCACCGCTTTTTTTATGGGGTGGTTATCGATCGATCAGTACAGGCCGAACAGCTTGGCGCCCAGCACCACGGCCAGCGTGATGCTGACCACGAAGACCACGATGGACGAGGTCTTGCCGAACTGCTTGTTCACGGCGCTGTGGCTCACGTCCATCCACAGGTGGCGCAGGCCGGCGGTGAAGTGGTGCAGGTACGACCAGATCAGCGCGAGGGCCACCAGCTTGATGAACCAGCCGGGCACGAAGCCGATGCCGATGCTGAAGGCCGCGGTGAACTTGGCGAACGAGATTTCGGACGACACCGAGGTGTCGAACATCCAGATGATGAAAGGCAGCAACAGGAACATGATCAGCCCGCTGCCGCGGTGCAGGATCGACACCCACGCTGCAGGGGTCATGCGGTAGGTGGTCAGGTCCTTGAAGGCATTGATGTTGCGGAATTCAGGCCGTTTTTTGGCGAGTTCGGTCATGTTTTGTGCTTTCGTGGATGTAACTGCTTTGTAATTTGGACATGCAAAGAACGCAAAATTCTATTGCAACGCAACACACACGGTTTCAAGTCGCCCCTAATGCCGACATTTCCGCTCGGTTGCCAGGGTAGTGTCAGCTCAGTTCATTACGGTAGTGGTGGGTGTCCGTGAGGTACAGGCCGCGCCGTAACTCCATGGGAACGTCGTTGTAGGTGTACGCAATGCGCTCCACGCTGAGCAGCGGCGTGCCCGGTGCCACCATCAGCACCGCAGCCTGTTCGGCATCAGGCAGCACGGCGCGTATTTTCTCCTCGGCGCGCACCATGCGCACGCCGAAGTCGATTTCGAACATGGCGTAAGTAGGGCCTTCGTAGCTGGCCAACTGGTCGGCCGTCAGCCCTTTGAAAGCCTGGCCCGGCAGCCAGATGTCTTCGAGGATGGTGGGCACCCCCGCAAACGACAGCACGCGCCGCGCCTGCATCACCGGGTCGGCGCTGCGCAGGGCCAGGGCCCGCGCCACGTCGGCGCTGGCGCGCACGCGCTTGCAGTCGATCACCTGGCGCTGGGCGCGGCCCTCCACGCGGGCGTCGCCGGTGTCGGGCATGAGCTTCAAAAAGCGGTACTGCACATGCTGCTCGGCATGCGTGGCCACAAAGGTGCCCTTGCCCTGCCGGCGCATCACCAGGTTTTCTGCCGCCAGCTCGTCGATGGCCTTGCGCACCGTGCCCTGGCTCACGCGAAAGCGCGCGGCCAGGTCCATTTCGCTGGGGATGGCTTCGCCGGGCTTCCACTCGCCTTGTTGCAGGCTTTGCAGGATGAGCCCCTTGATCTGCTGGTACAGCGGGCTGAACGCCGGCGTGGCAGAGCCCGCGCCAGTCGTTGGCTGCGCAGGGGTGTCGGCGTTGAGCGGTAGCGAGGACATGGCAGTCGAAAAATGGGGCTGTGTCTGGGGGCGTGTGGTGCGCTGCGAGCGGGCAGGCGCACACCTTCCCCAGGTTGCTTTTTCAGGGTCCTGATCATATCTTATATAAGACATAAGACAAATTGACCGGGGTATTGAATCGGCAGTACACTCCAAGGCTGTTTTGCGGGGCACGGGCTGCTGGTAACAGGCGCTGGTGCTTGCGTTGCACACACCCCCTGATTTCCTCACTTCCCTGGAGTTCTCACCATGAGCAAGAAGCCCGTTCGCGTAGCCGTCACCGGCGCCGCTGGTCAAATCGGTTACGCACTGCTGTTCCGTATCGCCTCCGGCGAAATGCTGGGCAAGGACCAGCCGGTCATTCTGCAACTGCTCGAAGTCCCTGTCGAAGGCCCCCAGAAGGCGCTCAAGGGCGTGATGATGGAGTTGGACGATTGCGCGTTCCCCCTGCTGGTCGGCATGGAAGCCCACAGCGACCCGATGACCGCCTTCAAGGACGCCGACTACGCCCTGCTGGTCGGTTCGCGCCCACGTGGCCCGGGCATGGAACGCGCCGAGCTGCTGGCCGTCAACGGCGCCATCTTCACGGCACAGGGCAAGGCCCTGAACGCCGTGGCCTCGCGCAACGTGAAGGTGCTGGTCGTCGGCAACCCTGCCAACACCAACGCCTACATCGCCATGAAGTCGGCACCTGACCTGCCACGCAAGAACTTCACCGCCATGCTGCGCCTGGACCACAACCGCGCTGCCAGCCAGATCGCTGCCAAGACCGGCAAGGCCGTGGCCGACATCGAAAAGCTGACCGTCTGGGGCAACCACTCGCCCACGATGTACGCCGACTACCGTTTTGCCACCATCAACGGCGAAAGCGTCGCCAAGATGATCAACGACCAGGAATGGAACGCCAACACCTTCCTGCCCACCGTGGGCAAGCGCGGCGCGGCCATCATCGAAGCACGCGGCCTGTCGTCGGCTGCCTCGGCTGCCAACGCCGCCATCGACCACATGCGCGACTGGGCCCTGGGCACCAACGGCAAGTGGGTCACCATGGGCATCCCGTCGGACGGCCAGTACGGCATCCCCAAGGACACCATGTTCGGCTTCCCCGTCACCTGCGAAAACGGCGAGTACAAGCTGGTTGAAGGCCTGGAGATCGACGCCTTCTCGCAAGAGCGCATCGACAAGACCCTGGCCGAGCTGCAAGGCGAGCAAGACGGCGTCAAGCACCTGCTGTAATCATCCATAGGCAGGCTGTCGTACATGCTCGACTGGAACCCCGCGCTCTACCGCCGCTTCGAGGACGAGCGCACGCGCCCGGCCCAGGAGCTGCTGGCGCGGGTGCCCCTGGCCGACCTCTCCAGTGCCGCCCATGTGGTGGACCTGGGCTGTGGGCCAGGCAACTCCACCGAGCTGCTGGTGCAGCGCTTTCCAAAGGCGCAGGTCACCGGCATCGACACCTCCAAAGCCATGCTGGCCAGCGCGCGCGAGCGCCTGCCCGGCACGGCCTTTGAACAAGGCGACATCGCCACCTGGGTGCCCGACGTGGCACCCGACCTGATTTACGCCAACGCCGCCCTGCAGTGGGTGGCGGGGCACGAAACCCTGGTTCCCCGGTTGTTCAGCCTGCTCGCCCCCGGCGGCGTGCTGGCCATCCAGATGCCCGACAACCGGCAGGAGCCTTCGCACCGCCTGATGCGCGCCGTGGCCGGCGAAGCACCCTGGCGCGAGCCCATCGGCGACGCCGATGCCGTGCGCACCGAGCTGGCCACAATTGCCGGCTACTACGACATGCTGGCCAAGGAGGCTGCCCTGGTGGACGTGTGGCACACCGTCTACCAGCACGTCATGCCCACGGCCGGCGCCATCGTCGACTGGCTGCGCAGCACCGGGCTGCGGCCCTTCCTCGATCCGCTGTCGGACGAACTGCGCGCCAGCTTCCTCGCCGAGTACGAGCGCCGCATCAGCGACGCCTACCCCCTGCGCAGCGATGGCAACCGCCTGCTGGCCTTTCCGCGCATGTTCATCGTTGCGCAGCGCCCCGCACCATGAGCACTGTTGCCTCTCCCGCCCACCCCGCCAGCGTGCTGCTGGGCGCCCAGGCCGGTGCCAGCCGCCTGCCCGTGTGCGACCACTACAGCGGTGTGGAGGCGCGCATGAAAAAGAGCCTGCAGCTGCAGGCCGAGATGACCGCCGAGTTCGGCCACTGCGTGTTCGACGTCACCCTGGACTGTGAAGACGGCGCCCCCGTGGGCCAGGAGCGCGAGCACGCCGCCCTGGTCGCATCGCTGGCGCTTAATGCCGCCAACGGCGCGCGCGTGGCGGCCCGCGTGCACACTGTGGACCACGCCGCCTTTGCCAACGATATCGCCACCATCGCGGGTGAGGCCGGCCACCGCCTGTCGCACATCATGGTGCCCAAGGTGGAGTCGGTGGACGACGTGCTGCACGCCGAAAAGGCGCTGCTCGCCGCATCGGCCGGCCACCTGCCGCTGCACGTGCTGATCGAATCGCCCGCCGCCGTGCACCGCTCGTTCGAGATCGCTGCGCACCCGCGTGTGCAGAGCATCAGCTTCGGGCTCATGGATTTTGTCTCGGCGCATGGCGGGGCCATCCCTTCGTTGGCCATGGGCTCGCGCGGCCAGTTCGAGCACCCGCTGGTGGTGCGCGCCAAGCTCGAGATCGCCGCCGCCTGCCATGCCCACGGCAAGGTGCCGTCGCACTGCGTGGTCACCGAATTCAATGACACCGCTGCCATGCAGGCCGCCGCCACCCGCGCATCGCAGGAGCTGGGCTACACCCGCATGTGGAGCATCCACCCCGGCCAGATCCGCCCCATCTTGCAGGCGTTTGCGCCCCGGCAGGACGAGATCGACCTGTCCGCACGCATCATTGCCGCTGCTGCGCAGGCCGACTGGGCGCCCATCAGCCACGATGGCACCCTGCACGACCGCGCCAGCTACCGCTACTACTGGCAGGTGCTTGAACGCGCCCACCAGACCGGGCGCGCACTGCCGCCCGAAGTGGCCCACTGGTTTGCTGCTTCCCCCGCTCCCCACCACGACGCCTGAACCTTTTTTCCAGGACTTCCCCCATGAAATCACTGATCCTCACCTCCGCCCTGATGCTGGTGGCCCCTGGCCTTGCCCTGGCGCAGGCCGCAGCCGAGCCCGCCAAGAAGAGCGCGCCCGCCGCCAAGAAGGAAGCCGCACCCAAGAAAGAGGCTGCCGCCAAGCCGGCCGCAAAGCCTGCAGCCAAGTCGGCCGAAGCCAAGGACAAGGCTCCGCCCAAGAAGACCGCCAAGGCCGAGCCCACCAGCAGCCGCCAGCAGCTCAACACGGCGGCCAACCAGGTCGCCTCCGGCCTCATCGCCGCCGATGCCGCGCTGAGCCCTGAGGAGCAGGCCATTGCCCAGAAGGTGCACACCGGCCGCATCGCCTGCGAGCTGGGCGCTTTCGTCAACGTGACGGCCGACGCCGCCACGCCCGGCCGCTTCACCATCGAGGGCAAGGGCTTCAAGTACCACATGACCCCCGTGGTCACCAGCACCGGCGCCGTGCGCCTCGAAGACGCCAAAGGCGGCGCCGTGTGGCTGCAGATCGCCAACAAGTCCATGCTGATGAACCAGAAGCTGGGCCAGCGCCTGGCCGACGAGTGCATGAGCGCCGAGCAGACCCTGGTGGCCGAGGCCGCCAAGAAGGCCCCGCCGCAGAGCGTGTTCGACCCCGCGCCTGCTGCCACGGCCACCGCCACCACCAAATAACCAGAACCCGACGAGACACGGCACCCCCGCGCCGCATGGCCCTTGCAGCCCCGGCGCCACCACCCCACTTTAGAACGCAACCGGAGAGAAATGATGTTGAAAGCCTACCGTGACCATGTGGCCGAGCGCGCCGCGCTGGGCATCCCACCGCTGCCCCTGACGGCCAAGCAGACCGGCGAACTGGTCGAGCTGCTCAAGAACCCACCCCAAGGCGAAGAAGCCACGCTGGTGGACCTGATCACGCACCGCGTGCCTGCCGGTGTGGACGACGCCGCCAAGGTCAAGGCCAGCTACCTGGCCGCCGTGGCGCACGGTACCGAGGTGTGCACGCTGATCGGCCGCGAAAAGGCCACGCAGCTGCTGGGCACCATGCTGGGTGGCTACAACCTCACTCCCCTGATCGACCTGCTGGACGACGCGGCCGTGGCCTCCGTCGCCGCCGAAGCGCTCAAGAAGACGCTGTTGATGTTCGACCAGTTCCATGACGTCAAGGAAAAGGCCGACAAGGGCAACACCTTCGCCAAGTCCGTGCTGCAAAGCTGGGCCGACGCCGAGTGGTTCACCACCCGCCCCGAAGTGCCGCAGAGCATCAAGCTCACCGTGCTCAAGGTCACTGGCGAAACCAACACCGATGATCTGTCGCCCGCGCCCGACGCCTGGAGCCGCCCCGACATCCCGCTGCATGCCCTGGCCATGCTCAAGAACAAGCGCGACGGCATCACGCCCGAAGAAGACGGCAAGCGCGGCCCCATCAAGTTCCTGGAAGACCTGCGCGCCAAGGGCAACCTGGTCGCCTACGTGGGCGACGTGGTCGGCACGGGTTCGAGCCGCAAGTCGGCCACCAACAGCGTGCTATGGTTCACGGGTGAAGACATTCCGTTCGTGCCCAACAAGCGCTTCGGCGGCGTGTGCCTGGGCAGCAAGATCGCTCCCATCTTCTACAACACCATGGAAGACGCGGGCGCACTGCCCATCGAGCTCGATGTGAGCCAGATGAACATGGGCGACGAGATTGAGCTGCTGCCCTACGCCGGCAAGGCGCTGAAGGACGGCCAGGTCGTCGCCGAGTTCACCGTCAAGAGCGACGTGCTGTTCGACGAAGTGCGCGCCGGTGGCCGCATTCCGCTGATCATCGGCCGTGGCCTCACCGCCAAGGCCCGCGAGGCCCTGGGCCTGGCGCCTTCCACCCTGTTCCGCCTGCCGCAAGTGCCTGCCGCCACCGGCAAGGGCTTCACGCTGGCGCAAAAGATGGTCGGCCGTGCCTGCGGCCTGCCCGAAGGCCTGGGCGTGGTGCCCGGCACGTACTGCGAACCGCGCATGACCTCGGTCGGCTCGCAGGACACCACCGGCCCCATGACGCGCGACGAACTGAAGGACCTGGCCTGCCTGGGCTTCAGCTCCGACCTGGTGATGCAGTCCTTCTGCCACACGGCTGCCTACCCCAAGCCCGTGGACGTGAAGATGCACCACGAGCTGCCTGATTTCATCAGCACGCGCGGCGGCATCTCGCTCAAGCCCGGCGACGGCATCATCCACAGCTGGCTCAACCGCATGCTGCTGCCCGACACCGTGGGCACCGGCGGCGACTCGCACACGCGCTTCCCCATCGGCATCAGCTTCCCCGCCGGCTCCGGCCTGGTGGCGTTTGCTGCCGCCACGGGCGTGATGCCCCTGGATATGCCTGAATCGGTGCTGGTGCGCTTCAAGGGCAAGATGCAGCCTGGCGTCACGCTGCGCGACCTGGTGCACGCGATTCCGCTGTACGCCATCAAGGAAGGCCACCTCACCGTGGCCAAGCAGGGCAAGAAGAACATCTTCTCGGGCCGCATCCTCGAAATCGAAGGCCTGCCGGACATGAAGGTCGAGCAGGCGTTCGAGCTGTCCGACGCATCGGCCGAGCGCTCTGCCGCCGGCTGCACCGTGCGCCTGAACAAGGAGCCTGTGATCGAGTACATCAACTCGAACATCGTGCTGCTCAAGAACATGATCGCCCAGGGCTACGCCGACGCACGCACCATCGGCCGCCGCATCAAGGCCATGGAAGCCTGGCTGGCCAACCCCCAGCTGCTGGCCCCCGATGAGAACGCCGACTACGCCGCCATCATCGAGATCGACCTGGCCGAGATCACCGAACCCATCGTCTGCTGCCCCAACGACCCCGATGACGCCAAGACGCTGTCGGACGTGGCCGGCGCCGCCATCGACGAAGTGTTCATCGGCTCGTGCATGACCAACATCGGCCACTTCCGCGCAGCCTCCAAGCTGCTCGAAGGCAAGCGCGACATCCCCGTCAAGCTGTGGATGGCACCGCCCACGAAGATGGACGCGCACCAGCTCACCGAAGAAGGCCACTATGGCGTGTTCGGCGCGGCCGGCGCCCGCATGGAAATGCCCGGCTGCTCGCTGTGCATGGGCAACCAGGCCCAGGTGAAGGAGGGCGCCACCGTGATGTCCACCAGCACCCGCAACTTCCCCAACCGCCTGGGCAAGAACACCAACGTCTACCTGGGCTCGGCCGAACTCTCGGCCATCTGCTCCAAGCTGGGCCGCATTCCTTCCAAGGAAGAGTACCTGGCCGACATGGGTGTGCTCAACCAGAACGGCGACAAGATCTACAAGTACCTGAACTTCGACCAGATCGCCGAGTTCAAGGACGTGGCAGACGGCGTCACCGCCTGATCGATCAGCGGATCGCCCAGCCCCTTGCGGGGCTGGACATGGTCCCCAAAGAAAAACGGGCTCCCAGATGGGAGCCCGTTTTGCTTGGGGAGTGGGGAAACACTTCCACATGGTGGCGGCACCCACGACCGTGAGATACCACCACCATGGGAAGGCCCGCATTCTTTACATGGCGCTGATTTCGCCCGAAGGGATCTGGCCGGTGCGAACAGCCTCGGCAGCAGCGGCACGCACGGCAGCACGGTCGGCCGTCGACTTGTAGGTCACCACACGCGAACCAGCGGGTTCGGTGCTGCGGGTCTGTGCCACGGTGGCAGCTTCAGCAGCCACTTCGGCACGGGTGCGTTGGGTTTCGAACTTGGTGGCGAACTGCGAAGCATCGGCTTCGTCAGCCTGGGCACCGAAGGAAACGAAAGCGGCAACAGCGGCCAGGGAGAGGAAACGTGCAGTCTTGTTCATGGTGATCTCGATTCTTTGTTGGGTTGGATAGGAGGTCAGGTCAGTTCAATCCGGAGCGGCTTACAGAGCGCCGATTTCGCCGGAAGAGATCTGGCCGGTGCGCACGGCATCGGCAGCCTGGGCACGCACGGCAGCGCGGTCAGCGGTGGACTTGTAGGTCACCACACGCGAACCAGCGGGTTCGATGCTGCGGGTCTGGGCCACGGTAGCGGCTTCAGCGGCCACTTCGGCGCGGGTGCGGTTGGTTTCGAACTTGGTGGCGAATTGCGAAGCATCGGCTTCGTCGGCTTGGGCACCGAAAGAAGCGAAAGCGGCAACAGCGGCGATGGAGAGGAAGCGTGCGGTCGTGTTCATGATGAAATCCTTGAATAAAAGAAGCGGCTCATAAAAACCGGGACAAAAACAACTTCGAACCGGGTTCGGTGAGTCGCCTTGCGGGTTCGGCTCATCGATGGGTTGAACTGTACGCCGCAGGTGATCAAAGAAAAACCACCCAGTCGCGAACTGACTGTTCCAGTTTTGGAAATAGTCGAGGCTGCGGGTACGAGGTGTGCGGCAACAGGAGGGTCATGTTGCAGACATGCCATTGCCTTGTTTTTGTCATGCAAATGTCATGATGGGGACGCATCCTCATCGCATAACAACAACAAAAAGAAATGGAGGGACATCCATGGCAAGAGAGAACAACCCCGAAAACATAGACACCCTGGCCAAGCGCCTGGGAATGCTGCTGTTTAGCGGGCTCTTCGCAGCGGCCTTTGGCCTGGGCGGCTACTTCGCGGGGCTCCAGCCCCTGGCGCAGACGCTCCGGGCGGCGCTGGAGGTGCGCAGCTGGCATCCGGTGGCCGCCCAGGTGCTGGGCACCGAGCTCAAGCGCCACACGTCCAGCGACGGCACCACCTACCGGGTGCACGCCCGCTACCGCTACGAATTCGCGGGCCGGCAGTACGAGGGCACCCGCGTGGGGCTCGACCCCGAGGCCGGTGCCGACAACATCGGCGACTGGCACCAGCACTGGCACGGGCTGCTGCAAAGCGCCCAGTCCCGTGGGCAGCCCATCACCATCATGGTCAACCCGCAGGCGCCCTCGCAGGCCCTCATCGACCCTTCCATCCGCTGGGCGCTGCAGATGTTCCGCGTGCCCTTTGCCCTGGTCTTCACGGGCGTGGGGCTGGTGGCAGCCTGGTTCTTCGTGCACATCCTGCTGGGCGGGGGCGGCAGGAAGCCGGAGGCCGAGCTGGGCGCTGCGCCCGAGCCCCTGAAAAAAGGCGCGGCCAGCAAGTCGGCGGGCGCCACCTGGTTCTTCACCGTCTTCTGGTGCGGCATCGCCTTCCCCATGGCCGCCATGCTGTGGACCAGCGGCAGCGCGCCCTGGTTCGCCAAGGCCTTCATCTCGATCTTCGTCATGGTGGGGCTGGTGCTGATCGGCCTGGCATTGCACCAGACGCGCCAGGCCTGGCGCTATGCGGGCACAGCGCTCACGGCGCTGCCAGCCCGGCCGCGCGCCGGCCACCCGGTGGAGCTGACGCTGCTGCTGCCCGAGCGCGCCGCTGCCCACCAGAACGAGAACCGCCCGCAGCTGCGCCTGGCCCAGTACCGGGTGGACGAATCGGGCTCGGGCTCGCCCGAGCGCTGCGTGGAGTCATTCACCGAAGCGGCGCGCATGCAGCGCACGGCCGATGGCGGGCTGCGGCTGGCCGCGCGCTTCGATCTGCCGGCCGATGCGCCCCCGCACGGCAGCCAGCGCTCCGGCGAGCGCGTGGACTGGCGGCTGGAGCTGCTGCACGGCCCGGACGGCTCGGTGGAGCTGACCTACGACCTGCCCGTGCAGGCCGCGCCGCGCGGCTTCGAGGGTGGCGGCGATGAACTGCCCGACCGCTTCGACCGGCGCGCCGCCTGGAAGCAAGTGGTGCCCATTGCGCCCCTGAGCGAAGCCGAGGTCGCGAACGAAGGCCCCCTGCCTTTGCCCCCGGCAGTCACGCTGCAGGAGACCCGAGAGGCATGGACCTACGAATTCAGCCAGAGCGGCTGGCGCTGGGCCGCCGGCCTGGTGCTGGCCTGCCTGGCGCTGGAGGCGGCGATCAACGGCCGCCTGAGCGCGCAGGGCCTGGTGCTGCCCCACGGGTTCTTCGCGGCGGGCGCCTGGATCGGCCTGGCCGCCTTTGCGCTGCACGCCGCCACCCGCCGTTGGGGCCTGACCGTGCAGGACGGCGGCATCACCGCGCGCCGCCACTCCTGGCTCTGGTCGCGTGCCGACACCGTGCCCGGCGATGCCAGCCGCACCCTGGCGCACAAGCTGCTGTACGCCACGGGCAGCGGTGCCAGCGAGCACCGCTACCACGCCGTGTATGCGCGTGGGGCAGGGGACACGCTGGTACGGCTCACCCCCGGCCTGGGTGGCGAGGCGGCGGCCACGGCCCTGGGCCAATCGCTGGCCCAGGCCTGGGCGCACCGGCGCGGGCGCTTTGCCGCCGGCATGCAGCGGCCCGCGCGGGCCCAGCACTCCCGCCCGGCCTGGGGCGCGCTGCTGGTGCTGGCCCTGGTGGTCTGGTGGGTTGTGGGGCCCAAGGTGGCTGGCATGGCGCGCCGCACGCCAGCGGCTGAGGCGGCTGCGCCCGCCGTGTCGTACTCCGCCGTAGACGGCCGTCTGCTCGACGCCCAGAACGCCGGAGACGCCGCCGCCCTGCGCGCCGCGCTGGCGGCCGGCGCCAACCCCAACCTGCTGGCGCCCAACGGCTCCAGCGTGCTCATGCTGGCCGCGCACCGGGGGCAGATGGAGCACATCGAGGCGCTGCTTGGCGCCGGCGCCAAGCCTGACCTGCGCCAGACGCAAAAGGACAGCGAACTGGGCGACACCGCGCTGCTGCGCGCCTTCTACGGCGGTAACCTGGCGGCGGCCCAGCGCCTGGTGCTGGCCGGGGCCGGCCTGTCGGCCCGCAACCGCTGGGATTGGGGCCACGTGCACATGGCCGCGCAAAGCGGCTGCATCGCCTGCCTGGAATGGCTGGCTGCGCAAGGCCAACCGCTCGATGAACCCGCAATGGCCAGCCGGGGCGAAACCCCCACCATGCTGGCCGCAGGCCGGGGCCGGGTGGAGGCGCTGCAGTGGTTCGAGGCCCGGGGCATCGACCTGGCGCGCAAGGACCCCCATGGCAAGACCGCGCTGGACTGGGCGCGCTTCAAGAAACAGGCTGAAGCGGAGCAGTGGCTGTTGGAGCGGGCGCGCTGAGCGCGGCCGCCTATGCTTTTCGCTTCACCTGCGCACGCAGGTACGCCAGCAGCCGGTCGACCCGCTGCACCATTTCTTTCTTCATGGCGGGGGGCGCCGTGCGCTCTTCATTCGCTCGCTTCTGTTGGGCCACCTCCTGGAACTGGTCGCCGCCATACAGCCAGGCGCTGACCAGCGCGGCGTAGCCGAAGTTCTTCTGCGCGTGCTCTGCCAGCGTCTTGTGGCCCAGAGGATTGCCAGGAAGCGGGAAAACGGTGGTGCCCGACATGATGGCGTGCATGCCCTGCGGCGTGCGGGTCATCTCCAGAATGGGCCCCACCGGGTCCTGCACCTCTTTCACCATGCGCTGCAGGTCTGCCGAACCCTTGATGGGGAAATAGGCATAGGTGTCCTGAAAGATCCCGACATAAAAATTCAGCTGGCGCCGGAAATACATCTCGTCATGCTCGGGAAAGACGGCCCTCAGGATGTTGGCGATTTCTTCACTGAACACATTCACGTCGATGGTCAGGCACGGCAGGTGGTTGGTGTTCGACGTCAGCAGCGTGACGCCCTGCCCACCCGCCGGGGTGGGCCGGAAATACGTCGCCTCCGCCTGGGCGTGGTAGTACGGCACCTCGATCGCCTGCCGGGGTGATATGAAGCCGTGCTGTGGCAGCATCGACGAGAGCACCGAGCGCATCTCGTCGCGCGCCGATGCAAGCGCCATGGACAGGGGCGCACGCGCGGGCGCTGCGGCGGGCACGGGGGCCGGTGTGGGGGCGGGCGTGGCCGAGTCCAGGGGCGCGTCTTCCAGCACCCGCATCGCTTGCTTCCAGAAGTCGGTGCGCTCCGGCGGCAGCACGCGGTGGGGCGCCACCAGCGCCAGGCCCACCTGGTCGTCCAACACCGTCAGGCCCAGCGCGTTGGCCCGCTTCACCACGGCGCCCAGCAGCTTCATGCGGTTCTCGGCGGGCAGTGAAAACGTCCACACGGCCTTGCGGCAGTTTTTCGCATCTTTGACCGGATCGCCGTCCCAGGGTGCCTCGCCGCAGTCCTTGTAGGCCACCATCTGAGCGGCCAAGGCCGTGAACTTGGGGTTGGGCCCGGGCTCCAGAAGCTCCAGCTCGAACCAGTTGCGCAGGGCCTCCTCGAACGACGTCGGAATGGCCTGGCCGGCCGGGGGTTCCCAAACACGAAGGTCGTAGCTCATGGTGCGGGTGTGAAAGAGGGCGGGGCGGTCTCAAGACGGGGGCTTTGCAGCAGCATGGCACCCATCTTCTCAGAGTTGGGCAACGGGCAGCAAATGGTGCACCAACTGCTGCGCATGCTGTGGCAAATCTTCCAGCTTGCGCAGGCACAGCACCAATTGCCGGTCTGCCCAGGCATCGGTCAGGCGCACGGCCTTCACATGCTGCGCACGGGCGTGGCGCGCCGCCGCCGCGCGGGGCAGTATGCCCACGCCCACCCCCAGGCCCACCAACTGGCACACGGCCTCGAACTGGCGCAGCCGCACCCGGTAGCGCAGCCGCTGGCCCTGGCGCTGGGCATGGCGCACCACCAGGGCCTGCAGCGCGCTGCCTTCGGCCAGGCCGATGAAGTCCAGGTGCGCCACCTCGGCCAGCGCCACGCTGCGGCGTGCGGCCAGCTCATGCCCCTGCGGCACCACCAGCACCAGCGGGTCGGGCCGAAGCACCCGCATGGCCAGGCCTTCCAGGTCCACCGCATCGGACACCAGGCCCATGTCGCACAGGCCCGCGCGCACCGCGTCGGCCACCTCCTGGCTGGAGCGCTCGTCCACATCCACCGAAATGCGCGGGTGCCGCGCCAGAAAGCCCGCTATCGCCTGCGGCAGGTATTCGCTGAGCGCCGAGCTGTTGCACAGCACGCGCACATGGCCCGCCAGGCCCGCGCCGTACTCGCCCAGGTCGCCGCGCAGCTGCTCCATCTGCTGCAGCACCAGCCGTGCGTGGTGCAGCAGAGTGTGGCCCGCGGGCGTGGGCTGCACGCCGCGCTGCTCGCGCAGCAGCAGGGGCACACCCAGCGCGTCTTCCATGCCGCGTATGCGCTCGCTGGCCGAGGCCAGCGCCATGTGGCTGCGCTCTGCACCGCCGGTGATGGTGCCGGCCTCGTGCACGTTCAGAAACAGCCGCAGGTCGGTCAGGTCAAAGCGCATGGGCCACAACGTACCACAACGGCCTTCGGCCCAGCCTGAGGCTGGGTGCGCCGCATTCCGCATTTTCAGGCGCGCCCGCCTTGCCAAGAATGGCGGCCATGGCCTGCTGCACCGTGCGGGCCGCCGAGGAATGTCCGCGATGAATCCAGCACAATTTCAAAATTGTCCTACATGCCAGGGCCTGCGGGCGGGGCCGCAACCATGATGGCCGGCCTGTTCGGCGTGACCTCCTGGGCCTGGCTCGCGGGCGCGGTGGCCGTCTTTCTGGTGGCCGGCGGCGTCAAGGGCATCGTCGGCCTGGGGCTGCCCACCGTGTCGATGGCCCTGCTGGCGATGCTGATGGCGCCGGCCGAGGCAGCGGCACTGCTCGTCATGCCATCGCTGATCACCAACCTGTGGCAACTGCGCCCATGGGCCACGCTGGGGCCGCTGCTGCGGCGCCTGGGCGGCATGCAGCTGGGCATCTGCGCAGGCACCTGGCTCGGGGCCTGGGTGCTGGGGGCGCCGGCCGGTGCGTGGTCGCGTGCATTGCTGGGTGTGGCGCTCATCGCCTATGGCTGCTGGGGCCTGGTGGGTGCGCGCCTGGCGGTGCCGCCCCGGGCCGAGCGCTGGCTGTCGCCCCTGGTGGGCTTTGCCACCGGCTGGGTCACTGCCGCCACCGGCGTTTTCGTGGTGCCTGCGGTTCCTTACCTCCAGGCACTCGGCCTCCAAAGGGACGCGCTGGTGCAGGCCATGGGCATCTGCTTCACCGTCTCCACCATCGCGCTGGCGGGCGGCCTGGCGCTCAACGCCAGCTACCCGGCATCCGCCCTCGTGCTCTCGGCCTGGATGCTGCTGCCCGCGCTACTGGGCATGGCCCTGGGCACCTGCATCCGCCAGCGCCTGTCGGCCGTGTGGTTCAGGCGCTGCCTGATGGTGGGGTTGCTGGCCCTGGGGACTTACATGGTCGTCGATGCGCTAGCGTGGCACGGCTTCTCGTCGCATGGCGGCGAGAGCGAAGGGGCGATGCGCATGGAGCGAGCCACGTAGCGCAGCCCGCAAAGCTATCGGTCCTCGGGCAACCTGCTCACGTAGGGCTCGCCGCGCAGTTCGCTCAGACGAGCGTCGAGGTGCATTTGTTCTTCTGTTCTGCCCATGCTGGCTTGGGCGAGTGCCAGGTGCGACAGGATGGCGATGGAATCCCAGTGCTTTTCTTTGGCGATGTCGAGAAGCCAATCGCTGGCCACTCCCAACTCGTTGTGCTCGATGAACTCGCACACTTGGTTCAACTCCTGCCGCACCTCTTGCGTTGCCGCGAGGGCCGACATCTGCGAATGGGCCATCGTGAGATAGCCCTCCGTCATCTGCCAGGATTTCAGCAGCTCGGGCGTGGTCATGGGTATTGATCTCGCCTTGTTAAACCGGCCCCGGCCACACCGGCTTGGCCGCACTCTCCAGCACCCACAGCGCCGCCCGCGCCCGCGTGGTGGCCACGTAGAGCATGTTGCGCTCGCGGTAGGCCTCCTGGTGCGATGCGGGGCCTGGGAAGCGCCCGCGCTCCACGAAGGGCACGGCCACAAAGGTGAACTCGCGCCCCTTGCAGGCGTCCACGCTCAAGAGGCGCAGGCTGATGGGCTCCTGGCTTTGGTGCATGGCGATGCTCGTCGTCACCAGCAAGGTGAGGCGACCCAGCAGCTCCGCCACCGGCAGGCCATGCGCCAGGTGGGCCAGGCTTTGCAGGCTGGCCAGGCAGGCGCTGCGCTCCGTGCCGTTGATGGGCGCATCGGCAAAGATGCGCCGCACCAGCGGGTGCTGGCAGAACGCGCCGGCATCGGCCAGCACGGCGGCCCGCGCCGCAGCGGGCAGGGCCATGATTTCGGCGCAGGCATCCTTGAGCTCGGGCGCATTCGGGTTCAGCGTGCCGTGCGCGATGTAGCGGCGCATGCGCGCGGCGCCGCTGTGCAGCGTGGCGGCGAGCTTGCTGCCCTCGTCGGCGCCGGGCAGGTCGGTCCAGCCCGCGTTGTCGAACTGGCCCTGGGCCAGCAGGTCCACGTCGGCCGCGCCGCTGCGCGCCGTGCGCCGGCCATAGTGCAGCAGGCCCTCCACGGCGGCGCCCACGATGCCCGGGGTCAGGTAGCGCTCGTGGCCGTCATCGCCCTGCAACGCCCACATCAACGCCAGCGCCAGCGCCACCTCGCGGCGCAGGTAGAAGGGGCTCATGCCCTGGCAGCCGTAGTGAACGCCTTCGTGGCCAAACACCCATTCGAGCAATATGCTGTCCTGCGGGCTGCGCAGCACCACGTTCAGCGAACTGTTGTGCTGTGCGCCCTTGTCGCCCTTGCTTTCCTGCAGCGCACCCCAGCCGTTGACGATCTGCCCATGCAGCTCCACCAGCTGCCCGGCGCAGTGCTCGTCGCTGTCGTAGGTGAGGTGGGCAAACGCGTCCGAGCTACCGGCCACCGGCGCAAACTTCACGCCGAACAGCGGGTTCAACGCTGCGCAGATGTCGGCGCCAAAGCGGCGCGTGGTGTTGATGGTGAGCACCTGCGTGTCGGCCGGCAGGCATTCGCGCACGCGCTCCATGCCGCCGCCGAACACCGAGAACGAGCCCTCGTGGATGTGCTGGTTGAAATCCCCCGCGCCCACGAAGAAGCCATTGTTGCCCTGCACCAGCTTGCGCAGCACCGTCAGCGCGCCCTCGTCCAGGTCGTGCAGCTCGTCGAACAGCACGGCGCTGTAGCGCTCCTGCAGCCATTCAAACGGCTGGTCCCAGTCCAGCGCGCCCAGTTGGCGGCACAGCTCGAAGGTGCAGTCGCCCTCGGCATAAAAGCGCGGCTCGTGGTTCATGCCCACGCGCATGCGCTCGTACTGCCCGTACAGGCGGCACAGGCCATAGTCCAGGTCGCGGTCTTCGCAAAAGGCGCGCAGGTCCAGGCCCGAATCCTCCACCTCCCGCGCCAGCAGCCGCTTCTTGGCCAGCGCCTCGAAAGCCAGAAAGGCATCGATGTCCACGTTCTGGCCGAGCAGGGCATCATCGATGCCCTCACCCCCACCGCTGCGTTCCAGCTCCAGCCGCAAGGCCTCTTGCGCCTGCAATATGAGAAAGCGCCGCCGCACCGGGTCGTCCAGCTTCTCCACCGGGTCGCCCTGTTCCTTGAGCACCTGCTCGCACAGCTGCTCCATGGTCAGCACCTCCATGCTGCGCGGCACCGCGCCGTGCAGCTGCAGCATGCGGTCGCGTATGGCGGTGACCCCTGCGCGCGAATACGCCAGCACCAGAATGCGCGGTGGCGCCGCCTCGCGCTGGCCCTGCAGGCTGGCCAGCAGGTTGCAGGCCTTCATGCCCAGCGTGGTCGTCTTGCCCGTGCCCGCCAGCGCGCTGATGATGATGGCCGGCGCCGTCGAATCCAGCACACGCCGCTGCTCGGCGGTGGCCGTGATCCGGGCGTGGGCCCAGCTGCGCGCAGGTGGCTTTGGCGGGGTGGGCGAATTGTGCACAGGCATGTCCGGGAGAAAGGGGTGCCATTGTCACTGACCCGGGCAGGGCCGTTGGCGGCAGCAACCCTTGCTTCCCGCAGCGAATCGCCATCCCCTGCGCATTCCGCGCGCTGCTGTCGCCGCATACGGATTGGCATTCGATCGTATGGCTAGGCGGGAAGCCGCAGACAGTGCTGTGGCACGGCAAGGCGAACCAACGACGCTAGACGATTGAAGGCCAATTCGTATCATTGCCGCAGGGCCGAATCCCAGTGCTCCACGATCTTCCCGTTCTCGATGCGGAACATGTCGAACCAGGTGGTGGTGTACTTCTTCGATGCGTCCTTCGGATCGGGGTACTCGCGCACAAAGCTGAGCGTCACCAGATCACGCTCGGCCGTGATCGAAACCAGGGGCGCCTTGATCCGGTCTTCCACCGGCTTGGGGCTTGCGTGCCGGCTTGCAATGAAGCCGACCAGCGCAGCCCTGCCGTTGGGCACATTGGGGTTGTGCTGGATGTAGCCCTCGGCCACGTATTTCTCTACCGAGCTCACCTGGCCCGACTCAAAGACCTCACGCCAGAAGTCGTACACCAGGCGCTTGTTGGCAGCGATCTTGGGGTCGCTGCTGGCGAGCTGCGCCGCCTGGTCCGTGGCGGGGCTGACAGGCGTCTGGGCGAATGCGGGCGCCCCGAGGGTGATGGCCAGCGCGGCAATGGCGAGCAGTTTTGATGGGTGCATGGTGATATGAATGGTTGCGATGGTGATATCTGCATGGGCCTGCCGTGGCAGGCGTGTGCAGATGGTGGACTTGGCCAGACCGGCAAAGTTTCTTACGGCGCGTTGCCCATTGCCCGGCGCACCAGCAGCGTGTCGGTGAATTGCTCGAAGGCCACGATCTGCCCGTCCTGCACCTTCCACACATGGGCCACGCGGGCCTGCATGGCCTTGCCGGTGGCGCGAAAGGTGCCGTGGTAGGTGCCCACCCCGATCACCTGGTCGCCCGCATCGATCAGGGTTTGCAGCTCGAACCGGTAGCCGATCCAGTCGCGGCCCAGCACGGCAAACACGTTCTCGGCCACCGCCTGCGGCCCCACCCAGGTGCCCGCGCACGGAAAACCGGCCATCTCGGTCCACCGCACCTGGGGCGACACGTTGGCCATCATCTCCTGCACATTGCCCTGGGCCGATGCGGCGTAGTGCGCGCGCACGATGTCGATAGGTTGTGTCGTCATGGCTTCAGCCCCACTTCATTTCGCCGGTGGCCACCTTGGCACCGATCTGCAGCGCCACGCCCATGCCCGCGTCCGGGTACCGCTGCGTCATGGCGGCGATCAGGGCGGCACTGTCGGCCGCCTTGGCCAGCTCCTGCTCAAAGGCCAGCAGGTAGTCGCGGGTGTAGGCAAGTGCCGATGCATCGGCAACCGCAGTGGTCGCAATGTGCCCTGGCACCACCACCGCCGGCTGGCGCGCGGCCATTGCGTCAAGGTTGCTGATCCACGCGGCGCGCGCATCGGCGCCCTGCGTGTCTGCCGTCCACACGTGCACGCCAGAGAACACCAGCACCCCGCCGAAGACGGCGTTGAGCGATGGCACCCAGACATAGCGGCGATTGGCCAGGCCGTCGGCATTGGCGATGTCGATGGCGTTGCCTTCCAGGCTGAGGCTTGGGCCGTCAAAGGCTTCAGGCATCACGATGTCTGCCAGCGCCTGCGGGCCGTTGTCCTTGAGCTGCGGGCCCCAGGTGGCCAGCTTCTTTTCCACATTGGCTTCAATGGCGGCAATGGTGGCCGACGCAGCGATCACCCTGGCATCCGGGAAGGCCGCCTTGATGGGCCCCAGGCTGAAGTAATAGTCCGGGTCGCTCTGGCTGATGTAGATAGTCCTGAGCTTCTTGCCGCTGGCCTTGATGGCCTCGGCCAGCGCCTTGCCATCGGGCAGCGTGAAGCCGCCGTCGATCAGCACGGCATCGCTCGTGCCAGAGATGAGCACCGGCGCGCGGAAGAATCCGTGCTCGCCAGCGGGGAAATGTTTCCACGTCAATCGGGTCGTATCAGCCATGGCGTTTCACTCCTGAAAATCAACCATCGCGACGCCTGCGGCGGTTGCATTGTGGATCACTGATTGCAGCTTGGCGCAGCTCTTTTTGCGGGCAGTTGCCGGCCCGGTGGAGAAGCGCTGGGCCCATGGTAGGCACTATCGATTGACTCTGAAATACATACATGCTAAACACAATGTATGCTAAAAACATACAATCAGGCCGACAACAGCCTGGGCGGGCTGGGCAACCTCAGGCGCCTGGCCTACTTCGTGGCGGTGGTGGAGACGGGCTCTTTCACCGCTGCAGCCGAGCGGCTGGGCATCACCAAGGCCGTGGTCAGCCAGCAGGTGGCCCGGCTGGAGAGCGAGTTTCGCACCTCGCTGCTGGTGCGCACCACGCGCAAGGTGCAGCCCACCGAGGCCGGGCAGGCCTTCTACCTGCGCTGTGCATCCATCCTGCACGAGGCCGAAGACGCCTTTGGCGAACTGGCCGAATCATCGGCAGAGCCATCGGGCACGCTGCGGCTCACGGTCCCGTTCGACTATGGCGTGGGCGTCGTCGTGCCGGCCATCGTCGCCTTCATGCAGCGCTATCCCGCCTGCAAGGTCGACGCCATCATGAGCGACCAGACGCTGAACCTCATGACCGGCAATATCGAGCTGGCCATACGCGTCGGCTGGCTCGCCGAGACGGGCCTGCAGGCCCGCAAGATCGGCGCGTTCAGGCAACTGCTGGTGGCGCCCCCTGCCATGACGCGGCAGGTGGCAACGCTCACGCAGCCGGGCGAGTTGGTGGGGCTGCCCTTCGTGGCCAACACCGCCTTGCGCGACAACCTGCGGTGGGATTTCGCGCGCGACGGGGCCGAACGCCAGGCGGTGACCATGCAGGCATCCATCTTTCTCGATGCCACCCTGGCCGTGCGCGAAGCCGTGTGCCAGGGCGCCGGGCTCTCCGTGCTGCCTGACTATGCGATTGCAGACCACCTTGCCACCGGCCGCCTCATCCAGGTGCTGCCGCAGTGGGAGCTGCCCTCGGGCGGCATCCACGCGGTGTTTCCGGCCGCGCGGTTTCGCCCGGCCAAGGTGCGCGCGTTTGTGGACCTGCTGGCGGGCAGGGAGGCGGTGCGGCAAGGCGCCAGCTCAGCTCCTTAGCAGCGCGATGCTCACCGGCACCCCACCGCCCGCATATCCTCCGACCCCACCCGCACCGTGCTGCCTGGCTTGGTGATCGCACAGCGCGACGTGAAGTAGAACGACAACCGGTCGCGCACCGGCGTGCCGCCCACCAGGTAGGGGCGGTTGCCCTTCATGACCGAATCCCCCGCCGCAGCCTTGTCGTACAGCCCCTGGCTGATGTTGTGCCGGTCGGCAGAGTCGTCGAAGGTCTGCGCCGTGAGCCGCCGGAACGCATCGGCCGCCAGCGCCGGGTCGTGCGCGCCTTTCAGGTAGCGGTCGAACCAGGCCAGCGTGTAGTAGTTGATGACCGATTCACCATACCGGCTGGCCGGCCCGCCAAACAGCGAGAAGTCCAGGTGCGTGCCCGCGCGCAGCGCCACCAGCATGGTGTCCACCCCGGCGCCCTTGAGCTCCTGGTAGCCCAGGTCCTTGGGGTGGGGCTCGGCCCCACGGCCCCGGCCGCCCTGGGTATTCGTCTTGGCGGGCTCGGGCGCTTCGGTGGTGGGGATCACCTTGAAGTAGTAGTCCGCCCCAATACCCAGCGCCGGTGTGCGAATGGCGACGTCCGCCGGTGGGTCCATGCCGATCTTGTCGACCCAGCCGGTCTTGAGTGCCGTGAGGTTGTCCCACGACACGATGGCGCCGATGCGCTTGTCGGTTTGCCCGATCAGGCTGGCCGTGCTGCCGCCTTGCGAGTGGCCCGCAATACCCACCATGCGCGCGTCCAGCTCCTTCCCGTGCGGGAAGGCACCGCCGGCCAGCGGGGCGGATGGCGTGGCCAAAACCCAGTCCACCACGCTCTGCGCGTCGGGGCCGTGCGTGCCCATGGGGGCAGTGGTTTCCAGCGCGATCGTCATGTAGCCCGCCTCGGCCAGCACCTGTGCGGCCGAACGGTGCAGCCGTTTGGAGCTGTAGCCGCCATGCACGATCACCACCGCAGGGTAGGGCGGCTCGAAGGCCTTGAGGCCTGCCGGCATGCCCCTGCAGGTGCCTGCGGAGCAGGGCCGGTAGATCTCCACCGCAATCGGTTTGCCCGATGCGGATGGTGTGCTCGCCTCGGTGTACCGAAAGCGCTTGTCGGCATGGCTGGCCGGGTTGCGATAGGCGTCGAGCGCAGGCGTCTTGCCCGGGGTGAACAGCGAGGCGGGTTGCTGCGCAAAGTCGTCGATGCGCTGGCGTGCGCAGGCCATATTGTCGGCATCGCGCTGCTTCCACTCGGCCGAGCCGGGAGCGGGCGATTCGTGCTGCACCGGGCCCAGGCAGTCCAGCGGCGCGGGCTCTGCCGCATGGGCAGCAGCGCCCAGGCCGCCCAGGGCCAGCAGTGCTGCTGCGGCAAGGCCACTGCTGCGCATCACTTGGCACCCCAGGCGCTCGCGTTGCGCTTCATGAACGCCGCCAGCGGCCGGATCACATTGTTCGTCGCATCGTCGTCGGCCGTCACGATGTCCACGTGCGAATAGCCCTCGCTCATGTGTACCTCAAAGCCGCCTTCCACCCCGCCGTACTGGCGGTTGGCCACCAGTGTGGGCTGGCCGGCGGGCGTGCGCGCCATGCCGGCCTTGCAGCTGGCTGCGGCGCAGGGCGCAATCGCCTCGGCAAAGCCACGCCAGATGCCGGCCACGGGCGTGAGGCCATTGGTGCCGCCAAACGCGATGACGGGGATGTCGATCTTCTTCGCCTGCGTCTGGTTCACGATGTCGGCCCGGCCGCGCCCGCCCTGGCTGGCGGGCAGCGACAGGGCGCTGGTATCCAGCCCCAGGTTGGCGCCGCCGCTGCCCTCGGCATTGGCGAGCAGCAGGCCCGAGCTGGGGTAGTACCAATCGCTGTAGGTGGTGTTGCCCACAAACAGCGCGCGCGCCATGCGCTTGAGGTTGGTGGGCTCCACCTCCTTGCCCCAGGCGGGCGGGTTGGCCACCAGCGTGGCTGGCTGCGGCCCAAAGTCACGGTACGCCGTTGCAGGCAGCGTGTCGGTGTTGTCCAGCCAGGTGCGCAGGCCGTCGGCCCGCGCCGGGCCCAGGGCGCCCATCGACACCGAATAGAACACCGTGCGCTGCAGGTTGTCATCGTCCATGAAGGTGCCAATCGCCGCGCCCGCCGTGACCGGGAAATCGCGCTTGGTGAAGTCCGCCACGCGGCTGTACACGTTGTTGCCCGCCACGCCCCCCTGGTCCGCCTGCAGCAGCGCCTGCGTGCCGTTGATGGTGCCCTCGAAGGCCATCTGCATGCCTGCGATCTCGGTCGATGCGCTCACGCGCGGCGTGAGGCCCGGGCGCGACACAAAGCCCGGCTCCGCCCCCGAGGCCACCGCCGCATACAGCCCGCCATCGGCCGCGCGCACCACCGCATCGAGCTGCGCCGCCGTGGGCGCGCTCGTTGCCAGCGCACCGCCGGGGCCCTCAAACAGCACCAGCCCCTTGAGTTTTGCGTAACCCGGCTGCGCCGGCCCCGTGCCCGTGAGGTTGAAGTCCGTGGCCGCATAGCGCGCCACAAAGCCCGTGCCCGCCGAATGCCCGCCCAGAAACACGTTGCCATTGCGCGCCACCGTGTGCGCTGCAGTCACCACCGCGTCCAGGTCCAGCGAATGCACCTGCGGCGTCCAGTCCGCCAAAAACGGGATCTCACGGCTTTCATGAAACACCGCGCGCCGCGCCAGCTTGGCCGGCAGGGGCAGGCCCAGCTCGCCGCCGTACAGAAAATTCAGGCCCAGGGCCGCATCGCGCTCGCGCTCTGCGATCTGCAGGCCCTCCATGTCCTGCAGCGCCACAGAGCGGCGGTCAACCCCCCACACCTCCACCACCGCCTGGTGGTCGGCCCACATGCGGCGCACCAGGTTCTCGGCCAGGATGAGGTAGCTGTGCGACGCCGCCAGCGTGCCCGGCATGGCCACCAGCACCGCATCCACCGGCTTGGCCGCGTTGGCCGCCAACCCATAGCGCGTGTAGCGCACCCGGTTCAGATCCGGCCCCGCCGCGCCGAACTGCGTGGCCAGCTTGCTGCCTGGTGCCACCGTGACGCCTGCCGTGCCCGGCGTGCGCGCCGCCTTGGCGCGGCTGGCCAGCTCGTGCGTGCTGATGGTGAACTCGCCGGAGGTGGCGCCGCCATCCACCAGTGCCTGCCCACCACCGCCGCAGGCCGTCAGCGCAGCGGCCAGGCTCAGGCCCAGCAGCGTGCGGCGCAGGGGCGCGCCGGTGTGGTTGTTGCAGATATCTCTTTTGTTCTTTTGCATGCTTGTCTCCTTGATGGTGGGGGAAGTGGTGGGTAAAAAATGGGCGCAAGCTGGCGCTGCAGGTGCGTTGCCCAAGCAACGCACACGCGTGTCAACATCAGCAGGGAGTTAAGCGGTTAAGAAAGCCTCTCTGGCTAGGCGCTTCTGTCGCAGACAGTACGTTCAGTACGGCAAGACAGAACAACGACGCCAGGGAGGCTTTATTAGCCGCTCAACCCAGCCACCAGATAAGTCAAAAACTCTTCTTGCTCGCGCGCTTCATTGCCGGGCATCGACAGCTCCATGGCGCCAAACGGCGAGCGCCGCATGTAGCTGCGGTACGAGATGCCGTAGTACACGGCGTTCATGGTCAGCAGCAGCCGAAACTGGATCGTCTCGCGCCCCACAGCGGGCATCAGCGCCTGCAGCCGCGCCAGGGTCAGCTCCAGCGTGCGGCGGTGCAGGGCGGCCGATATTTCCTGCCCCTTCTCGCCATAGTCCCACCCCAGCCGGCCGATGAAGTTGACCGCATCGCGCCCCAGCGCGGGCTCGCCCAGCATGGCGATCACGGGGCCAAAGGCCGCCTCCACCACATCGCGCACGGTGTAGCCCGGCTGGTCCGCCAGTGCCTGCAGCCGCGCACAGGCCCGCGGCTCCAGCCATTGCTGCAGAAAGTGGGTGATCGCTTCGATCAGCTCATCGCGCCCGCCAAAGTGGTAGTGCAGTGCCGAAGGGTTCTGCGCCCCCGCCGCGATCACGATGCGCCGCAGCGACACGGCGTTCATCCCCTCGCGCGCCATGAGGTGCATGGCTTCTTCGATCAGGCGGGTGCGGGTGGCCTGCGGGTCGGTGGGGGAGGGGGCTGGCGGCGAAGGATCATCGGCAGGCAATGCAAGGGCAGGCGTCATGGGGTGAATAATGCACTTGAATTAATTCATGTGCATTAGGGCTTGCCCTCACCGTGCCGCTTTGGCGGCGAATGCAGTCGATGCTCCTTCTGCAACAGGCTCCTTACGCCACTTCCTCTTGGTAGTAACCCAACAGTAGCGCTTGAAGCTCTGGGGGGAGGTGCGCATTGAATCGGTCTGCTTCATGTTTGGACAGCGAAAAGCCCTCCGCATAAAGGACCGCAATCCAGGTGGGCTCGATGCGCCTTAGCTCTGGTTCCCGCTCTTGCCCCAGTGCGTACCGCATTGCGTTGACCACTTGCTTGTTCTGCGCGATTTCCAGCAGCTTGGCACGCTGGCGGCTGGTTCCAATGGCCGATGTGAAAAGCAACGCACGAAGCTGGGTCAGGTTGTGCTTCCATGATGCGCGCAGGGCTTCATCGTCGTCCGACAGGTCGACGATGCGGGTCAGGGCGTGGGTATACCGGGTGAGGTCAGAGCGCTCTTGCAGAGCGCTGATCGATTCACGCACCAACTGCGGCTTGGCCGAAAGGAGCAGCTTGGAGCCGGCATCAAATGCAGCCCACTGGTCCCATCCCTTCCAGATGATGCAGCGGATGAATTCTTCAGCCGATTTGGGCTTCTGCAAAAATTGATCGCTGTAGGGGTGCATGTCGGGAGAACCGTGGTTGCCGTCGGGTTCCCGGCAGCACTTGGAGTCTAGCCGCATGCTGGCTTTCTTGGATCGAGATGGGGTAGCTGTTCGCTTGCCGTCGTTCCAGGGCGCCGCCGCTCTTGGAAGATTGCGGACCAAGACGGTAAAGTGATTGCCTCCATGATCGCGCGCTCCTGCCTTGCTGAGCCATCACCGAATTCAGGCCCAAAATGGCAGAGTTCTTGCGTGTCCCATGGCTTGTGCCAACGCGCAGCATGTCTTTTTCCTAGCTAAGGTGCCTTCGATGCTCTTCCCCTCTTTCCACCCCGCGCGCTGGCTCCTGCTGGCCCTTGCTGCGCTGTCCATTTCCGGCTGCGCGACATCGCCCTCGGCCACCAGCACCGCACCCATCCGCGTCAAGGTCTTCGTCGCCGCCATGTTCGAGATCGGCAAAAACACCGGCGACCGCGCGGGTGAGTTCCAGCACTGGTACGAGCGGTATTGGAAAGAGGCCACTCCCATCACCGTACCCGGCGCCCTGGGCCCCGTGTACTGCAATGCCGACGGCGTGTGCGGCGCCGTGCTGGGCATGGGCAAGGTCAATTCGTCGTCGTCCATGCAGGCCATTCTGCTCAACCCGAAGTTCGACTTTGCGCAGGCGTACTACGTGATCTCCGGCGTGGCCGGCACGCCGCCGCAGCGGGGCACCATTGGCGACGTGAGCTGGGGCACCTGGCTGGTCGACTACGACCTGGGCCACCGCTGGGCGCCTGAGGAAAACAAGGCCGGCGAGCCCACCTTCATGCCGCGCAAGGGCTATGAGGAATACCGCCGCTTTCAGCTGAACCCCCTGCTGGTCGACTGGGCCATGAACCTCAGTGTCGACGCGCCGCTCAAGGACTCAGAAGGCGCCCGCGTCTACCGCCAGCGCTACCCCGACGAGGCCGCCCGCCGCGGCCCCAGCGTCATCACCGGCACCCACATGACCGGCGACACGTTCTTCCACGGCCCCGGCATGTCCAAGCAGGCGCAGTACATCGCCAAGCTCTACGGGGCGGATGACTATGTGATCACCGAAATGGAGGCCGCCGCCATTGCCCTGGTGGTCAAGCGCACCCACGGCACCGACCGCCTAATGAGCCTGCGCGGGGCGGTCAATTTTGACCAGGGCAACCCCAAGGAAACCACGCTGCAGCATCTGGACCCGGCGCCGGGCGAAACGGCCGGGGGCTTTGCAGAGACGGTGGAGAACGTGGCCCTGGTGGGCACGCGGGTGGTGGACCACATTGTGCGGAATTGGGGGCAGTGGCGGGGTGGGGTGCCGGCGCGGTAGGGTGTGTCTCATTCGAGCCAGTCTACGGAGACAGTCCAATTTGGGCTGACCTTTGTCCTTGTAAATCGCCGCAAGAATCCCCGCGTGCGGTTGTGTAGTGGACTCGGGCAAGGCATCGGCGCCACTCCGTGCAATCGCCTAGCTAGCTGGGGTGGCGGCTAGCGCTGTATGGTCCAAAGGAGGGGCCTTGACAGCGGCGCGGCCTAAGGGGGACTTAGCTTGCAACCGGATACACTACTTTTACAAAATTAAGATTGGGAGAAAACGTGGATCCGTTTTATCGCTGGCTGGCTTTAGAGGCTCTAGTGCCATTGTTTGGTGCTGCAGTTCTTTTTGTCATATGGGGTGGCCTGCGGTACGTTGCCATGTCCAGCAAAGACGGGTATGTTTACCAGTGGAAGCAAGCGTTTGACCCCATGGGCTGGCTGTACGGCGGTGCGGTGCTAGCGTTTCAAGCCGGTACGAAGGGCATCGGCATAGCAAATAGTGGGACGCTCCCTTATTGGTGCTACGGCTCAGCAGTCATTTGCGTATTGCTGCTGATTGCAGCCATGACTGAGCGCGGACATTCCACTTCTTGGGCTCCACCAAAGTCGCTCACACTGGTTTCGCTTGTGCTGGTCATATTTATTGTTGTCGCTAGTTGCAGCGTTCAACAGCTTGGAGTAGGAGTACAACCATGAAGCCAAAGAAGCAACGATCTAAGGGTAGGCATCATCATGTGAAACCCTCTCTTGACCGGGGATCAGAGCCCTCTCTCTCTTCGGTTAAAAAGACTACCCAGGCGCCTCTCTTGACGTCACGAAATGCTTCGCACTTTACAAACATTGCCACTCTCCTAGGAGGGGCTGCGACAACCGGTTTAGCAGTGGCAACGATTTTGCCTATGGCTCCAATAGTTACGCTGGCGGCTTCTGCAGTTGGGTCAATTGCAGCTTTTTTAGTTGGACGCAAACTTGACAGCGGTGGTCGCTAGCTTTATCACCGTGCGGTGCGGGTTGCTTGTCGTTCTAATTGACTAGGTTATTGAGCGGTCATTTCGAGGTAAATCCCCTCATTCACCTGCTGCTTCTTCAACTTCCTTGCCAACTTCCTCCGGCGCATCCCCAGCCTCCGCGCCGTCTCCGAGATGTTGAACCCGGTCTCCGCCAGCAACTCGTAAATGCGCTCCCACTCCAGCGTCTTGAGCGAGCTGGAGCGGCCAAAGCCGGCCTCGATGTCGTCGGTGTTCGACGGCTTGGCCAGGTAGTGACAGACGTCGAGCAGCTTCACTTCGAGCGGACCCGCCGCCCCCTCGCTAAATTCCCCGCCAACTCCTCCCGCGTCTGCCTCCAAAACGCCTTCCAAGCCGGCTGCCCAGGCCGACTGCGCCACGACTCGCTCAGCGGGCTGTGGTCCACAGTGTCAAAACCACACTGGTCGTACAGCCGCGCCACCAGCTCCACAGCCTCGGGGTAGTCGCTCGATGCCGCCAGTGCCAGCCGGCCGGGCGTGCCGGTTGGTTGCCCGGCGGTGAGGATGCGCGGCGCCTGGATGTGGGTGAAGGCCTTGACCACCTTGGAGGTGGGCAACTGCCGTTGCCGCAGCTCGTGCTCCGTGGCCTCGCCCGATTCGACCGCCACGTACAGGCCGTCGCGCCAGGCCATGTAGTTGTTGGTGTCGATCACGATCTTGCCCGCCAGCTCCTGCACGGGCATGTTGTTGACCAGCTTGAGGGGCACGGCGATGACCACGAAGTCCCCAGCCGCCGCAGCGCCGGCCGCGGTGGCGGCGCGGGCCTGGGGGCCGAGTGTGGCAACTAGCTCCGCTAGGGTCTCGGGGTTGCGGGAGTTGGCGATCACTACCTCGTAGCCATTGGCGATGGCGGCGCGCGCGATGTGGCTGCCGACTTCGCCTGCGCCGATGATGCCGATGACCGTGGCCATGCGTGCGTGCCCCTGCGTCAGATCTGGAAGCCGCCGCTCACGTCGAGCACGCCGCCCGTGACGTAGCCAGCCTCTGGTCCGGCCAGAAAGCACACGGCAGCGGCCACTTCTTCCACGGTGGCGATGCGGCGTATGGCGTGCAGGTCCATGATGCTGTCGGGCAGGTTGCCGGCTGCGCCAGCGGCCATGTCGGTGGGCATGATGCCGGGCTGCACCACGTTCACGGTGATATTGCGCGGGCCCAGGTCGCGGCCCACGCCCTTGGCGTACCCGACGATGGCGGCCTTGGTGCCGGCATAGTCCGCCACGCCCGCAAAGGCCACGCGGCTGCCCAGGCCAGAGCCGATGAAGACGATGCGCCCGCCGTTTACCAGCCGGGGCGCGGCGGCGCGCGTGGTGGCCACGGCGCCGAGCACGTTGATGCGCCACTGCAGGTCCAGGCCTTCGGTATCGAGGCCAGGGTCGCCCACCGCCTTGCCTTGCACGGCAATGGCGGCGTTGTTGACCAGGATGTCGAGCTGACCGAAGTGGGCCAGCACGGCGTCGAGCAGCGGCTTGGCGGCCGTTGGGTCGGCCTGGTCGCTCTGCACGGCCAGGGCGCGCACGCCCTTGGCCTTGAGCTGTTCGACGATGGCCTGCGCCTTGTCGGCCGATGCCACATAGCTGATGGCCACGTCGGCCCCCTTGTCTGCCAGCGCCAGCGCGGTGGCCGCGCCCAGCCCGCGCGAGCCGCCCGTGACGAGTGCCACCTTGCCTGCCAATGATTTCTGCATGAAAAACTCCTGTGTGGGTGAGTTGATCGCCCTCGCCACGATGGCTCAGGTCGAAACATAACAGTCGTTATGATAACGAATGTTATGAAATTCGACAGGAAGGGTCAAGCGGTTTAATATCGACCGTTATGAAAAAAGCCGAGGCAGTGGTCTGATGGGGCGGCAGCGAGAGTTCGACGTGAACGTGGCGCTGGATGCTGCGCTGTGCGTGTTCTGGCGCAAGGGGTACGAGGGTGCCTCGTACACCGACCTGGTTCAGGCCACAGGCGTGGAGCGGCCCGCGCTGTACTCGGCCTTCGGCAACAAGGAGGCGCTGTTCCTGCGGGCGCTGGAGCGGTACTACGAGCACTACATGGATTTCATCCCCGTGGGGCTCACGCAGCCGACCTCGCGCGGGGTGGCGGAGTACATCCTGCGCAATGCCGTGGAGCTCAACACGCGTTACCCAGACCACACGGGTTGCCTGGGCATCAACGGCGTGCTGGCCGGCTCGGACGATGCCGAGCCCGTGAGGCGCGCGCTGATCGATGCGCGGGCCAACGGTGAGGCGTTGCTGCGCGAGCGCTTCGAGCGCGCCCAGCAGGAGGGCGACCTGCCGCCCTCGGCCAACTGCGCGGCGCTGGCCACCTACCTGTGCACGGTGCTGCACGGCATGGGGGTGCAGGCCAAGGCGGGGTTCAGCCGCGAGGTGCTGAATGGGGTGGTGGACCAGGCGCTGTCGACCTGGCCCAAGGCCGCCTGATCAAGGCGGGGAGCGCCTTCAGCTCACCTGCTGCTTTTCGAGCTTGCGGGCTAAGGTGCGGCGGTGCATCCCCAACCGCCGCGCAGTCTCCGAAATATTGAACCCCGTCTCCGCCAGCACCTCGTGAATCCGCTCCCACTCCAGCGTCTTGAGCGAGCTGGATCGGTTGGTCACATCCACCCCGGTGTCCCCAGCCTTCAAGCCAAACGCGGCCTCGATGTCGTCGGTGTTCGATGGCTTGGCCAGGTAGTGGCAGGCGCCCAGCTTCACGGCCTCCACCGCGGTGGCGATGCTGGCGAAACCCGTGAGCACGACGATGAGCATGGCTTCGCTGGCGGCGTGCAGCCTTTGCACGCAGGCTAAACCGGATGCGTCGCCCTTGAGCTTCAAGTCCACTACGGCGTAGCCGGGGGTGTGCTGGGTGAGCAATGCTTCCACCTCGGGCAGGCTGGCGGCCTGCAGCACGCGGTAGCCGCGGCGTTCGAACGAGCGGGCCAGGGTGCGGGCAAAGGCCTCGTCGTCTTCGACGATGAGCAGTTGGGGCTTTTCCTTTGCATCCTTGGAGGATGGGTCTGCTGCGGGGCTGCTGCTGCTGCTGGCGGTGGTGATTTCGTCCATGGCGGTCGGGCTCGGGTTTTGTACTAGTACGAATTCAACTTTGACTGGCTACAAAAGCTGCTTGTTGGTCTGGTTGTCCAGCCAATCCAGCCAATCCATCCAGCGCACGCAAATCCGTGGCCATCACACCGGCCGGTGGCCGCGCGGCATGGCCACGGCTGCCAGGGGCAGGCGGATGCTCACTTCGGCCCCGCCCTCGGGGGCGCGGTTGCGGGCCGTGACGCTGCCGCCCAGGGTGCGCGCCACGTTCACCACCAGGTACAGGCCCAGGCCGCTGCCGGGGCGCTGCTTGGTTGACTGATACGGCTCGCCCAGGTGGTCCAGCATGCCGGGCGCAAAGCCGGGGCCTGCATCGTTGACGGTGATGCACAGGGCGGGCACCTCGGCCTTGTCGTCGCGGGTGATGAGCAGTTCCACCCACTGGGGCGAGGCGTCGCGTGCATTGTCCAGCACATTGAAAACCATCTGCTTCAACGTGGTGTCCGACACCATGGGCGTGTCGTCGCCAAAGTCGTTGCGGTACGAAAACGCGGGTATCGACCGCGTGGTGCGCCATTCGTCGGCCAGGGCGTCGACAAACGTTCTCACGGTGGTCTGGGCCGACTCTTCACCGCGCGCCTCACCGGCCGACAGCAAAATGCCGCTGACAATGCTCTTGCAGCGCTGCACCTGCGTGCGCATTTCTTCGATGTCCTCGCGCAGCACTTCGTCGCCCATCAGCTCCTGGTCGTGCTGCCAGTCGCCCAGAATCACGGCCAGGGTGGACAGCGGGGTGCCCAGTTCGTGCGCGGCGCCCGATGCGAGCAGGCCCATGCGCACGATGTGCTCTTCTTCCACCCGGCGGCGGCGCGCGGCGGCCAGGCGGGCGTCGCGCTCGCGCAGGTTCAGGCTGATGCGGGTGATAAACACCACCACC
Source organism: Acidovorax sp. LjRoot66 (assembly GCF_964253305.1). Taxonomy (NCBI): domain Bacteria; kingdom Pseudomonadati; phylum Pseudomonadota; class Betaproteobacteria; order Burkholderiales; family Comamonadaceae; genus Acidovorax; species Acidovorax sp. LjRoot66. The sequence goes on from NZ_CAXUQU020000001.1 coordinate 2,262,736, forward strand.
AAAATCGCGTTGAGCACAAAGCACACCAGCAGGCCAATGACGTACAGGCTCGACAGGCCCTGGTGCAGGTCTTGCGGCAGCTCCAGCGGCAGGTGGTGGGTGGCCAGCACGCAAAAGCACACGGTGGTGATGACCACCATGCTCCAGATGTAGGCCCCGCGCAGCAGTATGGCGCCCAGCGCGATCTGCAGCAGGTACAAAAAGACAAAGGGGTTGCTGGTGCCGCCGCTCAAATACAGCTGGGTGGTGAGCACGGCCACGTCCACCAGCAGGGCCAAAAACAGCTCCACATTGCGCACCTGCACGCCCGTGCGCAGGCGCAGCAGGCTGACCACGTTGAACACGGCCAGGCAGCCCACCACCATCAGCATCTGGTGCAGGGGGATGGTCAGGCGCAGGCTGTGGTGCGCCACCTCGATGGTGAAGACCTGGCCAATGACGGCCATCCAGCGCAGCTGGATGAGCTGCTGCAGGTTCTTGATGCCGGCGGCGGCATCGGCAGCGCGCGGGTTGCGCAAGAACTCGGCGCTCTTGGCGATGCGTAGAAGGGGCATGGTGGGAGTCTACCGGCGCCGCTCGTAGCGCACCACGAACCAGCCCGCGCCCAGCACCATCAGCGCCAGGCCGTACCAGGTGAGGGCATACACCGCATGGCTGTTGGCAAAGCGGATGGTGGTGAGCCCCGCGCGCGGCCAGGTGGTGCCCGCCGTGGTGGCGGCGGTGCCGGCCACTTCCACCGCCTCGGCGCTCGGGTTGGCCACGCCGCGCTGGGGCAGGCCGGCGTCGATGAAGAAGGGGGCGGGGCGGGGCAGTTGCAGTGCCTGGGCGATGGCCGCCACATCGCGCGAGAACCAGCGCTGCTCGGCCGGGTCGTTGCTGCGCAAGAAGCCGCCCTTGGGCTCGGTCATGCGGATGAGGCCCTGCACGGTGGCGGGGGCGGCATCGACTGCCTTGCCGGCCCACTCTGCGCGCTGGTCCTGCGGGATGAAGCCGCGGTTCACCAGCACCTGGGTGCCGTCGGCCTGCTGCAGCGCGCTGATGACCCAGAAGCCCGAGCCCAGGGCCGTGACGGCCTGGGTGAGCACGGTCTTGCCTGGCAGCCAGTGGCCGTTGACGGCCACGGGCAGGTATTCATGCGTGTCGGCCGTGATGCCGGGCCAGTCGCTGGCCGGGGGCAGGGCCACGGGGGCGGCGTGCACGCGCTGGTCCACGCGCTCGATGAGGTCGAGCTTCCACACCCGCCGTTGCACCTGCCAGGTGCCCAGCGCCACAAAGCCCAGGAAGAGGGCGATGCCCAGCACCAGCAGCACGGCGCGGCGCCAGCGCCGAGGGGATGGGGGGGCGTTGGTTGCGGACATCGGGAATTCCTTTGCTTGGTCGATTGCACGGCCCCAAAACGGCTGCGGCCGCTGTGGGCGGCCGCTTCGCAAGGGTTGGTGTGCGCCCCGCCCCGCATCGTCGTGGGGCGTCGGGGCGCTGCACCCATCAGGGCGTGTGGTGGCTTGCCGCTGCGCCGGCTTCGCTCTGGGTGGGCGGTGTTGGCGTGGGGTGGTTGGGCATCATGTTGGCGTTCATGTGGAACATGACCCAGAGCGTGCCGCTGATGGCAATGGCCACGAAGACCACGGTGAAGATGGTGGACAGCAGCGTCCAGCCGCCCTCGACCTTGCCGTTCATGTGCAGGAAGCAGACCATGTGTACCAGGATCTGCACCACCGCGAAGCCGCCGAGCACGAGGATGGCGGTGTTGCGGTCGGCGATGACCTTGGCCATGACCAGCCAGAACGGGATGGCGGTGAGGATGATGGACAGCACGAAGCCGACCATGTAGCCCGAGAAGGTGCTGTGCGGGCCCACGTCGCCATGGTGGTCGTCGTGGTGATCGTCATGGCCGTGGCCATCGTTGGCGGTGTGTTGCGCGGCGCTCATTTACAGCACTCCCATCAGGTACACGAAGGTGAAGACGCCGATCCAGACGACGTCCAGAAAGTGCCAGAACATCGACAGGCACATCAGGCGGCGCTTGTTCTCGTGGATCAGGCCGTGCTTCTTGATCTGCAGCATCAGCACCACCAGCCAGACCAGGCCGAAGGTGACGTGCAGGCCGTGGGTGCCGACCAGCGTGAAGAAGGCCGACAAAAAGGCGCTTCGCTGCGGGCCCGCGCCCTGGTGGATCAGGTGGTGAAACTCATACAGCTCCAGCCCCAGGAAGCACAGGCCGAACACGCCGGTGATGGCCAGCCACAGCAGCGTGCCATTCACGTTGTTCTGCTGCTTCTTGATCATCGCGAAGCCGAAGGTGATCGACGACGCCAGCAGGAAGGCGGTGTTGATGGCCACCAGCGTCAGGTCGAACAGCTGCGCGCCGGTGGGGCCGGCGGCGTAGCTGCGGCCCAGCACGCCGTAGGTGGCGAACAGCGCAGCGAAGATGAGGCAGTCGCTCATCAGGTAGAGCCAGAAGCCCAGGGCGGTACCGTTCTCGGGGTGCGGCTCGTGCGCCAGGTGGTATTCGCGGCGGGCCAGCGTGGCGGCGGTGGGGCCGCCTGCCGTGATGGCGGCGGCGGCTTGGTTGTAGGTGATATCAGACATGGCTGGCACGCAGTTGTTGGGTACGCAGGTTCTCGGTCTCCGTCACTTGCGCGGCGGGGATGTAGAAGTCACGCTTGTAGTTGAACGTGTGGACGATGGCCACCAGCACCACGCCCGCAAACGACAGGCCGGCCAGCAGCCACATGTGCCAGATGAGGGCGAAGCCCAGCACCAGCGACAGCGCCGAGATGATCACGCCCGCACCCGTGTTGGCCGGCATGTGGATGGGCGCAAAACCGGTGAGGGGGCGCGCATAGGCGTGCTTCTTCATGTCCCACCAGGCATCGATCTCGTACACCTTGGGGGTGAAGGCGAAGTTGTAGTCCGGCGGGGGCGACGAGGTGGCCCACTCCAGCGTGCGGGCGTCCCATGGGTCGCCGGTGTGGTCGCGCAGCTGTTCGCGCTTGAGGTAGCTCACCACGATCTGGATCAGCAGGCAGGCGATGCCCAGGGCGATCAGGCCGGCGCCGATGGCGGCGATGACGAACCAGATCTGCAGCGACTGGTCTTCGAAGTGGTTCGCACGGCGGGTGACGCCCATCAGGCCCAGGATGTACAGCGGCATGAAGGCCACGTAGAAGCCCACCACCCACAGCCAGAAGGAGCACAGGCCCCAGAAGCGGTCAAGCTTGTAGCCGAAGGCCTTGGGGTACCAGTAGTTGATGCCGGCGAACAGGCCGAACAGCACGCCACCGATGATCACGTTGTGGAAGTGGGCGATCAAAAACAGGCTGTTGTGCAGCACGAAGTCGGCCGGGGGCACGGCCAGCAGCACGCCGGTCATGCCGCCGATGGCGAAGGTGACCATGAAGGCCAGGGTCCACATCATGGGCAGCTCGAAGCGGATACGGCCCTTGTACATGGTGAACAGCCAGTTGAAGATCTTCGCGCCCGTGGGGATCGAGATGATCATCGTGGTGATGCCGAAGAAGGTGTTCACGCTGGCGCCGGAGCCCATGGTGAAGAAGTGGTGCAGCCACACCAGGTACGACAGGATGGTGATAACGACCGTGGCGTAGACCATGGAGGTGTAGCCGAACAGGCGCTTCTTGCAGAACGTGGCCACCACTTCGGAGAAGATGCCGAAGCAGGGCAGGATCAGGATGTAGACCTCGGGGTGGCCCCAGATCCAGATCAGGTTCACGTACAGCATGGCGTTGCCGCCCAGGTCGTTGGTGAAGAAGTTGGTGCCGGCATAGCGGTCCAGCGACATCAGCACCAGCGCTGCGGTGAGCACGGGGAAGGATGCGACGATGAGTGCATTGGTGCACAGGGCCGTCCACGTGAAGATGGGCATGCGCATGAGGTTCATGCCGGGTGCGCGCATCTTGATGATGGTGACGATCAGGTTGATGCCCGAGAGCGTGGTGCCCACCCCGGCGATCTGCAGCGCCCAGATGTAGTAGTCAAGCCCCACCCCCGGGTTCTGCGCCCCCAGGTTCGACAGCGCCAGCCAGCCGGCGGTGGAGAACTCGCCCAGGAACAGCGACACCATCACCAGGATGGCACCGGCGGTGGTCATCCAGAAGCTGAAGTTGTTGAGGAACGGGAAGGACACGTCGCGCGCGCCGATCTGCAGCGGCACGAGGTAGTTCATGAGGCCCGTGACCAGCGGCATGGCCACGAAGAAGATCATGATCACGCCGTGGGCGGTGAAGATCTGGTCGTAGTGGTGCGGCGGCAGGTAGCCCATGTTGTCGCCAAAGGCCATGGCCTGCTGCAGGCGCATCATCAGCGCGTCGGCAAAGCCGCGCAGCAGCATGACCACGCCCAGGATCATGTACATGATGCCGATCTTCTTGTGGTCGATGCTGCAGATCCAGTCGCGCCACAGGGTGCCCCACAGGCGGAACTTGGTGATGCCGGCCAGCACGGCCAGGCCACCGAGCACGACGCCGATGAAGGTGATCAGCACGATGGGCTCGTGCGCCATGGGAATGGAGTCCCAGGTGATTCGGCCCAGGGCCCAATGCGGTGGTGCGGTAACGGGTGAGGTGGACATGTTCGTCAGTCTCTTAGGCGCGGATCATTGGCGGGAAAGGGTGCGGTCGTGGACCGTGGCGTGGCGCGCTTCGAGGGCGGCCACGATCTGGCCGGCGTTGTCGATGGTGCACACGTCCTGGGGCAGGTTCAGGCCCATGGCCTTCATGTAGGCCTCGCCACCGCGCTCGTCGATGGTCATCATGTGGTGCATGCACATCTTGCCTTCTTCGACGCAGCGGTTGAGCACCTTGTCGTACAGGCCGTCTTCCACGCTGGCAAAGCGCTGCACGGGGTCGCGCTCGCTGGGCTTGACGAGGTTCAGGTAGGTGGTCTTGTCCAGTGCCTTGCCTTCGGTCTTGGCCTTGGCCACCCACTGCTCGAAGTCGCCCTGGCTCAGGCCGTGGAACTTGAAGGTCATGCCCGAGAAGCCCGCGCCGCTGTAGTGCGAGGCGATGCCGGGGTACACGCCGGGCTTGTTGATCACGGCGTTCAGCTCGGTCTGCATGCCGGGCATGGCGTAGATCATGCCGGCGAGGTCTGCCACGTAGAACGAGTTCATCGTGGAGGTGGCGGTGAGCTTGAACAAAATGGGGCGGTCCACCGGGGCGGCCAGCTCATTGACGGTGGCAATGCCCTGCTCGGGGTAGAAGAACAGCCATTTCCAGTCCATGGCGACCACCTGCACCACCAGGGGGGTGGCCTGCGCTTCGAGCGGCTTGGTGGCCGAGATGCGGTCCAGCGGGCGGTAGGGGTCGAGCTTGTGGGTGCCGATCCAGGTCAGCGCGCCCAGGGCGATGATGATCAACAGCGGCACGGTCCAGATCACCAGCTCCAGCGTGGTGGAGTGGTGCCAGTCGGGGTCGTAGTCTTCTTCGGTGTTGGCGGTGTTGGACTGGCGGTACTTCCAGGCGAACCACAGCGTGAGGGCGATCACCGGGACGATGATGATCAGCATCAGCAAGGTGGCCTGCACGACCATGTGGCCTTGCTGCGACGCGACGTCGCCTGCGGGGTTGAGGACGACGGCCTTGCTGCAGCCGGCGAGGCTGGTGGCTGTGGCCGCCAACGCAAGCCATGCCGGCCCGCGAAGTTGGGGAAGTTTGAACATGTGATGGGCCCAACAAAGGCGTTTAGGGGTAAACGCGAATGACAATTTGCCGCTCAATGTAATAGAGCAGCCAAATTTGTCCATTGGACATTTTGTCCAAGGTCAAGTTTTTGCCCCATTCCGGTGCCACCGGCGCCATGCCTTGACCCCGTCGTGAGCACACTATGGCATTTGTCCTGCAAGAGCGTCAGTGAAAGCTCACTTGCCGCCAGGGGGCCTTGGGTGTAAAACGTGGGTGTATCAGTTACACAACAAGGAATCCCGTTCATGAGCAGTCCCGCCTCTGCTATCTACCCAGCGAATGGCTTTGAAGAAGGCCAAGACTCTCTTTCCCGCGCGGACACCCATGAAGACGTCACCCCCAGCGAAATCGCGGTGGGCGTGATCATCGGACGCTCGTCCGAGTATTTCGACTTCTTCGTTTTCGGGATCGCCTGCGTGCTGGTGTTCCCGACGTTCCTGTTCCCCTTCATGTCGCGCCTGGATGGCACGCTGGCCTCCTTTGCGCTGCTGGCCGTGGCCTTCGTCGTGCGGCCCATCGGTACGGCCATCTCCATGGCCATCCAGCGGCGCTGGGGCCGGGGCACCAAGCTGACCATTGCGCTCTTCCTCTTGGGAGTGTGCACGGTGGGCATGGCCTTTTTGCCGGGCTACAAGGACCTGGGCACCACGGCCATCGTGGCGCTGCTGATTTTGCGCATCGGCCAGGGCCTGGCGCTGGGCGGCTCGTGGGACGGCCTGCCGTCGCTGCTGGCGATGTCGGTGCCCAAGCACCGCCGCGGCTGGTACGCCATGATCGGCCAGCTGGGCGCGCCCGTGGGCTTTGTGCTCGCGGCCGGCCTGTTCGCCTATCTGTATGCCAACCTCACGGTGCAGGAGTTTCTGGCCTGGGGCTGGCGCTACCCGTTCTTCGTGGCCTTTGCCGTGAACGTGGTGGCCCTGTTTGCCCGCCTGCGCCTGGTGGTGGGCCAGTCGTACACCGAGCTGCTGCAGGACCGTGAGCTGCAGCCCGTGCCCGTGCACGAGGTGATGCGCGACGAGGGCGGCAACGTGCTGCTGGGTGCCTTTGCGGCGCTGGCCAGCTTTGCGCTGTTCCATCTGGTCACCGTGTTCCCGCTGTCGTGGATCACGCTGTACACGGACCAGCCGGTCACCCAGATCCTGGGCGTGCAGATCGTCGGTGCCTTCCTGGCGGCCGGGGCCATCATGGTTTCGGGCTGGCTGTCGGACCACCTGGGCCGGCGCAAGCTGCTGGGCGGCATGGCGGTGCTGATCGGGGTGTTCAGCTTCATGGCGCCGGTGCTGCTGAACAGCGGCGAAGTGGGCAGCACCATGTTTCTGCTGCTGGGCTTTGTGCTGCTGGGCCTGTCGTACGGCCAGGCATCGGGCACGGTGACGGCCAACTTCTCGCCCAAGTACCGCTACACGGGCGCGGCCCTGTCGGCCGACCTGGCCTGGATCATCGGCGCCGCGTTTGCGCCCCTGGTGGCCCTGGGCCTGTCGGCCCAGTTCGGCCTGCTGGCCGTGACGGTGTACCTGCTGTCGGGCGTGGCCTGTACCTTGGGCGCCCTGAACCTGAACCGCCGCATGGAGCGGCGCGACCGGTAAATCCCAATACAAGAGAGAGCGAGGGGCGGGCCCACGGGAGGGCGGCCCCGCTGAGAAGCGATGCAAGAACCCGGTGGCTGCCTTGGTGGTCACCGGGTTTTTTGTTGGGCGTCAGGGCTTGCGCCTGGGCGGCTCTTGCAAATCGGGTGTGGAGCCACCGAGCGCGGCCAGTCTTTTGGCCGATTCAATGCGCACAAAGGTCTTCAAGGCTTCGCGAATCAGTTCGGCCTGCGTTATCCCTGGTGGCGCGAATTGCAACGCATCTTCGTACAGGGCGTCATCGATTGTCACCGTGATTCGCATGGCTGCTTACTCCATGAACAGTGGCCGTGATGGTGCATCAAAACACTGCTGCGCCCCGGCGCTATTCCGTTGGATGGGCCTTGGAAACAAGGTCTGCTGTCAGTCCTGCGGTCTGAACCCGATGGTCAGCGAGGGCGGCACGCGCCCGTCCACGTCGCGCGGCAGGGTTTCGGTCTTGTCCAGGGCGCGCAGCACGGCGTCGTCCCAGGCCTTGTTGCCGCTGGACTGCACCAGGCGCTTGCCGACGATGGTGCCGTCGGGCGCCAGGCGCACTTCGACCTCGGCGCGCGGGTTGCCCGAGATCGCGTCGGGGTAGACGATGTTGGGCTTGACCTTGGCAGCCACGCGGCCGCCGTAGCCGCCCGAGGGGCCAGCATCGCGCTGCGCGGTGCCCGTGGATTTTTCGTTGCCTTCGGAGCCCGCCAGCCCCTGCATGCGGCGCAGGTTGGCCTCGCGCTGGGCGGCGAGCTGCTTGGCCTCGGCTTCGGCGCGCTGTTGTTTCTTGGCGGCGGCGTCCTTGGCTTCCTTCGCGTCCTTGGCGTCTTCGGCCTTGCGCTTTTCATCGGCGAGCAGCTTCTTTTGCCGTTCCTGTTCGGCCTTTTTCTGCTCGGCGAGCTTCTCCTTCTTTTCCTTTTCGAGGCGCTCTTCGCGCTCGTCTTCCTTGCGCTCACGCTCGCGCTTGTCACGTTCGAGCTTTTCGGCGCGGGCTTTCTTCTCCTGCTCCAGGCGCTTCTTTTCGCGCTCGATGGCGATGTCGGCCTCGCGCGTGTCCGGCTCCACGGCGCGCGGCGGCGGTGGTGGGGGAGGAGGGGGCACCGGCGCGGGCCGGGGCTCGGGCGGCTGTGGCACGGGGGGCGTTGGCGGGGTCGGGGGTGTCGGCGGCGTCACCTCGGGCGGCGCGGCCTGTTGGGGCACGGCGGCCCACAGTTCGGCCTGCACGGCGGGCTGGTCGGAGCTGGCCTTCCAGTTGACGCCCCAGGTGAGTGCGCCGATCAGCGCCAGGTGCACCAGCACCGCCAGCGAGATGGCTCGCAGGCGGGCAGGGGGTGCGGGGGGCGCAAACTGGTCGCGGTCGTCTTGGGCGTGCATGGAGGGAGTAGAGCGTGTACGTCGTCTTCGGTTCAGTCAATCAGGGAAGGCGGGGCACTTCGGCTTCAGCCGCCCTGTTTGACGGAGAGACCTACGCGCTGCACACCGGCTTTCTGCAGTTCGGACATGGCCTTGACCACGTTGTCGTATACAACGCCCTTGTCGGCCGTAATGATGACAGCCGTCTCCTTGGTCTGGTCTTTCTGCCAGCGCAGCGCGGCTTCGCCGATCTCGCGCTGGCTCATGCTGCGGGTGGCCTCGGGGGTCTTGAGCTGCAGCGAGCCGTCCTTGTTGACGATGACCTGCGCCACCACCTTGGGCAGGTTCTTGCCTTTGCCCACGCTGGGCACGTCGACCATGCCGGGGGTGAGCATAGGGGCCGTCACCATGAAGATGATGAGCAGCACCAGCATCACGTCGATGAACGGGACCATGTTGATCTCGTTGATGGTGCGGCGGCCTCGGCCGCGGGATGCCATGGCGGGCATGGTGTCAGTGCCCCGATGCCGAGACGGGTTGCTGCGCGCCAAGGTTGCGCTGCAGGATGTTGGAAAACTCTTCGATGAAGGTCTCCTGGTGTGTGGCCACGCGGTCGATGTCGCGGGCGAAGCGGTTGTAGGCGATGACGGCCGGGATGGCGGCGAACAGGCCGATGGCGGTGGCCACCAGCGCCTCGGCGATGCCGGGGGCCACGGTGGCCAGGGTCACCTGCTCCATGCCGGCAAAGCCGGTGAAGGCGTGCATGATGCCCCACACCGTGCCGAACAGGCCCACGTAGGGCGACACCGAGCCCACGGTGGCGAGGAACGACAGGCTCGATTCGACCACGTCCATCTCGCGCTGGAAGCTGGCGCGCATGGCGCGGCGTGCGCCGTCCATCAGGGTGCCGGCATCGGTGATGCGGCGCTCGCGCAGTTTCTGGTACTCGCGCATGCCGCTGGCGAAGATGCGTTCCATGGGGCCGGCGTTCTTGGCGTTCTGGGCGGCGCTGGCGAACAGGTCGTTCAGGCTGGTGCCGGACCAGAAGTCGCGCTCGAAATCGTCGTTGAGCGACTTGATGCGCTTGAGCGCGAACAGCTTGCGGAAGATGGCGGCCCAACTGGCGACGGAGACGACCAGCAGCAGCAGCATGACGAGTTGCACCACCCAGCTGGCCTGCAGCACCAGGCTGAGGATGGACATGTTTTGGGAATTCATGGTGTTGTTGAGAGTTGTTCCAGAAGGGTGCTCGGTATTCTCGCGGGCCGCAGGGTGGCGGCGTCCACCCAGCCGATGCGGATGGTGCCTTCGCTGAGCAGTGCGGGCGGATTTTCAATCATGTCGTGCTCTGGTTTCAGGAGCGCTTGCTGCAGTATTGTCAACGATGCGCGGCCGGCCTCTTGCAGCTGGGCGGTAACAATGAGTTCATCGTCGAGCCTGGCGGGGCGCAAGTAACGTACCTGGCTGTGGGTTACGACAAACATGCCGCCGGTTTGTTCCCTGAGCGCTTGTTGGCCGATGCCGAGGGAGCGGAGCCATTCGGTGCGGGCGCGTTCGAAGAACTTGAGGTAGTTGGCGTAGAAGACTATTCCGCCCGCGTCGGTGTCTTCCCAGTAAATTCGGATTGGGAATTCAAAGGCCATGGGCTTGCCTCTTTTCTGGTTTGCTGGTGCTGGTGTGCATGGTTGCTCCGTGCCTCGGCGGAGGGCGGGAGCCGGGATGTGCGCCCGGCGGCGCACCTACTTTCTTTTGCGTCGCCAAAAGAAAGTAGGCAAAGAAAAGGCGACCCCCAGTCTGCGTCCCCCATTCGCCCTGTCGGGCGAACGGGGGCAACCTGCGATGCTCGGACCTGGGGTGGTGCCGCAGAACTCGCTGCGTTCTTCGAACTCCGCTCAAACAGCTGCGGCAAGTCAGATCACGAAGTGCGTGTGTCCTGCGGCACACGCACCCACCCCAGCTCCTGCGCTTCTCGGCGCAGCCAGAAGGGGTGGGGAGCGGGGTCCACCCGGCTGCTGCTTCGCAGCTACGCCGGGTGTCGGTTACGCGCTGCGCGCTGCCGACGGGCGGCGTAGCCGCCCTGCCCAGGCCAAGCGCAGCGACGGCACACCGGGCCGAGCGAAGCAATGGCCCGTATGGAGCCCGCTCCCACCCCCTTCTGACCGTGCCGAGAAGCGCAGGGCCTGGGGTGAGCGCGTGCCGAAGGACACGCGCATCGTTGTCTGGCTTGCCGCAGCTGTTTGAGCGGAGTTCGAAGAACGCAGCGAGTTCTGCGGCACACCCCAGGCCCGAGCATCGCAGGCTGCCCCCTCGTACGCAGTACGAGGGGGACACGGGCAGCGGGGTCGCCTTTTCTTGGCCTACCTTCTTTTGGCGACGCAAAAGAAGGTAGGTGCGCCGCCGGGCGCACATCCCGGCCTCCGCCCTCACTTCAGGCATGGAGCTGTTATGGAGAACCAATCCCCACAGCAAGCCGGGCCGAGACCCGGCCTCCGCCTTCAGCAAACAAGCAGAAGCAACCACCGTTAAAGTCACCCGAGCAAACGACGCAACCGAGCAACAGACTCCTCCAACTGCGCCATCGAATTCGCAGTAGAGAATCGCACAAACCGCTCAGTCTCCGCGGTCCCGAAGTCCCGCCCAGGCGTCACAGCCACATGCGCCCGCTTCATCACCTCAAACGCAAAATCCCAACTGCCACTCACCCCAAGACGCCCCGCAGCCTCGGAACAATCCGCCCAGGCATAGAACGCGCCATCGGGCATGACAGGAACCGACAGCCCCATGGACTGCAAGGCGGGAATGAAGAAATCGCGCCGCGCCTTGAACTCCGCCCGCCGCCGCTCGTATTCGGCAATGCTCTCGGCCTCGAAGCACGCCAGCGCCGCATGCTGCGACACAGTGCTGGCGCAGATGAACAAATTCTGCGCCAGGCGCTCGACCACGGGCACCATGGCCTCGGGCACCACCATCCAGCCCAGGCGCCAGCCGGTCATGTTGAAGTACTTGCTGAAGCTGTTGATGCTCACGATCTGGTCGTCGATGGCCAGCGCCGTGTGGCCGAATTCTTCTTCGTACGACAGGCCCAGATAGATCTCGTCGATCAGCGTGATGCCGTCGTGCCCGCGCACCACCTCGTGGATGCGGCGCAGCTCATCGGGCGCGATGGACGTGCCCGTGGGGTTCGATGGCGAGGCCAGCAGCACGCCGCGGGTCTTGTCGGTCCAGGCGGCGCGCACCTTCTCGGCGCTGAGCTGGTAGCGCTCGGCCGCGGTGGTGGGCACGAGCACGGCCTTGCCGTCTGCGGCGCTCACGAAGTGGCGGTTGCAGGGGTAGCTCGGGTCGGGCATGAGGATCTCGTCGCCCGACTCGATGAGCGCCAGACACGCCAGTTGCAGCGCGGCCGATGCGCCGGCCGTGACCACGATGCGCCGGGCCGGCACGTTCACGCCGAAGCGCTGCGCATACCAGGCGCTGATGCGCTCGCGCAGGGGCTCCAGGCCCAGTGCGTTGGTGTACTGGGTAGCGCCGTCGCGCACGGCGCGGGCGGCGGCTTCCTGCACCAGGGGCGGGGCGGTGAAGTCGGGCTCGCCGATGTTCAAAAAGATCATCGGCTCGCGCGTGCCGGCCACTTCGCGTGCCATGGCCTGCGCAGCCTTGGCCACTTCCATCACGTAAAACGGTTCGATGCGCTCAGCGCGGGAGGAGAACTTCATGGGCATGGGTCCTGGTCCTGCCGGCGGGGCAGGGGGTGGCTGGCGCGGGGGAGAAGGGGGGGAGGGGCCGCGGGCTGCGCACCATGGCGGCGGCCCGGAGCAGGCAGGGGGCTGTCAGCCCTCTGCGCTGTCGTCGGCTGCTGCGGCGGCTTCAGGTGCCGATGCTGCGGCAGGCGCCGTGGTGGCGCCCGAGGCCTTGTCGGCCGCGACTTCTGCCGCGCGCAGGCGCGGGGCCAGGCCGTTGAGCACGGCGTTCACGTACTTGTGGCCGTCAGTGCCGCCAAACTCCTTGGCCAGCTCGATGCACTCGTTGAGCACCACGCGCCATGGCACATCCAGGCAGTGCTGGAACTCGTACACGCCGATCCACATCACGGCATGCTCGATGGGCGAGATCTCGGCCATCTTGCGGTCCAGCAACGGGGTGATCAGTTCGTCCATCTCGGCGGCCAGCTTGATGGAGCCGTGCAGCAGCGCGTCGTAGTGCACCGAGTCGGCCTTGTGAAAGCCTGCCAGGTCGCGCGTGAAGGCGTCGATGGCCTCGGGCGCATTGCCGCCCACCAGGTGCTGGTACAGCGCCTGCAGCGCGAACTCGCGTGCACGGCTGCGGTTGGACTTGGAGGCGGCCTTGCGCACGCCGGTGCTCTTGAGGCCGGTGCGCGCCTGCTTGGGCGGGCGGGTCGAGGGGTGGCTGTTGCCGGCGGTGGTGGCGTCGTCGCTGTTGTGGTTGTTATCGCTCATGACAGGTCTTCCAGCAGGTTGGCCATCTCCACGGCGACGCGGGCGGCGTCCGTGCCTTTCTCGGTCTGGCGCGCAATCGCCTGCTCGAGGTTTTCGGTGGTGATGATGGCGTTGGCAATCGGGATCTGGTAGTCGAGCGACAGGCGCGTGACGCCCGCGCCCGATTCATTGGCCACCAGTTCGAAGTGGTAGGTCTCGCCGCGGATGATGCAGCCCAGGGCGATCAGCGCGTCGTACTCGTCGGCTTCGCACAGGGCCTGCAGGGCCACGGGCACTTCGAGGGCGCCGGGCACCAGCACGTGGGTGATGTGCTTTTCCTGCACGCCCAGGGCCAGCAGTTCAGCACGGCATGCCGCTGCCAGGGCATTGGTGATGCCCTCGTTGAAGCGGGCCTGCACGATGCCGATGTGCAGCTTCTTGCCGTCCAGCTTGTCCGCTGTTCCTTTTTCTGCGCCAAACATAGTGGTGATCCTGTTCTTTTACTCTTTGGGGATGAAGCCGGTGATTTCGAGGCCGTAGCCGGCCATGCTGGGCATGCGGCGGGGCTGGCCCATGAGTTGCATCTTGTGCACGCCGCACTCGCGCAGGATCTGCGCGCCCACACCGTAGGTGCGCAGGTCCATGCGGCCGCGCTCGGGCGCCTGGGCGGCGCGCGCCGTGCCTTCGAACTGTTCGAGCAGTTGCTCGGCCGTCTCGCCGCAATTGAGCAGCACGGCCACGCCCTTGCCCTGGGCTGCCAGGTACTGCAGGCTCGAATCGAGGCCCCAGGAGTGCATGGAGCGGTTCACTTCGAGCGCATCGAACACCGACAGCGGCTCGTGCACGCGCACGGGCACCACGTCGTCGGCGCCCCACTGGCCCTTGACCAGCGCCAGGTGCACGGCCTGGCTGGGTTGGTCGCGAAAGGCGTGCACGGTGAACTCGCCGGCGGCGGTCTGCAGCGTGCGCGTGCCGACCTTCTCAACCAGCGTCTCGTTGCGGCTGCGGTATTCGATCAGGTCGGCGATGGTGCCGATCTTCAGGCCGTGCTCGGCCGCGAAGAGCTGCAGATCGGGCAGGCGGGCCATGGTGCCGTCGTCCTTCATGATCTCGCAGATCACCGAGGCAGGGCTGCAGCCGGCCATCACGGCCAGGTCGCAGCCGGCTTCGGTGTGGCCGGCGCGCATGAGCACGCCGCCGTCCACCGCCTGCAGCGGGAAGATGTGGCCGGGCTGCACCAGGTCTTCTGCGCGTGCATTGGGCGCCACGGCGGCCTGCACGGTGCGCGAGCGATCGGCGGCAGAGATGCCGGTGGTCACGCCCTCGGCGGCTTCGATGGAGACGGTGAACGCCGTGGCGTGCTTGGTGCCATTGCGCGTGACCATGGGCGGCAGGCGCAGGCGCTCGCAGCGCTCGCGGCTCAGCGTCAGGCAGATCAGGCCGCGGCCGAAGCGGGCCATGAAGTTGATCGCCTCGGGCGTCACGTGGTCGGCGGCCAGCACCAGGTCGCCTTCGTTTTCACGGTCTTCTTCATCCACCAGGATGACGATGCGGCCGGCGCGCATCTCGGCCACGATGTCCTCGACGGGCGAGATCGGCACGGGGGTGAGGGGAGAGTTCATGGAAGGCTTGGGCTTTCTGTGGGGACGTCTGGCGAGTGTGCGCAGCGCAGGTTCCCGTGGCCGGAGGTCGCCATACGGCATACACCTCCAAGAAACCGCCCAAAGAACATGCGATGCGGCGCTGCCGCACGTCGAAGGGGCATATTGCCCCACAAGGCATGGATTTTAATGCACCCGGCAGCAGAGCGCATGCAGGAAGTCTTGCGCCGGGTCAGATCATGCTGCCCTGGATCACCACGTCTGACTCAGGGTAGGCCACGCAAGGCAGCACGCAACCTTCTGCCTTTTCCTCGGGCGACAGGCCGGGCCATTCGATGTCGTAGCGCACACGCCCCTCCACCAACTGCCCGATGCAGGTACGGCAGGTGCCGTTGCGGCAGGAGCTGGGCCAATCGATGCCGCCCTGCTCGATGGAGACGAGCAGGGGCTGCTCGGGCCAGGCATCGCACTGGGCACCATCGGGCTCGATGCGGGCGGTGAAGAAGGGGCTGGCGGGGTTCGTCATGGCGTATGCAGGTGTGCGTGCAGGTCAGGCGCTGGCGGGCGTGCGTTGCCACACCAGCAAGAGGTTGTTGGCGGGCAGGGCGTGGCGCTCGGCCAGTTGCAGGCCGGCGGCGGCGGCTTCGCGCTCCACATCGGCGCGGTTGCGGATGCCCCAGTCGGGGTTCTGTGCACGCAGGGTGGCGTCGAAGCCCTGGTTGCCCGGTGAGGTGGGCACGCCGTCTTCGATGTAGGGCCCGTAGGTGACCAGCCGGCCGCCCGGCGTCAGATGCCGCGCTGCACCCTGCATGAGGCCCGCACAGCAGGCCCAGGGGGCGATGTGCAGCATATTGGCGCAATAAATCAGGTCGAAGGGCTGGGCAAAGGGGGCCGCACCATCGGGCCAGGTGGCAGAGCGCACGTCCAGGCGCACGGCGGGGCGCACGTTGGTGGCGCCGGCCTGCAGGGCCCAGCCGGCGATGGCGAAGAACAGCTCGTCCTTCAGGTCCGTGGGCTGCCAGGTCCAGCCGGGCAGGGCGGAGCCGAAGAAGGCCACGTGCTGGCCCGTGCCGCTGGCGATCTCCAGCGCCGTGCCGGTGTCGGGAACCAGGCCGCGCAGCAAGGCCAGGATAGGCGCTTGGTTGCGTTCGGAAGCGGGACTGCAGGGGAGGGCGGGAGAGGTCATGGATGTGGACAAAGTACGGGGCGCGATGCTATCAAATTGAAAGCAAAGTGGGCTTGGCAGGGTCTTTGCCAGAGTGCCCAAATTTTCATCAATGCAGTGATATTCCTTGCAAATCAAGCACTTGGCGCGGCCATACAGGGCTTGTCCAAAGTTATCCCCATGATTGTCCAGTGCGGGCAGGGATAACCGGGCACCTTCTGCCTAAAAAATGAGCACTGCATTCATTTTCGTTGTGAATCAATGGCTTGGATCGCCCATACACGGCTTGCCCAAACTTATCCACATGATTGTCCAGCGCAGGCAGGGATAACCGCAGGTTTTGGCCTGCCGGTCGCTGCCCAAAAAATGGGCGGCGGGTGGGTTTTCGTTGTAGATCAAGCACTTGCATCGGCCATACACGGCTTGTCCTTAGTTATCCACACGATTGTCCAGTGCCATCAGGGATAACCCTGGGCAGGCGCCAGGCCAGGCTGCCCAAAAAACGGGCGGTGCAGTGATATCCCTTGTGAATCAATCACTTGGCATGGCCATACAGGGCTTGCCAAAACTTATCCACATGATTGTCCAGTGCGGGCAGGGATAACTGCCGCGTGCGTCAGGCCTCGATCTTCACGCCCTTCCAGAAGGCGACACGGCCGCGGATCTCGTCGGCCTCGGGCTTGGGATCGGCGTAGAACCAGGCGGCGTCGGTGTTCATTTCGCCGTTGACCAGCAGCGAGAGGTAGCTGGCCTGGCCCTTCCACGCGCAGGTGGTCTTGTGGTTGCTGAAGGTGACGTACTCGCGCTTGAGCGATGCGTCGGGGAAGTAGTGGTTGCCTTCGACCACCACGGTGTCGTCGCTTTCGGCAATGACCACGCCGTTCCAGGTTGCTTTCATGGGGAAATCCTTCGATAAGGGAAAGAGGGGGGGCGCAAGTGCCCGGCGTCCGTGCGGTTTGCGGGGGCGCCAGCTGCGATTTTGCCTGCACCGGGAGTGCCGTGCACTGCCAGTCGCGCGCGGTACCGCGTGGGTTCGCGATGTGGCTTAAAGTCGCTGCGGTTCCAACCGCCTTTTCAAAACCACCACAGGAGAACATTGACCATGGGTATCGATTTCAAGGGCCGTGTGGCCATCGTCACGGGCGCCGGTGGCGGCCTGGGCCGCCAGCATGCGCTGGCACTGGCGGCGCGCGGCGCCAAGGTGCTGGTCAATGACCTGGGCGGGGCGCTGGATGGCAAGGGCGGCTCGGTGGGCGCGGCGCAGGCCGTGGTCGACGAGATCATCGCCGCCGGCGGCGAGGCGATTGCCAACGGTGCCTCGGTCACCGACTATGCGGCTGTGCAGGCCATGGTGCAGCAGGCCATCGACGCCTGGGGCCGGGTCGACATTTTGGTGAACAACGCCGGCATCCTGCGCGACAAGTCGTTCAGCAAGATGGAGATGGACGACTTTCGCCTGGTGGTGGACGTGCACCTCATGGGCGCAGCCCACTGCTGCAAGGCGGTGTGGCCGCACATGGTGGCCCAGCAGTACGGGCGCATCGTGATGACGACCTCCTCCACCGGCCTGTACGGCAACTTCGGCCAGTCCAACTACGGCGCCGCCAAGCTGGCGCAGGTCGGGCTGATGCAGACCCTGGCCATCGAGGGCGCCAAGTGCCACATCCACGTCAACGCCCTGGCGCCCACGGCCGCCACGCGCATGACCGAGGGCCTGATGCCGCAGGAGGTGCTCGACGTCCTGAAACCCGAGGCCGTGGTGCCCGCCATGCTGGTGCTGGCCCATGAAAGCGCGCCCACGCGCACCATCCTGTGCGCGGGCGCAGGCACCTTCGAGGCTGCGCACATCACGCTGACTCAGGGTATTCACCTAGGCATTGGCGCGGACACCCCTGAGCAACTGGCCGCACGCCTGTCGGAAGTGACCGAGCGCGCTGGCGAGCAAGTACCACAAAGCGGCGCAGCGCAGGGAACCAACGAGGTGAGCAAGGCCCTGGCGGCCAGGGTTTAAGCCAGGTCCACACGCGCAATCGTGCGCCGTGCTAAGTTCCGGGCCGACACGAGATCGGTAATAAAGATATGAGAACTTTGCAGGAACGACTGACCGCCTACCCCGCCGATGCCCTGGCAGGGATACGCCGCGGCATCGAAAAAGAGGGACTGCGCGTGCTGCCCAGCGGGGGGCTGGCCCTCACGCCGCACCCGGCGGCGCTGGGTTCGGCACTCACGCACCCCTTGATCACCACCGACTACAGCGAATCGCAGCTGGAGCTGATCACCGGTGCGCGCAAGGGCGTGGACGAGTGCCTTAACGAGCTGGCCGAGGTGCACCAGTTCGTGCACCGCGCGCTGCAGGCGCAGGGCGGCGAGCTGCTGTGGGCGTCGAGCATGCCCTGCGGCCTGCCCACCGACGAGACGATTCCCATCGGCCGCTACGGCAGCTCCAACGTGGGCCGGGCCAAGAGCGTCTACCGCATGGGCCTGGGCCACCGCTACGGCCGGCGCATGCAGGCCATTTCGGGCATCCACTACAACTGGTCGTTGCCCGGCGTGGGCAGCGATGACTACTTCGCGCTGATCCGCAATTTCCGCCGGCATGCCTTCGTGCTGCTGTACCTGTTTGGTGCATCGCCCGCGCTGTGCCCGTGCTTCGTGCAGGGGCGCGACCACCGGCTGCTGCCGCTGGGCGACAAGGGCCAGGCCATGTACCTGCCGCACGCCACCTCGCTGCGCATGGGGCGCCTGGGCTACCAGAGCGACGCCCAGGCCACGCTGGCCGTGAGCTACAACGGCCTGGCAGGCTACGCCAACTCGCTGCACGAGGCGCTGACCAAGCCCTACCCCGCCTACGAGACGGTGGGCGTGCGCAACCCGGGCGGCGACTACAACCAACTGGGCACCAGCCTGCTGCAGATCGAGAACGAGTTCTACGGCACCATCCGCCCCAAGCGCACCGTGCACACGGGCGAGCGCCCGCTGCATGCCCTGCGCGAGCGCGGCGTGGAATACGTCGAAGTGCGCCTGATGGACCTGGACCCCTTCGTGTCCGTGGGCATCACGGCGTCGACCATGCGCCTGCTGGACGTGTTTTTGCTGCACTGCCTGCTGTCCGACAGCCCGCCCGACACGCCCGAAGAGATTGCCGAGCTCCAGCAGAACCAGCACCTCACGGCCGAGCGCGGCCGCGAGCCCGGCCTGCTGCTGCACCGCGCCGGCCAGGCCGTGCCGCTGACCACCTGGGGCGCCGAGGTGCTGGCCGAGTGCGAGCCGCTGGCCGCCGCGCTCGATGCCACGCACGGCACCACGGACTACAGCGATGCCCTGCGCGACGCCCGGGCGCTGATGGAGGCGCCGGACCGCACGCCCTCGGCCCGCGTGCTGGCCAGCATCGTGCAGGACCACGAGAGCAATTTCGAGCGCTTCGCCTTCCAGCAATCGGCCAAGGCGCAGAACACGCTGCTGGCCCTGCCCTGGAGCGATGCGCAGCAGGCGCGCTACCTGGCGTTGGCCGACGAGTCCATCGCCGCGCAAAAGGCCATCGAGGCGGCGGATACGCTGCCGTTCGAGCCCTGGCTCGAACAGTACATGGCGGTCGAAGGCCTGGGCTGAGCTGATCCAGCGGCGGCTGCGGATCAGTCCTGCAGCCGCTGCAGCGCCGCCTGCACCCATCCAAATCCCACGTGCTCCTGCTCCAGCCGCAGGTTGGCTTGCAGCCGGTTGTCGCGCAAGTCGTCGTACAGGGCTGCTTCGGCCTCTGTCAGGCGTGGCAGGTTGCGCCGGGTGGGCTGGTTTTCTTGGCCCCACAGCGGCGCATGCGCCTGCAAGGTGCCCTTGTCCATCAGAAATGACTGGGCATGGGGCCATTGGTGGCGCAACTGGTCGAGTATGGCGAAGCCGTGGGTATCGATGTCGCCCCAGTAGTGCAGGGGGCAGTGGGCCAGCCATTGCGCCTGCCGCAGCACGTCAAACCCATACCCGGCGCCAAAAATCACCAGGCTGCGCGGGTGCGCAGGCAAGGCCAGAAAGTTGGTTTCGTTCTCGGTCATGAACACACGCGCGCCCGCCAGGGGCAGCTGGGCGAAGGGCTCTGCGTCCAGGGTCACGTCCTGGCCCCAAGGCCCTGCAAGCAGGGCGGGGTCCAGCAGGCGCAGGCGAATGCGCAAGGGTTTTCGCAGCAGGCCGTAGCGCTCCTCAAACAGGCCTGCCCCCGATGCACCCCGGTCGATGGCGTCCTCGGGCAGCGCCAGGTCCAGCAGGTCGGCCAGCACCGCGCGGTGGGCTTCGACAAACTTGCTGTGCACGCCCGCCACATCGATCTGCCGTGCGTAGATGCCGGGGCGGGGGTGCTGCTGCAGCCAATGCACCACGTCCAGCAGGCGCTGCCAGTCGTGCGTCAGCGCCAGCGCCTGCAGGGGGCGCTGCGCCAGCCATGGGAGCAACAAGGGCTGCTGCTGCCGGGTGGACTCCACCAGGGCGTTGAAATGCGCCAGCTCGCGGCGTTTTCCCAGCCAGGCCATGGCGTCGTCCAGGCTGTCCACCCAGATCTGGTCTGGAACTTCGTTGGTGCCGAAAAGGCGGTGGCGAAAGCTGCGCATCTCCACGCGGCAATGGGGTAGCGCCCTGATTTGCGCCACCCAGGCGCGCACGCTGGCGAACTGGTCGGTGATGTCGCCCGAACTGGGGCCGCGCAGCGCCAGGCGGCGCGGGAAAAGCGGGGTGGGCTGCAAGGCGTCCGGTGCGGCGGGCACGGCGCTGGCCAGCAGGTCGCCGCGGTCCCAGAGCCTTTGAAGCTGCGCCAGCAGATCGTCGGGGCGGCTCCAGTTCATTCACCCGCCTCCGGGCGGGAGGCCCGATATTCCTCGATGGACAGGTTGCGCAGTTGCGAGGACCGGCCATCCGCGTTGTGCACGAAGCCCACGCTGGAGACGAAGGGCTCGATGGTGTGGATTTTCTGCAGCGGTGTGATCACCAGCAGCTGCAGTTGCAGCTGCGCGAACAGCTGCAGGCCATACTGGGCGGACTCGTCCGAGCCCCGCCCAAAGGCCTCGTCGATCATGACGAAGTGGAACCGGGGCGAGCGCGCAGCGCCCCATTGCAGCCCGAACTGGTAGGCCAGGCTGGCCGCCAGGATGGTGTAGGCCAGCTTTTCCTTTTGCCCGCCGGACTTGCCGCCAGAGTCGGAGTAGTGCTCGTGCTCGCTGTCGTCCTCGCGCCAGCGCTCGCTGGCGGCAAAGACGAACCAGTTGCGCACGT
The DNA here is from genome assembly GCF_964253305.1 of Acidovorax sp. LjRoot66. Lineage (NCBI taxonomy): Bacteria > Pseudomonadati > Pseudomonadota > Betaproteobacteria > Burkholderiales > Comamonadaceae > Acidovorax > Acidovorax sp. LjRoot66. The sequence continues at coordinate 2,283,847 of NZ_CAXUQU020000001.1, forward strand.
CGGTGACCTTGGCGGCCCAGCGCCGGTCTGCCTCGCCCGTACCCTCCCGCCCTCGCAGGCGTTCGATGATGCGCTGCACCTGCAGAAACTTGGCCTCCGAATACTGCGCATCGTCCGAGCCCGTGATGCCGCCTTCGGTGCAGGCGCGCAGGTCGTTGCGGAAGTCGCGTATGTCCACGTCCGGCGCCGTCTGCGCCTCCAGGCGGATGGTGCGGCCGGGGTTGTAGTCGATCTGCGTGAGCGATGTGTTGATGCGGCCGATGCGGTCCAGAATTGTTCCCCGCTCCCTCTCCAGCATCGACAGGAACATGGCCACCTCATGGATGGTGTTCTCGTTGAGCAGGTTCTTGAACGTGGCCTCGAAGCGCGGCAGGTCATCGGCACGCAGGTTGTCCAGCATCGTCCGGTACTCGTGGCTGGCCTCGATGCTGGCGTCCACCTCCTGCGTTTCGAGGGGGTAGGTGTTCTTGTAGGCCGACATGTCGCGGATGATGCGTTCGCGCAGGCGCTTGAGCTGCAGGTCCTCGGCATCGATCTTCTTTTGCAGCCAGTCGCGCATGTCGCGCTCACGTGCGTCGCAGGACTCCAGCGTCAGGCGCTGGTCGAGCTGTGCCTGCGCGCGCAGCGCCTCCAGCTGCGCCGGCAGGTGCGCCTCGCCGGACAGCGGGTGCTCCGCCAGCAAGGCCTGGGTCTGGCTGCGCAGTGCCTGGGCGTCGGAGCGCCGCTGCTCGGTCCTGGCGCGGGCATCGCGCTGGTGGTCCATGTCGGCCTCGATCTTCTTCAGCTCTTGGAGCACCGCATCGCGCTGCTCTCCCAGGTGCCGCAGCAGGTCGGAGGCCGCGCGCAGGGCCTGCTGCTCGTGCTGCAGCCTGGCGATGTCGGCCACCAGTGGCTGCCAGTCCAGATCGCGAAAATCGGCATACACATCCAGCTGCGTGAGGTTGCGCATCTGCAGCTTCAGTGCCTGCTGCTCCAGCTGCCGCTGCGCAATGCGCTGGCCGACGTCGGCCAACTGGGTTTCGAGCTGCCGGGCCTGGGCCTGCAGCGCGCTGACCTTGCCCGTGTTCTCCCAGCCCAGCACGTAGCGGCTGCGGTCATCCAGGCGGTGGCGGTCGTCCTTCTCATGGCGTTCGCCCCGGGACTTGATCTGCCCTGTGCGTGTCAGGGCGTGCGCTTCCCGGCGGAACTGTTCGGGCGTGGTGCAGCAGGCCACGTCGAACCGGTGTGCCAGCTCGCGCTCCAGCCAGTCGTAGAACGGTGTGTCGGGGTGGATCTGCAGCTTGTGGACCAGGGAATCGCGGTGCAGCGCGGGCATGTCGCTGCGTTGCCCGGCGCGGATGCGGTAGTACACCAGCCGTCCCTTGAGGTGGGTGGCATCGACCCATTCGGACACGGCAGCGTAATGGCTGTCCGAGACCAGCAGCGACAGGCCGAAGCCGCCGAGCAGCCGCTCTGCCGCGCCTTCCCAGTCGCGCTCGGCTTCGTGCACCTGCAGCAGTTCGCCTGCGAACGGAAGCGCCCGCGCTGGCAGGCCCAGGGCCTCGCACAGCTGGTGGCGCAACGCGATGTGGTGGGCCGGAATGTTGTTGCGCCGGGCCTTCAGGCTGGCAATCTCGCCGAGCAGTTGCCCGTGGGTGCGTCGCCCTTCGGCCATGGCGACTTCATCCTCGATCTGGCTGTTCTGCAGGGCCGCTTCCCGGTCCTGGGCCAGTTGCTGCATGCCGGCCAGGCTTTGCCGCTGTGCCAGAAAGTCGGCGGCGCTGCCCATGCTCAGCAGGCCGGCGGCGCGTGCCAGTTCGTTGTAGCTGTCGGCCTTGGCCTTGCGCCGTTGCGCCTGGTCCTCTTTGTCGGCGATCTCCTGGGCCAGTTGCTCCAGCCGGTCGCCGCCGTTGTCCGCCATGCTGCGGCGCAACTCGCCCTCCAGGGCCTGCTTGGCCGAGCGCTGGCCTTGCAGGCGCTGAACCCGCCCGTCATGGCTCTCCCACTCGTCATCGAGGTTGGCAATGCGTTCTTCCAGCAGCACCAGCTTGTGCTGGGCAAACCAGGGCTTGAGTGCATCGCGGCATTCCCGCAGGCCCTCGCTGTGTGCGGTCTGCGCATCGTGGCGCCCGCAATCCTCCACCAGGGGAGTGAGCAGTTCCACCTGCTTGTGCGCTTTGAGCACGGCGGCATGGGCGCGGCTCAGGTCATCGAAGTGGCCGATCAGTGCCGCAATGGGCGGTGCCATGTCGAATGGCTCCAGCATGTGGCTGCGCACGAACCCCGTCAGATTGCCCACGGACTTCATCGAGACGGTCTGGTGAAAAAGCTCCAGCGCCTGCTCGTTGTCGATGCCAAAGCGCCGGCGAAACCAGGCGCTGTAGGGCGGAAAGCTCTCGTGCAGCGTGGCGCCCTTGGCGCGCAGCTTCTTGCGCAGGGCGCCGATGTCGCTGCCAAAGTCGGAAAAATCGCTGGTGATGGACAGCGCGCTCTCGGCGCACACGTAAAAGCGCGCCGGCTGGCCGTGCGGCTCCTTCATCCAGAACACCTGCGCCAGTGTCACCGTGTGCCCATAGGCGGCGTTGTGGAACACCCCGAGGATGACGGAATACGTGCCGGTGTCGCGCAGCGCGACCGGCTTGGCGCTGCCGCTGGCCTCGTTGCGCTCGGACTTGTAGTGGCCCAGCACGTAGGACCGCAGGGACCGCTCTTTGCCCTGTGCGCCAGCGGCCTTGTTGTAGGCGATGCGCTGCGCCGGGACCAGCAGCGTGGTGATGGCGTCCACCAGCGTCGATTTGCCGGAGCCGATGTCTCCGGTGAGCAAGGCGTTCTTGCCGCCGGGGTGCAGGCTCCAGACGTGGCCGTCGAAGGTGCCCCAGTTGAAGACCTCGAACCGCTGCAGCCGAACGCCTGGAGGCACGTCGCCGGCTTGCTCTGCGCTGTGCTGCGCGTGCAGGTCATTCATCGGAGGCCTCTGGCGCTTGCATGGGGGCACTGGCCAGCTGCGCCTGGTAGGCGGCCAGGCGCTCGTCGAATTCACCCAGCCACTGCGCATCCACGAAGGCCTTGAGGATGCGCCGCACCTCGTACATGGCGCTCTGGCCGCCGACGGGGCTTTTGTGGCGGCGCAGGAAGCCCAGTTCGACGACCTTGTTCAGGTGCGTGTCGATCTGGTCGATCAGGCGCGCTTCGTTGCTGTGCTGGGGCAGGAACACGCGCACCATCTCCACCAGCTCGTCGCGGGACAGAACCAGCCGGGTGTCCCCTCCCACGGCGTCGAACTCGAGCAGCTTCTTGCGCAGCAGCGCCAGCATGAGGCTGACCTGGAAGGTCAGCGGCCGGCGCGCCACCAGGCGGGGCACGGGGGCAGTGGGTTCTTCCGGCTCCGGGCGCGCCCGCAGGTAGGCAAAGCCCTCGGCCTCGTCGATGTGCAGCGCCAACCCCAGAACACCCACGTAGTCGCGCACCCGCGCCTGCAGCCCCAGCAGGGCATGCCAGTAGTTGGCGTCGCCCTCCTGGTAAATGACCCCCTTGAGCAGCGGGATCACCAGGGTGGAGAGGTCGTGCGTCGGCAGTGCGGGCGGGGCATCTTCTGCGTCTTCTTGCATGCTTATCTTACAAAAATGACCCGCGGCAGGCGTGCGCGCTTGAGTCTGGGCGGGTCGCCAGAGGCAGGGCCAGGCGCGGCGCTCCAGGTGATGGTTTCGGTGCTGGTCTCATCCACGGCAGAGGCGAAGCTGCTGCTGGCCAGCTGCAGGTAGGCGATCAGTTCGGCCAGGCCGTGCTGCAGCGGGTGGGCCTGGCACAGGTCGCCCAAGGTGATCTGTCCCTGCCGCTGCAGGGCGCGGCGGATCTGCTGGGCGAGCTTCGCCTTGTCGATGACGATCTGCGAATACAGCGCGGCGTCGTCCATGTCGGCCTCTCCGGCCTGCAGGGCGATGCTGGCGATCAGTGTCTTGACGCCGGGGGCATGCAAGGGCCGTTCAAAAGGCAGGGCGATGTCGATGCCCGGGGTGTCCAGGTGCATCGCCGGGCCTTGCGGCGGTGCATCGCGCAACCGCAACGCATGCCCTTCGATGTTGCGCATCAGGTCCATGATGCGGCGATTTTCCAGCCAGGACTGGTCGTCCAGAAAGCGCCGCAGCTGCTGCGAAAGCAGGGCCACGGTGCGCTGGGTGTGCTCACCGGCTTCCATCCAGTCGTGGTGCACACGGCGCACCCGCATGTCGGGCTGCATGGCCGCCACGGCCTCCAGCTGCAAGACCTGCTCCAGCATCGCCGACAGCTCCTGCTGGCGCTGGCTGGACATCAGAAAATCCCAGAAGGCCCGGAAACTGCGGCCCTGGTCGGAGTCGGCAATGGCGTCGCGCTCGCCCAGAATGTCCTCCAGCAACGCGCCCCGCGAGCCCCGCCAGAGGGTGATGCGCTCGCGCACCGTGCGGTCCAGCAGGCGAAAGTTCTGCTCCACCTCGCGAAAGTCCGCGAGCAGCTCGCGTGACAGCTGCGTGAACTGGGCAAACCGCTCCTTGACTGCCGTGTCGCCCAGCACCGGCAGGTTGCCGGAGAGCACGCGGGCTATTTCCGCATCGATCTCGTCGCGCTGGCGCTGCAGGTCCTGCAGGCGCATGTTCACATCGGTCTGCGTGCCGGTACTGATCTGGCGCAGCAGCTCGAACAGGGTGAGCAGCCGCGATTCCGTGCCCACAAAGCTGCGTTCGGTCAGCGTGCCCAGCCAGGCAATGGCTTTCTCGCTGGCCGGCGTCATGTCGAACACCGGGGCATCCGAGCCCGCGCGGTAGAACTTGCGCAGCCAGCCCTTGTCCACGCCGGCCCAGTCGTTCAGGTACTCCATCGCCGTTCTGGGAAATGCCTGCTCCCCCAGCTGTTCGCGCAGCAGGTAGAGGTCGTCTTCGAGCGCTTCGCACAGGTCCGCCTGGGCGATGGTGCGCACATTGGGGGTGATGAAGACCCGGTGCAGGAAGCTGGCCACCAGTGCCACGTGGTCTGACCGCAGCAGCCGCCACGCCGGGTGGTTTTGCAGCAGCTGGTCTAGCTTGGCATGGTCCAGGGACATGGAGGGTGGAGATTGGCCAGGCGGTGGGGCAGGGTGGGAGGGGGCGGGCGACTTTTTTCAGCCGTGCCTGCCATCTTAGGGTACGGCCGGGGTGTCTTCTTTGTTGCCTTCTTCGCCTGGGGGTTGGGTGCTTGCCTCTTTTGAGTGGTCCGGTGTGTCTGGGCGTTGTTTTGCGGCTTGGCTTTCGTGGTTGCTGCGTGCTGTGATTGAGGGCGGAGGCCGGGTCTCGGCCCGGCGGCCGAGGTACTTGTTCTTTGCTTCGCCAAAGAAAAGTACCCAAAAGAAAGGCGACCCCGCTGCCCGTGTCCCCACTCGCCCTGTGGGCGAGTGGGGCAGCCTGCGATGCTCGGTCCTGGGGTGCGCCGAAGAACTCCCTGCGCTGCCTCTGCGAGGCAGCTCCGGTCAGACAGCTTCGGCGAGCCAGACAACGATGCGCGTGTCCTTCGGCACGCGCTCACCCCAGGCCCTGCGCTTCTCGGCACGGTCAGAAGGGGGTGGGGGCGGGCTCCATACGGGCCATTGCTTCGCTCGGCCTCAACTGCCTCGCTGCGCTTGGCCTGGGCAGGGAGATCGCGCCCAACAGTCGGCAGCGCGCACTGCGCGCGTCACCGACCCCAGGCGCAGCTGCGCAGCAGCAGCCGAGTGGACCCCGCTCCCCACCCCCTTCTGACCGTGCCGAGAAGCGCAGGGCCTGGGGTGGGTGCGTGTGCCGCAGGACACACGCACTTCGTGATCTGGCTTGCCGCAGCTGTTTGAGCGGAGTTCGAAGAACGCAGCGAGTTCTGCGGCACCACCCCAGGTCCGAGCATCGCAGGCTGCCCCCGTTCGCCCGACAGGGCGAACGGGGGACGCAGACTGGGGGCCGCCTTCTCTTTGGTGACTTTCTCTTGGCGGCCAAGAGAAAGTTACTGCGCCGCCGGGCGCACATCCCGGCTCCGGCCCATGAAACAAGCACATAGCAACCACAGCCCACGAGCCCAAACAGCAAGCCAGGCCGCCAGGCGCGCATCAACCCAATTGCAGCAGCGCCTCCTCGCGCCAGTAATCGGCCGCATCCAGAAACCCCTCCCACACACACCCATTGCACCCCCGCCCACAGCAGCTCGTAGGCTCGGGCGGCGGCGCGCGCAATGTGATGCCCGCCGCCACAGCCTGCTGCTGCAACTGTGTGAACATCGCCTGGGCCGACGCAGCATCGGTCGCGCGGGCAGGGGCGCTGCTGCTGGCGGTGGTGCTGCCGCTCACGGCTTGCGCTTGGCCCGGCGCAGCAGGTAGTTCACGATGAAGCCGCCACCCAGCACCAGTGCGAACCAGCCCACCAGCGTGGCCTGGGCCATGAGGTCGCGCACGCCCCCCGAGCGTGCCACATAGGGCGCCAGCAGGATCACCAGGCCGATGAGGGCGCAGGTGACGCCCTTGAACAGCATCTCCTTGTCGGTTTTGGCCTGGGTGGAGGTGCGTGGGGTGTTGTCGTTGGTGGGCATGGAAATGAGGGCAAAAGCGGGCGCCGAAAAACCGCGCGGAAAGCGCTGGGGCCAACCGCGATTATCCTTCCCACCCTGATTCCCGCTCCGCACGCTCAAGAAAGTACCCCCCCGCATGGCCATCCAGTGGTTCCCCGGTCACATGCACCTGACCAAGAAAGCCATCACCGAACGTGTCAAGGACATCGACGTGGTGATCGAGGTGCTGGACGCGCGCCTGCCCGGCTCCAGCGCCAACCCGCTGCTGGTGGAGCTCACGGGGCACAAGCCCACGCTCAAGGTGCTCAACAAGCAGGACGTGGCCGACCCAGCGCGCACGGCGCTGTGGCTCGACTGGTACAACGCCCAGCTCAGCACGGGCGCCGTGGCGCTCGATGCCTCCGAAGCCGCGCCCGCGCGCAAGCTCATTGACGGCTGCCACCGCCTGGCGCCCAACCGGGGCGGCATGGCCAAGCCCATGCGGGTGCTGATCTGCGGCGTGCCCAACGTGGGCAAGTCCACGCTGATCAACACCCTGACCAACAAGCGCCAGGCCAAGACCGGCGACGAGGCCGGCATCACCAAGATCGAGCAGCGCATCACGCTGGCCGACGACTTCTACCTGTGGGACACGCCCGGCATGCTGTGGCCGCGCATCATCGTGCCCGAAAGCGGCTACAACCTGGCCGCCAGCGGCGCCGTGGGCCGCAATGCCTACGACGAGGAACTGGTGGCGCTGGAGCTGCTGCGCCGCCTGCAACAGCACTATGCGCCGCTGCTGGAGGCGCGCTACAAGCTGGGCCTGCCTGAAGGCGCCATGGCCACCATGCACGACGAGGAACTGCTCGAAGCCATTGGCAGGAAGCGCGGCGCCATGCTGGGCGGTGGCCGGGTGAACCTGCAAAAGACGGCCGAGATCGTGATGACCGACTTTCGCACCGCCATCCTGGGGCGCATCACGCTGGAGACGCCTGACGAGTTCGAGGCCTGGCGCGCCGTGGGCCTGGCCGAGGACGCCAAGCGCCAGGCCAAGAAGGACGCGCGCGCCAAGTCCAAGGGCAAGGGCTCGGGCGTGCGCGAGCCGGCACCTGGCGACGACAGCGGCGACGCCGGCTCATAAACCCTTTGGGTGACGGGCGGCTGAACTGGCTGTCCGGCCGGTGGCAATTGAGGACTCGATAGGCGCGGTGTATCGCGTTACCATGGTCACCACCGGTTGCCACCGCTTACACCATGCGCGCTGTTGCCCACCTGCTGCCCTCTGAGCGAGACGACGCCACCACGCAGCAGTTGGTGCGGGCCGGCTCGTGGGTGGTCGCGATCACCGGGACCTTGATCGCCGCGCTGCTGCTGCGGGACAGCCCCCTTTCCTGGACGCATGTGCTGCTCAACCTGGGTGCGGGCGGCATGGGCGCCCTTGCCGTGGTGCTGGGCCGCATGGGGCGCTGGCACCAGGCGGCACTGGTGCTGGTTTGGGGGGTGTGGGGCGTCGTGTCGCTGGTGGCGGCCAGCAATGGCGGCCTGCGCGGGCCCAATCTGCTCAATTTTCCGGTGCTGATCGTGTTTGCGGGCTGGATCCTGGGCGCACGCGCCACGCTGTGGCTCACCGGCTGCACGGGCGCGCTGCTGCTGTTCTTCCTCTGGGCCGACCTGCGCGGCCTGCTGCCGGACGCGCGCTACGGCAACCGCCTGGCCTACCTGGCCTACCTCACCGGCGTGCTGGCCGTGACGGCCGCCGCCACGCTGCTGTCGCGGCGCAGCTACCTGCGCCGTGTGCAGGAGGCGCAGCAGACCGCGTCGAGCCTGGCCGCCAGCGAGGCCGAGCTGCGAAAGCTGCTGCGCGCCGTGGAGCAAAGCCCCGAGAGCATTGCCATCACCGACCTGACCGGGCGCATCGAATACGTCAACGCCGCCTTCCTGGCCCGCACAGGCTATGCGCGCGACGAGGTGCTGGGCCAGCCCTCGGCCCTGGTGTCGAGCAACGGCATGGCCGCAGCCCAGCGCCTGGGCCTGCGCGACACGCTGGCGCGCGGCGAGAACTGGGCGGGCGAGCAGGTCAACCGGCGCAAGGACGGCGCGGAGATCATCGAGGCCGTGGTGGTGGCGCCCATCCGCCAGACCGACGGGCACATCAGCCACTACGTGGAGCTCAAGCAGGACATCACCGAGCGCAAGCGCGCGGCCGAGGAGATCCACCGCCTGGCGCATTTCGACGCGCTGACCAGCCTGCCCAACCGCCGGATGCTGGTGGACCGGCTGGCCACCCTGCAGTGGCGCACGGGGCGTGCGCCCGGCGCACCGGGGGCCCTGCACGCGCTGGTGCTGCTGGACCTGGACCGTTTCACCACCTTCAACGACGCGCGCGGCAGCGAGATGGGCGACCGCCTGTTGTGCGCCGTGGCGCTGCGCCTGTCGGAACTGCTGCCCGAGCAGGGCCTGCTGGTACGGGTTGCCGGCGACGAGTTCGCCATCGTGCTGCACGACCTGGCGACCCAGGGGCCGCAGGCCAGCCGCCGCGCGCTGGCCTTTGCCGAGCAGGTGCAGGCGCGGCTGCTGCAGCCGTTGCGCCTGGAGGGCTATGCCGACGAGGCGCAGCTCGGCGCGAGCATCGGCATCACGCTGTACCCGCAGAGCCCGGCCGACTCGCCCCAGGAGGCGCTGCGCCGCGCTGGCACCGCGCTGCACCGGGCCAAGCAGGCGGGGGGCGGACGCTCGGCCTTCTTCGAGGAGGGCATGGGCGAGGCGGCGGAGCAGCGCTTTCAGGTGGAGCGCACGCTGCGCCAGGCGATTGCGGGCGACGAGCTGCGGCTGTTCCTGCAGTCGCAGGTGGATGCGCAGGGGCAGCTCACGGGGGCCGAGGTGCTGGTGCGCTGGCAGCACCCGCGCGATGGCCTGCTGGCCCCCGGCGCCTTCATCCCCATCGCTGAAGAGTCGGACCTGATCGTGAACCTTGGCACCTGGGTGCTCGCGCATTCGCTGGCGCTGCTGGCCTTGCCCGCCATGCGCGAGCGGGGCCTGCGCCTGTCGGTCAATCTCAGTGCGCGCCAGTTCCGCCAGGCCGGCTTCATACCGCAGCTGCGTTCGCTGCTGGCGGCCTCGGGGGCCGATCCGTCCCTGCTCACGCTGGAAGTCACCGAGGGCCTGGTGATCGACGATTTCGACGATGCCGTGGCCAAGATTCGCGAGCTGGGCGCGCTGGGGGTGGAGTTTTCGCTGGACGACTTTGGCACGGGCTACTCGTCGCTGGCCTACCTCAAGCGCCTGCCGATCCGCGAGATCAAGATCGACCGCAGCTTCGTGCACGAGGCCCCCACCAACGCCGACGACGGGGTGCTGGTCGAGGGCATCCTGTCGGTGGCCAGCCACTTCGGGTTGCGCGTGGTGGCCGAAGGGGTGGAGACGCGGGCCCAGGCCGACTTTTTGCGCCAGCGTGCGCCTGGCATCTTCTACCAGGGTTATCTGTTCGGCCGGCCCGAGCCGCAGGAAGACTGGCTGGCCAGGCTGGCTCCGGGCCCCCTCGTCTGAATTCAAAAAAGAAAGCCCCCGCTGCCTGTGGTAGCGGGGGCTTTCTTTCGGTACGGCAAGGGGGCGCCGGACTTTCTTACTTGTTCTTTTCCTTGCCGCGTGGCACGACGGCCGTCACGGGCGGCATGGGGCGGTCAGAGCCGTGGGATTCCTTGGGAATCGACGTGTCCTTCTTGGGCTTTTTCGCCATCTTGTTGCTGCGCTGTTCACCTTTGGCCATGGGTCCTCCTGTGTGGGTCTCCGGATGGGACCGCTGCGCAGCATGGTACGCCACAACCGGGGTGCTCGGCATGACTGAAGGCGGCTCTTTTTCAAGGCGCCGGGCAGCGTGGCGCTGTCATGCCTGCGCGGTGGTGACCACGGCGGTGGCCTCCACTTCCACCAGCATGCCGTCCAGCGCAAGGCGCGGCACAGGGATCAGCGTGCAGCCGGGTGTGGGCGCATCGCCCCACACGCGGCGGGCGGCCTCGGTCCACAGGGCCAGCCGGGCCTCGGTGTGGTCCACCACCAGCAGCGTGAGCCGCACCACGTCATGCACGCTGGCGCCCGCCGCTTCGAGCACCGTGCGCATGTTGGCCAGCGCCTGCGCAAGCTGCTCGGCAAAGTCGGGCGACAGCTCGCCCGCCAGGTTCTCGCCGCCCTGGCCCGAGGCATAGACGGTGCGGCCCGCCGCAGGCGCCACCACCACGTGCGTGTAGCCATTGGGGGCCGGGTCGTAAACGCCTTCGGGGTTGATGTGGGCGAGCGTGGCGGTGTGGGTGGGGGACAGGCGCGAAGCGATCTGCGGCATGGGGTGAGATCCTGAAAATCGTGGAAGAGGCTGTTAGTATTCAACCTAAAGTTAGGTTGAGGTCAACGGGCACTTTTCGGAGCAGGGTCATGAAGCAGCACGACGACGCACATGGCGATTCCATGGCAGAGCTGGCCGCCGATCTTTCGGTGGGCGAGGTGGCACGCCGCAGCGGGCTGGCGGTGTCGGCCCTGCATTTCTACGAAACACGGGGCCTCATTGCCAGCGTGCGCAGTGCGGGCAACCAGCGGCGCTACCCGCGCTCGGTGCTGCGCCGGGTGGCGGTGATCAAGGTGGCCCAGCGCATGGGCGTGCCGCTGGCAGCGATTGGCGAGGCGCTGCTGGCCCTGCCCGCAGGCCGCACGCCGACGGTGGCCGACTGGCGCCGGCTTTCGGAGCGCTGGCGCGAGGACCTCGACGAGCGCATCCGCACGCTCACGTCGCTGCGCGACCAGCTCGACGGCTGCATCGGCTGCGGCTGCCTGTCGCTCAAGGTCTGCCCGCTGCGCAATGCCCAGGATGCCCTGGCCCAGGAAGGGCCCGGTCCGCATTTCTGATACGGATTTGCCTTCAACCGTCTAACGTCGTTGGTTCGCCTTGCCGTGCTACAGCACTGTCTGCGGCTTCCCGCCTAGCTATACGGTCGAATGCAAATCCGTATGAGCGGTCGGGCGAGGGCTCACCAGCGCAGTGGTGTGGGCTCGTTGTCCCAGAAGATCCAGCGGCGTACCTCCGTGTAGGGCGAGGTGCCGATGGAGTAGGGGTCCAGACCCGTCTCGGTGCGCTGCAGCACGGCCAGGTAGCCGCCGTAGCTGCCCACCAGCAGCGTGCTGCCGCCCCCCGAAGCCTCGATGGCGCTGATGCTGCTGCCCACGTGGTGGCGCCACAGTGTGCGGCCCTCATCGTCCATGGCGTGCACGTAGCCGCTGGCGTCGCCCATGGCCACCATGCCGGGCAGCGTGGCCGAGGCGTACACGCGCCATTGGGCGTCGGCCACCGTGCCCTCGGTGTCGTCCGCCGCATCCACGGGCGTGGCGATGGTGATGCCGTTGTACAGGTGGCAGGAGTTGAACCACAGCCGCGTGCCGTCGTGCGAGAAGCGCGCGTGGTGCGGGTACGAGGACTGGGTGCTGAGCGTGCGCAGCGGCCGGCCGTCCTGCGCGCTGAGCAGGATGTGGGCGCTGTCCTGGTCGCCCACGGCGATGAAGCGCTCATCGGGCGACAGGGCCATGTGCAGCATGTCCATGGCCAGCAGGCTGCCCTGGGGCTCGCCGTCGGCCGCATCCTGGTGGTTCTTGGGCCAGGTGTAGGGGCCGCCATCGTCCGCGTCGCCATCGCCCTCGTCGAACTCCTGCGGGTGCAGGCGCTGCACGCCGTGGGCCGCGCTGACCAGGTACACCCCGGTGGGGTTGCGCAGCAGCACGCGCAGGCCGTCGTTGAAGGGAATGATCTCGTCGCAGCGCTGGCCCAGCGAGCCTGCCACCAGGCCCATGGACTCGGGGATGCCCTCGTTGCCGCGTGGCAGCGGCAACTGCTCGATCTGCGGGCCGCCGAAGCCCCTGTGCGTGGTGATGTGCGTGCCGTCGCTCTGCGCAAAGCAGTTGCCATCGGCCGAGCGCCCCAGGCCCTTGAGCGCTGGCAGCGAGGTGGGCACTGCGCCATCGATCTGCACCCAGTGCGCCGATTCGCTGTAGCTGGGCCCGATGCGCGCGAGGATGCGGCCATCGGCCAGCAGAAAGACCGGGCCGATGAACTGCCCCGCCTTGGCCGCCGTGCGCACATAGGCATCGGGGGCAAAGGCAAAGCGCTGGCGAAAGCGCGCGGCCAGCGCCTCGTCGGCATGCCGGTTCACCAGGCGGGCGAGTTGCAGCACCGTGGGCGCATTGGCCTTGCGCGGGTCTTCCGGCAGGTCGGTGGTGGGCTCGTCTTCGTCCTCTTCTTGCGCGCTGTCATCGCCCTCCAGGTCGCGGGCGGTCATCGCGAACTGGTGTGCGCGGATCGCGGCCACATAGGTTTCGCCGCCGCTCTGCCATTGCCCGGACAGCAGCATCAGCTCGACCGGGAACACGGCAGAATCCGGCAGGTCGTCGGCCAGGGGCGGCGTGGCCAGCAGGTGCACGGCCGTTTCGATACGGCGCTGTTCTGCCTGGTGCGCCTGCTGCTGCTCGTGCGCGCCCTGTATTTGGGCCTCTACCTGGGCGTAGATGCGCAGCAGCCGGGCAATGTGGTCCACCGCACCGCGGGGCAGTGTGGTGCGGGCCTCGCTTTGCCGCTGGGTGTACTTGAACTCCACCACCGGCGGGCCCGCGCGGGCCTCGTCGATGTCGAGCTGGTAGGCGCCGTAGGCATCGTCCGAATCGTCGCCGGGCCGGGGTTCGCCGTTCTCCCAGCTGAGCTTGAGCGCGCGGCCATAGGGCTCGCCCTCGTGCAGGCAGGGCTGGCGCGCACCCACCCACACGTCGCCATGCCACTCGCCGTTCTTGTCGCTGTCCCACCAGTCGTTGTACTCCTCGGTGAAATAGGGCAGGCTGGTGAACTGCTCGATGCGCCGGGGCGTGAGCTCGGCCTGCAGCCGGTGGTACAGCGGGTAGCCGGCGCGCGACTGGCCCACCGCAAGGCGCACATAGTCGAGCACGCCGCGCCAGGCCCGGGTAGCGGCCTCGCGTGCCTCGGCCGGCGCCTCATCGTCCAGCACCTTCCAGCCGTCGGGCGTGCCCTCGGTGTAGCCGCGGTAGATCAGCGTGGCCACCTCGATGAACGGGATGGGCCGGCGCAGCACGGCAGCCGCCAGGCGTGCCAGCAGGCCTTTGCGCTGGGGCTCGCGCTCCACCGAGAGGTAAAAGTCCCAGGTCTTCCAGACGGTGATGAACACGTTGTCGTCGCGCTGGTCGCCATCGGCATCCACATGCCGGCGGCACAGCGAAAAGTCGGTCTGGCCAAACCAGCCGGGCGCCTTCTTCTCCTTGTGCGTGACGATGGGCGAATTCACCACCGCCAGGATGTTGGCCACGCTGATGGCTTCATCGGCGAAAAGGTCGCTGGCCAGCGGCATGTCGGCGGTGATTTCAGCGCTGGCACGCAGGGGGCTCTCGCCGGCGCGCACGGCCTCCACCACGCGGTCGCGCGACAGCAGGGCGCCGATGCCGTCCGCACCGTCGTCGATGCCGTCGAAGAACTCGGGCGCAAACACCAGGCCTGCCACCTCGGCGGAAAACTCCGCCAGGCTGGGCACGCCGCACGCCTCGTCGAGCAGAAACTCCACCTGCTCGCCGCCGGCCACCTGCACGTGGTATTCGTCGGTGAACAGCGCCACGCGCGCGGTAAGGCCGCCGTTCACCTGCAGGTCGCCATGGTTGTAGTGGCCCCAGAGCAGTTCATCCACCGTGAGCGCGCCCTGCACGTACACCAGCTGCCCGCCGATCACCGCATGCTGCACCTGCAGGCTGCCCAGCACCACCAGGTTCGTGGTGCCATCGGTGTCGCTGGCGGTCAATGCGCCGTCGATGCGCAGGCTGCCTTCGATGAGGACCAGGTAAGGCGCGCGGCGGGGCAGGGTCACCGGCTCGGCCTGGCCCAGGGCCAGCCGGTGCAGGCCGCCATCGGCTACGAGCGGCGTGTCCAGGTGCAGCTCGGGCCACTGCACGTCGCCCGCGATCCAGGCGGCGGTTTCTTCGGCCAGTTCCTCGGGGTCGTCGCGCAGGCGCTTGGCGATCCAGGCATCGGCCGGGAGCAGGTGGGCTACATCGGCCAGGGGGACGAAACTCAGGCTGGGCAGGCTGGGCATGGTGCTTTCAGGGCAATGAACAGTCGGCGGGCATCGTACACCGCGTGCACGCGTGGCACTTTGGGCTGACAATGATGTGTTGTCTTATTAATTGAACCCTCCCACCATGAGCCAGAACCCGCCCTTGTTTGAAGTGCTGCCCCGCGATCTGTCCGCCTACCGCCAGGGCAATGTCGGCATCGACTATGTGCACCGCTTCGAATCGGGCAAGCCCGGCCCCCATGTGCTGGTCAACGCGCTCACCCACGGCAACGAGATCTGCGGCATGGTCGCGGCCACGCACCTGCTCGACAGCGGCGTGCGCCCCCTCATCGGCACGCTGACCATCAGCTTCGCCAACGTGGCGGCGTATGAGTCGTTCGACGAGTCGCGGCCGTTCGAGAGCCGCCAACTGGTGCACAACCTCAACCGCGTCTGGTCCGCCGCCGAGCTCGACGGCAGTGGCGACAGCCCCGAACTGCGCCGCGCGCGCGAATTGCGCCCGGTGGTGGCCGCGGCCGACCACATCCTCGACATCCACTCCACCAGCCAGGACGTGCCGCCCTTCTGGGTCTACCCGGCGTACGAGCGCAACTCGGCGGCGGCCCTGGCCATCGGCCTGCCGCCCGTACACATGGTCATGCCCAATGGCCTGGGCTCGGGCACGCCGCTGATCCAGCACGGCCGCCACGGCCAGGCCCTGGGCGATGCCGGGGTGGCGATGGTGGTCGAATGCGGCCAGCACTTTTTGAAATCGGCGGCCGACCTGGCCACCCTGGTGGCGCAGGATTTCATCGCCCACTTCGGCCTGACCGCCCCGCGTGCCGACCGCGCCGCGCCCGGCCCGCAGCGCCGCTTCGAGCTGCTGGAGACCTGCATGGTGCTCACGCCGGACTTCGCGTTCACCCGGCCACTGGAAGGCTTCGAGACCTTCGCCAAGGACGAGCTCATCGCCACCGACGGCACCGTGGAGATCCGCGCGCTGTGCGACGACTGCACGGTGATGATGCCCACGCGCGAGCCCATCGTGGGGCGCGAGGCGGTGTACCTGACGCGGCCGATCTGAGGGGCTGACGCAGCGCAGGCGCGGCAGACCGCTACGCCTCAAGCGCAGGCAATTTCCTGCGGGGTCTGCGCGCTGGTGTGGCGCGGCGCACGGTGCGCAGCACGTGCCGGGCCGCGCGCGCCAGAGCCCCATCAAGTGCGGTGCGCCAGTCCTTGGCCACCGAGGACACCACCACCGACCCCGCGCCATCCGTGCGCAGCTCGATCTGGCAGCGCTTGTCCACCCCGCCCCGGGGGCCGTTCACGTCGGCCAGTTGAACATCGGCACGCGGCACCAGTGCTTTCAAACGCCGAAGCGCAAAGCGCACCCGGCGCTCGACGGCCTCGCGCATCAACGCAGCATCGGGATGGCGGGACTTGAAAAGTATCTGCATCAGCGTTCTCCTTGGGTTGGAGTACGCACCTTAGCCCGCGCAGTGTGGCGGTAACAGCAGGTTTTTTCTGCAGGCAGTGTCTGTGAAGCCGGCTGGTCTGCGTAAGCATCTTTCTGATTCAGGTTCGGTAAAGCCGATGCAGGTGTCATGAAAAACCTGCTTCTTGAAGCACCCTGGTGGCCGCACATTCAAGCTTGTTCCAACCACTGCAAGGTGCTTCATGAAGCCATTGATGTCTGTCCATTCCCTGCTGAGCTCGCTGCGTGCCAAGGTGCTGCAGTGGGTCTGGCCGTGGTCGCAAGGGCGCAGCGCACTGCTGCGTGCACCGGCGCTGGTTCCCATCCGGGTCCATTCCTCCCAGCGCGAACACCCGCGCCGCCGCTACCGCTACCGCGACTGAGCCCCTGGGCATGCGTCCCGCACCTGCACCCAGAACCCACCCCTGTGGCATGGCCACACCGTCCTGAATACAAAGCCCCCGAGAAGGAAAAAATCATGCGCAGCTACCCCCACAACAGCCCCGAAGCAGCAGCCCGTATCGTCGCCCTGTTGCTGATCTCCGACGGCAACGTCAGCCGCCAGGAGCTGGAGGCCCTTTACGGCCAGGACATCGAGCGCGAACTCGGCCTGGCGCCCGGCGACTTCGCCCAGGTGCTGCACACCCTGTGCGAGGACCTGCTGATGGCCGCGCACGAGCGCCGCCTGCTCACCGGCAGCATCGACCAGGCCACCCTGGACGCGCTCATGGCCGAAGTGACCGACCCTGGCCTGCAGCACAAGGTGCTGTTCTTTGCCGACGCCGCTGCCATGGCGGACCGCCACGTTGCGGCTGAGGAGGCATGGATCATGCGGGCCGCGCTGACGCAATGGCGCATCGGCAAATTGCCTGCGCACAGCTGAGGCAGCGCACCGGCTGCGCACTACCGCGGCGCAGCTACGATGCGCGTGCAGCGTCCACCATCTGGCGCACCAGCGGGTGGTGCTGCCCGCGGCGTGACCAGATGGCATGCACCTCCTCGCTGATGCCGGGGCAATCGCCCAGCAAGCGCAGCCCGCGCACCAGCCCCACGTCCTGGGCACCCAGCTGGCTGACCGGAAACACCCCCAACCCCCGTGCCGCGAACACGGCCAGCAGGGCGCTGTCTTCAAACTCGCCCACCACCCGGGGCTGCACCCCGATGTCCTGGAACCAGTGGTCCAGCGTGGAGCGCAGCGGCGAATGGAAGGTGGGCAACAGCACCGGCAGGTCCTGCAGCGACTGTGGAAACCGGTCGCGCGTGCTCTTTCGGACCAGCGAGGCCGGCCCGTACCACTGCAGCGCGGAGCGGGCGATCCGTTCGCTGGACAGGCGTTGGTTCGGATTGCGCGGCGCGGCCTGCCCGGCCAGCACCACGTCCAGTTCGTGCAGCGCCAGCTCGGACAGCAGCTCGTCGAACTCCCCCTCGTGGCACACCAGGCGCAGGTGCGGGGTGGCCAGCACCGGCTCCAGCAGCGCATGTGCTGCCAGCTTGGAGATGCCGTCGGACAGCCCCACCGAGAGCCGCGCGACCTTGGCGCTGGCCGCTTCGCGCACTTCATCGGGAATGCTCTGCCCCAACTGGAATATCTCTTCGGCCCGCGCATACGCCGCCTGGCCCGCCTCGGTCAGCGCCACCCCGCGGCCGGCTGGCTTGA
Source organism: Acidovorax sp. LjRoot66 (assembly GCF_964253305.1). Taxonomy (NCBI): domain Bacteria; kingdom Pseudomonadati; phylum Pseudomonadota; class Betaproteobacteria; order Burkholderiales; family Comamonadaceae; genus Acidovorax; species Acidovorax sp. LjRoot66. The sequence continues at coordinate 2,301,554 of NZ_CAXUQU020000001.1, forward strand.
GCAACTGGTGCCCCAGGGCCTTCTCCAGATCGCGCACCTGCGCACTGATGGTCTGCACCGCCATCTCCAGGCGGTCGGCGGCGCGGGCAAAGCCGCCTTCCTTGGCAACCATCCAGAAATAGTAAAGATGGCGGTAGTTCAGCATGCGGTCTCCGGTTCGGAAAAACCGAATACTAGATTCGGCTGAGCCTGGTGTCTATTCCGTTCCACCATGCCCATACTTGGCGCTTGATATTTCAGAAAGACAACGTTCCATGTTTTACGCAATCAGCTGGTTTCTGTCGTTCATGCTGCTGGCCCTGTGGTCACTGGCCTGCTGGGGCGCGCACGCGGTGACGGTCTGGGCGGTCGGCAGCGCCGGCGCCCTGGCCGGCGGTACTGCCGCCATGGATGCAGTCCTGCTGCCCGAGTGGATCAAGGTCTGGATACCGCCCCAGTTGGCGCAGGAGTTCGGCGGCGTGATTGCCTCCGTGGGGGGCGTCGTGCAGGCGGCGCTGGAAACCGTGCCGGCACTGTCCGGGGCTGTCTCGGTACTGGCCTGGGTCATCTGGGGGCTGGGTGCACTGGCGCTGATGGCGCTGGCCGTGGGAGCGCATGTGCTGATTGCGGTGCTTCAGCGCCGCAAGGCGAGTCCGGCTACATTGGGCGCCGCTGGCGTGCGATGAGGCGCCGCTGAAGGCTGCAGACGTGCTTCAGCCCATACACAGCCGTGTCATTGCTGGTCCTCTGGTTGCAGCGGAGAGTATGTCCAAGGCAGATTCTCCAGAATCTCTTTCGCGTCTGCATCGAACTCCTGCCGGTAGTGGTGCTGGTGCGGAACAGGGATGCTTGCATCGCCTTCGGTATATCCGAGTGCGTCAAGCTCCGCGCAATACCTGGCGAGCGGGCCGTAGGCAAACAGTTGGTTGTGCCGGTCCCAGACGACGGTGGCCTGATCCTGTGCAGAATGTACCCAGATGTCAAAGCGCGCGTCCGATGACAGGTATGCGCCGAACCGCTGCATGAACTCCTGAAACTGCGCTTGCGACAACGGTGGGCTCTGGTAGCGGCCTGCCTCTCTTTCGCCCCGGGGCGTATGGAGCACATAGAGCAAAAAATAAGGGGGCTCCAGACTGCCGACCAGGCGCACGAAAGGCAGCGAATCGCCACCAGGGATGCCCGCCAGAACTCGCCCAGCCCCATCCTGCGGCGTGACGCGGTAGACAGCTGGGTGTGAGTAAGGCACCCAGCTATCGGATATGGAATGGGACAGCTTGTTCATCTGGGGTTTGGTGAATGGCGTTCGTTGATGTGCGAAGAGGGTAGTCTCAAGGCAATGTGGGAGCGAGCGCATGTCTCCCGGACCGTCCGGCATTTTCCGCCTAGATAGCGGTCAGACGCTGGCCGATCCCTGAAGCCTTTCAAGGTCCTCCATCGCCATCTCCTGGTGCTAAGGGGACGAGTCGAGCCCCAGGAACCTTTTCAACGTTTCGATGGCAACCTCGCAGTTTCCTGCATGTTCCAACTCTGCCGCCTTGCTCATGGACTCGACCAACATACGATCGGCTGCCGAGCATTGGTAGGCTGGCAGCGCTGCCGAAATCAGTCCCAAGCGCTTGATGGATTCGAATGTGGCTATGGAATGGAGTGCTTGAAGGAATGGAGCAAGTTCGTCCAGCGCAGACGGTCAATCTGCGCGGGCCCCAAGCCTATCCCAGTTTCCCTGTAGCGCCACGCCCCGAGCCGCCGCGTACCGGGTAGCTTCTTCTTGGGCCACCTCGATGCGGTCAGTTACAAGGCCATGGTTCGGGTGAATCGCTTCCCATGCATGGCTGCGTGCGTTGCCCCCCGCATCGCGCCAGGCGACCCAGGCCATAAACCGAAAACCCAAGGTGCCATCGGAACGCGAAAAAACTTCAGCGGCGATCGAGCCTTCTGCGGAGATCTGGTATGCAACGGCGTCTGGCGACCGCGTATAGCGGTCGGCCGCGATATCGGGTGCCAGGAAGGAGTCGATCAAAGACATGGTGTGAGCGCCCGTACCGGGCTTGCCGTCGAAGTCTAGTCCATGCCTCTTTCCGTCTCAGGCTCGCAGGCTGTCCAGCAACTTCGCCACATGCACTGCCTCGCGCTGCGCCCCATCCGCAATCTGGTGCCGGCAACTCGTCCCGTCCGCCACCACGATGGCATCGGGGTTCTTGCGCACCGCGGGCAGCAGCGCCGCCTCGGCCATCTGCATGGATACCTCGTAGTGCGATGCTTCATACCCAAAGCTGCCGGCCATGCCGCAGCAGGAGCTTTCGATCAGCTCAGGCTTGGCCTCGGGGATCAGGCGCAGCACCTCCAGGATGGGGGGCACGGCGCCGAAGGCCTTCTGGTGGCAGTGGCCGTGCAGCAGGATGGGTTGGCCTGCGGGCTTGAGCCTTGGGGCGAAGCGCCCGGCCTTGGCCTCGCGGGCCAGGAACTCTTCGAACAGCAGGGCCTGCTTCGATACCGTCACGGCCTTCTCGCCCAGGCCCATCACCAGGGCCTCGTCGCGCAGGGTGAGCAGGCACGACGGCTCCAGGCCGACGATGGCGATGCTGGCCTGGGCCAGGGGGAGGAGGGCGTCGATCAGTGCACCGGCTTTTGCCTTGGCCTCTTCGACCATGCCGGTGGCCAGGTACGTGCGGCCGCAGCAGTGGTGGCCGCCGGCCTTTTCCACGGTGTGCAGCACATAGCCGGCCGCGTGCAGCACGCGTGCGGCGGCCAGGGCATTCTCGCTCTCGAAGGTGCCGTTGAAGGTGTCCACAAACAGCACGGCTGCCTTGCGGCCTGCCTGGGCGGCGGCGATGGTGTCCTGCTTGCTGCTGAACAGCGCCTTGTCGTGGCTGCGCCAGAAAGTGTCGCTGCGCCATTCCGGTAGCGACCGTTTGGCCGAGAAGCCCAGCAGCTTCTCGCCCAGCCAGGCTGCGCCGGGCACGGTGTTGCGCAGGTTGAGCAGCCAGGCGAAGTGGCTGGCGGTGCGTGCGTAGCCGGGCAGGTGGGCCACCAGCCGGTCCTTGAGGGTATGGCCGTGGCGGCGCTTGTAGTGGTCCAGAAACTCGACCTTCATCTTGGCCATGTCCACGCCCGTGGGGCAGTCGCGCTTGCAGCCCTTGCAGCCCACGCACAGGTCCATGGTGTCGTGCATGGCTTCGCTGGTGAAGGCGTCGGGACCGAGCTGGCCCGACACGGCCAGGCGCAGGGTGTTGGCGCGGCCGCGCGTGAGGTGCTGCTCGTCGCGCGTCACGCGGTAGCTGGGGCACATGGTGCCGGCGTCGAACTTGCGGCAGTGGCCGTTGTTGTTGCACATCTCCACGGCCTTGGCAAAGCCGCCGGTCACGTCGCCGCCGGTGCCGGGGGCGGTGGTCACCTCGGTCACGGGGTCGGCCTGCACGTTCCAGGCGGACCAGTCGAGCACGGGGGTGAGGGGGATGCGCTTGTAGGGTTTGGGCGCCGTGGGCGGGGCAAAGCGGAACAGCACGCCGTCGTCCATCTTGGGCGGGTCGATGATCTTGCCGGGGTTGAACAGGCCGATCGGGTCCAGGTGGTTCTTGATGGCGCGAAACGCCTTGTTGATGGCGGGGCCGAACTGCCACTCGATCCATTCGCCCCGGCACAAGCCGTCGCCGTGCTCGCCGCTGAAGGCGCCCTTGTACTTGCGCACCAGGGCGCTGGCCTCTTCGGCAATGGCGCGCATCTTGGCGGCGCCATCGGTTCGCATGTCGAGGATGGGGCGCACATGCAGCGTGCCCACCGAGGCGTGGGCGTACCAGGTGCCGCGGCTGCCGTGCCGGGCGAACACTTCGGTCAGGCCGTCGGTGTATTCGGCCAGGTGTTCGAGCGGCACGGCGCAGTCCTCGATGAAGCTCACGGGCTTGCCGTCGCCCTTGAGGCTCATCATGATATTCAGGCCCGCCTTGCGCACCTCCCACAGGTTCTTCTGCGGGGCCTCGTCGGGCATTTCCACCACGCTGCCGGGCAGGCCCAGGTCGCCCATCAGCTCCACCAACTGGCGCAGTTGCGGCAGCAAGGCGGCCTTGTCGGCGCCCGAAAATTCCACCAGCAAAATGGCGGCGGGCTTGCCGATGAGCGCCGTCTCCACCGTGGGGCGAAAAGCCGGGTTGGCCAGGGCCAGCTCGATCATCGTGCGGTCCACCAGCTCCACCGCCGTGGGGCCGAGCTTGACGATGTGCTGCGCCGAGTCCATCGCTGCATGGAAGGTGGGGAAGTTGATGATGCCCAGCACCTTGGCGCGCGGCAGCTCGCTGAGCTTGAGCGTGAGGCTGCGCGTGTAGGCCAGCGTGCCCTCGGCGCCGATGAGCAGGTGCGCCAGGTTCACGCTGCCGTCGGCGGTGTAGGGCTTCTCGCTCTGGTTGTCGAAGATGTCGAGGTTGTAGCCCGCCACGCGGCGCAGCACCTTGGGCCAGTGCTCGGCGATGTCGCTGCGGTGCTGCGCGGCGAGCTGCCGCACATGCTGCGCGATGGCCGTGGCGCGCGGGCCCAGCGTGGCCAGGGGGCCGAAATCGACCAGTTCGCCGTCGCTCAGCCAGGCGCTTGCGCCCAGCACGTTGTGGACCATGTTGCCGTAGGCGATGGAGCGCGAGCCGCAGGAGTTGTTGCCCGCCATGCCGCCCAGCGTGGCCTGGGCGCTGGTGGAGACGTCCACCGGGTACCACAGGCCGTGGGGCTTGAGCTGTGCGTTGAGGTGGTCGAGCACGATGCCGGGCTCCACCGTGGCCGTGCGGGCCTGCACGTCCAGTTCCAGCACCTTGCGGAAGTGCTTGGTGTTGTCGATCACCAGCGCCGCGCCCGTGGTCTGGCCGCACTGACTGGTGCCGCCGCCGCGCGCCAGCACGGGCACCTTGAGGTCGCGCGCGATGTCGATGGCCAACGCGATGTCGCGCTCGGTGCGCGGCACCAGCACGCCGGCCGGCATGATCTGGTAGATGGAAGCATCGGTCGCATAGCGCCCGCGCGATCCGGCATCGAACAGCACCTCGCCCTCGGTGTCTGCCGCCAGGCGCCGCGCCAGCGCCTCGCAGGTCTCGTTCGGGGGCAGGGTGGTACCGGCTGGCTGCAGGGTGCTGGCGGGTTCGATGCGCATGGGGGGTGGGTTCCTAGGTGGAGGCTTTTCGCTGGGGCTTGGGGTAGATCTCGCCGGCGCGCAGCAGCTCCAGCACCGTGTCGCGCTTGCGCAGCACGTGCGCCACCAGCACCTTGCGCATGGCATCGGCGTCGTGGGCGGCCAGGGCTTCGATCATCTGTTCGTGCTCGGCCACGGCCAGCTTCCACTTGGCTTCGTTCTGGTTGGTGCGAAAGCGCAGCGACTGCACGCGCGCGTTGATGGAGCGGTAGGTGGCCGTGAGCACCGGGTTGCGCGCCGCCGCGTTGATGGCGGTGTGGATGTTGTTGTTGATGCGGTAGTAGCCCGACAGGTCGCGCCGCGCGAAACAGGCCATCATTTCGTAATGCACGGCGCGCAGCTCGGCCAGCTCCTCGTCGCCGATGCGCTGCGCGGCCAGCTCGCCCGACATGCCTTCGAGCATGGCCAGCACCTCGAAGGTGTTCACCACGTCCGCCTCGGTCAGCTTCACGGCCACGGCGCCCCGGTTGGGCAGCAGGTCCACCAGGCCCTCGGCGCCCAGCAGCTTGATGGCCTCGCGCAGCGGGGTGCGCGATACGCGCAGTTGCTCGCTCAGCTCGCGTTCATTGAGCTTGGCGCCGGGCGCGATATGACCTTCCACCAGCATGGTGCGCAGCCGCGCAGCGACCTGGTCGTGCAGTGCGAGGCGGGAGATTTCAATGATTTCAGCCATCGGTTGCTTTCTTGATTGAATTTTGCATGCAAAAAATGGTGGTATCAACGGCCGATACAAAGGGTATTCCCGCATGCGTCCATGTTTTTTGCATGCAAAACTGAGGGCAGAAAGGACGCTCCATGCTTCAACTCGACTTTCATCCCACCGGCCGCCATTTCCTGCAGATCCCGGGCCCGAGCCCGGTGCCAGACCGCATTTTGCGGGCGATGAGCCTGCCCACCATCGACCACCGGGGCCCCGAATTCGGGGGCCTGGGCCTCAAGGTGCTCTCGGGCATCCAGAAGATCTTCCAGACCCGCCACCCGGTGGCCATCTACCCCGCATCGGGCACCGGAGCCTGGGAGGCGGCCCTGTGCAACACCCTGAGTGCGGGCGACCATGTGCTGATGTTCGAGACCGGGCACTTCGCCTCGCTGTGGCAGAAGATGGCCACGCGCTTGGGTATCTCCACCGAGTTCCTCGCCTGGGAGGGCAAGGACGAGCACCTGCCCCTGGCCGGCGGCTGGCGCCGCGGCGTGCAGGCCGACCTGATCGAGGCCCGCCTGCGCAAGGACACCGAGCGCAAGATCAAGGCCGTGTGCGTGGTGCACAACGAAACCTCCACCGGCGTCACATCGGACATCGCCTCGGTGCGCAAGGCCATCGACGCGGCGGGTCACCCGGCCCTGTTGATGGTGGACAGTATCTCGGGCCTGGCCAGCGCCGACTTCCGCCACGACGAGTGGGGCGTGGACGTGACCATCAGCGGATCGCAAAAGGGCCTGATGCTGCCCCCGGGCATCAGCTTCAACGCCCTGTCGCCGCGTGCGCTCGAAGCATCGAGGACCGCCACGCTGCCGCGCGCCTTCTGGGCCTGGGACGAGATCGTGGAGATGAACAAGGACGGCTACTGGCCCTACACGCCCAACACCAACCTGCTGTACGGCCTGTCCGAAGCGCTGGACATGCTGCTGGCCGAGGGGCTCGACAACGTCTTCGCGCGCCACCAGCGCTGGGGTGCGGGCGTGCGCGCCGCAGTCAACGCCTGGGGCCTGCCCATCCAGTGTGCCGACCCGGCCGTGTATTCGCCCGTGCTCACGGGCGTCATCACGCCCGAGGGCGTGGACGCCGATGCCCTGCGCCGCCTGATCCATCAGCGCTTCGACCTCTCGCTGGGCACGGGCCTGGGCAAGCTCAAAGGCCGCATGTTCCGCATGGGCCACCTGGGCGACAGCAACGACCTCACGCTGGTGGCCATGGTGGCCGGCGTGGAGATGGGCATGAAGCTCTCGGGCATCGCCCTGGCGGGCAGCGGCGTACAGGCGAGCATGGACTATTTCGCCAGCCATGCAGCGCCTGCGGCATTGAAGAAGGCGGCGTGAACGCCGCCCGTTCCTCTTTTTCCTGATCGGGGCACCAGGCCAGCGCGCGTGCGCTGGCCTTCGCCGTGCCCGGCGCGGCCTGGAGCCGTGGAGACACCGTGTTTTTCTGCCGCCGGGTGCGTTGCGCGTGCCTGATGCGGCGCCTTGCTGGGTTCATTCAAACCAGGCTCACAGAGCCACGAAGGAGACAAGCGATGATGAAAAGACGTTCCCTGATCCAGACCGCAGGCGTGGCAGCGGCCACGCTTGGCGCGCCGCGCCTGTTCGCGCAGGAGTGGCCGAGCGGCCCGGTGCGCATCATCGTGGGCTTTCCGCCCGGGGGTGGCACCGATGCGCTGGCGCGCGTGGTGGCGACCAAGTTGTCCACGATGTGGAAGCAGTCGGTCATCGTGGAGAACAAAGCCGGTGTCTCGGGCGTGCTGGCGGCCGAGTACGTGTCGCAGCAGCCCAGCGATGGCAGCACGCTGCTGATGGCGCACATCAACAGCCATGCGCTGGCGCCCAGCCTGCAGCCCAAGCTGCGCTACGACGTGCAGCGCGACTTCGTGCCCATCGTGATGGTGGGCGTCACGCCCAACCTGCTGATCGCCGGTCCGGGGCAGAAGGCCCTGACCGTCAAGGAGATCGTGGCGCTGTGCAAGGCCGACCCCGGCAAGGTGAGCTTCGGCTCGGCAGGCCCGGGATCGGCCCAGCACCTGGCGCTGGAGATGTTCAAGCTGCAGGCGGGCGTGGATGCGCTGCATGTGCCCTACAAGGGCAGCGCGCCCGCGCTGGCCGACCTCATGGGCAACCAGATCCAGTACTGCTTCGAGACGATGACTGCCGCCACCCCGCACGTCAAGAGCGGCAAGGTGGCCGCCGTGGCGCAGACGCGCACCAAGCGGGCCAAGGGCCACCCCGGCGTACCGACCATGCAGGAGCAGGGCTTCAACGGCTTCGAGGCCACCACCTGGTACGGGCTGGCGGGGCCGGGCAAGCTACCATCGGGCATCGCCGACAAGATCAACCGCGACGTGAACACCGTGCTGGCCATGCCCGACGTGCAAGAGCGCATGGACACCTATGGCGCCGAAGACGGAGGTGGAACGCGCGACAAATTCAAGGACTTCATCGCCACCGAAATCGCCAAGTGGGGCAAGGTGGTGAAGGAAGGCAACGTCAAGGTAGAAAGTTGAACAACGATGGCTGAGCAAGACCCGACGACCGGATTGACCCAGGCCCTGGTGGCCGCATGGCAGGCTGGGCACACCATCAGCGCCTTGCCCTGGGGCGGGGCGCTTGCCGATGCGCCTGCGGCCTATGCCGTGCAGGAAGCGGTGGGGCATGCCATGGGCTGGTTCCCGCCGGGGCCGGCGCGGCACTGGAAGTCAGGCGGGGCCAACCGCCAGGTGGTACTCACGCACGCACCGCTGCCACCAGCCGGCGTGCGCAGCAGCCCGGCGGAGTATGCGGACATGCAGTTCCACACCATCGGCATCGAGGCCGAGATCGCGCTGCGCCTGGGCCAGGCCGTGTCGCCCGCGCAGGCGGCAGCGCTCACGCCCGATACTGCAGGCATGTTCGTCGACGCCATGGCCGTGTCGATCGAGATCGTGGATTCGCGCTGGGCCGAGGGTGGCGCCGCACCGGCCCTTCTGCGCCTGGCCGACCTGCAGTCGCACGGCGCGCTGGTGCTGGGCGAGTGGGTGCCTTATGCCGCGCGCGACTGGGCGGCGCAGCGCTGCGTGGCGCGCATCGGCCAGCGCGAGCCGGTGCTGCGCACGGGCACCCACCCGCTGGCAGACCCTGCGTGGCTGCTGCCCACCTGGCTGCAGCACGCCACGCGCAACGGCGCGACCGTGGCGGCCGGTACGGTGGTGACCACCGGGTCGTGGGTGGGGCTGCTGCCTGCTGCCAGGGGTGAGGCGGTAGAAGTGGAATTCGACGGCGTGGGCCGCGCTTCCCTCACGCTTTAGAAAGACGATCCCGGCTGCGCGAGGAATGCCGTTTCCTCCGCCGTCGAGACCCGTCCCAGCACCTGGTTGCGGTGAGGGTAGCGGCCAAAGCGCTCGATGATCTCGCGGTGCCTGATCTCGAAGGCCAGGTTGTTTTCCAGGCCTGGCTGGTCGAACAGCTCCATGGCGTGCAGGTGGATCACCAGCGATTCGCTGTGCATGTAGGGCATGTAGGCAAAAGCGCGCTGCGCGGCGGGCAGTGCGTGGTGTTGCCCGCTGGCCACCAGTTCCTGGGCCAGGGTCAGCGCCTGCGCATCCTGCGCAAACGCCTGAGCGGTATCGCGGTGGATGTTGCGCGAGAACTGGTCGAGCACGATGATCTCGGCCAGCCGCCCCTCGGGCGTGGCGCGCCAGGGCGCCAGCTCGCACTGCCTTGCGGCGTGCAGCGTGGCGCCAAAGCGGGTGGCAATGGTCTGGTCGAGCACCTCGTCCTTCTGGAATTGCTGCTGGGGCGTGAGTTCCTGGAACCAGAACTGGAGGACGTCTTCTTGGCGGTGCATGGGCAATGGATCTGCGGAGAGGGCACCCATCATAGGTGCAAGGGCGTTGAAAAAGGCCTGTCAGCCGAACTGGTAGGAGGCCATGGCCACCTCCATGGCATGGTCGACAAAGACCCGGTGGCCCACGTCGGCACCCGCGGCGCCTGCCACCACCATCAGCGGAATCAGGTGGTCCTCCTGCGGATGCGCCAGGCGTGCGGCTGGGGCCTCTTGCCAATGCACCAGCATGTCATTGCGCTGCTGCGCGCTGAGGGCGGTGATTGCGTCGTTCAGGAAACCCTCGAAGGCCTCGGCCACCGGCGTGGACTGCGGCCGGCCAAAGCCGCGCATGTTGTGGTACGTGAGGCCGCTGCCCATGATGAGCACGCTTTCGTCCCGCAGCGGCGCGATGGCCTGGCCCAGGCGGATGTGCTCCGCCGGGTCGTAGCTGGACTTCATCGACAGCATGACCACCGGCACATCGGCCTCGGGGTACATCAGGCTCAGGGGGACGAAGGTGCCGTGGTCGAAGCCGCGGTGGGCATCTTCCTTGCAGCCGATGCCGGCGGTGGTCAACAGCTCGCCGACGCGTCCTGCGATTTGCTTCGACCCCGGGGCTTTGTACTGGATGCGGTAGGTGTGCTCAGGGAAGCCGGAGTAGTCGTATTCCATGGGCGGGTGCTCGGCGGTGGAGACGGTGAACTCCTGCGCCTCCCAGTGGCCGGTGATGACGAGTATGGCCTTGGGCCTGGCGGGCAACAGGCCAGGCATATTTGCAAACTCACGTGCCGTCTTGGCGAACAGCTGCTTCATGCCGTCGACCCACGGCCAGGGGCCGCCGCCGTGGGAGACGAAGAACGTGGGGAAGGTGGGGGTGGTCATGCGGTTCCTTGGCCCGAGGAGAAGTGGGGAATCTCGGCGCGATGGATCGAATATAGGTGCCCACCTGGGGGTCCACAAGGCAGCATGGCTGGGAAACACTGTCCGGCAGGCAGGACAATCGGGAGGTGGTCCTTGTACCGCCGGGCCTGCAGGCCTGAGCTGCATCACGGATGGCCGTCACTGGCCTCCCGATGCCGCTGCAGGTCCAGGGCTTGCCTGGGCCTGCATCAGCTCAATGCTTGGTCAGGCGGATCTTACCGTCGCGGACGTACTGGTTGTACTGGTCCTTCGGTATCGCGGCCGAGCCCGCGATATCGTCTTCCACCGACCAGCTCAGCGTGGTGCTGTCGGGTGACGTGATCAGCTCCACCGGACCTTCGGGGATGGTGATGGGCGCGCCATCGCCAGGCGTGTAGGTCACATGGCCGTGGATGGTGGCGTGCTGGGTGTGTGCTGGTTGTGTCATGGCAAATCCTCATGCGGCAGGGCCGCTGTTGGCATTTTTCCATTACAGCGTTGCGCGCGCCCGCGCATTGTGGGACCACGCGCCGTGGCGGTGCGGGCCAGGGGCTCAAGGTGGCAGCACCGCCTGCTGGTTGCGCTCCGTGCGCACCAGGTACAGCCCGCTGCCGATGATGATGGCCCCACCGATCAGGGTGTAGGCACCCGGCACGGCCTGCCACAGCACCCAGTCCAGCCCCATGCCCCAGGCCAGGGCGGTGTACTCGAATGGCGCGACGACCGAGGCCTGGCCGTGGCGGAAGGCCTCGGTGATCGCCAGTTGGCCGAGAAAGCCCGACACCCCCATGGCGGCCACCAGCGGCCAGTGGGATGCGTCCAACGCCTTCCACTGCGGCAGGGCCAGGGCCGTGGCGCCCAGGGCCAGCATGGCCGTGGTCCAGAACACCAGGCTGGCACTCGAATCGGTGCGCGTGAGCAGGCGCCCGGCGATGGCCGAGATGGCGTAGCCCGTGGCCGCGCCCAGCACGGCCAGCGCGCCCACGGAGAGCATGGCCTCCTGGCTCGGGCGCAGGGCCACCACCACGCCCACCAGGCCGAGCACGATGGCCACCCAGTGCGCGCCGCGCACCTTCTCGCCCAGCACCACGGTGGACAGAGCGGTGATGAGCAGCGGGGCGATGAAGAACAGCGTGTAGGCCTCGGCCAGGCCCAGCTCGCGCAGCGCAAAGGCGAACAGCGCCAGCATGGTGATGTTGATCGCGCCGCGCAGCAGGTGCAGCGGCCAGCGCACCTTGAGCAGGCCGCGCACCTCGCCGCGCCACAGCACGTACAGCGTCACCAGGGGCAATGCCGCCAGGCCGCGCATGGACGCGACCTGCATGGCCGGGTAGCTGCCCGACAGGGTCTTGAGCAGTGCGTCCATCACCGAAAAGCAGCCCACCGCCAGGCACATGGCGATGATGCCGCGCAGGTTGGCCGAGAGGGGCGCGGTGGCGGAGGTCTGGCTGGATGTGGCGGCCTGGGCGCTGGGCTCAGCCACCGGAGGCTCCTGGCAGGGCACTGGCTGCAAGGGCAGCCGGGGTCGGGTAGGGCGTCATGGCGGCAATCAATCGTAGGCAATGGACCGGTCCCCAACGCAGTGCGGGGCTTTGCAAAAAGTGTAGCCCAGGCCTGCTGCCAGTGGGCTGCCCGCATTCCCATGCCGCGAGACGCTTGCCCTGCCGGCTGGTCAATCGACCTTCGCTTTGTCCTTTTCTTTGCCACCGCGCTGCGAGCGGCCCTGCGTCGCGTCGTGCAGCATCGGGATGGCCCAGAGCACGGCCAGGGCCAGCACGGTGCTCAGCACCGCCGTCATCTCGCGCCCCAGGCCCGCGGCCACGCCGATGGCCGCCGTCAGCCAGATGCCGGCGGCGGTGGTCAGGCCCCGCACCTGGGACTCCCCATCGCCATCGCCCTTGAGGATGGTGCCGGCACCGAGAAAGCCAACCCCCGCGACGATGCCCTGGATCACGCGGCTGTTGTCCGCCGGGCCGATGCCGACCTGCTGAGCCACCAGCACGAACAGCGCGGCGCCCATGGCCACCAGCATGTGGGTGCGTATGCCGGCGGCCTTGCCTGCGTGCTCGCGCTCCCAACCGAGCAGGCCGCCGAGGATGCCGGCCACCATGAGCCGCACGACGATGCGGGTGGCTTCGCCGGCGTCGGGGACGTCGGAGAATTCGGAGGCGATGGTGGTGGCGATTTGTTGCCACCAGGCTTGGGATGCGTCAGCCATGGCGGCGGCCTGGTGGGTGAGGGTTGTGGTGGTGTGTTGTGGTTATGGGCGCGCGCATGGCATCTCCGGGTGCCGTGCCCACGGCGGGCACTGGCGACAATGTGCTTGCTTGTTGCTTGGGGCGCTAGCAGTGGAATGCGAGTTGGGGGGTAGGACGCGGCTGACGCTGTGGTGCTCTGGAGCTATGCGTTTATTGTTGCTGCGTGCCTTGGTTGAGGGCGGAGGCCGGGGTGTGCGCCCGGCGGCGCACCCACCTTCTTTTGCGTCGCCAAAAGAAGGTGGGCCAAGAAAAGGCGACCCCCAGTCTGCGTCCCCCGTTCGCCCTGTCGGGCGAACGGGGGCAGCCTGCGATGCTCGGTCCTGGGGTGGTGCCGCAGAACTCACTGCGTTTGGCCGTTGGCCAAACTCCGTTCAAACAGCTGCGGCAAGCCAGATCACGAAGTGCGTGTGTCCTTCGGCACACGCACCCACCCCAGGCCCTGCGCTTCTCGGCGCAGCCAGAAGGGGTGCGGAGCGGGGACAAAGACGGCTGCTGCTACGCAGCTGCGCCTTGGGTCGGGGACGCGCGCGCTGCGCGCTGCCGACTGTTGGAGCGCGATCGCTCTGCCCAGGCCAAGCGCAGCGAGGCAGTTGGGGCCGAGCGAAGCAATGGCCCGAGTGGAGCCCGCTCCCACCCCCTTCTGACCGTGCCGAGAAGCGCAGGGCCTGGGGTGAGCGCGTGCCGAAGGACACGCGCCTCGTCATCTGGCTCGCCGAAGCTGTTTGACCGGAGCTGCCTCGCAGAGGCAGCGCAGGGAGTTCTTCGGCGTCACCCCAGGACCGAGCATCGCAGGCTGCCCCACTCGCCCACCGGGCGGGTGGGGACACGGGCAGCGGGGTCGCCTTTCTTTTGGGTACTTTTCTTTGGCGAAGCAAAGAACAAGTACCTCGGCCGCCGGGCCGAGACCCGGCCTCCGCCTTCAACCAAAGCACGCCGCCAAAAAAGACAGCAATGCACCGTTGGGGTCATGCTCAGCAGTGCAATCCGCTCACGGTGTAAGCCCATCCACCGTCACCCCCGGCAACACCCCCAACTCCCCCCGATGAACAATAGGACAGTTCAGCACCACCCGCGTCACCTCCAGCACCACAAAACCCTTGTCGGCAGCATCCAGCACCTCCTCCTCCGACCGCAGCACGCGCGCCTGCGCAGGGTCGCGCCAAGTGACCTTCACCAGCTGCCACAGCGGGCTGTAAGCCGCGCTGCGGTTGGCATGGCCCACGGGCTCCGGGGCCGAGGCGAACACACTGGGCTGGCGGAAGTTGGTGCTGCCGTACACGCGCGACGTGGCGCCTGGGCGCCGGCTGCCGCCTGAGGTGGCGGGCACGTCGGCCAGCGCATGAGCGAGCTGGGGCACGTGGTTGGCCAGGTGCTCGCGCGCCACCTCGGCGTCGGATGCGTCGGTGGTCACGTACAGCACCTCCTTGCCGTCGAACCAGCCGCGCAGCAGCGGCAGGTGCGCCCGCTCGGCGCTGGCCGGCCCGGGGCTGGTGTTGCTGTTGGCGGCGGGTGTGGCGCAGCCTGTGATCAGCGCTGCAGCCAGCAGCAACAGGCCCGCCCCTGGGGGCAGGCGGTACGGGCGTTTGGTGGCGTGTCTGCAAAGGGTGGGCATGGCAATGGTCCTTTGGAAGTGCGGTTCGCCGGGCCATTGTGGGCCAACCACCCACTACCCATCAACCGAAGGAACGCGCCGCGCCCAGTGCACCCAGCCGCGTGGTGATGGCAAAGAACTCCGCCACCGTATCGTCAATGATCTGCTGCGCCGTCTTGACGGAATCGATCAGCCCCGCCGTCTGCCCCGCGAGCGCAGGCGCAGCCTCCATGTCGCCGCCAAAGTACACACGCTGTATGCCCTCGAAGCTGTCGGCCGGCATCAGCCCGGCTGCGTGGATGGCCGCGGTGCGCTCGGACTTGAGCGCGCGGATGCAGGGGCTGGCGCGGGTGTTGAGCATCCAGGTGCCGGTGGTGCTGGCGCCCACGATGGCGTTCTTGTAGTTGGCATGCACCGGGCTTTCGGCGCAGCTCACGAAGCGCGTGCCCATCTGCACCGCCTCGGCACCGAGGGCAAAGGCTGCGGCCATGCCGCGCCCGTCGCAGATGCCGCCGGCCGCCACCAGCGGCACGTCCACCCGTGCGCGGATGGCCTGCAGCAGCACCAGGGTCGACACCTCCTCGGGGTTCTTGAAGCCACCGCCTTCGCCGCCCTCGACCACCAGGCCGTCGATGCCCGCATCCACGCACTTGAGCGCAGCCTCCAGCGTGGGCACGGCGTGGTAGACGGTGATGCCGGCGTCCTTGAGCGGCGCGATGAACTTGGCCGGGCTGCCGGCGGAGGTGGTGACGAACTTTACGCCCGACGCGCAGACAAAGCGCAGCATGGCGTCGTCCTTCAAAAATCGGATGGGCAGGTTCACGCCGAAGGGCAGGCCGAGGGCACGCATCTTGGTGATCTCGGCCTGGCAGTTAGCCGTTTCGCCCGACGAGGTCTCGATGATGCCCAGCCCGCCGGCGCGCGACACGGCAGAGGCCAGCGGCGTGCGCGCGATCCAGCCCATGGGGGCCTGGATGATGGGATAGCGTGCGCCCGTGTGGGCGAGGACGCGGTTGTTGCCGGTGGTCGGGGTGGTCATGCGTTCGGTCTCCGTTGTTCTTGGGAAAACTCATTATTCGGGGCCAGCCGCCCGCTGCATGTCGCCCGCGTTACGGGACCCTGCACCAGGGGCGCTCTGCCAGCAGGCGCTGCCAGTCAGCGCTGGGGTCGGCCTGCTGCACGCCATCGCCTGCTTCCAGCCTGAGCCCGCTGTCGAACACCAGCGCTTCGCCCGTCACCGGGTGCGGCACCTGCAGCTGCCAGGCATGCAGCCACAGCCGCTGCAGGCCCAGGCGCTCGGCCCACCAGCGGTTCAGCGGGCCCTTGCCGTGCGTGGCGTCGCCGATGATGGGGTGGGCCAGGTGCTTGAGGTGCCGGCGGATCTGGTGGCGCCGGCCGGTGGTGGGCACGGCCTCGACCAGCGAGGCGCGGGTGCTGGCAAAGCGCGGGTCGCTAGCCTCGGCCAGGGTCAGTTGCGCCAGGGTGCGAAAGCGCGTGTGCGCCTCCTGCACCGGGGCATCGGCCGGGGCGTCGTCGGGCTTGAGGGCGTGGTCCACCTCCACCGCCGCCGGGGCAAAGCCGCGCACCATGGCCAGGTAGCGCTTGTGCGTGGCATGGTGCTCGAAAGCCTGCGACAGGGCGCGTGCTGCATCGCTGTGCAGCGCCATCACCAGCACGCCGCAGGTGCCCTTGTCGAGCCGGTGTACGGGGTACACATGCTGGCCCAACTGGTCGCGCAGGGTCTGCATCACGAAGCGCGTCTCGCCCGCGTCGAGCCCCGTGCGGTGCACCAGCCAGCCCGCAGGCTTGTAGACGGCGACGAGGTGCTCGTCGCGCCAGAGGATGAGGAGCGGGGTCATGGTGAGGGGATGGGGCAAGAAAGATGGCGCTATGGGGCAGGGTGCGGGGCATTCGCAGGTCCGCAAATGGCGAGCAGTGAACGGTGAGGACCCCTATCGTGCGGGCTGATTTCACTACCTCTGGCTTGCAAAAAGCCCTTGAACACCATGAACATTGTCCTCCTTCACGGCAGCTGGCACGGCGCCTGGTGCTGGCACAAGGTCGTGCCGCACCTGCAGGCGGCAGGGCACAGCGTGCACGTGCCCGACCTGCCGGCCCATGGCCGCCACTGGCGACTGGCGCGCGGGCGCACCACGCTCGCCGACATGGCGCGGCATGTGTGCCGGCTGGTCGATGCGCTCGATGGCCCGGTCTTCATCGTCGCACACAGCCGGGGCGGCATCGTCGCCTCCACCGTGGCCGAGATGGTGCGGCCCGGCAAGGTGGCAGGCGTGGCCTACCTGGCGGCCTACATGCTCCAGAGCGGCGAGCGCGTGGCCGACTTCTTCCGCCAGGACCGCGATTCGCTGGTGCGCAGGCACCTGCGCATCCACCGGGCCACGCTCACCGATAGCCTGGCACCCGAGGCCTACCGGGAGACGCTATATGCCGATTGCTCCGATGCCGATGTGGCCCTGGCGAGCGCGCTGCTGACGCCCGAGCCCGCGCTGCCCGCGCTCACGCGGCTGAAGCTCACCCCTGAGCGCTATGGCCAGGTGCGTCGGCATTACATCGAGCTCACGCAGGACCGGGCCGTGACGATTGCGCTGCAGCGGCAGATGCAGGCCGCCTCGCTCTGCGCCAGCGTGGCCTCGCTCGATGCGAGCCACTCGGCCTACTTCTCGTGCCCGGATCGGCTGGCGCAGACCATCCACCAGATGGCACAAGGCGGGTGATTTTTGGGGCGACCTGGCCAGAGCCTGTGCTGAGCGGACACTTTCGGCCGGGCATGCCAGAATGCGGCCAATTCTTGATCCCTCTTTGCCGAAGGAGCCCACGCCGATGATGATGTTGCGCGCCATTGCTGCCGCCTTGACCCTGGGAGCCGCCATGTCATTGCCCGCCCTTGCCCAAGCCGCTGTGAACGACGGCATCGCCGCCTACGGCAAGGGCGACTACGCCACCGCCTTCAAGGAATTCAGCGCCGCGGCGAATGCGGGTGATGCTGCCGGCAAGCACATGCTGGCCAGCCTCTACTACACCGGCCAGGGCGTGGGCAAGGACCTGAAGAAGGCGGTCGCGCTGTTCACCGAGGCGGCGCAGGCAGGCTACACGCCCTCCATGGCCAACCTGGGCCTGATGTACTCCAAGGGCGATGGCGTGCCCCAGGACCTGCAGCGTGCAGAGCACTACGCCACGCTGGCCGCCGAGAAGGGCGACGTGCAGGCGCAGTTCAACCTGGGCCAGTCCTACCGCAAGGGCGCCGGTGTGCCCCAGAGCCACGAGAAGGCCGCGCTGTGGTACCGCAAGGCGGCCGAGGCCGGCTCGCTGGCCGCGCAGAACGAATACGGCCTGCTCTTCGCGCAGGGCCATGGCGTGCCGCAGGACTACGTGCAGGCCTTTGCCTGGATCGACATGCCGGCCAGCTCTGGCGAGCCCCAGGCCATCAAGAACCGGGCGCAGCTGCTGAGCATCCTCGATGCCAAGGGGCAGGTGGCTGCGCGCAAGCTGGCTGCCGAGTACGCAGCCAGGTACGGCAAGCCACGCTGATTTTCAGGCAACCAGGGAGAAACCAGTCATGTCCGCAGGCGATTGGAAAGACATGTATGCCGCCGCCGTGGCAGGCGATCTGGCGCTGGTGCGCCACCACATCAGTGCCGGGGTCAACCCCAACTACCAGCATCCCGAGATCCTGTGCACGCCGTTGGTGGCCGCACTCATCCACGGGCACGGTGCCATCGCGCAGTACCTGCTGGACAATGGCGCAGACCCGCAGCTGCGCTCGGAATTCGACGACATGACGCCATTGCAGGCCGCCAGGCGCCATGGCCGCAAGGCGTTCGTGCAGCTGCTGCAAGCGCGTGGCGCTCGCGAAGTTCGCAAGCCGTTCTGGTGGCGCTGGTTGCCGGTATAACGGCTCAGACGCCAGCCGCTTCCTTGGCACGCATCTTCGCGGCGATGTACTCGCCGTGCGTCACGTGCAGCAGCCCGGCCACCTTGCTGATGGCGTGCAACTCGTTTTCATCAAGGCGGGCATCGGCGTAGGCCACCTGCCACATCGCCTCGACGAGTTCGATCTTCTGCGGCTGCGTGAAGTGGTCGTTGAGGTTGCCGGTGAAGCGCTGGTAGTCGTAGGCGGTCTTGGCCGTGTCCACGGCCAGTTCCACCAGGCGGTCGATTTCATCGTCGGTGAGGGTGAAGCGCTCGCGTAGGGCGCGGACCATGGCATCGCGTTCTGCGGCGTCCATTGCGGCATCGGCGCGCACCACCTCCACCAGCAGCACGGCAGCCGCCAACTGCACGGAATGGGCACGCTCTGAAGGGGTGGCCTCAGGCGAAAAAGGGGCGGTGAAACTGTCGAACAGTTCTTTGAGGGTCTGGAACATGGGCCGGCCAAAGAAGGTGGAGAGAGAGGGGGATGGAATGCGAAACACCATACCCTATCGAGCCCGTCTGCAATGTATTGGTTCCCGCCGTCACGCAGGCGCGCGACAATCGGCGGCAATGATGAAAAAATCGATTCTTCCCCTGCAACTGCTGGTTGCCCCCGATCTGAACGACCCCTCGCCCCTGGTGCTCTACCACGGCCGCAACTGCCCGGACGGCTTTGGCGCCGCGCTCGCGGCCTGGCTGTACTACGGCGACAAGGCCGAATACGTGGGCCTGGACCATGGCGACGTGCAGTCGGTGGACGACCTGCCCGCGCTCGATGGCCGTTCGGTCTACATCCTGGACTTTTCGTTCTCGGCCGAGATCCTTTCGGCCATCGACGAGCGCGCGGCACGGCTGGTGATGCTCGACCACCACAAGAGCGCGGCCGAGAAGCTCACCGGCTTTGCCTGCCGCTGCGGTGTGGTGCACTTCGACATGGACAAGTCGGGCGCGCGCCTGGCCTGGGAGTTCTTCCACCCCCACAAACCCGTTCCCGCGCTGCTGCAGTATGTGGAGGACCGCGATATCTGGAAGTGGGAGTTCCCCGAGAGTGCGGCCTTCCTGTCGGCGCTGGACATGGAGACGCAGACCTTCGAGCGCTGGCAGGAGATTGCCAGCTTCACGCCCGAGCAATTGGAGCGTTTCATGGCGCGCGGCTCGGCCATGGACGAGAAGTACCGAAAGCTCTGCGCCGACATCGCCGAGGGCGCGCAGCCCCTGGTGTTCAACGGCATCGAGGGGCTGATGGTGAATGCGCCCGGCATGTTCCACAGCCTGGTGGGCGACATCCTCTCGGCCAAGACGGGCACCTTTGCGCTGATGTGGAGCGCCGGTGCCAAGGGTGTGAAGGCGGGGCTGCGCTCGCAGCGCAACTTCGACTGCATCGCCCTGGCCGAAAGCATGGGCGGGGGCGGCCATGCGCAGGCCTGCGGCTTCAAGATGAAGATCGAGCGCCTGCCCGAGCTGATGAGCGGGGTCCTCAACGCGTGATGCGCTCGCGGCTCACACGAGCCGCAGATCGCTGGTGCGCGCGCCCGGGAACACCCGGGCCAGGGCCGTGGCATTCAACCCGTACAAGCGGCCGAACAGGCCGCCGAGCACGGCGCGGTAGTCGTTGAGCACCGGGTGGTCGCGGTTCTGGAACAGCGTGGTGGCGCTCAGCGCCTGCTGCTCGCCCGCGATGCGCCCGCCCGCCACGCCGCCGCCCAGTACCCAGAACACGGTGCCGTGGCCGTGGTCCGTGCCGCGGTTGCCGTTTTCGCGGAAGGTGCGGCCGAACTCGCTGACCACCACGACCACGGTGTTCTTCCAGGCCGTGGTGCCCATCTCGTCGGCAAAGCCGGCCAGGCCCCGGCCCAGCTCCTCGAAGCGGTTGGCCAGCGCACCTGTGGCATTGCCCTGGCCCACATGCGTGTCCCACCCGCCCACGTCGACAAAGCCCAGGTGGTAGCGCGTCTGCATGAGCCGCGCCATACGCCGGGCCGTGCCCTCGAAGCCCTTGGTGCTCAGCGCGTTTCGGCTGGCCGCGTCCATCTCGCCCTGCATGCTGCGCACCACCTCGGCCTGGGTGGCGAAGCCCTCGGCCACCGGGCCGGCCAGGGCCGTGCTGCGGTACATCATGTCGATGAGCCCGGCCTGGCGTTCGTCCACGCCGGCTTTTCCTGCTGCAGCGGCCAGCGCCGTGTTGGGCACGTCCACCGCGCCGCGCAGCACCAGGGGCAGGGTGCTGGTGAAGGCCATCGGAGACGCCTTGTCCCGCTTGGCTCCCAGCTCGGCCGCCAGCCGGTTCAAGAAGCCCGATCCGTAGTCGCGCCGCCCAGAGAGGGGCTGGCCCAGCTCGATGCTGTCCTGCGTGTCGAAATGGCTGCGCGAGAGGTCGTCCGTGCCGGCAAAGGGCACGAAGGCCAGTTCGCGCCGCTGGTACAGCGGCAGCAGCGAAGGCGCCAGCACCGGGTGCAGGCCCCAGTCGCTGGTCAGCTCCAGCGCACCGCCTTCTGCCCCCGGGCGGGCAATGGCAATGTTGGGCCGGCTTTCGTAATAAAAGCTGCTGCTGGTGGGCACCAGCAGGCTCGCGCAGTCGTAGCCGCCGCGCAGGAACACCAGCAGCAGGCGCGCATCGCCCGCGCGCGGGGCTGCTGCGACCTGGGCCGATGCGGTGGCCAAGCCCAGTGCGCTAGCGCCCAGGGCCTGCAGGCAGTGTCTTCGCAGCATGGGGAGTCCTTTCAGCCGTGCATGAATTCGGGTGAGGAAAGGAACAAAAGGTTCCATTCGCGCGGCGACGTCGCCTGCACCAGGGCGGCGCGCGTGGCGGGTGCCAGGGTGGCGTCGATCTGCTGCAGATAGGGCGTTTGCGAGAGCGCCGGTAGCGGCGGACGCTTGCCCTGCGCATCGGGTGGTGCCAGGGCCCCGGCGCCCAGCACACGCGCCGCCTCGAAGCGCGTGCTCATCTGGCCCGAGCCCGACCAGGTCGCGGTATCCAGCGGGTAGCCGTCCGGCGTGGCGCGGCCATACAGCGGCTCGGCCAGGCGCTGCAGCCAGTTGAGCAGGGGATCGGTGCTCGCCAGCACCTGCTGCTCGCCGTGCACCAGGCGCGCGCTGGCCAGCAGGTACTGCATCGGGTCGCGAAAGCGCTGGCCCAGCGATGCCTGGAAGGCGCTCGACTGGAACAGCTCGGCCAGCACGGCGGCGATGTCGCCATCGGTGCGCTCAAAGGTGCGCGCCAGGGTGTCGAGCAGCTCGGGCGGGGGCGCATCGCCCACCAGGTAGACGGCCATCTTGCGCGTGACGAAGCGGGCCGTGGCGCTGTGGCGAGCCAGGCGGTCCAGGGCCTCGTCGAGCTCGGCCAGGCCCTCGGCACGGATGGGCGATCCCAGCAGGGTCTTGGCCTCCCAGTCGTGGCGCTGGGGGTTGAATTCGAACAGGCCCTGGCGCACGTAGTGGCTGCGCAAGGCCGGCTTCATGCGTGGGGGCTCGTCCTCCAGCGGGCGCAGGCTGATGCCCACGCCCGTGAGCACGCGCGCCAGCTCCTGCACGTCCTGCTGGCTGTAGCCGCCGCCCACGCCCAGGGTGTGCAGCTCCATCAGCTCGCGGGCGTAGTTCTCGTTGATGCGGCCGGCGGCGTTTTGCGCGTTGTCCAGATAACGCAGCATGGCCGGGTGGCGCGTGGTGGCCCCCAGCAGGTCGCGAAAGCGGCCCAGCGCATGCGGGCGCACGGCGCGCTCCTCGTAGTCGCCCACGCTTGCGCGCAGGTCGGCCTTGCCGGCGAACACGCTGAAGTGGTTCATCCAGAACCAGGTCATCTTCTCGCGCAACTGGGCGGGTGAGTACAGCGCGCGCAGCACAAAGCGCTGGCTGGCCTCGCGCTGCAGGTTGCGCATGTCCTTCTGCCAGGCCTCCAGGGCGGCCTTGCGCTCGTCCTCGGTGGGCAGGGCGCGGGTCTCGCGCTGGCGCGCCTCCATCTGCAGGGCCAGGGTTTCGAACGGGGTCTTGGTGATGGCCATGGCATCGATCTGCGCCTGCGCTTGGGCCGGCAGAGGCGCGTTGGCGGGGCCGCGCAACTGGGCGGCCAGCCATGCCTCCCGACCCATGCCAGCCAGCACCCGTGCGCCCTGGGCCGTGCAGCCCCAGGTGATGCGGTCCATCAGGCGGGCGGGCAGTACCTCGCCGGGCAGGTCCGCCGGTGCAGCGGCGGATGCGGCCCAGGCCGGCACCGCATTGGCAGAGGCGCCAAAGGCCGCCAGTGCCAGCCATTGGCGGCGGTTGATCGGGGAGGGCGGGGCAAGGTCGTGCAGGAGCATGGTGCAGGCATCCATCGGCCCTGTTGAAGCAGGGCTGGGTCACCATGCTGCGCCTGCAGCCGGGCCAAGGCAAGGGCCTGCGGCGGGTTTTACGCGGGCGACACAAATGCGCCGCAGGTTGTGAGCAGTTGTAGGCGCGCTGTGCGCGCCGGCTCAGCGGGACTTGGCCGCTTCCTCGAACTTGTCCACCTTGCGCAGCTGCTTGAAGCCCAGCGTCCACGCACCCACCACGCCCAGCGTGCAGATGCCGCCCAGCACGGCGGCCGGTACCACGCCCAGCCAGGCGGCGCTGGTGCCGGCGCGGAACTCGCCCAGCTCATTGGACGAGCCGATGAACAGCATGTTCACCGCGTTCACGCGCCCGCGCATTTCGTCGGGCGTGGAGAACTGCACCAGTGCGCCGCGGATGTACACGCTCACCATGTCAGCGGCCCCCGCCACCAGCAGCGCGGCGAACGACAGCCAGAACAGCGTGGACAGTGCGAACACCAGGTTGGCCGCGCCGAAGATGGCCACGGCGATGAACATGGTCTGCCCCACCTTGCGGTTGAAGGGCCGCATGCTCAGGTACAGCCCGGCGCCCACCTCGCCCACGGCCATGGCACTGCGCAGCGCGCCCAGGCCGGCAGGGCCTACGTGCAGCACTTCGTGCGCGTAGATGGGCAGCAAGGCCACCACGCCGCCCAGCAGCACGGCGAACAGGTCCAGCGAAATGGTGCCCAGGATGATGGGCCGCGAGCGGATGAACACGATGCCCGCGCCAAAGCGTTGCCACATGGTGCCCTGCGCCGCTGCGGCGGGGGTGGCGTAGGCCACCGCCACACGCGCCAGCAGCGCTGCCCCGAGCGCAAAGCACACGAAGCACAGCGCATAGGTCAGCTCGCCGCCGCCCACGGCATACAGCATGCCGCCCAGCAGCGGCCCGCCGATGCTGGCCGCGCGCATCAGCATGCTGTTGGCGGCGATGGCCTGGGCCAGTTGCTCGCGCGGCACGATCTGCGGCAACAGGCTCTGCATGGCCGGCCCCGAAAAGGCGCGTGCGCAGCCGAACAGCACCAGCACCGCGTAGATGCCGGTGACCCCCGTGGCGCCATGCCCCGACAGCCACCACAGCAGCGCACTGCAGACGGCGCCCACGGCCCAACTGATGGCCAGGATGCGCCGGCGGTCGAAACGGTCGATCAGATCGCCCGCCGGCAGCAGCAGGCACAGCATGGGCAGAAACTGCGCCAGGCCGACGTAGGCCAGGGCCAGCGGCTCGCGCGTCAGGTCATACACCTGCCAGGCCACCACCACGGCCTGCACCTGGGTGGCGAACACCGCGATCAGGCGGGCGGTGAGAAAGGCCAGAAAGCCCGAATGGCGGTAGACGCTGGCGGCCGGTGTGGGGGAGGGCTGGGAGGTTTGGGACACGGGATGCGGTGCTGGACGGCGAGAAAGGGCAGGTGGTCTGCAAGGCAGGGCGGGAGAAAAACGGCATGCCGCTGGCCTCAGGGTTTATACCGGGTGCCTGCCGATGCTACCGGCTTTGCGCGCAGGCTGCCGGAGCGCCTGGAGATGGTGCGCGCAAGTGCACCGCCACAGAGGTGACCGCCACGGCAACAGTGCGGGTTGTCAGCCGGTGGCGGGGTCAGCCCATGCCATGCGGGCCACTGCCCGGGCCTTTGCCATAGGGCCTGGGGTGCCGGTGCCGGTAGTCCCACGGCGCCAGCGGGCGCTTCTGTGCCCACAGCCCTTCGCCCTGGGCGCGCGCCTGGCGCTGCAGCGGTGCCAGGTGCGGGTGGCGCTCGGCATACGGCGTGTACACCCAGGCCAGGCCTGCCGTCACCTGCGCGGTGGCCACGTCGGTGCCGCCGCAGCGCACATTGGCCACCGTGCGGCCATAGCTGTCCTCCTCGATGGGCTGCAGTGTCGCCTGGCGCTTGAAGCACATCTGCGCCAGGTTCTGCCGGGCTTTCTGGCCAAAGGCCTGCTTGCGCTCGGGCGCATCGATGGCTGCCACCCGCACCTTCACCTGCTGGTAGGCCCCGGGCGGGCCGCAGCGTGCGGTGAGGGTGTCGCCGTCGCTGATGGCGACCACGAGGCAGAGCAGGGCAACGGCAGGCAGGGGCATGGGGCAGGAGGCGTCTGGCGGGCAGTGAAAAGGACGCGCATTGTCTCCTACACTCCGTGCTGCGCGGCGCATGCCGGCGGCGTGTACAACGAACGACAAGAGCACAAGAGGGGGAGTTTCAGATGCGTACCGTGATTTGCGCCACCCATTCGGGCAGCGTGTGGCGATGGGCTGCCGTCGCTTTTCTGCTGCTGGCGGTCGCCCTGCCTTTCGCGCAGGCCAAGGACGAAGCCGGCGCCTATGGCAAGACCCTGGAGAAGATCTACGACCTGTCGCCCGAGACACTGGCGAAGTTCCAGCGCTTCCAGGAAAAGCAGGCGCAGAAGCCGGGTGACAAGGGCAAGGGCATCTACGCCGACACCGAAAGATGGCGCGGCGACGAGCTGTCGCTGCCCACCAGCAAGAACCCCTTCACCATCGTCGTCAAGGTCTCGGGCGTGGCGTTGGCCGATGGCGACGCCGGCTCGCGCTGGCAGACCGGCCTGCAGTTCGACGGCCCCTCGCCCATCTCGTTTTTGCCCGAGCTGGTGCACAAGGGCGCCCGCGCGGGCCAGCCGGTGTCCATGGTGGGTGCCTCCAAGGGCGTGAGCTTCAAGGAAGACCGCAAGGCGGCACCGTCGCTGGACTTCGAGTCGTCGCGCAACCTGCGCATCGACCGCGTGCAGGTCGAGGTGTGGTCGGGCATCCGCAAATCGACCTGGCTGGAGCTGCTGATGTCGTGGTCGCCCATTCTGACCGGCGTGGTCTTCCTGGGCGTGGTGCTCTGGTTCCGGCGCCGATAAAGAGCGCGAGTCCTGGCACCCAGGCGCTCACTCCTCGCTGGTCCATTCCACGTTCACGCCCAGGCTTCGCAGGTTTTCGACGAAGCGCGGGTGGGCACGGCGGATGGGCGCGGCGTTGCGGATCTCCGAGCGCCCCTCGATGCTGGCCGCCACCATGAACAGGGCGATGGCCACGCGGATGATGTAGGGGCTTTCCACCAGGGCCGGGCTCAGCGGATTGCCGCCAAAGGTGATGAGCCGGTGCGGGTCCGATGAGAACACGTGGGCGCCGAACTTGGAGAGTTCGCCCGTCCAGCCCAGCGCGCCGTCGTACACCTTGTTCCAGAACATGCAATTGCCCTGTGCACGCACCCCGAGGGCGATGAAGATGGGCAGCAGGTCCACCGGGAAGTAGGGCCAGGGAGCGGCCTCGACCTTGGTCAGCACGTTGCTGGTGAAGGGCGTCTGCACCTTGAGCGGGCCGGGGCAGTGCGCGCGCGACCAGCCGTCCTCGTGCGTGACGACCACGCCGAACTTGGCGAAGGTGCGGTCGATCAGCGGGAAGTTGCCCGGCGCACTGTTGCGCACGATCACATCGCCGCCGGTGATGGCGCCCAGCGCCAGGAAGGTGGTGATCTCGTGGAAGTCTTCATCGAAGCGGAACTCGCCACCGCCCAGCGCCGCACCGCCCTGCACCGTGATGCGCGAGGTGCCGATGCCGTCGATGCGCGCGCCCAGCATCACCATGAAGCGGCAGAACTCCTGCACGTGCGGTTCCGACGCTGCATTCGTCAGCGTCGAGGTGCCGTTGGCCTCCACGGCGCAGAGTACGAAGTTCTCGGTGGTGGTGACGGAGGCGTAGTCGAGCCAGTGGTCCGTGGGCGTGAGCGGCCCCTGGCTGCGCACCAGCAGCGAGCCCTCGGCGCGCTCCACCGTGCCGCCAAAGCGCTGGAACACCTCCACATGCGGGTCGATCTCGCGCACGCCCAGGGTACAGCCTTTGACGTTGTCTTCGAGCCGCGCCACGCCAAAGCGCGCCAGGAGCGGCGGTATCAGCATGATGGACGAGCGCATCTCCTCGGGCAGTCGGTGCTGCGCAGGGTCGAACACGGTTTCCTGGTGGTGCAGGCTCAGCGTGCCCGTGGTCTCGTCCAGGTGCACGCTGCTGCCCAGCATGCGAAAGATGTCGAGGATCTTGCGCACGTCGGTGATGTCGGGCACGCCGTGCAGACGCAGCGGCTCGCGGGTGAGCAGGGTGGCGCAGAGCACCGGCAGTACGGCGTTCTTGTTGGCAGACGGGGTGATGCGGCCACGCAGCGGCGTACCGCCGTGCACGATGAGGTTGGACATGGGGAACTGAGAAGGAGAAAAAGGGGACGGGCGGGCAGAAACAGGCACCGCAGGCGCTACGCTGGCTGGCGCAACGCCCACGAAAGCCCTGCACTGTACCCGCGCCGCGCCCCGGCGGCTGTATCTGCCGGTAATCTGCCGCTCAGTGGGTCGGCTTTAGAGCGGCTAACAAAACTCTTCTGGCGTCGTTGCTGCGTCTTGTCGTACTGCTCGTACTGCCTGCGACGCAGCGCCTAGCCAGAACCGCTTCGCTGAGTTTTGTTAGCCGCTCTTAGAAGCACCACTCCAAAGCCATCGAAGGCTTCGGCGCTTCAGAAGCCGAAGGGCTGGCCAGGTTTCCAGGCGTCGGCCAGGCGCTTGGCCTCGGCCACCTCCACGATGCTCATCGTGGGCGCCAGGCGGCGCTGCGTGCCGGCGGCCCAGAAGGCGCCGCGGTTGGGCGGGGTGAGCGAGTCGTCCTGCTGCTGCTCCTTGTGCGCGCGCTGGGCCAGGTCCAGCAGCATGTGGGCGGCCACGGGCCGGCGGCCCACGTTGTCCAGGCCCGTGGAGTAGAGCAGGCCCAGGCTGTACAGGCCCGATGGGTCGCCCTGGCGCGCGGCGCGCAGGTACCAGTTTTCGGCCTGCTCGGCCTGCTGGGTCTCGCCCAGGCCGCGCTCGTAGATGTAGCCCAGCTGGACGCTGGCCAGCGAATAGCCTTCGTTGGCGGCCTTGGTGAGCCACTGCATGGCCTGGGCCTGGTCCTTGGGCACGCCGCGGCCGTCGCGCAGCGTGATGCCCAGCACCAGCATGGCCCGCAGGTCACCCTTGGCGGCCAGTGCCTGCAGCTCTTGCACGGCCTCGGGGCCATCGGTGCGGCGGGCCTGCTTCTCCAGGTCCTTCAGGCGCGCCTGGTGGTCCTGCGCCGCCTTCTGCGCCGCCACTTCGGCGGCGCGGGCATCGGCTTCGGCCTTGGCAATGCGCTCCTGCGCACGGACCTTGTCGGCTTGGTACTTCCAGCCCACCAGGCCCAGGCCCACCACCACGGCCAGCGCCAGGGCAATCCAGGTCGTGGGCAGCTCGCGCGGGGCCTTTTTCTTGGCTTTTTCCTTCTTCTTGGCGGCCGCCGCAGCCTCGGCAGCCGCTGCAGCCTCCGCGCGCTGCCGCGCGGCCTTGCCGACATAGGGCGCTGGCGCAGGGGCGGCGGCCTCGGGTTCGCGCGGCTTGGGCGGGTCTACCTTGTCGTAGGCCACTTCGCAGCTCGGGCACTGCCAATCGGGTGCCATGTCGGAGGCCTGCCGCGCGTACTTGCAACGGGGGCAGGTGCGCTCCGTGAAGACGGTCTTGGCGGCGGATTCCTTTTCAATGGGTTCCAGGGAAAACGAAAGGTCAGGTTTTTGGTTCACGTAGCTCTTCCTTCACCGCGCGCGAAGGCGCGGCCCTCCTCGGGCATCTTGGTGCGGCCCCCTCCCATAGGGGCGCCAGCTGGCCCATAGCCGGCTAGTGTATTTGTAGTAAATGGTTTTTTGTATGTCCAGATGTGTAACGGCGCAAGGTATTGCGCCTGCGCCCGCGACTTGCGCGGCTATTTGTAACAATCAAGACCAATGTCGTGCAGATGGGCTTGCGGGCTATCGAAATGAGAGCAACATGGCATGATGGTGCTTCGGCCAAGAACTGCGCAGTTCGACCGTCGTGCCCCGATGGGCATGCCATCCCGGAGACGGATTTCATTTTTAGAATGCAGGGAACCGACCGCAGGTACGGCGCCTCACAGCGACAGTTGCCCGCCGTTGCCTTTGTCTGTCGTTGTCCGCAGTGCCGGCGCCCCGGCCACCCTCCAATGACTGCCTTTTCGGAGTGCCGCTTTTGAATCCGACGATGCCCTCGAACCCTTCTGCCCTGTTGCCTTGCGGCGCCACGTCACGCGCCTGTCGACCGCTTTGCGCACTGCTGGCTGGCGTTGCCATGCTGCTCGCGGGCTGCGGCGCCCTTCCCAGTAGCACACCGGGGCCCCAGGCACCGCAGGAGAAGTTCGGCTCGCTGGCCACCTACTCGCGGCTGTTCGATGCCACGCCGGCGCAGACCTGCGAGGCATCGCGCCGGGCGCTGCTCAGCCAGGGCTACCTCATCAACACCAGCTCGGCCGAGCTGGTGGAGGGCAAGAAGAACTTCCAGCCCGGTACCGAGACGCACATGCAGATGGTGATCCGCGTGGTCTGCGTGCCCGAGTCGCCCAGCGGCAAGATCAGCCTGGGCTTCGTCACGGCCATCCAGGACAGCTTTGCGCTGCGCAAGACCAACAACTCGGCCAGCCTGGGCGTGGGTGCCATCGGGTCCGTGTCGCTGCCGTTCTCGTCGAGCAGCGAATCGCTGGTGCGCGTGGGCAGCGAGACCATCACGGCGGACACCTTCTACGAAAGCTTCTTCGATCTGGTCAAACGCTATCTGGTGATCGACGAGGCCGCCCAGGCCAGCGAGTAGTCGGGTCGCTGCCGGGCTCTTAGGCGTACAGGCGCGCCCCTGCATCGCGGATGCGCAGCGCGGCCTCATGGCCCAGCGCATTCACCACCGGCTCCCACACACTGGCATAGCGCGGCAGCGCATCGGGTGCGAACGAGGTGTGTGGCCAGTCCGAGCCCCAGACCAGGCGATCCCCCATGTGCGCGGCCACGCGGGTGATGGCCGGGTGCAGTAGGCCATACGGCGCACTCGCCTGCAGCCGGTACCAGCCCGAGAGCTTGACCCAGGCGCCCTGGCCCGCCAGCTTGGCCAGGGCCTGCCAGGCACGGTCATCAGAGGGCAGCAGGCCGTGCAGGCCGGCCAGGTGGTCGAGCACGCAGGCCACGGGCTTGCCCTGGTGCAGGTGGACGATGGTGGCCAGGTCTTCGGGGTTGGCGTACCACTGCACGTGCCAGCCACGCTCGGCCAGGCGCGGTGCCAGGGTCTTCATGGTCTCGGGCCCGTTGCCCACAGGCGAGACGAGGTTGAAGCGCACTCCGCGCACGCCCAGGGCGTGCATGCGGTCCAGTTCCGCATCGGGTACGGTGCCGTCCAGCACCACCACGCCGCGGTGGCGGCCGGGCGATTGGGCCAGCGCATCGAGCAGCACGCGGTTGTCGGTGCCGTACACGCTGGGCTGCACCAGTACGAGGTGGCCCATGCCCTGTGCGGCGGCCAGCGCCTCGATGTCGGCCAGCGGCCGGTGCACGGGCTGGTAGTGGCCGGCCTGCGCGGGCGCGGCGCTGTCGAACACATGCACGTGGGTGTCCCAGCCCTGGGGCAGGGCGGGAGGGGAAGGGGGAGAGGTGGAAAAAGTCATTTCAGTCACACGCTACGGCGTGCCGATGGCGTATGCACGAAACGTGCACGCCCCAGCCGGCCGCTCAGGCGGGGTGCTTATCCCACTGAAATCTTGCGCTCGCGCACCACTCTGGCCCACTGCTCCTGCTGCGCAGCGATGAACTTGCCGGCCGTCTGCTGCGAGGCATCGGCGAACACGTCGCCGCCCAATTGGCGCACGCGGCCCAGCACCTCGGGGTCGGCCAGGGCCTTGCGCACGGCGGCCACCAGCGTGGCCCGGGTGTCAGCGGCCATGCCGGCAGGGGCCAGCAGCGGGTTCCACTCCAGTACCTCGTAGCCGGGCACGCCGGCCTCGGCCATGGTGGGCACATCGGGCAGCGAGCGGGTGCGCACCATGCTGGTCACGGCCAGCGGCCGCAGCTTGCCGGCCTGGATGTGCCCCAGCGACGAGGCCACGTTGGCAAAGAACAGCGGCACCTGCCCGCCCATCACGTCGGTCATGGCCGGGCCGCCGCCGCGGTAGGGCACATGCAGCAGCTGCACGCCCGCGCGCCCCTCGAACATGGCGCCCGCCAGGTGCTGCGCCGAGCCATTGCCCGACGACGCATAGGTCAGCTCGCCCGGCTTGGCCTTGGCCAGCTGGATCACGTCCTTGACCGATTTGGCCGAAAAGCCGGGCGTGCACACCAGCACATTGGGAAAGGTGGCCAGCACTGCCAGCGGCGTGAAGGCCTTGGCGCTGTCGTACGGCAGCTTGGGGAACAGCGAGGGGTTCACCGCGAACGACGAGGCGTCGAGCAGCAGCACGCTGCCGTCCGGCGTGGCGCGCGCCACCTGGGAGGCGGCCAGTTGCCCGCTGGCGCCGGGCTTGTTCTCCACCACCACGCCCTGGCCCAGGGCTTCGGCCAGGCGCGGCGCGATGATGCGCGCGATCAGGTCCGCGCCACCGCCTGCGGGGTAGGACACCACCAGCGAGATCGGCCGGCCACCCGCTACGGTGGCGGCATGGCTGCTGGCCACCCAGGGCGCAGCCAGCGCGGCGCCTGCGGCCTGCACCAGCAGGCCACGGCGCGAGAGGGTGGCGGTTGAAGTGGAGTGCTTGGAATGGGTCATGGCGGATGTGCTCCAGTGTTCCGGGGTGAAGGCGGCCGGGGGCGGTCAGGTGATCGTGATGGTGTAGTGGAAGGCGTTGGCATCGCCGCGCGTGGTGCGCCACTCGACGCAGCGGCCTGTCAGGTCGTAGGCGCTGCGCTCCACGGCGACGCAGGGGTGGCCGGCCGGCAGGCGCAACTGGGCGGCCTGGGCGCCGGTCATTGCGCCAAAGCCGATCTGGTCCACCGCGCGGTGCACGTGCACGCCACAGCGGCGCGCGAACATGGGGTAGAGCAAGTCGTCCCACCCAGCCAGGTCGTCGTCGGCCAGCGGTGCGAACAGGTCCAGCGGCAGCCACATCTCTTCGATCAGGCAGGGCTGGCTGGCCAGCAGACGCAGCCGCAGCAGGTGCAGCACGGGCTCACCCGGGCCAATGCCCAGGCCGCGCGCCACGGCGGTCGTTGCGGTCACGCTCTTGCGCACGAGGATGCGCGACTGCGGTACTTCGCTGCCGCCACCGCCGCCAAAGCGAAAAAACCGCAGCATGGACCCGCCCGCGATGCCCTGGCGCACGAAGGTGCCCTTGCCGTGGATGCGCTCGATCAGCCCTTGCTCCACCAGCAGCTCCAGCGCGCGGCGCATAGTGCCCAGGGCCACCTGGTGCTCGGCGGCCAGCAGGCTCTCGGCCGGCAGGGCGCTGCCCGGTGGCCACTCGCCCGCCACCACGCGCACGCGCAGGGCATTGGCCAGGGCGGCATAGCGGCGCATGCCGGGGGCGCTGTCGACCAGGGCCAGGTGCGAAGAGGACTCCATGCAAGAACTATAGTCCTCTATAGGACTTGAAAAACCCGGGTTTACCCTTGATGGTGACTGCCTCGTCGGCGCTGCGGGGCCGCTGTGGTCTACAGCATGGCCTGCTCGGCCCACGCCCCCGGTGCCAGCCCATCGAGCGTGTAGGGGCCAATAGCCGCGCGCACCAGCCGCAGCGTGGGGAAGCCCACGGCCGCCGTCATGCGCCGCACCTGGCGGTTGCGGCCTTCGCGGATGGCCAGCTCGATCCAGGCGGTGGGGATGGCCTTGCGCTCGCGGATAGGCGGCGTGCGCTCCCATACCGCTGGCGGTGGATCGAGCAGGCGGGCCCGCGCGGGCCGTGTCGGACCGTCATTGAGCTGCACGCCGCTGCGCAGTTGCGCGAGGGCATCTTCACCGGGCAGGCCTTCGACCTGCACCCAGTAGATCTTTTCCATCTTGAAGCTCGGGTCGGCAATGCGGGCCTGCAGCGGCCCGTCGCTGGTCAGCAGCAGCAGGCCCTCGCTGTCGGCGTCGAGCCGGCCGGCCACGTACACGCCGGGCTGGTCGATGTAGTCCTTGAGCCCCTGCCACTTGCCCTCGGCCGTGAACTGGCTCAGCACGCCATAGGGTTTGTTGAAGCGGATCAGGCGGGGTGGCATGGGGGCGGCGCGGTGGCGCATGGAGTGCAGCGGTGGGTGGGCCGCCAAGCATAGCCGCAGCCATGCGCCCCCTGCGCGCAGCCTGCGCATGCTCTGGAGGGGGCATTTGTGCGGCGATACACTCGCCGGCTCGCGCAGCGTGCTGCTGCATCCCCATGGCCACCCCATTGACCCGGTGGCTGCGTTCCGGCCAGGCCTTGCTGCCTGGCCCCAGCCAACACCACCACCATGATCACCATCCAGCTGGACATTGCACAGACCATCGGCGTTGCCGCCGTGCTCCTGGTCCTGGGCGACTTCATCAAGAAGCACGTAGGCGTGCTGTCGCGCTACTTCATACCAGGCCCCATCATCGGCGGGCTGGTGTTCTCCCTCATCGCGCTGGCGGGCCACCTGAGCGGCAGCTTTGCGTTCGAGTTCTATGACAACATGCGCGCCTTTTTGCTGCTGGTGTTCTTCACCACCATCGGCTTTTCTGCCAGCTTCGAGTTGCTCAAGAAGGGCGGGGTGGGTGTGGCCCTGTTCCTGGCGGCGGCCGTGGGGCTGGTGCTGCTGCAGAACACCCTGGGCGCGGGCCTGGCAGCACTGCTTGGCGTGCACCCGCTCATTGGCGTGGCGGCGGGCTCCATCTCGCTCACGGGCGGGCATGGCACTTCGGCCGCGTTTGGCCCCCTGCTGGAGCAGGCCGGCGCAGCCGGTGCCCTGCCGGCCGCGATTGCTGCCGCGACCTATGGCCTGGTGGCGGGCTGCGTGATTGGCGGCCCCCTGGGCACGTTGCTCATGCGGCGCAACGGCCTGCACGCGCATGGCGCCAGCGCTGCCACCGCGCCGGCCATACCGGTGCCCGTCACGGCCAACACGGGCAGTGGTGGCGATACGGTGATGTACGCCAGCATCCTGATTGCCGTGTCCATCGGCATCGGCACGCTGCTGGTGAACTGGCTCAAGGACCTGGGCGTCACGCTGCCCTCGTACCTGGGGCCCATGCTGGTGGCGGCGCTGGTGCGCAACATCATCGATTGGCGCAACAGCGAGCTGCCGCTGCGGCAGTTCGAGGTGGTTGGCAATGTGTCGCTGGCCTTCTTCCTGGCCATGGCGCTGATGTCGATGAAGCTGTGGGAGCTGGCCGAGGTGGCGGGGCCGCTGCTGGTGATTCTGCTGGCGCAGACGGCGCTGATGTTCGCCTACGGCTACTGGGTCACCTTCCGCGTGATGGGGCGGGACTACGATGCCGCCGTCATCGCCGCCGGGCATTGCGGCTTCGGCATGGGCGCCACACCCAATGCCATGGCGAATATGCAGGCGTTCACGGCGGTCAACGGGCCGTCGGTCAAGGCGTTCTTCGTGATCCCGCTGGTGGGCTCGCTGTTCATTGATTTCTTCAATGCGGTGATCATTACGGCGTTCATGAATTTCTTGAAATGATGTGTCGCTGAAGCTGCTTCGCTGCGCGCGGTTGCTGCTGTTCTTTTGCTGAAGGCGGAGGCTGGGTCTCTGCCGTCGTCGCTCGTGGTCGATGGTGGCTGTGTGCCTTGATGAAGGGCGGAGGCCGGGGTGTGCGCCCGGCGGCGCGGTGCTTCTGTTAGACCTCATGCCTATGTTGCGGGCGGGAGCCGGGTCTCGGCCCGGCGGCCGAGGTACTTGTTCTTTGCTTCGCCAAAGAAAAGTACCCAAAAGAAAGGCGACCCCGCTGCCCGTGTCCCCCTCGCCGGAGGCGAGGGGGGCAGCCTGCGATGCTCGGGCCTGGGGTGTGCCGCAGAACTCGCTGCGTTCTTCGAACTCCGCTCAAACAGCTGCGGCAAGCCAGACAACGATGCGCGTGTCCTTCGGCACGCGCTCACCCCAGGCCCTGCGCTTCTCGGCACGGTCAGAAGGGGGTGGGAGCGGGCTCCACACGGGCCATTGCTTCGCTCGGCCCCTTGGTCCTTCGCTGCGCTCGGCTCGCCAGGGCGATCGCGCCTAACACGTCGGCAGCGCACAGCGCGTAACCGACACCCGGCGCAGCTGCGAAAGCAGCAGCCGTGCGGTACCCGCTCCCCACCCCTGCTGGCTGCGCCGAGAAGCGCAGGAGCTGGGGTGGGTGCGTGTGCCGAAGGACACACGCACTTCGTCCTCTGGCTTGCCGCAGCTGTTTGAGCGGAGTTCGAAGAACGCAGCGAGTTCTGCGGCACCACCCCAGATCCGAGCATCGGAGGTTGCCCCCGCTCGCCCGACAGGGCGAACGGGGGACGCAGACTGGGGGTCGTCTTCTCTTTGGTGACTTTCTCTTGACGACGCAAGAGAAAGTTACTGCGCCGCCGGGCGCACACCCGGGCCTCCGCCCTTCATCAAGGCATGCACCACCCATCCAACCACAACCGCAGAACCGCTTGGCGCCGGCCCTGACCTGCAGGTCATGCACACAGCCATAGGCCACTGCAATCAAACGCTGCCTGCAGGATGCACGCAAGGCGGCGCGTCAATCACTGCTGCCGCCCGTTACCGCCTTCACACCAGCAGCCCCCACATCCACCGTAGCCCCAACCACCTTGGCCCCCACCTTCACCGTGGTGGCCGCCACGCTCACCGCCGCATCGGCCACAGCCACCACGGCGCAGCCGGTGCAGCACAGTGCCAAGACGGCAGATGCCAGTGCGCGGCCTGTGCGAAGTGCCATGGCGCTGGCCATCACGCCTGCGGCACGAACAGGGCCGGGTCCACCATGGCGCGGTTGAGCATCACACCCCAGTGCAGGTGCGGCCCGGTCACGCGGCCGGTGGCGCCCACGGCGCCCAGGCGCTGGCCGGCGGCCAGCACGTCGCCCACTTTGACGTCGATGGCGCTCAGGTGGCAGACCATGCTGAGCAGGCCCTGGCCATGGTCCAGCCACACCGTGCCGC
This sequence comes from Acidovorax sp. LjRoot66, assembly GCF_964253305.1. Taxonomy (NCBI): domain Bacteria; kingdom Pseudomonadati; phylum Pseudomonadota; class Betaproteobacteria; order Burkholderiales; family Comamonadaceae; genus Acidovorax; species Acidovorax sp. LjRoot66. The sequence continues at coordinate 2,337,112 of NZ_CAXUQU020000001.1, forward strand.
CGTTGAAGAAATACTCACCCGTGTCGATCACGCGCGCTGGCAGGGGCGAGAGGATCGGCGTGCCCGTGGGCGCGGCGATGTCCATCCCGCTGTGCGGATTGCGCGCCTGGCCGTTGAACACCCGGCGCAGCCCGAACGAGCTGGAACGCCGCCCCGGCACCGGCACGCGCATGCGCAGCGAATCCAGGGCCACGCCTGCGGGCTGCTCGGTGAAGGTGGCCATCACCAGCGCCTGGTGGTCGCGCTCGCGCTCGTAGCGTGCCTGGTCCTCGGGCGACAGGTCCACCGTGCGGGGCGACACGGTGAGGTGCTGCTCCTTGTACTTCTTGGGCGACACGGTATAGGCCACCTGCCGGGGCGCACCGCCTCCGGTCGGCTGCACGGTGATGTGCGCAGGGCCCGGTGTGGCGGCCAGCGGTATGCCGACGATGGCCGTCCATTCGATGGCATCGCCCAGCACCAGCACCGGCACGTCACCCGCAAGTGTTACCGGCCGCTTGGCCGCAGGGCCGAGCGACAGGCGGGCCACGCCGCCCGGCACCTGCAGCGGCTGCGGCCACACCGTGGGGGCGGGCGGTGCCTTGGCGTGCAGCGCGGGCGCATGCAGGGCCAGCAGGCCGCTGGCTGCGCCCAGCAACGCGGTGCGGCGGTTCATGGAAGAGGTCTCGGCAGGGAGGATGGCGTTGCGGATGGAATGGGAATGGGGCACGGAAGTTCGAACCTTGGGCAAATCGATGGCGGGTAGACGGCGAAGCAGGCCGCCATTGTGCCGGGCCTTTGAAACGATGTCGGCCTACATCGGCCCGCCAGGGCCCCACCCACAATCGCGCCATGAAAAAAACAGGCCGCACCCTGCGCATCGTCTTGCTCACCTTCGTGGCCACGGCCGCGCTCGTGCTCTTTGCCCTGAACTTCACGGCCGGCGAGAAAAAGGTGCAGCACCAGATACCGCGCCTGTACACCAGCGCCAGCCCGCAGTTCGAGCGTGCCATGGGCAGCCTGCTGGGCCCGGGCATCCTCCCCGGCAACGAGGTCAAGGAGCTGATCAACGGCGACCAGATCTTTCCGCCCATGCTCGCAGCCATCCGCTCGGCGCAAAAGAGCGTGACGTTCGAGACGTACATCTACTGGTCTGGCGACATCGGCAAGCAGTTCGCCGACGCGCTGGCTGAGCGCGCCCGCGCGGGTGTGGCGGTGCATGTGCTGCTCGACTGGGTGGGCAGCGCCAAGATGGAGGAGAGCTACCTGGCCGAGATGAAGGAGGCCGGCGTGCTGGTCGAAAAGTTCCACAAGCCGCACTGGTACAACCTGGCGCGCCTGAACAACCGCACCCACCGCAAGCTGCTGGTGGTGGACGGGCAGGTGGGTTTCACCGGCGGCGTGGGCATCGCGCCGGAGTGGACGGGCAATGGCCAGGACCCGGACCACTGGCGCGACTCGCACTACCAGGTGCGCGGGCCCGCCGTGGCGCAGATGCAGGCCACCTTCCTGGACAACTGGCTCAAGGTCACCGGCAAGGTGGTGCATGGGGATGCGTACTTTCCGGCGATTGCACCGCAAGGCACCCAGCGCGCGCAGATGTTCTCCAGCTCGCCGTCGAGCGGCAGCGAGAGCATGCAGCTGATGTACCACATGGCCGTCACCGCGGCCGAGCGCAGCCTGGACCTGTCGGTCGCCTACTTCGTGCCCGACGACCTCACGCGCCAGCTCATGCTCGATGCCTTGAAGCGCGGCGTGCGCGTGCGCCTCATCACGCCCGGTCCGCACACCGACACCGAGACCGTGAAGGCCGCGTCGCGCGCCACCTGGGGCCCGCTGCTGGAGGCCGGGGCCGAGATCTACGAGTACCAGCCCAGCATGTACCACTGCAAGGTCATGATCGTGGACCAGCGCATGGTGTCGGTCGGTTCCACCAACTTCGACAACCGCTCCTTTCGCCTCAACGACGAGGCCAACCTCAATGTCTACGACACGGCGTTCGCCGAGCGGCAGACGCGCGTGTTCGAGGAGGACCTGGCAAAGTCCCGGCGCGTGACATACCAGGAGTGGCTGGAGAGGCCGCTCAAGGAACGGCTGGCCGAGCGGTTGGCGGCGTTGCTGGAGTCGCAGCTGTAGGCATCTTCGCCCAGGTCATGACATTTCATTCACAGCTGGTTACTTTCTCGGGGTGGCTGTAGGCGTGCAGGGCGTTACGCGTTCCTACAATCCCGCCGTCAAACAATACGGGAAGAGGGATTTTCATGGCGCAGCGGCGAAGCATTCTGGCGGGACTATCTGGCTGGCTCGGGGCTCTGATGGCGGGTGTTCCCGGTATGGCCGCTTCTGCGGCGGACGGCCCCACTGCAGGCAGGGCCGGCATCCACCCCTGGATCGAAGTGGGCGACAGCCTGGTGGCCGACGTGATCGTCGATGGCAAGGTGGTTGCTCAACTCGACCACAAGGCCACGCAGCCGGGGCTCAAGAAGCCGCCCGCGTTGGTGTTCGCGCTGCCTGCGGGCCTCAAGCGCGTGCGGCTCAAAGGCACTGTCACCATCGGCGGCAAGGCCTCACCGTTCGACAGGAGCTGGAAGGTGCGCGACATGGCGCCCTTTTCGGCCCCGCTGTACGACCAGGGAAAGCCCTGGATCGAGCGCATCCGTGGCCTGGCCAAGAAGCTGGAAGACAGCATCTCCATCGAGCCCGGTGACGGCGGTGCCAAAAAGAAGCCTGCCAAGGCCGCCTTCGCGGATCTGGAAAAGAGCCTGGGCGCGCCACTGCCCCCATTGGTGAAGGTACTGGGCGACTGGCAGATCCAGATCGGTGACTCCAACTTCCTGCCGGCCGCCCAGATGGGCAAGGTCACCGATCTGCTGCTGGGCGATTGGGGCTACAAGCGCACCGGTGCCGATGGTCTCGACAAGATCCTCCCGCCTGCGGTGCGCGCGCGCTACGACCGCAGCCTGGCCGTGTTCGTCGAGGTGGGGGATGGGCTGGGCGCATTGGCGTGGGACCCGGTGGGCGCCACGCCCGGCGAGCCGCCCAGCATCTGGGGTGACAAGGGCAACCCCGGTGCCCGGCCGAGCACGCCCAATGAAGGCGTGTGGTACTGGCTGCACCAGGATCACATCGCCAAGCCCGAGTTGCTGCTCGATGACGACTACCGCCCCAAGACCACCGAGGCCGCGCTGACCCATGTGTTCCAGCGCTTTGCGCTATCGGACCTGGACTCGCCCGAGGCCGACGACGAACTGGTGGTGGACACCGCCAACCCGCGCACCAACCTGCTGCAGCTGCACTTCGATGGCCCCCGGAACCCTCGGCTCTGGCTGCGCAGCTACGACTACCACTACAGCCTGTATTGAATTGCCATGCCGCCGCAGCGCGACCTCCATCGAGCGGAGGCAGCGCGCGGCGCCACGGGGTGCATCAATGCGTGACGAATTCGTAGGTCACGGCTTCGCTGTCCACCATGTCGAGCACCTCGTGCAGCGCGTCGTCGTCTTCGGGGCTGCTCCACAGCTCTTCGGGGTCGGTGGCGAACAGGGGCTCGATGGCGATGTCCATGAAGCGGCCATCCGGCAGGCTCAGCACGGGCGTGCCTTCGGAGGTTTCGACCAGCGACCAGTCCTCGGGGACGGACATTTCGACTTCGATGGTGACTTTGAGTTTTTTGGTCATGGTGTGTGTTCTCGGTTGGTGAATGCGGGCAGGGTAACCCACTTCCTTCAGGGCGACGCCGAACAATACGGATTTGCATTCGATCGTATAACTAGGCGGGAAGCCGCAGACAGTGCTGTAGCACGGCAAGGCGAACCAACGACGGTAGACGGTTGAAGGCAAATCTGTATAAGGCTTCGCGATGGAACGTGCCTTGGTTTGCGTTGCCTTGCATCGGTAGCCAAGCAGGACCGTGCTGTATCCTTTTGTTGCGAACCGCCCGCGCAGACGGTGGTGGTCGCACACAGCCGTACCCTCTTCTACCTTCCTCTTCGGAGTGCCTTGAAATGATCGCCAAGAAACTACTTGCCGTGGCCGTGACCGCCGTGGTCGCCACCTTTGCCCTGAGCCAGGGCGCCCAGGCCGGCCCGCGCCTGGACAAGATCATGGAAACCAAGGTGCTGCGCGTCGGTACGCCCGGTGACTATCGCCCCTTCGCCATCAAGACCGACGCCGGCCTGTCGGGCCACGACATCGACGTGATCGAAGCCATGGCCAAGGAGCTGGGCGTGAAGATCGAGTACGTGCAGACCTCCTGGCCCAAGCTGATGGCAGACCTGCAGTCCGACCAGTTCGACATCGCCGTGGGCGGCATCACGCGCAACGTGGCGCGCATCCGTTTGATCGAAATGCTGCCCGGCTACGCGCCCTTCGGCAAGGTGGCGCTGGTGCGCTCGGCCGACAAGGCCAAGTACACCACCGTGGACGACCTGAACAAGCCCAATGTGCGCGTGATCAAGAACCCCGGCGGCACCAACGAAACCTTCGTGCTGCAGAACCTCAAGACCGCCCAGGTCAGCACGCACGACAAGAACGCCGAGATCCCTGCGCTCATCGCTGAAGGCAAGGGCGACGTGATGATCACCGAGACATACGAGGCCCTGGTCTACAGCAAGGCCGACCCGCGCCTGCACGCGGCCTTCATCGACGCACCGCTCACACCCAAGAGCTACCTGGGCTTCATGCTGCCCAAGGACGATGCGGACTACACGCGTGTGATGAATTTCGTCTGGGGCCAGATCGACAGCCGGGGCATCCTGAAAGGTGCCTCGGACAAGTGGCTGAAGTAAGCCGCTGAACTGCCAGGCTCCTCATACGGATTTGCATTCAATCGTATAACTAGGCGGGAAGCCGCAGACAGTGCTGTAGCACGGCAAGGCGGACCAACGAAGTTAGACGGTTGTTGAAGGCAAATCCGTATCAGAGCCTGGCTCAATGGGCATCAGGCGAGGGCAATTACCTGGGCGCGATAGCTCTCGCTGCCCTCGGCCCAGCCCAGCAGGCGGTCGATGTTGGGGTGTTTGCCCGGAAAGGCCTTGGCATCGGCCACATGCTCGCCATACCACTCCAACCCCAGCCGCGCCGCTGCCGGCGTGATGCTGCCGCCATACAGCGCAGCCAGCGCGGCATACACCACCAGCGAACCGGTCTGGCCGGGCTTGTTCTCGATGGTGGCAAGCACCTCGCCATCGGCGCCCAGCAATTGCAGGGCGGCGAGGTGGGAGGCGGAGGGGAGTTGCTGGAGGCGTGCGGCGAAGTTCATGAGGATAGACAAAGATCGAGGCGAGCATGGCCCGCCTGCGCTTGGTTGGAAAAGACCGCCGATCTTAAAACCCCCGCGCCTTCCTCAGTGCTTGGTTGGTGCCTTCATGGAGTCGTCCACCGGCGTCTCGGTGTGCATCACGCACTGCCAGCGCCCTTCGGCCTGGATCCAGGTGGAGCTGTCGTGCATCACCTGTTCGATGCTCTTTGCCTTATCGCCGCGCGGCGCCACGCCCTGCTTCACGCGGTAGGTCAGGATGCCTATCGCTTCGGTCGGGAACACCACCTGCATGTCGCTGAACTCGAACGAGGCGACCACCATCGGGCCTTCCTTGGCCATCTTGCCGTACATGGTGCGGTCGAATTGGAGCGCACCGTGGCTGCTGACCATCATGGCCGGCTCGGCCAGCAGGTCGGTGGCGGCGCCGATGTTCTCGTCGACCATGGCTTGCCAGAATTGGGTTTCCAGATCGATGAGCGTCTGGCGAGGTGCGGTTGTCGTAGGCATAGGGACCTCCGTTGTTTCATGAACAAGGGGCCATGGTGCCGCTGGCGTGGTCAGGCCGGCATCGGCTGAGTGCGAAGCGTGGGGTAGGGAAGGGCTGACAGTGGGCACTCCGCCATCACGCGGGGGCCTTTTGCGGGGCTTGGCGCAGGCTGACGTACTCCTCTGGGCTGATGTGCTGCACCTTGCCTTCCACCGTGATCACCATATGGGTGTTTGCCTTGCGTGCGTCTTCTGCTGCACGCAGGCCTGCCCCGGCAAGCGCCGCCAATACAGCCTGGGCCAGGTCATCGGTTGGGGCGGGAGCTTGGTCCAGCATCAATGGCTGCCGGTGCTGGTTTTCGTACAGAAACCAGGCATCGACGATGGGCTGGTAGGTGTGGGTCAGATGGAACGGCCCCGCATCAAACCGCCGCCTAACGACCTCATCAGGGATGTTGTGCCCGCCCTGCGACACCCGCAAGCGCACCCGCTCGATGGCCATGTCCGCACTGGGCAGTTGAAGGAAAATGAGGATCACCCGGTAGCCCAGATTGCGCCAATGTCGGATCTTGGTGGCATAGATGCGGCCCGAGAGGGTGGTTTCCAGCGCAAAGCTGCGCCGGTGGGTCACATGGTCGTCGATTTCCGCCAGCATGATGCGCCCCGCCTTGAGGGCGGCTGCCTCCGGTGCAAAGGGCGACAGGCCCGCCGCGATCAGGTCCGCATTGACAAATGCAGGGCATCGAGCCTCCACCGGCAGGAACTCGCGCGCGAACGTCGTTTTGCCCGCGCCATTGGGCCCGGCAATGATGATGGCCCGAGGCCCTGCTTCGGTGCTGGAGTGGTCGGTCACCGATGGATTGTGCCTCTGTGGCGTCAAGACCGTGGTGCCTCAAAAGCACAAAGGCGCCCTGGGCGCCTTTGTGCTGTGTGTGGGGTTTATTTGCCCCACGAATCCTTCAACCCCACCGCCAGGTTGAACACCGGCTTGCCCGGCTCATGGTCCAGCCGGTCGGCCACAAAGTACCCGTGGCGTTCAAACTGGAACTTGTCGTCCGGCATCGCGTTGGCCAGCGAAGGCTCCACGATGGCCGTCACCGTCTTCAGGCTGCTCGGGTTCAGGCCTTCGATGAAGTCCTTGCCGCCCGCGTCGGGCTGGGCTTCGAGGAACAGGCGGTCGTACATGCGCACTTCGGCATTCACGCCGTCGGCTACGCCCACCCAGGTGATGGCGGCCTTGACCTTGACGCTGTCGGCGCCGGGGGTACCGCTCTTGGTGTCTGGCACCACGGTAGCCAGCACTTCGGTGATCTTGCCGTCGGCATCCTTGGTGCAGCCGGTGCACTCGATGACGTAGCCGCCCTTGAGGCGCACCTTGTTGCCGGGGAACAGGCGCTTGTAGCCCTTGGGGGGCACTTCTTCAAAATCTTCGCGCTCGATCCACACCTCTTTGCCGATGGTGAAGTGGCGCTCGGGGCTTTCCACGCCTTCGGGCGGGTGGGGCAGCGAGGGCAGGGTGCAGGGCTCCAGGTGGCCTGCGCCCATGACCTCGTCCCAGTTGGTGAGCACCAGCTTGACGGGGTTGAGCACGGCCATGCCGCGGAAGGCCTTGAGCTCCAGGTCTTCGCGCAGGCAGCCTTCCAGGGTGCTGTAGTCGATCCAGCTGTCGCTCTTGGTCACGCCGATGCGATCGGCAAACACCTGCAGCGATTCGGGCGTGTAGCCGCGCCGGCGCAGGCCAACGATGGTGGGCATGCGCGGGTCGTCCCAGCCGCTCACCTTATGGTCGTACACCAGCTGGGCGAGCTTGCGCTTGCTGGTGATCACGTAGGTGAGGTTCAGGCGCGAGAACTCGTACTGGCGCGGCGGCGGGTTGCCCAGCAGGCCGCCTTCGGTGAGGCGCTCCAGCAGCCAGTCGTAAAACGGGCGCTGGTCTTCGAATTCCAGCGTGCACAGGCTGTGGGTGATCTGCTCCAGCGCATCCTCTATGGGGTGGGCATAGGTGTACATCGGGTAGATGCACCAGGTATCGCCGGTGTTGTGGTGCGTTGCGCGGCGGATGCGGTAGATCGCCGGGTCGCGCATGTTGATGTTGGGGCTGGCCATGTCGATCTTGGCGCGCAGCACCATGGACCCGTCTTCGTGCTCGCCATCGCGCATTTCGCGAAAGCGCTTCAGGTTTTCGGCCGGCGTGCGGGCGCGGAAGGGGCTGTCGACGCCCGGTTTGCCGAAGTCGCCGCGGTTGGCGCGCATCTGCTCCACGGTCTGCTCGTCCACGTAGGCGTGGCCGGCCTCGACCAAGTATTCGGCCGCGCGGTACATGAAGTCGAAATAGTCGCTGGCCTGGTAGGGCGCGGCGTTGGGGCTGCCGTTCCAGTCAAAGCCCAGCCATTTGACGGCATCGATGATGCTGTTGACGTACTCGGTGTCTTCTTTTTCGGGGTTGGTGTCGTCAAAGCGCAGGTGGCACACGCCGCCGTAGTCGCGCGCCAGGCCAAAATTGATACAAATGCTCTTGGCGTGGCCAATGTGCAGGTAGCCATTGGGTTCGGGCGGGAAGCGCGTGCGGATCTTGGCCGGGTCGGGCTGGCCCTTGGCGTGGTGTGCAGCATCGCCCGGCGTGCCACCCCATTGGCGGCTGGCATAGGTGCCCTTGTCGAGGTCGCTCTCGATGATCTGGCGCAGGAAGTTGCTCGTCTTGGCGGTCTCAGGGGCCGCTTCGGGGGCTGCGGCAGGGGTGTTGGCTGGGGTGGACGTGGTCATGGGGCCATTTTATGGGCAGGCCGGGCCGCTTGCTGCGGTGCAGCGCGGCCAGGGGCGCCAGGGGGCTGGCTGCACGCTGCAGCCTGCGCCCTCTGTGCCCGATTTGTAACTCCACGGGTCCCCCAAAAATGGTCTGTGGGCGCCTGCAACAGCCTGCCGGCCCCTACGCTGAAACGTTTTGGTGTGAACTATTGCGCAGGAGTGCGCACTCACGTGTACGTAAAGAAACAATAAAGATGGTGTTTCGTGCCATCCTTTCGGACATCTGGTGCGTTGAGTACCAGTGAGGCGAATCCCAACCAAGGGTGCCGCCTCCACTACCAGGAGATTTACATGACGAAAACCCGTTCTATCCAGTCCATGGCCGCCGCCGCTGGTGTGGCCCTGGCGCTCTTTGCAGCCGCCGGCTCCGCCCAGGCCCGCAGCGATGTCAACTGGTCGATAGGCCTGAGTTCGCCAGGTGTGGTGGTGGGCGTGGGCAACGGCTACCCGGTGTATTCCGCACCCGTGTACTCGGCCCCAGCGCCCGTGTACTACGCACCGCGCCCGGTGTACCAGGCTGCGCCCCCCGTTTACTATGCGCCCCCAGCGCCTGTGTACTATGCGCCGCCCCCACCCCCGGCCTACTACTACCGCGGCGGTGGCTACGGCCATCACCACCACGGCCACGGCGGTCGTGGTCGCTGGGACCGCTGATCCCGGCTTGACGAGGCCCTGAAAGGGCTTCGCCCGGACCCGGCGCTGCCACCCTGTGTGGTACGCCTGGGTGCTTGGGGCGGCGGTGGCGGGCACCGCATAATCCCGCGTTGGCAGGAAGAGTTTTTGGCGCTTCCACCACGGCTTGCCTGGCATATGGTCGGCAAGCCCATCCCAACGCCCGGAGAGCTGCTGCACCATGTCGTCTGCCCAGAAGAAAACCGTCTTTGTCCTCAATGGCCCCAACCTGAACCTGCTGGGCACGCGCGAACCCGCCGTGTATGGCGCGCACACCCTGGCCGATGTGGAGCAGATGTGCGTTGAGGCCTGCGAGCGCCACGGTTTTGCGCTGCGTTTTCACCAGAGCAACCATGAAGGCGCGCTGGTGGACTGGATCCATGAGGCCGGCCGCCTGCATGCTGCTGGCGAGTTGGTCGGTGTGGTGCTCAATGCCGGCGCCTACACGCACACCAGCGTGGCCCTGCACGATGCCACCAAGGGCACGGCCATCACGCTGATCGAGCTGCACATCAGCAATGTGCATGCACGCGAAGCCTTCCGCCACCACTCCTACATTGCCGCAGCGGCCAAGGCCGTGATGTGCGGCTTTGGCGTGCGCGGCTACGCGCTGGCCATCGACGGCCTGGCGGGCATGTGATGACCGCTGGGGACGACGAGGACCAACACCCCGCAGCCCCTGCGCGCGAGGTCGCCCGCCTGCCTTCCCCCGAGATCGACCGCCTGCGCGCCCTGGCCCAGCGCCACACCACCCCCTGCGGCAGTGGTGACATGGTGTGGCACCGCTGGGGCGAGGCCCGTGGCGACGTGCCTCCGCTGGTGCTGCTGCACGGCGGCAGCGGCAGTTGGACGCATTGGGTGCGCAACATCGAACCCCTGGTGGCCGCCGGCCGCCAGATCTGGATACCCGACCTGCCGGGGTTTGGCGATTCGGCCACCCCGCCCACGGGCGGCGATGCCGACGCCCTGGTCGAACCCATGGCCGACGGCCTGCGCGCGCTGTTCGGCCCGCAACCGGTGGACCTGGTGGGCTTTTCGTTCGGCGGGCTCACCGCCGGGCTCACGCTGGCGGCCCACCCCGAACTGGCGCGCCAACTGGTGGTGGTGGGTGCCCCCGCCATGGGCGTGGTGGCCGAACGGCCTGTGCGCCTGAAGGGCTGGCGCCACCTGCCGCCCGCCGAGCAACTCGACATGCACCGCTACAACCTGGCTGTGCTGATGCTGCGCGATGCAGCCCTGGTCGAAGGCCTGGCGCTCGAAGTGCACGTGGGCAATGTGGTGCGCGACCGCATGACGCGCCGCCGCCTGGCGCGCACCGACATCCTGGCCCGCTCGCTGCCGCAGGTGACCTGCCCGGTGCACGTGATCTACGGCGAAGCCGATGCGCTGTACCAGGGCTTCATGGCCGAGCTGGAGGCTGCGTATGCCGCCGCCGTGCCGGATTTTCGTGGCATGGCCCTGGTGGCCGATGCCGGGCACTGGGTGCAGTTCGAGCGGCCCGAGGTTTTCTTGCAGGCCCTGCTGGCAGCGCTGGCCGATGGCGCGGCGGGCAGAAGGGGCTGACATGGCAGACACCCCGCTCGACCCCAAGCCACCTGCGCCTGCAGCAGCAACCGCCTTGCCCGAGGCAGCACCACGCCCACCGCGCCCGCCGCAGGAGGCCCCGCGCGTCAACGGCCAGGTCGCCGTGTTGCAGGTCGACGAGCGCGAGGTCGAGATCACCGCCATGCGCGCCCAGGGCGCGGGCGGGCAGAACGTCAACAAGGTGTCGAGCGCCGTGCACCTGCGCTTCGACATCGCGGCGTCTTCGTTGTCCGAAGGCGTGAAGGAGCGCCTGCTGGCCCTGCGCGATTCGCGCATCACGCAAGACGGCGTGGTCGTCATCAAGGCCCAGCAGTACCGCAGCCAGGAGCAGAACCGCAGCGATGCCATCGAGCGGCTGAACGCCCTGGTCAACACCGTGGCCGCGCCCCCGCGCGTGCGGCGGGCGACCAAGCCGACGTATGGGTCCAAGCAGCGGCGGCTGGAGGGCAAGAGCCAGCGGAGTGAGACGAAGGCGTTGCGGGGGCGGGTGAAGGACTGAGTGGGTCTGCGTGTCTTGATGTGTGTGCTTCAAGGGCTCGATTGACCTCAAAAACGCAACAATCCGTTTGTCCCCAGGGGCTTGGTCTCGACCTGCGTAAGTCCTAAAGTACCTCTCAGACCCTAGAGAGAGTAGCCCCACCATGTCCGCCACCACCCAAGCCCCCTTGTCTTCGCCCGCCACCGTCCCCGCCCTGTTCGTATCGCACGGCGCGCCGCTGTTCGCCATCGACGCCGGCACTACCGGCCCTGCGCTCACGCAGTGGGGCCAAGGGCTGCGGGCGCAGTTTCCCGGGCTGCGCGGTGTGGTGATCATGTCGCCGCACTGGATGGCGCGCAGCCCGCAGGTGATGACGGGGCCGCAGCCGGCCACCTGGCATGACTTTGGCGGTTTTCCGCAGGCGCTGTACCAACTGCAGTACCCGGCCCCGGGCTCGCCCGCGCTGGCGCAGGAGGTGCTGGGCTTGCTGCAGGCGGCCGGCGTGGCCGCGCAGGGCGATGCCGCGCGGCCCTTCGACCATGGCGCCTGGGTGCCGCTGATGCATTTGTTCCCCGACGCCGACCTGCCGGTGGTGCAGGTGGCCCTGCCGGCGGGCGCAGGCCCTGCCGAGGTGTTTGCGCTGGGTGCGGCGCTGCGCGGGCTGCGCAGCCAGGGCGTGCTGGTGGTGGGTTCGGGCAGCATGACGCACAACCTGTCCGAGTTCTTTGGCGGCGTGCGCGAGCCCGCGCCCTATGTGCTGGAGTTCAGCCGCTGGATCGAGGATGCGCTGGCCCGCGGTGACATGCAGGCGCTGCTCGACTACCGCAGCCAGGCGCCGCATGCGGCGCGCGCTCACCCGACGGAAGACCACTTCCTGCCCATTTTTTTCGCGCTGGGTGCGGCCGGCGATGACCTGCAGGCGCAGTACCTGAGCCGCGAGGTGATGTACAGCATGTTGTCGATGGACGCATTTGCCTTGCAACCTGCTGCACACTGAGCGGCGAACAAACCTCTTCTGCTGGCACCCTTTCACCATAAAGATTCATGACTACACCTCAACTGCCGCTGACCTACCTGCACCGCCCCGCCGCCGCCGGCACCACCGAGCCCTGGCTGCTGGTGCTGATGCACGGCGTGGGCAGCAATGAGCAGGACCTGTTCGGCCTGGCGCCGCATGTGCCCGGGCGCTTCCATGTGCTGAGCCTGCGCGCGCCGTTCCGCATGGGGCCGGGGGCCAACGCCTGGTTCGAGTTTTCGGTGGCGCCCAATGGCGACCGCACCATCAACGAGCCGCAGGAGCTGCAAAGCCGCGCGCTGGTGGCGCAGGCGGTGGAGGCCGCTGCATCGCAACTGGGTGTGCCGGCCAGCCGCGTGGTGGTGGGCGGGTTCAGCCAGGGCGGCATCATGTCGCTGTCGCTGCTGCTCACCCAGCCCGCGCTGCTGCAGGCCGCCATGGTGTGGCACAGCCGGCTGTTGCCCCAGGTGCTGCCAGCCGCCGCGCCGGCCGCTGCGCTGCAGGGCAAGCAGCTGTGGGTGAGCCATGGCACGCAGGACAACGTGATCCCGCTGGCGCAGGCGCATGCCATCCGCGAGCATTTCGCGCAGTTGCCGGTGGCGCTGAGCTACCGCGAGTTCCCGGGCATGCACGAGATCCGCCCGGCCGAGCTGGCGGCTACGGTGGACTGGTTGCAGACCTTGTAGGAATCTCCCGCGTCTGGGCACGCTGTTGCTTGCATGCAGCGTGCCCATGACGAAAACAGGGCGTTACGTCTTGCCGGAACCTAAAGGGTTTCCAATGGTCAGGCCATGATCATCCGGGCCGCTGCGTTGGCCGCACCCCGGCCCATGACGCAAGGACCCCTGCATGCCCGATCCAGTGCTCGACCCCGACCGCGATTTCTCCGAACTGCGCAGTGACCACCACCCGGTGCCGGCGCGCAGCGCCAGCAGGTCGTCCACCGGATGGATCGCGGCCTTGTCGGTCGTGGCCGTGCTGGGCGCCGGCTACGCATGGTGGCGCTGGCAGGCCAACTCCGGGACACCGGCCGAGCCACCCGCCAGCACTGCGCCGCCCGAGGCGGCTGCATCGGCACCCGTGGCTGCTGCATCGGAGCCCACGGGCCCGCAGAACCTCATCGACCCGCTGGCCCCGGCCGATGCCGCGCAGTTGCCTGAACTGGCCGAGTCCGATGCTGCAGTGGCCCAGGCGCTGACCGAACTGCTGGGGCAGCCCTCGGTGGGTTCGTTCTTGCAGCTTGACGGCTTTGTGCGCCGCGCGGTGGCCACGGTGGACAACCTGCCGCGGGCCCAGGCACCCTCGCGCATGTGGCCGGTGCAGCTGGCGCCGCGCCGTTTCAGCGTGGAGGGCGTGCCCGGCACCCACGGCCAACTGGCCATTGCGGGCGGCAATGCCGGGCGCTACAGCGCCTTCGTGGCCTTTGCCGAGGCGATCCCCGTCGACCAGGCCGTGGCCTTGTACGCGCGGCTGTACCCGCTGTTCCAGCAAGCCTACGAAGAGCTGGGCTACCCGGGCAAATACTTCAACGACCGCCTGGTGGCCGTGCTCGACCACCTGCTCAAGACACCCGAGCCCACCGGCCCGCTGCTGGTGGAACTGACCGAGGTGAAGGGCGAAGTGACCTCCACCCGGCCCTGGGTGCGCTACGAGTTTGTGGACCCGCAGCTGCAGGGGCTGTCGAGCGGGCAGAAGATGCTGGTGCGCATGGGCCCGGACAACGAAAAGCGCCTCAAGGCCCGTCTGGCCGAGTTCCGCAAGCGCGTGGCCACGGGGGTGGGACCCAAGGCTGCGGGCAAGGGGCAGGCCAAGGCCACAGCAGCGGTGAAGAAGGCGCAGTAAGCGCCCGCTGACCTACTGCGCTACGCGCACGATGGTTTTCCCAAAGTTCTGCCCCTGCAGAACGCGGCGCAGCGCCTCGGGCGCGTTCTCCAGCCCGTCCACGATGTCCTCGCGCAGGCGCACCTGTCCTTGCGTGATCCAGGCCGCCATCTCGCGGCGGAAGCTGTCGAAACGTTCGCCGTAGTGGTCCAGGATGATGAAGCCCTGCATGCGCACGCGCTTTTGCAGCAGCGTGGCCGTGAGCTGGGGTAACCGATCAGGCCCGGGATTGGGCGTGCTGTCGTTGTAGTGGGCGATGAAGCCGCACACCGGCACACGCGCATGCAAGTTGAGCAGCGGCAAGACTGCATCGAACACCTCGCCCCCCACGTTCTCGAAGTACACGTCGATGCCCTGCGGGCAGGCCGCAGCAAGCCGCTCGGCCAGGCCGGGTTCGCGCCGGTCCAGGCAGGCGTCGAAGCCCAGCTCCTGCACCGCATGGCGGCACTTGTCGGCACCGCTGGCAATGCCCACCACGCGAGCGCCCTTGAGCCTGGCGATCTGGCCCACGATGGCGCCCACGGCGCCGGTGGCTGCGGCCACCACCACCGTCTCGCCGGGCTGGGGCTTGCCGATGTCGAGCAGGCCCACGTAGGCCGTGAAGCCCGGCATGCCCAGGCCGCCGAGCGACTGCGAGGGCTGCGCCGCACCGCCCAGCGCCAGCAGGTCGCTGCCATCGGACAGGGCGTAGTCCTGCCAGCCGGCATTGGCCAGCACCAGGTCGCCCTCGTGGAATTGGGCGTTGCGCGAGGTGACGACGCGGCTCACGGTGCCGCCGACCATGGGCGCGCCGATCTCCACGGGCGGCGCGTAGCCGGGGCCGATGGGATCCATCAGGTTGCGCATGTACGGATCGATGGACAGGTACAGCGTCTTCAGCAGCACTTGGCCGTCGGCGGGTTCGGGCACGGGTTGCGTCTCTAGCCCGAAATGCTTTGGCTCAGGCAGCCCTTGCGGGCGTGCGGCGAGCGTGATGCGGCGGTTGGTCTCGGTTGCCATGGTGCTTGCTCCCTGGATCAGGCGGCTACCGCAGGCCGGGGGCCGTGGCGCAGGGTGAGCAAGGTACCCAGCGTCAGCGCAGCCAGAGCAAACGCGGGCCCGCCCAGGGCACCCACATGGTCCACCATCAGGCCGCCGAAGATGGCGCCGCTGGCGATGGCGATCTGGAAGGCCGCCACCAGCAGCCCGCCCGCGCCCTCGGCCTGGTCGGGCGCGGCACGCACGATCCAGGTCTGAAAGCCCACGGGGAAGGCGCCGAAGGCAAAGCCCCACAGCGTGACGGCGATTGCCGTGATGGCGGCCGACTGGCCGGCCACCAGCAAGGTGGCGGCCAGCACGGCGATGACGGCGCCGCCGGCGACGATGGCCTGGCGCTCGCTGCGCCCGGCGATCCACCCGCCCACGAAGTTGCCGAAGAAGCCGCCCACGCCGTAGCCCAGCAGCACGGCGGTGATGGTGGCCACCGACAGGTGCGTGACCTGCTCCATCAGCGGGCGGATGTAGGTGAAGCCTGCGAAGTGGCCCGAGATCACCAGCAGCACCGCCAGCAGCGCCACGCGCACCGGTGGGCGGCGCAGCAGCTCACCCAGCACCTTGAGGTTGGGGTTGTCGCGCGGGGGCAGGGCGGGCAGCGCCACCAGTTGCACGGCCAGGGTGATCAGGCTGATGCCGCCGGCCGCGATGAAGGCGCTGCGCCAGCCCCACATATCGCCCATCCAGGCGCCGATGGGCGCCGCGCAGACGGTGGCCACCGACACCCCGGTGAGGATGAACGACATGGCCCGTGCGAACAGCGATGCCGGCACCAGCCGCATGGCCAGCGCCGCCGACATGGACCAGAAGCCCCCCAGCGCCACGCCCAGCAGCACCCGCGCCGCCAGCAGCGTGGCCATGCTGCCGGCCAGGGCCGACATCAGGTTGGACAGCACCAGCAGCAGCGTGAAGGCGATCATCACCAGCCGCCGGTCGATGCGGCGCGTGAGCAGCGGCAGCGAAGGGGCGGCTACGGCGGCTACCAGCGCCGTCACGGTGACGGCCTGGCCGGCGGCGCCATCGCTCACGCGCAGGTCGCTGGCCATGGCGGTGAGCAGGCTGGCGGGCAAAAACTCGGCCGTGACCAGGCCGAAGACACCCAGGGCCATGGAGGCCACGGCGGCCCAGTGGGCCTCGGTGGGCTCGGGGGTGGAAAGGGGGGCGGGCGTGGCCTCGGCAGCGACGGCACCGGTGGGCGCATCAAGGCAGGCGGAGCAGGAGGGAGAGGAGGACACGGGAAAGGCCTTAGGGTGGATGGAAAGCCATGGTAGGGATAAGATGGCGGCGTTTCCATGCCATAAAAGCCGAAATGCTTGACTTTTTATCCAGACCCTTTGACCAAGTGGCTCAAGAGCCATTTGCCGAGCCGCCGGACCTGCTGACGCAGATCCTGCTCGGCCTGCGCCTGGACGGCGTGGAGTATGGCCGCTGCGTGCTGCACCCGCCGTGGGCCATTGCCTTCCCGGCGCAGCGCTCGGCGCGCTTTCACTTCGTGGGCCATGGCGGCGCCTGGCTGCGCACGCCCACGACCGACTGGCAGCGCCTGAACCCGGGTGATGCGGTGCTGCTGCCGCACGGCAGCTTCCACGTGCTGGCCAGTTCGCCCGACGTGCCGCCGGTGGACATCGATTCGCTGGCGCGCAAGGCCGTGTCCGAGAACATCTACCTGGTGGACGGGCGCGATGCCAACAACGCGCACCTGGGCGCCCCCGTGGCGCCGCCCCCGCCGCAGGCCCCGGACGTGATGTTCTGCGGCGCGCTGCGCTTCAACCTCGACCCGCTGCACCCGCTGATGGCCATGATGCCCGAGGTGATGATGGCCGGCGACCTGGCGCGGCGCGACACCACCGTGCCGGTGCTGCTCGACGCCATGGAGCGCGAGGTGGCGCAGGACCGCATGGGCGCCTGCGCGATTCTTGCGCGCCT
The DNA here is from genome assembly GCF_964253305.1 of Acidovorax sp. LjRoot66. Lineage (NCBI taxonomy): Bacteria > Pseudomonadati > Pseudomonadota > Betaproteobacteria > Burkholderiales > Comamonadaceae > Acidovorax > Acidovorax sp. LjRoot66. The sequence goes on from NZ_CAXUQU020000001.1 coordinate 2,354,230, forward strand.
GGCCGATGCGCTGGCGGCCAGCATCATCCGTGCCTGGGTGGAGTGCAGCTGCAACAACCCCACGGGCTGGATCGCCGCCGTGCGCTGCCCGCGCATCGGCAAGGTGATCGCCGCCATCCACGCCGAGCCCGAACGCGACTGGAGCGTGCCGCTGCTGGCCGACCTGATGGGCGCCTCGCGCTCGAGCTTTTCGGAATCGTTCACGCGCACCATGGGCGAGAGCCCGGCGCGCTACGTGGCCAAGGTCAAGATGTCGCAGGCACGCCGCTGGATCGCGCGCGACGGCATGCGCGTGGCCGTGGCGGCCAACCGGCTGGGCTATGAGTCCGAGGCCTCGTTCAGCCGGGCGTACAAGCGCATCATCGGGCACCCGCCGAGCACGGCGCGGGCGCAATGATGGAGACTGCGGGGGCTATGCCTTGGGCAATGGCAGCGGCAGCGCCGTCTTGTAGCGCACCTGCTTTAGTGCAAAGCTCGAGCGGATCTTTTCCACGCCGGGTATGGGGGCCAGCCGCTCCAGGATGAAGCGCTCCAGCGCCCCGATGTCGGGCACGGCCACGCGGATCAGGTAGTCGCTGTCGCCGCTCATGAGGTAGCACTCCATCACCTCGTCGTGCTCGGCGATGCGCTGCTCGAAGTCGCCCAGCGCTTCCTTGCTCTGCGTCTTCAGGCTGATGCTGATGAACACATTGAGCCCCAAGCCCAGCGCCGCCGCGCTGGCCAGCGCCACGTAGCGGCTGATGACGCCCGCGGCCTCCAGCGCCTTCACGCGCGCCAGGCAGGGCGAGGGCGACAGGTGCACGCGCCGCGCCAGCTCCACGTTGGACAGGGAGCCGTCGGCCTGCAGCTCGGCCAGAATGCGCAAATCCAGGGTATCCAGCTTCATGTGCCGGAGTTTAGGCGTTCTGCCGCACGAAGTGCTGTGATGGAGCCATCCACGGGCCAAAACGGCATCCCATGTGGCGCCGTAGTGACTACAGTTGCTGCATGAACGCCCCCACCGCCCACCACCACCTGATGCAGCCCTTGGCCACCGATACCGACCCGCAGGAGACCGCCGAGTGGCGCGATGCCTTCCTGGCCCTGGTAGCGACCGAGGGACCGGAGCGCGCGCGCTTCATACTGCAGGAAATGGTGCGCCTGGCGCGGGCCCGGCGCGTGGGCTGGCAGCCCGACCTGAACACGCCGTATGTGAACACCGTGGCCGTGCAGGACCAGCCTGTCTTCCCCGGCGACCTGGCCATCGAGGAGCGCGTGGCCTCCATCGTGCGCTGGAACGCGCTGGCCATGGTGGTGCGCGCCAACCAGGCCTATGGCGAACTGGGTGGGCACATCGCCAGCTACGCCAGCGCGGCCGACCTGTTCGAGAGCGGCTTCAACCATTTCTTCCGTGCCCGTGAAGGCGTGGGCGAGGGGCAGCACCGGGGTGACCTGGTGTTCTTCCAGCCGCACAGCGCGCCGGGCGTGTATGCGCGCGCCTACATGGAAGGGCGCCTGTCCGAGCAGGACCTGATGCATTACCGCCAGGAGCTCACGGCCCCTGCCGCCGGCGCGCAGGGCCTGTCGAGCTACCCGCACCCCTGGCTGATGCCGGACTTCTGGCAGTTCCCCACGGGGTCGATGGGCATCGGTCCCATCAGCAGCATCTACCACGCGCGCTTCATGCGCTACCTCACGCACCGCAACCTGCTCGACTGCAGCCAGCGCAAGGTGTGGGGCGTGTTCGGCGATGGCGAGATGGACGAGCCCGAGAGCATGAGCGCGCTGACCCTGGCTGCGCGAGAGGGGCTCGACAACCTGGTGTGGGTGGTCAACTGCAACCTGCAGCGCCTGGACGGCCCGGTGCGCGGCAACGGCCGCATCATCGACGAGCTGGAGCGGCTGTTCGCCGGCGCGGGCTGGAACGTGGTCAAGCTCGTCTGGGGCAGCGACTGGGATGGCCTGTTTGCCCGCGACCTCACGGGCGCGCTGGTGCGCACGCTCGAAGGCACGGTGGACGGCCAGATGCAGACCTTTGCGGCCAAGGACGGGCGCTTCAACCGCGACAACTTCTTCGGCCAGAACCCCGAGCTGGCGGCCCTGGCCCAGGGCATGACGGACGAGCAGATCGACCGCCTCAAGCGCGGCGGGCACGACCTGGTGAAGATCCACGCCGCGTATGCCGCCGCCGCGCGCCACCAGGGCCAGCCCACGGTGATCCTGGCGCACACCAAGAAGGGCTACGGCATGGGCACGGCCGGCCAGGGCAAGATGACCACGCACAGCCAGAAGAAGCTGGACGAGACCGACCTCATCGAGTTTCGCAACCGCTTCAACCTGCCGCTTACCGATGAGCAGGCCACCAGCCTGGCCTTCTTCAAGCCTGCGGAGGACAGCCCCGAGATGCGCTACCTGCGCAGCCACCGCCAGAACCTGGGCGGCTATCTGCCGCGCCGCGAGACGGCATGCGAGGCGTTGCCCGTGCCCGCCATCGAAAGCTACGCGCAGTTCGCGCTGCAGGCCGATGGCAAGGAGATGAGCACCACCATGGCCTTCGTGCGCATGCTCGGCAGTTTGCTCAAGGACGCCACGCTGGGCCCGCGCATCGTGCCCATCGTGGCCGACGAGGCGCGCACCTTCGGCATGGCCAACCTGTTCAAGCAGGTCGGCATCTACAGCAGCGTAGGCCAGCGCTATGCGCCCGAGGACATTGGCTCGGTGCTGAGCTACCGCGAGGCGCTCGACGGCCAGATCCTCGAAGAGGGCATCAGCGAGGCCGGCGCCATCGCCAGCTGGACGGCTGCGGCCACCAGCTACAGCGTGCACGGCCTGGCCATGCTGCCGTTCTACATCTACTACTCGATGTTTGGGTTTCAGCGCGTGGGCGACGCCATCTGGGCCGCCGCAGACCAGCGCGCGCGGGGCTTTTTGCTGGGCGCCACCTCGGGCCGCACCACGCTGGGCGGCGAGGGCCTGCAGCACCAGGACGGCAGCAGCCACCTGGTGGCGGCCACCATTCCCAACTGCAAGGCCTACGATCCGGCCTACGCGGGCGAGATGGCCGTGATCGTCGACGCGGGCATGCGCGAGATGGTGACCGAGCAGCGCGACGTCTTCTACTACGTCACGCTGATGAACGAAAACTACGCCCAGCCCGACCTGCCCGCCGGTGCGGCCGAGGGGGTGCTGCGCGGCTGCTATGTGTTCCAGCGCTTCGGTGCCGAAAGCGGCTCGGCGGCCAATGCCCGCCACGTGACGCTGATGGGCTCCGGCGCCATCCTCACCGAGGTGGTGAAGGCCGCGCAGCAACTGGCCGCCGAAGGCATTGCAGCCACTGTGGTCAGCGTGACCAGCTGGAGCGAATTGGCACGCGATGGCGTGGCGTGCGAGCAGCGCGCCATCGCGGGAGAAGATAAGCCGGGTACCCCCTGGCTTGCAGCACAGCTGGCCGCCACAAGCGGTCCGGTGATTGCTGCAACCGACTATGTGCGCGCCGTGCCCGAGACCGTGCGCGCCTTCGTGCCCGAGGGGCGCAAGTACCTGACCCTGGGGACCGATGGCTTCGGGCGCAGCGATACGCGGGCGGCGCTGCGGGAGTTCTTCGGGGTGGATGCGGCCGCCGTGGTACGGGCAGCCAGGTTTGCGTTGGGGGCCACGTCAGCCCGGTGAGCATGCAGGGCGCAAGCCTTGCCTTGGGTGACCGCATTGAGGGCGGCAAGCGTGGTGCGCTACGCTTGCCGCCCTTGTGCTTTGTTTTGCCGTTTTTTGCCCATGCCCCAGCCCTTTGCCACTGTCGCCCTGACTGCCGAGAACATCGCCTGCTGTGCGGACCTGTACCGGGGCGTGTTCAACGCACCGCCCTGAAACGATGGATGGGAGCATGCCGCTGTGGTGGAGCGGCTCGCGGCATTCATGGCCTTCCCGGCTGCGCGCGCAATGGCGTTGCTGGTCGAGGAGGTGCCGGTTGCGATGGTGCTGGGCTGGAAGGAGCGGTGGGTGAATGGGTGGACGTTTCACATCAAGGAGATGTGCGTGGCGGGGCATCTGCAGCGGCAAGGGGCTGGTTCGGTGCTGATGCGTGCGTTCGAGGATGTGCTGCGAGGCGAGGGCGTTGTGAGTTTGAATTTGCAGACGCTGGAGAGCGCGACGGCATTTGGGTTTTATGAGGGCTTGGGCTATCGCAAGGGTCAGGTGGTGATGCTGGGGAAGCTGCTGTAGTTGCCCAAGCCATCGGCACACGGCCGGTGGGGCGCAGTCGGGGAACCCCCAGTGCCGGCGGGGTAGAAGCCTTCTTACAATGTGTTGCAGCAACCGCTGGAGGGCGCCATGGCACACGTCACCTGGGACCACAACCAACCTACCACCTGGATAGCGACGGTCAGCGGGCAAGCCGTCTGCTCCGTCAAGCGCAAGGACATTGGCGGGTGGACAGCGGGCTGGACGGATGAGCGCTTGTGGCCGGCGCCGGCCCATCTGCCCAAGGCTCTGCCGCAGCCCACGCGGTTTTTCAGCAGCCTGGAAGAAGCCAAGGTGGCGGTGGAGCAGGCGCTGTCGACCTGAGCGCTGTTCCTTGTGTGGGTGCTTCGGTGTCGTTGCGGTGCTAACGCGCCACAGCCCTGCCTGAAACCCCCAATGCAGGCGTCGGCTGGTCGCCTGTAGCTACTGTGTGCCTGGATTGTGGGCGGAGGCCGGGTGTGCGCCCGGCGGCGCACCTACCTTCTTTTGCTTCGCCAAAAGAACGTAGGCCAAGAAAAGGCGACCCCGCTGCCCGTGTCCCCCTCGCCCGGTGGGCGAGGGGGCAGCCTGCGATGCTCGGTCCTGGGGTGACGCCGAAGAACTCCCTGCGCTGCCTCTGCGAGGCAGCTCCGGTCAAACAGCTTCGGCGAGCCAGATGACGATGCGCGTGTCCTTCGGCACGCGCTCACCCCAGGCCCTGCGCTTCTCGGCACGGTCAGAAGGGGCTGGGAGCGGGCTCCACTCGGGCCATTGCTTCGCTCGGCCCCAACTGCCTCGCTACGCGTCGGCCTGAGCAGAGTGATCGTGCCCACGCGTCGGCAGCGCGCAGCGCGAACCGACCCCAGGCGCAACTGCGCAGCAGCAGCCGTCTTTGACCCCGCTCCCCACCCCTGCTGGCTGCGCCGAGAAGCGCAGGGGCTGGGGTGGGCGTGTGTGCCGAAGGACACACACGCTTCGTGATCTGACTTGCCGCAGCTGTTTGAGCGGAGTTCGAAGAACGCAGCGAGTTCATCGGCACCACCCCAGGCCCGAGCATCGCAGGTTGCCCCCGTTCGCCCGACAGGGCGAACGGGGGACGCAGACTGGGGGTCGCCTTTTCTTGGCCCACCTTCTTTTGGCGACGCAAAAGAAGGTGGGTGCGCCGCCGGGCGCACACCCCGGCCTCCGCCCTCAACACAACAACAGAAGCAACGTCTCATCAAAGACCGACATCACCACCCCCCAAAACGACCCCACTCCCCCACCACAACCCCACCCTCCACCGCCCGATACTCCCCATACTGCGCCCCCGTGGCACACGCATGGTTCGGCAATATCCGCAACTGCCTCCCCACCGGAAACCGCCGCGCAATATCGCCCATGTCCGGCGACCCGGATCCACCGGCCAGCGACAGGATCCCGTGCTCCTGGTTCGCGCCGCTCAGCACATACCCATCGAGCACCGTCCCATCCACATCGCACACCTGCCCATAGCCATAGTCGCGCGACTGCTTTTGCGTCCCTCGGTCGCGGCTCATGGCCATCCAGCCGGCGTCGACGATGGCCCAGCCCTTGTCCACCTGGTGGCCGATCACGGTGGTCAGCACGCTCAGGGCGATGTCGTCGGTGCTGCACACGCCCACGTTGTGCATCACCAGGTCGAAGAACACGTACACCCCGGCGCGCACCTCGGTCACGCCCGCAAGGTCCTTGGCCGACAGGGCCGTGGGCGTGGAGCCCACGCTCACCACGGCGCAGGGCAGTCCCGCCGCGCGCAGGCGCTCGGCGGCGTGCACGCAGCCAGCGCGCTCCTGCTCGGCCAGGGCCGTGAGGGCCTCGGGGGTGTTCAGGTCGTAGCTGCCGCCGGCGTGCGTCATGACGCCGGCCAGGCGCATGCCGCCCGCGTGCAGGGCGCGGCCCACGTCGAGCAGTGCGGCCTCGTCGGGGCGGATGCCCGAGCGGTGGCCGTCGGTGTCCACTTCGATCAGCACTTCGAACACCTCGCCGTGCTCGCGGCCGAAGTCCACGATGGCCTGGGCGGCCGCGATGTTGTCGGTGATGATCTTCAGGTCGCAGCCCTGGCGGCGCAGCGCCAGCACCTGGGGCAGTTTGTGCGGCACGGTGCCCACGGCGTAGAGGATGTCGGTGATGCCGTGGGCGAAGAACTGCGCTGCCTCCTTGAGGGTGGAGACCGTGATTCCCTGGGCGCCGGCGGCGATCTGCGCGTCGGTCACGGCCGGGCACTTGGCCGTTTTGGCGTGCGGGCGAAAGCGCACGCCCAGCGCGTTCATGCGCTGCTGCATGCGCGCGATATTGCGTTGCATGCGTGGCAGCTCGATCAGCGCGGCGGGGGTGTCGATCTGCGCCAGGGGAGTCCTGGGGTGGTTGGCTGTTGCTTCTTGCATGGCGGGGGCTCCTTTTCGCTCGCGGGATCAGCCGGCGAGCAGGCTGCAGAAACGCTCCATGTCGACGTTGCCGCCGCTGATCAGCACGCCCACCTTCTTGCCCTTGAGCTCGGCGGCGCGTGCACGCGCCGCCGCAAAGCCCAGGCAGCCCGTGGGCTCCACCACCAGCTTCATGCGCGTGGCGAAAAAGCGCATGGCGTCCACCAGCTGCGCATCGCTCACGGTGAGGATGTCGTCCACGTCGCGGTGGATGATGGGGAAGGTGATCTGCCCCAGGTGCTGCGTCTGCGCGCCATCGGCAATGGTCTGGGGCGTGTCGATGTGCACGATGGAGCCGGTTCGGAAGGACTGCTGCCCGTCGTTGCCCGCCTCGGGCTCCACGCCGTAGAGCTTGCACCGGGGGGACAGCGCGCGGGTGGACAGGGCTGAGCCCGAGAGCAGGCCGCCGCCGCCCAGGCAGACGAAGAAGGCGTCAAGCTCGCCCACCTCCTCGAACAATTCCTTGGCAGCCGTGCCCTGGCCGGCCAGCACGTCGGCATGGTCGTACGGCGGGATCATGGTCAGGCCGTTGCGCTCGGCCAGGTCGCGGGTGATCTGCTCGCGGTCTTGCGTGTAGCGGTCGTAGAACACCACGTTGGCGCCGTAGCCCTGCGTGGCCGCAATCTTGGCGGCGGGGGCGTCCTGCGGCATGACGATGGTGGCCGGCATGCCCAGCTCGCGCGCGGCCAGGGCGATGCCCTGCGCGTGGTTGCCCGACGAGAACGCGATCACCCCGGCCTTGCGCTGCGTGGCGTCGAACCGGGCCAGCGCGTTGTACGCACCGCGGAACTTGAACGCGCCCATGCGCTGCAGGTTTTCGCACTTGAAGAACACCTGGGCGCCCAGCTCTTGGTCGAGGATGCGCGAGGTGAGCACCGGCGTGCGGTGCGCAACGCCCGCGATGCGGTCGGCAGCGGCCACGACGTCGTCGTAGGTGGGAAGGCGGTTGGCGGTGGGGGTGTTAGTGGTCATGGCAACGATGGGTGGTGGTTGAAAGCGGGATGGGAACGGAGTGAAGCGGAGAGGGCCGGTGTCACCACGGCCAGGCAATCGCAGTGCCCAGGCCCTGCGCGAGCGCCTGGGTATGCAGCATGCGAGCGACGGTCAGGTCCTGCAGGGCCAGGCCCGTCATGTCGAACACGGTGATGTCCTGCGCGCCGCGCGCCACCTGCACCTGGCCGGTGAGCACATCGCCCAGTTCGCCGCAGGGCAGGCCGGGCGGTGCCCATTGCGCCTCGCCAATCTGGCGGGCCTGCGTGGCGTCGTCCACGAACACGCGGGCGCGCTCCAGCAGGCCCTCGGGCAGCTCGCGCTTGCCTTGGGTGTCGGTGCCCACGGCGTTGATGTGGGTGCCTGGCTGCACGGCCGCTGCGTCGAACAGCGCGCCACCGCCCGGCGTGGCGGTGACGACCACATCGCTCGCGGCCACGGCTTCATTCGCATCGGTGGCCAGGGCGATATCGCAGCGGTCGGCAAAAGCCGCCTCGAAGCCCTCGTTGCGCCGCCCACCCTGTGCCACATAGCGCACCTGCCGCAGCGCGGGCAGCACCTGCAACGCAAAGCGCAGCTGCACGCGCGCCTGCACGCCGGTGCCGAAGAGGCACAGGCGCGTGCTGTCGGCCCGCGCCAGGTGCTGCAGGCCCAGCGCGCCGGCTGCGCCTGTGCGCTCGGTGGTGATCGCATTGCCATCCAGCACGCACAGCGGCCGGCCTGTTGCAGGGTCGATCAGCATGACGGTGGCCTGGTGCGGCTCGCCACCCTGCGCGCGGTTGGCGGGCCAGAAGCCTGCGGCCTTGAAGCCCAGCAGCCCTTGGGCGGGCACGTCGCCCGACTTGATACCGAACACCCCGCCCGTGGGCAATGCCTCGCGCACCACGGGGAACACCCGGCCCGCGCGCTGGCTGTGCAGGGTGAAGGCCTCGTGCACGGCGCGCAGCACGTCCTGCGGCTGCAGCAGGGCGCCGACCTGGTGCGTGTCGAGCAGCAGCAGTTGCGCCCGCGCACGGGGGGCCGGTGCGGTGGTGGCGCTGTTCATGCCGTCAGCTCACCACGTGCGTCGCCGTACACCGTGGCACGCGATACGCCCAGGTGCTGCGCCACCACCTCCATCGCGCGGCGCACCTCCAGGCTGCCCGACTCCCTGAGCTCGCGCAGCAGCGCGCGCCGCTCCGCCGCCTTGAGCGCACGCGGCGCGGTGGACAGGCGCGCCGCGAACTGGTCGATGCGCAGGCGGATGGCATCGGCCCCGGCCGGGTCCAGCGACTCGGTGAGCCCCGTGTCCCCGTCGATGGCGGTGAACTGCCCCACCACGCTCTGCAGGCTGCGAAACAGCGTGAGGTCCACGTTCAGGCACAGCGCGGCGATGTACTCGCCCGACGAATCCTTGATGCCCACCGAGGTGCTCTTGGCCTGGCGCCCATCGGAAAACTGGTTGGCGTAGTTGGCGATGACCTGCGGGTAGTCGGGGTCGGCGATGCGCGCCAGCCCCAGCTCGGTCGTCGGCTCGCCCACGGCCCGGCCCGAGAGGTTGTTGTGGATCGCCAGGATGGACTGGCCCGGGTCCAGCAGGTCGTGCACCACCACCTCGCAAAACGGTGCGAAGGTGGCCGCGAGGCCCTGGGCCACCTGCTCGATCTGGGAGAGCAGGGCCTTTTGTTCGGGGGTGCGGTGCGGGGCAGAGGAGGGAGTGCGTTTTGCCATTTGGATAATTTATCCAAAAATGGATAAATTGTCAAAAATCATACGACCAACGGGCATGGGATGCCTGCCGCTCGGCCTGGTGGACTACCATGACGGCGTGAAAACCTCCGAAGCACTGCCCCAGTTCCGGGCCCACCAGGGCGATGCCGGCGTCAACCTCGAGCTGGGCCTGCGCAGCACCCATCTGGGCAGCGGCATCCACTACGGCCCGCTGGGGGACTGCTACAGCACCACCGGCCCGCGCCCGGGCTACCGGTGCCGGCTCTGATGGTGCAGCCCGTTCACAAAAGCCATGCCGCTCTGCGATGGCCCTGCCGCGTGGGCCTGTTGCTGGTGGCCGCCATGCTGTGCGCGGGCTGCGCTGTACCGCGCGGGCCCATGGTGCCGCTGGGCCAGGGCAGCTTTGCCCAGTACCGTGCCGAAACACAGGACTGGATGGCGCAGCACCGCGCCTTCCAGAGCGATGAGCGCGACAGCGAGCTGGCGCGCAACGCGCCCATGGAATGGCGGCCGGCGCAGCCCGCGCGCAAGGGCGTGGTGTTGTTCCACGGCCTGGGCGATTCGCCCTGGTCGTTTGCCGACATCGGGCAGGCGCTGGCGGGCCAGGGCTTTCTGGTGCGCACGGCGCTGTTGCCCGGCCACGGCACGCGGCCGGCCGATCTGATCGGCGTGGACCTGGACGACTGGCGCCGGCTGGTGGCGCAGCAGGCGGCCCTGCTGGCGCAGGAGGTTCCCGAGGTCTACCTGGGCGGCTTTTCCACCGGCGCCAACCTGGCGCTGGAGTACGCGCTGGACCACCCCGAGGTCGCCGGCCTGGTGCTTTTTTCGCCGGCCCTCAAGTCGGGCGTGCCGCTGGACTGGATCGTGCCCTGGGTGGCGCGCGTGCGCACCTGGCTGCGCCAGCCCGACTCCGCGCACCCCCAGCAGACCCCCCTGCGCTACCTCAACGTGCCCACCAACGGCTTTGCGCAGTACTACCGCAGCGCCGCCGCCGTGCGCGAGAAGATTGCGCGCCAGCCCTATGCCAGGCCGGCCCTGCTGGTGCTGGCGCAGCACGATTCGGTGGTGGATGTGGAGCATGTGCTCGGCACCTTCGAGACCCGCTTCACCCACCCCGCCAGCCGCCTCATCTGGTACGGCGAGCTGCCAGCGGCGCGTGGCGGCGCCACGCCACAGCGCGAAGGCACCGGGCAGCACACGCGTGTGCTGGTGCGCACCGACAGGCTGCCCGAGCAGCGCATCAGCCAGTTCTCGCACATGGGTGTGCTGTTCTCGCCGGCCAACCCGCTCTACGGCACCGAAGGCACCCAGCGGATGTGCTGGAACGGGCAGGACGCCGCCGACCAGGCCCGCTGCATGGCGGGCGAGCCGGTGTGGTACTCGGACTGGGGCTACCGCGAGAGCGCCAAGGTGCATGCACGGCTGACCTTCAATCCCTACTTTGACTGGCAGGCCGAAGTCATGCGCGAAGTGCTGGCCGCCGAGTGAGCTCGCGGAGCATCAAGAGGCTTGCCGCGGCCAACGGCTGGGCCGCTGTTGGCGCACAGGCCCAGTCGCTGCAAATGCGCCGATTTGGTTTTACAGTGGGTACCCTGCCCAGGTTGCTTGATCCCGGGCGCCCCCAACCCATGCCCAAACCCCATCACAACGTCTACGTCGTGGAACTCTCCATGGCGGTGCTCAGCGAACGCAAGTTCCGCAGGTGCAACCCGAACTACATCGAGGGCAAGCCCTGCGTGTACGTGGGCATGACCGGGCTGGACCCGGATCTGCGCTTCGACAAGCACAAGGCCGGCATCCAGGCCAACCGCTTCGTGCAGCAGTACGGGCTGCGCCTGCTGCCCGATCTGTACGAGGGGTTCAACCCCATGAGCTACCAGGACGCGGTGGACCGCGAGATCGAAGTCGGCATCGACCTGCGCTCGGCCGGGTTCGGGGTGTGGCAGGCGTGATGCGAGTCAGTGCGCCACCACGGGCCTTTTGAAAAACGCATCCAGCACAGGCACCAGGCCGGGGAACTCCGCCGCGAAGCGCGCGCGGTTCACGAAGTAGGCCTCGCAGGCCACGGCGAAGAATTCGGAGGGCGAGGTGGCGCCGTAGGCATCGAGCCAGGGCATCTCGGCGCCGAAGCGCTCGGCCTTGATCACCGCCTCGCGAAAGTCCGCGTACGCGGGCTCCCAGGCATTCCACCAGGCCTCGTACGCACCGCGGCCGGTGCGGGCGCCCATGAAGCCTGCGGGCAGGGGCGGGCAGCCGTTGGGCTCGCCGCTGCCGCGCATGTCGAGCTTGTGCACGAACTCATGCACCACCACGTTGGTGCCGCGCTCGGTGTTCTCGCGGCCGTTGGAGGCGTGCTCCCAGCTGAGCATGATGGGGCCGCGGTCCATGGCCTCGCCCAGCAGCACCTGCTCGTGTTCGTGCACCACGCCGGCCTCGTCCACGGTCTGCCGTTTGGCCACGGCCTCGCCGGGGTGCAGCACGATGCCGACGAAATCGTCGTACCACGCGAGGGCCTTGGCCGGGTCGCCCCAGTGCAGCAGGGGCAGGCAGGCCTGTGCTGCGATGTCGATGGCCATGGCGTCGGTCACCTCCATGCCGTGCGCGCCGTGAAAGCGCTTGTGGTGCAAAAAGAGGGCGCTCAGCGCGCGCAGCTTGGACTGGTCGTGCAGCGACAGCGCTGCCAGGAAGGGGTAGCGCTGCAGTGTTTCGAGCCACAGCGTGGCCGAGATGTCGGGCACGGGGGCCACGGTGGTGCGCACGCGGCGCCAGAGCCGGTTCAGGATGGGAGGCATGGTGTCAGAGCATGCCAACAAAAGCATGCACTTGGAATCAAGACCCCTCTTACCTGGGGCCGAGAGGGATACGTTCCAAGACCGTATTCGACAAACGCAGTGTTTCCAGCCGGGGGGGCAATGCGGCGGCGTCCCAGTCGCTGAGCACTACGCGGGTGAGCCCTGGCGCAAGCGTGTGCTGCGCAGGGCGGTGGGTGTGGCCGTGGACCAGTGTGCTGGCGCCGGCCGCCTGCAGCCAGGCGAGGGTGGCAGGGCCATCCAGATCGGCATAGATGGTGCCCGATTGCTTCTTGGCCTCGCTTTCCTGGCGGATGCCGCGCGCCTGGGCGCGGCGCGTGGCCAGGGGCTGGGCCAGAAAGGCCTGCTGCCAGGCACTGCTGCGCGCCTGCACGCGAAAGCGCTGGTAGTCCACGTCGTCCAGGCACAGCAGGTCGCCGTGGCTCAGCACAATGCGCTGCTCGCCGAAGACCAGCACCGTGGGGTCGGCCAGGCCGGCCATGCCCGTGCGCTGCAGAAAGGCCGGGCCGGCCAGGAAGTCGCGGTTGCCGTGCATGAAGTAAAGCGGCAGGCGCTTTGACGCGGCGGACAGTGCGGCGCAGCCCTCGGCCTCGAAGCTGCCGGGCTCGTCGATGGCATCGTCGCCCACCCACACCTCGAAAAGGTCGCCCAGGATGAACAGGGCATCGGCCGGGGTGGTCTGCAGGTAGTGCTGGAACGCGGCCACCGTGGCGGGCTCGCTGGCCTGCAGGTGCAGGTCCGAAATGAATTCGACCGTGCGCCAGCCCGAGGGAGCAATCAGCTCCTCGAACCGGGGCACGGTCGTGGTCACGGGGTGACGGCTGTCGCTCAATTACAGAGCTACGGCCTTTTCGATGATCACGTCGTCTTTTGGCACGTCATCATGAAAGCCCTTGCGGCCCGTCTTCACGGCCTTGATCTTGTCCACCACGTCGGCGCCACCGACCACCTTGCCGAACACGGCGTAGCCCCAGCCCTGGGCCGAGGGGGCGGTGTGGTTCAGAAAGCCGTTGTCGGCCACGTTGATGAAGAACTGGGCGGTGGCAGAGTGCGGGTCGCTCGTGCGGGCCATGGCCACGGTGTAGTTGGCGTTCTTCAGGCCGTTGTTGGCTTCGTTCTGGATCGGGGCATCGCTGGGCTTTTGCGCCATGCCGGGTTCGAAACCGCCGCCTTGCACCATGAAGCCGGGGATCACACGGTGGAAGATGGTGTTGTTGTAGTGGCCCTTGTTCACGTAGGCCAGGAAGTTCTCGGCCGACTTGGGGGCCTTTTCGGCGTCGAGTTCGAGGGTGATGACACCGTAGCCGGTGATGTGCAGTTCGACTTGGGGGTTGCTCATGGCAATGCTTCCTTCTGAAGGGGTAAAGGGGGATTACTTCACGACCGAGGCGGACGTGATGACGATGGGGGTGGTGGGCACGTCGCCGCGCCCGGTGGGCACGGCCTTGATCTTGTCGACCACGTCGGCGCCGCTGATCACCTTGCCGAACACGGCGTAGCCATGGCCGTCAGGGCTGGGGGCGTTCAGGCTGTCGTTGTTCTTCACGTTGATGAAGAACTGCGCGGTGGCCGACTCCGGGTTGGAGGTGCGTGCCATGGCCACGGTGTAGGTGTCGTTCTTGAGGCCATTCTTGGCCTCCAGAGCGATCGGCGGCCGGGTGGACTTTTGCTGCATGTCGGGCGTGAAGCCGCCGCCCTGGATCATGAAGTTGTTGATCACGCGGTGGAAGATGGTGCCGTCGTAGTGCTTGGCGTTCACGTAGGCCAGAAAGTTCTCCACCGTCTTGGGGGCCTTGGCGGGGTCGAGTTGCAGCACGATGTCGCCCATGGAGGTGGTGAGCTTGACCTTGGGCGCATCCTGCGCGTGGGCGGGGGTCGCCAGGCCGACCAGGGCCGACAGTGCGATGCCGGCCAGCGACAGAGCCGCGTTTCTCTTGGAAATCATCCAATCACTCCTTCAAAGAATATTTGCCATTGCTGGCCCTTGCGCTTCCAGTACTGGCGCTTGACGGGGCCGGTGCGTGCGCCTTCGGCGACTTCGCCGAACGTTACCACCATGGTGTCGGTGGCGTCTGTCCAGCGCAGGTAAGACTTGTCCTTGAGCTGTATTTCACGGCCCTTCAAGGCGCGCGACTCGGCCTGCAGCACCGTGGTCCACTCCGACAGGGGCTTTTGCCGGTAGCTCTGGAAATCGGGGGCGTAAAAGCCCGTCAGCCGCGCCATGTCGCCCTGCGACTTGGCGGTGCGCCAGGCGTTGAGCACGGCCTCGAAGGCATTGCGCTCGGCCTGCACGCTGTGCGCGGCCACCCACTGCAGCTGGCGGGCAATCACCACGGGGGTGGAGCGGGGCTCCACCTGGCGCAGGATGCGCTCCAGGTCGGGGTTGGCCAGCACCACGCAGCCATCGGTGGCCAGGGGGGCGCGCGCGAACTGGTCGGGCGGTGTGCCGTGCAGCCAGATGCCGCTGCCGGTCTTGCCCCTGCTCTGGTCCAGCGGGTTGGGGTAGTTGATGGGCAGGGCGCCGGCACCGTAGAAGTCCTTGAGCGTGACCGGGTCCAGGCGGCTGGTGATGAAGTACACACCCAGAGGCGTGCGCTGGTCGCCCTCGACCAGCTTTTCGATGCCCAGCTTGCCCACGGAGGCGTAGTAGTCGGCCACCAGCTGCAAACCCTTGGGCGTGTTCTCGAACAGGTACAGGCGCGAGCGCGATGCGTCGATGGCGATCGCGTGGCGCGAGCGGCTGGACAGCTCCAGGAACTGGGCGGGTATGCGGTCGGGGCCTGGGCGGTTCTTGTGCGCCTGCACGCGCTGCAGCGACTCGGTGCGCAGCTCGTCGAGCATGCCGCCGGCTTCGGGGGCACGCGCGGCATCGGCCTCGGGCACGTCGCCGAGCTTGCGCACGGGGCGCACGCGGGCGTTGAGCAGGTCACCCAGCGCCAGTTGCGCGAGCTGAAAATTGGGGTAGTCGCGTGCCAGGCTTTCGGCGCGGGCCAGTGCCTCGCGGCCACGGCCCTGGCCGGTGAGCTGGTAGACCTCCATCAACCGCGTCTCGGCCTGGCCGTCGCGCAGGTTCTCGGGGGCTTTCGCCTGCTTGGCGGCACCGGCGCCGCGCATGCGGTTTTGCGGATTCTGGGCGAAGGCGGGCGCTGCCTGCGCGGCGGCAGCCAGCAACAGCACAACGGCCGCCGTGTGGCGGCCCCAGCGGGGCGAATCCACCATCATGTCCGTAGGTTGGTCAGCGGCTGGTTCGAAACTGTTCGCCAGCCCACAGGATGGGCGCCGTCGCCATGTCGTGCACCACCATCAGCCGCCGGTGGCTTCCCGCACGATGGCCCAGCGGCCGCCGTTCTGCACCAGGTCCAGCGTCTTGCGGCTGGTCACGTTGAGCGCGTCGGCGCTGTAGGCCTGGCGAAAGCGCGCCGTGGCCTTGTTGCCGCTCACGCTCACGGTGATGTCGGAGACCTGCACGGCGATTTTGGATTTGCCCACGATGCGCGATTCGCGCTCTTTCTCCCAGGCGGCGCGGGTCTGGCGGCCTGGCGGGTCGAAG
Organism: Acidovorax sp. LjRoot66; assembly: GCF_964253305.1. Taxonomy (NCBI): domain Bacteria; kingdom Pseudomonadati; phylum Pseudomonadota; class Betaproteobacteria; order Burkholderiales; family Comamonadaceae; genus Acidovorax; species Acidovorax sp. LjRoot66. The sequence continues at coordinate 2,369,928 of NZ_CAXUQU020000001.1, forward strand.
TCCTTGTCGTAGGCGCCCAGGTAGGCCTTCATGTCCTTGGCGGCCCAGGCGGCGGCCCAGGCCTGCACAGCGGCGGTGACTTCCTGGGTGGATGCGGGCGCAGCAGCTGCGGCGGCAGGGGCGGGCGCCACGGCTGCGGGTGCCGGCGCTGCGGCGGCCGGGGCGGGAGCGGGGGTTGGAGCCGGGGCTGCGGGTGCAGGCGCCGGTGCGGCGGGCGCAGCGGCTGGAGCCGGGGCAGGGCGCTGTGTGGCGACCACGGCAGGTGCGGGTGAAGGTGAGGGTGCCGGTGCTGCAGCGGCAGGGCGGGTCTTGCCCGACGGGTCGGCCGAGAACAGCTCGCGGATCAGCGCCAGCTTGGGCTTGACCGAGTTGGCGTTGGTCGCGTCGAGCTGCAGCGCCTTGTTGTAGGCCTGGCTGGCCAGCTTGGCGTAGATGTCGCCCAGGTTCTCGTGCGCGGTGGCGTAGCTGGGGTTGGTGCGGATGGCCATCTCCAGCGCGGTGCGGGCCTTGTCCAGCTGGTTCTGGTTGGCGTAGAGCACGGCCAGGTTGTTGTAGGGCTCGGGCAGCTCGGGGTACTCTTCGGTCAGCTTGGTGAAGGTGGCGATGGCCTCGGTGGGCTTGCCCGAGTCGGACTGGGCCACGCCGCGCAGAAAGCGCAGTTGCGGGTCGCGCGGGCTGGTGGCCAGGCGCTGGTCGGCCTTGGTCAGGGCTTCGCCCGCCTTGCCCGCCTTGAGCAACTGCGTGATGTCGGCGTAGTCGTCGGCCGCATGTGCCAGGGTGGTGCCCACCAATGCCGTCAGGGCCAGCAGGCGCAAAATTCGGGGGAGGGTGCGGCGGACTGGTTGCTTCATGAGGGTATGGAAGGTGATGGACAGCGTCGAACCCTGGCGGGGCTTATACTGCGGCGGATTGTAGCTGAGGGGGTGGTCATGACGGTGCGCTGTTGCCGCTGGTGATTTCGATGGGCGTTCGCTGACGAACGCGCCCCCCGAGGGGCCTGTTCCCGCTGCTGCCGGGTGAACGGGCTTCACCCACACCCCCCTTTCGGTTTCCCCCTGACTGACATCCCATGAGTTTGCGCATCTACAACACGCTTTCGCGTGAGTTGGAGAACTTTTCCCCGCTCGAATCTGGCCATGTGCGCATGTATGTGTGCGGCATGACCATCTATGACCTGTGCCACATCGGCCACGCCCGCATGATGATGGCGTTCGACGTGGTGCAGCGCTGGCTCAAGGCCAGCGACCTGCGCGTGACCTACGTGCGCAATATCACCGACATCGACGACAAGATCATCCGGCGGGCGCTGGAGCGCGGCATCACCATCCGTGCCCTCACGGACGAGATGATCGCCGCCATGCACACCGATATCGCGGCCCTGGGCATCGAGCCTCCCTCCATCGAGCCGCGTGCCACCGAATACGTGCCGCAGATGCTCTCGCTCATCGGCGCCCTGGAAGGCAAGGGTCTTGCCTACCGCGCCAGCAACGGTGATGTGAATTACTCGGTGCGCAAGTTCGACGGCTACGGCAAGCTCTCGGGCAAGTCCATCGACGAACTGCGCGCCGGCGAGCGCGTGGCCGTGCTCGATGGCAAGGAAGATCCGCTCGATTTCGTATTGTGGAAGGCTTCCAAGCCCGAAGAGCCGCCCGAGGCCAAGTGGGACAGCGAATTCGGCTCGGGCCGCCCCGGCTGGCACATCGAGTGCTCGGCCATGTGCGGCGCCACGCTGGGCGAGACCTTCGACATCCACGGCGGCGGCATGGACCTGCAGTTCCCGCACCACGAGAACGAGATCGCCCAGAGCGAGGGTGCCAACGGCAAGCCCCTGGCGAAGTTCTGGGTGCACAACGGTTTTGTGCGCGTGGACAACGAGAAGATGAGCAAGTCGCTCGGCAACTTCTTCACCATCCGCGAGGTGCTGGCCCAGTACGACCCCGAGACGGTGCGCTTCTTCATCGTGCGCGCCCATTACCGCAGCGCCCTGAACTACAGCGACGCCCACCTGGACGACGCGCGCCAGGCCCTCAAACGCCTGTACACCGCCCTCAGCCTGGTGGCGCCGGCCCCTTTGGCCGCCATCGACTGGACCACCCCCTACGCTGCGCGCTTCAAGGCGGCCATGGACGAGGACTTCGGCACGCCCGAGGCCATGGCGGTGCTGTTCGACCTGGCGGGCGAGGTGAACAGGACCCGCTCGGCCGAGCTGGCCGGGCTGCTCAAGGCCCTGGGCGCTTGCCTGGGCATTCTGCAGGGCGAACCAGAGGCCTTTTTGAAGGCCGGTGCCGGGCTGGACGAAGCCGCCATCGGCGAGCAGATCGCCGCCCGCGCTGCCGCCAAGGCTGCCAAGAATTTCGCCGAGGCCGACCGTATCCGCCAGGCGCTGCAGGCCCAGGGCATCGTGCTCAAGGATTCCGCCGCTGGCACCACCTGGGAAGCCGCCCAGTGACCCGCATGCCCCCGATAGAACAACGCATGAACGAAGAGAACAAGAACAACCCCCATGGCAGCGGCAAGAAAAATGGCTAAAGAGGATCTGTTGGTACCTGCCGCGATGGCTGCGGCCGCGCCGGCCGTGGCCGTTTCCACGCCCGCCTACTGGGCCGAGGCCTGCAAGCACCTGATGAAGAAGGACCGGGTGATGAAGCGCCTGATCCCGCAGTTCGGCGACGCCGCGCTGCAGACCCAGGGCGATGCCTTCACCACGCTGGCGCGCTCCATCGTCGGCCAGCAGATCTCGGTGAAGGCCGCGCAGACCGTGTGGGAGCGCTTTGCCCAGCTGCCGCGCAGCATGAAGCCGGCCAGCGTGCTCAAGCTCAAGGTGGACGACATGCGCGCCGCCGGCCTGTCGGCCCGCAAGGTTGACTACCTGGTCGACCTGGCCCTGCACTTCGACGGCGGCAAGCTGCACGTGAAGGACTGGGCCTCGATGGACGACGAAGCCATCATCGCCGAGTTGGTGGCCATCCGCGGCATCGGCCGCTGGACGGCCGAGATGTTCCTCATCTTCTACCTGATGCGCCCCAATGTCTTGCCCCTGGACGACGTGGGGTTGATCGGCGGCATCAGCCACAACTACTTCTCGGGCGAAACGGTGAGCCGCAGCGAAGCCCGCGAAGTTGCCGAGGCCTGGAAGCCATGGGCCAGCGTGGCGACTTGGTATATTTGGCGATCCATGGATCCGCAGCCCGTCGTGTCGTACTGACGGCCCGCTCCAGGGCCCATTTCTTTACAGGCGTCAAACCCAACTCGTAACGCGTCGGTTACAGTGCGTGCCTCATTCATGGCACGCGCCCCCGGCGCGACCCAAGGAGAACAACGTTGGCGAAAAAGACCTTTCTGGATTTCGAGCAGCCGATTGCCGAACTCGAAACCAAAATCGAAGAACTGCGCTACGTGCAGACCGAGAGCGCCGTCGATATCTCGGAAGAGATCGACCAGCTGAGCAAGAAGAGCCAGCAGCTCACCAAGGACATCTACGCCGAGCTGTCGCCCTGGCAGATCACCAAGATCGCCCGCCACCCCGAGCGCCCCTACACGCTCGACTACGTGCGCGACATCTTCACCGACTTCGTCGAGCTGCACGGTGACCGCCACTATGCGGACGACCTGTCCATCGTGGGCGGCCTGGCACGCTTCAACGGCCACGCCTGCATGGTGCTGGGCCACCAGAAGGGGCGCGACACCAAGGAGCGCGCCATGCGCAACTTCGGCATGAGCAAGCCCGAGGGCTACCGCAAGGCCCTGCGTCTGATGAAGACGGCCGAGAAGTTCAAGCTGCCGGTGTTCACCTTCGTCGACACGCCCGGCGCCTACCCCGGCATCGACGCCGAGGAGCGCGGCCAGTCCGAAGCCATCGGCCGCAACATCTTCGAGATGGCGCAGCTCGAAGTGCCTATCATCACCACCATCATCGGCGAAGGCGGCTCCGGCGGCGCGCTGGCCATCAGCGTGGCCGACCAGGTGGTGATGCTGCAGTACGCCATCTACTCCGTGATCAGCCCCGAGGGCTGCGCCTCCATCCTCTGGAAGACGAGCGAAAAGGCCCAGGAAGCGGCCGATGCCCTGGGCATCACCGCCCACCGCCTGAAGGCCCTGGGCCTAGTGGACAAGATCGTGAGCGAGCCCGTGGGCGGCGGCCACCGCGACCACAAGCAGATGGCCGCCTTTTTGAAGCGCGCCCTGGGCGACGCCTTCCGCCAGGTGGCGGACCTCAAGACCAAGGACCTGCTGGACCGCCGCTACGAGCGCCTGCAGAGCTACGGCCGCTTCAGCGATACCAAGTCAGAGCGCTGAGCCCTCAGCCGCCAACCCCCTCCAACGGCCCCTTACGGGCCGTTGTTGTTTTTTGTGCCGTCGGGAAGGCACGGGCGCCAACCCTCTGGCGCCCCAACGGTAACCGGATGTAGCATGGTGAATCGCCTGCTGGGTGGTGGGTGGATCGAAGGGGCACCATGTCGTTCCTGAAGACTCTCAAGGGCCAGATCCTCCTGGTCTCCATTGCCTGCCTCGTGGCGGGGCTGCTGGCCCTGACGGTGGCCAACTACCTCACGGCGCGATCCCAGGCGCAGGCCTCGCTGGCCGAGGAGAGCCTGGCCACCGCGCAGAGCCACGCCGAAACCGTTGCCGAGTGGGCGCGCGCCAAAAGCGGCATCATTGTCGCGTCGGTGCAGTCCTTCACCGAGGCCGAGCCCGCCAAATCCCTGGCCATGCTGCGCGATGCGGGCCAGTTCAGCACCGCGTACTTCGGCTATGCGGACAAAAAATACGTGTTCTCCGAAGCGCGCAGCCTGCCCCCCGACTACGACCCCACAGCGCGGCCCTGGTACCAACAGGCCGCCAAGGCTGGCGCGCCAGTGGTCACGCCACCGTATATCTCCGCGTCGGACCAGAAGCTGGTGGTGACCTTCGCCGCTCCCGTGGGCAGCGGCGCGGCGCTGAAAGGCGTGGCCGCAGGCGATGTTTACATGGAGTCGGTGGTGGCCAATGTCGCCTCGATCCGGCCCACGCCGCAAAGCTTCGGCTTCCTGGCTGCGTCGGACGGCAAGATCATCGCCCACCCCGACGTGGCGCTCACGCTCAAGCCAGTGACGGACCTGTCCAAGGATCTGAGTGCCGAGAAATTGCTGCAGGTCGCCAAGGACAAGGGCGTGCTGCGTTCGGAGATTGGCGGGCGCAGCCGGCTGTTGAGTGTGGCGCCTGTGGCTGGCACGCCCTGGATGCTGGTGGTGGCGCAGGATGAGAGCGAGGCCATGGCGCCGATCCGCACCATGCTGGGCACCTCCATCGGCACGGGCATCGTGGTGCTGCTGGTGGCCCTGGTGGTGCTGGCGGGCATCCTGTCGCGGCGCTTGCGCCAGCTGACCCTGGTGCGCGATGCCATGCACGAGATCGGCGCGGGCGATGGCGACCTGTCGCGCCGCATCGATGCGCAGGGCGAGGACGAGCTGGCGCAGATCGCGGCCAGCTTCAACAGCTTTGCGGGCAAGCTCTCGGGCGTGCTGGCGCAGATACGCGACGCCAGCAACTCGGTGCGCGTGGCGGCTGAAGAGATCGCCACCGGCAACCACGACCTGAGCGGGCGCACCGAACTCACCGCGTCGAGCCTGGAAGAAACCTCGGCATCGATGCAGCAACTGACCGAAACCGTGCGCCACAACGCCGAGGCTGCGCGCCAGGCCAACCAGCTTGTGGCCCAGGCCTCCAGCGTGGCCCGGCATGGCGGCTCGGTGGTGGGCAACGTGGTGAGCACCATGGACGAGATCAACGCGGCGTCGCGCAAGATCAGCGACATCATCGGCACCATCGACGGCATTGCCTTCCAGACCAATATCCTGGCCCTGAATGCCGCCGTGGAGGCTGCCCGCGCGGGCGAGCAGGGCCGGGGCTTTGCCGTGGTGGCCAGCGAGGTGCGCAGCCTGGCGCAGCGCAGCGCCGAGGCGGCCAAGGAGATCAAGCAGCTCATCAGCGCCTCGGTGGAGCAGGTGGCCACCGGCTCGCGGCTGGTGCACGATGCCGGCGCCACCATGACCGACATCGTCAACTCGGTGCAGCGCGTGACCGACATCATGGCCGAGATCACCGCCTCCACCAACGAGCAGAGCACCAGCATCAACGAGGTGGGCCAGGCCGTCTCGCACCTGGACCAGATGACGCAGCAGAACGCCGCCTTGGTGGAGCAGAGCGCGGCGGCGGCGCAAAGCCTCAAGGACCAGTCGGTGCGCCTGTCGGAGGTGGTGGGCACCTTCCGCCTTTCGGCCGATGTGGGCGCGCATGCGGCGCCCAGGCTTGGCGCGCCGCAGGATTGAGGCGCCAGCGCGCGCACCGATAATCGGCAGCCATGCGTTGCCGCCCCGTCCCTTTGCTCCATTGCGCCTGCCCCTTTGCAGGCCGCGCGGGTGAGGGCGCGGCATGACCATCCCATGACCCAGACCTTCGACGCCGCCATGGCGGCCTTCGCTCCCGCGCTGCCGCTGGCCGTGGGCCTGAGCGGCGGGGCGGATTCCACGGCCCTGCTGCTGGCCTGCGCGCGGCGCTGGCCGGGGCAGGTGCGGGCCATCCACGTGCACCACGGCCTGCAGGCCGCCGCCGATGGCTTCGAGCAGCATTGCCTGGGCCTGTGCGCGCGCCTTGCCGTGCCCCTGGCCGTGCAGTACATCGACGCCCGGCCACAGCCGGGCCAGAGCCCCGAGGACGCAGCGCGCCAGGGCCGCTATGCGGCGCTGGATGCAGCGCTGCAAGCCCCGGCGATGGCGGACACCGCAGCGGTCGCCCTGGCCCAGCATGCCGACGACCAGGTGGAGACACTGCTGCTGGCCCTTTCGCGCGGGGCAGGAGTGGCGGGTCTGGCGTCCATGCCCGCCCGGTGGGAGCGCGCGGGCCTGCCCTGGCACCGCCCGCTGCTGCGCGTGCCGGGTCAGGCCGTGCGCGACTGGCTGCAGGCACAGGGGCAGGCGTGGGTGCAAGACCCCACCAACGCCGACCCGCACTACACGCGCAACCGCATCCGTGCGCAGATCCTGCCCGTGCTCGAAGCCGCATTCCCTGCGTTTCGCGACACGTTTGCGCGGTCTGCCGACAATGCTGCGCAGGCCAGTGTGCTGCTGGACGAGGTCGCGCAGGCCGATCTGGCCCTGGTGGGGGTGCCGCCGCAACTGGCCGCGCTGCAGGCCCTGGGCCGTGCCCGCCAGGCCAATGTGCTGCGCCACTGGCTGCGCAGCGCGCACCGCACCACGCCCAGTGCCGCGCAGCTGGCCGAGCTGCTCGGCCAGGTGGCCGCCTGCACCACGCGGGGCCACCGCATCCACCTCAAGGTGGGCTCTGGCTTCGTCGTGCGCTCGGGCACCGGGCTCGATTGGTACAATCCCCAGGTTTTGGTCCCTGGGGACTGATCCGTGTCGTCCTGATGAAACCAGCGTGGTTTCGGCAGGAAACCACGGGCCGGTCCCTGCTTTCCCATCTGCACGAAAAACAGCGGCGCGCCAAAACAGTGTCCAACCGGCGCCGTGGCAAGTGTTTCGTCACCCCAGAAATCCAATGGCATTGATCGTTCACAAATACGGCGGCACGTCGATGGGCTCCCCCGAGCGCATCCGCAACGTCGCCAAGCGCGTGGCCAAGTGGGCCCGCGCAGGCCACCAACTGGTGGTCGTGCCCAGCGCCATGAGTGGCGAAACCAATCGCTTGCTCGCCCTGGCCAAGGAGCTGGCGCCCGCACGCGCCACCGAGGCGTACAACCGCGAGCTGGACATGCTGGCCTCCACCGGCGAGCAGGCCTCCTCCGCGCTGCTGGCGATTGCGCTGCAGGCCGAAGGCATGGGCTCGGTGAGCTATGCCGGCTGGCAGGTGCCCATTCGCACCGACAGCAGCTACACCAAGGCGCGCATCGAGTCCATCGACGACCAGCGCGTGCGCGCTGACCTGGCCAATGGCAAGGTGGTCATCGTCACGGGTTTCCAGGGTATCGACGACGACGGCAACATCACCACGCTTGGCCGTGGGGGCTCGGACACCTCCGCCGTGGCCGTGGCCGCCGCGATGAAGGCCGCCGAGTGCCTGATCTACACCGACGTGGACGGCGTGTACACCACCGACCCCCGCGTCGTGCCCGAAGCGCGCCGCCTGCACACCGTCAGCTTCGAAGAGATGCTGGAGATGGCCAGCCTGGGCAGCAAGGTCCTGCAGATCCGCTCGGTGGAGTTTGCAGGCAAGTACAAGGTGCCCATGCGCGTGCTGTCGAGCTTCACGCCCTGGGACATCGACATCAACGAAGAAGCCAAGTCCGGCACGCTGATCACTTTTGAGGAAGACGAAAAAATGGAACAAGCCGTGGTATCCGGCATCGCATTCAACCGCGACGAGGCCAAGATCTCCGTGCTGGGCGTGCCCGACAAGCCAGGCATCGCCTACCAGATCCTGGGCGCCGTGGCCGATGCCAACATCGAAGTCGACGTGATCATCCAGAACCTGAGCAAGGACGGCAAGACCGACTTCAGCTTCACCGTGAACCGCGGCGACTATGCGCGCACCGTCGAGCTGCTCAAGGAAAAGGTCGTGCCCGAGCTGGGCGCGCAGGAAGTCGTGGGCGACGCCAAGATCTGCAAGGTAAGCATCGTCGGCATCGGCATGCGCAGCCACGTCGGCGTGGCCAGCAAGATGTTCCGCGTGCTGAGCGAAGAGGGCATCAACATCCAGATGATCTCCACCTCGGAAATCAAGACCTCGGTCGTGATCGACGAAAAGTACGTCGAGCTGGCCGTGCGCGCGCTGCACAAGGCCTTCGAGCTGGACCAGCCCGTCGCCTGATTGATCCATCAGCCCCCATCTCGGCTGAAGTGCCCCAAAAATGGGGCATAATAGCTGGATTGGAAACGTGACCGAGTGGCCGAAGGTGCTCCCCTGCTAAGGGAGTATGGGGTGTAGAGCCTCATCGAGGGTTCGAATCCCTCCGTTTCCGCCAAAACCGAAACCCCTAAGTAGTTGATCTGCTTGGGGGTTTTCTGTTTTCTGGCTGGGTGCGATCTAGCAGCGCGACATGGCGCGCGGTGATGTACTGGCCTGCAGCGATGGAACCGAGGCACTGCGAAAGCTTGCAGCCAAGCGCACACAAGCCGCCGCGCCGCTGCCGCCACCACCGCGCGCAGCTTCCAGCAGCGCGCCGACCACACCCTGGGCCTGCAGCCGAGCAAGTCCGCCGACCTGTGCGCCAGCATGCAGGCCATGGGCGACGAGTGGCTGCAGGGGAGGGCGCGACCATGAGGGCGGCCGTACTGCTGCTGGGCGTGCTGGCGCTGGTGGGTTGCGGGAGCCCCGCGCCCGCGGGCCGAACGCTGGTGCCGGTGCCCGTGGAGTGCCGCGAGCCCGTGCCCGACCGGCCTGCCATGCCAACCGAGCTGCTGCTGCCTGGGGCTTCGCCCTGGATGCTGATGCGCGCGGCGCTGGCCGAGATCGACCGGCGCGAGGGCTATGAGGTGCAGCTGCGAGCGGAGCTGATCGCGTGCATTGCCGCGCCATAGGTTGCGAAGAGGGGGCGTGCCGTGGTCAATTGCACTCGGTCTCTACGGCTCCGCTGATCTTCCGACGGGAAATGCAGCGCATCGGGGCAATTTGCACGGGCTGTGCTTGTTGCTGTCGTGCCGCTCGAGCATCCATCCCTGCCGCAAAGCCGGCTGCCAAGCCTTCTATTACTGCGTTCGCGCGCGCATCCGCTTGCGCCTGCCGGGCAGCCTGCTCCGCCTGCTGGACTTGCCGTTGCTCCGCTGCGGCCTTCAGCGAAAACTCGTAGTCCTGTTGGCCACCCGGCGCGGTCCTGGGACGGTTGATGACCAAGCCATACTGCTTTTGACCCCCGCAGAGTCGCACGGTGCGTTCTGTGCTCGCCGTGGCTCCGCTCGGCCAAGTTGCAGTAAAACTTTTTATTCGCCAGCATCCGTTGTCCATGTGGCGGTCAAGATCTGACTTCTCCCACTCGGCGACAAACGTCGACATGACCGCGTCGCCCTCCCCGTGATCAGATCTGATGATGGCGCCGGCGGGCATTGAAGTTACGGTGAGCGTCACTACTGTCGGCGATTTGTATGGGGTGGTGGCACAGCCCGTGAGTGCGATAGCGGCTGCACAAAGAAGCGCGAGTCTCATGATCCCTCCGTCATTTGATGGTCATGGTATCGGAAACGTATCAGGATGTACCGGGCCGATTTGCCAGGCGATTTCTACCGCAAGCCGACTGGCTCGCTTTGCCCTCAATTCCTTGGCGGAGCATGAGGGGCATTTTGCGACGGCTACGAGGTGCAACATCTAAGCGCTGGTGCCCGTGCCGGTGGCGTGCCGCGAGCCCGTGCCCGACCGGCCAGCCATGCCGACCGAGATGCTGCTGCTTGGGGCTCACCCGTGGCTGCTGCTGCGTGCAGCCCTCGCTGAGATCGACCGGCGCGAGGGCTACGAGGTGCAATTGCGCGCGGCGCTGGTGGCGTGCACGGCGCCCGTCACTTTGTTTGACAGTAGTTCTATCGAGCCTGGGGGGCAGCAGCGCGCAACGCATCGTTGATGCGCGTCTGCCAGCCCGCCCCGGTTGCCTTGAAGGCCGCCAGCACGTCCGAATCGATGCGCAAGGTGGTGTGCACCTTGGCATCGGCTTTCGTGGTGCCGGCAGGGCGACCACGCTTGCGCGCTGTCAGCTGCTCGGGCGTGTGGACCGCAGCGAAGGTGCCGGCCTTCGCCTGTGCCAGCGCTTCGCGCAGATCGGGGATATCGTGGCCTGCATCGGCCTCGATAGCCTGGGCCACCTTCTCCATGTCCAGGGCCTGCAGGTCTTTCATGGATTTGATCGTCATCGCTTGATCTCCTTGGGAAGAATGTTGGTCTTGTCGGCCTTCGCATACACAGCCACCACCAGAACAATTTGCTGTTCGGTCACATTGAAGTAGACAACCCGCACGCCGCCGCGCTTGCCCTTGCCTGCCACCGTCCAACGCACCTTGCGGGCACCGCCGGTGCCGGGGATCACATCGCCGGCTTCGGGGTTGGCGGCCAGGAAGGCGAAGAAGTCCAGGCGCTCTTCTTCGGTCCACACGCCGGCTACTTGTTTCTGGAAGATGGGGGTTTCGACGACTGTGAGCATGGATTTAATTGTAGCCACAATTAAATTGAGGTGCAAGTAATTTTCCGTGTGCACGGAAAATAAATAGCTGTTCGTTTGACACTGGCTCTCAACCCTGGCCATGACCTGGGACCAAATCACCATCGCACTTTTGGCGCTCTCGCGGCCTGGCTCTCGCAGACTCGCACCGACCGCCTGCGCCGCTGGGCCTGCATCTTCGGCATGCTGGGACCGCCCGGGTGGTTCTATGCCGCGTGGACGGCCCAGCAATGGGGCATCCTGGTGCTGTGCGTCATCTACAGCGGGGCATGGACGGGGTATGGAGCCACTGGATTCGGCTCGCGCCGGCTTCAGTACCTGCCGATTCCGGCCTTGGCACAATTCAGATCGTTCCCAGGAGGTGAGGTCAGCATGAGCACACCAGTTTCGCCCGCAACCGGCAATGAGTTTTTCAGTTGCTTCGCGTGCCGCACCGTCACCCCTTTACTTGGCTCGACTGAGCGGAAGTGCTCCTGCGGATCAACGCGCGGCGAGGTGCCATCTGCCCAGAGGTTTAAAGAGGCGTTCGATGCCGGGGCGATCTTTGTCGCGGCTGCGACGGAAAGCCGCTGAAGCGATAGCCCGCCGTGCTGCTGTCCCTGCACATCATCAAGCTGATGGCGCAGCACGGGCAGTTCAAGAGCTGAACCTAAACCCGGACCCGAAACGGTGTTTTCCAGCGTGCCCAGGCGTGGGGCTCCATAGGGCGGACTACGCTGCGATACGCCTAAATACCGCCAGCGTGGGTTCGAATCCCAAGTGATTTTTGATCGCTTGGAGTTTTTTGTTGGGCGGATGCCAGGTGTGCGTGACAGGGCCCGAACAAGGCGTTCTGCAGACCAGGGTTGTCCCGACATGGCGAGGTGGTTTGATGGGTATCGACCCCGCTACCGATCCGCCAGGCGCGGATGCAAGGAATGGAGCGCCCTACCGAAACAGCGCAAACCAGAGCAGCGGCCCCACGATCAGGGCGCTTGCTGCGCTGAGGACGGCTTCGGTTTTGGGGCTGAAGCGCCCCGATGTCTGCGCGACCTGCTGGACCAGCCAGCCCACACCGCTGCTCAATGCAAGCAGGTAGGCCAGGTTCAGCGCGCCGGCAAGGCCCACGGTGCCCCGTGGCGTGTCCATTGCTGCAAAGGCAATGGGCGGAACAAGACAACAACAGATGGCAACCACGATCCAACGCATGGTTTCCCCCTTGTGGATGGCGATTCATTGTGCGGTGTGGGCGGGCTTTGGGCCATCACCGATTTGGGGGAGGGAGGGCAGAGTGCCCGCACGCCCGAAGCAAGTTGGTACATTTCGCCGTGGCTTTGGACCGGCTCTTTAGCCCATCGATGGGGCCGGCCGCGACCAGATGGCGCACGCAGGGGGAAAAAGAGGGAATGTTGAAAAGCAAGTTCATGCGCTGGCTCCTGTTGCTGCCGGCCGCATTCGCGGTCGCCTTCCTGGCGCAGCGCCTGACCAAGTTCATCAGCGCCTGGCAGATGGGCCATGGCGTGCTGGGCACGCTGCTCATCGAACTCGGCTCCGGCGCCATGCTGGGGGCGGTGTTCGTGCTGACCGGCGTGGCCATGGCGCCTTCGCACCGCCGGCAGGTGGCGATGGCGTTGTTCACCATCGTGGCCATCGTCTTCGGGATCACGGTGTTCACGGCGCTCCTGTTCGAGGGGGAGATGTGGGTCTACGCGAATGGAACAGCGATGCTCGTGGGCGCGCTGGCGGTGGCCTACCCCCGGATTGCAGCCTCCGGCGCGTCGCGCAGGGTTTAGGGCCCTCGCTCGCCGCACGCCCTGTATGGCGCGGTTTGCGCGCCGCAGGCGTTCCTTTCGCCATGCACCGGGGGTGGCAAGAAAACGCTTGCCAGTTGGAGGCAGGAGGCGCAATGTATTGGTATTGAGGATCTCCCCCAAGTCTGCGCGGGGCCAAATATCCATACAAGAAGAGCGGCGCAGAGCGCCAGCGAGGGCTGGCAAGGAGGAGGGGGTCAGGGCAATCACGCTGTAGACCGGCCTCGGCCGGTGTTTTCCGCGCATGCGCACCCAACACAGGGAGAACTTCGCGATGAATTTCCTGCAAAGCCTGAGCATCAAGACGCGCCTTGCCATCGGCTACGCCGTTCTCGCATGCGCCCTCATCCTGGTGGCGATCATGGGTGTACGGGGGCAGTCCCTCACCCAGCAGAATCTGGAGGTTCAGGTCAACCACCTGGACGTTATCAAGGGTCTGGGCAACAGTGTTCTCGATGCCGCCAATGCCAGGGCCGTGTCGGCGCGCAACCTGGTGATCGCCAGTTCCAAGCCCGATGCGGACGCCGAACTCAAGCTGATCGGCACGGCCCATGAAGCCGTGGGCAAGGGGCTCAAAAACGTGGAAGAGGCCCTGAAAGCCGCGCCGCCCGATGCGGCCGTGCCGCTGCAAAAGCTGCTGGCCCAGGTCAAGGAGACGGAGGCGGCCTACGGCCCCATTGCCCTGGAGATCACGCGCCTGGCGAGCGCGGGCGAGAAGGATGCAGCCATCCAGAAGATCAACGCCGAATGCCGGCCGCTGCTGACCCGGCTGGTCGGCAACATCGACGCCTTTCTGGCAGAAAGCGACAAGGTCAGTCAGCGGGCCATCGACCAATCGATGCGCCAGTTCGAATCCCTGCGCATGCAGCTCATTGTGCTGAGTGTCGCCGTGGTCATTTTTGCCGTGGTGATTGGCTACCTGACCACGCGCTCCATCGTTGGGCCGCTGGGTGAGGCAAGTGCTGCGACCGAGGAGTTTGCCAACGGCAATCTGGCACGCCCGATGGTGACCCGTGGCAACGACGAGATCGCTGCGCTCGTGTCCGCCATGGAGGCCATGCGCCAGAGCCTCTCGGGCCTGGTGGCCGGTGTGCGCGAGGGGTCGATGAGCGTGTCCACCGCCAGTTCGGAAATCGCCCAGGGCAACCAGAACCTGTCCACCCGCACGGAGCAGCAGGCCAGCGCCCTGCAGCAGACGGCCGCCTCGATGGAGCAGCTCGGCTCCACCGTCAAGCAGAACGCGGACAATGCGGTCAACGCCAACCGGCTGGCCCATTCCGCCTCCACCATCGCCCAGCAGGGCGGGGAGGTGGTGGCGCAGGTGGTCGAGACCATGAAGGGTATCAACGACTCGAGCCGCAAGATCAACGACATCATCAGCGTGATCGATGGCATCGCCTTCCAGACCAACATCCTGGCCTTGAATGCCGCCGTGGAGGCTGCGCGTGCGGGTGATCAGGGCCGTGGCTTTGCGGTGGTGGCCGGCGAGGTGCGCACCCTGGCCCAGCGCAGTGCCCAGGCGGCCAAGGAGATCAAGCAGCTCATCACCGAGAGCGTGGGCCGCGTGGAGCATGGCACGGCCCTGGTGGACAAGGCCGGCGCCACCATGGGCGAGGTGGTGGCCAGCATCGGCAGCGTGACCCGTCTCATGGGCGAGATCAGTGCCGCCAGCTCGGAACAAAGCTCGGGCGTATCGCAGGTGGGCGAGGCCGTGACGCTGATGGACCAGGCCACCCAGCAGAATGCGGCCCTGGTGGAAGAGATGGCGGCGGCCGCATCCAGCCTGCGCACGCAGGCCGACGACCTGGTGAAGTCGGTCTCGGTCTTCAAGATCGACGGCAGCGGGCATCCGCAATTGCTGCTGCATTGAGCCCGGCAGGCGAGCGCCTCCGGTGGGCTGCACAGACCGGCTTCGCCGGCTTTTGCGGCCGGGCCGGCACCGGAGTCCGGCACCTGAAAAACAGGTTCTCACAACTTCTTTGCGCGCCTTGCAGTTCAATCGGGGCCTGTACGCCTCCTTTGTCCCATCGCGGCGTTTTTGCAGGAACCTGAATGATCAAAGCCATGCTCATCGGAGACTCGGTCCTCTACGGCGCACAGGGCGCGGGTCGCCTGGCCATCCCGCCGCGCCAAACCCTGAACACTGCCCAGGCGGTGTATGACTTCTGCTACGACCATTCCATGCCGGGCGCCAGCTTCGCGCTGCTGCTCTCGGATGACCCTGCCGAGCGTGCGTTGGCCGGGCTGCCAGGCGGCATCGCCCTGGCGGACCTGCTGGCGGTAACCGATGCGGGCGCCGTGCTGATCAACCTGGGCGGCAACGACAGTGCGGACCCCGAAGTCCTGCCCGCCAACGTGAAGCGCGTGGCGTCTATCTGCAAGCTGGCCGGCAAGGCCTTCGGCTTCGTGGGCGTGATCGACGTGAATGTGGCCTCTTCATATGCCTACGAGCCCCTGGGCACGAGCTTATGGGATTCGGGCTACCTGGCCAGGGTGTCCGGCATCGCCGCCGTGGCCGAGCTGCTGCGCCAGACTTGTGCCTACCAGGACTACCCCTATGTGGACGTCCGTAACGGCGTGACCATCAGCGACTGGGACGGCGTCACCGGCGACATCGTGCACCCCAGCCAAGCCTACAGTATCCAGATCTTCACGCACGTGGCGCACATCATTGCGGGGACGTGACGTCTCATCAACCGCGCGCTGCGGTGGCTCAACCGCCCGCGCCATGCATCTCCTGCAGGCGCCGCTTCTCGGCGTCGGTCATGCCGAGGTATTCATCCTGCACCTGCTCCCGGGTCTTGGCAGGGGCCGTCTTTGGCGTTGGCAGTGCCATGCCGCGCGAAAGCAGGGCCAGGGTGCCGTCCTTGCGGGCGGCCTTGATCTCGCCGAGCACTTCGCTGCGCTGGCGGTTGCTGGCCTGCTGGTGGTCGGGGTGCCGGGTGTAGCCGATCTCTCCGCCGGCCAGGTGGTACACCGCCGAGGCTTGAACGGGGGCCGCGATGGTCAGGGCGGCCAGCGACAGGAGGAGGGCTTTGCGTGCGGTGGTCATGGTCTGTATCCTTTCGGTTGGTTGGGTGAATGGACCTCACTGTAGAAAGCCACCACCGTCCAAACCCCCACGCGCAGATGACGAATTTGTAATCCGCGTGCAGACCCGGTTCTTCGACAATCCGGGCATGAAAATCCTGCTCATCGAGGACGAGGTCAAGCTCGCGCAGTACCTGCGCAAGGGGCTCACCGAGGCGGGCCATGTGGTCGACGTGGCGCACGATGGCGTCGATGGCCTGCACCTGGCGCTGCAGGGCGACTACGCTGTTCTTGTGCTCGACGTGATGCTGCCTGGCATCGACGGCCTGAGCCTGCTGGCCGCACTGCGCAAGACGCGCCAGACGCCTGTGCTCATGCTCACCGCGCGTTTCGGGGTGGACGACCGCGTGCGTGGCCTGCAGACCGGGGCGGACGACTACCTGGTCAAGCCCTTTGCGTTCTCGGAGCTCGTGGCCCGCATCGATGCCATTGTGCGGCGTGGCCAGGCCGGCGTGCCGGCGGGGCAGCCTGCGGCGCTGCTGCGGCTGGCCGACCTGGAGCTCGACCTGCTGCGCCGCAAGGCCACGCGCGCTGGCCTGGCACTGGCCCTGACGGCGCAGGAGTTCCTCTTGCTCACGCTGTTTCTGCGCCGCCAGGGCGAGGTGCTGTCGCGCACCGAGATCGCCTCGCAGGTCTGGGACATGAATTTCGACAGCGAGACCAACGTGGTCGAGGTGGCGGTGCGCAGGCTGCGCAGCAAGATGGACGTACCCTTCCCTGCGCCCCTGTTGCACACCATCCGCGGCATGGGCTATGTGCTGGAGGAGCGCGCGCCATGAGGGACGTCGCACCGGCGCCGGTGTCGCCGCGCTCGCTGCGCAGCCGGCTCTCGTGGTGGCTGGCGGTGCAGAGCTTTGCCGGGCTGGGCGCTGTCTGCCTGGTGGTCTACCTGGTCACGGCCGCAGGTTTCGGGGCGCGGCAGGACGATGCACTGCGGCAGAAAGAGGGCATCCTGCGGCACCTGCTGGGCAGCGAAGAGGGGCATGCCGCCTCCATGTCCCAGGGCCGGCATGCGCTCGATGACTTCCTCGCCGGGCATGAGAACTTCCGCCTGCAGGTCACCGGGCCCGATGGGCAGCAGGTGTACCCACCGGCGCCCGATGCCAGGCCCCTTGCGACCTGGCGCGAGCTGCGCTTCAAAGTGGCCCGTGCGGCCGCTGCGCCATCGCAGCCCGCAGCCACGCTCCAGGTGCAGCTGCGCATGGATGTGCAGCCCGACGATCTACTGCTCGGCCGCCTGGCGGTCACACTGGTGCTGGCGGCCCTGGCCGGCACCGTGGTCGTCTCGCTGGGTGGCTTCACGCTGGTGCACCTGGGCCTGGCGCCCGTGCGGCAGATGGCTACGCAGACGCGCCAGCTGTCTGCCTCCACGCTGCACCAGCGGCTCGACGGCACAGGGCAACCGGCCGAACTGCAGCCGCTGGTCGAGCAGTTCAACGCGCTCCTGGGCCGGCTGGAAAAGGCCTATGCGCAGATGGAGGGCTTCAACGCCGACGTGGCGCATGAGCTGTGCACGCCGCTGGCCACCCTGCTGGCCAGCAACGAGCTGGCCCTGCGCAGGCAGGGCAGGGACCATGGCTCGCAAGGCGGGGGTGAAGTGGCCGAAGTGGCCGAGGTGCTGTCGTCCAACCTCGAAGAGCTGCACCGCCTCACCGGCATCGTGAGCGACATGCTGTTCCTCTCGCAAGCCGATCGGGGCGCTCGTGCGCGCCGCGCACCGGTGGCCAGCCTGGCCGCCGTGGCCACGCAGGTGGCCGACTACCACGAGGCTGCGCTGCAGGATGCAGGGCTCACCCTGCAGGTCGTGGGCGATGCCGCAGGCGACTTCGACGTGCCGCTGCTGTACCGCGCCCTGTCCAACCTGATCGGCAATGCCACGCGCTACGCGGCTGCTGGCAGCGCGGTGCGGGTGTGCATCACGCCCCTGCCTGGCGGTGGTGTGCAATTGGTGGTGGAAAACACCGGCCCCGATGTGGATCCCCAGGTGTTGGAGCGGCTGTTCGATCGTTTCTTCCGGGGTGACACTGCGCGCAGCCATGGCCAAACGAACCATGGTCTGGGCCTGGCCATCACGGATGCCATCGCGCGCATGCACGGCGGGCGCACCGTGGCGACCTCGGCAGGGAGCGTCACGCGCATCGGGTTGGTACTGGCTGCCGGGTAGTTGCCGGCTCAGAACGCGGCAATATCCGCCATCTTGCGCGCGCACACCGATGTCCAGGTGGCCTCGAATACTCGGGTCGTCTTGCGGCTTTCGATGGCGTGGAACTCCGGGTCGCCCGATGCGTAGAAGCGCCGGAACCCCTCGTACGCGCCGAACGCGTTGCGTGCATCGATCTCGCCGCACAGCATGTGCAGGGGGCCATCGCTCACGAACAGGTTGCGGAACTGGGCAGTGTCGGGGTCTTGCATCCGGGAGGTGAGGGCCTTCGTGGCACCTGCGAGGAGCCGGGCGTAGTTGCCGGCCTGGATTTCCTCGCGCTGCGTGGCGCGCGCGTGCATGCTGTCGAGCAGGGCGCCACTGGCCACCTTGCCGTTGCTGGTGATGGACGTGATACGGTGATCTGCACGACCCAGGTTGCAGTACACCGGCTTCTTGCCGGGCAGCGCGGGCCAGGTCACGGACATTTCGCTGGCCGACGAGGCTTCGGCGCTTTCCGTTGCCTCGGCCTCGCGGCCCCGGGCCACGGTGATCAGCCGCGTGCACAGGCGCACTGCTTCGGCCAGGGGCAGAGGCGGCAGCTGGGCTGTGGTGGATGCGGGCGCCGGGTTGAGTGCCGCTGCAGGTGTGGAGGCGGGCGAAGGTGTGGGCGTGGCCGTAGGCAGTGCGTCCGCAGGCCTCCTGGTGGCTTCCTTGAAGCACGCCAACCGCTTCTTCGCATCGGGCAGGCGGTTGCAGGCCTCCAGCAGCAGGTCCGACGGCTGTGCGGTCACCAGGGTCGTTGCAACTGCCAGGGCAAGTGGTACGGCGCTGCGCCAAGTGAGGTTGTGGTGCATGGGCGGCAAGGTGGCGGGGCTGTCTGGACGATCAATTCTAGGGGCCACGACACTGAGCGTCCGCAGTGCGCAGGATTTGTATGATGTGCAGTACCGCGCTGCGGTTGGCGTGGGCAAAGCGAGGCAGGAATGCGGCGATTCGGGCGGGTGGGCTTGTGCGGGTGCGTGGCGCTTCTGGGGATGTTCCCGGCGGCCTGGGCTGCGCCGCCCAAGATCCAATGGGAGGTGTTGGAAAGGCAACTGGAAGATGCCAGCGCCCGCCGTGCCCTGCTGCGGGCCCGCCTGACGGCCGACCCCACCGCCGCCGACGCGGACCTGCTGGGCAACGAGATCCTGGCGCTCAACCAATCCGTGCGGCAGGCGGAGCGGGCGCTCAGCTATGCGCCCACCCTTCCCGTGTCGGCCGAGCCCTTCGATCCCGTCTACCGTGGGCCCGTACCGGAATCCATGCGGCGGATCGCCCGCATCAAGCCCGCCATCTGGGCAGGCCTGGCGGACGATGAGCGCCTGGCCATTTCGTCGAAGTGGAGGGTGGAACTCCTGCACGCGGGCCGGTACGGCTGGATTGCGGACGCCCAGACAGTGGATGTGTCCATGCCCGGCACCACGGGCGGGGCGGTGCTGGGCGGTGCCTTGGGCCAGGCCGCGTATATCGACCGGGCGTTTCGACCGGGCAACAACTACTCGGCCGGCATGCAGGTGCTCGCGGGCGTACTGGGGGCTGTGGCGGGCTCGGCGATGGACCGGCCGCCCACGCCATCGTTTCGCACGCGCTACCACGTGCGCACGGAAGACGGCAGCATGGTCGCGGTGGACCAGAACCGGAGCGACCCCTTCCGCATGCCGCTGTCCACCTGCGTGGAGCTGCCTTCACTGTCCGATGGCGACCCCTCCCTGTGTTCGCAGACCATCGAAATGGTCCGCAGCAAGTATCTGTAGGCGGGGGCCTTCGTTCGGGGCGGGCAGGTGTCCGCCCTTCGTGGCTCACTCGTCGATCGACGCGCTCCAGCGGCTGCCCCAGTCCGGCGCGCTCACGCGCTCGATGTTGCGCCGGTCACGCTTGGTGGGCCGGCCTTCCTGTAGCGTGGCAGCGGGCTCGGGGGCCAGGCGGCGCTGCTCGGCCGCGGCCTCGCGTGCGGCGATGCTCTCTGCGGTTTCCTCGTACAGCAGCTGGGCCACGGGGGCGGGGCCGCGCGCGCCGCTCAGTGCGCGCACGGTCACGGTGCGGGCCACGGGGCCCTGGCGCAGGGCCACGGTATCGCCGGGGCGCACATCGCGTGCCGGCTTGGCGGCCTGGCCGTTGACGGTGACGCGGCCCTTGCCGATCTCTTCGGTGGCCAGGCCGCGGGTCTTGTAAAAGCGGGCGCACCAGAGCCACTTGTCCAGGCGCATCGTCACGGTGGGGGTCATGGGGTTGATTGTGCCGCGTCCGGCATGCCCATGCCGTGGGCCAGGGGTAGCCGCACCACGGCGTCCAGGCCCAGCACGCGGCCGGCCTGGGTGCGGTTGGTCAAGGAGATGGTGCCTGAGAGCGCAAGCACGATCTCCTGGCAGATGGCCAGGCCCAGGCCGCTGCCGGTGCGCACGTCGCCGGCGGAGAACGGCTGGAACAGGCGCAGCGCCAGCTCGTCGTCGATGCCGGGGCCATGGTCGCTCACCGTCAGGGCCGCGTGGCGCCCATCGGTGCGCAGCTCCACCGACAGCTCGCTGCCCGGCGGGGCGTGGCGCACGGCGTTGTGCAGCAGGTTGCGGGTCAGCTCGCGCAGCATCCACTCGTGCGCCTCTATGGGCGCGGTGTCGGTGTGGATGCCGAAGTCCAGGTCGCGCTGGGCGATCAGGGGCGAGATGTCGAGCGCCACGCCGCGCAGGATCTCGTCGAAGCGCGTCACGGGTGGCGCGCTCTGCTGGCGCAACTGCTCCACCTTGGCCAGTGCCAGCATCTGGTTGGCCAACTGGGTGGCCCGGTCCACGGTGTCGCGGATCTCGTGCAGCGCCTGCTCGGCCGGCATGTCGCCGCGCAGGGCCGACTGCACCTGGGTCTTGAGCACCGCCAGCGGCGTGCGCAGCTGGTGCGAGGCATCGCGCACAAAGCGCTTCTGGTGGCGCAGCAGGTGGCGCAGGCGCTGCAGAAACTCGTTGGTGCCCTCGATCAGGGGCTGCAGCTCGCGCGGCGCAGCGGGCGCGGTGATGGGGCTCAGGTCGCCCTCCTGGCGGGCCTGCAGCTCCCGGCTGAGCTGGCGCACGGGCTGGGTGGCGCGCTGCACCACCAGCACCACCGTGATGCCGATCACGGCGATCAGCAGGGCCTGGCGCAGCAGGGTGTTGCGCAGGTTCTGCAGCGCCAGTGTCTCGCGCACTTCCAGCGTCTCTGCCACCTGGATCACGGCCATGGCGCGCCCGCTGGAGCTGGCCACCGGCTGCAGCAGCACGGCCACGCGCACCGGCATGCCGCGGAAGGTGTCGTCGTAGAAGTCCACCAGCGCCGCATAGGGTGGGCGCGCGGGGATGGTTCCCTTCCACAGCGGCAGTTCGTCAAAGCCCGAGATCAGGCCGCCCTGCAGGTTGGAGACACGGTAGTACATGCGGCTCTTGTTGTCCGCCTCGAAGGCCTCCAGCGCGGAGTAGGGCACGATGGCGCGCAGGTGCGCGGCCTCGTCGTAGCCGGTCACGTCCAGCTGCTCGCTGATGCTTTTGGCCGACGCCAGCAGCGTGCGGTCGTAGGCGGTGGTCAGCGAGGCCAGGGTCTGCTGGTAGCCGCTGATGGTGTTGTAGGTGATGAACACCACCACCGGCAGCAGAATGCCCAGCAGCAGCCGGCGGCGCAGCGAGTGGGGCCGCGGCGTCGGTGGCGTGTGGGGCTCGCCCGGGGGCTTCGTCATTTCATGCATCCGTGCGCAGCAGGTAGCCCAGGCCGCGCAGGGTCATCAGCGTCAGGCCCGTGCCGGTGAGCTTCTTGCGCAGCCGGTAGACCACCACTTCGATGGCCTCGTACTGCACGTCGAGCTGGCCCGGGAAGACCAGCTCGTAGAGCCGCTCCTTGGTCACCGCGTGGCCGGGCTGGGCCAGCAGCGCGTGCATCAGCGCCAGCTCGCGCGGGGTGAACTCCATCACCTCGCCGCCCAGGTAGATGGCGCCGCTGTTGGTGTCGTAGCGGATGGCGCCGATCTGCTGCACGCTGGGGGGCAGGGCATTGCTGGCCACCGGGTCGGCGCTGCGGCGCACCAGTGCGCGCAGGCGGGCTTCGAGCTCGTCGAGATCGAAAGGTTTGGGCAGGTAGTCGTCGGCGCCCGAGTTCAGGCCCATGATGCGGTCGCCCACCGTGCCGCGCGCCGTGAGGATGATCACCGGCGTGCGCAGCCCGCGCGTGCGCGCCTGCTGCAGCACCTGCAGGCCGTCGAGCCCGGGCAGCGTCAGGTCCAGCACCACCGCATCGGGCGGCTGCGCGGCCCACTGCGCCAGTGCGGCGCGGCCATCGCCCACGGGCGTCACCTCCATGCCGCGGCGGCTCAGGGCGCGGTGCAGCGTGGCCTGCATGGTGGGGTCGTCTTCGACAAGAAGCAATTTCATGCGCGGGACCATATCACTCTACAAGGGGGTTTGGGTGCTCCTGTGGCCGCCCCGCCGCACCGGGGTGCGTCCTCCTTCAGGGGGAAGGCGCGAAGCGACACAGGGGGTTTTCCCTTACTTTGTGGACAGCCGTTTGACAGGCAGGGCGCGCATCATCGACAGGTTCGCTCATCACACTAGGAGACACCAATGCGTCGCGATACCTTCCTCAAGTCCCTGGCCGCCATGGCGGCAGCCGGCGCCTTGCCGCTGACCGCCCAGGCCGCTGCAGCCATCAAGATGATGATCCCCGCCAACCCCGGCGGTGGCTGGGACACCACAGGCCGTGCCCTGGGCAAGGCCATGCAGGACGCAGGCGTGGCCAGCTCGGTGACCTATGACAACAAGGGCGGCGCCGCAGGCGCCATTGGCCTGGCGCAGTTCGCCAACGCCAGCAAGGGCGATCCGAATGCGCTGATGACCATGGGTGCCGTGATGCTGGGTGGCATCATCACCGGCAAGCCGCCGGTGGGCCTGGACAAGGTCACCCCCCTGGTGCGCCTGAGCAGCGAGTACAACGTGTTCGTGCTGCCCGCCAACTCGCCCTTCAAGACCATGAAGGACGTGGTCGACCAGCTCAAGAAGGACCCTGGCAGCGTGAAGTGGGGCGGCGGTTCGCGCGGATCCACCGAGCACATCGCGGCCGCCATGATCGCCCGCGAAGTGGGTGTGGACCCTGCCAAGATCAACTATGTGGCCTTCCGTGGGGGCGGTGAGGCCACCGCCGCCATCCTGGGCGGCAACGTCACCGTGGGCGGCAGCGGCTACAGCGAGTTTGCCGAGTACATCACCGCCGGCAAGATGCGCGCCGTGGGCGTGACCTCGGCCACGCGCCTGAAGGGCGTGAACGTGCCCACGCTCAAGGAGCAGGGTATCAACGTCGAGATCGGCAACTGGCGCGGCGTGTACGGCGCGGCCGGCATCACCGCCGAGCAGCGCAAGGACCTGGTCGAGGCGCTGTCCAAGACCTACAAGCACAAGTCCTGGCAGGATGCGATGGAGAAGAACGGCTGGACGCCTGCATGGCTGGCCGGTGACGAGTTCTCCAACTTCGTTGACGCCGAGTTCGCCAGCCTGCGCGCCACGATGGTCAAGTCCGGCATGATCTGACGCTGGCGCTGCCAGCGAAAGCCCATCGTCGTACCCTCCGGGCGGCGCGCAATACGGTGCTGGCAACAGTCCTCTGCGCGCCGCTCTTCCTTGCGGGACAAAAACATGACACAACATTCCTCTCGCTCCACGTCCCTGCAAACCGTGGTGGGCGCCGGCACGCTGCTGCTGGGCGGCCTGCTGGCCTGGGGTGCCACCTCCATCAGCTCCGAGGCGGGCTATGGCGGCGTGGGCCCGAATTTCTTTCCCTGGGTGGTGGCCATCGTGCTCATCGTCTGCGGGGTGCTGTCCATCATCCATGCCCGCACGGGCGGCTTTCGTGATCTGGAAGAAGCCTCGGGCGACGGCAGCGCCCACTGGAAGGGCTTCGTCTGGGTCTCGGTCGGTCTGCTGCTCAACGCCATGCTCATCACCACGCTGGGCTTCATCCTGAGCTGTGCGCTGTGCTTCGTGCTCGCAGTGCGCGGCTTCAAAAGCTCCGAAGGCCGGCTCGACCTGAGCCCCAAGGCCTGGTTCAAAGACCTGCTCATCGGAGTGGCGCTGGCCGCGCCGGTGTACTGGATGTTTACCCAACTGCTGGCGATCAACCTGCCCGGCCTCACGAACACGGGGTGGCTGTAAAGCCTGCGCCATATGGAAACCTGGAACCTTCTGCTGCAGGGCTTTGCCACTGCCGCCACCCCCATCAACCTGATGTGGGCCTTCATCGGCTGTGTCATCGGCACGGCCGTGGGCGTGCTGCCCGGCATCGGCCCTGCCGTGGCCGTGGCCATGCTGCTGCCCATCACCGTCAAGGTCGAAGCCACCGCATCGATGATCTTCTTTGCGGGCATCTACTACGGCGCCATGTACGGTGGCTCCACCACCTCCATTCTGCTCAATACCCCCGGTGAGGCGGGGTCCATGGTCACGGCCATGGAGGGCAACAAGATGGCCAAGAACGGCCGCGCCGGTGCGGCGCTGGCCACAGCGGCCATCGGCTCCTTCGTGGCAGGCACCATCGCCACCGTGCTGGTGACCTTCTTTGCGCCCATCGTGGCCGAATACGCCGTGCGCCTGGGCCCACCCGAGTATTTCATGCTCATGGTGCTGGCCTTCACCACCGTCAGCGCCGTGCTGGGCAAGAGCACGCTGCGCGGCATGGTCTCGCTGTTCGTCGGCCTGGCCCTGGGCCTGATCGGCATCGACCAGTTGACCGCACAGGCGCGCTACACCGCAGGTGTGCCCGAGCTGATGGACGGCATCGAGGTGGTGCTGATCGCGGTGGGCCTGTTTGCCGTGGGTGAGGCCCTGTACAACGTGATGTACGAGGGCAAGACCGTAGAGACGCAGAACAAGCTCACCAGCACCCACATGACCAAGCTGGAGTGGCGCCGCTCCTGGCCCGCATGGCTGCGCGCCACGGCCATCGGCTTCCCCTTCGGCACCGTGCCGGCCGGCGGCAGCGAGATCCCTACCTTTCTGAGCTATGCGGCCGAAAAGAAGCTCAGCAAGCACAAGGAAGAGTTCGGCACCACCGGCGCCATCGAAGGCGTGGCCGGCCCAGAGGCGGCCAACAATGCGGCCATCACCGCCACGCTGATCCCGCTGCTCACGCTCGGTATCCCGACCTCCAACACCACCGCCATTTTGCTCGGTGCGTTCCAGAACTACGGCATCCAGCCCGGCCCGCAGCTGTTCAGCAGCAACGGCGCACTGGTCTGGGCGCTGATCGCGTCGATGTACATCGGCAACGTCATGCTGCTGATCCTGAACCTGCCGCTGGTGGGCCTGTGGGTCAAGCTGCTCAAGATCCCCAAGTCGTACCTGTACGCGGGCATCCTGGTGTTTGCCACGCTGGGCGTATATGGCATGCGCCAGAGCGCGTTCGACCTGGTGCTGCTGTACGCCATCGGCCTCCTGGGCGTGGTCATGCGCCGCTTCGACTTCCCCGCCGCCCCTGTGGTTGTGGGCATGATCCTGGGCCCTCTGGCCGAAGCGCAGATGCGCAATGCGGTCGCCATCGGCGAAGGCAAATGGACCATCTTCCTGGAGCGCCCAGGCTCGCTGACCCTTATGGTCATCGTGCTGGCCGTGCTGATCCTGCCGCGCGTGGCGCGCCGCTGGGCAGCGCGCAAGGCGGCGGCCGAGGGGGGCACAGCTGCGGGCTGAGGGCTAACCTGTTTTGGGTAGTTGGGGCGGCACGGCAGTTTCTGCGGTGCCGCCCTTTTTTCATCGGCGTGCGAGGGCGCGCAACGGCTCAGGGCGTGCATCCCTCTTGCAGCCCCTGCGCCAGCGCCTCGAAAACCACCCGGATGCGCCGTGCCGTGCGCAGCTCGCGGTGGGTGACCAGCCAGATCGGGAAGATCACGGGCGGCACGTCATTGAGCACGCGCACGATGCCCGGCGTGGCCTGGGCGATCTCGTCCATCATGGCACCGATGCCCATGCCCTGGCGCACCAGTGCCCAGTGGGCCACCGTGTGGTCGGCGTAGCAGCTGAAGTTGGCCTCGGTCAGGGGCAAGCCGTGCTGGCGCAGGTAGCCCAGGTACTGGCCTGAGCGGTCCGAGCCCACGAAGGGCAGAGCGGCTGCCTCTTCAGCGCTGCGCGGGTGGCCGTGGGTCCTGACCCAGTCTTCGGACGCATAGAAGCAGGCCGATGCATCGCGGATCAGGCGGGCGATCAGCTCCGGCTGCTCGGGCTTGGCATGGCGGATGGCGATGTCGGCCTCGCGGCGCAGCAGATCGCTGAACGCATTGGACGCAATCACCTCGATGCTGATGCCTGGCTCCTGTTCGCGCAGGCGCCGCACCAGCGGAGGCAGCAGGTACGAGGCCACGGCATCGCTGGCCGACACCGACACAACGCCGCCCACCGCCTGCGAGCGCCCGCTGGCCGCCACGCCCAGGGCCTGGGCCGCCGCGCCCATGGCACGGGCGTGCTCCAGCAGGTCCAGCCCCGTGGGGGTCAGCGCCATGGCCTTGCCCACGCGCTCGAACAGGGTCACGCCCATGCGTTGCTCGATGGCGGCAACCTGGCGGCTCAGGGTAGGCTGGGTCAGGCCGAGCTTGCGGGCGGCGGCCGACAGCGAGCCGGTTTCGGCTGTCTCCAGAAACGCCCTTAGCTGGTTCCAGTCCAATTTATCCATGCATAAATGTATATGTTCACTGCAATTTGCGGCAATTCCCCAGGGTGAAGTGCATGGATAGCATCCAGTGCTGTCCATTGCAAGACCGTTGCCGCACTTTATGCCCATCACCACCACCGCTGAGCCTGCCGGCGCACCGCCACCCCCGCAAGCGAACGCGTCGACTGCCCGCAAGGCCCGTTTCTGGGACCGCATCGCCCCCAAGTACGCGGCCGATCCGATTGCCGACATGCCAGGCTATGAGACCACGCTGCAGCGCGTGCAGGCCCTGCTGTCGGCCGAGCAGGATGTGTTGGAGATCGGCTGTGGAACAGGCTCCACCGCGCTGCGCCTGGCGCCCTTCACCCGGCGCCTGCTGGCGACCGACGTCTCGACCGGCATGATCGCCATCGCCCAGGGCAAATTGGCGGCCCAGCCGGTGCCGCAGCTGAGCTTCGCGGTGGCCGACGCAGATGCGCCAGGGCTCGGGCAGGGCAACTACGACGTGGTGCTGGCCTTCAGCGTGCTGCACCTGGTGAGCGATCTCGACCACACGCTACAACTGGCGATGCAGGCGCTGCGGCCCGGCGGCCTGCTGATCTCCAAGACGCCCTGCATCGCCGAGATGAACCCGCTCATTCCCTGGCTCGCGCTACCGCTGATGCGTGCCATCGGCAAGGCGCCCCACGTGCTGAGCTTCGAGGGGGAGGGGCTGCATGCGGCCATGGCCCGCCAGGGCCTGGACATCGTGTCCATGGAGCGGCACGGTACCCGGGGCAAGGACATCCGGCTCTTCATGGTGGCCCGCAAGCCGCCGGAGTTTCCCCACTCCCCCAGCAGGCTGCTGCCCAAGCTGGGTGGCCGTGGCCCCGACAACTTCATCAACCGCAGCAATCCCTGAACCCCCTGAATCCGATGCAAGCCCTTGTGCGGTTTTGATCTGCTGCCCCTTTGCCGTTGCCCTGGCGCTCCTGACCGGCGGGTGCTGCCTTGAGCAGCGCACCACGCACACCATCTCCATCGGGCGATCCGTCGGCCCGTCCCGGGTTCATCCGTCCAGCCCCGTCTCCTGCCGGTACAGGCCTGGCAGGAAGTTCTCGAACATGCCGACTTCTTCGATGTTGTGGCGCAGCCAGGCGGCACCCTTGCCATCGGGGAATGCCAGGCGCGAGAGCAGCGGATGCAGGCGGCGTGCCACCGTGTCGCGCCCGCCGAAGAGCAGGCAGTTCTCGTACTGCGTGCCCTCCGCCACGGCCTTGAAGCGGTATTCCATGCGCGCCAGGCCTCGGATGCCATGCACCACGGGGTTGTGGATGAAGCCCTCTTCGTCGAGCTTCTCGATGTCGGTCACCACGTCCACCACGTAGGCCGGGTTGGCGCCCAGCATCTCGCGCAGGTGGATGGCCGCGCCCGGCCCCACGCTGCCGTCGGGCAGGCGGCGCGCATAGCTGGCGTGGACGTGGTCGTAGGGATGCCACACCCGGTAGCGGTTGATGCGCACGCCGCCCACCTCCACGTCGCCCTCCAGGTGGGCGAACCACCATGCCAGCATGCGCGGCGTCACCCCGCGCACCACGTCGTGGCGTATCCAGCAGCGTGTGCGGCCATCGGCCAGGGTGTCGATGCCGCTCACAGCGCTGCCCATGGGCTTGAGGCCCCAGGGCAGGTGCACGGGCGCAGGCACGCCCCTGAAGTGGGCGGGATAAGCCGGCGCATCGGCCGATGGGGGATGCAATGCAAGCCGGTCGGGCAAGGGCAGGGCCTGGTAGCGGGGCAGGGCAAGCGGCATGACAGCACTCCAAAAATAGGTATAGCAATTACTTTACTAATTCTGGTGGAAGAAGTAAAGCGATTGCTATACTTGGTGCATGACTTCCTCGCCCCCATCGGACCCGGCTCCCCGCGGTCGCCCCCGTTCCGACGCGCTGCACGCAGAAATCCTTTGGGCCGCGGCGCAGCTGTTCAGCACCCAGGGCATCGGTGGCACGACCACGCGCCAGGTGGCTGCGCAGGCGCAGACCACCGAGCGCACCCTGTTCAAGCACTTCGGTTCCAAGGAGGGGCTGGCCCAGGCGGTGATCTCCGAAGCGGTGCTGCCCCATCTGGCCCCGGCATCGCTGGCAGGGCTGGCCGAGGCCATCGCCGCCTATGGCGGTGATCTGGTGGCCTGGCACCGGGCGCTGCTGCGCGCCCGGCTCACCGCGCTTCAGACCGCGCCCGAGCTCACGCGCCTGCTTCTGGTCGAACTGGTGCGGGACGAAGGCCTGCGCGGGCGCTTTGTCGCGCAGTGGAAGCCGGCGGTGTGGGGGCCGCTGGTGGCCCTGTTTGACCGGTTGCAGCAGCACGGGCGCCTGCGCAGTGACGTCGCGGCTGAAGCACTCGCCCGGCGCTTTCTGGCGCTCAACATCGGGTTTCTGGTGTCGCGGCTGGTCCTGGCCCCGGATATGGCGCTCGATGACGAGGAGGAGATCGCCTCGATCGCGCAGGTGTTCTTCGCAGGGGTGTCGCCGCTGCGCGGCTGAGGCGACGCGGGCAGGGCGGGCCAGCGGGTGAGATCCTGTGCACGGCGGCGTGACCGCTGTGGTCCATGGTTTGCAGGGGTGGCGGGCAGGCCCTGGCGTACTTGGATGGTCCTGGGTACGCCCCGACCTTGCCCGCCCAGCAAACTTCGCAAGCCAGGCACAAAGGACTCGCTTCCTTGGGTGCCCCCCACCAGGTAGCTTGCTCAGACGGGCAAATCATATCATAAAATGCGAATCATTCTTATTATCGAGGATGGTGCATGCATACCCTGTCCGAAGAGTTCCTGGTGCTGTGCCGCCAGCTGGGCGAGGCGCAGACGCGATGCAGCGATGCGCTGGCCCAGCAGGCGGGCGAGCTTGAGCAGCTGCGGGCCGAGGTGGTGCGCCTGCGCGCGGCCGTGGTGGTGCGCGACACGCGGCTGGCCATGGCGCAGGACGAACTGCTGCAGCTGCAGGCCGCGCAGCCGGGCTTGACGCGCCGGCGCGACATGACGCGCCACATCGCGGCGCTGGCCGAGCGCATCACCAGCCTCTCGCGCGAGTGCCTGCGCTGGCGCCTGCAGGCCGTGGCGGCGGCACAGGTGGAGCAACAGGCGCAGGCCGCCCCCGAGGCCCTGGCCCCGGCATCGCCGGCGCTCGATTCGAGCCTGGCGGCGGCCGACCTCGTGATCTGCCAGACGGGCTGCATCAGCCACGACGAGTACTGGCGCGTGCAGGACCACTGCCGGCGCACCGGCAAGCCCTGCATCCTGGTGGACCCGCCGCTCGGTGCCGGCGCGGCAGAAGCGGCAAAGCCGGTGGTGGTGCTGCGCATGGCGCGCGGCCTGCGCGCGGTGAGCGGCCTGCAGGCACCGGCCACGGCGGATTGACCCGGGGCGGGTGGCGGGCTTGCTACCATCCGCACATGCCCCCCCTCATCGACGACGCCCCTGCACTGCCGCTGGATGCCCAGGGCATTCTCGAACTCGCGGCGCGGTCCATGTTCCACCTGTTCTCCAGCGTCAGCCAGGGCATGTTCCTGGTGGACCTGAGCGGGCGCATCGTCTGGGTCAACGAAGGCTACCAGCGCTTTTTGCCCGATCTGGGTTTCTCGTCGGTGGACCAGTTCGTGGGCCGCATGGTGGAGGAGGTGATCCCCAACACCGGCATGCGCCGCGTGCTGGAGACCGGCAACCCGGTGCTGATCGACCTGCTCACCAACAAGGCCGGCACCTTCGTGGTCAGCCGCATCCCGCTGCGCGACGATGCGGGCAGCGTCATCGGTGCCATCGGCATCGTGCTCTTCGACCACCCCGAGACCACGCTGCAGCCGCTGATCAGCAAGTTCGCGCTGCTGCAGCGCGATCTGGATGACGCGCGGCGCGAACTGGCCAGCCAGCGCCGGCGCAGCCTGGCGGTGGCGGGCGACGGCGAGCGGCGCTCCAAATACACCTTTGCCAGCTTCATCGGGTCGAGCCCGGCCGCGGCCGAGGTCAAGCGCCAGGCGCGGCGTGCCGCGCAGTCGAGCAGCCCGGTGCTGCTGCTGGGCGAGACGGGCACCGGCAAGGAACTGCTGGCCCATGCCATCCACGCCGCGTCGAGCCGCGCCAGCGGCCCCTTCGTGAGCGTGAACATCGCCGCCGTGCCCGATACGCTGCTGGAGGCCGAGTTCTTTGGCGTGGCGCCCGGTGCCTACACCGGCGCATCGGCCAAGGGGCGCGATGGCAAGTTCAAGCTGGCCGATGGTGGCACGCTGTTCCTCGACGAGATCGGTGACATGCCGCAGAGCCTGCAGGCCAAGCTGCTGCGTGCGCTGCAGGAGGGCGAGATCGAGCCCCTGGGCTCCAACAAGCTGGTGCCGTTCAACGTGCGCATCCTGGCGGCCACCTCGCGTGACCTGGCGGCCCAGGTGCGCGAAGGGCGCTT
Source organism: Acidovorax sp. LjRoot66 (assembly GCF_964253305.1). Taxonomy (NCBI): domain Bacteria; kingdom Pseudomonadati; phylum Pseudomonadota; class Betaproteobacteria; order Burkholderiales; family Comamonadaceae; genus Acidovorax; species Acidovorax sp. LjRoot66. The sequence goes on from NZ_CAXUQU020000001.1 coordinate 2,401,191, forward strand.
TCGAGAAGACCTGTTCTACCGCCTGCACGTGCTGCCCGTGCGCGTGCCGCCGCTGCGTGCGCGGCGCAGCGACATCCCGGCGCTGGTCGAGTCGCTGGGCGACGACCTGGCGCTGCGCAACGGCACGCCGCCGCCCGAGCTGCTGCCCGCTGCCATGGCCCTGTTGGCGGGCCAGCCCTGGCGCGGCAATATCCGCGAGCTGCGCAACGTGATCGAGCAGGCCGTAATGCGCAGCGAAGGCCAGTCCATCGACGCCGCGCAGCTCGAGCGCATCCTGCGCGAGGCGGGTGTCGAGCCTGCCGCGCCGGTGCAGGACACCACCGTGGTGGTGGCCGAGGCCGAGGACGCATCGCGCTATCTGCGCCCCCTGGCCGAGCAGGTGGCCGAGCTGGAGCAGCGCGCCATCCACGCCGCCATGAAAGCCCATGGCGGCAACAAGCTGGCCACGGCGCGGCAGCTTGGAATCTCGCGCGCCACACTCTATGGACGTCTGGAAAACCCTGAATGAATTTCAGGCAAATGCCTGAAATTCAGACAAATCAACTGTATAAAATTCAGACATTGCTGTCCAGGTGTCAGCAAAAGTTTCTTGCAAATCAACAGCTTGTGCGCTGGCATGAACTGTGCAATGTTCAGGCATCACTACAAAGGAGACATCGCCATGCACCGTCGCACCCTGGTCGCACTCGCCACCGCCGCCGTTACCGCAGCCGCCACGCTTTCCGCACCCGCGTTCGCCCAGTCCGGCGAGATCCGCATCGCCCACATCTACAGCAAGACCGGCCCGCTCGAAGCCTATGGCAAGCAGACCCAGACCGGCCTGCTGATGGGCCTGAACTACGCCACCGGCGGCAGCATGACCGTCAACGGCAAGAAGCTCGTCGTGATCGAGAAGGACGATCAGGGCAAGCCCGACCTGGGCAAGAGCCTGCTGGCCTCGGCCTACTCGGACGACAAGGCCGACATCGCCGTGGGCCCCACGTCCTCGGGCGTCGCTCTGGCCCTGCTGCCCGTGGCCGAGGAGTACAAGAAGATCCTGCTGGTGGAGCCCGCCGTGGCCGACGCCATCACCGGCGACAAGTGGAACAAGTACATCTTTCGCACCGGCCGCAACAGCAGCCAGGACGCCATCTCCAACGCCGTGGCCATCGACAAGGCCGGCGTGACCGTGGCCACGCTGGCACAGGACTATGCCTTTGGCCGCGATGGCGTGAAGGCCTTCAAGGACGCGCTCAAGAACGCCAAGCTGGCCCACGAGGAGTACCTGCCCACGACCACCACCGACTTCACCGCCGGTGCCCAGCGCCTGATCGACAAGCTCAAGGACGTGCCCGGCCGCAAGGTCATCTTCATCATCTGGGCCGGCGCCGGCAACCCGTTCAAGATCGCCGACATGGACTTGAAGCGCTATGGCATCGAGATCGCCACGGGCGGCAACATTCTGCCGGCCATGGCTGCGTACAAGAACTTCCCGGGCATGGAAGGCGCCACCTACTACTACTTCGGCATCCCCAAGAACCCGGTGAACGAGGCCCTGGTGGCCGCGCACTACAAGGAGTTCAAGACCCCGCCGGACTTCTTCACCGCCGGCGGCTTCAGCTCGGCCATGGCCCTGGTCACGGCCCTCAAGGCGACGAACGGCGACACCAACACCAACAAGCTCATCAAGACCATGGAGGGCATGAGCTTCGAGACCCCCAAGGGCAAGATGACCTTCCGCAAGGAAGACCACCAGGCCATGCAGAGCATGTACCACTTCAAGATCAAGGTGGACCCGGCTTTTGCCTGGGGCGTGCCCGAGCTGGTGCGCGAGATCAAGCCTGAAGAGATGCAAGTGCCGATTCGCAACAAGCGATAAACGGTTTGCGTGGCCCCGCTGGCTGACGTCCGTTCAGCCCAGCGGGGATCCATCCCGCGGGGGCGGCCGCCCCTTTTTTTCCAGTGAATTGATGCATGAACCCCCGGATTACACGGGGGCTGGCTCGGTTTTTCTCAAAATTATTTGGAGACAAGACAAATGGCTTTCAACTTCATTCTCAGGTCGGCCGCAACCGCCGCTGCCATCGCGGCAATGGGCATGGGCAGTGCATTCGCGGCGGTCAACCTGCCCGCGCTCAAGATCGACAAGACGCAGACCACCGTGTCGGGCCTGTCGGCTGGCGGCTTCATGGCCGTGCAGCTGCACGTGGCCTACTCGGCCACCTTCGCCAAGGGCGCGGGCGTGGTCGCGGGCGGGCCGTTCTACTGTGCCGAGGGCTCCATCGTCAACGCCACCGGCCGCTGCATGGTCACCCCCGCCAGCATCCCCACCAGCACGCTGGTGAACACCACCAACACCTGGGCCAGCCAGGGCCTGATCGATCCGGTGGCCAACCTGCAGGCGTCCAAGGTCTACCTGTTCTCGGGCACGCTCGACAGCGTGGTCAAGACGGGATCCATGGACGCGCTGCGCACCTACTACAACAGCTTCGTGCCGGCGGCCAACGTGGTCTACAAGAAGGACATCGCGGCCGAGCACGCCATGGTCACCGATGACTATGGCAACGGCTGCTCCACCAAGGGCGCGCCCTACATCAGCGACTGCAACTTCGACCTGGCCGGCGCCATGCTGCAGCACCTGTACGGCACGCTCAACGCGCGCAACAACGCCACGCTGCCCGCAGGCAACTATGTCGAGTTCAACCAGAACCAGTTCATCACCAACCACGGCATGGCCACCACCGGCTGGGCCTACATCCCGCAGGCCTGTCAGGCCGGCGGCACGGCCACCTGCCGGCTGCATGTGGTGCTGCACGGCTGCAAGCAGAACGTGAGCGACGTGCAGCAGCAGTACGTGCGCAACACCGGCTACAACCGCTGGGCCGACAGCAACAACATCGTGATGCTCTACCCGCAGACCAGCCTGGCGGCCACCAACAGCTGCTTTGACTGGTGGGGCTACGACAACGCCAACTACGCCAAGAAGTCCGGCCCGCAGATGGTGGCCATCAAGGCCATGGTGGACCAGGTCTCAAGCGGCGGCGGCACGACCAACCCGCCCACGAACCCCGCGCTGCCCGCCCCCACGGGCGTGAACACCTCGGGCGCCACGGCCAGCTCCATCGTGGTGGGTTGGGGCGCCGTTTCGGGCGCTGCCAGCTACAACGTGTACCGCAATGCCAACAAGGTCAACGCCCTGCCGGTGAACGCCACCAGCTACACCGACACCGGCCTGGCCGCATCCACCACCTACAGCTGGACGGTGCGCGCCGCCGATGGCAATGGCGCCGAAGGCGCCGCATCGGCCGCAGCCAGCGGCACCACGCTGGCTGCGTCTGGTGGCGGCGCCACCTGCACGACGGCCAGCAACTACGCCCACACCATGGCGGGCCGCGCCTACGTGGCCGGCGGCTACACCTTTGCGCTGGGATCCAACCAGGCGATGGGGCTGTGGAACGTGTTCGTGACCAAGACCTTGAAACAGACCAGCCCCAACTACTACGTCATCGGCACCTGCCCTTGACAATGCGCTGAACGCCGCGCGCCCTGGCACCACAAAGGGCAGGGCGCCCGGCACCCCTGAAAGACGACGACCGTGAAAGTGAAGCACCTCCCATGAGCACCTTGGCCACCAAGGACTTGACCATCCGCTTCGGCGGCCACGTGGCGGTCAACGCCGTGACCTGCTCCTTTGAGCCCGGCACGCTGACCGCCATCGTGGGCCCGAACGGCGCGGGCAAGACCACGTACTTCAATCTCATCTCGGGGCAGCTGCGCGCCAGCGCGGGCAGCGTGACCCTGGGCGGGCAGGACCTCACGGGCCAGTCGGTCTCGGCGCGCACGCATGCGGGCCTGGGCCGCGCCTTCCAGCTCACCAACCTGTTCCCCAACCTCAGCGTGCTGGAGAACGTGCGCCTGGCCGTGCAGGCCACGCAGGAGGGCAAGCACCGCCGGGGGCTGAACCTGTGGAGCATCTGGAGCGACCACCGCGAGCTGACGGACCGCGCCCGCGCCATCCTGCAGGCCGTGGCCATGCTGGACCGGCAGGACACGCCCGTGGCCAGCCTGCCGCACGGCGACCAGCGCAAGCTCGAAGTGGCGCTGCTCATGGCGCTGGAGCCGCAGGTCTATATGTTCGATGAACCCACGGCCGGCATGAGCCATGACGAGGCCCCCGTGATCCTGAACCTGATCCGCGAGCTCAAGAAGGACAAGACCAAGATCATCCTGCTGGTGGAGCACAAGATGGACGTGGTGCGCGAGCTGGCCGACCGCATCATCGTGCTGACCAACGGCACCCTGGTGGCCGACGGCGCACCGGCCGAGGTGATCGCCTCGCCCGTGGTGCAGGAAGCCTACCTGGGCGTCACCAAGGAGGCCACTGCATGACGACCACCAACAATCTGCTCGAACTCAAGGGCGTGCACACCCACATCGGGGCTTACCACATCCTGCACGGCGTTCATCTCGCCGTGCCCAAGGGCCAACTCACCATGCTGCTGGGCCGCAACGGCGCCGGCAAGACCACCACGCTGCGCACCATCATGGGACTGTGGCATGCATCGCAGGGCAGCGTGCACTTTGCAGGCCGCGACATCACGGCGCTCAACACCCCGCAGATCGCGGGCATGAACATCGCCTACGTGCCCGAGAACATGGGCATCTTCGCCGACCTCACGGTCAAGGAGAACATGCTGCTGGCCGCGCGCAGTGCCAAGAACGCCGCGCAGATGGACAGCGCCCGGCTCGAATGGATCTTCAAGCTCTTCCCTGCGGTCGAGAAGTTCTGGAACCACCCTGCGGGCAAGCTCTCGGGCGGGCAAAAGCAGATGGTGGCCGTGAGCCGCGCCATCGTGGAGCCGCGCGACCTGCTCATCGTGGACGAGCCCAGCAAGGGCCTGGCGCCCGCGATCATCAACAACATGATCGAGGCCTTCGACCAGCTCAAGAAGAGCGGCGTGACCATCCTGCTGGTCGAGCAGAACATCAATTTCGCCAAGCGGCTGGGTGACACCGTGGCCGTGATGGACAACGGCCAGGTGGTGCATGCGGGCAGCATGGCCGCACTGGCCGCAGACGAGGCATTGCAGCGATCGCTGCTGGGGTTGGCACTATGAGCACCGCGACGACAACGACACCCACTTCCGGCGCGGCCGGCAAGGCCATGCTGCGCGACTTCGACTGGAAGCCACTGGCCCTGGTGCCCGCGCTCGCGCTGCTGGTGCTGCCCTTCATCGGCTCGCCCAGCACCTGGCTAACGCTCACCGTGGCGGGGCTGGCCATGGGCATGATCATCTTCATCATCGCTTCGGGCCTGACGCTGGTGTTCGGCCTGATGGACGTGCTCAACTTCGGCCACGGCGTGTTCATCGCGCTCGGTGCCTTCGTGGCCACCAGCGTGCTGGGTGCCATGGGCGACTGGACCGGCTCCGACCAGCTGTGGCGCAACATGGTGGCGGTGCTGCCCGCCATGCTGGTGGCCATGGCTGTGGCGGGGGCCGTGGGCCTGGCATTCGAGCGTTTCATCGTGCGGCCCGTGTATGGCCAGCATTTGAAGCAGATCCTCATCACCATGGGCGGCATGATCATCGGCGAAGAGCTGATCAAGGTCATCTGGGGCCCGCAGCAGATCCCGCTGCCGCTGCCCCAGGGCATGCGCGGCGCGCTGCTCATCGGCGATGCGGCCATCGAAAAATACCGCCTGGTGGCGGTGGCCGTGGGCCTCTTGGTCTTTGCCGTGCTGGCCTGGACGCTGTCGCGCACCAAGGTCGGCCTGCTCATCCGTGCCGGCGTACAGGACCGCGAGATGGTCGAGTCGCTGGGTTACCGCATCCGGCGCCTGTTCATCGGCGTGTTCGTCGTGGGCTCGGCCCTGGCCGGCCTGGGCGGGGTGATGTGGGGCCTGTACCAGCAGAACGTGGTGCCGCAGATGGGCGCCCAGGTCAACGTGCTGATCTTCATCGTGATCATCATCGGCGGCCTCGGGTCCACGGGCGGTGCGCTCATCGGCGCGCTGCTGGTGGGGCTCATGGCCAACTACACCGGCTTTTTGGTGCCCAAGGTGGCGCTGTTCTCCAACATCGCGTTGATGGTGGCCATCCTGCTGTGGCGTCCACAGGGCGTCTATCCGGTCGCGAACCGCTGAAGAGGAGCCCCAAGACATGCTGAACCGACTTCTCTCCGGCGACTACCCGCGCAGCAAGGTGCTGGCGGTGATCCTCGTCGCCATCTTCCTCGGGCTGGCGTTCGCGCCCTTCCTGTTCCCTGGCGTCAAGGCGCTCTCTGTCGCGGCCAAGGTGCTGATCTTCGTGGTGCTGGTCGCCAGCTTCGACCTGCTGCTGGGCTACACCGGCATCGTGAGCTTTGCGCACACCATGTTCTTCGGCATCGGGGCCTATGGCATTGCGGTGGCCACCACGCGCATGGGGCCCACCTGGTCGGCGCTGGCCGTGGGCCTGGGTGGGGCCTTGGTGCTCTCGCTGCTGCTGTCGCTCGCGGTGGGGCTGTTCTCGCTGCGTGTGCGCGCCATCTTCTTCGCCATGATCACGCTGGCCGTGGCGGCTGCGTTCCAGACGCTGGCCTCGCAGCTGTCGGACATCACGGGCGGTGAGGATGGACTGACCTTCAAGGTGCCCGAAATCCTGTCGCCGAGCTTCGAGCCCTTCGACGAGCCCTTCCTGGGCGTCACGCTCGACGGGCGGCTGCTGTGCTACTACCTGCTGTTTGTGATTGCCGTGGTGCTGGTGCTGGCGTTGCTGCGCATCGTCAACTCGCCGTTCGGCCGCGTGCTGCAGGCGATCCGCGAGAACGAGTTCCGCGCCGAGGCCATTGGCTACCGCGTGGTGGTGTATCGCACCACGTCCAGCGTGCTGTCGGCCCTGTTCGCCTGCTGCGCGGGCGCCATGCTCGCGCTCTGGCTGCGCTACAACGGGCCGGACACCTCGCTCAGCTTCGAAATCATGATGGACTGCCTGCTCATCGTCGTCATCGGCGGCATGGGCACCATCTACGGCTCGGCCATCGGCGCCGTGCTCTTCCTCATTGCGCAAAGCTATCTGCAGGACCTGCTGCGCCTCGCAAGCGAGGCCGCCTCGGGCCTGCCCTGGCTGTCGGCGCTGCTCTCGCCCGACCGCTGGCTGTTGTGGCTGGGTGTGCTTTTCGTCTTGTCGGTGTATTACTTCCCCACCGGTGTGGTGGGACGCCTGCGCGCGGCAGCAGCGCGCAAGGCGGCGTAAGGGCCAGGCTCGCAACCTGGCCGGGGTGAAGCTGCGTTCCAGAAGTTCAGAAAAACACAACTCGGAGACAAGCGCAATGAATTGCCTGAAGAAAAAGACGACGCAAAGAACCACGATGGTGGCCGTGTCCGCCGCAGTGCTCGCAGCCTGCGGCGGCGGTGGGGGCAGTGACAGCACGGGCGGGGTGAACACGCGGCCCGCCTACCTTGGCAGCATCACCGAGACCCGCTACGACGGCAGCAGCAACGACCTGCTGACCGCCGGCCTGGGTGCGAGTGGCCTGGCTTCGGCCACGCCACCCGCCTATGCCGATGCGCTCAAGCCCACCGGCGCCGAATTGCGCCGCGCCGCCATCTACAACAACTACCGCGCCATGCTGGACATGACGGCCGCCGGCGGCTACGGCACGCTGTATGGTCCCAACGTCGATGCCCAGGGTCGCGTGACCACCGGCGAGGGCAAGGTGCCCGGTACCGAGTACATCGCCTATGCCGACGATGGCAGCGGGCGCCAGAACGTGACCCTGATGGTGCAGGTGCCCGACAGCTTCAACCCTGCACGGCCGTGCATGATCACGGCCACCGCATCGGGCTCGCGCGGTGTGTACGGCGGCATCTCCACCGGGGAGTGGGGCCTCAAGCGCGGCTGCGCCGTGGCCTACTCCGACAAGGGCACGGGCGCCGCCCCGCACGACCTGCAGAACGACACCGTGCCGCTGATCGACGGCACGCGCACCACGGCCGCAGCGGCCGGCAAGAACGCGGCCTTCAACGCCAACCTCACGCCCTCGCAACTGGCCGCCTTCAACACCGCCACGCCCAACCGCTTCGCCTTCAAGCACGCGCACTCGGGCCAGAACGCCGAGAAGGACTGGGGCACGACCACGCTGCAGGCCGTGGAGTTCGGCTATTACCTGCTCAATGAGCGCTACGGCGCGCTCACCGTGTCGGGCCAGCGCATCAAGTCGCTCACACCGGGCAACACCATCGTCATCGCGTCGAGCATTTCCAATGGCGGCGGGGCAGCGATTGCGGCGGCCGAGCTCGATACCCAGGGCCTGATCAGCGGCGTGGCCGTGTCCGAGCCTGCGGTGGAGCTGCCTGCCAACCCGGGTGTCACGGTGCAGCGCGGCGGCACCGCCATCGCCGTCACGGGCCGCCCGCTGATCGACTACACCACCCAGGCCAACCTGTACCAGGCCTGCGCCTCGCTCGCGCCCTCGGTCAGCACCAGCCCGTATGCGGCGGCCTTCGCCGCAGGCTTTGCCGGTGCGGCCCTGCCCATCGCACCGGGTCGCTGCGCGGCCCTGCGCGCACGCGGCCTGCTCACGGCCGACGCCACGGCGGCCCAGGCCGAGGAATCGCTGCAGAAGCTGCGCGCCTACGGCTGGGAGCCCGAGTCGAATGACCTGCATGCCTCGCTCGCAGCCTTCGAGGTGGCGCCCGCCGTGGCCGTGACCTTTGCCAACTCGCTCTCGCGCGCCAGCGTGCAGGACCACCTGTGCGGCTTCAGCTACGCGGGGGCCACGGCGGCCGGTGCGGTCACCCCGCTGGCGCCACCGGCTGCGCTGGCCGGCATGTTCGCCACCGGCAACGGCGTGCCCCCGGCGGGCGGCGTGCAGCTCATCAACAACCGCGCCAAGCAGGGCCCGGCGCGCGACTTCCTGTCGGTGGCCGACAGCGGCGCTTTCGACTGGAACACCGAGGGTGCCGTGTGCCTGCGCAACCTGGTCACCGGCAGCGATGCCGCGGCGCGCAAGCTGCAGGCCGGTGTCGATGAAACGCGCCGCAATGGCAACCTGCGCGGCAAGCCGGCCATCATCGTGCATGGCCGCGCCGATGCGCTGCTGCCCGTGAGCCACACCTCGCGCCCCTACACCGCGCTCAACAAGCGCGTGGAAGGGGCGGCCAGCAAGCTCAGCTACATGGAGGTGGCCAACGCCCAGCACTTCGACAGTTTCATCGGCCTGCCCACGGTGCTGCCCGGCTACGACACGCGCTATGTGCCGCTGCATGTCTACCTGAACCGCGCGCTCGACGCCGTGTACGACCATCTGGCCACTGGCAAGGCGCTGCCGGCCAGCCAGGTGGTGCGCACCGTGCCGCGTGGCGGCATACCGGGCAGCGCCCCGGCCATCACTGCCGCCAACTTGCCGCCGCTGGCCGATGTGCCCACTGCGGGCAACGCCATCGCCGTGACCGCGGCCGGAGCCATCGCGATCCCCGAATAACGACCCTACAACAACAAAGCTGCCGGGCGCGTTGCCGCACCCGGTGGCACAAAGGACGGACATGAACACATGGAACACATGGGGCCGCTGCATGCGCGCGGCCCTGGGGATACTCGGACTGACGGGGCTGCTGGCGCTGATGGCAGTGCCCGTGCGCGCCGCCGAGCTGGTGGTGGGCCAGGTGGCGCCGCTGTCGGGCGTGCTGGCCAGCACGGGCACGCAGATGGTGCTGGGCGGCAAGATCTACTTCGACGCCATCAACGCCCAGGGCGGCGTGCATGGCGTCACCATCCGCCAGTGGGTGGTGGACGACGGCTACAAGGTGCCCGACACCGTGCGCCTGACGCGCGAGATGCTGGCCCGGCCCGAAGTGGTGGCGCTCTACGGCTTTGCCGGCACGGCCAACGTCACGCAGCTGTTGACCGACGGTGTGCTGGAGCAGGGCGGTGCCGCGCTGGTGGCGCCCTATACGGGCGGCGAGTCGCTGCGCAGCCCGTTCAACCCCTGGATCTTCCACGTGCGTGCGGGCTATGGCGACGAGGCCGAGCACATGGTGCAGCAGCTCACCACGCTGGGCATGAACCGCGTGGCAGTGATGTACCAGGACGATGGCTTCGGCAAGGCAGGCCTGGCGGGGGTGGAGGCGGCGCTGGCGCGGCGCAACCTGAAGCTCGTCGTTTCGGCCGGCTATGAGCGCAACACCGACAAGGTGGACGATGCCGTGAAGGCCATCAAGGCGGCCGACGTGCATGCCGTGATCATGATCGCCATGAACAAGCCCGCGGCCGCCTTCATCCAGCGCTACCGCGAGCAGGGCGGTGGCGCGCAGCTGTACAACATCTCGGTGGTGGACCCGACCGAACTCGTGAAGCTCGCCGGCCTGAAGAACGCGCACGGCCTGGGCATCAGCCAGGTGGTGCCGTATCCCTTTCGTCCGCAGTTGCCCGTGGTGCGCGAATACCAGACCTTGCTCAAGAAGTACGCGCCCGAGGCCGAGGTCAACTACACCAGCTTCGAGCAGTTCCTGGGTGCCAAGGTGCTAGTCGAGGCGCTGCGCCGCGCCGGCCCCGCGCCCACGCGGGCCAAGGTGGTCAAGGCCCTCGAATCGCTGCAGAACTACGACCTGGGCGGCATCAGCCTGGGTTATTCGCCCACCAACCGCCTCGGCTCGCGGTATGTCGAGGTCACCGTCATCGGCGCCAACGGGCGCCTCATGAAATGAGCGCGACTCACAAAACTCTCCTGGCGTCGTTGTTGCGTCTTGCCGTACTTTCAGTACTGTCTGCGACGCAACGCCTAGCCAGGACCGCTTCGCTGAGCTTTGTGAGCCGCTTGAACACCGCAGCTCGCCCTCCGGCAACCCACAATCCATCCACTGACTCACAAGGTTGTCCACCATGACTCCGTTATCGCGCTATGCCACCTGCGCCGGCTATGAAATCCACTACACCGAATGGGGCGCGCCCGATGCCCCGGTGGTGGTGGCCTGGCACGGCCTGGCCCGCACCGGCCGCGACATGGACGATCTGGCCGCCCACCTGGCGCCCCGCTACCGCGTGATCTGCCCCGACACCATCGGCCGCGGCCTGAGCCAGTGGGCACGTGAGCCGGCCCAGGACTACCAACTGTGCTCCTACGCGCGCATCGCGGCCGGGCTGTTCGACGCACTGGGCATCGAGCAGGCGCACTGGGTGGGCACTTCCATGGGCGGGGCCATCGGTACGGTGTGCGCCTCGGGTCTGTTCGAGCCGGGGCTCAAGGGCCGCATCCGCAGCCTGCTGCTCAACGACAACGCGCCGCGCCTGGCCGACGATGCGCTCGGGCGCATCAAGGCCTATGCGGGCCAGCCGCCCGCGTTCGATACGGTGGCCGAGCTCGAGGCCTTCTTCCGCCAGGTCTACCAGCCCTATGGCTGGCTCAGCGATGCGCAGTGGCGCCGCCTGACCGAGACCAGCACCCGCCGCCTGCCCGACGGCCGCGTGACCCCACACTACGACCCGGCCATGGTGCAGCAGTTCACCCACCACGCCAACGACTACCTGATCTGGGACCACTACGACGCGCTGGACATCCCCGTGCTGTGTCTGCGCGGCGAAGACTCGGACCTGGTGCTGCGCGAGACCACCATCGAAATGCTCACGCGCGGCCCGGGCGCCCGTGGCCAGGCCCGCGTGATCGAGGTGCCCGGTTGCGGCCATGCCCCGGCCCTGAATGTGCCCGAGCACTATGCGCTGGTGGAACGGTTCTTCGTGCATGGTGTGCAGGAGCCCGGGGCTGCAGAGGCTGCGCTGGTGCGCACGGCGGGTGGGCCTGCGGCCAGCGCGCTGCCGCGCTCGCAGTATCGGGCACCCACCCGGCTGCAATGGCCCTGAGAACGATGGCTTGGCCCTGGTGCATGATGGGGGTATGGGCCTCCCTTTGACATGCTGACAGACCACCTGCGTTCGTTCCCGCAAGGCTTTCGCGCCCTTGTCCTGGGTGCCTCGGGCGGTATCGGCAGTGCCTTCGTGCAGCACCTGCAGGCCGACCCGCGCTGTGCGCTGGTGGTCGGGCTGGGAAGAAGCACGGTGCCACCCATCGATTTCGAGCACGAAGCCACTGTGTCCGAGGCGGCGGCAGCGCTGGCGCCGCGGGGCCCGTTTCACCTCGTCATCGTCGCCACCGGCATGCTGCACGGCCCCGAAGGCATGCCCGAAAAGCGCCTGGGTCAGCTCAACTATGCGCAGATGCAGGCCTGCCTGCGCACCAACGCCATGGGCCCGGCGCTGGTCATGGCGCACTTTGCGCCGCTGCTGGCCAAGGACCGCAGCGTGCTGGCGGTGTTGTCGGCCAAGGTGGGCAGCATTGGCGACAACCGCCTGGGCGGCTGGTACAGCTACCGGGCCTCGAAAGCGGCGCTGAACATGTTCCTCAAGACCGCGGCCATCGAAGTGCAGCGCGGCAACCCACAGGCCGTGCTGGTGGCACTGCACCCGGGCACCGTGGACTCGGACCTGTCGGCCCCGTTTCGCGGCGCCGAGATCGGCCGGCCGGCGGCGGACGCGGCGGCCGACATGCTGCGTGTGATCGATGGGCTCACGCCCGAATGCACGGGTGGTTTCTACGCATACAGCGGGCAGCCATTGCCCTGGTAAGGCCACCCCGCAAGGGATATTTGCGGTGTTCGCCTACACAGAGTTCGGTACAGGCAGTACACCATGCGAAGGCTTTTTGTCCTCGCTGTTTCTCTGTTCTGCAAAGCCGATGCGTACCCAATCCGAAACCTTCAAATTCACCCGCGCTCGCAAGGTGGCCCACGGAAGATTCGCCCATGCCAACACGGATGCCATCGGGGTACTGCAGTTCTGGACGGCGCTGGGCGCCGGACGGTCGGGGGAAATACTGTCTGAGCCGGATGACGAGTGGCTAGTGGCCCGCGTCACCTACCCGCTGCAGCAGGGCATGCTGGCCACCAGCGAACTGCACCAGTGCTGTGTGGCCCGTGGGATCATGCGCGAGTCGGTAGAGGAATAAGCTTGGCATTGCAGCGCCTAAAAGGCTGCACTGCCGTGGGGTCCGTGGATCAAGGTCTCCCTGCTGCCTTCGCGAACGGCGCGCTCCTCAGCCGCCAAACACATTGATCGGCGTTGGCGCCAAATGCTCCCGGAGCTTCTGCTCTGCGGTGTAGAGTGCTTCGGGGTAGCTCGCCCAGGCACGGCGCACGGTGAGCACGGGTGAGCCGTCCTCCTCGAAGATGAAAACCCGCTCCGGCACATTCGAGGGCGCAGCCAGCGCCAGCGGTCGGACCAGGTAGGTCGATCCGTCGATTTGGAGATTGGGTGGCCAGGGGAGACCGATCGCAGGCATGGTGTGATGGGGTGTAACTGATTGAACGATGCCCCATCCTACCCACGCCAACACCCAATCCAGCGGTTCCCGGCGCAACACGAGCGGATGTCCTACGTGGACAACACGGCTGGGCCAGCGCGTGGGTGGAACAATGGTCCCAGTCCCTCTGCAGGAGCGCTCCGATGCAACCCACCATCACCGCCTTCGAACGTTCGCCCGACCGCGGCCGGGGTCTGGCGCGCGACATGCGCGTGCGCTGGGCGCTGGAGGAAGTGGGGCAACCCTACGGTGTGCGCCTCGTGTCCTTTGCAGCGATGAAGGCGCCCGCGCACCGGGCGCTCCATCCGTTCGGGCAGATACCCACCTATGAGCAAGACGGCCTGGCGCTGTTCGAGACCGGTGGCATCGTGCTGCACATTGCGCAGAGCCGTGCAGGCCTGTTGCCGGACGAGGCCCATGCACGCTCGCGCGCCATCATGTGGATGTTCGCCGCGCTCAACACGGTCGAGCCGCCCATCGTCGAATGGGGAGCCGCGAAGATCCTTGAGCATGACAAACCCTGGTACGCCCAGCGCCAGTCCATGCTCGAAGACCGGGTGCGCGTGCGCCTGGCCGAGTTGGCGCAGCGCCTGGGCGAGGCCGACTGGCTGGACGGTGGCACCTTCAGTGCCGGCGACCTGCTGATGGTGACCGTGCTGCGCCGCCTGGGCGATGCATCGCCACTGCTCCAGGAGCAGCCCAGTCTGCTGGCCTATATAGCACGTGGCGAGGCGCGGCCGGCCTACCAGCGCGCGTTTGCGGACCAGTTGGCCGTGTTCACGGCAAGCGCGAAAGCCGGGTGACTCAGCGCCGAAACCGCTCCCCATTGAAATACGACAGCTCCACGAAGTCCGTGCCGTTGTGGTCCTGGGGCCCATAGCGCAGCTCGAATCCGGCCATGTCGTAGGGGCGCATGGTGTGCAGCGCCTCGATGAGCTTCTCGCGCGATGCAGTGCGGCCCGCGCGGCGCAGGGCCTCGATCATCAGGCGCGCGCTCAGGTAGCCCTCCAGAGACGAATAGCCCGGCTCGGCACTGGCGGCGCTGGCCTTGAGCGCATCGCGGTAGGCCTTGACGATGGGCTTGGCCACGTTGTCGGGGTTGGGTGCCACCTGCGCCACGGTGATGCCGCGCGCGGACTCGCCCAGCGCCGCCAGCAGCGGGCGCGAACCCAGGAACGAGATCGAGAACGCAGGCGCCTTCACGCGCAGGCGCAGAGCCTTGTAGAACGGTATGCCCACTGCGCCCACGGCCAGCGAGATCAAGGCCGTGGGCTGCCAGGCCGTGATCTCGTCCACCGTGCGTGCCACGCCTTCCTCGGTCTCGGGCAACAGAAAGGCCTTCCAGTCCTTGTTGTTGTGCGCCTTGGCCGCCGCATCGAAGGCCGCCAGCGTGGCCTTGCCAAAGGGGTTGTCGATGTAGGCCACAGCACACTTGGTGAAGCCCGTGGAACCCAGTTGCTGCACGATCTTGTGGAGCTCCTGCGAATAGCTTGCGCGCGCATGGAACACCAGGGGGTTGAACGGCCGCAGCGCGTCCGACCCCGTTGCCGGCGCGATCACCGGCACCTTGGCCGCCATGGCCACGGGCAGCGCGCCCATAACGCTGGTGGTGCCGCCGCAGGACAGCAGGGCGAAGACCTTGTCCTCCTCCAACAGCTTCTTCGCGTTGGCTCCGGCCTTGGCCGGGTCGCCGCCATCGTCGGTGCTGGTGAACTGCAGGCGCCGCCCGTCGATGCCGCCGCGCTCGTTGACCTCCTGGAAGGCCGCTGCGATGCCCTTGTTCATCTCCACGAACGGGAAGGCCAGCGGGCCCGTGAGCGCGGCCGTCTGGCCTATGCGCCAGGGCTCGGTCTGCTGTGCCAGTGCCCAGCCGGGCAGGGCGACAGCGGTGGCCGCTGCTGACGACAGCACCCGGCGGCGCGTGAGGGCAGGCGCGAGGGGCGTGGAGAAGGGGTGCATCGGCGTGTCTCCTGTTGTAGTGCTGCGCCCTTCCATCGCTGCACGCAGGGTGCGCGCAATGGACCGGCGGCGCAGCCAGTATCGAGCGCGCATGCACCACAATGGGTCGGGGAAAACACTGCAGGAGGCGGCTGGAGCGTCACGTTGGTGACTCCGATTGGCCCTTTGTCACACGGTGGACACGGGTTTACCTGGCAGGGTCTGGCTTCAGTCGCGCCGTGGTCTGCGCCCCGCGCGCCCCACCCGCGTATGCCCCGCACTCTGGCACGCACGCCGGTAGGCGCGCAGAGTCTGCTCAGCGCGGCTGAGCACGGTCTGGGTCACATCACCGGCGGCATCGGCCGCCAGCACGGCACCTGGCGCCATGCCCGATGCCTCACCCGTCAGCAGGGCAATGCCCTCGCTCACATGCTGCACCGTATGGACGTGGAACAGGCCGCGCTCCACTGCGTCGAGGATGGGGCGCGACAGCATCAGGTGGCGCTGGTTGCGCGCGGGGATGAGCACGCCCTGGGTGCCGTCGAGCCCTGCCGCGGCGCAGGCCTGGAACCAGCCTTCGATCTTTTCATTGATGCCGCCCACGGGCAGCACCTCGCCGTGCTGGTTCAGCGCACCCGTCACCGCAATGCCCTGGCGCAGCGGCAGGCCCGACAGGCTGGACAGCAGCGCGTACAGCTCGGCGCAGGAGGCGGAGTCACCCTCCACGCCGCTGTACTCCTGCTCGAACACGATGGAGGCATTGAGCGCGAGCGGCGCCACATGGCTGAACAGGGCCGTGAGGTAGCCGTGCAGGATGAGCACGCCCTTGTCGTGGATGGGGCCGGACATGTGGACCTCGCGGTCGATGTTGAGTAGCCCCTCCTGCCCGGCGAAGCTGCGCGCCGTGATACGCACGGGAAAGCCGAAACGGTAGTCGCCCAGGTCGATCTGCGACAGGGCGTTGACCTGGCCCACGGCCGCACCGTGCAGGGTGATGAGGCACTCGCCCTCGACCAGGGTCTGGTGCAGTTCTTCCTCGGTCTGGTTGTGGCGCAGGCGCTGGGCGGCGAGAGCTGCCTGTACGTCGGCGGCCTGCACCAGGGCCGTGGCATCGGCAGGGCTGCGCATGCGGCACTGGGCAGCGCTCTCGATCACCAGCGCCTCGGCCTGGGCGAAGCGGGCGCTCTGCCGGCCCTGGTCGTCGGCCTCGCGGTGGCTCTGCTCGATCAGCAGGGCCACGGCCTCGGGGACGAAGTGCGGCAGGCCGCGCTGCACGCAGCAGTGCGCCACGAAGATGGCGGTGGCGCGGTGCGACGCCGCAGTGGCGATGAAGCGGTCGGCAAAGTCCACCTTCACGCGAAAGCGCCGTGCGGCTTCGGGGTCGCTGTCCTGCAGGGCGTAGAACTCGTCCACCGAGCCGATGAGGACGATTTTCACGTCCACATCCACCGGCTCGGGCTGCAAGCCTGCGCCACCGCCGGGGCCTGGGCCGTCGGCACTCGCCTCGCCAGTGATCTGCAGCCGGCGGCTGCGCAAAAAGCGGCGCACGCGTGGCCACAGGCCCTCTTCGGCGGCCAGATCGTGCAGGTGCAGCAGGATGAAGCCGCCATGCGCGCGCAGCAGGCTGCCGGCGTGGATGGCCGATACGTCGGCCTGCCCGGGGTCGGCGTCGTCGGCATTGGCTCCGTGGTCGATGCTGCCCATCAGGCTGCGCATCTGCGGGTTGTCCTCGACGATCACGGGGGCGCCGCTGCGCCCGCCGTTGTCCACCGCCAGGTTCACGCGGCACTTTGCGAGCAGCGCGTCCAGGTCGTCGCGGCGGTCGGCTTCGGCGTCGGCCTCGTTGTCGCCGTAGTAGGGCTCCAGCAGGTCGATGCTGCCGAGCAAGGCGCGCTCCACCTGGTCCAGCCATTGCGCAAGGCGCCCGGCGTGCGGCGCCTGCTGGCCGGCGATGCCGCGTGCGGCCTGCAGCGCCTGCTGCACCAGCGGCGTGATCACTGTGCGGCGCAGGGCGTCCAGGGCTGCGTCGCGTTCGCGCTCCAGCGGGCGCATGGCCTGGGCAAAGCGCTCGATCTCGCTGCGCAGCGCGTCCTCGTCGCGTTCGATGGCGGCGCGGCGCTCGGGCGGCTGCACGCGCGCCTCCGCGTCGGACAGGGGCTGGCCCCTCGGGCCCAGGGGGGTGACCAGCATCTGCCCGTTGTCGCGCACCAGGCGCAACTGGCGCGCGAGCGCAAACGCGTCGAGCGCGGCCAGCGCCTCGCGCTCCTGCACCTGCCAGCGCTGCTCGATGCGCGCCGCATCGGCCAGGAAGGCGGGGCCTGCCAGGTGCTGGGGCACTTCGGCCTCCAGCCGCGTGCCCATGTCGGCCAGGGCCTGGCGCAGCAGGCGGCCCTGGCCCGCAGGCAGGCGCAGTGCGCGCGGGCGCTCCGGTGCATCGAAGTCGTGCAGGTAGCACAGGTCGGGCGGCACGGGGCGCCGCGCGGCCTCGGCCAGCATGGCCTGGTGCAGCAGCGATGCACGGCCGCTGCCCACGTCGCCCAGCACGAAGAGGTGGTAGTCGGGCTGCTGCATGGCCAGGCCAAAACGGGCGGCGGCCTCGGCGCGCTCCTGGCCGATCCAGGGCAGGGGCAAGCCCGTGAGCTCGGCCGTGCTGGCAAAGCCGAGCGTGGTGGGGTCGACGGTCAGCCGCAGTTGGTGTGCAGAAAGGGCGCGGGCGGATGCGGGCATGGAAAGCAATTCAGGGGAGCGGTGCGGGGGAAATGGGGAGGTGGGGAAGATTGGGCGGGCGGGGACCGTACCGGTCAGCGACCTGCTGGGGTGGGGCCTTGGGGCGCGCCGCCCGCCAGTGCGCGCTCGCGCGCATCGGCCTGTGTGGCGGCATCCTCCACCTGCGTGGGCCAGCCCGCCAGGTGCTGCTGCGCCACGCGGCTCAGGGCGGTGATCCAGTGGCTGCTGTCGTTCAGGCAGGGGATGTAGTGGAACTCCTGTCCACCCGCATGCAAAAAGGCCTCGCGCACCTCCATGTTGATCTCTTCCAGGGTCTCCAGGCAGTCGCTGGTGAAGCCGGGGCAGACCACGTCCACCCGGCGCGTACCGGCCTTGCCCAGGGCCTCGATGGTGGGCTGGGTGTAGGGCTCCAGCCACTTGGCCTTGCCAAAGCGCGACTGGAAGGTGAGCACATAGCGTTCGCGGCGCAGGCCCAGGCGCTCGGCCAGCATGCGGCCGGTCTTCAGGCTCTCGCAGTGGTAGGGGTCGCCCAGCGTAAGGGTGCGCTCGGGCACGCCGTGGAAGCTCATCACCAGCTTGTCGGGCTGGCCGTTCACCTTCCAGTGCGCCTCGATGCTGCGGGCCAGCGCGTCGATGTAGCCGGGATGGTCGTGGTAGCGGTTCACGAAGCGCAGCTCGGGCACATGGCGTGTGCGCGCGGCCCAGGCGTACACCGCGTCGAACACGCTGGCCGTGGTGGTGCCCGAATACTGCGGGTACAGCGGCAGGATGAGGATGCGCGTGGCGCCCTCGGCCTTGAGGGCATTGAGCTGGCTGGCGATGGACGGGTTGCCGTAGCGCATGGCATGGCGCACCAGCACCTGGTGGCCGGCCTCGCCCAGCCAGCCGCGCAGCAGCGTGGCCTGCTTCGCTGTCCACACCGCCAGGGGCGAGCCCTCGGGCGTCCACACACTGGCGTACTTGGCGGCCGACTTTGCGGGGCGGGTGCGCAGGATGATGCCGTGCAGGATGGGCAGCCATGCCAGCTTGGGGATCTCCACCACGCGGTGGTCCGCCAGGAACTGCGCCAGGTAGCGGCGCACGGCCGGCGCCGTGGCCTCGTCGGGCGTGCCCAGGTTGCACAGCAGGATGGCGGTGCGTTCGGGCTGGCCGTGGGTGAAAGGGGGTTCGGGTTGAAAACGCATGCGGCATTGTGGCCCAGGCATTCACCAGCCATCTCCTGGAGGGAGAAGGGGGCTCCGGGAAACCCCTCATGCGCAAATGAAACCGGTTTCATAAACTCCTGCCATGCCACCTGACAGGCTTTTGCCGTGAACTACCAATTCCAGTTCGAATCCGTTTTTGCCGCCTGGCCCCTGCTGCTCAAGGGCACCTGGATCACTGTGCAGCTGTCGCTCACCGCGACGGTGCTGGGGCTGGTGGTGGCCATCGCCTGTGCCTGGGGCAAGACATCCGGGCCTGCCTGGGTGCGATTTGTGGTGAATGCCTATATCGAGCTGATCCGCAACACGCCCTTCATCGTGCAGCTGTTCTTCTTTTTCTTTGCCCTGCCGTCCATCGGCCTGCGCTGGTCGCCCTATACGGCGGCATTGACCGCGATGGTGGTGAACCTGGGGGCCTACGCGGCAGAGATCGTGCGGGCGGGCATCGAGTCCATCCCCAAGGGGCAGATCGAGGCTGGCCGGGCGCTGAACCTCAAGCCCTGGGAGATCTTTCGCTTCGTCGTGCTCAAGCCGGCGCTCAAGGCCATCTACCCGGCGCTCACCAGCCAGTTCATCCTGCTGATGCTCAGTTCGGCCGTGGTCTCGGTGATCTCGGCCGACGACCTGACCTCGGTGGCGGCCAACCTGCAGTCGCAGACCTTTCGCAGTTTCGAGATCTACATCGTCGTGGCAGCCATCTATCTGCTGCTGGCCGTGTCGTTCTCCGGGCTGTTCAAGCTGATCTATCAGCGCACGCTCAACTACCCCGACCGTCGCTGAGGACCGGCCATGCGCACCTTTGGAGTTTCCGAGTTCTGGTTCATCGTGCAGGCCGCCCAGTGGACGCTGGCGCTGTCGGCCATGGCCTTCGTGGGCGGCTCGCTGCTGGGCCTGGTGGTGGCGCTGGCGCGCACGTCCGAGAACACTGCCGCGCGCTGGGCCGCCACCCTGTTCATCCAGGTGTTCCAGGGCACGCCGCTGCTGCTGCAGCTGTTTTTGATCTTCTTCGGCGCCCCGGTGCTGGGGCTGGACATCAACCCCTGGCTGGCCGCCGGCATTGCGCTGGTGCTCAACAGCGCGGCCTTCCTGGGCGAGATCTGGCGCGGCTGCATCGAGGCCATTCCGCGCGGGCAGTGGGAGGCAGCGCAGGCGCTGAACCTGAACTACCTCTCGCGCATGCGCTTCGTGGTGCTGCCCCAGGCCTTCAAGATCGCGCTGCCGCCGACCGTGGGCTATGTGGTGCAGATCATCAAGGGCACCTCGCTGGCCGCCATCATCGGTTTCACCGAGATCACGCGGGCGGGCCAGATCATCAACAACGCGACCTTCCAGCCCCTGCACGTGTTCACCACTGTGGCGGCGCTGTACTTCGTTATCTGCTGGCCGCTGTCGCTGCTGGCCGCGCGCATGGAGCGCAAGCGCGCCCGGGTGCTGGCGCGATGAATCCTTCTTTTCCCGAGCGTGCATTCCATACCAACCACACAGGAGACATGAGATGACCTTTTCGCACTATCGCCGCACCACCACTGCTGCCCTGGCCGCCCTGGGCCTGGGCGCCGCGCTCACCGCCTTCGCCCCGCTGGCGTCCGCGCAGAGCACGGCCGACATCAAGAAGAAGGGCGAGATCACCATCGGCATGCTGGTGGACTTTCCGCCCTATGGCACGACCAACGCGCAGAACCAACCCGATGGCTACGATGCCGACGTCGCCAAGCTGCTGGCCAAGGACCTGGGCGTCAAGGTCAACATCGTCCCTGTCACCGGCCCCAACCGCATTCCCTTCTTGCTGACCAACAAGGTCGATGTGCTGGTGGCCTCGCTGGCCATCACGCCCGAGCGCGCCAAGCAGGTGCAGTTCTCGCAGCCCTATGCGGCCGCAACCATCGTGCTGTACGGCAAGACGGGCAGCACCATCAAGAGCGCGGCCGACCTCAAGGGCGTGCGCGTGGGCGTGGCCCGCGCCAGCACGCAGGACGTGGCGGTCACCAAGGCTGCACCCGAGGGCACCGAGATCCGCCGCTTCGACGACGACGCATCGGCCATGCAGGCGCTGATCTCGGGCCAGGTGGACGCCATCGGCTGCTCGGTCACCGTGGCGGCGCAGATCGCCAAGCGCGTGCCCGCCAACACCTTCGAGAACAAGTTCAACCTGCTGCAGCAGGCCATGGGCATTGCCATGCGGCCTGGCCAGGACGAGCTGCACAAGGCCATGGACGAGTTCGTGGCGCGCAACACGGCCAATGGCGAGCTCAACAAGCTCTACCGCAAGTGGCTCGAAACCGACCTGCCCAAGCTGCAGTAAGAGCGGCCAACAAAACTCTTCTGGCGTCGTTGCCGCGTCTTGTCGTACTACCCGTACTGCCTGCGACGCAGCGCCTAGCCAGAACCGCTTCGCTCAATTTTGTTATCCGCTCCAAATACCAGTACGCCGGAGACCCATTCCCATGACGGACGCAGTCACGAGCACCCCCGGCACGCAGCCGATCATCCGCATGGAGGGGGTCAACAAATGGTTCGACAGCTTTCAGGTGCTCACCGACATCGACCTGTCGGTGCGCGCCGGCGAGCGCATCGTGATCTGCGGCCCGTCGGGTTCGGGAAAGTCCACCCTGATCCGCTGCATCAACCGGCTGGAGGCCGTGCAGAAGGGCCGCATCGAGGTGGACGGCATCGATCTGACGGCCGGCGGCAAGAACGTGGATGCCGTGCGTGCCGAGGTGGGCATGGTGTTCCAGCAGTTCAACCTGTTCCCGCACCTGACCATCTTGGAAAACTGCACCCTGGCACCGATGCGGTCGCGCGGCATGGGCCGGGCCGAGGCCGAGGAGGTGGCGATGAAGTACCTCACGCGCGTGCGCATCCCCGAGCAGGCGCACAAGCACCCGAGCCAGTTGTCGGGCGGGCAGCAGCAGCGTGTGGCGATTGCGCGCGCGCTGTGCATGGCCCCCAAGGTGATGCTGTTCGACGAGCCCACGTCTGCCCTGGACCCCGAAATGGTCAAGGAAGTGCTCGACACCATGATCGGTCTGGCCGAGGACGGCATGACCATGCTGTGCGTGACCCACGAGATGGGCTTTGCCCGCAGCGTGGCCGACCGGGTGATCTTCATGGCCGATGGCAAGATTCTTGAGCAGGCGCCGCCGGCCGAGTTCTTTGGCCAGCCCCGGCACGAGAAGACCCGCCAGTTCCTGGGCCAGATACTCTCTTCCCATCACGCGCATTGAGCTGTGGTGGGTGAACGCACTGCGCCGCAGCGCCCTGGGCGCGCGGGCATGAAAAATGAAATGCAGCCAATGAAGGTACTTATTTCCCTTTCTTCCTTCGGCGCTGCCGAAGTGGGGCGCCACGGGCAGCTGTGGTGTACTGAACTGGCCCGCGAGGCCGGCGCCGACGGCGTGGAGGTGCGCGGCGAAATGCTGCGCGACGCCGCGGCCGAGCTGCCAGCGCTGGCGGGCAAGGCAGCGGTGTACTCCAGCCCCGAAGGGCTGTGGGCGATGGACGGTGCGCTGGACGAAGCCGCGCTGGCCCGTGGCATGGCGGCCGCGCGCACCCTGGGCGCGCCGCGCCTGAAGATGGCCATCGGCGGCTTTGGCACGGGCTCGCACGGCTCGCTGGTGCGCCTCAAGGACCTGCTCGCACAGGCGCCGGCCGAACTCGTGATCGAGAACGACCAAACCGCCACGGCCGGCACGCTGGCGGCCATGGAGGCCTTCTTCGTGGCGCAGGAGCGCGCAGGGCTGGACCTGGGCATGACCTTCGACATGGGCAACTGGCACTGGCAGGGCGAGTGCCCGCTGCAGGCCGCACAGGCCCTGGCCCACCGCGTGCGCTACGTACACTGCAAGGGCGTGCAGCGCCTGCCCGGCAAATGGGTGGCGGTGCCCCTGGCCGATTCCATCGCGCCCTGGCGTGCCATCCTGCGGGCGCTGCCTGCGGACGTGCCGCACGCTATCGAGTACCCGCTGGTCGGCGACGACCTGGTGGCGGTGACGCGCGCGCAACTGGCCGTGATCCGCGATGTACGGAGGCAGGCATGAGCGCAGCAACAGACACCACCTTCGACGTGGCCTTGTTCGGCGAGGCCATGCTGCTGCTGGTGGCCAACGAGCCGGGGCCGCTGGAGCATGCCACGGGCTTCCACAAGCGCACGGCGGGTGCCGAGACGAATGTGGCCATCGGCCTGGCGCGCCTGGGCCTGAAGGTGGGCTGGGCCAGCCGCCTGGGCACCGACTCCATGGGCCGCTCGCTGCTGGCCACCATGCAGGCCGAGGGCATCGACTGCTCGCACGTGACCTCCGACGCCACGCAGCGCACGGGTTTCCAGTTCAAGGAGCGCGTGACCGATGGCCGCGACCCGAAGGTCGAATACCACCGCAAAGGCTCGGCCGCCAGCCAGATGGGCCCGGCCGATGTGGACGAACCCTGGCTGCGCAGTGCGCGCCACCTGCATGCCACGGGCGTGTTCGCGGCGATCTCGGAGACCAGCCTGCAGGCGGCACAGCGCACGCTGCAGGTGATGCGCGCCGCGGGCCGCACCATCTCGTTCGACCCCAACCTGCGCCCGACGCTGTGGTCATCGCCCGAGGTGATGCGGCACCAGATCAACGAGCTCTCGCGCTTTGCCGACTGGGTGCTGCCGGGCATGGAGGAGGGGGTGTTTCTCACGGGCGAGACCACGCCCGAGGGCGTGGCGGGCTTTTACCGAGCACGCGGAGCCAAACTGGTGGTCGTCAAGCTTGGCGAGCAGGGCGCCTATTTCGACAGTGATGTGGCGGGCACAGGGCATGTCGCCGGCTTCCCCGTGGCCGAGGTGGTGGACACCGTGGGTGCGGGCGACGGCTTTGCCGTGGGCGTCATCAGCGCGCTGCTGCAAGGCCGCAGCGTGCCCGATGCGGTGCGCCGCGGTGCCTGGATTGGCGCCCGGGCCGTACAGGTGCTGGGCGATACCGAGGGGCTGCCCACGCGGGCGCAGCTGGAGCAGGCCGGCCTATGAGCCGCAAACAGGTGCTGGTGTTTCGTGACCTGCCGCCGGACCAACTGGCCCGCCTGCAGGCGGTGCATGAGGTGACCGTGGCCGACCCGCGCCAGCCGGAGCAGCGCGCCGCGTTCGATGCCGCGCTGGCCGAGGCCCATGGCCTCATCGGCGCCAGCTTTCCCATCAGCGCCGAGCTGCTGGCGCGTGCGCCGCAGCTGCAGGCCATCTCCAGCATCTCGGTAGGGGTGGACAACTACCCGCTGCAGGCCCTGCAATCGCGCGGCATCGTGCTGTGCCACACGCCGGGCGTGCTCGACGAGACCGTGGCCGATGCGGTGTTTGCGCTGCTCATGGCCACCTGCCGCCGGGTGGTGGAGCTGTCGCAGATGGTGCGCGAGGGCCGCTGGGACCGCAACATCGGCGAAGACCTGTTCGGCGACGACGTGCATGGCAAGACGCTGGGCCTGCTGGGCTTTGGCCGCATCGGCCAGGCCGTGGCGCGCCGGGCCGCACTGGGGTTTGGCATGCCGGTGCTGTACCACGCGCGCCGCGCTGTGGACCTGGCGGGGCAGGCACCCACGCTGCTGGGCCGGGCCGAGCATGTGCCCCTGGCCAACCTGCTGGCGCGTGCGGACATCGTGGTGGCCCTGCTGCCGCTGTCGGACAGCACGCGCGGGCTGGTTGATGCCAAGGCCTTCGCGGCGATGAAGCCCGGCGCCATCTTCATCAACGGGGGGCGCGGCGCCACGGTGGTCGAGGACGACCTGCTGGCGGCGCTGGACCACGGCACGCTGCGTGCAGCGGGGCTCGATGTGTTTGCCACCGAACCCTTGCCGCTGGCCTCGCCGCTGCGCACCCACCCGCGCGTGACGCCGCTGCCGCACATCGGGTCGGCCACGCATGGCACGCGCCATGCGATGGCCCGGTTGGCGACGACGAACCTGCTGCAGGCGCTGGCCGGCGAAAAGCCCACTGCGGTGTACGGGACAATCGGCGCATGAGCAGCAGCAAGCCGCGCGCACCCACCGCCAAGGCGCCTGCCGCCGCCCCTGTCGATACGGCTGGCCGTGACCGGCCCACCATTGCCGACGTGGCGGCCGCGGCCGGCGTGTCCAAGGCCACCGTCTCGCGTTTCTTCAACCACCGCGAGCGCCTGCTCAGCCCCGATATCGCAGCCCGCGTCGAGGCCGCCATCGCCCAGCTCGGCTATGTGCCCAGCCCCATGGCCCAGGCCCTGAGCCACGGGCGCTCGCGCCTGATTGGCCTGGTGGTGGCCGACATCACGAATCCCTTCTCCGTGGCGGTGCTGCGCGGGGCCGAAGAGGCGTGCCAGGAGGCCGGCTACCTGGTGATGCTGTTCAACCTGGGCAATGACCGCCAGCGCGAGCGCAGGGCCATCGACGCCCTGGCGAGCTACCAGGTGGATGGCTTCATCCTCAACACCCAGGGGCAGGATGAGGGCCATGCCGAGCTGAGCTCTTTGCACGGCCGGCCGGCGGTGCTGGTGGACCGCAGGCATGCGGGCCTGGAGGCCGACTTCGTATCGCTGGACAACCCCGGCGCCATGCGCGCCGCCTGCACGCACCTGATCGATGGGGGCTGGAGCGAGCTGCTGTACGTCACCCAGCCCCTGGCGGGCGTGAGTTCGCGCCTGGAGCGGGCGGCCGCGTTTTCGCAGTGCATCCGCGAGCGCGGGGGCGGCGTGCAGGGCGCGGTGCTGGAACTGGTCGATGCCTCGGACGAGGTGCTGGATGCCGCCCTGCGGGCGCTTCGGCAAAGAGCCGGGGGCAGGGCGCGCGGCGCTGTCGTGGCGGGCAATTCCGTGGTCACGTTGCGGGTGGCGGCCGCCATGGTGCGGCTGGGCTGGGCCTTTGGCCGCGATATCGGCTTTGCCGGCTTCGACGACCCCGAATGGGCACCCTTGATCGGGCCGGGGTTGACCACGGTGGCGCAGCCCACCCATGCCATCGGCAGGTGTGCGGCGCAATGCCTCATCGAACGCATGCAGGGCCTGCAGGCGCCTGCGCGGGAGCGCCTTCTGCCCGGCAAGCTGGTGGTGCGGGGGTCGTCCATGGCCGCAGTGCGCGGGGCTGGCGATCGGTAAGGGTTTGGCGTGCTGCGCGGCGCCGCCTGCCGGATGCTGCGTTATCCTTCGCGGCGGCCGATTGGCCGCAGCCCGGGCTTCCGGGCCGTGAATCTTTTGGGTGGTTTGCCATGCCTGCTCTCTCCTTGGATATTTCCCGCATCCGCGCCATCAGCATCGATCTGGACGACACGCTGTGGCCCATCTGGCCCACCATCGAGCGCGCAGAAGCCGTGCTGCTGCAGTGGCTCGCCGACCACGCACCCGCCACGGCCGCGCTGTTTTCCGACACCCAGGCGCTGCGCGCCATCCGCAACCAGATGGTGACGCTGCGGCCCGACCTGCTGCACGACCTGAGCGCGCTGCGCCGCGAGTCCATCCGCCTGGCGCTCACCCAGGCGGGCGATGAGCCCACCCTGGCCGAGCCCGCGTTCGACCTGTTCTTTGCCGAGCGCCAGCGCGTGGAGCTGTTCGCCGACGCGCACGACACGCTGGCCTTTCTGGCCGCGCGCTACCCGGTGGTGGCTTTGTCCAACGGCAATGCCGACGTGCACCGCATCGGCATCGGCCACTATTTCAAGGCCAGCATCAGCGCCACCGCCTTCGGCATCGCCAAGCCCGATGCGCGCATCTTTCACGCCGCCGCCAGTGCCGCGCAGGTGCAGCCGCACGAGGTGCTGCACGTGGGCGACGATGCCGCGCTGGACGTGCAGGGGGCTCTTGCTGTCGGCATGCAGGCCATCTGGCTCAACACGCCGAATAACCCCTGGGCCCATGACAAGCATGGCGAGCCGCCGCATGCCACGGTGGGTAATCTCACGGCCATCCGCGAGCTGTTGGCTGCAATCCCCGTAGTTCCGGCGGAGCCACCCCAGCGCTGAAGCGCGCCTGCCGTCGCTCGGTGCGGCATTTTCTTGTCGCAGATCAAGACGCGGCTTGCGGCTGCGCGCGAGACTCGGGCCACCATGCGCCCAAAGCCCCGTCCGTTCCTGCCGCCCGTGCGCTCCATCGGCCTGATGCAGCCGCTGGCCTGGCTGGCACTGGCCTGGCGCGACATGGTACGCACCGGCTGGCTCAGCTTTGCGCACGGCCTGGCGGTGGCGCTGTTCGGTGGCGTGCTGCTGGCGGTTGCGCACCACCGCTTCTGGCTGCTGGCCGGTGCGCTGTCGGGCTTTCTGGTGGTGGCGCCGGTGCTGGCCACCAGCCTGTATGCGCTGAGCCGGGCGCTGGAGCGTGGCGAGCCCGCCAATCTGGCCCTGGTGCGCCGCACCTGGCGCGACTGGCAGCGCAGCCACCCCGCCAGATGGGGTGGCCACGGCTACTGGTGCCTGGTGCAGTTCGGCCTGCTGCTGGCGCTGGCGGCCACCGGCTGGGTCATCACCTCGGCGGCGCTGATCACGCTGCTGGCACCCGTGCCCATACTCACGCCGCTCGATTTCATGCACCACGTGGTGCTCGCGCCCGACAGCCGCCTGTTCGCGCTGTGGCTGGCGCTGGGCAGTCTGCTGGCGGCGCCCATCTTCGCCTCCAGCGTGGCGGCCATGCCGCTGCTGCTCGACCGCCGTGCCACGCTGCGCCAGGCCGTGCTGACCAGTTGGCAGGCGGTGCTGGCCAACCCCTTGCCCATGGCCCTGTGGGCGGCGCTGATCCTGGGCTTCACCCTGCTGGGCCTGGCATCGCTGTTGCTCGGGCTGATCGCGGTGATGCCCATGCTGGGCCATGCGAGCTGGCATGCCTACCGCGACCTGGTCGATGCCTCGGGCCTCCCGGAGCGCGATGCTGCCGACACGATGGAGCGGCCATGATCTTCGGCTTCACCGAGGCGCAGATCTCGGGCTTCTTCCTCACCTATGGCATAGGCGCCTTCATCGCCTACATGCTGTTCATCATCGGTCAGCTGGCATGGGAGTCCAAGGCGGGGCGCTTCGGCACCTTCGTGCTGTTCCTGGGGCTGGGCGTGGGCTTCATCGGTTTCATCGCCAAGGTCTTGATCCAGTGGTGGCTGGAGCGGTGAGACCGTTTGCGACAAAGTGGTGATGGTGCGCTTGGCACAACTGGCTCTAACATCCGGGCCATGTCTTCATCCACGACCACCCCACTGCTCACCCGCGCCGAAACCAGCGCCTATACCGAGACATCCACCCACGCCGACGTGATGGCCTATGTGCAGGGCCTGGCGGCGCTGGGCGATCCGCGCCTGCACGTCAGCGATTTCGGTGCCTCGCCCGAAGGGCGGCAACTGCCGCTGCTGGTGCTGTCGGCCCAGGGCCACCACACGCCCGAGGCCGCGCAGGCCAGCGGCCTGCCCGTGGTGCTGATCATCTGCGGCATCCATGCCGGCGAGGTGGAGGGCAAGGAGGGCGTGCTCATGCTGGTGCGCAACCTGCTGCGCGGCGACCATGGCGACGAACTTCTCGCGCGCTGCGTCCTGGTGGTGGTGCCGCTGTTCAACCCCGATGGCAACGACCGCATGAGCGCCGACCACCGGCCGCTGGACATCGCCCACCTGCGCGGGCAGGACGGCCCGGCCCTGGTGGGCACGCGCACCAACGCCGCAGGCGTGAACCTCAACCGCGACTACATGCGCCAGCAGGCGCCCGAGATGCGCCTCTTGCAGCAGCGCGTGTGCCAGCCCTGGAACCCGCACCTCACGCTGGACTGCCATGCCACCAATGGCTCCATCCACCGCTTTGCGCTGACCTACGACATCCCGCACACCGAACACACGGGCCGCGCCGAACCCGTGGCCTACATGCGCGATCGCATGATGCCCGCCGTGCAGGCCGCAGTGAAGCGCACTGAGGGCCTGGACACCTTCTGGTACGGCAACTTCGTGCGCGACGAGGGCGGCCAGGGCCAGGGCTGGATCACCTACACCCACCACCCGCGCTTTGGCTGCAACTACCGCGGCCTGACCAACCGGCTCGATGTGCTGCTGGAGGCGTACTCGTACATCAGCTACCAGGAGCGCGTGGAGGTGACCTATGCAGTGCTGCGCGAGGCCCTGGTCTATGCCGCCGCCCACGGCCAGGAGATCGTCGACCTGCTCGCTGCCTGCGCGGAGCCACCCGAGCAGATCGCCATCCGTTACGCGCTCGAAGCCGTGCCGGATACCACCGTGGAAGTGCTCACGCGCGAGCCCTACACACTGACGGGCGCCCCCATCAGCGTGCAGGTGCCGCACTACGCCCACTTCGTGCCCACGGCCACCGTGCAGCGCCCCTGGGCCTACGCCATGCCCCAGGCCGTAGCCGACTGGCTGCAGGGCCATGGCCTGCGGACCACGCCCGTGGCGGCCGGCACCGTGCTGGAAGTGGAAGTGCCCGTGATGCAGCACCCAGTGGCCGAACCCGGCCCCGCCATCCTCGAAGCCCAGGCCAGCACCCACTGGCAGGCCAGCCACCAGCGCACGCAACGTGCCCTGCCCGAAGGCTGGTGCGTGGTGCCCACCGGCCAGCGCTACGGCGCCATCGCGGTGGTGGCCTGCGAGGCCGAGAGCGACGATGGCGTGGTAGCCAATGGCATCGTGGCCGAGCCGGTGGCGGGCGAAGAATTGACCGTGTGGCGGGTGCTCACGGCGGTCTGAGGCGCACTGCGGAGAAGCAATCGGCTGATTTTGTTGATTTTAGCGATTTGTACTAATTATCGGTTTTGACTAAAATCCGCTAAATGGACCTTTTCCACCGCCCCGCACTGGCCGAACAGATGGCCAAACAGTTGCTTGAGCCCGGCCTGCTCGACCAGGGGCTGCGCTCGGGCCTGTTCCTGTCGGGCCTGCGGCGCACCGGCAAGACCACCTTCCTGCGCCAGGACCTGATCCCTGCGCTGGAGGCCAAAGGCGCCATCGTGATCTATGTCGACCTGTGGGCCGACACCAAGGCCGACCCGGCCACCCTGGTGCACGCGGCCATCCGGCGTGCGCTGGCCGACCTGCAGGCGCCGGGCTCGGGCGTGCTGGGCCGCCTGGCGCGGCTCAAGGGCGTGGACATGGGGGCGGCGGGCTTCAAGTTCGGCTTTCAGCTCAATGAGGTGGGCGCCAAGGGCGGGGTCACGCTTGCGCAGGCGCTCACCGAGGTGATCGAGCTGGCGCGCACCGACCTGGTCCTGATCGTGGACGAGGTGCAGCAGGCCCTGGCCGGCGACGATGGCGCGCAGATGCTGCTGGCCATCAAGGCCGCGCGCGATGCCATCAACCCGCGGCCCGACACCCCAGGGCATTTCCTCTTCATCGGCACCGGCTCGCACCGCGCCCAGGTGGTGGGCATGACGCTGCAGGGCAAGCACGCCTTTGCAGGTGCCACCTCGGTCGAATACCCCACGCTCGACGGCGACTACGTGGCCTATGTGCTGCAGGGCATTGCTGAGGAGGGCGCCCCCGTGTTGCCCAGCCTGCCCGTGGCCACCGCGGCCTTCAACCTGCTGGGCCGCCGGCCCGAAGAACTGATCCGCGCCCTGCGCCAGTTGCAGCGCGAAGACCCGGCCGAGGCCGACCGTCTGCTGCCCGTGATCGCCTCCACCCTCAAGGGCGCGGCCGCCGATGTGGAGCTGCGCAAGCTCGAAGACCTGGGTGTGCTCGCCGGCGCGATCTTCGACCGCGTGGCGCGCGTGGAGGGGGATGCGACCGGCCTGTTCACTGCCGACGCCCTCGCCGACTATGCGGCCACCGTGGGCCGTGAGGTCACGGCTGACCAGGTGCAGCGCGTGTCGGAAGAACTGCGCGACGCCAACCTCATCGTGCGCAAGGGGCATGGCACCTATGCGGTGACGGACCCTTTCGTGCAGCAGGCGTGGCGCGAGCGCAGGGCGCTGACTGCGTCGCCTGCCGGTATCGTGAAAAACTGAGCTCCCGGGCAGAACACCCTGCTCAATACTTCAGCTTCGGATACCAGTCCTTGGGCCGCCCCCCAGGCGTCAAGTCCAGCACCGACCACAGTGCCGCAATGTCCGGCGCATCGCGCGGGTCCTGGCCCGGGTCGGCCATCTCCTTTGTCATCTCGCTGGCCCAGAACAGGCGCACCTGGTCCCCGTCGCGTTGAAATACAACCAGTGCCGGGTACTCGCTGCCATCGTCCATCAGGATGCCCAGGTCCTTGGCATAGTCGTCCCCCACGGTTTGCACGAAGTTCAGGTCGCGCCAGCCGCGCTCCTGGGCAAAGGCGTACTGGCGTTCCACGGGCGAGCGGCCCAGGATCTTGAGGGCCACGCGCTGCTTGATGTCGGCGGCATTGCCTTCCACCGCGCCAAGCCAGTTGGTGCACATGGGGCAGGGGCGCTGGCGCTGGGGGCCGTACATCCAGAAGTAGGTGACCAGGGTGTCCTTGTCGCCGAACAGGTCGATGAGGCTGGCATCGAAGCCCTGCTCGTCCTCGAAGCGGTAGTCCTTGGTGATCACCGGGCCCGGAGGCAGTGCCTGGCGTTGCGCAACCAGGCGCGTCATGTGGCGGCGGAACTCGATCTCCTCGGCCAGCAGGGCCTGGCGCGCGGCCTCGTATTCGGGGGATGCGCCGGGGAAAGGGGTCTTGGCTTTTTCAGCCAGTTGCGCTGCTGGCTTCAGGGCGATTTCGGCATTGGTCGTCGTCATGGTCGCTCTCCTGGGCTGTGGTGGGCCTGTGGAGGTTCGACTATGCCCGCATGCCTGGTGACCGGAGGTAGGAGAAACGCCCGCCTGCCTGGCGAGCTTTCGGGATTGGTGGGTGGGCTATTCACCACCCACCGAAATTGTCTGCAGGCTCTTTCTGAGCTCTTTCTCTACCGCCGGAAACTCGCTCTTGGTGGAGTTGAAGTTGAAGACCAGCATCTTGCCCCGGTGGGGGGTGACCATCATGATGTTGTAGATGTCGGTGTCGATGGCGCGCGAGGTCATCTCGAAGTAGATCCACTGCTGGCCCTGCATGTCCAGGAGTTTCTTTTCCTTCCACTCGATGCCCGGAATGATGCGGTCGAACAGGGTTTCGAACGAGGCCTTGGCCTGGGGTAGCTTGTCCTTGGGCAGGCCCTGGGGCTTGAGGTCGAAGGCGATGGTGGTCGTGCGCCGGGCGTTGCCCACCACGAAGTTGGGCGCGCGGTTGGACGGGTATTTGCTGCCGATCTCTTCCGCGCTGAGCTGGGTGAAGCCTTCGGGCGCGTTGAACGACACGCCCGCATCGGGAATGGTGAACGTGGCTGCGCTGGCGGCCGTGGCGGTGAGTGCCGAAGCCGCAGCCAGGCACAGAGTGGCGATCCAGGATGTCATGGTGGTCGGGCACATCACGAGCGATCCAGCCGGGGCCTGTTGTGGGCCCTGGCCTCCCTTCGTCGTTGAGCCGGTTTTTGTGGAGACGCCAGTATCCACACGCATCGGCGCTTTGGCGCGCGGTTGCAGACTTTTACTATTTGGTAAGTGCGCAGTAGTTCACACAAATGGGTGATTGCAGCGGCGCGCTTTGTCAACCAACAGGCCATCGATCATCGCGGCCAGGTGCAGCCCCAGGTCCTTGAGTTACAAACACCCCCATGCCCCTGAATCCACCCCAGCCGCCTGCCTTCAAACCCACCTTCTTCCACGTGCCGCCCGGCCCCGTGGCGGGCCCCTTGCAGTTGTTGCCCCTCAACGCCGCCGTGGTGGCCGTGCACACGGCCACTGGCGCACATGTGGGCTCGCTCAAAAAGGTGGGTGGGACCTGGAAGTTCAAGGCCATGGGCTACGACGCTGACGGACGCATGGAGCCGGGCCACGGCCCGATGACGGACCAGCACAACATGCAGTTCGACACGCCCGATGCCGCAGAGGTGAGCGCCACGTTGCTGGGGGCACTGGGGCGCACCTTGTAAGGGCGATGTCCGCCTGGATGGGCCGCAACCCTGAACTGCCCGTACAGCGTGGGTGCGGTGCAGAGCGTCAATAGAATGCCGCGATGCCTTTCCTTTTGACCTGCTCGCTGCGGCGTGCCGCAGCACCCCTTCTTGTGCTGGCCTGTGCTGTTGTGGCCCACGCCCAAAATGCACCCCACCCCGCGACTGCCCCCACGGCCGTGGCTGCGACCGCCGGCGCGCCTGCCCTTCGCGCCACAGGCGCGGCATTGCCTGCGCCGCCGGCATCCAAAGCGATGCCGCCCGCTGCAGCGGGCGTCGAGCCGGTGGACAGCAGCGTGGGTGCATCGGGGGCAGCGGCGGCTGCCGGTGCCGCAGCTGTGCCCGCTGCACCCCTGTCTCGGGATGCCCGGCGCATCTATGAGCTGTCGCGCGACAAACTGGTGCAGATCCGTACGCTGCTGCGCAATGCCGACACCCAGGCGTCGATCGGCTCAGGGTTCTTTGTCTCTGCGGACGGCCTGATCGTCACCAACTTCCATGTGGCCAGCCAGCTGGCGCTGGAGCCCGAGCGTTACCGCGGCGTGTACGTCACGATGGAGGGGCAGGAGGGCGAGGTCGAGCTGCTGGCGTTCGACGTGCAGCGCGACCTGGCGGTGCTGCGCGCCAAGGCCCGCACCGCAGCGGCGCCGGTGCTGAGCTTTCGGCCCGCCGCAGAGGCCCTGGCACAGGGCGAGCGCATCTACTCGCTGGGCAACCCGCTGGATATCGGCTTTGCAGTCACAGAGGGCACCTACAACGGGCTGGTGCGGCGCAGCTTCTATCCGCGGATTTTCTTTGGCGGCACGCTCAACCCCGGCATGAGCGGCGGCCCCTCGGTGGACGATTCGGGGCGGGTGCTGGGCGTCAACGTGGCCAAGCGGCTCGATGGCGAGCAGGTCAGCTTCTTGATCCCCGCCGAGTTTGCCCAGGCGCTGGTGCAGCGCGCGGCCAGCGCAGAGCCCATCATGCAGCCCGCGTACGCGGAGATGACAAGGCAACTGACAGGGCACCAGCAGGTGCTGACCGAGCGGTTTCTGAAAGCGCCATTTCGTGAGCAACGCCACGGCAACTATCGGGTGCCGGTGCCCGATGACGCGCTGGCGCGGTGCTGGGGATCGGGGCGCGACCCGAACTTTCCGGGTTTGAACCTGGAACGTACGCAGTGCCAGGCCGACAGCGATGTGGTGGCCGGCGACTACAGCACCGGCACCGTGCGCCTTGCCTATGAGGCCTATAACGCCCCCACCCTGAGCGCGGCGCGGTTTGCCCGGGTGTTCTCGCAAAGCTTTGCCAACGAGCGGTTTCAAACGCGTGGCAACCGCCACCAGACCGCCGTTGAATGCAGCGAACGTTTTGTGGACTCCGGCAGCCTGCCGCTGCGGGCGGTGGTCTGCATGTCGGCCTACCGCAAGCTGCACGGCCTGTACAACATGACCGTGCTGACCGCCTCGGTCAACCAGACCACGCAAGGCATCTTGGGCCGCCTGGATGTGCAAGGCATCGCTTTTGACAACGGCATGAAGCTGGCCAGCCACTACCTCAAGGCGTTTCGCTGGGAGGCCGCACCATGATGCCCACCCTCGGCCTCATCGAAGCCTTTGACCGCCACGGCGCACTGCTGGCACGCGCGCCCATCACCCGCTGGCCCGTGACGGTGGGCCGGGGCCTGGACTGTGACCTGGTGCTCGATGATCCGTTCGTCGCGCCTGCGCACCTGCGCATCGACCGCCTGGAAGATGCCCCGCGCGCGGTACAGGTGGAGGTCCTGCACACCCGCAATGGCGCACGCCTGCAGCGCAAGCACTACGCCCAGGGCGAGCGCTTCGACTGGCCTGGCGGCACGCCCATCGACCTGGGCCACACCCACGTCACGCTGCGCCTGGCCGATGCCCCCATCGCCGACGAACAGGCACTGCCACAGTTTCCGTGGAGCACGGTGGCCACCACGGCAGCGCTCATGGTGCTTGTGCTGGCTGCGGCATTGGGGTCCGCGTGGCTGGAGGCCCGAGACGCGTCGCAGTATCTGAAGTCTGTTCCTGGCATGGTGCTTGGCCTGCTGGCCAGCCTGGGCGTCTGGTCGGGCGCATGGGCGGTGGCCAGCAAAGTGTTCGGCGGCCAGCTTCGGTTCTGGCGCCATGTGCGCATCGCCTGCACTGCCGCCTTGGCGGTGGATGCGGTGCACCTGGTGGCGAACTTTGTGGCGTTCACTTTCTCGTTGGAATCCTTTTCGCGGTTTGCCAATGTGCTCGTGGCGCTGCTGCTGGCGGGGGCGTTGTATGCCCACCTGTCAACGGTGCTGCCGCGCCGCCGCGTGGGGTTGGCCTGGACGCTGGCTGCGCTGGTGGCATTGGGATTGCCGTCGTGGCTGGGTGCGCAGTGGCTGAACAACATGCGCCTGTCGAACCGGCTGTACATGAGCAGCCTGTTCCCGCCAGGCCTGCGCGTGGCGCCGGCCGTGCCCGTAGACCAGTTCCTGAAAGACACCGAGTCGCTGCGTGGCAAGCTGGATCGCCGGCTGCGTGATGACGGTCAGGCGCAGGACGAATAAGAGCGGGTCAAAAATTCAGCGAAGCGGTTCTGGCTGGACTGCGTCGCAGGCAGTATGGGTGGTGCGACCAACGGAACAACGGATCAACGGGGCCAGGTGCGCAGCCCCAGGTCCTGGGCCATGCGCCGGTAGTCCTGCAGGCTGCGCTGCACGAAGCTGTCGAGCGCCGCGCCGGTGAGGGCAAAGGGGTACAGGCCGAAGCGGCTGCACAGTGCGGCGTAGCCGGGTGCAGCCATGGCGGTCTCGAAGGCGCTGGTCCAGGCGCGCACGGCGGCCTCGGGGGCGGTGGCGGCCATGTACAGGCCGCGCACGGTGGGCCAGACCAGGTCCACGCCCTGCTCGCGTGCGGTGGGCAGGCCGGCCAGGGTGCCTTGCAGTCGCTCGGGTGCCAGCACGGCCAGAAAGCGCAGCGGCAGGCCCTGGGCAGCGGCCTGCATGGCTTCGGCCGCGTCGCCGGTGAAGATGTCCAGGTGCCCGCCTTTCAAGGCCTTGAGCGCCTCGCCACCGCCCTCGAAGGCGACGAAACGCATCTTCTTGTGGTCCTGCCCCGCCGCGCGCACCAGCTGCGCGGCCTTGATCCAGTCCTGGCTGCCGATGGTGCCCCCGGCACCGAAGACCACGCGTGCCGAGTCGCGCTGCAGCGCCGCCGTCACCTGCGCCAGGTTCTGCCAGCGCGCATCGCGGTGCACGGCGATCACGCCGTAGTCGGTGCCCAGCGTGGCGATGAAGCGCACAGTGCCCACCGGGTGCGGGCCGAAGCGTCCCTGTGCGATGTTGAGCAGCGAGCCGCTGGAGAAGGCCACCAGCGTGCCCGGCCCGCCCAGACGCCCCGTGGCCACCTGGTCGAAGGCCACGGCACCGATGCCGCCTGGCAGGAAGCGGGTGGGCAACGGCGTGCGGCCCGGGCGCACGGCCTGCAGGGCATCGGCTGCCAGCCCGCAGGTGAGTCCGAAGCCACCCCCGGGTTTGGAGGGGGCCACGCATTCACCGGGCTCGGTGCTGGCATCGGCCGGTGGTGCGGAGTGGGCAGTCCCTGTGATGCCACCGCCCAGTACCACTGCGATTGCGCGCAGCGCATGGCGGCGTGGGACGGGTGCCGCGTGATCGATGGGGCTCTGTGCTGTCGTCGTGTTCATGGCTTGGGCCACCAGAGTATGGCCAGCAGGCCCGGGCCACCTGCCCGCGCCTCCAGCCGCAGCGCGCCGCGGTGCCGCTCGGCGATGGAGCGCGCAATCGCCAGGCCCAGGCCGGAGCCCCCGGCCGCTGCCTGCGAGCCGCGCCGGTAGCGCTGGCCCAGCGCGGCGCGTTCTTCGGGCGCCATGCCGGGGCCGTTGTCCTCCACGTTCACGCTCCAGCCCAGGGCGTCGCCGGCGGCCGACAGGGTGATGGTGCCGTGCGCGGGTGTGTAGGCAATGGCGTTGGCGGCCAGGTTGGTGAGGGCCTCGCGCAGCAGCCCGCTGTCGGCCACGGCCATGAACTCCGGGGTGGGCGTGTGGATGCCGAAGTCGATTTGCTTGGCGCGTGCCTGGGGCAGCAGCTCCAGGGCCACGGTGCGCAGCAGTGCGGCCAGGTCGAAGGGCGCCAACTCGACTGCCGCCGTGTCGCTGCGGCCCAGGGCCAGCAGTTGCTGCGTGCTGCGCGTGGCGCGCGCGATCTCGCCGCCGATGGCGGCCAGCGCGTCTTGCACCTGCGTGGGGTCGGGCTCGCGGCGCGCATAGTCGATCTGCATCTGCAGCGTGGTCAGGTGCGTGCGCAACTGGTGCGAGGCATCGTCCAGGAACTGCCGCTGCTGCGCCACCAGCGCCTGGGTGCGCGCCATCTGTTCGTTCACCGCCGCCACCAGGGGGCGGATGTCGGCGGGCAGGTCGGTGTCGGCAATCGGGGTCATGTCGTCGGGGCTGCGCTCCTGCACGCCACGCGCCAGGCGCGACAGCGGGCGCAGCGCAACCGCCAGCGTGGCTGCGGCGCCCAGCAGCATGAGGGCCAGTACCAGGCCATCGCGCAGGGCCGCGCGCTGCACGAAGCGGCGCGTGAATTCCTGGCGCGACTGCGTGCTCTCGGCCACCTGCACGAGCACGCTGCCCGGGCCGTCTGCCGTGGCTGGGATGGCGCCATCCGTGGCATCCACCATGCGCCGGTAGGCCGCCAGGCGCACGGATTCGCCGAAGTAGGTGGCGTCGTAGAAGCGTGGCACGCCGGGCTCCAGCGTGCCGGGGGGCAGGGGCAGGTCGGCGTTGCCCAGTTCCACCAGGCCGTCGGACGAG
Source organism: Acidovorax sp. LjRoot66 (assembly GCF_964253305.1). NCBI lineage: Bacteria > Pseudomonadati > Pseudomonadota > Betaproteobacteria > Burkholderiales > Comamonadaceae > Acidovorax > Acidovorax sp. LjRoot66. The sequence continues at coordinate 2,439,070 of NZ_CAXUQU020000001.1, forward strand.
GCGACGCGGAAGTACACGTGGCCGCTGGCGGTGAGCTCGAAGAATTCGAGCATGGTGTAGGGGAGTTCGGCGGACAGGCCGCCGGAGGCGGTGGAGATGTTGGCGTCTATTGATTTGAGCGCGCCTAGCAGGGAGCGGTCGTAGGCGGCGTTGGCGGCTTCGAGGGCGTCGTGCCTTGTCATCCACAGTTCCACGCAGGTGACGAGGGTCAGGACGGGGAGTAGGAGGAGGGCCAGGAGGCGCCAGAGGCTGGTGCGGCGCAGCCTGGCCCAGGGACTGCTGGGGGCTGTGCTGGACGGTGTTGTTTGAGCCATCTCAGTTGTCTGCTGACGGATGGAAGGATGGCTCTGCGAGTGGTCGCTCTGTGCTTCTTTTTAGGGCGGGAGCCGGGATGTGCGCCCGGCGGCGCAGTAACTTTCTCTTGAGTCGCCAAGAGAAAGTCACCAAAGAGAAGGCGACCCCCAGTCTGCGTCCCCCGTACGCCCTGTCGGGCGAACGGGGGCAACCTGCGATGCTCGGGCCTGGGGTGGTGCCGCAGAACTCACTGCGTTCTCCCTTCGGGCGAACTCCGTTCAAACAGCTGCGGCAAGCTAGAGGACGAAGTGCGTGTGTCCTGCGGCACACGCACCCACCCCAGGCCCTGCGCTTCTCGGCGCAGCCAGAAGGGGTGGGGAGCGGGGTCAAAGAAGGCTGCTGCTTCGCAGCCGCGCCTGGTGTCGGTTCGCGCTGTGCGCTGCCGACGGTTGGGCATGAAGACCCTGCCCAGGCCGAGCGCAGCGACGGCACACCTGGCCGAGCGAAGCAATGGCCCGTATGGAGCCCGCTCCCACCCCCTTCTGACCGTGCCGAGAAGCGCAGGGCCTGGGGTGAGCGCGTGCCGAAGGACACGCGCATCGTTGTCTGACTCACCGCGGTTGTTTGAGCGGAGTTCACCCGCAGGGGGAACGCAGCGAGTTCCGCGGTGCACCCCAGGCCCGAGCATCGCAGGCTGCCACCTCGCCCTCGGCGAGGGGGACACGGGCAGCGGGGTCGCCTTTCTTTTGGGTACTTTTCTTTGGCGAAGCAAAGAACAAGTACCTCGGCCGCCGGGCCGAGACCCGGCCTCCGCCCTGAACCAAAACAACCGAAGCAACCACCGGTCATCAGGGCAATTTCCAGCGGTGAAAAATGAAGAACACAGGCATCACTCCTGCTCCAACGCATACCCCAACCCACGCAGCGTAGTAATCCTCACCCCACTCCCATCCAGCCTCTTGCGAAGCCGGTGCACAAACACCTCGACGGCTTCGGGATGCACATCCTCATCATCCGAAAACACCCGCTCCAGAATCTGCTGCTTGGAAAACGGCTCCCCGCTGCGCTGCACCAGCACCCTGAGCACTGCCTGCTCGCGCGGTGACAAGGCCAGCGGCTCGCCATGCAGCACGAACTGCTTGCGCGCACCATCGAACACCAGCGGCCCGCAGGCCAGGCGCGGGTGCTCGGTGCCGCGCGCGCGGCGCACCAGGGCGTGCAGGCGGGCCTCCAGCTCGGCCAGCTCGAAGGGCTTGGCCAGGAAGTCGTCGGCCCCGGCGTTGAGCGAGCGCACGCGCTCGTCGAGTGAGTCGCGGGCGGTCAGGATCAGCGCGGGCAGGCGCTGGTCGCGCGCGCGCAGGCGCTGCAGCACGGCGTGGCCGTCCAGGCCGGGCAGGCCCAGGTCCAGCACCAGGGCATCGTGGTCGCGCTGCTGCAGCGCGCGGTCGGCCAGGCGGCCGTCGGTCACCCATTCCACCTGGATGCCCGCGTGCTCCAGCGCCCGGCTCAGCCAGGTGCCCAGGGTGTGTTCGTCTTCGGCCAGAAGGATGCGCATGGTGGTGGGATGCTACCCGTGCGCCGGCAGTGCGGCGGGGTTCTCAGTCTGGCTTCACCTTGGCGCGCAGCAGCACCTTCTTCCACCGCGCCTGCTCGGCCGCAATGAACTGCGCGAACTGCGCTGGCGTATCGCCAATGGCTTCGGCCGCGTCGGCGTTCAGGCGATCCAGCGAGCCCTGCGACTTGACGGCCTTGGCGGTTTCGGCGGCCAGCTTCTCGAGGTTGGCGGGCGCCAGGTTGGCCGGGGCCAGCATGCCGTACCACTGCGTCATCTCGAAGCCGGGGAAGCCCTGCTCGGCCACCGTGCCCACGTCGGGCAGTTGCGGCAGGCGCTTGGCCGAGCCAGTGGCGATGCAGCGCACCTTGCCCGACTTGATGAAGGGCAGGATGGCCGCGGCACCCACAGCCGAGGCATCCACACGGCCCGAGAGCAGGTCGGTCAGCATCGGGCCGGTGCCCCGGTAGGGCACGTGCAGCATGAACACGTCGGCCGTCATCTTGAGGTATTCGAACGCCAGGTGGCCGGCGCTGCCATTGCCGGCCGAGCCATAGCTCAGCTTGCCGGGCTTGGATTTGACGTAGGCGATGAACTCGCGCAGGTTCTTGGCAGGCACGTCGGGGTGCACCACGTACAGGCTGGGCACCTTGGCCAGCAGGCTCACGGGCTTGAAGTCCTTGTTCGGGTCGTAGGGCAGCTTGTCGAAGATGAAGGGGTTCACCGCCAGCGTGCCGATGTGGCCCAGGATCAGGGTGTGCTGGTCTTCCGCACGTGCCACTTCGGACATGGCGATGTTGCCCGCCGCACCGGGCTTGTTGTCCACGAACACGCTCTGGCCCAGGGTCTTGGAGAGCTCGGCCGCCGTGGAGCGGGCCACGATTTCGGAGCTGCCACCGGGCGCGAAGGGCACCACGAAGCGGATGGACTTGGAGGGCCAGGCGGCCTGCGCCTGGGCCAGGCCCGGCAGCAGGCCGGACAGGCCCAGCGCGCCTGTGGCAGCCAGGAGCTGGCGGCGCGTGGCGTGGAGGGACAGAATCGGGTCGTAGGGGGAATGCATGGTGGTTTGTCTCCGTCAGAAAGCAAGGGGGCCCGAAAGAAAAAAAATGGCCTGCGCCGATGGTGGCGCGGGCCGGCTTTCGGAATGCTGTCAGTCGGCGCCCATGCTGTGCTTTTGAGGCAGTTGCAGTCTCGGGGTTTACCCGCAGCCGGTGTTCAGCGGGCCAGTGCAGCCGCTGCCGTGCCGCACAGCACCGCACCTTCCAGCGTGGCGGGGTAGGGTCCGTCCACATAGTCGCCGCAGGCCACCAGGCCCGGCGCCACCTGCATGCCGGGGCGTGCCAGGCCGGGCGTGCAGGCAAAGGTGGCGCGCTTTTCCACCACGGTCTGCAGGGGCTGCAGCGATGGCAATCCCAACTGCTCGGCGGCCTGGCGCAGCACCTGCCCGGTGACCACCGCGCGCTCGCCGGTGCTGGCGCTCACCACGAAGGCCAGCACACCGTGCAGGCCGTCAAGCTGCCCGCGGTCGAACACGAACTGCGCGGGGTGTTCTGCCGTGTTGCGCAGCGCCAGCATGGGCTGCGCCAGGCGCGCCCCTGCGCCATGCGCATAAACGGTGGTGATGGCTTCGAAGCGCAGCGCATCGGCCGCAGCGCACCACTGCTGGCGCGCTGCATCGCGCGCCGCTGGCAGGCCCGTGGCGCCGGCGATGAGGCGGCTGGCCTCCCAGGGCGGGCAGGCCAGCGTGATGTGGTCGTAGGGGCCGGCGAAGTCCGTGCCGTGCACTTCCCAGCGGCCATCGGCCTGCTGCGCGATGCCCTGCACGCGCTGCCCGGCATGCACCGCACCGCCGTGCTGCGCTGCCAGCCAGTGTGCTGCGGCTTCGGGGAACAGTGCGCCCAGGTTCACGCGCGGCAGCAGCAGGTTCGATCCGCCGCGGCCGCTGAACAGGCTGTCCTGCAGCACGCGCAGAAACACCTGGCCGCTGGCTTCGTGGGCGGGGGTGTTGAGGGCCGAAACGCACAGCGGTTCGATGAACTCGGCGATCAGCCGCTGGGGCAGGCCGGCGCACAGCTGCGCCACCGAGGTGTGTGGCGCGCAGCGAAAGCCACCCAGTTGCCAGCCGCTGGCCGCGCGCAGCAGTGCCAGCCTGTCGCGCCATCGCCAGCCGCGCGCACGCGCGATGCCCAGCAAGGCGTCCAGGGGTGGGGCCAGGTCGGGCAGGGCCAGGCCCGTGCCGTCGGGGAACTGCAGCGTGAGCGGCAGGCGCAGCAGGGCAGCACCCGCATCCACGCCCACCAGGCGCATCAGGCGCAGGCTTTCGGTGTAGGCACCGATGAGGATGTGCTGGCCGTTGTCCAGCGTGGCGGGCGTGCCGTCGGGCAGGGTGGCCGGTACCGCGCGGGCGCGGCCACCCACGGTGCGTGCGGCCTCGAGCACGGTGACGGCGTGGCCGGCCTGCGCGTGTGCGATGGCCGCGGCCATGCCGGCCCAGCCCGCGCCGACGACGGCGATCTTCATGAAGCGGAAGGCCGGGGCTTGGCTGCGGCGGCAGGCCTGGTCGCCAGCGCTGCCTTGCACTGCGCCTGCACATCGGCCGGTGCGGTGCGCAGCACGGCCGGGTCTGCGCAGCGATCACGCAGCTCGTTCTGGGCCGCGCGGTGGCCGGCCGATCCGGCATGCGCGAGCAGGCGCAGCCCGGCCAGGCTCATCTCGGCGGCCGCCGATGGCGAGGGCGCGGCAGCCACCGGCGATGGCTGTTGCGCCGTGGCACCGGCCTTGACCGGCACGGGGTTGGCAGACTGCGGCAGTGTCCTGGCGCCATGCACCTGGGGCATGCGCTCGATCACGCTGAAATCGCCGGTCTTGCCCGCCTGCGCCACCATGCGCTGGTACAGGTTCATCATGGCCGCCGTGTCGGTCCCCGTCAGGCTGGCGGCGGGCTTGGCCAGGTACATGGCCACTTCGGGCGGCAGCGCCGCATTGACGGCGCTGAACCCATGGGCAGCGCCACCTGCAGCGTCGGCATTGCCTGCTGCCTTGCCTCCCGCCCGTGCGGCATCGTCGGCCAGCGTGGCGGCGCCTGCACCGGCAGCCGCCGCCTTGCCGGCCGTACCGGCAGCCTCGCCAGCGGCCCCGGCTGCACCTGCTGCCCCGGCGGCCTTGCCTGCCGTACCGCCAGCCGCCTTGCCGGCACCGCTGGCGGCCTTGCCCAGCAGGCCCCAGAAGGCGTGTGCGGGCTGGGGCAGGGCGGTGGCGCCCATGGCGAGTGCCAGCAAGGCGGCAGCGACCAGGCGCGTGCTGAACGAGGGAGGCGCAGACCGGTTCATGGCGGGTTTCCCGTGGCGATGGACTACATGCGCCCCAGCGCCTGCACCTTCCACGCCAGCCAGAACTTGCGCAGTGGTGTGAGGCGGATGCGCTGGTGCAGCACCTGGAAGTTGTCGCGCTCGATCTCGCGCAGCAGCGTGCGGTAGATGCTGGCCATCATCAGCCCTGGCTTCTGTGCGCGGCGGTCGGCGTCGGGCAGCAGGGCGAGGGCTTCGTCGTAGGTGCGGTGCGCGCGCTCGGCCTGGAACTTCATCAGCGCCGTGAAGCGGTCGGAATACTGGCGCTTCAAGATCTCGTGCGCCTTCACGTCGAACTGCTGCAGCTCCGACACGGGCAGGTAGATGCGCCCCATCATCGCGTCCTCGCCCACGTCGCGGATGATGTTGGTCAGCTGGAAGGCGCGGCCCAGGGTGTGGGCGTACTGGGTGGTGCGCTCGTCCGTCTGGCCGAAGATGCGTGCCGTGACCTCGCCCACGATGCCCGCCACCAGGTGGCAGTACTGGGTGAGGCCGGCAAAGTCCAGGTAGCGGGTCTGCTCCAGGTCCATCTGGCAGCCATCGATCACGGCCTGCAGGTGGCGCTGCTCGATGCCGTAGTCCGCCACCAGCGGCATCAGTGCCTGCATCACGGGGTGGGTGGGCTGGCCGGCGTAGGCCTTGGCCACCTCGGCCTGCCACCAGGCCAGCTTGGTGCGGGCCACGCCAGGGTCGCTCACTTCGTCCACCACGTCGTCCACTTCACGGCAGAACGCATAGAACGCCGTGATGGCCGCGCGCCGGGGCGCCGGCAGGAACAGGAAGGCGTAGTAGAAGCTGCTTCCTGAAGCGACGGCTTTTTGTTGTACGTACTGCTGCGGTGTCATGGGGGCCGATTGTCCCATGCCGTGGCGGGGTGCCGGCACAGAGGGGGTTGTTGTAGTGGCGGTAGCCCGCCTGTCACAAAGGACGGGCAACTATGTTTTTTGACGGAGATGCGTTGGCCGCCAGGGGTTACAGCCGCTCCACCGCCCAATCACACCAGTTGGCCACGGCCGCATCGCCGGGCGTGGCGCGCTTGTCCAGTTCGGGCCAGCGGCGGTGGCAGGCATTGAGCACGCTCTGCAGCTGGAACAGCGCTTCGCGGCCCACCAGGGCGACCTCGGCCAGGCCTATCGCGTCGCCCTGCAACTGGACCATCAGGTCCGCCTGGTGCTGGGGGTGCGAGCCTGCCTCCACCAAGGCCTTCTGCAGTGCCATCAGCCGTGCGTCGGCAAACGCGAACGCGCTGCTGGGGGCCATGGCCTTCAGCACGGGCGGGGGCAGGGCGGTCTTGAGCTCGTCCCATTTGATGAAGGCATCTGCGAGCAGCTCGGCCTGGCGGGGCGCATCGTCGCCCAGTGGCATCAGGGCCGACTCGCGGGCCACCTCCTCCTGCAGCAGCGGCAATATGTGCACCACTAGGGCGGCCGGGAACTTGCGGTGGTTGAGCCGCAGCACCAGCGAGAGGCGCTGCGCCGGCATGTCCTCGTATTTTTCGTAGAAGCCGGCCACCACCTCGGCCAGCAGCAGGATGCGGCCCATGGGCGAGATGTCGGCCCCCGCCAGGCCGCGCGGGTAGCCGCTGCCGTCCATGCGCTCGTGGTGCTCCAGCACGGCCGTCTCGGCCGCCTTGGGGTAGGCGTTGGTGTCGCGCACCATGAGCATGCCGGTGATCGGGTGCGCCACCAGGTGCTTGCGCTGCACGCCCACCGCCTTGAAATCGGGGTCGTTCCAGGCCGGGTCCATGTGCAGCACGCCCAGGTCGTGCAGCAGGGCGGCAGCCGCGAGCGTGGCGCAATCGCGCTCGGGCATGCCGGTTTTGAGGCCCAGGAACACCGCCACCATCATCATGCGCAAACCGTGCTGGTACAGCTCGGGCCGCTTGTCGCGCATCACCGTGAGCTTGCAGGCAACGGGCCCGGGCAACTGCAGGGTGCGCAGCGGTGCCAGCAGGCGCACGGCGGAGCCGATGGCCTCGGCCAGCAGATTGACCAGGACATCCTGCGCCGCCAGCTCCTGGCCGGTGGCAATCAGGGCCTCCACCGTCACGGGGTTGTCGATGGTCAGGTGCTTGTCGATGGGCTCGCGCAGCTTGTGCTGCACCAGGCGGTCGTACAGGCGGCTGTCGATGCGCGCGCCCTTTTCCACCAGCTTGATCCCGTTGTTGGTGTAGATGGCCGCACCCGCCACCACCGTGCGCTCGTCGGCCATCTCGGTCAGCGCGCGCAGGTAGTGGGGGCTGTCGCCCGTGTCCACATCGGTGGTCAAAAGGGGATCTGTCGTCGTCATGTAATAGCTACAAATTATTACTAACGACTATAAAACGACCAGGGTCCATCGCCCGCCTGAATTTGGCCAGATGTCAGGAAGTGAGCGTGGGCTTGACGCGGATCAATCCCCCCGTCATTTTGATTGAATCAGAAAGCGATCTGTTCGACGCCAATATCGCTGGGTCTGCGCAGTGCTTCCTTCATGAAGATGCTCATCGGCAGCGTACCCTGGTCCGAGCTGAACCAGCGCTTGTACAGCGTCAGCATGTCGCCGCCCTGGATCATGCGGCGCGTGACGCGGTCCACCAGCTCCTTGAACTTGGGGTCCTCACGCCGCAGGCCAATGCTGTAGGGCTCCACCGAGAGGCGCTTTTCCAGAAACAGGTAGTCGTCCATGGACTTGCCCAGGCGCGTCAGCGGGATCCAGATGCCCGCGTCGTCGGCAAAGGCCGCGTCGGCCTCGCCCTTGGCCAGCGCGTTCACGGCGTCGAGCGTGCTGTCCACCGACACATAGTTGAACTTGCGGTTGAAGGTACGCTCGTTGGCCTTGAGCAGGTTCTCGTTGGTGGTCTTGCCCTGCACGGCGATCTTCTTGTTCTGCAGGTCGTCCAGCGTCTTGATGCCCGAATTCTTGCGCACCAGGAAGGCCGAGGACGCCACGAAGATGTGGTGGCTGAAGGCGATCTCCTTTTGCCGCGCCGCCGTATTGGCCGTGCCGCCGCACTCCAGGTCCACCACGTTGTCCTTAACGTCGCTGATGCGGTTCTTGCCGTCCACCAGCAGGTACTTGAGCTTCAGGTCCGGGCGCTTCAACTCCTTCTTGATCTCCTCATAGATCTGCAGGCAGATGTCCACGGTGTAGCCCTGCACCTTGCCGCTCGCGGCGTCCTTGTACGAGAAGGGCAGCGACTTTTCGCGGTGACCCAGGCGCAGCTCGCCCGCGCTGGCAATGCGCGCCAGCGTGTCTTCGGCCCAGGCGGTTGCATTGGTCAGCAACAGGGCCGCCATCAGCGCCCCGTGGCGCAGCATCGAAACAGATTTCATGGAAGGAAGAGAAGAAAAGGAGTCGGGTGGATGCCCGATGAAAAAAGGCGCCCGAAGACGCGCACCCCAAAACATGCCTTGTGGGCATTGCATGGGCTAGCCCAGCAGTGCGCGGATTGTGATGGGGCTCAGGCAGGTTTGCCACTTTCTCGCTGCCCAGGCGTCGGCATTGCGCCACATGGCGGGCTGGCTGCGCTTGATTGCTGTGATACCAGTGAGCGGACACGACGCATTGGTCGTTCCGGGGTAGTTCATCGGCAGAACGCCTGGCTGCGGACCACCGGTCTTGCCGGGTGCAACCCCTGCTGCTCAGGGGGGCCACCCTGGGCTTGTCGGTTCTAGCCGGGATGCCTCTGCGCGCCGGGTTTTTGTGGCGGCCTGGCACCTGAACCAGCCACTGCATCGGCAAAGCACTGGGAGCGCCGGGCTACCGCATGTAACATGCTTGGCTGCGCGCATTTTTTGATAGCCATGTCCTCCCCCCACGCCAACCACCCCGACGCCGGGGAGGGCCTCGCCGATCTGCCAGCGCCGCACGAAGCCACACAGGGTACGAAAGAGGTTGCCAATGCCATTCCCGCCAAAAAGCCCCATCGCCGCGCAGGCGCTGCCTTTCGCCAGCCGGCCCCTGCTGCGCTGCCTGGCAGCGCCCCGCTGACTGACGGACAGGCAGGCGCTGTGGACCGGGCACCGTTCTCCCTTTCCTTGCCTGGCGCATCGGTCCGGCCGGCGGGGGGGGCCGCCGATACCCCGGCGGCCGCAGCCACCCCTGGCGCGGCGCGGTCCGGCGATGCCGAGGCCGGGGCCGCCCTGGCTGTACTGGAGTTGGCGCCCGCCGCCCCAGCGCACGCCGTGCAAGACTCGGCCCACGCCATCCTGTCGTCCTGGCTGTCGCTGGAGGTGCTGGCCCCACTGGCCTACACCGACCCGGCAACGCTCGTCGGCGGCGACCGTGCGGCCATCGCCAAGGTCGATGGCGAACCCTTGCCGTGGCAGCGGGGCGAGCAGTCCTACAAGCCGCCGTTCAGGCTGTTCTACCTGGTGGTGCTGGGCGAGGTCAGCATGGAAATGTGCATGACCGACCTGCTGGCCTCGTTCGGCAAGGACGAGGAGACGCGCACCTTTCAAAGGCACCGGGCGCCGATCGCCATGGCCATCGTGGACCAGGACGGCCTGCCCGCTGGCCCCGACACCGTTTCCATCTCCAGCTTTGCGTGGGGCGTGCCTGCGGTGCTGCGCGGCAAGGCCGGCACGCTCGCACGCTGGCCCGATGCCGAACGGCTGCTGCGCGAGCAACTGCACCAGCGCCTCGTGCGGGTGGATGGCGGGGGGCGGCCCCTGCCGCTGGACCTGAGGGCGATCCACGACATCCATGCCTGGCTGTGCAGCACCCTGGGCCTGCGCGCCGACCATGTGCTGCCACCGAGCTTCGTGGCGCGGCTGTACCGCCACCCCAAGCTGGAGGGCGCGCCGGATTTGCCGCCCATCAACTCGTTCTACCTCGACGATCTGGCCACGGCGCGCGCCATGGTGGATGCCGGGACCGCGCCCGAAACCCTGCTGCGCTACCTGTCCGTGCTGAAGCCCGCGCCGGCAGTCGATTTGCTCAAGGACACCACAGGCATTGCCGCGCTGATTGCCCCCGCGCGCTTTCCGCCAGCGCGCTGGCCCAGCCGGGGCAGCCACCCGGTGGTGACGCTGCAGCAGGCCGCCGTGAACGCTGCGCGCAGCGAATTTGCCGGTGACAGGCAGGGCATCCTGGCGGTGAACGGCCCCCCGGGCACCGGCAAGATGACCCTGCTGCGCGACCTGGTGGCCCATTGCGTGGAGAGCCGTGCGGCCCGCCTGGTGGAGTTCGACGATCCGAACAAGGCCTTCATCCCGACCGGCCAGCGGTTCCAGGTGGGCGATGGGGAGTTTCTCCACCTGCATGGGCTGGACCCGCGGATCAAGGGCTTCGAGGTGCTCGTCGCATCGAGCAACAACAAGGCGGTGGAAAACGTCAGCCGTGAGCTGCCCGCCGGCCGCAGCATCGAGCCCGGCCCCCGGTACTTTTCCTCCACCGCCAGGGCCTTGCTGTATGGCGAGGAAAAGAACTTCCCAGCCGACCCCGCCGACCAGCCGTGGGGACTGATGGCCGCCGCGCTCGGCAACAGCCGCAACCGCCGGGATTTCCGCCAGCGGTTCTGGCTGCACGAGGACTTCGGCTTTGCCACCTACCTCAAGGCGGCGCGCGGGCTGGACGTGTCGCGGCCGGAGCCCGCCGCAGAGGGCCAGGCGCCCCGCATGGTGGCGCCCCGCATCGTCGCGGCCGAGCGGCCGCTCAGCGGCGATGCAGCACAGCAGCAGTGGAAGCGGGCGCGCAAGTCGTTCATCGAACTCAAGCATTCGGTCGAGGCCATTCTTGCCCGGCTGGAAGAAGCGCGGACACTGGCCCCCCGGCTGACCCGACTGCACGATGACATCAGCCAGCTGCACGTCAGGCACAAGGCCACCGCCCAGTCGCTGAGCACGGCGGCAGCCGCTTACGCCCTGGCCATCGAAGGCTCCAGCAAGGCCCGCGCCGCCGTCGTGGCGGCCGAGCGCGAGCTGCAGGCCCTGCAGGCGGCCCGCCCCGGTGTCTCGGCGCGGGTGTTCGTCTCGGAGGCGTTTCGGCGCTGGATGTCCGAAGCGTCTGCGCGCGAAGGCGTCCACCGCGAGGCCGTGCGCGCCGAAGCCCAGGTGCAGGCCACGCTGGAAACGGCAGCGCAGCGGCAAAAGGGGTTTGCCGAAGAGCTGGGCATGGTCAACGCCCAGCTCGAAACCGCGCAGCGCGAGGAAGAGAATCTGGGTGCCATGCTCAAGGAGGCGTACGCCCGCATCGGTGACCGTTTCGTCGACGAATCCTTCTTCGACCGCGGCCATGAGGCCTGGAACCTGGCCATGCCCTGGCTCAACGACCAGATCCACAAGGAGCGCGAGAAACTGTTCATCGCCGCGCTGGAGGTGCACAAGGCCTTCGTCACCGTGGCCGCCCACAAGATGGAGCACAACCTGGGCGTGCTGATGGCCGCCCTGCAGTCCGGCACCTTCCAGGACGCGGCGCGGCGCCAGTTGCTGCCCGACCTGTGGTCCAGCCTGTTCCTGGTGGTGCCCGTGGTGGCCACCACCTTCGCGTCCGTGCACCGCATGCTGGGCGACCTGGCTCCCGCATCGTTCGGCTGGCTGTTGGTGGATGAAGCCGGGCAGGCCACGCCCCAGGCGGCGGTGGGTGCGCTCATGCGCGCCCGGCGCGCCGTCATCGTGGGCGATACGCTGCAGATACCGCCCGTGGTCACCATCCCCGAGAACCTGGTGAACCAGATCGCCCTGCAGCAGCGCGTGGACCGCAGCCTGTGGTGCGCCCCCCAGGCATCCGTGCAGACCCTTGCCGACAGCGCCAGCGCCATCCAGGCGCGCTTCAGCACGCCCGACGGCACCCGCGTGGTGGGCCTGCCGCTGCTGGTGCGCCGCCGCTTCCAGGAGCCCATGTTCGGCGTGTCCAACGCGATTGCCTACGACAACCGCATGGTGCCGGCCATGGGGCCTGACAGCGTGGGCGATGTCGCTGACGTGCTGGGCCCCTCCGCGTGGTTCGACCCCGACACCAGCTCCACCGCCAGCGCCCCCAAGTGGAGCGCCGAAGAAGGCCAGGTGGTCATGCGCATGCTGCGCAAGCTGGCCCGCGCCGGCGTGCAGCACCCCGACATCTACGTGATCTGCCCCTTCCGCGTGGTGGCGCAGGAAATGCGCCTGCTGCTGCGCGCCGAGCCCCAGCTGTTCGAACTCTTCGGGGTCGATGCGCGCAAATGGCTCGACGAGCGCGTGGGCACCATCCACACCTTCCAGGGCAAGGAAGCCGAGGCCGTGATCGCGGTGCTGGGCGCCCCCATGGCGGGCGAAAAGGGCGCCCGGCAGTGGGCTGGCGGTGTGCCCAATATCCTCAACGTCATGGCCTCGCGCGCGAAATCGCGGCTGTATGTGGTGGGCTCGCGCACCGCCTGGGGCAGCGTGGGCCATTTTGCGGAGCTGGCCCGGCAGGTGCCCAAGAGGCCGTTCGCGTAGTGAGGGCGGCAGCCTGCCTGCTTGTTCGCTTATTTCTCTTTCGCCGCCTCTTTGAGCGCCACCTGCACGGTGTGCAGCATCTCCTCCAGTGGCGAGGGTTCCTCCCCCTCGTACGACACCGCCGCGCCGAAGTCCTGGGCCAGTGCGCAGCTGACCATCATCACGCAGGCCAGGTCCTTCATGCGGCCACCCCAGGTCATGGTGATGCAGTAGTCGCGGCCACCGGCAATGGCGGCGAAGTCCTCGTCGTCCCCCACCACATCCTGCGCCTCGCTGTAGTGGATCTCGAACCCCGGGCCTTCTGTGCCATTGAGCGTGAAGGGTAGAAAGCCCGAGTCATCGAAGCGCGTGAAGTCCGGGTGCAGTTGCAGGTCGAACCCGAGCCGGTCCAGCGAGGCCTGCAGCGTGGCGCGGTCGGGAACGGACTGGCGTTGGATGAAAGCGAACTGGCTGTTGGACATGGGGCTTCCTTGGTTGGTTGATTATCCGGCCTGTCCTGGCACGTGTGCCTGGGGCCGGACTGGGTGGGTGCCATCGTCTCCCGGTACCACGGCTTCCCACCGCTACTCCAGAAACAGATCGGAAATTACGGACCGCAGCCACCGGTTGGCCGGGTCCTGCTGGTAGCGGTCGTGCCAGTGCTGCTTGATGGCAAAGACCGGCAGCGCGAACGGCGGTGCCAGGGCCTTGACGTTGGCGATGCGCACCAGGGTTTCCGCCAGGCGCTGGGGCACGGTCACCACCAGGTCCGTGTTGGCGACCAACGCGCCGATGCCCAGGTAGTTGGGCAGTTGCAAGGCCACGTTGCGTTCTATGCCGAGCCGTTCGAGCTCTTCCTCCACCAGGCTCTGGCCCGTGCCCGCCCCGGTGACCACCACGTGCCTCTCGCGCTTGAACATCGCCGGCGACAGGCGCGAGCGGATGCGTGGGTGCTGGCTGCGCACCACGCAGGCAAAGTCCTGGTCGAAAAGCTTCTGCTGGTAGAAGCCGGCTTCCAGTTGTGGCATGAAACCCACCGCCAGGTCGGCCTCGCCGGACTCGAGCATCTTGGGCGTCTGCCCCGAGATGTGCGTGATCTGCACGTTGATCCCGGGGGCGATGTCTCCCAGGCGGTTGATGAGTGACGGGAGCAGTGCCAGGTGGGTGATGTCGGTCATGCAGATGCGAAAGGTGCGCTGCGCCCTGGACGGATCGAAGACGGCCCGCTGCCGGGTGATCCCGCGCAGCAGCTCCAGTGCCTGGCGAACCGGCTCCACCAGCGAGGTGGCGTGGGGCGTCGGCAGCATGCCCTCCGACGTGCGCACGAACAGCGGGTCGCCAAAATGCCGCCGCAGCCGCGCCAGCGCGATGCTGATGGAGGACTGCGCAATGCCCAGGTTCTCCCCCGCACGCGACACGCTGCGTGTCTTGTAGACCTCGTCAAAAACGGTCAGCAGTTTCAGGTCCATTATTTGGATTTGCGTTTGGAGGTATTGACGCCATGGTATTGGCGCAATAGTGCCTGCAACCTAGCATTCGGGCAACCCTGCAATCCACGAAAGACAGACCCATGCAAGACGCCCAGCCCGCCACCCTGACCGAACCCAGCCGCAACACGCCCGTCTGGGGTGCATACGATGTCGTTGTGCTCGGAGGGGGGCCTGCGGGCATTGCAGCGGCCACCGCTGCGGCGCGGACCGGCCAGTCCACGTTGCTGGTCGAAAGCTACGGCTTCCTGGGGGGCATGGGCACGGCCGCAGGCGTGACGAACTTCTGCGGCCTGCATGCCAATGTGCACGGCACCATCGAGCGGGTGGTGCATGGCGTTGCCGATGACCTGCTGGCACGCATCGGCGCCCTCGGAGGCCTCAACGAGCCGCATGTGCTCTTTGGCAACAAGATCGCGGCCCAGGCCTATGACAACGCCGCGTTCAAGGTGGCTGCGGACGATCTGGTGCTCGCCAGCGGCGCGCAGCTGCTGTTCCACGCCACCCTGGTCGGGGTGCTGATGAACGGGCCGCAGGAGATCCGTGCGGCACTGATCGAAACCAAGTCCGGGCGCTACGCCGTGCTGGCCCGGGTTTTCATCGACTGCACGGGCGATGGGGACCTGGCGGCGTTTGCCGACGCGCCCTTCGAGAAAGGCACCGACGGGCACGGCATGATGTACCCCTCGACCATGTTCCGGGTCAACGGCGTGGATGCGGCGCAGGCGGGCGATGCCTACAACCACTTCGGCCAACTGATGGACGAGGCCGAAAAGCGCGGGCGCAGGTTCCCGCGCAAGACGCCCATCATCCGCCCGCAGAAGAACCCTGCGGAGTGGCGTGCCAACGTGACCCAACTGGCCAATGCCGATGGCAGCCCGGTGGACGGCACGAATGCCGCGCAGCTCAGCGATGCGGAGGTGCAGGGACGGCGCCAGATCGTCGACTTCTTCCAGTTCCTGCGCGAGTGCGCGCCGGGCTTTCAGAACGCCTACCTGCTGGAGATCGCACCGCAGGTCGGCGTGCGCGAAACCCGCCGCGTGCTGGGCGAGTACCAGTTGACCGAGGAAGACGTGCTGCAGTGCGCGAGCTTTGACGACAGCATCGGCGTCAACGGCTGGATGATCGAGGAGCACGTCGCCGGCAACATTGCCTTCAAGTGGCAGGACATCCCGAACAGCCGCGGCTTCAACCATCTGCCCTACCGCATGCTGCTGCCGCTGCAGGTCGACAACCTGCTGGTCGCGGGCCGGTGTGCATCGATGACCCACATGGGCCAATCAGCTGCGCGCGTATCGGGGGCTTGCTTCGTGATGGGCCAGGCGGCGGGTACTGCCGCCGCGCTGGCAGTCCGGGGTGGCGTCCGTCCGCGCGACCTGCCGGTCAAGACCCTGCAGCAGCGGCTGGAAGCCGACGGCGCCTACCTGGGCCGCGACGCGGCCTGACATCCCTCCCTATTCCAACAAGAACCCCCTGGAGACAATCCATGAAAAGACGCAGCCTGAACATGGCGGCACTGGCCGCTGCATGCAACGCTCTTGTACCTCCTCTGGCGCAGGCCCAGGCGACTTCTGCCTGGCCCACAAAGACGGTGCGCATCCTCGTCGGATTCCCGGGCGGGTCGAGCCCGGACATCGTGGCGCGCAGCCTGGCCGAGCCGCTGTCCAGGGTGCTGGGGCAGGCCGTCATCGTCGAAAACAAGGCCGGGGCGTCGGGCAACATCGCTGCGGACCAGGTGGCCAAGGCCACGGACGACCACACGCTGGGCATCGTCATCAATGGCAATCTGACCTCGGCCAGGATGCTGTACCCGAAACTCCCCTATGACCCCGCGAAGGATTTCAGCTATCTCTCCCTGCTGGCCACGGCACCCCTGGTGCTGGTGGCGCCCGCGAAGGAGCCCGATGGGGCTGCCTTCTTCGCCGCAGCGGCACGCAATGGGGACCGGTGGAACTACGGATCGGTCGGCAACGGCTCGGTGGGGCACTTGGGCATGGAGGTGCTCAAGACCAGGTCCAAGGGTCTGGCACCCATGCACGTACCGTTCAAGGGCAACCCCGAGGTGATCACCGGCTTGCTGGGGGGCGAGATCCAGATGGCGCTGGTGCCCCCGGGCATCGCCATGCCGCAGGTGCGGGCCGGCAAGCTCCGGGCCATCGGTCTTGCGGGTGGGCGCAGCACCGTGGCGCCCGAAGTGCCTTCGCTGGCCGATGCGGGCGTGCGCGACTTCCACCTGGAAGTGTGGACCGCCCTGGTGGGCCCGTCCAGGCTCTCCAGGGCGGCGCAGGACCGGCTGAATACCGAGGTCCCCCGCATCATGCGCAGCGCTGAAACCCGCGAGAAGCTGCTCAACCAGGGCTGGCAGGCCGTGGGCACGGCACCGGACGGCCTGGTCAGCCGCGTGAAGGACGAGGCCGCGATCATGGGCGGCATCATCACGGCCCGGGGGATCCGGCTGGAGTAGGGGCCCGCCACATCTGCCCGGGGGCTCGGCGGGAAGGGTTGGGCTCCCTTGCCCTCCCCACTGCACGGGTATGGGCTCATCTGGACCCGGTGCATTGGTGGCGCACGAAAGACGCCTTCACGCGGGCATGCGCGTGAAGCAGGCCCTGCGCTGCAGCATCTCGTCGGTCTGGCGTGTGGCGATTTCCAGGTCGTAGTAGGTGTGCGGCTCCGGGGGCGGCGGCGAGGGGAAAATGGTCAAGGTGCCGTAGAACGCAGGGCACATGAAATCGCCCGTGAGCACCCACCGGCCGTAGGGAGGGCTGTCGGCCGGATCACGGGTCCAGTACCCCCAGAAGATGGCCAGGGAGCCGGTGGACGCCGTGCGGCGTGCCGCAAGCTGGTTGGCAGTGTCCGGCGAGAAGTCCCCCACCGTGCCGCTGCCCGTGCAGTCGCCGTTGGTGTAGGTCAATGCACCATAGGTTTGGGTGAACAGCGTGGTCTCCTGGCGCACCATGCGCATAACGCTGCGCTGGCTCAGGTTGCTGCTGACCACATGGCAACCCTGGTGCTGCCAGTCGCCCGCGAGCAGGGCCACGTCCAGCTGCGGGGCGTCATCGCTCCCGCCTCCGCAGCCGGCCAGTGCGGCGGTGATGGCGATCAGCGAGAGGCAGGTTGCAAAGGCGGTGGGTGAAGTGGCAGGGAACAGTGAGGTCATGGCAAAAAGCCCGATTCTGTGGGCCCGTCCGATCCCTGAGAACCCTACCGGAGTAGGGGGCGGCTACCGGGCTTCAGCACTCGACGACGTTCACCGCCAGCCCGCCGCGCGAGGTCTCCTTGTACTTGACCTTCATGTCCGCGCCGGTCTGCATCATGGTCTTGATCACCTTGTCGAGCGAGACCACGTGCTGGCCGTCGCCGCGCAAGGCCATGCGCGCGGCGTTGATGGCCTTGATGGCGCCCATGGCGTTGCGCTCGATGCAGGGTATCTGCACCAGCCCGCCCACGGGGTCGCAGGTCATTCCGAGGTTGTGCTCCATGCCGATCTCGGCGGCGTTTTCCACCTGCTCGGGGCTGCCGCCCATCACGGCGGCCAGGGCGCCGGCGGCCATGGAGCAGGCCACGCCCACCTCGCCCTGGCAGCCCACCTCGGCGCCCGACAGCGACGCGTTCTTCTTGTAGATGATGCCGATGGCACCGGCGGTGAGGAGGAAGGTGGCGATGCCGTCCTCATCCGCGCCGGGCAGAAAGTTCACGTAGTACTGCAGCACGGCCGGGATCACGCCGGCCGCGCCGTTGGTGGGCGCGGTCACCACGCGGCCACCGGCGGCGTTTTCCTCGTTGACGGCCATGGCGTAGAGGTTCACCCAGTCCATCATCGACAAGGGGTCGCGCCGGGCGGCTTCGGACTGGGTGTTCAGGCTCTTGTGCAGCTCGGCCGCGCGGCGGCGCACGTGCATGGGGCCGGGCAGGGTGCCGGTGGCCGCACAGCCGCGCTGCACGGCACGGGCCATGGTGTGCCAGATGGCCAGCAACTGGCGGCGCAACTCGGCGGCGCTGCGCCAGTGCAGTTCGTTGGCTACCATGATCTGACCCACCGCCATGCCGGTGGCCTGGCACTGGGCCAGCAAGTCGGCCCCGGTGCTGAAGGGGTAGGGCAGGCCGTTGCCGTGCCCGGCGGCGCCGGGCCCCGATGCCGCTGCCGAGTTCAGCACGCGCTCGCCCGCCGCATCCGTCACGAAGCCGCCGCCCACCGAGTAGTACTCGCGCTCGGCGATCTTCACGCCGTTGGCATCCAGCGCGTGGAAGGCCATGCCATTGGGGTGCAAGGGCAGGCTGCGGCGGCGAAACAGCAGGTGCTCCTTTTCGACGAAGGGCACGGCGTGCTCGCCCAGCAGGGCCAGGCTGCGGCTGGCGCGGATCTGGGCAATGGTGGGTGCTATCTGGTCGGGGTCGATGCGGTCGGGCTCGTGCCCGGCCAGGCCCAGCAGCACGGCGGTGTCGGTGCCGTGGCCTACGCCCGTGGCCGAGAGCGAGCCGAACAGCTCCACCACCACGCTGTGCACCGCCGCCAGGCCCACCGTGGCCTGCAGGTGGCAGGCAAACTGCCGCGCCGCGATCATGGGCCCCACGGTGTGCGAGCTGGAGGGGCCGATGCCGATCTTGAAGAGGTCGAAAACGCTGACGGACATGGGGTGCTGTGCCTTCAATGGGATACCGGTGGGTTCCGTGAACAACAGCGACGGCCGCATGCCGCCGGCCCATACACAGAGAAGACAGCGATGGCGCGGGTGGCGCCATCGCTGGCCGGTCGATCATGAACAAGACAACATGCGTCTTCGCACAGCCAGCACTCTTGGCGCTGGAGTGGGGGCGAGGCTAACCGCACGGCACCGTGGCAGCACACGCGTTATCCCTGAGCGGTTAGACCGGGCACGGGGGCAAGGCCTGTGGCTGCCGTCGATTGCTATGCCTTGGATAGCAACTTGTTGATCCTCCACAACAGTCTCAGGCCATCACGGTGCGTCTTGACAAGGCGTCGCTGGCCTGGCTTGCCGCCCATGAATGTTTCTTACACAGCGCTGCTGTCTGCCCTGTGCGCCAGCACCAGTGCAATTTCAACCAGGGGTGCCGCAGCCGCCTGGCCTGCCGCGCCGGCCGCAGGGGGCTGTGGCCGTGCCAGCGAATGGGCGTGCACCGCCGGTGGTGACACCTGCTGGCGGGCCAGGCCGCCGGCCATCCAGCTGCACACCATGCGCCTGGCGTCCGCTATGCGGGCGGGTTCGCGCACGAACAGCTCGCACGAGAGGGTGCGGTGCCTGTGGCTGCCGGCCTCGCGCAGCAGGCGGTCGGCGGCGGCCAGCACCTGGGCCAGGCTGTGCTCCAGATCCTGTGCGGGCGAGGGTGTTGCAGCGGTGTTCAGGCAGGTGATGCGCACGCACAGCGAGGTGGGCGCGTGGCGCACGCCCACACGCAACCGGGCCACCACGCGCGGTGCTGTCGCGGTCAGGCTGGCGGCGGGCGGGGCGGTGCTGCAATCGATGGCCATGGTGTTGTGATTCGGGTCGCGTTGTGTTCGTTCCGTCAGTCCAGCGTGCCCAGACGGCGGGCGCTGGCGGCCACGGCCCCCAGCAGACCCGCCAGCAGCAGCAAGGCGGCCACCAGGCTGGTGCCGTGCGCCACGAAGCCGATCAGCGCCGGGCCCATGAGCACGCCGGCATAACCCATGGTGGCAATCGCGGGAACCGCCAGGCTCTCCGGCATGGCGTGCTGCCTGCCAGCGAGTGAAAACAGCACCGGCACGATGTTCGAGCAGCCCAGGCCCACCAGCGCAAAACCGGGCAGGGCCAGAGGCCAGGTGGGCGCCAGCGTGGCCAGCCCCAGGCCGGCAGCGGCCAGCAGGGCGCCTGTGAGCACCGTGCGCTGCGGGCCTATGCGGCGGACCCAGCGGTCCCCGGTGAGGCGGCCCACCGTCATGGCCGTGGCGAAGGCGGCATAGCCCAGGCCCGCGCGCTCGGCGGGCATGCCCTGCACCTGGGTGAGGAACACGGCGCTCCAGTCCAGCATGGCGCCCTCGGCCAGGAAGAGGATGAAGCACAGCGTGCCGATGAACAAGACCACGCCCGTGGGGCGGGCGAAGGCCGGGCCGCTCTGCGCGCCGCCGCCGGCCAGGAAATGTGGTGCCGCCAGCGCCAGCAGTGCCAGCACCACGGCCGCCACGGCGGCGGTGGCCTGACCCAGCGAGGTACCCAGCACACCCAGCAGCACGATCATGCCGCCGGCCCCTGCCACACCGCCCAGGCTGAACAGCCCGTGAAAGCCCGACATCATGGGCCGGCCACTGGCCCGCTCGACGAGGATGGCCTGGATGTTGCCCGCGCAGCCCAGCCCGCCGATGCCCGCGCCGAACAGGAACAGCGCCACGCCCAGCCAGGGCGCCGTGGGCGCCAGGGCCAGCAGCGGCAGGCTGGCGCAGACCAGCAGCGCGGACGCCACCAGCACCCGCCGGCAGCCCCAGCGCGCGCTGAGCGCACCGGCCAGCGGCATGGAGACGATGGAGCCTGCGCCCATGCACAGCAACAGCAGGCCGAGTGTGGCCTCGTGGAGGGACAGCTGTGCCTTGGTGAAGGGCACCAGCGGCGCCCAGGCCGCCATGGCAAAGCCGCTGATGAAGAAGGCCACGCGCGTGGCGTGCGCCGCTGCCCGGCTGGCGGCCAAAGGGCGTGCCGGGGCCGTGGCAGAGATCGGTGCGGTTGTGCTTGCGCTGGAAGCCGTCATGGTGGGCAGGGGGATAGCCAGTGTGGCGCCGTTGGATGGCGGGGCGATGACGCTGCGACCATGCCCTGGGCTGGCGGGAGGGCTTTGCACCGGTGGTGGCCGGGCGGGCCGTTGCGCAGGCATGTCGCAGGCCCGGCACATGATGAGCAAATCTAACCAGTTGTGTCCTTGCATGGGGCCGATGCTACGCAGTGGCGCTACGGAAGACTATCGACAATAATTCGCAAACTCATGAAACCAGCTCATGCCAAAAATGGTCACGCCGTCCCGGGCTCGCCCCGCCGCCTGCCGCCGCTGAACATGCTGCGCGCCTTCGAGGCGGCAGGCCGGCTGCTCAGCGTGACGCAGGCCGCGCACGAACTGTCGGTGACGCAAAGCGCCGTCAGCCACCAAATCAAGGCGCTGGAGGAATGGCTGGGCGTGGCCCTGGTGCAGCGCGAGGGGCGGGGCCTGGCGCTCACGCCGCCGGGCGCTGCCTACCTGCCGGGGCTGACCAGCGCGCTGGACCTGATGGCCCGGTCCACCGCCGGCATCAAGCGGCCCACGCGACGCAACACGCTGGCGGTGAATGCCACCTCCACCTTCGCCACGCAGTGGCTGATCCCGCGCCTGGCGGCGTTCTGCGCGCAGATGCCGGGGCTGGATGTGCAGCTCGTCACGACGGTGGGGCATCTGGACTTCGAGCCGGCGGACTATGACGTCTCGATCCGCTGCTTTGCCGATGGCGAACTGGCGCTGCTGCAGCAGCGCACACCCTGGCGCGGCATCCGTGCGGGTGCGTTTCTTCCCGATGTGCTCACCCCCGTGTGCAGCCCCGCGCTGCTGGCGGGCGCCAAGGCCATCCAGGCGCCACGCGATCTGGCGCGGCACACGCTGCTGCACAGCCGCTCGACCCCGCTGGTGTGGCAGCAGTGGCTGCAGGAGGCGGGCACGCAGGACATCCAGCCCGCCGGCGACTTGGTGTTCGACCATGCCCACCTGAGCGTGCAGGCCGCCATCCAGGGCCTGGGCGTGGCGCTGGGCAACCCGCGTTTCCTGGGCGAGGCGCTGGCCAGCGGGTTGCTGGCCATGCCTTTCCCGCAGCTGCTCTCGGGCGACAAGAAGTATTACTGGATGCTCTCGCCACGCGCCGCGCAGGATGCGGCGTCGGTGGCGTTCTGCGACTGGCTGGCGGTGGCCTGAGCCGCCCGCCGGGCATTGACCGCTTACATCACCAGCGCCCGCCCCAGCATCACGCACCAGTCCCAGGGATTGAGCTTGGGGCGCGTGTGCAGGCTGGCGCCCCTGAGGGCCTGCACCTTGTCCAGGATGCGCAGGCCGCCTTGTACCACCAGACGCAGCTCCCAGCCTGCGCGGCCGGGCAGGCGGTGCACCAGCGGCGCGCCGCGCAGCATGCTGGCGCGGGCCCAGGCGGCGCAGTCCAGGATCAGGCGGGCGTTCTCTGGCGTGCTGCGCAGCTCCAGCAGCTCGGCCTGGCAGGCGCCGTGGGCAGCGCAGTCCTCGCGCGGCAGGTAGTGGCGTCCGCGCGGGATGTCCACGCTCAGGTCCTGCCAGAAATTGGCCAATTGCAGCGCGGTGCAGATGTCGTCGCTCTGCGACAGGGCCTCTTCCCCGTCCACGCCGTACAGGTGCAGCAGCAGCCGGCCCACGGGGTTGGCCGAGCGGCGGCAGTAATCGACCAGCTCGGTGCGGTCGGCGTAGCCGTCGGCATCGCGGGTTTTTTCCACGTCCTGGGCAAAGGCGCTGAGCAGGTCGGCGAGCAGCGGCACGGGCAGGTGGTGGCTGACCAGCACGGCCTGCAGCGGCACGAACACATCGGCCCAGCGGGGCGAGGGGGCATGGCCCTCGGCGATGGCCGAGAGGTCTGCGTTGAACGCGGCCAGATCGGCCAGGCGCTCGGCGGGTGGGGCATCGCCCTCGTCGGCGATGTCGTCGGCCGTGCGTGCGAAAGCGTAGATGGCGGCGATGACGGGGCGCAGGTGCGGCGGGCACAGCAGCGATGCGACGGGGAAATTTTCGTAATGCGTGACCGGCGGGGCCACTGCGGGGGCGGTGGATGGGGCGGCAGCGGGCGAGGTGCTTGGGGTGGGGTTCACGGCATGGATTGTCGCTTGACAAGGCGGAGACGTTCTCATAGATTACTAACCAGTCAGTCAGTAACTTGTTTTGTCAGTGTTAACCCTGAACGCCCTGGCGGTCGTGGGGGTGGCGCTGGCCGACCTTCGTGTTGCCCTTTTCATTCACCGGATTTTCCATGCGCACACCCTCCGCTTCGCGGCCCATTCACCGGCCCTCCAGGTTTTTGTTGCTGGCGGCCTCGGCCCTGGTGCTGGCCGCCTGCTCGCGGCCCGCCCCGCCCGAGGAGCCGGTGCGCTCCGTCAAGCTGATGACGGTCGGCGTGGGAGCATTGCAGTCGCAGGTGGAATACGCCGGTGAGGTGCGTGCCCGCGTGGAATCGCGCCTGGGCTTTCGCGTGGCGGGCAAGATCGTGCAGCGCCAGGCCGAACTCGGCCAGCGCGTGAAGGCCGGCGACGTGCTCGCCCAGCTCGACCCGCGCGACTACCAGCTGGCGGCCGATTCGGCGCGTGCGCAACTGGCCTCGGCCACCACGCAGCGCGACCTGGCGGCGGCCGACTACAAGCGTTACCAGACCCTGAAGGACCAGAACTTCATCAGCGGCGCCGAGCTGGAGCGCCGCGACGCGACCTTGAAGGCCGCGCAGGCCACGCTGGACCAGGCGCGTGCGCAACTGTCGTCGCAGGGCAACCAGGCCACCTACACGCGCCTGGTGGCCGACGTGTCGGGCGTGGTCACGGGCATTGAGGCCGAGCCGGGCCAGGTCGTCTCTGCCGGCACGCCGGTGGTGCGCATCGCGCAAGACGGCCCGCGCGACGTGGTGTTTGCCGTGCCCGAAGACAAGGTCGCCCAGATCGCCGTGGGCTCCGACGTGGCCGTGCGCGGCTGGTCGGGCGGTGCCGAGCTGGCGGGCAAGGTGCGCGAGGTGGCGGCCAGTGCCGATGCGGCCACGCGCACCTTCCAGGTCAAGGTGGCCATCGAGGGCAAGGACGCCCCGGCCCTGGGCGCCACGGTATACGCCCAGCCCAAGGCGCTGGGCCATGCCGGCGTGGTGGCCATCAAGCTGCCCACCAGCGCGCTGCGCCAGGAGGGCCAGGCCACGGCCGTGTGGGTGTACGACCAGGCCACCAGCACCGTCAAATCACAGGTGGTGCAGATCGCCACGGCCGACGGCAACGATGCCGTGGTGGCCGCAGGCCTGACCCCCGGCATGCAGGTGGTGGCCACGGGCGTGCACGTGCTCTCGCCTGGGCAGAAGGTCATGATCTACCAGCCCAAGTCGAGCGGTGCCCCTGCGGCCAAGGCGCAGACGGCTGCCGGCAATGTGGCGCTGCCTGCAGCGCCCCCCGCGCCAGCGGCGACGCCCGTGGCTGCGGCCCCTGCTTCCAAGTAAGGGCCCGCCATGAGCCAGATCCAACCAAAAGAGGGGTTCAACCTCTCCAAATGGGCGCTCGACCACCCGGCGCTCACGCGCTACCTGATGGTGGTGCTGATGCTGCTGGGCTTTGCCGCCTACTTCCAGCTGGGGCAGGACGAAGACCCGCCCTTCACCTTCCGCGCCATGGTGGTGCGCACCTACTGGCCCGGCGCCACGGCGCAGCAGGTGGCCGAGCAGGTCACCGACAAGCTCGAGCGCACCCTGCAGGAGGTGCCCTACGCCGACAAGATCCGCAGCTATTCCAAGCCCGGCGAGTCGCAGATCATCTTCCAGATCAAGGACTCGTCCAAGGGCAGTGAGGTGGCCAACGTCTGGTACACCGTGCGCAAGAAGATCGGGGACATGCGCTACACGCTGCCCACGGGCATCCAGGGGCCGTTCTTCAACGACGACTTCGGTGACGTGTATGGCGTGATCTACGCGCTCGAATCCGAAGGCTTCAGCTACGCCGAACTCAAGAACTTTGCCGACGATGCACGCCAGCAGCTGCTGCGCGTGCCCGACGTGGCCAAGGTCGAACTCTTCGGCGTGCAGGACGAGAAGCTCTTCATCGAAATCTCGCAAAAGCGCCTGTCGCAGCTGGGCCTGGACATGAACCAGGTGCTGGCCCAACTGGGCCAGCAGAACGCCGTGGAAGGCGCGGGCGCCGTGCAGACCCCGCTGGACCAGGTGCAGGTGCGCGTGGCCGGCCAGTTCAATGCGGTGGAAGACCTCGCGGCCATGCCGATCCGCGGCCCCTCTGGCGCCCAGCTGCGCCTGGGCGACATCGCCGAGATCAAGCGTGGCTACGTGGAGCCCACCGCCGTGAAGGTGCGCCACCAGGGCAAGGAAGTGATCGCCCTGGGTGTCTCCATGACCAAGGGCGGCGACATCATCGCCCTGGGCAAGGCGCTGCATGTGGCCACCGACCGCATCGGCGCCGCGCTGCCCGCCGGCGTGAAGCTGGTGAACGTGCAGGACCAGCCCAAGGCCGTGGCCACCTCGGTCAACGAATTCGTGAAGGTGCTGATCGAGGCCGTGGTCATCGTGCTGGCCGTGAGCTTCGTCGCCCTGGGTTTCCACCGCCGCCCCGGCAAGCAGCCACTGTGGAAGCGCTGGTACATCGACCCGCGCCCCGGCCTGGTGGTGGGCATCACCATTCCCATGGTGCTTGCCGTGACATTCCTGGGCATGTGGTACTGGAACATCGGGCTGCACAAGATCTCGCTGGGTTCGCTCATCATCGCCCTGGGCCTGCTGGTGGACGACGCCATCATCGCCGTGGAGATGATGGTGCTCAAGCTCGAAGAGGGCTACGACAAGGTGCGCGCCGCCACCTTCGCCTACGAGCTCACGGCCATGCCCATGCTCACGGGCACGCTGATCACGGCGGTGGGCTTTCTGCCCATCGGCATCGCCAAGTCGACCACGGGCGAGTACACCTTCGCGATCTTCGCGGTGACGGTGCTCGCGCTGGTCCTGAGCTGGATCGTGTCGGTCTACTTCGTGCCCTACCTGGGCACCCTGCTGCTCAAGGTGCCGGCCCATGTGGCCCACGCGCAAGAGCACCACGGCGTGGAGGCGGGCGGGCACGAGGTGTTCGACAGCCCGTTCTACAACTTCTTTCGCCGCCTGGTGACCTGGTGCGTGCGCCACCGCTGGATCACCATCGCTCTCACCGTGGGTACGTTTGCCCTGGGCATCTTCGGCATGGGCCAGGTGCAGCAGCAGTTCTTCCCCGATTCGAGCCGCCCCGAGATCATCGTCGACGTGTGGTTCCCCGAAGGCACGTCCTTCGCGGGCAACGAAGAGGTCACCAAGCGCGTGGAAGCGCGCCTGCTGGCCGAGCCGGGCGTGAACACCGTGAGCACCTGGGTGGGCTCGGGCGTGCCGCGCTTCTACCTGCCGCTGGACCAGGTGTTCCCGCAGAGCAACGTGTCGCAGTTCATCGTGGTGCCGCAGGACCTGAAAGTGCGCGAGAGCCTGCGCATCAAGCTGCCCGGCCTGCTGGCGCAGGAGTTCCCTGAAGTGCGTGGCCGCGTGAAGCTGCTGCCCAATGGGCCACCCGTGCCGTACCCGGTGCAGTTCCGCGTGGTCGGGCTGGACCCGCTGGTGCTGCGCGAGCGCGCCGACGAGGTCAAGGCCGCCCTGCGCGAGAACCCCCAGATGCGTGGCGTGAACGACAACTGGAACGAGTCCGTGAAGGTGCTGCGCCTGGAAGTGGACCAGGCCAAGGCGCGCGCCCTGGGCGTGACCAGCCAGTCCATCGCCCAGGCCAGCAAGACCATCCTCTCGGGCACGCAGGTGGGCCAGTTCCGCGAGGGCGACAAGCTCATCGACATCATGCTGCGCCAGCCGCTCGATGAGCGCAACGCCATCACCGACATCGCCAACGCCTACCTGCCCACGGCCTCGGGCAAGTCGATCCCGCTCACGCAGATCGCCAAGCCCGTGTTCACCTGGGAGCCGGGCGTGATGTGGCGTGAGAACCGCGACTACGCCATCACGGTGCAGGGCGACGTGACCGAAGGCGTGCAGGGCGCCACCGTCACCGCGCAGCTGCTGCCGGGCCTGCGCGCCATCGAGGCCAAGTGGCGCGAGGCCGGGCAGGGCGGCTACCGCATCGAGGTGGCAGGTGCCGTGGAGGAAAGCTCCAAGGGATCGGCCTCCATTGCGGCGGGCATCCCGATCATGCTGTTCGTCACCTTCACGCTGCTGATGCTGCAGTTGCACAGCTTCAGCCGCGCGATGCTGGTGTTCCTGACCGGGCCGCTGGGACTGGCCGGCGTGGCAGGCGCGCTGATCCTGCTCAACCGCCCCTTCGGCTTTGTGGCGCTGCTTGGAGTGATCGCGCTGATGGGCATGATCCAGCGCAACTCGGTGATCCTGATCGACCAGATCGAGCAGGACCGCGCCAAGGGCATCCCCGCGTGGGACGCCATCGTCGAATCCGCCGTGCGCCGGCTGCGCCCCATCGTGCTCACGGCCGCTGCTGCGGTTCTGGCCATGATCCCGCTGTCGCGCAGCGTGTTCTGGGGCCCGATGGCCGTGGCCATCATGGGCGGGCTGATCGTGGCCACGGTGCTGACTTTGCTGGCCCTGCCGGCGATGTACGCGGCCTGGTTCCGCGTGAAGCGGCCCGAGGACGAGCGCGCCGCCCTGGCCTGAGTGCCCGCCGATGGCCACCCCTGCCGCTGGCAGGGGTGGCCTCGGGGCAGGGTGAACCCTTGCACGCAATGTGCATGCGGAAATCGGTGTGCGCCGCTTCTCAGGTTAAAATCTAAGGTTGACCGATTTCACACAGGCGGCGGGCATAGCTTGCCGCCTGTTTGTTTGTTAGTTGTAGAACCGCGCGGGTGGCGAAATTGGTAGACGCACCAGGTTTAGGTCCTGACGGTAGCAATACTGTGCGGGTTCGAGTCCCGCCCCGCGCACCATCCATGTGAGACTTTGCGGAACACTGCGCTGCAGACAGCACGATCACATCCATAAGAGGAATAGCCATGTCCGTTACTGTTGAAACCCTTGAGAAGCTCGAGCGCAAGATCACGCTGAGCGTGCCCCTGACCGTGATCCAGACCGAAGTCGACACGCGTCTGAAGCGCCTTGCGCGCACCGTGAAGATGGACGGCTTCCGTCCCGGCAAGGTGCCCATGAACGTGGTCGCCCAGCGTTACGGCTATTCCGTGCAGTACGAAGTGCTCAACGACAAGGTCGGTGAAGCCTTTGCCGTGGCCGCCAACGAAGCCAAGCTGCGCGTGGCCGGCCAGCCCCGCATCACCGAAAAAGACGGTGCCCCCGAAGGCCAGGTGACCTTCGACGCCATCTTCGAAGTGTTCCCCGAAGTCAAGATCGGTGACCTGTCGGACGCCGAAGTCGAGAAGCTGTCGGCCGATGTGACCGATTCGGCCATCGACAAGACCATCGACATCCTGCGCAAGCAGCGTCGCACCTTCGCCCAGCGCGCCCAGGGCGCCCCTGCCGAAGACGGTGACCGCGTGTCCGTGGACTTCGAAGGCAAGATCGACGGCGAGCCGTTCGAAGGCGGCAAGGCCGAGGACTTCCAGTTCCTGGTCGGCGAAGGCCAGATGCTCAAGGAATTCGAAGAAGCCGTGCGCGGCATGAAGACCGGCGAAAGCAAGACCTTCCCGCTGGCTTTCCCTGCCGACTACCACGGCAAGGACGTGGCCGGCAAGACGGCTGACTTCCTGGTCACGGTCAAGAAGATCGAAGCCGCCAACCTGCCCGAAGTGAACGACGCCCTGGCCAAGTCGCTGGGCATCGCCGACGGCTCGGTGGACGGCCTGCGCGCCGACATCAAGAAGAACCTGGAGCGCGAAGTCAAGTTCCGCCTGCTGGCCCGCAACAAGCAAGCCGTGATGGACGCCCTGGTGGCCAAGGCCGAACTCGACCTGCCCAATTCGAGCGTGCAGGCCGAAATCGGCCGCCTGCTGGAAGGCGCCCGCGCTGACCTCAAGCAACGCGGCCTGAAGGACGCCGACAAGGCCGAGATCCCTGAAGACGTGTTCCGTCCCCAGGCCGAGCGCCGCGTGCGCCTGGGCCTGGTGGTGGCCGAGCTGGTGCGTGCCAACGAACTGCAGGCCAAGCCCGAGCAGCTCAAGGCCCACATCGACGAGCTGGCTGCCAGCTACGAGAAGCCTGAAGACGTGGTGCGCTGGTACTTCGGCGACCGCCA
Organism: Acidovorax sp. LjRoot66; assembly: GCF_964253305.1. Taxonomy (NCBI): domain Bacteria; kingdom Pseudomonadati; phylum Pseudomonadota; class Betaproteobacteria; order Burkholderiales; family Comamonadaceae; genus Acidovorax; species Acidovorax sp. LjRoot66. The sequence goes on from NZ_CAXUQU020000001.1 coordinate 2,468,035, forward strand.
ACGCCTGGCCGAAGTGGAAGCCGTGGTCATCGAGAACAACGTGACCGACTTCGTGCTGGGCAAGGCCAAGGTCGTTGACAAGGCTGTGTCGTTCGACGAACTCATGGGCCAGCAAGGCTAAAGCCGGTGTTCGCCGGCCATCCTTTGTGGATGGCCCGGCGATAGCTTGCCGCAGGGGCTTGTGCTTTCATGCACAAGCCCCAATTCATTTCTGGGTACAGTACCTGCTTGCACTGGAGAAAACATGAGTTCACTGGATACACAAGCCTTGGGCATGGTCCCCATGGTCATCGAGCAGTCGGGACGCGGCGAGCGCTCCTACGACATCTATTCGCGCCTGCTCAAGGAGCGCATCATCTTCCTGGTGGGCGAGGTCAACGACCAGACCGCCAACCTGGTGGTGGCGCAGCTGCTCTTTTTGGAGAGCGAGAACCCCGACAAGGACATTTCGTTCTACATCAACTCGCCGGGTGGCAGCGTGACGGCCGGCATGGCCATCTACGACACCATGCAGTTCATCAAGCCTGATGTGTCGACCATGTGCGTGGGCTTTGCGGCCAGCATGGGCGCCTTCCTGCTGGCGGCCGGCGCCAAGGGCAAGCGTTTTTCGCTGCCCAACTCCAAGGTCATGATCCACCAGGTGCTGGGCGGCGCACGCGGCCAGGCCACCGACATCGAGATCCATGCGCGCGACATCCTGCGCACCAAGGACCAGATGAACCGCATCCTGGCCGAGCGCACGGGCCAGCCGCTGGAAAAGGTCAAGCACGACACCGAGCGCGATTACTTCCTCACGGCCGACGAGGCCAAGGACTACGGCCTGGTGGACCAGGTGATCGCCAAGCGCCCCTGATACGGGCGGAGCAAGAACCTGTTTACGGTCTCGCAGGGGACCCCTGGTACGGATTTGCCTTCAACCGTCTAACGTCGTTGGTCCGCCTTGCCGTGCTACAGCACTGTCTGCGGCCTCCCGCCTAGTTATACGATTGAATGCAAATCCGTATGAGAGATCGTAAACAGGTTCTAGCGGTCAGCGGCGTTCGTTTTTCCGGGAACCTGTTCCGAGCATTTGGCCTGGCGTAACGCTGGGGTTGAGTTCGGGGCTTCCTGCAGCCACAGGGGCATTGCCCCCGGGCAGGCAGGGCAGTTTTCCCGGGAAAGAACGCCGCTTTTTATTTGGTTATCATCTCCCGACAACTTTCCGAAACAAGGCATTGCCCCCATGGCCGAGAAAAAAGGCTCCTCCAGCGAGAAAACCCTCTACTGCTCTTTCTGCGGCAAAAGCCAGCACGAAGTGAAGAAGCTGATCGCCGGACCGTCCGTCTTTATCTGCGACGAGTGCATTGACCTGTGCAACGAAATCATCCGTGACGAGCTGCCCTCCGGCGACCTGGCCAAGGACGCCAAGAGCGACCTGCCCACGCCCCTGGAGATCAAGTCCAACCTGGACAACTACGTCATCGGCCAGGACGTGGCCAAGCGCACGCTGGCTGTCGCGGTGTACAACCACTACAAGCGCCTGCGCCACAAGGACAAGGCGCACAAGGACGACATCGAGCTGTCCAAGAGCAACATCCTCTTGATCGGGCCTACGGGTTCGGGCAAGACGCTGCTGGCCCAGACGCTGGCGCGCATGCTGGACGTGCCCTTCGTGATGGCCGATGCCACCACGCTGACGGAAGCCGGCTACGTGGGCGAGGACGTGGAGAACATCGTCCAGAAGCTGCTGCAAAGCTGCAACTACGAGGTCGAGCGGGCCCAGCGCGGTATCGTTTACATCGACGAGATCGACAAGATCTCGCGCAAGTCGGACAACCCCTCCATCACCCGCGATGTGTCGGGCGAGGGCGTGCAGCAGGCGCTGCTCAAGCTGATCGAAGGCACCATGGCCAGCGTGCCGCCCCAGGGCGGGCGCAAGCACCCGAACCAGGACTTTTTGCAGATCGACACGACCAACATTTTGTTCATCTGCGGCGGTGCGTTCGCGGGCCTGGAGAAGGTCATCGAGAACCGCACCGAGGCATCGGGCATCGGTTTCGGCGCATCGGTCAAGAGCAAGAAGCAGCGCTCGCTGACCGAGGTGTTCACCGAGATCGAGCCCGAGGATTTGATCAAGTTCGGCCTCATCCCCGAACTCGTGGGCCGCATGCCCGTGGTGACGGCCCTGGCCGAGCTCAGCGAAGACGCGCTGGTCGAGATCCTGACCGCGCCCAAGAACGCGCTGGTCAAGCAGTACAGCAAGCTCCTGGCCATGGAAGGCGTGGACCTGGAGATCCGTCCTGCCGCGCTCAAGGCCATCGCCCGCAAGGCGCTGGCGCGCAAGACCGGTGCCCGGGGCCTGCGTTCGATCCTGGAGCAGTCCCTGATCGGCACCATGTTCGACCTGCCCAACCAGAGCAATGTCGAGAAGGTCGTGGTGGACGAATCCACCATCGACGAAAGCAAGCCGCCGCTCCTCGTGTACCGAGAAGCAGCGAAGAAGGCCTGACATGTCCCCGCGGTGCCATGCAAGCCCCTCTTGCATGCACCGCGCCTGGCTACGCCGCCATTCAACCCTTGTGCCAGCACGGCTGGGCACGGGGGTTGAAAATCCCCACATGTGGACCATATTCCACAGAGTTAACTGAGGATTTCCATGTCCGGACATACCCCCCTGCCAGCCACCCCCATCGACCTGCCGCTGTTGCCCCTGCGCGACGTGGTGGTGTTCCCCCACATGGTGATACCGCTCTTCGTGGGCCGCCCCAAGAGCATCAAGGCGCTGGAGCTGGCCATGGAGGCCGACCGCCGCATCATGCTGGTGGCCCAGAAGGCCGCCGCCAAGGACGAGCCCTCGGTGGCCGACATGTTCGACGTCGGCTGCGTCTCCACCATCCTGCAGATGCTCAAGCTGCCTGACGGCACCGTGAAGGTGCTGGTCGAAGGCCAGCAGCGCGCACTGGTGTCGTCCATCGAAGACGCCGAGACGCACTTCAACGCCACCGTGACGCCCGTGGAGCAGTCTGCCGAGGCCACCAAGCCCAGCGAAATCGAGGCCCTGCGCCGCGCGGTGATGCAGCAGTTTGACCAGTACGTCAAGCTCAACAAGAAGATCCCGCCCGAGATCCTGACCAGCATCTCCAGCATCGACGATCCGGGTCGCCTGGCCGACACGATTGCCGCACACCTGCCGCTCAAGCTCGAGAACAAGCAGATCGTGCTCGACCTGTCGGACGTGAAGGCGCGCCTGGAAAACCTGTTCGAGCAGCTCGACCGCGAGGTCGACATCCTCAACGTCGACAAGAAGATCCGTGGCCGCGTAAAGCGCCAGATGGAGAAGAACCAGCGCGACTTCTACCTCAACGAGCAGGTCAAGGCCATCCAGAAGGAACTGGGCGAAGGCGAAGAGGGCGCGGACATCGAGGAGATCGAAAAGAAGATCAAGCTCGCCAAGATGCCTGCCGAGGCGCGCAAGAAGGCCGATGCCGAGTTCAAGAAGCTCAAGCTCATGTCGCCCATGTCGGCCGAGGCCACCGTGGTGCGCAACTACATCGACGTGCTTACGGCACTGCCATGGGCCAAGAAGACCAAGATCAAGCACGACCTGGTGAATGCCGAGGGCGTGCTCAACGAAGACCACTTCGGCCTGGACAAGGTCAAGGACCGCATCCTTGAGTACCTTGCAGTGCAGCAGCGCGTGGACAAGGTGAAGGCGCCCATCCTGTGCCTGGTGGGCCCTCCTGGCGTGGGCAAGACCTCGCTGGGCCAGTCGATCGCCAAGGCCACCGGGCGCAAGTATGTTCGCATGGCCCTGGGCGGCATGCGCGACGAGGCCGAGATCCGCGGGCACCGCCGCACCTACATCGGCGCTTTGCCGGGCAAGGTGCTGCAGAGCCTCTCGAAGGTGGGCACGCGCAATCCGCTGTTCCTGCTCGACGAGATCGACAAGCTCGGTACCGACTTCCGCGGCGACCCGTCGAGTGCGCTGCTGGAGGTGCTGGACCCCGAGCAGAACCACACCTTCGGCGACCACTACGTCGAGGTGGACTTCGACCTCTCCGACGTGATGTTCGTCGCCACGTCGAACTCGATGAACATCCCGCCGGCCCTGCTCGACCGCATGGAAGTGATCCGCTTGTCGGGTTACACCGAGGACGAGAAGACCAGCATCGCCATGAAGTACCTGCTGCCCAAGCAGCTCAAGAACAATGGCGTGAAGGACGAGGAGCTCGAGATCACCGAGCCCGCCGTGCGCGACATGGTGCGCTACTACACCCGCGAAGCTGGCGTGCGCTCGCTGGAGCGCGAGCTGTCCAAGATCTGCCGCAAGGTGGTCAAGGGTCTGCAGCTCAAGAAGTACGAGCCGCAAGTCGTCGTCACCGCCGACAACCTGCCCGACTTCCTGGGTGTGCGCAAGTACACCTACGGCCGTGCCGAGGCGCAGAACCAGGTGGGCCAGGTGGTCGGCCTGGCGTGGACCGAGGTGGGCGGCGACCTGCTCACCATAGAAGCCGCTGCCATGCCCGGTAAGGGCGTGATCACGCGCACCGGCTCGCTGGGCGACGTGATGAAGGAATCCGTGGAGGCGGCCCGCACCGTGGTGCGCAGCCGCTCGCGCATCCTGGGCATCAAGGATGAAGCCTTCGAGAAGCGCGACATCCACATCCACGTGCCCGACGGCGCCACCCCCAAGGACGGCCCGAGCGCGGGTGCCGCCATGACCACGGCCTTCGTCTCCGCGCTCACGGGCATCCCCGTGCGCGCCGACGTGGCCATGACCGGCGAGATCACCTTGCGCGGCGAAGTCACCGCCATCGGCGGCCTCAAGGAAAAGCTGCTGGCGGCCCTGCGCGGCGGTATCAAGACGGTGCTGATCCCCGAAGAGAACGTGAAGGACTTGGCCGAGATCCCGGACAACGTCAAGAGCGGCCTGGAGATCGTGCCCGTGCGCTGGATCGACAAGGTGCTGGAGATAGCGCTTGAAACCATGCCCGTGCCCCTGACGGACGAAGAGGTGGCCGCGGCGCCTGCGCCTTCGACCGACAAGGCTGCTGCGCCTGCGGCAGATGGTCTCAAGCACTGATACCTGGTAGCGAAGCCGCTGGGTAAAAAGTCGATGGAGTGAAGGCATCGCAAATTTTTTGAGGGGACTTTCAGAGACCCCCAAAAAATGCGCTACAATTCACTCCATCGCAGCACACAACGTACTAAACGATGTACAATGTAAGGCTTCGGTAAAATGCGGGAATAGCTCAGTTGGTAGAGCGCAACCTTGCCAAGGTTGAGGTCGAGAGTTCGAGACTCTTTTCCCGCTCCACACATCGCAGGCTGCTCATGCAGCAGGCAAACAAAAAGGATCCTTCGGGATCCTTTTTTGTTTTTCGCTCCCATCTGTGCTTCTCTATCTCCCCGCCTGCAGCCGCCGGGTGGGCGCAGTGTCCACTGTCAGTCACCCGCTGTTGGCGCTCTTGCCAGCGCCCGCATGCGGTCATGGCAGGCAACCTTTGAAAAAGCTCGCTGGCCAGGATGGCGGAGTACGCTACTTGAATGTGCTGCTCAGAATCACCCACTCGATTCCATCGCCATCGCCGCCCACGTCTTCATGCCTGGCAATGTTGATCGCGAGCTTGGGGCAGTCCTGGCCGTCTCCCAGCCATTTCGTGTGTCGAAAACTGAGCTTCATCGCCTTGAACTGGCGTTTGAGCTTGGTGAAGCTGGTGTTGCGGTGCAGGTCCACCCCTTGGTACTTCAATGAGCCGGCGAGGAATTCGATGTCCTGCACCTTGCTGCCGTCGTAGCGCACGCGGATGACGGTGGATTTGTCGGCGGTGAGGAAGTCGTCCTCATCCGGGTAGCGGCCGGGCTTGGGAGGCACAAAGCCCGCTGCGCCCATCGCCTTGCTCAGCGCTTCGCGATTCTGGCCCAGGTTGACCCGCAACGTGCCGCAGTTGATGCCCTGGCGCGGGACCAGTTGCCAGGATGCGTTGGCCTGCGCTGCCTTGCCACTGCAGTGGTCGGCGGGTTGGGACATGGCACTGCCGGCAAGCAATGCAGTGCACCAGGCGAGTATCTTCAGAAAACGGAGCATGGAGACGGTTCCTCGGTATGGCGTTCATGGACGGTGCCCCGGGCCCATGAGCGCAGGCTGGCCGCTGGTGGGCGAGCATAGCTGCGCTCTTACCCTGCATGGCTGGCAAAACCCACCACCCGCCATGGGCCCTTTGCGGTGCGCCGCAGCGTGATGCCGAACAGGCACGGGCTGCCCGCGAATTCCACGCGCACCAGCGGCTCGTCGAGCGTGCGGCCTGCGGCCCAGCGGCGCAACCGGTTGCCATGCGATTGGAACGGGGTGGTGTATTCCACACGGGCCGGCGGGCACAGCTGGCGTTGCGCGTTGGCCTGCAGCTCGGCGGGCGTCGTGCCGGTGGCGGGGCCCGCCAGCGTGCGCCCGAATGCAGCCGTATAGTCGCGCCGCTCCACGTCGCGCACAAAGGCCTGTGCGGCGGCAATGGCCGTTGCGGGCCGGTGCTGCTGGTGCAGCAGCCACCAGAGCATGGGCGCGCCGGTCGCGGCGGCAAGCGCCACGGCCAGCACAAGCTGCTTTTTTAAGGAGGCCTTCAGGAAGCCCACCAGTGCGTGACCATGAAAGGCTGCGGCTGCCCGGGGATGGACACCATGATGCTCCCGCGCCCGCACAGCGGGCCGCAGCGCTGGCCCAGGTAGCGGATGGTCACGGAAGGCACGGGCTGCGTGGCGCCTGCGGGCAGTACGGCCGCCGCGCCGCGCTCCAGGTGGGCAAGCACCACGAACTGGTCGTCACCGTCCAGCGTCTGCGTGACCGGGTGGCAAGCCGGGCTGCCGCCCTGGGCGGGGGCGGCGGCCTGCAGCAGCGCCGCCGCGCGCCGCCCTTCGATCAGGGCCATGCGCTCGGCCTCGGTCTTCCACTGCGTGGGTTTGGCGTGGGCCTGGCGGCTGAGCTCACTGCGGTCCAGCAGCACCGTGACGCCCTCCAGCACCACCGACAGGCAGTCTGCAGGCGCGCGCGTGCGCTGGGCCACGGTGCGGGTTTCGTCCACGTCGGTGCCTGCGGGCGGGCGCTCGGGTGCTGCGGCGGGGCCTGCGCCATGGCTGCTCATGCTGGTGCCCAGGCTGAGCGCCAGCACGCATGGCGCGAGCAACCGGTGGGCGATGCGTGCGGCAATGCCCGTGCGGGATGGTGGTCGTGGCTTGTTGGTGGATGGCTGCCACATGGCGGTGCTGTCCTCATGGGGTGGTGGCTGTGGTTGCGGCAGTGGGCATCGCTCGGCGGCTGGGGTTGCGCGCCAGCGCGCGTGCCCCGAGGAGCGTGCGCAGAGCAGGGCGGTGCATAGAATAGCCCATGCATGACAAAGATCGGCTGCTCAGAACCTTCCTGCTGGTGGCGCAGGGCGGGTCGCTGCAGAAGGCAGCGGACAGGCTCGGGCTCAGCCAGCCCGCGGTGAGCAAGCAGATCAGTGCGCTGGAAGCGTTTCTGGAGTGCGTTCTGTTCACGCGCCACGGGCGTGGCATGGCGCTGACGCCGGTGGGCCAGCGCCTGGCTGGCAGCGCGGCCGAGCATTTCGCGATGCTCGATGTGGCCCTGGACACGGCACGCTCTGCGGCGGATGCCGCGCGCTACGTGCGCATCGCCTGCGTCAACACCCTGGCGGCCTATCTGCTGCCCCCGGTGGTGGCCGAGCTCAAGCGGATGCACCCCGGGCTGGTCGTGCGGGTGGACAACGCCAGCTCACCCGATGTCGTGGACCAGGTCGTGCGTGGCCATGCGGACATTGGCCTGGTGTACGACCTCGCGGTGAACACCGACGCGGTGCAGGTGCTGCGCCTGTACCACGAGGAGGTCAGCGCATATGGCTTGCGCGGCGGTGAGGCTGGTGGGGATTCGGGGCTTTCCTCGCTGACCGTCGCCGAACTGGCCCGGCGCCCGCTGATCGTGCCACCCCGCCCCTATGCCTTGCGGCGCGTCATCGAGCGTGAACTGCCGGGGCCCTTGGTGATTGCGGCCGAATGCAGCTCGGTCAGCGTATCGCTGGACCTGGCGGCTGCTGGCGTGGGCCTGGTGCTGCTGCCCAGCGCGCTGCCCGACCTGGCCGTGGTTCCGCGCGGCCTGGCCCGGTTGCGCATTGCCGATGCCGACCTGGGCAGGCAGGTGGTTGCGATCCATCGGCTGGCGGCCACGCCGCCCAAGGCGCTGGCCGCCACGCTTCAGGTGATCGAGGACTTTGCGGCCCGCGCCGCCTGCCGCGCCCAGTAGGCGAAGGTGCCGTTGACGATGGCCGGCTGCAGGAGGAAGTCATGGGCTTCCTTCGCGGCCGCAGGCTCCACAGGCTGCAGTGGGCCTATCGCCAGGGCGTCCAGGCACATGCGCGCATTGCGCTCGGCAAACACGTTGAGGTAGACGGCCTCCTGCAGCGTCGCCCCCGTGCAGACCATGCCATGGTTGACCAGAAACGCCGAGCGCTTGCCCGCCAGGGCGCCGGAGATCAGCGCGCCCTCGTCGTCCCCGGTGGGCACGCCGGGCCAGTGCGCCAGAAACCCGCAGTCGTCATGGAACATGGCCGCATCCATATGGGCAACGGGCATGCCGATGCCCAGCATGGACAGCGCCGACAGCGCCTGCGGATGCGTATGGATGATGGCGCGGACCCCGGGGTGGTGGCGGTAGATCCAGCTGTGAAAGCGCACTCCGGGGTTGGCCTTGCCGGTGCCCTGCAGGGTGGTGAGGTGCTCGTCGACCAGCAGCATCGACGCGTCGTCGGCCTCTTCCAGGCCCGTGCCCAGTGCCAGCGTGAGCAAGCGTGAGGAATCGCCGTCGCGCACGGTCACCTGGCCGGCCAGACCGGCGGCATGGCCCTGGTGCGCGAGGATATGGCAGGCATCGAGAAAGACCTGCCGGGGGCTGGTGCCCCGCGCGCCGCTGCCTGCGACCGGATCGAGGTGGAGTGTCTTTTCCATGGGTCAGTTCTCCAGGGTGATGCCGCGCTCCTTGATGAGCGTGCGGTACGACTGCAGCTCCGAGCGCACCAGTGCGCTGAAGCTGGCGGGGCTGTTGGCAAACGGAGCAAACCCCAGCGACTGCAAGCGGGAGATGAATTCAGGGCTTGCGACCACGGCGTCCAGCGCGGCGGCCAGGCGCGTGGCCGCTTCAGCGGGCATGGCGGCCGGGCCCACAACGCCGACCCAGGGGGCAAACTCGAAGCCTTTCAGCCCGGATTCGTTGAAGGTCGGGACCTCCGGCATCAGCGGGCTGCGCTCCAGCATGGCCACGGCAATCGCTTTCACCTTGCCGCTCTTTTGGTACTGGCTTGCCAGGTTGGTATCGATGAACGTCAGGTCCACATGGCCGGCCACCACGTCGGCCAGCGCCGGTGCGCCGCCCCGGTAGGGGATGTGGGTGATGAAGACACCCGAGCGGGCCTTGAAGGTTTCGAAGGCCAGGTGCGGCGGGCTGCCGACCCCTGCGGACCCGTACGTCAGCTTCGCCGGATTGGCTTTGGCATGGGCGACCAGGTCGGCAGGCCGTGAAGATGCCAGATCGGGCTTGGCGACCATCACCAGCGGGATCTTCGCGACCGTGCCGATGTACCGGAAGTCCTTGGTGACGTCGTAGGACACCTTGGGTTGGAGCACCGGGTTGACCGCCAGCGGCCCCACGTCCAGCAGGCCGATGCTGTAGCCATCGGGCGCGGCGCGCGCGATGGCCTCGGCGGCCAGCATGCCGCCTGCACCGGGCCGGTTGTCCACCACCACCGGCTGGCCCAGGCGGGTGGCCAACCTCTCGGCCGCCAGGCGTGCGATGGTGTCCACCGCGCCTCCGGGGGCCTGGCCAATGAAGAGGCGGATCGGGCGGGTGGGATAGCGGTCTGCGGACGCGGGCGTTGACCTGGGGTCGGCTTGTGCAAACACGGGCAGTGCAGCGCCCATCAGGCTTGCAAGCGCCAGGGTGCGAAGGAGACGGAAGCGGTGGTTCATCGATGTGCCTTCAGGTGGGGGAGGGTGCCGCCATTGCGGTGGGCAAAGTCTAGGCACGGCTTCGCCATGGCGGCATGGCCTGCAGGGCAACTCCGGATTAACGGGCAGTTATGGCCCGCACCGTTGCGTGCGCTGTGCGCATGCCGCCGATCAGCCCGGTGCGCAGCTGCCCGCGTGGGCCCGCGCCTGATAGCCCACAGGCGTGAGGCGAAACGCGCGCTGCACCGCCGTGCCCATGTGCGACTGGCTGGCATAGCCCGCCAACGCTGCTGCATCTGCCAGCGCGTTGCGCGGGTCTTCGAGCGCGTGGCGCACGCGCTGCAGGCGGCGCTCGTTCACGTAGGCGTGCGGCGTCATGCCGGTCAGCTGCTTGAGGTGGCGCAGAAAGGCCAGCGGCGTGTGCTGCACCTGGGCGCTCAACGCCGCGAGCGAGAGGTCCTCATCGGGTTGGCCGATCTCGTCGTCGATGCGCTCCAGCACGCGCGCATACAGCGGTCGCAGCGCTGCCAGGGCCTGGGGCCTGGCCGGGGCCGCATGGACGGCATCGAGCCCGGCCAGAAAAGCCTGTACCAGCGCATCCATCTGCCCGGGCGGTGCCTGCTGCACCAGCAGCCCGCGCAGTGCCAGGGCCTGCTGCAGCAGGGCAGGGGGTGCGGTGCGCTGCGGGCGGGTTGCGGGCTGCCCAGCATCCGCACGGGATGCATCCCAGCGGACCGCCAGGTACTCGCCGCCCGTGGCGGACTCAGAGAACACGTCCAGGCCCGGCGGCGTGAACGACATGGTGCCCACCCAGGTGTCGAAGTCCTCGCGCCGGTCGGTGCCTATGGCGTGCACGCCGCGCTGGCGCTCCAGCGCAATGCCGAAGGAGGCCCGCTGCGCATCGTCCCGCGCACTGTAGGGCGAGCGCGCGAGCAGTTCCACCGTGAAGGCGGAAGGACCCAGGGCGGCTGAAATTCCGTGATAGACGATGGAATGCACGCTGGGGATGATGGCAGCTTTCAACCAGGAGATCCATGTGAAGACCATAGGCCTGATCGGCGGCATGAGCTGGGAATCGACAGCCGAGTACTACCGCCTGATGAACCAGGAGGTGCGCAAGCGCCTGGGGCCGCTGCGCTCAGCGCAGTTGCTCATCCACAGCGTGGACTTCGGCCCCATCGCCCAGGCCCAGCACGAAGGCCGCTGGGACGAAGTCGGCGCCTTGCTGGCCGATAGCGCGCGCAGGCTGCACGCTGCGGGCGCCGACGCCATCGTGCTGTGCACGAACACCATGCACAAGCTGGCCGGCACCATTGCCGCCGCCACGCCGCTGCCGTTTCTGCACATCGCGGCACCTGTGGGCGAGGCGGCGCAGTCACAGGGCTTGCGCAAGCTGGGCCTGCTGGCCACGGCGTTCACCATGGAGCAGGCATTTCTCAAGGACAAGCTGGTGCAGGACTACGGCCTTGAAATCGCCACGCCTGACGGGCCCACCCGCGCCGAAGTGCACCGCGTGATCTACGAAGAGCTGTGCCAGGGCATCGTGCGCGATGCATCGCGCCTCTTCTACCAGCAAGCCATTGCGCAACTGCAGGCCCAGGGCTGCGACGCCATCGTGCTGGGTTGCACCGAGATATCGCTGCTGGTGCAGCAAGGCCACAGCCCGCTGCCACTGCTGGACACCACTGCACTGCACGCCCAGGCGGCGGTAGATTTTGCGCTGCAGTAGCCGGCGGTTGGCAACGGTGCCTGCAAATTCGGTTAGAATCTGAGGCTAGCGGCGCGATAGCAAATCGGTTATGCCCCGGATTGCAAATCCGGTTAGACCAGTTCGACTCTGGTTCGCGCCTCCAGAATTTTTGAAGCCAGTATTGAAAAGCCCGCTATCGCATCGATAGCGGGCTTTTTTGTTATGGCCGCTTCACGGCAATCCTCCCACCGGGCTCGATGGACGGGGTCGCTTTGTTGGGGGGGGTCGCATGGCAGGCCCGTGCCCGCGTTCACAGGGGCGCGAGCGCACCCACCAGCGAGGGCGTGAAGTCGGCACCACCCTCAGGCTTGGCCCCATGGGCCCATGCCAGCAGGGCGGCGGGTGGCATGGGGCGCGCGAACAGAAAGCCCTGTAGTTCGTCGCAGTCCATGGCCAGGAGGATGTCGCGCTGTCTCTCGGTCTCCACCCCCTCGGCCACCACGCGCAGGCCCAGGGCGTGGGCCAGGCCCACCACGGCGGCCACCACGGCGCGTGCGTTGTTGCTGTGTTCAAGGTCTCCCACGAAACTGCGGTCGATCTTGAGCTGCCGGGCGGGCAACTGGCTCAGGTAGCGCAGGCTGGAGTAGCCGGTGCCGAAGTCGTCGATGGACAGGTACACGCCGATATCGCCGAGCCCCTCGAAGGTGTGCTGCACGGCCTTGATGTCCTCCATCGCCACCGTCTCGGTGATCTCGCACAGCAACTGCGAAGCGTCCAGGCCATGGTCTTGCAGGATCTGCCCGATGCGCTCGACCAGGCCCTTGTCGCGCAGTTGGTGCACGGACAGGTTCACCGCCACGCGCATGCGCAGGCCGTCGCGGGCCCACTCGGCGGTCTGGCGGCAGGCCTCGTCGATGACCCATTGGCCGAGACGGCCGATGAGGCCTATCCGCTCCGCCAGAGGAATGAACACGAGCGGGCTGACCATGCCGTGGCGCGGGTGGTTCCAGCGCAGCAGGGCCTCGACACCGCTGATCTGGCCACGCCGCCCGTCGATCTTGGGCTGGTAGTGCAGGGACAGTTGTCCCCGCTCCAGCGCATGGCGCAGATCGCCCTGCAGTGCCAGCTGCTCCGACACGTCGGACACCATGTGGGGCTCGAACAATGCGTAGCAGCTGCCGCCTGCGCGCTTGGCGGCGTACATCGCTGCGTCGGCATTGGCTACGATCTTGTTGCTCTCGCTGTGGCCCGGGTGCACCACGATGCCGATGGAGCAGGAGATCTCGATGCGCCGCCCCGATGCCTCGAAGGGCTGCGACAGCGACGCCAGCACCCTCTGGGCCACGGAGATGCAGGCTTGTTCGTCGGCCACGTCATTGAGCAGGATCAGGAACTCGTCGCCCCCCACGCGGGCCACGGTGTCGCAGTCGCGGGCCTCGTCGCGCAGGCGCGATGCCGCCTTGCGGATCACGACATCGCCCACCGCATGCCCGAACGAGTCGTTGATAGGCTTGAACCCGTCCAGGTCCACGAACAGCACGGCCATGCGTTCTACCACCCCGTCGTGGTTGCTGCGCTCCAGCCGGCGGGTGGCCTGGACCAGGCGGTCCTCGAACAGCAGGCGGTTGGGCAGCCCCGTCAACGGGTCGGCAAAGGCGCGTTGCTGGAGTTCTTCGTTGGCGGCCTGCAGGCGTGCGTTGCTCTCGTGCATGGAATGCGATGCGCCGCGCGCGGCGCGCTGCAGCCGGGAATCCAGGATGGAAGTGAGCAAGGTGACCACCAGCAGTGCGCCCGCAATCATGGCCACGGCCGTCTGCAGGCCGGGCCCGCCGAGCTCACCGGCCGTCAGGCAGACCGAGCCCGCCGCGAAGCTGGCGGCCGCCATGCCCAGGTAGTGCGTGCCGCAGATCGCCATGGCGAACACGAACGCCGCCGCCAACTGGTAGCCCATGCGCCGGGGCCGCTCCACCCGGCGCAGCAACTTGAAGATGAGCAGTGCCAGCGTGGACGCGAGGAAGGACACCAGCACCGACAGCGCCACCAGCGGCATGTCCCAGGTGATGCCGGGCGACATGCGCATGGCGGCCATGCCCAGGTAGTGCATGGCGGTGATGCCGCCGCCCATCGCCATGGCGCCGAGCAGGATGCGCAGGTTGTCGAGCCGCTTTCGGCTGGCCAGTTCCAGGGCTATGCCGGATGCCGCCATCGCCGCCAGCCAGGACGCGAAGGTCAGCCCCTGCGAGTAGCCGATGGGAATGGGCAGCTCCAGCGCCTGCATGCCCACGAAATGCATGGACCAGATGCCGGTTCCCATGACCAGCGAACCCGCAGCCCACCAGGCCAGGCCGATGTCGCGTTGCGAGGTGCGCACCCTGCGGGCCATGTCGAAGCTCACGTAGGAGGCGAACATGGCCATGGCCAGCGACACCGCCACCAGGAAGAGGTTGTAGCTCGAAGGCATGAACGCTGTCACGAAAGCTTCCGATCCCGATCAAAGGTGCAGAAATGGCCTGACAGTGAGCAGGCCAGGCGTCCATGGCGCCCCCTGCAGTTTGGAGCCCTGGATGCGGACACGACCCGATCCGCAGAAAGCGTACATCTGTCGCGCGAAAAAGAGGTTAGGAAATGCAAGCGAGCTATCTTCCCAGGGGCTTTCGCGCTGCGCTGTAGGTGAAAGGCCCGTCGGGCTGCTGCGGCCGATGGATGGCTGATCGACAATCACGCCATGCAATTCCAGCCCATCCTTGAAGAAATCGTCGAGACAGTGCGCCCTCTGCTGGGCGCACAAGGCCACGTGGCCAACTACATCCCGGCGTTGGCGCGGGTGCCGGCGGCCCAGTTCGGCATCGCGCTGCGCACCTGCGATGGCCAGGAGGCGCAGGCCGGCGACAGCGGTACACGTTTCTCGATCCAGAGCATCTCCAAGCTCTTTGCCCTGACCCTGGGGATGGGGGCCTTGGGCGATGCCCTGTGGGACCGCATCGGCCGCGAACCTTCGGGCAACCCGTTCAATTCTCTGGTGCAGCTCGAGGCCGAGCAGGGGACGCCGCGCAACCCCTTCATCAATGCCGGCGCGATTGCCGTCACCGATCGCCTGGTCAGCCAGGGCGATGCCAAGGCCGCCCTGCTGGAGCTGCTGTCCAGTCTGTGCAACGAGCCGGTGTACTTTGACGAGGAGGTGGCCGCCTCAGAGGCTGCCACCGGCTTTCGCAACATGGCGCTGGGCAACTTCATGAAGAGCTTCGGCAAGATCGACAACGATGTCGCAGCCGTGCTGGATGCCTACTTTCACCACTGCGCGGTGGGCATGAGCTGCCTGCAGCTGGCGCGCGCCACCGGCTACCTGTGCCGCGATGGCCGCCACCCGTTCAGTGGCGAGCAACTGCTGACCGAGCGGCAGACGCGCCGCATCAATTCGCTGATGCTGACCTGTGGCACCTACGACGCGGCCGGAGAGTTCGCGTTCCGCATCGGCCTGCCCTGCAAGAGCGGCGTGGGCGGTGGCATCGTGGCGGTGGTTCCTGACCGCCTGAGTCTGTGCGTGTGGTCGCCCGCGCTCGATGCAACCGGGAACTCGCTGCTGGGCATGCACGCGCTGGAACTGTTCACCGCAAGGACCGGGCTGTCGGTGTTCTGATTGCGGACCCTCGGCACGGCCGCGCTGCGCGTCAGGCCAGTGAGGATGTCCTGAGCGACCAAGGCCGCCGATCCTGCACACTGCACGCCGGTTCCGTAGTAGCATGGAACCGCCGCAGCACCAGCGGCTTCCTCCCCTCGTGACCATCACGAGTTCAAGCCCGCCTCCATACGGGCTTTTTTCCGGGTGGCGCATGGGCGACTCAAGGTCGATCTGCAGGCGCTCGCCCCGTGCCGCGCAAGGCAGACGCAAATTTTTTGGCGCCGAAGTTTGCAAGCCCAAAAAATGGCGCTATAATTTGAGTCTTGCTGATGCAGACTGACGGTAACGACAGCAGCACAGTGAAATGCGGGAATAGCTCAGTTGGTAGAGCGCAACCTTGCCAAGGTTGAGGTCGAGAGTTCGAGACTCTTTTCCCGCTCCAGATTTAAAAAGGGAAGCTTAGGCTTCCCTTTTTTCTTGGCGTTGTGCAATGGTCGCTTCCGATGGCGCCATTGTGTGACCGGATGCGACAGGGCATTGCACACCCGCACGGCCCACGCTACGCTGCGACACAGGTCCGTGCCTTGCACGGCCGCCGTGGTCAGCCGGCGCCCCGATGGTGAAATTGGTAGACACTGCGGACTTAAAATCCGCCGCTTTCCTGAAAAGGGGCGTGCCGGTTCGACCCCGGCTCGGGGCACCAGATAACGGTTTGAAGCTATCAATAGCATAGCTGTCTTTTCCGCAATGCTCGAATCATTTCCGCAGGCGCCACTGCCCGTTGTCCTTAGCCGGTTCACTCCCCGGCGGTCGGCAGCCATACGCTGGCGACCAGACCCGGGCCGTCCTGCGCAGGCGCCAATTCCAGCCCTCCGCCCATCAGCTGCGCATAGCGCGCCACGATGGACAGGCCCAGCCCCGCACCCTGGCCCAGGCGCACGCCTTGATCGCCCTGCGCCCAGCGCTGCAGCAGGCGCTGGGCCAGCGCGGCGTCCACACCAGGGCCGTTGTCGGCCACGCTCAGCACCGCATGCCCGCCGCGCACCTGCAGTGCCACGGTGATGCGCGGCGGGCTGCCGTGCCCGTAGCGCAGCGCGTTGTCCAGCAGGTTGTTCAGGATGCCCTCAATGAGTGCGGCATCTGCGCGCACCTGCACGGTCTGGTCCAGGCCTTCTGCGCCCAGGTCCACGCCCATAAAGTCTGCGCGCGGCAGGAGGCGCAGCACGACATCGCGGACCAAGACGTTGAGCTCCATCGTCTGCAGTGCCAGGGCAATGCCGCCTTCGGCCGCGCGTGCCAGCGCCAGCAACTGGTCCACCGTGCGGCTGGCCCGCTGCTCGGCCTCGGTGATGCCTTGGAGCTCGCTGCGCCAGACGGCGGGGTCGTCCTGCGCCAGCGCGTGGGAGGCCTGCGCGCGGATGCCTGCGAGCGGCGTGCGCAGCTCGTGCGCCACGTTGCCGGCGAACTCGCGCTGGGCATGCAGGCTGTGCTGCACCCGCGCCAGCAGGCCATCCAGGGCCACGCCCAGGCGTTGCACATCGCTGCTGCCCGCCTGCTGCGTCAGCGCCTGCGGCAGGGGCTGCAGGTCGGCCGCGTCGCGCTGGTCGACGGCATCCTGCAGGGCGGTCAGTGGCCGCAGGTCGCGTTCGATGCCGCGCAGCAGCCAGGAGCCCAGCACCACCAGCAGCCACAGCTGGGCCAGGCCTGAATAGACCAGCAGCCTGCGCAGCAGGTGCGTGCGCTCGGCCGTGGTTTGCGCCATGACCACCGTGAAGGAGGGTGTTCCCTGGGTAAGCAAGGTCACGCGGCGCAGCTCCTGCCCCTCGCGCGCGAGCTGCGAAAACGCATGGGTGCTGCCCGGGGCCACCGTGCCTGCTGCCAGCCCATGGTCGCCAGCGATGAAGCTGCTGTCGGGCCCGTACACCGCAAACCACACCGTCTCGCTCTGGTCGAAGCGCAGCAGGTCCACCTCGCGGGGCGTCAGGTCGATCCGCAGCGTGCCGGCGCCCTGGCCGCTGCGGTCGTTGTGGCCGCCGCCGTGCACCAGCGCCGCCAGCGCATGGGCGTCGTCCAGCAGGGCGCGGTCAAAGGCCTGCGCCACGAAGTGGTTGCCCACGCCCAGCACCACGGCGCTGCCCAGCCCCCAGATCAGCAGCAGCGACAGCAGCACGCGGCGCCCGATGCGCTGGCGCAGCGCGGGCGGGCGGTGGCTATGCGGGGCCAGTGGCATCGTCCTCCAGCACGTAGCCCAGCCCGCGCAAGGTGCGAATGGCGGCGCCGCTGCCCGCGATCCTGCGGCGCAGGCGCGAGAAGGATGCCTCCAGCGCGTTGTCGCCCACCGCCTCTCCGGCATCCGACAGGCGCGCGGAAAGGTCGCCCTTGCTCAGCACGCGGCCAGGGGGCGTCATCAGCTCCCACAGCAGATCGAACTCGCGCGCGGGCAGCTCCAGTGGCTGCCCTGCCACGCTGACGCGGCGCGCCTGCCGGTCCAGCGCCAGCCGGCCCACGGTGACCCAGTCTGCCGTGCCGCTGGCGCGGCGCAGCAGGGCGCGCAGGCGGGCCTCGACCTCTTTCAGTTCGTAGGGCTTGCCCAGGTAGTCGTCGGCCCCGGCGTCCAGCCCGGCGATGCGTTCCTCGGTGCTGTCGCGTGCGCTGAGCACCAGCACGGGGGTGCGGTCACCGCGCGCGCGGGCGCTGCGCAGGGCGGTGAGCCCGCTGCCCAGGCCACTGCGGGCGTGCGCCGCATGGGGCAGGTTCAGGTCCAGCAGCACGGCATCGAAGGCCTGCACGGCCCACCAGTGCTGGGCGTCTTCCACGGTGTGGGCCAGCTCGACGCGGTGGCCCGCGTTCTCGAGGCCCCGGGCCATGGTGCGGCTCAGCACGGGGTCGTCTTCCACCAGGAGGAGGCGCATGGGAGGAGGGGGCTACGTGGAATTACGCATGGCCGGTATCAGCCTGCGATCAGGTTCGATGGAGATAGTCCTCACCAGCATACCCCAGCCCTGTGCGGCATCGACAGGCCATCTGGGGTATCCCAAAAATCTTCATGGAGACAAATTTCATGGTCAACCGCAATATGGTCCGGGGCTTTGCCCTCATGGCCCTGGCGCTGGGCTTCGGCCTGCCGTCGATGGGTTACTCGCTGGGCCAGCTCAGCCGTGCCGGCCCGGGGCTGTTCCCGTTCATCGTCAGCTGCATGCTGTTCGCCATCGGGGTCATCACCGTGGTGCGCGCGCGCCTGGTGGCGCCGGTGCCGATGGATTTCCAGGTGCGCAACATCGCCATCATCCTCACCAGCCTGTGCGGCTTTGCGGCCCTGTCGCACTTCGTGAACATGATCGCGGGCATCGTCTTCCTGGTGTTCTGCTCGGGGTTTGCCGGCACGTCGTATTCGGTGGTGCGCAACCTCAAGATCGCCGCGGTGCTGGTCGGCATCGCCTTCATGTTCCAGAAGCTTCTGGGCGTCAACCTGCCGCTGTACTGAGGTCGCCATGGACGTTCTACACAACCTCGCGTTCGGCTTCAGCCACGCACTGACACTG
This sequence comes from Acidovorax sp. LjRoot66, assembly GCF_964253305.1. Lineage (NCBI taxonomy): Bacteria > Pseudomonadati > Pseudomonadota > Betaproteobacteria > Burkholderiales > Comamonadaceae > Acidovorax > Acidovorax sp. LjRoot66. The sequence goes on from NZ_CAXUQU020000001.1 coordinate 2,486,852, forward strand.
CAGAACCTGATGTTCTGCGCCCTGGGCTGCACCGTGGGCACCCTGGTGGGCCTGTTGCCAGGCCTGGGCCCGCTGGCCACCATCAGCCTGCTGCTGCCGCTGACCTATTCCATCGACACGACCGGCGCGCTGATCATGCTGGCCGGCATCTACTACGGAGCGCAGTACGGCGACAGCGTGAGCGCCATCACCATGAAGATCCCGCACGCCAGCTCCATCGTGGCGTGCATCGACGGGTACCAGATGACATTGAAAGGCAAGACGGGCCTGGCGCTGTTCACGGCGGGGGTCTCCAGCTTCATCGGCGGCACGGTGGCCATCGTGGTGCTGGCGTTTCTGGCCCCCAGCCTGGGCGAAGTGGCCTTCCTGTTCGGCCCGGCGGACTACTGTGCGCTGATGCTGGTCGGCTTCGTGTGCGTGAGCTTCGTCACCACCGGCAGCCTGCTCAATGGCCTGGCCATGTGCATGGTGGGCGTGCTGCTGGGCTCGATCGGCACCGACGTCAACAGCGGCCTGGCGCGCTTCACCTTCGACATGCCCTTCCTGGCAGACGGCGTGGGCATCGTGAGCATTGCGCTCGGCTGCTTCGGCATTGCCGAGATCACCAAGAACCTGGATGCGCGCGAAGAGCGCTCGCCCTTCAACGGCAAGATCAAGCTGATGCCCACCTGGCCCGAGTTCAAGCGCATCATCCCCAGCGCCCTGCGCGGCAGCGTGGTGGGCTCCATCCTGGGCATTCTGCCCGGTGGCGGGCCGGTGATCGCGCAGTTTGCGGCCTATGCGCTGGACAAGAAGGTCAGCAAGTACCGCCACGAGATCGGTACCGGCTGCATCGAGGGCGTGGCCGGCCAGGCCGCTGCCGACGAGGCCGCCGCGCGCACCAGCTTCATCCCGCTGATGAGCATCGGCATCCCCGAGAACGCCGTGATGGCACTGATGATGGCCGCCTTCATCATCAAGGGCATCCAGCCCGGCCCGAACATGATCGCCGGCCACCCCGAGCTCTTCTGGGGCCTGGTGGCCAGCATGTGGGTCGGCAACTGCTTTTTGCTGATCCTGAACGTGCCGCTGGTGCGCTACTGGCTGTCGGTGTTCAAGATCCCATACAACGTGCTGTTCCCGGCCATCCTGTTCTTTTGCTGCATCGGCACCTACAGCATCAACAACAACCTGGATGACGTGTTCATCACCGTGGCCTTCGGCGCGCTGGGCTACCTCTTCATGCGGCTGGCGATGGACCCTTCACCGCTGATGCTGGGCTTCATCCTGGGCCCCATGCTGGAGGAGAACTTCCGCCGATCCATGCTGCTGTCGCGCGGCAGCTTCGATGTGTTCGTGAGCCGCCCGATCAGCGGCACGCTGCTGGGCCTCATCGCTGCTTTCATCCTGTGGCAGACGGTGGCTTTCTTCCGTCAGCGCGGCGCCAATGCCAAGCCGTTGGCTATAGAGCCAGCGGTCACCTGAGCTTCAACCCGCGCTTGGTGAAGGCAAGGGCTGGCCGCCATGTGGCCAGCCCTTGCTTTTCGCGTCTTGTGGATGATGGCGTTCGGTCACTTCGCGCTCCGAGTTTTCATGCGGATTTGCATTCAATCGGATAGCCAGGCGGGGAGCCGCAGACAGTGCTTTCGCACGGCAAGGCGACCGAATGACTTTATACGTTTGAAGGCAAAGCCGCATTAGTGGCGAGAAACAGCTGTTTCCAGCAATCCCATCGCTTTGTGCACGGCACCCATCCGTTTGCTTTGGGCGTGGGCTGCTTGCACGATGTCGCCCATGGCATTCGAAGCGTGCGTGGCCGATGCCTGAATGACATCCATGATGCTGCCTGTGGCCTGCACATGGGCGTCGCCATCGCGCACCCGCTGGGACGATGCCGCAATCAAGGTCTTGATCTCCTGGGCAGCGCCAGCGCTTCTCTGGGCCAGGCCGCGGACCTCGTTGGCCACCACCGCGAAGCCTCTTCCCTGATCTCCGGCACGTGCGGCTTCCACCGCCGCATTGAGTGCCAGCAGGTTGGTCTGGAATGCAATGCCATCTATCAAGCCGACGATCTCTGCAATGCGCTGCGAGTCACTGCGTATGGCACCCATCGTCTCTACTGCGTCGGCGGTGGCGCTGGTTCCAGCGTGGGCCACCTGCAGCATTTTCTGGGTTTGCTGGTGCGCTTCGTTGGCCTTGCTGGCGCTCTCGGACACCAGTGCATTGAGCTGCTCGAACGCGATCTGCAGGGTATGGGTGGCTTCGAAGCGCGCCGTGATGTCGGTCGCGTACTTGACGACCTTGAATGGCCGGCCCGTGCTGTCCATGACCGGGTTGTAGCTCGCTTCGATCCATACCGATTGCCCGTTCTTGCCCACCCGCTGGAATTGGCCTGAATGGACATTGCCAGAACCAAGGCGGTGCCAGAAGGCCAGGTAGTCGGACGTATTGCGCTGTTCTGGGGGCACGAATATGCGATGGTGCTGCCCTACGATCTCGCGCTCGTCCCGATACCCCATGGCGTCGAGAAAGTTGCGGTTGGCTCGCATGATGGTCCCGTCCAGTCCGAACTCGATGACGGCCTGTGCACGGTTGATTGCCATCAACTGGCTTTGTGCTTCGGCATCTCCCAGTGCCTGTGCGGTGATGTCCATCGCGTACTTCACGACCTTGAGGACCGTACCGTCCTCGCGTACCACGGGGCTGTAGTTGGCTTGCAGCCAAATGTCGCGGCCATCACCGCGCAGGCGCCGGTAGCGGCCAATGAAAGCCTCGCCCCGCTTGAGCTTCTTCCAGAAGTCCGAATACTCGGCGGATTGCGCTTCCTGGGGATCCACAAAAATCCGGTGGGGCTGGCCGGCAATGTCTTTCAATGCATAGCCCATCGCGTGCAGGAAATTGTCGTTTGCGGCCAGGATCACGCCCTCGGGAGTGAATTCGATGACAGCTTGATTCCCGTACAAGGCGCGGAGCTGGCGCCGCATCATGCGGCTGCCAAAGACGGTTCGCAAGAACCCCGAGGGAATGGACTTTCTCATGGAAACACCTGGTTGCACTTCTGGAGGCGATAGAGTATTTGCGCGGTTGCATCTTCTCTGTAGTCAATTGCGCCGTCTGGCTGCACGCTTTTGCCGGTAGTCGCGCTTTTGCGCCAACACTACGATCGGATGGGCCTGCCCCATTGATGGCGTGCAGCTTGTGCCGTGTGCCCCCTGCGCCGGGCTATGTGCAATGGCTTCTGCGCCACGCCATCCAAATGGCCTTGGCGCCATGAGAAAATAGCGCTATCGTGGGGCTGAAAGGCTGCACCAGCGCCGACAAGGCTCCATCTTTCCCCCATTCCAGGGCAAGCCAGCAGGCATGAGGCTTGCCGACCCCGGTTACGGGCACTATTACGATCCAGTCATGTCAAGTTACAACGCACCCTTCGAAATCCACGTCCACGGCCAGGTCCAACTGCGCGCCGATGCCAGCTTCGACCAGATCCAGGAAGCCTTGAAGCCCTTGTGGAAGTACGCTGGAGCGCGTTCGCTGGCCGATGGCGCCGCCAGTGCCTATGAAGAAGAGCCGGGCATCAAGTTCGACGCGCAGGAGCATTTGCTGCAGATGTGCTGGACCGTGCGCGGCGATGAGGACTTCCGCCAGTCGCTGGATGAGATGTGCATGAGTCTCAACGAGCTGTCCGAACTGGGCGCTGCCATCGAGGTCACCTTCTACGACGCCGACTTCGATGAAGACGAAGACGGCGAAGAGGGCGCCGAGTCGCGCGACGACTTCCTGATGCTCTTCGTGGGCCCCACGCCGGCCGCCATCATGCAGGTGCAGCGCGACCTGCTGGTGCAGGACGTGGTGAACATGATGGAACGCCATTTCGACGGCGCCGAGCTGGGTGGTGTGGTGGCCGAGATCGACAAGCTGTTCAGCCAGCGCTTCGATGCCCTGGTGAACTCGCTGGAGATCGGCAAGCCCCCGCGCGGCCCCGGTGGCGGCGGCTCGGGCGGCAGCGGCCATGGTGGCGGCGGGCGCCGTCCGCGCCACCTGCACTGATCCTTCGGTTCCCCAGCATCCGCAGTCTCCCAACGGCCCTTCAGGGAAGTGGGGAGCCGTGACGCATGACGACGACCGCCCCGGCGCTGCTGCCCTACCTGCAGTCCTACCCCGCCCCCTTGCAGCAGCAGGCCCGCGACCTGCTCGCGCAGGGTCGCCTGGGCGTGGCACTGCTCAAGAAGTACCCCGAGGCCCATGCCGTGCGCAGCGACAAGGCGCTGTACGACTACGCGCAGGAGCTGAAAAGCCGCCACCTGCGCAATGCGGGCACCGTCAACAAGGTCATCTTCGACAACAAGATCCACGTGGTGCGGCATGCCCTGGGCCTGCACACCACCGTGTCACGGGTGCAGGGCAATCGCCTCGCCACCAAACATGAAATCCGCATCGCCGCGATGTTCAAGCAAGGGCCCGATGAATTCTTGCGCATGATCGTCGTGCACGAACTCGCGCACCTGCGCGAGAAGGACCACGGCAAGGCCTTCTACCAGCTGTGCCAGCACATGGAGCCGCAGTACCACCAGTACGAGTTCGATCTGCGCCTGTACCTCACGCATGTCGAGCACTCGGGCGAGCGGCTGTGGGGTGGGGCGCCTGCGTAACGATGTGGGCGAAACCGAGGGGGTGGGTTGCCGAGCGCTGGCGGGGCTCATACGGATTTGCATTTGATCGTATAGCTAGGCGGGAGCCGCAGACAGTGCTGTAGCACGGCAAGGCGAACCAACGACGCTATACGGTTAAAGGCAAATCCGTATCAGTTCATCCCCACTTGCAGCGCTCCTGGGCCGGCACGGGCTCGGGCGCGGGTTTCTCGCTGTCGCGGTTGAAATCGAAGCCGGTGATCACCACCAGGCGGCGGTAGACCGGCGAACCATTGGCCATGGGCCTGGCCGGTGGTGTGCCGAACGGGGCCGAGGCATGCACCAGCTTGAGCATGTGCTCGTCCAGCGCCTTGTCCTGCGATGACTGCAGCACGTCTGCCTGTATCACCGAGCCGTCGTTGCCCAGGGTGACGCCCACCACGCCCTGGCCGTACATCTTGCGCCCGTCCTGGGTCGGGAAATAGCGCGTGCCGCAATCTTCGATGCGCATCTTCATGCGCTCGTAGTAGGTCTTCATGGGCGCGCTCATCTTAGCGCTCGGTGATATGTACAAATCCCGGGGAAGGTTGGCGCGGCCTTCGATCTCCGCGATGCGGGCGCGCAGCCGCTGCTTGCGCACGGTCTCCGGCATCTCCGCCAACTGGCGCTTGAGGTCCTGGATCATCGCGCGCTGGGCTTTTTCAAGCTCCGCGATCTGTTCCTGTGCCAGGTCCTGTGGCGAGGGTGCGGAAGGAGGGGCCGTCTGCGCCACGGCGCAGGCCACTGCCAGCAGCGGCACGAGGGTGATGAGCCGTAGGGCTCGCATGGAGGTGGTCATGCCGGGTCGGTCGTCAAGAAGCGCCAAAAAAGCCAGCGCGCCTAGGCTGCGCTGTGTTCGGTGGTGTGAGATGCAATCGCCACCGTCTGGCAGCGGTCGGCGGGCAGGTCCAGCCAGCGCTGTGCCGCCGCCTGCAACTGGGGCAGGCCGCCGGTGGTGAAGAGCTGCGCCTGCGGCGCCCCCGTGCTGGCGGCTGCCAGCAGGCCGGCGCTTTCGAGCAGGCGCCGCGTCTGGCGCGCCACGGGCTCGCCAGTCTCGATGAAGCGCACCGCAGGGCCCACCAGCGTGCGCAGGTCGCGCTCGGCAAAGATGTAGTGCGTGCAGCCCAGCACCAGCGTGTCGATGGCACCGGCGCCGGTGCCGAAGGCGCCCATGGCGTCGATATAGCGTTCGCACAGTTCCCAGGTCTCGGTGCCCTGGGGGCTTGCGGGCACGGGGCGGTCCACGCTGCGTTCGATGGCGTGGGCCAGGCCATCGCAGGGCTGCACCACGAACTCGGCCTGGCCCTGCAGGCTGGCCAGCAGCTTGCCGAACTTGGCGCTGGTCAGGGTGCCGCGCGTGCCGATCACGCCCACCCGCCCGGTCTGCGTCACGGCCAGGGCGGGCTTGATGGCCGGCTCCAGCCCCACCAGCGGCAGCGCCGGGTAGCGGCTGCGCACCTCGTGGATGGCCGCTGCCGTGGCCGTGTTGCAGGCCACCACCAGCGCCTTGATGCCATGCTGCTCCAGCAGGTGGCGCGTGATGGCATGCGTGCGCGCACCCACATAGGCATCGCCGCGCTCGCCATAGGGGGCATGCGCGCTGTCGGCCAGGTAGACGAAGCGCTCGTGCGGCAACTCGGCGCGCAGCGCCCGCAGCACGCTGAGGCCGCCCACGCCGCTGTCAAAGACGCCGATGGGCTGGGAATTCGGGGAGGTCATTGGCGGGATGGGACGGGGCGGGCGGTGGAAAAGAAAAGCGTGCCGAGCAATGTAACTCCACCGCGCCTGCGGCGCACGGGCGCTGGTAGGAAAACCTGTTGCGTGCCAAGAAAAATCCCCCGGCCATGCCTGATGCACTGCGGGGGATCGTGGTCTTGGCCGGGCTCTTCAGCCGGCGCCGTCAGCCGGTCAGGCCGCCGCTACCTCGATACCGCGGAACTCACCGGTCGCAATCCGCTTTTGCCACTCCGCCGGCCCGGTGATGTGGGCACTCGTCCCCCCCGCATCCACCGCCACTGTCACCGGCATGTCCACCACGTCGAATTCGTAGATCGCTTCCATTCCCAGGTCCGCAAAGCCCAGCACCTTGGCGGTCTTGATGGCCTTGCTCACCAGGTAGGCGGCGCCCCCCACGGCCATCAGGTAAGCACTCTGGTGCTTCTTGATCGCCTCGATGGCCACCGGCCCGCGCTCGGACTTGCCGATCATGGCGATCAGGCCGGTCTCGGCCAGCATCATCTCGGTAAAACCGTCCATGCGCGTGGCGGTGGTCGGGCCGGCGGGGCCCACGGCCTCGTCGCGCACCGGGTCCACCGGGCCCACGTAGTAGATCACGCGGTTGGTGAAGTCCACAGGCAGCTTCTCGCCCTTGGCCAGCATGTCCTTGATGCGCTTGTGCGCTGCGTCGCGGCCGGTGAGCATCTTGCCGTTGAGCAGCAGGGTGTCGCCGGGCTTCCAACTGGCCACTTCTTCCTTGGTCAGGGTGTCCAGGTTGACCTTCTTGCTCTTGTTGTAGTCGGGTGCCCAGTTCACGTTGGGCCACAGGTCCAGCGAGGGCGGGGTCATGTACACCGGGCCCGAGCCATCCATCACGAAGTGCGCATGGCGCGTGGCCGCGCAGTTGGGGATCATGGCCACAGGCTTGCTGGCCGCGTGCGTGGGGTACATCTTGATCTTCACGTCCAGCACCGTGGTCAGGCCGCCCAGGCCCTGTGCACCAATACCGAGGGCGTTGACCCTGTGGTACAGCTCCAGGCGCATTTCCTCGACCTTGTCGAGCTTGTCGCCGCGCGAGGACTTGGCCTGCAGCTCGTACATATCGAGGTCGTCCATCAGGCTTTCCTTGGCCAGCAGCACCGCCTTCTCGGCCGTGCCGCCGATGCCGATGCCGAGCATGCCCGGTGGGCACCAGCCGGCGCCCATGGTGGGCACGGTCTTGAGCACCCAGTCGATGACGCTGTCGCCGGGGTTGAGCATGATCATCTTGCTCTTGTTCTCGCTGCCGCCACCCTTGGCCGCGACGGTGATGTCCAGACTGGCGCCGGGCACGATCTGCGCGAAGATCACTGCAGGCGTGTTGTCCTTGGTGTTCTTGCGGTCGAACTCGGGGTCGGCCACCACGCTGGCGCGCAGGGTGTTGTCGGGGTGGTTGTAGCCACGGCGCACGCCTTCGTTGATGGCGTCTTCCAGACCGCCGGGGAAGCCTTCCCAGCGCACGTCCATGCCCACCTTCAAAAACACGTTGACGATGCCGGTATCCTGGCAGATGGGGCGCTGGCCGGTGGCGCTCATCTTGCTGTTGGTCAGGATCTGGGCGATGGCGTCCTTGGCCGCAGCGCTCTGTTCGCGTTCGTAGGCGCGCGCCAGGTGGGCGATGTAGTCGCTGGGGTGGTAGTAGGAGATGTACTGCAGCGCAGCAGCAACGGACTCGACGAGATCGTCGTACTTGATCGTGGTGGTCATCGTGTTTCTGTCGTGGGCGGAACGGGGGCGTGTCTGTGCACGCTGTGGCTGCCGCCTGGGACGGCGCCGGGCGCAATTATCCCACTGGGGTGCTTACAGCGTGCTGGCGTCGGGAATGGGGACTCTGTGCTTCGGCCCTGCACGGATCTGCCAGGACACGCATGCGTCGCTGCGATCCGCCATGAGCTACCTGCATGTCACGCCAACGGCAGCAACAGAGAAAGCTGCACTGCCTTGAAAAAGCAAGCGTAGGTGCGACAAAAACCGCGAGGCGTCAGATGCAAAGGTGGGTAGGATGCCCAGCTAAGACAACAACTCGGAGGGCAGATTTTGAAAATCATTCTTCTTTCAGCGCTTCTGTTGCTGGGCCAAACGGCGTCTGCGGAAACGGTGCAAGTCAAATACAACGGTGCGGTCTCCCTGGATGCGTTTGCCTGTTCGGATGTGAAAGAGGGCAGCGACGTGAAGCGCATTTGCTACGACAAGGCAGAGCGCTACATGCTGATCCAGTTGAAGTCCACCTATTACCAGTACTGCTCGATTGACGCCACGACGGTACAGAACCTGCTGAGTGCCAGCTCAAAGCGTCAGTTCTTTGAGACTCGCATTCGTGGCAGCGGATCGGACGGTCCGTTCGGTTGCCGAACCCACCCAGTACCGAAAAAGTACAAGGGCTAGTGCGAAGGGGAGCATGGCTCCCCTTCGCTATGTAGGCAAGCAGCAGTTCCGCCTGTTCATAGTCGTTGAGTGCTCGTGACAGGAAAGCTTCTTGATCACGGATGCGGGCCAAGTCTTCCTCTGCATCCTTTAAACCCCAGGTGGCCGCCTCAAGATCGCGTTTTGCCAATTCCGCTGCGCACTCCGCCTGCTTCCGCTCATAGTGGGCGCGGAGTGCCAAAGTGACACCGGGGCTCATTCGTTTTCCCCCTGAAAGCCCCAAGCTGCTCAATCAACTTGGGGCTTTCGAGCTAGGCTCTTACCGTCTTACCTACTTATCGTGCCGAAGACAAATCTTTTTGATACCGCAGAAGAACACGAACATGTATCGCTCGTCGCACTTGATCTTGTACATGTCGGCCGCGTTTCTGCATTGCTTCGGCGTAGTTCACATCTGTTGGGGAACATCTTCCACTCGAACCGCACCTGGTTGCCGCCTGTGCCGTGGAATAGGTCTATGGAGTCGAAGCGAGTGTGGTAGCCGAGGAAGTCGTCCCGGAAGTGGTCGCCGCAGTAGGGGGGCGGGGCTGTGTCACGGCCATCTTCAACGCGGTATAGGCCGAAGGTACATAGGGGGCTCCCACAGCCAACGCCATTAGGACTGCGATGCCCGCGAGGATCCTTGGAAGGGTCTCCAGCAGGTGTCCAGCGAACATCCAGCGGGGCGGCGCACCACTGTCCACGTAAGGCTGGAGGGGTGATGGCTTGTGCTGGCGGGTTGGCTTGCGAGTGGCTTTGGTGGTCATGGCTGGACTCCTTGACCAAAATTGTATGAGGCACGGGAGAATAGGGCGTCTCGGCGCTTGGCCCGAACAAGTTGTCACAGATTTTGAGAGAGCGGTCCTCGCGTGGAACGAGTGGTCTTGACTAGAGCGGACGGGTCATTGAGGGACTGGTGCATCTTGCTCAGGCCGAGAGCTTGGGGTTGCGGAAGAACAACCGGTCGTAGCGGATGTTGTCGCCATTCTTGTCGCGGTTGTCAGGGGGATTTTTGCGGTGCGGGCAGGCTTTTCTGCATCGCTTCTGCCTGGACCACTTGCTGCGCTGGGACCACCGGGCTGGCGGTGCGCTTCGTGTACTGGTCGTAAATAAAGGCCGCGACACCCATCGTGGTGCCGAATGCCGCAACCAGGGCTGCTACACCTGCGAAGCAGGGCTGGGCGCTGCTGGACCTTGTGGCCTTCCAGCATGATCTCGGGCGGTGCCCCTGCGTCCACGTAGGGCTGCAGGGGAGAGGGTGGATGAGTGGGCTTGAGCTGGTTGTTGGTGGCCATGGATGACTCCTGGCCCCAATTTTATTGGTCAGCAAAGTTATCCACAATTTGAAAGAGAACCCCGGACCCCTATCTGCGCGCTATGACCCGATGAAGGACTTCCGCCCCATCACCGACGTGGCGGCGCTGCAGTTCGGCATTGCCGTGGCGGCCAACTCGCCCCACAAGACGCTTGCCCAGTACCTGCAGGCAGCGCGTTCGCAGGCATCGCAAGGAGACATCGGCATCTCGCTGATCGGGTCGCTGCTGCACTTCCTGGCCATGGACTTCATCGCGCAATCCGCCACCAAGGGGCAGATCGTGCCCTACAAGGGCGGCACGCCGATGCTCAACGACCTGCTTGCGGGGCAGATCCCTGCGGGCATGGACGCCACCACCACCTTCATGGAGTTCCACCGGGCCGGCAAGATCCGCGTGCTGGCAGTGTCGGGCAGCCGCCGCGCTGTCAGCCTGCCCGACGTGCCCACGTTTGCGGAGTCGGGCTTTCCAGACCTGGTGGCCACCTCGGGCTATGTGGTCTATGCGCGTGCGGACACACCGCCTGCCGCCATCGCCCAGTGGAACCAGGCGCTGCGCAAGGTTCTGGCCCTCGAAGAGGTTCGGACCAAGCTGCTCCATGCGGGCTACGACACGGTGCCAGGGTCTGAGCCGGCGCAAGTGGTCGCTTCCACGGAGCGGGCGGCTGCGCGCTGGCTGCCGGTCATCCGCAAATCAGGATTCAAGGGCGATTGAGGGACGCGGGCCGCTTGGTGGCGCCGACCGGTTCCCGGTGACACTACCGGCCATGACCTTCCCCGCCACCGAACTCGCGTTTCTGGGCAGCGTGCTGGCTGAGGCCGCGCGCGCAGAAATCATGCCCCGCTTCACGCGCCTGTCTGCGGTGGACCGCCGGCAGAAGACCTCGGCCTTCGATATCGTGACGGACGCCGATGAAGCCGCCGAGGCCGCCATCCTGTCCGCGCTGAGGGCACGGCACGCAGGCGCGTCCTTCATCGGCGAGGAATCTGCCGGGCGCGATCCTTCGCTGCTCGCCACCATCGCCACGGCCGATCTGGCCTTCATCATCGATCCGCTGGACGGTACCAAGAACTTCGCCTCGGGCCTGCCGCTGTTCGGCGTGATGGCGGCCGTGACCGTGGCGGGCAAGGTGGTCGCCGCGGCCATCCACGACCCCGTTCGCGCGGATACGGCCTTTGCCATCAAGGGCGGTGGCGCGTGGATGGAGTCGGCAGGCGGTGAGCGCACGGCGCTGCAGGTGGCGCCGCCCGTGCCGGTGGGCGAGATGGAATGCGTGGTGGGCACCAACTTCCTGCCGGAGCCGCTGCGCACAGAGGTCAACTCCCGGCTGTCGCGCCTGGGCATGAGCACCTGGTTGCGCTGCGCGGCGCACGAGTACCGGCTCGCCGCTGCTGGCCATGTGCATGCCGTGTTCTACAACAGGCTCATGCCCTGGGACCATGCCGCCGGCTGGCTGCTGCACCGCGAGGCGGGCGGGTATGCGGGCCACTTCGATGGCAGTGGTTACCTGGCGTCACACACGAGCGGCGGGCTGGTTTGCGCGCCTGACCAGCGCAGCTTCGACGCCCTGCGCGCGGCCTTGCTGGCATAGCCTGCTGGCGGGGCGGGATCAGGCGGGCTCGTCCTCGGTACCGGGCTCTTCGCTGTCTTCTTCGGGGTACATGTCGGCATCGACATCCACCAGGGGCTCTGCGGGCAGGTCGCCGTCCGTGTCGTCTGCGGATGCGAGGGATTCCATGTGGTCGGGCAGGATGTCGCGCGCTTCGCGGTGCAGGCCGGGCTCCACGCTGGCGCGCTCGCCGGTGCCGTAGCGGTCGGTGTCCATCTCCGGGTCGGCGCTGTAGACGCCAGCGCTGTCGCTGCCCGAGTCAGATGCATCGCTGGGGCCCATGCTGTCATTGCCGGTGGCGCTGTGGGTGGGCGGGAGGTTGTCGGCGTCGATGCCGAGCAGGCTGCTGTTGGCCATGGAAGTCTCCGATCTGGCTGGGTGCGCACCGGTCAACGGGAGTCGGCACGGCAATGGCGGTGCGGCCACTGTGGTGCCATGGTGCGCGCGCCCTGCGCTGCGCGGTGTAAGAACATGCCGACGATTGCTACCGATGGTCACGAGGGCCGCTGCGCTGCTGGGCTTTTTGTCAGCTGCCGCGCTCTTACAAACTTCCGATCACGGACGGCGTGAAGTCCACGGCACCGTCCGGCTTTTCGCCCTGCGACCAGGCCAGGAGCGAATCCGCCGGCATGGGGCGTGCAAAGAAGAAGCCTTGCAGTTCGTCACAGTCCATGGCCAGCAGGATGTCGCGCTGGCCGATGGTTTCCACGCCCTCGGCCACCACGCGCAGGCCCAGCGCGTGCGCCAGGCTCACCACGGCGCTGACCACGGCGCGGGCGTCCTCGCTGTCTTCCAGGTCGTTGACGAAGCTGCGGTCGATCTTGAGCTGCTGCGCGGGCAGTTGGCGCAGGTAGTTGAGGCTGGAGTAGCCGGTGCCGAAATCATCGATGGACAAAAACACGCCAATGCGTGCCAGCCCGTCGAAGGTGCGCTGCGTGGCCTTGATGTCCTCCATGGCCACCGACTCGGTGATCTCGCACAGCAGCTGCGAGGCATCCAGGCCGTGGAACTGCAGCGCATGCTCGATACGCTCGGCCAGGCCGCTTTCGCGCAACTGGTGCACCGACAGGTTGATGGCCACGCGCATGCGCATGCCGCTGCGGGCCCATTCGGCCGTCTGGCGGCAGGCCTCGTTGATGACCCAGGCGCCCAGGCGCCCGATCAGGCCAAAGCGCTCGGCCAGGGTGATGAACACCATGGGGGGCACCATGCCGTGCTTGGGGTGGCTCCAGCGCAGCAGGGCTTCCACGCCGCTGATCTGGCCGCGCGTGCCGTCGATCTTGGGTTGGTAGTGCAGGGCCAGCTCGCCCCGGTCCAGCGCCTGGCGCAGGTCGTTCAGCAGCTCCAGTTGTTCCGATGCGTCCGAGCCCATGTGGGGCTCGAACAGCGCGTAGCAGCCACCGCCTGCGCGCTTGGCGGCGTACATGGCCGCATCGGCGTTGGCCACCAGCTTGGTGCGGTCGCCATGGTCGGGGTGCACGACGATGCCGATGGAGCAGGCGATCTGCACCTTCTTGCCCGACACCTCAAAGGGCCGCGACAGCGACTCCAGCACGCGGTTGGCCATGCTGACGCAGGCGGCCACGTCGGTCACATCTTCCAGCAGGATCAGGAACTCGTCTCCGCCCACGCGGGCCACCGTGTCGCTCTCGCGCGCCTCCTGGCGCAGCCGGTCCGCTGCGCTGCGCAGAATCACGTCGCCGGCCGCATGGCCGAAGGAGTCGTTGATGGGCTTGAAGCCGTCGAGGTCCACGAACAGCACGGCCAGCCGGTCTTCCACGCGGTGGTGATTCGTGCGGTCCAGGCGCAGCAGGGCGTGGATGAGCCGGTCCTCGAACAGCAAGCGATTGGGCAGGCCGGTGAGGGCGTCGGCAAAGGCGCGCTTTTGCAGTTCGTCGTTGGCGGCCTGCAGGCGGGTGTTGCTCTCCTGCAGCGATTGGGTGAGCTGCTGCGCCGTGCTCTGCAGCCGCGCGTCCAAGATGGAGGTGAACAGCGTGCTCACCAGCAGCATGCCGGTGGCGATGAGCACCATCGCCGTCATGCCCGGGCCACCGAGCTCGCCCGCGCTCAGGCACACGGCGCCCACCGCAAAGCGGGCCGCTGCCATGCCGGTGTAGTGCATGCCGCAGATGGCCACTGCCATCACGAACGAGGCGGCCAACTGGTAGCGCACGCGCTGGCTGGGCCGCACGCGGCGCAGCAGCTTGAAGATGAGCAGCGCCGAGGCCGAGGCCAGCACCGCGATCAGCACCGACAGGACGACGACCCGGTAGTCCCAGACGATGCCGGGGTTCATGTCCATGGCCGCCATGCCGATGTAGTGCATGCCGCTGATGCCGGCGCCCATCACCAGGGCACCCAGTGCGAGCTGGGTGTTGCCGAAGTGCTCGCGGCTGGCCAGCTCCAGCGCCACGCCCGACGCCGCCACGGCCGCCAGCCAGGACAGCAGGGTGGCGCCGCCGGAGAAACCGATCTCGATGGGCAGCTTGAACGCCTGCATGCCCAGGAAGTGCATGGACCAGATGCCGGTGCCCATGACGATGGAGCCTGCGGCCCACCAGGCCAGGCCCACGCGGCGCTGCGCCGTGCGCACCCGCCGCGCCAGGTCCAGCGTGACGTAGGAGGCCAGCATGGCAATGGCAAAGGAGGCTGCCACCACGAACAGGTTGTAGCTGAAAGGCATGAACGTGTTCATGGAATGGAGCAGGAGAAAAAGGCGGTTGTGGATAGGCAGGTTGCGCCAGCACCGGCGCGCCGTCAAGAGGGCGTGCCTGTGCGGGGGGAGCGGAGCCTGTTCACGGTCTTTCTCAGCGGCGCGCGCAGGCCGCAGCCACGCCCGATTGCAGGCCCCAGGGGCCAACCAGGGCATGCATGCCCAGCGCAAGAAGGGGAGGGGCGGCGGTGCTGCTCCAGCTGCCGGTTGGTGGCATCTGCAGCGCCGCTGCCTGGGGTCCATGGGGGCTTGGTGCGCCCAGAACGGTACCGAAAAAGACCGTGAACAGGTTCTTTCTGGGCAAAGTGTACCAATTTGTAGCGAAAATTGTTGAGGTGTGGGCTCTAGGCTTTCACGGCAGCGCGGGCTTTCAGGCCATGTGCCACGGGGTGGGAGTGGCGGCACAATCCAATGAGGGTGCGCGTGCCATCCGGCGGTCCGATTTCCCTGACTCTGGGTCACGTCTCTGGGTTGGTAAATGAGAATTGTTCGATTTTGCCTTATGCTCCCGAGCGCGCCGGGCTCCCCCTGGCAGCCCTTTTTTCGGCCCGCCGCTGCCGCAGCGGGGCCGTGCTGACCGTTGTTTACCCTGGAGTACCGTTTTCCATGACCTCCCGTACCGAACGCGACACCTTTGGCCCCATTGAGGTGCCGGCCGACAAGCTGTGGGGCGCGCAGACGCAGCGCTCGCTGCAGAACTTCGACATCTCCGGCGAGCAGCAGCCGCGCGAGATCATCAAGGCGCTGGCCCAGGTCAAGCGCGCCTCGGCCGTGGTGAACCAGGCCCTGGGCCTGCAGGACGCCAAGAAGACCGACGCCATCGTCGCCGCCGCCGATGAAGTCATCGCAGGCAAGCACGCGGGCGAGTTCCCTCTGGTGGTGTGGCAGACGGGCTCGGGCACGCAGACCAACATGAACGTCAACGAGGTGCTGGCCAACCGCGCCAGCGAGATTCTGGGCGGCGAGCGCGGCGAAGGCCGCCTGGTACACCCCAACGACGACGTGAACCGCAGCCAATCGAGCAACGACGTGTTCCCCACCGCCATGCATGTGGCCGCTGTGGAAGCCCTTACCCACAAGCTCTTGCCCGCCATCGCCAAGCTGCGCGCCACGCTGGACAAGAAGGCCAGGGATTTCGACGGCATCGTCAAGATCGGCCGCACCCACCTGCAGGACGCCACCCCGCTCACGCTGGGCCAGGAGTTCTCGGGCTACGTGGCCCAGCTCGACCATGGCGAGCGCCACGTGCGCGCCGCGCTGCCCCACCTGTACGAGCTGGCCCTGGGCGGCACGGCGGTGGGCACGGGCCTGAACGCCCCCAAGGGCTACGCCGAGCAGTCGGCCGCCGAACTCGCGCGCCTCACGGGCCTGCCCTTCGTCACCGCGCCCAACAAGTTCGAGGCCCTGGCTTCGGTGGATGGCCTGGTGCATGCCCATGGTGCCCTCAAGACCCTGGCCGCCAGCATGATGAAGATCGCCAACGACGTGCGCTGGCTGGCCAGCGGCCCGCGCAGCGGCATCGGCGAGCTCAGCATCCCCGAGAACGAGCCCGGCTCGTCCATCATGCCCGGCAAGGTCAACCCCACGCAGAGCGAGGCCGTGACCATGCTGGCCGCACAGGTGTTCGGCAACGACGTGGCCATCAACTTCGGCGGCGCCTCGGGCAACTTCGAGCTCAACGTGTTCCGCCCGATGGTGGCGCACAACTTTCTGCAGAGCGTGCGCCTCTTGGCCGACGGCATGGTCAGCTTCAACGACCAGTGCGCCGTGGGCATCGAGCCCAACCGCGAGCGCATCACCGAGCTGGTGGACCGCTCGCTGATGCTGGTGACGGCGCTCAACACCCACATCGGCTACGACAAGGCCGCTTTCATTGCCAAGAAGGCGCACAAGGAAGGCACCAGCCTGCGCGAAGCCGCTGTGGCCTCGGGCCATGTGACGGGCGAGCAGTTCGACCAGTGGGTGGTGCCGGGCAACATGGTCGGCCGCTGAGCGCAGCAGGGGCAGCAGGGGGCGCTCGATCCTGGCGCCCGCTGCGCTGGACGCTCACGCGCCGCGTTGTGATCCCACTGGCTCGCCCGACGCCAGCGACTCCTGCTGCGCCAGCGCTTCGAGCTGCGCGAGGTTGTGCACCACGATGTCGCGCTGGTGGATGCCGATGATGCCCTCGCGCTCCATCCACTTGAGCTCCATATTGATGCGCTGGCGCGAGCCGCCCAAGAGCTGCGCCAGCTCGTCCTGCACCAGCGACAGGCCGATGGCGCCGCGCGTGCCGGGAACGGCGGCGCGCTCGCCGAAGCGGCGCAGCATGTGCAGGAGCTGCTTGGCCAGGCGCGCGCGCAGGGGCAGGGTGGCCATGTCTTCCATCATCCAGTACAGGTAGCGCATGCGCCGCGCCTGCAGGGTGAGCAGCGCCTCGCCGAACGAGGGGTGTTCGCGCAGCAGCTGGCGGAACACGGCCTCGGCCACGCTGAGCACCGTGGTGGGGCCGTGGGCGTGGGCGTCGTAGGTGTTGGCGCCCTGGTGTAGCACCTCGGCCTCGCCGACCCAGATACCAGGCTCCACATAGGCCAGCGTGACCTGCTTGCCCGAGGGCGTGGTGCGCCGAAAGCGGATGGCGCCGCTGGCGCAGGTGAACCAGTCGGTTGCCGGCTTGCCCTGCTCGACGATCATCTTACCGTGGGTGTAGCGCGTGACGCGGCCCAGGCGCAGGATGTCGTGCCGCAGCGAGGGCGTGAGCGCCGCGAACCAGCGGCCGCGGTTGATGGCGTCGCGCTCTTCCAGACTCAGGAAGGGGCGCTGCTGCGCGTTGCGGTCCGCGCCGTTGCTCAGGGATTCCAGCATGGTGATGGGCTGCTCGTGGGGGCGATGTCGATGGATGTGCCGATGGCGGCAGGAGGGACCGCTGTTTATGCCGCGCCGCAGCAATTTTAGCCACCCACCACCCCAACCGAGGCCCGGCGCGGCACCTTGGCGACACGGACTCAGGCTTTTGCCGCAGCCTTGCCGCGCGGCCTGTGCAGAAAGGCCAGCAGCCGCCGCTCCGCCGCGCTCAGGCCCCGGGGCGATGCCGCGCCGCCGATGCGCTCCCACACCGACTGCATGCCCGGCCCCGCGTCCGATGCCAGGCGCGAGCCCAGCTCCAGCACCGCCGGGTGCACGTACGACTTCTTGCACACGGCGGGCGTGTTGCCCAGCTGGCGCGCCACCTCGGCCAGGATGTCCTTGGCGCTGTAGGCCTGTGGCCCCGCCGGGCCCGCGCAGGCCAGACGCGTGAGTTCCAGCGCCTGCACCGTGCCGTGCCAGGTGCGGAAGTCCTTGGCGGTAAAGCGCATGGCTTCGGCGCCGGCCTGGTCGGCACCGGTGATCTCGGCCAGGTAGTCGTTCACGTCGCCCGAGCCCACCGCGCGGGGCTGGCCGTCGTCGCCTTCGTACTGGAACAGCTCCTGCCCCGGCAGTTGCTGGCAGCGGCGCACCACGCGGGCCACGCGCGGGTCGTCCAGGGCGGCCTGCTGCGGCACGCCGCTCTTGCCTCTGAAGCTCAGTGTGAGCTTGCTGCCGTGGAGCCTGGCATGGCGTGTGCGCAGCGTGGTCAGGCCGAAGGAGTTGTTGCTGCTGGCGTACTCCTCATTGCCCACGCGCACGTAGGTGGTGTCCAGCAGGCGCACCAGTGTCGCCAGCACCAGGGTGCGCGAGAGAGACTTGCCGCGCATGCCTTCCTTCAGGTCTCGCGCCACGCGCGCACGGATGCGCGGCAGCGCGCGGCCAAAGGCCTGCATGCGGTCGAACTTGTGCTCGTCGCGCTGCAGCCGCCAGTCGGGGTGGTAGCGGTATTGCAGCCGGCCGCGTGCATCCAGCCCCGTGGCCTGCAGGTGGCCATTGGGCAGCGGGCAGATCCACACGCTGGTGTAGGCCGGCGGTATGGCCAATTGGTTGATGCGGGCCACCTCATCGGGGTCCACCACCCACTGCCCGTCGGGGCTGCGGTAGCGAAAGGCCTTGCCGCGCTTCACGCGCGTCAGGCCCGGCATCTCGGTGCTGACATAGCGCAGGCCGCCCTGCAGGCGGGGGCGGGATGGAGTGGTCTTGCGGGGGGAGGAGACGGGCGAAGGCATGCCCCGATCACACCGCGGCCCGCCAGGGACGGCCGTAGGAGCCCGCTCGACACCGGCGTGGGACGGCGCCGCAGCCCGTCTGGGCCGCCCGCGCTATTTCGCCGCGCCCGCCACGGCGTGTCGGCAGCCGAAGGACAGGTTCTCGCGCGCGATGTCGTCGCTGCCGCACTGCCACTTGCCCAGGTCGCTCTGGCCCTTGCGCTTCTTCATCGTGGGCATGTAGACCAGGTGCCTGCCATCCAGCGGTTCGCCCGCGCCGTCGGCAATGGTCAGGCGCACCACGCCATTGGCGGGCTCGATGGCCAGCGCCTTGAAGCCGGCCGGCAACTGCCCGGCCTGGGACAGGCCGATGGCCGCCGCGTTGGCAGGGAAGTTGCCGGTGTTGCGGTAGTGGTTCTCCACCAACTGCAGCACGGGGCGAGCGGCCTTGTCCAACTGGCGTACCTGGTCGCGGTGCGGGTTGGCGGGCTCGTCGCCCTGGTTCCACAGCGCCACGGCGACCATGATCGCGAAGCTGAAAGCCGACAGCGCTCCCAGCACCACCATCGTCTTGAGGAACCAGCCCGGCCCGCGTTCCAGCGCCACGGCCTTCTGGATGGCGGTGTCGCTGGCGCGGTTGGAGACCACGAAGGTGCCCGTCATCGAGCCGTGCAGGCCGCGCTCGCCGAATAGGGCAGTGAGCACACGGTGCAGCAAAAAGGGCACGGCCAGCGTGAGCCCCAGGGTCAGCGTGTACTTGAGGAAATGCCGCAGCATCGACCGCGCTACGCCAGGGCGCTCACCCGTGCGAGTGGCAACGCGCATGCCCAGCAGGCGCTTGCCCGGCGAGCCCGCGCCCATGGCGTCCATCAGCGCGGGCGAGAACAGGCCCAGCACGGCCAGCGCCAGTGCGGCCGGGTAGGCGGCGTTGGGCGCCCCGTCGAAGGCGGGGCGGGCGAACACCCAGGCCAGCACCATCGCGATGGGCAGGACCAGCATGAGGAACCCGTCGATCAGTGTGGCGCCCAGGCGCGTCAGGGTGCCGGGAAACACCTCGAGCAATTCGGCCTGGTGTGCCTGCGTTTGCGCAGGCTTGGGGGCCGGCGCGGGGGCTGGGGCTTTGGCGTCAGGGAATGGGGCTGGGGCTGCACCTGCCTGCGCGCCAGCCACCGGCAGCGGCGCCTGGCAGCTGAAGCATTGGGTGTAAGAGGCGTGGTTCTGCCAGTTGCAGCGCGGGCATTGCATGGTGGTGCGGCAGGCCACAAGTCGATGGCCGGCGAAGGTGGAGGCGGCCGGATTATGCGGCGCGCGCCCCGCTGCCTGCAGCCCTCTGCAGCCGCTTGTGGCCTGCACCACACACACTCACCCGAAAGAGTGAGACATTCCGCACAACTGGCCGATTTATCGGGATGCCGCCAGCGCCTGTGCGATCCAGTCGTCGAAGGTGGCCTGGTGCGCGCGGATCCAGCCGTCCGCATGGCGGGCCAGGTCCTCTGGCCTGTTCTGCCCGTCGCGCATGGCCAGGTTCTGGGCGTTGATGTCGCCCACGGGCAGTTGCATCACCTCGAACAGCTTGGCTGCCGCCGGGTTCTGGTCGGTGAACTGCCGGTTGGCCACGATGCGCTGGTGGTTGGGGATGAAACCGTAGTTCTTGCCATTGGGCAGCTCTGTGTCCACCCCGGCCTGCCCGCCCGGCAGTGCCGAATGCGGCACCTGCAGCCACACCACTTCCTGGCCGGGGCGCAGCACACCGCTGACCCAGTAGGGCGTCCAGGTGTAGTACAGGATGGGCTGGCCCTGCCTGAAGCGGGCAATGGTGTCGGCGATCAGTGCCGAGTAGCTGCCCTGCACGTGGGTCACCGTGCCGGCGAGGCCGTAGGCCGTGAGCTGGTGCTCGATCACGCCTTCGCAGCCCCAGCCGGGCGTGCAGCCGGTGAGGTCGGCCTTGCCATCGCCGTTGGTGTCGAAGAGCTTGGCGAGCTGGGGGTCCTTGAGCTGGTCGATGTGGGTGATGCCGTACTGCTCGGCCGTCTTGCGGTCGATCAGGTAGCCCTGCACGGCGTTCTGCGAATAGCTGCCGGTGCGCGAGAGTTTGGCGTCGCCACCCGCGTTTTTGTAGAAGTCCGCGTGCAGCGGGTCCCAGTGGTTGGCCATGTAGGTGGCGTCGCCCTGGGCGATGGCCACGTGGGCCGTGGGGTACTCGACCTCCTTGATGGGCTGCACGGTGTAGCCCAGCTTTTCGAGCGCACGGCCCACCAGCAGGGTCTGGAAGCTCTCTTCGGCGATGGAGCTTTGCAGCGGCTGCACGGCGATGCCCTTGCCGGGCAGCTCGGTCTGTGCATGCACGCCACCCGCCAGGGCAAAGGCGGCAAGCACGGTGGCGATGCGGTGGTTCATGGATGCCATGGGTTCGTTTCCTCGTAGTCGGGTGGGGGATCAGCGCAGGGCGGGCAGGGCACCCGAGCCTTGCGGGGCCCGGCGTGGCTGTACCAGGCGCGATGTAATGCGCAGCACTAGGCCCGCAGGGCCGGTGTGCCACCAGTGGCGCACGCCGCGGCGTGGCCGGCCCAGGGATTGGGTGATGCGGTCCAGGGTGATGGCCAGCAGCACGATGCCCAGGCCGCCCACGGTGGCCAGGCCCATGTCCAGCCGGCCGATACCGCGCAGCACCATCTGCCCCAGGCCGCCCACGGCGATCATCGAGGCGATGACCACCATGGACAGCGACAGCATCAGCGCCTGGTTGATGCCGGCCATGATGGACGGCATGGCCAGCGGCAGCTGCACCTTCACCAGCATCTGTAGCGGCGACGCGCCGTAGGCGCGCGAGGCCTCGATCAGGTCGGGCCGCACCTGGCGCAGGCCCAGGTTGGTCAGGCGCACCAGCGGCGGCAGCGCGAAGACGATGGTGACCACCACGCCCGGCACGTTGCCAATGCCGAACAGCATTACCACCGGCACCAGGTAGACGAAGGCTGGGGTGGTCTGCATGGCATCGAGCAGCGGGCGCAGGAGGCGCTGGGCGCGGTCGCTGCTGGCCAGCACGATGCCCAGGGGCAGGCCGATCAGCACGCAGAAGGCCAGCGAAGTGAGCACAAGCGACAGCGTGACCATGGCCTCGGACCAGATGCCCAGCAGCGCCACCAGCGCCAGCGACACCACGGTGCCGATGGCCAGGGCGCGGCCCGCGAACTGCCAGGCCAGCAGACCCGCCAGAACGACCATGGCCGGGGCGGGCAGGCTGGTGAGCAGGCCTTCCACCCCGCTGAGCGTGCCGTCGATGGGCGCGCGCACGCTCTGAAAGAAGGGGCGAAAGTGCTCTACCGCCCAGCCAAGGCCCTGGTTGATCCAGGCCTCCACAGGAAGAGAGCCGGCGAACCAATCGCCGGGGCTCAGGCTGCTGGCCGCGGTGGGGTCGACCCCGCCTGCCAGGTCTGCAACCGGCGTGGGCGGGTTGAGCCAATCGGCGGCCGGTGCGCCGCTGTTGCCGGCCTGCATCGACGCTTCCCAGGGATCGACGAAGGGCGCCGGGGGCGTGTTCGCGCCCGCCAGGGCGGGTGCGTTGGCCGCATCGCTCGTCCAGGGGCCTTCCTGTGCCTGTGCCTGGTGCGTGTTCGTGGTCGTCTGGTTCATGCGCGGCTCCCTGCAGTGTCGGTGGATGGGGTGGATGGGGTGGCTGGCGTGGGTGCAATGGGAGGTGTGTCCCGGTCCAGAAAGCGCAGCAGCGTGGTCTTGCTGATGGCGCCGCGAAAGCGCCCGTCCGCGTCCACCACGGGCAGCGCGCAGGGGGCCTGGGCCACTTGGCCGAACAGGTCGGCCACCGGCGCCTGGGCGGCGATGGGCTCCACCCCACCGATGTAGGCATGCTGTAGCCCGAGCGGCCCGGTGTGGCCTTGCAGGGCCGCGCGCAAGGAGTCGGCCGACACGGTGCCCAGGTAGCGCCGGGTGGGGCTGAGCACGTAGGCGAAGTCGTCGTCATGCCCCTCGATCAGCTGCAGCGCCGCACGGGCACCCCGGTCGCTGTGCTCGTGCACCACCGTGAGGCGCTTGCGGGCAATGTCGCCGGCCTTGAACACGGCGGCCGCGTCCACCCCGCGCACGAAGCTGCGCACATAGCCGTTGGCCGGGTTGCGCAGGATCTCGTCGGGCGTGCCCACCTGCACGACTTCGCCGTCTTTCATGATGGCGATGCGGTCACCGATGCGCATGGCCTCGTCCAGGTCGTGCGAGATGAAGACGATGGTGCGCCGGCGCACCTGCTGCAGGCGCAGCAGCTCGCCCTGCATCTCCGAGCGGATGATCGGGTCCAGGGCAGAGAAGGCCTCGTCCATCAGCAGGATGGACGGGTCGCTGGCCAGCGCCCGCGCCAGGCCCACACGCTGCTGCATGCCGCCCGAGAGCTCGTCGGGGTAGCTGGCGCCCCAGCCGGCCAGGCCCACCTGCTCCAGCGCCAGTGCGGCCTGCTGCTGGCGCTCCGTGCGGCCCACGCCAGCGAGTTCGAGCCCGAAGGCGGCGTTGTCCAGCACCGTCAGGTGCGGCATCAGGGCGAAGGACTGGAAGACCATGCTGATGTCCTTGCGGCGCAGGGCCCGCAGCTGGCGCTCGCTCAGGGCATGGATGTCCTCGCCCTCCACCAGGATGCGGCCGGCCGTGGGTTCGATCAGGCGGTTGAGCATGCGCACCAGCGTCGATTTGCCCGAGCCCGACAGGCCCATGACGACGAAGATCTCGCCGGCCGCAATGGTGAAGCTGGCGTCGAAGACGGCGATGGAATTGCCGGTCTGCGCCAGGATGTCCTTCTTGTCCAGGCCCTGGCGTGCCAGGTCCAGCGCGGTCTGCGGTGTGTCGCCGAAAACCTTGAACACATGCTCGATGGTGATTTGTTTGGCCATGGGGTGGGTCCTTCCTCGGTGGATGGCGGGTGGATCAACACGCCCGGCCACCTACAGGTGGCCCAGGCTCGATGGAGGGCCGGAAAAGCGGAACCCTGATGCGGCAGCCAACCCGGCGCGCAGGCGCAGGGCACAAAGGCAAGGGGTGGGCACGGCAGGTGCCCGGATCGGCCCGAATGGCACGCGAGGTGGTGCGCAAGGGCCTCAGAGTCGGCGCGGCACCGCAGGGGGCCGAACGCTGAACGATGCATCAGGGCCGGAGATCCGGCCTTGGCGTCGGGGGCTGTCCGTCAACAGGTTTCAGCCGCCCCGACTCGGGGATTCGCCCTGTGAAAAGGACGATTACCTGCGTTGCAGGTTGTAAAACACCGGTGAATTATAAGTATTCAGTGCATTTATGTCGGAACTGCGGGTTTTTCCGACGGTGGTATACGCGGGCGCTGCGCGCGCGCCGCCCATGAAAAAGCCCCGCCAGACCTGGCTGGCAGGCCCGGGCGGGGCTTTGGGGAAGGAGTGGTCAGTGCTTGGCAGGTGGTGCGCTGTGCGCCATCAGGCGGTCCGTCGCCGCAATGGCCAGAGCGCTCAGCAGGAACACCACGTGGATGATGGTCTGCCACATCAGCACCTTGATGTCGTAGTTGGCGGCGTTGATGAAGGTCTTGAGCAGGTGGATGGAGCTGATGCCGATGATGGCGGTGGCCAGCTTGACCTTGAGCACCGAGGCGTTCACGTGGCTGAGCCATTCGGGCTGGTCGGGGTGGTCCTCCAGGTGCAGGCGCGAGACGAAGGTCTCGTACCCGCCCACGATCACCATGATCAGCAGGTTGGAGATCATCACCACGTCAATCAGCGCCAGCACCACCAGCATGATGATGGTCTCGTTGAGCGCCGTCACGTCCACATCGCTCTTGTAGCCGATGCTGGACACCAGCGATTTGAGTGCCGCCGTGTTGCCGAAGGCGGCCTCGATCAGGTGCACCAGCTCCACCCAGAAATGGAACACATACACCGCCTGCGCCAGGATCAGGCCCAGGTACAGGGGCAGCTGCAGCCAGCGGCTGGCAAAGATCAGCGAGGGCAGGGGGCGCATGGGGGCGGTAGTCAGGGGCGGCTTGGGGGCGGACATAAAGTGGGGGTGTTGGGGAGACGCGCGATTTTAGGGGGTCTCCCGCAGTGGCCTGTGACAGGACCTGTAAGCTTCGTGCCAGTCAGTGGCTTGTAAGTGCCGCGCAGGACAGTACCGGCCAAACCAATTCCATCAGACCCAGGAGACAACAAGATGAGTGCAGCATCCACCTCTACATCGGCAATCGAGTCCGTGCTGGTTGAAAACCGCGTGTTCCCCCCATCAGATGCCACCGTGAAGGCCGCCCGCGTGTCCGGCATGGCCGGCTACGACGCGCTGTGCGCCGAGGCCGACAAGGACTTCGAAGGCTTCTGGGCGCGCCTGGCGCGCGAGAACGTGCAGTGGACCAAGCCCTTCACCCGCACGCTGGACGAATCCAACGCCCCCTTCTTCAAATGGTTCGATGACGGCGAGCTCAACGCCAGCGCCAACTGCCTGGATCGCCACATCGGCACGCCCACCGAGAACAAGGACGCGATCATCTTCGAGGCCGACGATGGCACCGTGACCCGCGTGACCTACAAGGAATTGCTGGCCCGCGTGGGCCAGTTCGCCAATGCGCTCAAGGCCCATGGCGTCAGCAAGGGCGACCGCGTGCTGATCTACATGCCCATGACGGTGGAGGGCGTGATCGCCATGCAGGCCTGCGCGCGCATCGGCGCCACGCACAGCGTGGTGTTCGGCGGCTTCAGCGCCAAGGCGGTGCAGGAGCGCATCATCGACGCCGGTGCCGTGGCCGTGATCACCGCCAACTACCAGATGCGCGGCGGCAAGGAGCTGCCGCTCAAGGCCATCATCGACGAGGCCCTGGCCGCCGGCGGCTGCGACACCATCCGCAACGTCTTCGTCTACCAGCGCACGCCCACCGCATGCAACATGGTGGCCGGGCGCGACAAGACCTTCACCGAAGCCCTCGAAGGCCAGAGCACCGACTGCCCGCCCGTGGCCGTGGGCGCAGAGCACCCGCTGTTCATCCTGTACACCAGCGGCTCCACCGGCAAGCCCAAGGGCGTGCAGCACTCCACCGGCGGCTACCTGTTGTGGGCCAAGCTCACGATGGACTGGACCTTCGACCTGCGGCCTGACGACATCTTCTGGTGCACGGCCGACATCGGCTGGATCACCGGCCACACTTACGTGGCCTATGGGCCGCTGGCCGCGGGCGCCACGCAGATCATCTTCGAAGGCATCCCCACCTTCCCCAATGCCGGCCGCTTCTGGCAGATGATCGAGAAGCACAAGTGCACGATTTTCTACACGGCCCCCACCGCGATCCGTTCGCTCATCAAGGCCGCCGAGGGCGATGCCGCCGTGCACCCTGCGCGCTCGGACCTGTCGAGCCTGCGCATCCTGGGCAGCGTGGGCGAGCCCATCAACCCCGAAGCCTGGATGTGGTACCACAAGAACGTGGGCGGCGAGCGCTGCCCCATCGTGGACACCTTCTGGCAGACCGAGACCGGTGGGCACGTCATCACCCCGCTGCCCGGCGCCACGCCGCTGGTGCCCGGCAGCTGCACGCTGCCGCTGCCCGGCATCACTGCCGCCATCGTCGATGAAGTGGGCAACGACATCGCCAACGGCACGGGCGGCATCCTGGTCATCAAGCGCCCCTGGCCCAGCATGATCCGCACCATCTGGAACGACCCCGAGCGCTTCAAGAAGGCCTACTTCCCCGAAGAGCTCAAGGGCTACTACCTGGCCGGCGACGGTGCCGTGCGCAGCAGCGACCGGGCGTACTTCCGCATCACCGGCCGCATCGACGACGTGCTCAACGTCTCGGGCCACCGCATGGGCACGATGGAGATCGAATCGGCCCTGGTCTCCAAGACCGATCTGGTGGCCGAAGCCGCCGTGGTGGGCCGCCCCGACGACGTGACCGGCGAGGCCATCTGCGCCTTCGTCGTGCTCAAGCGCTCGCGCCCCACCGGCGAAGAGGCCAAGCAGATCGCCAACGAGCTGCGCGCCTGGGTCGCCAAGGAAATCGGCCCCATCGCCAAGCCCAAGGACATCCGCTTCGGCGATAACCTGCCCAAGACGCGCAGCGGCAAGATCATGCGCCGGCTGCTGCGCAGCATCGCCAAGGGGGAAGCCATCACCCAAGATACTTCCACGCTGGAGAATCCGGCAATCCTGGATCAGTTGTCGCAGACCAATTGATCCAGATGGCGCCGTGCAACGGGGCCATCGCGCAGCGATGTGACGTGGCCACAGAGTCCTCGTCGATCATTCACGGCGCCTGATCGAAGCACCTTTTTAACGTTGCGAAGCCTTTCGGTCCCCTCGGGGTCCCGACTGCCCCTTCCGGAGCGCTTTTCCTCCCTCCCTCTCTTTTTCGTTTCGGGACGCTTCGCAACTTTTCTATCCCGGCCACCCGCCGCCGCGCAGAGGCCAGGCAGCCGCCCCTGTAGGACAGCTTCGGCAAACCGCTGCAAGGTCTGTGTTTGCAGCCCCGCATGGGTTACAACCCGTTCAACACGCCGCTGGCCATGAGGGCCGGTGAGCGGTGCGTGCAACGAACGAACGGAGCTTTCCCCATGCAATTACGATCCATCGTGCTGCTGCTGACCATGCTGGCCATTGCCGTGCTGGCGGCCCTCAACTGGGCAGCGCTGTCTGCACCCGTGCCCGTGTCCCTGGGCGTGACCACACTGGAGGCGCCGCTGGGCCTGCTCATGCTGGGCCTCACGGCCTTGCTGGCCATCGTCGGCGTGGCCTATGTGCTCTCGCTTCAGGGCTCGGTGCTGCTGGAGACGCGCCGCCACACCAAGGAACTGCAGGCCCAGCGCGAGCTGGCCGACAAGGCCGAGGCCTCGCGCTTCACCGAGCTGCGCGCCTTTCTGGAAACCCAGCAGCAGCAAACGCACACCGCCCTGCTGGCCCGGCTGGACCACCTCGAAACCCGCCTGGCCGCCCGGGCCCAGGAATCCGACAACACCACCGCCGCCTATGTAGGGCAACTGGAGCAGCAAATGCGCGTGCGCGGGGCCGACATGAACCTCGTGTAACACGGTCTGGCCAGCATCCTGGCCCCCAAAGCACAACAGCCGCCCCACTGGCACAGTGGCACGGCTGTTGTCGTTTGTTGGCAGGGGAGGGCGCGGTGCCCTGGCGCCCGGCGGCTTACTTTACCGTCAGCACCCAGGCGGCCAGCTTCTTGGCGTCGGCTTCGTTCACCTGTGCGTTGGCAGGCATGGGCACGGGGCCCCACACGCCGCCGCCGCCCTTCATGATTTTGGCGGCCAGCTTGTCCACGGCGTCCTTCTGGCCCGCGTACTTGGCCGCCACTTCCTTGTAGGAGGGGCCCACCACCTTCTTGTCCATGGCATGGCAGGCCATGCAGCTCTTGGCCGTGGCCAGCGCCAGATCGGCCATGGCGGGGCCTGCCACCGACAGCGTGAGGGCCAATGTGATCAGAGTGCGCTTCATGGTGGGGATTTTCCTGTGGGTTGGGTTACAGTTCTTTTAACGGAATTGTAGTGACTTGGGTTGACCTGGGGCCCGTCGGCCGCCAATCCCCTGCGCACCCGTATTGATTGGAGATTGCCATGTACCTGCTCGCCATCGCCGTTATCCTGACGGCACTGAAATACTTTGAAATCGGCCCCGTCGCGAACATGGATTGGTGGTGGATCCTGGGCTTCTACGGCGCCACCATCGTCTGGTGGGCCTGGGCCGATGCTACCGGCTACACCAAGCGCAAGGCCATGGAAAAGATGGCGACGCGCAAGCAGGACCGCATCAACAAGAACAAGGAAGCCATGGGCATCGCGCCGCGCAAGCCGCGCTGAGTGCGCTTGGCCGGGCGCACGATGCCCTTGGCAGAGGCGGCACGCTGGCCGCCTGAGCTATCATCCCTGGCCCCATAAAAAAAGCCCGTACCGCAGTGGTACGGGCTTTTTTTATGCCTTGTCCGCCCGGGTGCCCATCCGCCTGGGCGCCTGGCACTTTCGGCACAGCGCCCTGGCGCAACCAGGCCAGCCAGGCCCCGGTCTTCTTCGTAAGGTATCGCCAGGGCAGGGCATGTCGCCCCGCCTGGCACAACTACCCCGAAGGAGACAACGATGGCGGAACTCTATGTCCTGGTCCATGGCGCCTGGCACACCGGCGCCGAGATGGAGGCCACGGCCGGCCACCTGCGCGCACGCGGCCACACGGTGCATTGCCCCACCCTGGCCGGCAACCGGCCGGGCGACGACCGGGCGGCCACGGGCCTGGCCGATGCGGCGGACTCGCTCGCGGCCTTCATCGAAGGCCAGGACCTCATGGACGTGCGCCTGGTGGGCCACAGCTATGGCGGCATGGTCATCAGCCACATGGCGGCGAGGCTGCCCGGGCGCATCCGCCGGCTGGTGTACTGGAACGCCTTTGTGCCGCTGGACGGCGAGTGCCTCAACGACCTGGTGCCGCCCCACTACCGCGCACTGTTCGACCAGGTCGCGGCGGCCAACGGCAATGCGGTGATGCTGCCGTACCCGATCTGGCGCGAGGCTTTCATCAACGACGCCGACGAGGCCTTGGCGCGCAGCAGCTATGCGCTGCTCAACCCTCACCCCTACCGCACCTTCACCGAACCGGCGCGCCTGCCCGTGCCGCTGGCGGCGCTGGAGATCGGCAAGAGCTACCTGAATGCCCAGCAGGACGCGGCCTTGCCCCACAGCCTGCCTTGGCACCCACGCCTGTCGGAGCGGCTGGGCCTGTTCCGCCTGGTGGAGTGCCAGGGCAGCCACGAGCTCTGCTTTTCCGACCCGGCGCTGGCTGCCGCCAGCATCGAGCGGGCCGGGCGGGACTGAAAAGCGGACCTCTTGTTGCGAGTGTGGATGGGTGCTTGGACCCACGCCCAACACGCGGCATAATCATGTCCAAGACACCGCCCGGCCTGCGCCCGGCGGTGTCGTTTTTTTGACAACCCGAACGACGACGGACATGACCACCATTCCCATCACCAAGCGCGGCGCGGAGAAGCTGCGCGAAGAGTTGCACCGCTTGAAGACCGTGGACCGCCCCTGGGTGATCACGGCCATTTCCGACGCGCGCGCGCAGGGTGACCTGAGCGAAAACGCCGAATACGAAGCCGCCAAGGACCGCCAGGGCTTCATCGAAGGCCGCATCCAGGAGGTGGAGGGCAAGCTGTCCGCTGCGCAGATCATCGACCCGACCGCCGTGGATGCGGGTGGCAAGGTGGTGTTCGGCGCCACGGTGGAGCTTGAAGACGAAGAGTCCGGCGACACGGTGACCTACCAGATCGTGGGTGAGGACGAGGCCGACCTCAAGCAGGGCCTGATCAACGTCTCCAGCCCCATCGCGCGCGCGCTGATCGGCAAGGAAGAGGGCGACACCGCCGAAGTGCAGGCACCGGGCGGTGTTCGCCGCTACGAGGTGGTGGCCGTCAGCTACGTCTGAGGCCAGCAGGCCCTCTTTGGCTTCATGATCGCTGCGCGCCTTCCTGCACTGGCCGCTGCCCTGTGGTGGGGCAGCCTGACCACCGTGGGTTTCCTGGTGGTGCCCCTGCTGTTCGCCCACTTGCCCTCGGCCGCGATGGCCGGGCAGATGGCGGCGAAGCTGTTCGCGGCGCAGACCTGGGTCACGGTGGCCTGCTGCATGCTGCTGCTGCTCATCTCCCGGCGCCGGCACGAGGAGTTTCAGGAGCCCTGGGCCAAGGCCGTTCTGGGCTTCGTGCTCGGTGGCCTGCTGCTCGCCCTGCTGGTGCAGTTTGGCGTGTCGCCGCGCATCGTCGCGCGGCAGGACCTGCGCCTGTGGCACTCCGTAGGCACCGGCATGTACGTGCTGCAGTGGGTGTGCGCGCTGGTGGTGCTGTGGCGTACCGTGCAGGTTGCGGTCGCTCCCGCCGAAGACGGGGCCGGGCCGGCGCAGCCCGGTCTTTGAACCCGCTTATTCGTGCCAGTGCTCGGCCACCCAGGTGGCGGGGCGGATGTAGCGAAAACGCCGGTTGCGCCGGCCAGCCAGCGCATCGGGCGGGTTGCACTCGCCGTGAAAGATCACGATGCGCGCATCCTGCGGCACGAAAGGCGCCTTCCAGTAGTTGCTGGGCCAGGCGGGGATGCCGTGGTATTTGAAGCTCGGGCACCAGGCCGCAGGCCAGTAGGCGAGCTTGCCCTGCCGGTGCAGAAAGTCCGACAGGTAGGCCTGCTCGTTGCGGAACTGCTCGCGGATCTGCGCGAAATGGCCGCGAAAATAGTCGAGCACGTCCGGGTGGGCGCCCAGCTCGAAGCGGTACACCGACGAATTGCCCGTGACGCGCCAGGGACGCTTGTAATCGTGGATGATGAGGAATTCGCCCGGCTGGGTGAAGAAATCATCGAGCGGGCCGGTGACGACCACGTCCACGTCGAGGAACATCGCGGTGCCCTTGAGGCCGTGCAGGTCGGCGCTGAAGGTGACGAGCTTGGTCCAGCCGCGCTCGGGAATGCCGGCAGGCAGGTCGAGCGGCGGGATGGGCAGGCACTGCACTTCGCTGCGGATACCGGCATTGCTGTCGGTGAGGCAGACGAAGTTGAAATCGCCAGCCAGGTGCCTGCGCACCATGGCATAGAGGCGATTGACGTATTCGGGGCCGTATTTCGTGCCCCATTTCATGCAGATGACGTGGCGCTGGCCCCCGGGGGGCGCAGCGCCGCCAGCGGGCGTGGCCTGCATGCGGATCAGTCAGCCTGGCGTTTCTTGACGGACTTGAGCTTGGGCTTCTTGGCCCGCTTGATCTGGCCGCCGGGCGTCAGGCGCTGGTTGCCCAGCACGCGCAGCTGCTTGACCTCGGGGCGCTGGCCGGCGCGCTTGCTGTACTTGAGCACCTTCACGTCACGCGGGCCGGGCATGCGGTCTTCGTCGATGGTGCGTTCCTTGTCCTTGGCGGGCTGGGGGCGCCACAGCACGAGGAGCTTGCCGATGTGCTGGATGGGCGCGGCGCTCAGGTCGGCCGTGAGCTGCTGGTACATCAGCTCGCGGGCGGCGCGGTCGTCGTTGAAAACGCGCACCTTGATCAGCCCGTGGGCGTTCAGGGCGGCGTCGATTTCCTTTTGCACGGCGGGGGTGAGGCCATCGCCGCCCACGAGCACCACGGGGTTGAGGTGATGGGCATCGGCGCGGTATTCCCGGCGCTCAGCGGGAGTCAATTGAATTTGGGGCATGGGCCGTATTATCGAGGCTGAAAGAAAAACACAATGAAAGTTAAAACCCAAAGCAAGAAGGTCAACAAGGCGTGGCTCAATGACCACGTCAACGACACCTACGTCAAGTTGGCCCAGAAAGAGGGTTTTCGGGCCCGCGCAGCCTACAAGCTCAAGGAGATCGATGAGCAGCTGCACCTCATCAAGCCCGGCAATACGGTGGTGGACCTGGGCTCCACGCCAGGTGCCTGGAGCCAGTACGTGCGCCGACGCCTGTCGCCGGGTGGCGCGGCCACGGGGCAACTCAACGGCACCATCATCGCCCTGGACATCCTGCCCATGGAGCCCGTCGAGGGCGTGACCTTCCTGAACGGGGATTTTCGCGAAGAGGCGGTGCTGGCGCAACTGGAGGCGGCACTGGACGGCCGGGTGGTGGACGTGGTGGTCTCGGACATGGCGCCCAACCTCTCGGGGATTGAATCGGCCGATGCCGCCCGCATTTCCCATCTGGTCGAGCTGGCGGTGGAATTCGCCACCACCCACCTCAAGCCCGATGGGGCGTTGGTGGTCAAGCTGTTTCACGGCAGCGGCTACAGCGACCTGGTCACGCTGTTCAAGCAGACCTTCAAGGTGGTGAAACCCGTAAAGCCCAAGGCATCGCGCGATAAATCGTCAGAAACCTTCCTGGTCGGCATGGGGCTCAAGAAATCGGCGTGATGCGCCGAAATCTCCCAAAGGGGGCTGCCTGAGAGGCAAAACCCCCGCCGATATGTGACAAACCCCCGCAAATCCCGAGCGGTGCCCATGGCCGCTAGGGGGAATAGCCATGGTGTCTGCGCTTGAAAGACCTAAAATGGGCCACATATAGGCCGTGACGGCTTTGTGACCGTCGCCCTTTCTCCCTTGCAACTGGAGCCCCGCTTGAACAATCAGTGGTTTTCAAAAATTGCCGTATGGCTGGTCATTGCCATGGTGCTGTTCACGGTGTTCAAGCAGTTTGACACCCGTGGCGGCGCCAGCGCAGGACATATCGGGTACTCCGAATTCCTCGAAGAAGTTCGTAACAACCGTATCAAGAGCGCCACCATCCCCGAAGGGTTGAGCGGCGGCGAGATCGTTGCCACGACCAACGACGACCGCAAGATCCGCACGAACGCATCGGTGCTGGACCGTGGCCTCGTGGGCGACCTGATCAGCCACAACGTCAAGTTCGACGTCAAGCCCCGTGAAGAAGGCTCCCTGCTCATGACCTTGCTGGTCAGCTGGGGCCCCATGCTGCTGCTCATCGGCGTATGGGTCTACTTCATGCGCCAGATGCAGGGCGGCGGCAAGGGCGGCGCCTTCAGCTTCGGCAAGAGCAAGGCGCGCATGCTCGACGAGAACAACAACCAGGTCACGTTCGCGGACGTGGCCGGTTGTGATGAGGCCAAGGAAGAAGTCAAGGAAGTCGTGGACTTCCTGAAAGACCCGCAAAAATTCCAGAAGCTCGGCGGGCGCATTCCGCGCGGCCTGCTGCTGGTCGGCCCGCCCGGCACCGGCAAGACCCTGCTGGCCAAGTCCATCGCGGGCGAAGCCAAGGTGCCGTTCTTCAGCATCTCGGGCTCCGACTTCGTGGAAATGTTCGTCGGCGTGGGCGCGGCCCGTGTGCGCGACATGTTCGACAACGCCAAGAAGAACGCCCCTTGCATCATCTTCATCGATGAAATCGACGCCGTGGGCCGCCAGCGCGGTGCCGGCCTCGGTGGTGGCAACGACGAGCGCGAGCAGACCCTGAACCAGATGCTGGTCGAGATGGACGGCTTCGAAACCAACCTGGGCGTGATCGTGGTGGCTGCCACCAACCGCCCCGACATCCTGGACGCCGCCCTGCTGCGCCCCGGCCGTTTCGACCGCCAGGTGTACGTGACGCTGCCCGACATCCGCGGCCGCGAACAGATCCTGAACGTGCACATGCGCAAGATCCCGATCGGCCAGGACGTGGCCCCGAACATCATTGCCCGTGGCACGCCTGGCATGAGCGGTGCCGACCTGGCCAACCTGTGCAATGAAGCCGCCCTGATGGCTGCGCGCCGCAACGCCCGCACCGTGGAGATGCAGGACTTCGAGAAGGCCAAGGACAAGATCCTCATGGGCCCCGAGCGCAAGAGCATGGTCATGCCCGAGGAAGAGCGCCGCAACACGGCCTACCACGAGTCCGGCCACGCCCTGATCGGCAAGCTGCTGCCCAAGTGCGACCCGGTGCACAAGGTCACCATCATCCCCCGTGGCCGTGCCCTGGGCGTGACGATGAGCCTGCCCGCGCAGGACCGCTACAGCTACGACCGTGAATACATGCTCAACCAGATCAGCATGCTGTTCGGTGGCCGCATTGCCGAAGAAGTGTTCATGAACCAGATGACCACCGGCGCCAGCAACGACTTTGAGCGTGCCACGCACATCGCGCGTGACATGGTGACCCGCTACGGCATGACCGCAGCCTTGGGCCCGATGGTTTATGCCGAGAACGAAGGCGAAGTGTTCCTGGGCCGCTCGGTCACCAAGACCACCAACATGAGCGAGCAGACCATGGAAAAGGTCGATGGCGAGGTGCGCCGCATCATCGACGAGCAGTACGACCTGGCCCGCCGCCTGATCGAAGAGAACAGCGACAAGATGCACGCCATGGCCAAAGCCCTGCTCGAATGGGAAACCATCGACACGGAACAGCTCGACGACATCATGGCCGGCAAGCCTCCACGCCCTCCCAAGGACTGGACGCCCCGCACGCCTTCGTCGGGTGGGGACACCCCTGGTGGCGGCACGCCTGCCGTGGCCACCGAGGCTGCGCCAGCAGCTCCATCGGCCGCCTGATAGAGAGCGTCCAGGCACGACAGGCGAACCAGCGGTTCGACCGCAGCAACGGGGCCCAGTGCCCCGTTTTTCGTGGCCGGGCCCGGCAGCAACCCTTTCTTCGTCTCTCTCCCGCATCCACTTCCCTTCCGTCCCCCTGCCTGTGCGTCCCTGGCGGCGCCGTTCAATCCCCGGTGGACCACCTCCCATTCCATGCTCTGGCAGACCTCCCGCTTCGCCATTGATCTCGCCCGGCCGCAGGTCATGGGCATCGTCAATGTCACGCCCGATTCGTTCTCGGACGGCGGGCAGCACGCCAGCACGGCCGCTGCGCTGCGCCATTGCGAGCAACTGGTGCGCGATGGTGCGCGCATCCTCGACATCGGCGGTGAATCCACGCGCCCCGGCAGCCCCGCCGTGGCGCTGGCCGAAGAGCTGGCCCGCGTGGTGCCGGTGGTGCAGGGCGCAGTGTCGCTGGGCGTACCGGTGTCTGTCGACACCTACAAGCCCGAGGTGATGCAGGCCGTGCTCGACCTGGGGGCCGACATCGTCAACGATGTGTGGGCGCTGCGCCAACCTGGCGCGGCGGCCGTGGTGGCCAGCCACCCGCTGTGCGGGGTTTGCCTGATGCACATGCACCGCGATCCGCAGACCATGCAGGTGGCGCCCATGGCGGGCGACGTGGTGGCCCAGGTGCTGTCGTTCCTGGCGCAGGCGGCCGACGGTCTGCAGGCCCTGGGCGTGGCCCCCGGGCGCATTGCGCTCGACCCCGGCATTGGCTTTGGCAAGACGGTGGAGCAGAACTTTGCGCTGCTGGCGCGCCAGCAGGAGCTGGCGGCCACCGGCTACGCAGTGTTGGCCGGCTGGTCGCGCAAGTCGTCCCTGGGGGCGGTGACCGGGCTGGCCGTGGCCGGCGAACGCATGCTGCCCAGCGTGGCGGCGGCGCTGCTGGCGGTGGTGAACGGTGCGCGCATCGTGCGCGTGCACGACGTGGCCGAGACGGTGACCGCCCTGGCCGTGTGGCAGGCCATGGAGCAGCAGCGACAGCCGTGAGGGCTGTGGCAGGTACGAGGCCGGTACGAGCAAGTGCGAAGCAAAACCAAAAAGCGACAGAACCCGAGGAGATTTCACACATGACACGCCAGTATTTCGGCACCGACGGCATTCGCGGTACCGTGGGCCAGGCCCCCATCACCCCCGACTTCGTGTTGCGCCTGGCCCATGCCGTGGGGCGCGTGCTGCGCCGCACCGAAGAGCGCCCCACCGTGCTCATCGGCAAGGACACGCGCATCTCGGGCTACATGCTCGAAAGCGCGCTGGAGTCGGGCTTCAACTCGGCCGGGGTGGACGTGGTGCTGCTCGGCCCGCTACCCACACCGGGCGTGGCCTACCTCACGCGCGCGCAGCGTGCCAGCCTGGGCGTGGTGATCAGCGCCAGCCACAACGCGTTTCCCGACAACGGCATCAAGTTCTTCAGCGCCC
This sequence comes from Acidovorax sp. LjRoot66, assembly GCF_964253305.1. Classification (NCBI taxonomy): domain Bacteria; kingdom Pseudomonadati; phylum Pseudomonadota; class Betaproteobacteria; order Burkholderiales; family Comamonadaceae; genus Acidovorax; species Acidovorax sp. LjRoot66. The sequence continues at coordinate 2,522,835 of NZ_CAXUQU020000001.1, forward strand.
AGGGCACCAAACTGCCCGACGCCTGGGAGCTGGCGGTGGAAGCGGCCCTGTCTGAAGCCCCTGTGTGGGCCGACTCGGCCAGCCTGGGCAAGGCGCGCCGTCTTGACGACGCGGCGGGCCGCTACATCGAGTTCTGCAAGAGCACCTTCCCGCAGGACCTGACCCTGAAGGGCCTGAAGATCGTGGTGGATGGCGCCCATGGCGCGGCCTACCAGGTGGCGCCCAAGGTGTTCCACGAGTTGGGCGCCGAGGTGCTGTCCATCGGCTGCGCGCCCGACGGCCTGAACATCAACCACGAGGTGGGGGCCACGCACCCCGAGGCGCTGGTGCGCTCGGTGCGCGCCAACCGCGCCGACTACGGCATCGCGCTCGACGGCGATGCCGACCGCCTGCAGATGGTGGATGCCACGGGCCGCCTGTACAACGGCGACGAGCTGCTCTACCTCATGGCCGCCGACCGCCTGGGCCGCGGCGAAGAGGTGCCCGGCGTGGTCGGCACCCTCATGACCAACATGGCCGTGGAGGTGGCGCTGCAGCAGCGCGGCGTGCAATTCGTGCGCGCCAAGGTGGGCGACCGCTACGTGCTCGAAGAGCTGGCGCGCCACGGCTGGACGCTGGGCGGCGAGGGCTCAGGCCACCTGCTGGCGCTGGACCGCCACACCACGGGCGATGGCCTGGTCAGCGCCCTGCAGGTGCTGCAGGCCTGCGTGCGCAGCGGCAGGAAGCTGCCCGAGCTGCTCAGCGACGTGACCCTGTACCCCCAGGTGCTGCTCAACGTGCGCCTGGCTCCCGGTCAGGACTGGAAGTCGAACCAGCTGCTGGCCCGAGAGACCGAGGCCGTGAAGCAGGAGCTGGGCACCACGGGCCGCGTGCTGATACGCGCCAGCGGCACCGAGCCCCTGCTGCGCGTGATGGTCGAGGCGCGCGAGGCCCAGCAGGCGAGCCACTGCGCCCAGCGCCTGGCCGATGCAGCCCGTGCAGGTTGAGACCATGACTCCCGCACAGATTGAAGTTCGCCGCGTGGACTACGCCGATCCCAGCGACGCCCAGGCGCTGGTGCAGTTGCTCGACGGCTACGCCCGCGACGCAGCCGGTGGTGGCCAGCCGCTGGCCGCGCATGTGCTGCACGGCCTGCCCGCCGCACTGCGGCAGCGCCCACAGGCCTTCAGCGTGTTGGCCTGGGCACAGCAAGAGGGCGCGCCGCCCGTGCCCGTGGGTCTGGTCAACTGCTTCGAGGGCTTTTCCACCTTTGCCTGCCAGCCCCTGGTCAACGTGCACGATGTGGTGGTGGCACCGGGCTGGCGCGGCCAGCGCATCGCGCAGCGCATGCTGGCGCTGGTGGAGTCCATCGCGCGCGAGCGCGGTGCCTGCAAGCTCACGCTCGAAGTGCTCTCGGGCAACACCAGCGCCATGGCGCTGTACCTGCGCGAAGGCTTCGCGCCGTATGCGCTGGACCCAGCGATGGGGCAGGCGCAGTTTCTGCAGAAGAAGCTGCTCTGATATGGCTGCGGCCCCGGCTTTTGTAAGCAGCTGTTTGCTTGTAGATGCTGCGGTGCAATCCGTGTAGCCTGTCGCCTCGATCCTCGTAAACCCCGATGCGGTTGCACGGCACGTATCGTCCAGAATCTCGCACCCACAAGGTGACGGCGGGCGGTGCGCAGGGTGCATCACGGCCGTATTTTCAAGGAGCAAGCCTTTCATGACCCATTCCCCCCTGCGCACCGCAGTCGCCAGCCTGTTCCTCGTTGCCACATGTGCCGCACCCTTGTCCGCGCATGCCGGCAAGACGCTGGACGGCATCAAGGCCCGGGGCCTGGTGGTCTGCGGCGTCAACACGGCGCTGGCCGGCTTTTCGGTAGCCGATGCGGGGGGCAAGTGGTCGGGCCTCGATGTGGACATCTGCCGCGCAGTGGCGGCGGCGGTGCTGGGCGATGGCGAGAAGGTCAAGTTCGTGCCGCTCAGCACCCAGCAGCGCTTCACGGCGCTGCAGTCGGGCGAGATCGACGTGCTCTCGCGCAACACCACTTTTTCATTGACGCGCGATGCGTCCATGGGCCTGCACCAGACGGCCGTCACCTACTACGACGGCCAGGGCGTGATGGTGCTCAAGAAAAGCGGCATCAAGGGCTTGAAGCAGCTCAAGGGCCAGACGGTGTGCGTGCAATCGGGCACCACCACCGAGAAGAACCTCGTCGATTACTCGAAGGCCAACAACCTGGCCATCAAGCCTGCCGTGTTCGAAAAGGTCGAGGCCGCCACCGCCGCCTACTTCGCGGGCCGCTGCGTGGGCTACACCACCGACGCCTCCGGCCTCGCATCGGTGCGCAACAAGGAGGCCAAGGACCCGTCGGAGCACGTGGTGCTGCCCGAGCTGATTTCCAAGGAGCCCCTGGGCCCCATGGTGCGCCGTGGCGACGATGAGTGGTTTGCCATCGTCAAGTGGGTGGTCTACGGCCTGATCGAGGCCGAGGAATATGGCGTGACCCAGTCCTCGGTCGACCGCCTGAAGACCGGCAGCACCGACCCCGTGGTGCAGCGCCTGCTGGGCACCACCGAAGACACTGGCAAGCTGCTGGGGCTGGACCGCGACTGGCTGGCCCGCGCCGTCAAGACCACGGGCAACTACGGTGAGATCTTCGAGCGCAACGTAGGCCCCAAGTCGGCCCTGGGCCTGCAGCGCGGCCTGAACAACCAGTGGAACAAGAACGGGCTGATGTACGCCTTCCCGATCCGCTGAGGATCCCGATGGCGATCAGCCCTCGAAGCCCGTGCCTGGCGTCAGCGGGGCATGGCGGTAGGTGGCCGGTGTGCGGCTGAGCTTCACCGGCGCCCCGATGCCGCGGTAGCCGCCAGGCAGATCCACCACCATCTCCCGGTGCGCCGTGTGCGGATGCGACAGCGCGGCATCGACGGACAGCACCGGCGCGGCGGGCACACCGGCGGCCATCAGGGTGTCCACCAGGGCGGCACCGTCGAAATCCTGCATCGCATCCTCCAACGCGGCCTTCAGGGCCACGCGGTTCACCGAGCGGTCGCCGGCCCTGGCATAGCGGGCGTCGCTCGCCAGCTGCGGCACGCCAATGCAGCGGCACAGGCTGGCGAACTGGCGGTCGTTGCCCACGGCGATGAACAGCGGCTGCGTGCCGGTGGCCAGCGTGTCGTAGGGGTAGATGTTCGGGTGCGCGTTGCCCGTGCGCCGGGGCGAATTGCCGTCCAGGAACCAGTTGGCCGCGTGCGGGTGCAGCAGCGAGAGGCCGCTGTCGTACAGCGCCGCCTCGACGAACTGCCCCCGGCCGCTGCGCTGGCGCTCCTGCAGGGCCAGCAGCACGCCGATCACGGCGTTCAGGCCGGTCACCATGTCCACCACGGGCAGGCCCACGCGCAGCGGGCCTCCTTCGGCCTCGCCATTGATGCTCATGATGCCTGCCATGGCCTGCACCGCAGCGTCGTAGCCGGGCAGGGCCCCGAGCGGGCCATCGGACCCGAAACCCGTGACGCGGCACCACACCAGGCGCGGGAAGCGCCGTGACAGCTCCTCGTAGCCCATGCCCCAGCGCTCCATCGTGCCGGCTTTGAAGTTCTCGATCAACACATCGGCCTCGGCCACCAGCGCCAGCAGAGCCTCGCGGCCCTGCGTGCTGCCCAGGTCCAGGTGCATGCTGCGCTTGTTGCGATTGAGCCCGTGGTAGTACGAGGCCACTCCGTCCTTGAAGGGCGGGCCCCAGGTGCGGGTGTCGTCGCCCTGTGGGGGTTCCACCTTGAGCACGTCGGCGCCATGGTCGCCCAGGATCTGGCCGCAATAGGGTCCGCCGAGGATGCGCGAGATGTCCAGCACGCGGATGCCGGCCAGCGCGCCCTGGGGGCGTGAATCGGAGGTGTTCATGGCGGGCCTCAGTCGAGTTGCGCGCCGGACTGCTTGACGACGCCGGCCCACTTGCCCACCTGCGCTTCGATGAACTTGCCCAGTTGCTCGGACTTGGGCGAGGGGGCGGGCTCCAGCCCCTGGGAGGCCAGCAGCTGCTTGACCTTGGCGGTATTCAGCACGTCGATGAAGGCCTTGTTGAGCTTGGCGATGCGCTCGGGCGGCGTACCCGCCGGCGCCACGATGCCGAAGAACACGCTCACGTCATAGCCCGGCACCCCTTGCTCGGCGACGGTCGGCACCTCGGGCAATGCCTGCGAACGTTCTGCCGTGGTGACGCCCAGGGCGCGCAGCTTGCCGCTCTTGACGTAGGGCAGTGCGGTCAGCACATCGGTGAAGCTCATGGTCACCTGCCCGCCGAGCAGGTCGGTCAAGGCCGGCCCCGTGCCCTTGTAGGGGATGTGCTGCAGGTCCACGCCGGCCGAGGCGTTGAACAGCACCCCCGCCAGGTGCGACGAGGCCCCGTTGCCCGACGAGGCATAGCTCAGCTTGCCGGGAGAGGCCTTGGCGTAGGTGATCAGCTCCTTCACGGTCTTGGCGGGCACCGAGGGGTTCACCACCAGGATGTTCGGCAGATGGCCGACCTGGATCACCGGCGCGAAACTCTTCACCGGGTCGTAGCCGATCTTGCGGTACAGGCTGGCGTTGATGGCCAGCGGGCCCGAGGTGCCAAACAGCAGGGTCTGGCCATCGGGCGCCGAGCGCGCCACGTACTCGGCACCGATGTTGCCACCGGCTCCGGCACGGTTCTCCACCACCATGGGCTGGCCCAGCCGGTCCTTCATCTCGGCCGCCAGCGTGCGCGCCATGGCATCGGTGGGGCCACCGGGCGGGAAGGGGATCACCAGCGTGACCGGGCGGTCCGGAAAGGTGTCTGCATGCGCATGTGGCATCAACGGCAGTGCGGCCGCAGTGGCGAGCACGAGGGTGGTGAGAAGTCGCATCGGTTTGTCTCCGGGTTGTTGTGTGGGGGGAAAGGGCTCAGGCCGGCACGGCGTTCGTGGCACCGCCGGTCCATTCCAGCGGTATGCGTGCCGGGGCCAGTGGGTCGCGCGGCAGCACGCGGTGCAGCAGCACCAGCTGCGCCCACTCGATGCGCTGCGCGGACCCACCGCGCGCGCCCTCCCAGGCCATCGCGATGGCGCTGGTGACGTGGTAAAGCGCCGACGCGGCCTGGCGTGCGAGCGGGTCGCCGCCCTCTGCAGCGGCCAGCAGGGCCAGCGATGCGGCGCGCGCTAGCGCACTGCGCAGTGCGGCGGCAAAGCCCGGCGCGATGGCCGTGTCGTCCAGCAGCGCCTCGCAATGGGCCTGCAGCACGGGCAGCGAGCCTTCGCGATTCACCGCGCGGACCACGTCCAGGGCCACGATGTTGCTGGTGCCCTCCCATATCGAGCCCAGGTGCGCGTCACGCACCAGGCGGGGGTCGCTCCACTCCTCGATGTAGCCGCAGCCGCCGCGCACTTCCATGGCGTCGCCGGTCACCTTGCGTGCGTCGCGGCAGGCGCGGAACTTGATGAGCGGCGTCAGGATGCGCAGCAGCGGGTAGGCCGCCGCCTCGCCCGCGTCGGAGCGGGCCAGCGCCTGGGCGGTCTGGAACACCATGCTGCGGGCCTGTTCGGCGGGCAGCACCAGCTTTTGCAACTGGCGCTGCATCAGGGGCATGTCCTGCAGGCGCTTGCCAAAGGCCCGGCGTTCGCGGGCGATGTGCTCGGCCTCTGCCACGGCGCGGCGCATCAGCCCCGCTGCGCGCACGCCGTTGGACAGGCGCGAGTTGTTCACCATGTCGGCCATCTGCACGAAGCCCCGGCCCTGCTCGCCCACCAGGTAGGCCACGGCCCCTTCGAGCCGGATCTCGCCGCTGGCCATGGATCGCGTGCCCAGCTTGTCCTTGAGCCGCAGGATGCGGTAGTGGTTGGGCGCCCCGCCATCGAGCAGCCGGGGCAGCAGGAACAGCGAGACGCCCTTCAACCCCGGGGTGCCGCCATCGCAGCGCGCCAGCACCATCGCAAAGTCGGCATCGGGGTTGGAGCAGAACCACTTGTCGCCGGTGAGGCGCCATTGGCCCTGGTCGCCGAGCCAGGCGCGCGTCTGCGTGGCTGCGATGTCCGAACCAGCCGCCTGCTCGGTCATGAACATGGCACCCTGGGCCACGCTGTCGAAGTCCAGGTTCTGCAGGCGCGGCATGAAGCGCGCCACCAGTTCGGGGCTGCCGAACTTCTTCAGGGTGCGCGCCAGCGAATCGGTCATCGACACCGGGCAGCACAGGCCGAACTCGGCCTGCACGAAGAGGTAGGTCATCACGTACTTGACCAGGGGCGGCATGCTGCCCTTCCAGCCCAGCGTTTCCTGGCGGTGCGACATTGCGGCCAGGCCGAACTCGCTGAACGCCAGCCGCTCCATCTGCACATAGGCCGGGTGCTTGTGCACCCTCTGCGCGTCGATGCCCGTGCGGGTGCGCAGCGAGAGGGTGGGTGGGTTCCTGTCGGCGGTGCCGGCCAGCTCGTCCAGCACGCCGCCCGCCAGGGCCCCCAGCCGTTCGAAGTGCGGGCGCATGTGCGCCAGCAGGTCGGCCGGCAGGTAGAGCGAGAGCAGCCGGTGCAGCTCGGTGTCGCTGTCGTAGAGGCTGGCGCCATGGCGGTCGGGCACGGGATGGCTGCAGGCCTCGTCGGATGGCGAAGAGTCGGTGGGCATGGCGTGTTGTCTCCTTTGCCGCGATTCTTGGCCGGTGAATAATTCTTGTCTAATATTGATTAGGTCTTGTTCATTCCGATTTGAATATCGTTGAAGGGTTCGCCATGGAACTGCGCCACCTGCGGTACTTCGTTGTCCTGGCAGAGGAACTGCACTTCGGCCGGGCCGCCCGGCGCCTTGCCATCTCCCAGCCGCCGCTGAGCGTGGCCATACGCCAGTTGGAGGAGTCGGTGGGCGCGCAGCTGTTCGAGCGCAGCAGCAAGGCGGTGCGCCTCACGTCGGCGGGCCAGGCGCTGCAGGCCTCGGCGCTGAGCCTTTTGCAGGCGGCCCAGGAGGCTGCCACCGAGGCGCGCCAGGTGGCACAGGGGTCTGCGGGCCGGCTGCGCATCGGCTTTGTCGGCTCCATGCTTTACCGTGGCCTGCCGCAGGCGCTGGTGCGCTTCCAGGCCGCCCACCCTGCCGTGCGGGTCACGCTGACCGAGCTCAATTCGGCCGAGCAGATGGCCGAGTTGCTGCATGACCGGCTGGACATCGGCTTTGCCCACACACACCGCGTACCCGCCGAACTCGACTGCCGGTTGCTGGTGTCCGAGCCCTTCGTGGCATGCCTGCCTGCGGGCCATCCCCTGGCCAGAAAGCGCCGGCTGGCGGTGGCCAGCCTGCAGGGCCAGTCCTTCGTGCTGTTCTCCCGCAATGCCTCACCCGACTACCACGCGCGCATCCTGTCGATCTGCGCCGATGCAGGCTTCTACCCCGAAGTGCGACTGGAGGTACGGCACTGGCTGGCCGTGGTCTCGCTGGTCTCGCAGGGCATGGGGGTGGCGCTGGTGCCCGATGCCATGCGGCATTGCGCGTTGCCGGGCGCCGTGTTCCGCCCGCTCGAAGACTCGGGCAAGCAGTCCGAAGCCTACGGGGTCTGGCATGCGGCAACGCGCAACGTGCTGGTGGTGCAATTGCTCGATGAGCTGGAGCGCTTCGTGGGCACGCGCCAGGCGCCCTGATGCAGTTTGCGTCCTACGGATTTGCATTCAATCGTATAGCTAGGCGGGAAGCCGCAGACAGTGCTATAGCACGGCAAGGCGAGCCAACGACGTTAGACGGTTGAAGGCAAATCCGTATCAGGGGTCGACGGCGGCGGACAGGTCCGCCACATGCACCACCAACTCCCGCACACGGCGCATCGCCGGGTACTGGTGGAGCACGGACTCCCACTGGGGGGACTCCAGCAGCCGCTGCCAGACCGGTTCGAGATCCCGCGCATCCGCCAGCCGGCCTTGGGCGCATGCACTGGCAAAGGCCAGGCTCTCGGGTGCGGACAGCAGTTGCATACGGCTGGCGGCGCTCAGCAGGTGCGGCGCGCCCTCGGCCAGTGCATCACAGCAGTACAGCACGGTGCCGAGCAGCTCGGCGTCGCCCGTGCCCAGGGCACCCAGCGCAGCGCCGCGCAGCAGCACCGGGCCCTGGTGCGTGCTGAAGGTGTATACAGCCTCCCGGTCCGCCTGGGCGAGCAGGCCCAGGCCGCGCAGCAGGCGCGGAAAATCCGTGGTGGCCGCGTCGATGGAGGCCTTGGCTTCGACCAGCAGGCGCACATCCCAGGCAGGCTCTGTCGCAGCGGCGGGCGCCGCCGCCTGCCGCAGCAGCACGGCATCCCATTCGCTCTTGGCGCGCTCTGCGCTGCCCGGTAGCGTGGACGGCACCCGCATCGACGTCACCACGCGCCATGCGCCTGTCCTTCCCCCGGCCGCACCTTCGGCTGCATTGAGCCGCTGCGCCAGCGTTTCGAGCGCCTGCGCGGCCAACGCCTCCACTGCTGCGCCGCGCTGCTGCGCGGCCTGGCCTTGCGCGACGGCGGCGGGGCTGCCCGAGCGGGGGCCATGCTGGTCGCGCAGGGCCTGGTATTGCTGCACCAGCGGGTTGGCGGCGAGCAGCGTGGCGTGCTGCATGCGGGCGAGCGCTGCACCGCTCAGCAGCCGTGCCAGGTCGCGCTGCAATCGTGCCTCGCCAGCCAGCTGCGGCATGGCGAGCAGCCGCCGGGCGGTGGCTGCAAGCGCATCCCACTGCGCCGAGGCCTGGGCTGCATGCAGCTGCGCCAGCGCCTCGCGTTGGGGGCCTGCGGTGCACTGCGGGAATTTGGCGGGATGCGCGACTGCGTTGACGATGCTGCGCAGCTCGCGCTCGTCCTTCTCGGCATGGGCTTGCAGTGCCATGGCCTCGCGCACCGGGGGCGCGTGGTGCGCAAGCACCATGGCCTGGTAGGCGGCATCGCCGCTGTCCGCGCGCATGGCATCCCCGATCAGGCGCGCCAGCGAGCCGGTGAACAGGTGCTGGGTGGCGGCGTCTGGCGGATGTGCATGCTGCGCAGCGCTGCCCGCCTGGTCGATGGCCATGGCCAGCGCGGTGGCGGGGCTGGTCTCCAGCCGTTGCGCGCAGGCTGCCGGTGTGGCCGGCAGGCGGTAGCGGCGCATGACCGTGCGCAACACCTGTTCGAGCAAGGGAGGGTGGGGCAGCAGGGGCACGAATCAGGCGCCGCCGTTGCCGCCCACCGGCGTGTCCGGGCCGGCACCCCGGTGGGTCTTGGTCCAGTCGTACGGCGTGCCGTCGGGCAGCAGCCGGGCCTCTACCGTGTTCACGCCAGGCCGGCCCACGCTCTCGGCCAGCTCCGTCGAGAGGCTCACATGGCGTTTGCCAGCCTTGCGCCGGGCCTCGCAGAACTGCAGGGCGGGCGCCAGCTCGTGGGCGCCAAACGCCTGCATGGCGGCCACTCCGGGCGCTTCTTGCCAATAAACGACGATGCTCATGCGGATCCGGGCCTTCTCTGGGTTGCGTGCGGGGTATCCCGCCGATCGTGCCAGAAAGCCGCACCGGATGCCCGGCCTGCGGCATCCGCCCCAATGTGCCACCGTCACTTGGCCAGCGCCAGCGTGCCCTTCATCAGGCTCGAATGCCCGGGGAAGGAGCAGAACCAGGCATAGGCCTCTCCCGCCTTGAGTTTGGCCACGTCAAAGGCCACCGCATCGGCTTCGCCGCCGCCAATGACCTTGGTGTGCGCGATCACGCGGGCATCCCCCGCCTTGACATAGGCCTTGTCCACGCCGGCAGCCATGCCATCGGCAGCCACGCCCTGAGCATCGGCGGCCTTGCTCAGCACCCAGTTGTGGCCCATGGCCGTCTTGGGCAGCTTGCCCACGTGCTTGAGCTTCACGGTGAACTGCTTGCAGCTGGCGGGAACGGCGATGCTGGACTTGTTGAACTGCATGGCGTCGTTGGCTTCGATCTCCACGTCGCAGGTCGCTGCCAGCGCGGGGCCGGCGAGCAGGGTGGTCAGCAGCATGGCTGTGGCATTTTTCATCTTGATCGTCATTTGTCATTTCTCCGTCGGTAAAAAGAAACTGCGTTCCCAGGAGCCCTTGGAGGGCAGGGGGGCAGGCTGCCTGTGAGTGGACCACCGATGGCCGACAGCGCTGTTGACCTGCATCAGAGGACACTGGTGCAACGGCACCACGCATCCATCCGGGCCAGGGGCGGGCCCGGTGGCCCTGCGCCAAGGCTTCGGCTAGCATTGCCCATGGCCGAGAAATCCGCACCGCTGTCCTTGCGCGCCGAGCGCCCTGGCCGCAGGCTGGGCACGTTGCTGATGGGGTCCAATGCCTTGTTCGCGGCACTGCTGTGCGGCCTGGTCATGTGGGTGCTGTCTTCGTCGCGGCAGAACCACGAAGAACGGGCCCGCACCACGGCGGAAAGCCTGGTGGCCGTCACCGGGGCCAACGTGGGGTCCGAACTGGGGCTCATCGATGCGGTGCTGAGGATGACGCTGGACGACCTTTTGCGCAGCGGGTTTGGTTCCGGTGCGGCGGACGAAGGCATTCAGCGGCTGCTCGATGAGCGGCGCAGCCTGCTCGAGGGCGCCGAGGGCTTTCGCCTGGCGGATGAGAAGGGGTCGGTGCGGTGGGGCAACCTGGAGGCCGGGGCGCCGGTGGCCGACATCTCGCACCGCGCCTTTTTCCAGCAGGCCCGGCAGGCCACTTCGGGTGATCCCATTGTCTCCAGGCCCGTGGTTTCGCAGATCTCGGGCAACTGGGTGATCGTCATCGCGCGCCCCCTGGCCGCGAACGGCCAGTTCGCAGGGGTCCTGTACGCAACCATCCGGGTGGACCACTTTGCGCAGCTGTTCCACCGCTACGAGCTGGGTGAGCGCGACGCCATCACGCTCAGGACACGGGATCTGCGTTTCGTGGCCTGGATGTCGCCTGGGAACGAGGTGCGTGTCGAGGTTGGGTCGACCCAGGTCTCCGATGAGCTGCGCGCGACCCTGGCGACCAACCCGGCCTCGGGTGTCTACACGGCGACCTCTGCGGCCGATGGGGTCGAGCGGACGGTTGCCTACCGGGAGGTGCAGGGCTGGCCATTCATCGTCTTTGCGGGGCTCAACAACCAGCATTTCTTCCAGCCCCTGGCCCAGGAGGCGCGCATGCTCTGTCTGCTGGCCGGCCTCATGTGGCTGCTGAGCTGCGCCGCCGCCTTCGTGGTCTACCGCCTGGGGCTGCGCGAGCTGGGCACCCTGCGCGCCCTGGAGGCGCAGAGCCGGCGCACGCAGATCCTGCTGCGCGTGGCCGGTGACGGCATCCACATCCTCGACCGCCAGGGGCACCTGGTCGAGATGAGCGATTCGTTCGCGCAGATGCACCGATCCTCCCGGGAGGGGCTGCAGGGCAGGCATGTTTCCAGCTGGGACGCCAACCAGAACGAGGCGGCCATCCGCGCCTGGCTGTCCAAGGTGCGTGACGGTGACCGCCAGCGCGTGGAGGTGCAGCACCGGCGGGCGGACGGCCAGGTCATCGACGTCGACCTGCACTGGCATGCGGTGGACATCGACGGGCAGTTGCTGATCTTCGGCTCCGCCCGCGACATCACCGACAGGCAGCGCCTGCTGCAAAGCCTGGAAGAATCCGGCGCGCGCATCCGCGACCTGTACGACCACGCACCCTGCGGGTATTTCTCGCTCGATGCCGAGGGCTGTGTCGTGCACATCAACGCCACCCTGCAGCAGTGGCTGGGCGGCACGCCCGTGGAGTCCCACACCCGCTTCAGCGATCTGCTGCAGGGGGCGAGCCGCCTGCGATTCCATGACCACTTCATCGTGCTGACCTTGCAGGAGCAGGCCCCGGAGATCGAGGTCGAGCTGGCGCCACCGGGCGCTGCGCGCCGCTTCGTGCGCATCAACGCCACGGCCGTGCGCGATGCCCAGGGCAATTTCCTGATGAGCCGCACCGTGGCGATCGACGTGACGGCGCAGCACCAGGCGCTGCAGCAGGTGCAGACCCTGCTGCACGACCAGTCGGCCATGCTCAACAGCGACCTTGTGGGCATGGTCAAGCTGCGTGACCGCACCATCACCTGGAAGAACGCCGCGATGGAACGCATGCTGGGCCATGCGCCCGGCGAGCTCGACGGTGCCCAGGTGCAGGACCTGTATGCCCATGGCCAGGACCACCGCAACGTGGAGAATGCCGCGGCGCTGCGGCTGGACCGGGGCCAGAACTTTCGCACCGATGTGCGCCTGCAGCACAAGAGCGGCGACGCCATCTGGGTGGACCTGAGTGGCGTGCGCCTGTCGGACCGCGAGACCTTCTGGATGGCGGTGGACATCTCTGCGGCCAAGCGGGCGCATGAGCAGATCACCCACGTGGCCTTCCACGACGCGCTCACGCAGTTGCCCAACCGCCTGCTGCTGCTGGACCGCTTGCGCCAGGCCCTGGCTGCGGCACAGCGGGCCGGCCATGGGGTCGCGGTCTGCTTTGCCGACCTGGACGGCTTCAAGGCCGTGAACGACCAATTGGGGCACGAGGCAGGCGACCAGCTCCTGGTCGAGCTGGCCGGGCGTGTGCGGGGCAGCATCCGTGCATCGGACACGGCGGCGCGCATCGGCGGCGATGAGTTCGTGCTGGTGCTCACGCCCGTGGCCGGGGACGAATGGCGCGCCGTGCTCGATCGACTGATGCAGGCCGCATGCCAGCCCGTGCAACTGCCGGGCTCACAGGCACCCGTGCAGGTGGGCATGAGCATCGGTGTCGCGCTGTCACGGGGCCGGCTGGACGCACAGGAGCTGCTGGCAGAGGCCGACGCCGCCATGCTGCAGGCCAAGCGTTCAGGCAAGCACCGCGTGCAGCTGGCGCAGGGACCGCAGGCGGCCAAGAGCACCATCTGAGCATGTCTTGTCCTGCGGAGCGCGGAGACCCCCAGCTTGGCCGGGGGATGGCAATTTCAATCCATGCGGGGCGCAACCGAGGTGTGGATCAGCTACACAATGATCACGCAGTTTCAATCCACGCGCCCACACGCCCACGTGAGGCGCCACCGTAGCCCGGGTCCCGCCACTTGGCATGGAAGTGGTCTCAATCCACGCGCCCATAGGCGGCGCGACGGCGTGGTTCTAACCCGCGGCCGCCTCGCTACAGAATCAACGGGGCATTGAGGTCCAGCACTGGTTTTGCTCCCACGTGCTCCACCTTGCTTTGCCACTGTTTGCCCAGGTAGTAAAAGCGCAGGCTGTCGGTGGCCGGGTCGATGATCTGCGTTAGCCGTGCTTTGAGTGCCACCCACTGAGCTGCGTCCACCTCGATTTCGAAGACGGAGAACTGTACTCGCTGGCCGCAGTCCAGGCAGGCCTTGGCGATATGCCGCAGGCGGCGGGCGCCGGCTTTGGTGTCTTGTGCTCCTACATCGTAGCTGACCAGCACCATCATGGTTGTGCCCTCACGTTGGGGTTCATTTCCAAAGGAAAGGTGGGTAGGCGTCCAGGTCGCCGCGCAGGTGGCGCGACAGCAACTGGGCCTGGATGAAGGGAAACAGGCCAATGGGCGCTTTCTCCTCCAGAAAGACATGGCGCAACTCTTCACGCTTGCGTTCCTGGTAGGCCGTCAGCACGGTCTTGCGCGACTCCTCGCGCAGCAGCACGGCGCCGTTGTCCATGGCCTGAAAATCACGCTCGCCGATCTGGCGCAGGTTGATCAGCGAAAGTGCCAGTCGATCTGCCAGCAGTGGGCGAAACTCCTCCAGCAGGTCCAGTGCCAAGCTGGGGCGGCCCGGTCGGTCCCGGTGCAAGAAGCCCACCGCAGGGTCCAGCCCCACGCTCTCCAGGGCCGAGCGGCAGTCGTGCGTGACCAGGGTGTACAGAAAGGAAAGCAGGGCATTCACCGCGTCGAGCGGGGGCCTGCGGCTGCGGCCTGTGAAACGAAGGGCCTGGCTGGGCACGCGGATGAGGTGGTCGAACACCCCGAAATACGACTGCGCCGCCTCGCCCTCGTAGCCACGCAGCATGTCCACCGAGGTTTCGTCCACCAGTTTGGCAGCGATGCGTTCGAGCCGCTGGTGTGCATGGGTCAAAGCCGCTTCATCGGCCGTGGCCAGTTTGCCGCTGTGGTCGCGCAGCGCCCGACCCAGCACCGCGCGTTGGTTGTGCAGCTTGCCCTGCAGCAGATTGCGCACAATGGCTGCGCAACGCACTGGGTCATCGCTGCAACGGTATTGCTGCCGGCGCAGCAGCACGTTGCCGGAAACAGGCCCTTCCACGCGCGCCAGGAATTTTCCGTTGGGCGTGAGAAAGCAGGTGGTGATGCCTTGCTCCGCACAGTAGCCCAGCAGTGGCGGCGACACCAGCACGCGGCCAAAGCACACTAGGCTTTCCAGCATGTGCACGGGCAGCCGGGCCCGGACTTCCTTGTCGACCTCCATGACGATGTTGGCGCCGTCCTTGTGCAGCCAGGCGCCTTCGGTAGTGACGTACAGGGTGTTCAGTTGCCGGCGCATTGCGTGGTCACCTGGCTTCGGTCGGTTTGCCTGGTCGTTGCCGGTGGTTCTACAGCGCTGCCGTACCCGGCGGCTGGGCGTCTTGGAGCTGCCTGGCCAGCCATGCATTCACGCTGGTGCTGCGGCCCAGCAGTTTGGGCTGGCACAGATCCAGTAGTGAGCACGCATCGCATAGCTTGGGGCTGTACTGTGCGCTGGGCGTGCTGCCGCTGACCAGCATGGCGCGGGTGGCTGCAATGGTCTCGCGGGTGAGCTGGCGCAGCGCTTGATTGAACACCACATCCGTGCGGCGCCGCGTCTCGCCATAGAAGAGTGCGCCGGCTGGGATGGCTTGCTCCAGCATGTCTTCCAGGCACAGTGCCTGTGCGCACAGCTGAACCTCGTCCGCGCGGTGTGCCTTGGGCCGACCCCGCTTGTACTCGACGGGAAAGGCCTGCTCGCCTTCTGACGCCTCATGAAATTCCACCACGTCGGCAATACCCGTGATGCCCAGGCCCGCATGGGCCAGGGGCATGGCCGTCACGGTGCGCACGCCGCGCCGGCGTTCACCCCGGGGCTTGTCCGCCCGCTCATGCAGAACGCGACCTTCAGCGGTATGCCGGCTCTCTTCCCACAGCTGCTCCACATGGATCAGCGCGCACTGGCGCGGGCAGTACAGGTAATGCTGCAGGGCGGACAGGGGGATGAACAGGTCTGTTTCGTCTTGCATCGCCCGGTCCTTGGGTGCCGTGACAACGTTGCTTGCCGTCGTTGCGTCAGATCAACTCGCGCATCGAAACGCCTGAAGGGATGGCATCGCGATTGATCTCCACGCGGTAGTCTGAAAAGTGGCGTGGTGCGCTGTCTGCTTCAGCCTTGGCCGGGAGCACCTGCACGGCATCGAAGAGCACATGCGCTGGCGCGTTGCCCATGGCGCTTTCATGCTCGAAAACGATCAGCTTGCGCGCAGCCATCTCGCCGCGCGCGGCAGACCTATCGTGCTCGAACATGTTGATGAGCGCGCGCCAGAACAGGTCCAGGTCTTCATTGGAGAAGCCCGTGCGTTCAGCCAGCTTGGCCGAGATGAAGCCATGTGCGCGGTACAGGCCGTAGGGGATGATGTGCTTGCGGCCCATGGTGCGGTTGTCTCCGCTCTGGGCTTCGGCCTCCTTCTCGGTGGTCACGGCCATTCGGGTGATGGAGATTTCCAGCGGCACCACGGGGTCGATGGACGTGGCAAATGCCAGCTGGATGGGGCCACGCACCTGCCCCGCATTCACACCTGTGGTCATTACGGCACCGAAGGTGCGTACATCGAAGAAGTTGCTGCACATCCATTCGGTGATCTCGCGTGACTTGCCTTCTTCCTTGGGCAGCTTTTTGTAGGCATCCTTGCTCTCTTGCTTGAGGCCTACGGCTTCCCAGGCCTTTTCGTGCTGTTGGTTGAGAATGGCTTTTTCTTGCATGTAGATGGCATAGCCTGGAGCGTCCTCCTTGTCCAGACTGACGAAATTGCGGATCTTGCGTTTGAGGCACACATCCGTTACCAGGCCACGGTTGGTCTCGGGGTCCAGCCGGGGCAGATTGCCTGCATCGGGGTCGCCATTCGGGTTGCCGTTGGTGATGTCGAAGAGAAAGACGAATTCATAGCGGTGGGCAATGGCGGTCATGCGTTGGCTCCCTCGGTGTTGTTGTCTGCGTTGGAATCGTTGTCGGTATCGCTGTTGTTGTCGTTGCCAGGCGCGCCGACGGCGTCACCCTTGGTGAAGCGGCTTTGTGACTGGTGGTAGTAGCCGATGGCAAAACGGCCCTGGTCTTCGATGCGCAGGCTGCGTGGAAACTGGTCGCTGAGGCCATCGACAATCTCGCGGATGTCTTTTTCCAGGTTCACCGCGATGCCTGGCTTTTCCCTGCGCAGCTTGCCCAGGTGGTTCTGGGTATTGCGCAGCAGCACCGGAAACACCGAGGCAGGAGTGGCTGACGCCGCGCCGTAGTACCGGTCACGGATGGTCGCGTTGACCTGCCCGCCCAGCGCGCTGCGCTGGGCAGCCTCCAGCACGGCGAACAGCCTGCCCAGCCGGTAGCCGGGGCTCGTGGATTGCTTGTCAAGACTCACGGGTACCTCCTCGTTTTGGATCTTGTGGATGCCCAGGCGCTGCTCCCGCGCCAGAATGCCCTTGCACAGCGCCGCGCGCAGGCCTGACAGGTTGCCGTCTGTGCGGATGCGCATGATGGTGTTGGCCAGCAGGCTACGCGGGTAGGGCCTGCCGCTCAGGATGGCCCGCATGAACTCGCCCACCAGGTTGTTGAAGGCGTCGTCCATCTTGGGCATGGCGCCTTCCCGGTTGGGCACGGTGGCCAGCGCCAGCCGGCGCGCCGCAGGTGCGGTCTTCCATGGCCGGGGCTCGATGCGCATGTCCTGCTCGTGTTCGGCCAGGCGTTGCGCCAGCTCCCCCAGCGTGCCTTGCTGCCAGAAGCGGATGGAGATGCGCGATGCGTTGGGCGCCAGCCCCAGCACGAACATGCGCGTGCCATCCTGGAGCTTCGGGTCGATCTCGCTCAGTGGGCGGCCCTTCGCCACCTTGTCCAGTGCAGTGCGCACCCGCTCTTCTTCTTGTGGGTCATCGACGCTCGGGTTCAGCATGCTGGCGAAAGTCCATTCCGCCTGTTCAGCTTCCTGTGCGTCCGCCGCCTCTGCCCAGAACACCACGCTGGCATCCCCAATCTGGATGCGCTGCCGGTTGTGCTCGCTGCGGCGCAGCAGGTGGTTGAGCACGGTGGTGTAGGCAAATGCCGCCTGTTCGGACACCGGCGCGTTCTCGCCCTGGCTTTTACCGTAAGAGCCAAAGGACTCCAGGTTGAACGACACGATGGAGGCACCCGAACTCTGCGCGCCGTTGACCCCCTTGATCGCGGGATGAAGGCGTGCGACGGGCATGTGCTCTCCGGTGACGAGGCAATTGGTAGCGCTTGTGGCCGCACCGCCTTCTTCCTCGTCTCCTTCGCCAGCCAGCAGGCGTGCGCGCACCGTCTGTGCCGCAGGGCGCTCATGCAGGTAGGTGGTTTCTCCGTCAAGGCGAAAGACCATGTTCGCATCCAGCATCTCTTCTTTGAAAGGGGCCGATGCAAAGCGCTCAGGCGTCCATGCAGCCAGAAATGCCAGCAGCGCTTTGAGCCCCGCATCATCCGTGCCCGCCAAGCTCTCCTGGTGCAGTCGCTTGAAAGCATCGTGCTCTTTCTCAGCGCGCTTGCTGGTGGCGCTGGCACCCAGCACGTAGCTGGTCTTGTCCCACAGAAAATTGGACTTGATGCCCACCGTGCGCTTCTCGGGCTGTGGCACGTTCATGGCGCGGGGCAGGGGCTTTTTGCCCGACGTATCACGAACGTCGTGCACGTCCATCACGCTGCCATCAGATGCCAGCAGGATGGCATAGCTGATCTTTTCAGGGCTGTAACCGAAGGGTGAAAGCCCTTCTTCGCCGCGTGCCAGTAGGCGCTGGTAGTAGGTGTTGAGTGCCTGCAGGATCATGCCTTGACCCTTTCGCTATGCCATGGTGGCACCTCGATCACCCCGTTCACCATCTGCGCCCGGAAGAAACGTGGCGTCATGTTCTGCTCGAAGTCGATGTCGTGCAACATCCAACCCAGGTCGCGCTCAGGCTGCAAGCTGTCGTGCTTCTCGGGAATAGGATCAGCCTCTTCCAGTAACCGAAAGTCCGCCGGAAATTCGCGCACGCCCATGCACGGCATCTGAAAGCACTGCCCCTTGCGCGCGCGGCGGTTGAAGATGTCCAGGTGCTTGCCCACTGAATCATCTGGCCCGGCCTTGGCCGTGAGGTCGAAATGGGCCTCGATCACATAGGCCACCTCGCGCAGGATGGTGGCCGCGCGCTGCTGCCGGTCTTCATCCACATAGTTCGCCAAGCCTGCTGTTGACCCTGCCTTCATCGCCTTGGTCACGCTGGCGGGCGATATCTTGCCGCCCACCTCGTTGCGTCGGATCGACTCGAAACGGATTGGCTTGAGCACATGGATACGGTCCACGGACCAGCGGATCGCCGGTTTCCAGTGGATGGCCTCCAGAATGCCGCGTGCGGCGGAGGGGGTGATGACGTCGTAACTCACCCGTTCAACTTTCATTTCTGGTCTGGTGAAGCAGGCGCGGTCGCCCCAGATCAAAACCCTTGTCCCAAACGCCATGGTCCCTCCTCATCTATTCTTTTTAGAAGATGCCCCCAGGGTCGACCTGGGGGCAATGGCCAGCAAGTCGCGCTGTCGACTGCCCTAGGTTTCAATCCACATCTGCATCAGTCGTCCCGCAATCCCAACGATCACCATGCAGATGACCAACCATGGCAGCAGAGGTGTTCGACGCCCACGAAAATGCAGTTCGAACTTGATGCGTAAATCCGAGCGTGTCTCTCTAGGTGACTGCATGGCGTGGTCTCCGTGTCTTGATTGCAATGCCAATCATCAACACATTCCTAGGGCAGTCCAGAAGATTTTTACCAAGATAGCGATTCCACGCGGATGAACGATGGGTTGTCCCAACTCAGCCCAAACCGTGGGTCATAAAGATCCTGGTGCATCAGCACCATGAACTGTTCTCCCCACTTCTGCGGGGTGACAGGCGCTATGGCTCCGGCTTTGTAGAGCGCATCAAAACCCTGCCGAGGCAACTGCACCAGGTACGGCTGCAGTTGCCGCGCAAGCCCCCCGCAGCCCGGTGCATGTTCCAACGCGCGCAAGGCCTCACGCGCCGTGTCGTCGAACGCAATGATCACGGGCATCTGCACGCTGTCGATCATGCGGAACTTGGTGGCCAGCGTTTCCAGGGGCAGGCTGTCGGGCATTGCGCTTGAGAGCAGGCCCATCAGATTGGGTTCGTCGAGCTTGTCGCCGCCTTTCTGCCAATACAGCAGTTCGAAGTAGCGGCGTATCGCCGGGGGTGACAAAGGGTCGCCCTCAAACTGGCGCAGCACCTCGCGCGCGGTCTGGGCATACGCCGTGAGTTCAGGCGGCGGCGCCCAGTCTTCGCTTTCGTTGGCGAAGATGAGCACCTCGCTGGCATCGACGCCGCGCTTGCCTTCGCGATTGCACCGGCCGGCGGCCTGGGCGATGGAGTCCAATCCGGCCTCAGCGCGCAGAACCGTGGGAAAGTCCACATCGACCCCCGCCTCGATCAAGCTCGTGCTCACCAGCCGGCAGGGCTTCTTTTCCTTGAGCATCTGGCGTACTTCATCAAGCACTTCGCGGCGGTGTTTTGCACACATCAGTGTGGTGAGATGCCGTGCCCCTGGCAAGTCGGCCATGGCCTGGTACACGGCACGCGCATGGCGCCGGTTGTTGACAATGCACAGCACCTGGTCGCGCGAACGCATCTGCTCTGCCAGTTCGTCGTCGCTCCAGGCTCCCACATGCCGCACCCGCACCCGTTCAAGCTTTTGAAACAGCTTGGCGGGTTCTGGCGCGAGTTCACGCACGCCGGTCAGCCCGCCTTCAAACGCAGGCGCTTCCAGCGCCGGTTGTGTAGCGGTGCAGAGCACTACGCTCGTGCGGTAGTTGCGCGCCAGTTCGTCGATGCTTGCCACGCAGGGCCGCAACAGCCTGAGCGGCATGGTCTGCGCTTCATCCAGGATGACCACGCTGGCGGCGATGTTGTGCAGCTTGCGGCACTGTGAGGGGCGCGCGGCAAACAGGCCCTCAAAGAACTGCACGGCCGTGGTCACGACGATGGGGGCATCCCAATTCTCCATGGCCAACTGCAGCTTTTTGGCCGACTGGTACTTTTCGGGGTCGTCGCGAGGCGGTAGTTGTTCGACGAAACTGCTGTGGTGCTCCAGCACTGCAACTTCACCCAATGGACCCAGTGCTTTGCGAAACACGGCCGCGTTCTGCTCCACGATGCTGGTGAAGGGGATCACAAAGATCACGCGCCGCAGTCCGTGGCGAATGGCGTGGTCCAACGCAAAGGCCAGTGACGCCAACGTCTTTCCGCCGCCTGTGGGCACGGTCAGCGAGAACAGACCCGGTGCCTCCTCGGCCTGCGCCCGCACATGGCGCAGGATGCTTGCTCGCAGCGGGTTCACATCGCCGCCGGCAGGCATGCCGCGCAGGTATGCATCAAGGTGCTCTCGCAGCATCGCAAGGCTGGGCAGTGCTGCGCCCTCTGTGCGGTGGTCTGGCTGGTTCTCGATGCGCTTGTAGAAGCGTTCCGTGTCCAGAAAATCGGCATCCACCAGGCATGAGAAGAGCATGCGGCTCAAAAACGCCAGTTGAAACGAGTTGCGCTTGTTGCCCTGCTGACCTTTCTCGAAATAGGGCCTGTAACCTTGCGGGGGGGCAACTTTCGAGGGCAGGGGGATGTCGCCCTCCCACGTGCTGTCGAGCTCAGGCAACTGCGCTTTCAGCCGTTCGTCCAGCGGCGTGCGCTCTCCCTCACCTGTTCCATTGGCCAGACCTGCATGGTGGCCCGCGATGCCATAGGCCAGCAAATGGCCCATCGGCCCGAAGCGCTGCACCGCGATGCGTGCGCCCCAGGTCGAATGGTCTACGCGCAAAGGATTGCCGCGCAATCGTGCTTGAAAGGGCATGGTGTACTTGCCCAGGTCGTGCAGATACCCTTTTACCTCGGCCATTTCCCGGGCGCCAAACGCTGCGGCGAATTCGCCAGCCCCGTGCCCGACATTGAGCAAGTGCTCCGGCAATGACTGCCAATTGTGTTCATTGGTGTCTGGGGTGGAATGGGCGTAGAAGGCCGTCTTGCCTTGTGACGAAGGCGAAGGTGTTCCAAAGGTTGTCAGGTCCATCGCGTAGGGCCGTGGTGTGCTCGGTGGATATTTACTGACCATTGTTGGTGTACGGATTGAAGTTGTCACCAAAAGTTTTGCCGTGCGCGCGGGTTGCTTGGCCATCGTTGTTACAGGGGCGAATTCGTCCTCTGCAATCCGGGTTTACGCGCTTGGAAAACCTGCTTTTCCTACTTTGGTCGGCAAGCAGCAGCTTGGGGGGCTTGCGGCAAGCGAAGCGATCCACTGTCGTTGCCGATGCTTGGCCCTGAGGGCAAGGATCGCAGCGCCTTCGCGCAATGCGCGAACCATAAGCGCCCTGCTGTTTTCCATAGCGGTTCGCGGTGCGCTAACTGGTTGATATTGCTCGGTTTTTTACGCGGCATCGTTCTCGCAGGGGGTCTGTGCGCTGTGTGCTGCCAAGCTTCGCAAAGCTCCAGCTTTTTTGCGTTGTGTGACCGCAGGTTATAACCACGCCGGTCGCGCCCCGCGTGGGCGCGTGGATTGAAACGAATACCAGCGCGCTACCGGCGGCGTCGGCATCGCGGTCGCGCCCCGCGTGGGCGCGTGGATTGAAACTACCTGCGTGGCATGGACAAGCCTGGCTGCTGCCGGTCGCGCCCCGCGTGGGCGCGTGGATTGAAACGCGCCTGACCCGGACACCCCCAGTAGGGTTTCTGGGTCGCGCCCCGCGTGGGCGCGTGGATTGAAACATGAGCTTCAACACCGCCTCACCGATGGCCATCAGGTCGCGCCCCGCGTGGGCGCGTGGATTGAAACCCCTCACTGACGACTTGCGCAACGCCCTCTGGCCGGTCGCGCCCCGCGTGGGCGCGTGGATTGAAACTGTAATCCGATGGGGCTTCGGCCCCGTCTCTTCAGGTCGCGCCCCGCGTGGGCGCGTGGATTGAAACATTGAGGTGCATACCAAATTCTCAAACAGCATCCGGTCGCGCCCCGCGTGGGCGCGTGGATTGAAACAGCCACGAAGCAATCGACGTTTTCAGCCCTAGATAGGTCGCGCCCCGCGTGGGCGCGTGGATTGAAACTGAGCAGCCTGACCACCAAGGCGCGTTACTCCAGGTCGCGCCCCGCGTGGGCGCGTGGATTGAAACAGCACGTTCGTGACCGTCTCCATGTCGCCCACGCCGGTCGCGCCCCGCGTGGGCGCGTGGATTGAAACTGGAATGCTCGGCTCTGCGCCGCCGCGAAACACGGGTCGCGCCCCGCGTGGGCGCGTGGATTGAAACTGTCAAAGAACGGCATCGTTAAGGTCTGGTGGGACGTCGCGCCCCGCGTGGGCGCGTGGATTGAAACATCATCAATACGCATGGGATCTCCAAAAAGAAAGCGTCGCGCCCCGCGTGGGCGCGTGGATTGAAACTTTGCGGCTGCACTGGCTTTGGCGGTCAGTTGATGGTCGCGCCCCGCGTGGGCGCGTGGATTGAAACCACAACGGGCACATAGCCTTTGTTGCCTATTACCGGTCGCGCCCCGCGTGGGCGCGTGGATTGAAACAACTTCAGCGCGGCCATCATCAGGTGCGCGCCATCGGTCGCGCCCCGCGTGGGCGCGTGGATTGAAACCTTCGACACCTTCAGCGGCCTGGGCTTCGATCCGGTCGCGCCCCGCGTGGGCGCGTGGATTGAAACTTTCCCAAGGAAACGCCCGCCTGCGTGGCCACTCGTCGCGCCCCGCGTGGGCGCGTGGATTGAAACCCCATGCCCATCACGGCCATCATCGCCGTGGAGGCGGTCGCGCCCCGCGTGGGCGCGTGGATTGAAACGATGACAACCTGGCCACCCC
This sequence comes from Acidovorax sp. LjRoot66, assembly GCF_964253305.1. Lineage (NCBI taxonomy): Bacteria > Pseudomonadati > Pseudomonadota > Betaproteobacteria > Burkholderiales > Comamonadaceae > Acidovorax > Acidovorax sp. LjRoot66. Next base: position 2,545,827 of record NZ_CAXUQU020000001.1, read on the forward strand.
CGCCACGGGCGACATGGTCGCGCCCCGCGTGGGCGCGTGGATTGAAACAGCAGCGTACAGGCTGCTGAGGCCCTGGAGAATCGGTCGCGCCCCGCGTGGGCGCGTGGATTGAAACACCTTCACGGTCTGCATGATCCATGCGCTGGTCCAGGTCGCGCCCCGCGTGGGCGCGTGGATTGAAACACCTTCACGGTCTGCATGATCCATGCGCTGGTCCAGGTCGCGCCCCGCGTGGGCGCGTGGATTGAAACACTGGCCCGCAGCTGCTGCAGTTCGGCGAGGAACGGTCGCGCCCCGCGTGGGCGCGTGGATTGAAACGGGGCCAGGCCCGACGCCAACGTGCAGCGCAAACAGGTCGCGCCCCGCGTGGGCGCGTGGATTGAAACGCCACCACCGTGTTGAGTACGCGAGTAAGCCAGGGGTCGCGCCCCGCGTGGGCGCGTGGATTGAAACGGCAACATGCTCGAAGGCCAGAACACGCTGACGCGGTCGCGCCCCGCGTGGGCGCGTGGATTGAAACAGCAGCGGCGTATTGAAGGACGTTCGCACCCTTGATGGTCGCGCCCCGCGTGGGCGCGTGGATTGAAACAAAGACGGTACTGGACGCACGCACCCTATGGACGGTCGCGCCCCGCGTGGGCGCGTGGATTGAAACGGCCGCGCCACGGGGCAGTCTGTGGAAGATGTGGCGTCGCGCCCCGCGTGGGCGCGTGGATTGAAACACGGCACGGGGACCGTCACCCTATCCGGGACATCCGGTCGCGCCCCGCGTGGGCGCGTGGATTGAAACGACGAAGTCACAGACGAGGGCGACGCCTTCCTGGTGTCGCGCCCCGCGTGGGCGCGTGGATTGAAACGGCACGGTGGCGGACAAGGTCACCGAGGGCAAGATCGGTCGCGCCCCGCGTGGGCGCGTGGATTGAAACTCGTGGAAGGTGCAAGACGGCGACAGCACGATCCCGGTCGCGCCCCGCGTGGGCGCGTGGATTGAAACGCGGGTGGTGGTCATGGGGTCCTCGGTCGGTAGGGGTCGCGCCCCGCGTGGGCGCGTGGATTGAAACAGGTCCAGCAGTGTGCCAGCCGTCTCGATGAGCGTCGCGCCCCGCGTGGGCGCGTGGATTGAAACAACGGCACCGACTACACGCTGACTCTCGACGCCGTCGCGCCCCGCGTGGGCGCGTGGATTGAAACTGCGCGCTCGGCTGGCCAGTGCTGCCCGTGGGTCCGGTCGCGCCCCGCGTGGGCGCGTGGATTGAAACGGCCGAGCGGCGGCGCTCAGATAAGCGCGCCTATGGTCGCGCCCCGCGTGGGCGCGTGGATTGAAACGACGGATCAAAGAAGGGCGGCGAGAAGATGCGCGGGTCGCGCCCCGCGTGGGCGCGTGGATTGAAACTCCGACATCGTGGTCAGCTTGCAGGCGGGGCAGGCGGTCGCGCCCCGCGTGGGCGCGTGGATTGAAACAGGAAGCCGGGGCCGATGGGGGCCACGATGTCGAGTCGCGCCCCGCGTGGGCGCGTGGATTGAAACGGGGTGTTCATCGACCAGATGGTCGCAGCTGCTGAAGGTCGCGCCCCGCGTGGGCGCGTGGATTGAAACAACAGCGTGGCGCTTTATGGGCTCACCGGCGCGCAGGGTCGCGCCCCGCGTGGGCGCGTGGATTGAAACGGCCGCATCACCGGCCAGTCGGTGGAAGAGGTGGCCGTCGCGCCCCGCGTGGGCGCGTGGATTAAAACCTGCCCGTCCCCGGGCTCCTGCTGTTCTTTCCAGTCGCGCCCCGCGTGGGCGCGTGGATTGAAACGCGACGCACAACCCTCTTGAGGAACTGAGCCAACGGGTCGCGCCCCGCGTGGGCGCGTGGATTGAAACAACATCACCCCGCGGATTGCCCAGCGCAAGGCGGGGTCGCGCCCCGCGTGGGCGCGTGGATTGAAACCCATGCGTACCACCTCCCGCCTGTTCGCCATCGTCGTCGCGCCCCGCGTGGGCGCGTGGATTGAAACAGCCAGCACAAGACCGAGGCTTTCTCGAAGTACCAGTCGCGCCCCGCGTGGGCGCGTGGATTGAAACATCTGTTTGCCGATGATCTTGCGCAGCGGCTGGTGGTCGCGCCCCGCGTGGGCGCGTGGATTGAAACGACGCCACGCGCATCGATCCGAGCTTCGATGAGCGGTCGCGCCCCGCGTGGGCGCGTGGATTGAAACAATGAGCAGGACGGGGATGGGCCGCCGCCGGCCGGGTCGCGCCCCGCGTGGGCGCGTGGATTGAAACTTACATCGTCCATTGATGCACTTGTCTCGGTGCCTGGTCGCGCCCCGCGTGGGCGCGTGGATTGAAACATGAGCATGAGGGCCTGCGCCTGGTCGCTGGCAAGTCGCGCCCCGCGTGGGCGCGTGGATTGAAACAGGCCGGTGGCGGGGCAAGGGTTCTCGGCGCGGAGGTCGCGCCCCGCGTGGGCGCGTGGATTGAAACGAGCGCGCCTTTGTGGCGGGTAGCTGCGCCTGCATGGTCGCGCCCCGCGTGGGCGCGTGGATTGAAACGCGCTCAGCGCGGCGCACGCAAAACCCGCCCCGGGGTCGCGCCCCGCGTGGGCGCGTGGATTGAAACATCGTGCTGGCCGAGGCCTTGAACAAGCTGGAGCGGGTCGCGCCCCGCGTGGGCGCGTGGATTGAAACAGGTACTCGGAATACTTCCCCGACTCGCCACGGGCGTCGCGCCCCGCGTGGGCGCGTGGATTGAAACGAGGCTGGCCACCTCTTCGTGTGCCATGCGGCACGTCGCGCCCCGCGTGGGCGCGTGGGCGCGTGGATTGAAACATGAGCAAAACGATTTGGTTGGTGGGCGAGCAGGGGGGTCGCGCCCCGCGTGGGCGCGTGGATTGAAACAAGAACGCAGACAAGGAGATCCTGCGCGACCGCAGGTCGCGCCCCGCGTGGGCGCGTGGATTGAAACGAATCCCAGCGCTGCAACCTTTCCGCGATGTAGCGGTCGCGCCCCGCGTGGGCGCGTGGATTGAAACGCGGCCGTCACGGCGGCTGGCGAGGTGCGCAGACTGTCGCGCCCCGCGTGGGCGCGTGGATTGAAACACCACGGACCTCAGCAAGCAGGTTCTCCAGCGAGGTCGCGCCCCGCGTGGGCGCGTGGATTGAAACACCACGGACCTCAGCAAGCAGGTTCTCCAGCGAGGGTCGCGCCCCGCGTGGGCGCGTGGATTGAAACCCAATCCGTGCGGTCGCGCTCGCTGCCCTGGTAAGTCGCGCCCCGCGTGGGCGCGTGGATTGAAACGGCCTGGTCTTCGGTGACGGCATCATTCGCCTGCGGTCGCGCCCCGCGTGGGCGCGTGGATTGAAACGGCCTGGTCTTCGGTGACGGCATCATTCGCCTGCGGTCGCGCCCCGCGTGGGCGCGTGGATTGAAACGATGCAACGCGCATCGATCCGAGCTTCGATGAGCGGTCGCGCCCCGCGTGGGCGCGTGGATTGAAACGTTGTCGTTGATGGTGCCGTCTGCCAGGCTGCTGGTGGTCGCGCCCCGCGTGGGCGCGTGGATTGAAACTACGCCTTCGGCCGCTGGGAGACGCGCTACAGCGGTCGCGCCCCGCGTGGGCGCGTGGATTGAAACGACGGCCCGAGCTTCGCCACGCACAACCCACTGGGGTCGCGCCCCGCGTGGGCGCGTGGATTGAAACAACACGCTCAATGAGGCAAGCGACGCGCTGGGCTTGGTCGCGCCCCGCGTGGGCGCGTGGATTGAAACGCCGCGAGCGCGCCGAAGCCAACGAACGCTTGCACGTCGCGCCCCGCGTGGGCGCGTGGATTGAAACGGGCCCAGGCGCAGATCGCCAGCCGCCAGGTGCTGGGTCGCGCCCCGCGTGGGCGCGTGGATTGAAACCTTGTGTTCTTTGGCTGTGCACACGTGTGCATCTGGGTCGCGCCCCGCGTGGGCGCGTGGATTGAAACGTCCACCACGTTGCTCAGCTCTTGCACCACGGGCGTGGTTGCGCCCCGCGTGGGCGCGTGGATTGAAACAACACCCTGAACGAGGCATCGGATGCCCTGGGCTGGTCGCGCCCCGCGTGGGCGCGTGGATTGAAACACGGGCTCCAGTCGGCCACTGTGCGCAAGCGGCGGGTCGCGCCCCGCGTGGGCGCGTGGATTGAAACAGGCATTGGGGCCCCGGTTCAGTTGCCGCTGGGCAGTCGCGCCCCGCGTGGGCGCGTGGATTGAAACATCTTCCACGCCAAGGCCACGATCTGGAAAGACCCGTCGCGCCCCGCGTGGGCGCGTGGATTGAAACGCCCCCGTGGCCGTCACGCCCACCGCTGAGCGCAGTCGCGCCCCGCGTGGGCGCGTGGATTGAAACATCAATGCGGTGCTGCGGCGTGAGTCCGGCGCGGGGTCTCGCCCCGCGTGGGCGCGTGGATTGAAACACGAACACCCTCGACGCTGGCGGCTTCAAGCTCACGTCGCGCCCCGCGTGGGCGCGTGGATTGAAACTAAGCGACCATGGCGGTGTACCTGATCCAGGGCGGGGTCGCGCCCCGCGTGGGCGCGTGGATTGAAACGTCTCGGCATTCACGGCCCAGGCCTCGCCGGGCTCGGTCGCGCCCCGCGTGGGCGCGTGGATTGAAACGTCCAAGCGGGCCAGCAGGCCAGGCGTGGACAGCGGTCGCGCCCCGCGTGGGCGCGTGGATTGAAACACCAGCACCACCGCCTTCGAAATCATCGGCGAGCGGTCGCGCCCCGCGTGGGCGCGTGGATTGAAACAGGCCGTCGCTCACGTTGTCGCCGTAGATGGTCGTCGCGCCCCGCGTGGGCGCGTGGATTGAAACGACAACAACATCAAGGGTGAGGTTGCGGTCAGCGAGTCGCGCCCCGCGTGGGCGCGTGGATTGAAACTGATGCAAGTCCTGCTGTCCTTCGCGCTCGCCGGTCGCGCCCCGCGTGGGCGCGTGGATTGAAACAGCCCGCCGTTGATCAGCCTGGTGATGCGCCGGAAGGGTCGCGCCCCGCGTGGGCGCGTGGATTGAAACTGGCGCGCGCACAAGGACGTGCTGCTGGGCCTGGCGGTCGCGCCCCGCGTGGGCGCGTGGATTGAAACCAGACTGCTGCCGCCCTGGACTCCACGGCCGAGGCCGGTCGCGCCCCGCGTGGGCGCGTGGATTGAAACCCATTGGAGCAACCATGCCCATCCAGCACGTCAAGTCGCGCCCCGCGTGGGCGCGTGGATTGAAACACGCACGCTGCCCAACCCCATCGACGGGTCGCTGGGTCGCGCCCCGCGTGGGCGCGTGGATTGAAACCTGAACAAGCACAGTGCAATGTTTGCGCCTGAGCGTCGCGCCCCGCGTGGGCGCGTGGATTGAAACGATAAAAACGGCCTGCCTTGGGACGACCGTATCCGGTCGCGCCCCGCGTGGGCGCGTGGATTGAAACACCGATGTTGCTAAGGGGGTTAAGTGAAGGTGCTCGTCGCGCCCCGCGTGGGCGCGTGGATTGAAACAATGAGCAGGATGGGGATGGGCCGCCGCCGGCCGGGGTCGCGCCCCGCGTGGGCGCGTGGATTGAAACCAGGCCTTGGATGCGGCGGTCAACCACGGTATCGGGGTCGCGCCCCGCGTGGGCGCGTGGATTGAAACACATGACGATCAACGAATTGACCCTGCTGCGGGTGTCGCGCCCCGCGTGGGCGCGTGGATTGAAACGTGGGCGTGCAGACCGACAACACCGACACCTACGTCGCGCCCCGCGTGGGCGCGTGGATTGAAACGATGAACACACCATAGTCGTTGCTGTAGCACGCGGTCGCGCCCCGCGTGGGCGCGTGGATTGAAACAGTTTCAGGGTGGACGGACGACGTGCCGGCCTCAGGTCGCGCCCCGCGTGGGCGCGTGGATTGAAACAGTTTCAGGGTGGACGGACGACGTGCCGGCCTCAGGTCGCGCCCCGCGTGGGCGCGTGGATTGAAACGACAAGCTCAAGAGCAAGGTGGCTGGCGTCGCTGCGGGTCGCGCCCCGCGTGGGCGCGTGGATTGAAACTGACCTTTGGAGCCCAGCCATGAAAACCAAGACCGTCGCGCCCCGCGTGGGCGCGTGGATTGAAACAGGTTGCCCAGGCCGTCGTCGGTCACGTACTTGCGTCGCGCCCCGCGTGGGCGCGTGGATTGAAACTTCACGAGCTCGATGAGTGCATTGCTGCTGCTGGGGTCGCGCCCCGCGTGGGCGCGTGGATTGAAACGACGGCCCGAGCTTCGCGACGCACAACCCGCTGGAAGTCGCGCCCCGCGTGGGCGCGTGGATTGAAACAAGTTCACCAATGCGGGGAACACCGTCGAGTACGGTCGCGCCCCGCGTGGGCGCGTGGATTGAAACGACGCCGACAAGTTCGAAATCAAACCCAACTTCGGGTCGCGCCCCGCGTGGGCGCGTGGATTGAAACATCCGGGCGCGTGACGCGCATCTACCCTGCATCTCGGTCGCGCCCCGCGTGGGCGCGTGGATTGAAACTTGCGTCGGGCCGCGTGTTCACGGTCAATGATGGGTCGCGCCCCGCGTGGGCGCGTGGATTGAAACGACCCGGAAACGGGCTCCTACCTCTACGACGTGACCGGTCGCGCCCCGCGTGGGCGCGTGGATTGAAACAGATCGACGTCGTCGCCGATGCCCAGTGCCCTGCGGGTCGCGCCCCGCGTGGGCGCGTGGATTGAAACAGGCGCGCCCAGTTGGAGGTGATCTCGACAATGTGTCGCGCCCCGCGTGGGCGCGTGGATTGAAACAATGCGGTGGTGCTGGAGCAGGCTGCATGGACCGGTCGCGCCCCGCGTGGGCGCGTGGATTGAAACTCTATAGAGATCATGGGTAGTGGTGGATGCCTGCGGTCGCGCCCCGCGTGGGCGCGTGGATTGAAACACTGGCGCGGGATATCGGCGTCCAGCACCTCCAGGGGTCGCGCCCCGCGTGGGCGCGTGGATTGAAACATCCCCGCGGAGAAGTACGCCAGCGGCAAGCCCAGTCGCGCCCCGCGTGGGCGCGTGGATTGAAACAGCACCGAGGTCTGTTGGTAGTGCTCCCACGTCATGGTCGCGCCCCGCGTGGGCGCGTGGATTGAAACGCGCAGTGCATCACCTGCACCCAGCGCACGCCGTCGTCGCGCCCCGCGTGGGCGCGTGGATTGAAAAACAACGAACAGCGCAAGGGGTGCCGCCTGCACCGGGTCGCGCCCCGCGTGGGCGTGCGGATTGAAACGAGGCCATGAAGGTGGGCCAGAATATCCGCTGCGTCGCGCCCCGCGTGGGCGCGTGGGCGCGTGGGCGCGTGGGCGCGTGGGCGCGTGGGCGCGTGGGCGCGTGGGCGCGTGGGCGCGTGGGCGCGTGGGCGCGTGGGCGCGTGGGCGCGTGGATTGAAACTACCTATAATATTGATCCGGCATTAATTAAGTTGAATCAAGCCGCATAGCGAACCGGCTCATGCTGGAAGTATTTGCGAATGCGCTCGGGCTGACGCTGCACACTGCGTAGATGGCGAGCAGTGGCCTTGACCAACTGCAGCTTCGTGCGCGCTGGCGCCAGTTTCGTCACCGCCTGCTTGATGTCGGCGTTGGCCATCTCATCGGGGTTCAGTTCCGGGCTGTAGCTTGGCAGATAAAACACCTCGATCGCATCGGCATGCTCGGCCAGCCACGCCTTCACAGGCTTGGCGTGGTGCACCCGCAGGTTGTCCAGGATCAGAAACACCTTCTTGGTGGCGCCCTTGATCAACCTGCGCAGGAAGTCGATCAGGATCTTGGCGTTGATCGCGCCTTCAAAGATCCGCCAGCGCATCTGTCCCTTGTTGGTGACGGTGGAGATCACCGACAGGCCGTGGCGCTTGTTGTTGACCCGGATCACCGGCGTCTGGCCTTTGGGGGCGAAGCTGCGGCCGCGCACATCGTCGCTGCGCAGGCCGCTCTCATCTCCCCAATGGATCTCTGCGCCTTCGGCCTTGGCCCTTGCCGCAATGACGGGGTAGTCCTCTTCGTGCCACTTCCTGACTGCGGCGGGCGATTGCTCGTAGGCCTTCTTCATCGGCTTTTGCGGTGTGAAGCCCCAGCGCGCCAGATATAGCCCCATCGTGCGTACCGGCAGCTTGATGCCAAATCGCTCCTCAATCAGCTGCGAGACCGCTGCGCGCGTCCACAGCGCGTAGGGCATCTTCAACTGGTCTGGCGTCTTGTCGGTGATGAGCTTGCACACCAGCGTCTCCTGCGCCGCAGTCAGCAGCCGACCATCGCCGCTTTGGCGCCCGCTGGGCGCATCGTGCAAGGCCTTGGCGCCGCTCAATTCATGGCGCTTGCAGATGTTGAACACACCTGTGCGGCTCAGCCCCGTGAGCGTCGCAATCTCGTCGTAGGTCCGGCCCGCTGTGCGTAGTCGAATTACCTGCACTCGCCTCTCGTGGCGCGCTGGGCGCGACAGCTTTCTCATGTCAGTTGCTTGCATCACTCCAACATGATGGCACTCCAGAGTATTTCAAGTTGAATTCCGCCGAATAAATAGTAGGTTGGGTGCCAGCGCGGCATGCGCCCGTCTTCGGTAAAGTCTGTTCGTTGGCGGGCTGGTGAACGGACAGCCATGCTGTGCGGAACGGAACGGAACGGGCCGGGCAGGCCTGCCAGGTCAAGCCTGTTTATCTTTTGTGCCAGAGAAATGATTGGAGGGGTTGATGGGACTGCGGTATTCCATGAAAGGCGTGCAAGACACGCTGGAGGTCTTTGAGGACAGGCTGACGATCACGCCCAAGGGAGTCCTTGGCTTTTTGAACAAAGGTCTTCAAGGTACCAAGACAATCCCTTTTTCCTCCATCAAAGCTGTGCAGCATCGAGAGGCCGGATGGATTGCCAATGGCTTTCTGCAGTTCACGATCCTTGGTGGCACAGAAAACATGGGCGGTGTGTTTTCGGCGGCCAAGGATGAAAACTCGTTCATTTTTTCCAACAGCGACAACAACAATGCGCGGGTGACGGAAATCAAGGAATTCATCGAACAGGCTGTCGCTCCCGTCGGGCATGCCTCCGCAGGCCCTGTGAGCATAGGGGACGAACTGGTCAAGCTCGCATCCCTGCGGGCCCAGGGCATCTTGACGGAAGAAGAATTCCAGGCCGCCAAGAAAAAGATCCTGTCGTAGAGTCTGCGGGGCTGCCTTGCGCAAGCGCGGGCCGACGGGATGTGTGCCACGGCCCTGCCGCGTGCCCTGGTCTGGGATGAGCGATTTGCTGTCAACGCCTGGCAGCCTTGAGCGCCTCGCGTTGCTGGCTGCCCGTATGGCCCAGCGCCTTCAGCGCCGCCACCGTCTCCCGCAACCCTCGGTGCAGCCGCTTGTCCTTGCGCACCACCACGGCCAGGGTGCGGGCCAGGGGCGGTGACAGCGGGCGCACTTCCACAGCGCTGCCATGGCTGCCCTGCACGGCCATGCCGGGCAGCACGGCGCAGCCCAGGCCGGCGGCCACCAGTTCCTTGATGGCCTCCACGCTGCCCAGCGACATGGCGGGCTGCAGGGCCACGCCTGCCTGGGCGAACCAGGCGTCGGCAATGCGGCGGGTCTGGCCGCCGGGCTCGAACAGCAGCACGGGGTGGCGGGCCAGGTCGGCGGCGGTCACCTTCTTGGGCAGGGCGGTGCCTTTGGGCGCGATGGCAACGAATGCGTCCTGCAGCACGGGCGTCACATCGAGCATGCGGCCGCTGGCGGGCTGGGTGACCAGGCCCATGTCCAGCGTGTTGTCTTCCACGGCCTGCACGATGTCGGCGGTGTTGCCGGTGCGCACGGTGATCTCCAGGCCCGCAAAGCGCTGGCGCAGCGCGCCCAGCACCGGCGGCAGCAAGAAGATGCAGGCCGTGGCGCCCGTGCCCAGGCGCACGCGGCCTGTGGTGCCGCTGGCGTGGTGGGCCACGGCGGCCAGAGCGTCGGCCACGGCGGCATCGATGCGGGCCACGTGTACCAGCAGCTCCGCGCCGGCGGCCGTGGGGCGCAGCACGCGGCCCACGCGCTCCACCAGGGGTGTGCCCAGGCGCTTTTCGAGCTGGCGCACCTGCAGGCTCACGGCGGGTTGGGTCAGGTCCAGCCGCTGGGCGGCGGCGGAAAAGCTGCCCAGTTCGATGGCGGTGGCAAAGCCGTGCAGCTGGTCGAGGTTGATGCGTTCCATGCCAAAGAATTTCTCATACTTTGCATAAGCTGTAAAAGCTTCTTTTATGGGCTGTGGCGCGCCACACTGGCGCCATGCATTCTTCTTCTGCGCTTAATTCGCCCCTTTCCTCCTCTGTCACGGCGCCGCATGTGCGCGATGCCGTTAATGCCGATCTGCCCGCCATCCAGGCGATCTATGCCCACCATGTGCTCCATGGCCTGGCCTCGTTCGAGGAGGTGCCGCCCGGTGTGGACGAGCTGCGCAGCCGCCTTGCCGCTGTGCGCGCGGCGGGCCTGCCCTACCTGGTGGCCGAGGTAGATGGCGCGGTGGCCGGCTATGCCTATGCCACGCTGTACCGCCCGCGCTCGGCCTACCGCCACACGGTGGAGGACTCGGTCTATGTGGCGCAGGGCATGGCGGGGCAGGGCCTTGGTGCGGCGCTGCTGGCCGCGATCATCGCGCGCTGCGAGGCAGGGCCCTGGCGCCAAATGATGGCAACCATAGGGCAGGGCGATGGCAATGCGGGTTCCATCGCGCTGCATGCGCGCATGGGCTTCACGCGCATCGGGGCCCTGCGGTCGGTGGGCTTCAAGCACGGGCAGTGGCTCGATACGGTGCTGATGCAGCGGCCCCTGGGTGTGGGTGACGGCGCACTGCCCGCAAGCGTGGCTGCGGCCGGTGCGTGACGCTGGCGCCTGGGCAGGCTCCGTAAACGACAACGCCCTGGCGCAGGCCAGGGCGTTGTCGGTTCCTTCAAAGAGCTTACTTCGGCGCCAGGCGGATCGCGCCGTCCAGGCGGATCACTTCGCCGTTGAGCATGTCGTTTTCGAGGATGTGCTTGACCAGCTTGGCATAGTCCTGCGGGGTGCCCAGGCGGCTGGGGAAGGGCACGCCGGCGGCCAGTGCGTCCTGCACTTCCTGGGGCATGCCGAACAGCATGGGGGTGCCGAAGATGCCGGGGGCGATGGTCATGTTGCGGATGCCGTTGCGCGCCAGGTCGCGGGCGATCGGCAGCGTCATGCCGACCACGCCACCCTTGGATGCGGCGTAGGCGGCCTGGCCGATCTGGCCGTCGTACGCGGCGACGCTGGCAGTGGAGATCAGCACGCCGCGCTCGCCGGTGGCTTCGGGCTCGTTTTTGCTCATGGCTTCGGCGGCCAGGCGGATCATGTTGAAGCTGCCGATCAGGTTCACGGTGATGGTTTTGCTGAACACGGCCAGCGCGTGCGCGCCGTTCTTGCCCACGGTCTTTTCCGCGGGGGCGATGCCGGCGCAGTTCACCAGGCCGGCCAGCTTGCCCAGCGACACGGCCTTGGCCACCACGGCCTGGCCGTCGGCCTCGTTGCTCACGTCGCACTTCACGAAGGCGCCGCCGATGTCCTTGGCCACGGCTTCGCCCTTGTCGGCCTGCATGTCGGCAATGACGACGTTGCCGCCCTGGGCGGCCAGCATGCGCGCCGTGCCTTCGCCCAGGCCCGATGCGCCGCCGGTCACGATGAATACCTTGCCCTTGATGTCCATGTGCTGTCTCCTGAAAAGTAAGTGACGTTAACGTAAACGTCAATTATGGCCCAGCTCCACACGGGCGCAAAAAAGCCCGGGCGCTGCCGGGCTTGATCGGGGTGCCGCCGGCCGGGGCCGGGGCAGGGTGGCGGGCTTACTGGAAGCCCACGCGGTCCAGCATCTGCTGCACCTTGGTCACGTTGGCGCCCACGGCGCTGATCGGGATGGTCTCGCTCTTGAACGGCGCGTTGCCGGTCATGGCCTTGAGCGCCGGGTTGTCGATGTGCAGGCCCTTGGCGGCAGGCCACTCGTTGTTGCCGTTGGCAAAGTAGTTCTGCGCTTCGGCGCTGGCCAGGTACTCGAGGAACTTGATGGCGTTGTCGCGGTTCTTGGCGTTCTTGGCCACGGCGCCGCCGGCGATGTTCAGGTGCGTGCCCCACGATTGCTGGTTGGGGAGCACCACGCCCACCTTGTTGACCACGGCCACGTCTTCGGGCTTGCCCGAGCGCATCATGCGCGCCAGGTAGTAGCTGTTGGTGACGGCGATATCGCATTCACCCGATGCCACGGCCTTGATCTGGTCGGTGTCGCCACCCTTGGGGGCGCGGGCCAGGTTGCCCACCATGCCCTTGAGCCAGGCCTCGGCCTTTTGCTCGCCCATGTGCTCGGTCACGGCGCCGAACAGGCTCAGGTTGTAGGGGTGCGAGCCCGAGCGGATGCACAGCTTGCCCTTGTTCTTGGGGTCGCCCAGTTCTTCATAGGTGTCCACGTCTTCCTTTTGCACCTTGACCTTGTTGTAGACGATCACGCGGGCGCGGGTGGACAGGCCGAACCAGGCAATGCCGCCGTCGGCCGCAGGCGTGCTGCGCAGGTTGGCGGGGATGGCGTCGCTCAGCACCTTGGACTGGATGGGCTGGAATAGGCCGTCGACCTCGCCCTTGTACAGGCGGGCAGCATCCACCAGCAGGATCACGTCGGCGGGGGAGGCGGTGCCCTCGGCCTTCAGGCGCGCGAGGATGCCGGCGTCGTCCGCGTCCACGCGGTTGATCTTGATGCCCGTGGCCTTGGTGAAGCCGGTGTACAGCGCTTCGTCCGTGGAGTAGTGGCGTGCCGAGTACAGGTTCACCACCTGCTCCTGGGCAGATACGGCGCCAGCGGCTGCGGCCAGTGCGCAGGCGGTCAGCAGGGCTTTCACGGTCTTCGACATGGAATGCATCTTTCGAGGTGTAGCAACGCTGCGATGATAAAACAAACGCGAATTATTCTTAATAAAACCAAGGGGGAGGGATGGATTTGATGCCGTGCCCCACGGGCGTGGACCCATCCATGGCGAGCGAAATCGCAGGCCGCCTGAATGCTATCAAATGAGGAGCGACCCAGACAAAAAAAAGCCCGGGGTTACCGGGCTTTGAATTGGATCCAGGAAACGGGGGTTTCGAGAGGATCCAAGGAGACAACTGGGGGCCCCGAACTGTGTTCCGGGCCATGGGTTGAATTATCAGGGTAATCCCTGCGTTGCGCCTAGAGTCTGCACTCCAGACGCAGTAGATGGCTTAGCGCTTGCGGGGAGCAGCGGTCTTGGCGGCGTTGGCAGCGGTGCTGGCCACGGCGTTGAAGTTGGCTTCGGCCACGTCCGACGCTTGCTTGACGGCCTTTTGAACCGATTCAAACGCGTTGTTGGCAGCAGAGACGGCGCTCTTCATCACGGCCACGGCGGTTTCGGAACCGGCGGGGGCGTTCTTGGCAGCGCTGTCGACCAGGTTGGTGAAGCTCTTTTGAGCGTCAGCAGCTTGCGATTCGATAGCCTTGCCGAATTCGGCTGCGGTGCCCGACGAGATGTCGTACAGGTGACGGCTGTAGGCAGCGGTCTTTTCAGCCAGGGGCTGGAACAGGCCGGCTTGCAGGGCCAGCAGTTCTTGTGCGTCTTTCACGCCCAGGAAAGCCTGGGTGTGGGTGGAGGCTTCCGACAGGGCAGCGCGCGAAGCGGTCACGTTCAGTTCGACCAGCTTTTCGACGCCTTCGAAAGCCTTGGTGGTCAGACCAAACAGGGTTTCGATGTTGGCCTTGTGGGATGCCAGAATTTGTTCAGCGGTCAGCGACATGTCATATCTCCTAAAAGTAAGGCCCGGGGGGCCGAGGTGGTTTACAGACAATCTGCGCTGTCGTTGACCTGGTGAGTCATGTTGCAGTGCAGCATGGGTTGAATTTTAGGGACTTGGTGGATGATTGCAAGTGCTTTTTGTTGCGCTGCAGCAATTTAGAGGTGACACCCCAACACCGCCGCCGTTGCCACAATGGCGTCATGCATGCCTATTACGCAGACCAGTTCGTGCTGCCGCTGCCCGAGGGGCACCGTTTTCCCATGGCCAAGTACCGCCTGTTGCGCGACGCCGTGGCCGCACACCTGCCCGGCGTGGCGCTGCAGGTGGCGCCGCCCGCGTCCGACAGCGAGCTGGCCCTGGCCCACGCGCCGGGCTATATCGACGCCATTGCCACCGGCACCTTGCCGGCGCCCGCGCAGCGCGAGATCGGCTTTCCCTGGAGCCCGGCCATGGCCGAGCGCGCGCGCCGCTCGGTGGGCGCCACCATCGCGGCCTGCCGCGTGGCCATGGCGGCTTGCGAGGGGGGCGGCATCGCGGGCAATCTGGCTGGCGGCACGCACCACGCTTATGCCGACAAGGGCAGCGGCTTTTGCGTGTTCAACGACATGGCCGTGGCCGCGCGGCTGATGCAGGACGAGCATGCGCGCGCCGCCTCGGCCATGGGCGCCAACCCGCTGCCGCTGCGGGTGGCCGTGATCGACCTCGATGTGCACCAGGGCAACGGCACGGCGCGCATCTTCCAGGGCGACGACTCGGTGTTCACCCTCTCGCTGCACGGCGCGCGCAACTTCCCGTTCCGCAAGGAAGCGGGCGACCTGGACGTGGAGCTGCCCGACGGCTGTGGCGACGACGACTACCTGCAGGCCCTGGAGCAGGCGCTCGACACGCTGGACCAGCGCTTCGCTCCCGGCCTGGTGCTCTACCTGGCCGGGGCCGACCCGCATGTGGGCGACCGCCTGGGGCGCCTGCACATCAGCCACGACGGGCTGGAGGCGCGTGACCGGCGCGTGTTCGACTGGGCCTGGCAGCGGCGCGTGCCCGTGGCCTTTGCCATGGGCGGCGGTTACGGCACGGACATTGCCGACACCATCAAGGCCCAGCTCGCCACCTGGCGCGTGGCCCACCAGTACCAGCAGCGCTGGCAGAATTTCTTGCAACCCTCTGTTTGACCATGACCGATACCGCTTCTTCCGCAGCCACCGCGCGGCCCGCACCGCAGCCGCGCAGCGCCTACCGCGCCTTCCGCTCCATCAGCACCCGCTGGGCCGACAACGATGTCTACGGCCACGTGAACAACGTCGTGTACTACAGCTGGTTCGACACGGCCGTGAACGCGCACCTGATCGAGCAGGGCGTGCTCGACATCCACGCCGGCACCACCATCGGCCTGGTGATCGAGACGCAGTGCAACTACTTCGCGCCGCTGGCCTTCCCGCAGACGGTGGAGGCCGGCATCCGCGTGGCGCGGCTGGGGGGCTCCAGCGTGCGCTACGAGGTGGGGCTGTTCGCCGAAGGCGAGCCGCTCTGCGCTGCGGCCGGGCACTTCATCCACGTGTATGTGGACCGCGCAACGCGCCGCCCGGTGCCGGTGCCCCAAGCGCTGCGCCAGGTGTTGCAGGCACTGCAGGTGGCTGGCTGATCCAGGCCGTCCGTCCATAGGCGCAAACCCCGGGCGGACATGCTCTGCAGCAAGGCGCCCGATGGCCTACACTTTGCGGCTTTGCTGCCCCTGACTGGCGGCGCTCCTTGGGCCATCTGCCGCGGCCCGCTTCGACAATGATCATCACCAGCCTGCTCGACACCGACCTGTACAAGTTCACGATGATGCAGGTGGTGCTGCACCAATTCCCCGGGGCGCAGGTCGAGTACCGCTTCAAGTGCCGCAACCCCGGCGTGCAGCTGGCGCCGTACGCCAACGAAATCCGCGACGAGATCCGCTCGCTGTGCAGCCTGCATTTCCAGGACGCCGAGCTGGCCTACCTGCGCTCCATGCGCTTCATCAAGAGCGACTTCGTGGACTTTCTCGGGCTGTTCCGCCTGAATGAGAAGTACATCACCATCACGCCGCAGCACAACGGCGAGATCGAGATCACCATCCGCGGGCCCTGGCTGCACACCATCCTGTTCGAGATCCCGGTGTTGGCCATCGTCAACGAGGTCTACTTTCGCAACACGCAGAAGGTGCCCAATTTCCCCGAGGGCCGCCGCCGGCTGGACACCAAGATCGCCCAGTTGCAGGCCGATGGCCTGTCGGAGCTCAAGATCGCCGATTACGGCACGCGCCGGCGTTTCAGCCGCGCCTGGCACGAGGAAGTGCTGCGCGTGCTGTGCGCGCGCCTGGGCACGGGCGACCGCCGGCCCGGCGCGCCCGTGGGGCCCGGCCAGTTCGCCGGCACCAGCAATGTGCTGTATGCGATGAAGCTGGGCGTGACGCCGCTGGGCACCATGGCGCACGAATACCTGCAGGCCTGCCAGGCGCTGGGCCCGCGCCTGCGCGACAGCCAGGTCTTCGGCTTCGAGGTGTGGGCCAAGGAGTACCGGGGCGACCTGGGCATCGCCCTGTCCGACGTGTACGGCATGAGCGCCTTCCTGCGCGACTTCGACCTGTATTTCTGCAAGCTGTTCGATGGCGCACGCCACGACAGCGGCGACCCGTTTGCCTGGGGCGAGCGCCTTTTGGACCACTACCGCAAGAACCGTGTGGACCCGCTGACCAAGACGCTGATCTTCAGCGACGCGCTCACCGTGCCGCGCACCATCGAGCTGTACCAGCAGTTCCGTGGCCGCTGCCAGTTGGCCTTCGGCATCGGCACCAACCTGACCAACGACCTGGGTAGCCCGCCCGAGCACGAGCCGCTGCAGGTGGTGATCAAGATGACGCAGTGCAACGGCCAGCCCGTGGCCAAGCTGTCGGACACCCCCGGCAAGGGCATGTGCGACGACGAGAAGTACCTGGCCTACCTGCGCCAGGTGTTCGATATTCCCGCAAGCGCCTGATCGCTTCGCGCCAGCGGCGCACCCCGATTTTTGAGTTGATGGAGTTATGCGTATGAAGATTTCACGCTGGCTGGCCCTTGCGGGCCTTGCCGCGCTGCCGGGCATGGCCACGGCGGCGGACATCGATGGCAGCGCCTTGTCCGTGCTGTGGGGTGTTCCGTTTGCCGGCCTGCTGCTGTCCATCGCCCTCATGCCTTTGCTGGTGCCCAGTTTCTGGCACCACCACTTCGGCAAGGTGGCGGCTGCCTGGGGCCTGGCCTTTCTGGCGCCGTTTGCCGTGATGTTCGGTGCCCCGGCCGCAGGCATCAGCCTGGTGCATGCGCTGGTGGCCGAGTACATCCCGTTCGTGATCCTGCTCACGGCGCTGTACACGGTGTCCGGCGGCATCTACATCCGTGGCAACCTGCATGGCAGCCCGGGGCTGAACACCGCCATCCTGGCGATCGGCGCGGTCCTGGCGAGCTTCATGGGCACCACGGGCGCATCGATGCTGCTGATCCGCCCGCTGATCCGCGCCAACGACAACCGCAAGCACGTGGCGCATGTGGTGGTGTTCTTCATCTTCATCGTTTCCAACGCGGGCGGATCGCTCACGCCGCTGGGGGACCCGCCGCTGTTCCTGGGCTTCCTCAAGGGCGTGGACTTCTTCTGGACGGTCAGCCACATCTTCCCGGAGACCTTGTTCCTGGTGGGCGCGCTGCTGGCCATCTTCTACGCCCTGGACTCCTGGTACTACCACCGGCGCGAAGAGACGTTGCCGGTGGACCCCACGCCCGACAGCCGGGCCATCGGATTCGACGGCAAGCTCAACTTCGTGCTGCTCGGCGTGGTGGTGGCGCTGGTGCTGGCGAGCGGCTTCTGGAAGTCGTCGGTGTCCTGGACCATAGCTGGCGCCGAGGTCGGCCTGCCCGGGCTGATGCGCGATGTCGGCCTGATCGTCGTGGCGCTGGTATCGTTCAAGCTCACCCCCGCCCAGGTACATGCGGACAACCAGTTCGGCTGGGGCCCGATGCAGGAGGTGGCCAAGCTGTTCGCGGGCATTTTCCTGACCATCATCCCCGTGATCGCCATGCTCAAGGCCGGCACCAGCGGTCCGTTCGGCGCCGTGGTCTCGGCCGTGACGCGCCCCGACGGTTCGCCCGACCCGGCCATGTACTTCTGGGCCACCGGCGCGCTCAGCTCCTTCCTCGACAACGCGCCCACCTACCTGGTGTTCTTCAACACCGCCGGCGGCGACCCGGCCGTGCTCATGACCACGCTGGCGCCCACGCTGGCCGCCATCTCGGCGGGCGCGGTGTTCATGGGCGCCAACACCTACATCGGCAATGCACCCAACATGATGGTCAAGGCAATTGCCGAAGACCGCGGCGTGAAGATGCCCAGCTTCTTCGGCTACATGCTGTGGTCGGGCGGCATCCTGGTGCCGCTGTTCGTCGTGATGACCTTCATCTGGTTCCGTTGATCTGGAGATCGAACTTTCATGAGCAAGCCCCGCATCCTGGTCGCCCGCGCGATCTTCCCGGACATCGTCGAGCGCCTGCGCCAGCACTTCGAGGTGCAGGACAACCCCGAGGACGTGATCTGGACCCCGGCCGAGCTGGCCGAGCGCCTGGCCGACAAGGACGGCGCCTTCACCACTGGCAGCCAGCGCATCGATGCACTGCTGCTGGCCGCTGCGCCGCGCCTGCGCATCGTGGCCAACATGGCCGTGGGCTACAACAACTTCGACGTGGACGCCATGACCGCCGCAGGCGTGCAGGGCACCAACACGCCCGACGTGCTGACCGAGACCACGGCCGACTTCGGCTTTGCGCTCTTGATGGCCACCGCGCGCCGCATGACCGAGAGCGAGCACTACCTGCGCGCCGGGCAGTGGACCAAGTGGAGCTACGACATGTTCTCGGGCTCGGATATCCATGGCAGCACGCTCGGCATCATCGGCATGGGCCGCATCGGCCAGGGCATTGCGCGCCGGGGCGCGCACGGCTTTGGCATGAACGTGGTCTACCACAACCGCTCGCGCCTGTCGCCTGAGCTGGAGGCCGAATGCAGGGCCCGCTACGTGGGCAAGGAAGAGCTGCTGCGCACGGCCGACCATGTGGTGCTGGTGGTGCCCTACACGCCGGCATCGCACCACACCATCGGCGCGGCCGAGCTGGCGCTGATGAAGCCCACGGCTACGCTGATCAACATTGCGCGCGGCGGCATCGTGGACGACGCGGCCCTGGCCGTGGCCCTGCGCGAACAGCGCATCGCGGCGGCGGGGCTCGACGTCTTCGAGGGCGAGCCCAGCGTGCACCCCGATCTGCTCACCGTGCCCAATGTGGTGCTCACCCCGCACATTGCCAGCGCCACCGTGCCCACGCGCCGTGCCATGGCCAATCTGGCGGCGGACAACCTGATCGCGTTCTTCGAAGCCGGGGCGCCGCTGACCCCTGTCAACACCCCTGTGCCACGCGCACGCTGATCCGTTTTTGCATACACAATAGCCGCCTGCCACCGCGCACCGCATCGGTGCGCAATCTCCTAGCCAGGCTTCTTTTTTGACTACCGACACCCTCATCCTGCTGGCCGCGCTGGCCCTTGTCCTGTTGCTGCTGGTGCTCGTGCTGCTGCGCCGCCCGCGCGTCGATCTGCCGCCCGAACTGGCCGCCCGCCTGCAGGCGCTGGAGCAGACAGCCCAGGCCACGCAACTGGCCGTGGCCCGCAACGATGGGGCCATGGAGGCCCTGGCCCAGCAGATGCGTGGCTTCACCCAGACCACCCAGGCCACGCTGGAAACCGTGCGCCACGCCGTGGACGAGCGCCTGGCCCAGGCCGTGACCGAGTCGCGCAATGGCCGCGCCGAGCTGCTGGCGGCGTTCGGCGTGTTCGAGGGGCAACTGGCCAAGCGCTTCGACGGGCTGCAGCAGTCCGTGGCTGGCCGGCTGGAAGAAAGCAGCAAGGCCCTGCTGGCGAACCTGGCGCAGGGTCAGGCCGATTCGGCCGTGGCGCGCAAGGAGCTGTCGGACACGCTCACCGGTTTTCGCACCGAGCTCACCACCACCACGGCCGGGCTGGCGGCCGAGAGCGTCAAGTCGCGCGAGACCATGGCCGAGAGCGGGGTGCTGTTCGAAAAGCGCATCCAGGAGCGCTTCGAGGCGCTGACCCTGGCCACGCGCACCACGCTCGACTCGCTCAAGGGCGACATCCAGAGCCAACTGGGCACCATGTCCGGTGCGCTCAAGGACCAGCTCGAAGCCAATGGCAACCAGATCCGCCACCAGTTCTCGGTGCTGCAGGACGCCGTCTCGCAGCAGCTCACCGGCATGCTGCAGGGCAGCCAGACCAATGCCGAGCAGTTGCGCAACGCGCTCAACGAGCGCCTGGCTGCGATCCAGGCCGACAACTCCACCAAGCTCGAAGAGATGCGCCGCACGGTGGACGAAAAACTGCACGCCACGCTGGAGCAGCGCCTGGGCGAATCCTTCAAGCTGGTGAGCGACCGCCTGGAGCAGGTACACAAGGGCCTGGGCGAGATGCAGACCCTGGCCGGCAGTGTGGGGGACTTGAAGCGCGTGATGACCAACGTGAAGTCGCGCGGTACCTGGGGCGAAATGCAGCTCGGCGCCATCATCGAGAACGTGCTCACGCCCGACCAGTTCGCGCGCAACGTGAAGACCGTGCCAGGCAGCGACGACCTGGTGGAGTTCGCCATCCGCCTGCCAGGCAAGAGCGACGAGCACCCCGTGTGGCTGCCCATCGACTCCAAGTACCCGGTGGAGCAGTACCAGCGCCTGATGGATGCACAGGACGCAGCGGACAAGGGGCTCATCGCCTCGACCGGCAACGCCTTCGAGACCTCGATCAAGCTCGAAGCCAGGAAGATCTTTGCCAAGTACGTCTCGCCCCCGCACACCACTGATTTCGCGGTGCTCTACCTGCCCACCGAGGGGCTGTTCGCCGAAGTCATCCGCCGCCCCGGCCTGGTGGAAGCGTTGCAGAACGACTGCCGCGTGATGATCACCGGCCCCGCCAACCTGGCGGCCATGCTCAACAGCCTGCAGATGGGCTTCAAGACCCTGGCCATCGAGAAGCGGTCGTCCGAGGTCTGGAGCCTGCTGGGCATGGTCAAGACCGAGTTCGCCAAGTTCGGCGACGTGGTCGAGGCCACCAAGAAGTCCATCGACTCGGCCGCCAAGCGCTTTGAAGAAGTCGGTGTGCGCACCCGCGCCATCCAGAAGCGCCTGCGCGACGTGCAGGACCTGCCCGCACCTGACGTGGCCGGCGCCGTGCCCAAGCTGCGGCCCCCGATGTCGGCCGCTGACGCGCAGGACGACCTGCTGTGAACGCGGCGCTGGCCCGCCTGATCGCCGGCCAGATCTGCGTGCACGCCTGCATGGCGGGCATGCGCCTGGCCGCCCCCTTGCTGGCCCTGCGCGAAGGATACAGCGCCGCCGCCGTGGGGGTGCTGCTGGCCTTGTTCGCGCTCACCCAGGTGTTCCTGGCGCTGCCGGCCGGCCGCTATGCCGACCGCCATGGCCTCAAGCGCCCGGTGGGCTATGCTGTAGCCGTGGCCACTGCGGGCGCTGCAGCCGCGCTGGTGTTCCCGGTGTTCCCCGTGCTGTGCCTGGCGGCACTGGCCACCGGGGGCGCCACGGGCGCGGCCACCATTGCGCTGCAGCGCCATGTGGGGCGCGCCGCGCACGATGCCACGGCGCTCAAGCAGGTGTTCAGCTGGCTGGCCATCGGGCCGGCAGTGTCCAACTTCATCGGGCCGTTCTGCGCCGGGCTCATGATCGACCATGCAGGCGTCATCGCCGGCGACACCCAGGGCTACCGCGCTGCGTTCGCGCTCATGGCGCTGCTGCCGCTGGCCACCTGGTTCTGGGTGCGCGACACGGTGGAGCTGCCCCCGGTGATCGCTGCGGCCGGCGGTCCGCCCCAGCGCGCCTGGGACCTGATGAACGAGGTGCCGTTCCGGCGCCTGCTCATCGTCAACTGGATCCTCTCCTCGTGCTGGGATGTGCACACCTTCGTGGTGCCGCTGATCGGGCATGAGCGCGGGCTGTCGGCATCGGTCATTGGCTCCATCCTGGGGGCGTTTGCGATTGCCGCTGCGGTCATCCGCGTGCTGATGCCCCTGGTGGCCGAGCACCTGCGCGAGCGCGTGGTGGTGGCCGCGGCCATGGTCGCCACGGCGGCGCTGTTTGCGGTTTACCCGGTGATGCCCACCGCGCTCACCATGGGCGTGTGCTCGGTGCTGCTGGGCTTTGCGCTGGGTTCGGTGCAGCCCATGGTGATGAGCCTGCTGCACCAGATCACGCCCTCCCACCGCCATGGCGAGGCGCTGGGCTTGCGCCTGATGGCCATCAACGCATCGAGCGTGCTCATGCCCATGCTGTTCGGCACCGCCGGTGCCGTGATCGGCGTGGGCGGGGTGTTCTGGGTGGTAGGCGCCGCCGTGGGGGCCGGTGCGCGCCTGGCCTGGAACATGGGCAAGCCGCAGGCCGTGCACTGATGGCGGCCCTTTTGTAAAAAAACGCCTCTGCTGCTGAAATCGGAGTAGATTTCGGTAGCGTCTGCTCACATCGTTTGCAAAAAGCTGCATGGCCGGCCCGGCTTTGGGGTGCCGGCCTGGTGGCCTTGCGGCTCTCTCGGGGCAAGACGCCCAACCCGCATGAGGAGACTTCCCATGGGTGTTTTTCGTCTCGCCCGCTGTGGCGCGGGGCCGCTGGCCCTCTCATCCCTGCTGTGGCTGGCGCCCGTGGTGGCGGCGCAGGCCGACGCGCTGATCGACCAGGCGTCAGCCCTGGTGCAACGTGGGTCTGCCCGCGAGGCCTTTGACCTGCTCGATGCGCAGGAGGCGGCCCGCGCGGGCGACCCCGCCTTTGACGCCGCCATGGGCAGCGCCGCCCATGCCGCAGGCCAGTACAGCCGCGCCGTGATGGCCTGGGAGCGCGTGGTGGCCGCACAGCCGGACAACATGGCCGCACAGGTGGCACTGGCCCGTGCCCTGTATGCCGTGGGGGACCAGCGCGGCGTGCTGGCCCTGTCCGAACTCGCCCGGTCACAGGGCACACCGGTGGATGCAGCACTCAGCATCGACCAGTTCCTGGTCTCCTACGACCGGGCCGCAAGCGATGGCGGCTCCAGCCTCAAGGGCTATGCCGAGCTGGCGCTGGGCCACGACTCCAATGTGAACGCAGGGCCGGCCTCGATGCTGCTGCCGTCTCCGGTGCCGGGCACGCCGGCATGGACGCTGGCGCCTTCGGCCCTGGCGCGGTCGACCGATTTCCTGGCGGCGCTGGTGGCGGTGCGCGGGCGCTACGTGATGGACGCACGCTGGTCCCTGGTCGGCGCTGCGGCAGGCACGCCGCGCCGCAACGAGGGCGGCGCCGGCGCATTCGATTCCGACCAGCTCGATGCCAGCGCCGGTGTGTCCTGGCGCTCGGAGCGCCATGAATTCATCGTGCAGGGGCAGGGCGCCTACTACGCGCTCGATGGCACGCGGCTGCGCAGCATCGGCGGGGTGCTGGGCGAGTGGATCTACCGGCTCGATGGCTTTCGCCAGTGGGGCAGTTTTGTGCAGTCGGCGCGCCTGCACTACCCCACGCAGCCGCTGCGCGACGTGCAGCGCACGGTGCTGGGTACCACCTACGCCCATGTGTTCCGCGAAGGCAGCGTGGCCTATGCGGGCGTGCATGGTGGGCGCGAGGAGCCCGATGCGGCCGGTGTGGACTACCTCGGCCACCGGCTGGTGGGCATGCGTGCGGGCGGGCAACTGGCGCTGGCCCGCAACTGGGCGCTGTTCGCCAACCTGGACTGGGAGCGGCGCCGCTATGGCGCGGCCGACCCGTTCTTCGCCGTGGTGCGGCGTGACCGGCAGGTGAATGCCTCGCTGGGGGTGTCATGGGTTCCCACCACGGCCTGGCGCATCACACCGCAGTGGACCGGCACGCACAACGATTCCACGCTGCCCGTGTCGGAGTACCGGCGGCGCATCTGGTCCGTCACCGTTCGGCGCGAGTTTTGAACACAGAAGAGGTGCAGCCATGAAAACCGAACCTCGCCTGTCCCGTATTGCCCTGCTCATGGCCATGGTGGCCGCCTGGCCGGCATCGGGCCTGGCTGCGGCTGGCCTGGTGCAATTTGCCACCGGCGAGGTCAGCCTGCGCCGGGGCGATGCCACCAGCGGCGTGGCCAAGGGCGCCGAAGTGGACACGGGCGATGTGCTCCTCACCGGCAGTGCGGGGCGGGCCCAGATCCGCTTCACAGACGGTGGCCTGGTGGCGCTGTACCCGGATTCGCAGTTCACCGTGACCCGGTATTCCGACAGCGGCGACCTGGCGCAGGACGGCTTTGCGGTGACCTTGCTGCGCGGCGGCATGCGTGCGATCACGGGCCTGATCGGCAAGCGCAACCCGGGCAGTTACAAGGTCATCACACCCACGGCCGTGGTGGGCATCCGGGGCTCGGCCTTCCTGGTGGGCTTCAATGCGCAGGGCCAGCTCACGGTGGCCGGCGAACAGGACGAAATCGAGGTCTGTACCGAGGCTGGCTGCGTCGGCGTGAAGGCCGGCGAGGCGGTACTGGTGCTGTCCAGCCAGAAGCTGCCGGTGTACACGAACACGCGCGCACTGCTGCCCTTGCCCGCGCTGCCCCTGCCGCAGATGGCGGGCGATCAGTTGGGCGGCGATGGCCACCGCACCAGCGTGTTCGTCATTCCGCCGCCGCCACCACCTCCTCCTCCCCCACCGCCGGTGCACGTGCCGCCTCCGCCGCCGGTGGTGGATCCGGTCGTGCCCTTGCCACCACCTCCGCCGCCACTGCCACCGCCAGCCCCTGTTCCGGTGCCACCACCGCCGCCACCGGGGCCGGTTCAGCCGCCGATACCTGCACCGGGTCCCGCGCCGGTACCGGTGCCGCCTCCGGAGGTCGTGCCTGCGCCGCCACCGCCCAGTACCGGCACGGGCACCACGCCAGGCGCCACGACGACACCGCCCGCCACAACGCCACCCCGACCCGTGCCGCCGCCGCCAACGTTCACGCCCATCTTCGTGCTGCCGCCAGGGGTGATCTTGCTGCCTCCGTCACCGCCCCCGATACGCTGATTCCGTTCCAGCAGGGCAGGCGCAGTGGCGCGCACCACTTGACGGCCCCAAGGGTTGCCGCTGCCGCCCCCGGCCGCGCCGGGGCGCGAAGCGTTCAGATCTTGTAGAACGACTTGATCAGGTCCCAGGCTTCCTGGGGGTCGTCGGTGTAGTGAAAGAGCTTCAGGTCCTGCTCCGAGATCGTGCCTTCTTCCACCAGCACGTCGAAGTTGACCAGCCGCTTCCAGTAGTCGGTGCCAAAGAGCACGATGGGCACGGGCTTGGCCTTGCCGGTCTGCACCAGGGTCAGCACCTCGAACAGCTCGTCCAGCGTGCCGAAGCCGCCAGGGAAGGCCACCAGCGCCTTGGCACGCATCATGAAATGCATCTTGCGCAGCGCGAAGTAGTGGAACTTGTAGCACAGCGAGGGCGAGATGAAGCGGTTGCCGCTCTGCTCGTGGGGCAGGGCGATGTTCAGGCCCACGTTGAGCGCGCCCACGTCGTGGGCGCCGCGGTTGGCGGCTTCCATGATGCCGGGGCCGCCGCCGGTGCACACGTAGATGCGGTCGGCCGGCGCATTGCGTTCGCTGTGCTCGGCCACCAGGCGGGCGAACTGGCGCGCCAGATCGTAGTAGCGCGCATTGCGCACGGCCTGCCGGGCCTTGGCAATGAGGGCCTCGTCGCCGCTGGCCTCGGCTGCGGTCAGCTGTTCGGCGGCCTCGTCGGGGGCAACGAAGCGGGCGCTGCCATAGACCACCACGGTGCTCTCGATGCCCTGCGCGGCCTGGCCCAGGTCGGGCTTGAGCATCTCCAGCTGGAAGCGGATGCCGCGCGTCTCGCGGCGGAACAAAAATTCGGGGTCGGCAAACGCCAGGCGGTAGGCATCGGCATGCAGCGGGTTGCCTTGGGAGGCATGGGTCTGCAGTTCGGCCCAGGCATCGGCCAGGCGGCTCTCGTTGAGTTGGGTATTGGCGTCCATGGGGCCATTGTGCCGAGGTTCCATGGCAGTTTCCGGTGCAGGGTCGCTCTTTTGTGAGGAAATCCGACCCGCCTGCAAGGCAGACCTGGTGGATCAGGCGCGCTGGGCCAGAAACCAGGTGGCGCTCTGGATGCCCAGCACCGTGAGTACCAGGGAGCCCGCGACATGCAGGCCTGTGGTGCCCAGTGCCAGCAGATAGCGCTGCTGCATCAGCATGGCCACCACCTCGGCCGAAAAGCTGGAGAACGTGGTGAGCCCGCCCAGGAAGCCCGTGACCAGCGCCAGGCGCCAGGCCGGATCAAGCTGCGGCAGGGCCTGGAGCACCGCCACGGCCACGCCGATGAGGTAGCCGCCCACCAGGTTGGCCGCCAGCGTGCCCCAGGGCAGAAGGGAGGTGCCTGTGGTGAGCCACAGGCCCAAGCGCCAGCGGGCCAGCGCGCCTAGGCTGGCACCGATACAGATGGCGAGAATGGGCAGCATGGCGCCAATGTACCAGCGCGGCGGCAGCGCGTTCAGCGCGTCGTTGCCATCTGCTGCGGCAACCAGGTGACGATGCCCGGGAAGATGTAGATCAGCGCCACGGCGCCGCACATGAGCAGGAACATCGGCATGGCCGTCTTGGCGATCCAGGGCAACTGGCGATTGGTCATGCCCTGCAGCACGAACAGGTTGAAGCCCACCGGCGGCGTGATCTGAGCCATCTCCACCACCAGCACGATGAAGATGCCGAACCAGATGGGGTCGATGCCAGCCGCCTGTACCGTGGGCATGAGCACACCCATGGTCAGCACCACCATCGAGATGCCGTCCAGGAAGCAGCCCAGGATGATGAAGAACACGGCCAGCGCAGCGATCAGCTGGGCCTTGTTCAGCCCCAGCGACGCGATCCATTCGGCCAGGTGCCGGGGCAGACCGATGTAGCCCATGGACAGCGTCAGGAAGGCGGCGCCCGCCAGGATCAGTGCGATCATGCAGTACAGCCGCGTGGCCCCCATGAGCGAATCCCTGAAGGTGCTCCAACTCATGGAGCCCTGTACCGTGGAGAGCACCAGCGAGCCGACCACGCCCACGGCTGCGGCTTCGGTGGCGGTGGCAAAGCCGGTGTAGATGGACCCCAACACCGCCACGATCAGCAGCACCACCGGAATCAGGCTGCGCGACTCCGAGAGTTTCTCCATGAACGTCATCTTTTTGTCCGCAGCGGGAACCTGGTCGGGATTGCGCAGCGCCCACACCATGATGTAGCCCGAGAACAGGGCCGCCAGCAGAATGCCCGGGAATACCCCCGCGATGAACAGCTGCGAGATCGAGACCTCGGCCGATACGCCGTAGACGATCATGATGATCGATGGCGGGATCAGCAACCCTAGGGTACTGGCGCCCGCCAGCGTGCCTACGACCATCTTTTCCGGGTAGCCCCGTCGCGTGAGCTCGGGCAGCGTCATCTTGCCGATGGTGGCGCAGGTGGCGGCGCTGGAGCCGGAGACGGCCGCGAAGATGGTGCAGCCCACCACGTTGGTGTGCAGCAGTCGCCCGGGCAGCGACTGGACCCAGGGTGCAAGGCCCTTGAACATGTCTTGCGACAGCCGGGTGCGGAACAGGATTTCGCCCATCCAGATGAACAGGGGCAGGGCCGTCAGCGTCCAGCTGGAGGCTGAGCCCCAGATGGTCACTGCCATGGCATCGCCCGCAGGGCGCGCGGCAAACAACTGCATGCCGATCCAGGCCACGCCGGACAGCGTGAGCCCTATCCAGACACCGCTGCCCAGGATCAGGAACAGCGAAAGAACCAACAGGCCGGTAATGGCGATATCACTCATGGGGGCGGCCTTGTGTCATTCGTTTCGCAGGGCTTCGCCAGGCGATGCCTGGCTGCGCCTGTCCAGGATCTCGAGCACCAGCTCGTCGATGAAGGCGATGGCCAGGATCACGGTGCCCAGGGCCATGGCGATCTGGGGGATCCACAGTGGTGTGGCATCGTTGCTGGTGGATATGTCGTGGAACTCGTGGGACTGCCAGGCCAGCTTGCAGCTGTAGGCGGCAAACAGCAGCGCCAGCAGGCAGGCGATGGCCAGCGCCCAGATCTCGAAGGCCTTCTTGGCCTTGCCCTTGAGCGCGTTGAGCAGCAGGGTCACGCGGATGTGCTCACCCCGCTTGAGCGTGTGCGCCAGCGCCAGAAAACCCGCTGCGGCCATCAGGTAGCCGGCATAGGCATCGGCTCCGGGGACGTGGAAATGCAGCTGTCGGCTGACGATGGACAGCAGCACCATCCCCAGCAGGCCAACCATGAAAAGCGCCGCCAGTGCGGCGGCGCTGTCGTACAAGAAATCAAGCAGTCGGCGCATGTCGGCGGCTTGCTTACTTGCGATATGCGTCGATCAGCGCCTTGCCATCAGGCCCGGCTTTTTCCAGCCATTCCTTGAGCATGGTGTCGCCCACCTTGGTCATGTCCGCTTTCAGTGCGGCGGGGGGCGGCAGCACTTCCATGCCGTTGGCCTTGAGCTTGGCCAGGGTGTCTGCGTTGACCTTGGCACTGGCCGCCCAGCCGCGAGCCTCGGCATCGGCGCCCGCCTTGCGCAGGGCGTCCTGCAGGGGCTTATCGAGGGCGTCGAAGGCCTTCTTGTTCACCAGCACGGCGTTCTTGGGCAGCCAGGCCTGGGTGTCGTAGTAGAACTTGAGGTGTTCGTACAGCTTGCTGTCCACGCCGGTCGCGCCGGAGGTCATGGTCGACTCGACCACACCCGTGGCCAGCGCCTGCGAGAACTCAGCAGCCTGCACGGTGACTGGCTGCGCACCCACCAGTTCGGCGATGCGTGCAGTGGCCGGGCTGTAGGCGCGCCACTTGATGCCCTTGAGGTCGGCTGCGGTCGCCAGGGCCTTCTTGGTGTAGATGCCTTGCGGTGGCCATGCCACTGCGTACAGCAGCGTCATGCCCTGCTCGCCCAGTTTCTTTTCAAGGAAGGGTTTTTGCGCGGCGTAGAGCTTCTTGGATTCGTCGTAGCTGTCGGCCAGGAAGGGCAGGCCATCGACGCCGAAGAGTTGCCATTCGTTCTGGAAGTTGGCCAGCAGGATCTCTCCCATCTGTGCCTGGCCGCCTTGCACGGCGCGCTTGATCTCAGGAGCCTTGAACAGTGCCGCATTCGCATGCACCGTGATCTTGAGCTTGCCCCCCGTGGCCTTGTCCACATCGGTGGCCAACTGCATCATGTTCTCGGTGTGGAAGTTGGTGGCCGGATAGGCGGCCGCCAAGTCCCACTTGGTCTGGGCGAAAGCCGAGGGAACGGACAGAGTACAGGCCAGGGCCAGCGCAGTGAGGGGGAGGATTCGACGCTTCATTGATAGCTCCGCAAGGTAGAAAACGGGGGGTATGCCACTGTATAGGAAGCAATTCGTTACGGCATAGGTGTTTGCCTGAACGTTGACAAATTGCCAACAAATCATTGGTGACTTGCCTACAATGAGCGCATGCACATCCCGTGCCAGTTTCGACTTCTGCAAAGGCTCTTTCCATGAAACCTGCGGCCCGGGCCAAGGGCGATTCCGGCCCCATCGTCTCGTCAGCGCACCTGGTGTCTGCGCAGAGCGCCGAAATGAGCGAGTTCGAGTTCGGGCTCATCGTCGCGGGCAATGCCTTTCATCGCTGGGTGGTGCACTGCATGTCCGCCGCGGGCCTCAAGGACCTGACACCGCTGGACGTGGTGGTGCTGCACCATGTGACGCACCGGGCGCGTGACAAGCGCCTGGCCGACATCTGCTTCATCATGAACGTGGAAGACACACACCTGGTGAACTACGCTTTGAAAAAGCTGCAGAACTTGGGCGTGGTGGCCTCGCAGAAGAACGGCAAGGAGGTGACCTATGCGGCCACCGATGTGGGCCGGGCTTACGTGCAGCGCTACCGCGAGATCCGCGAGCGCTGCCTGATCGATGCGCTGCATGCCGACGATGCCCTGAACCGCGACATCGGCGAGCTGGCCCGTTTGCTGCGTGTGCTCTCGGGCATGTACGACCAGGCAGCACGTTCGGCGGCATCCCTGTGATGGCCGTGTGCGCTGTGGTGGTGCATGTTCATCCACTTCAAGGGAGCATGTATGTCTGTGCAGCGACGTGATTGGCTGGGTGGCGCAGGTGCCACCGTATTGGGCGGTTGTCTGGGTCTGGTGGGCGTGGGGGCGCGCGCCGCGGTGCAATGGAAGCTGGCCACCGGCTACAAGCCGGAAACCTTCCACACCCAGAATGCGGAACTTTTCGCACAGGACGTGGGCAAGGCCTCGGGCGGGGAACTGGCCATCGCCGTGCATTCCAACAACAGCCTGGTCAAGCTGCCCGAGATCTTCGGGGCGGTGCAGTCGGGCAAGGCCGAGGCAGGCGAAGTGCTGATGGCTGGCATCGTCAAGGACGTGCCCCTGGCCGGGGCCGACTCGGTGCCCTTCGTGCTGTCTACCTACAAGGATGCGCGGCGCCTGTGGCAGTACCAGGCGCCGCTGATCGAGACGGCTCTGGCCGCCAAGGGGCTGGTGCCGCTGTATGCCGTGGCCTGGCCGCCGCAGGGCCTGTTCTCGGTCAAGCCGGTGCGCACCAAATCAGACTTTCAGGGCCTGAAGATGCGCACCTACAACGCCACGACGGTGCGCATTGCCGAGCTGCTCGGCGCCACACCGGTGGATGTGGCCACGGCCGACATTCCCAAGGCCCTGGCCTCGGGCCAAATCGAAGCCATGATCACGTCGTCGGCCACCGGGGCCGAAAGCCAGGTGTGGACGCACGCCAAGTTCTACTACGAGCTCAATGCCTGGATTCCGAAGAACATGGTGTTTGCCAGCAAGAAGGCCATGGATGCGCTGTCTCCCGCGGCGCGCAAGGGGCTGCTGGACTCGGCCAAGGTGGCCGAGGACCGGGGCTGGACCATGAGCGAGGCGGCGCTGCGCAATGCCGTGGGCGACCTCAAGTCCCATGGCATGGCCGTCGAGCGCCTGTCGCTGGACCTGGGCCGCGAGATCGGCCGCCTGGGCGAACGTTTTTCACGCGAATGGGTGCGCACCGTCGGTAACGACGCCACCCGATTGTTCATTCCTTTCTACACACAGACTTCATGACGATGGCATCTTCCGCCTCCACCCACCCCGCACGCTGGCAGTTCTGGATCGACCGGGGAGGCACTTTCACCGATGTGGTCGGCAAGCGGCCCGACGGCAGTCTGGTCACGCACAAGCTGCTGTCCGAGAACCCCGAGCAGTACAAGGACGCGGCCGTGGCCGGCATCCGCCACCTGCTGGGCCTGAAGGCGGGCGAGCCGGTGACGCCTGAGGTGGTGGAGTGCGTGAAGATGGGCACCACGGTGGCCACCAATGCGCTGCTCGAGCGCAAGGGCGAGCCCACGCTCCTGATCACGACCAAGGGCTTTCGCGATGCGCTGCGCATCGCCTACCAGAACCGCCCGCGCCTGTTCGACCGCCACATCGTGCTGCCCGAGCTCTTGTACACCCGCGTGATCGAGGCGCAGGAGCGCATGGGCGCGCATGGCGAGGTGATCGAGGCGCTGGACGAGGCGCACCTGAAGGAGCGCCTGTGGGCCGCCTATGACGCCGGCCTGCGCAGCGCGGCCGTGGTCTTCATGCACGGCTACCGCTACACCGCGCACGAGGAGGCGGCCGCCCGCCTGGCGCGCGAAGCCGGCTTCACGCAGGTGAGCGCATCGCACGCCACCAGCCCCATGATGAAGCTGGTGAGCCGCGGTGACACCACGGTGGTGGACGCCTACCTCTCGCCCATCCTGCGCCGTTATGTGGAGCAGGTGGCCAGCGAGATGCCGGGCGTGCCGCTGTTCTTCATGCAGTCCTCGGGCGGGCTGACCGACGCGCATGCCTTCCAGGGCAAGGATGCCATCCTCTCGGGCCCGGCCGGCGGCATTGTCGGCATGGCACGCACGGCCGGCCTGGCCGGGCACCAGCGCGTGATCGGCTTCGACATGGGCGGCACCTCCACCGACGTGAGCCACTATGCGGGGGAGTTCGAGCGCGAGTTCGAGACCCAGGTGGCCGGTGTGCGCATGCGCGCCCCCATGATGAGCATCCACACCGTGGCGGCGGGCGGCGGTTCCATCCTCGGCTTCGATGGCGCACGCTTTCGCGTGGGCCCCGAGAGTGCCGGTGCCAACCCCGGCCCGGCCAGCTACCGCCGCGGCGGCCCGCTGGCCGTGACCGATGCCAATGTGATGGTCGGCAAGATCCAGCCGGCGCACTTTCCGCGCGTGTTCGGCCATGGGGCCAATGAGGCGCTCGATGGCGACGCGGTCGTGCAGAAGTTCGCCGACCTGTCTGGCCAGACGGGCCGTGCCGCAGAAGATGTGGCCCACGGCTTCATCCAGATCGCCGTGCAGCAGATGGCCAATGCGATCAAGAAGATCTCGGTGGCGCGCGGCTACGATGTGACGCGCTACACCCTGCAGTGCTTTGGCGGGGCGGGTGGGCAGCACGCCTGCCTGGTGGCCGATGCGCTGGGCATGACGCGTGTGTTCGTACACCCGTTGGCGGGCGTGCTCAGCGCCTACGGCATGGGTCTGGCGGACCAGAACGTGATACGCGAGCAGGCAGTGGAGTGCAAGCTGGCACCCGAGGCCCTGGCGGGCATCGAGTCCACGCTGGAGCGCCTGGCCACGGCCGCGCGCTCCGAACTGGAGCAGCAGGCCGGCGACGGCACTGCCACGGTGCATCGGCGCGTGCATGTGCGCTATGAGGGCAGCGACTCTGCTTTGATTGTTCCATTTGGCGGCATCGAGGCCATCACAGCCAGCTTCGAGGCTGCGTACCGCCAGCGTTTTGCTTTCCTGATGCAAGGCAAGGGCCTGGTGGTGGAGGCCGTGTCGGTCGAGGCCGTGGTGCCCGGCGATGCGCCCGAGGAGCCGCGGTATGCCCTGCAGCCCGCGCGCGAGGTGCCGCGCCGCAGCACGGTGCGCATGTACACCGGCGGCACCGACGGCGTGGCCGCCTGGCACGACGCCGCCCTGGTGGTGCGCGAGGACCTGCGCCCCGGCGACGTGATCCCCGGCCCGGCCATCATTGCCGAGAAGAACGCCACCACCATCGTCGAGCCCGGCTGGGAGGCGCAGCTCACCGACCTGGACCACCTGCTGCTGGAGCGCCGCGTGGCGCGTGCCGTGCAGCACGCCGTAGGCACCACGGTGGACCCGGTGCTGCTCGAAGTGTTCAACAATCTGTTCATGAACATCGCCGAGCAGATGGGCCTGCAGCTGCAGAACACGGCCTACTCGGTCAACATCAAGGAGCGCCTGGACTTCAGTTGCGCACTGTTCGACACGGCGGGCAACCTGATCGCCAATGCGCCGCACATGCCGGTGCACTTGGGCTCCATGGGCGAGAGCATCAAGACGGTGATCCGCGACAACGCGGGCCGCATGCAGCCGGGCGACGTGTACGTGCTCAACGACCCCTACCACGGCGGCACGCACCTGCCCGACATCACGGTGATCACGCCGGTCTATATCGGCGAGGAGGCCGAGCCCACCTTCTACGTGGGCAGCCGCGGCCACCATGCGGACGTGGGCGGCATCACGCCGGGCTCCATGCCTCCGTTCTCCACGCGCATCGAGGAAGAGGGCGTGCAGATCAACAATGTGAAGCTGGTCGAGCGCGGCGTGCTGCGTGAGGCGGAGATGATCGCGCTGCTCGAGAGCGGCGAGTACCCTTCGCGCAACCCCCAGCAGAACATGGCCGACCTGCGCGCGCAGATCGCCGCCAACGAAAAGGGCCAGCAGGAGCTGCGCCGCATGGTGAGCGAGTTCGGCCTCGATGTCGTGCAGGCCTACATGCTCCATGTGCAGGACAACGCCGAGGAATCGGTGCGCCGCGTGATCACGCGCCTGAAGGATGGCCAGTTCACCTTGCCGCTGGACAATGGCTCGCAAATCAGCGTTGCCGTGCGCGTGGATGCCAAGAACCGCAGCGCCGAGATCGACTTCACGGGCACCAGCGCGCAGCAGACGCACAACTTCAATGCGCCCACGGCGGTGTGCATGGCGGCCGTGCTCTACGTGTTCCGCACCCTGGTGCAGGACGACATTCCGCTCAACGCTGGGTGCCTGAAGCCGCTCAAGGTCATCATCCCGCAGGGCTCCATGCTCAACCCCAATCCACCGGCGTCGGTGGTCGCAGGCAACGTGGAGACCTCCACCTGCATCACCAACGCCCTTTATGGCGCGCTGGGCCTGATGGCGGCGGGGCAGTGCACCATGAACAACTTCACCTTCGGCAGTGAGCGCTACCAGTACTACGAGACCATCTCGGGCGGCAGCGGTGCCGGCGGCGTGTGGGATGCCTCAGGCACGCTGGTGGACGGCTTTGCCGGCACGAGCGTGGTGCAGTGCCATATGACCAATTCGCGCCTGACGGACCCTGAGGTGCTGGAGTTCCGTTTCCCGGTGCGGCTGGAAGGCTACGAGATCCGCAAGGGCTCGGGCGGCGCGGGGCGCTGGGCGGGTGGCGATGGCGGCGTGCGCCGCGTGCTCTTCCTCGAGCCCATGACGGCCAGCATCCTCTCCAATGGCCGCCACCACGGTGCTTTCGGCATGGCCGGCGGCTCGCCGGGGGCCGTGGGCGTCAACAAGGTGGTGCGGGCCAATGGCAAGGTGGAAGCTCTGGACCACATTGGCCAAGCGCAGATGCAGCCCGGCGATGTGTTCGAAATCCACACCCCCGGGGGTGGAGGCTTCGGAACCCCGGGCTGACCGCCGGGGCCTACAGGTCCTTGCGGCCGGCAGGCGTGACGCTGCTCAGGCTGGGCGGCACGTCCTGCCCGGCCTGGCGGGCCCGGAAGAGGGCTGCGCGCATCAGGAAGATCGAGGTCACCGGCACGGTGACGGCCACGAAGCCCGCGATCAGCAGGGCGTGCAGTGCCAGGCTGCCGTCCGCGACGGAGAAATAGATCACGGTGGCATGCATGATGCACCAGCAACCCATGGTGGCAGCGATGGACGGCGCATGCAGGCGCTCGAAGAAGGTCGGCAGGCGCAGCAGGCCGGTGGCGCCGAGCAGGGCCATGCCCGCGCCCAGCAGCACCAGGGCCGCCACCACGATCTCCAGCCACAGGGGCAGCAGGGCGGTGGTGTTGGTCATTCGATCACCTCGCCGCGCAGCAGGAACTTGGCCATGGCCATGGACCCGACGAAGCTGAACAGTGCCAGCAGCAGTGCCGCCTCGAAGTAGTTCTTGCTGCCGTACAAGAGGCCCAGCACCAGCATGGCGAGCATGCCGTTGAGGTACATGCAGTCCAGCGCCAGCACCCGGTCCTGCGCCGACGGGCCCTTGAGCAGGCGGGCCAGCGCACAGCCCATGGCCAGCACCAGCATGAAGAGGGCGGCGGGCAGGGCCCAGTCGAGTATCGGGGTCATGATTCAAAGATCTCCATCAGGGGGCGCTCGTAGCGCTGCTTGATCTGCGCGGCAACGGCCTGGGCGTCGTCCACCTCCAGCACGTGCAGCATCAGCATGCTGCGGTCCACCGAGAGTTCGGCCCAGGCCGTACCCGGGGCGATGCTGACGATGACGGCCAGCACCGCAAGGGCATTGGCATCGCGCAACTCCAGGGGAATCTGCACGAAGCCCGAGGGGTGGCGCCTGCGGCCGGGCGACAGCAGCAGCCGGGAGACGGCGATGTTCGATTGCACAGTGTCGGCCATGACGGTCAGCGCCAGGCGCAGCGCCGCTCCTGGCGCGCGGATGCGCACGGGCAGGGGGCGCAGGCCGGCCGTGAGCAGCGGTATGGCGAGCGCCAGCACGCCACCCAGCACGATGTGGCCGGCGCTGACCGAGCGGTTGAGCAGCAGCCACAAGGCGAGCAGCGCCAGCGACAGCAGGGGGGCGGGGAGGATGCGCTTGATCATCACTGCGGCCTTCCGTTGGCGCCCGGTGCCGTGCCGGGCGGGTTGGGGACGGGCCTGGCGGACATCACGGCCTGCACATAGGTGCTGGGCGCGTGCAGGGCATCGGCCGTGGCCTGGGTGTAGCGCATCACGGCGCCGGCCTGCCAGGTCAGCAGCGCGCAGCCGGTGAGCAGCAGGGCAATGGGCAGGCCTTCGAGCACCAGCAGCTTGGGCGACGCACGCCCGTGCGATGCCCAGAAATGCCGTATGCCGGCACGGGTGAGTGCAATCAGCGCCAGCAGGCCCGTGCCCACCATCAGTGCCAGCAGCGCCCAGCCCGCAGACCCGAGCACGAAGCCGCCCGATGGTCCCAGGCCGAGCGGGTTGAGCAGGGCGTGGATCATCGCGAACTTGCCCACGAAGCCGGGCAGCGGCGGCAACCCGGCGATCACCAGCGTGCAGGCCATGAAGGCCAGGCCCAGGAAGGCCACTGCGGCGGGGATGACCCGTCCGATCAGCACCTCCTCCTTGTCGTCCAGGTTCAGCCCCTGGGCGGGCACCAGGTCGGGGGTGAGGAAGGGGGCGTCATCGGTCTGCTCGTAGGGGGCGAGGTTGGAGCCGTCGTTGCGCCAGCGGTCGATCAAATCGGTCAGCAAGAAGAGGGCGCTCACGGCCAGCGTGGAGCCCAGCAGGTAGTACAGCAGACCGGCCGTGAGCAGGGTCTGCCCGAAGCCCAGGGCCGCCAGCAGCGTGCCCGACGAGAGGATGGCCGCGTAGCCCGCAAGGTGTCCCAGGCGCTGCGAGCCCAGCATGCCGACGGCGCCAAAGGCCATGGTCACCAGGCCAGCGCCGATGAGCCACTGGCTGCCGAATTGGGCCGAGTCGCCGGCATCGCTGCTGAACATCAGCGTCCACAGCCTGAGGATGCTGTACACCCCCACCTTGGTCATGAGCGCGAACAGCGCACCCACG
Source organism: Acidovorax sp. LjRoot66 (assembly GCF_964253305.1). Taxonomy (NCBI): domain Bacteria; kingdom Pseudomonadati; phylum Pseudomonadota; class Betaproteobacteria; order Burkholderiales; family Comamonadaceae; genus Acidovorax; species Acidovorax sp. LjRoot66. The sequence goes on from NZ_CAXUQU020000001.1 coordinate 2,582,483, forward strand.
GGCGCGGTTGCCGCGCTGTAGGCCGGCACCAGCCAGAAGTTGAGCGGCCACACCGCAGCCTTGATGAGGAAGGCCACGGCCAGGATGCCGGCCGCCGCATGCAGCAACCCCCGGTCGGACGGGTCGATGCCTGCGATGCCGCGCGCCAGGTCGGCCATGTTCAGCGTGCCGGTGATGCCGTAGAGCATGGACACGCCGATCAGGAACAGCGACGAGGCAGCGAGGTTGATGGCGATGTAGTGCAGGCCCGCCGACACGCGGGGCCGGCCCGAACCATGCAGCAACAGGCCGTAGGAGGCCGCCAGCATGATCTCGAAGAACACGAACAGGTTGAACAGGTCGGCCGTGAGGAAGGCACCCGCCAGCCCCATGAGTTGGAACTGGAACAGCGGGTGGAAGTGCACCCCCGCCTTGTGCCAGCGTGCGACCGAAAACAGCACCGTGGCCAGCGCCACCGTGCTGGCCAGCACCAGCATCATGGCCGAGAGGCGGTCGAGCGCCAGCACGATGCCGAAGGGCGCCGGCCAGTTGCCGGGCAGGTAGACCCCCAGGCTGGTCTGCACGCCAGGCTGCTTGGCCTGCACCAGCAGCAGCACGGCGATGACCAGGCCGAGGAAGGTGGAGCCCACGTTCATGGCCACCTTGGTGCGCTGGCGCTCTTCGCGCAGCAGCAGCATGAGGCCGGCCGTGAGCAGCGGTAGCGCGATCGGCGCCAGGATCAGGTGCGGCATCAGCAGCGCCGTGACATGTGCGGTCAGCTCGCCCGTCATGGCATCTCCTGCGCGTCTTTGGCGCGCGTGCCGTCCACATGGTCGGTGCCCGACATGCCGCGCGAGGCCAGCAGCACCACGAGGAACAGCGCCGTCATGGCAAAGCCGATGACGATGGCCGTGAGCGTGAGCGCCTGGGGCATGGGGTCGGCGTAGTGGGCCAGGTCCTGCGGCAGGCCGGCCCGCAGGACCGGCTCCTTGTTGATCGCCAGGCCCAGGCGGCCCATGCTGAAGATGAACAGGTTCACGGCGTACGACAGCAGCGCCAGCCCCATGATGACCTGGAAGGTGCGCGGGCGCAGCAGCAGCCACACGCCCGAGCCGGTGAGTATGCCGATGGCCAGGGCCAGAATCAGTTCCATCAGTGGGCTCCTTGGACGTTGTTGTGGGGGGCGGTGGCGACCGATGCGGCGGCCATGGCGGCGGCCTGCTCCTCCAGCGCTTCCTCGGCAGCGCGGGCGTTGTAGCGGTGGCTGCGCACCGACTGGTGGGCAATGGCCGTGAGAATCAGCAAGGTGGAGCCCACCACCAGCGTGAACACGCCGATGTCGAAGAACAAGGCGCTGGCCACGTGCACCTCGCCCACCACCGGCAGGTGCAGGTGCGCCGTGTGGCTGGTGAGGAAGGGGTAGCCCCAGAACAGCGCACCCAGGCCCGTGGCCAGGGCGATCAGCAGGCCGGTGCCGATCCAGCGGCGCGGGTACAGCGGCAGGTGGGCTTCGACCCACGAGGTGCCGGACACCATGTACTGCAACACCAGCGCTACCGAGAAGACCAGCCCGGCCACGAAGCCGCCGCCGGGCTCGTTGTGCCCGCGCATGAAGAGGTACACGGCCACCAGGGTCGCAAATGGCAGCAGCAGGCGCACCAGCACTGCGGGCACCATGAGGTAGCCCACGGCGGTGTCCATGGTCTGGCGCGGGTTGGCCAGGTCGGTGGCCACGTCGGCGGGTACGGCGCGCTGCTGGGGCGGCAGGTCCATCACCTCGCGCGCCGGGCGAAAGCGCCGCAGCAGCGCATACACCGTGAGGGCCACGATGCCCAGCACCACGATCTCGCCGAAGGTGTCGAAGCCGCGGAAGTCCACCAGCATCACGTTGACCACGTTGGTGCCGCCGCCGTCGGTGAGCGCACGCTCCAGGAAGAAGGTGGAGGTGCTCTCGGGGAAAGGCCGGCTCATCATGGCGAACGACAGCAGCGCCATGCCGCCGCCGGTGAGCAGGGCCAGGGTCATGTCGCGGTAGCGGCGCAGCTGCGTGCGGCGCTCCTGCGCCAGCGTGGGCACGCGCAGGCTCTCGTCGCGCCGGGGGAGCCAGCGCAGGCCCAGCAGGATCAGGATGGTGGTCACCACCTCCACCACGATCTGTGTGAGCGCCAGATCGGGTGCCGAGAACCACAGGAAGGTCAGGCAGGTGCACAGCCCCGCGCCGCCCAGCAAGGTCAGTGCCGCCAGTCGGTGGTACTTGGCCTGCCAGGCAGCGGCCACCGCGCACATGGAGCCCAGGAACCACAGCACCGCGAACGCGGGCGACAGGGGCAACTGCTCGCGCGCACCGATGGGCAGGCCGCGCACCCACAGCGGCAGTGTGCCGGCCACCAGGGCCGCAGCCACCAGCCACAGCATCTGCCACTGCAGGCGCTGGGTGCCCAGCAGGCGTCGGCCGTTGCGCCCGGCCAGCGAAAGCCGCGCCAGGGTGCCGTCAAACAACTGCTGACCGCTGATGTGGCGCATCAGCGGTGGTGCGTCGAGCGCGCCGCGCGCACGCAGCCAGCGCAGCAGCAGGTACAGCGCAATGCCGCCCGCCAGCGCCACCAGGCTCATCACGAACGGGGTGTTGAAGCCATGCCAGACCGCCAGGCTGTACGTGGGCAGCTCGCCCCCCACCACGGGGCGTGCAGCGGCCTGCAGCACGGCGCCCACGGACCAGGCAGGCAGGGTGCCCACCACCAGGCAGGCCAGTACCAGCAGCTCGACCGGCACGCGCATCCAGTGCGGGGGCTCGTGCGGGGTGCGGGGCAGGTCGGTGGCGGGCGGGCCCCAGAACACGTCGACCGTGAAGCGCAGCGAGTAGGCCACGCTGAAGATGCCGGCCACGGTGGCGGCCACGGGCAGCAGAACCTCGAGCCAGGGCACGGTGTTCACGAACACCGTTTCGGCAAAGAACATCTCCTTGGACAAAAAGCCGTTGAGCAGCGGCACGCCCGCCATGGCGGCACTGGCCACCATGGCCAGCGTGCCGGTGATGGGCATCATGCGCACCAAGCCCGACAGGCGCCGGATGTCGCGCGTGCCGCTTTCATGGTCGACGATGCCGGCCGCCATGAACAGCGAGGCCTTGAAGGTCGCGTGGTTCATGATGTGGAACACCGCCGCCACGGCCGCCAGCGGGCTGTTCAGGCCCAAGAGCAGCGTGATGAGCCCCAGGTGCGAGATGGTGGAGTAGGCCAGCAGCCCCTTGAGGTCGTTCTGGAACATGGCCGCATAGCCACCCACCAGCAGCGTGCACAGGCCCGCGCCACCCACCAGCCAGAACCACTGCTCCGTGCCTGCCAGCGCCGGCCACAGCCGTGCCAGCAGGAACACGCCGGCTTTGACCATGGTGGCAGAGTGCAGGTAGGCAGACACCGGCGTGGGCGCCGCCATGGCGTTCGGCAGCCAGAAGTGGAACGGGAACTGGGCGCTCTTGGTGAAGGCGCCCAGCAGGATCAGCACCAGCGCCGTGAGGTACAGCGGGTGCGCCTTGATCAGCGCGCCTGCGGCCAGCACGTGGTCGAGGTCGTAGCTGCCCACGATGTGGCCCAGCACCAGCATGCCGGCCAGCATGCACAGCCCGCCCGTACCGGTGACGGTGAGCGCCATGCGCGCGCCGCGCCGCGCATCCTTGCGGTGGTGCCAGTAGCCGATCAGCAAAAAGGAGAACAGGCTGGTCAGTTCCCAGAACAGGGCGATCTGGATGATGTTGCCCGAGAGCACCACGCCCACCATGGCGCCCATGAAGGCCAGAAAGAACGAGAAGAAGCGCGGCACCGGGTCGGCCGCAGACATGTAGTAGCGCGCATACAGCACCACCAGCGAGCCGACCCCCAGCACCAGCATGCAGAACATCCAGGCAAAGCCGTCGAGCCGTATCACCAGGTTCAGGCCCAGCGCGGGCAGCCAGGTGATCTCCTGGCGCAGCACCTCGCCGCCCGCGATCTGGGGGAAGTACAGCGCGGCCTGCACCGTGCAGAACAGGGCGATGAGCCCGGCCAGGGTGGACTCGGTGTTGCGGGCGTTGGCGGGTAGGATGGCCGCCAGAAGACTGCCGATGAAGGGGAGAAGGATGAGGGTGATCAGGGGCATGCCCGAACGATTTTAGGGTGTGCCTCGAAAGTCCCTTTGTAAGGTCCGGAGAGGCTGCGCCTTCGCGGCGCCGGCTGCGCCCATGAAAAAGCCCGCCGAAGCGGGCTGGTGGGCGTGCGGGTGCGCCCTGTGCGCAGCCCATGCCTTACTTCTTCGCGTCGCTGGCAGCCGCCTGGGGGGCGGACGCAGCGGTTGCAGGTGCTGCCGCTTTGTCCTTCTTCTTGCTGGCGGGCTTGTCGTCGGCTTTGGCGGTCTTGCTCGCCTTGGTTTCTGCGCCTTTCTTCTTCTTGTCGGCCTTGGCCTGGGCTGCGGCGCTGAAGCGCTTGCCGTTGACGGTCAGACCCTCGGCCGAAAACCTGGCCGCCGTCTTCTCGCCCACGCCGCCGACTCGGCCGATGAAGTCGTTCCAGTCCTTGAACTCGCTGGCCTTGCGCTCGTTGATGATCTTCTCGGACATGGCCGGGCCGATGCCCTTGATGCCGTCCAGCTCGGCCGCGCTGGCCTTGTTCACGTCCACGGCCGCAAATGCGGTGCCGGCAAACAGCAGGGCGATGATGAGCAGGAATTTCTTGAACATGGATACGACTCCCTCGGTGTTGTGGTGCCGATCATCATATCGGTCGGCGCCCGGGGATCAAGTCGCTTGTGCCGCCGCTACAGCTCTTCCACGCGCCGAGCCGGGTAGCTGTCCCAGGTCTGGCAGCCCGGGCATTGCCAGAAGTGCTGGCGCGCCTCGAAGCCGCAGGCCGCGCAGCGGTAGCGGGTGAGGGGTTTCACGGCGTGGTCCAGTGCGCGCTGGACCTGCGGGTGGAAGGCCTCGTGCTCCAGCTTTTCGCCCGCCAGCCACTTGGCGGCGGCCACCAGGGATTTCTCCTTGTCCAGGTGGTCCACATAGCGCTGGCGGGCGCCTTCGCCTGCGCCTTGGGCTGTGTCGATGGCGACCAGGCTCTCCAGCACGTCGAGCGAGGGCGCGCTGTCGTAGTGTTCCTGCAGCAGTGCCTGGGCTTCCGTGCTGCGCCCTGTGCTGGCTGCGGCCTCGACCATCAGCGGGGCGGCCAGGGGCAGGGCGGCGGGGTTGTGCTCACCCAGCGCCTTCAGGGTGGCCAGCGCGGCCGCAGGCTGGCCCATCAGGTGCTGCAGGCGCGCCATGTCGATGCGGGCCCGTGCGGCGCCCGGGGCGGCGGCCACGGCCTGCTCCAGCAGAGCCAGGGCGCCGGCATGGTCGGCCTTGCTGCTGAGCGCCGCCGCCTGCTCGCACAGGTAGTGCGCCTGGCGGGTGCTGAAATCGCCCTGGTCGGCGTCGTGCATCTTGCGCGCAATGGAGGTGGCATGGGGCCAGTCGCGCGAGCGCTCGTAGATGGCCAGCAGCGCCAGGCGGGCCTGGGCCTCGAAGGGCGTGCCTTCCAGGCGGTTCAGCGCGTCTTCTGCACGATCAAGCAGGCCGGCCTTGAGGAAGTCGAGCGCCAGGGCGTGCTGGGCGCGCTCACGGTCGGTGCGGCCCAGGTCGCCGCGCGAGAGCAGGTGCTCGTGCACGCGCACGGCCCGGTCGTACTCGCCGCGGCGGCGAAACAGGTTGCCGAGGGCAAAGTGCAGCTCGGAGGTGTCGGGGTCGTTCTGCACGGCCTCGATGAAGGCATCGATGGCCTGGTCCTGCTGCTCGTTGAGCAGGAAGTTCAGGCCCTTGAAGTAGGCCTTGGGTGCGCGGCGGTTCTCGGCACGCAACTGGCGCAGGTCGAAGCGCGATGCCAGCCAGCCGAGCACGAAGGCCAGCGGCAGGCCCAGCAAAATCCAGCTGAGGTCAAATTCCATGGATGGGCGGCATCTCGGCAGGTGCGGCTTCGGCGGGGACGGCGGCCTTGGCGGGGGTGGCGGGTGGGGCCTGCTTGAGGGCCTGGCGTGCCACGCTGCGGTGCTTCCACCAGCGCGGCACCATGCCCAGCACGCCCACGATGAGGCCGGCAGAGAAGGCCGTGAGCACGACCAGCACCAGCGGCGCGCGCCACTGCGTGCCGAAGAAGAAGTGCACGGTGGCGTCTTGCTGGTTGTTCAGCGCGAAAGCGAAGAGGGTAAAAAAAATGGCTGCCTTGAGCAGCCACAGGAGGTATTTCATGGGGCTCCCCGGTGGTGGGGAGATTCTACGGCGCCAAAATGGTGTGCACCCCCATGGGGAGTGTGCCATCTGGCAGCGTCGCGCCCGTCTGGTGCGTCAACCCGACGTGCCAGTGCCTTTCGCGGGGGCCTGCACCACGGGCGTGCTGTCTTCCATTTCCGCTGTGCGCTTGTCCACGGCTTCGCGCAGGGCCTTGCCTGGCTTGAAATGGGGCACGCGCTTTTCCGGGATCGCCACGGCTTCGCCGCTGCGTGGGTTGCGGCCCATGCGCGGTGGACGGTGGTTCACCGAGAAGCTGCCAAAACCCCGGATCTCGATGCGATGGCCGCGCACCAGCGCGTCGCCCACCGCGTCAAGAATGGTCTTGACGGCGTATTCGGCATCGCGGTGGGTGAGCTGGCCAAAGCGGGCGGCCAGTTCTTCAACAAGGTCAGAGCGGGTCATGGCGTCAATGTAGGGGTGAATGAGCAGCGGGCGCACTAGGCGCCCGCTGACTGACCTTCAAGGGGTCAGATTATCACTTGTCGGAGTTGTCCAGCTTGGCGCGCAGCAGGGCGCCCAGGCTGGTCGTACCGGCGCTTTCGCGGCTCGATTGCTGGCTCAGGTTGGCCATGGCGCCTTGCTCGTCGGCCATGTCCTTTTGCTTGATCGACAGCTGGATGTTGCGGGTCTTGCGATCCACATTGACCACCACAGCGGTGACTTCGTCGCCTTCCTTGAGCACGTTGCGGGCATCTTCCACGCGGTCGCGGGAGATTTCCGAAGCGCGCAGGTAGCCCACGATGTCTTCACCGAGGTCGATTTCAGCGCCACGGGCGTCCACGGTCTTGACCTTGCCGGTCACCGTCTGGCCCTTGTCGTTCACGGTCACGAACGTGGTGAACGGGTCGCCGTCGAGCTGCTTGATGCCCAGCGAGATGCGTTCGCGGTCCACGTCCACGGCCAGCACGATGGCTTCCACTTCCTGGCCCTTCTTGTAGTTGCGAACGGCGGCTTCGCCAGGTTCGTTCCACGAGAGGTCGGACAGGTGAACCAGGCCGTCGATGCCGGCAGCCAGACCCACGAACACGCCGAAGTCGGTGATCGACTTGATCGGACCCTTGACGCGGTCACCGCGCTTCGTGTCCTGTGCGAATTCTTGCCATGGGTTGGCCTTGCACTGCTTCATGCCCAGGCTGATGCGGCGCTTGTCTTCGTCGATTTCCAGAACCATGACTTCGACTTCGTCGCCCAGCGAAACCAGCTTGGCGGGAGCGATGTTCTTGTTGGTCCAGTCCATTTCGGAGACGTGCACCAGGCCTTCGATGCCCGGCTCGAGTTCGACGAACGCGCCGTAGTCGGCAATGTTCGTGATCTTGCCGAACAGGCGCGTGCTCTGGGGGTAGCGGCGGTTCACGCCCATCCATGGATCGTCGCCCATTTGCTTCAGACCCAGCGAAACACGGTTCTTTTCGGTGTCGAACTTGAGGATCTTGGCGGTGATTTCCTGGCCAGCCGTCACCACTTCCGATGGGTGACGCACGCGGCGCCATGCCATGTCGGTGATGTGCAGCAGGCCGTCGATGCCGCCCAGGTCCACGAACGCACCGTATTCGGTGATGTTCTTGACCACGCCTTGAACGATGGAGCCTTCCTTGAGGGTTTCCATCAGCTTGGCGCGCTCTTCGCCCATGGAGGCTTCCACCACGGCGCGGCGGCTCAGCACCACGTTGTTGCGCTTGCGGTCGAGCTTGATGACCTTGAATTCCAGGGTCTTGTTCTCGTAAGGCGTCAGGTCCTTGATAGGACGCGTGTCGATGAGCGAACCGGGCAGGAACGCGCGGATGCCGTTGACCAGAACGGTCAGGCCGCCCTTGACCTTGCCGCTGGTAGTGCCGGTGACGAATTCGCCGGATTCCAGGGCCTTTTCCAGGCTCATCCACGAAGCCAGGCGCTTGGCGGTGTCGCGCGACAGGATGGTGTCGCCGTAGCCGTTTTCGATGGAGCCGATGGCCACCGACACGAAGTCACCCACTTGGACTTCGACTTCGCCCTTGTCGTTCTTGAATTCTTCCAGCGGCACGTAGGCTTCAGACTTGAGGCCGGCGTTGACCACGACGAAGTTGTGTTCCACGCGCACGACTTCGGCGGTGATCACTTCGCCTGGGCGCATTTCGGTACGCTGCAGGGATTCTTCAAAAAGGGCGGCAAAAGATTCTGACATGTGTTTCCTTGCCACAAACAGGATTCCGGGAGCACCATTGCTTCCGTTTTTATAGCTGCTTGCGGTGGTTTTTTGCGGCAAAGCCGCGGTTAGGTGGTGGTTGATCCACAGGGCCCGTGCGCTGGTGAGCGAGCGGTGCCATTGGGGCCGTGCAGGGCTTGCGCCCTGGCTTGCAGCGCCTTGCGGCCCTGCCAGTCAGCCCTGCGCGGCCGGGGCTGCGAAAGGCTGCCGCTCCTGCCACCAGACAAGTACCTGATCGACGGCTTCATCAATCGTCAATTCGGAGTTGTCCAGCACCAGGGCGTCCTGCGCGGGCTTCAAGGGGGCGACGCTGCGGGAACTGTCCCGCGCATCGCGCGCCTCTAGGTCTGCACGAAGGTCGGCTATGTTAGCTGAAAATCCCTTTGAAATCAACTGCTTATACCGGCGCTCCGCGCGGCACGCGGCGCTGGCCGTCAAATACACCTTGAGCGGGGCTTCGGGGAAGATCACCGTGCCCATGTCGCGGCCGTCCGCCACCAGGCCCGGCAGGCGCCGAAAGCTGTGCTGCAGGTCCACCAGGGCCTCGCGCACGGCGGGCAGGGACGATACGCGCGAGGCGTTCATGCCCGCCTCTTCGGTGCGGATATCGTCGGTGACGTCGTCCTGGCCGAGCAGCACGCGCCCGCCCTCGAAGTGCACGGGCAGGGTCTTGGCCATGTCGGCAATGCGGGTTTCGTGCGCCGCGTCGATGGCCAGGCCCTGGCGGATGGCCGCCAGCGCCGTGATGCGGTACATGGCACCCGAGTCTAGGAAGCGGTAGCCCAGGCGCTGGGCCACGGCCGCCGCCACGGTGCCCTTGCCCGACGCAGTGGGGCCGTCGATGCAGATCACCGGGGTGCGCTCGGTGGCGGCATGCGCCACCGAAAACAGTGCCTCGAAATAGTCCGGGAAGGTCTTGGCCACGCACCTGGGGTCTTCGATGCGCACCGGCAACCTGGCCGGATTGAACGCCGCGAGCGAGAAGCACATGGCCACGCGGTGGTCGTCGTAGGTGTGGATGCTGGCGGCCTTCCAGTCGGCCAACTGCGCGGGCGGGGTCACGCGGATGAAATCGGCGCCTTCTTCCACCGAGGCGCCGAGCTTGCGCAGCTCGGTGGCCATGGCGGCGATGCGGTCGGTTTCCTTCACGCGCCAACTGGCGATGTTGGTCAGCGTGGTGGTGCCCTCTGCGTACAGTGCCATCACCGCCAATGTCATGGCCGCGTCGGGAATGTGGTTGCAATCGAGGTCGATGGCTTGGAGCGGCCAGCCCTCGCCGGGCTCACCCCGGCGGATGTGCAGCCAGTTGGCGCCGCCGGTGACGTGCGCGCCCATGGCGCGCGCGGCCTCCACAAAGCGGATGTCGCCCTGAATGGAGTCGAGTCCCACGCCATGGATGCGGATGCCTTCGGGCAGGCCTTCGTGTCCCGCGGCAATGGCGCCCAGCGCGATGAAGTAGCTGGCCGAGGAGGCGTCGGCCTCCACATGGATGTCGCCGGGCGAACGGTATTGGCTGCCAGCGGCAATGGTGAAGCGCTGCCAGTCCTGGTGCGTGACCTCGATGCCGAAGCGGGTCAGCAGTTGCAGCGTGATGGCGATGTAGGGCTTGGAGATCAGCTCGCCCACCACGTCGATCACGATGTCCTGGTCGCGTGCCGCCAGGGGCAGCGCCATGAGCAGGGCCGTGAGGAACTGGCTGGACACGTCGCCGCGCACGCGGATGGGCGCGGCCAGCGCCAGGGCTGGCACACCCTGGCCGTGCGCAATGCGCAGCGGCGGGTAGCCATCATTGCCCAGGTAGTCGATCTGGCAACCGAGCTGGCGCAGCGCATCGACCAGGTCGCCGATGGGGCGCTCGTGCATGCGCGGCACGCCGGACAGCTCGAACTCGCCGCCCAGCAGCGACAGCGCGGCGGTGAGCGGGCGCATGGCCGTGCCGGCATTGCCCATGAACAGCTTGGCCGGTGAGCGGGGTGTGGCGCCGCCCAGGCCGGTGATGCGCACGGTGCTGCTGCCGTCCTCGTCCACCGTGCAGCCGATCTGGCGCAGGGCATCGAGCATGACGCGCGTGTCGTCCGAGGCCAGCAGGTCGTGCACGGTGGTGGTGCCTGCGCTCAGTGCGGCCAGCAGCAGCACGCGGTTGGAGATGCTCTTGGAGCCGGGCAGGTGGACTTCGCCGCCTGCCGCGTCCAGGGCCGGCAGGTCGAGATAGGGCGTGCTGAACATCAGCGCCCCTTGCTCGTGCGCTGCGCGCCCATGCGCCAGTGCGCGCGGGTCTCGCTGGCCAGGGTGATCATGTCTTCCAGAGCCTGTGCGTCGCCCTTCTGCATGGCCTGCTCGATGTTCTGCAGGGTCTGCTGGAACAGCCGCGACTGGGCCAGCAATTCCTCGCGGTTGGACAGCAGGATGTCGCGCCAGACCTTGGGGTCGCTGGCGGCAATGCGCGTGAAATCGCGAAAACCGGGGCCGGCCAGCGACAGGAAGTCGTCACCATCGTTCTGGCCCGTGATGCTGTTCATCATGGCAAAGGCCAGCAGGTGGGGCAGGTGGCTCACGGCGGCAAAGGCCGCGTCGTGCGATTCGGGCGACATGCTGCTCACGCGGCAGCCCAGCGCAGTCCACACGGTCTCGGCCTGGCTGAGCTGGGTGGTCAGCGTTTTCTCGGTAGGGGTCAGGATGACCTGGCGGCCGGTGTACAGCTCGGCATCGGCATGCTCCACGCCCGCGACCTCGCGGCCCGTGATGGGGTGGGCGGGCACGAACGAGCCCACCTGGTCGCGCAGCGCGCGGCGTGCGGCCTGCACCACGTCGGCCTTGGTGGAGCCTACGTCCATGATCAGCATGTTGGGCGTGACCAGGTGCTTGATGGCCTTGAGCGTGGCTTCGGTGGCGGAGACGGGCACGGCCACCAGCACGATGTCGGCGCCGGCCACGGCCAGCAGGGCCGAGGGGGCCTCCACGTCGATCACGCCCATCTGGCGCGCACGGTCGGTGGTGGAGGGCGACTTGCTGTAGCCGACCACGCGCTTGACCAGGCCGGCCTTTTTCATCGCCAGGGCGAAGGAGCCGCCCATGAGGCCGCAGCCGATGAGTCCCAATTGTTCAAACATGGTGCGATTCCGGCATGTATCGGTGCGGGACTGTTCCCCGCGAGAGCGCAGCCGTCCCCAGGGGGGCGGTGGCCAGGCATCGGGCGGTGCGCGCTGGCGTCATGGCGCGACCGGGTAGGTGCCCAGCACCTTGTAGAAGGCGCACAGGCTGCGCAGCTCTTCGAGCGCGCGCGCCAGGTGGGGCTGGGCGGGGTGGCCGTCCAGGTCGATGTAGAAGTAGTACTCCCACTGGCCGGTGCGCGCGGGGCGCGATTCGAAGCGCGTCATGGACACGCCGTGGGTCTTGAGCGGCACTAGCAGGTCGTGCACGGCGCCGGGCCGGTTGGGTACCGAGACCACCAGGCTGGTGCAGTCCTTGCCCGAGGGAGGGGGCGTCTGCAGCGTGTGCGGCAGGCAGATGATGGCAAATCGCGTGCGGTTGTAGGCATCGTCCTGGATGGCATGCGAGACGATGTGCAGGCCGAACTGGGTGGCAGCGCGTTCGCTCGACAGCGCGGCCCAGGCAGGGTTGGTCGTGGCCAGCCGGGCGCCTTCGGCATTGCTCGACACCGGGCGGCGCTCGGCATGCGGCAGGTGCTTGGACAGCCAGGCCTGGCACTGGGCCAGGGCCTGAGGGTGGGCCAGCACCGCCTCGATGCCGTCCAGCGAATTGCTGGTGCGCAGCAGGTTGTGGCGCACCAGCAGGCTGACCTCGCCAACCACATGGGTGGGGGTGTGCAGGAACAGGTCGAGCGAGCGCGTGACCACGCCTTCGGTGGAGTTCTCCACGCCCACCACGCCGTACTGGGCGCTGCCTGCGGCCGTGGCGTGGAACACTTCGTCGAAGTTGGCGCAGTACATCAGGTCGGCCGCACCACCGAAGAACTCGATGGCCGCCTGCTCGCAGAAGGTGCCCTCGGGGCCGAGCACGGCCACGCGCTGGGGCGATTCGAGCGCCAGGCAGGCCGACATGATCTCGCGCCAGATGGCGGCCACGTGCGGGCCCTTGAGCGGGCCCGGGTTGGCGGTCTGGATCTTGTCGATGACCTGGGCCACGCGGTCGGGGCGAAAGAACGGCGTGCCCTCGCGCTTCTTGACCTCGCCGACCTGTTCGGCCACCAGGGCCCTCTGGTTGAGCAGCGTGAGCAATTGCTGGTCGATGGAGTCGATCTGCACGCGCAGGCTGGCGAGATCAGGGGAGGCTTGCGGTTGGGTCATGTAAGAGGCAACTTTTCGGGCTGGCGTCCGGATGAGAGGGAGGGGCAGGGGCTCAGGCGCGCTTTTGTTCAAATTCTCGCATGTAGTCCACCAGCGCCTGTACACCGGCCAATGGCATGGCGTTGTAGACGCTGGCGCGCATGCCGCCCACGGACTTGTGGCCCTTGAGTTGCAGCAGGCCGCGCTCGCGCGCGCCGGCCAGGAAGGCATCGTTGCGCGACTCGTCACGCAGGAAGAACGGGATGTTCATGCGCGAGCGGCAGTTGGCGGCCACCTTGTTCACATAAAGCTGCGAGGCGTCGATGGCGTTGTAGAGCAACTCGGCCTTGGCGATGTTGCGCTGCTCCATCGCGGCCACGCCGGTCAGCTCGCCCTCGCGCTGGCGCAGCAGCCACTGGAAGGTCAGGCCCGCCACGTAGATGCCCCAGGTGGGCGGGGTGTTGTACATGGACTCGTTGTCCGCCACGGTCTTGTAGTCGAAGGCGCTTGGGCAGGCGGGCAGGGCATGGCCCAGCAGGTCCTCGCGCACCACCACCAGGGTCAGGCCGGCGGGGCCCAGGTTCTTCTGTGCGCCGCCAAAGGCCAGGCCCACGCGCGACCAGTCCACGCTGCGCGAGGCCACGTGCGACGAGAAGTCGATGACCAGGGGGGCATCCGAGCCCAGGGCCTTGAGATCGGGCAGTTCGTGGAACTCGATGCCGTTGATGGTCTCGTTGCTGCAGATGTGCAGGTAGCTGGCGCCCCGGCTTAGGTTCCAGGTGGAGGGGGCGGGCAGGGTCGTGAAGTCGCTGTCCTGGCTGCTGGCGGCGATGTTGACCTCGGAGGCGTACTTGCGCGCCTCCTTCTGCGACTTCTGGCTCCAGCTGCCGGTGACCACGAAGTCCACTGCGGCGGCGCGCGAGAGGTTCAGCGGCACGATGGCGTTCTCGGCCAAGCCGCCGCCCTGCATGAACAGGATCTTGAAGTTCGCCGGCACGGCCAGCAGCGTGCGCAGGTCGGCCTCGGCCTGCTGGTAGATGGACAGAAACTCCTTGCCGCGGTGGCTCATCTCCATCACGCCCATGCCGCTGCCATGCCAGTCCAGCATTTCGGAGGCGGCTTGCTGCAGCACTTCGGCGGGGATGGCGGCGGGGCCGGCGGAGAAGTTGTAGGGGCGGTTCATCTGAAAACGAAAAATAGGACTGTCGTTCGATGGGCCTGGCGGCTTGCTGCCCGCTGTGGCCCGCACTGCTGTTGCCTGCTGCCCGATGGATAGGGCCTGCGGCACCCGGCGCCCCGGTGTGCCGCAGCCTGCAAGCGGTTCGTCGTCAGGACTCGGGAGTGCCGTCGGCGCCTGGCGCCGCATCGCCTTCGGTGCCAGCGCCACCCTCATCCGAACCCTCGGGATCGATCACGTTGGCGTCGTTCTCCACGATGCGCTGCAGGCCGCTGAGCTGGGAGCCTTCGTCCATGGCGATCAGCGTCACGCCCTGCGTGGCCCGGCCCAGTTCCCGGATCTCGGAGACACGGGTGCGCACCAGCACGCCCTTGTCGGTGATCAGCATGATCTCGTCGTCGGCATGCACCAGGGTGGCGGCCACGACCTTGCCGTTGCGCTCGCTCTGCTGGATGGCGATCATCCCCTTGGTGCCTCGGCCATGGCGCGTGTACTCGACGATGCTGGTGCGCTTGCCGTAGCCGTTCTCGGTGGCGGTGAGCACGCTTTGCGTTTCGTCCTCGGCCACGAGCATGGCGATCACGCTCTGGCCGTCTTCCAGCGTCATGCCGCGCACGCCGCGGGCCTGGCGGCCCAGCGGGCGCACGTCGTTCTCGTCGAAGCGCACGGCCTTGCCGCCGTCGCTGAACAGCATCACGTCGTGCTGGCCATCGGTGAGTGCGGCGCCGATCAGGTAGTCGCCGTCATCGAGGTTGACGGCAATGATGCCGCCCTTGCGCGGGTTGCTGAATTCGTCGAGCGCCGTCTTCTTCACGGTGCCCATGCTGGTCGACATGAACACGTAGCGGTCGGCCGGGAAGGTGCGCATGTCACCCGTGAGCGCCAGCACCACGTTGATCTTCTCGCCCTCTTGCAGCGGGAACATGTTCACGATGGGGCGGCCGCGCGAGCCGCGCGAGCCTGCGGGCACTTCCCAGACCTTGAGCCAGTACAGCCGGCCGCGGTTGGAGAAGCACAGGATGTAGTCGTGCGTGTTGGCGATGAAGAGCTGGTCGATCCAGTCGTCTTCCTTCGTCGCTGTGGCCTGCTTGCCGCGCCCGCCGCGCTTTTGCGAGCGGTACTCGGACAGCGGCTGGCTCTTGATGTAGCCCGTGTGGCTGAGCGTCACCACCATGTCGGTGGGGGTGATCAGGTCCTCGGTGGAGAGGTCCTGCGCGCTGTACTCGACGATGCTGCGGCGTGCGCCCAGCTTGTTCTGGCCGAACTCCGTCTTGATGGAGGTGAGCTCTTCGCTGATGATGGTCGAGACGCGCTCGGGCTTGGCCAGGATGTCCAGCAGGTCTTCGATGACCGACATGACTTCCTTGTACTCGGCCACGATCTTGTCCTGCTCCAGGCCGGTGAGGCGCTGCAGGCGCATCTGCAGGATTTCCTGGGCCTGCGTTTCCGACAGGCGGTACAGGCCGTCCTGGCCCATGCCGAATTCCTTCTCCAGCGAGTCGGGGCGGTAGTCGTCGGCGCTGATCACGCCGCCGTCGGCACGCGTGCGGGTGAGCATCTCGCGCACCAGCTTGCTGTCCCAGGGGCGGGCCATCAGCTCGGCCTTGGCCACCGGTGGGGTGGGGGCGTTACGGATGATGGCGATGAAGTCATCGATGTTGGCCAGCGCCACGGCCAGGCCTTCGAGCACGTGGCCGCGGTCGCGCGCCTTGCGCAGCTCGAACACCGTGCGGCGGGTGACCACCTCGCGGCGGTGCTGCAAAAAGACGCTGATCAGGTCGCGCAGGTTGCACAGGCGGGGCTGGCCGTCGATCAGCGCCACCATGTTCATGCCGAAGGTGTCCTGCAGCTGCGTCTGCTTGTACAGGTTGTTGAGCACCACCTCGGGCACTTCGCCGCGCTTGAGTTCGATCACCAGGCGCATGCCCGACTTGTCGGACTCGTCCTGTATGTGGCTGATGCCCTCGATCTTCTTCTCGTGCACCAGCTCGGCCATGCGCTCCTGCAGCGTCTTCTTGTTGACCTGGTAGGGCAGCTCGTCGACGATGATCGCCTGGCGCTGGCCACGGTCGATGTCCTCGAAGTGGCACTTGGCGCGCATCACCACCTTGCCGCGGCCGGTGCGGTAGCCATCCTTCACGCCGTTGATGCCGTAGATGATGCCTGCCGTGGGGAAGTCGGGCGCAGGGATGATCTCCATCAGATCATCGACGGTGGCATCGGGGTTGCGCAGCATGTGCAGGCAACCGTCGACCACTTCGTTCAGGTTGTGCGGCGGGATGTTGGTGGCCATGCCCACCGCAATGCCTGACGAGCCATTGACCAGCAGGTTGGGCAGCTTGCTGGGAAGCACGATCGGCTCTGTCAGGCTGCCGTCGTAGTTCGGTCCGAAATCGACAGTCTCCTTGTCGATGTCGGCCAGCATTTCGTGTGCAATCTTGTCCAGGCGAATTTCGGTGTACCGCATGGCTGCGGCGTTGTCTCCATCGACCGAACCGAAATTGCCCTGGCCATCGATCAGCGGGTGGCGCAAGCTGAACGGCTGGGCCATGCGCACGATGGTGTCGTAGATGGCCGAGTCACCGTGCGGGTGGTACTTACCCATCGTTTCGCCGACCGCCTGGGCACTCTTGCGGTACTTGCTGTTGTAGTTGTTGCCCATCTCGTGCATGGCATACAGCACGCGCCGGTGTACGGGCTTCAGTCCATCGCGCGCATCGGGCAGGGCCCGGCCCACGATCACGCTCATCGCGTAGTCGAGGTAACTGCGCCGCATCTCCTCTTCGAGGCTGATGGGCAGGGTTTCTTTGGCAAACTGGGTCATAGGACGGCGGTGGCGGCGAAGGAGAATCATTTTAGAGGGGAAAGCGTGTCGCGCTCCCGCAACATATCGTCGCAATTACGGTTTTGTCCTACGGGCCCCAATGCGGTGCGGGCGCTTTTGCCTAGTTACGTATGGCACAATCGTTTGAACGCTTTGGGTGATGGTCACCTCAAGCGTCCTGATTCGCAGCGAGGCTGCGGCTTTTTCCCCAAGAGGAGAACCATGAAGAAACTGAACAAAGTGGCGATGTTGTTTGCCTCTGCAGCGCTCGCAACCGCCGCTGGCGCCCAAACCGTTGACAACTGGAGAGATGCTTCTGGCCAACTGGTCTGGAAGAACGGCACCAACGAATACTGCTGGCGCAATGCCAACTGGACGCCAGCCACCGCTGCTCCAGGCTGCGACGGCGCAATTGCCGCTCCAGCTGCTGCACCCGCCGCTGCTCCAGCACCTGGCGCTGCTCCAGCACCTGCCGCTGCAGCTCCTAAGCCTCCAGCTCCTGCCGTCATGGCCAGCAAGGTGACCTACGCTGCCGACGCATTCTTCGACTTCGACAAGTCGGTGCTGAAGGCAGAAGGCAAGGCCAAGCTGGACGACCTGGTCTCCAAGGTCAAGGGCATCAACCTGGAAGTCATCATCGCCGTGGGTCACACCGACTCCGTGGGCTCCGATGCTTACAACCAGAAGCTGTCGGTTCGCCGTTCCGAAGCCGTCAAGGCTTACCTGGTGTCCAAGGGCATCGAAAAGAACCGCGTGTACACCGAAGGCAAGGGCGAAAAGCAACCAGTGGCTGACAACAAGACCGCTGAAGGCCGCGCCAAGAACCGCCGCGTGGAAATCGAAGTGGTTGGCACCCGCGCTCAGTAATCTTTCGATTGCTCTGCACAAAGAAGCCCCGGCAACGGGGCTTTTTTTCGTCTGGACCTTTTCGAGTTTTGTACTGGTACGAAGTGCCCTGGGGTGAATCCATGGCACTTTGCACATGTATATAGACGGCGTCTGAAAACCCTCTGGAGCCCGGCCTTTGGCGCGAAGTCATGGCGGCAGCCATCATCGTTGACAATGCACACCATGAGCGAAGAAACGACCACCATTCCCCTCAACGCCGACCCGGCCGAGTTGGCCAAGTTTTCCGCACTGGCCCACCGCTGGTGGGACCCGGAGAGCGAGTTCCGCCCGCTGCACCAGATCAACCCCTTGCGCCTGGACTGGATCCACGCCCTGTGCGGGCTGGGCGGCAAGCGCGTGCTCGATGTGGGCTGCGGCGGCGGCATCCTGGCCGACTCCATGGCCCGCAAGGGGGCCGACGTGATGGGCATCGACCTGGCCAGCAAGGCCTTGCGCGTGGCCCAGCTGCACGCACTCGAAGCCGGCACCAAAGGGGTGCAATACCGCGAAATCAGCGTGGAGGCGCTGGCTGCGGAGCAGCCCGCCAGCTTCGACGTGGTGACCTGCATGGAGATGCTGGAGCATGTACCCGACCCGGCATCCGTCGTCAAGGCCTGTTCCGAACTCGTCAAGCCCGGCGGCTGGGTGTTCTTCTCCACCATCCACCGCAATGCCAAGGCCTTCATGCTGGCCATCGTCGGGGCCGAGTACGTGCTCAACATGCTGCCGCGCGGCACGCACGAGTACGCCAAGATGATCCGCCCGAGCGAACTGGCCTCGCATTGCCGTGCTGCCGGCCTGGACGTGCAGCAGACCCGCGGGCTGGAGTACAACCCGATCACCAAGCGTTACTGGCTGAGCAGCGACACCAGTGTGAACTACATGTTCGCTACACAGCGCCCCGCTTGATGCGACCTGACAACCCTTGCCTGTGACGACTTCCCCTGTGACCCCCATCTTCCACAACATCCGCGCCGTGCTGTTCGATCTGGACGGTACCCTGATCGACAGCGCCCCCGACCTGGCTGCTGCCGCCGACAAGATGCGCACCGACCGGGGCCTGGAATCCTTGCCTTTGGCGCGCTACCGCCCCATGGCCGGTGCCGGTGCGCGCGGCATGCTGGGCGAGGCCTTCGGGCTCAAGCCCGAGGATGCGGAGTTTGCGGCCCTGCGCGAGGAGTTCTTTGCCAACTACAAAGCGCGCATGACGCTGCTCACCGAGGTGTTCGACGGCGTGCCCGCGCTGGTCGAGGCGCTGCAGGCCCGGGGTCTGGTCTGGGGCGTGGTCACCAACAAGGCCATGCGCTTCACCGACCCACTCACGCGCGCCATGCCGCTGTTTGCCAGCGCGGGCGCGGTGGTCAGTGGCGACACCACGCCGCACGCCAAGCCGCACCCGGCCCCACTGCTGGAGGCGGCCGCCCGCTTGAAAATCGATGCCAGCCAATGCATCTACGTGGGCGACGACGAGCGCGACATCGTGGCGGGCCTGGCCGCCGGCATGGGCACCGTGGCCGCCACCTACGGCTACCTGGGCTCCGCGCAGGCCCCGCATGCCTGGGGCGCGCACGCTGCAATTAAATCTCCCTCCGAGCTCTTGCAACTGCTGGGACAGGCCTAAAATAGGAAGTCTGGGGCTGTCCTGGTTTCGACGTGGGTTCGGAGCCGGTGTGGTGCATGTCGAGCTTGATTCACGCTCGTAAATCTCGATTTAACAAACTAACTGCAAACGACGAACGTTTCGCACTCGCTGCTTAATTGCCAGTGAGCCTTGCAACAGTTGGCCGATGGGCTGGGCAAGGGGGTTCTGAGCAATCAGAGCCTCCCGGCTGCAAGGATAATTACATGGGCTGGCTCCGATCCGGGTACCTTGGATTGGGGCGAGACTTAAGGGTACTGGCGGCCTGTGTAGCGTGCGACTGCGCGACACAGGTGGCGAGACTCAAATCAGACCGCTAAACATGTAGATCTGCCCGGTGAAGGCTTGCGGACGCGGGTTCAATTCCCGCCAGCTCCACCACCTATCGACCAAAGGCGCTCATCCTGATCGGATGAGCGCCTTTTTTCTTGGCCATTGCCTGCAAGTTCGTGCCATTTGGCGCGGATTGGTGCACGATCACCCCTGCCGGCGCCGCCACAGCTGTTGCCCCAGGAATCCCACGACCGCCATGTTGGCCAGCGCCACGGCGGCCGATGCCACGCTCGGGTGGTGCGCGAAGTGCCACAGCTCGAACGGGATGTACAGCGCGCCCGAGAGAGCGCCCAGCCACTCGCCCCACCACCGGTCCTTCCACAGGCCATAGGCTTCGGTAAAGCGCACCAGCACATAGGCCGTCGCGGCCAGCAACAAGGGGCGGAGGTCGGCGCTGAGCAACTGGTCGATGTCGGTGAGGACCATGGCGGGGTAGCGGTCACAGGGCTTGAGGCCAATATGGCCGATGAGCGATGCCACGACGTGGTGCAGGTCGTGGTGCAGCAGGCCCACGAAGCCCAGGCTCGCCGCCAGCGCTGCAAAGCCCTTGAGCGCCTCGAATGCGGCGATGGCGCGCAGTGCCTGGCGATGGGGCGGGGCGCCATCGCGGCGTGCAGGCGGCTGATTCGATGGGGTGGGTCGTCGGTGCATGCCTGCCATCGTAGCTGCGGGCGATGCGCGCGCGCGCTCTCTCTGTATCTATCGCCTGGGCTTGCTGGTGCGTGGGGCCCTGGGCGCCGGGCGCGCCAGATCGGCATTCGTCTGCTCCAGCCAGAGCAGCGCATCCATCTGTGCCATGAACCGGCGCAGGTAGTCCGGCGAAAGGGTGCGCATCAGGCCCAGCGAGCGCAGCATGAGCTTGTGCGAGTTGAGCGGGCCGGCGTTTTCGGGCGCCTTGTGCAGTGCCTGCGTTACCTGCTGCTCGGCGGAGATCTTGGACCAGACCTCGCTGAACTGGCGCACGCTCTTCATCTCCGAGGTGCTGCTGCTTTCGCTGGTGCGTACGTGGTCGGCCTCGGCCTGGGCGCGTGCGGCCAGGTCGCGGTTGAGCTGGGCCAGGGGCGAGTCCGTTGTGCAAGTGGCCAAGGGTGGTGCTGGAGGTGTGGCGGGCGCAGTGCCGGCCCGCGCGGCGTAGTCGGCCA
This sequence comes from Acidovorax sp. LjRoot66, assembly GCF_964253305.1. Taxonomy (NCBI): domain Bacteria; kingdom Pseudomonadati; phylum Pseudomonadota; class Betaproteobacteria; order Burkholderiales; family Comamonadaceae; genus Acidovorax; species Acidovorax sp. LjRoot66. The sequence goes on from NZ_CAXUQU020000001.1 coordinate 2,603,219, forward strand.
CGGCGGCCTGCAGCCGCTGCTGCAGCAGCGCCTGCACGGCGGGCGGCTGCGCCTGCATGCGCCGCGCCAGCGCCTCCAGGTAGTGAAAGCGCGCGGCGTCGTGGCCATCCTTGCCATCCGCCTTCAATGACTCCAGCGTGGGCTGCTCGCTCATGGCGGCTTGGGTTGGGGGGCCTTGGGCACGGGTGCCATCTCCACACGCCGGTTCAGCGCGCGGCCCTTTTCGTCGGCGTTGTCGGCCACGGGCTGCTCAGCGCCGAAGGCGGCGGCGAACACCTGGGAGGAGGGCATGCCCTCTTCGGCCAGGGCGCGCGTCACGGTCAATGCGCGCTGGGCCGAGAGCTCCAGGTTGTCGGCAAAGCGCTGGTTGCCGCCGCTGCGCAGCAGGGTGTTGTCGGTGAAGCCGCTCACCATCAGCATTTCGTCACGCTCGCGCAGGTAAACCAGCAGGGGTTGCACCAGGCTTGTCAGCAACTGGCGGCCTTCGGGCCGCAACTCGGCCGAACCGGCCCCGAACAGCACGCTGCCGCTGATGCCGATGCGGCCGTTGCTCACGGTTACGCGGCCGCTGGCCAGGGGGATGGCCAGGGCTTTCTCCAGGGCCATGCGGCGCTGCTCTTCCATCTGGCGCTTTTCCACCTCCTGCTTGAGGCTGGCCACCAGGTCGATCTGCACCACCAGCACGCCCACCAGGATCAGCACGAAGGTGCCCAGCAGGCCGGCCATCAGGTCACCGAAGACGGCCCAGACCGGGGCGGTCTGTTCGGTGGCGTCGTCCAGGGTGTCGTCGTAGCTGGTCACGCGGCCACTCCCTGCGCCGATGCTGCGGCGGCCGCCTGGCCATGCAGGCGGCGCAGGTCTTCGACGATGCCCTGCTGCGAGGAGATGCTCAGGTCGATCACCTCGCGCGCCTGGGCCACGTAGTAGGCCAGTTGCTCATCGCTGCGGCCCAGGGACTGGCCGATGGCGCTTTCGATGCCCTGCAGGCCCTGCACCAGCTTGTCGTTGCTGGCGGTGAACAGGCCCACGCCATGGCTGAACGACTCGCCCAGGCTGGCCAGCTCCACGGCACTGGCGGCCACATGCACGGCCACCTCGTCGACCTTGCCGGCCTGCGTGCCCAGCGCTTCGATGAACTGCTGGCCGGCCTGTTCCAGCACCTGCGTGGCCGAGCCCACCATCGACTCGATGGCCGCACGCTGCTGCCCTGCGGCCTCGTTCACGGAATGCAGCAGGGCGGAGAGCTGCTCCATCATGGCCGTGCGCTCTTCCAATGCGATGTTGTCGCGCTCGCCCAGGCGCGTCATTTCCTGGCGCAATTGGGTGATGACCTCGGCCGCGGCCTGCGGCACGTCGGAGGCGGTCTGCAGCAGCCGCGTGAGCGGCGCTTCGAGGGCCGAGCCCAGCGTGGCCAGGTGCCCGGCCACGGCGGCCTGCAGGGTGTCCAGGCGGTCCACCGCAGCCTGGCCGCGCGCGGCCTCGTCGTCGCGCAGGGCCGCCAGCTCGGTGCGCCACACGCCGGTGAGTGCGTCCATGCGCTCGCCCTGGGCCTGCTCCCAGCGGGCCTCGGCGTCCACGCGCGTACGCAGCAGCGCGTCGGACTGCTCCATCAGCCGGGCAGTGCTGCCCAGGGTCTGCTGCACCTGGCCGGACATGCGCTCGGTGAGCTGGGCGGCGGTGTCTTCGAGGGTGCGGTACAGGCCCTGCTGCTGCTCCGCGGCCTGGGCGCCTGCGCGCTGCAGCTCTGCGGTGACCGTGCCGGCCATGCCTTCCATGGAGCGGCTCCAGGTCTCCAGGCGCTGCTGGTCTGCCTGCACCTGGGCCGTGTGGGATTGGGCGACCGTGTCCTGCAGCGATGCCAGCAGGGCGTTGGCGCGCTGCTCGAAGGACTGCGTGGCCGCCTGCAGCGCGCGGTCGAGCTGCGTGGCCGTGCCTTCCAGGGCCTGGCCCACGGCGCGCTGCTGTTCCACCGTCTGGGCGCCTGCGCGCTGCCATTCGGCAGCGAGGGTGCCGGCCATGCCTTCCATGGAGCGGTTCCAGCCCTCCAGGCGCTGCTGGTCGGCCTGGACCTGGGCCGTGTGGGATTGGGCGACCGTGTCCTGCAGCGATGCCAGCAGGGCGTTGGCGCGTTGCTCGAAGGACTGTGTGGCCGCCTGCAGTGCCCGGTCGAGCTGCTCGGTAGCACCCACCAGGGCCTGGCCTGCGGCGCGCTGCTGCTCCACTGTCTGGGCGCCGGCGCGTTGCCATTCGGCAGCGAGGGTGCCGGCCATGCCTTCCATGGAGCGGTTCCAGCCCTCCAGGCGCTGCTGGTCGGCCTGCGCCTGGGCGGTGTGCGATTGCGCCACGGTGTCCTGCAGCGAAACGAGCAGGGTGCCGGCCCGTTGGTCAAAGGCCTGGCTGGCGCTCTGCAGGGCCTGGTCGAGTTGCGTGGCGGCGCCGGCCATTGCCTGGCCCACTTCGCGTTGCAGTGCCGCGGCCTGGGCGCCTGCGCGCTGCCATTCGGCAGTGAGCGCGCTGGCCGTGCTCTCCATGGATCGGCTCCAGCCTTCCAGCCGCAACTGGTCGGCGGCGGCCTGGGCGGCGTGGGATTGGTCCACGGTTTCCTTGAGCGAACCCAGCAGCGCACCGGTGCGCTGCTCGAAGCCCTGCGTCACGGATTGCAGCGCCCCATCGAGCTGCGCGACCAGATGGCCCTGGGTGTCTTTGTGGCTGTGCAGCGCGTCGGTCCAGGTGGCGGCGACCTGGCGGGCTGTGCCCTCCCACTGGGCGGACAGGGCTTGCATCTGCGCATCGGTGGCCTCGCGCAGGCGCTGGTGCGAGCGCTCGGCCTCCTGTGCCAGGGCGGTCATGGCCTGTTCGACCACGGGGCGGATGGTCTCGCCGGCCTGGCGGGCGCTGGTGGTCAGGCTCTCCTGCAGCGACGCGCCCACGGTGCTGGCCAGCGTGGTGTACGCACTGGCCGCATCGCGGTGAAAGCCCTGCTGCTGGGTGACCAATTGCTCGTTGAGCTGCCCATGGCGGCGCTCCAGGCCCTCCATCAGGCCCTGCAGGCGCTCGGCAATCAGTGGCATGGCCTGGGCCTGGGCCTGCAAGGCGGCAAACATCGCTTCGCGCCGGTGGGTCGCCGAGAAGGGCCGCAGCACGGTGGCGATGCGGGTGTCGAGCAGGCGCAGCACCTGAAGGCGCTCGCGGCGGGCGATGGCGGACATCAGGCCCAGCATGGCCGAGGTGGCGACGCCGGCCACCGAGGTGCCGAACGCCAGGCCCAGGCCCTTGATGGGCGCGGCCAGTGCCGCGCGGATGGCCTCCAGGTTGGACGATGCCTCCAGCGCGAACACGGCGCCATTGAAGGTGACCACCATGCCCAGAAAGGTGCCCAGCATGCCCAGCATGACCAAGAGGCCCACCAGGTAGGGGGTGAGGGCCGGACCGGGCAGGGCCACGCGCTCGCCTTCGATGCGCTGGCGCACGGGCGTGCGCAAGGCAGGGTGCAGGCGCTCCAGCCAGGCACCCAGGTCCGCCTGCGGCGGTGCCGGGTCGTCGGCCAGCGCCGCAGCCAGCGAGGTGCTCGCCGAGCGGAACTGCGTCAACTCATAGGCGCCCAGCAGGTACACCCCGGCGATCACCGCCGTCATCGCCAGCGCCAGCGGGCTGGTCCCCACGAACCCCCAGGCCACCCATCCCACCACCGCCAGGCCGGCTGCAAACACGCCGGCCATCACACTCTTGTTCATTCCTGAATACCCGTTCTTTTGGTCTCGTTGCGGGCTGCTTCCAGCAGCCCCGTGATCGGTTGCAGGCGCACTTGCATCTCTGCCAGCAGCAGGGCCTGCAGGTCCTGCTCGAAGCTGGCCAGCCAGCCGCCCGCCCGGCGCCAGCGCATCGGGTCATCGGCCTGGCCTGAATCCTGTAGCCGCGCCTGGTGGGCTTTGCGCAGTTGCACGAAGCGCCGCTCCAGGTGGCCGGGCAGCGAGGCCCACAGCCGCTGCTCGCGTGCGCCCAGCATCTGCTCCATCACCCCGTCCAGCGCTGCCAACTGCCTGAGCGTGGCCGAGCCCTTGAGCAGACCGGCCCGCACCTGGGCGCGCAGTGCCACCAAGCGCATGTCCATCTGCTTTTGCTGTTCCAGGTAGCGTGGCCCGTGGGCCGCGAAATCGGCCTGGGCCTGCGGGTCGGGCTGCTCGACGGGCGTGTTGTCTGCGCGCTCGCGCACGGGCCTGGCCGGTTTGGCGGGTGCCGTGGCCAGGCGCGTGAGATCCGCCTTGGCTTTCTGGAAGATCTCCTCCAGTGCCAGGACATCCAGGGCCAGGTCCTGCGGCACTGGCGCCTGCGCGGCATGGGTCTCTATGGAGCGCAGCGAGCCGTTGAGCTCGACCGCGTCCACCACGCTCAGCCATTGGCCGAGTTGCCCGGCCACATCGCTGCCCACCGACGCGCGCTGCGCCTGCGTCCATTGCGCAAGCAGGACGACGAGGCGTGAACTATCGAGTCGGTGGGGTAGGGGCATCCGGAAAAAACCAATCCACTGCGCCAAGCCTCCTTGGGAGGGCTGGCATCGGGGGCAGTCCCCGGTGGGCAAAACCGCGTATTTTCGTTCATATGGGCCAGCATCCTGAAAAGCGGGGCCCGGGCGTTGCAGGTGTTACATGCCCTGCTGGCCGAAAAATAGGCGCTGGCGGTGAATTTTTGACAAATAGATGGCAAGGCGATGTCTTTTTCTGCCATTTGTTGTCAAAATTCGCGAAACCATGGATGCGCGCAGAAGGGGTAATATTCCGGCGCCGGGGTGCAGTGGGCCAGTGCTGTATAAGCAATCAGTAATGCAATCCCCCAAATACTCTCCTGCGAATTCCTGCGGCTTTTGCGGTGCGACTAGCTACCGCCGCGTCGTGGCACGTGACACCCTTGGGGTTCTGCGCGCCACCGAGCGCCTGCTGTGCACGGGCTGCACGCGCGAGTTTCCCGATGTGAAGACCTGGCGCCAGGGGCGGCAGGATACGCCTGCGGGCTTTTCTCCTGCAGGGTAGGGGGCAGGGTCTTCGCGCTGGCGGTTACAGGAACTGGGCCCGGAGTCCGAGCATGAATCGCCGGCCGGCGGCGGGCTCGAAAAAGCGGCCATTGCCGTCGTTCACGATGAGCGAGCCGGCGTAGCGCCGGTCCATCAGGTTATCCAGGCGCGCCCAGGCCTGCCAGCGCGGGCTCTCGGTGGCTTTGCCGAAGGTGTACCCGGCGCGCAGGCCCACTACCGCAAAGCCGGGTGCGGCTTCGCTGTTCACATCGTTCGCAAACACCTTGCCGGATACATCCAGCGTGGCGCCCAGTTGCCAGGCGGCGCTGGGCGTGTAGTCCAGCGCCAATTGCGCCACATGGCGCGCGGTGCCGGGCAGGCGGTTGCCAGCCGCCACGCGGGCGCCCCCTGCGCCGGTGTAGGCATCGCCAAAGAACGCCTCCAGATAGGTGTAGGCGGCACGCGGCTTCCAGGCGCCGGCCTGCGCGCTCCACGCCAGCTCCAGCCCACGGCGGCGCACGTTGTCGGCGTTCTGAAAGATGGTGCGGCCGTTCACCGTGGCGGCGGGCACGATCTCGCTGCGGCTGCGGGCATCGAACCAGGCCGCCTGCAACTGGTGCCCCTGTGCCTGCCACTTCGCGCCGATCTCCATCTGCCGGCTGCGCGAGGCGCCCAGGCCGAAGTTGGGTCCGGTGTTGTCCCGGCTGTAAGCCATTTCGGCCAGGGTCGGGGTCTCGAAGCCCCGGCCCAGGTTGGCATACAGGTTGAGCTGGTCGCTGGCGCTCCACACCACGCCCAGCACCGGGCTGGTCTGGCGCCAGGTGCGGGCACCGCTGTCGTCGGGGTTGGTCGGGGTGATGAAGTGGTCGCTCACGCGCATGTCCACGCGACTGCTGCGCAGGCCGGCCACGGCACGCCAGGTGGGCGTGATCCATGCGTCCACCTGCGCGAACAGGTCGGTATTGCCCGCTCGGTCGCGCTCGTTGCGGCGCAGGGCGCCGGGCTCGCCGTTCTGGTTGACCAGCCCCTGGCGCTGCTCGGCCAGCCGATCCGCGTCCACACCCAGGGTCCAGGTGAGCGGCAGGCCCGACGGCATCTTCGCGCTGTGCGTCCAGGCCAGCCCCAGGCCGTGGTAGTCGCGGTCAAGGTCGACCACGCCGCCGGCGCTGTTCTCGGCTGCGCCGCTGAACGCGAGGTACTGGGTGAGCGAGCGCTTGCCCCCATAGGCGCGTGCGCGCACGCTGTCGGCCGCGCCCAGTTGCCGCTCCAGCACCAGGCCCCACTGGTTCTGCGCCACTGATTTGCGCGTGCCGAAGGTGCCGGCCACCTCGGGTGCCTGGCGCGGATTGGCGTTGAACTGCGCGCGGGTCAGGCCCAGTGGGTCCTGCGCACCGGGCTGGTCGTAGAGGTTGATCAGGGCGGTGATCTTCGTGTCCGCATCGGGGCGCGCCACCAGCTTGCCGTTGAGGTGGGTGCGCCGCGCGGCGCTGTGCGCGCGCCAGCCGTCGGTCTCGAAACGCGATACGTCCAGCAAGCCCCCCAGCGTGCGGTCGCCGAAGTCGAACGACACATCCGCCAGGCGCTGGCCGAACGAGCCTGCCGCGATGGAAGCCTGCGCTGCGCCGCCCTCGCGCGGCTCGCGCGTGGTCACCTGCAGCACGCCGCCAGCCGCATTGCCATAGAGCTGGGCCAGCGGGCCGCGCAGCACATCCACCTGCGCGGCGGACTGCAATTGCGCCGTGGCCGCCTGGCCCTGGCCGTCGGGCATGGTGGCGGGGATGCCGTCCACCAGGATGCGCACGCCGCGCACGCCGAAGGTGGAGCGGGCGCCGAAGCCGCGCACCGCGATCTGCAGGTCCTGCGCGTAGTTCTGCCGGTCCAGTGCCACCACGCCGGCCTGGCCTGCCAGCAGCTCCGACAGGTTGACCAGTGGCGTGGGCGCGGTGAAGCCATCGACCTGCACGCTGGTATGGCTGGCCGCGCTGTCAAAGCGCCGCTGGGCCTGGGCGCTGCCCTGCACTTCGACGGGGGCCAGGGTGCCGCCTTCGCTGGCCTGCGCCATGGCTGCGCAAGGTGCCAGGCTGGCCAGCGCCGCGAATGCCGTGGAGAGCGCCTGTGCGCGGCGGTTGGCAGGAAGGCGGGGGTGGGCGAGGGAAGGGGGCATGGGCGGCATGGAGGTAGTGGCGCGGCCAGCGTAGCGCAGGATGCCTGCGCGGCCTGTCAGCCAATGTCCTTTTGACCGCTCCGATCCAGCTATCAGGCCATGCCCGCCAGGAAGTCCGGCTGCTGGAACTTCATCTCCAGGAACTTGCCGTTGGCCAGCAGCGCCTGCGCATCGGCGCCCGCGACGTTGGCCACGATCTCGCGCATCTTGCCGTCGAGCAGGGCCAACTGGTCGGCCAGGATCTGGCGCGCGGTCTTGCCGTCCGTGAGCACATGGGTGGTGCGAAACGCGGGCGGCAGGGCCACGTAGTTGGCCAGTGTCTCGGGCAGGTAGCGCAGCACCGTCTCGCGCACGGTGAACAGGTTGGCGTCGTGGTGGCTGCGCTCGCCGAGCAGCCGCGGCAGCACCTCGGCAATGGAGGTGCGCACGCTGCGCAGGTGGCCGTTCATGTCGGACGTGAGGTGCGGCGCAACGCCTGCGGCCAGGGTGTCCAGCTGGGCCAGCGTCTCTTCGATTGTGAGCGTGTCCTCGATGCGGCGCTCGATCTGTGGCGCCTGGCGGCCGGCCCAGCCCAGCAGCCAGCCCCCCGCATAGAGCCCGGCGGTAATGAACAGCCAGCCAGGGCCGATGGCGCCCGTGAACAGCAGCACCGGCCCGAGCAGCGCCAGCGCGCAGCCGGCGATGTTGCCGTTGCTGTACAGAGTGAGCAGCAGCCGCAGCTTGAGCGGGCGGCGGCCCTGCGCGGCCTTGCCGGTGGAGGAAGCGGCCGGCATCACTGGTAGCCCCGGATCTCCTTGAAGACGAGCGCCAGCGCCGCCTTGCGCCCGTCGAACACGCGCCCGCCCGTGAGCTGGGCCAGGGCCCCCATGTCCGCGTTGCTGGCTTCGCCGAACAGGATGGGGAAGACGCGCGTTGCCTGCCCGCTGCCGGCCATGCGGTTGCGAAAGGCGTCGAGGTTCGGGCCATCGGTGTTCACGCCGTCGGTGAGCAGCACGATGCTCACGTAGCGCTCGGGGTCGCTGGCGCGCTCTTTGGCGGCCAGGGCCTGGGCTTGCAGCAGGGCGGCATAGATGCCGGTGCCACCCGAGGCGCTCAACGCATCGGCATAGGCGGTGACCTGGGCCTGGCTGCCTGCCAGCGAGGCGCGCTCGAAGTTGACCCGCACCGGATCGCCCACGGTGTCGGAGAACGACAGCAGCACCACCCGCTCGCGGCTTTGAAAGCGCGCGTAGCGCGCGCTGGCCGTGCTCGCCTGCCCGCCGGCCAGCACCTTCAGGGCCTCGCGCATGGCGTCGATGCGCGGGCCCTGCATCGATCCGCTGGTGTCCAGCACGAATATCGAGGTGGCGGGCCGGCGCCATTCGCCCTGGTAGGCCGAGAGCACTGCGTCGATCACTTCCAGCCGGTTGGGAAAGCTCAGCTCCGCCACCGCATCGCTGGGCAGGCTGGCGGGCAGGGCGATGTCCGGCGCAGTGGGGCGCAGGAAGGCATCGGCAGCCAGTTGGCGCTGCAGCGCAGGCGCCTTGAGGGCGGCCACCAGGCGGTCATAGGCCCCGCGCTGCTCGGGGCGCAGCAGCATCAGCGGGTAGTCGGCGGAGATCACGCCGTCCTTGGGGTAGACGAGGGCGAGCCTGTCTACTGCGGCCAGCTTCTCGTTGGTGCGCAGGATCACGGCCTCGTAGTTGACCATGCCGTCCAGCGCCGAGGGGTCCTTCAAGAAGGCCTCGGCCAACCAGCCCGAGCTGCCGGCCGTGAGCTTCTGGCCCGACAGGAAGGCGGTCAGCACCTGGGTGTTGACCTCGGCGATGTCCAGGTCCTCGGTCTTGCCGGCCACGGCCGAGGCCACGGCGAACAGCGCGCTCATGCCGGTGTTGGAGCTCGTCGGGTTGGTCATGGCGTAGCGCAGGCGCCCGGCGCCTGCGGCTTTGGCGATGTCGGCCCAGGTTGGGGCCTGCCTGTCCCAGCCCAGCGCGGCGGCCTTGGCCGTCTTGACGCCCAGAGCCACGCGCGAGTAAAAGAGCTTTTCGCGCGCCAGCGGTTTGGCCGCAAGGGCCAGGGCCGGGTAGGCGCCGTTGGGCGGCAGGATGGCGTCGAACTGCTCTCCGGCGTTGATGCGCTCCACGATGTCCAGCGTACCTGCGTAGGACAGCTGCAGGCGCACGTTGGCGTCGGCTGCCGCCTTGAGCAGCGCGGGTTCGATGTCCTTGATCTCCGAGCCAGCGAGCACACTGAACGTCGCCTGCTGCCCTGTGGCCGGGCTTGCCGGTGCGGCCTCTTCGCGCTGTCCACAGGCGACCAGGGCCATGCACAGCGCCAGGCCGGTGGCTCTCGCCAACCGCCGCCAGGCGCGGCGCAGGCTGCTCACAGCCGGACCTCGGTGCTGGCGCTGGCCGCCTCGGCCGTGCCGCGTGCACGTTCCAGGTAGGCGCGCGATTTGTCGACTTCGCTGGTCAGCGTGTTCACCGTGGTCTGCATCGAGTCCAGCGCCTTGAGCTTGAAGTCGGCGATCGTGTCCATGGTCTGGTAGATGTTCTGGAAGGCCTGCTGCAGCTTGGCGATGTCGATGGTGCCCGAGGCCGCCTGCTGGTGGATGGCCGCGCTCTGGTCGCGCAGCATCTCGCTGGTGGATGCGATCAGGTTGCCGGTGGTGGTGTTGAGTGCGCTGATCTGGTCGAGCACCAGCTTCTGGTTGGCCAGGGCCTGGGCCACGATCACCGCCGTGCGCAGCGCCGAGATGGTGGTCGTGGTCGCGCGGTCCACGCCCTTCATCAGCTCCAGGTTGTTCTTGCGGATCATGTCCAGTGCCAGGTAGCCCTGGATGTTCACGCTCATCTGCGTGAGCAGGTCGGTGACCTTCTGGCGCGTGTAGAACAGCATCTCCTCGCGCACCACGCGGGCCTTCTCGGGGTCTGCGGCGTCCAGCGAGTAGGCCTTGGCCTGCAGCTCGGTGTCGAGCTTCTTGCCGATGTGGATGTACTTTTCGAGCCGCTCCATCAGCGACCACAGGTTCTGCTTTTCCTGGTCGATGGCGGCGTTGTCGCGCATCAGCTCGTCCTTGCCGCGCTTGAGGGTCTCGATGATCGCGTTCAGATGCGCCTGCGAGGACTGGTAACGGTCGAAGTACGCCACCAGCTTGCTGCCCATGGGGATGATGCCCAGCAGCTTGCGCACCGAGAAAAGGTCGCCCTGGCGCGAGGGGTCGAGCTCCTCGATCTGCTGGCGCAGGTCGATCAGACCCTGGCCGATCTCCGTGCCCTTGCCGAACAGGCCGTTCTGCATGGACTGCACGGGCCGCTCCAGCATGCGGTTGGACACGCTGGCCGATGCCTCGATGTCCTTGTTGCCCATGGAATGGATGCGCTCCACGGCTTCCTTGAACTTGGGGTGCTGGCTGTCGTTCACCGTGATGTCGTCGATGAACTGGCGCACCTGGGTGTCCAGGGCCTGCACGTCCTCGGGTTTCAGGCGCACGCGCCCGCTGGCCGATTCGATGGGCACGGCCGCGACCGGCGCAGGGGGCTCCAGCACGAAGGCCTGCGCTGCTGCGGTTGCGGTGGGCGGTTGCAGGGGATCGGGCCTGGAGATGGTGTCGGTCATGAGGCAGTCCTTACTTGAAGCGGGTTTCGATGGCCTCGATCATTCGCTCCAGCCACTCATGGCTGGGCGGATCAATCACGTCGACGAGCACCTCGGGCACCGCGATGCCGCGCTGGGCCCAGGTTTCGGGTCCGCGCGTATCGCCACCGGTGCGAAAGCCATACTCATTGGCCAGTGTGCGCAGGGCGGGGTCGTTCTCCAGCGCTTCGCCCACGCGCGCGCCGGCGGGCGTGTAGGGCACCAGCACGTGTTTGGAAAATACCGTCGGCTTGGGGTACATGAGCACCATGTCGCTCTTGATCTTGTTCGGGTGCTTGAGCCAGAACTCCACCATCTGCGACTCGTAGGCCATGAGCAGCGGTGCCTTGCCCATGCCCAGCGCCAGGTAGTCCTCGAACGGTCCGGACGAGGACTGTTCCTGGAAACCCTGGCGCAGGAACAGCGGCGCCACCGTGGGCAGCACCCGGTCCACATCGGCCTGGCTCTGCACGATCTGCTGGTTGTTGGCCAGGTAGCTGGCCAGCGCCAGGTACATGGCAGCGCTGTTGGAGGTGCGCACATCGGTGGAGCTGATCAGCAGCGACTTGTTGGTCGAGAACGCCTGGCTGCCCTTGAGGTCACGCCAGCGCTTGCCCTTCTCGATCAAGTCCATCAGGGCCGGCAGGTCCACCAGGTAATAGATGTCGCCCTGGCGCTCGGCGATGCCGTTGGCCACCAGGATGTCGGCGATGGGGCGCCAACTGGCCAGCACCATGGGGGTGTAGAAGGGCGTGAACACCGCGCTGGCCTTGGCCTGTGCCTTGAGCTGGGCGGCGGCGGGTGCACCGGAGGGAAAGCCGAAGTCGTAGGCCTTGGCGTCGTAGCGTCCGGCAATGGCGCGCGAGCCGGCTTTCTCGATCACCACGGTGATGCCGCGCGCGGCCAGGGCCTGCTGCACGCGCGGGTCGGCAAAGAAGGCCTCCTTCTCCGAGCCGATAAGGCCGCGCGCCTGGACCTGCCGGGCCTGCTCGATGCGGGCAGCCTCCTGGGCATTGCGTTCGCCGGTCACGCTGGTGTTGGAGAACCAGATACCCCCCGCGACACCGGCCAGCAACAGGGCGGCGAGGAGCGGGGCGACGAACTTGCGGATTTCCACCGGTGGATGCCTCTTGGATCGTGTTGTTTGTGACAACGATGCTAGGGAGGATTTGTGACGGTTTGATTGCAGTGATGTGGCGGGCGCAGGCCCTGGGGCGTGCGAACTGGGCGTGCCAGGGTGCAAGAACTGCGTGAAAACACCGGGCTTTGCCGCATTGCTGTCACATTGGCCTGCGAAGGTGGGTAGGTCCGCCGTGTGACCTGGCAACTTGCAGGTTGCTCCTTCCTGCAAGCCCCGTATGCCTTCGCAACCCTTTCCCGCAACCTCCCATTCCCTGGCGTTCGACGACAAGCGCGGCCTAGCGGGCGCACTGCTGTGGATGCTGGTCGCCGAGGCCTCGCAGGCCTATGCGTTTGGCAGCCTGGACATGAGCCTCATCTGGCCGGCCGATGGCATCGCCATTGGGCTGGTGCTGGCGTATGGGCTGCGCATGCTGTGGTACCTGGGGGCAGCGGTGGCCTTGTGGCATGCGCTGCATGGCATCCCCGTGATGCAATCGCTGATCGGCGTGGTGGCCCTGGTGGCCGCTGTGTCGCTGGTGTGGTGGCTGGTGCAGCGTGACCGGCGCAGCGAGGCCGAGCGCAACCCGGTCGCTACAGCCATCCGCTTCCACGCGCTGACCGTGCTGCCAGGGGCGGCGGTCCTCACGGCGTTGGGCAGCTGGCAGTTTTTGCTCACGCCGGGCGAGCAGCCGGGCGGTGTCCTGCGCGTGGCGGGGGTCATGGGCATGTCCGAGGTGTTCGGCATCCTGCTGTTCTGCCGGCTGACCGAGCTGGCCGCCCATGCCCTGGATGGCGGCTGGAGAGCAGGCCCGCTGCATTGGGCCCGCTGGCAGACCTTCTGGTTGGCTGGGCTGGTGACAGTGATGTCGCTTGCGCACTGGGGCCCTTCCCTGGCAGGCATGGGCGTGGGCCCGTCGGCGCGCTACATCGTCTTTCTGCTGGTGGCCTGGGCAGCCTACCGTGGCAGCCCCTTGTTCGTGCACCTGACCACGGCGCTCTCGGCACTGACCCTGCTGGCCTTCGCCCCGCCTTTGGTGGCCGGCCAAAGCCCCTACCTGGCGGTGCTGGACCAGGCCGTGCTCATGGTCTGCCTGGCGGCACTCAGTTTCTTTGCCTCGGCGACGATGGAGCATCGCCGGCAGATGGAGCGCAGCCTGCACGAGGCCGCCAGCAAGGATGGCCTGACGGGATTTCTCAATGAGCGCGGCCTGCTCAAGGCCCTCCAGGCGGCGGGGCCGGGTCCCCTGTACCTGATTGGCATCAGCCTGCACAACCTGGAGCATGTGGTGGGCCTGATCGGCCTGGGCCGCACGCGCGAGATCGAGCAGGACATGTCGATCTATCTGCGCAACCAGTGGGGCCGCAGCTGCATCTACGCGCGGCCCCGCGATGGGTTCTTCGTGGTGGCCGTGCCTTTGGCAGGGGGGGATGTGGACGCGCGGCTGCTGCAGCTGCGCGCCGCGCTCGACGGGCGCCGCTATGTCTTTGCCGAGCACAGTGTGCGCATCCAGGCCGCGCTCGGGCTGCTGCCGCTGGACGAGGGGCAGGCCCTGGGCGACGACATCCTGGCGGCACTGATGCTGCTGTGCGAGGTGGACGGCGATCCCGCATTGAGCGAGCGCCATGCGCACGGCGGTGACTTGGCGCCGGGCCACCTGATGCGCATCCGCCGAGGGCAGCTTTCGCAGGTCGAGGCGCTCAAGGACGCGCTGCGCCTGCCGGCTGGCAACCCCGAGACCAGTGGCCTGTGGCTGGCCTGCCAGCCCATCCGCTCGGCGCACGGCGACCACGATGGCGACCTGGGGGTCGAGGTGCTGCTGCGCTGGGCGTCGGGCAATGGATCGAACCACCTGCCTGGGGAGTTCCTGCCTCTGGCCGAACGCTATGGGCTCATGCCCCAGGTGGACCGGTGGGTCATCACGCAGGTGTTCGCGGCCCTCGTGGCCCATGGCATCACCCACAGGGACCTGGGCAAGGTGGCCATCAACCTGTCGGGCTCGTCGGTGTCGGACCCGCGGCTGCTGGCCCACATCGACCAGTGCCTGGCCACCAGCGGGCTCGACCCCGCAATGTTCTGCTTCGAGGTCACGGAGACCGCCGGCATCGTGCAGCGCAGCCGCGCGGTGGACCTGCTGGCCAGCCTGCGCGCCATGGGGGCGCGCACCTCGCTCGATGATTTCGGCACGGGCCTCGCCACCTTCGACTACCTCAAGTCGCTGCCGCTCGATTTCGTGAAGATCGACGGCAGCTTCGTGCGCGACGTGCTCTCCTCGCGGGTCGATCAGCGCATCGTGCTGGCCATCTGCGACGTGGCCCGCACCATGGGGCTCACGACCATTGCCGAGTTTGTCGAGACGCCGGCCCAGCGGTCGCTGCTGGCGGCCTACGGCGTGGACTATGTGCAGGGCTTTGGCATTGCCAGGCCCATGCCGCTGACACAGTACCTGCAGCAACTGGTGCGCCGCGATCCGCGCTCCGCCACGCCGGTGGCGCCGGCCCGTGCCCTGGCCGGCCGATGGCAGGCAGGGCATGGCCGCCTGGTGCCGCGCATGGCGCCAGGTGAATGACATGGCGCCCAGGCCAGGGCTTTTTGTCACGCAATCGCAATATGCGACTTGTAAGCTCTGGTGTCATTCCCTGCCGCATGGGTCACCCTCTTCATGTCCGAACTCCCCGCCTATCTGCACGACTGCCGCCCGCGTTTTCGCCAGCCCAGCGCTGGAGACATGTGCACCGAGGTGCCCTTTATGGCGGTGGAAGAGACCAATGAAAAGGTCATGGAGATCTTCAGCGAACACAAGGACCTGATCAGCCTGCCGGTCGTGGAGGGCGGGCGCCCCATTGGCCTGATCAACCGCGACATCTTCATGTCCGAGATGAGCAAGCCCTACCGCTGGGAAATCTACGGGCGCAAGAACTGCATCGCCTTCATGGACAAGGCGCCGCTGATCGTCGACGCCGAGATGGGCATCGAGGAACTGACCTTCAAGACCGTGGAATACGGCGAGAAGGCGCTGTCGGACGGCTTCATCGTCGCCCGCGAAGGCGCTTTCGTCGGCGTGGGCCATGGCCTGCAGCTGATGCGCGTGGTGGCCGAACTGCAGGCCGCGCGCAACCGCCAGGTGATGCACAGCATCGAGTACGCCAGCGTGATCCAGCGTTCCATGCTGCGTGCATCGCGCGATGCCCTGGTGCAGGCACAGGCCGATGCCGACCTGGTATGGGAGCCGCGCGACGTGGTGGGCGGCGACTTCTACCAGTTCACTGCCATGCCCGACGGCTGGTTCGCCATGGTGGCCGACTGCACCGGCCACGGCGTGCCGGGCGCCTTCATGACGCTGATCGCATCGAGCACCCTGGGCAAGGCCATCGAGCAGTACGGGCCGCGCGATCCTGCGCAACTGCTCTCCAGCGTCAACCGCAGCATCAAGCAGATGCTCGGCCAGATGGACGGCCAGGACGACACACCGGGATCCGACGACGGCATGGACGCCGCTTGCTTCTGGTACCAGCCTGCCACGCGCGAGCTGCGTTTTGCCGGCGCGAACCTTTCGCTCTTCGTGCTGGCCCCCGGTGCGCAAGCGGTGCAGGTGGTGGCTGGCGAGCGCAAGGGCGTGGGCTACGTGGACAGTGACTTCGACCACACCTGGACCAACCAGAAGGTGGCCCTGGCGCCTGGCAGCCTGGTGTTCGTGACTACCGATGGCCTGATCGACCAGGTGGGTGGCCCCAAGGCCATCACTTTCGGCAAGCGCCGCATCCAGGAGGTGATCGTCGCCCAGCGCGAGCAGACCCCCGCGCAACTGAATGCCGCCATGCAGCAGGCGCTGCAGGATTGGCAAGGCAGCCACCAGCGCCGCGATGACCTGACATTCTTCTGTTTTCGGGCCCAGGTTCACACCCCCGGCCCCACACCCTGAAATCCCGGATGGACAACCTCTACATACCCCCCACACCCAGCTCGCCGGAAGTGGACTTCAAGTTCGACGAGAACACGCTCAGCCTGCGCGGCGAGTCGTACCCCGAGAATGCCGCCGCGTTCTATGGCGACATCCTGCGCCAGCTGCAGGCTTACCTGGGCGCCCGCAGCGACCAGAAGATCCAGGTCAGCATTGCCCTGGCGTATTTCAACAGCTCCAGCACCAAGATGCTGTTCAACCTGGTCGGCCTGCTCAGCGATGCCGCCGAGGCGGGTAACCAGGTGGTGCTCAACTGGTTCCACGATGAAGAGGACGACACGATCTTCGAATTCGGCCAGGAGCTCAAGGACGACTTCACGGCCATCCAGTTCGTCAACCACGCCGTGAAATCGGCGTGACGGGTTTCGATGTCCGAAGCACCTGACCTGTTCGACGCCGAAAGCCGTGCCTTGCTCGCGGCCCGCCTGGCCTTCGATGATGCGGCCGGCTCCCCGGGGCTGCACCGCCATGCCCTGGGCGAGCTCCTGACCTCCTACGAGCGCCTGCTGCGCGAAACGCGCCGCATGGTGCGGCGCAGCGACCGGGCCGAGCTGGAGATGAACCAGCTCAACCAGCGCCTGCAGGACCTCACCGGTCAACTGGAGTACCGCGCCACGCACGACCCGCTCACCGGCGTGCTCAACCGTGCGGCCATCATCGAGCGCTCCAACCGCTACCTCGCCAGCGACAGCCTGGCGCTGATCGTGCTCGACATCGACCATTTCAAGCGCGTCAACGATTCGTTCGGCCATCCGGTGGGCGACACGGTGATCTGCGGCGTGGTGGATTGCCTCAAGGGCGTGGCACCCTCCATCGCCCAGATCGGGCGCGTGGGCGGGGAGGAGTTCACGGCGTTGCTGCCCGGTCTCTCGCTCGAGTCTGCCGGCCACGCCGCCGAAGGCATGCGCCGGGCGATTGCGGCCCATGATTTCCAGCTGCCGGACGGCAGCCGTGTGACCGCCAGCTTTGGCGTGAGCTGGCACGAGCGTGGCAGCAGCTTCGACGCGGCCTACGGCAGTGCCGACGAGGCCCTGTACCAGGCCAAGCGGGCTGGGCGCAACCAGGTGGCCCGCGCTGCCATGGCCGTGGCCTGAGGCACTGCGCGTGGTGCATTGCCGCCACACCGGCCCGCCATGGGTGCATTTGTCTTTGAAATACTGTATATTTTTACAGTATCTAGAAGGAGCCACCCATGGACACCATCGAAACCACCTACAGCGTCGCCCTGCGCGACTACCCTGAACTGCCGGCCAAGGAGCGCACAGCTGCCGAGGCCCGCTACCTGCGTGTGCTGGAGCGCAAGCTGGGCGGCCCCGACGTGGTGGCCGATGCGCTGCGTGCCGTGATGCAACTGGAAGAGTCTGACGGCAATGATGTCAGCGCCGAGGACCTGGCCATGGCCGGCCAGTGGACGAAGGCGGCCAATGCCGCCCGCGAGGCCGGCTACCAGGGCCTGGGCGAGGTCGATGGCGCGTACTTCGAAGTGCGCCTGGCCTGATGCCGGGCGCAGAGATCGCTGGCATGACGCTCGATCAATGGGCCATCGCAGTGCTCGGCGCCGTGGCCGTGTGGCTGTCCCAGTCCGCGCATGAGCCTGCGCGCCGTCTCGCCTGCCTGGCCGGGCTGATGGCGCAGCCATTTGCGTTGTACATCGCCTGGCAGGCCCAGCACTGGGGTGTGCTGGCGCTGGCGGTGGTCTTCACCCTGGCCTGGCTGCGGGGCCTGTGGGTGCACTGGCTGGTACCGCGCCGCCAGGTGGGGCTGGCCACCATCCAGATGGTGCCGGGCCACAAGGGCTGAGAGGCTAAGAGTCTTTCGTCCATGCCCGCCTTGCACGCCAAAACACCCCGGCTCGTCGTTGCAAATGCTCGCCATAGCCCGAGCTATGGCTGTGCTTTGCGCCTAGATCCAGTGCGTTTTGACGCGCCATTCGGACACGGCCAAAAAACTCCCAGCCTCTGAGGCGCCGACTCCCTCGCGCTGGCCCAGGGCGGCCTGTGCGATGGTCTTAATTTTCTTGACCGCAGCCTCCCCACCTGCCACGGTCGGTGATCTACCGGAGATTGCCTATGTTCACAGAGAAGATGCCTTCCAACAGCCAGACTGCCTTGCGCAGGGCGCGCGACTGCCATGAAATCCGGCAGGCGTATACCGCGTTTCTTGCCTCGCTCAAGCAGGCCAGCGGCTTGCCCGATGTGGGCTTCTTCGTGGCCGATGTGGGGCAGGACGTGGTGATCACCACGCCCTCGGGTGAATCGTCGCCTTACCTGCTGATCTGCAGCGATGGTGCCGAGGCGGTGTGGGGCCGGGTCTTGTTTCTCACGCTCAATCCTCTTACCGGAACCCGGTTGCCCATCTTTGCGGTGCGCCTGCGCCCCGACGCGGTGGTGCTCAACGACGAGGGCACGCGGGAGTGGGAAGCCAGTTTCAAGGAGGGTGATCCTTTCAACCAGATCGAGATCAAGCAACTGGTCTATGAACTCATGTACGGCCAGATCGCGTTCAACAGCAAGGGGCTGATTCCGGAAGACGCCTGAGCGTTGGGGTGCGTTCCGGGTGCAGCTGTCAGACCCCCTGTTGCAGCTGCGCCCGGTACTGCCCGGGCGGCATGCCGAACCAGCGCTTGCAGGCGCGGAACATGTTGCTCTGGTCGGCAAAACCCAGCAGGTCGGCCACTTCGGTCAGGTTGCGGCGCGGGTCGGCCAGGTACTGGCGTGCGAGTTCGCAGCGCGTGTCGTCCAGCAGTTGCTGGTAGGTGGCCGATTCGGCCTGCAGCCGGCGTTGCAGGGTGCGGTCGGTCATGTTCAGGCGCGCGGCGATGTCGTCGCGGCGTGGCTCGCCCTTGTGCAGGATGCGCGCCACCTCAGCGCGCACGCGCGTGCTCGCCAGCGAGTGGCCCAGGTGATCAAGCTCGGTCTCCACCAGCCGCTCGTGCATGGCCCACAGGCTCGGGTTGTGCGTGGGGATGTCGGCCAGCATGTCGGCCTCGGCCAGCAGGATGCGGCTGGCCGGCTGCGCGAAGCGGGGCAGCAGGCCGAAGGCTTTTTCGTAGCGTGCCTCGCTGCCAGGCGCCGGCTGCGGCGTGGTCAGTTCCACGGCGATGGGCTTGAGCTCGCGGCGCGTGAGCCAGCCGCACAGCGTGAACAGGGTGAGCAGCGCGTATTCGACCCGCTGGCGCGGAACCGGGCGCGTACCGCCGATGTGCGCGATGGAGAACCAGTAGCCGCGCGCTTCGCGCTCCAGCTCGAACGCGGTGCAGTCGGATATCACCGCCATGTGGCGCGTGAGGTGCTGAAAGCCGACCATGAGGTTCGGGCCCGATGCAAGCGCGTAGCCCACCACGTCCACGTTGCCATAGCGCGCGGTGAGCTGGGGGCACAGCCCCAGGTCCAGCTTGCCGGAGCGCGCCACGGCCAGCTCCCACAGTTGGCTGATCCGGTCCACATCCACGCGCGCATGGGGCTGCTGCAGCGCCGCCAGGTCGATGCCGGCCTCGCTGCACAGCTCGGCCACGGGCAGGCCCTCGGCGGCCATCATGTCGGTGGTGCCGCGCACCCAGGCGGCGGAACTTGTGCGGGGGGTCATCGGGTTGCGATCGAGGTCACGGTGGGCTCAGGGTTTACGCGAGGTGGGAGCTGAAGTCAGTGTTTTGGCAAGGTTGCGATAGTAGCGAAAGGCCTGCTCCTTTCCACAATCGGCGTCGAGGTTGTGCCCTGGCGTCACGTTACTGTACACAGAGGCCCGACCCGTTTTGAAAAAACCCCAAAGGAGACAAGACATGGTCGATGTGCGCTGGCGTATGCAATGCCTGGGAGCAGTCCTTTCCGTGCTGGCGGTGGCCGGCTGTGGCGGTGGTTCGGGCACTGCGCCCGAGGTGCGTGAGACCGCGTACGGCTCAGTGCGCGGCGTGGATGCCAGCGCCACCACGGGCACCTATTCGTGGAAGGGCATCCCCTTTGCCCGGCCCCCCGTTGGCGAGCTTCGCTGGCAGCCCCCCGTGGCGCCTGTGGCCTGGAGCGGCGAGCGCGATGCCACGCGCTTTGGCAATGCCTGCCTGCAGATGGGGCGCCTGTATGGCCCCGGGGCCAACAACCGCTTTGACGACAGCATCGGCCAGACCCTGGGCACGCCCGTGGGCAACGAGGACTGCCTGACGCTGAACATCTGGCGCCCTGCGACCACGCAGGACAACCTGCCCGTGCTGCTGTTCCTGCACGGCGGCAGCGCCATCTCGGGCTACACGGCCGACCCGGTCTATGACGGGGCGGCTCTGGCCCGCTCGGCCAACGCGGTGGTGGTCACGGCCAACTACCGGCTCGACGTGCTGGGCTTCTTCCAGATGCCGCAGCTGCATACCGGTACGCAGGCCTATACCGGCAACTACGCGCTGCTCGACAACGTGCAGGCCCTGTCGTTCATCCAGCGCAATATCGGCAACTTTGGCGGCAATGCGGGCAACGTCACGCTGATGGGGCAGTCGGCCGGTGCAGGCAACGTGCTGGCGCTGCTCACCTCGCCCCAGGCGGCGGGCCTGTTCCACAAGGCCCTGCCGATCAGCGGTGGCACCTCGCTGGCGAGCCAGTTGCCTGCAGGCTCCATCCCCACGCTGAACCCGGCCTCCAAATACGCGGGCCAGTCGGCTGCGCTGCTGGCGGCCCTGGCGCTGGCCGATGGCCTGGCGCCCGATGCTGCAGCCGCTGCGGCGCTGGTGGCTGGCTGGACACCTGCACAGACCGCCGGCTACCTGCGTGGCAAGGACGGCCGCGTGGTGCTGCAGACGGTGCTGAAAAGCGGGCTCACGGGCTCGGGCCCCATCCCCGATGGCGTGGTGCTGCCGGTGGACCCGATCGCTGAGATGGCGGCCGGCCGCTACCACAAGGTGCCGGTGCTCTCGGGTTACACGGCCGACGAGGCCAAGCTCTTCGCCCCGTTCCTCACCCTCCTGGGCGGCAAGCCGGGCATGAAGATCAGCGACGCCGAGCGCTTCGCGATGACGCAGGCCTTCAACCCCGATGCGCCCACCATGCTCACGGTGGCGGACATCGTCGATGCCTCCTACCTGCCGGTCACAGCCCCTGCCACGGGCTACAACGCGCGCATGAAGCTGCTGGGCAGCGTATTCATCGAGCCGAGCCGCGACAGCCTGCTCAATACCCTGCGCACGCAGCAGGCCAACGTCTGGAGCTACCAGTTCAACTGGGCCCAGCAGCCCGCTCCCTGGAACGACGTGTACGGAGCGGCCCATGGCTTTGACCTGCCCTTCGTGTTCGGCAACTTCGGCCCTTCGCTGCTGGCCAAGGCAGCCAACAGCACGGCCAACCAGCCGGGCCGGCTGGCGCTCTCGGGCGTGATGATGGACAGCGTGCGTGCCTTCGTGCACACCGGCAACCCCAACCATGCGGGCCTGGGCCAGGAGTGGCAGCCCTGGCCGCGCAAGTTCATCTTCGACGCCGACCAGAAGGCCACGCGCCTGGGCCTTCAGTAAAGCCCAAGGCCTTGATGTCCTTTCCCATGTCCTTTCATGCAGCCGCCGTGGCGGCGAGGTATGCGCCGAGCGCATCGTCGTCCACGATGGCCACCTTACCGAAATCCAGCGACACGATGCCCATGCCTTCGAGCGAGCGCAGCACGCGGTTGACCGTCTGGCGCGACAGGCCCACGAGCTGGCCCAGCTCGTCCTGCGTCAGATTGAGCCGGCGCGTGCTGGGCCAGAACAGGCGGCTCAGGTACAGCGCCACGCGGTGCTCGGTGGTCTGCGTGCGGCCGGCCTCGATGATGGTCATGGCCTGTCCGAGCCGCATGTTCAGGTGCAGCACCAGGAACTGGTTGAAGGCCAGGCTGGTCTCGCGCAATGCGGCAAAGACCGGTAGCGGCAGGCACATGAGGCGGGTAGGGCGCAAGGCCACCACGTGGTACCTGCGGGGCTCGGGCTTCATGGCCGAGCCCTCGCCGAACCACTCGCCATCGGGCACGCCGATGAAGGCCGACGCGCGGCCGCGGCTGGCGGGGCTCTGCAGCATCACCAGGCCCGAGAGCACGGCATGCCAGCCCTGCACGGCGCTGCCGGCGGGCATCATCACCTCGCCCTTGTCGCCGCTGTGCTCGCACACCTCGGTGCGCACGCGCTCCTGCATGGCCGCCGGCAGACCGGCGAACCAGGGCTGGGCGGTGATGAAGCGCTGGGCGTGCGGGGCGAGGCAGAGCATGCGGCCAATTCTCGCAGCGCACAGCGGCATGCAGGGTAATCCCTTGGCCTTTGTCGGGCGGGCGACAGGTGTTGGCGCCAAGCGGCCCACGCCGCACACTGCGCAGCCAGGAAGCCCGCGTGGCACGCAGCCGAAAGGGGCGCTTCGGAGACCCCGCAGCAGGCCAGCGCGCGTTACGATGATTGCCCACTTCACCACAACATTCAAGGAGCACACATGCTGGGCCTGATGCAGAGCCAACCCCTGTTGATCTCGTCGCTGATCGAGTTCGCCGAACGCCACCATGGCGACGCCGAAATCGTCTCGCGGCGCGTGGAGGGCGACATCCACCGCTATACCTACAAGGACCTGGGTCAGCGCGCGCGCCGCCTGGCCAATGCGCTCGACGGGTTGGGCCTGCAGTTAAGCGACCGCGTGGCCACGCTGGCCTGGAATGGCTATCGCCACATGGAGATGTACTTCGGCGTCTCCGGCTCGGGCCGCGTGCTGCACACCATCAACCCGCGCCTGCACCCCGAGCAGATCGCCTGGATCGCCAACCATGCCGAAGACCAGGTGCTGTGCTTTGACATGACCTTCCTGCCCCTGGTGCAGGCGGTGCACGCCAAGTGCCCCACGGTGAAGAAATGGGTGGCGCTGTGCGACGCCGACAAGCTGCCTGCGGATTCGGGCATCCCCGGCCTCACGAGCTACGAGGCCTGGATCGGTGCCCACTCGCCCGACTACGCCTGGCCCGAGTTCGACGAGAACTCCGCATCGAGCATGTGCTACACCAGCGGCACCACGGGCAATCCCAAGGCGGCGCTGTACAGCCACCGCTCGACCACGCTGCATGCCTACGCCGCTGCGCTGCCCGACGTGATGTGCCTGTCGGCCCGCGACTCGGTGCTGCCGGTGGTGCCCATGTTCCACGTCAACGCCTGGGGCATCCCGTATTCGGCCGCGCTCACTGGCTGCAAGCTGGTGTTCCCCGGCCCGGCCATGGACGGCAAGTCGATCTACGAACTCATCGAGTCCGAGAAGGTCACCTACGCCGCCGGTGTGCCCACGGTGTGGCAGATGATGCTCGGCCACATGAAGCCTGCGGGCCTGAAGTTCTCCACCCTCAAGCGCACCGTCATCGGCGGCTCGGCCTGCCCGCCCGCGATGATCCACGCCTTCAAGGAAGACTTCGGCGTCGAAGTGCTGCACGCCTGGGGCATGACCGAGATGAGCCCGCTGGGCACCCTGTGCACCCTGAAGAACAAGCACCTGGCGCTGCCCAAGGAAGAGCAGATGAAGGTGCTGCTCAAGCAGGGCCGCGCCATTTATGGCGTGGACATGAAGATCGTCGGCGCCGACGGTGAAGAGTTGCCGTGGGATGGCAAGACCTACGGCGACCTGCTGGTCAAGGGCCCGTGGATCGTGGACAGCTACTTCAAGGGCGAGGGCGGCCACCCGCTGGTCAAGGATGCGCAGGGCCGCGGCTGGTTCCCGACCGGCGACGTGGCCACCATCGATGCCGACGGCTTCATGCAGATCACCGACCGCAGCAAGGATGTGATCAAGTCCGGCGGCGAGTGGATCAGCTCCATCGACATCGAGAACATCGCCATGGCCCACCCGGCCATCGCCATGGCCGCGTGCGTGGGCATGCCGCACCCCAAGTGGGATGAGCGCCCCATCGTGGCCGTGGTCAAGCGCCCGGGCATCGAGGTCACGCGCGAGGAGCTGCTGGCCTTCTTCGAGGGCAAGACGGCCAAGTGGCAGATCCCGGATGACGTGGTGTTCGTGGAGGCGATTCCGATCGGTGCCACGGGCAAGATGCTCAAGACAAAGTTGCGTGAGCAACTCAAGGATTACAGGCTTCCGGGCCTGTGATCCGGGGCTGCGCTGGACAGGTCTTCGCGAGGGTCGCGAGGGCTGTTGTCAGCGCTGCCCCAGGCTGGTGCGGCGCTCGGGGGAGTGCCCGCCAGTCACGTGGGCGACGCCGGTAGGGGCAATCCCTGAGGGGCGTCGTGTTGCAACGCGGTACGCTGCGTCGTGTCGATTTACAAGGAGACAAAACCATGAAATTCGCTATGAAGGCTGTAGCAGCCACCGTCCTGCTGGCGAGCGCTGGCGCCGCATTCGCTCAAAAAGGTGAGACCGTCAAGATCGCCTGGCTCGACCCGCTTTCGGGCCTGATGGCGGCCGTGGGAACCAACCAGCTCAAGAGCTTCCAGTTCATCTCCGAAGAGTTCAACAAGAAGAACGCTGCCGGAGTGAAGTTCGAGATCATCGGCATCGACAACAAGCTCAGCCCGCAAGAGACCACCAGCGCACTGCGCTCGGCCATGGACCAGGGCGCGCGCTACGTGGTGCAGGGCAACGGCTCGGGCCCGGCCCTGGCGATCATGGATGCGCTGGAAAAGCACAACGCACGCAATCCCGGCAAGGAAGTCGTGTATCTGAACTACGCCGCCGTGGACCCGGACCTGACCAACAGCAAGTGCAGCTACTGGCACTTCCGCCTGGACGCTGACACCTCCATGAAGATGGAAGCGCTGACCACCTTCATGAAGGACATGCCCGAAGTCAAGAAGGTCTACCTGATCAACCAGAACTACGCGCACGGCCACCAAGTCTCGAAGTACGCCAAGGAAATGATGGCCCGCAAGCGCCCTGACGTGCAATTCGTCGGCGACGACCTGCACCCCCTGGCCCAGGTGCGCGACTTCTCGCCCTACATCGCCAAGATCAAGCAGTCGGGCGCCGACAGCGTGATCACCGGCAACTGGGGTTCCGACCTGGCGCTCCTGATCAAGGCCGCCAACGACGCCGGCCTGAACAACGTCAACTTCTATACCTACTACGGCTCCGTCACCGGCAGCCCGACCGCAATGGGCTCGGCCGCCGCTGGCCGCGTGTACATGGTGGCCTACGCGCACATCAACCTGCCGGGCGAAATCAACAAGATCGTGGTGGACTACAAGAAGAAGTTCAACGACGATATGTACACCGGAGCCGTGTACCACGCCTTCTCCATGCTCACCGAAGCCTTCGTGAAGACCAAGTCCACCGACCCTGTGAAGGTGGCTGCGGCCCTGGAAGGCATGAAGTTCAAGAGCTTCAATGGCGAAGTCGAAATGCGCAAGACCGACCACCAGCTGCAGCAGGGCCTGTTCATCTCCAAGTGGGAGAAGGCCGGCGGCAAGTTCCCGCTCGACTCGGAAAGCACCGGCTACACCTTTGTGCCCGTGAAGTACTACGAGCCCTTCGTGGCCAGCACGCCCACCTCGTGCCAGATGAAGCGCCCATAAGCGCCCACAGGGGCCTGACCAGGCCTTTGCTGCGTATCGAGGCCCGACCTGGCTCGGGCCTCTTTTTTTACCCTTGACCTGAAAAATTCCAATGAATCCTGAGTTTTTCGTGATCTCCCTGCTCAATGGCGTGAGCTACGGGCTGCTGCTGTTCATGCTGAGCTCGGGACTCACACTGATTTTCAGCATGATGGGTGTGCTCAACTTTGCACACACCAGCTTCTACATGCTGGGTGCCTACTTTGCCTACAGCATCTCGGGCGTCATCGGTTTCTGGCCGGCGCTGGTGCTGGCGCCGCTCCTCGTTTTCGCGCTCGGTGCTGCGTTCGAGCGTTACTGCCTGCGCCGCGTGCACAAGTTCGGCCACGTGCCTGAGCTGCTCGTGACCTTCGGCCTGTCCTACCTGATCCTCGAGCTGGTGCAGCTCGTCTGGGGCCGTGCCACGGTGCCCTACGGTCTGCCCACGCAATTGCAGGGTCCGCTGTTCAGCCTGTACGGCACGCAGTTCCCCAGGTCGCGCTCCTTCGTGATGCTGATCGCATTGCTGATGCTGGTGTCGGTGTGGCTGCTGCTCACCCGCACACGCATCGGCCTGGTGATCCAGGCGGCGCTCAAGTACCCCGAGATGGTCGAGGCGCTGGGCCACAACGTGCCGCGTGTGTTCATGCTGGTGTTTGGCGGCGGCGCGGCCCTGGCCGGCCTGGCCGGCGTGATTGGCGGCAACACCTACGTCACCGAGCCGGCCATGGCGGGCTCGGTCGGCTCCATCATCTTCGTGGTGGTGGTGGTCGGCGGCATGGGATCGCTGGCTGGGGCGTTCCTGGCTTCGCTGCTGATCGGCCTGGTGCAGACCTTCGCGGTGGCGCTCGACTATTCGATGATCCACGTGCTGCGACCCCTGGGCGTGGCGGTGACCGACCAGACCTTCGGCTACCCCTTGCTCAAGCTCACCATCTCCCAGGTGGCGCCCATTCTTCCGTACCTGTTCCTGGTGCTCATCCTGATCTTCCGTCCCAAGGGCCTGCTGGGCACCCGCGAGGACTGATGCCATGACCTCATCCACCACCACCGTTTCCGGCGCTGCGCAACAGGCCAGCGCCCCACAGGGCACCTCCCACTACCGGTTCAAGCCGTGGAACGTGGGCCGCTTCGTCGTCTGGTCGCTGTTCGCCGCGATGCTGATCGTGGCCCCCCACGTGTTCCGCAGCGGCCTGGCGCTGACCATGCTCTCGCAGATCGGCTACCTGATCATCATCTGCCTGTCCTACAACATCCTGCTGGGGCAGGGCGGCATGCTCAGCTTCGGGCACGCGGTTTACACGGGCCTGGGCTCGTTCATCGCCATCCACGCCATGAACATGGCGACCAAGGGGGGGCTGCCCATCCCGCTGGTGCTGATTCCACTGGTCGGCGGGCTGGCAGGCATGTTCTTCGCCATCCTGCTGGGCTTCGTGACCACCAAGAAGTCGGGCACCACGTTTGCCATGATCACGCTGGGCATTGGTGAACTGGTGGCCTCCATGGCGCTGATGTTCCCCGAGTTCTTCGGCGGCGAGGGCGGCATCACCACCGACCGCGTCTACGGCAAGCCCTTCTTCGGCTTGAACTTCGGTTCTGGCATGCAGGTGTACTACCTGATTGCCGCCTACTGCTTCGTCTGCACGGCGGCCATGTTCGCCTTCACGGGCACGCCGCTCGGCCGCATTCTGAATGCCGTGCGCGACAACCCGGAGCGCGTGGAGTTCATCGGCTACAACACGCAGCGCGTGCGCTATTTCGCGTTCATCATCGCGGGCTTCTTCGCCGGCATCGGCGGCGGGCTGGCCACCATCAACTTCGAGATCGTGACCGGTGCCGACAGCGTGAACGTGCTGCGTTCGGGCGGCTACCTGCTGTTCACCTTCCTGGGCGGGGCCACGTTCTTCTTCGGGCCCATCATCGGCGCCGTGCTGCTGGTGCTGGCCTCGGTGCTGCTGTCCGAGATATCCAAGGCCTGGCTGCTGTACCTGGGCCTGGTGTTCCTGTTCATGGTGATGTACGCCCCTGGCGGCATCGCCAGCCTGATCATGATGAACCTGCGCCTGGCCAAGTACGGCAAGCTGCGCCAGCTCTGGGTGTCGTACATGGGCCTGGCCGGTACCGGCCTGGTGGCCGTGCTGGGTGCTGCATGCATGGTGGAGATGACCTACCACCTGCAGCTCAACGCGGCCCTGGGATCCGAGCTCAAGTTCATGGGCGCCATGATCGATGCCAAGGGCCTCACGGCCTGGTTCGGTGCGGGCTTCGTGTTCCTCACCGGCCTGGCGCTCTTCGAGATGTGCCGGCGCCAGTTCCTGCGTCAGTGGAGCACCATCCAGGAAGAGATCGAACATGCCATCAAGCGGGGGGAGGCACAGTGAGCAATACCATGACCCCTCAAGCGTCCTGCGCGCTCGAACTGCGTGACCTGCGCAAGAGCTTCGGCAAGACCGAAATCATCCGCGGTGCCAACCTGGTGGTGGCACCCGGCGAGCGCGTGGCCATCATCGGCCCCAACGGCGCCGGCAAGTCCACCCTGTTCAACCTCATCAGCGGGCGCTTCGCCCCCACCAGCGGCGACGTGATCCTGAACGGCCAGCGCATCAACGGCCTGGCCCCGTACGAGATCAACCGCATGGGGCTGTCGCGCAGCTTCCAGATCACGAACATCTTCCCCAAGCTGAGCGTGTTCGAGAACCTGCGCTGCGGCGTGCTGTGGAGCATGGGCTACAAGTACACCTTCCTGCGCTTCCTGTCGAACCTGCACGATGCCAACCAGCGCGCCAGGGAGCTCATGGAGATGATCAAGCTCGACAAGAAGCGCGACACGCTGGCCATGAACCTGACCTATGCCGAGCAGCGCGCCCTGGAGATCGGCATCACCATCGCCGGTGGTGCCAACGTGATCCTGCTGGACGAGCCCACGGCCGGCATGAGCAAGAGCGAGACCACCCGCTTCATCGGCCTCATCAAGGAGGTGACCGAGGGCCGCACCCTGCTGACCGTGGAGCACGACATGGGCGTGGTGTTCGGCCTGGCCGACAAGATCGCCGTGGTGGTGTACGGCGAGGTGATCGCCTTCGACACCCCCGACAAGGTGCGCGCCAATGCGCGCGTGCAGGAGGCCTATCTGGGATCGGCCGTGGCCGACGAGCAGGGCGCGGGACACTGATTTATGCTGAAAATTGACAACCTCCACGCCTACTACGGCAAGAGCCACGTGCTGCATGGCGTGAGCTTCGACGTGCAGCCCGGTGAGATCGTGGCGCTGCTCGGGCGCAACGGCTCGGGCCGCTCCACCACCGCCAAGGCCATCATGGGCCTGGTGGACTGGGAGGGCACGCTCGAGTTCAAGGGCCAGAGCCTCACGGGCAAGAAGGCCTATGAGATCGCCCACCTGGGCCTGGGCTATGTGCCCGAGAGCCGCGACGTGTTCCCCAACCTCACGGTGCACCAGAACCTGCTGCTGGGCCAGAAGGGCAGCGGCAAGGGCAGCCGCTGGTCGTTCGACGACATGTACGAGATGTTCCCGCGCCTCAAGGAGCGCCAGCACACCGAGGCGGGCGTGATGTCCGGTGGCGAGCAGCAGATGCTCACACTGTGCCGCACGCTGATGGGCGACCCCGACCTGATCATCATCGACGAGCCCACCGAAGGCCTGGCGCCCAAGATCGTCGAGCTGGTGGGGCAGTACCTGCAGACCATCAAGGCGCGCGGCATCTCGGTGCTGCTGATCGAGCAGAAGCTCACCATCGCCATGAAGATTTCGGACCGGGCACTGGTGATGGGCCATGGCTCCATCGTCTTCCAGGGCACGCCCGACAGCCTGCGGGCCGACAACTACATCCGCAAGGAGTGGCTTGAAGTCTGACGACTTCCGGCCAAAGCATGACAAAGAGGCGCCTGACAACAGCTCATGGCGCCTCTTTTTTTGCCCAAGGAGACGGTTTGGTGGCCCAGAGCCATGTCCCCACCGGGACAAATTGACACGCCAGGGCCGCGCGAAGTCTCTACAATAAAAACGCACGATCGTTCTTTTTCACTCTCCAAGGAACAACAGCATGACCGCTGAATACAAAGTCCACGGCTCCGTTGCCGTGATCACCCTGGCCAACCCCCCCGTCAACGGACTGGGCTTGGCAACCCGCCAAGGCATCGTGGATGGCCTCGGCCGCGCCAATGCCGATGCAGCGGTCACGTCCATCGTCGTCACCGGCGCTGGCGGTGCGTTTTCCGGCGGCGCAGACATCAAGGAGTTCGGCACCGACAAGTCCCTGCAGGAACCCAATCTGCTGTCGGTGATCGCCGCCATCGAGAATTCGTCCAAGCCCGTCGTGGCCGCCGTGCACACGGTTGCCATGGGCGGTGGCCTGGAGCTGGCCCTGGGTTGCCACTACCGCATCGCCGCGCCTGGCTGCAGTCTTGCGCTGCCCGAAGTCAAGCTGGGCCTGATCCCCGGCGCCGGCGGCACGCAGCGCCTGCCGCGCGTGCTGGGCGTGGAAGCCGCCCTGAACCTGATCGTCAGCGGCGAGCCCGTCAAGAGCGAGCTGATCGCCGCTGTGCCCGGCCAGAAGCTGTTCGACAAGATGGCCGCATCCGCCGAGGCGCTGGCCGCCGAAGCCCTGGCCTTTGCCCAGAGCGTGGCCGACGTGCGTCCGCTGCCGCTGGTGCGCAACCTGCCCTGCAAGCACCCCGAAGGTGATGCGTACTTCCAGTTCGCGCGCAACATGGTCAAGGGCATGGCCAAGAACTACCCCGCGCCCGCCAAGTGCGTGGACGCGGTCGAAGCCGCCACCAAGCGCAAGTTCGCCGACGGCATGCTGTTCGAGCGCGAGGTCTTCATCAACCTGATGTGGACGCCCGAGTCGCGCGCCCTGCGCCACCTGTTCATGGCCGAGCGCGCTGCCTCCAAGATCCCCGACGTGCCCTCCGACACCCCGAAGCGCGAGATCAAGTCCGTGGCCGTGATCGGCGCCGGCACCATGGGCGGCGGCATCTCCATGAACTTCCTGAACGCGGGCATCCCCGTCAAGATCCTGGAGACCAAGCAGGAAGCCCTGGACCGCGGCGTGGCCACGATCAAGAAGAACTACGAAGCGCAGGTCAAGAAGGGCAAGCTCAAGGAAGACAAGTACGCGCAGCGCATGGCCCTGTTGACGACCACGCTCGACTACGCCGACCTCAAGGACGCCGACCTCGTCATCGAGGCCGTGTTCGAGGAGCTGGGCGTCAAGGAAACCGTGTTCAAGCAGCTCGACGCCGTGATGAAGCCCGGCGCCATCCTGGCCTCCAACACCTCCACGCTGGATGTGGACAAGATCGCTGCCTTCACCAAGCGCCCAGAAGACGTGGTGGGCATGCACTTCTTCAGCCCCGCCAACGTGATGAAGCTGCTGGAAGTGGTGCGCGGTGCCAAGACGTCCAAGGACGTGCTGGCCACCGTGATGGCCATCGGCAAGAAGATCAAGAAGACTTCGGTGGTCTCGGGCGTGTGCGACGGCTTCATCGGCAACCGCATGATCGAGCAGTACAGCCGCCAGGCCGGCTTCCTGCTGGACGAGGGCTGCACGCCCCAGCAGGTGGACAAGGCCGTCGAGAAGTTCGGCTTTGCCATGGGCCCGTTCCGCATGGGTGACCTGGCCGGCAACGACATCGGCTGGGCGATCCGCAAGCGCCGCTCCGTCGAGCGCGCCGACATGAAGTACAGCCGCACCGCCGACAAGCTGTGCGAGCTGGGCCGCTTCGGCCAGAAGACCGGCGCAGGCTGGTACGACTACCAGGCCGGCAAGCGAGATGCGATTCCGAGCGAGCTGGTCAACAAGATGATCGAAGACCACCGCAAGGAGTTGGGCATCACGCCGCGCAAGATCTCCGACGAGGAAATCGTGCAGCGCCTGGTGTTCGCACTGGTCAACGAAGGCGCACACATCCTGGAAGACGGCATCGCCAGCAAGTCCGGCGACATCGACATGGTCTACCTCACGGGCTATGGCTTCCCCATCTACCGCGGCGGCCCCATGCACTACGCCAGCGAAGTGGGCCTGTTCAACGTGGTGCAGGCCATGGACCGCTTTGCCAAGAACCCCAACGATGATGCGGAGTTCTGGAAGCCCGCGCCGCTGCTGGCCAAGCTGGCCGCCGAAGGCAAGGCGTTCGCCTGAGCGAACTACTGATTGATGCAGTGAAGCCGCACCGGATGCGCACGCCCTTGGCGGCCATCGGTGCGTTCCACCCCTGAAAGGATTTTCCCCATGACCTCCGCAGTGATCGTTTCCACCGCCCGTACCCCGCTCGCCAAGAGCTGGAAGGGTGCCCTCAACATGACCCATGGCGCCACGCTGGGCGGCCATGCCGTCAAGCACGCCATCGAGCGCGCCGGCATCGACGGCGCCGACGTCGAAGACGTCATCATGGGCTGTGCCAACCCCGAAGGCGCCACCGGCGCCAACATCGCACGCCAGATCGCGCTGGCCGCCGGCCTGCCGGTCACGGCATCGGGCGTCACGGTCAACCGTTTCTGCTCTTCGGGCCTGCAGACCATCGCCCTGGCGGCACAGCGCATCATCGCCGGCGAAGCCGACGTGTATGTTGCCGGCGGTGTGGAAAGCATCTCCTGCGTGCAGCAGGAAATGAACATCCACATGCTGCGCGACCTGGCCCTGGACAAGGTCAAGCCCGAGATCTACTGGAGCATGCTGCAGACCGCCGAGCAGGTGGCCAAGCGCTACAACATCAGCCGTGAAGCCATGGACGAGTATGGCGCCGCCAGCCAGCAAAAGGCCTGCGCAGCCCAGGCCGCCGGCCTGTTCGATGCCGAGATCGCCCCCATCACCGTGACGGCCGGCGTGGCCGACAAGAACCTGGGCCTGATCACCAGGCAGGTCACCCTGAGCAAGGATGAAGGCACGCGCGAAGGCACGACGGTCGAGTCCATCAGCGGCCTGCGCTCGGCACTGCCCGGCGGCCTGATCACGGCCGGCAACGCCAGCCAGTTCTCCGACGGTGCCGGTGCCTGCGTGGTGGTGAGCGAAGAGTACGCCAGCAAGAAGGGCCTCAAACCCCTGGGCCGTTTCCTCGGCTTTGCCGTGGCCGGCTGCGAGCCCGACGAAATGGGCATCGGCCCGGTGTTCGCCGTGCCCAAGGTGCTCAAGAAGCTGGGCCTCACGGTCAACGACATCGACCTGTGGGAGCTGAACGAAGCCTTCGCCGTGCAGGTGCTGTACTGCCGCGACAAGCTCGGGATTCCGGCCGACCGCCTGAACGTCAACGGCGGTGCCATCGCCGTGGGCCACCCCTACGGCGTGTCGGGCCAGCGCCTGACGGGCCACGCCCTGATCGAAGGCAAGCGCCGCGGCGCCAAGCGCGTGGCGGTGACCATGTGCATCGGCGGCGGCATGGGTGCTGCGGGCATCTTCGAAGTGCTCTGATGCGCCGGTGATGTGTGTGGGGGCGTAAGCGTTGTGGTGCTTACGTTTGCTCACAGGGAGCTTTGGGACAATGCGGGCCGGCTGCTTCGGCGGCCGGCCTGCAGACGAGGCGCGGCAAGTGCCGTGCCCCGTCCCGGGTCTACAACAATCACCATCCATCAAGAGAGATCCACCTATGTTCACGAAGGTTTGCTCAGCACTGGCCGTCCTGGTCGCCTCGACCCTGGGCGTTGCGGGCACTGCCCACGCACAGAGCTACAAGCTCAACCAAGCCTTGCCGGAAGACCGGGACACCATCCTGCAGGAAATCACCATCGCGGCCGACCGCGTCACCGCGACCATCCTGCTGCGCAACACCAGCAAGGAAACCATCGAGGCCTGTGCCCATGCCAGCGCGCGGCCCGAGTCCTTCTCGATCAAGGACCTCGATACCGGCAAGGTCGTCAAGCAGTTGGGCTCCACGGGCCTCAAGGCCTGCGACCAGGGCATGGACACCATCAAGCCGGGTGCGCGCAAGACCTTGAAGATCGAGTTCCCCGGCCTGCCTGCCACTGCACGGCGCCTGCAACTGGGCGAGAACAACTGCCAGCCCAAACCCGACGACGACATGGACTATTGGTGCTTTGCCGAAGTCGTGCTGACCAACAAGAAGTAGCAGCCGCCAGGTATGCGACCGCCGCCCCGTGCGGCGGCGGTGCGGCCCGGTGGTTCATTCCTGCGCCCTGCGCGCGTTTTCTCCAGGGTTTTCACACATGAGCCTTCGCCCCACCGTCGAATTCCTTCTCTACCAGTGGCTGCACGCGCAGACCCTGCCCGAGCGCGAGCGCTTTGCCGACCATTCGCGCGACACCTTCGACGCGGTGCTCGACACCTGCGAGCGCATCGCGCGCGAGAAGTACGCGCCCTTCAACCGCACGGTGGACACACAGGAGCCGCACTTCGACGGCGAGAAGGTCACGCTGCCCCAGTGCACGCATGACGCAAACCGGGCCTATGCGGCTTCGGGCATGCTCAGCGCCGCACAGGATTACGACATCGGCGGCATGCAGCTGCCCTACACGGTGGAGGCGGCGGCCAACAGCTTCTTTGCCGTGGCATCGATCAGCATGGGCTCGGGCCTGCTCACGGTGGGCAACGCCAACCTCTTGATGGTGCATGGCACCGAGGCGCAGAAGACGGTGTTCGCGCTCAATGAATTCTCGGGCCGCTTCTCGGGCACCATGTGCCTGTCGGAGCCGCAGGCCGGCTCCAGCCTGAGCGATGTGGCCACGCGCGCCGTGCCCGATGGCGATGGCTTCGAGAGCGACCCGCTGGGCCCGCGCTATCGCCTCAAGGGCAACAAGATGTGGATCTCGGCCGGCGAGCATGAGCTCACCGAGAATATCATCCACCTGGTGCTGGCCAAGATCCCCGGCCCCGACGGCAAGCTGGTGCCCGGCACCAAGGGCATCTCGCTGTTCATCGTGCCCAAGAAGATGGTGGACACCGATGGCCAACTGACCGGCGTGCGCAACGACGTGGCGCTGGCGGGCCTGAACCACAAGCTCGGCTGGCGCGGCACCACCAACACGCTGCTCAACTTCGGCGAGGGCAAGTACCCGGTCGATGGCCAGGCGGGCGCCGTGGGCTACCTCGTGGGCCAGGCCGGCAAGGGCCTGCACTGCATGTTCCACATGATGAACGAGGCGCGCATCGGCATCGGCATGGCGGCCACCATGCTCGGCCTGGCCGGCTACTACGCCAGCCTCGACTACGCCAAGAACCGGCCCCAGGGCCGCCCGGTGCAGGGCCCCAAGGACAAGGACGCTGCGGCTGCCGCCGTGGTCAAGGACGTGGCACAGCCCCAGGTGCGCATCATCGAGCACGCTGACGTCAAGCGCATGCTGCTGGCGCAAAAGTCGTACGGCGAGGGCGCGCTCGCGCTCAACCTGTTCTGCGCGCGCCTGGTGGACGAGCAGGCCACCGGCGATTCAGCGGCCGCCGACGAGGCCCGCCTGCTGCTGGAAGTGCTCACTCCCATCGCCAAGAGCTGGCCCAGCGAGTGGTGCCTGGAGGCCAACAGCCTGGCCATCCAGATCCACGGCGGCTACGGCTACACGCGCGACTTCCCGGTGGAGCAGTACTGGCGCGACAACCGCCTGAACATGATCCACGAAGGCACGCACGGCATCCAGGCCATGGACCTGCTGGGCCGCAAGGTGCTGATGGAAAACGGCCGGGGCCTGCAGTTGCTGGCCGCGCGCATCAACGGCACCATCGAGCGCGCCATCCAGGTGCCTGCCATGGCTGCGCACGCCAATGCCCTGGGCAGTGCGCTGCAGCAGGTGGGTGCCGCCACCAAGGCTGCCTGGTCCACAGGCCAACCGGCCGATGCGCTTGCCAATGCCGTGCCCTACATGCAGGCCTTTGGCCACATGGTGCTGGCCTGGGTGTGGCTGGACGTGGCCCTGGCCACGCTGCAGGCCGACCCTGCGCTGGAGCAATCCGCGGGTGTGGGCAGAATGGGCGCCATGCGCTTTTTCTTCCACTACGAACTGCCCAAGATCGGCGCCTGGCTGCAGGTCGTCAGCACGCGCGACGCGACCTGCGCGGTGTTCCCTGAGGACGCATTTTGATGACCGCACCGCACACCCTGCAGCGCATGCACCAGCTCATCTGGGCGCTGATCTACGGCGGCCTGCTCACGCTGGTGCTGGGCATTGCCACGGCCCCGGCGGACGAGCCGCTGGGCTGGGCCCTGGGGCTCACCGGCGGTGTGCTGGCGGCCGTGGGCGTGGTTTTGATCGGCGTGCGCTCGCGCATGCAGCCCGGCGCCTGAGAATTGCAGGGCGCCAATCGCGCAGGCGACACGGCCCTCTTTGGTTGCGCCGCACAATGACTGCGCAACCGCCATTTCACATGTGCATGGCGACCACGCCATGCTCAGCCCACCAACGACCATCCAAGGAGACAACATGACCACCCGCACCATCCAACAACTGTTCGACCTGACCGGCAAGACCGCCCTGGTGACCGGCGGCTCGCGCGGCCTGGGCCTGCAGCTGGCGCAGGCGCTGGGCGAGGCCGGCGCCAAGGTGCTGCTGAGTTCGCGCAAGGCGTCCGACCTGGAAGAGGCCGCTGCTGAATTGAAGGCCGCTGGCATCGATGCGCAGTGGATCGCCGCCGACTGCTCCAACGAGGCCGATATCCGCCGCCTGGGCGATGAGACTCTGGCGCGCCTGGGCCATGTGGACATTCTGCTCAACAACGCTGGCGCCGCCTGGGGCGCACCGGCCGAAGACCACCCCGTGGAAGCCTGGGACAAGGTCATGAACCTCAACGTGCGGGGCTACTTCATCCTGTCGCAGCACATTGCCAAGCACAGCATGATCGGCCGGCGCAGCGGCAGCATCATCAACGTGGCGTCCATCGCCGGCCTGGGCGGCAACCCCAAGGGCATGAACACCATTGCTTACAACACCTCCAAGGGTGCGGTGATCAACTTCACGCGTGCGCTGGCGGCCGAATGGGGCCAGTACAACATCCGCGTCAACGCCATCTGCCCGGGTTTTTTCCCGAGCAAGATGACGGTGGGCACGCTCAAGGCGATGGGCGAGGAAGCCCTGGCCGCCCACGCCCCGCTGGGCCGCCTGGGCGATGACGAAGACCTCAAGGGGCTGTGCGCGCTGTATGCCTCGGACGCCGGCAAGCACATCACCGGCCAATGGCTGGCGGTGGATGGCGGCGTGAGCATCGTCACGGGAGGCTGAGGCCCGCGCCTGCGCGCCGGCGGTGCGCGGGCCGGCTGCGGAGCGGCTCCAGCGGGGCTATGCTTGCAGTTTTCCCCTTTGTATTCTGGAGTTGCCTGTGCTGAATTTCGGTGTTCCCATTCCTTTCGTCAGCCACCTGGGCTTCACGCTGCACCGCATGCAGCAGGGCGAGTCGGAGCTGCACTACGAGGCGGCGCCCGAGCACCTCAATTCCTTCGAGGTCACGCACGGCGGCGCCACCATGACCTTGCTCGACGTGACCATGGCCACGGCAGCGCGCAGCGAGACGCCGGACCACGGCGTGGTCACCATCGAGATGAAGACCAGCTTCATGCAGGCCGCGCGCGGCCCGCTGGTGGCCAAGGGGCGCCTGCTGCACCGCACGGCGTCGCTGGCTTTCACCGAAGCGTCGGTCTATGACGCCCAGGGCCGGTTGTGCAGCCATGCCACCGGCACTTTCAAATACGTGCGCCGCCCTGCGGTGGACCCTGCCACCGGGCAGTCGCTGAAGACCATCTCCAGCGACTGAACGCTGCTACTTTTCCTGCGAAGGCCCAAGCCTTCAACGCCCATCCATTTTTCAAGGAGTTCCCCATGGCCCGCAACCAACAGATCGTGCTCGACAACCGCCCGCAGGGCGAGGCCGTGGCCGGCAACTTCAAGCTCGTGGCCACCGACACGCCCGCGCTGCAGGACGGCCAGGTGCTGGTGCGCCACCATTTCCTGAGCCTGGACCCCTACATGCGCGGCCGCATGAACGAGAGCAAGAGCTACGCGGCATCGCAAGGCCTGGGCGAGGTCATGATCGGCGGCACCGTGGGCGAGGTGGCCGAGAGCCTGAACCCCAAGTACGCCGTGGGCGACAAGGTCGTGGGCATGGGCGGCTGGCAGGAGTACAGCGTGGTCGACGCCAACACGCCCGGTGCCCTGCGCAAGGTGGACACCACGCATGTACCCCTGTCGCACTACCTGGGCGCCGTGGGCATGCCCGGCGTGACGGCCTGGTATGGCCTGGTGAAAATCATCGCGCCCAAGGAAGGTGACACCGTGGTGGTGAGCGCCGCCACCGGCGCCGTGGGCAGCGCCTTCGCCGCACTGGCCAAGGCCCGTGGCTGCCGTGCCGTGGGCATTGCGGGCGGGGCCGAGAAGTGCCGCTATGCGGTCGAGGAGCTGGGCTTCGATGCCTGCATCGACTACAAGGAACACAGCGACGTGAAGGCACTGTCCAAGGCCCTGAAGGAAGCCTGCCCCAAGGGCATCGACGGCTACTTCGAGAACGTGGGCGGCTGGATCATGGACGCCGTGATGCTGCGCATGAACGCCTTCAGCCGCGTGGCCCTGTGCGGCATGATCGCCGGCTACGATGGCCAGCCCCTGCCCATGGCCAACCCGGCGCTGATGCTGATCAACCGCATGAAGATCGAAGGCTTCATCGTCAGCGAGCACATGGAAGTCTGGCCCGATGCCTTGAAGGAGTTGGGCACGCTGGTGGGCACCGGCAAGCTGCGCCCGCGCGAGACGGTGGCGCAAGGCATTGCCGCCGCCCCCGAAGCCTTCCTGGGCCTGCTCAAGGGCAAGAACTTCGGCAAGCAACTGGTCAAACTGATCTGAAATGAAGCACCCCCTGAGTCGCTTCGCGCCTTCCCCCTCTCTCGCATTGCTGCGCAATGCGGGAGGGGGACGCCCCCAGCGCGGCGGGGCGGCCCTTGCGCGGGGGCGCTGGCTTCGGCGCGCCTGTTTCATGGGCTGCGGGTGGTGCAAGTGGTATGGGTAGTTGACATGAGGAATGTGCACCTATGGCGTTGAACCTGCACTGGACCTGGGCCCGCTTCGATGACCTCGGCGTGCATGCGCTGCACGACGCGCTGGCCCTGCGCTGCAAGGTCTTCATCCTGGAGCAGGGCCCCTACCAGGACCCGGACGGGGCCGACAAGCAATCCTGGCACCTGCTGGGCTACGATGGTGCCGGTGCACTGCATGCCTGCCTGCGCGTGGTGGACCCGGGCGTGAACTACCCCGAGCCTTCCATCGGCCGTGTGGTGACCGCGAAGGAAGCCCGTGGCGACGGTACCGGGCGGCTGTTGATGCAGGAGGGCCTGGCCCGCTGTGCGCAGGCCTGGCCCGGCCGCAGTGTGCGCATCAGTGCCCAGGCGCACCTGCAGCGTTTTTATGGCAGCCTGGGTTTCGTGGCGGTGTCAGACGAGTACCTTGAGGACGACATCCCCCATATCGAAATGCTGTGGAGTCCCGCATGACCCCCCTGTCCGCACCCGTTTCGGCCACGCACACCGTCTTCAACCAGAGTGCGCCCCTGGCCGATGTGAACCTGTTCACTACCAACCGGCCCCTGCAGGATGCCGTGCAACTGCATGCACCCGCCCTGGACCGCAGCGCGCTCACGGCCCTGGGCGCCGATATGGGCTCGGCCACGATGCAGGAGCACGCGCGCCTGGCCAACACCCACAAGCCCGAACTGCACACGCACGACCGCGTGGGCCGCCGCACCGATACGGTGGAGTTCCACCCCAGCTACCACGCGCTGATCGGCGCGGCGCTGCGCCACGGCCTGCACGCCACGCCCTGGTCGCGCACGGATGCGGGTGCCGCGCATGCACACGTGGAGCGCGCGGCGGGCTTCATGCTCTTCACCGAGACCGAGCCCTCGGTGCTGTGCCCCGTCTCGATGAGCTATGCCGTCACCCCGGCGCTGCGCGGCAACCCTGCCGTGTGGGCCGACTGGAATGCCGGCCTGGCCAGCACCCGGTATGACCCTCGCCTGGCGCTGTTCTCGCAGAAGTCCGCGCTCACCATGGGCATGGGCATGACCGAGAAGCAGGGCGGCTCCGACGTGCGCGCTAACACCACGCAGGCCGTGGCCGACGGCAGCGACGCCTGGGGTGCGCGCTACCGGCTCACGGGCCACAAGTGGTTCTTCTCGGCCCCCATGTGCGACGCCTTCCTGGTGCTGGCGCAGGCGCCGGGCGGGCTCACCTGCTTTTTCCTGCCCCGGGTGCTTCCTGGCGATGGCGCAGAGGGCACGCTCAACGCCATCCGTATCCAGCGGCTCAAGGACAAGCTCGGAAACCATGCCAATGCCAGCTCCGAAGTGGAGTTCATCGACGCCACGGCCTGGCGCGTGGGCGAAGAAGGGCGCGGCGTGGCCCAGATCCTCGAGATGGGCACCATGACGCGCCTGGACTGCGCGCTGGGCACCAGCGGCCTCATGCGCCAGGCGCTGTCGCTGGCGCTGCACCACACGCGCCAGCGCATGGCGTTTGGCAAGAAGCTGATCGAGCAGCCGCTGATGCGCAATGTGCTGGCTGACCTGGCGCTGGAGAGCGAGGCCGCCACGGCCCTGTCCATCCGCCTGGCAAGTGCCTTCGACAAGAAAGACTCCGACCCGCACGAGGCCGTGATGGCGCGCCTGCTCACGCCCGTGGCCAAGTTCTGGGTCTGCAAGCGCGGCAGCGCCTTTGCGCAGGAGGCCATGGAATGCCTGGGCGGCAATGGCTACGTGGAGGAGGGCGGCGAAGGCACCATGGCCCGCATCTACCGCGAGATGCCGCTCAACTCCATCTGGGAAGGCGCGGGCAACATCATGGCGCTGGACCTGCTGCGCGCCGTGCGCCGCGCTGATACGGCCGCCGCCCTGGCCGACGAACTGGCCCCCGCACGCGGCGCCCATCCGGCGCTGGACCGCATGGCCAGCGCGCTGCCGCTGCGCGTGGATGCCATGACCACCGAGGTCGAGGCCCGGCGTCTGGCGCAGGATGTGGCCCTGGCCGTGCAGGCCGCATTGCTGTACAAGAGCGCCCCGGCCAGCGTGTTCGGCGCCTTCTGCGCATCGCGCCTGGGCGGCGACTGGGGCTACAGCTTCGGCACGCTGGGCGCGGGCGTGGATTTCGATGCATTGCTCGACCGCGCGCTGCCCGCCTGACCCTCACCAAACAACCCTTG
This sequence comes from Acidovorax sp. LjRoot66, assembly GCF_964253305.1. Lineage (NCBI taxonomy): Bacteria > Pseudomonadati > Pseudomonadota > Betaproteobacteria > Burkholderiales > Comamonadaceae > Acidovorax > Acidovorax sp. LjRoot66. The sequence continues at coordinate 2,643,725 of NZ_CAXUQU020000001.1, forward strand.
CATTGCTGGAGAACCCCCGATGACCACGCCCCTTATCCTGCACCATTACCCATCGTCCCCCTTCTCGGAAAAGATCCGTCTGGCTCTGGGCTACAAGCAGCTGGCCTGGAAGTCCGTGATCATTCCCAGCATCGCGCCCAAGCCCGACGTGGTGGCCCTCACGGGCGGCTACCGCAAGACGCCGTTCCTGCAGATCGGCGCCGACATCTACTGCGACTCGGCCCTGATCTGCGACGTGCTCGAGCATGTGCAGCCCGAGCCGGTGCTCTACCCGCCGCACCTCAAGGGCGTGGCGCGCGTGTTCGCGCAGTGGGCCGACACCACGCTGTTCTGGGCCGCCATGGCCTACAACCTGCAGCCCAAGGGCGCGTCGGCCATGTTCGCCAACCTGCCCCCTGCCGCAGCGCAGGCCTTTGGCGAGGACCGCCGCGAGATGAGCGCCGGCATGCAGCGCCTGCGACCGGCCGATGCCACGGGGGCCTACCGCTCGTACCTGCGCCGCATCGCGCACATGGCCGAAGAGCATGACTTTCTGTTCGGCGCCGAGCCTTGCCTGGCCGACTTTGCCGCCTACCACCCGCTGTGGTTCACGCGCCAGTGCGTGCCGGTGATGGCTGACATCTTCAGCGCCACGCCCGCCGTGCTCGAATGGATGGACCGCGTGGCGGCGCTGGGCCACGGCCGCATGGAAAAGCTGAACTCCGAAGACGCCATCACCGTGGCTGCGGGGCTGCACCCACTGCCGCTGGCCGACGACCTGTTCCAGGACGACCACGGCATTGCCCTGGGCAACCTGGTGACGATTGCCGCCGAGAGCTTCGGCACCGAACCCACGGAGGGCGAGCTGATCGCCGCCACCCGCACCCGCTACACCCTGCGCCGCACCGACCCGCGTGCCGGCACGCTGCACGTGCACTTCCCCCGGATTGGCTACACATTGCGAAAGGCCGAGAAACCCACATGATCGACGACTTCAAAGGCAAGACGGCCGTTCTCACCGGCGCGGGCTCGGGCTTCGGCCTCGAATGCGCGCGCATCGGCGCGCGCCTGGGCATGAATTTGGTGCTGGTGGACGTGCAGCAGGACGCCCTCGACGCAGCCTCTGCCGAGGCGCAAGATGCTGGAGCCCAGGTGCTGGCGCGCAAGGTGGACGTGTCCGACGCCGCGCAGATGGAGCAACTGGCGGTGGATGTGGAGCAGCGCTTCGGCGCGCCGCACCTGGTTTTCAACAACGCCGGCGTGGGCGCGGGCGGTCTGGTGTGGGAGAACTCCCTGAAGGACTGGGAATGGGTGCTGGGCGTGAACCTCTGGGGTGTGGTGCACGGTGTGCGCCTGTTCACCCCCATGATGCTCGCCGCCGCCAAGAAAGACCCGGCCTGGCGCGGCCACATCGTCAACACGGCCAGCATGGCCGGCCTGCTCGATGCGCCCAATATGGGCATCTACAACGTGAGCAAGCACGCGGTGGTGAGCCTGTCCGAAACCCTGTACCAGGACCTGGCCCTGGTGACCGACCAGGTCAGCGCCAGCGTGCTGTGCCCCTTCTTCGTGCCCACCGGCATCGCCCAGAGCCACCGCAACCGCCCCGGCGAACTGCCGGCCGGCAAGCCCACCCGCAGCCAGCTCATTGGCCAGGCCATGAGCGACAAGGCCGTGGGCAGCGGCAAGGTGACGGCGGCCGAAGTGGCGCAAAAGGTGTTCGACGCGGCTGCGGCCGGCCAGTTCTACATCTACAGCCACCCCAAGGCGATTGCCTCGGTGCAGACGCGCATGGAAGACATCATGCTGGGGCGCAACCCCACCGATCCCTTCGCGGGCAAGCCCGAGATCGGCGAGCAACTCAAGGCCGCCTTGCGTGCAGACTGAAAAACGCGGGCCTGCAGTGGCCCAGGGCTTCGCGCTGTTTGCCACGGCGGTGGGGCACTGCGGCCTGGCCTGGAATGGCCCCCTGCTGGTCGGTGTGCAACTGCCCGAGGACGCGGGCGAGGCGCACACCCGTGCGCGCATGCAGCGGCGCTTTCCGGGCGCGCCCGAGTCGGCCATGCCACCCGAAGTGGCCACCTGGGCGGCCCGCGTGGTGGCTTTGCTCGCAGGCGCGCACGACGATCTGCTCGACGTGCCCTTGGCCACCGAGGGCGTACCGCCCTTCAATGCGCGCGTGTACGAACTGGCCCGGCGCATACCGCCCGGCAAGACCATGACCTATGGCGAAATGGCCGCCGCGCTCGGCGAACCCGGCGCCGCACGCGCCGTGGGCCAGGCGCTGGGCCACAACCCGTTTGCGCCGGTGGTGCCCTGCCACCGCATCCTCGCCGCAGGCGGCAAGACCGGCGGCTTCTCGGCTGGCGGGGGTGCCGCCACCAAGATGCGCATGCTGGAGATCGAGGGCGCGTTTGCCCACGACACGCTGGCTTTGTTCGCGCCGCGCCACTAACCCCGTTTCTTCAACAGAGCCGACCCGCCGCTCGCCATGGCCAGCTCGTGCGTGGTGTTCAAGAGGGCCGGGCCCAGGGCCTGCATGCGCTCAGGCGTCAGGCGCACCAGCGGGCCGGCAATCGTCACCACCCCGATCACCGTGCCGTTGCCCCGGCGGATGGGCGCGGCCATGGCCGTCATGGCCGGCGCGAACACCTCCACGATGGTGCTGAAACCCTGCTGGCGCGCCGTGCGCAGGTAGGCCAGCAGCGCCTTCACCGTGGTGGGCGCGTTCGGGCCATAGTCCTCGGGCTGGCCAAAGCCCTGGCGCGCAACCAGGGCCAGCGCCTCCTCGTCGCTCATGGTGGACAGCCAGGCATGGCCGGCCGAGCTGCATGAGAGGTTGACCGACAGGCCCATGTCCGGGTCGTAGCGCAGGCCGCGCATGGCCCCCTGCGCCTTGGCCACGAAGGTCAGTTCGTCCCCATCGACCACCGCCAGGCGCACCAGCTCCCCGGATTCGGCGGCCAGCCGGTCCAGCAGCGGCTGGGCGATGTCCACCACGCCCGTGGCGCTCAGAAAGCCCAGGCCCAGCGACACCAGCTTGATGGTCAGCATGTAGTTGCCCTGGCTGTGGTCCTGGCGCACATAGCCACAGCGCACCAGCTCGGCCAGCAGGCGGTGGGTGGCGCTCAGCGGCATGTCGAGCTCCGAGGCCAGGCTCGACAGGGCCTTGCCCTCGGGGTGCGGGGCCAGGTGCTCCAGGACTTTGAAACTGCGCTCGAGGATGCTGCTCATGGCGGGTCTCTTTCGGTGATCGTCTTTGTACTGTCGTCAATGTACCAAAAATTGTTAAAGGGTTTCTACTATGGAAAGTGTTTCCACTTTTTAACTACCATCAATCCCCATGGCGCAACCGGTCTTCCGGCTGCATGTCCCTGGTTCGACTTTTGATGGAGATGTCCCGTGAAAAAAACTGCTTGCATCCTGGCGGCCGCCGGCCTGTCCCTGTTGATGGCGCTGCCCGCCGCCGCTCAGCAGGAGCGCGTGATCCGCTTCGGCCACCTGAACAACGCCGACCATCCCGTGAGCTTTGGCGTCAAGCGCTTTGGCGAGCTGCTGGCCGCCAAGAGCGGCGGCAAGATGAAGGTCATGGAGTTCCCGGCTTCGCAACTGGGCAACGAGATGCAGCAGCAGTCGGCCCTGCAGGGCGGCGTGCAGCAGATGTCGGCACCGGCCACCACCTCGCTGGCCGGCATCGTCAAGGAATTCGGGCTGGTGGACTTTCCGTTCGCCGTGGCCAGCTTCGCCCAGGCCGATGCGCTGCTCGACGGCCCACTGGGCCAGGCGCTGATCGCCAAGCTGCCCGAAAAGGGCCTGGTCGCCCTGGGTTACTGGGACCTGGGCTTTCGCAACGTGACCAACAGCAAGCGTGCCATCACCAAGGCAGATGACTTCGACGGCCTCAAATTGCGCGTGATCCCCAACCCCGTGTTCCTGGAGACCTTCAAGGCCTTCAAGGCCAACCCCGTGCCCATGCCGTTTGCCGAGCTCTATGGCGCGCTGGAAGCCAAGGCGGTCGATGGCCAGGAGAACCCCTATGCGGTGATCCTGTCGAACAAGATGTTCGAGGTGCAGAAGTACGTGAGCGCCACCAACCACGTCTATGCCGCCAACATCGTGCTGGTGAGCAAGAAGTTCTGGGACCAGCTCACGCCCGCCGAACAGAAGATGATGAACGACGCCGCCAACGAGGCGCGCGGCTACCAGCGCCAGGTGAGCCGCGCCGCGGCCCAGAAGTCGGTGGGCGACCTGCAGGCCAAGGGCATGGCCTACAACGAGATCGCACCCGCCGAACTGGCGCGCATGCAGCAGATCGCCAAGCCGGTGATCGAGAAGTTCGCGGCCACCTACGACCCGGCCATCGTGAAGCTCTACAACGACGAACTGGCCCGCATCCGCAAGTAAGACATTCGGCGCGAACACCCATGAAAATCCTCGTCCTCCACGGCCCCAACCTGAACCTGTTCGGGCGCCGCGAACCCCACATCTACGGCACCACCACGCTGGCGCAGATCAACGAGCGCCTGCAGACGCTCGCAACCGAGCTCGGCGTGGAACTCGACATCCTGCAGTCCAACCACGAAGGCGCGTTGATCGACTTCCTGCACGAGCACATCGACGCGGCGCAGGGCGCGCTCGTGAACCCTGCGGGCCTCACACAGCATGGTGTGCCGCTGCACGACGCGATCAAGGCCATGCCCTTCCCGGTGATCGAGGTGCACATGTCCAACATCGCCGCGCGCGAGGCCTGGCGCGCGCATTCGATCATCTCGCCAGCGGTCAAGGCCACGGTGCAGGGCTTTGGCCCGCATTCCTACCTGGCAGCGCTGCGCTCGCTGGTGGAAAGCCTGCGCGAAGCCGCCCAGACGGCCTGAGTCCCGTTCCGCCATCACAGGAAATACAACATGAATCGATGGATGGACCGCGCCTGCCGCGTGCTGGAGGCGGTGATTGCCGCCATGCTGGCGCTGATGGTGGTGCTGGTGTTCGGCAACGTGGTGCTGCGCTATGGCTTCAACTCCGGCATCACCGTGTCGGAAGAAGTGTCGCGCTGGCTTTTCATCTGGATGACCTTCCTCGGGGCCATCGTCGCACTGCGCGAGCATGGCCACCTGGGGGTGGACATGGTGGTGCAGCGCCTGCCCGCGCTGGGCAAGAAGATCTGCCTGGCGCTGGGCCGCATGGTGATGCTCTACATCGTCTGGCTGCTGTTCCAGGGCAGCCTGGCGCAGGCGCGCATCAACTGGGACGTGACGGCTCCGACCACGGGCGCGTCCATGGCGATCGTCTACAGCGCGGGCCTGGTGTTCGCGGTGTGCGCGGCGCTGATCCTCGCCATCGACCTGTACAGGTTGCTCAGCGGCCAGATCGCCGACGAGGACCTGGTCATGGTGCAGGAGTCCGAAGAAGCCGTGCAGCTGCAGCAGATCCTGGGCTCTGCGGGGACCGATGCGCCGCGCGGCAAGGAGGGCGCGCGATGACCATCTTCGTCTTTGTCGGATCGCTGCTGCTGGCCATGGCCATGGGCATCCCGATCGCGTTCTCGCTGCTGGCCAGCGGCGTGGCGCTGATGTGGCACCTGGACCTGTTCGACGCGCAGATTCTGGCGCAGAACCTGATCGGCGGGGCCGACAGCTTTCCGCTGCTGGCCGTGCCCTTCTTCATGCTGGCGGGCGAGATCATGAACGTGGGCGGCCTGTCGCGCCGCATCGTGGACTTCGCGCTGGCCCTGGTGGGCCACGTCAAGGGCGGCCTGGGCTACGTGACCATCATGGCCGGCTGCCTGCTGTCGGCCCTGTCGGGCTCGGCCGTGGCCGATGCCGCCGCGCTCACGGCGCTGCTCTTGCCCATGATGGTCAAGGCCGGCCACGACAAGTCGCGTGCCGGCGGGCTGATCGCGGCCACCGGCGTCATCGGCCCGGTGATCCCGCCGAGCATCGGCCTGGTGATCTTCGGGGTGGCGGCCAATGTGTCGATCTCCAAGCTGTTCCTGGCGGCCATCGTGCCGGGCATCCTGATCGGTGCCGCGCTGTGGCTGACCTGGGCCTTCCTGGTGCGGCGCGAGAAGATCGTGCCGCCGCCGCGCAAGTCGGCCGCAGAGATCCTCACGGCCCTGCGCAAGGCCCTCTGGGCGTTGATGCTGCCGGTGATCATCCTCGTGGGCCTGCGCATGGGGGTGTTCACGCCCACCGAGGCGGCCGTGGTGGCGGCGGTGTACGCGCTCTTCGTCTCGGCGGTGATCTACCGCGAGATAAGCTGGCGCGACCTGTACGGCATCTTCGTCGCTGCGGCCAAGACCAGCGCCATCGTGATGTTCCTGATCGCGGCCGCCATGGTGAGCGCCTGGCTCATCACCGTGGCCGACCTGCCGTCCAAGGTGGTGGGGCTGCTGCAGCCCTTCATGGACAACAAGATTTTGCTGATGGCGGCCATCATGGTGCTGGTGATGGCGGTGGGGACCGCGATGGACATGACGCCCACCATCCTGATCCTCACCCCCGTGCTGATGCCGGTGGTGAATGCGGCGGGGATCGACCCGGTCTACTTCGGCGTGATGTTCATCATCAACAACTCCATCGGCCTCGTGACGCCGCCCGTGGGCACGGTGCTCAACGTGGTCGCGGGGGTGGGCAGGATGTCGATGGACGACGTGACCAAGGGCGTGGTGCCCTTCATGATCGCGGAGTTCGCCATCATGTTCATGATGGTGCTGTTCCCGTGGTTGGTGACCTGGCCGGCCAAGCTCTTCCACGGATGAGGTTCATGGCATCAGTCGGTAACCCACCGCAGTTTCCGTCAGCAGGTGGCGCGGCTGGGCCGGGTCGGGTTCGAGCTTCTGGCGCAGGTGGCCCATGTAGATGCGCAGGTAGTGGCTCTGCTCGGTGTGCGAAGGGCCCCACACCTCGCGCAGCAACTGGCGGTGGGTGAGCACGCGCCCGGCGTTGGCCACCAGCACCGACAGCAGCCGGTACTCGATGGGCGTGAGGTGTACCTCCTGCCCGGCACGCCGTACCAGGCGCGCCTTGCGGTCCACGGCCACCTCGCCGAAGCTGAAGGTGGTGTCCTCCTCTTCGGACGTCCCCGTGGCGCGTGGCCGGCGCAGGTTGGCGCGCACGCGCGCCATGAGCTCGCCCACGCCGAAGGGCTTAGTCAGGTAGTCGTCGGCACCGGCGTCCAGCGCGGCGATCTTGTCGGCCTCGTCGATGCGCGCCGACAGCACGATCACCGCCACGGTGGACCACTGGCGGACGTCGCGGATCAGCGTGAGGCCGTCGCCGTCCGGCAGGCCCAGGTCCAGCACCAGCAGGTCGGGCTTGCGCGTGCCGGCCTCGGTCAGGCCGCGCTGCAGGGTGTCGGCCTCGTGCACCTGCCAGCCCTCGGCTTCGAGCGCACCGCGCACGAAGCGGCGGATCTGGGGCTCGTCTTCGATCACGACGGCAACGGGGGCTAGGCTGGCCATGCGGGGGCTTCTTTCAGGGGTGGAGGAGGCCTGCGGGGCAGGCGCAGCATGAATTCTGCCCCACCGCCATCGGCATTGCGGGCTTCGATCTGGCCCTGGTGGGCATCCACGATGGCCTTGCAGATGGCCAGGCCCAGGCCCACGCCCGGCGTGGCCGATTCGGCCTGCCCGCGCGTGAACTTCTCGAACAGCAGGGCGGCATCGCCCTGCATGCCCTGCGGCAGGCCGGGGCCGTGGTCGCGCACGCTCAGCACCAGGGCCTCGGGTTGCGCATGGGCCTGTACGCTGATGGGTGGGGCACCGTATTTGGCCGCGTTCTCCAGCAGGTTCACGAGCACGCGCTCGATCAGCACGGCGTCGAACTCCACCAGGGGCAGGTCGGCCGGGATGCGTGCCTGCACCTCGCGCCCTGCGAGGGCCGGGCCGGAGGCACGGATGGCGCTGCCCACCACTTCTTCCGTGGACTGCCAGTCCATGCGCAGGTGCACGGCACCGCTTTGCAGGCGTGCCATCTCCAGGAGGTTGTTGACCAGGGTGTTGAGCTCGCGCGACTGCGCCACCATGGCGGCGGCGGCGCTGGCCTGGTGCGCGGGCAGGGGCGGCATGGCGTCGCGCAGCGACTCGGCCAGGCCGATCAGGCTGGTCAACGGCGTGCGCACGTCGTGCGATATCGCCGCGAGCAGGGCATTGCGCAGCCGCTCGGACTCCATCTCCACCACGGCGCCCTGCGCCACCTCCACGTAGTGCACGCGCTCCAGCGCAATCGCGATCTGGCGCGCCAGGGTATCGAGCTGCTTGGCCTGTTCGGGGATCAGCAGCCAGCGCGGCTGGGCGGGTTGGAGCGCCAGCACGCCGCGCACGCGCATCGGTGCCTGCAGCGGAACGTAGTGCCAGCTGTGCGCGGCCAGCGTGGTCGTGGCCAGGCCCGCGGGCTGGGCATTGCGCATGCACCAGTCCGCGACGGAGGCATCGAAGCCTTCGGGCGCGGGGTCGGGCAGCACCAACTGGTCGCGTGCATCGGTGGGCAGCACCACGGCCTGACCGCCGAAGTTGCGTTCGGTGGCGGTGCGGCCCAGCTCCACCACCTGCGAGGCCATGAGCGCGGCCGACAGGTCGCGCGTGAGCTCAAACAGCGATTGCGCACGCTGCTCGCGGCTGGCCGCGATGCGCGCCTGGAAGCGCAGCCCCGCCGTGAGCTGCCCGATGAGCAGGCCCACGGCCAGCATGACGGCGAAGGTGAAGAAATACTGCACATCGCTCACGGCGAACGAAAACCGCGGCGGCACGAAGAACAGGTCGAACGCCGCCACGTTGAGCACGGCCGAGAGTGCGGCCGGCCCGCGCCCCTGGCGCACGGCGACCAGCACCACCCCCATGAGGAACAGCATGACGATGTTGGCCAGCTCGAAATAGCCATGCAAAGGCGCTGCCAGTGCCGTGGCCATCACACTGGCGGCCACGGCCCAGGCATAGCGTCGCCAGCCTGGCTGCAGGCCGGCGTCAGGCTCTTCGCCGTCTGCCTGGCGCAGGGTCTGGGCAAGGCGCCGGGTGCTCGGGGTGTGGCCCACCTCCATCACGTCCAGGGCCGGCGCCAGGGTGGCCAGCTTCTGGGTCATGCCCACCTGCCACGGCCAGCGGCGGCGCGCTTCGGCGCGGCGGCCCACGATCAGGGTCGCGCAGTTGAGCGCCTGGGCATGCGCCACCAGGGCTGCGGGCAGGTCATGCCCGGTGAGCACGGCGGTCTGCGCGCCCAGGTCGCCTGCGAGCTGCAGCACGGCCAGGATGCGGTCGCGCTCGGCCGCAGCCAGGCGCTGCAGGCGCGGCGTTTCCACATAGGCCGCATGCCAGCGCACGTTGAGCTGGCCCGCCAGCCGCGCGGCCGTGCGCACCGTCTGCTCGGCGCCCGCCTGCGGACCGATGCAGGCGAGGATGGCGCCATCGGTGTTCCATGCCGGGGTGATGGACTGCTCGATGCGGTAGCTGCGCACATCGTCCTCGACATGCTCGGCCGTGCGCCGCAGCGCCATCTCGCGCAGCGCGATCAGGTTGCCCTTGCGAAAGAAGTTCTGCGCCGCGCGCTCAGCCTGGGGCGCCAGGTAGACCTTGCCGGCCTTCAGGCGCAGCAGCAGCTCGTCGGGCGTCACGTCCACCAGCACCACCTCGTCGGCGCTGTCGAGCACGGTGTCGGGCACGGTCTCGTGCACGCGGATGCCGGTGATGGCGCCCACCACGCCGTTCAGGCTTTCGAGGTGCTGCACGTTGAGCGTGGTCCAGACGTCGATGCCGGCGTCCAGCAGCTCGCGCACGTCCTGCCAGCGCTTGGGGTGGCGTGAGCCTTCCACATTGGAGTGGGCGAGTTCGTCCACCAGCAGCACCGCAGGCTTTGCTGCCAGCGCGGCATCCAGGTCGAACTCGGGCAGGGTGCGGTCCCGGTACGGCACTTCGCGCGGTGGCAGGCGCGGCAGGCCTTGGAGCAGCTCGGCTGTCTCGCTGCGGCCATGCGTTTCCACCACACCGGCGAGCACCTGGGTGCCTGCGCGGTGGGCGCGCTGGGCGGCGCTGAGCATGGCGTAGGTCTTGCCCACGCCGGCATTGGCGCCAAAGTACACGCGCAGCCGGCCGCTCGCCGCCTGCTGGGCGTCGCGCTGGATACTTTCCAGGAGTTCGTCGGGGTCGGGTCGGCTGTCGCTGTGCAAGGCCATCAAGGTTCCTGGGATGTGTTTGTGGGCGGCCGCCTGCCGCGTGGCCGGCGTGCCACCAGCAGCCAGGCCAGCGCCAGCGGGACCAGCAGCACGGCCACTGCGCACAGCGCAGCGAGCACATCATTGCCTGCCATGGCTCAGCGCAATGCGTCCAGCGCCAGGTTCAACTGCAGCACGTTGATGCGCGCTTCGCCCACGAAACCCAGCCATGGTAGCTCTACCTGTGATTCCACGAGGGCCGCCACCTTGTCGGCGCTCACGCCCTTGGCCGTAGCCACGCGTGCCACCTGGTAGCGTGCGGCGGCGGGGCTGATGTGAGGATCGAGCCCGCTGGCCGAGGCGGTGACCAGGTCCACGGGCACCGGCGCGGTGTTGCCGGGGTCGGCTTCGCGCAGGGCGGCGATGCGGGCGCTGACGGCGTCCTTGAGCGCCGGGTTCAGCGGCCCCTGGTTGGAGCCACCCGAGGCACTGGCGTTGTAGGGCATGGGCGCGGTGGCCGAGGGCCGGCCCCAGAAATGCCCGGGTGCGGTGAAGTTCTGGCCGATGAGCTCGGAACCCACGGCCGCGCCATTTTTCACTACCAGGCTGCCATTGGCCTGGTGCGGGAAGGCGGCTTGCGCAATGCCGGTGACGACCATCGGGTAGATCACGCCCGTCGCCAGCGTGAGCGCGGCGAACAGGACCAGAGTGGGGCGAAGAATATTGTTCATGGAGAAATGTCCTTGGGTGTTCAGACCAGGCCCATGGCCGAGAGCAGCAGGTCGATGGCCTTGATGCCGATGAAGGGCACGATGAGCCCGCCCAGCCCGTAGATGGCCAGGTTGCGGCGCAGCAAGGCAGCGGCCCCCACGGCGCGGTAGCGCACACCCTTGAGCGCCAGCGGAATCAGAAACACGATGACCAGGGCGTTGAAGATCACGGCGGCCAGGATGGCCGACTGCGGGCTGGTCAGCTGCATCACGTTGAGCGCCGCCAGTTGTGGGTAGGTGCTCACGAAGATCGCCGGGATGATGGCGAAGTACTTGGCCACGTCGTTGGCGATGGAGAAGGTGGTGAGCGAGCCGCGCGTCATGAGCAGTGCCTTGCCGGTCTCCACCACTTCCAAGAGCTTGGTGGGGTTGGAGTCCAGGTCCACCATGTTGCCGGCCTCCTTCGCGGCCTGCGTGCCCGAGCCCATGGCCACGGCCACGTCGGCCTGGGCCAGGGCGGGTGCGTCGTTGGTGCCGTCGCCGGTCATGGCCACCAGCCGGCCTTCGGCCTGGTACTGGCGGATCAGCGCCAGCTTGGCCTCGGGCGTGGCCTCGGCGAGGAAGTCGTCCACGCCGGCCTCGGCGGCAATGGCGGCGGCCGTGAGCTTGTTGTCGCCGGTCACCATCACGGTCTTGATGCCCATGCGGCGCAGCTGCGCAAAGCGCTCGCGGATGCCGGTCTTGACGATGTCCTTGAGTTCCACCACGCCCAGCACCCGGCTGCCGTCGGCCACGGCCAGCGGCGTGCTGCCGCGGCGTGCCACCTCGTCGGCGGCGCGCAGCACCTCGGCGGGCATGTGGGCGCCCAGGGCCTCCACATGGCGGCGCACGGCGTCCACCGCGCCCTTGCGCAGCTGGCGCACGCTGCCGTCCACCTGGGCGATGTCCACCCCGCTCATGCGCGTCTGGGCCGTGAAGGCAACCGGGGTGACACTGCCGGCCGGCGCATCCACCGTGCCGCTGGCCTGCACCAGCGCCACGATGCTGCGGCCCTCGGGCGTTTCGTCAGCGGCGGATGCCTGGGCCGCGCAGGTGCCCAGCTGGGCCTGCGTGACGCCCGGTGCGGGCAGCAGGGCGCTGGCCTGGCGGTTGCCGTGGGTGATGGTGCCGGTCTTGTCCAGCAGCAGCACGTCCACGTCGCCCGCGGCCTCCACGGCGCGGCCCGAAGTGGCGATCACGTTGGCCTGCATCATGCGGCTCATGCCGGCCACGCCCACGGCCGACAGCAGGCCGCCGATGGTGGTCGGGATCAGGCACACCAGCAGCGACACCAGGGCCGTGAGGCTCACCACGGTGCCGGCCTGGGCGGCCTTCACGCTGTAGAGCGAGTAGGGCAGCAGGGTGACCGTGACCACCAGGAAAACGATGGTCAGCGCCACCAGCAGGATGTTGAGCGCAATCTCGTTGGGCGTCTTCTGGCGCTTGGCGCCCTCGACCATGCTGATCATGCGGTCCAGGAACGAATCCCCGGGGTTCACGGCCACGCGCACCACCAGCCAGTCCGACAGCACGCGCGTGCCGCCGGTGACCGAGGAGAAGTCGCCGCCCGATTCGCGCACCACGGGAGCCGACTCGCCGGTGATGGCCGATTCGTCCACCGAGGCCACGCCTTCGATGACCTCGCCGTCCATGGGCACCATGTCGCCGGCCTCGACCAGCACCACGTCGCCCTTGCGCAGGTTCTCGGCCTGCTCGGGCAGCCAGGTGCCGCCGTGGCGGGGTTCCTTGAGCTTCTTGGCCCAGTTGCTTTTCTTGAGCGTGCGCAGCGACGCGGCCTGGGCCTTGCTGCGACCTTCGGCCAGGGCCTCGGCGAAGTTGGCGAAGAGCACGGTGAACCACAGCCACACGGCCACCGCGAGCACGAAGCCGGCGCCCTGGTCACCCTGGCCACCCAGGGCGTTGAGCCACAGCAGCGTGGTCAGGATGCTGCCGATGTAGACCACGAACATCACCGGGTTGCGCCATTGCACGCGCGGGTTGAGCTTGGTGAAGGCGGCACGCAGGGCGGGCAGCACGAGGGCCTTGTCCATCAAGGCCAGGGCAGGGGTTGCTTGCATGGCAGGGGTACCAATGGGGGTGGAAGGGGCGGGGTTGCGCGGGGCGTTCATGGGGCCACTCCCAGCATCAGGTGCTCGACCACGGGCCCCAGGGCCAATGCCGGCACATAGTTGAGCAGGCCCACCAGCAGCACGGTGCCGATCAGCAGCACCACGAACAGCGGGCCGTGGGTGGGCATGGTGCCTGCCGTCACCGGCAGGCGCTTCTTGCGCGCCAGGGCGCCGGCAATCGCCAGCACCGGCACGATCACCGCGAACCGGCCCAGCCACATGGCCACGCCCAGCAGCACGTTGTAGAACGGCGTGTTGGCCGACAGGCCCGCGAAGGCGCTGCCGTTGTTGTTGGCGGCCGAGCTCAGCGCATACAGCACCTCGCTGAAGCCGTGCGGGCCGGCCTGCACCATGCCGGCGGTGCCGGAGGTGGTGGACACCGCGATGGCCGTGCCCAGCAGCACCAGCAGCGGGGTCGCCAGGATGGCCAGCGAGGCCAGCTTCATCTCGTGCGCCTCGATCTTCTTGCCCAGGTACTCGGGCGTGCGGCCTATCATCAGCCCGGCGATGAACACCGCCAGGATGGCGAACACCAGCATGCCGTACAGGCCCGAGCCCACACCGCCGAACACCACCTCACCCAGTTGCATCAGCACCATCGGGACCATGCCGCCCAGCGGTGTGAGGGAGTCATGCATGGCGACCACGGCACCGCACGAAGCGGCTGTCGTGACCACGGCGAACAGGCCCGAGGCGGTGATGCCAAAGCGTGTCTCCTTGCCTTCCATGTTGCCGCCGGCCTGCGCCACGCTGGCCACCTGGTCCACGCCCAGCGGTGCGAACAGCGGGTTGCCCGCCTGCTCTGCCGGCAGGATGGCCAGCACCGCCGCCACGAACAGCACGGTCATGGCCGCCAGCACCGCCAGGCCCTGGCGCTGGTCGCCCACGCTGCGGCCAAAGGCGAAGCACAGCGCGGCCGGGATCAGAAAGATGGCCAGCATCTGCGCCAGGTTGGTCCAGGCCGTGGGGTTCTCGAACGGGTGGGCCGAGTTGGCGTTGAAGAAGCCGCCACCGTTGGTGCCCAGCATCTTGATGGCCTCCTGCGAAGCTACCGGGCCCATGGCCAGGGTCTGGGTGGGGGTGGTCAGTGCCTGCAGGATGGGCTGGCCCTGCGCGTCGAGCAGCGGAGCACCCTGGCCGTCCACGGCCGGCTGCTGGTAGCTGGTGGATTCGAGGGTGGCCACGTCGGTGTAGGCATTGAAGTTCTGCACCACGCCGCTGCCAGCCAGGAACAGCGCCAGCACCAGTGACAGCGGCAGCAGCAGCCACACGGTGATGCGCGTGATGTCCACCCAGAAATTGCCCAGCACGGCGCTGGAGCGGGCGGTAAAGCCCCGGATCAGCGCGAACGCCACTGCGATGCCGGTGGCGGCCGAGAAGAAGTTCTGGCCGGCCAGCGCCACCATCTGGGTGAGGTAGCTCATGGTGGCTTCACCCCCGTAGCCCTGCCAGTTGGTGTTGGATACGAAGCTGATCGCGGTGTTGAACGACGAATCGGCCGACACGGCGGGCATGGCCTGCGGGTTCAGGGGCAGCAGGCCCTGCAGGCGCTGCACGGTGTAAACGAAGAGGAGGCCGGTACCATTGAACACCATCAGGCACAGGGCATAGCGCGACCAGCCCATGCCTTGCTGCGGGTCCACACCTGCCAGGCGGTACAGGCCGGATTCGGCCTTTTGCATCCAGGCCGGGGGCGTGCCGGTGGCGAGCACGGCCACCCAGCGGCCCAGCGGCCAGGCCATGAGCACCAGCAGTACGAGAAAAGAGCCCAGCAGGGCCCAGGCAGCGGCGGTCATCAAAATTGCTCCGCGCAGATCAGGGCGTACACCAGGTACGCGAGCAGCAGCACCGCGATCAGGCCGCTGAGCCCATAGAGCAGTTCAACGGCGATCATGCGCGCTCTCCTGCGGGTTTTTGTTCCAGGCGGCTGCAGCCGCGCACGAGCAGCAGGACCAGGCCCCACAGGCCGGCGGCCGCCGCGATATAGACGAAATCCATGGTTTGCTTCTCCATTTGGGCGATGGGAGAAGTCTCGGGATCCGCGCGTAAAAACAGGGCACAGACTGCGGGCCGTGCCGTAAAAAAAGCGTAAAGAGAAGGCTCGGCGTGGCGCCGGGCGGTGCCCGCCGTGCCGTCAGTCGGTGTGCGTGCGCACCAGGCGGATGTGGAGTTTGCTGAACTTGGCGGCGTCGCTGCGGATGTCGCCGGTCGCCAGGTCCACGGCAAAGCGCTGGTTCACGCGCGTGGTGTCCAGGCTGTCGCCGCCCTGGCCCTGGCGCTGGGCCTTTTCCACGTTGCCATAGTTGTACTGGTTGCCCGCCAGGCCCCCCTTGACGTTGGCGTTGACCGCCCAGTACCAGCCCGAGGGCGCGGCCGGGAACAGCCGTGCATCGAGCCCGGGCGTGCGCGCCGACTTGTCCACCAGCCGGCGCAGCTCGGCGGCGCGCGGCAGGCGCCAGGGCAGGCCCTCGGCCTTCCAGCGCGCCTGGGCATGGGCCAGGGCCTGGGCATGGTCGATCTCCAGCGGCGTGCCCGTGCAGGTGGTGCCGGTCCACTGCATGCCCTCGACGCAGCGCGGCCAGGCCAGCCTGGCGCGCGTGTCGATCACGAGGCTGCCATCGGCCGAGAGCACCAGGGCGGCAGCAGGCTCGGGGTTCGGTGCCTGCGCCAGGCTGGGCAGGGGGGCGATGAGGCAGGCCAGCACCAGCGATGCGGTGCGGCCCGTCCGTGTGTTGGGGATGTGCGTCATACAGGCGATGTTCGCATGGGAGTGCGTGCAGTATGCATGGCCGCCCTGGGTGCGGGGTGCTAAAGTGCATCGCGCGCCACCCGGAACATGGACCGGGGGCCGTGCGGGCCCGCATGGCGGTGCACCGCATGTTTTTTCAGGATGCCCTGACGAGGAACCCGCACGCATGCGACCGGATCGCCAGCCCCTCATCCGCCAATTGTTCGACGACTACATCGCGCTGTACTCCACACGCGACGAGCGCCTGATCGGGCGCCTGAGCACCCAGTTCAGCGGCTACGCCAGCCGCAGCGACCACCTCGTGCACACCCGCAGCGAGTGGGTGGCCGCCATCCTGCAGGACTTTGCCCTGGTGCCGCAGCACATGCGCATCGAGGTGCTCGACCTGTGCCTGCAGGACCTGGCCGAGGACGTGGTCTCGGCCACGGCGCTGGTGCATGTGCGTGGCCCCGATGCCGGCGAGACCCCGGCCGGCCAGGTGCCGGTGGCGCGCCTGGTGCTGGTGTTCCGCCTGGAAGGCGCGGAGTGGAAGATCGTGCACAGCGGCACCTCGGTGCCCTCGGGCCCCTTGCCGCAGGGTAGCTCTGCCGCCATGGTGCGCCTGCAGAACGACCACCGCGTGCTGCAGGCCCAGTTGCAGGAGAGTTCCCGGGCCCTGGCCGAGGCGCAGCAGCGCATCGACGCCATGGACCGCACCGACAGCCTCACCGGCCTGGGCAACCGGCGCCAGTTCGACCACGTGCTGCAGCAGGCCTGGGAGCGCGCGCAGCGCGCCGCCACCCCGCTGGCGCTGGTGCTGCTGGAGGTGGATGCGCTGCGCCACTTCATGGACCGCCATGGCCACCTGGCGGGCGATGCCTGCCTGCAGACCCTGGCCGTCACGCTCACCCAGATCGTGCAGGAGCGCCCAGGCGGCCTGGTGGCGCGGTTCGCGGGCGATGCCTTTGCCCTGCTGCTGCCCGGCGCGACTTTCGATGAGGCCCACAGCCTGGCGCAGGGCGCCGTGGTCGCGGTGCGCTCGCTGGCACTGCCCCACGAGGGCTCGGCCCTGGGCCGGCTCAGCCTGGGTGGTGGGGTGGCCGCGCTGGTGCCTGTGCGCGACCAGCGCGCCGACGAACTGGTGCGCGCCGCCAGCAGCGCCCTGGCCCGGGCACGGCAGGCCGGCGGCAACCGGGTCGAGCCACAGGTCGACTGAACAGTTCTCTTACCTCGAAACGGTCCAGTCTGCCGATAAGGGTTTTTCCGGGTGCCCGCGACAATGGCAGGCTATGCATTTTTCCCGCTTCTTCAAGATGGCCCTGATCCTGGGCCTGCTCTCGGCCATCGGCCCGTTTGCCATCGACATGTATTTGCCCGCGCTGCCCGAGATCGGGGCCAGCCTGGGGGCGTCCGTGGGGGCCGTTCAGTGGAGCCTCACGGCGTTCTTTCTGTCGCTGGGCGCGGGCCAGTTGTTCTACGGCCCGGTATCGGACATGGTGGGGCGCAAGCCGCCGCTGTACTTCGGCCTGGCCTTGTTCACCCTGGCCAGCGTGGGCTGCGCGCTGGCCACCGACATCGAGACCCTGATCGCCCTGCGCTTCGTGCAGGGCCTGGGCGCGGCGGCGGGCATGGCCATTCCGCGCGCCGTGGTGCGCGACCTGCACACGGGCACCGATGCGGCGCGGCTCATGTCACTGTTGATGCTGGTGTTCAGCGTCTCGCCCATCCTGGCACCCCTGGCGGGCAGCGGCGTGATCGCCCTGGCCGGCTGGCGTGGCGTGTTCTGGGTGGTGGCGGTGGCGGCCGTGGCCGGCCTGGCGCTGGTGTACGGCAGCCTGGGCGAAACACGTCCTGCATCGGACCGCGTGGAGAGCAGCCTGGGCGGGGCCCTGGGTGCCTACGGATTGCTGCTGCGCGACTGGCACTACCTGGGCCTGGTGTTCATCGGCGGTTGCGCCATGGCGGGCTTCTTCGTGTACCTGGCAGGCTCGCCCTTCGTGCTCATCAACCACTATGGCCTGACGCCTACGCAGTACAGCCTGGCGTTCTCGGTGAATGCGGCAGCCTTCATCGGCACCTCGCAGTTCACGGCCACGCTGGGCGAGCGCTTTGGCCTGGTGCGCCTGGTCAAGGCCGCCGCCACGGGCTCGGGCGTGGTCATGGTGGCGATGCTCAGCTACTACCTGCTCGGCGGTGATGAACTCGCTGTGCTGATCGGCCTGTACTTCGTGGCCAGCGCGCTGATGGGGCTGGTGATTCCCACCACCTCGGTGCTGGCGCTGGAAAAGCACGGCGCCATTGCGGGCACGGCCTCGGCCCTGCTCGGCACGCTGCAGATGCTCACGGGCGCTGCCGCCATGGGCATCGTGGGCCTGTTCGCCAACGGCAAGCCGCTGCCCATGGTGATCGGCATGGCCACGGGCGCGCTGGTGGGCGTGGCGCTGGCCTGGATCACGCTTGCGGGCCACAGCGACCAGTCGGTGGCCGCAGCCAGCGCCTGATCTCCGTCAGGCCTTCTTGCGGGCCGGGGGCTGTGCGGCCACCCGGTCTGCCAGTGCGTGGATTGTGATGGGGGCAGAGCCCTCGGCGTGGTTGCTGATGCAGACGTAGGCGTTCTGCCCGGCACCGGTCACGCCGGCGATCAGCCGCGCCAGCTCCTCGCGGTTCTGTTGGTCGGGGTGGTGCAGCCTGTCGAAGGGCTCGTAGAGCTTTTCGGCCTCTTCATACCCATAGGGGCCGTGCACCGGGTTCAGCATCCAGCGGCAGACCAGCGGGCCGGGCCACAGCGCGCGCAGCATGTGCAACTGATCGGCCAGCGGCGGCATCTTGGGGTGCAGGTCGATGCAGTAGGTGGCGCCCGCCTCGCGCAGCACGGCCGCGAAGTCGAGGGCCATCCAGTGCGAGCTGATCCATTCGGGGTCGCGTACCTCCACCGCCAGGATGCCGTCGGGCGCGATGGGCGCCAGCTTGGGCTGCGCCAGCAGCATGGCGCGCAGGCGCTGCAGCACCTCGGGCAGGCGGTCGAGCTGGTCCATGGGCAGGGGGCTGAGCTGGAACACCAGCGCCCCGATCTTGTGGCCCAGACCCTGCAGCGCGGGCTCCACGAACTCGGTGCGTGCCAGGTCGGCATTCAGAAAGGCGGGGTTGGGCTCGCGGCCCCGGCCATCTTCGCTGCGCACCAATGCATCGGTCACCAGGCTCGGGGCCTTGACCACGAAGCGGAAGTCGTCGGGCACCTGGCTGGCGTAGCGCTCGTACTGGCTCACCGTGAGCGGGCGGTAGAAACTGCGGTCGATGCTCACCGTGCGCAGCAGCGGGTGTTGGGCATAGATGGGCAGGCCGTTCTTGGAGAGCTGCGCCGGTGAATGCTCGCCCTCCCAGACCAGGCCCTTCCAGCCCGGGTAGGTCCAGGTGGAGGTACCCAGGCGCAGGTGGGTCGACAGGCTGGCGGCCAGGGCGTGCGTAGCGTCGTCCTGCGGCTGCGCGCTGACGCCCAGGCCTTTCTTGCGTGCGGGCGGGGCAGGGGACTTCTCATCCTGCACGGCGGCGGGCGCTGCGGGTGGCGGCGGCGGTGGCTCAGGCGGGCCACCGAACAGATCGTCCTGCATGCCCATGGCGCCTCTCGCGTTCAGGCCTGTGGAGCCACTGCGGGCTGCGGCTGCTGCTCCAGTGCATCGGCCGCTTCTTCGTTGAGTGCCCTGGCTTCGCGCTGGGGTTGCGTGAGCGGGGTGGCAATCCACTTGTTGCCCTGGAAGAAGTTGCGCGCGCCGTCCTTGTCCCCGGCCAGCTCCCGCTGCAGGCGCTCGGCATCGCGGTGGCGAATGCTTTCAGCCACTTCGGCCACCTCTTCGGCGTCCACACCCAGAGTCTGCAGCGCCTGCATGCCAAAGCCCATGGCCGACTCGAAGGTCTCGCGCATCTGGTAGTCCACGCCCAGCTGCAGCAGCTCGATGGCATGCTGGCGGTCGTAGGCGCGCGCCAGCACCGGGATCAGCGGGCATTCGTGCTTGAGCAGCTCGACGATGCGCGTGGTGGTCCTGGCATCGTCCACGCAGACCAGAATGGATTTGGCGTGGTGTGCGCCGCTGGCGTGCAGCACATCGAGGCGCGTGCCGTCGCCGTAGTAGACCTTGAAGCCGAATTTCGCGGCCGCGCGGATCATGTCGGTGTCGTTCTCGATGATGGCGATGTCGACACCCCGCGCCAGCAGCAGTTGGCTGGCGATCTGCGCAAAGCGGCCGAAGCCGATGATCAGCACCGTGCCCTTGAGGCCATCGGCCGCGTCGATGCCCGCCATGTCCTGCGCGGGCTCGGGTGGCATGAGCCAGCGCAGCGAGAGCACGGCCAGCGGCGTGAGCGCCATGGAGATGATCACGGCAGCGGTGAGCACGGCATTCATCTGTGCCTCCACGATGCCCGCAGCAGCCGCAGCCGAATAGAGCACGAAGGCGAATTCACCGCCCTGGGCCATGAGCATGGTGCGCTGCAGGGCCTCGCCGTGCGCAGCCTTGGTGAAGCGTGCCACGGCGTACACGCCGATGCCCTTGACGGCCATGCAGGCCACCACGCCCCCCACCAGCAGAGGCCAATTCTGCAGCACCAGCGGAATGTCGAGCGCCATGCCCACGCCCATGAAGAACAGGCCCAGCAGGATGCCGCGAAACGGCTCCACATCGGCCTCTAGCTGGTGGCGGAAGGTGGATTCAGACAACATCACGCCGGCCGCGAAAGCACCCATGGCCATGGACAGCCCGCCCCACTGCATGGCCAGCGCCGCGCCCAGCACCACCAGCAGGGCGGCGGCGGTCATCACCTCGCGCGCCTTGGCACGGGCCAGCACGCTGAACAGCGGGTTGAGCAGCCAGCGGCTGACTGCGACCAGGCCGACCACGGCCGCCAGCGCCACACCCACGGTGACCCAGCGAGACACGGCCTCCCCGGTCGGGGCGGGCGAAAGGAAGGCGACGATGGCCAGCAAGGGCACGATGGCCAGATCTTCGAGCAGCAGGATGGAGACGATGCGCTGGCCGCGCGGCGTGGAGGTGTCGCCGCTCTCGTCGAGCAACTGCATCACGATGGCCGTGGACGAGAGCACAAAGCCCGAGGCCGCGATAAAAGCCACGGCCGACGACAGCCCTGCCAGCACGCCCGTGGCGGTGAGCAGGGCGATGCACACCAGCACCTGGGCCAGGCCCAGGCCGAAGATCTGGCGCCTGAGGTTCCACAGCCGGGTGGGCTGCATCTCCAGGCCGATGACGAAGAGGAACATCACCACGCCGAGCTCGGCCACGTGCAGGATGGTCTGCGCATCGCTGAAAAAGCCCAGCCCGAACGGGCCGATGGCCAGGCCCGCCGCCAGGTAGCCCAGCACCGAGCCCAGGCCCAGGCGCTTGAAGAGGGGCACGGCAATGACGCCAGCGGCCAGCAGCACGACGACTTTGACGAGTTCGGTGCCTGATTCAGCAGCGGCCATGGGGACTCCGGGACAACAACAAGAGGGAACGAAACGCGGGGTAAGGAGATGGTAGCGTCATCCTGCGCCCTGCAAGGCCTGGGGAAGGCCCCTCACGGGCTGGAGAACAGGCCGCCCTCGTCCAGCAACTCGTAGGCAATCTCGGGGCGCTGGTCCATGCCCTTCTTGATCGCGGCCGGAATGGACTGGCGCGTCTTGCGGCACAGGCCAGGCTGCTCCTGCACCAGGATGGCGATGCCGCGCAGGGTGCGCACTTCGTTGGGGCTCGGTGTGACGGTGATGCGGATGCCCAACTGCTGCTCCATGCGCTCCTGCATGCGGCGCAGGTCAGACAGGCTGGTGATGTTTTCCAGCCGGGTGAGCAGCTTCTTTTCCTCGGTCTGGGTCAGCTGCAGGATGCGCGTGTCGCCATCGGCGGCCTGGAGCAGGGCGTCCCGGTCGCAGACACAGGCGCCAGGCGGGCACTCCGTGCGGACGGGGAAGGGGACAGGCTTCATGGAGGGAGAGGGGGGGGCGGATCTGGCGAGCGGCGTGGTCCCTGCATTCTAAGAAGCTCCGGCATTTCCGAGGGTAAGCCAGGGCGTTGCCCGGGCTGTTACCAAAAGTGGCTGTGGCAAACTCCCGCGCTTCGCGTATTTTTTCGAGTTTCAGAGAGTTTGCCCACCCATGCAGCAGATCGTCCGGCAGTTGGCCGCAGAAATCAAAGTCAGTGAATCCCAGGTGCGTGCAGCGGTGGAGCTGCTCGACGGGGGGGCCACGGTGCCCTTCATCGCCCGCTACCGCAAGGAAGTGACCGGCGGGCTCGACGACATCCAGCTGCGTGAGCTGGAAGCGCGCCTGTCCTACCTGCGCGAGCTCGAAGACCGCCGCGCCACCGTGCTCAAGAGCATCGACGAGCAGGGCAAGCTGACCGACGCCCTGCGCGTGGCCATTGCCAGCGCCCCTACCAAGCAGGAGCTGGAGGACATCTACCTGCCCTTCAAGCAAAAGCGCCGCACCAAGGGCCAGATGGCGCGCGAGTTCGGCATCGAGCCGCTGGCCGACAAGCTGTTTGCCGACCCCACGCTGGACCCCGCAGCCGAGGCCGCCGCCTTCACCAAACCGCCCGAGGTGCTGGACGACGGCAAGACCGGCGCCGACTTCTCCACCGTGCCGGCCGTGCTTGATGGCGTGCGCGACATCCTCTCGGAGCGCTGGGCCGAGGATGCGGTGCTGGTGCAGTCGCTGCGCGAGTGGCTCTGGTCCGAAGGCCTCTTGCGCAGCAAGAAGGTGGACGGCAAGAACGAGAACGACCCCGAGGTCTCCAAGTTCCGCGACTATTTCGAATACGACGAACCCATCGGCCGCGTGCCCTCGCACCGGGCGCTGGCGGTGTTCCGCGGCCGGGCGCTTGAGATCCTCGAAGGCAAGCTGGTGCTGCCGGTCGAGCCCGAGCCGGGCAAGCCCAGCCTGGCCGAAGGCAAGATCGCCCTGCACCTGGGCTGGAGCCATGCCGGCCGCCCGGCAGACGACCTGCTGCGCAAGTGCGTGAGCTGGACCTGGCGCGTGAAGCTGAGCCTGTCGACCGAGCGCGACCTGTTCGCCCGCCTGCGCGACGATGCCGAGAAGGTCGCGATCAAGGTGTTTGCCGACAACCTGCGCGATCTGCTGCTGGCGGCGCCTGCCGGCCCGCGCGTGGTGATGGGGCTGGATCCAGGCATCCGCACGGGTGTGAAGGTGGCCGTGGTGGACGCCACGGGCAAGCTGGTGGAGACCGCCACGGTGTTCCCGCACGAGCCGCGCCGCGACTGGGAAGGCTCGCTGCACACGCTGGCCAAGCTGGCGGAAAAGCACGGCGTGAACCTGATCGCCATCGGCAACGGCACGGCCAGCCGCGAGACCGACAAGCTGGCGGCCGACCTGATCAAGCTGGCCGCCAAGGCCGAGCGCGCCATCGAGAAGGTGGTGGTGAGCGAGGCCGGCGCCTCGGTCTACTCCGCCAGCGAGTACGCCTCGCAGGAGATGCCCGACGTGGACGTGAGCCTGCGCGGCGCCGCCAGCATTGCGCGCCGCCTGCAGGACCCGCTGGCCGAGCTGGTCAAGATCGACCCCAAGAGCATCGGCGTGGGCCAGTACCAGCACGACGTGAACCAGAGCGAGCTGGCCCGCACCCTGGGCACGGTGGTGGAAGACTGCGTGAACTCCGTGGGCGTGGACCTGAACACGGCCAGCGTGCCGCTGCTCAGCCGCGTCTCGGGCCTGTCGCCCAGCGTGGCCAAGGCGGTGGTTCGCTGGCGCGAGGCCAATGGCGCCTTCAAGAGCCGCAAGCAGCTCATGGACGTGTCGGGCCTGGGCGCCAAGACCTTCGAGCAGAGCGCGGGCTTCCTGCGCATCCGCGGCGGCGACAACCCGCTGGACATGACCGGCGTGCACCCCGAGACCTACCCCGTGGTCGAGCAGATCATGGAAAAGACGGGCAAGCCCGTGGTCGAGATCATGGGCCGCAGCGACATGCTCAAGACGCTGAAGCCGGAGCTGTTCGCCAACGAGAAGTTCGGTGTGATCACCGTCAAGGACATCCTGGGCGAGCTCGAAAAGCCCGGCCGCGACCCGCGCCCGGACTTCAAGGTGGCGCGCTTCAACGATGGCGTGGAAGACATCAAGGACCTCAAGGAAGGCATGATCCTGGAGGGCACGGTGAGCAACGTGGCGCAGTTCGGCGCCTTCATCGACCTCGGGGTGCACCAGGACGGCCTGGTGCACGTGAGCCAGCTGGCGCACAAGTTCGTGAACGATGCGCGCGAAGTGGTCAAGACGGGCGACATCGTCAAGGTCAAGGTCATGGAGGTGGACGTGGAGCGCAAGCGCATCGGCCTGTCGATGAAGCTCGGCGATGCGCCCCCGCGCCAAGGCGGCGACCGGGGCGGTGCGCGCGACAACCGCTTCGAAGGGGCCGGGCGCGGCTACCAGCAGCAGCCCCAGCGCCGGGGTCCCGAACCGGTGCAGCAGTCGGCCATGGCCTCGGCCTTTGCCAAGCTGCAGCAGGCCAAGGGCCGCTGACCGTTGATGCGGCCACCGCAACCGCCCGTGCAGGTAAGACTGCATGGACAAAATGGGTGATGGGCTGTTGGTACGGGCAGCGCCATAATCGCCGCTTGTCCCATCAGACGCCCGATCACCCATGGAGTTGAATGCCCTGCTGGCCCAGCCGGCGGCCCTGCCCAGCCTGCCGCGCACCGTTGCGCTGCTGATGAGCGAGCTGGCCCAGCCCGAGCCCAGCCTGCGGCGCATGAACCAGCTCTTCGGCACCGACCCGGCCCTGGCCGCGCGTCTGCTCGAACTCGCCAACTCCCCCGCCTTCCAGATGCCGCGCCAGATCGCGGGCATCCCCCAGGCCCTGGCCTTGCTGGGCACCGGCCAGTTGCGCACGCTGGTCACCTCGGCGCCCCTGGGCACCACCTCGCGCTCCGTGCCCGGGATCAACATGCAGCAGTTCTGGCGCTACAGCCTGAACACCGCCAAGCTCTCGCGCTCGCTCGCGGGCCTGGTGCACCATGACCAGATCGCGGCCTACACGGCCGGCCTGCTGCACGGCCTGGGCGAGCTCGTGATCCACCTGGCCGACCCCGAGAAGGCCCATTCGGTCAACACCCTGGTGCCGCCGCTCGACATGCGCCGCAGCAAGGTGGAGCAGCGCATCTTCGGTTACTGCTACGCCAATGTGTCCGCGGGGCTGGCCCGGCGCTGGCAATTGCCCGAGGTGGTGGTGGACGCCCTGCAGTACCAGGACGCGCCTTTCGAGAACAAGGCCTACGAGCCGCTGGCGGGCGTGATCCATCTGGCCTCTTGGCGCGCCCGCGCGCGCGAGGCGGGGCTCAACGAGAACGAACTGGCTGTCTCCTTCCCGGGCGAAGTGGGGCTGGTGCTGGGCCTCGATATCGACATGGTGCTGCAACAGGACCCCATCGACTGGAACGTGCGCCCCGAGGCCGCCGCAGATTACGTGGTCTGAGCCTTCGCTCTGGGACAATGCCGGGCATGAAAGCACTGCGCATCCATGCGGGCCCGCGCGCCCGCCAGCACCTCGAACAACATGGCCTGCAACCGGGCGACGTGCGCGTGATCCCGGCTGCGGCCGGCGGCCCCAAGGGGCTGATCCTGGGGCCGCTGGACCGCTTCCTTTTCGGCGATTGGCTGACCGGTTCCAGCCAGCCGGTGCACCTGGTGGGCGCCTCCATCGGCGCATGGCGCATGGCCACGGCCTGCCTGGGGTCGTCGGTGGCCGCCTTCGAGCGGCTGGAGCACGACTACATCCACCAGAGCTATGAGCTGCCCCCGGGCAAGAAGCGCCCCCCGGCGTCCCATGTGAGCGAACGCTTTGGCCAGAACCTGCAGGCTTTTTATGGTGGGCGGGTGGCCGAGGTGCTGAGCCACCCGCGCTACCACCTGCACATCGTCACCTCGCGCGGCCGGCATGTGCTGGCACGCGAGCACAGGGTGGGCACGCCGCTGGGTTACCTGGGCGCCTTTCTGACCAATACGGTGCATCGCAAGGCCCTGGGCGCGTGGCTGGAGCGTGTGGTGTTCTCGTCCCCTGATGCCGCGGCCCCCGCCCCGGGTGGCGCGGCGCTGCCATTCGGCACGGCGGATTTCCGCACACGCCAGGTACAGCTCACGGCGCAGAACTTCATGCCCGCGCTGCAGGCCAGTTGTTCGATCCCCTTCGTGCTGCAGGCCGTGCACGACATTCCTGGCGCCCCGCGCGGCGCCTATTGGGATGGCGGCATCACCGACTACCACCTGCATATGGGCTACCACCTGGCACCCGCAGGGGCCGGGGGCCTGGTGCTGTACCCCCATTTCCAGCACCAGGTGGTGCCCGGCTGGCTGGACAAGGGGCTCAAGTGGCGGCACGGCTCCACTGCGGCGCTCGACTCCATGGTGGTGCTGTCGCCGCACCCCGAATGGGTGCGAACGCTGCCACACGGCAAGCTGCCTGACCGCAACGACTTCACGCACTACGGCACCGACAGCACGGGCCGCGCCAAAGCCTGGCTGGCCGCCACGGGGGCCAGCCAGCAACTGGCCGATGAGCTGGCCGAGTGGTTGCACCGGCCCGATATGGGTGCCGTGCAGGCACTGTAGCCAGCCCTGCCTCGGGTCTGCTCAGCGGGCAGGTGTGGGGGTAGAAGGCGTGACCATGCTGGCCGGCCGGGCCGCTGCAGTCTGCTGGAGGTGGCGTTGCTCGTAGGCCCGGGTCCAGGCCAGCACCTCGTGCGCGGGCATGGGGGGCGCAATGCCGAAGCCCTGGGCCCGCTCGCAGCCCAGCGCCAGCAGTTTCTCGCCATGGGCCTGCGTTTCCACGCCTTCGGCGATCACGTGGCGGTTGAAGGCCCGGGCCAGGGTGATGATGGCGTTGACCAGGGTCAGGTCGTCCTCGTCGTGCAGGATGCCGTGCACGAAAGACTGGTCGATCTTGATGGTTTCCGCCGGCAGGCGTTTGAGGTAGGACAGCGACGAGAAACCCGTGCCGAAGTCGTCGAGCGCGAAGCGCACGCCCAGTGCCTGGCAGCTGTGCATCATGCTGCGCATGTCCTGCAGCGCGGCGGATTCCAGGATCTCGAGTTCCAGCCGGGCGGGGGACACTTCGGGGCAGGTCAGCAGCAGGTCCTTGAGCCGGTCCACGAAGTCGGGGCGGTGAAAGTGCTGTGCAGCGATGTTCACGCTGACCTCCCACTGCACATCCGCCAGGCTCCACTGCCGCATCTGAGCCAGCGCTTCCTTGAGCACCCATTCGCCGAGTTCGGCCACCACCTCCACATCTTCCAGCAGGGGGAGCACATGCTGGGGTCCGAGCAGGCCCTGCTCCGGGTGCTGCCAGCGCAGCAGTGCTTCCATGCCCAGCACCTCGCCGGTGCGCAGGTTCACCTTGGGCTGGTAGTACAGGCGCATCTCGCCGGCCTGCAGCCCCTGGGCCACCCGGGTCTGCTGCGAATGCTGGGTCTGCACCGCGTGGTCGAGCTGCACGTCGAACAGGTGCATGCGGTTGCGGCCCGAGCGCTTGGCCTGGCACATGGCCTGGTCGGCCTGGCGCAGCAGGGTGTCGGGGTTCACGTCGTCCTGCGGGAACACGGCCACGCCCACGCTGGCGGTGGTGTGCAGCAGGCGGTCGTCGATGGCATAGGGCGCGGCAAGCTGTTGCATGAGCTGGTGCACATGCTCTTCGATGGCGGGCACGTCGGTCTGGTGGTTGAGCAGCAGCACGAACTCGTCACCCCCCAGGCGCGCCGCGGCATTGCTGCCGGTGGCAAAGGCGTTCAGGCGTTGGGCCACCTCCTTGAGCAGGCGGTCGCCCATGCGGTGGCCGTGGGCGTCGTTGATGGCCTGGAAATGGTCCAGGTCCAGCATGCACACGGCCAGCAGGGTGGGGCTGCGGCCCGTCACGAACAGGGCGTGCGTGAGCCGCTCGGCCAGGGCGGCGCGGTTGAGCAGGCCGGTCAGGCCATCGTGCCGCGCATGCCAGGAGATCTGGTGGCGCAGGTGGCTGGCCTCGGTCACGTCGCGGAACACCAGCACGCAGCCCGATGCGCGCCCGCTGCCCTGGCGGATGGCCGATGCGGTGTACTCGATGGCGTAGCGCTCGCCCGAGCGGTGCAGCAGCACTTCCTGCATGGCCGGGCGATGGGCGTTGGCATGGACCTGTTCCCCGGTGGCACGGCCGGCCGCCTGGCTCGCGGGCTCCTCGTACAGCCGGAACACGTCGTCCAGCAGTTCACCCACGGCCTGATCGGCGGTGTAGCCGGTCATGAGCTGGGCCGCCTCGTTGATGGTCTCGATGCAACCGGCCAGGTCGGTGGTGATCACGCCATCGCCGATGGAGGCCAGCGTGACTTCGGCGCGGTCCTTCTCGTTGCGCAGTGCCTGCTCGGCGCGTTTGCGCTCGGTGATGTCAACCAGCGTGCCCACGGTGCCGGCCACCGCGCCGTTCGTGCTGGTGAAGGGCGCTTCATAGTAGGCCATGGTGCGTGCCAGTTGGCCGGGGGGCTGCACCAGCACCTCGTTGTCCTGCGACATGGCCAGTTGCCGGGACTGTGCGGGTGAGAGCAGGTGCGGCGCCGTGAGCCCCGGGAACATGCCCTGGCCGGGCAGGCCGGGGTCGCCGTTCTGGAACAGCCGTTGCCAGGCGCGGTTGGCATCGACGAAGGTGCCGTCCGCCTCGCGCACGAACACCGGCAGGGGCAGGGCGTCGATGAGCTGGCGCGTGAAGTGCAGTTGCTCGCTCTGCAGTTGCTGCGTCTCGCGCAGCGAGTGCACCAGCGACTGCACCTTGCCCGCCATGTCGTTGAAAGTGTTGGCCACCGCCCGCGATTCCAGGGTGCCCTTGATGTCCATGCGCGTGTCCAGGTGCCCTTGGCGGAAGCGGTCCGTGGCCTCGGTCAGGCGGCGCAGCATGCGGGCGTTGGCGCGCAGGATCAGGGTCAGCAGGAACAGGATGGTGAAGATGTTCAGCGCCGAGATGCGGGCCTGCACCACCACCGTCTTCCAGACCCGGTCCACCAGGATGCCGGGATCGGCGGTGACCGTGAGCACGCCGGTGCGACCGTCCGCAAACGCCTGGCCGAAGCGCTGCGTGGGCGGGGTGATGTCCAGGACCTGGGCAAACCAGGCAGGGGCCTGCATGGCCACGGGGGGCGCGGTCCATTGCAGGGGCGCCTGGCCTGGGACCTGCCACAGCAGCGACTGCACGGCCGGGCCGAAGCGCGTGGGTGTGGTCTGCAGCACGCGGGCGGCCGACTCGCGGTTCGCTGGGTCCAGGGCCACCAGGGTGGGCAGCAGGCTGTCGCCCACACGCGCCAGTTCGGCCACGGCACGGTCGTTGGCTTCCTCCTCCTCCAACGACACCAGTTGCTGGTAGCGCACGGCCACGACCGCCACGATGATCACCAGGATCGCGAGATACAGCCGGGGAATGGTTCCCTGTGTCAGCCAGGCCCTGAATTTTTCTGCGCGCATGGATGGATCAGCCGGTCATTTCATGGATTGGATGAAAGAGCGCGCGGGATCGCCAGCGGCGAGCGCCCGCCCGTTTCCGGTGGCACAGCCGACAGCCCGGCCCGCGTGCCGGCCATGCACTCCACCATGCATGCCGCCTCGCTCAGCAGTGGCAACGGCCCACGGCGCCCTGCGGCGCCGGTCCGTTAATTACTTTGTTAATTATTGTTTGACAGCTCGCAGTTTAGCTGCACGGGCGCTGTCTGTGCCCCGCCCGTATGGGGGAGGCCGCCGTGGGGCTGGCAGGCGGCTGCGGACCTGGTTTGCCGGCCGCCGGGCGGGCTGCTGAAGGGGTCAGAGCGACTGCGTGAGCATGTCCCGGTATTCCTCGGGCGTGGCGATGCGCGGGTTGGTCTTGTGGCAGTGGTCGGCCATCGCACCCTTGATGATGTCGTCGAACATGCTTTCGGTCACGCCCATGGCCGCCAGGCCCGTGGGCAGGCCCAGGCGGGCGTTCATGTCGCGGATGGCTTCGGGGATGTCGCCTGCGCTGGCCAGGCCCATGGCATGGGCCATGCGTTCCAGGCGCTTGTCCTTCTGCACGGATTCGGCCCCGGCATTGAAGCGCACCACGGCGGGCAGGAACATGGCGTTGAGCGTGCCATGGTGAAGGCGCGGGTTCACGCCGCCCAGGCTGTGGCTCAGCGAATGCACGGCACCCAGGCCCTTCTGGAAGGCCATGGCGCCCTGCATGCTGGCGCTCATCATGTGCAGGCGCGCATCGCGGTCGCTGCCGTTGCGCGTAGCCGGCTCGATGTTCGCCCAGCCGCGCGTGAGGCCGTCCAGGGCAATGCCGTCGGCCGGCGGGTTGAAGGCGGCCGACATGAAGGTCTCCATGCAGTGGGCGATGGCATCCATGCCGGTGGCGGCCGTGAGCGCAGGCGGCAGGCCCAGCGTGAGTTCGGGGTCGCAGATGGCGGTTCGGGGCACCAGGTTCCACGAGTGGAAACCGAGCTTGCGGTGGTCGTCGACGATGATGATGGCGCCACGTGCCACCTCGCTGCCGGTGCCGCTGGTGGTGGGCACGGCGATCAGCGGCGCGGCGCGCTCGGTGATGCGTGGCGAGCCGCCTTCGATGGTGGCGTAGTGCGTGAGCGGGCCTTCGTGTGTGGCGGCGATCGCGATGCCCTTGGCGCAGTCGATGGCCGAGCCGCCGCCCACGGCGATCAGGCCATCACAGCCCTCGCGCTTGTACACCTCCACTGCGGCACGCACGGCGGCCTCGGTAGGGTTGGCCGGGGTCTGGTCGAACACCGCCACGGGCAGGCCCGCGAGCGCATCGAGCGCCTTCTGCAGCACGCCGGCGGCCTTGACCCCGGGGTCCGTCACGACGAGAGGGCGGGTGATGCCCACGCGCTCGCATTCCTGCTGGAGCAGCTTCACGGCGCCGAACTCGAACTGGATCTGGGTGACGTAGTAGATGAAGGCCATGGCGTTGCGGGAAGTTGCGTGGACGATGGTTGTCGACTGTACAACCCAGGGGTCGGCATGGCCCTGAAGCAAACCCTCATGGATGCCGCTTTTTTCGTCACCTCCGTGACAACGGCGTGGCCGGCTTTTCAGGGCGCTGCGGCACGGTGCAGGGCGTTCGGGTAGATTCGTCCCTGCCTTTTTTGAAAATGAGCGAGTTTGCCCTTTGACCGATCTGCACATCCACGCCAACCGCCTGACCCCCCAGATGCGCAGCGTGCTCGAACGCATGGCGCGTGCGGGCCACCCGCCGCTGTACACCCGCACCCCGCAGGACGCGCGCACCGCCTATGCGGCGGGGGCGGATGTGCTGGAGATTCCCAAGCCCGTTCTGCCCCGCGTGGAGGACTTCTCCATCCCTGCACGCGACGGCCATCCGCTGCCTGCGCGCCTGTACGCCCCCTCGCTGCAGGACGCGGGCCCGCTGCCCGTGCTGCTGTACACCCATGGCGGCGGTTTCACCATCGGCAGCATCGCTACGCACGACATCCTGTGCCGGGAACTGGCGCGGCTGGCGGGCTGCATGGTGGTGTCGCTTGATTACCGGCTGGCACCCGAGCACCGCTTTCCGACGGCCACCAACGACGCCTGGGACGCGCTGGCCTGGCTGCACGCGAATGCGGCTGGCCTGGGTGCCGACCCGGCGCGCATCGCCGTGGGTGGTGACAGCGCCGGCGGCACGCTGGCCACGGTGAGCGCCATCCTCGCGCGCGATGCGGGCCTGCCGCTGGTGCTGCAGTTGCTGATCTACCCGGGCTGCGCGGCGCACCAGGACACACCCTCGCACACCCGCTTTGCCAGCGGCCTGGTGCTCGACGAGCCGGCCATCACCTGGTTCTTCGGCCAGTACGTGACCACCCGCGAGCAGCGCGAGGACTGGCGCTTCGCGCCCCTGCATGCCGATGATGTGGAAGGCGTAGCCCCGGTGTGGATGGGACTGGCCGAGTGCGATCCGCTGGTGGACGAGGGCGTGGACTATGCCGACAAGCTGCGTGCGGCCGGCGTGGCGGTGGACCTGGAGATCTACCGCGGCGTGACGCATGAATTCATCAAGATGGGCCGCGCCATACCCGAGGCGCGCCAGGCCCATGCCGACGCGGCGCGCGCTCTGCGCAACGCTTTTCAATTGGAGTGAGACACAAGCTATGCAACGCCGTGATTTCCGTTGTTTCCACCGCCTGAGGGTGCGGTGGGCCGAAGTGGACATGCAGAAGATCGTGTTCAACGGCCACTACCTGATGTACATCGACAACGCCATGTCCGAATACTGGCGCGCCCTGGCCTTGCCCTACGAGGCCAGCATGCACGCGCTCGACGGCGAGATGTTCGTGAAGAAGGCGAGCCTCGAATACCACGCCTCGGCGCGCATGGACGACACGCTGGACGTGGGCATGCGCTGCGCGCGCGTGGGCAATTCCTCGTGCTTGTTCGAGGCGGGTATCTTCAGTGGTGACCGGCTGCTGGTTTCGGGCGAGCTGGTCTACGTTTTCGCCGACCCGGTGGCGCAGAAGTCGCGCCCTGTGCCCCAGGCGCTGCGCGACATCATCACCGCCTTCGAAGCCGGGGAGGACACGGCCGAGGTCAGGACCGGCGACTGGAATGCGCTGGGCCGTGATGCGGGCCGCTTGCGCACTGCCGTGTTCGTCACGGAGCAGGGCATTCCCGCCGAGATCGAGGCCGATGCGCTCGATGCCACTGCGCGCCATGCGGTGGTCTACAACCGGCTGGGGCAGCCGATTGCGGCGGGGCGGCTGTTGCAGGAGGCACCGGGTGTTGGGCGCATTGGGCGGTTGGCGGTGGACCGGTCGGTGCGGGGGACGCGGTGGGGGCGCAAGTTGTTGGATGCGTTGGTGGATGCTTCACGTACTCGTGGGGACCGGGAGGTGCAGTTGCATGCGCAGGGCAATGCGGAGGGGTTTTATCGGAGGGCGGGGTTTGCTGTGGTGGGGGAGCCTTATGAGGAGGCGGGGATTGCGCATGTCCTGATGGCGCGTCGGTTCTGATTTTTTTGGGTGTCGCTTCGCTTTGATGGCGTGTGCCTGGTGTGAGGGCGGAGGCCGGGGTGTGCGCCCGGCGGCGCAGTAACTTTCTCTTGGCCGCCAAGAGAAAGTCACCAAAGAGAAGGCGGCCCCCAGTCTGCGTCCCCCATTCGCCCTGTCGGGCGAACGGGGGCAACCTGCGATGCTCGGATCTGGGGTGGTGCCGCAGAACTCGCTGCGTTCTTCGAACTCCGCTCAAACAGCTGCGGCAAGTCAGATGACGAAGCGTGTGTGTCCTTCGGCGCACACGCCCACCCCAGCTCCTGCGCTTCTCGGCGCAGCCAGCAGGGGTGGGGAGCGGGGGCAAACACGGCTGCTGCTTCGCAGCTGCGCCTGGGGTCGGGGACGCGCGCGATGCGCGCTGCCGACAATTTGGGCGCGATCGCTCTGCCCTGGCCGAGCGCAGCGACGGCGCACCGAGCCGAGCGAAGCAATGGCCCGAATGGAGCCCGCTCCCACCCCCTTCTGACCGTGCCGAGAAGCGCAGGGCCTGGGGTGAGCGCGTGCCGAAGGACACGCGCATCGTTGTCTGGCTCGCCGAAGCTGTTTGACCGGAGCTGCCTCGCAGAGGCAGCGCAGGGAGTTCTTCGGCGTCACCCCAGGACCGAGCATCGCAGGCTGCCCCACTCGCCCAACGGGCGAGTGGGGACACGGGCAGCGGGGTCGCCTTTCTTTTGGATACTTTTCTTTGAGGGTGTAGAAGAAATAAATTATAATAGCGCCGCATTGACCAAGCAGGAGCAGCGCAATGGCAAAGACAGGCCGACCACCCGTGATCCCCCCTGGCGAGTACGCCACCTTGCGCGAGGTGGTGCGCGACAACCCGCAGGCCACGCTGCCCGAGTTGGCGCTGGCCTGGGCCGATCACATGGGCCGCAGCGCCCCCAGCACGGTGACTCTGCGCGCAGCACTGAAGGCTGCCGGCCTGCAGCGAGCGCGGCCCAAGTCGCAGCTGTCCCGCTCGCAGCCTGGTCAGCCTGGCACGCGCTACGGCTACACCGCCCAGCATCGGCCCGCCAGTCAATCCGGCAACGCCATTGCCGGTGCCCTGACCGATGCCGAATGGGCGCTGGCGCAGGACCTGTTCGAGCCCCAACGGGGCTCGCGTGGCAGACCGGCCACCTACTCGCGGCGTAGCGTTGTCGATGCCTGCTGCTATGTGCTGCGCACCGGCTCGTCCTGGCGCAACCTGCCGGTGCAGATCTATCCGCCCTGGCAGTCCGTGCAGAAGGCCTTCGTCAACTGGGCCCGCCAAGGCAAGTTCGAAGCGCTGCACGAGCGTCTGCGCCAGCAATGGCGCCAACGCCTGGAGCGCGCTGCGCAGCCCAGCGAGGCCATCATCGACTCGCAGTCCAACCGGGGCAGCCCTCAGGGTGGTACCTTGGGCTTCGATGCAGGCAAGAAGGTGCAGGGGCGCAAGCGCCATCTGGTCGTGGACACGCTGGGCCTGCTGCTTGCGGTGGTGATCACCAGTGCAGCCGTGCAGGACCGCGACGCGGCCGCGCAAGCGGTAGCACAGGCGTGCAAGCGCACAGATGGCTCGTTCAAGACGTTGTGGGCCGACAGCGCGTACGCCGGGCAATGCGCCCAGCAGATCGAGAAGGCGCACCACGTACAGGTGCGCATCGTGCGCCACAGTGCCCGCCACCGCTGGGACGATGCCCAGCAGCCGCTGTGGAGCGACGAGCGGCCTGCCCCCATCGCCAAGAAGCGCTGGGTCGTGGAGCGCACCCATGCATGGCTGGAGCGCAACCGCAGGCTGGTGATGCACCACGACCGCAAGCCGTTCTATGCGGCTGCGTGGGTGTGGCTTGCGCAGGCTCGGATGTTGTTGGGGCGGTTGAAATAGATTTCTTCTACACCCTCTTTGGCGAAGCAAAGAACAAGTGCCTCGGCCGCCGGGCCGAGACCCGGCCTCCGCACTCAAGCAAGGCATGCGGCATGCCTCCCTACAAACTGATCAGATATCGTCAAGCAAAGCGTAAGGCAACGGCTGCAGTGTGAGCGCCACCCCTTCCGGAGCACCCACCTGCAGTGGACTGTCAGCCGCAGAAATCTGCATCGAGAGAATCAGGTCAAAACCCCCACCAGGTGCAGCAGCCACCTGCACCACCGTCCCGCAAGGTTGCTCCAGATCACTAGCCGCAAACACCTCCGCCCCCACCGCCACCGCACTGCCGGCATGCGCGATGTACCCCCGCCGCTTGAGCGTGCCGCGGAACTGGCTGCGCGCCACCACCTCCTGGCCGGGGTAGCAGCCCTTCTTGAAGTTCACGCCACCGACCGACTCGTAATTGAGCATCTGCGGCACGAACGCCTCGAACAACGGCTGGGTCAAGGTAGGTACGCCGCTTTGCACCTCGCTCCACTGCCACAGGGCAGGGTCGAGCGCAGGACCTGCCGGAGCGGGTTCGGAGGAGGGCGCCACCCACAGGGCGCGCGGCTGACCGGCAGCAGGGTAGAGGTGGATCACGCTGGCGGAGCCAAAGTCTGCCTTGGTCCAGGCCGGGGCCGTGCTGCCGGCCACGGCGACGACGGTGTCGCCCGCCAGGCCATACAGGGCGAAGTCCGCGGACGCATCGGTCAGTTTGGCCTTGGCGCGCATCACGAACATCGACAGGCGCTTGAGCGTGGTGGCCAGCAGGTCCTGGCTGATCAGTAGCAGCACCTCGGTCGGGCTGCGCTTGAAGCCGATCATGCTGGCCTGCATGCGGCCCTTGGCCGAGAGAAAAGCCGACAGCCGCGCCTCGCCCAAGCCCAGCAGGGCATAGTCCTGCGTGAGCTGGCCGTGGAGGAACTTGGCGGCGTCTTCGCCTTCCACGCGGATCACGCCAAGGTGCGACAGAGGGGCAATGCCATTCAGGGGAAGCTGGGTCATGGCTGAATTATGATGCCCGCTCCCTTTATCTACAGGCAGCAGGGTTGTGCGACGCTTACTGGTTTTTCTCTTGGTGATCGTGATCGCCGCAGGTGGAGCCGCCTTCTGGTGGCTGCACCAGCCCCTGCCCATGGTTGGCAACGAGCCGCTGGAGCTGGCCATCGAGCCCGGCACCACGCCTCGCGGCGTGGCCCGCGACGTGGTGGCCGCCGGTGTGCGCACCGATGCGCAACTGCTCTATGCCTGGTTCCGATTTTCGGGGCAGGACCGCATGATCAAGGCCGGCAACTACGAGATCCCGCTCGGTACCACGCCGCGCAGCCTGCTGGCCAAGCTGGTGCGTGGCGAGGAGGCGCTGCGCGCGCTGACGCTGGTGGAGGGCTGGAACTTCCGCCAGGTGCGCCAGGCCCTGGCCAACGACGACCAGATCAAGCCCGACTCCAAGGGCCTGACCGACGAGGCGCTGATGGCGCAGCTGGGCCGCCCCGGCGTGGCGCCCGAGGGCCGCTTCTTCCCGGACACCTACACCTACGCCAAGGGATCGAGCGACCTGGCGGTGCTGCGCCGCGCCCTGCACGCCATGGACCGCAAGCTTGAAGCCGCCTGGAGCCAGCGCTCGGCCGACACACCGCTCAAGTCCGCCGATGAGGCGCTGGTCCTGGCCAGCATCGTCGAGAAGGAAACCGGCCGCGCCAGCGACCGCGCACAGATCGCCGGCGTGTTCGTGAATCGCCTGCGCACCGGCATGCTGCTGCAGACCGACCCCACGGTGATCTACGGCCTGGGCGAGAAGTTCGATGGCAACCTGCGCCGGCGCGACCTGCTGGCCGATACGCCCTGGAACACCTACACCCGAGGCGGCCTGCCCCCGACCCCGATTGCCATGCCCGGCAAGGCCTCGCTGCTGGCCGCCGTGCAGCCCGAGCGCACCAAGGCGCTGTACTTCGTGGCCAAGGGCGACGGCACCAGCCACTTCAGCGCCTCGCTGGACGAGCACAACCGTGCCGTCAACCGCTACCAGCGCGGGCAGCAGTAGGCTGCCTCAGCGCGCCATGCTCTCCCGCCTGCATACTCTGGACAAAGGTTTTCATGTCACGACCCGGCCTCTTCATCACCTTTGAAGGCATCGACGGTGCCGGCAAGTCCTCGCACATCGAAGGGCTGGCCTCGGCATTCCGCTCGCAAGGCCGCACGGTGACGGTGAGCCGCGAGCCCGGCGGCACGCCGCTGGCCGAAAAGCTGCGCGAGATGGTGCTGAACGACGCCATGGACCCGCTGACCGAGTCGCTGCTGATCTTTGCCGCCCGCCGCGACCACCTGTGCAATGTGATCGAACCGGCCCTTGCCCGGGGCGATGTGGTGCTGTGCGACCGCTTCACCGATGCCACCTTTGCCTACCAGGGGGCGGGGCGGGGCTTCGACCTCATGACCCTGTCCACGCTGGAGCGCATGGCCCAGGGCGGTCTCGTGCCAGGGGCCGGCGCTGGCACCTTGCGCAACCCGGACCTGACCGTCTGGTTTGATCTGGCGCCCGAGGTGGCGGCCGAGCGCCTGGCCGGCGCCCGCGTGCCCGACCGCTTCGAGGCGCAGCCCGTGGAGTTCTTTCGCCGTGTGGCCCAGGGCTATGCCGACCGCGCCGCCGTGGAGCCCGCGCGCTTTGCCCGGCTCGATGCCGCGCTGGACCGCCACCGTGTCTGGCAGCAGCTGACCAGCGTGTTCGTGCGCAAGGGCTGGCTGTCCATCATGGTGCCCACGCCGAAGGACCTGGCATGAGCGACGCCACCACCACCCCGCTGGCACCCTGGATCGCCGCGCAGCGCAGCACCTTGCTCGGCCAGCGCGGCCATGCCTGGCTGCTGCAGGGCCCCTCGGGCCTGGGCCAGTACGCCCTGGGCCTGGAGATGGTGCGTGCCTGGCTGTGCGACCGGCCCACGGCCGATGGCGCCTGCGGCCAGTGCGGCAGCTGCCATGCCATCGAGGTGCGCACGCATGCCGACCTGTGCGTGCTGATGCCCGAGGTGCAGATGATGGCCCTGGGCTGGCCGCTGTCGGAGAAGGCGCAGGCCGACATCGACGACAAGAAGCGCAAGGCCAGCCGCGAGATCCGCGTGGAGGCCATGCGCGATGCGGTGGAGTTCTCGCAGCGCACCTCGGCGCGCGGGCGTGGCAAGGCGGTGCTGGTGTACCCCGCCGAGCAGATGAACCACATCACGGCCAACGCCCTGCTCAAGACGCTGGAGGAGCCGCCGGGCGACGTGCGTTTCGTGCTGGCCAGCGAGGCCGCGCACCAGTTGCTGCCCACCATCCGCAGCCGCTGCCTGGGCCACACCATGGTCTGGCCGGCCGAGGCCGAGATGCTGGCCTGGCTCAAGGGGCAGGGCATTGCCGCCGATGCGGCGCCGGCCTTTCTGCGTGCCGCAGGCGGGCGGCCCGACGATGCGCTGGCCCTGGCCCGCTCGGGCCGCAGCCCGCAGGCCTGGGCCCTGCTGCCGCAGGCCGTGGCACGCGGTGATGCCACGGCGCTGGGTGACTGGTCGCCCGCACAGGTGATCGACGCGCTGCAAAAGCTCTGCCATGACCTGCTGGCCGCCAGCGTGGGTGCCGCGCCGCGCTACTTTGCCCCGGCCGACCTGCCCACGCCACCGCCGCTGGGCCCGTTGACGCGCTGGTCCAAGGCGCTGGCCAAGGCGGCGCGCACGGCCGACCACCCCTTCAATGCCGGACTCATGCTGGAGGCGCTTGTCGCCCAGGCGCGAAACACCCTACACTCCAGGCACTGAAGCCGTCCCACCCACCATGAGCAGTCCATCCACCGCCCCCCGCCCCAGCGTCATGCAGCTGGCCATCAAGGAAAAGGCGGCCTTGTATGCGGCCTATATTCCCTTTTTCGTCGAAGGGGGCATTTTTGTGCCCACCCAGCGCGACTACAAGCTCGGCGACGATGTGTATGTGCTGCTGACCTTGCCCGACGACACCCAGCGCTACCCCGTGGCCGGCCGCGTGGCCTGGGTGACCCCCGCCCGTGCTGCCGGCAACCGCACGCAGGGCGTGGGCATCCAGTTCCCCAAGGACGAGAAGTCGCGCCAGCTCAAGCTCAAGATCGAGGAGCTGCTGGGAACTTCGCTGGGTTCGGACCGTCCCACCCAGACGATCTGAAAGCTTGTCGCACCCTATGCCGACCCGCGCAGGCTGGTCGGCTTTTTCCATTTTGAAACCACATGTTCGTTGATTCGCATTGCCACCTCACCTATCCCGGCCTGGTTGACCAGCTCCCGGCCATCCGCCAGGCCATGGCCGAGGCCTCGGTGGACCGGGCCCTGTGCATCTGCACCACCATGGAGGAGTTCGGCGACGTGCATGCCTTGGCGCTGGCGCACAGCAACTTCTGGAGCACGGTGGGCGTGCACCCCGACAATGAGGGCGTGACCGAGCCCTCGGTGCAGGACCTGCTCGACCGCGCCGCCCTGCCGCGCGTGGTGGCCATCGGCGAGACGGGCCTCGACTACTACGGCATGGAAGATCGCAAGGGCGGGCGCAGCATTGCCGACCTGGAGTGGCAGCGCGAGCGCTTTCGCACCCACATCCGCGCCGCGCGCGGCTGCGCCAAGCCGCTGGTGATCCACACCCGCAGCGCGTCGGACGACACGCTGGCCATCCTCAAGGAAGAGGGCGAGGACGGCGCGGGCAACCTGGCGGGCGGCGTGTTCCACTGCTTCACCGAGTCCATGCAGGTGGCGCGGGCGGCGCTGGACCTCGGGTACTACATTTCCTTCTCGGGCATCATCACCTTCAAGACGGCGCAGGAGCTGCGCGACGTGGTGGCCTTCGTGCCACTGGACCGCATGCTGATCGAGACCGACAGCCCCTACCTGGCCCCCGTGCCCTACCGGGGCAAGACCAATAGCCCTGCCTATGTGCCCCATGTGGCCAGGCAGGTGGCGCAAACCCGCGGCATTGCCGTGGAGGAAGTGGCCGAGGCCACCAGCCGCAATTTCGAGACCTTGTTCAAGGGAGTGAACGCATGACGAGCCACACGCTGCGCCGCCGCACGGCGCTGTTGGGCGCCCTGGCACTGGCCACCGGTGCCGCTACCGCCTGGGCGGGTGCCTACGAGGACTTCTTTTCTGCCGTGGAGCGCGACGACGCCGACACCGTCAACAACCTGCTGCGCCGCGGGTTCGACCCCAACATCCGCGACCCGAAGGGGCAGGTGGGGCTGACACTGGCGATCCAGGCCGAGTCGCTCAAGGTGTTTGCCGCCCTCATCGCCAACCGGCGCCTGAAGGTGGAGACCCGCAACCAGCAGGACGAAAGCCCGTTGATGATGGCCGCGCTCAAGGGCAACGTCGACGCCGTCAAGGCCCTCATGGCGCGCGATGCCGATGTGAACAAGGAAGGCTGGGCGCCGCTGCACTATGCCGCCTCGGGCATCAAGCAGGAGCACGTGCGCATCATCGGCATGCTGCTGGAGAATCATGCCTACATCGACGCGACGTCGCCCAACGGCACCACGCCGCTGATGATGGCCGCGCAGTACGGCTCCAACGATGCCGTGCAACTGCTGCTCAACGAGGGGGCCGACCCCACGCTCAAGAACCAGCTGGGCCTGACGGCCGTGGACTTCGCGATGCGCGTGAGCCGCACCGAAGCGGCCGAGAAGATCGCCACGGCCATCCGCCGCCGCCAGCCCAACGCGGGCAAGTGGTGATGCGCAGGACACGGCCTCTGGCCTGAAGCCAGGGCCGGCCGTCGGTCGTCAGTCCGCCGCTGGCGCTTCGGCTAAGGTGGGCCTTGCGGCCGTGGCAGGCCGGCTCTGCAAGCGCGCATACAGGCCGCCTGCGGCCACGAGTTGGGCGTGCGTGCCTTGCTCGGCGATGCGGCCCTGCTCCATCACCACCACGCGGTCCGCATGCTCGATGGTGGACAGGCGGTGGGCGATCACCAGCGTGGTGCGCCCCTGCATCAGCCGGTTCAGCGCGTCCTGAACCAGGCGTTCGGATTCCGTGTCCAGCGCCGAGGTGGCCTCGTCCAGGATGAGGATGGGCGCGTCCTTGTAGAGCGCGCGTGCAATCGCCAGGCGCTGGCGTTGCCCGCCCGAGAGCTGGGTGGCGTTGTGCCCCACCACGGTGTGGATGCCCTGCGCGAGCGATGCCACGTGGTCCGCCAGGTTGGCGGCGGCCAGGCAGGCCAGCACCTTGCCATCGTCCACCGCATGGCCCAGCGCCACGTTGGCGGCAATGGTGTCGTTGAACATCACCACGTCCTGGCTGACCATGGCGATCTGGGTGCGAAGCGCGGCGAGGTCCCATTCCTGCACGGGGTGGCCATCGAGCAGCACGGCGCCCGACGAGGTGGCGATAAAGCGCGGCAGCAGGTTCACCAGCGTGGTCTTGCCCGCACCCGAGGGGCCGACCAGCGCCACGATCTCGCCGGGTGCCACGCTGAGGCTTACGCCGTCCAGGGCCGGCGCGTTGTCGGGGCCGAACGATACGGACACATCGCGCAGCTCCAGCGCGCCCTGGGCCCGCTCCGTGCGGTAGCTGCCCCCTTGCTCTGCCCCTGTGTCGCCCAGCAGGGCCAGGCCGCGCTCCAGCGCCGCCACGCCGCGCGTAATGGGGTTGGCCACGTCCGCCAGGCGGCGGATGGGGGCGATCAGCATCAGCATGGCGGTGATGAACGAGACGAAGCCGCCCACGGTCACGTCCTTGGCGTTCAGCGTGCCGCGGCTTTGCCACAGCGCAATGCAGATCACCACCGACAGCGCGGCGGCGGCCAGCAGCTGCGTGAGTGGCGTCATCGCGGCCGAGGCGATGGTGGACTTGATGGCCAGGCCGCGCAGGCTCTGGCTCAGGCCTGCGAAGCGCTTCGATTGGCCCTCTTGCGCGCCGTGCAGGCGCACCATGCGGTGGGCCAGCACGTTCTCTTCGACCACATAGGCCAGCTCATCGGTGGCCTGCTGGCTGCTCTTGGTCAGGGTGTACAGGCGCTTGGACAGGGTCTTCATGATCCACGCGACGCCGGGCACCACCACGGCCACGATCAGCGTGAGCTGCCAGTTCAGGTACAGCAGGTAGCCCAGCAGCGCCAGCAGCGTGAAGCCGTCGCGCGACAGGCCCAGCAGGGCCTGCACCAGCAGCGTGGCCCCTGTCTGCACCTCGTAGACCACGGTGTTGGACAGCGCGCTGGCGGACTGGCGCGAGAACAGCCCCATCTCGGCCGCCAGCACGCGGTCGAACAGCGCACGGCGCAGCAGCAGCATGCCTTCGTTGGCGATGCGCGCCAGCGCGTACTGGCCCACGAATTGCGCCAGGCCGCGCACCAGGAACACCCCCATGATGGCCAGGGGCACTGCCCACAGCGGCAGGTTGCCCTGGGTGAAGCCGCGGTCCAGCAGGGGCTGCAGCAGCGCGGGGATCAGCGGCTCCGTGGCGGCACCCACCAGGGTCGCCGCGATGGCCAGGCCCCAGGCCAGCCGCTGGTTGCCGAAATACACGGAAAGCCGCGCCAGGCGGGCGGTGAGGGTGGGGGCAGGGGGGGCGGGCGGCGCAGCGGGGCCCGTGGCGCTCGGATCAGTGGCTTGCATGTGCAGCGGATTCTAAGGCGCCCCTGCGGGATGTCCCCTGGCACGCGAGAGGGCATCTCTCGCGCATGTTCGTGCTGCAGTGCGGCAA
Organism: Acidovorax sp. LjRoot66; assembly: GCF_964253305.1. Lineage (NCBI taxonomy): Bacteria > Pseudomonadati > Pseudomonadota > Betaproteobacteria > Burkholderiales > Comamonadaceae > Acidovorax > Acidovorax sp. LjRoot66. Next base: position 2,686,012 of record NZ_CAXUQU020000001.1, read on the forward strand.
TTGACCATGAGCCCCTGCACAGTTTGTCACAGCGCATCTTCTCCAGTGTGTAACATTGGCGCTGCCAACCGGCATTTGTTCGGCTACTGCGGCTGCCAATGACCACAGATCACAACACCAACTCCAACACATCCCTCCAAGCGGCCCTGCCGCGTCCCATGCGCCGCCAGGTTCTGGCCGCGCTTGCCTCCACTGCCTCCTTGCCCGCCCTCGCGCAGTTCCGCGTGGAAGTCACGGGCGTGGGCCTGACCCAACTGCCGATTGCCATCGCCCCCTTCCGTGGCGAAGCGCAGGCCCCGCAGAAGATCGGCGCCATCGTGCAGGCCGATTTGGAGCGCAGCGGCCAGTTCCGCGCGGTAGACACTGCGGGCGTGGTGCTCGACGAGACCTCGCGCCCCGATGTGGCCCTGTGGCGCCAGAAGACGGCCGATTCGCTGGTGACCGGCAGCGTGACGCGCACACCCGACGGCCGCTACGATGTGCGCTTTCGGCTGTGGGACGTGGTCAAGGGCCAGGACCTGGGCGGCCAGAGCTTCGCCGTGTCACAGGCCGACCTGCGGCTGGTGGCGCACCGCATTGCCGACTTCGTCTACGAAAAGCTCACGGGCGAGCGGGGGGTCTTCTCCACCCGCATCGTCTACGTCACCAAGACCGGTAGCCGCTACAGCCTGTGGGTGGCCGATGCCGATGGCGAAAATGCGCAATCGGCCCTGTCGAGCCCTGAGCCCATCATCTCGCCGGCCTGGTCGCCCTCGGGCGGGCAGATCGCTTACGTGTCGTTCGAGTCGCGCAAGCCCGTGGTGTATGTCCACCAGGTCGCCTCGGCCCAGCGCCGGCTGGTGGCCAACTTTCGCGGCTCCAACAGCGCGCCGGCCTGGTCACCCGACGGCCGCAATCTGGCCGTGACGCTGAGCCGCGATGGCGGCTCGCAGCTGTACCTGATCGACGCCAATGGCGGCGAGCCCAAGCGCCTGATGCAAAGCCCCGGCATCGACACCGAACCCATGTTCTCTGCCGACGGCCGCAGCATCTACTTCGTGAGCGACCGGGGCGGTGCGCCCCAGGTCTACCGCGTGCCCTCGGGCGGCGGCAGTGCCGAACGCGTGACCTTCACGGGGTCCTACAACATCTCGCCCAGCATCAGCCCCGATGGCAAGTGGTTGGCCTACATTTCCCGCGTGGGCGGGGCCTTCAAACTGCACGTGATGGACTTGGCCTCAGGCACCGTCACCGCCATCACCGATACCTCGGCCGACGAGAACCCCAGCTTTGCGCCCAACAGCCGCCTCATCGTGTATGCCACGCAGCAGCAGGGCCGCGAGGCGCTCATGACCACCACGTTGGACGGAAAAATCAAGGCACGCCTGGCTGGCCAGCCTGGAGACATCCGCGAGCCCGATTGGGGCCCGTTCCAGAAGCAATGAACTTTTCAGCACTTTTCACAATCTAGTTTCCAGGAGAATTTTGGATGATCAGCAGCAAACTCAAGCGTTTTACCCTTGCCCTTACCGTCACCGCCCTCGTGGCCGGCTGCAGCTCTGGCGTCAAGCTCGACGATGTGCCGGTGGAAGACAAGGGCGCCAGCTCGACCATGGGTACCAACCCAGGCGGTGCCAACACGGGCAACACCGGCCAGAGCACCGTCGCCCCCCTGGACCTGACCGGCTCTGGCGCCAATGCGCAAGGCCCTGTGGGCGTGGCACGCATCGTCTACTTCGACTACGACAGCTACGTCATCAAGTCCGAGTTCCAGTCGCTGCTCGAAGCCCATTCGCGCTTCATCAAGGCCAACTCCGGCCGCAAGGTCATGATTGAAGGCCACACCGATGACCGCGGTGGCCGCGAGTACAACCTGGCCCTGGGCCAGAAGCGCGCCGAAGCCGTGCGCCGTTCGCTGGGCCTTCTGGGCGTGCCGGATTCCCAGGTCGAAGCCGTGAGCTTCGGCAAGGAAAAGCCTGCCGCCCCTGGCAACAGTGAAGACGCGCACGCGCAGAACCGCCGCGCCGAGCTGTCGTACCGTTGATGCCCGGATTCAGCCTTTCCCAACCCCTGCGGTCCGTGGCCGCAGGCTTTGCGCTGGCCTGTGTGGCGCTGCCAGGTGCGCACGCAGCCATCTTCGAGGACGGGGAGGCGCGCCGCGCCATCCTCGAAGTGCGCCAGCGCGTGGACGCCATGCAGCAAGCCCAGCAGCGCACAGCCGACGAACTGCGCCGTGCCAACGAGGACACCGCCCAGTTGCGCCGAGGCCTGCTGGAGCTGCAGACCCAGATCGAGACCCTGCGCAGCGAGAACGCCCGCCTGCAGGGTCAGAACGAGCAGTTGACACGCGAAGTGTCCGAGCTGCAGCGCCGCCAGAAGGACATCGCCCAAGGGGTGGACGAGCGCCTGCGCCAGTTCGAGCCCATCAAGGTCACGGTGGATGGCCTGGAGTTCCAGGCCGACGCCGCCGAGAAGAAGGACTTCGAAGCTGCGCTGGCCATTTTCCGCGCCGGCAAGTTTCCCGAGTCCAACCAGGCCTTCGGCAACCTGATCCGCCAGTACCCGCGCAGCGGCTATGTGCCGTCGGCCCGCTTCTGGCTGGGCAATGGCCAGTACGCCGCGCGCGACTACAAGGAGGCCATCAACAACTTCAAGGCCCTGCTGGCCGAGGCGCCCACGCACGCGCGTGCGCCGGAGGCTGCCCTGTCGATCGCCAACTGCCAGGTGGAATTGAAGGACGCCAAGGCCGCGCGCAAGACGCTGGAAGATCTGGCCCGGGCCTATCCCCAGTCCGAAGCGGCCATGGCCGCCAAGGAACGCCTGGCGCGGATGAAGTGAGCACCGCGGACCCAACGCCCGAGGTCAAGGAACTGCTGGTCGGGAGCGAAACCGCTCCCATGCCCATGGTTCCATTTGCCGATGATGCGACCGACGAGGTTACGCAGCGGCGTTTTGGCGGCCTTGAGCGCCTGTATGGCGTGGAGGGTGCCAGGCGCATTCGCGCCTCGCACGTGGTGGTCGTGGGCATCGGCGGCGTAGGCTCCTGGTCTGCCGAGGCGCTGGCCCGCAGCGGCGTGGCGCGCCTCACCCTGGTGGACCTGGACCATGTCTCCGAGTCCAACATCAACCGCCAGATCCACGCCCTGTCCACCACGGTGGGGCAGGCCAAGATCGAGGCCATGCGCGACCGCATCGCGCTGATCAACCCCGAATGCGATGTGCGCTGTATCGACGAGTTCGTGGAGCCGGGCAACTGGCCCCAGTTGCTGGGCAGCGACCCGGTGGACGCGGTGATCGACGCCTGCGACCAGATCAAGGCCAAGACCGCCATGGCCGTGTGGGCCCGCGCCACGGGCCAGGCGTTCATCAGTGTGGGCGCGGCCGGCGGCAAGCGCCAGGCGCACAAGGTGGACATCGACGACCTGTCGGCCACCACGCACGACCCCTTGCTGGCCCAGCTGCGCTACCAGTTGCGCAAGCACCATGGCGCCCCGCGCGAGGGCCGCAAGATCGGCATTACCTGCGTCTTCAGCCGCGAAGCCGTGGCGCAGCCCGACGCCTCGTGCGCCATCGAGGGCGGCGACGGCTCGCTCAACTGCCACGGCTACGGCTCGGTGGTGGCTGTGACGGCGACCTTCGGCCAGTGCGCGGCGGGCTGGGTGATCGACCGTCTGGCCCAAGGTCCGCTGAAACCCCTAAAAATCAAGCTATAATCTTAGGCTTTGCAGCAGCCAAGGTTCAGCGATGGGCATGCGGCAGTTGCAATGATGGGACGTTAGCTCAGTTGGTAGAGCAGCGGACTTTTAATCCGTTTGTCGTGGGTTCGACCCCCGCACGTCCCACCAGGATACGCAAGGCGCTACAGCTCTCAAGGCTGTAGCGCTTTTTGCTTTTTGTTCCCACATTGGGAATTCAGCCCAGCCCCTACCCACAGGCTTGCTGGCCTGCGTTCTGCTGCAGCGCTGTCGGGGCTGACTCCGTGGGCCAGCCACTGCCTTGCGCTGACAGCCATCTCATCAATTCTCCCCGGTCCTGCAGGCCCAGGCTGTTGTAGAGCTGGCGGCGGTGGTAGACCACGGTGTTGGCGCTGATGTGCATGCGCACGGCGATCTGCGACTCCGGCAGGTCGAGCGCGAGCCAGTACGCGAGTTCCTGCTGGCGCTGCGAAAGACTCTGGGTCTGCAGAAACGCTTGCAGGCGCGCCTCGCGCGGGACGCGCTGCATGATGTGAATCCCGACGGCCTGGCCCATGCCGGTGGCCGCCTCCATGGGAGTGGCGCGCACCGAAAAATCGCCATGCACGGTGCGCACCTCCCTGGTGGGCAGCCCTATGGGTTGCTGTGCGCGCATGTGTTGCAGCAGTTCCTGCAATTCCTGGGGCAGCCCCGCACCACGCCGCCAGCGCCAGCCGAAGGCCAGGGGCAGCAGGGCCTCGGCCTCGGGCGACAGCCACAGCAACCGCCCCTGGGGTGTGGTGATGAGCATGCCCTGGCTGTGCGCCTCGCTGTCGTTGGCGCTGGCTTGGGCATCATCCTGCAGGATGTGCGCCAGGCAGGGCTCCAGCCGCGAGAGCGCCGCAACCTCATCGGGCCCGAAAGCTGGCGACCCCGCTTCGCGGTAGAACTTGAGCGCACCTATTCCTTGCCCTCGCGGCGTGCGCAGCACCAGGCTCATGCAGTCTGTGGCCCCCATGGGCCGCATCACCACGTTGTAGAAATCGCTGCGCTCCAACTCGGGCATGGGCACCCGCACCAATTGCCCGAGCAACTGGGGCCCTTGCTCGTACCGCACTGCCTCGTCAAAGTCGCGCGAACTGCGCACCAGTACCTGGCGCTCGCTGCGCAGGATGCGCGGATCAAAGTAGTCGGCCACCACTGCCTGGACGGTCGGCACTTCCATGTGCACCGCCAGGTCGCCCGTGTCTGCGGGGTGCATGTACGCGCTGGACTCAAAGCCGATCACCCCGTGCAGCGCCTGCAGCAGCGGCCCGATCATGGATGGCCCGCTCACCTCCATGCGGGTCATGTGCTGCAAGCGTGCAATGGCTTGCCCGGTGGAGCTGGGCGAGGGCATGTTGTGCGATCCGGTGGAGCGGTGGTGGGGATGAGAACCCGAATCTAGGAGCCGTGCCGCGTTGGGTCAATACCCCGGTGCACCGCCCTGCAACACCCTATCTGCCGGGGGTGGGGTGCGCAGGGCCACAGGCCGCTAGCCTGCGCAACCCACGAGGAACGCCCCGGCCATCAAGCGGATGGGGTTTTCCTGCGCACTGCCTGCAATACAAAAGCCCCTGTTGCTGCCTGGCACCGGGGAGCTTTTTTTGTGGGCGGAGCGATTTGGCACGCATTCGTGAATGAATTCACGTTTTCCTGCCAATCTGCGCCAGAAGCTCGTCTCGCCCCATCACACCCAGACGGTTGTAGAGCTGGCGGCGGTGGTACACGGCGGTGTTGAGGCTGATGCCCATGCGCTGGGCGATCTGTGATTCGGGCAGGCCGCGCGCCAGCCACCAGGCCAGCTCGTGCTGGCGCTGCGGCAGGCCCAGCGTCTGCAGTGCCGACAGCAGCCGCACCCCGTGCGCCACGCGCCGCGTGATGTGCAGGGCCACCGCCTGGCGGTCCTGCCGCTCCTGCGGCGCTGGGGTCAGGTGTGTGGCGCGCAGCGAGAACCAGCCCTGCGCTGTGAACAGTTCCATCGCGGGCAGGGACATCTCGACGGGTTGCTGTGCGTTGAGCCGCCGCAGCAGTTCCTGCAGCGCGGGGGGCAGTTGGGCGCCTCGGCGCCAGCCCCAGCCGAAGGCCAGGGGCATCAGCGCCTCGGCCTCAGGCGAGATCCACATCAGCCGCCCCTGCGGCGTGGCGACCAGCACCCCCTGGCTGTGCACCTCGCTGCCCTGTGCATCGCGTTCGCCCTGCTGCAGCGCACGCGCCAGATGGGCCTCCAGTCGGGCCAGCAGGGCCGCGTCCTGCGGCGTGAAGTCCGGGGCCGAGGCATCGCGGAAAAGGTGGATCACAGCCAGGCCCACACCCTGCGCGGTGCGCAGCACCAGGCTCATGTAGTCCTTGGCGCCGGTGGGCCGCATCACCGCGTCGTAATAGTCACTGCGCAGCAGCTCTGTGAGAGGCACCGCCATCTGCTCGCGCATCAGCCTGGGGCCATGCTCGTGGCGCACTACCTCGCCGAAATCGCGTGGACTGCGCACCAGCACCTGGCGCTCGCTGCGCAGGATGCGTGCATCGAAGTAATCCCGCGCCACCGACTGCATGGGCTCCTGCGCATAGTTCATCAGCTCGCCATCGCTGCCGGGGTACAGCATGCAGCCGAAGTCAAAGCCCACCACCCGGCGCAGCTCCTGCAGCAATGGCTCGATGAGCTGCATGCCACCCGCCTCCAGGCTGGCCATGCGGTGCAGGCGCGCAAGGGCGTGGCGGTCGGGTCGGAAGGGGGTGGGCATGGCGATGAAAACAAAAACGGAAGGCCGCCAATCTAGAACCCGCCCGGCACCCGGTCAACGCAGCCTGCGGGCTGCCTGCAACACCCCATCCCATCGGGGTGGGGCGCGTCGAAAGGTTCGCGGGTAATTTGCATGGCCATGAATACTTGTGCCCACTCTTCGAGCGTCAACACGTTCTCATACCGGGCGCTTCCATCGATTCCCACTCACAAGGAACCAACGTGACACGGACCCTGTTTTCCCGCAATTCTCTGGCTGCTCTGGGCGCGATCTGCCTGGCGTGCCTGCCGGCCCATGCCCAGGTGGAGATCATCGAACCCGTGGGGGACTTCCAGTTTGGCAAGGTTGCTGTGCATTCATCCGCCACGCAAACCCTGCGGGTGGCCAACCGCGGCCCATCTCCCGTGCAATTGGGCAAGGTGATCTCAAGCATCGCAGCCGTGTCACCGCTCTGTACCGGGATCGGTTGCGCAATGGTCATTGCAAGCGACTTCACCATCCCCCCGGAATCGGATGGCTGCAGCAACACCTTGCTCCAGCCGGGGGCGGTTTGCTCGGCGCTGGTGCGCTTTGTGCCGTCGGGCCCAGGGTCGCGCGGATCCCAACTGAACGTTTTCATGCCGAATGCAGCTTATGCTCTGCGCGGGTTGGGTGGCACAGGCGTCTCGCAGCCGCTGGACTGTGTGCTCGACTGGGCGGAAAAAACCTTTCCACAGCTGCTGACCGCCCCGACCATGACGTCCACCGCCTCGGCTTTCCATGTGCGCTGCTATGCCCAGGGGGCGATCTGCGTCGGTGCCGACACCGCCGTGCCCACGCCTGACCAGCCCAGCGTCTATGCCTACCAGGCCCAGGCCAACCCGCCGCTGCAGCGTCTGGACTATCTGTCCTCGCTGTCGCGCCTGGCGCAGTGCCAATGACGGGGTGGCCCGTCGGTCACGGCCCGGTTCTGCCTGAACCGGGCCGGGCCGAGCTGCTTCAGATGTATTCCAGCCCCTGGCTGCTGAGCCCGACCAGGTTGATGTGCGCGGCATTCAGGTCCAGGTTGGCCGCAGCCACTGCGAACGATGCATTGGTGTAGGCGCCCGACTTGATGACGGCCGCCAGCGACTGGACCGTATTGGCATCGGCCGCGACGCCCACCAGATTGGCGTACAGCAGGCTCACCACCTGCTCTGGCGTGGCCGAGGCCCCCAGCAGTGTACTGATGCCAAATTGCGCGACCTGCAAGGGGGTCGAGCCGGCGTCCACCGCCTTGAGCACGATGCCGACCACGCTGCGGTTGTTCAGGCCGGCAGGGCCGAGCAGCGCACCGACCATGCGTGCGGCCGTGCCCGCAGCACCGTCCAGGTCCAGCGCCACAAAACCATCCGTGAACTTGACCCGCTCGATCTGCAGCAGGGTATCCACCCCGTCGCGGCTGGGGACCCCGTCGCCCAGCGTCCAGCCGCCACCGCTCTTGGGCTGCAGCGAATAGTCGCCGCGATTGCCCCGGGCAACTAGGGTGTCCAGGCCCCCCAGGCCGTTGAACGTCTCGTTGGCATTGGTGCTGGTGAACGTGTCTGCACCGGCCGTGCCCGTTGGCGTCGTGGGTGTGGTCGGGGTCGTTGGGGTAGTGGGTGTCGTGGGCGTGGTCGGCGTCGTGGGGAAGGTCAGCGTCGGGCCACTGGTCGAGTTGAACCCGTAGGTGCCGCCCAGGCCGTCCCGGCCGTAGATCCAGTCCAGCGCCAACAGGTCATAGGCCTGGAAGGTGGTCTTGTACTGGCCAGCATCGGTGTACGACATCACCGTGTTGTTGGTATTGTCCTCGGCCGTGGGCAGGGGGCGGGGGGAGTCGAATGGGTGCGCCAGACCCAATGCATGGCCCACCTCGTGCAGCAGCACCTCATAGCCCAGGCCGCCGGCCGTGGGGGTGTTGTTGATGCTCGCGAACTCCACGTTATCCAGGTAGACCACCGATTCGGCATTAAGCGACGTCAGCGTCTGTTCGGGCCCCGTGAAGCTGTAGTTGTAGAACGAGGAGTTCAGCCCCGCCGTCGTGCGGCCCTGCAGGTTGGTCGCCGCGAAGTGGATGTCTGCCTGGGACGAACTGCCCACTTCGGTGAAGGTGATGCCCGTGACCTGGCTGGAATACGCCATGATCTGGCGCGCTGCCTGCATCTGTGAGGAATTGAATGAAGTCAGGGTGGTGCTCGAATCCCGATCGGCCACGCTGCCCGTGCTCACGTCGAAGGTGTAGTACAGCACCTTGCGGCCATCGGGGATGAAATTCCACGGGGCTGGGTTTTCCAGCAGGGAATCGGCCTTGTAGTTGCCCGAGAAGCGGATGTTCTGGAGGTCGGAAACGGTGGCCATGGTGGTGTCGAATGTCTCGGCGGTTGGATGGTGGCAACTGGCTGCCCAGTGCCCTTGGACAATGCCTCGCCGAAGTGGCACACCGCCCCGGCGGGGTTGCCTTCGGGCCGCGGTTGCAGGTGCAAGGGCATATCCCGTGCATTTGCAAGCACGAAACAGAATTTATCACCGAGGCGACCGCTGCGCTGTGACGAAAAACACAATGTCACGATATCTGTTCGGGCCATTGAAGGAATGCCGGCCTAGCTCGGCAGCATTTCCCTTGCGCCGCCGCGTTTGCGCATGGAGTGGCTTCGGCAAGGGAAATGGTCGACGGCGCCGTCACCTGCGCGACCCCGCCTAAGTGGCATCCCCAATGCCACGGATGGGGCTGGCCCCTAGGCTCTGGCGTTGAAGGAAAGAAACCATTCTCCCCATTCCATCCATGTCCACACGCCCCCACTACGCTTTCTGGCCCCGCCGGCTGCCCCATTCAATCACCTTGCCCGCCACCTCGCTGTGGGACAACCTGGCCATCAGCGCGCAGCGCTATCCCGACAAGACGGCGCTGGTGTTCTTTGGCCGCCAGCTCAGCTATCGGGCCCTGGTGGAGGGCGCCGAGCGGCTGGCCGCGCGCCTGGCGCAACTGGGTGTGCAACGCGGCGACCGCGTGGTGCTGTGCATGCAGAACTGCCCGCAACTGGTGATGGCGCATTTCGCCATCCTGCGCGCCAATGCCGTGGTGGTGCCGGTCAACCCCATGAACCGGGCCGAGGAGCTCAAGCACTACATCACCGACCCCGATACCAAGGTGGCGTTCACTACGGCCGACCTGGCGCCCGAGCTGGCCAAGGCCAGCAACGCCCTGGCACCGAATGAGCGCCTGGCGCACCTGGTGGTGACGCACTTCACCGATGCCTTCGATGCCGACGTGCAGGGGGCCGACGCCCCGCCCGACGCATGGAAGGAGTGGCTGTGCACGCAGCATGCGCTGCCTGCGCTCGACGGTGGCACAGTGCACGCCTTTGCCGAGGCGCTGGCCTGCAGCGATGCGCCACCTGCGCTGGTGGTGGGCCCCGCTGACTTGGCGCTGCTGCCCTACACCAGCGGCACCACGGGCCTGCCCAAGGGCTGCATGCACCTGCACAAGAGCATCATGCACAACGCCGTGGCCAGCGCGCTGTGGGGTTCTGGCTCGGCGGACAACGTCACCCTGTCGGTGGTGCCCATGTTCCACATTACCGGCATGGTGAGCGTGCTGCACACCTCCATCTACTGCGCCGCCACCATCGTGGTCATGCCCCGCTGGGACCGGGACCTGGCCGGGCGCCTGATCTCGCGCTACAAGGTGACCAACTGGACCAACATCCCGACCATGGTCATCGACCTGCTCAACAGCCCCAACTTCGCCAGCTATGACCTCTCCAGCCTGGTCTACATCGGCGGCGGCGGGGCGGCCATGCCGCAGGCCGTGGCCCAGCGCCTGCTTGAGCAATATGGCCTGCGCTATACCGAAGGCTATGGCCTGACGGAGACGGCCGCGCCATCGCACTCGAACCCGCCCGACCACCCCAAGCAACAGTGCCTGGGCATCCCCTTCATGGGCACCGATGCGCGCGTGGTAGACCCCGACACGCTGCAGGAGGTGGCCGTGGGCGAGCAGGGCGAGATCATCATGCGCGGCCCCGAGGTGTTCGAGGGCTACTGGAAGCGGCCCGACGCCACGGCCAGCGCCTTCGTCGAGTTCGAGGGCAAGCGCTTCTTCCGCTCGGGCGACCTGGGGCGCATGGACGAGGAGGGCTACTTCTTCCTCACCGACCGCCTCAAACGCATGATCAATGCCAGCGGTTTCAAGGTCTGGCCGGCCGAGGTGGAGGCGCTGATGTTCCGCCACCCGGCCATCCAGGAGGCCTGCATCATCTCGGCACGCGACGCCTACCGGGGCGAGACCGTCAAGGCCGTGGTGGTGCTGCGCCCCTCGCACCAGGACACGACCGAGCAGCAGATCATCGACTGGTGCCGCGAGAACATGGCGGTGTACAAGGTGCCGCGCATCGTGCAATTCGTGAATGCCTTGCCCAAGAGCGGCAGCGGCAAGGTGATGTGGCGGCATCTGCAGGAGGCGGAGGCGGCCTGAGGCCTGCACGGCGCTGGCAACTTGACCATTGCTCACTGAACATTGGGCATTGGCAGGCCTTGGCACTTGCCAATTTGTCCAGTGCCGTCCAGAGACCGCAATCGCGGCACAAAGCGCTGGTAGGCTTGGTGCACCGCCTTCCTGGCGCCATCGTGCGCCCGCCGTTTCATGTCTGCCAACACCTATAGCTTCACCTGCATCGGCTCTGACGCCGCTGCGCTGGCCCAGCTGCATGCCCTGCTGAAAGCTGCCATGCAAGCCCCTGGTTGCGCCTTGCACGAGCCTTTGGAGCGCATTTTCCAGTACTGGGACGGTCCCGTGGTGATGAGTGCGTCCCTGCTGGGCACCACGCTGCGCTGCACGGTCGACACATCCGCGCACGATCCGCTCGAGAAACCGCAGATCCAGGCCTGGCATGCCGCAGGCGCCGACTACCTGCGGGTGCACGTCTTCAACAGCCAGGTCGGGGAATCGTCCACCACGTACTACCACGCCGGCAAGCGCGTCCCGGCCAAGGCGTTTCCCAAGCCGGTGCTGTCCGAAGGCGAGCGCCTGTACGAGCTGGTAATGGAGGCCAAGGACAGCGCACTCGCCAAGGAGGTCAAGGCCGGTGCATCGCCCAACGCCACGGCCGATGGCGTGCCCATCATGGTGCTTGCCCTGCGCGCGGGCCTGGTGAAATCGGTGCGCGCCCTGCACGACGCCAAGGTCGACTGGCCTGCCTGCCTGCCCTGGGCGGCCGAGGTCGCCGATCTGATCGGTGCCTGCGGCGGCAATCAGCGCGAAGCCATGCTCTCGGGCCTGTTACATGCATCTGGCGCGGATCTGCCCAAGCTGTCGCGCCTGGAGCGCGTGGTGCGGCCGGTGAGCACGCATGCCAAACTACTCCAATGGCTATTGGCGCAACCCGGTGTGGACGTGAATGCCCTGCTGGTCGACGACCACTCCGGGCAGGAAACCGGCAGCCTGCTGTTCCACAGCGTGGAGTTCTTTGAAGACCGGGCCGATGTTCTCAAGGTGCTGACCACCAGTGGTGCGCGCTCGGTTCCGCCTGCTCAGATGAGCGACGTGGAGCGGCTCACCCGCATGTGCAGGGGATACCGGGATGCGCAGACCCCGGCGCAGTTGGCTGCGGCCGGGGTGGATCTGGAAACACCGCTCTGGCGGGAATATCCTGCGCTGCGTTTGGTAATGCGCAACTACACCGGGGCGCTGCGGGATTTGCGTCTGGCGCAGGACCTGCTTGACGCTGGTGTTGGGGTGGACTACTGGAAGGATCCCGAGATCTTCCAGGAGGAAGTAGTGGAGCCGCTGCTCACCGTGTATTGGTATGAGCCCAGCAATGCCAGTGGCAAGCTCGCCTCGCGCCTGGATGCGAATGCCTGCCAGATTGTGATCGACACGCTGCGCCGGGTGCTGGATCGTGGGGTGAGTGCGGCCATGGAGGTGTCGCTGCAGGTGGACGACCTGGAGACTCGGCACGAGGGTGAATCACCGCCCTCGGCCTGCTACGCGGGGAGCCTGCTCGGGGCAGTGGCAGGCCTGCTGTGCGTACGCGGCAGCATGCTGCGGCCGTTGTGCCTGCCGCTGGTAACGCTACTGCTGGAGAACGGTGCAGACCCCCATGCGCCCTGCACACGTGGCATCCACCTATGGGCGCGCGGGCGGATCTGGGGGTGGGGCAACTGGCCGGAGCTGCATGACCCCTGGCCGGAGGGGATGTCCGTGCTGGCCTACCTACGGCAAAGGCAGGCCGAGATGCCCGATGCCATCGATGCGGCGGTGATTGTCGCGATGCAGGCGCGGTCTTGAATATGGTGTGAGAAAAGAAGAATCTTTGAAGATCCCTCAATGCGCAGTGTGCGTCAGCTCTGCCAGATCGCGCTCCAGTAGCGCCGGGTCGCCCAGCTGCAGCTCGATCAGGCGCCGCAGGTGGGTCACGCTGTCGAGGTCGATGGAGCGGCACAGCAGGCCGGTGTGCAGGCCCTCAAGGTGCGCCACCTCGCAGGACATGCCGATGTGGTTGCCCGTGTCGTGCAGCGGGATGGTGAGCTGGCACAGCATGCCGGCGCGCACGTCCGCCTGCGCAGGCAGTGAAATCAGCGCTCCCTTGAGCGACAGGTCCTGCACATGCACACTGAAGGCGTTGCTTGCCAGGGTGAGCAGCGCAGGGGCATCGAATTGGACACGGACGTAGTGGCGGCGTTCGTGGGGCATGGCTGTCTCCGAGGAGTTTGACGCATGCTAACCCAAGGTCTGCAGGCCTGTGCAAAAAAAAGATATCGGGCAGGCTTTCGGCGGCACGCCTTGTTTTGGTTACGTTTTGATAAACAAGCAACCTTTGGTTAACATGGTGCTTTTGGCCACTGTGGGGATTCCCGATCGTGAGTTCACGCATTTTCCGGTGGCATTGCCGATGGGCGGGCTGGCTGGTGGGTGCCTTTTTGTGCCTGCTGCCGGTGAGCGCCAGCACTGCTGCGCCTGCGCGCGAGGTGCGGGTGGGGGTGTATGCCAACGAGCCCACCGTGTTCATGAACCAGCATGGCCGGCCTGCGGGCATCTTCGTGGACCTGCTCAACCTGGTGGCCGAGCGCGAGCGCTGGTCCGTGCGCTATGTGCCGTGCGAGTTGCGTGCATGCCTGGATGACCTGCACAACGGCCGCCTGGACCTGGTGCCCGACGTGCCGCGCACGACGGCGCGCGAGGCGCAATTCGATTTCACCGCGCAACCCATCGTGGACACCTGGTCCGAGGTGTACCGTCCACCGTCCTCGCCGATCCAGTCGGTGCTGGACCTGGATGGCAAGCGCGTGGCCGTGCAGCGCGGCACGGTGCAGAAGGACCATTTCATGGCCCTCACGCGCCGCTATGGGCTGCAGGTCATGGTGGTGGAGGTGGACTCGCCCGACCAGGCCTTCAGCGCCGTGGGCAGCAAGAACGCCGAGGCGGCCATCACCAGCCACCTGTTCGGCAGTGCCCGTGCGCCGGGCCACGGTCTGGTGGATTCGGGCATTGTGCTTCAGCCAGGGGGTCTGTACATCGCCAGCGGCAAGGACCGCAACCCCGACCTGCTGGCCGCCATCGACAAGCGGGCCGCGCAGTGGCGCGATGGGTCGGATGCGTCGTATGCGCAGGTGATGCGCAGCTGGGCGGGCCGTCCGTCCGCCGGTAGCGTGGGGCGCCCTGTGCTGTGGGCCGTTGGCGCATTGCTGCTGGCGGGTGCGCTGGGGGTGCTGGTGGTCTTCGTGCGCCGCCGCCGGGTGCGCGAGCGCAGCCGGCACCCGTGGGCCAGCGGGCACAAGCTGCGCACCATCCTCGACAACGTGGGCGCCTTCATCTACATCAAGGACGCCGAGCACCGCTACCAGTACGCCAACCAGCACATGCTGGCGTTGCTTCCCGATGCCGCAGGCGGCCTGATCGGGCAGGACGACAGCGCGATCTTCGACGAGGCGACTGTGCGCCAATTGACGGCCAATGACCGCCTGGTGCTGGAGCGCGGCGAGCGCATCGAGGTGGAGGAAACTAACACCTTCCACGATGGTTCGGTGCGCACCTACCTGTCGGTGAAGATGCCGCTGCGCCACAGCGACGGCCGCATCCATGCGCTGTGCGGCATTTCCACCGACATCACCGACCACCGGGGGGTCGAGGAATCGCTGCAGATCGCGGCCATCGTGTTCGAGTCGTTCGAGGGCATGGTGGTCACCGGGCCCGACCAGCGCATCATCCAGGCCAACACGTCCTACGCGCGGCTCACGGGCTACCCGGTGGAGGAACTGGTGGGCAAGACTCCGGCGCTGCTGCAGTCCGGCCGGCACGACCAGACCTTTTACCGGACGATGCAGGAGACGCTGCAGTCGGTGGGCTCCTGGCAGGGCGAGGTCTGGAACCGGCGCAAGGACGGGGAGGTGTACCCGGCCTGGATCACCGTCACCGCCGTGCGTTCGGCGCAGGGCGCCATCACGCACTACGTGGGCACCCAGACCGACATCTCCAGCCGCAAGGCGGCCGAGGACGAGATTCGCCTGCTGGCCTTCTACGACCCGCTCACCGGCCTGCCCAACCGGCGGTTGATGGCCGACCGGCTGCAGCACAGCCTGGCGGCCAGCGCCCGCACGGGTACCGGTGGTGCACTGCTGTTCGTGGACATGGACAACTTCAAGGACCTGAACGACACCCAGGGCCATGAGATCGGCGACCAACTGCTGTGCCAGGTGGCGGCGCGCCTGGGCGGCTGCGTGCGCAACGGCGACACGGTGGCGCGCCTGGGCGGCGACGAGTTCGTGCTGCTGCTGGAGGGCCTGAGCGCGCTGCCGCACGAGGCGGCCTCGCAGGCCGAGATGGTGGGCCGCAAGGTGCTGCATGCGCTGGGGCAAAGCTACCAGCTGGGCGGCCATGCGCACCACAGCTCGTGCAGCATCGGCGTGACCTTGTATGCCGACCCGCACACCACGGTGGACGAGTTGCTCAAGCGCGGCGACATGGCCATGTACCAGGCCAAGGGGGCGGGGCGCAACACCCTGCGCTTCTTCGACCCCCGCACCCAGGCCGCCGTCACGGCGCGCACCGCGCTCGAGGCGGGCTTGCGCGAGGCGCTGCGCGAGGGCCAGTTCCTGCTGCACTACCAGCCGCAGATCGGCCAGTTGGAGGGCCTGGTGGGGGCCGAGGCCCTGCTGCGCTGGGAGCACCCGCAGCGCGGGCTGGTCTCGCCGGCCGAGTTCATCCCCGTGGCCGAGGCCTGCGGCCTCATCGTGCCCCTGGGCGCCTGGATCCTGCGCGCAGCCTGCCTGCAGTTGGTGGAATGGGCGCGCAACCCGGCCTCGGCCCACTGGACGCTGGCCGTGAACGTGAGCGCGCTGCAGTTCAGGCACCCGCACTTCGTGGAAGACGTGGTGGAGGTCCTCAAGAGCACAGGCGCCAACCCGGTGCGCCTGAAGCTGGAGCTGACCGAGTCGCTGCTGCTCGATGATGTGGAAGACATCATCCGCCGCATGACCACGTTGCGCGCCCTGGGCGTGCGCTTTTCGCTCGACGACTTCGGCACGGGCTATTCGTCGCTCAGCTACCTCAAGCGCCTGCCGCTGGACCAGCTCAAGATCGACCAGAGCTTTGTGCGCGACCTGCTCACCGACCCCAACGACGCCGCCATCGCCCGCACCATCGTCAACCTGGCCCACAGCCTTGACCTGGGCGTGATTGCCGAAGGGGTGGAAACCCCCGAGCAGCGCGACATGCTGGCCAGCGTGGGCTGCCTGCACTGGCAGGGCTACCTGTTCGGTCGGCCGGCGCCGGCCAGTGCCTTGCTGCGCATCGCGGAGCAGGTGGCCTTGCAGCCGTGAAAGCGCCTGGGGAGTCAGGGCAGGCCTTCAGCCGGGGCTGGCGCCGTTTGACCTGCATCACCCCTTGGTTGCACGGCACTGCGGCGCGTGGCCTGGGCTCGGCAGCCCCTTGCGTTAAGCCTTATGCTCGGCGGCCATGGCACAAGTCACTTTCTCACCTCCTTTTACCGCGCCCTCCGAGACTGCGAATCAACTGCGCAGCGCCGGCTTTGCCGTGCTGTCGCCCGCCGATGTGGCGGCCTGGATGGGTTGCCCGCTCTCTGACCTGCTGGCACTCAATGCCGACTGGGCGGCCTTGCCGCCCGACGATTTCCTGAAGGACGGCGGGCGCTACCGCCGCCGGCGCCACGCCTGCTTCATGGTGCAGGATGGGCAGGCGCAGCAGGTGCCGCACCGCGCGCACTGGCAGCCGGTGGAATACAACGCCCTGCACGGCGGCATGGAACGCTGGTTTGCGCCCATGGAGCCGGCCACGGTGGCGCTGCCCGTCTGGTCGCAGCTGCTGGCTGCGCTGGCCCGCGTCTCCGACGCCGTGTTTGCCGCACAGGGCAAGGCGCCACAGCCCTGGTTCGTGGAGGCGCACCAGTTCCGCATCGACACCGAAGGTGGCATCGGCCGGCCCACGCCCGAAGGCGCGCACCGCGACGGTGTGGACCTGGTGGCGGTATTTCTTGTGGGGCGCGAGGGCATCAAGGGCGGTGAGACCCGGGTGTTCGAGGCCAACGGCCCGGGCGGCCAGCGCTTCACGCTCACCGAGCCCTGGTCCCTGCTGCTGCTGGACGATGCGCGCATGATCCACGAATCCACCCCCATCCAGCCCGTGGCCCCCGGTGGCTACCGCGACACGCTGGTGGTCACCTGCCGGCGCGGCGCGTTCCAGGGGGCGGACGTGGTGGGATAGGGGTCACCATCCTTGTCGGTGGGGGGCACGGCGTAGGACAAGGCGTCGTCTTGCTGGAGAAATCGCTGGATCGACCGCCCGCCGTTTGATGCGCATCAAGATGCGATGTATGGTGTGGGTTCACACTGTCCTTCATCGCATCGCAGGCGGCACCCGGGACCGGGGGATTGGTGGTTCATACGGATTTGCATTCAATCGTATAACTAGGCGGGAAGCCGCAGACAGTGCTGTAGCACGGCAAGGCGGACCCACGAAGTTGGACGCTTGAAGGAAAATCCGTATCAGGGCCTCGCCGAAGGTGCATTCAACACAAGGAGAAGACGCCATGTTCAAGCACATTCTGGTTCCCATCGATGGCTCCGACATCGCCGCGCTGGCCGTGTCCAAGGCGGCAGAGCTGGCCAAGACCTTTGGCAGCGCCGTAACCGCCCTGTACGTGGTGGACCCGTATCCGTTCACCGGCGTCGGTGCCGATTTCGCCTATGGCCAGGCCCAGTACCTGAGCGCTGCCACAGCCGAGGCGAATACGGCACTGGACGCCGCTCGCACTGCCCTCGCGGCGGCTGGCGTGCAGGTGACCACGGTCGTGGGCGAGGGCCACACCGTGCACGACGGGATCGTGAGCGCTGTGCTGAGCACCGGTGCCGACCTCATCGTCATGGGCTCCCACGGCCGCCGCGGCCTTGAAAAACTGGTGCTGGGCAGCGTCACGCAGCGCGTGCTGGGCGCGGTGCACGTGCCGGTGCTGGTCGTGCGGACCTGAATCCCGGTTTTGAATTTGTGCTGCGCCCCTGGCACTGCGCTGGAACAAAAAAAATGGCTCCAAGAAGGAGCCATTTTTTCTTTGATACAGAGCTTCGGGAGTCGCTACAAGCTCAGCGCAGCGGTCCTGGCTAGGCGTTTCGTCGCAGACAGTACTGAAAGTACGGCAAGACGGAACAACGACGCCAGGAGAGCTTTTAGCGGCTCCTACCCCGTTACTCGATCTTGGCGCCGGAGGCTTCCACTATGCCCTTCCATTTGGCGTAATCGTTTTTCATCAAGGTACCGAACTGCGCGGCGGACATGGCTTCGGGCTCGGCGCCCTGGGCCTGGATGGCGGCCTTCATGTCGGCAGTGGCCAGCAGCTTGTTGATCTCGGCGTTCAGGGCCGTGACCACGCTGGCCGGCGTGCCGGCGGGTGCGAACACGCCGTACCAGGTGCTCACGTCAAAGCCCTTGAAGCCCGATTCGGCCACAGTGGGCACGTCGGGCAGGGACGAGCTGCGCTTGGCTGAGGTCACGGCCAGAGCACGCAACTTGCCCGACTTGAGCTGGCCCATGGCCGAGGGCACGGAGGACATCAGCAAATCCACGTTGCCGGCCATTGCATCCATGAGGGCCGGGTTCGATCCCTTGTAGGGGATGTGGCTGAGCTTCACGCCCGCGGCCTTCTCGAACAGGTCGCCCGCCAGGTGGATGGAGGTGCCGTTGCCGGGCGAGCCATAGGTGACGGTGCCGGGCGCTGCCTTGGCGGCGGCGATCACGTCGGCCAGGGTCTTGTACTTGGAGTTGGCGCTGGTGGCGATGACCACCGGTGTATAGGCCACGTGGGCCACGGCGGTCAGGTCCTTGGTGGGGTCCCAGGGCAGGTTCTTGTACAGCCAGGGGCCGATGACCAGGTTGTCCTTCTGGCCCATCACGATGTCATAGCCTGTGGGCGCCGCCTTCACGGCCTCGCCGATGCCGATGGTGCCGCCGGCGCCGGCCTTGTTGTCAGCCACCACCGTCCACTTGGCGCTTTCGGTGAGCTTGGTGGCCACCAGGCGCGAGAGGATGTCGGTGCCGCCGCCGGGCGGGAAGGGCACGATCAGGCGGATGGGCTTGTTGGGGTAGGCGGCGGCAGGGGCGGGTGCCTGCGCATGCGCGGTGGCACCCAGGGCAAGGGCCAGCGCGCTGAAGGAAATCAGGGTGCGAATCATGGTGAAAGATGTCTCCGTCGGTTCAATGGTTGGGGCGGCCGCTTCAGGCGCGCTCCACTCTGCTGATCTGGGCCAGCACCTGCACATGATCGCCGATCGCGTGCCGGTGCTGCCTTGCCAATGCAGCGTGGCGCCATCGCCACTGGCGATGGCAACCTGCAGGCTCAGATGCGCTCGAAAATTGCCGCAATGCCCTGGCCGCCGCCGATGCACATGGTCACCAGCGCATAGCGGCCCTGCACGCGCTGCAGTTCGTGCAGCGCCTTCACGGTGATCAGCGCGCCGGTGGCGCCGATCGGGTGGCCCAGCGAGATGCCCGAGCCATTGGGGTTGACCTTGGCCGGGTCCAGCCCCAGGTCCTTGGTCACGGCGCAGGCCTGGGCGGCAAAGGCCTCGTTGGCCTCGATCACGTCCAGGTCGTTCACCGTGAGGCCGGCCTTCTTGAGCGCCAGCTGCGTGGCCGGCACCGGGCCGATGCCCATGTACTTCGGGTCCACGCCGGCATGCGCATAAGCCACCAGGCGCGCCAGCGGCTTGGCGCCGCGCGCCTTGGCGGCGCCGGCTTCCATCAGCACCAGTGCGGCCGCGGCGTCGTTGATGCCCGAGGCGTTGCCGGCCGTCACCGTGCCGTTCTCCTTGAGGAACACGGGCTTGAGCTTGGCCATGTCGGCCAGCGTGGCACCGGGGCGAAAGTGCTCATCGGTCGCGTACTGCACGTCGCCCTTCTTGCTCTTCAAGGTGACGGGCACGATCTGGTCCTTGAACAGGCCTGCCTCGGTCGCGCGCTCGGCGCGGTTGTGGCTTTCCACGGCGAGCTGGTCCTGGTCTTCGCGGCTGATGCCCCACTTGGCGGCGATGTTCTCGGCCGTCACCCCCATGTGGATGTTGTGGAACGGGTCGTGCAGTGCGCCCATCATCATGTCCACCATCTTCGTGTCGCCCATGCGCGCGCCCCAGCGCATGTTCAGGCTGGCAAAGGGGGCACGGCTCATGTTCTCGGCGCCGGCGCCGATGGCCACGTCCGTGTCGCCCAGCAGGATGGACTGGCTGGCGCTCACGATGGCCTGCAGGCCCGAGCCGCACAGGCGGTTGACGTTGTAGGCGGGCGTGCCTTCACCGCAGCCGCCGTTGATGGCGGCCACGCGCGAGAGGTACATGTCCTTGGGTTCGGTGTTCACCACGTGGCCGAACACCACGTGGCCCACGTCCTTGCCTTCCACATTGGCGCGCGCGAGCGATTCGCGCACCACGAGGGCGCCGAGTTCGGTGGGCGGAATGTCCTTGAGGCTGCCGCCAAAGGTGCCAATGGCGGTGCGCACTGCGCTGACGACGACGACTTCACGGGTCATGGGAGTCTCCTTGGAAAAATGGAATGCTATGGGCTTGCAACGCCTGGATGGCAGACGCTGGCAGCTATGAAAACAAGGGCGGCTGAAACTGGCGCGCGACAGGCCAGTGCCGCCGTGGAACTGGCTTTGCCAGGCCACTGGCGGCGTCCCCCTGGGGGGAAGACGCGAAGCGGCTCAGGGGGGTCATGCTTCTCTTACATCGGCCACCGGGTTGGTGCCGAAGTCTGCGCGGTCCAGCCATGCGAGCACGCGGGTAGCGGCATCGGCCGGCGAGGTGAGCTGGCCACCGGTCTTGAGGTTGGCGAAATTCTCGCGGTCCGGGAACGCCTCGGGGGCGGCACCACGCAGTTGCACCTGCATGTCGGTGTCGATCACACCGGGTGCCAGTGAGCAGACCTTGGCGCCATGGGGCTTGTGGGCTTCGTCCAGCGCCACGCAGCGCGTGAAATGGTCCATGCCGGCCTTGGCCGCGCAGTAGGCTGCCTGCGAGGCCATGGCGCGCCGGCCCAGGCCCGAGGAAATATTGAGCACCTTGCGTGCCGTGGCGGTCCAGCCCTCGGTGGCGTTGAGGAAGGCGGCTGTGAGCTGCATGGGCGACTCCAGCCCCACGCGCAGCGCGTTGGCCAGGTCGGCCGGATCGCTTTCCGACAGCGGGGCGATGCGCGGGATGGTGCCGGCGTTGTTGATCAGCGTGGCGCTGGCAAAGCGGCCAGGGGCCTGCGCCGCCAGCCAGGCCTTCAGGCGTGCGGCGGCCTGCTCGCCCTGCGACAGGTCTTGCTGCCACTGCTCGAGCGTGGCGCCCGAGGCCTTGGCGGCGGCGGTCAGCGCGTCCTGGGTGTTGCGGGCCAGGCAGACGAGGGTGTTGCCCGGGCCTTGCAGCAATTGCCCGGCCATGGCCAGGCCCATGCCGCGCGAGGCGCCAGTGAGGATGAAGAGGTGTTGGGGTTGGGACATCCCTCCATCGTACTGCGCCTGTACGCCGTCAGCTGTCACTCGGGGATTCGAGCGCCGCCAGCAGCAGGGCCAGCCTGGCATCCAGCGCCGCCAGGTCGGCGGCCTTGAGCGGCGCCAGGATGCGGTGTTCGTTGGCCACATGGGCCTCCACCGCGCGGTCGATCAGGGCCAGCCCTGCGGGCGTGAGCTGCACCAGCATGCTGCGCGCATCGTCGGGGTTGGGCCGGCGCACCACGAAGCCGCTGGCCTCGAGCTTGTGCATGCGGTGCGTCATGGTGCCCGAGGTGACCATCAGCGTGGAGAACAGGGTGGTCGGCGCCAGGCAATAGGGCGCGCCCGAGCGGCGCAGCGTGGCCAACATGTCGAACTCCCAATAGCTCAGGCCGAACTCGGCAAAGGTCTCGTCCAGCCGGCGCTGCAGCAGGGCCGCGCAGCGCTTGATGCGGCCGATGGGGCCCATGGGTGCCACATCCAGATCAGGGCGCTCGCGGTGCCACTGCGCCAGGATGGCGTCCACGGCATCGGGTGTGCGTTGGGGTACGGGCATGGCAGCTTGAGTTGTCTTGATTTCAAGATTTTATGTTAGAGTTATTTATCTTGATTTGAAGATAAAAAATGCCTGAGAAAACCCACCGCATAGCCTGGGGCGACGTGCTCTTGACCGCGCTGGCGCCCACCATCTGGGGCTCCACCTATATCGTCACCACCGAGCTGCTGCCGCCCGACCGGCCCTTCACGGCAGCGCTGCTGCGCACCCTGCCTGCCGGCCTGTTGCTGGTGCTGTGGTGCCGCCAGGCACCGGCCTTGCGCGATGGGGCCGGCTGGGCGCGCTTGCTGTTGCTGGCGGCGCTCAACATCGGCTTCTTCCAGGCGCTGCTGTTCGTGGCGGCCTACCGGCTGCCCGGTGGCGTGGCCGCTGTGGTAGGCGCCATCGGGCCGCTGCTCATGATGGGGCTGACCTGGGCGGTGGACCACCGGCGCCCGCCCGCGCTGGCCATGGGGGCCGGGGCACTCGGGGTGGCGGGCATGGCGGCGCTGCTGCTGTCACCCGGCGCCGCGTGGGACATGGTGGGTGTGGTGGCCGCGCTGGCGGGCACGGTGTGCATGGCCTTCGGTACCTTTCTCGCGCGGCGCTGGCAGTCGGGCGGCCTGCCGGTGCTGGCCTTCACGGGTTGGCAATTGCTGGCCGGCGGCGCCATGCTGCTGCCCGTGGCCTGGGCGGTGGACCCGCCGCTGCCCGCCCTCACCGCCATGCAGGTGGGCGGCTATGCCTACCTGAGCATCGCCGGCGCGCTGCTGGCCTATGCGCTGTGGTTCCGCGGCGTGGCGCGGCTGCCGTCGGTGGCGGTGTCGTCGCTGGGTTTGCTAAGCCCGGTGGCGGCTGTGCTGCTGGGTTGGGCGCTGCTTGGGCAGGCCCTGCGCGGCACGTCTCTGGTGGGCGTGGTGGTGGTGCTGGCCAGCATCCTGGCCGTGCAGTGGGCCATGGCGCGGCAGGCCGCAGTCGCCCCGGCGGCTTAGAAATCGGGCGCCAGATGGAATTGCAGCGGTTCGCCGGTGGTCGGGTGCGCCAGTGCCAGGTCGCTGGCATGCAGCAGCAGGCGCGGCGCCAGGGCCTGCGTGGCGGTATCGGCATACAGCGCATCGCCCAGGATGGCATGGCCCACGGCGGCCAGGTGCACGCGCAACTGGTGGGTGCGGCCGGTCACGGGCTCGAGCAGAACACGCGTGGTGCTGGCCGATTCATCATGCGACTCGGAACGCCAGCGCGTGAGGCTGGGCTTGCCCAGAGCCGCATCGATCACCCGCAAGGGGCGGCGCTCCCAGTCGGCAGCGATCGGCAGATCGATCTCGGCCCAGGTGCCGTCACCGGCTTGCCCCATGTGCCCTTGCACCACCGCCACGTAGCGTTTGTGCACCTGGCGCTGCTCGAAGGCCAGGCCCAGCCGGCGCTGTGCCTCGATGTGGCGCGCCATGAGCACCAGGCCCGAAGTGGCCTGGTCCAGCCGGTGCACGATGAGCGCGCCGGGCCAGCGCTGCTGCGCACGGGCGCTCAGGCAGTCCTGCTTGTCCGGCCCGCGGCCGGGCACGCACAGCAGGCCCGCAGGCTTGTGCAGCACCAGGATGTCCGCGTCCTCGTGCACTGCGTGCACGGGCAGTGCGCTGTCATCAGCCGGTGCCATGGCCATGGATGAGCCGGTGCACGGTGGCCACCAGTTCTTCCACATCGTTGGGCTTGTGGATCAGCGCGTTGGCGCCTTCGGCCATGGCGGCCTGCTCGATCTCGGTGGTCACGTAGCCCGAGGCCAGGGCCACCGGCAGGTCGGGGCGTATCTGGCGTGCCTCGCGCACCAGGTCGGTACCGACAAAGCCGGGCATGTTGTAGTCGGTCACCAGAAGGTCGTAGCGCTGGGGGTCGGCCCGCAGTGCTGCGCTGGCTTCGTGCGGGTCGGTGTAGCCGCTCACCTCGTAGCCGCGGCGGCGCAGCAGGCGCTGCACCAGAAAGACCAGGGCCTGGTCGTCGTCCACGTACATCACATGGGGCTTGCGCTGGTCGATCTGCGCCGTGGCCTGTGGCGCGGGCGCAGGCGGCGGTACCAGTGGGGGCGCCGCCTGGGCGCTGCCGGGTGCCACAGGGAAGTACAGCGTGAAGCGGCTGCCGTGGCCCGGGATGCTGCTCACGTCCACCGCGCCTTCGTGCGTACGCATCACCCCATGCACCACGGCCAGGCCCAGGCCCGTGCCCTGGCCCACGGGCTTGGTGGTGAAGAAGGGCTCGAAGATGCGCTGCAGCGTGGCCGCCTCGATGCCGGGCCCGTTGTCGCGCACTGCGAGGGCCACGTAGTGGCCTTCCGCCAGGCCCAGGCGCTCGCTCAGGCGCTTGTCGGGCTGCACGGCGGCGGCTTCCACGTGGATGCTGCCGCGCGCATTGCCGATGGCGTGGACGGCATTGGTGCACAGGTTGAGCAGGGCCTGCTCGACCTGGGTGGCGTCGGCCAGCACCGGGGGCAGGTCCAGCGGCAGCTGCATGTGCAGCTCGATCGCCGGGGGCAGGGTCACGCGCAGCAGGCGCTCGGTGTCGTGCACCACCTCGCCCAGCGGCACGGCGGTGCGCTGCGGCGGCTCGTTGCGGCTGAAGGTCAGGATCTGGCGCACCAGGTCGCGCGCGCGGCGCCCGGCCTTGTCGATCTCGCGCAGGCTCTCCAGCGCGGGCGAGCCCGGTGCGCTGTCGGCCTTGGCCAGCTCCACATTGCCCAGGATGGCGCCCAGGATGTTGTTGAAATCGTGTGCGATGCCTCCGGCCATGGTGCCCACGGCCTGCATCTTGTGCGATTCGCGCAGCTGCGCCTCCAGCTCGGTGCGGTGCGCCTCGGCCTTCTTGCGGCCCGTGAGGTCGCGGGCGAACACGGTGGTGGTCTCGCCCTCGGCATGGCGCTCGAACGATACGCTCACCTCCACCGCGAGCTCCTTGCCGCTGGCCGTGAGCGCCGTCATTTCGCCCAGCATGGCCTGCGTGGTGAGCTGCGCAAACGACAGGCCCTGGGCCGCGCCGGGCAGAAAGCGTTCGAGCGGGCTGCCCAGCGCATCGCTGGCGCTGCACTGGAACAGCGCCGCCGCCGTGGGGTTGAATACGGTGATGTGCTGGTGCTGGTCCACGCAGATGATGGCGTCGAGCGCCGAGTTGATCACCGCCTCCAGCCGCTTCTCGCTGGCGTACAGCTGCTCGTTGCGCTGCTGCAGGGCCTGCGCGCTGTGCTGCAGCGCCCGGCGCTCGGTGAGCAGCGGGCCCTGGTCGATCACCGCGCACAGGTACTGCGACACCGGCGGGCCACCGCCGGCCTGCGGTGCCTCGATGTGGGCGATGTGCAGGTCGCCCTTGATGCGCAGCTCCTCGCCGATGTCGAAGACCACCTCGTTCACCTCGCTGCGCCCCAGGTTCTCGGCCTGCGCAAAGGCGTTGTGCACGCGGTCCACGTCGCCCGCGCTCACAAAGGGCATCAGGGCGCTGAGAGGGCGGTCGCGCTCCGTGGGTTGGAACGAGCGGTGCGCCATGGAATTGGCCTGCACCACCATGTCGTGCTCGTCGATCACCATCAGCGCCAGCGGCATGCTGGCGAACAGGGTCTCGAAGCGCTCCGAGGCGCTCTCGGCCACGGCCTGGCTGTAGCGCAGCACCTTGTTCTGGCTCTCCAGCTCGGCCTGGTAGGCGCGCAGTTCGGCCACCAGGCCCCCGGCGGGGCTGTCGGTGGACGCCAGCGCATCGTCCGCGGCCACACCAGGTGTGGGCGAACGCCGGGAGGGGTCCAGGAAAGACAGGTCCGGTTCACTCATGGACAAAAGCGATCAACAAGGCCGGCGCACGCAAGGGACGTGCGCCATGCCGGGCAGGGGGTGGAGCAAACAAGTGTAAGCCTCTGCGGAACCCCCATACCGCGCATGGATGGGGGCGATTGTTGACCGAATAGGAACAATCCTTTTCCCGCTCAGGGCTTACTGAACAAGCGGTCAGTACCTACAGTTCATCCACTGGCATTTCGGTGCCGCCAATCCACCTATGACACCAAGGAGCCTTTGTCATGACCACAGCCACCCACACCCCCGCAGCCAACGAACTGCTCGACAAACTGCAATGGCGCTATGCGGCCAAGAAGATGAACGCCGACAAGAAGGTGCCTGAAGACAAGGTCGAGCGTATCCTCGAAGCCGCCCGCCTGGCGCCCACCTCCAGCGGCCTGCAGCCGTTCGAGATCATCGTGGTGACCGACCCCGCAGTGCGCGCCCGCATCCAGCCCATCGCCTGGAACCAGGCCCAGATCACCGACGGCTCGCACCTGCTGGTGTTCGCTGCCTGGGACAACTACACGGCCGATCGCATCAACATGATGTTCGACCTGACCAACGAGCAGCGCGGCTTCAAGAACGAAGGCTGGGAAAACTACCGCCAGATGCTGCTGGGCATGTACCCCCAGCGGGATGCCGAAGTGAACTTCCAGCACGCCGCCCGCCAGGCCTACATCGGCCTGAGCGCTGCCCTGATCGCCGCCGCCTTCGAGGGCGTGGACTCCACGCCCATGGAAGGTTTCGACCCCAAGGCCCTGGACGAAATCCTGGACCTGGGTGCGCGCAACCTGCGCAGCGTGGCCATCTTGCCGCTGGGCTACCGTGCCGACGAAGGCGACTGGCTGGTGAACCTCAAGAAGGTGCGCCGTCCCCGCGAACAGTTCATCACCGAGGTGTAAGTCCCGCGCCTGCCCACCATGGGCCGGCCTCTCCCCGGTTGCATTTCTCTCCTCCGCCGTCTCCTTGACGTTGATCCGCCCGCCACATA
The DNA here is from genome assembly GCF_964253305.1 of Acidovorax sp. LjRoot66. NCBI lineage: Bacteria > Pseudomonadati > Pseudomonadota > Betaproteobacteria > Burkholderiales > Comamonadaceae > Acidovorax > Acidovorax sp. LjRoot66. Next base: position 2,712,749 of record NZ_CAXUQU020000001.1, read on the forward strand.
CCGTGGTGGGCGGTTTTTTTTGCGGTGGATCAACGTGCCGCAGCGGGCGCATCGGTCACCTGGCGCAGCGGCGTGAGCACGAAGGCCAGCGCCACCAGCACCACCAGCGTGCCGCCGCTGGCCGCAAACAGCTGGGTGAGCGTGATGCTCTTCATGAGCCAGCCGGTCACCGCTGCCGAAATCGGTGCCAGGCCCATGAAGATGAACATGAACAGGCTCATGGCCCGGCCGATCAGCGCCGGCGGCACGCGCTGCTGGATCCAGGTGAACACGCGCACCTGCATGAAGCCGCCCAGCAGGCCGATGGCCAGCATCAGCGCCGCGCCCTGCCACACCGCGTTGATCATGCCCATGGGGATGAACAAGAGGCCGATGACGGCATCGAACACCAGGATGGTCAGCCCCAGGCTGCCCACGCGCAGGCGCGGGAACATGCCCGAGGCCACCATGCCCGCCAGCGTGCCCGCGCCATGGGCGCCCAGCATGGTGCCGAAGGCGGCGGCGCCCAGCGCGGGCGTGCTGCTGGCCAGCACCGGAATGGCGATGTGGATGGGCCCCATGATGAACAGCGCGATGGCACTCCAGTAGAGGAAGCAGGTGCGCAGCTCGCGGTCGCGCCAGAAATGCACCAGGCCTTGCGCCACCGATGCCAGCACGGCCTGCGGCACGGGGGCGGGTGCGGGTGCGTGGTGCGAGGGCGCCGCAGCGGCCAGTGTCTGCACCTTGGCCAGCGTCCAGGCCGAGATGCCGAAGCTCAGCGCATTGAGCGCAAAGGCCAGGCCGATGCCCGTGGCGTTGGCCTTGGCGTCGGCCGTGCTGCCGCCGCTGCCATCACCGAACAGCACGATCAGCAGGCCCGCGAGCAGCGGGCCCAGGAACATGGCGAGCTGGCGCAGGCCCAGGGCGATGCCGTTGGCCGCCTGCAGCTGTGCGCGCGGCACCACATGCGGCATCAGCGAGGTGCCGGCCGGGATGCTGAAGGCCGTGGCCAGGCCGATGGCCAGCGACAGCGCGTAGACCATCCACAGCGTGAGCGTACCCGTGAGCACCAGGCCGCTGAGCAGCGCCAGCAATACCAGGTTGATGTACTTGGTGAGCATCAACACCTCTTTGGGGGAGTAGCGGTCCACCAGCGCGCCGCCGATCAGGATGAACAGCGCGCGCGGCACGCTCATGAGCGCCAGCACGGTGCCCAGCACCAGCGTGTCGCCGGTCATCTGCAGCACCAGCCAGGGCAGGGCGATCAGCGTGAACTGGTCGCCCAGCATGGTGAGCGCGGAGCCGCTGGTCAGCCAGCGGAAGTTGGGGTCGCGCAACAGCGCCGCGCGCGGGTCGGCCTTCGGCGGGGCCGGGTTGTCGTGGATGGATGGCATGGTCTTCCTTCGAGAAAAAATGGAACGGTTGAAATCAGTCGCAGGCAGGCGCTGGCTGGACCTGCTCCCGTGCGTGGATGGGGAATGCCTGTTCATACGGATTTGCCTTTAACCGCATAGCGTCGTTGGTTCGCCTTGCCGTGCTACAGCACTGTCTGCGGCTCCCGCCTAGCTATACGATCAAATGCAAATCCGCATCAGGCAGTGCGCGCTGGCGGTGCCTGGGGTCGCAGCGGCTGCGCCCGCAGTGCATGCCGGGGCGTCAGCAGCCGCAGCAGGCTGCTTGGCCAGCGCCAGGCTCCACAGCAGCGCCGCCGCGTGCGCAGCGAGCGCCAGGGCCGCGGGCAGCCAGCGGCCAGGGCCCCCAGGGGCCAGCAAGGCGTCGACCACCACGCCAGTGAACAGGAAAATGGCGAGCGCCAGCGCTTCAGGGTGCGTGAGTGCTTCGGCCAGGACGCAGGCCACCAGCAGGCAGGCCGTGCCCGCCAGCGCGTACAGCGGCCAGTGGTTTGCCGGGTGAAGAAGCAGTAGCCGCCAGGGGGTGGGCGTGAGGGGCGATAGGTGTGGCAGGGGGCTCATGTGTCGGTCCGTTGGCTGCTGTTGGCAGCGTGTCGGGTCCGACTGTGAGGCCTCACGTTGCGTGAGGGTCAAGCCTTCTGGAACACTTTTTTCGGCGATTTTTCAGCGGCGTGCGTGGCAGGGGAGGCTGCCGCGGCAGGGAGCAGCAGCGCCGCCTTCAGGTAAGCGCGCACAGGCGCACTCAGGGGCGAGCCCGCCTGCAGCAGGGGTTCCTGTTCGGACGCCGCGATCAGTTTCTCGCGCAGCGCGGGGCTGCCGCACGTCAACTGGCCGAACAGCTGGTCCCAGCGCCGGGCGGCGGTGATGGCATCCGGGTGCTGTGTAGGTACGCCCTGGGCCAGCAGTTGCTGCACCTGTGCCTCCAGTTCGGCCCACTGCGCATGGGGCACGTGACCCAAGCCGCGCAGATCGTCACGGGTCACGTACTTTTCGAGCAGGGCCATGCGCAGCTTGATCGCCGTTTCGACGAACTCGATCATGTCGCCCGGCGGTGCATGGTTGCGCCCCTGGGTGCTGGGCTCGGTGCGGAACATGTGGCCCCAGCGGTCCAGCAGTTCGATGTCGCCACCCATCCAGTGCAGCATGAGCGCCATCCAGCGGTAGGCCAGTGCCTGGACTTCGGGGCTGTTGGGGGGTAACTGGCGGTCCATGGCGCTGCGCACCAAGTCCTTGACCACCAGCCAGTCTGCCTCGATCAGGCTCCAGTTGGTGAAGATCTGCTTGAGCTCTGCCGCGCTGAAGTACTTGCCGTAGGTGGTCATCAGCGCCAGCGCTTCGAGCCAGTTGCCCATGTCGGGCTCGGCCCCTGCCATCAGACCGTCGCGCAGCATGGCCAGCCGCCCGCGCAGTTCGGTGGCCTGCATGATCTGCTGGTCGAGCGCGCGGATCTGTTGGCCGATGATGCGCTCGGGCGCCATCCCTTCGCCGGCCAGCAGCTCGCCAATGTCGCTGAGTGCCAGACCCATCTGGCGCATGGTCTGGATGCCGTGCAGGCGCTGCACGTCGGCCTGGCTGTACAGGCGGTAGCCGGCCTCGGAGCGGCCCGACGGCGCCAGCAGCCCTATCTCGTCGTAGTGGTGCAGGGTGCGCACCGTGAGGCCGGTGCGGCGGGCCAGTTCCCCGACTTTCAGCAGCATGTGCAAGGAATGGATGGGTGGCCCGCGCGCCGGTGGGTTACTTGCCGACGGAAATCAGTTCGATCTCGAAGTTCAGCGTGGCGTTGGGCGGGATCAAGCCGCCGGCACCGTTGGCACCGTAGGCGATGGCGGGCGGGCAGGTCAGCTTGGCCTTGCCGCCGGGTTTCATGCGCTGCACGCCTTCGGTCCAGCAGGGGATCACTCGGTTCAGCGGGAACGAGGTGGGCTCGCCTCGCTTGTAGGAGCTGTCGAATTCCTTGCCGTCGAGGAAGGTGCCTTTGTAGTGCACCTTGACGGTGTCGGTGGCCTTGGGCGATTCGCCCGTGCCGTCCTTGAGCGATTCATAGACCAGGCCGCTGGCCGTGGTGACGGGCTTGGCGGCTTGCTGGGCCATGGCGGCGGGGGCGATCATGAGGCTGGCGAGCAGCAGGCACAGGGTATTGCGCAAAGGGTTCTCCTTGTGAGGATGGAATATTTTGGACAGGCGCGATCTTAGTCGTGTTCTTGTGGGTGCTGGTTTGCTTCTGTTGCGGTGGCTGCTTCTGTTATTGCGCGAAGGGCGGAGGCCGGGGTGTGCGCCCGGCGGCGCAGTAACTTTCTCTTGAGTCGCCAAGAGGGTATAGAAGAAATCTATTTCAACCGACCCAACAACATCCGAGCCTGCGCAAGCCACACCCACGCAGCCGCATAGAACGGCTTGCGGTCGTGGTGCATCACCAGCCTGCGGTTGCGCTCCAGCCATGCATGGGTGCGCTCCACGACCCAGCGCTTCTTGGCGATGGGGGCAGGCCGCTCGTCGCTCCACAGCGGCTGCTGGGCATCGTCCCAGCGGTGGCGGGCACTGTGGCGCACGATGCGCACCTGTACGTGGTGCGCCTTCTCGATCTGCTGGGCGCATTGCCCGGCGTACGCGCTGTCGGCCCACAACGTCTTGAACGAGCCATCTGTGCGCTTGCACGCCTGTGCTACCGCTTGCGCGGCCGCGTCGCGGTCCTGCACGGCTGCACTGGTGATCACCACCGCAAGCAGCAGGCCCAGCGTGTCCACGACCAGATGGCGCTTGCGCCCCTGCACCTTCTTGCCTGCATCGAAGCCCAAGGTACCACCCTGAGGGCTGCCCCGGTTGGACTGCGAGTCGATGATGGCCTCGCTGGGCTGCGCAGCGCGCTCCAGGCGTTGGCGCCATTGCTGGCGCAGACGCTCGTGCAGCGCTTCGAACTTGCCTTGGCGGGCCCAGTTGACGAAGGCCTTCTGCACAGACTGCCAGGGCGGATAGATCTGCACCGGCAGGTTGCGCCAGGACGAGCCGGTGCGTAGCACATAGCAGCAGGCATCGACAACGCTACGCCGCGAGTAGGTGGCCGGTCTGCCACGCGAGCCCGGTTGGGGCTCGAACAGGTCCTGCGCCAGCGCCCATTCGGCATCGGTCAGGGCACCGGCAATGGCGTTGCCGGATTGACTGGCGGGCCGATGCTGGGCGGTGTAGCCGTAGCGCGTGCCAGGCTGACCAGGCTGCGAGCGGGACAGCTGCGACTTGGGCCGCGCTCGCTGCAGGCCGGCAGCCTTCAGTGCTGCGCGCAGAGTCACCGTGCTGGGGGCGCTGCGGCCCATGTGATCGGCCCAGGCCAGCGCCAACTCGGGCAGCGTGGCCTGCGGGTTGTCGCGCACCACCTCGCGCAAGGTGGCGTACTCGCCAGGGGGGATCACGGGTGGTCGGCCTGTCTTTGCCATTGCGCTGCTCCTGCTTGGTCAATGCGGCGCTATTATAATTTATTTCTTCTACACCCTCTTGGCGACGCAAGAGAAAGTTACTGCGCCGCCGGGCGCACACCCCGGCCTCCGCCCTCAACCAAGGCAAGCAGCAACCATCACCACCACCACCGTGTCACAACGCCCCGCAAGCGAAGTGACGAAGCGGGTGGCAGGCGGTGACCGATGCGGGCGCACAGCTCGATTGACGAGCCCATGCGCCGTTGCAACTCACTCCGGCGTCTTGAACGACTCCCAGTACTCCATCACCTTGAGCACCCTGCGCAGCTGGCTCGTCGGCATGGTCTGCGTGCCCCAGGTGGCATAGCGCCCGGCCGTCTCGCCCATGATCCAGAACTGCCGCACGGCCAGAAAGGCGGCAATCGCATCGAAGTCCGCCTGCGCCAGCGGGCGCACGCTGCGGTAGCCTGCCAGGTAGTGGCGCCAGCGCGTGAGCCCTGCCTCGTCGAGCACACCGTCCACCTTGCGCGGCAGGTTGTTCCACAGGTACACGCACAGCTCATAGGCCAGCAGGCCGGGGCCGGTGTCGTCGAAGTCGAAGAACGAGGCCACGCGGGTGCCATCCGGCCCATCGCCCATGAAGTTGTTGGCGCCGTGGCAATCGCCATGGCATGCCACGCGGGTGAGCGTGGGCAGCAGGGCGGTAATGCGCTCGTCCAGGCGCTCGGCCAGCGCTGTGTAGCTGGCGCGCAGGCCATCGTCCATCGCGGGTGCCGCACACAGTTGCTGCAGCGGCGCGCGCAGCAGGTCGGGCAGATCCAGCTGGTACAGGCTGGGCGGGCCCGTGTAGCCCTGCGCCAGGTCATGCAGCAAGGCCAGGCCTCGGCCTGTGGCCTCGGTGTCCGGCACCGACTCGCCAGGACATTCGCCCGGGAGGTGCTCGAACAGCACCAGCGGGCGCGGCCCCTCGGGCAGCGGCAGGTCGATGCTGGGCGCACCATCGCGCGCGGCCAGAGGCGCCGCGACAGGGGCGCCTGCGGCCTTCAGGTGCCAGAGCAGCGCCGTCTCGTAGGCGGTATTGGGCGCGCCGCGCGGGCGGTCGACGCACAGCCGCGCCACGGCCTGCCGGCCATCGGCAAAGCGCAGCTCGTACACCTGGTTGTACCCGCGCCGCATCAGCACGCAGTGGGCCACCTCGCCCAGGGCGTAGTGCGCCATCACGATGCGGGCAATGGCGCCGCCGGTTGGGGTGGACTGGGCGATGTCGGTGGACGGGGCGGTCATGGATGGCGTGTTGTATGGATGATTGTGCGGGAAGGAAATTTATTTTGATTTGGATGATTGGATTATTTTTATTAATTGATCTGTACCATCAAATAATGATGGAATGTCGCCTTCGTTGGCTACTATCCCGCTGAAGATTAAATTTTCAAATTTGGCAAGACTTTCCGATATGTCTTTGTTTTTTCCAACGAAGTCAACATAGCTTTCAAAAAATTGGCAAATTGATATTCTCAAATCTATTTGAAGTTGCTGCGCTCTTATGGAGCGATAGTTTTGTAGGGATATTTTAAAGAAGTAAAAAAATATAAATTGCACCGTGATCATGGGAATTGCTATGGCAGCTAAAAATATCGGAGATTTCTCGATGTTGATATTTTTTTCTGACAAATAAGATATTTCAATGATCGGAATCGCAAGCATGGTGATGCCGAAAAATACCAAGACTAGTAATGCGGAAGCAGCTTGAGAAAGTTTTCTGTCGTGTAGATTTTGAAATCCATATTTAAGTGCAACAAATCCAAATTCTGTCCGCATATTTTTCAAAATAGCCTTTGAATCTGATATTGCTTTGCTTTGTATTGAATACTCTTCGTTCCATTTCTTTTTTTCTTCAATTGCCTTTGAGTGGGATTGCATTATTTCTTTGAGAGTGGTAAATTCATTCTTGTTTAGTATATTTCTCATTACATCCGATGCTATGTTTGCATCGATAATTTTAATCCTCTCCTTTAACTCGTCAAAAACATTGCTTGTTGATATTTTTCTGTTTATTTCGCCGATGACGCCCTGTATATCTCTTGTTTGGATTTCTTTTTCCGCCAAGAAACTAAAAAGTGTCACAAAAATGTTATTTGCATATTGCTCACTTAAACCCTCTCGTATGTCGTTGAGCTGCATCGGAAGATTCTTCCCGAACGACTCGGCGCAATATGGAAATGTTTGACTGTCTGGCGTATTTACTTGACTCAGTTCAATTGCTGCGGATAGCAAAAATTTGTATATATCCCTGTCTGAATTGGATATCTTTTTTTGCAGAGTGGAAATTAGATCTTGAATGCTTTTGGAGATTTCTTCGGATTGGAAAAGAATATTGTTGTTTTTCATGTTGAATTTATGAATTTGCAATGGATGGTCTGAGGTGATTTATTTTTGGTGATTTTTCATGCGGTGCAATAGATTTAGGAAATTGTCAATTTATATGTGGCGTTAATTGGTGCAGCAGCCTGAATCGGGTTTCATACCGAAGGTACTGGGCGAAATTTGGTCAGTCTTCCACTCTATGAGTTGACTGCGAGGGTCGGCCACGAGGGATGTGTCTTTGTCGCTCAAGAAAGGTTACCCGGTACGCGGGCATAGTGTTGTTGACGAACTGGAATACCGGCATGCGCTGGATGAATGATGGGAGCCTCTAAAAACTGCTGTTTTCAGCCAGCCACAGGCGCAGGCGGCTTGAGCGCTTCGGATGAGCTCATTTTTTGAGCAATTCCCCCCTTTTTTGGGCATTTCTTGCCCCATTTCTCACCCATTGGCCCCTTGCAGGCGCACCTCGGTCTTTGAGGGCATGCACTTTTCCTTGTAGAACGCATCCACCCCGTCGTCCACGAACTTGGCCAGACGCTTGAGGTTGTAGCAAACCGCCATCATGGTCATGGCCACAGTGGCGCGCGCCTGGCCAATGGTGCGGATGAACTTGCCGCCCATGTGGCGCATCTGGGCAAAGGGGTGCTCCACCCGGGCTCTGGTTTTGGCAATGCGCCTGTTGCGCACCTTCTGGCATTCGCTCAGGGGTTTGCCCGGCTTGGCCTTGCGCTGGATGTGCTCGCGATAGCCCAAGACCTTGAGCATCTCGCTGCGCTGTGCGCTGGGGTAGCCACGGTCGGCATAGACATCGCAGCTGGTGTTGTGCCCATCGAGCACTTCATCAAAGTGCGTGCTGTCGTGCTCGCTGGCTGTGCCGGTGGTGATCTTGCGAATGAACTTGTGGCGCACATCCACGCTGATGCTCAGCTTGTAGCCGTGGTAGCCCTTGCCGTGCTTCTTGGTATGGGTGGCGTCCAGGTCTTTTTGCCTGCGCTTGGCCTCGTTCCAGTCGCTGGGGATCTTGCCCTGATCCAACTGCTCTTTGTCTTGTTTTGTGAAGTGCTGGATGGGTGCAGGCACCAGGGTGGCATCGATGATCTGCCCGCACCGCGCCAAGTAGCCGCGCTGCAGCAGTTGGCCGTCCACTGCCTGGAACAGGGCCGTCACGCCATCAACGCCCAGGCGCTGCTGGTAATGCCAGATGGTGTTGCGATCTGGGACGTTGGCGCTATCGGCCAGCAAGCAAAAGCGCTGGTAGCTCATGCGATCAAGCAGTTGGTACTCCATCTGCTCGTCGCTGAGCTTGTAGAGATACTTCAGGATCAGAATGCGCACCATGACCGCGGTGGGATACGGCGGACGTCCACCCTTGGCGGCATCCCCTCTGGGCAGCAGTTGATCAATGACCCGCGTCAGGTCGTCAAAGTCAATGTGCCGGGCAATGACCTGCAGGGGATCGCCCAAGGTCTCGATCTTGTGCTTGCGCGCGGCATCGGCGAAGAGGTCCAGCTTGATGGCGCTGCGCGCTTGCGCTTTGGGTTTGCTCATGCGGTGATTGTCGCGTTGGCTGGGGTGGTATCAGGCGGGAGGTTTTTAGAGGTTCCCTGATATTGCAGTCGCAGTGCCGCCGGGCTGGCGTGGTGCTCTTCGCTGGTTAGCTGCCGCCAGCCTGACGGAATTAGAGGTTGTGTTGGAGGCACTCAGAACACACTCCCCACCACCGCAAAATCCGCCTCCCGCACCGCCATCTCCCGCAGCGCCCCCACCAGGGGCCGCAGGTCATCGCGCCGGTGGTGCAGCGCGTAGCCCAGCAGCCCCAGCGGCACCGGGCTGGGCAGTTCCTGCAACACCCCGCGTTCGAACAGCGCCCGCGCCCAGCCCTGCGGCAGCAGGCCGATGCCGCCGCGGTGCGCCAGCAGGCCGGCGATGGCGCCCCAGTGGTTGCAGGGCAGGCGGCGCGTGGGCTGGGCGCCGGCCTGGCGCAGCCAGTCGTCGATGAGCTGGGTGACGCCCGAGCCTGGCGGCAACGTCACGAGCGGGTGGATCTGTAGCGCAGCGGCATCCATGGCGACCAGGCTGGCTGCCACCTCAGGCCGCGCACACCAGGTGAAGGCGGCCTGCGCGATGGGCAGGGAGGTGAGGGCACTGCGGCTGGCGGGCCCGGCGACCACGGCCACGTCCAGCTCGCCCTTGTCCAACCGCTCGGCCAGGGCCGCGCCCACGTCCACATGCACGCTCACCTCCAGGTCGGGGTGGGCGCTGGCGATGGCCGCCACCAGGCGCGGCAGCCAGGTCAGGGCCGTGAGCTCGCCCACACCCAGGCGGCAGGGGCCGCGCAGGCCGGTGGTGGCGCCCATCTCCTGGTGCAGGCGGTCGGCCTGCTGCAGCAGCGCGCCGGCCAGGGGCAAGAGGCGCGTGCCGGCTTCGGTCAGCGCTGCGCGGTGGCCGGCGCGGTCGAACAGCGATTGCCCCAGCGATGCCTCCAGCTCGGCGATGCGCTTGGACAGGGACGATACCGACAGGTGCACGCGCTCGGCCGCCAGGGCAAAGCTGCTGCAGGTGGCGGCCCAGTAGAAGGCTTCGAGTTGCTTGAGCGTCATGGACATTGTTTCTATTTGGCGAACAAAATGATGTCTATAAATTCGCTTTCTTGCGGAATGCTAATCCAGGACACTGTCTTTCAGTCCTCATTTCCATGGAACTCCCGCGATGTCCACTTCTGCCGCCCCCGCCATCAACCCCTGGCAAGCCTTCGACGGCACGCGCCGCAGCGGGCGCACGCGCGACCTGCTCTCACTGGGCGACTTCGAGGCCGCCGCTCGCCGCGTGCTGCCGCGCCCGATCTTCGGCTACATCGCTGGCGCGGCCGAAGACAACCATGCCCTGGCCGACAACCGGCAGGCTTTCGATGAACTGGCGCTGGTGCCGCGCGTGCTGTGCAACGTGGCGCAGCGCGAGCAGGGGGTCACACTGTTCGGCACGCGCTATGCCAGCCCCTTCGGCATTGCGCCCATGGGCATCGCGGCGCTGTCGGCCTACCGGGGTGATGTGGTGCTGGCGCGGGCTGCTGCGGCGGCGGGCATTCCCGCCGTGCAGAGCGGCAGCTCGCTGATCCGGCTGGAGGAGGTGATGGCAGCGGCCCCCGGCACCTGGTTCCAGGCCTACCTGCCGGGCACGCCCGAGCGCATCGACGCGCTGCTGCAGCGCGTGGCCGCAGCCGGTGTGCAAACCCTGGTGGTCACGGTGGACATCCCCGTGGCGGGCAACCGCGAGAACAACCTGCGCGCGGGCTTCTCCACCCCGCTGCGGCCCAGTCTGCGCCTGGCGTGGGATGGGCTGGTGCGCCCGCGCTGGCTGGCGGGCACCTTGCTGCGCACGCTGGTGCGCCATGGCATGCCGCATTTCGAGAACTCTTTTGCCGAGCGCGGCGCGCCCATCCTGTCCTCGCGCGTGCAGCGCGACTTTTCGGGGCGCGACCACTTCGACTGGAGCCACATTGCACGCATCCGCAGCCAGTGGCGCGGGGCCCTGGTGGTCAAGGGCATCCTCTGCCCGGCCGATGCAGCGCTGGCGCGCCAGCACGGGGTGGACGGCATCATCGTCAGCAACCATGGTGGCCGCCAGCTCGATGGTGCCGTGGCCCCGCTGCGCGTGCTGCCCGCCATTGCCGAGCAGGCCGGCAGCAACATGGTGGTGATGCTCGACGGCGGCATCCGCCGCGGCACCGATGTGGCCAAGGCCCTCGCGCTGGGCGCGCAGGCGGTCTTCGTGGGCCGCCCCTTCAACTACGCCGCCGCCGTGGATGGCGAGGCCGGCGTGGCCGCTGCCATCGGCCTGCTGCGCGCTGAGCTGGACCGCAACCTGGCGATGTTGGGCGCCACCTGCTGTGCCGACCTGGGGCCGCAGCACCTCATGGACCGGCGCTCGCCCTGGCCGCTGGCGGGCCCCGCTAGCCCCGCCTTCTGACACGGTGTGGGCCACCGGGGTGATGGTCAGGTGATGCTCATCTCCAGCGGCGTGGTCTGGAACGCAATCTGCCGCCACGCACCGCCGCTCTCCTGCGTCCACACCTGCAGCACGCGCGAGTCGATGCGCACGGTGCCGGTGCCGTCCTTGCGCACCGCCACCAGCAGTTGCCTGCCGGTCATCACGGCGCTGGTGCCCAGCACCTGCACCTGGAGCTCGGAGCGGTCGATCTGCTGGTATTCGACATGCGTGCCGCCGGAGCGGAAATAGCTGTCGTAGTCGTCCGTCTGCCCCTTGGCATGCACGTGGGTGAGGCCGGGGTGCAGGATCTCGCGCAGCCGTGCAAAGTCCGAGCGCTTCATGGCATTGCAGCGCTGGGCCTCCAGGTCCAGCAGCAGGGATTCGGTGTTGCCGGGGAGGTGGGTGTCGGATGTCATGTGGGGCGTTGGGCCAGCCAGCGGATCTCGCCAAGCAGCTCCACCAGGCCAGCCTGGATGAAGCCCAAGGTCGGCTCGTCCACCAGGCGGCCGTCCTGGATGCGGGTGGCCACGCCCGCGATGGCGATGTGCTGGCGCACCAGCGGCCGGGCCAGCGTGGCGGCCAGGGCGTCACGGATCTGCGCCTGCGCGCGCACGCCGCCGGCCGTGCCGGGCGATGCGGTCATGACCAGCACCGGCTTGCCCTTGAGCGGCGACGCAAACCCTGGGCGCGATGCCCAGTCGATGGCGTTCTTGAGCACGCCGGGGATGCCGTAGTTGTACTCGGGCGAGCAGATCACCAGGCCGTCGGCCCCCGCGATGGCCGCCTTGAGCTGCGCCACGGCGGCGGGCGGGCTGTCGCCATCGAGGTCGGCGTTGTACATGGGCACGTCATCCAGGGGGAACAGCTCCAGCGTGGCCGTGGGCGGCAGCAGCGGGGTGAGGCTGCGCAGCACGGCCGTGCAGTGCGATGCGCGGCGGATGCTGCCCGATATGGCAACGAGGCGGATGGGGGCGGCGTTCGGGTTGGCGGTCACTGGGGTTTGCTCCTTCTTTCAATGGCTTGAGTTTATGCATAAAATCCAAAACATGTACAAAAAAGAAACGCCCACGCGCACACCGCCCCTGGTTGACCAGGCGTTTGCACAACTGCGCCACGATGTGCTCAGCGGTACCTACGGTGCCGGTGCCAAGCTCAAGCTCGACGAGTTGCAGACGGCCTACGGTTTTTCCAGCAGCCCCCTGCGCGAGGCCCTGAGCCGCCTGGCCCAGGAGGGGCTGATCCGTTCCGACGAGCGGCGCGGTTTTCGGGTGGCGGCGATTTCGGAAGAAGACCTGGCCGACATCACCCGCATGCGCGTGATGCTGGACGTGCAGGCGCTGCGCGAGTCCATCGCCCATGGCGACGATGCGTGGGAGGCCTCGGTGGTGGGTGCCTTCCACCGGCTTGAAAAGGTGGAGAGCCGCCTGGGCAATGGCCCCGCCATCCTGGACGAGGGCTGGACCGACCTGCACACCGCCTTTCACATGGCGCTGATTTCCGCCAGCCCTTCGGAACGGCTGCGCGCGATGAGTGCCAGCCTGTTCGACCAGGCAGAGCGGTATCGGCGCTATTCCGCGCGTTTTCGCAAGAGCTTCAAGCACAAGTCCAACGAACACCGCAAGCTCATGGACGCCACCCTGCGCCGCGATACGGACACGGCCTGCGTGCTGCTCGAAGAGCACATTCTGAGCACCCAGCGCAATGTGATGGCCGTGCTGGCCCAGGTCGAGCAGCAGGGGGGCTGAGCCTGCGGCCCCTCCTGGGGCCACCTCGCCCGGCACTGGGCGACCTGTAACCCGTATCCCCACCCACGCAGCCCAGGCGACACGCCGCTGCGGGTTCGCCCCTGCCTGCCTGGCGCCCGCAGGAGAGGGTCAAGCTGCCGCATCCCCCAGCCAACTTTCCCCCTCTTGATCGCCTGCGGCACCGCCCTCTGGCAGGCCTTTTCGTGCCTCTTCAATTTTGTGCTTGGTGTAAACCACTATGCATTTACTGTGTTTTATGCATAAAAATAACTTCATGCACCAAGTCGTGCGGCTGGAAGCATTCACTTCGGGTCGCCTTTCCATTCACCTCTCCCATCCCTTGAAGGAAACCCATGAAACTGATGTCCTACTCGATCGCCGGCCGTGAAACCTGGGGCGTTGTCGTCGACGATGGCGTGGCGGAACTGGCGGCACGCACGGGCCACGCCACTCTGGCCGATTTCATCGCCAGCCCCGACTTCGCGCGGCGCGATGCGCTGGTGGCAGGCCTGAGCGCAGATGCGAAGCTGGCCGACGTGGCCTACCTGCCCGTGATTCCCCGGCCCGAAAAAATCGTCTGCGCGGTGCGCAACTACATGGACCACCACCAGGAGGTGTTGGCCGCCGGCATGCACCGCGAGCTGTCCGAGCAGCCGCCGATCTTTTTGCGCGTGTGGCGCTCGCAGACGCCGCACCAGGGCCCTATCGTGCGCCCCCATGTGTCGGAGTCGCTGGACTGGGAGGGCGAGCTGGCCGTGATCATTGGCAAGGAAGGGCGTGACATCAGCGAGGCCGATGCCTGGACCCACATTGCGGGCTACAGCTGCTACAACGATGCCAGCGTGCGCGAGTGGCAGTTCCATGCCAAGCAAATCGCGTCGGGCAAGAACTTCGAGTCCACCGGTGCCTTCGGCCCCTGGATGGTGACGGCCGACGAGATTGCCCCTGGCCGCGAGCTCAAGCTGGAGACGCGGCTGAACGGCGCCGTGGTGCAGTCCAGCCACACGGGCCACATGATCTTCTCCATCCCGCGCCTGATCGCCTACGCATCGACCATCTTCACGCTGGTGCCCGGCGACGTGATCATCACCGGCACGCCGGCCGGCGTGGGCTGGAGCAAGAAGCCCCCGCAGTACATGAAGCCCGGCGATGTGGTGGAGGTGGAGATCGAGGCCATCGGCTTGCTGCGCAACCCGGTGGTCGCACAGAGCTGAACGCCGCAACTTCGTCAGAACCCATTCACCACACACGGGTAGAGCACAAGGCCCCAAGACGGCCGCCGCCCATGGAGACAAACACCATGAACAGAAGACACCTGCTGGCTGCCTGCAGTGCAGCTGCCGTTGCGTGGCCGGCGTTGCCGGCCCTGGCCCAGGCCTACCCGGAGCGGGCCATCAAGCTCTACCAGGGCTTTGCGCCCGGCGGCAATGCCGACGCCATCGCCCGCGCAGTGGGCATGGAGATGGCCCGGGCGCTGGGCCAGACCGTGGTGGTGGAGGCGCAGTCCGGCGCGGGCGGCACCATTGCCGCCACCACCGTGGCGCGCGCCAAGCCCGACGGCTACACGCTGCTGCTGGCCACCGGTGGCCATGCGGTGGCGGGAGCGCTGTACAACACGCTGCCCTACAAGTCGGTGGCCGATTTCGAGATGGTCTCCACCGTCACCTACTTCCCCTTTCTGGTGGTGGTCAACGCCAGTGCCAAGGTGCAGGGGCTGCGAGAGGTGATCGCCAACGCACAGGCAGCGCCCGGCACGGTGGCCTATGGCACGGCGGGGGTGGGCTCCACCCACCACCTGGCGGGCGAGCTGCTGGCCAGGCTGGCGCGGGTGGACCTGCTGCACGTGCCCTACCGGGGCGATGCCGCCTCGCTCACCGCCTTGCTGGCGGGGGATGTGCCCTTCATCATCGCGCCGCCCACGGCGGTGATGGCCAACATCCAGGCCGGCAAGCTGCGCGCCATTGCCACCACCGGCCCGCAGCGCTGGCCGGGCCTGCCCAACGTGCCCACCGTGGCCGAGCAGGGCGTGGCCGGCTACGACGTGCGCTCGTGGGCCGGTCTGATGGCACCGGCCGGCACGCCCCGGGCCGTGGTGGAGCGCCTGAACGCCGAGGCCCTGCGCGCGCTGCAGGCGCCCGCCGTGCGCCAGCGGCTGGAGGACATGGGCGGCGAAGCGCGCGGCAGCACGCCCGAAGAGATGAAGGCCATGGTCAGCCACGAGATCGAAAAGTGGCAGCAGGTGGTGGCCGATGCCAAGATACCGAAACAATGAACGCTTGAGAAATTCACGGAAAGACTTTTCGCATGACTCTGATCGCCATCCGCAAACGCAGCCTCAGCATTGAGACCATCTACCACGAAGGCGGCCCGCCAGCGCAGCAGCCGCTGCGCGTGGCCGCGGCCTGCGCGGTGATCCACAACCCCTATGCCGGCCGCTACGAACCGGACCTGCTGCCCTTCATGGCCGAGCTGCGCAGCCTGGGCACCCTGCTGGCGCAGGAGTTGGTGGACACCCTGGGCAAGGAGAACGTGCAGGCCTACAGCAAGGCGGCCATCGTCGGTGTCAACGGCGAGCTGGAGCACGGCGCGGTCTGGCACGAGGCGGGCGGCTGGGCCATGCGCCAGGTGCTGGGCGAGCCCAAGGCCATTGTGCCGGCGGCCAAGGCCGTGGCGGCCACCGGCTACCGGCTGATGGTGCCGCTGCACTACATCCATGCGGCCTATGTGCGCAGCCACTTCAACAGCACCGAGGTGGGCATACAGGACGCGCCGCGCCCCAACGAGATTTTGTTCGCGCTGGTGATGGCCGATGGCGGGCGCATCCACTCGCGCCTGGGCGGGCTCACGCGCGAGCAGGTCTCCGTGCACGACGGGCAGCGCTGAGCATGGCGGCATACACCACCCCCATGACGATGAAAGCCGTGCAGCTGCAGGTCACCGGCGGCCCCGAGGTGCTGTCGCTCGTGGACCTGCCCGAGCCCCAGCCGGGCCCCGGCGAAGTGCGCGTGCGCGCCCACGCCATCGGCGCGGGCGGGCCGGACGTGCTGATCCGCAACGGCACCTACAAATGGATGCCCCCGCTGCCCGCCGTGCCCGGCAATGAGCTGGCCGGCGTGGTGGACGCCGTGGGCCCGGGCGTGGTGCGCCTGGCCGTGGGCGAGCGCGTGCTGGTCAGCGCGCGCGAGCTGCCCCAGCGCGGCGGCTGCTACGTGCAGGCCATCTGCGTGGACCAGGCCGTGCCCTTCGTGCTGCCGGCCAGCATTGGCTTCGACGACGCGGTGAGCCTGGGCAACTTCCAGCTCGCGCTGGCGCTGCTGGCGAGCAACGGCAACCTGCCGGCGCAGGCCATCCTGGTGCCTGGCGCGGCCGGCGGCGTGGCCACGGCGCTGGCGCAGGTGGCGCGCTCGCGCGGGCTGCGCGTGATCGGCACGGCATCAACGCCGGACAAGCGCGCCTTCGCGCTGGAGAACGGGGTGAGCGACCTCGTCGATGGCGACGTGCAGGCCCTGCCGCAGCGCGTGATGGAGCTCACCGGCGGGCGGGGCGTGGACCTGGCGTTTGACCATGTGGGCGCGGCGCTTTTCATTGCCTGCCTGCGCTCGCTGGCGCCCTCGGGCATGGCAGTGTCGTACAACATCCTCGCCGGCCCGCCGTCGAGCGACGTGTTCGACGAGCTGCGCAAGCTGCTGGCCAAAAGCCTGGCCATCCGCACCTTCTCCATCCACGCGGTGGATGCCGACATCGCGCAGCGCCGCGGCCTGATGGAGCAGGCCATTGTGCTCATGGCCAGCGGCCAGGTGCGCGCACCGCGCGCCATGCGCCTGCCGCTGGCGCAGGCCCGCCAGGCGCATGAGCTGCTGGACAGCGGTGGCACGCTGGGCAAGCTTGTCCTGATCCCCTGACCCCATGGAGGCCGCCACCATGAACCCACCCTACAGCGCCAACCTCTCGCACTGCGGCATCTTCTGCCGCGACCTGGAGGTGATGAAACGCTTTTACACCGGCGTGTTCGACATGCAGGAGACCGACCGGGGCGAGGGCGTCACCTTCCGCTTCGAGATCGTGTTCCTGAGCGGGCGCGACGACCAGCACCACCAACTGGTGCTGGCCGGCGGGCGCGGGGCCGAATCGCCCAGCACGGTGATGCAGCTGTCCTTCAAGGTCAAGACCATCGACCACCTGCGCGAGGCGCGCCGCCGTGCCCTGGCCCTGGGCGCGACCAAGATGCGCGGCCTGAACCACGGCAACGCGATCTCCATCTACTGCATGGACCCCGAAGACAACACCGTGGAGGTGTACCTGGACACTCCCTGGTATGTGAGCCAGCCCCACGGCGACCCGCTGGACCTGGACCAGGACGACGAGGCCATCTGGGCCCAGACTGAGCGCGTGGTGCGCACCGATCCGAGCTTCATGCCTGTCTCGGAATGGGCGGCACGCTTCGCCCAGCGCCGCCAGGCCCTGCAGCAGGCTGGGGGATCTGCGCCGGGCTGAATGCCTGCAGCCTGCCAACGGACTTTGGCTGCGCGTACCATCGGGCCACTTCAACGTGGCAAAGGATGTCGTTCGTGCACCGATTCAGTTTCAAAGCCATTCTTGCCGGCGTCGTGTTGATGCTGGTGCTGTTGCCCGCCATTGCCTATGGGCTGTGGTACCTGGCCTCGTGGTGGTTCCAGTCGCAAGGGGGTGGCGACGCGCAGATGGCGCAGGCGGTCACCGAGTTCCTGGATGGCAACCTGGGCACGCTGGCACTGCTGCTGGCGGGCGGGGCCATGTGCATACCGGGCGGCTATGTCACGGCGCGGCTGGCACCGGCCCACCCCTACGCCAACAACCTGGTGGTGGCGGCCCTGCTCACCGCCATCTCCATCGGCCTGGCCATCGGCACGGGCTCGGGCTGGGACTGGTGGTTCGACCTGGCCAACGCATTCTTCACCGTGGCGGGCTGCTGGTTCGGGGGCTGGCTGGTGGCGCGGCGCGGCCGGTGAGCGCATGCCGCAGCGCGAGCGCCTGGAGATCCACCCCGCCGATGGCAGCCTGACGCTGCAGCCCTCGGGGCGTGTGGTGGGCAAGGGCCTGCGCAGGCAGGATGTGCAGGCCTTGCTTGCCGAGTTCTTCGGCGGCTCGCACGAGCATGGCAACGGCTACGCCTGGCTGTCGTTGCACGGCTTCGACCTGGGCGGCAAGCCGTGCTGGCTGTCGCTGGGCTTTCACGAAGGGCTGCTGAACATGGTGCTCATCGGCGTGGGCCTGCCCGGCGCCCAGGAGGAGGACGGCTGGCCCACCCAGAAGGCCATCGACAACGAGATCGCCTTTGTGCGCCAGGCATTGGGCAAGCAACTGGGCCGCCACTTCGGCAACGGCGATGTGACCTTCCCCTGGGGCACGGCCTGGAGCCGGTTCGACCCCAAGGGCTTTGCGGCCAGCGCGGGCCTGCGCTACCGCTGAAGCCGATTCAGGTGCCCAGCAATTGCTGTTGAGCCGTCTTGCCCTTGCCGCCCAGCTTCATCGCTGCCAGCGCGGCCCGGGTGCCCGCAGGCAATGGCAGCTGGTGCCCCAGTCGCAGTTCCAGCAGCAGTTCGAGCAGTGGCGCCAGGTCCTTGCGTTCGCCGCTTGCTGGGGCCTGCACCATGGCGCAGAGCAGTGCAAACACCGCCGCTGGCATGGCCGCATGGGCCTGGGCTGCGGCAGTGAGGCTCTTGGCATAGCGCGGGCCCTTGACCAGGGGCGTGGCCCACAGGCGGGCCAGCGTCTCGCCCAGGCTGGTGATGTCCAGCCGGCCGTCCTGCACGCCCAACACCAGCGCGTCCACCGCCAGCGCCGTCTGCCCGGGCTCCTTGCCGGCCAGGGCCACGGCCAACAGCAGCCGGGCCATAGGGGTGAAGGGCGTGGTGGGCTCCAGCAGCAGGTCCAGGTAGGCGCGGTTTTGCCACTGGGCCTCCCACCAGTCCAGGTTGCTGGCGATGGTGCGTGTGGCTTCGGCGAGCAGGGGCTCCAGGCCCGAAGGCGGCAGACTGGCTGCAAAATGGATGTGCGCCTCCTGTTCCGCCCAGCGTGGGCGGTCTGTCAGGTGCATGGCGCACAGGGCCAGGGCGACGTGGTGGGGTTGGCTGTGTGCCTGCGCTTGCAGCGCGGGTTCGTGCGTGATGTGGAAGTCGTCGAAGGTGTGGTCGTGCTCGGTGGTCTCTGTTTGCACTTGCCAGTCCAGTTGCGCGTGGCGCGGGCCGTCAGGGCCCAGGTCGCCATACGCGGCCAGCGTGGCCGGGTCGTCCGCATGCGGCGAGCGGATGCGCGCCGAGGCCAGGAACAGGGGGCGTGTCGCTGCATCCTGGGGTACCTTGATGCCGACATCGCCCAGCGCGTAGCGCAGGGCCTGCACCAGCGGGTCTGGTTCCTTGATGCCATGTGCCTCGGTCAGCGCGGCATGGGCCGCATCCGCGTCCCTCTGCTCGGGCACCAGGCGCATCAGCGCCTGCACCTGTTCGGGAATGGGTGCTTGCGCCCCGGCCTGCTGGTGCGCCTGGATGCGCGCCAGCAGTTCGCGCGGGTCGATGAAGCCGCCCAGGTGTGTGGGGGTGGACAGGGGCGTGAGGCCTTGACACGCAAGCGCTTGAGCGATCAGGCCCCGCGTGCGCGGTACGATGAAGTGTTCGACAAAGATGTGCGCCTCGCCAGGCATCGCCATCGCGCTCTCTGCGGTGTCCTCGCCATCCAATGCGGCGGCCATGACTCGGGTGAGCGCGAAGCCGAGCGGCTTGGTGGTCCACTCCAGTTTTTTGGCGCGCTTTTGCAGTGCGAGGAATGCAGGTCGGTCCGCTGCCGCGATGGGTGCCAGCCGCACCAGGGCTCCTGCCACACGCTCCCACTCATCGATGTCGGCGGGGTTCTCCAGGGCATAGGCCATGCGCTCGATCAGGTCGGGAATGTGCTCCATCGGGGGCAGGGCGCGGCTCGCGTCCAGGGGTGAGATGGGGCGCGGTGGTGCTGCCACGGTCGCCCCGATGGCGGCAGACGCTGTCTCGGCAGGCCACGGCGCCGCGGCCTCTCCCACCAGTTGGGCCAGGGCTGGCCGGTTCACGGCCGAGACAAATGGCAGGTAGCTGCGCGCCAGTTCCTGGCCGCCTTCGTCCAGGCCCCAGGTGGTGAGAAAGGCGATGGTTTTCTTCTGCACGTCCGCCGCCGTATGCGCCAGGGCCTGCACGGCCACACCGCTGGCGCGGTGGGCCAGGGCGGGTTCGTTCTTCGCCACCTGGCCCAGCAGCTCCAGCGCCGCCAGCACCTGGGCCTTGGCGGTGGCCGATGCCACGGGCGCGGCGGCTTCGCACACGGCTTCACCCTCCACGCGGCCTGCCTTGTACAGGGCGGCCACCGCCTGCAGCGCCATGCCCGCCGTGGGCGCAATGCGGCTGTGGCACAGCGCCAGGTAGCGGTCAGCCTGCACGGCCATCTCGTCCACGGCAGGGCGCAGTTGCTCGTGGAAGCGCGAGAACCAGCCCGACTTGAACTGCGGCCAGTCGCAGGCCAGCGCGCCCAGGGTTTTGTCCAGCAGTTGCGCGCGGGTGTAGACGCCGCGCTCGCACAGGGTGAGGAAGGCATGGCTCCAATAAAGCTCGGGGTCGTGGCAGTACTTCTCGCGCGCGGCAAAGCTGCCGTCGGAGGTGCCTTCGCGCTCGAACAGTTTCAGCAGGCTGGGCGCTACACCGGGATCGGCATCCACATGCTTGAGCACCACATTGGATTCGTCGCGCAGGTCGCCGTAGAACAGCGCGTCGATGTATTCGTCGGTCTCGGGCCGCTCCACCAGGCCGGCCACGATGGCGCGGTGGATGACGTACGCGTAGTGCCAGTCGTGGTCGCCGTACAACTGCTTGTGGAGCGGTACGGCGGACAGCGGGGGCCGGAACTGCGCCTTGAAGGCGGGAATGTCCTCTATGCCGATGTGCATCCAGTAGTCGCACAGCGGATTGTCCGGCTCGCACAGGAAACGGGCCAGGTCGATGGCGCGGAACAGCCGGTTGGCCCTGGCCTTGTCAAAGGGCTCGCGCAGGTTCAGCGGGTTGCGCTGGTCGGGCCGCAGCAGGCCCCAGCGCATGTGGTTCAGGTGCGCCACGGCGGGCCGGGCGGCGGCTCGCTCTGCCGGGCCCATGGCGGCCAGCAGGTCCATCACGGCGGGGATGTCGCCAGCGAGAAGGCCCTTTTCGAGCGGTGTGTCGTAGCGGCGGGTGGCGTCGGTGGATGGCATGGGGGATTCAGGTCCGTTCAGTTCAATGCAAAGCGGCGGCTGCTGCACAGGCGGCGAGCACATGCTTGCATGGCCCGCGCTCTCCCTGGTGCTTGGCGAACCAGGGGCAGGTGCAGCGCACCAGCCCATCCACCTCGCGCACGCGGTAGCTGACGTCGGCGCTCTGCACTTCGGCATCGAGCGGGGCGGTGGACAAGAGGCGCACGGCGCCGGCCTGCAGCAGCGCGCGGGCATCGGCCAGGCGCGGGTTCATGTCGTCGAGCTGGGCCAGGTCCATGGGCAGCACGCGGTGGAAGTAGGCACCGTGCACCAGGTCATAGCCCACCAGGCCCGATGCGCCCAGAAGCTGCAGTGCGCGGTCCACATCGGCCACGGGCCACTGCAGCGCGGCCGCGAGCTCATCGCTGCGCAGCGTGTCCTGCCAGTGCAGCCGGGCGCGCACGGCGCTGGCGGGGCGGCCTTCATCGGCCAGCACCAGCGCCTGCAGGGCCTGGCCCTCGCCCGAGAAGCCGCGCCACACCTCGGCGCTGAGTACCAGCGTCAGGCGCATGGTGCCGAAGTCCAGGCACCAGGCGCTGGCCTGCTGCTGCGCGTCGGCAAACAGGGTGAGCGTGCGCGCCTTGGGCAGCAGGGTCTCGAGCACGCGCAGCCGGCTGCTGTCGGTAAACCTCACGCCGCTGCCATCGTTCTGCGCCGTGGTGCGCAGGCCCTGCGGCCCGGCCACCACCCACAGCGGGGTCTTGCTGGTCGATGCCCTGGGCAGGCCGCGCACAAAGCGCAGGGCGGGAATGGCCCCCACCTCGAACACCTTGCGCATGGCCGCCTGGTAGCTCTGCACGGCCACCATGCTGCGCAGCCAGCGCAGGGGCAGCTCCACCTTTTTCTCGACCACCTGCGCGCCGGCGGTGTGCAGCGTGAAGGCCGCGGCTCCTACCGACAGGGCCAGGCCATCGGCATCGCGCACCTGCGCCAGCGCGGCGCGCATCGGCGCGTTGAAGTCGATGTTGGTCGTGCCCTTGCCGACGATGTCGCCCGCGTAGGCGCCGGGCTCCATGTCCACCCGGATGTAGGTGCTGCAGCAGGCCGAAAAGCCTTCGAGCCGCAGCATGCTGCTGCCGGCCGTGACCACCGGGTCGGCCAGCGCCACCGCCTTGGCCACGCTGTTGGCCGGCGTGAAGAAGCGCGACCCCACGAGCAGGTGCACGGCGCTCAGCAGCTGCGCGGCCAGTTGGGGCTGGTGCAGCCGGCCCTCGAAGAAATGCGGGTGGGGCACTTCGGCGGGCGACGAGGTGGCCAGGCGTAGGTGCGGTGCGGCGCCGGCCCCCACGTCCATGGACGAGGGCTCGGCATAGCGGTAGGTGTGGGCGAACTGGAGCATGGGTTGGCTGCGGTGGCGGGGCGATTCTGGCAGAGCCAGCGGTCAGGGTTTTGGCGCCAGCCGTGCGTCGAGAATCATCTTCAGAAGCCGCCCGAACTGTTCATCGTTCACCTGGTTCCTGGGGTTGTCGGTGTCCACCCGGTGCACCACCACCAGGTCGTACGCCGGTACCACGACCACCAGGTGCACGCCAACGCCCTGCGCCGAAAAGGTGCCCGCGGGCACGCGGACGGACGGCAGGTGGCGCCCGTCCACCTCCACCCACCACATGTAGCCATAGCCCCCGTCCACTCCTCTATCGGAGTAGGACTGCAGGCTTTGCTGGATCCATGCAGCCGGAATCAGCTGCTTGCCGCCCCATTGCCCGCCGCGCAGGTACAGGAGCCCGAAGCGCGCCAGATCGCGGGCCGACATGTGCATGGGGTAGGCGGCGTGAATCGAATCATTTCCTCTGAAATACTCACCGTCTTGCGCACGCCAGTCCTGCATCTGCAGAGGTTTGGCAAGGCGCTCTACGAAGGCGGTGTAGAAGCCCGTTTTGGCCTGCGCTTCGTAGATGGTGTTGAGCGCATTGAAGTCCCAGTTGTTGTAGTACCAGAAGCTGCCCGGCGCATGGCTGCCACGCGCCGGCCGGGCGGCCGCCATAGCGGGGCTCTCGTACAGGGCGGGGTGGTAGACACCGGATCGGGCCTTGAGCAGGTCGCCCACGGTGGCGCGTTTTTCGGCATCGGTGAGCGCGGGCGCGTTGTCGTCGATGCCCAGCTCGCCCAGGGTGGCGTCGATCCGCATCTTGCCCTCGCCCACCGCGATGCCGATCAGCCCGCTCAGGATGCTCTTGCGAATCGAGTGGATGTTGTAGCGGTCCTGCGTGCGGCCCCATTCGTCGAGCACCTTGCCATTGATCACCAGCATGACCGCCGCCGTGTCGAGGCCCTTCGAGTGCTCGCGCGCCAACGCCAGCTTCGGGGTGGACCAGCCCACCGCCTCGGGCGAGGCGATGCGCTCCCACTCGGCGCCGGGTACCGGGGCCGCATCCGGGGCGGCGATTGCCTGCCCTGCCAGCAACAGGGCGAAGCCCGCAACCCATCGCCACGGTGCACAGATGATTCTTGCCATCGCTAGCATCGGATGCCTTCCTCCAGGTGGAGCAGGGTGCCGGATCGGATCCCTGGTGCTGCCGATGCTATCCACTCCCGCCATCTGCATGCTGGGCATGTTGTGTGCTTGCCCTGCCGGCAGGCGGGGCCCGGCAGCCGCAACGCCCCCGAGGCCCTGTGCGCAGTACCCCCAACGCCTGCGCGCAGTACATTACGCGGGCCAACAACCCTGAAAGCGTCTACGGTGAACCGAATCAACCCCAAGGCCCTCATCGTGGGCACCTCGCTCCTGCTGGCACTGTCCATCCTGGCCGGTGTGGTGCTGGTATCCCTGCAAGGCCTGCTGCTGGCCATGGAGGGGCAGAGCGAAGAGCAGATCATCCAGGCCTTGGCCGACCTGGCCGACGACGACGGCTACCTGGTCTGGAGCATGGTGCTCGGCGCTCTGGTCAGCGTGCTGGGCGGCCATGTCGCGGCGCGCATTGCAGTCGTGTACCCGTATTTCAACGGCCTGGCGGTGGGCGTGCTGAGCACGCTGGTGGGTTTCGCCTTCTGGAGCGAGCTGCCGCTGTGGTTCAACCTCGCGGGCATCGTTGTCACGCCGGCCTGCTGCGTGCTGGGGTCGCACCTGGCGGTGCTGCGCGCGCAGGCATCGGCTGGTCGCCTGGGATAGGCCAACCCCCATAATCCGTGCCAGAGGCCGTCTGCATCGGCCCGCAACAACCATCTTGGAGGAAGTGCACATGAAGGGCAACGTCGCTGCCATCGTTCTGGTCGTGCTGGGGGTGTTCTTTCTGCTCACCAACCTGGGGCTCATCAGCATCAGCCTCAAGGAGTTGCTGGTGACCTGGTGGCCGCTGGCGCTGATCGCCATCGGCGTGGCGCTGTTCTTCACGCCCCGGGAAAAGTAAGCCACGCCTGCCGCAGGCGCTTGCGTCCGCTACGATCGCCGCTCCAACAAGGGAGAGGTCATGGGTAAGAACGTGGTGGCGCTGGCGATGGCGTGGGCGCTGGCTGGCGCCTGGGGCGGGGCGTTGGCGTCCGAAAAGCCGGTCGAAGCGGTCAGCGTGCTGGTCCAGGGCGCCAGCAGCCGTGCCGGCGCCGGGGCCGAGTTGCTGGCAGACTTTCAAGGGGTGGCCGAGCCGGGGCTGTTCAACAAGGCGGACGATGCCGCGCTGGCCCTGGATGGCGCCATCGCCGCAGTCCAGCGCATTGACACCTTGGCCAGGCCCCAGTTGGCGGTCGCATCGCTGGCGTACCTGAGGGCGGCGCAGAACCTGGTGAAAAGCCTGCTCGACGCCCGCCGCAAGGCGCTGCACGCGGACACGCTGGACCGCGAAGGCGCCAAGGCCGTGACCGACCTGAAGGCCGCCAAAGACAGTGACAGGCCGGCGCTGCTGGCGCACATGGAGACGGTCTTCGGCCAGAGCGACGAGGCCGAAGCCGCCATGAAGGCGTCGGTGGCCCGCGCGACCTCGGCCCTGGCCGAGCTGGCGCTGCGCAGGGAGCTGCTGGCCGCCCAGTTGGGTTCGCCGGATGCACTGGTGCCAGAGAAGACCCTGGCTGCGGTCAAGCGTGGCCTGCAGACGGTGCAGCCTCAAGAAGAGTAGGCCACCGCGACAGCTGTCACGGGTGTGGCGCCGCATCCTTGTCGCGCGCATCCACAAACGCCGGCGCCGCTCCGAAATACCCCCGGAACAGATTGCGCGCAATGCCATGCGCCGCCACCTGCAACTCCTGCGCGAACGCGGGCGCGAACAGGCGGCCCGTGTGCTCTTGCCACAGCCCGACCCAGGCCGCGAAATGCGCGGGCGTGATGCCGGTCAGCTCCATGTGCTTGCCGAACACATCGCCCTTGAAGCTGCGCGCGCCCAGCGCCACCGTGCACCAGAAGTCCACCAGCCGCGCCAGGTGCGCGTCCCAGCGGCCATGCAGCGCGGCCTCGAACACGGGGCCCAGCAAGGGGTGGGCGCGCACGTCGGCATAGAAGCTGTGCACCAGCAGCGCCATGCTCTCGGTGCCGGGCTCCAGAAAGTCCTTCTCGGTCATCGGTGGCTCCTGCTCAGTGGCAACCGCATTGCGTGCTGGCACAGCCGGCCGCGCTCGCCTGCGCTTCGAAGGGCGGAAACAGCACATTGTTCTCCAGGTGGATGTGGCTGATCAGGTCGTCATTCAGCTGTGCAATGCCCGCATACAGCGCGCGCCAGGTGTTGCAGGCATCCTCGGGCGGGATAGTGTCGTGCGCCAATGCGTTCAAGCGCTCAAGCGCCGCACCGTGGTCGGTATGCTCGGCGCGCAGCACGCTGATGGGCATGCCCACGAAGGGGTTGCCGCCCGCGCGCAGCAGCGGGAACAGCACGGCTTCCTCCTTGCCCATGTGCTCCAGCAGCTCTGAGTGCATGGCCTCCAGCGCATCGGCCAGGCCCGTGGGCACGGCGGGGTGGCTGCGGTGCACGGCCTCCACGCGCCGCGCCATGCGCACCAGCTCGGGCAGCTGTGCGCGGTGCACCTCGTGGTAGCGCGCGATGATCAGGTCGATGAGCGCATTCGCACTGGCGCCCGCCTGGGGCAGGGCATCGCCGCGCTGCAGCTGCGCCAGTTCAGCCAGCACCGCCTCGGCATCCAGCCCCCTGTCGGCCGCCGCCTGCGCCAGGCTCACCTGGCCGCCGCAGCAGAAATCGAGCTTCAGGCGCCGGAACACCGCCGTGGCGCCCGGCAGCTGCACGGCGATCTGACCGATTGGCTGCTGCGCATGCAGGTCAAAGGGCGCGCCAGCAGGGGCGTGGGCAAAGGAGGCAGGGTCACGGGCGTTCATGGCGGTCCTTTAAAGATTCATGCAATATGTTTATTTTAAGTGGTATTTGAAATGAATCTTTATTTTGACCATGGTGCCGGTGGTCTCTTTGATCTGTCTCAACCAGGCGCCATCCGGGCCCGGGATGCTCAGAGGCTGGGAATTTTTTGGCCGTGTCCGAAGTGCGCGCCAAAACGCCTCGGATCTAGGCGCAAAGCACAGCCATAGCTCGGGCTATGGCGAGCATTTGCAACGAAGAGCCGGGGTGTTTTGGCGTGCAAGGCGGGCATGGACGAAAGATTTTCAGCCTCTCAGGTATAGCGGCGTTCCAGCGCGTCCCAGGCCGGCTTGCCGACCAGGCGCTGGCGCTCGGCGAACGGGGCGACCAGCGCGGGGTCTTCTTCGAGGCGCCGGTCGTCGCGCAGCACCCCGAGGGCCTTTTGCATGCCCGCCACGGCGCCTTGCAGGGCTGCGTTGGCATAGAGCACGAGGCCATAGCCCATGCCGCCCAGCTCCTCAGCGCCGAAGATGGGCGTCTTGCCGCCCACCACCATGTTCATGAGCTGCGGGCGGTCCAGGCGCTGCGGCAGCGCACGGATTTCATCGGCGGTGGTCACCGCTTCGACGAACAGGATGTCGGCGCCTGCCTCGGCAAAGCGCTGCGCGCGCTCCACCGCCGCCTCGAAGCCGTGCACCGCACAGGCGTCGGTGCGCGCCAGGATCAGCAGGTCGGCGTCCTGCCGCGCATCGGCAGCTGCCTTGATCTTGTTGACGGCCTCTTCGGTGGAGATCACGTCCTTGCCCGCGAAGTGGCCGCAGCGCTTGGGCGCGACCTGGTCCTCGAACTGGATGCAGTCGGCGCCCGCGCGCTCCAGCGTGCGCACGGTGTGGCGCACGTTGAGCGCGTTGCCAAAGCCGGTGTCGGCATCGACGATCAGCGGCAGGCCCACGGCGTCGCGGATGCGCGCCGTGTGGTCGGCCATCTCGGCCAGTCCCACGAAGCCCTGGTCCGGCAGGCCGAACCACATGTTGGTGACGCCGGCGCCGGTGATGTAGATGGCCTCGAAGCCCAGGTCTTCAATGACCCGGGCCGAGAGTGCGTTGAAGGCGCCCGGCACGATGGCGCCGCGGCGTGCCTGCACCAGGGCGCGCAGTTGTTGTTTGGTATTCATGGGTGGCCTGGAAAGAACGGAAAAGCAGACGGGCAGTGGATCGGTGGTGCGTGTGAGGGCTGCGTGCTCACTTTTCCTGCATCTGCGCCGCCTTGACGATCTCGCCCAGGCGCTTGCGCTCGGCGTCGACGAACTTCACGAACTCCACCCGCGTGCCGCCGATGGGCTCGATGCCCATGCCCTTGAGCTTGGCCACGGTGGCGGGCTCGCGCATGGCTTTGTCCACGGCAGCGGCGAGCTTGTCCAGGATGTCGGTGGGCGTGCCGCGCGGCGCATGCAGGCCGGCCCAGTGCGCGATCTGCAGCTCGGGAAAGCCTTGCTCGACGGCGGTGGACAGCTGCGGGTAGGCCGAGATGCGCTGCGTCCAGGTGGTGGCCAGCGCCTTGAACTTGCCGTCGCCGCGGATGTGCGGCAGCGCGATGATGCTGGCCTCGGAGGTGCCATCCACCTGCCCGCCCAGCACGGCCGTGGTGCTCTCCGAGCCGCTCTTGTAGGGTATGGGCTGCAGCCTGGCGCCGTACTTCACGTTGAGCATCTCGGCCACGAAGTGGGGCGTGCTGCCGGTGCCGGCGGTGGCGAAGTTGAAGCCCGCGCCCTTCTTCGACGCCTCGACGAAGTCGCGCAGGTTGTCGTACGGCGCCGACTTGGGTACTACAACCACCGAAGGCGCCAGCCCGATCATGACCACGGGCACCAGGTCCTCGTCCTTGAAGGGCAGGGACTTCTTGATCATGCTGTTGGAGATGACGCCGGCCGCGCTGATCAAGAAGGTGTAGCCGTCGGGCGCGCTCCTGGCCACCAGCTCGGCGCCGAGCGAGCCGCCCGCGCCGGGGCGGTTTTCGATGATGACGGACTGCTCCAGCACCTTGGCTGCGCCCTCTGCCGCCGCGCGTGCCAGCAGGTCGTTGGCACCACCGGACGAGAACGGAACCACAAAGCGGATGGTCTTGGCAGGCCAGGCCTGGGCCTGTGCGGCCAGGGGGAGCATGCAGGCGACTGCGGTGGCCGCGGCGGCGGCCGTGCAGGCCATGGAGGAAAGGCGGGGGAAGTGCATCAAGTGTGTCTCCTGGTTTTATGGCGGTACGGGGTGCACCGATGGCAACAGGGTCTGTGCAATCGCTGTGCCAACGGGCCGATACGGCCTTGTTGCAATTCAAGTCATTGATTTGAAAGGATTTTTCTCCTCTGCAGGGTGCCTTGGCATTGTTGTGTATCTCATTTGTGTTTCAATAATGGATCAATAAAATTGATTGAAATGAATCTTTCCCACCCCGTCAGCTTGCCCCATGGGCCCGCCGCAGTCCGCCCGCTGCGCATCGTCGCCGTGGCCCGCCACCGGCTGGGCCGGGTGCTGGCGCGGCTGGTGCCGGAGGTGGCTGCGCAGGCGCAGATCGAACTGGTGGCGCATGCCTTCGACGATGCCGTGGTGGCCGTGCGGGCCCTGCATGCGCAAAGCCCCGTCGACGCGGTGGTAGCGGCAGGGGCCAGCGGCGAATGGCTGCGCCAGCACCTGGACATACCGGTGGCAATGGTGGAAGTGCGGGGCTCCGACCTCATGCGCGCGCTGGCCGCAGCGCGCGCTCTGTCGCCCAGGGTCGGCCTGGTGTCGTTCGATGGGCCGTCGGAGCACCTGGCACAGCTCGATGCGCTGTTCGGCATGGGCATCGCGCAGTTCAGCTACCGCAACCCTGAGGACGGGCCGGCCTGCATAGAGGCCCTGCGCGCAGCCGGGGTGGAGGCGGTGGTCGCCCCCGGGCTGGTGGCCGACCTGGCCGAGCAGGCCGGCATTGCCAGCGTGCTGATGTATTCGGACGACGCAGTGCGCCAGGCGCTGCAGGACGCCGTGCACCTGGCACGCCACAGCCGTGCGGAGCGCTCGCGCCACGAACGGCTGGGCACCATCCTCGGCCAGTTGCAGGACGGCGTGGTCGCCGTGGACCTGCGCCAGCGCATCGAGGCCCTGAACCCTGCCATGGCCGAGCTGCTGGGCGCATCCGTCGCACAACTGGTCGGCCGCGTGCTGAGCGAGGTGGAGCCCGTGCTGGACCTGGGCGCCACGCTGCTGATGCGCGATGCCCCGGCCGAGGAGGTGCTGCAGATCGGCATGCGCACCCTGGTCGTGCGGCGTGCGCCCATCGTCGAAAACGGCGAGGTCACCGGTGCGCTGCTGGTGTGCCGCGACCCGGCCGTCATCCAGCGCGCCGACCGCCACCTGCGCGCCAACCAGCGCCAGCGCGGCGCGCCGGCGCGCTACCGAATCGAGGCCTTTACCGGCACCAGCACGGCGGCGCGGCGCGTGCGCGAGCTGGCGCAGCAGTGCGCGGCCAGCGATGCCACGGTGCTCATCACCGGCGAAAGCGGCACCGGCAAGGAGCTGGTGGCCCAGGGCATCCACACCGCCAGCCGGCGCGCGAGCCAGCCCTTTCTGGCCGTGAACTGCGCCGCGCTGGGTGAAAGCCTGCTCGAAAGCGAGCTGTTCGGCTACGAGGAAGGCTCCTTCACCGGCGCTCGGCGCGGCGGCAAGACCGGGCTGATCGAGGCGGCCCACACGGGCACCTTGTTCCTCGACGAGATCGGCGACATGCCGCTGGCGCTGCAGACGCGGCTCCTGCGCGTGCTGCAGGAGCGCGAGGTGCTGCGCCTGGGCGCCACCGCCGCCGTGCCGGTGGACCTGCGCGTGATCGCCGCCACCCATGCCGACCTGGCCGCGCAGGTCGAGCGCGGCCTGTTCCGGCGTGACCTGTACTACCGCCTGGCGGTGCTGCGCATCGAGACGCCGCCCCTGCGCGAGCGCGGCTCCGACATCGCCCCCCTGGCCAGCAGCCTGATGGCGCGCCGCGCCGCCGCAGCGGGCGTGCCCGCAGCGCAGGCATCGGCCTGGTTGGCCGCCCTGCTGGAGCTGGCTGCAGGCTACGGCTGGCCCGGCAACGTGCGCGAGCTGGAGAACCTGGTGGAACGCCTGCTCGCCTGCCACGGCTACCTGGCCCCGGGTGGACGGATGGACCGCGCCCGGTTGCTCGAAGTGTTTGCGGAATGCACGCAGGAGCGCCCCGTGCCCGTGCGCGAACGCCTGCTCAAGGGCGCACGCGTGGCTGCGGAGCGCCAGCGCGTGCGCGAGGTGCTGCAGTCGGTGCAGGGCGACCAGGGCCAGGCCTGCGCCATCCTGGGCATCAGCCGCTCGACGCTGTGGCGGCGGTTGCGTGAGGAAAATTCAACGCCTTAAAGTCCGCCCAGCGGGTGCTGTGCAATGGCCTGCAAGCGGCCGTCCCTCACTGCGCCCACGGTCAGGGACTGCAACTGGCCAGCGATGTCGACGCCTGCTTGGTTGAGCCCGTCGCACAGGGCCTTCGCCGCCGCGATGTCGCTTGTGGACGCGATCGTGATGTGTGGAATATAGGGAATCTCCAACAGCAAGTGCGGGGCCAGGACGCCGGTGTAGAGCCTGTCGT
The DNA here is from genome assembly GCF_964253305.1 of Acidovorax sp. LjRoot66. Taxonomy (NCBI): domain Bacteria; kingdom Pseudomonadati; phylum Pseudomonadota; class Betaproteobacteria; order Burkholderiales; family Comamonadaceae; genus Acidovorax; species Acidovorax sp. LjRoot66. The sequence continues at coordinate 2,743,775 of NZ_CAXUQU020000001.1, forward strand.
GCAGCCGCGCGATGGCGCTGTTGCCCTCGTCGGGCACCAGGAACACGTAGGCGCCGGCATCGGGCCCGCCCGCGTGCAGCATGGCGTGGCGGCAATGGAAGCGGATGGGCTGCGCATGCCTTGAGATGGCCGCCACATGCGCCAGGTAGGCCGCTTCAGGTACGGCCGAGCAGCCGAACACCAGCGTGAAATGCGGCGCCACCAGGTCCACCTGCGGATCGTGCTGGCGCCGAACGCCGTCGATGAAGGCCTGGGCCGATGCATCCACGCCCAGGTAGGCCACTGTGTAGAGGGGCGTGTGCGGCGTGTCCATGCGGCGGGGCGATGAAAGGATCGGTCGTGGCGGGCCCCATCGTACCGGCCCTGCGTGCGGAGCGGAAGCACGCGCAACGATTTACATCAACCGTCATATCTCACCCCCGCAACAACTCCCCCACCACCCCCGCCACAAACCGCACCCCCGCATCCTGCTGCCGCCGCGCATGCCAGGCCAGGTGCAGCGCAAAGCCTTCTATAGCGATAGGGGGCTCAAACACCGCCAGGCCGCCAAACGGGCTGCTGTCGCCACCAACGCCAACCCCGCCAGCAACCGGCAGACAGCGTCGCGGCACCATGGCGATCAGGTCCGAGCTGGCCAGCAGCGGTGGCACCAGCAGAAAGCTCGGCACCACCACGCCCACGCGGCGTGTGCGCTGCAAGGCCAGCAACGCCTGGTCCAGCGCGCCGCGCGTCTCGCCCCGGCCCGAGACCAGTACATGCGGGTACTGCAGCCAGCGCTCCAGGTTGAAGTCCTTCGCCGCGGGGTGCCCGGCGCGCATGCACACGGCGTACTGCTCGTGCAGCAGCTCCTCGCGGTGGAACGACGCCTCCACCGCCGGGAAGACCGACACCGCCAAATCCAGCCGCCCGCGCGCCATGGCGTCCAGCGCATCGGCCGCACCGTGCCAGGGCTCCACCACCAGGTTGATGCCCGGCGCACTCGCCGCCAGCCGTGCGTGCAGCGGGCCGACCACCATCACGGCCGGGTAGTCGGCCATGACGATGCGCACCGTCTGGCGCAGCGTGGCCAGGTCCACCTGGGGGTGTGGGTCGATCACGCGCGCCGCATCGGTCAGCAGGCGCGACAGGGGTTCGCGCAGGGCCTCGGCCTTGGGCGTGAGGCGCATGCCGCCCTTGGCGCGTTCGAGCAGCGGGTCGCCGAACAGGTGGCGGCAGCGCTCCAGCGCGTTCGACATGGCCGGCTGCGACAGGCCCAGCCGCTCGGCCGCGCGCGTCACATGGGCCTCGTCCAGCAGGGCCTGCAGCACCACCAGCAGGTTCAGGTCTATGCCACGTAGATTCATGAAATCAATGAGTTGATATACGAATTATCCGTTGGATTAATTGTCGTCCGGATCGCATCCTTGGGGCATCTACCCACCCACAGGAGCCATTGATGACCGATACCACCATCACCACCACCACTGCCCCCGTCCGCAGCATCGACACCCTGGTGCTGCTGTTCCACCCGCGCTTTGCCCAGTCCGCCACCAACCGCGCGCTGGCCAATGCCGCCGCCGCACTGCCTGGTGTGGAGGTGGTGGACATGGCGGCCCTGTACCCCGAGGGCAGCGCCATCGACGTGGATGCCGAAGTGCGCCGCCTGCTCAGCGCCCGCCGCGTGGTGCTGCAGTTCCCCGTGCAGTGGTATGCGACCCCGCCCCTGCTCAAGGCCTGGCAGGACGCGGTGCTGACCCGCATGTACTACATGGCCTACGCGAGCGAAGGGCGCCATCTGGAAGGCACGCCCCTGCTGGTGGCTGCCACGGCAGGCAATGTGCCCGAGGCGTACACGCCCACGGGCCAGAACCTGTTCCCGCTGGCCGACCTGCTGCACCCGTTGCACGCCACGGCCCACCGCTGCGGCCTGCCCTGGGCCGAGCCGTTTCTGGTGTACCGGGCCGGGAAAATGGGCGCAGCGGAACTGGCGGGGGAGGCGGCGCGCTATGCGGCGCGGCTGCGGGCGTGGGGTGCAGGTGCGGGTGCGGGTGCGCTGGAGCATGGCAGCATTGCATGTGCCGAGGAACTGCTGGGCGCTGCAGCCTGATGCCCTGGCGCGCCGGTGGGGGTACCTGCTGCGCCAGAGCCGCAGCCAAGACACCTTCGGTCAGTCGCTCTCGGCATGAGTTCCGCCCCTTCCATGCGGGTAGCCAATGCACATCGCGTTGCAGTTGGCACGGGTAGTGAAAGGACCCTCTGCACAAATCCCTGCGGCCGTTGGCAGCGCGGCCTCGGGCGGTCCGCTGCGTTGCTTCTCTTGCCAATAGCCCTGCTATTGGCTGCAAGAAGATGCCTTGCGGCCCATCCCGATCCGCGCTACCACCGATCCGCGAGGTTTATGCAGAGGGTCCTTAAGGGATTCCCCCAGGTTGGGCTGTCACACGGGCTTATCATTCCCATGGCAGGCAGCCCCCAACCAGCCGCCGCCCATGCGCCTTCCCGACCGCCACTCCTGTCAATGACCACCGCCACACCTTCTTCGGATTCCGCTGCTGCATCCCCCGCCTTGCAAAAGCCCAACCTCTTCGTTCGCATCCTGCGGGTTCTCATGTCCCGGGTGGCCCGGGTCACGGTGACGGGGGCTGAGCACCTGGACGGGCCGGGTGGCAAGATCGTGGTGTGCAACCACGTGGGCTGGTCGGACCCGCTGTGGGTGGGCTATGCCGCCTTGCCGCGCAAGCTGCACCAGATGGCCAAGAAGGAGCTATTCGAGACAAAGCTGGGTGCCTGGTTCGTCAGCTCGGGCGGCGGCTTCCCGGTGGACCGGGGCAGCCCCTCGACCGCCACCATCCGCCAGGTGGTCTCGCTGGTGCAGGCGGGCCAGTTGGTGCTGATCTTCCCGGGGGGCACGCGCAATGCCGAGAACCCCGAGGCCAAGCGCGGCGCGGCCACCATTGCGCTGCGCGCCAAGGGCCAGATCGTGCCCGCGCACTTCGACGGGCCGGGCGAGATCCGCGCCAGCCACTTCTTCACCCGCCCGCGCATCCGCATCACCTTCGGGCCGCCCATCGTGCTGCCGCCCGATGCCACGGCGAACAAGGAGTCGGCGCTGGCGCTGACGGTGGCCATGGACGAGGCGATGAAACGCGTGGCCGAGCAGCGTCCTACCTGAACCGCTGCGCGCCTGTTCTGCAGCGTTCAGCCCGCCAAGGCGCTCCAGCGCGGCAGCACCTGCGCCCACCACAGCCGCCAGCGCATGCCCCAGCCGGGCGTGTAGCCCGTCGTGGCAAAGCGCACCTGGCCCTGCGCATCCACCACCACCAGCGCCGGTACCACGCGCACACCCCAGGCGCGTGACAGTTCTGCCTGCGGGTCGACCGCAGTAGGCCAGGGCATGCCGCGCTGGCGCTGCACCTGGGCCACGCGCGCGGCGGGGCCGGACTGCATGGCAATGCCCAGCACCGGCCAGTCGGCCGAGAGGGCCGCAACGGAGGGCTCTTCGATCTTGCACACCGGGCACCAGTCGGCCCAGAAATGCAGGGCCACGGCGCGGCCAGGGTGCATTGCGCGCCATTGGTCCAGCGTTGTGGTGGTGCCATCGGCCAGGGTGATGGCAGCATCGGGCGCCGGCCCGCTCGGCAGGTCGCGCGTGCGCCAGGCATCCACGCCGGCCACCACCAGCACGGCCAGCAGCAAAGTGCCCAGGTGCTGACGCCAGCCCCGGCGCAGCGATTGCCAGGCGCGAAAGGGCAGTGCGCGAATACCGGTGGTGGGCTGCATCAATGTCTTTTGGTTGATGGTTCGATCACTGTCGAGCCGCTCACAAAGCTCAGCGCAGCGGTTCTGGCTAGGCGTTCCGTCGCAGACAGTACGCCAGTACGGCAAGACGGAGCAACGACGCCAGAAGAGCTTTTTGAGTGGCGATCAGCGCAACACTTCCAATAGGCGGTCGAGACCACCTTCGTTGATGGCCACCTTGGCCTGCGCGCGCACGGCGGGCTTGGCGTGGTATGCCACCGAGAGGCCGGCCGCACCCATCATGGGCAGGTCGTTGGCGCCGTCGCCCACGGCGATCGCCTGCGATGGGTCGATGCCCATGAGCGAGGCCACTTCGAGCAGCGTGCGGCGCTTTTCGGCACCGTCGCAGATGTCGCCCCAGGCCTGGTCCACCATGCGGCCGGTGAGCAGGCCGTTGTCCACCTCCAGCATGTTGGAGCGCGCGAAATCAATGCCCAGGCCCTCCTTCACACGGTCGGCAAAGAAGGTGAAGCCGCCCGAGACCAGCAAGGTGGTCAGGCCTGCGGCCTTGGCCGCGCTGACCAGTTCCTTGGCGCCCGGGTTGAAGCGCAGGCGCTCGCTGAACACCTGCTCCATGTGCGCCACGGTCACGCCCTTGAGCAGGGCCACGCGCTGGCGCAGGCTTTCCTTGTAGTCGGTGATGATGCCCTGCATGGCCGCCTCGGTGATGGCGGCCACCTCGGCCTTGCGGCCGGCGGCGTCGGCGATCTCGTCCACGCACTCGATGTTGATCAGGGTGGAGTCCATGTCGAAGGCAATCAGCTTGTAGCTCGACAGGGACAGCGGGGCGTCTATGCCCTGGACAACAAGGCCGGGGGCGAATTCGGTGGCGTTTTTCATGGGGAAAGGGGCGAATGCGGGGATCGGAAGCCCCAATGGTATCGCCCGCGCAGGTGTCCCGTGGCGGCCTGAGGAATCCGGGCGCCCATGCCGACAGGGCATAGCTCCCAGTGCAGGGGCCGGGTGGTAGGACAATCCTGTTTTTGTCATAGTGCAATGCATGACTTTTCCTTTGATCCCTGAGCGCCGGGCCTTTCTGCTGCTGGCCGCGGCCATGGCAGGCACGGGCGTGGCCGCGCAACCTGCCGACAAGCGCCCCATCCGCCTGGTTGTGCCCTTCGGCCCCGGCGGCGTGGCCGACCTCACGGCGCGCACCGTGGCGCAGAAGATGACCGAGGCCACGGGCCAGAGCATCGTGGTGGACAACAAGCCCGGCGCGGGCGGCATCGTTGCGGCAGACGCCGTGGCCAAGGCGGCGCCTGATGGCCGCACGCTGCTGCTCATGTCCAACGGCAACGCGGTGAGCGCGGGCCTGTTCAAGAGCCTGCCGTTCGACCCGGTCAAGAGCTTCACCCCGGTGTCCATGCTGGGCACCTTCGACATCGCCCTGGTCACGGGTGGCAAGTCGCGCTTCAAGGACATCGCCGCGCTGCTGGCCTATGCCAGGGCCAACCCCGGCAAGCTCAACATCGGCACCATCAACATCGGCAGCACCCAGCACCTGGCGGCCGAGCTGTTCAAGCGCAGCCTGGGCATCGATGTGACCATCGTGCCGTTCAACAGCACCTCGGCCGTGGTCAGCGCGCTGCTGGGCGAGCAGGTGGATGCGGGCGTTGAGATTCTGGCGCCGGTGCTGGCGCAGATCTCGGGCAACACGCTCCATGCCCTGGCCGTGATGGGCGAGAAGCGTTCGACCGCGTTGCCCAACGTCCCCACCGTGGCCGAGAGCGGCGCGCCCCAGTTCAACGTGGCCTCGTGGAACGCCTTTGCCGCTCCGGCCGGCACGCCGCCCGACGTGATCGCGCGGCTGAACAAGGACACCAACGCCGCGCTCAACACGCCCGAGGTCAAGGCGCGGCTGTTGCAGCTCGGTGTGCAGGCCAGCGGCGGCACACCCCAGGCGCAGGCCGACTTCTTTGCGCGCGAGATCAAGCGCTGGGGCGATGTGATCCAGCAGGCCGGGATCCAGAAGCAATAGCAGCAGGCAACAGGGCGGTGCCTGCCCATGCCGCCAGCGCATCGGCAATGCGCCCAGGCTGGTCTTCGGGTGCCATGTGGCCGGCATCGCCGCAGGCCTGTACTTCCAGGCTGGCAATGTGCTCACGGCACCAGGCCTCCATGGCCGGGCCGATCATCAGCGTGGGCGACCCGGTAAAGGTGAGCAGCAGCTTGGGCACATCGGTCGAGCCGGCCAGCCAGGCGCCATAGGCCTGCACCCGCTCAACCACGTCGGCGGGCGAGCCTTCGAGCGGCATGGCGCGCGGCCAGGCCAGCAGCGGGCGCCGGCTTGCGGGCGTGGGGTAGGGCGCCTCGTACACCGCGCGGTCGGCCGCAGACAGGGGCGTGAGCACCGTGGCCGTGAGCGACCCGGCGAGGAACTGGTTCAACTCCATGACCAACTGCTCCCCCAGGCCCGGCGTGCGAAACGCCTCGAAGCGCGGCCGCGCCGCTGCAGGGAAGTCCGCCCAGGACATGGGCTTCACGATGGTCTCCATGAAGGCGATGCCGCGCACCCGGTGTGCATGCCTGCGCGCCCAGTCGAAGGCGAGCGACGCACCCCAGTCGATGCCCACGAGCACGACTTCCTGTAGGTCCAGCGCGTCGAAACACGCCGCGAGGTAGCGCGCATGATCGTCGTAGCTGTACACGATGTCCGGCTTGCCGGATTGCCCCATGCCGATCAGGTCGGGCGCCAGGCAGCGGCCCAGCACCTGCGTGCGTGGCAGCACCTTGCGCCACAGGTGCGACGAGGCGGGGTTGCCGTGCAGGAAGACCCAGGTCGGGCCAGCACTCCCCGCAGGGGCGCCGGTGTCTTCGTAGTGCATCTGCGAATCGAGAACGAAAACCGTGGGCATGGGGAATTTCTGTAAAAGTGGTAAGGTACCTGTCTAGTTTATTGAAATAGACAGGCACCTGTCAAATATTGCCATGAACCCATCGACACCCTCCGCAACTGCCACCGTCGCCACCCCCGGCTCGCTGGGCGTGCTGCTGCGCCTGCTGCACCAGCAGTTCGCGGGCGCGGTGGACGAGGCCCTGGCCGAGGCCGGCTTTGGCGACGTGCGCGCGGCGCATGCCAGTGTGTTCACCTTTGTCCCGCCGGAGGGCATGCCGGTGAGCGAACTCACGCTGCGCGCGCACGTGCGCAAGCAGTCCATGGCGCAGACGGTGGACGAGCTGGAAAAGCTCGGCTATGTGGAGCGCCGGCCCAGCCCCACCGACAAGCGCTCACGCCTGGTGTTCCTCACCGCGCGGGGGCAGCAGATCCGGCCGCTGGCCATGGCGGCTGGTAGCCGCATCGAGGGGCAGTGGGCGGGGTTGATCGGCGCGGGCGAACTCGATGCCCTCAAGCTCGCTTTGGGTGGCCTGCTGGCCAGCGTCGAGCGGCGCGGCGCTGCTTGAAACCCACCGAAGCTCCGCTACAGCCCAGCCTCCCCTTCTGCGGGAAATCGCCACGGCATGGCGATCACGCAAGCCAGCGTTGCCCCGTCGCGAACAACACCCCTGCGACCACGAGCAACGCCCACAGGGGCGATGCCGGGAAGGCCACGATACCCACCAACGCGGCAACCAGCAGGTACACGCCCATCAGTCCCAGGGTGTGCACATCCCCGCTGGCGGCGGCCCGCAGCGCGAGGTGGCCACACAGCATCAGCACCGGCCCCAACAGGGTGAACCACAACGCGAGGCGACGGCTGTCGTCGGTCTTGAATGCGTCCAGCAGTCCGTCGGACAGTGCCGCCAGGAACGGCTGTTTGAACCTTACCAAGCCCATCACGATATGCAGGACGCCCAAGGCGAGCAAGGCACCGGCGGCGGCGGTCTTCCAGTTGAGGGTCATGGGGTCGTGCCTTTCAAATGCAAATTTTCAAGAATAACTATTGTTTAAATTAAAATAAATTCAATTTTTAAAATAGCATTTTCTTATTGTAGTGCGAACTGCCTTGGTTGCGCCATGTGCGCCTGGGCGGCCTGCCTCAGGCTTGCGCCGCTGCATCGTGCAGCACGGTCTGGATGGCGCGCAGCTGCCCTGTCAGCCCATGCGGTCCCAAGCCTGTGGCTTCAAAGGTGCCGTCGAGCGCTGCCGTGCCCACGGTAAAGCCTGCCGCCCGGCCTGCCACCACGGCTGCGATGCGCTCGGCCCGGTCGATGGACCCGGCCACCACCACTGGTTTGCCCACCGCCGCGCACACGGCGGCTATGAGCGCGGGCACGTCCGCAGAGTCACCCTCAAACCGGTAGGCCAGCAGGTCCAGCCCGTGCACGCCCTCCAGCGCGGCAATGCGGCGCGCGCTGGCCACCACGTCCGCCACCGTTCCCTGCAGCACACTGGGGTGCCCCACCACCTGGCCGGCAAACGGGTAGTAGCGGATGGGGGTGCTGCGCAGCAACGGCAGCACCGCCTCGGGCCGGGTGCCGCCCATCAGCACGTCCACCCCCAGCGCCCCGGCGGCGCGGGCCGATGCGAGCTCACTCGCCGCGTCCTGGCTCACCACCTCCAGGTAGCTCACCGCGCCGGCCGCGCGGATGGCATCGGCCAGGCGCTGCAGCGCGGCCCAGGGCAGGCCGATGTCCTTGAAGCCGATGTGCCGTACCCCGGCGGCCAGCACCGCCGGCAACTGCTCCAGGGCGTCGGTAATGGTCTTGTCGTGCCGGGTCAGCATGAAGATGAATTCCGGCAATGGAAGGGCAGGTGGTGGTTGGACCTGCGTGGTCGCCACCATGGCCGGCTGCATGGAAGAGGCCACGGCCATGGCCTCCGCCTGCTCTACCGCATGCCCCAGGCTGGCCGCATCGGCCCGGCCCGTGCCCGCGATGTCGAAGGCCGTGCCGTGGTCCACCGAGGTCCGCACAAAGGGCAGGCCCACGGTGATGTTCACGCCCTGGTCCACGCCCAGGTACTTCACGGGGATCAGGCCCTGATCGTGGTACTGCGCCACCACGATGTCGAACGCACCCTGGCGCGCACGCATGAACACCGTGTCCCCCGGCCAGGGGCCCGTGGCGTCCATGCCCTCGGCGCGCGCCGCCGCAATGGCCGGGGCGATGATGTCGCGGTCTTCATGGCCGAACAGCCCGCCTTCGCCCGCATGCGGGTTGAGCCCCGCCACCGCCACGCGCGGGTATGCAATGCCATAGGCGCGGCAGGCACGGTGCGCCAGGCGTATGGCGCGCAGTTCATTCTCGGGCGTGACGGCGGCAATCGCATCGCGCAGCGAGAGGTGGATGGACACCAGCAGCACCCGCAGCTCGCCATTGGCTAGCATCATCGCGAAATCGGTGGTGCCTGCCCGCTCGGCCAGCATCTCGGTGTGGCCGGGGTGGCGCACGCCGGCGGCGCGCAGCGCCTCCTTGTGCAGCGGCGCGGTCACGATGCCGGCGACCCGGCCCGCCAGCGCCAGGTCGATGGCGCGCTGCACGCAGGCATGGGCGGCGGCGCCGGCACGTGCGTCCACCCGGCCCATGGGCAAGTCGGCGGGCAGCGGTGCGCAGGCCTGCAGCACGGGCAGGGCGCCTTGTTGCAGGGCCTCGTGCACGCCATGCAGGTCACCGCCCACGGCACGCAACTGCAGCGGTGCGCCCACCATGGCTGCCGCGCGCTGCAGGGCGCCCATGTCGCCCAGAACGACAAAGGGCTGCACGTGGCGCTTGCCCGCCAGTGCCCCCATCGCCCACTTGGCAATGATCTCGGGGCCTATGCCCGCCGGGTCGCCCATGGTGATGGCCAGGGGCAGGGGGTGAGTCGTTGTCGCAGCTGTCATCGGGATTGTTGAGGTTTGATCAATGCAATGCCGAGACTGTGCCTGGGTAGGCGTTCTAAGAAAACCGATTTGATCTCATGCATGATTGAGCCAAACTCAATCATCCCGCCATGCCCCCAGACACCCGCCTGCCCCCGCTGTCCGCCCTGCGCGCTTTCGAGGCCACGGTGCGCCATGGCAGCGTGTCGCGCGCCGCGCGCGAGCTGCACCTGACCGACGGGGCCGTGAGCCGCGCCGTGCGCGAGCTGGAGGGCGAGCTTGGCTTTGACCTGTTCCAGCGCAGCAGCCGCGCCGTGGTGCCCACGCCCACCGCCCAGGTGCTGGCCGAGGATGTGGCCGGCGCGCTGGACCGCCTGCGCGCGGCCCTGGCCCGTGCGCGCCGCACGGCGGGGCCGGGCCGGCCGCTGGTGCTGTCGTGCGAGCCCACCTTGCTGATCCGCTGGCTCATCCCGCGGCTGGGGCAGTTGCAGGCCGCCGTGGGGGGCGAGCGCGAGCTGCGCCTGGTGTCGGCTGGGGGCGTGGTGCACTTTGAGCGCGACGGCATCGACCTGGCCATTCGCCGCAACGACTTTGCGCTGGCTGACGATGTGGTGGCCGAGCCCTTTGTGCACGAGCACATCGGCCCCGTGTGCCGCCCCGATGTGGCCGCCACCCTCGGGCCGCAGCAAGGCGCTGCCCTGCAGGGCGTGCTGCTGCACACCGCCACGCGGCCGGGTGCGTGGGAGAGCTGGGCTGCGTTGGCCAGCACGCCGCTGCAGCCCACGCGCGCCATCCGCTTCGAGCACTTCTACCAAAGCCTGCAGGCCGCCGTGGCCGGTGCCGGCGTGGCCATCGGCCCGCTGGCCCTGGTGGCCGACGACCTGGCCAGCGGCGTGCTGTGCGCGCCGCGCGGTTTTGTGGCCGATGGCAGCTGTTACCAGCTCATGGCGCCGCGCGCGGCCGCGGACGATGGTGATGCCTTCAACACCGTGCTGGCGTGGCTGCGTGCAGCCTGCGAAGGTCTGGTGCCACCACCTCCACCCCCTGTGGAAAAGCGGCCACGCTCCCCCAAAAGGAGGGCCTAGCCCGCGCCGCAGGGCGCATATGATTCCTGCACAACAAACACTGAGGGAGGCTGGCGATGGCAATGCACAGGCATGACAAGACGACGGGTAAATCAGCAGCAGCCACAGCGATCAACCGCAGGCAGGCCACTGCCGTGCTGCTGGCCAGCGCCGCAGCGCCCTTCACCGTGGCTGCGCAGGACGCAGCGGCGCCCGCATCATCCGCTGCATCGGCTACGACTACCGCAGCCACCACCCTCTGGCCCGGTGACGACTGGGCCGAGAGCACGCCCGAGGCCCAGGGCATGGATTCCGCCGCGCTGGCCAAGCTCATCGACTTCGGCGCCGCGCAGGGCATGGACAGCCTGCTCGTCACCCGCCACGGCAGCCTGGTGGCCGAGGCCTTCTACGCCCCCTACCGCGAGGGGCTCAAGCACGCCGTCAATTCCACCACCAAGGGGGTCGTCGCCACGCTCACCGGAATGGCCATCCAGGACGGGCTGATCGCCTCGCGCGATGCGCCCGTGCTCGACTTCTTTGAGGGCCGCAAGGTCGCCAACGCCGATGCCTCCAAGAAGGCCATGACCCTGGGCCACCTGCTCGACATGACCTCGGGTTTAAGCTGGGTCGAGCCGCTCAGCGACGCCGTGCCCGAGACCATGCTGCAGCTGGGCCGCTCGCGCGACTGGCAGGGCTTTGTGCTTGACCGGCCCATGGCCCAGGCGCCCGGCGCGGGCTTCAACTACAACAGCGGCAACACCCACCTGCTCTCGGCCATCGTGGCGCAAAAGACCGGCGGCAGCACCCTGGCCTACGCGCAAAAGCGCCTGTTCGGCCCCCTGGGCATCACCGACGTGCGCTGGCGCAAGGACCCGCAGGGCCTGGAAGTCGGCGGCTGGGGCCTGTACCTGCACCCGCGCGACATGGCGCGCATCGGGTACCTCTACCTGCGCAAGGGCCAGTGGAATGGCCGCCAGCTGCTGCCCGCCGCCTGGGTGGAGCAGGTCTTCAATCCCGTGGTGGACATGGGTTTTGGCAGCGCGGCGCCCGCCTTCAAATACGCCAACGGCTGGTGGAGCATCCCGTCCAAACGCGCCTACTTCACCGCCGGCTTCAACCGCCAGCTCATCGTGGTGCTGCCCGATATCGACGTGGTCGTGGCCGTCACTGGACGGCGCCACTACCCTTTGCCCCTGTTCATCGACCACATCACCGCCGCCGTGCGCTCGCGCGAGCCCCTGCCCGCCGACGCCACCGCGCAGGACCAACTGGCCGCACGCATCCGCGACGCCGGGGTCGAAAAGCCCAGCGCCACCCCCATCACCACGCCCGAGCTGGCCGCCACCATCTCGCGCAAGCCCTGGCTGCTGGAGCGCAACGGCATGGGCATCCAGCGCCTGGTGCTGGACCTCACGCCCGCCAACCCGCGCTACGAAGTCACCTTCGACAGCAGCCGCCCCGAACTGCCGCGCGAGCCGGTGGCCGGCCCGCTGGGCCTGGACGGCAAGTACCGCACCGCCCCACAGGGGCCAGCGCTCATCGCCATCAAGGGCCACTGGCTCGATGCGCAATCGTTCCAGCTCATCTCGCGCTCGGTGGCGGATGGGGAGGTCACCGTGGTCACGCTGAAGTTCGAGGACGGCGGGAAGGCGGTGAATGTGGGGTTGGAGAACAACTGGGGGTTCAGGGGGCAGGTGCGGGGGCGGGTGGCGGAGTAGCCTATCTCACAACCCAGCTACTGTGGGTCAATCAATGCTGCGCCTATTCACTGGCATGGGCCATGATGGAGCCATGCGTGCACCGCAAGTTGTGTTCAGTCCTTTATGCCTACTCCCATGAGCCTCGCAACCAAGCCTGTCACCTCCGCTCCCACAGCCCTGGCCACTCGCCTGCGCGGCCTCCAATCCACCGCCCGCGAACTCCCCGACACCCAGGTCGAAATCCGCGGCCAGATCCCCCCATGGCTCATCGGCGGCAGCCTGCTGCTCAATGGCCCGGCGCTGTGGGACTTGCCCCATGGCAGCTACGAGCACTGGTTCGATGGCTTGGCCATGCTGCACCGGGTGCGGCTGGCGCCCGGCAACGTGGGCGGTGCCAGCGCCACCTACCGCAGCCGCTACCTGCAGACCGATGACCTGCGCGAGAGCCTGGCGGCGCGCAAGCCGGCGCGCAGTGCCTTTGGCACGGCCGACCCGGCGGGCCTGTTCTCGCGTCTGCTCAACCTGCGCCACCCGATCGTGACGGACAACGGGGTGGTGGTGATGGCGCGCATTGGCTCGCAGTGGGTGGCGCAGACCGAGACGCCGCTGCTCACCAGCTTCGACCCCGACACGCTGGCCACCACGGGGCGCATCGTGTACGACGATGACGAGGTGATCCATGTGATGTCGGCCCATGGCATCACGGACGCGCAGGGCACCTACTGGAACGTGGGCGTGGAGATGGGCCCCAAGTGCACCTACAAGCTGTTCAAGATCGTGGCGGGCAGCCGGCGGCGCGAGGTGGTGGGGCGCTGGTCGGTGCGGCAGGCGGGCTACCTGCACGCCTTTGCCATGACACCCACGCACGCCCTGGTGTGGCAGCCGGCCATGCGGGTCAATGCCATCAAGCTGGCGCTGGCGGGCAAGGGCTTCATCGACAACTTCAAGTGGAATGCGGCTGCAGGGTCACGCATCGACGCCGTCTCGCTCACCGATGGCAGCGTGCGCAGCTGGGCGGTGCCGGCCATGGCCAGTTTCCACGCCGTGCAGGCCTGGGACGAGCCCAGCCAGGACGGGCGCACGCCCGCCACCCTGGTGCTGGACCTGTGCACCACCGATGGCCCCGAGATCTTCAACGCGCTGCGCCTGGACCGGCTGCGCGCCGGCCAGCCGGTGGGCGTGCAGCACCGCGTGCAGCGCTACCGGCTGGAGCCCGGCCGCAGCGATGCGCAGCCCCGGCCGCTGGTCGAAGGCGCCAGCGTGGAGCTGCCCGCCGTGCACGGCGCCTACTGGGGGCGCCAGCAATCGCGCCATGCTTGGTTTGCCGGATTCGACCCCGATGGCAAGGCCCCCATGTTCGACCGCACGGTGAAGCTCGACCTGGACGGCGGCTGCATCGCCGGCACCTGGCAGCGCGAGCATGCCGTGCAGCTGGAGCCCCTGTTCGTGGAGCGCCCCGGCTCCACCGCCGAGGACGATGGCGTGCTGCTCGTGCCCACGTTGGCCGAAGGCGACGAGGGCACCGTGATCGGCGTGATCGACCCGGCCAGCATGCAGTGCCTGGCCACGCTGCATTTGCCGCAGGTGGTGCCGTTCGGGTTCCATGCGGCGTTCAAACCTGCCTGGATGCCGGGGTGAGTTGGGCGGTGAAGAACCAGTTGCTGTGGGTCGACTGCACTGCCGCTGCCCTGGGTGGGCTGGCTGGCGGTCTGCCAATAGTGCGTCGTGCGGCGATCTTGGACATCGGTTCGGCACTGTTGGCATCGAATTCGACAACACGCACACCGGACATTGGTCGGCGGCTGAGCAAACATCGTTGTCGGGCGCATGTTGAAGCGCTGGGCTAGATTTCCGCTATCGGCCGAGGCTGTGTGAAAACGTCGATAGACGACTTTTGCAGGGGTACTTCAACCCTTGCTCGCATCGAGATCGTGCGTTTTAGGCCGATCTGAGCGGTCGATTTCTGAGTCGACTGGCAGGTCAAGGGCGCAACGCGCGTTTTCACACAGCCTCGGCCACAAGCGGACATTGGAGGGACATGGCTGAAACGCAGATCAATGACTTTATCGCTCGTTTGATGACCGGCAAGCGAAAGACGTGGTGGCGAACGCATCCGTTGTTTAAACCGTTTGGGCCGTACCACCGACCAAGCGCAGGTACCGGCGGGGAAATGCCAGTTCCCGAGAGCGTCGAGGCGTTCCTGACCGCGACCGGCTACGGCGATATCGCCGAAGTACTGAGCTTCCGCGCAGAGTGGATACACGTTATTGATCGTGGAGAGTTGGCTGGGCATGTCATCTTTGCTCAGGATGACGGCGGTAATCACTATGCTTGTTCAACATCTGACAAGCAGATCTTCTTTGTATCGCGCTGCTCGCCTGAGTACGCTCTAATAGCTACTTCACTTGGTGATTTTTTAGAGGAGCTTGAACGTCGCCGTTTCGATCTTGAAGGGTGGACAAACGGACTTGAGTTGAAGGCGTATAACTGGGAGTGAATAACCGTCCGCTTCGGGCCCGTGGCTGCCGCGTGTACGATGGCTGCCATCGGCCAGAGTGTTGGCGCCGATGTAGAAGTAAGCCACTTTTGACTCATGTGCCGACGACTCCGTGAGCCACGCGAGTGGCTCTTTACCCACACGCCTGTTGGGTGCGGGGGCGGAACAAGTGGCGCAGTCGAATGTCGGCGCGGTGGCTCACTCCGGTCTCGGCGGCAGCAAGCCTGACCGCCGGCATCAGTCTGGTCCAGCCCAATGCGCGACCAATCAGCCTTCGCGGAAGGCGGTTGCCTCAACCCGGTGCCTGCCCCGACCTGGTAGACGCCGCGGGCTTCACCAGCCGCGCAATCTCACCACCGCACGCGCTGAAGTTGCTGGCGTATTCCTCGGGGTTGTCGAACATCACCTGGGCTTGCATCAGGCGGTCGAGTTCCTGTTTCGCGTAGACCAGGATGCCCGCGCTGTTGCCGCCCGAGGCCCAGGGATAGTCCAGCTCGCGGAACTGGCGCGCGATGTCGCGGTGAATGCGCACATGCGTCTGCTCGTGTTTCATCACATGCGCATAGGCACAGCTGCCCGGCGGGATCTCGCTGGCCACGCGCAGCACCGGTTTGATGTAATCCAGCCGCACGACAACGCCCTGGCAACCGGTCTGCGGCATCACCGCCAGCTTGGTCTCGACAATGACGTGGCCGAGTTGCGTACCGCTGCGGCCGGCACCCGCGCCGATCTTCGTCAGTTCGGCGGCCGGTTTGGCGTTGTCCACTTCCGGGTCGGCGAACCAAGCCGCACTGAAACGCACCGCCTTGTCGCAGGGAGGCAGGTTGGCGGACTGCGCCTGGAAGCAGGCGCTGACCAGTAGCAGAGCGAGGAGGCTTTTCATCGTAACCTTCTGGTTATCGGCAAGACGCGCTCGTCCTGAAGCGGTGGCCGCAAGGGGCCCGTGGCAGCCGCTGATACGATGGCGGCCATCGGCCAGAAGCAGCCCTTCGACGAGACGCCATGACAACTTTTTCACCAGAAGAATCAACCACCCTGGAATCGTTTTACAGCGATTTCGATTGGTACGTGGGGCACGCTCGTTCACTTGCGATGAGTCCAGAAGACTGTTGCACAGACCAAGAAAACTACTTGGTGGCGGGTGAGCTTTTCTACTTCTTGCTTATGCCGACTCAGCTGTTTGATGACCCACTGGGCATAGTGACGAGAGAGCAGAAATTGGCGGTCGAGAGACTTCAGGACAGCATAAGGTTGGTTCCGCTGGAAGCGAGGAGTGGCGGTCCATCAGCGGCCGCGTCGCTTGCTGATATGCGCCAGCCATCATGGGAACTGCCCCGGCGCCTTGCGAATGAACTGCTTGCGGTCTTGGATCCTCTTGCCACGGCACGAGACGCCTTTTATGCAAAGGCGATGCGTAGTGAACGGCTGCTTCGCGGCGCTCTGTAGGGCTGCTTTGGGCCCTGAGCTGCCGTTCAATAAAGTCCCATTGCCTGCATGAACGGAAGAAATTGCACATGCATCTGATTGGCGGAGTTCAGCGTTCCGTTATGCGCGTAGATTGGGCGGCCGGATTCGGCATCTAAGACTTCAGCGTGATAGTCGCCATTCTCCCAGCAAGTAACGCGGCCGCTAGCGCTAGGTGAGTCCACATCAATGCGGGCTGAAAGATTGTCTGAAGGCGCGGCCGTCGTGACCTGTGCGTTCGGAATTGATTTCGCCCAAGCGAGAAATTGCAACAACACTTCACCGTCTCCAATGTCGACTTCTGGTCGGTTGCCGTCATGGTAGCAGCGGCTGCAGCGGGCCCGAAGCGGTCTTACCGTCAAGCTGAAAGTGAGAGCTGACGTTCAACGCAAGCACCTATTCGCGCTACTCAACGGGCTTGCATCCCAATCACCGACTGGTCGAGCATGACGACCTCACTTCGTGCCTGCAGGACTGGCGGCCCGGGCCGATTCCAGATGATTTCCCAGGTAAGACTCGACGCTATGGCTTCCCATTCCATGCGCCGTCGGATGGAATTTTGCGACCACAATCACGCCTTCAAGCTTGCTTAAATGCTTGTGCCAGTTGTCATTGCTCGATGATATTTGCTGGCTCAAGCACTCAGCACGCCCCTGTCGAAGCGCTGCGCAACCCAGTTCAACCACCGTATTTTCAGTGAGTCCTGGATTCAAGTGGGACGATGCCCACGCAAGCCTGAAGTCCAGGTTATCGAACGTTGATGGCCTCCATTGGTTGAGAACGGTTTCATCTACAGATAGTCCGTCTTCAAGGACGGGGCGCCCATATTTCTCGAGTAGATGCCGCAATGATTGCGCACTTCTACCACCACCATTTGGTGTCGGGTGCGCATGGTGACCGATTTTCCACACCATGTTGTCGGGCGTTAGATACACCACTCGAGTGGCATCTCGGAGGTCATAGATTCTGACCGTCCTGTACCCCTGTCCCCCGCACATGTCCCTCGTTCCCGGCAATGTCGGTGCATTGCGCTTCTCAAGCAACTATTTGACCGATTCACAGGTGGCGCTTATGCGGAAATCGTCTACTGACCTGAAGTCGTCAGCCATTGCCTGGCCGAAGCTCTGCGCGTGGCCCGTGCCAGCGGCGAGAACTGTCAGCAAAGAGAGAATTGTCTTTCTCATGGCGGCAAACCCTTCGTACCAAGCTCAAATCGTGTTTGAAACATCTCGCCAAGAAGTTGGCAGCCGGCCCGCACTCGGTCCGGCTTGCCGGCGCTGAATGCGCATGGGTATGCCGCTCGGGTGAAGTCACATGGGCACTTGAACGTTGAAGCGCTACGTCAGCAACGTCCGCTCTTGGCCGAGGCTGTGTGAAAACGTCGATAGACGACTTTTGCAGGGGTACTTCAACCCTTGCTCGCATCGATATCGTGCGTTGTAGGCCGTTCTGAGCGGTCGATTTCTGAGAAGGCCAGCAACACCAGGGCGTATGGCGCGTTTTCACACAGCCTCGGCCGATAGCGGAAGTCTAGCTGTTCGCACCCGTGCCGTGCATCACCCAAGAAGGCGACTCAGCGAAGCTGACCAAACAGATGCTCGTCGTCCGCGACTTGAGAATGTCCACGAGGGCTGATCTGCGTGTCCAGTTCACGCCGACCAATCGAATTCGCCCCGACTGTCCAGCAGTGACCGAAATGCGCAAATGAGGAGAGGCGTTCGCAACTGGCGCCAGTGGCTACCGGTTGGAACCTCTAGAAAAGGTCCTGCTGGGCCGATGTCAACGTGGAAAAACTCTCGCCCAGCGGCTGCAAAATGGCGTCGGCAATCGGCTGCAGTTGCTTGCTCAGGTAGTGCCCGTAGTCGATAGGCGAATGGCGCGCTTCCAGTGGTTCCGGCCCGTTGCGGGTCATGACGTAGCGGATCCAGCCGCCGCTCTGGTACTGCTGGGGGCGGCCCATGCGGGTGTTGTACTCGTCGGCCATGCGCGCCGCGCGCACCTGCGGGGGCACGTTGGCCACGTAGGCATCCAGGCGGTGGCGCAGGCGCTTGCGGTAGACGAGCAGCTCGTCCTTCTCGCCGGCCAGAGTGGCCTGCGCGTAGTCGGTCACGAACTCGCGGTAGGGCGCGCCCTGGAAGACGCGCGAGAGCAGGCCTTCCTGGAACTGCCGGGCCAGGGGCGTCCAGTCGCTGCGGGCCGTCTCCAGGCCGCGGTAGACCATCTCCTCCTTGCCCTGGGTGTCCACGCTCAGGCCGGCGTAGCGCTTCTTGCTGCCTACGTCCGAGCCGCGGATGGTGGGCATGAAGAACTTCTTGTAGTGCGTGTCGAACTCGATTTCGAGGTGGTTGTCGAGGTTCTGTTCTTCGCGCAGCCTGCGTGTCCACCAGGCGTTGATGTCCTTGACCAGGTCCGCTGCCACGGCATGCGCCTCGGCGTTGGAGTGGGTGCGCCCGAGCCAGATGAAGATGGAGTCGGTATCGCCGTAGATGGCCTGGTACCCGCGCTTCTCAACGAACTCGCGGGTGAGCTTCACCATCTCATGGCCGCGCAGGGTGATCGCTGAAATCACCTGCGGGTTGAAGAAGCGACATTCCGACGCCCCCAGCACGCCGGCGAAGGAATTCATCACCAGCTTCAGCGCCTGCGACAGGGGCTCGTTCTTGGCGCGCTTGGCCTCGTCGCGCGCGCGCCAGAGGGTGGTGACGATCTCTGGCAGGCAGTGCCTGTCGCGCGAGAAGCGCGTGCCCAGCGGGCCCTGGATGAGCGGTGCCGCATCGCTGGCGTGCATGCCTTCCACGTAGCCCACCGGGTCGACCAGGAAGGTGCGGATGATCGAGGGGTACAGGCTCTTGTAGTCCAGCACCACCACAGAGTCGTAGAAGCCGGGCTTCGAATCCATCACGTAGCCGCCGGGCGACGATTGGCCCTCTATCTCGCCCACATTGGGCGCCACGTAGCCCAGGCGGTGCATGCGCGGCAGGTAGTGGTGGCTGAACGCGGCGATGGAACCACCGAAGTGGTCCATCTGCAGGCCGGTGGTGTGGGCGCGCTCCATCGCAAACTGCAGCAGCCGCGTTTTCTCGAAGATGCGCAGCACCAGCTCGCAGTCGCGGATGTTGTAAGTGGCCAGCGCGGGCTTGTCGTGCTGGTAGCGCCGCTCGATCTCGGCCATCTTGTCGTACTCGTCGCCGATCTCCTTGCCCTCGCCCAGCAGTTGCTGCGAGACGTTCTCGAGGCTGAACGAAGAAAAGCTCCACACCGCAGCGCGCAGCGCCTCGATGCCGTCGATGACCACGCGGCCGGGCATGGGCGCGAAGAGGTAGCCCTGCTTGCCCGGGTGCGTGCGCCAGGCAATGGGCCGGCGCTCGCGGCCCAGCAGCAGCGGCGTGGCGCAGTCGTCGGCCGTCTTTTGCAGCACGCGCAGGTCGAACTGGATCACGTTCCAGCCGATGAGCACGTCCGGGTCGTTGCGGGCCACCCAGTCGTTGAGGTGGTCGATCATGGCCTTGCGGGTGGGGCAGTAGACAAGCGCAAAGGCTGCGGGCTCCGCAGGCTCGGAAGGACGCTCATTCGGGGGCTCGCCGAGCATGTACACCACGCGCTCGGCCATGCCGTCGAGCGCAATGGAGTACAGCGCCTGGTGCTGGCTGGTCTCGATGTCCAGCGACACGACCTTCAGCGCCGGCCGGTAGTCGGGCGCAGGCGCCAGCCTGCAGTCAACGCGGGCGCCGTTCTCGCTGCGCCCGCCCTCCACCAGCACGCCGGCGGTGATGAAGCGCTCCATCAGGTAGCGCTCATGCGGGCGCACATCGGCTTCGAGCAGGGAGATGCCCAGCTGCTGCAGCGACCTTGCCAGGCGCCCCAACTGGCGAAAGTGCTTGGCATAGACCCCGATCACGGGCTCCTGCTGAAAGCTCTTGAGGTCGAGCGCCCGCAGCTCGACATCCGGCAGGGCCATGAGCTGGGCGTCCACCGTGCCCTTGTGCCGCGCCTCGACAAAGGCCACCGAGGTCTGGCCGGTCAGCAGCACCTTCAGCGGCCCGGTGTCCGTCGCCAGCCAGTATTCGATTTCGGTGCCCGCCGGTGTGTTCCGCCAGTTGCGCGTGAGGATGAATCCCTTGATTTGGATGGACGCCACGGGGTCTTGGAGGCAATAAGAGAGCGGGAGGGGGAGGGCGGGCAAAGGGGACACCGATTCTCGCCGAAGGTGGGCCATGTTCGACGGCACGATACCCATGCCGGCGGCTGCGGCAGAATGGCCCGATACCCACCGAACTTCTGCCGCACTGGACCCTGGGGCGGCGAGGGGCGGCAACCGAGCCATTGCCATGCTGAACAGACTGCGCACCACTGCCATCGCTGCCCTGGCCGCCATCGCCATGGGCGGGGCACCCGTTCTTGCCGACACCCCGGTTGCGGCCGCGGCGGTGGCATCGCAGCCGGCCGGCGCACAGGGCACCTTCCCTGGGGCGGCCTGGAGCACCCCGGCCACCAGCGGGCAGCCGAGCGGGTGGTCGGCAGACAAGCTCCAACTGGCCGACAGCTATGCCGACTCGCTGCGCTCGGATGCCTATCTCGTGGTGCATCGCGGCGTGCTGGTGCATGCCTATGGCGACATCCGCCGGCCGATGAACCTCGCGTCGGTGCGCAAGAGCGTGCTCAGTGTCCTGTACGGCATGCACGTCAGCTCGGGCGCGATCGACCTGGACCAGAGCCTGGCGTCCCTGGGTATCACGGACAAGGGCGGGCTGTCCAACGTGGAGCAGACCGCCACCGTGCGGCAACTGCTGCAGTCGCGCTCCGGGGTCTACCACGAGGCGGCCTACGAGACGCCTGCGGCGAAGAAGAGGCGGCCGGAGCGCGGCAGCCATGCCCCCGGCACCTTCTGGTACTACAACAACTGGGACTTCAACACGCTGGCCACCATCTTCCAGCGCCGCACCGGCAAGGATGTTTTCGAGGCACTCAAGACCGAGCTGGCGGAACCTTTGCAGTTTGAGGATTTCCGCTACCCGCAGGACACGAAGTTCGAGTACGAGCGCAGCTCGGAGCACCCCGCCTACCTGATGTTCCTGTCTGCGCGCGACCTGGCGCGCATCGGCCTGCTGGTGGGCCGCGATGGCCAGTGGCAAGGGCGCCAGATGGTGCCGTCCGCCTGGCTGCGCGAGAGCACGACCTCGTACAGCGCCGTCTCGGGCGGTAGCGGCTATGGCTACATGTGGTGGCTGCCGTTCGTGGCATTTCCGTCGTGGCGCCTTCCCGGCAACCAGCTGGTGCTGGCGGACGGGAGCGGCGGCCAGTTCATGCTGATCGACCGGGCGCGCGACATCGTGCTCGTGCACCGGGTCGACAACAGCCGGCTCTGGTTCAAGCGCAATGCGGTGGATGTGGGGCAGTTCGCAGAGCTCGCGGCGCGCGTCCTCGCCGCCGCTCCGGGGAAGTAGGCAGCGGCCCTCAGGCGCCGAGCAGGTGCCGGATGATCGCTTTCTGCACCGGCAGCAGCAACTGCTTTTGCCCGTAGCCTGCAAAGCGCGGGTAGAGCAGGGGGTCGAACGCCAGCTCGCGCCCGATGGAAAACGGCGGCGTCGGCAGCAGCACGGGGTGGCCCATGCTTTCCAGGTCGGCCAGCGTGAGAGGCCTGCCTGGCGCGTCGGCGTCGCTCGGCCAACCATCGGTGATGACGATGTCCATAGGGCCAGGGGGCTCCGATGCAAAGCGCACGCCCGGCAGCGTTTCGTCGTGCAGGCGCGCGTCGCACACGTGGTGCAGCTGCGGCAGCCCCAGCACCTGAGCCAGTTGGTGCCAGGACCGCAGCACGTTGGTGGTCGGGCCCCACAGGCAGATGCGCGCGTCCCTGATCGGCATGAGCGCACTGTCGATGTAGTTCGCATCGGCCAACACCTCGCACGGGTGCCCCGCGCCCGACATGGCGTTGATGACGGGCCTGCACGACGCCGCAGCGAACTCGGTCAGCCGCTGGTGGTTGGATTCGCGCACCACATACAGGTCATAGAACGGGTCGAGGTAGCCCGCCAGGTCGCAAGCGCGCTCTGCGGTCTTGAGCAGGTTGGGCAGCTCGGTGAATGCCAGGCCCAGGTCGCGAAACGCCTGGACGAAGGTCGTGCGCGTGCGGATGCCGTTGCCTTCGAAGGACCAGGCGACATGGCCCCGCAGCGCCTTGTCGGGCTGCCTGGCCAGGCGCCAGATCGCATCGACGCTGTCGGGGGTGAGCTCGGAGAGGGTGATGAGGTTCATGCAAAGTGGGTTGCAAAACGGGGGAATCGGCCGGTGCCGATGTGCCAGCATCGCAGAAGTAAACCATAGCCGCAGCGTTGCGCTTATCCTGCTGGCTTTGCGAGATCCATTGCGGGGGAAAACAGCATGCGGTTGCTTCAGCGGGGAATCACGGCGCTCATTCTTGGCCTGGCCGCCGTCGCGCCATCGGTTGCCGGTGAGGCCAAGGAAAGCCACAGCGCGCGCCCCGGTCTTTTCTTCGCATGGCTGTCGCCCGATGATGGATCGGTGGTGGTGCAGTTCGACGATCCCGCCCATGTCCGGGCGCTGGCGCGCCACTGCCATGCGGGCGGTGGTGTCTTTTCCACCCAGACCGGCGTGAAGTACCAGTGCAAGATGGAGGTGCCCAAGAACGCTTCGGGGCAGGAGCAATGGGATTCGGCCCAAGCCTCGGTGCAGGGCGAATCGCCCAAGTCGGATACGCGGCAGTTCGGGCTGTTTTCCATGGCGCCTGTGCGCGCCACCCGGTGGGCCACGCGCCGTATCTCTGCACCGGAGGTGGAGGCCATTGCGGCGCTGCTGGGCTCAGATACCCAGCGGTTTGGCGCGGTGCAGCGGCAATTGAAGCTCGCCACGGCATCGGTGGTGAGCCAGCCTGGCAGCCCAACTGTGGCCATCATCGTGCCCGGGCGGGTGGTGGAGGATCGCGCCGCGTTCTACCATGCGCGCAGGCACCATGTGTTCACGAAAAACGGCAGTGGCGTGTCGTACCTTGGCGAGGTACCCGGCAAGCCCGTCAGCTTTGCCGATATCGACCAAGCCACCCAACTGCCAGGGCTGGTGGTCAGCGAGGGCTGCGACGGGTGGTGCATCACCCTGTGGAGCCTGGCGGGCGGGCTCGCGCAGGTGGGGCGGTTCGGGGGGCATTGAAGCCCTCCTACGGATTTGTCTTCAACCGTCTAACTTCGTTGGTCCGCCTTGCCGTGCTACAGCACTGCCTTGTCGCCTTTGGTCTGTAGCCCTTGGCTTCTCAGCTGCTGTGGCGGATGCCGGTATAGAGTTCGGGCGAGACCACTTTCGCATCGTTCGACCAAGGGTCTTCGACCACTGCTTCGCCGTTCCTGACGACTGCCAGCAGTGCCTGGAACGATGGCGAGAATTCGCGTTGTTCGAAGATCGCCTTGATCCGCGCCACGAAGCGCGTGCGGGGGCTGTCTTCGCCTTCCGCTTGCTGGTCGAAATGGAAGATGCGGTACACCGCGATCAGCAGCAGTTCCCGCCATGCCGCTTTGCTAGAAACTTCCTCCCGTGCGCAGAAGTGGTACCAGACCTCCAGCGGCCGCTCGTACTGGAACAGCATGTCGCGGGCGCCGGGCGCCAGGGCTTTTGGCGACGCCAGCCATTTGCTCATGGTCCACAATTGGTCCAGATCGAGAGGTAGGGGCAGCAGAGGAAACTCCTCAAAATCCACCGGGTAGCGGGGCGCTTTGAAGGAATAGGTGTTGCGTGTCACGGGCAAGCGCACGTGGCGCTGGGTAGCGTCCTCGGGCCACATCAGATTGAACAGGCGCTCGTTGCTGTCGTCCGTGTGCGCAACGATCACCTTGCAGTCCGCGTAAGGTTCCCGCGCCTGGGCAAGGTGCACCATCGATTGCGGTATCTCCCTTTCCAGTTCGGATTGCTGGAACATGTGGGTGCCGCCCGTAGCGGGCAGAACGAGGCCTATGTGCAAGCACAGTTCGGTGAAACCCATCAACCGGTCGGCTGGCAACGCATGGGGGTTGTCCATGAACATGTCGCGCAAGGGGCGCAGCACCGCTTCATCCTTGCAGGGGTGCAGGTACAGAAAGAGCATCAGGTCCAGATGCCGTGTCGTGGAACTCCGGTTCCAGTCGTGCAGCTTCTCCCATTCAGGCAGCGTGCCCTTGAGAAAGTACCTCTTGATGATGGCCCTGGCCTTCTTGTTCTTGTCCAGCAGGTACAGCAGCGGCTCTATCTCCTGCCATTGGAGAGTGCGTTCTGCCATCCACGCCTTGTCGGTCGTTTTCCAGTGGCTCGCATCAAAGCCGTCAAAATATCCCAAGTCGTTCTCCCTTGTTTTTTTGATCATGCAACATGGCTGGTGTGCTGCGGATCTTAGGCAGGGTTCGCGCTGGATCGCTGGACAAACTGTCCAGTCGGATGCCCCCATGTGTTGATCCACGGCGCGCGTGGCGCGCTTTCGGAGGAGTTTATGGATCTGATGAAGTTGATGCGCAGCCTGGAGGAGTTTGTCTTCGAGGCGATCGCGCTGCTGTTCTTCTACCCCCGAACGCTGCTGCGGATTGTCTTCAAGCCCCTGCAGGCCATGGAGTACGCCGAGCAGGAAGAGGCCTCGGACAAGCCCCTGGCCTACGATGACGCGGTGAGCCCGCCCTTGCTGCTGTTGATCACACTGCTGCTTACCAACGGGGTGGCGATGGCTTTGCACGTTGCACAGGCGTCGGACGCTCCGCCTCTGGCCAAGGAACTCCTGGACTCGCCGCAGAACCTGCTTCTTTTTCGCAGCCTGCTTTTCAGCCTTGTCCCGCTGACGGCCGCGGTGCTGCTGTTGCGAAGGCGAAGGCAGGCAGCATCCCGCACGACGTTGCGGCCGCCCTTCTTCGCACAGTGTTACCTGACATCGCCGTTCGCGCTGGTCGTTTCGCTGGGCCTCATCGCGACGCAAATGCCTGGGCGGGGCTTTGGCATGGCGGGAGGGGTTGCGTGCGCGATGGCATTCGTATGGATGGTAGGCATTCAGGCCGCGTGGTTCAGGGCCAAGTTGGGCGTTGGGCGCCTGGCTGCGCTGGGAATGGGTCTTGGGCTGTTGGTGTGGGCATGCGCCTGGGTGCTCGTCGCTGCAGTGTTGGTTGCGATTTTTTGACCGCCTGGCTGCAGGAGAGCGCATGCGCATTCAACCCCGTTGGTGGATCGGTCTGGGCGTATACCTGACCTACATGGGCTGGGTATTTGCTGCATGGACTTACCTGGACATCGACTACGCAGCGCTGGGTTCGCAGGCGAACCTGCTGCGGGGCGTCATCGTGCCACTGGGCATTGCGGCCATCGTGCTGTGCGCCTTCAATGGGCTGGCAGGGTGGTGGCCTCAGGCGACCCGCGAACCACCGCTGCGCCAGCCGGTATTCCTGGCCGCAGTGCTGGTGCCCATGCTCGGGTTCATCGGCATGAACCTGTACAGCACGGCCTGGGCGGCAATCGGCATGGAACACGTGCTGGTGCTGGCCGCCGCCATGCTGCTGGTGGGCTTCTGCGAAGAAATGGTCCACCGCGGCATTCTGCTGGTGGGCCTGCGCCACTCGCTGCGGTCCGAGGCGTGGGTGTGGTTCTGGTCGAGCGCGCTGTTTGGCCTGCTGCACGCCACCAACGCCTTCTTCGGCCTGGGCGCGGCGGCCCTGGTGCAGGTCGTTCTGGCCTTTTGCGCGGGCACGGGGCTGTACCTCGTGCGCCGGCTCACGGGCAACCTGTGGATGGCGATGGCTTTGCACGCCCTGTGGGATTTTTCGAGCATTGCCCAGGGCCTGGGGCGGGGCCCCCAGAGCCTTGGCGCGCTCGTCTTTCTGGGCGGCATCTATGTGGCTTCCATCGCCGTGGTGGTGCTTGTGCTTCGCTGTGGGGCGGGAGCTGGGGCCTCCGCGAAACCCTGACCTTGGAATGCCGGCAAGGCCGCACGCGGAAAGCCGCAATGCCAGCCAGTGGGCGATGCCCTTACTGCGGCACCAGCCCCGCCGCCTTCACCAGCTCCGCATGGACTTTGATCTCCTGCGTGATCGCGTCCTTGAGCTGCTGGCTGGTGCCGGGTGCCACTTCCATCCCGCTGGCGGCCAGCTTGGCCTTGATGTCGGCATCGGCCAGGGCAGCGTGCGCAGCGCGCTGCAGCCGGTCGATGATGGGCTGCGGCGTCTTGGCCGGGGCGAGCAGGCCGACCCAGGCCGAGAGGTTCATCTCGGGCGCGCATCAGGCCGAGGGCATGCAGCTTGCCGGACTGGATGTGCGGCAGGGCCTCGGGCAGCACGGCAAACAGCATGTCCACCGTACCGGCCAGGGCGTCGTTGATGGCTGGGGCGCCGCCCTTGTAGGGCACGTGCAGCAGCTCGGTCTTGGTGCGGGTGGTGAACATCAGCCCCGCCAGGTGCTGCGGGCTGCCGTCGCCTGAGGAGGCGTAGGTCAGCTTGCCCGGCGCGGCCTTGGCGGCGGCCAGCACGGCGGCCACGGTAGGAAACTTCTGCTTGTCCTTGACCACCAGCACCATGGGCTGGTTCACGAACTTGGTGATGGGCACGAAGTCGGCCTCGGGGTCGTAGGGCAGGGTCTTGAAGATGCTCTTGTTGGTGGTGAGGAACGAGGCGGGCGAGACCATCAGCGTGTAACCGTCTGGCGCGGCGCGTGAGACCAGCGGCGTGCCAATCTGGCCGGAGGCGCCGGCCTTGTTGTCCACCACGAAAGGCTGGCCCAGCTCGGCCGCCATCTTCTGCGTGACCACGCGCGCGATCATGTCGGCGCTGCCGCCGGCGGGCAGGGCCACGATGACCTTGACGGGGCGGTCGGGGTAGACGGCACCTTGCGCGAATGCGGTGGTGGCGGCGGCTGGCGCGAGCAGGGCGCAGGCGAGGGTGGACATCAGGCTTCGGCGTTGCATGGTGCTGGGTTCCTCAGAAAATAGGGCGAATGAAATGGGCGTGTGCGATGCGCATCTTCATGCAAGTCCTGTACCAGCGCACCTTGTCTGGCTGGGGCGCGGCGCCCCGCCACTCGGGCTTGCAGGCCGCTCGGCGCCGTCCCGTCGATCGGGGGGCCGCCAGATCAGCCTGCCTGCGCTGGTGTTGCGGATGCCGGTACCAGGCGATCAAGTACGGCCCTGGCGCTGGCGAAATCGAGGTTCGCCATGTGGCGTTGCAGGGCGGCCAGGTGGTCGCCCCCCAATTGCGCGCTGAGCGCGAGTTCGAGCCTGTGGGCGCAATCGAGCGCATCGAGGTCGTGGGTGTCCAATAGGTGCTGGAGCTGCATGATTTGCTCCCAGGCGCCTGGTGCCAGCGGCACGGCATTTGCGCCGGGGGCTGCAGGGCCGGGCGCCGTGCAGCCATCGCGGTCCGAGTGCCACTGCCCCGCGATTTCCTGCATCTGCGCCGCCAGCAGAGTGATGCCTTCCGTGTGGCCGTTGCGTGCCGAGGCCTCCGCCTGCGAGGCCAGGGCGTGCATCTGTTCGGCCCCCACGGTGCCGGCCATGCCCTTGATGTCGTGCAGCAGTGCGGCCAGTTCCGGCGCGGCAGGTGGCCGTGCCTCTGTGCCGTGCGCCGGTGTCGCTGTATCCAGCAGCCTGCCCACCGCGCCCAGCGTTTCCGAAATCCGGCGCAGCATCTGCCACAGCAAGGGGGCTGAGCCCTGGAGCCGCGAGAACGACTGCTGGGCGGATACGCCCTCGACGCTCGGCCAGCCGACGGGCGCCTCGGCAGCCGGGGGTGGCGTGTGCGGGCCGGCCAGACCTTCATGGCCCGGCAGGTGGCGGCGAATGGTCCTGACCAGCATCGGCGGATCGAATGGCTTGCCGATGATCGCGTTCATCCCCGCGACCAGGGCCTCTTCTCGCTCTGCGGAGGAGACCCCCGCCGTCAGGCCGATGACGGGCAGCTGCGCCAGGCCCAGGGTGGTGCGTATCTGGCGGGTGGCATCCAGGCCGTCGAGCACCGGCATGTGCACATCCATCAGCACCGCGTGAAAGCGCTGCGGTTGCAGCGCCAGCAGGTCGAGCGCGGCCTGGCCATGCCGGGCCACGCTGACCTGCGCGCCCTCGCTGGTCAGGATGCGGGCCGCTACCTCCTGGTTCAGCTCGTTGTCGTCCACTACCAGCAGCGAGACCCCGCGCAGCCCCTGCCCCTCGGCAAGCGGTGCGTCGGGTTCGGTAGCTGGCTGGCTGCCTGTCGACCGATAAAGGGGCAGTGCCACCAGGAACTGGCTGCCCTGGCCGATTTCGCTGCGCAGCTCGATGTGTCCGTCCATCAGGTCCACCAACTGCTTGACGATGGACAGGCCCAGCCCGGTGCCCCCAAAGCGGCGGGTGGTGGACGTGTCCGCCTGCACGAAGGGCGCGAACAGCCGCTGCCGGGATTCCTCTGAGATCCCGATGCCGGTATCGCTGACCAGGAAGCGGACCTCCGTGCTGTCGCCAGCCCGTTCCTGAAAGCGCACTGTGAGCCGCACTTCCCCCCGGTCGGTGAACTTCACCGCATTGCTCAACAGGTTGATCAGCACCTGGCGCAGCCGCGTACTGTCACCTTCCAGCGCGAAGGCTGGCGGCGCCTGGACGTCCATCACATAGGCGATGCCCTTGGCCTGCGCCTGCAGCTCCACCAGCGCAGACACCTCGCGCACCATCTGGTCGATATCCAGGGGGAGCCTTTCCAGGGTCACCTCGCCGGCCTCGATCTTGGACAGGTCGAGCACGTCGTTGATGACGGCCAGCAAGGCCTTGCCCGCCACCTGCAGCTGCCGCAGCATGCCTTGCTGCTCGCCGTTGAGCGCGGTGCGCGCCAGCAGGTAGGACAGCCCGATCACCGCGTTCATCGGTGTGCGGATCTCGTGGCTCATGTTGGCCAGAAAGCGGCTTTTGGCGTCGCTGGCTTCTCGAGCTTGCTGCATCGCAATGCGCAGCGATTTTTCCTGTTCAAGGCGCGTGCTCACGTCATGGGCAATACCCAGGTAGCCGATGAACGAGCCGGCGGCATCGGCCATGCGCGTCACCGCCAGCGACACGGGCAACCGGGCCCCGTCGGCACGTGCCAGGCGCCATTGGCGCAAGGGGTCCTGGCTGGCGGTATGGATCAGGGCCATGCGCACCTCGGGGGGCAGGCCATCCATCGAGGTCTGTTCCTGCATCTGCGTCGGTACTGGCCGGCCGTCCAGCGCCTGGTCCCCGGCCTCGACGAAGTCCGAGGCATTCCTGCGCCCGATGACCTGCGCCGCCGGCACGCCCAGCAGCAGTTCGGCACCGCGGTTGAACACGGTCACCACACCCTCCTCGTCCGTGGCCACGATGGCGACCTGCGTGGACGCCTCCAGCACCGTGCGCAGCAGGGTCAGCGTGCTTTGCAGCTGCATTTCGGTGCGCTTGCGGTCCGTGATGTCGCTGCGGATGGACACGTATTTTTCCACCCGCCCCTGGGCATCGAGGAACGGCGCCACGACGCTGTCCACCCAGTACAGCGCGCCGCTCTTGGAGCGGTTGCACACCTCGGCCCGCCAACTGCTCCCGGTGCTGATGGTGCGCCACATGTCCACCCAGAACTGCGCGCCGTGCGTGCCCGAGTTGACGATGCGGTGGTTCTGCCCGATCAGCTCGTCCCGTTCGAACCCGGAGATGCGGCAAAACGCATCGTTGACATCGATGATGCGGCCGATGCGGTCGGCCACCGAGACGATGGTGTGCTTGTTCAGCGTTTCCAGCAGCGCTGCGTTGTCCCGCTGGGCTGCCGCCAGTTGCAGGCGGCTTTCGTTGAGCTCCGTCACGTCGTGCACGAAGGCGTAGAAGCCCTTGACCTGCCCATCGGCAATGTCCGGCAGGTAGTGCACCAGGGAGTGGCGCTGCGGCGTGTCCCCGCTGCCATGGCCGGTCTGCTCGAACATGCGTGCCTCGCCCCGCAGCGCTGCCTGCACATGGGGGGCGGACACTTCGTACATGCCGTCGCCGATCAGGTCGCGCAGGTGCATGCCCGGCACCAGGGCGGGGTCCATGTGGAACCAATCGCCGTAGGCCCGATTGGCCACCCGGTTGCGCTGGTCCGTGCCCCAGTAGCCGATCTGCGAGGGCATGGCATCCAGCACGGTCTGCAGGGCGTGCCGTGCGGACTCCAGGTCGCTGGTGCGCTGGCGTACCTGGTCTTCCAGCGTGGCGTTCAGTTCAATGACCCGCCGCGCGGCGGCCCGCACTTCGCGCACGTCGCGCAGGGTCTTGGCCAGGCCGACGATGCGGCCATGGCTGTCCTCGATGGGGCTGGCAGAAACCGAGACATCGATCAGCGTGCCATCGCGGTGGCGCCGCGATGTCTCGTACGCCTTGACCCGCTGGCCCTTGGCCACCATGGCCAGCATGGACTCGTCCTCTCCCTCGCGCCCCGCCGGCACCAGCAGCTCCTGCGCGGTGTGGCCCAGCACCGCGTCGGCCTCGTACCCGAACAGGCGCCTGGCCCCGTCGTTCCAGTCGGTGATGACCCCTTGCAGGGTCTGCACGATGATGGCGTCGTCCGAGCCCTGCACGATCGCCGCCCGCCGGGCCTGCTCCAGCAGCTGGCTGCGTGAGCGGTGCACCAGGTGCAGCACGGCGATGGCCAGCGCCGCCGCCGCCAGGCCCAGCAGCACCGCCATGATCGCCTCGCGCCAAGCCGGCGCAAGGCCGAGCGATGCGACGAAGGCGGGTGTGGGCTGCAGGTCCACTTCCCACTCGCGGCCGAACAGGGGCAGGGTGGTACGCCCGCCAGGTGCCGGCCCTGCCAGCGGGTCGGACGGGCTGCCGTAGAGCCAGTGGTCCTGCGGTGCCTGCCGGTCGCGGATGCGCAGAACGAAGTGCCCCGACTCCACATCCAGGCCGCGCAGCACCTCGTCCATCTGCAGCGGGGCATACACCCAGCCGCGCAGCGCCTGTTCCCGGTTGGCGGGGGTATCGGTGGCACCGCCAAAGCGGTAGACCGGCAGCATCAGCAGCAGGCCGCTGGAGGGGGTGCCCGCATCCTGGATCAGGGTGATCGGTCCGCTCAGGGTGGCCTGGCCGGTGCGCATGGCTGTCAATGCCGTGGCCCGGCGCGAAGGCTCCGAGGCGATGTCCAGGCCCACGACCCGGTTGTTGCGGTCCAGGGGCTCGATGTACTGGATGATGTAGCGTTCGCCGCCATGTGGCTCGAACTGGCGCACCTTGAAGTCGATCCAGTCTTCCGCGAGCACCTTGCGCACGAAGGCCGCTTCCTCATGCGCCGCAACCCTGTGGATGTAGCCAAAGCCCCGGGCACCCGGGAACTCCAGCGCGAAGTCACGGGTCTGGCTGTAGCGGGAGAAGGCGTTGTGGTCCAGATCGTCTCCCGCCGCTGCCACCGCCCCCCGGGTGCCGCGCAAGCCGTATTCGTACTGGCGCAAGCGCACGGCGATCTCTTCCAGCACCCGGCTCTTGAGCCGGTCGAAGCGCTGCTCCGTGGTCGCCTGGTTCTGCCGCAACTGGCGGTCATAGGCCACCACGGCTGCGACCAGGGTCAGGCACACCACCAGGAGTGCCAGCAGCACCGACTGTTTCGCCACGCTGGTGGCGTTCTGGCCGGTGCGCTGCGGGCCCGATGCCATGCGGTCAGCCCTGGGGGCCCGAGGCGCGCCAGCAGTCCCGCCCAGCGTTCTTGGCCGCGTAAAGGGCCTTGTCGGCGCGGCTGACCAGCCCCCACAGGTCCCCGTCGGCGATGGGCACTGGCTGCGCCTGCGCCGCGTGCGTGCCCACCCCCACGCTCACCGTCACATGGTCTGCGTGCAGCGATCCGGCGTGCGGCAGGCCCAGCAAGCGCACCGCCTGCAGCGTGCGCTCGGCCACCTCCTGGGCGCCTGCCGCATCGGTGTTTGGCAGCAGGATGGCGAACTCTTCGCCGCCCATGCGCCCCACGCAGTCTGCGGGGCGCTGGGCCACGGACACCAGGGCCAGCGCCAGGGCCTTCAGGCAGCTGTCGCCGGCGGGGTGGCCATAGTGGTCGTTGTAGCGCTTGAAATGGTCGACGTCGACCATCAGCATGGACAGTGGCGCAGCCGTGCGCGCGCAACGCTGCCATTCGCGCTGCAGCAGGTCATCGAAATGGCGGCGGTTGCTGACCCCGGTCAATCCGTCGGTCGTGGCCAGGTTGCGCAGTTCGTCCGTCAGGGTCTTGATGCGCAACTGCGTGCGCACGCGCGCGAGCAGCAATGCCGCGTTCACGGGCTTGGTGATGAAATCGACCGCCCCAGCCTCCAGGCCCCTGACCTCGGCCTCCGTCTCGCCGTGGCCGGTTACGAAAATCACGGGGACATCGGCGAGCCGTGCGTCCGCCTTCATTGCGGCGCACACCTCGTAGCCGCTCATGCCAGGCATCTCGGCGTCCAGCAGCACCAGGTCCGGCGCGCAGCCTGCCATCTGCTCGAGCGCATCGCGGCCCCGTATGGCAAACCGCAGTTGGGCTGCTCCCTTGAGCATGCCTGCCATGACCTGGATCATGGCGGGGTTGTCATCAACAATCAGGATGCTGGGATTCATGCACTGCTTATTCTGGATTTCGTTGGCGGTGGCGGCAAGTGCAATTTGCGCAATGCCTGCCCCGGCACTGTGGGGGGCGGCGCGCAGGCAAAAAAGACCGTGCATGGTAGTCAAAGGCTCTGACGTAGCCCTGACGTGGCGCTGGCTCCGTTCAGGGGCCGTTGCGTGATCGACCCAGAGAGTGTGCGGGCGGCTACGGGCCGGTTGCTTGACCTGCGTCAAGCCTTGCCGCGCAAATTTCTCGCCATGTAACAAATCGCTTATCAATCCAGCCATTGCGCCGCAGAATGGGGCTCAGGAGGGGCTGCATGATCAACAGGTTGCTGAACCGGGTTTCACCGTTTCGCAGTGTCCGGGCGCGTTTCTCTGTGGTCATGGGCGGCTCGGGCATCGTGCTGGGCCTGGCGCTGACGATGTTCATGGAGTGGCATCTGGAAGAAGGCCTGCGCGGCTCGGCGCGCGATACCTTGAATGCCGTGGCCGACGAGATCGCCCACGAGCTCAACGAGGACATCAACAACCGGCAGCGCGAGGTGGAGCTGATGGCGGACATGATCGCCGGCCGCAACGCCATCGATCTGCAGTCGATCCGCAAGTCCATGGATGAACTTCAGGGCAGGGAGTCAACCTACGCCTGGATCGGATTGGCCGATGCGCGGGGGCAGGTGATTGCTGCATCCGGTGGGCAGTTGCAAGGCGTGGATGTCTCATTGCGGCCCTGGTTTGCGGCCGGGCTGCGCGGCGGCTTCGTCGGCGATCCGCACGATGCCGTGCTGTTGGCGCGGTACCTGGCGCCGCGCCCGGACGGGGAGCCGCTGCGCTTTCTCGATGTGGCGGCACCGCTGCTGGACAAGCGGGGCATCGCCCAAGGTGTGCTGGCCGGGCACCTGCACTGGGACTGGGTGCGCCAGGTGGTCTCCGACACCGTGTCCAAGCGCCGCAAGAAGAACATGGTCGAAGTGCTGATCGCCAACCGCAAAGGGGAATGGCTGCTGAACTTCAATCGCCACGGAAAGCCGCCGAACGCCTCCCTGCAGGCCGTGCAGTCCGACACGGGCTACCTGGTGGCCACGCAGAAGGTGGTTGCTGCCGTGCCCGCGGAAGGCCTGGGCTGGACGGTGGTGGTGCGCGAGAACATCGACAGCGCGCACGCGCCGGTCTACCAGGTGCGCAAGCTGATGTTGTCAGCCACTGCACTGCTGGCAGCCCTGTTTGCGCTTCTGTCCTGGCTGGTGGCGGGGCGCGTGGTGCGGCCCATCGTGGAACTGGCCGACGCGGCCAGAAGCCACGCGCGTGATGCGGCCCAAAGCCCCGAGCAGCCGCGCAAGAGGGCGGTGGACGAGACGTTGGTGCTGGGCGCAGCCATGGACCAACTGGCCCACCATGACCGGCTCACGGGCCTGTTCAACCGCAGCGAGCTGCTGGCCCGATTGCAGCAAGCCATCGAGCAGGCACGCGCACGCCGTTCCTTCGGCGCATTGCTGCTGGCCAACCTGGACAATTTCACCGTACTCAACAACACCCGTGGGCACGAGGCGGGCGACCAGCTGCTTGTTGCCGTGGCCGCCCGCCTGCGGCAAATGGAGGGTACTGGTGCGGTTCTGGCGCGCATCGGGGGCGATGAGTTCCTGGTGCTGCTGGAGGGCCTGGGCCGCAGCCCGGGCCTGGCGCAGGAGCGCGCCGCCGCCATGGCGGCCACCGCGCTTGCGCAGTTCGGCACGCCGTTCCTGCTGGACGACGGTGCCTGCACGGTGCAGGCCTCCATTGGTGTGACCGTGGTGGGCGACAACGCTGCCACTGCGGACGAGGTGCTGCAGGGTGCCGAGCTGGCCATGCTGGAGGCCAAGAAACGCGGCAAGGGCCAGGTGGCGATGTTTGACCAGAGCATGCGCGATGCCCTGCACGAGCGGGTGCAGTTTGAGCAGGATCTCAAGAATGCAATCCCGGGCCAGCTCGTTGCCTTCTACCAGCCGCAGGTTCACCTGTCCTCGAATCTGCAGGGCGCCGAGCTGCTGGTGCGTTGGAAGCATCCGGTGCATGGCATGGTTTCACCGGCCCGCTTCATACCACTGGCTGAGGAGACGGGCCTCATCCTGCCCTTGGGCCGATGGGTGCTGGAGACGGCCTGCCGCACGTTGTGCGAATGGGCTGCGCACCCTGTGCGCAGCCACCTCGTGCTGGCCGTGAATGTGAGCGCCCGCGAGTTCAGCGACCCCGGTTACCTGCAGGGAGTGCGCAGCGTGCTGAATGCCACCGGGGCCAATCCGCAGCGCCTGAAGCTGGAGCTGACCGAGAGCGTGCTGGCCAAGGATGTGGACGAAATGGTGGACAAGATGCAGGCGCTCAAAGTCCTGGGCATCAGCTTCTCTCTGGACGACTTTGGCACCGGATTTTCGTCGCTGGGCTACCTCAAGCGCATGCCGCTGGACCAGCTCAAGATCGACCAGTCTTTCGTGTGCGAGCTCGCCACGAATGCCAACGATGCCTCCATCGTGCGTGCCGTCGTTGCGCTGGGCCAGGGGCTAGGCCTGCAGGTGATCGCCGAAGGCGTGGAAACACTGGAGCAGCGCAACCTGCTGGCGCGCTACGGCTGCACCTGTTACCAGGGCTACTTGTATGGTCGACCCGCCCCGATCCAGGAGTTCGAGGCCACCATCGAGCGTGCCTGGGAGCGTTGATCGAAGGCACCCCCCTTGCTGAGCAGCCGGCTTGACGCCTGTGCTGCAGCAGATCGACAGTGCATTGGACGGGAAGGCCCTTTCAGCCTTGTGGCGGTGGTGTAAACAGTGCATCGATCTCCAACTCCACCCACACCCCATCGGGCAGGCTGGCCACGCCGAGCGCACTGCGCGCGGGCAGCGCAAGGTGCGGGAAGGCAATGGCCAGCACGTCCGATGCGGCGTCGAGCACCCGCGGGTGCGCGCCAAAGTCGGGTGCCGAGCGCACGAAGCCGCGCAGGCGCACCACGTGCTGCACGCGGGCCAGCTCGCCGCCGCAGGCGGTGCGCAATGCGGCCAGGGCGTTGAGCATCGCCACGGTGGCTGCATGGCGCGCGGGCTGCAGGTCGGCATCCGATGCGCAAATGCCGGCCAGGGCCTGGCCGGCGATGCGGCTGGTCTGGCCGCTCACCGCCACCCAGCACTGGCCCGCCACCTCGTGCACATGGCAGGGCGCGTAGCTGCCGCGCGGCTGGGGGGCGGGTGGCAGCACCAGGCCGGCGGCGGCCAGGCGTTCTTCGGGCGTGGTGTGCATGGTGTCGTCGTTCATGCCGCGCCCTCCATCACCTCGCCGCTGAGCCAGCAGCCGGCGACCGCACCCTGCGCATCAAACCGCGGCCGCACCGCGATGGCCGAGGGGCTGCCCATGGCGTCGCCCTGGCGCACGGTGCACACCACGGGCGATGCCGCGCTGCCCACGGCAATGGTGCCGGTGGCTGCCAGGTGCCCCCAGAGCGCTGCCGCCGCAATGCCGGTGGCTGCATCTTCCGGGTAGCCGGATTTGCGCGGGAACTGGCGGGCGAACACGGTGGGTTCTGCCGCCACCTGCTCGCCGGTGGCCAGTGCATAGGGGTACAGGCCGGTGGAGGCGATAGCGTCGCAGGTGGATTCCATGGCAGCGAAGTCCGGCACGAGGCCGTTCAGCGTGGCCGCATCGGGCAGGGGCACCAGGGTCTTCACGCGGCTGGTGGCGGCGTTGGTGGTGGGGAGGGGGGCAGGCAGGCGCAGGGTGCGCGCCACGAGCGCAGCCGCATCGGGCTCCAGCAGCTCCTGGCGCACGGCGGGCTGCGAGATCCACACGCGCTGGCGTGCCGCGTCCCACTCCACGTCCACCAGGCCGCTCAGGGTCTGCACGCAGGCCGTGGGCGTGGTCCACACGCCCCAGCGGCGCAGCGCCCACAGGCTGCCCACGGTGGCGTGGCCGCACATCTCCATCTCATGGTGCGGCACGAAAAATCGCAGGCGCCAATCGGCACCGGGTACATCGGCCGGCAGCACGAAGGCCGACTCGTGCCCGTGGGTGCGCGCGATGTCCTGCATCTGCGCGGCATCCATGCCGCGCGCATCGGCCACCAGCGGCACGGGGTTGCCGCCGCCCGGGCCGTTGACGAACACGCGGATCAGGACGACCTGGCCGGGTGCCGGCAGCGAGGCGGGAAAGGGGAGGGTGTGCTCAATCAACGCGCGCTCCTACGGCTTTGGCGATGCGACCCCAGTAGGCCGTGTCGCGCACCACGGCCGCCTGCAGCGCATCGGGCGTGCCCGGTGCGGCGTTCACGCCCAGCGCGGCCAGCTCGGCGGCCACGGCGCGGTCGGACAACACGCTGTTGAGTGCCTGGTTGAAGCGCTCCACCACGGCCTTGGGTGTCTGCGCGGGGAAGACGATGCCGTACCACAGCGACTGGTCGAACCCGGCCATGCCCTGCTGCTGGAAGGTGGGCACGCCAGCCAGCAGCGCATTGGGCGCCGTGGTGGCCACGGCGTGGATGCGGCCCGCGCGGATGTAGGGCACCAGCCCGGCCGGGTTGTCGAACATCAGCTGCACCTGGCCCGAGATCAGGTCGGTGTAGGCCGGTGCCGCGCCGCGATAGGGGATGTGCAC
This sequence comes from Acidovorax sp. LjRoot66, assembly GCF_964253305.1. Classification (NCBI taxonomy): domain Bacteria; kingdom Pseudomonadati; phylum Pseudomonadota; class Betaproteobacteria; order Burkholderiales; family Comamonadaceae; genus Acidovorax; species Acidovorax sp. LjRoot66. The sequence goes on from NZ_CAXUQU020000001.1 coordinate 2,781,139, forward strand.
CAGCGGCACCTTGGCGACGCCCTTGAACTGCTCGCCCAGCAGGTGCGACACCGTGCCCGCGCCCACGGACGCGAAGCTGAAGCCCTCGGGTTTGGCCTTGAGCGCGGCCAGCAGGGCCTTGGTGTCGGGCTTGCCCAGGGCGCCCGTGGTGGCCAGCACGTAGGGCGATGTACCGATGAAGCCGGCATACGCGAAATCCTTGGCCGGGTCGAACGGCAGCTTGGGGTACACGCTCACGCTGACCGCGTGGGTGCTGGTGGTGGCCACGCCCGCGGAGTAGCCGTCGGGCGTGGCGCGGGCCACCAGCGCGGAGCCCAGGGTGCCGCCGGCGCCTGCGCGGTTGTCGATGACCAGGGGCTGGCCCAGCTCCTTTTGCAGCCGGGGCTGCAGCGCGCGCACCACCAGGTCGGTGCCGCCGCCGGCCGGGAAGGGCACGACCAGGGTGATGGGCTTGGTGGGCCATGCAGTCGTCTGCGCGAGCAAGGGTGCGCAGATGCCGGCAAGGGCCAGGGCCAGCAGGGCGTGTCTGCGGGGATGGGAAACAACAGGGGGCGAGGCGGGCATGGGGAACTCCATCACGAAGGAGGTCCCATGCTAGGAACCGCGCCCCGATCCGGAAAACCAGAATGCGACAGGCCGTGATCCCAATTGCGACAGGTGCTGCAGCAGGGTCAGTGTGCCACTGACTTCAGCAGCCGCGTCAAGTGCCCGCTGGTCGCAAACCCCAGTTGCACGCTCACCTGCGCCAGCGGCAGGCCGGTGGCCAGCAGCCGGCGCGCGTGGGCGGCCAGCATCTGCCGGCGCAGGGCCACGGGGCTCTGGCCGAATTCGTCTTGGCAGGCGCGCTGCAGCTGGCGGGTGGAGGTGCCCAGCTCGCAGGCGATGGCGTCGATGCCCTGCAGGGGCTCGTCCCAGTCCAGCGCCTGGGCAAAGCGCGCCAGCATCTGCCGCGCGGGCGAGTGTGGCCGGGCCATATCGAGCGGGCGGGCCTGGGCGATCTGCCGCACCACGGCCAGCACCAGCGGCTCGGCCGCGCGCGGGTCGAGCGCCGGGGCCAGCAGTGCATCGAGCATGGACAGCGCCGCCGCGTCGAGACGGATGGCCCCACGCCCGGTGCTGCAGGCGCGCGCGATCTCGGGCGCCAGGTACAGCTCGCCATGCTCCTGGTGGTGCGTGGCGGACTGGGTGCGGTGGGCGGTGGCCACGGGCAGCAGGATGGCCTGGCTGCGTGCCAGGCGAATCTGGTCGAAACCGGCATGGCCAGGGGCGCCTTCACTCTGCCAAGCGCTTTGCAGCGCCCCCTTGCGCGGCCATAGCAGCATGGCGCAATCGTGCACATGCCAGTCGAACTCGTAGTGCGCCTGGCGGCTGTGGCGCAGCGCAAAGCCCTGGGCCGCCAGCTGGGGGAGCTTGGGCGACAGGGTGGGTTGCAGTGCGGGGGCGGTGGTCATGTCACTGAAAGTGCATGCACGCACCATGCCAGATGCCAGGGAAGATGTCGAGCGCAGCCCCATGCGTATCCGGGCCTTCCGACAGGAGCGGCGCACACAGCTCAGCGAAGCGGTTCTGGCTAGGCGCTGCGTCGCAGGCAGTACGGTCAGTACGACAAGACGCAGCAACAACGCCAGAAGAGCTGTGTTCGTCGCTCTCAGGCAGCGACAGGCTGCGGCTGCCCCAGCGATCGCAGTATGTCCCGCACCATCTGCGCGCGGTCCTTGGGGTCCTTGAGCTCGCGCTCGATGCGCAGCTTCTCGTTGCCCGCCAGCTTGATGTGCTTGTTCTTCTGGATCAGCTCGATGATGCGCATCGGGTCGATGGGCGGCTGGGGCTTGAAGGTGATGTGGATGACGCCCGGGGCGGCATCGACCTTCACCACGCCGTAGGGCTGGCTCAGCACGCGCAGGCGGTGCACATCGATGAGGGTCTGGGCCTGCGGCGGCAGCTTGCCGAAGCGGTCCACGATCTCTTCGAGCAGGCCGTCGATCTGGTCGGGGTTCTTGGCGGTGGCCAGCTTCTTATAGAACGACAGGCGCAGGTGCACGTCGCCGCAGTAGTCGTCGGGCAGCAGGGCGGGGGCGTGCAGGTTGATGTCGGTCGTGACCGACAGGGGGCTGAGCAGGTCCGGCTCCTTGCCGGCCTTGAGCGCCTTGACGGCCTCGTTGAGCATCTCGTTGTACAGCTGAAAGCCCACCTCCAGCATGTTGCCGCTCTGGTTCTCGCCCAGCACCTCGCCGGCGCCGCGGATCTCCAGGTCGTGCATGGCCAGGTAGAAGCCGCTGCCCAGCTCTTCCATCTGCTGAATGGCATCCAGGCGCTGGGCGGCGTTCTTGGTCAGGCCCTCGGTGTCGGGCACCATGAGGTAGGCATACGCTTGGTGGTGGCTGCGGCCCACGCGGCCGCGCAGCTGGTGCAGCTGCGCCAGGCCGAACTTGTCGGCACGGCTCATGATGATGGTGTTGGCCGTGGGCACGTCGATGCCGGTCTCGATGATGGTCGAGCACAAGAGGATGTTGTAGCGCTGGGCCACGAAGTCGCGCATCACGCGCTCGAGCTCGCGCTCGGGCATCTGGCCGTGGGCCACGGCGATGCGGGCCTCGGGCAAGATTTCTTCGAGCTTCTGGCGGCGGTTCTCGATGGTCTCCACCTCGTTGTGCAGAAAGTACACCTGCCCGCCGCGCTTCAATTCGCGCAGCACCGCCTCGCGTATCACGCCCGTGCCCTCGTTGCGCACAAAGGTCTTGATCGCCAGGCGCCGCTGCGGTGCTGTGGCGATGACCGACAGGTCGCGCAGGCCTTCGAGCGCCATGCCCAGCGTGCGCGGGATGGGCGTGGCCGTGAGGGTGAGCACGTCCACCTCGGCGCGCAGGGCCTTCATCTGCTCCTTGTGGCGCACGCCAAAGCGGTGCTCCTCGTCGATGATGAGCAGGCCCAGGTTGTGGAACTTGGTCGATTCGCTGAGCAGCTTGTGCGTGCCGACCACGATGTCCACCGTGCCGTCGCCAATGCCCTTGATGGCGGCGGTGATCTCCTTGCCCGAGCGAAAGCGCGAGACCTCGGCCACCTTCACCGGCCACTTGCCGAAGCGGTCCATCAGCGTCTGGTAGTGCTGCTCGGCCAGCAGCGTGGTGGGCGCGAGAAAGGCCACCTGCTTGCCGCCCGTGACGGCCACGAAGGCGGCGCGCAGGGCCACCTCGGTCTTGCCGAAGCCCACGTCGCCGCAGACCAGGCGGTCCATGGGGCGCGGGCTGATCATGTCCTGGATCACCGCGTGGATGGCGGCGTTCTGGTCGGCGGTTTCTTCAAAGCCGAAGTCGTTGGCAAAGGTCTCGTAATCCTGCGGGCTGTAGCGGAAGGCATGGCCCTCGCGCGCAGCACGGCGGGCGTAGATGTTGAGCAGCTCGGCCGCGCTGTCGCGCACCTGCTCGGCGGCCTTGCGCTTGGCCTTTTCCCACTGGCCGCTGCCCAGCTTGTGCAGCGGCGCCTCGTCGGCGCTCACGCCGGTGTAGCGGCTGATCAGCTGCAGCTGGCTCACGGGCACGTAGAGCACGGCCTTGTCGGCGTACTCCAGGTGCAAGAACTCCTGCATGGCGGGCGTGCCGTCGGCGTTCTTGTTGCCCACGTCCATGTTGACCAGGCCGCGGTAGCGGCCGATGCCGTGGGCGCTGTGCACCACAGGGTCGCCCACGTTGAGTTCGGCCAGGTCCTTGATCAGCGCCTCGACATCGCTCACCTGCTCCTGCTTCTTGCGCCGGCGCGTGGTGGGGCCGGCGGCAAACAGCTCCGTCTCGGTCACGAAGTCGATGCCGTCCTCGATCCAGCTGAAGCCCACGGTGAGGCCAGCGGTGGCAATGCCCACCTTTTCGTCGGGCGTGCCCTGGAACTCGGCCAGCGAGTCAAAGGCCGGCGGGCTGACCCCGCTGGCGCGCAAAAAGTCGAGCAGGCTCTCGCGCCGGCCCGCGCTCTCGGCCAGCAGCAGCACGCGGTGCTGCGTGTTGCGGATGTGGGCGTGCAGGCGGGCCAGCGGGTCCTCGGCCCCGCGCACCACCGACAGGTCGCCGAGCTTCTGGAAGTGCGGGTTGTCGGCAATGTCCTCCACCCCGGGGCGGATGGACAGCTGCGCATGCAGGTTGGCGCGGGTGTAGAACTGGTCTACCGAGAGGAACAGCGATTCGGGCGGCAGCGCCGGGCGCTCCGGGTCGCCCTGCACCAGGCGAAAGCGGTCTTTCGTGTCTTGCCAGAAGCGCTGGAAGGCCGGCTCCAGGTCGCCATGCAGCACCACGGTCGCCTCGCTGCCCAGGTAGTCGAACACGGTGGCCGTGTCGTCGAAGAACAGCGGCAGGTAGTACTCGATGCCGGCGGTGGCCACGCCGTTGCCCATGTCCTTGTAGATGCGGCTCTTGGTCGGGTCGCCCTCGATCATCTCGCGCCAGCGGCTGCGGAACTTGGCGCGCGCATCGTCGTCCATCGGGAACTCGCGGCCGGGCAGCAGGCGCACCTCGGGCACGGGGTACAGGCTGCGCTGGCTGTCGGGATCGAAGGTGCGGATGCTGTCGATCTCGTTGTCGAACAGGTCCACCCGGTAAGGCACCAGCGAGCCCATGGGGAACAGGTCGATCAGCCCGCCGCGCACCGCGTATTCGCCGGGGCTCACCACCTGCGACACATGGCTGTAGCCGGCCAGCGTGAGCTGGGCCTTGAACTTGGCCTCGTCGAGCTTTTGCTTGACCTGGAAGTGGAAGGTATACCCCGCCAGGAAGGAGGGCGGCGCCAGCCGGTACAGTGCCGTGGTGGCTGGGACCAGCACCACGTCGGCCTCTCCCTGGCTGATGCGCCACAGCGTGGCCAGCCGCTCGCTGATCAAATCCTGGTGCGGCGAAAAGGTGTCGTAGGGCAGCGTCTCCCAGTCCGGGAACAGCGCGCAGCGCAGCGTGGGCGCGAAGAACGCCATCTCTTCGATGAGGCGCTGCGCATCGGTGGCGTCGGCCGTGACGATGGCGGTGGTGCGGCCCCCCGCCTTGTCACGTTCGGCCAGGCGGGCCAGCAGCAGGGAATCGGCGCTGCCCACGGGGCGGGGCAGGGTGAAACGTTTTCCGGGGGAGAGTTTGGGCAGTTCCATGCGGACGGTAGGGGTCGTCTGGGCCACCGCATCCCCAGGGGCGCGAGACGCGCACGGGCTGGATGGGGGGCAACAGACCATTTTAGGTGGTGGAACGCATCTTTGCTGGGGCGTACAGGCTGTGACAAGTGCCCAGGCGCCGCGTGGCCCGCGCTGACCGTCGTCCATTTCCGTCCATTCGTCGGGCCATGCCCACGCCCGCAGCCCTGTGTCCCTACACTCGCGCGCCAAAAGGAGGAATCGCCTTGATCCCGCTGACCACCCGACATTTGAACGACCAGCGGCTTGACAGCGCCCTGGACGAACTGCTCGCCAATGCCCGGCTCGCAGCAGTGGCCGGCCATGCGCCCGAGGCACTGGCCGCGCTGGGCCTGCTGCTGCAGCGCGAGGGCGCATGGCGGCTGCCGGCCCACGGCGCGCTGGTGGCGCAGGTGCAGCGGCTGTTGCCCGCCGTGGCGCTGCTGGCCGGGCAGGGCTGCCCTGCCGTGGGGGAGCAGGAAGCGATGGATTGCGACCAACTGGCCAACTGGGCCGGGCAGCAGGCCGGGCAACTGCTGCAGTCGCTGGCCCTGCCGGGCCGCCTGCAGCTGGCGCCTGCGGGCCAGGATTGGTCGGCCGACTTCCTTGCCACCCTGGTGCAGCGCCAGGGTGCGGCCGGCGACCCGCGGCCGCACCTGGCCTTTGGCGCCTTCTGCATGGATGCGGAGCTGGTGCTCAAGGCCCGCATTGCGCAGCATTTCGGCGCGTCGAACGCCTTGCTCGCCGATGTGCCCACGGCCGATGACTTGACCGCGCTGGGCCTGCCCGAAGACGAGGTGGCCGCCATGCTGGCACAGCTGCAGTCGGCCGGCCATATCGACGTCGCGCCTACGGCCGAGGCCACGGACACCCTGGCGATTGCGCGTGCCATGGCCGGCTACCTGCGCGCCACGGGCTTTGCCGGCGGCTACCTGGTACACAGCATCTGGCAGGCCTGCTGGCTGCTGCTAGCGGGGCAGGGCCGCGACGGCGATGCCACCGAGGTCGCCGCCGCCTTGCTGGCCCACGATGCGCCGGCCGCTGCCACAGGGTTGCTCGACCTGGCCGTGGTGCCTGTCGCCGCGAACCTGCTGCGCGCGGGGCACCTGGAGCAGGCGGTGGGTGTGGATGCACAGGCCGTGTCCACATGGCGGGCGGCTCTGGCCACGCGGGCGGCATCTACGCCTGCGCCTGAGCAGCCAGCGGCGGTGCCGCCAGCTACTCCCACGGAGCCGCGCGAAGCCTGGCTCGCCCGGCTGCAGGGCACGCCCTTGGCGGCGCTGGACTGGCTGGCACTGCCGGTGCCCGGCCAAGCGGGCGCGGCCAGTGGCGAAGTCGCCTGGGCGGCCCAGGTGCAGGTGCCTGAACGCGAGGCCCTGTGGCAGGCGGCGCGGGCGCTGGTGGAGCAGGGCAGTGGCCGCTGGCCCGTGGTGACAACGCTGTGGTCGGGCAGTACCGAGGCACCAGAACCCGAGGCGCTGGCCGATGACCTGTTCATGCGCTTCCCCTATGAGCAAGGTGCAGCGCGCGACGATGTGTCGCCACGGTCCTTCATCGCCACTGCGCGCGGCATCGGCGCCGACGAGGTGCTGGCCGAGCTGGCAGAAAGCTTCTACCCCCTGGACGAAGAGGACCAACTGGACGTCTGGCGCGGCGAACTCGCTGCGGCCGGCGTGGCCGGGGAGGCCTGCGCCGGCTTTGACGCCGCCTGGGCCGCATGCGCCGGTGACCGGCTGCGCTTTGAGCGCTGGCTGGCTGCCCTCGAAGAGGCCCAGGGTGCTGCTGACCCCGAGCGCGGCCGCCAGGAGCGCTTCGATCCCGACAACGCCTGGCTGGTGCTGCTGCCCACACCCCACAGCGAAGAAGCGCTGGCCTACCTGCACTGGTATGGCATGGAGCGTGGCCGTGCCGATGGCTTCATCGCACTGCTGCGCCGCTGGCGCGAGCGCTACGGTGCCGAGCTGTGGGCGCACTACGGCACCATGCTCGAATTCAGGGTGCGCCAGCCGCCGCAGGATTTCGACAGCGCCCTGGCGCTAGCCCGCGAGCACGACCTGGCCGCGCCCTGCACCCTGGCCTTGCCCGGTATCGCCTTGCGCCACCATGCGCTGGGGCTGGTGGACTATGGCACCTGGTTCTTGCACGAAAGGCCGTAGATAAAGCACCCCCTGAGTCGCTGCGCGCCTTCACCCCTCTCTCGTCTCGCTGCGCGAGTCGGGAGGGGGACGCCCCCAGCGCGGCGGGGCGGCCCTTGCGCGGGGGCACTGGCTTGAACCACGCCAGTTTTGACGAATGCGGGTGACGGTAGAGGTTGGATTTCGTCGACGTTGTAGACCGGGGGTGGGTGCGGCCTCCTAAAATGGCCCCCTCATGACCATCGACCCGCTGCTGCAACCCTCGCTCACCGCTTCGCATGCTCCCACGTCTGCGCAGGGGCGTTTCTGGGCGCTGGTGCCGTGCGCGGGCACGGGCTCGCGCGCGGTGGCGGCGCCCCCGGCCGCACCGGCGGGCTCCACCACCTCGGCGTTCGGCGCGCTGGCCGGGGCTGCAGGCGAGCCCCTGGCACCCGCGCCGCCACAGTTGCCCAAGCAGTACCACCTGGTGGCGGGCCACCCCATGGTCATGCACACCCTGGCCGCGTTCGCGGGGGTGGGGCGCCTGGCGGGCACGCTGGTGGCCGTGGCGCCGGGCGACCGCTACCTGGACGCGCACGACCACCCTTCGTACTTCGTGGTGGAATGCGGCGGCCCCACACGCGCGGCCACGGTGCAGGGCGGGATCAAGGCCCTGCAGGAGCGCGGCGCCCAGCGCGATGACTGGGTGCTGGTGCACGATGCGGCGCGCTGCCTGGTCACCGCCGAGCAGATCGACCGCCTCATCGATGTGTGCGCGCAGGACAGCGTGGGCGGCCTGCTGGCCCACCAGCTGGCCGACACGCTCAAGACCTCCATCGACGGCCCGGGCGGCGTGCGCGTGGCGTCCACCGTGGACCGCAGCAACAAATGGCTGGCGCAGACGCCGCAGATGTTCCGCATCGGCCCGCTGCTGGACGCGCTGGCCAAGGTGGGCACCAACGTGACCGACGAGGCCAGCGCCATGGAGGCCATGGGCCTGCACCCGCGCCTGGTGCCCGGCGGCGCGCAGAACTTCAAGGTCACCTACCCCGACGACTTCGCCCTCGCCGAGGCCGTGCTGGCCCAGCGCGGCTACGGCACCACGCTGGCGCGCTTTGGAGGCGAGCGAGGCCAAGGCGCCACAGAGACCGGACGCAAGACGATTTTTTAAGAGCGGCTAACAAAAATCTTCTGGCGTCGTTGCTGCGTCTTGTCGTACTACCCGTACTGCCTGCGACGCAGCGCCTAGCCAGAACCGCTTCGCTGAGTTTTGTTATCCGCTCTAAGACCGCGCAAGCGGATGTATGACTTCGCGTCCCGTGTGGGCGCGTGGAAAGGAACGCATGAATTTCAGAATTGGGGAAGGTTGGGACACGCACGCACTGGTGCCGGGCCGTGCCTTGGTGATCGGCGGTGTCACGATTCCCCACACCATGGGACTGCTCGGGCATTCCGATGCCGACGTGCTGCTGCACGCCATCACCGACGCCATTCTGGGCGCGGCTGGCCTGGGCGACATCGGCCGGCACTTCCCGGACACCGATGCCCAGTTCCGCGGTGCCGACTCGGCCGTGCTGCTGGCCGAGGCGGCGCGCCGCGTGCGTGCCGCCGGTTACACCATCGGCAATGTGGACAGCACCGTGGTGGCCCAGGCCCCACGCCTGGCGGCGCACATCCCCGGCATGTGCGAGTGCATTGCCAAGGCGCTCGAAGTGGCGCCGGACCAGGTCAACGTGAAGGCCAAGACGGCTGAGCGCCTGGGGCCCGTAGGGCAGGGGCTGGCGATGGAGGCGCGGGCGACTGCGTTGATCTACAGAACCGCCTGAGTTTCCGCAGCCCAGGCGGCCACATAGCCTGGCGTAGCAGCCGTGTTCAGCGGGTCCGCCACGGGCGCACCGCGCTGCAGCACCAGCGGCAGCACACCCACCCACACCGGGTGCTGCATGTCTTCCTCATCGTCCACGGGCGGGCCGCTGCGCACCTTGCAGGCGGCTTCATCGAGCGCGATGCGCATCACGGTGGTGGCCGCAAACTCCTTGTCGTTGCCGGCGCGCACCTCGGCCTGGCGGCCCACGGCCAAGTGGTCCATGAGGGCGGTCAGCGATGCGTGCTTGTCGGCCACGGGCTCGAAGCGGCCGTAGACCATGGCCGAGCGGTAGTTCATCGAATGGTTGAAGGCCGAGCGCGCCAGCACCAGGCCGTCGAGGTGGGTGATGGTCACGCAGGCCTGTATTCCCTTGCCCAGCCACTTGATCAGGCGCCCGCCGTTGGAGCCATGGATGTACAGGTGCTCGCCCTCGCGCCAGCAGGCCGTGGGGATGCAGTGCGTGCCCTTGTCGTCGGTAAACGCCACATGGCACAGGTAGGCGGCGTCGATGATGGCGTGCAGCGTGGCGCGGTCGTAGGCGGCGTTCTCGGCCACGCGGCGCACGCGGGTGCGGTCGGTGGGGGGCAGGGCGGCAGGGGCGTTGTCGTTCACGGGTGATTTTTCCGAAAGGGGGAGTGAAGAAAGGAGCGCACTGTAGCCTTGCTGTGGTGCCAGAATAAGACCCAAGCCCGTGCTATTTTTTAGGGCCACAGAAAATCTGCCACTCCATGGACTACCAGCTCCTGTTCTCCGATTTTCAGGCCAGGCCGCCGCATGCCGGCTGGTCGCAGCAGCGCCAGTTGCACGAGTGCCTGCGCCACGGCATACGCAGCGGCCTGCTGGCCAGCGGCACGCGCCTGCCCGCCAGCCGCACGCTGGCGGCCGATCTGGGGCTGGCGCGCAACAGCGTGCTCTATGCCTATGAGCAGTTGGCCACCGAGGGCTTTTTGCTCGCCAGCCGGCGTGGCAGCGTGGTGGCGCCGCTGGCAGGGCTGCTGGCGCCCCCAGCGGCCCTGCGCACTGTGCCCGGCGTGCAGCGTGCCAGCCTGTCTCGGCGCGCGCAGAACATGCCGCTGCTGCCGGGCTCGGAGGCTTCGGTGGCGTTTGCCCCTGGCGTGCCCTCGCTCCGGGATTTTCCGCTCCTGCGCTGGCGGCGCATGCTCGACCGGGCCTGGGCCTCGATCAGGCCCGCGCAGCTCAACTACGCCGACCCGGCGGGCGAGCCCGCGCTGCGCGAGGCCATTGCCGGCCACCTGCGCGTGGCGCGCGGTGCCCTGGTGGAGGCTGGGCAGGTGTTCATCACCGATGGCACGCAAAGCAGCCTGGACCTGTGCGCCCGCGCGTTGGCCGATGCGGGCGACAAGGTGTGGGTAGAGAACCCCGGCTACCAGGGCGCGGTGGCGGCGTTTCGCGCGGCGCAGCTCAAAACCATCGGCATCGTGGTGGATGCCGAGGGCATGGCCCCCACGGCGGGCGACTGGCTGCGCCAGCGGCCCCGGCTGATCTACGCCACGCCCTCGCACCAGTACCCGGTGGGCAGTGTGCTCAGCCTGGCGCGGCGCCTGGCCCTCATCGAGGGCGTGCGCAAGGCCGGTGCCCTCATCATCGAAGATGACTACGACAGCGAGTTCCGCCACGACGGCCCGCCGCTGGCCTGCATGCAGGGCCTGGCGGTGGATGCGCCCGTGGTCTACCTGGGCACCTTCAGCAAGACGCTGTTCCCCGCGCTGCGCATGGGCTTCATGGTGGTGCCCACGGCGCTGGCGCCGGCCCTGTCGGAAATGCTGGACCGGGCCGCACCGCGCGGGCGCACGGCCGAGCAGCTGGCGCTGGCCGAGTTCATCACCAGCGGCCAGTTCAGCCTGCACCTGCGGCGCATGCGCCGCCTGTACCGCCAGCGCCGCGACGCGTTGGTGGCCGCGCTCGGCGAGCAACTGGGCGACATGGCCACCGTGCACGGCGGTTCGGCCGGCATGCACCTGGCGCTGCGCCTGCACGACGGCGCGGCCGACGACGTGGCGCTGAGCGCGCGGCTGCTGGCGCAGCACGGCATCATGGCGCCGGCGCTCAGCCTGCATGCGGTGGGCCTGCGCGCGCAGCCCTGGCGCGGCTTTCTGCTGGGCTATGCGCAGGTGCCGGTGGAGGCCATGGAGCCGCTGGTGAAAAAGCTGGCGGGCGTGGTGCGGGGCTGAACCGACGCCATCTTGGAGGGGTTCATGGGCGCTGGATCAGAGGAGACATCGGCAGCAGCCGGAACGCCAGCGAGGCCAGCGCCAACCAGGCAGCGATGGCCAGGAACACCATCTGGTAGGGCTCGGTGCCCCGCGCCCCGGCCCAGCCGGCCACCACGCCGGTCAGCGATTGCATCAGGGCCACGCCCAGGAACATGGACATGGTGTACAGCGACAGTGCGCGCCCGGTCATCTCGGGGGGATAGGACGCGCGTGCGTCGCTGTACTGCAGCACGCCATAGCCGGACAACAGCCCCATGAGAAATATGAGCGCCACGGTGGCGGCGCCGTGGTGCAAAAAGGCCGCCACCGCGAAAAGGCTGGCCATCAGCAGCGAGGCGTTGCCGATCCAGGCGCGGCGCCGGTGTATGCCCGGGTCCATGCGCCCGAACGCAGCCGGGGTGAAGACCGCAATCAACGAAAGCACCAGCGCCACATTGCCGCTGTCCAGCAGCGAGAAGCCAAACCGGTTGGTCAGCAGGGGCCCCAGCCACAGGCCGCGCAGCGTGAGGAACGCGGCGTAGCACGACATGCCCAGCACCACGATGCCCCAGGTGTGGGGCACGGTGAGCAGCTCGGCAAAGCGCGCCAGCGACTGCCCCCAGCTTTCCTGCGGGGTGGGCGGTGCGTCAGGGACCACGGGCTCGCGCACCAGCGCAAAAATCAGCATCCACGACAGCGCGCTCAGCACGGCGAGCAGACCGAACCCCGTGCGCCATCCCCAGTGCTGCACCACCCAGGCCAGCGGGGTGCCGGTGAATATCAGGCCCAAACTGCCGACACCCATGCTCACGCCCGAGTAGAAGGCAAAACGCTCGACCGCGAAATACCGTGCAATGAACAGGGTGCACGCCACGAACGCCGGTGAGTAGCCGATCCCGATCAGCACCTGCCCGGCCATCAGCCAGCCATAGCTGGGCGCCAGCGCCGACAAGGCGGCGCCGGCGATCCCCAACGGCGCGGCCGCGAGCACCGTGCGGCGCAGGCCGTAGCGGTCCAGTGCAATCCCCATGAGCAGCTGCGCCACGCCGAACGACAGGCCGAACAGCCCGGCAAACGCCCCCAGCGACGAGGCCCCCAGGCCGAAGTCCGCCTGCAGCCCCTGGGCCACGATGGAGGCGGTGGTGCGGTACGCCTGGCTGAGCGCGAAGCCCGATAGCAGGACCAGCAGCATCAGCCAGAGGGGTTGTGTACGTGATGGTGGGTGGGTTGGGGGAGAGGAAGGCTGCGGTGGCATGCAGGGATTGTGCAGTGCGCGGGCTTGGGGCGCAGGGAACTGGTTGGTGATCCCCTGGGCGGCTTCGCTGATTCATTCTGCGCCTCCCGCTCTGGCAAGTGGCACTACCATGAGGCAAATGAAAGTCAAAGGCCGTTTTGGGCTGGATGCCGACGTTCAGTGGAAATGCGCGGATAGCGGCTTCGCTTTTCAACACCGACCGTATTGTGCATGCCGCACCCGTTTGGTTGACGGACGCGACATCCGCTAGCGCCGTCGAATGCACCTTCCAGGTGGTTGCGGTTTGGTGACTAAGGGTTGGCTTCGCGGTGTTGGCTGTCGAAGTTCTGCCGAGCTTCCCGGAAGCGGTCCGCATTTTCGACGATCCATGTCCAAAGCGGAACCATCCGAACCAGCAACTCCATGCCGGTTTCTGAAAGTTCATACTCGACCTTGGGAGGCACCTCTTCGAAGTCGTGACGGAGCACCAGCCCATCGCGCTCCAACTGCCGCAAGGTCAGCGTCAACATGCGCTGAGTCACCCCGTGCATACGTCTGCCAATCTCAGCGTGGCGGAGCCTGCCATACACGCCAAGGGTGTGGACGATACCGAGCGACCAACGGCTCCCGGCATGCGCGAGCACCTCCCGCCGCACCCCGTCGTCATCGTCCCGCAAGCCGTCACACACGGTCTGCGCGTACTGAAGAATTTCGTCTCGATTCACTGTGGTTTTGCTCCCGGTATCACGCGTGTGCCTTCTTACACTGCCGACGATGCGTGGCTAGACTGGCCCAACTTTCTCTCAAATGGGCTAACAGATGAACCTATCAGATCCTAACGCTACGTCGCAAAGTATTCTCGTTCTCGGTGCTGGCGAACTTGGTTTTCCAGTGCTGAGCAACTTGGCACGCCGCGCGAAGGACGTCACTGGGGCGAAGATCAGTGTGCTGCTGCGCGCCAGCGCCGTCGAATCCACCGAACCAGGCAAGCAGCGAGATGTTGCAGAGATTCGCAACCTCGGTATCGAGATCGTCGTGGGCGATCTGGTGAAAAGCTCCATTGACGAGCTTGCCGTAGTGTTCGCGCGCTATGACACGGTGATCGGCTGCGCGGGTTATGCCGCCGGGATCAATACGCCGATGAAGCTTGCGCGAGCCGCATTGCAAGCACGCATTCCAAGGTACTTCCCCTGGCAGTTCGGGGTGGATTTCGACGTGATTGGTCGAGGCAGCCCGCAGGACATTTTCGACGCGCAACTGGACGTGCGTGAGTTGCTGCGCAGTCAGCACCAAACGGAGTGGGTGATCATCTCCACCGGCATGTTCATGAGCTACTTGTTCGAGTCGGAATTCGGCGTCGTGGATCTGAAAAACAGTGCAGTACACGCCCTGGGTAGCCGCGACACCGCGGTGACGCTGACGACGCCGGAAGATATCGGAGCGCTGACGGCCGCTGTCGTGTTCGCCCAACCGCGCATCCGCAACGACATCGTTTTTCTGGCTGGCGACACCGTGACATACAGCGAGGTAGCGGACAAGCTGCAAGCAGCCCTGGGCCGTCCCTTCAGCAAGTCGGAATGGCCCGAGCAATATCTGCTGGACGAACTGGCGCGCGACCCGCAGAACATGATGCGGAAATACCGCGCGGCATTTTCCCAAGGACGCGGTGTGGCATGGGACAAGACCGGCACATTCAATCAACTCAACGCCATTCCGGTGACCGACGTGTCGTCGTGGATCCGTGCGAATCTGGCACCTGGCCAACGCGACTAGTCGGGTTGTTGCACCTACCAGATGCGCTACAGAAATGACCGCTTTTCCTCAAGCGGCGTCTTTGATTGGGCGGCAGCTTTTGGCCTATATTACGCGCTCGACGACGAAGGGGGGATGACCGCAACCGCTGCAAAGCGGTCCCCAGCCGCGCCGCTCCGCGGTCGTCACTCCATCGTGATCTTCGAGCTGGTCACGATGTCGCGGTACAGCGCAGCATGAGGCTTGATGAAGGCCTTGAACTCGGGGCCGTGCATCGGTGCCACGGAGATGCCCGCGTCCTGCAGCTTCTGGCGCAGCTCGGGCTTCGCTAGCGACTCCTGCAAAGCCTTGTCGACCGCAGTCACCCTGGCGGCAGGCGGACCGGCCTTCATGAAGAGTCTCTGCCAAAGGGGCATGGCCATGCCGATGCGCTTGATGTGCGGCAACTGCGGAACGCGCACGGTGTCCGAGATCCACAGCGCCCGGATCTTGCCGTCCATGAGAAAAGGCATGGCGGTGGAGAGCACCAGCATGGCACTGTCCCCCTGGCCGCCCACCAGGTAGTTGGCGATGTGCGTGCCACCAACCGCCCTCAGCCTGTGCCGAGTGATGCCGGGTATCGCCTCGCACGGGGCAGGGCCCTTCAGGAATGCACCTCCCACTGGGTTGCCAGCTCCTGCAGGTGTTCCAGAAATGCGCTGGCCACCGGCGACAGGCGTTTGCCTTGGAGCCAGAGCACCGACCAGGAGGAGGGCACAGGGAAGTGGTTCGCCTTCAGCACGGCAAGCCCTTCCGCCGAAGGCTGGCCGGCCAGGGCGTGCCGGGACACCAGGCCCAGCCCCATGCCCGCAGCGACCGCTTGCTTGACGGCTTCGTTGCTGCCGAGCTCCAGCCGCACGCGAGGGTGCAGCCCCAGGCGCCCGAAATGCGCATCGCCGGCCAGTCGCGTGCCTGACCCCCGCTCGCGCAGGATGAAGGGCTCTTGCTGCAGCCGCGCAGCACGCACGCGGGCGGCGCCTGCCAAGGGATGGCCCAGCGCGGCGATCGGCACCAGCGGGTTGTCCAGCAATGCCAGCCGCTCATGCGGCAGGTCGTCTGGAGGCAGGGACAGGATGTAGAGATCGTCCTGGTTGGCGCGCATGCGCTGCACCACGCCATCGCGGTTCAGGACCTGCAGCTCGATGTCCACCTCAAGGTGCCTGGCGCAAAAGGGGCCCAGCATGCGCGGAATGAAGTACTTGGCCGTGCTGGCCAGCGCAACCCGCAAACGTCCCTGCCGCAGACCTTTGAGGCCTGCGATGCGCTGCTCCAGCGCCTCCCACTCCGCCACCATGGCGCGCGCGCTTTCCGCGACAGCCTCGCCGGCAGGTGTCAGGTACAGGGCGCGGCCAATCTGCTCATGCAATGGCATGCCCACGGCATCGGCCAGTTCCTTGATCTGCATGGACACGGTGGGCTGGGTCACATGGCATGCGCGGGCCGCGCCGGTGATGGACCCGGTGTCGGCCAATGCCACCAGAAGGCGCAGTTGTCGAAAGGTGGCATGCATAGGGTTTTGTCTATGGGTTGTATCGATACTATTGATTTTCCTCGATTGAAGCTTGTCCATACCATTCGCAGCCATGAACATTCTTCTGGACCCCGCCATCCTGTTTTTCGTGCTCGGCGTTGCCGCCGGGCTGCTGCGCTCCAACCTGGAAGTGCCGCCACCCCTGTCCCGATTTCTATCGCTGTACCTGTTGATGGCCCTGGGCCTGAAGGGCGGCTTCGCGCTGGGCCAGACCGGTGTGACATCGGCTGTCGTGGCGGCCCTTGGGTGTGCTGTGCTGCTGGCCATCCTCATCCCTTTGCTGGACTGGCAGTTTCTCAAGCGCGCACTGCCTCCACTGGACGCCATCAGCGTGGCGGCAACCTACGGCAGCGTGAGCGCGGTGACCTTTGTGACCGCCGCGCACATCCTGGAGTCCCAGGGAAACCCCGGCGGTGGGTACATGGCTGCCGCCATGGCCTTGATGGAGTCGCCGGCCATCGTGCTGGCATTGGTGGGTGCGCAGTGGGCCCGCACCCAGGGCATGGCGGCTGGGGGCTCAGGCGCTGCGGCAATGGCCATCGGCAATGCACCGCCGCGCATGGCGGGCGTGCTGCGCGAAGCCCTCACGGACGGCGGCACGGTGCTGCTGGTGGGCGCCCTGCTCGTGGGCCTGGTATCGGGCCCCGCGGGGGCGAAGGCGATGCAGCCTTTCACCGGCGACCTGTTCAAAGGCTTGCTGGCCTTTTTTCTGCTGGACATGGGCCTGTTGACTGCGCGCCAGATGGCGGGCTTGCGCTCGCTGGCGCCCTCTCTGTTTGCCTACGCGGTGCTGGGCCCGGTGGTGCATGCGGCTCTGGCGCTGGCATTTGCACGGATGGCAGGGGTGGGTGTCGAGGACGCCACCCTGCTCGCAGTGCTGGCGGCCAGCGCTTCCTACATCGCCGTGCCCGCCGTGCTTAGGCATGCGGTCCCGGAGGCCCGCCCCGCCGTCTACATCGGGCTGTCGCTGGGCGTCACGTTCCCTTTCAATCTGCTGGTGGGAATTCCGCTGTACCAATGGATGGCCGGTCTCATGCTTTAGGCGTGCCTGCAGATGGCAGGCCACCCCAGGCATCGGTCAGCGCAGTGCCTTTAACCCGCTGGGTGCCTGGTGGTGGATATCCCCGCTGTCACCACCACCCCATCGTGGTCCATGGCGATGAAATCACCCGGCCGGATCGAGGCGCTCCCGATGGTCAGGTCGTCCCCGACTTCGCCGGTCCCCGCCTTCCCTCCACGCGCTGGAACGCTGCCGAGGGCAAACACGCCGAAGTCGAGGCCCTGCAGGATGGCGACGTCACGGATGGCTCCGTAGACGAGCACGCCCGCCCACCCGTTGTCCATCCCGATGCGCGCCATGCGATCACCGATCACGGCGGCCTTGAGCGAGCCGCCCGCGTCGATGACCAGCACGCGCGCCTTGCCCGGTGTGCCCAAGGTGTGGCGGATCAGGGCGGCGTCCTCGAAGGTGCGCAGGGTCTGCACGTGGCCTGACACTGCGTGGCGGCCGCCATGGCTGCGCCATGGCGCCAGGCATACCCGCGCAGCCGGGCCCAGTTCATCGCACAGGTCGGCCGTGTGGATGGTCGCCATGGGCATCAGTCCAGCGTGGCGCCGGATTGTTTGACCAGCTTCTGGTGCTTGGCCAGCTCCGACTGGAAGAAGGCAGGCGCTTCGCCCGGGCCCTTGTCCATGACCATCAGGCCCTGGCCCAGGATGGCGGCCTGTGCTTCGGGCGATGCAATTGCGGCCTTGATGGCGCTGGCGTAGCTGTCCACCACCGCCTTGCCCAGCCCGGCGGGCCCTACCAGGGCGATCCAGGCGTCAAAGCTGTACTTCGGCACACCCGCTTCCGTCATGGTAGGCACCTCCGGCAGGGCCGATGACCGCAGGGGTGTGGACACAGCCAATGCGCGCAGCGTGCCTGCCTTGACCTGGGGCGCGACCTGCGAGACCGAGACGAAGCCCAGCTGCACCTGGCCGCCCACCAGGTCGGTGATGAGCGGGGCCGTGCCGCGGTAAGGCACGTGCTTCATGTCGATGCCGGTCTCGGCGATCATCAGCTCGCCGGCCAGGTGCAGGGTGCTGCCGTTGCCGGCAGAGCCGTAGTTCAATGTGCCGGGGTGGGCCTTGGCATAGGCCAGCAGCTCCTGGACGTTCTTCACCGGCAGCCTGGCATTGACCGCCAGCACCAGGGGCACCGTGACGAGGACGGCCATGGGTGTGATGTCCTTGAGGCTGTCGTACGGGATGGTCTTGTAGATGCCGGGGTTGATGACGTGGTTGGACGAGATCATGCCCAGCGTCAGCCCGTCCTTGGGCGCCTTGACGATTTGCGAGGTACCCGGGATACCGCCGGCGCCCACGATGTTTTCAACGACCACCGGATGTCCGGTGCTGCGCCCGAAGCTGGGCCCGAGCGCGCGCGCAACCGCGTCGACCGTGGAGCCGGCGGCCAGCGGCACGACCATGCGGATCGGCTTGTCGCCTATGGCCGGCTGGGCCATGGTCCACGGTGATGCCGAGGCCAGCGCCAGGCAAAGGCCGAGCCGCGACAAGGCGCTGCGCCTGGTGGGTGGGGATTTCATGGTGGTGTCTCCTTCATTTTCTTTTCAAGTGGGAAATCGTTGTTGCAGTTCGTCGAATGACACCAGCTCCCCGGCAATCGCGCTGGCAGCCACGGTCGGCGGGCTGGCGAGCCACACGTTGCCCGGGCCGCCACGGCCCGGAAAGTTGCGGTTGATGGCGCTCACCGTGACCTGGTCCGCCCGGCTCGATCCTCCAGGCCCGCAGTTGCCGCAGGCGCCGCACGAGGGCTGCAGGATGCGCGCGCCGACCCGCTCGAAGGCGTCGAGGTAGCCTGCCGCGATGCAGTGGTCTCGCACGGCGGTGGTTCCGAACTGCAGGAACAGCTCGACACCGGGTGCCACCCTGAGGTTGCGGTCTGCGGCCCAGCGCAGCACCTTGTGGTAGTGGTCGAAGTCTTCGCGCTTTCCTGCGGTGCACGAGCCGCCGTAGGCGATATCGATGCGTACTTGGTGGGCCAGGGCGGACAGGGGCAGGCCGTTGCCAGGGTCGCCCGGGGAGGCGACCATCGCCGGCACACTCGCGCAATCGATGCGGATGGTGTCGGCATAGGTGGCGTCGGGGTCACTGCACATCCAGTCTTCGACCACAAAATCCACGCCCCGACGCTCGCGCAGAAAGCGCACCGTCTCCTCATCGGGCGCCACGATGCCGGTGAATCCACCCAGCTCCGCTGTCATGTTGGTGAAGGTCGCGCGCTCGTCCGTGCCCAGGCCTGCGATGGCCGGCCCGGTGAACTCGAACACCTTGCCCACGCCAGCACCGCCGCGGATGCCGGGCTGCGCCAGCAGGTGCAGCACCACGTCCTTGGCCGTCACGCCCGGGGGCAGTGCGCCGTCCAGAACGATGCGCAGGGTCTCGGGCAGCGTCAGCCGCACCGCACCCGTGGCGAAGGCGTTGGCCATGTCGGTGGTGCCGACCCCGAAGGCCACGCAGCCCAGCGCACCGCTGTGCGGGGTGTGCGAGTCGGTGCCGACCACCAGTTGCCCGGGCAGGGCATAGTGCTCGGCCATCATCGCGTGCGAAATGCCGGCCACGTTGCCGCCGTCGTCGTCGCGGGCTTCCTGCTCGGTCAGGGTGCGGTGGGTGCGCAGTGCGTAAGCCTGCGCAAACTCGCGCTGTGCCTGCACCATGCGATGGACGTTGGGGACCAGGCCGCCGCGCACGTGCGCAGGGCTCTCCTGCACATAGGAGGTGTGGTCCTCGAACACGATGACCGAACCGGGGTCCTTGAGCACCAATGGCCTGCCGAAGGTGGCATGCAGCATGTGGGCCGCCATGCCGGTGTAGTACTCGTGGATGAAGCGCCAGTCTGCACGCACGAAGGCGCCATCGCCCCGGCCCGGGTTGGCCGGCGTGACCCCGGTGGCCAGTGCGTGCCGCGCGACGATCTTCTCGAACAGGGTGCGCCCCCCAGCCTGGGGCTGCCTTGGCGGCAGCGGCTCGGACACCTGGCCCAGGTGCGCCTGACCAAAGCGCAGCAGGCCACCGCCTGCGAGCACGGCGGCATCCAGGGCATCGCGGCCGGTCAGCAGCTCGCGCCAGGTGATTTCCTCGCCGGCCTCGATCCGTGCAATCAGCCCGAAGTCGGTGGAGGTGATGAGGCCGATGTTGTCGGCGTTCTGCCGGTAGATGCGCTCGAAGCTCTCGGCGATGACCAGGCGCACGCCGGCGAGCTTTTCGGCCGCCGGGCTGTGCTCACGCGAGGAGCCTTTGCCGTACCGCTTGCCTGCCACCACCACCTGTATGCCGCTGGTGCGCAGGGCGTCCACCCCGATGGGCGCCTGGCCACCGGCCTTGAAGCCGGTGTAGGGATAGCGCCCCAGTTGCTCATCGAAGTGGGTGAGGATCGCGATCGGTGTGATTTCGTCGGTGGAGACATCGTCGCGCAGCGGCAGGGCTTCGGGCAGCGCGACGCGTTGGCCTGCCAAGGCCCTGCTCACCAGCTCTGGCGATTGGCTCAGGTACAGGATTCTTGGGGCAAAGCGCAGGGCGTGGGGCGACTGGATGGACATGCCCGATCATCGGAATCCACGCGCCCTCTGGGAAGTGCCAAGACGGCACGGGGGATAGCGCGGAACTCGACGTCCGGGATTACCCGCAAAGGCAATCGATGAGCGCCTGGACCGCGCGCAGCTGGGGTGTGCGCCGCAGGGCGTAGAGCCGCAGCTCCCGGTCTGCCCACGAATCCGCCAGCGGCAGCCGCGTGAAGCGCGCATTGCCCGCATAGGCCGAAGCGGCGCTCTGCGGGATCACGGCAATCCCCATGCCGGCCTCGACCATACGGCCCACGGCGTCGAAGCTGCTGACCGACACTTCGGGCGCAAACCGCATCTGCACCGCCTGCGCGCGCTCATGCAGGGTCTGGTCCAGGGCGCCGCCCTGGTGCACTCCGATCAGCGGGAACTCCAGCACCTTGGCAAACTCGACCGACTTCAGGTCGCCCAACTCGTGGCCCGTGGGAACCACCACCTGCAAGGGGTCATTCGCAAAATGCCAAGAATCGAGCCCTGGCGCAACCGTGCCGGCAACGCCTACGCCGACATCCGCCCTGTCGTCCAGGCACGCGCGGATGACGTCCCGCGTATCCGCTTCGTGCAGCGAAATGGCCATGCCTGGGTACTTTGCCTTCAGGTGTTTGAGCCGCTCGGGCAAGAAGCCGACCACGGCAGACATGTTGGCGTACAGGCGCACCGTGCCCCGGACTTCGTCGCTGTGCAGCTGCACTTCGCGCAGCAGTCCCTGCAGTTCGTCGTCGAGACGGACACCCCGCTCGAAAACGATGCGCCCGGCATCGGTCAGCGCCACGCCGCGAGGCGAGCGCACCACCAGCGCCGTCCCGAAGGCATGCTCCAGATCGGCCAGCCGGCGGCTCAGCGCGGACGGCGCTATGTGCTCCTGCTCAGCCGCCCGCGCAATGGAGCCTGTGCGGGCAACAGCGATAAAAAGCCGGAGGCTGTAGGAATCCAGGCGTCGTGTCAGAAGAACAGCTCCGTTGTGCCCGGCGCAGGGACCAGGGGAGGTGATGGAAGGGCCTTGCGGGGCATCGTAGCGCACTGCCATCGCAAGGCGGCCTGCGCAGTGCCCAGGGCACGGGTCAGTACAGCGCCTTGATGCCTGCGGGCGTGCGTATCTCGGCGCGGTAGCGCAAGCGGTCGCCTTTTTCCACATGGGGTGCATTCTCGATACCCAGACCGGCATACACGGCCAGCACCATGTCAGGCTCGGGGTGCTCGATGGTGAAGCGGGCGAGCCGCGCCCCCAGGTCCGGCATCGACGCTATCGGCGGTGGACGCTGACCCCGGTCAATGACCGAAGGCGCCACGCCTGCGAGCGGCAGCGCGCCGCCCGCAGGGATCGCAAAGAAGTAGGGCGGTGCGGCCCCGGCGGAGAGCTGTGCCTTGCGGCCCAGCAGGTGCCCGTGCTGCGCCAGCACCGCATCCATCTGCTGCGTGCGCGCCACCCAGCCGCGCAGGCACAGGCCGGCATCCCATGCCGTCTGCACAGCATCCCTGTCGTCCAGCCCGAACCAGCGGGCATCCACCGGTGGCGGGGCAGCGGGGTCGATGGTGATGACTTCGAGGTACACATCGTCGCCCAGCCGCAGCAGGTGGTTGTGCGTGCCCATGTCGGGGTGCTTGCGGCCCTGGGGCATGTCGATGCCCAGGCATTCGCGCACGTGGGCCACGCCCTCTTCGAGCGAGGGCGCGATGATGGACAGGTGGTCGAGCCAGAGCATGGTCTGTCGGTGCGCAGGGGTCAGCGCCGCTTCCAGTCGATGCCCGGAATGCAGATGCGCTGGTTGAACGTGCCGTTCCACTGCACCGGCAGCCCGGCGCGCTGCAGTTCGCTTGCGATGAGGGCGCCGATGCGCGGGCCCTCGGTCTCTTCGGTGTCGGCATCCATGGGGCCGAAGGCCAGGAACAGGCCGCCGCCCTGCACCGCGCGCGCCAGGTCCTGCCCATGGTAGAAGCAGTAGCCCACGATGTCGGCCCGGTCCGGCGCGTTGTGCCAGGCCTCGGTTACATCCCCATAGCCATCGCTTTGCGTGGTGCCCGCGTTCTGCAGCGCGACCAGGCCCTGGCGGGCCAGCGCGTCGAAGGCGGCATCCAGCCGGTCGCAATCGGTCGTGGCGGGCCAGTCCTTCTGGGCTTGTTTGTGCGCCCGCATGGCCGCATCAACGGCGTGTTCCACCTCGGCGGCATCGAGCTCGCCGGGCTCGTACATCTCCTCGGTCAGGATCTCGATGGTGCGCTCGCGGTCTTCAAAACCACCGCGCACGAATGCGTCGATCTCGGTGAGTACGTCGGGGGGCAGGGGCATGCGGTGTCTCCGTTGAAGAGAGCTGTCAATCAAAAGCACGGGGCGTGAAACCAGGGGTCGTTCAGACCATGGGCCTGCCGCATGGCGTGGTCCGGCTGGGGCCCAAACGGGGCTGCGCCCGCGTGTTGCAGCGCTGTGAATATTTCCGTTGCATAGCGGTGCGCATAGTCTTCCTTCTCCAGGGATGGGCGGCTGTCCCATTCATCTGCGGAAAAGCGCCGGTAGTCCACATGGTGGCCCAGCTCATGCAGCAGCGTCCGATACAGGACCGTGTTGCGAAGACAAGCTGGTGTGGGCTGGATTTCTATCGTGCGCCGGGTCTTGCGGATCTGGTGCCCGTCGGCCTGCAGCCGGTCCAGCTCGCGCTGGTCTCCGGGCGCCAGCGAATTGCGCCAGACGGTGGGTGCGAGGTGTTGGGCTTCGAGCACGATGGCGCTGCCGGCATGGGGTGCCAGCTCGAACTGGAACACCGCCCGCCCCCACACGGGCCGCAGGATGCGCTGCTTGCGCGTGGGCTGGCGCATCACGATGAAGTCGAGGGCCGCGAGGTCTTTGGCGGGGCAGTGCGAAAGGACCCGCAGGGCATCTTCAACGGAACATGGGTGGAACCAGCCTGTCCGGGTGGGCTCCACGAAGAACCTCACGCAGTGGCCGTTGACGCGCTGGGTGAAGGTGACGCATGTGCCCAGGCGCCCGTAGAAGAAGCTCCGGTCGTGCCGGGATTCAGGAATCGTCAGCCGGTTGTCCTCCCCGTGGCCTTGGGCAGGCGTGCCGATGTTCCGGTTTCTGCGAATGGGGTTCCAGCCAGGGCGCATGGGTTTCTGGGTTGGGGGCATTTCCGGGCCCTTGTGGGAGCGGGAGTCCGGTAGGGTTCGGGTGCCTATTATCGCAATGTGCCCGCTTCATCCCACCTCCCGCAACCATCGTCGCGCGTGCTGCCCGGGAGCGCTTTCATGGATCCTGCAGCCAGGCTGGGGTGCACTAAATACCTTGCACTGACAATTATTCGGAACTAGTATCAAATTG
The DNA here is from genome assembly GCF_964253305.1 of Acidovorax sp. LjRoot66. NCBI lineage: Bacteria > Pseudomonadati > Pseudomonadota > Betaproteobacteria > Burkholderiales > Comamonadaceae > Acidovorax > Acidovorax sp. LjRoot66. The sequence goes on from NZ_CAXUQU020000001.1 coordinate 2,804,958, forward strand.
TTTCATTGATTGGGAGGGTTGGTCGCCAGGGCTGCGAGCAAGACCCCCTGTAAATACCAGGGATGTCGAGGGCAAGAAATTCGAAGGCGCTCGGCGTTATTTTTCTTGCCAATGGCTGGGCTATTCGCTAAAAAAATGCCTTGCGGCCATTTCGGTCCGCGTCGCCACCGATTCGCGAGGTCTGCGCAGAGGATTTTAGGTCTGGCGGAAATATGTTTTCTCGAACGTCGATAGCGCGGCGCATTCTTCCAATGCCAATTGATGGCTTCAGGCAACGAGCAGAAAGGGCTCGAACAGGCCGGGGTCGCGTCGGGTTTTCCCGCATTTCGCTCAAATAACGGGTTTCATTGCATTCCATCGAAATGCAGTGGCTCATTCTTTATCCAATTTTTTACGGTAAACATCCATGCCCCAGCTCGTCTTTGGTGCCAGCGCAGTCGTCAGTTCATTGAACCGCGCATTGGCCGATTCCACACCTTCGTCTTCCCTTTTCACCAGCCAGGTAGCACAGGCCGGTACCACCAACGAAGCGTAACTGGCGTTCGCCAAAACCTTTGGCGCCACCTATGCGGCGGGCAAAAGCCCAGCCCAGCTGGCTGTTGCGCTGATGACCAACCTGGGGTTGGACAAGGCCCCGCTCTCGCTGTTCGCTGCACTCACCGACTACATCGGAGCTGTGGGCACTGCAAATATCGGCATCGTTGCCTTGCAACTGGGCAACATCCTGGCGGGCCGGGAGTCCGACGCCACCTACGGCCCTGCCGCCCTGGCCTGGAACGCTGAGGTGAACCAGTCGTACGAAAAATCCACCGGGCTGTCGCTCACGCCCCCACCTGCCCCGGCTCCGCCGGACAACGGGCCTGCCCCCGCACCCGCGCCTGTCCCCGCACCCGCGCCTGTGGTGACCCTGGGCACTGCAGGCCCGGACGCCCTCGTACTGGCTGCCAACGCAGAAAACGTGGATCTTCTGGCCGGTATTGACTCCTTGACCATCAATGGGGCCACCAACGCGCCCACTGGCTCCCTCACCGGGGGCGCGGACGTTGATACCCTGTTGCTGGCCGCCGGCACCAATCTGTCGGGCGCCACGGTCAGCGGTTTTGAAAATGTCACCCTCGTTGCGACCGGCGTCTACACCATGACGGCTGCGCAGTACAACGGCTTCACCGGCACGTTTAACGCAGGCAATATCGAGACGATCGCCCTCACCACGGCGGGCACCATCGTTGCGAATGCTGCCGTCGAGCGCTTTCAGTTGGCCAACGGTACCAATACGTTCACGGCGGGTACCAACACCGTCTCCGTGGTGGGGGGCACCGGGAACGATACCTTGAACTACACCGCCACCCAGATTGCAGGGGCCACTACGGTGGCTAGCGGCCTGGGCGTGGACACGTTGAACATTGGTGCCATCGGCGCCAACCTGAACATCTCTGCGCTGGTGACCGGGGTCGAAACTGTCAACGTCACCGGCTCCGCAGCGACGGGCTATACCTTCACCAATGAAAACGGTGGTGGTATCACGCTCAATTTCGCCAAGGGCGCGGCGGGCGACGTGGTGGTCCTGGGGAATGGCGGGCAGACATTGAACTTGGTCGGAACGGCCAGCACGGCGGTAACTGTCCAGGGCGGGACGGGAGCGGACATCATCAACCTTTCCATCACGGCAACGGGGGCCGAGACGATCACCACCGGGTCTGTGATCGGCAACATCGATACGGTCGCCTATTTCAAGAATGTTGGCGCCGATGTCTTCAAGACGGGCGTCGCCGCGACGACCCTGAACGCACTGACGATTGCCAGCGCGGACACCGCCTCGCTGGCCGCCTCGATCGCCACGGCGGCCACGGGCGCGGGCGCCACGCTGGCGGCCAATACTCAAGCCTACATCATTACCGTATCGGCGGGCACGGCGGCAGGTACCTACGCCTTCCAGAACATTGGCGGCACAGTGGGCACGGTGGATGCCACCGATTTCATCGTCAAGCTGACCGGTGCGGGCAGCATCGTCGCGAGCGATTTCATTGCCTGATGCGCATCACATGATGGCTCCGGTCAGCGGGCCTGGATGGCCCCTTGACGGGGCGGCCAACGCAAAAAAAGGAGCGCTTGCGCTCCTTTTTTCATGGTCTTGCGCAGGGGGGCGCGTGCCCGGGGAGGCGGTCACGGTGTTGCACCTGGCCCGGCTCAGCCCACCTCCCGCAGATCTACCACATGCACCGCGCAGGCATTGCGACCGCCGTGCTTGGCTGCGTAGAGGGCGCGGTCGGCGGCCAAAAGAAGGTCGGTGGGGCGCACCGACGGGTCGCCCGGGGCGAGGTAGGCCACGCCAACGCTGGTGGTCATCTGGCGGGGCATGTTGTGCTGCTGCAGCGGCAGGGGTTCGCGGATGGCGTGCAGCACCTTGTCGGCCACGGTCTGCGCTTCATCGCACGACGACAGGTGGGGCAGCACCACGGCGAACTCGTCGCCGGCGATGCGCGCCGGGAAGTCCGTGCTGCGCACGGCGCCCCGCAGCCGCTCGGCCATGGCGATCAGGGCCGCATCCCCGGCGGCGTGGCCCCAGGTGTCGTTGATGGCCTTGAAGTGGTCGATGTCCAGGAACATCAGCGCCATGCCGGTGCCCGAGACCTGGCTGGCCTGCAGGGCCGCGGCCAGGTGGATATCGAACTGGCGCCGGTTGGCCAGGCCGGTGAGCGTGTCGGTCATGGCCAGCTCTTTCATGCGGCGCTCGGACTGGCGGATGGCGGTCACATCGGTGGTCAGCGTGTAGATGCCCAGCACCTCGCCCACGGCCACCATGTCGGGGATGTAGTCGGTCTGCAGGATGCGCCGTATGCCCAGCGCCTGGGATTCCACCTCGAACTGCACGCGCTGGCCCGACAGGGCCCGGTGCAGGGGGTCTGCACGCTGGGCGTAGAGGGCCGGACCGATCACCTCGGGCAGGGGCTTGCCCAGGGCGTTGGCAATGGGCAGGCCGGTCCACTCCTCGAAGGTGTGGTTCAAGAACTGCAGCCGGTGCGCGCGGTCGATGTAGGTGATCATCACCGGCAGGTTGTCGGCAATGGCGCGCAGCCGCCGCTCGGTGCGCTCGTGGCGCAGCTGCAGCTCCTTTACGTCGGTGACGTCGAACGACATCAGGTAAAAGCCCACCACCGCCGGCCCGGTGCTGCCCTCGCCATCGCCGGCATCGAACTCGGGGATCAGGTGGCTTTGCAGGTGCCGGGGCGTGCCCTCGTGGTCCACGCAGCCCTCAAACTGCGCGCGCCGGCCGGCCAGTGCCTCCAGCAGGTAGGGCAGGTGCAGGGCGTACTGCACGTCGCCCAGCAGCTCCTGGGCGTACAGGCCGACCTGCGGGTGGGCGATCAGCCCGCGCGACTGCAGCGCGTAGTCGTTGGCGAACAGGCAGCGCTGGCGGACGTCGAAATGGCAGACCACGGCCGGCATGCTGCACAGCACGTCGCGCAGGCGCTGCTCGCTGCGGGCCAGGCGCTGCTCGGCTTCGCGGCGCGCGCGAATATCGCGCAGGAAGGCGTTGGCAATCGGGCCGTTGGCGGTGGGCTGCACCGTCATCATCATCTCCACCGGCACCTCGCTGCCGTTGCGGTGGTGGCCCACCAGCTCGGTGGGGCGGCTCAAGGCCTGGTTGCTGCCCAGGTTCACCAGCTGCGCGAAGTCCGTGAGCGGCGCATGCGGGTGGATGCGCGGCACCATCAGCTGCGCCACGTCCCGGCCGATGGCTTCAGCGGCGCTCCAGCCGAACATGCGCACGGCCTCGGGGTTCCAGTCGGTCACGCGGCCATCGGCCCCGACGGCGATGAAGGCGTCGCCCGCAGTGTTCAGGATGTCGGCGGTGCGCTGCTGCTCCTGCACCAGCGTGGCCAGCAGTGGCCGCACGCGGCGGCGCAGCGCCCAGGTGCCAGCGGCCACCAGCGCCAGCACCGACAGCACGATCAGGTGCAACTGCCCGCGCAGGGGCGCATACAGCGTGGTGACGTCGGTCTTGAGCACCAGGCCCAGGCCGTAGCCGCCAATGGGGCCGTAGCCCGCCACCACCGGCACGCCGCGCAGGTCGCGGGCATAGTTCACCCCGCTCTGGCCCAGCAGTGCCAGGCTCACGGGCAGGCTGGGCTTGCCCGATGCCGCCCACAGGGGCACGGTGAAGGGCGTGGGGTACAGCCGGCTCGGGGCGCAGGCGGCGACGTCGGCGCGGCGGCGGCAAATCACGGCGTCGGCCGATTCGGTGGAGCGGCGCATCTGGTCCATCAGGCTGTCGAACAGCCTGAGCTTTTGCTCCATCACCACCTGGCCCACCAGCGTGCCGCCCTGGCGCACCGGCACCAGCGTGCGCAGCACGTAGCCGGCGTTCCAGCGCAACTCGGCCTGCTGCGGCCCTTCCAGGTCCAGCGACTCGATGGAGCGCGCGCTGTCGCCCAGAAACAGGCCGGTCGCACCCAGCAGGTGCCCGCGCGCATCGAGAAAGCGAACCCCGTCCACGCCCCCCATGAGGAAGCCGGCCGTCAGCTTCTCCAGTTGCTCGCTGGCCTGTACGTCGCGCGGCGAGCCGCTCAGGCGCTCCATGGCCTGGGCCACGGCGTGGTGGTCGCCCACGGCGGCTGACAGCGCAAGGCTGCTGCGCAGCGCGTCGTCCAGCGCCAGCGCATAGGTGCGGACCGACTGCTCCATGGCCTGCAGCACCGATTTCTCGAAGGTCTCGCGCATGGCGACAAAGCCGGCGATGCCCCCGCCCACGGCGACCAGCGTGAGCGCGGTGATGGCGCGGTAGGTGATGCGCCGCCCCAGCCACTGCGGGTCGCGTGCCCTGTCGATGAGAACCCTGTCGCGCAGCTGCCAGATGCCTGCCCCCAGCACCAATAGCGCCACCGCCGTGGTCCACCGCACCTGGTTGTGCGAGGCCACGCGGTACAGCAGCTCCAGCCCCATCAGGTGGCCAGCCAGGCCCAGCGTGGCCACGGTGGCCAGCAGCGCCAGTGCCACCAGGCCGGCGCGCCGGTACCGGTCGCGGTGCGCCGGGGCGGCGCACCAGAGGGCGGCCGCGCACGCCATGAAGGCCACGCCACCGTTGGGCGAGAGGCTGTGGGCCCCCGGTGCACGCAGGGTGGTGCCGGTGATGAACCCCGGCAGGTCGGCAACCGCGTCGTGCCCTGCCAGCGCGCGCCACAGGGCCAGCACCGCGTACAGGCCTGCCACCAGCGCGAGCACCGAGGCTGCGGCCTGTGCCGGCCGGTGGGTGTGGGGAAAGGAGCGCAGGCACAGGGCGGCGCCCAAAAGCAGGAGGATGAGCGCGGCGTGGATGCCGGGCTCTACCGAATCGGCGAAGGCCTTGCCGAGGGCCAGGTGGGGAAAGGCCGAACGCAGCACCAGAAAGAAGGCAAAAGTGGTACCCAGCACCCCCAGTGCCAAGGAGGTCGTTGCATGCCGGTCGCGCACCATCTGGGCCATTGGATTGCCCTCGCGTCTTGGTTGCCCTCGTGTTCTTGTGACAACATGTTACGCCTGGGGTTGCGATTGCGCTAGGCGGGACAAACCCCCGAATACGCGCCTTGCGGCCCGCGTTCTGCTCTGGACGGTGGTAGCATGGCGGGGCTCGCGCGCCCTGCGCCAGCCAGGCCGTGGACGACTTCGGCCGTGGACTTTCACCAGGGGACGGCCCTTGTTTTCCTGCCCAGGGACGACATGCCCAAGCCGAACCCCCGCACCACCCCTCGCAGCGCCGCAGCGCATCCCGCTCACCCTGGCCAGCCGCGCCTGGTCGCACCCTCCACCTGGGCCTTGCTGGCCGGCGCGTGGCTGGTGGCCGGGCTCTTCATCGCCTTTGGCAGCACCTGGCTGGCGGCGCCGCTGACCACGGGTGTTGCGGCCGGCGCGTTCGGGCTGCTGTTCGCCACCATCCTCGCGGCCTCCTTCGGGGTGGTGCATGAGGCCGACCACCTCGCGCAGCAGCTCGGGGAGCCCTATGGCACGCTGGTGCTCACGCTGTCCATCGTCTCCATCGAGGTGATCCTTATCGCGTCGGTGCTGCTCGGCCCGGGCGATTCATCGGCCATCGGCCGCGACTCCATCTTCGCGGTGATGATGATCATCATGAACCTGGTGATCGGCATCTGCCTGGTGGCCGGCTCGGCCCGCCACGGCGACCAGGAGTACAACGCCCAGGGCGCCACGGCCTACCTGGGCATGATCGTGCTGCTCACCGGCACGGCGCTGGTGCTGCCCAACCACCTGGGCGGGGCGGGAGCGTTTTCCACACCCCAGGCGCTGGGCATGGCGGCCCTCACGGCCTGCCTGTACGCGGCGTTTCTGTGGCTGCAGATGCGCAGCCACCGGCGCTACTTCATTCAGCCAGCGGCCGGCAGCATGGCGGTGCCGGCAGCGGCTCAACGGACCAGGGGCGGCGAGACCGCAGCGATGCCTGGCCCGGCAGGGCGGCGGGCCATGGCTGTGCGCTCGGCCGTGCTGCTGGCACTGGTCCTGCCCATCGTGCTGCTGGCGCACTACCTGGCCATCGTGACGGACTACGGCATTGCCGCCGCCGGGGCGCCTGCCGCCGTGGGCGGGGTGCTCATCGCCATCATCGTCTTCACGCCCGAATCCATCACCGCCGTGCGCGCCGCCATGGGCAACGAGATGCAGCGCGCCATCAACCTGTGCCTGGGCGCCTTTGTCTCCACCGTGGGCCTGACGGTGCCGGCCGTGCTGCTCATCGGCGTGGCTACGGGCCAGCGCATGGCCATGGGCCTGTCGGGCACGGAGGTGGTGCTGCTGGTGCTGACGGTCGCGCTCGCTGTGCTCAGCTTCAACGGGCAGCGCACCTCGCCGATCCAGGGGCTGATGCACCTCACACTGTTTGCCGTGTTCGGGCTGGTGCTTTTTCTTCCCTGAGACAGCAGGGGCCGGGATTTCCCGAAATGTCATTGCATCGACAGTCATGCACGGCCGCCATGCCTAGCATGCCGGCATGACCTGTTCATCCCTGCCCACGGCCACTCTCGACCCTTCCATCGCGCACCCTGATCGGTCGCCCCACGCGGCTTCCGTCGCGGCCCAGCCGCTGCGCCAGGCGGTGGACTGGGCCATCGTCTCGCGGCGCAGCATTCGCGCCTTTTTGCCCACGCCGGTGGGGCAGGGCGAGGTGCATGCCATCCTCGACGTGGCGCGCCATGCGGCCTCGGGCATGAACACCCAGCCCTGGCGCGTGCACGTGCTCATGGGCGGAACCAAGGAGCGGCTGAGCGCCGCCATCACCGCCGTGGACAACGATGGCGAGGCCTCGGCCGCCCTCACCGAGCCCTACCACTACTACCCGCTCGAATGGGTCTCGCCCTATGTGGACCGGCGCCGCAAGGTGGGCTGGGACCTGTATGGGCTGCTCGGCATCACCAAGGGCGACAAGGCGCGCATGCACGCGCAGCACGGCCGCAACTACCGCTTCTTCGATGCACCCGTGGGGCTCATCTTCACGGTGAACCGGGTGATGCAGGCCGGCAGCCTGATGGACTACGGTATGTTCTTGCAGAGCGTGATGGTGGCGGCCCGCGCGCGCGGGCTCGACACCTGCCCGCAGGTGGCGTTCACGAAGTTCCACCGGGTCATTGCCGCCGAGCTCGGCATCCCCGATACCGAGATGGTGGTCTGCGGCATGAGCCTGGGCTACGCCGATCCGGCGGGCATCGAAAACACGCTGGTGACGCAGCGCGAGAGCGTCGAGTCGTTCACCACCTTTCACCCGTAAGCGCACCACCAAGGAGACACCACAGTGAACCACGCCTCTCCCCGCAGCCCTTACCAGACGGGTCTTGAGCGCACCCCCGCCAACCACCTGCCGCTCACGCCGCTGGGTTTTCTGGACCGCAGCGCGCAGGTGCACCCCGACGGCATTGCCGTGGTGCATGCAGGCAGCACGCAGACCTGGGCACAGACGCGCGAGCGCGCCTACCGCCTGGCCAGTGCCCTGGCCCGTCGCGGCGTGCAGCGCGGCGACACGGTGGCCATCCTCGCGCCCAACACGCCGGCCATGCTGGAGGCGCACCTGGGCATCCCCCTGTGCGGTGCGGTCATCAACGCTATCAACTGCCGGCTCGATGCCGAGGGCATCGCCTTCATCCTGCAGCACGGCGAGGCGCGCGTGCTGCTGGTGGACAGCGAGTTCGCGGCGCTGGCCGCCAAGGCCGTCGCGGGTCTGGCCCACCCGCCGCCGGTGGTCGCCATCCACGATGCGGGCCTGCCCGCGCAGCCGGCCTTCGGTGCAATCGACTACGAAGCCCTGCTGGCCGAGGGCGACCCGGCCTTCGAAGGCCTGTGGCCTGAGGACGAGTGGGACCCCATTGCGCTGAACTACACCTCGGGCACCACGGGCGACCCCAAGGGCGTGGTGCCCAGCCACCGGGGCGCCTACCTCATGAGCATGCTGCAGCTGACGGACTGGGCCATGCCGCGCAAGCCTGTGTACCTGTGGACGCTGCCCATGTTCCACGCCAACGGCTGGTGCTTCACCTGGGCCATCACGGCGGCGGCGGGCACGCATGTCTGCCTGCGCAAGGTCACGGCCAAAGCGATATTCGAAGCCATTGCCGAGCATGGCGTGGACCATTTCTGCGCCGCACCCACGGTGCTGGCCATGCTGGCGAATGCGCCGGCGCACGAGCGCATCGCGCTGCCGCGCCCGGTGCGTGTGCTCACGGCGGGCTCGCCGCCGCCCGCCGCCATCCTGCAGGCGATTGCCGCCATGGGCTTCGACGTGGACCATGTGTACGGCATCACCGAAGTCTCGGGCACGCCCGTGAGCTGCGTGCGCCAGCCGGGCTGGGCCGCCTTGCCTGAAGTCGGCCGTGCCCAGCTGCAGGCGCGCCAGGGCGTGCGCGCCGCCGCGCTGGAGCATCTGCGCGTGCTCGACCCCGACACGCTGCAGCCGGTGCCGGCCGATGGCGTGACCGCCGGCGAGATCATGCTGCGCGGCAACACGGTGATGAAGGGCTACCTCAAGAACCCCGGCGCCACGGCCAAGGCCTTTGCCAGCGGCTGGTTCCACACCGGTGACATCGCGGTGCTGCACCCCGATGGCTATGTGCAGATCACCGACCGGTCGAAGGACGTGATCATCTCGGGCGGTGAAAACATCTCCTCGGTGGAGGTGGAAGACTTGCTGCACCGCCACCCCGCCGTGCTGCTGGCCGCCGTGGTGGCCCAGCCCGACGAGCGCTGGGGCGAGGTACCCTGCGCCTTCGTGGAGCTCAAGCCCGATGCCGTGGGCAGCGTGAGCGCCGAGGAACTGATAGCCTTCTGCCGCAGCCATCTGGCGCGCTTCAAGTGCCCGCGCCAGGTCGTGTTCGAGGCCTTGCCCAAGACGGCCACCGGCAAGATCCAGAAGTTCCGCCTGCGCGAGATCGCGGGTAGCCGCGAGGCGATCATGCGGCTGGCGCAGGTTCAGACCGAGCCCGCAGGCTGAGGGCTCAGCCTTCGCGGGCAATCGCCTGGAGTACCTTCAGGTCGATCACCTCGATGGACCCATAGCCCAGGCGGATCGCGCCCCGGTCCTGCAGCTCCTGCAGTGCCCGGTTGGCCACCTGGCGCGACACGCCCGACAGACGCCCCAGCTCCTCCTGCGACAGCGTGATGCGCCGCGCGGTGTTGGGGAACAGCGCATCGTTGAACAGCCCCGACAGGCTGTAGGCCACCTGCGCCGTGGTGTCGCCCAACCGGTCGGTCTGCACTTGCGCCACGTAGTGGGCAAGGCGGGCATTGAGCTGCCCGATCAGCCATAGCGCAAACGGATGGCTCTCGTGCAGCAGCCGCAGGAACTCGCTGCGCGGCAGCAGCGCCACCACGCTGTCGGTCAGCGCCGTCACCGCATAGGGCCGGGGCTCGTCCTTGAGCACCGAGCCCTCGCCGAACCACGCGCCCGAGGGCACGCCCGCAAAGGTGCTGACGCGGCCTTCGGCGGTGATGTTGTCCAGCTTGAGCATGCCCTGCATCACCCCGGCCCAATGCGCCGTGGGCGTGCCGCGCGCAAACACCGCGCCGCCCGCAGGATAGCTGCGGACCGTGATCGCCTTGCGCACGCGCGCGGCCTCCTCGGCGGTGAGGGCAGACACCCAGGGCGATTGGACGAGGAAGAGGTCGAGGGGGTCTGCGGTCATGGCGTCCATGGCATCGAAGGAGGGCGCCTGGATTGTGGCGGCGATCCTGCTCGGCTCCAATAGGGCAAAGCCTGTGTGCGACATCTGCCATGGTCGCGGCCATGCGCGCATGCATGCTGTTGCGCAGCGTGGAGACTCTTCTCAGGGGCCGCTGCGGGCCGAGGTCACGGCGGCGGTGCGGGAGGTGAAACGGCCCTGGGCGCAGGTGCAGGCACGGGCGCGGGCGAAGGGGGCGGCGATGGCGCAGGCGGTGGCGCCATGGACTGCAGCATGGCCAGGGACAGCGTTTCGTACAGCGGCCGCGCCAGCATGCGGGAAACCAGGCTGGCGAGCATGGCCGCCGCCATCAGGCTGAGCACCATGGCGTGGCCGTCGACCATCTCCATGACGATGATGAAGGCCGTGAGCGGCGCCTGTGTGACGGCGGCGAGGAAGGCCGCCATGCCCATGGCGATGAGGGCGGGCGCTATGTCGCCGCCCAGCAGCAGCGACACGTTGTGGCCCACGCCCGCGCCGATGGACAGCGATGGGGCGAATATGCCACCCGGCACGCCCAGCCAGGCCGACAGCCAGGTGGCGACGAACTTGAGCGTGACGTAGAACGCCGGCATGTCGGCCTCGCCGGCCAGCATGTGCTTGACCGCTTCGGAGCCCGCGCCGAAGGTCGCGCCGCCGGTGGCCAGGCCGATCACCGCCACCACCAGCGCGCCGACCGCCGCGAAGCGGATCGGAAAGCGCGCGCGCAGCCGGCACATGCGCTCGGAGGTGCCGGTGAGCGAGGCGGCCAGCAGCTTGGCGAACAGGCCGCCCAGCACGCCGCAGGCCAGCGCCACGCACAGGCCGGGCAGCAGGGCGTCCCAGTCCAGGCGGGGCACCTGGATGCGGCCGAAGTAGCTCAGGTTGCCGAACGCCGATACCCCCATCAGCCCGGCCAGCACGATGGCCGTGATGATCACGCCGCTGCTGCGCGACTCCATCTTGCGCGACAGCTCTTCGATGGCGAACACCACGCCGGCCAGCGGTGCGTTGAACGCCGCCGCAATGCCCGCTGCGCCGCCCGCCACCAGCAGCGCATGCGCGGTGATGCCCGAGCGCGGGTCGAACCAGCGGCGCGCGTGGTGCATGACACCGGCCGCCACCTGCACCGAGGGGCCTTCGCGCCCGATGGACAGCCCCGCGAGGAAGCCCGCACTGGCCAGCAAGATCTTGGCGAACGAAAGCCACAGCGAGACGAAGCGCCCGCGCTTGCCTGTCTCCAGCGCCGGATCCAGTGCGGTGATGACCTGCGGTATGCCCGATCCTGCAGCCCCTGGCGCCCAGCGCCGCGTGGCCCACACCACCGCCGCCGTGACGGCCGGCATCCACAGCAGCACGGCCCAGCCACCCTGCCATTGGTAGATGTGCTGGAACAGCTCGAACGCCGCGTCGGCCAGCAGGGTGAAGGCCACCACGCACAGGCCTGCGGCACAGGCGTAGGCGAGCACGATGGAGCGGTCCAGCCAGCGCCGGCCGTCCTTCAGCTCCTCGCGCAGGTTGTCGAAGAAATTGGGCTCATGGTTCATGCGGGGCAGGCAGTGTGCGAAGCGGCAGGGCTCTGGGGCGTTGGCAAAACGGGGGCGGCGTGCAGGCCGGGCGGCAAGGTGTTGCATTGCGACTGCATCGCGCTGGGTGCAGTTCCCCGCTCGGGGCCACAACCCTGTCTGCATGCAAGAAGTCTACCAACCCGGTGGGTACCGTATTGCGTAAACAGGTGCTACTGGCACCTTCTGCTGCGCAGGCGGTGCCAGAATGGGCTTATCACCAGAATATATGAACGGGAGCCCCTCATGCCCAGCCTGCGCATCCAGCCGACGACCCTGAAGGCCGCGCTCTGCGCTGCGGTGCTGTGGCTGGTCCAGGGTTGCGCCACCCAGGCCGGCGACCCGCCCCGCGTGCAGGTCGTGTGCGCCGTGGATGCGGTGGCCGCCGAGTCGGTCGTGGACCTGCGCCTGCAGGGCGTGGTGCAGCAGCAGGTGAGCTTCAGGGACGACACCGGCCCGCAGGCGCGCAGCTATACCGGCGCGGCGCTGTGGCCGCTGCTGCAGGCCTGCGCGCTGCAGTCGGATGCGGCCACGGACCTCCATGGGCAGCGCGCGGCGGCGTTGCGCCGTTATGTCCTCGCCAGCGGGGCCGAGGGCTACAGCGCCGTGTTCTCGGTGGGCGAGCTGCACCCGGATTTTGGCAACAAGGCCAGCATCGTGGCCTATGCAGAGGCTGGGGCAGGCGATGCCGATGCCGCAGGGACAGCGCCATCGCTGCGCATCACCGCGCCGGGCGATGTGCAGGGCAGCCGCTACGTGGCCGGCCTCACGCGGCTGGAGGTGCGCTCGTCCGGCTCGGTGGGCGCGGGCAGCGGTGCGGCGCAGTCGCAGGCCGTGCAGGTGCTGGGCGCGGTGAAGAACACCCTGCGCCTTGATGAAGCGGCCCTGCGCGCGCTGCCGGCGGTCACGCAGGTGGTGGGCGGGCGCCGCTACACCGGCGTGGACCTGTGGGCGCTGCTGAGCGCCGTGGCCGGTATCGAGGCCGACAGCGCCAGCGGTGCCAACGTGCAGGGCATGTACCTGGTGGCCACCGGGGCCGATGGCTACCAGGCCCTGGTATCGCTGGCCGAGATCAGCCCCGAGCTGGGCAACCAGCGCGTGCTGATCGCCTACCGCCTGGACGACCAGCCCATGGCGCGCGGCATGGCACGGCTGGTGGTGGCCGGCGATGGCAAGGCCGGCCGCTCGGTGTCGGCGCTGGAGGCCATCGAGGTGTTTGCGGCTGCACCGGCGGCGCCGTAGCACGGCCGGGCCGGGCAGGGTAGCCCGGCGGTCGCCGGGCCGTGCGGGCTTGCTCGGTGCGCCAACACAGGCAGCGCAAAAATCAAAGATGTCGCATGACAAAGGGTTTTCCCTATGGCTTGCGTGAATGTTAACGTTAACATTGACCCATTCCAGCCATTTGACGCGGTTTGAAGTCTGCTTGCGAAGGGCTTCAGCCATGCCGAATGGCCGCCTGCAAGCCCCAAGGCCGTTAACTTGTGCTGGCGAAACGGCTGCTGCGAGCCACTTGTACGACCTGTTGATCCGCCCTGACCACCCACCGCCCCGCCACCACCATGAACCCGCAAGACCTCAAATCCATCATGGGCTCCGGCCTGCTCTCGTTCCCCGTCACGGACTTCGATGCCCAGGGCGACTTCAACCCCAGGGGCTATGCCGCGCGCCTCGAATGGCTGGCCCCCTATGGCGCCACCGCCCTGTTCGCCGCCGGCGGCACAGGTGAGTATTTCTCGCTGTCGGGTGCCGAATACGGTCAGGTCGTCAAGACCGCTGTGGACACCTGCCGCGGCAAGGTGCCCATCATTGCCGGTGCCGGCGGCCCCACCCGCACCGCCATCGCCCACGCCCAGGAGGCCGAGCGCCTGGGTGCCCACGGCATCCTGCTGTTGCCCCACTACCTGACCGAAGCCGGCCAGGAGGGTTTGATCGAGCATGTGGCTGCGGTCTGCAACAGTGTGAAGTTCGGCGTCATCGTCTACAACCGCGACCGCACCAAGCTGACGGCCAACTCGCTGGCGATCCTGGCCGAGCGCTGCCCCAACCTGATCGGCTTCAAGGACGGCGTGGGCAACATCGAGACCATGTCCTCGATCTTCATGAAGATGGGTGACCGCTTCTCCTACCTGGGCGGCCTGCCCACGGCCGAGGTGTATGCGGCAGCGTACAAGGCGCTGGGCACGCCGGTGTACTCGTCGGCGGTGTTCAACTTCATCCCCAAGACGGCGATGGACTTCTACAAGGCCGTGGCGGCCGACGACATGGCCACGCAGCACCGGCTGCTCAAGGATTTCTTCATGCCCTACCTGGACATCCGCAACAAGGTGGAAGGCTATGGGGTGAGCATCATCAAGGCGGGCGCCAAGCTGGTGGGCCACGATGCAGGGCCTGTGCGTGCGCCGCTGACGGACTTGAAGCCTGCCGAAATGGAGCAACTGAAAGCGCTGATCGACAAGCTCGGCCCGCAGTAAGAGCGGCTAACAAAACTCTTCTGGCGTCGTTGCCGCGTCTTGTCGTACTACTCGTACTGCCTACGACGCAGCGCCTAGCCAGAACCGCTTCGCTGAGTTTTGTTATCCGCTCTATGCGCAGCCTCCGCCCCACGCAAACCCCCAAGGCCCCGCAGAGGGCTACCGCAACGACAACACCACCACCTCCGGAGACATCCACCATGTTCGTCAAGAAATTGCTGCTGCTTGCCAGCGCCTGCACCCTGGCTTTTGCCGCAACGGCACAGACCACCCCCTGGCCCGAGAAGCCCGTGACCATCGTCGTGCCGTTCCCGGCCGGTGGCTCCACCGACATGGTGGCCCGCGCCATGGCCCTGCAAATGGGCGAGAAGCTGGGCCAGAACTTCGTGGTGGACAACCGCCCCGGTGCCACGGGCACGCTGGGTGCCGGTGCGGTCAAGCGCGCCGCGCCCGATGGTTACACGCTGCTGGTGTCGTCCCTGGGCGCCTTCGTCGTGGCGCCGCACCTGCTCAAGAGCGTGCCGTACGACGCGCTCAAGGATTTCGACTACATCACCGTGCCCGTGCAGGCGCCCAACGTGCTGGTGGCCGCGCCCAACCAGAAGGCCCGCACCGTCAAGGAAGTGGTCGCCCAGCTCAAGGCCAACCCCGGCAAGGTGAGCTTTGCCAGCTCGGGCAACGGCTCGTCGGACCACCTCTCGGCCGAAGTCTTCTGGCAGCAAAGCGGCACCGAAGGCCTGCACATCCCCTACAAGGGCGGTGCCCCGGCCATCAACGACCTGCTGGGCGGGCAGGTGGAGTTCTCGTTCCAGAACGTGAACGCGGTGCTGCAGCACATCCGCGCCGGCAAGCTGCATGCGATTGCCGTC
The DNA here is from genome assembly GCF_964253305.1 of Acidovorax sp. LjRoot66. Taxonomy (NCBI): domain Bacteria; kingdom Pseudomonadati; phylum Pseudomonadota; class Betaproteobacteria; order Burkholderiales; family Comamonadaceae; genus Acidovorax; species Acidovorax sp. LjRoot66. Next base: position 2,820,035 of record NZ_CAXUQU020000001.1, read on the forward strand.
ACCGGCGACAAGCGCAGCCCCGTGCTGCCCGACGTGCCCACCCTGGCCGAGGCCGGCGTGGCCGGTGCCGAGGTGTACTCGTGGCAGGGTATGGCCGCACCCAAGGGCCTGCCTGCCGCCGTGAAGAAGAAGCTCTCGGACGCCGCCATCGCCGCCATGAACGACCCTGCGGTGAAGAAGCGCATGCTCGACCAGGGCCTGGAGATCGTGGCCAGCACGCCCGAAGCCTTCACCGCCTACCAGGCGCGCGAGTTCGCACGCTGGAAGACCGTCATAGAAACCCGCAAGATCACCGCAGATTGAGCAACCCAGGGGGCGCCCCTGCGCGCCTCCTTACTGTCTTTTGACCACCATGACCTCCTCCATCCCCTCTGCCACCAGCACCCCCGTCGTCACCGAACTGCGCGTGGTGCCCGTGGCGGGCCACGACAGCATGCTCATGAACCTGAGCGGCGCGCACGGCCCCTTCTTCACGCGCAACCTGATCATCTTGCGCGACAGCGCGGGCAACACCGGGGTAGGCGAGGTGCCCGGCGGCGAGAAGATCCGCCAGACCATCGAGGACGCGCGCGCGCTCATCGTGGGCCGGCCCATCGGCCACCACAACGCCGTGCTCAATGCCATGCGCGCCCAGTTTGCCGACCGCGATGCGGGCGGGCGTGGCCTGCAGACGTTCGATCTGCGCATCACCATCCACGCCGTGACGGCGGTGGAATCGGCCTTCCTCGACCTGCTGGGCCAGCACCTCAACGTGCCCGTGGCCGCGCTGTTGGGCGACGGCGTGCAGCGCGATGCGGTGCAGATGCTGGGCTACCTGTTCTACGTGGGTGACCGTGCCAAGACCGACCTGGCCTACCGCACCGAGCCCGGTGCCGACAACGACTGGTTTCGCCTGCGCAACGAGAAGGCCATGACCGCTGATGGCATCGTGCGCCTGGCCGAAGCCGCTTACGAGCGGTATGGCTTTGCCGACTTCAAGCTCAAGGGCGGCGTGCTGCGCGGCGAAGAAGAGGTCGAGGCCATCCGTGCGCTGCACGAGCGCTTTCCAGAGGCACGCGTGACGCTGGACCCCAACGGCGGCTGGCTGCTGAAGGACGCCATCCGCATCACGCGCGACCTGCACGGCGTGATGGCCTATGCCGAAGACCCCTGCGGCGCCGAGGGCGTGTTCTCGGGCCGCGAGGTGATGGCCGAGTTCCGCCGCGCCACGGGCCTGCCTACCGCCACCAACATGGTCGCCACCGACTGGCGCGAAATGGCGCACAGCCTGGCCCTGCAGTCGGTGGACATCCCCCTGGCCGACCCGCACTTCTGGACCATGGCCGGCTCGGTGCGCGTGGCGCAGATGTGCCAGGCCTTCGGCCTGACCTGGGGCTCGCATTCGAACAACCATTTCGACGTCTCGCTGGCCATGTTCACCCACGTGGGCGCCGCCGCCCCCGGCCGCGTCACCGCGATCGACACGCACTGGATCTGGCAGGACGGCGAGCGCCTGACCAAGGAGCCGTTCCAGATCAAGGACGGGTTCATAGCGCTGCCCCAAAAGCCCGGCCTGGGCGTGGAGCTGGACATGGACGAGGTCGAGCGTGCCCACCGCCTGTACCTGGAGCACGGCCTGGGCGCGCGTGACGACGCGATCGCCATGCAGTACCTGATTCCGGGGTGGAAGTTCAACAACAAGGCGCCGTGCATGGTGCGGTGAGGGGGCTCTTGACTGTATCTCAAAAGAGATACAAAATTGGGCCAAAGGATCACACCATGGCCCGTTCCAGCATGCTCCACGTCCGCGTGGACGACGACATCAAGGCGCAAGCCGGCGAGGCATTGGCAGCCATGGGGTTGTCGGTGTCGGATGCCGTGCGCATTCTGCTCAAACGCGTGGTCAATGACCAGGCCTTTCCGCTGGAACTCAAGGTGCCCAACGGCGAGACCCGGGCGGCCATGGAAGAGGCCCGCGCAATGGCCAAGAGCCGTGCCGCGCGTTTCGATTCCGCCAGCGCCCTGATCGATGACCTCGAAAAAGCCCGCCAGCAGTAAGCGGGCGTCCCCACCCAGGGCGTGCGACTACACCAAGGCTTTTCTCAAGGACTGGGAACGTCTTTCCCGATCCGGCCGATACGACCTTGCGCGCCTGAAAGAGGCCATGCTATTGCTGGTGGCCAACGACGCCCCTTTGGGCGCGGAGTGGCTGGACCATCCGCTCAAAGGCAACTGGGCAGACCACCGCGAGTGCCATATCGGCGGGGACTTCCTGCTGATCTACCAAGTGGACGGCAACGCCATCATCTTCGTGCGGACGGGTACGCATTCCGAACTGTTCGAGGACTGATCCACGGGGCTATCGTGTGCCGTGCCCCGCAAACCCCAGCGCCGCCGACAGCGCCCGCGCTTCCTCCTGCACCAGCGCGGCATAGTCTTTCACCAGCGCTTCGCTGAGCCGGGCGCTCGGGCCGAACAGGCCGAGCGAACCGACCACACGGCCGCTGCTCTCGAAGAAAGGGGCGGCGATGGCGACCGCGCCCTGGATCAGTTCGTCGCGGCTGGTGGCATGGCCGTCGCTGCGCACCTGCTGGAGCTGGCCGGTGACCCGCTTCGCATCTGCCGCGCTGGTCGCGCCATACGCCGGCAGGTCGCGTGCGTCGACATTCAGCCAAGCCAGGATGGAGCGGCCGCTGGCGCCGCGCACCAGCTTCTCGCGGTAGCCCACGCCGCGCCGGAAACTCAGCGGCTGGGTGCTGGGCAGCTCGGCTACGCAGACGCGGTCGACGCCTTCCTGCACGTGCAGCGACACGGTCTCGCGCGTGGTCTCCCACAGCCTGCGCATCATGGGCTGGGCCACGGTCTCGTAGCTGGTGCCGGCCGACCAGGCATGCGCCAGTTGCGCCACGGCAGGGCCCAGGCGAAAGCGCTGGGGCTCGCCCTGCGAGCTGAGAAAGCCCTTGGCGTCCAGCGTGTCGAGCAGGCGGTACAGAGTGGGGCGGCTCAGGTCCACGCGCTTGAGCAGCTCGGCCACCAGCAGGCCATCGTCGCCGGGCTTGAAAGCCAGCAGAATGTCCAGCGCGCGCTGCACGGCGCGCACGCCGCCCTCGGATTTGTCGGTGTCGGCAGTGGCATCGGCTGCCGAGGCAGTGGGTATTTTCATGGTGCTACTGTAGCGTGAATTGTCCATCTGACGGACTCGATTCCGGGGCGATTTTCCTCAAGAAGCTTCGAGTTCACGCAGGCACTGCAGGGCCATGTCCATGGCGGCGCTGCGCGAGGTGTCGCGGCGCCAGTACATCATCACCGGCGGGGCGGCGCTGAAGCGGATGGGCAGCCTTTTCAGCGCCCCCATGCGCTCGTACTGCGCGATGGAGCGCTCTGAGGCGATGGTCACCATGTCGCTGGCGGTCAGCATCGAGAAGCTGGCGAACACCGAGTTCGACTGCAGCGCATCGGCCGGCAGGCTGCGGTTGGCCAGGCGCAGCTCTTCGTTGAGCAGGGTGCGTACGGGGGTGTCGGGGCTGAACACTACCCAGCGGTAGCGGTACAGGTCGTCCCAGCCCATGGACTTGAGGCGGTGCAGCGGGTGGCCCTTGCGCGCTACGAAGTGCAGGGGCTCGTCGTAGAGCGCTTCCGATTCGACCTGCGCCGTCAGGTACTGCGGCTGGTAGCGGCCCACGGCGATGTCGAGTTCGCGCCGGCCCAGCATTTCCATCAGCCGGTCCATCGTGCCTTCGAAGATGTCCACGCGGGCGCGTGGCATGGCCTGCAGCAGGGCCAGCACGGCGGCCGGCACGGTGCTGGCAATCGTCGCCCCCGATCCGCCGATGGCCACGTAGCCGGTGCTGCCGGCCAGCAGCAGCGCCATTTCGTCGCGCGCCCGGTCCAGGTCCACGCCGATGCGCCGGGCGTGCTCGATCAGTGCCTCGCAGTAGTGCGTGGGCCGAAGGCCCCGCGCATGCCGCTCGAACAGCACCACGCCGATGTCGGCCTCCAGGTCCTTGAGCCATTTGGAGAGCGCGGGCTGCGTCATGTGCAACAGCTCGGCCGAGCGGCTCACGTTCTGTGTCTCGGCCAGGCTGACCAGCAGCTGCAGGTGGCGCAGGCGGATGCGTTGTGTCCAGTCCATGAGGTATGTCCTGTTTTGTATGGCTAAGTCATTTTATTCATTGGATTGTTGATGGCTTGCCGCCAATACTGCGCAACTGAACGACAACCAGGAGACACGATCCATGACGAAGGTGGCGCAGCATTACATCGACGGGGCCTGGATGCCCGCACGCGGAGCCATCGGCACCACGCTGAACCCCGCCACGGGCGAGCCGGCCGGGGAGTTCGTGGAGGGCACGGCCGCAGACGCGCAGGCCGCCATCGCCGCCGCCACGCGCGCATTCCATGCCACGTCCTGGAAGCACGATGCCCGGCTGCGCTCGGAGGTGCTGCTGGCCGTCGCCACCCGGCTGGAGGAGCGCCGCGAGCAGGTGGCCCACCTGCTCGTGGCCCAGAACGGCAAGCTGCTGCGCGAGGCCCTGGGCGAGGTGGGCGCTGCCATTTCCGAGCTGCGCTACTACGCCGGCCTGGCGCGCAACCTGTTCGGGCGGGTGGTCGAGATCGAGCCGGGCTGCTTCAGCACGCTGCACCGCGAGGCGGCCGGCGTGGCGGTGATCATCGTGCCGTGGAACGCGCCAGTGACGCTGCTGGTGCGCTCGCTGGGCCCCGCGCTGGCAGCCGGCTGCACCGTGGTGGTCAAGCCCGCGCACCAGACCGCGCTGGTGAGCAATCTGGTGCTGGAGACGGTGCTGTGCGACCCGCGCGTGCCGGCCGGCGTGGTCAACACCGTCACCGAGTCCGGCGCCGAGGTGGCGCGCGCGCTGTGCGAGTCGCCCGACGTGGGTGTGATCAGCTTCACCGGCTCCACCGCCGTGGGCAAGGCCATCGCACGGGCCACGGCGGGTAATCTCACGCGCCTGTCGCTGGAGCTGGGTGGCAAGGCCGCTGGCTTGGTCTTTGGCGACTGCGACATCGCCGCCACCGTGCGCGGCATGCTGGCGGGCGGGCTGATCCTGTCGGGTCAGCAGTGCACGGCGCTGGCCCGGGTGCTGGTGCACGAATCGGTCTACGACCGCTTTGCGGCCGAACTCTCCGAGGCCATGAGCCGCGTGCAGCCCGGCCCAGGCATGGACCCCGCATCCGGCATGGGGCCGCTGATCGACGTAGCCAACCGCGAGCGCATCCGCGCGCTGGTGGAAGGGGCGGCGGACGCCTCGGGCAAGGTGCTGGTGCACGGCCAGGTGCCAGGCGGCGCGCTGGCCCGGGGCGCCTTCATCGCCCCCAGCCTGATCGCCGTGGACGACCTCGCCAGCCCGCTGGTGCAAAACGAGTTGTTCGGCCCGGTGATGGTGATCGAGCGCTTCAAGGACGAGGACGATGCCGTCATGCGCGCCAACGCCACGCGCTACGGCCTGGCGGCCAGCGTCTGGACGGGCGACGCGGGCAAGGCCCGGCGCGTCGCCAGCCGGCTGCGCTCGGGCAGCGTCTGGATCAACGCGCACAACAAGCTCTTTGCCGAGATCGAGACCGGCGGCGAGCGCGACAGCGGCTACGGCCGGCTGCATGGCGTGGAGGGCATGAACGACTTCCTGGTGACCAAGCATGTCTACCAGAGCCACATTGCGTGACCCCGCAGCAGAAAGCGACCCGATGAATTCATCCCCAATTACAACCCAGGCCCTGCAGGGACTGGCCCTGCCCAGCGTGCGCGACACCTTCTACCACCTGATGCGCGAGGTGGGCTGCACGAAGATCTTCGGCAACCCCGGCTCCACCGAGCTGCCGATGGTGCGCAACTTTCCCGACGATTTCGAGTACGTGCTGGGCCTGCAGGAGGCCTCGGTGGTCGGCATGGCCGACGGATACGCGCAGGCCAGCGGCAACGCCGCGTTCGTGAACCTGCACTCGGCTGCCGGCGTGGGCAACGCCATGGGCAACATCTACACTGCCTTCAAGAACCAGACGCCGCTGGTCATCATCGCGGGCCAGCAGTCGCGCTCGATCCAGCCCTTCGACCCGTATCTGAACTCGCGCCGCGCGGCCGAGCTGCCCCAGCCCTATGTGAAGTGGAGCATCGAACCCGCGCGCGCGGAGGACGTGCCCGCAGCCATCCGCAAGGCCTACCACATCGCCATGCAGCAGCCACGCGGCCCCGTGCTGGTGTCGGTGCCCTCCGACGACTGGGACAGGGGCTGCCAGCCGCTGATGGCGGCGCAGGTAAGCCAGGCAGTGGCGCCCGACCCGGCGCAGATCCAGCGGCTGCGCACGCTGATCGGCAGAAGCCGGCGCGTCGCCCTGGTGGTGGGCGCGGCCATTGATCGGGAGTCGGCCTGGCCCGAAGCAGTGCAGCTGGCAGAGGCTTGCCAGGCTGCCGTCTTCGCGGCGCCCATGTCCTCGCGCGCCTCCTTCCCCGAGACACATCCCCACTTCCAGGGCTTCCTGCCCGCCTCGGCGGCGGCCATTCGTGAGCAACTGCACGGCCATGACCTGGTGCTGGTGGTCGGCGGGCCTGCGTTCACCTACCATGTGGAGCGCGATACCGAAGGCTCGCACCTGCCCGAGGACGCCATGCTGGCGGTGCTGACCGACGACGCCGAGGCCGCCGCCTCCGTGCCCCAGGGCATTGCGGTGCAGGGCAGCGTGCGCCTGGGGCTGCAGGCGCTGCTGCAGGGCCTGGGCGAGCGGCTCGCGGCCGACGTGCCGCGCCGCCCCCGGCCCGCGCTGGCCGAGGGCACCAGCCCCATCAGCGTGGCCTACGTGCTGCAGACCCTGTCGCGGCTGCGTGATGCGCGCGACATCATCGTCGAGGAGGCGCCGACGGCCCGCGTGGTGATGCACCAGTACCTGCCCATCACCGAGCCCGGCACCTTCTACACCATGGCCAGCGGCGGGCTGGGCTACGGCATGCCGGCGGCCGTGGGCATCGCCATGGCGCGGCGCGACCGGCGTGTCATCTGTGTGATTGGCGACGGCTCCAGCATGTACAGCATCCAGAGCCTGTGGACGGCTGCCCAGCAGGGCGCCAACGTGGTCTTCGTGGTGCTCAACAACCGCCGCTATGCGGCGCTCAAGCGCTTTGCCGGCGTGCTCGGCTTCGCGCCGAGTGAAAAACTGGTCGGCATCGACATCCCCGGCATCGATTTCAGCGGCCTGGCCACGTCGCAGGGCTGCTTTGGCGAGAAGGTGGACCGCTGGGAGCAGGTCGAGCCAGCGCTTGCACAGGCCCTGCAGCGCCAGGGCCCCAGCGTCATCGACGTGGAAGTGGCCTGATGGCAGGCCGCATGCCACGATAGGTGGGACGCCACCGGACATTCCCCCGAATACATAAAAAGGAGACACATGACACACGCAACCACCGGGCTCGGCCGAGCCACCAAGACCCTCCTGGCACTCACCTGCCTGGCCACTTCCATGGGCGCCTCCATGGGCGCCACCGCGGCGCAGTGGCCCGACAAGCCCATCACCATCATCGTGGGCTATGCGCCCGGGGGCGCCAACGACGTGATCGCGCGCTTCCTGGCCGAAAAGCTGCAGCCTGTGCTCAAGCAGACGGTCATCGTGGAGAACCGCGCCGGGGTCGCCTCCATCATCGGTGCCCAGGCCGTGGCGCGCGCCAAGCCCGATGGCTACACCCTGCTCATGGGCGCCAGCGGCCCCATGGTGTTCAACCACGCGCTGTATTCGAAGCTGCCCTACAAGCCCACGGACTTCGCGCCCATCTCGCTTACCGGCACCTTCCCGCTGGTGCTGATCGCCAACAAGGACGACCCGGCGCGCAACGTCAAGGAGCTGGTGGAGGCCTCCATCCGCCACCCCGAGCGCTCCAACTACGGGGCCAGTGCGGCATCGTTCCAGCTGATCACCGAGCTGTTCAACGAGGCCACGGGCGCGAAGTTCTCGCACATCGGCTACAAGGGCAGCATGGAGTCGGTGACGGCGGTGATGTCCAAGACGGTGTCCATGACCATCATCGACGCAGGCCCGGCGGCCACGGGCATCAACAGCGGCAAGGCCAAGCCCCTGGCGGTGACCTCCGCCGAGCGCATGAAGCAGTACCCCGACGTGCCGACGATGAAGGAACTGGGCATCGACGCCACCATCACGCTCTGGAGTGGCCTGTTCGCGCCGGCCAACACGCCGCCCGAGATCGTCAAGCGCCTGCATGCGGAGGTGGAGCGCATCGCGGCCACGCCGGAGGCCAGGCAGCGGCTGGAGGCCCTGGGGGTGACGCCCGTTGCTTCCAGCAGCCCGGCCCAGTTCTCCGATCAGATCGACAGCGAGATCGTGCGCTGGAAAGAGGCCGCCCGGCGCAGCGGCGTGAAGGCCGATTGAAAGGCGACGCGATGCCCGCAACCACCCAACAATCCACCCCCGAGGTGCTGCTGCAGGTCACCAGCACGGGCCTGAACTGGCCCACCCCACCGGTGTTCGCCAGCCCGGAGGACGAGCGCCTGCACTTGAAGCAGCGCCTGGCTGCAGGCTTTCGCATCTTCGCGATGCATGGCTTCGACGCCGGTATCGCGGGCCACATCAGCGCGCGCGACCCCATTCTCACGGACCACTTCTGGGTCAACCCGCTGGGCATGCACTTCAGCCGCATCACGGTGTCCGACCTGGTGCTCATCGACCACGACGGGCGCATCGTGCAGGGCCAGCACCCGGTGAATGCGGCGGCGTTCTCCATCCACTCGCGCATCCACCGCGCGCGGCCCGATGTGGTGGCGGCAGCGCACTCGCATTCGCGCTACGGTACGGCCTTTGCCTCGCTGGGTCGGCCGCTGCCGCCCATCACGCAGGAGGCCTGCGCGTTCTACGGCGACCATGCCGTCATGCAGGCCTATGGCGGCATTGCCAGCGAGCTGTCCGAAGGCGACCTCATCGCCCAGAGCCTGGGCCAGGGCAAGGCCGTGATCTGCCGCAACCACGCGCACTTCACCGTGGGCCATTCGGTGGACGAGGCGGTCTTCTGGTTTTTGCGCATGGAGCGCGCCTTCGAGCAGTACCTGCTGGCCTGCGCGGTGGGTTCGCCCATCGAGATCGACGCGGCCACGGCCGCCGCCACGGCGCGCCAGCTCGGCTCGCACCGTGCGGGTTGGTTCGCCATGCAGCCGCTGATGGACAAGGTGATTGCCGAGCAGCCAGAACTGCTGGTTTGACGCTTGCCAACAAGGAACGCCGGCCGTTGCATTGCGCAACGGCCGGCGTTTGCATGGGTGGCGGTGTTCAGCAATCGAGCACGAGGACTCCCGACTTGCAGCCCGAGACGCAGACCATCATCGACCGATTGGCCGCCTGCTCCTGTTTGCTCAGGATCAGGTCGCGGTGGTCCACATCGCCCGAGATGACCTTGACCTCGCAGGCGCCGCACACCCCCTCGCGGCAGCTGTACTCGGGGTTCATGCCAGCGTCGATCAGTGCGTCCAGCAGCGCGATGCCGGGCGCCACGTGCACGGTCTTGCCGGACTTGCGCAGCTCCACGGCATAGCCGTCCTGGGGCGTCTGGGGCGCGGCCAGCGGCGCGGCGGCAAAGCGCTCCAGGTGCACATGGGCCAGGCCCAGCTGTTCGCAGGCCTGCTCATAGGCATCCAGCAGGGGCAAGGGGCCGCAGCAGTAGAAGTGCGTGCCTGCGGGGTGGCCGGCCAGCAGGTGGGGCAGGTCGGCGCGCGTGCCGCGCTCGTCCTTGAAATGCCAGTCCACCGTGAGCCGGCCTTGGGAGGCGGAGGCGAGCGACTCGATCTCGGCCACGAAGGCCGCGCTCTGGCGGCTGCCCGCGCAGTAGATGAGGTGGGCCGGGCGCCCGAGCGCTGCCAGCCGCTGCAGCATGGCGTAGATGGGCGTGATGCCGATCCCGCCGGCCACTAGCACGCTGTAGGGCGCGGCTTCGTCGAGCGCGAAGTGGTTGCGCGGCCCGCCGATGGCGATCTGTCGGCCCACGCGCAGGGATTCGTGCACGAAGCGCGAGCCCCCGCGGCTGGCCTTGTCCAGCGCCACGGCCACCACGTAGCGGTGGCTTTCGCCGGGGTTGGTCAGCGAGTAGCTGCGCGTGAGGCCATCGGCCAGGTGCAGGTCGATGTGGGCACCGGCTTCGACCGCCTGCGCGAAGGCCGTGGCCGGCGCCAGCGGGCGCAGCTCCACGCTGACGGTGCCCGCCGCCTCGTACCGCAGCTGCTGAACGAATGCCTGAAGGGAGCTGGAGGACATGGCGCTCTCACATGATGTGCAGGCCACCGTCCACCATCAGCGTGGTGCCGGTGATGAACGAGGCTTCGCCGGATGCGAGCCAGAGGATGGGCCAGGCGATCTCTTCGGGCGATGCCCAGCGGCCGATCAGCGAGGTGTCCTTGCGCTCCACCTTGAGCTGCTCGACGCTCTTGCCCGCCCCCTGCGCGCGGCCGACGTGGAAGTCGGTCAGCGTGGAGCCGGGGCACACCGCGTTGGCGCGCACGCCGTGCGGGGCTTCCTCGAAGGCCAGGCTGCGCGTGTACGCCAGCTGGGCGGCCTTGGTCGCGTCGTACAGCGCCATGCCCTTGCGCCCGGTGACGGCGTAGCACGATGACACGTTGACGATGCTGCCTGTGCCCGCCGTGCGCAGCGCCGGCAGGGCCGCGCGGCAGTAGTTGGACATGCCCACCAGGTTCACGCCCACCATGGCATGCCATTCGGCGGCCGTGGCGTCCGCTGCCGCGCTGTAGTTGCGCATGGCCGCGTTGTTCACCAGGATGTCGAGGCCCCCCCACAGAGTGGCGCACTGCTGCACGGCGGCCAGGGCGGCGGCCTCGTCGGCCACGTCGGCCGTGGCGCAGGCCAGGCGTGCGCCGGGCAGGGCCTCTTCGATGGCCGTTCGTGTGCGTTCGAGCGCCTCGCCGTTGGCGTCCACCAGCAGCACGGCGGCGCCTTCGCGGCAAAAGAGATGGGCGGCTGCGGCGCCGATGCCCGCGCCCGCACCGGTGATCAGGGCGGTGCGCCCTGCGAGTCGGAGTTCGTTGCGCATCGTCTTAATCTGCCTTCGCGCCAGTGGCTTTGATGACCTTGCCCCAGCGCGTGATCTCGGTGGCGATCCAGTCGCTGAACTGTTTGGGCGTGCTGGCGACGACCTCGAACTCCATCTCCTGCAGGCGCTTGGTGATATCGGGCGAGTTCAGTATGCGCACCATCGCCTGGTGGTAGCTGTTGACGATGGCCGGCGGCGTGTTGGCCGGCGCGAGCAGGCCGATCCACGACGTGGCCTCGAAATCCTTCAGGCCCGACTCGGCCAGGGTGGGGATGTCCGGCGTGCTCGGAAAGCGCTTGGGACCGGTGGAAGCCAGCAGCTTCAGGCGCCCCTCCTTGACGAAACCCTGCACATTGCCCGGCACGAAGAAGCCGGCCTGGATATTGCCCGCGATCAGGTCCGTGATGGCCGGGCCTGCGCCGCGGTAGGGCACGTGCGTCATCTGGAAGCCAGCGGCTGACTTCATCATCTCCATGGTCAGGTGCGAGGCGCTGCCCATGGCGACCGAGCCGTAGGCGTACTTCTTCGGGTCGGCCTTGGCCTTGGCGATGAAGTCCCGCACGTCGGTGATGCCGGTGTCCGGGTTCACCACCAGATACTGCGGCGACTTCACGGCCAGCGTGATGGGCGCCAGGTCCTTCTGCGGGTCGTAGGGCATCTTGTCGAACAGCGTGACATTGATGGCCAGCGGCCCGTTGTAGCCGATCAGCAGGGTGTGGCCGTCCGGGGCCGCACGGCTCACTTCGGCGGCGCCGATGTTGCCGCCCGCACCCGGCTTGTTCTCGACGAAGAAGGGCTGGCCCATCGCCTCCTGCAGCTTGGGCGCAATCATGCGCGCCAGCACGTCGTTGGTGCTGCCGGTGATGGGCACGACGATGCGCACCGGCTTGGTCGGGCGCCAGTCGGTGGCTGCGGCGGCCTGGGCCCAGGCAGAAGGGGCCGCGCAGGCCAGTAGCGCCAGGGTGGCGGCGAGTTTCATGGGGTTTTGCATCGCTGTCTCCGTTGTTGTCTATCGTGCGGGCGCCCCGCTGGGGCGCTTGGGTCAGAGGCTGAAGACCGGCTTCTTCGTGGCGTCGGCCAGTTCCTCGCGCGCCCAGGCCACGGGGTCCTGGTCCTTGGGCAGCAGCACGCCGGCAGGGCGCACGTGTTGTTCGCGGGCATCCAGGGCTGGGGGCGTCTGGCCCTGCTCCAGGCCCAGGGCCGCCTCGTGCAGCATGCGCCGGGCCATGACGATGGCCTTGTCGGTGGGCAGCAGCTTCTCGGCCTCGTGGTCCTGGATGGAACCCATGCTCTCCTGCAGCGAGTAGTCCTGCGCCGAGAATCCGAAGATGCCGCTGTAGGAGCGGTCCTCGCGCTGGGCCACGCGGTCCATGCCGTAGTCGTTGTCGCGGTTGGCCTTGGGGACGAAGCTGCCCGGCGCCTCGTACTCGACGTGGATGCCCTTGCCTTCCTCCATCGCAGTGCGCTCCTCGGCGGTGAGCGGGTGGGCAGGCTGCCAGTTGATGCTCCAGGCCCAGCAGCTGTGGTCGTCGATGGGCACCCACACATGGCCGCCCAGCGCGTGCTCGCCGAACGGCGCGATCAGCGTGAACCACGGGAACAGGTACTGCGTGATGCGCCAGTAGTACGAATCGGCCTCGCCGTTGCGCCGCCCGAACAGGCTCAGCCCGAAGGGGGTCTGCTCGATCTCGAACTTCACGTTGCCGTCGGCCTTGATGTAGTCGAGCGCCTTCACGCCCTGATGCATGGGGTCGGTGTCCACCTCGAAGCGGTGCACGTACGAGACGTGGGCCGTGTCGATGCCGCCTTCCATGGCCTGCAGCCAGTTGCTGTACTGCAGGCGCTTGGAGACGAACACATGCTCGGGCGGCAGGGTGCACCACTCCAGCTCGGGCGGCGCGGGCTGCTGGTCGGCCGGGCCCATGTAGGCCCAGACGATGCCGCCACGCTCCACACAGGGGTAGCCCTTGATGTGCATGCGCGAGCAGGCCTGGGGCGAGGAGGGCACGTCCACGCACTGGCCCTTGCCGTCGAACTTGACGCCGTGGTAGGCGCAGCGGATGCCGTTCTCTTCGTTGCGCCCGAAGTAGAGCGACACGCCCCGGTGCGAGCAGAACTCGCCGATCAGGCAGGCCTGGCCGTCGGTGTTGCGAAAGGCGAGCAGCTTTTCGCCCAGCAGTTGCACGCGCACCTGCGGGCCATCGGGCTCGGGTATTTCGGCGCACGCCAGAGCAGGCACCCAGTAGCGGCGCATCAGGTTGCCCATGCGCGTACCGGGGCCTACGCGGGTGAGCGTTTCAGACATTTCCTTGTTCACAGTCGTCTCCGTGGGGGTCGGTGGGTTGGAATAGATTGTTCGTCTGATGAGACTTGTGTCCATTTTATGGATGATTTGATCTGTGTCAAATTTTTGGATAAGTGTCCATCAGGCGGATAGTCTGCTGCAGAGCTCCCTGCATGGCCGAAGGTGGGGTGTGGGGTGTGGGGTGTGGGGTGTGGGGTGTGCGCCGAAGCCGGCAGTGCTTTGCCCAGGGCATGGCGCGCTCTCTGGGCGACAAGGCCACCGGTGCATGCCCTGTGCTCCGAAGGGCTTCGGCTTCAGTGCCCGCAGCCGTTTGCTTGGCTCGCAGGCTGGAGGCCTGGCGCGCCCAGGGGGCTACGCAAACGGGTAGGGCCCCTCAAAGCGCCCGATGTGGCTCAGGTGGCTGACCATGCCGTGCACCGGGTCCCACAGGTGCAGCAGGCAGCCCGCAGGGCCGACGACCGAGGCAGGTGCCGCATCCGGGCGCAGCTGTAGGCAGATCTCGGTGGTGGTGCTGGGCGCGGTGCACACCACCGTACCCGCCCAGCGCCGCAGCATGCTGCGGTGCACATGGCCGCACAGCACGCGCTCCACCTGCGGGTGGGCGCGCACCACCGCTTCAAGGCCGTCGGCGTCCATGCAGCGGTATTCTTCCATGTAAGGGATGCCGCTCATGAAGGGCGGGTGGTGCAGCATCAGCAAGGTGGGCTTGTCGCGTGCTTCCGACAGGATGGCGTCGAGCCAGGCCAGCGCCGCCGCATCCACCCGGCCATGCTGCCGCCCGGGGATGCACGAGTCCACGGCGACGATGCGTACCGGGTGGTCGTCCACGCAGAAATGCAGCGCGCCTGCGCGGGGCAGGTACGCCTGGTCGTGGAACGCGGTGCGGAAGGCCTCTCGCTCGTCGTGGTTGCCGGCTATCGCCAGCCAGGGAATGGTGGTCGCAGCCAGCAGACGCCGCACTTCCTGGTACTCCGCAGGCCGGCCATGGTCCACCAGGTCGCCGGTCAGCACGATCAGGTCGGGCCGGCGGTCCAGCGTGGTGAGGTGCGCCAGGGCCTGGGCGAACATGCGGTTCGAATCCACCACGCCCTGGTAGAGCACGCCGGCTTCGCGCACATGGGGGTCTGAAAGCTGGGCGATGAGCATGGGGGAGTTCGTTGGGCAGTGCGGGTGCGCTGGAATGGCTGGCGCTACGCCCAGGTGCCGGCGTGTCTGTATTGCGGAGTATGGGGAACGGGCGCGCGCTGCTGAATACGGCCTAAGGCGTACGAAGCATGGCGACACCGTTGGTGTGCCGTGTGGTGCGACGCATGCCGCGCGGATGGACAAGCGAAGCTTGTCAAACGGGCACGGGTAAGAGATAGTGGTGTCAGTGGAGTGCCTATAACACCAGGGAGCGGCTGATGCCAGACACATCGGAAGACGCTTTGCGTCCATTGATACTTGCCGTCGATGACTCTTCCGATAATCTGTGGGTACTGTCCGGCCTGCTCAAGGACCAGTACCGCGTGAAGCTGGCAGGCTCGGGCGAGAAGGCCTTGCAGATCGCGCGCAGCACGCCCCCACCCGACCTGATCCTGCTGGACGTGATGATGCCCGGCATGTCGGGCCACGAGGTGTGCCGCCAGCTCAAGGCGGAGCCCGCCACGCGGCATATCCCCATCATCTTCCTGACCGCCATGACGGGGACCGAGGACGAGAAAGTGGGGCTGGCGCTGGGCGCGGCCGACTTCATCACCAAGCCCATCAACCCCCCCATCGTGCTGGCGCGCGTGGCCACCCAACTGCAGGCCAAGGCCGGCGCCGACTTCCTGCGCGACCAGAACCAGTTCTTGCAGACCGAGGTGCAAAAACGCACGCGCGAACTGGCGGCCATCCAGGACGTCACCATCCTGGCCATGGCCTCCCTGGCCGAGACGCGCGACAACGAGACCGGCAACCACATTCGCCGCACGCAGCACTACGTGCGGGCGCTGGCCACGGCGCTGAAAGGCCACCCCCGCTTCAGTGCTGCGCTGAGCGACCATGTGATCGACATGCTCTACAAGTCGGCGCCCCTGCACGACATCGGCAAGGTCGGCATCCCGGACCGCATCCTGCTCAAGCCCGGGCGCTTCGAGCCGCACGAGTTCGAGGTGATGAAGACCCACACGACCCTGGGCCGTGACGCGATACAGCACGCCGAGGACCAGTTGGGCATGCCGGTGGAGTTTTTGCAGTACGCCAAGGAGATCGCCTACGGCCACCAGGAGAAGTGGGACGGCAGCGGCTATCCGCAAGGGCTGGCGGGCGAGGCGATTCCGCTGTCGGCGCGCATCATGGCCGTGGCCGACGTTTACGATGCACTGATCAGCCGCCGTGTCTACAAGGAAGGCATGCCGCACGCCAAGGCCGTGGACATCATGCGCGAGGGCCGGGGATCGCATTTCGACCCGGACATCCTGGACGCCTTCCTCGGCATGCTCGACGAGTTCCAGCGCATTGCGCAGAAGTTTGCCGACAGCGATGCGGACATGGCCGATAAGGCCCGGCACCTGGAGCTGGCGACCACCCCGGCCAGCCCGCCCACGCCCTGAGCATGGCCCGGTCCATGCGCCACCCGTGACAGCCCCCGGCGGCCGGCCAACTGGCCAGGCTGCGTCCCGGGACACTGAGGAAGGCTTTTCATGAATGCACTGGTACAGCACTACCACCGGTCTTCGCTCACCGCGAAGCTGGCGTTTGCCTTCTTCGTCGTCCTTGTCATGGCCGCCGTGCTCAGCGTGCAGGGTATGCAGACGGTGGGCCGCGTCAATGACGACATCCAGGCCATGTATGAAAAGGACCTGCAGGGCATCTCCAACGCCCGTGCAATCCAGTTCCACTATGCCAGCATGGGGCGGCACATGCGCAACTTCCTGCTCACCACCGAGGCCGCCGACAGGGCGCAGGCCCTTGAGAAGCTGGACCAGTCGCACCAGGACATCGTGCGCGAGCTCGGCCAATTGCGCGGGCGCATCATCCGCGAAGACAACACGCGCAACCTGCTGACCTTCGAGCAGAACTATGCGGTGTACCGCAAGAACGTCGAGCAGTTGCTGGAGCTGGCCAGGCAAGGGCAACTGGAAGAGGCGCGAAGGCAGGCGGCGAGCCGCGAGTTCGGGGTGGTGGGCGACACCGTGGCGCAGGCGATGGAAGCCGTGGCCGCCACAAAGGAGGATGGAGCCCGCTCCACACTCAGGTCGGTGCAGGAGCTGGCACAGCAGACGCGGATGCATGGCGGCCTGCTGCTGGCCGCAGGGGCGCTGTTCAGCGTGCTTTTTGCGTGGCTGATCGCCCGGTCCATCCGTGTGCCGGCCTTCGAGCTGCGCACGGCGGTGGAGCGCATTGCCGGAGGGGACCTGCAGCAGGAGGTACCCCATACCTCATACCTCAACGATCTGGGCGCCTTGGCGCGCGCCGTGGCCGTGCTGCAGCAGGGGGCCCGCGAGCTGGAGATGCAGCGCTGGGTGAAGACCCACACCGCCTCCGTCTCGGTCGAGCTGCAATCGACCCGCTCCTTCGTGGAGCTGGCGCAGCGCTTTTTTGCCCTGTCCGCCCCCTTGCTGAATGTGGGGCACGGGGTGCTCTACATCTACGAGAAGAACCAGCGCCGCCTGCGCCTCCTGACCGGCTTTGCCCACCGCGAACGCAAGTCGCTGGAGCAATACATCCAGCTGGGCCAGGGCCTGGTGGGGCAGTGCGCGCTGGAGCGCAGCGCCATCACGCTCAGGGAGCCGCCTGCCGACTACGTGCGCATTGGCTCGGCGCTGGGCGATGCAGCGCCCCGGTGCATCTGCGTGCTGCCGATCCAGCGCGGCGACGACTTGCTGGGCGTTCTGGAGATTGCCAGCTTTGAGGACCTGACGCCTGCGCGCCAGGCCCTGCTGGACGCGCTGATGCCCGCGCTGGCCGCCAACCTGGAGATCCTGGAGCGCAACGTGGCCACGCACCGGTTGCTGGAGGAAACCCAGGCCCAGGCGCAGACCCTGGAGCAGCAGGCCCAGGAGCTGGCGGCGCAAAAGGATTCCATCGCCGCCACCGAGGCCTGGTACCACGGCATTATCGAATCCGCCCCCGATGGCCTGATGGTCACCGACGAGCACGGCACGGTGATCATGGTCAACCCGCGCATGCTCGATCTGTTCGGCTATGCCGAGCACGAGCTGGTGGGCCAGCCCATGGAAATACTGGTGCCGCACGCCATCCGCGGAAGGCACCCGGGCCTGCGCGAGGGCTTCCTGGCGGTCGGGCTGCCGCGCAACATGGGGGGCAACAATGCCAGCCTGAAAGGCGTGCGCAAGGATGGCAGCGAGTTTCCGGTGGAGGTCGGCCTGTCGCGCCTGCCCGCCATCGGCGGGCATGGCGTCTGCGTGTGCGCCTCGGTGCGCGACGTGACCGATCGCAACCGGGTGGAGCAGGAAGTGCGCAACAGCCAGCGCCAGATCCGCACCCTGGTGGACGGCATCGGCTCCATCATCACCCTCAAGGACCGCGAAGGCCGCTACCAGCTGCTGAACGCCACCTACTCGAAATACGTGGGCGTCAGTGAGAATGAGGTAGTGGGCAAAAGCGCGCACGAGCTGTGGCCCAAGGAAATGGCGGACAAGATCGTCGAGGTGGAGAGTCGGGTGCTGGAGCAGGGCGAGTCCATCACCTACGAGGAGATCATCCCCACGGCCGATGGCTCGGAGCAGCGCTCGTTCATGACCACGAAGACGCCGCTGGTCAACGAGGCGGGTGAAATCTACGGAATCTGCGGCATCGCCACCGACATCACCGAGCACAAGAAGTCCCAGGAGGCCATGCGCCTGGCCAACGCCGAGCAGACCGCCATGTTCGAGGCCACCACACTGGGCATCGCCTTCATCAGGGACCGCGTGGTCGTGCGCGGCAACAGCCAGCTCGACGCCCTGTTTGGCACCGAACAGCTGGGCCAGTCGCCCCGTGCGTGGTATGCGACCGACGAAGCCTTCAACCAGGGACTCAGCGAAATCTACGAGCAGCTGTCGCGCGGCGAAAAGCACCACCGCGAGGAGGAACTGGCGCGGGCCGATGGCACGCGTTTCTGGTGCCAGCTCAGCGGCGCGGCCATTGACCCGGGCGACCTGGGCAAGGGCACGGTGTGGATGCTGCTGGACGTGACCGGGCGCAAGGAGGCCGAGCAGGAAGTGCAGCGCAGCCGCCAGTTCATGGAGGCCGTGCTGGAGAACATCAACTCCGCCATCTACGTCAAGGATGTGCAGGGCGCCTACACCTACGTGAACTCCGACTGGGAGCGTGCCACCGGCCTCGCGCGGGCGCAGGTGCTGGGGCACTCGGCCATCGAGGTGCACCCGCCGGGGCGCGGCCAGTCCTACCACGCCATGGACCTGCAGGCACTGGAGGCAGGCCAACTGTTGGTGACGGAGGAAGTAGCGGGCCAGGGCGATCAGGAGCGCCACTTCCAGGTCACCAAGGTGCCGATGCGCCAGGGGGACGAGATATCGGGCCTGTGCAGCATTGCCTTCGACGTGACGGACCGCAAGAAGTCGGAGGAGGATATCCGGCGGGCCAAGGAGATGGCGGAAGAGGCCACCCGGGCCAAGAGCGAGTTCCTGGCCAACATGAGCCATGAGATCCGCACGCCGATGAACGCCATCATCGGCATGTCGCACCTGGCCCTGCAAACGGCGCTGGACAACAAGCAGCGCAACTACATCGAGAAGGTCAACCGCGCGGCTGAGAGCCTGCTGGGCATCATCAACGACATCCTCGATTTCTCGAAGATCGAAGCCGGCAAGATGTCCATGGAGCAGGTCGACTTCCGCCTGGAGGATGTGCTGGACCACGTGGCCAACCTGATCGGCATGAAGGCCGAGGACAAGGGGCTGGAGCTGCTGTTCAGCACCGCGGACGACGTGCCCACCGCGCTGGTCGGCGACCCGCTGCGCCTGGGCCAGATCCTGGCCAACCTGGGCAGCAACGCCGTGAAGTTTGCGGAGCAGGGAGAGATCGTGCTGGGGATCGAGGTGGCCGGCCAGCAGGGCGAGCCAGGCGGTGGGGTCGAGCTGCACTTCTGGGTCAAGGACTCGGGCATTGGCATGACGCCCGAGCAGTGCGCCCGGCTGTTCCAGTCGTTCAGCCAGGCCGACAGCTCCACCACTCGCCGCTATGGGGGCACGGGCCTGGGCCTGGCGATCTCAAAGACCCTGGTGGAGATGATGCAGGGGCGCATCTGGGTGGAGAGCACCGAAGGGCATGGCTCGACCTTCCACTTCCACGTGCGGTTCGGGCTGCAGGCACAGCCCATGCCCCGGCGCATGTTCGATGCCAATGAACTGCTGGGCCTGCGCGTCCTGGTGGTCGATGACAACGCCGCGGCTCGGGAGATCCTGTCGACCATGGCGCGCCGTTTCGGCCTGGAGGTGGACATGGCCCGCGATGGCGACGAAGGGTTGCGCATGGTGGAGAGCGCCGACAGCCGCTCGCTGGCCTACGACCTGGTGCTGATGGACTGGAAGATGCCCCGCATGGATGGCGCCGAGACCGTGCGCCGGATGCAGGCGCTCAAGGGGGGCGCCGCCCCGGCGGTGATCATGGTGACCGCCTTCGGCCGCGAAGAGGCCATGAACGCCGTGCACAGCCGGGGCGCCCGGGTGAACGCGGTGCTCACCAAGCCGGTCACGGCCTCGACCCTGCTGGAGGCCGTGGGCGAGGCGCTGGGCCGCGGCCGCGTGGTGTCCGACCGGGTGGCGACCCGTGCCCAGGGCCAGACCGAGCACCTGCAGCAGCTCAAGGGCGCGCGCGTGCTGCTGGTCGAAGACAATGCACTGAACCAGGAGCTGGCCATGGAGCTGTTGCGCCAGGCCGGCATGGAGGTGGTGCTGGCCAACAACGGCCAGGAGGCGCTGGACCTGCTCGCTGCGGACCCCCGCTTCGACGGCGTGCTCATGGATTGCCAGATGCCGGTGATGGACGGCTACACGGCCACCCGCCACCTGCGCTCGCTGCCGCAGTTTGCCGACCTGCCCATCATCGCCATGACGGCCAACGCCATGGCCGGTGACCGGGAGAAGGTGATCGAGGCCGGCATGGTGGACCACATCCCCAAGCCCCTGCGGGTGGAGGAGATGTTTGCCTGCATGGCGCGCTGGATCAAGCCTGCCGCGCCCGCCGCTGCGGCTTCTGCCATTGCGATACACGGCCAGGTTCCCGGCCATGGCGTCAAGGCGGCTGACCCGGGCCTGCCGCAGTTGCCCGGAGTGGACCAGGCCGTAGGCCTGCGCACCGTTCAGAACGACCGGCGGCTCTACCGGCGCCTGCTGGGCATGTTCCTCGAAGAGTACACGGGCTTCGAGCAGGCCGTTGCCGATTCCGTGCAGCAAGGCGACTGGCCGCTCACCACGCGGCTGGCCCACACCCTCAAGGGCGCGGCGGGCACCATCGGTGCCAGGCAACTCGCATCGGCCGCAGGGGCGCTGGAGGCGGAAGGCGCCCACGAGGCCCGTGCGCCGGTGGCCGTGGGGCTGTTGGCCGAGCTGGGGGTGCTGCTGCGCCCGCTGATCGAGGCGCTGCAGACGTCCGGCCTTGATGCCCGGGCCGTTTCCGCGCAGGCCGTGCCGGCACCTGCCGTTGCCGTGGCGCGCTCCGCCGAGGCCGAGGCCTTGCTGGGGCGCCTGCGCAAGCTGCTGGGGGACAGCGATGCGGATGCAGGCGACGTGCTGGAGGCCCTCGTGGCACGGCTGGCTGCGGATGGCGACCCGCTTGCCCAGTCTTTGTCCGTGGTGAACCGTGCCATCGAGCGCATCGATTTCGATCGTGCCCTGGAGGCGCTGGGGGCCTTGGCCCCTGCGCACCCCGGCTGAGGCGGGGCAGTGGAAGCGCGCATGCGATCCCTTGCCTGCCTTCTGGCCTTCACACTGGCCGCGGGCAGCGCCTTGGGCCGCACGCTGCAGGAGATCGAGCGCAGCGGCGAGCTGCGCATCTGCGTGGCAGGCTCCAGCGCCGACAACTACCGGGTGGATGGCGAAGATTTTGCCCGCTACCTGGGCGTTGAGGCCCGCACGGTGACGCTTGCCCGGTGGGACCAGCAGTTCCACAACGCACAGGGCGTGACCGTGCAGGGCGAGCGCTACGAAGCCGCGCTGCTGGCCACCGGCAAATGTGACCTGTACCCCAACGACCTGCACATCACCGACTGGCGCAAGACCAAGATGACCCTGGTGCCGTACTTTGCCACGCGCAATGTCGTCGTGGCACGGCCCGAGATGCGTTCCGTGCTGCGCACCGAGGCCGATCTTGCCGGGCGCAAGGCATCGGTCCAGGCCGGGACGGCCTATGAAGGGTGGCTGCAGGGATTCAACGCGGGCTTGGGGGACAGCGCGCCCGTTGTCATCGAGACAGCCCCCACCGATCAGTCCATGCGGGCGGTGGCGCAGCGCCGGGCGGACTTCACCGTGATCGCCGCCGAATCGGCCTTCCACTGGGTGCGCAACGATCTCGACAACCTGGACGTGCTGTTTGCGGTGGGCGAGGCCACTGCGGCGGGTTGGGGCATTGCCTTCGCCGCCGCCGACCTGGAGCGGGCGCTGCAGCGCTATTTCGATGACAGCCGGCGCGTAGGGTCGAACCTGGATGTCTCGTGGCGCCGCAGGTACGGCGTGTCGCTGATGGAGTACCAGCTCTTCTCTGCCTCTTTCGATAACAGCGGGAAGTGGCACCGGGCCTGGCTGGTCTGGGGCATCCCCGTCGGCGCCGCCCTGGCCGGGGTGTTGCTGGCCATGCTGTTCTGGGCCACGCGGCTGCGGCGCGAGGCGGGCCGGCACCAGGTGACGCTCAAGGCCCTGCAGCAGAGCCACGCCCAGTTGACCTGCGACGCCAACCGGCGGCGCGCCGTGTCCGACCTGTTGCTCGCGCTGCAGCAGGTGGACACGCTGGCGGCCTTTGCCCGCATCGTGCTGCGCGAACTGGCGCGGCAACTGCCCATGGGGCAGGCGCTGATGGTGCTGGTGGACGAAGACCTCGGCGCTCGGGCGCTGGCCCACTATGCGGGATCGGGGTCTACCGCAGAGCAGACCCTGTCGGAATGGCCGACGACGGCCGGCATGGTCGAGCGCTGCGCCGCCACGGGCGAGCCCGTGCTCATCGACGCGCCGGGGGCGGACTACCTGCGCATCCAGTCGGGCCTGGGGCACTGCACTCCCGCCGCGATCTACCTGCTGCCCATCAAGCATGCAGGGCGCGTCACGGCCATCATCGAGCTGGCCCTGACCGAGGCGTTCAGACCGGAGCACCGCCTGTTGCTGGTGGACATGGAGCCCATCGTGGCCGTGGGCATTCAGCGCTTCGTGGGTGAAGACGCCGCAGGGGCTGCTGCCGGCCCTGCCCGGCACGTTGAAGAGGTGCAGGCACCATGAGCCATTTCACGGTTTCCAATGCGTCGACCATCGGCCAGGGCGCGCGCTGCCTGGTGGTGGACGATTTCGAGGCCATGCGCAAGGTCACCATCAACCAGCTGCGGCAGATGGGGGTGGAGCGCATCGAATCGGCGCGCAACGGGGCCGAGGCCCTGCGCCTGCTCAAGGGCCAGCACTTCGACGTGGTGCTGTCGGACTGGAATATGCCCGTGATGACGGGCGTGGAGCTGCTGCAGGCCATGCGCGCGGACGAAAAGCTGTTTGCGGTCCCCTTCGTGCTGATCACCGCCGAGGCGGAGCGCAAGCGCGTGGAGGAGGCCATCGCGCTCGGGGTCACCTCCATGCTGCTCAAGCCCTACTCGCCCAAGCAGCTGGCGCAGCGCCTGGAAAAGGCCTTGCAGTGGAAGCCGCGCGGCCCTGGCAACTTCACGGGCGAGGAGCTGCCCGCGCAAGCCTTGCCTGCACAGGGCTCTGCCGCTGCGCCACCGGCCGAGCCGCAGGAGGCACCCCGCCCCACGATACTGATCGTGGACGACACGCCCGACAACCTGCTGCTGCTGTCCCAGCTGTTCAAGGGCGAGTACCGGGTGCGGCTGGCGCAGACCGGCGCCAAGGCGATGGAGGTCCTGACCTCCAACGACCCGCCCGACCTGGTGCTGCTGGACATCATGATGCCCGGCATGGACGGCTTCGAGGTCGCCCGGCTGATGCGCGAGCACCCCACGTCCGAGACCATTCCCATCATCTTCGTCACCGCCATGGCCTCGGCCGACGCGCGCATCCGGGGACTGGACCTGGGGGCCGTGGACTTCATCACCAAGCCCATCGACCCCGAGACGCTCAAGCCGCGCGTGCGCAATTTCATGCGCTATGTGCAGCTGCGCAAGGACCTGCAGGCCGAGTTCGACGGCATGGTAGAGACCGCCCAGCTGCGCGAGGATGTCGAGCGCATCACGCGGCACGACATCAAGGCGCCGCTGGCCGGCGCCCTGGGCCTGGTGCAGGCGCTGATCGAGGACGACTCGGTCGGGCGCCGCCAGGTCGAGCAACTGCGCCTGATGGAAGAGAGCGTGATGCAGGTGCTCAACATGATCAACCTGTCGTCCGAGCTGTACAAGATCGAATCGGGCCGCTTCGTGCTGCGCGCGCAGCCGGTGCGCATCGGCGAGTTGCTGCGCCGCATTGCCGAGATGAACCGGGTGACCTTTGCCGAGAAGGGGCTGTCCATCGCGGTGGACACGGACGTGGCCGTGGGGGCAGAGCCGCCCCTGGCGCTGGCGGATGCCACGCTGTGCTACTCGGTCTTCCAGAACCTGCTGAAGAACGCCTGCGAAGCCGCACCGACCGACTCCCGGGTCTCGGTACAGTTGCAGGACCAGGACCCCTTGCGCATCGCCATCAGCAACACCGGCGCCGTGCCGGCGGCCATCCGCAGCCGCTTCTTCGACAAGTTCGTGACCTCGGGCAAGGCGGATGGCACGGGCCTGGGCACCTACTCCGCGCGGCTGCTGGTGCAGGCCCAGCACGGCAGCATCGAACTCGATGTGTCGGACGAGTCCAACACGACGCGGATCACCGTGGTGCTGCCGCGGGCGGGGGATTGAGCATTCTGGGGACCGTCACAGTCCATTACGGGGGGGGCATGCCGCGCACTCGGTCGATTTCCCCGCAGCCGGTGCTTGCGGCACCGGTTGCGCAAGGATGCTCAGAACCGGTACAAGGTCGACAGCTGCACATTGCGCCCCTGTGCCGGCGTCACCCACCGCGCCACATGCAGGTGGCTGGAGACGTAGTAGGCCTTGTCGGTGAGGTTGCGCACGGCCAGTTGCACTTCCACCGATTGACCGCCACCCAGCGGCTTCTTCCAGGTCTGGGTGAGGTCCAACCGCGCATAGCCCGGCAAGGTGACCGTATTGGCGCGGTCGGCGTAGCGCGCACTCTGCACGTAGACACCGGCGCCGGTCACCCACTTGGCATCCGAGGCAATGTCCCATTGGTACTCGCCCCACAGGCTCAGGGCATGTGGCGCGACGTTGGGCGCTGTCTTGCCGGCCAGCAGGGAGTTGGACAGCACCTGCGCGCGCGTGTATGCGTAGGCGGCCCGCACCGTCATGCGTTGGCTGACCTCGCCTGTCAGGGATGCTTCCAGGCCCCGTGACCGCCCGGTGCCATCGACTGTGAAGTCGAAGTTGTTGAGCGGTGTGCTCTGGTCGGCGGAGATCATGTGGCTCTGGTCCAGCTGGAACAAGGCCAGGTCAGACGTCAGCCGGCCGCCCTGCCACAGTGATTTCCATCCGACTTCCAGTTGCCGTGAGCGCCGCGATGGCAGCGACTGGTTGGTCGATGACGACACCTGGTTGGGCGCCATGCCCTTGGCCCAGTTGGCATAGAGGCTGTCGCTGTCGGACAGCCTGCGCAAGATGCCCAACTTGGGCGAGAGCGCGGATTCTTCGACGGCCCGCGTGCCTGCCGCGCCATAGAGAAACTCTTGTCTGGTGTAGCGCAGCCCGGCCACGAAGGTCCAGGCCCCCAGGTTGATCGTGTCCTGCACGGACGCCGCCACGCTTCGGAGGCTCTGTGTCGTCAGCCCGCCGGCTGCCAGACTATTCCATGCCGGTATGTTGACCTGCCCGAAAACCGGGTTGAACACGTTGATGGACGGGCTTGCGGAGGCGGGAACCAGGAGCGATGGCTGGTCGAGCGTTTCGCGGTAATAGTCCAGGCCGAAGAACAGCTGGTGCTTGGCCGCGCCCGTCGCTTGCCGGCTCGTCAAAGAGACTGCGGCCGAGTCGATCCGGCGGTCCGTGCCGGGCTCCACGGCAGCGCCGCGCGCAAAGGTTCCAGACGGCGTAGCTGGCGTGACCGCGAGCGGGTTGCCGTTCAGGAAGCTCTTGACCGACGTGGAATCTGCCCACAAGTGCGTGAGATCCACGTTGAGCCGGGTATCGGCGGACAGGGCCACATCGCCGTGCAGATCGACGATGCGCGTGTTGGTGGTCGAGTCCATGCCCGGCTCACCGAACTGGCGGTCGCGCGGCACGTTCACAGGCCGGTCGCCCAGGGACGGTATGCCGTAGTCGGGCTGGTAGCGTTGGTTGATGACCTCGGCGCCTGCCCGCAGGTGGTAGCGGTTGCCGTCGCTCTTGGCAATGCCCAGCTTCAACCCTTCGAGCTTGTCGGGCACATGCCGCCATTCACTGCTGTCTGATTTGGTCAGCACCAGGCGCGCCGCCAGCTCCTGCTCTTGCGACAGAACGCGATTGATATCGGCCGACAACTCCAGAGCGCCCGAAGTGCCGATGCTGGCGCCGGCCGACCCGAAATTGGCCAGGCGCGGCTGCTTGGTCACAAGGTTCACCGTGCCGCCAGGTTCGCTGCGCACGCCGAGCGCAGCGCCCGGGCCGCGCAGCACATCGATGGATTCGACGAAGGCGGACGCAAACGGGTAGTTGGACAGGCGTACCCCATCACGCAGGATGCGGCTGGAGCCGGTGGCACTGTCCATGATGGCGCCGCGCAGGGTGAAGAACTGGGTGTGTGAGCCGTTGAACCCTGAATCGGCCTGAACGCCGGGGATGTTGCGCAGGGCTTCCTGCAAGGTGGTTGCTCCCTGTGCGCGCAGCACATCCACCGGCAGGCTGGACGCCGAGAAAGGCGTGTCCATGGTCGAGGCGGCCGACCCCGTTGCGAGGTTGCCCGCACGCAGGATTTCCGGGACTGCGGACTCGCGCACCACCACCGCTGGCAAGGTGCTGCCAGGCTGGGCCTGGCTTTGCGCGAGCGCCATGTGGGAGGTGGCCGCCGCGACGGACCAGGTCAGTGCCTTGATGGTTGCATTCATTTGAAGGTATCCCGTAAGAAGAAATCCAGCGTGAGCATCACCAGCAGCGATGCCCCCACCAGAGGAAATAACGCACCACCGATGGCCAGCAGCGCAGCAATGCCGCCCAGCGTGCGGCGGTCCGAAGGCAGCGGCGGAACGCCGAGGCCACCTGTGGGGCGCCGCTTCCACCACATCACGCCTGCGCTGGTGCACAGCAGCACGATGCCTGCGCAAGCGATCAGCAGAACGGCCTGGTTGGGCACCCCGAACTCCTGGCCCAGGTGGACGTTGATGCCCCACTCAAGCCACCGGGCCAATGGGCCGTAATCGCTGTAACGCATGTCCAGAAGGACCCTGCCGGTGTACTGGTCGATGTGGACCACGCGCTGCAGCGACAGATCGTGCGGGTAGGCAGATGCCGTGTACACGCCGGTCGCACCTCGGGGCGGGTTCACGGTGTATCCGGCCGCCATGCCCAACTGCTGGAACCGGCCGACGGCGGCATCCAGGTCCAGCGCAGGGTGCATTGCATCTGGGCCAGGAATGCGGCGCGGGTCGTCAGCGCGTGGGTGAGCATCATGCCCTGCATGTTCCTCATGCCCAGGTGCGGCAGACAGGGGCAACTTGGCGTGTTCCAGGGACCAGGGCGTTGCGCCACCCTCTTTGATCCGTATCTCCGACATGGGGACCTGCACCCGTACACCGGCCGGATAGCCGAAGTTGTGCCCATTGGCCCACTGGTTGACTTTGGCACCCCAGAGCACCGACCACGGCATGCCCGTGATTGCCAGGAAGACCACTGCGACCCCCACGAATACGCCGGTCACCGCGTGCAGGTCGCGCCAGAAAACGCGCTGAGCAGGCCTGCCCCGCACGGCCAGCGCAGAGTGCTTGGCCGAGCGCGGCCACCAAAGATACAGGCCTGTCAGCACCAGCAGGATGGACCAGCCCGCTGCGATCTCGATGGCGCCTCGTGCAATGGGACCGAAATACTTCAGGCTGTGCAGCTTGCGGATGGTCCACGCCACGCTGCCCCCTTCGGGCAGCGTGCCCAGCACCTGGCGGCTGTAGGGGTTGACGAACACCGAGAGCTGTTCACCCCCGGGGGTTGTGATGCCCACCTCCGCCGCCTCGTGCGCCGATGCGGCATGCGTGTACTTGCGCAGCGTACCGGGGTGCGCTGCAAGTGCCGCAGCCACCAGCTCGCTGGCGGGCGCAGGCTGCTCGGTTGTCGGTTCGACGTACTTCAACCCATGGTGGAAGTAGCCATCGATCTGTGCCTTGAAGACGAACAGCCCTCCGGTCACCGCCAGCCAGACCAGAAAAGGCAGCACCAGAAGGCCGGCATAGAAGTGCCAGCGCCAGACTGCGCGGTACCAACTGCTGGCGGCAGCGCTTCGCGCTACGGGGGCGCTCGCAGGGGCTGCAGCGGCCATCAGAATTTCACGCCCAGGCTGGCATAGAACGCCCGGCCATCGCCCGGCGAGTACCCTGACGAGCCGCTGTCGTACCAGGCGTAGACATACTTGCGGTTGGTGATGTTCTTCACCTGCAGGTTGACATCCATCGAGGGTGAAACGCGGTAGGTAGCGCCCAGGTTCAGCAGCGCATATTTACCGATGCGCCCCAGGGCATTCGTGCGCTCCAGGTAGTAGTCGCCCTGCGCATTCATCCAGCCGGAGAGCTTGAGCTGTTCGCTGGCCTGGTAATCCACGCCGGCCGACACGAGGTAGTGCGGCACGTTCTCGATCTCCTTGCCCTGGGTGGCGGGCGCACTGGGGTCCGGGGCGGTGATGCGTGCGACCTGGTGGGAGTAGGCAATCCAGGCCGTGGTGCCGGCGGCCGGGCGCGCATTGAGCTGGATGTCGTAGCCCTTGCGCAGCGTCTTGCCCACGTTGCCCAGGCCCCCGGCATCGGGCAGACCGTCAACGCCCAACACGCGGGCGACTTCACCCGAGGCGCGTTGCTCCCAATACGCCACGCGCCCGTCGATCCAGGGGGCGGGGCTGAACTTGACGCCGGCTTCCCAGCCGTCATTGATCGAGGGCTTGAGGTTGCGCGCCTGTGTGCGATAGGCGTCGATGCCAGAGCCGATCTGGAAGCTGCGCCCCCAGTTGCCGTACACGCTGGCCTGCGAGTTCAACGCGTAGGCCACGCTGATCTTGGGCTGCTTGATGAGGCCATAGTCATGCGTCGCAGCTGTTGTGCCTGCGAGCCGGTCTGCGAAATTGCCGTCCACATGGTCTACGCGGATTGCCGGGACGATCTTGAGTTGTGGCACCGGCCGGATAACGGCCTGCAGGTAGGCGCCCTGGGTGTTCAGGTCAAAGTCCCAATCGCGAAACTGGGAGGTGCGTACGCGCTCGGTGGTGCGGTACCGTTGCCCGACGTTGTCCTGCCACTGTGCGTCGAGGCCGCCCTCCAGCGTGAATTCATGCGCCCAGTCGACCTTGGGCCGCCACGTCAGTGTCGTGAGGGCGCCGCGCTGCTGCTCGTCGTTGTAGCGCTCCTGTTGCACGCCCGCGGCAGAAAAGCGCACCCAGCGCTGGTTCTCGTACTGATTGGCGTAGACCTTGCTCGACCAGGACAAGGTGTCGCTGAGCTCGCCGTCCAGATGGATGCCCAGTTGCCCGGTCTCCCGTTCCCCCCGGTCAGCCGATGCATACGCGGGTGAGCTGCGCGGCGCGTTCTTCGCCTGCTCATAGGTGAGGTAGCCCGACTCCAGGGCCTTGTTGCGGTAGTAGCGCGCGGTCAGCCCTGCGCGCCAGCGGCTGTCGTCGCTGGTGTAGAACCATTTGCCGGACAGTGCGAGTTTTTTGGCATCGGCATGCTCGCGGTAGCCGTCCGAATCGCGGTAGGCAAGCATGTAGTTCTGGCTCCAGTTCCCGCTCTCGATGCCCTTGGCGATCTGCACTTCCTTGGTGCCGAAGCTGCCGAGTGTCAGCGAGGCCCGGCCCCCGTTGCCGCCACTGCGCGTCAGTACATTGGCATTGCCCGCGATGTTGTTCAGGCCATGGCGCGGGTCATTGGTCCCACGGACGATCTCGACCGCCTCGATGTCCAGCGGGAAGACTGCGTCCAGGAAGGGCATGCCTCCTGCGTTGTCATTGCTGGGGATTCCGTCGATCAACAGCTTGACTGCGTTGATCCGCCCTTCGCCATTGAAGCCGCGAAACGAGAACCGGCCTGCGTCCGTGCCTTGCTTGAACTGGGTGACCTGCACGCCGGGAGCCCGCGAGAACAATTCCCAGCTGTAGTCGACATGCTGGTCCTGGACCAGGCTGGCGCCCAGGATGTCCACGGAGCTGAAGACGCTGCGCGCGGGCATCGGGCCCGTGGCGCTCGCTTTGATATCGACGGTACCCAGCGTCAGGGTTGAGTCCTGCTCTGCGTTGGCGGTCTGTGCGTGCGCCTGGTTGGCGCACGCCAGGGCGATCAGTGAATAGGAGAAAAGCAGAGAGCGTGACATGGAGCGATCAGATGCCATTCAAGGGCATTTGGGTAGATAAAAACGCCTGCCAGGCGAAGGGCCCATGGGTTGCGCCAGCACCATTGAGGTGCCTTGGACGTGCTGGCCATGGACTGAAACACCTTGGGTTGGCAGGCAAAAAGGGTCGGGCGACGAAGCGCCCTTGTGCAAAGCGTGGCGTGGTCAGTGCTTGTGATCGCCGTGGGCTGCAGGCTTGGCTGCGGCATTGAGAGCGCGCACGGGGGCCTTGATCTCCATGGATTCGCGCTTGCCGTCCTTGCCTTCGAACACGAGGGTGATCGGGACGGTGTCGCCTTCCTTGACCTGCTGCTTGAGGTCCAACAGCATCACGTGGTAGCCGCCGGGCTTGAGGTCCACGGCCTTGCCTGCGGGCAACTCGACGGCCGGGATCTGGCGCATGCGCATGACGTTGTCCTGCATGGCCATCTCGTGGACTTCCACCACGGGTGTGAGTGGCGAACTGGCCGAGACGAGTTTGCTGTCCTTGGCGGCACTGAGCTGCATGAAAGCGCCCGTGGCCTGTTGCTGGGGCACGGTGGCGCGGACCCATGCGTCCTTGACGGTGACCTGGGCGTTGGCCGCGCTGGCGAGGATCGCCATGGATGCGGCGGCAAGAATGGAACGTGCGATGGGAGTCACGGTTGAAATCTCCTGAGGTTGAAATTCACGCGGAATGCAGGACCTGCAGCAGGCTTTCCGCGCAGGCCTGGCGCTTTGGTCGCGCGACGGACAAAGGGGTGCGGGCTGGTGCCGTGGCACAGGCGTCCGGGCACGGGGCGCGCACGCGGGCTTGCCCCGGAAATGGGCCAGCGCACGTTCACGGCCCTGTGCAGGCGCCTTTCGGCAACCCGCAAAAGCTCTACGCAAAGTGCTCAAGGCCAGGGCTGGTCTCTGGCGGCGGTGCAGGGGCGACGCGGTGCAATGCACCGGGTGCGGTGGCTGCAGCCAGCCGTCAACCGCGTTGATGCGCGGGTTTCAAATACGCGAGGGAGGCCCGCGTGCGGGCAAGGGCGCTCCGACCATGGCGGCCAGGGTGGCTGCGACGGCGGGCTTGAGGACATGTGCCAGGGGGCTGTCGTGCAATGCGGCGGCTTGCTGCTGCGCAGGCGGTGCGCTGGCACCCAGGCACATCACGCAGTCCAGGGCATGGTGCCCCTGCTGGACGGCGTCGGCATCGCCGGTCACTGCGACCAGCTTCACTCTGGTGCCGGTGGTGCACACCAGCTCCATGGCTTGCGGATGGACGATGGGCGATGCGATTGCTGCGCCCATGGTCAATACAAACCACGCCAGAATCAGGCGGGCCAGCAGTGACGAGGAGCGCAGTGCGTGCATGCCGTGATTATCGCATCGGCATGCAGGTGCTCTACGCCATGCCCAGGCCAGTGCGGTGCTCAGCAGCATCACCATCAGAAACCCAGCAACAATCCGCCTGTTGTATGGGGCATTGGCCAACAGGCTGAAGCGGGCCCCTTTTAGAACGCCCAGCGCGCACTGAGCCGCGCGCTGCGTGGCTCCATTGGGTGCACGTGGCGGCCCTCGATGCCGCCGCCCGTGCAGTCGCCGCGCGCCGCTTCGCCGGCCGTGCACGATGCGTAGAGGTACTCGATGTCGTTGCCCTTCTTGCCAGCCAGGTTGAACACGTCCAGGCCCAGCGTGAGCTGCTTGCTTACCGCATAGCGCACGCCGGCATTGAGCACCGTGTTGGCGCGCGAGCGCACGGAGTTGAGTGTGTCCAGCGCGCGCGGGCCCATGTAGCGCAGGCGCAGCGAGGCGGTCAGCGGGCCCTGGGTGTAGACCGCGCCCAGGGCCAACACGCGCTCCACCGCGTTGTCCACGTAGTTGCCTTCGCCCTCGGGCGCCTGCCCGCGAAAGCGCGCACGCGACACGGCGGCATCGGCCTCCAGGCGCCAGCGGGCGTGGGGTTTCCAGCGCACCGTGGTCTCTATGCCGCGCCGGTAGCTGGCGCGGCCCGGCTCGGTGCTGCCGGCATCGCCCACATACACCAGCTCGGAATCGAGCTTGAGCTGCCACAGCGCCGTGGTGATGGTCAGGTCGTCGCCAGGCTGGTAGCGCCAGCCGATCTCGCTGCCCAGGCCCTTGACCAGCGCGGGCACACGGTCTGCGGGCAGGCCGCTTTGCGGGTCGGTCTGGATGGTGGCGCCGCGCACGTCGTTGCTGTGCGAGCCCACGCCCGTGTTCAGGTACAGCTCATGCACGGGGGTGATGGCCCAGGCCAGCCCGGCCTTGGGGCTCACCAGCGCATCGTGGCCGCTGCCGCTGTTGGCAGCGCCGTAGACGGCCTCGCGGCCCTGCACGTCGTAGCGCAGCAGGTCGCCGCGCAAGCCCGCGTAGCCGCGCAGGCGCTCGGTGAAGCTCACGAACTGTTGCGCATGCACCGACAGCATGTCCTGCGACACCTGGTCGTTGCGCACGGTGGACAGGCGCTGGCGGGCTGCCGTGTTGTACAGGCCCACCTCGGCGATGCGGTCGCCGCGCCACTGTGCTCCCACGCTGAGCACACCGTCCAGCCCGGCGATCCGGTTGGGCAGGCTGTGCGAGGCCTGGGCGCCGAACACGCGGCGCCGGTCCGACTGCTCGAACTGGTCACCGTTGACCGGATCGCGCAGGAAGTAGGTGAAGTCGGAGAACAGGTCGAACCGGTAGTCGATGGCGTAGGCGCTGATCTGGGTCTGGCCCTCGGGCCCCTTGTCGAACCATTTGCCTGACAGGCTCAAACGCCGGGTGCTGCCGCCGTCGGTTGGGTTGAGCGAGCCGAAGCGCGGCAGCTCGCCGCTGTCGATCAGGCGCTCGGGGATCTGGTCGGTGGCGTTCCAGCGGTTGCGGTAGGCCATGCCCGTCACGCTGAAGCCCCGGCTGGGCGAGCCCTGCGCATAGCGCACCACGGCGTTGATCTTGCGCAGGCGCTCGGGCACTTCCCAGGGGCCGTCGTTGCCTTCGAGCTCGATGGCGCCCAGCCAGGTCTGGTCGTCCCGGGTGCGCGAGCCGGCCGCCAGCAGGCGGCGCAGCTGATTGGGGCCCAGGGTCACCTCGGCGAATGGTGCATCGAGTGCGCTCACGTAGTCCAGAGAGGCGCTGCCTGCCGTGGAGAAGTCGCCGCTGTCGGCGAAGTAGGGGCCCTTGCGGTAGCGCACGCCCGAGACCAGGTCGGGGATCAAAAAGTTCAGGTCGGCAAAGCCCTGGCCGTGGCCGTGCGTCGGCATGTTGACCGGCATGCCGTCCACCGTGACCGAGAAGTCGGTGCCATGGTCCAGGTTGAAGCCGCGCAGAAAATACTGGTTGGCCTTGCCATCGCCCGAGTGCTGGGTGGCCACGACCCCTGGCACGGCCTCGACGATGTCGCCCGGCCGCAGCTTGGGGCGCGCCTGGAACGACTCGCGCTCCACCGCACCCTCGCTGGCGCTGTCGGCCAGGCCGATGCTCACGTCCTTGGGGCCACGCACATCCACCTCGGGCAGGTGCGTGGCCTGTTGGGCCCAGGCCGCCGTGGTGGCCATGCCTGCCACCAGAATGCCGAGCGCCAGGGGGCGCGGCGCTGTGGTGCGAGAGAACTCTTTATTCTTCATGTCTGCCTTTTCATTGTCCAGGAATCCTGCCGCGCAGGCTCCCGGCCCACCCCTCAGCCAGAGAAAGCTATACGCTGCACCGTCCAGTACAGTGAGAGCACGATCAGTGCCACCGAGCCGCCCTTGACCACCACGGTGCGGTAGCCCGCCCAGCGGGCCAGCAGCAGGGAGACGGCGCACCACACGGCAACCACCATGAGCTGGCCGGCCTCCACCCCCAGGTTGAACCCCGCCAGCGCCCAGACCAGCAGGCCGCCCGAAACGCCGGCCTCCACCAGCGCGCCCGAGAACCCCAGCCCGTGCACCAGGCCAAAGCACAGCGCCAGCAGGTCGCTGCGCAGCCCCTTCACCGGGAACAGGTTGAGCAATGCCGAGATACCGATGCTGATGGCAATCGCCGGCTCGACCCAGTTGCCCGAGACGGTGACCCAGCCCAGGCCCGCCAGCACCAGCGTGACCGAATGGCCCACGGTGAAGCTGGTCACGGTGAGCAGCAGTGCCTTGACGCCGCCCCACGGCCCGGATGGCGCCGTTGCCTGCGCCACAGCATGGCGGCGCAGCAGCGTGATCGGCAGCAGCAGGGCCAGCAGAAAGGCCAGGTGGTCGTAGCCTTCGAGGATGTGGTGCACACCCTCCGAGACAAAGTGCGCCAGCGTGGCCGGGGCGCTGCGGGCCGTTGCGGCCTCAGACTCGACGGTGCTGCCGCCCACCGTGCGCAGGTCGGTGCGCGAGCGGCCGTCGGGTGCCAGCACGGCGGCCAGCGGCTGGCCGCCCAGTTGCCCGCTGACCAGCAGGCGGTGCGTGGGGTCGATGCCCTGCATCAGGCGGTAGTCCAGCGCCAGCGCTTGCGTGGCAGCGCAGTCGAGCGCGGCCGCCATGCGGATGTAGCGCCCGTCGGTGCGCTGCTCCAGCGCCTCGAAGCGCCAGGCCGGGGCCAGCACGGCATCGCCGCATTGCCAGCGGATGCCCTGGCCCACCCATGCGGCCACTGCGGGCGTAGCTTGCCTGATTTCGCCCCAGGTGAGCTGGCGGTCGCCGTCGGCATCGAGCAGGTCCAGCGCAGCATCCACATCCTTGAGCGCCAGCGAAAGCTGCAGCGCCACGGCGTCGGCGCGGGCGGGGTCGGCCTCACCGGCGCCGGCCACCCGCAGGTAGGCGTCGCTGGCCTTGTGCGCCCAGGCGCTGGGCGCTGCGGCGCAGGCGGCGGCCAGGGCAACGGCCATTGCCAGCCACCGCAGCGCGCTGGCCGTTCGTTGAAAAAGCGACGGCTGCATCACTTGTCTCCCCGTGCTTGCCAGCGCGCCAGGCGCGCGTCCTGCAGGCCCGTGCGCTGAAAGCTCTGCACCACCGCGCGGTGGGCGGCGGGGTCACCGGACTGCTCGGAGGTCTGCAGCGCCAGCCACCAGTCCAGGGGCTCCTTCTGCAAGGCCAGGTTGGCCTGTGCGGCCTGCCAGGCCTCCCGGGGTTGGCCATGCAGCCACAGCGCCAGCAGCGAGCGCTCGCGGGCATGGGCATCGAGCGCCTCGCCGCGCGCCGCAAGAGCCGCGAACCGGGCCTGCAGTTCGGTGGCCAGGGCCTGCGACTGCACGGTCTTGCCCATGAGCCGCAGGGCCTGGGCGCGGCGCAGCAGCACGGCGTCGCTGGCGGGTTGGGCCTTGAGCACGTCCACGGCGGCGGCCGGGCGGCCCAGGCGCAGCAGCAGGTCGGCATGGGCCAGGGCGGTGTAGCCGTCGGGCGCCGCAGCCAGGCTGCTGCGGTAGGCGGCATCGGCTGCGTCGTCGCGCCCGGCGCGTTCCTCGCTCTCGGCCAGCAGCGACAGCAGCCAGGCACGGTTTGCCGGGTCCGCTGCCTGCCCGATGAGTGCGGTGAAGCCGCTGCGTGCCGCGTCGCTCTGGCCCTGCAGCGAGCGGCTTTCGAGCAGGCAGGCCGTGGCGTGCAGCGCAGCCCCATGGCGCGCCACGTTGCGGCAGGCGGTCTCGGATTCGGCATAGCGGGCGGCCACCCGCTCCAGCGTGGCCAGGGTCAGCCAGCCCTGCACCTGTGCAGGGTCGACCTGCAGTGCGCGCTTCAATGTCGCGCGCGCGGCGTCGAATTCATGGCGGCTTTGCTCCACCGTGGCCTGCAGCACCGCCAGTTCGGCGGGCGCATCGGGCTTGCCCCACCACAGGGCCAGCACGGCCTGGGCGCGGCCCAGGTAGCGGGGGTCAGCGGTCTCGCGGGCCAGCGTGATCCAGCGGCGCGCGGCAGTCGCTGCGGCCTGCGGCGTGGCCGGTGCAAGGCTGACCCGCTCGGGCAGCACCTCGATCACCTCGGTGTCCGAAGCGGGGCGCAGCTCCTGCACGGCGGCGGCGGCCGCGCCCAGGCAGCACAGGGCAAGGCCGATCCCCCAGAGAAGGCGGGCAGGGTGTGTCATAGGAATCCGCAGGGTTGAAGGGATGGGCGGCAGCGAGCAAGCGGCGAGAAACAGGCCGCAGGCCCGCGCAGGCAACAGGCGGCGGCCGCACGCAGGCATGCGGTCACCGCCCCTGGCGAGGTCACAGACGGGTGTCTGGCTCGTCGGTATCGCTGGTGGACAGCACCAGCTGTTCCACAGCCACGGGTTCCGCCGTGTCCTGCACGCTGGCCGCAATCGGCTGGGTGTAGGCAAAGGCATTCACCGCTCCGCCGCCGCCATCGGGCCCGGCGTTGTCGCTGCCGCCGCCACCGCCGCAGGCGGTCAGCGCCATCGCTCCCACGGCCACCAGGGCGGCCTTTTGCATCGTGATGTTGGGCATGGTGTGCATCCTTCGCATCAGAAGTTCTTGGCGCCAGGCAGCGGCGTGTTCACGTACGGGAAGGCGGTCTTGTAGTCGGTGGCCTTGGTGCGTGCACCGTCCACGAACTCAACCGCGCCAGCAGGCGCATCGGCGGGCTTGCAACCCACCTTGAGCGCATCGGTCGCTCCCGTCAAGGTGCACAGCGCACCCATGGCCACGCGCAGCGAGACGTCGACCACGTCATCACCCAGGCGGCGCCCGTTGGGGAAGCCGGCCGCATCGCCCGCCACCACGCCCAGCGAGTTCTGCGCACTGGCCGGCGTGGCTGC
Source organism: Acidovorax sp. LjRoot66 (assembly GCF_964253305.1). NCBI lineage: Bacteria > Pseudomonadati > Pseudomonadota > Betaproteobacteria > Burkholderiales > Comamonadaceae > Acidovorax > Acidovorax sp. LjRoot66. Next base: position 2,856,764 of record NZ_CAXUQU020000001.1, read on the forward strand.
AATGCCGGTGTTCAGGCGCAGCATTTCCGCCAGCGGCCCGCCGGTACCCAGTGCCGTGATGTTGCCCGGGCGGTTGACGGTGGGCAGGCCCGTGAGGAAGGCCGTCATCAGGTCGGTGCGCGGGAAGTTGGTGGGCGCCTGCGCGCCGAACAGCACCTGGATCAGCGCCGGCAGCGTGGGGTGGGTCACATAGTCCGCGAAGTTGGCGGCATCGTCCTTGGGCTTGGACGCATTGAACTTGTCCTTGTCCTTGAGGCCGATGACGACTTCATTCACCAGGGGCATGCCCAGGCGCGACACCTGGGTCCAGGCGCCGCCCGCCTTTTCGCTGGCCTGCAGGCCGGAGTCGGGCTTGCCGTTGAGCACACGCGCCTGGCGCAGGCTGGCCGTGGTCCAGCCGCCAATGACCTTCTCGCCCGATGCAGCGGTCAGGCAACCGGTGGGCATCTCGACGGCGAGCGAGGTGACGTTCTTGTTGGCGATCTGGCCCGCGCCGAAGGCCGCGGCATTCGATTCGCTGGTGATCACGGCCGCTGGGGCGTTGACCAGGTCGAAGATGGTGCCCAGGGATACCGGGAAGGGGTCCTGCCGCTGGCCCACGAACACCTTGCCCGGCGTGGCGCAGCCGGGCACGTTGATGCCATACACATACTTGCCGGCATAGGCGTCGTAAGCGGCGGCGTTGCCCAGCGACTTCTCGCCGATGTAGTCGATGGGCTTGGTGAAGGTGGTGCCCCCACCGGCCATGGTGATCTGCTCGCGCTTGCCGGTGCGCCGGTCGCCCCGCACGATGAACATTTCATACTCTTCGCGGTACGACACCGGGTCTGCCGCAGCGCCCGTGATCCCGCCCGCATTGCGCAGCGGTATGGCCACCTTCTTGCGGGCACCGTCCGGGCCGATGTCCAGGGTGATGCCGGCCCCGCCGTTGTTCAGCGTGTTCTTGAAGCGGAACTGCAGCGTGATGTCTTCCGCCGCATCGCCGTTGTTGTCGATGTGGATCTCGTACAGCGCATTCGGGTCCAGGCTGAAGTAGTTGGGCCCGCCATAGGGGTCCTGCAGGGGCAGGTAATTGGCGATCATGGTGACGAAGCCGCCACGCCCCGCCTCGTAGCTGTTGAAGAGGTAAAAGTCCGCACCATCGACCTTGGGCTGGGTCGTGATGAAGGGCGCCTCTCGGTGGCTGGATGCCAGGCTGACGCCGGCAGTGCAGGCGGCAAGCGCCGCAAGCGCTACCAGACTGAGTTTCCTGATGTGCATGGAGATCTCCTCGTGGGTATTCGGCCGTGAGCGCAATAGCTCGCCTGCTGATACGCCCGAGGGCTCCGGGTGGATGCACTTATCTGCGTGTGCAAGGGTTAACCCCTAATCGTCTTGCATGGCCACCCCAAGGGGCCAAGCAAACAACCACACCAGGGGCTGCCTGTCTTCGATGCTGCCTGATACGCCCGCTGCGCCCATAGACATAGCTCGAAAGGGGCGCATCTCGACCTTTGCCCAGCGTGCCAGTAAATCGATGCAGTGACCCGTCAGGCTCTGTCCTCGTCCATGGTTCTTTGACAAGGCCGTTCTCCTTCACCTGCTGCGGACCATCGGATGTTCACGCTCCGTTACCCATGACGCAACTCTGCCCGCCATCGACTGGCAGGCACACTCCGGTGATGAACGGCGCCTCGTCAGAGGCAAGAAACACGGCGGCGTTCGCAACGTCCCAGGCGGTGCCCATCTTCCCGAGTGGCACAGCCCTGTCTCGTGCCGCCTTCATCTCCTGCACCGACCCATACTGCGATGCGATCTCCCGATAGATCAGCGGCGTATCGACAGCCCCGACCAGAATCGCGTTCGCACGAATTCCATGGCAAGCGTACTGCAGGGCCAGCGCCACGGTCGCCTGGTTGACGGCTGCCTTGGCTGCGTAATAAGCGAAATACGGATAGCCTGTCCAGCGAATGGAGGCCAGTGACGAGATGTTGACGATGGCGCCGCTGCCCTGAGAAACCATGTGCGGGAGCACCGCCTTGCAGGTCCGGTAGACGCTGCCTACATTGATGTCGAGGGTTCGGTGCCATGTTTCCTCGTCCAGCTCTTGCGGCCCACCCATGGCCGTAATGCCGACGTTGTTGTGAAGGATATCTATCCGGCCAAAGGCCTCCATCGCATGGTTCACCGCATCGGTTACCGACTTGATGTCGGTGACGTCCGCCTGAACTGCCATCGCTTGGTGCTGTTCTGCTTGAATCAGCGCGACCGTTTCGCGCGCGGCCTCTTCCATGCGGTCAATCGCAATCACGCGGGCACCCTCTCTGGCATAGGCGACGGCTGCAGCCTTGCCGTTGCTCCACCCCGGGCCGGACGATCCAGCGCCGAATACAAGGACAACCTTGTCTTTTAATCGATTCATTTTTGCTCCTTGAGGCTTGATTGATGCGACCGTTCAGCCCCAGGCAGTGAACGGCTTGTGCCAGCGTTCAACGGCGAGGCCGATTGGCGCCAGGCGGCTACGGAAATCGCTTTGGCGAAGTCGCGCAAGGAGTGCACATCTCGCGCACGATATTGGCTGGTGCGCCGATGAGAAGAGAGCGGTCCGAGCGTGCTCATGGCGTCTTCTCATGTGGCTCGATCACCAGTTCAAACGTGATCAACACCGGGTTTTCCCCGCGCTTCAGCCAGCCTTGCGCGATCTCCCCCGAGTGCGCTACCAGCCCGACATCCACGCTCGCCCGAAGAGAGCCATCAGGACCGGGTTCGATCTTCCCGGCCCGCACAAAGACCTCGGTGACAAACGGCTCCACCGTGCGACCATCGTCAAATACCGCACCAATAAGGCTGCCCACACCGCCGCGGATGCTGGCGCGCCGGATATTCCGCTCGGCGCACAGGCCTTCCAGTGCCAGGCAGAGATCCTGGTTGGGCCGCAGCCGAACCACAAGGGCGTTGGTGCCGCCGGGCGGCGCATCACCCGCTGATACTTGCATCAGATTGAAGTTTGTCTCCAGGTCAGCCGCGGCCTCAAAGCCTGCACCTTCGAGCATCCATGCCTGCAGCTGCACAGGGGATGCGACCCGGGACTCGTTCGGGATCAGGTGCCCGCTTCTGCGGCGCCCATCTGGTTCAGTCCAGATCGCATGGCAATGCAGAGAAGGTTCACCCTTGCGCAGGCCGAAGGTGATGCTGCCGGACTCGATCCTCGCCTCGCCAGTTGCCTCAAAGCGGTCGCTGAAATAGGCAACGTGCTCCGGCGTTTCGGAAAGGGCGGGCATGTAGTAGGCCAATGGCGCGAAGCTGCCACCTCGCAGCGAGAAGACGGCGCTGGAAACCCCGTGCGATCGAACTACGTCGGCCAATCCTTCCAGCAGAGTCACGCCCGGCTGCAACCGCACATCAACCGCCCGGAGGCTTGCTGGCGCACATTGCACGCGCTGTGGATGAACCGGGCCCGGTTGTTCAATGCTGCGCATCAAGCTCTCCCGCCGCTGTCAGCAAGCCGCGCTGGCGCAATTCGGCGCGCACCAACGGCTTGGGCACCTTGCCGTAGCCGGACTTCGGCAAGGCGTCCCAGAAGAACACCCGCTTGGGCAGCTTGTAGCGTGCGATGCGGCTGGACATCCAGTCCAGCACCTGCGCTTCCCCCAGGTGTACGCCTTCGCGCAGTACGCATACGGCCACCCCCACCTCGCCCCACTTGGGATCAGGCACGCCCACGATGGCCACCTCGCTGATGGCCTCGTGGGTCAGCATCTTCTCTTCGATCTCGCGTGGGTAGATGTTGGAGCCGCCGGAGATGTACATATCGGACGAGCGGCCCGTCAGGTAGATGTAGCCCTCTGTGTCGCGGTACCCCAGGTCTCCGGTGCGGAACCATCCGTTTCGAAAGCACTTCGCGTTGGCTTCGGGATTCTCGAAGTAGCCGGCGAACACGGCAGGGCCAATGGCGCAGATCTCGCCCGTCTGGCCCGGTGCCACTTCATGGCCCGCATCATCCTGGATCGACACCTGCATGCCGATGCGCTCGAAGCCGCAAGTGCCCGGACGACGCTCTTCGTTGTCGGCGTCGTGTTCACGGGCCGGCAGCACGGTGATGTTTCCGGTCGCCTCTGCCAGACCGTAGTACTGCACCAGCACAGGGCCGAGCTTCTTCAGCGCCAGCTTTTGATCCTGGCGGTACATGGGCGCACCCGCGTAGACGACGTAGCGCAGGCTCGAGTGATCGTACCGATCCACGCCCGGGTCTTCGACCAGCATCTTCAGGATCGTTGGAACCGTGAACAGATTCGTCAGCCCATGCTTTTCGATCAACTGGAATGCCATTTCAGCGTCGAACTTGTCCGAGGGCATCAGCACCGTGGCGCCACCCCGCGCAATCATGTTCAACTGGTGCACGCCCGCACCGTGCGACAGGGGTGCCAGTACCAGCGATCCATCAAACTCTGTGGAACCGGGCATCAGGTCACACAGGTGATTGGTGATGACGAACCCCATTTGCCCGTGCGTGAGCACGGCGGCCTTCGGCCGGCCGGTCGTACCGGACGTGAAGAAAAGCCAACATGCGCTGTCGCGTTGCACGCTGGCGTTGGGCACGATCCGGCCCACCTGTTCTTCCATCAAAGTCCTGGCGTGCAGTACATCGCCTTGGACAGGGGCTTCTCCGGTAAGCCAGACACGGTGTACGCCCGCCACCGCGCGATCCACCGCCTCGGCATACTCGGAAAAGTCTGTCTGGCACAGGAAGACGCGTGGCCGCGTCACCTCGGCCATGTACACCACGTCATCGGGCATCAAACGAAAGTTGGTGGGCACCCATACCGCGCCGATGCGGAACGTGGCCAGCATCGCCTCGAACATTTCATTGCTGTTCTTGCTGTGCGCCAGCACGGCTTCGCCGGGCTGGACGCCCAGGTCCAGCAAGGCACCGGCCAGTGCCGAAACGCGGGCGTCCAGCTCCGACCATGACCAGGACGCAGCTCCCCAGACCAACGCGGTGCGCTGCGGGAAGCGCCGCGCATTCTGCGTGAGCATGTAGGCCAGATTCACCGCGCTGGGCGACATGAAGTCCTGGTGGATGATCTTCATTTGACGCGCTCCAGAATCGACACATAGTTCGTGACGGCAGCGCCGCCCATGTTGAAGACCCCACCGAGCTCCACGTCCGGCATCTGCATGTCACCCGCTTCACCCGCGAGCTGCATGGCCACCATCACATGCTGGGACACACCGGTCGCCCCCAGCGGATGGCCTCTCGCCTTCAGCCCCCCCGTCACGTTCACGGGCAGCCTGCCGCCGCGCAGGGTCAGGCCCTCCCTGATGGCGCGCCAGCCTTCACCGCGCGGCATGAGGCCCATGGCCTCGTACTCGATCATCTCGGCGATGGTGAAGCAGTCGTGGGTCTCCACCAGGTCCAGGTCGTCGAGTGAAATTCCCGCCGCTGCCCGGGCTTTGTCCCACGCGAGGTGAGCACCGTCGAATGCAATGGGGTCGCGCCGCGACAGGGGCAGGAAGTCGTTGACCTGTGTGCGCGCACGCAGCCGGATGGCTCGGCGCAAGCTGGAGGCGGTTTCTGCATCGGCAAGCACCAGCGCCGCCGCGCCATCGGACACCATGGAACAGTCCGAGCGCCGCAGTGGACCGGCCACCAGCGGATTGCGCTCGGAGACCGTGTTGCAGAACTCGAAGTCCAGCGCCTTGCGCACATGGGCATAGGGATTGTTCACGGCATTGGCGTGGTTCTTGACGGCGATCATGGCCAGCTCTTCCCGGTGATCTCCGTGGCGCTCGAAGTAGGCCTCTGCGATCCGCCCGAAGATGCCTGCAAACCCTTGGGGGTTTTCTTCCTCCTTGCGGTAGCTGCCACTCAGAAGAATGTCTGGCAGCAGCCGTGACGGCAGTGCCGTCATCTTTTCTGCGCCAATGACCAGTGCGATGCGACCACGGCCACTTTCGATGAAATCGAGCGCCGTGTGGAGCGCGGCGGTACCGGTCGCGCAGGCGTTTTCAACGTGGATCGTGGGCGTAAACCTGAGCAAAGGCTCGCCCAGCGATACCAGGCCGCCTTCGAAGCCCTGGGGCGTGAGGCCATTGTTGAAGACGCCAACGGCCGCGAAGTCCACGTCCTGTGGCGCGACGCCAGCGTGGTCCAGTGCCGGGCGAGCCACATGGGTGATCAGGCTCTCGACGTCGGGCAAGTCCAGCTTGCCAAAGGGCGTGTGCGACCAGCCGACGATGCAGGCGTTTTGTTTCATGGAAATTCTCCAGAAGTGATTTGAGGGAGTGCGCAGGCCAGCAGGCCTGGCCTCATGGAAAGGGACGGTTCAGCGGCGGCTACAGGGCCACTGTTGAAATCCAGGGCACCGCCGCGATGACGATGACGCCCACGATCAGGGCCGCCAGGTAGGACCAGATTGCGCCCATGACTTCATCGGGCTTCGCATCGCCGATCTTGCAGGCGATGTAGAAGCCCACGCCTATCGGCGGCATCATCATTCCGACGTTCATTGCGCAGACGATCACCATCGCGTAGTGGACGTCGTTGATGCCCAGCGTTTTGGCGATAGGGAACATGATCGGCGCCAGCAGCAAGACGGCGGGAAGGCCTTCAAGCAGGCACCCCAGCACCACGAATACCGCGATGGTGACCGCCATGAAGGCGATGGAGCCGCCCGCAAGAGTGGTGAGCGTCTGCGACAACTGCTGGACCACTCCGCTTTGTGTGATGGCCCACGCCATTGCCGATGCCGAGCCCAGCACCAGCAACACCGTGCCCGAGAGCGCCGCCGTGTCCACCAGCATGCGGTAGACGGTGTGCGCCTTCAGGCCGCCATACATGACGTGGCCAACCAGCATGGCGTAGATGACCGCGACGGTGGACACTTCCGTTGCTGTGGCCACGCCTTCGCCAACCAGGGTGCGGATCAGGAATGGCAGGGCCAGTGCCGGTCCGGCCACCAACACGAGCTTGCCAACGCGGCGCATCGGTGCGCGCTTGGCGCCGCTCATGTCCTCGTGGCGCGCCTTCCAGCGGGCCAGCACCACCAGCATCAACAGCAGCACCATCGCCACGACAAAGCCCGCCTGGAACAGGCCCGCTATCGACACCCCCGCCACGGCGCCCAGCACGATGAGAACGATGCTTGGCGGCACCGTGTCGGCCATGGCCGCACCTGTGGCCAGCAGCGCCACCATCTCGCGCGGCTTGTGGCCACGCCGCTTCATTTCCGGGAACAGCGCTGGCGCCACGGTGGCCATGTCTGACACCTTGGAGCCCGAAATTCCCGAGACGATGAACAGTGAACCCAGCAGCACATACGACATGCCCGCCTTGACGTGGCCCAGCAGCGAAGCCAGAAAATCGACAATCGCCTTGCCCATGCCAGTGGCATCCAGCACACAGCCCAGCAGCACGAAGATGGGTACGGACACAAGAACAAGGCTCGATATGCCTTCATCCATGCGCCCCACGACCACCAGCAGCGGGACACTCGTGCTGAACGCTATGTAGCTGATCGCTCCGGCTGCGAAGCAGAACGCGATGGGCGCGCCCGCAGCCAGGCAAACAGCGACAAAGCCCACGAGGAAGATCGCGATGTTGACGCTGCCGAGTTTCATCAGTTGCGGCGACATTCCCCAGCAGAGTGCTGCAATGGCCGCCACCAGCAAGGCCGCTGCGGCAAGTGCGGGAAGGCGAACTGTGCGCAACGCGAATCTCAATACCAACGCCAGCATTCCTGCAATGCCGAAGGCCAAGGCCGACACACGGAAGGAGTTGGGAATGTCCATCGCCGGCGTGCGGATGAACCACTCCTCCTGCACATAGGTGAATGCCGGCTCTACCAGTGCAATCAGGACGGCGGCCACCGCTGCCAAGGCAAACGCGTGCACGTATTCCCGCAGTGGCTGCGGCATCCGGTCAACGAAGACGTTCAGGCGCAAATGCTCGTTGCGGTACACGGCGATCACCGCGCCAATCATTGCCAGCCACAGGAACTGAAGCGACACGGATTCGTCGAGCCAGATGAGCGGGTGAGAGAACAGGTAGCGCGAGACGACGCCGACAAACAGCAGCAGCGTGATCGATGCGGCCAGCAATGCCGCCACGGCTTCTAGCGCTTTCACCCACCAGGGGCTATCGCTGGCCCCGTCGGCGGCCGCTGACAGCAGCGAAGCCAATACATCGCCAGTCCCAGGTGGGGCAACCATGGAGGTGCCCTTGCTTGCGGTGTTCATGGCGGTGCCCCTCAACCGAGTTTTCCAACGGAGCGCTCAAGGATGGCCCAGGCCTCTTCGCCGAATTTTGTTTTCCATTCGGTGTAGTAGCCCGCATTTCGCAGCTTGTCGCGGAATGCACTGGTCGCCGGCGTATTGAAAGCCATGCCCTTGCCGGTCAGCTCTTGCTGCAGGGTGCTGTTGAGCGTAGCCATGTCGGCACGCTGTGCGACTGCGGCTGCGTTCAGGTGCTTGGCCGCGACCTCGCGCAGCTGCGCAGGCAAGCGCTCCCAGGCACGGCGGTTGGCCAGGAACCAGAAGCCGTCCCACATGTGGTTTGTCAGCGAGCAGTACTTCTGCACCTCATGCAGCTTGAAGATGGAGACGACCGAAAGAGGGTTCTCCTGTGCGTCCACTACCTTGGTTTGCAGTGCCGTGTACATCTCGGACGCATTGATCGACGCCGGCGCTGAATCGAAGGCTTTGAACATCGATGTCCACATCGGAGATACGGGCACCCGGATCTTCAGGCCGCGCAGGTCATCAGGGCTGTTGATGGGCTTGATGGAGGTCGTGGTCTGGCGAAAGCCGTTGTCCCAGATTTTGTCCATGGCCACCAGATTGGCCTTGGCAATCTGGCTGCGCACGTAGGTGCCCAGGTCGCCGTCCATCGCTTTCCACACCGCAGCGTAGTCTGGGAACGCAAAGCCCACGCCGCTCAGCGCGGCCCCCGGCACCAGGGTGGACAAGATCAGCCCCGACAACGTAAAGAACTCGACACCACCGGCACGCACCTGGCTGAGCGTGTCGGTATCGGAGCCCAGCTGGCTGCTCGGAAATATCTGAATATCGAGGCGCCCGCTTGTTTCGTTGCGAATGGCATCTGCGGCGGCCTTCGCACGCACGTTCAAAGGATGCGTCAGCGGAACGTTGTTGGCGAATTTGTAGGTGAATTCGGCAGACTGGCCAAAAGCCAGCTTCATGGGCGCTACCGATGCAGCGGCTGCAACAGCGGTTCCTTGGATCATTTTGCGGCGAGTGATGTGCATGGGATGTCTCCTGGTGTTGTTGTGGTGGTGGGGAAGCTATGCGGGGGCCCGGTCGACCAATTCATGGACCAACATGCCCGCCGCAACAAAGCCGCCGTCGACGGCGAGCGTCTGTCCGGTGATGTAGCTGGCCTGCTCCGAGCAAAGGAAAACAATGCTGTCGGCCACTTCGTCGGTGCTGCCGTAGCGGCGCATCGGAACCATGCGACCGTAGGCGGCGCGGGTTTCGCTGCTGTGGTTGGCCTGTGAGAGGGCGGTATCTATGGCCCCAGGGGCGATGGCGTTTGCCGTGATGCCCCAAGGGCCGGCTTCTATTGCAAACTGTCGCGTCATCGCGATCAACGCTGCCTTGGAAGTGCCGTATGCCATGCGGCCCGTTCCGGCACGTATCCCGCTGATGGATGACACATTCACGATCCGCCCCCAGCCTGCCTGCTGCATGTGCGGCAGTGCGTACTGCATCAGGAGCATCGGCGCGGTGATGTTCACGGCCACTGTCAATTGCCAGTTTTCCAAAGAGCAATCCGCCGCTGCGACCAAGCCCGCCACGCCGGCGTTGTTCACCAGAATGTCGGGCGGCCCGAACTCCGCCATGAGCGATGCAATCGCCTGCCGCAGGCCCGGACCGTCGGCCAGGTCCACCACACAAGGCGTGGCGCAACCGCCTGCTGCATTGATGCTGCGCGCCACGGCGGCCGCAGCGTCGGCGTCCTTGTCAAGGACATACACGCGAGCGCCGTGATCGAGTGCCAATTTCTCCGCCGTGCGGCGCCCGATACCGCTGGCGGCACCGGTGACGAGCGCCACTCTGGCAGGGTTCGGATGGGTCATGGGTCTTGTCTCCTCGGTTCACTATGTGTAGCTGCCTTGAAGTATGAAATCCATGGCCTGCCGAAATCTAGAGGGAAAACAGGGCCTGCTTGCATAAGATGGTCCACAATGTGACCCTCTATGCAAGGGTTTTTCCTATGTCGATAGCAAACGAGCCAGCGCCAGAAACGCCCGGCGCGCAGACATTGCGCCGGGGATTGAGCATCCTGAAACTTCTGGCCAGGTACCAGCCGGAGGGGCTGGGCGTAAGTGACATCGCGCGCAAGCTGGAGCTGAACAAAGCCACCGCCGTCAGGCTCACTCGCACACTGATGGATGAACAGTTCGTAGCGCAGAACGCTGACACGCGCCGCTATCAGCTGGGGCCGGAATCATTTGCCGTCGGGCTTGCGGCAGAGCCCCACTACGCGTTGCAGCGCATCGCCGCGCCGCACTTGCGCGCACTCGCGCTGGAAACGGGGGACTGGTTGTTTTTCTCGGTGCGGCATGGCCTGGAGGCCATCTGCCTCTCGCGCGAGAGTGGCGACATTCCCTATCCACAGGCCTCGCTGCGTGTGGGGGACCGCCATCCGCTGGGACTGGGCGCGGGCGGGCTGGCCATCCTTGCGGCCTTGCCCGAGGAAGAAGCGGAGATGGTCATCACGATCAATGCCCCCGAAATCGCACGCCGCTACCCGCAAATGACCGAAGACACGGTGCGCAACCTGCACCAGACCGCGCGAGGGCAGGGGTACTCGGTCATTCCTGGCGTCCTTGCGCCCGGCTTCTGGGGCATCGGCGTGCCTGTACTGCGGCCTGACGGGCAGCCGCTGGCAGCCATCGTTCTTCTGGCCAGCGCCGTCCGGCTGGGCTATGCGCGGCAGGCCACCATTGCTGCGCGGCTGCAGAGGGTCAGCCGCGATTTGATGTTGGCGCCGAGTGACAGCTAGGAACTTGCCCGGCAGAAGGAGCGTCGGCTGCAACGCCCGAAAGCCGCTCTCGCCGGGGTTTGCCTCCAGCGCCCAGGGGCCCCTGGGCTTGTCGGTACTACCCAACGATCCTCGGCTTTCGCGCGTTTCGCTTCAGTGCCTTTTGCCGCGCGGACTCCAGCCAGCCCGATCAGCGCCCAAGGTCGGCCACCACCTTTCCAACACGCGGACCGGTGCGGTTGCGCTCGATGGCGGCGGGGATGTCGTTGAAACGCACCGTCTCGCTGATGTGGGAGATCAGCGAGCCTTGGGCGATCTGGGCCGCAAGCTGCGCCAGTAGCGCCGCGTCTGCCCGGTTCACGAACCACAGGCCGCGGCGGCCGGCGGGTGTGCGCGCAAGGATGTCCGGCGTGGCCGCGCTGACGATGGCGCCGTCTTTGGACAGCACCTGCCATGAGCGATCGAGCACGTCGCCGCCGGCATAGTCGAGCACCAGATCGATGTCCTGGGCCAGCGACTCGAAGCGCTGTGCCCGGTAGTCGATGGCGTGGCCCGCGCCCAGGCTGCGGACGTAGTCGAGGTGTGCGGCGGACGCCGTGGCGAAGACTTCGGCACCCGCTTGCTTGGCGTACTGCACGGCATAGCCACCCAGCCCGCCCGCTGCACCGTGGATGAGGATGCGCTGGCTTGGGGCGATGGGCCCCGCCTGGTGCAGGCTCAGCCAGGCCGCGACGGCCGCCACGGGGATACCGGCGGCCTGCACATCGGTAAGTCCCTCTGGCGTATGCACCAGGTTCTCCTCGGCGACCGGCACGAATTCGGCATAGGCACCGAGTCGGCCCAGCGGGCCCATGACGCGGTCGCCCACCTGAAAGCGCGAGGCGCCGGGCCCGAGCGCCTCGACGGTGCCTGCCAGCTCGATGCCCAGCACGGCAGGCAGTTGCACGGGGAAGGCCTTCTGCACGAGGCCTTCGCGGAACTTCCAGTCGATGCCGTTCACGCCGGCTGCGCGCACGCGCACCAGCACCTGGCCGTCGCCAGCGGTGGGTGTCGCAATCTCGCCGATCTCGGCGGCGCCGGCACCGCCATGGGCGCGCACCAGCACGGCGCGTTGGGTAGGGGTTGTCATGGGAGGGTTCTCCTGTTCAGGCCGCTGCGCCGCCCAGGCGGGGGTAGTCCGTGTAGCCCTTGGCGTCGCCACCGTAGTAGGTGGCGTGGTCCGGTGGGTTCATGGGTGCGTTGGTCTTCAGGCGTTCGATGAAGTCGGGGTTGGCCAGCACCATCTGTCCATACGCCTCCAGCTCGGCCAGGCCCGATGCCAGGTCAGAGCCGATCTGCTCGCGTGCGCGCCCTGGGCGGTTGACGATAAGGGTGCCGCTCCACAGGTTGCGGATGTCTGCCACCAGGGCCTCGTCGCCGACGTGCATCACATGCAGGTAGGCCAGGCCGAGCTTGGAAAGCTCGGTGGTCAGGTAGCGGTAGAGGGCCGGCGCTTCGGCGCCCTCGTCGATGCCCCAGAGCTTGGCGCCCGGCGAAAAGCGGATGGCGGTGCGGTCCGCACCGATCTCCTGCGCGATGGCGGTTGCGACCTCGATCGCGAAGCGGGCACGGTTCTCGACCGATCCACCGTACTGGTCGGTACGGGTGTTGGCGCTCGGGGCGAAGAACTGCTGGATGAGGTAGGCATTGGCGCCGTGGATCTCGACCCCGTCGGCCCCGGCCTCGATGGCCCGGCGCGCGGCCAGGCGGAAATCGGCCACGGTCTGCGCAATCTCATCGGTGGTGAGCGCGCGGGGCTCTGGGATGGGCTGCATGCCGGTCATGGTGAACATCGGCGCACCGGGGGCGATGGCCGATGGCGCCACGGGCTGCCGGTGGTGGGGCGTGTTGTCGGGATGGGACATGCGCCCTGCGTGCATGAGCTGGATGAACAGGCGCGAGCCCTGGTCGTGCACGGCCTGGGTGACGGCCTTCCAGCCGGCGACCTGGGCATCGGTGTAGATGCCGGGGGTGCACAGGTAGCCCTGGCCGTCGTCGGAAGGCTGCGTGCCTTCTGAGACGATGAGGCCCACGCTGGCGCGCTGCGCGTAGTAGGTGGCGGTCAGGGCCTTGGGCGTGCCGTCGAATTCGGCGCGCGAGCGGGTCATCGGTGCCATCACCAGGCGGTTGGCGAGGGTGTAGCGGCCGACTTTGACGGGGCTGAAGAGGGGGTTCGACAGGGGATTCATGAGGGGACTACAGAAAAATGGGGGGTGCGAAGCTGGATCTTCGATTAACCTACCTATGAGATAAAGATGGTTTAATGAGAATGATTGATCCATAAATGGCACTATCAACATGCAGTACCTGAACGACATGGGGCTGTTCGTCGAGGTGGTGAAGGCCAAGAGCTTTCGCGCGGCGGGCGATGCGACGGGGGTGCCCAACTCGACCTTGTCGCGCCGCATCGGGGCGCTGGAAAAATCCATCGGCCTGCGCTTGCTGCACCGCACGACCCGCAGGATCGAGCTGACCGAGGCGGGGCAGGTCTACTACGAGCGCTGCCGGCGCATCGTCGAAGAGGCGCGCATTGCGCACGAGCAACTGGGCGACATGCTGGCCCAGCCCAGTGGCGTGCTGCGCGCGTCGTTGCCGGTGGACTTTGCAACCATCTACATGGCGCCGCTGATCGCCGAGTTCGCCCAGCGCTACCCGGGCATCGCCTTCGAGCTGGACCTCACGCCGCGCCGGGTGGACCTGGTGGCCGAGCCCTTCGACGTGGCCATCCGCATGGGCGAGCAACCGAGTTCGACGCTGATCGCGCGGCAGCTGGCGCGCCTGGCGACCCACCTCTACGCATCGCCTTGCTACCTGAAAAGTGCAGGCCAGCCCACCGAGCCCGCTGAACTGGCGCAGCATGAGTGCATCGGCAACCCCAAGCTCGGGCCGTGGGTGTTGCGCAAGCAGGATGCCAGCGTCGAGGTGGTCATGGGGCGGCGCTTCACGGTCAACAGCGTCGGCATGTACCGCAGCCTGGCGGTCTTGAACCAGGGGATCGCGCTGCTGGCCGAGGGCGTTGCCGCCGACGACGTGGCCGAGGGGCGCCTGCGCCGCGTTTTGCCCGGCTGGCAGGGCCCCGACATCCCGGTGTACGCAATGACGGAGACGCGGCTGCTGCCCGCCAAGACGTTGCGCTTCATCGAGTTCCTGCAGGAGCGGCTGGGCACCCGCCCTTGAACCGGTCGAGAATCGCGGCATGGCGACAACAACTATGACACCCACCGGGCCCGAGACCGTGCTGGTCGTCGATGACGATCCGGAAATCCGGCAACTGTTAGGGCAGTTCCTGGGCGCAGCGGGCGTGCGCACCCTGGTGGCCGCGCACGGCAGCGAGATGCGTGCGCACCTGCAGCAGCACCCGGTTGACCTGGTGGTGCTGGACGTGATGCTGCCGCAGGAAGGGGGCCTGGACCTGCTGCGCTGGCTGCGCGAGCACACGCGCGTGCCCGTCATCATGGTTACCGCGCTGGGCTCGCCCATCGACCGGGTGGTGGGGCTGGAGATCGGTGCCGATGACTATCTGGCCAAGCCGTTCGAGCCGCGCGAGCTGCTGGCGCGCATCCGCGCCGTGATGCGCCGGGCCCCCGCGCGAGTGGGCAGCGCTCCGTCCAACACCCTGCCCGGGCGGTTGCGCTTTGGTGCCTGGCGGCTGGACACGGCCTTGCGCGAGCTGCGGCACGAAGACGGCGTTGTGGTGCCGCTGCCGACGTCCGAATACCAGCTGCTGTGCGTGTTCCTCTTGCACCCGCGCAGCGTGCTGTCGCGCGAGCAGCTGGCCGAACTGGCGCAGGGCCGCGAGCTTGCGCCTGCCGGCCGCGCGCTCGATCTGCAGGTGTACCGGCTGCGCCAGCGCCTGCGCGATGCGGGCGATGCCCAGCTCATCAAGACCGTGCGCAACACCGGCTATGTGCTGGACACCAGCGTGCATGCGCTGCCACCCGATGCTTGACCGGCCCCTGCGTGCCTGGGCCGCCGTGCCGCTGCGGGTGCGCCTGCTGCTGTTGCTCTTGGCCGGGCTGTTGTCGGTGCAGGCGGCCAGCCTATGGTGGGCGCTGTCCGACCGCGCCGCCACGGCGCGGCAGGCGGCGCTGGTGCAGCAGGTACAGCGCGCCGCGGACATGGTGGCCGTGATCGAGGCCGTGGCCCCGGCGGACCGCGCTGCCGTGGTGGCGGCCCTGCCGTACCCGGCGCTGCGGCTCGGCGCGGAGCCCCTGGCGGACGCTGCCCCACCCGAGGTGCTGGCAGCGGTCAAGGAGGTGTGGGAAAGGCGCCTGCCAGGGCGGGCGGTTGCAGTCGTCGCCACCCGCGGGCCGCTGCAGCGCCCGCGCGGGCCGGCCGACATGCAGGGCCTGCGCATCGCCATGGGCACCACGCTGCGCGACGGCCAAGCACTGCAGGCCCAGGTGCAGGTGGCGCAACCGCGCTTGCGCACCGACGGCCTGCTGGGGCCCTTTGTGCTGGTCGCGTTGGTCACCTTGCTGCTGGTGATGCTGGCCATGCGCTGGGCACTGCGTCCGCTTGAGCAGCTTGCCAGCGGTGCACAGGCGCTGGGCGCCGGGCTGGAGGCGACGCCCCTGCCGGAGACAGGGCCCCCCGAAGTGCGGCGCGCCGCCGAGGTGCTCAACCGGCTGCATGCCCGGCTCAAGGAGCATGTGCAGGGCCGCGTGCAGGCGCTGGCGGCCATCTCGCACGACCTGCGCACGCCCATCACCCGCCTGCGCCTGCGCGCCGAGTTGCTGGCCGACCCGGACAGCCGCACCGCCTTTGCGCGCGACCTGCAGCAGCTTGACGAGATGGTGCAGGGCACCCTCGACTACCTGCGTGGCATGGGCGAGCCATCGCCTCTGGGGCCGGTGGACCTGGACGGCTTGCTGGCACAGGCTGTGGAGGATGTGGAGGCGCTGGGCACCGCGGTGCAGGGCCCTGATGCGACCGGCCTGGTCATCTGCGGCAACGCGCCTGCGCTGCGACGGGCGCTGGTCAACCTGCTGCGCAACGCGGTGGTGCATGCCTGCGAGCCCGGGCTGTCGGTGCAGGCCCAGGGCAAGCGGGTGCTGGTAGAGGTGACGGACCGTGGCCCCGGCATTCCCCAGGCCGATATCCCCCGCATGCTGCAGCCGTTCGAGCAGTTGGACCGCTCGCGCAGCGGCGCGCACGGCGCGGGCCTGGGCCTGGCGATTGCCAACGCGGTGGCCCAGCGGCACGGCGCCGCGCTGCGGGTGCGCAATCGAGAAGGGGGCGGCCTGTGCGTCACGCTGGAGCTGGCGCTGGCCTGACGCGGCCCACCCTTTACCTGTTTGAAACGCGCCGGACAACACCTTTGGCGCAGGCGGGGGAACAATCGCGGCATGAACCCCACTGCCCACGCCCTGAACCGCTTTGGCCTTGGCGCCCGGCCCGACGAGGCGCCCCCGGCTGACCCGCAACGCTGGTTGCTGGCACAACTGCAGGCCTATGAGCCCTTGCCCTCCGCCTTGAAGCCCCTGGCGCGCACGCCTGCGGCGGTAGTGGTGTGGAACGGCATGCAGCGCGCGGTGCGGCAGGCGCCCGAAGGGCAGCGCAGCGCGATCCGCGAGGCCTACCTGCGCCAGGGCAGCCGCGACTACCAGGCGGCGGTGGCGGCGCGCACCAGCAGCGCGCTGCAGACGCCCACGCCCTTCGTCGAGCGGCTGGTGCATTTCTGGTCGAACCACTTTGCCGTGTCGGTGGACAAACTGCTGATCATCGGCCTGGCCGGCAGCTTCGAGGCCGACGTCATCCGCCCGAATGTGCTGGGCCGGTTCGAGGACCTGTTGATGGCGGCCGTGCAGCACCCGGCCATGCTGCTGTACCTGGACCAGGCCCAGTCCACCGGCCCGCGCAGCCCCATGGCTGCGCGCGGCGAAGAGCGCCCGCAGGGCGGGCGGGGCCTGAACGAGAACCTGGCGCGCGAGATCATGGAGCTGCACACCCTGGGCGTGCGCAGCGGCTATTCGCAGGACGATGTGACCGAGTTCGCCCGCGCGCTCACCGGCTGGACCCTGCCCGGCGACCGGGCAGACAACAGCGCCGCCACATTCCGCTTTGTGCCCGCGCTGCACGAGCCCGGTGCGCGCACCATCCTGGGCCGCAGCTATGCCGAGGGGGGCGAAGAGCAGGGCCGGGCCGTGATCCGTGATCTCGCCAGCGCACCCGCCACCGCGCTGCACATCGCCCGCAAGCTGGCGCGGCACTTCGTGGCCGATGACCCCGCGCCAGCGCTGGTCCAGCGCCTGGCCGAGGCGTTCACGCGCACCGGGGGCGACCTTGCCAGCGTGTACCGTGAGCTGGTGGCCGCGCCCGAGGCCTGGCAGCCGGGCAGCGCCAAGTTCAAGTCGCCGTGGGACTGGGCCCTCTCCAGCCTGAGGGCGCTGGGGCAGCGCGCGCTGCCGCCGGCCCAGGCAGCGAACCTGATGGCGCAGCTCGGGCAGCCGGTGTGGCGGCCGGGCTCGCCGGCGGGTTTTGGCGACACAGCCGCCACCTGGGCGGCGCCCGATGCGCTGATGCGGCGGGTAGAGATCGCGCAGCGGCTGGCACAAGAGGCCGGCGACACCGTCGATGCCCGCACCCTGGCACCGCGCGTGCTGCCCGGCGCCTTGAGTGAGGCCACGGCCACGGCCATCGCGCGTGCCGAGAGTGGCGGATCAGCGCTTGCCTTGCTGCTGGTGTCCCCCGAATTCTTGAGGAGATAAAAAGCCATGCACCTGAACCGACGCAGTCTTCTCGGTGCCGGCACGCTGCTGGCCGCACCGCGCGTGCTCTTTGCCCAAGCCGCCAGCGAGCGGCGCTTCATCTTCATCATCCAGCGCGGTGCCGCCGACGGGCTGAACACCGTGATCCCGTATGCGGAGCCGGCGTATGCCCGCCTGCGCGGCGCGCTCGCCATCGATCCGGCAGCGGCGCTCAAGCTGGATGGCAGCTTTGCGCTGCACCCCGACCTGCCGCAACTGCACGCACTGTACAAAGCCGGTGAGGCCAGCTTTGTGCAGGCCCTGGCCTCCCCGTACCGGGACCGCTCGCACTTCGATGGCCAGAACGTGCTGGAGACCGGCGGCCGCACGCCCTACCAGTTGAAGGACGGGTGGATGAACCGCCTGCTGGGCATGCTGCCCTCCCGCGGCAGGGATGCGATCGCCTTCTCGCCCGCGGTGCCCCTGGCGCTGCAGGGCGGCGCCCAGGTCACCACCTATGCGCCATCGGCCTTGCCGGAGGCCAACGAAGACTTGCTCCTGCGGGTGCAGCAGCTGTATGCCCCCGACGCGCAGCTGCAGGCGCTGTGGGCGTCGGCGCTGCAGGCCCGCAGCATGGCCGGCGCTGCCATGGGCGGTGGCAACCGGCAGGATGCGGCGGCACTCGGCCGCATGGCCGCAGGCTTTCTGGCGCGCGCCGACGGGCCGCGCATTGCCATGATCGAGACCAGCGGCTGGGACACCCACAGCGGGCAGGATGCGCGGCTGGCCTTTCAGCTGCGCAAGCTGGACGGCCTCATCGGCGCGCTGCGCGAAGGGCTGGGCACCGCCTGGGCGAACACCGTGGTTCTGGTGGCCACCGAATTCGGGCGCACCGTGGCGGCCAACGGCACCGGCGGCACCGACCACGGAACCGCTGCGGCAGCCATGCTGGTGGGCGGCGCGGTGCAAGGCGGGCGCATCCTGGCCGACTGGCCGGGGCTCGCACAGGCCGTCCTGCTGGAGGGGCGCGACCTCAGGCCCACCCTGGGCCTGGACACCCTGGTGGCCACGGCCTGCGCCGAGACTTTTCAGCTCGACCCAGAACGCACGGCACGGGTGTTGTTCCCAGGCGCATCGCAGGACCGGCCGCTGCCCCGGTTGCTGAAGGCGTAGAGGCCTCGAAGGCCGCGCACAGGTGCAGTGCCTACGCCCCGCTTTTGTGGGCGGGGTCGGGCCGGCTGGAGGGCGATGGCAAGGGCTCCTCCAGTATCTCCAGCGCCTCCTTCGATATCGCCAGCGACAGCTCCTCCTGCAGGATGCCGGCCTTGAGCACCAGGTGCTGCAGGCGGCGCTCGCGGCTGAGCTCCTTGCCCACAAAGTCGCGCTGCTCGATGCGCTGGTAGACGGCCAGCTTCTCCTGGTGCAGTGCCATGAGGCGGGCGATTTCCTTGTCCAGCCCGGTGGGGCCGATGGCGGCTTCGGCGCGCAGGCGCACCATGAGTTCGTCGCGCAGGGGCGTGGGGTCGTGCTGTTCGGCGATCCAGCGGCGCAGCTCCTTGCGGCCTGCGGGCAGCAGGCGGAACTGGCGCTTGCGGCCGCGGCCGGTCTCGGCCGGCAGGGCCTCGATCCACAGCGCCTCTTCGAGCCGCGCCAGCTCGCGGTAGATCTGCTGGTGCGTGGCGTGCCAGAAGTAGCCGATGGACTTGTCGAAGCGCTCGGCGAGTTCCGAGCCCGAGCAGGGGTGCTCGACCAGGGCGGTGAGGAGGGCATGGGGCAGGGACATCGGGCGGAAGGAGGCAGCCAGGAATTCGGAATCCCCGATCTTGCCTGAATCGCGGAGGGCTTCATTTGTTTCTGCAACCAGTTGCATAAACAGCGCGCCAAGGCTATATTTGTGCAACTGGTTGCATAAACAAAAGGAGAACCACGATGAACGCCGTCCTCGCACCGACCCGGGAGCCGTCCATGGCTTCCCCCTATCCCCACCTGCACGCCCCGCTGGACCTGGGCTTCACCACGCTCAAGAACCGCGTGCTCATGGGCTCCATGCACGTGGGGCTGGAAGAGGTGGCCAACGGCTTCGAGCGCATGGCCGCCTTCTATGCCGAGCGGGCGCGCGGGGAGGTGGGGCTCATCGTGACCGGTGGCATTGCGCCCAACGAGCGTGGCCGGCCCATGCAGGGCGGGGCCATGCTGGTCAACGAGCACGAGGCCGAACAGCACCGCAAGGTGACTGCCGCCGTGCATGCCGAGGGCGGCAAGATCGCGATGCAGATCCTGCACTTCGGCCGCTACGCCTACCACCGCGACCTGGTGGCCCCGAGCGCGCTGCGCGCACCCATCAACCCCCATGTGCCGCATGCGCTCACGGCCGACGAGGTGGAGCAGACCATCGAAGACTTCGTGCGCTGCGCCGCGCTGGCCCAGCATGCGGGGTATGACGGTGTGGAGGTCATGGGCTCCGAGGGCTACCTGATCAACGAGTTCATCGCCGCGCGCAGCAACCAGCGCGATGATGCATGGGGCGGCAGCTATGCCAACCGCATGCGCTTTCCGGTGGAGATCGTGCGGCGCACGCGCGAGCGGGTGGGGCCCAACTTCATCATCGTCTACCGCCTGTCCATGCTCGACCTGGTGGAGGGTGGCTCCACGCTGGCCGAGGTGATTCAATTGGCCCAGGCCATCGAGGCGGCGGGCGCCACCATCCTCAATACCGGCATTGGCTGGCACGAGGCACGCATCCCCACCATCGCCACCAAGGTGCCGCGCGCGGCCTACGCGTGGGTGACCCAGCAGGTGATGGGGCAGGTGGGCATACCGCTGATCACCTCCAACCGCATCAACACGCCCGAGGTGGCCGAGCGCCTGCTGGCCGAGGGCTGTGCCGACATGGTCTCGATGGCCCGGCCGCTGCTGGCCGATGCCGACTTCGTGCGCAAGGCGCGCCAGGGCCGGGCCGACGAGATCAATACCTGCATCGCCTGCAACCAGGCCTGCCTGGACCACACCTTCGGCGGCAAGATCACGAGTTGCCTGGTCAACCCCCGTGCCTGCCACGAGACGGAGCTGGTCATTGCCCCCGCCATTGCCAAAAAGCGCATCGCCGTGGTGGGCGCCGGGCCCGCAGGGCTGAGCTTTGCCGTCACCGCCGCGCAGCGCGGCCACGCAGTGGTGCTATTCGACGCGGGCAGCGAGATCGGCGGTCAGCTCAACATCGCCAAGCAGGTGCCGGGCAAGGAAGAGTTCTACGAGACCCTGCGCTACTACCGCCGCCAGCTGGAGCTGCATGGCGTGGAGGTGCGCCTCAATACCCGCGTGGCTGCGCAGGACCTGGCGGGCCAGGGCTATGACGAGGTGGTGGTGGCCACGGGCATACAGCCGCGCACGCCCGATATCGAGGGCATCACCCACCCCAAGGTGCTGAGCTACCTGGACGTGCTGCGCGACAAGAAACCCGTGGGCCAGCGCGTGGCCGTGATCGGCGCGGGCGGCATCGGCTTTGACGTGGGCGAGTACCTCACGCACGAAGGCGAGAGCGGGGCGCTGGCGCCCGCCAAGTTCAACGATGAATGGGGTATCGACACCGGCTACGCCCAGGCCGGCGGCCTGCGCGCGGCGCAGGTGGAGGCGCCCGCGCGCCAGGTGCATCTGCTGCAGCGCAAGGCGAGCAAGGTGGGCGACCAGTTGGGCAAGACCACGGGCTGGATCCACCGCACCTCGCTGAAGGCGCGCAACGTGGGCATGAGCTCGGGCGTGGCCTACGACCGGGTGGACGACGCCGGCCTGCACATCACCATCGACGGCCAACCGCGCGTGCTCGACGTGGACCACATCGTGGTCTGCGCCGGCCAGGAGCCCCTGCGCGAACTGTACGACGCGCTGCTGGCCGCGGGCCAGAGCGCCCACCTCATCGGCGGCGCCGACGTGGCCGCCGAGCTCGATGCCAAGCGCGCCATCCTGCAGGGCACTACGCTCGCCGCCGCCATCTGATTCACCAACGAAAACCCAGGAGACATCCATGACCGAAGCCCCGAAGAACATCCACCCCGCCGTTGCCCGCTCGCTCGACACCTGGCACCACATGGTGGCCAGCCGCGACCTGTCGAACCTGCTGTCCATCGTGCACCCCGATGCGGTGTTCCGCTCGCCCATGGCCAACACGGCCTACACCTCGGCCCCGGCGCTGATGCTGGCCCTGTCCACGGTGATCCAGGTGTTCGAAGACTTCACCTACCACCGCCAGCTGGCCACCGACGACGGCCTGAACATCGTGCTGGAGTTCAGCGCGCGCGTGGGCGACAAGCAGCTCAAGGGGATCGATCTGGTGCGCTTCAATGAAGCCGGGCAGATCACCGAGTTCGAAGTCATGGTGCGCCCCTTGAGCGGCCTGCAGGCGCTGGGGGCCGAAATGGGGGCGCGGCTGGGGGACAAGTTGCCGGCCTTCAAAGCCAAGGCTTGAAGCATTCATAAAAAAGAAGAAACAGGAGACAAAGCCCATGATCGCCACCACCGCGCCGCCGCCATCCATGCCCTGGGAGGGCTCCTACCCCGAGGCCCTGCGCAACTACCAGCTCGACCTGGCGACGCTGCCCGCCAATGCCGCGCAACTGGCGGCACAGGCCGCTGCCGACCACGGGGACCAGCCGGCATTCGCCTTCGTGCTGCCCACGGGGGCCAACGTGGTGCGCAGCTTCCGGCAGATCGATGCGCTGTCCGACGCCTTTGCCGCCTGGCTGGTGCGCGAGCAGGGGCTGCAGGCGGGCCAGGTGCTGGCGCTGCAGATGCCCAACTGCCTGCATTACCCCATCGCGGTGTTCGGTGCATGGAAGGCCGGGCTCATCGTGACCAACGTGAACCCGCTGTACACCGGGCGCGAGCTGCGCCTGCAGCTCGAAGACAGCGGTGCGAAGCTGCTGCTGGTGTGCGACATGTTCCTGCCGGTGGCGCAGCCCGTGGCCGAGGCACTGGGTGTGCCGGTGCTCACCGCCAGCCTGTGGGACTTTTTCGAGGAACCGGTGGCGTCGGCCATCCGCGCCAAGATGGCGGGGCCTGCCGATGCCGATGCCGATGCAACGCCGTTGCCGCGCATGGCCGACGCGCTGGTGCGCGGGCAGGCGCTGGCACCCATCGACCTGCGCAGCCACCCCGTGGCGCTGTACCAGTACACGGGTGGCACCACCGGGCGCAGCAAGGGCGCTGTGATCACGCACGGCAACATTCTGGCCACCTTGCGCATCACGCGCGATTTTCTCGATGCCTACGATGGGCCGAAGCGCGGCGAGACCATGCTCACCGTGCTGCCGATGTACCACGTGTTCGCCTTCATGGTGAACTTTCTCGTGTTCTTTCAGGTCGGTGCGCGCAACCTGCTGGTGCCCAGCCCGCGCCCGTTGAGCAACCTGCAAAAGACCTTCGAGCAGTTCGAGGTGCAGTGGACCGCCGGGGTGGACACGCTGTTTGCCGGCCTGCTGGCCGAGCCCTGGTTCCAGGCCGCGCCGCCCAAGCTGCGCTATGCCTTCTCGGGCGGCACGGCCCTGCGCAGCTCCACCGCGCAGGCCTGGCAGGCCGTGGTCTGCCCCATCCTCGAAGGCTATGGCATGACCGAGACCTCGTGCATCGTCTCGTGCAACCCGCCCTCGGCCACGCCGCGCCTGGGCACCGTGGGCGTGCCCATGCCGGGCTGCCGGGTGCGCGTGGTCGATGACCAGGGGCGCGACCTGCCCCAGGGCGAGCGCGGCGAGCTGCTGGTGCAGGGCCCGCAGGTGGTGGGCGGCTATCTGCATGCGCCCGAGGACAGCGCCAGTGCGCTGGTGGGCCGCTGGCTGCACACCGGCGACATCGCGCAGCTGGAGGAGGGCGGTTTCATCCGCATCGTGGATCGCAAGAAGGACATGATTCTCGTCTCGGGCTTCAACGTCTATCCCAACGAGGTGGAGGATGTGCTGGCTGCCCACCCCGACATCGCCGAGGCCGCCGTCATCGGTGTGCCGGATGCCGGCACCGGCGAGGCCGTGCGCGCCTTCGTCGTGCCGCGCAACCCGGCGCTGACAGCCGAGGACGTGGAGCGCCACTGCCGCACCCAGCTCACGGCCTACAAGGTGCCGCGGCAGATCATTTTTCGCGAGCAGTTGCCCAAGTCACCGGTGGGCAAGATATTGCGGGCGTCGTTGCGCGAGGCGGCCTGACGAGCCTTGGCGCAGCAAGAAAAAGAGGGCCGGGCCAGGATGGCGCGGGCCTCTTGCCAACCGGGCAGCAGGCAAAGTCAATCCGCCGGCGTGTCGCAAGGCACTGCCGCAATGCGGATGACGGACGCGAGGAACACCCTGGCCGGGAGGATCTGAGCCGCGGTGGCGTGCTCAAGCCGCTGCAAACGGCTCGATGGTCGCCAGGTCCGCAGCGATGGCTGCCCGCGCTGTGTCGGCATCGTACTGGCTCTGCAGGTTTAGCCAGAACTCAACGGTGGTCCCGAAAAAGCGTGCCAGACGCAGGGCAGTGTCTGCAGTGATCGACCGGCCCTCCTTGACGATGGCTGCGATACGCGTCTGCGGCACATGGATGGCCTGGGCCAGACGGTACTGGGTGATTCCTATGGGCTCCAGGAACTCCGTGGCGAGGATCTCGCCCGGGGTGGGGAGGGTGAGAGACTTGCTCATATCAGGCGACCTTACTGCACCCATGAAGACCTGGTGCCAAGAGTATCCGATGCATGGCTTGTCGCGTTGCCAGTGCGGCGCAAAAAAAAGAGGACCGGGCCAGGCAGGCGCGGTCCTTTTTTTCGTGGCGGGAACAGGTGCCTACACTTTGTCTTCCGCCCGCCGGCGCGGCAGGTGCCGCTTGATGCTGGGGCGCTGCAGGCGCTGCTTGGGGTCCACCCCATCGGGCAGCTCGCTGGCGCGCTGCAGCTGGATGTGGGCCACCAGGCCGCCGGTGCTGCTGTTGGCCAGCGCGAAGATGCCGCCCATGCGCTGCACCGTCTTGTCCACGATGGACAGGCCCAGCCCCGCGCCGGCAGCGGCGGTGCGGGCCGAGTCGCCGCGGAAGAAGGGCTTGGTGAGGTTGGACAGCTGCTCGGGCGGCACGCCCAGGCCGTGGTCGCGGATCTTGACCAGCACCCAGTTCTCGCGGCCCTTGGCGACGATGTCGACGTTGGCCACGCCGGTGTCGTCGCCCTTGCCGTAGCGGCGCGCGTTCTCCAGCAGGTTGGAGATCACGCGGGCCAGCTCCACCTCGTCGGCCAGCACGTTCAGGTCCTCGGGGATGGTCATGGCGATCTGCAGCTCGCGGTGGTCCTGCACGGCGTACACGCACGACGAGACCACGGCATGCAGGTTGACGGGCGTGAGGGTCACGTGGTCGGGCCGCGCGTAGTCAAGGAACTTGTCGATGGTGGCATCGAGCTGCACGATGTCGGCCACCATGTGCTCGCGCGCCACGTCGTCGTTCACGCTCATCTCGGTTTCGAGCCTGAGGCGCGCCAGCGGCGTGCGCAGGTCGTGCGAGATGCCGGCCAGCATCACCGCGCGGTCTTGCTCCAGTTTGGCAAGCTTTTGCGCCATGCGGTTGAAACCGATGTTCACCTCGCGGATCTCGCTGGTGACCACCTCTTCATCGAGGTGGCTGGCGGCAAAGTCGCCGTCGCGCACGCGGTTGGCGGCGTACGACAGTTGCTTGAGCGGCCGGTTGATCAGCCGGGCAATGGCGGCCGCACCCGCCAGCGACAGCGCGCCTGCGGTGATGAGCCAGATGAGCCAGGTGCGCCCGCCCGCAGGGCTGAAGCGCGAGCGGTCCATCAGCAGCCAGTTGGGGTCGCCGTTGATGTTGAAGCCGACCCACAGGCCGGGCTCGCCGTTGACGCTCTGGGCCACGATGGTGTCGGGCCCCAGGCGCTGGGTGAGCTCATCCGTCAGGCGGTTGCCCAATGCCGTGCTGTCGAGCAGGGCGAATTGGTCCTTGGGTTCGCGCGGGAGGATGCGTACACCCTCCTGGTCGGCCATGGTCTTGATGAGCGAGACGCGCGCGATCGCGTCCGAGTGCACCAGCGCGGCGCGGCTCAGGTTCACCAGCGAGGCGATCTGCTGCGCGGTGTGCAGGGTGCGGGGCTCGAACTCGAGCGCGCGCAGCGTTTGCAGCCACGCCAGGATGCTGCCCACCAGCAGCAGGGCCAGCAGGAAGAAGGTGCGCCAGAAGAGGTTGAGCCCGACGCGCGCCTTTTGCTCGCGCGCCAGGCGCACGGCTTCGAGCGGGGCCGGGCTGGTGGCATCGGTCGGCGCGGTCACGGAGGGAGAAGGGCGCGGTGCAGACCGCCCCTTGGCGCCGGAAATGGACATATCCCTCGATTATCAGCTCGTGCCGTCCGGCACGAACACGTAGCCCACACCCCACACGGTCTGGATGTAGCGCGGCGCGGCGGCGTCCACCTCGACCAGCTTGCGCAGGCGCGAGACCTGCACATCAAGGCTGCGGTCAAAGGGCTCGAACTCGCGGCCACGGGCCAGCAGGGCCAGCTTTTCGCGCGACAGCGGCTGGCGCGGGTGGCGCACGAGGGCCTTGAGCATGGCGAACTCGCCGGTGGTCAGGGGCAGCTCTTCGCCGCTGCGCTGCAGGGCGCGGGTGCCCAGGTCGAACGTGAAGGGGCCGAAGTTCACCACCTCGTTGTCGCCCGATGGGGCGCCCGGCGCCTCCTGCGCGGGGCGGCGGCGCAGCACGGCGTGCACGCGGGCCAGCAGCTCACGGGGGTTGAAGGGCTTGCCCAGGTAGTCGTCGGCGCCCACTTCCAGGCCCACGATGCGGTCCACGTCCTCGCCCTTGGCGGTGAGCATGATGATGGGCGTGCGGTCGTTGGCGGCGCGCAGGCGGCGGCAGATGGACAGGCCGTCTTCGCCGGGCATCATCAGATCGAGCACGATGAGGTCCACCGTTTCGCGCAGCAGCAGGCGGTTGAGGGCCTTGCCGTCTTCGGCGACCATCACCTCGAAGCCTTCCTGCGTGAGGTAGCGGCGCAGCAAGTCGCGGATGCGTGCGTCGTCGTCCACTACGAGAATCTTGTCGGTGCGGTTGGTTGTTGTGGCCATGTTGATCCCAAGTCCAATTTGTAACAGAGCCGATTCTGACTACTTGGAACGCCAAAGTTCGGTTTTTGGGGTCATCTTTGACCAACTGTTACAAGTTTTGCGGAGCTTCGCACAGTTGCCACCCCCTGTTCACCGGGGGTGTTGCCACAGCGGTTATTGTGGCGGCCTGCGTGGCCCGGTTGCTGGCCGCGCCCCTTTCATCGACGAAGGTTTACCCATGAAAAGAATCGCCATCCGCCTGATCACCACCGCCGCCTTGCTGGCCTGCGCCGGTACCGCCATGGCCCAGGCCACGGCGCCGCAGGAGCTTCGCAATGTGGTGCAGCTGTCGGCCACGGGCACCGTGGAGGCGCAGCAGGACCTGCTGGTGGTCACCCTGGCCACCAGCAAGGAAGGCACCGACGCCAGTGCCGTGCAGGCCCAGCTCAAGCAGGCGCTGGACGCCGCCCTGGCCGAAGCCAAGCGCAATGCCCAGCCCGGCCAGCTGGATGTGCGCACGGGCCCCTTCGGGCTTTACCCGCGCTATGCCAAGGACGGCAAGATCAACGGCTGGCAGGGCCGCGCCGAGCTGGTGCTGGAGGGGCGTGACTTCTCGCGCATCACCACCACGGCCGGCAAGGTGCAGACCATGGCCATCAGCCAGGTGGCGTTTGCCCTGTCGCGCGAGGCCCGCGCCAAGGTCGAGGGCGAGGCCCAGACCCAGGCCATCGAGCAGTTCAAGTCGCGCGCGGCCGAGCTGGCCAAGGGCTTTGGCTTTGCCAACTACAGCCTGCGCGAGGTGGCGGTGAACAGCAACGAGATGTCCCCCGGCCCGCGCCCGCGCATGATGGCGATGGAGGCCAAGGGATCGTCCTTCTCCGACTCCGCCGTGCCGGTCGAGGCAGGCAAGGCGCAGGTGGTGGTCACCGTCTCCGGCTCGGTGCAAATGCGCTGAAGCCAAGCTCCCTTGAAATGGAAGTTCCAGGACTCTCGCGGGTCTGCGTTCAGCCGGAGAGCTAGGCGGAGAGCCGCAGACAGCGCCGTGGCACGGCAAGGCTCTCCAGCGACGCTATCCGGTTGAAGGCAGGCCCGCTTTACAGGGCCTGGCCGCCGGAGACTTCGATGCGCTGCGCGGTGACCCAGCGGTTGCTGGCATCGAGCAGGCTGGCCACCATGGGGCCGATGTCGTCGGGCACGCCCACGCGGCCCAGGGCCGTCATCTGGGCGAGCTGCTGGTTCAGCGCGGGGTTGTCGCGCACCACGCCGCCGCCAAAGTCGGTCTCGATGGCGCCGGGCGCCACCGTGTTCACCGCGATGCCGCGCGCGCCCAGCTCCTTGGCCAGGTAGCGCGTGAGCACTTCCACGGCGCCCTTGGCCGCTGCGTAGGCGGCATAGCCCGGCAGGGACAGGCGCGTGAGCCCGGTGGAGAAGTTCACGATGCGCCCGCCGTCGGCGATCAGCGGCAGCAGCGCCTGCGTGAGGAAGAAAACCCCCTTGAAGTGCACGTTGACCAGGCGGTCGAACTGGGCCTCGCTCGTCTCGGCAAACGCGGCGTAGTCGCCATGGCCGGCGTTGTTCACCAGGTGGTCGATGGTGCTGCGCTGCCAGGTGGCCTGCAGCGCTGCGCGCAGGCGCTCGGTGAAGGCGGCGAAGCCGCTCACGTCGCCCGTGTCCAGCTGCAGGGCCACGGCCTTGCGGCCCAGGGCGGTGATTTCGGCAACCACGGCCTGGGCTTCGTCGGCCTTGCTGTGGTAGGTGACGACCACGTCGCCGCCGGTGCGGGCGATGCTCAGCGCGGTGTTGCGGCCCAGGCCCCGGCTGGCGCCGGTGACGAGGGTGATGGTGGGGGTTGCGGTGGTGGTGGATGTCATGGTTGGGCTCCTGTGGGTGACGGAATCCAGTGTCTGGCCAGAGCCCCTGGCGGTGTTGCCGAAACCCCTTCAATTCTTGCCTGATTCTCCAAAACCAGTGCCAAAGCTCCTACAAAGCGTTACGCTTGGCAGCATGACGTCACCTTTGCTCTTCGAGGCCGTGAGCCGCTATGCCGATGCCCATGCGCGCCAG
The DNA here is from genome assembly GCF_964253305.1 of Acidovorax sp. LjRoot66. Lineage (NCBI taxonomy): Bacteria > Pseudomonadati > Pseudomonadota > Betaproteobacteria > Burkholderiales > Comamonadaceae > Acidovorax > Acidovorax sp. LjRoot66. Next base: position 2,885,590 of record NZ_CAXUQU020000001.1, read on the forward strand.
CCCGGTGTGCTGCCCACCCCCATCCCGGGCATGACCCTGGTGCGCGCCACCGAGCCCAGCGGGCTGTTGCATGCCATCTCGCACCCGCTCATCTGCCTGGTGCTGCAGGGCAGCAAGCAGGTGACCATGGGGCCGCAGACCTTCGAGTTCACGGTGGGCGAATCGCTGCTGATCACGGCCGATGTGCCCACGGTGAGCCAGATCACCCGCGCCAGTGCGGCCGCGCCCTACCTGTCGATCGCGCTGGAGCTGAGTCTGCCGGTGATCGCCGACCTGTCGGCCCAGATGGGTGCCGCGCCCCTGGGCGACCACGCCCCGGTGCGCGTGGACCCCACCGACGCCGAGGTGGCCGACGTGGCCCTGCGCCTCATGCGCCTGCTGGAGCGGCCCGAGGCCGTGCCCCTGCTGCACGCCCCCCTGGTGCGCGAGCTGCACTACTGGCTGCTGGCCGGCCGCCACGGCGCCGCCATCCGCCGCCTGGGCTGGCCCGGTAGCCACGCCCAGCGCGTGGCCCGCGCTGTGGCCGTGCTGCGCACCGATTTCGCCCAGCCCCTGCCGGTGGAAAGCCTGGCCGCGCTGGCGGACATGAGCCCCTCGTCCTTCCACCAGCACTTCAGGGCTGTCACCTCGCTGTCGCCCCTGCAGTTCCAAAAGCAGCTGCGCCTGATCGAGGCGCGCCGGCTCATGCTGTCCGAGGGCGCCAGCGCCAGCAGCGCGGCGTTTGCCGTGGGCTACGAGAGCGTGCCGCAGTTCACACGCGAGTACGGGCGCCTGTTCGGCCTGCCGCCGGTGCGCGACACGCAGGCCGCAAGGGGGAGGGCGCGGGAGGCGGCGTGAGCCGAGGCTTCAGGACGCCTCTTTCGCCTTTTTGCCTTGCGGATAGATCGTCTCTCCCCGCGCCAGCATCTCGACAAAGGTTTCAATCTTCTTCTTGCGCCCCGCCTCGGTCTTGAGGTTGTGCACCCGAAACGCCAGCGCAAAGCGGTTCTGCTCGGTCAGCGTGGCCAGCATCTCGCGCGCCTTGGGGTCGGCATCGATGCCGGCCTGCAGGTCGTCGGGGATCTTCAGGCCCTTGCCGCTGCCATAGGCCCGGTCCCACCGGCCATCGGCCTTGGCGGCATCGACATGCGCCAGGCCGTGCGGCGTCATGCGCTTTTCCTTGACCAGGCGCGCGACGTTGTCGACGTTGATCTGGCTCCACACGCTCTTCCTGCCGCGCGGGGTGTAGCGCTGCAGGTAGCTGGTGTCGTCCAGCCCCTTGCGGATCGCGTCGATCCAGCCCCAGCACAGCACCACGTCGATGGCTTCCTTGGGCGCAATAGAGGGCAGGCCCGATGCGAGCTTGTGGATCTTGATCCAGACCTCGGTCTCCTGGTCATGGTGGTGGCCCAGCCAGGCGTAGAAGGCCTGGGCGTCGGCGAATTCATGCACCTTGGTGGGGTCGACGATGACGGCTGCCATCAGCGATTGCGCCCAAGGGGCTGCGTCGTGTCGAGGGCCATGGGAACCTTTCGCAATGCCGGCTTGCGCCAATGCAGAAATCCTAGCATTGCAAGTTATGACTGGCAAGTGATGCATTTTTTGCGTAATATGCAAGCCATGACTGACAAAATAAGGCTGCCGGATGAACTGGGTGCGCAATTGCGCGAGCGCCGGGAGGCCTTGGGCATGAGCAAGTCTGCACTGGCCGACAAGGCGGGCAAGGTGCGCGAGGTGGTCTACCGGCTGGAGGCGGGCGAGGACACCACTGTGTCTTCCCTTCTGGCCGTTCTGGGGGCCCTGGGCCTGGCGATGCGTATCGAAAGCGCGGGCATGCCTTCGGCGCACGAGGTATCGCGCCGTTTCATGGACGACGATGGCGATGCTCCCTGAAAAGATTCGCCTGCTGGATGTCTCGATTGGTGGCCGGCTCAACGCGGGCCAGCTGCTCAAGGCCTCCACGTATGAGTTTCGCTATCTCACACCGGACCCGGGTCAGCCGGCCGTGGCCCTGCTGATGCCACCCGCAGGGCAACTGACCTGGCAGGACGGCGACCTGTTCCCTGTCATGGACCAGAACCTGCCCGAAGGCGACCTGTTCATGCGTATCCGCGAGCTGTTCCCCAAGCAGCCGATGACGCCCATGCACATGCTGGCATTGGTGGGGCGCAATGGTATCGGCCGGCTGGGCTTTGGCCTGCCGGGGCAGGCCGCAGCGCCCATGCCCCGTACATTGAGCAAGAGCGCGTTGCTGGGCACGCGGTACACACCTGCGGTTTTCGACGAACTGGTGGCGGCCTACCTGAGCACGGGCGCTGGCATTGCCGGCATGCAGCCCAAGATCATGGTGCCCGACCGCCCGACGGTGCCCATTCCTTCGCTCATCGTGAAGGCCGCCAGCCCTGCCTACCCGGGCCTGGCAGCCAACGAGTTTCTGTGCCTGAGCGCCGCCAGGCAGGCCGGCATCGGCGTGCCATCGTTTGCCTTGTCCGACGATGGCCAGATGCTGGTGCTCGACCGCTTCGATCTGGTGGTGCAGGGCGATGGGCAGGTGGAGCGGCTGGGCTTCGAGGACATTGCGGCGCTGGCGGGTCTGCGCGTGCGCGACGTGCTGTCTGACCGCAAATACCAGGGCAGCTACCAGCGCGTTGCCGAGCTGCTGCGGCAGTTGCAGCTGCACAGCGACAACCTGCACCGGTTCTACGAGCAGGTGGCGTTTTCGGTGATGGTGCGCAACGGCGATGCTCACCTGAAGAACTTCGGGTTGTTGTACCGTTCAGCCACCGAGGCCTGGCTGGCGCCCATGTTCGATGTGGTGACGACCTCCATCTACCGCTACACCCAGTACGCGGGCGGGCCTGAGCTGGAAGACAGGACGCTGGCGCTCAAACTGTTTGCCGGCAGGCACCGCACCAAGACCTACCCGACCACTGAAGAGTTGCTGGAGTTTGGCCGCAAGGTATGCGGCGTGGCCCAACCTGCCCTGGTGCTTGCACGCATTGCCGATGCCATGCGCACCACCCTGCAAGAGGCCAGGGGTGACCCGCGGGTGCCGAAGTCGCTGTGGCGGGACATGTCACAGGCCTGGGACGAAGGCCTGGCGCACGCGCGCTGAAAACGCTGCGTTACTTACTTAGAGCGGCTAACAAAACTCTTCTGGCGTCGTTGCTGCGCCTTGTCGTACTAACGTACTGCCTGCGGCGCAGCGCCTAGCCAGAACCGCTTCGCTGAGTTTTGTTATCCGCTCTTACTTGCTGAATGCAATCAGCGTCCACACGATCACCACCAGCTGCGCCAGATTGATCGCTATGGCCGTGACATGCGTCCTGCGAAAGCCCGGGATGGCGTGGGTGTAGTCGGCCGACGACTGGATCTGCGCGCCCAGCGCATCCATCTTGGGGATGACCTGGCGGCGCAGCACGATGGACAGCACAGCCAGCGCCGCTGCACCCGCTGCGATGCCCGGGCGGCCTGCGGCTGCAAAGCTGATCGCGGTGGCGGTGGCCGTCACCAGCGCGGCCCGGTAGTACAGGTTGAAAAAGCCGCGCACGAAGCGCGCATCGAGCGGCGTGTCGTGCTTGAGCACCAGCAGCGGGAGGGACCCCATGATGAAGTAGGCGGTGGTGACGAGCAGGGCCACCGTGAAGAACATGGCTGCGAAGAGGGCGGCGGACATGGCGGTTTTCCTCCCTGCGGCGGGGGTTGCGGCCATGCCGGCGAGGTGAGGGGCCACCGGGCCGATTGGCGGGCGATGCCATTGTAGGAGCCGCCTTGCGCCCGCACCTCAGGGAATGCGAGCATGCACGTGCGGGCCGTGGTGCCCGCTACCAAGTGCGCGCTACCAGTGCGCGTTATGGGGTGGTGCCTGCGGCGTCTTTGGCATACCGCCCCGGCGGCATGCCCACATGCCGCGTGAACGCCACGCCGAAGGTGCTGACCGAGCTGTAGCCCACCTGCTCGGCGATCTCGGCCATCGCCAGCGTGCCTTGGCGCAGCATCTGCCGGGCCAGCGCCATGCGCCAGGCCAGCAGGTATTCCATGGGGGCGATGCCCACCGCGCGGTGAAAGCGCCCGAAGAAGGCGCTGCGCGACATGGCGGCCTCTTGCGCCAGCTGGCCCATGGTCCAGGGCTGTGCGGGGCGCTCGTGCATGCGGCGCAGCGCCATTGCCAGCTTCGGGTCGGCCAGGCCGCGCACCAGCCCGGGCGCGGCCATGGTGCGGGCCGACGAGCGCAGCGCCTCGATCAGCAGCACTTCGAGCAGCCGCGCCATCACGATCTCGCGCGCGGGCCGGTCGCTGCGCGACTCGTCGCCCACCAGCTCCACCAGGGTGGCCAGGCGGCGCTCGCCGCGCACGTGCAGCCATTGCGGCAGCAGCGGCACCAGCAGGGCCGCGTCGGGCGACTCGAACACGCAGTGGCCCACCAGCATGCGCACATCCACCGCGTCATCGGGGTCGCCCACGCGGGCGCCGCCTGGCATGGGGGCAATGGGGGTGGTGACGGCCTCGCCCTCGCGCGGCGGGTCCCGGTCCAGGCTGCTGGTGGCAAAGCTGCGCGCGGCGGGTATCAGCGCAAAGTCGCCCTGGTGCAGCGTGAGGGTGTCGCTGCGCGTGGGGCCGTCCACCGTGAGGTGGCAACTGCCTTCGAGCACCACGAAGTAGAACGGACGCCCCGTCTCGCTGCGGCGCACGGCCCAGGGGGCCGATGCGATCACCAGCTTGGAGAACGGCGCCGCGGGCCGCAGCAGCGAGACGACTTCCGCCAGGGGATCGACGGCCGGGGTGCTCATGGGGGGTGGACTCTCTCGACAAAATGATGGACGCGTGAGTGTATTCAATCCAGATCGGCATTCCTACCATCCAGGCATCGTCAACCCAACGGAGCCATTGCCCCATGTCCACCACTACCACTACCGCCACCACCCCATCCACCGTGCTGATCACCGGCTGCTCGTCGGGCTTTGGCCTTGCGACCGCGCGCTTCTTCCTGGCCCAGGGCTGGCGCGTCATCGCCACCATGCGCACGCCAGTCGAAGGCCTGCTGCCCCCATCGGACCGCCTGCGCGTGCTGCCGCTCGACGTGGCCGATGCCGACAGCATCCGCCGCTGCATTGCCGAGGCCGGCCCCATCGATGCGCTGGTCAACAACGCCGGCATCGGCCTGCTGGCCCCGCTTGAAGGCATCGCCATGGCCCATGCGCGCGAGGTGTTCGAGACCAACGTGCTCGGCACCATCGCCATGACCCAGGCCGTGCTGCCGCAGATGCGCGAGCGCCGCGCGGGCGTGGTGGTCAACGTCACGTCCAGCGTCACGTTACTGCCGTTGCCCCTGCTGTCCGTCTACACCGGCAGCAAGGCGGCGGTGAACGCCTTCACCGAGTCGCTGGCGCTGGAGCTGGCCCCCTTCAACGTGCGTGCCCGCCTGGTGCTGCCCGGCCGCGCGCCCAGCACCAGTTTTGGCGACAACGCCCGCCCGCGCATGGAGGGGAGCGTGCCCGAGGCCTATGCCGATTTTCGCGACCGCGTATTTGCCGCCGTGCGCGACACGGCCACGCCGGTCACCCAGGCGCAGGATGTGGCCGAAGCGGTGTGGCGCGCAGTGACGGATGAGGCGGCGCCGATGCGCCTGCCAGCGGGGGCCGATGCGGTGGCGCTGGCGGGCGCGTGACGAAGGCCGGAGCTCAGCCCAGCTTGTGCCGCGTGTTCAGCAGACCCAGCCCCAGCGCGATGAAGGTGCCGCCCACCAAGCGGTTGAACAGCTTGGCGCGCGCCACCACGTGGCGCTTGACCAGCGAGATCAGCGCCACGTAGAAGGCGTGCGAGATCAGCGCGCAAACGGCGAAGGTCGTGGTCAGCAGCAGGTACTGCGTGAACAGCGGTTGGCCCGGCACGATGAACTGCGGGAACAGGGCCGAGAAGAACAGAATGGCTTTGGGGTTGGTGAGCGACACGCCCATGCCCTGCGCCACCAGCTGCCAGTTCTTGCGCTCGCGCCGATCCGTGGGGGCCTGGCCGGCATCGCTGCTGATCAGCGCGTCGTTGCTGCGCCAGCGCTTGACGCCGAGCCAGATCAAGTACATCGCGCCGACCACCTTCATCACCAGGAAGGCGTTGGCCGACATGCTGAGGATGGCGCCCATGCCGATCATCGCCAGGCCCGAGACCACGTAGATGCCAGCCGAGCTGCCCACCGAGCTGAAGGCTGTGCGCCGGGCGCCGACGTCCATCGAATTGGACACGGCCAGCAGCACGGCCGGGCCGGGGGTGAAGCACATCAGCAGGGAGACGCCGCAGAAGAGGAGCCAGTGGGTGAGGGTCATGGTCGGGGGGGGGGCTTTTGTCGTCGTTCGTCGGCTGCTGCGGACAGCGCCAGGGGGTATTTTCGGTGAGTTGGCGTTGGCGTGTTGCTGGGGTTTTGATTGACCCCTGCAGTTGTGGATCATGTCAACGAAGGTGGAAGAGATTCTTCGTTGCGCGACGTACCATGATTGATCTGCATCGCGTGCTGGTGTTGGGTTTTGGGTGATGGTTGCTGCATGCCTTTTTTTAGGGCGGAGGCCGGGGTGTGCGCCCGGCGGCGCAGTAACTTTCTCTTGCGTCGCCAAGAGAAAGTCACCAAAGAGAAGGCGACCCCGCTGCCCGTGTCCCCACTCGCCCGGTGGGCGAGTGGGGCAGCCTGCGATGCTCGGTCCTGGGGTGTGCCGCAGAACTCGCTGCGTTCTTCGAACTACGCTCAAACAGCTGCGGCAAGCTAGACAACGATGCGCGTGTCCTTCGGCACGCGCTCACCCCAGGCCCTGCGCTTCTCGGCACGGTCAGAAGGGGGTGGGAGCGGGCCCCACACGGGCCATTGCTTCGCTCGGCCTGTGGTCCTTCGCTGCGCTCGGCTCGCCAGGGCGATCGCGCCAGTTTTGTCGGCAGCGCGTAGCGCGTAACCGACCCCAGGCGCAGCTGCGCAGCAGCAGCCGTTTGGACCCCGCTCCCCACCCCTGCTGGCTGCGCCGAGAAGCGCAGGGTCTGGGGTGGGTGCGTGTGCCGCAGGACACACGCACTTCGTCATCTGGCTTGCCGCAGCTGTTTGAACGGAGTTTGGCCAACGGCCAAACGCAGTGAGTTCTGCGGCACCACCCCAGGCCCGAGCATCGCAGGTTGCCCCCGTTCGCCCGACAGGGCGAACGGGGGACGCAGACTGGGGGTCGCCTTCTCTTTGGTGACTTTCTCTTGGCGACGCAAGAGAAAGTTACTGCGCCGCCGGGCGCACACCCCGGCCTCCGCCCTCTGCCAAAGCATGCAGCACCAACCACCAACCACCAACCACCAACCACCAACCACCAACCACCAACCACCAACCACCAACCACCAACCACCAACCACCAACCACCAACCACCAACCACCAACCCGCCGCATCCGCAGCGCCCGAACAGCGCCTGCTGTCTTACACGCTCGTGCGCAGCATTCCGGCGCGTGGCGCAAGTCGTGCCTTCCCACAATCAGCCTCATCCAACACAGCACCTCCGCCACCCGGCAAGGGCCCGAAATGAACACCGCTACCACCACCAGCCGCAGGACCGCACGCACCCCCTCGGCCCCAGCGTCCACCCCCATCGCCACCCCCGACACCATCCAGAAAACCCTGCGCAAGGTCTTCGGCCTTAAGCGCCTGCGGCCCGGCCAACTGGACGTGGTGCAGCGCGTGCTGCAGGGCGCCAGCACCTTGGCCGTGATGCCCACCGGCGCGGGCAAGTCGCTGTGCTACCAGTTGCCGGCCCTGCTGCTGCCGGGCACCACCGTCGTGGTGTCGCCCCTGGTCGCGCTGATGAAGGACCAATGCGATGCCCTGCGCGAACTGGGCGTGGCCGTGGTGCAGGTCAACAGTGCCATCGGCAGCGATGAGCTGGCCGCGGCCCGCCAGGCCATCGAGAGCGGCAGTGCGCGCATCGTGCTGACCACGCCCGAGCAGATGGCCGACCCGGCGCTGACCGCGGCGCTGGCACGGCACACGGTGAGCCTGCTGGTGGTGGACGAGGCGCACTGCATTTCCCAGTGGGGCCATGACTTTCGGCCCGCCTTTCTGGAGATCGCGCCGGCCGTGCGCGCGCTGGGGCGGCCCACGGTGCTGGCGCTCACGGCCACGGCCAAGCCGGCGGTGATGAAGGAGATCGTGGCTCAGTTCGGCATTGCCGCCGCCAACGTGGTGCAGACCGGCGCCTACCGGCCCAACCTGCAGCTGGCGGTGGAGCAACTGGGCCGCGCTGCCGACCGGTTGCCGCGTGCGCTGCAACTGGTGGCGGCCAGCCAGGGCCCGGCCATCGTCTACACCGCCACGGTCAAGAATGCGCAAGAGCTGCATGCCAAGCTGGCCGCCGCCGGCGAAAGCGTGGGCCTGTACCACGGGCGCCTGCCTGCTGCGCAGCGAGCGCAGGCGCAGGACGACTTCATGGACGGCCGGGTGCGCGTGATGGTGGCCACCAACGCCTTCGGCCTGGGCATCGACAAGCCGGACATCCGCTTCGTGCTGCACTACCAGATGCCCGCCAGCGTGGACGCCTACTACCAGGAGGCGGGTCGCGCAGGGCGCGACGGCAATGACTCGCAGTGCACGCTGCTCTACGTGAGGCAGGACCGGGCGCTGCAGCAGTTCTTCGCCTCGGGCCGCTACCCCACGCTGGACGATGTGCAGGCCGTGCACGCCGCGCTGCTGCACACCGCGCCCGAGGGCGGCTGGACGGGCGACGCCATCGTCGACGCCGTGTCGCGCCCCAGTGCCAAGGTCAGGGTGGCGCTGAGCCTGCTGCGCAGCCACAAGGTGGTGCGGCGCGACCGGGCCGGCCGCTTTACCCTGGCCCGCGAGCTGGACGACGCGGCCCTGGAGCCCCTGCTGGCCAGCTACCGCAACCGGCGCGAGCAGGACAGCGCCACGCTGGAGGCCATGGTCGCCTATTCGCAGAGCGGCCGCTGCCGCTGGCAGGGGGTGCTGTCGGCGCTGGGTGACCACTGTGCTGCTGCCGATGGCTGTGGCCGCTGCGACAACTGCCTGCGCATCGCCGAGCTGTCGCGCCTGGTGCCGGCCGTGGCCACGCCCGAGCAGCCGATCGAGGTGCGCCCGCAGCCGGCGAGCGCCCGGCCGACCTTCACCGGCGGCGACGCCGTGCGCGCCCGGCGCTATGGCGCCGGCCAGGTGGTCGAGGCCAACGCGCATTCGGTGACGGTGGAGTTTCCGAACGGGGCGCGGCGCACCTTTTTGCCGGAGTTCGTGCGCGCGGCACGGCGGCCCGCTCCGGTGGCGCTCGCGGCGTAAGGGATCCGCCATGCGACGCGGTGCCGGATCGAGCGCTTTTTAGGGGCATTGTCGGCCGTCGCACCCGGTGACAGCCCCTAGACTCCCTGGATGAACAAAACCTTCGTCAAGCTGCACGCCACCTGCCACATGACACTGTCCGCCGACGCGGACTGTGCCGTGGTGGCGGTGCTTCGCCCAAGAAGCGGCGATGCGCAGTGGATGGTGCAGGAGCGCTACGAGCTGACGCCCGTGGTGCCGATGACGGAGTATGTGGACGACCATGGCAACCTGTGCCAGCGGCTCAAGATTCCACAGGGGCAGATGCGCATCGAGGTCGACATGATCATGATCACCGACACCGACATCGCGGTGGACGCCAGCGCCGCCGCCGTGCCGGTGGAAGCGCTGCCCTTCGAGGCGCTCAAGTACCTGCTGCAAAGCCGCTACTGCCCGTCCGACAAGATGCAGGACAAGGCGCGCGAGATCGTGGGCGATGCCTCACCGGGCTATGGCCAGGTCGAGGCCATCCGTAGCTGGGTGCACCACAACCTGGAGTACCGCTACAACGTCAGCAGCGGCACCACCGATGCGCTGGACACCCTGAACGATGGCGCCGGCGTGTGCCGCGATTTCTCGCACGTGGCCATCGGCCTGTGCCGGGCCCTGGACATCCCGGCGCGGTACGTGGTGGGCTACCTGCACGCGCTCGACCCCATGGACATGCACGCCTGGTTCGAGGCCTTTGTGGGGGACCGGTGGTATGCGTTCGACGGAACCCAGGCCCATGCAAGGGGCGGGCGCATCGTGGTAGCCTATGGCAGGGATGCGGCAGATGTCGCGTTCCTGTCGTACTACGGCCCGCTCGAAATCACGCTGATGGACGTGCGCGTTGAAGAGATTGCGATGGAGGCTCCGCTGACCTTTCCTCTGCGGGCCTGACCTCCGCTTAGAGCGGCTAACAAAACTCTTCTGGCGTCGTTGCTGCGTCTTGTCGTACTACCGTACTGCCTGCGACGCAGCGCCTAGCCAGAACCGCTTCGCTGAGTTTTGTTAGCCGCTCTTGGTAAGCCCCACGGCCCGGCAGCGCTTGCGCTCCTGACTCGGCCCTGCCGCACCCGCCACAGGGCGATGGCGGCACCTGCTACCCCAACCTGATGTATGTTCAGCGCCTCTGCCAGGCGCTGCATCCCCCATTGAAGATGCCTCTCGTCACCATTCTTGTAGAAGACAACAAACCCATTTGCGACACCCTGGTCCCGGCGCTGGAAGAAACTGCCAACGCGCAGGTGGTCGCCATTGCAAAAACGTCGACGGGCGCCGGGCAGGCGCTGGCGCGCTGGCGCGGCAAGTGGCACCTGCTGGTGGTAGACCTGCACCTGGGCCAGGGCTCGGGTCTGGACGTGCTGCAGGCCGTGGGGCCGCGCTCGTCGGACCAGCATGTGCTGGTGCTATCCAACTACGCCACACCCGAGATGCGCGAACGCTGCCTTGCCCTGGGGGCGGATGCGGTGTTCGACAAGGTCACCGAGCTGCAGGCCTTCTTCGAGCACTGCACGCAACTGCCCGAAGTGGTGGTTTGATCGCGTAGTGCAGGCGGGATGCGCGAGGCTCGGCGGTCCTTGCGGGCCCTGCGCAACGGTTTCTCGGTCAGCCTTCCCCTCGCTGCGCGGCACGCTCCTGCGCCCGCATCTGCCTGGACAGGGCCAGCACCTCCTTGAGGGGTATTCCCTCCTCCTTGGCGTGCCAGGCCACCGAATGCCCTTCGTGGTCCCGGGCCTTGGTGCTGGCGCCAGCGAGCAGCAGCCAGTGCAGGCCTTGCATGCGTGCGCTGTTCCACTCGTAGATGTAGCGCATGGCGCACATGAGCGGCGTCTTGCCTTCGGAATCCACGCTGTCCACCTGCGCTCCGCGCGAGAGCAGGAACTCGATGCCCTGGTTCGACTGCAGGGCGAAGTGCGTCATGGCGGCCGTGTGCAGCGGCGTTTCGCCGGCCTCATTGGGGCGGTCGATGTCGCAGCCATGGGCCAGCAGCAGGTCGATCATCGCGAAGCGCCGCAGGTATACCGCGTGGTCCAGCCAGTTCTCGTGGGCCGGCTCGGTGCGGCCCTCTGCCACCGCTCGTAGCAGCAGCCTCTGCAGCAACTCCGGTGTGCCGCCATCGATGCAGGTGCCCAGGGTGGATGCCTCGTCCTCTCCCTCGGCCCAGCACAGCGCCGGGGCATGGTCCAGCAGCAGGTGGGCAGCCTCGGGTTGGCCCTGCGCCAGCGCCCATTCAGTGGCCGAGTAGCCCTCGGCCACCAGGGCGTGCTCCACCACGTAGCGGTAGAGCGCCCGTTGGGACCAGAGGTCCCCGGGCTCTTGGATCGCATCTTCCATCGCCGCAAGTTCCTGCAGCGCGGGTGTCAGGTGCACGGTGGCATTCACGTCCGCGCCGGCCGCCAGCAACTGCCGCATCGCGTCCACTTGCCCGCCCAGCAGCGCGTTCACCAGCGGGGTGTTGCCGCCGGCGTCCGGCTGGTTCACCAGGGGGCCGTGCAGGGCCAGCAATGCGGCCAGCGCGTGGGGTGCACCCCGCAACGCGGCCAGGCAAAGTGCCTCGCCAGGTGTGGCCGCACCTGAGGACAGCAGGGCCTGCAATCGCGCCACGTCGTCGTCCCACAGTGCTGCCACCAGGGGCTCGCCACGCCGCCCGGCCAGCGCGTGCATGCAGGGCGTCACGGCTGTGCCATCCACCAGGTGCACGATGCCTGTGGGGTGCGCGGATTCCAGTGTCTTGCGCATAAGCTTGGCCCGGCGGGCGCCCAGCGCGGCCAGGCCTGCGCCCATCGTGCGCCACACCCTGTGTTCATAGGCGTGCAGGACCAGGTCGCTCATGACCCGCAGGCCCTGCGCGTCGGCCGGGCCGCTTTCCACATAGGTCCACTCGTCGTCTTCGGCCTCGGGGCAGTGGCGGTGCAGGTGCTCCATCAGCTCCTGGGGCCTGTCGTTCAGCAGGGCGGCAAAGGCGCTGGCCTGTGTCGGGTCATCAAAGAGGCAGTCGAATTGGAGCGGGAGTTCCATCATGGGCGTACGGGCCTGGTGGGGTGCAAAAAAAGCTGGAGGGTGGGTGGATGGCAACCAGGGCGGGCAAGGCATGTGCCCGCGCCCGCCTCCGTAACCAGCGCGATTCCAGGTTACCGGGCGGCAGCGTTCTGTTTGGCCTGTGCCCACCAGGCGTCGAATGGCGCGGGCAGGGGCAGCCGCATCTTCACTTCCGACTTGCTGTGCCTGATGCGCAGCCGCGTTCGTAGCCGGGCCATTCTTGCGTGTGGGCCGCGGCGCCCCGGGGGAACAAGGCCTGCAGGTGCAGGCAGGCCTCAGGGTACTGGTCGTCTTGCGGCGCCAGCGGCTGCCGGGCTGCGGCCAGGGCGGCAGTGTCGATGCCCAGGCCATGGGCGTGCGATAGCTCTTGCAACGCACGGAGCAGGTCTTGCGTGCGCTGCGCATCCAGGCGCTGGGGAGGGGCTGTCTTCTTTGGCAGTCGTCACGGTCATCGGTCCATGGAAGGGGTGGGGCGGTCCATGGACGATGATAGACAGGGCGCGTGGAGCGTCGGTGGACAATGTGTCCAGTCGGCCCTGTGGCTCTGCGGCTGCGGCACCGTCCAAGACATGACGCCAAGTAACGGAGTGCATCGTTCAACGCTAACCCGGCAGCCGCGATAGAAGTACCTGGGCGGCACACTGGAGTGGGAGCAACAGCAGCCACCGCACTTCACACTGCTGCTCGTCTGAGCTCTCGGCAAGCAGTCGAACGAGACGGTCTCCTGCATGCTTTGCCGCGCCCTGGCGGCGTACACAGCTCTATGTGCCGGGGGCGGGGCGGTGCCGAGGGTAGGGCAGGCCCCCTTACTGCGCCGCCCAACCCCCATCCATGTTCCACGCCACGCCGCGCACATTGTTGGCGGCGGCAGAGCAGAAGAACACGGCCAGTTCGCCCAGCTCTTCAGGCGTGGTGAACTGCATCGAGGGCTCTTTTTCGCCCAGCAGCAGCTTCTTGGCGTCTTCGTTCGACAGGCCGTGTTCGGCGGCCTTGGCGTCCACCTGTTTTTGCACCAGGGGGGTCAGCACCCAGCCGGGGCAGATGGCGTTGCAGGTGACGCCGGTGGTGGCGTTCTCCAGCGCGGTCACCTTGGTCAGGCCGACGATGCCGTGCTTGGCGGCCACGTAGGCGGATTTTTGCGCCGAGCCGACCAGGCCGTGGACGGACGCCAGGTTGATGATGCGGCCCCAGTTGGCGGCCTTCATGGCGGGCAGGGCCAGGCGCGATGCGTGGAAGGCGCTGCTCAGGTTGATGGCGATGATGGCGTCCCACTTCTCGACGGGGAAGTCCTCCACATTGGCCACGTGCTGGATGCCGGCGTTATTGACCAGGATGTCCACACGGCCGAACTGGCTGGCGGCGTACTTCATCATGTCTTCGATGTCGGCCACGCGGCTCATGTCGGCGCCGTGGTAGGCCACCTGGGCGCCGGCTGCCTTGCCGGCGGCCAGCACTTCGGCGCGGGGGGTGTCCACATCACCGAAACCGTTCAGGACGATATTGGCGCCCTGGCTGGCGAGGGCTTTTGCAATACCGAGGCCGATGCCGCTGGTGGAGCCAGTGACGAGGGCCGTTTTGCCTTTGAGCATGTGAGTCACTCCGAATGAAAGGTGAAGATGAATATGAATTACGATGAAGGCAACGCCTTGCCAGGGCTCCTGGCGGGCGCCGATTGAACGCAGGCATTATCAAGTGCCGCTACCGGATTTCGCACCCATGATAGAACCTACGCTGAACTACGTACTGTGCCCCGGCCCCGGGGCCACAGCGGTGCCCGCCGGCCAAGACCCTGCTGCCGCCCGGCCCGTCACCGGTCCGCAGCACCGCATGGCGTATTGGGAGTGGAATGCCACGGGCAACCCGGCCCACCCGCACGTCATCGTGTGCGTGCACGGCCTGTCGCGCCAGGGGCGCGATTTCGACGTGCTGGCGCGCGAGCTGAGCCAGCACGCCCGCGTCATCTGCCCCGACGTGGTGGGCCGAGGCCAGAGCGACTGGCTGGCCGACCCCATGGGCTACCAGATCCCCCAGTACGGCGCCGACATGCTGGCCCTGCTGGCGCAGTTGCACCAGCAGGCGCCCATCACCACGCTCGACTGGGTGGGCACCAGCATGGGCGGGCTGATCGGCATGGGCGTCATCGGCCAGCCGGGGCTGCCGCTGCCCGTGCCGGTGCGCCGCCTGGTGCTCAACGACGTGGGCCCGGTGATCCAGTGGCTGGCGATCCAGCGCATCGGCCAGTACCTCGGGTTTGCCGCCCGGTTCGAATCGCTGCAGCAGGCGGCCGATGCCACCTGGGCCGTCTCCACCAGCTTTGGGCCGCACACGCCGGCCCAGTGGCTGGAGCTGTCGCGCGCCATGGTGCGCAGCCTGCCCGAGGGCGGGCTTACCTTGCACTACGACCCCGCCATCGCCGTGCCGTTTCGGGCCATGACGCAAGAGGCCGCCGCTGCGGGCGAGGCATTCTTGTGGCAGCTGTACGACCAGATCACGGCGCGCACGCTGCTGCTGCGCGGCGCGGATTCGGACCTGCTGTCGCATGAGACCGCGCAGGCCATGGCCGAGCGCGGCCCGCGCGCACAGCTGGTGGAGTTTGCGGGCGTGGGCCATGCGCCCACCCTGGTCGCGGCCGACCAGGTGGCCGCCGTGGCGGGCTTCCTGTTGGCGGGAGAGGGTGCCGCCACCGCATGAAGACGCTTGCCCCGCCCCCCGGCCCGCCGCTGAACACGGCCGAGGCCGTGCCCCAGCTGATCGCGGCCACCGCCCACACGCTGCCCGAACAGCTCAATGCACTGGTGCGCGCACGCGCCTTTGCCGAGCCGTTGATCGCCAGCGAAGCGCTCGATTCTGGCGAGAACACGCTGGCCCACGCCGATGCCGTGGCCGCCATCCTCAAGACCATCGGCGGGTCTGAAGCCATGCAGGCCGCCAGCTACCTCGTGTACTCGTGCGTGCACCTGAACAAGCCCGAGGAAGTGATCACCAAGGCCTTTGGCGCCAACTTTGCCGCGCTGGCGGTAGAGACCACCAAGCTCGTGCGCGTGCAGCAGCAGGCGCGCGGCGCCCAGGCGCTGGACGACCCGGCCCTGCAGACCGAGAACGTGCGCAAGATGCTGCTGGCCTTCTCGCGCGACCTGCGCGTGGTCATGCTGCGCCTGGCCTCGCGGCTGCAGACGCTGCGCTTTCACGCGGCCACCAAGCTGCCCATGTCGCCCAGCCTGGCGCGCGAGTCGCTGCAGGTGTTTGCCCAGTTGGCCAACCGCCTGGGCATCTGGCAGGTGAAGTGGGAGCTGGAGGATTTGTCCTTCCGCTTTCTGGAGCCCGACACCTACAAGGAGGTGGCGCGCCTGCTCGATGAGAAGCGCGGCGAGCGCGAGGTGTACATGGAGCAGTTGCGCGCCCGGCTCGAATCGGACCTGCGTGCGCGCAGCATCAGCGCCAGCGTGCAGGGCCGGCCCAAGCACATCTACAGCATCGTCAAGAAGATGCGCGGCAAGTCGCTCAACTTCGACCAGGTGTACGACATCCGCGCGCTGCGCGTGGTGGTGCCCACGGTGAAGGATTGCTACGCCGCCCTGAGCTGGGTGCACCAGCGCTTTGCGCCCATCGTCGAAGAGTTCGACGACTACATCGCCAAGCCCAAGGCCAACGGCTATCAGTCGCTGCACACCATCGTGCGCGACGACCTCAACGGCAAGCCCATCGAGATCCAGATCCGCACCCAGGCCATGCACGAGCATGCCGAGCACGGCGTGGCCGCGCACTGGGCCTACAAGGAGGCGGGCACCAAGGGCTATGCGGGCGTGGCCGCCACGGGCGAATACGACGCCAAGATCGCCGTGCTGCGCCAGCTGCTGGCGTGGGAGCGCGACCTGGCCGGCCATGCGCAAAAGAGCAACGGCCTGTTCGAGGACCGCATCTACGTGCTGACCCCCGAGGCCGCCGTGGTCGACCTGCCCCAGGGCGCCACCCCGGTGGACTTTGCCTACACCGTGCACACCAGCCTGGGCCACCGCTGCCGCGGCGCCAAGGTCGACGGCGTGATGGTGCCGCTGAACACCGCGCTGCAGAACGGCCAGACGGTGGAGATCGTCACCGTGAAAGAGGGTCGCCCCTCGCGCGACTGGCTCAACGCCGAACTCGGCTACCTCACCAGCAACCGCGCCAAGGCCAAGGTGCGCGCCTGGTTCAACGCCCAGGCCACGCATGAAACCGTGGCCCGCGGCCGCGAGGCCGTGGAGCGCCTGCTGCAGCGCGAGGGCAAAACCGCTGTGAAGCTCGACGACCTGGCCGTGCAGCTGGGCTTCAAGTCGGCCGAGGCCTTGTTCGAGGTGGTGGGCAAGGACGAGTTCTCGCTGCGCAACATAGAGACCGTGCTGCGCCCGGCCGAGCCCCCGCAGAACGACGACGACTACCTGCTGCTGAAAAAGCCGCGCGGCAACGAATCATCCAGCCCCAAGGGCGGTGTGCTGGTGGTGGGCATCGACTCGCTCATGACTCAACTGGCCAAGTGCTGCAAGCCTGCGCCGCCGGACGACATACGCGGCTTTGTCACGCGCGGCAAGGGCGTGAGCGTGCACCGCGCCGACTGCAGCAACTTCCGCGAAATGGCCGCCAAGAACGGCGAGCGCGTGATCGACGTGGACTGGGGCCTGCCCAAGGCCAGGGCCACGGACAAGCCCGCCGTCTACCCCGTGGACGTGGCCGTGGAAGCCGCCGACCGCCAGGGCCTGCTGCGCGATATCTCCGAAGTATTTGCGCGCGAGAAGACCAACGTCATCGGCGTGCAGACCCAGTCGGTCAAGGGCACGGCGTGGATGACTTTCACCGTGGAGGTGGCGGACTCGGGGCGCTTGAACAAGGTGCTGGGGATAGTGGCCGGGGTGCAAGGGGTGCGCTCGGCTCGGCGCAGGTGAGGCCGTGGTGCAGGGCGCCCGGAGGATGTTTGGCAATTTTTTGCTGAGACTTTCCAGGACGGCCATTTTTTGTGGCTATAATCGTGGTCTTGAACAGAACAACACAGGCGCGTAGCTCAGCTGGTTAGAGCACCACCTTGACATGGTGGGGGTCGTTGGTTCGAGTCCAATCGCGCCTACCAAGGTTCCTTCTGAAGAGACCAGCTTCAGAGATTGACGGGATCTTGAAGAAGACTGCAAACAAGCAGTCTTGGAAAAAGCAAACAGCCACCTTCGGGTGGCTTTTTTGTTTTCGGCGCTGCTTCCAGCTCGGTGCGCTCGCTGTTGTGGCGGGTTCTTCCAGCCAACTCGGCCGTGCGTTCGGACAGGATCTAGGCGTTCTATCGGCCCGCCATGCCCACCGAGCTGCTTCTGCCCGGCAGCTCGCCATGGGTGCTGCTGCGTGGAGCCCTGTCTGAAGTCGACCGGCGCGAGGCAAACGCGGTGCAGCTGCTGCGCGCGGCGCTCCTGGTCTGTCTATCGCCCATAGATGTGCAAACAAATTGATACACCACCGTGTACCATTGGTACCGAAGGCCCATGATTCGCGCCGTCGTAAGTGGGGCCCGCGGCGCCGCAATTGAGGCCGCACCGAAATTTGGCGATGCGCAGCGCCCCGACTGCGTAGGAGGAGGAAACCATGCTGAAGAAAATCGCGACCCTGGCCGTCGCCCTTTGCGCCGCAGGAGCTGCCCAGGCCGATGTGGGTCCACTCTACATTTCGTACCCCGGCTATTGCAATATCAAGCAGATATACCTGAATCCCGCAAATGATGTTTACGGCAAAGAAATCGGCTGTTCTGGTTCATTGAACTCACCGTTCTTCGGCACTTTCGATGGCGCATCAGGCAACATTTATGTATCGACCGTCGATGCTGGGGTTTGCCTCACAGCGTATCGATCTGACGGATTTATTAAAGGTGGCTGCACCAACGGGGTGACTTACGTCTATGGCAACCCTATCCCTTGGGTCGTAACGACATCCCTCCCACGCAAAAAACGGGGGCCAGGGGATGCCGAACTGCCCAGCATCGGCCACTGACAAATACGTGCTGTCCAAAAGCCCGCCTCGTGCGGGCTTTTTCTTGCCCCTTGTCCGCTAGTGAGGCAGCGGCGCCTGCCTGTCCACGATGATAAGCCGCACACCCGGGCCGCCAAGGTCCTGCACTACGGCGCATGCCTCCAGCCATGTGATGGCGGCCTTCCCCACGCCAGCGAAGAAGTTATGGACACCACCTGGAGCGACTTCCCTGAATGGCTTGGTGCCAATGGCGGCGCATTCCTCAACCGTCACGCCGTAGTGTTCAAGAACCGCTTCGGCAGCCGCGATGGCGCGCATGCGCACGTCCTCAAGCAGCAGGCCCGCGGGGTCATCGATTGCGAAGATCTGTTCGGCCATGGCGGGCTCACTGCTCGGCGGGTCCGGCCGCGAATACTTCCACGGGCGCCAACCGCAGCAGGCCCTGTGCCTGCTCCATCGTTCCGGCCAGCCACGCATCCACGTCGCTGGCCTCAATGGGGATCACGCTACGCTTGTCCTGCTCGGCTGGGCCCACCTTCGGGTCGGGTTTGTGCATGCGGGACATCAGCGGGTGCGCGTCGGCGTTCAGGGTGAGCATGGTGTAGCTCTCGTGCACCTCGCCCGTGCCCTTGTCGGTCCAGGTGCTCCACAGGCCTGCCAAGCCCCAGGGGTGGCCGTCTGAGCGAGCGAAGCGCCACCACACGTTCTTGCCGCTCTCCCAGTTGGGTTCATCGAAGTTGGCGGCGGGGATGATGCAGCGCTGCCCGCGTGCCCATGGCAGCTTGTAGCTGGCCTTGTCCGCCAGTTCCTCGCTGCGTGCGTTGTTGGTCGGGTACTTCAGCTTGGGCTCCTTGGCGAACCAGGGGATCAGGCCCCACTGGCCAACCACCAGCTCGCGCGAATACCCGGCATCGTCGCGCGCTCGGCGGATGAATGCTCCCTGGCCGCGCGGGAACAGCACCTTGTCGAACAGCTTGGGCTGGTTGCGGGCGCCAATATTCCACTCGCGCTCGGTATCGAGTTCCTCTGCAGACACATACCTGTTGCACATCTCGGCTCCAGATGGTTGACAGGAACTGCGGGGAATTCCGCACTCCTGAAAGGGGAGCGCCCATCGTAGGCCCCTGCTCGCGGCGCGCCAGTAGGAGACAACCTAAGGTGCGAATACTACTCCCAAACTGGGAAAACACTGTAAATTCGTACAGTGCTTTTGTATGTTTTCAGGATGAGATCCGGCGGTCACCGCATTGCAGGCTCCGATCCGGCGCTACGCCAAGCCGTGCATGGCTGGCTGCTTTACAAGCGCACTCCTGCCGATGACTATGGCCCGCGCTGGGAGGCGCATCTGCTCGACAGGCCAAACGGCAAAGCGCTGATGTTGCCATTGTTCCGGGCGCGCTTTGCGCGGGTGGATGGCGTTCTTCATATCGTGGGTACAGAGGAGGGCGGTCGCACCAACACGAAGGCAAGGCCCAGCCTCTGGAAGCAGTCATGGCTGGCTGCGCAAGATCCGGCGGATGCGCTGCCCTTCCTCGACAAGGTGAGCCTCTCTAGCGCCACAGGTTTCAGCCCCGAAGCAGACCACCTCGACGACGACCCCTATGCCCCCCTCTATCTGTGAGCCCTTGCCGGCTCTGCTGCGCATGCCGCCCTTGCCCCGCGCTAAGCCGCGCGGGCGGATCTGGTGGCCGCTTGAGCAAGCGCTGCCGCTGCCAGTGGACAGCTACGAAATCGAGGCCGGGGAATTCATCTGGCGTGTTCGAGAAATCTCCACGAGATGCACTGTGTATTTGGGGCCGGGCCCGGTGCATCTCGTCCAGTCAACCGCCCCGTTTTGAGATGCCTCATGTCCAATCTTTTTCAACCGCCTGCCGTCCTGCGCACGCCCACCTGGTATGGTGGCCCGCCTGACGAATCGCCGCTGGTGTTCTCGGCCGAGGCCTATCAGGCGGAGCACTTGGGCGGCCGATCCAAGGTGCGGATCATTGCTTCGGGCGCGCTGATCTATGACGGGATTGGGCCCGTGGAAATCGCGCCCTCGGACGTACCGTTCTGATGTGGACCGAACCTGATAAGGGCTGCCTTGCCCTGTTGCTCGGCGATGAGGTAGCAGCGGGCAATATCAGCCTGCCCAGTCCTGGGGGTGCGGTCGACCCCGTCATGGTCGTGGAAGTGGACAGCCAGCGCTGCGGGCCAGTGCGGATTGAGTACCACCTCAAGATCCACAAGCACGGGAAGACGCGACATCGCTACTGGTTGGCGGTGCGTGCTTGGCAAGTCGGTAGCGCGGCGCCTGACTTTCCCTAGCCATGCTTCTATCTCTGCACATTGTGAAGGTAGAACCTGGGCACTATCGGGCCCACGTCATGAACGGATGGGAAGAGCGGGGCACCCTCGACACCATCAGCATGAGCGCCGCCATCCGTTAGGCCGCCCATGCGCCCTCGTTGGTCGACGGGATCTTCCCGGGAACTACAGCTTCGTGGCGGTCCATGGAAAAACAATGAATCCCTCGTCCCAAAAACCGGATCCGCTTCCGTCCTTGAGCCTGCCTTGTAGGGAGCGGCTACCCGGGTTTTTTGAGGGGGTCAGCTTGCCGGAACTGTCGATCTGACCCGAGACCTCGACCGGGTTGTTCCGCGTATCGTTGTACCGGCAAAAGCCGATGAACACGCCGGTGTTTGGCAGATCGGAAGCTGGGCTGATCTCGATGGTGCAAGGTGGATACAGTCCGCCTACCAGCTCCCACCGGCCCACAAAGGGGCCGATGGTATGGTCTTCGGTGGCGTCACCGCCGCCGCAGCCGTACAGAGCGAATGGTAGTAGGAGGAGGTAGGCAAGTGTTCGCATCGACCAAATGTACTGCGATGCTTTCACTACAAGAAGGCATCTTGCGCAACAGGAGCTCACCATGGTCACCGACCCCAAAGACCACCCCCTGCACCAAGTGCCTGACAACCTGCCCCGGCCGCCGGGCGACCTGCCGCCCAGCACGGAGCAGCCAGCCCGCCCCAACGAGCCGTTGGGCCCGAGCGCGCCAGACACTGCGCCTTGACTGGACGCTCGCGCCGCTATCATTGCATGGCTAGGCAGCGTCCGTGCCAGGCCTTCACGCACAGCCGATTTCTCGGTTTCAGAGGACTAGCGTACTTCCGACCCGATCTGCGTCGACCTCCGCTGTTGTTGGTCAAGAAAGCCCCAATCAGCCTCGACTGGGGCCCCCCTTTCGAACGACTTGCCGGCCGACCAAGTCGAGGGTTCCAAACTAAACCGTAGGAACCGTCCCGCCATCGATCACATGCTCTGAACCCGCCACCGACGCAGCGCGCGGCGACACCAGGAAGGTGATCAGGTCCGCAACCTCCTGCGGCCTGGCGGGCCGGCCGACGGGGATTCCGCCGAGCCAGTCCATCACCATCTTCTTGCCGCCCTCGTAGTCGGTGCCCGCCTGGGCTGCCATTCGCTCGGCGAACACCACCGAAGCCTCGGTCTCGATCCAGCCTGGCGAGACGCGCAGAACCCGAACGCCCTTGGGCGTGACCTCCTTCGACAAGGATTTGCTGTAGGTCGAAAGGGCCCCTTTGGCCGCGGCGTAGGCGGTGGTCGACTCCGGTAATGGAAGCACACGCTGGATCGAGGTCACGTGCAGGATGACGCCTGCGCCCTGTGCCAGCATGGCGGGCAGCAGTGCCCGGTCAAGACGAACCGCAGACATGAGGTTCAGGTTGAGCTCACTGAACCACATTGCGTCATCGAGGGCTGCGAAGCCACCCGCTGGCGCGTTGGAGCCGCCGAGGGAATTGATCACGATGTCCACGCCGCCCCAGCGTTCGGTGACTGCGCGCGCAAGCTGTGCCACGCCCTCTGCAGTGGTCAAGTCGGTCTGGACATACGCCACACCCTCCAGCGGATTGTCGGGAGCGGAGCGCGCAGTGGTCATCACCTGCACGCCCGCATCCCGCAGGCTCTGGACGAGGGCCGCGCCCAAACCCTTGGTGCCGCCCGTGACCACGGCACGCTTGCCTTGAAGTTGGAGGTCGAAGCTCATGCCTTGATCTCCAGCGATGCGATCAGGCCGCGTTCAAGGCGAAAGCGGTAGGACAGGGCGATAGGGCTGCCTGGAAAGTTGCCCGTCACCTTGGCGCGGATGACCTGCAAGCCGTCCTCACGCTCCAACGCGAACGGCACGGTGGTAGCGCTGTACTTGGCAGATGCCTCGGCCATGAAAGCCTTGATGGCATCGACGCCCGTGTACGTGTGGCCATCGTCCTTCATGACGGCCTGCGCCGTGAAGCAACGCGCCAGGGCCTCGGGGTTGTGTTCGGCCGCAAAGTACGCGGCGATGGGTTCGGGAAGGGTCAAGGCGTTCATGTCGATGGCTCCAGGGGGTTGATGAAGACCTGAGGATGCGCGCCGGGGTCCATTTAGGGAATATCCTAGAATCCGAATGGGCTGTGTAGAAAGGAATACATAATGCGCGGGTTCGAATTTGCCGAGCTGAAAGCCTTCGCTGCCGTGGTCGAACGCAAGAGCTTTGCCCGGGCGGCCGAGCATCTGGGCCTGTCGCCTTCTGCGCTCAGCCAGACCATCCGACAGCTCGAAGCCCGGATTGGCACGCGCCTTCTCAATCGCACCACACGCAGTGTTGCGCCGTCGGCCAGTGGCGAGCAGCTCTATGGGCGCATCGCCCCGCTGTTCCGGGAAATGGATGCTGCAGTGGCAGAAGCCAGTGAAGCCGCAGGACAGACCACGGGCACGCTGCGCATCAACACGCTGGGGATTGCCGCGAGAACCATCATTGCGCCCAGGCTCTCACGCTTTCATCAGGCGTACCCTGATGTGGTGCTCGACATCGTGGTCGACGACGCGCTGGCCGATATCGTCGTGGGCCGCTTCGACGCGGGCATCCGCGTGGGTGGGCGGGTTGAGAAGGACATGATTGCCGTACGCCTCACACCCGACCTGGACATGGTTGCCGTGGCGTCCCCCGGCTACCTTGCGGCCCGGGGCACACCCAGAACACCCGCCGATCTGCACAGCCACGCCTGCATCAACTGGCGGCTGCAGATGTACGGCAGGCACTACCACTGGGAGTTCGAGAAAAAGGGGCAACGACTTGATGTCGCGGTGGACGGCCCCGTCGTCACCAATCACGCCGACATTGGCGTTGCTGCTGCGCTCAATGGGCTCGGCATTGCCTACCACTTCGAGCGAGACGGCGTGGGTGAGCTCCTGGCGCAGGGCAGGTTGATCCAGGTGCTGGCGGACTGGTCGATCTCGCGCCCGGGGCTGTTCCTGTATTACCCGAACAGGCAACATCGACCCGCCCTTCTCAGTGCTTTCATCGACTGCCTGCTGGACAAGGACCTGGAAGCGGCCCCGCGCAGGCCGCAGATCGCCTGATGACGCTGTTGGCCTTTGCAAAAACATCTGACCGGTGCGCGCTCACACGGGCAAGGTGTCCAGCATGCTGCGGTTGACCCGCAGGTGCTCCTCGATCTGGGTGATTCGGGCGTCAATGGCTGCCGTGGCTTCGCGGCCGTTGTCCACGGGCAGCCAGGCTCTTGTGTAGACCCAGATCGGAGCGGCAATCAAGGCCGCCAGCCAGGCGTATGCCAGGACGGTCCCCATCACTCCATCAATGTCAGGGATGGTGAGCAGACCGAGAACGAAAACCACGCCGAAGGTGATCTGCGCGTAAGTGCGGCGGGCCCGCTTGGCGCTTTCCAGCTTCGCCTTGGCAGCCAGGAGGATGCCAGCCCTGGCCAGCTCTGCCTCGGTGAGCTCCTTGGTCAGGCGCGGTATGGCCAGTTCTGCTGCGGTACGGGCCGTTGCGCGCTGCACGGCCTTCAGGTCGGTCTCGGCTTTTGGTGCCGGGATGGCGACGCCAGAGCGCTCGATGATCTGCGCGGTCCCGCAGTAGTCGCACGTAAAGTACCCGAGGTCCCCCTCGACCTCCAGGGGGGCCGTACAGCTTGCGCAGGACAGTTTCAGCAAACGCACGCAGGTCTCCTATTCTTCAGTCCGTCAGGGGCCCAATCCCATGGCGGTGACTGAATGAATGTAATCGGACTTGGTGATCTTTGAGAGGTGGTCGCGTCACCCAAACCGGTGACCACGGTGCCCACCGGACCGCTCTGGAACATCGATAAACAACAGCAAACGCGCCTCCATCGCCACGGGGCTGGATATCCCGTGGTATGCCCGCATCTACCGACTTCTGCGGCCCCGCCGCGCCACCCCTGCCCGCCATGCCGCTGCGCCCCCTGACCATCCTGACAACCCTCTTGCACCTGTACATCGGCCTGCGCCTGGTGGGGGCGCTGTCTGCATGGCCGGGTGCCGGGCCTGCGCTCGCGGTTGCTCTGCTGGTCTCGGCCATTGCATTGCCGATGCCGTTCCAGCACCGCTCCGGCCGCCGTGGCGCCGCGCACCCCGTGTGGACATGGTTGGGCTTGCTGGCCATGGGCTGGTTCTCGTCGCTCTTTTTGCTGACGCTGTTGCGTGACCTGGTGCTGGCCGGGGCGTGGGCCGGCGGCTGGCTGCAGGAGGGCGGTTCGGCACGGGCCGACATTGCGGCAGGGGTGGTGGTCGTGGCCACGCTGGCGTCCCTGATCGGGTTCTGGAACGCGCGCCGCACGGCTGGTGTGCGGCACGTGGATGTGCCGTTGGCCGGGCTGCCTGCGGCGCTGCAGGGCTTCACCATCGTGCAGCTCAGCGACCTGCATGTGGGGCCTACCATCCGGCGCGGCTACATCGCGCGCATCGTCAACCGTGTGAATGCGCTGAAGGCCGATGCCATCGCCATCACGGGCGACCTGGTGGACGGCAGCGTGGCCGAGCTGCGCGATCACATTGCGCCGCTGGCCGACCTGCAGGCGCGCCACGGCAGCTTTGTGGTGACGGGCAACCACGAGTACTACGCCGGCGCGCTCCCGTGGATCGCCGAACTGCGCCGGCTGGGCCTGCGCGTGCTGCTCAACGAGCATGCGGTGCTGCGGCAGGCTGCCGGGCAGGGCGATGGCGATGCGCTGGTGCTGGGAGGTGTGACCGATTTCACGGCCGGGCACTTCGATGCCAGCCACGCCAGCGACCCGCAACGCGCACTGGTGGGGGCGCCACCCGAGGCCCTGACCCGCGTGCTGCTGGCGCACCAGCCGCGCAGTGCGCCGGCTGCGGCGCAAGCGGGGTTTCTGCTGCAGTTGTCGGGCCATACGCACGGCGGGCAGTTCTGGCCGTGGAACCTGTTCGTGCCGCTGCAGAACCCCTTCGTTGCAGGGCTGCACCGGTTGCAGACGATGTGGGTCTATGTGAGCCGCGGCACGGGCTACTGGGGGCCGCCGATGCGGCTGGGGGCGCCGTCGGAGATCACGCTGATCAGGCTGGTGCTGGCGTGAAGCGAAGCACCCCCTGAGTCGCTTCGCGCCTTCACCCCTCTCTCGCATTGCTGCGCAATGCGGGAGGGGGACGCCCCCAGTGCACGCAAGCGCAGCGCCGCCTGCGCGGCTTGGCGGCCCTTGCACGGGGGCACTGGCCTTGGCCGCGCCAGTTCATGCATCGCAGGGTGGCTGTTGCAGGCAGAGCAAGACAAAACCTGCTTCATTCGGAATGCCCATCAACGCGATTGGCGGCCGAGCCCACCCACCTCAGGCGGCGGATCCCACGCCCGCATCCACGCCATCAGATCCTGCAGCGGCATGGGCCTGGCAATGCCATAGCCCTGCAGGCCATCGCACCCCAGGTCGCGCAGGGCCTGGGCGTGCGCCAGGGTTTCCACGCCTTCGGCGATCACGCTCCGGTTGAAGGCGTGGGCGAGGCTGACGATGCCGCGCACCAGGGTGCGGTCGCGCTCGTTGTCCAGCATGTCCCGCACAAAGGACTGGTCGATCTTCACGGTGTGTGCGGGCAGGCGCTGCAGGTAGGTGAGCGAGGAGTAGCCGGTGCCGAAATCATCGATGGAGCACAGGATGCCCAGTTCGCTCAGGCCCTGCATGACATAGGCCACGGCAGACAGGTCGTTGAAGGTTTCGGTTTCCAGCAGTTCGACCTCCAGAAACTGCGGGGGCAGGGCGGGGTATTGCCTGAGCAGTTGGGCGGCTTGCAGCTGAAAGCGGCTGTCGATGAGGGTGGATACGGTGATGTTGATGCTCAGCGGCAGCGGGTTGCCCTGGGATGCCAGGGTGTGCCCGGCCTGGAAGGCGGCGTCCAGCACCCAGTAGTCCAGCTTGTTGGCCACCGGGGTGCCCACGATGTCTTCCAGAAACGCGCCCGGCGCCAACAGCCCCCGTTCGGGGTGGTGCCACCGGATCAGGCACTCTGCACCGATGACCTGGCCGTCAGAGATGCGGACCTTGGGCTGAAAGAACAGCTCCATCTCACCTTGCAGCAATGCGTCTTCGACCAGCTTGGCGGTGTGCCTGCGCGCCTGCACCCGTTGGCCTTGCTGCACGTCGAACACCACGATGCGGTCTTTGCCCTGTTCCTTGGCGGCGTACAGGGCCAGGTCCGCGTGGCGCAGCAGGCCGTCGGCGTCGGCCATGTCGCCGGGGTAGAAGGTGACCCCTGCGCTGCAGGTCAGGCGCAATGGGGTGCCATCCAGGGTGGCCGTCTGTGCGAGTGCCAGGCGCAGGCTTTCCAGCTGCTGCAGTGCGGCATCGGTGTGCGGGCAGTTCTTCAGCACGACGGCGAATTCATCGCCTCCAACGCGCCCGATGAGGCTCTCGGTCCCCGCCTCTTTTCTGAGACGCTGTGCAAAGACCCGAAGAAAGCGGTCCGCCATGGGCTGGCCCCACTGGTCGTTGAGGTCCTTGAACTGGTCGATGTCCAGCAGGCACAGGGCCAGGATGCTGTCGGTCTGCACGCCATGCTGCAGGCTGGCATTGAGCTCTTTGGTGAACAGGCGCCGGCTTGAGAGGCCTGTGAGGGCATCGTAGTTGCCAAACTGCTGCAGCACCTGCTCCAGGTGCCGTTGCTCGGTCACGTCCTTGCCGACCGAGACCCACTTGCGCACCACGCCGTCGGCGTCCCGGATGCCTTCGATGGTGACTTCGGAGACGAAATCTTCGCCGTTCTTGCGGCGCCGGATCAGCTCGCCGTGCCATCGGCCCCCGCGCTCAATGGCGTGCGCCACCCGGCGCAAAAATGCGGCCTGGCCGCCCTCGTCAATGCGCAGAACGGCCGATGATTTGCCGATCAGCTCCTCGCGCGAGTAGCCCAGCACATGGACGTACGCGGGGTTGACATCCAGCACCGTGCCGTCCGGCTGCACGATGGCGATGGTGTCCTTGCTGTTGACGAACACGCTGGCGGCCTGGCGCGCTTCGGCGAGCATGTTTTTCAAGGTCTCTGCCGTCTGGGCCAGGGCCTCTTCGCGCTGGTTCAGCTTCTGCGTGTTGTCCAGCAGAAAACCCAGCAGGACGGTGCCGATGGGGTAGACCACCAGCACGGCCAGCCACGACCGTGCGGTGACCGCCCGTGCGATGTCTGGCGGCAAGGTCTGTATGGCCAGCATGCCGCCAGCAGCCAGGCTGAAGCCAAGCCCCACCAGCCAGAGCCCATCGGCCAGGGTGCCGCCAAGGCGCAGTGTGGAAAAGAACGGCCGGTGGCGCTGCCAGAGCCAGCCGATGGCGGTGGTCAGGGCGATGCCGACCATGGCGGGGCCGCTGCCGATGCCGCCCAGGCTGAGCCGGTACGCGCCCAGCACCGCTGCGCACAGCAAGGCGCTCAAGGGCGACAGGTAGGCCCCGGCAAGCCCGGTCATCACCAGCCGGGTGTCGACGATCACGCCCTCGGCCAGGCGCAGGGGCACCAGCATGGTCAGGATGCCGGTCACGCCGAACATGAGCCCCGTGACCCAGGGCAGCCATCTGCGCCGCCTCGCCACGACGGCGTGGTCGGGGTGGCGCTGGCCGCTGATGACGATGCTGTACAGCGCCGCCAGAAACGACAGCAGCCCGGCATTGATTCCCATGTCCTGAATCAAAGACGTTGTGTCGATGTTCATGGCGCCTTCTGGAGCGGTTGTCCAGACATCATAGGCAAAGACGAGGTGGATGGGGCGTTATCTCGCAGCCCCTCGCACCAAGGCGGGGCCGTGGGGCAGCACCCGGCATGCGGGCCGGGGGCAGGCTCAGGTGGCGGCCAGGAAGAAATCCATGGGAATCAACTCGACCCCCCAGCCGCCCGCCTCACCCAGCGTGGCAGCCGGGTGCATGGAGGCCAGTTGCACCGCCTCTTCACGGCTGTCCGCCTCGATGATGAACAGGCCGCCCACCATCTCCTTGGACTCGGTGAAGGGCCCGTCGCTGATCTGCGCCTTGCCGCTGCATGGGCGCAGGCTGACCCAGTGTTCGGTGTCGCCCAGCGACGCGGACACCAGCACCTTGCCCGTGGCACGCATCTTCTCGTCCAGGGCGGGGCACTGGCTCACCAGGGCCTGCACGTCGGCGGGCGCCATGGCGGCGAATTTCTCGGGGGTGAAGTAGGCGAGGCCGAGGTATTTCATGGCGGAATCCTTTGGGGGGTTGATTGCTCCATTCTTCACGACGAAGCAGATCACCGGAAATCGACAAGATCCGAAAACAATCTCCTGAACAAGGTCGTCGCTATTGCGTGTGCCACACCACGGTTTCAGAGCAAACCAAGGGCCTTGGCGTTGATGGCGAGATCGATGGCCGCCCCCTGGTCGTCGTCATCGCCCATGAACCAGGCTGCGGACAGTCCCGTCCAGGCGACGATCCAGCGAACAAGGCGACCGGGCTCCAGGCCCGTGGCGGAAAGAACGGTGTCCAGCCGGCTCTCCAGGCGGCCCGGCAGCGTGGCCAGGGGCCGGGCAGGGTCGCTCAGATCGGGGTTGGTGAAGATGTTGGCATAGTCGAACGCGCGTTCTCCCACAAGGCCGTGCGGGTCGATGGCCAGCCACCCGCGTGTGCCAAAGTCAAGCACGTTCTCGTGGTGCAGATCGCCGTGCAGCGGCACCGCCTCGCGCGGGTCAGCCAGCAGTTGGCGCGCGATGTCCGAGGCAGCGACCAGTGCCGCATGCGTGTGTGATGGCCCAATGAGTGGCTGGAACCAGATGGCCAGCGGATGCAGTTCGGGTAGGGGTTTGCTTCGCGGAGCATGCAGCCGGGCAGCCGTTGCGCAAAGAATGCGGCAGGCGTCGTCGTCTTTGCCAGACCACGCCATCTGCGCGAGATTTTGGCTCCCTGCCGCCCGCTCCATCAGCAGAACCCCTTCGGCGGATGCGAAGACCTGGGCGGCACCTTGGCCCTCCCACCACGCAAGCAGGCGGTAGCCAGCCTGTTCGTCAGGGATGCGGGCGACTTTCAGCATGGCGGGCAGATGGCCGTGCCGTACGGGCAGCACCCAGCTGGACCGGGTCGTCAACAGTTTGCCATCGGGCAGCAGGGCCCAGCGTTCGAGCCATGCGGTGACATCCGGGGGGAGTGGAAAAGGCGAGGTCATGGATGTTGTGTCCAGCACAGATGGCGTCGTGGGTTGCCGGTCTCCACGGTTTGATTACTGACGCAGATTTTGCCGCGCCCTCGCGGGGATTATTCCGCATCGGCTTGAATAATATGGCGACTGGCGTCGTAACGCGTGTGTGCAATCACCCATATGGGCGAGTCTGATGTTCACCACCTCACACTTCGAAACAAAGGCGCTGGGCAATGCGCCGCATGTGTGACGCTGCGCACAGCGCCACCCTGCACAATTTAGAACAATCACTGCTAGACACGCAACCCGTTACGCCCTTCGCGTTTTGTGGCATTACTATTTTTTTTCATCCTGTGCAGATGATTGATGCTGGTAATGGTGCAGGCACGGTATTTTCTGAAAAGGATCTGGACAATGACCTATCGGCTTTCCCATATCGCGTTGGCAGCGCTGACGACCTTCGGCACCTGCACTGCCATGGCCCAGGTGACGGCGGTTGCCGCCATGGAGGGCGACCTGCAAAGCAGCCGCGTGGCGGTGAACGTGCGCGGCGTGCCGACCGGTGCAGAGGGCTACAAGCTGTGGCTCGCCGTTTTGCACAACAGCCAGTTGTACTTTCATGGCGAGGCGGGCTTTGTCCTTTTTCAATGCCCAGGGTTTTGCGACGCGCCGGCCTACCAAGCCGTGGTGGCCGATCCGCAGCTTGTCGCGGTGCGCAACCTGGACGCGCGTGGCCTGATCGGGGCCAAGGTCTATCTAGGCTGGGGACGCTCGTTTGCAGAAATGGTGGACAGCGGGCAGATCCGCGAAGTCCTCACCGTAGCCGCCCCATCGACCGACCCTTTGTCATTGGCCTACAGCGGCATTTACAACTGCCGAGCTACCTACGCCAACACCTATTTGTCTTATGGTCAAGACATAAAGGGCCCGGACTGGAGTGCCAAGATCGACGTCATGCCGACTGGGGCCGCGATTGATGTGAGCGGGGCGAAAGATCGGTCTGGTTTGAGCTTTGGGGCCAGATGGTGGATTGCGGGGCCCAAGACACCTCTCTTCACGCTCCCTCCCGGTCGCGCTGATCGCCCAGACACTCCTGCTGGAGCCTCGCGATACGATTACCAAGAAGGCGATTTTTACGCAGCCGCAGTGTTCGTACCCGCGGGTGGCCCTGATGCCCCTGGATCCTCAGCTCGCATGCTCCTCGGTTTCAGTCGAAATTGGCTCGCCAGCTACAGTGAGTCCTGCGACAAGATCTGATCTGTCGCGAACCCGGGTTGCACCCGGCAGGGACAGGCATCTCACCCCAGGAAGAAATCCATCGGAACCAACTCCACGCGGGGGGCGCTTCAAGGTGTGGCAGATGGCCGGCATGCGGTACGCGACCAGCATGCCGCTGAAGTTGCGCGGCCCGATGCAATCCAGGCCGCTGGCCCGTGACCGACCCCGAGAGGTCGGCCACGGTCTGTGCTGCTCCGGGCTCGCAAGTACGCCGCGTGAGCGCTATCGGAGGTAGCCCGGGCCAGTTGGTGGGCGTGCACCGTGCGCAGGCTGGCCCTGGCTACACCTTACGGCAGGACGGACCAACCGCGCCATGCGCCCAGCGCCCTGGCGATGCTGCGCGCAATCAAAAAGTGCTTGGTTTCTGTGGGGTGCAGGCCGTCGAGCGTGTCGCCAGGGACCATCGTGACCGGGTCAATGGCGTTTGGCCCGTGGTAGTAGATGAGTTGGGCTGCACCGGGGTAGTGGGCATTGATCTGCGCAACGACGGATTCCCGGACCTGTTGCAGGCGGCCGACCGAGTCTCGGTAGGCGAGGGCTGCCGCCTGCTCATCAGGGCTATCATTCCATTTGGGATAGTCAGTCACGACGACGAGAGGGGCCTGCACCACGGCGATCTTTCGGCCCGCGGCCGCAGCGTGCCAGCCGTACACGGTCATCAGGTACGCCACGGGGGATTGTGAGATATCGGGGTTGGTACCCTGGATGAACGGGTCCACGTCGCCACCGCCCAGATGAAGCACGATGGTGTCTGCCTGGATCATGTCCGTGTGCTGGGACATGGTGAGCCCGCCCAGCCAGTTGGGAGCGCCGTCGTTGAACTGGCCGTTGTAGGCGTAGCCCATGCTCTGGCTACCTAGCTGCTGGGCGTCGTAGGTAACGGCGGGCAGCTTGGCGCAGACGTTGGCTGCAAGGTTGACGGCAGGGATGGGAGGGTAGTGTCCAATCGAGTCGGTGTAGAAGGCGAGCTTGTTAGCGATGATGGGCATGGAGTTTCCTTCGGTTGATTGGGAGGGCGCGCGGGGCCTCCCGGGATGCATTGCACGCACATGGCCTTCGCGTTCTGCATGAGACGCGCGAGCCACATCCCCATCGTTCAAGATGGTTCCTGCGCCGCTGCTTGCGGCGGTTGGTGTGGTGGTGGGTCAGGTCCGCCGCTGCACGGCGAACAACAGAACCCAGGGCTTCTGGCGCGCGATGCCTTCGCTCTGCGCGCCCGCCTGGCTGGTGTTTTCAGGCGCCTGGCGCACGCGGTGACCACCGCCAGGGGTGGTGCGGCCGACCATGGGGCACCGCTTCACGAAGTCAACCATGGGGCTGCTGCACGCGGATGCTGTGTTTGCCCAGGTCGGCGCGGTGGCCGAACGGATGCGTGCCGCCGCGCCCTGGGGCCAGGCCGCATGCATGGGCGACCGGGGCGCTGGCCTTGGCCAGCAGGAACAGGGTAGGGGTGCGGTGGAAGACCACGAAGCCGTTGGCGCCGACGCGGACCATCTCGTGGCCGCGCCGCGCGCAGGCGCTGCTTGGCACCGCATGCGCGTTGTCGAAATGGACGCTGATGGGGTGCCGGGCTATGGCGTCCGCCTGTTCGGCGTTAGGGACTTCGGTCCAACAGGTGTGGACGGACCTGCTGCCCGAACAGTTGGTGGATCCAACTGTGAATTTCGCCACCTCGACGTCCGCCGCCAGGGCGGGGCGGGTCGGGCGAGCGGTCTCGGTACAGGAAATCGATGTTGGCATTTTTTCACTCCACTACCGTGTTGGCATTGGAGTGAATTAAAGCATGCTTGCTTTTTGTAGTCAAGTATTCTTGATGAATCGGTCAGCTTTCGATGAGGGCATCTGGCGGCACACCGCCACCGACCCGATGGATGTCCTCGATCTCGTCGCGCTGGATGGTTGCGGGCTCGTACCCATCGTTGATGCTGACCAGTTGAATTTCGTCGTCGTGGATGCGGTTGAGCTGCTTGAGCAGCTTGCGGCCGTCCTTGAGCTTTACCACCACGTCGTTGCCTGGCTGCGCCTCGATGGAGGGCGTGACCACGATGAACTCGCGCGCCCGGTAGCGTGGGTGCATTGATTCGCCCTTGACCCGCAATGCGTAGGCCTTCGGGTCTTTGGTCCAGTACTGGACAAAGCCCTCTCCATGCCCCACGGGGTATTGCATTTCCTCCAAAAAGCCATCCGTGCCGCCCTTGACGTGCCCCACGACGGGGATGAGGCGGGATGTCCCCAGGGACGGGGCGGCGGCCACGTTGGACATGTTCATCTGGCCCTGACCGGTGGCCAGCCAGTCTGAACTGACACCAAGAATGCGCGCGGCCTTCGAATTGTTCTCGGCGCTGAGCGACCGTGTAGCGCCCTTCAAGACTTCGCCGATGGCCTGGGCAGAAACCCCCAATTCGCGTGCCAACTGGGGGCGCGAGAGCTTGGATTGATCAAGGGCGAGTTGGAAGCGTTCGGCGTAGGTCATCAAGCAAGCTTACAAGAATGCTTGTCAAGATTGACGGACATAGTTTATAAAGCATGCTTTATTTTTCATGCTTGGCACAACAATCCTCCAGCACTCGGGGCGCTGCAGAGGTCGCCCACCCGGCAGCCGCGGAGCACTCCAAGGTCGCATATGGCGGGAAAAGCCAGGGAGAGGGTCTTCCGTCGCCGCAGCCAACGCCGGGCATCCCGCCAGCCCGACCGGCGATCCCGGTGCAAAGCCCAGGGTGGAGCTCAGGCCCAGCACCGAGATGGGGTTCATGTCGTATGTCGATGACTGCATGAAGCTCTGAGTTAAGGCGATGTCCTGAAGAAGGTGGTCGACACCGGTGCTTTGCGGCCGCGGGTTAAAATCCGCTCCATCGCTCCGGGGTGCACGCAAGTGCTGAGATCCACACCCGAGAACTTGAACCGGGTAATTCCGGCGGAAGAAGAGCTTTCACCCCTCCCGATGCGGGCGCATTTTGCTGCGCTGTGCCGTCGATGTGCCGGGTGACCTCGGAGCATCCTGTCAAAGACAACACAAGGACGCTCGCTCATGCACAAGGTCACTCCGCCGGTGGCAGACCTGCTCGAATTCATCGCGATGGATGGTTGCACGGACGAGCAGTTCGACGAGATGGCGCTGCGCCTGTTCGCGCACCAGTTTGCCGCCAACCAGCCGTTCCAGAGTTTTTGCCGGCTGCGCGGCGTCAACGCCCGCAGCGTGAAGTCGTGGGCGGACATTCCTGCCGTGCCCATCGATGCCTTCAAGGCCCTGCCGCTGCGCTGCGAGGCACCGGCCGATACCGACCGCATCTTCATGACCAGCGGCACCACGCGCGGCGGCAGCACGCGCGGGCAGCACTTTCACCCGCTGCTCGATGTGTACGACCTGTCGATGACCCGCAACTTCGCGCAGCGCTTCATGCGCGGCACAGAGCGCATGCCCATGGGCATTCTGTTCCCCGACGAGGTGGCGATGCCCAACTCGTCGCTGGCGCACTACCTGGACCTGGCCAAGTCGGCTTTCGGCAGCAATGGTGCCAGCCATACCTTCGTCACGCCGCAGGGCATGGACCTCGATGGGCTCTGGGCGGCGCTGGCCGCTGCCGAGCGCAGCGGCGAGCCCTATGCGCTGCTGGGCGCGAGCTTCAGCTTCGTGCATGTGATCGATGCGCTGCGCCAGCAGGGCCGCACCTTCAAGCTGCCGCCCGGCAGCCGCATCCTGGACACCGGCGGCTACAAGGGCCAGTCGCGTGAGTTGCCGCTCGAAGCCTTCTACAGCGAGCTGTCGCAGGCGCTCGGTGTGCCGCGCACGCAGTGCATCAACATGTATGGCATGACG
This sequence comes from Acidovorax sp. LjRoot66, assembly GCF_964253305.1. Taxonomy (NCBI): domain Bacteria; kingdom Pseudomonadati; phylum Pseudomonadota; class Betaproteobacteria; order Burkholderiales; family Comamonadaceae; genus Acidovorax; species Acidovorax sp. LjRoot66. The sequence continues at coordinate 2,920,438 of NZ_CAXUQU020000001.1, forward strand.
GAGCTGAGCACGCAGTTCTATGACGATGGCAATGCCGTCGTGCCGTCGGTCAAGTCGGGGCCGCACTGGATACGCTCGCGCTTGGTCGACCCGGTCACGGGGCGCACGGTGCCTGCGGGCGAGAGCGGCATTCTGGTGCACTGCGACCTGGCCAACTTCAATTCGGTCACCACCATCCTCACGGAAGACGTGGGCCTGTACGCCGAGGGTGGATTTCTGCTGCTGGGGCGTGCCGAGGGCGTGGAGGCCAAGGGTTGCTCGCTGGCAGTCGAGGAGTTCGTGCGGGCCACGGCGGCATGACCATCCCGCGTATCCAGGCAGGCTACCTGCCGGGGCTGGATGCTGCCGAGGTCGATTGGCAGGTGCTGCGCTTTGTGCAGGGCGACCAGGCGCTCGAAGTCGAGGTGCCGGTGCTGTCTGCCGCGCAGATGGATGCGCTCGCAGCGCGCGTGCGGCAGGCGAGCGCTTTGCACCTGAAGACCATGGCGGTGTCGGAGATCATTGCCGTCATCGACCAGGCCATCACCCGCCTGCTGGACCGCAGCGACCCCTACCGCCAGCAGGCCGAGGCGTATCTGCCCGTGGTCAGCGGTTATGACCGCGACATGGTGCGCCTGGGCCTCACGGGTTTTTTCAAGACCTTTCGCGCAGCGCAGCTGCACCGCTTTGTTGCGGAGGATTTTGCCAACCCCAAGGTGCTCGACGGTTTTCAGCCCACGCCCAAGGGCGGCGCGGTGCGCGCCTTCGGCCCCGACCTGCTGGTGCACAACTGGGCCGGCAACGTGCCCGCGCTGGCGCTGTGGAGCATGGTCTGCGGCCTGCTGGTCAAGGCCGGCAACATCGGCAAGCTGCCCAGTGCCGAGCCCTTGTTCGCGGGCTGGTTCGCGCGCCTGCTGGCCGAGGTGCATCCGCCCATCGCCGAATGCTTTGCCGTCGTCTGGTGGCGCGGCGCTGGGGATGACGGCGCCTCGGCCCTCTATGCCCAGGCCGATACGGTGCTGGCCTATGGCGGCAATGAGGCGCTGGACGCGATCCGGCGGCGCCTGCCGGTGACCACGCGGTTTTTGCCCCACGGGCACAAGCTGGGCTTTGGTGTGGTCAGCGCCACGGCGCTCGATACGCTGAAGGCTCCCGCCCTGGCGCGGCTGGCCGCATGGGATGTGATGCGCTACGACCAGCAGGGCTGCTATTCGCCGCATGTCTTCTATGTACAGCGGGGCGGGGCGGTTTCGCCGCGCGCCTTTGCCGGCTACCTGGCCGGCGAGCTGGCCAACCTGCACCGGCGCTTTCCGCGCCGGCCGCTGGCGGTCGAGGATTCCGCTGCGGTGGCCAAATGGCAGCAGGGCGTGGAGTGGAAAGCACTGTCTGCCGGGGCCGAAGGGCCCGCAGACCAACTGATCTGTGCCTCTTCTGCCGCCTGGAGCGTGGCCTACAGCGACACGCTGCAGCCTCTGGCCCCCACCGCGATGCAGCGCACCATCCAGGTGGTGGGCGTGGATGCGCTGGACGATGTGGTGCCCCTGGTGGCGCCGCACAGCCGCTTTCTGCAGACCGCCGGCATCGCCGCTGCGCCGGCCGAGCTGTTCCGCCTGGCCGGGCTGCTGGGCGCGGTGGGGGTCACGCGCATCAGTGCCATTGGCTCGATGAGCGCGCCCGAGGCCGGCTGGCACCACGATGGCCGTTTCAACCTGCTCGACCTGGTGCGCATGACCGAGATCGAGCAGTCCGCCGAGTTGGCGGCCGAACCGCTGGCACCCTATGCGGATTGAGTGCACCCCATGAGTTTTCTTGCCATTGAGCAGGTGGTCTTCACCTACCCGGGCCGCCCGCTCGTGGTGGATGGCATCGATTGGCGCATGCCGGCCGGTGAGATCCACTGCCTGGTGGGCCGCAGCGGCTGTGGCAAGACCACGCTGCTGCAGCTGGCTGCCGGCCTGCTGCGGCCGCAGTCGGGCCGCGTGCTGCTGCGCGGCCAGGAGCTGCTGGCGCCCGGGCCGCAACTGGGCTTCATGTTCCAGGCGCCGACCCTGCTCGACTGGCAGCGTGTCATCGACAACGTGCTGCTGCCCGTGTCGCTGCAGCGCCGCCCGGGGGCGGGCGATGTGGAGCGGGCGCGGGCGCTGCTGGACCAGCTGGGCCTGGCCGCGCATGCGCAGCACTACCCGCGGCATTTGTCTGGCGGGCAGCAAAGCCGCGTGGCACTGGCGCGCGCGCTGGTGCTCGAGCCCGCGCTGCTGCTGCTCGACGAGCCCTTTGCCGCGCTCGACGCCATCACCCGCGCCGAGCTGCAGGACGACCTGCTGCACACCTGCCGCCAGCGCGGCACCACGGTGCTGTTCGTCACGCACGACATCAACGAGGCGGTGTACCTGGGCGACCGCATCGCCGTGATGCATGCCGGCCGCATCGTGGACGACATCCGCATCGACCTGCCCGGCCCGCACGTGCAGGCCATGCGCGACGAGGCGCCGTTCAACCGCTACTGCGCGCAGGTGCGCAAGAGCATGGATGGGGTCGCCGCATGAAGCTGAGCACCTTGCAAGCCCGGCTCCTCTCCGCTGCGCTGCTGCTGGTGCTGCTGGCGGCGTGGGAGTTGGCCGTGCGCCGCTCCGGCCTGTCGGCGCTGGTGCTGCCCGCGCCTTCGTCCGTGGGCGCCGCGCTGTGGAACGGGGTGGCTACCGGCTATTTCTGGCCGCATATCCGGGCCACGCTGTCTGCGCTGTTGCTGGGGCTGGCGGGTGGCGGCGTGGCTGGCCTGTTGATGGGCATGGCCCTGGCCGAATCGACCCTGCTCGAGCGCGTATTCAGGCCCTACGTGGTGGTGAGCCAGGTGGTGCCCAAGCTGGCGCTGGCACCCCTGTTCGTGCTGTGGTTTGGCTTTGGCATCGCGCCCACGGCGCTGATCACGGGGCTGATCTGCTTTTTTCCGCTGATGGAGAACACGCTGACGGGCCTGAAGCACGTAGACCCGCAGCGGCTGCAGCTCTTTCGCATGCTGGGCGCCACACGCTGGCAGACGCTGCTGCGGCTCAAGCTGCCGGTGGGGCTGCCCTCCATTCTGGCGGGCCTGCGCATGGCCGTGGTGCTGGCGCTGGTCGGCGCCGTCGTTGGCGAGTTCATCGGTGCCAGCCAGGGCCTGGGCGCCGTGGTCATCGCCTCGCAGGGAATGATGGACACCGCCCTCATGTTCGCCGCACTCTTTCTCATCGCCCTCATCGGGCTGGTGCTCTACCAGGCCACGCTGCTGCTGGAGCGCCGGCTTCTGACCCCTTACCTCGACAACCCTTGATTGCCATGAACACCACCACCTACTCCCTGCCCATCTCCCGCCGCACCGTGCTCGGCGCCTCTGCGGGCCTGGCCACCTTGCCGTTCGCCGGCCTGGCCACCGCGCAGGCCAAGGGCAAGATCACCGTCGGCGGCTGGAGCAAGCCCATCAGCGAAATCACCAACCTGCTGGCCGAGCCCGACAAGGGCTTCTTCAAGGCCCAGGGCGTCGAGCTGGGCTACGCGCCCGGGGCGGGCGGGGGCGATGCCATCCGCAACATGCTTAGCGGCCAGGCCGACGTGGCTTTCACCGACCCCGGCTCTTTCTTCACGGCGCTGGACAAGGGCGAAAAGCTCACCGCCATCTACGACATCTACCCGCAGAACGTGTTCAACGTGGTCTCGCTCAAGTCCGCCAACATCCACAAGCCCGCAGACCTCAAGGGCAAGAAGATCGGCGTGTACAGCCTGGCCAGCGGCACGCGCCAGAACCTCTTGGTAATGCTGCACCAGGCGGGGCTCAAGGAGTCGGACGTGACCATCGTCGTCACCGGCCTGCTCAACTTCGCGCCGCTGCTGCAGGGCCAGGTGGATGCCACGGCCGCCACCGACACCGGCTTGGTGGTGGGGCAGCGCAAGGGCATCGGCGAGGTCAACGTGATGCAGGTGCGCGACTACCTGAACGTGTCGAGCGACCTCTTTGTGGTGCGCGACGAGACGCTCCCGCAAAAGAAGGAGCTGCTGCGCGCCTTCCTCAAGGGCTACCGCGACAGCGCGGCCTGGATGATCGCCAACCCCGAGGAGGCCGCGACCCTGGCCGTCAAGGTCGCCATCGACGGCACGCAGCGCGACATCAACCTGGAGGTGATCCGCCTGCGCAATGCCTCGTCGCTGCCGTCCGCAGCCGGCGCCAAGCTGGGCGCCTTCAACCTCGACTCCCTGCAAAAGGGCGCCGACGCCTACCGCGCGCTGGGCCTGGTGCAGCGCCAGATCAAGGTGGCGGACGTGGTGGACACCAGCCTGCTGCCGGTGGCGTGAGGGCTTGCCCATGAAGTTCCAGGGCAAGGTGGTGCTGGTCACCGGTGCCAGCCGGGGCATCGGTGCCGCGATCGCGACGGCGTTTGCGCAGGAGGGGGCGACGGTCGCCGTCAACCACCTGAGCAACGACACAGCTGCGGCCGAGGTCGTTGCAGCGTGCCGTGCCGTCGGTGGCGATGCCTGGGCCGCCAAGGCCGATGTGGGGTCGGCGCCTGAGGTGCAGGCCATGGTCGATGCGGTAGTGCGCGAGCTCGGCCCCATCGACATCGTGGTGAACAACGCCTTTCGGCCCTACGCCTTCGACCCCCAGCGCCGCACGCTGTTCGACGACCTGCACTGGAGCGACTACCAGGCGCAGTTCGACGGTGCGGTGGGCGGCGCCTTCAACGTGTGCCGTGCGGTGCTGCCGCTGTTCAAGCAGCGGGCGCAGGGCGCCATCGTGAACATCGCCAGCAACCTGGTGGAGCACCCTGTGGTGGCCTACCACGACTACACCACAGCCAAGGCCTCGCTGGTGGCCTTCAGCCGCAACCTGGCCACCGAGCTGGGGCCCCTGGGCATCCGCGTGAACTGCGTGGCGCCCGGGCTGGTCTACCCCACGCAGGCCAGCGAATCCACGAAGGAGTCGTTCCGCGAATCGCTGATGGCGGCCACGCCGCTGCGTCGCATCGCCCGGCCCGAAGACATCGCCGGGCCCGTGCTGTTTCTGGCCTCGGACTGGAGCGGGTTCATGACGGGGCAGGTGCTGTTTGTCGATGGTGGGTTGGTGATGAGGTAGGGTGAAGCGAGGGGGCGCTTGCCTCTCGGCAAATTATCGGATACGGTAGAACGCTGTATTTGTGAAGAGCCCTGCCATGCCGCACGCTGCCCGCGTCAACCTCAGGATGAATGCTGATGAGAAGGCTGTCATCGCCAAGGCAGCCGCCCTGATGGGCACGAGCATGGCCGGGTTTGTGCGCGCTGCGGCCACGGAAAAGGCCCAGCAACTGCTGGAGCGCGAGTCGCGCATCACCTTGTCCCAGCGCGACTTCGCGGCGTTTGCCAGTGCGCTGGAAGGCGCGTTCACGCCCAACGCGGCATTGCAGGGCGCTGTTGCGCAGGCCAGGGACAAGGTTCGGAGTGCTTGACGCGGACTCACAGGTTCCAGCCGTTCATGGCCGGGCCGAATTCGACGCTTGTGTTTTTGGGTGTGGCGGCTGGTGTCGGTGCATCGGTGCACCGGTTCAGTAACCTGTTGAAGCCCCCGGCGCAGCCTGCCCTGGCACCAGCAGAATCTTCCCCACACTCAGCCCCGTCTCCATGCGCCGGTGCGCCCCGGCCGCATCCGCCAGCGGATACGTGCTGTCGATCACCGGGCGCAGCGTGCCATCCGCCAGCGCACCCAGCCAGCGCTGCGCAAAGCGCTGCGTCATGGCCTGCTTGACTTCGGGCGGGCGCGACTTCATCACCGTGCCGTAGATCTGCAGGTGGCGGTAGAGCAGCACATCGATGGGCAACTGTGCGCCTTCGGTTGCGCCGCCGAGCAGGCCCACCACCGTCATGCGCCCGCCTACGGCGAGCGAGCGCACATTGCGCTCCAGGTAGGTGGCGCCGATGAAGTCGATCACCACGTCCACGCCCTTGCCGCCGGTCTGCTCAGCCACTACGGCCTGGAAGTCCTCGCTGCGGTAGTCGATGAACACGTCGGCGCCAAAACTCAGAACGGCGTCGCGCTTGTCGGCGCTGGCCGTGGCGAACACGCGCGCACCGGCGGCATGGGCCAGCTGCACGGCGGCCGAGCCCACGCCGCCTGCGGCCGCGTGGATCAGCACCGACTCGCCGGCCTGCAGCCGCGCCAGGTGGAACATGGCCTCGTGCGCGGTGACGAAGACCTCGGCCACGGCGCCGGCCTGCTGCAGCGAGAGGCTCTGCGGCACATGCATGGCCATGCGGTGGTCGATGCGCGAATACTCGGCATACGCGCCGCCGCCCACGATGCCCATCACGCGGTCGCCCACGGCAAAGCCCTGCACCTCGGTGCCCACCTCGGCCACGGTGCCGGCAACCTCCAGGCCCATCAGGTCCGAGTCGCCGAAGTACGCGCGGCCATAGGCGCCCTTGCGGTGCGACAGATCGGCGCGGTTCACGCCGATGGCGGCGTTGTGCACCAGCAGGTCGTGCGGGCGCACTTCGGGGCGGGCAACTTCGCGGGCCACGAGGACTTCGGGGCCGCCGAACTCGTCGAAGACGATGGCTTGCATGGTGGGTTTCCTTTTGTCAGATCCAGTGATGGTGCACAGCTTAGGTCGGAAAGGTGCTTGTAAAATGCAGCGTTTTTGCTGCCCAGTGATGCAAAATTGCATCGCATGAACTGGGACGACACGCGCATCTTTCTCGCCCTGACCCGCGCACCCTCGCTGCGTGCCGCAGCGCGCAGCCTGGGCGTGGACCAGGCCACGGTGGGCCGGCGGCTGCAGGCGCTGGAGGCCGAACTGGGCGCCACGCTCTTTCTGCGCGCCAAGGGCGGTTACCTGCTCACCGCGGCGGGCGAGGCGGCGCTGGGCGCGGCCCGGCGCATGGAGGCGGCGGCGACGGACCTGCGCACCCGCATCGAGGGGCAAGACGAGAGCCATTCAGGCCTGGTGCGCGTCACGAGTTCGGATTCGATTGCCATGGACTTCCTGCTGCCCGCCATCGAACGGCTGCAGCAGCGCTGGCCCGGCATTCGCGTGGACCTGGAGGTGTCCACCCAGGTGCTCAGCCTGAGCCGCCGGCAGGCCGATATCGCTTTTCGCAACGTGCGGCCCGAGGCGCCCGACCTGGTGGTGCGCCGCGTGGCCTCGTGGCCGGTGGGGCTGTTTGCCAGCGCGGCGTATCTGGAGCGCTTTGGCATGCCCGTGCCTGACGACGAACTGCGCGGCCACCACCTGGTGGCCTACGGCCCCACCCTGGCGCAGCGGCCGTTCCCCACCGCAGCCCAGGTGCCAGCGCGCCAGGCCCGCATCGCCATGGCGGTCAATTCGGGCCTGTTGGTGCGCAAGGCGGTGGCCGCCGGCATCGGCCTGGGCGAGATGCCGGTGCACCTGGGCGAGCGTGAAGGTCTGGTACGCATCTGGCCCGGGCGGCGGCGCGCCAACGACCACGAGGTCTGGCTGGTGATGCACCCCGACCTGCAGCGCACGGCCAGGGTGCGGGCGACGGCGGAGTTTCTGTCAGAGGCGCTGGGGGCAGAGCCTGTATGAAATGGGGTGAGGGACGGGTGCGTATTTCGGCTCTCCGGGACATCCGGTTCGGCACCGTGGACGCCGAGTTCGGCACTGCGAGCGGATGGCAGCAGATGCCGGTTACAACATCGCTGAGCAACAGTTGGGGCGGTGGACTAGACTTCCGTTATCGGCCAACAGCAGCCGCTGGCGAACGAGGGCCGGCGTTCAGCGTAAAGGGACGACACGCACGGCGTACGCTCACCATCTCACTGCGGTTCCGTCTCAACAACTGGTTGGCCTGATCACCCAATCACTTTTCGCTTGAGAGAATCCGATCCAGAGCTTCCGTCTGGTCCTCAATCAGGGCTCTGCAGTCTGCAGTCATCGCGCGAATGTCCTATACCACCCTGATACAGGCAACGGCGCGGACGAGGAATTCGCCTGCGCTCATGACACGCTCCTCGGCAATACGGCTAAACGCGTTGCAATCAGATTCAAGATCCTGTTTCTGCCGCGGTCGTAGTTAGATTTCGCAAGTTGGCGCTGAATCGTGGTCGCCATCTCTTCGCGGCCAGTGACGTGACTTAGCGCGAGCAACACGATGCTGTCGTCCAGGTGCACGCCTGAAGCACCGGCCTTCTCGTCGAATTCGAGAAGGCCCTCCACCGTGACGCAGGCATCGAGTGCCGACAAGCACTGCGATTCGATGGAGGCCAAGAAGGCTGCCAGCAACGAGTCCAACTCGGCTGGCGTCGACGCGGCGAAGGCGTCGAAATAGCCCGAAACATCGAATCGCTGAAAACGCTGCAGCGCAGCGTGCACCGGCACATACAGCCGGATGTCGGGAGCTAGAGCGACAACCGCTGCCAACGCGGGCGGCAACGTGGGCTTCAAGGAGCAGCAAAAGAAGTGCTGCCATACCTCCTGGGCCCGGTGAATCTGGATGCTCTGCAGGCCTGCTGGCGTCTTTCGCCGGAACTCCGACCCGGTACTGCTGCCTTCGACCAACTCGAAACCATGGCGGGCCAACGGACCCTGCAATTGGCTGCGGATGCGGGCCGCAATTTTGCGAGGTATCAGGCGCTCGGGTTCGGTGGCCGGCTGCTCCGCGGCGGCTGGCCGATCAGAGATGCCGTCCATATCCAACTGCCGCCGACCGGGCAAATACAGGCAACCGGCTTGGTCGTCCAAAACGGTGAGTCCCAGTGCGTCAGCCTCGTCGATCAATACGGGCAGCAACCGCCGCGGGCCTTCCCCGTACAGCGCGAGACTCAGGACTGCGCCTTCGGTGTCGACACGCGGCGGCGCTGGCTCGACCCAGGTCGGCTCGTCCGCTTCCACTCCCCCGACTTCGGCTGGAAACCGCCGGACCAGACGAGCCAGCAGCGCCGCAAAGCGTGCTGTCGGCGGTGGTCCCGCCGATTCAAGCAAGCGCTCATGCAGTTGCAGCGCCTGCGCCATCGACTGGGGGGCCTCGTGTTCCCAAAGATGTATGACGTAGCTCATTGAATCGCCCCGGGTTACGCGGAGGCTGTTTGGTTTAAGTCAGGCCACCACCTTGGCGCTCTGACTGTCAAGTTGCCGGTGGTAGTTTGCCTCAGCTTCTGCAGGTGCTGGGCTTGAAGGGCGCCTTCTGACCAACCATCTTTCCCTTGTTCCAGGGTTCGCGATGAGCTACGGCTGCAACGGATTCCATGATGGTCTCCCAAACCAGTGAAGCCACTCTGCCGAAGCATGCGCAGGAACTCATCGAAGAGTGTTCCATGCGTTTCGGTCATCCACCTACCTCAAGAGCGGAACAGCGTCGCAAATCATCCGGGGGCGGATCCGAGACTCGTGACCGCACGCTGCTACGATGATTGGAATCGGCTAGGAGTGGACATAGTGATGAGCGATTTCATCGCCGTGAGAGAAGGAACGTGGATGTACGACGGCCATATTCCAACGGGCGTCCGCATCGTTAGTTGCTCGATCCGCTATGGCTCCAGCGATTGGCAAGATCCGCCAGATCAGCATGAAGACCAATCGGTGCCAGGCTTTGATGTTCAGTGGGCTTTACCCTCGAAGCCGCATGACTACGGAAACTATGCTTCTGCTGTATTCCCCACGCTCTCAGATGCGGTGACACACGTAGAGCGAGCCTTGTGGGCTGCAGCGACTCTAAAATGGGCTGACAAATAAGCGCCCGTTATGGGCGGATGGGTATGGCAGCTTTGGGCCCAAAGCTGCCGTTCGCTCTTGCTCATAGCAGACATTGAAGCTATCGATTCAGGCGAGCCTCACGACAGAGATTTGCCAAGCTAGGAAATCTCTCGGTTGCACGCTCAAGTAGGTCACCCTCCTGTACAAATGGAATACCTTCCCGATGAAGTGCAATCCATACCTTACTCTCGTCGTCACAAGCACGGAGCCAGTCATCCAGAGCATTCCGAATGCGCGAGCCGTTGTCGGGAGTTCTCCAAATCCACAGTCCAAGTAGATCGCTGATGTCACGGCGACGGTTTACACGCAGTTCCGCAGAAAGGTCAGACCACAACTGGTTTGTCAGGTCGCTGGACTCGCCGTATTCGCGCAACAGATGAGCAGTGACAAGTTCCTTTCTTGCAAACTCAGATACGCGAAGCGTCGCGACCTCATCAAGCGCGGCAGTCACGAGTGTGCTTTTTGATTTCATGGTGTCCGCTTCTGACCGATACCAGCAATCGTATCAGCGTCCGCCCGGGGGCGCCCGAACCAGATGCGCGAGGCGCAGAACTAACTGCTTTCCGGGTCAAGCAATTCGGGTTCTGCCAGCACATCTACCTCGCCAGCAAAGCTGCGAAGTGCCTGTAGCACCGTTATAAAAACACGCCGCTGTGTCTCCACGTCTGGTTCGTGCAACGGGAACACCGAAAGTTCATGTTCGAAAATTTCGTCAATTTCGCCGTGAAGGGGGTTCTTCTGGAAATTTAAGACGTTGTTTTCAAAAACGAGAGCCGCACGAACCGGCTCCGCGCCAGGAAGATGAGGCTTTAATGCCTCCCGTGCAGCATCGCGGCCCGCCGGAAAGTTGAACAAAAGCGCGAAATTTAGTCCATGTCCCATTCTTTGGCTCTCCAATCGACTGACCGCTTTTGGCCGAGGCTGTGTGAAAACGTCGATAGGCAACTTTTGCAGGGGTACTCCAACCATTGCTTGCATCGAGATTGTGCGTTGTAGGCCGATCTGAGCGGTCGATTTCTGAGTCGGCTGGCAAGTCAAGGGCGTAACGCGCGTTTTCACACAGCCTCGGCCGTTAGCGGCGGTCTTGAAGCGGACTATCCCTATGCGCCGAACTCGACATAAGTGTGATCCTCTCCCGCAAGCTCTTCATCGATGATGCCGCGGATGATGTCCCAATCACCACCTGCCAAGCCCGCCCCAATTTTTGGATAGGCGATGCGCTTTCCAGAGAAGTGAGCTTTCACCGATTTCATGACCTTTCGAATCGCTTCATAGTCGGCCTTGACCCCCGCACCTCGCCAGTGAAATTGAGTGTATGCATTTAGAACATGGAAGGTGTGCGGGCCGCGCACGACCTTTGCCTCTGAAAACGTCCCGAGCTTCTGATCATCCCCCTTCGTGGTACTGCAGTCTGCCGCGTACGCTTCTGGGAAGCTTTGTTTTATTGAGAGGGCGATGCCTTTACCCATCACACACTGGCAATTACATCCGTGAATGATGACGTCGAACTCGCCTTTGATGGCGAGTTGGAGCAGATCGCCGACGACAGTTTTCATAGGAAGAGGCTCGGTGTTGAATGGTTTTGCGGTATGCGGCCGTGATTACAGAGCAGGTCAAGGAACTTCCGCTTTTGGCCGATAGCGGCAGTCTAGCCGCTCGCGCCTGTGCCCTTTATCACCCAAGAAGGCGACTCAGCGAAGCGGAGCAGGTACTGCCAGCGACCTGGGAATGTCGGCGAGAGCCGATCTGTGTGTCCAGTTAACTAACGCCGTTCCCGTCGTCCAACGCATGTCGTCCCACTGTCCGGCAACGACCGAACAGGCAACAGGTGCGGGGCTTGCCTGCAGTCACCGCACCAGGCTGCTATGCGGACACCAGGCCCAGGCGGTAGCGTGCGGTGTCCAGCGACATTTTCAGTGCGGCGGCGCGGTGGCTGTCGGGCGCACCCCCCTGGGCCAGCCGGGTGGCCTCTTCCTGCCATTCCTCCAGAGCCCTGGCCCAGGTGGCAAGGGCGGTGTTTCGCGGCAGGGAGGGGGAGGGGACCATGGTCCATAGTGTCAGAGTAGGCCCGGGGGTGATCTAGCCCATTTGGGTGACTGCAGTTGAAGTCGCAGTATGCAATGCCGTACGAGACCGGCCAAACGGTCATTCTTTCGTACCTCTGGTTGACGGGATGTGCTTTGGCCTCAAGGCCGTACCGCAATCACCGCATCCCACGGTGCGGGCGACGGAAACAGCTCCTCCAGAAACGCTATGAACGCCTTGACGCTCGGACTCGCGCGCCGGCTTTCGGGCCAGACGGCGGTGATGGTCGGCATGTGGGCCGCAAATTCGGTCAGCACGGGCACCAGCAGGCCGCGCTCGACATACGGCGCGGCGATGAACGATGCCGACATGCCGATGCCGCCACCGGCGGCGATAACCTCCACCACTGCGTCGCTCACGTCCACCACGATGGCTGCATCGGGCGTGAACTCCACCGTGCGGCTGCCGGCCTTGAACACCCAGCGCATCAGCTGGCCCGAAGCCTGGTAGCGAAAGTTCACGCAATCGTGGTGCTTGAGGTCCTCGGGCCTTTGGGGCGTGCCCCGCGCCGCCAGGTAGGCGGGTGAGGCGAATGCGCTGACTTTGGCCGAGGTGAGGCCGCGTGACAGCAGATTGGAGTCGGGCAGATCACCGATGCGGATGGCCACGTCGATGCCTTCCTCCACCAGGTTGACGAAGCGGTCGCCCAGCCGCAGGTCCACCTGCACCTTAGGGTAGCGGCGGCGAAACTCCGGCAGGGCGGGCGCGAGCAGGCGCGTGCCGATGGGCAGCGGCGCCGCCACCTTGATGGTGCCGGATGGCTCGGCCCGCACGGCGGCGGCGGACTGCACCACATCCTCGGCCGCGCGCAGCAGGTGCAGGGCGCGCTCGTGCAGCTCGCGGCCCTCGGGCGTGAGCACCAGGGATCGGGTGGTGCGCGTGAACAGGCGCAGGCCCAACTGCTGCTCCAGCCGCTGGATGGTCTTGCTCACGGCCGATGGCGACACCGACAGCGAGCGCGCCGCCGCGGTGAAGCTGCCGTGCGACGCCGCGCGGGCAAACGCGACGATGCCGGTCAGGCGCTCCAGGCTGATTGATTCCGTCATGGCATGAAACAAGTGAGTTGTGGAGGGATTATCAAACAGACGGTGAAGATCGACACTGCGGTTTTGACGAATCCCAGGAGATCACGATGACGACCGCTACGACAACCACGACGACGATGATGAAAGCCATCCGCCTGCACGCCTTCGGCGGCCCCGAGGTGCTGCGCTACGAGGATGCGCCGGTGCCTGCGCTCAAGCCCGGCGAGGTGCTGGTGCGCGTGCACGCAGTGGGCATCAACCCGCCCGACTGGTACCTGCGCGAGGGCTACCGCATGCTGCCGCCCGCGTGGCAACCGCCGATCGCGATGCCCGCCATCCCGGGATCGGACGTCTCGGGCGTGGTCGAGGCCGTGGCGCCGGGCGTGCAAGGCCTGGCCGTGGGCGACGAGGTGTTCGGCATGGTGCGCTTTCCCAGCTATGGCGACAGCGCGGCCTATGCCGAATACGTGACCGCACCCGCATCGGACCTGGCACACAAGCCAGCCGGCATCAGCCACGTGCAGGCAGCTGCTGCACCCATGGCCTTGCTCACGGCGTGGCAGTTCCTCATCGAGCTGGGCCACGACCACCCGAACCCCTTGCAGCCGCAGATGCACCGCCCGGTGCCCATTGCGGGCAAGACGGTGCTGGTCAACGGCGCGGCGGGCGGGGTGGGGCACTTTGCGGTGCAACTGGCGAAGGTCAAGGGCGCGCACGTGATCGCCGTGGCGTCGGGAGCGCACGAGGCCTTTTTGCGGGGCCTGGGCGCCGACGAATTCATCGACTACACCCAGGGCGCGCCCGAAGCGGTGGCGCGCGGGGTGGACCTGGTGCTCGACACCCTGGGCGGTCCCACCACCGGCCGGTTTCTGCAGGCGCTCAAGCCGGGTGGCGTTCTGTACCCCGTGTTCCCCCTGGGCTACACCGGCGCCGACCAGGCCGCGCAGCGGGGCTTCAAGGTGTCGGCAACGCAGGTGAGGTCCAGCGGCGCCCAGCTCGTGCAACTGGCGGGCTTGCTCGGCGCGGGCACGGTGCGCGTGGCCATCGACAGCACCTTTGCGCTGGCCGATGCGCGCAGCGCACACGAGCGGGCGGCGCGCGGGCACATTCGCGGAAAGATCGTGCTCACGGTGAGATAGGGGGGCGGGGCGTGGAGGTAGCAGCGCGGGCGTGCGATACTGCGCACTCGAACACCGCGAAAAACGGCCGTTTGTTGCATTCGCCCGTCCATCTGGACACCGAAACCGCAATTGGCCGCGCACACGCCGCCACCCCCGCACGGGGTGACCCCGGCCAGCGTTTCCCCCGACACCCGTCGGACCCTGCTGCGAGCAGCTGCGCCCCTGGCGCGCCATGCCTGCACGGACTGGAGCGCCCCTGCATGAACCGATCCCTTCTCGTCATCTACCTTTGCGTTGCGCTCGATGCCATGGGCATCGGCCTCGTGTTTCCCATCCTTCCGGCGCTGGTCGGCGAAGTCACTGGCGCCGGCAATGTCGCGCCGTTCATCGGGATCATGGCCGCACTGTATGCGACCATGCAACTGGTGTTCGCGCCGGTGCTGGGCGCGCTGAGCGACCGGCTGGGCCGGCGGCCCGTGCTGCTGCTGTCCCTGGCCGGCGCCAGCGTCAACTACCTGCTGCTGGCGTGCGCGCCCAGCCTGTGGCTGTTGCTGCTGGGGCGCGCTATCGCGGGGCTGACAAGCGCCAACATGTCGGTGGCGACGGCCTACATCACCGATGTCACGCCCGAGGCGCAGCGCGCGCGGCGCTTCGGGCTCTTCAACGCCATGTTCGGCGCGGGCTTCATCATCGGGCCGGTGCTGGGCGGCGTGCTCGGCGACCACTGGGTGCGCTTGCCCTTCATCGCAGCGGCGGTGCTCACTGGGGCCAACTTCGTGCTCGCATGCACATCGTTGCCCGAATCGCGCAAGGGCAGCGGCGAGGGCATCGGCCTGGCGGCGCTGAACCCGCTGCGGCCCCTGGCATGGGTGCTTTCTGAAAAGCGCCTGCGGCCCATCGTGCTGACCTTCTTCATCCTCAGCGCGACCGGCGAGGCCTATGGCATCTGCTGGGCGCTGTGGGGTGCCGACGCGTTCCAGTGGAATGGCCTGTGGATCGGACTGTCGCTGGGCGCCTTCGGCGTGTGCCAGACCCTGGTGCAGGCGTTGGCTCCCGGGCCGGCCAGCCGCTGGCTGGGCGAGAGGGGCGCTGTGCTGGCGGGCATTGCCTGCGCCTGCCTGGCCCTGGTGGCGATGGCCTTCATACGCCAGGGCTGGATGGTGTTCGTAGCCATGCCGGTCTTTGCGCTGGGCAGCATCGGCACGCCGGCGCTGCAGGCGCTGGCCAGCCGCCAGGTGGGTGCCGACCTGCAGGGGCAGTTCCAGGGCATGCTGGCTTCGGCCATCAGCCTGGCGTCCATCATCGCGCCGCTGGGCTTCTCGGCGTTCTACTATGCCGTGCGGTCGGACTGGCCCGGCGCCATATGGCTGCTGGTGGTGGCGGTGTACGCCATGGCCGTGCCGCTGGTGGCGCTGGGGACCCGGCGCCCCAGCATACCGGGCAGGGCGTAACAGATTCGCCATGGTTTTCGAGTATCGGGATTCCGACAAGCCAAACTTTTATCTTGGTGCCTGGGCCGTGCCTGAGGGCAGAATGGGGTACATGACACGCACCCCGGACATTGACCTTACCGATCAGGAACATGCATGGCTGGGCCAGATCGACTTCAGCCGCAGGCATGACGACGCCACGGTACGGTCGCTTGAGCCCATGGCAGCGCTGTACCAGTCGCTGCTGGCGCGCGGTGGCATTCCTGTGGAGCGCATGCGCTACTACACGGTGCCGGACCGCTACCCTGGGGGGCAGGGGCGCTCGCGCGAGGCCTGGTACGAGGCCAATGGCGCCCCTGCCAATGGGGCGCACCTGGAGGCCAGCTTTCTGCCCCGGCTCGAATACTACGTCTTCGGGCCGAACCTGCCGGCCGACATCGTTGCGGCCTTCAGGCAGGCGGCCCTGTCGGATGGCCGGCTCTCCAGCTGGGAGATCGAGCGGCTCAAGCCCGGCGCCATGCAGGTGGTGCGGGCGCTGCCGCAGGAGATTTCAGTGTCTGCTGAAGAATTTTTGAAGCTGGCCTTCGAGTGCGGCGCGCAGCCGACGGCGGCGGCGTCGCTGTGGGAGTCGTTGTGCAAGGCGCGGCGCTAAAGCCCCATGGCCCCCAACGCTGATGCGGCGCCCGGAGACAGCGGGCAACTCGAAATCGAAGGGCACACGGGCACCTGGCAGGTGAAGGACGGCACCCTCACCGTCACCTGCCTGACCATGGGCATTGCGCCAAAAAGCGCCAAGGTGCAGGACAACGCGGACTTTCTGGCGCGGCTGCTGATGCAGGAAATGCACCGCGAATGGAAGCTGACGCGGCCTTAGAGCGGCTAACAAAACTCTTCTGGCGTCGTTGCTGCGCCTTGTCGTACTAACGTACTGCCTGCGGCGCAGCGCCTAGCCAGAACCGCTTCGCTGAGTTTTGTTATCCGCTCTTAGTGGAGGGTGTCCGCGGGTGAAAGCACCGCCGTGCTTACCGCCCCGTCTCGTTCAAGGGGCCAACCCATCCACCTCGGCGCGGGCCGCATCAAGCGCCCGCTTGAGCGCCACGGACCGGACGCGATCGCGCTGGCCGCCGCGCAGCACGCGGTGCATTTCCTGGTGGAATGCTTCCAGGGCCATGGCCCAGGTGGCCAGGGCCTGCTTCCGGTCAACAGAGGTGGAGTAGGTCATCCACCATGGTGGCGCAGTGGTGGCAATGCGCCTGCAAGGCATGCCGCTGTGGGGACGTGGGACAAGGACCCCTTTTCCTCGCTCCAGCGGGCCGCCACAGGGCCGGGCAGCGTTCCCCCCGGTTTTGGGCCTGCTCTCCGTGCAGTTTTGCACACCGCAGCCATTTTCAAAAACGCCACCGGCCCCATCTGCTGCGAGGATGGGAACTTGTCTGACACGGACGGCTGGGCTTGCCAGCTACCTTTGCACACATGTACCACCGGGAGAGCACCATGAGCACCAGCAAACCATTCCAGCGCCAGATGTCCTTTGCCGATGCCGGCCTGGCAGACGATGCGGAACTGGAGTTTGGCCAGTACAGCCCGCGCGTGATGTGGCTGGCAGCCGCTGCAGTGATGCTGCTGGTGGCGGTGGTGGCGTTTGCCGCAGGCTGACGCAGCCCCTACAGCCCCTACAGCGCTAGGGGGCGGGGCCCCGACGTTGCACTGGTTACCGAGCGCAACGCAGCTTGCCGCAGTTGCGGCCGGCGAGCACACTGCAGGCTCGCTGCAGGGACCGCACCCATGCTTGAACCTACAAGAAACCGGGGGAAATCGACCATGAAGACCATGCCACCACTGGCACGCGGCGCGGCGCTCGGCGCCATGCTGCTTTGTGCATCTGCCGCCATGGCGCAGGACTACCCCCAGCGCTCGCGCGAGGACCTGGGGCCCAAGGCGCGCGCGCAGTACGACCGCTGCGTGGAGAACGCCACCGAAAAGCCCACGCCCACGGGCATCCACATCGCGCTGCGGGTGTGCGATGAAAACTACCTCATGGGCAAGGCGCCGTCCGAAAAGGGCGCACGCCTGACCGCCGAGGCGCGGGCCAAGCGCCTTGCCGAGGAGTACAACGCGGACGCGCGCGAGCGGCGCGACGAGCGCATCCTGACCACCTCGGCAACGCACGCGGGGCGGCATGTGACGGTGAAGTTCCTGGTCAGCCCGGCCGGGGTGCGGCCGGATTTCGAGGCCGTGGTGGAGCGCGAGCTGCTGGGCACGCTGTGCCGCGACCCGCATGTGTCGCCCGACCTGCAGGCCGGTGTGCGCCTGAGCTACATCTACGACGACACCGCCATGCGCCGCCTGGCGAATGTGACGGTGTCGCAGGCCAAGTGCGGCGAGTGGCCGTGGAACCGGATGTAAGCCAGCACTGCATGGGCCCCAGAAGCCGCCTTGCCAGGCGGCTTTTTTCATGGCGCCAAGGGGGCTCGCGGGGCACGACGGGGACTGCGGGTTTTCGACACCCAGGAATGGTATTTGTCCGACAGCCCGGGCGCCCGCTGGCCGTTAACTTCACTGCAACACACAGCCAGGAGCAACCACATGAAAACCATGAGCAACACATCGGGCAATTACGGCATGCTGCAGGGCGCCGACAGTGCGGGTGATTCGCGGGTGTTTGGCATCTCTGCGGTCATTGCGGTGCTGGTGGTGTCGTGCGTGGTGGCCTTCAAGATGGCCGCGCCAGAGATCAAGGCAGCCCTCGCCAGCCAGTTGCCGGTTGCCACGCAGTTCGTTTCCGTGCAGTCCGCACCGAGCGTGGAAGCATCCGCCCCACACGCCGTGGTGGGCGAGCACTGAGAGGTTCTGGTCTGGGTTGTCGCGCGGCAGCGCGACGGGATGGCGCGTACCCCCGCGCGTCAGTCAAGTAGCAGCCCAGTAGAGCGGCAGGTCTTTCGCGGTTGTCACAACCCCATGGCGCATGCGCAGGCACCATCGAAGGCCTGTTTCTTGCAGGCGCTTGCTGCCTGCCACCCGCCTTCTTTTTGCTCCCATGGTTCTGTACAAGCCCGGTTCCCGATTTCTCTACAAAGGCCGAGTCGTCACCGTCGATTACGTCATCATCCGCAAAAGCGGCATGTGGATCCGCCTGGTGGGGCATGAGGAGTCGTGCCTGCCAGAGGCGTTGACTCCGCTGTGAGCCCCCTCTGACTGTAGGTTGCGCTGGCCTGCACCATGCTGTGCCGACCCATCTCCGTCATGGGGAATTGATGCTTGCCGGAGTCTCCGGGTCCACGTCCGACTCGGGCGGATGGTGTGCAGGAGCCGATGGTGTGATGTCCCCGCGCTCGGGCGCCGTGTCTGCAGGCTTGCGTTTGCCGGCCTGGGCATCGGTCTCGGTAAAGGCCGGGGTGGGGCGGTCGGGGTCCTTGCGGGGCTTGCCGTCGGGCGATGGGGGTGGTGTGGCCATGGGGCCTCCGCTGCAAAAAGCCCAGTGTGCTGACGCAGCGGCCTAGCCGCTGTAGGACGATGCCGCCGCACCGGCTCCCTTCGGACAGAGGGAGGCAGGCGGGCTGCTATTTTTTCGTGGCCGCGGCGCTTTGCTTGGCGTCGATCTCGCGCAGCAGATCGTTGGATTTTTCGAGCGCTTCGGCCGTCTCGCTGAGCTGCTGCTCCAGCTCGTCGGTGCGCTCCACAGCGGCCTGCAGGTCGCCCTCCAGCGCTTCGGTGGGGATTTGCGTGGACAGCACGGCGTGCACCACGTTGAGCTCGCTGGCCGTGGCCTTGATCTGCTCGGCCGCTTCGATGTTCTGGTTCAGGACATCTGCGATCTCGGATGCCTGGGACGGTTTCGACTCGCTGGGCATGGTGGGGGCTCGGCTCAATGGGGGAAAAATCACACAATCGTGTGCATGCGGGGCAACGGCCTACAGGCCATGGCCATGTACGCGCTTAGATTGTAGGCAGCTTCCCAATAACCGGTGTAACCGGCACGTTCCACGATGCCTTTCATCACCATTCTCGTCGAAGACAACAAAACCATCAGTGAGACCCTGGTTCCGGCATTGGAGGAGTTGGCCAATGCCCGCGTTGTTGCCATTGCCACCACTGCCTCGGGTGCCCGGCAGGCGGTGGAGCGCTGGCGCGGGCAATGGCACCTGATGGTGGTGGACCTGTTTCTGGCCGCCGGCTCGGGCCTGGAGGTGCTGCAGGCCGTGCGCCAGCGCAATCCCGGCCAGCATGTGTTTGTGCTGTCGAACTACGCCACGCCCGACATGCGCCGCCGCTGCCTGGCCCAGGGGGCCGATGCCGTGTTCGACAAATCTACGGAACTGGATGCCTTCTTTGACCACTGCATGGCCTTGCCCGACCCCCAAGCCTGACCGTGTGCGCCCGCAAGGCCGGCCCCGTTCCGTGTAGACATCCATGAACACCCGGGTGGTTCAAACCCGGCCAAGAATGTAAAGTGGCGATTCCTGTCCCGCGAGCGCACCCGATATTTGCTGGGCGTGAGGTCGCGGGCGAATATGCCAATATAAGAAACCGCACCCCATGCCACTGAGCGCAGCCGCGTTGTCGACCGTCATCAACAGCGCCACCGACACGGCCATCATCGCGCTGGACGGCCGGGGCGCCGTGCTCAGCTGGAACCCCGGCGCCGTGCGGCTGCTGGGCTGGTCCGAGCAAGAGATGCTGGGCCAGACCCTGCTGCGCATCTTTCCCGAAGAGACGAACCCCCAGGCGCGCGTGACCGAGGAAATGGCCGACGCCCAGTCCAAAGGCCGTGGCGGCCACGAGGGATGGCGCATGCGCGCCGATGGCTCGCGTTTCTGGGCGGTGGGCGAGCTCACCCCGGTGACCGACCCCGCCGCAGCGCCCGTGGCCTTTGTGAAGGTGCTGCGCGACCGCACGCAGTGGAAGGTGTCCGAAGACGCGCTGCGTGAGGAAAAGCGCACGCTGGAAATCCTCAACCGCGCCGCCGCCACGCTGGCGCGCGAGAACGACCTGGCCCTGGTGGTACAGGCCGTGACCGATGCGGGCGTGGAGGTCACCGGCGCGCAGTTCGGCGCGTTCTTCTACAACCTGGTGGACGCTGCGGGCGAGAGCTACACGCTGTACACCCTGTCGGGCGCGCCGCGCGCCGCGTTCGAGGGCTTTCCCATGCCGCGCAACACCGCCATCTTCGGCCCCACGTTTGCGGGCGAGGGCATCGTGCGCTCGGATGACATCACCCAGGACCCGCGCTACGGCCAGAGCGCGCCCTGGCACGGCATGCCCCAGGGCCACCTGGCGGTGACCAGCTACCTGGCTGTGCCGGTGATCGACCGGGCCCGCCATGTGATCGGCGGCCTGTTCTTCGGCCACGCGCAGCCGGGCGTGTTCACCGAGCGCTCGGAGCGCTCGGTGGCCCTGCTGGCGGCCGAAGCGGCCATTGCCATCGACAACGCCCGCCTGTTCGAGGCCGCCCAGCGCGATATCGAAGAGCGCCGCAAGGCCGAGGTGGCGCTGCAGACGCTGAACGCCACGCTCGAATCCCAGGTGGCCGAGCGCAGCCAGCAACTGCGCCTGCACGAGGACGCGCTGCGCCAGGCGCAGAAGATGGAGGCGGTGGGCCAGCTCACGGGCGGCATTGCGCACGACTTCAACAACCTGCTGCAGGGCATCATGGGCAACCTGCAGGTGCTGCGCAAGCGGCTGGGGCAAGGGGTGCACAGCACGGCGGCCGACCTCGATACTTACGTCACCCGGGCCTTGGCGTCCACCTCGCGCGCGGCGGGGCTTACGCACCGGCTGCTGGCCTTCTCGCGGCGCCAACCGCTCAGCCCCAAGGCCGTGCGCACCAATCCGCTGGTGCTGTCCATGCAGGACCTGCTGCGCCAGACCATCGGCGAGAAGGTGGAGCTGTCGCTGCAGCTGGCGCCCGACCTGTGGACCACGCTGTGCGACGAGAACCAGCTGGAAAGCGCCATCCTCAACCTGGCCATCAACGCCCGCGACGCCATGCCGGGTGGCGGCCGGCTGACCATTGAAACGCACAACGCCGAGCTCGATGCGGCCTACGCCGCAGCCCTGCACGGCGTGCAGCCCGGCCCGTATGTGTGCATTGCCGTGACCGACACGGGCACGGGCATGACCGCAGAGACCCTGGCGCATGCCTTCGAGCCCTTCTTCACCACCAAGGCGGTGGGCGAGGGCTCGGGCCTGGGGTTGTCGATGATCTATGGTTTCACCCGCCAGTCCGAAGGCCACGCCCGCATCTTCAGCGAGTATGGGCAGGGCACCACCGTCAGGATCTACCTGCCGGCCCACTTCAACGCCGAGGACGGCCCCGCGCACGCGCCGCCGGCCCCCGCAGCCACGGCGGCGGGCAAGGGCGAGGTGATCCTGGTGGTGGAGGACGAAACCCTGGTGCGCGAGCTGGTGGCCGAGGTGCTGCGCGACCTGGGCTACCAGGTGCTGGAGGCGCACGACGGCCCCTCGGGGCTGCACCAACTGCGTGTGCCGCAGCGCCGCATCGACCTGCTCATCACCGACGTCGGCCTGCCGGGGCTCAACGGCCGCCAGGTGGCCGAGGCGGCCAGCGCCGAGCGGCCGGACCTGAAGATACTGTTCATGACGGGCTATGCCGAGAAGGTGTCGGCCTCGCAGCCCTTCGCTTCGCCCGGCAGGGAGATCCTCACCAAGCCCTTCGAGGTGGACGACATGGCGCGCAGGGTGCGCGCCTTGCTCGATGGCGGCGCCGGCAGGTAAGGGCCTGCGCCCCTTCAAGGGGGCATGTCTTCCACGACCAGCCCCGCGCGGCCCTGTGCCTTGGCCTGGTAGAGCGCCATGTCCGCCCGCCGGGTGAGGGAGGCGGGCTTGGCCTCCATCGATGGCGCAATGCACGCCACGCCGATGCTCAGCGTGACCCAGGCCCCCAGGGGAGAGGCGCCGTGCGCGATGCGCGCGGCGGCCACCGCGTCCAGCACCCGCTGGGCCACCAGGCGGGCGCCTTCGCGCGTGGTTTCGGGCAGCAGGATGGCGAACTCCTCGCCGCCATAGCGCATGGCGCGCTCGTGTGATCGCCACAGGGCCTCGCGCAGCACGCCCGCCACGCGCTTGAGGCACTCGTCGCCCGCCTGGTGGCCGTGCCGGTCGTTGAAGCGCTTGAAGTAGTCCACGTCCACCATCAGCAGCGACAGTGCCGCGCCCTGGCGTGCGTGGCGCGCCCACTCGGCCTGCAGGGTGTCGTCGAACAGGCGGCGGTTGCCCAGGCCGGTGAGCGCGTCCTGGTAGGACAGCTCGGAGAGCGTGGCGTTCAGCCGCTCCAGCTCCAGCGCGGCCTGCTTGCGGGCCGTGATGTCCTGGAAGGCGCCGGTGATCCGCACGATGGCGCCGTCCTGCCAGATGGCCTCGCCCTGCGTGCGCACCCACAGCAGGCGGCCCTTGGCGGACACGATCTGCAGCTCCAGGTCCCAGGGCGTGCCGTCCTGCACGCATTTTTCTACCGCAGCAGCAACCAGGGGGCGCGACGCCTCGGTGTAGAAGTCGAGGGTGCGCGGCAGGTCCGGCGCGCCGCCCGGATCCAGGTCGTGGATGCGGTAGACCTCGTCGGTCCATTGCGACTGGCCGGTGGTCAGGTCCCGCGTCCAGCCACCGATGCGGGCGATTTCGCCGGACTTCTTCTGCAGCAGCACGGCGTCTGCCAGCGCGGCCTCGCTGGTCTTGCGCGGTGTGATGTCCATGAACGTGCCGATGATGCGCAGGGGCGCGCCGCTCTCGGCGCGCTCGGTCACCTTGCCGCGGCTGAAGAGCCACACGAACCGGTCTTGCACCCGCACGCGGAACTCATTCTCGTAGGCCGGGCTGGCGCCCCTGAGGTGCTCGGAGAAGGCGGCGGCGTTGGCGGCCTGGTCGGCCAGGTGCAAGGTGGCCGTCCACTCCTCGATGGGGCGCACCACCTCGGCGTCGCCATAGCCCAGCATGCGCGCGCCCCGTGCATCGATGCGCAACTGGCGCGAGTCCACCTGCAGCTCCCACAGGCCCAGCTGGGCGCCGTCGAGCGCGCGCTCCAGGCGGGCCGCCGTCAGCTGCAGCGCGGCCTGCGAGGCTTCTTCCTGCGCCAGCAGCCGGCGCAGGCGCCGGCGCTCGATCAGGCGCAGGCCGGTGGCCGCTGCCAG
Source organism: Acidovorax sp. LjRoot66 (assembly GCF_964253305.1). Taxonomy (NCBI): domain Bacteria; kingdom Pseudomonadati; phylum Pseudomonadota; class Betaproteobacteria; order Burkholderiales; family Comamonadaceae; genus Acidovorax; species Acidovorax sp. LjRoot66. The sequence continues at coordinate 2,943,935 of NZ_CAXUQU020000001.1, forward strand.
CAGGGCGGCGTACAGCATGGCGTACATGCGCACCTGGGCGTACCAGGGGGCGTAGACCTCCGAGCGCTCGCGGCTCACGGCCAGCACCACGGTGTTGTCCAGCCCCAGGCCCACCGGCTTCACGCTGGCCAGCACCACCAGCCGCTCGCGGCCCGTGGCGGGCACCAGGCCTTCGAACACGGTCGTCTGTCGCTGGCTTTTGACATGGGCTTCAAACGCGGAGCCCGGCCTTCCCAGGTTGGCCATGCGCTCGGTGCCCATGCTGGGCACGGTGACGAAGACCTCGCCATCGGCATGCGCCAGCGTGGCCCGCATGTCCGGCGCGAACAGCGCGGAGCGGATGATGAAGGCGAAGAACTCATCGTCCAGCGTGGCGCTGACCACGCCCGAGAAATGGCCCTCGGCATCGAAGATGGCCCGCGACAGGTACAGCGCCACGCCCTCGTCGTCCGATGCCGAGGGGCGCGAGAGGTAGAGCACGCGCGGGTCGGGCCGGCCGTGCACGCCGCGGAAGAACTCTGCCGCGAAAAAATCCCGGCCCACGTCGGCCGCGCGGTCCGACGCGACGGCCGTGCCATTGGCGTCATGCACCGCCAGCCCGCGCACGGCCTGGATCACGTCGGTGAGCAGGTGCAGCTGCCGGGATGCATCGGCGCTGGATGCGGTGAGCGCCGTGGCACGGTAGTCGCGGCTGATGCGGGTCAGCGCCTCGTTCAGGCCCTTGAGCTGGCGCGTGAGGTTTTCCGACACATAGCGGCTTACGTCCTGCAACCGCGCCTCCTCAGCCTCGCGGATGGTGTGGCGCGCGTTCAGCAGCTGCAGGACGATGGCCACCCCGGCCAATGCAAACACGAACAGGAACACCCGCCACGGCTCGAGCCGCAGCGATGAGCGGTCTTTGGCAGACCGTGGAGCGCCGGTTCGCGGGGAAAACACCTGGCAGGCCTTGCCTTTCATCCATCCCTGTCGCAAAAGTGGAGCCGCGCGCACTGGCTGTCTGGGCAGCACCGGTGGCGCGGGAGAAGCATCTACCCCTGCTTGTCAGAATCTGTTCAAGATCGTAAACACGTTCTAACAGTCCCCGGCGCAAAACGCACGCAATTCAGCACCATAGGCCGTTGTCGTTGCAGGCGCAGCTTCTGCGTCAGGCGAGCAGTGCGTGGGCAAGGGCTATCGGGCGAGGTCCATACTCTGTGCTTTCCTCTCTTGAGAAAGCTCCCCATGTCCCTGCCAATCCGCGATGCTGCGCCCAATGAAAAACGTGGCAATGCCATGGCTGCGGCGCTGGCCAAGGAGCAGCTTCAGTACGCCGTGCAGATTGTCAAGGACGTGCTGCCCACCCAAGCGGGGGATGCCGTGCTGATCGGTGCCGTGGTACAGGCCATTGCGTCCAACTACGCAGCGGTGCCGCAGCCCAACCGGTAACTACCTCTGATTCAGCGCGAGCCTGCGGTACGCCGGGCGGGGCGGGCCTTGGGCAGGCGCGCCCGGCTGTGAGACGCCCAGCGGCCCGCGCAACCGCCTTCGGCGGCTGCCACCTGCGTGCAGCAACGGCCCCTTCGCCTCTGTACCACCGCTCAAAAATGCGGTGGCGGGTCCTGCACGGGCGACTCGGCAGGGCCGGGTGGCGGATCGCCCTGGGGCGGCGCGGGCGTCCAGGCCGGCTGGGGTGGCTGCTCCAGCGGTGGTGTGTCGATGGGAGGCATGGGCTGGGGTGCGGGTGCGGGCATGGCGAGCTCCTTGGATAGTGGTGGTCTGGCAACCACCGTACTTCTGTCCCCGGGCCGCGTATGCCAGCCAATGCCTATACCTGCGGCGGGCTGGGCGCCCCGTTGCGGTGTTATTGGCAATGGTGAAGCGCCTTATGCGTCGGGCTGGCGCTTATTGTCATATTCTGTGAGGTGAATGGTGGCCCTTGGTGCTGAAAAATGAGGCGCGTTCTGCACGGGGATGTGTCCTTGATCACCAGCAAGCAGCCCCACTCCGGCGGACAATACACCCATTGAGGTGTGGTGCATGCGCTACGCCTCCCGTCGGGCACCACAGATTGTTGCCTGACTCAGTTGGTTACGATGTACGTTAACGGTTACAGGCCTGACAAGGGCCCAGGAGAGATCAGACGTGAAACCGAACCCCAAAAACCTCGCGGTTGCGGCGTTTCTCGTGAGCGCCATGGCAGGGGCCCAGGCAGCAGACCCGGCGGTGTTCGATGGCGCCACCGGCACGCTGAGCCTGCCCACGCTGCAGATCGACAACGCCAGGTACTTCAGTGTGGTGATCAAGCTATTGGATGTGGGCCTGCTCAAGGCCAATGACCCTGCCGTGGTGGGAGAAGACATCCAGTTCCTGAGCACCGGCAATTTGCTGCACCTGCCCCAGTTGACCATCGGCAAGGACCTGTTCACCCAGGTGAGCCTGGGCAATCCTTCGTTCAGCCTGGTCAGCTATGGCGGCGTGGTGACGAACCCGCCCTTCACCGGCACTGGCTCCACAGGCCACCTGCTGGACGTGCGCGTGACGGCCGTGAGCACGGCGCAGAACCCCATCACGCTGGTCAATGTGACCCGGCCGTTGAGCCAGCAGGAGTTTTGCAGCGATGCGTCGCTGCGCCTGCCCATCACCCAGAGCCAGCAAAACGCGCTGGCCAACAACTGGACGCTCAATGTCTGCACTTTCGATGTCATCTCGGGCACGGGCTCCATCAAAATGACGCTGCGTGTGTCGGGCCTGGCCGTGCCTTACAGCGCGACCTACGTTTACCACTGATCCGCGCCTCCAAGCGCGGTACGCAAGGGGCGGCACACAGTGCGCGCCCCTTTTTCATTTTTGGGGTTCGGAGCGCCATTCTTTGACGGGACCGTGCTGTCAACTGCGCGACTCTCGCGAATCAGGGTATTCCTTTGCCGGGCCAGGGGCCGGCACTGCCTAGAATCTGTTGCACTGCAATAGATTGACAGATACCACCCATGATGGGCCTGTGCGCCCGAGGAGTCCGTAGTGCCCGACAAGAAGAGCAGCGCCCCCGCTGGAGCCACCGCAGCCGCATCTGCCACCAGCAAGTCTGCACCGCGCGTGATCAAGAAGTACCCCAATCGCCGCCTGTACGACACCGACACCTCCACCTACATCACGCTGTCCGAAGTGCGCGAGTTGGTGATGGCCCACCACACCGTGGTGGTGCGCGACGCCAAGACGGGCGAGGACCTCACGCGCAGCATTCTGCTGCAGATCATCCTGGAAGAAGAGGCCGGCGGCGCCCCCATGTTCACCGAGGCCGTGCTGGCCAACATCATCCGCTTCTACGGCCATGCCATGCAGGGCTTCATGGGCGCCTACCTCGAAAAGAACGTGCAGGCCTTCACCGACGTGCAAGCCAAGCTGGCCGAGCAGTCGCAAAGCGTCACGCCCGAGATGTGGGCCCAGTTCATGAACCTGCAGTCGCCCATGCTCAAGGGCATGATGGGCAACTACGTCGAGCAGTCCCAGTCCATGCTCACGCAGATGCAGGAGCAGATGCAAAAGCAGACGGAGCAGATGCTGGGGGCCTTCGGCCTCAAGCGCTGATACGGGCCGGAGCACGCCATGGGCTTCCTGCGGCGCCTGTTCTCATTGGGTGGGGGAGACCGCAGAATCACCCACCCTGTGTTCGGCCAGCTTCGGCTCATGCCAGCCAAGCTCAGTGCCTATTGGGAGGGCGAAACCGAACTCCTGGGCCGTCCCTTCAGCCTGGCCATCGAGGCCCCCGGCGGGACCGAGCCGGGGCCCGCGCAGGTGGCGTTCTTCGAGCGCTACACCAGCCACCCCGATGCGGCGTTCGAGAAGGGTGCCGACCTGCTGGTCGGCGAGTACGAACAGTGGCTGCGCAAGCCCTTTCCGGCCGACTGGCGTGAGGCTTTCGCGTGGGTGGCCCTGTCCATCCCCGCCGACGGCGACGAACTCAAGCCCTGGGACCTGTCGTTCGAGTGCCTGCAGGGTGTGGCGGCGCGGCGCCATTTCACCTGCTACATCGAGCGGGAGCATGTGGTGCGGGTGGAGGTGAGTGGGTAGCACAGTGCTGGTTCTTTGCTCGTGTGGGAGCTCCGAACGAGGCTTCGTCTTGTTTTGCCCCTGCTCTTTGCCATGTTCAATGGGTTGGTACACCGTAGCGCTTGAACAGGGCTTCGAAGAATGCTTTTACATCGGCCTTCGCAGACGGCAACTGCAGTTCTGCTGCCCCGAAGCGAAAGACTTCATAGCCGGTAAGTTTGAGTTCGCGATCGGCCCGGACCATCTGGGCATAGCGCTGCACATCGGCACTGCCGGTGGTGTCTGCATAGTGGTGCTTGCCATCGACCTCGATGACAACTCGAACACCCTGTGGCAACAGGAGCAAGAAGTCCATTCGAAACCTCAAAAGCGCGTCTGGCCCTCGCTCTCTGACCGTGCGAGGATCCCAGTGCAGCCAGACTTCCGGTAGCAGCGCCGGCAGGGTAGGCACCGCACTGCGAAACCCCTCGAAGAAAGCGTCGAGCAGCAGTGTTTGCGGTGGGGAATTTTGAGGCAGGCTGGCCTTGAGACGCGCATACAGCGAGCGTTTGGCCTGCGTAGCATCAGCGATGTGCTCGACCTCGCTCCACCACTGTTGCAGGTCGTTCCAGCGCAGACCATCGTTGCCGATGGACCGGTCATAGACAAGGACTTTGTCCGCATTGGTGACGATCTCGACATCATTATCCAGCGCATCACTAAAGCGCAAGTCGGGCTTTTCGGGCGAAGCGAAGATGAGGTTCTTCGGCCGGCCTTTGACCGCCATATGCAGCGAGACCAATGAGAAGACTGGATAACCCCCTTTGGAGTCCGTCTCGCGCAGCTCAACACCGCAACCGCGCAGCGATTCGTTGATGCAAGCAATGAAGTGCCTTTGTGCTGCCTCGTCAGGTCGCACCTCAGCCGAAGCCAGCTCCTCCAGGAACAGCGCAAAGCGCCGGTCCGATGCGTCAAAGGCACCCAACTGGTCGAACAGAATTTCGGCTGGCCAATCCTCTGGGTCGCGATGGACATGCTGCTGAATTTCGGCTCGCAACCCCGCGGGCTTCCCGCTCAGCAAGCCCATCCAGTCATCAGTATCCAAAATCCACAAGCGTTCCAGCAAGTCATCAAACCTGCGAGCATCGATATACAGGTCTTCGCTGTTGAGCCTGCGTGCGACTTCACGCCGGTACCGTTTGGGGATGGGTGGGCATGCACTTTCACTCCAGAGAATGTCCTGGATCTGGTTGCGCAATGCTGAGGTGGGCGGGTGGCGTATCAGCAGCTTGCAGGCAATGCCGGGCAGGTCTCTGTCCGTCGCCGCGTCGAAGCTGGCCGTGATGCGCTCTCGCTTGGAGCCATCAGCCGCAGGAGCAGGCAGTCCCAATTCTTCGCAAAGCGTCGGCAGCATGGTGTGCGTACCAGCATCCTTCAGCCCAGTAACCAGTGGCTCCAGCAGGTTACGAAGTTGTGCGTAGTCCATGGTGGCCGATTCAACCCCTCAATGCCATGGCGCGCAACAGTGCGTCGATCTGTCCGAACGCATCCTGCTGCCACTGGTCTGGCGTGCGATCACCCAGCGCGTGCGTGTCTTGGACGAAACGCCTCACGCACGTGGGCCCGTGCCCTTCGAAGGTGTCGAACTTGTTGGCGATGTGCAGGAAGCCGCGTTCGCCGCTCGCATGTCTCAGCAGTGGGCGGCATTCCTGTGCCAGCGCCTCAATTCCTCCGGGGTAGTTGCGCACACAGTAGTAGATGTCGTAGGCGTCTTTCTGCTTGTAGCGGCCCGCCAGCGCGTGGCCCTTCATCGCAAGCAGTGCGGGGATGGAGCACACCGCTATCTCCACGCGGTTTGTCCCTCCGTCCGGCATTGGGCCAGCTACCGCTACCAACTGGTAGAACCGCATGGCCAGGTCGGCGCCGTCCGCCCGCTGCACCGCGAAGTCGCTGATCAAAGGCGGATCGTTTTTGACGATTGCCGCGTCGCGCGGCATCAAGAAATCGACCACGACATTGATCGCCTCGCCACCATCGCGCGCGGGCACTTGGCGAACCAGTTGGAAGCGCCGAAGCCCCTCACGCTGGGAATATCCATGGCCCTGGAGAGCGCCGATCAAGCTTGCGTATTCACCGTCTCCGAGTGCTTCTGCATTCAGCCCGACGTCCACATCGAGCGTGCCGACGTGTGGCATGTCCTCGTTGGCCAGCAGCAGCCAGGGCACCGCGCCGCCGATGATGGCGAACTTACCCTTGAAGCTGCCAAGGATCTGACCGATTTCGATCAGGACGGACTTCACGGCCGCAGTTGTGCGGTCGTCGTACTCTGCGGCCGACTGTGGTTCCTGGGGTGGTGTTATCTGGGCCATGAAAGCCTTTCTCGGCGCAAGTGATCGGCGGCCTCTGCGCCGCGTTCGCCGGCAATGGATAGATCGAGGTAGGTCTGAACCGGGCTCGTGCACACTGCGCCAGGCGCGGGTTCAACGGTGTCGGCAAGCAGTTCTAGGTCCTTTGGCACGATGACGGCCACGTTCTCCCCCTTCGATGCGGGTGCGAGCTTTAGCGCTGCTTTGAGTTTGCGCAGGCCATCCTCGTCGGCGAAGAAATAGTGTGTTCCGGTGCGCCCGTAAGGAGCAAGCCACTGCGCTGCCGAGAACGATGCGAAAGCGGCACGTCCGGTACCGTCGTCGATGCTAAGTGCGCCGCGCGCTGCATCTTCTAGCGTGCTGCCATGCAATGGCGTGTAGAAGTGCAGCCGTTCACCTGGTGGCGAGGTGTAGCTCTCCCGCCATGCGTCCAGCAGTGCATCGGGCGCTGAGAGTACGAGGCCATCGTCCGAGGCGCGCGCCCATTCGCGATCAATCAGACCGGTGCGTACGTTGCTGACGTGTCCCAGGCTGACCTTAGAGATTTCCGACAACTCGGTGACACGCCATGCACGGGCGGGCTCGCGCAGCATGGTGCGCAGCACCTGCGCTGACTTCGGTCTGAACAGCGATTTGAGTTCGCGTTGCTCGGCCGCTGGCTTTTCTGCCACCATGCGCTCGATGAAAACGCTGCCAAAGGCGATGCGTGCGTTGCCCTCCAGGTCGAGATAGCCCACGCCTTTCTCTTCGCACAGCTGCCTTACCGCAGGTGAAATGTAAGGCGCGATGAAGATGGGTGTCGCCTGGGAAGCTGTTTGCGCCACGTAGTTCCGCAGTTCCAGCAACGCGGACCGGGCGTACCGGGGTTGTCCATTCGACTTGTACTCGCAGACGAGCAAGTGCTGCCTTCCGTCCACGAGCAGCCGGGCGATCAGGTCTGGCCTCCAGTCGCCAGCCACAGCTTGCGCTTCTATGCTTTCGATCTGAAGAATCGGGATGTTCTCAAGCAGCTGGCGCAATGCCTCACCCGCACGAGTTTCTCCTTGTTTCATTGGAAGTGCATCTTTCAGCATGCGCTGAAAATACCACATTTATTGAAATATAGCCCATGATTTCACTTTTCCCGCTGATTTCAGCAGATGCTGAAATAGGTCTTGAGCCTGAAATCTTTGGGAAAAATTCATCGATTGATGAGACCAAGGAGTGCGACAGCCTCCCTTCAGCACATGCCCAAGCGGGTGGGCAATGAGCTCGCGAGGAGAGATCAATCGTGGTTTTGCTTCTGGGCACGCAGCGCAGTATTGGGGTGGACAAAATCCGGGCATCGTGGCGCCTTGGGCCCGCGTGCAACGCCTGGAGAGCCCCCTCCATACCCCTTTGCCCCCGGAACTGGGACAATACGGGGATATGAGCGAAGTACTGTCCCCCACGAAAACACCCAAAGTCGGCTTTGTGAGCCTTGGCTGCCCCAAGGCCCTCACGGATTCCGAACTGATCCTGACGCAGTTGAGCGCCGAGGGTTACGAGACCTCCAAGACCTTTGAGGGGGCCGACCTCGTCATCGTCAACACCTGCGGCTTCATCGACGATGCCGTGCGCGAGAGCCTGGACACCATTGGCGAGGCGCTGGCCGCCAACGGCAAGGTCATCGTCACCGGCTGCCTGGGCGCGCGCGCGGGCGAGGATGGCGGCAACATGGTGCGCCAGATGCACCCCAGCGTGCTGGCCGTGACCGGCCCGCATGCCACGCAGGAGGTGATGGACGCCGTCCACCTGAACCTGCCCAAGCCGCACGACCCCTTCATCGACCTGGTGCCCGGCAACTTCGGCGTGGCGGGCATCAAGCTCACGCCCAAGCACTACGCCTACCTCAAGATCAGCGAGGGCTGCAACCACCGCTGCACCTTCTGCATCATCCCTTCGATGCGCGGCGACCTGGTGTCGCGGCCCATCGGCGACGTGCTCAGCGAGGCCAAGGCCTTGTTCGCAGGTGGCGTGAAGGAGCTGCTGGTGATCAGCCAGGACACGTCGGCCTACGGCGTGGATGTGAAGTACCGCACCGGCTTCTGGGACGGCAAGCCCGTGAAGACCCGCATGCTCGAGCTGGTGCAGGCCCTGGGCGAGATCGCCGAGCCCTACGGTGCCTGGGTGCGCCTGCACTACGTGTACCCCTACCCGAGCGTGGACGAGGTGATTCCTCTCATGGCCACGGGCCGCGTGCTGCCTTATCTGGACGTGCCCCTGCAGCACAGCCACCCTGACGTCTTGAAGCGCATGAAGCGCCCCGCCAGCGGTGAGCGCAATCTGGAGCGCATCCAGCGCTGGCGCGAGGCCTGCCCCGAGATTGTGATCCGCAGCACCTTCATCGCCGGCTTCCCCGGCGAGACGGAAGAAGAGTTTGCCCATCTGCTGGACTTCGTGCGCGAGGCGCAGATCGACCGTGCCGGCTGCTTTGCCTACAGCGACGTGAACGGCGCCGCCGCCAATGAGCTGCCCGGCATGCTGCCCATGGAAGTGCGCGAAGAACGCCGCGCCCGCTTCATGGCCGTGGCCGAAGAAGTCTCCATCGCCCGCCTGCAGCGCCGCGTGGGCGCCACCATGCAGGTGCTGGTGGACTCCGCCCCAGGCCTGGGCCGCAAGGGTGGCGTGGGCCGCACGTATGCCGACGCGCCTGAGATCGACGGCACGGTGCAGCTGCTGCCGCCCGAGAAGATCAGCAAGACCATGAAGGTGGGCGAGTTCACGCGCGCCCGCATCGTGGGCGTGCGCGGGCACGATTTGATCGCGCAGCCGATCTGAACCCATGGATGGCCCCCGCGCCTGCCTGCGTCCACCCGGCGAGCCGGGCTGAAAACGCAAGCGTGGCCGGGAGCGATGCGGATGTCCGTGGCTGAAATCCAGGCAGGTGACCGGGTGCGGTTGCTGGGCCTGCCGGACTGGCTGGTGCACGACCTCCCGCAGGACGAGCAAACGGAGCTGCGGGCCTTCGTCGGCCAGATCACCGAGGTGACAGACATCGACGCCTACGGGTATTTCTGGCTGGGCTTTGGAGGCACGGTCGATCTGGAAGAGCAAGCTCGCTACAGCGGCCACTCCTTCTGCGTTCCGCGCGAATTCCTGGAGCGAGCCATTGATTGAGCCGGGGCCGCACTCCTCTAAAAAATCGCGATACCTATGCTACGTACTTTGATCGGTCTTTGGTTCGGCCTGGCTGCAGCCATCTCGCTTGCAGCGCCTGCGGCCGCGCCGGTGCGTGGCGAGATCGATGCCTTGTTGGCCGCGCTGCAGGCTTCCAACTGCGAGTTCCAGCGCAATGGTTCGTGGCACGCAGCCACGGAGGCCAAGACCCATCTGCTGCGCAAGCTGGAATACATCGAAAAGCGAAGCACGCTGCCCAGCGCAGAAAAATTCATCGAGCTGGCCGCCTCGTCGAGCAGCGCCTCGGGCCAGGCCTACCAGGTCCGGTGCAACGGAACCGTGCAGCCCAGCGCCCAGTGGTTTGCGAGGCAGCTGGAAAGAATCCGGGCCGCTGGCGTCGCAGGTGCGCCCGCAGCTCTGGGCGCTTCATCCGCCAAATAAGCGCCTGCCGCCCATCGTGGGCCGTTGGAGCATGTGGGGCAGTTCCCTTCCCGGTTTCGCTGCGGTCACGGGTTGCCAGGTCGTAGCGCCCTACGGTGGTGCACAGCTGCGAAGCCCTGGCCACACTGCCGCTCGCTACATAAATCTTTACACATTTGCGCTGTAGCGCCGAGGGCGCAGCATCTGCGAAACCGCGCACTTCAAGGCACACTCCGGGGCATAACGGCAAGGTACTCCAGACGCCTGCAGCGCAACGCCGCAAGGGCCTGTTTCGCCTTGCCGTGCAAAACACAACAACACGACAAAAGCCGCCCCGCCGCCCATGCGCCTGTTCAGCAACGCATTGCGCGTCTCGATGCTCGAGGCGCGGTTGTTTCGCCGCTTTCCCAAGCTGCGCTGGTCGCTGCTGGGCGTGGTGGTGATACCGGCGTTCTATGCCTTCATCTACCTCGAATCGGTGTGGGACCCTGCCAGCCACACCGGCAACCTGCCGGCCGCCATCGTCAACCTGGACCGGGGTGCCATGGCCAACGGCCAGGCGGTAAACCTGGGCATGGACCTGGCGCAGACCTTGAAGGACAAGCAGCAGTTCGGCTTCTACGAAGAGGGCGACCCCGATGCTGCGCGGCGAGCCGTGCGCCAGGGCAAGAGTTTGTTTGCGCTGGTCATCCCTGCCGATTTCAGCGCCGGGGCCATGGCGGCGGGCTCGCCGGGGGCGGGCAAGCTGGTGGTGTTTGCGTCCGAGGGCAACAACTACGCGGGCGCCGGTTTTGCCAAGCGCTTTGCCGAAGAGCTGGGCCACCAGGTCAACGAGTCGCTCAACGAAAAGCGCTGGGAGGTGGTGCTGGGCGCCAGCTCTTCGGCGGCCGACAGCCTGCAGCGCCTGCACGAGGGCGTGGCCCGCCTGCGCGAGGGAGCGGCGGCGCTGCACAGTGGCACGGGCAAGGCCGAGGGCGGCTCGGCCCAGTTGGCCAAGGGCGCAACAGACCTCTCCACCGGCGTGGCGCAGCTGGGCGATGGCATCAAGCAACTGGGCGCGGGGGCCCGCACGCTCGATGCGAAAAAGCCCGAGCCTGCCGACCTGCAGACCCTCAAGACCGGCGCCGCGCAACTGGCCAGCGGGCATGGCGAGTTCAAGCAGGCCCTGCCGCAGCTGGAAGACGGTGCGCAGCGCCTGGCCGATGGGGCAGGGCAGTTGCGCGACGAGTCGAAATCCATCCTCTTCGTGGGCGACAAGGTTTCGGGCGCCGCCGGGCAGTTGGCCGATGGCGCCACCCAATTGCGTGGCGGCCTGCAGCAGGCCGGCCAGGGCGAGGCCAAACTGGCCGAGGGCGCGCAGGCCCTGTCGCAAGGCGTGGCCCAGATGGCGGACGGCTTTGCCGCCTATTCGGCCGGCGCATCCACACTGGCAGCCAAGGTGCCGGCCGACGCCAAGGTGGACCAGTTGGTGGACGGCAGCAAGGCGCTGGCGGGCGCCGCCAGCGAGCTGCGCACAGGCCTGCTGAAGGTGAAGGATGGATCTTCGCAACTGGTGCTGGGGCTCGACACGCTGGAGGCCGCCCTGCCTACCGTCGGCCCGGGGATGGAGGGCACGGCCAGCGGCCTGGCGATCTCGGTCCAGCCGCAGATCGAGATCGATGCGCCGGTCAAGAACAACGGCATGGGCCTGGCGCCCAACTTCATTCCCATCGCACTGTGGCTGGGCGCGGTGATGACGGCCTTCATCTTCCACCTGCGCCGGCTGCCCGAAGAGGCCGCAGGCTACTCGCGCGTGTCGCTGCTGCTGGGCAAGCTCGGGGTGCTGTGGAGCGTCAACCTGGTGCAGACCGCCTGCGTGCTGCTCATGGTCTGGTTCATGCTGGGCATACAGGCCGTCAACACCCTGGGCCTGGCGCTTTCCATGGCGGTCACGTCGCTGACCTTCATGCTCGTCATCCTGGCCCTGGTGCGTGCCTTTGGCGACGTGGGCAAGGCCATCGCCCTGATCCTCATGGTGCTGCAGCTGTCGTCCGCCGGCGGCGTGCTGCCGGTGGAGCTGACCAGCGCCTTCTACCGCGACATCAGCCCCTGGCTGCCCTTCACCTGGTCCATCAAGGCCGTGCGCGCCAGCGCCTTTGGGGCCCTGGGCGGCGAGTGGGGCATGGCGCTGGCCGTGCTGGGCCTGTTTGCGGTGGGGGCCTTCGTGTTCTCGCTGCTGGTGGGGCAGTGGAAGTTTGTGCCACCCGAGGAGCACCGACCGGCGATGGACATATGAGCCGGCACTGCCGGCCGGGCCGGGTGGGGTGACAGAAGGGCGGTGAAGCCCTGGGGGCTGGTGGTAGATTCGTTCAGCCCTTCCTCCCCTTGCTGCCCCCATGTCCGCCCTTCTGTTTTTGCTGGTCGTCCTGTTCTGGGGGGCGGTCGCGTCGGCATTGGTGTTCAAGCTGGTCAGGCGCATCCCCGTGGCCACTGGATGGCGGGCGGCGCTGTGGTTCGTGGCCACGCCCCTGCTGTTGGTGGCCCCCATGGCCGATGAGATCGCCGGGGCCCGGCAGTTCGAGGCGCTGTGCCGGCCGGAGAACGCGATCAAGGTGCACTTCAAGGTCGCGCACCCGCGCGACCTGCTCGAGGTGTTCCAGCAGCGCGATACGGTGCCGGGCCGGCTGATTCCCATCAGCATCCAGCAGGTGGACTACCTGGACGGCAAGACAGGCACCCTGGCCGCGTCGATCAAGGTCTACAGCACCGAGGGCGGCTGGTTCTCGCGCAAGATCCTGCACGGCTGGGGCCCCTGGTTCGGACGCGGGCAATGCAGCCCGCACCCGGGCCAGGTGCGACAGTGGCTCACCCTGGCGGGAACCATCTGACACTCAGGCGAACTCAATCCCCTTGGCCGTGAGGCCCACCAGGTCGATGCGCACGGCCGTGGCCTCCAGGTTGCCCGCCATCACCACCAGATCGGGGGCCGACACCCCCCCAGCCATGATGTCGGTCAGCAGCTTGAGCTCACCATCCGTGCCCGCCCGGCCCACCACATTCGTCCACAGCGTCTGCGCAATCTGCGTAGGCGTGCTCGCTCCCAGCAACTGCAGCCCCAGCCCCGCGATGGTCTGGCTGGTGGCCCCCGCATCCAGCAGCCGGATCACCTCGCCGACGACTCCCTTGTTGGTGAGCAGGGCCGGCCCCCCCAGGGCACCGAGCAGCTTGGCCGCTTCGCCCGCATGGCCGTTCAGGTCCAAGGCCAGCTTGGTGTCATTGAACGTGACCCGCTCCACCCGCGTCACATCCAGCATCGCCCCATCGGTCAGGCGCTGCAGGGTGAAGGTGCCATTGTTCTGGGATTGCACATAGGTCTGGCCCAGGGTTGCAGGGATGACCACGGTGTCGATGCCAGCACCCCCATCCACATACCGCGCCAGGCCCAAGGTCGGGGTGATGGTGTTGTTGCCTGCATCACCGGTCACGGTCACATCCCGCACGGCATCCACGCGCACGGCTCCCGCTGCACCCATGCCTTCCAGCAGTTGGGCAGGCGTCTTGCCCGCACTCTGCTCGGGGAAGACCTGCGCGAACAGCGTCGCCACTTCCAGCGCCGTCTTGCCCGTCAGGCTCTGGATGATGGCCCCCTCGCCCTGGTTCAGATCGCGCCCAATCCACTTCTGGAACAGATAGGCCCCGGCTTCTTCGGCGGCGCTGTGCGCCACCGTGAGGCTCGGGCCCGTTGCAAACCGCACCTGCTCGACATCCACCAGCCAGTCGGAGACACCGGTGGCGGTATGGGTCAGCTTGATACCGGCACCCTCCAGGGTGACCGTGTAGTCGCTGCGAGCTCCCTCCTGCACGGCCACATCGAAGCCGGTACCGCCATTGAGCTTGTCGCTGCCCGTGCCACCGGATAGCAGGTCATTGCCCGCCCCGCCAAACACGATGTCATCCCCGGCATCGCCGTAGACCTGGTCATCGCCGGCCTCGCTGCCGACCACATCGTTGCCGCCACCGCCATGGATGATGTCGTCATCGGGGCCGAGCACGATCCACTGGGCCGATCCATCGCCGCTGGCGATGTTCTGGCCGGCGCCGCCGATGACCCTGACGGCTCCGATGATGAGAGCGAACTCCACCTTGTCCAGCTGGATCACGGAGCCCGGCGGCAGGCCTCGCGCGTCGATCACCAGGGCTTCCTGGCGGTCGGGGTGCGTGGTGCTGCCTTCGCCCGTGCCGTCGGCACCGGTAATGGCGATGGGCTGGCCCGGTGCGATGCCTGGGGTGGTTGCCAGGGTGATGGTGCGCACGACGACCTGGCCCGCATTGGGCACGGTGGCCAGGTAGTTGTCGATAGCGTCCACTTGCCCACCCGCTCCAGCGGCCCCGGCGGCGGTGACGAGCTGCAGGCGCAGCGCCGCAGGGCTGGTGGCCGGCTCGGAGCCTTGCGATGTGGCGCCCACCCCCGTGGGCAAGCCTATCTGCAGCAGGGTCTCACCATTGCTGGTGGCCAGCGGTATGTCGGCCAGCTGCGGGTTGGGCGTGCCTGCATTTTCGGGCCGGCCGCTGCTGACCGGTGCAATGCTCTGCGTGGTCGTGGTCGAGCCATCCGCGTTCTGCACGGTGCTGGTCTGTACGGGAGTTCCGTCCACCACGGTCGGTGCCGGTGACGGCGCAGGTGGCGCCGGGTCCGGGGCGGGCGCGGGGGCTGGAGCGGCCACCGTGGTGAAGTTCAGGCCTTCGGCGTCGGAGATGCCGGCAAAGGCGTTGCCTGCGCCGTCCTTGAAGGCCAGGCTCTCCACCTGCAGGTAGTAGGCGGTGCCGTAGGCCAGGTCGGCATGGGGATCGATGGTGACCGCAGCGCCGGTGATGCTCAGGCTGCCGTTCAGGCTGCCCTCGCCGGATGTGACATCGAACTGCTCGATCAGCGTGCCGGCGCCGTTCTTGAGCAGCACCAGGCCTTCTCCTGCCACCACGTTTTCGGAGAAGGTCAGCATGAGGTTGGCGGTGGTGCTGACGCCGGCAGCATTGTCCAGCGGCGTGCTGGAGGACAGCACCGGCACCACGCCGTCGATGGCCAGGGCCTTGTTGTTGCCCAGCGAGTTGGCCGCACCCGGTGCCGCCAGCGTCAGCGTGCTGGCATTGCCCGCCGCATCCTTGATGGTGCCGCCATTCAGCGCCAGTGCCGTGATTCCCAGGTAGTCCAGGTCTGCCGTGGTGTCGCCCGCTTGCACGGTGTACGTGAAGGTCAGTGCACTGGTGCCGCTGCCGCTGGTGTAGTTCACTGCACGGTCGGTGGTGCCGGTTTCCAGCGTCAGCTGGGGCGTGCCCGTGACGGTGACGGCCTCGCTGAAGTTGACCTGCAGGCTGACGGTGTTGCCCACCTTGTAGGTGCCGTTGGCGGCGCTGGAATTGACCGATGCGACCGTGGGCGCGGTGGTATCTATCACGATGGCTTTGTTGTTGCCCAGCGAGTTGGCCGCACCGGGCGCCGCCAGCGTAAGGGTGCTGGCGTTGCCTGCCGTATCCTTGATGGTGCCGCCATTCAACGCCAATGCGGTGATTCCCAGGTAGTCCAGGTCTGCCGCGGTGTCGCCGGCCTGCACGGTGTACGTGAAGGTCAGTTCACTGGTGCCGCTGCCACTGGTGTAGTTCACTGCACGGTCGGTGGTGCCGGTCTCGAGCGTCAGTTGGGGCGTGCCCGTGACGGTGACGGTTTCGCTGAAATTGACCTGCAGGCTGACGGTGTCGCCCTCCTTGTAGGTGCCGTTGGCGGCGCTGGAGTTGACGCTGGTGACCTGGGGGGACACGCCGTCGATCACGATGGCTTTGTTGTTGCCGAGCGAGTTGGCCGCGCCGGGCGCCGCCAGCGTAAGGGTGCTGGCGTTGCCTGCCGTATCCTTGATGGTGCCGCCATTCAACGCCAATGCCGTGATTCCCAGGTAGTCCAGGTCTGCCGTGGTGTCGCCGGCCTGCACGGTGTATTTGAACGTCAGGGTGTTGGTGCTGCTGCCGCTTGCGTAGTTCACCACCTGGTCGGTGGCGCCGGTTTCCAGCGTCAGTTGCGGGGTACCCGTGACGATCACTGTTTCGCTGAAGATGACCCGAATGCCGACGGTGTCGCCCGCCTTGTAAGTGACGTTGGCAGCGCTGGAATTGACCGACCCGACTGCGGGCCCCGTGTTGTCGATGGTGTACAGCTGGCCTGCGGTGTAGCCGCCGGGGATGGCGTTGCCGGCCGTGTTTTGGATGCCGGTCCCTGAACTCTTGAGGTCCAGGCGCACAGTGCCATCACCGGAGATGCTGTTCACCGTCACGGTGTAGGTGTCTCCGCTCCCCGTCACGCTGGAGATAGTGCCGTTGGCAGTATTGCTTTTGGTCAGGGAGAAGTCTGAAGTATCGACCCCGCTGACGCTTTCAGAGAACTTGACGGTGAAATTGACGCTGGTAGCGTTGGTGATCGCGGTGGAGACGCGGTTGATCGAAGACACCGTGGGTAGGCCGGTGTCATCCCCCACAAACGCCGCCCTGTACTCTACGATGTCCTGCGCATCGAACGGCAGCATCGTCTCGATCTGCCCCGCCCAATACTCCAGGTCCCAGTCGCCGTCCAGCGCCAACGCGCCAGTGCGATCAGTGGACGCTGCGACATCGGCGCCATGCAGCGCGCTGGACAGGCTGTTGACGAATGCCTGCCCGCCTTCGCCCTGGGCCACCGAGCAACCGTACAGCAGCAGGTCCGCACCCGGTGCCAGGTGGCTGGCGATCTGTGCGAGCGCAGGGGCCTGCTCACCCAGGTTGGCGGTGTTCAGGCGCAACTCGCCCAGGTGCAGCTGGCCTTCGGAGCCGTGGGTGACCAGGTGCAGCGCGTCCAGCGTGCCGTAGTCGGCCAGCGCCAGTGCCAGGGCTTCCAGGCCGTTGCCGCCTGCGGGCAGCAGGATGATCGGCATGGCAGGGTCCAGGCTGGCAACCAGTGTCTCCCAGTCTGCGATACCGGCATCGATGGCGATGACTTCACGGGTGGCGGGGGTGGTGGACATGGCGGTGCCTTGTGGTCAGAAAAAGGGATGGCTGCAGCGATGGCACCGTGAGCGGTGCCGATGGCTTGCAGGGGCAGAAGATGAAGCGGTGGCGTGGCACTGTCAACCGATATGGCCGGCCATGGTGAAACGGCTGGCGCTGAAGTCTTGCGGGGCGGTTTCCACGGGCAGCACCTCGTGGAAATACTCGCTGGGGAAGAACACGATGCTGTCGTTGTGCGGAACGATGCGTGTGAACAGGGTGCGCACATAGGCGCGCGGGTCGAAGCGGCTGTCGTACAGCAGCAGGTCGCCACCGCGGTAGGGCTTGGGCTCGCGGTGGAAGTAGTAGACGAAACTGATCCGCCTGCCCGTATGGCTGAGCCCGTTGTCCTGGTGGGCCTTGAAGAAGTCGCCGGCCGCATACGCCGCGATCTTGAGCTGGATGAAATCGATGTCGAACACCGGCATGCCCAGCCGCTCGCACAGCAGGGGCAGACGCTCGCTGACCGCGGCGCGCATCGCCTCGCCCGGGGAGCCCACCTCGTAGGTGACCAGCGTGCTGCGCTGCTTTTCGTACTGGTCTGCCGCCTGCAGCTCCGTCGGCCTGAAGATGTCCTGGCGCGAGATCGCGTAGTCGAGCAGGTGCTGGTTCAGCGCATGGCCGAAGAAGCCATCGAACTGCACGAACGGGGCAGGCGCAAAATCGGATTGCGGCAGGCGTGCTGGCGCATT
Source organism: Acidovorax sp. LjRoot66 (assembly GCF_964253305.1). NCBI lineage: Bacteria > Pseudomonadati > Pseudomonadota > Betaproteobacteria > Burkholderiales > Comamonadaceae > Acidovorax > Acidovorax sp. LjRoot66. The sequence goes on from NZ_CAXUQU020000001.1 coordinate 2,961,600, forward strand.
GCCGCCATTGAAAATGGCGTTCAGCAGGTCGATGCGAGGCGCTCCGGCCTTTCGGGCATGCAGGCGCCGGTACTCCGCCGCCGCTGCGGCCAGGTCGCCCCGGCGCCGGTGGATGTCTGCCAGCACTTCGTTGTCTGGCGCGGCGATCTTGCCCGCCCCGATCAACTCCAGCAGGCGCTGGTCGCGCGCATCGGGTGACAGCGGCGCGCGGTGTGCCGTGGCTTCAGTGGGCATGCAGTGCCTCCGATGGGGCGCGCATCGCCTCCCATTGATCCCACAGCAGGTTCAATGGCGCCATGGCGCTGGCCATGGTATCCGACACAGGGGCCCGCTCACGCGGGCGAAAGGGGACTTCACCGGCCTGCTTGGCATCGTATTGCGCCACGTGCACCATGCTTGCCTGCTCCGCTGCGTCCAGGCGCAGGCCGAAGTGCTCGGCAATGTCCGCCATGGCGCCCGGCAACTGGGCATAGTTGATCGCCAGAGCCCGCCCGCTCCAATGCGGCAGCGGGGCGGCAAACAGGCGCTGCAGAACCTGCGCCAGCGCTTGAAGGCCATCGGCCTGGTGGCCGCCCAGGGCAGGGGCCAGTTGCGAGAGGGCCGCCCAGCGCGGCGGCCGCGCCACCAGGGATTGCAGCACGTCGACCGGGTCCCGGTAGACGAAGACCCAGGGGGTGGCGGGAAAGAGCGCCAGCAGTTGCTGCAGGTGCAACAGGTTCCAGCTGGTGAATTTGATGAAGCAGTCCACACCGGCTGCCGTGCCGCACAGGGCATGTATCAGCCCTTTGAGCTGCGGCCACTTTGCCTGTGGGTCCCGGCCATGGGCCAGTAGCCACTGGTTCACGGGCGCAGGCTCCGATACCACGCGGTGGCGGGGTATGCCGGCCAGGCTGCGGCTCACCAGGGTGGACCCGCAGCGCGACACATGGAAGATGAAGCCCGCCGGTGCCTTGGCCGGCGCCACCTCTGCCAGCGCCTCCAGGGGCGTGAGCTTCTGCACGGCGTTCGCCTGGACCAGCGCGTCGATGGTCTGGCGAAAGAAGGGTTCTGTGAACAGCGGCTTGGCGCCCGGGTGGATCCATCGAACAAGGCTGCGCTGGCCGGCAGTGGTCAGTTCACAGGGAATCCAGTCGGTGCTCATGCGCGTTTGCCACTTTCATAGGGAAGCACTTCATGGTGGCAATGCATTCGATTGAGGTCGCGCGGGTCTCGAGCGGGCCATCATGGCCCTAGAAGCTGCGCCCCCAGCACCTGCAGCGCCATCGCTGCAGTGCCCACGATTTGTATCATATTGCAACTTCGCTGTAAGGGTATTTGCCGGCCTTTGCGGGCCGGCCAGCCCGGGGGGGCTGGGGCAGGGCAGGGCCCTGCCTTTGATGCAAGCCAGGCTGGCGTCAGGCGAACTCAATCCCCTTGGCCGTCAGCCCCACCAGATCAATCCGCACCGCGTTCATCTCCAGATTCGCCGCCATCACCGTCAGCTCACTGGCCGACACCCCACCCGCCATGATGTCGGTCAGCAGCTTGAGCTCCCCATCCGTACCCGCGCGGCCCACCACATTGGTCCACAGCGTCTGCGCAATCTGCGTGGGCGTGCTCGCTCCCAAGAGCTGCAGCCCCAGCCCCGCGATGGTCTGGCCCGTGGCCCCGGCATCCAGCAGGCGGATCACTTCGCCCACCACGCCCTTGTTGGTCAGCAAAGCCGGCCCGCCCAGGGCACCCAGCAGCTTGGCCGCTTCGCCCGCATGGCCGTTCAGGTCCAAGGCCAGCTTGGTGTCATTGAACGTGACCCGCTCCACCCGCGTCACATCCAGCATCGCCCCATCCGTCAGGCGCTGCAGGGTGAAGCTGCCATTGTTCTGCGATTGCACATAGGTCTGTGAGAGGGTTGCCGGGATGACCACGGTGTCGATGCCTGCCCCTCCATCCACATACCGCGCCAGGCCCAGCGTGGGGCTGATGGTGTTGTTGCCCGCATCGCCGGTCACGGTCACATCCCGCACGGCATCCACGCGGATGGCTCCCGCTGCACCCATGCCTTCCAGCAACTGCGCCGGCGTCTTGCCCGCACTCTGCTCGGGGAACACTTGGGCGAATAGGGTCGCCACTTCCAGCGCCGTCTTGCCCGTCAGGCTCTGGATGATGGCCCCTTCGCCCTGGTTCAGATCGCGGCCAATCCACTTCTGGAACAGATAGGCCCCGGCTTCTTCGGCGGCGCTGTGCGCCACCGTGAGGCTTGGGCCCGTCGCAAAGCGCACCTGCTCGACATCCACCAGCCAATCGGAGACACCGGTGGCGGTGTGCGTGAGCTTGATGCCTGCGCCTTCGAGAGTCACGGTGTAGTCGGCGCGTGTGCCCTCCTGGATCGCCACGTCAAACCCGGTGCCCCCGTTCAGGCGGTCACTGCCGGTGCCACCCGAGAGCAGGTCATTGCCGGCGCCGCCAAACACGATGTCGTCCCCGGCATCGCCAAAGACCTGGTCATCGCCGGCCTCGCTGCCGACCACATCGTTGCCGCCACCGCCATGGATGATGTCGTCATCGGGGCCGAGCACGATCCATTGGGCACCGCTGTCGCCGCTGGCCGCGTTCTGGCCCGCGCCGCCGATCAGGCGCACATTGCCCACCACGGCGATGAACTCGATGTTGTCCACCTGGATCACAGTGCCAGAAGGCAGGGAGCGGGCATCCAGGATCACGGCCTGCTTGCCGTCGGCCGGGTTGTTGCTGCCGGTGATGACCAGGGGCTGAGATCCGTCGTAGCCGGCACCGATGGTGGGCTTCAGGATCTGCACGCTCAAGGGCTCATTGGGCGCCAGCGTGGCATAGAACACCTGCCCGGCGTTGGTCAGCTCGGGGCTGTCGCCGGCAATGCGCTCGATGCGGAAGCCGAGTTCGGCCAGGGCCGCAGAACCCAGGGTCGTGGTGGTCAGGCCCTCGGCCTGCAGCCCGACCCCGGTGGGCACGCCCACCGAGACGATGGGGGTACCGCTGGGGGAGGTGACCAGCGGGATGTCGGCCAGGGGAGAGGGTGTGCCGGGGGTGTCGGGCCGGGTGGGCAGCACCACGGGAATGGTGATGATGGTCGAGCCGCCGGGGCCGGGTTCGGTGGTGACGGGCACGCCGTCGATGGGGGTGCCCGGCGGGGTGCCTGAGTCAGGTGCGGGCGTGCTGTTGGTCACTGCCGTCGCGGCCAGGGTGGCGGCATCGTTGCCCACGGTGTTCTGGATCGCCTGGAGATCATCGCCCCCGGTGGGATCGGCGTATGCCACGGTGATCGACTGGCCGCTGGAGACCGCGGTGGTGAGCGTCAGCGTGATGGTCTTGGCCGCAGCGTCGACGGCGACTAGCGTAGCGACATTGGGTGTGGCACCCACCAGCACGGTGAAGGCGCCCGCCAGAGGCGGGTTGGCGGTATCCAGCATACCTGCTTCGACATAGGTCATCACCAGCTTATTGCCGGTGACCGTGGCCGATGCGAACACCGGTGCATGGGTGTCGATGGTCACGTCCACGCCGGCAGACAGCGGGCTTGCATTGCCGGCCGTGTCTGTCGAAGTGGCCTTGATGGTGTGCACACCCGCAGCCAGTGCGCTGCTGGTGATGGACCAGTTGCCGCCCGTTGCAGCACCCGAGCCCAGCACGGTGGTGCCATCGGTGTCGTACAGGGTGACGGTGGAGCCAGCCTCGGCCGTGCCGGTGAAGGTGGGTGTTGTGATGTTGGTGATGCGGTCGGAATTGGAGGCGCCCGAGTCGCTGCCGGCGCTAAGCACCGGCGTGGGCGGGGTCGCAGGCGCGAGCGTGTCGAAGTTGATCGACGGGGTGGTGCCCGCGCCGCCGTTGTTGCCTGCCGTGTCCGTATATGTGCCCGACGCCACCGTGATGCTGGCGGTGCCGCTGTTGGTGCTGGCAGTGGGGGTGAAGGTGGCGGTGCGCGTGAGGCCCGAGCCGCTGATGGCGCCGAGCGTGCCGCCTGAGACCACCACGTCGCCGGTGGAGCCATCCCAGGTGAAGGTGGCGCCGGGGTCTTCGCTGAAGGTGAAGGTGATGGTGGCCGTCTGCCCGGCCTTCAGCGTGCTCGCGCTGCTGGTGATCGACAGTGTGGGCGTGGTGGTGTCGACGGTGACCGAGAGCCCGCTGGATGCCGTGCTGACATTGCCGGCACTATCGCTGGCCTTGACGGTAAGGCCATGCGATCCGTTTGCGAGGGTGCTGCTGGTGATGGACCAGTTGCCGCCCGTTGCAGCACCCGAGCCCAGCACGGTGGTGCCATCGGTGTCGTACAGGGTGACGGTGGAGCCAGCCTCGGCCGTGCCGGTGAAGGTGGGTGTTGTGATGTTGGTGATGCGGTCGGAATTGGAGGCGCCCGAGTCGCTGCCGGCGCTAAGCACCGGCGTGGGCGGGGTCGCAGGCGCGAGCGTGTCGAAGTTGATCGACGGGGTGGTGCCCGCGCCGCCGTTGTTGCCTGCCGTGTCCGTATATGTGCCCGACGCCACCGTGATGCTGGCGGTGCCGCTGTTGGTGCTGGCAGTGGGGGTGAAGGTGGCGGTGCGCGTGAGGCCCGAGCCGCTGATGGCGCCGAGCGTGCCGCCTGAGACCACCACGTCGCCGGTGGAGCCATCCCAGGTGAAGGTGGCGCCGGGGTCTTCGCTGAAGGTGAAGGTGATGGTGGCCGTCTGCCCGGCCTTCAGCGTGCTCGCGCTGCTGGTGATCGACAGTGTGGGCGTGGTGGTGTCGACGGTGACCGAGAGCCCGCTGGATGCCGTGCTGACATTGCCGGCACTATCGCTGGCCTTGACGGTAAGGCCATGCGATCCGTTTGCGAGGGTGCTGCTGGTGATGGACCAGTTGCCGCCCGTTGCAGCACCCGAGCCCAGCACGGTGGTGCCATCGGTGTCGTACAGGGTGACGGTGGAGCCAGCCTCGGCCGTGCCGGTGAAGGTGGGTGTTGTGATGTTGGTGATGCGGTCGGAATTGGAGGCGCCCGAGTCGCTGCCGGCGCTAAGCACCGGCGTGGGCGGGGTCGCAGGCGCGAGCGTGTCGAAGTTGATCGACGGGGTGGTGCCCGCGCCGCCGTTGTTGCCTGCCGTGTCCGTATATGTGCCCGACGCCACCGTGATGCTGGCGGTGCCGCTGTTGGTGCTGGCAGTGGGGGTGAAGGTGGCGGTGCGCGTGAGGCCCGAGCCGCTGATGGCGCCGAGCGTGCCGCCTGAGACCACCACGTCGCCGGTGGAGCCATCCCAGGTGAAGGTGGCGCCGGGGTCTTCGCTGAAGGTGAAGGTGATGGTGGCCGTCTGCCCGGCCTTCAGCGTGCTCGCGCTGCTGGTGATGGCCAGCGTGGGTGGCGTGTTGTCCAGCGTGTAGCTGTTGTTGTTGGTACCGGTGGGGGTGGTGCTGGCCAGCGCGTTGCCCGCAGTGTCCAGGATGTTCTGGCCAGCGGCAAAGCCTAGGGTGACTGTGCCGTTGTATCCCGCTAGATTGCCTCCGGATACCGTCACGTCGTAGGCATTGCTGCCCGCTGAAGCCATGTTCGTGACCGTGGCCGTGGAGCCTGTTGCGGCGAAGTCGGCGGTGTCGATTCCGGTGACACCTTCGTTGAAGGTGACGCGGTAGACCAGGCTGTCTGCATTGGTGGTGGCGCCAGCCGGTGTCTGCCGCACGATGCTGGTGACGGTGGGGGGCGTGGTGTCGCTGGGGGAGTTGGTGGCGGCGAGATCGACGACGAAGTCCTTGATGAAAAACTTCGTCTTGATTGCGGGGTCCGAATTCTCCAAGTCAGTGACTACGATTTGGTTGGCGATCTGTGCGCCGCCCAACTTGAAGTCAATGCTATTGCCGGAAAATTGGCTCAATCCTGCGGTGGTACTCGCGTTTCCATAAGCGAAACTGAGATACGCACCGTTGGTAGGATGGCCGCCAGTGCTGGTGTGATCGATATAGGTGGAGGAGGGGGTGAACTGGGGGTTGGCGCCCGTGTCGGTAATGGTGAGCACGAAATCCCCGGCAGCAGCGGTCTCCTCTAACAACAAGCCACCCCCGGTCTGGGTCACAGTAACGCCGCTGGGCGCTGATACAACAAAGCGCACGCCATCAATGGTGAAATCGCCGCTGGCCAGCGAGCCGGCCGTAATTGCACCAGCCAAGTTGATGGTCTGGTCCGCCAGCACCGACGAGAACTGCGTGTACTTTGCCCAGTCCGCCGAAGCCTGCACCGCACCCGTCTGGCTTTCCAGCACCCAGTTGCCGCCCTGGGCCGCATTGCCGGTCAGGTCGGTGGACGCGGCCACGTCGGCGCCCGTAAGTTCGGACAGGGCCTGCACGAAGGCTTGGCCCTCCACACCCGCAGCCACGTCGCAGCCGTAGAGCAGCAGATCGCCGTCCGCAGCCAGAGATCGGCCGATGGCTTCCCATTGCGCTTGGTGGACATCCAGATTGGCGTTGGTCACAGTGGTCGTGCCTAGATGCAGCGCACCGGGCGCGCCATGGGTCACCATGTGGATGGCATCGATGCCCTGGCGGCCTTCCAGGTAGTGGGCCATCTGCGCCAGCGCGTCGGTGCCGGCATCCAGGCGCACCACCTGGGAGCCGGCAGGCGCTACCGAGGCCAGCGATTGCCAATCGGGCAGATTGTCCAGAATGAAGAGAACCTGGTTGGATCCGGCGATGGCTGGGAGTGTGGTTTGTTCCATAGGCTTGGTGATTCTGGGCGTGATGGGGCAGGAGGGCGTGAGGGCGATGCGCTACCTTGCCTGGGCGTCGGTCCGGGCTAGGCAGGCGGAGTCGGAAGGAGCAATCGTGGCCATGCACCTGCAAGGAGAAGACGTGGCCTCCCTCGAGGCGTAAAACTTGAGAGCGTTTTATCAGAAACTGACAATTTCTCCCAAGAGTTTTTTCCCTGAGGGAGCGCCGGTGGCGCAAGCTGTGGCGGTCCGAGGCCCGCGTCCGAGTGCCGGTCAGCGTGGTGCCAGCACCTGGTCCGGGTCGCTGCGGTACAGCGCAAAGAATTCGTTGAGCGAGCCCGCTACCCGCACGGGGGGGCTGTCTGCACTCAACGGGCCGGCGAAGACTTCCGAGCGGCCATCCGCCGCCGTGCGCAGGCGAAACACCTGGCTGTGGGTCAGAAAATCTGCAAACTGCACGCCCCATTCGGAGGGCGGGCCCTGGTTGGCGCGGCTGACTTCGTCCAGCGACCACAGGCGCCAGAACTCGCCGTCCATGGTGACCATGCCGCCCAGGGTGGCGTACAGGGTGAGCACTTCGGGGGTGGCGGGCTGGCCCAGTTGGGCAAACAGCGCCTGGACCTGCGCAGGATCGCCGGGCGGCAGCATGTCGACCCCATCGATGCGCCAGCGGGGGAGGAGTGCGGTGAGGTCGGTGGCGAGGTCGGCGGTGGGGTCCATGGCAATGATTGTGCGCGAGGCCTGTGACGCTCGCAAGAAATCGCTGCGCCTGCGGTGGATCGGGCCGCAAGGCCCGCGCCGTGCAGGGGCACCAACAAAAAAGGCTTCCCGGAGGAAGCCTTTTTCGGAGGTCTTGCAGGTGGGCCTGCAGAACCTTAAACGCGCTTGCGGTATTCGCCGGTGCGGGTGTCGATTTCGATCTTGTCGCCTTGCGAGACGAACAGGGGCACGGGCACTTCGAAGCCGGTGGCGATCTTTGCGGGCTTCAGAACCTTGCCGGAGGTGTCGCCCTTGACGGCAGGTTCCGTCCAGGTGATTTCGCGCTCGACGCTGGTGGGCAGTTCGACCGAGATGGCCTTGCCGTCATAGAACACCACTTCGAGGGCCATCCCGTCTTCGAGGTAGTTCAGCGCGTCGCCCATGTTTTCGGCTTCGACTTCGTACTGGTTGTAGTCTGTGTCCATGCAGACGTACATGGGGTCGGCGAAGTAGGAGTACGTGCAGTCCTTCTTGTCCAGGATCACGTTGTCGATCTTGTCGTCGGCCTTGAACACGTTTTCGGTGCCGAAGTTGCCGATCAGGCTCTTGAGCTTCATGCGCACGGTGGCTGCACCGCGGCCGCCACGGGCGTATTCGGTCTTGAGGACGACCATGGGGTCCTTGCCGTGCATGATGACGTTGCCGGCGCGGATTTCTTGAGCGATTTTCATAGCAGTTTGGTTGCTTGGGTTGGGGGCCGCTCAACGCGCTGGCCGCAAGCCCCGGTGGGCTGTGCAACTGGCCGGCGCATGTTCCGCGGCGGGATTGCGCGGGGTACGGGCACCATGGTGCCGCGCCTCAATTTGCGCAAAGCCTCGGATTTTACCTTTTTTCCGCGATAAATCCTACCAACTGGCCCACCAGGTCGGTTTGTTGCGCCAGCCGTGCGCGCGCCGCCTGCACGCAGGCGCTCCACTCGGCCAGGGTTTCATCATCTGGAATGGTCAGCGGGCCGTGGCCGGGGATGCCGTTCCACGCCGCGTGAAAGTCGCGCAGCGAGGCCGGGGCCTGCAGCCAGTCGAGAAACGCCGCCAGCTTGGCGTGGTGGGCGCCATCGTCCTGCGGGTAGATGTGCCACACCAGGGCGCGGCCGGCCCACAGGGCCCGCACCAGCGAGTCCTCGCCGCGCACGGCGTTGAAGTCGCTGGCCCAGAGCAGGTCATCGAAACCCTGCTGGTCTGTGGGGGCCAGAAACTGCAATTGCAGCGGGCCATGCTCTGCCGGCAAGGTGGCCAATGCGGACCGCACCGCCTGGGTGGCACGGCCAGGCGTGACCAGCAGGCGGGTGGGTACGGCGCCGGGCTGCATGGCCTGGGCCAGCAGCGCGGGCAGGGCGGCGGGCTCGTAGCAGAACAGCGACATCCAGCGCTGGGGCTGATGCGTGGCCGGCGGCTGGCCCGCGCGCCAGGCGGCGGCAAAGCCGGGCGGGCGCTGGTCCAGCAGGCCGGGCTCGCGCAGCAGGCCGCCGGTGGCGGGGGTGAAGCCGGGGTAGAAGAACCAGCGCGTCCAGCCCCGGGCCGGGCCCGACATGATGAGCGAGGGCAGGCGGTGGTTGCGCTCCACATAGCCCTCGGCCGAGAGGTATTCGAGGTTGATCCACACAGGTTCCCGCGTCGACGCACGCTGCACTGCCCAGGCCAGGAAGGGCTGGGGGATTTCGCAGCCGAAGGCCTCGACCACCACATCGGGCGCGGCCTCGTGCGCGGCGGGCACCTCGCCGCCCCAGGGGCGCAGCTCCACGCCGGGGCATCCCGCAGGCGCCATCCACGCCAGGGCCGAGGCATCGTCCACCCACAGGCGCACGCGCTGGCCGCGCGCCGCCAACTGGCTGGCCAGGCGCCAGCACACGCCGATGTCGCCGTAGTTGTCGATGACCTGGCAGAACACGTCCCACTGCAGCGGGGGCAGGGCCGGGGCCGTCATGCGGCAGGCCCTTCGGCGGGGGCGCGCAGGTGGTCCACCAACAGGCGCGCCACGCTCGACAGCGACTCTTCCGAGCGCACGCACAGCACCAGCTGGCGGTGGGCCCAGGGCTCGTTCAAGGTGACCACGCGGATGGGCTGGCTGCCCTTGTACAGCGCAGCACTGCCGCGCGGCATGACGCCCACGCCCAGGCCCGCCGCGACCATGAGGCACAGTGCGTCGTAGCTGGTGACCTGCATGCGCAGGCGCAGCGGCAGCCCGGTTTCGGCAGCGGCCTTGGTGAGCTGGTTGTTGATGGCGCTGCCGGGGTGCGCGCCCACGAAGTCGTAGGGCAGGGCATCGGCCAGGCGCACGGATTTGCGCCGCGCCAGGGCGTGGTCGCGTGGCACCACCAGGGCCAGCTCGTCGGTGCGGTAGGGCAGTTGCACCACGCGGTCGCCATAGTGGCCGTGGTTGAGGATGCCGATGTCGGCCGCGTTCTCGGCCACCGACTGGGCGATGGCGGTGCTGATCTGCTCCTGCAGGCGCACATCCACCTGCGGGTGCAGGGCCATGAAGCTTTGCAGCTGCGCCGGCAAGAACTGGCTGATGGCCGAGATGTTGGCCACCACGCGCACGTGGCCGCGCAGGCCGGCGCCGTAGTCGCGCATCTGCGTGGCGATGCCGTCCAGGTCGTTGAGCACGCCGCGCGCCAGGTTCAGCAGGGCATAGGCCGCAGCCGTGGGTTCGGTGCCCTTGTTGCTGCGGGTGAACAGGGTGACGTGCAGGGCATCTTCCAGGTCGGCCAGGCGCCGGCTCACGGCCGACGCGGCCAGGTGCTCGCGCGCGGCGGCGGCGGCAATGGTGCTCTCTTCCATCACGGCAACGAACAGGCGCAGGGAGACGGGGTCGAGCTTCATGGGGCAATGGTAACAACGCCCGCGTTCTGCCATGCCCGTTTGCGATGGTGGGTTGTTGCATCAGCGTTTTGCGCCAGCGCCAACTGTGCGCATCATGCGGCTCAACGCAGCAGACCTCATCCCGCAGGCTGCGACATTGGAGACAAGAACACGATGGGTGCCACACCAACCCCTACCGCCGCCGCCCTGCAGGGCGTGCGCGTGATCGAGATGGGCCAACTCATCGCCGGCCCCTTTTGCGGCAAGACGCTGGGCGACTTTGGCGCCGAGGTCATCAAGATCGAAGCGCCAGAATCGGGCGACCCGCTGCGCAACTGGCGCCTGATCAAGGAGGGCACCTCCGTCTGGTGGCAGGTGCAGTCGCGCAACAAGCGCTCGGTGGCGCTGGACCTGCGGCAGAAGGAGGGCCAGGACATCGCTCGCCAGCTGATCGCCGAGGCCGACGTGCTGATCGAGAACTTTCGCCCCGGCACGCTGGAAGGCTGGGGCATGTCGCCCGAAGAGCTGCACCGCATCAACCCTGGGCTGGTGATGCTGCGCATCTCGGGCTACGGGCAGACGGGGCCCTACCGCGACTTGCCGGGCTTTGGCGCCATCGGCGAGGCCATGGGCGGCCTGCGCCACCTGACGGGCGAGCCCGGCCGCGTGCCGGTGCGTGTGGGCGTGTCGATTGGCGACACGCTGGCCGCGCTGCACGGCGCCATCGGCGTGCTCACGGCGCTGTACCACCGCAAGGTCAACGGCGGCCAGGGCCAGGTGATCGACGTGGCGCTGCACGAGGCCGTGTTCAACGTGATGGAAAGCCTGATCCCCGAGTACAGCGCCTTTGGCGCGGTGCGCGAGGCGGCGGGCAGCGCGCTGCCGGGTATCGCGCCGTCCAACGCCTACCCCTGCACCGATGGCTGGGTGCTGGTGGCGGGCAATGGCGACAGCATCTTCAAGCGGCTGATGCAGGCCATCGGCCGGCCCGACTTGGGCGCGGCCCCTGATCTGGCCGACAACGCCGGCCGCGTCGCGCGCGTGGACGAGATCGACGCCGCCATCGGCGCCTGGAGCGCACCGCTCACCGTGCAGCAGGTGCTCGACGCCCTGGGCACGGCCCGCGTGCCGGCCGGCAAGGTCTACACCGCGCGCGACATCGCCGAAGACCCGCACTACCGCGCCCGCGACATGCTGCTCACGCAGGAGACGCGCGACGGCTACAGCGTGCAGGTGCCGGGCATCGTGCCCAAGCTCTCGGCCACGCCGGGTTCCATCCGCAGCAGTGCGCCGCACCTGGGCGACGACACCGATGCGGTGCTGGCCGAGGCGGGCCTGACCGCCGATCAGATTGCGCTGCTGCGCAGCAAGGGGGTGATCCAATGACTGCCGCAATGCAAGAAGCCAGCGTGTGGACCGGAAATGGCCGGCGCATCCACATGCAGGAGGTGGGCCTGCGCGACGGCCTGCAGATGGAGGCCACCTTTGTGCCCACCGAGGACAAGATCGCGCTGGCCAATGCGCTCTCGGATGCGGGCCTCTCCAAGATCGAGGTGACCTCGTTCACGTCGCCCACGGCCATCCCTGCGCTCAAGGATGCCGAGGTGGTGATGCGCGAGATCACGCGCCGCCCTGGCACCGTGTACACCGCCCTGGTGCCCAATGTGCGCGGGGCCGAGCGCGCCATCGAATCGCGTGCGGACGAGCTCAACCTGGTCATGTCGGCCAGTGCCACGCACAACATCGCCAACCTGCGCATGACGCAGGAGCATTCGTTCGCCGCACTGGCCCAGGTGGTGGCCACGGCGCAGGCGGCGCGCGTGGCGGTCAACGTGTCGCTGTCGTGCGTGTTTGGCTGCCCGATGGAGGGCGAGGTCGCCCCCGAGGCCGTGTTCGGCTGGGTGCAACGCTTCGTCGACCTGGGCGTGGGCGGCGTCACGCTGTGCGACACCACGGGCATGGCCTACCCCACGCAGGTGGCCGCCCTCACTTCGGCGGCGCGGGCGAGCTGGCCGGGCGTGGAATTCACCCTGCATTTTCACAACACGCGCGGCATGGGCCTGGCCAATGTGCTGGCGGGCATCAGCGCCGGGGCCGACCGGTTCGACGCCTCGCTGGGCGGCCTGGGCGGCTGCCCCTATGCGCCCGGCGCCAGCGGCAATGTGTGCAGCGAAGAGATCGTGCACGCGCTCGACTGCATGGGCTACGCCACCGGGGTGGACTTGGCCCTGCTGCTGGCCGCCGCGCAGCGCCTGCCCGCGCTGATCGGCCACGACATCCCCAGCCAGATCGCCAAGGCCGGGCCGCGCCTGGCGCTGCACCCGGTGCCGGGGGACTTCGAGGCGATCAAGGAAAGGGCGCTGGCGCGCGATAAAGAGCTGCTGGGGGGAGGGCGCGCCGCATAGCCAGGCCCCCCACCCGTTACCACGCTGTTCTGGTTCATTCAAAGAAAACGATAGACAGGAGACAAGACCATGAGCGATTCGAGACCCCATTTCAGCCTGCCGCGCAGGCTGCTGCTCGCCGCGCTGCTGTGCGGGGCCGCATTCAACGCCGCCGCGCAGGATGCAGCCAAATTCCCCGGCAAGCCCATCACCGTGGTCGTGCCCCAGGCTGCGGGCGGTGCCAACGATGCGATTGCCCGCGTGCTGGCGCAAAAGCTCGGCGAGCAGCTGGGCCAGTCGGTGGTGGTGGAGAACCGGCCCGGCGCGGGCGGCAATGTGGGCACGGCCTACACCGCCAAAACCAAGGCCGATGGCTACACCCTGCTGGTGACGGCGGACAGCGCTCAGGTCATCAACCCCTGGCTGTACAAGAGCACCGGGTTCGACCCGGTGAAAGACTTCGAGCCTGTGGCGCCCCTGGCCACGGCGGGCTACGTGCTGGTGGCCCACCCGTCCTTCCCGGCCAAGAACATGGCTGAGCTGATCGCCGTGGCCAAGGCCAGCCCGGGCAAGTACGCAATCGCCTCGGCCGGCAACGGCACGCTCAACCACCTGATCGGCGAGATGCTGCAAAAGGCCGCTGGCATCGAGCTGCAGCACATTCCCTACAAGGGCTCGGCGGCAGCAGCCACCGACGTGGTGGGTGGGCAGGTGCCGCTGTCGGTGCAGAGCCTGCCGTCGTCCATCGCCTTCATCAAGGCCGGCAAGCTCAAGGTGCTGGGCGTCGTCAACGAAAAGCGCGTGGCCGCGCTGCCCGACGCACCCACCATGGGCGAAACGCTCAAGGGCTTTGGGCAAACGCCCTGGTACGGCATGTTCGCCCCCGCAGGCACGCCGCCCGCCGTGGTGGCCCTGCTGCAGGCCGAGGTGGCCAAGGCCCTGGACCACAAGGACGTGATCGACAAACTGGCCAACGTGGGCTGCGAGCCGTTCAAGGGCACATCGACCCAGCTCGGCATGCTGGTCAAGGACGACCTGGCGCGCTGGCACAAGGTGGTTCAGGACACGGGCGCAAAGGTCGACTGACGCCCGAGCAGCACCCCCTTCGAGATTCATTGGCAACTGAAACAACTGAGATAACGGAGACACATCCCTCATGACAACGACCCGCAAACAATTCACCCTTCTGGCCGTGGCCGCACTGGCCGCAAGCCTTGGCGGCAGCGCCTTTGCCCAGGGCGGCAGCACCTACCCCGCCAAGCCCGTCACCCTGGTCGTGCCCACGGCGGCAGGCGGCACCACCGACCTGTCGGCGCGCATGCTGGCGCAGGCGCTGGGCCCGGTGCTGGGCCAGTCGGTCATCGCCGACAACAAGGGCGGCGGCAACGGCTCCATCGCGGCCAGCGCCGTCAAGCGCGCCGAGCCTGATGGCTACACCCTGCTCATGCAGTACTCGGGCTACCACGTCATCTCGCCCCACCTCACCCGGCAAAAGCAGTGGGAGCAGAGCGACTTCCAGCCCGTGGCCAACGTGATCTCGGCCCCGCAGATCATCGTGGTGCGCAACGACCTGCCGGTGAAGACCCTGGCCGAGCTGATTGCCTACGCCAAGGCCAACCCCGGCAAGCTCAACTACGCCTCGTCGGGCAACGGCTCGCTGCAGCACGTGACCGGCGCCATGCTGGAGCAGCAGGGCGGCGTGAAGATGGTGCACGTGCCTTACAAGGGCACCGGCCCCGCGCTGCAGGACCTGCTGGGCGGCCAGGTGGACCTGACCTTCGGCACCGCGCCGCCCTTCATGCCCCACATCGCCGCCGGCAAGCTGCGCGTGCTGGCCGTGACCGGCAAGGAGCGCCTGCCCAGCCTGCCCGATGCGCCCACCACCGCCGAGGCCGGCTACCCCAAGGTGGACGCCACCTCCTGGTTCGCCGTGTTCGCCCCCGCCGCCGTGCCCAAGCCCGTGATCGACAAGCTCGCGGCCGATATCCGCACCGTGGTGCAGAGCGCGGCTTTCAAGCAAAAGGCCCAGGAGCAGGGCGCCACCGCCGACTACCAGACGCCCCAGCAGCTGGGCGACAAGGCCAAGGTGGAGCTGGCGAACTGGGCGACGGTGGTGAAGACATCCAAGATCGAAGCCGAGTAAGACGGCTTGGTCAACGCGTCTGCAGGCTCACCCGTTGAGCAGGCAGGCTGCAAGCGCCAGAAGGGCCCGCCGCGTGCGGGCCTTTGTCATGGGGGTGTCTTTCAGCGTCAAACTTCCGCATCTGTTTCGCATCCAAACGACCATGCCGCTGACCCACGCCCACTCTCTCGGCCATGCCATGGTCCACTGCATCCGCCGATCACTGGTGCTACTTGGCGCCTTGCTGCCACTGGCGGCCATCGCCATCATCGTCGGCACCCTGACCCCTGGGAAGGAAGCCCGTGCCCAAGGCCTGGGCTGCGGCGGCCTACTGGTGGGCGTGGGCGATTCGCGCGCCAGCCTGGTCATGAAGTGCGGCCAGCCGTTTGCCACCGACACCGTATGCATCCGCGTCCCGCGCGTGGTGTGGACCGTACCCCTGCACCCACGCGAGGCGCCGCGCCAGTATGTGACGGAGACATGCGAGTACGTGGACGAGTGGACCTACCACCGCGGCGCAGGCAACTTCATGTCGGTGGTGCGGCTGCAGAACGGGGTGGTGGCGCAGATACGGGATGGGGTGCGGGTGCCGTGAGCTTGCGCCTCTGGTACTTCACTGCGCAGGTTCCGCATCGAATGCAAAATTCACCCCATGCCAACAACCCAACTACAGTGCACCATCCTCGTCGCGGCGGCCATGGCATCTGCCACGGCTGCCGCGCGGACATACAACGACTACCTTGTCGTGAGCGAGGCCAAGCAGGCGGCAGCAGACGCCCTGCCCGATCCCAAGAGCGTGCGGTTTCGCGGTTTGTTCCTGTCGGAGCATGGTGATTCCAAAATCACGCTGTGTGGCGAGATCAACGGCAAGGAGCGAGCGGGCAGGTCCATGGGGTTCAGGCGCTTTTTGGTCGAGGACACCCTGGACTCGATGTTCGACCCCCATGCGGGCCCAGGGGCAACGCCGGGGGAGGCCATGTTGCAGGGGATCTTTGACCGCGTCCACAAGCGGGTGTGCTCCAACAAGGTCAAGGATGTCCGGTAGGGCAAGGCACTGGTAACTGGCCCATCGGCTTCGCGCGGCCCCATCACCGCAATGCGCGGTTCACTGCCGGCAGCTCACTGTTCATCCTGCGCATAGATCTGCGGCGCCACGCCGAACACCCCCGCCAGCACGTCGCGGACCTGCGCATAGCGGGGCTGCCTGGGAATGAGCTCCGCCATGCGCGGCGGGCAGGGCCGCAGGTTGATGAAGATGCCGAACTGGCACAGGCACATGAACGACACCTCGGGCATGGGCGCGTTGTCCCATTTGAGCAGCGCATTGCCTTCGCGGGCCGCGTCGATGACCAGCTCCATCAGCGTACGCACCGGGTGGCCGTCGGGCAGGACGAGCCTGTAGCCGTAGTCGCCCTCGATGGTGGACCAGTCGTAGAGCTTGTCCGTGAAGGGCAGGGAGCGGTTCTGGTAGGTCTGGTAGTGCGCAACGACCTCGTCTGCCGAGCCGAAGGTGATGGTCTGGAACAGGTCGTAGAAATGGTCGCCGACGATGTCGGGGTCCACCCGCGGGGTGTTGGTCAGGTCGCTCTGGAAGAAGGCATCGATCTCGGGGCGCAGGATGTCGAGGGACACGTAGCCTGCGCTGATCAGCGCGTTCAGCAAGCTCTTGAATTCGGCGGTGGTCATCGCCTCGAAGTTGGGTTTACCCAGCACCACACCTGTCATCGGGAGTCCTTGTCAATAAACGGAGAATATTTTCGTCTGTTTGCAGGGTCACCGTGCTGAGGGGCCGGGTGTGCAGTGTGACCCTGGTCGCCGCTGAATTTTGCTATCTCTCAGCATCATCGTTGCAGTGCTTTGTTGCCGATGGCGGCGCATACGCCCTGGCAAAAGTGGCCAGCGCACGCTCGGCTACACCTTGCATCTCCTGCTCCGTCAGGGGCGGTGGGTTGCGGTAGTACCAGCGCAGCTGGGTTTCTGCGTTGAGCAGCGAGAAAAGCTGCAGCGCCGCCACATGTGGGTTCTCCGTGCGCAGGTGGCCGTTGTCCATGGCAGCGCGCAAGAACTCCGCCAGTTCGCAAGCGCCCCGTTGGGGCCCTGCCTCGTAGAACAGCTCGCCCATGTTCGAGTGCCCCGCCTCGGCCAGCACCATGCGGTGGGTGGCCAGCATTTGCGGGCTGCACAGAAACTGCACCAGCTTGTTGCAGAAGCTGCCCAGCACCCCATGGATGCCGCTGCGAATGTCGTGGGCCGCCAGTTCATCGAAGGCGGTGCGGATGTGCCTCTCGCCCGCTGCCAGGGTAACCGCCTGAAAAAGGGCCTCCTTGGACGGGTAGTAGCCGTAGATGGTGGATTTGGAGCCCCCGATGCGGCGAACGATCTCGGCGATGGAGGCGCGCTCGAAGCCAAGTTCCAGAAAAACCTCCGAGGCGACCTCCAGGATCGCCTCGCGGCGCGCTTCCGTCCGGACCTTCATGTTGTCTCCTTAAGTGTACCGATGGGTCCATTTTTGCTTGACAGGCGGGCTGTGTCAATTCGATAATTAACAATACCGTACCGTTCGGTACAGTTACAACCTTCATTTTTGACCTTTTTGTGTCTGCCTGGCATTGCGAGATGCCTGGGCCCAGCCAGGAGCTCTTCCCATGCGCATGCATACCGCTATTCAACGACCCGTGGCCTGGATGGCTGCCGTTTCAGCCCTGGCGCTGGCGGCCTGTGGCGAAGCACCCCAGCCCCCTGCCGCGGGGGGCCAGGGCGTCCCCCAGGTCAGCGTGGTCACCGTGCAGCCCCAGCGCCTGCCGCTGACGACCGAGTTGCCGGGCCGTGTCGCCCCCGCCCTGATTGCCGAGGTGCGGCCCCAGATCACGGGGCTGGTGCTGCAGCGCCGCTTCAAGGAGGGCAGCGACGTGAAGGCGGGCGATGTGCTGTACCAGATCGATCCTGCGGTGTACCGCGCCAATGTGGACAGCGCCCAGGCCACGCTGTCCAAGTCCGAAGCCAATCTGGTCACGGTGCGGCTCAAGGCGGGGCGGTTCAAGGAGTTGGCTGCCATCAAGGCGGTGAGCCAGCAGGATGCGGACGATGCTGCTGCTGCGCTGCTGCAGGCCGAGGCGGAGGTCAGCTCCGCCAAGTCGGCGTTGCAAACGCAGCGCATCAACCTGGACTACACCCGCATCACGTCGCCCATCAGTGGGCGCATCGGGCGCTCGGCGGTGACGCCGGGTGCGCTGGTGACGGCGAACCAGGCCAACGCCCTGGCCACGGTGCAGCAGCTGAACCCGATCTATGTGGATGTGACCCAGTCCACGACCGCACTGCTGGCGCTCAGGCGGTCCATGGATGCGGGCACTCTCAAGAGCGGGACGGCCAAGGTACGGCTGGTGCTGGAGGACGGCAGTGTCTATGCGCAGGCCGGAACGCTGCAGTTTTCCGACGTGACGGTGGACCAGGCCACCGGGGCGGTGACCTTGCGCGCCGAGTTCCCCAACCCGCGTGCCGAGCTGCTGCCCGGCATGTATGCGCGCGCCGTGCTGGAAGAGGGCGTGCTGGAGCAGGCCTTGCTGGTGCCGCAACCGGCCGTGGGCCGCGATGCCACGGGCCAGCCCTATGCCTTCGTGCTGGGCAGCGATGGCAAGCTGGAGCAGCGTGCCCTGGTCACCGACCGTGCGGTGGGCGAGCAGTGGCTGGTGCGCGACGGGCTCAAGGCAGGCGACGTGGTCGTGGTCGAGGGCCAGCAAAAAGTGCGCGCCGGCCAGCCGGTGCAGCCGCAGCCCTACGCGCCTGCCCCATCGCACAAGCCGGCTGCCACCCAGAAGGTGGCGACCACCAGCACCGCTGCTGCCGCCCCCGGCGCTACCGCTGCCACCGCCGCGGCCCATTGAGCACCGCCAACAGAGACCACCATGGCCCGTTTTTTCATAGACCGCCCCATCTTTGCATGGGTGCTCGCCATCATCACGATGCTGGCGGGCGTGATGGCAGTGCTCACGCTGCCCATCGCCCAATACCCCTCCATCGCGCCCCCTGCCATCGCCATATCGGCGTCCTACCCTGGGGCGTCGTCCAAGACGCTGGAAGACACCGTCACCCAGGTCATCGAGCAGAAGATGAAGGGGCTGGACCGGCTGTCCTACATCGCGTCGAACAGCGAGTCGTCGGGCAACGTGACCATCACGCTGACCTTCGAGAATGGCACCAACCCGGACACCGCCCAGGTGCAGGTGCAGAACAAGCTGGCACTGGCCACGCCCCTGCTGCCGCAAGAGGTGCAGCAGCAGGGCGTGCAGGTCACCAAGTCGGCGAACAACTTCCTGAACGTGCTGGCGTTCGTGTCGGAGGATGGCAAGCTCAATGGCTCCGACCTGTCGGACTATGTGGCCGCCAACGTGCAGGACCCCATCAGCCGCGTGGAGGGCGTGGGTGACACCACGCTGTTCGGCTCGCAGTACGCCATGCGCATCTGGCTGGACCCCAGCAAGCTCAACAGCTTCAACCTGACCCCGCTGGATGTGAAGGCCGCCATACAGGCCCAGAACGCGCAGGTGTCTGCCGGCCAACTGGGAGGCCTGCCATCGGCCGCCAATCAGGAACTCAATGCCACCATCACCGCCCAAACGCGCCTGAAGACGGCCGATGAGTTTGCCGCCATCTTGCTGCGCACGCAGGCCAACGGCGCAGCCGTGCGGCTGAGCGACGTGGCACGGATCGAGCTGGGCAGTGAGAACTACGCCACGGTGGCCCACTTCAACGGCAAGCCCGCCGCTGGCCTGGCCATCAAGCTGGCCACGGGCGCCAACGCACTGAACACCGTCAAGGCGGTGGATGCCAAGCTGGAAGAGCTGTCCAGGTTCTTCCCCCCCGGTGTCAAGGTCATCAAGCCGTATGACACCACCCCGTTCGTGCGCATCTCCATCCAGGAAGTGATCAAGACGCTGGTGGAGGCCGTGGTGCTGGTATTCGTGGTGATGTACCTGTTCCTGCAGAACTGGCGCGCCACGCTCATCCCCACCATCGCCGTGCCGGTGGTGCTGCTGGGCACGTTTGGCGTGCTGGCTGCGTTTGGCTATTCGCTCAACACCCTGACCATGCTGGCGATGGTGCTGGCCATCGGCTTGCTGGTGGACGATGCCATCGTGGTGGTCGAGAACGTCGAGCGGGTGATGGGCGAAGAGGGGCTCTCGCCGCTGGAGGCGACCCGCAAATCCATGGGGCAGATCACGGGCGCCCTGGTGGGCGTGGCGCTGGTGCTGGCCGCCGTGTTCGTGCCGATGGCGTTTTTCGGTGGTTCCACGGGCGTCATCTACCGCCAGTTCACCGTCACCATCGTCTCGGCAATGACGCTGTCGGTGCTGGTGGCCATGGTGCTCACGCCGGCCTTGTGCGCCACGCTGCTCAAGCCGGTGCCCAAGGGCCATGCGCTGACGGACAAGGGGTTCTTTGGCGCCTTCAACCGCGCGTTCGACCGCAGCAACCGGGGCTATCAGGGCGTGGTGCAGCGCATGCTCAAACGCGGCGGGCGCTGGATGGTGGGCTACGCCATCGTGGTGGTGGCCGTGGGCTTTGTGTTCACCAAGATCCCGGCCGGATTCTTGCCCGACGAAGACCAGGGTACCTTGTTCGCCATCGTGCAATTGCCACCCGGCGCCACGCAGAAGAACACGCAGAAGGTGCTTGAGCAGGTGCAGCACCATTTTCTGGAAGAGCAAAAGGACGCCGTCGACGCCATCTTCACGGTGGCTGGCTTCAGCTTTGCGGGCAGCGGGCAGAACACGGGCTTCGCGTTCATCAAGCTCAAGGCCTGGGATGAGCGCACGGCGCCTGGCCTGAAGGCACAGGCCGTGGCCAACAAGGCCATGGGCGCACTGTCGCAGATCCGCAATGCCTCGGTCTTTGCATTTGCGCCCCCTGCTGTGTCCGAGCTGGGCAATGCCAGCGGTTTCGATCTGATGCTGCAGGACCGGGGCAACCTGGGCCACGCGGCACTCATGCAGGCGCGCAACCAGCTCTTGGGGGCCTTGATGAAAGAGCCCGGCCTGGTGGCCGTGCGGCCCAACGGCATGGAGGACGCACCCGAGTTCCGCCTGGAGATCGATGAGCACAAGGCGGGCGCGCTGGGGCTGTCGATGGGCGACATCAACAACACCTTCTCCGCCGCCTGGGGCAGCAGCTACGTCAATGACTTCATCGACAAGGGCCGTGTGAAAAAGGTCTTTCTGCAGGCCGATGCAGCCCATCGCATGTCGCCTTCGGACATCGACAAATGGTACGTGCGCAACAGCAGCGGCACGATGGTTCCGTTCAGCGCGTTCTCGACCTCGGGCTGGATCAGTGGCTCGCCCCGGCTGGAGCGTTACAACGGCGTGCCATCGGTGGAAATCATGGGCATGGCGATGCCCGGCGCCATGTCCAGCGGTCAGGCTCTGGACCTGGTGGAGCGCCATGCGGCCGATTTGCCCGCTGGCATCGGCTTTGAGTGGACCGGCGTGTCGCGCCAGGAGCGGGAGGCCGGTGGCAAGGCTTCGCTGCTGTATGCGGTGTCCATCCTGGTCGTGTTCCTGTGCCTTGCGGCACTGTACGAGAGCTGGTCGATTCCGTTTTCGGTGCTGCTGGTGGTGCCGCTCGGGGTGCTGGGCACCCTGGTCGCCGCAGTGCTGACCTGGAAGATGAACGACGTGTACTTTCAGGTCGGCCTGCTGACCACGGTGGGACTGGCGTCCAAGAACGCGATCCTGATCGTCGAGTTCGCCAAGGAGTTGTATGCCAAGGGCATGCCGCTGGTCGAGTCGGCCATCACCGCCGCGCGCATGCGGTTGCGACCCATCCTGATGACCTCGCTGGCGTTCATCCTGGGGGTGCTGCCCCTCATGCTGAGCAAGGGCGCGGGCGCCGGTGCGCAGAACGCGCTGGGTACTGCCGTGGTGGGGGGCATGGTGTCTGGCACGGTGCTGGCCATCTTCTTCGTGCCGCTTTTCTTCGTGGTCGTGCAACGGCTTGTCGGGCGCAAAAACCAGGCCCCCTCGGATGCTCCGCACGCTGGTGCACCTGTTCTTTCGGAGGGCCACTGACATGCCTCGTTCCCTGACCCTGACCCTTGTGGCTGCAGCGCTGCTGCTGAGCGGTTGCGCCAACCTGGCACCGCATTACGAGCGGCCCGCTGCCGTGGTGCCGGCGGTGTACCCCGCCGCGTCGGCCGATGGTCCGGCTGATGTACCGGCCATGGCCAGCCTGGCCTGGGGCGATTTTTTTGCAGATGCCAAACTGCGCCGCCTGATCGAGCTGGCACTGGCCAACAACCGCGATCTGCGCGTGGCCATCCTCAACATCGAGCAGGCCCGCGCGCAGTACCGTGTGCAGGACGCGCAGATGCTGCCCAGCATCAACGCTGCGGGCAGCGGCACTGCGGCGCGCACGCCGCCCGGCCTGTCGGGCACGGGCGCGGCGGTCACCAGCCACCAGTACAGCGCCAATCTGGGGGTGAGCGCCTATGAGCTGGACCTGTTTGGCCGCGTGCGCAACCTGAGTGATCAGGCGCTGCAGCAGTTTCTGGCCACTGAGCAGGCGCGCCACGCCACCCAGATCAGCCTGGTGGGCGAGGTGACCACCGCCTACCTGACCTGGGCAGCCGACCTGGAGCGGCTGGCCCTGGCCCGCGAGACCTTGCGCAGCCAGGGCGAGTCGTACCGGCTGACGCAGACGCGCTTTGAACTGGGCGCGGCGTCTGCCCTGACGCTGCGCCAGCTGCAGACCAGTGTGGAGAGCGCCCGCGTGGACCTGGCCCGCTATACCGGCCAGGTGGCGCAAGACCGCAACGCCCTGGCGCTGCTGCTGGGCGCGCAGGTGCCCCAGGCGCTGGAGCCCGACGCTCTGGGCGACACACTGAATGCCTTGCCCGAGTTGCCAGCGGGCGTGCCGTCGGACCTGTTGCTGCGCCGGCCCGACCTGCTTCAATCGGAGTACCAGCTCAAGGCCGCCACCGCCAACATCGGCGCTGCGCGGGCGGCGTTCTATCCACGCATCAGCCTGACGGCCACGGCCGGCAGCGGCAGTGCAGACCTGTCGGGCCTGTTCAAGGCGGGCTCGGGCAGCTGGAGCTTCGTCCCGCAGATCAGCCTGCCCATTTTTGACGGCGGGGCCAACCAGGCCAATCTGGACAGCGCCGTGGCTGCGCGCGACATCGCGGTGGCGCAGTACGAGAAGGCCATCCAGACTGCGTTTCGCGAGGTGGCGGACGCGCTGGCGCAACGCAGCGCCGTCGGCGATCAACTGCACGCGCAAACTGCGTTGGTGCAAGCCGGTGGCGAGGTGCTGCAGATGTCGCAGGCCCGCTTTGACCGGGGGGTGGACAGCTATCTGGACGTGCTGGACGCGCAGCGCACCTGGTACAGCGCGCGCCAGGCTCTGATCGGCACGCGCCTGGCACGGTTGAGCAATGGCGTCACCTTGTACAAGGCGCTGGGGGGTGGCTGGTCGACCCCGCAGTCATGAGTGACGCAAGGAGCGGCAACGCCTTGGCGAATGGCGCCAGTGTGACGCATGGCATGCCCGTCAAGAGCGCCCTTGCCGAGCAACCCCATGTTCATTGCCGGCAGCGCTTCTCAGCGGCCTTGACCGGGGTGGAAATGCGCCCCGGGCCTGCCTTGCCGCATCCCACTGGTGGGTGAAACACGCAGGCAAACCCGGGGACAAACCGGCAAGCCACTGGGCCCTTGCGGGCCCTCTCCCTACTTCCTCTCTTCTTTGTTAACGATTGTAGAAGCGGGGGTCGGTCTTGGCAGGCACCCAAATGGGGGAGGTGGCAACAGCCGTTGCCGTGCTCCGGGCTGCTGCGCGCGTTGGTGGGGTGGTGCCCCAGGTGGCCCAGGCCTTCGTTTATGCTGGGTGTCCGATCTTTGGGGGGCCCCGCCGCCATGCTGAGCTATATCACCCTCGGCGCGAACGACATGAACGCGTCGGACCGCTTTTACTCTGCGTTGCTGGAGCCGCTGGGTTACCGCAAGCAGGTTGACAGCGAAGGCCTGGCGTTCTCGCTACCCGAGCATGCCAGCCATGCCGGCGGCCCCTGCGTCGTTTATGTCAAACCGCCTTTCGACGGGAAGCCGGCGACCGTGGGCAATGGTTCGATGGCGGCGTTTCGCACCGGCTCGCACGACCTGGTTCGGCAGGTGCACGCGGCGGCGGTTGCCGCCGGTGGCACCGATGAGGGCCCGCCGGGGTTTCGTGCTGCGTACAGCAAGAACTTCTTTGTCGCGTATGTCAGGGACCCGGTGGGGAACAAGATCGCGCTTTTCTGCAATGAAGTTCCCCATGCATAGGGGCCCCGGCGCCGAGAAATCCACAACCATGGATATCCAGGTCACCCGGCAGGCCTGCTGCTCTGCCGACGACCAGGCGGGGCCACTGCAAGTCGTTTACTCGGTGGACGAGCATTGCACCCTCGCGGATCTGGTGGAGGGCATCCGGGTGTCGAAATTCCTGCAGTTTTCATCCACGCACAACCGGCTGTCTGGCCTGGTGCAGGGGGCATGTGTGGTGGAGGTGTTGGCAGGGTGGGGCAGCAAGCCGGAGTTTCATGTGGACCCGGCGGCATCGGTGGGCTCCGTCATCGGCTTGCACACGTTGGACTTTTGCTTTCTCCATGCCCAGTAAAAGCGGGCTGCACCTATCTGGCTCCTGCGGTCTGCGAAAGGGCGCGCAACCGCACTGCAGCCTTGGCATCGATCACCGCATCTGCGACGCCGATGGTCGCTACGCCGCGTCGGGCTCCATCTGCACGTTCCAGGCGTCCACGATTTCTGCCAGCTTGGGGCTGCGCTTGGTGCCGATCTGCAGGCCTTGCGATATCGCGGCGACGATGTGCTTGGCCCCCAGGTCCAGGCTGGGGGGCGCGTCTGCGGCGCTGAGGACATCCCTGGCCCGCAGCAGCAGCACCCCGGCCTCAGCGATCAGATCAGTTTTGTCGATCTCGAAAAAGTCGTCGCGGATGGGCTTGTGCTTGTCGAGCCGCGTCTTGATCGCGTCAGAAAATAAATCGGGCACCGCCTTGTGCAGGCTGAGAAAGAACTTCTCGTTCGCCTGCAGGGAGCTCAGGGTGTGCCGGTACCTGGTGGGCAGGTGGGGCGCGTAGGTGCGGATGGCCGTCGCCAGCTCTTGCTGGGCGCCGACCCGGGCGGCGACGCCCGTGGGGGATTCGAACGCTTCGCGGATCAGCGCAAGCTTGGCCTCCGACGCCTGAAGCGCCACCCGCAACTGCCCCACATGCTGCTCGTAGCGGACTCTGTTGAAGGCCGTGCCTTCGTTGATTTCGTACAGCTTCCAGCTGAGTGCGCCGCAGGCTGCCAGGGCGGCAACGATCACAAAGATCACGATAAGCGCTGTTGACATGCGGGGGCCGGATGGGTGGGTGGATGAATCTGCGGAGCATACAGGTTGTGCAGATTGGGCGATGTAAGCAGGCTTCAGGCGCAGCAAGGCAGTTGGGGCCGAATACGCCGCAGGGGCTTGCGTCACTGCGTGCAGTCGGGCCGCAGGGCGCTCCCCGGTCGCTCGCCGCGTGCGCCCATTGAGGCCAGCGCTGGCTTCAGGCCCTGCCCAGCTCGGTCTTGCGCTCGATGACCCGCGACACCAGCCCGTACTCCACCGCCTCCTCGGCCGAGAGCCAGTGGTCGCGTTCGATGTCGGCCAGCACCACCTCGATGGGCTTGCCGGTCTCGCGGGCGATGGTGCGGGCGATGCGCTCGCGGGCCTTGACGATTTCGCGCGCCTGCACGGCGATGTCGGTGGCCTGGCCGCCGGCGCCGCCGCTGGGCTGGTGGATCAGAAAGCGCGTGTTGGGCAGGCAGTAGCGCCGCTCGCGCGGGGCCGCGAGGTACAGGTGGGTGGCAGCGCTGCCGACCCAGCCGGTGCCGATCATGTTCACCGGCGCGGCGATGAAGCGCACGATGTCGTGGATGGCGTCGCCCGATTCGAGGTGGCCGCCGGGCGAGCTGACGATGATGTCGATGGGCTCGGGGCCCTCGGCATCCAGGGCGATGAGGCGGCGCGTGACGTCGGCGGCGGTCACGTCGGTCACGGTGCCGAAGATCAGCAGGGTGCGCGCCTTGAAGGCCTTTTCCTCCAGGTAGGAGGTGCGCGGCTCGGTGGCGCTGGAGGGTGGGGGAGGGGTGTCGTCTGCGGCGTAGTACATGGAGGGGTCCTTGGATGGAGATGAACTGCCTTGACGAATGAGCCTGCGGTTTCGTGACATGGCCCGTGTGGCCGCGCCAGCAGAGTGCGCGGTGCTATGGCAAGATTTGTGGATGCTTGATGACCGCCACCACCTGCCCCTGACAGACCCATCCTACCGCCGCAGCCTGGTGCGTGCCGCCGCGCGCCTGCTGGGCCCGGCGGAGGCCGAGGATGCCGTGCAGGATGCCTATGTGCGCGTGCTGGAGGCCGATGCCGCCACCATGCGCGGGCTTGGTGCCGCGCAGGCCTGGCTGCACACGGTGGTGCGCAACCTGGCCATCGACCGGCTGCGGCGCCGGCAGTGGATGCAGCAGTGGCTGGCCGAAGTGGCCGGCCGCGATGGCGGCACGGAGCGGGCGTCGTCGCCCTCGGCCGAGTCCGAGGCGTTGCTGGCGCAGCAGGCCACGCACGCCCTTCGCATGCTCGCGGCCCGTTTGGCGCCAGACGATGGGGCCGCAGTGCTGCTGTACGAGGTGTTCGAAGCCAGCCATGCTGAATTGGCCCAGGCCGGCGGCAAGACCGAGGCCGGCAGCCGCCAGCAGCTGCGGCGGGCGCTGCTGCGGTTGCGGCAAGCCGATGGGGGTGGCACTGCCGAGCCCCTTGCACCGCCTGAACCGGGCGAGCGTGAAGAGGCCGCATTTCGCGTCTATCTGCAGGCGCTGCAGCTGCGCGACCCGCAGGCGCTGTGGGCCATGCTGGGCCAGCCGCCGGTGCGTGCGGTGGTGCGGGCCCTGTCGGCATCGGGCGGCCCGGCTTCGGCGTATGCGGCCACCGCCGCCACGACCACCTGCGGCATCGTGCAGGTGGGCGGGCAGCTGGGCCTGGTGTTGACGCTCGATGGCGTCAGGCTGTGTGTGCTGCCGCTGGGTGTGCGCTCGGTGTGCGCGCTGGATCTGGAGTCTTTGGCGGTGTAGCCGCCGCGGCAGAGACATCGATCACCCGTCCTCCCGCCGAGATTGGATGGGCGGCCATCATTGCCGCAACTACGGCAGCTGGAGATTGGCCAGCAATTCCGCGAGCTGTTGCCGTTTCTGGCTGGACGGCGCGGTCTCCAGTGCAATGGCCGCTTCCGGGCGGGCTTCATCGACGCGTCCCAGTGCGTGCAGCGCTGTCGCCTTGGTGAGGCGCAGCAGCCATTCACAGTCGATCCCCGTGACCAGGGAGGGTTCGATCACTTGCAGCGCCTCTTGCGGCTGCTGCTGGCGCAGCAGGTGATCGGCCAGAAAATACCGCGCGATGACCACACCGATGCTGCCCTCTGCAGAACCCTGTTCCCGAGCAACGCGCAAAGACTGCTCCAACTGGCTGCGGGCTTGCGGGAAGCGGCCCAGTTCCGACAGCACGGCCGCGAACTCACCGTGGTAGCTCGGCAAATCGCAGTGGCCGGGGTCTGCCAGGGTGAGACTCTGCTCGTAGAGCGGGACGGCCTCTGCTCCCTTGCCGGACTGCCATAGGTCGAAAGCCTGGCTTGCGAGGAGTGATGCACGGGCTTGATCGATCATCGCAATGCTCCAAGGTCGGCACGGGGGACGGTGCCGCCATGCTACCAGCGCGCGCCTGCAAGGCGGGTCTTGCGGACGATGCAGGAGGAGGGCGCGTGAATGGATTGCCCCGCCCTCGGATGCCGCCCCTTACGCCCGTGGTCGCTTGATGACGAACCCTCGCTCCGTATCCCCGTCGAACCCCAGTTTTTCGTAGAGGCGGTGCGCCTGCGGCCGCTGCGCACCCGACAGCAGCACCACCTTGCAGCAGCCGAAGCGCCAGGCCTCGCCCACAGCAAACGCCAAGCATGCCTCGGCCAGCCCCTGGCGCCGCGCGGCCGATGCGGTGACCACGTGCTCGATGAAGCCGATGGGACGGCCTTCGCTGGCCAGGTTGGCCACCAGGGCCAACATGCAGGTTGCGCCTACCTGGCCTTCGTGTTCGCACACCGCGATGAAGGAGTGGGGGCTGTCGTGGACGTTGTTCCACAGCTCCAGGGCCCGGTCAGGGGTCACCGGCGGGTCGTGCGGCCGCAGCTCGCGGTACAGGGCGAGCACGGCGTCCATGTCGGATGCAATAGCGCGGCGAGCGATCATCGGCTACTCCAGTTTGGTGGGCGTGGACTGTCCCGTTTGCGTTGCGGTGCGCATTCTTGCAGCAAGCTAGACTTGAGCTATCGGGCATCGGTGCGATGCCTCAGAAGGCCGGCGGGCGTGCCTTGAGTACCCATGAACAAGACCGAATTCTTGCAGTTGATGAGATTCTCGAACGAGTGGCTGTCGTCCGGCATGTATGTTGACGACTTGTTCGTCTGGCAGCTTGCGGGCTAAGCGCCAGGCCATGAAGAGGGGGCGGAGCATGACCGCAATGGAGCGTTCCATTGGTGGCTACGCAAGAACCCGGACAAGCGGAATCTTTCACTCCTGCTGCAACTGGCGGCGGTGGATCCGGATCCATTGCTGGGGCTGGATGTGTTGTCGCATGTAGAGAAGTCGCCGCACTATGACGATGAACTTGCGCTGCAAGCCTCCCAACTGTTTGCAGCAGGGCGACCGGCCGAGGCCTGACCTTTGCGCTAAGGGCGCACCGCAACCATCCGAAAGCATGCCAACCGTCGAGCATTTCAGCTCCCGTTCCGCGACATTCAATTGCACGGAACCACCACCCACAGCCCATACCACAGCGGGCCACACACCCTGGCCCTGCACGGCGGTGGCGCCTCATCGCGCCTGGGGTACCAGCCCTTGCTGGACTTTCTGGCCGGGCAGGGCCATTCCAGCGTGGCGTTCGACTTTGCGGGCCATGTCGGCATCGGGTGGCCCGGCTTCGGCGCATGCGGCCACCTCCGCCACGACCACCTGCGGCATCGTGCAGGTGGGCGGGCAGCTGGGCCTGGTGTTGACGCTCGATGGTGTCAGGCTGTGTGTGCTGCCGCTGGGTGTGCGGGCGGAGTGCGAGCTGGATCTGGAGTCTTTGGCGGTGTAGTGGCGCCGGCGGGGGGGGTGCCCGCTCCACCAGCGCACTTCCCGTTTTGGCGCTCCACTGGGTCACCGCCCAAAAACTCTCTGCCTCTGTGGGCGCAATTGCGGGTCAACCCGGTGAGGGACCCAGCGCCGGAGGTGCATTGGGTGTGCATGGGATGGGCCCACCGGGCGTAAAATGCACAGAATTCTGCTCAGTTTTGTCTGGAGGTGACGCGATGGGTTTTTCTGCCAGCGATGTGGTGCCATTCACCCAGGCCCGCGCCAACCTGTCGGAACTGGCCGAACAGGCCAAGGCCGGCGCCGAGAAGATCATCACCAAGAATGGCGAGAGCTATGTGGCGCTGATCGATGCCCAGCGGCTCGACTACTACCACCAGCTCGAGCGTGAGCGCATCCACCTGCTGGTGGCAGAAGACGTCGCGCGCGGGCTGGCCGATATCGCAGCCGGGCGCACGCACGAGGCGGATGCTGCGATTGCCAGGCTGCAGCAGCGCAGGGCTGCGGCTGCCACCGGCAAGGGCACGAAGCGCCGTGCCTGAGCAGGAGGACAGCCCTGCCCTCTACCGGGTGGAGCTGACGGCGAGCTTTTTGGAGCGGCTTGATGCCATCGAGGCATTCCTGGCCGAGGCGGATGCAACGTTCGCATTCGACAGGCTGCTGGCAGAGCTGCGTGCCACGGTCATTCCGAACCTGGCACGTTTTCCGCGCATCGGCCGGCGCTACCTCGACCATCCCCCGCAGTCGGCCGAGGCCCTAGCGCAGTTCGCGCGTTTGCCGCCCGGTGCGGCCACCGCACTGCGCGAGTACCTGCACGGTGACTACCTGGTGCTGTATGTGCCGGTGGACGAGCGCGAGATGGTCTACATGCTGTCCATCCGCCACCACCGGCAGCTGTCGTTCGACTTTGCGCGGCTGTGGCCATGAGTGCTGGCGAAGGACAGAGTGCGGGCCGCCGGCCGTTTCAGCTGCCTTTCCGTGACCTGCCATTGCGCGGAACCGTTCATGCAAGCGCTGGCGACGCGCCACGCACCCTGGCCCTGCATGGCGGCGGCGCCTCGTCGCGCCTGGGGTACCAGCCCTTGCTGGACTTTCTGGCCGGGCAGGGCCATTCCAGTGTGGCCTTCGACTTCATGGGCCAGGGCGAGAGCATGGGCCGCATGGCCGACTCTGGCCTGCGCGACCGGGCGCAGCAGGCCCTGGCGGTGGTGGACTTCCTCCAGATGCCCCGGCCCGTGTCGCTGATCGCGTCGAGCATGGGCGGGCATATCGCCTGTTCGCTGATCGACGCGCTGGCCCCGCCCGCTCTGGTGCTGTACTGCCCAGCCGCCTATGAGGCTGCGGCACTGGAAGTGCCCTTCGGGCCGGCGTTCCAGCAGGTGATCCGCGCGACGAGCGACTTTGCTGCTTCACCCGCATTCGATGCGCTCGAACGCTTCGAGGGGCGCTTGCTGCTGGTGCTGGGCGCCGAGGATGCGGTGATCCCACGGCAGGTGGAGGACCAGTACATCCGGCGTGCCCGCAAGGCCAGCCATGTGGAGGTGCTTCGGCTCGACGGCGCGGGCCACCACCTGCATGCCTGGCTCAAGGACCGGCCGGTGGAATTCGCGCACGTGGCGCAGCGGGTGCTTGCGACCCTGGAAGGGACGGGCTGACGTGCGCCTATGAGGCCCCAGCGCCCGCCCGCCACCGCACCGCGCACCCCATCGTCAGCGCTGCCACCACCACGCACACCGCGGCTGCCGGCCAGCCATGGCGGTCCACCGCATTGCCGACCAGCAGCGGCCCGAGCGCCTGCCCCAGGTTGCTGCCCTGCATGAGCAGGCCCACGGCCAGCGCGGCGTGGGCGGGGGTCGCTGTGACCTGCGGCACCGACGACAGCAGGCTGGACGGCACCAGGCCGCCCATGGCCGAGAACACCAGGCACAGCGCAAAGGCGGCCCACGGGGGCAACACCGGCACGAAGATGCCCAGGGCGCAAAGCGCCATCGCGGCGGCGGCGGCCGTGCCCAGCACGGTGCGGCCCACCCGGGGCAGCAGCGCGCCTGCGGCCAGGTTGCCCGCGATGTTGGCGGCGCTGGCCAGGGCTGCGAGCAGGCCCACCGCGCTGGGTCCCACCTGCATGCGCTGCTGCAGCAGCACGGGCAGAAAGCTGAAGAGCGCGAAGAACATCAGGCTGTAGAGCAGAAAGGTGGTGGCCAGCGCCAGTGCGGGGCCGCGCCATACCTCGGCGATGCGCGCGGGCGGCGATGCGGCCGTGGCATGCGCGCCGGTGGCGCGGGGAACCGCCCACAGCACCAGCGCTGCAATGAGGCCCGAGGCCAGCGCTACGGCAACCCACAGACTGCGCCAGCCACCAAACCACGGCCCAGTGAGCATGGCCAGCGCGATGCCGGTGGGCATGAAGCAGCTCCACAGCGCCATGGCGCGGCTGCGGTCGGCGGCCTGCACCAGCCGCGCCAGCACGGTGGGCCCGCCCACGGTGATGAGCACAAAGCCCAGCCCCTCCACCCCGCGCGAGGCGAGCAGCGCCGCATAGCTGCCGGACAGTACGGCGAGCAGCGCGCCAAGCACCGTGGCCACCAGGCCCAGGGCCAGCATGCGGCGGTCTCCCGCACGGGCGATGACAGAGCCCGCAGCCACGCCACCCAGCGCGCCAAGCACGGCGAAGGTGCCGCCCAGGGCGCCCAGCATGGCCAGGCTGAGCCCCAGGCCGGACTGCAGCTGCGGTGCCGCAATGGCCACCTTGCCCAGGTGGAAGGACGAGGCCACGCCGGCGGCCACCACCACGGCCACGGCGCGCCAGTCGGTGGGTGGCGGGGCGGGTAGTGGTCGTGCAATTTCGTTTGCGTGCATCACGCCACCCCCTGCGCAAACCCGAGCGCCTCGGTGCCGCTACCCGGGCTGCGCATGCCTTGGGACGTGGGTGTGGTGTGACCGCAGGAGGGATAGGAGGGAACGAGAACCTGGGTCATGGTGGCGCCAACGTCTTTCTGTGATCGGGATGAGTCCAAGTATCGGCACATGGATTGATCTACGGAAGCCATAAAATTCAGGCCATCTTGATCTATGAAACAGATCAACAAGGCCCTTCATGCTCGACGCCCTCACCCTCGATCAGATCCGCATGTTCGTCACTGTGGCCGAGGCCGGCAGCTTTCGCGCCGGGGCCGCGCGCCTGCTGCGCGCGCAGTCGGCCGTGAGCCACGCGATTGCCAACCTCGAGAACCAGCTGGGCGTGGCGGTGTTCGACCGCAGTGGGCATCGGCCCACGCTCACGGCGGCGGGCGCCGCCCTGCTGGAGGACGCGCGCGCCGTGCTGCTCAAGGTGGACTTCTTGCGGGCGCGTGCGCGCGGCCTGGGCGAGGGCGTGGAGACCGAGCTGGCCCTGATGGTGGACACGCTCTACCCGCTGCCCCTGGCGGCTGCAGCGCTGGGCGAGTTGCGCGCCGCACTGCCATCGGTGCGGTTGCGCCTGGCCACCGCACCGCTGGGCGGCACGCTGCAGGCACTGCGCGACGAGGCCTGCGACCTGGCCATCATGGCGGGCGAGGATTTCCGCGACCCGCGCATCGAGACCGAGGCATTGCAGGCGGTGCCCATCGTGGCGGTGGCGGCCCGGGCACACCCCTTGGCCCAGCGCCGCGCCAAGACCCTGGCGGGCGCGGACCTGGCCGACCACCTGCAGATCGTGCTGGAGGACCCGAGCGACCTGTCCGAAGGGCGCGACTTTGGCGTCCTCTCACCCCAGACCCTGCGCGTAGGCACCCAGGACGCCAAGCGCGCCCTGATATTGGCCGGCGTGGGCTGGGGCCGCCTGCCGCAATGGGCGGTGGAGCGCGAGCTGGCCGAAGGGCACCTGCTGCCCCTGCCCGCCACGGCCCTGGGCCCGCAGGGCGTGGCGCAGACGCAGACCTACCTGGCCTGGCGCACGGACCGGGCCTTGGGGGTTGCGGCGCTGGCGTTGCGGGAAGTGCTGCACCGGCTGGCGGCGGCTCCGGTTGCGCGAGTGCGAAGGCGAGTGCCGGGTGAGTCTCCGGTTGGTGCGGGTGCAAAGGCAGCCTGAGCGGGCTGCCGGCGCCATTCAGGCCGGCACCTGCCGCCCGAACGCCCAGGCCTTGCACCGCTCGTAGAAGGGCTCGCCGCCCCAGGCCCGCCAGAAGGCGGCCTCCGGGCCGTTGGGGCCAGGGGCCCGGCCCATGAGCTCGGTGGTGCGCTTCCTGTCCTGGGCCACGCAGGCCATGGCGGCGTGCTGGACCAGGTCGGTGCTGCTGGGGCGGTGGCTGACCAGGTCAGTGAGTGCTGTGTCCATGGTGTTCCAGTCGGTCACCCCGGGCTTGAAGGGTGCCAGCCGCAGGGCCGGCGCGTGGAAGAAGGCCGACAGGTAGATGACCGCGTGCATGCCCTTGCCCCGGGTCTTGGCCGTGCGCTGCACGGCCATGTCCGCCAGCTCCCGCAACTGGGGCAGGGCGTCGGTGCTCTTGAGGTCGAGCGCGGTCACCACTTCCTCGAAGAACATTTCCCCTGGCTCCGACATGGCGGGCAGGTGGGCCTTGACCAGGGCCACCGTCTGCGCGGGAGTGGCGCCGCCCATGGTCTTGAGGGCGATGTAGGTGGCGTTCCACATCGGGTCCTTGCGGCCTTGCTCCTTCACCTTGTCCAGCGCCTGGATGGCCTCTGATGTCTGGCGTTCCTGCGCAGCCCAGTCGCGGTTGGCGGGGGCATCGCGCACCGCCAGCCGGCCCAGGAAGATGGCAGCCGGCACGCTGGTGGGCGATGCCTGCACCCACTGCCTGGCCACGTCCCAGGCGGCTGTGGCTTCGGGCGTGTTGCCGCCCACGCCGCCGCTGCGCGCCCGCAGGGCGCTGAAGAAGGACTCGGCACCATTGCGGCTGGAGTTGGTGGCGGGCTGCTCCGACGCTGCGGCGTACAGGCTCTCCACCTGGGAGAACGCCTGTCGTTCAAGCAGTTGGTAGGCGCCCATGTAGTCGCGAAAGGTCGGCTGGGCCAGTCCCGTGCCGGCCATGCCGAGATACAGGAGCAAGGCGGTGGCTACCGCCAGCGATGGGCGCCGCATCACGAGGCGTTGCCCTGCGACCAGCTCTTGCAGCGCACGTACTCGTTGCGGCCTTCCCAGGCGTCGGGCACCACGTCCTGGGCGATGCGCTGCAGCACCTCGGCCGTGGTCTTCTTGTCCTGGGCGGCCACGCAGGCCATGCGGGCGTACGAGTTGAGGTTGTAGTTGTCGGGGTAGCGCTTGACCAAGTCCTCGAAGCCTGCGCGGATGCGCGGCCAGTCCACGTCGGGGCGGGCGAAGACCGCGGCGCCCTGGTGGTTCAGGCCGTAGTACACGTTCCAGTAGATGCGGGCGTAGAAAGTCTGGCCTTGTTCGGCCTTGGTGTTCTCCACCGCCTGCGCCGCCAGGTCGGCAATCGCCTTGTAGCTGCCGCCCCATTGCGGCAGCAGGCTTTGCGAGATGGTGAAGTAGACGTCGTGGTTGCGGGGGAAGGCAGCGATCGCGTCCTGGGCCAGCTTGGCATAGTCCTGGCGGCTGGCCTGGCCGTACTGCGCGTAGGTCAGCAACTCGGACCACCAGTTGGGGTCCTTGCGGCCGTATTCGGCACTCGCGAACAAGGTGCGCAAGGCCTGCTGGTTGAGCTCCTGGAATTTTTTCATGTCCTCGTCACGCACGGTGTTGGCGTAGCCGCCGCCGCGGTGCGCCCAGGCCTGCTTGCTGTAGGCGCTGGCCAGGGTGATCGCGGCCAGGGTGGACTGGGGGTTCTGCTTCAGCCAGGCCTGGGTCCGTTGCTGGTGCTCGACCCAGAAGGCGTCGTTCACGCGCGGGCAAGGCTCCTTGGCGCACGGGGGCGGGGGTGAAGCCCCGCCGAATCCGCTGGCGATGGAGCGCACCATGCGGTTGGCGCGGTAGACGCCGGAGGGCATGCGCGCGTCCTCGCGCAGCGCCTTGGTGTACCAGGCGTCCAGCTTGGCGTAGTCGCCCGACGAATAATTCTTGATGAACAGCACGGCGATTTCGCCGCGCTCTTCGGCATCGCCGGCGTGGGCTGAGCCGGCAGGGGCAATGAACAATGGCAAAGCCAGGGCAGCCGCGGCCGCCCAGCGTGTGGTGAGTTTCCTCATGAGTCGATTCCCTCTCTTTTTTGATGGGAGGGAATTTACACCGCTTGGGTGGCGTGCAAAAGCAAGTGATTGTTCAGGGCCATTCACCGCAGCGCCAACCCCGCGCCCTTGAGCGCCTCCACCAGCCGGTGCCGGCCTTTGAGCGCATCGGCATTGGCCAGGCGCTGCAGCACCAGGTCGCCAGGGCCTGTTAACCCTGTTTTCAGGGATCGCGTTGCCTGGCCTGGGAGCCGTCTGCGGCGTTGCCCGCGCTTGCAAAGTGCACGCCTTGTCAAAGTCCGCAACGCCGTGATGCGCCCGCTGCCACCCGGCCCGAAGGGTGAGGGTCTGGCAGGGCCGCACTTGTCGTTGCCGTGCTCGCCGGGTATCCAACCCGGCTGCGCCTGGCGCCTAGATTGCGGCCCTGCCAGACCCTCACGCACAGCTGATTTCCCCGCTTCAGTGGACTCGGGTCTGCACCGTGTCGGGCGGCAGGGCGTCGGGCAGAAAGTTGCGCACCGAGCGGTGCGACAGGATGTGCTCGACCACGGGGTGGCGGCGCACGGGCCAGGTGGCGGCCTGGGCGCCGTAGCGGGCCTGCAGGTAGGTGGGGGTGTAGGTCCTGCGTGGCTGGTGGGCAGGGGTGAAACGTGGCGTGACACGTCACCGCCAAGGTAGCATCCCCCGCAGGGCCGCCAAGCGCGAAAACCGCATGTGTCTATGCGGTGTGGTGATATGGGGCACCGGCCCGCAGGCTCCCTGATCCAGTCCATAGGCGCAAAGCCTGCAGACTGGCAGGCGCCAGACTTCGTTCAGACGCTCACGACGCCGGGTATCTGCACATCGGTCGCCACATCGGCCCCGTAGTCGACGCCTTCGACCCCGAATCCGAACAGGCGCAGGAACTCCGATTGGTAGCCTGCGAAATCCGTGGTCTCGCGCAGGTTCTCTGTCGTCACCTGGTGCCAGGCCTGGCCGACGGGGGTCTGGACTTTTTCTTCCAGCTCCTTCTCGTCGGCCCTGAGTCGGCCCTCTTCGTCCAGGTGGGGCGCCGCGCCATACAGGCTGTCGCGAAAGAGCCCGTCGACCTGTTCGATGCAGCCTTCGTGGGTGCCCTGCGCCTTCATGACCTTGAACAGCAGCGACAGGTACAGCGGCATCATGGGGATGGCGGAGCTGGCCTGGGTGACCACGGCCTTGAGCACCGATACGCGCGCATCGCCGCCGTGGGCGGCCAGTTGGCTGCGGATGCCGATGACCCGGCGGTCCAGGTCTTTCTTGGCGGCGCCGATGGAGCCGTTCCAGTAGATGTCGCGGGTGATCTGCTCGCCCAGGTAGGTGAAGGCGGTGGTCTTGGCGCCGTCGGCCAGCACGCCAGCGGCCTGCAGGGCGTCGATCCACATCTGCCAGTCCTCACCGCCCATCACCGCGACGGTGTCGTCGATTTCCTTCTGTGTCGCAGGCTGCAGGGAGGTCTCCTTGATCACGGCGCTGTCGGTGTCGAGGCTGCGCACCTGGATGGCCTGGCCGATGGGCTTGAGCGTGGAGTTGAAGACTTCACCGGTGCCGGGGTGCTTGCGCCTGGGTGCGGCAAGGCTGTAGACCACCAGGTCGACCTGGCCCCAGTCGCGCCGGATGGTCTCGATGGTCTGCTGCTTGACCTCGTCGGAGAAGCCGTCTCCGTTGATGCTGGCCGCGTACAGGCCCTCGGCTGCCGCCTGCTGGTGGAAGGCGGCGGTGTTGTACCAGCCGGCGGAGCCTGGCTTGTCCGGCGTGCCGGGGCGCTCGAAGAAGACGCCGAGCGTGCCCGCGCCGCCCGCAAAGGCAGCGGTGATGCGGGCGGCCAGGCCGTAGCCGGTGGATGCGCCGATCACCAGCACGCGCTTGGGTGCCCCGCCTGGGCCGCCGAGGGGGCCGCGCGCCTTGACGTAATCGATCTGCTGGCGAACGTTGGCCTCGCAGCCCAGGGGGTGCGCCGTGACGCAGATGAAGCCGCGTATGCGGGGTTGAATGATCATGAAGAATCCGGGGGATAGAGTGCCAGTTGGCTTGAGAATACCGCACCCGTAACTGCGCTCACGCGATGGCGCCTGCCCCTCACCTGCCCGTTACCTGCCCGGCCCCTGCCCATCTGCAGCCGGGCCGCGTGGTCTGTAAGCCCTGCCTGCGTTGCCGCGACAATAGCCCCCATGTCCGAAGAAGAAGTGCATTCCGAAGAACTGCTGGCCCAGGTGGCCGCGCTGCCGCCCCTGCCGGGCGTGTACCGCTATTTCGACGCGCAGGGCGCGCTGCTCTACGTGGGCAAGGCGCGGCACCTGAAGCGCCGGGTGTCGAGCTATTTCACCAAGAACCATGGCGGCACGCGCATCGGCCACATGGTGAGCAAGATCGCGCGCATGGAGACCACGGTGGTGCGCTCCGAGGCCGAGGCGCTGCTGCTTGAAAACAACCTGATCAAGACGCAGAACCCCAAGTTCAACATCCTGTTCCGCGACGACAAGAGCTACCCCTACCTCAAGATCACCGGCGCACCGGGGGCGCCAGTGGGGCAGGGCTCGCCTTCGCAGGTGTTTCCGCGCATGGCGTACTACCGGGGCTCGGTGGACAAGAAGCACCGCTACTTCGGGCCGTACCCGAGCGCCTGGGCGGTGAAGGAGTCGATTCAGCTGCTGCAGAAGGTGTTTCGCCTGCGCACCTGCGAGGACACGGTGTTTGCCAACCGCACGCGGCCCTGTCTGTTGTTCCAGATCAAGCGCTGCTCGGGCCCCTGCGTGGACCTGGTGTCGCCCGAGGCCTATGCGGCCGACGTGCAGCACGCCGAGGCGCTGCTGCGCGGCGAGACGCAGGAGGTGCTAAAAGCCATGGAGGTGCGCATGATGGCGCACTCGGACAAGCTCGAGTTCGAGCAGGCGGCCGACGTGCGCAACCAGATGCAGGCGCTGTCGCGCGTGCTGCACCAGCAGTCCATCGAGACCACGGACGACAAGGACGTGGACATCCTGGCCGTGCGCGTGCAGGGCGGCCGTGCCTGCGTGAACCTGGCCATGGTGCGCGGCGGGCGGCACCTGGGCGACCGGCCGTACTTTCCGGTGCATGTGGAAGACGCCGCGGCCATCCATGAAGAGGAAGAGGATGCCGCAGTGCCAGCGCTAGCCGAAGGGGAGGGCGGCGCCGATACTGCCCCTGCCTCCCCAGCGCGCAAGCGCCGCGTCGAGGCGCTGGTGCTTGAAGCCTTCATCGCCCAGCACTACATCGGCGTGCCCGTGCCGCCGGTGCTGGTGTGCAGCGAGCCGGTGGACAAGGCGCTGATGGAGGCCCTGTCGGAGCAGACCGGCGTGCGTGTGAATGCCATCCACCAGCCGCGCGAGCAGCGCCGCGCCTGGCTGGACATGGCGCAAAAAAATGCCGACCTGCAACTGGCCCGCCTGCTGGCCGAAGAGGGCTCGCAGCAGGCGCGCACCCGCGCCCTGGTGGAGGCGCTGGACCTGCCGCCCGAGGACCTGGACCAGCTCACCATCGAGTGCTTCGACATCTCGCACACGGCGGGCGAATCGACGCAGGCCTCGTGCGTGGTGTTCCACCACCACAAGATGCAGAGCAGCGAGTACCGCCGCTACAAGATCGAGGGCATCACCGGCGGCGACGACTATGCCGCCATGCGCCAGGTGCTCACGCGCCGCTACAGCAAGGTGGTGGAGGCCGCACGCGAGGCCGGTGGCATCGACTTTGCCGCCGCGCCGCCGCCGGATACCGCCAACGCCGAGGGGGCGGTCAAGCCCAAGGGCGTGGCGCGCCTGCCCGACTTGGTACTGATCGACGGCGGCAAGGGCCAGGTGGGCGTGGCGCGCGAGGTGTTCACCGCCCTGGGGCTGGACCTGACGCGCATTGTCGGCGTGGAAAAGGGCGAGGGCCGCAAGGTGGGCCTGGAGGAACTGGTGTTTGCCGATGGCCGAGAGAAGGTCTACCTGGGCAAGGACTCGGCTGCACTGATGCTGGTGGCCCAGATCCGCGACGAGGCCCACCGCTTTGCCATCACCGGCATGCGCGCCGCGCGCGCCAAGGTGCGCGTGGGCGGCGGCCAGCTCGAAGAGATCCCCGGCGTGGGCCCCAAGAAGCGCGCCCGCCTGCTGCAGCGCTTTGGCGGCGTGCGCGGCGTGGCCAGCGCCAGCGTGGAGGATCTGATCACGGTGGATGGCATATCGCGCGACCTGGCCGAGGAAATCTACAAGGCGCTGAGGTAGGGGGCGTCATCTTGGCGCCTGCATGCCGCAACCGCGCTGGCAGGCGCCCCGCCATGGCCATCGGCTGCAGGGGGCTTGTGCCAGCGCGGTGCGCGGTTCAGGCGGAGCGTCAGTTCAGGCCTGAAGGCTATCCACCAGTGGTGCACAATCGCGGCCATGTTCTGGACTATCCCCACCCTGATGACGTGGACGCGCATCGTCGCGATACCTTTGATCGTGGGGGTGTTCTATGCGCCGATCGACCCCGGCATGCGCAACCTCATCGCCACGGTGATGTTCGTGGTGTTCGCCGCCACCGACTGGCTCGACGGCTACCTGGCGCGCAAGCTCAACCAGACCTCGTCCTTCGGCGCCTTCCTCGACCCGGTGGCCGACAAGTTCCTGGTGTGCGCGTCGCTGCTGGTGCTGGTGCACCTGCAGCGCGCCGACGTGTTCGTGGCGCTGATCATCATCGGGCGCGAGATCGCCATCTCGGCCCTGCGCGAGTGGATGGCGCAGATCGGGGCCAGCAAGAGCGTGGCCGTGCACATGATCGGCAAGGTCAAGACCACGGTGCAGATGGTGGCCATCCCCTTTTTGCTGTACGACGGACGCATCCTCGGCGTGATCGATACGGGCGTGTGGGGCACCTGGCTGATCTGGGCCTCTGCTGTGCTCACGGTATGGTCCATGGTGTACTACCTGCAGAAGGCGTTGCCCGAAATTCGCGCCCGTGTGAAGTAGATCGACCAAAAAAACTCTTCTGGCGTCGTTGCTGCGTCTTGTCGTGCCGCTGGTACTGCCTGCGACGCAGCGCCTAGCCAGAACCGCTGCGCTGAGTTTTGTGGGCCGATCAATTCTTTGTGTATAAGCTTGCTCTGAAATTGCGCATCGGCATGGCTGCTATGCTCTTTTTGTGCCCCGTGTTGGGGCACCCAAAGCCTGCAAGCGCAGGCTTGGCAAGGCTGTCAATCGGGAATCGCGCGCATACGGCGCGTTTGAGACAAAAGCGCGCCGCAAGCCCGGCCAGGGCGTGAAATACGACTAGAATTCAGCCCAACGCTGTTGCAATACGGCGTGTTGTATTGACACCTTGAAAGTCGATGGCTTTAATCTGATGCAGCAGCCCCTGCTGTGTACGCCAGTCATTCCCCCGTCTGCAGACATCCAGCCTCACTCGGTTGAGCCTTCTGACGTGTGAAGACCAGATACCCCAAGACACACTTCATTCATCAACGCTTTTCCCGAGAGGCTTCTTGTGAACAAAACCGAACTGATCGAGCACATCGCTAACAACGCCGACATCTCCAAGGCCGCTGCAGCGCGTGCCCTGGAATCCACGATCGAGGCCGTCAAGAAGACCCTGAAAAAGGGTGGTACCGTTTCGCTCGTCGGTTTTGGCACCTTTGCCGTGGGCAAGCGCGCTGCCCGCACCGGCCGTAATCCCCGTACGGGCGATACGATCAAGATCAAAGCTGCTAAAGTGCCGAAGTTTCGTCCAGGCAAGGCTTTGAAAGACGCCTTGAACTGAAGACCCGTTTAGGTGGGGTCCTTAGCTCAGTTGGTAGAGCGGCTCCTTTACACGGAGTAGGTCGGCGGTTCGAGACCGTCAGGACCCACCACCCCCACCGGACCAAAAGGCGAACGCAAGTTCGCCTTTTGTTTTTTTGTCACTGAAAGTTTGATCATGTTTGAATCCATCCGCAAGCACTCCAAGATCGTCATGATCTTGTTGTTCTTGCTGGTCATTCCCTCCTTCGTGTTGGTGGGCATCGACAGCAAGTACTTCTCTGAAAAGAGCGAAGTGGTCGCCCGCGTTGATGGCAACAAGATCACCCAGTCCGACTGGGAAAATGCCCACCGCGCGGAGAGCGACCGCATCCGTGCGCAGCAGCCCACCATGGACGCGAAGATGCTCGACTCGCCCGCAGCGCGCTACGCCACGCTGGAGCGCATGGTGCGCGAGCGCGTGCTGGCCGCCGCCGCGCAGAAGATGCACATGGTGACCAGCGACGCCCGCCTGGCCCGCAGCCTGGCCGAGATTCCCCAGATCGCCGCGCTCAAGCGCCCCGACGGCACCATGGACACCGAAGGCTACCGCACCCTCGTCGCCAGCCAGGGCCTCACGCCCGCCGGCTTTGAGGCGCGCGTGCGCAACGACCTCTCGGTCAACCAGATCCTGGGTGGCGTGGTGGGCTCGGCCTTTGTGACCGACGCGCAGACCGGCCAGGCGCTCGACGCGCTGTACCAGCGCCGCGAGATCCAGGTCGCCCGCTTCAACGCCGCCGACTTCGCCGCCAAGGTGTCGCCCACCGATGCCGACCTGGAAACCTATTACAAGGCCCACCCCAACCAGTTCAAGCAGCTCGAATCGGCCAACGTCGAGTACCTGCTGCTCACGCTCGACTCCGTGCGCGACGGCATCACGCTCAACGAAGACGACCTGCGCACCTACTACAAGGAAAACGTGGCCCGCCTGGCCGGCAAGGAAGAGCGCCGCGCAAGCCACATCCTGATCAAGGCAGGGAAGGACATGTCCGCCGCCGACCGCGAAAAGGCCAAGGCCCGCGCCACCGAGCTGCTGGCCCAGGTGCGCAAGGCGCCCGCCACGTTTGCCGACGTGGCCAA
Organism: Acidovorax sp. LjRoot66; assembly: GCF_964253305.1. NCBI lineage: Bacteria > Pseudomonadati > Pseudomonadota > Betaproteobacteria > Burkholderiales > Comamonadaceae > Acidovorax > Acidovorax sp. LjRoot66. The sequence continues at coordinate 3,003,503 of NZ_CAXUQU020000001.1, forward strand.
GAAGTCGTCGGAAGACACGGGCTCTGCCGCGCTGGGTGGCGACCTGAACTTCTTCGCCCGCGAAGCCATGGTCAAGCCGTTCGAAGACGCCGCCTTTGCCCTGAAGAAGGGTGACATCAGCGACGTGGTGGAGTCCGACTTCGGCTACCACATCATCCAGGTCACCGACATCAAGACGCCGCGCCAGCCCACCTTCGAAGAACTGCGCCCCTCCATGGAGAAGGAGCTCAAGGCCCAGCAGGCCCAGCGCAAGTACGCCGAAGTGGCCGAGGCGTTTGCCAACGGCGTGTACGAGCAGGCCGACAGCCTGGCCCCCGTGGCCGAGAAGCTCAAGCTCAAGGTGCAGACTGCCAACGGCGTGACCCGCACCCCCGTGCCCGGCGCCACCGGCGCGTTTGCCAACGCCAAGTTCCTCGAAGCCCTGTTCTCCTCGGATTCGGTGCAGAACAAGCGCAACACCGAAGCCGTCGAAGTGGGCCCGAGCCAGATGGCGTCTGGCCGCATCGTCTCGTACACCCCGGCCGAAACCCTGCCGCTGGACAAGGTCCGCGACAAGGTGCGCACCCTGTATGTGGCCGAAAAGGCTGCCGAGCTGGCGCGCAAGGAAGGCGAGGCCAAGCTGGCCGAGTACACCGCCAAGCCCGACACCGCCAGCGGCCTCACGGCCCCCGCCGTGATCGCCCGCGACACGCCCATGAACTACCCGCGCCCCCTGATCGACGCCGCCCTGCGCGCCAACGCCGACAAGCTGCCCGCCTGGACCAGCGTCGACCTGGGCGCAGGCCAGGGCTACGCGGTGATCAAGGTCAACCGCATCGTCCCCCGCGACAAGCCCGAAGCCCAGCGCGCCCAGCAAGAGCGCATGCAGCTCATGCAGTGGTGGAGCTCCGCCGAGGGCGTGGCCTATTACGAGATGCTCAAGGAGCGCTTCAAGACCGAGATCAAGGTGACCCGCCCCTCCGAGTTCACCATCAGCCAGACAGAAAATTGAAAATTGGGCCCGGAGGGTAAAAACCCGGGTTATAATTTGAATCTCAAACGGTGGCTGTAGCTCAGTTGGTAGAGTCCAGGATTGTGATTCCTGTTGTCGTGGGTTCGAGCCCCATCAGCCACCCCAGATAAACAAACGCGCTAGTGCTATCAAAGCCCTAGCGCGTTTTGCTTTTTATTCCCACGGTGGGAATATTCGTACTACAAGGCTTCGCGCGGAACCTCAGTATTGCGGTCATAAACGCCGGCGGTCGTTGCCTTGTTTTTGTGCAAATCAGGCAGGTGGCCACGGCTGGTTTTGTGCTCGGTGACGTAGTAAGCCCGCAGGTCGTTGAAGGTGAAGCGGACCTCCTTGGTCAGCACGCCCTCCTGCAGGGCCTTCTGAACGGACCGCTGCCACAGCGACTTGAACCCCCTGGCCGAATACTGGTTGTTGTCCCGCGTCGGAAACACAAAGACGCAATCGGTGCCGCGTGTGCCCCTGAGCGCGCGTAGCCGGCCCAGCAAGGCCGCCAGCTTCGGCGTGACCTCCACCACCTCGATCACGGTCCCGCGCTTCTTGCCGCGCTGCTTGGCGCGCACAGTGCGCACCTCCTTGGCGGCATCGTCCACCATGTCCCAGGTTAGCGGCAGGAATTCCACCTGGCGGTTTCCGGCCAGGCTGCAGTACTCGGCCGCCATGCCGATGATGCGCATCTGTGGCGTTTGCGACTCGAGCCACGTCAGGAACTTGGCCAGCACCTCGGGCTTGGCCGCCTTGGTGCGCGCCTCGCCACCGTGGGGTTCCACATCGTTGGTGGCGTTCTCAGTGCACACCCCCAGGATGATCCCGTACCCGAACAGCCGGGACAGCAGGCTCTTCTCGATGTCCGCGCGCCGGGGCGCCGATGCCCGCTCGACGTGCACGTACCGGGCCACGATGGCAGTGTTGATCTCGCCGACGTGCATGTCGCCCAGCCGCTCCCCCAGTTGCTTCCAGGCGTCGGTGTAGTCGTCCCTGGTGGCCTGGCTGTACTTCTTCCAGCGTGGGCTGTCGCTGGTGAACCTGTCCCACACCCAGCGCAGCGTGCCCACCGCGGTCTGCCCGCTCGGCTGGCCGTTCATGTCCAGCACCTTGCGCAGAGCGGCGGCCCGGTCGGTGCCCAGGTTGATCGGCTTTGCCGCACCCACGGGGTGGTAGCGGTAGGTGATGGTCTTCCCGTCGGCCCAGGGGCGCGCCTCCATGCGCTGCAGAAGGCCCATACCGCTTGCTCTGTCTCTCTTGCGGCCCATCCCTTACCCCGCCGCCGCAGTGCGCCAGCGCGGTCCATTGCTGGGCGCCATGGCGGGTTGTGCCGTGGCGTCGACCAGCGGCTGCCGGGCGGCGTAGTGGCGCTCCCACTCGGCGCGGGCCACCAGGGGCCGGCCGTTGGGGCGCTGGTCCACACGCAGGCCCAGGCCGCGCAGGTAGCGCACCTTCGCGGCGTTCTGCGTCAGGCCAGCGCAGATGCTGTCGATCTCGTCGTCTTGCAGGTCTGGCGTCGTCATCGTGTCACTCCTTCCTGCCCGCTGTCGGGCAAATCATCAAAGTCAGGTACAGGTGCGCGCTTGTCGCGGCGCTGGCGGCTACGTCGGCTGGCCATTTGGACCTCCCAGCGCGGGCAGCAGGCCCTGGTTGTCGATCTGCTCAAGCACGGTCTTGCCGGTGGGCAGCAGAATCTGGCCAAGGAATGCGCCTTCGAACGTCAGCACGCCCGTTTCGATGGCGACTACCTGGCCTTTGATCCAGTCCCGCAGCACGCTGCAGACGCTGATTTCGGCCTGCTTAAGCGCCTTCTTTTCGTGGTCGGTCCGGCTGCCGCGCGTGCGGTGCGTGAAGGGGTGCTCCTTCATCCAGGCGGCGGCATAGCCCCGATAGCTGGCCTTGGCCGTCACGTCCCGGCCGCGAAAGCTGAACTGCACGATGAGTTCGCCGGCCTCGGTGTCGGTCATGGTGCCGAAGCGCGCGCAGCCGAACTTCGTCAGCACCTTGCGGATTTCCTCCAGCGCTGCGCCGCCGCTGGTTGCGTTTTCGTAGGGTAGTGCCATCTCACCCTCCCGCCCTGTCCGCCCCTGCCTGCGCTGGCTGGGCGGCAGCATCTGAAGCAACTGGCAATTTCCGCCAGCCCGAAGTGTCGTAGACGGTGCCGGACTTGATCGTCCCGTGACGCGGGCCCAGGTCGTGGGGCTCGTCCAGTTCGTAGTGGAAGCCGACGAACACCTTGGTGATGGTCGCGGCCTGGCCGTGGTGGAAGTCGCCGGTCACACGGTCGCCTTCCTTCCATTCCGACAGCTGCTGCACCAGAGGGGTGACTGTGGCGAGCGTGGCGGCCTCGACTGCGCGGGCGAGGTGCAGCGCTGGGTGGACGCCTGTGATGGCTTGGTCCTGCGCGGCGATGTTCATGTCGCGAATTTCAGCGGGGGTCAGCATGGGTATCTCCTTCCTTGGTGGCGCGCTCGAAGTCCCAGCCCGTCTGCTCGATGCAGTTCAGCAGCGCGTTAGCCTGGCGCACACCTTCGCGCAGCGCAGCTTCTGCGGCGGCCTTGAGCTCGCGCTTGGTTTGGCGCATTGGGTCGTCGTTGGTGATGGCCACTTCGCTCAGCTTGGCGAAGACCAGCGCTGTCTCGGTCATGATTTCAGCCATGTCCATCCCCCTTGGTGCTGATAGAGGCAGCAGCGCGGGCCAGCTCGGCGTCAATGGCGGCGTCGAGGTGTTGGCAGACGGCCCCGCGCATGACATTGACGCCGGCAGCGACTCGAATCTTCGGAAACGCGAAGTCGGCACACCCAAATTCAACCGAGCGCACGCCTCGGGTCCAGTTGCGCAGGAAGCGATACCGAGCCGCATCGTCCGTCAGCGTGGCATTCCTCGCCTCGGCTGCGGCAAGGGCGGCCTTTGCGTCGTCTCGTTCGTGCATGAGGTCGCTCCAGGCGCTCGCGCGAGCTTTGGGGTGCTCGGCCAGGACAACCGCCTCAGCGGGTGTGATGTCGCGGTACACGATGGTGATGGTTTCAGTCATAGTCCTTGGTCCTTCTCGTGTTGGTCTAGCACTGCTTTGTCGGCAAGCACCGGCACTGGCTGCGCCCCGTCCTCGCAGTAGCCGCATGCCTCCTTGTAGGAGTCCATGGGGAAGAACATGTAGCGGGCATCGCGGTCGAGGATGGCCCAGCCGATCTGAATTTGCCCTGCGGTCATGGATGGGTTCCTTTCAAGCGGATGGCGGCTTCCTGGCCCGGTTGCCAGTCCATATCCAGATGCCCGCAGATGGCGTCAAAGGCGTTGATCTGCGCCATGCCGCCGTGCTGCCGGGTGTCCAGCGCATAGTGGTAGTCACGGATGGCCTGCTGGATCGGCTCCAGGGCGCGCGCCACTGCCTGCTGGAGCTGCTGGGCGGGCGGTGCAGCGTAGAGAGGGTGGATGTAGTGCGCTCGTCGGCCAGGCGGCAATAGCGCCTTCACGGCAGTCGTCACAACGCGCTGTTCGGCATCCCCCGTACCTCCGTAACGTGTCTGCCCGTCGTCCATCCACGCCACTGGCTCGACTGCCCCAGCGCCCTGGGTGAGTGCGGCGCGGCGGTTCCATTGCTCGGTCAGCAAAGGCTTTGGGTCATCACCGCATGCGAAGCGCAACCCTGTGCTTGCTTCGCATGCGTGGCACGCGATGAAGTAGCCACCGCTGTGGTCTGGCCTCTCGTTCAAGATTGCAAGGTTCTTGGAATTGCCGCAAAACGGGCAGGGCAGCAGTGTCGGTGTCGTGTTCATGGGGCAACCTCGGGTGGGGTAGGGGTGCTGGGGGCGGTGATGCCGTGGGCTTCTTCTGCGTCACGGAAGGCCTTGAAGTAGTCCTCGCGGTCGATGCAGTACCCGCGATTCGCCTCGCCGCACAGGTATGCCACCTGTTCATCCGTGAGCGGCTGGGCTGGTTGGGGCTGGGGCTGCGCGGCGGCAGCAAGCAACGCCGCATACCGTGCCTTGAACTCGGACGCCGGGTCCATGGGGTGCGTGCGCCCCGTCCCGTCAGCGAACCGGACATTCGCCCGGTCGAACGCCCATTGCATGGCTGCCGTGCTGGCCTTTGGCACCCACTGCCAATCGCTCTGCGTCACGGGCGTGGCTGGTGGTGCTGCTACTGGTGGCGAGGGGGTGGCCCTGGCAGCGCGATCAGCGTCCACGAACGCGCGCATCTGGTCGGCCGTGTAGGTGGCTGGAATATCGGGGTACTCTACGCCGCGCGACAGACCACCAACAACGGCCCTCGCATACGGCGCGGGCAGTGGTGGGTAGCCGTCAGGCGCCAGCGCATCATCGGACCAATAGCCCACGATGCAGTTCTTTCCTGGCACTTCCATGTGCAGCATGTGGCGCTTCGGTTTGGGTGCATCAGCCATTGCTATCTCCCTTGGGGGCGGCACGGTCTGCGTCTGGCCCACACCAACCAACACCCTCGCAGTCATCGCAGGATGTCTTTAGGTCAACGTTCTCCACGCCTATTTCCTTGCCATGATTGATGCTTACAGCCTCCCAGTGCCACCCTTTCCCATGACAGCGGTCGCACTTCCATGCGTCCAGTTCTGGGCCGTCTGGCAGAGGGTGCCAATAGTCGGGGGCCGGCGCGTCGAATCGATAGCCGTCCCACGCCAGATGCCACCCAGGCCGTGTGCTACCTAGCTCCTTGCGAATGCCGTTTGAAGCATCGGCCCAGCACACCACGTAACACGTTTCAGAATCTGGCAGCCACGCCAAAATATGCGTCCCATCGCGAGGCGCTGATTCCATGGACTGCCACCCGGCCAGTTCCGCCGCCGCCTCAGTGGGGGAGACATCGGGGTAGAGAGGCGTCCATCCGCCAGATTCCTTGCGCACGCGTTCGATGGCGTCGTTGTGGATCGGGCCTTCATATCCGCCGTCGCTGCGCAGGCGCACCCAGAACATCGGCTCGGCTGCCGGCACCGTTGCCGCCATTGCAGCGGCCTCAGTGGGGGCGAGGGCTGCGGCGAAGGCGCACAGCTGGGCTTCGGTCGCGCACAGCAGGTATTGGCCGCCCGCGCCGTTGTTGTGTGCAATGCCAGAGCGCAGCGCTGCGGTGAGGATGCTTTTCAGGTCAGGGTTGCTCATGTTGTCTCCTTGGCGGGTCATTCGGCATCCCAATAGGTCATGTCCTCGTCGGCTGCATCGCTGGGCGATTCCCACTCAGCGCTGTATGGGCCTTCGATTTCTTCCTGTTGGTCGGCGCAGGTTTCGGCGAAAGATGCGGCAGATTCGGCGTCAATGTCCGAACGTTCCAGGTAGCGATCAGCGCACGCGGCCACCCACTCTTCGCGGGTTACTGAATTGGTCATGTCGTCTCCTTAGGGGGGCAGGTGGCCCGGGTGCGTACCTTGCGCATCAGCGTGCGGCGTGCGCGGCGGCGTTGGCGGGCATTGCCCGAAGCGTCGTAGCCGTCCATGAGACAGCCCACGTATTCGCGGGTGTTGCAACGGGGGCAAGGGATGTCGCCGCCACTGTGCAAAGCGCCGCCCGGCTCGTCGCAGGAATCGAGGTCCCACAGTTCGCCGTCGATGCAGGCTGCGTCCGGGTAGGTGGCGCCGAAGTGGCGTCCTGTGTATCCACAGCTCATGTCGTCTCCTTGGCGGCCAGTGCCGCGCGCTTGAGTTGCTTGATGACTGCTGGCAGGGCGTCGGCGAAGAACTGCACGCGCTTGCCCTCCTGTTCAATCCACAACTCGGGGCTGGCTTCGTCGGGATAGAAGCCGAACAGCAGAGGGCCGGTCAGCCGGTCACTGGTTTCGGGGTGCAGCGATTCCACAGCGCCGGTGCATAACTCCATGCTGGGCTGCAGGTCAGTCGTGATTGCGGGCATCTATGGCTCCTGGCGGCTCGGTGCCGCGATAGGTGGGTCTTGTGGGGTGAACTTGGGCGCCGCTTTGACCATCGCGCGCCACACCTGCTCGCAGTCGCCCGCGTGAGTTGGCTCGTACACATGCCTGCCGCCAGCTTCGTCAAACGCGATTACCGGCAGTCAAGGACCACTGCCGCCGCCCCGTAAATTGATCAGGCGGCGGCCTTGGCCTGCACGCCCTCGATGTGGCGCACCAGGGCGGCCAGCATTTGGGGGAACTGAGCCTCGTGGTAGACGCCGTGGGCGCCTTGTTTGCCGGCGGGCTCGAAGCCAAGCGAGCGCAGGAAGTCGGCGGTCAGGTTGAAGCCCAGGCTCTCGGCGATGGCGCCCAACTTCAGCGTGGGCTGGGTGGTTGGCGCTGGCGCGGCGCGCAGGGGCACCACAGCAGGGCCTGCAGCTGCCGCGCGCTGTGCCTGGCTGATGGCCTGGCCGGCGTCGATACCGGCCACGGCTTCCTGGGTCTTCTCGCGCGCCAGGGTGCTCAGGTCGTCGGCCAGCGGGGCGGCCAGCTGCTCGGCGGCCTTGGCCTGGGCGATGGCGGCCTGTGCGTCGCGTTCCTCCTGCAGCAGCTTCTCGCGGGCCTCGCTGTCGGCGCGGGCTTGCTCTTCCTGGCGGATGCGCGCACGCTCGTCATCCAGGCGCTTGGCCTCCTTGGCCTCGTGCTCGCCGATGCGCGACTTGATCAGCACCTGCAGGTCGTCGTTGGCCTTCATCACCAGGGTGGGCGCATCGGCGAACAGGAAGGCATGGGCCGTGGCCTGCTCGCGCAGTGTGTTCAGGTTCAGCTGGATGCGGTCGGCGATCTCGTTGGCCGCGATCTTGGCGCGGGCCAGTTCGTCGTTCACGGCACCGCGCAGGCTGTCCACGGTGCGCTTGCCCTTGATGACGCCGGGGAAATCGGTGGGCACCTGGGGCATGTACGGCTTGCCCAGGCGCGTGTTCAGGCTGGCCATGTGCTCGGCGAAAGCCTTCTGTCCACGTTGCACCTGTGCCAGCTTGATGCTTTCCTTTTTCTCGGAGAGTTGCTTCTTCGAAGCCTTGCGCTGTTCGCAAACCATGTCCCGCAGGGCGCGCTTCAGCACGATGAACTGCGAGAGCACCTCGGTTTCGGACAGCGCAGATTCCTCGGCGGCGTCGAGTTGGGCTTCTGCCGCCTCCATGGCCTTGACCTGCTGTTCCAGGTTGGCGAAGTCCTGGTCCGTCTCGGGCTCGCGCACCAGCTTGTTTGCCAGGAAGTCCTTCCATGCGATCTCGAAGGCTGGCAGGCTGTGCTTCACGGCGAGATCGCCGGACACGTGGCAGGACACCACGGGCAGCGTCGTGACCGATTCGGCCACCACCTTCTGCGGGGCGGCGTCGGGCGCCACATAAGCGGCGAGATCGACTGCGAACTGCTTCCATCCGGCGATCAGTTCCGCGCGGCGCTCGGGCTTCGATTCGTACCACAGCGAATACGTGCCATCGGGAGTACCGTCGCTGGTCGTGAAGAGCGCGCGCTGGGCACCGCTGACCAGAAGCTGGTGCTCCAGCTGCAGGTAGTAGTGCGGCTCCAAGTCGCCCGCTTGCACCTGCTGTACCAAAGACTGGTTCAGCAACTTATTTTCCCAGATCACCTCGTCCAGCAAGTCGATGCCGTCAAAGCTGGCCAGCAGCTGCATTCCCTCCACTTCGTGCGTGGCGACTACCGGGTAGAACTCGGTTCCTGCGATGCCTTCGGCGATCGGGCGGGCCTTCGCTTCCGCGTCGTGGCCAGAATCAAAGAGACGCTGTTTTGCGGGGCTGACTTGCTCAATCAGGCCCGTGGCCTTCTGGCGCATGAGCTCGTCGCGAGTGGTGTACTTTGACAAGCCCACAGCGGCGGCGGCCTCGGATGCGCAAAAGTGCTTTGCTCGTGCTGCGTGCCAGGCGCTGCTGCCTTGTGGTGCGTCGATAAGTGGCGTCATGATTTTCTCCGTGGTTTTCGTTAGGGCCGAAACTGGCCGTTGTCCTTGGCCATCTCCGATGCAATTACTCAGCTTCGAAGGCGAACTGGCGTTCTTCGAACAGGGCAACAAGCTCGGCACGGTGTTGCGGGTCATCGACGGCGCCGATCAACTCGGCCGCCACGCCAAGTGCCGCCAGGTCCGTTGCGCTGTGCAGGAACTCCGACACCTGCGCGAAGGTGAACTTTTGGCGATCGGCCGCTGGGGCTTCTCCCTTGGGCTGCACATCCGTGACTTGTTGGCCCACGGGCTGGGCGGCTGCTGGTTTGGCCGCCGGGGCCTTCTCGGCATCGGTCAACGGCGCACGCACGGCCTCTTCCTGCTCCGGCGTAAGGGTGCCGATGGTCAGGGCCTTGCCAATCACGCTGTCGGCCGTTGCTTTGCCCAGGGCAATTGCCTTGCGCCACTCGGGCAGGTTCTTCGTGAAGCGCTCGACAGGGAATGCAGCTGGCCCCTGCGTGCGGGCTGGGTCCACGCGCTCTACCTCGCCCATGTGGCGCTCGGTGGGCATGTCCTGAACTTCTTCGGCCACGGGCATGCCGCGCAGCACGTCGGGGAACACGTCGCGCAGGGCGAAGGCGCGGGCGCGCATCTGGCGCATCCGCTTCGGGTACTGCGTCCAGGGCCCTTGCTTGCCCGACAGCCCGGCCTGCTTGGCGTCGTCCATGCTGAACGTCACGACCTGCTCGGGCTCACCCCGGCGCTTCGCGCGGCACGTGGCGGTGTGGCCATCGTCCGACTCCTGCACGTACTCGCACAGCGGGCTACTGCGTACCAGAGCGATCACAGCGTCGCCCCACAGTGCGGCGCGGCCGTTCACGACTGCGATGTTGGACAGGGCCTGCAGCGGCTTGAGGCCCAGCTCGGAACCCCACTGCATTGCGATGAGGCAGTTCCCGGGTTTGCCCTTGAAGTCCTTGGGCACCAGGTCAGATTCGGCCAGCATGTGGCTGAACTTCATCGCCTGTTCGAAGGTCTGCGGCGACAGGTCGAATCCCATGCCGCGCGGGGCGGTCAGGGCGGTGTTTTCTTGGGGCGTGATAGCGCTCATGGGGTGGTCCTCAACGGAACAGTGGGTAAAGAATCCCGGCCAGCAGGCCGGTGGCAGCGGAGGTGGCCAGGCCAAGGAAGGCGAGGCGGAAGAGGTCGAGGTAGGTCATGGCCGAAAGCCCTGCTGATCGGCCCAGCCCTGCGACCACGCATCGCGCGCCCAGGCCGGCCAGTTGCGCCACATCTGCGACAGGGGCGTGCGCGGCAGGCCTGTGGAAGCGGCGCGGCGGCCCTGCGCCTCGAACCACGCGCGGCCAGAGAGCGGGCGCTTCACAGGGTGGTCCCCGCCACAGTGGCGGAATCCACCCGGCGCAGGCACTGCACCGTGGTCGAGTCAACCCACACGGGCTCCGCGTTGGGCCCGCAGGCACGCTCAGCACCCGTGGCGCGGCGTTCCTGGGCAGCGGGGCGGCGCGCGGCGTCTTCCTTCTTGGCCCGCGCATCGTCGTGCTGGACCCACAGGAACGCGCTCAGGATTGCGATGACGCACACGGCGGTGCTCAGGTTGGGGCTAGTCGTTGCTTGAGCCATCGCCGATCTCCGTGTAGTTGATGTCGTCGAACTCGTCGGGGGTCTGGGTGCTCACGCCTTTCCAGCCAGCCCAGTCCCGCGTGCATTGCTGGTGGTGGGTGATGAACCGGTCGCCCGCATCGCGGACCCGGTACAGACCTTCAGAAATGGGCTTGCTGCAGCAGGAGCAGACCATCAGGCCGTGGATGCTCCGGGCCGCATCGGCCACGCTCCAGTTCTTCTTTCGGTCAGCCATGGGCATCTCCTTGTTCGGGGGTATCAATGCATGTGCCGCACAGCTCAAGTGCAGCAGTGGGGATGCCGGCGCAGGCGTTCACGCAGGCCACGATGCGGCGCGCGTTGGCGGCCGTGACTGTTTCGGCGATCAGGTGGCCGCCGTAGTAACCGACGTCATCCGTCCCGCGCACGCCGCCGACGACTAGCTCGGTGCTCACGATCCAGGCGCTGCGAGATTTGGTAGGTCCAAGGGACCAGGTGCCGCGCGTGTAGGCATCGCTCTCGGCCTTGGCCGCAGCCTGTGCCGCAGTGCTCGCGCGCTGGGCTGCTGCGAGGTCTTGGACGAGGCGGCTCATGCGGCGCCCCCGGTGGCCTTGGCTATGAGGGCGCGCGTGTCGGCTATCAGCTCCCGCCTCTCGGCTTCATGGCGGTCGGCATGCCAAGCGCCCGAATCAAGGGCATCCCAGCGCTTAGCCAGATCCAGCAGCTCGGGCGCGGCAGAGATCAGCCGGGCATTGGCGGCTTGGCGCTGCGAGAAGTCAGTCCCGGCCCAGTTGCTCCCCACCTCTGCGAAGTGGCAGACCGCGATGCGCTGCACGTTGCCGTTCTCGGCATCAACGCGGACACCATCGGCAACCCATGGGCCTGGAGTGTGGGCGGCGCTCATGCTGCACCGCCTTCCTGGGCGCGGAGTGCAGAATGGCGAGCCCAAGAGTTCTTGCGCCTGATGGCCTGCAGCTCCTTGCTGTAGTCGTTCCAATAGGCGATGGCCTCGCGGATCGTTGCGCGATAGTGGTCATCGCCGGGCATGTAGAGCGGGCATCCCTCGTTGGCGACGCCGATCTGCGGGCCGAAGGCGGTCCCGTTGGCGCACATCACCACCTTCGAGGCCGGGCCGTCCTTGTCCTTCTGGAACTGGTACAGCTCGCCATCCGAAGAGCAGCAAGGGCATTCGGCGATCACCTTGCCGGCTGGAATTTCCAGCTTCGTGAACAGCTCATCGTTCATGGCAGGTACTCCAGTTCGGGGCGGTCGATGTCGTCGAACTCGGGTTCGCGCGGTTCTTCGGCAATGCGCTGCTCAAGGTCAGCGATCTGCTTGTCATCCAGCAGGCGGTAGCAGTCCCACCCGCGCACATAGGCGCACGTGAGGTTGATTTCCTCGGGGCAGCCGGGGTAGTCGCGGGTCTGCTCTTCGCCCGGGATGTGCTCGAAGTGGCACACCACTGGCTCGTCGTCGGACCACTCGGGGTAGAGCGTGATTTCGTGCTCGCCCTTTACAGGGCGGGGCGCCGCGTAGGCAGCTGGGATTGCAGCGTGGGTTGACATGGCTCAGACCTCCACCCGGCTCAGCACCAGACCTGCAGCTGCCGCGATACCGAAGCCACCGAGAACCGTGGCCAGAGAGCCTTCGACGGTCATCAGGCCCAGCGCAATGCCCATCGGGGCGAAGAACATGGCACCGGTGGCCACCATGGAAGACAGGCCAATCACGGCGGCCAGTGCGTATCCCATCGTCTCGTTCATCTTGATCTCTCCAACTGGTTACCGCGTTTGCGGCGTTGGAGTACTTTAGATCATTCTAAAGTGACAAGTCAAGAAAATTCTAAAGTTTCGGCTACACTTTTTGTACGCCCGACCTGGGCGGGCAACAAAAAACCACCCGTGGGTGGCTGGAAAGGTCTCTATGTCGGAATCACTGAACCCTGAACGAACCCCTGAGGCGCTGCGTGCGCGCGCCGAGATGCTGGTGGGGCTGTCGGAGGACCTGGGCCTGCCTCTCGGCGATGGGGGCAAGCCCGATCACGAGTTGGAAGCGGCTATCGCACAGGTACGCGCCGAACGATCTTCTCCGCAGATCGACCAGGTGCTGTTTGAGCTGCGGGGCCCTGATGGTCAGGTCTGGACGTTGGCACTGGACGGGACTTGCTCGGGGTTTCCCGAGGGAACCACCGTGTACAACCAGGCCCTTCCACTGATCCATGCGCAAGTAGGGCAGCGGCTGCTCAACGTGCGCGATGCACAGGTTCTTGCCGCATCGTCGCTTCCTTCCAGGGCTGCGATCTACGGGGCAATGCAGGCTGCAGCGGTGGTCGCACCCGTGCCTGCGCCGCCTGGGTTCGACGGCAACGGGAATCACCTGTACCAAAGAGATGGCTTCGCCAGGGCAGAGGGGCGCACGGTGCTGTTCCACTTGAGCCACCCGACCCTATCTGACGAACCTCTCGCGCCAGTGATCGCAGAGGCACTGCGGTTCTATCTGCGCCTGATGGAGTCGCCAGGGTTCAATCCGCCTGCGGTCCAGTCAATGGCTCTGGATTCAGGTGCAGTGCTGAGCGTGGTCGCACTGCCTGCCGCCGGGCGCGCCGGCACTCCTTCACATCCACCAGGGTCTTAAACCGGTGGTCCTCTTTCGTGATCCATTGCATGTTCGTCGGGTGGTCCGCGCCCCCGTCGCATAGGGCGCGAATGTGGTCCACATGCCAGCCAGCGCACGGGCCGCGCACCAAGCCGGTGGCAGGGCAGGGGTTCTCGGCGCGGAAGGCGCGCACCTGGGCACGGTCGCGCGGGATGCGGGCTTCTGCTCCTGTTGCCAGTAGCAGCGCGACCGAAATCGAGAGTAGAGGGAGGTACTTCGTACTATCCCCAAGCTTGGAAAATAGTCAGACAGCCCGGTGTTGCCAAAGATCCGCTTATCTCCACAACGCCTTCGTGACCAGGTGAAATGAAGTGCTGAAACTGGACCGTGTACTCGTCTTCGGCAGCACCATTCCCGCACCTTCCAACGGAGTACCGGAATGACAGTGTGGATATCTTTTTGCTGGAAATATTGTTTATGTGGATGTATGTAAATCCCTCCTCCATCCACCAGGTCTGATTCCGCTCCAAGGCTGCTACTTCATTGGGGAGCCAGTAAGACTCCCCAGGTCTTGCTGTCGTGGCAATTGCCCCGTTCGTAATTGGTATTGCCTTTGACAGAGCAGCTTTTTTAATACGGTCAACGCGCTGATAGTAAACACTACCAAGATCGTTTGTCGTGGCGCCGGGAACCGTTTTCGGTTCGTTGCTGGGCGCGCTGATAACCTTCGGTGCGGGTGCCGGCGGCGTGCTAACAAACGCGGTCCTTTGCTTCTGCTGAGCCTCATACATTGGCAAGACGACAGCCGCTACTACACCAATCCCAATGATGCTAGTGAGCGACACAGGCACCCACATGTTCACCCCGCCTTTCAGGCGCACCATCAACTCTTGCGACTCTTCCGACCGATGCCGGATCCGTGCCAAGGACAGGAGCCGCTTTACCTTGCGGTGGTACAGCGAGTTGCCAAGTACACCGAACACGATCATGACCACCAGATAGGTGATGGGCAAAGTTCCCTCGCCGAACGCGCTTGGCACGAGGATCAGAACCGCCAGTCCTAGGCATGCCGGGCCGTAAAGCTTTCGATAAAAAGCCCAGTAGGCGCTAAAGAAAAATGCCGCCCAGTTGAACGAGGTGTTTATAAAGGAAGGGTTTTCGTCGAAAAGCCGGAAAATTTCGGAGTAGTACGCAGTCGAGCGTTTTCCGATTGCAGTTTCATAACTGACGTGCTTGGCATTCGAGTCCTGAATTATTTCGCGAACTTCAGCGTCTTCAATGTTTGGCGCCATGCTCCCTCCCAATGATTGTTGTGGTTTCTTTTTCCTAAAGCTTTGCGCCCATCCAAACCGCTCGCCCTATTAGCGCATGGCCATCGTCAAATGGGAAATCGGGGTAAGTGGACTTGTCCTCATTGTCAGACCTGGCCATCCAACGCCCACCCTCATACAGCACACGCTTAACCACAGGGCCTTCGCCGCTGAGAAACACGAAGACTTTCTTCTTCAGCGGCTCGCGCCCCTTTTTGTTGACCAGAAGCACGGCACCGTCTGGCACGGTTAGGCCCATGCTTTCACCGCGCACATTCAGGACGACGCCGTCTTCGGCGGCATAGATCCCACACTCGCGCAAGAAGTCCGCCCGAAAGGCTAGGCCTTCGACGACTTCCTCTGATGTAGTGACCCGTCCGTCGCCGGCCGCCACGATGACATCGAGCCGAGGGATGGTGATGGATTCGGCATCTGCGGAGTAGCCCTGCTCAAAGTACCGCCCGTCCAAGCGGAGCTCATTCGCTATGTTTCTGGCAGACCTTTCCCCAAAGCTGTGTTTTGGGTCCACCAGTTGGGACACCCGCCCCTCGCTAAGTTTGGCGGCCTGGGCGAAGGCAAGCTGACTGCCGTTGTACGGGGCAGCCTCGATCAGCGCGCGCAAGCGGCGCTTCCTGTGCAGTGTCATCTCGTCCATGTTTAGAGCATGGTAAAGAATGTGACTTTAGAAATATCTTGACCTTTATCTTTAGAATGATCTAAAGTAGAGGCATGGACCTCAAAACTTGGCTTTCGGCAGAACGGGGGCGCGCCACCTCCCTGGCCGCCCATCTCAAACTTACGCTGGGCCGCATCAGCCAGATGGCTGACGACGGTGTCCCGCCTAAGTACATGCTGGCGATCCGCGACTACACCAAGGGAGAAGTGCCCTTGGAGTCGCTCGTTCAGGACCGCACGCCAGCCGCCGCTGAGCCAGCCAAGGCAGAGGGCTGAGCCATGACAAACCTCTACGGCACCCCAAGGATCACCGTCGAGTCCATGCTGAAGTCGGCACTGGACCACCTCGGGCAGCAAAGCGAGCGGATCGTCGCGATGACTGAGCAAGTCGTGGCGATGCGCGAACTGCTGCAGAACATGGAGGCTGCGGCCTTCGGCGTCACCGAACAGGCGGAAGTCGCGCCAGTGGCAACGACTCACCAAGAGATCGTTGATGCCATCGAGCGCCTGTCTCCGCAGTACCTCGCCACCTACAACGCTGCCAAGGCGGAGCTGGACGCCAAGCGCGACGATATCCAACGCCAGTGCGGCGGGATCGGGCACGTTTACGCGAAGAGCCGGGACTTTATCGGCATTGGTCGCGGCCGCGAATGCCTGTTCTGCCACGCGGCCGAGCCGAAGGCGGGGGGCTGAGCCGTGGCGAAGTCCCAAACCAATTGGCCCCTCGTGATCAGCCGAGTCATGGCACGCGGCTTGACCCAGACGCAGATCGCCTCGCTGTGTGGTGTGACCCAGCAGAACATCAGTTCGCTGGCGAGGGGTGAGACCTCGGATCCTGCCTACAGCCTTGGTTTGCGCCTTGTGGAGATGGCCGGCACGGAGCAAACAGTCTCCGTCACGTGGTTGGCAGACGGCGGCGCCCTGCTGAACCTCGGCTATCAAACGATGGCCCTGACATGTGAAGAGGTCAGGGCTATCGCGGTCGTCCTGAGCCGCGCGCCTTTCGTTGAGGCGGCCTGACATGCCCACCTCACCCACCCCGGCCTTGCTCGCGCTGAGCGCAGCGCCCCTCAGTGGACCTTCGTGGTCCAAGTCGCGGATTGCGAAGGGGACTCCAAGCTGGTTCGCAACCCTGCAACGAATTGCTGGCCCAGCGGAGTCGCAAGAACCATCCACTCCCCCTGCGTCTGAATCCCCTTCTGGTCCTCTGTCGTCAACCGAAGAGCCAGAAACCGAGTCGGCGGATCTCCCGCGTCGATGTGTTTGACCTCCGTCTGAACGATTTCCCCTGCTATGTCCAATCCTTTGAACTGCATGTCTGCCCCTTCCGGCAATGGTTGTGTAGGAGCTTCCATTTTGTGCCGGAAGAGGGCGGGCGCCTTTCATCGCTCACCCACCCCGTGCCCGCCAGGCGGCGCGCTGCAGAGCCTTATCGGCCAGCCAGCCGTCCCAGTCCAGAGCGGACACATCAACAGCACTTCCTACCGCGCTCCCAAGAGCGGCGCGGGCTTTGCCCCTGGCCTCACCGCCAGGGGCTTCTTTTCCCAGTTCTCCTGCCGCGCTGTTACAGCCAGCGCGGCCTTTGCTCCCGGCTCCGGTCGGGAGCGCTTTTCTCTCGGTGATGTGTTTTTCAGCCATGGAAAGCAGTCTCCTTTTTTTGCCCTTTTTTGAGACGGCAACAGACCGCAACACGACATGCCATCTATTGCGCCCTCCCAGCTCACGCTCAGTTTTGAGCCCTCGTTGCCCGAGCGTTTCCCCACGCTGCGGGCCTACATCGCGCACCGCACGCCGCTGCTGAACAAGCCGGCCAAGGTGATCGCGGCCGACATGGACATGAGCCCGTCCACCCTGAGCCGCAAGCTGAATCCGTCCGACGGCGACACCCAGCGCTTCAACCTGGACGACATGGAGGCCTTCCTTGAATCGACCGGTGATGCGCCGGCCGTCATCGAGTACCTGGCCGCCAAGTTCATGGACAGCCCTGATGCCCGCAAAGCCCGCGTGCTGTCGAAGGTGGAGCGCTTGGCCGAAGAACTGTCCACTGCGATGGCATCGCTGAAGGCTTCGGCATGAGCGCGCAGAACGCATTCGAGTCCGTGAAGCCACGCGGCCCAGACCTCGACATCCCCGCCAAGCCTGCACGCAAGAAGGCCGGCCATGGCGTCCCCATGACGGTGATGCCCGAGCGGATGGCCCTGGACCGCAACGGCCGCCCCACCGTGGGCCTGGCCCCACGCACCACCAACCAGCTCCACCACATCGAAGGCCAGGTGGAGAGCGCGGCGAACCGCAACAAGCGCCGCCGCATTGCACTAGGAGCCGACTGATGGCCACCACCATATTCCCCCTGACCACCGCCGTGCTGCAGCAGCAGGCGCGCGAGGCAGCAGAGCAGGGCGTTCCGCTGGAAGAAGCGCACGCCCACCTGGCGCACGACTCGACGCTGCGGGAGCAGTTCGACGGGTTCTATCGTGCGGCGCTGCAGGCTGAGGTGGCGTGATGGGTGCTTACGACGACTTCGTGGCAACGAAGCTGAGCACGGTGCCGCCCACGGGCGTGACCGGCGACCTGGTGCTGCCCGAGTCCCTGTTCCCCCACCAGGCTGCGCTGACCCGCTGGGCCCTGCGCCGCGGGCGCGCCGCCATCTTCGCGGACACCGGCCTGGGCAAGATGCGCATGGAGCTGGTGTGGTCGGACGTGGTCAACAAGTACACCGGCATGCCTGTGATGATCCACACGCCGCTGGCTGTGGCATCGCAACTTGCGGCCGAGGCGGCCAAGATGGGCATCACCGCCACGGTCTGCCGCGAAGCCTCCGACGTCACGCCCGGCATCAACATCGCAAACTACGAGCGCCTGCACAAATTCGACAGTTCGATCTTTGGCGGCGTGGCGCTGGACGAGTCCGGCTGCATCAAGCACCACGACACCCGCACGTTCCAGGCGCTGACCGCCGCATACGAGCACACCCCTTTCAAGCTGCCGGGCACGGCCACGCCGGCCCCGAACGACTGGACCGAACTGGGCACGCATGCCGAGTTCCTGGGCGTCTGCACTCGCGCCGAAATGCTGGCCGAGTTCTTCACTCACGACGGCGGCGACACCAGCGTGTGGCGCCTCAAGGGCCA
The DNA here is from genome assembly GCF_964253305.1 of Acidovorax sp. LjRoot66. NCBI lineage: Bacteria > Pseudomonadati > Pseudomonadota > Betaproteobacteria > Burkholderiales > Comamonadaceae > Acidovorax > Acidovorax sp. LjRoot66. The sequence continues at coordinate 3,021,663 of NZ_CAXUQU020000001.1, forward strand.
CGCCAAGGAGATCTTCTGGCGCTGGGTGGCCACCTGGGGCGCAATGATCCGCAAACCCTCGAACCTGGGCTTTGACGACGGCGCTTACAACCTGCCGGCCCTGCACCTGCAGGAGCACCACGTTGCCTACGAACTGCCCTTGAACGGCATGCTGTTCGCGGCAGAGGCGCAGAGCCTGAGCGAGCGCCGAGACGCCCGCCGCGCATCCATCGAGGAACGGGTCAGCGCCTGCGCCGCCTTGGTGAACGCCGATGCGGCCGAGCCATGGGTGGTGTGGTGTGACCTGAACTCCGAAGGCGACGCCCTGACGGCGGCCATCAACGGCGCCGTGCAGATCGCTGGCGCCGACAGCACCGACGTGAAGGAAAAGCGCCTGGCCGACTTCGCCGAAGGCCGCACCCGCGTGCTGGTCACGAAGCCATCCATTGCCGGCTGGGGCCTGAACTGGCAACACGCCGCGCGCATGGCCTTCGTGGGCGTCACCGACAGCTACGAAGCCTATTACCAGGCCGTGCGCCGCTGCTGGCGCTTCGGCCAGAGCCGTGACGTGCATGTGCACATCTTCGCCAGCAAGGCCGAGGGCGCCGTGGTGGCCAACCTCAAGCGCAAGGAGCGCGAGGCCGGAGCCATGGCCGACGCCCTGAGCGCTGAAACCCAGTCCGCCGTGATGGCCGAGGTGATCGGCACCACGCGCGAGACCAACTCCCACAACAACAGCCAGCGCGTCACCGTGCCGGCATTCCTGGAGGCCGCATGAACTGCATCGACCAGGTCGTCACCGACGACTACGCCCTGTACCACGGCGATTGCGTGGAGGTGCTGCGCGGGCTGCCCGACGCATCGGTGGGCTACTCCATCTTCTCCCCGCCATTCGCCAGCCTGTACACCTACTCGAACAGCCCGCGCGACATGGGCAACGTGCGCAACGACGCCGAGTTCTTCGAGCATTTCGACTACCTGATCGCCGAGCTGCGCCGCGTGATGAAGCCCGGCCGCAACGTCTCGTTCCACTGCATGGACATGCCCAGCAGCAAGGAGCGGGACGGCGTGATCGGCCTCAAAGACTTCCCCGGAGATCTGCTGCGCGCCTTCCAGCGCCATGGCTTCATCTTCCACGCCAAAGCCACGATCTGGAAGGACCCCGTCACGGCCATGACGCGCACCAAGGCCCTGGGCCTGCTGCACAAGAGCATCCGCGAGCGCTCGGAAATGACCCGCATGGGCATCCCCGACTACCTCATCACCGTGCGTGCACCAGGTGAATCCGAGCACGTCACCCACACCGCCGAGGAATTCCCCGTGTCGCTGTGGCAGCAGATCGCCAGCCCGGTATGGATGGATATCAACCCCTCGGACACCCTGCAGTTCCGATCCGCGCGCGATCACGACGACGAGCGCCACATCTGCCCGCTGCAGCTGGAGGTGATCCGCCGCGGCGTGATGCTGTGGACGAACCCCGGCGATATCGTGCTGACGCCCTTTGGTGGCATCGGCAGCGAGCCATACGTGGCCCTGGAGATGGGACGCCGCGCCGTGGCCGTGGAGCTCAAGGACAGCTACTACCGCCAGATGGTGGCGAACGTGGCGGCCGTGAAGCGCAAGACCGTGGACCTGTTTGCGGAGGCAGCGTAATGCACACATCCGTCTCCACCGCCACCCGGGCCGCGCGCGCCCCCACGCATCGCCAGTGGGCCGTGCTGGCCTTCATGCGTCGCTTCTTCATTGAGGAAGACCGACTGCCGACCCGCACGGACATCGCCGCGCATTTCGGCTGGCGCAGCCCGAACGCGGCTGATACGCACGTCAACTTCCTGATCACCAAGGGCTTCATCGAGAAGCGTGGCATCCACCTTCGATTTGCCCGCACCAGGAAGGGCTCTGCGGCCCTCGTGAAGTTGTCCATTGAGGCAGCAGAAGCAACGGAAACGGGGGCTGCATGACCGAAGCCAGCGTTGCCCCCATGACCCCGGGCAACTGCGACCTGCAGGACTTTCCGTTCATGCCTTTGCATGTTGCGCGGTTGCGCGACAGCGACCTGGCAGCGGAAGAAGATCCGGAAGCCTGCTGGTACGCAGTTCTTCTGTGGTCGGCGTCTTGGCACCAGTTGCCGGCTGGCAGTCTTCCTGACAACGATGTGGTGCTGGCGAAGTTGTTGGGCCTGGGCCGTGACATCAAGACGTTCCGCAAGCACAAGGGCGGGGCGATGCGCGGCTGGGTGAAGTGCAGCGACGAGCGTCTGTACCACCCGGTGGTGGCCGAGCAGGTGCTGGCCGCATGGGACAGCAAGCTGCACCAGCGGCACCGCACATTCGGCGCAGCCGTCCGAAAGCACAACGAACGCAACCCCAATGACAAGCGTGACACCCCGTCCTTTGACGCATGGATTGCTGCAGGTTGTCCCGCAACTCCGTCAATCCACGTCACGCAGCAGTCACGCGTGACATCGGGTGATTTGGACCGTGACATTGACTCCAAGAGAGAGGGACAGGGACAGGGACAGGGAGACCTTAATTCCGTTCCTACCGGAACGGGCGGCAAGCCGCCGCTCATCACGGACCCCAACGAAATCATTTTTGGCTACGGGCTGGCGCTGCTCACCAACGCCGGCACAGCGGAGAAGCAAGCCCGGTCGTTCCTCGGTGGCCTGCGCAAGCACCACGGCGATTCCGCCCTCATCGACAAGCTGCGCGAATGCGCCAAGGCCAAGCCGCTGCAGCCGCTGGAGTGGCTCGCTGCCGCTCTTCCGCCCGGTGGCTCCGCGCCACCGCAACCCAAACCCAGCCGCCATGCCGGCCTGGCAAACCTGAACTACTCCGAGGGAGTCAACGCAGATGGATCATTCGCCTGAAAACACCACGGCTCAGCCCGTGGGCAACCTGCTCAAGTCGTCCCGCGAGGGCCTGGGCGAAGTCGTCAGCACCTGCGAGCTGCACGGCACCTACACGTCCACCGGCGTCCGCTACAACATCGGCCGCATGCAAAAGGAGGTGTGGACCCCATGCCCCGACTGCGAAGAGGCCCGCCTGTCCGCCGAGCGCCAGGCCGAGGCAGAGAAGGCCGCAGCCATGGCCCGCCAGCGCCTGGAGGCCATGCTGAACGAGGCGGCCATCCCCGCGCGCTTCGCCGGCCGGACGCTGGCCAGCTTCAATGCCGAGACGCCCGAACAGGTACGCGCCCTCAAGGTGGCCGCCGATTTCGCGCTGGACTTCGATGAGCGCCGACGCCGCGGCGAGTCGTTGATCCTGCTGGGCGCCCCGGGCACCGGCAAAAGCCATCTGGCGGCCGCCATCCTGCAGGCGATCATGCCGAAGCACTGCGGCCTGTACATCACCTGCTCCGGGTTGATCCGCTCCGTGCGCAACACGTGGCGCAAGGACGCCGAGCGCTCCGAAGGACAGGTGCTGGCCATGCTGGCGGAGGTTCCGCTGTTGGTCATCGATGAGGTCGGGGTGCAGTACGGCACCGACAGCGAGCAGAACATCCTGTTCGAGGTGCTGGACCGCCGCTACCGGGACATGATGCCCACGATCCTGTTGGCCAACCTGAAGCTCAAGCGCGAGAAGGCGGAAGACCCCGCAGGCCTGCGCGAGGTACTGGGCGAGCGGGTGTACGACCGCCTGACTGAAACCGGCCGGATCGTGACCTTCGAGGGCGAGAGCTATCGGTTGCGCGCCCGCAAGGAGTCCGGTGTATGAGCCGCGCCCCAGCCCTTCGCAAGTTGCTGGCCGTTGAGCCGCTGTACCCCGATGAGATCTTCGAGGTGATGGGCGGCCACCGGCTGCACGTACTGCAGGCTATCGCGGAACTGAAAAGAGCCGGCGAGCTGCAGATGCCGGGCGGTCCCAAGCACTTCCGGTGCCGGTACCGCCTGACGGCGCCAGCGCGCGCCACCGCTTTCGGAGGTGCCCATGCTTGAGCTCGCCAGCCTCCCCGCGCCAGTGGTACCGCCCACCCGCGCCGCCATCCATTTCGTTGTGCCCGGCAACCCTGTAGGCAAAGGCAGGCCCCGCGTTGCCACCCGTGGCCGCTTCGCCCAGCTCTACACCCCGGAAAAGACCGCCAGCTACGAAAGCCTTGTGAAGCTGGCCGGGCACCGGGCCATGGAAGGCCGAGTCCTGGTGCTGGACGCCGTGCACGTGGATCTCGATATCTGCGTGCCGATCCCCGCCAGCTGGTCGCAGCGCAAACGCGACCAGGCCCTGGCAGGCAACGTACGGCCCACCACGAAACCCGACATCGACAACGTCGAGAAGGCGATCTTCGACGGCCTGAACGGCATCACCTGGAAGGACGACGTCCAGGTGGTCAGCGTCAACAAGCGCAAGCGCTACTCCGCGACGCCCGGCGTCGAGGTCTGCATCCGCTCACTGTGAGCCGGCCAAGCCGCGCGCCGTGAGCGCGGAACCCAACCACACCCTGGAGAGATAGATGACCGACAACACTACCGCCGCGCTGCAACAAGGCACCGAAGCTGCCGACCCTCAAACCCTGGTGTCTGAGGACCCAGAGTGGGGCACTGCGGGCCATGCAGAAGCTTTCATGCTGGGCAACCTGATGCGGGTGTGCAAGCGCCGCTTCGCCAACCTGGTGGAACCCTTCAACAAGCTGAGCGAGCAGGAGCAGGGCCGCCTGCTGTCTGGCTTGCATGACGACCTCAAGGAAGAGATCAAGACCGCCGTTCGCATCATCTCCGCGAATGGCCGCGTCACATTCCGGGCCGAGGTCGACTCCGTGCAGTTCAAGGGACCGAGCGACATCAAGGCCACGCTGAAGCTGGTGAGCGGCCCCGAGACTCACGCCCTGGCAGACATGGCCGGCGGCTTCGTCACCGTGGTAATCGAATCGCTGGACGAGCTGCTGGCCATCCCCGATGCGGAGCTGGCCGGCGAGCCGGACACCCGCCCGCTTTTCGACGCCAGTACCGAAGACTGAGGACGCCGCCAGCCATGCAGAAGCGCATCTACGTCGCCGGGCCCATGACAGGGCTGCCCGAACTGAACTTTCCAGCCTTCCACGCCGCGGCGGCCGTGCTGCGCTCTGCTGGCCACCACGTCGAGAACCCGGCCGAGATCAACGCCGACCCCACGGCCGGCTGGCAGGACTGCATGCGCAAGGACATTGCCCGCCTGGTGACCTGCGACGCCATCCACCTGCTGCAGGGCTGGTCGAAGTCGCGCGGCGCGTGCCTGGAGCACCAGATCGCCGTGGGTCTGGGCCTGGAGATTCTGGAGGCTGGCCATGCCCAGCGCACAACAGCGGAAGTGTCCACATGACCAAGGCCAGCCCCATCCTCATCACCAAGCGCGCATCCCTGGCCCTGCTGCCCGAGCCGCAGCGCGCCACCGTGCGCCACGTCATGCTCGACGCCGTGGGCGGCCTGGACAGCACCCACAACAGCCGGTGGCGCCGCTTCATCAACCGCCTGTTGCAGGCCGAGCCGGGCGAGGTGTTCCAGTTGGACAGCGTGGTACAGCGCTCCGCGCCGTTCCACCGCCGCCACATGGCGCTGGAGCAGCGCCTGTTCGACCACCAGGAGCGCTGGATCTCCCAGACCGCCATGCGGGACTGGCTGAAAACGGGCGCCGGCTGGGTGGAGTGGCACCCCTGCAAGAAGGGCGGCATCGTGGCCACGCCGCGCAGCACCAGCTACGACGCCTGCAGCGACGATGAAATGCGGGAGGTGCACGAGGCCATGGTGGCGTTCCTGCACACGCCGCACGCGCAGCGGTTCCTGTGGCCGCACCTGGATGCCGGAGGCCGCGCCGCCATGCTGGAGAGCGTGCTTGCTGACCGGGAAGAGGGGAGCCGGGCATGAACGTCTACGGCTTCTTTCACAACGACTGCTATCACGAGTCGGCGCCGCGCCTGGTGAGCCTGCACGCGACGAAGAGGGGCGCTTTCAAGGCCATGATCGCCCACCAGTACGCCATGTGCGTGGAAGATCGTTCCGTCAAGAACACCCATCTACACATGGGCAAGGGCTGGGCAGCCTTCAGTCGCAGCCTCAAGTGGTACGACGCGATGACCTGGCACGTGTCGCGCCTGGAGGTGTTGCCATGAAGCGCACTGGCTTCCGCTCCCGCGCGCCCCGCCACGTGGACCGCGACCCTGACCGCGTGCGCGCCACGCCCACCGCAGTGCCCGGCGAGTTCCGCGCGCCGAGGGCGGTGACTGCCCGGCCGGTGCCGGCCCCCAAGACCGAGGCCCACCGCAATCCCCACCTCCTGGCCATGGCCAAGGGCAAGCCCTGCCTTCTGTGCCAAGAGCATGGGGTTGCCCTGTGCACGCCCGGCAGCACCGTGGCCGCGCATTCCAACTTGGGCTGCCATGGCAAAGGCATGTCCCGCAAGGCAGACGATTTTTACAGCGCTTGGCTGGGCGACGAGCATCACCGCTGGCTCGACCAGGGCAAGGGCAGCGCCGCCCAGCGCGAGATGGCATTCATGACCGCGCACCTGGCGCAGGTCCGAGCCTGGCGCGCCATCGCATTCGACACCCGCAGCGCACCCAAGGACCGCGCCGCCGCGCAATGGGCCCTGGAGCGGCTGAACGCAACACCGACAGGAGAAGCACCGTGAGCAAGAGCCCAATCCGCTACACCGGCGACGCCAACCGCTTCGCCGCCCTGGAACGACTGGAGGACATGGGCGGCGCGAGCCGGCGCGGCCTAGCCACCGCCTGGGGAAAGACCACGCAGGGCGTGGGCGACTGGATCAAGCGGCTGATGCCCATCGGGGTCATGGCTATCGACACAACCGTCCGCCCGGCGATCTACTCCGTGGTGCCGGACTGGCGCGAGCGGTTCGCCCAGTACATCGAGGCCCGCAACGAGAAGCTACGCGGCCTGGGGCACATGGCGCTCCACGGGACGCCAGCGCCTCCGCAACCCCCAACACCATCGCCATGGCGGCACAAGCCCGACCCGGCGCTGCTGGCTGCCGCGCGCGCCGTGCGCCCAGATGTGCACACCACCTGGCGACTGCCAGAGGAACAGGCGAGGGCAGCAGCATGATCCGCTTCCACATGGCCCAGCGCCAGCCGGTGAACACGTCCAACCTGCCGAAGTTCTGGCGGCCCAAAGTCGTTGGTGCGCAGCTGCGGGACTGCCAGATCGTGCACCGCGATCTGGTGAGCCGCTTCGCTGACGGCACAGCCGACCGGGAATCCCTCTGGGACTGGATGGAAACAGGCTTCACATACAGCCAGATGATGCGGCTCCTGCACGAGGACGGCGAGCAGTTCACGCCCGAGGCCGAGGCCGCTCTGGTGCGCCAGTTGGACACCTACCCGGCAGTCTGCGCGCGGTACCGCAAGACCGGCCGGGCAGGGCTCAGCGGCGCCGAGCTGCAGATCGCCCTGAACGCCGCCGACGTGATGGACGCCCTGATCGCCATGGACCGCCACGGCATTGCAGACCGTGCAGCGTTGTGGTCCACGCGCCAGATGGAAACGCTGCGGAGGTTGATCTGAGCAGCACCTGCACCTCCTGCCAGGCCGCCCAGACCCGCCCCCACAGCCCGCTGTACCACGCCAACTGCCGCGGGTGCAAGGTGCGGGCCCTGGCCACCGGGCCGCAGTTCTGGGCATCGCACCAGGCCGGCGCCCTCACCGGCGCCTACCGGGCGGAACTGGCGGCCGCATTTGGAGCCGAAGGCGCAGCAGAGGCGCACCGAGAGATCAAGGCAGAACACGCCCGGCTACGGGCATTGCAAGGAAAGGGGGATTGATGATGAAAACCTGCATCAGCTGCAAGCAAGAGAAGCCCGCCGAAGACTACCGTGCGGCGCGGCGCATGAAGGACGGCCGCTGCGGCAAGTGCCGGGCATGCGAGGCAGCCTATTCCCGTCGCTACAAGGCCACGGGCCCCGAGACACGGCCGGAGCACCGTGAGGCAATCAGCGAGTTCGCGGCCCACGTCGCAGCGACCAAGAACGCCACGCCGCGCTGGCCGAAAGGGGAATGATGAGCACCGCACCCGACGAGAAACGCAACACCGGCCAGATCATCTGGGGCGCCCTGGTGGACCTCCGGGCCCAGGCACAGATCGCCAGCCGCCAGGTCCTGGCCGACGTGACCGGCTTCAAGCTGACCACCATCGACGACCACGTGAACCGCTGGGTGGACGACGGCAAGCTGCGCCGGCCCGTGCCTGGCGTGGTGGAGATCATCGACCAGCTCCCACCGCCGCGCCCGCTGTCCATCACCGACCTGCCCGACGGCATGACCATCGTGGAGCTCGGCGACCACGAAATGCGGATGTGGCCCCAGGAGCGCCGCGCCCTGGCCAAGCGCCTCTCTGGCGACGTCGTGCAGTTCAGCAACATCGAATACGGCCGGGAAACCAGCGTGGCCCTGGCCGAGATGCTGGCCGAACTGCGCAAGCTGCAGCGTGCAAACCGGGCGCTGGAAGGCGAGGTGCGCCGCCTGCAGGGAAAGCCTGACCCGCATGCGCAGATGGATCTGCTGGGGAGCGATGCATGATCGAGCAGCCCTTGCGCGAAATGTCCTTCGAGGACGAGCGCAACGAAATCCTGGCCATGGTCGGCCCCGACCGCTGGGTGCTGGTGGTTTGCAAGGAGTTGCGGGACGCCGTGCTGGCGAAATACGGGTTCGCCCCTGAAGACGTGCCTGGCCTGTTGGAGCCGATTCCAATCGCGGTGCACCCGGCGCTGCGCCTGCTGGAAGAGCATGACCGGAGACACCGGCCCGCGGTCCCCGGCGCCCAGCCGTTGCCATACCCACCATCCAAGAGAGGCCGCTATGCCCGGTGAATCCATCACCTTCAGCACCCACATCCCCCTCGGGCCCCGCCGGAAGTGGACAGAGGTCATGGGCACCGCCACCCTGCCAGGCGGAAAGATCTGGCGGCACATCGTCCGCTGCGAGCACGACGGCTCCAGCGAGCAACGGGTAAGGGGCGCCCGCATCGCGCGCCAGCACCTGCGGCGGATGCTGGACGAGCTCTACACCTTGATAGGCCAAGAAATGAACGACCGCCTACACGCGCATCTCCATGCACGGGTCGACGAGATACAGGCGCGCGTCATGCAGGGCGGCCCCATCTTCGAGCCATCTGAGCCACCGCGCTGACCACACCACGGGCCTTCGGGCCCGTTTCCATTGGTGGGCTGCCATGGCTGCAGGCGGGTAGATGCGCCCCCCCCAGTAGGGTTAGACCTACACACCCGCACCCGGAAGACTGCCGGGCATGCCAGCAAAAAAGGTAGCAAAAGCTGCCGCAACCACCCCAAAGACTTCCAAGCCCGCCAAAAAGGTGGACTCCGCGCCCCTGCGCGTGGATGGTTTGCTGCCGAAACAGGCGAAGTTCGTAGCGGAATACCTGATTTCGGGAAATGCCACGCAAGCCGCTCTGGCTGCGGGTTACAGCGCCAAGACGGCCTACAAGATCGGGGCCGAGAACCTCCGGAAACCTCAGATCGCTTCCCTGCTGGAACAAAAGCACTCGGAGATCGCTGCGCGCCAGGATGAGCGCTTGGCCGCCATGGAGCTGACCAAGGATCGGGTGGAGCGCGAGATCGCCCGTATCGCCTTCTTCGACCCCCGCAAGATGTTTCACCCGGACGGCCGGCCCAAGGAAGTCACTGAGCTGGACGACGACACCGCCTCGTGCATCGTGGGCCTGGATGTTCTGGAAGAGTGGGACGGCGTGGGCGAGTCCCGAGTGCTGCGCGGCTACGTCAAGAAATACAAGATCGCCAACAAGAACGTGGCCCTCGACCAGGCTTCCAAGATCCTGGGCATGTACGAGAAGGACAACGAGCAGAACCGCCCTGACGCAACATTCCTGGAGGCCATGCTCAATGCCCGCGCACGCGCAGCCAAGCGGTAAGGGCCGGCTCTCCAGCCTCACGAAGCTCGACATCGAGCTGATCGAGGACATCGCCGCCTTTTACAACGACCCCGAGGGGTTCGTGCGCTACGTCTTCCCTTGGGGGCAGGCTGGAACGCCTCTGGCGAATGAGACGGGCCCCGACGTCTGGCAGTGCGATGTCATGGGCGAGATCCGCAAGGCTCTGCTGGCTGGGCAGTCTGCTGACGCTGCGCTGCAGACCGCCATCCAGATCGCGGTATCCAGCGGCCACGGCATCGGCAAGACCGGCTTCGTGGCCTGGATCATCCTGTGGTTCATGAGCACGCGGGAGTTCCCGCAGGTGGTGGTGACTGCCAACACCAAGACACAGCTGACCACCAAGACTTGGCGCGAGCTGTCGAAGTGGCACAACCTGAGCATCAACAAGGACTGGTTCACTTGGACAGCCACGAAGTTCGCCCACGTCCTGTACCCCGAAGTCTGGTTCGCTGCCGCCATCCCCTGGACCGAGCACAACAGCGAAGCCTTCGCCGGAACCCATGAAAAGCACGTGTTGGTGGTGTTCGATGAGGCATCCGCCATCGCCGACAAGATTTGGGAAGTGACCGAGGGCGCCATGACCACGCCTGGCGCGATGTGGCTGGCCTTCGGCAACCCCACCCAGACCACTGGCCGCTTTGCCCAGTGCTTCGGCAAGTTCAAGCACCGTTGGGCCACCCGTCAGATTGACAGCCGCACGGCCAAGATGGCCAACAAGGCGCAGATCCAGAAGTGGATCGACGACTACGGCGAAGACCACGATTTCGTGCGCGTGCGCGTCCGTGGAGTCTTCCCACGCGCCGGCAACCTGCAGTTCATCGGCCTGGACGTGGTGGCCGCCGCCATGCGCCGCAAGGCAGAGGGCTACCAGCACTTCGCCAAGACCATGGGCGTGGACGTTGCTCGCCATGGTGATGACCAAAGCGTGATCACCCGCCGCCAGGGCAAGCACGTGTGGCCCCAACGCAAGTACCGGATCAAGGACTTGATGGAGCTGGCCGACGTTGTGGCTGGCGAAATCCACGAGTTCAAGCCCGACGCCGTGTTCATTGACGCCACAGGCCTGGGCTGGGGCCTGATCGACCGCTTGCGCCAGATGGGCTTCGGCAAGCTCATCTTCCCCGTGCAGGTCGGCGAGAAGGCTGTCAGCGAGAACAGGTACTGGAACAAGCGCTCCGAGCTGTGGAGCTTGGGCCGCGACTGGCTCAGCGAGGGCGGATGCCTGCCGGAAGACCCCGAGATGGAAACGGACCTCACGGGCCCGCAATACGGCTACGACAACCGCATGCGCATCGTGATCGAGAGCAAGGACGACATGAAGTCGCGCGGCCTGTCCAGCCCGGACTGCGCCGACTCGCTGCTGCTGACCTTCGCCAGCCCCATCGCATCCACCACCGCGACCCCGGCCAAGAGCTGGCGCGACCGCCTCGGCGTCCGTAACAAAACACAGGGATCGGCCCAGGCCGCATGACAACCATGGCAACCTCTTCCACATCCGAAGACCAGGCAGCGCGCGAGAACTGGCAACGGTACTGCCACGGGAAAGACCGTGGTCACGTTGACTACACCGAGCAGGCCGCCCGGTGCGAAGGCATGTACCTGGGCGGCGGCGAGCAGTGGAGCGCGGCCGACAAAGACATCCTGACCGCGCAGAAGCGCCCGTTCTACGAGTTCAACGAGATCCTGCCGAGCGTCAACAGTGCCATCGGCTACCAGATCCAGAACCGCATGGACATCGCGTTCAAGCCGCGCGGGGCGAAGGGCGATATGGAGGTGGCCACCATCCTGCAGAAGGTGGCAATGCAGATCGCCGACTCGTCGAGCCTCCACTGGGTGGAGACGAAGGTCTTCAGCGACGGGCTGATCGAGCAGCGCGGCTACTACGACGTCCGCATGGATTTCGACAACAACATCAAGGGCGAGGTGGCGGTCAGCGACTTGGACCCCCGCGATGTGATCCCGGACCCCGACGCCAAGAGCTACGACCCCGACAAGTGGAGCGATGTGATCATCACGCGCTGGCTCACGCTGGACGAGATCGAGCAGCTGTACAAGAAGCCCGCCCGGATCAAGGCCGAGGAATCCAACGACCAGGGCCAGGACTTTGGCGATGCCGACGATGACGGCCGGCGCAACAAGTTCGGCAACAACGACACCGCCCTGTACGACGCCTACGGCGCTGAAGGTGATGGCCGCAATCGCTACCGCGTGATCGACCGCCAGCGGTGGGAATACACGATGACCGATTGCCTGGTATTTCCGGACACCGGCGACATCCACGTGATGGAACACATGGCGGCCGACTCCATCAAGGATGCACTGGAGAAGGGGGCGATCCAAACCCGCCGCATGCGCCGCCGCGTGAAGTGGACCGTGTCCACCTTCAGCAAGACGCTGCACGACGAGTTCAGCCCCTACGAGCATTTCACCGTGGTGCCGTACTTTGCCTACTTCCGCCGAGGCAAAACCCGGGGCATGGTCGACAACGCCATCGGGCCGCAGGAAGCCTTGAACAAGGGCGTGAGCCAGTTCGTCCACATCATCAACACCAGCGCGAACAGCGGATGGGTCGTGGAGGAGAACTCGCTGACCAACATGGACACCGACGAGTTGCAGGAGGTCGGGGCCCAGACTGGGCTGGTGCTGGAGTACAAGGTCGGCTCCAAACCACCCCAAAAGATCCAGCCCAACCAGGTACCCACCGGCGTGGACCGCCTGATCGACCGCTCCACCCAGGCGCTCAAGGACGTTACGGTGCCCGAGGCCATGCGCGGCATGGGGGGCAACGACGAAGCCGGGGTGGCAATCCAGTCCAAGCAGTTCGCCAGCCAGCAGCAGCTGGCCACGCCCTTGGACAACCTGGCCTACACCCGCAAGCTTCTGGCCATTCGCGTCCTGAAACTGATCCAGCGGTACTACGACAGCTACCGGATCTTCCGCATCACCGAGACGGACCCGATGACTGGTAAGAAGAAGGTCGAGGTGCTGGAGATCAACAAGTTCGACCCCGAAACCGGCGCCTACATCAACGATGTGACGGTGGGCACCTATGACGTGGTGATCTCCGAGCAGCCGATGCAGGTGACCTTCGAGAACAGCCAGTTCAAGCAGGCCATCGAGATGCGCCGCGAGGGCGTTCGCCTGCCGGACACCACGGTCGTGCGCTACTCCAACCTCACGGACAAGCAGGCCATCCTCGAAGAGATGGCCGGGGCCGGTGCACCAGCGCCCGACCCGAAGGCAGAGGCCGATGCCGAGCTCACCCTGGCCAAGGCCGACAAGACCCGCGCCGAAACCACCGAGGTGCGCGGCCGCACGGTGTACAGCACGATGCAGAGCGCCCAGGTTGTGGCCGCCAATCCGCTGGTGACGCCCACGGCCGACCAGCTGCTGGGGACCATCGGGTTCCAGGACCAGGACGCCGCGCCATACGTCGACATGCCCGACCCCGCTGCGGTTGTCGGCGCCCAGGCCGACGACGGCGTGCCCAACAACACCGACCCGCTCACGCCCACCAGCCCGGCACTGGGGTTTGAGGCCGGGATCGAGACGCCCGCAGTGGACGGAGTAGTGGCATGAACATCTACATCGACACCGAGTTCAACGACTTCGGCGGGGAGTTGATCTCCCTGGCCATGGTGGACGAGAACGGCCGCGAGTTCTACGCGGTCCTGAACTGCCCCAACCCCTCGCCGTGGGTGGCTGCCAACGTCATGCCGGTGCTGGGCCGCCCCCACGCATCACTGCGCATGCTTCAGACCCGCATGGAAGCCTGGCTTGCCGTTTACCGGTGTGTGCTCATCGTGGCCGACTGGCCTGAGGACATCGCGCACTTCTGCCGAGCGTTGATCACCGGACCCGGCATGCGCATCGACACCCCGCCGCTGAGCATGGAGGTGCGCCGCGACCTGGACAGCGAGGCGTCGGCCATTCCGCACAACGCGCTGGAGGATGCCCGAGCCATCTGGCGCGCAGCCGTGGCCAAGGACAAGGCCCGGCACCAATGACCACCACCGAGAGAAAGAAGACCATGACCACCTATTGCGGAGATCGAAGGACAACGGGCCACGGCGAAGCCGACATTTGCGGCCAGGAAGGGCAGGGCGGCATGCACCAATGCGCCGAATGCTGGCGGAAGGACCGCCTGGCTGCCGAGGCTGAAACGGAGGAACCGGCCGGACCGAATAGCGCTGACGACGGCCTCGTGCTGGCCATCGCCCGCGTGGCACACGAAACGGTCGCCGCCCACAACTCGGCTTACGGCGACTACACGGCCCCGCCCTGGGAGCGCTTGCCCGAGAAGGAGCGCGCGCACGCCCGGGCCAAGGTCTCGGCATTCCTGAACAACCCCGACTTGCACCCCACCGCGCAGCACGGGCCCATGGTGGCCACGCTGTCGGCCAGCCAGCGCGCGGCGGCCTATGTCTTCCATGGGGTCGTGCACGCCATTGCCCGCGAGCAAACCCGCTGATTTCCCACCACCACTGAGAAAGCAACCACCATGAACATCCGAGAACTCAAGCGCCGCCTGCAACCCTACAGCGGCTACATGAAGCCCGCCGAAGATGGCGGGGCCGATAGCGGCGGTGCTGCCGTCGAAGAGAAGCCCGACTTCGGCAACGACCCCGATCCAGAGCCATCTGGAGCCCAGGCCGATGCCGCAGACGCTGGCGGGGCCGGTGGCGACGGCGGCGACCCACCAGCAGGCAGTGCCACCGAGGCCGAAGGCGAAGAAGGCGCCGATGGGCAAGGCGGGCGCCGTACCGTAGGCATCCCCAAGGCCCGCTTCAATGAGGTGAACGAGGAGAAGAAGGAAGCACTCCGCAAGCTGCAGGAAGCCCAGGAAGAAATCGAGCGCCTGCGCACTGCCGCGAACCCGGCCGCAGCCCCGGCAGCGGCAAAGGCCGCCCAGGATGCGATGGATGTGGACGCCAAGGAGGAGGAATACGCCGAGGCCCTGTACGCAGGTGACGGCAAGAAGGCCGCCGCCATTCGCCGCGAGATCAACGCGCACTTGGTGGACCAAGCCACCACCCGGGCCCGCGAAGTTGCGGCTACCGAGTTCACCACCCGCGAAACAAAGACCCTGCTGAAGGCGGCCGTTGATACCACCATGGCCGCATACCCATGGCTGAACGAGCCTGAGGGCGCCGAGGCCACCAGCATGATCGTGGCATACCGCGACAAGCTCCACCGCGAAGGGGTGCCGCTGCACCTCGCCCTGCAGCAAGCGGCCGCAAAGATCGCCCCGAAGTTCGCGCCTGACCCGGACACCCCCAGTAGGGTTTCTGAGAAGCCGGCACCTGCGAAAGACTTGCGCACACCAGCAGCAATCGCCCGTGGCACTGCAGATGCAGATCGGCAGCCACCCGCTGTGCAGGCTGGGATCGGCAACCGCGCAACGCCCAACCGCATTGACTGGAAAGCACTGGATGACGACCAGTTCGCAGCAGTGCCCAAAGACGAACTGCGCAAGGCTCTGGGTAACGCCTGAGTAAGCCAAGTCCTGCGGGGAACCACCGCCCCGCAGGCTCAGTAAACAGGTGATTCCGTCTGGGGGACGTTAAGCCCCGGCGCTCTTGACCGCCTCAAAAGTCATGTTCCTCGCAGCTGGGCGGCGTCATGTCCCGAGACCGCAATCCAAGGAGCATGACATGGCATTTACCGCCTTTTCCGAACTCAACTCGCAGCAGAAAGTGCTGTGGAGTCGCGTCGTATGGAAAGCCGCCCGCGACCAGGCTTTCATCACCAAGTTCACCGGCACCGGTGACAACAACGTGATCCATCGCATCACCGAACTGACCGCCACTGAAAAGGGCGACCAGTGCCTGTTCCAACTCGTGGCCGACCTCACCAGCGATGGCGTGATCGGGGACAACGAGCGCGAAGGCAACGAAGAAACGATGAAGAACTACGAGCAGATCATCTCGATTGATCTGATGACCAACAGCGTGCGCAACAAGGGCAAGCTGTCGGATCAGCGCTCGGTCATCAACTTCCGCGACCAGGGCCGCGACAAGCTGGCGCAGTGGCTGGGCTCCCGTATGGATCAGTTGGCATTCCTGACGCTCTCGGGCATCAGCTACGCCTTCGAGAACAACGGCGCCGCCCGCGTGAACTCTCCGTTCCCAAACCTGGAGTTCGCCTCCGACGTGTCGGCCCCCTCGGCCAAGCGCTCGCTGATGTTCGACGGCACCAGCCTGCAGATCTCGGCCACCGGCTCGATCACCACGGCCTACGTGCCCAAGTACACCATGATCGTGGACGCCATCGCCTACGCGAAGTCGCACTACGTCAAGCCTATCCGGGCCGGTGGCAAGGAGTACTACGTGATGTTCGTGCACCCCCAGACGCTGGCGGCCCTCAAGAAGGATCCCGACTACCAGCGCGCTGTGGTGGCCGTCGCCACGAAGGCCGGCATGGACTCCCCATGGTTCACCGGTGCGACCGTGACCGTGGACGGTGCCGTGATCCACGAGCACAACCTGGTCTACAACACGAAGGGCGCAGCCTCTGGCGCCAAGTGGGGTTCCGGTGGCCTGGTGGACGGCTCGCGCACCCTGCTGTGCGGTGCTCAAGCCCTGGGCATGGCCGAAATCGGTGACGGCGACTGGGTGGAGAAGAAGTTCCAGTACGACTCCAGCGTCGGTATCAACATCGACAAGATGCTGGGCTTCCTCAAGCCCAAGTTCTACAGCATCTACGACAAGTCGGTCGAAGACTTCTCGGTGGTTTCCATCGACCACTACCTGCAGTAAGCAGCGCTTCGGGGCGGGGCCTTCGGGCGCCGTCCTTCCTCTTTCCCCTGATGTTGAAGGAATCTCATCATGCCTATCACCAAGAAATCCGGCCGCCAGGAAGTCATCGCGGCCACTGCCGACTTCGTCTACTCCGACCTCGTCAGCGGCACCTACGCTGCAGCGGTTGACCTGCCAGGCGGCGCCATCGTCGTGGGTGGTCACCTGGCCATCACCACGTTGTTCAACTCTGCCACCACGGACCAGTTCTCCATTGGTGACAAGGTGGGCGCAGCTTCGGCAGGCAATACCACCTATGCGGCCCAGTCCGCAGACATCACTGCCGTGGGCGCGGTACCCATCGTCCCAACCGGCAAGAAGTCCACCGAGGCCAGCACGGTCGGCGTGGTTTGGACTGGCGCCGGCACGGCCCCATCGGCTGGCGCGGGCCGCTTGACCGTCCTGTACATCGTGGACGGCCGCGCAGCCTTCACCCAGGGCTAAATCCTTTCTCAGTGGTCAGGCCAGCGATGGCCTTTTGCACCCGGCGGCCTGATCACCGCCGGGTTTTTTGAAGGACACGATCATGAAATTCCGCTCTCCCACTGCCCAGCCGCTGCACGTGGCTCTGACGACCGGCCACACCTGTGTGGTGCCTCCTGAAGGCGCTGAGATCGACCAGATTTTCCACCGCGAAGCCATTTCGCGCGGCGCGATCCCTGGATCGATCACCGAAGACGAGAAGCCAGTGCTGGCGACCGGTTTCGACCGGAAAGCCCTGATTGCGGGCGCCATGAACGCCATGCTGGAAGGTGCCAATGAGGAAGACTTCAACAAGGATGGCAAGCCGAACCTTCGCGAGGTGAACGCCCGAATCGGATTTCAGGCATCCCGCGAGGAAGTGGACGCTGTCTGGGCCGAAGTCTCCAAGAACTTGGACGCCGGCGGCGAGAAGACCGAAGGCGGCGCTACCGGCGCCTGATTGCCATGAACGTTGCCGACTTCATCGCCGACTTCCGCTCCGACCTCTCGGACGCCGAGGATCCACCACTGTGGTCCGACGCCGAGATCGTTGGATGGCTGAACGCGGCGGTGCAGGAGGCCAACGAGCGGGCCAAGCTGACCGAGGACAGCACCACCGCATCGGTGTGCACCATCGCCGTGGTGGCCGGTACCGCTGTCTACCCGCTGCACCCGTCGGTCTTCCAGGTCAAGCGCGTGGCCCTCAACGGCCGCAAGATCGAGGAAACCAGCGTGGAGGCCCTGGACGCCTGCGGCCCCAGCGGCTGGGAGACTCGCACCGGCACGGCCCGCGAGTACATCTTCCAGCAGGCCAGCGGTTCCAACCCGGCTGCCATCCGCCTGGTGCGCGTGCCGCCAGAGAACGGCACCCTGACCCTCACCGTGTACCGCGGGGCCCTCAAGAAGCTTAGCGCCGACCTCGACACCCAGAAGCCCGAGCTGCCCGAGCGCTTCCATGAGGCCTTGAAGAACTGGGTGTATCGCTGCGCCTGCCTCAAAGCAGACCCTGAAACCTTGAACCCGGTCAAGGCAGCAGAGTACGGGGCCCTGTTTGAAGCATCCTTCGGCGCCCGGCCGGACGCCAACGTGCAGCGCAAGCAGCGCGACAAGCGGCCACCAATCGTGCGCTGCAGCTGGTAATTCTCGCCCCCCGGTAGGGTTCGCCCTGAACCCTGCCCGCAGGAACACTGGCCGCCATGGCTACGACGCCCGCAAAACCTCCCCGCATCGGTCCCTTCCCCTTGGGCATGGACAACCGCGCCCCAGACTTCGCCCTGGCGCTGCCTGACGGCGGCCACCTTCTGCGCGACGCGGTGAATGTGGATGTCACCCAGCAGGGCGTCATCAAGACCCGCCCCGGCTACGCATTGAGCGAATCCGGGCTGGACTGCCATTCTGGCTGGAGCCCACGCAGCGGGGCCTATGGCCTGTATTGCGACAGTGGCGACATCTACCGTATCGACGTGGCCGCTGATGGAACCACGGCGCGCACCCAGGTCGCCACTGGCTACGGCCGCGTGACCCCCGTGGTGTATTGCGAGGTGAACGAGGCCATCTACTTCACGGACGGCATTCGGGTCGGCTCCTACCATCCTGTAGCAGGCGGCCCAACCCCACGCTGGCTGGATGCTGCCCCCCGCATGGTGGGCGACGTGCAGCTGGCCCAGATGCCACCAGGCGCCTGCATTGCGCACCAGGGCGCCCGGCTGCTGGTGGCCGTGGGCCGCTACTTGCTGTACAGCGAACCATTCACGCCGGGCCTGCGCGACGAGGCCAAGAACTGGGCGATCTTCCCCATGCCCATCACGGCCATCATCGCCGTGGAGGCTGGCGTGTTCGTGCTGTCCGACAAAACGTACTGGCTGCCTGGCGGATTGCCTGCCCAGGCCCTGCGCGCGGTCAAGGAATACGGCGGCCCGCTGCAGCAGCCCAGCTACCAGAATGACGGGGCCGCGCACTGGATGTCCCTGCGCGGACTGATGGGCAGCAACGCGGCCGGCGAGCTGGCCAACCTGCAGGAGGCGCATGTGGCCATCGAGGTCGAAGGCGCAGCCTCCACTCTCTTCCGCGAGACGGATGGCATGAAAACCATCCTGTCCGCGCTCTCCACCCCCAGTAGTGCAGGTGCCGGTGTCGGCTCCTACATCGAGGCAACCATTCACCGAAAGGCTACCCCATGAACGCATTCCTGCCTTGCGGCTTCGTCTACGAGATGACGGCACGCGACCGCCACACCGGCATGAAGGCGTGGCGCGACTCCCTCAAGAACCGCGTGCCGATGGAAGGCCTGAACGCCATTGCGCAGTTCTTCAAGGCCGGCACCGGCCCGGCCAACCTGTACATGGGCCTGTGGTCCGGTGCGCACGTGCCCGACGGCACCGAGACGGCGGCCACCCTGCAGTCCATCGTCACCGAGGTGACCGGCTACGACGGCGCCACGCGCAAGGCCGTGACGCTGGGCAGCGTGACCGATGGCGGCCTGTCCAATGCCGACGCCATGGCCCGCTACCAGTTCAACGCCACCCTGACCGTCAACGGCGCTTTCATCAGCACCACGTCGGCCAAGGGCGGCAGCACCGGCATCCTGTATTCCATCGTGCGCTTCCCCACGGCCCGGTCGGTGGACAACTCCATCTACATGGATGCCCTCGCCGCCTTTCAACTCGTTTCCATGTAAGGAACCATCACCATGACCCTCAAAGCATCTACCGGGCTGCGCAACTACATGCTGGCCACTGGCTCTGCCAAGGCCGCGCTGGCCGATGGTTTCATCCACATCTATTCGGGCGCCGAGCCGGCCACGGCCGATGCCGCGATTGGCGGCGCCACCCTGCTGCTTACCGTCTACGGCGACAACGTGAGCGACGGGCTGAACCTGGCCGCTGCAGCGGCTGATGGCTTCATCGAGAAACTGGGCAGCGAAACCTGGGGCGGCCCTGTGCTTGCCACGGGCACGGCCGCCTGGTTCCGCCACGTCGGCAGCGCTGACACCGGCGCCCTGTCCACCACCCAGCCGCGCCTGCAAGGCACCGTGGCCCGCGCCGGCGCAGAGCTGAACCTGTCCGACGTGGATCTGGTGGCGGCCGCGCCCCAGGCAGTGAACTACTACACGCTGCAGCTCCCGAGCTTCTAATCTGCCATGGCGGTGTACCTGATCCAAGGCGGGACGCTGCAAGGCTCCCTCCCAGTTCCCGCAGAGCTGTCCCCCCTGGGCATCCTGCTGGTGAACTACGAGACTCCCGGCGAAGACCCGTTCGCCATCGGGGCGGGCAGTGACGCCGGCACACCGGTACCGCCAAGCTACCCCATCGACCCAGCCCCGAACTGCCAGATGATTTTTGAGGCGGGCACGGTGAGCGCCTCCATCATCACCGGCTGGTCCAACCTGCTGAGCGGCATGGATGCGAAGGTGATGCAGATACGCTTCACCTACGTGCCCGAGCCAGGAGCCGGTTCACCCCGCATGGCCCTGCGCTTGGCTGGTGGGCTGATGCAAGTTGAGCTACCGGGTGGCGCCATGGTCGAGCCGCTGTCCATGCGCGTGTCGGCCGGCAGCTACCAGTTGGTGGATGCACTGGGAGTTGTGCAGGTGGACATCACGCCCACGATGCTGCAGGACCACATCGACGCCAATGACAACCTGTGGGCCGACAGCACACCGGTGGTGTATGACCCCGATGTCATGGCCCCGCTGGGCTTTGCCGCTACGACCATCGCCACCGGCAACGAATCTGCTGCACACACCGACGGCGGCGATGCGATGATCGACGTGATCTACGATGGCCTGGCCGGCGCCTCCACCTTCTGGACTGATTTCTACCTTGCATCCGAGGAGGCTTGATGCTCCTCTACAAAGACCTGAACGGTCAGGGTGACGGCAAGGAAAACACCATCCTGAACGGCATGCTGCGCACCGGCAACGAGTTCATAACCGAGCGCGATGCCGATAGCGAAGTGCAGGTTTCCGGCGAGTTCGCCAGCATGCGCCGCATCCCCACTGGCGAGACGCTGCAGTTGTGCGCGCTTTTCGAGCTGGCCGATGCGCGTTCTGTGGACGAGGCCGGCAACACCACCGTGCTGGCCGACAACGTGGACCGCTCCGGCGGTTACAAGCCATTCACCCGAACCCGCCTGTTCGATGGCTTTTTCGATGAAACGGGCGGCACGCGCGGTCCCGACCTGGTCAGTGGAAAGCGCCAGAACGTGCGGCAGCCCCGATTCACGAAACTGCCCGAGCGTGTGCACGACGTTGACCACACCACGCAGGCCGGGCGCGGGCGATTCTGGCACCTGGGCGACGGCGAAAGCCTGCTGGTGGTGCGCGAGAACTTCACCGAGAGCGACCCCCGCTACTTCATGGGCGTGACGGCTGCAGGCTTCACGACCCGACGCACGCGCCTCAGCAGCGTGGATCTGGTGCGCGTGGTGGGCGAGACGGGCAAGGTGCGCGACACGCTGCTTTCCTTCGACACCTTCAGCGGCCTGGGCTTCGACCCGGGTACGCGCGCCATCCAGGTGGTGGACGGCACCGGCAGCGAAGCCCTGTTCGACGCGAGCAACGTGTTCACCGGCCGAGCAGGGCACACCTGGGGCCGGTATACCAACGCAGGCCTGCGCATGGACCCCAGCGCCACCTATGCTGTGGCCGAGCCAGCGTGGCACCCGGATGGGTTCCTGTCGCTGGTGGTGGTGCACGCGCGGCCATCCGACAACCCCAACCCGCAATCCTCCATCATCCGCACGCTGACCTGCACCCGCACGCGCAAGAGCGACGAGCCCGCTACCAGCACCATCAGCCTGCCAGCCCACGGCGACGAGAAAAATGACTGGTCGGTGTGCGAGGTGGAGCTGCTGCGCGTGTCGCCCACGGCTCTGCTGCTGCGCGTGCTGATGGCCGGGGTGCTCAAGCCCGGCACGCAGTTGGGCGGAACGCAGGGCGGCAACGCCTATGCCTTCTACTGGAGCGCGGACAGCGGCATCACGTGGGGCCTGCTGGACCTGTCCTCCATTGAGTTCCACCTGACCATACTGCAGCGCCCCACTGGCATGATGGCCACCGGCACCGGCAAGGCTCTTCTGTTCACCAGCGGCACCGACCTGGCCGAGGCGCGCGACACCGCAATGGTCGTGGTGCACGAGCTGACGGCGGCCGGGCCCAGCACCATCGGCACAATCAACGGCTCAGTGTTCAGCGCGGGGCTGGACGAGGGCAACCTGATCAGCGGCGTGCGCTACTACCCGAAGTACTACCCCGTGGGCTTCGGCGGCGGCGTGCGCATCCGGGTGGGCGAGGTGCCTGTGCAGCGCCTGTGGATGCAATTCGACCCCTTTGCAGTGCAGGCCGAGGGCAACCCGGGCAGCCTGGCGTATCCCAATGCGCGGCCGATGCTCATGGTGTCCGACGATGGCGGCGTGACCTGGAGCCGCCGATTCCTGCCGGTGGAGTGGCAGCAGCGCGCCGGGTTCACGGTGTCCTGGGACCAGACCACCATGCTGGTGCCCGTCTCTGCCCCCCGGCGTGTGGACGACGAGGGCTATCTGCAGCCGGTGTCCTTCAAGCTGCACGAGTCCAAGGACGGCGGCACCACCTGGAAGGCCAAGACCTTCCGGTTCACCTTGCCCTGGCAGGCCAACACCGATGGCCAGCTGCTGCCCGATGAGCCCGAATACGACATTGACGACTTCCGCTTTGACTACAACCGCGGCGAGCTTTTCCCCCTGGTGGCCGTGCGCGGCCCGCGCGGTGACGTGCTGCCCATGAACCCCGGTCGGCCCTGGATTGCCGACGCGCGCAAGGAGGCGCCCTGATGCCAAACACCCTCATCAAAGACCGCGATCTGCTCAGCTACACGCCGGGCACGCCGGCAGACCCTGGCTACCCTGGCTCCCCAGCTGTGCCCGCGCGCACCACCTACCGCACGGTCGAGCAGCGCGTGGAGGCCCCTGCATCCAGCATGCAGCCGGTGTTTTACTACAGCGTGAACGGCGTGACCATGTCTGCCGATTCCTTCTCCAACGTGCCGCCAGCCTCCCGGTCGAGCGTGCAAATTGAGTGGATGACGCCGCTGGACGTGCTGCGCAACCTGGTGGGCAATCCTGGGCTGACCGCGACGGCTGCGCACTACTCCGATTCGTGGGGAACCGCCTCATTCGGGGGCCGGACCTTCCGCGCCCCTGCGTCCTGGACCAGCGCCTGGATCATGCAGACCGTGAAGGTGAAGGTAGAGGAACCCGCCAAGCCCGCCATCCCGCCACGCCCTCCGACAGCCGCACGGCCCGCGCGCGCGGTGTACGACTTTCATTTCGGGTGGAACGCGGGCGCACACAGCTTGGACCTGCTGCCAGCGGACTGGCTGGGCACCGCACAGTTCGACATCGGCAAGCCCGTGGGTGCGGTGGTGGGCTTCGCCCCCGTGGCCGTCACCCCCACTGCCGAGCGCAGCAGCAGCTACCACATCAAGTTCGGCCTGGTTTTCGGCGACGGCATCATCCGCCTGCGCGAGGACGGCCAGACGCTGCAGACGCTGGGCAGCATGACGGGCGCCGACCAGATCAAGGCCATGGTGTTCGGCCGAACCATCGAGTGGTACCGCAACGACACGTTGCTCTATCGCGGGCCCTTCGTGATGGAGAGTGCCTACTACCTGGACGCCGTGCTCTATGCCGGCAACGACGAGGTGGCCAACCCCATCCTGACCGACGAGGTGGAGGCGGAGCCCGACGGCGCGCACCTGATGATGGCCGCCCTGAAACTGAACGCCGCCATGGGCAGCCAGTGGAACTTCACCAACCGCATGGGCGCCATGAAGATGCTGGCCAGCGAGGACGCGATCTGCCAGGGCAATCTGGTGATGCGGCCCCTGCGTGTGCCCGTGGAGCGCGGCAACGGCGAGATGCGCGGCGCAAAGCTGCGCGGGCTGTACGTGAGCGCGGCCGAGCAGCGCCAGAACGGTTTCGCCCGCCCGGTGATGCGCCGCATGGAGGCCCTGGGCTACATGGGCGGCGGCGATGACGCTTGGATCCCCAAATACTCCATCGGCGCCATGGGCTTCCTGCCGGTGGTGGGCGTGGGCGCCGTACTGGGCGGCCAGAACCACCACTACGAGCTGCAGCTGCGAGCCCTGGACCTGATGGCATCGCAGAGCGCCTATGGCGAATCCCGCCTGGCCATGCTGCCAATCACCGGCGTGGGCGACATGGAGACGGTCACGAACGTGCTGAAGTCCCAGGAGCTGCTGGGCGCCGTGCCCACGCTGCAGGGCCTGCAGTACATCGCCGTGGTGATCGCTGAGACGTTGAGCGCCGCGGGCACCATCACCATCGACGCCGTGGCCGTGCTGGCCGACGCATCGGAAACCATCGGGGTGGAGGACGAGACCAGTGTGGTGGCGCGCATCCTGGCCACCCTGGTGGAGCAACTGGGTGTTTTCGAGAAGTACACCACCCTGGTCTACCGGGTGACGGGCAGCGGGCCGGGCCAGGTCATCACGCCCGTGGAGCCCGGCGAGGCCTGGGCCGTGAACGCTGAAACGAACGGCTCCACGCGCTACGACAACTACCTGTTCAACAGCCTGATGACCATCAAGGGCAAGCCGTTCGGCGTGAAGCCGCAGGGCGTGTACCTGTTGGAGGGTGGCACCGACGCCGGAGTGGCCACGCAGGCCGGCGTTTCCTTGGGAAAGAACGACTTCGGCACCCAGGTGTTCAAGCGCATCGAGGCGGTTTACGCAGGGGTGACTAGCACCGGCAACCTGGTGCTGCGGGTCAGCGATGGCGTGAACAGCTACGACTACCGCGCCCGGCGGGCCGACGACCGCATGAAGGTGCAGCGCTTCGACCCCGGCAAGGGCCTGCGCGCGAACTACTTCACCTTCGAGCTGCTTGCACAGGACGGCCAGCAATTCGAGCTGGACAACATCACCTTCCACCTGGCCGCCAGCACGCGGAGGATCTGACCATGCCAAACGGACGCGCACTACCTTCCGCTCTGCTCTACGACTGGCTCTTGGGCCGGGCGTGGAGCCTCGCCCTTGTCAGCCAGGCCAACGCCAACACTCTGGGCCCGGAGAACCTGGTGTACGACCCCGGCGTGGCAGATGGCAGCTACGCGATAGCCAAATTCCTGAGCAAGTACGAGGGCGACGAGTCGGCGGCCCTGGTGCAGGCGCACGACCAGGCGCTGAACCGGCAACTGCAGGCGCTGGCCGACGACTGGGCCGCGGAGTTCAAGGGCCTGATCGACATCGTGGCCCCCATCGGCCCCGGTTTCCTGAACGCCGTGGAGTGGCTGCGCACCGTGGTCAACGGTGGTGACGGCCTGGGCTACATCGGCCAGGACCACCGCAGCCAGCAGGCGTTGAACTACGGCATTGCCATCGACGCCGGCCTGAACGAGCGCGGCCTGCCCACGCCGCCCGGCGCCATGGCCGCGCTGCGCGCCACCGGCATCAGCGTGATGTCCACCCACTACGGCAACTTGAACAACGCCATGACGGCCACGGCGCTGCAGGAGGCCCAGCGCCTGCGCATTGACGCGGCCGAGGCGCTGATCAAGGCCCGCGATGATGCCCTGGACGCCACGCTGGACTACCTGTTCACCGAGATGACGCTGATGTTCGACGTGTTCGGCCGCAACAACAACTACCTGACGAAGCTGCAGCGCGATGTGGGGGCGATGCGCAACCGCATGGCCGTGCGCGGCGCCGAGCTTTCCGATTGGGAGGCGCGCGTGCAGCAGTTGGACGACCGCCGCCAGGCCACCGTCCAGCGCAGCGAGGAATTCAACAAGCGCCAGGTGGCCAAGCTGGAGATGGAGGCCGAGGCGCAGATCAAGATGCTCCGCCGGTACTCTTCGCGCGCGGCCTCGGCCATCAACAGCGCGGGCGTGTCGGTCAATTCGAGCGCCCAAGAATCCAACGAAATCGACGCAGAAGGGTAACCAGCCATGGCAACCACCTACCCAACCGGCGGTACCGCGCAGCAGGGCATCAGCGCTGCCATCGTGTACCAGGCCATCACCAAAATCAGCGACATGCTGGTAGAGGCCGATGCCAACATGGCCGCGCAGCTGGGCCCGAACATCAACAAGCCGCTGAACGACATCAGCAACCAGCCCGAGATGATGAAGTCCCAATACGTGGACAGCCTCACGGCGGCACAAAAAGCGCTTGCCGATGCGAACCTGGAAGGGGAAAACCCCAAGGTGCCCACGCTGCCCGCCATCCTGGACCAGACCATCGGATCGTTCTTCGCCGACTACACCACCGAGCTGAACCGCCTGTTTCCCGGCCTGGGCGCCGCCGGCGCGGACGCCGATGCGTTCGTGCAGAACGCGCTGGCATCGTCCATGGGTGTGTCGTACATCGAGTTTGTGGACTACCAGCCAGCCGCCGCCGCATTCCTGCTGGCCCGCAAGGACGCCTTCGCGCAGGAGCGCACCGCGCTGGACGCCACGGCTGCTGCCGGCCACCGCTTCGCCCCTGGGGTGGTGCTTGAAGGCCTGGCCCGCATGCATGCCGACAGCGTGAAGCCATCCACCGACCAACTGGCCGCCACCTTCGCAGCACGCGCAGCCGAAGAGCGCAGCCAGAAGATCCGCCTTGTGGCCGCCAGCCTGGGCACGCACCTGCAGCGCATCCGCAAGCTGCACCAGCAGGCCGCCGAAGCATTCAAACAGAAGGTGCGCGCGCGCGGGCTCTGGATTGGAGACCAAGACGCTGTACTCGAAACCGATGCGCAGCGCTACGTCATGAGCGCCCAGTTCGATTCCCGCCTGGTGGAGCTGCTGCGCACGACCGCAGCGCGCCGCCACGGCACCGTGGTGAAAGGCTACCAGGCCTACGACAAGGACATGGAGATGGGCCGCATGAAGGTGGCCAACGGCCAGGAGGTGGTCGACCTGTTCGGCAACATGGTCACCACCCTGTTGAACCAGGTCCGGGCCAGCGGCAGCTACCAGGGCAGCGAGCGCGACAAGACCGATTGGGAAGAGCGCCTCTCCTGAGTCCAACCCCCAGTAAGGTTTGGCACCCGCCGCGCGCGCGGGAAGACTGCCTGCATTGATACCCGAAAGGCCATCCATGCAAGGCTTCCCGTCCGCAGCGCACCGTCTCGCGCAACTCCCCAACTCCCCGCAACACCTGGCAGACGGCGGGCCCGTGGGCTTCGGCGCCCGTGGCCTTGCCGGCCTCCGTGACCTGGTGCCCAAGATGGCCGCCATGGGCTACCCCCAGGCTGCCGCACCGGCCCCAGCACCTGCAGCTGACCCACGTGGCGCGGCCGGCCTGCGCGCGATGATCCCGCAGGTCGAGGCGATGGGCTACAAGCAGGCCAGCGCCCCGGCGCCGCAATACTTCGCTCGGGGCGGCGTGGTGCGCGGGCCCGGTACCGGCACCAGCGACAGCATCGAGACCGAGGCCGAGCCCGGCACCTTCATCATGCCGGCCGACAGCACCGAGGCAATCGGCCCCAGCGCGCTCGAGCAGATGGGCACGATGCCCGTGCGGCTGAGCGATGGCGAGTACCAGATGCCCCCGGAACAGGTGATGGCCATCGGTGAGGCAGTGCTGAAACTGATGAAGGACGCCACGCACGCGCCCGTGAACGGCATGGACGGTGGGCAGTCGGATGCCGAGTTGGCCGAGCCTGCAGGCTTCGCGCCATCGGCACAGGAGCAACTGGCCGCGCCGCCCGAGCAGCGCTTTGCCGACGGCGGCCTGGTGGACCCAACCCGCCGCCCCAACAGCTTCGGCGACGCCGCTGCGGTGGCTCGCGACCCTGGCGTGATGCAGGTCAACACCGGTCGCGCAGACCCCTACGGCCGGCCCGCCCCGGCCCCCGCGCCACGACCGGCCCCATACCAGCCCAGCGCCATGGGCCGCATGACAGCCGCCACCGACCCACGCAGCACCACCTACAGCGCGAACCCCTACGCCGCCGGCAACAGCGCGCTGCAAGCCGGGTTTGCCGGCCAACAGGGCAGCAGGGGCATCGTGGAAATGGGCCAGCCGCCTGCACCCGCACCGCTCACTGCGCGCAACAGCTTCGGGGATGCAACAGCGGCCACGGTGGACCCAAACACGACCCAGGTGGCCACGCGCCCCGGGCTGGCGGCGACGGCCCTGGCCAGCGCTCCGCCACCAGCCGCCGCGCCTATGGGCTGGCAGGCTCGCAACGACCAGCGCAATCTGGAGGTCACGGCTTCCTCGATCATGGCCAGCCCCGAGCGCGCGGCGGCGCAGCAGCGGCTGGGCCAAATGCCAGCACCTGCAGGCCTGCCCGTGCGCAGCTACGCCGACGGCGGCAGCGTCGAAGATGAGCGCCGCCGTCTGGCGCAGATCCCCACCGGTGGACAGATGGCACCCGCAGCGGACGGCAGCCAGTCCAACCCGCTGAACACAGACCTGGGCCGCAACGTCACGAACACCCTGTCCGCACTGCCAGGCGTCGGCGCACCGGCCCGAGCTGGGGCAACCGCTGCGCGTGCTGGCGGCGCGGTAGCCAACACCGAGCGCGCGATCCCTGCGACCTGGGAAGTCGTGCAGGAGGGCGGGGCGCTGGCCAGCCGAGCAGCAGCACCCGCCGCGCAGCAACTCGGCCAGCTGCCGGGCGCTGCCGGCGGCCCACTGGCGCGCGCAGCGACTATGGCCCCGCAGCAGGCCGCCCCGGCTCTCGCAGCACCAGGTGGACAGGTGGCCACTCTGGGCGCGCAGCCCGTGGGCCTGGCCAGCCGTGGGGCAGCGCAGATGGCCGAAGTCGCCCCAGCCGCTGCTGGTGCTGGTCAGGCCGCCAGTGCCGGTGGTTCCAACCTCGGCCGCTACGCGGCAGGGGCAGCAGGCCTGGGCGCCACCGCCATGCTGGCAGGCGCGACTGGTGAGACTGGGGCCATGCCCACCCAGCCGGCTGGCTTCGCGCCGAACGCGCTGGCTGCGCCCGCCCAAGGCCCAGCGCCGGCCGCCGCAGCAATGAGCCAGATGCCCGCCCCGACTGGCATGGTCACGCGCGACGGCAACAGCTACAGCGGCCCGGCCAATATTGCTGGGGACGTGTCCATCAATGGCGCCGCCCCGCGCAACGGCGGGCAGATCAGTGCGCAGAACATGGCAGCCGCCGATTCCCTGGCCGGCCGTCAGGCGCAGGAGTCCGCGGCGCGGGTGCTGGGCCAAATGCCGGCCGCGCCCGCAGGCTTCCAGGCACCAACTGTTCGCAACAGCACCAACGACTGGGCCCTGCGCAAAGAGCTGGAGAACGCGCGCACGTCGGCCAGCAGCATCACGAACACCCGTCGATGGGGCGGCAGGGGTGCAGAGAACAACCCCGACCAGGCCGAGCTCAATGTTCTGCTGCGCGCCGATGCTGCTGCGCGTGGTGCGCAAACTGGCGCCGACCTGGCGGCCATGCAGGAGACTGGCGCGAGCCGCCGAGCCGCAGCAGCAGATGCCGGGGCAACGCAGCGTGCGCTGATTGGTGAGCGCGGCCAGAACCAGCGCGCGGCAATCACGGCGGCACGTGGGCAGCAACCGCCCGCCGGCTACCAGTGGGCACCAGGTGGTGGGCTGACGCACATCCCTGGCGGCCCGGCCGACCCGAGCGTGCGCGGGAACAAGGCGCCGCTGAATGACGTGCAAAGCAAAGCGCTGCAGTTCGGCACCCGCATGCAGGAGGCTGGTTCGATCATCGACAAGCTTGCTACAGCCGGCGTCACGCAGTCCGGCCTGATCAAGCGCGGCGCCGATGCGATCGGTCTTGGCGGCGTGGCCAACTTCACGCAGAGCCCGGAACAGCAGCAGGTCGAGCAAGCCCAGCGCGACTTCATCAACGCCGTGCTGCGCCGCGAGTCCGGTGCGGCCATCGCCGACAGCGAGTTTTCCAACGCCAACAAGCAGTACTTCATCCAGCCAGGTGACTCGCCAGAGGTGCAGGCGCAGAAGCGGCGCAACCGCGAGATCGCCACGGCGGGCATTCTGGCCGAAGTGCCGGACAGCGAAAAGCGAGTGGGCCAGGTGCTGACCGCTGCCAACGCCAACTCGGCGCCTGGTGCGACAACGGCAGCAGCGCCTGCAGCACCCCCGCAAATCGCAGAGCTGCAGCGCCGCGCCGCCAACAATCCCGCGCTGGCCGCGCGCCTGAAAGAGATGGGGTATTGAGATGGCCACGACCGACTACTCGGCCATGAGCGACGATGACCTGCTGGCCCAGGTCAAGCCGCGCGCTCCAGCACCTGCAGCCGCCGCAGCCAGCCCAACGCCATCGGCGGCTCCCGACTATTCCAAGATGAGCGACGACGAGTTGCTGTCGGGGCTGACACCGCGCGCGGCCGTCGCACCTGCGCAGCCGCAGCGCTCCATGGGCGCAGAGTTGGGCCGCCAGGTCGGGCTGACCGTGCGCCACGGCATCAACGGCGTGGCCGCCATCCCGGCCATGGCCGCCGATGCAGTCACCGGCGTAGTGAATGCTGGCCTTGACGCCACGGTAGGGCAGGGCACCGGCCCGCGCTTCGGCAGCAGCGCCAAGGCACTGGACGGCACCCTGACCAATATCGGCCTGCCCAAGCCCGAGACGGCCCAGGAGCGCGTGGTGGGGGATGCGACTTCGGCGCTTGCTGGCGGCGCTGGCGTTGTCAAAGTCGGTCAGGCTTTGGCGAAGAACGCCGCGCCATCCATCACCAAGGAGGTCGGCGAGGCACTCGCCAAGGGCCCTGGTGCGCAACTCACTGCGGGGGCAAGCAGTGCAGGCGCGGCAGGCGCGACCCGGGAGGCAGGCGGCGGTGAGGCGGCGCAACTCGCTGCAGGCGTGGCCGGAGCGATTCTCCCTGGCGTCGTAGCGCCGCGTCGCGTGTTGACCGATGCTGGTCGCCAGACTCGTGCCAGCGCGCAAATGGCCAACGAGGCGGGGTATGTCATCCCGCCGGTCGACCTCAGCCCCGGGGGCGTGCTGGAAGGCCTGTCGGGATTCAGCGGGAAGTTGAAGACGCCACAGGTTGCCAGTGCGCGAAATCAGACCGTGTCCAACAGCTTGGCGCGCAAGGCACTGGGCCTTGGCGATGACGTCGACCTGAACGTGGACACGCTCGAAGGGATCCGGCGCACCGCCTCGCAGGCATACGCTCCGGTGGCGGGCTCTGGCGTGGTGACGCCCGGTAAGTCCTACACCGCCGCACTCGACCAGGTGTTGAGCCCATTCACCAGCCAGGCCGGATCATTCCCCGGCGCGCGCGTGCCGAAGGTGGTGGACGACATCAACGCTTTGCGCACGGGCCAGTTCGATGCTGGGGACGCCTTGAACATGGTGCGCAGCATGCGCGAGTCGGCGGACATCGCCTACCGGGCCGGCGAGAACCAGGCCGGCAAGGCCTACAAGGGCGCGGCCGGTGCGCTCGAAGACGCCATAGAGGGGCACCTCAAGGGCCTGGGCCAGCCCGGTGGCGAGCTGCTGAAGAACTTCCGCAACGCCCGGCAGACCATCGCCAAGACCTACACCGTGCAGGGCGCCCTGAACCCCCAAACCGGGAACATCAACGCGATCAAGCTGGGCGCCGATCTTGCCAAGGGCAAGCCGCTGAATGGCGAACTACGAACTGTGGCGGAGGTGGCGCAGGCGTTCCCCCGGGCGAACCAGTTCTTGAAGGAGGCGCCCAATGCCACCAGCCCATTGGACTGGTTCGGTGGCACCGCTGCGGCTGCCGGCACGGGCAACGTTTTGCCTCTGGCTGCCGTGGCCGCGCGCCCAGCTGTGCGCGCCGGCCTGCTATCTGGTCCCATTCAACGCTTAGCCATCCGCAACGCCGGTACCGAGCTGCGCCGCACGCCAGAAGCGCCGGCCGCCATCGCTGCGGGTGTCGCCAGCCGGGCAGGGCAGCCCGATGAGCAGCCGCAGTTCCGCAACCGCCTGCAGGCTGGCGCCGCTGCCCGTGCCTCCGGCGGCGTGGTCGTGCCGGTGCCCGGCGGGTTTGCCGTCCAACCCCGATAACTGCTACATTCCGCCCATGGCACACGACCCCTACCAACGCCCCATGTCGCTCGGCGAGTCCGAGAACCTGCTACGCAGCGCTGACAACTGGGAGGCGACCAAGCGCGGGTGGGCGGCCGATTTCGGCATACTGGCCCTGGTGATCGTGGCCATTGGCGGCGCGGTGCTCGGGCTGCTGGGCGTGGCGGCGGTGGCCGGGCCCATCGTGGCTGTCGTCGCCTTTGTAGTGGCAGTGCTGATCTGGCACGACCGAAAGTAGCACCCGTCCGCTCACACGGCCCGCTTCGGCGGGCTTTGTTGTTTCTGGCTTAGCAGCGCCAGTTCGGGCCTTGCCTTGTGCACACCTGGCCCTGTGGCCCTGTGAGGTTGTCGCCCTGGCGGTGGTAGACCCCGCCCATATTGTCGTAGCACGCCCCACCATTGCAGTGCGTGATCATGGACGGTGCCGACTGCTGGGCTTCCAGCTGGCGCGCAGCGTTGCGCCTTTCCTGCGCTCGCGCGGCTTCGGCATTCGCGTCGAAGCGCCCGCCGTTCCGGGTGATGCTGCCGGCCGACGTTGCCGCGTTCTCGCGGTCTTTGCGCGACTGCCAGTCGTTCTGGGCCGTGGCCGGGATGCAGGCGGCGGCCAGGACCAGCGCTGCGAGGGTGTGGGGCAGGTGTTGCATATCTCCTCCTGCAGAGCACTGTAGCAGGGCGGGGCAAAGAAGGGCAATGCACGGCGACCCCCAGTAGGGATAGGTGAAATGCGGCATATGCGAAGAATGGGCTTCCATGTCCAACCACCCGAAGGTGCATCGCATGGCTTCCCCTCCCATCACCCCCTTGGCCCAAGAGACCCGAACTGCCGTGCCCACAGCGGCGGCGGCCCACCACCTGAACCGCTCCACCAAGACCCTGCAGCTCTGGGCTTGCAAGGACACCGGGCCCATCAAGCCTCTGCGTGTGGGGGGCCGGCTGGCCTGGCCAGTGGCGGACCTGAAGCGGCTGCTGGGCGTGGAGGTGCAGTCATGACCCGCCGCGAACGCTACACCGACAACGACCACATCTGGGGCCCTTTCCTGTGGGCCAAGTCCGGCGGGGAACGCACTGCTGCTGCTTATTTCGAGGCCTGCACCGACGAGGATAGCGACGCCAAGTTCAACGTGCTGCACCTGCAGGTCTCCAAGTGGCTGCTGCGCGTGCACTTCCCGGCCTGGCTCAAACCGTACAGTGAACGCCACCAAGCAAACTGGGACGCGGCCACTGTCGCGCGCCTCGGCCGCAACTACTACGAATCGTTCTCGCCAAGGGCCTACGGGTTCTACATCTGGGAAGGGCATTTTTACGCTTACCTCGGTGCGCAGACGAATGACAGCACAACCACCCAGAGCTGGAGTTGCTTCCTTCCGTGGACGCAGTGGCGGCACGTCCGCCAAAGCTGGTACGGCCCAGGGGGTGAAGTGCTGGGAGAGTTGTTCGACACCAGTCACCGCGAGGTGGCCAAGGCCCAGCGCGACTGGCGTTGGGAGTTCGAAAAGACCCTGCCCAAAGTGGTTTTCGAGTTCAAGGACTTCGATGGCGAGGTGATCCACGCCAAGACCCACATCGAAGAACGCGAATGGCGCTTCGGCACGGGCTGGTGCAAGTGGCTGAGCTTCTTCCGCCGGCCGCGCGTGCGCACGTCTCTGGACCTCACATTCACGAAAGAGGTGGGCCGGCGTAAAGGATCTTGGAAGGGCGGCACGCTGGGCCATGGCATCGAGATGCTGCCGGGGGAAATGCACGAGGAAGCGTTCCGCCGGTATTGCGCCGCCAACCAGCTGACGTTTCTGCATACCGTGCCTGGCGGGGAGGGCTGAGCCATGTTGCCAACCCTGAGCGCTGAGTCCAAGGAGCGCATGCGCGCCGTGATCTTCAATACCGCCATAGCGCCACGCCCGGGCGAGGACTGGCGGGATGCGCTGCGGCGCCAGGTGGCTGTGACGCGGCCCGCCGGCCCTTTTTCCTTCGCCCTGCGGCTCCAGCGACGCCGGGCGCGACAAGCGCTGGCGGCCAGCTTCGCCGAGGTCGAGGCGCTGAAGCAGGCCAACGCAATGACCCTGGGCCTGCTGCAGGACGTGAGAGAGCAGCGTGATGCCTACCGGGACACTTTGACTGAGGCGCGGCATCTGCTGGGCAACCATCCTGCGCTGCCGCCTCTGGTCACCGGCGCCCACCCGCACCAGAAGGGCGGTGACTTCGATTTCGCCCCACCGGAACCCATTTCGTTTGAGCTTCTGCAGAACATGGATCGACGGTCAACGGCCAAGATGAACGTAGCCCGCATGTACGAGTTGCTCGCGCGCGTGGAAATCGACCGGGCGCGCGATGAGATGCACTGCTATGTGCGTCTGGCCAGCGGAGAAACCGCCTATTGCATGTCTGGTCCTGCGCTGCGCAGCATGGGCGGGAGACCTCGCGATCTGGCTCGCATCCTTGAGCGCGAAATCGCTCCTCGAATGGCGCGCCGGTTGGCCGAGAACCTGCGCAAGGGAGGCGTGTGATGACCGACCCCGACCTGTGCCCCTGGCCGGACTTCAACGGCAACCCCATCCACCACGGCGACCGCATGTGGCACCCGGTCAGCGGCCAGACCTTCACCGCGGTGCGCCTGCATGGCATTCCAGACCCGGGGAACGCATGGCGCGCGATCTACGACAGCGAGGACCCTGTGGGCGTGTCCCGGCTGTGCCTGCAGATCGGCGACAAGGGGATGGCGGTGGTGATCGAGAAAGGCGGCGCATGATGGCCCGCCGCCGCTTCCGCTGGACCCGCGCCAAGTACCGCCAGGCCCACCGCGAGGCGCGCATGTACTTCGGCCAATGCTTCATGCACCACGGCGAGCCCTCGCTGGTGCGCCGGTACCGCGAACTGTGGGAGGCGCACCCGCAGGGGGATGACCCGCTCAAGCGGCCCCGGTACCTGCGCTACCGTTCTGATGACGAATGCCCGTTCTGACCACCAGCCCGCCCCGAGCGGGCTTTTTCTTGCCCGAAGCCCTTCAGCCGCACTCGGGTTTCCTGCTCGCAAAACCGTAGCTGTGCAGCCCGAGGGGGCCGGTCCGCACCGCTCTCCGGCCCCGATGTAACGCCTTTCAAGCCCAAAACACTGTAAATTCATCCAGTGTTTGATATGGATGCGGGGTCATCGTGAAGTTGGAAATCAGGTATCGGTGGCGCGTGCCGAAGAAGACGCGCACGGGGCGCGCCAGCACGTACGCCTACCCGTTGGCCTTGACCGAGGAAGAGGCGGCGCAGCGCATTCCAGGCGGGGTACGCATCGAGGGCTCGCGCGAAGAGGCAAAGGTCCTGGATCAACCTTGCGAGTTCGACCTGCACGGACACCAGTCCGGCGCAATCGGGCCATGCCCTGCGATCCTGCTCTCGCCCCCGCTACCTGGGCACGGCGCGCGGCAGGAGACGAAACTGCGATGCAAAGCCGGCGAGTACCTGATCCGCCAGGAGGGCGCGCGCTGGATCGTCACGCTCGCCCGCACGGGCACCCTGATGTACGACGGCGCCGGGCCGGTGGAGATCGTGGCGCGGGTTCCCTTCGCCCCCGGGCCGCTGCTGCCGAGCAACCCGACCTTGCTGCGCACCAAGAACCGGGGCGAGCGCGTCCTACCGCTGCCGCCCGACCACTACGAGGTGCAGGAGCACGGCACCCTGGCGACGGTCTACCTGCTGGCGACGAACGAGGTGATCTACCAGGGCCCGGCGCCGGTGGTGGTCCTGAGGTCGCGGGCGCCGTTCTAGGCCCCCCGGTAGGGTTTCAGCGCTGGCCCTGCAAGCTGAACACTGCAGGGCATGACCAAGCCGGCCAAGCTCAAACTCACCATCTACCAGGGCGCCACGTTCCGCAAGCGGCTGACGTGGAAGGCTGGCACGCCGGCTGTTCCTGTGGACCTGACCGGCTGCACGGCCCGCATGCAGGTGCGCGCCGAAATTGAGTCGGCCACAGTGCTGCTCAATCTCACCACCGAAAACGGCGGCATCACGCTCGGTGGCACAGCAGGGACCATCGACCTCCTATCGGCAGAGGACGAGACCTCCGATATGACGTGGGACGGCGGGGTGTGGGACCTGGAGATAGTGCATCCAGGCGGCGAGGTCACGCGCCTGGCGCAGGGCTCCGTCTCCGTCTCGCCGGAGGTCACCCGTGACTGATCTGGTGGTGGTCGAAGAGATCGAAGTCCTCACGGTCGAGGGCTCGGACGATGTGATCCTGGAGCAGATCGAGGTCACCGAGATCATCACCGATGCAGAGCAAGGACCACCGGGGCCAGCCGGCGGCGGCAACTACGAGCACCCCCAGACCATTGCGGCGGCCGTGTGGACCGTTCCCCACAACCTGGGCCGCCATCCCACTGTGGCCGTCACGGACCACCTCGGCAACCTGGTGATTGCCGACACCCAGTACATCGACACCAACATCGTGCAAATCACCCACGGCGCCGCCATGACTGGCTTTGCCTACTGCAACTGAGGACCGACCATGAAATTCACGAACACCCTCGACGCTGGCGGCTTCAAGCTCACGCAGCTCGCTGACGGGACCAACCCGCAGGACGCGGTCACGCTGGCGCAGCTCAATTCGGCAGTGCAAGGCTACGCATGGAAAGCCCCGGTGCGCGCAGCCACCACGGCCAACATCACCCTGTCCGGTGCGCAGACCATCGATGGCGTGAGCGTGATTGCAGGGGACCGCGTGCTGGTGAAGAACCAGAGCACGGGCAGCGCCAACGGCATCTACGTGGCCGCATCGGGCGCCTGGGCGCGCGCCACGGACATGGATGTGGCTGCGGAATTCCTGGGTGCGGCTGCGTTCGTTTCCGAAGGCACGACCCTGGGGAATACGGTGTGGCTGATGAGCACCGACGGCCCCATCACCGTGGGCTCGACCGCGCTGGTGTGGACGCAGATCGGTGGCGGCTCCAGCTACACGGCAGGCAACGGCATCACCATCAGCAGCGGCGTGATCGCGGTGGATCCTGCCGTGACCGCCCGCAAGTACAGCGCCACCATCGGCGACAACGTGAGCACCACGCTCACCGTCACCCACAACCTGAACACCGTGGACATCATCCTGGGTGTGCGTGTGACCAGCACGAACGAGGCTGTGATTGCGGATTGGGTGGCCAACGGCGTGAACACCGCCCAGGTCACGTTCGGCACGGCCCCGACCACCGGCCAGTACCGCGTGACCGTGGTGGGGTAACCAGTGAAGCACCTTGGCCTCTATTCTGCGAGCACGGATGTCGCTACCAAGGCGCAGATCGACGCGAAGCAGGATATCCTGACCACGGGCTCTGTCGCGCTCAGTCTGCTGGCTCAAGGCGGGGCCACGACTGGCCAGGTAGTGACATGGAACGGGACCGCCTGGGCGCCTGCAGCCGGTGGCGGTGGTGGCGGCACGGCCGGCAAGCACATGATCCCCGTGACGGCGGGGTCCATGGGCCCCAGCCAGACAGGTGGCTGTTCTCCGCTGGCCACCATCGCCAGTGCGGCCAATCAGCCCGACATCGTGTCGCTGAACTTCAGCCAGACCACCCAGCAGTTCGCACAATTCGCCATCCCGCTCCCCAAGCGCTGGGACCGGGGCACGATCACCGCGCGCTTTCGTTGGAGCCACCCCGCGACTACCACCAATTTCGGCGTGGTGTGGAGCCTGCAGGCCGTGGCCGTGAGCGACAACGAGGCCATCGCCGTGGCCTACGGAACCGCCCAGCAGATTGCAGACACAGGCGGCACTACCAGCCGCCTGTACGTGACATCGGAGACGCCGGCCATTACCGTGGGTGGATCGCCTGCTGACGGCGACACCATTTTCTTTCGAGTCGCGCGCGTGCCCGCAGATGCGTCCGACACCATGGCAGTCGCCGGCCGACTTCATGGACTGGACCTGTTCATCACCACGAACGCGGAGAACGACGCATGATGCTGCTGCAGGCCGGGCAGTTCGGCCTCACCCGCAACGTGCTCAATCCAGGACTGCCGCCGTCTGTCGTGGCTGGCGGAACGCTTTGGTTCGACGCCTCAGACCCGGCAACGCTATATACCCCCGCGTGGCCTGCTGGTGGCGGTTCGCTGGTGTCTTCGAGCGGTCAGGAAATCGGGGCAGCCGTCAACAAGGTGAATTCCGGCAACGGCATGTTCGCCGCATCCAGCCCACGCCCGGTCTATACGACAGGGGCGCTCAACGGCTACAGCGTAGCTGTCTTGGACAACATCGGCTCGGGCGGCACGCCAATGTTCATCACGACCACGACCGCCGCCGCGAGCGTGGCCGCCTCGTCCTTCGTGACCACCACCATCAAAAACATCGTGGTGGCTGTCAAGGTGGATTCTGCCGATGCAGACACTGGCACGGCCTACACCAACCGCATGATCGTCGGAGAGGGTGCCGGGTACTTCGGGCTGCATGTCAGCGATCCGGGTGGCGGGGTGAACCTCACGGCCCACGCCTTCAATTATTCGGGTGGCATCCAGGAAGCCACGCTGACCTTCCCGAAGTCAACTTGGGTCGTGCTGACCTTCTCACACCAGGCAGGCAACGTGCGCGTGCGCCTCAATGGCGGCACCTGGGCGACGATTGCCAGCGGCACGACCGATTCCCTTGCCCAGCCCCTGCAAATCGGGGCCAACGGCTTTGTTACCTTGGTGGACATGGAAATCGTGCAGATGATGGTCATGAACACCACCCAGACCGATGCGACGCTGGCGTTTTGCGAGCAGTGGATTGCCAACGAGATGGGCTTGACGCCGTGGTGGTGAGCGCCCCCCCGGTAGGGTTCGCGGGCGCTGCCTGGCCCCGGAACACTGCGGGGCATGAAGAACGAAACCATCGACCAACTCGGAGCTACTGGCAGCAAAGCCATTGCCACCGGTGCCGGGCTGACCAGCTTCGGGTGGCTTACTTCCAATGAGTTCCTGGGCCTGGTGGGCGCCTTCGTCGCCATCGCCGGCCTGTGTATCACCTGGTACTACAAGCGCGAGTCCAACCGGCGCCATGCTGCCGAGCATGAGCTGCGGATGGCGCGGCTGCGGCGCGGGATGAATTCCGGCACCGACTGGGGCCAACTGGGCGCCGACGATGACTGATCGCGCCCGCGTCATAAAGGTTGCCGGCGGCGCCCTGATCGCCGCATCGGCCGCCGTCTTCGGCATCCTGAATACCTGGGAGCCCGACCAGCGCGACCCGGGCCTCGTCTACGCCGACAAGCTTGCCAACGGCCTGCCCACCGTCTGCAAGGGGATCACAAAGCACGTGACCACCACGCCGGTGATCGTGGGCCAGCGGTGGACGCCCGAGCGCTGCGCCCAAGAAGAGGCCGCTGCCATCGAGAAGGTGCAGCGCGCCCTGGCGCCGTGCTTCCGCATCCATCCGCCTCAGGCCGTCTTCGACATGGCCACCTCCCATGCCTGGAACAACGGCGTCGCGGCCACCTGCAGCAGCTTCGCCATGGGCAGCTGGAACGAGGGCGACTGGGAGCGCGGCTGCCGGCGGCTGAGCCTGTCCGATGACGGCAAGCCCGTGTGGTCCTACGTGCGCACAGGCCGCCTGCTGCCCAACGGGAAACCTGAAATGCGCTTCGTCCAGGGCCTGGCCAACCGCCGCGCCGACGAGACGCGCCAATGCTTGGAGGGCCTGCCTAAATGAGCCTCAACGTCTTGATCGTCGCCGGCCTGCTGCACATCACAGCGCCGGCCACGCCCGCCCCCGAACAGTACCGCGCGACCGCCTTTGCGCTGCCGGGCCAGGAACTCGCGTGGCGCGGCTGGGATGGCTGGGTGAACCCGGCCTATTGCTTCGAGCGCTGCGGCACTGTGGCCGGCCAGGACAACGTGCTGCTGGCCGGCGGGCTGAGCCTGCAGGACGCGGCGGACGTGCAGCTGACCGTGTGGCGCCTGGCTGGCGACCGCTGGGTGCAGGTGATGCACTGCGCGAACTTCTTCACCGGACCCTGGTGCGGAAAGTGGGGCGCGCCATGAAACGCTGGGTTGGGCGCCATGCGCCAGATATCGCGCTGTGGTTCGGAGGTTTGAGCTTGCTGGCCGCAGTGGTAGTGAGCGCTTGGGACGGCCCGAAACTGCCGGACGAGGTGAAGGCCTGCCGCCTGTTGGACGTAGCCATGCAGGAAGCCGACATGGCTGAAGGCTGGTACCTCGAAGCTGGAAAGGTGCTGGGCGGGCACTGCGGCATCAAGGAGGCGCCCGTCGAGGCCGAGCGCAAGGCCTGCTTCGCGCGCCGCAAGAACGACAACACCATCGACTGCGAATAGGCCGCAACGATGCTCTACACCCACGTCGCCGCCCTGATCCTCGGCGGGGCCATTGCCGCCACCACCGCATGGCAGGTCCAAGACTGGCGCCTCGGCGGCCAGATCGCATCCCTCAAGGCCACCCACGCCACCGAACTCGCCCAGGCCAAGGAGGCGGCCCTGGCCACCGAGCGCACCAACGCCGCCAAGTACCAAGGAGCCCTGAATGAAGCACGCACCCGTGAAGCTGCCCTGCAGCGTGATGTTGGCCGCGCTCGCGCTGAGTCTGACGGCCTGCGCGACCAAGCCGCCGACGCAGCCCGTCGCATCGCCACAGCTGCCCCCGCCGCCGTCGCTGAGTACGCCAATACCGTCTCTGAGCTATTCGGCGAGTGCAGCCGAAGTTATCAAGGCATGGCGGAAGCGGCTGACCGCCACGCTGATTCTGTCAGATTGATGCTCGACGCTTGGCCTTCAAACCATGCGCGCTGACCTTCGCAGTCACATCACCGCTGGTGTCTTTCGCCCATCGGTAGATGGTGCGCTCAGGGATGCCATGCCGCGAGGCCGCTTCTGCGCAGGTGCAGACTTCGCCGAACACCACGACACGGCGCTTGTTCCGTCGATTGGCGGCCTGCTCAGCGTCGGTCGCCCAATGGCAATTCGCCCTCGTGTAGTGGCCTTCGACGTCCTTCCGCTCGATGGAGTCCTTATCCAACCGGGGCCCCATGTCCGACAGGAACTGCTCGAACGAGGAGCGCCACTCTGCGCACACGGTGATGCCTCGCCCGCCATAGTGTTTGAAAGACTCGTTCCGAGGGTTTGTGCAGCGCTGGATCATGCTGGACCAGCAGATGTACTCCGGGCTGGGCCCTGTCAAAGGGTGATGCCCGTGCTTCACGTTCATGGGATGCCGCACCGGGCGGAGCCTGTTCTTCTCGGCGATCAAGCAGCCGCAGCTCCGGGTTCCCTTCTTGTAGGTCAGCAGTCGAGCTTTCACGACCGCTTGCTTTCCGCAATCGCAGTCGCACTCCCAACGAAATCCATCTCCGGGCTTCAACGATGGCAACCGCGTACGGGCAACCAGTTTGCCGAATCGAATGCCGGAAAGGTCTCTGATGGTCATGGCGAAATTTTAGATTTTTGCGCTCCTGATGTCCGCCCTATTTACAACGTTTGACAAGTGAAGGATTCCCCATGAAAACCATCCTCATCACAGCCGCCGCCCTGGTGCTGGCCGGCTGCTCCAGTTTCAAGCTGGGCGCCATCTGCTACCTGCCGCACGGCGTGGCCGGTGAGTGCCGCATGGCAACGGTGCCCCAGGTGCGGCCCGCTACCCCGGCCGGCGCGCCACTCTGAAAGATCGCAATGACCGACAAGACCACTGAACTCGAGATCCTGGCCAAGGGCCTGACTGCACCGCGCGTCACGCCGGCCGATATCAAGGACGCAGTCGCCAGCGCGCACTACTTCGTGGTGAGCGATGCCATACAGCACCCGAACGCGGTGCACGAGTACGGGGAAGGAGGCTGGCGACTGGGCTCCACGCAGCTGCTGACCATCTGCGTGCTGCAGCTGCAAAACGGCTTCACCGTCACGGGTGAGAGCGCTTGCGCAAGTCCCGAGAACTTCGACGCCGAGATGGGCCGCAAGATCGCGCGCCAAGCCGCCGAGCAGAAGATCTGGCCGCTGCTGGGCTACGAGCTCAAGACCCGCCTGCTGCAGCCGGACCAGATCCCGCCCACGAACTTCCACCTCTGACCGATTGCCCGCTACGGCCAGGGCCTTCCGCCGCGAGCCGCGGCACCACCTTCACCAACTGGAGTTCCCATGCGTACCACCTCCCGCCTGTTCGCCATCGTCGCAGTCGCAGCCATGGCAGCCGCTTCCGCCTTCGTGCACCACACCGAGCGCATCGTGTCGGCCACCGTGGCCTTTGCCGCCCGGTCCTTTCGCTTCGCCGTCGACCTGGTGCTCGCGGCACCGCTCAAGGGCCAGGCCGAGACGAAACCGCGCGTGGTTCTGGTAGCCGCCCGGGCCTTCGTGCTCAAGCAGATGCAGCGCACCCGACCGCTGTTCACTGCGCGCTGGCGCATGTGCCCATCCGCGTGACCTCCTGAACCCCTGAAAAGCAAAAGCCCCTCGCGCAATGCCAGGGGCTTTTTTATGTGCAGTGTTCGGCCACATAGTGCTTGCGCAACTCCAATAACTGGAGTAAAGTTGCATCCAAGGTGGTCGCAGTGATCACCCCGGCGCCTCCCGGCAATGAGGGGCAAGGAAGAAAAATGACCGCAATCAGCTACATCTGGGCCGCTGAACAATCCGAACCCGGCGCCAACGGCATTCGCTATACGGCAACCAACACAAGCGCACGGCCGGCGGCCATCGCGCCTGTGCAGGCTCATGCCGGACTGGTGCACGCCGAAAGCCTGTTCGGCGATTGGCAACTCATCGGCACGGCCAAGGGCGCGTGCTACAGCAACGATTACGGCTCGTTCATTGAGCTGGACACCCCTGCCAATGAGGGTGCGCCGGTCGAGGTCGAGGAAGTCGTGCGTTTGAACTGGTACTCGGCCGCCCGATGAGCAACAGAGACCGCCTTGTCGTGACGATCGGCGGGCCCTGGGCGCTGTACCAGCGCGCAGCATTGCCGGGCTGGAAGATGCTGGGAACCGTGCAGCGTGGGTTGGAGATTGGAGCCCTGGCGCGCAGTCCGACTGGGCAGCTCGCGCAAATCAACAGCGGGTCTGTGCGATCCATCGACCAGCGCAAGGCGGAAGCCGCAATTGCCGCAGCGCAGGCCCCATCCCATGACGCCTGACGATCTCCGCGCCTGGCAGGCCGCCATGGGCTACGCCTATGCCCAGGCCCACGCAGCCCTTGGCGTCAGCAGTTCTACTTATGCCAACATGCTGGCCGGGTCCAAGATCGACCGGCGCACGGCGCTGGCCTGTGCTGCGCTGGCGGCTGGCCTGGAGCCCTGGGCGCCAGTCAAGCCGTAGCCGGCTGCTGCAGGGGTATCTCCACCCCATCCACGCTCACGAGGACGCCAGGGCTTGCCGGGTCTTCCACGATGGGCGTGCCCCAGAACCTGTTGCGCTCGGGCTTCTCGTGCCCAGCGATGCCCACGCCTCCAGTCGCGCGCTGGTACTCGAATTCGGTGGCCTGCGCCGGGCTCAGCGTCAGCTGCTTTGGGTACTGGTTGTTGTGTGCTGTCCAGTGCGCCCTGAACGCCTGGATGATGTCGGTGTAGATGGGCATGGCGGGGATTGTCGCAGCGCGAAATCCGTGGGGACGAAAATCCGGAAAAATGCTTGCCGCCGTGCTTATAAATTAAGCAAGTATTCCCGTCAATCCACCGCAAACCCGCGCCAATCCTCAAATGCGGCATCAGATTGTGATTCCTGTTGTCGTGGGTTCGAGCCCCATCAGCCACCCCAGATAAAAAACAAACCCGCCAGTGCTGTGAAGCGCTGGCGGGTTTTGTCTTTTGCAGGCCCCTGCAGCCACCTTTTCGGGTCATGGCGCTGGTGCGGGCCGGGTGCTAGAGTTCATTTCACAAGGGGAGGGTGAACCTCCCCAGGAGGTGATGTACGTGAACCGGATGATCATCGTCGGCACGGCACTGGCGCTGGGCTGCCTGTTGTTGGTGGCCGGGGGCGGTGCGCTCTACCGCCACGCCGTGGTCCTCCCCGGCGAGCAGGCCGACCAGCAGGCCCTGGAAGCCCACCAG
Organism: Acidovorax sp. LjRoot66; assembly: GCF_964253305.1. Taxonomy (NCBI): domain Bacteria; kingdom Pseudomonadati; phylum Pseudomonadota; class Betaproteobacteria; order Burkholderiales; family Comamonadaceae; genus Acidovorax; species Acidovorax sp. LjRoot66. The sequence continues at coordinate 3,065,771 of NZ_CAXUQU020000001.1, forward strand.
CGCACCGAGGTCTACGCCCGCGAAGTGGACCGCACTGTCAACTACGCGCGCTGCCTGGGCGCCGTCGGCTCGGGCTCCAGGGCCACGCAGGCCGAGCACTGCCAGAAGCTGGGGCAGGGCGCAGGCTGCGAGCTGCCGCAGGACATGGCCAGCGCCGTGGGCCGCCAGCATGAGCGCGGCGAGGTGCAGTGCTTCAATGAGGCGAAGATTGGCTTGTAGGCGGCTGCCCACCAAGCCCACCAAGGCCAGGTGCTGCAGGTTGCATGCAATGGCGCATGCCTGTCGAGCGCAGCAGGTACGCTGATGGGTCTTGCCGACCCCTCCAAAAAAGCCCGCTGTCGCTTCAAGGGCCCCCAAGCGCTACCGTGACTCGCCGGGCCCCTCGCCGGTCTTCTGCGGGGTCGACTACAGGCAGTCTGAATACGGCTGCATGATCTGTCCTTATGCCGTGCTGCGCGGTAGCGCCAATGGAACCGGCTGTTCGCTATTCGCTATTCGCCAGCAGAACCACGGGCCCTCCAGGTCTTGCCGAGTGTCGCCTTATGGGCAACAATCGTCGCTCAATGAGCAACAATTCTTCCTTGATGGACCTGCTGTTCCCTGGCACGCGCCAGCGCGTGCTGGCAGTGCTGTTGCTGCAACCGCAGTCGGCCTGGCACCTGCGGGAGCTGGCGCGCCTGACCGGCAGCCATGCGGGCACGTTGGCGCGCGAGGTGGACAAGCTGGCCCATGCCGGCCTGTTGCTGCGCAGTGAGCAGGGCAACCAGGTGCGCTACCAGGCGAACAGGGTCCATCCGCTGTTTGACGACCTGGCGGCACTGTTTCGCAAGACGCATGGCGTGGTGCCTGCCGTGCGCGAGGTGCTGGCGCCGCTGGACGCACAAATCCAGTTAGCGCTGGTGTTCGGCTCGGTGGCGCGTGGCACGCCCTCGCCAGGCAGCGATGTGGACCTGCTGGTACTTGGCCACGTGGGTTTCGTTGCGCTAGCGCAGGCGGTGTATCCGCTGCATGCAGCGCTGGGCCGCGAAGTGAACTCGGTGCTGTACACCCCCGAAGAGTTTGCGCAGCGCGTGCGCGATGGTGATGCGTTTGCGCGTGACATACTGGCCAAGCCAAAGCTGTTTGTGAAGGGAGGGGCTGATGAGCTTGCAGAACTTGCTGGCGATAGGGCGCTTGCAGGCCCACCAGCCTGATGCGGCGGGCATTGCCAAGCTGCTGCAGGCAGCGCGGCGCAACCTCGCCGATGCGGGCATTGCGCAGGTCAGCCCCGACAACCGCTTCGATGCGGCCTACAAATGCATCATGCAGTGCGCGATGCTGGGTTTGTGGGCCAACGGCTACCGCACATCGACCAGTCAACCAGGTCACCACCAGACGGCCATTCAGAGCCTGGGCCTGACGATAGGCCTGGCGCAGCCAGACATCATCGTGCTCGACGCGCTGCGCAGGCAGCGCAATGTGAGCGACTATGAGGGGGACCCCGTTTCGACAGCCACGCTGCAGGCCTGCATCGACCAGGCCGCACAGCTTCTGTCCCGCGTCGAAAGCTGGCTCCGCGCCCACCATGCCCATCTAGTCCACTGAAGCCGCAGCGCCAGGCAGGCCGCTTCGAGCGCGACATCTGCGCCTACCCCGCACCCACCTTGCGCAGCAACCCCGGCGAGACCTTCCAGCCCTGGCCTTCGTCGGTGCGCACGCTGGCTGTCTTCTTGTTCAGGCGCTGCACGATGCCCTGCTTGACGCTGCCATCGGTGGCGGTGAACTGCACCCGGTCGCCTTCGGTGAACTGGGCCAGCGCTACCGTGCTCTTGGCCTGGGCCAGCAGGTTCAGGCGTTCGATCACCATGCGGTTGAGGTAGAGCAGGTCTTCTTCGCCCATGTGGCGCAGGGCCTGCGTGAACAGTTCGCGGTCCACAATGGTGTGCTTGGGGCTCGTCGTCATCGGTGCATGTCTGTGCCGCCCGACGGGGCGGTTCTGGCCGATTTTATGGCAGTGGGGCGGCCTCAATGGATGGCTACGCACCCTGCAGGCGCTGGCCCCATTGCTCCACCCACGGCCCGGCCATCGACAGCACCATCATCACCCAGGCCACGGCGGCAAAGCGCCCGGGCCAGGCGGCGGGCGAGCGCCCCTGCCGCAGGGCCCCATGCAGCGCGCAGGCGGACAGCGCAAACGCCATGGGGATGGCCCAGGCCGACACCCAGGCCAGCACGGGCTGCCGGTCGGCAAAGATGGCCGGGTGGGCGAGGGCGAAGACCATGAGGCAGGCGATCTGCAAGGCGGGTTGCCGCAGCAGGTAGGCGGCGGGGGCGTTGGGGCTGGCGATGGCGGCTGAAGTGACTGCGGGCTTGCTGCGCATGGGTGGGGGGATCTCCTCGCCGCAATGTAGCAGCGGTGCGGGCTCTGATACCCGTTTGGGCGGCGTTTGTGGCGAACGGACACGTTGGTTACACAAGGCCAGGGATCGCTGTCGCGGACGATTGGGGAGCTGCGGCTGATCACCTCTGCGCGACCCTTGGCGATGGCGGTGCGAAGCCCCTTGAAATGCGTTATGTACCATTGGTAAGTTACCATGGGTATATAGCAACCTACAGGGCTTTCGCCATGCACGCACTCATCGTCGTCTCGCATCCCGACCCGGGCTCCCTCACCCACGCTGTGGCCGAGCGGGTATGCCATGGCGTTCAATCCGCAACCGCACCAGGCAGACACACGGCCGAGCTCGCCGACCTGGCCGCAGAGGGGTTCGATCCCCGTTTCAGCGAGGCCGACGTGGCCCTGCACCTGAAGCAGGCGCCACCCCCGGCGGACGTGGCGGCCGAGCATGCTCGGCTTGCGCGGGCCGATGCGCTGGTGCTGGTGTTCCCGGTGTACTGGTGGTCGTTTCCGGCCCTGCTCAAGGGCTGGATCGACCGGGTGTTCACCCAGGGCTACGCCTATGAAGAGGGGACGGACGGCAAGCTGGCGAAGAAGCTCGGGCACCTTCAGGTGCACTTGCTGGGCATTGGCGGCGCCGACATGGGCACCTATGAACGGCACGGCTATTCCGAAGCCATGAAGACGCAGATCGACCATGGCATTTTTGGCTACTGCGGCGCGCCGGTGGCCAGCTCCAGGCTGCTGCTACAGTCGTCGCAGCAGGACATGGCGGCAGCGCATCTGGCGGCAGCGCGGGAGCTGGGCAGTTGCCTGTTTCCACCCTCGTCCTGAGCATTCCCCTTTTCCCCTCATCTCGTCCGCATGCCCCGCAAACCCATCGCTGTGCCGCCGCCAGAGCACGCACCCCGCCGCCGCATGGCGCGGAGAGAGCGTGCGCGGCAGTTGCTCGATGTGGCGTGGACGCTGCTGCGCACCGAGGGCGCCGACGCCCTCACGCTCGGGCGCCTGGCCGAAGAGGCCGGCGTGACCAAGCCCGTGGTGTACGACCATTTCGGCACGCGCGAGGGGCTGCTGGCCGCGCTCTACCAGGACTTCGACGGGCGCCAGACGGCGGTCATGGACGCTGCCATCGCCGCCGCGCGCCCCAGCCTGAGGGACAAGGCCGGAGCCATCGCCGCGGCCTATGTGCAGTGCGTGCTCACGCAGGGCAGCGAGATACCCCAGGTGCTGGCGGCGCTGCAGGGCTCGCCCGAGATGGCCGCCGTCAAGCGCCAGTACCAGGAGGCCTTCATCGCCAAGTGCCAGGCCATTCTGGCGCCGTTTGCCGGCGAGCACGGCCTGGCGCGCGCCGGGATGTGGGCCATGCTGGGTGCGGCTGATGCGCTGTCGGATGCGGCGGCGGGTGGGGATATCACCGATGCACAGGCGCGCGATGAATTGCAGCAGACCATCATGGCCATGGTGCGGCGCAGCGCTACGCAGCGCTGAGCGGCTAACAAAACTCTGAGCCCGGCGGCTGATCCGAGGCGTGAGGCTTTGGAAGGGCGTCAATCCGCCAATGCGCAGGCGTGCCGCAGGATCTCGTCCTTGAGCCAGAGCACGGCCGGGTCGGCGTTGGAGCGCTCGGCCCAGCACACGTACAGGCGGTAGTCGGGCAGCTCCACGGGAAGGGGTGCGCTGCCGAGCTGGCTGGCGTAGTGCTGGGCCACGCGGCGCGGGAACACGGCGATCAGCTCGCTGGCGCACATCAGGTCCACCATCTGGCTGAAGGTGGCCACGGCGGCCTGCACGTGCCGCTCGCGGCCCTTGCGCGAGAGGGCCTGCTCGACGGTGTCGTCCAGCACCGAGCGGGTCTGGCCCAGCACCAGGTGCGGTGTGGTGCAGAAGGCATCGAGCGGCATGGGCGACGAGGCCAGGGCAGGGTGGCCGTGGCGCGCCACGACCACGTAGCTGTCTTCGTACAGCAGCGTGGATTCGACACCGGTGGCCGGCGACAGCCGCGGGTGCAGGCCCACGTCCACATCGCCCTTGCGCAGGCGCTCGGTGAGGCGGCCGTAGTCGGCCAGCTCCCACGACAGGCGCATGCGCGAGCCGCGCTGCGAGAGCTCGGTGCACAGCAGCGGCAGCATCACGCGGCAGGTGTGGTCGCTGCCGGTGATGCGCAGGATGCGGTCGGAGGTGGCGGGGTCGAACGCCTGCTCCAGGTTCATCAGCTTGTGCATCTCGTTGAGCACCGCCTCCACGCGTGGCGCCAGGGCCAGTGCGCGCGGCGTGGGCACGATGCCGTGGCCGGTGCGCGTGAACAGCGGGTCGTCGAAGACCTCGCGCAAGCGCTTGAGCGATGCGCTCACCGCCGGCTGGCTCAGGAACAGGCGCGCAGCCGCGCGCGACACGCTGCCCTCGCGCAGCAGCGCATCGAAGGTGCGCAGCATGGGCAGGTCCAGGCCCCGGATATCAGACTGGGCCATATCAGCTATCCAAACGTTTGAATTGATCCATATCGGGTTGTCTCCTATCGTACCGGCACCCAACGAAAACAACGGAGACAAGACATGAAGAAGAATGCTGGCAACAGCCCGGATGGACTGCGCGTGCGCAGAAGAACCATGGTGGCGGCCATGGGCGCGGCCCTGACACTGCCCGGAGCGGCTGCATGGGCGCAGCAGGCCGCTGCGGCCGCCTTCCCTGCGCGGGTGATCCGCATCGTGCCCTTCGGCACGGCGGGCGGCCCCATCGATGCCATTGCCCGCGTGTATGCCGACAAGCTGCAGCAGCGCTGGGGCCAGAGCGTGATCGTGGATGCCAAGCCGGGGGCCAGCGGCATCATTGCCGCCGATGCGGTGGCCAAGGCCGCGCCCGACGGGCACACGGTGATGCTGACCCTGCCGCTCACGCACATCAACAACGCGATCCTGCAGCCCAAACTGCCGTACGACCCGGTGAAGGACTTCGAGCCCATCTCGCAGCTGGCGCTGGGCGGGCCCATGCTGGTGGCACGGGCCGATGCGCCGTACAGCAACGTCAAGGAGTTCGTGGCCTTCGGCAAGCAGCAGAAAAACCTCACCTACGGCACCTGGGGCAATGGCTCGGCCGCGCACCTGATGGCCGAGCTGCTCAAGCGCCAGACCGGGCTGGCGCTGATCCACGTGCCCTACAAGTCCGAGTCGGCCGCGCACAACGACCTGTTCGGCGGCCAGCTGGACTTTGCCTGGGCCAACCCGGCCACGGCGCGCGCCCAGGTGCAGGGCGGGCGCATGAAGGTGCTGGGCATCGCGGCCAGCGGGCGCGTGTCGTCGCTGCCGGATGTGAAGACCTTTGCCGAGCAGGGCTTCGCCGGCTTCGATCTGGACAGCTGGATCGGGGTGTACGCCCCCGCCAAGACGCCGCCCGCCGTGCTGGGCAAGTGGAACGACGCGCTGCGCGAGATCACCAAGATGCCCGACGTGCGCGACAAGCTGGCGAGCTTCGGCTTCGAGCCGCTGGGCAACACCGCCGCGCAGTTCAAGGCCAGCTATGCGGCCGACTACCCGCGTGTGGCTGAGCTGATCAAGGCCGCCGGCGTGACCGCTGATTGATGGACCGCTATCCCTCGATGGATTTCCCGAAAGACCGAACCATGAACCCCAGCACCGCACCCAGGGTGATCCCTATAGCTGTCGACACCGGCACTGCCTACGGCCTGCCCGCGCCCAGCTCCAACACGACCCTGGCGCAGGTGGGCGCGGGCACGCCCATGGGCGAGCTGCTGCGCCGCTACTGGCACCCCATCGGCCTGGCGGCCGATGCCACCGACACGCCGAGCAAGGTGCGCGTGCTGGGGGAGGACCTGATCCTGTTTCGCGACAAGGGCGGCCGGCCCGGCCTGGTGTACCCGCACTGCGCGCACCGGGGCACCTCGCTGTATTACGGCAAGGTGGAAGAGCGCGGCATACGCTGCTGCTACCACGGCTGGCTGTTCGACGTGCAGGGCCACTGCGTGGAGCAACCCTGCGAGCCCGAGCTGGGCCGCGCACGCGGCAAGGTGCGCCAGCCCTGGTACCCTGTGCAGGAGCAGTACGGCCTGGTCTGGGCCTACCTGGGCCCTGCTGACAAGAAGCCCGTGCTGCCGCGCTACGAGGCGCTGGAGCGGCTGGACGAAGGCGAGCTGCTGGAGGCCAACGACGCCAGCATCGGCGGCGGCGGGCCGGCCATCGTGCCCTGCAATTGGCTGCAGCATTACGAGAACCTGGTGGACCCGTTCCACGTCGTCGTGTTGCACTCCACCTTCAGCGGCACGCAGTTCGTCGAGCAGATGGCGCAGATGCCCCTGGTGACCTGGGACACCGTGCCCCTGGGCGTGCGCACCACGTCCATCCGCGCCATGCCCGACGGCAAGGTGTTCCGGCGCATCAGCCAGGCCGGGCTGCCCACGCTGCGGGTGATACCGAGCCCCCGGCTGGGGCGCTATGGGCGTGTGGAATCGCTGGGCTGGATACTGCCCATCGACGACCACCACTTTCGCATCTACGTGGTGGGCCGCGTGCAGGAGGTGGGCGAGCTGGCGCGCATGCGCTCGCGCATGAATGGCAAGCTGTGGGAGGAGCTGACCGAGGCCGAACACCGTGCCATGCCCGGTGACTACGAGGCCATGGTGAGCCAGGGCGCCATCGCCCACCACTCCGAAGAGCACCTGGCCACGACGGACCGCGGCATCGTCATGCTGCGCCGGCTGCTGCAGCAGCAGGTGGACAAGGTGCAGCGCGGTGAAGACCCTGCCGGTGTGAGTTTTGACCCCGATGCGCCGCCCGTGGTGTTCGATGCAGGCAACTATCTCGAAGAAGCATGAGCATTGCCAGCGACGAGACCTTTCCCGTGCGGGTCGCCCGCAAGCGGCAGGAGGCGCAGGGCATCGCCAGCTTCGAGTTGGTGCACCCCGAGGGGCAGGCGCTGCCGCCCTTTTGCGCCGGGGCGCATGTGGACGTGCACCTGCCCGGCGCCACCGTGCGGCCGTATTCGATCTGCAGCCCGCCTCACGAGCGCTCGCGCTACCGGCTGTGCGTGCTGCGCGAGCCCGCCTCGCGCGGCGGATCGAGCACGCTGCACGATGCCGTGGCCGAGGGGGACATGCTGCGCATCGGCCGCCCGCGCAACCTGTTCGCGCTGGCCGAGGGGGCCAGCCACCACCTGCTGCTGGCCGGGGGCATCGGCATCACGCCGCTCTTGAGCATGGCGCATGCGCTGGCGCACGAGGGGGCCAGCTTCGCCTTGCACTACGCGGTGCAGGCGCGCGAGCGCGCAGCGCTGCTGGCAGATATCGACGAGGCGGGCCTGGCGCCGCACACCACGCTGTACTGCAGCGGTGCCCGCGCAGGCACGCGCATGGACATTGCCGCCCTGGTGGCCGGTGCGCCGGCCGGCACCCATGTGTATGCCTGCGGGCCCGCGCGCTTCGTGCAGGCGGTGCAAGAGGCGGCGGCTGCCCAGGGCTGGGCCGGCGAGCGGGTGCATGTGGAGCGGTTTGCTGCCGAGGCAGTGCACCACGACGGCGATGCCGCTTTCGAGCTGGTGCTGGCCCGCTCGGGCCGCGTGGTGCCCGTGCCTGCCGGCCGCACGGCGGCCGAGGCGCTGGCCGATGCCGGCGTGGCCGTGCCCACCTCGTGCGAGCAGGGCGTGTGCGGCACCTGCCTGCTGCGCGTGACGGCCGGCCGGCCCGACCACCGCGACCTGTACCTCTCGCCCGGGGAGCAGCAGGCCAACGACCAGTTCCTGCCGTGCTGTTCGCGCTCGCTCACGCCGCGGCTGACGGTGGATTGGTGAGGTGCCCGCGGCCTGCCGCGTTGCAGGCCGTGTCTTGAAGGGCTTTCTCCTGGCGGCCTTCCAGCCTGGGCGGATGGGCGTAACCTTGCTGCCTTCCGTTCGATGTTCTGGACGACTTTCTGGAGTACCGCATGCAGTATCGCAAGCTGGGCCGCACGGGCCTGGAGGTGTCACGGCTGTGCCTGGGCGGCATGACCTATGGTGTGCCCGACCGGGGCAACCACCCCTGGACGCTGGACGAGGACCAAAGCCGCCCCCTGATCCGCCAGGCCGTGGAGGCGGGCATCAACTTCTTTGATACGGCCAACGTCTATTCGGACGGCACGGGCGAGGAGATCCTGGGCCGGGCACTCAAGGAGTTTGCGCGGCGCGAGGAGATCGTGATCGCCACCAAGGTGCACGGCCGCATGCGGCCTGGCCCCAACGGCGCGGGCCTCAGCCGCAAGGCCATCCTGCACGAGATCGATGCGTCGCTCAAGCGGCTGGGCACGGACTATGTGGACCTGTACCAGATCCACCGCTTCGACTACGGTGTGCCCATCGAGGAGACGCTGCAGGCGCTGCACGACGTGGTGAAGGCGGGCAAGGTGCGCTACATCGGCGCGTCGTCCATGTTCGCCTGGCAGTTCTCGAGCATGTTGCACGCTTCCAAGTCCAACGGGTGGACGCAGTTCGTGTCCATGCAGAATTACCTGAACCTGCTGTACCGCGAAGAAGAGCGCGAGATGCTGCCGCTGTGCGCCGACCAGGGCATCGCCGTCATCCCCTGGAGCCCCCTGGCACGCGGGCGCCTGACGCGCGACTGGAACGAGAGCAGCGAGCGCATGGAGAGCGACCAGTTCGGCAAGGGCCTGTTCGCGCGCACGGCCGATGCCGACCGCCAGGTGGTTGAGGCCGTGGCCCGCGTGGCGGCGGCGCGCGGCGTGCCGCGGGCCCAGGTCGCGCTGGCCTGGGTGCTCGCCAAACCCGGGGTGACGGCGCCCATCGTCGGCGTGTCCAGGCCTGGGCACCTCGACGATGCGCTGGCGGCGTTGGCCATCGAGCTCACCGCCGAGGAAATCGAGCAACTGCAGGCGCCTTACATTCCCCACCAGGTGGTCGGGTTCAGCTGAAGGGGCGCGCATGACCCCGCTACCATGCGCATGCCGCAGGGGCCTGTGCCCCAGCACACCAGGAGATTGTCGATGCAGCAACGCCACCTGGGAGCCCACGGGCCCCTGACCTCCGCCATCGGCCTGGGCTGCATGGGCATGAGTGAGTTCTATGGGGCGAGCGATGACGACAGCTCGCTGCGCACCCTGGCGCGTGCGCTCGACATCGGCGTGACCCATTTCGACACGGCCGACACTTACGGCCTGGGCCACAACGAATCGTTGCTGGGCCGCTTTATCGCCGCTGCCGGGCCGGCTGCGCGCGAGCGCATGGTGGTGGCCACCAAGTTCGGCATCGTGCGCCAGGCCGGGCAGTACGAGCGGCGCATCGACAACTCGCCGGCCTACATCCGCGAGGCGTGCGAGGCGTCACTGAAGCGCTTGGGGGTTGAACGCATCGACCTCTACTACTGCCACCGGCGCAACCCCGAGGTGCCCATCGAAGACGTGGTGGGTGCCATGGCCGGGCTGGTCGCGGCTGGCAAGGTGGGTGCCATCGGCCTGTCCGAAGTGTCGGGCGACAGCCTGCGCCGCGCCCATGCCGTGCACCCCATCGCGGCGCTGCAGAGCGAGTATTCGCTGTGGAGCCGGGGGCCGGAGGATGGCATGCTGGACCTTTGCGCTGAGCTGGGAACGGCCTTCGTCGCGTACAGCCCGTTGGGGCGCGCCTTTCTCACCGGCACGGTGGACGTGACGGCGCTGGCCGACAATGATTTTCGCAAGCACAACCCGCGCTTCGTGGGCGATGCCGAGGCCGCCAACCGGCAACTGGTGCAGGCGCTGGCTGCGTTTGCTACGGCGCGCGGTCTGGCCAGTTCGCAGGTGGCGTTGGCGTGGTTGCTTGCCAGGCAGCCGCATGTGCTGCCCATACCGGGCACGCGGCGCATCCAGTGGCTGGAGAGCAATGCCCATGCTGCCGAAGTACGCCTCGACTCCCCTGAAGTCGCCGAGCTGGATGCCCTGTTCGACCCTGCCAAGGTGGCCGGGGCGCGCTACCCCGATGCCGGCTTTGTCGGCATTGAGGGGTGATGTGGTGTCCCGCCATGCCGCGCTGTTGCTAGCCCTGGCCATGGTGACCGGCGGCGCGCACGCTGCCGATGGGGGCGTGCTGGCCGAGCCGATTCGGCCCAGGATCGACCCCGTGGTGAGCGCCGGGTTCGAGCGCATCGTGGCGCGCTGTCGGTTCATCTACACACAGCCCTTGCGGCCGCTGCAACGGGTGATGCTGCTCAAGGGCGACGATGCGCCCGCCACCTACGCGCTGGCGGGCATGTCGCACGAGCTGGTGATGACCTCGCACCCCGTACGGCCCTACCTGGGCCGGGTGATGCTGCGCTACGCCCTGGTGCTCAAGGACCCACCCGCGGACGCGCAGGCCCAGGCCGAGGAGGCCGAGTTCGGCACGCGCATCGTCGAGACCGTGAACTTTGCCTGGCAGGACCGGCGCTGGATTTTTCGCGGGACCACGGTGGCCCTGTTTACCGGCAGACACGACAGGCTCGATCTGCCGGTGGTGGACATGACTCCCGCAGAGAGCCGGGCCGAGCATGCGGCGGCGGTCAAGGCCTGCAGGCTGGGGAGCTGAGCGCCGGCCTCAGGTCCGCTGTGGAGTGCCCCCCTGGCCCGCGACAAGAGACAGGACGTGCCGGATGGACCGCACCGTGGCCTCTGCCGAATTCGGGAGCAGGGCGAGAACACGGTCCGAGTCGCGGATGTTTTCCACGGCAGCATGGAACTCCTGTAGCTGCCTTGCTTTCGCTTCGGCTGACGACATCCGTCGCGCGTACGCATGCCTGAAGCCTCGCTCTTTCCGGCGCATGCCGCGTCGAATTCCACCGAGGCCAGGTAGTTGAAGTCGCGCAGCAGTTGCGCCAGGGCCCTGGCCGCGGGTTTCTCGGCCTTGGAGAACAGGCGCGCCCCTTCCACCAGATCCAGGTCTGCGGCACGCGCCAGCATGAACACACGCTGCTCCAGCGTCAAAGAGGATTTCATGAGAGAGAGTGCAGGGGCTTTGGCAATGGAGCCAGGATTTTGGCGTTTCAGCCTGTCGCCAGGCACTGCCGCAAGAGCCCGCAATCGGCCTCACAATGTGCCTCGCACCACTTTTGGTGTCCACCGAATCCACGCTCCAGGTCTCGCCCATGCAAGCCGCCAAACTCCGCCAACGCCGGGGCGACCCGGATTTTGCCAACAGCGCTGCCGAAGCCATCGCGAAACTGCTTGTCTCTGGAGAACTGCGAGGTCCCCTGGACCTGAGAAGCATGGCCATCGAGACGGACAAGCCCATCGCTGGCTTGCCGGTGTTCAACCTGTTCCGCACCCATGTGTCCGAGGTCGATCTGTCATGCTCCCAGATCGAGGGTTCGATGTCAGAGGCCGTTTTTGACCAGCTCCACTTGGATGGGTCAAAGCTGAGCCATGTGCGGGCGGCGAAGACGGTCTTTCGTTCCTGCACGTTTGTCGGCGCAACGCTCCGCCTGAATGTGGATGACGCGCGTTTTGAATCGTGCAGTTTCCGTGATGCAAGTTTCATCGCGACGGCCTCTCTCAAGGAGTGGGGCGGGCGCCGCGCTTTCTTCACCCGGTGCGACTTCTCGGGCGCCCGCTTTCGGCGGCAGGAGTTCCGTGCCAGCACTTTCGAGAACTGCATTTTCGATGACTGTGTCTTTGACCAATGTGACTTGCGTGGCACCAGGTTTCTGGGCGAGTCGCCGCAGTTGGAGCAGTGCGTGGTCTAGGGCCGACCCGCCCCGATCATCCGGCAGCCCGTTCCGGCGCGAGGCGAAGGGCGGCCCCGGGTGCAGCAATCTGTTGGACGGCGATGCTGCCCGCCAGTCTTGCGCAGGCATCACCTTGGCGATGCAGCCGGGCTCGGGTAGATTGGGAACCGGAGGAGAAAAATTCAATGAAACCAACAAACCTGGAAGATCCACTGGCCGATGCGCCAGCGGAGCTGTTGGCGTTTTTGGACCAGGCGGCCAGCCTGCAGTCCAAACCGCTGGGCATTGCGGTGCTGGGCCGCGACGCCTGCCGTGAATACTCGCGGGCCGTGCGCGGCACGGCGTGGGGCGAAGCCCTGGGCCTGGTCGCGTTGGACGACGCCAACAACTCCATGCCGCACTGCTACGTGGTGCGCGGGCCTGCGGCCGGCATGGTGCTGCAGTTCAATCGCGTGGACGGGCAGGCACTGCGCTACCCGAGCCTTGCCGCCTTTGCATCGGCCCTGCGGGCGGCATTGGCAGACGGCACGCACATCGAAGACCTGGCGCCGGTCACCATTGCGCCTTCGGCGCGGCAGGCCGAAGTCGTGGCGCGCCTGCTGGGCGCAATGGCGCCCCGCGCGGACCAGGAGGCGTACGCCGACGCAGCCGCCACGGTGGAGCTGCTGCTGCCCCAGCTCAATCCTGACAACCTGCCTGTGCTGCAGGCGCTCGCCTCGGACACCGATTTCTACATCCGCGAGTACGTGGCCCTGTTCCTCAAGCGCCACGCCTGTCCTGCATACGAAGCCCTGGCCAGTCGCCTGGCCGAGGACGGCCATGGCCAGGTCGCACGGCCGGCAGCCGAAGCAGCCAAGGCGATCCGGCGCATGCTGGGCGAAGCCAGACGAGACGCGATCGCCCGCGCCAGGGCCGGGGCCGTTGATGTCCAGGTACGCCGCACCTAGTGTCCCGAGTTGGAAACTCGTTGAATAAATCTACCGACAATCCCCGCCATGCGTCGTTGCAAATGCTCGTCATGCGCCCGGCATGTCTGCGCTTTGCGCCTAGCCTGGCAGCGATTTCGGCAGATTTCTTTCTTCAACGAACTTCCAACTCAGGACACTAGTGCGCAGTGGCTTGCGATGCTTTCCATGCAATGGCTCCTCTGGACACTGGCTGCAGCCGCGCTGCTCGCGCTGGGCTTCTGTGCCACCATCGCGATCACTTTCTGGTCCGGCTTCCAGTTCAAGCGCTGCCCTGTCTGTCACAGCCGAAGGTCGCAGTTCCTTCGCTACGGCCGTCTGCATGCAGAGGAAGCCTTCAGCATCCATCGCTGCAAATCCTGCCTGGCCCGGTTCGTCATCGCGGATGGTGCAAGCCATCGGCTCGAAGGAAGCAAGTGGGCTCAAGAGGCTCCTCCATCCACGTGAGGCAATCCACAGCTTCCCGCCATTCCGGCGGGGCGCTCTGCTGCTGGCGCCTGGCGCCTACAGCCTTGTTGATCGATGCAGCAATCCGATGGGGTCGCCGCACAATCCCCGTATGTTCCCTGTGAAGACAATCGCAAATGGTCTATTACGAACTCATCGCCAGAGATCCTCAGTTGAGCTGCTACCTGTTCTCCGAGGACGACCCTCGCGGCAGGCGCGTGGTGCGCCCGCAGTACAAGCCGTTCGTTTGTCCGCGGTGTGGAAAAGTCGATGAGCTTCGTGCCCTGGCGCAGGCCGGGGTGCCGCAGATGACGTTCAGGTCGGGCAGAAGTGTGGTCTCCACTTGCGACGACTTCAAGCTGTGCGACCAGCGGTTCATCGATGGGCTCGGGGCTGCCGGCATCAGCGGTCTTGTGTTTCTTCCCCTGGATGCGCCACAGGGCTACTTCGTCGTGTTGCCAACCGCTCGTGCAAGCGTGGACGAGCCGACGGCGGGCATGGTGACCCATGGCGAGCGCTGTGTTCTGTGCGCAAGGTGGCGGGAGACCACGGTCGGACCACTGTGCGAGAGCATCGAGAAGCCGCCGGATGAACGGGCCATTTTTTCGCCCGCAGTCTGGTCCGAGTCGATCCTGGGAGTGCGCCCCATGTTTCTCTGTGCAGCGCCGGTGGCCAAGGCGATGTCGTCGCAGAAGTTCAGCGGCCTGGAATTGGCCAGGGCGTTCTGACCCATGCGGGCATGGGCAGCTACCTGGAATGCCCTCAAACCAATGCCGAGGCCATGTGATGGATGGCACCAGGCCCGGTGCGGTGGGGGAGGAGCGCGATGGCAAGCGCAAGCAGAGGGTGGGTCTGGGTACCGGATACCCCTCGTCCATCGCGCTGCGCAGGTACTTGTCAAAGGCAACAGTCCCCGCAGCGGGTCCGCCGGCGTCGCGCATCGCCGAGACACTGGAGCCCGCCTGGCGGGCTGTCCAATTTTTCCAGCGCCGCCCCCATCGCGTGTGGGATCGCCTGGCACTAACGTGGGGCTTTTGGATGGGCTGGGGCACGCTACATTTCTGCAGCATCGCCCTTTCGTTGAATTCCCATGGCACCTGTACCCTTCACCCTGACCCGCGCCGATTTTGCCGCGTTGCAGCAGCGCGCCGCTGCCCTTGGAAAGAGGCCAATCCGAGGGGGGCGCAAGCTCGGGGGCCTGCGTCTGATGGCTGCCAGGCTGCTGGTGTGGCTGGTGATTGCCACCGTGCTGTTCAGCATGTTCAAGGTGTTCGACTCGCCCTCGTTGGCGCCGCGTTACATTGCCTGTGGCGCCTTCGGCGCCGTGCTGGCCTTTGTGCTCGCGGCAGCTTGTGCGCCTTTGCTGGCACAGCGTGCGATTGCCGATGGTGGCTGGTTTCTTTCTCCCCAGAGCGTGGAGTTGTCGGAGGTCGGCGTGCTGCAGCAGGTCAAGGGAGGGTGCATGCAGTGGGAATGGTCGGCGTTCATGGCACGGGAGGAGAGCAGCACCATGCACTACCTGTTCATCGAGCCGGGGCAGTGCGTGCTTCTGCCGAAGGCCGCCTTGCGGCCAGAGGCGCATGCGCTCATCCGCCGGCATGTGCCCGCAAAGCCTGCCGCGGGACAAGCGGCGCCAGAGAACAGCGAAACCAGCCCTCCTGCAGCGCCTTAGGCCGGTGACGATCCCCTTCGAAATCGCAAACAGGTTCTTGGCCCGGGCCAGTTAGTTGCCCGCCTGAAGAACAGCCGCCTGGCAGGAGTTCGCGCCGCCACCCGCCTGCGGGCTCGCACTGCAGGCCGCTGCATCGTAGTGGCCCAGCAGCACGGGCAAGCCGGCAGCGGACATGATGGCTGTGGGGGCCCGGGTGGCGGTGGGCGTTGTGGTGGTTGTCGCTGTGGTCGTTGCCACCGGCGGCGGGGCGGCAGGGCCGTCACCGCTGACGGGGTCGATGGGATCTGGAGCGCTGCGGGTGTTCCAGGTGATCGCAGCATAGCCGGCGGCGTACTTGGGCATGTCGACGTCGATGGCGCCCTGGTAGGTCATGAGCGGGGCGCCGCTCAGCTGGCGCACATAGAGCCACTGGCCCTGGTCGGTGCTGCCGCGATGGGCATCGAGCTGGCCGCCCATGAAGCGCAGGCTGCCGCTGCCATCGTGCACGACGAACTGCTCGGCATCTTCCTTGACCAGGCGAGAGAACAAGGCCTCGACATGCTTGCCAGTTCGGGCGGCCTGGTATTCGGCATCGCTCAGTGGGGCCAGACGGACAGGTTCCTTGCCGTACCTCAGCACAAAGGCCGATTGGGTGGCGAGGGGGGCATACCCCGAGAGCAGGAGCGAGCGCGTGCCTGCGGGGATGAAGATCTTGAACTCCTTGTGGTGTTGCAGTTGGGTGCCGGTGAATTCGGTCAGCGGCAGGGAGCCTCCGCCCGGGAAGGCGCAGCCGCCGGTGCCGAAACCGATCGCGCAGCCCGTCACGCCGGTCGGGGCGTATTGCTCCTTGAACCCGACTTTGGTGTCAAAGGGGTAGGTGAAGCTGCCGGCTGCGGGGGGGAGTGGCGTTTTGTGCGGGAGCTGGTGAATCGACAGAAAGTTTGCAGCCTGTGCAATCGTGCTGAACGCCGCCAAAAATACCAGAAACAGGGACCTCATTGAAACACTCCAAAAATTACGCTCGGCAAACGCTGGCCGCCCCTGGCCGGCCCCACCCTGGGCATGAACTGCCATTCTTGGTGGGGGCCTCTGCTCATTGCTAAAGCGACGTCGGGGCGTTGAAGCGGCGCAGCGTACCCGAGGTTGAGAGGGGAGGGGGCGTTATCAAGGGGGCTATTCCCTTCAATTCGCAGGGTCACCCACCGCATGAATCGCATGGCCCATGCACTTCCGAAGGCGGGCGCAAAAGCGCCCCCGGCCCAGGGGTCGGGCCCGAAGCAGGGCTTTAAGGTTTGGTGCCTGCGGTAGCGGCCGCGCCGTCGTAATTCGCCTCCCGGTCCATCGCCGGCATGGCCACACCGGTATCGGCTGCGGTGCCGGTGGCGGGCGGGTCTTCTTCCTTCAGGGGCCGGGCCGCCAGCGAGTTTCTGCGCCAGCCGCCATAGCGGTAGTACAGCCCCGCCAGCACCACCGAGGTGACCGAGCCCAGCGGAAAGCTCCACCACACCGCCTCGGCGCCCCACGCATCCTGCAGGCCCCAGGCAAAGGGCACGCGCACCAGCAGCATGGAGATGAACAGGATGATGAGCGGCGGCAGCACCGCACCCGTGGCGCGCACCACGCCGAAGATCACGATGGTCACCCCGAACAGCACGAACGACCAGCTGGCCACGTTGTTGATGTGCACCGCCACGCCGATGGCGCCGCTGTCACCGGGCAGGAACAGGCCCAGCGCATAGCGGTCGGCCCCATACAGCAGCAACACCAGCGCGCCGGTGAGCAGCAGGTTGAACAGCACGCCCGCGCGCGCGATCTGCTCCACGCGGTCCCAGCGGCCGGCGCCCACGTTCTGCGCGGCCATGGACGAAACCGCCGCACCCGTGGCCAGGGCCGGCATCTGCACATAGGTCCACAGCTGCGCGGCCACGCCATAGGCCGCCGCCGTCTGCACGCCGTAGCCGTTGACCAGGCCCATCATCACCAGCGCGGCGGACGAGATGACGATCATCTGCAGCCCCATGGGCACGCCCTTGACCACGATGGTGCGCAACAGCTGCGGCCTGGGGCGAAAGTGCGAGAGCTCATGGCGCCCCGGCAGCAGCGGGTGGCGGCGCCGCGCCAGCAGCACCAGCAGGCCGGTGAAGCTGATGCCCTGCGCCAGCAGCGTGGCCAGGGCCGAGCCGGCGATGCCCAGGGCCGGCAGCGGCCCGGCGCCGCGGATCAAGAGCGGGTTCAAGGCCACGTCGATGGCGACCGACAGGGCCATGAAATAAAACGGCGTGCGCGAATCGCCCGAGCCGCGCAGCACGGCCATGGCGAAGGCAAACGAATTCATGATCGGCACCGCCACGAAGATCACGCGCAGGTAGGCTACGGCCGAGGGCAGGGCGGCCTCGGGCGTCTTGAGCAGGCCCAGGATCTCGGGAGTCCACACCCAGCCGGCGGCCGCTATCAGCGCCGATACGGCCAGGAAGAAGGTGGCGCCCGTACCCACCACGCACTTGGCGCGCTCGATGTCGCGCGCGCCGTAGGCCTGCCCGATGAGGATGGTGGCTGCCATGGACACGCCGAACACCGCGCCCAGCAGCAAAAAGAGCACCAGGTTGGCGTTGGAGGTGGCCGTCAGCGCCTCTTCGCCCAGCAGGTTGCCGATCCAGATCGCGTTGACCGAGCCGTTGAGCGACTGCAGCACGTTGGCGCCCAGCACCGGCAGCGCAAAGGCGATCAGCGTGCGGGCGATGGGGCCCTGGGTGAGGTCGCGGTTGGGGGCTCGGCGGGGAGGTGGGGTATTCATTGGCGGGGCGTGGGGTGCAGGCAGTCTACGTGCTGGCGTGCCCGTGCGCGTAGGACGTCGCCGCCAGGATGATCTTATTCCAGCACGAGCGCACGGAGGCCGGCGCAGGCTTGGCGGCCTTTTGGGGCAAGGGCCGGACCTTCCCAGGGAGCCTGTTGAACCCCGCGGTCCTTGCAGCCGTGGTACTGGTGCGCAAGGTCAATCAACTGGGTCTGCTGGAGGACACGGAAGCGTTACGCGCCTCGTTGACGATGGGCGGAGACCGAGGGGCGTTCGATGGCTGATGGCGCTGTGACGACGTGCTTGTATCAAGGGCGGAGGCCGGGTCTCGGCCCGGCGGCCGAGGCACTTGTTCTTTGCGTCGCCAAAGAAAAGTGCCCAAAAGAAAGGCGACCCCGCTGCCCGTGTCCCCCTCGCCCGAGGGGCGAGGGGGCAGCCTGCGATGCTCGGGCCTGGGGTGCACCGCGGAACTCGCTGCGTTCGGCCTTCGGCCAAACTCCGCTCGAACAACCGCGGTGAGTCAGTTCACGATGCGCGTGTCCTTCGGCACGCGCTCACCCCAGGCCCTGCGCTTCTCGGCACGGTCAGAAGGGGGTGGGAACGGGCTCCACTCGGGCCATTGCTTCGCTCGGCCCGAGGCGCCATCGCTGCGCTCGGCCTGGGCAGAGTGATCGCGCCCAACATGTCGGCAGCGCGCAGCGCGTAACCGACACCCGGCGCAGCTGCGAAGCAGCAGCCGTCTTTGTCCCCGCTCCCCACCCCTGCTGGACGCAGACTGGGGGTCGTCTTCTCTTTGGTGACTTTCTCTTGACGACTCAAGAGAAAGTTACTGCGCCGCCGGGCGCACATCCCGGCCCCCGCCCTCGACACAAAAACACCAGCCCCCATCGACCACGAGCGGCGACAGCAAGCTCAAGCATCAAGCATTCAAATGCCGCACACCTGCGCCAATCCATCGCCGCCACATGAAAGGAATGCTCAACCAGCCACCGCACAGCCATCGGCATCGCAGACCGCGTCTCCTGGACGAGAACCTCCGACAGGCGCGGCGCTGGGTGAAGCCGTCCCAGCCCGAGCCTCGGCACCTGGCTCGGCCACCAACTGCGCCACCAGCGCCCCCACGCGCATATCGTCGATGCGCCCGAAGTGGTTCAGCCGCAGCCGTCCCATCCGGTCGATCAGCAGCAAGCTGGGCGTGCCGCGCAGGCCATAGGCCTGCATGGTGCGCGGAATGGGCCCGCTGGTGCCCGGCATGTCGATGCCGATCGGGAAGGGGAGCCGGTACTCGTGCGCAAACGCTTTCAATGCCTGGGGCGTCATCACCGTATGGTGCTCGAACACCGAGTGCAGCCCCAGCACCGCCACGTCGCGCTCGTCGAAGGTCGCGCGCAGGGCTGCGGCCTGGGGCAGGCCATGGGCCACGCAGCCGGGGCAGAGCATCTGGAAGGCGTGGATGACCACTACCTTGCCGCGCAATTCCTGCAGCGTGATCGGCGCATCGGCGTTCAGCCACTGCGCGATCTCCAGTTCGGGCGCCAGCCCGGTTGCGTGGTCGTCCATGGCGGTC
The DNA here is from genome assembly GCF_964253305.1 of Acidovorax sp. LjRoot66. NCBI lineage: Bacteria > Pseudomonadati > Pseudomonadota > Betaproteobacteria > Burkholderiales > Comamonadaceae > Acidovorax > Acidovorax sp. LjRoot66. Next base: position 3,085,242 of record NZ_CAXUQU020000001.1, read on the forward strand.
TCCTTATCGGCGCAGCGCGACGGATGGGAAATCCACCGGCACCGCAAACGCCACGTTCACGTAGTTGGTGAACAGATTGAGCGCCACATGTGCCACGATTTCCACCACCTGGCCGTCGCTGAAGCCGGCGCTGCGCAGGGCCTGCACATCGGCCTCGGACACCTGGCCGCGGGCTTCCACGAGCTTCAGGGCAAAGGCCAGGGCGGCGGCGGTGCGCGGGTCGTCGGACTGGCCGGTCTGCGCGGCGCCCATCTCGGCGGCGCTGGCGCCGGCCTTGCGGCCCAGGGCGGTGTGGGCGGCCAGGCAGTAGTGGCAGTCGTTGCGGTTGGCCACGGCCACGGCGATCTTCTCGCCGAGCTGCGTGTCGATGCTGCCGCCATTGCCCAGCGCGCCGAAGAAGCCCCACAGGGCGTTGAGCGCAGCGGGCGACTGGGCCACCGTGCGGAACATGTTGGGCGTGGCACCAAAGGCGCCGTGGATGGCGTCGAGCGTGCCGGCGACGCTGGCGGGGGCGGATGCGCGGTCGATCAGGGGGATGCGGTTCATGGTGATGGCTCCTGTGTCAGGGTTGAGGTGGTGAGAAAAAAGGGAGAGAAGGGAGGTGCAGCTGCAACACCGTGGAATGAAGTTTCCATCGCAACGCAGTAAAATATGGTGCGATGAGTCCATAAAACATGCCTTTTCGTCCTGAATTGACCGCTCCGCCATGAATGTCCCGCTGCCGCAACCCGTCGACCGGCTGTCTGCCTTGCTCGAGCGCTTTCGCCTTCGCGCCCACCTGTTCCATGCCGGGCCGCTGTGCGGCGTCACGCACTTCGCGGCGCAGCCGGGGCGGGGCTTTCTGCATGTGCTGCGCAGCGGCGAGATGGAGGTGACGCACCGTGCGCGCGGCGTCAAGCGCCGGCTGCAGGTGACCGAGCCCACGCTGCTGTTCTACCCACGCCCGCTGGCGCACGACTTCCACAACGCGCCGGTGGACGGGGCCGATTTCGTCTGCGCCACGCTCGACTTCGACGGCGGCGACAGCCACCCGCTGGTGCGCGCGCTGCCGCCGCTGCTGGTGCTGCCGCTGCGCGAGGTGGATGGGCTCGAGCACACGTTGGCACTGCTGTTTGCCGAGACCGAACGCCTGCGCTGCGGCCAGCGCCTGCTGGCCGACCGCCTGTTCGAGGTGCTGGTGATACAGCTTTTGCGCTGGCTGCTGGACCACACGGGCGAGACCGAGTTGCCCGCGGGTCTGCTCACCGGCCTGGCCGAGCCGCGCCTGGCGCGCACCCTGGTGGCCCTGCACGAGCGCCCCGAGGCCGACTGGACGCTGGACACCATGGCCGCGCAGGCCGGCATGTCGCGCAGCGCGTTCGCCGCCGCCTTTCGCACCCACGTGGGCCAGCCGCCCGCAGACTACCTGGCCCAGTGGCGCATGGCCATCGCGCAGACCTTGCTGCGCCAGGGCACCTCGGTCAAGGCCGCGGCCGACCAGCTGGGCTATGCCAGCGCCTCATCGTTCTCACGCGCGTTCACGCAGGTGGTGGGGCAGGCGCCGCGCAGTTGGGTGCAGGGGCTGCAGGGGTAAGCCGCGGCGCTGGTGCCAAAGGCCAGCAGGAGCAAAGCTGCCACTGCTAGACTTGCCGCAGCTCTGCCCGATCGGCGCCTGGTCTCGGTCACTTTGGGAGCGACATCGCAAGCCAGGGTATTGCGGGCGCAACTTATCGGCCTGGCGCTACTCCCATCTTCACGGGCTGGCCATGGTGGCTGGCGGGGTGGTCACGCCATGAACGAACTTGCGCTCCTTGAGGGCCTGGGCCTGCAGATGCCCAGCCCGGCCTATCTCATCGGCTCGCTCGTCTTCAGCCTCATCGGCTGGATCGTGTGGCGCCGCGGGCGCCGGCAAACGCGGCCGGTGCTGACCTGGAGTGGGGCGGTGCTGATGTTCTACCCGTACTTCGTCACCCGCGCATGGCTGCTGTGGGGCTTGGGCCTGGCCCTGTGCGCCTGGGTCTACCTGCAGTGGGAGTGACTTCGCTTGGAAATGCCGGCTGGCGCTGGCCCGCGGTGGCTGGGCCCCGCCCTCAGCAGAACACCAGCGCCAGCAGGGCGGGGTCGTCCATGAGGTTCAGCAGGGCGTAGTCGGCCCAGCGGTAGGCCAGAAACAGCGTTTGTTCGATCCAGTGGTCCAGGGGCATGGGCGGAGATTATCCCTGTGTTCACCTGCTGGCCTCCATGCCGAGGGGGATGTCTACCGCGGCGGGGCGCCTTGCTGGCCGGGGGATTCGCCATCCGCCCTTGCCAGCAGCACGGCAAGAAGGTCTGGCAGCTCGCGCACTTCTGCGTCGTCGTCCTCCTTGTCAGTAGCACTGTTCGCACTGTTGGCGCCGTGGGCCCGGGAGAAGCGCCACGGCTCGCCAGGCCCCAGGCCATGCAGATGCAGCACCTCACCGGATTCCAGCCACAGTGCCGGGGCCAGCACCTGGCAGCCGGCGGCGGTGCAGGCGGCTGCCGCGTCGCGCCCGGCCTCGGGGGCGAACTCTGCCTCCCAGCCCAGCAGCAAGGTGGTGGCGTCCACTCGTTGCAGGGCTTCGGGCCCGGCGAAGGGCGCGAGCGCCAGGATATGAGGGGCGGTGCTTTCAGGCTGGGCCACGGTGCCCCGAAGGGTGTTCTCCACGGCGCGCGAATGCGCGGGTGTGGCGCTGCGGGCCAGGCAAAAGAAGCCGGTGCCGATGGGGCCGGATGATGCGTCTGCCAGCGCTGGCGCCTGTGCTGAATCGGAATTGCCGGGGCCTGCGCTGTCATCGCCCGCCGCTTCGTCTGCGTCGTCATCCCATTCTTCGCGCCGTGGTATGTGCTTCACGACGAGCACACCTTGCTCCAGCCGCAGGCGCTGGCCCGCCAGGATGGCCTGGTAGACGGCGTCCAGCAGCGCCAGCAGGTGGGGCCCCAGCTGGCGCTGGAAGTAGCGGGTGCAAAAGAGCACGACGTGGCTGTCCTGGTAGATGGCGGGTTGTCGGACCTTGCCACTGAACAGGTCGGTGGCCAGGGTGTGAATGCTTTCCATGTCCCGCCCCATGCCGACGAACTGGTCCACGCCCTCCCAGCAGTCGCTCACCATGCAGTTGTCCAGGCTCTCGTCGTGGCAGGCGCGCGAGAGAAAGCGGGAGAACATGTCGCCGCACAGGTACTGGAACGAGGTGGCAGGGATCACCTGCGCCAGCGTGCGCACCAGGCACCGCATGCGCAGGAATACCTGCGGGCCGGGGTGCCGCAGCCGGGTGCCGTCGAAATAGCGCACCAGCTCGATGGCCATATCGGTGAGCGACTGTGGCCGGTAGTGCCGGAGGATGGCGGCGAAGGCCTCCTCGCTGACCACGGGCGAGGCCAGGCACAGGTAGGCGTGGACGTAGGTACCCAGCGGGTTGATGCGCCCGGCGGGGTCGCGCAGCGCTCCTATGCGCTCGTCGCGCGATTCGATCTGCCCTTCGAGGCACAGGCGCTTGAGCGCAGGGGCGAAGGTTTTTTTCTTGAACTCGCCTAGCTCCACGTTTTCAAGCAGGTCGGTGTACAGCTGCTGGCGCGCTTCGGTGCAAAGTGCGGCGTCCGGGGGATAGATTTGAATGAAGTCCTGCGCCATGAACTGGGTGCGCTGTCTGTCAGCCTGTGTGTTGCCTGAGGAGAGCCGCCCCGCATCTGCTGGGTGGGGGCCGTTTGAGAGGTGGTGTGCGTTGGGCTCTTTGGCAGAGCGCCCAGGAATTTTAATCAGCGGCCCCCAGGCGTGGCTTGACAAGTTGTCAAGCGGGGTGGCGCGCTGCAAGGCGTTGCAGCGGGCCGTGGCAGCCCGTATGGATGCCGGCCTGCTGCCGGGGCCCGGGCGGGCAACTGCTAAAGTGGTCTGCCGGGCGCTGCCTGGGTGGCAGACGGATAGGTCCTTTCGCCGCCATCGCCATCATTGTGGTTTTCTTTTGTTGTCTGTTCCTTTTTCATGAGCCTGATCCAACCCCTGCCCCCCGGCCCGCTCGACATCGTGGGCGACATCCACGGCGAGTACCAGGCGCTGGTGCAGTTGCTCGGCCACCTGGGCTACGACGGCGAGGGCCGGCATGCCGATGGGCGCACGCTGGTCTTCGTGGGCGACTTCTGCGACCGGGGCCCGGACAGCCCGGCCGTGCTGGCGCTGGCGCAGCGCCTGGTGCAGGCGAGCCGCGCGGTGGCGGTGCTGGGCAACCACGAGATCAACCTGCTGCGCGAAGATGCCAAGGATGGGTCGGGCTGGTTCTTCGATGCGCGCATGGTGCGCGACCACGACAAGTACGCCCCCTCGGCTCGGCCCACGCCCGCGCAGCGCCACTCCATCGTGGAGTTTCTGTCGGTGCTGCCTGTCGGGCTGGAGCGCGAGGACCTGCGCGTGGTGCATGCCGCCTGGCAGGAGGTGCAGATCGATGCGGCGCGCCTGCTGCCCCTGGGGTCGGCGCGCAGCGAGTACGACCACTGGGAGCATGCCGCCAGCCGCCAGGCGCGCGAGACCGCGCTGGAGCAGCGCATGGCGCAGGAGATGGAGCACTGGCTGCACGGGCTGGAGAACAACCTGCACCAGCCGCCGTTTCTGCACGCGCATGCCGAGAACGAGGCCAACAAGCAGATGCTCAACCCGCTCAAGGTGCTGACCTCGGGCGTGGAGAGCACGGGGCGCTCGCCCTTCTTCGCGGGCGGGCGCTGGCGCTTTACAGAGCGCCAGGCCTGGTGGGACGCCTACACCGACGACGTGCCCGTGGTGGTGGGCCACTACTGGCGCCGCCTGCGCCCCATCGACCGCAGCGTGGTGGGCAAGGGCGATGCGGACCTGTTTGCCGACACCCATCCGCTGGCCTGGCATGGCCAGCGCGGCAACGTGTTCTGCGTGGATTTTTCGGCCGGTGGGCGCTGGGCCGAGCGCAAGGCGGGCAAGGTGGTGGGGCATGACTTCAAGCTGGCGGCCTTGCGCTGGCCCGAGCGGGTGCTGCAGTTCGATGATGGGGCGGTGCAGGCAACGCAGGGCTTCGGGATACCGGGCAGCCCGTAGCCGGTGCCTGCCGAACGGCCAGCGGTTGCTGGCCATCGCGCGCGCAGAGCGCCATCATTCATGCATCGCCGCGAAGTCGCCGGATGCAGGCCACCAGAAACCCGGCGGCTGCGAGCATGCAGGCCAGGCCGGGGCCGTACTTGCCCAACGCGAGGTAGGTCAGGCCCAGAATCGCGCTCAGCCATTTGCCGCCCGACATCACCTCATCGGGGTGCGCGAGGTGCCAGGCACCGATGCCCGCGAACATGGCTGCAAGGAGCAGGTACCCCAGCCAGGCAAGCGGGTGGGGCGGTTGTTCTTCGGGTGGCTGGGTGCTCTTGGTGCTGCCAGCCGGTTGGAGGCGGGGTGTTTTGGCTGCGCGCCTGGCGTCCCGGATGGCCATGGCGGGGACCAGCACCATGGAAATCAGCACGAAGACGATGAGCAATCCAAGGATGAGGTAGGTCGCCATGGTTGTTCCTGCTTATCTTTTTGCGCTGTTCAGCTTTGCTCTGTTCTGTTCTGTTCTGTTCGTCGCTATTGGACGCGGGGCGACGTTACCACGTGGGTTTGTGGGGGTTGTGATTTTGGGCGGAGGCACGGTCGTTTGCTGATCCAGTGCAGGAGCGGCGGCGTGTGTTTTGGTGGCTTTGGTGGTTGGTCGATGGGCGGAGGCCGGGATGTGCGCCCGGCGGCGCACCTACTTTCTTTTGCGTCGCCAAAAGAAAGTAGGCAAAGAAAAGGCGACCCCCAGTCTGCGTCCCCCATCGCCCTGGCGGGCGATGGGGGCAACCTGCGATGCTCGGAGCTGGGGTGGTGCCGATGAACTCGCTGCGTTCCCCCTGCGGGTGAACTCCGCTCAGACAGCATCGGCAAGCTAGACAACGAAGTGCATGTGTCCTTCGGCACACGCACCCACCCCAGCTCCTGCGCTTCTCGGCGCAGCCAGCAGGGGTGGGGAGCGGGGTCCACACGGCTGCTGCTGCGCAGCTGCGCCTGGGGTCGGTTCGCGCTGCGCGCTGCCGACGCGAGTGGCGCGAGCGCTCTGGCGAGCCGAGCGCAGCGACGGCGCACCGGGCCGAGCGAAGCAATGGCCCGAGTGGAGCCCGCTCCCACCCCCTTCTGACCGTGCCGAGAAGCGCAGAAGCTGGGGTGGCGCGTGTGCCGCAGGACACACGCGCTTCGTCATCTGACTCGCCGCAGATGTCTGAGCGGAGTTCGAAGAACGCAGCGAGTTGCGAGGCGCACCCCAGCTTCGAGCATCGCAGGCTGCCCCCTCGTACGCAGTGCGAGGGGGACACGGGCAGCGGGGTCGCCTTCTCTTTGGTGACTTTCTCTTGGCGACGCAAGAGAAAGTTACTGCGCCGCCGGGCGCACACCCCGGCCCCCGCCGTCAACAAAGGCATGAAGCAGCCAGAGTGGACAAGCCGAAGAAATGCGTAAACCCTCACCCCGCACCGCGCGTTGAAGCCAGGGGCCAACCAACAACCAAACCGAGGGACCAACCCACATGACCGCAACGGCGAACGCGACGAGCACCAGCACCACCAGCAGCAGCAAGAAAAAAGCCCTGGCCTTCGCAGCGGCCATCGCCGTGGCAGCCGGCGCGGCCATCTACGCCTCCCCCTACTGGGCCCTGCACTCTCTGTCCAACGCCGTACGCGACAAAGACGCTGCCAAGGTGTCCGAGTACGTGGACTTCGTGCTGCTGCGCGACTCGGTCAAGGAGCTGCTGGCCGCGCGCATGGATGCGGAGATGAAGACCCGTGGCGTGCCCGCCGACAACGTCTTCGGCAACCTGGCGCAGACCTTCGTGAAGAGCATGCTCACGCAGGCCATCGACGCCATGGTCTCCCCATCGGGCGTGGTAAGGCTGCTGCGGGGCAGTCCTGCGGGTGGGGCGCCGGTGGCCGCACCGCCATCCTCCACGGGCGGTGGTGGCGCTGAGCGCACCAACGGCAGCACCAGGCCGCGCTTTCATGTGGACTACCGCGACTACTCGACCGTGCACGTGAGCTCCGAGGGGCGCGAGGTGGGCTTCGTCTTCCACCGCTATGGCCTGCTGTCGTGGAAGATGGTGGCCATCAACGGGACACTGCTGGACAAGCCCGGGGCGGACTGACGGCCACGGGGCGGGGTGGGGTGCCGCCCCGCCTGGTCGCCATGTCCCCGCGCACCCCTCAACCCCGTGCCTTGAGAGGTCTTGCTGGCCGAGCTGTCATTTACTGCCAATAGAATGGCGGTAAATGACATTCTCCAGATCCGAAGCTTCCCGCATGATGGTCGCCCGCACAGCCGCCCGGCTGTTCGCCGGCCAGGGCGTGGCTGCCACCAGCGGCGGCGACATTGCTGCAGCGGCCGGTATCTCGGAGCGCACGGTGTGGCGGTACTTTCGTAACAAAGAGAGCTGTGTCGAGCCCCTGTTCGCGCAGACCTGGCAGCGCTTTGCGCGCGAGCTGCGCTGCTGGCCGCGCCACCTGGCACTGGAGCCCCACCTGGCCGACCAGTTCGCGCTGGACCGGCACACGCCCGAGGAGATTGCGGACATGGTGCTGGTGGTGCGGCTGATTGCCGCGCTGCCTGATGAGCCCGACCTGCGCTCCATCTGGCTGCATTCGTACCACGATGGCGAAGGGGAGATGGCGGCCCTCATCGGCGACCGGCTGGGCCGTTCGCACCATGATTTCGAGGTGCGCCTGTGCGCTGCCGCGGTGATGGGCGCCGTGCGCACGGTGGACGAGGCCATCAGCCGCGCCGCGGTGCGCGATGGCCAGGCCTTCACCACGGAGCAGGTGGTCGCGCAGATGGCGCGGGCCATCCGCGCGGTGAGCAACCTGCCGTTCTGCGACCCGGTGGCGGCAAGGCCGTTCGGAGATGCTGCCATGCCGTCGCCCCACAAGAAACCCCCGGCACCGATGCCACGCAAGGCAGCGCCCCCCAAGGCAAAAGAAAAAGCCCCCGCTGCAGCTGCCAGGCGCACACCGAGGTGAGTGCGCAGACAACCCGCTGAACAGGCGCCTGGCCAGCCGATCAACGGCTGACCGGCTTCCCTGTCACCCCTCATTTTTCCGAACAGCCTTCAACTTTCTCCCATGCCCATTTCCAAGAAAACACCCTTGCGCATCGGCCTCGCCGTGCTGGCGCTGGCCGCTGCCGGCGCTGTTGTGAAGTGGCAGTTCTTCCCTGCCAAGCCGGCCAACAGCTTCATCACCGCCACAGCCGCCACCGGCGACCTGGAGGACACGGTGCTGGCCAGCGGCACCTTGCAGGCCTTCAAGCAGGTGAGCGTGGGCGCGCAGGTGTCGGGGCAGATCAAGTCGCTGAAGGTGGCGCTGGGCGACAACGTGAAGGCCGGCCAGTTGGTCGCCGAGATCGACTCCCTGACGCAGCAGAACACGGTGCGCAATTCCGAGGCGGCGCTGGCCACGGCGCAGGCCAACCTGCGTGCGCGCCAGGCCTCGCTGTCGCAGGTGGAGCTGGCCTACAAGCGCCAGCAGCAACTGCGCGCGGCCGATGCCGGCCCCCAGGCCGACCTGGAGGCGGCCGAGGCCACCTGGCGCACCACGCTGGCCGATATCGACGCCCTGAAGGCGCAGATGCAGCAGGCGGCCATTGCCGCCGACACGGCCAAGGTGAACCTGGGCTACACGCGCATCGTCGCGCCCATCGACGGCCAGGTGGTGGCCCTGGTCGCGCAGGAGGGGCAGACCGTGAACGCCAACCAGGCCGCGCCCACCATCATCAAGCTGGCCAAGGTGGACACCATGACTGTCAAGGCCCAAATCTCCGAGGCCGACGTGACCCGCGTCAAGCCCGGGCAGAAGGTGTACTTCACCATCCTGGGCGAGCCTGACCAGCGCTACCAGGCCACGCTGCGCGCGGTGGAGCCCGCGCCCGATTCCATCGCCAACGAGTCGTCCCAGTCCAGCGCCGCTGCCACCAGCAACGCCACGGCCACCGCCATCTACTACAACGGGCTGTTCGACGCGCCCAACCCCGACGGCAAGCTGCGCATCTCCATGACGGCGCAGGTCTACATCGTGCGGGCCGAGGCCAAGGGCGTGGTCACCATCCCGTCGGCCGCGCTGGGTGCGCGCAACGCCGATGGCACCACCACCGTGCGCGTGGTCGACGCCGAGGGCAACGCCGCGCCGAGGCAGGTGAAGATCGGCCTGAACAACAACGTCAACGCCCAGGTCACCGAGGGCCTGGCCGCTGGCGAAAAGGTGGTGCTGGGCGATGGCGCCAGCGCCCCATCGGCCACCAACCCGGGCCGCATGCGCGGCGGCCCGCCACGGCAGTGAGCGGGGCCATGCAGGCCATGCAAGGCAAGGCACACGACACCAGCGCGGTGGCAGAAACAACAGCAACAGCAGCACCGCAGCCCCTGCTCGACCTGCGCGGCGTGACGCGCGAGTTCCCGGCCGGCGATCAGGTGTTGGCCGTGCTCAAGGACGTGAATCTGACCATCCACGCCGGCGAGATGGTGGCCATCGTCGGGCAGTCGGGCTCGGGCAAGTCCACGCTGATGAACATTTTGGGCTGCCTGGACACGCCCACGCGCGGCAGTTACCGCGTGGACGGGCGCGAGACCGGGCAACTGGCGCCCGACGAGCTGGCCGAGCTGCGGCGCGAGCACTTCGGCTTCATCTTTCAGCGCTACCACCTGCTGTCGGACCTCACGGCACAGGGCAATGTGGAGGTGCCGGCCGTGTACGCGGGCCGCACACGCGCGCAGCGGCATGATCGCTCGGCGGCGCTGCTGGCGCGCCTGGGCATGGCCGACCGCATGCACCACACACCGGGCAAGCTCTCGGGTGGGCAGCAGCAGCGCGTCTCCATCGCCCGCGCGCTGATGAACGGCGGCCGCGTGATCCTGGCCGATGAGCCCACCGGCGCGCTGGACACGCACTCAGGCGCCGAGGTGATGAAGATCCTCGAAGAGCTGCACGCCGAGGGCCACACCATCATCATTGTCACGCACGACATGGGCGTGGCTGCGCACGCGCAGCGCGTGATCGAAATCCGCGACGGTGCCATCGTGGGCGACACGCGGCGCGAGGGTGCGCCCGTACCCGGCAGCGGTGCCGGCCGGCCCGCCAGCCGCGCACCCACAGGGCTTGTTGCGCGGCTGTCGGCCTTTGGCGACCGCTTTCGCGAGGCCTTCCACATGGCGCTCTTGGCCATGAACGCGCACCGGCTGCGCACCTTCCTGACCATGCTGGGCATCGTCATCGGCATCGCCTCGGTGGTGTCGGTGGTGGCGCTGGGCGCGGGCACGCAAAAGAAGGTGTTGGCCGACATCAGCGCCATCGGCACCAACACCATCGAGGTGTTCTCGGGCTCGGGCTTCGGCGACGTGCGCTCTGCCGCCGTGCGCACCCTGGTGCCGGCCGATGCCGACGCCCTGGCCGCCCAGCCGTATGTGGACAGCGTCACGCCCAACCTCAACGCCGCGGCGCGGCTGCGCTGGCGCAATGTGGAGCTGACCGGCACGGTCAACGGCGTGGGCGAGCAGTACTTTCGCGTGAAGGCGGTGAAGCTGGCGCAGGGCACGGTGTTCGACGCCAGCGCCGTGCAGGAGCGCCAGCAGGTCGCGGTGATCGACGACAACACCCGCGCCAAGCTGTTCCCCAACCTGCCCAATCCGGTGGGCGAGGTGGTGCTGCTGGGCAGCGTGCCGGTGCGCGTGATCGGCGTGGCCGCCAAGAGCGACAACGCCTTCGGCAACAGCGAGGCGCTGAACGTGTGGGTGCCCTACACCACGGCCATGGGCCGCATCGTGGGGCAGAACTACCTGCGCAGCATCACCGTGCGCGTGGCCGACACCGCCCCCATGGCCGCGGCGGAGCAGGGCATCAACCAACTGCTCAAGACACGCCACGGCCGCGAGGACTTCTATGTGCTGAACACCGACAGCATCCGCCAGACCATCGAGACCACCACGCAGACGCTGACCCTGCTGGTCGCGTCCATCGCCGTCATCTCGCTCATGGTGGGCGGCATCGGGGTGATGAACATCATGCTCGTGTCGGTGACCGAGCGCACCCGCGAGATCGGCGTGCGCATGGCCGTGGGCGCGCGCCAGGGCGACATCCAGCAGCAGTTCCTCATCGAGGCGGTGCTGGTGTGCCTGCTGGGCGGTGGCCTGGGCATCGCCATCGCGCTGGGCCTGGGCGCGTTGATCACCAGCGTGGCGCCGGTTGTGCCGCTGGCGTTCTCGGTGAGCTCCATGGTGTGGGCGTTCGCCTGTTCCACGCTGATCGGCGTGGTCTTCGGCTTCCTGCCGGCGCGCAGCGCGGCGCGGCTCAACCCCATCGATGCGCTTGCACGCGACTGATGAACATGAAGGACCGACTGCACGTGACGACCATCAAAAACTACTCCTTCGCCCTGGTTCCCCTGGCGCTGGCCCTGCTGCTGGCTGGCTGCGCCGGCACGCGCACGGCCTACCAGGCGCCCGGTGCCACCGTGCCTGCCGCCTGGCAGCAGCAACAGCCTTCGGCGTCAGCCACTGCCCAACTGCCCGACCAGTGGTGGCGCCAGTTCGGCGACCCCGCGCTGAGCCAGGTGGTCGAATTGGCCCTGGCCCGCAACAACGACCTGGCCGCCGCCGCGCTGCGCGTACGCCAGGCGCAGCTGCAGGCCGGCATTGCCGCCACGGCGCTGGCCCCCACGGTGGCGGGGCGCCTGTCCAGCAGTGCATCGCGCCGGCTCGAAGGCGGCAGCAACGCCACGGCGCGCAGCAGCGGCGCATCGCTGTCGGCCAGCTACGAGGTGGACCTGTGGGGCCGCGTGGCCAGCACGCGCGACGCGGCCGAGTGGGCCGCCCGCGCCAGTGCCGAGGACCGCGAGGCCGCCGCCCAGGCCCTGGCCGGCACGGCCGCAGGGCTGTACTGGCAACTGGCCTACCTGAACCAGCGCGTGGGCAGCGGCGGCGACAGCCTGGCCTATGCCCTGCGCACGCAGGAACTGGTGCGCGCGCAGTACGACGCGGGCGCGGTGTCGGCGCTGGAGCTGCGCGAGGCCGAGCAGACGGTGGCCAGCCAGCGCGCCGCCCTGGCCCAGCTGGAGCAGCAGCGCGTGGAAACGCGCAACGCCATCGCCGTGCTGATGAACGCGCCCCCCGGCGCCACCACGCTGGCCGAGGTGCTGCCCGCCGAGCCCCAGCGCCTGCCCGAAGCCGCCTTGCCCGCCGTGGCCGCAGGCGCCCCCGCCGAGCTGCTGGCCCGCCGCCCCGACCTGCGCGCCGCCGAGGCCCGCCTGCGCAATGTGCTGGCCAGCGGCGACGCCACCCGCGCCAGCTACTACCCCGCGCTCAGCCTCACGGGCGAGCTGGGCACGTCGAGCACCTCGCTGCTGCGCCTGCTCTCCAACCCCGTGGCCAGCCTGGGCGCGGGCCTGAGCCTGCCCTTTTTGCGTGCACAGGAGATGAAGCTTTCGGGCCAACTGGCCACTGCACAGTACGAGGAGGCGGTCACCAACTTCCGCCAGGCCTTGTACACCGCCTTCGCCGACGTGGAGAACGCCCTCTCGGCCCGCACCCAGCTGCTGCGCCAGGGCGAACAACTGGCCCTGCAACTGACCGCCGCCCGCGAGGCCGAGCGCCTGTACGAGGTGCGCTACCGCGCCGGCTCCACGGGCCTGCGCACCTGGCTGGACGCGCAGCAGCGGCGCCGCACCGCGGAGCTGGCGGTAGAGGAGAACCGTCTGGCGCAGCTCAATGCGCTGGCGGTGGTGTACCGGGTGTTGGGGGGCGGGGTGGGGCCGGCGGTGCCCTAGCCTGGCTGCCCCGGAAAGCTTTCCACCTTTTCCGAGAACGCCACCCACGCGCGCCGCCGCTGCGTCCATATCTGCCGCTGGGGCGTGCCCAGCTCGTCCCGCTGTTTGAGTACCCCGGTGCGCAGCGAATAGGCCGTCGGCGCTTGCTCCGCGCAGGCATACAGGGGCGTGCCGCAGTGTTCGCAGAAGGCCAGCAGCCGCCGGGCGCCGCTGTCTGCCGTCTTCACATAGGTGCGGGGCGTGCCCTGCAGCAGCCGAAAGCTGGCCGCAGGCGCGGAAATGTTGGCGCGGAAGGCAGAGCCCGAGTGGATCTGGCAGTCCGTGCAGTGGCAGATGGTCATGCTGCCCGGCTGAACCTCGGCTTCGTACGCGATGGCGCCGCAATGGCATTGGCCTTGAACTTTCACGGGGGTTCTCCTGGTGGGCTGGCCATTTTGCCCCGGCCGCGCGCTTGCATGGCCACCTGCGCCGCCCGATAGTTCCCCGCTGGTTCAGGCGAAAAAGCCCGTTTCCACCGCCTTGCACCCGCCACTGGGGCTGGCCGGCGTGGCTGAAAATACCGGGGCCATTCTGCGTACCAGACCCTTGCCAGCCCGCCAACCACCGTACGCCGACCTTTGTGAACGATGCAAGCTGCGGGCACCCGATCACACCATCTGCTGGAAACATGCCCGTGCGCCGCTCTGCCCTGACCCTCGCCTTCATCGTCTGGAATGCCCTGGGCGCTGTTGCCCACGCTGGCGACCGGTGCCGGGGAGACTGCCAGGGCGCAGGGCTGGCGGTGCTGATCCTCATGCCGCTGCCCATCATCTTTGCCTACTTCTGGGGCCGCCGCACGGATGGGCCCGACCTGGGCCAGATCCTGGCCTACGTCATCCAGGGCGGCATCATCGGCCTGTGCGCGGCGTATGCGCTGCTGGGCCTGGGGGCGCCGCGCTGGGGTGCGTGGATGGCGATCGGCGTGGCCGAGTACGCCATTTTCGCGGCGCGCATTCACCCCCGGCGGCATGTGAAGGCCTAGTGTCCCGAGTTAGAAATTCGTTGAATAAATCTACCGACAATCCCCGCCATGCGTCGTTGCAAATGCTCGCCATGCTCCCAGCATGGCTGTGCTTTGCGCCTAACCTGGCAGCGATTTCGGCAGAATTCTCTCGTCAACGAACTTCCAACTCGGGACACTAGCGTTCGGGCTTGCCGGCCAGCAACGAGCGCTCCAGTTCTGCCTCCAACTGGTCCAGCGCCAAGCGCGTCTCGCTGCCTTCGATCCAGGCCACTTCACGTTCGCAATCCACCCAGGCCGCCAGGCAGGGGCGTGGCTGGTCTCCCGGGTACTTGCGCAGGGCGATGCGCACCTGGCTGCCTGTCCAAGTGGAGCCATCAGCAGACCAGGAAGAGGCCACAGGTTTGAAGAGCACCCGGCCGCTGTTCAGGTCGCGCACCTGCGGGGTCAACACCCAGTGGGAGTTGCGCGCCTCCCAAGGGTCGACCTGGAGCGCGAACCGTCCGTCTGCCGAAGTCGATTGGTGCTCGTATGCCACTGGGCGTTCTCCTTGCGTTGCTGTGCCATGGGCCGATTCTGGCCGATGGCCATGCCAGCAGGCCCGCCGGGCAGCGCAGGGAGCGGAAGCGGCGGCTGGCGTCAGGTGGCGGCTGCCACCCATTGCCACGGCCCCTTGCCGCCGTACAGGTAGTTGCGCACGGCCTGCGCCGAGTTGCCGACGGCGGACATGGCTTCCAGGAGGTCGGCTTCCGAGCAATCAAGCGATTGCATCCATTCGGCCAAGCCGCTCTCCCGCGTGGCGATGATGGGGTGGGGATCAGCGAGGGCGATTGTCTGGCGGCGTGGCATGGCGGCTCCTTCATGGGGGGAAGGGGGTACGCATCTCGGGGGCTGGTGGTGAATGGTCGCGAACGACGCGGCCTGGCCTCGTAGGAAAAGCACCCGTTCGGGTTACGGCAGCGGGCAATTTCTGGCTTGTTCGGTGCGCGCCCGCGTGCTTTGATCAACCGATGGCCAAGTACGACAAAGGGCAAGAAGCGCCGCCACCCACCATGCCCATCCGGCGGCTGGTAGCGCTGGCCGCTCTGGCGGTTGGATGCGGCCTGCTGGCAGGCTGAGGTGCCTTGCCCGGGCGCGGCGTGCACCCGGTGCACGAAGGTCCCCTGGAGGCCGTGCGCCTGCCGATGGAGTTCCACGGCGAAAAGGTATGGCCCCATGCCGAGTACGTGGCGCGCACCGAGGCCCAGTGGGAGCAGGCGTGGAGCCAGGGGCGCAGTACCGACCCGCGCAACGACAGGCGCCCGCGCGACGGCCGGCCCATGGTGGATTTCAGCCGCCACATGGTGATCGGCGTCTCGCGCGGCTACGGTGTCCAGTGCACCTACCTGGATATCCGTGATGTCGTCGAGCGGCCGGGCGAGATCGAGGTGCGGTTCGTGCACCTGTGGCCGCCGCGGGAAGAGCTCGATGAAGTGGAGCAGCAGATGATGGACAGGGCCAGCACCAACGCCTGTTTTGCCACGAGCGTCCTCCTCGTGCGGTGGTACCTGCTGCCGCAGAGTTCCAAGCGCGTGCGCTTCGTGCGCATCCGGGCCAGGGGGCCCGACGGCTGACGTGGTTGGCGCCCTCAGCCGGGCATGGGAACGACCACAGCCAGGGGCAGGGCAGGGGGCTCATCGCCCCAGCGCCAAATTCGGTCCAGGCTCGCGATGGCACTCCACCGTGTTCGCATTCACCCACTCGTAAGCCACCCCATGCCCGCACACGAATTGCGCGGCCATGTGCCGGCGCTGCTCCGTGCTGGGCTGCCGTGGCAACTGCTCCTGCGCTGCGGCCTGCTGCTCCAGGCGCTCGCGCCGCACTGTGTGCTGTGCGTCCTCGTGCATCGCCCACAGCAGCGTGCACCCGATCGCCAGTGCGCCGAGCACGAGAATGGCGTTGGCAGGCGTGACGGCGCGCCTGGGGCCCTGCATTTTCGGCCCTTCCATCACACGGCCTCGGTATGCGTTTCGGCCCAGGTGCGGGCCAGCACCTCGATGGCCTCGCGCGCGAGTGCATGGCCCTGCTGGGCGCAAGTGACGAGGGCGTGCATGGCGCGGGTGTCGTTGTCGCGGTAGTCCATCGCAGACAGCAGGCGCGCGTAGTCGCCGCCACGCGCAAAGGCCAGGGTTTCGCGGTGGGCGGCGTCTTCGGCGGCGTACTGCGCGTCGGACGCTGCAGCGCGCGCTTCGTGGTGGTGGACCGCGTCGCGCACCGGGTCGTTGGCGCTGCGGCAGAACAGGGCCCTGTCCCTGTCCGTGCCCTTGTCCATCCCGGTGGTCGGCGGGGCGGCGAAAGGTGGGCGATACGGTGCGGCGGCGGTAGCAGGGTACAAGGCGGTTTGCATGGTGCGGTGCTCCTGGCGGGGGGCAACCCATCCGGTCTGTGACCGGATGGCATGGGACGGGGGGAGAGGAGAAGGCGGCAGCCCTTGGCGCGTGCGGACGGTGGATGGATGAATGAACGGATGAATGGATCAGATCGGTTGACGCCGCAGTGCGCAGGGGCTGCCATGGGGTCTATTGTTTAGTTTTATCTAAACTCTGTCAAGATAAGCTTAAACTGGAGTTTAGGGATTTCGCGACTATCCGTGCGCAGGCCGCAGAAAGCCCCAGCGCTGGCCTGCCTGGGCTCGGCTGTGGCGTATGTAGTGGGCGCCTGCAAAAGCCTGGTACCTGTGGGCCCTGTGGCTGCCGGGGTGTCCGGCTGAACAATGGGAGGGGTGTTAATGCCCGCAGGCTTTGCCGCAGATGCTTTTGCTGCCGTGGAGGACGATGGGCTGCTCATCGTCACGCTCGGGGCGCCGTCCACCGAGGACGAGGATGCCTACCTGATGCTGCAGCACCAGGACGAATACGACGAACAGGACGTCGAGCTGTGCATGGACCTGCCCTGTACCGAGTACTGCGGCCAGGGCTGGTCCTGGTACGGCCACATCCTGTCGTTCGCCCTGCACCGCGACCATGTGAGGGTGCAGATGGATGCGCAGGCCGCCCAGGAGATGGACAATGAAGGCCTGCTCGAAGTGCGCTTTGACTTGGCCGATGCCCAATTCCACGCGCTGCGCCTGGCGCTGCAGCGGACCTTTGCCGGGCGCACGTGCTTCCACGACAGGGCCTGACCGTCGCCTGACCTGTAGCCACCTTGGAGATTGCCATGACCACCCTGGTGCAGCTCTCTGAACTCATCGACGCCTTCCAGTGGACCAGCGCCACGGGGCCGCTCGAGAACGCTGCCTTTGTCGACCGCAAGACCGGAAGGATCTGGTGCGTCGGCGGCGACTGGGAGGACGAGGACGACCCGGTGCCCGACGACCTGGAGGATGGGTCGCTGTACCTTGCCGTGCCGGACCCAGCGGGGTTGGGGCTGGGACGGCGCCTGGCCTTGCGCTTCGCCGAGGAGCAGGCGCCGCAACTGGCCGAGCGGGTGTACCGCTTTTTCGAGCGGGCGGGCGCCTATGGCCGGTTCAAGGGTCTGCTGGAGGACCATGGCCTGCTGCAGGCCTGGTACGACTTCGAGGCCGCTGCCACCGAGCAGGCCTTGCGCGAATGGGCGGCCGAGAATGGATTCACGCTTGTGGAGCCGCGCCCACTGTGACGGGCGGCTGCGCCGCGGTCAACAGTCAGCGCTTGCCGGTGCCGCGGTAGCGCAGCGTATCGATCGCCAGCGCAAAGCCGGGCTCCACGGCCTTGGCGGATTCGTCGGCCACCTGGGTCATGATGATGGCGGTGGTCTCGCCCAGGTTGGCCTTGAAGAAGCGCGCCTCGTGCGGCAGCTTCAGGCCCTGCAGGCTGATCTCGAAGCGCTGCGAGACGCCCTTGCTCTCCTGGCCTGCCACTTTGCGGGTGAGGGGTGCCGTGGTCACGGGGCCAAAGCGCAGTTGCTGCGCGACTGCGCTGGCATTTTTTGCGGATTCGGCGCGGTTCTTCGCCGTGTTGGCTGCGAAGGCCTCGATGTTCTGGTCCTTCAGGAAGGGGCTGAACATGAAGGTGACGACGGCCTCGTCGGGCCCTTCGAGGTCAATGCTGCGCAGGCGGGTTTCGTCCTGGGCGACCGAGTCCTCGGTCACCTTCCAGCCGGCGGGGTGCTCGAAGCTCACGCCGTCCTTGCTGTAGGTGGTGTTGGGCGCGGCCAGGGCGGGCTGGGCCAGGCCGGCCAGCAGCAGCGTCATCATCATCATCATCATGAGGCCTAGGGCTGCGGTGGTGACGCTGCGGCGTGTGGCTGCGCGGATGGTGGGGAGCGGGGTTGCGCAGAGGTGCATGGTGCGGTGCATGGGTGAGGGAGAAGAGGGGAGGTCGGGAAGGGGCAGGACCTGCCTACCGCTTGGCGCGGTAGCGCAGCGTGTCCATCACCAGGCCCAGGGCGGAGTCCACCTGCTTGGTATCTTCGGCCATGGATTGGGTCATGAGGTTGGCGCTGCTGGCATCGCCGAAGTCCATGGAGAAAAAGCGTGCCTCGAGCTGCACGGTTTCGCCCCCGGAGGTGTAGCCGAAGCGCTGCAGCACGCCCTTGATTTCCTTGCCGCCCACGCGCCGGGTGATGGCGCTGGAGGCCAGGCCCGTGGGGGTGATCTTGTCCGGGCCCTCCTTGGCCGCAGCGCCCTTGTCCATCTGCGCGCGGTGCTCAGCGGCGCGCGTGGCCAGGGTCTCGATGTTCTGGCCCGACAGGAAGGGGATGAACATCAGGCTGATGATCGCGTCGCCGGGGCCTTCGAGGTCGATGCTGCGCATGCCGGCGCCGTCTTTCTCGATCTCGTCGGTCATCACCTTCCAGGTGGCGGGGTGCTGGAAGCTGACACCGTTTTTGCTGTAGGCCTTGGGTGGTGCGGCCTGGGCGGGCAGGGCCAGCCAGGCCAGGGTGGCGGCCAGGAGCAGGGTCAGGGCGCGCAGCAGGTTGTTGGTGGGCGGGTGCAGGGTGGGGGAGTGCATGGGGGTGTGGGGTTTGCCGGGGGCGGGGGCTTGGTTGGGGCTGGTGGATTCTCGCATTCGTGGGGGCTGTAGTCGGGGGCGATGCATGCCAGCGCTGCGGCAGTCGCAACCGGCAAGATCGCTTTTATGGTCCCTTGTTACCCATTTGGGCCGTCTCGTTCAACATCTGGACAAGCATCTGCCCCAGTTCGTTACGACGAGAAGGCGTCATCCGCGGCTTGATGGCCGCGATGGAAATGGCCGCAAACGGCACGCCGCCCGGGTCTGGGATGGTGGCGCCCACGCCTGCCACTCCCTGCGTCACGGTGTCCACCATCTCGGCATAGCCCTGTTTCTGGGTCTTGGCCACCACCTTGCCAAAGCGCTCCGAGGTGAGACCCGCCGCATCGAAGGCAGGAGCGTGCTGGCTGCGGATGCGCGCGATGTCTTGCGCACCCGCGCTGGCCAACAAGGCCATGCCGCCCACGCCAATGCCCAGGGGCCGGATGTCGCCCACGCGCGTGCTGAAGATCTTGACCGGAAAAGCCCCATCCTCACGCTGCAGGCAGACCGTGTAGTCGCCCTGGCGCACCAGCAGGAACACGGTGTCTTCCGAAATGCGGGCCAGCCGGCGCATCAGGCCGCCGTAGGTGGCCACCAGCGGCGCCCGGCTCAGCGAGGCAAAACCCAGGCGCATCACCTCCAGGCCCAGGCTGTAGCGGCGCGTGAGTGGGTTGCGGTCGGCGAAGTGCTCCTCTACCAGGCAGGTCATGAGGCGGTGCGCGGTGGAGCGCTCAAGCCCCGTGGCCGCCACCACCTCGCTCACGGCCATTCCGTGCTCGTGGTGCTCGCCCAGCACACGCAGGATCTGCAGGGCGCGGCGCATGTTCTGCGCCCCCGGGGTTTCCACAGGTTTGCTCACGATGTGGGATTTTTCTATGTTGCTGTTTGTCATGTGGACATTGTTGCCGGACCATTGCTTCATTGCCAAGCACCCACCCGCACACACCATGAACCCATCGCCCGAGCCCATCACCACCGAAACCCTGGGCGCCGTGCGCCGCATCTGGCTGAATCGGCCCGAGGCGCGAAACGCGCAGAGCCAGCAGATGCTGGAGGCCCTGGACCAGGCCTTCACCCAGGCCGAGAACGACCCAGACGTCCGCGTGGTGGTGCTGGCCGCCCGGGGCGGGCATTTCTCCGCCGGTCATGACCTCAAGCAGGCCCAGGCCGAACGCGCCGAGTTCACCGTGGAGCAGCGCTGGGCCTACGAGGAAAAGCACTACTACGGCTACTGCATGCGCATCTGGGACTTTCCCAAGCCCACGGTGGTGCAGGTGCAGGGTGCTTGCGTGGCGGCGGGCTTCATGCTTGCCAACATGTGCGACCTGGTGGTTGCGGCCGAAGACGCCTTCTTCTCCGACCCCGTCACGCACACCATGGGCGCTGCGGCCACCGAGGTGCTGATCCACCCTTGGGTGATGGGCTTGCGCCAGGCCAAGGAATTTCTGTTTACCGGCGCGCGCTGGAGCGCGCAGCAGGCACGCGAAGCGGGCTTTGTGAACCGCGTGGTGCCCACGGCAGAGCTGGAGGCGCAGACCCTGGCGCTGGCGCAGCGTATCGCCCAGGCGCCGCCATTTGCGCTGCGCGTGCTCAAGAAATCGCTCAACCGCTCGGTCGACGTGCGCGGCATGCGCGAGGCGTTGTCAGCCCACTTTGACCTGCACCAGCTCAGCCATGTGAGCGAAGAGTACCGCCAGACCAAGGAGGCGGGCCTGGCCAGCGCCATCGCCAAGGGGGCCCGCGCATGACGACGGGCCCGCACCTACCACATCGCCTGCAACCCCTGCTGGCCCCGCGCTCCATCGCCCTGGTCGGCGCCAGCGACAACCCGGGCCGCATAGGCGGCATGCCGCTCGATCTGCTGCGCCACTTCGCCTTTGCGGGTGCGGTCTACCCGGTCAACCCCAAGTATGAAGAGGTTTTCGGCTATCGCTGCCACCCGGACATCGAATCCCTGCCCGAGGCCTGCGACCTGGTGGTGCTGGCCATCGCCGCCCCCGAGGTCACGGCCATGCTGGAGCGCTGCCACGCCCGGGGCATACCCGCTGCCATCGTCTACGCCGCCGGCTTTGCCGAGGCGGCGGGCGAGGGCCTAACCCTGCAGCGCACGCTGGAGGCGTTTGCGCAGCGCAGCGGCATGGTGGTGGCCGGCCCCAACTGCATGGGCTTTGCCAACCTGAACCTGCATGCCTACACGGCCTTCGCCTCGGTGTTCAAGAACGTGCCGCTGCAGACGGGGCCCGGGCGGGCCAGCATCGTCACGCAAAGCGGCAATGTCTGCTCGGCCGTTTTCGCGCTGGCGCGCCGCCTGGGGGTTCCGGTCAGCCACTTCATCAACACCGGCAACGAGGCCTGCGTGGAGTTTTCCGAATACCTGGAGTACCTGGCGCAGGACGAGACCACCGAGTGCGTGGTCGGCTATGTGGAACAGCTGCGCAACGGGCCTCGCTTCATCGACGCCGCGCTGGCCTTCGCGCGCAAGCGCAAGCCGCTCATCCTGTACAAGGCGGGCGAGACGGACAAGGGCTCCGAGGCCGTGCGCTCGCACACCAGCGCGCTGGCCGGCGATCTGGCGCTGTACAAGGCGGCCTTCGAGCAGCTCAACGTGATTCGCGGCACGGACTTCGCCCAGATGGCCGACCTGGCCTACCTCAGCGGCTTTCGTGCACGCCAGGGCGGGCCGCGCGTGGCCATCGTCACCATGTCGGGGGCGCTCGGGGCCATCCTGGCCGACAAGTTCATCGGTGCGGGGCTGGAGGTGCCTACGCTCAGCGACGACCTGCAGCGTACCCTGCGCGAGGGCATCCCGGACTACGGCATGGTCTCCAACCCGGTGGACGTGACGGGCAACGTGGTCAACTCGCCGCAGTTCGTGCGCACCATCCTGGGGGCGCTGGCGCAGTCGGATCAGGTCGATACCGTCGTGGTCTATGCGCCGGGCTACCTGCTCGACCGCATGGCCGAGCCGCTGGTGGAGGTCTGTGGCCAGTGGAACAAGCTCGTCGTGGCCATTGACACCGGTGCCGCCACGTGCCGGGACCAGCTCGCACAGGCGGGCGTGCCGGTTTTCGACGACATCGGCCGCGCCACGCAGGCGCTGGCACCATTTTGCCAATGGCTGGCGCGCCATGAGGCGGTGGCCCGCTGGGCGGCGCTGCGCCAGGCGCAGGCGGTGGAGTCGGGCACGCCACCGGTGCTGCCCGCGGCGCTCAACGAGCATGCCACCAAGCTGCTGCTGGCGGGCTACGGTGTGCCGTCGCTGCAGGGCCTGCCGGCCCGGGATGCCGACGAGGCGGTGCACGCGGCAGGGCAACTGGGCTACCCCGTGGCCCTGAAGATCCTGAGCGCCGACATCGCCCACAAGACCGAGGTCGGCGGCGTGCGCCTGAACGTGGCCGACGCGCAGGCGTTGCGCAGGCACTGCGAGGACATGCTCGCCAATGTGCAGCGACACAGCCCCGCAGCGCGCATCGACGGCTTCCTCGTGCAGCCCATGGCCAGCGGCGGCGTGGCCGAGCTGATCGCAGGCATCACGCACGACCCGGTGTTCGGCCCCGCGCTCACTGTCGGCCTGGGCGGCGTGCTGACCGAGCTGTACCGCGACGCCAGCCATCGGCTGCTGCCCGTGGACGCTGCCATGGTGCAAACCATGCTGCGCGAGCTGCGCGCCTGGCCGCTGCTGGACGGCTTTCGTGGCCGTCCCCTGGCCGATGTGGCCGGTGCATGCGAAGGCATTGCGGCGCTGTCGCGCGCACAGGCCGCCCTGGGCCCACAGGTGCGGGAGATCGAGATCAACCCCCTGCAGGTGCGCGCGCAGGGACAGGGCGCTTTCGCGCTGGACGCGCTGGTCGTCGTCCAGGACTGACCGGACAGGCATTTCACAAGGAGACAAGCATGGCATCCCTCTTCACCAAGATCGCTTGCGCGCTGGCAGCAACCGCCGCGCTTGCGGCGACCGCCCCGGCCCTGGCGCAGGACGGCTACCCGAACAAGCCCATCCGCATGGTGCTGCCGTTCCCGCCGGGAGGCGTCACCGACCTGCTGGCGCGGGCGCTGGCCGACAAGCTCGGGCCGCGCCTGGGGCAGCCGGTGATCGTGGACAACAAGCCGGGCGCGGGCACGGTGCTGGCGTCCGATCTGGTGGCCAAGGCGCCGGCCGACGGCTACACCGTGCTGCTGGCCGCGTCCTCGCTGGGCACAGCGCCGCTGATCTTCAGCAAGGTCAACTACGACGCGATCAAAAGCTTCACGCCCGTGACCCAGGTCGCATCGGTGGTGCATGTGCTGGTGGTCAACCCGTCCCTGCCCGTGAAGTCGGTCAAGGACCTGGTCGAGTACGCACGCGCCCACCCGGGCAAGCTCAACTACAGCTCCACCGGGGCCGGCACCTCCACCCACCTGGAGGGCGAGCTGTTCAAGAGCATGGCCAATGTCTACATGGTGCACATCCCGTACAAAGGCAGCGGGCCGGCGCTGACCGACCTGGTGGCCGGGGAGGTGAACGTGATGTTCGACGCGCTGGGTTCCTCCGGCCCCTTCATCAAGGCCGACAAGCTGCGCGTGCTGGCCGTGACCACCGCCAAGCGCTCCGAATCCATCCCCGAGCTGCCCACGGTGGCCGAATCCGGCGTGCCGGGCTACGAGGCCATGCCCTGGCTCGGCCTGGTGGCGCCGGCTGGAACGCCCGCGCCCGTAGTGGACCGGCTGCACCGCGAGATCGCCGCCATCCTCAAGGAGCCTGATGTCCGCGAGCGCTTCAAGGGCTGGGGGCTGGACATCATCGGCAACACGCCGGCCGAGTTCGCCAGCTTCATCCGCCGCGATGTGGACCAGTGGGCGCGCGTGATCAAGAAAGCCAGCATCAAGGCGGATTGATCCCATGCGCTTTGCGATCACCGAACAGCAGCAGCTGGTGCAGGACAGTGCCCTGCACTGGCTGCGCGAGAACTACGGCTTTCACCAGCGCGCGTCGGGCGTGCACCGCGAGGGGGGACACCCGCAGGCGTGGCAGGCCTTTGCCGAGCTGGGCTGGCTGGCCCTGCCCCTGGCAGAGGACGTGGGCGGCCTGGAGGGTGAAGCCCTCACGGTGGGCCTGCTGGCCCAGGCCCTGGGCGCACACCTCGTGGTGGAGCCCTACGTGGCCCAGGTGGCGCTGGCACTGCGGGCGCTGGACCGCTGCGCTGCACCGGCGCAGCGTGCTGCCTGGCTGCCGGCCCTGGTGGCCGGGCACGAGCGCCTGGCCTGGGCCCATGCCGAGCCGGGCGACGCCACACCGTTTGCGCCGCGCGCCTGCACTGCGATGCGCCAAGGCGAGGGCTGGATGCTGCGCGGCATGAAGCAGGCCGTGCGCGGGGCCGGTGGCGCCGCGCACTGGCTCGTGTCCGCCAGTGGCGGTGATGGCGGGCCGCTGCTGTTGCGGGTGCCCGCCGGTCTGCCCGGTGTGCGCGTGGATGCCTATGAGACCAGCGACGGCGCGCTGGCGGCCGACCTGTACTTCGATACCGCATGGGTGCCGACAGAGTCCTTGGTCGGTGAACAGGGCGCCAGCGCCGCGCTCGACGAGGTGCTGGCGTTCGGCATGGTGGCAGCCTGCTGGCAGGCCACGGGCACCATGCAGGCGGCGCTGGCACAGACCCGGCGCTACACGGCCGATCGCCAGCAGTTCGGCCAGGCGCTGGCGCAGTTCCAGGTGGTGCAGCACCGCATCGCCGAGATGGCGGTGCTCTGCACAGAGGCACAGGCAGCCTGCGAGCTGGCCGCCATGCGCCTGGAGTTGGCCCGCGGTGAGGTCCTGCACGCAGTGGCTGCCGCCGTGCGCAGCAAGGTGGTGCGCGCGGCAGGCTTTGTGGCGCGCGAGTGCGTGCAACTGCACGGCGCCATGGGCGTGTGCGAGGAGTTGCCGATTGCGGCCAGCTTCCGCTGCCTGCTCGCCTTCGAGGCCGAGGACGGCAGCGCCGACACCCACGCCCGCTGGCTGGGGCGCCACGCCCTTGATTCCCAGCGCCATACCCACAGCCAGACACTGGGAGAGCATTGATGGATTTGGCATTGGACCCACTGGACCGGGCATTCCGCCAGGAGGTGCGCGACTTTCTGGCCACACACCTCACGCCCGAACTGCGCCTGGGGCAGGCGCGTACCACGGCCATGTACCCCGAGCCGCACATCTCCGGCCCCTGGCAGAAGCTGCTGCAGGCGCGCGGTTGGCTGGTGCCCCTGTGGCCGGTGGAGTGGGGCGGAACGGGTTGGTCGGCGCTGCAGCGCTTCATCTTCGAGACCGAGTGCGCGCTGGCCGGCGCCCCGCTGGTGCACCCCATGGGCGTGCGCCTGGTGGGTCCGGTGCTGCTGCGCTTTGGCACCGAGGCGCAAAAGCGCGAGCACCTGCCGCGCATCCTCTCAGGTCAGGACTACTGGTGCCAGGGCTTCTCGGAGCCCGGCGCGGGCTCTGACCTGGCCGCGCTGCAACTGCGCGCGGACCGCGACGGCGAGGACTACGTTCTTAACGGCACCAAGATTTGGACCACCCACGCTCACCATGCCAACCGCATGTTCGCGCTCGTGCGCACCAGCCGTGAGGGGCGGCGGCAGGAAGGCATTTCATTCCTGCTGATCGACATGGCCGCTGCGGGCATCAGCGTGCGGCCCATTGCCACCATCGGCGGCGACCACGATGTGAACGAGGTGCACTTCGACAGCGTCCGCGTGCCCGTGGCCCAGCGCGTGGGCGAGGAAAACGCGGGCTGGGAATGCGCCAAGTACCTGCTCGAATTCGAACGTGGGGCGGGCATCTTCAGCCCCCGGCTGCGCGCTCAGCTCAAGCGCGTGGCCAGCGTGCTGCCGGCGGCACCAGAAGAGGGCCCGCTGTGCCAGGCCTTCGGCGAACTCAATGCCGACCTCGATGCCTTCGAGTGGCTGGAGGTGCGCAGCATGGCGTCGCTGGCGCCGGGGGCCAGCCCCGGGCCAGTGGCGTCCATCCTGAAATTGCGCGCCAGCCGCCTCAAGCAGGCCATCGGTGCCCTGGGCGCCCAGGCTCTGGGGCGCAGCGGCCTGCGCTGGCACAGCGAGTCTGTGCTGGCCGGTGCTACAAGCCCCCAATGCAGCACGCTGGTGCCCGAGTACTGCAACAGCCGGGCCTTCACCATCTTTGGTGGTGCGGCGGAGATTCAGCTGGGGCTCATTGCACGGACTTTGTAGTTGCCAAGTCGCTGGCGAAGGGAATGGGATCTTGAGGGCCAGAGGCAAGCGTTACACGCTGAGCAATGCCCTGCATCGCCACCAGGTGGGCATCAGGCCAAAGCAGGGCAAGGACGGCTGCTTGAAGTGCTTTTTGCTCACCACCGCTGTCTATTGTTTGACCTGATAGACCTTTTGGCCGGGCCAAAAACCCAGCCCACACATTCACCCCATTGGCTTCCAATGCGGCGCTTCCGGCTCCGGGTACAGCAGCGCCTCGCGCGCCGGCCGCTGCATGGCCTCCCACTGGCGGCGGCGCTTGATGTCGCGGGGACGGATTTTTTCGGGCTGGGTTCGGTGGGTGCGGGACATGGTGGTTACCTCCTCTTGGCGGGTGTGGGGTAGCTCCATTGGCGCGCTGACTGCACCCCGTGGCTGTCGGACGGATTCGATGCAGGGCATCGGCCGCCGCCGAGGGCGCGTGCAAGGCCCTCCCGACGCGCCCCCCCAAAAAAAACAGCCCGCGGTGGGCGGGCTGTAACTTGCTGTTCAGCAAGGGAGGGGTGGGTGTCGATGCGGTATCGACAGGAGCAATACTAAAGATCCCGACTCGCGATTTTTGTAGGACGGCGCCCCGTTGAAGCGTTTGCAAAAGAGAAGGGCATTTCAACCACGAGGGGGTTGCTCCCTGTGCAGGCCGGGTGCTGCCTGTAGGAATTGTCCGACCCGCCCATTTTGCAAAAGACTGCATGCAACTGTTGCAGTGCGTTCTAAGCTGATGCCTTCTTCACGGAGGACCACATGCCTATCTTGGGAATCGTCTTTGGAATCCAGGCCATTGCCATCGTCGCAGCGCTGTCGCTGAGCCTGGCCATCTACTCCTGATCTGCTTTGGGGTTGGGCGATAGGCGATGGGCGACGGGCCCCGCTCAGGGCGCCGCCCGCCGCAGCATCAGCCCCAGCGCCACCAGGCCCAGTGCCAGCACCGCCAGCCCAAAACCCAGGGCGGTGGCATGCAG
Organism: Acidovorax sp. LjRoot66; assembly: GCF_964253305.1. Classification (NCBI taxonomy): domain Bacteria; kingdom Pseudomonadati; phylum Pseudomonadota; class Betaproteobacteria; order Burkholderiales; family Comamonadaceae; genus Acidovorax; species Acidovorax sp. LjRoot66. Next base: position 3,112,257 of record NZ_CAXUQU020000001.1, read on the forward strand.
CCCGAAGGTGCCCGCAGCCAGCCCGGCCACGATGGCCGGCACGCTGAACGCCAGGTAGCTGAGCACGAAAAAGCCCGACATCAGCCCCCCGCGCTCTGCCGGCGTGGCGGTGCCCACCAGGCTGCGCAGCGAGCCGTTGAAGCCCGAGCCAAAACCCACGCCCGCCACCACCGTGCCCGCGAAGAAGGCCACGGTCGAATGCATTGCCACGCCCGCCAGCGTGATCACCAGGCCCAGCACCAGCGCACCGGTGCCCAGCAGCAGCACCTGGCGCGGCGCCCGGGTGCGCACGAAAGCAATGGCCACGGCACTGGTCAGCACCAGCGCGCAGATGAGGGCGCCGCCCACCACCGGTGCGTGGCTGCCCGTGATCACCCGCGCCAGCGTGGGCCCGAGCGAGAGGTAGAAACCGCCCAGTGCCCACAGCGCCGTGTTCAGCGGCAGAATGCGCACCAGCGTGCTGCGCGAACTGGCCGGTATGGCGATGCGCGGACGCAGCGAGCGCCAGGCGCCTGGGCGGCGCACCACCGTTTCTGGCAAAAAAACGGCGGCCAGCGTCTGCAGCACGAACAGCGCGAGCAGCAACTCGAACACCAGCGCCGTGTGCGTGGGTGCAAACTGCACCAGCGCACTGGTGCCCAGCGCCCCGACGGCCATGCCCAGCATGGGCGCCACGCTGTTGACCAAGGCGCCGCGCTCGGTGTGCAGGTCGATCAGCGCTGCGCTGAGCACGCTGGTGGCGATGCCCGTGGCCAGGCCCTGCATGATGCGCGCGGCAAACAGCCAGGCCACCGAGTCGGCCTGCCAGAAGAGCACGGTGGAGACGATCTCCAATACCAGCGCCAGCAGCACCACCTCGCGCCGGCCCCGGTGGTCCGAGAAGGTGCCGAACACCAGCGCTGCGCCCAGCAGCGCAAACGCATAGCTGGCAAAGACCAGCGTCAGCGTCAGCGCCGAGAAGCCCCAGCTGTCGCGGTACAGCGCATACAGCGGCGACGGTGCGCTCGACGCTGCCAGGAACCCCACCAGGATGGAGGCCAGCAGCCACAGGGCCATGGCATGGCTGAGCCGCCGTGTGGGCGCGGAGGGCGGGGCGATGGCAGCAGCAGCGCCGAGGTTCGTGGCCATGGAAACTCCAGTACGAGGCAAAAGCAAAGAATTTGCTTTTGCGTATTAAACCACTAAAGCAATGTTTTTGCTTTAGCATGGTGGCCATGAACCTCAGACCAGCCCCCCGCCCCGGGGGACGCAGCGCCCGCGTGCAGGCCGCCGTGCACCGCGCCACCCACGAGCTCACCGAGCAGATCGGCCGCGCGCAGCTCACCGTGCCGCTGATTGCCGCGCATGCGGGCGTCACGCCGTCCACCATCTACCGCCGCTGGGGCGACCTGGCCGAGCTGCTGGCCGACGTGGCGCTGGACCGGTTTCGCGCCGACACCGAGCCTGCGGACACCGGCAGCGTGGAGGGTGACCTGCAGGCCTGGGCCGAGCAGTTCTTTGAAGAAATGGGCTCCGAGGTGGGGCAGGCCATGCTGCGCGATGTGCTGGCCGGGCGCAGCCAGGGCGAGATGCCCGTGCCCTGCCAATGCGCGGCCTACACCGCCAGCCAGATCGAGATCGTGCTGGCGCGCGGCACCGCGCGCGGCGAGGCCGTGCCGGCAGTGGACGCCATCATGGACGGCGTGGTCGCGCCCATCATCTACCGCACCCTGTTCGGGCCCACCCGGGCCAGCCATGCGCTGGTGCGCGGGCTGGTGGACGGATGCATGCAAGGGGCAAGCCGGTCGAATGGTGCGGCCCTGGCACTCGCGGGTGCCGCAGGGCCGGCCTCTTTCATGGACTGAAGGCGGCAGGCAAGGCAACGGCGAGTGTGGCCCTGCTTGGCCCTCACCCTTCGGGCTGCGATGGCAGCAGGCTGCATCGCAGCGTTGCGGCCTTTGGCAAGGCGGCCAGCGTTGGTGGCAGCCCGCTGCAACACCGGGGCACGGCCGAGTTCTCGGTTTCAGTGGACCAGCAGCTTGCCGGATCTGGAAATCGTCGGCTGCAAATCGGCTGCAGCGGTCCATTTTTCACCGCCTTTTTTCCCTGCAGCCTGACTATGGGGCTGCCTATCCGGAAAAAACTGTTTCCGCTGAGGTCGATTCTCACTGCGACGCTCCAAATCCGACCCGCTCCTGTGCCTGGACGGGCATGTCCGCCTGCGCGGCTCGCTGTTCCCGGGGCGGCTGGGGCCCGTTGCCGGCCGCTGGGGCCACCACGTGCACGGTGCGCGTGGGAAAAGCGAAATCGATGCCCTGCGCCGCCAGCTCGCGCATGAGCGCCAGATTGATGCGCTGCTGCTCATCCATGTAGATGCCGTAGGCCGGGTCGAGCACGATGTAGACCACCTCGTAGTCCAGCGAGCTGTCGCCGAATTTCTTGAAATGCGCGCGGTCGAAGCGCAGCTTGTCGCTGGCCTCGATGATGCCCTTGACCAGTGCGGGAATGGCCTCGGCCTGCCCGGCCGTGGTGTCGTAGGTCACGCCGAAGCCGAACACGATGCGCCGCTCCCGCAGCCGCTTGAAGTTGCTGACGGTCTGCTTGAGCATCTCGGTGTTGGACATCACGACCTGCTCGCCACTCAGGCTGCGGATGCGCGTGGTTTTGACGCCCACCATCTCCACCGTGCCCGAGACGCCGCCCAGGGAGATGAAATCGCCTACCTCGAAGGGCTTGTCGGTGGCGATGGCGATGGACGCGAACAGGTCGCCCAGAATGTTCTGTGCCGCCAGCGCAATCGCAATGCCGCCCACGCCCAGGCTGGCGACGAAGGCCGTGATGTTGACCCCTACGTTCGACAGCATTGCCAGCAGCGCCACGGCCCACAACAGCGTGCGCAGGCCCCATGAGACCAGCGTGGTGGCCGCGCTCTGCGGCCCCTGGCCAGTGGTGGCATGGCGCTCGGCATAGCGGCGCAGGCCGATGGTCACCGCACGGTTGGCCCACAGCGCCAGCTGCAGGGCCAGCGCCACGAACCACAGCTGGCCCACGCGCGAAGCCCAGCGGTCCGGCAGGTCGAGCATGCCCACGCCGATCAGCAGCGCGGCCAGGGCCATCAGCCACTGGCTGGTGCCGCTGAGCACTTCGATGAAAAAGTCGTCAGCGCGGTTGGTCGTGCGGCCTGCGATCTTGGCAAGCCTCTTGAGGGCGATGCGTACCGTGGTGGCCATCGCCAGATAGACCAGCATTGCAACCAGGCAAGCGATGGCGATGCTGCTGACGGACAGGCCTGCGATGGTGGTGTGCTGGAGCCAGGGGAGGAGGGAGAAATCACTGTTCATTCCCCAAACCGTAACAGCTAAGCATTCCTGGCCGCCAGATGCCGCACCCTGCGGGTGGGGCTTTTCGTGCCGAGGCCGCTGCAGGGTGCTGCGCAGTCCGGCTGCTGCGCAGCAGGGGGTCAGGGCCTTTTCTTGCGCGTTGCGCGCCAGTCCCACGGCGGCAGCGGGCTGGTCTGCGCCCACAGGCCGCGCCCGGCCGCCTGGGCGCGCAGCTGCACATCGGCCAGCGCCTCATAGCCCAGGCCCACCTTGGGGTCGTACCAGGCCATGCCGGCGCGCAGCTGCTCGGTGGCGGCGTCCTTGCCCTGGCATTCCACGTCGGCCACGGTGCGGCCAAAAACGTCGACGGTGATGTTGCTGAGCTTGACTTTCTGCGGTATCAGGCACAGGTTGACCAGGCTCTTGTGCGACAGCTCGCCAAAGGGCTGGCGCATCTCGGGCGCATCGATGGCGCGCACGGCGACAAAGGTCTCTTCATTGCGGGTCACATCGGCGCAGCGGGCGCGGAAAGAGTCGCCATCGTGGATGGCAACGACCAGGCAAAGCAGGGTGGCGGTGGTCAAGGGCATGGTGTGGCCGGGCGGTGCGGGGTGACTAGGTGGGGGCGGCAGCAGTGCCGGCGGGCGCGTGTGCAGGCGCATGCCCGCGCGTGCAACCGGCCTCTCGCGCCGCGGCATGCGGGCGGTGCTTGTCGATGCGTTCTGCCATCCCTCTCACCCCGATTGTGTGTTGGTGGAATTTTTGTGGCGCTATTTTGCTATGGCTGGGCCGGCCTGCAGCAGCTTGGCGCGCGGTTTTGGGGAAGTTCACCCAAATGCCAGGCGACTTTTCACCGCGTCGCCGGCATGATGCGCACCTCAATCACCTCAGCAAGGCGGGCACTGCATGGCGAACGGACACCCGGGCGACACGACACCACCACGCACCCGGCCGGCTGCCGGCATGGGCATTCTGGGGGCCTTGCTGCTGTTTGCCGGCGACATGCTGCTACTGGGCCATTGGGGGGCTGCCGCTGATTTCCGCGCCGGGATGCTGGAGCTGATCCGCTCGGCGCCGGTGGAACGCATCTGGGCCGGCGGCCTGCTCGGGCCCGTGGCGGGGGCCTTGCTGGTGGCGGGCTTCTGGCAGGTCTGCCAGGGGGTGAAGGTGCCGGCAGGGTGGGCGGCGCGCGCCATGTTCGGCCTGTTCCTGCTGTTTGCGGTGGGACTGGCGGCCATCCATTCCGTGTGGGCGGTGTTCGAGCTGCTTATCCGTTCGTGCGTGGATGGCGCGGCCGGTGGGGCTCCCGCGGCATGCCAGGCGCAGGCCGACGCCGTGCAGGCCTACATGCGGGTGTCGCTGCTGGCCCTGGCCGTGCCGGGCGCCATCGCCTCGGTGATCCTGGCAGTGCTGGTGCTGCGCAGGCGCACGCACCTGCCGCGCTGGACGGTGGTGGCCAACCCGCTGCTGCTGGTGGCGGTGCTGTTGCCCGCATTTGCCGCCGCGCCCGCACCCATCGGGGCGGTGCTGCTGGGCGGGTCGGCGAGCATTCTTCTGCTGTTGTTCTTTGCGGTGGCCCAGGGCAGCACCTGGGGCCGCGTGCAGTGAACCAGCACGCGCAGACCTCACTTTGAGCGTTTTCTTCAGCGCGCGGGCCGTAGCCGGTGCCCCTCCCTGGCTGGGGGTGTCATGGGAGTCAGGCACGATGGATTGCCGTTCCGGGCAAGATGGGCATTCCCTGGGTCGGCTCGGCCAGGCGACCCATCGCAAGCATTGCCGTGGCGGCAGTGCTCGTGCCAGAACGACGCCATTCACCTCTGACCTGGAAGGTAACGCACATGTCTGACCCCGTGAACGACAACGACGACCACAACCCCTATGAAGATGCCATGGCTGCCTACGACCGGGGGCATCTGAACAAGGCTTTCAAGCTGTTCCTGGCGGGGGCGGAATCGGGCGACGTGGATTCGATGGCCATGGTCGCGGTGATGTATGGCGCGGGCGAAGGCGTGCGGATTGACCTGCACCAGTCCATCGAATGGGACCAGAAGGCCATTGCGGCGGGCAGTGAGCTGGCGTTTTTGAACATTGCCATCACCTACCGCTGCGTGGGCGACTTGGTGAATGCCAGGCACTTCTTCGAACGCGCTCTGGAGTCCGGGGACGGAGAGGCCGCGCTGCAGCTGGCCAAGCTCTACATGGTCAGCGACAAGGAAAGCGAGACGGTGCGCAAGTACCTGCACATCGCCATCGACAGCACGAACGCCTTCGACGACACCAGGCAGGAAGCCCGGGACCTGCTGGCGCGGGGCGTGCAGCGCGACTGACGGTCTGGTTCAGCCGCCGGTTTTCCTCTTTGTGCTCGCCCGCTTGCGGGCCTGCGCCAGTTCGGCCCACACCGGCGCATGGTCGCTGGGGCTTTGGTGGGCCCGCTCCTGGCGGTCCACACCGGCGCCCACCACCTTCAGTTGCTGGCCGACCAGGATGTGGTCGATGCGCAGCCCTGCATCGCGCTCCCAGCGCCGGCGCCGGTAGTCCCAGAACGTAAACAACGCAGGCCCCTTGGGGTGCGCCTGGGCCAGGGCGTCGGTCCAGCCCTGGGCCAGCAGCTGTGCAAAGGCTTGCCGGGGCTCGGGTTGCAGCAGGGCGTTGTCGCGCCAGGTGTCGGGCTTGTATATATCGGCGTCGGTGGGCACCACGTTCCAGTCGCCCAGCAGCACCACCGGGTGGCCCGTGGCCCAGAGTTCTGCAGCCCGCTGCTGCAGGCGCGAGAACCAGCGCATTTTGTACTCAAACTTGGGGCCGGGCCTGGGGTTGCCGTTGGGCAGGTACAGGCAGGCGAACAGCACGCCGCCGATGGCGGCCTCGACGTAGCGGGCCTCCTCGTCCGCCGGGTCGCCAGGCAGCGTGGTGGCCACCGGCAAGGGCGCGGCGCTGCGTGCCAGCAGGGCCACGCCGTTCCAGGTGCGCTGGCCCACTGCTACCGCGCCGTAGCCTGCGGCCTGCAGCGCATCGGCAGGGAACTGGGCCGTGGTGCACTTGAGCTCCTGCAGGGCCACCACGTCGGGCTGGGTGCGTTGCAGCCAGTCCACCAGCTGGGGCAGCCGCTTGTGGATGTTGTTGACGTTCCAGGTGGCGACCCGCATGGCATCACGGTGCTGGCATGGCACAGGTTGCCGTGGTCACAGGGCCTCTTCTTTTCACGCGGCCTTGCGGTGTGGAGTGGTCGTGCCGGTCTTCCTGGCTGGCGCGGCTTTGGCGGTGGTCTTTTTGGCGGGGGCCTTGGTCTTGGGTGCCGACTTCGCATCTGCGCGGCCCTTGTGGCCCAGGCTGCGCTTGAGCAGGGCGGTCAGGTCGATCACATCGCCGCTGGCCTGCGGTGCTTCCTCTTCGGGCTCCAGAACGGTCTGGGCCTTGCCTGCCTTGGCTTTTTTCTCCACCAGCTTCATCACCTGGCGGCGAAACTCGTCCTTGAAGTCGCCGGGGTTCCAGGGGCCCGACATTTCCTGGACCAGCTGCGTGGCCATCTTGAGCTCGGCCGCGCTCACGCTCTTCTTGCCAGCAGGCGGCAGCTTGAGCGAGTCGAGCGTCTTGACCTCGTCGCCCCAGCGCAGCAGGTTGAGCACCAGGGCCGGGCCCGAGGGCACCAGCGCCGCCAGGTGCTGCTTGGTGGCGATGACTACGCGCGCCAGCCCGATCTTGCCGGTGGCGATGAGGGTTTCGCGCAGCAGCGCGTAGACCTTGTCGCTCTTGTCTGTCGGGGCGACGAAGTAGGGCCGCTCCAGGAAGATGAAGGGCATCTCGGCGGCATCGATGAAGCGCTCGATGGCGATGGTCTGCGTGGTTTTGGGGAAGACTGCCTCGATCTCCTCGGGGCTGATGACCACGTACTTGCCTTCGCCATACGCCACGCCCTTAACGATGTGGTCGCGGTCGATCTCCTTGCCCGTGCGCTTGTTCACGCGCTTGTAGCCCACGGGGTCCATGGTGCGCTTGTCCAGCCAGTCGAAATCAACGCCCTCAGCGGTGGCTGCCGTGTGCAGGCCCACGGGGATGTGCACCAGGCCGAAAGTGATGGCGCCCTTCCACAGGGTACGGCTGCCGCCTGAAGACGCGGGTGCTGTTGCGGCGGCTGCCTTTGATGCTGCTGCTTTGGCCATGATGGCTACTCCCCACGGGAACCCCGGGTGGCAGAAGTCTGGCGCGCTGCGCTGGTGCGAGCTGTAGGCGGGCGCTCACGCAGTGGGTAGGCATTCGGGCAACTGCCGCGTGTGCCGCATTCACCTATGCTGGAGCCCTATGCCCGCCACCACGCTTCGCCCCATCGCAGTGCACGTGCAAGAGGCTGTGCCAAGCCGGTTTCATTGGGTTCTGACCGAGCGCGGCAGCGGCAACGGCTGGGCAGAGATCCAGCGCGCGCCCGCGCCCGCCGCCACTTACCGGCAGGCCATGGCCGACGGGCTGCTGGCACTGCAGGCATTGATCGACGACCTGGACATCGGCCCGCGCAGCGCCGCCATGCAAGCCCCTGGCCCGCATGGGCTGCCCAGGCGGCATGCTCGCCAGGCTTCATCGGATGCCGCCCCCGCACCCCTGCCCGCCAAGCGCTCGCTGTTCGGATTCGGCCCCGCGAGGTGACATGCGGTGGCTCTTTGTAGGCCGCTTGGCGCAGGCCAACATCCGGTGAGAAAAAACCTGGTGCGGCGCAAATGGGACGCGCCAACGGCACGCAGTCCTACTGCTGGGTATTTTTGTGACTACGTAGTATGAGTGACGGCAATTTGACCGTTATTCACCGGAGACAATTCCATGTCGAACCCATCCACACCACGCACCCTCCCGTCCCTGCGCCACCTGGTGGCCGTGCCCTTGATCGCAGTGGCCGCGCTGGGGCTCACCGCCTGCGACACCATGAAATCCAGCGGCTCCAAGTCTTCGTCATCGCAGATGAGCAGCCCGCAGGCCAGTGGCACCAATTCCGGCGCCATGGGTGGCTCGACCACCAATTCCAGCAGCCCCGGCAGCTCGACCGGGATGAGCGGCACGGCGCCCTCTTCGAGCGGTAGCGGCACCGGCAACTCGGGCACCGGCACCGCCGGCGGCACTGGCAGCTCGGGTGGCACCGGTGGCGCCGGCCCTGGCGCTGCGGGCGCCCCTGGCGGCAGTGGCGGCTCGCGTTGATGGTTTTTTTGACGCCGTGACATGGGCGCCCCGCCAGAGCCCCAGGAGGCTATTGCCACCTGGGGCTTTTTCATGCCCTCTCGAGACCCGTACCTGCGCCCATCCCCGCCGCATGCCTGCGCCGCACCCGGCATGTCCGTGGGGCATCAGCCGCCGTTCATCAGCGCGTTGTAGCGGCGCTGCATCTCTTCGGGCGTAAGCTTTTCGATCAAATGGCCGATGTTCCAGCGGTGGCCGAAGGGGTCGCGCACCACGCCCGAGCGCTCGCCGTAGAACGCGTCCTGCGCTGGCCGCTCCAGCGTGGCGCCGAGGGCAAGGGCTCGGGCGATCACCGCGTCCGCATCGTCCACGTGGATGTGCAGCGACACGCTGGTGGGGGTGCCGGGCTGCGGGCCGTGGATGCCGAACTCGGGGTATTCGTCGCTGACCATCAGCGTGCAGCCGCCGAAGTCGAGCTCGGCATGGCCCAGCCGGCCGGTGGGGGGCTCGGTCAGGCGGAACAGCTCGCGCGCGCCGAAGGCTTCTTCGTAGAAGCGGATCGCCGCTGCGCCGTCGGCGACGTGCAGGTAGGGAAAGAGTTCGTGGACCATGTCGTGCATCTCCTTTGGTTGCAAGTTCAGCACCACTGTAGGCAAGGCGGGCAGGGATGTCTTGAAGGAAATTGACCCTGGACCGGGTTCTTGGCTGCGTACTTCGGCACCGTGGACACAGAAAGAAGCCGGCACCGTGAGCAGAGGCGCAAATGGCCGGCCGAACCTTGCTGAAGAACAGTTGCGGGCGTGGGCTAGACTTTGGGTATCGGCCAGGAGCAGCCGTTCAGACGTTAGAAGGAATCTCGTCAGGAGCAGACACTGATCTGCCCCAATGGACCAAGCCAAATCACGTACATTGATGAACTCTGCCGCAAGAGGTGGAGGTTGGCATCGACGATGCGTATTCATTCTTCGCTACAAAACCCAAGTCATAACTAACAGCACAAACTTCAATACTCATGAAAAAAAATACTTCCTTTCTCGGCCGCGCACTAGCAGTTATTGGATGCTTGGTCGTACTCTCTGGTTGTGCATCGATGTCGACTACCAAGTCTGAGCCCATCGCAAACGGATCCAAAATCTTGATCATGCCTTCACGCGACGTTGTACAAGGGGGGAAAGCCCATGCGCAAGGAGCAGGAAGTGGTAAAAATCTTCAAGTGGCAGTGCACCGCGAACTCAGTACCCTGTCTACATTCAAGGCGACACCCTTCGAAGCGAATTCAAAACTCAATCACTCTGCGAGCATCGTTAAATCAGACGCCCTGGAGGCGGGCAAGAGCGCTGCGGCCGATTACGTGCTCATCCTGGACCTCGGTGAATTCAGAAACGCTGCGCCAATGACTTTTCGATCTGACTTCGTGACACTCCAAAATGGTTCACTCTTGCGCGTGAGCGATGGCAAGGAAACGTGGGTTTTGAATAGCCCAATAGTCTTGGAAAAATCCAACCTGGGAAATCATTTGGTTTTGATTGACAACCTCGCCAAATTGGTGGCCGAGTCCATTCTTCGGTAGTCGCCCACGGTGCTTTGCGCTGTTCAATTTCAATTTTTTGTCCGACGATGCAAAGCACAGCGCTAGCTGCATATCGCTGGCCATAAGAGCCTGTTCAAAGTCTTTTTGCAGCCGCGTTGGGGCGCAATCGGGATGAGTGGATGCTTCGGATGCGCAGCATGGGCTCATGCCCATGCAAGCAGCCGGGGCGTCCAATCGCCCGATTTCGCCCCAACCCTTCGGGCAAGTGCCTTGCCGGGCGGTCTGCGGCGTTGCGGCGCTTGTTGATAGCTGGGCTATCAACTGCACACCGCGCCTAGCATCCCATCCCGAAAGGGGACTTGCGCGGCTTCAAAAAGACGTTGAACAGGCTCTTAGAAATCCGGGAATGCGAAATGGGTAGTGGTGCGCACGTTTGAAGGGTTCCCGATAGGCTTGTAGCGCAAGACTGTCAGAGGGTTTCGCAAAGCTGGGAGTTGCTTTGAGGCAAAATCGAATCAATCACTGCACACCTTTTTGGCAATTCCCCATTCGGGCCTTTGGCGTCCATGTGGCAGGCGCCAGCTGCTATGGTTTTTGCAGCGTTGCGTCGCTTCGGTGGCGCAGTGCTTTTTTCGTGGATGGCGCACGTCTTCAAAACATGCCCGTTCGGCGGCTTGGACAACTGTCGACTTCTCCTGTTGCTGAGGGACTGCGCAGGGCGCATTGCCGACTCTCGCCTCATCCCAGAACCAGTCGTTCAATTCGCGCACGGTGAGTGACCGCTTCCCGGTACCAGCGTCCGGCGGCTATGGGCCCAAAGCGGAAGTACGCCGTGTTTCCAAGCAGCAGCTTGAAACTGTTCATGCTCGCGACCTTTTGATGACGAATCCTCTTTCCACATCACCACTGAAACCGACTTTTTCGTATACCCCGTGGGCTTCTGGTCTTTGTACACCGGAGAGCAACACCACCTTGCAGCAGTCCAGTTCCCAAGCTGCTTCAACCGCGTAGCGTAAACACGCTTCGCCTAATCCTTTGCGGCGAAGCGAGCGGGCGGTTACCACATGTTCGATGAAACCGATTGACCGTCCTTCGCTAGCGATGTTGGAAATGAGTGCCAACATGCAGGTCGCGCCTATGCGTCCTTCATACTCAGCCACAATAATCTGCGATCTGGGAGCCTCATTCACCTTCGACCAGAGTTCAGACGCCTTGTCCGAGGGAAGCGCTAGATCGTTTGGTCGTAGCTCACGGTACAGGCTGAGCACCGCTTCTTGGTCCGATTCACGCGCTCGACGAATTTGCATTCCTTGACTCCAAGTAGTACCTGAGATTCTGCGACGAACGTCCGCTTCTGAGGGGTTGGATCAACCGTCTGCAACGGCTGGTTGTGGCCGATGGCAGCCATCGTATCAGCGGCAGCCGCAGGCCCGAAGCGGTGGTCAAGCATCACGCAATGGGACCGCTCCGGCCAGCTGATTTTGCCAACGTCTACCCGCCTGCAAACTTGTCCAGAGGCCAGAGTGACAGACTACTTCGGATAAATTTGGCAGAGAGGTGCCTTGTCGCCACCACAGAAGCCTTCAGTCTTCCTTGACTCAAAGACGATATAGCTATCTGCCAGCTGCCGCTTGGTGAACTCCCCGTTGATGACCTGAAAGGTACCGGTGCCGTTGCAGCCAGTGGAGTCGCGAGACCAGCCACCAGGTGTAGAAAATCCCCCGGAGGTCTGTGGCCCGCACCAACCAAAAAGTACCCCTTCATTCGCACCCCCCGGTTTTGGAAACTGAAGGTATGCAAGCAGTCGCTCGCTTGACAATTTAGCCTCTACTTTCACTGGGCAAGCATCCGACTCCAGACCGATACACGAGATCGTGAGTTCAGCCGCTGACCCAAGAACGGGAGCACAGAGTGCAAAGATGGCAACGAAAAAGTTTTTCATGGGTACTCAACAAAATCAATATTGCGTTGCCAACGAAGTCGCACAGAGTTGGATGTCGGCTCTTTGCCGATGGCAGCCATTCAGCAGTTGCCACGGGCCCGAAGCGAACATCCAATTACCGCAGCACTTCAGCGCTCGCTGCGGCCAACCATGCTGAGAAATCTGAGTACGAGTAACTTCTCCCGGACTCATCCAACACAAGAATCAACACCGCCGGGTTGCCGCTTGAATCGTTGCCATCAAAGCAAGCGACATCGCCACGACCATCATCCACTTTTGCGAACGGGATAAGGTTTCTGCCATCGTGGTTCCGCACTGACCAAGCAAGCGCTCCTGCCTTGCTGTTCGCGTCAATAAACCACCAAGGCCCCAAGAACAATTGGCCGCCCGACCTGCTCAGTTTGACGTATGCGGCCGGATACCTGAACTCTCCGGGCAACATATCAGGATCGTAGGATGAGAAGGCGATTTGCATAGTCCGCTTTTGGCCGATAGGAGCCGGACTACTGAAAGATAGCCGCTACAACCGGGGCGATAAGAATGGCGGCAATCACCACTATGACTGCCACAAAACTACGGCTTGGCGTCGCCAATCCAGATTTCTCCTGAAACCCCTGCCAGAGGCGATCCTTATCTTGATTTGGTGTTTTCATGGTGATGCAAAAAATTAATTGCTGGGGTGAGGTGACGAGTGTCCGCTCGGGCCGATAGCGGAAGTCTAGCTGGTTGCGCCAGTGCCCCGTATCGCCCAAGAAGGCGATTGGGAGCCTGTCGGATTTGGAAATCGCCGGCTGCAAGTCGACCGCAGCGGTCCATTTTTCACCGCCTTTTTGCCCCATAGCCTGGCTATGGGGCTGCAAATCCGGCAAAAACTGTCCTCGCTGTGGCCGATTTTCGCTTTCGACGCTCCAAGTCCGACAGGCTCCTGGACGAGCCGAACAGATGCTCATGGTCAGCGACCTGGGAATGCACACGAGCGCCGATCTCTTCGTCCAATTCCCGCCATTCCCGCCGTTCCCGCTGTCCAAGTCAGCTCGCCCCCACTGTCTAGCAGCGACCGAAATACGCATCAGCCTACGCGCACATGGTTGCGCTGTGCCGGTGCGGCGCGCAGCCAGTCTGTGGGCGTGACGCCGGTGAGGTCGCGGAACTCGCGGGTGAAATGCGCCTGGTCGGCAAAGCCGGCGTCGGCCGCGATGCCGGCGGGCTGCAGGCCCGGGGTATCGAGCCCGGCCAGCGCCGCCTGCAGCCGCAGCACGCGCGCATGCTGCTTGGGTGCCAAGCCGGTGGCTTCGCGGAAGTGGGCAATCAGGTGGCGGTGGCTGAGCCCGCTGGCGCGCACGGCCTGCTGCACCTGTGCGCCGCCGTGCAGACTGGCCAGCGCGGCCGCCACGGCCGGGTGCAGACCGCGCACGCTGTTGCTGAGGCGCGCGAGCAGCCAGCACTCCAGCACGCGCAGGCAGGCCTCTGGCCCGTGCTGCTCCTGCAGCCTGTGCTGCAAGTCGGTGGCGCTGGCGCCGCACACGTCGGCCAGTGGCGTGTGGCGCTCGGCCAGGTCCTGCGCGCTGGTGCCCAGCAGCGCGCCCGCTGCGCCGGGCGCAAGTTGCACGCCCACCGACCAGCCAGGCGCGCCGGCCTCCTTGGCGTAGTGGCCGAACCTGGCGCCGCCGACCACGGCATCGCCGGGAAAGTAGCCCGCAGTGTCCTGGGGGTCACGGAACAGGTGCAGCGGCGGCCCGCCCCAGCGCAGCGCCAGGTGCATGTGGCCCGTGGGCAGTACGTGTTCGCGCACGGGGCAGACCGATGGCGGCGCCGGTGTGAAGCCGGCCCACAGCAGGCGCACGAAGGGGCGCAGCGGCGCAATGGGGGGTCTTGTGATCATCATGCTCATCGCCGCAGGGGAGCAGGGGCTGCGTTGGTTGGTGCGGGCCTGCGCTCAACACACCACCATGTGCTCCACGCCCGCGTCCACCTGGGTCAGTTCTTCCCGCCACCAGCGCGGATCGTTGACGTCGCGCCAGTGAACATCGGGTGAAAGGCTGCGTGTACTGGGGTGGAACACGTCTGCCAGCGACACGAAGATGCTGCCTGGCTGCGGCCAGTCGGGCTGGTCCACCGCCACCAGCCGGTTGCCTCGGCGCAACTCGGCGAGCAGGCAGGTGCGCAATCCGTCGGGCATGGCGCGCAGCATGGCGATGGCCTGGGCGTTGTGCGTGGGCACCGCCACCGAGACTGCGGCATCTTCCAGCGCGGCGATGGCGGGCTCGGTTCCCGGGAGCCGTGCAAGGGTGCGGGATGCTTTCATGGCCGGGGCGGTCTCGGCGCCTCGGTCAGACCTTCAGCTTGCGGGACTGCAGCGCGGCAGCGTAGTCCGCGACGATGCGGGCAATGGCGCCTTTTTCGTTGGCCTCCAGCGCAGTGCGCTCCTGGAACAGCTTGCTGCGGTCGGCGACCAGGCGCTCCATCTTGGCGGTGTCGGGGTTGGGGCGGTTGCTCTCGTGCTGGATGTCCGCCGCCAGGGCTGCGAGCCAGGCGCTCAGGCAGGCGCTGGCGGCCTGGTGGTGGGTGGTGGGGGTGGTCTGTGCTGTTGGCTCTGGCTGGGCGGCAGTCATCGTCATGGCTCCTGGATGGTCTTGTGGGGCGGCGGGGCAGGGGGTGTCCCCTCTACCACTTGACTGTAACGCGGGATGGTGCAAAAGCCGGGGGCGCAGATGCGCTGTCGTGCAAAACATGACCTCGGACGTAATCGACACGCAACACGGCCTTTTCTACAGTGGCACCTGACTGCCGGGGCATGGTGCCCGCGGCGCACGGTTCATCCACCCCACCCCTTGATGGAGATCCACCATGTCCGCCTACGCCATCGGCCTGCTCGAAGACCTGCAGTTCGGCCCCGACATCGTTACCTACCTGCAGCGCATCGACGCCACGCTGGCGCCCTATGGCGGCGAGTTCCTGGTGCATGGCACTCGCCCGGAGCTGCGCGAAGGCACCTTCGGCGGCGACTGCGTGGTGATCCGCTTCCCCTCGATGGAGCAGGCGCGTGCTTGGTATGACTCGGACGCCTATGCGCCGCTGATCCCGCTGCGCACGCAGCATTCACGCTCCACGGTGTTCTTGCTGGAGGGGGTGAAGGAGGTGCCGTACCGGGCGGTGGGGTTGCTCCAGAAGTTGGGGGTGTAGGGCTGTTCAGGGTCCGGTGCCAAAAAATTTCAATTTATGGCTATTCCAATAGCCATAATCAAGCCATTGGCCGAGCAATTTGCCTATCATGATGGGCCATATGGCCTATCCCCAATTCACCACCGTCGAAATCCACCATGCCGGCCAATGGCATGCCGCTGGCGACCTGCGGGTGGTGGACCATGGGCATGGTGACTTCACCTACCGTGATGACTATGTGTTCGGCCCAATGCAGTTGCCGGTGTCACTGAAGTTGCCGGTCGGCATTGCGCCTGCGCCGCTGGTGGAGGGACCGCTGGGGCCGCGGCGTGACCTGAGGCTGCCTGCGTTCCTCTACGACATGGTCCCTCAGGGCCGGGGCCGGCGATTTTTGCTGGACACGCTCGGCCTGGCCGATGCGGATGGGCTGGAGGCAGCGCTGCTGCTGCGGGGCGCGTTCAGCCCCATCGGGGCATTGCGCATTGCCTCGGCGGTCACGTTTTACGAGGAGGAGGCGCGCAAGGCCGGCCCGGCGCAGGCGTCCATGGCGCAGGGCTTCGAGCTGGCCGACATGTCTGCCCGGAGCGAGGCGTTTGTGGAGCATCTGGCACTGCACTCCATGCTGGCATCTGGCACCACGGGCGTGCAGGGCGTGGCACCCAAGTTTTTGCTGGCCACGGATGCGCAGGGGCGTTGGTTTGCGGACATGGCCTTGCCCGATTTGCAGGCCCGTGAGCATTGGCTTGCCAAGCTGCCGCGCGGGCGCACGCTGGATGACCTGGCGGTACACCGCAACGAAGCGGCGTACCTGCGCCTGGCGCATGCCTGCGGGATACGCACGAACGAGCCGCCGCAGATGGTCGGCCACATGCTGCTGGTGCGCCGGTTCGACCGCGTGGTGCGGCACGGGCTGCTGCACCGCCTTCACCAGGAGAGCGCGGCCAGCCTGTGCGGCCTGCGCGGTTTTGGGCTGCCGGTGCGCCAGCAGGATCTTGTGGTGGCCATCCGCAGCGTGGTGGACGACCCTGAGCGCGAAACGCTGGAGTTTTTGCGACGTGACGTGCTCAACCTGGCCATGCGCAACACCGACAACCATGCGCGCAACACGGCGGTGCAGCGCACGGCCGACGGGCTGGTGCAGTTGACACCGGTGTTCGATTTTTCGCCCATGTTCCTGGACCCGGAGCTGGTGGCGCGAAGCTGCCACTGGCAATCTGCTGCCGGCCAGCGCCTGCCCGATTGGCAGGCGGTGGTCGATGATCTGCCTGTGGACGATGCGGAGCGAGAGCGCATTGCCGCAGCGCTGGTGGCGTTTGCACCTGTGGTGGAGAGGTTGCCGCAACTGGCGATGGATGCGGGGGTGGATGGCGAGGTCATCGCGCAGTGCCGCAAAAGCATCGACCGGCAGGCGCAGCAGCTGTGGGCACTGGCGAGCCGGGGAGAGGCACACCGCCATGGCTGATGCGCGCCTGAAACGACCTGTCGACCCCGAGACAGCTGCGGCGCGGCGCGAGGAACTGTACCGCATGGTGGCCAGCGGCGAGATCAGCCTGGGCGATGCCGTCGCCCGGATGCGCAAGATCAGCCGGCTCACGCAGGAGGAATTTGCCGCCCACCGCGGCATCAGCGTGCAGGCACTGCGCCAGATCGAACGGGACCAGGGCAACCCGACGGTGGAGACCCTGAACAAGGTGGCTGCGGTGTTCAGCCTGCAGGTGGGGTTTGTGCCGCTGCGCAGGCGGTAGGCGGGTGCAGTCCGCCGACGCATCCGACACTGCGGCTGCCGATTGCCAAGGGGTACTACCTGGTGCACCGGCGGGGTGTGGAGTTGCGGCCAGCGGCGGGGGCGTTGAAGGAGTGGTTGGCGTGTACGGCGAAGGCGGAGCGGGCGTGGTCGGCGGGGTTGAGGGCGGTGTGGCGTGCGGTGAGATATGCCAACGTTCTTTTGCTTGCACGCCCTTCTTCGGTATACAAGTCCAAGACTGCTGCAAAGCCGCGGCGACCTGGTTGTTGAGATTGGCTTCCGTGGTTGCTGCGTGCCTGTGTTTGAGGGCGGAGGCCGGGATGTGCGCCCGGCGGCGCAGTAACTTTCTCTTGCGTCGTCAAGAGAAAGTCACCAAAGAGAAGACGACCCCCAGTCTGCGTCCCCCATCGCCCGGTGGGCGATGGGGGCAACCTGCGATGCTCGGGCCTGGGGTGGTGCCGCAGAACTCACTGCGTTTGGCCGTTGGCCAAACTCCGTTCAAACAGCTGCGGCAAGCCAGATCACGAAGTGCGTGTGTCCTGCGGCACACGCACCCACCCCAGGCCCTGCGCTTCTCGGCGCAGCCAGCAGGGGTGGGGAGCGGGGTCCACACGGCTGCTGCTTCGCAGCTGCGCCTGGAGTCGGGGACGCGCGCGCTGCGCGCTGCCGACGGCCTGGGCGCGATCTCTCTGCCCAGGCCAAGCGCAGCGACGGCGCACCGGGCCGAGCGAAGCAATGGCCCGAAGGGAGCCCGTTCCCACCCCCTTCTGACCGTGCCGAGAAGCGCAGGGCCTGGGGTGAGCGCGTGCCGAAGGACACGCGCCTCGTCATCTGGCTCGCCGAAGCTGTTTGACCGGAGCTGCCTCGCAGAGGCAGCGCAGGGAGTTCTTCGGCGTCACCCCAGGCCCGAGCATCGCAGGCTGCCCCACTCGCCGCCAGGCGAGTGGGGACACGGGCAGCGGGGTCGCCTTTTCTTGGCCTACCTTCTTTTGGCGACGCAAAAGAAGGTAGGTGCGCTGCCGGGCGCACATCCCGGCCTCCGCCCGCAACCAAGGCACACCGCGAGAAGCTGGGCGCCCATCTGTGCCCCTTTCGCTCACGCCGCAGCCGGCTGTTGCCGCACCACCAGCGCCTGCGTGATCGGCCGGTTCACCGGCGCTGCCGCGAGTGCCAGTAGTGCCGCATGCGATCAGGGACGAACTGCGACGCATGTGTCAATGCGGGGGGGCCTCGCAGGGACATAGGCTGCAGCCTGGACCCCGAAACGAAAGGTGAAATCAAGCCGGAGCGAGCACCAGGCGCCCGATCTCCGCCTTGGCCGGCCGCACCTTGATTTCAATGTCGTAGCCCAGGCGGGTGAGGCAGCCCATCAGCTTGCGCTCCGACAGGTTGGAGAACTCACCGCGCACCATGTCGGAGACCTTGGGCTGCGTGATGCGCATTCGCTTTGCCGCTTCTTGCTGCGTCAGGCCCTGGCTGCGCATGGCCTTTCTGATTTCGATGACCAGGCCGGTTTTGATTCTGAGTTTTTCGGCATCTGCCAAGCCAAGGTCGGCAAACACGTTGCCGGAACCTCGATGCACTTCGACGCCATCCACAAGCCTGGTTTTCATTTGCGCAACTCTGTCATACGCTTGGGCGGTCTTGGCCGGGTACGGACCATGCCCATGGTGATTCATACCTGAAAAGGTATATTCAATCCACGCGGGCTATTTCCTCTTCCTGGCGCAGGCCGGAAGAGGGCTCAAGGCGATACGGCCGCTTGCCCATGGGCACTGCTCCCCCATCCCGCAACCACTGTGTGCGCCAGCGCCTCGATACCGGGCGGCGACAGATCCGCCGCATCCACCACCTGCCGCTGCTCCCACGCACGGAAGTACGAGCGGTGCGAGCGCGCGTACGAGGGGTCGTAGTGCCGGGTGGCCAGGGCCTCGAACAGCTGGGGCAGCTGGCGCGCGAGGGCCATGGCCTGCCAGGCGGCGATGGTCTCGTTGCCGTGCAGGGGTTTCAACGGGGCCAGTTGGTCGGCCAGCCACTGGGGGCGGTCGCCCAGGTAGGCGTAGTCGCGCAGCAGGTATTCCACGCGCGCGGCGGTGCTGGCGCGCAGCTCGATGCAGGGGCTGGCGCGCATGCGCTCGGCCAGCGGCGTGGGCAGCGTGAGGCGGCCGATGCGGCGGCCTTCGCCTTCGATGTACAGGGGGCGTGTGGTGTCCACGCGTTCCAGCACGCTGGCGATGGCGGTCTCGAAGGCGGTTTGCGAGGGCTGGGCCACGTCGGGCAGGGCGCCGAGCAGCGAGCCCTTGTGCCGGGCCAGGGCCTCCAGGTCCAGCACCTGCTGGCCCTGGGCGGCCAGGGCGTGCAGCAGCCGGGTCTTGGCGGTGCCGGTGGCGCCGCACAGCACCACCAGGGGCAGGGCGGGGGCGCGCTGCTCGATGGTGTCGATGACGTGGCGGCGCCAGGCCTTGTAGCCGCCGGCCAGTTGCTGGGCGTCCCAGCCCACCATGCGCAGCCAGGTGGTCATGGAGCCGCTGCGCAGCCCGCCGCGCCAGCAGTAGACCAGGGGCTTCCAGCCCGGGGGGCGGTCGGCCAGGGGGCCCTGCAGGTGGCGCGCCAGGTTGGCGGCCACCATGGCGCCGCCCACGCGCCGCGCCTCGAAGGCGCCGACCTGCTTGTACAGGGTGCCGACGATGCGCCGCTCTTCGTTGTCGAGCACGGGCAGGTTGATGGCGCCGGGGATGTGGTCGATGGCGTATTCGGCCGGGCTGCGCGCGTCGATCAGGGTGTCGAAGGCGTGCCGGTCGTGCACGCGCGTGGGCTCTTTCATGGCGCCACTGTGAGGCCGGCGGGGCTGCCTGTTGCGTCGCCCTCCTGCATGCGCCCCACCACGGCGGCATCGGCAAAGCCCTGATCGCGGAAGGTGCGCAGCACGGCATCGACCGCCTGCGGCGCGCAGCTGACCAGCAGGCCGCCGCTGGTCTGCGGGTCGGTGAGCAACGCCTGGGCGGTGGCAGGCAGGCCGTCGGCCAGCGTGACCTCGGCGCCATAGCCCTCCCAGTTGCGGCGCGATGCGCCGGTGACGATGCCCTGCGCAGCCCAGGCGGCCACGCCATCGAGCAGCGGCAGGCGGTGCCAGTCGATCACGGCGCGCAGGCCGGCGCCGCGCGCCATCTCCAGCGTGTGGCCGGCGATGCCGAAGCCGGTGACGTCGGTGAGGGCGTGCACGCCGTCAAGCTCGGCCAGCGCGATGCCGGGGGTGTTCAGGCGCGTGGTGGTCTCCACCAGGCGGGCGTAGCCGGTGTCGTCGAGCAGGCCTTTCTTCAGCGCGGCGGAGAGCACGCCCACGCCCAGCGGCTTGCCCAGCACCAGCACGTCGCCAGCGCGCGCATCGCGGTTGCGGCGCACGCGCGAGGGGTGCACCAGGCCCATCACGACCAGGCCGTAGATGGGCTCGACCGAGTCGATGGTGTGCCCGCCGGCAATAGGTATGCCCGCCGCGCGGCACACGGCCTGGCCGCCTGCAAGCACGCGGCCGATGACCTCCACCGGCAGCTGGTTGACCGGCATGGCCACGATGGCCAGCGCCATGATGGGGCGCCCGCCCATGGCATACACATCGCTGATGGCATTGGTGGCCGCGATGCGCCCGAAGTCGAACGGGTCGTCGACGATGGGCATGAAGAAGTCGGTGGTGGCGATGAGGGCCTGCTCGTCGTTGAGCTGGTAGACGGCGGCGTCGTCGGCGGTTTCGATGCCTACCAGCAGTTCTTTGGGGAGCAGGGCGGCGAGGCCTGCGCCGCTGCTGTTTCTCAGAATTTCTGACAGGACGCCGGGGGCGATCTTGCAGCCGCAGCCGCCGCCGTGGGAGAACTGGGTGAGGCGGATGGGGGTGGGGCTTGGCGTGGTCATGGAGAAGAAATGCGTTTGGCGGCTGGTGCTGCTCGGGTCACCATTGTGCTGTGTTGGTGGCTGCGGCATCGACTTGTTGTCCATGGTTGCAGCATGCCTGTTTTAAAGGCGGAGGCCGGGGTGTGCGCCCGGCGGCGCAGTAACTTTCTCTTGCGTCGCCAAGAGAAAGTCACCAAAGAGAAGGCGACCCCCAGTCTGCGTCCCCCATTCGCCCTGTCGGGCGAACGGGGGCAACCTGCGATGCTCGGTCCTGGGGTGGTGCCGCAGAACTCGCTGCGTTCTTCGAACTCCGCTCAAACAGCTGCGGCAAGCCAGATCACGAAGTGCGTGTGTCCTTCGGCACACGCACCCACCCCAGGCCCTGCGCTTCTCGGCGCAGCCAGCAGGGGTGGGGAGCGGTTACCACACGGCTGCTGCTTTAGCAGCTGCGCCTGGGGTCGGGTACGCGCTGCGCGCTGCCGACGTCCTGGACGCAGTCGCCCTGGCGAGCCGAGCGCAGCGAAGGACCACAGGCCGAGCGAGGCGATGGCCCGAGTGGAGCCCGCTCCCACCCCCTTCTGACCGTGCCGAGAAGCGCAGGGCCTGGGGTGAGCGCGTGCCGAAGGACACGCGCATCGTCATCTGGCTCGCCGAAGCTGTTTGACCGGAGCTGCCTCGCAGAGGCAGCGCAGGGAGTTCTTCGGCGTCACCCCAGGACCGAGCATCGCAGGCTGCCCCACTCGCCCAACGGGCGAGTGGGGACACGGGCAGCGGGGTCGCCTTTTCTTGGCCTACCTTCTTTTGGCGACGCAAAAGAAGGTAGGTGCGCCGCCGGGCGCACACCCCGGCCTCCGCCCTCGGCAAAAGCAAGCATCAACCATCGAGACCGAGACGTTGTCGTGGTCAGACCTTCAACGCAGAAATTTTCACCGCACAGTAAGGCGCATGGCCTCGGTCGACAAACCCAGCCAGTTGGACGACGTGAAGGACTTCATCGAGATTGCGTTCATCGATCAGGTCGGTCGATTTCCTAAACTTCGAGATGGGGTCGAAGGACAGTATGGAGAAGAAACCATTGATGTCCGCTACGTCGATGCCCATGCTTTGAAATTCCTCGAGCGACAGCGCGGGATTGCCCAGCGGGTGTCCGAAGCGCTCGCTCTGCCACGTCGCCACGGGTTCCGGGATCTGTAGGGCGATCAGGTTGCACGCGCCGTTGAGCCGGATGGCCTGGGTGACCGCGTCCAGCGTTTCTTGATCCTTGATGTCCAGGAGCTGGTACAGGTTCTCCTGCAGCCCAAACTCCCTGGTGATGGTTGCATGCATGGCATCGTGCTGGCTCCAGCCCGACAGACCCACGCTGGGGATGCCGTCGCAGGGCCAGACACGGATGTCGAAGCCAATGCAGGTGTATGTGGAGGTCATCAATGGGCGCTCAGTCATTGCTCCACAACGCCGACTTCGCTATCCCCGCCACATACTGAATCACCTCCACCTCATCCTCCGGAATGCTGATCCGCGGATGCGCCTCGTTCACCGAATCGAGGTGCACCATCCCATCGCGCACATAGGCCAGCTGCTTGACCATGACCTTGCCGCTGCGCTCGCGCACGAGGACTTCGTCGCCGGGATTGAAGCCGTGGTTGGGCTCGATGACGACGAACTCGCCGTGGCGGATGCGCGGCTTCATGCTCTCGCCCTTGCAGCGCAGGGCATACGCATTGGGGTCGCGCGTGGGCCAGTTGATGCGGCCGTCGCCGTGGCCCACGGGGTACTGCAGCTCGCAGAAGTAGCCGTCGTCGCCCAGCTGCGCGGTGCCCACCACGGGCACGCCCTCGGGGGCGAGGATGCGCGCGGCCTCGCTGCCGGTGCGCAGCAGCGAGGGGAACATGGTGCCCATGGGCAGGTGGGCGCGCTTTTCGAGGTTGAGGGCGGCGCGCTCGCCGAAGGCCTCTTCCTCGTCCAGGTACTGCGTCATGCGCCCCTTGCTCACGCCGAACTGGTCCATGAAGCGCTGGCGGTCGGTGCCGAAGTGCTTCTCGAAGTAGGCGGTGAATTCCGCGCGGCGGGTGCTGTCGTTGCTCATGGTTGCGCAGTTTAGCTGTAGCTAAATTTTTGGCAAGTTGTTTTAGCTTGTACTTGACTATTTGTTTAGTTAAAACTAAACTGCAGGCCATGAGATTCACGGACTGGCTGGATGCCGAACCTGGCCGCAACAAGGCGGTGGCAGAGCACTTTGGCTTGACGCCGAGCGCCATCACGCATTGGCGCCGGGCGGTGCCCCGAAGCCGCATGCACGAGTTGCATGCGCTGACGCAAGGGGCGGTGGACTTTGCGGGCATGTTGCCGCGATCCCGGGGCCCCGCAGCCCCGGCGGACCCCGATCCAGGGGTGGATTGATTGATGGATTGATTGACGGGGCGGATGGCCAGCGCCATTTCGATCCCTTGATTTCTCCTTCCATGGCGCTGACGCAGCAGGCGCCATGGACTTTGCCCGGCGCTGCTTTTGGCGCCGGGCGCTTTTCTTCAATGGGCCAGTGCGCTCCCTCGGGAGCGTGGGCGCCCGCACGCCTTGTGAGGAGTTTGACGAGCCATGCGATCACCACCATCCCCCATCCACGCGGGCTCCAATGCCTTCGAGTCGGTACGCCCACGGGGTACCGATGCTGCGCGCAACGCCTTTGCACGCCGGCCCGAGGTGCCTGCTGGCTCGGTGCTGCTGTTCAACCGCCGAGGCTTGCGCACCGTGGGCCTGGCCCCGCGGGTGCAGGGCTCCATCTGCATCGAAAGCCGGGCCCAGTCCCAGGCCAGCCTGGACCAGAGCCGCCGCATTGCGCGCGACTGGAGGCAGTGATGGTGCTGGGCAACACCTTAGAACCTGTTCAAGATCTTTTTGCAGCCGCGTTGGAGTGCAATCGGGATGAGTGGATGCTTCGGGTGCGCCGCATGGGCTCATGCCCATGCAAGCAGCCGGGGCGTGCAATCGCCCGATTTCACTCCAACCCGAAGGGCAAGTGCCTTTTCGGGCGGTCTGCGGCGTTGCGGCGCTTGCCAATAGCCAGGCTATTGGCTGCACCCCGCGCCTTGCATCCCATCCCGAAAAGGGACTTGCGCGGCTTCAAAAAGATCTTGAACAGGTTCTTTCAGCGCCTGACTTCCGACGTACTGCGTGCAGCCGCGCAATCGGCGGCCGCGCAGCACATTCCTCTGGCCGAAGCCAACCACCACGAGCCGGGCACCGCGTTGTGGGCGCAGTTCAACGAGGCCTATGCCGCGGGCCCGGGGCAGGAGGGCGCGTGAGCAACAGAAGCAGTAGCAATGGCAGCAGCAATGCCCAGGGCAGCACAGGCCTGCCTGCACCGCTGACCTTGCCCGCCTGCGACCTGAGCGATTTCCAGTACATGGAGCTCGATGTGCGGCGTTTGCGCGACTCGAAGTTCGCGGCCGCTGCCGAGGGCGAGGCGTTTCGCGCGGGCATTTTGCTGTGGTGCGCGGCCTGGCACCAGGTGCCGGCGGCTTCGCTGCCCGACGACGATGTGGAGCTGGCCAACCTGGCCGGCTATGGCCGCGTGCTCAAGGAATGGAAGAAGGTGCGCGCCGCCGCGCTGCACGGCTTTGTGAAGTGCGCCGATGGGCGCCTGTACCACCCGGTGGTGGCAGAGAAGGCCATTGCGGCCTTTGCCGCCAAGGAGAAGTACGCCTACGAAAAATTCTGCGACCGCGTGCGCAAGGAGAACGCCAAGCGCGCCAAGGAGGGCAAGCCGCCGCTTCACGTGCCCACGCAGGCGCAGTGGAAATCCGGCGCCCGCCCGAATGGCATGGCGCCTGGGGGCGGGGAATGCCTGCCGCAGAGTGATGGCTTTCCGGCACCGGGCGGGGATTTTCCGGCGGAAAGTGGCCACCCGTCCGCCGGTGTTCCGCCGGAAACCGGCCTTAAAGGGAACAGAACGGAACGGAGCCGAGAACGAGATGGAGATGGAGATGGAGAGAGAACAGAACCTTCTCAAGACACCGTTACTGGCGTAACGGGCTGCGCCGCCGTGCTGGAGCCCGCCAGCCTGCTCGCCGATGTGCCTGCCGATGTGCCTGCCAGTGCGCCTGCACAGGGGCGGGGCACAACGCCGGCCGAGATGACGCGCGACGAGCTGTGGTCCGTGGGCAAGTCGCTGCTGCAGCAGGCCGGCATGCCCAAGGCGCAGTGCGGCAGCTTTGTGGGCCGACTGTGCAAGGACTATGGCAACGACATCGTGGTCGACGCAGTGCGCGCCACCTGCGTGGCCCGCCCGGCCGACCCGGCCCAGTACCTCAAGGCCATCTGCATGCGTGCCGCAGGGCAGCGCGGCGGTGGCCCCACCGCAGGCATCCACACGCCGGGCCTGGTTGCGCCGGCCAACCGGCAGGAGGCGCTGGAGCAGCGCAACCGCAGCGTGGCCGATGCCTGGGCGGCCGAGGTGCCCGAGGCGTTCGCCGATCACCCGTCAACACCCCAGCACCCACCCACCGATAGAAAGGAGCAAGCCCATGCAGCCCTCTGAACGCGCCCCGTTTGCGCAACTGGTCACCGACGTGCTCGCCTACTACCGGCAGGACGCCAGCCGCTTTGTGCTGGACCTGTGGTGGGGCGCGTGCCAGTCGTTCGAGCTGTCGCAGATCCGCCAGGCCATGCAGCGCCACGCGACGGATGCCGAGCACGGCCGTTTTGCGCCGCGCGTGGCCGATGTGGTACGCATCCTTGCCGGCACGGCGGCCGACCGCGCCGCGCTGGCCTGGGGCAAGACGCTGGAGGCCATGGGCAGCGTGGGCGCCTATACCGACGTGGTGTTCGACGACCCTGCCATCCACGCCACCGTGCTGGACCTGGGCGGCTGGCCCAAGGTGTGCCGCACCGACCTCAAGGAGCTGAGCTACCTGCAGCACCGCTTTTGCGAAAGCCACCGCGCCTACACCGGGCGCGGCAGCTTCGACTACCCGCGCTGCCTGGGCGGCGACCGCAGCCCCGACAGCGAGTACGCCAAGGTCGGCCTGCCCCCGCCGCGCATCGCATTCATTGGCAATGCGGAGCGCGCGCGCCTGGTCTATGAAGGCGGCAGCGCGGTGGGCAAGACGGCGGTGCGCTTTCACACGCTGCAGGCCCTTGCGGCAGCGCCGCGTGCTGCAACGCGCATGACTTCGGCAGCGCCGCGTGCCGCAACGCACATGACTTCGGCAGCGCCGCAGCCCATGCAGCGCGCAGCAGCACCTACCGGCAGAGCCCCGGCGCAACCACGGCCCGGCGCATTGCGTGCCGCGCCCGTGGTGCGCAGGCCCGCCTACCACCAGGGCGCCGCCAACCAACCCCTGAACACCACCGCAGAAAGGACGTACCACCCATGAAAGCCATGCTCATCAAATCCGCCGAAGGCCTGCGCGGCACCACGCCGGACGACCAGGACGCCTGGGCCCGTTTCACGCGCAAGATCGAAGTCATGAAACCCGGCACCTGTTTGCGCATGGAATGGAGCCGCCCACGCAACGGCCCGCAGCACCGGCGCCTGTTCGCGCTGCTGCAGGTGGTGGCTGAGAACAGCGAGATCTACGACACGCGCGAGAAGGCGCTGGTGGCCGTCAAACTGGCGGCTGGCTACTGCGACGATGCCATCGACCCGCGCACCGGCAAGGCGGTGCCCATCGTCCAGTCGATCCGCTACGAGGCCATGGACCAGCAGACCTTCGAGCGCTTCTACGCGGCGGCCTTCGATGCGGTCCTGCAGCTCATCCTGCCGGCCATGGACCGCGCCACCCTGCATCGGCTGATCGCCATGGTCGAGGAGGGCTGGGCATGAGCGCCGCGCCGTTGGCTGCCACGCGCCTGGGCACGCGCGCTGCGGTCTGCGCGCTGCTGCAAAGCGATGGGGCAGGGCAGCCATGCCCCGCATGCCAGGCCGCGCAGACCCGCGCGCACAGCCCCCTGTTCCGCGCCCACTGCCACGGTTGCAAGGTGCGGGCGCTGGCGCAGGGCCCACAGTTCTGGCGCTCGGTGAAGGAGGGCGCCCACACCGATGCCTACCAGGGCGAGCTGGCCGCCGTGTTCGGCGCGGCCGGCGCCGCCGCAGGCCATGCCGTGGTGCTGGCGGAGTACCGGCGCCTCGGGGCCCTGCAGGACAACGCCGCGCGCTGCGGGGTGTTGCCACGCGAGCCGCGCAGCGTTGCTGCCATGGGCCGCGACATCGATACCGACACCGACAACCATCCAGGACGAGCATGCTGATGACCGACCCCACCAACAACCACCACCGCACTGTGGAAGAGGCCTACACCCGTGCGGGCGCCTCGTCCTCCAACCTCAAGGTGGACCCGGATCGCCGTGGCGATGCCGACGTGCTGATTGCCGCCGGCTGGTCGCCCGGCATGCTGGGCGGCGCGCTGATGCGCCTGCGCGGCGAGTGGGACAGCGTGGCAGCGCCACGCTTCACGCAGGACAGCAGCGCGCACCAGCGCCGCAGCCACCCCGAAGCCGATGCCGTGCAACTGCTCTCGCGCCTGCGTTCGCTGGCGCAGGTGCTCGAGGCCGTGGAGCGCTGGGCCGCTGCCAAGGGCCTGGCCGATGCACGCACGCTGGCGCGCACCAGCGTGTGCTATTGGCTCGACCCGACCTGCCGCACCTGCATGGGCCGCGGCAACGCGCTGGTGCCTGGCACGCCCATGCTGGGCCGTGTGTGCAAGGCCTGCGGCGGCAGCCGCAAGGCACGCGAGCCCATGGGCCAGGACGGCCGCCGCATGCTCAACATGCTGGACGATTGTGTGAGCCGCAGAAACCAGTCGATGAAAAAACGCTTGCATGCCAGCACCGACCGGGTTTAGAATTGCAGCCGACGATTGCAAAAAAGAGAAATGGCGAATTTCTCGCGCACCGTCCCTTCGTTGATTGCCCGCAGCCACAGCCTGGCCCTCGCCTGTAGCGACTGCGGTAGACAGTAAGGGGCAACGCTCGTCCAGAGATTTCGTGCGGATTGAAAATCCGCACCAGCCAGTCCCGCATGGTGTGCCCTGCGGGATTTTTTTATGGGCGATTTCGTCGCCTGGCCCACCGCACCGCCCCCCACAGTCCCAGCCCCAGCCGCAGCAGCGGCTTTTTTTGCGCCCGCCTGCGCTGTCCGAGCGCCTGCACCCGCAAGGAGCACCCCGCCATGCACACCACCCCCAACGACACCATCGAGGCCCTGGGCGCCACCGGCAGCAAAGCCATTGCCACCGGCGCCGGGCTCACCAGCTTTGGCTGGCTCACCTCCAACGAATTCCTAGGCCTGGTCGGCGCCGCCGTGGCCATCGCGGGCCTGGCCGTCACCTGGTACTACAAGCGCGAGGCCAACCGCCGCCAGGCACGCGAGCATGCGCTGCGCATGGCGCGCCTGCGCCAGGGGCTGGGCGAAGAGAGCGACCTGGGCGAGCAAGGGGCCGAAGAATGAGCAGCAGCACATCTGCCGGTGTCGACCGCCTGCGCTATTTCCCCCACCTGGTCGGCTCCCTCGCCCTGGCCAGTGCCGGCGTACTCACCTTTCTCGGCCAATGGGAGCCCGATCAGCGCGACCCCGGGCTGGTGTATGCCGATGCGCTCGCGGGCGGCCTGCCGACGGTGTGCAAGGGCATCACGCGGCATGTGACCCGCACGCCGGTGGTCGTGGGCCAGCGCTGGACGCCGGCGCGCTGCGCGCAGGAAGAGGGCGCCGCCATCGAGGTGCTGCAGCTGCGCCTGGCCCAGTGCTTCACGCGGCTGCCTCCGCAAAGCGTGTTCGACATGGCCACCAGCCATGCCTGGAACAACGGCGTGGGGAACACCTGCGCAAGCCAGGCCATGGTGGCGTGGAATGCGGGCGACTGGGCGCTGGGCTGCTGGCGGCTGGGTGTGTCGGACGGCGGCAAGCCGGTGTGGAGCTATGTGCGCACCGGCCGCATGCTGGCCGACGGCAGGCCCGAGATGCGCTTTGTGCAGGGCCTGGCCAACCGGCGTGCGGCGGAGACGACGGCCTGCCTGCAAGGTCTGCTGCAGGGGCACAGGCCATGACGGCGGCAGTGGACATTGTTCTCGGCATGGTGCTGGTCACCATGCCGGCCACGCCGCAGCCGGTGACCTACACCGCGACCTCGGGCGCCACCGTGCTGGGCTACAGCAGCGTGGCCGGCTGGGTGCCTGCGCAGCAGTGCTTCAACCGCTGCCAGACCATTGCGAACGCGCCTGTGCCGCTGCTGCGCGGCGAGTTGTCGCTGGCGGACATGGCCGACCTGGGCATCGTGATTCGCCGCGACGGCGTGCCCGTGCTGTCGTTCTGGCGCTTCTTCGGCAATGTGCCTGTGGCCTATGTGGAAGGGGGGCGGTAGTGGCGCCGCTGCTCATCACCCACACCGCTGCGGCCGTGCTCGGCGCGGCCTTGGCCGCCACCGCCGCCTGGCAGGTGCAGGACTGGCGCCTGGGTGGCCAGATCACCAGCCTGCAGGCCGCCCATGCCACCGAGCGTGCACGCGCCAGCCAAGCCGCATGGGCGGCAGAGCGCGCTACCGCCATCAAGTACCAAGGAGCCCTCAATGTTGCACGCACCCGTGAAGCCGCTTTGCAGCGCGATGCTGCCCGCGCTCGCGCTCTGTCTGACGGCCTGCGCGAGCAAGCCGCCGACGCCGCCCGCCGCATTGCCCATGGCGCTGCCCCCGCCGCCGTCGCTGAGTACGCCACTGCAATCGGTGAGCTATTCGCTGACTGCAGCCGAGCGCATCAAGAGCTGGCGCGACAGGCTGATGGCCATGCCGCTGATGCAAGAGCCCTCCGCGACGCCTGGCCAGGAATGACGATCCCCCTGAGTCGCTTCGCGCCTTCCCCGTGAAAGGGGGACGCCGCCAGTGCGGCGGGGCGGCCCTTGCACGGCGGCCCTGGCCTGGCCGCGCCGGTTTCAGATGCCGCTGCGCAATGCGCCGTTCTCGACTCAGTTGCAGGCGATGGTGCCTGGTGCTCCTGCGATCGCGGCATACCGGATCTGGAACGGCTGCGCCAGGTTGATGCTGGACGGGAAGGCCGAGAACACGGCCTGCTTCTGCGTGGGCGAGGCGATGGTGCCGACGCCGGACCAGCCGCCCTGGGGCATGAAGAGGGCGGTGCCAGCGTCGTAGGTGTACTGCGACACGGCCACCGAGGTGGCGCCCTGCACGAAGAAGAAGCTGCCGCTCAGAAAGCCCGGGTTGCCCGATGCGGCTGTGAGCAGCATGGTGACCTTCTGCGTCTCGGGGTTCACGCCGAAGTCGGCCAGCAGCATGCCGTTGGCGTTGTTCGACAGCGCGCCGGCGCAGGTGCGCGATGCGGCCGATACGTTGGTCACCTTCACCGTGTAGGTGCTGGTGATGGTCTTGCCCTGCAGCAGCACGCTGGCGGTGAACACGGCGTTCACATCGGCGGTCTGGCTGGCGGCCAGGAACACGCCCTGCGGCGTGATGGTGCCTGCCGAGGCGGGCACCACGCTCCACACGGCCACGGTGGGGGTGGTGCTGCCATCGGCATTGCGCACGGCGGCAGACAGAGTGATGGTGCCGGCCTCGTTCACCGTGGTCGGGCCCGAGATCTGCAACTGGGCTGCGGTGCTGGCGGCCACGGCCTGGGGTACGAAGTGCAGGGACTGCGGGTCCCACTTGAAGGTGACATCCCACTCGCCCGCGCCGGGCACCTTCAGGCGCTTGACGGTGAACGTGTCGACCGCATCGGTCTGGTAGCCGGACTGGGTGAGGTCGATGTCGATCGCCGCCGAGGCGGACATCGACAGGGTGGCGGCCGCGATGGCGGCGCAGATGGCTTTGAGCTGGGTTGGTGCCTTCATGAACGATCCCTTGTTATGTGATTTTTGGCGGCTGATCGTAACGGGCGAAGCCCTGCGCGCCGCTGCGCTGTCGTATTTGCGCCAAGCAGGCAAAGCCCTGATGGGGCCCCGGCTGCGGGGCGCTTTCTTCTGCCTGCGCCGTGGCATGCCATCACTCCACAACCCAGTACCGGCGCGGCCTGCGGGGCCACAGCCAAGTTGCCGTGCCGCCACCGTGGCAAGCGCGGCAAGCCCCTTCAACCCTTGAGTTCTGCCCATGCAAGCACACACGCAGTTACACCTTTGTACCCACCTGCACAGCGCCGCAGGTGCCATGGCCCTGACCATGCCCACGCGCACCATCACCAGCATCCGTGCCGGCGGCCTCAAGTCGCGCGTGGAAAAGCTACTGCACAGCCAGGCCGGCCAGCCGCTCACGCTGGGCGAGATCGGCGCCGCGCTGGACCTGCCCAAGACCTCCCACCCCGAGATCAGCAGCTGCCTGGCCAAGCTGCGCGAGGCCGGCGCCGTGCAGTCCGCCCCCGGCCCCGCATCGAGCGCGCGCGGGCGGCGCCAGGTGCAGCGCTACAGCATCCTGCTGCGGCGCGTGGGGGGCGATGTGCGCGTGTCGGAGATGGATGCGCGCCGAGCACTGGCCATGACCGGCGGATGAATTGCAAGGAGACCCCATGGACGACAGTGAGCACAGCGAAGAAGACCTGCACCTCATCGAGCTGCAGGCCCCGGGCAGCGCGCCCCTGCACGCCGGTGTGTCCGCATCGGGCCTGGTCTACCTGCGTGGCGATTTGCACCCACTGGGCAGCGCCACGGCCCTCATCAAGGCCGCGCGCGAGCACGTGCCCTATGCCGCGCTGGGCGCGGTGAACGTGCTCTTCCCGGCCGACTGGCTGCGCGGCGAATGCCTGCACGACGCAGACCGCCTGCGCGTGATTGCCGCGATGGAGCGCGTGGTGCGCGGGGCGGCTGCATGAGCGGCGATACCCGTGCGCCAACCGACCCCGCGTGTGCCGGCAAGGCCGCAGCCCCGGCGCCGCGCGTGCTCGCCATGCCCCTGCCAGCGGCCAGGCGGTCTGCGCTGCGGCCCCCGGGCCTGCAGGATGAAGGGGAGGGCGGGCCGCAGCACAGCGCGCAGCATGACAGCGTCACCCAGGAGATGGTGGTGCGCGAACTCGCGGGCATCGCCTTCTTCGACATCCGCAAGCTCTTCAAAGGCGATGGCAGCTTGAAGCGCGTGCAGGACCTCGACGGCGCCACCGCTGCGGCCATCGCCTCCATCGAGGTGGTGGAGATCGGCCCTGGCGGCCAGCTGGAGCTGGGCAAGAAGTTCAAGTCGCCCGAAAAGCTCAAGGCCCTGGACCTGCTGGGAACGCACCTGGGCATGTTCGCCAAGAAGGCCGACGACGCGCCCGACCCCTTGCGCAAGGCCCTGGCCCAGATGCCCGCCGACCGGGCCGAGGGCATGCTTGCGGCGCTGGAGCTGGTGAAGTCGATCAAGGGGAAGTCGCACGGTGGTGCATGAAATGAAACACCCCCTGAGTCGCTTCGCGCCTTCCCCCTCTCTCTCCTCGCTGCGCGAGTCGGGAGGGGGACGCCCCCAGTGCGGCGGGACGGCCCTTGCACGGGGGCACTGGCCTTGGTCGCGCCAGTTGCATGCGATGCGGGTGGCACGCAGCGCCATGGATAACTGACATGACAGGCCTGCCCGATGTGCTGGCCCACGCCTCCATCGAAGAGATCGAGGCCCTCGAAGCCCTGCTGCGCGACAAGCTCGCCGGCTGGCGCATGCGCCGCTTCTTTCAGGACGAGGGCCCCCTGCGCCGCGCGCTGTATGCGCGGCACCTGGCCTTCTTCAAGGCCGGCGCCACGCACCGCGAGCGCTGCTTCATGGCCGGCAACCGCGTGGGCAAGACCATCGGCGGTGCTTACGAAACCGCCCTGCATCTCACCGGCCGCTACCCCGCCTGGTGGGAGGGCCGGCGCTTCGATGGCCCCATCCAGGCCTGGGCCGCTGGCAAGTCGCTGGAGACCACGCGCGACATCGTGCAGCTCGAACTCTACGGCCCGCCGGGCCAGCCCGGCACCGGCATGGTCCCCGCCGACGACATCGCCAAGGCCCGCCCCCGCGCCGGCGCCAACGGCGCACTCGACTACCTGTGCGTGCGCCACCAGAGCGGCGGCGAATCGGTCATCGGCTTCAAGTCCTACGACCAGGGCCGCAAGGCCTTCGAGGGCACGGCCCGGCACTGGGTATGGCTGGACGAGGAGCCACCGGTGGCGGTGTACAACGAGTGTTTGACGCGGACTGCGACCACGCAGGGCTTGATTGCGATCACCTTCACGCCGCTGGAGGGGGCGACGGAGGTGGTGCTGGATTTTTTGACGAAGGGGGTGGTGGTGGGGGAAGTGGGCGGCGCAGCAGGTGTGGCGTGACGGCTGCTCTGGGGTTTGCTGAAATAGTACGATCACGCCCATGCGTGAATTTCAATTGCTCACCATCGCCGAATGCCATGCCCACATTGCGCCAGTGGTGGACGCGGCGTTGGGGCCACAAGGCTTTGTCAATGTGCGTCCGATGCTGTGGGTGAACAGCAGTGCCGCGCCCATTCGGCGCATCTTTGAGTATTGGCAGCTGGGCAGCGGTTTGTCGCCGCGGTGGGGCTATTCTTTCGACGCCGTGCCCCACTTGGCGGGTGGCAAGCCCAAATGGCACCGCACGGAAAAATCGGCCTTGCTCGATGCCTTTGTGGATGGCCAGGGTGCGGCGCACAACCTGTCCTGTATCTGGGGCGTGGATGGGCTGCTGACGGGCATGCCCGAGAAGGTGCACGCGGCAATCGCCCAGGCACAGGCGTTCTGGCAGGCGGCCCCCACACCTGCCCACGTCTTTGCGCAGGTGATCGAGATGGCCGAAGGGTCGAAGCAGCGCCATATGCAGCTGCCACTGCACATGGCCGCGGCCATGTGCCATGCCTTCGCGGGGCGCGAAGAGCAGGGGCGCAAGGAGCTGGCGCTCTTCATCAGCCGGGGCAAGGCCAAGGAGGAAGCGGTGCCCAAGCTATCGGATATTTTCGAGGGGTGGCTCAGGGATGGGTACAGGGCGGGCGCCTGAAGCGCAGAGCCACAGCGCTCGATTGCATGTTCATGCCCGACCAGCCCAACCCACCTGGCGCAAGCGCCCATGATCCCGGTGGCCGGAGGAAGCCCGCTTGGCCCGTAGATTCGCGGGTTTGCGCGCAATTTTCGGACTGCGGACGGTACCGCTATGCGCTGACGGAAGTCTGGGACGAAAAACGTCCCACCGTCATGTTCCTCTTGATGAATCCCTCTGTGGCGGGCGTGGAGCATGCCGATCCGACGCTGATCAAGACGGGCAGGCTCGCAAGGGCCTGGGGCTACGGCGGGCAATTGGTGGGAAACATGCACGCCTACCGCGTTACCGACAGCAAGCTGCTGGCTGGCGTTGACGACCCGGTAGGCCCCGGAAATGACGCGGCACTGCTGGAGATGGCGGGCGAGGCCCGGATGGTTGTGCTTGCTTATGGTTTGCCGCCAAAGCCGTTGCGTCCAAGAGCCCAAGCGGTGATCCGGATGCTCGGCGAAATGGCTTCCCTCCAGTTCCTTCGATTGACCCAGGATGGCACGCCGGCCCACCCGCTCTACCTGCCCAGGGGCCTGCTTCCTCAAAACTACAGCGTCGCTTGGTAGCGCGAGGCGCTAACGCCTTGCGCTAGGTCGCTTGCCCAGCAGCAGGGCTGCCAGGCCCTGGGCCGTAGCGTTGCCCTTGGCGGCAGAAGCGCGGATGTGTTTGTGGATGGCCTCGGTCGATTCCGTGGCGGCAATGGATCGTGCCTTCTTGGCTCCCACTTTGCCTCCTGTGGATTGTTCGGCTGGCGCAGGCGGGCTTTTCTGATTGCGCCTAGCCGCAGGCTTGGCAGGGGTATTACCTCTCTGGCTACCAGCAACTGGTCTTGGTGCGGTTGACTCAACGGGTGTGTGCTTCGGTACCGATGGCGGCTTGCTCTTTTGGCGCAACCTGCGCACCTCGCGCTCGAGCGCCGCATGGTCTTGCAGCGGGGCCACCAAGTCGGCCAGTCCATGTGCCTGGTTGATGAGCCACATGCACATCACATACGAGGCCATGGCCACGGACGGGTCGCCCCGCTCGATGCGGGCCATGGTGGGCTGCGACACGCCCAGCTTGCTGGCCCACTGGCCCTGCGTTTCGCCCCGGCGCTTGCGCGCGATGGCGATGTTCAGGCCAAGCCGCTCGATCTCGCGCAGCACTGCTGACGGGTGCTCCGAGTGAGGTGCGTTTTGTCGCGGCATTCATAGATATTAATGAAATTGCAGTTTTGTGCAAATCTATGAATAAGTCTGTTCGCAGGGGAGCGCGACAGGCGTGGCGAACCCAAGGCTACCTACCGTGTGTCTACCTACTTCGCATTTTTTGGAAGCACCCTATGAGCAAAGCCATCATCCAGGCCGGCTGGAACGACGTGCCCCACCTTGACGAGAAGACCAAGCAGGAGCTGGCCGAGAGCTTCCCCCTGCACGAGCGCGAGGCGCGCATGAACGGCGTGCCCGTGCTGGGCAGCGGCAAGGTGTTCCCGGTGGCCGAGGAGTCCATCGTCGTGCCGCCGTTCGCGCTGCCCGCGCACTGGCCGCGCATCGTGGGCCTGGATTTCGGCTGGGACCACCCGGCCGCAGCCGCCTGGCTGGCGTGGGACCGCGACACCGATACGGTCTACGTGTATGACACCTTTCGCGTGCGCGAGACCAGCGTGGCCATGCAGGCCCCGCTGATCGCCGCGCGCGGCCGCTGGATGCCCGTGGCCTGGCCGCACGATGGCCTGCAGCACGACAAGGGCAGCGGCGAACAACTGGCCGGCCAGTACCGCACCCTGGGCGTGAACCTGCTGCCCGAGCGCGCCACGTTCGAAGACGGCAGCAACGGGCTGGAGGCGGGCATCAGCGACCTGCTCACGCGCATGCAGACGGGGCGATTCAAGGTGTTCAGCACCTGCGGGGATTGGCTGGAGGAGTGGCGGCTGTACCACCGCAAGGATGGGCTGGTGGTGAAGCTGCGTGATGATCTGCAGAGCGCGACCAGGTATGGGGTGATGATGCTGCGGTTTGCGGTGGTGGAGCCACGGGGTTCGACGTTGGCCGGGAGTGCCGGTGGGTATGGGGGGAGGAGAGGGGGGTATTGATGGTTGAGCGTACGCCGCCTGCTCGGACTGGGCCCGTGCTGCTGTGGTGGGTGGGGGGTCTTTTGCGCAGGCTGCAGCTGATGGAATTTCAGCGGACTGATGCTCTGGCGATGGCGTGTCTGTTTCAAGGGCGGAGGCCGGGATGTGCGCCCGGCGGCGCACCTACCTTCTTTTGCCTCGCCAAAAGAAGGTAGGCCAAGAAAAGGCGACCCCGCTGCCCGTGTCCCCACTCGCCCGTTGGGCGAGTGGGGCAACCTGCGATGCTCGGTCCTGGGGTGACGCCGAAGAACTCCCTGCGCTGCCTCTGCGAGGCAGCTCCGGTCAAACAGCTTCGGCGAGCCAGATGACGATGCGCGTGTCCTTCGGCACGCGCTCACCCCAGGCCCTGCGCTTCTCGGCACGGTCAGAAGGGGGTGGGAGCGGGCTCCACTCGGGCCATTGCTTCGCTCGGCCTGTGGTCCTTCGCTGCGCTCGGCTCGCCAGAGCGCTCACCGAACACGTCGGCAGCGCGCAGCGCGTAACCGACACCCGGCGCAGCTGCGAAGCAGCAGCCGTGCGGTACCCGCTCCCCACCCCTG
Source organism: Acidovorax sp. LjRoot66 (assembly GCF_964253305.1). Lineage (NCBI taxonomy): Bacteria > Pseudomonadati > Pseudomonadota > Betaproteobacteria > Burkholderiales > Comamonadaceae > Acidovorax > Acidovorax sp. LjRoot66. The sequence continues at coordinate 3,148,603 of NZ_CAXUQU020000001.1, forward strand.
CTGGCTGCGCCGAGAAGCGCAGGGGCTGGGGTGGGTGCGTGTGCCGAAGGACACACGCACTTCGTGCTCTAGCTTGCCGATGCTGTCTGAGCGGAGTTCGAAGAACGCAGCGAGTTCATCGGCACCACCCCAGGCCCGAGCATCGCAGGCTGCCCCCGTTCGCCCGACAGGGCGTACGGGGGACGCAGACTGGGGGCCGCCTTCTCTTTGGTGACTTTCTCTTGGCGGCCAAGAGAAAGTTACTGCGCCGCCGGGCGCACACCCCGGCCTCCGCCCTCAGCAAAAGCACGCAGCAACCACACGCACACTGCAGCGAGCAACCAGACAGGTTGGCGCGATCCCCGGGTTGCCGCCTGTTCGCCGCGCATCACTGTTCACGCCACATGAACATCACGAAAAAATGAACATCACCCCCTGTGCCACTGCCGAGCGACATCACGCCGCCCGCAATGCCCTGCCACGCGGCTGCACCACCGGTCTGGCGCTGCGCTGACCCGGCACCGCAGCCCGCGTTGCCGACGGCACCACCCTCGCCTCCAGCCGAAACACCTGCACCGAATCCGCCACCGCACCCGCAGTGCGCGTCAACCCCTGCGCCGCAGCCGCCACCTGCTCCACCAGCGCCGCGTTTTCCTGGGTGATGGTGTCGAGCTGACCCACGGCGGTGTTGACCTCGGAGATGCCGGCCAGTTGCTCCTGGCTGGCGTGGCTGATCTCGCCGACCACAGCGCTCACGCGCTGCACGCCTTCGACCACCTCGACCATGGTGGCCTGGGCCGCCTGGGTGCGCTGTTGGCCTTGCTCCACGCGGTGGGCCGACTGGTCGATCAACTGCTTGATCTCCCGGGCGGCCTCGGCGCTGCGGCCGGCCAGGCTGCGTACCTCGCTGGCCACCACTGCGAAGCCCCGGCCCTGCTCGCCGGCGCGGGCGGCCTCCACGGCGGCATTGAGCGCCAATATGTTGGTCTGGAAGGCGATGGCGTTGATCACCTGCGTGATCTCGCCAATGCGGTCGGAGTCGCCCTGGATGTCGCGCATGGTCTGGCCCACACTGTCCACCGCCTCGCGGCTGCGCGTGGCGGCCGCGTTGGCCTGGCCTGCCAGGGCCGTGGCCTGGCGGGCGGCGTCGGCGCTTTGGCGCACGGTGCCGGTGATCTGCTCCATGGACGCCGCCGTCTGCTCCAGGCTGGCGGCCTGCGACTCGGTGCGCGCCGACAGGTCCAGGTTGCCCTGTGCGATCTCCTGCGCGCCCAGGCGCATGGATTCGCTTTCATCGCGGGCATCGCGCACGATGGCGCACAGGTTGAACGACAGCTGGCCCAGCGCCTGCTCCAGATCACCCAGTTCATCGTTGCGGCCCCTGCGCACGGTGGCCGTCAGGTCGCCGGCCGCGACCCGGTTGGCCGCCAGGGTCAGAGCCGCGATGGGCCCCACCAGCAGCCGCGCCAGGTACCACCAGGCCGCCCCGAACAGCGCCAGCTGCAGCGCCCAGCCGGCGGCACCGGGCAGCAGCATGCCGGTGGCCAGCGAGGCCGCCAGCAGCGCCAGCAGCACCAGCCCCAGCCGGGCCGCGAGGCCCAGCGTTGCCAGCCCGTGCGCCACGCGCCCCACCAGCGTGTGCCGCACCACGCGGCCCGAGCGCAGCCCGTGCACGCGCCGCCCGGCCTGCTTTTCTGCGCGCATGGTGGCGTACAGCTGCTCGGCCGCAGCGATCTGCGCGCGCGTGGCCTCGGTGCGCACCGACATGTAGCCCACGGGTCGGCCGTCCTGCAGCAGCGGCGTGGCGTTGGCCATCACCCAGTAGTGGTCGCCGTCCTTGCGCCGGTTCTTCACCGGGGCCGACCAGGGCCGGCCCGAGGCGATGGTGGCCCACATGTCGCGAAACGCCTCCTCGGGCATGTCGGGGTGGCGGATCATGTTGTGCGGCTGGCCCACGAGCTCATCGCGCGTGTACCCGCTCACGGCCACGAAGGCCGCGTTGCAATGCGTGATGCGCCCCTGCGTGTCGGTGGTGGAGACAAGGGTCTGGCCCTTGGGGACAGCATATTCCTGTCCGGTGGTTGGCAGGTTCAGGCGCATGGTGTTGGGCTCCGCTGGACAATGCAGACGATTGTCCGGATGCCACCGCAAGTGCGCCTTGATGAAGGTCAACGTTTGCTTGACGGGGCTCAATCTGGTGGGTTTGACCTTGGCGTTCGTTCTGTGGAGTTCGCCCTTGCCAGGGCGGGGCAGGGGCACATTGTGCAATGCGTGCGCAGGCATGGCGCCATGCCGCCAAGGGGGCAACCCTCTTGCCCTGGAAATCTCTCGGTTTCTATTCATTTATCTATTCATAAATCTATTCACCCGGACTAAGATACCTGCATGCCGACCTCCACCCGCCGCCACGCCGACCAGATTCGTGACCTGCTGCGCAGCGGGCTGAAAACCGCGCGGGAATTGGCGGATAACCTGGGAACAAGCCAACCCACAGTGTCCCGGGCGCTGCAGGCGCTGGGGCCGGATGTGCTGCGTCTGGGGGCTTCACGATCTATTCAGTATGCGCTGCGCGATGCCTCGCGGGCGGACCTGGTGGCGCCGATCTACGGGGTGACTGCCGAAGGCCGGTTGCAGGGGCTGGGCACCCTGGTGCCGGTGTATCCCGAAGGCTTCGTGATGGCGCAGGCCGATGGTGCCGTGCAAGGGCACACGGATGGCCTGCCGTGGTGGCTTTTCGACATGCGGCCGCAGGGGTACCTGGGGCGGGCCTACAACCAGTGGCATGGGCCCGCGCTGGGGCTGCCAGAGCGGTTGGCCGACTGGAACGACTCGCACGTGATGCGCGCGCTGCTGCGTGAGGGGGGGGATCTGCCCGGCAACCTGCTGGTGGGCGATGCGGCGCAGCAGGCGTTCGTGAACGCGGGCGTGCCGGTGCCGATTGCGCTGGCCGGCAAGGCGCGGGCCTATGCGGCGCTGGCGCTGGCCGCAGCGCGCGGTGAACAGGCGGGATCGTCGGCGGGGGGCGAGCAGCCCAAGTTCACGGCCTACGCACAGTGCGGGGGCAGCGGCCGGGGGAGCGCTGCGGCGATGGCTGAGCCTGCCCACGTGATCGTCAAGTTCAGCGCTGCGGTGCAAAGCCCGGTGAGCGAGCGCTGGCGCGACCTCTTGCTGGCGGAGCATGTGGCGCTGCAGGTGCTGCGGGACCATGGCATCGCAGCGGCGCGCACGCAGGTCATCGACCATGGCGGGCAGCGGTTTCTGGAGGTGGAGCGTTTTGACCGGGTGGGCGCGCTGGGACGGCGCGCGCTGCACTCCCTCACCGCTTTGGACTTGGAGTTCGTGGGCCACAGCGGGCGCTGGCCCGAGATGGTGGCGGCCCTGGCGCGCGAGGGGGTGGTGCAGCCCGAGGCGGTGGACGCCGCCGGCCTGCTGTGGGCCTTTGGCACCCTGATCGGCAACACCGACATGCACAGCGGCAATTTGTCGTTCATGGCCGAACAGGGCCGGCCGTACCAACTGGCGCCGGCCTATGACATGACGCCCATGGCCTTTGCGCCCACGGCGGCGGGCGAGGTGCCGGTGCGCCCGCTGGCGCTGGTCATCGGCCCGCAGGTGGCGCCGCACACCTGGCGGCAGGCCCTGGCGCTGGCGCAGGATTTCGTGGGCCGACTCGCGGGCCTGGGTCGCAAGGGCGGCGCAAAGGGCGGTTTCAGCGAGGGCTTTGCTGCATGCATTGATGCGCTGTCGGCGCATGTGGCGCAGGCCGGGGAGCGGATCGGCCGGCTGGGCGCATAGGTGGGTGTGGGTGTATCTCGGGTGGCGCGGAAGAACCCGCTCATTGCGGCCCGTGTCCTGCTCGATAGCAAGCGTGCGCCTTGCTGCCGCTCCCACCGAGGCGCTGTTGTACTACCCGGGCTGCATCGGTCGGCAGGGTGTGATGCCGCCGATGGCATGCCGGGCGTTGTTGCCGTCCGCCGCGAGCGTTGAATGGGCTTTGCGTTGGTCTATCGCACCACGCCCGCGTCCTGTCCGAACAGCAGGCCGCGCGATGCCGCGTCGACCACCGGGGCCGTGTTGACCTCGTTGGCCTTCTGGTAGGCGCGCACTGTGGCCGGCCGCTCGCGTACGCGCTCGAACCATGTTTGCAGGTGCGGAAAATCCGACAGCACCTGGCGCTGGCGTTCGTGGGGCACGATCCACGGGTAGCACGCCATGTCGGCAATGGAATAACCGTCGCCTGCGATGAAGGTGCGCCCGTCACCCAGGTGCTTGTTCAGCACGCCGTACAGGCGCGAGGTCTCCTTCACGTAGCGCTCGATGGCATAGGGCAACGGCTCGGGCGCATATTGCACGAAATGGTGGTTCTGCCCGGCCATGGGCCCCAGGCCCCCCATCTGCCAATACAGCCATTGCAGCACCAGGTTGCGCCCGCGCAGGTCCTGCGGGATGAAGCGTTGCGTCTTGTCTGCCAGGTACTGCAGGATGGCGCCCGATTCGAACAGCGACAGTGGTGCCCCGCCGTCGGCCGGTGCATGGTCGACGATGGCCGGGATGCGGTTGTTCGGTGCGATGCGCAGGAACTCGGGCGCGAACTGCTCGCCGCGGCCGATGTGGACCGGCACGATGCGGTAGGGCAGTGCGGCCTCCTCCAGAAACATCGTGACCTTGTGGCCGTTAGGCGTCGTCCAGTAGTGCAGGTCCAGCATGTCAGGCACCCGGTGCTGCGGACAGGCGGGCGTTCTGCGGAAACATGGCGCGCCGCGTTTCATCGTCGACCTCGGTCTTGAAGGCGTGCCGGGTCTTCAGCGCTTCGGCGCGCTGGGCAGCGGGCCGGGCGTTCACGGTGTCGAGCAGGCGCTTGACATGGGGCAGCTTGTCCCACGGGTCGGTGCCCAGCACATAGGGCACGGCGCGGGCCCAGCCCCAGACGGCCATGTCGACCAGCGTGTACTCCTCGCCCAGCATCCAGGTGCGGGTGGCCAGGCGCTCGTTGATGAGCGTCCAGTGCCGCCATGCCTCGAAGTCGTAGCGGTTGAGCGCATAGGTCTTGGGCTCGGGTGCCACGTGCCTGAAGTGCACCGACTGCCCCGAATAGGGCCCGATGCCGGTGGCCACGAACATCAGCCACGAGTGCATCGCAGCGCGCGCCGCTGGCGTGTTCTCGGGCAGGAAGAGGCCGGTCTTCTCCGCCAGGTACAGCAAAATGGCGTTGCTGTCGAAGACGACCGCGTCGCCATCGACCAGTGCGGGTGTCTTGCCATTGGGATTGATGGCAAGAAACGCCGGCGTGTGCTGCTCGCCACGGCGGGTGTCCACCGGCACCATCTCGTAGGGCAGGGCGGCCTCCTCCAGGAACAGGGCGACCTTGGCGGGGTTCGGTGATGGGTGGTAGTAAAGCTTGATCATGGGGATGTGTCTCAGGGGGTGGAAAGAACCTGCTCGCACAGGGCAGCGAAGCCATCGACGATGTGGTCGTAGGCCATGTTGGGGTGGGGGTCGGGCGGGCCCGCCGGCCCCCACTCGTCGGGGCGGGCGACGAAGGCAGTGCGCAGGCCTGCCGCATGCGCCGCGTTGAGGTCGAAGTTGTGGCAGGCCACCATCAGGATGCGCTCGGGGGCCAGGTTCAGCCAGCGCGCTGCCGTGGCGTAGGCTTCGCGGTGCGGCTTGTAGACGCCGATCATCTCGCACGAGACGATGGCGTCCCAGGTGAAGCCGTTGCGACGCGACACGTCGATGACCAGGGCCGTCGGCAGCATCGTGAACGAGACCACCGGCACGCGCGCACGCAGCGACGCCAGCGCCGGCGCAAAGTCGGGCCAGGCGCGCAGGCGGTGCCAGGCGCGCCACAGGTGCGTGCGGCCTGGCGCATCCAGTGCCGGGAGCCCGAAGGCCAGCACGGCCTCGTCCAGTGCACGCAGGTGCACGTCGTCCATGTTGAACGCCGGCTGCACCTGGCCGACAATGCCCTGCATGGTGCTGCGCCGCCATGCATTGGCGAATGCGTGGCGGTCAAAGGCCAGCCCCTGCCAGGCAGGCACCCGGGCCAGTTCATCGACCAGCGATCCGTGCCAGTCCAGCACCGTGCCGCCCGTGTCGAAGGCTACTGCGTCGTATTGCATGGGAGGGCCTTGCTTGTTTGCTTGTTTGTTGGTGGGCGTCAGGAGGCTGCGGTGTACTCGCCCCGAGCCGGGTAGTTTTTCGCCAGCGCGAAGTCCAGCGCATCGCGCAGCTCATCAAAGTGTGGCCGCGCAAACGGCATGGTCTGCACGGCACCGTAGTACAGCGTGCCGTCCGGGCGCACCAGGAACACGCCGGGTTCGGAGAACAGCGCCGGCTCCTGCAAGCCAATGGACGTCATGCCGCGCGAGGCGCTGATGTACAGCCCCCAGGCACGGGCCACCGCCAGCGGCAGGCTGTGGCCTACGCGCAGGCCGGGCGCGCGCAGCTTGTCCGCCATGGCCTGTGCGCGCTCGGCGGTGTCGCTGGACACCGCCACCACCTTCACCCCGCGCTGTTCAAACTCTGGCAGCAGACGGCTCAGCTCCAGCAGGTAGCGCAGGCATATCGGGCAGTGCAGACCCCGGTAGAAGACGACCAGGGTGAAGTTCTGTGGTGCGTCTGCTGCGAGTGTGAAGTCGCCGTGGGCCAGCGTGGGCACGGACAGGGCGGGTACGAGTTGGCGTGGCATCAGCACAGTGAGGTCCTTGGCATTTCAAATCACAGGGTCACTGTAGCAGCCAAAGTGAGACGTATGGAATCAATACGTCTCCGATAAGATACCATTCGTCTCATGTCTGATCGCCTCTCGACCCTGCTGGCCCGTTTTCAGCTGCACGCGCGCGTGTTGCACCGTGGGGCATTGCCGGGCGTGCTGGACCTGAGCGCAAGCCAGCATGGCAGCCATCTGCACCTGCTATGCGAGGGCCAGATGGAGATGGCAACGGCCGCAGGCGCGCGCCTGGTGGTGAGCGAGCCCAGCGTGCTGCTGCTGCCGCGCCCGCTGGGGCACCAACTGGTGCCGGCGCGGGGTGCTGTGCCTGAACTCGTCAGCGCGGCCATCGATTTCGGTCCGAGCGATGAAAACCCGCTGCTGCGCGGCCTGCCGGATGTGCTGCACGTGCCGCTGGCGCAGCTGCAGGCGGGCGGGGCAGCGCTGGTGCTGGTGCAGCAGTCGCTGGTCGTCGAGGCGCAGGCGCAGCGCTGCGGACACCTGGCGGTGGTGGACCGGCTGGTCGAGGTGCTGGTGATCCAACTGCTGCGGCATGCGATGGCGCAGCGCCTGGTCGACGTCGGCGTGCTCGCCGGGCTGGCCGATGTGCGATTGGCGCGCGTGCTCAATGCCTTGCACGCCGAACCTGAACGCCCCTGGACGCTGGACACGATGGCGCTGCTGGCCGGCATGTCGCGCGCGCGTTTTGCGGCCCGGTTCGGCGCCGCGCTGGGCACGCCGCCCGCTGAATACCTGGGTACCTGGCGTATCGGGCTGGCGCGCTCGTTGCTGCGCCAGGGCATGTCGGTCAAGCAGGTCGCGCCCGAGGTCGGCTATGCCAATGCCAGCGCGCTCGCGCGCGCCTTCACGCAACGCCTGGGCCAATCCCCTACGGCATGGCTGGCGCAGGAATCACGGGGGGCGGGCTGAGAATCTTTCGCCATGCCCGCCTTGCACGCCAAAACACCCCGGCCCGTCGGTGCAAATGCGTGCTTGCCATGGCCCAGCCATGGCTGTGCTTTGCGCCTGGATTCAAGGCGTTTTGGCGCGCCCTGACCGGGATGGTGAACATGCCCAGGCACCCAGACTGCCACGCGCGGCCGGGGTCTGCCCATGCATTGGAACGAACCCGCATAGCGCCTGCCCACCCCATCGCTGGACCATCGGGCACCGCTGCAGGTGGCTGGCCAGCGCGTAGACGTCCTTCACGGCAGCCAGGGGGTCGGCAGCACCTGGGTATGGGTCTGCGCTCTTGACAGGCCGGCGCCGCCCCGAGGCGCCCTTGTCCTACCCGGAGCCGGCTTGGGCTGCGGCATATTGCGCTGATGGCGAAAGACCACCACGACCAAGATGGCGCTGTTGACCCCGCAGCCGCTCTAGGAACGTGCGCGGCAGAAGGAGCATCGGCTGCAACGCCCGACAAACCGGTCTCGCCGGGTATCACCTCCGGCGCCCAGGGGGCCACCCTGGGCTTGTCGGTACTACCCAGCGATCCTCGGTTTTCGAGCGTTTCGCTTCGATGCCTTCTGCCGCGCACGCTCCTAGCCCCTGTGGTGCCCGCAAGGCGGGCGGTTGCCCAACTCATGGCGGTGCTGCCATGCCTGGCGCTGCTGACCGCCTGCCAGGGCCAGACGGACCTGGCCGCCAGCGGCTGCCTGCCGCTGCGCGTGCCGGCGCAGGTGGTGCTGGTGCAGGAGGCCGGGCTGTATGCGGTGGGCGGCGATGCCAAGGGCAAGACGCTGGTGCTGTCGCCGCATCCGCGCAATGCCGCCAACGACGATTTTCACGGCACACGGCTGGTGCGCACACTGGCGCCGGGCACGCGGCTGGGCATTGACCGCCTGCAGCAGGCCTGGGGCTTCGACGTGGGCAAGGGGCGCATCAGCGCCTTTGGCACGGTGGCCGGTGGCGAGCGCTTCGAGTACGGCTGGGGTGGTGGCACGGTGATAGGCCGCGCCCCGTGGGAGCCAGCCACCGTGCCCCATCTGCGCACGGTGGCGTGTGGCGATTGATCGCGCAGCCTCCCGGCCCGCACGCAACCCTCAAAAAAGGAGCATTCCATGGCGAACATTCACCCCCACCTTCGCGCTGGCGTGCTCACTGCGGCGCTGCTGCTCGCCGCCGGCACCCCGGCCCTGGCCCAGACGAGCGTGCTGTACAGCGCGCGCCCCGCCGTCGGGCTGAGCGTGAGCGACAAGATGGCGGCCCGGCAGGCGCCGGTGGAGTTCACCGTGACCATGCCCGATGGCAAGACGACCACCGCCACGGCCCAGCCCCAGGGCGGCGGCGAGAGGGCCGGCACCGTGCACTACCCCAGCGACTTCGGCAATGCCGGCACGCGTGTAGGTGACTACACCTGGGCCGCCCGGGTGGGCGGCAAGGTGGTGCAGACGGGGCGGTTTGCCTACCGACCGGCACAGGGTGGGCAACTGCTGTTCGTGCCTGGGTAGGCGTTCGTCGAATACGTCCTACGTAGTCGATAACATGGTGTGGAATATCATGCGCCATGAAACAAAATGTTAGCGAAGCTTGCGTCCTGGCGCGCCCGGGCGTGCCGCGCACTGGCTGCGTTGCGGCCCTGTTTCCCGTGCCGGGCACGGCATTTTGCGCAGGTGCCGGGTCATGAGGCTGGTCAGCACCCATCGAAGGGCCCTGCATGCGCTGGGGGTGACGCTGCTGGAGCTGCTGATCACGGTCACGCTGATCGGGCTGCTTTCGGCAGTGGCCATGCCCAGCTACAAGGCGTACATCGAACGCGCCAAGGTCGCCGCTGCCAAAAAAGACATTCTGGAAATCAGCGCCATGCTGGACCGGTACGTCAACTTCAAGCACGTGTTCCCGGCAAGCCTGGCCGATCTGCCCTTTACCCGGCTGGACCCCTGGGGCAACCCCTATCGCTACCTGTCGATGGACGGCGCCACTGTCGGCCAAAAGCGCAAGGACAAGTCGCTGCACCCGCTCAACAGCGACTATGACCTGTACAGCATGGGGCCTGATGGCGCGAGCCAGACGCCGTTGACCGCCAAGGCCAGCCGCGATGACATCATCCGCGCCAACAACGGGAGCTTCATCGGCGTCGCCGAGGATTATTGAATGCGCCTGAGTCCGGCCCATGCCATCCTGCACAGCCGTGTCGGGCGCCAGCTGCTGGCCACGTTCTTCGTGCTGGTGGCGGTGCCGGTGGGGGCCCTGTCGCTGCTGGCCTACCAGCTCACGGAGTACGTCGTGCAGCAGTCTGCAGCGCAGCTCAGTGGCGAGCTGGCCAAGGCCGTGGGCATCAACCTCATCGACCGGCTGCGCGCCGCAGAAAGCCTGCTGCATGTGCACGGGCTGCCCTCCGGCCAGGGCCCCGGGCCCGTGCCGCTGGACCAGCGGCTCGAGAGCGTCTTTGCCAGTGTGGACCGGCTTTTCCCTTCGGAGCTTGCACCGATGCCGCAGGGCCGCAGCACCTTGCGCGTGGTGGGCGCCCCACAGCCCGGGGTGGCGCCCACCGTGGAATTGATCGTGCCCTTTGCAGGCGCCGTGGTGCGCGGCCGGTTCACTGCAGACTACCTGTGGGAGAACGCGCAGTCGGGCACGCATCGCATCTGCTTTTCGGGCCCGCAGTTGTCTGCACCCTTCTGCCAGGGGGTAGAGGGGCAGGCCGCCAACGAGGTGCGCACGCAGCGCGAGATCTTCTTCACGCCCTATTTCGATGCGCCGGCCTGGACCATCACCACCACCCTGCAGCCGGACGTGCGGCGCTACCTGCCCATTGGCGTGGCGGCCTTGGTGGGCAACGTGGCCGCCATCGCATTTCTGCTTGCGCTGGTGAGCAGCTCGGTGGTGCTGCGCAGGCTGACCCGCCCGCTGGATGCGCTCACCTCGGGCACGCGCGCCGTGCTGGAGGGCGATTTCACGCGCAGGGTGCAGATCGCCGGCAGACGCAACGAATTCACCGACCTGGCCGACTCCTTCAACGCCATGACCGAAGAGGTGGGGCGCGACCTTGCGCTGGTGCGCGTACTCGCGCAGATGGACCAGGCCATCATCGGGCAGCGCCCGTTTGCCGAGGTGGTGCGCCTGATGCTCGCGCACCTGAACGCCCAGGCGGGTGGCGCGCCGGTGGGCGTGGTGCAGTGGCCAGCCGGTGCGCCCCGGCCGCTGGTGCTGTCCCTGGCGGCCGATGGAACGCTGGCGCAGCGCGAGACAGGTGCGCCGCGCGACGCGGGCCTGCCGCAGGCAGGGGAGGGGGCCGACCCTGCGGGGGGCGAAGGGCCCTGGCACGACCTGCCCGTTGCGCACACCGGCACCCAGCGGGTGTGGCTGCGCCTGGAGCGCCTGCCGGCACCCGAGGGGCGCGCCGGGCGCGAGCTGGCCGCACTGGGCCAGCGGCTGGCCGTGGCCCTGCACGCCGAGCAGCACGAGCAGCAACTGCGTGAACGCGCCACGCGCGACAGCCTGACGGGCCTGCTCAACCGCTTCGGGCTGGTCGAGGCCGTTGACCAACTGGTGCAGGCGCAAGCCGCAACGCCCTTTGCTGTGGTGTACATGGACCTCGACGGCTTCAAGGAAATCAACGATGCCTATGGGCACGACGTGGGGGACTGCGTGCTGCGCGAGGTGGCGGCCCGCCTGCGCAACTGCATAGGCCCTCGCGCACTGGCCATGGCCCGCCCGGGGGGCGACGAGTTCGTCTTCGTGCTGCCCGCAGACGCACAGGCGGCGTTGCGCGCCGACATCGAATCGGTCATGCAGGCCGTGCGCGTGCCGTACAGCGTGCCCCCGCGCCTGCTGCCCCTGGCGGCCAGCCTGGGCATGGCGCACTACCCCGCGCATGGCGCCTCGCAGGACGAACTGCTCAAGCACGCCGACCTGGCCATGTACACCGCCAAGGGCGCGGGCCGCAATGTGCTGGTGGAGTTCGAGCCCGCGCTGGCCGCAGAGCAGGCCGGGCGGCTGGCGCTGCGCCACGACCTGCGCCACGCGCTGGCCGGGCAGCAGATGTTCGTGGTGTTCCAGCCGCGCGTGCGCGCACAGGGCCGCCAGGTCGCCTCGGTCGAGGCACTGCTGCGCTGGCGCCACCCCGACAAGGGGCTGGTCTCGCCCGACACCTTCATTGCGCTGGCCGAAGAGTCCGGCTTCATCATCGAGCTGGGCCTGTGGGTGCTGCGCCAGGCGCTACAGCAGTTTGCGCTGTGGCGTGCCGACCCGCTGGTGCCCGTGCGGCATCTGTCGGTCAACCTCTCGCCCGTGCAACTGGCCGACCCGGCGTTTCCCGCAGCGCTGCACGCGCTGCTGCAGGAGTTCGGCATCCGCCCCGGCGAGCTGGAGCTGGAGATCACCGAAGGCGCGCTGATCCAGGACGTGGATGCCGCCGTCACGCGCCTGGCGGCGCTGCGCGCCCACGGCGTGGCGATTGCGCTGGACGACTTCGGGGTGGGCTACTCGGCCATGCGCTACCTCAACCGCCTGCCGTTCGATACGCTCAAGATCGACAAGAGCTTTGTGTTTGCCTTTGGCGTCGAGCGCCCCGCACTGGCCATTGCCACCGCCATCGTGGCCCTGGCCAAGGCGCTGGACAAGCGCGTGGTGGCCGAGGGGGTCGAGACGCCCATGCAGGCCGACCTGCTGCAGGGCCTGGGCGTGAACGAGCTGCAGGGCTACCTGTACGGTAAGCCGCAGACGGCTGCAGAACTCGCCAGGCTGTGGCGCAGCGTTGAGGGCACAGAAAGACCTTCTGGCGGCCCATAGCCTTGCGCCATGCGGGCAGCGGTATTGTGACCTTGAAGTTATTATTCATACCGATTGGTCGCAGATCGGCGCAGAACAAGGGCACCAAGCAACAGGGATCTGCTCGACCAATGCTTCTTTTGCTGCGGCCCATTGCGGGTTGCGTTGGCGCCGGGCGCATCCACCGGTGGTGAATTTCATGGACCCGATCCCCAGGAACAACCTATGTGGACAATGAGAAGAGCCAGCGACAAGGGCTCGAAAGAGGCAGCTGAATCGGTGCGCTGGCTTCGCCGGATGGCGGTGCTGAGCGTGGCGGTGCCCCTGGTGATCTATGCCATCTTCGGGGTCGTCGGGTTTCTGCGGGCCACGGACGAAACCGACGCCCGGGTGTCCCGGTCGCTTCGGGTTGCGCACGAGCATGCCTCCAAGGTCATGGCCACGTCCGAGGCGGTCGCTGAAAAGGCCTTCTCCCTGGTCAACGGCAAGAACCCGCAGGATTTGCACAGCATCGAGGCCTTCCTGCATGAAGAGCTGCGCAAGCGCAGCGTGGACCAGCCCCAGATCCAGTCCATCCTCATCCTGGATGCGAAAGGCCGGGCCATCGCCAGCAGCCGGCTGTTTCCGTTCCCTCGGGTCGATCTGTCCGACGGCGAGTATTTTCAGCACCACCTGCAGGGCCGCACGGGGCCCCATCTGTCCAGGCCCATCGTGACCCGCACGTCCAACGAGCGGGTGCTGAATGTCAGTGTCCCCTTCGAGGACGACGCGGGCAAGTTTGGCGGGGTCATCAACGTGGCGCTGCTCACGTCCTACTTCTACGATTTCTATGGCGACCTGGTGGCGGACGAGCCCAACCTGGCGGTCACCCTTTTCCGCGACGACGGCGCCGTCTATACGCGCTGGCCCCACAGCGCCGCAACGCCCGTCACGCTGCAGCCCGATTCGCCGGTGATGCAGCGGCTGACTGCCGGCGATGAGGTGGGGCGCTTGCAAGGCATCTCGACAGTCGATCGCAAGGAGCGGGTCATTGCCTTTCGCAAGGTGGGCGCATACCCCTTGTACGTGGCCACGGCGATGCGCCTGAATGTGCCGCTGCGCGAGCTGTTCCAACAGCTTGCGCTGCTGTTCGCCATGGGGGCGCTGCCGGTGGCCGCGCTGGTCATCACGGCGAGGACGGCGCTGCAAAGCGCCCTTGCTGCGCACAACACACTGCAGGACCTGGAGCGCGAAACCGAAAGCCGCCAGCGTGCCGAAGAGGCGCTGCGCCAGGCGCAAAAGCTCGAGGCGCTGGGCCGGCTGACCGGTGGCGTGGCGCACGACTTCAACAACGCGCTGATGGTGATCAGCAACAACCTGCACCTGCTCAAGCGCACGGCGCCGCAGTCGGGCCTGCGGCAGATCGAATCCATTGCCCGGGCCGTGAAGTCGGCCACCAACCTCACCCGCCAGTTGCTGGCCTTCTCACGGCGCCAGCCCCTGGTGGCCGAGTACGTGCAGCTGCAGCACAAGCTCCCGGCCATCCAGGATCTGCTGGTCCCGGTCATGGGCAGCCGCGTGCAGCTGGATGTACAGGTGGACCCCTCGACCGCACCTGTGTTTCTGGACATGAGCGAGCTGGAGCTGGCGCTGCTCAACCTGGGCATCAATGCGCGCGACGCGATGCCCACGGGCGGGGCCCTGTCCATCCACGTGCGCAATGCCGGGCGCCAGCGGGTCGGGGCGGACGACAAAGAAACCGAAATGGTCGTCATCGAAGTGTCCGACACGGGCAGCGGCATCGCGCAGGACGATCTGGACAAGGTGTTTGAACCCTTCTTCACCACCAAGCCCGTGGGCGAGGGCACGGGCCTGGGCCTGAGCCAGGTGTATGGCTTTTGCCAGGGAGTAGGCGGCTACGCGCAAATCGCCAGCGAGCTGGGCAAGGGCACGCGCGTCAGCCTGTACCTGCCCAGCACGGCCCCCAGAGCGCCTGGGGACGAGCCCGCCGCAGACACCACCTCGTTCCAGCCCCTGGGCATGCGCCTGCTGGTGGTGGAAGACAACGACGAGGTGGCCGAGTCGCTGGTGCCCCTGCTGCAGTCGCTGGGCTGCACCGTCACCCGGGTGGACCGCGCCGACAAGGCCATCTACCTGCTCGATGAAGGCCAGCGGCCCGACCTGGTGCTGACCGATGTGATGATGCCCGGCGAACTCAACGGCGAGGGCCTGGCCAGGCACATCCGCGAGAAGTGGCCTGCGCAGCGGGTGCTGCTGATGACCGGCTATGCCGAGCAACTGGCCCGCATCTCGCAACTGGGCTTTGATGTGCTGCCCAAGCCCTGCACGCCGCAGATGCTGCATGCCGCCATCGGCAAGGCGGGGGGCTGACAAAACTCTTTTGGCGTTGTTGAGTTTTGTTGGCCGCTCTTGGCGCCACGCGCGTGGGGCCCCGACACGCGCCGCGCCGGGCTTGCCGCACGCGGCTGCGTGTGCAAACATGCGTCCCTCCAACCACCACCGATGACGAGGGAGCTCCATGGCGCTATCCAACCTGCGGATCTTTTTTGATGGCCTGGAAGAGGCCACGCCCGGCATGCCGTGCTACGACCCCGAGCAGCCCTGGTTTGCCCATGTCACGGTGGTGAATGCCAACGTCGACACCAAGCATGACCCCGCGCTGCGCGCCTTCGATCCGCAAAACCCGACGGCAGCGGCGGGGCCGTTCAAGGTGTCGTTCCAGGTGTTTCCGGGGCCCACGGCAGCATCGGCATCGGGTTCGACGCCGTTCACCGCCTATGAGGTCGATGGCCTGGGCGCCTATCCGGGCCTGGTTGCTTGCGCCAAGGGCTTCTCGATGCAGCTGCCCAAGGACATCAGCCAGGCGGATTTCGGGGTGAAGCGGGGCTTTCGGTTCAAGGCCGATCCGTACTTCGCCGTGCCCGAGTCCAACGAAGACGACAACAGCTTCGTCTGGGATAGTGCCCAGGCACCCACCATGGCGCCACAGTGGCAGGAGGGCGACGCCAGCCCCTTCTCAAACCTGAAGTTCATGGATTTCCGGGGGGTTGCGGGCTCCAAACGCGATATCGAGGTGCTGGTGAAGAACCAGGGCAGCGAGACCTCGTTCCAGCTGGAGCTGCGGCTGAACATCATCGGCCCGCCCACGCCCCGCAGCCCGCTGGGCAGCGTGCTGGAGTCGGTCAGCGCCAACTCCACCGCCATCCCCACCGGCGGCTCCGTCTGGGTGCGCTTCACGGCCAAGCGCGATTTCGTGCAGCCGCGCACGGGTCTGCCCGCGCGCGAGCTCAGGCGCCTGCAGGCCGCCAACCCGGCCAGCCGGCGCTTTCGCCAGGTGCAGATGGGCAGCAGCGGCCTGCTGGGCGGCCAGAACATCCCGCGCTACCTGGTGATGGAGAAGGATTTCGACTTCATGCCGCTCAAGCCCTTCACCATCGCCGTGATGAACTCATCGAGCAGCGAAAAGGTGGCGTTTGGCGAAAGCCCCGTGGGCGGCGGCAAGAAGCCCGGCGGTGGCGGGCCGATTGCGATACCGCAGAAGTAGTCAGCGGGGTGGATGGGCGCGCGGGGCTGTTGGCCAGGACGGCTGTGCCGCAGAGGGGCAGCTCCGTGCGGTACCTCACCCCACGGACTGCGCCACCAACACCAGCGCGAGCACGAGCCCAACGTAGAACAAAACCCCGGCCAGCGACTGGCCTGTCTGTGTGATGACGCAGCGGCCTGCATTGCTATACCACAGGGAGCCGGCTGCGCTGCGGGTGCGGTGGTCGACGCTGAAAGGGGACTCGCATTTGCAGCAGCCAAGGGTCGCAATGCAAATGACGAAGCGCCCGGTCATTATGACCAGCAACTCGAACACTATTTCCAAGCCAGCCCCCCCGAATTGTGTTGTCGATGGCTGCCATCGTAGCTGTTGCTCCAGGGTCAGCCCCCTGCGCCTCGGTCTGCTCCCAGCACCAGCGGCTTGCGGTACACGCAGTTGCGCCGATCCACCACAAAGCCGCAGTCTGCGTACACGCGGTTGGCGCCGCTCTGGTTCTGGCTGTCCACGGCCAGGCCCGATTCGGCCATGCCGGCGGCGGCCTGGGCGCGCAGGCTGTGGGCGATGAGGGCACGCGCCAGGCCACGGCGGCGCCAGGGCTCGCCCACGCTGATGAACTCGGTCCAGCCGCGCTGGCGGCCGTTGTTGCGGTTCCATGTGGCATCGATGTAGCTGCGCACCTGCCCGGCGACTTGGTGGGTCTGCACGTCCCACGCCACTTGCCACAAATGGGGCTGGAAGACCGGGCTCGTCAGCCACCGCAGGTAGTCCGCCTCATCGGGCGGGCAATAGCCCCAATGGCTTCGGAAGGCCCGCCCATGCGCGTCCCAGATGGCGCGGTAGTGCTCGGGTTGCACGGACCGCAGCTCCAGTCCCTGGGGCAGGGGGAAGACCGCCACGTCGTCGAGCGTGGGGCGCACCATGGCGAAGAAATAGCGCTCGGGCGTGTAGCCGGCTTTTTCGAGCAGGGCCGCACGCGCGGTCTCGCCGTGGGTGATGTAGGCGTGGTGGGCGTCGCGCGGTGCACCGGGGTGTTTGGTGGCAGCCTGGGTGCGCTGGCGTTGCTCCAGCCAGGCGTGCAGTGCCGTGCCAATGCCCTGCCGGCGCCACTGGGGCGCCACCACGGCGAACTGCGAGTACAGCTGCAGTCCGTCGGCCTGCGCCCACGGCCATGAGCGCACGTACCCCGCGATCTCGCTGCCGGCCTGGGCGATCCACACATCGCGCTCGGGCACGCAGCTGGTGAAGGCGGCGTAGTCGCGCGCCACCTCGTGCTCCGTGCGAAAGAAGCCGGTTTCGTCGGCCGCGAAACTCGCGTTGGCGCACGCGACCATGGCCGCGTAGTCGGCAGGGCCCGCAAAGGGCCGGAAGGTCACGTGCGCGGGCGGGTTGGTGGGCATCGGGGTCCTGTCCTTTTCTTGTCGTTGTGCTGGGGCTCCGGCGGCTGCGCATTTTGGCGTTCGATGCCCGATCGGCACCACTGGACCCGCATCACCCCTCTGGGGCGGCCCACCCTCGGAGACTGACATCCGCCAGCGCCTCAAAAACAGCCGGCGAACGTTCCAGGCGCGCGACAGTGCGCGCGCCTTCGACGGCGGCCACCAGCGCCGCTGCGGCAGAGGTCGCGCGCGCGGGGCTGTAGCCGCAGCCCCTGAAGTGAGCCGCAACCAGTTCCGTCGAATCCTGGAACCCGCGCGCCACGCGTTGGGTCAGGTCGGCATCGAGCGCGGGCAATTCGTTCGCCAGGTTCTGCATCAGGCATCCGTACTGGAAATCGGATGCCACCATTTCAGCCGCGAACGCGCCGAGCACCTGCCGCACGAAACGCTCGGCATCGCCCGCTGTGTTTGCCGAGATGCCCTGCAACACGGCCATGCGCGCTGTGACGTATTGGTCGATGGCTTCTTCCGCCAACTGCGCCTTGCCGCGTGGGAAGTGAAAGTAGAACGATCCTTTGGGGGCACCGCTTTCTTGGAGGATCTGGCTCAGCCCGGTCGCGGTGTAGCCCTGAATGCGGAACAGGCGCGCGGCCGTGGCAATGGCGAGGGGGCGGGCGTCGGTCTTGCGGGGCATGGCGATAAGTTACCAGCATCGGCTTGACGTGTCTATGGCGATTGCCATAGTATGGTGATCGCCATAGTTCGATTTCGGTGACATCCCTGTCCCGGCACCGTGGCGAAGAGGTCCCCCATGAGCTACCCATCTGAGTCCAGGCCCTCGTTACCCTCGGTATCGCGCCGCGCCGTCCTGGCGATCGGCGCCGCCGGCCTGGCCGCGTCTTCATTCCGTTTTGCCCACGCAAGCCCTTCAGGAGCAACCGCCATGACTGCATCCACAACGTTCCAGGGACCGCTCCCGCAAGGGGTGCGCTCACGCATGATCCAGGGGGTCAACGGCCTCGATGTCCATGTGCTGGAGGCCGGCCACGAGAGCCCCGGGCGCCCGCTGGCGCTGCTCTTGCACGGGTTCCCGGACCTGGCCTACGGCTGGCGGCACCTGATGCCGCTGCTGGCCGATGCGGGCTACCACGTCGTGGCACCCGACCAGCGGGGTTTTGGCCGCACCACCGGGTGGCTTGCTGCGTATGACAGCCCGCTGGAGCCCTTCGGCTTCCTGAACCTGACGCGCGACGCACTCGCGCTGGTCTCGGCCTTGGGGTACCGGCGCACGGCCATGCTCGTCGGGCACGACTTCGGCTCGCCCGTGGCCGCCTATTGCGCCTTGGCCCGCCCCGATGTTTTCCCGTCGGTGGTGCTGATGAGCGCACCCTTCCCCGGTACGCCAGCATTCCCGTTCAACACGGCAGACAGCGAGGCAGCGCCGGCCCCACCGAACCTGGCCCCCCAAAGGCTGGCAGCCGCACTGGCGGCGCTGAACCCGCCGCGCAAGCACTATCAGCAGTACCTGAGCGGGCGGGAGGCCAACGCCGACCTGTGGCACCCGCCTCAGGGATTGCACGCCTTCTTGCGGGCATTTTTCTACCTCAAGAGCGGCGACTGGCCGGGCAACAAGCCACATCCCCTGAAGGCGCCAACGCCCGCAGAACTGGCGCAATTGCCGACCTATTACGTGATGGACTTGGACAAGTCCATGTCCCAGACCGTGGCGCCATTCCACCCAACGGCTGCCGAGGTTGCGGCCTGCCAATGGCTCACCGAGCCCGAATTGGCCGTGTACACCGCCGAGTACGCACGCACGGGCTTTCAAGGCGCACTTCAGCTCTATCGCGTCTTCACCGACCCAGCCTTGAATGCCGAACTGCGCCTCTTCTCGGGCCGGACCATCGATGTCCCTTCGCTCTTCATCGGCGGAAAAAACGATTGGGCGAACTACGTTTCGCCGGGCGCCCTTGACGTGATGAAAGCCAAGGCGACGACCAGGATGAGCGGCATCGAACTGATCGACGCAGCCGGTCACTGGATCCAGCAGGAGCAGCCGGCGCGCCTGGCCGCGCTCCTGCTTGCCTTCAGCAAGGAGACGGGAGGGGCTCAACGCACTGGAGCTTGAGGCGGGGCAGGGGCTGCGTCCACGACCAGGCTGCCGGACCCCGGTGATGGCCCATATGGCCTATCTGGCTCAGATGGCTCAACTGGCAGTTTGGGTGGCATGGACTCATTGCGAGCGGGGCGTGAAGGGCACGGGTGTCGCGGGCGGCAGCACCTGCGCCAGGTAGCGGTCCAGGTCGGCCTGCCAGAGCGCGGGGTACTGGTGGATGCGTGCAGCTGCCAGGCGACCGCAACACACTGGGCGGCACCATCGGCGGCATTCCGGCCGGGGTGACCGTGGTGCTGACCACGGGCGGCGAGGACCTGCCCCTCAGCGCGGACGGCGGCTTCACCTTTGCTACGCCGCTGGCCGCTGGCGCGGCCTATGCCGTCACGGTCAAGTCCAAACCCGATGGGACGGGCTGCGTGGTGCGCAATGGCACGGGCGTGGTCGCTGCCGCGGCGGTGGACACGGTCCAGGTGAGCTGCGCCATTGCGGGCTCCGTGACCGGCTTCTGGGAGCAGGACCAGTGCAACGCAGTGCCGGGTGGCATCGGCCTGACGAACGGCTGGCGCATCTCGCAGAGCAGGCCCGTCTTTGTGAATGTGGGCGCGGGCGGGGTGAGCTACTGCAATGCGCAGTGCACCGGCGTGGGCACCACCATGACGGGCCCGCTGGTGGGCGGGTTCACGGTGACCCAGTCGCGCCAAGAGTTCACCACCGACATTTCAGCCTACTGGGGCGTGCGCGACGGCATGACCTTCCCCACCATGCCGGTGGTGCTGGTGCGCAGGGGCAACCACCTGTGCCTGCTGGAGGACACGGCCACCCCCTCGGCCTACCCCAATGCGGCCAGCACGGCCCATGCCGTCACGGCGGCCATTGCCGCGGGCACCTGCTACATGCCCCGCTGACCCCGCGCCCACGCTCCCTGCAACAAGCGCACGCGCGATCCCGCAGCTGTTCACAGCGGGGCGTGCGTCGCGGCTGCGCCGCTCTCGCAAGCCAAAAGACTGCAGCCAAGCCCTAAAATTCTCAGCCACTTGATCAAGTCCGATGAATGAAGCTGAACGCAATGCAGGGCTCCCACGTGGGGCGGAGTCGATGAAATCTCACCACGCAACGCAGCGGGTGATGGCAGGCATGCTCTTGTTCCACACGCTTGGCTCGGGCGCCAAGCAAACGGTTGCCCGCGCGTTTGGCGCCACCCCTGCAAGGCGTTGGACCTGGCTGACGCTTGGCGTTTGGGCGGCACTGCCCGCACTGTCCTTGCTGCCGCTTTGGTCAAACCTGTTGAACCCGGTCCTGCCAGGCGTTACCGAGCACTTCCGCTACGCCGTGTTGTCGAGCCACTTTCAGGAGGCGATGGCCGCCGGCATTTGGTATCCGCGCTGGCTACCCGATTTCAATGCCGGATACGGCTATCCCGAGTTCGTCTTTTATCAACCCGGTTATTTCTTCCTCAACAGCTGGCTGGCCGTACTGACTGACGACTTGCTATGGCGTCAATTGCTGACACTGGGCACGCTGTGCCTCATTGGCGGGCTCGGTGCATACCGACTTGCACGGACTTTTGTGGACCGCCTCTCCGCTCTGGCTCTCGTGTTGTTGTTTCAGGCGGCGCCCTATGTTCACATCAACCTGTATGAGCGCGGTGATTTGAGTGAATGGATGGTTATTCAACTGTTGCCGTGGGTGCTGCACTGGAGTTGGTGCCTGCTGGCGCCAGAGCCGCGCTCAACAATCGGTATGAGGGGACGGGCGCTGTGCTGGAGCGGACTGACACTGGTCCTTGCGGCAAGCTTTTATAGCCACCCGATGGCAGTACTGTTTTTGCCATTGGTCGTCGCTCTGCTGGGTATGCTGACGCTGGCCGGTACCGAGCACCAGGCACCGCTGGCGGTCAGAGTGCGCAGCGTCTTTGAACTGGCAGGTGCCCTGTTGCTGGCACTGGCACTGGCCTCGCCATATTGGCTCACGGTGGCGCAACTCAAGCCTCTGGTCAATGCCCATGTCGCTGCGATCGGCGGTTTTGAGCCCTGGCGCAACGTCGCCTCTCTGTCTGGCCTACTGTTCAATAACGACCAGGCATTTCTGGCCGCCCCCTTTGTGGCGTTGGCATTGTTGGGTGCCTGGCAAGGTCGTGAACACCCTTTCATCCGCGCCGCAGGCCTGGTCTACCTGGTGCTTTTTCTGGCCATGCTGCCGACCGGCCGCTGGTTCTGGCATCTTTACCCCTTTTCATTGATGCAGTTTCCCTGGCGGCTGGCGGTGTTTGCGCCCGCGCTACAGGTGGTCTGCACGCTTGGCTATTGGCAAGGCAGCAATCGCCACTGGGTCCTGCGGCGCCTGGGCTTGACGCTCGCACTGCTGGCGCTGACCTGGTCGGCATGGAAATTCCATGACTTTCGCGCAATGCACTGGTTCGGAGAGCCCGTTGCCGGTGAGCAACTCGACTGCATCAAGACCTATCCCGGCCTGGCCCAACCCAACAAGTTGTTGGCGACGCTGGATGTTGGGGAATGGTTGCCGGCAAGATTCGCCAAAAATCCGCCCGAAACGGCACGATACACGCCTATCAGTCAACCATGTGAAGCACAACTGGCGCGACATCGGGCGGCCTTGACTGAACGTTTAGGAATCGACCTATTTTCAAACCGGTCCACATTGAATTGGATGACCAGTGACTCACCGCATTGGCAGGGGCACCCAGAGCCCGGGCATTCGCCGCACGCGCTCAACTACCGCTTCGCAGGCGCAAGTCCGGGTGTGGTGGTGATCCAGCAAATCTACCTGCCAGGCTGGTCAGTGCATGTGAATGGTTTGGCGTTGGCCGCAACGACCATCGAAGAGCATTTGTTGCCGGATGGCCGAATGCAGGTTCGATTGGCTGCTGGCGAACACACGATTACTGCACGCTACGATGGTCCGCCCGGTTCAACGCAGCGCAACGTAGTCATTGGGTTGGCACTTTTGCTGGCTGCCGCCTATTGGCTGCGGCGGCTGCGCAAGCAGGGCGGGCTCAAGTTTGACGTGGGTTACTAGATTTCAGTGAAAGAGGCCGGAGTGCTGCGAGATCCGCTGAGCCCTCTGCGTGCTTCAACTTCAGTCCCTGAAGGACTACCAATTCGGTTTCAAATTGACAGGGGACGTCAGGAATACATGGTATTTCGCGTCCTCGCGGTGCAGCGGCATGGCCCTGACCGAAGGGCTGCATCACGTCACGCACGGCGCTGGCTACGCCCTCGTTCCAACCGCGCACCTGCACATATTGCTGCGGCCGCCAGAACCCATCGCAGGTTAGCTGGCAGGCTGATAACGGACGACGGCATTGAGCGGCCCATCTCAGTTCAAGACCACGGCATGGCCTTGGGGGTCAAAGGGAATGAACGCGCCCAACCTACCCTGGCGGATCGCCTCCACCATGTCGTGCAGCGGCTGCTCGGCCTCGGCGCTGCCAGGCTCGCGGCCCTGCTTGCCTGCAAGCGCGGCAGCGAACACCATGCCCCAGGGTTTGCCAAAGGCCTCGGCTTCGTGCACCAGTTGGTCGAAAGATTGGAGCTCGTCCAGCCCCTTGTCCACGCATATCTGAGGCACCAGCGCGCCGCCTTCACCCCGCTCGAATTCGAGCCGCTGGGCCGGCGTGGCGTCGTCAGGCAGCTCGACACCTGCGAACACGAACAGCAGCCGCTGCGGTAGAGGTTGCATGCGTGCCGCGCTCAACAGGTCGTCAAAATTTTGAATGGTCATCGTGTATCCAGGTTCTGACAGTGAGGGTTTGTAGGGTCTGGCGCGCGTGAATCAGGTCGGCGGTGGCGCGTGAGCACTCGCGCTCCGTCGTATCCGCCGAGAACACAGCAAGCGACGGTCGAATGCGCAGTGCCGTGTTCATTCGCACGCCCCATGAGCTTCGGCGGTCTCAAAAACTGATGACTTGTCCATCGTATTCCACATAGGGTTGGTAGGGCCCGGTGCCGCTGTTGGTTGCTACCGAGGCTGCGACGAAATCACCTTCCTGCGCGTCAAATACATGCACCTCGCCGTCTTCGATCACGTAGTGCCAGCCGTGCAGGGTGAGCCGGCCGGCCTCGACCTCGCGCCGCACCATGGGGTAGCCCATGAGGCGTTCGAGCTGCAGCACCACCGCGCGTTGCTCGGTGCGGCGCATCGATTCTGCGCACGGCTGCACTGGCAGCAGTGCCTCGTCGACCAGCTTGAGCCACGCGGTGAGGGCCACCGCCTCGTCGGGCGCTCCCTCGTAGGCGGTGCGGATCGCGCCACAGTGGCTGTGGCCGCAGATCACGATACGCTCCACGTGCAGGCTGAGCACGGCGAACTCGATCGCGGCCATCGTTCCATGGAGTCCGTGCGACTGGTCGTGGGGTGGAACCAGCGCGCCCACGTTGCGCACTATGAAGAGTTCACCCGGGCCAGCCCCGGTGAGCAAGTAGGGTACAAGTCGCGAGTCCGAGCAGCCGATAAACAGCGTCTTGGGGTGCTGGCCTTCGGCTACCAGGTCCTGAAAGCGCTGCTGATTGCGCGGAAAATAGTCGGAGCGGAAATGCCGAAGGCGCAACAGCAGCTCGTCTGCTGATGCGCTTGCGGCGGCCTCGCTCATTGAACAAGAGGGGTGTCCGCCCCTTCCAATTCCACGCCTTCAACGTCTGCTTGACCCACCAGCAGCTGCATATACTGGCGCAGCGCCGTGGCCTGCGACTGAAGGGCCAGCCGCGCTCCGATTTGCGCCTGCAGCTCGGCGAACTCGGGCAGGCGCCCCGCCTCGCGTTCGAGCACCTCGACGATGTGCAGGCCGAAGCGGCTGTGCACCAGGCGCGGGTGCAGGCCCAGGGCCTGGATGGCGTCGTTCTGCAGGAACAGCGCCTTGGCCAGTTCAGGCGCGCATTCCTGCGGAGTGATCCAGCCGAGGTCGCCGCCCTGGGCGCTCGACGGGCAGTTGGAGAGCTCGGTCGCAAGCTGCGCAAAACGATTGATCGACACCCCCTGGCGCGATAGTTCCAGCAGCGCGGCTTCGGCGCGCTGGGCCAGCGCGTTCACCGGCACACCCGGCGTGACCGCAAACAGGATATGCCGCACATGCAGTGCCTGGCCCACCACAAAACGCGGCTTGTGAGCCTCGTAGTGGCGCCGGCATTCCTCAAGGCCCGGCTCGGGCGAATGCACCTCGGCTTCGAGCAGGGCCTCGATTGCGCGGCGCATGTCGTCATCCGGCTCGGGCGCGTTCAAACCCGTGAATCGCGGCAGCAGGCCGGCGCTAACCGCCTGCTGGCGTAGCAGCTCGGTGCAGGCGCGTTCGCGCAGGGTCTGCTCGCCCAGCACCTCACCGGCGTGGTGCAGGTGGATGCCGTTGATGCTGGCGATCTCGACCGGGGCCGCAGCGACCTCAGGGCCTTTGCAGGCGCAGGCGCTGCTGCCGCAGCCCGAAGATGTGGAAAGGTCTTGGCTCATGGGTGCTCCCGGGGGTAGGTTGGATCAGCGGGGCTTGGAAGGATGGGCCGGGTTGGTCGGGTTGACCGGCACGCCCAGGCGGCGGCTGCGCACCACCTGGTAAGGCCGCACCAGGTAGGCAACGCTCGCGAAGCCGCTCCACACATGCACCAGGCGCGAAAACGGGAACAGCAGGAAGATCGTCATGCCCAGCACCAGGTGTACCTTGTAGGGCCAGTCCATGTTGACCAGCGCGGACGCGTCGGGGCGGAAGGTGACGATGCGCTGCGCCCACTCCGCCAGCACCAGCATGGCGCTGCCATCGGCGTGCGAATAGGAGTACGGCAGTGTGATCAGGCCCAGCGTGAGTTGCACCCAAAGAATCACCAGAATGGCGATGTCGGTGCGGTGGCTGGTCAGGCGGATGCGCGGGTCGAAGATGCGCCGGTGCAGCAGCATCGACAAGCCCACGAAGCAGATCGCACCGGCGGTACCGCCCGCGTAGATGGCCATGCGCTGCTTGAACGCGGCATCCATGAAGCCTTCGTAGAAAAAATGCGGCGTGAGCAAGCCCACGGCGTGGCCGAAGAACAGGAACAGGATGCCGACGTGGAACAGGTTGCTGCCCCAGCGCAGCTGGCCCTTGCGCAGCAGCTGCGAAGAATCGCTTTTCCAGGTGTACTGGTCGCGGTCAAACCTGGCCAGGCTGCCCATGAAGAACACAGCCAGGCAGATGTAGGGATAGACGCCAAAGAGGAAGTGGTGCAGTGAGGTCATGCCTGTGCTCCTGGTGGTGGGGGGGTATGACGACTGGTGGCCGCTTTCACGATGCGGATGGGTTGCGGCTGGCCGGGTCGGGCCTGACCTTCGGTGGAGCAGCCTCCGAACACCGCAGGTTCGGCCCAGCTCTCGTCAATACCGGGGTCGGCCGCAACTGGCACGGCCTCGGCTTTCTCGCTAGCTATCTCAAGCACTGCGGCCAGCACGCTGGCGTACGGGCTCTGGCGCTTGAGCAGCGCGCTGAAGATCACGCGCACGATGTGCGCGCTTTCGCCGAGGAACTCGCGCGCCACCGCAGCGGGCTGGGTGGAGGCGAATTCGAGCAACACGCTCAGGTGGTCGGGCAGCTCGGCTGGGCCGAAGAAGAGGCCTGCCTTCTCGTAGGTCTGGATCAGGTCGATCATCGCCGGGCCCCTGTCGCGTGAATCGCCGAGCACGTGTTCGAACAGGTGCAGCGCAGTGCTGCGACCGCGGTCGAAAAGCTCGACGTAAGCGGCCTCGACGTCGAGCGCAGGTTGCTGACTCAGGTGTACCAGCAGCGCATCCAGTTCGGCCAGGCGTGTGGCAGGCAAAGCGGCTTCGGCGCGCAACGCGGCGCGCAGTTCACCGGCGTGCTCGCGCAGCTCCGCGGTGGGGTAACGCAGCAGATGGGCGAGAACACGCAGTGTGTGCACGGCGGGCTTGGGAGTGGTGGAGAACAGGCCCATGTCAGACCCCTGCCTTGATTGGAATCGTTCGTTTTTTCTCGCTACCAAACAGGCTGGTTTCGGTCTGCCCTTCCGAGCAGCCGTTGCCAAACGTGAAGCCGCAGCCGCCCTTGATGTTGAAGGTGTTCTCGGCGTATTCGCGGTGGGTGGTGGGAATCACGAAGCGGTCCTCGTAGTTGGCAATCGCCATGGTCTGGTACATGTCCTCGACCTCGCGCACGCTGAGCTGCACCTGATCGAGCACGTCCTGGTTGATGACGCCGTCCACGTGTTTGGCACGCTGGTAGCTGCGCATGGCCAGCATGCGTTCAAGCGCGCGCACCACCGGCACGGTGTCACCGGCGGTCAGCAGGTTGGCGAGGTACTTCACCGGGATGCGCAGTTGGCTCACGTCCGGAATCTCGCCGTTACCGCCCAGGTGACCAGCGTTGGCCGCGGCGGTGATGGGCGAAAGTGGTGGTACGTACCAGACCATGGGAAGCGTGCGGTACTCGGGGTGCAGTGGCAGCGCCACCTTCCAGTCCACGGCCATCTTGTAGACCGGGCTGTGGCGCGCGGCCTCCAGCCAGTTCTCGGGGATGCCATCGGCGCGCGCCTGCGCAATCACCACCGGGTCGTGCGGGTCCAGGAACAGGTCGATCTGCGCCTTGTAGAGGTCCATCTCGTTGGGCACGCTCGCCGCCTCCTGGATGCGGTCCGCGTCGTACAGCAGCACGCCCAGGTAGCGGATGCGGCCCACGCAGGTCTCGCTGCACACGGTGGGCTGGCCGGCCTCGATGCGCGGGTAGCAGAAGATGCACTTCTCGGCCTTGCCGCTCTTCCAGTTGTAGTAGATCTTCTTGTAGGGGCAGCCGCTCACGCACATGCGCCAGCCGCGGCACTTGTCCTGGTCGATCAGCACGATGCCGTCTTCCTCGCGCTTGTAGATCGATCCCGACGGGCACGAAGCCACGCAGGCCGGGTTCAGGCAGTGCTCGCACAGGCGCGGCAGGTACATCATGAAGGTGTTCTCGAACTCACCCACCATGGCCTTCTGCGCGGCTTCGAAGCCGTTGAAATTGGCATCCTTGCTGCGTTTGGCAAACTCGCCGCCCAGGATTTCTTCCCAGTTCGGGCCCCACTCGATCTTCTCCATCCGCTTGCCCGTGATAAGGCTGCGCGGGCGGGCGGTCGGCGTGTTCTTCATCTCGGGGGCCGACTGCAGGTGGTCGTAGTCGAAAGTGAACGGTTCGTAGTAGTCGTCGATCTCCGGCATGTGGGGGTTGGCGAAGATCTTCATCAGCAGTTGCCATTTGCCCCCCTGCTTGGGCACGATGGAGCCGTCGGCGCGGCGCGTCCAGCCGCCCTGCCACTTCTCCTGGTTCTCCCACTCTTTCGGGTAGCCGATGCCGGGCTTGGTCTCGACGTTGTTGAACCAGGCGTATTCCACCCCGGGGCGGTTGGTCCAGACGTTCTTGCAAGTGACCGAACAGGTGTGGCAACCGATGCACTTGTCCAGGTTGAGCACCATGCCGATTTGGGCGCGGATCTTCATGATGCCTCCAGCAGAGCTGCCTCAAGGCAGGCATGCGTCCCCATCGGGGGCAGCGAACGAACGTGAGCGTGGGGGTTCATGGATTCTCTCCTTCTGACTGATACGCGCGGATGAGATGGTCGTCGGCCGGTGTGTCGAGCCAGTCCACCTTGTCCATCTTCCGAACCACGACGAACTCGTCGCGGTTGGTGCCGATCGTTCCGTAGTAGTTGAAGCCGTAGCTGAGCTGCGCGTAGCCGCCGATCATGTGGGTCGGCTTGAGCACGATGCGCGTGACGGAGTTGTGGATGCCGCCGCGCACGCCGGTGATCTCCGAGCCCGGGGTGTTGATGATTTTTTCCTGCGAGTGGTACATCATCACCATGCCCGGGTTCACACGCTGGCTCACCACCGCACGCGCGGCCACCGCGCCGTTGATGTTGAACAGCTCGACCCAGTCGTTGTCCTCGATGCCGGCACTCTTGGCGTCGTCTTCGCTGAGCCAGACCACGGTGCCGCCCCGGTTGAGGGTGAGCATCATCAGGTTGTCGCTGTAGGTCGAGTGGATGCCCCACTTCTGGTGCGGCGTGATGAAGTTCAGCACGATCTCCGCGTTGCCGTTGGACTTGATGTTGTGAATGCCGGAGGTCGCCTTCATGTCCACCGGCGGGCGGTAGCTGCCCAGGCCTTCACCAAAGGCAATCATCCAGGGGTGGTCCTGGTAGAACTGCTGGCGGCCGGTGAGGGTGCGCCATGGAATGAGTTCGTGCACATTGGTGTAGCCGGCGTTGTAGCTCACCGTCTCGCTCTCGATGCCGCTCCAGGTGGGGCTGCTGATGATCTTGCGCGGCTGCGCCTGGATGTCGCGAAAGCGGATCTTCTCGTCCTCGCGGTGGATCGCCAGGTGGGTGTGGTCGATGCCGGTCTGTTTGCCAAGCGCTTCCCAGGCCTTCACCGCCACGTGGCCGTTGGTCTCGGGGGCAAGCTGCAGGATGACTTCGCAGGCGTCGATGTCGGTCACGATCTTCGGCATGCCCTTGGTCACGCCTTCGTCCATTGTGGTGCCGTTGAGCTGGCCGAGCTGTTCCACCTCGGTGCCGGTTTTCCAGCCGATGCCCTTGCCGCCATTGCCCAGCTTGTCGAGCAAGGGGCCCAGCGCCGTGAAGCGTTTGAAGGTGTTGGGGTAGTCGCGCTCGACCACGGTGATCTGCGGCGCGGTCTTGCCGGGGATGAGTTCACAGTGGCCCTTGCGCCATTCCTTCACCTCAAACGGCTGCGCGAGTTCGCCGGGGGTGTCGTGCATGATGGGTGTCAGCACCACTTCTTTTTCCACACCCAGGTGGCCCACGCAGACTTCGCTGAAGGCTTTCGCAAAGCCCTTGTAGATCTCCCAGTCGCTGCGGCTTTGCCACACCGGGTCAACCGCCGCCGAGAGCGGGTGGATGAAGGGGTGCATGTCGCTGGTGTTGAGGTCGTTCTTCTCATACCAGCTGGCGGTGGGCAGCACCACGTCGGAGTACATGCAGGTGGTGCTCATGCGGAAGTCGAGCGTGACCAGCAGGTCCAGCTTGCCTTTCGGTGCGTGTTCGTGCCACACCACCTCTTGGGGCTTCGCTTCGTCCTTGCCCAGGTCTTTTCCCTGCACACCGTTCTCGGTGCCCAGCAGGTGCTTGCAGAAATACTCGTGGCCCTTGCCGCTGGAGCCCAACAGATTGCTGCGCCACACGAACATGTTGCGCGGCCAGTTCTGCGGCGCGTCCGGATCTTCGCAGCTCATGGCCAGTGTGCCGTCTTTCAGCGCTCGCACCACATAGTCCTTGGCATCAAGCCCGGCGGCGGTGGCGTCTTTCACCACCTGCAGCGGGTTGGTCTTGAGCTGAGGGGCACTGGGCAACCAGCCCATGCGCTCGGCGCGGACGTTGAAGTCGATCATGCTGCCACTGAACGCGGCCTTGTCGGCCAGCGGGCTCACGATCTCCTCCATGCCAAGCTTCTCGTAGCGCCACTGGTCGGTGTGCGCATAGAAGAAGCTGGTGCTGTTCATCTGGCGCGGCGGGCGTGCCCAGTCGGTGGCAAAGGCCAAGGGCAACCAGCCGGTCTGCGGGCGCAGCTTTTCCTGGCCCACGTAGTGCGCCCAGCCGCCCCCGCTTTGGCCGATGCAGCCGCACATCATCAGCAGGTTGATCACGCCGCGGTAGTTCATGTCGGCGTGGTACCAGTGGTTCATGGCCGCGCCGATGATCACCATCGACTTGCCGTGCGTCTTGTCGGCGTTGTCCGCAAATTGCTGCGCGACGGTGATCACCTGGTCGCGCGGCACGCCGGTGATGCTTTCCTGCCAGGCCGGCGTGTAGGCGGCGTTGTCATCGAAGTTCTTGGCGCCACTGCCCAGACCACGGTCGATGCCGTACTGCGCGACTTGCAGGTCGAACACGGTGGCCACCATGGCGTGGCGCTCTTCGCCGGTCTTGCCCAGGCGCAGGCGCACCGCCGGCACGCGTGCGTGGTTGATGCTGCCGTTCTGCGCGTTCGCGGTGAAGTGCGGGGAGGCCTCGCCACCGAAGTAGGGGAAGGCCACGTTCACCACCTGGGTGCCCTGCTCGCCGTCTTCGATCACCGAGAGCTTGAGCTTCACATCTGTGTCGCTGCGCGCTTCCTTGGCCTGCAGATTCCACTTGCCCTCGTCGCTGCGGCCGGCTTCGCCCCAGCGGAAACCGATCGAGCCGTTGGGCAACACGGCCTTGCCATCGGTATCGAAGGCGACGGTTTTCCACTCCGGGTTGTTCTGCTGGCCGAGCTGGCCGTTGAAATCGCTGGCACGCAGGTAGCGGTCGGGCACAAGGGTATTGGTGCCGTCTGCCAACACGTGTTCCTTGAGCATCACGAGCAGTGGTAGGTCGGTGTAGCGGCGCGCGTAGTCGTCGAAGTAGCTGCTGCGTGGCTTGCCGTCATCGGGAAAATAGAAGTTCTTCAGCACCACGTGGCCCATGGCCATGGCGAGTGCTGCATCTGTACCCTGCTTGGGGTGCAGCCAGAGGTCGGAGAGCTTGGCCACCTCGGAGTAGTCGGGTGTCACTGCCACCGTCTTGGCGCCCTTGTAGCGCACCTCGGTGAAGAAGTGGGCATCGGGTGTGCGCGTCTGCGGTACGTTGGACCCCCAGGCGATGATGAACGAGCTGTTGTACCAGTCGGCCGATTCGGGCACGTCGGTCTGCTCGCCCCAGACCTGCGGGCTGGCCGGCGGCAGGTCGCAGTACCAGTCGTAGAAGCTCATGCACACGCCGCCGATGAGCGAGAGGTAACGCGAACCGGCGGCGTAGCTCACCATGCTCATGGCCGGGATGGGGCTGAAGCCAATGATGCGATCGGGTCCGTGCTGCTTGATGGTGTAGACGTTGGCTGCGGCGATCAGCTGGTTGACTTCGTCCCAGGTGCTGCGCACGAAGCCGCCCATGCCACGCACCTGCTGGTAGTCGCGACGGGCTTCGGGGTTCTCGACGATGGTGGCCCAGGCGTCCACCGGGGTCTTGGCAACGCTGAGCGCGGCACGCCAGCGCTCCAGCAGGCGCCCGCGCACCATGGGGTATTTCACGCGGTTGGCGCTGTAGAGGTACCAGCTGTAGGACGCCCCGCGCGCGCAGCCGCGGGGCTCGTGGTTGGGCATGTCCCAGCGTGTGCGCGGGTAGTCGGTCTGCTGGGTTTCCCAGGTGACGATGCCGCCCTTGACGTATATCTTCCACGAGCACGAGCCGGTGCAGTTCACGCCGTGGGTGCTGCGCACGATCTTGTCGTGCGCCCAGCGGTTGCGGTAGGCGTCTTCCCAGGTCCGGTCTTCGCCGGTGGTATGGCCGTGGTTGCCCGAGAAGTTTTCGCGCGGCAGCGAGAAGTAGGAAAGGCGGTCGAGAAAATGGCTCATGAATGTCTCCGGAAATGGGGGCGTGGCATCTGAGGTGCGCGGGGTCAGGGGTTCTTGATCTCTGCGCCCTTGCGCAGGTAGAACCACCAGTTCAAGACCAGGCAGACGGCATAAAAAATGGCGAAGCCGTACATGGCGAACTGCGGGGTTCCGGCCTTGATCTGCGCGCCGATAACCACCGGGGCGATGAAGGCGCCGTAGGCGGCCACGGCCGAGGTCCAGCCCAGCACGGGGCCGGCCTGCTGGCGGTCGAAAATGACGCCGATGGTGCGGAAGGTCGAGCCGTTGCCGATGCCGCTGGCAAAGAACAGCACGATGAACAGGCCGATGAAGGCGGGGAAGTACTGCTCGGGTGTGGCCGAGGTGTAGGCCTGCATCATCACGTAGCCCACCGCGGCGGAAGCGAGCACCATCACCGCCGAGATGACCTGCGTGACGATGGAGCCGCCGACCTTGTCGGAGATCCAGCCACCGATGGGCCGCACCGCGGCACCGACGAAAGGACCGATCCAGGCATAGGTCAAGGCCGAGGGTGCGTTCGGATTTTTCAGCGTGTGAGTCATCACACCGGCGGCGTCCGCCACGTGCTGGAAGCCGAAGATCACCGTGATGGCCAACGGCAGCACCATCGAGAAACCGATGAAGGAGCCGAAAGTGACGATGTAGAGCGCGGTGAGCGACCAGGTGTGCTTGTTGCGGAAGATGGCGAACTGCTTTGCCACGTTCTCCTTCATGGCACCGAAGGCGGCCACGCGCATCATGAGCAGCGCGAGGATGATGTCCAGCGGGATGGCGATCCACATGTTCAGGATGCCCAGCCCGGTGGGGGCCGGCAGATACAGCCAGAGCATGAAGATGGCCGGGATGAAGGCCAGGGTGTAGAGGTAGGTGACTTTGGCGAACGCGGCGATGGGGTGACCGGCGTCGGGCGACACGGACTTCAGGTTGTCCATGCCGAACCACGCCAGGATCGACAGTGGCACGAGCGAGATCACCCAGGCGAAGCCAGCGTTCTGGATCCAGGTGGGCGTGCCGGCGGCGATCTTGCCGAAGATCCAGCCGCTGTCCTTCACCAGCGTCATCGACTCACCACCGAAGGCGCCCAGCAAGGGCAGCGTCATCACCAGCGGGATGACGATCTGCATCGTGGTCACGCCGAAGTTGCCCAGGCCGGCGTTCAGGCCCAGGGCCGTACCCTGCAGCCGCTTGGGAAAGAAGGTGCTGATGTTGGACATGCTGGAGGCGAAGTTGCCCCCACCCACGCCGGACCACAGCGCCAGCAGTTGGAACGACCACAGCGGCCACTCGGGGTGCTGCAGCGCAAAGCCGGTGCCGATGGCCGGTGCCAGCAGCATCGCCGTGGTGAGGAAGATGGTGTTGCGCCCACCGGCCAGCCGCACCAGGAAGGACGCCGGGATGCGCATGGTGGCGCCCGAGATGCCGGAGATGGCGGTAAGCGTGAACAGCTCGGCCTGGGTGAAGGGAAAGCCCAGGTTGAGCATCTGTACCGTGATGATTCCCCACATGCCCCAGACGGCGAAGCCGCACAGCAGGGCCGGCACGGAAATCCAGAGGTTGCGGTAGGCGATGCGCTTGCCGGTGGCGTTCCAGAAGGTCTGGTCTTCCGGGCGCCAATCGACGATGTCAGGTTCGACTTTGGATGTGTTGTTCATGAGAGTGGCAAGCAACGCGGAGCGTCAGTTCTGAAGGGAAAAGGGTTTGGCGTTGGCGCCCATGACTTCGGTCTTGCGCACCTCGGTCCAGTACATCCAGATGAGCGAGACCCACACTACGCCGTACATCAACATGAATGCGCTCGATCGGATGCCGGTGAGGTCCATCAACACGCCGAAAAGGATGGGCAGCACGAAGCCTCCCAGGCCACCGGCCAGTCCCACGATGCCGCTGATGGCGCCGATGTTCTTCGGGTAGTCGTCGCTGATGTACTTGAAGACGCTGGCCTTGCCGAAGGCCCAGGCGATGCCCAGGATGAACATCAGCGCGGTAAAGAGGTACACGTTGAGGCCGATGTGGAAGGTCTTGGGGCCATCCACCGTTGCCACTGTGAAATCGGTCTGCGGGTAAGACAGCAGAAACAGGCAGATCCAGCTCACCCACAGTACCCACCAGGTGACCTTGTGCGCGCCGAACTTGTCCGACATCACGCCGCCCACCGCGCGCAACACGCCACCGGGCAGCGAGAAGCAGGCCGCCAGCAGCGCGGCCACGCGGATGTCCAGACCGAACTCGCCCACGTAGTACTGCACCATCCACAGCGAGAGCGCCACGTAGCCGCCGAAGACGATGCTGTAATACTGGCAGTACTTGAGCACCTTGGGGTCTTTCAGCGCCTTGAGCTGATCCATGAAGGACACGTTGCTTGGCACCAGGTGGTCGGGGTTGCTGTGGGTGAACAGCCAGAACAGCACCACCGTGCCCAGCATGATGGCCGCGTACACCTGCGGCACCATGGTCCAGCCGAAGGCGACCAGCAGCACCGGGGCCACGAACTTGTTGACCGCCGCGCCCGAGTTGCCCGCGCCGTACACGCCCATGGCCATGCCCTGGCGGTGCTTGGGGAACCAGCGCGCCACATAGGGCGTGCCGACCGAGAACGAACCGCCCGCGAGACCCACGAACAGGCCGATGGTGAGGAAGTGCCAGTAGGCGGTGGCGTAGCTCATGAGCCAGATTGCCGGCACGGTGATGGCCATGAGCAGGGCCATCACGATGCGGCCACCAAAGCGGTCGGTCCAAATGCCCAGGGGCACTCGCACCAGCGAGCCAGTGAGCACTGGTGTGGCCATGAGCAGGCCGAACTGGGTGGAGTTGAGGTCGAGCGCCTTCTTGATCGGGATGCCTATGACGCCGAACATCATCCAGACCATGAAGCACACGGTGAACGCCAGGGTGCTGACGATCAGCACCGACCAAGCTTTTTTGTCGTTGTTCAATTCAGAGGCCATGTTGTCTTTCTCCACGCGGGGCATGGCAAGACTGTCGGCGATGGGCACGCTGGTGGCTATCCGTCACCTGGGTGGCCAGGGCGGCTCTGAAGAACGATGGTGGGAGGACTCAGGGCGTACAGAAGAACTACCTCAACCGGTTTGTGGCCGCCGGTTGACCTGGATCAATGCGCGAGAGCGTTATTGCCCTACGCGCTGCCGACATCCACCGCGAGCGAGCTGGGCGGCACTCCAGCACTCGAGAAGGGCAATTGGCGGGCCTGCTATGAAGCGTGTCGGGCGGCGAATACCGCCGCCTGCACACGCGAGGTGAGGTGGAGTTTTCGCAGGATGTGCTGCACGTGTATCTTTACCGTGGTCTCGGCAATGTCGAGCTGACGGGCGATGTGTTTGTTGCTGTCGCCGCGCGCGATCAGGTGCAGGATCTCGAGTTCTCGCACCGACAGCGACGCGAGTTCGACATCCGAATTATTCACGGGTGCCACAATAGAAGTGCCAGGACCGTCGGCGGCGGGCTGCGAGCGCAAGGCCGATACCAGCTTGGTCGTCATCTCCGGGCTCACCACCGATTCACCGTCCATCACCTTGACAATGGCCTCACACAGGTGGTGCGACTCCACCGTCTTCAGCAAATACCCGTCGGCGCCGGCTTTGAGCGCGGCCACCAGGTCGGCCTCGTTTTCGCTCACAGTGAGCATGAGCACGCGGCTGCCAGGCGCGGCCTCGCGCAGCGCGGGGATGGCGTCCACGCCCAACACGCCAGGGAGGTGGTTGTCGAGCAGGATCACGTCAGGTCGCTGGCGCGCAACGCAGCGCAGTGCCTCGCCCACGTCACCCGCTTCGCAAGTCACCTCGAAGCGTGTGTCCTGCGAAAGCAGGGCCATGAGCCCGCGACGGAACAGGGAGTGGTCGTCCACCACGAGTAACTGTATCGGGTGGGTGGGTGTGACGTTCATGGAAGGGGGTGTTCGGTGGTGATTGCTGCAACAGGGCTGGCCGCCACAGGGTGGGGTGGCAGCGTCAGGGTCACGGTGGTGCCATTGCCGGGCTCGGAGCTTACGTCGACCCGCGCGCCAATGAGCGCGGCGCGCTCGCGCATGATCTTCAGGCCCACGTGGGAATCACCGGGCGTGTCCAGCACGTCGAATCCCGCACCGTCGTCGCGCACACGAAAGCGCCAGCGCGCGCCCTTGATCACATCAAGCTGAATGTGGCGCGCCCCCGCGTGCTTGCGCACGTTGGAGAGCGACTCCTGCAACACGTGCAGCACCTGCACCTGCACATCGGCAGGCAGAGGAAGGCCGTGGCCTTCGACGTGCAACTTGGCTGGCAAGCCCGTCTGGTGCTGAAACTTCTGCAGCGTCTCCTGCAGGGCGCGTTCGATGTCGTCGGTGTTGGTGCGGGTGCGAAAGTGCACCAGCAGTTCTCGCACGTCGTTGATGCTCTCACGCAGACCTTCGTCGAGTTCGTCCAGCGTGCTCATCACTCGCGCGTCTTGGCCTTTGGTTGCCGCAGTGCGCAGCAGCTGCACCTGGATCTTGAGAAAGGCCAGCGACTGCGCGATGGAGTCATGCAGCTCGCGAGCAATCAATGCCCGTTCCTCGCCCACCGCAGCCTCGCGTTCCAGCGCGGCCGCGCGCAGGCTCTCCAGCGCATTTGCAAGGTGGCTTGCCAGGGCATCCAACAGCTCGGACTCGCCTGCGCTCAGGTTGGTCTGCGACCGGTAGAACAGGTTGATCTCGCCGATGAGGCGCTGCTGCAGGCGCACCGGCACGCTCACCAGCGTCTCGAAACCGGCGCGTACGCAGTGCCGTACCTCCAGCTCGTCGTGGCTGCGGATGGGGATCACCCGGGTGCGGGCATCGGGCTGCAGGTTGCCGCAAGCACACGCCCCCGCCAGCAGACTGCGCTCGGCTTCCACCATGTCCTGCGGAAAGCAGTCGGTGGCCAGCATCAGATAGCGCTGGCTGGCTTCGTCGCTCCAGCGCACCGCCACTGCGTCCGCCTTCACCACTGCGCGCACGCGCTGGGAAAAGCCGCGAGAAAGTTCTTCGATGCTGCCAGCCTGGGCCATGAAGGCGCTGACCTCATACAGCGTCTCCAGCCGCGCGCGCTGCGCTTCGATGTGGCGCGTCTTGGCCTCTACCTGGCTCTCTAGGCCAGCGTACATCGTCTGCAGCGTGGAGGCCATGCGGTTGAAACCCCCTGCCACCTGGCCGAACTCGTCGAGTGTGTCGACCTCTACGCGCGCCTTGAAGTCGCCCGATTCCAGCCGGCGCAAGCTCTCGCGCAGGTGGGCCAGCGGGTTGATGACGTACATGTAGCCTGTGTAGAGCATCACCACCGCGCCGAGGAGTGCCAGCGCCATCATGAGGAACTGGAACAGGTTAAGGATGGCAGTCAAACCCGATAGCTGGTGCTCGATGGCGAGCACCAGTGCGTCGATGGCATCGACGAAGGCGTCGGCCGCGGCCAGGGCTTGTGTCGGATCGGGCGGCGACCCTTGTGACCACAGCGGGCGCTGGCTCCGCCATAGCGCCTCCACTGTGGCAAATTTGGTGGCAACCGTTTCGTCCCAGGGCACGAAGAGCGGCCGGCCAGCGTCGCCCCGGCGCAGCAACTCCAAGCTCTGGTCGAACTGCTGCACCAGCGCCGCCACCTCGGTCGGCGCACGATCGGATTGCGCAACGCTAGTGATCCGCCAGGTTTGCATGCGCATTCGTCCGGCCTCGTTCACCGCTGCGGCTCCACCTTCGAGCTGCCAGGTCACCCATAGCGTGAGACCGATGGAAGCGAGCGCGACGAGCAGCAACCCCGCGCCGATGCGTACCAGCTTGGTTGACAGGGATGCGGTGGAGGCCATCACGTGGTGGTTACCGGGTTTCAAGGTTTGCAAATACCTGCTTGCGACAGGCTGCTGTCTCAGGCAGTTGTGCCTGGCTGAGAAAATAATGCACTTGCAGTCCCATTTCATGTGATGCGGATCAAAAGCGATGCGCAACACCCTGGATTTCAATGAACAAGGGTGAAGTGCTGCGGGTTGTTGATCAGCAACTCTCGGTACACCGCCAAGGGTGATCGTACCCCCAGCCATTTTCTTGGGCGCTCGTTGATCTCATCGGCTATCGCATCGAGTTGCTGCTGGCTGTAGATGCTCAGGTCCTTCCCCTTGGGCAGGTACTGGCAAGAAAGAGCCGCCAACAAGGCGGCCATGGTGACGTTCTCGGTGTGGATGAACCGCGAGGCGCAGGCCCGGGCGGATGTGCTGATTGCCGGGCTGCTGAAGGATCTGCCGCCGCCGGCAAAGCGCTGAACCACCTGCTTGCACCGACGTCCCGACTGGCTTCACCGCGCGAGGGGCGGTGCCGGGCGGGGGCGGTCACTTGCCCGGGCACACCTCTTTGGGTGCTCCACGCACATAGTTCTCCCAGGCGTCCAGTACGATGTGGTTGCGGCCCACCCAGGTCTGCACCTTGAGCGTGGCGGTGCTTGACCCCCCCTATGTTGTGTGCCGGTAATGGTAGCGTGCGCAATGGGTCGCGCTTACGATCAAGGGGGAGGGGGCCGCTGCGCCATTGGACCTGTTCACCGATGGGAGATACGCACCAATGCCTTCATGGCTGTACGACCTGATCGACAGCGACATGCCCACCGCGCACGACCGCGACCGGTACCTGGGTTTTGCCAGCAGCGTCATGGCCGGGCACCACGGTGATCTGGAGATCACCGGCAACGCATTCAACGTCCACTTCTCGCAAGCGGGTGTGCGAGTGCAGTGCCTTTGGGATGAAAGCCGCAGCCCCGAGTGCATGGGTCTGGCTGCGTTCATCCAGGCGCTGACAGCCCCGCCGGGCTCCCGAATGCCCTGACCCGGGCGATGCCCTCAGGCCGTAGCCTGGCGGGTCACGTGGTGCTGGGCGGGGCGGGCCTGGCCAGGCGGATCGGCCCCACCGCCTGCACCGCCGAGGCCACCGCTTGGCCGCGCTGCAGGACCTGCAGGCGGCCTTCGCCGGCCAGCCGGTCCGCAGCGTTGCGCACGGCGGGCATCATGGGGCGCCATTGCGCTTGGGCATCCCCGGCCAGTGCGCGCGCCACTTCGGAAGGGCAGATGGTCTTGCCCGGCGCGCGCTCAGCCAGCAGGGCCAGGATGGCTTGTTCGATGGCTGCGTCGCGCATGGGGGCAGGTCTGCAAGCTGTCCGGTCACTCCGCCTGCAGGTAGCACTGGCGTGACGGGATCGCGCTGGCCACAGCGCTTTCCACCTGGTCCATTGTGGGGAACTGGGCCCAGAAATGGTCCACGTCCCAGCACATGTAGGGGCCCGAGCGCGAAAACACGGCACGGGTGGGGCGGTCGCTGCTCACGGTGTAGTCCCAATTGCCCCACCAGGCCGTGATCGCGCCCCGGGTTTCCTTGCGGTCCACCTCGAAGCGCGCGTAGTCCCTTTCGGTCAACACTTTGCCGGTGCCCGTGCATTGGGCGTTGTCGTAGACCATGGTTCCCTGCGTGACGGTGACGTGGGTCTCGTCCTGGCGCGTCAGGCGAAACAGGCTGCGCCCGCTTTGGCCGGCAGTGGCGCCGGTGGGGCCGCAGGCTTCGCGCACCCACAGGCCCTCGGGCAGGCCCCACACGGCGGGGGCGCAGGCCACCTGCACCGACTCCACTGCGGCGCCGGGCACGGCACCGCTGCCCTGGGCCACGCTGCAGGTCTGGCCGGCGGGCTGCGACTGCACCCGCACCGCGTAGGCGCTGCCTGCCGCGAGCGGCGTGGCAAAGGCGAAGCGGCCACTGGCTGTGACCGTGAGGTCGTCGCCCTCGTTGTTCTGCAGCACGAGCCTGGGGGCATGGGTGCTGCTGCCCGCGCTGGGTGCGACCAGCCCGCTGACCGTGCCGCCGATGGTGAAGCGGTCTGCCGGCGAGGGGCCGGGGGCTTCATCGCCGCCACCCCCACCGCAGGCCGCCAGCGATGCCGCCAAGGCCAGGCAGGCGAGGGGGATGCAGCGCGTTGGCGCTGCGGGCGAAGGGGTTGATGGTGTGGAGTTGGTCATGGCAAAAATGGCAAATTATGGTTGCCACCACTACGCCAGGTAACCCCCCAACAGCAGCAGGGCGTGACGGGCGTCACCTGCAGTGCGCCGCGCCCCAACGCCCATCTGCCAATGGTGCACGTGGTCGGCATCAACGCCTGCCACTGCGCCTGGTGCCGGCAATGCCCGCGCCATGTCGCCAGGCCCCGTAGGTTTGCCGGGCGCGCAATCACCCAGCACAGCCTCAATGGTGTGCCGGGTGCGCAGGCCGGCGCGGCTGGCCTGCTTTCGCGCGGTGCTCAGGGCCGTGCCGAGGGCGTGGTGGCGGCGGCCGTTGCCGGCCCCCTGCCGGTTGCGTTGGGCGTGTTGGTGGCGTTGTGGGCCTTGTATTTCTTCCACAGGAATCCGGCAATGGCCATCAGGATCATCTTGCGCATCAGTGTTCTCCAGGTTGGTAGGTGTGCGCATAGCATCGGCGGCGATGCAGCTGCGTTCTGTAGGAGGCTGGGTCAAGAGCGTGTCGGCAAGCGGTCAGTGCAAGGGCGCAGGCGGCAGTGGGCTTGCCGCGATAGCGCTCATACAATGGCGGCATGCCTTTACCACCCGTTCTGGACCGATTCCTGGGCGCACAGGAGCCCGTGTGGGCGCGCGTGCTTGCCGAACTCAAGGCGGGCAAGAAGCGCTCGCACTGGATGTGGTTCGTGTTTCCCCAGCTCAAGGGCCTGGGGCACAGTGACATGGCGGTGCGCTACGCCATACAGTCGCGCGCCGAGGCCCAGGCGTATCTGGACCACCCCGTGCTGGGCAACCGTCTGCGCGAGTGCTGCCAGTTGCTGCTCGCGCTGCCAACGGCATCTGCCCGCGACGTGCTGGGCACCCCCGACGATCTGAAGCTGTGCTCCAGCATGACGCTGTTTGGCGAAGTGTCTGCAACGGACAGCGTGTTCCAGGCTGTGCTGCAGCAGTATTTCGATGGGGTGAAGGATGCTCGCACGCTTGAACTGCTGGGCCCGGGCTGAACAGGCCACCCATCCTATCGTTTGACCGCCCCGATGATGAATGACCTCAGCGAAAAGAAGCGGCTGTCACTGGTTGCGCTGTACCAGCAGATGCCCATGCAAGAGCTGGAGCGGCGCATCGCCGCAGGGCAGCTGGCGGCACCGGCACAGGCCATTGCACAGGAGGTGCTGAACGACCGGCTGGAGCATGGTGACCAGCCACCAGAGCCCGGCAGTCCATTGCCAGGCGGTGCTCCCCAAGGTTCGGTATGGGGGACGGCGATGTTGCTGGTACTGGGGGCGGGCGTCAGCTGGCTGGTGCTGCCCGGGCATCTGGCTTCGCTGGTGACGCTGGTGGCCGTGTGCTGGGTGGTGCCTGCGCTGGGCAAGGCCTTCCCGCTGGCCGGTCTGGCCATGGGCATTGTTTTCGCCATACTGCCCGTGGGGCTCTCGCTGTGGGCATGGAGGGCCGGCGCGCTGGTGATGCGGGGCGGTGACTACAAGCCCCTGGGCGCCCTGCTGACGTGGGGGGTTCTGGTCGTCGCCTTCGTGCTGTGCTGGTCCCTGGCCAGCCTGCTCATCGTCGGCTCCCGGCACAAGGGCCCGTGGGGCGACCTGTACAACAAGCTCAAGGCAGTTCGCGACCAACAGACGCAGGCCATCACCCGGCGGCGCTGATGGGCACTGCAGGTGCCACGAAGCTTGGGCGTGCTGGCGCCGACCGCCTGATCGCCAGCGTGGTGCAAGTCTTCGGCGCCGCGCAAGCCCACCACGCCTACCTTTTTGCCAATGCGCGGCACGCGGATGAAGCTGATGGTGCACGATGGCTTTGGCGTGTGGTGCGCAACGCACCGCCTGAACCAGCGACGCTTTGCCTGGCCCAGCGATGGGGCGCCGCTGCAGCAACCGCACTCACACAGGCCCAGTTCGATGCCCTCATTGTGGGCCTGCCGCGGCAGCGGCTCGCACACATGCAGACCATCACGCGCGTGTGATGGTGTGTGATCGCTAGGCCCGTGCGCGCGGGTGAGGATCGCGCACGGGGCAATTCGAGAATGCCCCTATCACATCCATCGCCCACCTGTACGGGCGGGCGTTGCGTTGGAATGTACCGGCTATTGAATGTCGTAGACCCGCGTGTAGCGATAGCTGTTCAGCATTTCACCCAGGCTCTCGGCGGTGGTCGCACCCAGTCCATAGCCGATGAAAAATGCGGTGCCAGACAAGTGGGTCAGGTCCTGGTTCACGAACAAGACGGAGGACGTGTTTTGCAGGCGGTCTGCCCAGGCCAGTGGGTTGACGGGATTGAGGCGGTCGAAATTGGGCACCGAGTAGGTGTACATGGTGCCGTCGGGCGTGATCGCTATGAGGTAGAGATGCCCCTTGGCACCACTGGCGAGGTGCTCGGGTTTTATCTGTACGTGCGCGGAGATCGTCAGGCGGGTCAGGGTCCCTGTGGCCACCATGGTGCCCAGCCCCGGTGCACCCGCGCCTTCGAACACCACGGGCAGCGGCGACAGTTGCGATTGTCCCACCGGCCCCACACCCAGTTGTCCTGCGTTGTTGTTGCCCCAGGCCAGGAGCGTGCCGTCGGTGGTGAGTGCCAGGGAGTGCTGGGCGGATGCCGCTACCTGTGCATACCCGCCTCCAAGGGGCTGCGGGCTTGCGCTCTCCGTGAGGGTGGCATTGCCCAACTCGCCCCGGTAGTTGCTGGTGCCCCAGGCCCAGGCCGTGCCATCGGCCTTCAGCGCCAGCGTGTGGAAGGAGCCTTTGGCTACTTGGCGATAGCCGCCGCCCACCAACACAGGGACATCGTTAGAGCTCCATTGCCAGAGGGTTCCGTCATCCTTCAGGCCCGCGGCTGAGTAGCTGCCCAAGGCCACCTGCACAAAACCACGGTCCACCGGGCCGGCGCTGCCGTAGCCGTACTTCCAGAGGACCCAGTTGTTCAAGTCCCATTCTCCCAAGGGCACAAATTCAAACTGTATGGCGCCGCCGCCCAGCACGAACAACACGTGGTTGCGGCTATTGACCATCTGCAGGTAGGCGGGTGGCAGCCGGTCCAGCATGTCGCCACCGGCACTCGCTTTGAAGAGGCTTTTCACATGGCCCCAGTACCAGACGGAGCCGTCTGTTTTGCTGGCGGTGTCCGAGGTCATCAACTGCGCAAAGCCGCTGCCGACCAGCACTGGCCGGGTTTCGTTCAGGGTCTGGCTTCTCAGCTGCACCGAGCCCCACATCCACAAGGTGCCATCGGTCTTGAGGGCCACCATGTACTTGCCAATGGCGCCCACGGCCACCTGGGCGAAACCGCTGCCGATCTGCACGGGCTTGTCCGCACTCACCATGGAGCCATTGCCCAACTGCCCGCTCTGGTTGTCGCCCCAGGTCCACAGCGATCCGTCGCTGAGCACCGCTGCAGAGTTTTGAGCGCCCGTGGCCATGTGCACCACCGTGGCGGCGTGCACGCTGCCCATGCCAGCCACCAGGGCGAACAACAGCCAGAATTTGAAGGACAGAGGCGCCAGCTGACGGGACACGGCGGACCGCAGGCGATGGCTCGCAAAATTCGAATAGAAACTCATCAGAAAACCTATCTTTGGAAGTATTGGTGAAACCTGCCGAAGCCCACATTGGCCTCTTCAGAAAGTCGGTGCGCAACGAACGATGGACGCGCCACGGTGACAGCCTCCCCTCCCTGAAATCTGGCGAATGTTTTTTTACGATCAGCAGGGGTGCCTCTCAAGTGCCATGGTATTGCGGCGCCTTGCGAAAAGCGGTGATTCGCATCACCACACCCTGTCAGCCAAACAAAGCGTTACGAAATCAGCCAGGGGAAGCCATTTGTTTCAGCCGCATCCCTGCCTTGGCAATCGGCGCGGCGAAGGTGAACGGGCCATTGGTCCCCGGCACAAGGGATGCGCCTGCCGCCTGGCGTAACCCTACCGAGGTAGGGCGCGCGCGGTGGCCCTGCCCGCCACGTCTGCGGGTACGGCTCGGCCACTGCCGTATCAGGCGAGCCTGCGGCCGGTGATGCTGTACACCATGGGGACATCATGGCCCTGGTGGTCCATGTAGAACCTGCCCGGCTCTCGCTCCACCATGCCTTCAAAACAGTCGTACGGGCTGTAGGCAAACTCGTCCACGCGCTCTATCCGAATGCCCGCGCCCACCAAGGCGTTGATGACGCTTGAAAGCGGGTGCGACCACGTGGCCAGTCGGGCTACGGCGCCGGCCCCGTTGTCGGTGTAGGTGGCTTCTTCTTCGATGTCTGGCGCCGCACTGCCAAAGTACGGCTGCCCCGCCAGCAGGTCGCGCAGGGGGTGG
Organism: Acidovorax sp. LjRoot66; assembly: GCF_964253305.1. Taxonomy (NCBI): domain Bacteria; kingdom Pseudomonadati; phylum Pseudomonadota; class Betaproteobacteria; order Burkholderiales; family Comamonadaceae; genus Acidovorax; species Acidovorax sp. LjRoot66. Next base: position 3,192,708 of record NZ_CAXUQU020000001.1, read on the forward strand.
AACTCAACCATGTAGAACAGGCCGCCCAGCGCCAGGTGCGAGGCCGCCACCTGCGCCCAGCGGGCCAGATCGGGGAGCCAGCACAGGGCCCCGTACGAGGTGAACACGATGTCGAACGCCTGCGCGCCGCCAGCGCCAAAGCCGTAGACGTCCGAGCACACGAAATCAGCGCCCAGGCCGGTGCGGGCTGCCAGCTCTCGGGCCTTGTCGATGGCCACCGGCGAGATGTCCACCCCGGTGCACACGGCGCCCTTGCGGGCCCACGACAAGGTGTCCAGCCCGAAGTGGCATTGCAGGTGCAGCAGCCGCTTGCCAGCCACCTCCTGCAACTGGCCCAGCTCGATGTCCCGCAGCGAGGTGGCGCCCGCCATGAAGCCCTCCACGTCGTAGAACCTGGATTCGAAGTGAACGCGGGCGCGGCGGTCCCAGCCGATGCGGTTCATTTCAAAATAGTGGGCGTCGGGTGTGTTCATGGCAATTCGGCGTGGGGCAGCGTGTGCGGGCTGCGTTGCACGGTGCGGGATGTTGCGGAATGCTTCGGGGCGAGGCGCCGCCCTGCAAGCGGCCGGCAGTATAGGAGATGCTGCGCGGTGACTACAAGCCCCTGGGCGCCCTGCTGGCGTGGGGTGCCCTTGTCGTTGCCTTCGGACTGTGCTGGTCCCTGGCCAGCCTGCTCATTTTCGACTCCCGGCACAAAGGCTCGTGGGGAGACCTGCACACCGAGCTCGAGGCGATGCGCAAGGAGCAGGCAGACGCCATCACCACGTGATGCCGATGGGCCAAACACATGGAGCTGTAGGCGCTCATCCAGGCGCTTATCCAGCCGCATGTGGGCGGCCCGCGTGTTTCTGTCGCAGCCAGGAGCCTGTCGGACTTCTCCTGGTTAACCGCTCCAACGACGGGCGGCGCGCTCGCGAATCCCTTCAAGCTCGCTTCAAGTTGATCTTTTCGAGCGTGATGGGAAGGCTTCGAATTCGCGTGCCCGTGGCGTGGAACACGGCATTGCCGATGGCCGGTGCGACCCCCACGACACCGATCTCGCTGACACCCTTTCCCCCGAGGGCAGTGGCTTGAAGGTCCGGGATTCCAACCGAGATCACCTGGATCTCCGGCACGTCGGCATTGACCGGCACAAGTGTGCCTTGGCCTCGATGGGCTGCATCGCGTCAGTGCCCGCAACGAAGCGCAGCGGCGGCTTCTCAAGTGCGGCCAACTGGACCAGTGCGCTCACCAGCTTCACCGGGTCGCCCGGCTGCTTGCCGTCGAGCCCGGAGAGAAAGGCGATCGTCCCAGCCGTGCGATCGGCGTAGTCTTCGATCGAAGGCTGCGCGAACGTCGTGGAATCAGCCGACAGCAGCTCGGTGCGAAAGAAGCCGGGCTCGACCAGCATCGTCGCAATGCCGAACGGTTCGATCTCCGGGGCGAGGGACTCCATCCAGCCTTCGATGCCGAACTTGCCCGCCGCGTAGCCGGTGCAAAAGGCGCCACCGACAAGGCCAGCGGTCGATGAGATCGTCAGCACCAGCCCGGCGCGCTGCTTTCGCATCACCGGCAGCACGGCCCGCGTCACGTTCATGGGGCCGAAGAGCAGCGTCTCGATCTGCTGGCGCACCTGGTCCGGCGTCAGCTCCTCGAAGAAGCCGGCGTAGAAGTTGCCGGCGTTGTTCACCAGGACGTCGATTCGGCCGAAGCGCGCGACGGCTGCAGCGCTTGCAGCTTTTGCTTCTTCAGCGTTGGTGATGTCGAGCTTCAGCGTCAGGAGCTTGTCGTGGGCGCCGAGCGCCGCATCCAGCTTCTTTGGGTCTCGGCCCGTAGCGACGACCCGGTGTCCCGCAGCCAATGCCGCGCGGACGATATCCGCTCCCAGGCCACGGCCAGCGCCGGTGACCAACCAGACCTTTTCATTCGAAGATATCGTGTGTTCCTTGGGTTGGGTCGAGATGAGGAGCCGATCCGCGTCAGGCATCGGTGTCGACGATGCGCATCTGGTCGGCGTTCATGCGCCCACCTTGCAGCTTCATGCTCGCGAAAGCGGTATCGATTTCTTTCAAGTCTGCCGGGTCCAGCCGAAGGTTGATCGATGCCAGGTTTTCCCGTAGGTGCACCGGGTTGCGTGTGCCGGGAATTGGCACGATGAACGCCTTTTGCGCGAGCAGCCAAGCGAGTGACACCTGGGCAGGCGTAGCATTCCTGCGTTGGCCCACCTTCTTCAGGACGTCCACGATCGGCTGGTTTGCAGCCAAATTCGCCGGACTGAAACGCTCAAATGTCGAGCGAAAATCCGTCTTCGGGTCGAGCTTCGTGCTGCCATTCATGGTTCCCGTGAGATAGCCCATGCCCACCGGACCCCAGGGAACGAAGCCGATGCCGAGTTCTTCACAGGCTTTCAGGACGCCGTTGCGCTCCACATCGCGTTCCATGACGGAATACTCGGTTTGCACTGCGGTCACCGGCTGAACGGCGTGCGCGCGGCGGATGGTTCTGGCGCTGGCCTCGGACAACCCGAAGTGCAAGACCTTGCCTTGAGCGATCAGTGCCTTCACGGCGCCGGCAACGTCTTCGATTGGCACCGCTGGATCGACTCGATGTTGGTACAGCAGATCAATCCGATCGGTTCGCAAACGCTTCAAGGAGGCTTCAACAACCTTGCGGATGTGCTCGGGTCGGCTGTTCAGGCCCTCGCCGCCGATGTTGAAACCGAATTTCGTGGCGATGACCACCTTGGCGCGCAATGGTGCTAGCGCCTCGCCAACCAATTCTTCGTTCGTGTAGGGGCCGTACACCTCGGCCGTGTCGAAGAAGGTAACGCCGCGGTCATGGGCCTCGCGCAGTACCGCGATGCCTTGCTTCTTGTCCGCGGGAGGGCCGTAGTTGGCACTGATGCTCATGGCGCCGGCGCCAAGCTCCGAGACTTCGAGCGAACCCAGTTTGCGTGCCTTCATGGTCTGAATTCCTGCATGCTGGGGTGTTGCGGCCCAGGTCGTGGTGATGCCGACGGCGGCTGCAGCCCCGAGGGCAGCAGTGCGCGCCATGAGTTCGCGACGGTTCAGGTCTGACAGCAGGGGCTTGACAGATCCAATGGGTTTGATTTCGATGCTCACGCAGGCTCCTTCAAGGTTTGGGGGGAAATTGGTGGGGGTTGGGGCGACCAGTTCTGGAGCCAGTACGCGTAAGGCGTGGGCAGCACCTGTTCCATGACACCCAGCTCGCGCGCGGCCTGCCGGGGCCAATGCGGGTTGTCGAGCAGACGCCGGGCGACCATCACGAAATCGACCTTGTTGTCGCGCACGGCACGGTCGGCGTCTTTCGCGTCGGTGATGAGCCAGCTGGTGGTCACCTTCAACCCGGTGTCCTGCGCGACCCTGGCAGCGGTATCGACCAGCAGGTTGGGCGCCCACGGCACGGGCGCCAGCGTCGAAAAGCCGATGCCGACATCCACAAGGTCCAGGCCCTCGGCTTTGAGCCACTGGAGGACCTGGCTGGACTCGGCGAGGTTCACCTCGTCGCGGCCGTCAAATTCCAGCACGCCCAGGCGCGCGGTCAGCGGCAGGTGCGCGGGCCATACGCGCCGCACGGCTGCGACCGTTTCCACCAGGAAGCGGGCCCGGTTCTCCAGGCTCCCGCCGTAGGCATCGTCACGCTGGTTCGAGTGCGGCGAAAGAAAGCTCTGGGCCAAAAAGCCGTGCGCAAAGTGCAGTTCAATCCACTGGAAGCCGGCCGCCAGGGCGCGCCGTGCAGCATCCACAAAATCCTGCTGCACCCGCTGAATGTCTTCCAGATCCATCGCTCGCGGCACGTGGGGTTGTTCTGCGATCAGCGGCACTGCGGATGGTGCGATGGGTTGCCATGCGCGCAGGTCGGTGGACGCCAGCGGCGCCCCGCCTTCCCACGGCGGTGTGCAGCCGGCCTTGCGGCCCGCATGGCCTAGCTGGATGCCGGCCACAGCGCCGGCGTCGGCGATCGTCCTTGCGATGGCCGCTGCGCCTTCGGTGTGTGCGTCGCTCCAGAGCCCCAGGTCACCCAGGGTGATGCGGCCTTCGGGCGATACGGCCGTGGCCTCGACCACCACCAGACCGGCGCCACCCCGCGCCAAGGCCGCGTAGTGAGGAAGGTGCCAGTCCGTGATCAGGCCATCCTTGGCCTGGTACTGGCACATCGCCGACGCAGCGATGCGATTGCGAAGGGTGATTTGCTTCAGGGTGAACTTGTCGAACAGGCCGGGCATCTGAAATCCTTGTGATGGCGCCGACTGTAGAAGCCATCATCCGAAAGAAAAATACCCTAATGCCGCATGCCGCTTTAAGATAATCTTCAAGATGAAACTCAAACAGCTCGATGGATTGATCGCGTTCTGGAAGGTGGCCGAGCACAAGGGCTTCAGCTCGGCGGCCGCCGAGCTGGAGGTTTCGCCTTCTGCGTTGAGCCAGGCGATCCGGAACCTGGAGACGCGGCTTGGCGTTCGCTTGTTGAACAGATCCACCCGCAGCGTGAGCCTCACCGAAGCGGGCGAGGCTTACCTCGCACGGGTGGGGCCGGCGCTGGGACAGGTCGTCGAAGCGGGGGAAGAGCTGAACGTGATGCAGGGCCGGCCGGCCGGCACGCTGCGGCTCAACGCGGCCCGGGTGTCGATTGCCATGGTCCTGCAGCATCGGCTGGCTGGCTTCTTTCAGGAGAATCCGCAGGTGCACATCGAACTGACGAACGACGAGGGCTTCGTCGACATCGTGGAGCGCGGGTTTGATGCCGGAATCCGCCTGGGTGAAAGCGTTCAGCAGGACATGGTGGCTGTCCCTCTTGGCGGGCCGGTGACGATGGCCGTGGTCGGTTCACCCGATTACTTCAAGCGCATGCCGGCCCCGCGACATCCGAACGAACTGGTGCGCCACAACTGCGTGCGCTTTCGGGGCCCCGGCTCGGGAGCGATCTACAAATGGGAGTTTGAAATCGATGGCCGTCCGGTCGAGTACGAAGTGCAAGGCAGCTTGACCATTTCGGACTCGCTGTTTGGCCTGGACGCCGCGATGGAAGGCTTGGGTCTGGTCTACACCTTTGAGGCGTTGGCGGCACCCCTGGTCAAAGCCAAACGCCTGACGCGCGTTCTGACCAAGTTTTCGCCGACATTCCCCGGCTTCTACCTGTACTACCCAAGCCGGCACGACCAGCCGACGAAGCTGAAGGCGCTGATCGAGTTTGTGGGGCGATCTGCGAAGTGACCGCTTTGTCGTGCGAACGACCGGTTTGTGGCCAAGACGGGATCAACGTCCACCGGTAACCAGGCTGCGCGGTGCCAGGCGCGCCGGCGGTGGTGGTGGCGTTGGTTTCAGTGGACCAGTCTGCGACGCAGGTCGTCGAGCAGCCATCGCCCTGCCACGCCGAGCGCGCGGTCACGCCGGTGGGCCGCGTAGATGGTCAGCCCTTCGGGTGGAGTGGGGTCGTCGTGGATCTCGATGGCGATGAGTGCCCCTGACGCGATGGCCGTTGCCACCAGGTGCTCGGGCATGCGGCACCAGCCGAATCCCGCCAGCAAGAAGTCCATGCGGCGGCCCAGATCGGCAAAACGCCACAGCCGGGTGCCCGCCACGCCGTAGTTGGGGCCGTCCGGATCGGCCGGGTCCGACAGCACCAATTGGACGTGCGGCGCCAGGTCGCCCTGCGTGGCCGGGCGGCCCATCGCGGCCAGCGGATGGCCCGGCGCGGCCACCGCGCGCAGGGGGGTGCGCAGCAACGGGTAGGCGGCAATGTCCTCGGGCACGCCCGGCAGCAGCAGGCACAGCGCCATGGCCGCCGAGTCGCTGCGCAGCCGCCGCAGCGACCCGCCCAGCCCTTCGGTCGAAAAGTGCACCGGCAGATCGGGAAAGGCCTGGCTCAGCGCACGCAGGCTGTCGATCAGCGGGGCGGTGGGCACCAGCGGGTCGATGGCGATGGCCAATTGCGGCTCCACCCCCGCCCGCGTGCTGGCCGCCACCGCCTCGAAGCGAGAGGCACTGGCCAGCACGAGCCGCGCCTGGTCCACCAGCACACGGCCCACCTCGGTCAATTGCGGCCGGTGGCCCTGGCGGTCGAACAGTGCGATGCCCTGCATGGCTTCGAGGTTGGCCACAGCCTGGCTCACCGCCGACTGCACACGCCTGAGCCTGCGCCCGGCGGCCGAAAAACTGCCCGTGTCGGCAATGGCCACCAGCACGCGCAGTTGGTCGAGGGTGAGGCTTCCAATCATCCGTCTGTCTCCCATATCCATCTCTAAAGCAGATGAAAAGTATCACATTTTCATCGCTTCCGCAGAAGCAACGTGGCGCCTAAAGTCTCTTCACGACGCCACTGGCGGCCTCGCCCGGCGCACCCACCGGCCCCACCAGCCACCCCGAAAGAAGGAAAGAAACCTCCATGACCCAACTCCTCGTAGTAGAGACCAGCCCGCGCGGCGCCCAATCCGTCTCGCGCCAGATGACCCAGCGCTTTCTTGCGGCCTGGCGCACCGCCCATCCGGGTGGCCATGTCGTGCACCGCGACCTGGCCGATGCCGATGGCGCGCCCCCGTTCGTCACGGCGCCCTGGCTGCATGCCTACTTCACGCCGCCCGCGAACCAAACGCAGGCGATGCGGGACGAACTGCGGCTGTCGGACGAGATGGTCGCCGAGGTGCTCGCGGCCGGGCACATCGCCATTTCGACCCCGGTCTACAACTACAACGTCCCCGCGTCGCTCAAGGCCTGGGTGGACCATATCGTGCGCAAGGGCGCGACGCTCGGCCTTGACGGCCAGGGCCTGGTCAAAGGCAAGAAGGCAACCCTGCTGATGGCCTCGGGCGGCGTCTACACCGAGGGATCGCCCATTCGCGATCGCGACATCGCCACGCAGTATCTGCGGCTCATCCTCGGCGTCATCGGCATCGAAGACGTGACCGTGGTGGCCGGCGGCGGTGCCAAGGCCGTCGATCTGCAGGCCCAGACCATGGATGGCTTCCTGGCCCCGCTGCAAGCGCAGATCGAGCGCGCTGCGGGCGCTGGCATCGCGCACCGGGCATGAGGCTGCGGGGACGGGTCACCGCACCGCGCTCACTTTGAATTCGGGGGATCGTCGAGTCCGATTTCCCGCGTGACCGCATCCACGAAGCTGCGAAGTTTGCTGGTCAGCCGCCTGTCGGCATGGAACAGCAGGTGCATCGGGCGCGATGGGGTCTCGAAGTCGGGCAAGACGCGCACGAGCGCGCCCGTGGCAATGGAGGCCCGCGCCAGATCTTCGGCGATGAATGCGATGCCAAAACCCTCCAGCGCACCTGAGAGCAAGGCGGCGGCGTTGTTCACCTGCAGGGGGCCGCGCACCGGCACGTCGATGGTGCGACCGTCGCGCATGAACCGCCAGTCGGTCGACCCGGGCCGCGTGCCGACATAGCCCAGGCATACGTGCGCAAGCAGGTCTGCCGGGTCGCGCGGGGTACCGTGTTGTTGCAGGTACGCAGGCGATGCACATGCCAGCGAGCGAAAGGGGCGCAGCGCACGCGCAGTCAGCGACGAATCGGCCAGCCGGCCGATGCGAAAGACAGCCTCGAAGCCTTCCTCGATCAGGTCGACATAGCGGTCGCTGAGCACCAATTCGATCTCGACCTCCGGATGCTGGCGCAGGTAGCGGGCGACCAGCGGCACCAGGGTGTGGGTACCGAACGAAAGCGGGGCGTTGACACGCAGGCGCCCGCGCGGCGTGCCGGTCGCGTTGTCGCCTGCGGCGTCCGCCCAGTCCACCTCTGCCAGCACCACCTTGCAGCGCTCGTAGTAGGTCTTGCCGATCTCGGTCAGGCTCTGGCGCCGGGTGGTGCGGTTGAGCAGGCGCGTGGCCAGGCGCGCTTCGAGGTAGGCGACGTGTTTGGCGACCATCTGCGGCGACATTTTCAGCGCCATCGCCGCTGCTGCGAAGGAGCCCAGGTCGACGACCTTGACAAAGGTAGCCATGCTGGCAAGGCGGTCCATTCACCACTCCTGGTTGTGAGATCGATGCTCTATCTGGTGATTATCATTCATCCATCGGTCAATACACTTTGTGCCATCGGTGTCGACGTCGACGCCGACCCAAGGAACAAAGATGCCATCGAAACCCCACCGCGTACTCCCCGCCATCGCCGCCGTGCTGGCGCTGTCGTCCACCCTTTTCGCAGTGCCGGCCAACGCCGCCGATGCACAGTCCGTGATGGACAAGCTCAACGAATTCGGCCCCGAAGCCAAGGCCCTCGTGCAGCGCGCCGGAATCTGGGACGTGACCATCACCAATTGGGAAAAACCGGGCGCCACGCCCACTGTGCAGACGGGCCTGGTGGCCGAGCGCCGCATGATCGGGCCGATGCTGGAAGAGGTGTTGCGCACGGTGCCCGGCGCACCCGGTGCAGCCTTTACCCGCGCCGACTTCCTGACCTTCAACAAGCAGGAAGGACGCTGGCAATACATGTCCATGGACGGCCGCGTGCCGGACGGAATGATGGTGGCCTACAGCATCGACCCCGATCCTGAACAGCGCATTTTCATGAGCTTTCTGCCCTTTGCCTCGCCCAACATCATTGGGGACATCGCCATCGGCCAATTTTGGCGCATGGAGCAGGTGATCACACGCCAGGATGCGGACCACGAAGTGAAGGACCAGTACTTCACGCTTGCTGGATCTGCGCCGGTGAAGTGGCGGGGCATCAGCTACAGCTACACACGCCGCAAATGAGCCGGGCTCTCGATTTGTTCTCCCACCTTGACCGGAAACCACCATGACCAACCAGCCCAAAATTGCCCTTGTCACGGGCGCCACCCGCGGCATAGGACTTGCCACCACCCGCCAGCTCGCCCAGGCCGGTGTGCATGTGCTGCTTGCCGGCCGCAGCATTGCCACTGCGGCCCAGGCTGCGCAGGCCCTTCAGTCCGAAGGCCTGAGCGTTGAGCCCCTGGCGCTGGATGTCACCGTCCCAGCCAGCATCGCGGCTGCCGCCGCTCATGTGCAAAGCACCTACGGCCGCCTCGACATCCTGGTGAACAACGCGGGCGTGCTGCTCGACGCAATGGACCGCAAGCCTTCCGAGCAGTCGCTGCAGGTGTGGCGCGAGACCTTCGACACCAATGTGTTCGCCCTGGTGGAGGTGACCCAGGCCTTCTTGCCGCTGCTCAAGGCCGCAGCCGCAGGTCGGATCGTCAATCTCTCCAGCCAGCTCGCTTCGTTCGGCCTGCACACAGACCCTGCTTCGCCCATCTACGATTTCAAACTGCCGGCCTACAACGCCTCCAAGAGCGTTGTCAACGCATGGACCGTGCATCTGGCTCACGAACTGAGGGGAACCCCGCTCAAGGTGAACGCCGTGCACCCGGGCTATGTGATGACCGACATGAACGGTGGCAACGGTGAAATCGATGCCGAAGCCGGCGCAAAGACCAGCGTGGCAATGGCCTTGCTCGACGACTCTGGCCCTTCGGGAAGTTTCACGCACCTGGGCAAGGCGCTGCCTTGGTGATGTGCATCTGGATGGCACGTCAATTCACTTCAAGAGTTTCTATGAGCACCATCGCACTCAGCCGCCGCACACTCATCGCCGTTGGCGGGGCCGTCCTGGCAACCGGCGTTTCTGCATTGCTGTTGCCCGTCAGCGCGCAGGGCCTCGCGCCCACCCGTTCGATGTCGGGCGGCTCCAACAACTACCGCAAGGGTGCGCCGATTGTGGAGAGGATTGGAAAGGGAGGCTTCTGGATGAGCGGCACCGTGCGTCGCGCGGGCGATGGGGCGCCGCTTGCCGGGCAACGCATTCAGATATGGGCGCACACGACCGAAGGGCAGGAGCACGAGCCGCAGAGCCATGGCGCAACGCTCACCGACAAGGACGGAAAGTTCCGTCTTGAGATGCCGCAAATCATTCCTCTCTTTGGCCAGGCGCACGGGCACCTGGCCTATGACAGCGGTGAGTTCAAGACGGTCTTTCTTCGGCCGGTGATGCGCAGCGCAAAGGACAAGACGCTGGAGGCGCATTTCGTTCTTGAGCCGGCCTGACTGGATTGATAGCAAGAAAATGAAACTCACAAAGGGGATCCTGATCTGGGCCGGCCTCGTGGCTGCCGTTTGCGTGCCCTTGGCAACTGCTGCGGCCAGCCCGCTGCTCGAATGGCGTGGCCCCATCTACATCCTGGCTTGCTTCGCCGGGATTGCTTCACTGAGCCTCGTGCTCGTTCTGCCGCTGCTGGTTGGCGGATTCTTGCCGGGGCTCAAGGGCTATCTCGGGCGCCGCGCGCATTTCTGGACCGGAGTCGCCTTGCTCGTCTCGCTGGTGGTTCATGTCGCGGGCCTGTGGGTGACAAGTCCACCGGACACGATCGACGCCCTGGTTTTCGCATCGCCGACGCCGTTCTCCCTTTGGGGCGTGATCGCCATGTGGGCAATTTTCGCGGCCGCGCTGATGGCCACACTCCGCAGGCGATTGGGGTTTGCACCTCGAACCTGGCGCATCGCCCACGTGGCCCTTGCAGTGGTGATCGTCACTGGCAGTGTGGTCCACGGCATGCTGGTCGAGGGGGTCATGGAGTCAGCGTCGAAGGCGGTTCTCTGTGCGCTGGTGCTCGCGGCGGCCATCAAGGCGATGCTTCACTTGCGTGTGTGGCGATAGCGAGCGCTGGCGCGAAGGGGGCCGGCTGCACCAAGGCGTGATGAACACCCTTGGCCCGCTAGAAATCGGCTGCTCGCGCCCTCTGGCACCGTGCAATGACCGCCCGGCTACAGCCCCGCTGCCAGCGCCGCCACCTGGTCCCTGAGCCACTGCTGCGCCGGGTGCGCGTCATTGCGCCGGTGCCACATGAGGTCGTAGCCAATCACCGGCAGCGTGACGGGTGGCGTGAACGACGCCAGCTTGCGCCAGTGCGGCGAATGGCGCGCCACGCGGCCCATCACCGTGGCCACCATGTCGGTCTGCGCCACCATGCTGGGGGCGGCAAACATCTGCGGCAGCGCCAGGCCCAGGGTGCGGCGCTGGCCCAGGTAGGCCAGTGCCTGGTCGACCAGGCCGTGGCGGTCGCCCTCGGGCGACACCAGCACATGGCGCAGCGCCAGAAAGACCTGCATGCTCATCCCATCCTTCACCGCCGGGTGGCCGCGGCGCACGATGGTGATGAACTCGTCGCGCATGACGGAGCGGGTGAGGATGCGGTTCTCGGCCTGGGTGGGCGGCACGCCGATGGCCGCGTCGATGGTGCCGGCATCGAGCAGGTCCACCGCGCTGTCGCGGCTGCCGATGGCGTGCACCGACAGCGACAGCCCGGGGCCCAGTTGCTCCAGCGCCCGCGAGAGCAATGGCAGCAGCACGAAGGCCGGGTATTCCGACAGGCCCAGCGTGAAGGTCATGGCGCTGGTGGCGGGCTCGAACTGCTCCTTGGGCAGCAGTGCGGCCTTGATCTGCTGCAGCGCCTGCGATACCGGCCCTGCCAGTTCGCGCGCCTTGGGCGTGGGCACCAGGCCCTGCGCGCTGCGCAGAAAAAGGGGGTCGTTGAACAGCGTGCGCAGGCGCGACAGGGCGGCGCTCATCGCGGGTTGGCTCACCCCCACGCGCACGGCGGCGCGGGTCACGTTGCGCTCGCTCGCCAGCGCGTCGAAAGCGGCCAGCAGGTTCAGGTCGATGCCATGAAAATCCATAAATCAAATAATCATTTATATCGGTTATCTGTTGGACAGATTGTGACCGGGTCTTGAGAATTCACCTACCGCTTCTCGACACACCCCTTCACTCCCTGAACCGAAAACCACCATGAATGCCCTGCAAATCCCCCAGTCCCGCCAGCCGCACGCTGCCTTTGCGGACCCTGCACCCACCCCCGTGTCCGCTGTGCGCCCAGCCGGCCTGCGCAGATCCGTCGCCATCGGCGTGGCCCTTGTGCTCGCCTCGGCGCTGGGCTGTGCACCCGCATTGGCAGCGGGCAAGGATGTGTCACGGGAGAAGGTCATCAATCCCGCCTACCTCACCGAGGTGAGCCCCGGGGTGCATGTGATCGAGGACCGGCAGCAGATATTTCTGGTGCCCAACGTGACCATCATCGTCGGCAAGGACGCGGCGCTGGTGGTGGACACGGGCCTGAGCGTCAAGAGCGCGCAGCTCGTGCTGCAGACCGCCCGCAAGCTGGCAGGCAACAAGAAGCTGTACCTCACGCTCACGCATTTTCACCCCGAACACGGCTTTGGCGCCCAGGCCTTCAAGGGCCAGGCCACCATCATCTACAACCGCGCGCAGCGTGAGGAGCTGATCAAGAAGGGGCCCGCCTTCCGGGAGCTGTTTGCCGACAAGCTCAACGTGGCCGAGGCCATGAAGGACGTGCGCCTGACCATGCCCGACGTGGTGTACGACACCGAGGCCGAGATCGACCTGGGCGGGCGCGTGGTCAAGCTCAACTACTACCAGGCGGCACACACGCTGGGCGACCAGGTGATCTCGGTGCCCGCGCAGGGCGTGGTGATCATGGGGGACCTGCTGGAGACCAAGTCGTTCCCCATCATGCCGTGGTTCCCGGACCTGGCGGACACCGACGTCGACCCGCTCAACTGGCGCGAAATCTTTCGCAAGGTGGCCGCCACCAACCCCAAGGTCGTGATCCCCGGGCATGGCCGCATCGGCACGGTAGCCGACCTGAACGAAGCAGCGCAGCACCTGGACGTGGCCCGCGAGGAAGTGGCCCGGCGCTGCGCCGCAGGCAATGACCTGGCGACCATTCAAAAGGAACTCACACCGATCCTGGTGGCGCAGCACCCGGACTGGGACCTGAAGGACTGGATTGCCATGGAGGTGCAGGTGTACTACGAGCGCCTGTGCCGCAAGTAGGAGCGGCCGACAAAACTCTTCTGGCGTCGTTGCTGCACCTTGTCGTACTGGCGTACCGCCTGCGGTTCAGCGCCTAGCCAGAACCGCTTCGCTGAGCTTTGTCAGCCGCTCCATAGGACAGCGCCACTTCAATCATTGAGCCCCTGTTGAAAGATTCCCTCCCATGAAAGCCGTCGGATACCAGACACCCCAGCCCATCACCCATGCCGATGCGCTGGTCGACATCACCTTGCCCGACCCTGTGGCCACTGGCCGTGACCTGCTGGTGGAGGTGCAAGCCATCTCCGTGAACCCTGTGGACACCAAGATCCGCAAGAGCACGGCCCCCGCCGAAGGCCAGCGCTGGAAGGTGCTGGGCTGGGACGCCAGCGGCATCGTGAAGGCCGTGGGCCCCGAGGTCACGCTGTTCAAGGTCGGCGACCGCGTGTGGTACGCCGGCTCCTTCGCCCGGCACGGCACCAATGCCGAGCTGCACCTGGTGGACGAGCGCATCGTAGGCCATGCGCCCAAGACGCTGGACTTTGCCCAGGCCGCTGCATTGCCGCTCACGGCCATCACCGCGTGGGAGATGCTGTTTGACCGCTTGGGACTGGTGCCGGGCAAGAAGCCCGAGGGCAAGACGCTCTTGATCATCGGCGCATCGGGCGGGGTAGGGTCCATCATGGCGCAGCTGGCCGTGCGGCTCACCAGCCTCACGGTGATCGGCACCGCATCGCGCCCCGAGACCCAGGCCTGGGTGAAGGAGCTGGGCGCCCACCACGTCATCGACCACAGCCAGCCGCTGGCGCAGGAACTCAAGGCCATCGGCTTCCCGACGGTGGACACCATCGTCAGCCTGAACCAGACCGAAACGCACCTGCCGCAGATCGTCGAAGCCATTGCGCCCCAGGGAAAGTTCGGCCTGATCGACGACCCCAGGGCGCTCGACGTGATGCCCTTCAAGCGCAAGTCCGTCTCCATCCACTGGGAGATGATGGCCACGCGTTCGATGTTCCAGACGGCCGACATGGTCCACCAGCACCACCTGCTCAACGAGGTGGCCGCGCTGGTCGATGCCGGCCTGGTGCGCACCACACTGGCCGAGCGCTTTGGCACCATCAACGCCGAGAACCTGAAGAAGGCGCATGCGCTGATCGAATCGGGCACGGCGCGCGGCAAGGTGGTACTGCAGGGGTGGGCATGATGGCCGGGGGCGTGAAGGTGAACGCCAGCGCACTGCATCGGCGCGCGTTCACGGCCGCCCTGGTGGCCGCCCCGGCGCTCTGGCTGGGCGCCCGCGCGCAACCCGCTGCCGCGCGCATCGCCACGCCATCGCAAACCGAAGGGCCCTTCTACCCCCTGCGCCTGCCTGCCGACGCCGACCACGACCTGCTGCGCAATGGCCGGCTCAGCTACGGCGGCGGCCAGCCGGCCTGGCTGGACGGTACGGTGACCGACATGGCAGGCAGGCCCGTGCGCGGCGCGCAGGTCGAGATCTGGCAGAGCGATGCCGATGGCCACTACCACCACCCGGGCGACTGGGGCAGGGCGGACGCCGCCTTCCAGGGCTTTGGCCGCGTGGCCGTGGCGCAGGACGGCAGCTACCGCTTTCGCACCATCCGCCCCGTGCCCTATGCGGGTCGCACCTCGCACGTGCACTTCAAGGTGCGGCTGGGCCAGCGCGAGCTGTTGACCACGCAGCTGTATGTGGCCGGCGACGCAGGCAACGCGCGCGACCCGGTGTGGCGCGGCCTGTCAGAGGCCGAACGCAGCGCCGTCACCGTGCCGTTTGCGCCCGGTGCCGATGGGCTGCAGGCGCGGTTTCCCATCGTGGTCGCAGTCTGAATCGGTGCAGCAACCTTTCTGCCGCAGTACCAATCCCCGGTTGTCCACCAACCCATCCCCCGAACGAGAACCTTGCATGAAATACGTCAATACCATCAGCGCCATTGCCCTGGCCAGCATCAGCTTCTTCGCGCAGGCGGCCGAGCCGCTCAAAATCAACGTGGTCACCGCGCCGGAGACCAGCTTCGGGGTCAACGCCACGGTGGTCACCGGCGACACGGAGGCCATGGTGATCGGCACGGGCTTCACGCGGGCCGATGCCCTGCGCATTGCCGCCGCCGTGCTCGACAGCGGCAAAGCGCTCAAGACCATCCTCATCAGCGACGCCGACCCCGACTACTACTTTGGCGCAGAAGCACTCCAGGCGCTTTTCCCTGATGCGCAGGTCGTGGCCACCCAGCCGGTGGCGCAGGAAATCAGGGAGCACCTGCAGGAGAGGATGAAAGTCTGGGGCCCCCGGCTCGGCGCCAACGCACCCAAGCGGCCAGTGGTGCCGCAGGTGCTGCCCACCACGGTGCTGAGCGTGGACGGGCACAGCGTGGAAATCCGGGGCACCACGGGCGAGCTTGCCAACCGCCCCTATGTCTGGATTCCTTCGGCCCGGGCCATCACCGGCAATGTGGCGCTGTGGTCCAACCTGCATGTGTGGACCGCCAACACGCAGACACCGGCCCAGCGCCTGGCATGGCTGGCGCAGCTGGACGAGATGCAGGCGCTCAAGCCCGCACTGGTGGTGCCGGGCCACATGAAGGTGGGCGACGCGCTGGACGGCCGCTCCATCGACTTCACCCGCCGGTACCTCAAGGACTTCATCGCGGCCATCCCTGAGGCCAAGGATTCGCAGGCACTGTCGGCGGTACTCAAGAAGCAGTACCCGGACGCCGGCCTGCCGATCGCGCTGGACATTGGCGCCAAGGTGGCCAAGGGAGAGATGGCCTGGTAGCACGGGCGGCTCGGAAGCGCTTGATGGGATGGAGCAACTGACGTGGCCACCTCAAACTCATTCGTCTTTTTCAATCCCGGCCAAGCACGCCCTTATTGCACTTGGCATGATATGGACGACTGGTACTTGAGCGTGGCATTCCCCACCGAAAGCTCGGAGGGCGAGCCAACGCGCAAGGTGGTTTTCAAGCCAGTCCTTTTGATATAGGAGGGCTCCTTGGTCTTCGCCCCCTCGTCAATCTTGGACATCTCCAGCATTTCGGCGAAAAGCTTGCCGGTCTGGTTCTGCAGGTAGACGGTAGCCACCGTGGCATTCCGATGTCCAGCTGAGCGGCCGACTTGCGCTGCCACCAGATAGTCTCCAAACAAAGTGGGCCTGTATTTGTTGCCCACTGGCAGAAATAGACCGTCCTGCACCTTGATCATGCCCATCGCTTCAAAGCGGCGTTCAAGCGAAATCGCGTCCCCCAAGAGGCTGTTGCACTGAATCGATTCAGCGACATCCTTTCTCGCCTCCCATGCCTGCACATCTGCGTCTGTAAGGCGAAGAGGCGTGTTTGCCGAAGCGGCCAAAGCCACGAAAAATCCGCCAAGGATTGAGATTATATTAAATTGCACGAATTTCACGATCTTCAGCTCAAATGTATTTTCATAATTTTGTTCCGGCTTTTCCAATGCCTTCAATATATTTATTCAAATTTTCCTGCAGTTCTTCATCAGTCCCTTTGTAGAAGGCGCCCATGATAAAAGAACAACCTGCCATGATGAAACCAATGGTGTAGGCGATTAGAAATGTATGATTAAGCCCGCGCTCCAAACTTGTTCCTTTCAGGTCGGGAGCGGAGAAATAGAAATATGCCGCATAACACAGAATGGCTGAACCAATCACGACACCGGGCACCGGAAATGCCTTTCCAAACATGGCTCCACAGCAGGGTATCACAACGACAATTGCCATAAAGGCGAAAAATGCTTTCGAGAAACCCAGTACATAATGAAGAAATGCAAAAATCATCAGGAGAATAATGGCGGCCAGCGTCATTTGAAAAATAGCCCTCGAAAGAGGAATTCGTTCACTTTCACCCGAGTCGCCATCAACCATTCTGGCGTCTGAAGAACTTCTCTGCAGCAATTCGGATTTTGCGACTTCGCGGGCTATCGAGCTGAGCTCGCCATGCGCCAGTCGGTATTCAATCTCTGCGGAATCCATTGCCTTGTACAGTTTCTGCAGGCTGGCTATTTTTTTGGGGTCAGTCATGATTATTTTAAGAATTTCAATGGCCGCTCAAGCCCCGACAGGGACACAACGACAGGGATCATGAACGCTTCTGGTGCGACGAACCCAAGCATCCTCGATCGCCCCTTGCACTGCGTGATTTTTCTCCTTGCGCGTCGAGGGCAGGTACCCGAAGTACCTTGTGGCGATACGCAGCCCGGTGGTGCAGACCATCCGGGAGCAGGCCAGGGATCCACCTGGGTGCCCTTGCCCCAAGCACCCGGTGCCTGGCCAATCAGTTCGTCTTCGCGAGGCGAAATCCTGTTTCGGCATGTCTGATTTGCGCTGCTTTGAAGTCGCGACTTTGGACGCTGGCAGAGCCCGCTCTCCAGTCCACCCGACCACCACGCACGGCGAGGAATTCGCATCGTTTGAGACCTCTCCCCGAATTCATGCACGCCCGCAACAAAGTATCCGCATAGATCCCCCTTTTTCGGTGATCCGAAGCGCTTGATCGGATGGAGCAACTGACGCAGCCGCCTCAAACTCAATCGTATTTTTCAATCAAGCCTAGCAAGCCTTTATTGCCCTTGGCACGATTCTGAGACTGGGTTCGCGCGTCAGGCCAAGCCTTAATTTGCAACTATGGATATCGGCGGTAAAAGGATGATTCAGATCTAAAAATAACCTGATCCGTGCTATCAAATACAACGTATTCGATGCTTGCATTTTTAAACCGTTCTGCGCAAGTCTCGAAGTTATAAATTTTTCCATGTCCGGGTAGAATCTCTCCCCTATATCTCCATGAGATTGCGGGTGCCGGTGTGTCCTCAAATCCAATGTCGCAATGCTCCCAGGTACCGGCTACAGGCAGCACACGGGAGATTTGGACCTTAATCGGTTTATTTGATCGGTTTCCAATGAGAAAACCCGAACCACTTGGACTCACGCTGAGCATGGACGGGATGACACCTGGTGCGGCGTGAGGAGTTTGCATCTTCAAAGCAAAAATTTCCCCCAGTTCCTTAGGCGTGAATTGTTGTGCGCCTCCAGCAACTGCATTCTGATTTTCAGCAGACGAACGGATGGCCAAGGCGTTTTTTTCATACTGTTTAGATTTTGCAGAGCTGATTTGCATGGGCAGCACAAAGCCAAAAAATGCAATTAAGAACGGCGTAAAGACAGCCAGAACCCGTGCGACAGAAGGAATTGGACGGGCTCCAACCATCACGAAAAAGTAGCCCAGCGTAATACCCAATATGAGAGGAAATATTGTGATCAGCATAAACAGCGTACCACCAGCCCCCAAATCTGTCTTTGGTACGACATAGAGGTAATACCAGCGCACGAACATGGCTCCCCACAATCCGCCAGCAACAAGCCCTATGATGTGCAATACACCCTTAAACGGTTGCGGATTATTTTCAACCATCAATTTCTTGTGGACACCAGCTGATATAGAATGATTGTGCTCGGATCTATTTTGTGGTTGTGATTTTGTAAGTTTTGATAGCAAGATTGCTATGGCAATAAATAACCCTGCTACGTAATACAGTCCTTTATAAAGGTTTCTGTCTTGCTTCAAGTGATCTTCTGGTTTTTCAATTACAACTCCGTTGAGTTCTAACCCCCAGACACTGCCTTGCAAGCCGGCACCTTGATAGGTCACTTTGACAATTGAATCCTTGGGTGCGTTATTTATTTTATCAAGTCGGTCCTGCTCATAGACTAATTTGAAGGTAATGTCAGAACCAAAAACCGTCAAAGATATTTGCGGCGGGCTGCCCGATCTGTACGCACCACGAAGTGGATTGCCAGTGCTAGGGTTGCCCGGGTGGTAATATGCGTGCTTAATACGTCCAGTAACAACTTTGAGTTCGTTTAAGTTTCCAGGCGTGGCAATGAAAATAAAATTGGCTAGCATGAACGCAATAAAACCAATTATCAGGAATGCGACAAAGAAAAATCGTTTAATGCTAGCCATATGCTAAATATTTAGTCTGATAAAATCACTCTCTTGGGCTGCATAATTCTAATGCAATCTGCGAACAGCTTCAGTCATATCGTCAACGTATTCATTCAATTTATCGTCAAGCTCATCATCAGTACCTTTGAAAAATGCGCCCATCAAGAAAAAAGAACCTAGTATGACGTATCCCATGGTGTACACCGCCAAAAAAACATGAGTCAGCCCGCGTTCTAGGTGATCTCCTTTAATTTCGGTGGAAAAATAGAAGTATGCTCCATAAACAATAATGGCTGCACCGATTAAACCACCAAATCTCGGAAAGGACTTTCCAAACATTGCAGCGATACAGGGTAAAACAAATACAACGAAGATAGCAACGAAAACGCCGTTTGACCACCCCATTACAATCCGCAGGAATGCATAGCCAAGAAAAATAATCAAAGCAGCAAGCGAAAGTTGGAATAATACACCTGAGTCTGAAGTATTCGGAATCTTAGCCGCCTCGGAATCAACACCGCTGGCATAAGCAGCACTCCTTCGTTCCAACTCCGATTTTGCAACTTCGCGGGCTATTGGACTCAGCTCACCATGTGCCAGCCGATGTTCAATTTCAGCGGAATCCATTGCTTGATAGATTTTTTCCAGGCTGGCTATTTTTTTGGGATCAGTCATAAATTTTCAAGAATTCCAATGGCCGCTCGAACCCTGACATTGACACAATGACATGGAGACTGCAAGCCATCCGAGGCGACGACCTCCAGCATCCTTGATCTTCCCTTGCATGGGCTGATTTTTCAGCCTGCGCGTCGCGGACGGGTACCTGGAGTAGCCTGTGGTGATACGCGGCCAAGTGATCTAGGACCACGTGAGAGCCTCGCCATCACCTTCCGGCAGGGTCTTGCTCGCCCAGGGCGCGCAAAGGGCCAGTCTTGATCCCAGGCGCCCCCTGTACATGCCCCCAATGCTCAACCGATCAGTTCGTTCGCGCGAGGCGAAATCCTGTTTCAGGATGCCAAGCCCTAGGGAATCTTGAGTCGCGGTATGTTGCTGTTGCGCGGTTACGCCACTGCTCGACCGAACCACCGCGTACAACGATGAATTTGCACCTGTTGAGCCCTCTCCCCTGTGCTCGATCGTTTGGACCCTTCTCCCGTGCGCTGCCATCAGTTGGCGCACCCTCATACGTTTGGTGCCAGCAGTCCGCCGTCCATTCTTCTGCATTGCCTGACATGTCGTAGAGCCCGAAAGCGTTGGGCCTTTTCTTCGCAACGGGGTGGATCTTCTGTCCGCTGTTCTCCCTGTGCCAGCCTATCGGATCAATATCATTTCCACCGCAATACATATCCGTGCTATTGCCCGCTCGGCAGGCGTATTCCCACTCGGACTCTGTAGACAAGCGATACCCCGGCCCATCAACACGATTTAGCCATTCGATAAAATCGTCTATCTCCTGGCCATCAATATACCGTACCGGAGCATCATCACTAACACTGTTATGTTTTAGAAAACCAGTGTCATTTAGCTTCTTTTCGCCTTCCCGTCCAATTGATGAAAGAAATTTCTTGTATTGAAAGACAGTGACTTCCGTCTTTCCCATCTGAAAGGCGGGCACATCAACTGCATGTGCCGGTATTGCAGGCCGTCCTGTTTTCTTGGCCGACTCCGCATTATCACCCATCATGAACGTGCCACTGGGCAAAGAGATCATAGTAATTCCAATATTATTTGTCACTTCCGGCAGCTTCGGCTGTTTTGGTCTGGCTGGCTTGCAGGCTGCGAGACCAATCACAAGGATTATGAGCGATGCTCGCAAATAAAACCGATGGATTGATCGCGTGTGGAGCGCATGGTTCGTCATAAAAAAGCAAATGGATAATTGACTAGCGTGGACATTGGCTCAAGGTATCTTGACCAGTCGAACACCTTTGTCCATGAAATTGGGAGCGTCCATGTCCTTCTCGATGGACATGCGAAAGGTGGCCTTGGTACTATCGTGCGACCGAGTTGCGCCCCCCCTGAACATCCGGGCATGGCAGTAGCCGCCGTCAATCCAGGCACTTCCATCGTTGGGTGCGCCGACGTAGTTCCCATGCCAGCAATCCTGAACGTACTCATTGGCATTGCCCATCATGTCGAACAGTCCCCAGGCGTTGGGTTTTTTGCGGCCAACAGGCTGTGGACCGTAGGTGTAACCCCCCATCCATGCCAACTCCATGAAATCGCCATCGCCGCAATACTCCTTGTGCCTGCCACCTGCCAAACAGGCATACTCCCACTCAGATTCACTCGGTAGCCTGAATCGATTCGCAGTGAGTACTTCAAATTTTTCAGCCAAAAGTTCGGCATCTTCGCGATAAAGGTTGACTACCGCTCGATCAGGCCCCAAATAAGTATTGCACTTCACAGCGCATGGATTCTTGCCAACTATCTTTTCATACTCAGCTTGCGTAACTTCATATTTACCGAGATAGAAGCCTTTCAAGCAAACTTCATGAACTGGCTTTTGATCATCCCTGCTCTTGTCAGATCCCATGTTGAAGCACCCGCTTGGCACCCACACAAATTGCATCCCGGTCGTCGCTTCTGTCCAAATCGTTCCTGCAGCCGGTTCAAATAACTTCTTTTCCCCATCAGAATACTTGACAGCAGCGACTGTCAAGATTAACAAAAATAGCCCACCAGCCAATACACGCAACATGCGTTATCCTTTAACTCAAGAAATTCCACGTCCGGATGACAGAGCCGAATGATCGGTTCATGCAACCTCAAAATCCGCTCGACCGGCAAGGCCGGCCAGGGGTGTTCGCCATGGGCGGCGCGACCAAACGCTGTCGGGACTGTGGACAAGGTTTTGCACGCTGCTCTGCCGTTCCCGGATGGCTTGCACCTCTGGTTTCCATGCGGCAAATCCCAGCAGGTAGCTCAAGCCCAGGCTGCTCCAGCCATTGAATTCTTGCTGCGCACGCTGGGCAGCAGTGAGAGCCAGCTCGCGGGCCTCCGGTAACGTGATCCAGTCTGCCAACCAGGCAAAGGAGATTACGCCTTGGGCACGGGTCAAATCCCAGCCTTTGACACCATGCACTCGCAAGAACTCACGGTTATCCAGCACCATGCGGCCGCACACCCAGAGTTCATCGTCCAGCAAGCTGCGCACTTCGGCCTCGGATTTATCAAGCAGCGGAACCCAGTTTTTCTCAAAATTGGCCTGCCCCATCCTCATGTTGTTCAGGTTATCAATGGCTTTCAGGGCGTCTTCGCGGTTATGGACACCCCACCATTCCCGCAGCACGTCCCTAGATTCCTCATAGAGTCGAGGTGATTTTTCTCGGCCTGCATAAATATCGTTGCTAACGCCATTTCTTTCGTTCAGCACGGCGTTCATGCTCCAAGCCCAAAGCAATGGCGGATCATCTTTTTCGCGGATCAGCCGTTGCTTGGCTCCTGGCAGCAAACGCTGCAGGCGAGGGCGATTTTCTTTGTCCTTGGGCTGAGCGCTTGCCCAGGGGGCGGCAGAAGCCGCGCCTGCGGCGATCAGCGTAGTCATAAGGGTTCTGCGATCCATGGTTACCTCAGCTATCAATCTGTATTTCTTCAAGCATTGATGCTTAAAAGCGTGGATGCGAACGCCATCAGCGCGGCGAGGGCCAGCAGCCCAAGCCTTAGAAGAACATGTCGCCAGATGCTGTCGTTCACAAAGTAAACCGCCAGGTCTTGCGACATGGGGACGGGACGAAGCGGGCTCACGCTGGCCAGCCCAGGATTGCCGACAGGAACCCAGCCCACGAGCCATGCCGGGAGGGCAAACAGAAGCCGACGCAGTTGGCCCAATAATTCGAACTTGTCACCCCGCTTCCATGCCATGCGCATCATCCAGGCATGGCTGGTCAAATGGGGGATGAGGTAACGTTGGCCCAGGATGTGGGCACGCACCGCGTGCCGCAAAGCAGCCTTTTCATCGCAGGCCAGCAATGCGGATTTCATCATCGCGATTTCATGCCGATAGGCCAGCCGTGCTGACCTGAACCTGGGCACTGCTGGGGCATGATGAATGTCAGTCATGAGGAAGGATTGGATCAGTGCAACCCGCCCAAGTCTTGAACAAACCGGCTACCGCCGCCCACGATCCCCAGGGCATGTCCGTTCACCCCCAAGAGGAATTCGCTGATGCTGGCGACAACGCCAAGGTCCCAGAGCAGGCCGGCGTGCCCTTGCTGTGCCTCGGCCGTGGGTGGGGTACCTACTTGGGGCCTGTTCAGCAAAACAGGCCGCACAGCCATCATCTGATTCAGATCGCCTGGTCACCGTCCACTGCTTTTGAGTTGAGTGCTGGAGAGTACAAAGTACGAGGCATGGGCCATGTGGTGGACGCCGGTGCGTCTCACTGCATGCAATCCGCCGAACCGGTTCGGCTGTTGTTCCTCGATCCAGCGATGCCGATTGCGCGTGGCTGGCGTGCGATTTCAGGCGGAAACGTTTGCGAGTTAGCTCTAGGTCAGGTGCAGCAACTGGAAACTTGCCTGCAGCAATGGATTCACGCAAAAGCAGACGATTCCAACGATCCACCTTTGGCAGGAACTCGCGAACAAGCACTGGCCGAATGGCTCAGCGCAAAGCTGGACCAACCACTGCGCGCGTGCGATGCTGCGCAGGTACTTGGATTGTCGGAGGGGCGCTTTCTGCACTGGTTCACGCAGGTGCATGGTTTGCCTTTTCGACCCTATGTACGATGGCTCAGGCTTCAAAAAGCCCTTCGGTGTCTCGCCGAGGGAGCCACTCTGACCGAGGCTGCATATGCGTCGGGTTTTTCTGACAGCGCTCATCTGAGTCGCAGCTTTGCGGCGAGCTTCGGCATCGCGCCACGAGGCCTTCAGCGTGTGAGGATTCGGTTGTCCAGGTCGGCTGGGCCCGATGTGGCGGGGGTCCTGACGCCTTAGGCGGGCCCACACAGGCCAACGACGCGGGCTGCATTTGGGCATCACCGCTGGTCTTGCTGTTCAGATGGCCTGGAATACGCAGGCGGCGAAGCGGTGTTGTGCAATCAGCCCTTGCGCGGCGCCTCGCTCCATCTGCCCGGGGCGCCAACAGCGGCGACATCTTCACGAACCTGCCCAAGGCGCTCTCGATCAGCCCGTCGCCCTTGGGCATGACGAGTCCGTGCAACGGCACCCAGATCACCGAATCGCATCA
This sequence comes from Acidovorax sp. LjRoot66, assembly GCF_964253305.1. Classification (NCBI taxonomy): domain Bacteria; kingdom Pseudomonadati; phylum Pseudomonadota; class Betaproteobacteria; order Burkholderiales; family Comamonadaceae; genus Acidovorax; species Acidovorax sp. LjRoot66. Next base: position 3,216,660 of record NZ_CAXUQU020000001.1, read on the forward strand.
TACGAATTTGCCTTCAACCGTATAACGTCGTTGAGTCGCCTTGCCGTGCTGAAGCACTGTCTGCGGCCCCCCGCCTAGTTATCCGATTGCATGCAAATCCGTATCAAGCGCCAGCGCGGGCAGTCAAGCCATGCTGAAATGCGCTTGCAGCTGCTGCTCTTGCGGCGACGGCAATGCATTGTCGGCCTGAACTTCCAGCGCCACCGTAGCGCCGCCATGCCAGGCCAGCGCGCCCCGCCTGGTGTCGAACCACAGGCTGGCTTCTTCAAACTCGCGCTGCTGTCGGGGCTGGGTAGCGGCCATGCTGACAAAGCGCAGCGGTATTACTTGGGCCGTGCTGATCCACGCCCACTGGTAAACCTGATCCTTCGGCGCATCGGCGGCCAGGTGCAGCCGTTTGACCTCGGTCAGCCAGCCGTGGGGGGAGACGAACAGGTAGAGAATTTTGAAGTGAGGGGACATGCCGTGATTGTCTGCGCCACCCGGCTTGGGCCATGCGCATGCGCGTTCAATTCCCCTGCCGACGGGCGCTGGCCCCGTGCCAATCTCCACCACCGGCGAGCCTCGCTCCAGGCATGGCCCTAGCCCCCTCTGTCGATGCGAAGGGCGAGAATGACCGAGGTGTTGGTCCTGGTGACTCCCTCGATCTCCCCAATCTGATCCAGCAACACGTCAAGCCGCGCCGTGTTGTCTGCCCGAAGGGTGGCCATATAGTCAAACTCGCCGCTGACCGACGCGAGCTGCAGCAACTCGGGAAACCTCGTCAGCTCCCGGATGACTTCCCTGCCGGCCTTGGGCTGCACCACGATCCCTACAAATGCCTGCACGCCCCGTGCGACGGCTTCGCCGCCAAGGCGCACGGAGTAGCCGCCGATGAGGCCGTTGGCCTCGAGTTTTGCAAGGCGTGCCACAACCGTTGTTCTGGCCACGCCGAGCCTGCGGGCCAGGTTGGCAGTGCTCTCGCGCGCGTTGGCCTGCAGCAGCGCAATCAGCTCCCGATCGAACTTGTCGCGAAGCAGTGTTTCGGGAAGGTTGGTCGGCGCGTTCATGGTGAAGGACGAAGCTAGATAAGAATGACAAGGTGACGATTCGGCAGCATTGTCTGCCATTGCGGCGAAAATCTTTGCCATTTCGTCGAACTCATGCTTTTTTTCGTCATCGGGTTTCGGAACACTGGGTGGGTCTCCATACCCCAGTCCCGTTCTGAAGGAAATTCGCATGAAAGTAGCTCTTCTCGGCGCAGGCCACATCGGCCAGACCATTGCCCAACTGCTGCACGCCAGTGGCGACTTTGCGTTGACGGTCTTCGACCGCGACCAGGCAGCACTGGATCGGTTGGCCCAAAAGGGCATCCGGACAACGTGCATCGATACATCAAGTGCCGAAGAACTCACGAATGCCCTGGACGGACACGCCGCAGTGGTCAATGCGCTCCCGTACCACCTGGCGATTTCTGCTGCCCAGGCGGCCTTGCGCGCCCGTTGCCACTACTTCGATCTGACGGAGGACGTGGCTGCAACCCAGGAAATCAAGCGCCTCGCACAGGACGCTGAAACTGCGTTCATGCCCCAGTGCGGCCTTGCCCCCGGCTTCATCGGCATAGTGGCGCACCACCTTGCCAGCGGCTTTGAGGCTCTGCACGACGTGAAGATGCGGGTGGGCGCGCTGCCGGCGTTTCCCACGAATGCGCTCAAGTACAACCTGACGTGGAGCGTGGATGGCCTGATCAATGAGTACTGCCATCCGTGCGAGGCGATACACGACGGTCGGGTGATCTCGGCCCTGCCGCTGGAGGGGCTGGAGCACTTTTCGCTGGACGGGGTGGAGTACGAAGCCTTCAACACATCGGGTGGCCTGGGAACCTTGTGCGAGACGTGGGACGGAAAGCTGCGCAACCTCGACTACAAGACGGTGCGCTACCCAGGGCATCGCGCGTTGATGCAATTTCTGCTGGACGAGCTGCAACTCAAGAGCGACCAGGACACGCTCAAGACCGTTCTTCGGCGCAGCATGCCCGCCACCATGCAGGACGTGGTGCTGGTGTTCGTCACCGTCTCAGGCACCAAAAACGGCTCGCTGGTGCAGGAGGTATTTGCGCGCAAGATCTTTGCCGAGCGAGATGGTGCGTACCCGTTGTCCGCCATCCAGATCACAACCGCTGCGGGGATCTGTGCGGCCCTGGACCTGTTTCGGGAGCATAAGCTGCCCCAGCGCGGGTTCATTCGCCAGGAGCAAGTGGCCCTCCCGGACTTCCTGGCCAATCGCTTTGGCCAGGCGTATCAGCAGTACCGCCAAGTTGAATCGATTGGCTGAAGGGCCTTAGAGCCTGTTCAAGGTCTTTTTGAAGCCGCGCAAGTCCCTTTTCGGGATGGGATGCAAGGCGCGGTGTGCAGCCAATAGCTCGGCTATTGGCAAGCGCCGCTGCGTATTTCGGCTCTCCTGGACATCCGGTTCGGCACCGTTGCCACCGAGTTCGGCACTGTGGTCATAGGGCAGATGGCAGGCTAGACCATCGCGGAGGAACAATTGGGGCGGTGGGCTAGACTTCCGCTATCGGCCAACAGCTGCCGTTGCCGCTGGAGAAAAAACACGCGAGCGGCGTGAAGAATAAATGCCTGCTGGAGCCTAATAGCGTGGTCACCGGTCAGGCTTTCCAGCATCCCCTGAACTCTTGGTGCGTGGCAGCAGTAGGAACAATATTCCCAGTCCTGCGTAGCCAAGTCCGGTCACATAACGAAATATCGTTTGACCGACGAGAACACGCCAGCCTTCGAGTGCTCGGCACTGTCTAAAGCACAGCAATAGCGGATCAATGTCGGAGACCATGACTACCACTCCAATCACAAGTAGCAGAACCCCGATGAGTAGAACCCCGGTCACTACCAACGCGCGGTAAATCATAGGTCAAGGCTTCATGTGTTCAGGTCAGGTCTTGAACGTATCAATGAATTCATCTTGTGACTTCTCCTCAAGAATTAGAACGGGGCATGCTATCCACCCACGCTCCCTTGAATTCACACATCAAGCGACTGCTGTGGGCAAGAGCGAAGGGCAGCTTTGGGCCCTGAGCCGACGTTCGACAACACAACCGCAAAGCTGCCCTTCATACGCCATCCGCTGCCTGACAGCCAAAAACGTTCTGTCTGAGTGCGCGGTGCCCGCTTGGTAGCGAGCTATAGTTTCCATTGTTGATGCCTGCCGGGTTTCGCGGAATTTTTATACCTGGATTTTTACACAGGCAATCGCCTGCAAACCCATGCTGCAAGCCACTTCCAGGAGAAATCAGTGTCCAGAATATCCCGCACGGTCCAGTTTATCCCGCAGCGTTTGCGGCATACATCACGTTGGGCGTCATGAGCGAAACCACTTCCCCTCGTCTTGAAACCGCAATACGCGCTGTCTTGGCACCAGTGCTGAAGGAGGACGGTTTTTCAGGTTCTGGCAGAACATTCCGTCGAGTAAGCAGTTCCTGGGTGCAGGTTCTAAATGTCCAGGGCGCAAGGGACGGTGGGGCATTTGCCATCAATCTCGCCATCCACCCTCTTGCAATACCGGACGTACAAGGAAACACACCAGATCCGAAGAAGATCACAGAAGAGCTTTGTGAGTTCCGGCGTCGTCTCTCCGAGACGGGAACCGACCAATGGTGGAAACACGAACTCACCGAGGAGAGCATGCTGTTGGCGGTACAAGAAGCAGTAGTGGTGTATCGCCGCAGAGGAAACGAGCTTCTTCAGCGAGCTTCCGGCCCTAACTCAGGGTTCAATGCAGTTTTGGCTGCCGACTTCTCGGCCGGTGCGTATGACAGTGCGGGTTTTGGTTCAACCGAGGTTCGATTGGCTCTTGCACTTGCCCGTCTGCGCAAAAGCGAGAACAAGGCGGAAGAAGCCAGGGCTTTCGCGGCGCATGGTCTCGTCCATGTCGGGCGTGCAACCCTGCTTCGCCGAGAGCTTGAAGCACTGGCCGCGTAAGCATGACGCCCAACCCTTCCATGGAGCGGAGATCAACCGGCAAGCCGGTTGCTCCCGCTCATGTCAAACGTTGGGATTCCGCTTTCGCCAGCGGCGACCGACTGCTCCTAGCCGATGGCAGCCATCGTAGCAGCGGCAGCGAAGGGCCCGTAGCCGCGCTTCGGTGCCCGCCTACTGGTACCCTATAGTGTGCTGACTCAACGCTTGCTGGGTTAGGCGGTAATTTTGAACCCGTGGTTTTACAGCGCACTGACCGCTAGCCCACGCTGCAAGCCACTTCCTGGAGGAATCAATGTCCACAATATCCCGCACGGTCCAGTTTATCCCGCAGGTTTTGCGGGATACATCAAGTTAGGCCTGCACATGCCATCGCCGCAAAGCGCCTGTCACGCGTCTTGGAACGGCAGAGTCGTTTCAGTAACGGCGAGACTCGTTCCAAGATACGCGTGGACGACGGCATCAATAGACGTCTTTGTGGAAGACCAACCCATCTTAAAAACTGGCGGCGTCTTTAAGATTTCGGCCTCGCATAGTGAGGGGTTTAAGTTTCAGAACAGCGAGCATTCGGCCGAAGTTTCTTGGGGCAAAGCCACTCTCCGATCATTTCCAATCAGCTTAAAAATCGATGATGCGCAAGTCATTGAATCAAGCGTTCTAATTCAGAACTGGTGGCTCGCCTGGTGGCCTTGGGCTGCGCTGTCAGTTTTCGTGGCTTGGCGAGTCCTTGCTGAGCGACTGCAGGCGTAACCCCTCATGTCAAACGTTGAGCGTCCGCTTTCATTTGCGGTGGCCGGCCGCTTCTGGCCGATAGCCGAAGTTTAGCTGGTGGCTCCAGCGCCCATATCACCCAAGAAGGCGACTGGACAAAGCTGCACAGATGCTCACGTCCGCGATCTGGAAATGACCACGAGAGCCGAACTGAGTGTCCAGCTCCGGCCATTCCAGCTGTCCAACTCAGTTCGTCCCCATTGTCCGGCAGCGACCGAAATACGCAGGGGAGGGCGCACGTCCCGCGCATTCAGCCCTTCGGCTCCTACCTTGGCTGCAGGCCAGCCCTGCAGCACGGCGGTGTTGATTTCACACGGCCCCTTCGTGCGAGCCTCGTCTGCGGTCCGTGCGGCATTGCGAGCGTCTCCACATGCTTACAGTCAGGGCGAAAAACGTAAGACTGTATCCAATTCAACACCAGCACGGGTTAAGTACGCATGAGTTTCGCGAGCGTTACCAGCGTGCTGCTGACGTGTTCGCGGACCACTGCTTCGATCAATTCCGGGCGCTTGCGGCGCAGCGCGTCGATGATGAAGCCGTGCTCCTCGCGGCTCGGCCTGGGCTTGTAGGTTGACTGCAGCCACAACCGCATATGGGGCTCGATGCACACGTGCAGCGCCGCAATCTGCGCCACCAGCCGCGGACGGGCGCTCAAGCCGCACAGGTACAAATGGAAGTCACGGTGCTCGGTGACCCACGCGGAAAGATCTTCTGCGCACCGGTCCATGGCGTCCAGCCGTCGCTCCAGTTCATCGATGTCTGCAGGGCCGATCCGGTCCAGCGCGGCGGTTGCTGCCAGACCTTCGAGCACCGCACGCATTTCGAACACCTCGATCGCCTCCTGGTGGTTCAGGCCGCGCACCACCGCACCGCGGTTGGGGCGGATGGTCAGCAGTTCTTGCGTTGCAAGGCGCCGGAACGCCTCGCGCACCGGCATGCGGCTCATCCCCAGTTGCGACGCAATCTCCTCGGGCACCAAGCGGTCGCCCGCCTTGAGCTGGCCCATGCGGATTCCGTCAAGAAGGAAGCGATAGGCTTCTTCCTCGGCCGTGGCGGGGCTGGAAAAGGGTGTAAGCATGCTGGCTATTCACTTAGATTGGATACACGAATATACTTTGGGGCATGCAGCCCCTTGACTGGTCGTTCCCCTATACCTCGCAAAAGATGCCACTGCTCGCGGCCAATGCCGTGAGCGCCAGCCAGCCTTTGGCGGCACAGGCCGGTCTGAGTATGCTGTACCAGGGGGGCAACGCCATCGATAGCGCGCTTGCCTGCGCGATTGCGCTGACGGTGGTCGAACCCGTCATGAACGGCATAGGCGGCGACATGTTCGTGCTGGTGTGGCATGAAGGCAGGTTGCATGGTTTGAACTCCAGCGGAGGCGCGCCCTCGCTCTGGACGCCGCAGTATTTCGACGGGCATGACAAGATGCCGGAGAAGGGCTGGGGTTCGGTGACCGTGCCGGGCCAGGTGGCGGGTTGGAAGGCGCTGTCGGATCGCTTTGGCAAGCTGCCCTTTGCGCGCCTGTTCGAACCGGCCATTCGGTACGCGCAAGAAGGCTTCATGGTGTCGCCGCAAATTGCGAGGCAGTGGGCCAACCAGGTTCCACGGCTCATCGACCAACCGGGATTTCGCGACGCGTTCACGGTGGATGGGCGCGCTCCCCGCGCCGGTGAGCTTTGGCGCTTTCCGGCACAAGCCAGGACGCTGGAGCAAATTGCCGAGAGCGGCGGCGAGAGTTTCTACCGGGGCGAGCTTGCCGAGAAGATCGAAGCGTTTGCCAGGCAGTGCGGCGGTGCACTGCGCGCAACCGACCTTGCGGCGCACCGGGCCGAATGGGTCGAGCCCATTGCGCAGTCGTTTCGGGGCTATACGGTGCACGAGATTCCGCCCAATGGCCAAGGGATCGCGGCACTGATGGCTTTGGGAATGCTGGACCACTTCGACCTGGCAGGGATGGGAGTAGACAGCGCCGACTACTACCACGTTGGCCTGGAGGCGATGAAGCTGGCCTTCGCCGACCTCAACAAGTACGTTGCCGATGCCCCAGCCATGTCGCCCGTCTCTGCTGCGCACTTGCTCGACGCTGCGTATCTGGCAGAGCGCGCGAAGCGCATCGACATGAAGCGCGCGGCCGATCCAGGCCCCGGCATGCCAAAGACCGGCGGCACGGTCTATCTTGCGTCAGCGGATGCGGCAGGCACCATGGTCTCTTACATCCAGTCGAACTACCACGGCTTTGGCTCCGGCGTGGTCGTTCCAGGCACCGGCATCAGTCTGCACAATCGCGGCGAAGACTTCAGCCTGGTCCCGGGCCATCCGAATATCGTCGCTCCAGGCAAGCGGCCATTGCACACCATCATCCCGGGTTTCATCACGCGCTATGGCGCACCCGTGATGGCCATGGGCGTCATGGGCGGCTCGATGCAGGCACAAGGGCATGTGCAGATGGTGACGCGGCTCGCCAGCTTCGGGCAAAACCCGCAAGCCATGAGCGATGCTCCGCGGTTTCGCGTGGAGCCAGGCCCCACGGTCACGCTGGAATCGCATGTGCCTGGCGATGTGCCGGAGTCGCTGCGCGCCCGCGGACACGAGGTCACTGTCGCGCAGCGCCAAAGCCTGGACTTCGGATCGGCCCAGCTGATCTACAAGGCAGAGCATGGGTACATCGCGGCATCCGACTCGCGTCGGGACGGACAGGCCGTTGGCTTTTAGCGTGGGCTGCCAAGGCGCATCACCCTTGCTGGCAAATCTGTCCTGATCGACGACGCCACGGCGTCTCCTCAACGCACCGGAATTCCCGCCCCATCAACTGCAACAGCGCAACAAGCCAGGAGACACCCACCATGAAGCGACGAATCTTTTCCGCAGCAGCCGCAGCCTCGGCACTCTCACTGGGTTTGCCCGCATCTGGGCAAGACCGCACACTGAAGCTCATTGTCGGGTTTGCGCCCGGTGGCTCATCCGACCAACTGACGAGAATTCTGGCCGACAAGCTGCGCGCTTCGCTGGGGCAAAACGTCGTGGTCGAGAACAAGCCGGGCGCATCGGGCCGGGTGTCGATGGCGGAGCTCAAGCGACTGCCGCCGGATGGGCAGACCCTGGTCATGGCCACCAGTGGCACGCTGGTGGTGGCTCCCTGGCTTTATCCCAATCTGCCGTACGATGCCGTGAAGGACTTCACGCCGATCGCGCGTGCCGCGAGCTTCGACTTTGCGCTCACCATTGGCCCTGCAGGCCCCCAACGCGATATCAAACATGTGTTGGCGTGGATGAAAGCTAACCCCGACAAGGCGAACTTTGCCACCTCGGGCGCCGGCACACTGGGCCACTTTACGGGGGTGCTGCTTTCGCAGACCACTGGCGTCGATCTCACCCACATACCCTACAAAGGGGGCGCACCCGCGGCGCAAGACCTGGTGGCCGGGCTGCTGCCCATGATGGTGGACACAGCTTCTGAAACCTTGGAGCACCACAAGGCGGGCAGGGTGCGGATTGTCGCGGTGTCTGGACAACAGCGCTCCAGCGCCTTGCCCGACGTGCCCACCTTGAAGGAAGCGGGGATCAACATGACTGCGGATGGGTACTTCGGTCTGTACGGCCCTGCAGGGATGCAGCCGGCAGTCGTGCAGCGCATCGAACGGGCCGTCGCCGAGGCGCTTCGCGCCCCGGATGCGCGGGACAGGATTGCCGCGCTGGGGCTGGTGCCCGACTACCTGGATTCAGCGGGGCTCAAGAAGCTGCAAGCCGAGCAGCTCAAACGCTGGGAGCAGCCGGTGAAGGCCTCTGGCTTCAAGCCAGACTGAGCGCAGGCTTCGGTACGGGGAGCCAGACCCCCCCGTGCACGCGAATCAGTTGAATCGCCCTTGCGCAGCGCAGGCCACCAGCCGTCGACGATGTAGCGCACGCGAGGGTTGAGGTGGGCGCGTTGCTTCTTGATGGCGTGGCCGCCGGCACGCTGCCGGTGTCGATTGGGCGTGTGTTCAGCATCGACCAGATCGCTGAGGCCCACCGCGTGATGCAAGCCAACGAGGCGCGGGGCAAGATTGTCGTGCTGACGCGCTAACTGCTCTATGGGCCTGCACCCGGGTGTGGGCCCTGGGTGCAAGCGCAGATGCCGCGCGCAGGATCAGAAGCTGGCCGTTGCCGTCAGCATGACATTGCGCGGCTCGCCATATACGTTGCCGAAATCCACGCCGCGGATGCCCGAGTAGTAGACCTTGTCGAACAGGTTGTTGACGCTCAGCACCAGCTGGGCCTGCTTGCTGATCTGGTAGCCGACGCGCATGGCGGCGACCGCGTATGCGCGCTGCTCCGAGCGCACCGCGCCGTTCAATGCGTAGTAGCTGCTTTGCGCGTTGATTCCGCCACCGAGCGACCAGCGCCCGCCGTCCCAGGGCATGCGGTACTGCGCCCACAGCTTGACCAAATGCCTTGGCGTCTGCGGGCGAAACGCGAGCCCCTGGTTGGCACTGTCCTTGAGGTACTTCGTGGTGTTGAGGGTGTAGCCTGCGAACACATCCAGCTGGGGCAGCACCCGGCCCGTCACTTCGGCCTCGATGCCCTGGCTGCGCACCTTGCCTTCGGCCCGGTAGCACTGGTTGGCCACTGCGGCTGAGGCGCAGGGGGCGGCCGGGTCCTGCTGGGCCCGATTTTCCTGGTCGATGCGAAACACCGCCAGGGAGGCGTTCAGTGCGCCGCCCAGGTATGCGCCTTTGATGCCTGCTTCGTAGTTGGCGCCGACCACCGGGTCGAGTTCGGCGCCGGTGGCGGTGAACTGGGTGGATTGCGGCAAAAAGATGTCGGAGTAGCTGGCGTACAGCGAATGGGTCTTGTCCAGCTCGTACACCAGGCCGGCATAGGGGGTGAGCTCACGCGCGTAGCGCACCTTGCGGCCGATGGCGGTGCTGCCGCTCACCAGGTTCTGGTTGTCCGTCTGGGTGGTGTACCAGTTCAGGCGTGCGCCGAGGATCAGTTTCAGGGGCTCGCTCACCGCGAAGCGGCCGCTGCCGTACACGCCATGCTGGCGCGTGCGCAAGGTGGTGCCGGAGGTGAACGGCCCTTCGGCGGGCTCTGCGATGGAATTCGGGTTGAAGCTGAACACGTCCGGGATGGCCACGGCGGGGAAGAAGGCCGACTGGCGCGATCGGGAGTCGTAGTCCTGCGCGTTCACGCCGACGGTGAGATCGTGCTGGCGGTCAAACAGCGTCACCTGTCCCGTTGCGTTGGCATCCAGGTTGCGGCGGTCGGCCTCGGATTGCCAGCGCAGGCCTGTGTAGACCGAGGCCGCACGCGTCGCAGGGTTGACGCCAAAATTGGTGTCGGTGCCGCGCGTGATGCTGCGCTTGAAATCCTGTTCCTGCGGCGAGCTGTTGAAGCCCAGGTTCAGCTTCCAGCCGCTCTCCAGTTGGTGGTCCAGGTTGAAGAACACTTCGCGGATGTCTTGCGACCAGCGGTTCCAGGCGGGGGCCAGGTAGGTGGAGCGGGGAAGCCCCAGGCTGCTCCCGTCGCTGTAGCGCGGCAACCCGAAAATCCAGGGGACGGCATCGACCTTTTGTTGCTGCCCGCCCAGGGTCAGTTTCGTGGCCGGGCCCAGGTCGACATCGACCACGCCGTACAGCACGGATTTGCGGGATTCCATGACATCCACATGGTAGTCGCGGTTCTCCTGCACGGCCACGACGCGGGCGCGCACCGAGCCCGAGGCGTTGATGGGCCCGCCGATGTCGGCCTCGCCACGGTAGAAGCTCCACGACCCGGCGCTGGCCGTTGCGGACGCGGAAAACACCGGCGTGGGCTTCTTGCGCACCAGGTTCACCGTGGCCGAAGGATTGCCCGCACCTTGCAGCAGCCCGGCCGCGCCGCGGATGACCTCGACGCGGTCGTACACGGCCAGATCCGCGCCGGTGAACGAGGTGCCCAGGAAGGTCTGCGGTACGCCGTCTGCCTGGTAGTTGTTGACGAGGAACCCGCGCGATATGACGTTGGCCGAACCGGCCGGGCCGGTGGTGGTGTCGATCTGCAGGCCCGTCATCTGGTCCAGGGCGCTCTCTATCTGTGTCAGGTTCTGGTCGTCGATGCGCTGGCGGGTCAGCACGCTCACCGACTGGGGAATCTCTTTGAGCGAGCGGGGGGACTTGCCGATGGTGACGGCCGGTGTCGTATAGGAGCCGGTGCCTTCGGTGGCGTATGTGCTCTCCCGTTCAGCCGTTACCTTGACCGGCGCCAGCGTGGCCTCGCTGGTCTTTTCGCTCACGGGTGCCAGCCGCAGAACATACCGCCCCTGGGGGTCTGGCACCGCCTGCAGACCGGTGCCGGCCAGCAGCGCGGCCAGCGCGGCAGCTGGCGTCGCACTGCCTTGCACGCCGGGGCTTTGCTTGCCCTGGGCCAGCTCCGTGCTGCCGGTGAGCAGCACGCCGGATTCGGACAGGAAGCGCGTGAGCACCGTGCTCAGCGGCCCTGCGGGAATGTTGTAGCTGCGGGGGGCTGTGATTGTTGTTGCCTGGGTCGCGCTGGCCGCTGCCGGCTGCGCCTGGGCTGTGCCTGCCCAGCCGCCCACGGCAATGCCCCCTGCCAGCAGCAGGTGGGCGGCAAGGGCTGTGGGGCGCACGGCAATGGGGAGCTGGCTGCTGCGCGCAGGGGTGGGCCGCAGCGGTGCGTGACGAGACATGTGGTTTACCTCTTGCTTGGTCGGTTGGGTTCTGGCGGCGGACCAGCCACCCGTGCTGCGGCGCCAGGGAGCGCGCTGTGCACAAGGGGGCTTGTGTGTCCTCAGCAGGTAAACCGGACGAGAGGCAAAAAAGTGGAAGCAGGGGGCAAAAAAAGATCCAGGGCCACCGGCCACCGCCCTGCGCCAGGGCGTTCGGCTGGCACCGCCGGTCAGCGGGTGCGGGCCTCGATGGTGGTCCACCAGGGCAGTGGCTGGCGCACCTGGATGGGCAGCGCCTGCTGGAGCATGTCCAGCGTGCCCTCGAAGTCATCGAGCGGGTAGCTGCCCAGCACGGTGAGGTGCGCCACATCGGGTGCTACGGCGATATGGCCGCGCCGATAGCGGCCCAGCTCCTGCACCACCCGGGACAGGGGCAAGTCCTGCGCCAGCAGAATGCCGCGCGACCAGGCTTCGCGCGCCGGGTCTGCCGGCGTCTGCGTCTGCATTTGGTGTGCAGTGAAGCGGACCTGGTGCCCCGCCTGGATGACGTGGCTGGCACTGGTGCTGGTGCCTGCCAGGGTGACTTGCACCGCACCTTCATACACGGCCAGCTGGGTAGCGCCATCGCCATCCAGCCGCACGTTGAACCGGGTACCCAGGGCCTGCATGCGCCCGTGGGCAGTGTCGACGACGAAGGGGCGAGCGCGGTCCGGGGCTGTCTGAACCAGGACTTCGCCGCTGCGCAGGCGCAGGCGGCGCAGGTCGGCGCGGTAATCCTCGTCGATGGCGCTGGCGCTGGCGAGCCATACCTGGGTGCCATCGGCCAGGGTGAGCTTGCGCCGTTCGCCGGTGGCGGTGCGGTGGTCGGCGCCCCAGGCGACAAGTGGCCCGGCCGTGCCCGCGTGCTGCCACAGTGCCCAGCCGAACACACCGCTGCCCGCCATGGCCGCCACCCCCAGCACCAGCGAGCGGCGCTTGGCCAGCCGTTGGTTGGCGGACTGCAGTGCGTCGGCCGCAAGCCGCGGCGAAGGCACGGACTGCAGGGGCGAAAAGCGCTGGCTGACGCGCTCCACCACCGCCCAGGCGGCCTGGCTTTCGCCGCCACTGGCAAGCCATGCCTGCCAGCGGGCGTGGTCTGCATCGGTGGCGGTGCCCGACTGGAGCAGCGAAAACCAGGTGGCTGCCTGCTCCATGGCCTCGTGGGTAGGGGCGTGCAGGGCAGGGGGCGTGGCGCTCATGGGGCGGCGTTGCCGTGCGTGGCCGGGTGGCCCGCCTCCAGCCGCATGCAGTGGAGCATGGCCTGGGTGATGTAGGTGCCCACCGTGCGCGAGCTGACACCCAGCTCGCTGGCGATCTCCTGGTGCGTCATGCCGCAGGCAGCAGACAGCACGAACGCCCGGCCGGCCTTGGGTGGCAGGTTGCGCAGCATGGTGTCGATTTCCCGCAGGGCCTGCAGCACGGTGTACTGCTCTTCGGCGGAGGGCGCCAGGGCTTCGGGCAGCACCGCCAGCGTGTCCAGCCAGGCACGCTCGACCACCCTGTGCCGCCAGAGATCCACGCATAGGCCTTTGGCAACCACGCGCAGATAGGCGCGCGCCTGCGGCTGGCTATCGAAGCGCTGCGGCGAGCGGATCAGCCGGACAAAGGTGTCGTGGGCCAGGTCGGCGGCCTCGGCGGTGTTGTCCAGCCGGCGCCGCAACCAGCCTTGAAGCCAGTGGTGATGGTCGAGGTACAGGTGCTCGACGGTGGGTGGGGAAATGTAGTCCGTAGTGCTCACGACGAATGAGAAGAGGAGATTTCACTGAAAATCAATGAGAATGAGTTGCATTATCTGTCTTTGGGGGGATGGATGGCAAGCTTGCCTTGAATGGGCTCACGCCTGTAAGCGCTGATCGGCCTGCGGGAGACGGGCCCCTTGGCCCGACACCGCCTCGCGCTAAGCCAGGCGGCTGCGCGGCGGCAAACCGTGGGTCACCTGCGCCTGGCTGCGCAGGCCGCGCACGAAGCCGGCGATCGCCGCGCCCACTTCATCGGGCGTGGTCTCCTGGAGGTAGTGGCTGCCCTTCACCGTGACTTCGATCTGGTGGGGCCAGGTCTTCGCGATGCCGTACAGGCGGTTGGTCAGCAGGTAGCCGGGCTCGGCCCGGATGAGCAGCTTGGGGACATCGCTCTGGCCCAGCCAGCGCGAATAGTCCTCGGCGATCTGCACGGTGTGCGCGGGCTGACCCTCGATCGGCAAATCGAACGAGATCATGGGCCTGCGGTCCTCTCCGGGTTGGAGGAAGGGCGCGCGGTATTGCGCCTTTTCCACGTCGGAGAATTCACGCGCACCGAGCAGAAAACCTTCGAGGAAATCCAGCCCCTGCAAACTGGCTTCCAGTCCTTCAGGCGTCATTTGCCTGAGCTGCGCCTGCACATGGCCGGGGAAGTCGGAGACGAGCAGCGGGGCGACGATGGATTCCATGTAGGCAATGCCCTGAACGCGGTTGCGGTGCTGATTCGCCCAGTCAAAGCCGAACATCGAACCCGTGTCATGCAGGACCAGGATCACCTCGTTGCCCAGGTCCAGCGCATCCCACAGGCCGTGCAGGTACTTGCGCTGCTCGTTGAAGCCGTAGCGGGACACGCCCAGCGCCGGATCGAGCTTCTCGGAATCGCCCATGCCCATGAAATCAGCGGCGATCAAGCGCCCATGTCCCTTGAGGTGCCGCATCACATTGCGCCAGAGGTAGGAAGACGCTGGGTTGCCGTGCTGGAAGACGATGGACGGCCCCTCGCCTTCGTCGATGTAGGCCATCCTGTGGCCGTGAATGTCGAGGTACTTCTTCGCTGCAAAAGGCTGCTCCGAGACCTTGGCGTGAAATTGGCTCATTCGTTTCTCCAGTCGATTGGGGGTAGTGGTGTGGTTGCGCCGGTCAGCGCGCGGCGTAGTTCAGGGGTGCCTGGACCACTGCGGTCGCAGGCGCATGGGGCGAGGGCAGTGCGCGGGCGGCGTTTTGGGTGGAGAAGGAGGCCGCCAGCAGAACCAGCCCGACTGCTGCGGGAATGGCGCCCTTGGGCTTGCGAACCCCCAGGTGTGCCAGGCCGGACAGGACCAGGTGGTAGAAGATGCCGGCATACGCGAGGTCGCTGAGCGCCACGTTGAAGTGCCACAGGATCGCAATGGGACCGAGCAACTTGATGGCGATCATGAAAGGCACAAGGAGCGGTGCTGAGTACCCCAGTTCTGCCTGCGCCTTGCGAACGAACTCACCCTTGGCGATATACATGGCAGCAGAGGCGAAGTACAGCAGCGAAAGCAGCGCGGTGGAGATCCAGTAGAGGTAGGTGGTGGCCATGGTGTTTTGCTGATCAGCATTGAAGTTCGACATGCAGCAAGGATGTCGTCTAAGATGAATATTGACAAGTAGGATGAAAAAATGGTGCTTAGTATGAAAAACCATACCAATGAAGATGCCGAGATCAACATGCACGAGGAAATGCGCCGCGCATTTGCCCTGCTTTCGGGCAAGTGGAAGCTGGAAATCATGTGGCTGCTCAACCAGCGGATCTACCGCTTTGGCGAGTTGCGCAAGGCCATCCCCGGCATCACGCAGCACATGCTGACGGCGCAGTTGCGTGAGCTGGAGGCGGACGGCTTGGTCTCGCGCACCGTGTTTGCGCAGGTGCCGCCGCGCGTTGAATACGAGATGACGCAAAAGGCCCGCGGACTGGGGCCGACGATGAAGGCCCTCATGGACTGGTGGACCGAGTACGGGCAAAGCGTGCCGGTCAAGAAGGCTGCGCGTGGCCGTGCATCCAGTGCCACCAGGTCGAGCAAGGGGTAGTGACCCGCGCCGTGCAGCGGGCCATTCCTGCGCTGCCTGGATTGCGGGCTGTTGAACGCGCTTTTCAAACGCACCAGGGTGCGCAAGGCTCCCCCTGCCTTTGGGTGACAGGCGTCACGTTCGGCCTGCAAAAAAAGCGGCGCAACCGGATGGTCCACGGCGAGAATAATTCCGGGCAGGCAGTCCGCGATCACCGTGTGCGGCCTGACCATCCTCGACCACTGCGAACCATACAACAAGGAGAAGATCGCATGTACTGGACACAACGAATGGCGCCACTCAAGGCGCTCAAGACCATCATGGCCTCGGCCACGCTCATGGGCCTCGCCGCCTGCGGCGGCGGTGGTGGTGACGACCCCGTCGCTACACCCTATGCCCTGGGCGGCACGGTGAGCGGCGTGCCCATCGGCAAGCCTGTGCTGCTGAGCAGCGGCAGTGGGGAGGACCTGACCGTGGCGGCCGATGGCAGCTTCACCTTCACCAAGCCGCTGGCGGATGGCGCGAGGTATTCGGTCGCCGTCAAGACGGCACCCCAGGGCTCGGGCTGCGTGGTGCGCAATGGCTCCGGCACCGTGGCCGGCGCTGTGGTGAACACGGTGGCTGTGCGGTGCGTGCCCCTGGCCACCCTGTCGGACGGCGCATGGGAGCAGGACCGGTGCCAGCCCCCGGCCAGTGGCAGCAGCGGCGTGCGCGATCTGTGGAACCTGTCGACCAACGCGACCAGCGGCCAGGTCACGGTCGGTGTGGGCACGGTGACCTACGGCAACGCGCAATGCGATGGCGTAGGTGTCGCCGCCACGGGTGCCTTGAGCCGTACCTTCTGGTTCCAGCCCGAACGCACGGAGGCCGGCGCAGGCCTGGCGGCCTTCTGGGGTAAGCGCCAGACTTTCCCGGGTGGGCTGTTGAACCCCGCGGTCTTCACCCCCGTGGTGCTGGTGCGCAAGGCCAACAACCTGTGCCTGCTGGAGGACACCGCCGTGCCATCGGCCTTCCCCAACGCTGCCAGCCTGGAGGCTGCAGCCAGCGCGGCGATTGCTGCCGGGCAGTGCTACACCCCGCGCTAAGGTAGAACGCGCGTGTGCTTGCCGGCCGTGGGTGCCGGCAGGTGAACCGCGCGGCATGGAATTGGCCCTGCGTGTGCAGACGCGGGCCACGCCTACCGCGCTTCGATGACCTCTTTGGCACGCCGCGCGAGGGCGTCCATCCCGAAAGGCTTGGTCATGACGTGCATGCCGGGCTCCAGATGGCTGGCGTCCAGTGCGGACTGTGCGTAGCCGGTCACGAACAGCACCTTGAGCCCGGGGCGCTCGCTGCGTGCGGCGTCGGCCACCTGGCGGCCGTTCATGCCGCCGGGCAGGCCCACATCGGTGATGAGCAGGTCGATGGGGCTGTCCGAGCGCAGCCAGCGCATGGCGTCGGTGCCGTCGCCGGCCTCCAGCGTGGCGTAGCCCAGGTCTTGCATGACCTCCACGATCAGCATGCGCAGTGACGCTTCGTCGTCCACCACCAGCACGGTCTGGCCCTGGTCGGCACGCGGCGGTGCGGCCGGGCGTTGCTCGGGCGGCGCCTGCTCTGGCTTGCGCTCGCTGCGCGGCAGATCGATGCACACCGCAGTGCCTACACCCACCGTCGACTCGATGCTGACGCGCCCGCCGGACTGCTTGGCAAAGCCATACACCATCGACAGACCCAGGCCCGTGCCCATGCCCAGCGGCTTGGTGGTGAAGAACGGGTCGAAGGCCCTGGCCGCCACCTCGGGCGGCATGCCGGTGCCGTTGTCGCGCACGCACAGGGACACATAGCTGCCGGGCGTGAGGTCTGCGGCACGGGCCGCGTGCGCATCCAGGGTGCGGTTGCCGGTCTCGATGACCATGCGCCCGCCCTCGGGCATGGCATCGCGCGCGTTGATGCACAAATTGAGCAAGGCACTTTCGAGCTGGCCGGCATCCACGTGCACGTTCCACAGGCCGGGCGCAGCGATGACCTCGACATGGATCTCGGGGCCGACCGTGCGGCGCAGCAGCTCCTCCATGCCGTGAACGAGCTGGTCGAGCGCCAGGGTCTTGGGCTCCAGCGTCTGGCGGCGCGAGAAGGCCAGCAGGCGGTGGGTGAGCGATGCGGCGCGCTTGGCCGCACCCTGCGCCATGCCGATGTAGCGCTCCATGTCGGGGGTGAGGTTGGCACCGCCACGCCGGCGCAGCAGCTCCAGGGCGCCGGTGATGGAGCCCAGCAGGTTGTTGAAGTCGTGCGCCAGACCGCCGGTGAGCTGGCCAACGGCTTCGAGCTTCTGGCTTTGGCGCAGCTGCTCCTTGGCCGCCTCCAGCTCTGCGGCGCGCTCTTCGACCTGCCGCTCCAGCGAGGCGGCAAACGCCTGCAGCGCGATTTGCGCCTCGCGCCGGCCCAGCACGGAGCGCAGGCGGTCGCCGACCTCGCGCACGAAGTCCACCTCGTCATCGGTCCACACACGGGGCTGGCTGTGGTTGAGGTACAGCAGCCCGACAAAATTGCCCTGCTCGCGCAGCGGCATGTTGAGCACGGCACGGGCCGATATGGCCTCCAGCGCGTGCGCGTTGCCCTGGGTGCGCGGGTCTTCGCGGGCGTCGGCGAAAGCCACGGTGATACCGCGCGCCAGGTCGTCGATGTAGGAGCCGTAGTCGCGAAACTGCAGCACCCCCGCAAGGGTCTGCACGCCGGGTGCGTTCCAGTCGCGTTCGATGGTGATGGTCTCGGCGATCTTGTCCACCACCCCATAGCCCGCACGGTCCACGTTGAAATGGTGCGCCAGCGTTTGCGCAGCGGCATAGCCGATCTCGACCACGTCGTCCATGTCGCGGATGCGGTCGCTCAGCTGCACCAGGGCCAGCTGCCGCTCTTGCGCTTGCACGATGGCTGCGTCTGCCTGCTGCAGGCGGCGCTCTGCCACCCCCAGGGTGCGCCGGCTGGCCGCTTCCTTGAGTGCGCGGTTCAGCACGAAGGGCAGGCGTTCCAGGCGGTTCTTGCTCACGTAGTCGGTGGCGCCGCGCTTGAGCAGCTCGACCGCGTTGTCCTCGCCGATCACGCCGGAGACAAAGATGAAGGGAACCTCGGGGGAGTGCCTGCGCACCAGCTCCAGGGCCGCACCGCCCGAAAAACCGGGCAGCTCGAAGTCGGACAGCACCACGTCGAAACGGTGTTCCACCAGCGCCTGGGTGAACCTCGGGCCGTCGCTCACGAGGGTGACGTCCGCGGCGGGCAGCGCGTTCTTCAACGCTTCGGCGAGCAGTTCTGCGTCGAAGCGGGAGTCTTCCAGTACCAGCACGCGCAGGTGCGTCGTCGAGTCCATGGCAGGCAGCTGGCTACAGGGGCTCGCCACGGCGGCTGGCTTTGGAGGAGCCTGGTGGTGGCTCGTTGAGCACGGCCCAGAACACGCCCAGGTCGCCGATGGCAGAGACGAAGCGGTCGAAAGCCACCGGCTTGACGACGTAGGCGTTGACGCCCAGCTCATAGCTCTTGACGACGTCGTTTTCTTCCTGGGACGAGGTCAGCATCACCACCGGAAGGCTGCGCAGCGCCGGGTCGGCGCGCACGGCCTGCAGCACCTCCAGCCCATTGACCTTGGGCAGCTTGAGGTCCAGCAGGACCACGGCCGGGTTGCCCGCAACGCGCCCGGCAAAGTCGCCTTCGCGCCGCAGGTAGTCCAGGGCCTGCGCGCCGTCGCGCATGACCACGACCTCGTTGGCCAATTGGCTGCGCTCCAGCGCAATGAGGGTGAGTTCCAGATCACGCTTGTCGTCTTCGACCAGCAAAATGGGCTTTAGCATCAAAGGCTCCGGGGGGAGGGGGTGTTCTTGGATGGAGCGGTGGCGTCTGCCGCCGCGCCGGGCGCCACGCGCGGCAATATAAAGCCAAAGCGGGCGCCCTGGTCTGGCGTGCCTGAACCCCAGACGGTGCCGCCGTGGCGCTCGACGATGCGCTTGACGATGGCCAGGCCGATGCCCGTGCCCTCGAACTCGTCGGCCTGGTGCAGGCGCTGGAACACACCGAACAGCTTGTTGGCGTACTCCATGTTGAAGCCCACGCCGTTGTCCTCGACCTCGATGCCGTCGCCCTCGGGCCTGCGCAGAGCGCGCACGGTGATACGCGCGGGGTCGCGGCCACGCGAGTATTTGAGCGCGTTGCTCAGAAAGTTGCGCGTGGCCACCTGCAGCAGCAGCGGGTCGCCAAACAGTTCGGGGTAGCTGGGCTCCAGAGCCCATTGCACATTGCGCCCGGACTCCTGGCGCGACAGCTCGCGCACCAGCTCCTGCAGCAGCACCTGCATGTCGACGTTGCGCTGCTTGAGCGCGGCCCGCCCCATGCGCGAAAAATCCAGCAGCGCATCGACCAACTGGCCCGCGTAGGCGGCGGCGTCCTTGACGTTGCCCAGGTAGCGCAGGGCCCGTTCGGACAGCGCCTTTTTCTCCAGGTCGACCACCAGGTCCACATAGCCCGCAATGTGGCGCATGGGCGCGCGCAGGTCGTGCGACACGGTGTACGAGAAGGCTTCGAGCTCCTTGTTCACCCGCGTCAGCTCGTGGGCCACTTCCTCGAACTCTTCTGCGCGGCGCAGCACGATGCCGATGAGGGCCTGGCGCAGCTCGCCCGCCACGGCCACTTCCGCAGCCGACCAGGGCAGGCAGGCGCCGCGGATGCTTTCCTGCCAGCTGTCGAAGCTGCGCCGGGGGTGAATGCGGCCGTCGGCGGCCACCTGGTTCTTGCGCGGGTTGCCCGCCCAGGTGACGGTCTTGACGATCTCGGGCCGAAACCACAGGATCACGTGGCGGTGCACCTGGGAGATGGACACGGCCAGCACCCCGGCCGCCACATCCTTGAAGCCCTGTGCCGGCGCATGGTCCTGCGCCAGTTGGTGGCTGTGGAACACCTCTGCGCCCAAGCCCTCGATCCAGTTGGCCAGGTCCATGACGGCCTGCTGCGGTGGCACCTCGCCCACGCTCCAGACCTCGTCGTCGCGCACCACCGCCACGCCGCTTGCGCGGGCAAACCGCAGCATGGCAGGTACCTGGGCCAGCAGGCTCAGCGTGCCGTCGCTCTCGGACAGGTGCGAGACGATCTCCAGCGTAAGCTGGCGCAAGGCCAGTTGCTCTGCCACCTGGCCGGTCGCCTCCTTGGACTGGATCTGCAGGGCCAGCAATTGGCCCAGGTGCTCGCAGGCCAGCCGCGTGGCCACGCCGACGTGGCGCGGGGCATGGCCATGGCAGGACACCAGCCCCCACAGCCTGCCTTCGATGACGATGGAGACCGACATGGACGACAGCGTGCCCATGTTGCGCATGTACTCCAGGTGCACTGGCGAGACGCTGCGCAGCTGCGCCTGGGACAGGTCGATGTCCGAGGGCTGCAGTGCTGCGCCATGGATGCGCAGCGCCACCGGCGTGTAGTTGGCGTCGGCAATCAGGCGAAACTGGTTGAGCACGTACAGTGCACGCGCCTGCAGGGGAATGTCGTCCGCCGGGAAGTGGTGGCCGGCATAGCTGTCGTAGCCCGGGTCCAGGTCTTCGGCCAGCACCTGGCCATGGCCTGCCTCGTCGAAGCGGTAGACCATGCACCGCCCGAAGCCGGTCAGGCGCTTCATTTCGGTGGCGGCCAGCTGGGCCAGCTGCTCGATGGAGCTTGCGGCCTGCAGGCGCGGAAGAAAGATGCGGGTGAGCGAGTAGATGGGGGCCCCTTTGCCATCGGCAGGGGCGGCGGGCTCGAACTCGGCCAGCAGGTGCCGGTCCGTGCAGTGGGCCGATACGTCCCACCGCTCGCCGGCCTGCGCCGCCCACACCCCCAGGGACACTGGCACCGCACCAGGGGGATTGGCCGGCAGCGCGCTGCCCGTCAGGTGGTCCAGCGCTGCCTGCAGGCTGCCGGTGGGCCAATTGTCGCTGGAGCCCACCAGTTGCAGCGTGTGCGCATCGAGCACCAGCAAGCGGCCGTGGGGCTGAATGGCCCCAGGCACACGGATGGGCTCTGTGTGGCAGGAGAAAAGATCAGGGTCAGCGGTGGGCGGCAGGCCTGGGTTTGACGTCATGAACAAAGGTAGAACGGCCTGCGACCGTGCGCAGGACAACGCGCATGATGCCCTGGATTTCAGGCCATGCATGTCAGAAGTTTCCTATAAAAAGTGCCGTGCGCTCAGCCCTGGGCCCGCGCCCGCGCCAGCTCGTTGCCCACTGCCGCGTTCAGCGTTTCCAGGTCAAAAGGCTTCTTGAGCACCGATTGCGCGCCCACGAGTTTTTCGACCTCGGCCATGTCGGCGTAGCCGGTGGCCATCAGCACCGGGATGCCGGGGTAGATCTGCCGCGCGGCGGTGATGAATTCGGCGCCGTTCATGCCGGGCATGAGGTAGTCGGCCATCAACAGGTCGGGCATGCGCCGGTGCAGCTCGCGCAGGCCGCTCTCGCCGTCGCTGGCTTCGCGCACGCTGTAGCTGAGCAGTCGCAACCCTTCGGCGATGCCCTGCCTTACGGCGTCGTCGTCTTCCACCACCAGCACCTCGGTGCGGGCCTTGGTGTGCGCAGGGCCGCTGCGGTCGGCGGCTGCGGTGCTGCCGTTGTCGTCGCCCGAGGCGTCGTGGGCCTGCGCGAAGCGCAGCGTGAGGGTGGTGCCTTCGCCCTCGGTGCTGTGCATCTCCACGCTGCCGCCGGACTGGTTGGCAAAGCCGTAGACCTGGCTGAGCCCCAGGCCGGTGCCTTCGCCTTCGCCCTTGGTGGTGAAGAAGGGGTCGAACACCTTGGTCTGCAGGGCCTCGGGGATGCCGCAGCCTGTGTCCTGCACGCTGATGTGCACCTGGCGGCTGCCATCTGCCGCGCAGGGCAGGGCGGTGCGGATGGTCAGGGTGCCGCCTTCGGGCATGGCATCGCGTGAGTTGACGGCCATGTTCAGCAGGGCCATCTCCAACTGGGCGCCATCGAGCAGGGCCCAGGCCTGGCCGTCGCAGATGTCGATGCGGACCTGCACCTTGGAGCCCACCGACACCTCGATCAGTTCGCGCAGGTTGAGCACCATGGCGTTCACGTCGTGCAGCCGGGGCAGCAGGCTTTGCGCGCGCGCAAACGACAGCAGCTGGGCGGTCAGGCGTGCGCCGCGGTCCACCGAATCCTTGGCGCGGCGCGCGTAGTCGGCCAGGCGCTTTTCGGTGGCCAGGCGCATGATGAACTGCAGGTTCAGGTTGACCGCGTGCAGCAGGTTGTTGAAGTCGTGCGCAATGCCGCCGGTGAGCCGGCCAATGGCTTCGAGCTTCTGGCCCTGCACCACCTTGGACTGCATGCGCTCGCGGTCGGCGATCTCGCGCATCAGCCGGTCGTTGGCGTTCGCCAGGTCGCTGGTGCGCGCGGCGATGCGGCTTTCGAGCCCGGCGTTGAGCCGCTCCACCGTCTGTTTCGCGGTCTCCAGGTCGGACAGGTGCCGCCGCGTGGCGTACTGCCGATTGCGCGCCCGCAGTGCCGAGCGCACCGCGCTCACCAGCGTCTCGGGGTTGACCGGGCGCTCCAGAATGACCAGGTTACCGAGCTCGTGCAGTGAGGCGGTGGCGCGCAATGACCGACGGCTGGCCTGGCGCGTGGCCAGCACGACGAACGGAAAATCCGACCACGCGGGCTGGCGCGCCAGGTACTGGCGCAGCGATTCACCCAGGCCGCCCGCCAGCACTTCCTCGGTGAGGATGGCGGCGGCAGCCGCAACCTCCAGCTCGGCCAACAGCGCGGCCGCGTCGGGGCAGACCACGCATTGCACGCCATCGCCGCACACCACCGATGCGATGACCTTGGCGTCGCGCCCGTGGGGCGCCAGAATGAGGACACGGCTCTCCATGCGGTGCCCGGTCATGCGCGCGAATGCGCGTTGTCGCTGTGGCCCAGCAGGGGCTGGCGGCCCGTGTACTGCGCAGCGCCGACGAGGATGCCGTGGAAGTCGGACAGGGGCTTGCCGATCTCGACCCCGTTGGCGCCCAGGCGGAACTCGCGGATGGTGGTCTGGTGCGCCGTGGTGCGGCTCTTGATGACCGAGATGGCCTTGAGCACCTCGCCGCGCGCCTCAAAGAAGCGGTACTGCACCATGGCATCGCTCAGATAGCTCAGGTCGATGTCGGCCCTCATCTCGCCCACGGTGCCGTGCAGCGACAGGATGATGAGCGTGACCACGCCCTTGAGGTTCAGGTACGACAGCAGCTCGTGCATCTGCAGCAACAGGTACTGCCCGCCAGGCATGGCCTGCATGTAGGAGTTGAGGCTGTCGAGCACCACCATCTTCACCCCGTCGACTTCGACCGCATTGCGCACGGCCTGGGCGAACTGGCCGGGTGATACCTCGGCCGGGTCGAAAGAGCGGATCAGCAGCTGGCCCGATGCGATGAAGGGGTCGATGTCGAGCCCCAGGGCCAGCGAGCGCTGGCGCAGGGAGTTGAGGCCTTCGTCGAAGAGGTAAAACGCCACCTTTTCGCCGCGCCGCATGGCGGCCACCGCACAGCTGGTGGCAGTGGTGGTCTTGCCCACGCCGGCCGGGCCGGCCAGCAGCAGGTTGCTGCCGGGCGACAGGCCGCCGCCCAGCATTTCATCGAAGGCAGCCGTGCCGGTGGGGATGGGCGTGCCGTCGAAGCTGCCGCCATGCTCGCCCGCCGACAGGCGCGGAAAGACCACCAGGCCCCCCCGGTCCAGATCGAAGTCGTGGTCGCCGCTGCGAAACCGCACCCCGCGCAGCTTGACCACGCGCAGCTGGCGCTTGTCGGGCCCGTAGGTGTTGGCGTTCTGGTTCAAATGCACCACGCCATGCGCAATGCTGTGCAGCTGCTGGTCGCCTTCGCCCGAGGTCTTGTCGTCGAGCATGAGCACTGTGCAGCCCATCTGCGCGAAAAAGCGCTTGAGGGCGAGTATCTGGCGCCGGTAGCGCAGGGGGCTCTGGGCCAGCAGGCGCAGCTCGGACAGGCTGTCGAAGGCCACGCGCTGGGGCTTGAGCTCACCCACCAGCTTCATCACCTCGCGGGTGGTTTCGCCCAGCTCGAACTCCGAGGGGTGCAGGATGGTCTGCTCTGCGTCTTCGCTCAGCCCTTCGTCACTCACCAGGTCGAAGACCTTGATGCCGTCGAGCGACCAGCCGTGCGACTGGGCCACCTGCTCCAGCTCTTCCGAGGTTTCGGACAGGGTGACATACAGCCCCCGCTCGCCTTGCTCGCGCCCCTCGATCAGGAACTGCAGCGCCAGCGTGGTCTTGCCGGTGCCGGGGCTGCCTTCGACCAGGTAGAGGTGCCGCGTGGGCAGGCCACCGGCCAGCACGTCGTCGAGCCCGGCAATGCCGGTGCGTGCGATGCCTTGCCTGGCGGGTGCGGTTGCGATAGGGGTGCTGAGGGTGCTTGTCAAATGGATCCTTTCTGTGGCCCGCCCCCGCTGGGGGTGGGGCCCGTGCAGCGCATGCATTCCCTGTGGGACAAGGCCAGTCGCGGTAAGGAGCGGCCCGTTGCGCAGATGTATCCAATTTTGAATGGGCGGTGTCGAAACGAAAGTCAGCCCACTTCGGCAGACCAAGGAAGGGCGCGTCCTACAGGGCCCCCTGCGCTGCGGTTGTAGCGCGCACAGGGTGGACGCAGGTAACAGCGGTGTTCACGAAGGATCGGCCAGGGGTTTTTCCTACAGAGGCGCCTCGGGCTTGCCAAGAAACTGGTTGCACCGTTTCAAGTTGACCGATGATCTACCGCTTTCACATTGCACCCATCGACGCACCTGATGCATCAGCGCCTGGCGAAAGGCCGCCAGGCCCTGGCGAAGTGCTGAAGGCCTACAGGCGCCTGAGCGATGCGCTGGGGCAGTTTCTTCAATCCGTGCCGCGCATGGGCATGTCGCTCACCGCAGTCAAGCATGGCGAGCAGGGGCTGGAGATCTGGCTGGACAGCCAGCTCGACGCCCAGAGCGTTCACAACCTCGTGGCATCGTTTCTGCGGGACATGAACCGTGCCACGCCGGGCCTGCAGCTTGCTCTGCGGCAGCGCGTGGCACAGTGAGCCAGTGTTCCGTTGCACCGTGCGTGCGTTGCAGTTCGTTGCAAACCCTGCAGCCTCATCGGGTGTACAGGCAGCCCGGTGTGGGGGAAGTGGGGGCCGGCGCAGGCTGCTGGCTACCCCGTGCGGCGCTGCTTTTGCGCCAGGAATATCCGGCCATACGGCGTGACCGAGTCGACGACGACATGCGGCTCGGGGCTGGCACATGCGACCACCTTGCCCTCGACCAGATTCGCCTGCGCGAGGGCTTTGTAGGCCTCGATGTCGGATTGCTCCACAAGGCGCAAGGGCATGGATTCCAGGGTCAGCCGTCGCAGAAAGATCAGGTCCATGCGGTGTCAGGGTGCGCGCAGCAATGCGCCAGAGTGTCTACTCCCTACAGGGTAAGCGCGTTGGCCGGTTTGGCAAGTGCCTGCATGTAAGGTGCCGTTACACCAAGCAGGCGTTGGTCAGCACCACCGCCATGCCGCCGCCGCTACCCCAACCGCACCTCAAACCGGCTGCCATCGCGCACGGCCAGCCCCCGGTAGCCCGCCAGGCGCGCCACAGAAAGTGCTCGCACCCAGCGCTGCAGCGCCACCAGGTCGTGGGCCGACACATCTTCGGGCTCCACGCGCTCCAGGGCGTCGATGGTGTGCATGGTGGCGGCAATGTCGTCGGGGCTGCCGAACTGGTGCTCCAGGGCCACGGCAAAGCGCACCTCTGCAGCGGTGCGTTCGGCCTGCGCAAGGCCGGGGTAGTCGCACAGGGCGACGGTGTAGGTGGCGTCCAGAACATCCATGGTCAATCTCCAAAATACTGTATGAATTTACAGTATTTCTGCGGCGCGCGGGCAGAAGATTGGTGCAGCCGGGCCAAATAGTGACTGTGCTGGCGGGGCTGCTATGGATTTGCGAGCGCGGGTCGCTCAGGCGGGCGTTGGAGCCCATGCCCCTCGTGCCGCGCGCCCCTGGCATCCCTCGGAGCGAGGAGAATGGTGCTTTAGACAATGAGGTCCCTGTGAGCCCAACCCATCCCCATGCCGAACTCATTGCCTGTTTAAAAAGGGCGCAGGCAGATGCTGCGCGCAAGTTCGGGCTCATCCAGGCGGCTGCGAAGAAAGGGCCTGGCGCTATTCAAGCGGCTGCAGACACCGCAGCCAAGGCCGCGAAGCGCCGGGATTCGTACGCGCAGAAGCTCAAAGCCTTGGGGGTGGACCTGCAGGATTGAGTGGGGTACGGGCTGGCTCGACCCGCTGAAACGACAACGCCAGAGGTGTTTTGTGAGCCACGCTAGTCCTTTGGCAGCCCGTACCGCGCGGCACGGTCTTGCAGGCGCTGCTGTTCGCGCAGCAGCACCTTGCTCACCTTGCGCAGGTTGGCGATCTGGGCCTCGATCGCCGTGCGCTTGTCGGCCATCAGGCGGGCGCCTTTGGCGCAGTCGATGCTTTTGGCGCGCATGGCATCCAGCACCTGGCGAATCTCCTGCAGCGAGAAGCCCAGCGACTGCAGTTGCTGCAGCAGCGCCGCGTCCCTGGCGGCCGACTCGGGATAGTCGCGGTAGTTGTTCTGGCCGCGTTGCACGCCGACCAGCAGCCCCTCGCGTTCGTAAAAGCGCAGCGCGTGGCGGCCCAGGCCGGTGCGGCTTTCCAGCTCCGATATGCGCATCGAATATCCCTTGACTGTAGACCTTGCTCTACAGATTAGCATGGCTTTTTTGAAGAGGGCACACCATGCATTTGCTGGTCGAAAAGACGGTCTCCATCCATCGGCCTGTGCAGGCGGTGTTTGGCTACATATCGAACATGGAGCAGTTTGGCGAGTGGTTCCCGGGCGTCATCGCGATCAAATCGCTCGGCGCGCTTGCCCACGGGCAGCCGGGCAAGGAGTACCTTGAAACCGTGGTCGTGCCGCTCAGGGGGCGCCGGCAGGTCACTCTGCAGGTGCGCGAAGCCCGGGCCCCCGGGTTCTTTGCCACCGAGGGGCGGTTGCTGCCGCTGCTGCCGCGCATGGAGATCTCGCTGCATGCCACGGCGCCGCAGTCCTGCGAACTCACCTGGCGCATGTTCAGCCGAAGCCGCAGCCTTGCCGTCCGCTGCCTGCTGCTCCCGCTGGCCAGGCGGGTCATGCGGCAACGGGCAGGCCGGGGCCTGGCGGCTTTGAAGGTGCGCATGGAGGGGGGTGCCGGTACCTGACCACGGGTGGAATTTGTGCGCTGCGTATTTCGGTCACTTCTGGGCAGTCGGATCGAACTCAGTGGTACGGCGGGGCCGGGGTGAATCGGACACCCATATCGGCGCTTGTGGACATCTCCAGTTCGCTGACGATGGGCACTTTTCCGCTTCGCTCAGTCGCCTTCTTGGGTGATCGAGGGCATGGGCGTGAGCAGCTAGACTTTCGTTGTCGGCCAAAAGCGGTGCGGCACATCGTCGGTGGCGACGCCGTCTTCATGAAAAGGATCTTCAAGGCCATCGGCCAACTGGGCAGCAAGGCCGACGCCGCTGTGCTGGCCAGCCGGTTCGATGCCGCCGCCGAAGATCGACCGGATGTGCTGCAAGCGTTTGAGGCGGCGCTGGCGCGTTGGGAAAAGAAGAAGGTGTGATGCCCGGATCGAGAAGGACGGCTTTGGGCCCAGATCGGTCTATCACCTTGCCATGTGGATCGGCCATTTGCAGTTGTTCGGTTAAAGCCCCGTCCCGCAAGGCAAACACGGCCAATGTCGAACACTTCGCATCTCAAGGGGCATCGCTCCGCTGAAGCCCAGTTTGAAAATCGCGAGCGGGACTTTGGGGCGTGATGGAGGATAATTGGGCTCTTATAACTGTGGCTTATGGAATCACGAGGAAAAAAACGTGCTGTTAACTGATATCGCCGTCGAGCACACGCTGGCGTCTAAAAATGGAGGACCTCGTGAGACGCTTTTTTTGCATCCCTTTACGAATACTCAACGGGATTCTCTGGGTAAATTCGAGATCGTACGTAGCGTGCGTAAGCTTGGGGATAAAGAAGTGAAGTGCTCAATATTCGTTTCGTTTCAGCATTTGGCGGAGTTATATGCAAAGGGGGTGCTCGAAGAATTCGGGTTTTCCGTTCGCATGTGTGCTGCAGGTGGCAAGCACCCCGGTACGAATCCCGTAAAAAAAATACTCCCAACCAGTATCAAACCTGGCTCCACGTTCGACCTGGCAGTTCAAGGCATCGATATTTCAAAACCAGCTACCCGCGAATTGAGAACAGCGTTGCTTCGCACTGACGTCAAGCTTTAAGGGCACCTGTGAATCAATCTGTTGCCGATTTCGAAATCATCGCCACTTTCAAGCGGGCGCAGGCAGATGCTGCTCACAAGTCCGGATTGATCAAAGCCGCTGCAAAAAAGGGGCCGAAGGCCATCCAAGCAGCCGTTGACGCAGCTGCAAAGGCAGCAAAACGCCGGGACGCATACGCAAAGAAGCTGGATGCCTTGGGCGTGAGTCTCAAGGACTGAGAGGCTGAGAATCTTTCGTCCAGGCCCGCCTTGCACGCCAAAACACCCCGGCTCGTCGAAAGCAAATGCTCGCCTTAGAGCGGCTAACAAAACTCAGCGAAGCGGTTCTGGCTAGGCGGTGCGTCGCAGGCAGTACGAGTAGTACGACATGACGCAGCAACGACGTCAGAAGAGTTTTGTTAGCCGCTCTTAGCCCGAGCTATGGCTGTGCTTTGCGCCTAGGAGCGTGCGCGGCAGAAGGCGTCGAAGCGAAACGTCCGAAAACCGAGGATCGCTGGGTAGTACCGACAAGCCCAGGGTGGCCCCCTGGGCGCCGGAGGTAATACCCGGCGAGACCGGTTTGTCGGGCGTTGCAGCCGATGCTCCTTCTGCCGCGCACGCTCCTAGATCCGAGGCGTCTTGGCGCGCCCCTCGGAGACGGCCAAAAAATTCCCAGCCTCTGAGGCGTCATCCGCGGATTTCCGGGACCAGCCGCTGGTCGCAACGGTCGTCGGGCTCGCGCTGCGGTCCGCTGAAAGGCGGGGGAGCCGCTGTTCGCCACCGGCAGTACCTGGCCGATTTTGCTCTTTCGAGATTCATGGCACCCTATCGTGGCGACGTCCGTCAACACGAGACGGCGCCGTCGCACCTTCGATAGGAGCACGCCATGGAGCATGGTTAATCGACTGTCGCATCCCGGACGATCATATGGCCGCTTGTGGAACAGATCGGCTCACAAAACTCTTCTGGCGTCATTGCAGCGTCATTGCAGCGTCTTGTCGTACTGCTCGTACTGCCTGCGACGCAGCGCCTGGCCAGAACCGCTTCGCTGAGTTTTGCCTGCCGCTCTTACGCCAAGGTGCCGGCGGGCACGCGAGTGGTGACCGTGCTCCGAAAGCGTTTGCCAAACTCGATCATGGGTTGCTCCACGGTGTAATACAGCCCGATGCTCAGCAGCAGGGTGGCAACAATGACGGCGAGGTGGGCATCTGCACCGGTCCACTGCAGATTGACATAGACCACAACCATTACCTTTGCGTGGACCAGGTACAGCGAGTAGGAGATCTTGCCGATGTAGCGCACCAGCGCGTCCTGAACAGGCGGCAGTTTGAGAAATAGGATGAACACGCCGGCCAAGCCCACTGCGGCGAGTGGTTGCGGCGCAAAGCCAACGAACCCCTGCCACGGTGACCACAGCACGATAAGCAGCAGCGTTGCAGGCCACAGGATGCCGCTGGGGATGCGCCGGAGCACCCGCTCGTACCGGTAGATCACCGTGCCCAGCACGAAGAAGTACAGATACCCCACGATGTTGGACTTGATCAGCGCGAGCTGCAGCGCAGGTGAGAACTCCACGCCCACGCTACGTGCCTGGCCAAGGTACAGGAAATCCAGCGCTCCGGCGTCGGCCGCCTTGATCCAGCCGATGGACAGCAGCGTGGAGAGGGCCAGCACACCGAGCCAGAAATGCCGCCAGCGCAGTCGGTGTGCCACCACAGCCAAGATGCCCAGGATGCCATACCAAAAAAGCTCTACCGTGAGTGTCCAACCTACATGCACACGATCCAAAAACAGGCTGCTCATTACGGACAGCTGCTGCAGGTTCAGCAGGTTCAACAGGAAATGAGGGTATTCGTTGAGCATCAACTGGCGGAACTCCGGCACCAACGCCATCTCGATGAGCACGATGCCCCCAAGGGCGACCCAGTACACCGGGAAGATGCGAAAGAACCGTGCTTTGGCATAGTCGCCCAAGCTGTTGCGCTCGGCGCTCTGGATGATGAGGTAGCCCGAGATCAGGAAGAACAGCTGCACACCAATACCACCGCCGTGGCGACCGAACAGCGGCACCGCAATGCCGGAGTAAATCGAGAAGTGGTGCAGGGCGACCGAAAGGATGGCGCAGGCCCGCAGGACGTCGATGTTGTTGTCGTGTTGTACCAATTGGAGTGCTCTTCAATACGTGAAGAATTCCTGCTTTAAGGAAGTGGCTTCTTCGAGCCAACGAGGTGTGCGAACGTCCGGCTGTAGCAGGCTGTGGCCATGATCGCTGTGGACCGGTGGGGAGCGAAGCGCAAGCAGCTCTGTGGAAAGCGCAGGTGCAGCCACAGCGTCCGCCGGCGGGCACCTGCCGGGCAGAGTGCGCCGGCCGGCAGCCGGCCAGCGCACGCCGGGCTGGCCCCCGCCGTGCCTTATCCCAGGCGCCTCAGTTGGGCGACTTCAAATAGCAAACCTTCGCCTGGATGGACTCGTCCGTGTCCTGCTCCACACTGGCGATGGTCGGGTAGTCCTTGACGGGGTCGGGCTGGTTGAACGTCTTGCGCGGCAGCAGGCACAGGTACGGGCCCTTGCGCGCCCACACCACACGTTTGGTGCCCGTGCTGCTGGTCTGCGTGCCCCAGAAGGCGGTGAGAGCGCCGCGGGTTTCCTGGCGGTCGAACGCGACGCTTACCGCCGGCCGGCCGGTCAACGCCTCGCTGCCGGGGCTGCAGAACAGGCCCCACCTGGTGACCGAGCCCTGGGTAGCGATGGCACGCAAATCTCCTTCACGCACAATGTTCAGATACTCGCGCGTGCTGACGTCGAAGCCCGAGGAGCAATACTCGGAAGCCCAGGCGCCCTCGGGCGCGGCCAGGGGCAGGCCGGTGCAGGTGACCTGCACAGAGCGCACGTCGCTGCTGGCGCCCACCGTGCCGCTGGCGTTGGCCACGCTGCAGGTCTGGCCGGCCGGCTGCGTCTGCACCTGCACCGCGTAGGCGGCGCCGCTGGCGACCGGCGTGTTGAAGAAAAAGCGCCCATCGGCCTTGACGGTCAGGTTGTCGCCCTGGTTGTTCTGCAGCACCAACGGGCTGCGCGGCACCAGGCCCGTGACCACGCCGCTCAGGTTGCGGGTGCCGGCGGGCAGGCTCGCGCAGCTCACGGACACGTCGGTCATGTTGGCCTCGTTCACCACCTGCCTTGGCTGCGCCACGCTGCAGCGCTGACCCTCGGGGTGCGAGGCAATGGTGACGACTGCAATGCTGAACCTCTCGAAGCGGCGCCCCATCACGAAGCTGCCGTTGGAGGCAACGGTCAGGTCGTCTGCGCCCTGCACCTGCAGTACCAGGTTGCCCCCCTCGCCCAGGCCTGCGACGGTACCTCCCACGGTGTAGCCGGTGATGGGCGGCGTGACGGGCGGCGGGGTCACCGGCTCCGCATCGCCATCACCGCCACCACATGCCACCAATAGCACCAGC
Source organism: Acidovorax sp. LjRoot66 (assembly GCF_964253305.1). Classification (NCBI taxonomy): domain Bacteria; kingdom Pseudomonadati; phylum Pseudomonadota; class Betaproteobacteria; order Burkholderiales; family Comamonadaceae; genus Acidovorax; species Acidovorax sp. LjRoot66. The sequence continues at coordinate 3,248,561 of NZ_CAXUQU020000001.1, forward strand.
GGCAGTGCCGCGAGCGCCAGGCGGGCCGCAGGTGCGCGGCCACTGCGGGGGGGCTGTTGCCGCTGGCGCGGGGCGCGCGAAGGGCTGGGCAATTGGGGCGGGGTGGTGGTAGTCGTCACTGGCATGGTCGAAACCCTCTCGGCTCAAATGATAAAAAAGACAGCCCGCCTGTACAGCGCGCGCAGCAGTGCGGCGGTGCAGTGGGGTCCGCACGCAAGGGTGGGACTGCACCGATTTTTGTCGAACAGCGGTGATTCGTCGGTGCCGGGTGTCACAAAGAAGGTGCGCACACCCATTTGGGCGAGGCCGGGCGATGGGTGGGGCAGGCCCGTGCGGCGGCCGCGGTGGGAAAGATCTTCGGGCGACTTTTTTCGGGGCCGCCCCTGCGGTGCCCTGCGGCGGTCACGGCGGCTGCGCCATGTGCGCGATGCGAAACAGGCGCGGGCGCAACGGGCGCGTGTCGGTGTGGTGCCTGCGGCTACGCAGGGATGCCGTTGTTCACGAGGTAGCCCCCGGTGAAGCGCGGGTCGTCGGTCACCTCGCAGGTGGCGAAGTCCGGCCCCGGGAACGCGGCCAGCTGTTCTGGGGTGTCGAACTCGGCCTCGGCCAGCAGCAGCCCCGCGAGTTCGCCCAGGAACTCGTCGACGACCACGAACACGCCGTCCACCGGCGCGAGCCGGTGCCGCAGCTTTCTGATACGGCGCCCCGGCAGGGAGGTGGCGAGCACGGCAAACTCTTCCTCGGGCAGGTAAATGGACGTGATCAGCCGGGTGTGGATGTCCACGTCCCCCTTGCGCGTAAGCCGCAGCATGGGGGCGCCACCGCCGACCGGGCGGGCCTCCCGCAACCGCAGCCGCGCGCCGGTCACATAGAGGTCGGTGATCGCCTCCGTGCGGTGAATGCGCTCGCGCGGCACCTCGCTGCACAGCCAGCGCCGTTCGCGTTCGATGGCCATGTAGTGTTGCTTGGGGAAGCCCAGGCGTTCTGCGGTCTCCTGGTCGATGCGGTTCACCTGCTTGCGCTCCTCATGGCGCCCCGTGTGGTGGGGCGGGTGCCAGCGTAACCCAAACGATCTACGCGCACTTGCGACGTTATCGGGCCAGCCTGACGATTCCATACGGGTTGAACTTGAAATCGTCCTCCTCATACGTGGAGGCGAGCGTGTGGGTGGCGCGGCGCGTCGTGCCCCCAGAGGTGGACGACGTAAGCCATGGGCTCAGCCTTGGTGATGAAGGTGGAGGGTGCGCACTGCCAAAGGTGTGGGGCGCGGAGCTGCATGGTCGCGCAGAGAAATTTGCTGCATGGCACGGCACTGCTTGCCGGCGCGCTTACCTGGCGCATGTTCATTGCCGGCCAATCAAAAGCACGACTCAATTGCGACGGAGTGATGAAAAAGCAATCAAAAATGGGGTAATCCCGAGGTCACCTATTTGCAACAAATTATTTCCACAATGAACCCATGCCTCCCTGGGGGAAGGTGCAGCCAGCTCAGCAACCGATGGCAAGGGAGTTCCTGTGGAAATCGATTCGGGGCGGAGAAAATGGGTGGGGTACGGCGTGGCAAGCGTGGGCGCTTCATTGTCGGGATGGAGAGGAGTAGCCAAGGGCGCTGAGCCTGATACCGTGGTGGTCACCCAGGTGGTCGACATGTCGCCCCAGCAGCAGGACGTGAGCCGGGACTTCATCGCCGGGTCCAAGGCCGCTTGGCAGACCTTCAACATCAAGGGAGGCCTGCGCGGCAAGAAGGTCCAGCATGCGGTAGTGGAAACAGATGGGTCAAGTGCTGCGGTAAAGAGCGCATGGAACGCCGCTGTGGCGGACCCCCGCTGCATTGGCATTTCCGGCAGCGTGGGCAGCGCCGTCTCCGAGCAGTTGTCTGCCCTTCAGGCGTCAGCAGCAAGTGGCAAGGCGCTCCCCATCGTCGCGCCCTGGCTGCACAACCCGACAGACAAAGGCAGCCGTGATGGCGTGTTCGACATCTTCGCTGGCCAGCACCAGCAGGTCGAATTCGCCGTGCGCTCGCTGGCCATCATGGGCGTTCCCCGTGTGGTCACCATCTTCTCCTCCGCGCTGTACGAGCAGCAGTCCCGAAGCCAGGTGGAGAAAGCCGCGAGCGCCACACGCATTGCCGTTGACTACGTGCCTGCAGCCAGGCTCAGCCAGGTCGGCTACAAGTACCGGCCAGAGGTGCCGGTGGTACTGTTTCTGGGTGGCACGCTGGAACTGCACGAATTCATCCATCAAATGGCCATGCCGGCCGGCCGCCAGTGTTATGTCATCGCGCTGGCGGACGTCAACTTGCAGGTGCTGGCGCAGATGTCCAAAATCCCCAGCCAGATATCGGTGGTGGCCACCCAGGTAGTGCCCCCGGTCACCTCAGGCACGGCGGTGGTGCGCGAGTACCGCGACGCGCTGAGCCGGCTGTTCGACGAAGAGCCCACACCGCAGGGGCTGGCCGGCTTCATTGCAGCAAAGTTCACGGAGGCGGCCATTGCGCGCTCGGCCCAGCCCTGGAGCCGGTCGTCTCTGCTTGCCACGCTCAGAAGGCAGGAAGACAGCGACCTGGGTGGGTTCAATGTGCTGTTCAACAAGGGCATGCGCATCAGCCAGTACGTGACCCAGACCGTCATAGCGAGGGATGGACGGGTGCTTCGGTAGAGAGAATTGAAACCGTTGCCGATCCTCACTGCCACGGATGAATCAGGCGGCCTTTGCCTTGTATCCATGCGATTTTTTCGGAGATTTGATGCCAGATGCCCACGTAGTCGTTTTCGTGTCCCAGCGCAATTCGTTTCGAAGCGTTCTCGCGCGTGCCTGCCTGGAGCATGTGAGCAAGGGCCGGTTCAAGGCCTACTCCTGCGGCAACCCGGCCAAGTTGGCGTGCGAACCCCACGGGCTGGCCCTGCATGCCATCGGCGCTGCGGGCATTGGGCTGCGGCAGGACCAGCAGCACGACTGGAACGAGTTTGCGCGCCTGGGCGTGATGAAGGCACAGTTCGTCATCACGCTGGACGCCAGCGTTCAGGACCTGACGCCCAAGTGGAACGGTCAGCCAGACACAGCCTTGTGGGCCTACCCTGACCTTGTGGGGGGCAACACCGGCACCGAAGACCTTCAGCGAGCAGCCAGTGTGATGTTGTTGTCGCTGCGCCGCCGCCTGGAGATTCTGTCCAGCCTGCCGCTGGCCCACGGGGATCGCACGGCCCTGCGCCACGATGTCAGGGACCTGGGTTACCTCGCTTGAAACCGCCTCAGCCGACACCCATGCCGGCTGCCTGTTCCAGCAATGGAATTGCCCCCACCATGTCGACGGACAGTCGGCTTGGATTTACGCTTGCGCCATGAGACTTCTACCCCGCGTTCTGATCGTCGATGACGAGCCCGCGATTGCGGAATTGATCTCCATCAACCTGCGGCACAACGGGTTTACTCCGTTCTGGGCTGAAGATGGCGAGTCGGCCCAACGGGAGCTGGACAATGAACTGCCGGATGTGATCCTTCTGGATTGGATGCTGCCCGGTGAAAACGGCTTGCTTCTCGCCCGCAAATGGCGCACCGACCAACGCACCAGACGCGTCCCCATCGTGATGCTCACGGCCAGGGGTGACGAGTCGGACAAGGTGGCCGCCTTGGATGCCGGTGCAGACGACTACATCACCAAGCCGTTTTCCACCCAGGAATTGCTGGCCCGCATTCGTGCCGTCATGCGGCGCAATTTCTCCGACCCGGCCAGCGACAAAGTCACCGTCGGACTGCTCACACTCGACGCAGCAACCCATCGCGTCGCATTCAAAGGCCAGCATGTGAGACTCGGGCCCACAGAGTTCAAGTTGTTGCACTACTTCATGACGCACGCGGAGAGAACCCATACCCGCTCCCAGGTGCTGCACACGGTCTGGAATGACGATGCACCCATTGAAGAGCGCACCGTCGATGTCCACGTGAAGCGATTGCGCGACGCCTTGGGAGAGGCTGGCGCCATGATTGAGACTGTGCGTGGTGCCGGGTACCGCCTTGCTGCAAATTTCCAGTCCCGGTAGTAGATGGCTGGGTAGTCGCCGAAGCGGGCGCATTCCCGCAAGTGCAGGCCGGAACGCCGCCGTTGACCGCTGTCGATGGGCGGATCTGTTCTGGGTGCGCCATTGGATGCCGGCATAAATGCTGCGTGCCGTCTGACGCTCGCGCGCCATCGCTGCAGGCAAGATGGGCTCTGCCAATGGGGTCGAAAAGCCCGTATGCAATAAGCTGAAGCTCCGTTGCGCCCTGCTGGCCGTCCAAAGTCTGGGCCATGAAACATCATCAAATTCCGCGACCCCGACCATGAGCCCAGTGGCGAATGTTTTGTTTGTATCTGCCGAAAATGCCGTTCGTAGCCAGTTGGCGGAGGCGTGCCTTCGCCATGTTGGTAAAGCCCGCTTCAATGCCTTCTCGTGTGGCGTGCCCGGCAAAACGGCGACAACGGTGAGCCCTGTCGCGCTGGAAGTTTTGCACCGGGCGGGCATGCCCATTGCGCGTCTGGCCGCCAAGAGTTGGGAGCAGTTCCTGGCGCCAGGGGGCACGCGCATTGACATCATCGTGGCGCTGGATGGTGCGACCGTGCACAGCCATCCGGCATGGCCATGGCAGGCGCACAGCGCGCAGTGGGACTATCCGCCGCTGCTGCATACCTTGACGCCTGTATCCAACCGGGTGCAGCAGGCCGAGCAAACGCTGCATTCGTTGCGCCGCCGCGTCGAGCTTGTCATGAACCTGCATGACAGCGGCAAGCTGCGGCGCGAGTACTGGCAAGGCATTGGCGATGCCTCGCCGCTGGTCGCGTTGTCTGCCGATTGACAGCACGGCAGCGGATTTTTGGGTGACTGGTCACGCACTCGCCTGGCTACGAGAAAAGAGAAAGAACACGCCCATGGAAGTCGAATTCAAGTTCCACATTGACGAAAGCCAACTGGCTGCGCTGCAAGCTGCTGCCCAACGTGGTGACGCGACCACTGTGAGGCTGGAGGCGCGCTATTTCGATACCAAGGACGCTGCACTGTCGTCGCGCGGCATCGCCTTGCGCCTGCGCAAAGAGGGCGATCAGTGGGTGCAGACCGTGAAGGCCCGGGGCGATGGCCCACTGGACCGGGAAGAGCACAACGTACAGGTCGACGCACCATCCCCTTCGGTGCAGCCCGAGCTGCATGCGGGCACAAAGGCGGGCAAGCGGCTGCTTGAGGCGCTGGACAGCGCTGAAGGCCCACTGGAAGAAACCTACCGCACCGAGATTGACCGTGCCATACGCAACCTGCAGTTCGATGGCGGCATGGTGGAGTTGGCGCTGGACACCGGCAAAATCGTCGCCCACGGCGGTACCGAACACCAGAAGCAGGCGAGCGTGTGCGAGCTGGAGCTTGAGCTCAAAGAGGGCCCCGTATCCGGCTTGGCCGAAGTGGCCACCCAGTGGGCGTCCAAATACGGGCTGGTGGTGAACACGGTATCCAAGGCCGAGCGCGGCGAGCGGCTGCTGGCGGCTGGGTGGGGACGCCCTGCAGCCAAGGCCCGGCCCATGGTGGCGTCAAGCGGCACGCGCAAATTCCTCAAAGGACCAGCGCTGCAGCGCGCCGCCGTGGCCAATTGCCTGGCGCAGATTCTGGGCAACGCCAGCGAAATCGTCGAGGGCTCGGATGACGAAACCCATGTGCACCAGCTGCGCGTGGGCATTCGCCGGCTGCGCACCGTGCTGCGGGAGCTGGACGCGCTGGCCCCGGGCGCCTTCGGCACTGCCTGGGAGGCGCCGCTGGTGGAGGTGTTCCGCCGCCTGGGGGAGCTGCGCGACCGGGATCAGGCGGTGCAAACCATCGGTGCCGAGCTTTTGGAAGCGGGCGCTCCACCGGTTGATGCGCCGCCGCAGGCCACCACGGCGTCGCCGCTGGAAATCGTGCGCTCGCCGGCCTTTCAGGGCACGCTGATCGCCCTCATGGGCTTTACTGCGCACCCAGCCGACAGCGGGGCTCCCGGCATGGCACGCGCGCCCCTGGGAGCACGGGACACGCGCAGGTACCTGCACCAGCGGCTGCGCACGCTGCGCAAGAAGGTGCACCAGGACGCAGGCAGGTTCGAAGCCCTGTCCATTGACGACCAGCACAGCGTGCGCAAGCGCCTCAAACGGCTGCGGTTCCTGACGGAGTTTGCTGCGCCAGCGATCCAACGTGGGGCCGGCGATTTCCTTGAAAGCCTGCAGCCCGCTCTCTCCGCACTCGGTCGGCTTAACGACGAACACGTGGCAAGCGCTCTGTACCGCGAGATGGCAGACAAGGATCCCAAGGCCTGGTTCGGCGTGGGCTGGTTGGCGGCGAGGCGCGAGGCGTCCGTCAAGGCAACAAAGAAGGCGCTGGCCAAGATGCAGCGTGCGCCGCGTATGCGCCGTGTCTGACGCGGTCCGGCCGCTTGCTATCTCGTCTGTGCGATCAACTCGCGGTCAATTCCGTTTTCCGCGCAAAGCTCCGAGAGATCCTTCATCGCAGCCTCCAGATGCCCGTGGGTGAATGTGAGTTCTGCCACCAGGACATCTTCGCGTTCATCGACCAGCACCCTGATGCTTCTGTCACCGTCCAACGCGCGCCAGACGGTGATTGCGCTGAGCGCATCCGTGGCTGCGCTGGCCTGGGACTTGATGGGCGCTCGGGCGGCTCGGATGAACCTGAATGATTGGGAAATGTTTCGCATCGTGATCGGTGTTCAGCCAGCTTCCAACGCATCCAATGGTTGCACTGGGTGGTACTGCCGCCAATGCTACGAAACCTTTTAGACGTGACTGTGTCGGACATCGGCGCAGCTGCGCAAGGACTCGGCGCGACGCTATCGGGCCAACCTGACGATTCCATACGGGTTGAACTTGAAATCGTCCTCCTCATACGTGGAGGCGAGCGTGTGGGTAGCGCGGCGCTGCTTGATCGCCTCTGCAACGCCGCGCACTGCCATCTCGTCGGCCACGGCATCCATCAGGGCCACCACCTGCAGCTCCGTTCCGAGCGACTGCGGCACGTACACCTCTGGCAAGCCGACCAGGTGAAAGCCGACACTCTCCAGATAGCCCGCATCCGACAGCGGGCGCTTGGCGAATGCCAGCCGGCCAATGCGGCGCTGTGCCTGCAGGTCATCGGCCTTGATGGCCTCGGCGCCCTGGCGGACAAGCGCCTTCCAACGATCGAGCCCGTGCGCGATGCCGGCGCTCTCGCCCTTCACGGCGACGGCCCCGGCGTCGATCAGGTGGCCCAGCAGCAGCAGTGCGCCCATGGAGACCTGGACGGCATTCTGCCGGTTCATGCGCGGCCCCAGCACATAGAGCACGGACCGGTGGCTGGCGACGGACTTTTCGTCCGCAGCGCTCCACGCGTTGGCTGCAACCCGATCACGGCTCACCGCAAAAGACTTCGGCATGCGCTCGTCAGGCTCGGGCGTGGAATAGGCCTCGTCCACACTGAACCCAGTCGCGAACTCACGCACTGCTCCCGCCACGGCCTGCTTGAGCTGCGCCTGGTTGGCACTTTTTCCGAGGAAGCACAGAACGTGGCGCGGCTGTACCGCCGGTTCGACCGCCGGCGCTGCGGCCTTGCCGCCGGGCGGGCCCGCGTCGGACTTCTGGGCCGAAGCCACCCTCAAGCCCATGGCGGCGGCCATCCCGGCTGCAAGCAAGCGGCGCATGTTGTTCAAAGCCCTGTCCTCATGTGTTGATGTTGTTGCATTCACAGCCCCGCGCCGATGACCAAGCAGGCATTTGCTCTTGTCAGCGCTGCGTGTGGCCCGTGTCCTGCGCGCCGGGCCCGGCCTCTACCGTGACCTCGCGTGCAGACAGCACGGCCCTGCACTCGGAGCACACGGTCACCGGATCAAACAGGTGCCCGCACCCCGAGTGCCGATGCAGCAGGGGGCGGCCGGCCTTGCCTGCCATGTGGATGTCGCCCCAGTGGACGATGGCCATCAGTACCGGGTGAAGGTCCAGGCCCTTGGGCGTGAGGCGGTAGTCGTAGCGCGTGGGCGTTTGCTGGTAGGCCACTTTTTTCAGGACCTTGGCCTCGACCAGCTTGTGCAGCCGGTCCACCAGCATGGGCCGCGATATGGCCAGCCGCTCCTGAAACTCCTCGAAGCGCTTCACCCCGAGAAAGCACTCGCGCAGGACGAGCAGCGTCCAGCGGTCGCCGATCACGGATACGGTTCGCGCCACCGAGCAGGGCTCGGCCTCCAGTTCTGTCCACTTCATGTCGGGCATTCTACGGTTGACGGGTTCAGTTTTCAAACGTACTATTTTTGTGAGTTCAAAAAATAAACGGACAAGGAGACCCGATGCACATCACAGATTCCGATCCCCTGGCCTGCACGCGCCCTGCGCACGGCGCGATCCCGGCCACCACCGCTGCAACCAAGCTGCGCCAACACCCATCCGCCAAGGAGGCATGCCATGGGCAATGAACCTCAACCCGTCGTCGCGAGGAACAAGACGGTCGCCGTGATCGGCGCGGGCGACTACATCGGCGCGGCCATCGTGCGCCGCTTTGCCGCCGGCGGTTACACCGTGGTGGCCGGCCGGCGCAATGGCGACAAGCTGGCGCCGCTGGTGGAGGAGATTGCGGCCCAGGGAGGCCAGTGCATCGGCAGGTCTCTGGATGCCCGCAAGGAAGAAGACGTCACCGCCTTCCTGGCCGAGGCTGAGCAGATTGCGCCGCTGGCCGTGTGCGTCTTCAACGTGGGCGCGAACGTGAACTACCCGCTGGTCGACACCACCGAGCGGGTGTTCCGCAAGGTCTGGGAGATGGCCTGCTACGCAGGCTTTCTGAGCACGCGCGAGGCGGCGCGCCTCATGCTCCCGCGCAAGGAGGGGTGCATCTTGCTGACCGGTGCCACCGCCGGCTTGCGCGGCGGGCCGGGGTATACCGCGTTCGCTGCCGCGAAGTTCGGGCTGCGCGCGGTGGCGCAAAGCGCTGCGCGTGAACTGGGGCCGGCCAACATCCACGTGGCCCACCTCGTGATCGATGCCGGCGTGGACACCGAGTGGGTGCGCGCCCGGCGCAAGGAGCGCGATGGCACCGATACCTTCGAGCCCGACCAGCTCATGCGGCCCGAGTCCATCGCCCAGACCTACTGGGACCTGCACCTGCAGCCGCGCGATGCCTGGACCCATGAGATGGACCTGCGTCCGTTTGGGGAGAAGTGGTGATGGTGGCTGTCCAACCCGAGTTCCTGTTCGATTTTGGCAGCCCCAATGCCTACCTGTGCCACAAGGTGCTGCCCGCCATCGAGCAGCGCACCGGCACGCGGTTCGTGTACGTCCCCGTGCTGCTGGGCGGGCTTTTCAAGCTCACCAACAACCGCTCCCCCGCAGAGGCGTTCGCCCACATTCCCCACAAGCTGGCCTACGACCGGCTGGAGATGGAGCGGTTCAGGGCGCGGCATGGGCTGCAGGCGTATCGGCACAACCCGCACTTCCCGGTGAACACCCTGAAGATCATGCGCGGCGCGTGCGCGGCGCAGCAGCTGGGCGTGCTGCCCGCCTACGTGGAGGCGGTGTATGCGGCGATGTGGGAGCACGGGCGCAACATGGCCGACGACGCCGAGATCGCACAGGTGCTCGGCGCCGCTCACCTGGACGTGGCGGCCCTGCTGGCCGCCTCGCAAGACCCGGCCGTCAAGGCGCAACTGATGGCCAACACCCAGCGCGCATGCGATGCCGGTGCCTTCGGGTCGCCCAGCTTTCTGGTCGGCGATGCGCTCTTCTTCGGCAAGGACCGGCTGCCGGATGTCGAGGAAGAGATTGTTGCCCGCCAGCAGGGCAGGGGGCCCGCCCCCTGAGGCCCCGCAGGCGCTGAATGCCTGAGTGATTCAGTGCCAGCCAGCCCGCCCGATTGCTCCTGCCCCGGAGGTGTTCCAATCGAATACCGCCAAGCATGGTTTTATGCAGAAGGACACAGGAGCTGATGCCGACCAACTACGCCCGATTTCTGGTGGGCAGCCACCGCACTGCGGCGTCCAACCGCCAGCTGGGCTGGTTCCTGGCCTTTGTGGCCGGGGCCATCAATGCCGGGGGCTTTCTGGCGGTGCAGCAGTACACCTCGCACGTCACCGGAATGGTGTCGGCGGTGGCCGACAACCTGGCGCTGGGCCAGCTCGGGCTGGTGGTGGATGGCATCGTGGCCGTGCTGTCGTTTCTGCTCGGTGCGATGTGCTGCGCCATTCTGGTCAACTTTGCCCGGCGCAAGGCGATGGCGAGCGAGTACGCCCTTCCCTTGTTGCTGGAGTCGGTGCTCATCCTCTGCTTCGGCCTGCTCGGGGCCCGCCTGGCGTCGTTCGAGGGGCTGCTGCTGCCCTTCACGGTGGTGCTGCTGTGCTTCATCATGGGCCTGCAGAACGCGGTGGTGACCAAGCTGTCGGGCGCCGTGATCCGCACCACGCACATGACCGGCATCGTGACCGACCTGGGCATTGAGCTGGGCAAGCTGCTGTACTGGAACGCCGACCGCAGCGCCGCAAACCCGGTGCGTGCCGACCGCGACCGCATGAAGGTGCTGGGTGGACTGTTCCTGGCATTTCTGCTGGGCGGCATATCGGGTGCCTTCGGGTTCAAGGCGTTCGGCTACGGCTTCACGATCCCGGTCGCGGTGCTGCTGGCCGTTGTTTCGCTGGTGCCGGCGTGGGATGACTTCAGGCGGTGATGGAGACTTCACGCGCAACCCGCGCACACTGCGACCGCAGATAATGCCGAACCATCGCTACTGCACGGAGAGCCTCGATGAGCTATGTGGTCCATATCTGGGAGCACCCCCAACCCACCAGCCTGGCGGCGGCGGAGAAGTTGCACCAGTACCTTGGTGACCGGGCTTCGCCCCGGTCTGCAAAGTGGCAGCAGTTGCGCGACGAGATCGAGGCGCGCATGGTGGCGCAGGGCACGCCCAGGGAGTGGATCGAGTTTCCCATCGATCCCGAGCACCAGGAGCGCAGTTACGGCCTGGAGTTTGATGGCCCCGAGAATTTCCAGGAGGTGGTGGTGCAAAGCGCTACCGGGCTCGGGTTCAGTGTCTACGACGACCAGGCGGCGCGGCTGTACCTGCCGTTTGGCTATGTGCTGACCTTCGAGGGCCTCTCGCGCTTCGATCGGGGCGATGGTGCCATCCCACCCCCCCGCCTGGGCGTGGAAGACCGCGACGCGGTGATGGCGCGGTGCGAGGCCGCGTGGAGGCCACGCCTGGAGGCACTGGGCTTCAGTTTCCATCGCGGCGAGCCTTTTCGCTCTGAAATCCCGCTGGTGGCCGAGCGCGTGGTGCCGGTCGGCAAGCAGACCATCGCCATCAACTTCTCGACCTTCGAAGAACGCCTGTCGTTCGAGGTGATCGCAGCCATCGTGCCGGACCTGCCCCCGGCCGTGCTCGAGGCCAGCGGCGGCATCCAGCGGATGCAGGTGCGGGGCCGCGAGTACCGCGGCATCGCCGCATTCATGGTCGACCATGGGCGGGGGGCGGAGTGGATGAGCATGGGCGGCACCCTGCGCAATGCCGAGTACGTGGACCGGCTGGTTCCAGCGCTGTTCGAATACCTCGGTGACGAGATTTTGCCCACGCTGGATGCATGCACCACAGCCGGCGACGTACTGCGCGTTGCCACCAGCCCCGACGAGGGGCCCGGTGAGCTGTTGCCCAGCAGGCTGCCCCTGGCCCTGGCCTGGGTGGAAGGGGACAGCGCGTTCGAACACTTCTACGTGCAGTACGACAAGGCGCTTTCGCACTGGGACAAGGATTGGGCGCGCGAGGTCTACGACGCGCTGCGCGCCTTGCCGCGCGGTGCGGCCTCGGCCTGAGGTCGGTAGCCCCGGGCGCTGCTCGCCCCTCAGTGGCGGGTGGCACCTGTGCCGAGGTTGGCTGCCGCAGGGCTGGGAATAGCCCCGCTCCTACACGTCGCCGCGTGAGAATGGCCTATGTTCGATTCGCCGCCGGGCGCTGTCTTGCCCACGGCCTACGAACATGATCCAACGCCTCACCGCCATCCTCCTCGCCTTTGCTGCCGCCCTCGCACTCACGGGCTGCGGATACAACGATTTTCAGCGTCTGGACGAACAGTCCAAGGCCGCGTGGAGCGAGGTGCTCAACCAATACCAGCGCCGCGCGGAGCTGGTGCCCAACATCGTGGCCAGCGTGAAGGGCGAGGCCAATTTCGAGCAGGAAACGCTGACCCGCGTGGTGCAGGCCCGCGCCCAGGCCACCGCGATCCAGGTCACGCCCGAAACCCTCAGCGACCCCGAGGCCATGCGCAAGTTCCAGGCGGCGCAGGGCGAGCTGTCGAGCGCGCTGTCGCGCTTGATCGCGGTGTCCGAGCGCTACCCCACGCTGCAGGCCAACCAGGGCTTTCGCGACCTGCGCGTGACGCTGGAGGGCACCGAGAACCGCATCGCCGTGGCGCGCAACCGCTACATCGACACCGTGCAGCAGTACAACACCCTGGCGCGCAGCTTTCCCGCCAACATCACGGCCAAGGTCTTCAGCTATGACCCCAAGCCGCCGATGGCCGTGCCCAATGAGGCCCAGATCTCGACCCCGCCCACGGTGGATTTTTCGTCCACCCCCAAGAAGCCGTGAGCTGCGGGCCCATGCCGCACGCCAAGCCCTTGTGGCGCCACCTCGCCGTTGCCGCCACGCTGCTGCTGGGGTCGCTCTGCGCCGGGGCCCAGGCGCCCGTGCAGCCGGTGCCGGCCCTTACCGGCCATGTGGTGGATGGCACAGGCACGCTCAATGCCGCGCAGCACCAGGCCCTTGAAGCGCAGCTGGCCGCGCTGGAGACCAGCCAGGGCAGCCAGGTGGTGGTGCTGATGGTGCCCACCACCGCGCCCGAGGACATTGCCGCCTACGCCAACCGCGTGGCCAACCAGTGGAAGATCGGGCGCCGCGACGTGGGCGACGGCGTGCTGGTGCTGGTCGCCAAGGACGACCGCAAGATGCGCATCGAAGTGGCCAAGGCGCTCGAAGGCGCCATCCCCGACATATCGGCGGCGCGCATCATCGACGGCACGCTGCAGCCGCGCTTTCGCTCTGGCGACTTTGCCGGCGGGCTGCAGGCTGCCGCCACGCAACTGGGTGCACTCATTGCGCGCGAGCCGCTGCCCGAACCCTCGGCGCCACAGTCACAGCAAGCGCCGGGCCAAGGCATCGGCTCAGGCTTTGGCTGGGGCGAGGCCGCCATCATGCTGGTGATGGGCGTGCTGATCGGCGGGCCGATCGCGCGCTCGATGTTCGGCAGCGCATTCGGCTCGGTCGTCACGGGCGGTGCGGCGGGCGTGGGCGCCTTTGTGCTCACGTCCAGTGTGCTGCTGGCGGGGCTGGCCGGTGTGGCGGGCCTGCTGTTCACGCTGCTGGCCGGCGCAGGCCGGCGCACCACCATGCGACAGGGTGGCTCGGGCGGCCCTTGGGGCGGTGGGCTCGGGGGCCTGGGAGGTCTTGGCGGTGGCGGCTTCGGAGGCGGCGGCTCGCGCGGTGGTTCGGGCGGCGGCTTCAGCTCGGGCGGCGGTGGCAACTTCGGCGGGGGCGGTGCCTCCGGGGGGTGGTAGCCATGGCCCTGTCCCTGTCTCTTTCCCGGTCCTTGCGCGCGCTGCGGCGCCTGGCCGTGCACCGCTGGCAAGAGGGCGATGTGCGCCGGGCCTTGCCCGACGACGCCTTGGCACGCCTGTCTGCGCGCGTGGCGGCCAGCGAGCAGCTGCACACCGGGCAGATCCGCATCTGCGCCGAAGGCGCGCTGCCCTGGAGCTACCTGCACCGCGACGCCACCGCCCGCGAACGTGCCCTCATGCTGTTCAGCAAGCTGCGCGTGTGGGACACCGAACACAACAACGGCGTGCTGATCTACCTGCTGGTGCCCGAGCACGCCATCGAGATCGTTGCCGACCGTGGCCTGGCGCGCAGCGTGGCGCCGGGCGAATGGGAGGCGCTGGTGTCCCAACTGGCGGTGCACCTGCGCGAAGGCCGCTACGAAGAAGGCCTGGCGCAGGCAGTGGACGCGGTGTCGGCCAGGCAGGCGGCGCATTTCCCAAGACTGGGCACAGGCACCGCTTACGCCAACGAGTTGCCTGATGCGCCGGTGGTTCGGTGAGTGATTGATCGGCGCCTGCGCGCCGTGCTGCAGGGGCAGGGCGCTGGCAGGTACCACTCTCTACACAACTGCAAGGATGGCTGGGTGCTGGAGCCAACGGGCAGGTGGCAAATCAGAGCCCGGGCCCGGGAGGTGTCTCACACCTTTCGGGAGTCCCGGCGCTGGCATGCATGCTGCGTCGCAAGTCCTGGCTAGGGCTGGCGTCGAAGTGCCTCAGATAGTCGCGGCTGAACTGCGACGAACTCTCGTAGCCCACAGCGAACGCCGCACCGGATACGTTGTGCTCGCCGCCCAGCAGCAGGCGGCGCGCCTCCAGCAGGCGAAGGTGCTTCTGGTACTGCAACGGGCTGAGGCCTGTGATCTCCCGAAAGCTCCGATTCAGACTCGCCCGGCTCATCCCGCATGCTGCGCCGACATCATCGATCCTGATGGGCTGGTTGAAGTTCTGGCCAATCCAGCCGATGGCCTTTCGTACTTTCGGCAGTGGTCCCTTGGCACTCGCAACCTGGCGCAACAGCATGCCATGGGGGCCGTTCAACAAGCGATAGAGCAACTCTCGTTCAAGCAGTGGGGCCAGAATGGGAATGTCCTGCGGCCGCTGCATCAGCACCAAGGCACGGGCCAGGACATCTTCAAGCTCCCGCCCCATGGGCGCTGTCGATAAACCCAACTCGCTGCCTTCGCCGCCGCGCGAAGCAGGCATGGACAGGATCAGCTCATTGAGCACCACCGGGTCCAGCACCAGCGTGAGCGCGATATAGGGCCGTTGGCGCGCATCCCTGTAGACCTGTCCCATGAGCGGCAGATCCAGTGCGCTGACCAGATAGTGGCCCGCCTCGTAGCGCAGCACCTTGTCACCGAAGGAGACGCGCTTGCTTCCTTGCAGGATGAAGCACGCCATGGCGCGGTACTGGCACGCGTTCTCACTGTCCTGCCCTTGGTCGACGTGCAACTCGATGCGGGGAATGCCCGACTTCAAGGTACCCGGCTGGATGCCGTGCAGCACCGTTTCCAGCGGGGTCGAAAGGTGGGTGTCCATGGGGGGCTCGGCGGGTATCTAGTGTCCTGTCCCGTAAATAAATGCCAATAAAACCGCGTCTTTCACGCCAGGGCCGCGTTGCAAATCCTCGCGATAGCACTGGCTATCGCTGCGGTTTGCGCCTTGCGCTGGCGCGAAATCCATCGGTTTTATTTTGGCATCTATTTACGGGACAGAACACTATGGGGTGAGTCGATCGTGCAAGAGAACAAGCGTATCAGGCAAGCCATGAAAAGCGCTTCGCCATAAATTGTGAGCTCTTGGCGATTTCCGCCATTTCAATCACAGAAATGAAATGAGTTCAGATATGACAGCAAAGATCGCGCTGATTACCGGTGCAAGCCGTGGACTTGACCGCAACATGGCCCTGCACCTGGCCGAGCGGGGTGTCGGCATCATTGGAACCTACCGCACGGGCCAGAACGAAGCCGAGGCGCTGCAACGCGAGATTGAGGAGCGGGGCGGCAAGGCGGTGATGTGTCGGCTGGATGTGGCCGACACCGCGTCTTTTGCCCCGTTCAGCGAAACCGTTGGCGCTGCGCTGCAGGAGCGCTTTGGGCGCACGCGCTTCGACTACCTCGTCAACAACGCCGGCATCGGCTTGCATGCCCCGTTCACCGACACGACCGAAGCGCAGTTCGACGCCCTGGTCGATGCCCATCTGCGCGCACCGCTTTTTCTGACGCAACGATTGCTGCCCCTCCTCGAAGACGGCGGCAGCATCCTGAATGTTTCTTCGGGCTTCGTTCGTTTCACGCTGCCAGGCTACAGCGTTTACGCGGCGGTAAAGGCGGCCGTTGAAGTGTTGACCCGCTACATGGCCGTCGAGCTGGGCGCGCGCCGAATCCGGGTGAACACCATCGCCCCCGGAGCCATCGCGACCGACTTCATGGGCGGCGCGGTGCGCGACAACGAGGGTGTCAACGCCTATGTGGCTCAGGGCATCGCACTGGGGCGAGTGGGCCAGCCTGATGACGTCGGGCGAGCGGTAGCCGCCATTTTGTCCACCGACATGGCATGGGCCAGTGGCACATCGTTCGATGTGTCGGGTGGGCAGTTGCTGTAGACCCCGGCATCGCACTTGCCTTCACGGCTGAGAATTTTCAAATGAAGTTTGCGCTTGCCCCGTGTGATTGCACGCCAACTAACAGTCCCCGAACCCTCCAATGGATCGAAGCCCGCCATGTCGACCTCTGCACTCAGCCTCATCAGCCACCCCCTGTGCCCGTATGTACAGCGCGCCGCTATCGTGCTGCTGGAAAAAGGCATTCCCTTCGACAGGATCAACGTGGACCTTTCGGCAAAGCCTGCCTGGTTCCTGGCGATGTCGCCGACCAGCAAGGTGCCCTTGCTCCAGATCCATGGCGGCGATGGGTCGCACCAGGTGCTGTTCGAAAGCATGGCCATCTGCGAATATCTGGACGAGACACAGCGCGGCGCACCACTGCATCCGAGCGACCCCCTGGTACGCGCTCAACACCGCGCCTGGATCGAGTTCGGGTCGGCGACCCTGGCCGATGCCTGGGGCTATTTGAACGCCAGGGATTCCACCTCAGCCAGCATGAAAGCCGTGGTTTTCAGGGACAAGCTCGAGCGGCTTGAGGACGCACTCGGCGCCGGCCCGTACTTCGGCGCAAGCCAGTTCAGCATGGTCGATGCCGTGTTCGCGCCGCTCTTTCGCTATTTCGAGGGACTGCCCGCTGAAGGCAATGCAGCGCTTTTCGAAGGGCTGGCCAAGGTCGGGCTCTGGCGCCAGAGTCTCGCAGCGCGGCACAGCGTCGTCGCGGCAGCACCCCGCGACTATGCAGCGCTTTTTCAGGGCCACTTGCAACGGGTTGGTTCCTGGCTGGCACCGCAGTAGCCGGGCTTTCGTTCGGTGCCATGGGTCACTCCAGCAAATCCAGGCAGCCCAGATCCTCCACCGCATGCGCCACCCGGGTGAGCTGGGGCCACCAGACGAAGGCCGACATGCCCCGCGCAAACCTCGCCATTGGTGTGCGCAGGTGCAGCAGCACCGCCAGGCGATAGTCCTGCTGAAACGCCGAGCGCGAATAGCCCGCCACCCCTTGGGCGGTGAGCACTGCGTGGTAGCGGTCGAGCAGCGGCATTTCAAAGCGCTGGCGCACGGCGCGGTCCCACTGCAGGGCCATCATGTAGGCCAGGTCCCAGACACCGGTGCCCACATGCCAGCCATCCCAGTCGATGAGCTTCGCGACCCCTGCTGCGCTGTCGCGGGGAACCATCCAGTTCCAGACGTGGGCATCGCCGTGGACCAGGGTCTTGTGCTGGAATTGGTTGGCCCGCTCGATGAGCGCTGGCAGCCCGGGCAGGAACTGCGCGTAGGTATCCCGCGTGCGCTCATCCAGCGCATCGCCGGCCTGCGCAAACAGGCGCTCGCAGGCGCCTGGCAGCCATTCCGATGCCTGAAGCCGGCTCCAGAGCGTGGGGCCCATGCCAGGCACGGTGCCCTGATCGCCACCGGTCCAGCCAATGGCATGGAACCGCGCCAGCGCTTCGACAATGAGGGTGCAGCGTTCGAACGTGGGCGGCAAGGGCTCGTCGCTGGGCTGCTGGTGCGACTCCGACAGGTCCTCCATCAGCAGCCAGGTGCGGCCCGTGGGTTCGTCCACGCCTCCGGCGTAAAACCGGGGGATGACCGGGCTGTTCAGCTGCCTGGCGATGGTCTCGTAGAACGGCAACTCCGGCTGCCCAAACCCGGGGTGTGACACCTTCAACACAGCCCGCGTCGGGGCGCCTGTGGGGTGGCTCCATGCCAAGGTCACTCCGGTCAGATCGGAAAGGTAGCCCGAAGCACCGATGGCGCTGGGCACGGCGCTGAGCAGCGATGCACCGCTGGAATCCTGGTGCCGGGCCATGTGCTCCCCCAGAAACGAGGGGGCCAGCAAACGCTCCAAAATCGAACTGTCCAAATTGGCTCCTTGGGGGATCTGCATTTTCAACGGCCGCTGCGGGCCCGACACCCACGTTCAGCGCTCGGTCGCATTGCCCTTTTTGCCCGTGATGGCAGAGACAACTACCTCGATCACGAGGGCCAGCACGATGACGACACCTGCGGCCTCAGCGTGCCCAGTCACATAGAGCACGAGCGGGACGAGCACACCCGCAAGGGAAAAATAGTGCATGGGTTTCAAGCCTGACCTCCTGGTGTTGTTGCCGCCAGCCCCGGGGGCCGATGGCGACGATCGCACATGGAGGGCATTGTGCATCGCCGGCCGTCGTGCCCATCGTTCGCTCGGGTGTACACCCGTCGAGCGCGTGGCGCCCTGCGAAGAATGGGGGATGGACACGCGTCAGCCGCTGTGGACCTGGGCAACTGGGCAACGGCACCTCGGTCAACACGGACAAGCCGGTCGACATCGGCGCCGGCTTCACCCAGGTCGCCGTGGGCAGCCGCTACATGGTGGCCCTCAAGGCGGACGGCAGCCTGTGGATGTGGGGCCACGCGCTCTTGAAGAACAAGGTGTTCTACGAGACCCCGCCAGTGCAGATCGGCAGCGGTTTTTCGCCGCTGCTGACGTCCGACACCGCGGCAAAGGCAGGCGGAACGGCCTGGTTCTGGGGCGATTCCAATGCCCGCCTTGCACCCCAAAACACCGGCGTGTCAGAATGAAAGGATGAGCACTTCGACCTCTTCATTTCTCTCCAACGCAGACGGCACCAAGGTCGCGACCTACACCTGGGCCGACATCGCTGGACGCCCCACCGGTGTGGTGCAGATTGCCCACGGACTTGCCGAGCATGGTGAACGCTACGACCGCTTTGCAAGGCAGCTCAATGCCGCGGGGTTTGTGGTCCACGCGGTCGATCATCGTGGACACGGGCGTACCGGCGGTGCTCGGCTGGGCGATTTCGGCAGCGCCGGGTTCAGCGGGCTGATTGCCGATGTGGCCCAGTATGGGTCGGCACTGCGTGCGCAGCATGGCGGCCTTCCGGTGTTTCTGTTGGCCCATTCGATGGGTTCGTTTGCAGCGCAAGCGGCGATCCTGGACCACGCATCGACATGGGCCGGTGTCATTCTCTCCGGCTCCACCGCGCTCGACGCGCTTGCCGCTGCAATGGCCAATGCCCCTGCCGATGCGCCGGCGGGGCTGGAGGCATTCAATGCAGGCTTTGAGCACCGTACGGGATACGAATGGCTTTCACGGGACGAGGCGGAGGTCGATGCCTATGTGGCCGACCCCTGGTGCGGATGGGAGGTGCCGGGCGATGTGATCCCCTCGCTGTTCGCCTCCGCTGCCCGGCTGGCGGACCCGGCGCTGCTGGCGGGCATCCGCAGTGACCTGCCCCTCCTGATGGCCTCTGGCGACGCCGATCCGCTGGCCGGTGGCGGTGCGCTCATTGAGCTGCTGGGGCAGCGCTACCGTGATGCGGGGATAGCGGACGTGACCGTCAAGTTGTACCCCGCAGCGCGCCACGAAATCCTCAATGAGACAAATCGCGACGAGGTGACTGCCGATATGGTCGCCTGGCTGCGGGCCCACGCGGCATAGCCTGCAGCCGCTGGCGCGCTGGTCTTTGCAAGCCGCCCCGCCACCTCACGCGATGTACGCCGCCAGCTCCTGCGGCGTGCCTTGTGGAAACGCCTCCTTCAACAGGTCCAGAAAGGCCGAGACGCGCGGGCTCAGCAGGCGGCGCGAGGGGTAGAGCGCCCACAGCGCGATCTCCGGGCCTGGTACATCGCCCCACTGCACCAGCGTTCCGGCCGCCAGGTCGTGCAGCACCAGAGACAGGGGCAGGCGTGCGGCACCCACCTGGGCGCGCACTGCATCGCGCACCATGAACAGCGAGGACAGGTGCAGCACGGGTTGCACCGCCAGGCGCTTCGGTTTGCCCTTGGCGTCGGTCAGGTCCCAGGTGGTGGCAGGGGCGGCGGCGTCCGCGCCTGCGCCCCCATGCAGCACGGCCGGGACAGGGGTGGCGCCCGATGGCCGGCCGAGCTCGGGGCTGGCGACGACCACGATCTGGTCGCGCATGAAGATGCGCCCGACCAGGCGCTCGTCCGGGTCGGGGTTGACGCGGATCACCAGGTCGTAGCCTTCTTCCACCATGTCCACCGGCCGGTCTTCGGTCGTCACCTCCAGGCGCACCTCGCGGTGCTGCAGGGCAAAGCGGGCGGCCAGCTTGCCCATGGCGGCCTGCGAAAAGAGCAGGGGCGCGCTCACCCGCAGCCGCCCGCGCGGCGCGCCGCCGCCGCTGGCGATGGCGGTGGTGCTCTCGTCGAGCTGGGCGAGCAGCACCGAGGTCTTCTCGTACAGCGCGCGCCCCTCTTCGGTGAGCTTGAGCACGCGCGGCCCGCGCTCGAACAGGCGCAGGTTCAGGCCGCTTTCCAGGTCGGCCACCCGGCGCGACAGGGTGGCCTTGGGCCGGCCCGATTCGCGCGCGGCGCGGCCAAAGCCGCCATGCCGGGCCACCAGCGTGAAGTCGGCCAATGCGAGCAGATCCATGTGTTCCACCAGTGAGACGCAAAGTCTAAATATAACGGCTATCGGAAATCAGGCGGAACAAAGAAGATCAGGGCTCCTTCAACATGCAACGGAGCATTTCCATGACCATCCTCATCACCGGCGCCACGGGCAACGTAGGCCGCCAGGTCGTCAACCAACTCGTGAACCGCGGCGCCGAACTACGCGCTTTGGTGCGCGACCCCGCCCGGGCGAACCTGCCGGCGGGCGTGCAAACGGTGCAGGGCGACCTGCTCGACGTGGACGCGCTGCGGCGCGCTTTCGAGGGCGTCTCCACGCTGTTTCTGCTCAATGCAGTGGTGCCCGACGAGTTCACGCAGGCGCTGCTGGCGCTGAACCTGGCCCGCGAGGCGGGCATAAAGCGCGTGGTTTACCTGTCGGTGATCCACAGCGACCGCTACCTGAACGTGCCGCACTTCGCGGGCAAGTTCGGGGTGGAGCGCATGCTGGAGCAGATGGGCTTTGGCGCCACCATCCTGCGGCCGGCCTACTTCATGGACAACGACCACAGCATCAAGGACGTGGTGCGCAACTACGGTGTCTACCCCATGCCCATCGGCAGCAAGGGCCTGGCCATGGTGGACGTGCGCGACATCGCCGAGGTCGCCGCCATCGAGCTGCTGCGCCGCGAGCGTGCGAGCGAGCCGCTGACGCTGGCGCGCATCAACCTGGTGGGCCCCGACACGCTGACCGGCGAGGCGGTGGCCGCCCTCTGGTCCGCCGCGCTGGGCCGCCCTGTCGCCTACGGCGGTGACGACACTGCCGGCTTCGAGACCAACCTGCGCAACGCCATGCCGCACTGGATGGCCTACGACATGCGCCTGATGGCCGAGCGCTTCTTGACCGACGGCATGGTGCCCGAGGCCGGCGACGTAGAGCGCCTGGTGCAGCTGCTGGGCCGCCCGCTGCATTCGTACCGCGACTTTGTGCACGCCATCGCCAACGCGGCCTGAGCGCCGCGCACTGAATCTCTCAACAAGCAACACCGAAAGGAAACGCCATGATCTATTCCACCGCCACAGTCCTCGTCAACCCACAGGGCGAAGTGCCGCTCACCCGCGCCCAGGCCTGGGCGGGACTAGTCCTCAAGGCCCGCGACGCACGGCTGTTTCTGCCACCCAATCTATGCACCCACTGCGAGGTGGTGCAAGACAGCGGCACCCACATCGTGCGCGAGGCCACCATCGCGGGTCAGGATGTGCGTGAGATCATCGCCTTCGAGCCCTTGAGCAAGGTCACCTTCTTCCAGGCCAGCGGCCCGCGCGAAGGCGCCATCGTCAACGAGCTGTTCGAGGACGAACACGGGCAGCTGCAGCTGCGCTTTTACGGCTACCTCGGCCTGCGCGGCAAGCAGCCCGGTGGCCCCGAAGAGCAGGCGGAGCAGGCCTGGATGGACGGCGAAAAGGGCTACTGCAGCGCGCTGCTTTCGACGCTCCAGCGCACCCGCGAACTGCTCGCGCAAGGCCAGCTGCCGGTGGGCGTGGCATGACGGCACCTGCGATGGCGCCATAGTGCCTCGTTGCCCTCTGGGCCGCCCAGTGAGGCTATGAACTCTTGCAGCCCATGGTGAATGGCGCCGTCTCAACTGCGCGGCAGCTCGCGCACTTCCACCGTGCCGCCCGCTTCGTACACGGGGTTGCCGGCGAGAAACTGCTCCTTGGCCGCCTGCAGGCTGTCGGCGCGCACGCGGATGAAGCCGCTGGGGCCGCCAGTGGCGGCCTGGCCGGGCTGGCCCTTGCGCACTCGCTCGCCGGGCCCGATGGCGCTGCCGCCATCGAACTGCCCGGTGCTGCGCAGCCGGGCGAGGTACTGGCCCCAGCGCTCGGGGTCATCGGCGGCCTGGGTGTCGGGCGCGTCCTGGTGCATCAGCAGGATGTATTCGTTCATGCGCGGGCCCTACAGCGCAAACACATCTACCGACAGCTGCTGCATGCCGCCCACCAGGGCCACCAGTGGTTCGGTGCTGACGGGCACCCGCGGCGCGTGAAGGGTAGTGTGTGCCGGTGGCATGGATGAAGGGCTCCCGAAGATTCTGTTTTTTGCTGTTCGCGCAGCCGGTCCAGGGGCTTGAAGGCATGAACCGGCAGGGTCAAGCATGCCGGATTGTGCTGCGCCGGTCGAGCATCCGAGCGCAACAACATGTTGGCAGCCGAAGGCCGTAGCCAGCGAGGCCTGGTGCGATGCGTTTCGCAGTTCAAGAGTCACAGCCATCCGGCCTTTCGGAAGCGGTAGTACACATAAGAGCACACGCTCACGATGAGCAGCAGCGCGGCCGGGTAGCCGTAGCGCCATTTCAGCTCGGGCATGTGCTCGAAATTCATGCCCCACACGCCGACAAAGGCGGTGCAGATGGCGAAGATGCCGGCCCATGAGGCCAGGCGCTTGGTGATCTCGTTGTCTTCGATGGTCACCATCGAGAGGTTCACCTGAATCGCCGTGCCGATGGTGTCGCGCATACCCTCGATCAGGCCGTTGATTCGCACCAGGTGGTCCACCACGTCGCGAAAATACTCCTGCGACCCCATGCAGATCTGCGGCACCCGGCCGCCATGCAGCTTGCTGGCGCCTTCCAGCAAGGGCGAGACAGCATGCTTGAGCAGCATCACGCGCTGCTTGAGGTGGTAGAGCTGTTCGATGTTGTCGCGAGCCGCTTTTTTTGTGAAGATCTGGTGTTCGATTCTTTCGAGTTCGACTTCCAGGGCATCGATGATGGGGAAGTACCGGTCCACCACAGCGTCCATCAGCGCATACAGCACGAAGCCCGAACCATGGCGAAGCAGGTCGGGCTCGTGCTCGCAGCGGTCGCGCACGCCGAGGAACCCCTGCTTGCTGCGGTTGCGCACCGAGAGCACGTAGTTGGGGCCCACGAAGACATCGACCTCGCCCGCGCTGAAATGGCCAGGCCGCTCGGGCTCGGGCTCCAGCAGGTGCATCACCACGAACAGGGACGGGCCGTACTCCTCGACCTTGGGCCGCTGGTGGCCGTGGTGGGCGTCTTCCACCGCCAGCTCGTGCAGGCCGAACTCCTCGCGCATTTCGTTGAGCTCTTCGGGCGTGGCGTCGGCCAGCGCCACCCATACGAAGCAGCCGGGCCGCACGATGTACTCGCTGATATCGGCGACAGGGATATCAGCCAGTTTGGCGCCGTTTTCATAGGCTACGCAGTTGATCAGCATCGGGGCACTCCAGGGGCAGTTGTGGTGGCGGTGGAGGCGATGGTGCCATGGTTCCATGGCGCTCCCGGGCGCGCGCATGCGCGCCGTCACAGGCTGGGCATAACCTGCTCCCCGATCTCGCGCAGCACCTCGGCCGGTGTGCGGCCGCTGCCTTGTGCCAGGTTGAACAGCACATGCCCCACGCCCATGGCCTGCAGGCGCTGCAGGTAGGCGATGAGTTCATTGCGCCCCGTGCGCAGCCCCAGCTCCAGCGGCACGGCGCCGGCTGCCGGATCGGCCAGCAGGTCGAGCTGTACGGATTGCACGAAGGGCTTGCGCTCACCCGCCGCCTTCTGGTCCAGCGCCTGCTGCCACATATGAATACGGCCTTGCTGCCTTGCCTCCTCTCGGTGGTAGCTGGCCCAACCATCGGCATGGGCGGCAGTCCATTGCAGCGACTGCCGGGCCGAGCCGACCACCACCATGGGGATGCGCGCTGCTGGCGGCTGCATGAGGTCGTAGCCGCCTGTTGCCGTCAACAAAGCCTGTCGCTCCTGCGGCTCGGGCGACAGCGCTGCGCGTACCAGTGGCCACCGGTCGCGAAAGGCATCGCCACGCGCTTCCACGTTTTCGCCGAAGGATGCGAATTCCTCGGGCCGGTCGCCCGAGCCCAGCCCCAGGATGAAGCGGCCGTTGCTGATGCGGTCCAGAGACAGCGCTGCCTTGGCCACATGCAGCGGGTGGCGCAGCGGCAACACGATGGCCGCTGCGCCGATGGCGATGCGGCGCGTGGAAGAGGCGAGCGCTGCCAGCCACAGAAAGGGGTCGTCGAGCGCACTCGCGGTGTTGTCGCTGCCCTGGGGAATCATCAGCGGCACATCGCGCGCCCATAGGGCCGCGAAGCCGAGTTCGTCGGCCAGCGCGGCCAGGCGGGGGGTCTCCTGGATATCGGCCATGGCGCCAGCGGCGTGGCCGAAGGGCGTCATGAAGCCGAGGGTAAGCCGCCCGGGCTGGAAGACCTGCGCGTGACCGGCGTTGAATGAAGGCATGGGTCTCCCGTGAATCGGTGGCCGGCCACCATGCGATGCGATGGCGCGCGAGGGCTGGCAAAACTGGAGGTCGGCAATGGAACGAGGATAGGGCGATTGCAAGCGCGGCGGCGCCAGGCAGGCTCGCACTTCCACAAGCTGTTGTCTTACGAGCAGCGAAATGATCCGCAATCACCATAGCCCCTTTTCAACCCAAGGAGCATTTTCATGGCCGTAAAAACTGTCGAAGACCTCTTTTTGCACGAGTTGTCGGACACCTACAGTGCCGAGAAGCAGATGACCCGCTCCCTCCCGCAGATGGCGCGCGCAGCGGCCGATGGGCAACTGGCCCAGGCGTTCCTCGATCACCTGGAAGAGACCCGGGGCCAGGTGCAGCGCATCGACGAGATCGTGGAGATCCTGAACCTCAAACTCAAGCGCATCAAGTGCGCCGCCATGGAGGGTCTGGTGGAGGAGGGCAAGGACCTGATCGACGAAATCGACAAGGGGCCCGTGCTCGACGTGGCCCTGATCGGTGCGGCGCAGAAGGTGGAGCACTACGAGATCGCCAGCTACAGCACGTTGATCGCTCTGGCTACCAAGCTGGGCTACACGCCGGTACTGCCACTGCTGCAGGCATCGCTGGCCGAAGAGAAGGCCACCGATGACAAGCTTGGCAAGCTTGGCCAGGCAGCGACCATCGAAGAGGCCGTGCAGGCGTAAGGCCTGTAGATGCCGTGGCGCGTAGCCTGACGGACCTGTCGCCACGCCACCCGCTGGTGGTGGCCGACATCGACTTTGCCGCCCCTGCACACGAGGTGGCGCGCAGGTTGATCGGCATGACGCTGCTGGTGGACGGCGTGGGCGGGTGCATCGTGGAGACCGAGGCCTATGACCAGACAGACCCGGCATCGCACACCTTTGGCGGGCCCACGGTGCGCAATGCGGCCATGTTCGGCCCGCCCGGCCGTGCCTATGTCTACCGCTCGTATGGGCTGCACTGGTGCCTGAATACCGTGTGCCGCGAGGCGGGCCATGGCGCGGGCGTCTTGCTGCGCGCGCTGGAACCCACGCACGGCATCGACACCATGCGCCAGCGCCGTGGCTTGCAGGACGTGCGCTTGCTGTGCGCCGGCCCGGGGCGCCTGGCGCAGGCGCTGGGCATCGATGCGGGGATGAACGGCGTGCCGCTGCACATGCCGCCTTTTGCGCTGCTGCAGGCGGATGCCCTGGCAGCGCAGGAGGGTGCGGACCAGATCGTGGCAGGCCCGCGCATCGGCATTTCCAAAGCGGTGGACGTGCCCTGGCGCTTCGGGCTGAAGGGCTCGCGCTATCTCAGCCGCGCATTTGCTGCGCCACAGGTTCCGCCGGGCAGCGGCTAGCTGGCCAGCCAGCGGCTCAGGACAAAGCCATGTCCCGCTGCTGCGTATGGGGCCTCAGATAGCGCGCGGTGATGTCCGCTGTCGCATGCCGGCCCAGGTGCGCGCCGTGTTCCGTCAACCAGGTATCGCATGCCCTGCGCCCGTCTTGGCGCAGCATCTCGAACAGCACGCGCCCCACGGTGCGCTTGATCGAAGGCTCGGTGGCGAGCAGTCCTGCAGGCTGATCGGGCAGGCTCAGCACATGCATGCGGATGTCGGCGCCCGGCACGTTGCGATTGATGATTTCCAGCGCCCGGAGCTCCGACACCAGGCCATTGACCGACGCCACCTCGTTGATGCGGTTGAGGATGTTCTTGGCAAACAAGGGCGTCTCGGCCCGGTGCAGCGGGGTCAGCTCCACGAGCATGATGTCCGTGTCCAGCGCATCCTCGTACAGCGGCCACAGCGACGGGTTGGCCGCGTAGCTGCCATCCCAGTAGGATTCGCCGTCGATCTGCACCGCCTGGTAGGACAGCGGCGCGCAGGCGGAGGCAAGTACGGCGTCGATGCTCATGTCCGCCGGGCCGAACACGCGGCCGCTGCCACTTTGCACGTGCAGGGCGTTGACGAAGAGTTTCGGCGCGGTGTTGGCCTTGCGCAGCAGGTTTTCATCCACCAAGGTGTTCAGGATGTAGCGCAGCGGCGCCATGCCCATGGGGTTGGCCTGGTACGGGGACAGGACGGGCAGGGCGTCGTCCCATAGGCCCATGCCAGGCTTGCGCAGGGGCAGCAGCAGAAGAGTCATCAACGAGCCGGCCTGCGCCACCTGCTCCCACAGCATGGCCAGGTGCTCCTTCGCACCTGCGCGGCCGCCGCGCGCCATGCCGGTGGCCAAAGCCGCCCCGTTCAGCGCGCCGGCACTGCTGCCGCTGATGCTGCCGATGTCGATGTCCTCTTCTTCGAGCAGGCGGTCAAGCACGCCCCAGGTGAATGCACCCTGCGCGCCGCCTCCCTGCAGCGCCAGATTCAGCTGCACCCGCTCGCGCGCTGCGCGCCGCATGCCTTTTGCCATGGTGGTCCCTTTGTGAAAAGACCATGGTATGGGCCATGCAGCAGCGGCGTGTCAGCCAATGGCGCGATCCGGGGGAGGGCGCTCGGTATTCGCCAGGGCCGCGCAGCAGGGTCAGCTCATCGCTTCTCTAAAAGCTCTCCCATTCGTCATCCCCACCCCCGGCCGCCTTCGCCGGCGCCTTGGGTGCCTCTGCCGCCGCAGGGCTTGCCGCCGCTGCGGCCTTGGGCGCCGCCAGCCGGCTGGCCGCAGGTGCCTTGGCCGCTGGCCTGGACGTGACTGCCGCGCGCGCAGCCGGCGCTGGCATGCCCACCGGCTTGCGCACCGCGGGGGCAGGCGCCGGTGCCGGTGCGCGGTAGTTGCCTGCACCGCTGCCGTCGCCCGCCAGCCTGAACACCGCCACCGCGTTCACCAACTCGCCCGCCTGGCTGTTCAGGCTGCTCGCTGCTGCCGCCATCTCTTCCACCAGTGCTGCGTTCTGCTGGGTGGCCTGGTCCATCTGCGTGACCGCTTCTCCCACCTGGCCCACGCCTGCGCTTTGCTCGCTGCTGGCGGCGCTGATCTCGCCCATGATGTCGGTCACCCTCCGGATGGCGGCCACCACTTCGGTCATGGTGGCCCCGGCCTTGTCCACCAGTTGCGTGCCTTGCTCCACGCGCTCGACGCTGGCGGTGATCAGGCCCTTGATTTCCTTGGCCGCTTCGGCGCTGCGCCCGGCCAGGCTGCGCACTTCGCTGGCCACCACGGCAAAGCCCCGGCCTTGCTCTCCGGCCCGCGCGGCTTCCACCGCCGCGTTCAGGGCCAGGATGTTGGTCTGGAAGGCGATGCCGTCGATGACGCTGATGATGTCGGCGATCTTGCTGCTGCTGGCGTTGATGCCTTTCATGGTCTCGACCACTTCGGCCACCACGTCGCCGCCCTGTACGGCCACGGTGGAGGCGTTCAGCGCCAACTGGTTGGCCTGGCGTGCGTTGTCGGCGTTCTGGCGCACGGTGGAGCCGAGTTCTTCCATCGAGGCGGCCGTCTCTTCCAGTGCCGAGGCCTGCTGCTCGGTGCGTGCCGACAGGTCGTTGTTGCCCGAGGCAATCTGGGCGCTGGCCGAGGCTACGCTTTCTGAGTTGCTGCGCACGGTGGTCACGGTATTCACCAGGCTTTGCTGCATGCGCTGCAGGGCGCTGAGCAGTTGCCCGGTCTCGTCATGTGACTGCACGACGATGTCGCCGCTGAGGTCGCCGGCGGCAACGCGGTCGGCGGCCTGCACGGCCTGGGCCAGGGGGCGGGTGATGGAGCGGATGATCGCGAACGCCAGGAAGATCGCCACCGCGATGGCTGCCACACCGGCAATCAGCACGTCACGCCGCAGGGCCGATGCAGCCGAGTCGGCCTCTTTGCCGGCTTCGGTAGTGAGTTGGGCCTGGAACTCCACCTGTTCGCGCAGCGTCTTTTGGTAGTCGAGCTGAGCGGGGCGCAGCATTTCTTCGAGCAGCTTGATCGCCTCATCCTTCTGGCCCTTCTGGGCCAGCGCGAGAAATTCATCGCTGGACTTGAGGAATTCGGCCCGGGCCTTGAGCATGCGCGCCAGTATTTCCTCGCCCTTGGGCGAGGAAATCAGCGTATCCAGCAGCTTGTATTGATCGGCCGTGGTCGCCCGCGCAGCGGCGATCTGCTCCATGGCCGACTTGGCGATGGGCTCTGAATTGAAAAGGACCAGGTTGCGAAACTGGATCGCCTGGGTATTGGCACCGTCCGCCAGAACACCGAGCGACCTGGTGATCGGTATGCGCGTGTCGACCACATCGTGCAGCTCTTCGCTTTGGTGGGCAGACCGCAAGAGGCTGATGGCGCCCAGTGCAATCAGCAACAGCACCATCGCGGCGAAAGCGAGCGTGAGCCGGGTGGCGATCTTCATCTTGTCCATGGTGTCTCTCCCTCAGGGTATTTTCAAGGCGGGCCAGACTTCATGCCGTGGCGGCACGGTGGCTGGTTTCACGAACGCGGTGAATCAGTGCTGGGGGGGCGGATGCAGGGCTGCGTGGACGCCCGCATCGCAATGGGGTTTGGGCTGGCAGAAGGTTTTCATGCGCAATACTCCTGTGGACGCAGGCCACCTGAAGGTGAAAGGCTTTCGAATCCCGGCAATTGCATCGCAGTGCAGACCTGTGCAATGGCGCACCCCTCGCTGGCATTCGCCAGGGTCGTACCTGCTGACCACGGTATATCACCCTCTGTGACAACCGTTTACATTGAATGGACAAAGCGCAAGCTGCGTGTGCAGTGTGGGCATGTGTTCTGGTGCAGTGGCTACGGCCGCGATGCTATGTAAACAAATGGTATTTTGTGTAACAAAAGAATAATATCCACACAATTTCGCGCAGGACGTTCCCCATGCACACCACGGCGTCCCCCGAGCTTTCCACGGCCCCGCTGGCCAGCGAACCGGCGGGCGTCCGCGAAAAGTTGGTCGCCGGCACCGCAGTCGTTCTTTCGCTGGCACTTGGCGCGATGGCGCTGCCGTACGCCAAGGTGCCGCTCGCGGCGTTTCCCGCCTTCATTCCGATCTACGTCACCGCGCTTGTGATCTTCGACCTGGTCACGGCGGTGCTGCTGTTGGGCCACTACCGGGCCCTGAAGTCTGCGGGGCTGCTGGTGCTGGGCGGGGTGTACCTGTTCAACGCCACGGCCATTGCGGCCTATGCGCTTATCTTTCCGGGCCTGTTTGCGCCCACGGGCCTGCTGGGGTCGGGGCCCCAGACCTCATCGGCCATGTACATGCTGTGGCACGCGGGCTTTCCGCTGGGGCTGGTGGCCTATGTGCTTGTCAGGCGGCGGGAGGCACGCTGCCCTGCGCGCCCGAGCGGTGGCCGGGCATTGCGTGCTGTAGCCGCCACCGTTGCCCTGGTGTTGGCGCTGGTGGCGGCGTTCACTGCATTTGCCACCGCGGGGCATGAATGGCTGCCGGTGTTCATGGACGACAACCAGACCACGTCCGTCGGCAAGGCCTTTCTCATCGGCATCTGGCTGCTGAGCTTGGGGGCGCTGGGGGTTCTGCTGTGGAGCCGGCCCCATTCGCTGCTGGACATCTGGCTGCTGGTGGCGTTGTGTGTCTGGCTGCTGGACCTGGCCCTGGCGGCCGTGCTGAACGCCGGTCGCTACGACCTGGGCTGGTACCTGGGGCGCATCTATGGCCTGGTGTCTGCGGGTGTGCTGTTGATCGTGCTGCTCGGCGAGAACGCGCGGCACCACACCCGGCTGCGGGCACTGACCACCGCACTGCAAAGCGCCAACGAGACGCTGTGGCGCTCGTCCATGCAGGACGGCCTGACCGAGCTGGCCAACCGCCGGGCGTTCGACATGCACCTGGCGGAACACCTGGCCCTGGCCCAGCGCCACCGGCGGCCACTGGCGCTGGTGCTGCTGGACGTGGACCACTTCAAGTCCTACAACGATGCCTATGGGCACCAGTTGGGCGACGAATGCCTCAAGGCCATCGCCCGAGTGCTGCAGGCCCATGGCAAGCGCCCCTCGGACCTGGCCGCGCGGTATGGCGGCGAAGAGTTCGCCCTGGTGCTGCCCGAGACCGATTCGGTAGGCGCCATGCACATTGCCGCTGCTGCGCAGGCGGCCGTGGCGGGCCTGTCGATTGCCCACCGCGAATGCTCGACGGGTGCGGTGGTGAGCATCAGCACCGGCATTGCGGCCATACGCGGGGACGAGGCGCTGACCCCGCAGGACATGATCGCCATGGCGGACAAGGCGCTCTACCAGGCCAAGGACGCAGGCCGCAACCGCATCGTGCTGCTGGACGCAGCGGGTGTGTCGTGAGCCCTTCAGCGCGCGGGACTGCTATGGGCCGACCGGGCCTGCCGGCGCACCCGGCTGCCCAGGCGCCGCCATGTCCTGCCTTCAGAGCACGAAGGTCGCGCCCGCCCTGGCCTGTGCCTGCAGCCACGGGAACAGCTGGTCGGCGCTGTCCACGATGGGGCTGAACACGGTGCACTCGTCGTGCGCCCAGAAGTAGATGCCGCCCGCGCCGGGGCCGTCCATGCGCAGCACAAAGCAGTCCGAGGCGTTCTCGGCGCCCACGATGGGCAGCATGTGCTGCGGGTCGATGCCGCTGTCGGCGATGGCGCTGCGGATCTCCTCTGCCAGCTCGGGCGAGCTTTCGTCGTGCAGGCTGAGCCAGCCCAGCAGCTCTTCGTGCTTGTCCAGCGCGGCGGAGATGCTGAACAGCTCGTAGGTTTCGCTGTCGTCGCCATCGACCACGGTGAGCTGGTGCCGCTCTGCCTGGGTGATCCATTGCAGGTAGGCCTGCGATGGCTGGGGAAAGCGCCGCAGCAGTTGTTCGAGATCGCTTTTGGAGGCGGGGCTGCCCGGGGCGGTTTCAAAGCGCAGCTGGCTCACGCGCTGGCTTTCGGCGCTGCGCGCCTGGGTCTGCTGCTGGTCGACGAAGGCCCGGTAGCCAGGGGATTGCAGCACGTCGGGCATTTGCAGGCGCCACTTCAAGTGGGTCTCGTAGGCCTCGGTGCTGCGATTGAGCTGCAGCAGCGCTGTTACCTTCAGCTGCTGCAGCTGGTCGGTGCCATGGTTCGTGGCATCGGCGATGGCCAGGGCCTGCATCGCCTGCTCCGGGTCGCCGGCAATGCACAGCAGGTACTCCGCCACGGTCTGCGCGGCTGCGGCCAGTTGCGATGCAGGGTGCCGGTAACTGTCGCCAAAGCTGTACATGGCGTCTGGCTGGGCGGCGTTAGCGTCTGCAGATTGGTGGATGATGACCATGGCGTGCTCAACGGCTGCCGCCCAGTCGCCGTCCGCCTGCGGGCCGGGGTGGGCGCGCGCCCGGTTGGCATGGGCGCGCCGGGCCGCCGTGTGCCAGTACCAGGCCTGTTCGCTGTGGCGGCAGCGGTGCAGGGCGGCCAGGGCGCTCTCGTGGTCACTGCACTCGGTGTGCAGCGCCGCCAGGTCCATCAGGCACTCGTCATCGGTCTTGGTGCGGTGGTCCAGCAGGTCCTTGGGGAAGAGGGTCAGGCTGTCGTGCACGACGATCTCCTGCCACCCTTGCTGGGCAAGGGCCTGGCGCAGGTCCACCAGGCGCTGCAGCACGGCCTGGGGGCCGCCATCGGGATCGAGGCGCAGGTCCTCCACCATCTTGAACTCGCGGTCGGAGGCGCGCGCCTCCTGGCGCTTCCAGTAGGCATGGCCGTCATAGCCATGCGGTATCAGCGTGATCTTGATCAGCAGCGGAGCCTTGTTGCTGGCCGCGGCGGCCTGGAGCCAGTGGCTGGTGTAGGTGGTCATGCGGGGGCAATGCAGTCAATGCAGGCGGTGCGGTGGCGAAGCCGCCATTGAAGCACCGGCTGGCGGACGCGCGAGCGGCGCGGTGTGACGCATTTCACGCCGAGGGAACTTTTACTTGTGCTGCATCAACTGGCTGCCGCACCTGGTTGCCGGAACATGCGCTCGACCACCTCGAACACCACCTGGATCAGCACCGCCAGCCCGGCCGAGGGAATCGCACCCGCCAGCAAGGTGGTGCCGTCGTTGAGCGCCAGCCCCTGCGCAATGCGCTCGCCATAGCCGCCTGCACCGATGAACGCGGCGATGGTGGCGGTGCCCACGGTCATCACGGTGGCGGTCTTCACGCCTGCAATGATCACGGGCAAGGCCAGCGGCAGCAGCACCAGGCGCCAGCTTTGCGCGGGCGTCATGCCCAGGGCCACGGCGGCCTGCTGGGTGCCCTTGGGCACCTGCATCAACCCCACGGCGGTGTTGCGCACGATGGGCAGCAGGGCATACAGGCTGAGCGCGACGATGGCCGGCACGGTGCCGA
Organism: Acidovorax sp. LjRoot66; assembly: GCF_964253305.1. Lineage (NCBI taxonomy): Bacteria > Pseudomonadati > Pseudomonadota > Betaproteobacteria > Burkholderiales > Comamonadaceae > Acidovorax > Acidovorax sp. LjRoot66. The sequence goes on from NZ_CAXUQU020000001.1 coordinate 3,281,626, forward strand.
TGCGGCCCAGCAGCGGGATCAGCGCGGCCAGCAGGGCCAGCGAGGGCACGGTCTGCAGCAGGCCGACAAAACCCAGGATGCCCTGGCCCAGCCACGCCCGCGCGGCGGCCAGCGTGCCCAGCGGTATGCCGATGAGCACGGCGATGCCGACGGACACGGCCACCAGCCACAGGTGGTCGCGCGTGAGGCGCCAGAAGTCGCCGCCGAAGATGGCGCTGGACAGGGACGGGCGGGCCTGCGCCGGTGTGGCGCTGGCCGCACTGGCCGAACTGGCCGAACTGGACGCACTGGCGGGTGCAGCGGCAGGCGTGGCCTTGCCGGCGAGGAAGTCGGCGGCGATGGCCGGGAACGCCTGGCCGTGCAGTTCGGCCTGGGCGTTCATGGCGATCATGCGCGTGACGTCGATGCGGCCTTGCAGGGCGGCGATCTTCTGCCACGCCTGCGGCGCGCGCGTGGGCAGGTCGGCGCGGTAAAGCAGCACCGCGTCGTAGCGCGGGAAGTAGTTCGCATCGTCCTGCAGCGTGACCAGGCCCAGGTCGGCGATGCGCGCGTCGGTGGTGTAGATGTCGGTCAGGTCGATGCGCTGCGAGGCCAGCGCCTGGTACGACAGGCCGTGGTCGATGGACGTGGGGCGCTGAGGCAATTGGTAGCGCCTGGCCAGGCCGGGCCAGCCGTCTTCGCGGCCCAGGAACTCTTGCGAGATGGCGATGCGCAGGTCGGGCGCATTGCGAAGGTCGCCCAGGGTTTTGAGGCCGTGCTTGCGCGCCACCTCGGCGCTGGCGGCCAGGGCATAGCCGTTGGCAAAGCCCAGCGGAACACCCAGGGCCAGGCCCATTTCGCGCAACTTCTGGTCGATGGCCTCCCTGGACGACCCGGTGGGGAGCTTGAGGATCTCGCGCTCCACGGTGCCCAGGTACTCGGGGTAGACATCGATGGAGCCGGTCTTGAGCGCCTCGACCACCACCGCGGTGTTGCCCAGGCCCTGGCGGTGCTCTGCAGTGGCGCCGCCCTGGCGCGCTGCCTGGGTGATGACCTCGCCGAGGATGTAGCTTTCGGTGAAGCGCTTGGAGCCGATGGCCAGTTGCTCGGCCGCGTGCAGTGCAGGGGACAGCAGGGCGCCGGCCATGAGGAAGGCGAGCGCGTGCGCTGCGAAGCGCAGTGGGCGTATGACATTCATCGGGCCATTCTGCGCTGGTTTGCGGATCACACCCTGGGTGGCACGCGCCACCCGCTGTCAGCGCAGGCGCGGTGCGGCGATGCCGGCCGGTACGTTGCCTCGGCCGCGCGTTGCAGGTGCGTCTTACGGGTTGACTGCCGCACCGCTGACAGGCGGCAGCACGCAGGCGCGGACACCATGGGGCCATGGCCTTCTTGCACGCAGATTCCTTGTCCCTTGCGCATGGCAGCGCGCGGCCTGGCGCGCCAATGTTGCGGCCCGATGGCATCCAGCGCCCGGCCTTGCTGGTGCTGCCAGGCTGGGACGACCATGGCAAGGCCCAGTTCGACCTGCTCGACCAGGACCTGTCTGCCCAGGGCTGGCACTGCCGACGCGGCAACCTTCCCGATGCCGGCTGGCCTGCGGCCGAACGCGCCCGTGTGAACCGCGAGGACACCCTGCGCCAGACGCTGCGCGACTACCAATTGCTGCACGCCCAGGAGCGGCCTGACGCCGTGGGCGTACTGGGGTTCAGCTACGGCGGGTACATGGCGGCCCTGTTGGCGGGGATGTACCCGTTCGACTGGCTGGTGCTGCGGTCACCCGCGATCTATCCCGATGCGGACTGGATGCTGCCCAAGGAGGACCTGGACAGGCGCAAGGTGAACGCCTACCGCCACACCGTGCACACGCCCGAGGGCAACCGCGCGCTGGCCGCCTGCGCCGCCTTCAAGGGCGATGTGCTGCTGGTGCAGTCCGAACACGACCAGGTGGTGCCGGGCCCGGTGGCCGAAAGCTATGCCTGGGCCTTCGGCAACGCGCGCAGCCTCGTGCGGCACATGCTGCTGGAGGCCGACCATGCGCTCTCGCAGGCCCGCTGGCGGGACACGTACCACGCCATCGTGATGGACTGGCTGCGCGAACGCAGGTATGGTGGCCGGTGAAGGGGGTCTGCCTCTGCGCGCCACCGAGCCGTCACTAGCGCATCTGGTGGATGGTCTCGACGCCTCTTCGTCTGCGGCCATACCGCCAGCTGAAGGCACGCATCATCAAGGGCAGGGTCGAGAAAATCACAGCGGTCAGAACGAAGTAGCTCAGGTCGTTGATCATGACGGAGAGGTTGCTCCGGGCGAGCGGCGGGTAGCCGAGCAAGAGGGTACAACCCATACCGCCCCCCAACAACATCCCCTGCCAGCGGGGCAGCCTGTTCTTTGAGCCGCCCAGGTGTTCCGCCAGGCCAAACAGCAGCACTCCCAGGGTCAGAAAGAGTGCTATGGCGCTGGCAACCGCATACAGCGACATCCGATAGCTGAGGTAGTCCCCCGCAAGCCCTTCAAAAAGCCGGTTCGGGAGTATCAATTTGCATGTCCAGAGCCCTAGTCGCGGCTCGATCTTGATGCCCATTGCGAACACCGACAACAAGGCCAGGTTGATCGCTATCAGCAGCGCAGGCGGCAAACCCTCGTCAGCGACATGCCGCGCAAAGCTCTTGTGACCCAAAGTCGCTCCTCCCGCCTGGAGCACCGGGGTGGTCCTGAAGGACCACCATCAGCTCCGGCACTGGTGTTGTTGTGTTGCGGGAGTTTAGGTGACGCTTCGCTGGCGCCTGACCATTGTCACAAGGTGGGCATGGCTAACCTGCGGTGGCGCAGCAACAGTAGCCATGGGTTCTGTCGCGTGGTGTCAGCGAGCCCCTGCACCCGCGCCGGGGCCGCCGGAGGCACCTGCGCCAGCAGCGCCAGGTCCTGCTCCAGCACCTGCACCTGACGCCCCGGAACCGGCACCTGGGCCTGCTCCGGGGCGTGCACCAGCACCGGTGCCTGCATTGGCGCCGGCCGATGCCGCGCCGGGAGCAACTGCACCGGCGGCGCTACCGGGGCTCCAGCATTGTTGCTGCCGGCGATCTCACCCGATGGCTTCGATGCCCTCGGGCTCGCCGTCTACGTCGGAGCCATCCGTCTTTTGCTCGAAGCGGTTGATGTAGCACTTCTCCTGCATGACCCTCTGCGTCACCAGCAGGTTGATGCCCGTCTCGTCGACATGAATGCCGGAGCCCCAGCGGAAGTGCGGCTGGTTCACGCCCGGGGTGCTCGATCCATGCGTGATGAAGTGCCTGGCAGAGGCGGGATCTCCGAGGCCCTCTGACCAAGTGACCTGGTAGAGGTAGGCGTAGTCGGTGAAGAGCACCACCGCCTTCTCCCGCACAGCGAAGTTGACCAGGTACAGCTGGCCGTCCCCACCGTAGAGCAGGTTGATGGTCTGCGGGCCCGCATCATTGTGCTCAGGCACCTTGCAGGTGAACGCGTAGCCGCCCGTGACCGGCGCCGAAAGATCGCTGCCCGCAGTGCGGTAGAAGTACAGGTCGCTGCCCTGGAGGCCGACGATCACGTAGTTGCCGTTGGCCTCGTCGAATGCGACGCCGATGGATTCGATTTTGCGGTCGTCGCAGTCGGCGATCAGGCTGTTGTTGACCAGCGCGATCGAGGGGTTGTCGCTGGCCAAGCCTTCCACGTTGTACACCTGTATGCGGGTGTTGTTGTAGTCCTCCGTCTGCACCGGCACAAACAGGTACTTGCCCGCCAGTTGAATGCCCCCCGGATGGTTGAATGCCTGGCCATTGCCTCCCAGCGCAGCAGCCGACGGGCTGACATCAAGATGGGTGGTGAAGATGCATTGCTGGGGTGGCGAGACGCGAAACACATAGAGTTTTCCGCTGTCATGGCCGGAGCGGTTCTGGGTGATCAGGTACAGGTCCTCGTACTGGGCAATGCCCTGGAGATGGCTCTCACTCAATGCGTCGTAGTGCGAGGGGCCCTGCAGGCATTCGCGGTCGCCGTTTTTGTGCAGATTGTTGAAGGATGCCAGTGGGTTGGCCAGTGCGGATGAGACGGTAGTGGAGTTCACAGTGAGACCTTCGATTCGGTGGTTGATTGAAGGGAAAGGCGGCAGCCCGGCTGATGGCCAGCCAGGCAAACCACAAGGCAGATCCGGTCGCAACCGGCACGGTTGAGCGACTGCAGTTCCGCACGGTCTGTGCATGGCTTCATGGCTACCACCATGGGCAGCGCCACACCACCCAGCACCCACCAAATGCTAGGGATTTGTGCCGCGTTTGTATGTCCTCTAACTAGATGACAAATGCGGGCTGAATGCGTTTTTTGTGCCTGCACCTGCGGCCCCAGCCTCAGTGGCTGCAAACCACTGGTCGCTGCTGGGCAGGCGCGCGCAGGAGCTGCTCACTGACCGCACGGGGATGTCGGTCTTTTGATGCGGGGGGGCGCAGCGCAGGGCGTGGAATTCTGCGCGCGGGCATGCATGCATGGGTAGGGGCCTGGTGCGTGGACTGGCCCGCTCAATCCCTTCGTGCAAGCGTGATGCTGTCGATCAACTATCAACGAGCACCAGCACCAGCACCAGCACCGGCACCGGCACCAGCACCAGCACCGGCACCGGCACCGGCACCGGCACCGGCACCGGCACCAGCACCAGCACCGCCGGATCCTGCGCTGCCAGCGCCTGCGCCTGCTGAACCGGCTCCGGCGCCCACGCCCGCGCCGGGGCCGGCCCCCGTACCGGCACCTGGCCCCGCGCCCACGCCGCCAGCTCCAGTTGCACCGGCACCCACCCCCGCGCTGCCGCTCGTACCGGCTGCCCCGCTGCTCGCGGCACCTGCGCTACTCCCTGTCGCAGAACCCGCTGCAGCGCCTGGGGCCGCACCGGGTGCGGTGCCGGCCGCACTGCCAGGTGTGCCCGCGCTGGTGCTGCCACCCGAGCCCGTGCCAGGAGGCGCACCTGCCACGCTGCCCGCGCCTGCGCCGCTGACCCCGACACCAGCGCTGGTACCCGGGGCGATACCGGTGCCTGTGCCAGTGGCGCTGCCTGCACCAGTGCCGGTGCTTGCGCTCGAGCCAGGGCTGGTGCCGCCCGATGGCGTGCCGTTACCGGTGGTGCCCGGGCTCCCTGTCGGATTGCCCGTCGTGGCTGCTGTCGTGCCCGTGCTGCCCGTCGCGATGCTGCTGGGGATGCCAGCAGTAGGCGAACCGGAGGCCGGTGTACCTATGCTGCTGCTCGGAATGCCACTGGGGATGTTGCCCGAAATGCTGGCGTTGCCGATGCTGCTGTTGCTGCTGGGTGTGGTGGTGGTGCTGCTCGGGTTGCCGGTGGCAGCCGTGGGCGTGGCGGTGCTGCTGGGCACGCTGCCGGGGATGCTGGAGGGGCTGGTGGTGGCGTTGCCGATGTTGCCGCTGCTCGGGATGCTGCTCGGAATATTGCCAGGAACGGTGGTGTTGCCGATGCTGCTGTTGCTGCTCGGCGTGGTGGAGGTGTTGCCCAAGGCACTGCCGGGGGGGGCCGTGCCCGGTGTCGCGGTGCTGGGGTTGCCAATGGTCGAGATGGCCGGCGTGGCCGGGCTTGCGCTGCCGAAGCCGCCCTGGCTGTAGGCATGCTGCGATACGGTGAGCGCGAGCACCGACAGGGCGATCAGTGGGGCCGCAAGGCTGCGGTGCGAACGGGAGACTGGGGTGGTCGACATGGGGAGCTCCTTGAAGGATGGCGGTGGCCGTGGTGCCACCATGGCTCCCATGTTGAAACCGGCGGGCGTGCGGGGCGGTAGGGACACAGGCGCGCCCCCGGTAGGACGGGGCCGTTCACGCCGCGCGGCCCGCAAGCCGGATGCAAGCGCAGGTAACGCGCCCAAGGCCGCACGCAAGGGCGCGTCGCACCCCGACACAGGGTGAACAGATGCTGACAACTGGTGGGCGGGCGCGGCGTGGGTGCCACTGCCACCCACAGCGTGCCAGGCTGTCTCTCAACCGGTCGCTAAGCCTGCGCGCTGGCGGGCTGGCTCAGCAGGTAGTCCGCCACGTCTTCCGAGAACCTGCTGCGCCGCCCGCCCAGCAGCACGGCGCCGTCGTCCGTGCCTTCGGGGTCGGGCCGCGCGCCGGGCATGCCGTGGGCCACCAGGGCCTGGGCGCAGCCGACCCAGTCGCCGCCGGGGACGGGCTCGTTGAGCGAGGCCCATGACAGCGTACCGCTGGCGTTATCGCCAAAGCCGTGCAGGGTCTGCCAGTCGGCGCCGTGCGCGAGCAGGAAGCGGGCGAGGGCCGCATCGCCACGGAACACGGCCTGGTTCAGGGCCGAGGCATCCCAGTCGCCACCGCGCACCTCGATGGGCCAGCCCAGGGTGACCATGGTGCGCACCGCATCGCCGCAGCCCTGGGCCGCCAGCTCGGGCAGCAGCCGCAGCTGGGCGGGGCCCAGCCTGCCGATGGTGCCAGGGTGTGCGGCCTGCAGGGCGCGGGCCGCCGCTTCGTCGCCGCGTGCGCAGGCGGCGATGAAGGCCTCGTCCGTGTCGGGTGGCGCATGGCCGCTGGTTACTGCCGTGGCCGCCTGCAGCAGCTGTGCCACCTCGGTCAGGCCGTAGCGCAGGGCCATGGTGTGGGCGGGCGTGCCGTCCTGCATGCGCGCATCGGGCCTGGCGCCTGCGGCCAGCAGGGCCGCGATGTGCGCGGGCGAGCGGCGCCGGCGGATGGCCCACAGCAGCTGCGAACCCCAGTCCGACGTGGGCGGGCCCTGCGGTGCTTCGTTGGCATCGCCGCCGTGCGCCAGCAGCAGTTGCAGGGTGGCCAGGTCGTCGAGGTCGAGCACGCGGTACATGGCGTTGGTGCCGGTGATGCGGGCGCCGGCTTCGAGCAGCAGCCGGGTGCACTCGGGGTTGTCGAGCGCGTGGTAGAGCGATTCGTTGTCATCGGGCTGGGCGCCGGAACCGAGCAGCAGTTTCGTCATCTCGGGGTCGAGGTTGCGGCCGGCAGCGCCGTACAGGGCCGAGAGGCGCTCGGTTTCTGCCGGTGCCTGCAGCGAGGCCGGGGGCCAGCGGTTGCCCACCGACTGGTCGGGCGATGCACCGGCCGCCAGCAGATGCTGTGCGCAGGCGATCAGCCGCTCGCGGTGGCTCGGCAACTGCAGCAGGCCGGAATGCGTGACCGCCACCAGTGGCGGCAACTGCAGCGGCCCACCTGCGCGGTGCACCCAGCCGGGGTCCTGCGCGGTGGCCTGGCGCAGCACGGCTTCGTCGCCGGTGGCGCAGGCCAGCCAGGGGTCGCTGTTGCCGAGCAGGGCGGGGTGGTCTTCGAGCAGGCGCAGGGCCACGGCAGGCCGCGCGCGGTTCATGCCGCCGCAGATATCGCCCGCATAGACCAGGCCCAGCCAGTGCAGCAGGGCCTTGCCCGGGTCATCGGCCTGGGCCCGGCGCGCGACGACAAAGCCCTGCAGGTCGGCCCAGGAGGCAAAGCCGTACTCGCGTGCAATGCACGACTGCGCATCGTGCAGGCGCAGGCCCTGGGCGGCGAGGGTGGTGTCGTCCTTGCCTGCAGCGGCGGGCAGGGCGGTGCGAATGCGCTGCAAGGCGGCAGCGTCGTTGCCGCGGTACAAGGCCAGGAGATCCTTGGCCTGTTTCTTGAGGTGGCCGATGTCGGGCCGGGCGGGAAGGCGCTTGCAGGGCGTCGTCGTCATGAAGAAAACCTCCGTGCATCATGTGCCGATGGCCCGCAGATCCGGCTGCACAAAAGGCGGTGGACAGGCGTGTGGGGGAGGCAGCAGCGTGGCGCTGGTGTCCTCCGTGCAAGTGGGTTCTACCCTTCCCGCGGGCCCGGGGGCGGCTTGCACCGCGGGTGGGATGTTAGCCGATGTGAAAGGGGTGCCGGCCGTCAGAGCTGCACGCCGTCAGGGTGAGCCGGTTCGTCGTCCAGCCCCGCCAGGAAATCGGTGAAGCTCCGCGCCAGCACGATGACCTCAGGCTCTTCGCCGTACATGTCGACCCAGACCACGCGCGGCTCGCCCGTGGGCCCGCAGGCGCTGTAGTCAAACATCAGCACCGTGTGCCCGGCGGTCGGGGTTTCGGCAAACACGAAGCCGAAGCGGGGGTAGCCCCAGTCGGCATGGATGGTGTGTTCGGTGGCGATGTCGATGCCGTACCTGCCGCCGATGCCGCGTATGCCGGTGATGGCGATGTGGTCCGCCGCCCAGGAGGTGGGGCGTTGCATGGGAAAGCAGTCGCGCCGTGGGCAACCGCCGTTCTGGGTGTAGAGCAGGTCCACGTAGGCGGCGGGGAAGCGGTAGCCCAGGGCGGCCTGCGCCGCCTCCAGCGCCGTGCGGGTCAGCGGCGGGCCGGTGAACCAATCGGGGCCGTCGAACGGGTTGTTGCTGTCCGTGGCGATGGGTGCTGGCATCTGCTTGTTGCGGGCCAGCAGGTGCAGGGCGTCGTCCACGTGGCCTGCTGCGGCTTCGAGCGCGGTGCGGCATTCGGAGATGGGGGCACCGGATTGCTGGTGCACGCAGTGCAGGTCGCGCAGGTGGATGGGCATGGGGTGGATTGCTGCGGCGCTGGAGGCGGGTGTTTGTGAGCTACGGCATCATAGGTTTGTTGTGGTTGTGGTTGTGGTGGCCGTGTGCCTTGGTTGAGGGCGGAGGCCGGGGTGTGCGCCCGGCGGCGCAGTAACTTTCTCTTGCGTCGCCAAGAGAAAGTCACCAAAGAGAAGGCGACCCCCAGTCTGCGTCCCCCGTACGCCCTGTCGGGCGAACGGGGGCAACCTGCGATGCTCGGTCCTGGGGTGGTGCCGCAGAACTCGCTGCGTTCTTCGAACTCCGCTCAAACAGCTGCGGCAAGCCAGATCACGAAGTGCGTGTGTCCTGCGGCACACGCACCCACCCCAGGCCCTGCGCTTCTCGGCGCAGCCAGCAGGGGTGGGGAGCGGGTACCGCACGGCTGCTGCTTCGCAGCTGCGCCTGGGGTCGGGGACGCGCTGAGCGCTGCCGACGGTTGGGCATGAAGGCCCTGCCCAGGCCGAGCGAAGCAATGGCCCGAGTGGAGCCCGCTCCCACCCCCTTCTGACCGTGCCGAGAAGCGCAGGGCCTGGGGTGAGCGCGTGCCGAAGGACACGCGCATCGTCATCTGGCTCGCCGAAGCTGTTTGACCGGAGCTGCCTCGCAGAGGCAGCGCAGGGAGTTCTTCGGCGTCACCCCAGGCCAGAGCATCGCAGGCTGCCCCCTCGCCACCGGCGAGGGGGACACGGGCAGCGGGGTCGCCTTTTCTTTGCCTACTTTCTTTTGGCGAAGCAAAAGAACAGTAGGTGCGCCGCCGGGCGCACACCCCGGCCTCCGCCCTCAACACAACAACAGAAGCGACCACAGACACCAAGGCGCAACACCACGCTTCGCCCGCCGGGCCGAGACCCGGCCCCCGCCCTCAACCAAAGCATGCCGCAGGCAAGGCACCACCTGCGCAGTTAAGCCGTATCCGCCGCAAGCCAGCAGCGGCGCAACCCTGCTGCTACCCGTTCTCCAGACTCAACTCCGGCCAGGAACTGAGCGGCGCGGGCCCGGTCGGCGGGTCATCCGGGTCCGCCAGTGCGTTGATCGCCGGCCGGGGCGCCAGGCACATCTGCAGGTACAGATAGTCGCGCAGCACGGCACGGCCGGGTTCGAACTGCACAGGGGGCATTTCGTCGCCGGGCTCGAAGAGCACGTCGATCTCGACCTTGGCGCCGCGGGGCGGGTTCAGAAACTCCTGCGCGGCGGCGATGGCTTCGATCCAGACAAAGGCGCCTGCGATCTCTGCCGTGGCGAAGGCTGAGGAGGGCAGGTTCAGCCCGGAGTGGACCAGCGAATAGTCGTGCCAGGCCATGTAGGGGTGCACGCCAGCGGCCAGGCAGACTTCGAGCGCGGCGCGCTCTGCCATGGCAGCCTTCTCTGTGCTGTCTGCATCCTCGGGGTAGGCAAGCACTAAACGCATGGGGAGGTGCTCCGGGTCATCGGCCATCGTAGCCACAGACCCCGCGTTTGATCAATCAAACAATTGCCACCACCTGTGCCGGCGCACCTACATCGGTGCTGGCGTGGGGTGCGGCCCCAGGGGCTCGGGTGGCAAGGGGTTGCCGGGCAGGGGATCGGGCACGGGGTCCACCGGCCCCATGGGGCTGGGGTGGGTAGCCCCGAGCAATTGCTGCAGCAACGAGGGGAAGTGGAACAGCATGGTGGGGGGCTTTCGTGTGCGTGGGGCCGGCGCTGGCCGTGTGATACGGATTTGCCGTCAACCGTCTAACTTCGTTGGTCCGCCTTGCCGTGCTACAGCACTGTCTGCGGCTTCCCGCCTGGTTATACGGCTGAAGGAAAATCCGTATGAGGGGCTCGAAGGCCATGGTCACGCTGGAGCGGGTCGGGTGCTGTAGGACGGGTCCGCGTGGTGCCGCCGGACGGCGGCAAGACAGGTAGGGGCTGGGCTTCTGTGGCTGGGCTTTTCGAATGGCTTGTTGCACATCAGCCAACGCCTGCTGGCAAGGCATTGCCTTGTCGCAGGCGCCAGATGGAGGGGTGCGCAAGGCACGCGGGCCTGCCCACGGCCCTGTCGACAATGAAGGCGACGCCGCAGGCACCCGTGGCACTTGGCTGCGCGCTGGACGGAGGGTTCCGGGCGCGGCGCGCCTTGGTTGGCACGGCGGGGCAGAGCTGCGCCGCCCTGCGTTACCGCACTCCATCACTCCTTGGTCTTGCCCTGGGCTGCCCCCGCGGTGGTGCCCGGGTTGGTGGTGCTGCTGCCTTGCTGGCTCTTGGCCGGCGGGTTCTGCACCACCTGGCCCGACTGGTTGGAGCCGAGCAGCCCCTCGTTGCGGCTGCGCGAGGTGCGCCAGGTGTTGAACTCGTCAGAGAATTTCTGGTAGCGCTCGTTGCGCCACGAGTCGTAGTCCTCGTCGAGCAGGCGCAACTGCTCCTGGCGCCAGGCAGAGTAGTCGGGGTCATGGTGCTCGCGCTGGCTGCTGCGGTACAGGGGGTTGCCCTGCTGCTGGCGGTCGTAGTTGCCACCGTAGCCTTCCTGCCGGGCATCCGGCCGGCCGTCGTAGCCATAGCCGTAGCTGCGGCCGCGCTGGATGGAGTAGCCGTCGCCCTGGTCACGCTCAGGGCCGCCATAGCCTTCGCGGGCCCAGGCGTCGGGGCGGTTCAGGCGTGCACGGTCATCCTGGCCGTAGCCGCCACCATAGTTGCCGCCGCTACCGTACTGTTGCTGCTGGCGAAAGCGTTGCTCTGCTTCGTACGGGTCGTAGCCACCGATGTCGGGGCTGCGCGCGCCGTAGCCATAGCCGCTGTCGCGGTTGCTGCGGTAACCGCTGCCCTGGCCTTGGTCGTAGCGCTCGCGGCCAAAATCCCGTCCGGCATCGCTGTGGGCTTGCCAGCTGCGCCCGCCCTGGTAGCCCTGGCCGTCGCGGCGACCGCCGAAGGGCTCGTAGCGGCCTGTGCGGCTGTCCCCGGGGATGGAATGGCTGGTGCGCAGGTCTTCGTCGCGGGCCAGGTCGGGGTGGTCGTTGTCGCGGTGGTTCATTCCGTGGCGCGAAAAGCCACTGTCGTCACTGTCTCGGTATCCCATTGTCTTGCTCCTTGGGCGGGGCGGGCGGCGGCGCGTGCGGTACGCAGGCCAGGCCGCGCGCCCCTCTTTCTTCAAATCCAATCAATGAATCGATCAATCAATTCATCCATCAACGGTGCCGTTGAGGTCACCGTGGTTGGCGGAACTGCGGCCCGCAAGCCGCTGTGCACCAGGAAGGCGATCCATCACGCCCGCCTGCGCCGGGACTGTTGCGGGCCGCAGAAGCCGGGCCCCATCAGTGCTGGGTTTTCTGCGACCGCTGGTCCGATGACTCACCTTGCTGGCGACTGGCCTCGTTGTTCTGTTGGCCTTGCTGGCCCTGCTGGCGGCTACCCGGGCTGCCCGTGCTCTGCTCCTGCTGGCGTTCGCCCGAGGGGTTGCGCTGCGGGTTGTTCGTGTCGTCCTGGGTCTGGTTGTTGCCTTGGGGGTTGTTCTTTGGCATACACGTTCTCCTGTTGAGGTGAAAACATTGCACACGACGACCGTGTGTGACTCCATTCTTGGGCGCCGCGACGGCGCTGTTTTGTAGGTCTTGTCCTATGCGCCGGTCAGAAAAATCCCATGCCCGGTAAGCAGATGCACGGGCGGTATCCAGCGGGCCTGCGGGGCGCCGATTTGTAAGCCAGGTGAGCGGGCGCTAGCCCGGGCGGGGCCTCCACGCATTGGCCTGCAGTCCTACAGTGGGGGGAGGGGCGGCACTTTTACGATGGTTGCGCCGCGAGGTTTGCGGCGTCTCTCTCCCTCGTGACCATCGCGAGTTGGGCCCGCCGCCGAGCGGGCCCTTTTTTGGGGGCGCGGGCAGTACACAATGGCTTACTTCTCGCGCAGGCTTTGTTGGACACCCGGCCAGCCCAGTGTTGCTACCATGGTGCCACCTGGGCATCGCTCAGAGGAAGACCTGGGCCTGCCCCTACCCCCTGCCTGTATGCCAATGTCCTCAGCCGTTTTCCGATTCACGCGCGACGGGCGCGAATCGCACAGCACCATGATCAGCGCGACCACGGACGCGATGAGCGTCGTGCTCGTCTGGCAGGCTTTGGGCGCCGCGCGCCGGCACGAGGTGCTGGACGACAGCGGCGAGGAGTTTCTGGTGGTGCGCCTGATCTACCCAGGCGAGCAGGCCGATCAGGCCATCAGCGACCTGGACGAGCAGTGCGACACGCATGGGGTGCTGCGCGAAGAGGTGCCGGGAGGCTGAAGCACTCCGTGAACCTGGTCAGGGTTGTCTTGCACAGGTTCCGAGGCGTGTTCGCCTCCTCTTTCTGGCCTTCAAGCGCGCGGCCGGAGCGTGCTGCGGCCGCCAGTGTCTGCCGTATTCCCTCTGCATAGGGTGTCTTGCGGAGCGGCCCGATCAGTTGCTGCAGGGCGGAGTCGTCCATGACCAGCGGGTCGGTCATCAGGTAGTTCATCTCCACCATCTCGCGCATGAAGGGCTTGAACAGGCCGATCAGGCGCAGCATTTTGGTCATGGTGATTTCCTGGGGTGGGGTTTGGAACGAGGGCTTGCCGAAAAGTGCGTCATTGATGGACGTAGCAAACGCCAGCACCGGCTGCAGGTAGCAATCGAGGAACAGCCGGATCGGCATCCGCAGATAGCCTTCCAGCGCAGCGATACCGATGGAGAAAGCCGCCGGCCCAGCCCGGCTTGCCAGAGCGGCCAACTCGCAATCGCTGCGAGAAGGAAGGGGCAGGGCGGTGGTGGCTGCCTGGTTCATGCGGGGCTCCTGTGATGGGTTGGGTGGCTCTTGCTGTGTGGGACTGCAGTTTGCGAGATGGGTAGTTAAAAGAAAATTGCTTAGAATCGCATTGCCTCTATAAATAAATGCATGCCGTGACCGACAACGAACCGAACTGGGAGTGGTACCGCACCTTCCTCAACGTGCTGGAGACAGGCTCCCTTTCGGCGGCTGCACGCAAGATGGGGCTGACCCAGCCCACCGTGGGGCGCCACATCGACAGCCTGGAGGACGCGCTGGCGCTCAAGCTCTTCACGCGGTCGTTCGATGGCTTTGCGCCCACCGATGCCGCGCTGGAGCTGGCGCCCTATGCCAATGGCGTGGCCGCTACAGCGGCGGCGCTGCGCCGCGTGGCCAGCAGCCACGGCTCAGGCGTGCGCGGCACCGTGCGCCTGACCGCCAGCGAAGTCATCGGCGTGGAGGTGCTGCCGCCCATCCTGGCCGCCCTGCGCAGAGAGCATCCGCAACTGACCATCGAGCTGGTGCTGTCGAACGCGGTGGACGACCTTCTGCACCGCGAGGCCGACATCGCTGTGCGCATGGTCAAGCCCACGCAGGAGGCGCTGGTCGCCAGGCGCGTGGGCGGTGTCGAGATCGGGCTGCACGCGCACAAGCGCTACCTGGCAGCACATGGCACCCCCAGGACGATGGACGACCTGGCCGGCCACGCCATGGTCGGGTTCGACCACGAGACCCCGTTTCTGCGCAAGCTGCAGGTGCAGTTTCCGGCATTTGCGCGGGCAGGGCTGGCGTTCCGTGCGGACAGCGACCTGGCACAGTTGGCCGCGATACGCGCGGGCTACGGCATCGGTGTGTGCCATGTGGCACTGGCGGCGAAGGACAAGTCCCTGGTGCGCGTGCTCAAGTCCAGGTTCGCGCTGGCGCTGGACACCTGGATCGCCATGCACGAGGACCTGCGCGAAAGCCCGCGCTGCGCGGTGACGTTCGCCGCGCTCGCTGCGGGCCTGGGTGCCTACATCAGGCAGCCGTAGCCCCACACCCTTTTTCCTCTGGCGCCCCTGCGGGCGCTGTAGCGCCATTGGCCCCAGGCGCGGCCAGCCCGTGCCCGCAATCGATCACCCGGGTGGTTCATGGGTATGCATAAATGCATGGACGCTAGCCTTATTTAGGCAATTCCCTTTGAGGCGGTGCGCACGCAAACTTCTCCCATCGCAGCACGGCTTGACAGCGCAAGAGCCCGCAGGGGCTTGCCCCGGCAGCTGCGGAGAACGCCAGCAACCGGGCGATGACCCCCAGGGCCATCGTCCCCCTTCAACGCATCGAACCTTGATTCCAGGAGCTTTCCATGACCACTTTGACCCAACGCCATGCCCACCGCGGCTTCTATGCCATCGCTGCCGCCGCACTGGTGGCGGCCAGCCTGACCACCGCTTTTGGCGCCACGCCCGACCCTGGCGCTGCCAACCCGAAGCCCATCGTGCCTGTACGCTCCGTGGCCTCGTCAGCTGCCTCCCACCAGGCACTGGCCACCCAATGGCTTGCTTTCTGGAACGGCGACCTCGACCTTGCCAAGACCATCGTCGCCCCCGACTTCGCCTTGCATGCCACCCTGCTGGACGGGCGGCCCGACACCGAAATCAGTGGCCCGGCGGGTCTGGCGGGCTGGGTGGCCCAGAGCCACGGGCTGTTTGGTGACCTGCGCTTCACGGTGCAGGTGGGCCCCATCATCGACGGCGACTTTGCCGTGCTGCGCTGGGTGGCGGTGGGCCGCTACCGCGGCGGCATTCCTGGCGCCTACGCGCCCGTCGGCACGCCGCTGCGCTTCACCGGCACCGACATCCTGCGCATCGAAGGCGGCAAGGTGAAGGACTACTGGCTCAACGCCGACACCGGCGATCTGCTGATGCAGTTGAAGGTGGGTCAGGGCCCGGCGACACAGGCAGCACCGGCCAGGTGAAAAGCTGCTGTGCCGTGCGGCGCACGGGCTTTCATTCCGGATGCAGGAGGCCAGGTGTCCTTTTGCCTGCTAAGCCTGCGCCGTGGGCCTGATGATGATCTCGCCCACATCCACCTCGGCGGGCTGCTCGATGGCGAAGGCGATTGCGTGGGCGATGGCCTGCGGCGGGATCGCCATGTTTTCCATCGCCGCCAGGGTCTGGGCCTTGAGCGCCGGAACCGTCATCGAATCCGCAAAACCTGTTCGGGTGAAGCCGGGCGAAATGACCGTAACGCGCAGGTTCTCGCCAGCCTCTTGCCGCAGCCCTTCCGATATCGCCCGCACGGCGACCTTGGTGGCGGCATAGACCGCCATGTTGGGGACGATTCGGTGCGCTGCCGTGGACGCAATGTTGACGAAGTGCCCGCACCCCTGCGCCCGAAAGACAGGCAGCGCCGCCGCGATGCCGTACAGCACGCCCTTGATGTTGATGTCGATCATCGAATCCCACTCCTCGACCCGAAGATCGTCCAGCGCAGAGATCGGCCCGATACCGGCATTGTTGACCAGCACATCCAGCCGCCCGTAGCGCTCCATGGCCAGCGCCACGATGCTGGCAACATCTTCACGCCGGGCCACATCGAGCCGCGCCGTTGTGCATGTGCCCCCCGCATCGGTGATGCGTGCGGCCAGCGCCTGCAACCGGTCCACTCCGCGTGCCCCGAGCACCAGCCGCGCCCCGCGCGCTGCCAGCAGCAGGGCTGTGGCCTCGCCAATGCCGCTGCTGGCGCCCGTGATGAGTACCACCTTGTTCTTGATGTCTTGCATGTGAAAGCCCTTTCGCCCACGGGCGCCGTCCCCGCGAAACGGTTCTTTGGCGCCATTGGCGTCCATGATGAAGCGGGGGAGGGTGGTTGGTCGATAATCAAAAACACCATCCTGATCATCGATCGTACAAATCCATGGACCCACTCTCCCAGGTCTTTTCTCTGCTCAGGGTGCAGAGCCTGCCGTCTGCACGCATCGAGGTGCGTGGGCCCTGGGCCATGCGGTTCGACGGGCGGCCCCACGCGAAATTCGGTGCGGTGCTGCAAGGCGCTTTCTGGTTGTGGACCGAGGATGGGACGCCGCCCTTGCATTTGAAGGCCGGGGACTTCTACCTGCTGACGCGAGGGCAGTCGTACTGCACAGGCAGCGACCCGTCGCTCGAAGCCATCGACGGGCGCGATGCGCTCGCACGGTTGGTGGGCCGTGATGGCGTGGTCCGTTTCGGCGAGGCAGGCGACAAGGTCAGCGCCGCAGGAGGCCGCTTCGTGTTCGATGGCGGGGCAAAGGCGCTGTTGCTCGACTGGCTTCCACCCATCATCCACGTGCCCGCCCGGTCACAAGGCGCCGCGGCGCTGCAGGCCCTGCTGGAGCTGCTGCGCCTGGAGACCCAGGCCGTGCGCCCTGGGGCCGCCGTCATCGCCACCAATCTGGCCACCATGGTGCTCATGCAGTGCTTGCGGGTGCACCTGGCATCGGGCGTTCATACACCCGGATGGCTGGGTGCCCTGCACGACCCCAAGATCGGCCCCGCCCTGGGCCTTCTGCATTCGGACCACACGCGTGCCTGGACGCTGGTTGAACTGGGATCGCACGTGGCCATGTCGCGCACTGCGTTCACTGAGCGCTTCAAGGCGCTCGTGGGCGTGCCCCCGCTGCGCTACCTGCATGCATGGCGCATGGCCGTGGCCGCCGCAGCGCTGAAGGCCGGCGACCTGGCCATTGCCCAGGTTGCCGAGAGCGTGGGCTACGGGTCGCCCGCAGCATTCAGTTCAGCCTTTCTGCGCGCCACGGGCATGCGCCCAGGGCAGTACCGGTCGAGCCGTGCGGCATCCTGGCCAGGGCCGGTGCAGACCCAGGCATGAGCCATGGTGCCGCCGTGCTCGGCGAGCCTTTGCCAGCCTGGCCGCTGGCGGTGCGGCCGCGCACCAGCACCAGGGGAGCAGAGCCCACTCGTCTTTCGTGGACCTGCCCGCGCTGTATGCAGGCAAGGCACCCTGGCGGTGGCGCAGTTGGTGGCGCCGCGCGTTCTGCGCGGCGGTGTGAACACCAGGGCTGCCAATTGCTGAAGGCACCCCAGAGGCCAGTGGCCAGGCACCCGGCAGTTACCTCGCCCCATCCAGCATCTGCCGCACCTTGTTCACCAGGTGCGGTATCTCAAAGGGCTTGGTGAGGATGGCCATGCCTTCGTCCATGAGGCCGTTGCCCACGGCGGCGTTTTCGGCGTAGCCGGTGATGAACAGCACCTTGAGCCCTCGGCGCACGCTGCGGCCGGCGTCGGCCACCTGGCGGCCGTTGAGGCCGCCGGGCAGGCCCACGTCGGTGAGCAGCAGGTCGATGCGTTCGGGGCCCTGCAGCAGGTGCAGGCCGGTGGGGCCGCTGTCGGCCAGCAGCACGCGGTAGCCGGCCTCGGCCAGCACCTCGCTGACCAGCTCGCGGATGGTGTGCTCGTCCTCGATCACCAGCACCGTCTCGCCTGCACCTGGCGCCAGGTCGTGGTGGGCCGCTGCGGCTTCCTCCTGCGCATGGCCCTGGTGGCGCGGCAGGTACAGGTGCATGGTGGTGCCCTGGCCCGGGGCCGATTGCACGCGCACCTGCCCGCCCGACTGGCGCACGAAGCCATACACCATCGACAGCCCCAGGCCCGTGCCCTCGCCCAGGGGCTTGGTGGTGAAGAAGGGGTCGAAGATGCGCTTGATGAGACCCGGTGGCATGCCGGAGCCGGTGTCGGCCACGCTCAGCACCAGGTATTCGCCGGGGGCCAGTTCGTGCTCGCGGGCGCTGCGCTCGTCCAGCACCCGGTTGGCGGTGGTGATGAGCAGGCGCCCGCCCTGGGGCATCATCGCGTCGCGCGCGTTGATGCACAGGTTGAGCAGCGCGTTTTCCAGCTGCGAGGGGTCGATGCGGGTGGCCCACAGGTCGGGGGCGGCGGCCACCTGCAGGTCCACTGTGGGGCCCACGGTGCGGGCGATCAGGTCCTGCATGCCGGTCACCAGGCGGTTCACGTCCACGGGGCGCGGGTCCAGCGTCTGGCGGCGCGAGAAGGCCAGGAGGCGCTGCGTGAGGCTGGCGGCGCTGCGCACCGAGCGCTCGCACATCTCGATGTAGCGCTCCAGGCCCTCGCGCTTGCCCTTGGCCATCTGGATCTTCATGACCTGCAGGCTGCCGCTCATGGCGGCCAGCAGGTTGTTGAAGTCGTGCGCAATGCCGCCGGTGAGCTGGCCCACGGCCTCCATCTTCTGCGCCTGGCGCAGGGCCTCTTGCGCCTCGTCGAACGCGGCCTGCTGGCGCAGCCGGTCGGTGATGTCCACACCGGTGGCAAACGCGCCGATCTGCGTGCCGTCGGCGGCGCGCAGCACTTCGAACTTGAGCTCATACTGGCGCTGGGCAATCGCCGGGTTGCCGAACTGGCCCTGGATGGTGAAGGACTCGCCGGCCATGGCACGC
This sequence comes from Acidovorax sp. LjRoot66, assembly GCF_964253305.1. Taxonomy (NCBI): domain Bacteria; kingdom Pseudomonadati; phylum Pseudomonadota; class Betaproteobacteria; order Burkholderiales; family Comamonadaceae; genus Acidovorax; species Acidovorax sp. LjRoot66. Next base: position 3,300,321 of record NZ_CAXUQU020000001.1, read on the forward strand.
TGCCACAGCGCCAGCGCGGCCTGCACATCGGCCCCCGTGCCGTTCAGCAGCGCGGTCAGGCTATCGCCGGGAGCGGGGCGCACGCCGTACACGCGCTCGTACTCGTCCGCATTGGCCTGGTTGATGGCCAGGAAGCGGTAGTCCCGGTCCAGCACCTGGATGAAGGCGTCGGTGGTCTGCACGATGGTGGCCAGCACGTCGCGCTCGGCCGTGCGCTCGGCCAGCGCGGCGGCGTGGTCCTTTTCGTCCTGCACGTCGCGGGTGATGCAGTAGACCAGGCCCTCTTCAGGCACCGCCACCCAGGACAGCCAGCGCCAGCCGCCGGCCTTCATGCGGTAGCGGTTTTCAAAGCGCAGCACGGGCAGGCCGCGTTCGCTGGCATCGGCCCAGGCGCGCTCGCTGGAGGCCAGGTCGTCGGGGTGCACCAGCTCACGAAAGCCCATGCGCTGCATCTCGTCTTCCGTCCAGCCCAGCGTGCGTTCCCAGGCGGGGTTGGCGGCCTCGAAGTACCCGCTGGCGTTGATCACGCACAGCAGCTCGGGGCTCACGGCCCAGGCTCGGCCACGCGAGAGGGTGCGCTCGATCACCTGGCGCTCCAGGTCGGCGTTGAGGGCGCGCAGCCGCGCCTCGCTGGCCTGCGCGGCTGCCTGGGCCTGCACGCGCTCGGTCACGTCGTAGCCGCCGACGAAGATGCCGTGGATGGCGCCGGCGTCGTCGCGCATGGCTTCGTAGAGGATGTCGATATGGCGCTCGTGGGCCTCGCCCTGCAACTGGATGGGCATGGCCGAGGCTTGCATGGGCTCGCCGGTGGCGTACACCCGGTCCAGCATTTCGTAGTATCCCTGGCCTGCCAGCTCGGGGAACACTTCGCGCACGGTGCGGCCGATGAAGTCGCGCGGGCCCGAGATCTTCACGTAGGCAACGTTCACGTACTCGAAGGTATGTTCAGGTCCGGTGAGCACGCCCACAAAGCCGGGCATCTGCTGCAGCAGGCGCTGCTGGCGCGCGCGCTCAGACCGCGCCTTGCGCTCGGCGAGCACCTTGTCGGTGGTCTCGACCACCGTGTCGAGCATGGCGACGATGGCGCCGTGCTCGTCGAACCAGGGGCTGTAGCAGAAGGTGAAGTAGGCATCCTCCAGCGTTCCGCTGCGGTCGATGCGAAGCGGGAAGTCTTCGATGAAGGTGGACTCGCCCGCCAGGGCCTTTTCGGCAATGGGTTGGAGGCTCTCCCACGCCTCGGCCCAGGTCACGCGCAGGGGCTGGCCCAGTGCGTCGCCCTTGCCGCCCAGGATGGTGTGGTAGCCGTCGTTGTACAGGGCGATCAGGTCCGGCCCCCAGAACAGGCAGGCGGGAAAATCGGAGCCAAGCATCATGTCCACCGCGATGCGCAGCGATGCGGGCCATTGCGCAATGGGCCCCAGTGGCGTGGCAGCCCAGTCGAATGCGCGGATGCGGGCGCCCATTCGGCCACCGCCACCATGGAATGCAGAAGATCGATGTGGGAGTGGTTTTATCGGGTCGGCTGACATGCGGTTACGAGGATAACCGGACCACAGCGCACAAGTTTGTCAGCCATTGCCTCATTGCACCCAGCGGAACGGCACGGTCTTGACCCCATCGCTGTTCCACGCCGACACGGTGCCCGTGATCTCGCGCCCTGCAGCGGTCTCCTTCGCCTGGATCAGGCTCAGGTGGTAGCGGTAGCCATCGCCATGGGCGGCGCGCGCCTGGGCGATGGCACGCGCCGCCGCATCGGTGTGCTGCAGGGCCATGCTGGCACCGGCCAGCAGCACGGCGATGCCCGCGCCCATGGCAATGGGCCAGCGCGTGCTGCGCACCTTGAGGCCGGCAGCCGCAGTGGCTGAAAGCACCGGGGGCGCGCCCAGCTCGCGCGCCAGCCACGCCATCAGCGCCACGGTGAACACCAGCAGCACGCCGCCGAGCAGGGCCAGCGCGGCATGCGTCTTGATCATCGCCAGCGTCAGGCCCGGCGGCTGCAGCAACGGCGACACCAGCACCACCGCCGCCAGCAGCGCCAGCATGGAGATGGACATGCGCCGCACGATGGACGCCGCGCGCAGGCTGCCGCGCAGCAGGAAGATGCCGCCCGCCACGGAGAAGATGTTGAAGCTCGACACATAGGGCACGTCGAGTGCCAGGCAGACGAGCCAGGCGACGATGTCGATGCCGCCCACGATGAGCAGGGCCAGGCCGGTGCGGTGCAGGTGGGGGCGGTAGGAGGTATCGGTGGGCATGGGCTGTAATCGGTTTGCCCCGCAGTCTACGTGGGCTTGCCGGTCTTTCAGGCTTTGCCGACGGCTGCCATGCCGCATCGCCGTCTTGAAGTGCCGCCATGGGTGCGGCGTCTCAGCCTGTCAGTACGTTTTGTGACAGGCCATGCGCTCGATGTGTCTATAACGTGAAAGCGTCTTCGGTACTGGTTGGCGCAGAAGAAGTACAACCTGAATGGGAGAAGCGCATGGGATTTGTTGGTTTTTCGGGCTTGCTCGCTTTGTTCGCACTGGCCGGGTGCTCGGCCATGACCCGGCCGTTGGAGGTGCACATCCGGCCCGATGCATACCAGGTCGGCAGCGTCAAGTCAGCGCTTGCAACCCCCGCGGTGGACGAGGTGGTGCGCGTCAACCCCCGGAGGGTCTTGATGGTGACGTGCCGCAGCACGCCCCCGGCCAAGATCATTCAGTTTGAAGTGGAGCTGCGAGCGCGGCACAAGGCCGAGTTGCAAGGCACTCTCACGAGCGAAGGCTGCGCTGCGTAGGCATTTTTCCACCCCACTCCATCCCGAACCAGGGCACGTCCCATCGCGAAGACTTACTCCGTGTTGTCCGAGGGAGGCCCTTGCGGCCAGCGGCGGTAGTCGCTCGGCCGCAAGGGTACGCAAAGGGGACTATTCCGCCGTTTTGGCCGACTTGCCTTCACCGCGTGGCTTGCGTGCACGGGGTGCCGCTGCAGCCTTGGCGGGTGCGGCTGCAGGGGCGGCAGTAGTCGTCTTTTTGCCCCTTGCCGGTGGTGCGGGCTCGGCCGCAGGTGCGTCGGCCTGCGCTGCGGCTGGCTTGCGCCCGCCGCTGCTGCTTGCGCCCTTGCGCGGTGCAGGTGCCGTGGCCGCACGGCGGCTGCGGGGCGCGCGCGCGGTGGCCGAAGCGGCTGCGCCAACGCTGTCCGCGGCGTCGTCCAGCGCGTCTACCATCGCAGCGGCTGCTGCCTCGGCACGCTCGTCGGCGGCCTCGGCATCGTCTGCCGGCTCGTCGCGGTAGGGCGGTTGTGTTTCAGCAGGCTCTGGCGTCGGCACGGGGGCGGGCGCTGGCTGGGTGAAGTAGCTGGTGCGGGCCGGGCGCTCGGCTGGCGCGTCGTCGCGCTCGTCGGCGCCCTGGTGGTCTGTGCGGGCGTCTGCATGCTGTGGCTGCTGCAGGTCTTGCCGCGCATCCGCATGCTGCTGCGTCGCGCCGGATCGCGCGGAGCCGTCTCCACGGCGCCCGCGCGAGCGGCCGCCGCGCCCGCCACCGCCTTCACCGCTGCCGCCGCCAGAGGCATCCGGCAGCGCTGCCACGGCGTGGAAGTCATGGCGCTGGTTGCCCGCGTTGTTGCCCTGGCGTTCGGCGGGGGCTGCATCGCTGCGGCCGGCAGACTCGGGCGCATCGCCACCTGCGGTGCCCAGGCCGCGGAACACATACGCGCCAGACCGTTCGTCGCGGCCAAACTCCAGCAGCCCGCGCGCCTGCGCCTCTTCGAGCAGGTTGCCGAAGGTGCGAAAGCCGTAGTAGCTTTCGCTGAAATCGGGCTTGCGGCGCTTGATGGCTTCCTTGAGCACCGAGGCCCAGATCTTGCCGCTGTCGCCGCGCTCGGAGGTCAGGGCCTCGAAGGTCTCCACCGCCAGCTCCACGCCCTGGGCGCGGCGCACGTCCTGCGATTCCTTGCGGCTGCGCTCTTCCTCGGGCGTGCGGCGCGGGGCGGGCGGCGAGCCGGGGCTCTGGCGCCGGGCCAGGGCGCGCTGCTTTTCGCGCACCAGGTCGTCGTAGAAGATGAACTCGTCGCAGTTGGCGATCAACAGGTCCGAGGTGGACTGCTTGACGCCCACGCCGATGACCTGCTTGTTGTTCTCGCGCAGCTTGGAGACCAGGGGCGAGAAGTCCGAATCGCCGCTGATGATGACGAAGGTGTTGACGTGCGACTTGGTGTAGCACAGGTCCAGCGCGTCCACCACCAGGCGGATGTCGGCCGAGTTCTTGCCCGACTGGCGCACGTGGGGGATCTCGATCAGCTCGAAATTGGCCTCGTGCATGGTGGCCTTGAAGCCCTTGTAGCGCTCCCAGTCGCAATAGGCCTTCTTGACCACGATGGAGCCCTTGAGCAGCAGGCGCTCCAGGATGGGCTTGATGTCGAATTTGTCGTACTGCGCATCGCGCACGCCCAGGGCGACGTTTTCAAAGTCGCAAAACAGGGCCATGCTGATATTGTCGGGAGGGGTTGCCATGGAAGTGTGTCCGTTCTAGTTCGGTTGACATCATCACACGGATCGCGTTTGGCCCTGTGTCTGCATGGGCTCAAGCGCCACCCCAACCGCGCTCGGATACCATCGTTGCCAACGTCTTATCCGCCCGCCTGTCTGCTTATCCACCTCATCGACACCACGGCTTGATGACATGATCGACATCATTTACTACACGCTGATGCTTCTTCTCGGGTATGCCGTGTACCGCTACGGGCAGAAACAACTCGCCAAAGGATATCGCGACGAGAACGACGAAGTCACCAAGCCGCCCCTGGGGCCGGTGGGCTTCGTGGTGTGCGCTGCCATCACCGGCTTTCTGTCCTTCGGCCTGCTGCGCGCGCTGGCCAGGGGCGAGATCGAATGCGTGGGAAAGGGCTGCAGAGGACAGGTCTACACCCTGGCAGAACAGGCGGGCCAGTACTGGAGCAACATGTTCTTTCTGGCGTGGATCGTGCTGTTCCTGGCGTACATCCTGTACGTGACATTCAGGATGTGGAGGGGCTAAGAGCGGCTAACAAAACTCTTCTGGCGTCGTTGCAGCGTCTTGTCGTACTGCCTGCGACGCAGCGCCTAGCCAGAACCGCTTCGCTGAGTTTTGTTAGCCGCTCTAAGAGGCTGAGAGTCTTTCGTCCATGCCCGCCTTGCACGCCAAAACACCCCGGCTCGTCGTTGCAAATGCTCACCATAGCCCGAGCTATGGCTGCGCTTTGCGCCTAGATCCAGGGCGTTGTGGCACGCCTTTCGGGCACGGTCAAAAACTCCCAGCCTCTGAGGGCTGGTCTGAGCGCTGCAGGCGGCGCAGGAACACCTGCATCTCCTTGCGGGCCTGGTGATCACCCTTGCGTTCGGCCACGGCCATGCCCTGGGTCCAGGCGTCCTGTGCGGCCTCGGTGTTGGCGTTGAGCGCGTGGGCCTTGCCCAGCAGCTTCCACGCGGCGGAGTAGTCCGGGGACCATTGCAGGCACCGCTGAAGGTGGGCGACGGCTGTGCCAGCGTCGTTCATTTTCAGGTAGTGCGATCCCAGCGTGAACCGGAGCACGGCGTTGTCCACCCCGCGCTGGAGCAGGGCTTCGAGGGGTTGGATGTGCATGGTGCAGGGGCCTTGGTAGTTGCATTGCCCGTGTTTTTAAAACATCAACCGCACTTGAGGTCAAGTGCCGCCAGGTATGCTGTCGGGGGACCTCGCGGTGGGTTGCGAAGGGACCACCAAAGACAACCGACCATGAAGCCATTGATCGCTGTTCTGCTTTCCCTTGCCGCCCTGCTGGTAGGCGGTTGTGCGGATACCAAGGAGGGCAAGCGCTATCCCTACGACCTTGGCAGCCTGATCCAGCGGGCGGACCGCATCGAGGTGATTGAGCATTCACTCAGAGTTTGATTTCACCGATGCAAAGACCGGTGGGCTGCGGCCGGCCAAAGAGCGCATCTACAAGCGCATCGTTTTGACGCAGCCGCAAAGGGCTGGTTTTCAGTCCGCAATCGGATCGCTCGACCCCGAGATCCAGAGCGCATTTCAGGACTGCATGCCGGTGTTGCACCGCCGGAGTTCTTTGCCAGCGGCAAGTTGCTTGATTCCATGATTGAGTGCGAGTAGATCGAGTGGCGTTGGAACATGGCGACGCCGCCTTGAGTGTTGTATGGCGGGCTGATTGAAAATCACTGGTCGGCGAAATGAGGACAGGGAAATGCCTCGCCCTCTTTCCCTGTTACTGGTTATTTTGCGGCGATCTATAGATCAGTTGTTTTTTATTTTATTATCCAGCTGAATAGATTTTTTATACGCCACGTTGGATGTGCTGGTGTGCCATTGAATGAGGCGCCAAAATTCCCTCGTTGCCAAGAAACCCAAGCATCAATGTCTTTGAATGAGGATATTAATCCAGTGGAGAGGGATGGGTTGCCCCATACCAGCAACTGACATTTTGCCCAAACGTCATTTGGGTTTACTGATGCCGGTGATGCCATTGAAAACGTTCGCGCCTTGTGTGCGAATGCTCCTCGAAGATCGCAAAAACTCTCTAAATCAATTTTCCATGTAGGATCGACTTTGTCTCCCGATAGGCCCATGGGAATTGCAAGTTTTGCTAAGTATTTTTCACGAATGCCGTGATTTTCTGTAATGATGTCTCGATATTTTCCAAATGCCTCGCCGAATCGTTTGCTTAAAATTCTCTTTTCATTTCTTTGTCCAATTAAAATTGCTCCGGCAGCTAGTTGTTCAATGTTTGAGTAAGTTATTAGTGCAAGTGATGATGAGATGTATTTGCCGTTCAGTGCATTTGTCTGTACATCTTTGCATAAGTCTTCGAATATGGTTTCAACGAAATACTCTATTTCCGCATGGGCCAGCACCACGAATGCCCTAGCCAACTCTGACTGCTCAAGCGAAGGGAGGACGGCACCCATTGATGCATCTAAGTAGATTGCTTTTAGATTATGAAGATTGTTTTCCAAAATCAAAAATGCACTGCTAGCCATTTGGCATCCTTGGAAAGGTAATCTCTAATCCGGTTGCTGTTTCAATCTTTGTCTTCCATATTCTATATCTATTTTTTATTGCGACAATTGATTTTGTAGTGCCGGAAATTGACTGGACGAATTCTTGATCTGTATTGCAAACTTCAATGAATAGTGATTTGACGTCGATTCCATCCTTTTTGACTAGATCGGAAAAGCCTTCGTCGAGAATTGAAGCCACTTGGACGTCTAAGATTGCTCGATTTACTTGATACTCAAATTTTCCATCTACCCATCTGCGGCCGACATTCTCTGCGCCGCCGAATGCGTCAAAAAGCAGGGAAAAACCATTTTCAATCTTCGAAACAAGATCGATGACGGCTGGTCCTTTTTCATTCCAATCTCTATTCAACGCGCTTTGTGTATCATCCAAAAAAGGCTTCAAATTACCTTTGTACATTGGAAGTCTGGTGGCAAAAGCAACCATTCTTAAAAGCAAATCGACATCTCGCATTCTAAAGTCTGGTCCACGAATGCCTAGTAGTTTCTGAATTGTCTTGCTGTCTGCTGATCTATTCCCGAGGAAGCTTGTGAATTGTCCCGGCTTCATGGCCTGCCGAAGCTCTTGAGGTGAAAGTTTGGCGCTGCCTGTATTAAGGCGAATAAAGACTTCGTATAAATAGTCTTCATCTGGCCAATTTCTAATTAGAGCACTGCGAATGGTGTGGTTGTCGAATTGGGTTTTTAGTTGTGATAAATCGATGGTATTTTGAATATCTTGATAAGTTTTACCATTTAGATGGGAGAGTACCTTTAAGCCTGTCAGCTTTAGGTGAGAACGTCTTGCCGATTCTTCCCAGAATGGATGATCCTGGGGGAATTGGCCGGCAAACTGGGCGAGTGTTAAGAGTCGTTGCTTTCCGTCAAGGACTACATATGTACCTCGTTGTTGCTTTCTTTCTGCCAGTACAATTTGAGGGATAGGTAGTTGCAATGCAACGGATTCAATAAATCTACTTTTATTGGGCAAAGACCATGCATCTCGGCGTTGAAAATCTGGCGATAGCTCAATATTGCCTTCTTCAATTTGTTGTAGAAGAGTGCGAATAGTCCAGTCCGTCCCATAAAGTACGGCATCGCGAAATCTGTCGGATTCAGAGGTTGATACTGCCTCAAGCTCATCGTCGGCATCATCAGCGAAATTTTCCAGCGTATTGTCTTCCAAGATAGCGTCCTCATTGAAGTTAATTTGGTATTTTGCAATGCTCCTTCAATAGTACAGCCTTGTCTCTTGGTTGTCAGGGGAATTGTGAGTGCCTTCAATACAAACCATGTGTGCGTATGCCCTTTCGGGCCGACGCTCTTGTCGACTGCAGCCGTTCAATTGACCGCATACCATCTCTACTTGGTAACCAAGCTGAACGGAACTGCAAAAGGGGCGCGGACACCCGTCCACGCCCCTCTCTCTTGCGTCACCGGGCATCCATCCAGCCCGGCACGTTCGACTCAGCCCACCAGTTCGGCGGCCTGGGCCGCAGGCACCACCCCGTAGTGGTCTAACTGCATCGAATACTGCGCACGCCCCGAAGACAAGGCCCGCAAACTACCGATGTAGCCGAACATCTCTTTGAGCGGTACCTCGGCCTCGACCGTGGCGGCGTTGCCGCGTTGGCCCTGGCAGCGCACTACGCCGCGGCGACGGTTCAGGTCGCCGATGCTGTCGCCCAGGTACTCTGCGGGCGTGATGACCTCGACGGCCATCACGGGTTCGAGGACCTGGGGCCCGGCCTTGGCGAATGCCTCGCGGAAGGCGGCCATGGCCGCCAGCTCGAAGGCCAGCGTGGACGAGTCGCGCTCATGGAAGCTGCCATCCACCAGCGTGGCGACAAAGTCCACGGCGGGGAAGCCGGCGACCACGCCTGCCAGGGCGGCGCGGCGGATGCCGGCCTCTACGGCAGGGATGAACTCGCGCGGCACGGCGCCGCCGACGATGCGGTTCTCGAACTGGATGCCCTCGCCCCGGGGCAGGGGCGCCAGCAGCAGCCTCACCTCGGCGAACTGGCCGGGGCCGCCGGTTTGCTTCTTGTGCACATGGTGTACCTCCACACTCTTTGAAATGGTTTCGCGATAAGCCACCTGGGGGCGGCCGACCGACACGTTGACGCCGTGGCGTGCGCGCAGCTTCTCGATCGAGACTTCGAGCTGCAGCTCGCCCATGCCGGACAGAATGGTCTGGCCGGATTCGGCGTCGTGCTGCAGCCTGAGGCTCGGGTCTTCGCGCAGCAGTGACTGCAGGGCCTTGGACAGGCCTTGCTGGTCCGCGCTGGCCTTGGGCTCGATGGCCACGTGGATCACCGGCTCGGGCACGCTGATCTGCTCCAGCACCACGGGGTGGGCCGGGTCGCTCAGGGTGTGCCCCGTCAGCGTGTCCTTGAGGCCGACGACGGCGGCGATGTCGCCCGCCACCAGTTCGTCGCGCTCGATGTGCTTGTCGGCATGCACTTCGTACAGGCGCGACACGCGCTCGGTCTTGCCCGTGCTGGTGTTGAGCACAACGTCGCCGCGGGCCAGCCGGCCTGCGTACACGCGCACGAACACCTTGGCGCCATGGTCGTCGGTGACGACCTTGAACGCCAGGGCCTTGAACGGGTCCGCAGCGGTCTCGCCGCCTTCGCGCACGATGTCGTCGGGCGAGGGCAGGTAGTCCACCACGGCGTCGAGCAAGGGCTCCACGCCGCGGTTCTTGAAGGCCGAGCCGGCGAGCGCGGGCACGAAGGCGCCTGCCAGCACGCCCTTGCGGATGGCGGCACGCAGCACGTCCACAGCGATCTCTTCGCCGTTCACGTAGGCCTGCAGCGCGGCTTCGTCCTGCTCCACGGCGGCCTCGACCAAGTGGGCGCGGGCGCGCACGGCTTGCTCGAGCAGGTCGGCGGGCACGTCGGCTTCGCGGTAGGGCGCACTGGCGTCGTCCTTGTCCCAGATGCGGGCGCGCAGGCTCAGCAAGTCCACCACGCCACGGAAGTCGCCTTCCGCACCGATGGGGATCTGCAGCGGCACCACGCGCACGCCCAGGCGTTCTTCCATCATGGCCACCACGCGGTGGAAGTCGGCTCCCACGCGGTCGAGCTTGTTGATGAATGCGATGCGCGGCACGCGGTACTTGTCGGCCAGGCGCCAGTTGGTCTCGGTCTGCGGCTCCACGCCGGCCACGCCGTCGAACACGACGACCGCGCCGTCGAGCACGCGCAGCGAGCGGTTCACCTCGATGTTGAAGTCGATGTGGCCGGGCGTGTCGATCAGGTTGAGCTGCGTGCCCTTCCAGTGCACGGTGACGGCCGCGCTGTTGATGGTGATGCCGCGCTTTTGCTCTTGCGGGTCGAAGTCCATGTGCGCGGTGCCGTTGTGCACTTCGCCGATGCGGTGGCTTTCGCCGGTGTAGAACAGGATGCGTTCGGTAGTCGTGGTCTTGCCCGCGTCGACGTGGGCGATGACACCGAGGTTGCGCAGATGGGCGTTGCTGGTATGGCGTGAATTCTTGGTCATGGCGAATCTTTCAATCTTTTTTGCGGCTGCACTCGACTCTGCGAGCAGTTGCCGCCTGGTTGGCATTGCGCCAGCCCAGGCATCACAAAAAAGGATTCGCCTGGGGGCTAGCGTCGATGGGAATTGCTGGTGCTGTCGCCGGAGCCCGGGCGCACGGGGCTCATGCTCCGGCGGTCGGGAATCGTGGCGATCAACTTGTCGTAGGTACGCATGGGATGAGAAGTGAGTGAGTAGTCTGAAAACAAAAAACCCCGGGAGGGACGAAGCCTGCCGGGGTTTGGGGGTCCGGAAGGCGCACAGCCCTCCGACACGCGATCGAGGGGCGCAACTAGGTGGCGAACGATGCCTTGATCACGTTGGTGAGGATTTTCATAATGGTTGGATTATCCGCGCGGTGCAGAAAGCTTGCAAGCGGCCTTGCCTATCGCGCCGATAGCGTAAGACCCGGCAGACCGGTGGGCCCCGGGAGGCGACCAGTGGCGCGTGCCCATCATGGCTCGCGCACCAACCGGTGGTACCGCCAGACCCCCCAGATCGCGCCGACGGTGAGGCCTATCCCTATGCTCCAGCCCGCCGGAACACCGAATGCGAACGTCAGGACGAACATCAGGCCGGCACTGACCAGCGCGATGAAAAACAGCGTGACGAAATCGAAGCGCGCGACTTCGATTGTGTCCTCCACGGCGCTGCGCTCCCGGTGGCCCTGCGCGCGGCGCTGGCCCCGGAACAGCAGGACATCCACCACGAACTCGAAGAAACCGATGACGATATCGGCGAGGGTACTGAACATGGGTTGCTCCATTGGCGGCGCAAGCTGAGCGCACGGTCGGCAGGGGCGGCCATCGTAATCCTTCACCCCATTGACCGCAGGCGGACAGGGGCCTTGGGTGCCAGCCTACCTGCTCACAATGGCCCAGCGCTCGTGGTCGCGCCAGCGTCCGCCGATCTTGAGGTACTTTGGCGAGTAGCCCTCCCGTGAGAACCCGCAGGATTGCACCAGTGCCAGCGAGGCGGCGTTGCCAGGCTGGATGTTGGCCTCTAGTCGGTGCAGCTTGAGCGTGCGAAAGGCATGGCGCACGGCCAGGGTGAGCCCTTCGCGCATCAGGCCCTGGCGCTCGTAACCCGCAAAGGCGTAGTAGCCGAGGTAGCCGCTGCAGAACGGTCCCATGACCATGTTGGTGATGTTGACCACGCCCGCCAGCTCCAGCGAAGCGGCGCCTTGCCGCACGACCAGCAGGCCGCAGTTGCCGGGCGTCTGCATGCGTGCCACGTAGGCAGTGAACTGCTCGGGTGCGGCGGGCGGTGATGTCCACGGGCGGTGCAGTGCCCGGCTGGCGCGCACCGCGGCGAGGAATGCGGGTTGGTGCATGGCCTGCACGGGCAGCAGGTGCACGCGGGCGGCAGTGGCTGGTGGTTTGCGGGGGGTGGTCACCTAGGGATTGTGACCCCGCCGCATGCCTTCCCTCAGGCTCAGAACTTGGTGGCCTTGATGTCCGCCTTGGCCTTGTCGTAGTCGGCCTTGGCCTGCTTCTCGCAGGCGTTCTTGGCATCACCTGTCTGGTCGTCGCACTTTTCCTTGGCGACATCGTGCGCGCCTTCGGCCTTGGCTTCGGCCACCTTGCGTGCGTGGGCGGGGCTGGGCTTGTACTGCTGCTCCAGCTCGGCCTTGGCGATCTTCTCCTTCGCCTCGGCTTCTTCTTCGCAGACATCCTTGGCGTTGGCCTTGAGGGTGTCGCACTGGACCTTCTGGGATTTGTAGTCGGCTTCGATCTTTGCCTTGGCGGCCTTGTGCTGGTCGGCGGTGAGGGCGTGGGCGCCGGAGCAGGCCAGGAGGCCCGATGCAATGACTGCTGCAATGACGTTGGTCTTCATGGTGAACCTCCTTGGATGAAAAGACACTGCACTGTGGCCGAGTCGCCGCCCGCCCCGCGTAGGCCATCGGCGACGAAAGAAGTCGGACGGGCCAGGTCAGAGCGCCAGGCCGGCATGTAGGACGAAATCCGTTGTGCTGACGCGCGCGGCGGGCCGGATGCGTTTTCGCCGGAGTTCATGGATGATTGGCGCACCCCCCAATCCCTTTGCTCGCCATGAACTACCTGCAAACGCTCGTTTCCGATCCCGCTGCCTGGGTGGCCTTGCTCACGCTGATAGCGATGGAGGTGGTAGGGCGTGCCATCACCCATTTCACCCCCGCGCTGGCCCCGGCATGCGGATGGATGCGCGAAGCGCGGCGCAGCCAATAGCCCAGCTATTGGCAAGCCGTGCAACAAAGCAGACGCCGCATGCCGGGGCCAGCCCGAAGGGAAAGCCTGCAGCGCGGCGCATTGCGGCGTTGCCCTTCGCTTGCGTAGCGGTGCTACGCGGCACTCAGGGCGCCTTGCACTGCACCGCGCTGCAGGATTCCGCGGGGGTGAAATGGGTGATGGCACACCCTCTGCATCGACGACCTGATCTTCATTTCGATCCTCACCAACAAGCTGCCGGAGAAGGACCGTGCCCGGGCGCGCAACATCGGGATCGGTGCGGCATTGGTGATGCGGCTGGCCTTGCTGGGGACCATCGCGTTCATCGTCGGGTTGACCGCAACGGTGTTCACCGTCTTCGGCAAAGGCTTCTCCTGGCGCGACATGATCCTTATCGCGGGCGGGCTCTTCCTGGTGTGGAAGGCGACCAAGGAGATCCACCACAGCGTGGACCCGGACCCCGGGCACGATGTCTTCACGCCCCAGAGCGTGGGGCTGACGGTGCCGGCCGCCATCGGGCAGATCCTGCTGCTGGACCTGGTGTTCTCCATCGACAGCATCATCACCGCCGTGGGGATGACGGAGCACATTCCCATCATGGTGGTGGCGATTCTCGTCACCGTCGGGGTGATGCTGTTTGCCGCAACGCCGCTGGCCAACTTCATCCAGGCCAACCCGACCATCGTGATGCTGGCGCTGGGCTTTCTGCTGCTGATCGGCACCACGCTGATCGCAGAGGGCTTTGGCGCTGCCATCCCCAAGGGCTATATCTACGCGGCCATGGCGTTCTCGGCGCTGGTGGAGCTGCTCAATATGTTTTCGCGCCGGGCCAGGCAGCGCAACTCGTCCCGATGAGGATGCATGCGGTGGCATGCGCGCCACCGCAGCGCCTGTTTGCCCCGCCCCTCAGAAGAAATCCGCCTCTGCCAGCTGCAGCGCACGGGGGTTGCCCTGGGGCTGCTTGTGCAGCGCCACGGTGGGGCCGGTGTCGCTGCTCGCGTTGCCCTGCTGATCCGTTGGTGCGCCGGCTTCCTGCACGGCCACGGCACTTGAGCGGGCCAGGGCGCCGGTGGCCAGGTTGCGGTAACGCACCTCATAACGGCCGGCGGTGAGCTGCTCCATGGCGAAACGGCGGAAGGCGGGTACGTACAGGTGGCGCACGGTCTGGGGCTGCATGCCGTCCAGCGACACCAGTTTGACGAACATGTCGCAGTCGTTGTGGCTGTTGTCCACGGTCAGGCGTGCCGCGCCGTCGGTGTTCAGCTGCGGGTAGCTGGCGAGGTAGCCGGCACTGGCGGGCCAGGGCTGGCCATTGGGGTCGGTGGCAGGGCGCTGGTACCGGGGCGCAAAAAAAACGGGCACCGCGAACCCGCGCAGCGGCCCGGAGGCGGCGGTGCCCATGTCGTTGTCATAGCCCAGAAAGGGCCGGGGTACCAGGGTGACCAGGGCCAGGCATGCCACCACGGCACCCAGGGCGTACAGGCTCCAGTTGCGCTGCAGGTGCTGCGCCAGGGCGCTGGTGGCGGGCGCGCGCGCCCGGTTGCGGCGATGCCGGTTGCTGCGACTCTGGATGCGGTTGCTGCTGCCCGACTGCAGCCCATGCGCCGTGGCGTGGCTGTAGTGCGGCGCCTCGCTGTGCATCCACAGGGGCTGGATGGAAGGGGGCGCTGTATCCACCTCGTCGTTCTGGTCCACCCACAGGTCGTGCAGCGCGCGCTGGTGGGGGTTGGAGAGCACGGCGTACGAGGTGTCGATGATGGCCATCTTGCGCGCGGCCTGGGGGTCGCCTGCGTTGTGCCCGGGGCCAAACCTGCGCACCATGGCCTGGTAGGCAGCATCGATCGCCGCCGGCGACGCATCGCGCGCCACCTTCAGGTTGTCGTAATGGGTGTGCAGCGTAGTCACGCGGGTGGCCATTGGGGTGAAGAATTTGCCGACCGTACCGGGGCTGGTGATATGAAACTACATGTTACATCGGCCGCTGTCTGTAATCCAGAGGATGCGTCTTGCAAATGCGCGCGAAAGTGATCCGCGTCACGGGAGTGCAGGCGGCGGCATATGAGCCTGCGTGCATAGGTTCCGTGCCCTTGGCCCCCGGTGTCAGTCGAAGACAGCCATGCCTTCGGCCCAGATGGTGTGGCCGGGGTGGTGCTCTGCGATGGTGAGCACGGCACCCGCCATGGCATCTGTGTCGCCGGGGTCGATGGTGTAGCTGAAGATGCTGACGTTGGCCACAGTGAGTTCGGGGCCGTGCAACTCGTCCTCGGCAAGCACGTTCGCGGTCACCCACAGCGGTGCTGTGGCGGTCAGGCCGAGAGAGAGGTAGTTTTCATATCCCTGGCGGGTATGGGCGAAGAACACCATGGGTTGATTTTAGGCAGCGTTGGAAGGGCCCTGCAGTGTGCCAGCCGCGATGCCATGCCCGCTCCAGAACACCCCCACCGGCGCATCCAGCGCGAGCGGTTGCAGGGCGAAGCAGGCGGTGAGGCCCTGCAGGTCGGCGGCACGCTCTACACGTTGCACGAAGGGTTCGGTGATCTCGGGCTTGAGCGCGCCATGCCGGTCCAGGAACTGGCCCCACAGCGGCATATTGCGAAAGCGCTGCACGGGCACGGCGGTGGCCAAGTAGCCTGCGGGGAAGAGGCGGCGATAGGCCTCGATCTGGTAGAGCCATGAGGTGCCCAGCACGCGAACCCCTGGCGGCTCGTTCCGCTGGACCAGGTCGAAGAGGGCAGCGAGTTCTTGCGCGCGGTGCTCGCGGCGGGAGGCCGCCAGGGGTGACTGCCCCGATGCGTCGGAGTTGTGGAAGTGCAGCCGGATATGGCCGGGGCCCGCCAGGACGTACGCAAAGCAGCCCACGCTGGCGGCCGCAGGAGCGGGAATGTTGTGCGCCCGGCGGCCTTGGTAGAAATGCCAGGTCCAATTCTGGTTGGCTGTGCAGGACGAGGCCAGGCCACAGAGGTAGGCCTGCCATACCGGGTGCGTGGCATCGAATTCACGCCCCAGGCCCCAGCGCACATACAGGTTGGTGTAGTCGAGAAGGGCCTGGGCCAAGGGCATGCCCGCCAATGTCGCCACGCGGTGTGCGAAGCGAAGCTGCAGGTCGAAAAAGGCCTTGCCCAATTGCACGGACAGCAGGTGCGCGGGCGGCCGGCTCTTCAGGCCGACGGCCTGGGGTTGCGGTGTGCCAGGGCCAGGATGATGGGCACGACCAGCTCGGGCACCAGGTAGCCGATCCAGGCAGCAGCCGGCTCGGGCAGGCCCACCTGGCTCATCGAGACCAGGCGCCCCACGGCGGCCATCGCCACGCCCAGAGCGATCAGGTAGACCAGCGTGCCCTGCTGGCGGATGGTGACGGCGGTCCATGCGGAGATGAAGCCCATCGACAGGTACACGCCCGCCATGAAGCGGTGCACGTTGTCCAGCCGGGGTGTGGTGTCGGGCTGGCCGAGGAACATCTGCAGCGTGCCGCCGAAGATGGAGATGGCGGCGACGAGGAAGAGGCAGACCTGCACCACGCGCTGGCGGCCGGTGATGGGGGATTGCGGTGGGCTGGGTGGCATGGCGGTTCCCGGTGGGTGGGCCGAGGCGCATGCCAGGGTTGCTGCATGCTAACGCCGGGGCGACCAGTTTGGCAAAGCATGTTTGGCATGCATTGGTCCACTGAATCCGAGAGTCAGGTCCCTTCGCCCTCAGGCGAATTCAAGCCCCTTGCTCGTGAGGCCCACCAGGTCGATGCGCACGGCCGTAGCATCCAGGTTGGCCGCCATCACCACTACCTCATTGAACGAAACCCCGCTGGCCATCAGGTCGGTGATCAGCTTGAGCTCGGCCTGCGTGCCCGCGCGGCCCACCACGTTGGTCCACAAGAGCTGCGCGACTTGGTTGGGCGTTTGCACGCCCAAGGCCTGCAGGCCGATGCCTGCGATGGTCTGGCTGGTGGCGCCAGCGTCCAGCAGGCGGATCACCTCGCCCACCACGCCCTTGTTGGTCAGCAGTGCTGGGCCGCCCAGGGCACCGAGCAGCTTGGCTGCCTGGCCGGCGTTGCCGGCGAGGTCCAGCGCCAGCTTGGTGTCGCTGAAAGTGACGCGTTCGACCTGCGTCACATCGAGCATGGCCCCATCGGTCAGGCGCTGCAGCGTGTAGTTGCCATTGCCATTGGCCTGCACATGGGTCTGGCCCAGTGTGGCAGGGATCACCACCGTGTCGGTGCCTGCACCGCCTTCCACATAACGGGCCAGGCCCAATGTGGGGCTGATGGTGTTGTTGCCCGCATTGCCCGTGACGGTGACCTCGCGGATGGCATCCACGCGCACGGCGCCTGCGGCGTTCATGCCGTCGAGCAACTGCGCTGGCGTCTTGCCCGCGCTTTGCTGCGGGAAGAATTGGGCAAACAAGGTGGCCACCTCCAGCGCCGACGTGCTGGTGAAGGGCTGGATGACGGCACCCTCGCCTTGCGTGAGATCGCGCCCCAGCCACTTCTGGAACAGGTAGGCGGCAGCCTCCTCGGCGGCGCTGTGCGCCACGGTGAGGCTTGGGCCCGCCGCAAAGCGCACCTGCTCCACATCCACCAGCCAGTCGGAGACGCCCGAGGCGGTATGGGTCAGCTTGATGCCATTGGCTTCGAGCACCACCGTGTAATCTGCGCGCGAGCCTTCCTGCACGGCCACATCGAAGCCCGTGCCGCCATTGAGTTTGTCGCTGCCCGTGCCACCCGAGAGCAGGTCGTTGCCTGCACCGCCGAAGACGATGTCGTCGCCCGCATCGCCGTAGACCTGGTCGTCACCGGCCTCGCTGCCCACGGTGTCGTTGCCGGCGCCGCCGTGGAGGGTGTCGTTGCCCGGGCCCAGCACGATCCACTGGGCGGCACTATCGCCGACGGCCATGTTCGGGCCGGCGCCGCCGATGGTGCGCACGGCACCGACGATGGCCACGAACTCCACGTTGTCCACATGGATCACGGTGCCCGCGGGCAGGGCGCTGGCGTCGATGATGATGGCCTGCTTGCCGTCACCGGCTGCGGCGCCGCCGTTGATCACCAGGGGCACATTGGGGTTGAAGCCTGCGCCGGTGATGGGTTTGATGGTCTGCACCACCAGCGATTCGCTGGAGCCCAGGGTCCCCAGGAAGTCCTGCGCCTGGGGGGTCAGGTCGGAGTTGCTGCCCGCCGCAGAATCGATGCGCTTGAGGAGCTCGGCCTGTGCGGCAGAGCCTGTGGTGCCGACGGACTGCCCCACGGCCGTGACGCCCATGCCCACGGGGATGCTGACGGACACCAGTGCGTGGCCGTCGGCGGCCTTGACGATGGGGATGTCGGCCAGCGCGCTGCCCGAGCCGGGCGTGTCGGGTCGGTTGCTGGCGACCACGGGCACCGTGGTGGTCGTGGTGCCGTCGGGCGCCGTGGTGATGATGACCGGCGTTCCATCCACGGTGTTCGATGCAGGCGGCGTGCCCCCGACCGTGATCGCATTGCCGGTGAGGTCGGCGATCACCACGGTCGCATCGGCACCGGCGTTCCAGTCTTCGGCAAAGGCGATGTTGTAGGTGGTCTTGTCGGTGGCGCTGGTGCCGGTCTTGTCCAGCAACTGGTTCACGAAGGCCTTGTCGGAGGCGCTCAGCGTGAGGCTGAAGGTGGTGGCGCTGGTGGTGTCCACGTTGGTGGTGTCGGTCAGCACATAGGTGCCGCCGCCCTTGCCGGTGAAGGTGAGCTTGTTGGCCACGATGTCGTTGGCGGTGCCGGCCTTGCCCAGCAGGTTGGTGCCCGTGACCACCAGCACCCCGGTGCCCACGTCGTAGGTGGCGCTGGTGACGGTGGGTACGGCGACGTTGCTCACGGTGATGGCATTGCCCGTGAGGTCGGCCACCACCGAGGCGGCATCCGCCCCGGCGGCCCAGTCCTCGCCGGCGGCGAGGTTGTAGGTGGTGCCACTGGTGGAGCCGGTGCCGTTCTTGTTGACCAGCAGGTTCAAGGCCGCGCGGTCGGCCGCGCTGAGCGTCAGGGTGAAGGCGGTGGCGCTGGTGATCTCCACGTTGGCGGTGGTGGTCAGCGCGTACTCCGCGTCGCCCTCGCCGGTGAAGGTGAACTTGTTGGAGACGATGTCGTTGGCGGCCCCCGCCAGGGCGGTGAAGCCGGTGCCGGTGACCACCAGGGCGCCGCTGGTGGCGTTGTAGGTGGCGCTGGCGATGGTGGGCGCCGGCCCCGGGATGGATACCGTGATGGCATTGCCCGTGAGGTCGGCGATGTTGCCGCCCGTGACCACGCTGTTCCAGTCATCGGCCGCGGCCAGGTTGTAGGGGGTGCCGCCCGTGGAGCTGGTTCCGCCCTTGTTGAGCAGCGTCTCCACTGCGGCGATGTCGGCGCCCGAGAGGGTCACGGCAAAGCTGGTGGCCGACGTGACCTCGATGTTGGCCGATGTGGACAGCACGCGGGTGGCGCCGCCTTCGCCGGTGAGGGTCAGCTTGTTGACCGTGACGTCGTTGCTGGCCCCGTCGGCCTTGACCAGGTTGGTGCCCGTGACGGTGAGGACATGGGAGCTGGTGTTGTAGGTGGCGCTGGTGATGGTGGGGGCGGCCACGCCGGAGACGGCGACGGCGTTGCCGGTGGCATCGGCGGCGGCCGCCGACTGCCAGCCCGCCGCTGCCGCCAGGTTGAAGACGCTGGCGTCCACCGCCGCGACGCCGTTGCTGTTGAGCAGGCCGTTGACGTTGAGCATGTCCACCGCGTTGAGGGTGACCGAGAAGGCGGTGGCGCTGCTGGCGTTGACGTTGCTGCTGGTCAGCGTGTAGCTGGCGCCGCCCTGGCCGGCGAGGGAGAGTTTGCCCACATCGACATTGCCGCCGCCGGTGAGGTTGGTGCCGGTAACGGACAGAATCCCGGTCGATGCGTTGTAGGTGGCGCCGGTGATGGCGGCGAGCGATACGACTGCTGGCTCGAAATCCAGGTCATCAAGGGCGAGGGAGAGGTTCGTTCCCGCGAAGGTGAAACCGGTGATGTTCTGGAAGCTGGTATTGGCCGAGGTATTGATGTTCTGCTGCAGGATGGTCGCGCCGCTGCTGGCGTAGGTCAGGGCCGATCCAACGTCGGGGGTGACGGTGATGTTGCCATCTGCCGCTGCACCGAAACTCAGGCCATTGAGCCGGAAGGCGCTGCCGTCGGCAGCCTCGACCTTGATGCTGGAAATGCCCGAGACGTTGGTCCGGTCGAAGCGCAGAAAGTAGTCGCCTGCGTCGTTGCCAAGCCCCGACAGGCTGCTGTCGTTGGAAACCCGGTTGGTGTAGCTGCCGGTGCCCGTGATCGTGTACTTGATCCCATCCAGCGTGAAGCTGGCTGTGGAGAAGTTGGTGACGCCATTGGAGTCGTAATTTTCGTCGGCCGGTACGGCCAGCACTGCGGCATAGGAGGCGGGGCCCACCAGCGTGGGGGTGTGCACGGTGCCGTGCTGCCGCCCGAGCACCCAGTCGCCGCCCAGCTGCGGCGATCCGGTGAGCGTGGTGGACGCCGCCACGTTGGCCCCGAACAGGTCGGACAGCGTGCGCAGCAACGCGGCCCCTTGCCGGCCCGCGCCGGAGTGGCAGCCGTAGAGCAGCACGTCGCCATCGTCGGCAAGCGCGCTGCCCATGGCGCGCAGCAGGTCGGCATGCGCGGCGGCGCTGGCGGCATCCAGCACCGTGGTGCCCCAGTGCAGCCGGCCATGGCTGCCGTGGCTGAGCACATGCAGGGCGCCGATGCCGCTGCGCCCCTGCAGGTGCGCAGCCATCTGCGCCAGGCCGTCGCGCATGCCGTCGAGCACCACGACCTCGGCGCCCTGCGGGGCCGAGGTCGCCAGCGCAGCCCCATCGTGCAGGTCGTTGAAGATGAAGACCACCTGCACGGGGCTGTGAGCGCTTGTGGGATGGGTGAGGTCGATAGGGTAGGCCATGCTGATTGCATCCTCGTTCTGGCGGCCAGGAGACCGCATGCCTGCGGCATCAGAGCTCCATGGGGTACCGGATACCTGCGCGGGCGTCCGGCTTGGGGGCGTGCGGCACAGCGGCATGGGCTGGAGAAGCCCAGGATGTGATCGGCCGCGACCATTCTTTCTACCAGAAAGCAAGCGGCAGGGCGATGTGTTTATTGTTTGGGGCGCCTCGGCGTCCCCGTCGCCATCATGCGAACTCAATCCCCTTGGCCGCCAGCCCAACCAGATCAATCCGCACCGCATTGAGCTCCAGATTCGCAGCCATCACCGTCAGGTCGGAGGCTGATACCCCACCCGCCATGATGTCGGTCAGCAGCTTGAGCTCACCATCCGTACCCGCACGGCCCACCACATTGGTCCACAGCGTCTGCGCAATCTGCGTGGGCGTGCTCGCTCCCAGCAGTTGCAGCCCCAGCCCCGCAATGGTCTGGCTGCTGGCCCCGGCATCCAGCAGCCGGATCACCTCGCCCACCACGCCCTTGTTGGTCAGCAAAGCCGGCCCGCCCAGGGCACCCAGCAGCTTGGCCGCTTCGCCCGCATGGCCGTTCAGGTCCAAGGCCAGCCTGGTGTCATTGACCGTGACCCGCTCCACCCGCGTCACATCCAGCATCGCCCCATCGGTCAGGCGTTGCAAGGTGAAGCTGCCATTGTTCTGCGATTGCACATAGGTCTGGCCCAGGGTGGCCGGGATGACCACGGTGTCGATGCCTGCACCCCCATCCACATACCGGGCCAGGCCCAGGGTCGGGGTGATGGTGTTGTTGCCCGCATCGCCAGTCACGGTGATATCGCGCACGGCATCCACGCGGATGGCGCCTGCGGCACCCATGCCTTCCAGCAACTGCGCCGGCGTCTTGCCCGCACTCTGCTCGGGGAACACTTGGGCGAACAGCGTGGCCACTTCCAGCGCCGTCTTGCCCGTCAGGCTCTGGATGATGGCCCCCTCGCCCTGGTTCAGATCGCGGCCAATCCACTTCTGGAACAGGTAGGCCCCGGCTTCTTCGGCGGCGCTGTGCGCCACCGTGAGGCTCGGGCCCGTTGCAAAGCGCACCTGCTCGACATCCACCAGCCAATCGGAGACACCGGTGGCGGTGTGCGTGAGTTTGATGCCTGCGCCTTCGAGAGTCACGGTGTAGTCGGTGCGTGTGCCCTCCTGGATCGCCACGTCAAAGCCCGTGCCCCCATTCAGGCGGTCACTGCCGGTGCCGCCCGAGAGCAGGTCATTGCCCGCGCCGCCAAACACGATGTCGTCCCCGGCATCGCCAAAGACCTGGTCATCGCCGGCCTCACTGCCGACCACATCGTTGCCGCCACCGCCGTGGATGATGTCGTCATCGGGCCCGAGCACGATCCACTGGGCACCGCTGTCGCCGCTGGCCGCGTTCTGGCCGGCGCCGCCGATCAGGCGCACATTGCCCACCACGGCGATGAACTCGATGTTGTCCACCTGGATCACCGTGCCCGAAGGCAGGGAGCGGGCATCCAGGATCACGGCCTGCTTGCCGTCGGCGGGGTTGTTGCTGCCGGTGATCACCAGGGGCTGGGTGCCGTCGTAGCCAGCGCCGATGGTGGGCTTCAGGATCTGCACCGACAGCGGTTCATTGGGGTTGAGGGTGGCATAGAACACCTGGCCGGCGTTGGTCAGCTCGGGGTTGTTGCCGGTGACCCGTTCTATGCGGAACCCCAGTTCTGCCAGGGCGGCGGAGCCCATGGTCGTGGTGCTCAGGCCTTCGGCCTGCAGCCCGACCCCGGTGGGCACGCCCACCGAGACGATGGGGGTGCCGCTGGGCGAGGTGACCAGCGGGATGTCGGCCAGCGGGGATGGTGTGCCGGGGGTGTCGGGGCGGGTGGGTACCACCACCGGGATGGTGATGATGGTGGAGCCGCCAGGGCCGGGCTCGGTGACGACGGGTACGCCATCGACAGGGGTGCCTGGCGGGGTCGGTGGGGTGCCTGGATCGGGGGCGGCGGTGGTATTGGTCACCGCCGTGGCCGCCAGCGTGGCGGCGTCGTTGCCGGCCGCGTCCTGGACCGCGCTGGCATCGTTGCCCCCCGTCGGGTCGGCATAGGCCACCGTCACCACCTGGCCATTGCTCACGGCCGTGGTCAGCGTGAGGGTGACGGTCTTTGCCGCTGCATTGACCACCGCCGCCGTCACCACATTGGGCGCGGCCCCCACCGTCACGGTGAAGGCTCCGGATACCGGGTGATTGGCCGCGTCGAGTGTGCTGGACTCGGTGTAGGTCAGCACCAGCGTGTTGCCGTTGACGGTGGCCGAAGCAAACACGGGTGCCTGGGTGTCGATGGCATAGTTGGCCGAATCGGTTGTTCCCGTGCCATCGTTGCCTGCGGTATCCGTCACCCCGGTGTTGTTCACCGTGATGAGGTTGGTGGCGTCTGTAACGCCGGCCGTGGGGGTGAAGGTCGCAGTCCAGGTGATACCGCCATCGCCGGAGCTTACGGCAGTGAGCGTGCCATTGGCAACGGTCAGGTCCGCATTGGTAGTGCCCGTCACGGCCTCGTTGAAGGTGATGGTAACTGCTGCCGTCTGCCCGCTGCTCAGGCTTGCTGGTGCCACCGTGACGGACGACGCCGTGGGGCGCACCGTGTCGATGGCGTAGTTGTTGGAATCCGTGGTGCCGCTGCCCGCATTGCCTGCTGCATTGGCCACCCCGGAGTTGGCCAGGGTGATGCGGTTGGTGGGGTCGGTGATGCTGGTTGTGGGGGTGAACGTTGCCGTCCAGGTGATGCCGCCATCGCTGGAACTCACGGTGGTGAGTGTGCCGTTGGCGATGCTCAGATCGGCGTTGGTGAAGCCCGTCACCGCCTCGGAGAAGGTGACGGTGACCTGCGTGGTCTCGCCGACCTTGAGCGCAGCGTCGGCCACCACGATGGTGGCCGTGGGGATGATCGTGTCGATGGTGTAGTTGCCGGAGCTGGTGGTTCCGCTGCCGGTATTCCCCGCCAGATCCGCGACACCAGTGTTGTTCAAGACAATGAGGTTGCTGGCGTCATTCACGCCGACGTTCGGGGTGAACGTGGCCGTCCAGGTGATGCCGCCATCGCTGGAACTCACGGTGGTGAGTGTGCCGTTGGCGATGTTCAGGTCGCTGTTGTCGAAGCCGCTCACGGCCTCGCTGAAGGTAATGGTGACCAGTGAGGTCTCCCCCCCCGTGAAGGCGGCATCGGCCATCACGATGGTCGCAGTGGGGCGCTGGCTGTCCACGGCGTAGTTGTTCGAGTCAGTGGTGCCGGTACCCGCGTTGCCTGCCAAATCCGCCACCCCGGTGTTGTTCAGCGTGATGACGTTGGTGGGATCGGTGATGCCGGCAGCTGGGGTGAAAGTCGCCGTCCAGGTGATGCCGCCATCGCTGGAGGAAACGGCCGAGAGCGTGCCGTTGGCAATGGTCAGGTCGGCGTTGGTGAAGCCCGTGACTGCCTCGCTGAAGGTGATCGTGACCAGCGATGTCTGGCCGATCGCGAGAGCGGGATCAGCAACCACGACGGTGGCCAGGGGGCGCACGGTGTCGATGGCGTAGTTGTTGGAATCCGTGGTGCCGCTACCCGCATTCCCTGCTGCATTGGCCACCCCGGAGTTGTTCAGCGTGACGAGGTTGGTGAGATCTGTGATGGCGGCAGCTGGAGTGAAAGTCGCCGTCCAGGTGATGCCGCCATCGCTGGAGGAAACGGCCGAGAGCGTGCCGTTGGCAATGGTCAGGTCGGCGTTGGTGAAGCCCGTGACTGCCTCGCTGAAGGTGATCGTGACCAGCGAGGTCTCGCCGATTCGCAGGGCGTTGTCTGCCACAACGATGGTGGCCGTGGGGCGCTGCGTGCTGACGGCGTAGTTGTTGGAGTCAGTGGTGCCGCTGCCCGCGTTGCCAGCCAGATCCGCCACCCCGGTGTTGTTCAGCGTGATGAGGTTGGTGGCGTCGGCGACGCCTGCAGTTGGCGTGAACGTGGCCGTCCAGGTGATGCCGCCATCGCTGGAGCTCACCGCCGAAAGGGTGCCATTGGCAATGGTCAGGTCCGCGTTGGTGAAGCCGCTCACGGCCTCGCCGAAGGTAATGGTGACCAGCGAGGTCTCGCCTGCTGTCAGGCTGGAATCGGCCACCACGGTAGTGGCCGTGGGGCGCACGGTATCGATGGCGTAGTTGTTGGAGTCGGTGGTGCCGGTGCCCGCATTGCCCGCCAGATCCGCTACCCCGGTATTGGCCAACGTGATGAGGTTGGTGGTATCGGTGATGCTGGCAGATGGGGTGAAAGTCCCCGTCCAGGTGATACCGCCATCGCTGGAGGAAACGGCGGTCAGCGTGCCGTTGGCAATGGTCAGATCGGCATTGGTGAAGCCCGTCACCGCTTCGCTGAAAGTGAAGGTGACAAGGGAAGTCTCGCCGATGCTGAGCGCAGTGTCCGCCAACACGATGGTGGCTGTGGGACGCATGGTGTCGACGGCATAGTTGCTGGAGTTGGCCGTGCCAGTGCCCGGCGTGCTGCTGCTCACACTGCTGACGCCTGTCATGGCGACGGTAATGGCGTTGGTGGCACTCGCCACGCCAGCATTGGGGGTGAGGGTGCCCGTCCAGGTGGTGCCGCCGTCGCTGGTGGATAGGCCCGTTACCGCTCCATTGGGCACAGTGAGGTCGGTGGTGTCGAAATTGTTGACGGCCGTGGAGAAGACGAAGGTGACCGTGGCGGTCTCGCCGATCTTGAGGGCGCTGTCGTTGAACGTGGCGGAGGTGAGGGTGGGGGCAGGGACGTAGGCTAGATTCTGGGTGCCCCCGCCTGCGGATGTGATCCCACCGACAGGTGCCCCTGGAGCCCCGTTCGTGGCACTAGGCGCGAAGCCTCCTGCACCTCCAGCCCCATCGTTGCCAGTGCCCAGTGTCCCCGCAGTTGCGGCGTCAAGTTGTGCAAGGCCACCTACATTCCAGATGCCCCCCGTACCAGATCCTCCCGCGCCTCCATTACCTGTACCCGACGCGGCACCGCCACCGCCACCGCCGCCTGCGGCAATGTTGTTTGAAACGGAACTTCCCGTAATAGTGAGCGTGCCCGTGTTGTAAATACCGCCAGCAGCATTGCCCCCCCTACCGCCGGGGCTGTTGTAGCCCAGGCCGCCGCCGCCTCCGCCTATGGATGCACCGCCGCCGCTAGCTGACCCCCCCGCGCCTCCGTTTCCATAGCCTCCAGGGGTCCAGGAGGCTCCGGCACCACCTGTGGTCCCACCACCGAGGCCGCCAACATTGCCGTAGTTGCCCGTGTATCCCGCGCCGGCACCCCCGCTGCCTGACGTTCCCGCGTACCCCGGGAGCACAGTACCGGGTTGGATTGCTGGTGGCGGAGCGCCATTTACGGTTACGAACGTTGAGCCTCCGTTGCCTCCTAAACCGCTGCCGAATCCACCACCACCACCACCACCACCACCACCACCATACTGACCGTCGTTGATACCACCGCCACCTCCGCCCCCTGCCGCCTTGTTACCAGTAATAGTGCTATTGGAAATGGTCAGTGTCCCGGCGTTTCGAATGCCTGCGCCCAAAGCGTCCTCGCCAGCGGTACCCGCACCATTCCCGGTGACATTGCCTCCATTCCCCGCTAGAAGACCATTGGAAATGGTGAGATCGCTGATCGCCACATTTCCAGCGGTAACGTCCAGCACCCGCGTCAGATTGTTGCCACTCAACGTGAAACCACCGCCAACGATGGACATCGTCTGTCCATCAGTCACGTTGATGGTGACCGCGTCGGCGGCACTGGCAAACGTGATGTTGCCTGTCATGGTGATGAAGTCGGCGACGCCATCGGTGTTGCCGGTGGTAATCGCGGCCTTGAGCTGCGCAACCGAGTTAACGCTGGTCGTGAACAGTACATGCTCATACCCCGCCAGGGCCTGTGCATCTAGCGCAGGGGTGGCCTCTATGTGACCTGAAGTGATTTCCAGATCCCAATCACCGCCACGGGCCGCCGTGCCCGTGCCATCTTCGGAAGCAGCCACATCTGCCCCGGTCAGTTGCGCCAGCGCCTGCAGGAATTGACCCCCCACCTCCCCAGCACCCACATCGCAGCCATACAGCAGCAGGTCACCGTCAGGCCCAAGGGCATCGCCGATGGCTTTCAGGTCGGCCTGGTGCTGATCGAGGTTGCCCGCGTGCAGGGGACCGTTGCCCAGCAAAAGTACCCCGTCGTTGCCATGCGAGACCACGCTGATGGATGTCAGGCCCTGCTCGCCCTGCAGTGCCTTGGCCATCTGCGCCACGCCATTCTCGGCAGCGTTGAGCACCACCACCTTTACACCCGGCTGTGCGGCCGCGATGATGGACTGGAGGTCGGGCACCCGGCTGTCGATGAAGACGATCTGGTGCGTGGCCGTGTCGGTGGTGTGGGACGTGTTGGTCATGGTGCTGATCCGGTTAAATCGGTGTGTTCGCAGCAGGTCTGTTGCGTGGGTTGACTGGCACGCACTGCAGGCGGCACGAGTGAACGAAGGCGGTCGCCGTGGTCAGTGGCGCCAGGCGCCAACCACTGGGGCTGCGGGTCAACGAAGAGGCGGCTGGCTGCATGGCAGTGGGAAGTTGCACACACAGACCGGCCCCTTTTCAACACGGGCCGAACGCAAGCGGTGCGGGCGCGTGGCAACCCGCATGGCGGCGTGGGCCGCTTGATGCGTGCAGGGTCGAGGCGTCTGTTGCGTTCATTCCATGACAAGGCTTGCAGCCGAAAATCCCCTTATTGGGGCAACGGTTGAAAGTAAGTGAAAGGAATGTGAGGGTCAACAAAAAAGCTGCCATGTGGCAGCCCTCGTAACATCTTGATTCCATTCAGTGCGGCCCGCTGCCGCCGCAGGCCGCAGAGCAGAAGCCAAGGCGGTGTTGGCCATGCGCAGCGTTGGCGGCAGCCGTATGACAGCGGTGCGCCGCAGGACGGCAACGCCGCCATCAGGCGTTGCCGACCGGCACCAAGCAGGCGGCTGCGCTGCCTGCTACGTTGCCTTGGCCGTGATCACGCTGGCGCGGCTGTTGGCCTGGTCGTGCCAGAACGACAGCTTGCCGTACTGCTCGAACAGGTCGGGCGGCAGAATGGTCTCGCGCCGCTCCAGGCCCACGGTGGGGCGCACCTTGTGCAGGCCGTGCAGGCCCAGGGCTTCGTCGAAGTCGGGGGCGTCGTACTGCACTTTCTCGAAGTTGTGCTCGAAGGCCGGCTCCTGCAAAAACTGGTAGATCAGCGGCAGCACCTTGTGCGGGGCCTGGGCCAGCAGGTCATAGTCCACCAGCAGCAGCGAGGCGGCATGTTCGCCGTAGAACGCCTCTTTGAGCGCCGTCCACGGGTAGCCGACCATGCGGTTGCGCTGGGCCAGCGTGTCCACGCGGCTGTAGACGGTGTTGCGCTCGGTGTCGTCGTTGAACAGGCGGGTGATCTCGAAGGGGTTGGCGCGGTAGCGCCGCTCGATGCTGTCCATGACCCAGGCCACGTTGCGCACGCAGGCGATCAGCTTCGCACCCGGAAACATCTCGATGAGGGCGGGCATCTGCGCGCTCCACATGCGGTTGGTGTCGAAGATGACTTCCTTCTCGCCCGCCAAGTCCGCGTAGTAGCTGTCGAACAGGCCGCGCGCCAGGCGGTGGCGCTGCGCGCGGGTGACCACCGGGCCGAACTCGCTGCCCGCGCCCAACTGGTTGAGCATGCCGCGAAACAGGCCGCCCACGGGGCTGCTCATGCCGGCATGAAAGCGCGGGTTCTGCAGCAGCAGGGCCGACAGCAGCGTGGAGCCCGCGCGGGGCAGGCCGGTGATGAAGTGGTAGCGGGGATAGGCAGTGGTCATTGCGGTGAGGGTGAGCGATAAGAAGAACAATCCGTCGGTGCCAGCGCACACTGTATCGCCTTGCCTGCCCATGGCGCCAGGCGCGGGGGGGCGCGCAAACCTGCATATATGCCGCGCGTTGTTCGCGCGGCACCGCCCCGCAACACTGCGGTGCATGCGAAATCCACCGTTTTCCCATCCCTCTTTTGCCGTGACCGATGGCCTGCCGAGCCAGACCGCCGACGACATTGCCACCTTGGTCGCCAGCGGCGCCATGGGCGCCGACGAAGTGCTGGCCCTGCTGGCCGAGGCGAGCGAGGCCGATGCCGCGCAGCAGCGCATCGATGACGAGGAGTTCGCCGCGCAACAGCGCCGCGAGGCCGAGGCCCGCGCCGTGCGCGTGGGTGCCCTGGGCCGGCGGCTGCTCACCCTGGCGCAGGAGCAGGTGCAGCAGCGCCAGGTGATCGAGGAGCGCTGGTACAAGGACGTGCGCCAGTTCAACGGGCAGTACGACCCGGGCATGTTCGGCGACGAGGGAGAGTACGGCAGCCGGGTCTTTGTGCCGCTGACGCGCCGGCTGTGCGGGCTGGTGGAGGCGCGGCTGTTCGACATGCTGTTCCCCAGCGAAGAGCGCAACTACGTGATCGAGCCCACGCCCGTGCCCGACCTGGACGAGGCCCTGGACCTGGCCGGGCAGCTGCCCCCCGACACGCCCATGCAGTCGCCCGAGGGGCCGATGCTGACGGCCGGTGGCATACAGCAGGCGATTGGCCAGATGGTGGACGAGGCGGCCAAGCGCTGCGATGCCATGCAGCGCGAGATCGACGACCAGTTGGCCGAGTGCAGCTACCCGCGCCATGCGCGCGATGTGATCCACGATGCGGTGCTGTACGGCACGGGCGTGCTCAAGGGGCCGGTGCCGATGTTTCGCACCACCAAGCGATGGGCGCGCCAGGGCGATGGGGCGTATGTGATGAGCCTTGCGCGCAAGCCGCTGCCGCAGGCGGCGCGGGTGGACCTGTGGAACTTTTTCCCCGACATGAGCAGCACGCACATCCGTGAGGCGGAGTTCGTGTTCGAGCGCCACTACCTCACGCGCCAGGAGGCGGCCGACCTGCAGGACATGCCCGACGTGGACGCCGATGCCCTGCGCCGCATGCTGGGCGCCGAGCCGACCACGCCCACCAACAACTACCGCGAGCGGCTGCGCGCCATCAGCGGCGCCAGCGGCGCCAAGGACCGGCGCTATGAGGTGTGGGAGTACCACGGCCCCATCACCGCGCAGGACCTGATCGACTGCGGCTGCGCGGTGGAAGATGACCCGCTCAAGACCTACACCGGCGTGGTGTGGTTCGGCAGCCAGGGTGAGGTGCTGAAAGCGGCGCTTAACCCGCTGGACAGCAACGAGCACCCCTACAGCGTGTTCACCTGGCAGATGGACGAGGCCAGCATTTTCGGCTTTGGCATGCCGTACGAGGTGCGCGACAACCAGGAGAGCGCCAACAGCGCGTTTCGCGCCATGCACGACAACATGGGCCTGTGCGTGCTGCCCCAGGTGGTGGTGGACGACCAGGCCATCGAGCCGGTGGATGGCTCGTGGCGCATGGCGCCGGGCAAGTTCTGGCGCAACAAGCGCCCGGGCTCGGACGCGCGCCAGGGCATTCAGTTCATCGCCATCGATGCGCGCTTGCAGGAGCTGCAGGCCATCTTCGGCATGAGCAAGCAGCTGATCGAAGAGGTGGGCACGCTGCCTGCCTTTTTGCAAGGCACCGAGGCGCCGAGCTACATGCAGAGCGCCACGGGTGCCAGCATTGCCTACAACGCGGCCAACCTGTGGGTGCGCCGCGCGGTGCGTAACTGGGACGACGACATCGTCACCCCGCTGATCACGCGCTTTTTCGACTGGAACATGCAGTACAGCGAGAAGGCCGAGATCAAGGGCGACAGCCGCGTGCGTGCGCTGGGCATTGCCGCATTGGTGGAGCTGGAGGGCCAGGCGCAGCGGCTGCAGGCCTTCATGCAGACGGCGCAGGCCATGGGCCTGCCGCCGAGCAACCAGATGCGGCTGATGCGCGAATTTGCGCGCGCCTTCAAGCTCGACCCCGACCGCGTGCTGCCCACCGAGCAGGAGATCGCCCGCATGCAGCAGGCCGAGGCGCAGCAGCCCCCCGGCAAGAGCGGCCCCGACGCCGAGCGGGTGGCCCAGCAACGCGAGCAGGCCGCGATGGATGGCGAGCTGGAGAAGGCCCGCCTGCAGCTGCGCCGCGACGAGGCCATGGCCCAACGCGAGCTGGCCCAGCAGCGCATGGCGCTGGACGCGGCCACCGCCGCGGCGCGCGAGCGCACGGGCCAGACCGAGGCCCAGCGGCGCCAGGCGTTCGAGGTGCAAAAGACCCGCGCCGTGCTGGCCGACCGCCAGGCCGACCGCGACAGCAAGGCGCAGATGCTGAACGCCGAAATGCAGTTCGCCGCCCAGACGGGGAGGGGGGTATGAGCTGGATGGAGCAGATCAACCCCGCCACCGCCGTGTGGCGCGGTGTGCAGGCCTACGCGGCCGAGCGCATCGCCGAGCTGACCACCGTGTGCACCACGGTGCGTTCCAGCGACGCCGAAATCCGCGCCGCACAGGCCGCCATCCAGGAGCTGCAGGCCCTGCTGGCCCTGCCAGGCCGCATTGCCCTGCAGGCGCAGCAGCGCGGCACCACCGACCGCAGCAAAGGATATTGACCATGGCAGAGTACACGCAGGATCACGTCAACGCAGCCTATGCGACCGAGCGGGCCAACGGCGCGTCGGACGAGGACCTGGCACGCATCGGTAAATCGCTGGGCGTTACCGACGCGCAATTCAACCTGGCCAGCCAGGCCTGGGGCGCAGCGCCGTCGCCAGCCCCGGCACCCTCGTATGCGCCATCGCCCGCACCCGCCGCAGCCTCCACCGGCTGGGAGGGCGGGCGCGACCTCACGGCCGACGAGATCAACACCGGCAAGCAGTGGTCGGTGGGCAAGACCAGCCAGGAAGTCGCCGCACAGGCCCAGGGCCTGGGCCTCACGCAAAAGCAGTTCGGGCAACTCTACGGCTGGTCGGCCGAGGACTCGGCCATCGGTGGCTATGGCACCACAGGCGGGCTGGAGAAGCCCTACTACGACTACACCTACGACGCCCAGAAGGGCTGGACCAAGGACGCCAGGAAGCCGCCCACCACGGGCATCAACCTGTCGCAGCTGCAGGGCATGACGCGCTGGGACGTGGCGCCCAACGAGACGGTGCGCAGCCAGTTGCAGCAGATCATTGCGGACGACAGCCCGCTGATGCAGCAGGCCCGCGCCCGCGCGCTGCAGACGGCCAACACGCGCGGCCTGCTCAACAGCTCGATGGCGTTGACGGCGGCCGACTCGGCCCTGTACGACGCGGCCATGCCAATTGCCCAGCAGGACGCGAGCACCTATGCCCGCGCAGGCGAGTTCAACGCCGGCCAGGCCAACACCTTTGCGCGCGACAACAATGCCTTCGTGCGCGATGCCTATATGGCCGACTTCAATGTGCAGGCCAATGAATGGGCGGCGCAGCAGCAGTTCGACCGCGAGTACCGGATGCTGGACCGCCAGCAGCAGCTGACGCTGGAGCGCGACGCGGTGCAGAACGGCTACCAGTCGGCGCGCGACCAGTTTGCGGCGCAGACCCAGATGTCCATTGCGCAGCTGGATGCGGCCTCGCGCGCGGCGGCGATCCAGCCCGACACCAGCATGGCGCGGCTGCAGATGCAGCTCAACCACGACGACCGCAACCAGCAAAACCAGACCGACGCGAATGACCGCGCGACGCTGAACAACCTGCGATCCGACTACGCCGCCAAGATCTTCCAGATCAACACCGCCGACCTTTCCCCGGAAAAGGCAGACCGCGCCATCTCTGACCTGGCTGCGACCTACAACCTGCAATTGACCGCCTTGTCCAACCGGCTGGGCTACAACCCGGACAGCTGGATCATCAAGACGGAGGCGAGGGCGAACACGTCTGCTGATGCTTCCAGGCCGCCTAACCCGTATGCAGACGCCGACACAGGTGGAAATGGCACTGGTGGCGCACCAGGTGGATCCAGTGGAGCCAGTGGGCCTAGTGGGCCTAGTGGCAATGACGGTAACGCGGCAAGCCCATGACTACCGCCATCATCCGCCGCGCCACCCGCGACGACCTGCCCGGCCTGGTGGCGCTGGCCTTGCGCGAGCACGCCGCCAGCCGCATGGCAGACCAGCCTATCGAAATGGCCCAGGTGCAGGCTTCCTTTCTGGGGGTCATCCACAACCTGGCCGGCGCGGTGTTCGTCAGCGAAGAGGGCGGCGCGCTGCGCGGCCTGATCGCGGGCATCGTGCAGCCCGGCCTTTTCAACCGCCGGCAGACCGCCTACGAACTGCTCTGGTACGCCGAGGACGGCTCGGGCCTGCGCCTGCTGGCAGCGCTGCAGGACTGGGCCACGCGCATGCGGGCTGTGCAGTTCGTGGTGCACGACTACGCCGGCATCGCCGATCCGGCACGTTTCAACAAGGTCATGGCCCGCCGCGGCTTTGGCGTCATGGGCACAGCCTACGTGTCCGCACTGGAGAGCTGATCCATGGCCATCATCGTCCCCATTCTCTTGAGCTACACGGGCGCTGCGGCCGCCATTGGCACCGCCGTTGGTATCTCCGCCACTGCGGTGACCGCCATTGCGTCGGTGGCTTTCCAGGTGTCCGGAATCAACAACAAGATCAACCAGGCCGCCGCCAAGGTGTTCGGGGAGGACCTGGTGATGATCGCCAACGTCGCAGGGGCGGTGTACGGGGCTGTCAATGGTGGGTTCGGTGGTGGCGGCGGGGAGGCAGCGGGGCTGACCGAGGCCGGAGGCGCATTGAGCACGAAAGCGATGCTGGACGGCACCAATGCCTTCGGGGTCAATTCGGCAATAGGGGCCTTTGACCTGGCGGACACGGCGGGTGCCCTGGGCAGCGCGACGGATGCATCCTCCCTCTGGGCCACGAACGGCATGGATGCCGCCGACAACGCCTTCAATCTGGCGAACAAAGCGGCAGGAGGCGGGCTCGTTTCTGACGGGGTGGGGGTCAATCTCCTCAATCCTGAGGCGCCCATGCAGGTGGATGCCAAGCCTGCTTTCAATGCGACGTCGTCGGCGGCCGATGAGCTTGCCAATCGATCCCAGGGAGCGAGTTCCTCCTTTCAGAGCGGTGCTGCCAGCCAGACGGCAGCTGGGCAGAACGCCTCCGGGATGAAGGCTTCGTCGGGCCAGCAGCTCAAGGCAGGCGACATCACC
This sequence comes from Acidovorax sp. LjRoot66, assembly GCF_964253305.1. Taxonomy (NCBI): domain Bacteria; kingdom Pseudomonadati; phylum Pseudomonadota; class Betaproteobacteria; order Burkholderiales; family Comamonadaceae; genus Acidovorax; species Acidovorax sp. LjRoot66. The sequence continues at coordinate 3,334,138 of NZ_CAXUQU020000001.1, forward strand.
AAAGGCGTTGAGGCGCCGAAGACGCCGGCCGTGAACACGGCAGCCACCAAGCCGGGCAGCTTCTTCGACAAGCTGCTCAGCAACGACAAGGCCGCGGGCGAAGTGATCAAGGGCGTGGGCGCTGGCATCAGCGGCGCGGCCAACGCCAAGGCCGAGGAAAAAAAGCTGGCATGGCAGAAGCAGCGCTACAGCTACACACCCACCACCCGCATCGTGCAGTAAAGGACGACCATGAACCTCAACGAAATGGCACAGGGTGCGCCCGCGCACTCGCCCACCACAGGCACGACCGGCGGCAAGACCCCTGCCAGCGCAGAGCAGCAGGCCCAGTTCGACATGCTGCTGGGCCGCGCTCGCCAGTTGCTGGGCGAGTCTGCGGTGGAATGGAAGGGCGCAATGGACATCGACCCTGCCGGCGCAGCGGTGAAGTTCGGCACGCAGACCCTGCGCTTCCTGGCCACGCAGTCCGAAAAGGCCGGCCAGCCCGTGGACCCGGCCGTGCTGCTGCACGTGGGCGTGCAGTTCGTCAAGGACGTGGCCGCCCTGGCCAACGACGCGGGCATGGTGCCGGACGAGCAGCTCGAACCCTTCCTGCAGCAGGTGATGCAGGAGTCCATCGCCGAGTACATGCGCATGGACGCCGAGGATGGGCTGATGCCTGCGCCCGGTGCTCCACCCGGTGGCCAGCCGCTGCCGGCGCCCGGGCCCGCGCCCGGACCGCAGGGCCTGAACCTCGCGCAGATGGCGCAGCAGCAACCACAGCCATTGCAAGGGGGTATGCAATGAGCTTCTTCGCCAACCTGTTGGGCGGCACGCTGCAGGGCGTGGGCGGCGGCATGTCGGCCATGGCGGTCGACGATGAGAAACTGCAGGCACAGCGCGCGCTGCTGCAGGACAAGCAGCAGGCCGCGCTGGAGCTGCAACAGCAACGCACGGCCGACCGGCAGTGGCAGCAGGAGCAGACGCGGGTCGGGTCCGCTGGTGGTGCTGGCAGCGGCAAGGGCTTCAACCTGATGGAGGAAGCCGCCCGCGCCCGGACGCCCGAGCAACGGCAGGACCTGGTCAACCGCGTGCGTGCCGTCCATGAAGACGCCGGCCTGCGCCTGGCCGACGTGGGCTTTGGCATGCCCGTGATGAACGCCGTGGCCCCCACGGCCGGCGACTTTGCCCGCTACGACCGGGCCGGCAGCATGGACGCTGCGCCGCCCACCACCACGCTGGAGCGCGCCGCCTACGACCGCGAGAAGGGCGCGCAGGCATTGCAGCGGCTGTACACGCTGTTCCTGGACCCGGGCAAGCTCGACGTGCATGCGCGGGGAGAGCGGCAGTTCGGGCTGAACGACCGGGGGGAGGCCAGTGCCGTGGCCGTGGAGCAGGGCGGCGGCTCTGCCCTCGATGCTGCTGCGGCCTTCCAGCGCAGCAGCGCCGTGCAGCCCGAGCGCCCGAGTGAGCGTCCAAGGCCTGAGCCGGCTTTGCGCCCCACGGCCCCGGTCCAAATAGGCGAGGCCGGCACTGGCTCGCGGGTGGGCGCCAGCACCAGCGCTGGTGCGCGCCGGCCGCTGTCGTCCGCGCCGCAGGACGGAACGGTGGTCCGCGACGCCAGCGGCCAGCGGTACATCGTGCGCAATGGCCGGCCCGAGCCCCTGGCGAAAGCGCAGTGATGGATTGGTCCCGCTTCGAACTGGTGGAGGAGCCAGAGGTTTCCAATGCAGGCATTGATTGGTCTGCGTTCGAGCTGGTGGCGCTGGGGCCTGGCGATGGTAGGCAGGCGACTTCAATGGTGGATATGGAGCCGGCCGCGCGCGCACAGGATGGCCGCAAGGTGGATGACCCGCGCAGGACGGATGCGCCCAGGCAGGCGTCGATCCTGTCGGACGCTGCAGACCAGGCCTACGGCCTGGTGAAAGGTGCTGCCGCAGCAGTGATGCCCTGGATGAGGCCGGCCATCGAGGCGTCCAACGGTCCGCGCCCGGAGTGGAAGAGCGTGCTGGAGGGCCCCGATGTGGTCGGCGCTGCGAGAGGCATGGACCTGGCCGAGGCCGAAAGACTCTCCCGCCGCGACTATGCAGAAGCCGTCGAGCAGCGCCAGCGCATCGCCAATTCGCCACAGATGCGGGCGCCTACGCCCTTGAACAGGGTGCAGGCCTATGCCGAAGCCAACCCCGTCAAGGCCGCCCTCAAGCAGGGCGCGGCGAGTTCGCTGGCGGGGACGCTCAATGTCCCGTCGGTGGCGACTGGGTTGGTCACCGAGGGTGTCAACAAGGTCCTGGTCGATGGCGGCGGCTCTCCCGTATTCGGCCGTGTACCCAACATGCCCTTGGTGGATGACTTGCGCCAGATGAGCGAAGGCTACGCCTCCACCCTGTCGCGCCAAGGCCCGGCGCAAGCCTGGGACAACGGCGAGTTCGGCCGCTGGATGACGGTCCAACTGGCAGGCAACTCCCTGCCTGCAGCGCAGGCTCTCGCGGCCATGATGGTGCCTGGCGCGCAGTCCAGCCTGTCGGCGCCCATGGCGGCCAGCGCGGCTGGATCCGCCTACGCAGAGGGTGACAGTGCGGCGGCCGCCGCGCTCAAGGGAGGGCTGGCGGCCGCCAGCGAGAAGCTGCCGCTGCCTGCGGGGCAAGCGATCAAGGACATGGTGCTCAAGATCCCGCCACCGGTGCGCACCCAGGTGCTGGCCGATGCCGGCAGGCGCCTTCTGGCGACCGGCTCAGAGATCACCACGAAGGGCCTGACCGGGGCCATCCAGGAGTCGGCCAACACCATCGGCAGCAACGCTGTCGACATCCATGTGTCGGGCAAGGACAAGGGCCTGCTCGATGACGCCGGCCGCAGCGCACTTGTCGGGGGCGTCCTTGGCACAGTACCGAGCGGTTCCAAAGGAACCCGGGTGCAGGCTGCACCCCTTCGCCCCGGCCCGGATAGCCCGGTGGGCCACGCGCAGCAAGGCCCACCCGATGCCTACAACCCCGTGCTGGATAACTCGGCGGGCGCTGCAGAGCGCGGCAGTGGGTATGGAGACGACTTGCTCCGGTCCCTGGTGCAAGGCCAGCCGGTGACCCCGGTCGCCTCGGCCGTGCCGCAGGCGGTGGACTCTTCATCCATGGAAAGGAATGCGCAGCCCTTGCCAAGCGGCCATATGGACGAATTGGCGGCACCCGCTGTGCCCGGGGGCGAGGCTGGGACGATCGCGCATCAGACCGGTGCTGAAGTTGCAGATGCACAGCAGGAGATCGTGCCGTACTCGCATGTGGCACTCCCCCAAGGCACTTCCGCGCCCGAGTCGACTGCTGATGCTGCGGTGGAAGCGCCTGTTGGCGCAATGCACCTGTCCGACAAAGGCACGCTGAGCGTGGAAGGAGACCCTTGGCAATTGGACAAGCGACTGCGCGCTGCCGGGGTAGATCAGGTGTGGATGTGGACCGACAGCGTATGGGTAGCACCCGAGCAGGCCGCACGGGCCCAGCAGGTGCTGGCGCAGCCGCAGCCTGGCGCTGCTGCCGATGCGGTAAGGCAGCCGCCACCACCGGTGCAGATGACGATGCGCGAGGGCGGCATGCTCGACGTGGAGGGAGACACCCAGGCGGTGCGCCAGTGGCTTGAGGGCGCGGGCATCCCCAAAGGCGCAATGATGGATGGGCCGGGGAAGGTTGTGGTGACGGCCGGCAGTGTCGAGCGGGCGAAGCAGGCATTGGCAGCACCAGCACCACTGCCAACGGCGCAAACGACTGATCACGAGGACCAGGTTGTGCCAGTGCAGGATGCGCGATCAACCACTGCACGGCCCGCGCCGATGGTGGCAACCAAGCTCGAAACGGGTGCGCTCAAGATCAAGGGCGATCCCAAGAAAATCCTCGCGGTTCTTCGCAACGGTGGAGTTACCAATGTGAAGGTGCGAAAAAAGGAGGTCACGGTCTGGGCCAACGAAGCGGCACTTGCTCAAGAAATACTTGCAGACAACAATCTGGCAGGCGATCCGGCAGGGACTGAAACTGCGACAGCCAACAATGGCGTGAAGGAGTTCGATGGTGCGGGACCTGGAGCTGCAGCTGATGATTTCTCCAACCTCGGCCTTTCGGACCTGGGGTCCAAGTTGGGCGAAGGGGGCACCAAGGATGTATTCGCCTATGGCGAAAAGTACGCCGTTGGCGTCTTGCACTCAGGCCGCATCAGTGAATTGGAAAGCGAGTTGAAACTGCTTGGCCAACTAAAGGAGATGGGCCTTCCCGTCGTTAACGCCAGGGGGCCGATCATGGTAGGTGATCGCCCTGCGCTTGTGTACGATCGATTTGAGGCGGGGACCAAAGATGCGGTCAGAATGGTGGATGGCCATGCGACGGTTGTCGGCGATCTAAGTTTGTTGAATAAGCGAAGTATTTCTGATTTGATACTCATCAGAGGAAAAATTGAAGGGGCCAAGTTGCATATATCCGATCTGCAGTTTCTTGTGGGAAAAGATGGTGGTATTGTGATATCTGACCCATTAAGGCTTGCGGTGGGTGGTGTGGGTTATCGAAAAAACATAAAGATGATCGATTATTTGGTAAAATTGGCCGAAGGAAAATAGGGATTCTAATGATTGACCAATATAAAGATCAACCGACGCCATCTCAATCTATTCCTCTTCTCCGAACTTTCTTGGGGCGCAAGCTGATTTCATTCACGAGATACAGCATATTTCCCAAGGAAGAGGCGGGAGCCGAAATGGAAGAGTCGCCTTCGCGTGTTTTTGAAGGGACTGAAGGGCCGCTGGGTCTCACGTTCGAAGGAGCCGGAATCCTCGGGGTTGGGGAGGATGACAGCCTTAATAGTGCGATTGTTTGGCTTGACAGTGACAGAAATAGGCGGCTTGGCGCCACGCCGATGAGCGAAAAGGAGGGTGTGCTTTTTCCAATTGAAGCATCGGATCCGGTCTTTTCGCAAGCGAAATGGCGCGATTTTGTCGGTGATCAATTGATTGGCATGTCCATCATCAAGGAAAATCCGATTAATCCTCGACTGGAGAATCGGCCGTGCGAGGTTGCTCTGTGCTTGAGCTGGCAAAAAAATGGCAAGCTTGCAGCGATACTGGGAGGGCAAGGCGATGACTATTGGGGGTCCAACAAGCTGATGCTATGGAATGCAGTGCAGCCCAAGTTGAACTCCCGATTCTACGAAGTGCCTTTGCTGTAGCTTCAGTTGGTAGGTACGCTTTTGCCGAGCCATGGGGGCATCTTTCAATACCCTCAGCTTCCAGCCAACAGCTGAACAGTCGCGCTCTCTGCAGACGCAGATGGCCTGATCCAGCCCTTCATTCGCGAGCTGCAAGCCCGCGCAAGATGGTTGCCGGCAGGCCGGGGCCGGTGTCCTGGCGCTTGGATTGTCCTGCCCCGCTCTGGGGACTCGCGCCTATCGGCTGCGCAGCAGGGCGCTTTGGTCGCCAACGAGTTGTATGCAGAGCTGCAAAAGCTGCCCACGTCCGCCTTTGCGGCGGAGCCTGAGTTCCAGCAACTGGCCCGGGAGCACGGCGAAGACAAGGCCCGAAGCATCCTGGCCGCGGCGGCCGCAAACCGCGCGCTGTAGGGCCTGTTCACACCAATTTCGCGACCCCGAAATGGGTGTGAACAGGCCCTGGACAAGGTGTGGATGTGGCTCGACAGCGTATGGGTCGGGCCCGAGCAGGCTGCACGGGCCCAGCAGGTGCTGGCACCGGTACAGCCTGGCGCTGATGCCGATGCGGTAAGGCAGCCGCCACCATCGGTGCAGATGTCGATGCGCGAGGGCGGCATGCTCGACGTGCAGGGCGACACCAAGGCGGTGCGCCAGTGGCTTGAGGATGCGGGCGTCCCCCGGGGTGCCATGACCGATGGGCCAGAGGGTGTGATCGTCACAGCGGGGAGTGTCGAGCGGGCGAAGCGGGCCTTGGCAGCACCAGCACCGGTGGCACCCGCACTACTGTCAACGGCGCAAACGGCTGATCACGAGGAGGAGGCTGTGCCAGTGCAGGATGGGCGATCAGCCACTGCTCCGCCCGCGCCGATGGTGGCAACCAAGCTCGAAACGGGTGTGCTCAAGATCAAGGGCGATCCCAAGAAAATCCTCGCGGTTCTTCGCAACGGTGGAGTTGCCAATGTGAAGGTGCGAAAAAAGGAGGTCACGGTCTGGGCCAACGAAGCGGCACTTGCTCAAGAAATACTTGCAGACAACAATCTGGCAGGCGATCCGGCAGGGACTGAAACTGCGCCAACCAGCAATGGCATGAAGGAGTTCGATGGTGCGGAACCTGGAGCTGCAGCTGATGATTTCTCCAACCTGGGCCTTTCGGACCTGGGGCCCAAACTGGGCGAAGGGGGCACCAAGGATGTATTCGCCTATGGCGAAAAGTACGCCGTTGGCGTCTTGCACTCAGGCCGCATCAGTGAATTGGAAAGCGAGTTGAAACTGCTTGGCCAACTAAAGGAGATGGGCCTTCCCGTCGTTAACGCCAGGGGGCCGATCATGGTAGGTGATCGCCCTGCGCTTGTGTACGATCGATTTGAGGCGGGGACCAAAGATGCGGTCAAAGTGATCAGAGGCCGTGTCACGGTGGTTGGTGATCTAGGTGTTTTGAATGGAAAGAGTATTGCCGACTTGATGCTGATAAAGGAAAAATTGCTAAACGCTGAGATAAAAATCAAGGATTTGCAATTTCTTGTGAATAGGGATGGCGGCGTGGTAATATCTGATCCAATGGGTGTGGAGAAGGGGTATAAGAAGGAGAATATGAAAATGATTGATCTGCTGATTGAAATGGCGAGAAATATGGGGAAAAGATGATGGATTCATATTCTGCGGCGCTGCCATCTCAATCGGCTTTGCTATTTAAGAGTTTTTTGGGTAAAAGGCTCTTGTCGATGAGGAGGTACAGTCTTTCGCCCAAGGACGTTGCTGCAGTCGAGGGAGGGATTCCATTTTCCCGGGTTTTTGAAAGGACGGAAGGGCCGTTGGCGCTCACATTCGAAGATGGCCGGGTCCTTGGAATGGCGGGTGACGATAGCCTGAACAGCGTCATTGTTTGGCTTGACAGGGATGAGGCTGGAGATCCTGATTTCCATCCAATGGACGAGGATGTGGATATATTTCCTGTTGATTCTTCAGATCCCATTTTTTCAATAGCATACTGGAATGCTTTTGTCGGGGATTTTTTGCTTGGGTTGTCCATCATCAAGGAAAATCCTGTAAATCCTAGATTGGAGAGTCGGCCATGCGAGGTCGGGTTGTGCTTGCATTGGAAAAAAAATGGCAAGTTTGTTGTGGCAGACGGATTGGGCAATGGTTCCTTGAATTTTGGACTCATGTCATGGGACGCAGTGCAGCCCAAGCTGGGCTCTAGGTTTTACGAAATCCATTTGCTGTAGCTTCAGTTGGTAGGCTTTTGCTGAGCCATGGGGGCACCTCTCAATACCCTCAGCTTCCAGCCAACAGCTGAACAGTCGCGCTCTCTGCAGACGCAGATGGCCTGATCCAGCCCTTCATTCGCGAGCTGCAAGCCCGCGCAAGATGGTTGCCGGCAGGCCGGGGCCGGAGTCCTGGCGCTTGGATTGCCCTGCCCCGCTCTGGGGACTCGCGCCTATCGGCTGCGCAGCAGGGCGCTTCGGTCGCCAACGAGTTGTATGCAGAGCTGCAAAAGCTGCCCACGTCCGCCTTTGCGGCGGAGCCTGAGTTCCAGCAACTGGCCCGGGAGCACGGCGAAGACAAGGCCCGAAGCATCCTGGCCGCGGCGGCCGCAAACCGCGCACTGCTGGTAGGTACCGGGGCGTCCGTGCTGTCGATGAAGCTGGTGCCCGGCGGCGACGCCATCGAAAAGATGTTCCTGCCCTCGCACCTGAAGGGCACGGCGCGCGAGGCCGTCAAGTCCACCTCCTTCATGACTCGGCCGCTGACGCGGGGTATGGAAGGAAGCCTTGGCTCCCAGGCGCTGGAGGTGCTGGTGCGAAGGGCCCGATCCGCTGGAGCGCAAGCGCAAGATCGACGAAGTCCGCGTCTGAGGAGCGGGCGTTTGTTCACCTGTTGGCGGGAAGTCGGGGTATTGAGCGGGTCCCGGATTTGTGGTCCAGTGCGAAGGCCCCGTGATTATTGGCGAGGGTACCGTAACCTATCCGGAGTAGCCCGGCGGGCCGCTCTGTTCACTGCAACGGCGGTGTATCGGGCGGCGGTGCGATCAGGCCCTGCCAGGTGCCGGCAGGCACCGTGGGCTGACCCGGGGCGGGGGCGGGCGAGGCGCCTTACGCCGCCAGGGGGCGTGCGGTCTGCCAGTCGCTGTGCGACATGCGCAGTGCATTGGACACGGTGATGTCCAGGCGGCGGGCCCAGGAGTCGAGGTCGTGCCGCTGGGCGGTGTCGTGCCGCTCGTTCCAGCTGAGTTCGGCCACCAGGCGGTCGGGCAGGTCGAGCACCGTGCGGAATGCGCGGTCGTTGGCCATCAGTGTCCAGTTGAGCAGCACGGCCTGGGCGTCTGTGGAGGCGGATACGCTGGGCGCAAACCTGCAGACGCCGGAGCGGGTGAATTCGAAGAGTGCGGTAATCACGTTGGGAATGCCCCAGTCACTGGGTTGGCCAGGTGTTGTGCGCCCGGGACCTTGGCACCAGCGGGGAGTTGTTCTCCGGGGCCTGCAGTCGCCGGGGGCGAACATGGCTGCCCTTGGCAAAAAATGGCTTGCCAAGGAGCATCGAACGTGATTCAAACGCAAATTTCTGGCGGGCGGTATCCCCCAAAGGTAGGGCTGCGCCAAGGCCGTGGATGCGCAGGCCGTCCCTGCGCATCCGTTCGGTTCAGATGTATTCCAGCCCCACCTGGCTCAGCCCCACCAGATTGATCTTGCTGGCCGTGAGGTCCGAGCTGGCCACGGCCCAGGTCAGCGATGCGCCGGTGTAGCTGCCCGATTGGAGCAGGCCTGCCAGGTTCTGCACGGTGGCGGCATCGGCCGCAGTGCCGAACAGGTTGGCGTACAGCAGGGCCACCACCTGCTGGGGCGTAGCGGAGGGGCCGGCCACGGCGGCCAGGGCCAGTTCTGCCAGTTGCTGGGGCGTGGCACCCGATTCGTCCACGGCCTTGATCACGGCGCCCACCAGGCCCTTGTTCTTCAGCGCGTCGGAGCCCAGCAAGGTGCTGATGAGGCGCGCGGCGGTGCCGGCAGCGCCGTTCAGGTCCAGCGCCACGGAGTGGTCTGCAAAGCGCACGCGCTCGATCTGCTGCAGGGTGTCGATGCCGTCGAGGCCGGTGCCCTTGTCGTTGAGCAGCCAGTTGCCACCCGACAGCGGCTGCAGCGTGTACTGCCCGCGGTTGCCGTGGGCCACCAGCGTATCCACGCCCGCACCGCCGTTGAAGGTCTCGGTGGCGGGCTTGCTGTTGAACAGGTCGGCATCGCCCGTGCCCTGGTTGCCCGTGGGCAGGTTGGGATTGGTGGGCGTAGGTGTTGGTGCGGGCGTGGGCTTGGTGGGGGTGGTTGGGGCCGTGGGCGTTGTCGGTGTTGTGGGCGCAGGGGCGGGTGTTGGGCTCGGCGTTGGAGCGGGTGTGGGTGCCGGTGCCGGGGCGGGGGAAGGTGCCGGGGCCGGTGCGGGCGCTGCATCGAAGGTCAGCGTCGGGCCCTTGGTCGAGTTGAACCCGTAGGTGCCGCCCAGGCCGTCGCGGCCATACAGCCAGTCGAGCGCCAGCAGGTCGTAGCTCTGGAAGGTGGTCTTGTTCGGGCCGGCATGTGTGTACGACATGACGGTGTTGTTGGTGTTGTCCTGCGCCGAGGGCAGGGGGTGCGAGGAGTCGAAGGGGTGCGACAGGCCCAGCGCATGCCCCACTTCGTGCAGCAGCACCTCGTAGCCCGAGCCGCCGGCCGTGGGCTTGTTGTTGATGCCGGCGTGCTCCACATTGTCCAGGTAGACCACGGCCTCGATGTTCAGCGAGCCCACCACCTGGTTGGGGCCGGAGTAGCTGTAGTTGTAGCCCGACGATGCCAGGCCTGCGGTGGAGGGGCCCTGCAGGTTGGTGGCCGCGAAGTGCAGGTCGGCCTGGGCCGAGGTGGACACCTCGGTAAAGACGATGCCGGTGACGGCAGAGGCGTGCTGCAGGATCTGCAGGGTGGACTGCTTCTGGTCGGCGTTGAAGGCCGTGACCGCGCTGCCGGTTTTCTTGGCCGCTTCGCTGCTGGCACCCGCGTCAAAGGTGTAGTAGATCACCTTGCGGCCGTCGGGCCAGAAGTTCCACACCGGGGTGCCCCCCAGCAAGGCATCGGCCTGCGGGTTGCCGGAAAAACGCATGTTCTGCAGGTCGGAGACGGTAACGGCCATGTTGTGTGTATCTGTTGGCGGTGGATCGGGAGAGCGCCCGGCGCGTGGCCCGAGCGACCGGCGAATCTATCACCGGGGTGGGGCGCACACTGTGGCGTGAAACCAAATGTCACGACATGGCGCTGCGCGCCGACGGGCGGTATCGGGGAGGCGCTGGACGGCGCACTGCAGGCGCTTCGCCCCCGGTGGGGCTCAGCCGCGCGCGAGGTGCCTGGAGAGAAGGGAGAAGGGCGCTATCAGCGCCTTGCGCAGACGAAGATGTGCGAGGCGCTGAAGTCGTTGGCCTGGTAGGCCAGCGCGAGCGGGTAGCGGGCGGCTGCCGTCGTATCCAGCGACACCAGGTACAGCGGGAAGTCGCGGTTGGCATAGATGCGGTCGCCGCTGCTGCCCAGGCCGTCGAAAGGCACGCTGATGCTGGGCACCGCAATGGCGGGCATGCGGGATGTGTCCACCACCGCCTGGGCGGCTGTGAAGGTGGCGGTGGCGTTGTAGGTGGCGCCCGTGTTGCTGGAGCACAGGTAGGCGCCGCTGTAGGCCGCATAGGGATCGCCCGCCACGGGCGGGATGGGGTACTCCGCCAGGGTGGCCACCTGGCGGTAGCGGCCGCTGGCCAGCATCTCCCAGAAGTCGGTGCCATAGCCCACGAAGATGGCGCCACCCAGCTGTGCGCGGGTGTTCCAGTTGCTGACGGCGATGGTCTCGGTCGCCTGGCGGATGGTGCGGTACTCGGGGATCTCGCCGCCCGTGTAGGGCACGAAGCCACGCGCCTCGGACAGCAGGTAGAACTGCCCGTTGTGCAGCAGCACGAAGTACAGCTTGCCCTGGCCCAGGAACCGGGCCTCGGTGTTGACGCTGACGGCGAAATTCAGGGCCTGCGTGGTGCCGCTGATGGTGGTGGCCACCGTGGTGATCTGGCCGAAGGCGGGCGCGGCGACCAAGCCCAGTGCCAGTGCGGCGCCTGCGAGGAGGTTGCGCAAGTTACTCAGGGTACTTGGGGGCTCGGTGGTGGGCATGGCGATGTCCGGTTACAGCGCATTCAACGCGGTGGCGTTGAATGCGGTTTACGTGGATACGGACGCGGTGCCGCTGCAGCAGCAGCAGGCTCGCGCAGTGCATTTTGCGCCCCGACTGGGCCGCGGGGCACGTGGCGGGCGCATACTGTTACGTTGGATACGTGCCCACACCGCCTGCGCGTGGTTGCCGTTGCCATTCCTCAGCCCAGCCGACCGCCACCATGCCTTCAACAACCCCCACCCCTACCCGCCTGCCCACCCCGTTCGAGTCGCTCGCCGGCGTTGCCAAGTTCCTGGGCACCGAAGAGATGAGCCCGGCCTTCCACGCGCGGCATGCGCAGGCCATCGATGGGGCCTGCGCCTTTCTGCAGGAGCTGGTGCGCGAGCACCCGTCGCTGGACATGGCGTTCAACGCGGCGCTGCCACTGCCGGTGGTGGATGGGGGCAAGCTGGTACTGCAGGCGCTGTCGTCCATCCAGTTCGCCGAGCAGAAGCTGCACTGGTTCGACAGCCAGATGAACACCGCACTGCGCGCCCTGGCGCCCGTGGTGCGCGACCCCGCGTTGCCTACTTGGATGGCGGAGTGCCGCTGGGCGGTGGATGGGGCGGCGGTGAATGTGTAATCTGTGACGGGATGTGCTGGATGGCCCGGCTCGCTTGCAAAAGAAGCACCGAGGCCGCCAGCGTGTTCTCGCGGCGGTGATTGCCGCAGGGCACTCTTGCTTGCGTTTGCCGCGCCGTCTCAGCGTTTGGTGCAGACGTAAACAATCTGGCTGCTGTAGGCGTTCGATTGGTAGCCGATCGCCAAGCTGTAAGGCCCCCCGGACGGATTGAGCATGACCAGCTTGAGCGGCAGGCTCGTGCTGCTGTAGGTCCTGTAACCGGGCTGGCTGACGATGGTGCTCAGCGAAAGGTTGTACGAGTACACCGGAATCGTCGTCAGCCGGGTGGTGTCGATCACCGTGTTGCTGGCGGTGAACGTGGCGGTGACGGTGCCCGAGCGGCCATAGTCGTCGTAGCACATATAGGTGCCGTTGTGCACCGCATAGGGGTTGGTGGTCACCGGGGGCGTTGGGGTCGGTGTGGGCGTCGGCGCCGGCGCAGGCGCCGCCGGCAGCGTTGCCACCAGCTTGAACCTGCCGTTGTTGACCATGTCCATCACGTCGGTGCCAAAGCCCACGAAGATCGAGGCACCGGCCTGGGCCGTGGTGTTCCAGCCCTGCACGGTGATGGTCTCGGTGGCCTGGGAGATGGTGCGGTATTCCGGCGGTTCGCCACCCGTGTAAGGGACGAAGCCACGTGTCTCCGACAGCGCGTAGATCTGCGAGCCGTGCAGCATTACGAAATACAGCTTGCCGCGGCCCACGTACTGGGCTTCGGGCGTGACGCGGGCAACCAGGGTGTAAGCGCTCGATGGGCCGCTGGCCGTGGCCGATGCGGTGATGTCGGCCCATGCGGGGCTGGCGGCACCCAGGCTGGCGACGATGGCGGTGGCGGCGGCAATTTTCTTGAGCGTGCAGGTAAGGCGCATGTCGGTGATGGATCGAAGTTGAGCCGGCGTGGGATTCTTGGGGTTGTGGTGGCCGGCAGAGGGTGACAAGGAAAACGCGCACGAAGCGCATGTGTCCACATGGACACACTTGTATCCATTGGTTTCTTGATTTCAAAGCAATGGAGCGATCACCACAATCGCCAATATGGGTGATGCCAGCAGGGCTTACCGCCAAACGCACTGCAGCGCGGGGCGAGGGGCGGGACCGCGCCCCGTGCGCGGACTGCGCTGTTACAAAAACCGCTGCGCCAAATACGGCGCCGGGTCCACGAACGGCGCCTCGCCGCTGATCAGCTCGGCCACCAGCCGGCCGGTAACGGGCCCCAGGGTGAAGCCCTGGTGCGCGTGGCCGAAGTTGAACCACAGGCCCGCATGGCGCGGAGCGGGGCCGAGCACGGGTTTCATGTCGGCGGTGCAGGGGCGGGCGCCCAGCCAGGGCGTGGCCTCCACGGGCTCGCCCAGGGGCAGCAGTTCGCGGGTGGAGATCTCCGCGCGGCGCAGTTGCACGGGGGTGGCGGGTGCATCCAGCAGGGCGAATTCGGCCCCGGTGGTCAGGCGCAGGCCGCGCACCATGGGGGCCAGCATCACGCCGCGTTCGATGTCCAGCGCGGGCATGGTCAGCGTGGGCCCGCCCGCAAAGTGGCGGTGGTAGCCGCGCTTGCTGAACAGCGGCAGGCGGTAGCCCAGGCGCGTGGTGAGCGCGCCGGCCCAGGGGCCCAGGGCAATGACGGCGTGCTGCGCGCTGATGCTGCCAGAGTCCACCTGCACGGCCCAGCCGCTGCCTTGCTGGTGCAGCGTCAACGCATCGCCCGTGGCCAGTTGCCCGCCGCGCTGCACAAACAGCCGCGCGTAGCGCGCCACCAGTTCGCCCGGGTCGCGCACGGTCCAGGGGTCTTGCCAGTGCACGGCGCCGGCCAGCGGCATCTGCAGCACCGGCTGCGCGGCGGCCAGGGCGGCCGTGCCGAGTACCTTGCAGGCCAGGTGGTGCGATGCGGCGACGGCGGTGGCCTGCTTTGCCGCAGCGTCGAACGCCGGGCCGCTGCGGTACAGCTGCAGCCAGCCATCCTTGTGCACCAGGTCGCTGGCGCCGGCCTGCTCGATCCAGCCGCGGTGCTCGGTAATGCAGTGCTCGATCAGGCGGCTGTAGGCCTGGGCGATGGGCGCGTAGCGCGCAGGGGCCGATGCGGCCCAGTAGCTGAACAACTGCGGCGCCAGGTGCAGCAGGGCCCCCCAGTGGTAGTGGGCGTCGTTGCTCAAACCGGTGGCCACACGCGCCAGCGTGGCGATGCTGCGCGGAAAGGCGTAGGGCTGCACGGCCTCGCGCTGGATGATGCCGGCATTGCCGTACGAGGTCTCGCGGCCAGGCGCCTGGCGGTCGACGAGGGTCACGGCGTGGCCGCGCTGCTGCAGCGCCAGGGCGGTGCTGACGCCGACGATGCCGGCGCCGAGAACAAGGGTTTCCATGGGGGTGATTATTGCGGCGGCGGACAGGGGTGGGCAGGGCCGAACGGTCGGGCGAAAAGCACCCCATTGTGCCGGCCCCCAACGCATGCCGAGCCCGGCTGGGGCGCCATTTTTCGACGACTGGATTGCCGGATTGGCAATCCAACTGCACACTGGTGGCGCGGCGGACGAGCGCGCTGCAGGGTGCGCGTGGGCGCTGTCCTACAGGGGCCGGGGGCAAGACCGGTTAGGGTTTGGGCAGGGAGCGAGGGCAGCCCTGCGGTGGACCGCCGCTGCTGCCTGCATGGCAAAGCACAAGAACAGAACCCGGGATGCACGCCGGGGTTGGAGGGCGCATATGAGAACAGCTCCGGTGGTGATGAGAGGCCGATGCGCTTGCCGCCGCGTCGAGTACGCGGTGCATGCCCTGGAGCTGGAGGCCGCCGTGTGCTACTGCGAGAGCTGCCGCCGGGCGTCTGGCGGGGCCGGCATGGCGTGGCTGGAGGGCGAGCGTGCCACCTTGCGCACCTACGGCGCCCTGCACACCTGGCAGTCGTCCGAGCACGCGGTGCGCCAGCTGTGCCCGCAGTGCGGCAGCCAGCTGTTTCGCCTGGAGGAGGGCCGGCCCGACGTGGTCGAGGTGGCGGTGGGCACGCTCGACGACCCGGGCGCGATCCGCAGCACACGCAGCGCCTTTGCCAGCCAGCGTCCCCGCTGGGACCTGCGCGAGCCGCTGGGCAGCGACCCGCATGCGCGGGCGCCAGGCTCCCTGGCCCCGGGCCTATCAGGCAGTCCGCACACCTTGCCCGCCCGGTCGGCAAGCGACGAGGCACTGCAAAGCATGCTGGTCAGCACGCAGGACGCCTTCATCAGCATCGACCCCGGCGGCTTCATCACCGAGTGGAACCACCAGGCGCAGGCGACGCTGGGCTGGAGCCACGATGAAGCCATGGGGCGCCCGATGCACGAGCTCATCATCCCGCCCGAGCTGCGCAGCGCCCATCTCTATGGCATGGCCCGGCTGCAGCGCACGGGCGAGGGCCCCGTGCTGCGCCGCCGCTTCGAGCTGCAGGCGCTGCACAAGGACGGGCACCGCCTGCCTGTGGAGCTGTCCATCGCCCCGCTGCGCATGGCAGGGGGCATTGGTGCCACCGGGTTCATCCGCGAAGCCAGCCACGGCCACACCGCCGAGCGCCAGCTGCAGGCCAACCAGGCCCTGCTGCAGCGCATGGGCGAGCTGGCGCTGGTGGGCCCCTGGACGGTGGATCTGCACACCAGCGAGGTCCACTGGTCGCCCATGGTGCGAGGCATCCATGGCGTGGACGATGTCTTCGTGCCCACGCTGCCCGGCGTGGTCGGCTTCTACGAGGACGGCGCGCAGGAGCGCCTCATCGCCGCCTTTGAAAAAGGCATCGCCACCGGCGAGAAGTGGGAGATCGAAGCCCCGCTGCGCCGGCCCGACGGCACGCGCGTCTGGGCGCGCGCCATCGGCAACACCGAATACGACGAACTGGGCGCCCCGGTGCGCGTGGTGGGTGCGCTGCAGGACATCACCGACCGCAAGCGGGCCGAAGAGTCGCTGCACATGCTCAGCCAGATCCTGGAAGCCACGCCCGACTTCGTGGTGCAGGCCGACGCTGAAGGGCGCGTGACCTACATGAACCCGGCCGCGCGCCAGGCCCAGGGCTACGGCGACGGCTACGACGTCACGCAGCACCGCTTCACCGACTTCAACACGCCCGAAACCACCCGGCGCTACCGCGACGAGGTCATGCCGTCGGTGATCAAGACCGGGGTGTGGATGGGCGAAAGCACGGTGCTGGTGGCCGGCCAGCCGATTGCGGTGGACCACTCGGTGCTGTCCCACCGCGACGCCGATGGCCGGGTGGTGCGCTACACGGCCGTGATGCGCGACATCTCTGCGCAGCAGCGCGCGCGCGCCGACCTGTTCCGCCAGCAGCGCACCCTGAGTTCGATTGCCGAGGCCATTCCCGACGTGATCGCCGTGGTGGACCGCGAAGGCCGCTACGAGTTCGTCAACTCCGCGTTCGAAAAGCTCGTGGGCCCCACGCGCGCAGAGATCGTGGGCCGGCGCATCGGCGAGGTGGTGCCGCTGGCCGAGCTGCGCGACAGCATGGGCTTCATCGACAAGGCGCTGGCCGGCGAGCCCACCGCCTTCGAGCTGGTGCTGCAGCTGCGCGGGCGCCCGAGGAACATGGCCATCAGCCTGGTGCCCCGCCAGTCCGAGAGCGGCCAGCCCGATGGCTTCATCGCCGTGCTGGACGACGTGACCATCCACCGCCAGCGCGAGTCACGCCTCATCGGCCTGAGCGAGCGCGATGCGCTCACCGGCCTGGTGAACCGGCAGGGCCTGCAGGCGCACCTGCAGCGCATCCCCCTGGCCGAAGCACACGGCGTGGCCATGCTGTACGTGGACCTGGACCGCTTCAAGCCCGTCAACGACACCTGGGGCCACCCGGTGGGCGACCAACTGCTGCAGGCGGTGGCCGCGCGCTTCATCGCCCTGGTGCGGCCCCTGGACCTGGTGGCGCGCGTGGGCGGTGACGAGTTCGTGGTGGTGCTGGGCGGCATGCCCGGCCAGGCAGCGGCCGAGCAGGTGGCCGACAAGCTGGTGGCCGCCGCCGGCCAGCCCTTTGACCTGGGCGGGCGCAGGGTGCACATCGGCGCCAGCGTCGGCGTGGCCTTTGCGGGCGACGACGGCTGGCGCGGCCTTATGGAGCGTGCAGACGCCTCGCTCTACCGCGCCAAGGCGGCCGGGCGGGGGCGGCGTGCTTGATCCCTGGCACCGGAACCCAGGGTCGCCGCCATTCGCCCTGGCGCGCCTTCGTGTGCCTCTGTGCGACTCTGTGCGCGGCACACCTGCCAGAGCCGTTAGAGTCTGGGGCTTCGTTGAATCATCGGTAAGCCCTACAGGAGTCCCCGCATGCAAGTGGAAAGCCGAGTCACCGTCTCCGTGCCGCCCGAGAAGATATTCGCCATCTACGCGGATGTAGGCAACTGGAAAACCTGGGACCCGGATACCAAGGACTCATCGATTGACGGCCCCTTCCAGACCGGGAGCAAGGGCCGGATCACGCCGCCCAAGGGGATGGCGGTCCCCATGGATTTCATCTCCGTGGTGCCCAACCAATCGTTCACCGTCGAGTCCCGCATTCCCCTCTTTCGCATGCTGTTCGAGCACGAGCTCCACCCCACGGCGGCAGGCACCGAAGTCGTCCACCGAGTGATTTTTTCCGGTGCACTGTCTTTTGTGCTCGGCCCCATCGTCGGCAACCCGTTGCGCACCGGGCTTCCTATCACCCTGGCATCGCTCAAACGGCTGGCCGAGAGTGGCCGCGTCGCGGCCTGATGACGATCTGCCTTCGTTCACCCGCTGAACGGGGCACTCGACGGCTGCGCGAGCAACCCATCCCCCGCAGTTTTGGGTAGCATCGACTTTGCCGGGCTCCCCACGAAAGGCCACCCATGTCCGCTGAGTCCCACCCCGCCTGCGTGCGGGAGTTTCGCCAGGTCCTGCTGTGGCCCCTGCGCCTGATGCCGGTGCGGGGCTCCGAGGGCCGGCATGCCAAACCCTGGCAACTGCTGGCGGACATGGGCGAGCAGGCCTCGCCCTGGCGCGAGGTGGTGGACGAATTCACGGGCGACAGCAGCCGTTTTCACGAACGCCACTACAACGAGTTCGTGACCTTTTTGCCCTATGTGCAGCGCTTCCTGTATGGCGAAGGGCGCAGCCGGGAAGGCGCCCGCGCCACCGGCTCGCCGATGCGGGTGTTCCGGCGCAGCGACGTCAGCGCCGTGCGGGCGGTGCTGCGCCCCGGCGATGCGCCGATCACGCTCGACATCGTGCATGTGGACCTGTACTTTTTTCTCGACCTGGACCTGGTGCTGCTCAATGTCGAGGTCAGCGCCCGCGACCTGCAGCTCGCCCAGGCGCAGGAGCTGCTGTACCGCTTCGGCCGTGGCTACCCCGCCGGCTGGGATGCAGAGGGCCATGCCCAGCACTGCCTGTACAGCGCCGAGTGGCTTGACGCCGCCGGGCAGGTGCTGGCCGCGTCCGACGCCAACCAGCGCGACCTCTTCATGGCACACGTCAGCAGCCACCGCGCCCCGCGCATCTCGGCCCACTGGGCCTGGCTGCTGGAGCCGCTGGTGAGCGACCATTCCGAACGCAGCGGGTCCCTGCGCTACCGCCAGATCGAGTACTACCGCATGCCGCAGCTGGCCTTTCTGGCGCTGGACGACCCGCGCGCGCTCAGCCGCAGCGACTTCATCCGCTTCGGCCTGGTCACGGGGGCGGCCCCGCCCAGCGACGACGACACCTGCCTGCCTTATTCCGAAGAGCACCTGGCCGACTTTGAAAAGCGGTTCTGCTACGACCGCTTCTGGAGCAGCAGCGGTGCCGCCCCCAACACGCGCTATCTTTGCAGCGGCCACTCGCTGCTGGTGCTGGGCAATGCCGGCAGCCCGTTCTACGTCTGCCGCGACCGGGGCGTGCTGGCGCAGTTCCGGCACCAGCACTTCCTGCTGTTTTTGATCGCGCACTTCCAGAAGGCGGCGCTGCTGATGTTCTCGGACCGGCTGGCCGAGGCCCTGAAAGACCTGGACATTGCCGACGCCGCCAGCGTGCGCCGCTTCAAGCGCACCATCCGCGACAGCTTTGCCGGCTTTCTGCGCTTCACGCACCGCTACTGGTTCCACGAGGTGTCCGAACAGGCCCAGGTGCGCGCCCTGTTCCGCATGTGCGCCAACCACCTCGGGCTCGACCCGCTGTACACCGAGGTCAAGGAGCGCATCGGCGAAATGAACCAGTACCTGGACGCCGACAGCCTGCGCCGCCAGGCCAACACCGTTGTGCGGCTCACGGTCGTCACCATCTTCGGCCTGATCGGCACCGTGACCACGGGCTTCCTGGGCATGAACCTGCTGGCCGAGGCCGATGCCCCCCTGGGCCGCAAGCTGGGGATCTTCGCCCTCGTGTTCGTGCTGACCACCGCGCTGACCATCTACACCATGGTCAAGTCCAAGCGCCTGTCGGACTTTCTCGACGTGCTCTCGGACGAACGCGCCACAGCCTGGCAGAAATTCAAGGCGCTGGGGCTGGTGTGGCGGCGTGCGGGGGGTTGAGGAGGGCGGGTAAGCGGTACGCCATGGGCCGCAGCCGTTGAACGGCCGGCAGGCAAAGCTGCTCTGGCGAATCTACCCGTTCACCGACAAGGGCCTGGCTGCCGGCAAGCTCGACGCGCTCGGCGATTCCAAGTCCCACAAGAGTGGCCCGGGGTGCCGCGGGCCCTCCTTGGCCCGCCCCTCCACGGCGCGCTCCGCCAGCAGTTGCTCTGGCTGGTTGTGCGGTGCCCGCAGAGTATCCATCGTCGGGCTGGGCGGGCTCGTGGAGGTAAAAGCGGCCACTGCCGTGACTTGAGGTATCTGCGGCAGTTCTGTCAGGGCCAAAGTCGCCCCGTCCACCGCGTCCTGTTCGTCCGACTCCCAGATCAACGGCCCGCCCGGATCGTAGTAATCCATGCGTGTCTCCGACTCGCGCACTGACAGGAGCGACCGGTTCTGGTGAGGCGGAATCCGTGTCATGCCGGTCAACGGATGGGGCAGGGCGGGTGGGGACGTCGTCATCACGGAAAGTGTAGCGGGAATGCCCCTGGCGATCCCCAGTATGGGGCCCGGATCCTCGTTCACCAGATGTGTCGCGCACGGGCCTTCGCGCAGTAGTCCCGTCGCTATTTGCAGACACCGATGCATGACCTGCCGACTGGCCTGATGGCGCCAGAGCGCGCGATGGGCGAAGCAAGACCCGTTGTGTCAGTGCCGCCTGGTCCACGGGGACCAGGGTCACGCCCGCGAATGGCTCGGCACCGCGCACGCCGCCGGCCTGCAGGTGCGCCAGGATGGTGGCCTGGTCGCCGCCGACGACGAGCATGCCGGAGTCCAGGGCCTGGACCTGTGCGTCTATGGGGGCGGTGGCCGGGCCTGGGGCGCTGTTGCAGGTGCGCTTGCGGGAAGTGGGTTTGTTCAGGACGGTAAGTGGCTCGCCGACCTTAACCCATTACAACTACCAATCGAACAAATTTGGATGGGCTCGCGGCGTTGCTCTTTAAATTTGAGACCGCCGGGTCATTCCGCTGACGCCGGCGTACCATATTTCAGGATGCAGGAGGGCTCTTTCTCCATTCGGATTTATAAGACTCCTTCAGCCACAAATTTATATCTTCCCTTCCTTTGACTACATACTCCATAAAAGACATCGTGTTTCCAAGGTCGCCATTCCAGCCGAGAAGGAATAGTATGAATTTGTTGGTGTAAACACTGCCCATGGGCATGATTTTTCGTACTTCGTCAATATGATGATTGTATAGATAAAGGTAATCGCTGCAGCTACCCCCTTCTTGGGATATATCTCTTCCAAGGGCCGCCCCCAGAATCTCTATGGTATTCGTATTGGTCATGATGTTTTCTTGAAAATCAGCTGGGCCTTGAAATAATATTTACATTTTTGGGTAGATTTTTCAGGTCGTCGATATCAATAGAGTCCGATAATTCAATTTCAAAGATTCCATACCCCAGTTTTTCCCTGGATTTTCCGAATGATATGTCTCTTATTGCTGCCTGTGCCCAATCATCCTTCGTGCCATTGTGATTGATTTTTCGATGTTTGTCGAATTCCTTTCGGAAATTTTCAAGATTGCTTCCGGCTAGATTTCCTGGCAATCCAGTTGGAGGTCCCCCTCTTTCTTGTGTGTAGTAAAGGATTATTTTTCTCAACATCGCTTCTGTCACTCCGTGATCATCAATCTTGATATACTCTTTTGATTCCATTTGTGCCGTTTTGCTAATATTTAGGCGAGGGCCATATTTCGTATCTTCTATGTTTGCAAAACTAACATACTCGCCCTCCACGAGCAAAGCAATGTCGTCTTCATAGGGGTTGTCTTTTGACATCCGGACCTTGAGGTCTTCTTCTTTGAACGGGATTGGCCGAGGATTTGTCTCTGTTCCCAGCGGACCTTTCTCCGGTGCTGCACCTGCGTTGTCCACTCCCGCCCCGCGGCTCATCTGGATGGGAAAGTATGGGGCGGAAGGTGCGCTGCCATTGGCCCGCTCAAGACCGTTCTGCGGCGGGGCCGAGGCTGAGCGCTCCAACTCCGCAATGCCAAACGCCAAGTCCACCAAATCCTGCCCATCAAAAGCCTGTGGATTGCCTGTCAGCTTGCCGAGCACGTCCTTCAGCGATGCGCGCACCCGCGCCAGCCAGCCCTGCACCGAGTTGTTCGGCATCAGCGCCGTAGGCTGCACGCCCAACTCCATCGCCACCTGCACGGCATAGGGGAAGAGCTCTTCGCTGCTGTAGCTGGTCTCATCTGCTCCGGCCGGCCGCGAAGCCTGCACGCGCGCTGCGGCCTCGTCGTGGACCCGCCGCTCCAGGCTCCCCTCGGGCCTGTTCGCCCAGCTGCCAATCACCTCGTGCAGTTGCCTCCACCTCGCTTTGCCCAGCACCGCCTTGCCATGCTTGTGCACCAGCTCGTGCGCGGCCACAGCCATCTCCTGGCCGGCTTCTATGTGGTCGGCGATCAGGAAGACGGTGTCGGTGTTGGGGTCGAAGAACCCCTGGGCCAGACCTGTGTCTTGCGAGCCCATGTCCACCTCGCCGACCAGGGGCTCCCAGTGCGCCTGGATGTCGGCTGAGGTGGCCACCACCACGCGGCCACGACCCTCTGCGAGCAGGCCCATGCTGTTGGTGAGCTTGGCCACGGCAGCGCGCACGGACTGCACGGTGGTGGGCTGGGAGGGCAGACCCATGGCCCGTGAGGGGCGGTCTGGCGAAGGGGGTGCGCTGCGGCTGAACTGTTGGCCCGTGGCGGCGGGGCCGGCCGAGGCTTGGGCGTGTGGTGACTGCTGCAGTAGCTGCCGCGCCTTGTGTACCTGGTCGAGCCCGACGACCACGCCTCCCTCGCGCCGCAGCACGCGGTCTACGCCGCCTTGGCGCAGGCGCTCCTGCAACTGTGTGGGGTCACCTCGGACCATCAGCGTGCCATCGCGCTGCATCTCCATGACTGGCACGGGCTGAAACGCTCCAGCATTCGCCTGCGATCCATGACCTGTGCGAGGTGCATCGGCGCCCACCGCGCTGAGGCCCGCTGTGAAGTCGCCAGCCGTTGGTTTTCGAGCAGTAGCGGGCGCAAGCTGTGCGGCAGCTCTGGTCCCTGGCAAGGTGACCATTGCCGATGCGCGCTGAGACCCACGGCCTGCCTGCGGGTCAGCCGGTGCAGCGAGTGGGCGGCTGAGCACCTGTTGCGCCAGTACCGCCTGGTCCACGGGCACCAGCGTCACGCCCGCAAACGGCTCGGCACCGCGCACGCCGCCTGCCTGCAGGTGCGCCAGGATGGTGGCCTGATCGCCGCCGACGACGAGCATGCCGGAGTCCAAGGCCTGGGCCTGTGCGTCTATGGGGTCGGGGCAGCCTGCTACGTCACTGGATCGTCTGTCGCGGCTGTAGAAGATCCGTTGCAGAGGGCGATCACTTCCGAGTCGATCTCTTTGTTCAGCAATTCCAGCCAGCGTGCCGCGACCGTGTTTGAACTCGCCGTTTCGAAGTGGCGCCACAAGGGCTGAAACAGGCCTGCAAACGGTGTCAAACCGGTCCCAAAAAGCGGATTACGCAGGCATCAAGTGACCTTGCGCTCGACATCAGGCTGTGCCGGTCTGGCGAATTGGGTTTTGCAGACCATCCTTATAGCTTTCGCAGAAAATTATCTCACCCTTCCTGGTAACTATCTCTCAACCAATCATCAATATTTTCATTCTCTTTAACAACATCACATATAAATAATTTTGCATTCCGAAGCCCCCCCTTCCCAAGAAGATGCATTACGTACATCGCTGCATACACATCCGCTCTTTTTCGAACAAGCTCGCGCAAATCCTCGATATGCAGATTGTACACATCCATGTAATCACGACAGCTCCCTACCTCCTGGGAAACGTCTCTCCCAAGATAAGACTTCAGCATCTCCAAACCTTCTTCATCCAACCCCGTCATGGTAACTCCTTTAAAAATCAATAGCGCCTTGCAATAACATTTATTTCTTTGGGCACATTCTTAAAATCACCGACATTGACAAAACCCAGCAACTCTATTTCAAAAACCCCATACCCCAGTTTCTGCCTGGCTTTACCGAACGATATGTCCCTTATTGCGGACTGCGCCCAATCATCCATTGTGCCATTGTGATCTCTTGCGCGATGTTTGTCGAACTCTTTTCGGAAATTTTTGCGATTATCATCAGTCAAATTCCCCGGAAATCCAACCGGAGGGGCGCCCTTCGTTTCAATGTAATAAGAAATCACTGCCTTCAGCATCGCCTCTGTCACTCCATGGGCGTCGATTACTATGTGCTCTCCTGATTTCTTTTTTCCATTTTTTCCAATAAATAGGATGGGATCGCAATCCTTTATTTCGATGCCGGAAAAAACAACAAGCTCTCCGTCCACGAGCATCGTAATGGCGTTACTTGGGTCGTTGTCCGTAGTTAACCTTGAAGTCTGTGAGCGGAACCGGACGCGGATGGCCCTCCGAACCCAGCGGGCCTTTCTCCTTCGCCGTCCCCGCACCGTCCTTGCCTGTATCGCGGCTCATCTGGATGGGAAGAGAGGGGGCGGAAGGTGCGCTGCCATTGGGCCGCTCAAGACCGTTCTGCGGCAGGGCCGAGGCTGAGCGCTCCAACTCCGCAATGCCAAACGCCAAGTCCACCAAATCCTGCCCATCAAAAGCCTGTGGATTGCCTGTCAGCTTGCCGAGCACGTCCTTCAGCGATGCGCGCACCCGCGCCAGCCAGCCCTGCACCGAGTTGTTCGGCATCAGCGCCGTAGGCTGCACGCCCAACTCCATCGCCACCTGCACGGCATAGGGGAAGAGCTCTTCGCTGCTGTAGCTGGTCTCATCTGCTCCGGCCGGCCGCGAAGCCTGCACGCGCGCTGCGGCCTCGTCGTGGACCCGCCGCTCCAGGCTCCCCTCGGGCCTGTTCGCCCAGCTGCCAATCACCTCGTGCAGTTGCCTCCACCTCGCTTTGCCCAGCACCGCCTTGCCATGCTTGTGCACCAGCTCGTGCGCGGCCACAGCCATCTCCTGGCCGGCTTCTATGTGGTCGGCGATCAGGAAGACGGTGTCGGTGTTGGGGTCGAAGAACCCCTGGGCCAGACCTGTGTCTTGCGAGCCCATGTCCACCTCGCCGACCAGGGGCTCCCAGTGCGCCTGGATGTCGGCTGAGGTGGCCACGACCACACGGCCGAGGCCGTTGGCCAGCAGGCCCATGCTGATGGTGAGCTTGGCCACGGCAGCGCGCACGTACTGCACGGTGGCGGGCTTGGAGGGCAGGCCCCTGGCCTGTGAAGCTTGATCTGGTGGGCTGCGGCTGAATTGCTGGCCCGATAGGGAGGGCCGGGAGGGGCCTGCCCAGGCTGGGGCGCTTGGCGGCTGCTGCAGCAGGAACTGCCGCGCTTTGCCCACTTGGTCAAGCCCGACGAGCACGCCGCCCTTGCGCCGCAGCACGCGGTCCACGCCGCCTTGGCGCAGGCGCTCCTGCAACTGTGTGGGATCGCCTCGGACCATCAGCGTGCCGTCGAGCTGCGTCTCCATGCTCGCTGCGCTTGGGGAGGTCGGTGCTGGACCGCCTTCGGCAACCCGGCGCCCTTGGGTCAGCGAGAAGCCTGTGCCGCCCGTATGCACGCCCTGCTGGTGCAGCGTGCGTCCGGCATCGGGCAGCGCATCACGAAGGATGCCCGCGGCCAGTGCATCGCGCACAGGCTTGGACCCTATGTCGCCCGCGTCGCCTACCGCGAAAACGCTGCCCGAGCCTGACTGGCGCATGAAGCGGCGCACGGTGGCCGCCAGGTAGGGATAATTGCGCGTGAGGATGCTGGCTGGGGCCTCGGAGATCGCGCGCACCTTGCCATCTGCGCCGGTGCCGATGAGCGTGATCCAGCCTGGCCGCTGCATGGACTTGCCTACGATGGCCAAGTCGTCCGATCCTGCGATCCTCTCGCCCAATACCGCCATGGGCTTGCTGGCCTTGAGCAGCCTGTCCTCGCCGAAGTCTTGGTAGCGCACCATGTTGGCAGGTTCACTGCCCTGGTTCGCAGCGTCGATCACGGCGTACTTGTTGCTGTTGATGACAACGTGGGCCAGCAGGCCCGGCACATGCGCGGCGAGGGTCTTGGTCAGTTCCAGGTCCGGCCCGCTGGGCGTGGGGTTGCCAGATGGATGGTTGTGCAGCACATAGTAACCATCAGCCCCAGTGCGCTGCATGTTGTCTCGGAACTCTTGATAGTACTCAGGATGGGTCATCCCGGCCGGCACCATGGGCGTCTCGCCCGGCAGCCGCGCGCTGACGCCAGTGGCATGCACCACCTGGCCATCCTTCATGAAAAAGACCCGGAACGTCTCGAACCGGGGGTCGCGATACACCTGGGCCAGTTCGGCCAGGCGCGCGGGGCTGTCTACTTGCTGCCCGACGAGAGATTGACTGCCGGTACGCTCAATTCGCTTGGCGATTCCAAGTCCCACGAGAGTGGCGGTTCGAGGCGGTATGGCATCACCCGCCCCCCGCACGCTGTCAGCGGTGGAAGCACTGGATCGACCAGTTGTTGGTCCTCGGCCATCGTCAGGCTGTGTAGGTTCTTGAGCGCGTCCATTGGCATCACTGTAGCCGCTGCGGTAGCTCTCTGCAACGAAGTCGCCTTGGCTTGGTGCAGGATTGTGAGGTTGCGCAGGCTGCAGGCCGCCCAGCAACTGCCGCGCCTTGCCCACTTGATCGAGCCCGACAACCACGCCGCCTTTGCGCCGCAGCACGCGGTCCACGCCGCCTTGTCGCAGGCGCTCCTGCAACTGTGCGGGGTCTCCTTTGACCATCAGCGTGCCGTCGCGCTGCATCTGCATGCGCATGGAGTGGATCTGCGTGCCATCATTCTTGTCATCAGTTTGAAGGCCGGCCGATGGATCTTGCGCGCTGCGGGTGCTGAACCGTGTCTGCCCGGTGTGCGAAGCTTCCGCGCCAACTGCCCCCGCCTGGTCGATGGCGCGCATCACGAAGCGCTCGGCCTCGTTGTAGCTCATCGCTCGGATCGAAGCGGCCAGCCGCCCCATGCCCATGCGGTCCGCCACGCTGGCCAGCCAGTTGGCCAGCGTTCGGATGCGCATGCCCAGACGGGTGCCCGCCAGCTTCTGGGCACGAAGCTCTTCGGCCACTACGGCCAAACCCTCTTCGATGGCAAGGGCCTCGTATTGGGCTGTCAGCTCAGTTCCGGTGAAGCCCCTCTCACGCAACACGCGCAGTTGACGCGGAGCATCCGGCGCTTTCGCCTTTCATTCAATCGCGTATTGCTGCACCCGTCTGTCGCGCTTTGCCAAGTCCAGCATGGACTGCACATAATCGCGGCTCGGCAATACATTGCGCACTCCCAAATGGAACATTTCATGGAAAAGCGTCTCGGCCACCGCGTCGGCGTTCTGGTGAGCCGAAGCGACGATCACGATCCGGCCCTCTTCTGGCAGCGCCGCGCCCATTACACCCTCCGGCGCCCCGACCCAAGCCTCTTCGCTCCGCCCCACGACGTCGACTGGTGGCGGGTTGCGGAGCCCCGACAAGGCCTGCTGCACAAGCTCCTGCACCTGTTCAAGAGATAGCCCTGGTGCGTGGTTACCGCTGTGCGTACTGAATTTGGATGTGGCATTGCGGGGTGAAGGCTTGGAGATGCTGGCAACTGGCACCTCTACGTTGACCGTCAACAACCTGCGAAGTACACTGGCCACGTCTCCTGAAGTTGCCTTGCTGGATCGCTCCACACCGTCCACGGTGTCGGCCCCGGAATTACCGGACTTCAGGAGGCTTTCTTTTGTGATTGCACTGTGCAGGTACATGCGCTGGCTGTTCGGCGTTGTACGAACCAGCACGGTGACTATGTTCTCCACCCCTGCAATGCTCACCGGCGCGCTGATGAAGTGGCCCGTGGTGTCGCGACTGTGCTGTGCGCTCAGTACGAGAGCACCATGCTCCACCACCTGTCTTGCTGCGGCGAACGCCACCGCCTTGTAAGGATTCATGCGGTGTGCCATTGAGTCGCGCACCGACCGTTCGTCCAGCACCACCTGACCAATTTCTCTGTTCGTGGCTTTGTTGCCGAAGCCTTGGAACAGTCTCACCGCCCAGTCGCGCAGGAGCGGATACCCGTGAGGCGCTTCGTTGCCTTTGAGCACAGCCGCAGGTGCTCCTTGCAGTATGCGCGCCTGTTCCTGAATTCTGGATTCGCGTTGAGCATCGTCACTTGATGATGCAACTGAGGTGGCTGAGGGCGATTCGAAGGCGACCGAACTGGCGTGGAGGGCATTGATGGGTGGCGATCCTGCAGTGTCTGCGCCTTCGCTTATCTGCGCAGGGTGGGGTTGGGGTGCACCCAGCAACTGCCGTGCCTTGTCTACTTGGTCGAGCCCGACGAGTACGCCGCCCTTACGCCGCAGCACGCGGTCTACCCCGCCTTGGCGCAGGCGCTCCTGCAACTGTGCAGGGTCGCCTTTGACCATCAGCGTGCCATCGCGCTGCATCTCCATGACTGGCACGGGCTGAAGCGCTCCAGCATTCGCCTGCGATCCATGACCTGTGCGAGGTGCATCGGCGCCCACCGCGCTGAGGCCCGCTGTGAAGTCGCCAGCCGTTGGCGTTCGGGCAGTAGCGGGCGCAAGCTGTGCGGCAGTTCTGGTCCCTGGCAAGCTGGCCGTTGCCGATGCGGGCTGAGACCCACGATCCGCCTGCGTGCCAGCCGGTGCCGCGAGTGGGCGGCTGAGCACCCGTTGCGCCAGTGCCGCCTGGTCCACGGGCACCAGCGTCACGCCCGCAAAAGTTTCGGCACCGCGCACGCCGCCTGCCTGCAGGTACGCGAGGATGGTGGCCTGGTCGCCGCCGATCACGAGCATGCCGGAGTCGAGGGCCTGGACCTGGGCGTCCATGGGGGCGGGGGACTGGGGCTGGACTTGTGCCGCTGCGGTATGGCGGGCTGTGCCGTACTGGGTAGTTGTGGGTGCTGCTTCTGCAGCGCTGGCATCCACTTCGGCATTCAGCGTGGACGCTGTTGGGGCCGGAGCTGGGGTGCCGGGTGCCTGGGGGACTCTCTCCGCCTGGCTCGCATCGCTGTTGACCTGTCCTTGCGGCAAGGCGTTGGCGCCTTGTTGGGTGCCGCTGCGGTTGCCGTCAGTCGATGCCGGCAAGGGCGTCGCGGGGGTGGCCGATGGAGCGGCAGGTCCTGATGGCCTAGTGCTGTCTGTGTCGGGAGAGTCTCGGCTTTCCCTGGCGGTAGCTACCTACGTCAAACTATTGGGTGACATTGAGCGCGGACTCGTCTTGGTAGCCAGTTGCTGACGACGTAGGGACCGGTGACGGCACCGGCATGAGGCAGCTTGAGTTGCCGGTGCCGTGCGCACCTTATCACCCTGCGTTGCCGGCGGGTCGCTTCGTAGGAACCTTCAGGGGGCTGAGGGCGCTCGACGTTCAGCCATGCGAAATCAAGATTTGCAAGGATTAAGTTTTTACTGTTTTGTGCCGCCTGTAGAAGTCATGCCAAATTTCTCGGACATCCCCCAATTCCATCTCAAATATGCCAGCCACAATCAGCATGCAGTCGGAGGTTGTCCAACCATCAACTTTTAGTCTCGCGAATACCTCATGGCTGCTTGCGCCAGAATTTTTCATCTCTATGTAAGGCCTCATTTTTTCGGATGTGGAATTATTCATTTTTCAAACGCTCCATTTTGCGCAATGTTGGCACATGCTTGCTGAATCCATAGCCTCTAATGAAGACGGACTCCCCTTCTGAAAAACCACGCTTAGCCAATAGCTTTGCGAGACGAGTATTCCTAATGTCTGCTCCAAACAGTTCCAGATGGCTAACTCCAAGATTCTGACCTAGTGATCGTGATTGGTTTGAAAAATTCATTATAGCGCCACTCTCATCGCTGATCAAATCCCAAATGCCTGCTCTAAAGATTCCTCTATCTAATTTGAAAACGTATATCACTGATTTTTCAGTGGATGGGTCTTCGAAAATAACCTGTTCACCTTGAAGAAAATCTCTGCGTTGTTTTGCATTCATTCCAAATTTATGGAGTTCTATTAAGGTGCGCCGGGAAGGTCGAGCAAGGAGTTGTGATCCTGGTCGTTTGGGCATGCTCACCGTCTCAATTTTTGTATGCCTCGATATTTTTTTGAATGATTTTCCTTTCCTTTTGACTGCCGTAGCGCGCTCCCGCTGCGCAATGCCAAACGCCAAATCCACCAGGTCCTGCCCATCAAAAGCCTGCGGATTCCCGGTCAGCTTGCCGAGCACGGTCTGCAGCGATGCCCGCACCCGCGCCAGCCAACCCTGCACCGAGTTGGCCGGCATCAGCGCCGTAGGCTGCTCGCCCAACTCCATCGCAACCTGCACGGCGTAGGGGAACAGTTCTTCGCTGCTGTAGCTGGTCTCATCCGCTCCGGCCGGCCGCGAACCCTGCACGCGCGCTGCGGCCTCGTCGTAGACCCGCCGCTCCAGGCTCCCCTCAGGCCTGTTCGCCCAACTGCCGATCACTTCGTGCAGTTGCCTCCACCTCGCTTCGCCCAGCACTGCCTTGCCATGCTTGTGCACCAGTTCGTGCGCGGCCACTGCCATCTCCTGGCCGGCTTCGATGTGGTCGGCGATGATGAAGACGGTGTCGGTGTTGGGGTCGAAGAACCCCTGGGCCAGACCGGTGTCTTGCGAGCCCATGTCGACTTCGCCGATCAGGGGCTCCCAATGCGCCTTGATGTCCTCTGAGGTGGCAACCACCAAGCGGCCGCGACCCTCGGCGAGCAGGCCCATGCTGTTGGTGAGCCTGGTCACTGCGGCGCGCACGGACTGCTCGGTGGCGGGCTTGGCGGGCAAGCCTCTGGACCGCGAGGTGCGGTCAGGCGAAGGCGGTGCGCTGCGGCTGAACTGCTGGCCCGACAGGGAGGGGCGGGAGGGCAGGGAGGGGCCTGCCCAGGCTGGGGCGCTTGGCGGCTGCCGCAGCAACTGCCGCGCCTTGTGTACCTGGTCAAGCCCGACGACCACGCCGCCTTTGCGCCGCAGCACGCGGTCCACGCCGCCTTGGCGCAGGCGCTCCTGCAGCTGTGTGGGATCGCCTCGGACCATCAGCGTGCCGTCGCGCTGGATTTGCATCTGCACTGAGTCGGTTGGCTGCGCGAAAAAAGTTGCAGCACCGGCTTGCGGAGCTTGTGCGCGGCGGGTGCTGAACCGTGCCCGGCCAGAGTTCTCCATCTCGCCGCCTGCCGCTCCCGCGTGGTCGATGGCGCGGATCACAAAGCGCTCGGCCTCGCTGTAGGTCATCGCCCGGATGGCATCTGCCAGGCGGTTCATGCCCATGCGGTCGGCAACGCTGGCCAGCCAACCCGCAAGCACTCGCACCTGCTCTCCGAGACGCAAGCCTGCCTGCATGCGCCCGCGCAGTTCCTCGGCCACCACGGCCAGGCCTTCCTCGATGGCCAGGGCTTCGTACTGCGCTGTCAGCTCGCTGCCGGCGAACCCGGCATCGCGCAGGGCTTGTAGCTGCATCGCCGCTTCAGGAGCGTCCTTCTTCCAGTCCATCGCGTACTGGTGCACTCTGGCGTCGCGCTTTGCCAGATCGAGCATGGCCTGCACATAATCACGCCGGGGCAAGATGTTGCGCAGCCCCGCATGGAACAGCTCATGAAAAACCGTCTCTCGAACCTGTATGACCTGCCGATGATTCTCGACGACGATGGCAAGCCGATTCCCCGTCCATACACCCATTGCACCTTCCGGCGCGACTATCCCCAGGTCAGCGGCCCGCAGCACGACATCGACTGGTGGCGGGTTCCGGAGGCCCGACAAAGCCTGCTGCACAAGTTGCTGCACCTGTTCAAGCGATAGGCCTGGGCCCTGGTCATTGCTGCGTGTGCTGAACCGAGGCGTCGCATCACCGGCAGCGTCCCCACGCGCATTGCGCCGCTCTATCTCCTGGGCTAAACTGAACAGGTCCCCAGCGGAGTGGTTCACGGCGCGAGCCGGGAGCTGCACCCCATAGAGGGTTGTTCTAGGGTCGGTCTTTCGTGGATCGGCTATCTCGCCAACCCACTCCCCCCGCTGGGGATCTTTTGTGTTCAATTCCAGCCCGTCCTCGCGGGCTGCAGCTTCCAACCACTGGGCGCTGGGCACATGCTCGTTGAGTTCCACCGCCTCCACTGTGTACAGTGGGTTGGCCCGTCCTTCTTGCCCCGTTTCCTTAACGGTCAGCTTGACCAGCTTTGAGCGTCCATTCACCTGCATGTGTGCGAAGAAGCGGTGAACTGCCCGAATGTTCACGTCGTCACTTCGGTCCTGCTTGCTCCAACCCAGGATTGCATGCTCAAACAAGCTGTCCGCATTGGCTACGGCCATGGCATGCGTAGCGGGTGTCTCGGACTTGGCCACCGCCTTGCCGCTGAGCATCTTGTCGAGTGAATTGCGCGATACCACTGCCTTGAGGCCAGTGGACTCGTTGGTTAGCTCTTTGCCCTGAAATTGCTTAACCGCCTCGCGTGCTTCGCTGAAGGTTGATGCTTCGCGCACCTTCGGAACACGTGTTCGGCTGAACAACAAGGCAGTGCGTTGGGCCGTTCCATGCACAAGGTCAGTTGCGGCACCAGAAGTATCGTCGCGTGTGGAGCGTTCCCGCTGCGCAATGCCAAACGCCAAATCCACCAGGTCCTGCCCATCGAAAGCCTGCGGATTCCCGGTCAGCTTGCCCAGCAAGGCCTGCAGCGATGCCCGCACCCGCGCCAACCAGCCCTGCACCGAGTTGGCTGGCATGAGCGCCGTAGGTTGCACGCCCAGCTCCATCGCCACCTGCACGGCGTAGGGAAACAGTTCTTCGCTGCTGTAGGTGCCCGGCTCTGCACTGTCTGGACGCGAAGCTTGCACGCGTGCCATGGCTTCGTCGTAGACCCGGCGCTCCAGGCTCCCTTTGGGCCTGTTCGCCCAACTGCCGATCACCTCGTGCAGTTGCTTCCATCCTTGTTCTCCCAGCACCGCCTTGCCATGCTTGTGCACCAGCTCATGCGCGGCCACGGCCATCTCCTGGCCGGCTTCGATGTGATCGGCGATGAGGAAGACGGTCTTGCTGTTGGGGTCGTAGAAACCTTGTGCCAAGCCCGAAACCGGCGACCCCAGATCGACTTCGCCGACCAGAGGCTCCC
Organism: Acidovorax sp. LjRoot66; assembly: GCF_964253305.1. NCBI lineage: Bacteria > Pseudomonadati > Pseudomonadota > Betaproteobacteria > Burkholderiales > Comamonadaceae > Acidovorax > Acidovorax sp. LjRoot66. The sequence continues at coordinate 3,366,729 of NZ_CAXUQU020000001.1, forward strand.
AGTGCGCCTGGATATCTGCTGAGGTGGCCACCACCACGCGGCCACGACCCTCTGCCAGCAGGCCCATGCTGTTCGTGAGCTTGGCCACGGCAGCCTTTACGGACTGCACGGTGGCGGGCTGGGAGGGCAGGCCCTGGCTGGTGTGGGCGCCTGGACGCGCGCCAGGGCCTTCGCCTTGTGCGCGGCGGTAGCCAGCCAAGTGCTTTTCCGATAAAATCCTTCGCGTTCCCGGCTTGTTTTGGACCGCCGTACTGGGCAATCGGAGCCCAGCCTGCGCCAAGATGGTCGGGAACTTTTTTTGGTCGACATACCGCGCCAGTCCGTCCCTCAACCAGCGGCCATAGGGCGGCGGCCCGTCGTCCTTGTCGTATGCGTTGACCAGTAAATGCAGTCGCAGCGCCGCGGAGCCGATTTCCGCGTCAGGCTCTACGACCATGAGTACATGCGAACCTTGCACTGTCTCTGGGGCGACCACCACCAGCCTTCCTGCAACGGTATCCGAATCAAAAACCGCAGCTGGGCTTTCCAGCCATTGCGGTACCTTCATCCACTCAGCAGCAGTCATGTGGGGATGCTTGAACTGTCCTTGCAAGACTTTGCTTTCCTGCAAGTACAGTGGTGTTGCCGCGTATCCAAGCAAACCCAGCATGTCAGACGAGTCCAGAACAGTGACGCCGATTCTGTTTGCTGGCGCTCCCGCAAACAATGCATCGATTCGGGCCTCGTAGGCAGTTTTGGTCGCTGCAGTTCGAGAGAACTGCAACGTACCTGCACCGGCTGCACCCGATCCCTGCGACTGGTGTGCGGATGTGGTGTTGAACCGGGCTTGGCTGTTGCCTTGGGCATCGCCATCCTTGCGCCCCGCATGCTCGATTGCCCGCATCACAAAGCGCTCGGCCTCGTTGTAGGTCATGGCTCTTATGGCCCGCGCCAGCTTGGCCATGCCTGCCTTGTCAGCCACGGTGGCCAACCATTGCGCCAGTGCTCGGATGCGCGATGGCTTCCAGCGCGTTCCCATGCTCAAATCGACATTCAGCTCCTCGGATATCCGTGCCAAGCCTTCCTCAATGGCCATCGCCTCCAACTGCCCTTGCAGTTCACTGCCTGTGTATCCAAGGCGCGCCAGTTGCTCACGCTGTTGCGGCACGATGCCAGTGCGCTTCCACTCATTGGCATACTGCTGAACCCGCGTGTCGCTTGCCGCCAGGTCCAGCATGGTCTGCACGTACTGCGCGCGTGGCACCAGAAAGCGCACACCCCGATGGAGCAGTTCATGGAAAACGACCAGCCGCACGTCCAGGTCCGAGCCCACGCCCGACTGGAACACATAGATATCCCCACTCCCGAGGGTAATGCCCGATGCCATTACTTCCGCAGGCACGACGAGTTCGATATCTCCGGGGCTGCCCACGGCCTTGACTGGTGGCGCACCAGCAACCCCCGCAAGAGTCTCCTGGATCACCTGGTCGATGCGTTCAAGCGAAAGCTCCGCCTTGGGGAGCGTTGAACGGGTGCTGTAGCGGCTGGCAGGCGAAGGTCCATCTTCGGCTTTGCTTGCTGATGCGTTGCGGCTGAACTGCTGGCCCGACAGGGGGGAGGGCAGAGAGTGGTCCGCCGAGGCCGAGGTGCGTGGCGGCGGCTGCTGCAGCAACTGCCGCGCCTTGCCCACTTGGTCAAGCCCGACGAGCACGCCGCCCTTGCGCCGCAGCACGCGGTCCACGCCGCCTTGGCGCAGGCGCTCCTGCAACTGTGTGGGATCGCCTCGGACCATCAGCGTGCCGTCGAGCTGCGTCTCCATGCTCGCTGCGCTTGGGGAGGTCGGTGCTGGACCGCCTTCGGCAACCCGGCGCCCCCGGGTCAGCGAGAAGCCTTTGCCGCCCGTATGCACGCCCTGCTGGTGCAGTGTGCGCCCTGCATCGGGCAGCGCGTCATGCAGGATGCCGGCGGCCAGTGCATCGCGCACAGGCTTGGACCCTATGTCGCCCGCGTCGCCTACCGCGAAAACGCTGCCCGAGCCTGACTGGCGCATGAAGCGGCGCACGGTGGCCGCGAGGTAGGGATAGTTGCGCGTGAGGATGCTGGCTGGGGCCTCGGAGATCGCGCGCACCTTGCCATCTGCGCCGGTGCCGATGAGCGTGATCCAGCCTGGCCGCTGCATGGACTTGCCCACGATGGCAAGGTCGTCTGGCCCAGCCATCTTTTCGCCCAATACCGCCATGGGCTTGCTGGCCTTGAGCAGCCTGTCCTCGCCGAAGTCTTGGTAGCGCACCATGTCGGCAGGTTCTCTGCCTTGGTTCGCAGCGTCGATCACGGCGTATTTGTTGCTGTTGATGACAACGTGAGCCACGAGACCCGGGACATGCGCCCCCAGCATGCGTGTGAGTCCAACGTCCTCAGGGCTGGGCGTGGGATTGCCCGACGGATGGTTGTGCAGCAGGTAGTAAGAGTCCGCCCCAGTCTTCTGCTTGATGTCGCGCATCTGGTTCACATACTCTTGCTCGCTGACGCCAGCAGGAGCCATGGGCGCTGTGCCAGGCATGCGGGAACTAACGCCGGTGGCATGCACCACCACGCCGTCCTTGACAAAGAAAACCCGGAACGTCTCGAACCGGGGATCGCGATACACCTGGGCCAGCTCGGCCAGGCGTTGCGGGCTGTCTACTTGCTCGCCAAGGAGGGATTGGCTGCCGGAGCGTTCGATTCGCTCGGCGATTCCAAGTCCCACGAGAGCGGCGGTCCTACGTGGTAGGGATGTTCTTCCATCCCGCCGCAGAATCCCCTGGCTGCTCCCTTGGTCGTCGGCTGGCTCCATTCGCCCGGCAAATCCGACTCCCACGAGAGAGGCGGTCCGATGCGGTAAGGGTGCTCCACCACCCCGCCGCAAAGCACCATCGCCGGCCGCTCGGGCGTCGCCTTGAGTGGGTCCGAGTCCATCGTCGGGCTGGGTTGGTTCTTGAACGCGTCCATTGACACTACTGTAGCCGCTGCGGTAGCTCTCTGCAACGAGCTTGCCTTGGCTGGGTGCAGGATTGTGAGGTTGCGCGGGCTGCAGGCCGCCCAGCAACTGCCGCGCCTTGTCCACCTGATCGAGCCCGACAACCACGCCGCCTTTGCGCCGCAGCACGCGGTCCACGCCGCCTTGGCGCAGGCGCTCCTGCAACTGTGCGGGGTCGCCTTTGACCATCAGCGTGCCGTCGCGCTGCATCTGCATGACTGGCGCAGGCTGAAATGCTCCCCCATTCGCCGGTGAGCCATGCTCTGTGCGTGAGGCGCCGGCGCCCACATCGCTGGAGCCCTCCTTGGAGCTGCCAGCCGTTGGCGCTCCACCTCGAGGGTCTGCGGGCGCGAACCGCGAGGCGGCTCTGGCCTGTGGCAGGGTGGCCGTTGCCGATGCGCGCTGAGACCCGCTCCCCACCTGCGGGCCAGCCGTGACGGCGAGTGGGCGGCTGAGCACCCGTTGCGCCAGTGCCGCCTGGTCCACGGGCACCAGGGTCACGCCGGCGAATGGCTCGGCACCGCGCACGCCGCCAGCCTGCAGGTGCGCCAGGATGGTGGCCTGGTCGCCGCCGACGACGAGCATGCCGGAGTCAAGGGCCTGGACCTGTGCGTCTATGGGGGCGGAGGCCGGGGGCTGGACCTGTGCCGTTGCCGTGTGGTGGGCCGAGCCGTGCTGGGTAGTGGCTGGCGCTATGTCTGTGGCTGCGGCGCTGGCATCGGCTTCAGCGTTCGCAGCGGAAGGCGTTGGGGCCGGAGCTGGGGTGCCGGGTGCATTGGTTGCGGGATCGGCGGCGCTTGCCTGGGTGGCTGTCTCTGCCTGATCTGCGTCGCTGTTGACCTGTCCGTGCGGCAAGGCGTTGGCGCCTTGCTGTGTGCCGCTGCTGTTGCCGTCCGTCGATGCCGGCATGGGCATCGTGGGCGTGGCCGATGGGGCGGCAGGGCTTGGTGTGGTCGCCGCGCCGGTTGCAGCATCCTGTGCCGGCAGGGCCTCGGCCTGGCGCAGTATCTCGGCTTCGGCTCGGGCTTTCTTGTCGGCGGCGGCTACGTCCGACCATTGGGTGGTGTTGGGCACGGGCTCGCCGTGGTAGCCCGTTGCTGGTGCCGTGGAGCCTGATGAGGGCGCTGGAGTGGGGGCGGTGGTGTTGCCGGTGCCTCCCTCATAGGTCCCTTCACCGGCCTGGGGTGCGTGCGGTGCGGTGGATTGGTCCTGTACGCGCGATGCGGGCTGCGTCACACCACCTCCCAGCACGCGCCGTCCCCCGCTCATCATTGCGCCCTGCATCACGGTCTGGGTGATGGTGTCGCCCAGCTGTTGGACGTAGTCGCCCAGCGTGGCGTTCGGGTTCAGCGCCATGCCGGCGGGGGCCCATTTGTCCACGGCGAACTGGCCGGTGGTGGTGAGCACCTCGCCGGGGATTTCCTTTTTGACCAGGTTGGCCAGAAAGCCCGCCAGCGCATCCCCGTGCATGCCGGCGGTGGCCTTGCGGATGGCCTCCATGTTGCCCTTGAAGCCGAACTTCTCGCCGATCACCTCGAAGGCGGCGAATGCGCCTGCGCGCCCGGCTGCCTGCTGCGGGTCGAGCCCGCGTGATTTGCCGTCGCTGTACTCCTGGCCGAACGACTGCACCGCTATGCCGCCCATGCTGAGCAGCTGCGATGGAACGAAGCTGCCCGTGACCAGCATGGGCAACTGCTGGGTGATGGAACTGACGGCACCTTCGAAGTTGCGCTGCAGGTGCGTGCCGCGCTCGCCAATGGCCTGCTCCATGCCGCGCAATGAGGTGGCGCGGTCTGCGGTGCGTTGCCGGGTTGCATCGTCTGCGCCGGTCAGGTCTTCGATGGCCTGGCTCAAGCCCACCACACCCTTGCCCAGGCCCAGCCCGCCTTTGGCGACGCCGCGCACCACTGCGTTGTTGAGCAGGTTGGCGGGGTGGTCGGGGTCGAACAGGTTCTTGGTGTCGAAGTCGTAGGTGGAGGGCTGCACCGTGCCGCCCAGGGCCTTGATCTCTTGCCCCGGTGCGACGCCTGCGGCTGCGCCTTCACTGGCCGCGCGCCGCGCGAAGTCGGGGTGCTCGCCCTTGGCGATCAGTGCCTTGGTGCGGCCTTCGGCGCGGGTATCGAGCAGGGTTGCGGTGGGCGAGCGCGACAGGGCGCCTTCGTCTGCCCGCGCGAACTGCGCGGCCCTCTCGCGTGCGAGTTGGCCCTGCCATCCTGGCATGGACTGCATGCGCTGGCGGTCTTCAGGGTTGGCTGCGTTCCATGCGTTGCCAAAGGCCTGGCGCACCTCGGGCCGCACCGGGGCGAAGCTGGCGCTGGGCAAGTCCGCAGGCGGTGCGGCGCGTTCCAGCACGCTGCCAACGCTGGCTGGCGTGGCCTTGCCGGCGGTGGCCTCGGGCTGGGTGGCCACCCATCGTGCGGCGGCGCCGATGCCCGGCAGCATCCGGGCCAGGGTCTTCGCACCCGACGCCAGCTGGCTCTTCACCTCATCCACGAAAGGCTTCTGCGTCGCCGGGGCCTGGCGGTACAGCAGGCTGCGCGGGTCGTCGGCGGCGCCCAGCCTGGCGTCTGGCGGGGCAGGGGGCTGGTCTGGCCTTGCGGCTTGCGATGGCGGCGCCCCCGGCACGGGCGCGGCTGCCTGGGGCCTTGCGGGCCTGGGCCGTTCCGAGGGGGCCGGCGTCGGTGCAGGCCCCGGGGCGGGCACCTGCGCATCGGCCTGCGTTGGGGGCGAGAGGGGTGCAGCGGCCGGTGCCGCCAAGGCATCGCCAGCGTTGCCCTCTTCTTCCCGGCGGTAGGAGGCCAGGGCCTGGGCGTAGTCGCCATCGAAGGCCTCCAGGCGCGAGCGCAGCGAGGCTGCGGTGTCGAAAATGGAATCGACCGAGCCGCCGTGGCCCAGCGCGCGCAGCACGTCGGCGTCCACCCCGTATTCGCGGGCGGCAGCCTCCAGGGCTGCGTCAAGAGGTACTGGGCCGGGCGGCATGGAGGCGGGCGGGTCCGCAGGCCAGGCAGACAACGGTGTGCCGTCGTCGTTGTCGTCGAGGGTGAAAGCGCCCCAGGCCTCGTCTTGCGAGGCCAGTTCGTACAGGTTCATGGAAAGGGCTCCGCGCGGAGGTTGGTGGTACGAGACCACTCTGGCGCGCGGATCAGCCGCTGGGGAGTGCCGGCATATATGCAGCAGGGCGGGGGGCCAACCCCCACCCGCCCGCCCGCCCGCCCGCCGCTACCCGGCCCTGATGTGCTCGGTGAGGAACTGCACGAAGGCCTTGCCTGCGGCGGGGAGGGCGCGGCCGGCCAGGGTCTGCACCTCCAGGTAGCGCTCGTTCATCTCGCGGTCGCGCAGGGCAATGGCCACCAGCTCCAGCGACTGCAGGCGCGTGCGCACCGAGAGTTCGCCGTAGAAGGCGATGGATTCGAGCGCGGTGGCGGCGTAGCTCACCAGCGAGTCGGCGTGGTTGCTGGTGATGGCGGTGGTGTACTGCAGGCCCTGGCGGCTGCAGCTGGTGTCCAGCAACTGGCGGATGGAGCTGACCGGCGTGGGCAGGGCCAGCGGGTAGGCCGCCACCTGGCTGAGCGAGAGCTGGCGCTGCGCAGCCAGCGGGTGGCGGCGCGACATGACGGCCAGCACGGGGCAGGGGTGGCGCAGCTCGAGCTTGATGCCGGGCTCGGGCAGGCCGCTCAGGGTGATGCCGATGTCGGCCTCGCCGTCGCGGATGCGGCCCGGCACCTCGCCCTGGGCGCACATCTCCAGGTGAAAGCGGATGCCCTCATACGTTTCGCCAAAGCGCGCGATCAGCGTGGGCAGCAGGTCGTAGGCAAAGCCGGCCGCGCTGGCCACGCGCACAAAGCCCTTGCGCAGGCCGCGCAGGGCGGATATGTCGCTGAGCACGCGCTCGTTGTCTTGCTGCACGCGCTTGGCGTGCGCGGCCAGCAGCTCGCCCGCCGCATTGGGCACCATGCCGCGCGCCTGGCGCTCGAAGAGCAGGGTGTCCATCTCGCGCTCCAGGCGCGCCACCTGTCGGCTCACGGCGGAGGGGGCCACGTTCAGGCGCAGGGCGGCGTCTTTCACCGAGCCGGCGCGCACCACTTCGAGGAAGTAGCGGACGGCGGTCTCTTGCAGGATGTGGCTGGCCATGGGGTTTCCTGTCGGTTCAGTTATCTATCGCGCTATGCGTTGCCCGCAGCCCATGCAACTGGCGCGGCCAGAGCCAGTGCCCCCGTGCAAGGGCCGCCCCGCCGCACTGGGGGCGTCCCCCTGAGGGGGAAGGCGCGAAGCGACTCAGGGGGCATCTGGTTCAATTGCTTTTTCGGCAATCGACAATTCTAAACATTGCGCTTGTTGCATTCAATATCGGCTCCTACCATGGCTGCATGGCGTGGATGTGACGCTGACGACCAACCGACCTCTCTTTCAGGAATGCTGTTCATGAAAACACCGATGCCGCTGTCTGCCACCCGATCCAACCCTGCGCGTGCCCACCGCCTGCACGCCATGCTGTTCGCCGGCCTGGCCAGCGTGGCCGCGCTGGCTGCGTTCAGTGCCCCCGCGAAGGCGGCTGAAACCGCATTCCCCACTAAGCCCATCACGCTGGTGATCCCCTTCCCGCCGGGCGGCGCCACCGATGTGCTGGGCCGCGTGATCGCGCTGCGCATGGGCCAGGCGCTGGGCCAGCCCATCGTGATCGAGAACCGCGCGGGGGCGGGCACCATCATCGGCGCCAGCTACGTTAGCAAAGCGCCGGCAGACGGGTACACGCTGCTCATGAGCTCGGGCACCACCTTCACGGTGAACCCCGCCATCCGCAGCAACCTGCCGTACGACCCGGTCAAGGGCTTCGAGCCCATCGGGATCTCGGGCCGCACGGGGCTGATATTGCTGGCCAACCAGGAGGTGCCGGTGCAAAGCGTCAAGCAGTTCGTCGACTACGTGAAGGCAGCGCCGGGCAAGTATTCGTACGGATCATTCGGCAGCGGCACCACCTCGCACTTCGCGGGTGAGACCATCTTGCAGGCCACGGGGCTGAAGATGGCGCACATCCCCTACAAGGGCAGCGCCCCGGCCATGACGGACCTGATGGGCGGGCAGGTGCCCTTCACCGTGGACACGGTGAGCGCCGCCATCCCGCAGCTCAAGACCGGCAAGATCAAGGCCATTGCCGTCACCACGGCCAAGCGCTCGCCGCTGCTGCCCAACGTACCCACGCTGGCCGAGGCCGGCTACCCCGACATCAACCTGGACACCTGGCTGGTGGTGGCCGCACCCAGGGGCCTGCCGCCCGAGGTGCGCGCCAAGCTGGAGAAGGCCCTGGCCACCACCGTGGCCGACCCCGAGACCAAGGCCAAGCTGACTGCCCAGGGCATGGAGCCGGCGTTCAGCAGCGGCGCTGCGGCCAGCGAATTGATCCAGCGCGAATTGCCCGCCATGCGCGCCGTGGCAGCCCGTTCCAACATCACTGCCGACTGATCCCCGCGCTGTGCGCGCAGCGCACGGTGCCCTGAACAACATTGCCGAGACAACATGCCAGACATCGCTTCTTCCACCGCCACCCCATCCGACCGCCCCGACACCGCCAGCCGCCCTGGCGATGCGCTGGTGGAGCAATCCGCCGTGGCGCTGCGCCGGCTCATCGGGCGCAAGGAGATCTCGCCCGTGGAGCTGCTTGAGGCCTGCATAGACCGCATCGAGCGCATCAACCCCTTTGTGAACGCCGTCACCGCCACCTGCTTCGACCGCGCCCGCACCGAGGCGCGCGCTGCCGAGCAGGCCGTGGTGGATGGCACTGCGCCCCTGGGCCTGCTGCACGGCCTGCCGTTGGGCGTGAAGGACCTGGAGCCCACCGAGGGCCTTCTTACCACCTGGGGCTCGGCCATCTACCGCGACCATGTGCCCACGCAGGACATCGAGCTCGTGGCGCGCCTGCGCCGGGCCGGTGCCATCGTGGCCGGCAAGACCAATGTGCCCGAGCTGGGCGCGGGCGCCAATTCGCGCAACACGGTGTGGGGCGCCACGGGCAACCCGTTCAACCCCAACCTCAATGCCGGGGGCTCGTCGGGTGGCTCGGCGGCCGCGCTGGCGTGTGACCTGCTGCCGGTGTGCACGGGGTCCGATACCGGGGGCTCGCTGCGCATACCGGCGGCCAAGTGTGGGGTGGTGGGTTTTCGCCCCTCGCCGGGCGTGGTGCCCAGCGTGCGCAAGCCGCTGGGGTGGACGCCCATCTCGGTGGTCGGCCCCATGGGCCGCACGGTGGAAGACGCCTGCCTGCAACTGGCCGCATCGGCCGGCATGCACGCGGGCGACCCGCTGAGCTACCCGCTCGATGCGATGGGCTTCCTCACCCCGCCCGAGGTGGACCTGGGCCGCCTGCGTGTGGCCTACACCGAAGACTTTGGCACCTGCGCGGTGGACGAGGGCATACGCTCCAGCTTCCGCGGCAAGATCGCGGCCATGCGCCATCTGTTTCGCAGTTGCGACGAGGTGAAATTCGACCTGGGCGATACCCACCGCTGCTTCGACGTGCTGCGCGCCGAGGCCTTCGTCGCCGGCATGCAGGCCGCCTACGACCGCGACCCCGACAGCCTGGGCCCCAACACCCGCGCCAACTACGAAATGGGCAAGCGCATGAGCCTGCTCGACAGCGCCTGGGCCCAGGCCGAGCAGACGCGCATCATCCAGGCCACGCAGCGCACGTTTGCCGATTACGACCTGGTCCTGTCGCCCACCACACCCGTGTCGCCTTTCGCGTGGACACAGCTGTATGCCGATGTCATCAACGGCGAGCAGCAGGCCACCTACTACCGCTGGCTGGGCCTGACCTATGTGGTCACCCTCATGACGCACCCGGCCCTGTCGCTGCCCTGCGGCGTGGACCATGCGGGCATGCCGTTCGGCCTGCAGATCGTGGGCGGGTTTCGGCAAGACCACCAGGTGCTGGGGGCATCGCTGGCGATGGAGCGGGCGTTTGCCGCGCGGTCTGAACTGCGCCGGCCCCGGCCGGATCTGGCGGCGCTGCGGCGGGCGGTGCCGGATTTGCGGTCGATTGTGACCATGCCGCCGGTGCTGGGCGGGGTGGGGCAGGGGGCTGCGTCGGTGTCGGTGGTGTAGGGGCCTTTCAAGAAGCAGCGCCCACTCGGGCACGGGTGCGGACCTGGCCTTTTTTGCCGTCGATGGTGTAGGTCAGGACCACGTCCACCGTCAGGCCGTAGAAGCCCGTCACACACCCATCGGCGACACCGTAGTGCACCGGCTCCTGCTTGACTCCAGGCGGGATGGGTTGGAGTGGGTCAGGCTGAGGGACATTGCCGGACCAGTCGGTTTCGGAGGTCCATGTAGGGAAGACCAACCGGTCCCGGATGGGAACCTCTGCCGAAACGCCACCTTCCTTTTCCACACGCAGCGAGGTCGGAGCGAACCCGGCCGGCAGACCGTTGGTGCTGCGCACCCAGTAGATCACGATCAGGTTGCACAGGCCGGTGTTGAGCCCGATGTTGTAGTAGGGCGCGGCACGGATCTGGATGCCGCTTTGCGCGGCCAGGTCCTTGGTGGCTTGGTCCACCCAGTAGGGTAGGCCGCCCAGGTCAAGCAACTGCCCGCTGCTGAGGGGCCCCTGGTACAGCAGGCGCGCGCTGCCATGGCCGTTGACGCCCAGCTTGTGGCCGCCGGGGTACTCGCGCAGGTAGAGCTTGTCGGCCGGGTCGCGCACCGTGGCGGGGCCTGCTGCAAACGGCTGGGGCATGGTCTTTTCTGCCCAGTCCAGTACCAGCGTCGCATCCTGCTGCGGCCCCAGGCCCTTGACCGACATGGGTGCCGCCGAGCCCTGCGCATGGCAGATCGCTGGTTCGATGATGGGCCCCCAGGATGCAGGTACGCCGGGGTAGAGCCCGCCCGGCACGCGGCAGATGCCATGGCTCCAGCCGGCGCCTTCGCCCCAGCACTGCACGTAGCCGCCTTGCAGCGCCGCACAGGCCGCCGATTTGCCGGTGCTGATGGCCGTGGCATCGGTGATGCCGGTGACCTGGCTTGCACCGGAGCCGCCCAGGCCGGTGCCCAACTGGCCATTGGCATTGTTGCCCCAGCAGGACACGGTGCCGTTCACCAGCAAGGCGCAGGTGTAGCCATGGCCCACCGCCACGGCCTTGGCCGCTGCGGCAAGGCCGGTCACCTCCACCGGCAGCACCACCTTGGCGGTGCCGGCTGGCACGCCCAGTTCGCCATGCAGGTTGCTGCCCCAGCAGGACACCTTGCCGCCCGTACGCAGCACGCAGGCATGGCCGTCGAAGAGCGCAACCTCCAGCGCATCGGTGATGCCGGGCACGGTGCGCGGCAGGCGGGGGTCCATGCTTCCCTCCACCAGGCCGCTGCCGGCACCCACGCAAACCACCGTGCCGTCCTGCCGCACCGCGCAGGTGCTGCCATTGCCTGCCGCCACGTGCTTGACCCGCGACAGCCCTTCGACCTGGACGGCCTCCGCCGTCGGCACCATGTACGCCTGGCCAAGCTGCCCCTGGCTGGCATCGCCCCAGCACTGGACGTAGGTGTAGACCAGCGCGCAGGCATGCGTTGCACCGGTGGCGATCTGGGTGGCGTAGACATCGGCGATGCTTCCCCAGGCCGAGAGCTTTCCTTGCTGCAGGAAATCATTGTTCCCCCAGCACCGCACGTTGTTGCCCGCCAGTGCGCAGCCAAAGTCTTTGCCCACCCTCACATCCTTGGCGTAGGTCTCCAGGCCTGGCAAGGACGGGCTGCCCCAGCAGGTCACCTGCCCGGTGTCCGCTGCAGAGCACCCTTGGCTGTGGCCCATGCTCACGGTGGTGGCCGTGGCCACCGTTGGCGCAAAGGCCGCGGACAGCAGCAGCGCTGCGGTGAAGAGCACCATTTTCTGGAGAAGCCGCGGTGCGCTCGGTGTGCTGTGCATGGTCATGGTCCTTGAGTGCGGGAGAGCGCAAACGCGCCGGGGCAAAGATGTCGGGATGGTGGACGTCGATGCTGCAGAGCGCTATGCGCAGGGGCGTGCAACTCAGTACGCCGCCCCCACCTTGGCCCGCGTGCGCAGTTGCCCCTTGCGGTTGCCAAGAGAGTAGAAGACCGTAAGGTCCACCGTTCCCTCTGGGTGAAGCGCGGGCGGGGGGCAGGCCTGCGCTCCGCTGTACAGAACCGGCTCTGCCTTCATGCCGGGAGGAACGGGCTGGCCTGCCTGGAAGGCGTGTGCAGGGGGCCAGCTCTCCCCGTTGGTCAGCACCACCAGGCGGGTCCGTCCGGAGATCGGCAGGTCTATGGACCAGCCAGTGCCTTCCACGCGCATCCCAGTGGTCGCCAGCCCTTCTGGCAGGCTGTTAACCGTGCCATGGATGGCCGATACCAGCCGGAAGTTCTCGCACCGCCCACCAAACATCGGCATGTAGTTGATACCTGCCGACCCATGCGCCAGCAGGCCGCTCTGGAGGCCTTCCTCCCGGCTGGCCTCGTCCAGCCAGCGGCCCAGCGGCCCCAGGTCGGCCAGTTGCCCTGCAGTCAAAGGCCCCAGGTACAGCAGGTGCGGGGTGCCCTGGCCATTGACGGCCAGCTTGTGCCCGCCTGGGTACTCGCGCAGGTAGAAGGCGTCGATATGCGCAGGACCCTTGGCCCCCAGCGGAGGGAAGGTCTGCGGCAGGGTCTTTTCCGCCCAGTCCAGCACCTGGGCGGCATCGTTGGCCGGCCCCAGGCCCTTCACCGCCATGGGGGCGAACGATCCCAGCGGGCGGCACATGGCGATGTCGGCAACCGGGCCGTAGCTGGCAGGGTGCTCCGGGTAGATCCCACCCAGTACGCCGCAGGTGCCATTGCTCCAACCCGTGCCCTGGCCCCAGCACTGCACGTAGCCGCCCTGCAGCGCGGCGCAGACCGCTGTTTGCCCGGCACTGATGGCGGTGGCGTCGGTGATGCCGGTGACCAGGCCGGTGGCGGCGCCACCCAGGGCTGTGCCCAACTGGCCGCTGGCATTGTTGCCCCAGCATTGGATGGTGCCATTGACCAGCAGGGCGCAGCTGTAGCCGTTGCCCGCTGCGACCGCCTTGGCTGCGGCGCCCAGGTGGGTGATTTCGACCGGCGTGGTCTGCGCGCCGCTGCTGGCGGCTATGCCCAGCTCGCCAAAGCGGTTGCTGCCCCAGCACGCCACCCGGCCCTGCCTGCGCAGCACGCAGGCATGGCCATCGAAAAGGGAGACCTCCAGTGCGTCGCTGATGCCGGGCACTGCGCGCGGCGTGCGCGGCGCATCGGCTGCGCCGGCCAGGCCGCTGCCGGCGCCCACGCAGAGCACGCGGCCATCCTCCTGCACCGCGCAGGTGGCGCCGTTGCCAGCCGCCACATGCACGGCCTTCGCAATGCCGGGGATCGGGGTGGCACGGGCCGCCGCCGCGCGCGCAGGTTCGCCGAGTTGCCCCTGGCTCGCATCGCCCCAGCAGCGCAGCGATCCGTAGAGCAGCGCGCATGCGTGCCGCGCACCCACGGCAATCTGGTCGGCCTGATCGAGCCCGTCCACGAACTGCCCGGTCGGCTTCGCGGCGGCTGTGCCCAGTTGCGAAAATTCATTGTTGCCCCAGCACCGCACGGAACTGAGCACCAGGGCGCAGCTGAAGTCGCGGCCCACCTTGATGTCCTTGACCACATAGGGAGCCTGGTCCTGTATGGGCAGGTCACCCCAGCAGGTCGCCTGGCCGGTATCGGCCACCGAGCAGCCGTGGCTGGTGCCCATGCTGACCGTGGTGGCAGAGGCTGTAGAAGGGGCCAGCGCGGTGGACAACAGCAGGGCTACCGGGGCAAGCAACTGCTGGAACAGGCGCCGTGGGAAGAAATCAGGGTTCATGCCAGCGCTCCATGGAATGGATGGGTATGTGCGGTGCGGACGGGTGGGGGAGGAACGCTCTACGCCGTCGCCCCCACCTTGGCGCGGGTGCGCAACACGCCCTTGCGGTTGCCCTGGGTGTAGAACACGGTCACGTCCACCATCTGCCCGGCTAGGTTGGCTATGGGGCAGCCCTGGGCGGTGCCTTGCAGAACGCCGTCGACATAGCGGTCGCGGATGGGGATTTCCACGGCCCGACCGTCGACTTCCACCCGCACCGAGGTGGTGACCACGCCTTCGGGCAGGGCGCCCCCCGCGCCGCTGATGGCATAGCGCACGAGGAAGTTCTGGCAGGGACCGCCGAAGATAGTGGGCATGAAATCGACCCAGGGCGTCGCCTGGACCTGCATGCCGCTCCGGGTGCCCTCGTCCCGGCTTGCTTCATCCAGCCACCGGCTCAGCGGCCCCAGGTCGAGCACTTTGCCGTCGCCTTGAGGGCCCAGGTAAAGCAGGTGCGGTGTGCCGTGGGCGTTGACGGCCAGTGTGTGGCCGCCGGGGTATTCGCGCAGGTAGTACCAGTTGTTGTTGCCCAGGCCGGGGGCGCCTGCTCCCCCTGCGGGGAAGGTCTGCGGCAGCGTCTTCTCGGCCCAGTCCAGCACCTGGGCCGCGTCGTTCGCCGGGCCCAGGCCCTTGACGGCCATGGGTGCAGACGAACCTGGCTGGCCGCAGGCCGGAGGCTCCACGATGTGGCCCCAGGAGTCGGGGTGTTGCGGGTAGCGCCCGCCCGCCACGTGGCACAGGCTACTGCTCCAGCCAGTGCCTTCGCCCCAGCACTGCACGTAGCCGCCCTGCAGCGCAGCGCAGGCGGCGGTTTGACCGGCGCTGATGGCGGTGGCATCCGTGATGCCGGTGACCAGGCCCGCGTTGTCTACACCGCCCAGAGCCAAGCCCAGTTGACCGTTGACGTTGTTGCCCCAGCACTGGATCCTGCCATTCACCAGCAGGGCGCAGCTGTAGCCAGCGCCCACCGCAACGGCCTTGGCGGCGGCGGCCAGGTGGGTGACCTCGACAGGCGCCGTCAGCGGGCTGTTGGTGGCTGGCACGCCCAGTTCTCCAAAGCGGTTGCTGCCCCAGCACGATACCTTGCCCTCCTTGCGCAGCACGCAGGCGTGGCCATCGAAGAGGGACACTTCCACGGCATTGTTGATGCCGGGCACGCCACGCGGCGTGGCCGGTGCATCGGCAGCGCCGGCCAGGCCGCTACCGGTGCCCACGCACAGCACGCGCCCATCGTCTTGCACCGCGCAGGTCGCGCTTTTGCCGGCTGCGGCATGCACTGCCTTGGGTATGCCCGGGATCTGCATCGGCCGGGCCACGGCTGATCGGACGGGCTCGCCGAGCTGCCCCTGGCTGGCTTCGCCCCAGCAGACAAGGTTTCCCCAGTTGACAACACAGGCGTGCCGCGCGCCCAGGGTGATCTGGTTGGGGTTGTAGACCCCCTCCACCCACTGGCCCTTGGGATCGACCGTGGTCGTGCCCAGTTGCCCCACATCATTGTTGCCCCAGCAGCGCACGCCGCTGGATAGATGCGCGCAGCTGAAATCAAGGCCCACCCGGATGTCCTTGACGGTATAGGCTCCCTGGTCCTGCACCGGCAGGCTGCCCCAGCAGGTGGTTTGGCTGGTATCGGCCACCGAGCACCCATGGCCGTAGCCCATGCTCACCGTGGTGGACTTTGCCGCCAATGGCACCAAGAACAGGAAAGCGGCAGGCAGCGCCAGCGCCGCCATGGCAGTGGCCTTGCGCAAAAGCCGCAATGCAAGAAACGGGTTGCTTGTGTAGTCGTTCATGGTCCTCATCCTCCCGGGACTGTCGAAGGCCATTCTAGGAACGCGGGGGCTGCAAAGCATGTGGCCGCAGTCACAGGCCTGATGTAACGAAAAGTGGCGCAAGCAGGCCACGCGATGGGCGTGGCGCAGCAATGTCCCGCTCTAGAATCCGCAACAAACACCAGGCCTGGGAGGGTACCGAGCATGAGTTACACGCTGCAACTGTGGGAAAAGCCAGTTGACTGGCCGTGGCCGACCACCAAGAAGGAGGCCGATGCGCAGTTCGAGCGCGTCAGCGACAGCCCGCCGCCAGGGCAGAACCCCAAGTTCCTGGAATGGGGCCGGGCGCTGCAGGAGCGCTACCCTGAGGCGATGGACGTGTGGCTGGACGGCAGCGAGGACGGCGTCACCGAAGACGCCACGCTCGGCTTTGGCATCAACACCCGCACGGAGCATTGGGACGCGGCTTTCAACCTGGCGTGGGAGCAGGCCACCCTGCGGGGGCTGAGCCTGTACGACCCGCAAAGCGGCGTGCACTACCTGGGCAATGGCGATGTGCCCGAGGAGCCGGACCTGCAGGTGCGCTTTGCCGTGCAGGCACGCGAGCGGGGCGACGACGCCAGTGCCTGGGCCGAGTACCGGCGCTGGGCTGCGCGTGGCAACCCGCACGCGCTGTACGCCCTGGGCCGCGCGCTGCGCTTTGGCGCCATGGGCCAGCGCCGGCATTTCGACCTGGCAGCCGCGCTGCAGGTGATGGGCGCGCACGATGCACCGACCCGGCAGGACGCGCAGGCCTTCTACGAGCGCTTTCCCATCGAGGCGAAAGGGCGCATACAGACCCTGATGGCGCGGCTGAAGTCGGCATCGGGCGACATGCTGCTCACGATCATCGATGGCGAGCGCAAGGCGGTGGACGCCGCCTTCACGCACACCGAGCAGATGATGCTCTACACCCGAAAGCGCATCGAAGCCGCAGACGCTCTGGAGGCCATCGCCCTGCAGGGCCACGAGGTGGCAGCCTTCCAGTATGCGCTGGAGGTGGTGATCGGTTGGGAGGAGCCCAACTACGAGAACGCCCGCTACTGGTGCCAGCGCGCGGTGGACTGGGACCACGAGCCCGCCAAGCGCCTGTTTGCACTGATGCACGAGCGCGGCTGGGGCGGCCCGGTGGACATGGCCCTGGCCGCCAAATGGAACACTGCGGCCAAAGACCAGTGGCAGCAGGAACAGAAGCAGCGGCAAGCGAAGGAAGAGGCCGAATCCCCCGGCGGCCTGAGCCTGGCGCCCATGGCGCCTGCGGCACCGGCCACCACCCCCGTGGCGTGGACCGGCTCGGTCACGCGCGACCTGGTGGGCTGGTTCGCCCGCGAGGGCAACCCCCATGCCGCATTCCATCTGGGCACGTCCGATCAGCACGGCCGCGACGGCGGGTTGGTGAACCTGGCGCAGGCCCGCGACTGGTATGCCCAGGCGGCCGAGGCCGGCCATGCCGACGCCACCTACAACCTGGGCGTTTTCATCGAGGACGGCATCGGTGGCCCCCGGGATGCGCAGGTCGCCAAGGCACTCTTCATGCTGGCCAATACACGCGGCACCACCAGGCGCGTGGACGACCTGAAAATTGCGCCCCACGAGCAGGGCCCCTTGCGCGCAATGGTGGCCGCCCTGCGCGAGCCGGGCCGCCTGCGCGCCGTGCTGCGCGAGAAAGGGCTGCAGGCCGGTGCGGGAGGCATCGGCGCACCCCCGAAGGGCGCGGCGGGTGCCGCTGTGGTGGCGGGTGCCAGCGCTGCCGCAGCGGCCGCCGGGCTCTCTGGCACGGACTGGGGCCGCACCGGGGGCACGCCGATCCCACCGGCCGCTGCCGCATCCCCGCAAAGCCCGGCACCAAGCCGATCGCGCGGCCAGCTGGCGCAGGACGAGGGTGAGGACGACGACGGTGACCGCATGCCGGAGCGCGACCGCAGCTACCAGCGCACCACCTTCTCCCTGCACCTGGGCCACCTGGCCCTGCTCATCGGCGCGGCCAACGTGGTGCTGCTGATCCTGTTCTTCAAGGAGGGTGCGAGCTTTCGCCGGGGCATGGCCGTGATGGGCCTGATCGCCGCGTACGGCGCCTGGCGCACCGGGCGCGACTTCGATTGGGCGCCTGCCGCGCGCGCTGCGGTGGCGGTGGTGGCGGCCATCCCCATGGTGGGCATGGCGGTGAGCGCGTGGATGCTGGTGCGGTCGTTTCGCGGGCGGGAGTGAGAGCGCCAGGGGCGTGCGGCAACCCGGCACATGCATGCCCGGACGCCGCGGCGCCCGGGATGCATGCGTTCAGGCCGGTATCAGGCCAGTGCCTTGCCGAAGGTGGCGAGCAGGCGCGCCCAGGCGCGGTCGGACTGGGCGGCATCGTAGACCCGCGAGTCGGGCGGGCACCAGCCGTGGGCGGCGGGGTAGACCTCCACCTCGGCCTGCAGCTTGGCGCCCTCGAACGCGGTGCGCAGGCTGGCCTTGGCCTCGGGGTCCTTGGTATCGTCGTTCTCGGCAATCGCAATGAGGTATTGCGCCTTGGTCTGCGCCACCAGGCGGTGGGGGCTGTCAGCCGCCGGCGTCACCATGGCCGCGCCATGGAAGCTGGCCACCGCACCCACGCGGCCCGCCGCCACCAGGGCTGTGCGCACTGCAATCGGCCCGCCCATGCAGTAGCCGGTGGTGCCGATCTTGCGCGCCTTGTCCACCTCGGCCTGGGCGTCGAGCCACGCCACGAAGGTCTTGCCGTCGCTCAAATGCATGGCGGGCGTCAGGGCCTGCATCAGCGGCATCACTTCGGCAATCGGCGTCTGGCCGCCCTGGGCTGCGGTAGGCGCCTTCTTCTGCCGGTAGAAAGGGTTGACGACGAGCACGCTGTAGCCCGACTCTGCCAGGCGCTTGCCCATCTGCCGAAAAGCCGGGCGCAGACCGAAGATGTCGGGCCACACCAGCACACCAGGGGCCGGGCCCGAGGTCGGTGCGACGAAGTAGGCATCGCAGCTTCCGTCTGGCGTGGTGATGGTCACGTCACGCTCGGCCACCGTTGCAGCGTTGGCCACCGCAGGCAATGCTGTCAGCAGGCCGGTCGAAGCCGCCCACGCGGTGAAGTCGCGGCGGGTGTACTTGTGGAGGTCGTCATTCGAATCGCACATGGTGGTCCAGCTCCTTTTCGGTCAAAAACAGTTGCGGCAGGGCGTGCCATGGTACGTGACAAACAGGAATGCTGCAGGTTCTGTTGTGCGGTGCTTGGGCACATGGGCTGCATGCGCTTGCTCCCTTGTCTTGAGGGCGGCCCAAAGCACCCACAACCTGCATGGCAAACGCGAAATTTGCCGATTCAAGGGCTGCGCTTACGATGGCTGCGAGGGAGTTTTCGAGCCATAAAAAATGACACCATGAGAGACCATCGCCACCCCGAAGGTCTGGCCCCTGCGCTGCCAGCCGCCTACGCAACGGGCGCTGCCACACCCGGCAGCACCGCCCGCGCAACCGATGCGCCACCACAGCGCCGCCGCAGCCGCGAAGAGCTGGCCGCAGCCCAGCAACGCGCCCAGGCGCGCGTGCAGGGCCAGGTGCAAAAGCAAAAAGACCAAGAGCGCCGCGCACGGATGCGGCGGGCCCAGCAGCGGCGCGAGCAACTGCTGCGCAACCCGCCTGCCGCGCACCTGTTCGTGCCCTACGGGCTGGCCATGGTCTTCGTGGCCCTGCTCGTCTTCGTTTTTGGTGGTGCCCTCTTCGAGATGGCGCAGGGCGACCATTTCCTCGTCTCCGGTCACGCCACCCTGCACTCCGCCACGCCCTGGCTGGTGCTGGCCGCGGCCCCGCTGTGGTACTGGGCACTGTGCCGCACCGAGGTGCTGGCGCCCTGGTGGGTGGCGCAGATGCCCACCTGGTTCGTGCGGCAGATGGTGGCGTATCCCTTCGCGGCGCTGCTGGGTGCTGCAGCGCTGGGCGCCGCCCCCTGGGGCTGGGCCGCGTACCTGGGCGAACTGGTGGGCAAACCTGCGCGCGTGGAGGCGCTCGTGGCGTCGGTGGAGGCACCGCGTATTTCGAGCAGTTGCAACCAGTACGCCCGCCTGGAGTTTCGCGGCAGCACGGGTAGGGTGTGCATGAACACCGCCCTGTCGGGGGTGATGCCGCGTGCGGGCGATACCGTCGTGGTGTCGGGGCTGGTCTCGCGCTGGGGGTTGCATGTGGGGGCGGTGCATGCGAAGTGAGCCCAACGGACGAAGGCGAAGGCAGACCCCTGAGGAGCTGGCGGCTGCGCAGAACCGGCGTGAAGCGCGGGTGTTGGGCGAAGTGCGCAAAGGCATGGGTGCCATCCAGTCGCTGCGGGCACGGCACCTGCGGCTGGCCCGACTGCAGCGAGAACAGGAACGCGCCAGAATCCTGCTGCCCAGCAGTTTCGCGGTGCCTGCCGTGGCGGCGTTCGTCTTCGTGTTGGGCGGCCTCTATTTCGAATGGGCCATGGGCGGGGGATTCCTGTTCTTCGGCAACACCGCCCTGCGCGCTGCCATGCCGTGGATGGTGGGTGTGCTGGTACCGGTCTTCGTCGTGGTGTTGTGCCGGCTCGAAAGGGTTGTGCCCCAAATGGCAGACCCACTCCCTGGCGTATTTTTTCGCACGGTGATCGCGTACCCCCTCCTGGCCCTGCTGTGCGCGGTAGCAGTGGCCGCTGCACCCTGGGGATGGCTTGCCTACCTGGGCTGGATGGCCGGCACGCCTTCGCGCGTGGACGCCCGTGTGCTCTCGATCGGGGCATGGCGCAACTATGTGCCCTGCGGTCAACATGCCCGCCTGGAGTTCCGTGGAACGGTTGCGCGCATCTGCGCGGAGGAGCGCCTGGCCGCGAAGGCGCCAGGTGCCGGGGACACGGTGGCGGTGTATGGGCGCGTTTCGCGCCTGGGGCTGTATGTGCGAGAGATCCATGGCAGGTGAGCGCGCTACAGCCGTGCAACCGGCCAAGAGCCTGATTAGCGATGGGCTCCATGGCGTGCCACCCGGCGGCGGTACGGGAGATGTGGCAGACCCGCCTGGAATTGAGCACGCAACTCCTGAGCGAAAGGTGAATCCGGACGAACAGGAAACAGCCCGCATCGAGGCGCGGTTGCTGGCGATTGGCGAAGCCCAGGTGCGCGACATGAAGGCGCGGGAGGCGGCGCAAAAGAATCGCACGCCATGGAACTTCGATGCGCCGGCCAAAGAGCCCAGGCGCTGGACGCTCCCGCGCAAATACCGGGTTCCGGTGCTGCTGGTCGTTGCCTACACAGTGATCGGCACGGTCCTCGGGCTGTCCCTGGCGCATCAATTCATATGGTTTGGCGAGGTCGCATACGGCCCGCTGGCGTGGCTGCTTTTTCTTGGCTTGCTGCCGGTGATTGCGGCCATCTGGTTCATTGCGGCGCGGATTGCCCAGGCGCAGGAATCCCGTGCACGCAGCTGGGCCGGGCGTTGGCTGGTTGCGTACCCTGCGTGGGTGGTTCTCAGTGCCTGCATGGTGGCGACAGCACCCTGGGGCTGGGCCGCGCTGCTGGGGTGGGCCTTTGGCTCGCCTGCCCGCGTGGAGGTCCAGGTGACGTCCGTCGAGCAGCGTCACGCACGACGGGGGTGCAACCACACTGCGACATTCGAACTCCAGGGTGCAACTTCGTTCAGGATCTGCCTGCATCGGCGCCTGGAAGGTGCCATGCCGCCGGCCGGCAGCACGGTTGAAGTGTCTGGGATGTTGTCGTGGCTGGGGTTGTATGTGGAGCAGGTGCATGCACGATAAGTCCGGTGCGCGCGATCTGCCTTCCCAATCCCACGTCCGGTGGCGGTGCCAACCTGGCGCCACTCCATGTGGCGCAGATGGCCGCGTTGCAGAAGTACCCTCTGGCGATGAATGCGCTGGTGGACGGTAGGGTGTGCACGGGCGGGTGGCGCCCGCTCAACTCCGTCGAGTTTGTGCAGGACAAGATTCGGCGGGCAGGGGGTCATTGGCATTCACCAGCCGTGGTTGAACCGGAACAAGCCTATTGGACCATTGCGGATGACCAGCCTCCCTAGATGTCGGCTGAAGTGCAGTATGTTCCTTCTTTGGTACACTGGTATCTTGGTAAATCCGATGCACTGCGTTCACCATGCCCCCAAATCCCGAAGACAGCACACCCACCATCCCCGTCGAGCGCATACAGACCGGGGTGCGGCTGGAGAAGCAACTCGTCAAGGTGCTCAAGGCCCTGGCCGAGCACAAGGACATGACGCTCGGCGAACTGCTCGAAGGCGTGCTGCTGCACGCGCTGGAAGGCAAGCAGCCGTTCTCCAAAGACACGCTGGCGCTGATTGCCCAACTGCGTACGATCTACGGCATGCAGATCGACGCGTCTTCGAGCCACCGCCTTCGCGACAAAAGGGGAGCGTGAACCCGCGCATGCCGATGCCCATGGAGCTTCGTTTCAAACGTATCGACTTTCATGGAGTTCTTCGCACATGTCCCAATCACCATTCACGGCTGCTGCAGCCCTTGGATCCGTCCACAGCAGTCATACCATTCGCATCGCTGCGCCAGCCGATTCAGCGCTGATGTTCTTCACACCAGAGGGTGAATCGCATTGGGTGCCCGGCTGGGCGCCACGCTACCTGAACTCCCTCGATGGCCATACCCGCGAGGGTCTGGTCTTCACCACCGGCGAGGCCGATGAGTTCACCATCTGGTTGGTGAGCCGCTTCGACACTGCTGAGCGGCGAGCGCAGTACGTGCGCACCACGCCGGCCCTGCGCACCGGCACAGTGGAGATCGCCTGCACGCCGGTAGGCGACTCCGCTTGCGATGTGACAGTGGGCTATGCTCTCACGGCGCTGACGCCGGCCGGGCTGGAGTCGCTGGGTACCTATCGGGGTACTGCCTTCGTGGACATGATCGAGGGCTGGGCCACGCTGATCCATCAGCGCCTGCCCGGGCTGCTGCTCGCCGGGATCGGCGAGTAGGTGGTCAGCTAGCCCTGGAACCTCGCGCCTTTCCCGCATTTGCAACGCCTCGGCACAACACTCGTAACAGCGCTCGACCGCGCTGCCAGGGCCCCGCACAATGGGTTGTTCATCCATTCGCATGGGCGCGCTGTCCATGTGCCGGCGTGCCGGAAAGGCCCCGGTTGTTGCGCTCGATACTCCGCGTGTTGTGCATCCCTGCCACCCTGGCCGGCGGGGCCGCGTTGGCGGACCCGGGCTACTACGTGGTCACCGCGTACAGTGATCCCGGTGAAATGACCATTGATTTCCGCTACTGGACCGTGGCCTCGCGGGGCTCGGCGCTGACCAAGTGGCCCGAGGTGGGGCTGGGCTGGAACGTCAACGCCCGCTGGTACACCGAGGTGATTGCCAGCTGGATCACCGCGTCGGACACGCCCACCACGCTGTCGAGCTGGAACTGGCAGAACGACGTGCTGCTGACCCAGGGCGAATACCCGTTCGACCTGGCGATCCACACGCTGGTGTCGGCACCCAAGCACCTGGGCGATGGGCACACGCTGGAGTTCGGCCCGGCCTTCCAGACCGACATTGGGCGAACGCAACTGAACTTCAATGTGTTCTTCGAAAAGGGCTATGGCGGCTTCTCGCGGCGGCCGACGCAGCTCAAGTACCAGTGGCAGGTGCGCCACCGCTGGACGCCAGATCTGCACTTCGGCGCGCAGGGCTTCGGCGAACTCGGGCAGTGGGACCAATGGGCGCCGCGCCACGAGCAGTCGCACCGTGCAGGCCCGGCGTTGTTCGGCAGCTTCAAGTTCGGCGACCACGAGTTCGGCTGGCAGGCTGCCTACCTCTACGGCAAGACCTACGGGCAGCGCGGCAATATGTTGACCGCGCGCATCAAGTACGATTTTTGACGGATCAGCGCCCGCCAGGCCTGCGGGCCTGATTCGGCATGGCGCCGTGGGGGCTGGCCCTCAGGACGTTTCCATCACTTTCACCTTGGCCCGCACCTGCCCCGCCTCGCCGCCGATGGTGAAGTACAGCACGACCTCCACGTCGTCGTCGCCACGGATCAACGTGGCGGGGCAGCCCCCGGCCGTGCCCAGGTAGGTGTCAGGTGACACAGGGGATCTGCTGTCCTCGCGGACGTTCGGTATATCGACATAGGTGTCGCCCTTGAGCAGCCGTACCGAGGTCGGCGTGAACCCCGCGGGCAGGGCGTTGCCAGCGGTGGCGCTCAACTGGTACCAGACGTACAGGTTGTCGCAACCGGTGCGGTGAGCCCCGGGAAAGAAGTCCACGGTGACCAGTGTCCGCAGCAGTTGCAGCGTGGTGTTGATGGGCGGCGTAACGGGCTGCGAGGCGCGCGCCTGCCGCGCCCACTGGGCCAGGCGACCCAGGTCGCGCAGCTGGCCGCCGCTGTCGGGGCCCAGGTACATCAGGTGCGGCGTGCCGTGGCCGTTGACGGCCAGAGCGCCCTTGTCGGGGTGGTAGTAGCGTGCGTAGTAGTTCGGGATGCGGTCGGTTCCGCAGCAGGAGCCGTAGGGTAGGGGGAATGTTCCTGGCAGGGATTTTTCGGCCCAGTCCATCACCAGCATGGCATCTTCCAGCGGACTCAGCCCGAACACGGCGTAGGGTGTGGACGAACTGTCGCCGATGCAGGCCGATATGTTGAAGACGGGCGCCTGGTAGTCCACGTTGGGATAGTACGCCCCCGATGTGTTGCACAGCAGGTGGCCCAGGCCGCCGCCTTTGCCCCAGCAGTTGACGTAGCCGCCGTCCAGCACGGCACAGGTGTGTTGTTGCCCTGCGGCGATGGCAGTGGCATCGCTGATACCGATCACCCGGCCGGAGGCGGGGGTGGGCGTTTTGAGGTAGGCGCCCATGCCCGTTGCCTTGGCGCCCCAGCACGTCACCGTTCCGGTAGTGAGCAGGGCGCAGGTGTAGCCCGGTCCCACGGAAACGGCCTTGGCTGCGCCGCCGAGGTCGATCACCTCGACGGGGGCGCTTCGCACACTGGCATCGGCCGCTACGCCCAGCTCGCCGTTGGCATTGCTCCCCCAACAGGCCACAGCCCCCGTCTTGCGCAGCACGCAGCCGTGGCCGTCGAAGAGCGACACGTCCACCGCGTCGCTGATGCCCGGCACCATGGTGCCCGTGCCGGGAGCGGGGGCCATGCCGCCCGGTGCGGTGATCTGGCTACCGCTGCCGTAGCACCACACGGTACCGTCACCCTTGACCCCGCAGGTGCTGCCGTTGCCGGCGGCCACGCGCACCACCTGGTACAGGCCCTCCACGTAGGTGGCCTGGGCCGATGGCGCAGGACTCACCGGTGCACCGCGCTGGCCCCGGCTGGCATCGCCCCAGCAGTACACCACCCCCCGGCTGAGCGCGCAGGCGTGGGTGGCGCCCACGGCCAGCTGGGTGGCCTGCCGCACGCCCGCAATGGCCTGGCCCGGCGTGTCGCCTGTCGCGGGGCCGAACGACAGGCTGCCCATGTCGCCCCAGCAGCTCACGGTCTCGTCCTTGCGCAGCGCGCAATTGAAGCCCTTGCCTGCGCGCAGGTCGGCAATGCCCGCGGTGCCGGTCTTGGCCAGCGGCACCGCACCCCAGCACTGCGCCACCCAGTCGTTGGAGACGGAGCACGAGGTGTCGTACCCGGTGCTGAGCGTGGTTGCCCGGGCGGGGGATGGCGCCGCGGCCAGCAGCAGCAATAGCCCGGCGGCCAGGGCGAGAAGCCAGACTTCAATGCGCTGCCGCTGTAGTAAAAATCGGTGGGCGTTCATGGCAAGGACTTCATGGGTGGGAAAGCGGGTTTGGCCAAAGAGATTTCGCTGGCGACCAGCGCAGGCCCTCAGGGTCAGGAAGTCGCCAGAATCGCTCCCTTGGCCTTGACGCGCAGCGACCCGCTCCCCTGGTCCGTGGTGTAGAAGAGCACTACATCCACGTCGTCGCCGGGCGTCAGACCGGCCGGGGGGCAGCCTTGGGCGACGCCGCTGTAAACCGGCTCTTCCATCATTCCGGGCGGGATGGGTGCGCCGGGCAATCGGCCGCGGTTGGAGAGCCAGTCGGCGGCAGTCGTCAAACGTGCGTAAAGATACTGGTCCCGCACGGGCACATCGACCACCAGGCTGGGCTTTTCCAGCCGCACCGACGTGGCCCTGAAACCGGCGGGAAAACCGGTGGTTCCGGCGCGCACCGCGTAGGCGGCAAACAGGTTGTTGCAGCCGGGGCTGGGAGGGCCTGGCATGTAGTCGATCCACACGGTGGCCTGCAGTGCCAGGGCGGGCCGGGCGGCCAGTTGCGCCCAGTGGGCCAGGGTTCCCAGCTCTACCACGCTGCCGCCGCTTTCCGGCCCTTGGTAGAACAGGCGGGGCGTGCCATGGCCCGTGACAGCCAGGGTGTGGCCGCCTG
The DNA here is from genome assembly GCF_964253305.1 of Acidovorax sp. LjRoot66. Lineage (NCBI taxonomy): Bacteria > Pseudomonadati > Pseudomonadota > Betaproteobacteria > Burkholderiales > Comamonadaceae > Acidovorax > Acidovorax sp. LjRoot66. Next base: position 3,392,740 of record NZ_CAXUQU020000001.1, read on the forward strand.
GGTAGTTCTCGGTGTAGAAGTCCTGCAGTGGGTCGGCCAGAGAATGCGACCGCGCGGGAAACAGCGAGGGCAAGGTCTTTTCGGCCCAGTCGAGCACCAGGCCTATGTCGTGGGCGGGCCCGAGGCCCTGCACGGAATAGGGGGTGATCGCACCGGTGAGCCTGGCATGGCACACCGGAAGGTTGTCGCGGGATGCGACATAGTCGAAGCCGGGATACGTGGCAATGTGCGTATCGCACAGTCCATGGCCCATCGCCTGGAGGGGCTCTGGCTTCCCCCAGCAGTTGACGTACCCGCCGTACAGGGCGGTGCACGCATACCCCTGTCCTGCACTGACCTCGGCGGCCTCGGTGATGCCCACGACCTGCGTGGGCGCTTGGCTATCTGCGTAGGGAAGGCCCGTGCCCAACTGGGCGTTGGCGTTGTTGCCCCAGCACTGGAGTGTGGCGTTGGCCAGCAGCGCACAGGTGAAGCGGTGGCCCGCCGTGAGGGCCTTGACGGGGCCCAAGAGGCCCGCCACGTCGACAGGACTGGTGGCCACGCCGCTACTGGCGGGCACGCCCAATTCTCCATGCTGGTTGTTGCCCCAGCAGGCGACCTTGTCATTGCCCAGCAGCACGCAGGCATGGCCATCGAAGATCGATACGTCGTATGCATTGTGGATGCCTGGCACCGTGCGGGCCTTGCCTGGATCGGACTGCGCCCCTTCCAACAGGCTGCCGGCGCCCACGCAGACCACGGTGCGAATGGTCAGCGCTGCACAAGTGCTGCCATTGCCGGCTGCAATGCGCCATGTACCCGAGAAGCCTGGCACCTTGGTCGCCTCGGCCGTGGGTGTCGCGCGCAGCGGCTCGCCCAACTGGCCCTGGCTGCCGTCACCCCAGCAGTACACCTCGCGGAAACGGCTGAGTGCGCACGCATGGCTGGCCCCTGCCACCAGCTGTATGGCATCCGAGATGCCGGTGATCGGTGTACCCAGCGTGTCCGCAGACGCGGCGCCCAGCGAGAGGCCACCCATCGTGCCCCAGCAACTGACGGTGCCGGTCTTGAGCAGGGCGCAACCGAAGCCCTTGCCCACGCGAACGTCGGCAATGCCGGCCGTGCTGGTCTTTGCCAGCGCCATGGCCCCCCAGCATTGCGCGGCCCCGGTGTCGGACACCGAGCACGAGGTGTCATAGCCAGCGCTGACGGTGGTGGCCGTGGCGGGTGCCGGTGTCGCGGCGAGCAGCAACCAGGCCGTCAGTGCCAGAAGCCAGGGGGTGATGCGCTGGGGTAAAGGGCGGGTTCGGTTCATGGCGCGTGTTCTAGCAGCTTTGGCGCCTCGTGGACAGACGAAAGACACGTGATCACCCGTTCGGGTGGGTCGGGTCGACGCGGGCGCCTGCGGTAGGTCTACATCTGGTGGTGCGGCCCGCGGCGCGGTTCCGCACGGCGGCGATGGCGATGTCAAAGGCGTGGATGGGGGCAAGGCCGGGGCTGAGGGGTAGCCCGCGGGTTTGACAGCAGCCCCGCCGGTGCATCCACGAAGCCACCCCTTGTAACGGCCGATGGCTGCACATCGGCAATACTTGGCCACATGAAAGCACTCCTCCTGGCCCTGGCGGCGGTGGCCGCATCGCTGGCCGCCGCAGCACAGCCCGCCGCCGGCACGCGGGATAAGCCCATCGAAGCCCGTGGCCCGCTGGCGCCGCTCAAGGGCACGCTGCTGTCGCCTGCGAAGCCGGGCGCGCCCGTGGTGCTGATCGTGCCCGGCTCGGGCCCCACGGACCGCGAGGGCAATGACCCCCTGGGTGTGAATGCCGCCACCTACAAGCTGCTCGCGCAGGACTTGGCGGCCCGGGGCATTGCCACGGTGCGCATCGACAAGCGCGGCATGTTCGGCAGTGCCAAGGCCGTGGCCGATGCGAATGCCGTCACCATCCCCGACTATGCGGCCGACGTGCACAGCTGGGTGGGCACCATCCGCCGCACCACCGGTGTGCCCTGCGTGTGGGTGCTGGGCCACAGCGAGGGCGGCTTGGTCGCGCTGGCCGCTGCGCAGAGCGGCAGTGAGGTGCAGGGCATCTGCGGCCTGCTGCTGGTGGCCACGCCCGGCCGGCCCCTGGGCCAGGTGTTGCGCGACCAATTGAGTGACCAATGGCGCGCCAACCCGGCCAACGCGCCCATCCTGGACCAGGCGCTGGCTGCGATCACCAAGCTGGAGGGCGGCGGCCGTGTGGACACTGCCAGCCTGCACCCTGCCTTGCAGCCCTTGTTCAACGAGTCAGTGCAGGGCTTTCTGATCAGCGCCTTTGCGCAAGACCCGGCCAGGCTCATTGCCACCACCCAAAAGCCCGTGCTGGTGCTGCAGGGCGAGCGCGACCTGCAGGTGGGCGTGCAGGACGCGCGCCTGCTGGCCCAGGCCAAGCCCGCTGCCCAGTTGGTGCTGCTGCCTGACACCAACCATGTGCTCAAGGCCGTGCTCACAGACGACCCTGCGGCCAACATGGCGACCTATGCCAACCCGGGCCAGCCGCTGGCGCCAGGGGTGGTGGATGCGGTCGCACGGTTTGTTGCGCCGGGCAAGCCAAGGCCATGATATGACCACGCCATGGTGGCCGATTCTGCGGCATCTTTTTGAGGTGGACGACGGCTCGCTGCCGGACATCTTCGTCGAGGATCTGTCGCCAGAGCAGATCGTCGCGGTGTACGAATGGCTCAGGGGCGAGTCCTCTGGAGCGGGCGATTCAACACTGTGGCGCATCGACCTGCAGCAGGATGTTCTGGTGCGCGATGTGCCCCATCCTGCAAGGGACTTCGTGCAGGGCAGGGTCGACAGTTTTCGGCACTGCCTTGCCGGCCTGCGAGTGGGGGACGTGGAGCTGCCGCCGCTCACGGTGAGTGTGGAGTCCGGTGGTCTCTCGATGGACTATCGCATGGGGCCGGACTGGAACGAGCAGACGCTGCGTGCCTTGCTGGAGTTGTTGCGGCAGGTTTGGGCCATGGCGCCGCACGCGAGAATCTTGCGCGCCGATGAAGGCGGCCATGCCTGCCCGGACCTTGAATTCACACAAGCCCTGCGCGCCTATGTAGCGGGCGGTGCCAACTGACCTGAGGGCGCGCTTCTATGGCCGCGCGTTCTCATGGTGTTGCGCCAGATGGACCCTGTCCTTCAGCGTCGAGAACACCACCGCAAACGCCATGCCCACCAGCGCGCCGAGCACGGTGTCGAGCACGCGCGCCAGTGGCATGCCGCTGCTCGCCGCAGGCGCTGCCAGCGAGGTCATGAGCAGGGCCATGGGGGTCACGAAGACCTGGCCCAGCGCGTAGTTGGCGCCGATCACCACCTCGGTGGCCAGCTGCAGCATGATGACGGCCGCCAGCAGCGGCCAGAACGAGGGGTGCTGCGCCAGGATCAGCCAGGCCAGGCCTGCGCCGGCCAGGGTGCCGAGGGTGCGTTGCACTGCGCGGTGCATGGTGGTGTGCAGGTGGCCGCCCTGCAGCACGGCCATGGCGCCGATGGCGGCCCAGGCGGGGTGCTGCCAGCCGGCGGCCAGGGCCAGCAGGCCGGCGCTGGCACTACACAGGGCAATGCGGGCAAAGGCCAGCCACGGTGCCTGCAAAGCGGGTGCGGCAGGCGGCGCTGCGGGCGCTGAGCGCAACCGGTCGGTGGCGCGGCAGACGGCAAGGGCCGTGGCGACGCCGGCCAGGGTGAAGAGCACGCGGGCGCCGGCGGCCTGCCAGTCATCCACCGGCACCATGGCTGCGCAGCCCGCAAAGACGAAAATCACTGCGCCCGGCGGGCCCAGGCGCCAGCGGCCGGCGAGCCACGAGACTGCGCCGGCCAGCAGGCCCAGGCACAGCAGCAGGGCGGCCGGTGTTGCGCCTGCCAAGCCCAATATTGACATCAGCGCGACCGCGCCGACGAGCAGCACGCCCGCCTGCAGCACGGCAGGCATGCGCTGGCCCACGGGTGCAAAGCGCCCCAGCAGCGCCGCCAGCGCGCCCAGCGCCGCATAGCCCACCAGGTGCGCCCACGGCGACAGGTGCGTGGCCCCCGCGGAGATCAGCACCGCCAGCCCGGTCTGCAGGCCCACCACGGCGGCATTGCGCAGCGAGGGCAGGGGGGTGATGGCGCAGCTCTCTCGCAGGCGCGCGGGTGCCAGCAGGCGCAGGAGGCTGGCCAGGTGCGAGCTGGTGGAATGGGTAGATGATGAAGGTACGGCGCGGTTCTGCATGTCAGTTTTCAATGGTGTTAGGTGCTGCCCATAACCTCTGCAACTGGCGCAGCCCAGGCCAGTGCCCCCGTGCAAGGGCCGCCACCCCGCGTAGGCGGCGCTTCGCTTGCGTGCACCGGGGGCGTCCCCCTCCCGACTCGCGCAGCGAGTCGAGAGAGGGGTGAAGGCGCGAAGCGACTCAGGGGGTGCTTCACTGTGCGGCGATGCGCGCCTCGATGCGCTCGAAGGCGCGCAGCATCGCCAGCGCGTCCTGCTCGCCGATGTCGGCCAGCAGCTCCGACTCGATGGCCTGCAGTTGCTTGCGCAGGGCGGCCACGGTGCGCCGGCCGGCGGGCGTCAGGTGCACCAGCTTCACGCGGCGGTCCTCGGGGTGGGGGCGGCGCTCGATCAGCCCGCGCTCCACCAGGATGTCGAGCAGCCGCACCAGGCTCGAGCCATCAAGCCCCACGGCCGCCGCCAGCGTGCTCTGCGATACGTCGTTGTCGCTGCCCAGTTCGTGCAGGTGCATCAGCGGCGCCCAGGTGGCATCGCTCAGGCCGCTGGCGGACAGCCGGGCATCCAGCGTCTGGCGCCAGCGGCGTGCCAGGCCCACAAGGCGGATACCGATGCGGTGGCGTGGGTCGGGCAGGGCTTCTTTCATGGGAAACGATTTTACCACAATCATTTGAATTCAAATGATTGTGGTGCAATGGGGGGTTGCGGCCCAGGGGCCGATGCCTGTTACCGTTCCATGAACCAGGGGATAGGGGGCCGGGCCTTCTCTTGACCTATCATCTATTGAAGAAAAAGCCGTCCGAACAGGCCCCCAGCCAAAGCCCATCCATGCCCTCTCTTTCGTCCCCCCCGGCCGCTACAGCGTCACCCGCCTTCGTCCCCGAGACCCGCTTCGGCCTGTGGTTCCTGTCCACCGCGACCTGGCGCGTGCATGTGCTGCAGCGCGCCCTCAACGACCTGCAGCGCCTGGCACCCGACCTGCCCAAGGGCGGTGCCGTGCTGGACATCGGTACCGGCCTGGGCCACTCCATTCCGGAGCTGGCGGAGCGCTTTCGCCCCAGCCAGATCCATGCCCTCGATCCCGAGCCGGATTTTGCCGAGCGCAGCGCAGCGATGCGCCAGACGGTCAGCCCCCCTGTCACGCTGCACCACGCGCATGCCGAGCACATCCCGCTGCCCGACGCATCGGTGGACCTGGTGCTGTGCCACCAGACCCTGCACCACATCGTGGACCAGCAGGCCGCGCTGGCCGAGATCTTTCGTGTGCTCAAGCCGGGCGGCCACCTGCTGCTGGCCGAGAGCACCCGCGCGTACATCCACAGCCTGGCCATCCGGCTGCTGTTTCGCCACCCCATGCATGTGCAGCGCAGCGCGCCAGAGTTTTTGGCGATGCTGGGCGAAGCCGGCTTCGAGGTGAAGCCCGAGCACATTAGCATGCCCTACCTGTGGTGGAGCCGCAAAGACCTGGGCGCCCTGGAATGGATGGGCTTTGGCGTGCCCAAGGATCGCGAGGAAACCCTGCTCAATGCAGTAGCGCGCAAACCGCTTTGAGGAGCTGACCACCATGCAGATCAAACTCGCCAGCGTCCTCGTGGACGACCAGGAAAAGGCCCTGAAGTTCTATACGACCCAGCTTGGGTTCGTGAAGGACAAGGACATCCCCATGGGCACCTTCCGCTGGCTCACCGTTCACTCGCCCGATGGGGTGGAGGGCGTAGAGCTGGTGCTCGAACCCATGGCGTTTCCGCCCTCGGCCGTGTACCAGCGGGCCCTGTTCGAGGCGGGCATCCCGGCCACTGCCTTCATCACCAAGAACCTGGCGGGCGATTACGCGCGGCTCAAGGCCAATGGCGTGCAGTTCCGCGGCGAGCCCATGCGCGCGGGGCCGATCACGATGGTGCTGCTGGAGGATACCTGCGGTAATCTGATCAATCTCGTTCAGCCCGATGAGGCTGGCTGAACTGCACCGCAGGAAGCGCCCCTGCGAGCCCAGGTGCAGTCCTACCCCAGCGCCTTGATCACCGCCGCATGCGCCATCGCCAGCTCCGGCGAGGTGTGAAAGTGCCGCTGGTAGTGCCCTGAAAAATCCGCTTCGGCCGAATGCTCCAGCTTGAGCATCTCGCGCACGCGACCTGCCACGATGTGGGGTGCCTCGGCGGCATCGGCGTTGTCGGGCTCCATGGCCTCGTCGAGCATCACGATGAGGCGGCTCAGCGGCTCCAGCCAGCGCATGGACTCGGCATAGGCCATGACCTGCAGGAACTCGCCGGCCGACTGGCGGCCGTGGACTTTCTCATAGTCGCGCCGCTCCAGCTCGATCAGGTGGCGGTGCAGCGCCAGCAGCGCGGTGCGCAGGGCGGCGCATTGTTCGGGGGTGGCAGTAGTGGTCGTCATGGGCAGGCCGTTGGAAGAACAAATAGGTCTGCCGCATGATCGCACGCACTGACTAGGCGGTCAGTCTTTCATCTTGGCAAAGTCCACCAGCTTGGCGTACTGCGCCATGTCGTCACGCATCAGCGTGGCCAGGTTGGATTGGGGGGTGGGCAGCACCATGCCGGCGTCTTCGAGGCGGCGCCGCACGACCGGGTCCTGCAGGGTGGCCTTGAGGCCCTGGGTGAGCTGCTGGGCCAGGGCGGGCGGCAGGTTGCGCGGCGCGGCCATGGCGAACCAGCCGACCAGGTCATAGCCCTTGAGCAGCGGGTGCTCGGCCAGCGCTGGCACGTTGGGCAGGGCCGGGCTGCGCGCGGCGCTGGTGATGGCCAGGGGCACCAGGCGGCCGCTCTGGATGAAGGGCAGGGCGGCGGTGGGCGACAGCATCGCAAAGTCCAGCGTGCCGCCGGCCAGGTCGCTGGTGAGCGAGGCGGTGCCGCGGTAGGGGATGTGCGTCATGAAGATGCCGGCGCGCTGCTTGATGAGCTCGCCCGCGAAGTGCAGCGTGGAGCCCACGCCCGAGCTGCCGTAGCTGAACTTGCCGGGGTTGCGCTTTGCCAGGTCGATGAACTCGGCCAGGGTCTTCACACCCGTCTTGGGGCCGGCCACCAGCAGCACGGGGGCGGTGGCGATGAGGCCGATGGGTGCCAGGTCCTTGAGCGGGTCGTACTTCTGCGCCGGGTTCACCAGGCCGGTGGCGGCCATCTCGTTGCTGGAGCCGACCAGCAGGGTGTAGCCGTCGGCCGGGCTGCTGACCACGCGCTGCGCGGCAATGGCGCCGGCAGCACCGCCCTGGTTGTCCATGACCAGCGTGGCGCCGAGCCTGGGGCCCAGCGCGTCGCTGATGATGCGGGCGGCCTGGTCCACCGAGCCGCCTGGTGGGTAGCCAATGACGATCTTCACCGGCTTGGTGGGCCAGGCTGGCGCGCCCTGGGCCAGGGCGGCGGGCGCATGGCATGCCCATGCCGCCGCAGCCACGGCAAGCCCGAGGGCGCCCCGGCGCATTGGCCGCACGGCGAAGAAGGGGGTCAACAGACGGGAGATGGGCATGTGCATGGTCGGGGGCCGTGGAGGTGAGGGGTTGCGAACAGGGTGAGTGGGCGGGGCAAGCAGGGATCAGGCCGGCGCTGCCAGAAAGCGCTCCGTCAGCTTGACCCAGTAGGTCGATGCCAGCGGCAGGCATGCGTCGTTGAAGTCGTAGCCGGGGTTGTGCACCATGCAGCCGCCGCTGCCATGCGTATCACCCACGCCGTTGCCCACGATGAGGTAGCTGCCGGGGCACTGCTCCAGCATGAAGGAGAAATCTTCGCTGCCGGTCAGGGGCTGCAGGTTGGGCATGAGGCCGTCCTCGCCCAGCCAGTCGAGCGCGACCTGGCGTGCAAAGTCGGTGCTGGCCACGTCGTTCACCAGAGCCGGGTAGCGCCAGTGGTAGTCCACCTCGGCTTGCACGCCCAGCGTGGCGGCCTGGGCCTGTACCAGCGCGGTGATGCGCTCGCGCAGCATGGCGCGGATCTCGGGGCGGTAGGCGCGCACCGTCAGGCGCATGAGCACGCTGCCGGGGATCACGTTGGGCGCATCGCCGCCGTGGATGGCGCCCACGGAGATGACGGCCATCTCGCGCGGGTCGACATTGCGCGAGACGATGGTCTGCAGCGCCAGCACGATGTGCGCGGCCGCCACCACCGGGTCGGCCGCCAGGTGCGGGGCCGAGCCGTGGCCGCCCCGGCCCTTGACCGTGATGGTGACCGAATCCGACGAGGCCATGAACGGCCCGCCCATGAAGCCGAAGGTGCCCACCGGGTGGCCGGGCATGTTGTGCAGGGCGAAGATGGCGTCGCAGGGGAAGCGCTCGAACAGGCCGTCCTCGATCATCTTGCGGCCCCCGCCCAGACCCTCTTCGGCAGGTTGGAAGATCAGGTGCAGCGTGCCGTCGAAGCTGCGCTCCTTTGCCAGGTGGCGCGCCGCGGCCAGCAGGATGGCGGTGTGCCCATCGTGCCCGCAGGCGTGCATCTTGCCCTGGTGGGTGCTGGCGTAGGGCAGGCCGGTTTCCTCGTGGATGGGCAGGGCATCCATGTCGGCGCGCAGGCCCAGCACGCGCGGGCTGCTGCCCAGGCGCAGCGTGCCCACCACGCCGGTGCCACCCAGGCCCCGGTGCACGGTATAGCCCCACTCGGCCAGGCGCGCTGCCACCAGGTCGCCGGTGGCGAATTCTTCGAATGCCAACTCGGGATGCGCATGGATGTGATGGCGCAGCGCCACCATCTCTGCCTCGATGGCGCGGATGCCGGGCAGCACGGGGTCGGCGGCGCAGGCGCTGCCGTGCGCATGGGCGAGCTGGTGCGGTTGCTGTTTTTGTTCGTTGTCTCGTTCGGTGACCTGGTTCATGGCGGTTCTTGGAGTGGTGTGCGGTATGCAGGCAAAGTCTAGAAACCCCACCCTCCCGGCGGCAGACAGGGGCTGCCTTGCACCGCATGGCGGTGCTTGTCTTGCTGTTGTCACAGGGTTGTGCTGTGGCAGGGCTACAAGGGCGGCCGGGGCCTGCGGGCACCCATAATGGCCACCATGAAATTGCACCAGATGCGCTACATCGCCGCGGTGGCCGCGCATGGCAGCATCCGCGCGGCGGCGCGTGCGCTGGGCGTTACGCAGGCGGCCGTCACCCAGGGCATGCGCGAACTGGAGGCAGATTGCCAGCTGGCGTTGTTCACCCGGCACAGCGGCGGCATTGGCCTCACCCCCGCCGGGCGCGACCTGGTGCAGCACGCCCAGCGCATCCTGGAGCAAATGCACCAGGCCGAACAGGATCTGGCCCGCCACCGCGACGCGGGCGCGCCGCAGCGCCTGTCCATCGGTATCACGCCCTGGGTGGCGCAGACCCTGCTGGCGCGCGTGCTGCCGCCGTTTCGCGCCGAGATGCCGCATGTGCAGCTGGAGCTGTTCGACGGCTTCTCGGCCCTGGCTTACCCCAAGCTGCGCGAGGGCAGCCTGGACCTGATGATCGGCCGCATCGCCGCGTCCGACGAGATGCTGGGCCTGCAGTCCACGCCGCTCTTCACCTACGAGGCCACAGTGATGGCCCGCGCCGGCCACCCGCGTGCGGGCGCATCGTCCATCCACGAATTGCTGGGCGATGACTGGGTGCTCAACTTCGGCCCCGGCGGTGAAAAAGAGCTGATGGACCAGCTCTTCACCCAGCACGGCGCCGCCGTGCCGCGCCACCACATCCACCTGGCCCAGTCGGCCGCGCTGATGCTGACCCTGGTGCAAAAGACCGACATGCTCACCTTCTGCCCCTGGCCGCTGGCCGAGACCGCGTCGCTGCGCGGCAGCATGGTGGCGCTGCAGCTGCGCGAGCAGTTCGCCCCGCGCACCGTGGGCATCATCCGCCGCAGCAACGAAACCCCGTCGCTCGCCGCACAGCGCTTCCTGGCGCACTTTGCCGAGCAGGTGCAGGCCAGTGTGCAGTCGGACGATGCGGAGCTGCGGCGGGTGTTCTATTCGGTGGAAATGGCGCCAGGCGTGGGCGCCGGGGTGTGATGCCGGGCAAGGCGGGGTTGCCTCTGCATCGGCCCTGCGCGGGTGGGCCCTTTGTCCTTTTAGCGCCTGTGTCATCTGCCGCGGCATCTGCGGCGTTGCTGTAGGCAGGTTCTATGATCGCGCGGCTGCCTGGTGAGAGCCGGGCCCACACAACAAAGTCGAGAGGGAGACGCATGCAGGGACTTGCAAAAAATCTGGCCGTGGCCGCCATGGCGCTGAGCGCCGCTGCGGCCTTTGCCCAGCAGGCCACGAACATGGAGGCCATGAACCGGGGCGTGTTTTCCGATACGCCTGCACCGCCGCTCGGCGGCAGTGTGAAGGACTCAGCGGCCAAGAAGCGCGGTGCCCTCCAGCCGGGTACCGGTGATTTCTACCGCTTCGCCAAGCTGGAGGCGCAGCCCGTCAGCCGCGAAGCCGGTGCGATGGACGTGCGGCGCTGGACGCTGTCGGCCCTGGTAAGCAAGGCCACGGGCGACGTCGACTTTTACGTGCACTACTACGAGATCTACCGCGCAAGCTCGTGGAAGGCGCTGTCGGTGGCGCAGACGGATGCGGGCGAAAGCCTCAAGCTCGGCCGCCTGGGCGCACGGGTGGTGTCGTGCCGCAGCGGCTGCTCCTACGCGGAAGAAATCTTCATCGACCTCACGCCCGCCACCGTGGACCGGGCCCGCACGCAGCCCCTGCGCATACAGCTGTCGGGCCTGGGCGCCAACCCCACCCTGATCGAGGTCGATGCGCAGGTGGTGAACGAGCTGGTGGCGCAGGCGGGCGTGGAGGCTGCGAAGTACCGCAAGGTGAGTGCTCCTGCTGCGGCGGTGATGCCGGTTGCGGCACCCGTGCTGGCACCGCCAGCCGCGCAAGCGCCTGCCGCTGCAGGGCCGGTTTCGGTGGCCGATGAGCTGCAGAAGCTGGGCAAGCTCCGGGCCGATGGCACGATCACCGAGCTGGAATTCCAGAACCTCAAGGGCAGGCTGCTGGCGAAGTGAACTCGGGCGGGTGCGCCGAGCCGGCCATTGTTTTATTGCACCTGTGCCACCTGCCCCTATGATCCAGGGATGGCAGTAGATCGCATTTCCCACTTCACGCACCGTTGCACCGCACCCTCGCAGGGCGCCGTGCATGGGATGCTGCTGCCAGCGCGAAAGAGGGCGGAAACCTAGCATGCCGTCCCCGGTGCCCCCCGTGGTGCCCAAGCGTCTCAGTACCTTTCCGACGTTGTGGGCGTTTCTGTTCAGCCGCAAGCGCTTCGCCGACATGGCGGCGGCGCATGACCTGGCCATCATCATCCAGCCCGTAGACCAACTGGCGCGCTACAACGCGGGCGCATGGAGCACCGGCACCGAGCTGGAGGCCATGCGCCAGGCATCGCTCGCGCGCCTGCTGCGCACGCGCACCCAGTTCTGGCGTTCGGGCCTGGCCATCGTGGGGGTGTTCATGCTGCTGGTCATCATGTACTCGGGCCTGGGCCGGCCGCTGGAGCTGGTCTTTCCGGACGACATGGGCAAGGTCCTGGCCGCCCTGGGTGCGATCTTCGCCACCTGGGGCTCGGTGATCCAGCTCACGGGCGTGGAGTCGTGGTCCGGCGAAAGCGCGGACGAAAAGCTGCGCAGCATGCTGTTCCAGACCATGTTCGTACTGGGCGGGGCGTTTGCGCTGATCGGGGTGCTGTGGTGAAGAGGCGACGGCGTGACGGCGCTTGAGGGTTAGTGCAAACAGCTGCCTTGCCGCTGTTCAGCGACCGAGCGCCCGCCTGGATGCCTCTTCGGTTTTTCCCATCGACATTGAGTGAGCGTTTTCTTGCAGATACTCTTCCAGTTCTTCTACGGCATTCATCCATTGCTGCCCATTGCCTATCTGCTGCTTTTGGCCACAGGGCTTCTGGCGCCAGCGCTCTACTGTGCCGCCAGAAAAAGCCCTTACTCCATCGCATTGATCTGGAGCCGCTCCAAGGCCGGGGATCGCTGGGCCAAAGCCGTCGTGGCGGTCTATGCGTTGTTCGCGGCAGTGACCTTGCTCGCCCTGGTTGCAGAATTGCTGCGGCGATAGTCGAAGCGGTCGGGGCGGGTGTGGGCGCCGCAGCCGCACGCACCGATGCTGCACAAGCCTGAGCGCTCCAGGCCGCCCCGCAGCATTGCGCATCACATTGTTGGACAGGGGCTTGCGGGCGGTAGCTGGCGACAATCCGGCAGCCACCATTTCGCGCCTGCAACGGGCAGGTATCGGTACGGCTGAACTGATCCAGATAGTTGATCGCGTGCTGGTGTCGCCTGGCAGTGCGGACAGGGCTCTCCTGTTGCTTGGGTAGCCGGACGCTGGTGCCCCGCCCGGGCCAGGCTTTGGCGCCAGTGCTGCATCGCCCAATGAAAACGGACATGCAACCACCGTTCTCTCGGCCGGCATGGGTGGCCTGATCGCCAACACCTTGGGCAGAAAGGCGCTGGGCGAGGCGGTCGGCATTGCGCTGAACAACACCGTTCAGACCTTTGGTTCCGTCTATGGCGACGCGGCCGAAGAGGCCCACAGGACCGGCAACCCCATCGACCTGCCTGTGATGCTGACCGGTGCCACGGTCTCTACGGCCATCGACACGCTCGCGGACAGGATCGGCCTGGATGCCTTGACCGCCAAGACCTTCAAGGGCAATGCACTGGAACGCCTGGGCAAGTCCATGGGCGCCCAGATGGCAGTGCAGGGCGGCACCGAGGCTGTGCAGCGTGTGCCCGAGGAGTGGGGGGCCGGCCGTGATCCGTATGGCCAGGGCCAGGTGGCTCAGTACCTCGACGAAGCTGCTGCAGGCGCACTGTTCGGCATTGCGTCGGGCGCCAGGGGGCGAAGGCGCCCCGGGAGTATCAATGCTGTGGCGTCCGTTTCTGCAGACGATGTTCCCGGAGGTGATATTCCGCCCGAGACGCCGTATCAGCCATCGCCGCACCTGCCTGCCCCCGAGCGTGAGAGTTCGGCAGGACCGAAGGAGTTGGGTGGCGATGGCCGCAGTCGGCACGGTGGTCCCAATGAAGCACAAGGTCGTGAGGCAGGCTGGCCACGTACCGACGATCTGCCCTTCGAGGCGCCGCAGGCCGCGACAGCGAGCGCCATGAAGTCCACGCCTGTGCAGGCGGATTCGGTGCAACGGGAGCGGGGCGCGCAAGACTCGCCGTCTGCAATGGCCGCCATATCCCGGATGGAGGTGCTGGACAGCGGTACCTTGGCCGTGCGGGGGGACCCCGTCCTCGTAGGTGAAGCACTTCAGCAGGCGGGAATAGCGCTCTCGGATATCTTTGCAAGTCCAGGCGGGGTGATGGTGGAGCCAGGCAGCGCGAGGCGAGCGCAGGAGGTTTTGTCGTTGTTGCCTGGGAAGCTTCTTGCCAGCAGGCAAGAGGTGTCTGAGCCGGCCGAACGCTCCTTCGATCCGTTGGGCGGCGCCGACGGTGCTGCACCGGCGTTGCCAACGCGCATGAAGTTGCTCAGCGAAGGGACCCTGTCGGTGGTGAGCAACGGGCAGTCGGCATTGGCACGGCTGAGAAAGGCTGGAATCCCCGAAGGCGATCTTCTCGAGATGCCTGGCAACCAGCTGCATGTGGCACCACGCAGCGCGTCGCGTGCAAAGAAAGTGCTGGCTCAGGAACAAGACGTCCCATTACCCGCCTTTGCGGAAAGGGCTGCGCCCCTTGGCGCGCAGGTGGCGGAATCCATGCAGTCCGGCATGGCTGGTGGGTATGCTGGATCGGAAGATCTCGCGATGCCGGATGTGGGCGATAGAACAGGCCCATCGATTGAAAGCGGTGAGGCGCAAGCCGATTCTCGCAAGGCGTTGTGGCCCAAGATGGGGGCTGACGGATTGCCCTGGGCTTCCCACGCCTACACGGTAGCTTTCGAGATGAAGTTGAAGCTGGAGGACTTTGGAAGAAGCCGGGCGGTGCATTTCAATCGCGCCAATGCGGCCCTTGATGGCGCCTTTGTTCTCGATCCTGAGTTTGCACAGATGATGGAGCGGCTGATCCCGGGTGTGATGGGTGCAGTGTCATCGACGGGGGGCGCAAAACTCCTGCGGGTTGGGTGTGGGAGCATGCCTCCAGGTCGGCTGCTCATGGCGAGGCCGGTGTGATGCGCTTGGTCCCTCAGGAGCAACACACCCCTGGCTCGCCATTTTGGCGAGCTCTTCACCCCGACGATGGAGCTCGGGGTGGCTATTCGGAATGGGCAATCCCTGCGGGCGCGCCAGCCAACAAAAAGAAAAAGCCGAAAAACCGTGGAGAAGGGCCAGTCAATGGCCAGGCTTTGCCGGAAAGATAGTAAAAACAAGGCTCCGCTCACGACAGAGCTGAACCCCGATAAACCCAAGGAGGATTGAGATGGATCGCTACGCAGGCAAGCCCTTTCTGAGGCTGCTGGACAGCTATTTTCTGGACGTGATCGGCCAGTTGGGAGAGGCACAGAACGCTGCGTTGGTTGCCATGCAGCCGCGACTGGCCGCAGTGTACCGCGATCAGGGGTCGTGGCAGGAGATCGTGGCCAGGCAGATGGATTTTCCACCGGGCGTGACAGATCGGGTGCAGATGTTCTGGAGGAGCTACCAGGAGGTATGCCAGATCGACCGGCTGCAGCCCGATGCGCTCGCCTTTGTGGAGTCTTTCGTCAGCCAGAATTTTCCCGACATCTGATGGGAATCCGATAAATCAAGCCCGCCGAGTGCGGGCTTTTTTTTTCGCTTGGCGTGCCGTGAAACACCACCATCCTCATCACTCCTCTCGACTTGGAGGGCCTTTGAAATGGCGGCATATATGCCACCCCTTCAGCGCGGTCGCCTCTTCGCGGACATTGCTTTCACGGGCGATGTGCCCGGTGTCAGCAACCACCACTGCCTCTGGTCCGCGCGGGCCATGCCGAAGAAGGATAGACCGCACCATGAACGCCACCGACAGCAGCAGCTACAGCAACAGCAACCACTCCACCTCCGCAGCCAGCCGGGAACCCGGCGAGGGCGCCGCCAGCGCGATGGATGCCGAGGACCAGATGGCGCAGGCGCTGGATGCGCTGCGCCAGGAGCGTGTGGAAACGGGTGGTGACGCACAGGTGCCCACCTCCGCCATGCCGGCAGGCCCCGATGGGGACTTGCCCGCAGCAGCGGCGATGGGCGCCGAAGCCTCAGGCACCGATGCAGCGCAGACCCGTGCGCGCGCACCTGCATCCAGCGCCGCGCAGCACACCGAAAGGGCCGGCAACCCCGACCCCGCCGAGCTGCTGCGCCGCACGCAGGAAGAGCTGCACAAGGCGCGCAGCGAGATGGGCCGCGTGGGCCAGCTCAACCGCTACCTGAACCAGGCGCGGGCCGAGCGCGACCGCCTGCTGCAGGAGAACGCCCAGCTCAAGGGCAGTGGCGGCAAGGCCGCGCCGGGCGCTGCCGCGGATGGATCCGCTGCCGCAGCCCGGCTGGCCGAGCTGTCCCAGAAGGTGCAGCAGTTCCCCGAGCTGCATGGGCTGGTGGGCGCCGTGCAGCAGGCCCTGCAGGCCGTGGATGCGCAGGCCGCGACGGTGGCCGAGCAGACCGCCGCCCGCATGGTCGAGCCGCTGCACGGCCTGCGCGCCGAGCAGGAGCAGCGCGCGCAGGAGCAACGCAGCGCCGCCTACGAGGCCGCGATGCAGACCTTCCAATCCACTTACCCGAATGCCGTGGAGGTGGTGCGCAGCACGGACTTCAGCGCCTGGATCCACACCCAGCCACAGCCCATTCAGGCGGCCTTCTACCAGGGGCAGGACCCGGGCGAGGCCATCGCGGTGATGGACGCCTACGACGCGCACCTGCGCCGCGCGGGCCGTGCGCCCATTGCCCACTACCCCCAGCAGCCGGCCGCCCAGCGCGCCAGCGCCAATGCCGCGCGGCTGCAGTCGGCGGCGGGCCTGCCTTCGCGCGCCAGCGGCGCCAAGGGCGGGCTGCCCCCTGAGGACGACTTCGAGGCGTCGCTGGACTTCTTTCGGCGCCAGCGCCTGACGCGCGCCGGCTGACGCAAGGCCCGGCGCCCCCACGCGCTCCATAGACGGGCGCTGCGGCCACCCGCAGCGCCTGGACACCCGTACCCAATTTTCCCGATGAGGAGCAATCGATATGACCGTTTACGGTGACATCACCCCCCGTACCGCCGCCTATGCGGTGGACAAGATGCTGGAGCGTGCCCAGCCCTCTCTGAACATGGCCAAGTTTGCCGTGGTGACTGCCGTGCCCAAGGGCAAGACCAAGGTGGTCAAGTGGCGCCGCTATGGCCGCCTGGCGCCCACCACCACGCCGCTGACCGAGGGCGTGACGCCCGTGCAGGGCAACATCACCAGCACCGACGTGTCGGCCAACCTGGAACAGTATGGCCAGCGCGTGCAGATCACCGACGTGATTGCCGACACGCACGAAGACCCGGTGCTCAGCGAACTGAGCGCCTCGCTGGGCGAGACCGCGGGCCAGACGCAGGAGCTGATCCTGTACAACACCATCAAGGCCGGCACGCAGGTGCTGTACGCCAACGGCGTGGCGCGCAACACGGTGAACACGACCATGACGGCCAACGTGGCGCGCCGCGCCATCCGCCAGCTCAAGGCGCAGGATGCGCGGGCGCTGACCACCGTGCTCAACGCCACCGACGGCGTGGGCACGCTGCCCATCCCGCCGTGCTACGTGTGCTTCGTGCACCCCAACGTGGAGATGGACCTGCAGAACCCCGCGTTCTTCCCAGCCGGCTACACGCGCATCCAGAACTATGGCACCTTCAAGCCGCTGTGCGAGAACGAGATCGGCTCGTTCGAGAACATCCGCTTCGTCTCGTCCACGCTGTACGCGCCGCTGGTCAACGCCGGCAATGCCACGCTGAACGGCATGCTGGGCGGCACGGCCGTGGACGTGTACCAGTCGGTCATCGTCGGCAAGGAGGCCTATGCCACGGTGAACCTGTCGGCATCGGGCTCGGGCCTCACGCCCATCGTGGTCAACCCCAAGCCCAGCGACAGCGACCCCATGGGCCAGCGCGGGCATGTGGCTTTCAAGATGTGGTCGGCGGCGGCGATCCTGAACGACGCCTGGATGACCCGCATCGAGCACGGCGTGTCCGCCTGACCCTGGCATAGCAACCCCCGGGCCGGCACGCTGCCGGCCCCTTCTTTGGAAGGAACACCCCCATGGCAAAAGCACAACCCAAGGCCGCCGCATTGGCCGAACCCACCGCTGGCACCGACACCGACATCGACGTCGCCGTGCAGCAGCACGGCTTCTCGGGCCAGACCTGCGAGATCAAGCTCTTCAAGGGCGAGCTGCACGAGCCGCAGCAGCCGTTCTTCGGGCTCAACAACTACCAGATCCAGATCCAGCGCGAGCGCTGGGTGCGCGTGCCGGTGGAGATGGCCGACCACATCGAAGGCCTGGCCTACACGGTGCGCGAGGCCGACCCGGAAGAGCCCGAAAACATCGACAGGATGCGCTGGGTCGAAAAGCCCCGCTTTCCCCTGCAGCGCAAAAGCTGAGCGGGGAGGGCGCGCACCATGAACTTTTTGCAACTGGCCCGGGCCGTCAAGCGCGAGAGCGGCTTGTCGGGTGGCCCGCCGGCATCGGCCACCACGGCCAGCGGCGACGATGCCCGCGTGTTCGAGTGGGTGAACTGGGCCTGGCGCGACATCGCGCTGGCGCACGAGTCCTGGCTGTTTCGCCGCGGCGAGGCGCTGGGCCAGGTGGCTGCCGGTGCCATGCTGATGGTGCCCGAAGCCGCTGCCCCGGGCTTTGCCCTGGCCGACTTTGCCGCCTGGAAGCCTGCAGCCGACGGCTACCGCCCCAGCGCCTGGCGCGTGGCCGACGGGCAGGTGAACGAGCATGCGCTGGCCTGGCTCGACTACGAGGCGTTCCGCCAGCGCTTTCTGGTGGGTGTGCATGCGCCGGGCGCGCTGCAGTGCTGGAGCATCGCGCCCGGCGGCGAGCTACTGGTGGGTCCCACGCCCGACGCGGCGCACATGGTGCGCGCGGCCTATGTGAAGGACGTGGTGGACATGGTGCTCGACGCCGACGAGCCGGCCCTGCCGGCGCGCTTTCACAACCTCATCGGCTGGCGCGCGCTGCGCGAGTACGGCGGCTTCGACGCGGCCAGCGAGGTCTACCAGCGTGCCGAGCAGAACTACAGCATGGGCTTCTCGGCGCTGGCGCAGTCGCAGCTGCCCAGGCCCGGCTTCGGTGCGAGGCCCTTGGCATGACCGGCGAGATGCGCATGCCTGCGCTCAAGACCCAGTACTTCCCACTCGCGGGCGGGCTCGATGCCGAGTCGGCCCAGCTCACCCTGCGCCCCGGCATGGTGACGGGGGCGATCAACTACGAAAGCTCGGCCCTGGAGGGCTATGAGCGCATCGGCGGCTACGAACGCTTTGACGGCCGGCCCCGGCCCAGCGATGCGGCCTTCAAGTGCCTGCGCGCCGCCACCGCCTTCACGGGCGTGGCCGTGGGGCAGACGGTGGCGGGTGCCACCTCGGGTGCCACGGCCCTGGTGCTGGCGCTGCGCAATGCGGCGCAGATGGTGGTGACAAAGCTCACGGGCGCATTCGCCGTGGGCGAGGTGCTCACGGTGGCAGGCAGCGCTGTGGGTGTGTTCGACGGCGATGCCTCGGACATCGACGGCTTTGACGACAACGCCTTTGCGGCGCTGGCGGCCGACCACTACCGCGCGGCCATTGGCGCCGTGCCGGGGGCGGGGCCGCTGCGGGGCATTGCCGTATTGAATGGCACGGTCTACGCCTGGCGCGACAACGTGGCCGCCACGGCCTGCAGCATCTACAAAAGCTCGGCCACCGGCTGGATGCCGGTGTTCCATCACCACGAGCTAGCCTTCACCGGCGGCAGCGGGGCAGAGCCGGCCGTGGGCGCCAACATCACCAAGGGGGCCGTGTCCGCGATGGTCAAGCGCGTGGTGGTCGAGTCGGGCACCTGGGCAGCCGGCACGGCCAAGGGGCGCTTCATCGTCACGGCGCCTTCGGGCGGGCCGTTCACCGCGGGCGCCTTCACGGCCGGCGTGGCCGCCACCGCCAGCGGCGCCGAGACGGCCATCACCCAGTTGCCTGGCGGCCGGCTCGATGCCGTGGTCTACAACTTCAACGGCCGCGCCGGGCAGCAGCGCATCTACGGCGCCGATGGCGTGAACCGGGGCTTCGAGTTCGACGGCGAGGTGCTGGTGCCCCTGGCCACCGGCATGGGGGTGGACAAGCCGGTGCACTGCGTGGCGCACAAGAACCATTTGTTCTTCAGCTTCGAGGGCTCGGTGCAGCACAGTGCCGTGGGCGACCCCTGCCGCTGGTCCGCCGTGGTGGGCGCCGCCGAGATCGCGGCCGGCGACGTGGTCACGGGCTTCCAGGTGTTGCCGTCGGACGCCGAGGGCGGCGCACTCATGGTGTTTGCCGCCGAGCGCACCTGGGTGCTGTACGGCAGCAGCAGCGCCGACTGGCGCTTCGTGAACTTTGCCGACGACGTGGGCGCCCAGCGCGGCAGCGTGCAGAACCTGGGCCGTGTGCTGGTGTTCGACACGCTGGGCGTGGCCGTGGTCAGCGCCACGCAGGCCTTCGGCAACTTCGAGCGGCTGCCGCTGTCCTCGCGCATCCAGCGGCTGCTCAAGGCGCGGCAGGTCACGGCCTCGGTGGTCAACCGGGCCGACAAGCGCATGCGCCTGTTCTTCGCTACGGGCGAGAGCCTGAGCGTGACGCCCATCCCCACGGCCGACGGCGGCAGCGCGCTGGCCTTCATGCCCATCGACTATGGCCGCACGGTGCGCTGCACCTGCGATGCGGTGGTCGGCGGCGAGCCGCGCAACTTCTTCGGCAGCGACGACGGCTTTGTCTACGAGGCCGACCGGGGCCGCAGCTTCGACGGCGCGCAGATCCAGGCCTACCTGCGCCTGGCCTTCAACCACACCAAGAGCCCGATGGAGAAAAAACGCTTTCGCCGCGTGGACCTGGAGAGCAAGAACCGCAGCGCCTGCCGCCTGCTGGTGCAGGGCGAGTACAGCCTGGGCAAGCCCGAGGTGGGCCTGACCGACGTGGTCAACGTGCTGCAGAACGCCGGCGGCGCCTATTACAGCGTGAGCAACTACGGCCAGAGCTACTACAGCGTGCCGGCCAACGTGCTCTCCAAGGTGCGGCTGGACGGCGTGGGCACCGACCTCAGCCTGAACATCGTGAGCACCGCGCGCGACGAGCTGCCGCACACGCTGCAGAGCGTGTCGGTGGTGTACACGCCGCGGCGCCTGGACCGATAGCCAACCAAAGGAACCACACCCATGGCCAACTCCTTTTACCACCGCGTCTTCAACCCGCTGCCCGGCCAGCGCGTGGACGAGCAGGTCCTCAAGGACGAGTTCCAGCGCGTCGAACTGGGCTTCGACGGCGTGGCCGGCCAAACCGGCCAGCTCGCCACCGGCCTGGCCACCAAGGCCAACCTGGCCGGCGGCAATGCGCTGGCGGGAGACCAGTCCGTCACGGGCAACGTCACGGTGACTGGCACCGTCACCGCCGCCACGCCTGTGCCGCCGGGCGACAACAGCCAGGCCCTGGCCAGTACGAACTGGGTGCAGGCCTGGGTCAGCGCCCAGGCGGGCGGGGCCATCGGCCTGCCCGTGTCGCCGGTGCAGGCCCGGCCGCTGGCGCTGTTCGTGGTTGCCGGCGTGCACCAGTGGGCGCCGGTGCAGTCGCGCAGCAAGGTTTTCTTTCTTTCAGGAGCGTGATCGACATGGCCAACGGACGTCTTTTTGCACTGGACCTGGCTGCGGCCACGGCCACCACCCTCTACCAGCCAGCCACGCTGACCGGCACGCTCACGCTGTCGCTGGTCAACCGCAACACCTGGGCCGTGCTGGCCCGGGTGGCGCTGGCCGCCGCAGCCACACCCACCGATGCGGAGTGGATCGAATACGACGTGTACCTGCCGCCCTCGGGCGTGCTCGAGCGCACGGCCATCGTGGTCGGGCCGGGCCAGTACCTGGTGGCCCGGGCCAGCGCGGCCGGGGTGTCGGCGGTGGGGTTCGGGTTCGAGGAGTAAGACACAGTGGGGGCAGGGTAGGGGTGGGGGTGGCGCCCTGTCGCCTGTATGCAACGAAGCGGATCCCACCCGAACGGGTGGGTACTAACCCCTAAACCGTTGCGCCAGCACGCGCAACCCGCACTGGGGTGGGTATTTGTGCTCTTTTGTAACGGTAAAACTGTCGCCCCAAAGGGCCTTTCTGAGATAATCGAACCGTGTGCGCCGTGCACACGCTAACCAATGAAATCAGGAGAGGGCCGTGCGCGCTGCGTTCGCCGTTCGGGCGTGGGCTGCGATAGCACCGGGCCTGCAAAGTCAGGAGCAATGGCTGCAATGGGCCAAGGCCCCGGTGTGCCCCGTGGGGGACACGGCGGTCGAGCTGCCCCACGTGCCCGCCATGTCGCGCCGCCGCCTGGGCCACCTGGCGAAGATGGCCGTTGCCGTAGCCGACACCGTGCTGCCGCCCGCAGACGGCGCCGACATCCCCGTGGTCTGGGCCTCGCGCTATGGCGATGCCGACAAGGCGCTGGCGCTGCTGCGCACCCAGGCCCTGGATGAACCCCTGTCGCCCACCGCCTTCGGCCTGTCGGTGCACAACGCCGTAGGGGCCCAGCATTCCATTTTGCGCGGCATGCGCGCCAACGCGGTCTGCGTTGCCTCCTCGCACTGCGCGCCCGAGGCCGGTGTGGTCGAAGCCCTGGGCCTGCTCAGCGATGCACCTCCGGGTGCGGCCGGGGTGCTGCTGGTCTGCTACGACGAGGTGCTGCCGCCCGACTACGCGGCCTTCCACGATGAGCCCGCAGCCGAATACGCCTGGGCCGCGTTGCTGGCGCCCCTGCAGGCGGGCGAAGCAGGTTTCGTGCTGCAGGCGCTCGACGACGACGCGCCGCAGGGCGAAGGCCAGGCGGGCGCCTTGCCGCACGGGCTCGATGCGCTGCATTTTCTGCTGCAGGGCGAGCGGCAAAGCCTGGTGCGTGGCCATGCCTCGGGCCGATGGATGTGGGAGCGCGTGCATGCTTGAAGTGATCAACCGCGCCTGGCGCATCGTGGCCACAGGGTTCTGCTTTTCCGTGTTCGGCCTGGGCGGCATCGTGCTGGGTATCGTGGTGTGCCCCGTGGCCATGCTCTTTGTGCGCGGTGCCGCGCGCCAGCAGCAGCTGTCGCAGACCATCATCCACTACTGCTTTCGCGGCTTCGTGGGGCTGATGGACTGGGTGGGTGTGATCTCCTATGAGGTGCATGGCGCCGAGCGCCTGAATCGCCGGGGCCTGTTGATCCTGGCCAACCACCCCTCGCTGATCGACGTGGTGTTCCTGATCTCCTTCGTGCGCCATGCGGACTGCATCGTCAAGGCGGCGCTGGCGAGCAACCCCTTCACGCGCGGCCCCATCCGGGCGGCGGGCTTCATCACCAACGGCGATGGCGCGGGGCTGCTGGAAGACTGCGTGCGCTCGCTCAAGGACGGCAACAACCTCATCATCTTTCCCGAAGGCACGCGCACGCCGCTGCAGGGCGCCAATCGGCTGCAGCGCGGTGCCGCCCATGTGGCGGTGCGCGGGCGCATCGACATCACGCCCGTGCACATCCACAGCAGCCTGCCCATGCTGACCAAGGGCACGCCGTGGTGGAAGGTGCCCGTGCGCAAGCCGCACTTCACCATCCAGGTGCAGCCCGACATCGCGGTGCAAGAATTCTGTGACTCGGCTGCCAGCGAAACGCTGGCCGCGCGCCATGTGACCGAGCACCTGTCCGTACAACTATTCAGGGGACCTGCCCGTGCTTCAACTTGAGCAAGAAATCAAAGAAATCATCATCTCCAGCCTGGCGCTCGAAGACATCGCGCCCGAGGACATCGACCCCGCAGAGCCGCTGTTCGTCGAAGGCCTGGGCCTGGATTCGATCGACGCGCTGGAGCTCGGCCTGGCCCTGCAAAAGCGCTATGGCCTGAGCATGTCGGCCGACTCGGAGCAGACGCGCAAGCACTTTGGCAGCGTGCAGGCGCTGGCCGCCTTCGTGGCCGCCAACCGCACGCACTGAACCGGGCGGCATTCACGGAAAAATCCAACATGAACAAAGAAGCCATCTACGAACGCATCGCCGCCATCCTGCGCGAGACGTTTGAAATCGACGCCGCCCGCATCACCCCCGAGGCCCGCCTGTACGATGACCTGGACATTGACAGCATCGACGCTGTGGACCTGATCGTGCAGCTCAAGCCCTGGGTGGGCAAGCGCCTGAACGCCGACGCCTTCAAGTCGGTGCGCACCGTGCAGGACGTGGTCGACGCGCTGCACCGGCTGGTGAACGACGCCGCCCCCGCTTCCTGAGACGGTTCGGCAACCTGCCCGCCATGCACAAGATCGTGACCGCCGTGCTGGTGGTGCTGACGGTGCTGTACCCGCTGGGCGTGTACCTGGCCATGGGCCACGTGGCGCCGCAGTGGCTGGCCGTGCTGCTCGTGGCGCTGGCCGTGCTGCGCGCCCTGGTCACGCGCCAGCGCTTCTGGTGGGCCGTGGCCTCGGGCGCGGCGGTGCTGGCGCTGGCCGCCTGGTGGCAGGGCGATGCGCTGGCCGTCAAGCTCTACCCGGTGCTGGTCAACGCCGTGCTGCTGGTGGTGTTTCTGGTCAGCCTGCGCCACCCGCCCACGGTGGTCGAGCGCCTGGCCCGGCTGACCGAGCCCGACCTGCCCGCAGCCGGGGTACGCTACACCCGCAAGGTGACGGCCGTGTGGTGCGTGTTCTTTGTGGCCAACGGCGCGGCGGCGGCCTACACCGCCGCCTTCAGCAGCGATGCCACCTGGGCGCTGTACAACGGGCTCATCGCCTATGTGCTGATGGGCTGCCTGATGGGCACCGAGTGGTGTGTGCGCCAGTGGGTCAAGCGCCGCGGCGCGCTGGCCTGATTTTGAATTTCCCGTCCCTGTCCAACAACTCCAAGAATCCAGGAATCGAGCAAAGTGAAAGCATTTACAGCGCTGTCTGAAGTGGCCCTGCCGCAGGCACGTGCCGCCGTGCATGCGGTGGCGGCTATCGGCGGTCGTACGGTGCAGCACGCCGACTGGGTGCTGTCCGTGCAGGCCTGGTGCGCCGCCTTCCAGCAGGTGCAGGGCACCGAAGTGGGCCTGTATTTCGACGACCCACTGGCCTTTGCCGCTGCCCTCTGGGGCGCCTGGCATGCGGGCAAGACGCCGGTGCTGGCCAGCGACCTGCAGCCGCACACGCTGGCGCACCTGCTGCCCCAGGTGCAGGCCACCGCAGGCCTGCTGCCCGGTGCCTTGCAGCCCGACGAAGCCGGGGCCCCGGCCGTGGTGCTGCAGCCCCTGTCCCTGTGCGATGCGCGGGTGGTGCTGTTCACCTCGGGCTCCACAGGCGTGCCCGAGCGCATCGTCAAGCAGCTGTCGCAGCTCGATGCCGAGGTGCACGCGCTGCAGGCGGTGTTCGGCCCCATGGCGCAAGCGCCCGGCCTGCGCACGCTGGCCACCGTGTCGCACCAGCACATCTACGGCCTGCTGTTCCGCGTGCTGTGGCCTCTGGCGGCTGGCCGGCACCTGGGCACCGGGTTCCTGCGCTACCCCGAAGAGCTGGTGGCGCAGCTGTCGCAGCCCGGGCCTGCGGTGTTGATCTCCAGCCCCGCCATGCTCAGCCGCCTGCCGGATGCGCTCGACTGGGCGGCCGCATCCCAGGGCCTGCGCGGCATCTTTTCATCGGGCGGCCCCCTGCCGCCCGAGGCCTCGGCGCATTGCCTGGCATTGCTCGGCCATTCGCCCACCGAAGTCTTCGGCAGCTCCGAAACCGGCGGCATCGCCTGGCGGCGCAGGGCAGAGCAGGGCGATGCCTGGCAGCCCCTGCCGGGCGTGCAGGTGCGCCTGGCCGACAGCGGCTGCCTCTCGGTGCGCTCGGGTCACCTGCCCGATGCCGATGCCTGGTGGGAGACCGCCGACCGCGCGCTGCCGCAGGACGGCGGCGCCGGCTTCGTGCTGCAGGGCCGGGCAGACCGCATCGTGAAAATCGCCGAAAAGCGCATCTCGCTGACCGCCATGGAAAACGCGCTGCTCGCCAGCGACTGGGTGGCCGCGGCCCGGGCCGTGGTGCTCGAAGCGCCGCCCGCTGCCGACCGCGTGGGCATGGTGCTGGCGCTCAGCGACGCCGGCTGGCTGGCGCTGCAGCAGCAGGGCCGCCGCGCTCTGGGCGCTGCGCTGCGCGCGCTGCTCGAGCCTTGCGTGGACCGCGTGGCCCTGCCGCGCAGCTGGCGCTACGTGCTGCGCATGCCGCAGAACGCGCAGGGCAAGACCACGCAGCACGACCTGCTGGCGCTGTTTCGCCCGCTCATGCCGCAGCCGCTGTGGACCGAACGCGGCGACCTGCGGGCCACGGCCACGCTGCAGGTCGACCCCGGGCTGCGCGTGCTCGACGGGCATTTCCCCGGCGCGCCCATCGTGCCTGGCGTGGCGCAGCTGCACTGGGTGGCGACCCTGGGCACGCAGGCCTTCGGCATCCCGGCGGCCTTCATGCGGGCCGAGGTGGTCAAGTTCCAGCAGCCCATCCTGCCCGGCACCAGCGTGCAGGTGCAGCTGCAATGGGTGCCCGACAAGGGCCAGCTGCAGTTTTCGCTGACCTCCCACCGGGGCCCGCACGCCAGTGGCCGCCTGGTGCAGGGAGGTGCTGCATGACGCACGCCGCATTCAACCCCGTGGCCATCATTCCCGTCTACAACCACCCCACCACCATCGCCCGCATGGTGCAGGGCGTGCTCGGTGCGGGCCTGCACTGCATCCTGGTCGACGACGGCTCCGAGCCCGGCTGCGCCGCCGTGCTCGACGCGCTGGCCGTGCAGCACGGCGCACAGGTCACCTTGCTGCGCCTGCCACAGAACCAGGGCAAGGGCGGCGCCGTGATGACCGGCATGCGCCATGCGCTGGCGGCGGGCCACAGCCATGCGCTGCAGATCGACGCCGACGGCCAGCACGCCGTGGCCGACATCCCCGCCTTCATCGCGCTGGCCCGCGCGCAGCCCGGCACCATGGTCTGCGGCGCGCCGCGCTACGACGCCAGCGTGCCCAAGGCGCGCCTGTACGGCCGCTATGCCACGCATGTGTGGGTGTGGATCAACACCTTGTCGCTGGACATCGAGGATTCGATGTGCGGCTTTCGCGTCTACCCGCTGCGCGAGGCCATCGGCGTGATGGACGGCGCGCGCATCGGCAAACACATGGAGTTCGACACCGAGATCCTCGTGCGCATGCACTGGAAGGGCGTGCCCTTCGTCACCCAGCGCACGGCCGTGACCTACCCGGAGGACGGGCTCTCGCACTTTCGCGTGTGGCGCGACAACGTGCTCATCTCGGGCATGCACACGCGGCTGTTCGGCGGCATGCTGCTGCGCAGCCCCCTGCTGCTGGCGCGCAAGCTCGTGGGGCGGCGCCGTACCGGGCACGCGGCATGACGGCACCGGCGCCCGACGCCAAAACTGCTGCCGCAGCGGCCGAAGCGCCGCACTGGGCGCAGATGGGCGAGAACACCTTCGTCGCCGGCATGTGGCTGCTGTACCAGGTGCACCGGTTCCTCGGGCGCTGGCCGTTTCTGCTGTGCCTGTACCCCATCGTCGCCTACTACTGGCTGGCCAGCCCGGTGGCGCGCCGCTCATCGCTGCAGTACCTGCAGCGCATGCAGGCGGCCCACAGCCTGTGGCCCCACATGCCGGGCTGGCGCCAGAGCCAGCGGCACTTTCGCATGTTTGCAGAGGTGATTCTCGACAAGCTGCTGGCCCTCACCGGGCGCTACCGCTTCGACCGCGTGGCCTTCACCGGGCGCGAGCAGTTCAGTGCGCTGCTCCAGCAGCAGGGCCGGGGCGCCGTGGTGGTCACCGCGCACATGGGCTGCATCGAGCTGTGCCGGGCCATTGCCGAGCGGCACTCGGGCTTGCGCTTGAGCATTCTGGTGCACACGGCCCATGCGGAGCGCTTCAACCGCGTGCTGCAGCGCCTGGCGCCCGACAGCGGCGTGCAGCTGCTGCAGGTGACCGAGTTCAACGCCGCCACGGCCATGATGCTCGGCGAGCGCGTGGCCCGCGGCGAGCTCATTGCCATTGCCGGCGACCGCGTGCCCGTGCGCGAGGGCCGCGTCACGCATGCCACCTTCCTCGGGCACCAGGCGCCGTTTCCCTGCGGTCCCTATGTGCTGGCCTCGGTGCTCGAATGCCCGCTGTACTTCATGGGCTGCGTGCACGATGGCGCAGGCTACGCGGTCGAATTCGTGCCGCTGGCCGAGCGCGTGCTGCTGCCGCGTGCCCGGCGCGAGCAGGCGTTGGCCGAGTATGCGGGCCTGTTCGCCCAGCAGCTCGAACGCATGCTGCGCAAGGCGCCCTACGACTGGTTCAATTTTTTCCCCTTCTGGGATCAGGCCGCGCCCGCGCGCCCGGTCCCCGCTGCATGATTGCCTGCATGACCCCATTTTTCACGCCCGCCCGGAGGCTGACGCATGTCCACTGAGAAAGAGCTGGCCTCACGCGAGCGGCTCAGCCATGAGATCGAGATCACCCCCGCGTTCTACGACATCGACGTGATGGAGATCGTCTACCACGGCCACTACGTGCGCTTTCTCGAACTGGCGCGCAGCGCGCTGCTGGCCCAATTCGACTACGACTACCCGCGCATGCGCGAATCGGGTTACGGCTGGCCCGTGGTGGACATGCGCCTCAAGTACGTGCGCCCGGCCACCTTTGGCCAGGTGCTCAAGGTGCGCGCCACCATCACCGAATGGGAAAACCGCCTGCGCATCGACTACCTGATCAGCGACGCCGCCACGGGCCAGAAGGTCAACAGCGCCCACACCATCCAGGTGGCGGTGGACATGCAGACCCGTGCCATGTGTTTCGTCTGCCCGCCGGTGCTGTGGCAGCGGCTGGGGGTGGCGCCATGAGCGCCATCGCCTGGACAAAAAGAACCGTGCTGGGGGCCGCACTGTGCGCCCTGGCGCTGTCGTCGCTGGCCCAGACGGCACCACCGGCGCCGGCGACGCCTGCTGCGCAGGACCTGCTGGCCCAGGTGCGCCAGCGCGTGCACGACGCACCCGTGGTGCGCGGCGGCTTTGAGCAGCTCAAAACCGTCAAGGGCTTCAAGCAGCCGCTGCGCTCCAGTGGCGACTTCGTCGTGGCGCGCGGCAAGGGCATCGTCTGGCATGTGCTCAAGCCCTTCGAGTCGACCCTGGTGGTGCGGCCCGACAGCCTGCAGTCGCGCGGCAGCGACGGCAAGCTCACCACGCAGATGCGCGCGCAGGACGAGCCCGTGCTGCGCACCGTCAACGCCATGCTGTTCGCCGTCATGTCGGCCAACCTGACTGAGCTTGCCCAGCACTTCGAGGTGACGGGGCAGGTGGCCGCCAAGGGCTGGTCGCTGCACCTGGTGCCGCGCGACCCCACGCTGGCCCAGTGGCTTGCCGCCGTGGAGCTGCAGGGCAACCAGTTCGTGCAGGAGGTCAAGCTGCAGGAGGCACGCGGTGACAGCAGCCTGATCCGCATCCTCACGCCCGTGGCCGAGAACGCGCTGCGCCCGCAGGACGCGGCGCAGTTCGAATGACGGCGCACACCCCGGCGGCGGACGCCCCCCCCGGCTGGCTCTGGCGCACGGCCGCGCTGGCCTGGCTGCTGGTGCTCATCGCCGTGGGCGTGCACCAGTGGCAGTTCTGGAAGCACGACGGCATCGACACCGACGTGATGGCCTTGCTGCCCGTGAACGAGCAGGCACCCGATATGGCCCTCGCCACCGAGCAACTGGTGGGCCAGATGTCGCGCCAGGTGGTGGTGCTGCTGGGGGCGGGCGAGTGGGCCGATTCGCGCGCCGCGGTGCAGGTGTTGCGCCAGTCCCTGGCCACCGGGGCCGGTGCGCGCCTGCGCGAGGACCCCATCGCGCAAAAGACCTCCATGGAGGCCGCGCTCGGCTTCTACCAGCCCTGGCGCGAGCGCCTGCTCACGCCCGCGCAGCGCGCCATGCTGGCCGGCACGCCCGATGCCGCGCTGGTGCAAAAGGCGCTGCAGGACCTGTACCAGCCCGCCGTGCAGGCCCGTCTGTCCGACTGGGTGAGCGACCCCCTGGGCCTGTGGACCCAGTGGTGGGCCGCGCGCGGCGCGCAAAGCCAGGCCCGCCCGCGCGATGGTGAGCTGTGGGTGGCGGCCGACGGCCAGCAATGGGCCGTGCTGCAGTTCACGCTGGAGGGCTCGGCCTTTCGCCTGTCCGGCGAGCCCCTGCTCGATGGCGCCCTGCAAACTGCGCTGGCCCAGGTGCGCGCGAAGTGGCCGGATGCCCGCATGCTCACCGCCGGCGTGCCCCTGCATGCCGAGGCGGCCGCGGTGCAGGCCAATTGGGAGATCAACACCATCGGCTGGGGCTCGCTGGCCGGCGTGCTGCTGCTGGCCTGGCTGGCGTTTCGCTCGTTGCGGCCGGTGGCGCTGGTGGGCGTGTCGCTGCTGGTGGGCTGCGCGGTGGCGCTGTCGGTCACGGCGCTGTTCTTCGGGCAGGTGCACCTCTTGACCCTGGTGTTCGGCGCCAGCCTGGTGGGCGTGGCGGAAGACTATGGCATCCACTACTTCGCCAGCCGCCAGGGCGCGCCCGGGCGCAGCCCGCATGGGCTGATGCGCGGCCTGATGCCGGCGCTGTGGCTGGCCCTGGGCACCAGCGCCATCGCCTACCTGGCGCTGGGCGCGGCGGCCTTCCCGGGCCTGCGGCAGATGGCGGTGTTCTCGGTGGTGGGGCTCACGGCGGCCATGCTCACCGTGGTCTGCTGGTTCCCCTGGCTTGACCGCGGCACCATGCCGCACAGCCCGGTGGCCCAGCGCATTGGCCAGACGCTGATGGCCTGGCCGCGCTGGCGCCATGCGCTGCCCGGCTCGGTGGCGGTGTGCGTGGCCATGGCGCTGCTCCTGTGGCTGCTGGGCGGCCTGCGTGCGCAGGACGACGTGCGCCAGCTGCAGAACGCATCCACCCCGCTCGTGGCCCAGCAGCGCCAGGTGGGCGAGATCCTGGGCCTGCCCAGCCCCGCGCAGTTCTACCTGGTGCAGGGCAACTCGCCCGAGCAGGTGCTGCAGCGCGAAGAAGAACTCAAGGACCGGCTCGACGCGCTGGTGGCGCGCCAACTGCTGGTGGGCTACAGCGGCGTGTCCGACTGGGTGCCCTCGGCCCGGCGCCAGGACAGCGATGGAGAGCTGGTGGCCCGCGCACAAGAGGCCGTGTTCAAGGGCGTGAACGCCGAGCTCGGCGAAAGCTTTGCCCGGCCCGCCATGCCGCCGCCCGCGCCCATCACCGTGCAGGCCTGGCTGGCGCAACCCATCTCGGCCGCCGCGCGGCCGCTGTGGCTGGGCGAGCGCGACGGCAGCTACCGCAGCCTGCTGATGCTGCGCGGCGTGAGGGACCTCGCATCGCTGCCCGCGCTGGCCGGCGCTGCCGAGGGCCTCGAAGGCGTGGCCTGGGTCGACAAGCCGGCCGAGATATCCGCCCTGCTGCAGCGCTACCGCATCTCCATGACCGAGCTGCTGCTGCTGGGCCATGTGCTGGTGCTGGCCGCCCTGTGGCTGCGCTTTGGCCGCAAGGCCTGGCGCGCCTGGATGCCCACCGTGCTGGCCAGCCTGGTGGTGGTGGGCGTGCTCACCGCCTTTGGCGCGCCCTGGCAGCTGTTCAACGTGCTGGCGCTGATGCTGCTGCTGGGCGTGGGCATCGACTACGGTATCTTCCTGCAAGAGCACGAGGACGACCCCCATGCTTGGCTGGCGGTGGTCATCGGCGCGGGCAGCACCTGGCTGTCGTTCGGGCTGCTGGGCCTGTCGGCCACGCCGGCACTCAAGGCCTTTGGCCTCACCCTCATGCTGGGCCTGCCGCTGGTGCTGGTGCTGGCACCGCTGTTTCGCAGTGCCACGGACAACAAGGAACATTGATGCAACAACGCCGACTGGAACAGACCGAGGTGCTGATCGTGGGCGCGGGCCCCTCGGGCGCCGTGGCTGCCGGCCTGCTGCGCAAGCAGGGCCGCCAGGTGCTGGTGCTCGAAAAGGAGACGTTTCCGCGCTTTTCCATCGGCGAGAGCCTGCTGCCGCAAAGCATGGCCTATATCGAAGAGGCCGGCATGCTGCAGGACGTGGTGGAGGCGGGCTTCCAGTACAAGAACGGCGCGGCCTTCGCCAAGGGCGACCTGCGCACCGACTTCGATTTTCGCGACAAGTTCTCGCCCGGCTGGGGCACCACCTACCAGGTGCAGCGCGGCGACTTCGACAAGGTGCTGGCCGATGCCGCCGCCAAGGCCGGTGCCGAGGTGCGCTACCGCCACACGGTGACCGCCGTGGACGTGTCGGGCGAGCAGCCCGAGGTGTCGGTCACCTCGCCCGAGGGCGAGGAGTACACGGTGCAGGCGCGATTCCTTCTGGACGCGAGCGGCTTCGCGCGCATCCTGCCGCGCCTGCTGCAGCTGGAGCGACCGTCGGACTTCCCCGTGCGCGGGGCGCTGTTCACCCACATCGAAGACGGCATCGCCCATGGCGACATGGACCGCAGCAAGATTTTGATCACGGTGCACCCGGTGCACCACGAGGTCTGGTTCTGGACCATCCCGTTTTCCGGCGGTCGCTGCTCGCAGGGCGTGGTGGCCACACCCGAGTTCCTGGCGCGGTATGAGGGCAGCGAGGTCGAGCGCCTGCGCGCCATCATTGCCGAGACGCCGAGCCTGGCCCACGTGCTGCGCAACGCCGTGTGGGACACGCCGGGCCGCTCCATCACCGGCTATGCAGCCAACGTCACCGCGCTGTGGGGCAAGGGCTTTGCGCTGCTGGGCAACGCGGGCGAGTTTCTGGACCCGGTGTTCTCCAGCGGCGTGACCATCGCCGTCACCTCGGCCAGCCTGGCCGCGCGCTGCATCGCGCGTGCCTGGCGCGGCGAGGCGGTGGACTGGCAGCAGGACTATGCCGTGCCGCTGCAGGCAGGGGTGAACACCTTTCGCGCCTTCGTGCAGGGCTGGTACGACGGGGGCTTTCAGGACGTGATCTTCCACGAGCAGCACAGCAACCCCGAGATCCGGCGCATGATTTCCTCCATCCTCGCCGGCTACGCCTGGGACGCAAAGAACCCCTATGTCGCCGAGCCGCAGCGCCGTCTGCAGGTGCTGGGCGAGGTGTGCCGGCAGCAGCGGCAGGCGCCAGGCCAGGGGGCTGTGCCTGCATGAACCCCGTGCGAATTCCTGGGGGTCTGGCCGCCGCAGTGTGTGCCCTGCTGCTCGCAGGCTGTGCATCGCCGGGCGCCCCTGATGCCGCGCGCAGCCCTTTGCTGGCCCTGGCACCCGCAGCCCTGCGCTGCGAGGTCGCCGTGCAGCAGCGCCTCACCGTGGAGGTGCCCGGCCGGCCCGCGCAGCAGCTCGAAGCCCTGCTCGAAGTGGATGCCGAGGCCGTGCGCCTGGCCTTCTTCGTGATGGGGCAGGGCATGGGTACCCTGGTGTGGGACGGCTGGCAGTGGGACAAGCAGCTCTCGCGCCACTGGCCCGCGCAGCTCGCGCCCGAGCAGGTGCTCAGCGACCTGCAGCTGGCCTTCTGGCCCGCACGCGCCGTGCAGCGCGCCGTGCAGCCGCCCTGGAGCGTGGAGGCAGGCCCCACTGGGCGCCGCCTGCTGCGCGACGGCCGCGAGCAGGTGCGCGTGCAGTTCATCGGCAACTCTGCCGTCGAGATCATCTACCCCGGCGGGCCCTTCACCTTGCGCGTCGAGTCGCCCGGGGGCTCCCAACTGTGCGCCCCGGCGCAGGAGCCTTCGTGACCACCCGCCCGCATGTCTATTTGAACGCCGCGTCGGCGTACAGCGCGCTGGGCCTCAGCGCGCAAGCGATGCGCGCCAACCTCTTGTCCGCCACCGACCCGCAGACCCTGCAGCGAACCGACCGCTACTCCCCCGGCCGCACCCTGCCGCTGGGTTGCCTGCCCGAGGGCGCGGTGCTGCCTGACCTGGCCTTTGCGCCGCCGCACCAGCGCTCGCGCAACAATGCGCTGGCCTGGGGCGCCCTGCAGGCGCTGCAGGGCCCGGTGCAGCAGGCCATTGCCCGCTGTGGCCCTACGCGCGTGGCCCTGGTGGTGGGCACCAGCACGGCGGGCATCGAAGAGGGCGAGGCGGCCGCCCGCCATCTGGCGCGCGAAGGGTGCTTTCCCCCCGGCTTCGAGTACCCCGTGCAGGAGATGGGCAACGTGGCCGCATTCCTGGCCCAGCACCTGGGCATCCGCGGGCCTGCGCACACCATCTCCACCGCCTGCTCCTCGGGCGCCAAGGCCCTGGCCTCGGCCGCGCGGCTGCTGCAGTCCGGCATGGCCGATGCGGTGGTGGCCGGAGCCGTCGATGCGCTGGGCCGCTTCACCGTGGGCGGCTTCAGCGCGCTGGAGGCGGTGTCTGCCGAGCGCTGCAACCCCCTGTCGGCCAACCGCCGGGGCATCAACCTGGGCGAGGCGGCGGCCTTCTTCGTGCTGAGCCGCGACGCGGGCCCCGTGCGCCTGGCCGGCTGGGGCGAGTCGCAGGACGCGCACCACATGTCCGCCCCCGACCCCACCGGCCAGGGCGCCGTGGCGGCCATGCAGCAGGCGCTGGCGCGCGCGGGCATGCAGCCGGCCGCCGTGGACTATGTCAACCTGCACGGCACGGCCACGCCGCACAACGACGCCATGGAGAGCCGGGCGGTGCAGGCCGTTCTGGGCCTGGATGTCGCGGTAAGCTCCACCAAGCCGCTCACCGGCCATGCCCTGGCCGCCGCCGGCGCGCTGGAGGCCGCCGTGGCCTGGCATGTGCTGCAGCACAATCCGCAGGGCGTATTGCCCGTGCACTGGTGGGATGGCGTGGCCGACCCCACCATGCCGGCCCTGGCCGCCGTGGCGCCGTGCATGCAACTGGGGCGCGCGGCGCGCGTGGTGATGAGCAACTCCTTTGCCTTTGGCGGCAGCAACAGCACCTTGCTGTTCGAGGCCGCTTGATAGAGTGATGACAAGCCGATGAGCAGTGAACTTCTACCCATAGAGAACTACGTGCCCCACCGCAGCGCCATGCTGCTGCTGGACCGCCTGCTGGCCGCCGACGACGAGAGCGCCATCGCCGAGGTCACGGTGCCGCGCGACGGGCTTTTCATGCACGACGCCGGCATGCCCTCGTGGGTGGGCATCGAGTACATGGCGCAGACAGTGGCAGCCTGGGCCGGCTGGCGTGCGCTGCAAACGGGCAGGGCGGTGCAGATCGGTTTTCTGCTCGGCTCGCGCCGGTACGAGACGGCGCAGCCCTTCTTTGCACCCGGTACCCGCCTCACTATCAGCGTGCGCTGCGAGTTGCTGGGCGACAACGGCCTGAGCATGTTCGACTGCCGGATCGAAGCCGATGGCGCGAAAGAGTTGGCAACTGCGCGCATTTCCGTCTTTGAGCCGGTGGATGGGAACGCCTATATTCCACCATCGCCCGCCACGGGCCAGTGTTCCGTCCCGTAAACAGATGCCAAAAATAAAGCCGATGGATTTCGTGCCAGGGCAAGGCGCAAACCGCAGCGATAGCCGTAGCTATCGCGAGGATTTGCAACGCGGCCCTGGTGTGAAAGACGCGGCTTTATTGGAATTTATTTGCGGGACGGGACACTGGTGACCGGGCCGCCAGACCCCAGGCAAGCCCACCCCACACAGACAACAGGCCATCGATACCGAGAATGAACGAGCTGACGAAGACAACCCCACCACCAACGCCCACTGCTGCCACCACCGTGCTGGTGACGGGCTCCAGCCGGGGCATAGGCCGGGCCATCGCCCTGCGCCTGGCGCGTGACGGCCATGACATCGTGGTGCACTGCAGGAGCGGCCTGGACCAGGCACACAGCGCCGTGGCCGAGATACAGGCCCTGGGCCGCAGTGCGCGCGTGCTGCAGTTCGACGTGGCTGACCGCGCCGCCTGCGCCGCAGTGCTCGAGGCCGACATCGAAGCCCACGGCGCCTACTACGGCGTGGTCTGCAATGCCGGCATCGCCATGGACAACGCCTTCCCCGCCATGACCGGCGAGGAGTGGGACCGCGTGGTGCACACCAACCTCGACGCCTTCTACAACGTGCTGCACCCGCTGGTGATGCCCATGGTGCGCCGGCGCAAGCCCGGGCGCATCGTCACGCTGGCATCGGTCTCGGCGCTCATGGGCAACCGGGGCCAGGCCAATTACAGCGCGGCCAAGGCCGGCGTGATCGCCGCCACCAAGTCGCTGGCCATCGAGCTGGCCAAGCGCGACATCACCGTCAACTGCGTGGCCCCGGGCCTGATCGACACCGAAATGGTCAGCGAAGAGGTGCTGGAGCACGCGCTGGCGATGATTCCCATGCGCCGCATGGGCACGGTGGACGAGGTGGCCGGCGTGGTCGCCTTCCTGCTGGGCCCCGAGGCCTCGTACATCACGCGCCAGGTGATCTCGGTCAATGGGGGGATGGTCGGATGAGCACTTCAACAACAACAGGCAAGAAGCGCGTGGTCGTCACCGGCATCGGCGCCCTGAGCCCGCTGGGCAACGACTGGGCCACGGTGCGCAGCCAACTGCTCAGTGGCCGCAACGTGATCCGCGTGATGCACGAGTGGGAAGGCTACGAGGGCCTGAGCACCCAGTTGGGCTGCACCGTGGCGCCCTTCGAGCTGCCCGCGCACTACAACCGCAAGACCATGCGCAGCATGGGCCGCGTGGCGCTGATGGCCACCCGCGCCACCGAGATCGCGCTGGAGAACGCAGGCCTGCTGGGCGACCCCTTCGTCAAGAGCGGGCACATGGGCGTCTCGTATGGCTCGTCGGCCGGCACGCCGGCCGCCATCGGCGACTTCGGCCGCATGATGGCCGAGAAGAGCACCGAAGGCATCAACGCCAACACCTACATCAAGATGATGTCGCACACGGCCGCGGTGAACATGGGCGTGTTCTTTGGCGCCACAGGCCGCGTCATCCCCACGTCCAGCGCCTGCACCTCGGGCAGCCAGGGCCTGGGCTATGCCTACGAGGCCATCCAGAGCGGCAAGCAACTGGCCATGCTGGCCGGTGGCGCCGAAGAGCTCGACGCCACCCAGGCTGCAGTGTTCGACACCCTGTTCGCCACCAGCACCAAGAACGGCACGCCCGAGCTCACGCCCCGGCCGTTTGACGCCCACCGCGACGGCCTGGTGCTGGGCGAGGGCGCCTGCACCTTCGTGCTCGAAGAGCTTGCGCACGCCCAGGCGCGCGGCGCGCAGATTCTGGGCGAGATCATCGGCTTTGCCACCAACTCCGACGGCACCCACGTCACGCACCCCAACCCGGTCACCATGGCCCAGGCCATGCGCATGGCACTGGCCGATGCCGGCCTGGCGCCCGAGGCCATTGGCTACATCAATGCCCACGGCACGGCCACCGACCAGGGCGACATCGCCGAGAGCAATGCCACGCACGCGGTGTTCGGCAACACCGTGCCGGTGAGCACCCTCAAGGGCTACATGGGCCACACCCTGGGCGCCTGCGGCGCACTGGAGGCCTGGATGACGCTGGAGATGATGCGCGAAGGCTGGTTCGCCCAGAACGCCAACCTCACCGAGCCTGACCCGCGCTGCGGCGCGGTGGACTTCATCATGGGCCAGGCGCGCCAGCGGCAGACCGACGTGGTGATGAGCAACAATTTCGCATTCGGCGGCATCAACACATCCTTGATTTTCAAACGTTGGAGGGAGTAAGTAATGGGAACTGAGAAATCCTTCGCCCGGGGCAGCGCCCTGGCCATCGGCGCCGTGCTGGCGCTGGCCTTGCACAGCGGCGGTGTGCATGCGCGCGCCGAGGCACTTGTCGATGCACCGCAGGTCGTCTTCACCAGCGCCTACGTGCCCACCCCGGCGCAGGTGCGCGACCGCATCATCCTGGCCGGCCAGTCGCTGGGCTGGGCGGTGACCCGCGAAACCCCGGGCACGGTGGAGCTGCAGTACGACAAGAACGGCAAGCACATGGCAGCCATCGTGGTGCGCTACGACCACACAGGCTACAAGATCGACTACCTGAACAGCTACAACCTCAACTACGCAGATGCGGGTGAGGGCCGCCGCATCCACCCCAACTACAACCGCTGGATCCGCAACCTCATGCAGCGCATCAGCGGCGGTGTCTGAAGCCCGGCGCGCAGCGCCGGCGCAAGCAAACAAACAAACCATTCGCAACCGCCCCTCCCACGCGGAGAGGCACCACAGGAGAATCCGCATGAAGCAATGGATCGTGGCACTGGCCGCGCTGTCGGCCCTGGGCGCGGTACACGCCCGCAATACCGTTCTGACACTGCCCCTGGACGAGGTGGTGCGCATGGGCGTGGAGCAGGGCAAGCTCGACGGCAGCGTCAAGTTCTACCTCTCGGGCGCCAAAACGCCCCGGGTCAGTGCCCGCCTGGGTGAGGACATCGCCAACAAGAAGACCAACGGCGTGGGCAAGGACGATGCCTATGGCTGCAAGTGGGCCGCCCTGTCGGCGCTGATCGCCTTCC
Source organism: Acidovorax sp. LjRoot66 (assembly GCF_964253305.1). Taxonomy (NCBI): domain Bacteria; kingdom Pseudomonadati; phylum Pseudomonadota; class Betaproteobacteria; order Burkholderiales; family Comamonadaceae; genus Acidovorax; species Acidovorax sp. LjRoot66. The sequence goes on from NZ_CAXUQU020000001.1 coordinate 3,430,441, forward strand.
AGGAATCGGCCAAGCAAAAGGGCGCCAACGCCGTGGTCGACCTGCACAGCTACTACAAGCGCGCCACCGTCAAGGACCCGGTCACCTACCAGTGCCATGCCGGCGCGGTCGTGATCGGCGTGACGCTCAAGGGCACCTTCGCCAAGGTGTGAAGCCACCCGCCGGGTGGCCTTGCCGCCCGGGCCCGCGCGCGCCCCGGCCATCCATCCATCAAAACAAAGAGATCGAAAAGAGGGAAGCAAAGCATGACCATCAAGAAAACGATCCTTGCACTGGCCCTACTGGCTGGCGCAAGCATGGCCGCCCACGCAGAAAAGGTACTGCTGCTGCCCCTGGAAGAGGCCGTGCAACTGGGCCTGGAGCTCAAGAAGCTCGACGGCAGCGTCAAGTTCTACCTGTCGGGTGCGCCCACGCCCGAGGGCGGCACCGCCATCGGTGAAGAAACCGCCAACCGCAAGACATCCTCCGGCGGCCGGACCAAGGAAGAGGCCTGCCACTGGGTGGCCCTGTCCACGCTGATCTCGCTCGAAGAATTCGCCAAGAAGCGCGGCGCCAACGCCGTGGTGGACCTGCACAGCACCTTCAAGGGCAAGGTCTACAAGGACCCGGTCAACTACGAATGCCACGCGGGCAGCATGCTCACGGGCGTGACCTTCAAGGGCACCTACGTCCGTTTCGGGCAGTGACGACTACCACCCCGGCGCTGCAACTGCTGCTCGCCGCACAGGCCCCTTTGGCGGCCCGCGCGCAGCAGCAAAACGCACCGGAGTGGCTGACGGAGAGTGAAACGGCCCGGCTGGCCGGCATGCAACACCCGGCCCGGCGCCAGGAGTTCATCGCCTGCCGTTACGCCCTGCGCCACCAGCTGGCCATGGCCCGCGGCACCACCCCCGACCACTGGCGGCTGGACGCGCCCGAGGGCAGGGCGCCGCACCTGAACGCGCAGCACCATGGCGATGAAGCAGCAGCCGCCACCCACTTGTCCCTGTCGCACAGCGGCGCCTGGCTTGCCTGCGCGGCGGCCCCGCACCCGGTGGGTATCGACCTGGAGGTGAAAGACCTGCACGCCAGCCGGCGCGATGTGCTCGCCCTGGCCGGCATGGCCTGCACGCCAGGGGAGTTGGCGCAGCTGCAGGCGCTGGACGATGGCCCTGCACGCCAGCGCCACTTCCTGCAGATCTGGAGCCTCAAGGAGGCCTATTTCAAATGCACGGGGACGGGCGTGGATTTCGCGGCGATCCGGCGCATCGAGAGCCAGCCTGCGGGCCTGCCAATCCAGGGCCAGGTTCTGGCGCATGCCAGGGCATGGCACGGCGCCACGGCGGGCGGCCATGCGGTGCTGTTGTCGGTGTGCGCGCTGGGGGCCGGGGGCTTGTCGCCGTGTTCGCTGGCCGTTGATGCGGACGTCGCATGGCAGGACGAAGGCGACTGGCGCCTGGTGGCGTTGCCGGGCTGACGGCTGCGCGCGCGGCGCCAGTATGGGCGTATGAGGAATGTGGCCTGCCCGGAGGGACTCGAACCCCCGACCTATAGCTTAGAAGGCTATTGCTCTATCCAGTTGAGCTACGGGCAGACAGCGCCAACCTTGCGTTTGGCGCTACTATTTTGATGGCGTCCGCGGGGCGATCCGCGAATCCAAGCTGTGCAGGTACCGAATGATACCCGTTCGGGCACTCTGGATCGGCCAAACGGCAGGCCGGGCTGCTCTGCCCAATCCGCAAGAGCATTGAATGATTGATTGAAGGAGGGTGCATGCAAGGATCGGAAGACAGCTGGGCTGCGGCCATGAAAGAGGCGGAGTCTCCCGCAGACCGGGATCCGGCGCTGTGGGCCAAGTGCTTTGCCGAAACCGAAGGCGACGAGCAGCGCGCCAAGGCGGCCTATATGCGGGCCAAGGTGGCGGGCAGCACGCCGCCATCCGCTGCGGCGGCTGCAGAAGAGCCGCCAGCCGCCAAGCCCCGCAAGAAGCGGCTGTTGCCCTGGTGGGGCTGGGTCCTGCTCGCCCCGGTGATCGCCATCGGGGGCCTCATGCTGATCGGGGCCCTGATGCCGAACAACCCGGACCGCGATGCGCGCTGGCGGGCGCAAGACGCCATCAAACTGTGTTGGAGCGAGCAGGGCCGCAAATCCCTGGACGCGTCGACGGCGCGGTTCGTTGCGGGCGCCTGCGAAAAGATGGAGCGCGACTACGAAGCCCGTTGGGGGCGCAAGCCCTAACCGATCCGCCGCGCTACCATCCGCCCCGCACACTCAGGCAGCTCACCTCGTTCTTGGTGTGCAGCAGCTTGCTCGGCGGTACCACCACCACTGCCTGGGCGTTCTTGCGCAGGGGCTTTCTGAGCAGAACATGCACGGTATTGGGGGGCTTCGCCTTTTGGGAGCAGCTGTCGACCCAGAAGTCCAGCACCAGGCCCGTGATCGTGCGGCCGGTGCCGTTCTCGATGTGGACGAAGGTGGTGTCGTCCTCGTACTGCCACCAGGTCTGCGAGTCGTTCACATCGCCCACGTCGAAGACCTTGCGCTCGGTGGTGGGGACGATGCGAGCGCGGATTTCAGCGAGCTTGCCCTCGTTCACCTGGTCCTGCAGTTCCTCCACGCGATCATGGTAGCTCTGGGTGAGCTTGGGCGCAGCCTTGGCTGCCGGTGCCGCCGCCTGCTGGGCCCAGGACGGTGCGGGCGATGCCAGCACCAGCGCCAGCGCGAGACCGGCCATGGCCAGGAATCCATGAGGGTGGCGGGAGAGGGGGCCTGCGGCATGCCCGGCGGGGAAGGGCAGGGGGGTGGTGGTGAGTGGGAGCATGGGGTGAATTTCAGGGCGCAGCATTGCCCTTGATTTTTGCACCGCGCGTGCTTGCGGTTATAAGATTGCTGACCGCTTGTGTGAACTAAGGCACGCTATTTGCCTGCGTGTTCCAGGCAAGCACCCGCCCAGTTTTTTCCACCGCCTTTCACCACCATGCCCCACAGCGTCAACCTCATCCACACCATCGCAGCCGCGCTCGGGCTGGCGCTGGCGCTGGGGTTTGTCGCCACGCGGCTGCGCCTGCCGGCGCTGGTGGGCTACCTGCTGGCCGGGGTGGTGATCGGGCCGTTCACGCCGGGCTTCGTGGCCGATGCGGCCATGGCCAGCCAACTGGCCGAGATCGGCGTGATGCTGCTGATGTTCGGCGTGGGGCTGCACTTTTCTCTCGGTGACCTGCTGGCGGTGCGCAAGATCGCCGTGCCGGGGGCCGTGGTGCAGATCATGGTGGCCACGCTCATGGGCATGGGCCTGGCTTACTGGTGGGGCTGGGGCCTGGGCGGGGCGCTGGTGTTCGGCCTGTCGCTATCGGTGGCCAGCACAGTGGTGCTGCTGCGCGCGCTCGAAACCCTGGGCATCCTCGAGACGTACACCGGCCGCATCGCGGTCGGCTGGCTGGTGGTCGAAGACCTGGTCATGGTGCTGGTGCTCGTGCTGCTGCCGCCGCTGGCCGGCGTGCTGGGCGGCAACGGGGCCAGTGCAGATGCCTCGGACCTGGCCAAGACCCTGGGGCTCACCCTGCTGCAGGTGGGCGGCTTCGTGGTGCTGATGCTGGTGGTGGGGCGCCGCGTGTTTCCCTGGGTGCTGTGGCAAGTGGCCCGCACCGGCTCGCGCGAGCTGTTCACGCTGTGCGTGGTGGCCGCGGCCGTGGGCATCGCCTTCGGCTCGGCCGCGCTGTTCGGCGTGTCGTTCGCGCTGGGGGCCTTCTTCGCGGGCATGGTGATGCGCGAGTCGGAGTTCAGCCACCGCGCCGCGCAGGAATCCTTGCCCCTGCGCGACGCCTTTGCCGTGCTGTTCTTCGTCTCCGTGGGCATGCTCTTCAACCCCGCCGTGCTGTGGGACCGCCCCCTGCAGGTGCTGGCCGTGGTGGCCATCATCATGGTCGGCAAGACCCTCGCGGCCGCAGCCCTGGTGCTGTCGTTCCGCTACCCGCTCAACACCGCGCTCACCGTCTCGGCCAGCCTGGCGCAGATAGGGGAGTTCTCGTTCATCCTGGTGGGCCTGGGCGCGTCGCTGGGCCTGCTGCCGGCCGAGGGCACGAGCCTGGTGCTGGCCGGCGCGCTGATCTCCATGGCGCTCAACCCCATGCTGTTCCACGCCATCGCACCGCTGCAGGGCTGGCTGCGCACGCGCTCGGCCCTGGCGCGCCGGCTCGAAGAGCGCGACGACCCCCTGGCCGAGCTGCCCATGACCACGCACGCCAAGTTCCTCGCGCACCAGGTGGTGCTGGTGGGCTACGGCAAGGTCGGCCGCCGCCTGGCCGCCGCATTGGCCGCCAACGACGTGCCCTTCGTGGTCGCCGAGCAAAACCGCGAGCTGGTCGAAGCCCTGCGCGCCAAGGGCATCGCCGCTGTGTTCGGCGACGCGGTGGAGCCCGCCGTGCTCATCCAGGCCCACATCGCCCGCGCCGCCATGCTGGTCATCGCCACGCCCGACACCTTGAAGGTGCGCCAGATGATCGCCACCGCCAAGCTGCTCAACCCCATGATCGAAACCGTGATCCGCAGCCACAGCGAGCAAGAGGCGCGCCTGCTGGAGGAAGAGAACGGCAGCACCGTCTTCCTCGCGGAAGAGGCCCTGGCCCAGGCCATGGTGCGGCATGTGATCGACCGCGCGAACGACATGGCGCGGCATGGGACGGCGACGACGCCGGCGCGCTTGCATGGGTCGGGGTGAGGGGCTGTTCTGGTGCTGTTGCGCGATCCAGTGATGGATGGCAGGTTTCGGCCAGGAGCTGTCGTTCGATAGTTCACCCCCTCTTGAGGGGATACCTCAACCATTGCCCGCACCGAGATCATGCGCTGTGGGCCGCCAGACGTCGATCTTTGAGCACGTCGGAACATCGAGCGTCTTACGCGTGTTTTCAGCGTGACCGTTGGCACCGAGAATGAAAGCGCTGAAACCCATTGCTGGCCCTGACCCAGACAAGTTGCGTCACCCGGTCAATGCAACAGCGACGCGCTCAGCCCCGGAAAGACAAGCCTGCACTGTCAAGGACAGCTTGGCGCAGCCATACATGAGGCGGATCGCGTTCCAGACGGCGTGGCCAGATCATGGACACGGACGATCCGCGCACGCGCAGTGGCACTTCACCCAACTCCATTGACAGCAGGTTCGAGGCAGCGCGCGCCACCGGGCTGGGCAACGTGGCCAGCAGTGGGCTGTTGGCGGTGATAAAAACAGCTGCCGCAAAATCGGGCACCGTGACTTGTACCCGGCGCGTTGCCCGTCCCCGCTTGCGCAACGCTTCATCCACCTGATTGCCAAAGGCGCGTTCGATGTGAACTGCCACATGCGCCATTTGCAGGTACTCCTTCAAAGTGGTCGGCAGCGGTTCGCCTTTTCGCCGCACGCACATCCAGGAGTCCTCGATAAAAGGGGTACTCGCACACCACCCAGGACAGAACTCTTGTGGACCGAACATGATTTCGGCCTCGCCACTGGCAAGCAGGTTCTCGGGATTGCCCGTAACAGGGAGCAGAGAAATATGCACATGGGGTGCATGGTCGTGCAGCCAGCTGACGATGGAGCCCATCAGCGCAACCGCTGCGTAGTCCGAACTCACAATGCGGAAATGCGCCTTGTCCCGCAACGGATCGAACGCACGCGGTGGGTTGAACAACTGCTGAACTTCGCTCAAACTCAATTTCAACGGCCCACGCAACGCGATGGCACGCGGGGTGGGCGCGAGTCCTCGCCCATGGGGAACAAACAGCGGGTCATCAAAGCACTCCCGCAGCCGCCCCAACATCCTGCTCACCGCTGGTTGGGACCGATGGAGCCGTCCTGCGGCTGCGCTTACAGAACCGGTATCCAAAAGCGCATCCAGTGCAATCAGCAGATCCAGGTCCAGTCCTGACAGTTTCATATTCTGAATGGGTTCATCTGAAATATGCAATAGACGCATTGATTCTAGATCTTGATGATTGAGCCATCAAGCACTGATGAACCTCCTTCGTGAACACTCTCAAACACACCTTGCCGGGATCTTCCGTCCTGACAGCAGCACTGACACCCAATGCATCGGGCAATTCAATGCCCGGACCCCATCGCGCAATACCCTCCAGCGACAGTTGGCCTGTTTCTGAGCAGGACACACAGATCGTGACACTGACGGCGTCTGACTTGGCACGCAAGATCCAGGCACGGGAGCTCAGTTCTGTTCAGGTGGTGCGGGCGTTTGTCAGCCAGATCGCGCGTTACAACGAAGATTTCAACGCTATCGTCGTGCTGGATCTGAACGCCGCAATGGAACGTGCACAGGCTGCGGACCAGGCGTTGGGGCGCGGTGAGATCTGGGGCCCGTTGCATGGAGTTCCCGTGACGGTGAAGGATACCTATGCAACACGCGGGCTGCGCACGACTGCCGGCTCATCTGATCTGGCCAACTACGTTCCCGAAAATGACGCCGTTGCGGTGGCTCTTTTGCGCCAGGCGGGGGCCATTGTCCTGGCCAAAACCAATGCCGCAACGCTGGCGATGGATATGCAGACGACCAACACCCTGTTTGGAACCACCAACAACCCCTGGAATGTGAAACTGACCACAGGCGGTAGCAGCGGTGGGTGCGCTGCCGCGGTCGCCTCGCACATGTCGCCTCTTTCCTTCGGCTCCGACTTGGCGGGCTCGATCCGCCTTCCCGCCGCTTACACCGGTGTCTGGGGCTTGCGGCCAACCCATGGTGTTGTGTCGATGCTTGGCCATATCCCACCCAAGCCCGACGAGGTGGACGGCATCAGGACCATGGCTGTGTTGGGGCCTTTGGCCAATAGTGTCGAGGATCTCGAACTGGCCTTGTCGGTGTTGGCGCGAACCTCGCCCGAAGACGCAACGGTCGCTCCGCTGCATCCTCGATCCGCCCAACCGGTAGCGTTGACAGGTCTGAAGATTGCCTATGCGGTCGAGTTGGGGGGAATGCCTGTCGGTGTGGACGTCAAGAAGGCCATTGAACAGGTGGTGGACGCGCTGCGCGCAGCAGGCGCAATTGTCGAAAAGGCCGAACCCCAAGGCTTTTCGTACCAACGCACCTGGGAAACCTGGGGGGCACTTGTAGGGATGCAAGGCGGCTATGAGCGCTCGAACCTTGCACGCCGCATCGGGCGCCTGTTTGCAGGAAAATCGGTAAAAGATATCCCCCACCAGCGCAGGATCCTCGACCCGATCTCCGTTGAAAGCTACATGCGAGCGCTGACAGAGCAGGCGCAGCAAACCAATGCAATGGAGCGATTCCTCATTGGCTATGACGCATGGATCGTCCCTGTCTCGCCGGTGCCCGCTTTTGTGCACCACAAGCACAGCCGGACATTCGGAATTTTCAATGTGTACGATGAGCCGCTGTCAGTGGATGGCAAGGCTGTGCCGTACTACAACGTCACGCAGTCCTACACGACATTGTTCAGTGTCACAGAGGGCCCCGTGGTCTCCATACCCGCATCTCAGACCGCACAAGGATTGCCCGTCGGCCTTCAGTTGGTCGGCCGCCGCTTTGACGACTGGCATTTGCTGTCTGTCGCCAAAGCAATGGAGCCACTGCTGGCAAGATTGCGGCCCAACCGTGGAGCCAACGGCATTGGCGCACTCGGCGCGGCGATAAATGAATGAATAGCTGAACTCTGGCCGTGGCCGACAATTGGGCCGTGACCTGCGCATTGCCGCTGCGCATCACGATCAGGCTCAGGGCCAGTGCAAAGCCACCGCCCTGGCCGCACCCGGGCATCACGGCCTCCAGTCGCGCTGCTGCCCAGACCGCATAGGGCCCATGGGCATGCGCCACTGGACAATTCGTCCAGTGCGGCACGAGAGGCACCATCTATCATCGCGCTAAGAGCGGCTAACAAAACTCTTCTGGCGTCGTTGCAGCGTCTTGTCGTACTGCTCGTACTGCCTGCGACGCAGCGCCTAGCCAGAACCGCTTCACTGAGTTTTGTTAGCCGCTCGAAGGCATCCCACCTTGGCCGACCATGCACCGTGGGCACCACACCCATCAAGACAACAGACAGACCCACAGACTTCATGCAAGACGCTTCTTCGTTCATTCAACCCGGCACCTTCCGTATCCGCCAGGCCGATCAGGCCGCCGCCTTGCAGAACCTGCAGCGCGGGTGTCCAAAACACATGGTGATTGCAGACTATCTGAAGAACCCCGAGGAGTTCGCCCGCACCCGCTACCTGGCGCGCGCGTTCGAGCTGCTGGGCATGCAATGCGATGTGGATGGTGGCGACCTGCTGCTCGTGCCCTTCGAGGGCGGCGAATCGGTAGACCTCTCGGCCTACTACTGGGATTTCATCGAAGATCTGGCGCACGAAGAGACGCCGGGCTCCATGGCCCACGGCACCAAGGCCGCGTTCCATGAGGCGGGCATCGATGTGGAAGATGGCGACGAAGAAAACCACCACGCCAGCGAAGCGGTCGACGACTTCATCAGCGAGATGGCGGACCGCAAGATCACCACCGCTGAGCTCGATGCCCTCATCGCCAGCGAAGGCAGCGTGGACTGTCGTGACTACAACGGCAAAACGCCTTTGCTGGCGGCGTGCGAAGGCTACCGCTGGGCCATTTCGCAGCACGCCGATGCGCAGATGGAAGACGACAGCGATGAAGGCCGCGAAGCAAAAGCCGACGCCGCAGCAGAGCTGGCGGTGCAGGCGCACAACCTGCAGACCGTGCTGCAGCGCCAGCCGGACATGGCCGCGCGCACCAGCGACGGCACCGATGCGTTGGGCTTTGCCACCGAGTCGGGCAGCGTGGATTTCGTGGACCAACTGCTTGCGCACGGCGCAACCGTCAACGCGGGTGCGCTGCAGGGCGCGGTGCAGAGCCTGTCGGTGGACATGGTGCGCAAGCTCGCCCAGGGCCATGCCCACCTGGTAGGCCCTGACTTGCTGGTGCACGCCTGCGTGGCCCACAGCGCCATGCCGACCAAGCTGGAGATGGTGCGCTACCTGGTCGAAGACCTGGGCTGCAACGTTAACGCCCCCGTGACCGGCACCATCCATGAAAGCCTGGGCAGCGTGCGCCGCATGGCCACGCCCCTGATGGCGGCCGCGTTGACGGACGACCTGGCGGTTGTGCAGTACCTGCTCAAGGCCGAGGCCGACATACACGCGGTAGATGTCTACGGCAATACGGCCCTGCATTACTGCAGCGGCCAGACCTGGGTGTCCGAAGATGGCCCGCTCTGGTTTGCGCAGGATGACAACCCCAAGGTGATCGACCTGCTGCGCCAGCACGGCGCTGATGACGGCGCCACCAACGTGGCCGGTAGAACGCCAGCCGACCTGTTCGCCAGCCGACGCGCGTAAGGGACTTCAGTCTGGTATTGGCTTGCACCGATGCAGCAGTGGAAGGTCTTCGAGCCGGGTGCAGGAGCTGCTTTTAACGGAGGTTGGCTGCGCGCTGAAGGGCCTCGGCCCGTGGCTGTGGGAAACGTCGTTAGACGACTTTTGCAGGGGTACTTCACCCCTTGCTCGTATCGAGATCGTGCGTCGTAGGGCGATCCGAGCAGTCCATTTCTGAGCGGATCGTCAAACCGAGGGCGCAACGCGCGTTTTCACACAGCCTCGGCCGGTCCCTGTCATCGCAACAGTGGACTGCGCGCATTCCGAACTGGCCACGCTGGTCGGGATGATGTCAACCAAGGGCGCCCAAGATGCCCAGATGGCACGCGCTCCAGTTCCCATCGAAGCAAGCGTTCATCACATCGAATCCATGAACGCACCGCCCAAGCAGGCGGTACCAGGAGCGCCACCGCCGCAGGACAGCCGAACGCAACCGATCAGGCCCAGCCCCGCAATGGGTTGGCCTGGGCTTGGTTCGCCGCGCACGCAGATGTCCCACACCGGCGCCGGCCCCTGGCGGCGCGCGGCGGCTTGCGCCGCTTGCCATGCCGCAGGGCGGTCGCCTAAACGCGGGGCGCAACGCACGGCCGTGCGGGGGCGTCAGTCACGCCGTGGCGAAGCGTTCCTTTGCCAGCCTGGTGCCTTCGGCCAGCGCTTGCAGCTTGCGCCAGGCCACGTCCCGGGCCATGGGGGCCAGGCCGCAATTGGTGCAAGGGAACAGCCGCTCCTTGGGCACGAACTCCAGCGCCCGGCCTATGGTGTCGGCCACTTCCTCGGGTGTCTCGATCACGTCGCTGGCCACATCGATCACGCCGACCATCACGTCCTTGCCGGCCAGCAGCTTCATCAGGTCGGGCGGCACATGCGAGTGGATGCATTCCAGGCTCACCTGGTCGATGCTGCTCCTGGCCAGCGCGGGGAACACCGCCTCGTACTGGCGCCATTCATCGCCCAGAGTGCTCTTCCAGTCCGTATTGGCCTTGATGCCGTAGCCGTAGCAGATGTGCACCGCGGTGGTACAGGTCAGGCCCTGCGCCGCGCGCTCAAGTGCCTGCACGCCCCAGTCGGCGGCGTCCTTCATGTAGACATTGAAGGCGGGCTCGTCGAACTGGATGATGTCCACGCCGTCGGCCTGCAGCGCCAGGGCCTCCTGGTTGAGCAGCTCGGCGAAGGCAAAGGCCATCTTGACCTTGTCGCCGTAGAAGCGGTCCGCCACCGTGTCGACGATGGTCATCGGGCCGGGCAGGGTGAACTTCAGCTTCTTCTTGGTGTGCGCGCGCGCCAGTTGTGCCTCGAACGCATGCACGCGGCCCTTCAGGCGCAGGGCCGAAACCACCTGCGGCACCATCGCGTCATAGCGGTTGTCGCGGATGCCCATCTTCACCTTGTGCTCGAAGTCGATGCCCTCGACCTGCTCGAGAAAGCCGTGCACGAAGTGCTGCCGTGATTGCTCACCGTCGCCCACGATGTCCAGGCCAGCGTCTTCCTGGGCCTTGATCCACAGCAAGGTTGCATCGGCCTTGGCCTGGCGAAGCGCATCGCCTTCGGCCATCCACTGAGGCCAGAGCTTGTTCGTTTCAGCCAGCCAGGCGGGCTTGGGCAGGCTGCCGGCGATGGAGGTTTCAAACATCTGAGGATTCCTTTAAAGCAAAGATGGGGTGGCAAGCTTAGAGCGGATAACAAAACTCAGCAAAGCGGTTCTGGCTAGGCGCTGCGTCGTAGGCAGTACGAGTAGTACGACAAGACGCGGCAACGACGCCAGAAGAGTTTTGTTAGCCGCTCTTAATCACTTCGGTGTCGTTTTACGCGAACAGCCACGGATGGTGTGTTGTAGGGGCATGGCGGCAGGCGAGACGTCGCCGCAAGAGCGCTTGTCGGGCGGGTCAGAGCGCGACATCGGCAGCCCATTGCTCAAGGACGTTCTTGTACGGCTTGATGAAGTGCTCCTGCGCAAACTGCCCCTGCTGCACCGCCAGCTGGCTGCGCTCTTCCCGGTCATAGACAATCTGCGTCAACGAGTAGTCTTGGTTCTTCAGGCTCGGCTGATAAAGTCTTCCAGCGGCGCAATTGGCGTTGTAGATTTCGGGGCGATAGATCTTCTGAAAGGTCTCCATGGTGCTGACGGTGCCGATCAGCTCAAGGTTGGTGTAGTCGCCCAGCAGGTCGCCGTAGAAGTAGAAGGCCAATGGCGCAACGCCATTCGCGGGCATGAAAAAGCGGACCTGCAACCCCATTTTTGCGAAGTACCGGTCGGTCGGGGACGGTTCACTCTGTTGGTACTCCACACCCAGCACAGGGTGCTGGTTGCCTGTCCGCTCATAGGTCTTGCTGGTCGAGGCGCTGATGCAGATCACAGGCGGCTTGTTGAAGCGCTCTTGGTAGGTGCTTGAGCTGACGAATTGCTTGAACAGCTTTCCATGCAGGTCGCCAAAATCGTCGGGCGTGCTGAACTCTGCCCGATCGGCGTTGTACCCCGGCAGCACGACGCTGAAGTCGTAGTCGCGCACGTAGGATGAGAAATTGTTCCCCACGATGCCATCGATGCGCCTGTTCGTCTTCTTGTCGAGGATGCAGGTCTTCAGTATCTCGATCAACGGAAATGCACCCGTGCTGCCCTGGGCGCCCATGTCCATCTCGACGGAGATGATCTCGAGTTCGACCCCATAGCGATCTCCCGTCGGATTGTCCCAATGCGCCAGGTCGTTGAAGCGGTTGTCGATCATCCTCAGCGTGTTGCGCAGGTTCTGCCGCCGGCTCATTCCACGGGCCAGGTTGGCGAAGTTGGTGGTGATGCGCGTGCTGTCCGATGGGTGGTAGTTCTCATCGAAGAAGATGCTCTTGAGGTGAAAGCTGGGGTCTGTGTTCATGGCGATGATCTGTTTTTTTGAGAGAAAAGACGATTCCTGTGTCAGGCCGCAAACACTTCCTCGGCCACAGCGGGCCTGGCGTGGCGCGCCAGTTCGACCAGCGGCAGTGCCCGTTGCACGGCCAGCCTGGCCCGCTCGATGACGGCCTTATTCTGCAGGCGGTAGTCGGCGAAATCCGCGTCGGTCGCGTAGACACCCAGCGGCAAGGTGCGCGCCTGGAAGAAGCTGAACAGCGGCCGCAACTGGTGGTCGATCACCAGGGCATGGCGCTCGCTGCCACCGGTGGCCGCCAGCAACACGGGCTTGTCGGTCAAGGCGTCCTGATCAATGAAGTCGAAGAAGTGCTTGAACAGCCCCGTGTACGCGCCGCGAAAGACCGGGATTGCCACCACCAGCACGTCGGCTTGCTCGACCGCTGCAAGCTCGCGCTCCACCGTGTCGGGCAGGTTCGCACGCCAGACCGCTCCGGCAAGCCGCGGTGCGAGCTGGCCCAGTTCGACCAGGCGCTGCTCGCACGGCAGTTCGTCGGCAATCAGCTCCAGCAGGTGCTCTGCCAGGGCTGCCGACCTGGAGGGGCGTTGCAGCCCGCCGGAGACTGCGACGAGACGCAGGGGACGTGTCATTTGTGCTTTCATCAGGATGGTTCTGCGCGTTGCCGCCAAGCAGGCAAACGAACGATGTGGGCGGATGATATTGGCGCAAACCAATGAAGTAAAATGGTTTTATTTCAACAATCCATGAGCGAGATTCATGTAAATGCTTGAGCGCATCCACCTCAGCATCGTTCAGCAGGTCGAAAGACAAGGGTCGCTCACAGCCGCTGCGGGCGTGCTGAACCTGACCCAATCGGCCCTGAGCCACAGCATGAAGAAGCTGGAGCAGCAGCTGGGCACCGACATCTGGCTGCGCGAAGGCCGAAGCCTGCGCCTGACGCAGGCCGGCCAGTACCTGCTGGCCGTGGCCAACCGCGTGCTGCCGCAACTGGACCTGGCCGAAGAGCGCCTGGGCCAGTTCGCGCAGGGCGAGCGCGGTGCACTGCGCATCGGCATGGAATGCCACCCGTGCTACCAGTGGCTGCTCAAGGTGGTGTCACCCTATCTGGCGGCGTGGCCAGACGTGGATGTGGACGTCAAGCAGAAATTCCAGTTCGGCGGCATCGGCGCGCTCTTCGGCTACGAGATCGACCTCTTGGTCACGCCCGACCCGCTGTTCAAGCCAGGGCTGAAGTTCGAGCCCGTGTTCGACTACGAGCAGGTGCTGGTCGTGGCCAAAGGCCACGCGCTGGCTTCGGCACCCTATGTGAAGCCCCAGCAGCTGACCCAGGAGGTGCTGATCAGCTACCCCGTGGACGTGGAGCGCCTGGACATCTACAACCAGTTCCTGTTGCCGGCCGGTGTCACGCCCAAGCGCCACAAGGCCATCGAAACCACCGACATCATGCTGCAGATGGTGGCCAGCGGCCGCGGCGTGGCGGCCCTGCCGCGTTGGCTGGTCGAGGAGTACGCGGCCCGGATGGACGTGGTGCCGGTGCGGCTGGGCGTGCGCGGCATCGCCAAGCAAATTTTTCTGGGGGCACGCGAGGCAGACACCGCCATCGACTACGTGCGCGCCTTCATCGAACTGGCCCGCCAGCCTGCCATCGCCATGGCGCAAGGAGCCAGGGGCTGACGCCACCCACCGCCGACGCAAACCGCCTGCGCTGCCCGGTGGAGCGCCGAGAGCATCTGGTGGCCGTCACTTTTTCGCCTGAACCACCATGCGCCGCCCGGCCCCCCAACCGCTCCACGCCATCGCCACCGCAAGCGCCCCCACCAGCCAGGTATTGGCCGCATAGCCGCCGGTCCATTCGCGCAGCACACCCACCAGCAGGGGGCCGCCGGCTGCCAGCAGGTAGCCCCAGCCTTGTGCCATGGCCGAGAGCTGGGCCGTGATCTGGGCATTACCGCTGCGCATCACGATCAGGCTCAGGGCCAGCGCAAAGGCACCGCCCTGGCCGCACCCGAGCAGCACGGCCCAGAGCCAGCGGCCACCCAGCGGGCCGACCATCAGGCCCAGAAAAGCGACCAGGATCAACGCACTCATGCCGACGGCCAGCGCGCGCTGGTCGCGGCAGCGTGCGGCGAACGAGGGCACCAGCAGGCAGGTGACCAGTTGGGTCAGTATCGACACCGCCACGATGTAGCCTGCGTCCGCACTGCCGATGCCGCGCTCTCGCAACAGCGGCGACAGCCAGCCCATCACGATGAAGGCCAGGGCCGATTGCAGCCCCATGAAGGCAGTCACTTGCCAGGCCAGGCGATCGCGCCAGAGTGCGCCGCCCCCAGCCGCCCCGTCGAGGGGCTGGGCACGGGTGTGCCACGCCTGCGGCGCCCAGAGCAGCAGCACCAGCACGGCGGGCAGCGCCCAGAACGCCAGGGCCCAGGCCCAGTGCCCATCGAATGCACCCACCATCAGCGGCACGGTCAAGGCTGTGGCCGATGCGGCGCCCGCGCAGATCGCCAGCGTGTACAGGCCGGTCATCAGGGCGGTGTGGCTGGCAAAGCTGCGCTTGACCAGACCCGGCAGCAGCACATTGCCCATGGCGATGCCGGCCCCTGCCAGCACCGACGACGCAAACAGCGGCCCCAGCGTGCCCGCAGCGCGCAGCAGGGTGCCCACGGTGATGAGCAGCAGGGCCAGCAGCAGCACCCGCTCTGGCCCGAACCGGCGTGCCAGGGCGGGCGTGGGTGCAGAAAACAGCCCGAGGCACACGATGGGCAAGGTGGTCAGCATGCTGGCACCGACGGCCGACAGGCCGGTGTCGCGCATCACCTCGGGCAAGACCACGGAGAGGCTGCCAAACACCGGCCGCAGGTTGCAGGCAATGAGGATCAGGCTCAGGCCCAGCAGCAGCCTGTGGCTGTGATCGCTGCCTGGCTTCATCCCTTCGGGCTGCGCGGCATTGGGGTTGGGATCAGCGGTTTCGGCCTGGGCACTCGTGAAGGTGCGCAAAGCGGTTGTCGAATCGGGCAAGGGCATAAGCGTCTGACTTTAACGCTCCGCACAAGGGGCTGCCGGGCTGATGGCTCGTGGCCGTAATACCTGCCTCAAAGCAAATGCTCACGGCACGCCGATGTTCCAGGTGATGACCGGGTCCTTAAGAGCGGCCCTGCTGCCCGCAGGCGACAGGCCGCCCCAGTGCCTGAAGTATTGGATGTAGTCTGCCAGGTACCCCCGCTCCAGTTCATCGGGTTCAGCGGCGCAGGTGATGTCGATGTAAAACTGCCCGTCGAATTGGCGGTCTTGTATCACCTGTGCCGTGTTGTAGGGGCCGCTGCACGATTCGCTCAGCAAGCGGCCCAGCTCGAATGCGGCCGAGCGCACTGCGCGGTTGGTCGAAGAGGCGTCTTCGATCTCTATGCGGTAGCCGTGCTTGCCCTTCTTGGCGGAAGGGGGCTGGGTCACGCGCACCACGGGGCTCAGGTGGGGCTCCAGCAGCGCGTGGGTCAGCGGCTCGTCGGGGCGCCACATCAGCAGGGCGCTTTCGGCGAGCAGGTCCTTGCGTCGCAGTGTGAGGTAATTGAGGCCATCCACCAGGCCGCATTGGTTGGTGATCTCCCATGGGGTGTCCCAGCGCAGCTCCTCGGCCTGCACTGGCACTGGCCCTGCGTGCCCCACGCCGCTCAGCGGGATGGCCAGCAGCACCTGCGGCTGCAGCCACCCGGTGAAAGCCATGCAGGCGCGCGTGCCATCATGCCAGCCGAGAAAGTCGTTGCCATCGGCGTCCAGCGGCTGATCGAAGCGGTGCACCGTCCGCAATGCACTGCCTGCACTTGCGCCCAGCAGCTTCACCCCTTCGGCGTCCACCAGCAGCGTGCCACCGCTCGGCAGCGCGAGCACCCCTACCAGCCCATCCACCACGCTGATGGAGCCTGCGAATGCGCGCTGCGCCACGTCGTAAACCTGGTAGATCGGCTCCTCGGTGGTGCGAAAGAAAAACAGATCATCGGTGAAGCGGGGCCGCCAGCGCCGCTCGGATCGGTCGACGCCGGTGATCTCCTCCAATTTCGTTCCCGCCAGGTCGTACACGGCCCATTGCTGTTGGTTGCCCAGGGCGATGGCGGTCGGGGCGAGGTAGCGCTCGGCGTAGTAATACGGCATCTGAAAGATCAGCTCGCCATCCCAGCGGCGCGCCACATACAGGTCTTGCCCGTCGTCCTGCTCCTCATTGAAGAATGCATACGAGAGCTGGCCGCCCAGGAAGCTGTGCGGGGACAACCATTCACCCTGGGCGTGGGTGATGCGGTTGTGGTCCCCTTCCTTGCGGAAGCTGCCCACGACCCGGTTGCCGCCGATGCTGAACTTCAGGTACTCGTCGACCGGCGGTTTGAGCAAGGGGGTGCTGTTCCCTTCGGTCAGCATGACGCGTGACTCTTCGCTCACGAACTCCAGGCCCGCCGGCGTGGTGTCCACTGCAGCGATGCCCCAAAAATTGAACAGCATTTTTCGTGGTTGTTGGGTTGTTGGGAGCTGCGTGCGTCAGAGTTTTTTCTCGCCCAGCCGCGCCACACTGGCCAGCAGGAACGCCCGCGTGCCCGGTACACCCAGACCGTTGTGCGCACTGCCGCCATCATCGTCGCCCGTCGTGCCCAGGGCCAGCCAGGCTGTCAGGGCGGCCTGGGCCACCTCCAGGTGGGTTTCCTGCAGCAGCAGCTCGTACAGTGGCTGGCCTGCCGCAGGGTCTGCGATCTGCGCCAGCGCGGTGGCGGCGCCGTGGCGGCGGCGTGCGTCGGGGCTGGCCAGTTGCTCCACCAGCGCAGGCACTGCGGCTGGATCGGCCAGGCGGCCCAGGGCATCGAGTATCTCGTCGGTGGCGGCATTGGCCTGCAGTCCTCGCAGCAGATCGGGTATGGCCTCGCGCGTGGCTGCGCTGGCCAGGGTCTCCAGGATCAGCTGCGCATCGGCAGGCGTTTCGGCCTGCTGCAGTGCTGCGGACAGTGCGGCGCTGGCCTCAGGGCTGGGCGTGGTAGCCAGGGACAGCATGGCGCCGTCGCGCAGTGGGTTGCTGCGCACCAGTAAGGGTGCCAGCAACCTGGCTCCCTGGGGGTCGCGGAACTCGGAAAGCGCCAGCACGTAGCGGTGCTGCACGTCGTTGCTGGCCGCCTGCGCCTCGCTGATCAGCGCGGGCAGTGCCTGGGCGCCCTGTGCGATCAGCGCCTTGCAGACAGTGTGGACGTATTCGTTGCGGATGCCGGGCAGCAAGCCCAGCAGCAAGGCCTGCACCTGAGGCCCACGCAGGCCTTCGCAGGCGCAGGCAACGGCGCTGGCGTTCCAGTGGAGAGGGTCGTCTGCCAGTGCCTGCGCAAAGCCCTCAAAACCCTCCGCATGGCCCAGCGCGGCCAGCGCCTTCGCCACGCTGACGGCATCGCCGCTGGGCAGTTGGGCCAGCATTCCGCGCAGGTGCTGCGCTGCTTCTTCGGGAGCCGTGTGCACTAGTTGCAACGCGGCAGCGCGGCGAACCTGCAGCGAAGCCGAATGCAACCCTGCGCGCGGCCACTGCTGCTCGCCGGGCCCGTCCAGCTGGGCCAGCACCTCGGCCAGTTCGCCGGCATCGCGCGGTGTCCTGGCCTGCTCCAGCGCGGCCATCAGCTCGGGCACGGCCTCCTGCGCGTTCAGCGGGCCCAGTGCCGGTGCGGCAAGGGCCACCCCGGCCCGCAGCAGCGGCGCAATGGCACGGGCGTCGCCCAACTGGCCCAGCACCTTGACCAGTTCCATCCGCAGCTCCAGCGGCATGCCGCGGCGCGGGTGTTCAAACGTGTCGATCAGCGGCACCACGGCGGCTTGGTCGCCCAGGCGCCCCAGGGCGCTGATGCAGGTCTTGCGCACCCGGGCGTCGGCGTCGCCCAGCCCCTGGATCAGCAGGTCAAGGTTGGCCTTGGTGGATTTATCGACCACCGTGCTGCACAGCGTGACGATGACATCGCCAAAGTCCTTCTTCTTGTCGGTCTCTTCACGGCGCATCTTGCCGATGGCTTCGAGCAGCTCTGCGATCCAGCGGTCGTCAGCGTGGCGGCGGATGGAGTCCGCTGCATACGCACGCACACTGGCGCTGCGGTGGCCCAGTGCCTTGAACAAGGGCGCGCGCACCTCTGGCGAAGAAATTCGCCCCAGGAACATCAGCCCTGCGCCGGCCTCGTCAACGCTCTTGGATTTGGCCATGCGCAGGTACAGGGGCAGGGCACCATTGGACGGCCGGCTCAGCAGTGCCTGCCTGGCCGCATCGGCCACGGCTGCATGCTCGTCCAGTGTGGCCTCTACCAGCATGGCGGGTGCGCGGTCGGCCAGTACCAGCAGCGCTTTGTGGGCCAGGGGCAAGTGGCGTGCTGGCGCCGACCTGATGAACGCCGCGATGGCCTCGCAGGCCACTGCGGGGGCCGCGCAGGAAAGTGCCTCCAGCGCCAGGAATACATCTACATCGTTCGTGGCAGCCCGCAGTTGTTCGGCAAGCGCCTGGCTCAAGTCTTCATTCATGTGCGGTAAGTAGGCGGGTGGGTGGAAGGGTGGGCAGGTCCATCAGCGGGGTTCGTTGATGGGCGGCGGCATAGTTTCAACAGGGCTGGTTGCTCAGAGGAGCGTTCGTGCGTTTACCAACGCGCTCGGCAATTGCCGAGCCGAACGCCTCAGGCTTTCTTCTTCTCCAAGCGCGCCAGCGTAGCTTCATAAGCCTGCTGCACATCCGGTCGGGCTTCGGCTGCGGCGTTGAACCGGCTGGCCAGCACAGCCGCATCGGCCTTGCCGCCCAGCTGGGCTATGGCCTTGAAGATCTTCTTCATGAAGGCGGCATCGCCGCCGATGATGTGCTTGTCCAGGCGCAGCAGGTCGATGAGCGGCTCCACCAGCTGCGGCGCCTGGGTCTTGCCCACCACGTCGAGCAGCTTTTTGTAGTAGTACAAATGCATCTCGGAGAATCTCTCGCGCTCGTTGAAGTAGGCGAGGAACAGGTTGGTATGGGCGGGGCTTGCGGCCTTGACCAGAATGCGCATGACCATCGCGTGCTCCAGCTTCATCTTGCCGGCGCTGAAGTCGTTGCCCCGGTACCAGGGCCGCGCCAGCGCCGTGTGAAAGCATTGGGTCAGCACGGGAATCAGCCGCTCGCCATAGCCGCTCAGCACGTTCACCATCAGCTCGGCCTCGGTGGCGTAGTGCGGGCTGAGCCCCTGGGCAACCATGGCGTCGAAGGCGCCTGGCGCCGGGTGGGCCAGCACGCCGCGCAGCGTGTCTTCGTCGTAGTGCCCGTGCACCAGGCTCGCGAACGCCTCGCCCAGCAGCGCCAGATCGGTGATGGCGTAGAGCTGGGCCCAGTCGTGCGCGCGCATCAGGTCGGCCACGCGCCATCTCTCGACCTGCTCGGCGTCTTGCACGTGCGGCAGCTCGGGCAGCAGCAGTTGCAGGGCCCCCTTTTCCTCGTTGTGCCGCGCATCGGCGTAGAACCGTGAGAACCGCATGCCCGCCAGCGGCGCCAGGCTGGCCACCGGGTTGTCGTTCACGTGCAGCTCGGTCAGGCCGGGGCATGTGGCCAGCGGCGACAGGTCGGTGATCTGGTTGTTGTCGGCATGCAGGTTGGCAAGGGTAGGGTAGCTGCGCGCAAAGCCCAGGTCCGTGATGCGGTTGTCCGACAGGTACAGGCAGGCGAGCTGCGGCAGGTAGAGCCCCGCCGGAAACGCCGCCAGCTTGTTGTGCCACAGAAACAGGTATTTGAGCGCCTTGAATCCGTTGAGCGCATCGAAGTCCGAGAACATGCAGTTCTCGATGACTGGTCCACTGAAACCGAGAAATCGGCTGTGCGTGAGGGTCTGGCAGGGCCGCAATCTAGGCGCCGGGCGCAGCCGGGTTGCACACCCGGCGAGCACGGCAACGACGAGTGCGGCCCTGCCAGACCCTCACCCTGCGGGCCGGGGTGGCAGCAGGTGCATCGCGGCGTTGCGGGCTTTGCCAAGGCGGCCAGCCTTGGCCGCAGCCCGCGCCTTGCGCTGCATCCCGCGGCCACCCCGGCGCACAGCCGATTTCTCGGTTTCAGTGGACCGGGCTGCAGATGGGGCAACACCCGCAGTGCCGCAAGGTTGGTGAACTTCAGCCTGTCCAGGCTCAGCTTGCGCAGGCCGGTGATGTGGGCCAGGCGGGCCAGGTCCACAGGCTCGGCCATCTTGCTGCTGCGCAGCGACAGTTCCACCACGTCGTCGCAGCCTGCTATCTCATCGAGGTCGTCGCTGGTAAAGCGCTCCAGGTGCAGGCCCTGGGCATGGTTCAGTACGCTGATGGGGGAATGGATCTGGTCGGTGTGAGACGCACGGTTTCAGGGGCAGGGGGTGGCGGGGCAACACGCCTGGCCCGCCTTGTTTGTCACTAGAACTGGGGACAGCGCGCAAGCCAGTGCTGTGGGACACTCCACGGGCCTTCATGCCCCGACAGACAGACAGACAGACATACCGACAGGTCCAGCGCCCCGTTCCATGCCAGAAACCGTTGCCATCACCAGCCCCGCAAGCATCCAGATCGCTCTCGTGGAGGACGACCCGCGTTTCCAGGCGGCCGTGGCCTCGGCGATCCGCCAGACGGATGACATGCAACTGCTGTGGGTGGCCGACACGCTGG
Source organism: Acidovorax sp. LjRoot66 (assembly GCF_964253305.1). Classification (NCBI taxonomy): domain Bacteria; kingdom Pseudomonadati; phylum Pseudomonadota; class Betaproteobacteria; order Burkholderiales; family Comamonadaceae; genus Acidovorax; species Acidovorax sp. LjRoot66. The sequence continues at coordinate 3,451,297 of NZ_CAXUQU020000001.1, forward strand.
CGCAGGCGCTGCGCGCACTGAACGGTGGCGGCCCTGCTGCCGATGTGCTGTTGGTGGACCTGGGCCTGCCCGATGGCTCGGGTATCGAGGCCATTGCAGCGGCTGCGCGGCGGTGGCCCGGCTGCGCGGTGATGGTGAGCACGGCCTTTGGCGACGAGGCGCATGTGCTGCAGTCCATCGAGGCGGGTGCCAGCGGCTACCTGCTCAAGGACAGCATGCCCGAGCGCATCGTGGGCGAGATCCGCAGCCTGCACGCGGGCGGCAGCCCGATCAGCCCGTTGATCGCCAGGCAGGTGCTGATGCGCTTCAAGCAGGCCAGTGTGCCGGCGCCAGAGGCGGCCGCGCAGGCCGATGCCCACGCCATGCTGTCCGCCCGCGAGCGCGAGGTGCTGCAGTACATCACCAAGGGTTTCACGGCAGAAGAGATTGCTCGGGCGCTGGATGTATCGCACCACACCGTGCTCACCTTCGTGCGGCGCACGTACGCCAAGCTCAAGGTGCGCTCCAAGGCCGAGGCGATCTACGAGGCACGTGCGCGGGGTCTGATCTGAAGACCGCTCTGGCGCGCGCCTTTGTGCTGGCATGGTGCCTGCTGTGCAGCGGCGCGCTGCAGGCGGCTGACCCCGGGCCATCGCCTGTCGATCAGGGTGCGGTGCACATCGTGCAGGCGCAGCGGCTGGAGCGCCCCAGCGTGGGCTTCACACCCCCGCCGTACGTGCTGCAAGGGGACGACATGCCGCGCGGCGGGTGGGAGGCAGTGGCGCTGCCGTTTGCCCAGTCGCCGCAGGTCAAGGTGCCTCAGCAGCAGCAGGGCCAGCCGTTGACCACCGAGGTCTGGTACCGCCTGGCGGTGCCCGCGCTCGCGCCTGAGGCCGGCCCCCTGTACCTGTACCTGCCGCGCTGGAAGTCGGACGGCCAGATCGCCGTGTACGCCGATGGACGGCTGCTCTACCAGACGGACGCAAAATTTTTGTGGAACGCGGTGAACCTGCCCTTGTGGATTCCCCTGCAGGGCACGGCCGGCGCGCCCGCCGTGCGCGAGGTGCAGATCCGCGGCCAGCGCCTGCGGCACACCGGTGCTGCCATCTCCAGCGCCTGGGTTGGGCCCAGTGCGGCCATCGGCTGGCGCTACCAGGCGCGCCACTGGCTGCAGTCCGACTTTCCGGCCATGAGCAGCGCCGCCTTCGTGGCCGCAGGCATCTTCGCGCTGGGCGTGTGGCTGCTGCGGCGGCACGAGCCGCTGTACCTGCTGTTCTTCGCCACGTCCGTGGTGGCATTTGTGAGGACGCTGCACTACTTCGTGAGCCGCCAGCGGCTGCCGATCAGCGACGCATGGTTCAGCGGGCTCACCGTGAGCGCGCTGTTCTGGCAGGTGCTGATCTCGTACCTGTTTTTGAGCTACCTGCATGGGGTGCACCACCGCCGGCTCACCATCACGGCCTGCGTGGTCACGGCGCTGGTGAGCATGCTGACGCTGCCACTGCTACCGGCGCCGCCCAACGCGGCGATCATTTCGCCACTGCTGTACGCGCTGCTGCTGGTGCTGGGCACCACGCTGCTGGGCGTCGCCTGCCGCGATGCCTGGCGCGTCGGCTCCAAAGAGGCCGGCCTGCTCGGCGGCTGGGGGCTCATCAGCCTGATGTCGGGCGGCTACGACTGGCTGCTGCAGAGCAACCTGCTGGTCAGCGTGGAGGGCATCTACCTGGGGCCCTACAGCAACATCGGCGTGTTCTTCATTTTCTCGTACATCATGCTGCGCCGCTATCTGGCGGCGCTGGACGGCATGGAGCGCGTGAACGCCAACCTGGAGCACCGCCTGCGCGAGCGGGAAGGCGAGCTGGCCCTGAGCTACGAGCGCCTGCGCGAGACCGAGCACCGGGCCACCCTGGCGCAAGAGCGCCAGCGCCTGATGCAGGACATGCACGACGGCCTGGGCTCCTCCCTCACCAGCGCGCTGCACCTGGTGCGCCACGGCAAGGCCGGCAGCGAAGAGCTGGCCCAGGTGCTGGCCGAGTGCATGGACGACCTCAAGCTGGCCATCGACTCCATGGAGCCCGTGGACGCGGACTTGCTGCTGCTGCTGGCGACCTTGCGCTTTCGGCTTGCGCCGCGCCTGGAGGGCATGGGCATGGAGCTGCGCTGGGAGGTGCAGGACGTGCCGCCCCTGGCGTGGCTTGATGCCGGCAGCGCGCTGAACCTGCTGCGCATTCTGCAGGAATGCTTTGCCAATGTGGTCAAACACGCGCAGGCCTCCTGCATCCGCGTCGAGTGCGAGGCATGCGCCGGCGGCATCGAGGTGCGCGTGCTGGACGACGGCCACGGCTTCGATGTCGACGCCGCATTGCAGGCGCGCGGGCGCGGCCTGAAGAACCAGCTGCGCCGGGCCGACGCCATCGGCGCCAGCGTGTCCTGGGCCAGCACGGCGGCCGGCACGCGCTGCGTGCTGTGGCTGCCGCTGCAGGCGCCCGGCCAACCGCCTGCGCCGTAGCCGGCCCTGCGGCCCCTGCTGCCCCAGGCGGCACTCCCTTTCTGCGCTGCCTGGCCCGGTGTACTCGGGTGCAGGCGCCTGCGCAAGGGGCTGCGCCGCTTCGCTTGTAGCTAGTTCTAGGGACATACAGGCCGGCCGCAAACCGATAGATTCCGGCGTCATCGCCTGTGCGCTGCCTGCACCGGCGTTTTCACCACGAAAGCTGCCCCCATGCCAACCCGCCCGACCCCCTTCTCAAGCACCCCTGACACGGGGGGAGCCCTGGCCTGGCGGCGCGCCGCCACCCCGTGGGCCCTGCTGCTGTGGCTGGTGATGGCCTGGCTGCTGCTGTCCGGCGCCACGCCCGCGCGGGCCCAAAGCCCCGTGCCGGCATCGTTGCTGGGCCAGCCTGTGCAGCAAATGACGGGGGGGTATCTTCACACGTGCGCGCTGACCACGGCCGGGGCCGTGCAGTGCTGGGGCTACAACAATGTAGGCCAACTGGGCGATGGCAGCTTAGGCAACAACAAGATCACGCCCCAGCCCGTTACCGGCCTGGCCAGCGGGGTGGCGGCCGTTGCGGCGGGAGGCGAGCACACCTGCGCGCTGTCCACGGCCGGGGGCGTGCAGTGCTGGGGTATCAACTCATATGGCCAACTGGGCGATGGCAGCATCGGCAGCGCCAAGACCACGCCCCAGCCCGTCATCGGCCTGGCCAGCGGGGTGGCGGCCATTGCGGTGGGAGCCAACCACACCTGCGCGCTGACCACGGCCGGGGCCGTGCGGTGCTGGGGCTTGAACCTCAACGGCCAAGTGGGCGATGGCGGCACCACCGACAGAACCACGCCCCAGCCCGTCACCGGCCTGGCCAGCGGGGTGGTGGCCATTTCGGCGGGTGCCAAACACACCTGCGCGCTGACCGCGGCCGGGGCCGTGCAGTGCTGGGGCTACAACGCTGAAGGCCAACTGGGCGACGGCAGCACCACCAACAAGAGCACGCCCCAGCCCATCACGGGCCTGGCCAGCGGGGTGGCAGCCATTGCGGCGGGGTACAGCCACACCTGCGCGCTGACCACGGCCGGCGCCATGCAGTGCTGGGGCAAGAACGCTTTCGGCCAGCTGGGCGATGGCGGCACCACCAACCAAAACACGCCCCAGCCCGTCACGGGCCTGGCCAGCGGAGTGGCGGCCATCGCGCCCGGGGATGACCACACCTGCGCGCTGACCACGGCCGGCGCCGTGCAGTGCTGGGGCAGCAACGTCGATAGCCAACTGGGCGATGGCAGCAATACCAACAAGCGCACGCCCCAGCCCGTCTCGGGCCTGGCCAGCGGCGTGGCGGCCATTGCGGCAGGGGGCTACCACAACTGCGCGCTGACCACGGCCGGGGCCCTGCAGTGCTGGGGCTACAACGGCGACGGTGAGCTGGGCAATGGCGGCACCACCGACAAGAATACGCCCCAGTCCGTCACGATCCTGGCCAGCGGGGTGGCGGCCATTGCGGCAGGGCAGTTCTACACCTGCGCGCTGACCACGGCCGGGGCCGTGCAGTGCTGGGGCTACAACTATGACGGTCAGCTAGGCGATGGCAGCACCACCAACAAAACCACGCCCCAGCCCGTCACAGGCCTGGCCAGCGGAGTGGCGGCCATTGCGGCAGGAGTTGCCCACACCTGCGCCGTGACCACGGCCGGGGCTGTGCACTGCTGGGGCCAAAACAACCTCGGCCAGTTGGGCGATGGCAGCGCCACCAACAGGAGCACGCCCCAGCCGGTTACAGGCCTGGCCAGCGGGGTGGCTACCATTGCAGCAGGGCAGTTTCACACCTGCGCGCTGACCACGGCCGGGGCCGTGCAGTGCTGGGGCCATAACGTTTTCGGCCAACTGGGCGATGGCAGCACCACCAGCAAAACCACGCCCCAGCCCGTCTCGGGCCTGGCCAGCGGGGTGGCGTCTATTGCGGCAGGGGATTACCACACCTGCGCGCTGACCACTGCCGGGGCCGTGCAGTGCTGGGGCTGGAACAGTAGTCGCCAACTGGGCGATGGCAGCACCACCAACCAGAGCGCGCCCCAGCCCGTCACGGGCCTGGCCAGCGGAGTGGCGGCCATTGCGGCAGCGGGCTCCCACACCTGCGCGCTGACCACGGCCGGGGCCGTGCAGTGCTGGGGGAGCAACGCCGTTGGCCAACTGGGCGATGGCAGCTTCACCGGCAAAACTACACCCCACCCCGTCACGGGCTTGACCAGCGGGATGGCGGCCATTGCGGCAGGGAGCGCGCACACCTGCGCGCTGACCACGGCCGGGGCCGTGCAGTGCTGGGGGAACAACGGCGATGGCAGCACCACCAACAAAACCACGCCCCAAACCGTCACGGGCCTGGCCAGCGGGGTGGCGTCTGTTGCGGTAGGGAGCGATCACACCTGCACGCTGACCACCTCCGGGGCTGTGCAGTGCTGGGGGAACAACGGCACCGGCCAACTGGGCAACGGGGGCACGGCCAACCGCAACCTGCCAACGCGCATCGCCGCAGCGCAGGCCATCGACTTTCCTGTGGCGGCTGGCTCGCCTGCCTCGGGCACCTCGACCACCCTGTTGGCCACCGCCAGCAGCGGCCTGGCCGTGGCATTCGACACCTTCACCCCCGATGTCTGCACCGTTGCCGGCACCACGCTGACCGTGCTGCCCGGCAAGACCGGGTACCTGTGCGGCGTGCTGGCCCTCCAAGCCGGCGGCACGGGCGCCGATGCCGCCTACTTTGCTGCGGCACCCACGCGCTCTCGCCTGATGCTGGTGCCCGATGTCCCTGGCGCCCCCACCGCAGTGACCGCCACGGCCGGCACTGCCCAGGCAACCGTGGCGTGGACGGCCCCCGCCAGCAATGGTGGCAGCGCCATCACCGCTTACACCGCGGCAGCAGTGGCCGACCCCACCAAGACCTGCACGGTCACCACCGGCAGCCCGCTGCCCACCACCTGCACGGTGACGGGGCTTGCCAGTGGCACGGCCTACACCTTCACGGTCAAGGCGACCAATGGCGCGGGCGACAGCGTGGCATCGGCCGCCAGCGCCCCGGTCACGACGGCCTCGCCCGCCGGCGGTGGCGCACCCACCACGGTCAGCGTCAACAGCACGGGCGTCACCACCATCACCGACCCCAGCCTGCCGATCATCGTGGGCCCAGGGGCGGTGGGCGGCACCATTGTTCTGCCCGGCACGGGCACCACGCCGGTCACGCTGCAGGTCACCGTCAACGGCCAGCCGCTCACGGTGACGGCCCTGCCCGGCACCCAGTTGCAGGTGGCCCAGGTCAACGGCCAGAGCGTGCTGGTGCTGGTGGTGCTGCAGGGCTGGGCAAGCATGACCTCCAGCTCGGCAGGCCAGCCCATGGCGCTGGCGGGCGAGGTGCTGCTCAGTTCGGGGGCTGCGGGTACGCGCATCGAGGCGCAGCCGCTGGTGGTTGCGGTGGTGGTCGGCTCGCTCGTACCGCCGCAAGGCAGCCTGCCGCAGGTGGGCAGCCAGGGCCTGCTGGCGGGCGAGCGCCTGCAGGTGGACGCACAGGGCAAGCTGGTGAGCATCAGCCTGGGCTCACTCAGGGGCGATGCACAGCAGGTGGGCGATGCCATGGCGTTTGCCAACCTGCCCGTCAGCATCACCGTGGACGGCGCGGCGTATGCGCGCCTCAGTGGTGCAGTCACCCGCCTCTCGGGCGCGAACCTTGCCGTGGGCCTGGAGACCACCCCCTCGGGCGTGGTGCTGGTGCGCGATGGCACACAGACCATCCAGCTGCTGCCCGTGCAGCCCATCACCATCGATGCGCGCCTGCCCGATGGCGTCGCTTTCACCCCGCTGGGCCTGCTGCGCTGGGTGCGTGGCGGCGTGGTGGTGCAGTTTGCGCCCGCCGTGGCCGACCTTGCGGGCCTGGCCAACGCCATCACGGCATTGCTGCCCGATGCGAAGACCAAGCTCGGTGCCGAGGGCGTGCTGCAGCTGACCACCGGCGGCGCCACCTATGTGCTCAAGCCCGACTGGACCGGCGCAGGCACCGCCACCGGCACCCCGCAGATCGGCGTGGACGGGCAGGGCCGCATCGTGTTCCAGATCGGCAACGGACCCCGGCAACTGCTGCTGCCCGCGCTGCTCAACGCCACCCAGGCCAGCAGCATCTTCACCACCGCCATCCCAGGCGCTGCCTTGGCCGTGGTGCCCGGCAGCAGCGAAGGCGCCCTCACGCTCACCCTGGCCGGCCAGCAGTGGCGCCTGGTGCCGCAGTGGGTGCTGCCCGGCAACGATGCAGCGCAGACCGCGCCCTGGCGCATGGGCAGCGACGGGGTGCTGTACCTGAAGCTGGGCACGCAGGTGCAGGGCGTGCGCATTGTGGATTGATCGAGGCAGATCGAGGCCGGCCAACCCGGCTGGTCATGGACTTCGGCAAGGCCCCTTTTCAGGGGCCTTGTCACTAGTTCTAGGGACATACAAGCCGGCCGCAAGCCGATAGATTCCGGCGTTATCGCCTGTGCGCTGCCTGCGCCGGCGTTTCCATCATGAAAGCTGCCCCCATGCCAACCCGTCCGACACCCTTCTCAAGCACCCCTGCAACGGGTGGGCCCCTGGCCTGGCGCCGCGCCGCCACCCCGTGGGCCATGCTGCTGTGGCTGGTGATGGCCTGGCTGCTGCTGTCCGGCCCCACGCCCGCGCGGGCCCAAAGCGCCGTACCGGCATCGGTGCTGGGCCAGCCTGTGCAGCAGTTGGCTGCGGGCCTGGAGCACACCTGCGCGCTGACAGCTGCCGGGGCGGTGCAGTGCTGGGGCTGGAATGCCTCCGGCCAACTGGGCGACGGCAGCACCACCAACAAGAGCACTCCCCAGCCCGTCACGGGCCTGGCCAGCGGGGTGGCGTCCATTTCGTCGGGGGCCAACCACGCCTGCGCGTTGACCACGGCCGGGGCCGTGCAGTGCTGGGGCAACAACGGCTACGGCCAGGTGGGCAATGGCAGCACCACCAACCAAAGCACGCCCCAGCCCGTCACGGGCCTTTCCAGCGGGGTGGCGGCCATCGCGGCAGGGCAGTTCCACACCTGCGCGCTGACCACGGCCGGGGCGGTGCAGTGCTGGGGCGCGAACAACTCCGGCCAACTGGGCGATGGCAGCACCACCAACCAGAGCACGCCACAGCCCGTCACAGGCCTGGCCAGCGGGGTGGCGTCTATTGCGGCAGGGGTTGCCCACACCTGCGCGCTGACCCTGGCCGGGGCCGTGCAGTGCTGGGGCTCGAACAGCTCCGGCCAACTGGGCGATGGCAGCCTTACCAGCAAGAGCACGCCCCAGCCCGTCACAGGCCTGGCCAGCGGCGTGGCGGCCATTGCGGCGGGGAACTATTACACCTGCGCGCTGACCACCGCCGGGGCTGTGCACTGCTGGGGCCAAAACACCCTCGGCCAGTTGGGCGATGGCAGCGCCACCAACAGGAGCACGCCCCAGCCGGTTACAGGCCTGGCCAGCGGGGTGGCGGCCATTGCGGCAGGAGCCAACCACACCTGCGCGCTGACCACGGCCGGTGCCGTGCAGTGCTGGGGCTATAACAACTTCGGCCAGTTGGGCGATGGCAGCGCCACCGACAGGAGCACGCCCCAGCCGGTTACAGGCCTGGCCAGCGGGGTGGCGGCCATTGCGGCAGGGGTGCTCCATACCTGCGTTCTGACCACGGCCGGGGCTGTTCAGTGCTGGGGCTGGAATAGCTCTGGCCAACTGGGTGATGGCCGCACCACGAACAAAAATACGCCCCAGTCCGTCACGATCCTGGCCAGCGGGGTGACGGCCATGGCGGCAGGGACTAACCACACCTGCGCGCTGACCACGGCCGGGGCCGTACAGTGCTGGGGCTGGAACGTTTTCCGCCAACTGGGCGATGGCAGCACCACCGACAAAGCCACTCCCCAGCCCGTCACGGGTCTGGCCAGCGGGGTGGCGTCTATTGCTGCAGGGGTTTACCACACCTGCACGCTGACCACGGCCGGGGCTGTGCGGTGCTGGGGGAACAACGGCTTTGGCCAACTTGGCGATGGCAGCAGCACCAACAATAGCACGCCCCAGCCCGTCACAGGCCTGACCAGCGGGGTGGCGGCCATTGCGGCAGGGACTTACCACAACTGCGCGCTGACCAACGCCGGGGCCGTGCAGTGCTGGGGCCGCAACAATGAAGGCCAACTGGGCGATGGCAGCACCACCGACAAGAGGACGCCCCAGCCCGTCACAGGCCTGGCCAGCGGGGTGGCGGCCATTGCGGCAGGGGAGAACCACAGCTGCGCGCTGACCACGGCCGGGGCTGTGCAGTGCTGGGGCGACAACAGCTTTGGCCAACTGGGCGATGGCAGCACCACCGACAAAACCACGCCCCAGACCGTCACGGGCTTGGCCGGCGGGGTGGCGGCCATTGCGGCAGAGGGCAACCACACCTGCGCGCTGACCACGGCCGGGGCCGTGCAGTGCTGGGGCCGCAACGCATACGGCCAACTGGGCGATGGCAGCACCACGGACAAAAGCACACCCCAGCCCGTCACGGGCCTGGCCAGCGGGGTGGCGGCCATTGCGGCAGGGGGTTACCACACCTGCGCGCTGACCACCGCCGGGGCCCTGCAGTGCTGGGGCCGCAACAATCAAGGTCAACTGGGCGATGGCAGCACCACCGACAAGAGCACGCCCCAGCCCGTCACAGGCCTGGCCAGCGGGGTGGCGGCCATTGCGGCAGGGGGTTACCACACCTGCGCGCTGACCACCCCAGGGGCGGTGCAGTGCTGGGGCCGAAACTCCGAGGGCCAACTGGGCAACGGGGGCACGGCCGACCGCAACCTGCCAACGCGCATCGCTACAGCGCAGGCCATCGACTATCCAGTAGCGGCTGGCTCGCCTACCTCGGGCGCCCCGACCACCCTGGCGGCCACCGTCAGCAGCGGCTTGGCCGTGGTGTTCGACACCTTCACGCCCGATGTCTGCACCGTGAGCGGCACCACGCTGACGGTGCTGGCCGGCAAAGCTGGCTACATGTGCGGAGTGCTGGCAAGCCAGGCAGGCGGTGCGGGCGCCGATGCCGCCTACTTCGCGGCGGCGCCGACGCGCTCTCGTCTGATGCTGGTGCAGCCTGGTGTCCCCGACGCCCCCGCCGCCGTGACCGCCACTGCCACCGACGCCCAGGCGCGCGTGGCCTGGACGGCACCCGCCAGCGATAACGGCAGCGCCATCACCGCCTACACGGTGACCGCAGTGGCCAACCCGACCAAGACCTGCACGGTCAACACCGGCAGCCCGCTGCACACCACCTGCACGGTGCCGGGTCTGGTCAACGGCACCGCCTACACCTTCACCGTCAAGGCGACCAATGCGGTGGGCGATAGCGTGGCATCGGCCGCCAGCGTGGCAGTCATACCAGCTGCGCCCGCCGGCGGTGGCGCACCCACCACGGTCAGCGTCAACAGCACGGGCGTCACCACCATCACCGACCCCAGCCTGCCGATCGTCGTGGGCCCAGGGGCGGTGGGTGGCACCATCGTTCTGCCCGGCACGGGCACCACGCCGGTCACGCTGCAGGTCACGGTCAACGGCCAGCCGCTCACGGTGCAGGCCCTGCCCGGCACCCAGTTGCAGGTGGCCCAGGTCAATGGCCAGAGCGTGCTGGTGCTGGTGGTGCTGCAGGGCTGGGCAAGCATGACCAGCAGCTCGGCAGGCCAGCCCATGGCGCTGGCGGGCGAGGTGCTGCTCAGTTCGGGGGCTGCAGGCACGCGCATCGAGGCGCAGCCGCTGGTGGTGGCCGTGGTCAGCGGTTCGCTGGTGCCTGCCTCCGGGGCCCTGCCCGAGCTGGGTAGCCAGGGCCTGCTGGCGGGCGAGCGCCTGCAGGTGGACGCGCAGGGCAAGCTGGTGTCCATTGCGCTCGGCTCGCTCAAGGGCGATGCACAGCAGGTGGGCGATGCCATGGCGTTTGCCAACCTGCCCGCCAGCATCACCGTGGACGGCGCGGCGTATGCGCGCCTCAGTGGTGCAGTCACCCGCCTCTCGGGCGCGAACCTTGCCGTGGGCCTGGAGACCACCCCCTCGGGCGTGGTGCTGGTGCGCGATGGCGGGCAGACCATGCAACTGCTGCCCGTGCAGCCCATCACCATCGACACGCGCCTGCCCGATGGCATCACCTTCACACCGCTGGGCCTGCTGCGCTGGGTGCGCGGCGGCGTGGTGGTGCAGTTTGCGCCCGCCGTGGCCGACCTGGCGGGCCTGGCCCAAGCCATCACGGCATTGCTGCCCGATGCGAAGACCAAGCTCGGCGCTGAAGGCGTGCTGCAACTGCGCACCGGTGGCCAAACCTACGTGCTGCGGCCCGACTGGATGGGCGCAGGCGCGGCCACCGGCACCCCGCAGATCGGCGTGGATGAACAAGGCCGCATCTACCTGCAGACAGGGCAGAGCGCGCGGCAGTGGCTGCTGCCGGCGCTGCTGAGCCCAACGCAGGCCAGCGCGATCCTGGGAGCTGCCCTGCCGGGCGCAATGCTGGCGGTGCAGCCATCGGCCAGCGATGGATCGATGACGCTGACGCTTGGCGGCACCCAATGGCGCCTGGTGCCGCAGTGGGTGCTGCCCGAAGGCGGTGCCGCGAGGCAGACGGCGCCCTGGACGCTGGGCGCCGATGGCGTGCTGTACTTCAAACTGGGCAGCCAGGTGCAGGGCGTGCACATCGCTGACTGACTGAACGATGAACCGACCCTGGGGGAGCGCGTGGGGCGCCGTTCCCACGCCCAGGAGCGTGCGCGGCAGAAGGAGCATCGGCTGCAACGCCCGATAAACCGGTCTCGCCGGGGTTTACCTCTGGCGTCCAGGGGCCCACCTGGGTTTGTCGGTATTAGCCAGCGATCCCCGGCTTTCGGACGTTTTGCTTCGATGCCTTCCGCCGCGCACGCTCCTACCTGCGCGGCACATACCGCATCGCCACGGCCCCCGAGCCAAACTCCACCCGATCCACCAGCTCCAGGTCCACGTACTTCGACAGCCCCGCGAACAGGGTCGGCCCATGGCCCACCAGCCGGGGGTGCACCACGAACTCGTACTCGTCGATCAACCCCAGCTGCGCCAGCGCCATCGGGAGCTGCACGCCCCCGGTGAACAGCCCCTTGCCCGGCTGCTGCTTGAGCTGCTGAACGGCAGCGCCCAAGTCCCCGAGCAGGAGCTCCGCGTTCCATTCAACCTGTGCCAGGGTGCTCGACACGACGTACTTCTTGGCCGCGTCGATGGTCCGGGCAAACGGGTCCGTCCAGCCAGGCCGTGGTTCGGTTGATGCCGCAGGTCGGAACGCGGCCTCCATCATCTGGTAGATGACCCGCCCGAAGAGCAGGGCATCGGCGCGTTCGAGGTTTTCGACCGCGTGGCGGTGCAGCTCTTCGTCTGCGGGCATGGCGCGGTGGTCGCAGCACCCGTCCAGGGTGACGTTGATGGAGTACCGGAGAGGGCGCATCGCAGGGGGGATGGGGAAGGTGGTGTCCATCCGCAGTGTAGTGGGCCCTTGCGCCAACGGGCTTGCCAGCTGGCAGCCACGGCGGGCCGAACCACGATGGGCGTGTGTAAAGCCTGCCACTGTTACCTGTTCATGGGGCATTCCAGGAGCATGGCGCCCCTATGATCAGAGCACTGTTCCGCATCTCCGCGGCCCATACAAAACCATAAGCCTGCAGGAGAAGCCCCATGGCGGTCAGTACGCAAGAGCAGAAGCTGCTCATCAAACTCGTCGTCAGCATGCTGGGCATCTCCCCCGGCAGTGCCTACATGCCGCTGTTGGTCAAAACCTACGAAGACGTGGGCCACAGCCTGCCCGATCTGGCCTTGGCGCTGGCGGGGTTGCCGCAGTTTTAGGCGCGCTACCCGGCCGGCATGGCGGGCGACGCCTTCGCCACCCAGTTCTTGACCGGCATGGGCCTGGCGGCCGATGCAGGGCTGCACCGCCTTGCGGCGGACCTCTTCAACACGGGCACGCCGCCGCAGCAGATCATGCTCGCCGCCGTGCAGGCCCTCGCATCGCCCACCGTGCCGGCGCAGTACGCCGCCGCACGCGCGCTGCTGGAGAACAAGGCCGAGGTCGCCTACTACCACACCCAGATCGCGGGCCGCACGGAAACCGACTTTGCGGCCCTGGCCAAGGTGCTGGAGAACGTGACGCACGACCCGGCCTCGGTGGCCGCGGCCAAGCTGGTGCTCGACCAGCCGTTGGTGCCGGATGCAGGCGGTGGCGGGCCACCACCGGTGTTCGCCGTGACCAAGGGCGCGGGCGACATCGCCTCGTTCACCACTGCGGGCACGCAGATCGACCTGACCGAGGCGGGCGGCACCTTCACCTTCACCAGCAGCGGTGGCAGCGTGGGCACCGCCACGGTGACAGGCCCGCTGGCAGGCTTCGCCGTGCCCGCAGGCGCTACCCTTGCCCTCAGCAGCGCGCTGGCCAATGGCAAGGCGTTCTCCGGCGCGGGCACCGCCCTGGTGGTGGCCAATGCGGGTGGCGAAGACCTCACCGCGTTCACCGGCACCGGCGTCACCGGCTTTGCCCTCACCAGCGGGCAGAACTACACCCTCACGGCCGCGCAGGCAGCCATCGGCCGCATCGGCACCGGCGGGGCGGCGGGCACGCTGACCGACGTGGGCACCACCACCGTGCGCGACACGCTGGCCGCCCTGGGCGGCGGCACCGCCGCCACGCTCAAGGCCCACGGCGCGGACAGCGTGATCGCCAGCGCCACCACGCCCGGCGACATCTCGGCCACCACGGTAGCCGGCATCGACAGCATCGTGCTGGCCGGCGGCAACTACACCATGACGGCGGCGCAGGCCGCGCTGGCCGATGGCACCACGGGCACGCAGGTGGTGACCCTGACCACCCAGGCCAGCGGCACGCTGGCCGCCAGCGTTGAATCCTTCGCGCTGGGCAATTTTGCCAACAGCGTGACTCTGGGCGCCGCAGGGCAGAACGTGAGCAGCCCTGCCGGCACCGGGACCACGCTGGACATTGCCGGCGCCACGCCCACCGGCACCTGGGCACTTGGCCACGCCAGCGACGACACGCTGGTCGCCACCGACGGCGCCAACATCCAATTCGTCAACGGCGGTGCCGCCACCACGGCGGACAAGCTTGCGCTGACCGGCAGCATCCTCATGACGCAGGCGCAGCACGAGGCGCTGGCCAGCATTGCGGCGCCCGGCTCATCGGACAGCGTGACCATTGTCAACGTCGGCACCGTCACCGCCCGCGCCGATGTGGAAACCTACAGGGTGGCAAACTCCAGCGCCCCGAACACCATCCTCATCACGCTTGGGACCACCAACGTGACTGGCGGTTCGGGTGATGCGACACTGGTCATTGCCCCCGGCCTGGCAGTCACTGGCAACTACGTCCTCAACGGCTTCTCCGGCGCGATCAGCGCGGGCAACGGCGTGAACCTTTCGGGCGTGAACAGCGGCGGCGCAACCACGGCCAAGGACCTCACCATCAACGGTGCGATCAGCATGTCGCAGGCGCAGCACGGGGCGTTTACCACCGTCAGTGCCACGGGCGGTTCGGACGAGGTGACCATCACCACGGGCGGGGCCGTCACCGCAAAGGCCGGCATTGAAACCTACAAGCTTTCCGGGGGCGGCTCCAACACGCTGACGGTGCTTGCGGGTGCGACACAGATCATCGGCGCAGCGGGCAACGCCACGACGGTGGATATCGGCAGCCACATCGTCAGCGGCACCTGGACGCTGGGCAACGCCAACGATGTGATCGTCGCCTCGGGTGCAAACATCTCCGGCGTCAACGGCGGCGCTGCCACCACGGCGGAAAACCTCACGCTGACCGGCGGCATCATCATGACGCAGGCCCAGAGCTTGGGGCTGACCAACATTTCAGCGACTGGGGGCGCGGACTTCATCACCATCACCACGGGCGGCACCGTCACGGCGCGCGCAGGGGTGGAAACCTACACCGTGTCGGGGGGCGCCTCGAACAACGTCTTCGTACTGGCCTCCACCAGCGTCAACGGCGTGGCGGGCAACGCTACGACGGTGAGCGTGGGTGGCACCACGGTCACCGGCAACTACCAGTTGAGCCACGGTGCAGACGTGCTGGAGGCGACCAATGGCGCCAACATCGCGGGCGCCACGACGAGCTCGGTCGAGAACCTGACGGTCAGCGGCGACATCTCGATGCGTGCAAACCAGTACACTGGCTTCGGCAATATCACGGCCACGGGCAACAACGACAGGATCATCCTCACCTCGGCGCTCAACGGTGGCCAGGTTCTGAATGCAGCAGTGGAGAACTTCACCCTGGCCGCAGGGAACAATTCGGTCACACTGGGTGCCGCGCAGTCGATCAATGCACAGGCCCTCACCGCCGGGCAGTCGCTGGCGCTGGACGGCAGCTTCGCGGCAACCGTCACGCTGGCGGACGGCAATCTCTCGGCCAGCAGCGCCACGGGAAAACTTACGGTGACGGGCGGGACGGCGGCCAATACCATCACGCTGGGCAGCGGCGGCGACACCGTAAATGCCGGTGACGGTGCGGACATCATCACAGGTGGGGCCGGCGTTGATACCCTCAATGGCGAGGATGGCAATGACACATTCCTGTACGGTTCGATGGCGGAGTTTCTGTCGGCAAACGCGCTGCTCGACCTGGTCAATGGCGGCAACGGCATCGACACTGCAGAGATCGGCCCCGCCGCTATCGTCCTGACAACTTCGTCCGACCTGACGCACATGACCAGCGTGGAGCAGATCAAGGCACGAAGCCAGTCCGCGACAAACTTCGCGCACAGCATCGTTGTCAACAGCGACTTCAACCTGGGTGACGTGACCACCATTGATCTTTCGGGCGACACCAAGTTTGGCTCCTCGGCAAACTTCGACATGACCGGCGTCACGCGGGACCTCACGCTCAAGGGTGTGGGCGCGAGCGGGAACAACTTCGTCGGCGGTTCGGGCGTGGACACCATCGTCGGCGGCAGCGGCGCCGACTTCATCTTTTATGCCAACGCGGCCTCGTTTATCTCCGGCACTGCAGTGGTCGACAGCATCGATGGCGGTGGCAGCACCGATGCCATCACGGTCGGTGGCTCGTTCAGCGTCGGCAGCACGCAGTCGCTCGCGCGCATCACCAATGTCGAGGCCCTGCGCAGCGACGTGAATGCGGGCGCTGCCCGAAACTTTGCTTTGACCTTCCAGTCCGACGCCAACCTCGGCTCCATCAGCCAGATTGACCTGGTGTACGACCAGGCCACCGGCTCCACGGCGACGATCAACCTCTCGGGCGTTACGCGAGCTATGACGGTAAGCGGCGTGTTCCAGGGCACCAACGCCATCACCGGCGGCTCGGGCGGGGACACCCTGTCGGGCGGCCGGGTCAACGACACCTTCCGCGGCGGCGGCGGCAACGACACCATCACCACCTCCATCACTGGCACCGCCACCTATGTCTTCGAGGCAACGGCTTCCGCCAACGGCAATGACACCCTGAACGGCGTGCTCAGCACCGGCAAGTTCGATTTCTCGGGGTTTCTCGGCGCACCGGGCGCGCTACTGAACGCTGCGGTGGACGCAACAGCCGATGCTGTGCGCCTGGACCTTACTGCCAACAAGAACATCGGCGTGCGCTACGGAAGCTCAAGCCTGTCCACCACCAACATCAAGACGGCCAGCACGGGAGCCGCCGGCGAAGTCATCATCGCCAACGACGGTAAGGCGGTTGTCTTCTCGTTTGCGAGCGGCAGTACCGGCAACAACGCCAATGGGTCCATCTACTACGTGGAAGACGTTCTTGCAGGTGCTGGCGAGCAATGGGCCGTGTATATGGTGGGCACGATGAGCGGCAGTAACGCCACCATTCTGCAGATGGTGAATCAGGGCATGTACCTGTAGGAGGATGCCGGCTGTCAGGTCTGCGGGCGCTTGTCTCCGTGACGGGCGTACCTTGGCTGCGCCGCCGATCATCCGGTTGCGGACTGGGACAAATGCGCTCTCAGGAGTGCGTGGATGCAATGCCACGCCCGGTCGCACGATCAAAGGCGGATGCCGCTTCCAGCAAGAAATCGGGGTACGCATACTGGTTGCGAAACCCCAGTACCGATGTTTGCATGTCGAGCGCAAGCATTCCCATCTGTTGCCATTACCGGACAGCACTTTCCATCCCGAACTGAAGCCACTCGGTTTGCAGTGCAACGAGATCGCACGGGGTGCATGGGCCTTTGAGCTTTTCGGCAATTGCTGCATGCCGTTGCGCCACTGCCTGGACGGTGTGTGCCTGTGCCTTCCACATGCCGTCAAGGCCGCGGCACAGTGACGTGGCGCAGTCGGCTATGGCTGCAGACTGATGCTGCTGCACAGCGTCCCAGAACCCGCGCAAGGGAGTTGCCGAGGACGGCACTGACGGGAGGGGGAGGGAGTGGACGGTCATGGTCGTTCTTTCCTTGTTGTCGGGTTGGGGGCTTGGCACCTGCATGGCTGGCCTGCTTCACGTTGGCCAGCATTCCTGTGCCCAGGGATGCAACCGTTCGACGCGAGCGCTCTATTCGTCGCCGCGCACCACGAGCACGGGAACGGGGGCGGTGCGAATGACCTGTTCCGCGCCGCTCCCTAGCAACACCCGTCCCAAGCCCTTGCGCCCGTGGGTTCCCACCACGATCAGGTCTGCCTTCCATTCGCGGGCCTGAATGGCCACCGTTTCACCGAGCCGCACGCCAGGAATCTCCGCCAGCACGGAGTCTGACTCCACCCCAGAAGAGCGGGCAATCGCCATCGCATCGGCCAAAAGGCCGTGTGCCTGGTTGCGTGCAACCGGGAGGAGATCGACGCTGTAGTCGTAGCCGGAAATCAGTGCCAGGTCGTCGATGGCATGCACGAGGCGCACCACGGCACCACATTCCCGCGCCAGCCCGAGCGCGGTGGCGAGTGCCTTGTTGGAGGTCTGGCTTCCATCGACGGGAACGAGAATGCGCTTGAACATAGGGTTCTCCTTGGGGTGGGAGTTCCATCATGGATGGACCGGTGCGCGCATCCATTGACCTTGGTCATCCTTGGCGGATACAGCTGGATTTTTCCTGCCGCGCTGCTGTGAGTAACTGGGGCAGGGGAGCAGCGCAGCGGCGATGCGTTGTTTCTTGATCCGCATCAAGTCCCCCCGGTGCGTGGCTCGCGAAGATGATCGATGTCCTGCACGCGCGGCCTCTGGCCTTGAAGGATGTGTGCTGTTGCGCGTCGCAGGCCATCCAGAAAGGTGTCTGATGGATTCGACTGCCAGCAGCCAGGCAACCATGCTCCCGGCCCTCGGCCTGGCCGTGGCGCTGGGTGTCGGTCTTCTCATCGGCACCGAGCGCGAACGGCGCAAGGGGCAAGGCGACGACCGCGAAGTGGCCGGTGTGCGCAGCTTTGCCGTTGCCGCCGTCTGCGGGGCGTTGGCGCAAAGCCTGCCAGTGCCGGGCCTGGTGGCGGTGGGCGCGCTGCTGGTGACCCTGCTGGCGGTGATTGCCTATTTCAAAAGCCGCTCGAAAGACCCGGGGCTGACCACCGAGATGGCCCTGTTCGTCACCTACCTGATCGGGGTGCAGTCGGCCATTTCACCGCCGCTGGGTGCAGCCTGTGGTGCGGGCCTGGCTGCGCTGCTGGCCGCGCGCAGCCATCTCCACCGGTTCGCGACCGAGTTGCTCAGCGAGCAGGAGCTGCATGATGGCTTGCTGCTGATCGCCCTGGCGCTGATCCTTTTGCCGCTGGTTCCATCGCGTCCAATGGACATGCTGGGTGGCATCAATCCGCGCCCGCTGGCCGCGATGGTGCTGCTGATCCTGGCGATGCAGGCGGGCGGCCAGGTCGCGCTGCGCAGGCTGGGCCCCCGCGGCGGGCCGCTGCTGGCAGGCCTCGTTTCGGGCTTTGTCTCCAGCACGGCGTGCATTGCATCGCTGGGCAGCCGGGCCCGTGCCCAGCCGCAGCAGCTGTCGGTCCTGGCGGGGAGCGGCGCTGTCTCGGCATCTGCCACCTGGCTGCAGGCCTTGATGCTGTCGGCGGCGCTCTCACCAAGTGCCGCGTGGGCACTGCTGCCCAGTGCACTTGCTGGGGCGGTGGGTGCGGCTGCGTGCGGCGCAGTTCTTGCCCGCCATGCAGCCGCCCCACCCGAGGCGCTGCCGGACAGCAAGGGCTCCGCCCTGCGCCCCCGCGAGGCCATTCTGGTCGCGCTGGTACTTGCGGGTGTGACCTTGCTGGTGGGAAACGCCCAGCGCCATCTGGGCGACACGGCAGGCAACATCGGCGTGGCGTTGGCAGCGCTGCTCGATCCCCACGCCTCCATCGCCGCGCTGGCCGCGCTGCATGCCGCCGGCCGTGTATCTGCCGATCACTGGATCGCAGGCGTGCTGGTGGCCATCGGTGCCAACACGTTGACCCGTTGCGTGGTGGCAGCCGTAGCGGGCGGCAAATGGTTCGCTGCACGCATTGCGGGGGCGCTGGCGTGCAGCCTGGCCCTCGCATCGCTGACGGCGTGGTGGACCCTGCTGGGGTGATTCACTGTTCAACCTGCCAGTCCCTTGATGGGCACCAAGCCGCAAGAAGGTAGCGGCTGACACAGTCAGCCATGACCACTGCGTCCATGCCTTCGACCCGCGCTGCGAACAGCGGCGCGTGGCCAAGATCCGCATCCATCAGAGCCATGGGCAGATGCAGACCGGTACAAGGACAAGGCCGCAGCAAAGGCGCCGTACCGAGTGGGCCTGCCAGACCTGCGCATTCAGTAGTACGGAACGGACCTCTCCCCGCGCTCAGCCCGTGTGCACTGGGCCTTCCAAAAGTGCTCCATCAATCGCCAGACTGCGTTGCACCACGAAACGCGATGCGGACTATCGCGGCGTTGCTCCGCCACACGAACCATCCCATCCGCACAGGTGCTTTGGCTGCGCTCAAGCATCAGGGCGGACCGCTGCCGATTTGCGGTTGGCCGAATCCCGCACCACGTTGCAAACCTGCACGCGGTACTCCGAAAAGAACACCTGTCGCCCCATCTTCTTGGCCCCAACGTGCTCTGGGTGGGCCGCCCAGGCCTTTAGACCTTCTTCGGACTCAAACTCCACGATCGTTACCCGTTCGCCGTCGTCGGCCGTGAAGCCCTTGTGCGAAACGTAGCCGGCAATGCCTCGGACCAACTCGCTCATCCGCGCTGCGGATTTCTGGTATTCGCCCTGGAATTGGGCGTTCAATCTGGATCTGAAAACGGTGACGATCATGGATCCTCTTTCAACGCAAAGTGTGCACTTCAAAGACAAAGTGATTGCAGTCTAGAAAGCATCGTTCGTCTCGTAAAATGAATAATTAAAATCATTTCATTCTTGAATTGAGAATATGGACTTGCCCGATCTGCGCGTTTTCAAGGCTGTGGCTACGGCTGGTGGCATCACACGGGCGGCGGCTTTGCTGCATCGCGTTCCGTCCAATGTCACGACGCGCATCAAAAATCTCGAAAGCAATCTCGGCGTCACACTCTTTGACCGGGAAAATCGGCAGTTTCAGTTGTCGCCGCAAGGAAAAGTGTTGCTCGAATACGCCAATCGCTTGCTCTCCTTGGCCGAGGAGGCGCGCGGTGCAATGCACGAGCAGGTGCCGCGTGGCGTGCTTCATTTGGGTGCGATGGAGAGCACCGCTGCCATTCGCCTTCCGTCGCTGATCGGGCAGATTCACGATAACTACCCGGATCTTTCCATCGAACTTCGCACGGGCGCGCCGCGCCCGCTGACGGCGCGCGTGCTGTCTGGCGAGCTGGACGCGGCGCTGGTGGCAGAACCCGTGTCCGACCCGCAGCTGGACAGCCTGGTGGCGTACACGGAGCAACTGGTCGTCATCGGACCGGCCGGGCATCCGCCGATCCGCTCTGCCCATGACATTCGAAAAGGCACGTTGCTGGTCTTTGAACCGGACTGTCCGCATCGCCAGCGACTGGAGGCCTGGTGTGCACGAGACAATATGGCACCGAGTCGAATCATTGAGCTTGGGTCTTACCACGCCATCCTTGGATGTTGTGTGGCGGGCATGGGCGTCGCGCTCATTCCGACGGCAGTGCTGGACACTTACACCGAACGCGCCAGGCTTTCGGAGCACAAGCTCAAGGGCGACTTCCGAACGGTGAAGACCTTGCTCATCTGGCGCAGGGATTCGCCACAACCCAAGGTGAAGGTCCTTGCAGATTTGATCCGGCAGGGGCAACGGCCACCGCGGCAACGCCGCGTCGATTGACGCAGCCCGGTCAGTCCTGGTCCAGGCGTATCCTTGGCGTTGTCTGCAGATGGTAGAAAGCTGCTATCGGTTGCCTGCTTCGGGGCAAGGCTGAAAATCAGCCCTGGGCGATGGATTCAACCGGTCGTGCACCTCCCTTGGTCCACCTCAGGGCAACTGAGCAATGCGGGGATTCCCAGTTGCAGCAGCTTGCGGGTGTGCAATTGAGCCGATCTGGGTGGCCAGCGCCCGCCGTTCCCACTGTCACCGGACTGGGTGCTCAGCAGCGGCAGAAATACGCAGCCTGGCGGTACAAGGCGCCATCACTCTTCCCCGCGCTTGCGGTGGACGCTCTGCCGCAAGGCCCTGGCGGCTTTCGATGAAGCTTCTGCCGCCGCTTTGGCCGCCTTCTGCATGGCAAGTTCGGCCTGTTCAAGCGCCTCGCGGGTGGCAAGGGCTGCCTGCTGCGTGTCTTGCCTGCTCGCCTGCAAGGACCGCTTGGCCGCGTCGTCAGCCTTTTGCAGCGCCTCACTTGCCAGTTCAGATGCTTTGCGTGCCTCGGCGCGGGCGAGGATTGCAGCCTCTTTGCTCTGGTCGATGGCCTTGTCTGCCGACGCGGCGGCTTTTTCTTCGAACCGGACCGTTGCCTCGGCGGCCTTGCGCGCTGCCCGCTGTATGCCTTGCGCCAGCGCCCTGGAAACCTTGCCTGCGGCCATCCTGCTCTTGTCTGCGGCGGCTTTGGCTGCCGCTGTGGCCTGTCGGGCCGCGATCTCTGCGTCGTGGGCTGCCCTTGCGGCCACACTGTCTGCCGATGGGTTGGCCTGGGGTGCTGGTGGCCGGGCTGAGGGATCGCCTGCTTGCGCTGCGAAGGCGGTGAGGCTGGCCGTGACCAAGGTGAGCACAATGATTTTGGGCAGTGGGTGCGCCATCTGGAACTCCTGTCAACAAGAATGAAAGGGGCTGGGGCAGGTGGCCGCTGCCCCGTTTCGTCACGGCGACATCGGCCTGTGCGGTTGGGCGTGGCGCCTGGTCAATCGAAGGTGATCCACGCCACGAACATCCGCACCGCCAACCATATTGCTGCCGTCGCGCACACCAGGCCCAGTGCGCCAATGATCCATAGACGGGGCGTCATCGAGTGGCCCCTCCACAAAGATGGAGCAGTGTGCAGGTCAAGGCTTTTGGCGCTTGAAGGTGCTGAAGTCGATCAGGGAGTAGATCGGGCAGGTTCCCATGACACCTGTGAGAAGCAGCACGAAACCGATGTAGCCCCAGGGGCCAATGGTTCCCATGGCGGCCAGGCTGATCAGCAGCACCCCCGCAGCCAGCCGTACGGCCCGGTCCAATACCCCGACATTG
Organism: Acidovorax sp. LjRoot66; assembly: GCF_964253305.1. Lineage (NCBI taxonomy): Bacteria > Pseudomonadati > Pseudomonadota > Betaproteobacteria > Burkholderiales > Comamonadaceae > Acidovorax > Acidovorax sp. LjRoot66. The sequence goes on from NZ_CAXUQU020000001.1 coordinate 3,473,374, forward strand.
CTTTGAAGAAATGACATGGCAGCTCCTTGATGGTCATGGCCCATGGTGCGCGTCCTGGCCATGGCCCCATTGAGGCAGATCAATCAATAGTCCACTGAAACCGAGGAATCGGCTGTGCGCCGGGGAGGCAGGGGGATGCAGCGCAAGGCGCGGGCTGCGGCCAAGGCTGGCCGCCTTGGCAAAGCCCGCAACGCCGCGATGCGCCCGCTGCCGCCCCGGCCCGAAGGGTGAGGGCCTGGCAGGGCCGCACTCGTCGTTGACGTGCTCGCCGGATGTGCAATCCGGCTGCGCCCGCCGCCCAGATTGCGGCCTTGCCAGACCCTCACGCACAGCCGATTCCTCGGTTTCAGTGGACTAGCCCAATCCAGGGCCCGTCTTCCATTGACCCAGGTCAATGGTGTCCAGGGCCAATGGGCCTAACGTGTGTGCACGGCAGGGCTTGGGCGTGCGTCGTCCAAAGCCACGGACCACCACGTAGATCGGAGACAAGCATGCGCATCGACTTTCTGGGCGGAACAGGCACCGTCACCGGTTCGAAATACCTGCTGACCCACCATGGGCGCCGGCTGTTGGTCGACTGCGGTCTTTTCCAGGGGCTCAAGCAGTTGAGGCTGCACAACTGGGATCCGTTGCCGGTGGATGCTGCCAGCATCGATGCCGTCTTGCTCACCCATGCGCACCTGGACCACAGTGGCTATGTGCCGCGGTTGGTGAAATCAGGATTTCGCGGAAAGGTGTATTGCACAGCGGCCACGCGCGAGCTGTGCCAATTGCTGCTGCCCGACTCGGGATGGCTGCAGGAAGAGGACGCAGAGTACGCCAACCGCCATGGCCATTCCAGGCACAAGCCTTCGCTGCCGCTCTACACCCAGGAGGATGCCCGCCTGGCACTCGAGGCGTTCGAGGAGATCCCCTTCGGGCACGAATGCTCGCCCTGGAGCGGCTGGTCATGGCGGCTGCAGCGTGCGGGGCACATCCTCGGGGCCGCCAGTGCGCGCATTGCCTGGGACGGTGGTAGCCTGCTGTTTTCGGGTGATGTGGGGCGAAGCGATGACCTCCTCATGCGGCCGCCGCAAACCGTCGAAAAGGCAGACTACGTGGTGGTCGAGTCCACCTACGGCAACCGCCAGCATCCTCAAGAGGATGGACTCGTCGAGCTCGCCTCGGTCATCAACCGCACGGCGGCCCGGGGCGGCATCGTGGTCGCACCCGCATTTGCAGTGGGTCGGGCGCAGACCTTGATCCATGCCATCCAGTTGCTCAAGTCAGCGCGGCGCATTCCGGACCTTCCGGTCTACCTCAACAGCCCGATGGCTGCGGACGTCACCGGCCTTTACAAGAACCACGCGGACGAACATCGGTTGGGGGCGATCGAGTGCGAGGCGATGAGCGTGCAAACCACCATCGTCAACACCGTGGAGGAGTCACGCCGGCTCAACAGCCTGAGCTATCCCTCGGTCATCGTCTCCGCCAGCGGCATGGCCACCGGCGGCAGGGTGCTGCACCACCTGAAGGCCTATGCGCCGGACAGAAAGAACGCGATCCTGTTTGCGGGCTTTCAGGCCGCGGGGACCCGGGGCCAGGCCCTTGTGGACGGTGCAGATGCCATCAAGATCCACGGCGCGTACGTGAAGGTGCGGGCGGAGGTCGCCAACCTGCAACAGTTTTCTGCGCACGCGGACCGCCGCCAGTTGCTCGACTGGCTCGGCGTGCAGCATTCACCGCGCCGCGTCTTTGTGACCCACGGAGAGCCGGTGGCAGCGGATGCGATGCGCTTGGCCATCGAGGAAACCTACGGCTGGGACTGCACCGTGCCCGAGTACCGGCAGTCCTTTGAGCTTTGAGTAACTACCGACAGTTGCACGGCCACCATGGTCAAGGCAGGCAGGGTCTGCAGGGGACCGCACCATGGTTGGTCAATTCGCCGCCTGCTTGGCGCTGTCGCGAATGCTCTGTGCCGTCTGCCCGAACAATACCTTCTTCTGCTCGTCCGTCATCGGCTTGCGCAGGTCCTTGAGCAGGTCCAGCCCACGCTGGACGGCGGGGCGCTCCATCAACGTGTCGTGCCAGCGCTTGAGGTGCGGAAAGTTTTCGAGCGGGATCTCGTACGCCACATGCGAGCGTATCCAGGGCAGGCTGGCCATGTCGGCAATCGAATAGTCGTCGCCCGCCACGTAGGCGCCGGTGCGCGCGAGCTGGCCGTCGAGCACGCCGTACAGGCGGTTCACTTCCTTGCCGTAGCGCTCGATAGCGTAGGGCACCTTCTCGGGCGCATACACCTTGAAGTGCCCGTTCTGCCCCGACATGGGCCCCAGGCCCCCCATCTGCCACATCAGCCACTGCATCTGCGCGTAGCGCTGGCGCAGCTCGGTGGACCAGAATTGGCCGGTCTTCTCGGCCAGGTACATCAGGATGGCGCCGCTCTCAAACACCGACACCGGCGCGCCGCCGCCCGGCGGCGCGTGGTCCACGATGGCCGGCATGCGGTTGTTGGGGCTGATGGCCAGAAAGTCGGGCTTGAACTGCTCGCCATGGCCGATGTTCACCGGCAGGGTGCGGTAGGGCAGGCCGCATTCCTCCAGCATGATGGAGATTTTCCAGCCATTGGGCGTGGGCCAGTAGTGCAGGTCGATCATGGGGCGCTTCATCGGTGGTGGTTGAAGGAAGCGGCAGCGTAGCAGCCTTGGGGGAAGGTTGCAGGGGAGGGCCCGGCAAGACCATGTGGTGCTTGCCGTTCTGAGGGCGTCTGCGGCTTGCTTGAATCCGTTGGGCACCTTGTAACCTCTGGCGGGCCGGAGACAGCCCCCAAGGGGGATCTCTGATGAAGGCAGTCTCGGTTCGCGGGGCCAACAGCAAGAGATCGTCATGGCCCCCTGAGGTACCTGCTGTTGCCACCTCAGCCGATGAGTGGCAGCGGCGCCTCGGGATGCACCAGCCCCGCAGCCCGCAGCTCACGCCAGAAATCCGCCGGCACGGCCAGCTGCAGCGCGGCGCGGTCCTCCGCAAGGCGTTCAGGCCGGCTGGCACCCGGGATCACCGCTGCCACGGCCGGGTGCGCCAGCGCGAACTGCAGGCCCGCGGCCTTCATCGACACGCCATGCCGGTCCGCAATCGCCTTGATGGCAGCGACCTTGGCCAGGATGGCGGGCGTGGCCGGGGCGTACTCAAAATTGGGCCCGCCGACCAGCGCGCCCGAGCTGTAGGGGCCACCGACGACGATGGACAGGCCCTGCTCGGCCACCTTGGGCATCACGCGCTGCAGCGCACGGCTGTGGTCCAGCAGCGTGTAGCGGCCCGCCAGCAAAAAGCCGTCCGGGCGCGGGCCCTGCAGGTCCAGTAGCAGCTCGATGGGCTCGACCCGGTTCACGCCCAGGCCCCAGGCCTTGATGACGCCCTCATCGCGCAAGCGGTCCAGCGCCTTGAAGGCGCCCTTGCGCGCGGTCTCGAACACGCCCAGCCATTCGTCGCCGTAGAAGTCCTGCGCCACGTCGTGCACCCAGGCGATGTCGATGTGGTCGGTCTTCAGGCGTTTGAGGCTGTCTTCGATGGAGCGCAGCGTGGCGTCCTCCGAGTAGTCATTGACGATGCGGTTGGGGCGGCCGTGCCGGAACACGTCGCCTTTCTCGCCCAGGTCGCGCGCGGCCACGTCCTCCACCTCGTCCAGCACCAGGCGGCCGACCTTGGTGCTGATGACGTACTCGCTGCGCGGCCGGTCCGCCAGGGCCTCGCCCATGCGGATCTCGGCGAGGCCTGCGCCGTAGAAGGGTGCGTTATCGAAGTAGCGGATGCCGTCGTTCCAGGCAGCGTCCACCGTGGCGCGCGCCTCGGCCTCGGGGATGGCGCGGAACATGTTGCCCAGCGGGGCGGTGCCAAAGCCCAGCGGGCCGGGAAGAAGGTCTTTGAGGGTTGCTGTCATGGTGTTCTCCTGCGGATGGGTGATGGTAGGGGGCTCAGGCAGCCTGCATGGCCGTGAATTCCGTATAGCTCTCGGCGATCAGCAGGCCGGCGGGTGCACGCTCGGCGTGGTAGCGCGCTGCCAGGGCCGAGGGCACGCCGCCCATGCCGGCGCGCGAGCGCGTCAGCGGGGCCATGGCGATGCGGTTCTTCACATCAATGGCGCCCAGGCGGGTGGGGGTGAACAGGGTTTCGGTGGTGGTCATGGTGGTTTCTTTCGATGGCAAAAGTGGATGGGTAAAGGCTTGCACAGGACGAAGGATGCGCGCCGCTGACAAATTCATCCAATTTATTTGCTGGATTCCAGATATTCCAGTAAAAGATATCTGATGCGCTACGACCTCAACCTCCTGCCCGTCTTTCTGACCCTGATGGAAGAGCGCAGCGTGACCCGCGCCGCGGAGCGCCTGGGCACCACGCAGCCCGCGCTGTCCAACGCGCTCACGCGCCTGCGCACGCTGCTGCAGGACCCGCTGTTCATCCGCGAGCGCTACGGCATGCAGCCCACCGCACGGGCCTTGGCCCTGGCGCCGCAGATCGCGCAGGCCCTGGCGGTGCTCGATGGCATCGTGCTGGGGCAGCAGGCGTTCGATCCGGCCAGTGCCGACCAGCTCGTGACCATCGCCGCCAACAGCTATATGGAGTTCGCGCTCATGCCGGCCATCGTCGCGCGGTTGCGCGCGCAGGCCCCCGGCATCCGCCTGCGCCTGGTACCGTTCGGCACCGACCTGGCCGAGACGGGCGTGGTCTCCGGCACCACCGCCCTGGTGCTAGGCCGCATCATGGACGCGCCCGACAACCTGGTCGTGCAGCACCTGGGCGATGACGGCCTGGCCTGCGTGGTGCGGGCCGACCATCCGCAGGTCGCCGGCAACAAGCTGACCAAGAAGCTCTACGAGCAGCTGCGCCACGTCAACGTGCTGCCGCCGGGCCGGCTGCGCGCAGGCCTGTTCCAGGCGCTCGAGCGCCAGGGCCTGCAGCGCGATGTGGCCGTCTCGGTCACGCACTTCCTGGCCATTCCGGAGATGGTGGCCATGACCGATTACTGCACCACGCTGCCGCGGCTGATCTGCCACCGGCTGGCGCACGATGCGCGGCTCAAGGTGCTGCTGGCGCCTGTGGACCTGGGCACCTTTCCGCTGCACATGGGCTGGCACGTGCGCTACCGCGACGACCCGGCGCACCGCTGGCTGCGTGCGCTGGTCGTGCAGGTGGCGCAGGAGCTGGTGGGGGAGGAGGGCCCGACCGGGGGCGCGCTGGCCACTGCGGGTGCAAGGCCACCGGCCCCTGCGCCAGAAGCACCTCGCAGGCGTCCTCGGCGCTGAAAATCCGCGCGGCCTTCTGAAACCCCAAACCGGTTTTTATTGCGCCATGCGCTTGGACAGGAACCGCATCGCAAACGGCAGCAAAATCCCCAGCGTGATCATGATGAAGCGCACCAGCGTCGGCTGGTTGCCCATGGCCCAGTGGCCGAACCAGGCGACGATGAACACCGAGTACACGTAGATGCGCAGCACCTGCATCACGTCCAGCGGCACGTCCTCGATGAACTCGTAGTTCGTGGTGCGCTTGAAGAAGGGCACACCTTCGCTGCCCAGTTCACGCAGCCGCGCACTGCCCATCGGGAAGATCGGAAAACCGATCAGAAACCACTTGGTGGTGACGAACGAGTCGTCCTGCTCGAATTTGCACTTGCCAAGATACGAGGTGCCTATGCCGTTGTAGGTGTTAGCCATGGAGGGCAATCCCCTGCATGTTCCCCCGCCGTGGCAGGCAGGGGCGGGCTTGCCATCCGCTCTTGCACCGCATCCCGCGATCAAGCCGGCCGCAAAGGGCCATGGCGCCTTGATTCCTCATTGGTATTCCCCTTGTTGGATTTGAATTTTTGGTTACCGCGTCCCGTTCCACTGGGGTCAGCCACGGCCAGCGGTGGCGCGATGGTGCCATGGCAGCGGGAGGGGAATCAATCCAGGGCGACAGGCGGACCGTTGTCGGGCGCCAACGGCTTGCGCATGTAGACAGTGAACCCGCCCATGAAGGGCTCCTCGCGGTCCACATCGAAACCGTGGTGCAGGTACAGGTCGACGTTCGATGCAAACTGCTTGTTGGTGTACAGACGCAGGCCTTGGAGCTGCAGCGCCTTTGCGGTCTGTTCAGCCTGCGCGAGAAGGATGCGTGCACAACCGCGGCCCTGAAAGGCGGGCGCGACCGCCAGGTTCTCGATCAGCAGCCATTGCGGCTCCGGGATCATCTCGACCAGGCCGGCGAGCACGCCGTCGACGTGCAGCAAATCAACCAGGTGTTCCCTGACAGCCGTCTCGTAGTCCGCCTTCATCGGCAGGGGCTCCCGCCCGATCACCGGCACCCACTTGGCATAGGCGGCGCGGGTCAGCAAGGCCACTTCTGGTGCGTCGTTGGCGGTCGCGCGTCTGATTTGAAAGTCCATGGGATGTTTGCCGCTCAGTCTTTGCGCGCTTCGCCGGCCGCATACCACGCAGGCACCGAACCCGCATGGATGCTGCGCAGCGCCTTCGCCGGCACGAACGGTGTATCCAGCGTGCCCAGTGAGAACGACATCCACGCCGCCGCATCTCCATGCTCGCTGTGCCAGGTCAGCGGCGAGCCGCATTCCGGGCAGAACGTGCGCGTGACGCCCGGCGATGACTCGCGGCGCTTGAGCAGCTCTGCGCCGCGTATGAAGGCAAAGCTGCCCACCTGCACACTGCCATAGGACCCGAAGGCCGCGCCATGCGCCTTGCGGCACATGCTGCAGTGGCAGTGCGAGGCGGCCTTGATCTCGGCGCGGGCTTCGTAGTGGATGGCGCCGCACAGGCAACTGCCCCGGTAGTGCGCAGCGGCGTTGCTGTTCTTGTCCATGGTGCTCTAGCGGGTGGATGTTGTACAGATTCTGCCGCAGGTTTGGTTTGCGAGACTTGCCGAACCTAGCCGCGTTGCAACTGTATCGGCGTTGCCTGCGGGAGCGACCGGGTGCCTTTGCTTGTCTGGGAAGCTGCTTTCCACCTGTGCCGCACTGGTGTATCTCCTCTCGACAGGGCTGGGCGCACGTGCACAATGTTCCAACAGCCATTGGCTCCGGGAGTGCATATGGCAAAGTTGCTGAAGCTGCGGCGCCGCTTTGAAAGAATGGTGCTCGCGGGTTTCATTGCGGCAACCATCGTGGTTGCCGCCCTGGCCTCGGTCACGTGGACACTTGCGCAGGACGCACGGGATGCGGCGCATCTGGTTTCGCACACCCACCAGGTGGTCAATGCCATCTCGCAGGCAAAATCCGATACGCTGCAGATCGAGCTGAGCACCCAGAACTACAGAATTTCAGGCGATACAAACGCCCTGGCCGATCGCAACAGGAAGATGGACGATCGCGAAAATGCGATGCGCTTGTTGCTGCAACTCATCGCCGACGACCCCGCGCAGGTGGAGCGCTGGACAAAGCTTCGCGCGGTGCTGGACCAGCGCATCACCATCGCCAAACAGGTGGAGGTACTGCGCACCACGCAAGGCGGCGATGCAGCCACAGCGTTCGCAACCCGGGCTCCGCTTCGGGAAACGCGCGAGCGCACCCATGCTCTTTTTGACGCGATGGGCGAGCAAGCACGAGCAGTTCTGCAAGTCCGTACCGCGGACCAGTTGAGGACGCAGGGGTTCCTGGCCGCAAGCGGGTTGGTTGCTGCTCTGCTGCTGGCGGCGCTTCTTGCGGGCACCTACGGCCTCATCCGCCGGCAGTTGATGGACAGCGAGTCGAATCAACGCGCCCTGATGAGAAGCGAGGCGAAACTCTCAACCACACTGCGCTCCCTGGGCGATGCAGTGCTGGAGTGCGATGTCCAGGGCCGCGTGACGGGCCTGAACCCCGTGGCCGAGCACCTGACGGGGTGGACCCTTTGCGACGCCCTTGGCCAGCATGCGGACGCGGTGTTCAAACTCATCCGGCAAGACGGGCAGTTTCTGGATCGGGCGCCGGTGGCCAGGGTGCTCGCCACCAATGAGAGTTATGAAGAAATGGATGGCGTGGCATTGGTGCGGCGCAGCGGTAGCGCGTGCCCCATTGGCGCCACTGCTGCGCCCATCCGAGATGAAACCGGCCAACTGCAGGGCGTGGTACTGGTATTCCGCGACATATCGGCAGAGCAGGAGGCCCGGCAGTTCATCCGCGACCAAAATGCTTTGTTGGAGAAACATGTACGCGAGCGCACCCTGCAACTGCTCGATACGCAGGAGCATCTGAGCAGCGTCATGAGCAGTGTGCCGGCCATGATTGCCTATGTGGATGCACAGCAGCGCTACGTGTACGTCAACGAACAGTACCGCGCCCGGTTTGCGCCGGACGGCGGCGATATCACCGGGCACTCCGTGAGCGAGGTGCTCGGGGAGGACCGCTATGCCATCGCCTCGCCGATCATCGACCAGGTAATGAGCGGTGCGCCCCAGAGCTACGACTGGCAGCCTTTTCCCGGCGTGTGGCAGGCCATCAGCTACGTGCCCAAGCGCGACACGCTCGATGGCATCGTCGGCTACTATGTGCTGGGCTCCGACATTACAGGGCGCAAGTTGTCCGAAGAGCGCATTCATAGTTTGAACGCAGAGCTAGGGCAACGCCTCGGCGATCTCGAGCGCGTAACCCGAGCCTGGAAGACCCTGAGCGCTGGCAACAGCGCCATGCTGCGCGCCACCGATGAACAGCAACTGCTGGAAACCATGTGCAAGGCCATCGTGGATGCAGGCGGCTACCCGATTGCCATGGTGTGGTACCGCGTGGAGGACGCGGCGCGGTCCATGCGGCCCATGGCCGAGAGCGGCTTCGCTCCTGGCATAGCGGTGATGCGGACCTTGAACGTCACCTGGAGCGACGGCGAGTTCGGCCGCGGTGCAATTGCAACCTGCTTGCGCACAGGCATGACGCAGGTCGTCGGCGACATGCAGACCAACCCCAACTACCAGCACGTACGATCAATTTTGATGGGCAATGCATCGTGCATCGCCTGCCCGCTGGTTGTGGGAGGAGTCACCATCGGGACGATGGCTATTTTCGCGAAGGAGCCAGACACCTTTGGACCCGACGAAACGCGGCTGCTCACAGAGTCGGCAGAGGATCTGGCCTTCGGCATTGCCAGCTTGCGTGCCAATGCCCAGCATGCCAGAGCGGAACAAGAGATGCGCCGGCTGACCCGATTCGATGTGTTGACAGGGCTACCCAATGAGGCACAGTTCACCGAAATCATCACCCACGCCATCGAAGCGGCGCGGGCAGCCCCGGGGGGACAATCGTTTGCGTTGCTGCAGGTGAATGTCGAGCGTCTTCGGGATATCAACGAGGCACTGGGCTTTGCGCATGGCGACCAGTTGCTGCAGGAGTTTGGTGAGCGGCTGCGCTCGGCATCACCCGACGCGAACTGCGTTGCACGGCTGCGGGGTGACGAGTTTGCACTGTTGCTGTCGGCGGGTGACGAGCGGGCAGCGGTGGGGATGGTCAGCCGCATTCAGGCGCTGTTGCACCAACCCTTTGCGATCGCGGACATTTTCCTGGACGTGTCCGCGCGCACTGGCATCGCCTTGTTCCCTGCCCATGGCAGTGCCGCAGACGATCTGCTGAGGCACCTGGATTTTGCGGTCCACCAGGCCAAGAGCAGAGAGCTTCAATTTTGCATATACGACCCGCAAACCATTGAGAACCGACCCGAACGGCTCACCATGGCCGGCGAGCTGCGCCGCGCCATCGAGCGTGGAGACCTGCGCTTGTACCTTCAGCCCAAGATCGATTTCACCAGTGGCCGACTGCTGGGCTCCGAAGCCTTGGTGCGCTGGCAGCATGCTGACCGGGGGCTCATGCCGCCCGCTCAATTCATAGAGCTTGCCGAGCAGACTGGCCTCATCAAGAACCTCACGGAGTGGGTGATCGAGGCGGCCATGCGGGTGTGCCGCGAAGCCCAGGGCCGCGGCGATGCCCTGCCCATCGCCGTGAACCTGTCGGCCAGGAATCTGCGCGATGAAGGGCTGCTGGGCAGGGTGCAACTGCTTCACCAGAGCTGGGGTGTAGACCGTGGCCTGCTCGAATTCGAGATCACGGAAAGCGTGGTGATGGAAGACCCTGACGCCGCTTTGCGCATACTGCATGGTCTGCGTGCGCAGGGCGTGTCCCTGTACATCGACGACTTTGGCACCGGCTATTCATCACTCAGCTACCTGCTCAAATTGCCGGTGGAGTACATCAAGATCGACCAGTCCTTCGTGCGCGACATGTCCACCAACAACGACTCTGCCGTCATCGTCAAGTCCACCATCGACCTGGCCCACGCCCTGGGCCGCAAGGTGGTGGCCGAGGGCATCGAGACCCAGCGCGACTGGGATCGTTTGGCCGAATTGGGCTGCGACGTGGCCCAAGGCTACTTCATCGCGCGGCCCATGCCTGCGGCGGATTTCCCGGCCTGGGCGCTGGCATTCGAAGAGCGCAGGGAGGTGGCTGGCGCCGATGCGCTTGGGCTTTACTGAGCCGGCCCGGGTGACGCGGTGCATCATCGATCACCCCCGTCGGCAAAACGCAGGAGGCGGGTCAATAGGCGGGTGTGCAGAGGGCTCTCGATGCTGAAGCCAATGGGAATCCTGGCCCAAGAGGCATGTGCGACCCCGTTCGTCCGGGCGGGAATGAACTGGAACTGCCGGACCGATTGCAGCGCTGCCGCATCCAGCGACGGGTGCCCCGAGCTCTGGTGCACCTCCACCCGGCTGGCGGCACCCGATGCGCTGATGAGCACCCTGAGAACGGTCTTGCCCTCTGTGCCCGCCAGCAGTGCCTCAGGGGGATAGTCCGGCTTCTTCATGGCCGCGTACCGCGCAGGTTCCTGGCGCAGCGGGGTGAGCGCGGGCTGCACCACGCCGTACAACGCCAGGGCCAGCACCGGCCAGAGCCTGGCCGCCCTGGGAAAATTCGGCATCCGCAAAACCATGGCGATCCCGATCAGGCTGGTGTGGGGCCGCAGGTCGCGGCCGGTGGTGGCGTCTGGCGCCGCCAGGGCGAAGCAGGGGTGGAGTTACCAATCCCTGAAGGAAGTCAGGGCGCTTCCCTGGGTCAGCGCGGCTGCTTGCCAGCGCCGACCCATCCCATCACGCCCAGGGCGAGCAGCAAGGCCACGAACGACCACATGGCGATGGCCGGGCCCGAAGGCCCGAACATCTGCGCAAAAGCTGAGAACAGCCACGCAGCCCTGCCGGTATAAGGCGGCACGATGGGATTCGTCCACAGCAGCAGACCTGTGGCCGCAGCCATCAGCCACAGGCCAATGGCTGCTTCCCGGCCGGTGATCAGGGGTTTGCCGCTGGCGTCTCTGCCTGGTGAGTATTTCATGCGTGGGTTGAGGCAGTTGGCTTGGAGCAGGGCAGGTTGCCTTTTATGGGCAGACCACTCAATCCGTCTCTTCAAACACCAGCGACGGCGTGGACATCACGCGCGCCGTCTGCGACAGGTCTTCCACCAGGCGGTTGGCGAAGTAGCTGTTCTGCGTATCCGGCTCCAGCGCGGCCACGGCCAGGTGGGCCAGGGGCTGGTTCAGGGGCACGTAGTAGCTGCCGGCGGGCACGTCGATGGCAGCGCGCACGGGGGCGACCTGCACGCGGATGATGTCGGCGCTGTCGCTGATGGTGCCCAGCACGTCACGGCGCTCCGAGGTTTCGCGCGCGGTCTCGCGGTAGGTTTCGCCCAGCAGCGATCCGTTTTCGGCGATGCGCAGCACCTGCAGGCCCAGCAGCTTCAGGCGCTCCACCACCGGGGCGGCCTGGTTCGATACCCAGTAGCCGCAGGGGCGGGCGCGGGATTTGAGGGTGCGCAGGTTCAGCGACGAATTCCAGTCCACGCGCACCGGGCGGTCCATGCCGGTCTCGGGGTCGATGAAAACCACTTCGCGCTGCGTGGGCGTGGGGCCGGCCTCGACCACCACGTTGTCGCGGCAGGCCTTGGCCGAGATGTCGCGCACCACGAAGCCGCGCACCTGCTCCAGGTTGGCGGCGCGCTCGGCGGTGGAGCGCAGCGCGCTGGCGATGGCCGTGACCTGGGTGTGCACGCGGCGCTGCATGTGCAGCGGGCCGATGCCCACACCGCGCGTCTCGATGAGCAAACTCACCGTGTTCTTCAGGCCATGCACGTTGCGGCCCGTATCGGGCTGCGTGCCGCCCATCGACAGGGTGCGGTCGTCCGCGCCCGTGGCATTGGTGTAGTACCACTCGCTGGAGAGGTTCTGCGCCTTGAGCGCGGCCTGCATGGGCTGGTGGTACCACTCCTGCGAGGCCTTGGTCAGAAACTCGGGGTAGTTGGCCGTGGTGGTGTACTGCAGCAGGGCGTCGTAGCGCTGCACGGCGTTGAACTTCTGCAGGTAGCGGCCGGCCACGGTGTACTCGTGCGCGTCCACCACCAGGATGGGGCGGTAGTCGCGCACCAGGCGCGCGATGGCCTGGGCCTCGGGCGTCTTGAGCAGCAGGTGGTCGCGGTTCATGTCGATGCCATTGGCCGTGGCGCGGGTGTCGGCCTGCGCACCGTCGGGGTTGGCGCGCGGCACCACGATCACGTTCATGCGTTCGAGCAGCGGCTCCAGCAGGCCCTGGCCCAGCTCGCTGGCAATGACCAGCAGGGCCTCGGCGCCGGCGGGCTCGTTGCCGTGCTGCTGGCCGATCAGCACCACGGTCGGGCGCTTGCCAGCATCCAGGCTGGCCGGGTCGTCACCGGGGGCGCGGGTGAGCAGCAGGCCCACCAGGGGCTCGCCGCGCTGCGAGGTGCCCAGGCGCAGCACGCTGGCGCGCGAAGGGCCGCCTGCCGTGCCCGAGGCCACGGACTGCAGCCACTGTTCCACCTCGGCATTGGTGGTGTAGGCGCGGCGGCCGGGCGCCAGGCCCGGCGTGCTGTAGCGTACCGTGGGGTCCGGGAAGCGTGCCATCACGGCCGGGCCGTAGGGCGGGGTGGCCAGGGGCTCGTTGCGGCCCACCACCGGCGCCGTGGGCGGCAGCGGGGCGGTGATGACGCCTGTGGCGCCGGGCTGCGGCGCGGGCGCCTGCTGCTGGGCGCCCAGGGGCGCGGGCACCACCCTGCCTGGCTGCGCGCGGGGCACCGGGGCGGGGGCATTGGGGCGCGGCGCTGTGGCACCCGGCGCATTCCAGGGCGGCAGCGGCGTGCTGCTGCAGGCCGCCAGCAGCAGGGCCACCAGGGCGGCTGCCGCCGTGCGGCCAGGCCCCCGGCTGGTCTGGGCGTCAGTGTGCTGCTGGGGTGGTGGGGAGATGTGGGCTCTGGGCATGGTCATATAGAGGTCTCGTCGCCCCTTGCTCAATCCGGGGCCTGGCCCGGCATCTTACTGGGCGCCTCGTTACCACATGTGTCAGCCGGCACGCCGTGTTGCAAGGTGTGCCGCAGCGCGGCGCGCCAGGGCGCAATTCCCAGGGTGGACGAGGGTTTTGGCAGCGTGCCTGACCGTTCAAGGGCAGATCGTCTGGGCTCCTACGCGCGAACAGGTCTTGCCGGTGGCTGCATCCACGAAATCCGGGCCGCTTTTCATATGGATACCCCCCTTGTTGTCGTGGCAGAGGCCGGCCTCGCAGTAGACGAAGGCCACGGGCCCGGAAGCGGCAGCTGCCTTGCCAGCTACTGGCGGCGGGTTGGCGCCAGGGGGCTCGGCACCACAGGCGGCGGCCACCCGCGTTTCCTGCCCCTGCACCCGGATGCGCTTTTCCTCTGGCGACAGGGTGCGCAGGCCCACGAGCTGGGCCATTTCTTCCTTTGCCTTGCGGCACGGCAGGGAGTTGGCGGTGCCTGCCCCTTGCGCCCTGTTGCGCGCCTGCTCCCAGGCCACTTCGCGCACACTGGGGTCGGGCAGGATCACCCCGCCCGTCTGGCTGCGGGTGCAGGGCTGGTCGCTGTAGACCATCTTTCCGTCCGGCTGCTTGCAGCGGTGTACCTGCGCGCCTGCGGACAGGGCCGCAAGGCCCAGGCAGGCCATGGCGATGGTGTTCCAACGCATCTGTCTGTTCCTCGTTTTTTCTCGGAGGAATGTAGCACCGGCATGCACCGCCGTGCGCAGGCAAATGGGTGATCTGTGCCCCTCGGTGCGAGGGGGGATTTCTAGCCCGGTGGCTGGGCCGCAACAACCGGAGCGGGGGCCTGCTGCGCACGCTGGGGCTCCATCTGCAGCCGCAACAGCGCGCGCACAAAGCCGTGGTCCGAGCGGGTGCGGTCGCGGCCCTCGTGCAGGTGGTCGTTGAAATAGTCCACCCGGCGCACGTCGCCCAGGCTGTTGCGCCCGCGCGGCAAAAACTCCTCGCTCACCAGGATCTGGTCCAGCACCGAGGGCGAACCCTGGTGGATGTGGGAGAAGGCCACGTCCTTCTTGAGCGCCATCTCGCCCTGCAGGTCGTAGGCGTTGAACAGCGCCACGTCGCGGGCCGAGCGGTCGTAGGCGATCTCGGTGGTGGCGCAGATCAGCTGCGTGGTCACGCTGTCGGGCGTGTCGTTGAAGTCGCCCATCACCACCAGCGGCACGCTGGTGCGCTGCAGCAGGTCGATCACCAGGCAGCGCAGGGCCATGGCCTCGGCGCCGCGCATCACCAGCGAGCGCAGCGAGGCCAGGGCGCCCACCTTGCGGTCGTCCTTGTCCTCCAGCGCACGGCCCTGCGCGTCCTGCAGAAACTTGGGGCGCTTGGACTTGAGGTGCGCCGTGAGCACGTTCACCCGCTGCCCATGCTTCATGCGCAGCGTGGCCACCAGGGGCGGGCGCTCGAAGCGCGTGTGCGGCCCCAGGCCCGGCACATCGACCTGAAAGGCCGGCGGAAAGTTCGCAAACGACTGCACCGCCTCCACCTTGAGCCGCGTGGCAATGCCCACGCGCGGCGTGCCCTGGGCGCCATGGCGCGTGGCGTCGTTCTCGGCACCGGGCACCGACACAAAATCGTAGCGCAGCCCGCTGTGCGCGATGGCCGCCTTCAGCGCCGCCTCGTCCCACACCTCCTGCACGGCCAGCACGTCGGCGTTGAGCGTGCGAAACCGGTCACCCAGCCACTCCACCTTGCGCCCGTACTCGGCCTCGGTGTAGGCGTCCTGGTTGGGGTAGAACATGCGCCCGGGGTTGGCCAGGTTGAGCACATTGCAGGTGGCCACCATCAACGTGTCCAGGGGCGGGGTCGTGTCGGCAGTAGTGGGGCGCATGGGGGGCAGCAGGTGGGGAGTGGGAGGAGGGCGCTTGCCCAGGCGGTGACTGCAAAGGGCCCATCCTAGCGGGCTTTGGTTGCAATGGTCCTGCAAGGCCTGTGTACAGCAGGCTTGATCAGGATCAAACGCCGGCCGAATAAAGCAACTGCCTGGGAGATTTGTGCGCCAGCGCACTGACAGCTACCGGGATGGCGCAGACAGTGGATTGACACCCCGACCACCCAAAGGACCCTCACCATGCTCGCCCTCGTGTACCACGGCCCCGGCCAGAAGAAGCTGGTCGAACGCCCCAAGCCCACCATCCAGGACGCTACTGACGCCGTCGTGCGCATCACCCGCACCACCATCTGCGGCACCGACCTGCACATCCTCAAGGGCGACGTGCCCACCTGCCAGCCCGGCACCACCCTGGGCCACGAAGGCGTGGGCGTGATCGACTCGGTGGGCCCGGGTGTCACCACCTTCAAGCCCGGTGACCGGGTGCTCATCTCCTGCATCAGCGCCTGCGGGCGCTGCGAGAACTGCCGCAAGGGCATGTACTCGCACTGCAGCACCGGTGGCTGGGTGCTGGGCAACCGCATCGACGGCACCCAGGCCGAGTTTGTGCGCATCCCGCATGCCGACACCAGCCTGTATCCCATCCCCGACGGCGCGGACGAAGAGGCGCTGGTCATGCTCAGCGACATCCTGCCCACCGGCTTCGAGTGCGGCGTGCTCAACGGCAAAGTGCAGCCCGGCTCCACGGTGGCCATCGTCGGCGCCGGGCCCATCGGGCTGGCGGCGCTGCTCACGGCGCAGCTGTATTCGCCGTCGGAGATCATCATGGTCGACCTGGACGACAACCGCCTGGCCGTGGGCAAGCGCTTTGGCGCCACGGCCACGGTCAACAGCGCCGATGGCACCGCCGCCCAGCAGGTGATGGCCCTCACCGGCGGGCGCGGGGTGGACACGGCCATCGAGGCCGTTGGCATCCCGGCCACCTTCACGATGTGCGAGGACATCGTGGCTGCGGGCGGCACCATCGCCAACGTGGGCGTACACGGCGTCAAGGCCGACCTGCACCTGGAGCGGCTGTGGTCGCACAACATCACCATCACCACGCGCCTGGTCGATACCGTGTCAATGCCCATGCTGCTCAAGACCGTGCAGTCCCAGCGCATCGACGCCAAACAGCTCATCACCCACCGCTTCAAGCTCGCGGACATCCTGCAGGCCTACGACACCTTCGGCCGGGCCGCAGAGACCAAGGCGCTCAAAGTGATCATCGAGGCGTAGCCCGCATGGCACAGCCGCAAGGACCGAACGACCCACCAACGCAAGGTGCCGAGGACCTGGCGCGCCTGCTGGGTACCGACCTGGTCAGCGGCCTGCCGGCACACGAAGCCGCGCGCAGACTGGCCCAGGACGGTCCCAACGAACTCCAGGCCACCCCCCGCACGGCCGCTTGGCGCCGCCTGTTGTCGCAGTTTCAGGACCCCCTCATCTACCTGTTGCTGGGCGCGATAGTGGTGTCGCTGCTGGCATGGGTGTTCGAGGGCCTGCACGGCTGGCCTGTGGACGCCATCGTCGTCGCGGCCATCGTCCTCCTCAACGGGGTGCTGGGCCATGTGCAGGAAGCCAAGGCGCACGACGCCGTGGCTGCGCTGGCACGCATGAGCGCACCCACGGCCTCGGTGGTGCGCGGCGGCCAGGTGCAGCGGGTGCCAAGCGCGCAGTTGGTCAAGGGCGACCTGCTGGTGCTGGCCGAGGGCGATGCCACGCCCGCCGATGCCCGCCTGGTGCGCGCAGCCGCCCTGCGCATGCAGGAGAGCTCGCTCACCGGCGAGAGCGAGGCCGTGCTCAAGGACCCCGCGCCCCTGCCAGGCCCCGCCGCACTGGGCGACCAGCTGAACATGGTGTTCAAGGGCACCTTCGTCGCCCAGGGCAGCGGCACCGCACTGGTCGTCGCCACCGGCATGGCCACGCAGATGGGCGCGATTGCCGGCATGCTGGCCGCCACGGTGGAGCAGCCCACGCCGCTGGAAAAGGAAATCGTCCACATCGGGCGCATGCTGGGCGTGGCCGTGCTGGCCATCGCCGCCGTGGTGGTGTGCACCATTTTGCTCATCTCCCGGCCCGACAGCATGGCCGAGGTTGTCGGCGTGCTGCTGCTGGGCGTGGCCCTGGCCGTGGCGGCCGTGCCCGAAGGGCTGCCGGCCATCCTGTCAGTGGTGCTGGCCTTGGGGGTGCAGCGCATGGCCAGGCACCACGCCATCATCAAGAACCTGTCGTCGGTGGAGACGCTGGGCGCCACCTCGGTCATCTGCACCGACAAGACCGGCACGCTCACGCGCTCGGAGATGACGGTGGTGCGCATCGTGACCGCCTCGGGCACCACCGACGTCACGGGCGTGGGCTATGCGCCCGAAGGGGAGGTGCAATGGGCCGGCACGCGCCTGCAGCCGGGCCCGCTGCATGCCGAACAGGTGGTGCTGCTCAGCGGCGGCAGCCTGGCGGGCAACGCATCGCTGCAGCAGGCCGACAACGGCGCGTGGCAGGTCCACGGCGACCCCACCGAGGCCGCGTTCCTGGTGGCCGAGCACAAGCTCGGGGCCACCGCGCGGCGCAAGCAGCGGTTCGAGCGCATTGCGGAGCACCCCTTCACCTCCGAGCGCAAGCGCATGTCCACCATCGAGCGGGACCTGGAGCACGGCGGCGAGCGGGTGCTAATCTGCAAGGGTGCGCCCGACGTGCTGCTGGACCTGTGCACCCACACCCGGGTGGGGATGGACGTGGTCGCTCTGGACGAACGACTGCGCGCGAAGATCCTGGCCGATGTGGACGCACTCTCGGGCGACGCCCTGCGCACGCTGGCCGTGGCTTACCGCCCCCTGGCCGCGCACGAGGATCTGCAAGAGGTGGATGCGCTGGAGCGCGGCCTCATCTTCGTAGGCACGGCGGGCATCATCGACCCCCCGCGCGAAGAGGCGGCGGTGGCGATCCGCGAGGCACGGCGGGCCGGCATACGGGTCATCATGATCACCGGCGACCACCCGCGCACAGCGGCACGCATCGCGGCCGACCTGGGGCTGGTGCCGCCCGGCGCCACGGCGCTCACCGGGGCCGAGCTCGATGTGCTGGATGGAGCGGCTTTCGCCCAGGCGGTGCGCCGCACCTCGGTCTTCGCCCGCGTGGCGCCCGCGCACAAGCTGCGCATCGTGGCCGCCCTGCAGGCCGAAGGCCACATCGTCGCGATGACCGGGGACGGCGTGAACGATGCCCCCGCGCTCAAGGCCGCCGACATCGGCGTGGCCATGGGCGTGACCGGCACCGAGGTGGCCAAGGGCGCGGCCCGCATGGTGCTGGCCGACGACAACTTCGCCACCATCATCGAAGCGGTGCGCGAGGGGCGCGGCATCTTCGACAACATCCGCAAGTTTCTGCGCTACCTGCTGTCGTCCAACATGGGCGAGGTGCTGACCGTGTTCCTGGGCGTGGTGGGGGCTGGTGTCATCGGCCTGACCGCGCCCGGCGGCGCGCTGGTGCTGCCGCTGCTGGCCACGCAGATCCTGTGGTTGAACCTGATCACCGACTCCTGGCCCGCGCTGGCGATGGGCATGGACCCCGCCAGCGACGACGCCATGGCGCGCAAGCCCCGCCACCCGGGCGAGCGGGTGATCGACGCCGCCATGTGGTGGGGCGTGGTGCAGATCGGCATTGTGGTGGCCGTGGCCACGCTGCTCACCATGGACATGTACCTGCCTGGCGGCCTGATCGAGGGCGACCGCGACTTGGCCAACGCCCGCACGGCAGGCTTCACCGTACTGGTCTTTGCCCACCTGTTCAACTGCTTCAACGCCCGCTCCGAGACCGCCAGCGCATTCGCCAACCTGGCCACCAACCCCTGGCTGTGGGGCGCGGTGGCCCTGTCCGCCCTGCTGCAGGTGGCAGTGGTGCACCTGGAGGTCTTGAACCTGGCCTTTGGCACCGCGCCGTTGTCGCCTGGCCAGTGGCTGGTCTGCGGCGCGATGGGCAGCACGGTGCTGTGGTTCAGCGAAGTGCGCAAGTTTTTCAAAAGGAGAAGTCTGCGACCTCCCCGGTAGCGGAGGACGGCGGCAGGCGGCGACCGAGGCATTTGTGCGCGTCCAGGCCTCGGCAAAGCCGGTTCAGAACGCCGCCAGTTGGTAGCGGCCATACAGGGTGACCGCCAGCACCAGCAGAAAGTACCCGGCCATTGCGCCGGTCACCCCGAACTCGGTGGCCTGCTGCAGGGGCGTGCGCTCCTTTTCCAGCGGCCCGAGTGCCAGCGCCAGCAGCAGGGCCGGCATGATGAAGTAGCGCCCCTGCACACCCGCGATGACGGGCACAGGGTAGTCGTTCCAGGTGACCGCGATGGCAAAGAAGGCCAGCAGGGTGCTGGTGACGGCGCAAATGGCCAGCACGGCCCGCAGCGGCGTGTACTGCCGCTCTTCGCGCCCCGCGTAGACAGTGGCCAGCAGCGCCAGGGCCGCCAGCACGGCCCAGATCCCCCGCATCGCCGGCTTGGGGATCAAGGTGTCGAGCCAGCCCAGCACCCCGACGAAAGAGTAGATGAGCATGTACCCCTTGTCCTTGTCGGCCAGCGTGCTGCCGACCAGCCCCAGGAAGTACAGCGGATCCTCCAGGTAGATCTGCAGGATCTGCAGCGTGGTGTGCGTGCGCTCGATGCGCGCATCCATGGTGGTCAGCAGCACGAACAGTGTCCAGCCCAGGCTGGCCGCGCACAGCAGAACGAAGGCCGCCAGCCGGGTGCCCGAAAAGCGCTGGCACAGCAGCAACAGCGGCAGGGCCAGCAAGGGCAGCAGGTTGGTGCGTGAAGTGACCAGCACGAAGGTGAAGCCCACGATGGCGGCAAACCGCCATCGGCAGGGCGGCGTGGTGGTGCTGCCTTGGCACTGGGCCTTGTACTGCGCGATGGCCAGGCCCCCGAGCACCAGCGTCATGGCAATGCACAGGCCGTCGATGGTGGGCGACAGGATCTGGAACGCCGACATCGGCATCAGCACCAGGGCCCGCACCAGCAGGTTGGGCGGCAGCAGCTGCCAGGCCCAGGCCAGCAGGGCCAGCACCGTCAGCGTCACCACGCCCCGCGTGAAGTCGTAGCTGGCCCGCATCGACCAGTCCATCTGGCGCGAGATGGCCAGGCCGGCGGCATGCGGCAGGTAAATCAGCGGCAGATAATAGGCCGTGCCGACAGCATCGACGAAATGCCGGTCGTGCGCCCAGCCGTGGCGCGAGGCCTCGTCCATCAGCCAGGCGGGAGACACATCGGTCTTGCGGTTTCCGGTGATCGTCGCCATCCAGGTGGCAAAGCGGATCAGGTGCAGGTCGGTATAACCCCCGGTATGGCCTCTGGCATCGGGCGCGGGTTTCTCCAGCAGCAATTGGCCGTTCGCGATCATGTCGGCCCGGTGCAGGTGCATTATCTCGTCCGGCGACTGGAAGGCGGGAATCAACCGCGCCATTACCAGTGCAAGGGCGAATGCGAGGACGAATAGTCCGATGCAGACCGGGCGCGTCAACGGGCCTCGGTTGGTTGTGGCGGGCATGGCACGGCGCACCGGGCGCACCGACAGGGCGCCAGAGGCTGCTGTTGGCGGTGACGCCACTGCCAGAGGGCTAAGCTGCATTGAATATCTCCCTGCTCTTGTGGATTTGTATTTTTCTGCTTCGATAAAATCGCGCAATGCGGATCTGAAGGTCCATACCATGTGAATGGCAATAAAAACCACCACCTCCATGAAAATGGAAGAAAAAGCAGCCTGCGAAAAATTCAGTGCGAGGGATATCCTCGCCGGGTGCGATCAGAAATTGAAAATGGCGCAATGGGCACCCCGGCAGGGATGCATCAGAAAATCAAAGGTGAGCCATTGTGGCGCGGCCCTGGGTAATTAACGGTGATTTCCGTCACGTCCAGGTGGTGCACAGGCCGTGTCATTGCAGGCGCAGGCAGCACCCCGCGCTTGAACTCAGCAGGGCAGGGCGCTCCCTCGTTCACACCTTCCTTGAACAGGTGCCCATACGGATTTGCATTCAATCGTATAACCAGGCGGGAGGCCGCAGACAGTGCTGTGGCACGGCAAGGCGGACCAACGAGGTTAGACGGTTGAAGGCAAAGTCGTATCAGTCGGCCACGCCATGCAGCGATTGCTGCGTGACCTGGGCGTACGCCAGCACTGCGATGAGCTTGTGCAGCAGCGTGCGGTCGTCGCTCTCCAGGGGCCGGGCCAGCAGCGGCACCAGGTGCGAGAGCGCCTGCTCGACCTCCTGCGTCGAAAACGTCTGGTCCTCGTAGAGGCCGAAGATCCTGTGCAGGAAGAACGAATCGGCGTGCGCGAGCAGGCGCAGGATCGCTGGCAGCTCGTGGTGGTCGATGCTGCCGACATGGTGGGCCGGGTTGCGGATCTGGGGGCCGTTGCCGGCCAGGAAGTCGAATGCCATGGCGATGGAGGGGAGGGTGTGCGTTGCTCGTGAAAACTCGTGTGGGTCCGCTTCCAAAGCCTGGTCAGGCCACAGAGCGCTTGCCCGCGTGGTACGTGGCGAGTGCCGAGGCGACGGCAGAAGGCCAGTGAAGAATCGCAATGGCCATGACCGTGGCGACCCATCCCAGATAGATGCACCAAAACCGGCATGGACCCGCCAAGCTGGCCTGGCGCCATGTCAGGACGGACTGCAGCAGGAGCAGGGCAGGCAGCATCGCCAGCAGGATGTAGTGCACCCTCAGCGTCGGCGACACCTCTGCATCAGTGACCACGTGGGTCAGGAACGCGCCTGCGCTTTGCAGGAAGGACATGCCTGAGGAGGCATCCGGTGACAAAAGGACGAACCAGACGCCAAGGGGAAGGATGGCGCTGAGGGCAAAACCCAGGCCGGCAATTCGCGGTTCGGATAATTTCATTTTTTTGGCAGGATGGTGAAGTTCAGGCGATGGGGCACGCAGGGCGGGCTGTTGACGCTGGCCAACGGCGCCATGCCGCGCGGCCCACCCAAGGCAATGGCTGCGAGCAGGGCGATCAGCAGGATGGCGGGGATCATCATCAGCATGGACGGGACTCACTGGCGCAATGGCCTGAGTGGATGTGCGCGCCATTTTGGCGAGATTCCCTGCGCTCGGGCAGTACGCAAATGGGTGATACGGTGCCCGGGGCGCAAGCTGCCATCGTCTGCTTCGGGGGCAAGATCAAGTCAGCGCAAGCCAGGCCCATTACCCCTGCGCACCTTGACATCGGTGTTTGTGGCAGCATGTTCCCAAGAACATGTTTCCGGGTGCTTGCTCACGAGTGCCCGGTATGAAAAGCCACCGACCCGACCCGAACACAAGATGAAGACCATCGACGAGATGCTGCACCTGGAGCTGCTCACCCACGAGCAGCACTTTGAAATCAGCGCCTGGATTGCGCGCTCTGCCTCGCCGGAAGAGATACTGCAGATGCCCGCTCCCCTGTGGCAGGCCGTGGAGCGCGCCAGCCAGACCATGGGCATCAACGAGGACCTGTCGCGCCCGCCGTCGCTGGATGCGGGGAATCTGGTTTTCGTTTAAGGCGAGAAATCGCGGAAGGGAGCATGTCAGGACCGCTGCATGTCGCCGCCTGAGGTGTACTCGCGCATTTTCACAAGGCAGCTGACACATGACCGACTGGCGCCTGCAAGGGCAGGAAAAATACCTCCAAGGTGCCGTGCTCGAACGCAAGGCCTACCAGCCGTACCGTCCTGAATGGGAGCACGACCACTGCGAATTCTGCTCGGCCGAGTTCTCGCTGAACGCCCCCGATGCCCTGCGCGAGGGGTATGCCACGTCGGACCACTATCGCTGGGTCTGCGCTGTCTGTTACGAAGACTTTCAAGAAATGCTGGGCCTGCGCCAGGGGTGAAGTGAGCAGCACGGCATATCCTTCCGAAACTTACAAAAGGGAGGAAACACAATGATCAAGAAGAACGCCAGCGTGGCCGCTATCGCCATCACCGCTGCCATGGCAGGCAACCTGCCGCAGGCCTATGCGCAGACCACCGCCGTGCGCGACGTCGCCGTAGTGGCCGAGGCCGATGGCCCGCAGGCCGCGCGCCTCGGTGCCCTGGTGACCGAGGGCATCCGCAAGAGCAGCTCCATGCGCTACAAGGAGCCAGCGTCCAAGGCGCAGCTCACCGTGCGCATCGCCACCATGTCGGCGCAGGACGCCGGCTCCATCGTCTATTCAGCAAGCTGGGTTTCTACCGGCAAGGACACCCTGATCGACCGGCAGTTGGCCACCTGCGATGTGGAGCGCATCGCGGCGTGCGCGGACACGGTGGTGGCCAAGACGGATGCGGTGCGTGCATCGCTGGCTGGCAACAAAAAGTAGGCTGAAAACGAGGAGAGACCAGGAATGACAGCATCCGCATGGATGCTGTCACGGCTGGACTTGGTCAGGCAGCGCTTTCGTCAGCAGACACCGCTTCTCCAAACTCCAACTCCATGGCTATCCTGATGAGGGCAGGGAAGGCGAACCAATACTGCCTTCGAAGTGCGTCCTTGACGAATTCCTCGCCAAACTCATCGCAAAAGAAGCGCTCTTCCCAGGGGGCGAGCCTGCTCCGATCAATGTCCAGCAAAGACTTTCAGTGCCTCTTCATCAGGCGGGAGAACTTTGCCCGAGAGGTGATCCCCTGTGCCCCGAGTCCCTGGGCCAGCTCGTGGAATGCCAAGTCGCCATAGCAGTGCCGCCTCGGAAACAGTAAAAGCATGGTCTGCGCAGTCAAAGAACGGCCGGCCGTGGATTGGCCAAGTCCATATTTCATACCGAGGCGAAGTTCTGCGAAGTGCGAGGCCACGAGCGCGCACTGGCGGACCATGACAAGGCGGCAGGCAACATTGGGCGATTCTTAGAGACTGCAGGCGTCAGGCGAATGTTTGGCTGAGGATGAGACTGCCGGAGTGACTGGGCCTGCTCAAACAAAATACCGTCCTGCTAAAGCCTTCTTACGATTAGCATCTATGAATTCCGGCTGTTGGAGACCGGTCTATGGGAGGATCCATGACGAATGACAAGGGATCGTCTGCGGACGATAAAGTTGCCAAGCTCGATCTGAAAAAGCAGTGGGCAATGCCGCCCGACGCGCCGGCCGCGAAAAAGAACGCACCGGCGAAAAAGGCGGCGGCGAAGAAGGTAGCTGCGAAAAAAACTGTTGGCAATAGCGTTCCCGCCAAAAAAGCCGCGACGGCAAAGAGAGGCAAGGCGAAGACGATGAAGGCGGAGGGTGATGCTGCGAGGGCAAAGCGCACGTTTCCACAACGAGCACTCGAAGAGTGCTACAAGCTTGCATATGCATTGCGAGAGCACAACGGGGGCAACTCGTGGTCGCCACAGCATCTGGCGGAATCGATTGGGCAGAGTGCGGCTAGTAGTGGTTTCTTCTATTTGACCGCTGCGTCACGAGACTATGGTCTGACCATCGGCACGCGTGATGCGTCAAAAATCGAGCTTTCAACGCTTGGCCGCGAGCTTGTGTATCCCAAAGCATCGGGTGATGAGTTGAAGACGTTGATGGCAGCTTTCCGGAATATTGAACTATTCGCCAAGGTTTATGACTACTACACCGGGGGAAATCTTCCCGAAGTACAGTATTTAAAAAATACTTTGAAGACGGAGTGGGGTGTTGACGAGGCGTATCAGGATGACTTCTACGAATTATTCCAGAAGAACCTTGCCTATCTAAAATCGAAAGGGGATCTTACTAGCGTCAGTTCAAGTGCGGCGGGTGCAGCGACGAAGCAAGGCGGAACTTCAATTTTACTTGGGGAGTCTGCAAAGGCAGGCAATCTGGTTGCATTCATCGCTATGCCGTTCTCAGAAAAGACCGCCTCTTACAAGCAAGGCTATTTTGATGAAGTGCTTAAGCATCTAATCACTCCGGCCGCTGTGCGCGCAAACTTCAACTCACGCACGGCAAAGAAGGCGGGCAGCGAGGTCATCCAGTCGACAATCGTGAACGACTTATACAACGCCGATTTAGTGATCGTTGACCTGACTGAGCACAATCCGAACGTCCTATTTGAGCTCGGTATGCGGATCGCATTCAACAAGCCTGTCTGCTTGATCAGAGCGAAGGGAACTGGCGCGATTTTTGATATCGATCACATGCTGCGCGTCTACGACTACGACCCGTCGATCTGGCCGTCAACGCTTGAGGTGGACATTCCGGGGCTGTCTGATCACATCGCTAAAACGTGGGAAGGCAGAGAGGAAAATCGCTCATATCTGACTATGCTTCGCGACAACAAGCCGGAGTAGCATTGCCGCTGGCCGGCTATCAGCCGGCGGCGGCCATATGATCATCCGGGATGCGACACCTATCGTTTATTAATAGTTGTGAGGCATTAGTCCACGTAGTTTACATAGTCGCAGATCCTAGAAATAAGAGTTGCCTTTCTGCCAACCGATCCTTCGTAGTCTTCGAAAAGTAACTGGCAAACGTATTTTATATCTTTTTCGGGAAAATTAACATTTTCGAATAACTCTTCAATATCGAACTCTGCCAATACCTGATCAAAAATCCACCTGCTGCTTCGAGTGGTGTCAAAATCAATTTTTAATTTTTTCAGTAATTCTAGCGCATTCTGACGATCATCAATGGATCGATAAGCAAGTCCAAAAGATTCTGCCAGTTTCTCCAGCCTATCTTGATCCTCTTCAAGCTTACTATCCTTGTGGCAAAAGGATGAGGATTTACCTTCGAGAAATTCCTGAAGAGTTAAGCTTAGGCGCGCCATGCCGCCCCTATGATTAATTCCGAGATTTCTGCAAAGATCTTTTGTAAATTCTACGTCTGTGTCTGCAAGCAGTATCTCAAGGGCTTTGCTTGAGTCCGTCATGCCTGTCCAGTATTTTCTGATTTGATTCAGCAAAAGTTCTTTGACTTCCAGTTTCGATGCCTCGGAAAATTTTGCGCAGTCTTTGACTAAAAATTCTAAAGACCTTTCTTCGTTTAGGTTCTGGAAGTATTGCTCAAGAAGCTGATGTTTGGGCGTGACTAGCCTGCCAATCAGTTTGTTCAAGTTTTCCTGAAAATTTTCATGATTCAGGGTGAGTGCGTCCCGTCGCGAAATTCCTGAGATTTCTACCGGCAAGTTTGCAGGAAATCCATTTGCGCCATTAACAAAGATAGGGATGATGTTTTTCTTTTTTTCGAGAGACAGTCGCAGTTCGCGATATACCCAGTCATCGCTCACGGCCCGTGGGTTGTAACTGCCGTCGGCATTGCGACCTCTGCTGAAAATCTCGGGCGACACGATCACAAGCACGTTGCGCGATGAATCTAGGTTCTTCTCGATTGCATCATCGAAATTCTCAGAGCCTATGGATTCGCGGTCGAAAAAAACCGTGACACCGCGTCGCTCAAGGATGTCGCACAGAAGCCGGGCTGCCGTGGCGCCGTCCTGGCGTCTATAGCTGATGAAAACGTCTTTGTTACTCATGGTCGAGGTGGGGGTGATAAGGGTGAAAAAATTCGCGCTGTGGATCGCGCCGGGCTACGTGTCAGCCTAGGTCCAAATCGAATTGGCGTTGGCGGTGCAGGCGTAACCAGTGAGCGTTTTCGGACAGGGCTTCCTTGCCCAAACTGTGTACCACCGGCTGGGCTGAGCCCGGATCTTTGGCCGCAAGGGCCATCGAGATTTTCTGGCTGGCGTGGGCGAACATCGGGCCCATCGCGCGGTAGCGCTGGCAGTGTTCTTGATATCCCATCTGGTGGGTGTAAGTCTTAACGATGGCCGAGCAGAGCAGCGAAACGCCAGATGCCAGGACTAGGTAGTTCAGGGTCTCTGACGCTGCATTGCCCAGGTGCGCCGCCAGGGTGAGCAGAGTCAGCAGCATGCCGGAGACCAGCAGCGCTTTGGCTACTGCACCGAGGCGCTGAAAAATCCGTTGGTGGATTGGCCATTTCTTCTCAAACCAGCGGGCTTGGTCGCTGACCCATGCGTCCTGTACCCACTTCAGGTCGGTAGCCAGGTGGTCGATGCCCGAGCACTGGCGCAGGTTGCGAATGGCATGGCGTATCCAGTTGACGTCTGAGCGGTCTGTGAGTTGGTAGTAGTCGGCAACGGACTTGTCCACGCCCGCGGCATGCCAGAAAACCTGGATCCGCAGTCCTTCTGCCAGCGCGCGCCAGTCCATGTATTGCGTTTCTCGGGGGCTGTTGCCCCGAAAAAAATATAGGAAGGCCACAAAAGCCAGCAATGCCAAGCCTATGTGCGCAAGCAGCCATTCCCAGCGCATGTCGGGACCTGAGTAGATTTGCTGCGCAATGACAGACAACGCCGTCATGAATGAGATGGCCTTGATCGCCTTGGTCCTCTGCTGGCTGCGCTTGACCGAGGCAGCGTCGGCGCAGGCAAAGGCCGTGAGCAGCGGCGACATGCACGGCGCGCAGCACACGGCCGGTGGCGACTTGCCTGTGAGCCACTCACGCGACTGGTTGCTCGCTTCTCGTGGCATGCGCACGCAGGCCTCGTTGAACTTGTCCATGGCCGAGAGCACCGCCCGGATCTGTTCTGCTGTAGGCGTCTGTGCGTTGATTTGACCCTCCACCCAGTCGCCCGTAGTCAGGGGCACGCGGTGTGGCTCTGCCTGCGGCTTCCTTCGACGCGCATAAAGGTGGGCGAGGTGGGTGACCTCCGGGGGCGAGATGATGTCTGCCGCCTCGCTGGCTACGCCCGTGCGGCACAGCCGCACCAGATCTGCCGTGCCACCGGGCAGGATGCCCAGGGTTCCATCGGCCAGCGGTTGCTCGACAACGCCGTTCCAGATTGCGATCACGATCTGAGCGTGTTGCGCCAGGTATTGGCCCAGCCGCACGTAGCCCAGGTCCCGTGGCAAATCGCCAGCGTTGGCGGGCGCGGGGACGACGATGGTCTGGGCCGCCTTTGCGTGCATGGCGCGAAAGGCATCGAGCGAGCGGGGGTTGTCGAAGTCTTCTTCGTACACCGTTTGGGGAAACGGGAACACGGCCACCAGTTCGCACTGCTCCTGTAGTGCAACCTCTGCCGCCACCTGGTCGGCGCCTTCTGCCAGCCCGCTGAGCAGGCGGATCGGCGTGTGAGGAAACCGGTTGCGCAGGACTTTGACGTACTCCGCGAGCGCCAATTTGATCGCTTGAAGGTCTTCAGGAAAGAGATCTCGGTGCCCCGTGACGGCAACGTTCATGGGAACTGTGCCGCCGAACTGACCAAAATTCTGTGGACGCGTGCTTTGGTCGAGTTTGTTCATGGATGGCTGGTGCGCGTAAGGAGGCGAGTACGTTATCGACGGATTGGCGGCATGGTTGTTCAACTGCCGCCGTCAAACATGATCTGTGCCTTGGTATAACGCCTGAGCATTGCAAGGCATTCATCGCGTTTCTGCTTGTTGCTGAAGTGGATTCCTCTTGAGCCGAACCTGCCGTGTATATGCAGGCTCTTGCCCGCCTCGCGGGTGATTCGGTCGATGCTGGAGATGGCGATTTCTTCCGTCTCCCCAAGCCTGGTCAAGAACCTCAGTTGGATGTACTCAACAATAGAGAGGTTGGCGAAATCAAACGGCATGGACAGGATGTCTGTGGCCGAATCTGCGGTGACGCCTTGGTATTTGGCGGCAAGCAACTTTGCCAGCTTGTAGCAAAGCCATGCGGTCATGGGGCCGAACACTGCCACGCTCACAACGGGATGGAGCCCATACCACGTGAGATGGATCAGGTAAGCGCCGATAAGCAGTGCTCCACCGCACAAGGGTAAGGTGTTAAAAATCACCCCAGAATCGAAAACTCGCTGCGAACTACTCGTCTGTGGGTACCTGCGCTGCAGGTGCTTAAAGCAAAAGAACGAAATCAGCGCAAAAGGCAGGAAGAAGACTATCGCGATCAGAATAAGAAGTTGCCCATTGTCTTGATCTTGGCGTTTGGTCATGGTGCTCCCGACAGATTGATGCATTCTGTCACAAGTCATATGAAGTGAATTTCAAGCAGCGCTTGCGGTTGTTGCTCCGCCTTGGCACCAATGATGGGTGCCTTCAATGTGTTGAGCTGGCTATTGCGAGAGTTCTTTAATTGTCTGCATCGAGATTGCGCGTTGTCGCGCTGATCTGAAAGATGATTTTTGAGCATGCCGGGAAATCGAGCGCGCCACGTGTGTTTTTTGCACAGCTTCGAGTGATAACGTAAGTCTGGCCGCCCTCGACGTGCTGAAACCTCGCCAAGGCACAGAACGACCACTCCCAGCTCACCCCTCCAGCGCCCGCCCCATCAACACCCGCACCTGAGGCACCCCCTCCGTCTGCCCCGCCTGCACGGCCCGCACCAGCGCCCGCGCCACATCCGCACCCGGGCGGGCGCGGTAGTTGGCGGGGATGATCGGGTCCAGCAGCTTGAAGGCCTTGATCGAGAAAGACTCGGCTGCGCGCGGCGCCTGGCCCAGGGCCTGGCGTTCGCCCAGCAGCAGGGAAGGGCGTGCAATCACCAGCGTGGCAAAGCCCAGGCTCTTGAGTACCTGCTCGACCTCGCCCTTGACGCGGTTGTAGAAGATTTTGGAGTGGGCATCGGCGCCCATGGCGGTGACCACGCCGCAGCGGGTGGCACCGGCCGCGAGGGCCGTGCGCGCCGTGGCGATCACGGCATCCAGGTCTACGGCGCGAAACGCATCCTGGCTGCCTGCGGCCTTGATGGTGGTGCCCAGTGTGATGTAGACGTCATCGACATGCGGCAGGGCCGGGACCACGGGCTTGGCGCCCAGAACGGCAAAATCCACGGCATGCAGGTGCAGCCGTGGGTGTGACATGTCCGGCGTGCGCCGGCCGAGGGCATGCAGGGCATGCACCTCGGGTGGCAGCGCGCCGTTGCCGGGCGCTGCGCTTGCGTTGCTTGGTGTAGTGCTTTTGGCTGCCGACGGATCAGCGGCCAAAAGAGCCGCGAGAACCGCCCGGCCCACGAGACCCGTTGCCCCGGCCACCAGAACCACCCGTGCCGCCACCGCCATAGCCGCCACCTCCAGAGTTGCCACCACGATAGCCACCGCCACGGCGGCCGCCGCCCATGCTGTCTACGCTGGTGCGCATCGGGTCGGGCTGGCCACCGGCACCGCCACCGGCATGGCCGGAGCTGCGGTGGTTGGGATTGGCGTGGCCCATTTGCGTGCCCAGGTGGGCGTTGGGGCGTGGTGGCTGGTCGTCGTAGCGGTTGCCGCCACCACCACCTTCGTAGCCGCCGCCACCGGAATTACCACCACCACCGCCGCCGCCGGAACGGCCGCGTGCAGGTGCCTGGCCACCGGCGCGTGCGCCGCCGCCCTGGCCACCGCCGCCACCACCGGCACGGGCGCCGCCGCGCGGGCCATTGCCGCCACCGCCGCCGCCAGCTGCTGCGCCGCCACCGGCACGGCCGCCTCGGCCGCCGCCACCACCACCATTGCCACCGCCGGCAGGGCGGGGGCCACGGTCGCCACCACCACCACCGCCGCCAGCACCCTGGCCGGCCTTGTTGGTGCGGATGCGTTCCATCATTTCGCTGCGGGCGGCCTTGGCGGCGGCCTGCATCACGTCACGGCTCGGGGGCTTGCCTGCGCCGCCCCAGATGGTCTGGCGCCCCATGGCGATGGGCTCTGCCTTCTCGCCGGCGTCGGGGCCGAAGCCTTCGATGATCTGGACAGGGATCTGCTGCTTGGTGAAGCGCTCGATGTCCATCATGAAGCCTTCTTCGTCCATGCAGACCAGGCTCACGGCTTCGCCGCTGTTGCCGGCGCGGCCGGTGCGGCCAATGCGGTGGACGTAGTCTTCCGAGACGTTCGGGATTTCGTAGTTCACGACGTGCGGCAGCTCGTCGATGTCGATGCCGCGGGCTGCGATGTCGGTGGCCACCAGGGCGCGGATGTCACCGCTCTTGAAGCCGGCCAGCGCCTGCGTGCGGGCGCTCTGGCTCTTGTTGCCGTGCAGGGCCATGGCGTTCACGCCGTTCTTGGTCAGGAACTCGGCCACGTTGTTGGCGCCGAACTTGGTGCGGGTGAACACCAGCACCTGGCTCCAGTTGTGCTGCTGGATGATGTGCAGCAGCACCTGCTTTTTCTTGCCGCGGCCCACGGGGTGGATCACCTGGGTGATGCGCTGCACCGTGGTGTTGCTCGGCGTGACCTGGATGCTCTGGGGGTTCTTGAGCAGGGTGTTGGCCAGGTCGCGGATTTCGTCGCTGAAGGTGGCCGAGAACAGCAGGCTCTGCTTTTCGCGGGGCACCAGGGCCAGCACCTTCTTCACGTCGTGGATGAAGCCCATGTCCAGCATGCGGTCGGCTTCGTCGAGCACCAGCACCTGCACGGTCGACAGGTCCAGGAAGCCCTGTTGCTGCAGGTCCAGCAGGCGGCCGGGGGTGGCCACCAGGATGTCCACGCCGCGCTTGATGCGGTCGATCTGCGGGTTCATGCCCACGCCGCCGAAGACGACGGTGGAGTTGATATCGAGGTATTTGCCGTATTCGCGTACGGACTCTTCCACCTGGGCGGCGAGCTCACGGGTGGGGGTCAGCACCAGGGCACGGATGCCCTTGCCGCCGAACTTGTTCTTGGGGGCAGCGCTTTGCGACAAGCGGTGCAGCAGGGGCAGGGTGAACGCGGCGGTCTTGCCGGTGCCAGTCTGCGCGCCGGCCAGCAGGTCGTGGCCTGCGAGAACGGCGGGAATGGCCTGGGCCTGAATGGGCGTGGGGGTCTCATAGCCCGTTTCGTGCACGGCCTTCAGGATGGCAGGAGCCAGGTTCAGTTCGTCAAATGTCATGTCGTTGAATGCGCCCATCCGGGGCGCTGGGTATCGGCCTGTCGTACAACCGGGGGGTTGCCGAGCCAGTCTCAAGCCGACGAGGTTCAAGGGTGGGAGCCCAGAGGTTGGAATGCCTCCTTCGTCCCCAGCGGTGTGCTGATGTGGCGGGCAACTGGAGCCCGTCACGGTGCGTATTGTCGCATGGCCCGATAATGGGTGTTTTGAAAGCAGAATTCTTCTGCCCAATTTCCGCAAGTTTTAAGACAAGCAAATGGCCCAATACGTATTTTCCATGAACCGCGTCGGCAAGATCGTGCCGCCCAAGCGCCAGATCCTCAAAGACATCTCCCTGAGCTTCTTCCCGGGTGCCAAGATCGGCGTGCTGGGCACCAACGGCTCGGGCAAGTCCACCCTGCTCAAGATCATGGCCGGCGTGGACAAGGAAATCGAGGGCGAAGCCATCCCCATGGCCGGCCTGAACATCGGCTACCTGCCCCAGGAACCCCAGCTCGACCCCGACCAGACGGTGCGCGAAAGCGTGGAAGCCGCCATGGGCCGGGTGATGACCGCCAAGGCCCGCCTGGAAGAGGTGTACACCGCCTACGGTGAAGAAGACGCCGATTTCGACGCCCTGGCCGCCGAGCAGGCCGAGCTCGAAGCCATCATCGCCACCGCCGGCACCGATTCCGAGCACCAGCTTGAAATCGCCGCCGACGCCCTGCGCCTGCCCCCGTGGGACGCCAAGGTGGGCATGCTGTCCGGCGGTGAAAAGCGCCGCGTGGCGCTGTGCCGCCTGCTGCTCTCCAAGCCCGACATGCTGCTGCTTGACGAACCCACCAACCATTTGGACGCCGAATCCGTGGACTGGCTGGAGCAGTTTTTGCAGCGCTACTCGGGCACCGTGGTGGCCATCACCCATGACCGCTACTTCCTGGACAACGCGGCCGAGTGGATTCTGGAACTGGACCGGGGCTCCGGCATCCCCTACAAGGGCAACTACAGCGACTGGCTGACCCAGAAGCAGGCCCGCCTGGAGCAGGAGCAAAAGGGCGAGGAATCGCGCGCCAAGGCCCTGAAGAAGGAACTGGAATGGTCGCGCCAGAACCCCAAGGCCCGCCAGGCCAAGAGCAAGGCCCGCCTGGCCCGCTTTGAGGAACTGTCGGACTTCGAGTACCAAAAACGCAACGAAACCAACGAAATCTTCATCCCCGTGGCCGACCGCCTGGGCCATGAAGTGATCGAGTTCGAAAACGTCACCAAGTCCTTCGGCGACCGCGTGCTCATCGACAACCTGAGCTTCAAGGTGCCCGCCGGTGCCATCGTCGGCATCATCGGCCCCAACGGCGCCGGTAAATCCACGCTGTTCCGCATGATCGCGGGCAAGCAGGCACCCGACAGCGGCACCGTCAAGATCGGCTCCACCGTGAAGATGGCCTTCGTGGACCAGACCCGCGACGACCTCTCGGACGACAAGACCGTGTGGGAAGACGTCTCGGGCGGCCTCGACATCCTGAACGTGGGCAAGTTCCAGATGGCCAGCCGCGCCTACTGCGGCCGCTTCAACTTCAACGGCGGCGACCAGCAAAAGAAGGTTGGCATGCTGTCGGGCGGTGAACGCGGGCGCCTGCACCTGGCCAAGACCCTGATCGCAGGCGGCAACGTGCTGATGCTCGATGAACCCTCGAACGATCTGGACGTGGAAACCCTGCGTGCGCTGGAAGACGCGCTGCTCGAGTTCGCCGGCTCCATCATGGTCATCAGCCATGACCGCTGGTTCCTGGACCGCATCGCCACCCACATCCTGGCCTGCGAGGGCGACAGCCAGTGGACCTTCTTCGACGGCAACTACCAGGAGTACGAAGCCGACAAGAAGAAGCGCCTGGGCGAAGAGGGTGCCAAGCCCAAGCGCATGCGCTTCAAGGCGCTGAAGTAAGGCGCCGGGGCCCCTGTACGTGACCTTGCGCACGGCAGCGGCGGTTCGGACCGGCGGCCGGGGTGTTATGGGTGCCAATAGCCCGGCTATCGGCACCCAACTAAACCTGGCCGACCGCCCAATGCCGTGCCGCAGCCGACTGGCAGGGAATTGTGCAGATGGCCCTCAGGTCAAGTAGCATTGCAGCTGGAAACCTTTTTCCCATCCCCATCCCACCATGTCCCAGGCTGCGCCTTCTTCGAAAACCGTTTTCCGTGCCTGTGTCGTCAACGCAGTGCGTGGGGGCGAGGCGCTCATGGACAAGCTCATTGCGGTCACCCGCAGTGCGCTGACGGCCGAAGAGAGCACGGTGCGCAACATCCAGCAGCGCAACCTGGCCAGTGACAGCCTGCGCCTGCTGGGCCAGCATGAGGCCGCGCTGGTCAAGGGCTACTCCATGGCCCTGCTGGAGATCTTTGCCGAAGGCCCGCCCGCCGCGGCGGGCAAATCCCGCTCCGCAGACGCTTCGCCCCTGGATTTTGGCGAGCTTTCGCTCATGGACGAGAGCGAGATGCAAAGCCAGGTGGAGCTGGCCCGCGCCCAGCAACTGGCCTCGCACGCCACCGAGGCGATACTGGCCGAGCTCAACACTCTGGTCAGTTCGGCCCAGGGCCTGCGCAGCGTGCAGCCCGAGCGCAACCCCCTGCGGCCCGAAAGCTACATCCGCGCCCTGCAGCAGGTGGTGGGCGAGACCGGCGTGAACGCCGAGGTGCGCGGGCTGTGGATGCAGCACATGCGCGACCTGCTGGGCAAGCTGCTGGTCGACGAATACAAGACCATGGTCAAAACCCTGCGCGACAACGGCGTGGAGCCCGTGGGCTACGCCGTGCTGGGCGCACCCGGCGCCGGCGCGCGCACGGGGGGCAGCATGCAGGGTGGTGGCGGTGGCAACACCGGCTATGGCGGCGGCTACGCGGGCACGGGCTATGGCGGCCCTATGGGCGGCCCCAGTGGCTACGGCAACGCCGGCTATGGCAACACGGGCTATGGCCGCGGCATGGGCGGCGGCCAACACAACAACTGGAGTGGCGACCCGAACAACAATTGGAGCGGCGAGGCCCAGATGCCCGCGCCCATGATGTCCCCGCAGGCGGCGGCTGCCGAAGAGGCGCTGCTCACCGTGGGCATCCTGCGCCAGATGCTGGCCGGCGGCGACCCGTTCGACCCCCGCGGCTACGGCGGCATGGGTGGTGGCGTGCCCTCGCAACCCGCCGCCATGCAGTCGGCGTGGGCCGGCGGCGGCGGTGCTGCCAGCGGTGCGGCCAGCATGCATTCAGGCTTGGGCGGTGCCTACCACCCCGGCAACGCGGTGGCCGAGGCCATGGAAGACATGGCCCAGCTCGAACGCCTGGTGGGCCGCCTGGCCGGCGTGCCGCAGGCCGTGCCCCAGGTGATGCACCAGGTTCCCCAGGGCGGCTGGGCACCCACCACGCCGGGCACGGCACCCCAGCACCTGTACACGGTGCCGGGCATGCCGTACCAGCAGATCTACACCGTGCCCGTGGTGGCCCCGCAGGACCCGCCGGCCATGGCCGCCGAGGTGGTGGGCCGCATGATGGAGAACATCGCACGCGATTCGCGGCTGCTGCCCTCGGTGCAGCGCGCGGTGCAGAACCTGGAGCCCGCGCTCAAGCACCTGGTGCGCCGCGACCAGACCTTCTTCACGGAGCCTGCGCACCCCGCGCGCGTGCTGCTCGACGAGATGACCCAGCGCAGCCTGGCCTTCCCGGACGAGAAGGCGCCCGGCTTTGCCCGCTTCATCCGCCTGCTCAACGAATCCGTGGGCTACCTGGCCGGCATCGAGATCAAGGACGCCACCCCGTTCGAGACCGTGCTCAAGGCCCTGCAGGCCGCCTGGAACTCGCAGGTGCAAAAGGCCAAGGCCCGCCAGGCCGAGAAGGACAAGGCTGCGCTGCAGGCCGAGCAGCGCGAAATGCTGGCCGGCAAGATCGCCGCCGACATCCGCAAACTGCCCGACCTGGAGCGCGTGCCCGCCGACGTGCTCGACTTTGCCGCCGGCCCCTGGGCCGAGGTGGTGGCCCTGGCCCAGGTCGTCGCGCAGGCCGCTGGCGGCGAGGACGACCCCGGCGGCTACCTGGCCCTGGTGCCCCTGCTGCTGTGGAGCGCCCAGCCCGAGCTGACCCGCGCCGAGCCCGACCGCCTGTCCGAAGCCATTCCCGGCCTGCTCGTCAAGCTGCGCGAGGGCCTGCAGACCATCGACCACCCGGCGGCCAAGACCAGCGCCTTCCTGGAGCGCCTGGTGGGCCTGCACCAGGACGCCTTCGAGCGCGCCGCCTTCGCCAAGATCACCCTCGACCCCGAGGACTCGGTTCAGGACTCGCGCGACCCCAACGACTCCGTGGCGGCCGTCGCCGGCTACGACGACAGCGCCCAGGCCCTGGTGGACATCGGCCAGCCCGAACCGGCCGCTGCCGCGCCCACCAAGGCCGAGCCCTACGCCGAATTCGTGGTGGGCGCCTGGGTGGAGCTCATCAGCAACGGCCGCGCCGTGCACACCCAGCTCACCTGGTCCAGCCCGCATGGCACGCTGTTCCTGTTTACCGCGCCGGACAACAGCACCCAGTCCATGACGCGCCGCATGCGCGACAAACTGGCCGACGAAGGCGCCCTGCGCGTGGTGCCCGCCCCCAAGGCCCGGCCCCCGGCCGCTGCAGCCACCGCCACGCGCGCCGGCGGCATCGCCACCACCCGGGGCAGTCTGCCCGCACCGCTGGAAACCTCGCGCGGCAAGCTCGGCAGCGCACCCAGCAGCAGGCAGGCACCGCTGGGCGGCAAGCCACCTGCCAAGGGGCGGTAGGCGGGGCTGTCTCGGACGGCGGGTGCGGATTTTTTACCGCCGAAGCACTGCGCTCAGCCGCTGTCGCTTTCAGTCCTGGTCGCCTCGGGTATCAGCGCATCGTCGCAGCCCTGCTTTCCCTTCACGGGCAGCACCAGGTACTGGTGCTGCTGGCCTGGCAAATGGCCAAGCACGATGGCGCAGCGCATCTCGCTGGCCGTGCGGGCCATCTTTTCGTCCGCAAAACCCAGGGTGGCCTCGAAGCCTGACATCAGCATGTCTGGCCGCTTGAAAGCCTGCGCCACGTCGGGACGCTCGGTGCTGACCAGCGAATCCAGGCGTACCCGGATATCTGGGGCTGAGACCCCCAAGGCCATCTTGCGACCGGGCCCCAGGGTCGGTGTCCAGCCTTTCACATGCAATTGGGTGCCCTCGATGGTGATCGAATCGATCGATCCGCCGTAGCCGTGCGCCATGCGCGGGAGCGGACCGTGCATGGGCAGTGCCGTGGTGGAGTTGGCCAGGTGGTTGTGCAGAATGGACTCTTGCTCCCCGGGTGGGCGGCTGTCCAGCCGCACCAGGCACAGGCAGTCTTCTTCCCACACCCGGATACTTGCGCGCTCGGCTGCATTGGCGGGTTCCCAGCGCACCAGCGCCGGCTCTGCATGGGGCCTGCCGGGCTCCAGGCGCTTGAACGCCGCGTGCGCATACATCATCTGGATGACGGTGGAGGTAGCGGAGGCGAGCTCGTAAGGCACCAGCACCTGATCGGGCGGGGGGGTCCGCGCGAAGGCGTAGTGGGTATCGAACATGGCGTTGGCGGCACGGTCGTGCTCGCGCTGTGACAGGGACTGCAGCCCCACTGCCGTGGCGAAGACCAGCAAGGCCGCGGTGTGCCAGCGCACCAGCGAGGCAGGCCACTTCAGGCTCCACAGAACGCACAGGGCGACCCAGGGCGCCCACAGGTAGCGCGTATGGCCCTCCGGGTCAACACCGGGGTGCACCACGAACACCAGCGGGAAGACCACTACCAGTGCGACCGCACCCAGCCCCGCCAGCATCGCCAGGCGGCCCCGCTCCGGCTGTGCCGCAAGTCCGGCCACCAGGCACACCAGGCACAACAGGACCGCAGTGG
Organism: Acidovorax sp. LjRoot66; assembly: GCF_964253305.1. NCBI lineage: Bacteria > Pseudomonadati > Pseudomonadota > Betaproteobacteria > Burkholderiales > Comamonadaceae > Acidovorax > Acidovorax sp. LjRoot66. The sequence continues at coordinate 3,511,189 of NZ_CAXUQU020000001.1, forward strand.
CGCCCAGCACCCCGCTGCCCATCAGGCCCTGGACAAGCCAATGGACCAGTTTGCTGGCGAAGACCGGCAGGTCTTGCCAGCTGCTCAGTGCGATGCCGTGGTACCCGCCCATGCCGGAAAACACGCTGATGCGCAGCACGGCATATGCCAGGGCCACGGCCAGCGTGGGCAAGGCGAAGCGCCAGCGCGCCATGCCCGAAGGCGAGCCAGCAGGCAGCGGCAGCAGCAGGGTCAACGCCACCCAGGGGACATACACCTCCTTGCACAGCGTGGACAGCAGGTAGAACCCCGCTGCCAGAACGGCCCAGCGCCATTGCGCCCGCTGCACGGCATGCACATAGGCCCACAGGCCCAGGCAGGCGAACAGCAGGCCGTCCAGGTAGTGCCCCACCATCAGCTGCTGGGCCATGTGCACCGATGGGGCGCCAATCAGCAGCAGGGCGGCGGGCGTCAGCGCCTGCCAGCGCTCCAGCCAGTGGCGCAGCAGCATATACAGCCCGCCCGCTGCGCAGGCCAGCGACAGCAAGTGGTGCAGGTAGAAGGGCAAGGGGTTCAGGCCGAAAAGGGCGTAGTTGACCTGGTACATGAACAGGTTCCACGGCGCCACCTGGTTGCCGGATGCCACGCGCGTCACCTGCGGGTCGAAGAACAACGACCACGGGCTGTACATGCTCACGTTGAACAGGTGCAGGCCGTCGTCCCAGCGCCAGTAGCCCTGCAGGGCGCTGCCGTGCAGCGCGAAGGTCAGCAGGCACAAGGCGCCCAGCATTGCCAGATCGCGGTTCCATGTGGTTTGGTGTGTTCTGGTCTGGTTCGGCATTTTCATCCTGTTGCATGCGCCGGGTTGGCGCAGGCAGCTTGGTGGCACGGATGGCCTGGCCGCCCAAACCCTTTGCCGTCAGCGGTCATCCCCCCTCCGCTCTGGTCGCGTCGGGTATCAATGCATCGCTGCAGCCCTGCTTGCCCTTCACGGGCAGCAGCAGGAACTGGTGCTCCTGTCCCGGCAGGTGGCCCAGGACGATGGCACAACGCATTCTGCTGGCCGCCTGGGCCATGCGTTCGTCCGAAAATCCCAGGATGGCCTCGAACCCTGACAGCAGCATGTCTTGGCGCTGAAAGGACTGCGCGACGTCGGGCCGTTCTGTGCTGACCAATGCGTCCAGGCTGACCTGGGCACCCGGGGTGGGCACAGCCATCACCATTTTTCGGCCGGCTCCGAGGGTCGGAGTCCAGCCGGATATGTGCAACTGGCGGCCTTCGACGGTGATGGCGTCGATGGAGCCGCCGTAGCCATGCGCCACGCGCGGGGGCGGCTTGTCCATGGAAAAAGCGTGACCGACATTGGCCAGCTGGGATTGGATGACGGCCTCCTGCTGCTCGGGCGGCAGGCTGTCCAATGGCACCAGGCACAGGCACTTGTCATTCCACGTTCGGATGCGCGCGCGCTCGGCTGCATCGGCGGGCGCCTTGCGCAGCAGCGCTGGCTCGGGATGGAGTCGGCCGGGCTCCAGGCGCTGCTGCGCTGCGTGCGCGTACATGATCTGGGTGACTGTGGAAATGGGCGAGAAGAACTCGTAAGGCACCAGGATCTGACCTGGCGGCGGATTCAGGGCGAATGCATAGTGGGCCTCGAACACCGCGTTGGCGGGGCGGTCATGCTCGCGCTGGGCCATGGACTGCTGCACCACCGCCACCACGAAAACGAGCAGGGCGGCTGCGCGCCAGCGCGCAATGCGGGCGGGCCACTTCAGGCTCCAGAGAACGCACAGGGCAACCCAGGGCACCCAGAGATAACGCGTATACCCGATCAGATCCACACCCGGGTGCACCACGAAAAGCAACGGAAAGACCATCACCACGGCAGCGGCGCCCAAGCCCACCAGCATCCATCGGCGGTGCGGCGTGGATTGTGCGGCAACCCCCGCCACCAGGCACACGAGGCACGCCAGGATTGCAGCCATGCCCAGCGCACCGCTTCCAAGCAGGCCCTGGGCCAGCATATGGGCCAGGTTGCCAATGAAGACCGGCAGGGCCTGCCAGTCGCCCAGCGCACTCCCATGGTATCCCCCCATGCCTGAAAAAACGCTGATGCGGACCACCGCATACGCCAGCGCCACTGCCAGTGTAGGCAACGCGAAGCGCCAACGCGCCATGCCCCAGGGCGAGCCCACCGCCCCAGGCGAGCCTGCAGCCGCAGACTGCGAGCCAGCAGGCAGCGGCAGCAGCAGGGTCAACGCCACCCAGGGGACATACACCTCCTTGCACAGCGTGGACAGCAGGTAAAACCCCGCTGCCAGAACGGCCCAGCGCCATTGCGCCCGCTGCACGGCATGCACATAGGCCCACAGGCCCAGGCAGGCGAACAGCAGGCCGTCCAGATAGTGCCCCACCATCAACTGCTGGGCCATGTGCACCGATGGGGCGCCAATCAGCAGCAGGGCCGCAGGCAGCAGCGCCTGCCAGCGCCCCAGCCAGTGGCGCAGCAGCAGATACAGCCCGCCCGCTGCGCAGGCCAGCGACAGCAGGTGGTGCAGGTAGAAGGGGAAAGGGTTCAGGCCGAAAAGGGCGTAGTTGACCTGGTACATGAACAGGTTCCACGGCGCCACCTGGTTGCCGGATGCCACGCGCGTCACCTGCGGGTCGAAGAACAACGACCACGGGCTGTACATGCTCACGTTGAACAGGTGCAGGCCGTCGTCCCAGCGCCAGTAGCCCTGCAGGGCGCTGCCGTGCAGCGCGAAGGTCAGCAGGCAGAGCACGCCCAGTGCTGCCAGTTCTGCCCGCCATGCTGGTTTCGTCGGACCCACCATACCGTCACCTGTGCCGGGTTGCCGCGGGCATGAGCACCCCCTGGCACTGCTTGCTGCCGGCTATCGGCAGCAGCAGGAACTGGTGCTGCTGCCCAGGCAAATGGCCAGGGGCTACGGCGCACAGCTCGGTGCTGGCGGTTTGCGCCGCCTGTGCACTGCTGAAGCTCAGTGTGGCCTCGAAGCCTGCCCCCAGCATGTCCGGGCGCTGCATTTGGCTGGCCACGTCGGGGCGCTGCACGCTGGCTATCTCCACCAGGGGAACCTCGTCGAAGCCGGTGATGAACAGCTTGCGGCCCGGCCCGATGGTGGGGGTCCAGCCCGTCAGGTGCACCTGCTGGCCGACCACGGTGATGGTGTCGATTGCGCCGCCCTGCTCATTGGCGATGTAGGGCAGCGGCCGACGCAGCGGAATGGCGAATGCCTGGTTGTCCAGCTGCGATTGCAGCGCCGCCTGCTGCTGCGCGGGTGGCAGGTCGCCCAAGGGCATGAGGCAGCGGCAGCGCTCCTGCCAGACGAGGATGCGGGTCCGCTCGGCAGCGTCTGCGGGCTCCTGGCGCACCAACGCCGGCGCCGGGTGCGCCGTGGCGGGCGCGAGCCGCTGGCGCGCCACATGGGCGCCCATGGTCACTGCAGTCAGATAGCCGGGCGAGTTGAACTCGGCGGGCAGCAGCGCCTGGCCTGCCGGAGGCTGAAGGACGAAGCCGTAGTGCGCATCGAACATCGCCTCGATCGGGCGGTCATGCTGGCGCTGCACCCAGGCCTGGTGCGCAGCCGCCGCGCTGAATACAAGCAATGCCGCCACGTGCCAGCGTGCCAGGCGCCTGGGCCAGGGCAGGCACCACAGCACGCACAGGGACATCCAGGGAACCCAGAGGATGCGCGCGTGCAGCATCCATTCAAAACCGGGGCGCGCCACGAACAGCAGCGGAAACACCACCACCGTGGCAGCCGCTGCCATGCCCAGCGCAGCCCGCATGCGCAACTGTGCCGGCTGGGCCGCCAGGCTGGCCACCGCGCAGACCAGGCACAGGGCAGTAGCGACGAGGCCCGGCGCTCCGGCACCCAGCAGCCCCTCGGTGAGCATGCGGGCCACGGTGGTGAGCACCCCGGGCAGGTCGTGCCAGCCCGTCAACGCACTGCTGTGGTAACCGCCCGCGCCCTCGAACACCTGGATGCGCACCACCGCATAACCCAAGGCCACCGCCACACTGGGCAGGGCATAGCGCCAGCGCGCCAGCCATTCGGGTGGCGACCCCCCGGGCAGCGGCACGAAAAGTGTCAGCGCGATCCAGGGGACATAGACCTCCTTGCACAGCGTGGACAGCAGGTAGAACACTGCTGCCAGCAGCGCCCAGCGCCATTGGCCCAGGCGTACCGCGCGGACGTAGGCCCACAGCGCCAGGCAGGCGAACGTCAGGCCGTCGATGTAGTGCCCCACCATCAACTGCTGCGCCATGTGGAAGGCCGGGGCACCCAGGAGCAGCAGGGTGGCGGGCAGCAGCGCCCTCCAGGGGCTGAGCCACTGGCGCAGCAGCAGGTACAGCGCGAGCGCGGCGGCCGCCAGCGACAGCAGGTGATGCAGGTAAAAGAGCTGCGGCCGCAGGCCGAAGAGGGACGTGTTGAGCTGGTAGATGAACAGGTTCCACGGTGCCAGTTGGTTGCCCGACACCGCGCGCGTCACCTCGGGGTCCAGGAACACCGACCAGGGGGTGTACTGCGTCACATTGAAGAGGTGCGTGCCATCATCCCAGCGCCAGCCGGCTTGCAGGGCGCTGCCATGCAGCACCAGCACCAGGGCGCAGAGCAGGGCCGCGGCAAGGAGGCCCGTGCGCCACGCCGGTCGGGGCGGGGTCAGCGAGGTACTCATCGGTACGTGAAGCTCCGATGGCCGACGAAGCTGAAAGCGGGCACGAAAACCACCACCAGCGCAATGCCCAGCGCATAGTGCCCGCCAACGCGCTCCACCAGCCAAGCGATACCCATGCTCATCAGGCCTGCCGTCCCGGCCACCAGCGCAAAGCGCCCGGCTGTAGCCATGCCCAGGCGCGCGCCAAAGCTCCAGCGGGTGTTGGCCACATAGGACAGCAGCGTGGCCACCACGAAGGCCACACCATTGGCCAGCGGCGCTCGCGCGCCCAGCCACTCAATCAGCACGGTTGCCACGCACACATGCGTGAGCGTGGACAGCACCCCCACCAAGGCAAAGCCGAGGGCAGAGCGACGCATGCTGGTCAAGAGGAACGACCCATTACCGCGATCACCGACGTGCCGAATGGCAGACCCATGCGCGCCACCAGCGGGCGCTCAGCCCCGAACAGGGTGCGCAAGGTGGCGTTGAGCCAGGGTGCGGGCAGGGCAGTGTCGGCATCGCCGCCTGTGCGCCCCGTCAGCTTGCCCACCAGACGGGCCAGCGCGATCAGCGGGAACAGCACGGTATTGAAGTAGCCCGCGCGGTGCACCACCAGGCCGGCCTTTGTGGCCTTGGAGCGCAGCCGGCTGGCGGTGTAGCGCCGGTGGTGGTGGTGGTCCACGTCGTGGTCCGACCACAGCCACTGGTACGCAGGCACGGTGAGCAGCAGCCGCCCCCCAGGTTTGAGAAGCCGGGCCACGCGGACCAGCGCAGCGTCGTCGTGCTCGACGTGCTCCAGCACGTCGAGCAGGCAGACCAGGTCGAAGCTGCCATCAGCAAACGGCACGGGCTCGGGCAAGCCGCCGGCCTCCACGGGGCACAGCCCCAGGCTGGCAGCAGCGGCACGTGCCTCGGGCGAGTATTCCATGGCGCTCAGGCTGCCGTGGCGCGCCAGCATGGCCAGGTTGCCGCCAGGGCCGCAGCCGATCTCCAGCACGCGGGGTTGGGCGCCCGGCAGGTCCAGGCCGTCGATGACGGAAGAAAGAATGTCGCGCCGTGCAGCAAACCACCAGTGGGTCTGCTGCACTGCGGCCATCTGGGCAAGCAGTTCAGGGCGCATGGTGATGGGGTGGTTCGTGTTGCGCGGCCGGTTGCGCGGGTGGCGTATGTTGCGGCGGTTCGGCAGGCTCGCGCACCAGGTAGATCGGCCGCCCCTTGGACTCCATGTACACCCGGCCCAGGTACTCCCCCAGCACGCCCAGCCCGATGAGCTGCAGCCCGCCCAGAAACAGCACCACCGTGATCAGCGACGCATAGCCCGGCGCGTCGCGCCCGAACAGCAGCACCTGGCCCACGATGACCAGGCCATAGCCGAACGCCAGCAGCGCGACGGCCAGGCCCAGGTAGGTCCAGATGCGCAGCGGCACGGTCGAGAACGAGGTCACCCCCTCCACCGCCAGGTTCCACAGGCCCCAGCCAGAGAATTTGGTGTCCCCAGCCGCGCGGGCTGGCCGGGTGTAGGGAATCGTCGCCTGGCGAAAACCCACCCAGGCAAACAGCCCCTTCATGAACCGGCGCCGCTCGGGCAGGCGCTTGAGCGCATCCACCACCTGGCGGTCCATCAGCCGGAAATCGCCCACATTCGGCGGTATCTGCGAGTCGGAAATGCGGTTGTGCAGCCGGTAGAACCACTCCGAGGTCTTGCGCTTGAGCAAATGGTCCGCGCTGCGGTCGGTGCGCTGGGCCAGCACCACGTCAAAACCCTGCTGCCACAACCGCACCATCTCCAGAATGAGTTCGGGCGGGTCCTGCAGGTCCGCATCGATCGGCACCACGGCCGCGCCCAGCGCATGGTCGATGCCGCAGGTCAGCGCCGCCTCCTTGCCGAAATTGCGCGACAGGTCGACCACCCTGAGGCCCGGCACCGTGCGGCACAGCGCCTGCAGCCGCGCCAGCGTGCCATCGCGGCTGCCGTCGTTCACGCAGACGATCTCGAAGGCCAGGCCGGTCTGCGCCAGCACCGGCAGCAGCTGCGCAAAAAACAGGTCGAGCGCGGCCTCTTCGTTGTACATCGGGCACACCACCGAGAGCAGTGCGGGGGCGCTGGCGTTGCTGCTGTCCATTTGGTTGGCTGGCAGAGAGGGCGAAAGGGCGTTGTCGATCAATGGTGCTTCAAGATTGGCTCGCCCTGGGAAGGCCTCCGCAGGTCGCGGTAGGCGCAGGGCGCGGACCGCTGAAGATACACCATGCAGCGGGCCTTGCCTGTAGGTTGCCAGGAGGCGTTCGTGACGGGGATCACCCGTCCTTTCTACCGCCCTTGGCCCGCGCCAATGCCCGGGCCAGCGCCGCATTGGCCTTGCCAGGCGCAGGTGCTTTCGGCGTGGCCGACGGCATGGTGGCCACCCACTGGCTGCCCTGCTGCTCCTGCGCGTCGAAATCGCATACCGCCTGGGCGATCTCGATCACCTTGGCCACCGTAGGGCTCACCACGTTCTTCCTGAACACCGCGTAGTAGTGCACGCGCGGCAGGTCGGGGCTCACGCGCAGCTGCACCAGCTCGCCGCGCTCCACCATGGGGGAGAACAGGGCCGGGGGCAGGTAGCTGATGCCCAGGCCCAGCATGGTCAGGCGCGCCACCACCACCATGTTGTTGCAGGTGAGCACGCGGTTCACGGCCAAGCCCTGCTCGGTGAACCACGCGTCGTACAGGTGCGACAGGGCCGAGTTGGTGGGCTGGGTGATCACCGGGTGGGCCACCAGGTCGCGCGGCGCCAGCGTCACCGAGGGGTCGAACCCCAGCGCCGGGCTGGCCATCCACTCGTTGCGGATGGAGCCCAGGGGCACGCAGTCGTATTCATAGCTCCAGAACGGGCCGGGCATGATGGCCATGTCCAGCGTGTCCTCGGCCAGCTTGCGGTACAGCGTCACGCCGCCATCGATCTCGGGCATCAGCGTCAGTTGCGGGTAGCTGCGGCTGACCTGGTCGATCAGCGGCGCCAGCCAGGTCAGGCCCACCAGCTCGGTCACGCCCAGGCGCACCACGCCCTCGAAGCTCTGGGCCGAAGCGAGCTGCTGCACCACGCGGCTGCTCAGCTCCAGCGTCTCCTGCGCCAGCTCCATCATCTGGCGCCCGCGTGGCGTCAGCACCAATTGCTTGGTCTTGCGGTCCAGCAGCGGCATGCCGCTGAAGGCCTCCAGCTCGGCCACGCGCTTGGCAATGGCCGACTGCGTGGTGTGCAGCTTGCGGGACGAAGCGCTGAAGCTACCGAGTTGCGCGCTCCAGTAGAACGCCTCCATCTGCTTGAGGGTGTACATCCCGGAAAGCATACCCCTGCCGGACAGTACCAAGGGGCTGGTCAGCCGTGGCTCGGGAGGATGTCGGACAGAAAGCGCTGCGCGCGCGGATGCTTGGGCGCGCTGAAGAAATTGGCCGGCGTATCGCTCTCCAGTATCTCGCCCGCGTCCATGAACACCACGCGGTCGCTCACCTCGCGGGCAAAGCCCATCTCGTGTGTCACGCAGACCATGGTCATGCCGTCCTTCGCCAGCGACTTCATCACCTGCAGCACCTCGCCTACCATCTCGGGGTCGAGCGCGCTGGTGGGCTCGTCGAACAGCATCACCGGCGGCTTCAGGGCCAGCGCACGGGCAATGGCCACGCGCTGCTGCTGCCCGCCCGAGAGGTTGCCCGGATAGGCATCGAGCTTGTGCGACAGGCCCACGCGTTCGAGCAGCACCTTGGCATCGGCCATGGCCGTGTCGCGCGGGGTCTTTCGAATGTTCTGGGGCGCAAACATCACGTTGTCCAGCACGCTCATGTGCGGAAACAGGTTGAAGCTCTGGAACACGAAGCCGATGCCGGCGCGCAGCGTGTTGATGTTCAGGCCCTTGGCGTACACGTCCTGGCCGTTCACGGTGATGCGGCCTTTCTCGATGGGTTCGAGCCGGTTGATGGTGCGGATCAGCGTGGACTTGCCCGAGCCCGAGGGCCCGCAGACCACGACGACCTCGCCGGCGGCGATGCGCAGGTCCACGTTCTTGAGGACGTGGTTCTCACCGAACCACTTGTTGACTTGTTCGAGTTGGATCATGGCGATCGATCAGAAAGGGGTTTAGCGCATGGCGCGGGTGCGGCGCACCCGGGCGTCCAGCAGGCTCACGCCGCGGCTCAGGGTGAAGCAGACGATGAAGTAGATGATGGCCAGCACGCCAAACACCTGCAGCGGCTTGGTCAGCACCAGGTTGTTCACCTGGTTGGCGGCAAAGGTCAGCTCGTTGACGCTGATCACATAGCCCAGCGAGGTCTCCTTGACGGTGGAGACGAACTGGCTCGTCATGCTGGGCAGCACGTTGAACAGCGCCTGCGGCAGCACCACCTTGAACATGGTGCGCCAGTAGCCCACGCCCAGCGAGCGCGAGGCCTCGATCTGCCCCCTGGGGATGGCCTCTATCCCTGAGCGGATTACCTCCGAAAGGTAGGCGCTTTCATAGATCACCAGAGCGCACACCAGCGTGGTGAAGCCGCTCACCGCATGGCCCGTGACCTTGGGCACCACGAAATAGGCCCAGAAGATCAGCATGAGCAGCGGCATGCCGCGCACCACATGCACCAGCGCGGCGGCGCAGCGCGCAACCCAGCGGTAGGGGCTGACGCGGGCGATGGCGATCATCAGCGCCAGGGGCAGCGACAGCAGCAGGCCCAGGCCGGCCACGATGAGCGTCATCGCCAGGCCGCCCAGCGGGCCGTGGGGGTACTGGCCTACCAACAGCAGGGGCCAGTATTCGCGAATGATGTCAAGCACGGCGGCCCTCCTTGCGCGCAAGGCTGTAGTGCGCCTGGATGCGCGAGCCGACGTACATCAGCAGGAAGGAGCCGATCAAATACATGATCGTCGCCGCCCCGAACGTGGCGAAGGTGCGGTAGGTTTCGTTTTCGATTTCACGGGTCTGGTAGGTCAGCTCCACCACGCCGATGGCCATGGCCACGCTGGTGTTCTTGAAGAGCAGGAGGGCGCGGCCCACCAGCGGCGGTATGGCGATGCGCAGCGCCTGCGGCACGATCACCAGGCGCATGCACTGCAGGTAGCTACAGCCCAGTGCGCGCGCCGCTTCGAACTGCGTGGTGGGGATGGCGCGCAGCCCGCTGCGGATGTCCTCGGCGATGTAGGCGGCCGAGCCCAGGCCCAGGGCGATGGCCGCGAGCGACATTTCCGCGTTGTGCTGATAGAGCCAGGCGCGCACCCCGTCGGGCAGCAGCTCGGGCATGCCGAAGTACCAGAACAGCACCTGCACCAGCAGGGGCACGTTGCGGTGGTATTCCACATACGCGTCCACGATGAAGGTGGTGGCCCGGACGTTGGCCGTACGCACTACCGTGAGCGTGAGCGCAATGGTGAAGGCCAGCACCCAGGCCACCGCGAACAGCTGCAGCGTGGTGACCATGCCGGAAGCCAGTTGCAGCAGCTGGGCGGAGTCTAGGAATTTCATGGGGCCATTTTTCTCTCGGGCAAGCCGCCGGCGGACGGCGGCTTGCCGATCAGCAACAAGAACGGATCAACGCGGAATGGGCGCAACGGTGAAGCTGCGCTTGAGCTTGTAGGGGCTGGCGGCGCCCATCCACTTGTCGAAGATGGCAGCCGCTTCGCCGGACTTCTCGGCCTCTTCCAGCACCTTGTTCACGGCGGCGATGAAGCCCGTCTCGCTCTTGCGCATGCCCAGGCCCCAGGGTTCGTCGAACACAGCCTTGTCCATGATCACCACGGGCGAGGTGGGTGGGCTTTGCAGCACCAGGCGGGCCAGCACCAGCTCAGAAGCGAACTGCCCGTCCACCTTCTTTTGCTGCAGCGCCAGGTAGGCGGCCGAGCTGTCCGCAAAGCCCAGCACCTGCGAGCCCGGCAGGCGCGCCTTGATCTCGCGCTCCGAGCTCGAACCCTTGGTGGCGCTGATGCGCTTGCCCGTCAGGTCTTCGATCTTGGTGAACTTGGACTCGGCGCGCGTCAGCAGCTTTTGCGGGCTCTGAAAGTAGGCGTGCGAGAAGGCGATCTGCTCGGCGCGCTCGGGCGAGTAGCCCAGGTTGGCGGCCAAAATGTCCACGCGCGACTCGTTCAGCTCGGGCACGCGCGCCGCCACCGACAGCAGCTTGAACTGCACCTTCACGCCCAGCTTGGCCGCGACCAGCTTGCACACGTCCACGTCATAGCCCACCAGCTCGCGCGTGGCACCGTCCTGAAAGCTGAAGGGCTGCGAGGTGCCCAGCGTGCCGCAGACGAGTTCGCCTTTTTGCTTGATGTCGGCCAACTGGTCCGCATGGGCGGCGAGGCTGGCGGTCAGGGCCGGCAGGGCAAGGCATGCACCGATCAGGAATTTGATTTGCTTCATGGCTGAATCCTAGAGGTTGTCAAAGGGCGGGGCGGGTTAAATCAGTTTTGCGCATGCGGCACGGATGCCTTCGCAGCCTTGCGCTATGGCGTCCATGGACGCCGCGAACGACAGGCGGAAGGTGCCGGGGGCACCATACGCCGTGCCATCGATGAGTGCTACGCCGGCTTCGCGCAGCAGGTAGTTGGTCAGGTCGGTATCGGTGCGCAGCACCTCGCCCGTGGGCGTGGTCTTGCCCATCAGGCCGTTGCAGTCAGGGAATACGTAGAACGCGCCTTCGGGCACCACCACCTTCAGCCCGACAATGCCCGACATCAGCCTCACCGCCACGTCGCGCCGCTCGCGGAAGGTGGCGGCAAACTGCTGCACACAGTCCTGCGGGCCGGTCAGTGCCTCCAGCGCCGCAGCCTGGCTGATGGACGATGCGCCCGAGGTGCTTTGCGACTGCAGCACCGCCATGGCCTGGATCAGCGGCTCGGGGCCGGCCCCGAAGCCGATGCGCCAGCCCGTCATGGCATAGGCCTTGGAGACACCGTTGACCAGCAGCGTGCGCGCGGCCAGCGCGGGCGCCACCTGGATGGGGTGCACGGTAGGGCTGCCGGTGAAGTTCAGGCGGGCGTAGATATCATCCGTCATCAGCCACACGTGGGGGTGGCGCAGCAGCACGGCGCACAGGCCTTCCAGGTCCTCGCGGGTGTACAGCGCGCCCGTGGGGTTGCTGGGCGAGTTCATCATCAGCCACTTGGTGCGCGGCGTGATGGCGCGCTCCAGCGCCTCGGGCGTGAGCTTGTAGCCCTGCTCGGGCGTGGCATTGGCAATCACCGGCGTGCCGCCGTTGACCACCACCATGTCGGGGTACGACACCCAGAAAGGCGCGGGGATGATGACTTCATCGCCCTCGTTGAGCGTGGCCGCCAGCGCGTTGTAGATCACCTGCTTGGCGCCGGTGCTCACGATGATCTGGCCCACCGGGTAGCTCACCCCCCAGTCGGCCTGCATGCGCGCCGCCACCGCCTTGCGCAGGGCAGGCGTGCCCTGCGATGCGGGGTACTTGGTCTCGCCCCGCGCCATGGCCGCAGTGGCGGCCGCGCAGATGTGCTCGGGCGTGGAGAAATCGGGCTCGCCGATGGTCAGGTCGATGATGCGGCGGCCCTGCTCGCGCAACTGCGCAATGATGGTGCGCACCGCCACGCTGGGCGAGAGCTTGATGCGCTGGATGCGCCCGGAAACGATGCTGGGGCTGTTGGCAAGGGCGGCGGCGTTGGTCATGCTCATGCGCCTCCCGCGGTTTTGGCGGCAATGGTCTTGTCCACCCAAGGCTTGGTGTAGGTGCCCGCGCGGATGCGCTCCTTGATGCCGGCCTCGTCCGCCTCCTTCTTCAGAGCCAGGGCCAGCACGTCCTCGGCAATGGCCGCCGGGATGGCGATCACGCCATCGGCATCGCCCACCACCACGTCACCGGCGCACACCACCTGGCCGCCGATGCTCACGGGCACATTGATCTCACCCGGGCCGTCCTTGTAGGGCCCCCGGTGCGACACGGAGCGTGCAAAGCAAGGGAACGCACCCTGAGCGAACACATCCGCATCACGGATCGCACCGTCGATCACGAAGCCGGCCACGCCGCGCCCCTCGGCATCCATGGCCATCAGCTCGCCCACCAGCGCATTGGTGGCCTCGCCTGCGCCATCCACCACGATCACGTCGCCCGGCTGCGCCAGCGCAATCGCTTTGTGGATCATCAGGTTGTCGCCCGGCCGGGCCTTCACGGTCACCGCCAGGCCCACCATGCGCAGGGCGTTGGCGGCATGGCGCGGCGCCAGGCCCACCACGCCGTACAGACGGCCCATGCAGTCACTGATCTGCGCGGAGCCCACGGTGGCGAACTGCGCAAGCGCCTCGGCGCTGATGCGGGCGGCGGGCCGCTCGTTGATACGAAAACCGACGGAAGACATGAATTTGTGACAGGAAATTGAACGGAACTTGATTAAAGTCGCGCACCTACCCATCGGCCAAACGATATAAATTCGGCCTGCATCACGAAAAAAATTCGTGATACACCCTTGCACCACACCAGTGCATCGCCAGGTTGACCTGGAAGTTGCCCCCTTGGCCGTGTCCAGATCAGGCCCGATTGCGCAGTAAAGCCCCGCCCCGGGCCGAAAGTGTTGGCCGCAGGGGCTGGGCCAATGCAGCCCTCACGGCCAGACGCCAAAGGGCGGCGCGGGCATGGCGCTGCTGCCTGCTGGTGCAAGCAGGCACGCAGCCGGTGCATGCGCCCGGGCCAAAAAAATCTGCCGCAGTGCCAATCGGCAGTGCGGCTTGCCTGGTTCCTGAACGCCCAGGCGTTTTCTTTGCGCGCGCATGGCTGGGCAAGGCCTGACGAAGTTACCTTGCATCAAGCCTTTGCCAACGTGCCGCTGCTGCATGTCAGGTGTCCTTCAGGGGTGGGGCAGAGTTGAGATGCATGCACTGTAAAAACTGCCATTGCTTTAAACAATCGAATTGTTTTTACATAAATAGTTAAAATGGCTAACCTATGCTGCTCGACCTGCCCTCCCTGCAAACCCTGGTCACCGCCGTCGAGCTGGGCGGCTTTGGCAAGGCCGCCCAGCGCCTGCACCGCACGCCCGGCGCGGTGAGCCTGCAGATCAAGGCGCTGGAAGAGCGCGTGGGCACGCCTCTGTTTCGCAAGCAGGGCCGCCAGCAGGCGCTGACCGAGGCGGGCGAGCTGCTGGTGGGCCATGCGCGGCGGCTCATCGCGCTCAACGACGAAGCCGTGCTCTCGCTGCAGGGCGCGCGCATGCAAGGCACCGTGCGCTTCGGCATGCCGCAGGACTTTGCCGACGGCTGGCTGCCCGCCACGCTGGCCCGCTTTGCGCGTGCGCACCCCGCCGTGCGCATCGACATCCGCGTGGACCGCAGCAGCGCGCTGCTGGCCCAGCTGCAGGCCGGCGAGGTGGACCTGGTGCTGGCGTTTGGCGAGCCCTCGGGTGGGCAGGCTGGTGGCCAAACCATCGCACGCCTGCCCACGCAGTGGATCGCGCAGCCAGGCCTGCCTCTGCCGCCCGGCGAATCCGTGCCCCTGCTGCTGCTGGAGCAGCCCTGCAGCTTTCGCCAGGCCGCCATCGCCGCGCTGGAGCGCACGGGCCGGCCCTGGCACACCGTGCTCACCAGCGCCAGCGTCTCGGCCATCTGGGCCGCCGCCCAGGCCGGCCTGGGCGTAGCGCCCCGTGCCACTGCACAGATTCCTGCAGGCTTGGCCGCGGTGGGCAAGCCGCTGGGCCTGCCCGTGCTGCCGTGGGTGGCCGTGTCACTGCACCGCGACAGCGTGGGCGGTGCCAACAACCCTGCGGTGGAGCATCTGCAGGCGGTGGTGCAGGAAGTGGTGGCGGGGCGGCTGGTACCTGGCACGGCCGATTGACCCCCATGGCACCATCGGGCCATTGAAACGAGCGAACCCACACAGCATGCGTTACGTCATCGTCGGCACCAGCGGTGCCGGCAAGTCCACTTTTGCTGCCGCACTGGCGCAGTGCTACCGGCAGCCCGCACATCGAGCTCGATGCCCTGTACTGGGGCCCCGGGTGGACGGCCGTGCCTCACGAGCAGTTCGAGGCCCGCGTGCGCAGCGCGACCGAGGGTGAGTGCTGGGTGGCCGATTGCAACCAGGGCCTGTTAACACTCATTTCGGGGTCGCGAAGGCCCTTGCCGGCGTGCCAACCTAGGCGCGCGACGCCGCGTGTGCTCTTGCACACGCAAGGAACGCAACGACGAGTGGCGCGCCGGCAAGGGCCTTCCCTTCGGGTTGCCCGGCCTGGGGGCCGTTTGCGGCGTTGCCCGCGCTTGCAAGGTGCCTACCTTGCTGCGCACGTGCGCCTTGCATCCAGCCCCCAGGCCGGGCAACGCGATCCCCGAAATGAGTGTTAACAGGCCCTGTACCGCCGTGCGCGATGTGCTGTGGGCTCGGGCTACGCACATCGTGTGGCTCAACTATGGGCGCAGTATTGTTTTCCCACGTGTGCTCTGGCGCACGCTGAGCCGTGGGCTGCTGCGCACACGGCTGTCCCACGGCAACCGCGAATCGCTGCGCATGGCGTTTTTCTCTCGCGACTCGGTGCTTTGGTGGTCGTACTCCACCTTTGCCAGAAACCAGTCGAAGTTCGCGGGGTTGCGTGAGGAGTCTGCGTATGGGCATCTGGAGTGGACCGAGATCACCAAGCCTTCACGTGCGCGAGCGTTCATAAGGGTGCACGCACGCGCCGATGGTTGAATCAGGCAACCTCGGAGGACTGAAAATACGATCCTCTATCGCGCCGGTTCTTCCACCGCCAGCCGATCAACCGTCTGAGCTTTCCATGCCCCTCCCGACCGCCGGTTCCCACGCCCCAGCCACAGCAGGCGCCTTCATGCAGCGCGCAGGCCAGAGCCGCGTTCCACGTACTGCAGCCCTTGCCACCCTCGTGTTGGCAATGGCAGGCGCACACGCCAAGGAGCCCATCGGCCCTGAAGCCGACCTGCCAACACCGTCACCTACACCTACGACGCCAACGGCAACCGCCTCACCAGTAGCCAACAGCGCGCAGGCACCACCACCAACCGCACCTACACCGTCACCGGCAATCGCCAGACCGGCTTCAGCCAGACGCAAACGGGTGCCAGCACCGCCAACACCACCGTCACTTACGGCTACAACACCGCCGGCGACCTGCTGACCGATGGCCTGCGCACCTACCAGTACGACAGCCAGGAACGCCTGGAAAAAGTCACCACCGGCACGGGCGTGGACTCCCCCAGCACCCAGTACGCCCACAACGCCCTGGGCCAGCGCGTGTTCAAGACCGAACCGCTGTTTGCCAGCGGTAGCGGATCAGGATCGGCCACCAGCGGCAAGAACCTCAACAACCTCCTGGCCGACCCCGAAGACCAGGAAGCCGAGCAAGACAAGGGCCTGATCCAGACCGCCTACGAATTCTTCACCCGCCTGTGGAGCCCCGGCAGCAGCGACGCGCAAAAGCTCGGCTTCGCCTACGTCTACGGCCAAGACGGCACCCTGCTGGGCGAATACGGCATGGGCGGCAGCAACAGCACCGGCACCACCCAGTACATCTACCTGCCCACCGCCAACGGCCCCATGCCCATTGCCGCCATCGTCAATGGCGTTGCGTATGCCGTGCACAGCGACCACCTGAACACCCCGCGCAAGCTCACCCAGGCCGACGGCCAGGTGGCCTGGCAATGGGCCTACAGCGCCTCCGGCGACGAACAACCCACCCTGGGCTCCAAGCGCTTCACCAACGAAACCACCAACCCCACAACGGGCAGCACCCCCATCCCCGAGGTGACCTTAAACCTGCGCTATCCGGGGCAGTACTACGACAAAGAAAGCAACCTGCACTACAACTACTTCCGCAGCTACAGTGCGGAGCGAGGGAGGTATACGCAGGCGGATCCTATTGGGCTGGAGGGTGGGTTCAATCGGTTTGGGTATGTGGAGGGGAATCCGCTCCGCTACACGGACCCAAGAGGTCTCAACCCACTTTTGGGTGCTTTGAACGGCGGGAGGCTGGGGGCAGTAACTGGGAGCGCATTCGGCCCGATTGGAACTGCAGCTGGGGGTCTTATTGGAGCGGGGATAGGAGCCGCAGTAGGGTGGTACATCACCGGTCCTATGCTGACGAACTCAAATCCACTGACCGGTGAACCAGGGAGCGAGCAGGCCTGCGAAAACAAGAGCGGCAACAAGAAGCAGACTCGTCGTTACGGCGCTGACGGCTATCCTGAGGCTGATACTGACTGGGATCACCCCCATCTGGGCTTGCCTGCGCCTCACGTGCACGAGTGGACAAGACCCGCTGATGGCAGTGCACCGACCCATGGCGACCGTCAGCCTCCTCGACCACCTCGTCCCGGCGATCCCGGAATACCCTAGTAGGATATTTACGAATGCGACACAAGCTACAAACGTCCGCGGACGGCGATGTCATTGAGCCTGACGTCCACGATGCGAAGCTCATCGGAATCCTCCTCAGAGGAAAAGACGCTGTCATCGAGCTCGAAACGGCAGACAGAAAGACACTGAGGCTGGTGCTATTCGGAGTCCAGCGATTGGTGGCCGACAATTTCAGAGAGGGTAATATTTTGCTTGACGTCGCAGTGGTGACAGGATCCAAAGTCAGCATAAGGGACGTGGCCGCTGCGTATGGGGTCAAACCCGAAAACCAAAAATTTCTGACCGAAGTGGTTGACCTTGTTGCTAGTGGCGCGCTCACGGTTGTGACGCTAAATCCCTCGTATGGCTGCTCATTGACGTCACTGTGCGAGCGAGTTGAGGTTGAGTACTCCGATTGATAAAATCTGCGAAAATAATATGAGAGTAATAAATGGGTCAGGTCTTGCCTTTTGTCCCCAAAAAGCATAGACGCCAACCGCCATCATCAAACTGAGCCGTCAGTTTTCGGAGATTCTGAAAATGGCAAGGCCATTGCGAATCGGGGTCCCCCGCGCGTTTACCAAGTTACCTTGCGGGGTGAGCGGGGTGAGCGGGGTGAGCCCATCGTGCTGGACAATAGTGATCGCAAAAATCTGCTGGGCGTTTTTAGGGTTTGGATGCCAGAGTTCGCGAAATAACTGCGACCGGACTTGGGAGTTGGAAAAAGGTAAAAACCTGAAATTTGTTGCCTGCTATTGAAAGAAAAAATGGAAGCCAATTCGCTTGAGATAGGCGCAACCTACTATCGAATTACATACGCGGACGTTTCTCAAACTATGCCGGGCATTGAGCCGTTGGTGTACGCAGGCATGAACATATCTGACCCACCTTCTGATGAATCGGCCAATTACTACTTCCAGGATGTGGTCTCTGTAGTGCGGTTTGGAGTGGGCGTCCGGTGGGGGCAAGAAGTGCAACCCGCTGACGAGACGTCAGATCCGAATCCTGATAATGATGAGGGTCGCGTGTATTGCGTTCATGAGGCGAGGGAGATAGGCTGGGTGATCTTTGATCTACAGGCTCTTCCCGCCGAGATTGAAGCAACTATTCAACGAGCCAAAGAGTTGGGCTTTCCGAAGTTGTCGAAGGTGAAAGGAAAGTGGGTTTAACTGCCGCATCCAGGGCCTTGAGCACGCGGGGTTGGAGTCTCTCAGGTGTCCTCGATTTCGCGCAGGCGCTCATACCAGCAGAACATGCGCGAGCGCACGCGGAACAGCGGCGGCACGATGCGCGACAGGGGCCGCAGCACGGCGATCTTCCCGTCCTATGCACACACGCACAGTTGCTTGGGTAAGGGCCATGAACGGTGCATATGGCCGATATGATGAGGGGGATAGAAGAGGGCGGATAGGGCGGGCGCTTCCAAACGCTACAGCATCTCCCGGAGGCCCTTTCGAGGCCCTGCCGCCAGTAAATTCTGATTTTGAAACAGTCGATGAAATTCAATACTGCCAGGCGCTCGCATCAATCCAATGCGGCGCTGCTTTTGCTGTCTGCGTTGTTGTCCGTTTCTGTTTTTGCCCAGACTCAGCCACCCGGCAAGAAAACGGTGAAGGCCGTGCCACAGCCCGCAGAAAAGGTGGCTGAGCCTGCTGCTCCGGTGGAGGCTCGCGCAGAAGCCCCGGTCGCACCACCCGCAGCCATGCCTAAGCCCTTTGCGCCGGTGTTTTTTGACCCCGCGGCCCCTGCGCTTCAATACGTTCAAAATGAACCCAGGAAGGTTTACGACTGGGTGGTGGAGCAACTGGTGTCAGTCTCTGGCAAGCCTGACAAGTTTTCCAGCCTGGACGAACGCAGTGCCTACGACGCTGCGCTGGCCGCTCGCATGGGAGGGCTCGGAGCGATTCCCATCATCGGCCGCTGCATTCTGGACTACAACATTGCCTATGAGACGTACGAAGTCAAAGCGCTTGCCGCACCCGTGAAAAGCGATATCGACGGCTCCCATAGCAAGCCCGAAGCTCTGAATCTGCGCCGGGTGACGCTGGGCAAGGCGAATGAAAAAACCGATTCGTACGAGGCCAGCAATGCCTATGGCGCCATCACCAAGGTCTTGCGAAATACCAGTGACAACTATGCCCTGGTGCTCTCGGGAATCCCTGGCAATGAGCCTTCGTCGGCCTTGGCGCGGGGTGCCAGCTCTTCCGTGCTCTCGGGCTATCTGCACGACTTCTACTACTACCGGCAGTCCGTGAAGATGCCGAGGGATATGGCACGGTCGCTGGAAAAGGACATTGGCTGCCTGTATGTCGCATCGCTCGCCGCGCCCTGGGTGGTGACGTACCAGGAGCGCACGAGTCCCACGCGCAGCGATCCGTTCGATGAAACCGACAACTACTTCGCGCTTTACGGCAAGCTCGACATGGTCGCTGTGATCAACAAGGCCACCGGAGAAATCTATTCGAAGGTGGAAAGGGGCCGATAGCGGCAACGCTCCCTCCACATTGGGGCGATGGCTGCCTGTTGGGCATCTGCTTTCAGCCCGCCTGCTCTGCAGGTTGCGGCGTTGCCGCAGGCCCTTCCTCCACCACACCCCCCGCCTGCACCCTGAGTAACTTCCTGCGCACCATCTGAATATGGTTGCGCAGCGCATACAGCTCATCCGCATACGACAGCGGCACGCTGATCTTCTCCACCTGCGCCTCCAGCCCGTCCAGGGCCTTGAGCATCTCGGGGTGGCCGGCAGGGTTGGTCTCCAGGGTGTCCTCGATCTCGCGCAGGCGGCCGTACCAGCGGAACACGCGTGAGCGCACGCGGAACTGGTACAGCGGTGGCACGATGCGCGACAGGGGCAGCAGCACGGCGATCAGCAAACCCATCACAAGCCACATGCGGTCGATGACGTTGGCGATCCAGAAGGGTAAATAGCGCTGCATCATGGGCACGGGCTCGTTGATGGCGCGCTCGCCTTCCTTGGCGATGGGCAGTTCGCTGTGGCGGGTGCTGGGGAACTCGCGGGCGCGGTTGAACCAGCTGGCGCCGCTGTGCAGCTTTTGCGCGTTCTGCGCGAACAGCGTGAGCAGGGCAGGGTGGGTGCCATCGCGTGCCAGCAGCGAGGTGGTGGTGGCCACCAGGCGCGCGTCCAGCGGCGGGATGTTGCTGGCCAAGTCCACCACGCCGCGCGGCAGGGTCACGGGCGTCAGGTACGGAAAGCGCCGCGCGTAGGCTTCGTGCTGGGCAAAGTCCATCAGGTGCACGCCGGGGGTCTGCAGCAGCATCTGTACCATCAGCGATTCGGGGGCCGAGGCGAACACCAGGGCATCGAGTTTGCCGTCCAGAAAGGCCACGGTGGCGGGCGTCTGCTCCAGCTGCGACAGGCGCACCTGTTTGGGCTCCACGCGGTTGGCCTCCAGCAGTTGCTCCATCAGTCGCGGCACGCCGCTGCCTTCAGACCCCACGTTCACGCGCAGGCCGCGCAGCTGGCGCAGGCTATCCAGCCGGCCCGCGGCGTTCACGCGCAGGGCCGATTCGGCGCGGTAGAACAGCCAGATGGGCTCCACGAACAGGCTGCCCAGCGATGCCAGGTTGTCCGGGTCATCGGGCAGCAGCTCTGCCGTGCCGCCCTGCACAAAGGCCAGGTCCGCCTCGCCATCGCGCAGCAGCTGCAAATTGTGCGACGAGCCCGCGCTGGGCTTGAGCACCACCTCGATGCCATCGGCCGCCAGCGCCTTCTGGTAGCGCTTGCCGAACTCTTCGTACGCGCTTTGCGCGGGGCCGGTGGCCAGCGTCACCGTCTTGGGCGGGTTGGGGTCCAGCCACCAGTAGGCCGCCACCAGCAGGCCCACGGCCAGAAAGGCCAGCGGCCCGGCAGACAGGATCAGGTCGCGCAGGGTGAGGAAGGTGTTGCGGAAGGCCTGGGGCATGAAGAGCGGGTGGGGGTGTTGGTAGAGGGCGGGTGAGCTGGCTGGGGCTGATGCGCCAGGGATGCAGGGCTTGCTGGCTGGCCTTGCGGACTTCGCGATTATCCGTGCACGCAGCGGGCAGGGTGCCTGGCGCAGCGGGATCAACGTATCCGTTGGTAGGAACCCGCTCTGCTGTGGCCGGATCGACCCATACTGACGTAACCGTGTGTCTCCAGGGCCCGGATTTTGCACGGGGTGGGTCGTTGGGTCCTGCAGCATGGCAAACTTGCCCCACCTTTGGCGTTTCTCACTGAAGATGACCATCCTGACCCGCGAGAACCTCCGCAACGGCAGCTTGCGCCGCCGCATGAATCTGGTTGCCCACCCGGGGTGGTCCGACGAGCGGGTGGAAGAATCCTTTGCCCACGCCTGGGACAGCCGGCCCGAGGGGCCCACCTGGGTGTTCGGCTACGGTTCGCTGATCTGGAACCCGCTGATGCCCTTCGAAGAGCAGCACACGGCCACGCTGGCGGGCTGGCACCGCAGTTTCTGCCTGCGCTCCATCTCCGGGCGCGGCAGCCCCGAGCGGCCGGGTCGCGTGCTGTCGCTCATGCCCGGCGGTGCCGTGCAGGGCGTGGCCCTGCGCTTGCCCGAGGCCGATGCGCGCGACGAGGTGCGCATGCTGTGGACGCGCGAGATGACGGGCGGCGGCTACCACCCCCAGTGGCAGGACGTGCAGCTGGAGGATGGCCGCAGCGTCACCGCCATCACCTTCGTGGCCAACCCCGACCACCCGCAGCACGAGCAGGACGCTTGTGCCGAGACCGTGGCCCGCCTGGTGGCGGTGGCCAAGGGCGTGTTCGGGCCCAACATCGACTACGTGCTGTCGCTGGACCAGGCGCTGCGCGAGCGCGGGTTGCACGATCCGTATGTGGAGGCGATCGTGCGGGGCATCAGGGAGGCGCAAGCCGAAGGGTGATACGGATTTGCCTTCAACCGTCTAACTTCGTTGGTCCGCCTTGCCGTGCTACAGCACTGTCTGCGGCTTCCCGCCTAGTTATACGATTGAATGCAAATCCGTATGAGGGGTGCTGCCAGGCTCTTTTTCGTATCTGCTGGCCGCCGGCCAAGAGACAATGCGGGCTGGCCCCGTGTCCCAACCACCACCCGCTTTCGCTCGTTCACCCATGCCCATCCACGCCCTGATCCCCAGCCGCACCCTCCTGATCGCCGTCGACCCCGATGGCAGTTGGTCCCTGGCGGACGATGGCACGCCGGGCTCGGCGGACGTGGATTTTCGTCTGGAGATCACCGATGACGGCGGCAGCGGCTGCCTGCTGGTGTGCGCGTCGCTCGACGGCCGGCTGGCCGCCGACCACTGGTTCGCCTCGCTCGGCGAGGCCCAGGCCTTTGCGGCCGATGCCTTTGGCGTCGAGGCGCAGGAGTGGGCCGCCACTGAAGGCTGATGCCGCAGCCCATCGCGTTGACAATCAATACACCCTGCACTTTTTACTCACCCAGAAGACTTTGCGATGACCGAGCCCATCGACCCCAACGATCCACTGGAAATCACGCAGCCTGCGGACCTCACCGAATCCGCGGACACCACGCAGCCCGCAGGGCTTGGCGACTCTGGGGAGCCCGCCGAGCCGGACCAGGATGCGCCCCCCGAGGTGGTGCGCCTGATCGCGGCCCTGACCGCCATACCCGGCGTGACCCAGGCGCAGCTGGACAACACCTACCTGCCTGAGGTGGCGGTGTCCGACCTGTCCCTGCCGGGCCCCTATGCCGACCTGCCCATCGCCGCGCTGCGCCGGTCCAATGGCGCGCTGGAGAACGAGCTGCTGCTGTCGCTGGAGTTTCGCATCCAGCGCAACGAGGCCGGGCTGCGCGCTGCGGAGTTTCTGTCGTGGTGGGTGCGCGACCAGTCGCGCGGCGGCGAGAACATGCAGATCCGTACCATCGGCCTGCCCCCCATGGTGGCGGGCGACCAGCAACTGGGCCGCACCCTGCGCTTCACCATCGACTGGTTCTACGCCGACCCATCGCAGGACATGGCCAACGTACTCAGCGCCGTGGGCGGCAAGGCGCTGGCGCTGGAGCTGGCCACCAACATGTACAAGGATGCGTTCTAGCCGCCAGGCTGCCCACCGCCCGTGGGCGCACCCTGCATGACAAAGGCGCTGCGCCGATCTGCCGCGCGCCTGGCGCTGTTGCTGCTGGTCGTCGTGCCCGTGGCCGCCTGGGCGCTGGTGAAACCCGTGCGCGTGCTGGCACCGGGCCTGGCCGGCATCGGCTGCAGACAGGGCGCCACGGTGTGCGTGGAAGACCCGGCGCGCGAAGCAGAAGCCCGCCAACTGCTGGCTGAAGGCATGGCCTTTGTCGCCAGCCACATCGCGCCGGTGGAGGGCTCGCCACGCTTCGTGTTCTGCTCCACGCGGGCCTGTGCCGACACCTTCGGCCTGGGCGTCCGCTCTGCCGTTACGGCAGGCACCTGGGGCACCGTCATCGGCCCGCGCGCCTGGGCGCCGCACTATGTGCGCCATGAGCTCATCCACCACCTGCAGGGCCAGCGCCTGGGCCTTCTGCCTCGCCTGCTCAAGCCCACGTGGTGGGTGGAAGGCATGGCCTATGCCTTGAGCGAAGACCCGCGCACACCGCTGGCCGAGACGTGGGAGGGCCACCGGCGCGACTTCGATGCCTGGTATGGGCGGGTAGGGGCTGACCGGCTGTGGGTGGAGTCGGGGCGGTTGTGAGATCCTTGGTTCAATGACCATCTACCCCACCGAACTCATGGTGCTCGGCCTGTGGCTGGTGGCGCCTGCGCTGGTGCTGGGCCTGCTGGTGCTGTATGCCGTGCATGCGCGCTTTGGCCAGCGCATGGGCCTGCGCCCCTGGCGGGCTGCCAGCCTGCTGGTGGTGTTCGGCATCGCCTTTGCAGCGCTGATCCTGGTGTATGCCCCAGCGGGGACGGCCCGGTCCCTGGGCCTGCGCGACATTCGTATCCTGGGCTGGCAGACCTACTGGGCGCCGGTGGGCTTCATGGCCCAGTTGCTGGCATTGCCCGTGGCGCTGTGGCTGGGGCGGGGGCGCTGAGCGGCTGCCAGTTCAGCCTGTGTCGTCAGACCCACACCGCGCAGTAACCAGCATGCGCGCCGCGCGCAAAAACTCTGTGGGCCCCACCCAGCTGACATTCCAGTGGCCGGCCACCGGCACCTCGCGCTTGTGCGCGATCACCATCGACCGTGCGGGCACCACCAGGATGTACTGGCCGTGCACGCCCCAGGCCATGTAGGCGCCGTGCAGCGGTGAGCCTGCGGGCTCCTTCTCCAGCAGCCACCACAGGGTGCCATACCCAAACCCGCGCCGGGCGGTGCGTGCCGGGTGCATATGCGCGGCAGGCGTGGTCTGCGCCGTCATCTGCGCCACCCAGCCGGGCGGCAGCAGCGGTTGGCCGTGCCATTGGCCCTGGTTCAGCGCCAGCAGGCCCAGCCGGGCCATGTCCCGCGTCGATAGGTAGAAGGGGTAGGCCAGGTGCTCGGATTTGCGGGCATCGCCGCTGCGGGCATGGCGCATAGGCGCAAAGTCTTGAAGCTGCAGGGGCGTGGCCAGGTCGTCGGCGAAGGCCTGGTAGATGCTGCGCCCGGTCAGGCGCTCGAAGGCGGTGCCGGCGGCGTTGAAGTCCCAGTTGTTGTACAGAAAGTAGCTGCCCGGCGCCTGCGATCCGCGCGCGGGGGCCGCAGCCGCATCGTCGCCGCCATTGGCCGCCGCGTGGTACACACCCGAGCGCGCGGCCAGCAGGTCGCGCAGCCGGGCCTGGCGTTCGATGGGCAGCAGGCCGCCCACAGCGTCGTCCATGCCCACATCGGCCAGCGTGCGGTCGAGGTCAATGGCGCCGCTGGCCACGTACTTGCCGTACATCATCGAGAGAATACTTTTACGCACCGAGAACACGATGCTGACCCGCTCCACCGGGCCTTCGCTGAACAGCACGCGGCCATCCCGCACAGCCATCAGGGCCGTGGTGTCCAGCGTGTGCACGTAGTCGCGCGCGGCCTGCAGCTCGCGCTGGCAGGTGCTGCCAACCCCGGGTGCGGGCCAGGCCTGCCACGTGGCGGCGGGAAAGGTGGGGGCGGCGACGGAGGCCGCATGCGAGGCGGGTGCTGCAGTGACTGCGGGTGGCGGGATGGCGCAGCCGCTGGCAAGCACCAGCAGCATGCCCGCGCCCATGAGGGTTGCGATGCGTGATGTCCGGGTTGGCTTCATGCGCCCTGCGCCGCCCGGTGCGCCTGGATTGCGGCCAACACCTGTATGCCGAACTCCCGGTCCACATTGCGTGCCTTGTAGGGCGACCGGCTCGCTGCGACACCGGGCGCCGAATGGTGGATGGCGTGCGCCAGTTCGTGCAGGCAGTCCCGGCCCCGCTCGGCATAGAGCGCGGTCTCGGCCTCGTTCAGCTGCAGGAGGAAGCTGTACGACACAAAGCTGTGGCTGCAGTTCACGTCGAGCAGCAGCGAGGACCCGTGCTGCACAAGGATCCAGCTGGCGGGTTCGTGGTCGATGACTTGCATGGGGTCGCTCAAGCTCAATCCCGGTCCGGCGCGCCCAGCGGAAAGTACGGCCGAAAGTACCGCGCCTCGTCCACCGCACGCGCGAACGAAGGCCGCGCCAGCAGCCGCGCGCGGTAGGCACGCAGCACGGGGTATTGTTCGGCAATCGGGTGCGTCCAGTCCGCATAGAACAGCGAGGGCGCCGCCGCGCAGTCGGCCAGCGTGAAGTGCTCGCCCGTGGCCCAGGTGCGGCCGGCCAGGCGGGTGTCGAGCCAGGCATAGGCGCTATTGAGCTTTTCCTCGGCCAGGGCCATGCCGTCCTGGCGCTTGACCGCATCGCCCGTGAGCGCGCCGTTCACGGCCAGCTGCATGGCGTTCATCACATGCAGGTCGAAAAACCGGTCCATGAAGCGCACGTCGAGCGCGTCTACCGGGTCGCTGGGGATCAGGCGCATGGGGCCTGGGTGCTTGAGCTGCAGGTACTCGATGATGATGCTGGTCTCCACCACGTCGCGCGCGCCATCCACCAGCAGCGGAAACTGGCGCAGCGGCCACTTCGCCAGCCATGCGGCCGCATGCTCCGGCGCATCGGGCCCCAGCACGCGAAACCCGAAAGGCGTGGCGTTTTCGTACAGCGCGATCAGCACCTTCTGCGTGTACGACGAGAAGGGGTGGCCGTAGAGCACGAGCGGCGCTGCTGCGGGGGCCTGGGGTTCATGTGGGGCGGGCTGGTTCATCCGGGTCTCTTCCTGGGGGTGAAGGTGGATCGAAGGCGCACGGTACCACGCGGGAGCGGGCGGTTTTCTTGCCTCTACGGCGCGCGCCTGGTCGTGCCCGGCGGCACCAGGCCGCGCCGCGCGATGGGGGTGGAAAACACGATGGAGGTGCGGGTCTCGCCGTACTTGTTGATGGTGCCGATGAAGCGCTCCAGGTCGGCCAGGCTGGTGGCCACCACGGTCATCACGTACGAATCAGCGCCCGCCACGTGGTGGCACTCCAGCACCTCGGGGGCCGCGCGCAATCGGTCCAGCAGGGGTTTCTTGGCGGGCTGGGCCACGGTGATCCCGATGGTGGCCTGCACTGGGTAGCCCGCCTTGGCGGCATCCAACTGCGCCGTGAAGCCCTGCGCAATGCCCGCATCCAGCAACCGCTTGAGCCGCTCTGCGGTGGCGGCCACGGACAGGCCGGCCGCCTCGGCCAGTACCTTCAGCGGTGCCCGCGCGTCGCGCTGCAGTGCGCCCAGCAGGCGCCAGGCAGCATCATCCAGCTCGTGTGCCTGGGTTCTTGTCACAGCCATGTTTCACCAGAAAAAAGCGGGGTCCGGGCCCGATGGGCCGTAGCAATCCACTGTACCACCGGGGGTCTGGCGGCAGATGATCGTGTATCTCCAACCCATGCCTATTTGCACCATGTTCGACATACAGAATTACGCCAGCTTCATCGCCGCCATCCTGGTGTTCCAGGCCGTTCCAGGCGCTGGCACCATCGCCATCCTCGACGCCACGGCACGCGACGGCCGCAGCGCGGGCATGGCTGCTGTGTTGGGCACCCTCGCGGGGGATTGCCTGTTCATGCTGGCGGCTGCGGCCGGCCTGGCCGCGCTGCTGCAGGCGCAGCCCCTGGCGTTTCAGGGGCTGCAGTGGTTTGGTGCCGCCTACCTGTGCTGGCTGGGCGTGCAACTGCTGCGCAGCCAGCCCGGCGGCGCGGGCGCAGAGCCCGCACGCGCGCAGACGGCAGGGGTGTATTTTCGCCGTGCCTTCATGGTGAGCCTGACCAACCCCAAGGTCATCCTGTTCTTCGTCGCGTTCTTTCCGCTGTTCCTCAAGCCCGGTGCCTCCGGCACCACGCTGGCGCTGATGATGCTGCACGTCACCGTGCTGAGCCTCGCCTACCAGGCCGCCCTGGTGCTGGTGGGCAACCTGGTGGCGGTGCGTCTGAAGGCGTTTCCCGGCGCCCGGCGCCTGGCCATACGGATTGCGGGTGTGGCCCTGGTTGGGCTGGGAGGGCGGCTGGCAGCTGGCATTCGCTGAATGCCTCCTGGCAGCGGCTTGCCTTTTTGCGCTGACGCATGCCTGCGGGGGGAGCGCCGCAGGTATCGCCAGGTGCTCCGTGGAGTAGCCGTAGAGGCTTCTTCTGCAGTGCCTTCCTCACGGTGCAGGCCACCGCCATTACGCTGGGCGCCACCATCTTGACCGGGAGAATGCGCATGCACATGTCCGTGGGATTCATCGTGGGCCTGATCGCCCGTTGCCTGCTGCTCGCGGCCCTGGCTTCGGCGAGCGTGGCCTGTTCGGTGCAGTGGTATGCAACGCCGTATCCCAAGCCCGAAGGGCTGGCGACCATGGGGTGGCTGCTGCAGTGGATGGCATTCCTGTGCATCTGGTTTGGCTTTCGCACGCTGAACCCGCTGGCGTGGATGCTGGGCGGGCTGGTGCTGTTTCCGCTGGCCCAGGCCACCGTCCATTGGATGGCGGGAGAAATGGGCCTGACCCGGGACTTCATGGGATGGGGTGGCTTCCAGGCAATGTTCTGGCTGCACGCGATCATCTCGTGCTGCCTGTGCATGGCGGCCTACGGGGTCTATTTCATCCTGCGGCGGGTGCAGGGGCTCAGCGCCAACGTCATTGATGGGTGATGGGTGATGGTTGACGGGAGCCGCCGAAGCGCAGCCGAAGCAGGTGCCCCGGAAGACTGCTGCGTGCACTGCGGCCAGAGAACGGTGCAGCCAAGGGCGTGCTGCCGCGCGGTATCGGGCCGCGCCGCCATATTTCGCTGGCGCAAACCCCGGGCGGTTTCGATAATCGTGTGGCGGTGCAGGCTTGGGTGCCGTCGCCGTCAAATCCAAAACCAACAGGGGTGTCTTCCATGCGTCTCCCACGATCCACCATCCGCAGGCCTGCGCGCCTGGCGCTTGTCACCGCCATGCTGGCCGCCTGCGGGCTGGCCGGTGCGGCCACCACCTGGTCGCCCGACCGCCCCACCGAGGTGCGTATCGGCAGCCTGGTGGTGGGGGACACCAAGTACGACAACGTCGTCATCACCGTGGGCAACGTGCTGGGTTTCAGCGCCACGGGGCCCAACCGCACCTACGACAGCTTCAACCCGTCCAACGGGCAGGTCACCATCGCCACGCTGACGGTGGGCAGCCAGTCCTTCTATGACGTGGTGGTGACGGTGGGCGGGCTGGTCAGCGTGGGCGGGGGCGGTGCGCTGCCGGCCCTGGTGCCCAACGACCCGCTGTTCAGCCGCCAATGGCACCTCAAGAACACGGGCCAGAGCGGCGCGGGCGGCCCGGCCGCCCTGGCGGGCGAAGACCTGAATATCGGCAAGGCCTGGCAGCTGGCCACTGGCACGGGCGTGCAAATCGCGGTGATCGACGACGGCCTGGACATCTTTCACGAAGACCTGCGCGTGGTGGCCGGCAAGAGCTGGGACTACCGCACCAATGCCTATGGCGACCCATCGTCGTCCACCAGCTCGCACGGCACCAGCTGCGGCGGGCTGGCGGCAGCCATCGGCGACAACAACCTGGGCGTGACGGGCGTGGCCTTCAACGCCCGCCTGGTGGGCTACAACCTGCTCTCGGCCACCACCGGTGCCTTCGGCGCCGACGCGGTGACCAAGGACCTGGCCAGCAACCACATCTACACCAACAGCTACGGCGCGGCCGACAGCAACGGCCTGCTGGCCCCGGCCGACGAGCTGTGGCGCGACGCCATCCGCACCGGCATCAGCACCGGGCGCGGCGGCAAGGGCGCCGTCTACACCTGGGCCGCGGGCAACGGTGCGCCCGAGGACCGCTCGGACTACGACGGCCAGGCCAACTTCCAGGGCGTGCTGGCCATCGGCGCGCTCAACGACCAGGGCCAGCGCTCCTCCTACTCCGAGCCCGGCTCCAACCTGCTGGTCACGGCCTATGGCGGCGAGTTCTGCTCCACGCAGACGACCACCACCACCGACGTATCGGGCGCGGGCGGCTACAACGACGGCAACAAGCCGCAGGACATCACCGGCAGCCCCAACTACACGCGCTGCATGAACGGCACCTCGGCCGCCACGCCGCAGGCGGCCGGTGTGGCCGCGCTGCTGCTGGAGACCAACCCCGCGCTCAGCTGGCGCGACGTGCGCGCCATCCTGGCCCGCACCGCGCGCAAGACCGACCCGGCCAACGCCGGCTGGGTGACCAACGGCGGCGGCCTGCACGTGAACCATGAGTACGGCTACGGCGCCATCGACGCGCTGGCCGCCGTGCGCGCAGCCCCGGGCTGGGCCCTGCTGCCCGCGCAGAAAGCCGCCACCCAGGCCGCCACGCTGGGCAGCCCCCTGGCCATTGCCGACAACGGCGCTGCCGCCACCAGCAGCCTCACCCTGCAGGGCAGCGGCATCGGCAAGCTCGAATTCGTGGACCTGGCCATCACCTCCAACCACACCAACGTGGGCGACCTGGAGATCACGCTCACCAGCCCCGCCGGCACGCGCAGCACGGTATCGGTGGTGCGCGAGTGCAAGGACACAGCGGCCAACGCCGTCACCTGCGGCGCCGCGCTGGAAGGGGGCTTCACCTTCGGCATCGCGCGCCTGATGGGTGAGGCCGCCGACGGCAACTGGACCCTGTCCGTGCGCGACGGCCGCACGGGCGAGACCGGCAGCGTCTCGGCCTGGAGCATCAAGGCCTATGGCTACTGATGGGTTGCACCGCATGCCCTGCAGCACCCCATTCCATTCACCCGAACACTTGCCGAGGTCCCGCACCATGAAGAAGCTCTCCCCACTCACTACCCTGCGCCGTGCCGCGGTGGTCCTGGCCGCCTGCGCCGTCGCCACCGGCGCCCTGGCCGCCTCCACAGCCCATTACTTCGACGGCGACACCCAGCGCACCATCACGCTCGACACGAGCCTGGTCGCCGTCATCACCCCGATCCCTGAAACCGGCAGTGCGCAGGCGCGCAGCGTGGGCGAGGGCGCCAGCCCCGCACCCCTGGTGCAGCTGCAGCCCGCCAACCAGCCCGTGGCCAAGGGCGCCGGCACGCACACCTCACCCGTGTACCGCGAGGGCAACTCCCCCGCGGGCCGGCTGATGGCACTGCCCGGCGGCGTGGTCGTCAAGTTCAACACCGACTGGACCGACGCCCAGGTGCGCGCGTGGGCCCAAGCCAAGGGCCTGGCGGTTACCCAGCGTCTGGGCACCACCAGCAACTGGTACCTGATCGCCACGGCCCCCGGCAGCGCGGCACTGGAGCTGGCCAACAGCCTCAAGGCGGGCGGCGAAGTGCTGGCGGCCATGCCCAATTGGTGGAAGCAGACCGCAGCGCGTTGAGCTGACCGTTGAAGGGCCGGCCACGCCTCTAGCAAGGGGCGTGGCTGTGTCGCTCTGCGAGATGGCGGCCGATTGCGTCTACCCTGGAAAAAGGGGTATCTCTGCGATGATGGTCCTACTGTATTTCATCATCTCCAAAAGGCGCGTCATGAAGAGAATCATTGTGGCCTTGGCTTTGCTTGCGCTCGGCTGTCCGGCCTTCTCACAGAGCATTGCACCCAAGGTGGACGCCGCGTCCGCAATTGCCATTGCGCTGAAGAAGTTCCAACCCGAGGGCGATCAGTTTTTTGCAGGCATCAATGTGAAGCTTGCGGCGGGCGCTGATTTGAACAAGGGACGTCGCAGCCTTGATGAACTCAAGCCGTACGACGTTGACAAGTTCTATTGGCGTGTCCACATTTCTGTAAAACACACGGGCGGGCGGGCGTCTTCCTTTGGCTATCTGGCAACGATTGATCCCGATTCGGGCGCCATCTTGAACTGATCGGCTGGTACCGCAGCGCTCTCCGTGACTCCGTTTTCGGTGGCGGACCTGTGGGCCTGAGGTACCAGCGTCCCATGCGCTGGCTTCACGCGGCCTTCATGGCCTGCGCCCTGTCGTCTGGGGCCAGGGTGCCGCACACCTCGAGTTGAACCTGGATGTGGCGTCGTGTAGAGCCATTCGGTCCCTCTACACTGGCACATATGCCGAGCAAGGGCAGACAACTCCACTGGAGCAGTGATATGAAACAGGAAGAGGCCGCAGCGATTCACGCAATCTATGAGCGCGCGCTGGAAGTGCTGTCGGAGGCGGAGCCGTTGATATTGGGATTGCCCGACGAAGAAGAACGGCGCATTGCTTTGCGCAGCTACGGTCAGGCCATGGTCGAGATACTTTCTTCTCTGCGTGCGCCGCTGGTTCAAGAGTACCCCGAGCTCGATACCACCGAGCGCACTGAAGGCGAGCCGGACACATTGCTCGATGCGGAGGAGCAGGAGGCCGTGGACCGGCTGAAGCCAGAGCAGATACAGTGCATCGATGCGCAATTGCTGGCCGACTGCGCGGCCGGGTGGCGCAAGTCCGCGCGTATCGTCGGCTCGGCCTGGCTGGCACTCTCCAAGGAGCTTCCCGATGTACCCGTTGGCTACTACGCCCAGCGCGTGATTGCGCTTGTGAAGGCGGGCAGTCTTGAAGCGCAAGGGAACCTGCACTACATGCGTTTCAGCGAGTTTCGCCTGCCCAGCAAAGCAGAAAGTTTCTGATGCTGCCCGCCGCGCAATCTCGGCTGCCATTCCCCACACGCGTAGCCCGGTGAAACCCCATGAATGAACTGCTCGACCCTCTCCTGGACATGCTTGCCGCGCCGCGCGTGCTGGTGTCGCTGGTCGCTGGGGTCGTCGCTGCAGTCTCACTGGCCACCCATGTGCCCTGGTTCAGCGGTGGCATGGGCCTGGCGATGGTGATTCTGTCGCCCGTGGCGGGGTTGGTATGGGAAGCCCGGGCGGAGCAGACTGCCCAGAGGCGGGCGGCGCGGGGCCAGCGCGCTTCCAAGGTGTTCCTGGCGCTGCTGCTGTGCGCCGCGGGCCTGGCGTGGATGTTCATGGGGCGCCCGCTGGTCGAATCTCTCGAGGGGCGTCTCTCCGTGCTGGCTTGCGCCCCGTTTGCCGTGGGCGGCCTGTACGCCCTGGTGTTCTGGCGCCCCGTGCCGATTCGCCCCCTGCTGTTCGCAGCGGCCTCGCTGTGGTCCGGCGCGGGCGCCCTCTGGTGGCTGCTGGCCGCGCAGGGGTACGTGTGAGCGGCGCGGCAAGCGCATGCCTGGCAGGCAAAACAAGAGGAACAAAAGAAAACGGGGCTGCGAAGCCCCGTTGTTCATTCTGAAGGGTGTCTTCGCTTAGGGCTTGGCAGCCCGCCGTTTCTTCTCAAACGCAACGCACTCCGGCACCGACAGCAGGTCGTTGTTGTCCGCATCGGCCGCCTCGAAGTAGGCCATGCGCGCCTCTACCACTTCCTTGAACGACAGCTTGCCGTCGCCATCCTTGTCGGCGGCGGCCAGGCGCTTGATGCGGCCCTTGCCCATGCGCGGCACCTGGGCCAGTTCGAGCAGTACGACGTGGCCGCTGGCGTCGGGCCCCAGGCTGTGCCAGCTCTGCACGATGTCCTGGTGGAACTCGTCGAGCGAGACATTGCCATCGTGGTCCAGGTCGGCCGCCGTGCAGATGGCCTGCAGGCGGTCGCCAGGGGAGCGGCCGGCGCCCTTCTTGTGGGCTTGGGGTGCTGCTGTGGCGGGCTTGGCGGCAGCGGGTGCCTCAGCGGTCTGGGCGGTGGCTGCCGTCGCAAAGGTCAGGCTGCAGGCCACTGCGCAAAGCAGGGGTACAAATCGGTTTTTCAGTGTCATGAGGTGATCCTCTTGGCTGTTGCTGCTTAGATCGTGAAGGCCGCTGTGGAGCGGCTGAAAAAACTCAGCGAAACGGTTCTGGCGGTGTGCTGTCCCGCAAATGGATGCCCGGATAAAACTGATGGATTTCGCGCCAGGGCCAGGCGCAAACCGCAGCGATAGCCGTAGCTATCGCGAGGATTTGCAACGCCGCCATGGCGTGAAAGACTCGGTTTTATGGGCATGTATTTGCGGGACAGCGCACCAAGCGCTGTGTCGCAGGCAGTACGAGTAGTACGACAAGACACAGCAACAACGCCAGAAGAGTTTTTTAAGGCGCTCCTACCACCACCAGCGTTGACTTGGGCTGCGGTTGCACTGCCACACCATGGCCGGCTGCCCTTGGCGAATCTGGCCGTCCACCACATCCAGGCACTTGCCGGACAGCTGGCTCACGATCTGCCCGCCGCGCGTCGTCCAGCTCTGGCTGGGGGCGCCCGAGCACGACCACAGCACCACCCGGGCACCGTCGCGCGGGTCGCCGCGCTCCACGTCCAGGCAAAAATCGCGCACGCGGATTTCGCCACCACGGCCTACGCGAAAGCGCTGCGAATCCGTGCCGTTGCAGGCAAACACCTGCAGCGCGTTGCCAGGGCGGAAATTGCCCTTGCTCACGTCCAGGCACAGGTTGCCATTGACGCGGATCTCGCCGCCCCGGCCGCCGCCGCCACCATTGCCGTAGTCCGGGTAGTCGGGCCGGCGGTCGTCGTCGTGCTTGTTGTGGTTGGCCAGCAGCGCAATGCCGGCAATGGCGGCCACGGCCGCGACGGCTGCGCCTGCGTTGTTGGAGCTGTTGTTGTTATTGCCCTGGGCATAGGTGCGCGTGATCTTGAAGCGCCCGCCGCAGCCGTCATTGGTCCACAGCTCGCGGTTGGTGAGGTCGTAGCCCCAGGTGCGGTTGAAGCGGCAGGCGCCCTGGGTCTGCTCGGCCAGGTCCACCTGGGTCACATCGTCTGCCAGGCGTGCCGAGGTGTAGCCGCCGTTGGAGCGCAGGTCCACGAACTGCTCCTGCGCCTGCGCGGCCTGGGTGGCCAGCATCAGCGGCACGCAAAGCAGCCAGGCGTGCCGCAGACGGATCACGGGTTGTGTGTTCATAGGTTTCTTTCCTCCTTGTTGCATTGGGTTACTGCAATCGTGCCGGTGCAGCCAGGGCGCGCCAGCATCTCTTCGTCGGCATTATGTGGGCTTGGCGTGTCGCCGGGGCGCTTGGTTGGCACCCGCGTGGTAACTATCATCGTGTCCTTATGAGATATCACCCATGCTCGCTGTTGCTGCGGCCCTGATCTGGCTGACCGGCCTGGCCCATTCCATCCTGGGCGAGCGCTACATCTTCATGCGCCTGCTGCGGCGCGAGGACAGCCTGCCCAAGGTGCTGGACAGCACGGCCTTCACGGCCGGCACGCTGCGCTTTGCCTGGCACCTGACCACGGTGGCCTGGTGGGCCCTGGCGTACCTGGTGTTTGCGCTGGGCCATGGCCCGGTGGGGAGGGACGAGCTGCTGCTGGTCATCGGCATCACCGCCCTGGTGTCTGCCGTATTTCCGCTGGTTTTCACGCGCGGCAGGCATCTGTCGTGGGTGGTGTTCTTGCTGGTCGGCGGGCTGGTGCTTGCCGCGCGCGGGCAGGGGTGAGTCCGCCCGCCATTGCGGCCTCAGCCCTTGCTCGCCAGGGTCTTGAGGTAGGTGTCCGCAAAGTCCGTCTGCACCTCGATCCACAGGGGGCTGTGGTCCGACATCTGCCAGGTGCGCCATTTCTGGTACAGCTTCTCGGGTGTCTTGGCGGCGGTGGCTCCCTTCTCCGGGTCCCTGGCAGGCATGTGGGCCTGGTAGACCGGCAGGTCCTCATCGCGGAACACGTCCTCGAAGATTTCCACGATGCCGCCACTGCGCACCTGAAAGCGCTCGTCCTTGACCCGCACCGCAATCTGGTCGTAGAAATGCATGCCCTTCTTGCGGACCTTGTCGCCATCAATGGCCGCCGGTACTGCAAACCCGTGGCTCTTGAGTGCGGCCATGGTTTCGTGCTCGGGGCTCACCACATTGAAGTCGCCCAGCAGCACATAGTTTTCCACGGCGCCCCGGCTGTCCTTTTCCTGCTTGCTGGCTTGGTCCTGCCGCTGCGCAAAGAACTTTGCAAGGCTCTGGATCTCATCGATGCGCCGCTGCAGCTGCGCGCCCGATTCCTTGCCATAGTAGATATGCACCGTGCACAGGCTGAAACGGAACCACCCGGACTGAAACGCCACCAGAAAGGGGCTGCGGGCGAACTGCTGCTTGGCTTCGGTGTCGACCGTCTCCCCATCGACTTTCACGGTCTTGGGCGACACGACCAGTTGCCCGTCGGGCAGCACGATTTCTCCGGCGATCTTGCGAAACCACACCTTTTCGCGGTTGTAGAGAAACGCCATGCGCTCGCCATTGCCGCCCGTGCCCTCTGTGGTGTCGGTCACGATGTAATCCCATTCGCGTCCCAGAATGCGGACCAGCTTCTCCAGCGGGCCCAGGTCGCGGTTCACCTCCTGCAGGGCCACCAGGTCAAAGCACGAGATGACTTCTGCAAGGTAGTAGAAGGTCTCGGCAAGCCTGGGGCCGAAGCCGAACTTGTTGGAGTCGAAATCCCGGATGTTCCAGGTCGCCAGCAGCAGGTTGCTGTCATTCCTGCGCCCCTTGAGGGGCGCCAGCCGCTGCCGCAGTGCGAGCAGCCGGTCGGCACAGCGTTTGCGCGCGTCCTCGTCTTCGATATCGCGGCGCAGGCCGGCGTACATGTTGGACATGGGAAGTTTCTCCGTGGGTTGCTGGGCGACCGCATTGGCGCGCAGTATGCGGACGGATGGCTGCCTGTGCAATCTTCAAATTGCCATGGCTTCCAATCAGTGCGGGCGGGCGTTGTCGGGCCAGACGCTCCATTTCCACCTGGTCTGGGCAGAATGCGAAAGACTTGGCCCAGGAGCGGGAAGCACGGCCATCTGTTGGTTTGAAGAACGATTGGAGAGATCAGGATGGCTGGATACCCGGGTGAGTTGGACTACGTTCTGTCCATGGGCGACAAGTGCTATGAGGATGCAAAAAGGCATCTTCTGACCATGACGTCCCATGCCAGGCAAATGGACTCACGGCCCATGTTGGCGGGGTGTGCCCAGCGGCTGGGAGAAATCCTCTTCGCGCAGGGCGATGAGGCAGCCGCGATTGCGCTGCATGAATTCTCTGAGTTCATCGACACGGGTTCATTGCTGGCAAAGCTGGACCATGCGAAGTTCCTTGCCAAGATGGGAAGGCATGGAGCTGCGAAGGAAAAGTGCGAGCAAATAATTTCCATCGCGAAAGAGACTCCATTCGCCGAGACAGACGCTGACTTTTCCAGCGACCAGTACATAGATGCGGCGCATAGAGTTCTGTCCGAAATAGAAGATCTGTAGCCGAGTTCAGCCAGCATGCCGCCCTCGTACCAAAAGTCCTACGTTTGTACCCACGTTTTTGAAGGCAGTCGCCCCGTTTTGCTGGTGAGCAGGCCGGATGGAGATTGGTGCTTTCTGTGTGGGGGCAATGATCACGAAAACAGTGCTGATTCCTACCGCGTGGTGGGCTTGGGACACGTGCTGAATCGGGATCGTGGCCTTGTAGATCAGTTGGATCTTGGTCCGGGCTGGGAGGCCGAGCGCGCCGACGCTTCTTCTGCATGGTTGCGTGCCAGGATTGAGGATTGACTGGTTCACTCGCATACCGTTGTGTCGGTCTAGCCTGCGGCATGGCGTGCGTTCCGGTGAAGCCAGAACTGAGGGTGTGCGGGTCGCGTATTTCAGAAAACGGTCTTCAGATCAAAATTCGTTGCTATTCGTGAGCAAAAGATGCGTCAAACGTATGAAATTTGGGATGTCTTACCCGGGCGTGTTGCTCGCGTGTCGGTAGAGAGCGTGATCGACGATTGGGAGGGATTTCGAATACTGCTGCGAGATCATGAAACAGATCGAATGCTCCGCATTGGCTTTAACTCGCAGGTTGCCTTTCAATGTCGTGATGAAGGCGACCTCGATGGTGAAGCAGCCCGTTCCGACGGGCTTGGTCGGGGTTGTTTTTATCGTGTTCATGGTTCCGAATACCAAGCACGTTTCATTGCGGATTCAGCGAGGCAGTTTCGTACCGTTAAGCATTTCGCCATCATTACGGACGTGGATTGCATTGACGTTCTAGCGACTGACGAGCCGACCATCACACAGCTTTGAAGGGTGCTTGCTAGGTCGATAGCGATGTAGCGGACCTGCATCGCGCTGAG
Organism: Acidovorax sp. LjRoot66; assembly: GCF_964253305.1. Lineage (NCBI taxonomy): Bacteria > Pseudomonadati > Pseudomonadota > Betaproteobacteria > Burkholderiales > Comamonadaceae > Acidovorax > Acidovorax sp. LjRoot66. Next base: position 3,548,609 of record NZ_CAXUQU020000001.1, read on the forward strand.
TCCATAAGCGCCGGATTTTGGACGATGCGGTATGGGGTCGGGTGCTACGGTTGAGACGGCGCGAGCCAACGCTCAAAGCCGTCTGGCACGCACCTGCGAGCAGGCCGCTCCTTGTACCGTCACTTCCCCCTCGAACCTGGCGGTAGGCCCCCATGCCCCTGCCATTGCCGATTCCCCCATCAAGCCCTGCCATGTCCACCGAATGCGCACCGGGGCCTGCTGCGCCGCCTGCGCCAGATCGGGGAAGGTGCGCGACAGCGAGATCGTTCCTTCGGCAGTGCCGGAGGGCATCACCCTGACCGCGCTGGAAGCTGCCGATGGCCCGGCCGCCGTTGGCCCTTGCAGCGGCTGTGCATTCGCGCCTTGGCGCTCCGCCGTGATGCGCAGGCTGCGAGAGGAGGGCGTCCACGGCGCCGTATCGGCCGACACCCAGACCGTGCGTTCACTGCGGTTGCGCAGCCCGAACACCAGGTCGATGCCGGCCGTGCCGGCAACGCAGCGGGTGTGCAACTCCAGAATGTCTGCGGGCATATCGGCGGCGAAGGCGCTGCTTGCGGGAAGGGCCAGCGCAGCGATTGTGAGCAGGCGCCTTGCCTTGGGTGGAATCGTGGAGCGTGCCATGGTCTGATGTGGAATGCGGTGGTGTCGCATTGTGCCGCTGTCGGTGCGAGGCGAACCGGATGTACTACTCAGAACGTGTGCCGCACCCCCAGGTCCACGCCCGACGATGCCTGGTTGGCCGCCGTGGCGGCGCCGTTGAGCGCGGTGGTGGCCCCGCCGCTGTTGCGCACACGGGCATAGGTCGCGTACAGCGCCGTCCGCTTGGAGAGGCCGTGTACGTAGCCGAGCGACAGCTTCTTCGTCTGCGGCGTGCCGCTGGCCGTGGTCTGGTACTGGGACCACTGCGCCTTCACCTCCCCGGTGCCCACGCGGTACACGCCGCCCACCTGCACGCCGCGGCCCACCAGCCCACCCAGCGTCTCCACCCGGTCGCGGTAGATGCCCCCCATGGCCGTGAAGGGGCCGGCGTCGTAGCGTGCGCCCAGGTTGCTGGAGGTGATGTCCCCGGTGGTCGCGGTGCGCGCAAACCGGGTGCGCGCATGCGCGGCCGACAGGTTCAGTGGCCCCGCACGGTAGCCCAGGCGCACGCCACTGCCGGTGCCATCGTCCGCGGTGGGGCCGGCGTTGCCCGGGTTCTCGCCCCGGTAGTGCTGCAGCTCGCCGTACAGGCCGCCCAGGCCCGATGGCAGGAAGTACATGATGGCGTTGGACACCCGTGAGGACACCGGTCCGCCCAGCGAGCCCACATTGGTCTGCGATGAACCCACGCCGTTGTTGCCGAACGGGTCGAATTCGAAACGGTTGTAGTACTGCACAGCATAGTCGCGGCCCAGGCGGACTTCGCCCCAGGTGCCCGCCAGGCTCACGGTGGAGCGGCGTCCGAACACCAGGCCCCCGCCGCCGCTGGTGCCCGCCGCCTGGTTGCTGGTGTTGGTGGTGCCGAAGGTGCCGCTGTCCAGCGTCAGCCCGGCCTCCAGCCAGAAGCCGGCCGACAGCCCGCCGCCCAGGTCCTCCGTGCCGCGCACGCCGATGCGTGACGAGGAGTTGCCGCCCGAGCCCAATTGCGTGCGGTTGGCGGTGCTGCCCGCGCCGTACTGCAGAGTCGCATCGGCAATGCCGAACAGGGTGACGGAGGACTGGGCTGCCGCCAGGCTGCAGGTGGCCAGCAGTGCCAGCGGGGTGAGTGCGTGTTTCTTCTTCATGGTGGTCTCTGGGTGGTGGCAAAAAGGTCAGCCGCAGGGCTGCGCCCGCCGGCCTTCCTTGCGGAAGCCCGGAGTGGGGTGGCGCGGCGCGCCGTGCGGGGGAAGGGAGGGGGCCGGCGGAGGCCCGGCTGGCCGGTGGTCTCAGTCCAGGGAGACGTTGGCCTTGCGGATCACCTCGGTCCAGCGCTGCGTCTCGAAGCGGACCAGGGCCGCATACTCGTCACTGGTGCCGGGCCGGGGCACGGCACCCTGCACGGCCAGCAGGTCGGCCGTCGCCTTGTCCCGGGCGATGCGGTTGATCTCGGCCGATAGCTTGTCCACGATGGCCCGCGGGGTGGCGGCCGGGGCCAGCACGCCCGACCAGGAATCCACCACGAAATCGGGCACGCCCGCCTCGGCCATGGTAGGCACGCCGGGCAGCGAGGGCGAGCGCTCCGCCCCGGCGATGGCCAGCGCCCGGAGCTTGCCGCCCTGGATGTGCGGCAGCACCGTGGGCAGGTTCACGAACATCAGGTCGATCTGCCCGCCCAGCAGGTCGTTGTTGGCCGGGCCGGCGCCCTTGTAGGGCACGTGCTCGAATTCCACCTGGGTCCTGAGCTCGAACATCTCGCCGAGCAGGTGGTTCACGCCACCCGTACCCGACGAGCCCATGAAGAAGCGCTTGCCCGATTGGGCCTGCGCGATCAATTCCTTGACGCTGCGCGCCGGCATCTTGTTGGAGACCACCAGCACATTGGGCACCGTGGCGAACAAGGCGACCTGAGTGAAGGCCTTGTTGGCGTCGTACGGCAGGCGCTTGTAGAGCAGGGGGTGGAACGACTGGTGGGACGAAGCCGCCAGCAGCAGGGTGTGGCCATCGGGCGGCGCCTTGGCCACGAAGTCCGCGCCCAGGGTTCCGCCCGCGCCCGGCTTGTTCTCCACGATGACCTGCTGGCCCAGCGTGCGCGACAGCCGTTCGGCCAGGATGCGCGCCACGATGTCCACCGTGCCGCCCGAGGCGAAGGGCACGACGAGCCGCACCGGACGCTCCGGGTAGGTGGCGGCTGCGGCGCTGCTGGCATGGCAGGCACCGGCCAGGGCGGCGCAGACGATCAGCGCCTTGGCAAGGTTCTTCATCATGGTGTGGCCCCTTGGGGGTTGGCAACAGTGTGCGCCGAAACGCCCGCGAGCACCGCGACGTCGTGCGCCAGCCGGCGGCGCACCGCGGCCAGGCGCTCGCGCACCGCACCGGCCTCGGCCACGATGGCATCGAGGTGGCGCGACTGCGCCGCCGTGGCCTGGGCCACCTCCGCTGCCGCGGGGCCGCCGTTGCGCCGTGCATGCACGCTCTCGATGGGGTCCAGGTACCTGCGCAGCTTTTCCTCGCTCCAGCCCAGCGCAACCCCGATCACATCGACGGCGGCACGGTCCAGCATGGCGGGCGTGAGTTCGTCGGCCCGCTGGCCCGCATCCAGTGCGATGCGCACCAGGCCGCCCACCACATGGTGGGCGTCGCGGAACGACAGCCCGCCTTCTGCCACCAGGCCATCGGCCAGGTCGGTCGCCACCGAAAAGTCCGAACGCACCCGATCGAGCATGGTGCGGGTGCGCGGCTCCACGCTGTCGATGATCAGCCCGAACAGCGCGAGCGAGCGCAGCGTCTCCTCGGTGCATTCCCAGAAGCTGCGCATGCTCTCGCGGCTGCTGTCGCCGGCGTGGCTGAAGTTCGTGCCCTTCACCGCCACCAGAGAGGCCGTGAGCAGGCCGATGATGTGGCTGCTCTTGCCGCGCAGGTACTCCAGCACCACCGGGTTCTTCTTCTGCGGCATGATGCTCGAAGTGCTGGCCACCCGGTCGGGAAAGGCCACCAGGCCGAACTCGGGCGTGGACCAGATGTGCAGGTCCTGTGCCACGCGGCCCCAGGTCAGCGCGACGATGGCCATGGCGGACATGGACTCCCACGCAAAGTCCCGCGATGCCACGGCGTCGAGCGTGTTGGGCAGCACCGCACTGAAGCCCAGCGCCGCCGCCGTCATGCCGCGGTCAATGGGAAAGCGCGTGCCCGCCAGTGCGCCGGCCCCCAGGGGCGAGGCGTCGATGCGTTCGAGCGCGCCCTGCAGGCGCTCCATGTCGCGCCCCAGCGCCTGCGCCACGCCGCTGAGGTAAAAGCCGAAGGTGATGGGCTGCGCCGGCTGCAGGTGGGTGTAGCCAGGCATCACGGCGTCCGCGCATTCAACGGCCCGGCGCAGCGCGCTGCGGCGCACGCGGCCCAGGGCCTCGATCACGTCCAGCACCACGGCACGGGCCCGCATGCGGTCCATCGTCACCGCCAGGTCGTTGCGGCTGCGCGCCGTGTGCAGCCGCCCGCCCACGTCGCGGCCGGTGATCTCCATGAGCCGGGCCTCGTAGTTGAAGTAGGGGTCTTCCTTGGCAGGGTCGAGCTCCACCGCCGCGGGGCCCTCATCCTCCATCCGCAGCAGCCCCCGGGCCAGCGCGCTGGCCACGTCGGGTGCAATGATGCCGGTCTTGTGCAGCATCAGCAGGTGCGCCTGGTTGACCTCGCCGAGGCTGGGGAACACGCGCTCGAAGTCGCGTGCAAGGCGCGGGCCATAGATGTGCTCGCAGATTTCGGGTGCCAGCGGCTCCTTGAGCCGGTGGCTGATTTTTGATTTCATTGTCGATTCCATACATCCGTCCTGGTTGGTATGGAACGAAGTATCAAAAGCCGCGTCGATGCTGGCAAATGACAGTTTTTCCCCTGCACATACCGAATTGATATGCCCCCTGCAATGCGGCGCCAGTGCATTGCCCGGGCGCCGTGTGCGGCGTATGCTGCGGCGCACCCACCTCCACCATTGCCATGAACTTCAAGCAGCTCGAGACCTTCCGTGCCGTCATGCTCACAGGCTCCATGACCGTGGCGGCGCAGCAGCTGCACACCTCGCAGCCCAACGTCAGCCGCATCGTCGGCAAGCTGGAGGCTGAGGTGGGCTTCGAGCTGTTCGACAGAACGCCCGGGCGGGTCGTCCCGACCAAGGCGGCAGAGGCGCTGTTCAAGGACGTGGAGCGCGCCTTCATCGGCCTCGACAGCGTGTCCGAATCCGCGCGGGCGATCCGCGACCTGGGCGCCGGCACATTGCGCGTGGCGGCGGCGGCATCGATATCGATGAGCGTGCTGCCGCTGGCCATCCGCCTGTTCAGCGAGCGCTACCCGCGCGTGCGCATCGTCGTGGCCACCAGCGAGTCGTCGATCATCGCCAACTGGATCGCCACGCAGAACTGCGATGTGGGCTTTGTCAGCTACGTGCCCGACAAGCCGGGCGTGAAGGCCTCGGTCATCCACACCGAGAGCGCGGTCTGCGTCATGCCCTCGGGCCACCGGCTGGCGCGCAAGCGCTTCGTGCAACCGCAGGATTTGAATGGAGAGCGCTTCATCTCGCTGCCCAGCGGCAGCGCCTCGCGCCGCGCCGTGGACGCGGCCTTTGTGGACGACGGCCGCACCATGGTGCTGGAGACCTCGCACGCGGCCACCATCTGCCGCATGTCCAGCGAGGGCTTGGGCGTGGGGCTGGTCAACCCCATCGTCGTGCGCACCATGCGCCTGCCCGGCGTGGTGGCGGTCGCCTTCCGGCCGGACATTCCGTTTCGCAGCTACATGCTGCGCGCCCAGCTCGCTGCGCGCGACACGCACGCCGGCCATTTCGCGTCGTGCATGCGCTCGTCTTTCCAGGCCACGGCAACGACCAGCCGCCGTGGCTGATGCCGGCACTGGCCTTCTCAGATGCTTACCGCCCACCCCGTCAGCGTCTCCCGCTCCCCAGTAGTCCACTGAAACCGAGAAATCGACTGTGCGCCGGGGTGGCCGCGGGATTGAGCGCAAGGCGCGGGCTTTGCCAAGGCTGGCCGCCTTGGCAAAGCCCGCAACGCCGCGATGCGCCCGCTGCCTGGATTGCGGCCCTGCCAGACCCTCACGCACAGCCGATTTCTCGGTTTCAGTGGACCATGTGCGTTTTTCTCACGCATGCAGATCGCAATTCTCGTTTGTCCGCATGGGGGTCGGCAGGGACCATAGGGCCCTTAACCAACCAGGGGGAGGGCACCATGCCGAAAACGACCAGCACCACTAAAACCTGCACCACCCGGGCCGCTGACGGCAGTGCAGGCGATGTCGACTACGGCGCCGTGGGCAGCACTTATTCGTCGTACCGCCAGCCCGATCCGCGCATTGCAGCGTTGATCGAGCAGGCCCTGGGCGATGCGGCCACCACCGTGCTCAATGTGGGCGCAGGGGCCGGATCGTACGAACCCACAGGTCGCAGGGTGACGGCGCTCGAGCCCTCGCAGTCCATGCGCGACCAGCGGCCAGCGCACCTGCCGCGCGCCGTCGATGGTGTGGCCGAGCAACTGCCGTTTGCCGATGGCGCATTCGACGCGAGCATGGCCACCTTCTCCATCCACCAGTGGAGCGACGTGGAGGCTGGCCTGCGCGAGATGCGGCGGGTGACGCGCGGGCCGGTGGTGATCCTCACCTGCGACCCGGGCGCGGTGCAGGACTTCTGGCTGGTCGACTATGCACCCGAGGTGCTGGCCACCGAGGCGCGGCGCTATCCAGCCATGGACCGGATTGCGACGGCGCTCGGTGGGCGGGTGGAGGTGTTGCCGGTGCCGATTCCCTGGGATTGCAGGGATGGGTTCAACGAGGCGTATTACGGGCGGCCGGAGATGCTGTTGGTGCCGGCTGCGCGGACGGCTTGTTCGGCATGGGGTTTCGTGTCGGCCGAGTCGGCTGCGGCGAGTGTGGCGGCGTTGCGTGCTGATCTGGTCAGTGGTGTCTGGGATCCGCGGTATGGGGCCTTGCGCAGGCAGGCGGTTTATGAAGGGTCGCTTCGGTTGGTAGTGGCCCGTTGAGTTTTTGCTGCCTTTGCTGGCGGCATGCTCGTGCTCAAGGGCGGAGGCCGGGATGTGCGCCCGGCGGCGCAGTAACTTTCTCTTGCGTCGTCAAGAGAAAGTCACCAAAGAGAAGACGACCCCCAGTCTGCGTCCCCCATCGCCCGGTGGGCGATGGGGCAACCTGCGATGCTCGGATCTGGGGTGGGCGTCGCTGAACTCGCTGCGTTCTACGAACTCCGCTCAAACAGCTGCGGCAAGCCAGATCACGAAGCGTGTGTGTCCTTCGGCACACACGCCCACCCCAGCTCCTGCGCTTCTCGGCGCAGCCAGCAGAGGTGGGGCGCGGGTACCACACGGCTGCTGCTGCGCAGCTGCGCCTGGGGTCGGTGACGCGCGCAGTGCGCGCTGCCGACTGTTGGGCGCGATCTCCCTGCCCAGGCCAAGCGCAGCGAGGCAGTTGGGGCCGAGCGAAGCAATGGCCCGAGTGGAGCCCGCACCCACCCCCTTCTGACCGTGCCGAGAAGCGCAGGGCCTGGGGTGAGCGCGTGCCGAAGGACACGCGCATCGTCATCTGGCTCGCCGAAGCTGTTTGACCGGAGCTGCCTCGCAGAGGCAGCGCAGGGAGTTCTTCGGCGTCACCCCAGGCCCGAGCATCGCAGGCTGCCCCACTCGCCCGCAAGGGCGAGTGGGGACACGGGCAGCGGGGTCGCCTTCTCTTTGGTGACTTTCTCTTGGCGACGCAAGAGAAAGTTACTGCGCCGCCGGGCGCACACCCCGGCCCCCGCCTTCAACCAAAGCACACAGCCACCATCGACGACAAGCGACTGCGGCACCATCCACCAAGCCCACCCCAATCAATCGTTGGCCCTGAACCCCGTAGCCTTCACCAACCCCGCCCACCGCGCCGTTTCCGCAGCGATCGTGCGGGCGAATGCATCGCCGTGCTCCGTGGGCACATCAAACCCCTGCGCATCGAGTTTGCTGCGGTAGTCCGGCGCCGACTGCGCCTTGACAGTCGCGGCCTCGATGGCGTCCAGCACCGGCTTGGGCACGGCGCTGGCGGCCAGCAGGCCGAACCAGATGGTGGTGTTCAGGTCCTTGTAGCCCAGCTCGGCCAGCGTGGGCACCTGGGGCAGGTGGCGCGAGCGCTCGGGGCTTGTCACGGCCAGCGCGTTGAGCTTGCCGGCCTGCACCTGGGGCAACGCGGTCTGCATCTGCGCAAAGCCCAGCGGCACCTGGCCGCCCACCAGGTCCACCACCTGCGGGGCCGAGCCCTTGTACGGAATGTGCGCCATGTCGGTCTTGAAACGCTCGTTCATCTGAAAGCCCAGAAAGTGCGAGGGCGTTCCCGGGCTGTACGAGCCGTACGACACCTTGCCCGGGTTGGCCGCCGTCCACTTCACCAGGTCGGCAAAGCTGCGCGCCGGCACCGAGGGGTGGGCCACCAGCACCAGCGGCGCCTCCACCCCCTTGGCGATGGGGCGAAAGTCCGCCGGCTTCCAGCGCAGGCTGGCGTAGGCACTGGGGTTGATGGTCACCATGGCCTGCGTGCCGATCCACAGCGTGTGCCCGTCGGGCGCGGCCTTCTGCACGTATTCGGCGCTGATGTTGCCGTTGGCGCCGGGCTTGTAGTCCACGATGAAGGTGCCGCCCGTCACCTTGCCCAGCTCGTGGGCCAGCGCGCGTGCATAGGCGTCGATGGCGCCGCCGGGCGGCGTGCCCACGACCAGGGTCACGGGGCGGCTGGGCCAGGCGGTTTTGGCCGTGTCCTGCGCATGGGCGGGCGCAGCCAGTTGCAAGGCAAGCAGCGACGCTGCTGCCAGGGCAGCAGGGCGCAGTGCACTGTGCCGGGTGCCACGCTGCAGGCATGGATGGGTGAGGGTCATGGTCTTGTCTCCTTGGGTATTGTTCTGAGGGCTGTCTCGGTTTTTGTCTGTCTGTCTGCGCGCCTGCCTATCTATCTCTGCGGCATGTCCTTGGCCGAGTAGCCCAGGCTCACGGTGGCATCGGCCGGTATCTCGGCGATTGAGGCATTCCACGCCAGCCAGTCGTCGCGCATCTGCGCAAAGCGCGCGGGCTCGTGCCGGGCCAGGTTGGCGCGCTCGCGCGCATCGTTCTCGACGTGGAAAAGGTACTCGTGTTCGTCCACCTTCAGGTACTTCCACGGCCCCCGGCGCAGGGCGCGCTGGGTGCGGTGGTTCATGCGCCAGTACAGCGGTCGTTCGAACGTGTCCGCCGGGTCGCGCAGGATGCGGGCCAGCGAGACGCCGTCCAGCGGGTACTGCGGGTGCGGCACGCCGCCGCCCAGTTCCAGCAGGGTGGCAGACCAGTCCATGCCCATGCACTGCTGCACGCTGGTGCCGCCCGGTGCGATCACGGCCGGCCAGTGGGCGATCCACGGCACCCGGATGCCGCCCTCGGTCAGGTCCATCTTGCCGCCCACCAGCGGCCAGTTGTCCGAAAAGCGCTCGCCCCCGTTGTCGCTGGTGAAGACGATGAGCGTGTTATCCAGCAGGCCCTCGGTGCGCAGCGCGGCCACCAGCCGGCCGATGCCTTCGTCCATGTGGTGGATCATGCGGCGGTAGGTCTCCACATTGCCGCCGTGCAGGTGGAACAGGTTGTCCTTGACCTGCGCCGCCAGGGCCGCGTCGTCGCGGGTTTCCCATGGCCAGTGGGGCGCCGTGTAGTGCAGGCTCAGCAGGAAGGGCTTGCCCGCCCGCGCGCCCTCGGCCATGCGGCCCACATGGCCAACGGCCCGGTCCGACAGCAGGTCCGTGAGGTAGCCGGGCTCGTGGTGCTCCTCCTCGCCCAGGTACAGGTCGTGGTCACCCCGCCCGGCGCAGTGGCTGAAATAGTCCACGCCGCCAGCCATCACGCCATAGAACTCGTCATAGCCCGAGCGCAGCGGGCCAAAGCTCGGCGGGTAGCCCAGGTGCCATTTGCCGATGAGGGCCGTCGCATAGCCCGCCTCGCGCAGCAGCGAGGGCAGGGTGGGCAGTTCGGGCGGCAGGCCCAGCACGGTGCTGCCCTTGCTGCGGCTGTTGATGGGCTCCTCCATCCCGGCGCGCACACGGTACTGGTAGCGCATGGTGGCCAGGGCCACGCGCGTGGGTGAGCACACGGGCGAGTTGGCGTAGCCCTGCGTCAGGCGCAGCCCGCCCGCAGCCAGGGCGTCGATGTGGGGCGACACCGCGCCGAACTGCGCCTGGCGCCCGCCGTAGCAGCCCAGGTCGGCAAAGCCCAGGTCGTCCGCCACGATGTAGATGATGTTGGGTTGCATGTCCCTGACGTTAGCGGCAGCTCCATTCTTTGTAAAATTGAAATTTGGGTGTTTCAACTTAAATAAATCTATGGATCCCCGGCATCTGCTGCAACTGTCCGCCATCCTGGAATGCGGCTCCATCAGCAAGGCCAGCCAAGTGCTGCACCTGACGCAGCCCACGCTCACGCACAACATGCAGGCCCTGGAGTCGCGCGCGGGCGGCCAGCTGTTCGAGCGCAGCCGCTTCGGCGTGCGCAGCACCGCGCTGGGTGAGGTGCTGGCGCGCGAAGGCCGGGCCATTGCGCGCAGCGTGCGCGATGCCGAGGAGGCCTGCGCCCGCCACCGCGGCGGGTTTCGCAACACCATCCGGCTGGGTACGGGGCCGCTGGTGGGGGCCGCGCTGGTGCCAGGCCTGGTGGCCGGGCTGGCCGCCGTGGCGCCGGGCCGCGCCTTCTCGGTGCAGAGCGACCGCCCGCACCTGCTGGTGGACCAGTTGGTGGACGGCCGGCACGAGCTGGTGATCGCCCCCTCGTGGCTGGACAAGCCGCCTGCGGGCATCGAGCGCTTCTTGCTGGTGCACGATACGGTGGGCGTCTTCTGCGGCCAGGCGCACCCGCTGGCGCGCACGGGCGTTCTGGCCGCGGGCGGCGATGTGGACTGGCTGGGCATGGGCACGGCGTCCCCGTTCGATGCGCCTGTGCGCGACATGCTGCGCGAGGCCGGGGTCGAAGCCCGCCATACCGAGGTCACCGTGATGGGCGATGCCCATATGGTGCTGGAGATCCTCTCCAAGGGGCGCCACCTGTCAGTGCTGCCGCGCTATCCGCTGGGATTTTTGGCGCCTTTCTACGGCCTGGTCGAGCTGGCCCTGCCGGTCGCGGTGGTGCCGCCCCCGCGCGACATCTACCTGTGGTGCCGCAGTGCGTTGCTGGAAGACGCCTCCATGGTGTTGGTCAAGGACTTCATCCTGGCGCATGCGAGTGGGCGTTCATGAAGGATCATCGCTTCGGGTGATGGTTGGCGTGGTCTCTCGTTGTCTGTTTGGGTTGCGTGCCTGGGTTGAGGGCGGAGGCCGGGATGTGCGCCCGGCGGCGCAGTAACTTTCTCTTGCGTCGTCAAGAGGGTGTAGAAGAAATAAATTATAATAGCGCCGCATTGACCAAGCAGGAGCAACGCAATGGCAAAGACAGGCCGACCACCCGTGATCCCCCCTGGCGAGTACGCCATCTTGCGCGAGGTAGTACGCGACAACCCGCAGGCCACGCTGCCCGAGTTGGCGCTGGCCTGGGCCGATCACATGGGCCGCAGCGCACCCAGCACGGTGACTCTGCGTGCGGCACTGAAGGCTGCCGGCCTGCAGCGAACGCGGCCCAAGCCGCAGCTGTCTCGCTCGCAGCCTGGCCAGCCTGGCACCCGTTACGGCTACAACGCCCGGCATCGACCCACCAGCCCAGCGGGCAGCTCCATCGCAGGAGCCCTGACGGATGCCGAATGGGCTCTGGCGCAAGACCTGTTCGAGCAACAACCGGGCTCGCGCGGCAGACCGGCCACCTACTCGCGGCGCAGCGTTGTCGATGCCTGCTGCTATGTGCTGCGCACCGGCACGTCCTGGCGCAACCTGCCGGTGCAGATCTATCCGCCCTGGCAATCCGTGCAGAAGGCCTTCGTCAACTGGGCCCGCCAAGGCAAGTTCGAAGCGCTGCACGAGCGTCTGCGCCAGCAATGGCGCCAACGCCTGGAGCGCGCTGCGCAGCCCAGCGAGGCCATCATCGACTCGCAATCCAACCGGGGTAGCCCTCAAGGCGGCACGCTGGGCTTCGATGCGGGCAAGAAGGTGCAGGGGCGCAAGCGCCATCTGGTCGTGGACACGCTGGGCCTGCTGCTTGCGGTAGTAGTCACCAGCGCAGCCGTGCAGGACCGCGACGCGGCCGCGCAAGCTGTAGCGCAGGCGTGCAAGCGCACGGACGGCTCGTTCAAGACGTTGTGGGCCGACAGCGCGTACGCTGGGCAATGCGCGCAGCAGATCGAGAAGGCGCACCAGGTGCAGGTGCGCATCGTGCGCCACAGTGCCCGCCACCGCTGGGACGATGCCCAGCAGCCGCTGTGGAGCGAAGAGCAGCCGGCCACCATCTACAAGAAGCGCTGGGTGGTGGAGCGCACCCATGCATGGCTGGAGCGCAACCGCAGGCTGGTGATGCACCACGACCGCAAGCCGTTCTATGCGGCGGCGTGGGTGTGGCTTGCGCAGGCCCGGATGTTGTTGGGGCGACTGCAATAGATTTCTTCTACACCCTCCAAGAGAAAGTCACCAAAGAGAAGGCGACCCCCAGTCTGCGTCCCCCGTTCGCCCTGTCGGGCGAACGGGGGCAACCTGCGATGCTCGGAACTGGGGTGGTGCCGCAGAACTCGCTGCGTTCTTCGAACTCCGCTCAAACAGCTGCGGCAAGCCAGATCACGAAGTGCGTGTGTCCTTCGGCACACGCACCCACCCCAGGCCCTGCGCTTCTCGGCGCAGCCAGCAGGGGTGGGGAGCTGGTACCTGACGGCTGCTGCTGCGCAGCTACGCCTGGGGTCGGGGACGCGCGCGCTGCGCGCTGCCGACGGGTTGGGCGCGATCTCCCTGCTCAGGCCAAGCGCAGCGATGGCCCGAGTGGAGCCCGCTCCCACCCCCTTCTGACCGTGCCGAGAAGCGCAGGGCCTGGGGTGAGCGCGTGCCGAAGGACACGCGCCTCGTCATCTGGCTCGCCGAAGCTGTTTGACCGGAGCTGCCTCGCAGAGGCAGCGCAGGGAGTTCTTCGGCGTCACCCCAGGACCGAGCATCGCAGGCTGCCCCCTCGCCTCCGGCGAGGGGGACACGGGCAGCGGGGTCGTCTTTTCTTGGCCTACCTTCTTTTGACGAAGCAAAAGAAGGTAGGTGCGCCGCCGGGCGCACACCCCGGCCTCCGCCCTCGCCCAAAGCACACAGCAACCATCGCCCAAGGACCAGTACCAGGACCACTGGACCTGCACCCCCCACCTGTGGCAGACTGCCCGACCCAGCTCCATCACAGCCCCTTCGGGAGACCAGCATGATGATGACCCCTCCGAGCACAGCGGCAACGCCAACGGCACCAGCCCTTCGCGAAATCCTCATGGTCACGACCACGGTCGCCACCGAAGCCGAAGCCAAACGCCTCGCCCACGCGGTGCTGCACGCCCGCCTGGCCGCCTGCGTGCAGGTGGAACCCATCACCGCCTACTTCCACTGGGAAGGCGCCCTGGAAGCATGCCGCGAACTGCGCGTGGCCTGCAAGACTGCCGCGAGCGCCATGCCCGCGCTGATGGCCCTGCTGCGCAAACAGCACCCCTACACACTGCCCCAGTTGGTGGTGCAGCCGGTGCAGGCCTCGGCCGAATACGGCTGCTGGGTCGATGAGCAACTGATGCAGCAACAGCCCGCCCGCCAGCCTGCGATGGCAATGGCCTGAGTCAAGGGCGGCGCGCGCACCGCCGCAAGCGCGTGCAGCGGGCGCACCCTTGGCGCGGGCAGGGAGGCCCAACCGCACTGCAACGTTGTTTCTAGTGCAATTGAATGAGGTACAAGCGGGCCGCACCTCGTCATAATCCGCCGCGTGGCTCCATTCAGCAATTCCTCCATGGGCGTCGTCGACGCGCCTGCACCCCCTGCCGCCGCCTGCGGCTGGCTGGGCGCGGGCCACCGCATTCGCGTGGGCGTGGTGGAAGACGAGCCCGAAGAACGCGAGGCCTTTGCCGAGCACATCACGGCCCAGCCCGACATGCAGCTGGTGCTGGTGGCCACCAACCGCGCCGAGGCGCTCGCGCTGCTGCCCCTGCACGCGGTGGATGTGCTGCTGGTGGACCTGGGCCTGCCCGATGGCTCGGGCCTGGACGTGATCGTCGCCGCGCGTGCCCGGTGGCCGGACTGCAACGTGCTGGTCAGCACCATCTTCGGCGACGAGGCGCATGTGCTGCCCTCCATCGAGGCGGGTGCCACGGGCTACCTGCTCAAGGACAGCAGTGCGCCGGGCCTGGTTGACGAGATCCGCAGCGTGCATGCCGGGGGCAGCCCCATCAGCCCCATGGTGGCGCGCAAGATCCTGGCGCGGGCGATGGTGCTGCCGCTGCCGCCCTCGCTGGTGGCGCAGGCGGCCCCGCCGGCCGATGCCAGGGCGGGCGCGCTGGCACTGGGCGAGCCCGGCCTGCCATCCCACGAGGTGGCCTTGTCGGTGCGCGAGCGCGCCGTGCTGCAACTGGTGAGCAAGGGCTTCAACACCGAAGAGGCGGCCGCCACGCTCGGTGTCTCCACCTCCACCGTGCGTACCTTCGTGCGGCGCATCTACGCCAAGCTGCAGGTCCGTTCGCGGGCCGGCGCCATCGACGTTGCGCGCCGCCATGGCCTTCTGGCCGACTGACACACGGATGCGCCGGCCGTCCTCTCGCCGGCATTCGCCTTCACCCTCCCTGCGCTGGCTGGTGCTGCTGTGGCTGGCTTCGGCCGCACTCGTGGCCATGGCGGTGGCGGGCGCGCAGGCACAACAGCCGGCCACCCAAGAGGGCGCTGGCGCCAGCCACCTCAGGCAGGCAGGCTTCTGGCCCGAGCCTGCGGGTGCCGGCTGGCAGGCCCCCGCCGCGCCGCCGCCCGAGGTGCTCCACGGCAGCGTACCCTGGGAGGACGTGGCCTTGCCCCACAGCCGCCCGCGCAGCATGGCCGAATCGAGCGACACGGCAACCGCGCTGCCCCAGGTGGTGTGGTACCGGCTGCAGGTGCCTGCCGGCGCCGCGCCGGCCGACGGCACCTTCCTGTATTTGCCGCGCTGGCAGACCATCGGCGGCATTGCCGTGTATGCCGATGGCCAGCTGGTACACCGCTCGCGCGGCAGCCGGGTGTGGAACAGTTTCAACCGGCCCCTGTGGGTGCCGCTGGCCGATGCGCAGGGTGCGCCTGCACCGGCCACGGTGCTGGTGCGCATGGCCAGCCAGCAGGGCGTGGGCGGCGCCATTTCCACCGCCTGGGTGGGCGGCGAGGGCGAGCTGCTGTGGCGCTACCAGGTGCGCAGCTGGCTGCAGGCCGACTTCACCGCCATGGCGGCGGGCGCCTTCGTGGTCATCGGCATCTTTGCCTTTGCCGTGTGGTGCGTGCGCCGCAGCGAGGTGATGTACGTGCTGTTCTTCGCCACGTCGGTAGCCAACGCGCTGCGCATGGTGCAGTTCACCATGGGCGACGTGCCGCTGCCGATTTCCGACGACTGGTTCGGCTGGCTCACGGCCAATTCCCTGGGCTGGTCGCTGGTGTGCGTGTTCCTGTTCACAGTGCGGGTGCACGGCCTGCGCATGCCGCGGGTGGAGCGCACCATCATCGCCCTCGTCACTGCCGTTTCGGTGGTCACGCTGCCGTGGCTTCCGCTCAAGGTGGAGACCGTGCTGCCCGTCATCTACCTGTGCATCGTCGGGGTCACGCTGATCGTGGCGGCCTCGGGCATGTGGGCGTCGTGGGTCAACCGCTCGCCCTGGGCCATGGTGCTCAGCCTGTGGGTCTCGCTCACGGTGCCCGCATCCATCTACGACACGCTGATGGCCAGCTACCGCGTGTCCATCGAAGGGCTGTACCTGGGGCCCTACGCCTCCATCGGCGTGTTCGCGATCTTCCTGGTCATTGTGTTCCTGCGCTACACCGGCGCGTTGCGCGAGGTCGAGACGCTGAACGCCGGGCTGGAAAGCCGCCTGGCCGAGCGCGAGGCCCAACTGGCCGCCACCTACGCGCAAGTGAACCAGCTGGAGCGCCAGCGCGCACTGGATGCCGAGCGCCAGCGCATGATGCAGGACATGCACGACGGCATCGGCTCGTCGCTGATCAGCGCGTTGCGCATGGCCGAAGGCGGGCGCCTGCACGAGGGCGACATGGCGCGCGTGCTCAAGGAGTGCATCGATGACCTCAAGCTCTCCATCGATTCGCTGGACCACAGCGGCGCCGACCTGCTCAGCCTGCTGGCCGCGCTGCGCTTTCGGCTGGGGCCGCGCCTGCAGGCCGCAGGCCTCACGCTGCGCTGGGGTGTGCAGGATGTGCCCGCGCTGGAATGGCTCGACCCCAAGAGCGCCCTGCACGTGCTGCGCATCCTGCAGGAGGTGCTGACCAACATCATCAAGCACAGCGGTGCGCAGTCCATCGGCATCTCCACCACCTCGGACGCCACGGGCGTGCAGGTGCTGGTGCGTGACGATGGCCAGCCCTTCAGCCCACCGTCCGCCACCCCGCCGCCGGGCAGTACCGTGCCGGGCCGGGGCAAAGGGCTGGGCAACGTGCGCTCGCGCGTGCAGGCCATCGGTGCGCAGTGCACGTGGACTGCCGGCAGCGGTGCGCAGGACGGGGCTGGCGCAGGCAATGTCTTTTGCCTGTCGCTGCCCCTGCAGCAGCCTTCTCGCCAGGTGCCTGGCCCCGCGTAGTCCCGTAGCCCAAAGCCGCACTCCGCTTGCGGATCCACACCGCAGCGGCGGTGCCTGCGGGGCCCAAAAAAAATCGGCAAATGTCATCTAGTTGGGGGACATACAAGCGCGTGCGAAAGGCCTAGCATCGCCGCTGCATTACCCAATAGCTCTTATTTCTATAGCTGCGTAACAAGGCGCGGCGGGCGATGCGCTGCCTGTTCAATTTCAATTGGGGATTTTCGCCATGACACACCACCGTTCAATTGCCGCCACCGCCGCCGCCGGCACCACCTTCACCGCCCGCCGCACCGTCGCTGCCATGGGCTGCATGCTGCTGCTCACCGCCGGTGCATCGGCCCATGCCGCCGTGTGCCGCGTCAGCAGCACCGGCACCGAGGCCGGCGACGGCCGCACCTGGGCCGCGGCCACCTTGCTGCACTCGGCCCTGGCCAGGCCGACATGCAGCGAAATCTGGATCCAGCAGGGCACCTACAAGCCCACCGAGGGCGCAGACCGCTCCATCGCATTCGCCATCAACCGCCCCGTCAAGCTCTACGGCGGCTTTGCCGGCACCGAGACCGCGCTGGCCCAGCGTAGCGCCGACAGCCGCCTCACCGTGCTTTCGGGCGACATCGGCACGCCGGTGGTCAGCGCCGACAACAGCCACCATGTGGTGGTCATCGGCGGCCTGGGCGCAGGCGCCAGGGCTGCATCGGTGGCCGGCATCTACCAGCCTGCGGACACGGTGATCGACGGGCTGAGCATCGTGCACGGGCGTGCCGACGGCGCCAGCCATGCCAGCGGCGGCGGCCTGTACTGCAACGGCGCGGGCCAGGGCAGCGTGTGCAGCCCCAGCATCGCCAACGTCAGCTTCCGCGGCAACTGGGCGCGCGACGATGGTGGCGCCGTCTACTCGCTCGGCGCGGCCGGCGGTGCCAGCAGCCCCGGCATCACCCAGTCCACCTTCATCGGCAATGCGGTGGACGGCTACGGCGGTGCCATCGCCAGCGTGGGCCAGGGCGGCACCAGCAACCCCGCCATCGCACAGTCCACCTTCATCGGCAACGCGTCGGGCCGCTACGGCGGCGCCATCGCCAGCCACGGCAACGCCGGCACCAGCAGCCCGCGCATCACGCAGTCCACCTTCAGCAGCAACTGGGCCGGCGACTTCGGCGGTGCCCTGGCCAGCGTGTCCAGCGGCAGCAGCGGTGTGAGCCGCCCCCTGCTCAGCCAGTCCACGCTGATCGGCAATGCGTCCGACGGCTACGGCGGCGCGCTGTCCTCGCTCAACTTCGCGGGCGGCGGCGGTCAGGTCGCAGTGGTGTCCTCGGTCATCTGGGGCAACACCTCCGTGCATGGCGTGCAGCTGGACACCACCTACAGCGGCAAGACCAGCGTGCAGGCCAGCATCCTGCAAGGCGGCTGCGCGGCCGGCCCCGACTGCGTGGGCGTGATCAACGCCGACCCCACGCCCGGCAGCACCCTGGCCGGATACGGCAACAGCGGTGGCAACGGCACCCAGGCCCTGCTTCTGCTGCGGCGCGCGCAGGCTTCGCTGCCTTGAAGCCAGTCTCTGCGGGTCCGGTTACGGTGTCACCAGCAGGCCCTCGGCCACGCGTGAAGCCTGTGCCCGGGCCCTCAAAAAAACCGCATTTGTCATCTAATTAGAGGACATACAAAACGGATTGAAGGGCCTAGCATGCCTGCTGTATTGCATCGCACGCGCTGGCTTCGACGACCGTACCGCTTGGGAGGCGCTGTCTGCAATCGTTTTGCTTTCACCAGACGCCTGTTGCCCATGACCACATCCCTCGCCTGTGCATGTCCCCTGAACCCATCAGCGCGCCTAAGCCGCAGCATGCGCGCGCTGGGGTTGCTGGCGTTGGTGATGTCTGCTGCGGGCGCTGCCAATGCAGCGATATGCCGGGTGTCACCTGCTGGCACGGGCGACGGCAGCACCTGGGCCGCCGCTGCGCCGTTGCAGTCCGCGCTGGCGGATGCCAACTGCGACGAGATCTGGGCCAGCCAGGGCACCTACCTGCCTACCCTTACGGTGGATCGCAGCATCAGTTTTGCGATCAATCGCCCGCTGAAGCTTTATGGAGGATTTGCGGGGGGTGAAACCTCACTGTCGCAGCGCAGCAGCGACAACCGGCTGACAGTGCTGTCGGGCGATATTGGTGTTGCTGGGGACAACACGGACAACAGCCGCCACGTCGTGGTCATCGGTGCCGCAGGCAACGGAGTCCATCAACGAAGCGATACGGTGGTAGACGGGCTGAGCATTGTCGACGGAAACGTTTTCTCAATCGGCCAGTATTCCGAGTCACAAGGTGGCGGTCTTCTTTGCAGTGCTGTTGGTAGCGGCAGGGTATGCAGCCCGACCCTGTCCAATGTGCTGTTCAGCGGCAATTCGTCCGTTCACTCGGGTGGGGCGCTGGCAAGCATGGCCGGCTCCGGCGGGGTGAGCAGCCCTCTCATCCTGCAATCCACATTCACGGGCAACACGGCCATCAACGGAGGTGGGGCCGTGTTTGTCTGGGCGGGGTCGGCAAGCACCGCCAATCCAGAAATTGCGCAGTCGTCGTTTGACGCAAATGCCGTATCAGGGCCGGCCAGCTTCGGCGGCGCCGTCTTTCTGCTGGGCAATTTGGGACACGCGGCAACGCTCATTTCGCAGTCCACATTCAATGGCAACTCAGCGACAACAGGGTCCGCCAAGGGCGGTGCCATTGCAAGCTATTCGGACGGTGGAGGAACCAGTGTCGTCACCATGACCCAATCCACCTTGGTGGGTAACTCCTCCACTTCCGGAGGGGCGTTGCACATCACCAGCAGTACCATCTACGTGAAGTCTTCCATTGTGTGGGGCAATACTGCGGCGACCGGTTCGCAGTTCTTTGTCAACGGAGGGAATATCTCGGTGGACGGCGGCATTGTGGAGGGAAGCTGCCCGGCCGGCGTGACTTGCACCGGCGCTCAAAACCTGGACCCGCAGTTGGGCCTTTTGGCATTCAACGCAGGCTCCACCAATACGATGATGCCCGGCCTTGGCAGCCCGGCGTTGAGCGTGGCGGGCTCATGCAGCGCGTCGGCCGTGGACCAGCGCGGCGCGCCGCGCCCCACCAGCGGCAGCTGCGACGTGGGCGCGGTGCAGCGGCAACTTGCTGCACCGGCTTCGCCCACCAGCTTCGTGGCTGCGGCGGGCAACTCCGCGCTGGCCCTTTCCTGGTCGCCCGGTGGGGGCGGCTGGCCCCACTACGAGGTGACCGACACCACGGGTGGTGGGTCCACCGCCGTCTGTTCCACCACCGCAACCACCTGCACCGTGCCCGGCCTGCTCAACGGCACGGCTTACACCTTCAGCCTGGTCGCGCGCAACGAAGCCGGAACCAGCGGCCCGGCAACGGCAAGCGGTACCCCCATGACCCTGCCGGACGCCCCGACAGCTACCGCCGCAACGGCAGGCAATGCCCAGGCCACCGTGACCTGGACAGCCCCGGCCAGCAATGGCGGCAGCCCCATCACTGGCTACACCGTCACCGGCACCCCCGGCGGTACCTGCACGGTGGCCGCAGCCGCGCCCCGCACTTGCACCATCGCAACCCTGACCAACGGCACACCCTACACCTTCACCGTGAAGGCGACGAACGCCGTGGGCGACAGCCTGCCATCGCTTGCCAGTGCGCCTGTCACGCCCACCGCACCGGTCGTCGTCGCCCCGCCCGCCGAAGACCCCGGACCGACCTCAACAACCATCAACACCCCCGGCAGCACGACCACCATCACCAACCCATCCCTGCCCGTGGTGGTGGGCCCGGGCGCGGGCGGCGGCACCATCGTGCTGCCCGGCACGGGCACCACGCCCACCACACTGCAGGTCATCGTCAACGGCCAGCCGCTCACCGTGCAGGCACTGCCTGGCACGCAACTGCGCATTGCCGAGGTCAATGGGCAAAGCGTGTTGGTGCTGGTGGTGCTGGAAGGCTGGGCCTCCATGGCATCCAGCGCCGTGGGCCAGCCCATGGTGCTGGCCGGGCCGGTGCTGCTGAGCGCAGGCAGTGCAGGCACCCTCGTCGAAGCCCAGCCGCTGGCCGTGGCCGTGCAGGTGGGCTCGCTCACCGCCCCCACAGGCAGCCTGCCTGCCGTGGGCAGCATGGGCCTGCAGGCTGGCGAGCGCCTGCAGGTCAACGACCAGGGGGCCGTGGTCGCCATCACCCTGGGCTCGCTCAAGGGCGAAACCAACCAAGCCGGTGACTCCATGGCGTTTGCCAACCTGCCGGCATCCATCACGGTGGACAACAAGGCCTTCGCACGCTTGAACGGCCCGCTCGCCCGCCTCTCGGGCGCCAACATGGCCCAGGGGCTGGAGGTGGCGCCCTCGGGCGTGTTCCTCGTGCGCGATGGCGGCCAGGTCTTCCAGCTGCTGCCCACCCAGCCCATCACCATCGACGCGCGCCTGCCCGACGGCATGGGCTTCACCCCGCTGGGCCTGTTGAGCTGGGTGCGCGGCGGCGTGGTGGTGCAGTTCGCCCCCGCCGTGGCCGACCTCGCTGGCCTTGCGGGTGCCGTGACATCAGCCTTGCCCGATGTCACGTTGAAGCTCGGCGCCGAAGGCGTGCTGCAGCTGCGCACCGGCGGGCAGACCTATGTGCTGCGGCCGGACTGGACGGGCAGCGGAACGGCCCCAGGCACGCCGCAGATCGGTGTGGACGAGCAAGGCCGCATCTACCTGCAGACAGGGCAGGGCGCACGGCAGTGGCTGCTGCCCGCGCTGCTCAACGCCACCCAGGCCAGCAGCATTTTCACCACGGCGCTGCCGGGTGCGGTGCTGTCGGTGCAGGCGGGCAGCAGCACGGGCGTGCTCACCCTGACCCTGGCCGGCCAGGCATGGCGCCTGGTGCCGCAGTGGGTGCTGCTCACCGGCAGCGCGGCCCAGGTGCCGCCGCAGGCCGGGCCGTGGTGGATGGGTTCGGATGGCCTGCTGTACCTGAAGCTGGGCGCGCAGGTGCAGGGGGTGCGAATCTCCGATTGAGCATGGCGGCCCGCCCGGCATGGCGGGCTGGGCTCAGGCTTCCTGCTGCTGCGCCCGCATGATCTGGTGGCGTTGCCAGTAGTGGCCAACCTTGGCGTTGAAGGCGTCCTTCTCCTTCTTCAGGCCGCCGAGCTTGATCTTGCTTGTCTTGGCCCCGATCATGGCTTTTTCGGGGTGGGTGACGATCAGGGCATTGCCCCAGGTGCTCTCCTTGAATTCCAGCGCCTTGATGGCGTCCCAGGCCACCGTCGCGCCATCGGCCGAGGTGGCGATGCCTTCGATGCTCACCGTCACCGTGTCGCTGCCCTTCAAGGCGTACTGCACCGGCGGAAAATACTGCAGCACCAGTGCGCGCTCTTCGTCGTTGGCGGGCTCGTAGCGGTAGGCCAGGCTGCGTTCGTGCTCTGCTGCAAAGGCCTGCTCGTACGCGCCCCACATGCGCTGCTCGATGGCATCGGCCGTGAGGATCTGCTGCGCCCAGGTGGTGGCCGGCACGCGCACGACGATGGCGCCGTAGTCGCTCTCGGCCAGCGCCACGCCCACGGAGCGCATGCGCTCGGGCATGGCGGGGTGCGAGTCGAAGGGGTGGGGCACGTTGGCCGTCCTCATCTCCGAGAGGAAATCGGCCGATGCGGCATAGGGTGGCAGCCCTTGGGCCACATAGCTGGCAATGCCCAGCGCGGCGGCGTCGTGCTTGCGGTTCTGGCCGAAGAGCTCGCTCTCGATCTTGGAGCGGTACCGCGCATAGGCGGCGATCTTCACCAGTGATTGTGCAATCGCATCGGGCGAAATGAGCTGGGCGGCAGTGCGGTCGGCCTCAAACTCGCGTGCGCGGCTTTCGCGCGCCAGCGCCACCTCGAAAATGGTGCGGTACAGATCGATCAGGGGCAGGAACACGGCCGTCAGCCCGCCCTCGCGCATGGCGTGGCGGTAGTGGTCGTACTGGCTGATCTTGGGGCCCAGCAGTGCACTGCTCTGGGTATCGCCGCCGCGCAAGTGCGCCAACTCATGGCCCAGCACGGCATCGGCTTCTGCCTGGTCGAGCAGGCGCAGCAGGGGGATGCTGACGAACAGCGTGCGCCCGGTGAGTTGCTGGTTGCCCACGGTGAGGGGCGCCTCGGTCACGAAGAAATTGGCGTCGATGCCGGCCACGATGTTGCGCGGCGGCTCGGTCTTCAAACGCTCGGCCATGTGGCGGATGCGCGCCCACAGCAGGGGGGCATCGGCCTCGGTGAGCAACTCGCCATCGACGCCGTTGTTCAGCTGCACCCGCTTGAAGATGCCCACCACCGCCATGAACACCCCGCACGCGACCAGGATGCCTACCAGGATGATGAGTTTGGGCCAGTACTTGTGCATGAAGAACGCCGTCACCCAGAACGACAGCCACACCGCCAGCGCCCCCTGCACCACCAGCGAGGTGGCGCTGGCCCAGGTGGTCAGGTGCCAGCCGGTGACGAAGCTGGTGTACTGCAGCCTGCGGTTGACGAAGGCCAGGGCACCGAGGGCCAGCACGGCCACCAGCAGCACCACGCCGGCCACCATGCTCCACAGCGACAGCTTGCGCACCAGGTTGAACTGCCACAGCTCGCCATAGGTCTCGCACATGGCCTCGCGGTAGTCCGCCACCTCGGGGTCCTGGTTGGTGCAGATGGTGGACGGCGGGTTGGTGCGGTAGAAGTCTTTCTGCACCTGCTTCTCGGCTGCGGGCATGGCCTTCTCGGCATCGATGCGCTGGCTGATGCGGGCGATGAACCGGGTGTCCTCGTCGCGCTGGGCGTACCCTGTGAACAGGTAGGCGGCCAGTGGGATCAACAGCAGCGCGAGCAGCGAATAGGCCAGGTATTTGGCCAGGCCCAGGCGCAGGGCAGAAGAGATTTTCATAGAGATACGCGATGGGTTGTGTGTGCTTTTTCGGTCCAGCATGGAGCCCAGGGGTGCGCTCGCAGCGTGCCCCTTTTCCTCACTCCATGGCGGGGGATTATCTAGACGCGCACGCGCTGTGGTCGCGCCAACAAGTAACACTTGGAACGGCAGCACCGGTGTGTGAAATTTGGCACGGATGCCGCGAAAAATGAAGGGTGGCCTGCCCGGGCTGCAGCCACCAATGCCGGTCGCCTGGCCGGCTATCGCGAATTACTTCGGGCTTTTCAGCACGACTTCGGCAAAGCAGTAGTAGTGCATGTCGTCGTCTTCCTTCTGCTTGCAGTTGTTCTCGCCCACCTGCAGCCGGCGCGCGGTGGCCGGCAGGGCCTCGAACTGCACCTTCACGATCTTGCGCTTGCCCGGCCGGATGGTGTCCATCCCTCGCGCGCACGACCTGATCCCCGTAACGCCCCGTTGCTTGAGCACCAGTCCGCTGTCCAGGTCCTTGATCGTGAACGCTTCGGGGCGGTGGTTGGGGTGGATGCACGCCTCACCGATTTCGTCTGTGGTGTTTCCCACCACGATGGTCACCGTGGTGCCCTTGGGCGTGACGGTGATGTCCCGCAGAACGGTATCGGTGTCCTCGGGCAGCGGCATGTTGAGCTTGTAGCTCTGGGCGTGGGCAGTGCCTGCGGCACCCAGGGTGAAGGCTGCCAGGACAGCCGAGGCTGCCAGAATTTTGGTGAACACGGTGACTCGTTTCAAGGGAGGGAAGAGGGGGCGCAAGGGGTTCTCGGCGGCAGCGCGCATCACTTCCACTGCCGGCCGTCGCCAGCGGCGCAACCGTAGGGCGGAATGGACTTGGCAAACCGCTCCTGCAGCTGCGCGCAGCCCCAGCGGTTCAGTGGCCCCGGCGCGCGGGAATTGAGTTCGATGCCGATCTCCTCATAGGGCGACTTGGCCTTGCTGACATAGTCGTACCAGCGTTTGCCGACGAAGAGCGTGATGGCCGCAACGCCGATGAGGACCACGAGGAGGGCTTTGAGTGCAGGGGATTTTTTCAAGAAAAGGGCCTGGTTGTTGTTGTGAAGCGCTTGGCAGGTGCGATTGTGTTGGCGTTCGGCGGCAGGCCGGCCTTGCGCGGCGTATGCATGCCGCCAGTCGTGAAGCAATGCACAGAATCGGCACATGCCGTGCCCATCAGTGGGTGGTGTCGCAACGCCCTCGGCATGGGTGAAAGCCGGTGTTGCGCGAATGCCCGTTTGTGGTCCAAGGTTGTCGGCATGCCTCTGAAATGCTTCTAAAATAGAACTGATTCTCGTTACGGTTATTGCCGTATTCGTGTTGTCAGCCAGTGCCGGGTGGCCCTTCGCGGTCGTCCGGTGGTTCGCACCAGCTGCGATCCACCTGCGCACCAGCCAGCCAATCCCGCTCCCCCATCGACCGCCCCGCGTTGCTGCCATTGCGTGCAGCGGCCTGCATGCGCGCGCTGCCGTGCATTCATGCGCGAAGTGTTGCCGTGTAGATGGGGGCGTGCATTCCTCCACCTCTTTCGTACACAGGCCTTCGATGATGTCCCGATCCCCCTTGTCCTTCGCGCCCGTGGCGCTGGCCGTCATGGCCCTCGCCAGCGCCACCGCTGCCCGCGCGCAAAGCGTGGAATCCACCACCGCAAACACGGACGTCAAGGCGCCTGCCGCAAGTGCCAGCGGAACCCGCAGCACCAACCTTCCCCCCGTCATGGTGCGCGCCCAGCAGGACCGCACCAGCACCGAAGGCACCGAGCGCTACAACAGCACCCAGGCCACGGTGGGCAAGGCGGCGGCCGAACTCAAGGAGATCCCCCAGTCCATCAGCGTGGTCACCCAGCAGCGCATGGAAGACCAGAACATGCGCAATGTGGAAGAAGTGCTGGAGCAGACCGTGGGCTATGTGTCCGAGCGCTTCGACAGCGAATCGGCCTCTTACTCGTCGCGCGGTTTCGCCATCAACAACTACATGATCGACGGCGTTCCCGCGCCCGGCACGGCATCCGCGTGGGACTCCGTGCTGTTCGACCGGGTGGAGCTGCTGCGCGGCCCTTCCGCGCTGTTCAGCGGCGTCTCCAGCTCCGGCGGTGCCGTCAACCTGGTGCGCAAGCGCCCGCAAGATACCTTCCAGGCGCGGGGTGCAGTGCAGCTCGGCTCATGGTCCACCAAGCGTGCCGAGGTCGACGTGACCGGCCCGCTCAACCAGGCCGGCACCATCCTGGGCCGCCTTTCGGCCGCCAAGCAGGAGGGCGGCACCTACCAGAGCGGCGCCCAGCGCGACCGCTATGCGATTGCCGGCTCGCTCGACTTCAAGCTTGCGCCCACCACCAGCCTGCTGGTCGGCGCGCACGCGCAGAAAGTCGACGGTTGGCTCACCGGCGGCCTGCCTTCGTACACCACCGGCGCGCTGCTCGATGTGCCGCGCTCCACCTGGCTGGGCGCGGACTGGAACCGCTCCGAGCAGGACGAGAAGTACGTGTACGCCGAACTCACGCACCGCTTCAACGACGACTGGCGCGCCCGCCTGCACTGGAGCGGCTACCGCAACGACCAGGCCACCAACTACCTGTACCTGCCCAACGGCCAGGTCACGCCCACCAACGGCCGCACCAGCCTGATGCTGTGGTTCAACCAGACGCGCATCGAGCAGAACGTGCTGGACGCCAACCTCACCGGCAGCTTCAACGCCCTGGGTCGCAAGCACGATGTGGTGGTGGGGGCAGACTGGCGCCGCAACACCAATGCCTCCACCTCGGGCCGCTATGCCAACTACTACGTGCAGGACGTGTATGCGCCCGACCACTCGGCCGTGCCGTACCCCGACCGCCCGGCCACGGCGCGCGCGCAGTCCGAAACCTCGCAGTACGGCCTGTACGGCCAGACCCGCCTGCGCCTGGCCGACCCGCTCACGGTGGTGCTCGGCGCCCGCGTGAGCTGGTACGACACGCGAAGCCGCAACCTGCTGCCCACCACCGGCGCCTGGACCACCAGCCAGGTGGACCACAAGCTCAGCCCCTATGCCGGGTTGACCTATGCGTTCACCCCGCAGGTCTCGGGCTATGTGAGCTACAGCGACGCCTTCACGCCGCAGACGCAGCTGGCCTTTGGCGGCGGCGTGATCGACCCCATCGTCGGTAAGCAGCTCGAAGTGGGCGTCAAGGGCGAGTTCTTCGACCGTGCCCTCACCACCAGTGCTGCCGTCTACCGCATCCGCGAGGTCAACCGCGCCCAGGCCGACCCGGTCAACACCGGCTTCTCCATCGCCCAGGGCGAGGTGGAAAGCAAGGGCGTGGAGCTCGAAGCCTCGGGCCGCATCACCAAGCAGTGGAATGTCTACGCCGGCTACGCCTACAACGAGAACCGCTACGTGCGCGACACATCGAGCGGCGGCCTGCCGCTCAACGCGCTCACGCCGCACCACAGCGTCAAGCTGTGGTCGCAGTACCGCTTCAACGACGGCCTGCTCGACGGCCTGAGTGTCGGCGCAGGCGTCAACGCCTACAGCAGTGCCAGCGGCGGCAACGCCACCACCAACACCCACCGCCCCGGCTTCGGCGTGGTGAACGCCGCCATCAGCTACCGCATCGATCCGCGCTGGACTGTGGCGCTCAACCTCAACAACCTCACCGACAAGGTCTACTGGCAGCGCGTGTACACCACGGGCCGCAGCAACTTCTTCGGCGAGCCGCGCAATGCGAGCGTGACGCTGCGCGCGAGTTACTGACCTCCGCCGGTATCACACCGCCGAGCAGCTGAAGCTCTCCGCCTTCGCCGGGTCGCCCTTGCCGTCATAGCGCGGGAACTTCGGGTACTCGCACACCGGGCGCTGCAGCACCGGGGTCTGCTGGCCGGCGCGCGGATCGGCGGGTTCGTAGCGGGTGGCCACCAGTTTGTCGGGCGCGCTGCCGCGCTCCACCCAGGCGTCTATGGCGGCCAGCAGGTCGATGCTCACCGGGTCGGTGCCCGGGCCGTCGAGGTTGTGGCCGTTGGAGGGCGAGGTCAGCATGCGCGCAAAGCCCTGCACCTTGCTGGCACCCAGGCGCTGGCGCAAGCTGTCCAGGTAGTCCGCCGTGCGGTACACCGACACGCAGGCATCGCCCATGCCGTACCAGATCAGCAGCTTGCCACCGTTGTCGGCAAAGGCCGAGAGGTCGGGGTTGGTCGCGTCGATCAGGTTCGCCAGGCGCAGGTACGGGGCCTGGTACCGGGTGGGGTCGTGCTGGAGCAGGTCGGCAGCGGGGTTGCCCTCCACCAGCCGTGCTGCGGCCAGTGCAGCCATGTAGTTGAACGAGTCGCGCGCCTCGAAGCTGGGGCCGAACACATAGGCCTCCCAGTCGGATGTGGCGGCACCGCCGCGCCCATAGCCTGGGTAGCCGCGCGCGCCTTGCGACAGGGTCACGGGCACGTCCTTGTTGGCGTAGATCAGGCGCACCGATTCGATCTGCCCGGCGGTCAGGCAGCTGTCGTTGTCGGAGCCCTTGCACAGCAGGTCTGTGGGCACGTAGTTGCAGGCTGCCACATTGCCGATGATGCCGTCCTTGAGGCCATCGAGCCCGTCGCATGCCTGCGTCTCGGCCTTGGCGTACAGCGCGATCTTGGCAGGGCTCATCCAATTCTCGGGTTTGGAGAAAACGTGGCGCAGCAGCGTGGGCCCCAGGTTGGTCTGGTGCGCCTGCTGGCTGATGGCGGGCTCCATGGCCACCACGCCGTCGTAGTCCTTGGGGTAGTTCTGCGTGGCGGCGAGGGCCGAACGCCCGCCGTTGGAGTGGCCGATGTGGTAGCGGCGCGCAGGGCGCTTGCCATAGAAGTCGGCGGCAATAGCCGTGCCCACCTCCAGCACGAAGTGGTTGGCGTCGAAGGCATGGTTGCGCAGCGCCACGTCGCTCGCGCCCCAGGCAAAGCCGGGCGCCAGGTGGCCCGAGTCGGAGCTCATCTTCACATACGTGTGGGCCGATGCGCCGATGATGTGCTGGTACCACGGGTCGTCGGTAGGGATGAAGCCATCGAATGCACCACCGCCCACGGTCAGCGTCTTGCCGTTCCACACCGCGCCCGCGGGCAGCTCCACCGCCCAGTGGATGGTGGACTGGGGCGACGAGACGATCTCGCCGCGCACGATGCACACCTCGGGCAGCAGGCCCTCGGCCGCGCGCAGCTCCGTGCGGGTGATGGTCGCGCCATGGGGCAGGGTGGCCATGCGGTAGGTCGGGCAGGCCTGGGCCAGCGGCTGGCTGGCAGCGGGGGCGCTGGTGTCGCTGCCGCCGCAGGCGGTGAGGGCCAGTGCGGCCAGGGTGCCCATGGTGGCCGCGAGCAGGGCCGAGCCTGCGGACGGTGGGGTTGAAAGCATGGAATGCGTCTCCTGTTGTTGCTTGGTTCTTCCGAAGCCTTGAGGCTCCGGGCGCAACGATAGGGACGGGGGGGTGTTTTGACGCCTCTGCAAATGCAGAGGGACAGGGAAAACACCCGGCCAGCCGCGCGGCCTATTGCCGCCGGAGTGCGGCCACCAGTTCCACCTTGTTGCGCACCCCCAACTGCGCATAGGCACTGCGCAGGTAGGTGCGCACCGTGGCCGGTGTCAGGCCCAAGGTGGCAGCAATGTCCTTGTACGAATGGCCATGCGCGTACAGCGTGGCGGCGCTCAGCTCGCGCGGGGCCAGCGGCGGCTTGCTGGCGTGCGGTGATGGCATGCTGATCGCCAGCAGCGGGCCGCAAGCCTCAAGCCGCAGCCGGCAGGCCTTGCCGACCAGCAGGCTGCCCGGCAGCGTGGCCGGCAGTGCCGCCAGCAGTGCCGGGGGCAGGGCGGTGCCCGACCAGTCCGGGTAGGCTGCCTGCAACGCCAGCCCCACGCGCAGGCCCACGAAGAGCAGTTGGCCCGCGCCATCGGCCAGCGCATAGCTGTCCCACGGGCCGTTGCCTGCGGGCGCCGTCTGCAATTGCTCCAGCCGGTGCTGCCAGTGGCCCAGCAGGTGCGGCACGAACTCGCCGAACAGCGCCGCCTCCTGGTCCGTGAAGTTGGGCTGGCCCGGGCCGCGGTACATGCTCACGAAGAACATCAGCCCGCTGCGCGGCATGGCCACCGTGATCGCCATGCAGTGGTACAGCCCGTGGCGCCGGCAGAAGGCCTCGATGTCCGGCGGTATCTCCACGCCCTGTGGGGGCAGGTCGTCGGCGCTCTCGCGCAGTACCACGCCCAGCCGGTCCATGGACTGCTGGGCGAACATATCGGCCATGGCCAGCGCATTCCACTCCGTGGCAAAGCCCTTGGCCAGGCCGATGCTGCCATGCAGCCAGTTGCGCGGCGGCGCATCGGCATGGCCGGCCGACACCTCGCCCCACCAGGCGGTGTCGAACCCGACCAGGGAGGTGCGCAGGATGTCGAGTGCCTCCTGCAGCATGGCCTGCGGCGGCGTGGTGCGCGCCACGTTGGCCAGTTGCAGCAGGCTGGCGCTCAGCGCGCGCAGATGGGCGAAGGCTGGGGCTGTCAGTGGCTGGGGCGGGCTCGTGGTGGGGTGGGCCTGCATGGTGGCACTTGTCTCCTGCAATGTTGTTGTCGTCGTCCTGATCGGCTCTGCAGCAGGGCGCATGGTACGCAGGTTCGTCCGCCCTGGGCCTGCGCGTCTGGGCAAAATTCGGTTGGAGAGGTCACGCGCGGGTGATACGCTCGCCTAGAGTGCTTGGCCCGTCCCCTTGCCAATTCGTTCATCCATGGAACCTGCCATCCACTTCCTCACCCGGCTCTTCGACGTCTCGCTGGAGCCCGAGAATCCCATCAACCCCATCCGGGGGCAGTCGCTGCTCGAATGGCTGCGCACGCGCGTGCCGGCGCAGCTGGAAATGACCGACGCGGATGCCGAGGACTGGGGCTGGTACGCGCACGTGAGCTGGGAGGGCCGCACCTACATGGTCGGCGCCGCCGCCAACGAAAGCGCGGACGGCAAGCACGAATGGGTACTGTCGCTGACCAAGCACCGCTCGCTCAAGGAGCGCGTGCTGGGCAAGGCCAAGATGGCTGCCGACGATCCGTGCCTGGTGTTTTTCCATGGGCTCATTGCGCAGGAGCCGGGGTTCGAGGCAGTGTCGGTGGAGGGGGTCACTTGAGGCCCGTCCAGAGAACTTGTTCGTACCGGTGATGGTTGGGCGCCGCGTTGGGATACTTGCCCTGTGGGCATTGGTGCTGTTGCTCGGTTTCGTCGTTGCAGCGTTGGGCGCCGGCGAATGGCTCAGCCATCCTGCCACCCGCACCATAGGCCCGCCACCGAAAGATTTTTCGGCGCGCGAGGTCCGCATCGACATCGCTCCAGTTGGCCATGTGGCTGGCTGGTTTGCACCGGGCCAGCGAGGCCGGGGCGCCGTGCTGCTGCTCCACGGCGTTCGCTCCGACCGCACTCAGATGCTGGGCCGCGCCAGGTTCCTGAATCGGGCGGGCTATGCCGCCTTGCTGATCGATCTGCCTGGGCACGGCCAGAGCACTGGCGACCGCATCACCTTTGGAGCGCGCGAGGCGGCAGGGGTGAAGGCAGCCCTTGAGTTTCTGCGGCGCGAAAGTCCGGGCGAGCGCACCGCGGTCATCGGTGTCTCCCTGGGCGCCGCAGCCACCGTGCTGACACTGCCTTCCCCCGCGCCGGATGCCGTGGTGCTCGAATCCATGTACCCCACCATCGAAGACGCCGTGACCAACCGGCTGACTATGGTGCTGGGCCCTGCGGGCGCGGTGCTGGCCGGGCCCTTGCTGTGGCAGCTGCCGCTGCGCGCCGATGTATCGGCCAGTGACCTGCGGCCCATCGAGCGCATCGCCCGCCTTGGGGCGCCCGCGCTCATTGCCTCTGGCGCCCAGGACAGGCATACCACCTGGGCCGAAACTGAGCGGCTCTTCAATGCGGCGGCCGGGCCCAAGGAGATCTGGCGTGTAGAGGGGGCTGGGCATGTGGATCTGCATGCCTACGGCCCTGGGGCGTATGAGCGCCGGGTGCTGGGGTTTCTGGCGAAGTACCTGCGCTCCGAGGGGTGAGCCTGTGGGCTCGACCTCGCGCTTCACCAGGCGCTGCTGAAGGCCTGCGCCAGCAGGCTCGGGCAAACGGGCACAGCATGCTGCCAGAACCTGGCAGCACCTCCTTCTAACCTCGCTCCTTTCTTTTCTTACCCAAGGAGCTTCGCATGAAGTTTGCATCCGTCCTCCTCGTCACCATGCAATTCGAAGCGCTCGTCGCGTTCTACACCCTGCTGTCGGGCACCGCTGCCACCCGCCTGGCCGATGGCTTTGCGGAAGTGCGGCTCGAAGGCGCCACGCTGGCGATCTCCGAGGAGCGCCTCGTGCAGCTGTTCAACCAGGGGGCCGCAACGGCCGCGTCGAACCACTCGGCCATCCTGGAATTCGAGGTGGCCGACGTGGACGGCACACTGGCGCGCATGCGTGGCGACGCCAGCGCCGAGGTCGTCATGCCGCCCACGGTGATGCCCTGGGGCAACCGCTCGGCCTTGCTGCGCGATCCAGATGGAAGTTTGGTGAATATCTTCTCGCAGCCCATGGCTCCCCCTGCACAGGCTGCGTAAGCTGTTCTGCACTCTGGAGACCTGCCCATGCAATCCACCCCCGTCAACTCCCCATTGGCCCCTGGACCCTCCGGTGGCTACTCCCAGGCCCTGGACGTGCGGGGCGCCACGCGCTGGCTGGTCATCAGCGGGCAGATTCCCGTGGACCGGGCCGGCGGGGTGCCCGAGAGCTTCGCCGAGCAGGCCGACCTGGTGTGGGCCAACATCCTGGCCCAGCTCGATGCCGCAGGCCTGGGCGTGGCCAACCTGGTGAAGGTGGCCACGTTTCTCTCATCGCGGCAATACGCCGATGAGAACGGCGATGCGCGGCGGCGCGCGCTGGGGAGCCATGCACCAGCGCTCACGGTCATCATCGCCGGCATATATGACGAGGAGTGGCTGTTGGAGATCGAAGCCATTGCAGCCGCGTGAGGGTATTGGTTGCGTTCAGGGGGAGTCCGGAAACCGCTCCACATGCACCTCCCCCTTGCGGCCGAAGTAGCTCACATGCCGCCCTGCCAGCCACACCACGTAGCCCACACAGCCCGCTGCGCGGGAGAGCTCAAGGAACTCGGGGTACATCACCTCTCCGCGCTGCGCGCCGTGGATGGCGGCCTGCACGCCTGCCGCGTCGAAGCCCTGTGCGATGGGCGTGGCAGGCGGATGCAGGGCCACGGCATGTGTCTCACCGCTGGGCACGTAGTAGGTGGTCGCGTTGCTGCGGTAGTCGGCAAAATACGCCTCCACGCCGGCCTCGCTCAGGGCCAGCACGATGGCGCCGAAATGGGCCGTGCCGTCCTCGGATGATTGGGCGCAGCGTTCGATGGTGGCGATGGTCGTTTCGTTCATGGGCATCTTTCTGGGATGAGGTCTCGGATTCAACTGCGCGGCACTTCCTGCCACTGGTGCAGGCGCACCATCTCCTGCAGCAGGCGCGCCAGCCGCTGGCACTCGGCCGCAGGCAGGTGGCCAAAGAACTTTTCGTCGTTCGCATCGGCCTTGGCGGCCAGCACGGGCACCAGGGCGCGGCCGGCCGGGGTGAGCGACAGGGTGTGGCTGCGCGCGTCCTGCAGTGCATCCGCGCGAGCCACCAGGCCCTTGTCCTCCAGCCGTGCCACCACCTTGGAGACGGCGCCCTTGGTCATGCCCAGGGCCTGGGTCAGCGTGGCGTGGGTGGCGGGGTTGTCGCCACCGTCCGCATCGAACAGTGTGCGCAGCGCCACCCAGTCGGTGACGGACACGCCCGATGCCTCCACCGCCTGCTGGAACCCGGCCGACACCTGGTTGGAGACAAAGCGCAGCCAGTAGCCCAGGTGGGCTTCGAGCGGGCTGGGGTGGGGCGATGGGTTTTTCTTCATGTTTTGTTTCTGCGGAAACTATCTGTGGCTGAAATATAGTTTCCCAAGAAACAAATTGCAAGTGCCGCAGTCGTGTAGCCTGCCATCCCATGGATTCGCTCATCACCGCCGCCGCCCGTGCGCTTGCCGCCGGCGATGCGCTGGGCGCCCTGCAGCGGGTGGCCCTGCGCGATGACCCGCCTGCGCTGGCGCTGCGCGGTATTGCCATGGCGCAGCTGGGCGAGCACCCCCGGGCGCGCGAGCTGCTGCGCCGCGCGGCCAAGGGGTTTGGCGCGCACGAGGAACTGGCCCGCGCCCGCTGCGTGGTGGCCGAAGCCGAGGTGGCCCTGGCCCAGCGCGACCTGAACGGCCCGCCGCATGCCCTGGTGGCCGCTGCGGCGGCGCTGGCGGTGCGCGGCGACCGGGCCAACGCACTGCAGGCAAGGCTCATCGCTGCGCGCCAATGGCTGCTGATGGGCCGGCTGGGCGAAGCCGCGGCCCTGCTGGCCACCATCGACCTGCAGGAGCCAGGCATGCCGCCCGCGCTGGCGGCGGTGGCGGGGCTCACGCTGGCCGAACTGGCCCTGCGCTCGCTGCGCGTGGCCGCGGCGCGCGATGCGCTGGCCCAGGCGCGCGAAGCGGCAGCGCGCGCCCGCGTGCCTGCGCTGCTGGCCGAGGTCGACGAGGCCCTGGCCGCGCTGCAGCGCCCCGCCGCGCGGCGCCTGCTGCCAAGCGAGGGCGATGGCGGCGGCGTGGCGCGCGAGCAGTTGCTGCGCCTGGACGACGTCGCGGCGCTGCTGGCCTCGGATGTGCTGGTGGTCGATGCCTGCCGGCACCGGCTGGGATCGGGATGGGTGGGGGCGCAGGAGGGCAGCGGTGCCGCCCCCACCTGGCTGTCCCTTGCGCGCCGGCCCATCCTGTTCGCTCTCGCCTACGATCTGGCCCAGGCCTGGCCCGGCGATGCCGAGCGCGACGCGCTGATCGCCAGCGCCTTTCGCACCCGGCACCCCGACGACACCCACCGCGCCCGGCTGCGCGTGGAGCTGGGCCGCCTGCGCGCACTGGTCAAGCCCTGGGCCCGCATCGAGGCCACGGCGCGCGGCTTTGCGCTGCGGCCCCTGGATGGGCGTGATGGCGGGCGCGCGGTGGTGGTGCTGGCGCCGCCCATCGCGGGCGAGCAGGCCTCGCTGCTGGCCCTGCTGGCGGATGGTGCGGCGTGGTCCACCTCGGCCCTGGCGCTGGCGCTGGGCGACAGCCAGCGCACGGTGCAGCGCGCCCTGGCCGAGCTGCAGGAGCAAAGCCGCGTGCGCTCCATCGGCCAGGCGCGTGCTCAGCGCTGGCTGGCACCGCCCCTGGCAGGATTCACGCCAATCTTGTTACTCCCCGCTGCGCTGC
This sequence comes from Acidovorax sp. LjRoot66, assembly GCF_964253305.1. NCBI lineage: Bacteria > Pseudomonadati > Pseudomonadota > Betaproteobacteria > Burkholderiales > Comamonadaceae > Acidovorax > Acidovorax sp. LjRoot66. The sequence continues at coordinate 3,583,117 of NZ_CAXUQU020000001.1, forward strand.
CGATTGAATAGAGTTCACCCATCGACCTCCTGAGCCGGGGCCGAACCGAAAAGGACCACACCATGCCCATCACCGACTGCAGCCCCGACAGCGCCAGCCGCATTGCACCGACCGGTGTCCCCGCCCGTCCCGCCGAGATCGTTAGTGAATACGGCCCCTTTGCCGGCGCCCGCACCGTGGCCGGCGTCACGCACGACGGCCAGCGCGTATGGGCCGCCACAGGCGCCAGCCTGGTCGCCTTCGACCCCGCCAGCGGCGAGACCACGCGCACCCTGGGCCTGCCCTGCGATGCCGGCACCGCGTTCGACGGCAAGCACCTGTACCAGATTGCAGAGTCGCGCATCGACAAGATCGACCCGGCCACGGGCGCTGTGGTGGCCTCCATCCCCGCGCCGGGCAAGGGCGCCGACTCGGGCCTGACCTGGGCCGAGGGCAGCCTGTGGGTGGGCCAGTACCGCGACCGCAAGATCCACCAGATCGACCCCGCCACGGGAGCCATCCGCCGCACCATCGAATCCAACGCCTTCGTGACCGGCGTGACCTGGGTCGATGGCGAGCTGTGGCACGGCACCTGGGAGGGTGATGCCAGCGACATCCGCCGCATCGACCCCGCCAGCGGCGCCGTGATCGAGCGCCTGGAAATGCCGGCCGGCATGGGCGTGAGCGGGCTCGAATCCGACGGCGCCGGTCTGTTCTATGCCGGTGGCGGCGAGAGCGGCAAGGTTCGCGCGGTTCGCCGGCCCAAGACCGCGCGGGCCTGATGCCCGGCGGGTGGTCAGCACCCGCCATCTCCCACCCACCCAACGCCCTGTGCAACAACCGCTTCCCCAGGCGGCGGTTGAAGCCGCCGCATGGGCGTGCCCTGTTTGACAACCCCCAAAGGAGCACCGCATGACCACCGCCATCCAAAACCCCTCACTCCACCACCCCGTCGTTCCGCGCAGCGATTGGCTGGCCGCGCGCCAGGCCCTGCTGCTGCGCGAAAAAGAACTCTCGCGCCAGCAGGACCAGATCGCCGCTGAGCGCCGCGCGCTGCCCTGGGTGCGGGTGGACAAGCCCTACCTGTTCGACACCACCACCGGCCCGCGCACGCTGGCCGACCTGTTCGACGGCCGGCGCCAGCTGCTGGTGCAGCACTTCATGTTCGGCCCCGGCTGGGAGCAAGGCTGCCCGAGCTGCTCGTACATGGCCGATCACATCGACGGCATGAACATCCACCTGGCCCACCGCGACATCACGCTGGTGGTGGCCTCGCGCGCACCGCTCGCGCAGATCGAGCGCTTTCGCCAGCGCATGGGCTGGCGCTTTCACGGGGTGTCATCGCTCGGCAGCGACTTCAACCACGACTACGGCGTGAGCTTCAGCACCGAGCAGGTGGCCCGTGGCGAGGTGCCCTACAACTACACGGTGCAGCGCTTTCCGGCCGAAGAGGCGCCGGGCATCAGCGTGTTCCACAAGGAGCCGGGCGAGGGTGCGGACGTGTTCCACACCTACTCCACCTACGGCCGCGGGGTCGAGGTGATGATGGGCGCCTACCCCCTGATCGACCTGACCCCCACAGGCCGCAACGAGCCCAACCCCGAGTACACGATGGACTGGGTGCGTCACCACGACCGCTACGAAGGCGCCGTGCCCTTCCAGCCCGCGCCATCGCCCCTGGCAGCACCCGCTGCCGCGGCCACGGCCGGCGGCTGCTGCCACGCCCAGGCCTGACGCAGGCCGGGAGCCCACGGATGGACACGCTGTGGCCCTGGCTTGCCATGGCCGGCACGGGCGCCCTGCACGGGCTCAACCCCGCCACCGGCTGGGCCTGCGCAACCGCCTGGGGCCTGCGCTCTGGCGGCAATCGGGTAAAGGCGCAGCCGCTGCGCGCCCTGCTGCCCATTGCCATCGGCCATGCCGCGTCGGTGGCACTGGTGGTGGCTGCGGTGGTGTGGGGCTGGGCGCTGCCGCGCAGCGTGCTGCAGGCCGCAGCAGGCTGCCTGCTGGCCGCAGCTGTGGCGGTGTACCTGTGGCGCCGTGCACCGCGCAAAGCCCGCACATCGGCCGGGCATGTGGGGCTGGTGCTGGGTGCGTTTCTGGCATCCACGCTGCACGGCGCGGGGCTCATGTTGGTGCCGGCGCTGGCACCGCTGTGCCTGGGCAGCGGTGCGGTGGGGCAGGGCGCCGGTGCAGCGGATCCACTGTGGTGGGCGTTGGCGGCGGTGGCAGTGCACATGGCGGCCATGCTCGCGGTCACCGGCCTGGTGGCCACGGGCGTGTGCCGCTGGGTGGCGCTGCGCCGGCGCACACCTGCCAAGCTCTAACCGAGGCGCTTTTCCTGCCGCAGCTGCGTGCCGATGCGCCGGATCTCCGCCTCGCCCTGTGCCAGCGCGGCCCGGCTGGTGTGCACCGAGTAGCGGCCCATCACCAGCTCGTGCGGGTGCTTGGCGGCCGAGCCCAGCACGAAATGCGTGTCGCCCCGGGCCACGAAGTCGATGGCGCCGTTCGACTCCTCGAACACCGCAAGCTCGCCGGTGTCTACGCTACCCGCGACTGCGCCCGCATCCAGCGCGCCCGCTGCCACCGCCACCCAGGCCACCGTGTGGCCTGCGGGCGGCACATAGCGCCAGTGCTCGCCGTTGCGCAGCTGCACGGCCAGGTAGGTCATGGGCGAGGGCGCCTCGATGGGGCTCAGCACCCCAGCATGGCTGCCCAGCAGCACGCGGGCTGGGCCGGCCTGCGGGATCTGCTGCGGCGCCAGGTACTGGCTCAGCGCAGGCGCATTCTCCAGCGCGGCAGGCAAGGCCACCCAGAGCTGAAAGCCCAGCGAAGGCGCATCGCCCATGGGCGCACCGGTATGCCACACGCCGTTGCCCGCGCGCATCCACTCCACGCTGCCTGCGTGCAATGTGCCGCTCTTGCCCGTAGTGTCCTCATAGGACATATCGCCCGCCATCAGGTAGGTCAGCGTGGCAATGCCCGAATGCGGGTGCATGCCAAAGCCGCGAAAGGCCGCAGGCGAGTCCGATGCAAACAGGTCCAGAAAGACAAAGGGCTTGATCCACTCCCCGACATCGCCAGGGCTGACCAGGCGCGTGATGGGCCCATGTGAGCTGCCGCGCGTGCGGTAGGCAATGGCACGGCTTGCCACAGAGGCAACCGGTGCTTCGGCCAATGCTGTGTTCATGCAGCCTCCCTTGCGGTCTTGAGCGCCTTGGCCCACCAGGCCATGTCGTCCAGCAAGCCCTTGGCCGACTGCGCCAGGTGCGGGTAGTCCTCGAAGCTTTTGCCCTGCTGCCACACCCCGAGGAACTCGACCATGCCCATGTGCACGGCATTGCGCACGGGGGCCATCTGCAGCTCGGTGGCCACCAGGCGCAGTTGCTCCACGGCCCGCGCCGCACCCACGCCGCCATAGCCCACAAAGCCGATGGGCTTGCGCGCGAACTCCTTGTACGCGTAGTCAAACGCGTTCTTGAGCACGGCCGTGGGGCCGTGGTTGTACTCGGCGGTGATCACCACCAGCCCGTCCAGCGTGGCCAGCTTGGCGGCCCAGCGCTGCGCGGCCTCGTTCTTCACCGGTGCCCAGGCAGGCGACAGTGCCTCGTCGAAAAAGGGCATGGGGTAGTCGCGCAGATCGATGAGTTCGGCCGAGACATCGGTGCGCTGGCTGGCGATGCCGTGGAACCACTGCGCCGGCTTATCGGCAAAGCGGCCCTCGCGGGTGGAGCCGATCACGATGCCGATATGGGGCAATTGCGAAATTGTCATAGGTGGGAGTCCTTCCTGGGAGTGGTGGAGGGGCAGTGCACCCCGATGCCTTGAAGGTTAGGGCGTACCCAATTGGTTGACTAGATGGCACAATGGGATTGCACTCATCCATCCATGCAAGGTATCCGTGACCACACCTGCGCTCGACCTCAATGACGTCGCCCTGTTCGTGCAGGTGGTGCGCTGCGGCAGCTTTGCCGAGGCCGCACGCCGCCTGGGCGTGCCGCCCAACACCGTGAGCCGGCGCGTGCAGCAGCTCGAATCGCAGCTGGGCACGCGCCTGCTGCAGCGCTCCACCCGCAAGCTCACCCTCACCAGCGCGGGCGAGGCCTTCCATGAGCGCTGTGCGGGTGCCGTCGATGGCCTGCAAGAGGCCGGGCAAGAGCTGCGCCTGGGCAGCGACGAGCCCACCGGCTCGGTGCGCGTGGCGGTGCCGGCGGATTTCTTCGACTTCTTTCCCATGGAGTGGATCGCCGCCTTCCTGGCCGCGCACCCGCGCGTGCGGCTCGATTTCGTGCTCAGCGATGGGCGGTCGGACCTGATTGCCGAGCGCATCGACGTGGCGTTTCGCGGCGGGGAGGTGGGTGATTCGGGCTATGTGGGCCGCCAGCTGTTCGGGGCCCGGGGCGACTGCCTGGTGGCCAGCCCCGCCTACCTGGCCGCGCGCGGCATGCCCGCCACGCTGGCGGAGCTGGCCGGGCACGACGCCATCATGGCCAGCCATGCGGGCAGCAGCGGCACCTGGCGTCTGGTGGGGCCCGATGGCGCCGTGCACGAGGTGCAGCAGGCCAGCGGCCGCTTTGGCGCCAACACCGCCCAGGCCCTGCGCCGCGCCGCCGTGGCCGGCCTGGGCGTTGCGCTGCTGCCGGCCGGCATGTCCCGGCTCGATGTGCAGGCCGGTCTGCTGGTGCCCGTGCTGCCCCAGTACCAGCGCAAGGGCCAGGGCCTCACCGTGCTGTACCCGAGCCGCAGGCACCTGCCGCTGGCGGTGTCTGCCTTCATCGCGCTGGTGGTGGACAAGCTGGGTGAGCTGGAGAAGACGCCCGAGGGGCGGTGCTGACGATGCAGGCTACTTGGAGCGGATAACAAAACTCAGCGAAGCGGTTCTGGCTAGGCGCTACACATCAGATGTCTTGCAGGCAGTACGCGTAGTACGACAAGACGCGGCAACGACGCCAGAAGAGTTTTGTTAGCCGCTCTTACCAGGTCGACGGCACGTACTTGTTGCCCGCCGCCTTATAGCTCTCTATCGCGGACTGCAGCAGTGCGTATTGCTGGCAGCCACTGGCGCCGCACTCGCTGCCCAGGGTGGCCAGGCGCGCCTGCGCCTTGCCGAGCTGCCCCTTCATCAGGTACAGCTCACCGGAGTATTCGAGCGTGTTGCGATGGCGCGGGTCGATGCGCAGCGCTTCATCGTAGTGCTTGCCGGCTGCAACCAGGTCGGGCTTCTTGCTGTGGCGCAGCGTGTAGCCCATCAGGTTGTGCCAGTCGGCGCTGCCCGTGTCGTTGATGCGCTTGAGCTCCTCGAACGCCGCAGACCACTGCAGCGAGCGGGTGAAGTAGCGCGCCTGGGCCAGCTTGTCTGCTGCCGGGGCTTGCGTATGCGCAGGCGGCTGGCTGGCGGGGCGGGTGGGTGCCGGCGGCGGCGGTGTCGGTGGCATGTCTGCCGCATAGGCAGTGGCGCCCGCCTGGATCAGAAGGGCAGACAGGGCCAGCAGCGTGCGTGTGGTCTGGGTGGTCATGGCGTGTTCCTCGGGGTGACGTTGTGCCGTAGCGCCACAGCATGCCCCTGCCTGCCGCTGAGCGCAAGGCGAATCGCCATCTCCCTGGCGTAAAAAAGCCCGCACTCCCCAAAGAAGTGCGGGCCAAGTAGCTGTGTCTCTGCCCTCCCACCAGTCAGGGCAGCAGCGGGCATGACGCCATCAGAAGTTGTGGCGCACCCCCATGGCAAACGAGCTGAAATCGTTGCCGGCGGCCGACACGCCGTAGTTGGCGGCCTGGTTGTTGTTGATGCGGGTGTAGTAGGTGTAGATCTTGGTGCGCTTGCTCAGGTGGTAGTTGTAGCCCAGCGTGTACTGGGTGGCGGCCGTGTTGTCCACGCGGGAGTAGTCGCCTGCGCGGCCCACGTTCAGGTGGAACTCGGACACATCCACGATGTAGGCAGCCGACAAGCGCACGTTGGTGCGGTTGCCGCCATTGGCGATGAAGGCGTTCTTGTCACGCTGCACATAGGCGCCCAGCACGAACGGGCCGGTCGAATACGAAGCGCGCACGGCAAACTGGCTCTGGTCGTCAAGCTTGGAGTAGCCGGCACCCAGGCCCAACGCGCCGATGGCGTAGTTGGCGGCCAGGTCGACGCTGTTCTTGCCGCCGGTGCCGCTCACCTTCTCGTGCATGGCCCAGCCGGCCTCGAACGTGGCGCCACCAAAGCTCGGTGTGCGGTAGGCGATCTTGTTCACGTCGCGGGCCGGGTAGGCATACAGCGCATCTGCCGACGAACCGGTGTCGTGGTTGTGGTTGCTGATGTAGTCGGCGGTGGCGTAGTACGACTCCGAGGTGAAGTTGCCCATGCGCACCATGCCGAAGCCGCCGGAGAGGTTCACCTCGCTCTGGCGGGCGAAGACACCGCGGGAGTCCGTGGCACCGGTGCTGGAGTCAAAGCCGCTTTCCAGCTGGAAGCCCGCCTTCAAGCCGCCGCCCAGGTCTTCCTGACCCTTGAAGCCGAAGCGGGAGGAGTTGTTGAACAGCCCGGTCTTGGACACGTCGCCATCCTTCTGGCGCTCGAACGTGGTGTTGATCCGGCCGTACAGGGTTACGCTGCTCTGGGCAAACGCAGCAGACGTGCCCACCAGGGCCAGCGCTGCAATGGCGCAGCGATTCATCGTTTTCATTGGCAAGGTTCCCTCAATCAAATTGTGTTTGATGACAATATTCACAGGCCAGACAATGCGGGTGGGCATTTTCTGGCCGTCCCTATCAGCAAGTTTGGTGCCGAGGACGATGTGATCGTTGCAGGTTGCAACGAAGAGGGATGCTAGGGGCCCTTGCCACGGGCCGCCACAGGGGTAAGTACCGCTGGCCCACAGTGACTGTCATGTGACAGGCAATGTGGCACATGGCACCAGGCCGCGGGCGGGAGTGCGGGCCTGCACCGCAATGACGCCAACTCGGGCACTGCTTTGCACGTCGGCAGCGCACGAAGCGGCTGCTGCAGGCGCAGCGGTTGCCGAAATGCCATCGCACCCGGTGCCGCTGTTTCCGTTCGCCCGTTGACAATCAAAAATATATGTAATAAAGTCATTTACACACAAGCACAAACGAATCCAATTTTCTCCATGCCCACCAGTACCCGCTTCGCCGTAGCAGTGCACGTCCTGACCGCCTTGGCCGTCAGCGATGGAACGCCCATGCGATCCGAAGATCTCGCGTACTCGGTGAACACCAGCGCGGTGGTGATACGGGGCCTGCTGTCGCGGCTGGGCGAAGCCGGATTCACCCGTTCGCAACTGGGCGCTGGCGGCGGGGCGATGTTGGCCAAGGCTGCTGCCGACATCCGGCTGCTGGATGTGTACGAGGCCGTCGAAGACCCCGAGCTTTTTTCGCTCCATCGCACGCCGCCGTGCGAGAACTGCGCGGTGGGCGGCAATATTCTGCAGGCGCTGCAACCCACCTTGGCCCGGGCGCGCGGCGCCCTGGAGCAAGAGCTCGCCAAGACCACCGTTGCAGATGTCGCTGCCGAAGTGGCCCGGCTCGGCAAGTTCTCCATCCCTCTCGTCTGGTGACTTCGGACGGCCTATTTTTTGTTCAAAATGTCATAGCGACGGTGACACACATTCATTAAAAGCCAGGTCTGCCTGGTTTTCATGGAGGGAGCTGCCCAGATTGCGAGGGGCGGGCAGCTCCGGTTTTTCATCCCCCTGCATACCTTCAAAGGAAATCAAATGACTATCGGCATCATCGGCTCCGGCGCCCTGGGCTCCAACTTCGCCCGCGCTCTCGCCAAAAACGGCATCTCCGCTACCATCGCCAACAGCCGCGGGCCTGAATCGCTGGCAGCGCTGGTCGCAGAGATCGGGTCCTCCATCAAGGCAGGCACCGTGCAAGAGGCTGCAAGCGCAGACATCGTGATGGTTGCAGTGCGCTGGACCGACGCGCAGAAAGTGCTGGGCGGCTTGCCGGCCTGGAACGGCCGTATCGTGATCGATGGCACCAACCCGGTGGAATTCATCGACCCGGCATCGCCAGACGCCAAAGACCCAAGCAATCCCCTTGCCGCCTATGGCATCAAGGCCGTGGACCTGGGAGGAAAGCACTCCAGCCAGATCATCCAGCAGTTTGCAGCAGGGGCCCGGGTCGTCAAGGCGTTCAACCACCTGGACGTCAACGTGCTGCAGCAGCCTGCGGTGGCAGGGGGCAAGCGTGTGTTGTTCTACTCGGGCGACGATGCCGCAGCAAAGGCCGAGGTGCGCGGCATCATCGAAGCCACCGGCTTCTTCCCGATCGACCTGGGCGCGCTCGACGTCGGTGGGCCGCTCGCCTCGCTGCCTTTTGGCGCACTGTCGATGCACAACCTCGTGAGGATCTAGGCTGTCACGGCGCACGCCGGGCTGCGGTTTTGCTCAAGGCCCTGTGCAGCTTTGGCATGGCGATTTCTGCCAGCCGCAGCCCGCACAGCCCCGTCAGCCGGGGATCCGGGCGATGACCTTGATCTCAAAGTCGAACCCTGCCAGCCAGGTGACCCCGAGCGCCGTCCAGTTGGGGTAGGGCGCGCTGGGGAAGACATCGTTCTTCACGGCCAGCACCGTCTCGAACTGGTTCTGCGGATCGGTATGGAAGGTGGTCACATCCACGATGTCGCTGAGGCTGCCGCCGCCTGCCTTCAGCGTCGCTTGCAGGTTGGTGAAGGCCAGGCGCACCTGGGCTTCGAAGTCGGGCTCGGGCGAGCCGTCGCTGCGGCTGCCGACCTGGCCAGAGACGAACAGCAGATCGCCGGACTGGATGGCTGCCGAGTACCGGTGGTTGGCATACAGATCCTGGCGACCGGCGGGGAAAATGGCTTTGCTTTGACTCATTGGGGGCTCCATGGGTGGGTTGGTGCAGTCACTGTAGCCCTGGCGATTGTTTGGATAAAGCCACCGCCTCCTGCATCACTGTTTGTAAAATAAGGACAATCTTTGGGAGAGCCCTGTGGACAGGTTTGACGGCATGCGGGCCTTCGTGCGGGTGGTCGAGTCGGGCAGCTTCACCAAGGCCGCCGACAACTTGGGCTGGAGCCGCACCACGGTGACCCAGCTGGTGCAACAGCTGGAGGCGCGCCTGCAGCTCAAGCTGCTGCACCGCACGACCCGCCGGGTCAACGTCACCACCGACGGCGCCGTCTACTACGAGCGGGTGGTGCGCCTGCTGGCGGAGCTCGATGACATCGAAGGCAATCTCCCCGGCGCCCCCACGGCGCCGCGCGGCCTGCTGCGCGTGGACGTGCCCAGCCCCCTGGCCAACATCCTCCTGGTGCCGGCGCTGCCCGCCTTCCATGCCCGCTTCCCCGACATCCAGTTCGACATAGGCGCCAGCGACCGCAAGGTCGACCTGATCGGCGAGAACGTCGATTGCGTGGTGCGCGGCGGCGAGATCAAGGACCAAGGGCTGGTCGCGCGCCACGTGGGCGACCTGCAACTGGGCGTGTATGCCGCGCCGGCCTACCTGGCGCAGGCGGGCACGCCCGTGCACCCCGATGAACTGCGCGACCCGCGCCACCGCATCGTGCGCTACCGGTGGGACGGGGACCTGCCCTACGCCATGCGCAAGGGCCGCGAGACGGCCAAGGTCGGCGGGCGCTACGTGCTGGCCATCGACGACGGCAACACCTACCTCACCGCAGGCCTGTCCGGCCTGGGCGCGCTGTGGCTGCCCCATTACATGGCCCGGCAGCATGTCGCCAGCGGTGCGCTGGTGCCGCTGTTCACGGACTGGCGCATCGATGCCATGCCCCTGTATGTGGCCTACCCGCCCAACCGCTATGTGAGCAAGCAGCTGCGGGTGTTCATCGACTGGATCGTGGAGCTTATGGCAGTGCATGCGCCGCGTGGCGGGTAGCCGGCATCGTTCTCGAAGCCGTCGGTGAGGCGGTGTCGTTTGAAGAGACGTGGGCAAGCACCGAAGGTAGGGCGGCTCCCTTCAGATCCATTGCTGCCGCTGCTGCGATGGCAGCTATCGACCGGGGCCATGTGAAAATGTCGATAGCAGACTTTTGCGGCGGTACTTCCACCATTGCTCGCATCGAGATCGTGCGTTGTAGGCCGATCTGAGCGGTCGACTTTTTGGCAGGCCGGCAAGTCAAGGGCGTAACGCGCGTTTTCACACAGCCGCAGCCATAAGCTGTGGCTTGAAGCGAAGCCGTGAACGACAACCGGCGCATTGCACAATTGCTATACATTGCACAACGTCACACACCTCCAAGAAGAAGGCCGCATGTCGATCACATCCACTCTGAAGTTCTCCGTTGTCGCACTGGTGCTCGCCACCGGCGGGTCTGTTCTTGCACAGGGCACACCCATCAACGCGGCGGCGTTTGACGCGCTGGTAGCGCAGGGCCCCGTCGCCGATGCGGCGACCATTGCATCGAGCACCTGGGCCACCAAGGTCAAGCAGGCCGGCACGCTGCGTCTGGGCGGTACCCAGACCTCCAATCTCTTCTCGCTGCTCAACGAGAAGGACGGCAAAATTCGCGGTTTCGACGCAGGCCTGGCCCAACTCGTCACGCGCTACATCCTGGGCGATGGGGCCAAGTACCAGTTCACGCAGGTGAACTCGTCCACCCGCGAGCAGGTGCTCATCAACGACCAGGTGGACATGGTGTTCGCCACGTATTCCATCACCCCCGCACGCGCCGAGAAAATTGCGTTCGCAGGGCCCTACTACACCTCGCAGGCCGGGGTGCTGGTCAAGTCGAACAACAAGGCGATCCAGTCGTACAACGACCTGGCCGGCAAGAAGACCGCCACGCAGGCCGGCTCCACCGGGCCTGCCATCCTGGCGCAGGTCGCGCCCAAGGCCACGGTGCAAGAGTTCCAGACGCACCAGGAGGCCCTGGACGCACTGCGCCAGGGGCGCGTGGATGCCTATGTGACCGACCACACGCTGCTGCTCAACGCCCTGAGCCTGGGCACCGGCGACGCGAAGCTGGCGGGCGCCCCCTTCGGTGCGCAAGATCCCTACGGCATCGGCCTGACCAAGGGCTCGGATGGCGTAGCCTTCATCAATGCCTTCTTGAAGAAGATCGAAGCCGACGGCACCTGGGCCAAGCTGTGGACCGTGTCCATCGGCCAGCGCACCGGCAGCACCGACGTGCCCAAGCCGCCCGCCCTCCCGTAAACAATGGACGGGGTTTCTCGGCTCCTGGCTGACTACGGGCCTGCTTTCGGGCAGGCCCTTTTGCTCACGTGGAAGCTCACCGCGCTGTCCTTTGTGGCCGGCTTCGCGCTGGGCATGGTGGTGGCGGTGCTCAGGCTGCTGCCCGTTGGGCCGCTGCGCCTGGCCATGACGGTCTACGTCGAGATCTTTCGCAACATTCCCAGCGTGGCGCTGCTGATCTTCATCGTGTTCGCACTGCCCGATCTCAACGTCCTCATCGACTATGAGCCGAGCGTGGTCCTCACCTTGACCCTGGTCTGTTCTGCATTCACGGCGGACTACGTCCGCACGGGCATCAACACCGTTGCCGGTGGCCAGGCCGAGGCCGCACTCAGCCTGGGCATGCGCCCGATGCGCGTCATCACTGCGGTGGTCTTGCCGCAGGCGCTGCGCGCCGTGGTGCAGCCGATGACCTCGCTGCTCATTGCGCTGATGCTGTCGACCTCGTTGGCGTCGCAGGTGCCTCTGCCGGGGCGCGAGCTCACCGCGCTCGTGTCCAAGATCGCCACCGACTCCGCCGCCGGCATGGCCGCATTCGCCGTGGCCGCCGCGATGTACGTGGCCAGCGGCTTGCTCATCGCCTGGGCCGGTGCCACGCTGGAAAAGAAAGTGCGGATCCTGCGATGAGCCGCGCCCTGGAAGACATCCTTTTCGCCGCGCCCAGCCCGCAGGCCCGCAAGCTGACGCGCGTGGTGAGCGTGGTCGCAGCCGCCGTGCTGGTGCTGATGGCTGCAGCCGTCGTGTTCCGCTTCCACTCGGCAGGGCAGCTCGAGCCGCGCCTGTGGGAATTCTTCGCCCGGCCGACGACCTGGGCCTTCCTGGGCAAAGGCCTGCTCGGCACGCTGGCATCGGCGGCGATGGCGGCCGCCATCGCGCTGGCGTTGGGGCTGGTGCTGCTGCTGGGGCGGCTGGCCAAGCCCCGGCTCGTACGCTGGCCGAGCATCGCGGTGATCGAGTTCCTGCGCGGCACGCCCACGCTGCTGCTCATCTACGTGTGCTTCCTGGCGCTGCCATCGGTGGGCATCAAGCTCGCCACCTACTGGATGCTGACCCTGCCCGTCGGCCTGAGCACCGCCGCGGTGGTGGCCGAGGTCTATCGCGCAGGCGTGCTCGCCGTTCCCCGCGGCCAGACCGATGCCGCGCGAAGCCTGGGGCTGACCGAAGCCCAGGTCTTTTTGCACATCGTCTTCCCCCAGGCCCTTCGCTACATCGTGCCGGCGCTGGTCGCGCAGCTGGTCATCGTGGTCAAGGACACCACGTTCGGCTATGTCGTCACCTATGGCGAGCTGATGCAGAACGCCAAGGTGCTCATCGCCAACTACAACTCACTGGTGCCCGTGTACCTCGTTGTCGCGGCGCTCTACTGCCTGGTGAACTACGCAATCTCCAGGGCCAGCAAGCGGCTCGGGCAGCCGATGCATTGACCGTCGCCAGGCTGCTCACCGGGCGGCGACGCGGCGCTCTGGCAAGAAAAGAGAAGTGGGTCGGGTCATGGCCGACGCGGGCTGTAGTCAGACATGGGGCGACTGGCCGTATCCGGTGAACAGCCTTCGTTCAGACTCGCTGGGCGAGGACGGCAATGGGCCCGAGACTGCCGCTGATACGATGGCTGCCATCGGCCGAGGCTGTGTGGAAACGCTCAACGAGCAGGCGAGCCGGCCCCATCCCGCCGCACTGAGCCGCATTTTCCACCAGTGCTGTTGCACAGCCGGTTTTGGCGCACCTGGGGCCTTTTGACGCCTTCCTGAAGCCTTTCTCGGCCTGTAAAAAGCCAACAAAGGCCTCACGCCTTCGCCATCCGCATTGCCTGCATCATCTGCGCGATCCCCATCACGCCCATCACCCGCTTGAGGTTGTAGGCCAGCACATGCAGGCTCATCTCGGTGCCTACGTGCTTGAGGGTCTTCATCAGGAAGTGCGTCGAGCCCATCCAGTGCTTGAGCGTGCCGAAGACATGCTCCACCGTTGATCTGCGCAATGTCATTGCCTCGGGGTTGCTGTCCAGCCGTTGCTGAACGCGCTCCAGCACTTCTTCGTGTTCCCATCGCCGGACACGTCGGTATTTGCTGGTCGTGCATTGCTCGCGTAGTGGGCAGTGCGGACAGGCGCTTGACCAATAGATACTCAGGCTCAGGCCCTTCTCAACCGTTCTGAACCGATGGATCGCACGCTCGCCTGCAGGGCATTGGTACTCGTCATCCTTGGCGATGTAGATGAAGTCGCCTTTGTCGAAGCGCCCCTCGGCTTTCGCGTTGGATGTCATCGGCTTGGGCACGAAGGTCGTGATGCCTGCGTCTTCGCAGGCCTTGAGCTGTGGGCCACTGAAGTAGCCCCGGTCGGCGAAGGCCTGCAGGCTCTCGCCCCCCATGGCCTGGTCTGCGGCACAGGCCATGTTGTGCAGCTGTGCCCGGTCATTGCCCACGTTCGTTACCTCGTGCGCAACGATCAGATGGTGCCTGGCATCGACAGCAGTCTGCACGTTGTAGCCCACCACGCCTGAGCCCTTCGCTTGGGTGGCCATCGAACGTGCATCGGGGTCGGCGAGGGAGACCTGGCCATCGGGCAGGCTCTTCAATTGCTCCTTGAGCCCATCAAGTTGCCGCATCTGTTCGCGCAGCTTTTTTAGCTTCTCCTGCAGTCGTTCTGTCTTGGCTTCGACCTCAGCGGGCTGCGTGCGGTCTGCGGTCTCCAGCGCGTCCAGGTAACGCTGGATGCTCTGCTCGATCTGCTGCTGGCGGGCTTCGATCTTGCCAGCGGTGAAGTTGCGATCACGGCTGTTGACGGCCTTGAACTTGCTGCCGTCAATCGCCACGATGGCCCGCGAGAAGAGGTTCAACTGTCGGCACATGGCGATGAAGCGCTTGCAGGCGTTGCGGATGCCAGCGCCGTTGCTTCGACGGAAGTCCGCAATGGTCTTGAAGTCCGGTGCAAGGCGTCCGGTCAGCCACATCAGCTCGACATTGCGCTGGGCTTCGCGCTCCAGCCGGCGGCTTGACTGGATGCGGTTCAAGTACCCGTAGATGTAGAGCTTGAGCAGTACGGCCGGGTGGTAGGCAGGCCGGCCAGTGACCGCCGGATTGATCCCATCGAAACCGAGTGCCCGAAGATTGAGCTCTTCGACAAACACATCGACAACGCGCACCGGGTTGTCTTCTGCGATGTAGTCGTCCAGGCACTCCGGTAGCATGGTGACCTGTTGCCGGTCTTCGCCTTCGATGAATCGCTTCATGGGGCACCTCGCTTCAATCGGGTGCCGTTATTTTAGTTTTGGGCTGCGGTTGTAGGAAGGGTTTTCACACAGCCTCGGCCAAGAGCGGCCATTGCGTTTTTGCGATAGCCAAGCCAAAAACCGAATTTGCAGCGTCGATTGAAGGTCGGAAAGACCGAATATGGGTCTGTGGACAATTTGTCAAGCCAGCGGGCACCGCGCCTGGACACAATGGCGCCTCAGACGCCTTTTCGCTTTTCTACACCACCCTCATGTCTTCCAACATCCTGACTTTTACTTGCGTAGGTGCAGACGCTCTCAAGCTTTCCACGCTGCACGATCACCTTCAGATCGCCGTCGGCAAGTTTGCTGACCAGTGGCCCGCGCCACTGCAGGTTTGCTTCGACGACTGGGAGAAGCCCTTCTTGACCAGTGCGTCGCTGCGCGGCGAGACACTGCGCTTCGTGGTCGACAGCTCATCCGGCGACGAACTGGAGAAAGCGCACATCCAGGCATTGCACGACGCTGGCGCGACGCACATCCGGGTACGCATCTGGTACGGGCAGGTCGGCGAAACGCGAACGCTGCACTACCAGGGCGGCAAGAAGGTTGCGGCCAAGGCCTTCCCGGCGCCGACGCTGACCGAGGAGGAGCAGCTGCTGGAGTTGCTGCTCGAGGGCAAGGAAGCAGCCTTCGCCAAGGCCATCAAGGGCGGCGCACCGAAGGACGCGCTCGTCGACGGCGCGCCGCTACTGGTACATGCGGCCAAGGCCAGCCTTGGCAAGGCGGTGTCGGCCTTGTTGAACGCCGGAGCTGACGTGATCGCTTGCCTTGCTTGGGTCGACGAGATCGCTGGGGCGATTAAGCGCCACGGCGGCAAGGCGGCACCCGCACTGCTGCGCACGCTCGTCGAGGCGCCGCAGGCCGATCCCTCGGCGCTGTGGCGTTCCGCAAATGTGCTGCTTGTGCTCTGCGAGTATCCTGAGCTATTGGCCTTGCTGGCGTCGCGCGAGGGCGTTGACGTCAACGCGCAGATCCGCTGGGCCCACAAGGGCCAACTGGAGGGGAGTCTGCTCTTCAACAGCAGATTTCTATTCGACAACCGGCCAGGCGTACTGGCCGTGTTGGAGGCATTGGGGGCGCGCTCCGTACCGCCGCCGACCATGAGTGATCAACGCCGCCTCGAGCGAATGTACTTTCAGGAACGCGACGCCGACACCATTGCCGAGCTGGTCGCCGCGGGGGTGGACCTGGACACACCGCTGTGGGATCACCGCCCCATCTCCTTGCTGCGCAACTTGTTTCGTCACCCCACGATGGGATGCAGACCGCTGACCCTGGCCAACGAACTTCTCGCAAGCGGTGCGAGCGCTGAATTCTGGATGGAGCCAGATGCGTTTCAGGACGAGGTGCTAAAGGGCCTTTTCGATACCGATAATCTGGCCTGGATAACCGATGCCACGCTAAGCGACGAGCGCCGTTTTGTCCCGCAGCGCGATGCCAACCTGGTCGCCAACTTCATTGGCGGGCTGCTTGCCCGAGGCCTGGACGCAAACATGACGGTGCGCCTGTGCGTGGAAAAGCTGTCGAGCAAAGGCAGAGGCGCGGCGGGTAGCTACAAGAGCCTGCATTGGCGCGGCCCTCTTCTCGGTGCCGTCGCGTTGCTCCTGTGCGGTCGAGGCACGGAGATGCGTTCGATCTGCCTGCCACTTGTCGAGCTGCTGTTGAGCCACGGAGCCAACCCGGATACCGAAGGCGAGTTGCTCGACGCCATGATGAACGAGACAAACTGGGTAGTCCATCTGCGTGGCGACTGGACCATCGAAGCGTGGCGAGACCATGCCGCAACAGGCACGGTGCTTGAACGCCTCCGGCAACGGCAGGCGCAGGATCCGGACGAGGTCGATGCGGTCTTGATTGCCAGCATGGAGCGGACCGTCGCCTCCGCACGATGAGTTTGACTTGACCATGTCCAATTGCATTGGGTTGAATCTGGTCGAAAGTCCGCTTTGGGCCGAGGCTGTGTGAAAACGCGCTTTACGCCCTTGACTTGCCAGCCGAATCAAAAATCGACCGCTCAGATCGGCCTACAACGCACGATGTCGATGCGAGAAATGGTTGAAGTACCCCCCGAAATTCGTCTATCGACGTTTTCACACAACCTCGGCCCACAGCGGAAGTTCAAGATTCCGCAAAGCAGTCGTTCAATGGTGAAGCTGAGCCGCGAGCGACGGCCTGCCGACCTGAGTCGGCTCGAGCGACTGGTTAGCGATGCTCAAGTAGATACAGGCCACATCTCTCGGCCCATTCACGAACGGGTTCAATGCACGCGGGATTGTTGAAATAGAAGTGATGCGTGTCATCCCAGCTTTCCAAAAATGCGCAGTCCAGCTCGGGTAGGACGACTTGAAAATGACGGTGCCTAAGAGTTTGGCCACCATTCGGCGTGCAGTAATTTGATAGCGCCTCTGGGGAGATGAACTCGCGAAATGTGGTGCGGTCATGCGCGCGCCTGCGAAAAGTAAAGGACAGGACAGGTGTTTCGGCAACAAGCAAAGCACAGAACGCAGCGTGACATGCGTTCCGAATTTGCTGCTCCTCTCGTGGGACATTTTCCAAAAGTCTATTGGCTTCGTCGCGCGTAAGCCAATGATCGAAGACGGTGATCGCCACCCCTCTCGGGATGCCAAAGCGGTTCTCTTCGTTCCAGACTACTGTTTTGAGCCAGGGGTACTGACTCCGCAACTCGGTTTGGCGAATGCTTGATAGATTACGAAGGCGGCGCGCTTGCATGGCTAAATTCTTATGGGGCTCACGCCGCTATCTATCGCCGCGCTTGCGCCCAGCGCCGGCTTGCGTTTCGGCTGTAAACCGTTGAAATTGCTGAGCTTTCTGCCATGCTCTTCAAGCTCTAACCTCATTAAAAATCCTGTGAAAAGAGGCAGTCGTTACATGTTCGCTTATGGCAGAGGCTGTGTAAAAACGCGCCATACGCCCTGGTGCTGCTGGTCTTCTCAGAAATCGACCGCTCAGAACGGCCTACAAGGCACGATCTCGATGCGAGCAATGGTTGAAATACCCCCGCAAAAGTCAGCCATCGACGTTTTCACACAGCCTCGGCCGTATGCCGCCGCAGCAGCGGCACAGCTTTCCCGTGTGAACCTTAGCCGCATCCTACAGATGGCCTCGACGACTTATGTCCACGCCCAAGGTCATCGGGGGATACTGATGCCTTACAGTGAGTGCCAGGCCAGTTACGAAGACAAGTTGGATAGCTGAATCAGGGCCTTCGCCCAAGGCGTCCCAAACGCGAACTTCTGCAATCACTGCGGGTAAATACTTCCGAACCGCGTCGATTTGCTCGGACGCCCTCCAGTTTTCCGGCCAGCCCGCTGGCATCCTTGTCGAACTCGACACTTCCTGCAGTTTGATGCCCAGGGCTGGGTAGGCACCTGGTATTGAAACCTCGCATGGTGAAACTTGGACCGTCGGGGATTCGGCGATAGTCAATCTGACAAGGTCAGTTGCAATAGCCGCTGTTGTTTGGTCTACCCAAGCAGGATGTGTCTTCCTTGGCGGACATATCCAGACAGCCTCGAGCAGCTGATTGATCATCGAAGAAGGGTGCATTTTGTCTAAGTGCCGGACTCCAACGTCCACTCTTGGCCGAGGCTGTGTAAAAACGCGCCATATGCCCTGGTGCTGCTGGTCTTCTCAGAAATCGACCGCTCAGAACGGCCTACAACGCTCGATCTCGATGCGAGCAATGGTTGAAGTACCCCCGCAAAAGTCAGCCATCGACGTTTTCACACAGCCTCGGCCGATAGCGGAAGTCTAGCTGGTGGCTCCAGCGCCCTGTATCACCCAAGAAGGCGACTGGACAAAGCTGCACAGATGCTCACGTCCCCGATTTGGAAATGACCACGAGCGCCGAACTGAGTGTCCAGCTCCCGCCGTTCCAGCTGTCCAGCTCAGTTCGTCCCCACTGTCCAGCAGCGACCGAAATACGCACTTGCAACTTTATCAGCGACACCTGAAGCCCTCGACCACATGCGCAGCGTGGCAGGCTGGCAGTGTTCGAGCTGCGACCGGACCCTGCCACTGCCAGCCCGCGAGTTGCACCGGGGAGCGTGCGCGCTGCGCGACGTTGGGGACTGCTCAAGCCTTCACTTCGACCACCTGTTCGAAGCCGCCGAAGATCATGCGTTTGCCGTCGAAGGGCATGGGCGGGTTGCCGGGGGCGGACGGGTCCATGCGCGGGTCTTCCATCATCTTCTTCATGCCTGCGTCGCGTGTGGCCTTGTCCGGCCATTCGACCCACGAAAACGCCACCGTTTCCTCGGCCGTGGCCTGGACCGCGCGGCGGAAATCGGTGACTTTGCCGTCGGGGACGTCATCGCCCCAGCCCTCGATCACCCGGATGGCGCCCAGCTCGATGAAGATCGGGTCGAGCTTGCGCGCGTGCTCGATGAATTTTTGCTTGTTGGCGGTGGGTACTGCGATCACGAAACCGTCGATGTAAGACATGTCTTGACTCCTGTTGGGTTGACCATGCGGCGCGCCCGCCCGTGGGCACCCCGTCATCACACGACGAACGACAGTACGCCCAATCGACATGGGGCGCCTGGAAAGACACGTTTTTTTACCAGTGACTGGAGCGATGCCACTGCAGGACGCCTGTTGCGTCGGCCGCCGCGTTGCGTTCTCGGCAAGGTGCCCATGTCCCCGCGAGCAACCCCATCGCCACCCAGAGCACGGCCCCACGGGGGTGACAGCCGGTTGGCCTACGCTGCGGTCAGTTGGCTGATTCTTGCCATCGCCTTGTGGATCCCCGGGGCGCGGTCCGGAACGTCTTCTCTGTCCACACCAGGGGTGATGGCATCGCTCCCATCCTTGACGGAGGTCATCCGGTGCAGAAAGAGCAGGCTCTCCTTCAAATCGGCGGATTCCGTCACGTCGGACATCATTCCTTTGAAATCCGTGATCACCTCGCGGTAGGCACTGCCGTCCTTTTCCAGGCTGCCGACCTGCCGGTACCACGATGCCTTGCGCAGGTGCTCGAAGAAGGACAGCACTTCGGGCTGGAATGCACCCTCCTGCCCATCAATCAGAATATCCCGCCCGGGCGCAAACGTCTCGCGGTAGGGGAGCAGGGCTGTGAGCTCATCCGCCTCGATGGCGAAAGGCAGCTCGGCCAGCTTCTTGCGGGGCCCTTTGAGCCAGCGCAGCTTGACTTCCTGCGCATGGTCCGCAAGGGTCTGGGGGATTTTGCCCACCTCTTTTCCGTACATCTGGATGTCCTGGACGATCAGGTAGCGCTCCCCTTGCAGCGCCGTCCGCGCCTCTTCGCACGCCCGCATGATCCAGTAGGCTTGGTCTGCGTCCTTGGCACCGAAGCGCTTGGAGCTCTGGGCAATGAACCCGATGTTCTGCGCCATGTTCCAAGCCGCCACTGCCCAGTAGCGGTGGTCTGTCAGCTTCTCCTGCGAGGGGGATTCGTCATGGATGTACTCGTTCCAGGCACCGCTCGGCGCGGCTCCGATGGCGGCGGCAGTCGATGATTTTGCTGGCGCGCCCAGCCACCCATATCCATGGGCCTTGCCCCCCTCGAAAACACAGAGCGCGTAGTCCTTGCTGCTCTCCTCGGACTCGAAGCGGACAAAGCTCCCATCGCGCACAAAGGGCGCCAGCGCCTCCAAGCGTTGGGATACCCGCTCGGTGATCTTGTCGACATCGATCTCGTCGATTTCCAGCACGGTTTTCTGGCCCTTGCCATGCCAGCCTATCGCCGCCAGTGCGGCATCGAATGGCATGTCCTCATCAATCCAGCCCTTGTCCAGCAGGAGCTTGGAAATCTCCTTCGCATGTTTCTTGGCAATCTTGATGTTGATGTCAGTCTGGTGAAACGCGATACCCATTCTCAATTCCTTGCAGAGACTTTTAAATGCATGCGCATCCTAAGCGGCTGCCAAGTCCTGGCACTGGACACTTTGTCCAGTGCCAGCATGTCCGCAGGCGCTAGACTTTCGCCTGCAGTTGCAGTGCTCAACCGGTTTGAACCCTTGCTGAATGGTTCAAGCCTCAACAATATCAACAGGGAGGAAAAAATGATTGAAGTCAACGGTGGGGTGGTGGGTGTGTCGGATCGCGCGGTGTTTTTCAGCACGCAAAAAGATCTTGAGCCACGTGCTCTGGCAACGCTCGGCAAGAAGGAAAAAGCCCAATTGGGCGAGCACGGCAGGTTGATCGAGAAGGACAAGGTGGCTTCGGTGCATGCGGCCAAGGATGCACGGTTCACCACGGTGATCACCGCGAAGGGCCTGGGCGACGACATCGGCGTGCATGCCCTGTCGGAGGCCGCCCAAAAGCGCATCGTGGCCAGCGTTCAGGCGCTGATGGGCCAGAGCGGCAAGGCCGAACAGCTGCGGCCAGGGCTCTTGCAGCGGTCGGGAAAATCCATCTTCCTTGCCATTGCCACGCTGGTGCTCACCGGGTTGTTCTACTTCGTCGTGTCGTCGATGGGCAATGCATCGGTCGAGGCCTCAGGCAAGCATGCCGGCAAGGAAAAGCTGCTGTACTCCATCGCCAGCACATTGGGCCCCAAGGGCACGCTGTTGGTCGGCGGCGTGATTGCAGCGCTGTTTCTCTTCAGTGCCTACAAGAACAGCAAGAAAAGCTGGTTGACAGAGCGCTATTCTTTCTGAGGATTGCCTCGCTGCTGGGGAGAGCCTGCCCCAGCCATGAGCGGCCGTTCAAGCGCCGCTTGGCGTATTGCACGCAAACCTCCAAATGTACGGGCTTGCCCTGGCGGAGTCGTATCTCCGGTTCCAATGGACGCGGGTCAATGCCCTGCGGGCCCATGAACCGCCCACCCCTTGGCCACGCACTCCGCATCGAACTGTTTTGCCAGGTCGGCCAGCGCAATCGAGCCCAGCCGCGCGATCAGCAGCGCCTCGGCCTGGCGCAGGGCGTCGTCCAGGGCGGCGTTGACCACGCGCTCCACCGCGCATTCGGGGTTGTCGCTGCCGTTGCCGATGGCAAACAGGTGCGGCCCGCCCACGGCGTTGTGGATGTCGAGCAGCGTCACCTTCGCCAGGTCGCAGGCAATCGTCCAGCCACCGCCATGGCCCTTTTCTGACCGCACATAGCCCGCATCGCGCAGGCCCGCCATCGTGCGGCGCACCACCACGGGGTTGGTCTGCAGCATGGTGGCGATCTGCTCGGAGGTGAAGGGCGCATCGTGCCGCGCCATGTGCAACAGCACGTGGAGCATTCGGGACAAGCGGCTATCACTGCGCATGAGCTTTTTGGTCCTTGGATGGAGCGCCTCAAAACACTCTTCTGGCGTCGTTGCTGCGTCTTGTCGTACTGCTCGTACTGCCTGCGACACAGCGCCTAGCCAGAACCGCTTCGCTGAGTGTTGTGAGCCGCTGGGGTGTGATTCTTGAATCATTGTAAGTTGCATGAAATTGGGTGGCGCGTTATCATGAAACTTCAAAAGTATCGTGAATCAAAAGGAACCCCACATGCACTACGACGCCATCGTGATCGGCGGCAGCTACGCCGGCCTGGCCGCCGCAACCCAACTGGCGCGGGCGCGCCGGCGTGTGTTGGTGGTGGACGCCGGCCAGCGCCGCAACCGCTTTGCCGAGCACTCGCACGGCTTTCTCACGCAAGATGGCACGCCTGCAGCCGACATCGCAGCCCAGGGGCGCGCGCAGCTCATGGCCTACCCCACGGTGCAGTGGCGCGAGGGCCAGGTGACCACGGCCGAGCGGGCAGGGCAGGGCTTTCGCGTCGAGGTCGATGGCGCTGTGGAGGCCATCGAAGCGCGCCGCCTGGTGCTGGCCACCGGTGTCATCGACTACCTGCCCGAGGTGCCCGGGCTGGCCGAGCGTTGGGGGCGCCATGTGTTCCACTGCCCGTACTGCCATGGCTACGAGCTGAACCAGGGCCGCATCGGCGCCTTGGGCGTGTCGCCGTTTTCCATGCATGTCGCGCTGATGCTGCCCGACTGGGGCCAGACCACCTTCTTCCTGAACGGTGCCTTCGAGCCGGATGCGGACCAACTGGCGCAACTGCAGGCACGCGGCGTGGTGCTGGAGCGCGGGCTCATCGACCGCATCGAAGGCGCCATGGACATCGTGATGCGTGACGGCCGCGTGATCCCGCAAGACGGACTGTTCACCCTGACCCGTGTGGAGGTGGCCAGCCCCATTGCCCAGGCGCTGGGCTGCGAGTTCGAAGACGGGCCCCTGGGCCGCACCATCAAGACCGACGCCATGAAGGCCACCACCGTGCCCGGCGTGTATGCCTGCGGCGACGCGGCGCGCCAGGGCGGCTCGCTGCCGCTGGTGGTGGGAGACGGCACGATGGCGGGCGCGGCCACGCACCAATCGCTGATCTTTGGTGGGCACTGAAAGGGCGTCTTGTGACCGGATGAAACCAATGGGTTTTAATAAAACTAATTAGTAGAAATAATTACCAAACGGTCATACAATCCGGTCGCGCCCATCTTGGCGTGTGAGTTCCATCCCCACATTGAGGAATGAAATCATGAAGAAGACCCTGGTTGCCCTGGCCCTTACCGCAGGAGCCACCTTCAGCGCAATGGCGCAAGACATCGTCGACACCGCCGTGAAGGCCGGTAACTTCAAGACCCTGGTGGCTGCTGTGCAGGCTGCCGGCCTGGTGGACACGCTCAAGGGCCCCGGCCCGTTCACCGTGTTTGCGCCCACCGATGAAGCCTTTGCCAAGATCCCCAAGGCCACGCTCGACGGCCTGCTCAAGGACAAGGCCGCACTCACCAAGGTGCTCACCTACCACGTGGTGCCCGGCAAGGTCATGGCCAAGGACGTCAAGGCCGGCAAGGTCAAGACGGTGCAAGGCCAGGAGATCACCGTGTCCACCAACATGGGCGTGATGGTCGACCAGTCCAAGGTCATCGCCACCGATGTCGCCGCCAGCAATGGCGTCATCCATGCCATCGACACGGTGCTGATGCCCCAGTAAGCGGCCCACCGTTTGCGCGCTTGCCCGTGCAAAGCCACCGGGTGGCGCAGATTCAAGGGGGCCTGTCCGGCAGGCCCCCTCTCTTTTCATCCACTGTCTGACAGCGAGGAGAGATTCCCATGAACACTGCATTCAACCGCCGTACCGTCCTTCTGGCCGCCGCCCTGGGTGCCAGCACCAGCGTGCTCCAGGCCTGCGGGGGCAGCGACGACGAACCCCAGCGCAACATCGTCGAGCTGGCGCAGAACACCCCGGAGCTGAGCATCCTGGTC
Organism: Acidovorax sp. LjRoot66; assembly: GCF_964253305.1. Taxonomy (NCBI): domain Bacteria; kingdom Pseudomonadati; phylum Pseudomonadota; class Betaproteobacteria; order Burkholderiales; family Comamonadaceae; genus Acidovorax; species Acidovorax sp. LjRoot66. Next base: position 3,606,772 of record NZ_CAXUQU020000001.1, read on the forward strand.
GAGGCCGTGGTGGCAGCGGGGCTGGCGCCCACGCTGAGCACCGGCAGCCTCACCGTCTTTGCCCCCACCAACGCGGCCTTCGCCGCGCTGCTGTCCGAGCTGGGCCTGAGCAAAGAGGCGCTGCTGGCCAACAAGCCCCTGCTCACCGCCGTGCTCACTTACCACGTGCTCGGCAGCCGGGTGGTGCGCGCAGACGTACCCTTGGGCAAGGCCATCACCCCGGTGTCGGGCGGCTTCTTCAAGATCGAGTCTGCCAACGGCCTCAAGATCACCGATGGGCGCAACCGCGTCAGCACCATCACTGCCACCGACATCCAGGCCAGCAATGGCGTGGTGCACCTGGTGGACCGCGTGCTGCTGCCGGCGGACAGGGACATCGTGGCCACCGCCATGGCCGTGCCCGACTTCAGCATCCTCGTCGAGGCCGTGGCTGCCGCCGGCCTGGTGGCCACGCTGAAAGGCCCCGGCCCATTCACCGTGTTCGCGCCCACCAATGCCGCCTTTGCGGCGCTGCTGGCCGAGCTGGGCCTGACCAAGGAGGCGCTGCTGGCCGACACCGCCTTGCTGACCCGCGTGCTCACCTACCATGTGGTGCCGGCGCGGGTGCTGAAAGCCGAGGTGCCCGTCAACACCGCCATCGCCACCGTGCAGGGCCAAAGCTTCACGGTCAACCCCAGCCTCGTGATCACCGACCAGAGCCTGCGCACCAGCCGCATCATCGGCACCGATGTGTTTGCCAGCAATGGGGTGGTGCATACCGTGGACCGGGTGCTTTTGCCCAAGTAGGCTGGCCGCACCCTTTGCGCAGTTTCCCAGAAGCCATCTCCGAAGGGCTTCTGGGGGCCGCAAAGGTTTTTTGAGTTCATCGCCCATGCCCACCACCGCATCCCCCTGGCTTCGCCGCGTCGCACTGGCCTTGCTGGCCTCCATGGCACTGGCCCTGGCCGCCTGTTCATCCACCGCCCCGCCGCCCGGCATCACCCCCGTCACGCCGTTCGACCTGGCGCGCTACGAGGGCCGCTGGTACGAGGTGGCGCGGCTCGACCACTCCTTCGAGCGCGGCATGACGGACGTGAGCGCCACGTACCAGCGCCAGGCGGATGGCAGCGTGCGCGTGCTCAACCGGGGCTTTGATACCACCAAGGGCAGCCAGGGCGGCGAATGGCGGCAGGCCGTGGGCAAGGCGCTGTTCACGGGCGATGCGCAGACCGCCTCGCTCAAGGTGTCGTTCTTCGGGCCGTTCTACGGGGGCTACCATGTGGCCGCGCTCGACGCCGACTACGGCTGGGCCCTGGTGGTGGGGCCCGATCGCAGCTACTGCTGGATCCTGTCGCGCAGCAAGCAACTGGCACCGGGTGTGCGCGAGCAGCTCATCGCCCGCGCCAGCGCGCTGGGCATCGACACCCAGGCGCTGATCTGGGTGACCCAGCAACGCACCGACCCGCAGCCATGAGCGCAGCCGCACACACCCGCCTGCAGATTGCCGTGGTCGGTGCAGGGCTGGCGGGCCTGTCGTGCGCGCAGGCACTGCTGCAGGCCGGCCATGCCGTTCAACTACTGGACAAGAGCCGTGGCCCCTCGGGCCGCATGGCCACGCGGCGGGCCCAAGACGAGGCCACCGGTGCCTGGCAGTGCGACCATGGCGCCCAGTATTTCACCGCACGCGACCCGGCCTTTCGCGCCGAGGTGGCACGCTGGCAGGCGGCCGGCGTGGCTGCGCCATGGCCTGCACGCCTGGCCAGCTTTGACGGCACGGCCTGGACCACGCCGCACACCCCGCTGGAGCGCTTTGTGGGCACGCCGCGCATGACCGCGCCGGCCGCCTCGCTGGTGCAGCAGGGCCTTGGCGACAACGCGGCTACACAGTGGCAGACCACCGTGCAGCGGCTGCAGCACACCGGCGAGGGCTGGGCCATCACCTCGGCAGAGCAGGGTCTGCATGCGGCGCGCTACGACCGCGTGGTGCTGGCCATGCCCGCGCCGCAGGCTGCGGCGCTGCTCGCACCCGTGGCGCCCGATGGCGCTGCCCTGGCTGCCAGTGCCCGCATGCGCGGCAGCTGGGCGGTGATGCTGCGCTATGCCGCACCCGTGGCCTTGCCCTGGGACGGCGCCTTCATCAACGCCGGCCCGCTGCGCTGGGTGGCCCGCGACAGCAGCAAGCCCGGCCGCACCGGGCCCGAGACCTGGCTGCTGCACGCCAGCCCGGAGTGGAGCGAGGCGCACATCGAAGACAGCGCCGAGTCGGTCACCGCCGCCCTGCTGGCCGCATTTGCCGCCCTGGGCGGGCCGCCGCCCGTGGCCGCCACGTCCCACCGCTGGCGCTATGCCGACACCGAGCCCGCGCTGCAGCAAGGCTGCTGGTGGAGCTGCGCCCTGGGCCTGGGTGCTTGCGGCGACTGGCTGCACGGCGGCAAGGTCGAAGGCGCATGGCTCAGCGGCCGCGCGCTGGCGCACCAGATGCTGCTGCCCGCCTGACCTGCCCACGCCACAGATCGCCCGCCATGCGCATGCGCAAGAAGCACGAGCTGCCGCAGAAAACCTGCCAGCACTGCGGCCTGCCCTTCACCTGGCGCAAGAAGTGGGAGACGGTGTGGGACGCGGTCAAATACTGCTCCGACCGCTGCCGCAACGAGCGCAAGGCCACCGGAAACATGCGAACCGGGGGCGCGCCGTGACCGCCCCCCACACCGTGCTCTTCTGGTTCCGCAGCGACCTGCGCTTGCACGACCAGGGGGCGCTGGCCGCCGCCCTGGGCAGCGGCGCCACCCACCTGGTGCCCGTGCACTGCCAGCCCCCGGCCGACGAGGCCGCGCCCTGGGGCTTTGCGCGCAGGGGCCTGCACCGCCGCGCCTTCGAGGGCGCCGCACTGCGCGACCTGGCGGCCGGCATGGCCCGGCTGGGCAACCCCTTGCTGCAGTGCCAGGGCCAGCCCGCCGCCGTGCTGCCCGCGCTGGCCAGCGCCGTGGGCGCCACCACCGTGGTGTGTGAGGAGATTGCCGCCCCCCATGAGCAGGCCGAGGTGGCCGCCCTGCGCACCGCCGGCCTGCAGGTGCAGACCGTGTGGCACAGCAGCCTGCTGCAGCCGTGCGATCTGCCCTGGCCCGTGGGCGACCTGCCTGGCGTGTTCACCACCTTTCGGCAGGCGGTGGAGCAGGCCGGCATACAGCCACCGCAGCCGCTGCCGGCGCCTGCGGCCTTGCTGCCACCGCCCGCAGCGCTGACCGATGCCGTGTGGCAAGAGGTGTTGCACATGGCCGGCGCCGTGGGTGCGGCGCAAGGGCAGGGCGGGCCCGGTGGCGGAGTGAAGGTGGGTGAGGGCGCCGGCTGCGATGTGCGCTCCTCCTTCCCCTACGGCACCCCCGCCTGCGATGGCGGTGAAACCGCCGCACTGGCCCATGTGCAGCAGTACCTGGTCAGCGGGCACCCCCACACCTACAAGGCCACCCGCAACGGGCTTACGGGGTTGGACTACTCCAGCAAGTTCTCGCCCTGGCTGGCCACGGGCGCGCTCTCGGCCCGGCATGCCATGGCCGCGCTGCGCCGGTTCGAGTCCACGCATGGCGCCAACGAGGGCACCTATTGGCTCTGGTTCGAGCTGCTGTGGCGCGACTATTTTCGGCTGCTGCACCTGCAGCACGGGCGCACCCTGTACCGTGCGCGCGGCCTCTCGGCCCAGCCGCTGGCGCCCCACAACGCAGCTGGCTTTGCGCGCTGGTGCGCTGGCGATACGGGCGAGCCGCTGGTGGACGCCGCCCTGCGCGAGCTGGCCGCCACCGGCTACCTCAGCAATCGCCTGCGCCAGGTGGCAGCCAGCTACCTCATCCACGACCTGCAGGGCGACTGGCGCGCGGGCGCTGCCTGGTTCGAATCGCAACTGGTGGACTACGACCCCTACAGCAACCAGGGCAACTGGCTCTACATCGCCGGGCGCGGCACCGACCCGCGCGGTGGCCGCCGCTTCAACCCTGCCAAGCAAACGCAAGAGCACGACGCCGATGGCAGCTACCGCCGCCTGTGGGGCACGGCATGAGTGCCAGCGACCGCGAGCCCGCACCGGCCCACACCCTGCGCCTGGTGCTGGGCGACCAGCTCAACCCCGGGCACAGCTGGTTTGCCACACCCGATGCCGGCGTGGTCTACGTGCTGATGGAGGTGCGGCAAGAGACCGACTACGTGCTGCACCACGCGCAAAAGATCCTCGCCATCTTTGCCGCCATGCGCGATCTGGCGCGGCACCTTCGCAGCGCCGGGCACCGCGTGCGCTACGTGGCCATCGACGACGCCAGCAACCGCCAGTCCGTGCCCGGCAACCTGACCGCCCTCATGGCGCACTACGGCGCGCAGCGGCTTGAGTACCAGCACCCCGACGAATGGCGGCTCGACGAACAGTTGCGACACTGGTGCGCAGAGCAGCCCTTTGCCACGCAGGCCGTGGGCAGCGAACATTTCTACACCACCCGCAGCGAGGTGGCCGAGGTGTTTGCGGGCCGCAGGCAGTGGCTCATGGAGCACTTCTACCGCCGCATGCGCCACCAGCACGGCGTGCTGATGGACGAGGCCGGCGAGCCCGACGGCGGCCAGTGGAACTACGACCATGACAACCGCAAGCCCTGGCCTGGCACCCCGGCCACCCCGCCCGATGCGCGGCCCGTGCACGACCACAGCGCCCTGTGGGCCACCATCGTGGCCGCCGGGGTGCAAAGCTTTGGCAACCCGCAGGCCGGGCAGCTGCGCTGGCCGCTGAACCGGGCCGAGGCCCTGGCCGGGCTCGACCACTTCATCGCCACCACGCTGGCGCACTTTGGCGAGTACGAAGACGCCATGAGCACGCGCAGCCCGCACCTGTTCCACTCATTGCTGTCGTTCGCCCTCAACACCAAGATGCTGCACCCGCGCGAGGTGGTGCAGCGCGCCCAGGCCGCATGGCAGGCCGGCACCGCGCCGCTGGCGGCGGTGGAGGGCTTCATCCGCCAGATCCTGGGCTGGCGCGAGTATGTGCGCGGCATCTACTGGGCCCACATGCCCGGCTACGACGAGCGCAACGCCCTGGGCCACACCACTCCGCTGCCGCAATGGTTCTGGACCGGTGATACCCGCATGCGCTGCCTGCAGCATGCCGTGGGGCAATCGCTCGGCGGCGCCTACGCCCACCACATCCAGCGCCTCATGGTCATCGGCAACTTTGCCCTGCTGGCCGGACTGGACCCGGCCGCCGTACACCGCTGGTACCTGGGGGTCTACATCGACGCCTTCGAATGGGTGGAGTTGCCCAATACGGTGGGCATGAGCCAGTTTGCCGACGGCGGCTTGCTGGCCACCAAGCCCTATGTCAGCAGCGCCGCCTACATCGACCGCATGGGCGACTACTGCAAGGGCTGCCACTACGACAAGAAGCTGAAGGCGGGCGAGCGCGCCTGCCCCTACAACGCCCTGTACTGGGACTTCTTTGCCCGCAACGAAGCCACGCTGGGCAGCAACTTCCGCCTGGGCATGGTGTACCGCCAGCTGCAGAAGATGCAGGGGCCGCAGCTGGAGGCATTGCGTGGGCAGGCCAGCCACCTGCGAGCGAATCTGGACGCGCTGTAAACGCGCAGCGCGCCGTGCGTATGTCGGACTCTTGAATTGCATTGGCCGTGGGCCTAGACTGGGGCCCGGGCAATTGTGGCCAAGCGCTGCCGAAGATCGGTGCCCCTTCCGCAACTTTGCGATACGGACTATTGAGGACCGCATGATGACTACCGCCCCCAGACGAGAAAAAATCCTTGCCGCACTTCAGACTGCATGCATCTGTATCGCGGTTGAATTGGCCATTGTGCTGCTGCTAGGCACCCTCGTGGGCTCGTACCTGGGTGCAGTGGCGGTATCGCTCGTCATCCTGGGCCCCGTATCCTTTTGGCTTGCTCCATCGGTGTACGGCCGCGTTCTCCGCTCGAATCAAGGAGTTGAGGCCAGGGCGTAAGCGGAGCTTGGCGTCCAGGAGCGCCGTGCTGGTGGTTGTCCTGGCAGCGCTTGTGCTGGCGATGGGTGCCGCCATCTACAAGAATGGGTCGCACAAGACGACTGCTCTAGAAGCCGCCCAACGCGCGGCCGCTGCCGCCAAGGAGCTGAGCTCCAGTAACAGCAGGCGCGTGCAGATGCAGAGCGAAGCGTCGAACGCGGGTGAAGCCCTTCACAATCAAGACCTGCCATCCGCTTGTTAAAGATGCCTACTTTTCACCATGGATAAATTCTTGCTGCAGCAGCAGGTGCTGCAACGGCTCGCCCAAGACCTGCTGCAAGCCGAACAGGCAATGCGGGCGGCCCATGAAACGGCGACCCACGAAGAAAACATCGCCGAAAACAAATACGACACCTTGGGACTCGAAGCCGCCTACCTGGCCACCGGCCAGGCCCGGCGTGCCGAAGCCATCCGCCAGGCGATGGCCAATTGGCGCCAATGGCGCCCGCGCCCCTACGACGCCAGCCAAGGCATACAGCTCGGCGCGCTGGTCTGCCTGGTCGATTCCGACGACAGGCAGCAACAGCTCTTTCTCGGCCCGGATGGGGGCAGCATGAAGCTGCTCAGCGGCGCGCAGCCCGTTCAGGTAATCAGCAGCGAAGCCCCTTTGGGCAGGGCCATGCTGGGCAAATGCGAGGGTGATGAGGTGTCGATACAGTTGGCTCCAACCCGACAGCAGTTCGAGGTGCTGCGGGTCTATTGAGAGCGGCTAACCAACAACGCCAGAAGAATTTTTGTTCGCCGCAGGCCACTTGACCAAACCCGATGAATGAAGCCGAACTCAATGCAGGGCTCTGCGCCACGCCGCAATACCGCTACGCGGATCGCCTCGGCGATCGTCTGTTTGTGGCTGGCCAGGTGCCTCTCGATTCCCATGGCCACTTGGTAGGCCCACAGGACCCGGGCGCACAAGCCTTGCAGTGCTTGCGCAACCTGGAGCGGCTCCTCGCAGTACACGAATTTCAAATCAAGGACATTCGACAATTGGTCGTGTACGTGATCGGAGACCAAGCAAGTCTCTCTGCGGCATGGTCAGCGGTCGCAGGCTGGTTTGGTGGCCAGGTTCCGCCAGCGACACTGCTCGGTGTTGCCGCACTGGGGTACGTGGGACAACTCGTTGAGATCGACGCCACCGTGATCAAGGCCTGAGGGCATCGCATCACATGGCGCCTGGCCCTTCCATCGATGGGATCGGCATCTCTTGGCGGGACAGAACACGGGCCGGACGCTTACTGTTCGCCGGTTTCGTTTTTCTTCTTCTTGTCTTGGTCGTAGTGCCACTTGATGGCGAAAAACATGCCCGTGCCGAACACGAGAACCTTGAACACAATGAAGACTACAGGGACCCAATCCATCTTTTCCTCGCTATCACTGGATACTAATTGCCGTGATCGTAGCAAGCCTGAAGGTACATAGCGCTGGACATTTTGTCTCACCCACCCGGAGCAAAGCGGGCTGAATTTACCGCGCCTCAGCCCCCTCGCGACCCGGCCACGCCTGCATTGCCGTGGTGGCTACGCGCAGCAGCTTCTCGCGCGGCGCGCCGTCGCGTGCCAGGGTCGATATGCCCTGTATCACCGCCATCACATGCCCGGCCAGGGCATCGGCGTCGGCGCTGGGCGGCAGCTCGCCGCTGGCGATGGCCTGGGCAATGCGCTGCTCCAGCATGGCCTCGATGCCGCGGCGCAGGCCGGCCAGGGTTTCCTTGACCTCGCTGGCTGCGTCCGAGCAGCTGATGGCCGAGCTGGCCAGCAGGCAGCCGGCGGGCGTGTCCGCACCGCTGGAGCCGATGGCCGCCGCCTGCAGCAGGCCCCAGGCGGCATCGCGCGCCGAGGCCGCGCCGTCGATGATGGTCTGCGAGGTGACCGGGCCGCCGGACACATAGTGCCCCACGGCCGCCAGAAAAAGCCCCTTCTTGTCGCCAAACACCGTGTAGATGCTGGACGGCGTGACCCCCAGCGCGGTGGTCAGGTCGTTGAGCGAGGTGGCCTCGTAGCCGTGCTGCCAGAACAGCAGCATGGCCTGGTTCAGCGCCACGTCCCGGTCGAACGACAGGGGGCGGCCTTTGCGGCGATGGTCGGCGGGTTCCTTGGTTTTCATAGCGAGCACTATGAAATCGATTGCCCGGTTTGGCAAGGGCTGCTATATTTTCCTATCAATCACTAGGAAATTAATCCATGTCCCTCACCGACTACCGCACGCTGGGCCGCTCGGGCTTGGCCGTCAGCCCCCTGGCGCTGGGCACCATGACCTTTGGCGCGCCCCGCTGGGGCTCGGGCGAAGACGCTTCGCGCGCTGTGTTCAATGCCTATGTGGAGGCCGGCGGCAACGTCGTGGACACGGCCGACGTGTACTCCAGCGGCGCCAGCGAGGAGATGCTGGGCGGCTTCATCGCCGAGCGCGGCCTGCGCGAGCGCATCGTCATCGCCACCAAGGCGGGCTTCTCGGCAGGGCAGGGGCCGCATGCCGGGGGCAACGGCGCCAAGCATGTGCATGCCGCACTGCACGGCTCGCTGCGCCGCCTGCAGACCGACCATGTGGACCTGTACTGGGTGCATGTGTGGGACTCGGCCACCCCGGCCGAGGAGCTGCTGGAGACCATGGCCGCCCTGGTGCGCAGCGGCAAGGTGCGCTACTGGGGCGTCTCCAACGCGCCTGCCTGGTACGCCGCACAACTGGCCACGCTGGCCGCCGTGCGGGGCCTGCCCCGGCCCATCGGCCTGCAGTATTTTTACTCGCTGGCCAACCGCGACATCGAAGACGAGCATGTTCCACTGGCCGGCGAATTCGGCATGGGCATCGTGCCCTGGAGCCCGCTGGCCTTCGGCTTTCTGGCAGGCAAGTACGACCGGGCCACGGTGGAGGCCGGCGCACCCCGCGCAGGCGGCCTGCCGCGCGAAGTGGCCGCAGCCGGCCAAGAGCGCCCGGCCGGCGACAAGCGGCTGGACGGCGCCAACCCGTTCGCCGATTCCCTCTTCACCGAGCGCAACTGGGCCATCGTCGATGTGCTGCGCCGCGTGGCCGCCGAAGCCGGGCAGACCCCCGCGCGCGTGGCTCTGGCCTGGGTCACCGGGCGGCCCGGCATCACCTCTACCCTCATGGGTGTGAGCAGGGTGGAGCAGGTGGCCGACAACATTGCCGCGCTGGATGTGGTGCTGTCCCCAGAGCACCGCGCGGCGCTCGACGAGGTGAGCGCATCGCCGCCGCGCATGCTCTACAACCTGTTCACCCCCGCCGCGCGCCAACAACTGGTGTCGGGCGGTGATGCGGTCGCGCCCTGGCGTGCCTGAGCCGCAGCGCGCCGGCTTGCTACGCTGCGCACACCTCCAGCACCAGCGCCCGCAGCCAGCGGTGCGCCGGGTCCGCATGCAGGCGCGGGTGCCATAGCAGTGATACGGTGATCTCGGGCACCGGCAGGGGCAGGGCAAAGGTATGCAGGCCGGCGCGCAGGCCGACGGTGTGCCGCTCGGGCACGGTAGCGATCAAATCGGTGGCGCGGGCCAGCGCCAGCGCGGTGGCAAAGCCGCTCACGATGGTGGCGATGTTGCGCACCAGGCCCAGTGGGCCCATCACCTGCTCGATGGGCCCTTGCTCCAGCCCGCGGCGTGACACGGCGATGTGCCGGCCGGCCATGTAGCGCTTCGTCGTCACGTTGCCCTTGTTCAGCGGGTGCCCCGCGCGCACCACGCCCACAAAGCGGTCGCGCAGCAGCGCCTGCACCCGCACCTCGGGGCCCATGGCGGGGCCGAGCACGCCGGTCTCCAGGTCCACCTCGCCGTCGCGCAGCGGGGTGCTGTCCTTGTCGGGCTTTTGCACAAAGCGCAGGCGCACCCCCGGCGCCTCGGCCGCCACGCGGGTGATCAGCGCGGGGCCGAAGGTCTCGGCAAAGCCATCGCTGGTGCGCAGGGTGAAGGTGCGTGTGAGCTGCGCCAGGTCGGGCGCCTGGGCAGGGCGCAACACGGCCTCGGTGTCGTGCACCAGCTGGCCCACGCGCTCGCGCAGCTCCAGCGCGCGGGGCGTGGGCACCAGGCCGCGCCCCGCTCGTACCAGCAGTGGGTCACCCGTGGTCTCGCGCAGGCGCGCCAGCGCCCGGCTCATGGCCGAGGGGCTCAGGTGCAGGCGCCTGGCAGCGCGCGCCACATTGCCTTCGGTCAGCAGCACATCCAGGGTGACGAGCAGGTTCAGGTCGGGGCGGGGCACGCACCGAACATACCAGATGGCATGGCGTCTGGTGCACTGATTGAATGCAAATGCTGCGCCTTCCGCTATCTCCGATGGGCGCCTACGCTCGGTGCATCCCTCTGAAACCTGCCGCCGCACCATGATCCAACCCGCCCTTACCACCCCCCCAAACACCTCGTCCCCCGTCGCGCCACGCGGCGTGCTGGCCAGCCTGTCGTTGTCCATGCTGCTGTCCTCGCTGGGCACCAGCATCGCCAACGTGGGTCTGCCCACGCTGGCGCAGGCCTTTGGCGCCAGCTTTCAGCAGGTGCAGTGGGTGGTGCTGGCCTACCTGCTGGCCATCACCACGGTGGTGGTCAGCGTGGGGCGCCTGGGCGACCTGCTGGGCCGCAGGCGCTTGCTGCTGGCGGGCATTGCCTTGTTCACCGGGGCATCGCTGCTGTGCGGCCTGGCGCCGTCGCTCTGGCTGCTGATCGCCGCGCGCGCCGTGCAGGGCCTGGGTGCCGCCGTGATGATGGCGCTGGCCATGGCCCTGGTGGCCGACGCGGTGCCCAAGGCGCGCACGGGCAGCGCCATGGGCCTGCTGGGCACCATGTCGGCCGTGGGCACGGCGCTGGGGCCCACGCTGGGCGGGGCGCTGATCGCGGCCTGGGGCTGGCCGGCGCTGTTCTTCATCAACCTGCCGCTGGGCGGGGCCGCGATGTGGCTGGCACGCCGCTACCTGCCGGCGGACCGCGAGCGGGCCGCCACACAGCGCCCGCGCTTCGACATCGCCGGCACGGTGCTGCTTGCGGCCACACTGGCCGCCTATGCGCTGGCCATGACGCTGGGGCGTGGCAGCTTCGGCACGTTGAATGCAGCGCTGCTGGTGTGCGCTGGCGCAGGCCTGGCCCTGTTCGTGGGGGTGGAGCACCGGGCAGCGGGCCGCGCAGGTGGTGCCGCGCCGCTGGTGCCCCTGGCGCTGTTCAAGGGCCCTGCACTGGGCGCCGGCTTTGCCATGGGCGCGCTGGTCACCACCGTGGTCATGGCCACGCTGGTGGTGGGCCCGTTCTACCTGTCGGGCGCGCTGGGGCTGGGTGCTGCGCAGGTGGGCCTGGCCATGTCGTGCGGGCCGCTGGTGTCGGCCCTGGCCGGCGTGCCGGCCGGCGGCCTGGTGGACCGCCTGGGAACCCAGCGCACTACCGTGGCCGGACTCATCGCCATGGCGGCAGGCTCGGCTGCGCTGGCGCTGCTGCCGGCGGTGTGGCCGGCTTCGGGCGTGCTCGGCTATGTGGCAGCGCTGGCCGTCATCACCGCCGGCTACGCGCTGTTCCAGGCCGCCAACAACACGGCGGTGATGGCGGCCACAGCGCTGCAGCCGCAGCAGCGCGGCGTCACCTCGGGCCTGCTCAACCTGTCGCGCAACCTGGGCCTGGTCACCGGTGCATCGGCCATGGGTGCGGTGTTCGCGTGGGGTGCCGGCAGCCAGGGCATCGCCACGGCGCAGCCAGGTGCGTTGGGGGCGGGCATGCAGGCCACATTCGGCGTGGCGGCGGTGCTGGTGGGGGTGGCGCTGGGGATTGCGCTGGCGTGGGGTGGCGTGCGCCAGGCAGCCTCTGCGCGGCCTGCATAGAACCTGGGGGTGGGCGCTGGCCTCGCAGGCTTGCGGTATGCTTTTGCGAGCGGCTATCGCGTGCTGCTTGCCACCAAGCCGCTGATCCCCCTTGCCCATGACCGACCGCATCACCACCCTGGTTCAATCGACCACTGCCATCCTGGGCCAGCCTGAACTGTCCACGGACGAGATCGAGACCCAGGTACTGGCCCTGGCTGGCGGCGATGCCATGCTTGCCCGCCGGCTGATAGACGTGGTGCCTGAAGGGTTCGGGCTGGTGCTGGTCTCTCACATCAAAAGCGCCAAGACGATGCAATTGCCTACCGAATTCGCGGTGCAAGATGCTGCAGGCGAATGGATGGGCTTTCCCTTCGCACGCGAACCCATCTTCATCGCCGCCGTGCTGGCGGCCCAGGCCATGTTCCACACCGGGCCGCGCCTTGCGTTCCAGACGGTCACCGACCGCAGCGCCTTGCTCAACACGGTGAACGATGCGCTCAACCAGGGCGGCTCGCTGGAGGGGGCCACGCTCGGTGGTCCGAGCTTCCTGGGCATACCGGCCGCCGTCTATGCAGAGGGTCTTCCCGTTGCGGCCGCGCCCCCCGTGGGCCAATAATGCAGGTCAACTGCCAGCCACTCACTCATTTGTAGAGCACGCCATGGACCTTGCGCTTTCCCCTCCGCCGGACGACGCCAGCATCCTCAGCGCGCTGGCCGACCCCCGGCGCCTGGCCGCCGTGCAGCGCACGGGCCTGCTCGACAGCCCGCCCGAAGAGAACTTCGACCGCCTCACCCGCCTGGCCTCGCGGCTCACGGGGGCGCCGGTGGTCTTCGTCTCGCTGCTGGACCAGGGGCGCGATTACCACAAGAGCCTGGTCAGCCCCGTTGCAGAGGCACCCGGCAGCAGCCGCGTGCGCATGGGCCGCACCTTCTGCCACTACGTGGCCGTGACCAAGGTGCCCCTGGTGATCGAAGACGCCACGCTGCTGCCGGTGTTCCGCGACGTGCCCAGCGTCAAGGCCATGGGCGTGCGCGCCTATGCCGGCGTGCCGCTGCTCACGGAAGAGGGCGACACCCTGGGCACCTTCTGCGCCATCGACTTTGCGCCCCGGCACTGGACCGAGCAGGACCTGGACGTGCTCACCGAGTTCGCCCACTCCGCCCTGCGCGAGATCCGCCTGCGCATGGCCCTGCAGCATGCCGATGCCGTCAACCAGCAACTGGTGGAGCAGATCCAGCGCGTGGACGAGCTGAACATGAAGCTCGAAGAGCTGGCCACCACCGACCCCCTGACCGGCCTGCGCAACCGCCGCGCCTTCGACAGCCACATGGCGCAGGAGCTGGCCATCGTGCAGCGGCGCGGCACGCCGCTGAGCCTGCTCATGCTGGACGTGGACCACTTCAAGCGCGTCAACGACACCCTGGGCCACGACGGCGGCGACCGCGTGCTGCAGGCCATTGCCGGCCACCTGAAGGCTTGCGCCCGCACGGTGGACGTGGTGGCCCGCGTGGGCGGCGAAGAGTTCGCCGTCATCCTGCCCAGCACCGGCGAGGCCGGCGCCCACGAAGTCGGCGAGCGCATGCGCAAGGCCGTGGAAGACGGCCCCTGGCCCGAGATGCCCGTGACCATCAGCGTGGGCGTTGCCACGCTGGTGGATGGCGAGGATGCCGAACGCATTTACGGGCGCGCCGATGCCGCGCTGTACGCGGCCAAGCAGGCGGGGCGCAATAGGGTGCAGCAGGCGTAAGGCCAGTCGTCACCGGGGAGGCGGACGGCGGCCCCATGCCGCCCGCGCCGTTCATCCCGCGTTCATCTTCTGCTCACGGCCTTGTCATCTGGTATTCAGGCCGCGTCCATACCGCTTTGGTGAACTGTAGGTCTCCCAGGCAGCCATCCGGCAGCTGGGGGAAACCATCCATTTCAACCAGAGAAAACCATGAAAACATCCATCTGCATCGCCGTCGCCAGCCTCCTGGTGGGCGCAGCCGTTATGCCTGCCGCCGCCAAGGGCCCGGTCGTCAACCACGCCATCTCCGAAAGCGAGGTGCTGGCGGCCCAGCAGGCCTGGTGCAAGGCGCTGGTCGACATCAGCACCACCAACACCGCCAGCGGCCCGGTGGCGGCCAAGGCGCTGGCCGAGAAGGTGATCGACGCCGCCTACGGCTACCAGATGGGCGCCGTGCTGTTCAAGCCGACCCTGACCACCACGCCCCAGACCTTCCGCACCACCCGCGAGGGCGCGCTGGCCTACTTCGTGGGTGGCAACCCGGCCTACCCCAAGGACACGGGTTTCGCCCTCAAGGGCTGGACCCAATGCGAGATTGCCAATGCCGCCGTGTTCATCGCCGGTGACTCGGCCAACACCATGGGCAACGTGATGTTCACCGACAAGGCCGGCAAGGTGACCACGGTGGACAAGACCTGGGCCTTCGTCAAGGACGATGCGGGCAAGCTGCGCATCGTAGTGCACCACTCGTCGCTGCCGTTCACCGGCAACTGATGAGTGGCGGGGCCGGGTACCCCCGCCCCGCGCCCGGCCTGGCAGGCGCACCGCCGGTGCGCCTGCCAGGCTTCATAATCCGAGCCTCCCGACCAGGCCTTTCGCCCCCATGTACCGCGCACGACTCTCCCTGGCCTTGGCCGCCTTGGTGGCCCTGGTCTGCATCCAGGCCGCCTTTGTGTACTGGGGTGCCAACCGCGTCAACGACTACGCCCAGCACAGCCGGCTGGCCAGCGACATCCAGGCCGAGCTGCTGGACCTGTCGGCCAACAAGCAGCGCCTGCGCGTGTGGGCCATGCAGCGCCTGATGAACACCGATGCCCAGCCCGAGCAGCGCGAGCGCCTGGTGGCCAGCATGGTTGCCAGCGCCGCCAACCTCGACGACCTGGTGCGGCGCGACCTGGCGCTGTGGACCGAGCTGGTGCGCCGCGAGGGCGTCAGCATGCCCGCCGAGGTGCCCCAGCTCGTAGGCGTGACCGAGCTGCTGCGCGACAACATCCAGGCGGTGGAGGCACGGCTGGCGCAGCTGGTGCCGCTGGAGCAGGGCGCCGACTTTCCGGCCCTGTGGGGCGAGCTCACCCAGGTGTTCGATATGGCGCGCGGGCGCGACCTGCGCGAGCTGATCAACGGCGCCATTGCACACCAGCGCGCGGCCGTGCCCGTGGCGCGCGCCGCTACCGAGCGCGGGCTCGATGTGCTGCGTGCGCAGGCCATCGGCATGGCCCTCATCACGCTGGTGGTGGCCGTGGTGCTGGCGCTGCACCTCAAGGGGCGCCTGCAGCGCCCGCTGGACCGGCTGCTCGAAGGCACGCAGGCCCTGCAGGCCGGGGCACTGGACCACCGCGTGGCCACCGGCTCCAACGACGAGTTCGACCGCGTGGCCCAGCACTTCAACGCCATGGCGGCCGAGCTGCAGCAGCACCGCGCCCGCGCCGATGCCGCGCGCCGCGGGCTTGAAGACGCCGTGCATGCCCGCACCCAGGAGCTGAGCGCCGCGCACGACACCCTGCAGCGCCTGGACCAGCGCCGCCGCCAGCTGTTTGCCGACCTGGGCCACGAGCTGCGCACCCCGGCCACCTCCATCCGCGGCGAAGCCGAGATCGCGCTGCGCGGCGGCGACAAGCCGGCCGACGAATACCGCCAGACCCTGGCACGCATCGTGGGCGGGGTGGACCAGCTCACCCGCGTCATCCACGACCTGCTGCTCATCGCCAAGGCCGAGGCCGACCAGCTGGTGATGCACCCGGCCCCGGTGGACCTGCGCGCCCTGCTGGGCGATGCCGCAGAGCAGGGCGCCGCCCTGGGCGCTGCACAGGGCGTGCACGTGCAACTGCTGGACAACCCCGAAGAGGGGGGCGATGGCAGCGGCGCACTGCCCACCGGCCTGGTCACCGTGCTGGCCGACGCCGACCGCCTGCGCCAGGCGCTGGTGATCGTGCTGGACAACGCGGTGCGCTATTCGGCGCGCGGCACCACCGTGCGCATCGGCCTGCAGGGCATGGCCGGGGCGAGTGGGGCAAGTGGAGTGGGTGAGGTCGCGGTCGTGGTGCACGACGAGGGCATCGGTATCGACGCGGACGATTTGCCCCGCGTTTTCGAGCGCTTTGTGCGCGGGCGCCGGGCGCGCGCCCACCGTGCCGACGGCACGGGCATCGGCCTGTCCATCGCCCAGGCCATCGTGCAGGCGCACCAGGGCCGCGTCGATATTGCCAGCGTGCCACAGCAGGGCACGGTGGTGCGCATCGTGCTGCCGCTGGTGGCGGCATCGCCACCCGACGCCGCGCAGGCCGCAGGCGTGCAGCCGGGGGCGCTGGCATGAACAACCAGATCCTGGTGGTGGAAGACGATGCGCGCGTGGCCGACTTCCTGGTGCGCGGCCTCAAGGCCGAGGGCTACCGCGTGGAGCTGGCCCGCACCGGGCCCGAAGGCCTGGCCCTGGCGCGCGGCGCCGAGCCCGGCGTGTTGCTGCTGCTGGACCTGATGCTACCCGGCCTGAGCGGACTGGAGCTGTGCCAGACCCTGCGCGCCGAAGGCCGCCACATGCCCATGCTGATGCTCAGCGCGCTGAGCAACACCGAAGACAAGGTCAACGGCCTGCGCCTGGGCGCAGACGACTACCTGACCAAGCCCTTTGCCTTTGAGGAACTGCTGGCCCGCATCGAGGCCCTGCTGCGCCGGGGTCGCGAGCAGCGCCCGCGCGCCAGCACCCTGCAGGTGGCCGACCTGGTGCTGGACCTGGAGCGCATGCAGGCCAGCCGCGCCGGCCAGCCCATCGCGCTCACCGCCCGCGAGCTGGCCTTTCTGGAGCTGCTGATGAGCGCGCCGGGCCGCGTGTACAGCCGCGAACGCATCCTCTCCAACGTATGGGGCACCAACGAGGACCCCCTGACCAATGTGGTGGACGTGTACGTGCGCCGCCTGCGCAGCAAGATCGACGAAGGCCATGCGCTGGCGCTGATCAAGACCGTGCGCGGCTTCGGCTACCGGCTGGACGCCACGGCAGATTAGGTCCCTGCGGCATCCGGCTCAGGTGGACAACGAGCCAGACCGTCAGCCAGGGCGATGCGGCCAACGCCACCAAGTCGGCCCGGGCCAACAGCCTCATCGGGCTGCGCACGGAGACCGTCCCCAGAAAATACAGGAGCCCCAGGGCGCAGACCCCCATGGCCGCCGCGCATGCTGCGGCGGGTCGTTGTGCGGGGGCTACCAGCGCGCAGAGAAACACCGCCATCAGGCCGGGCATGGATGCCCCGCCAATGTCCAGCACCAGGCGTGCGGCAACCAGCAGGCCGCACTTCACGCTGACAGGGTCACTGCCGTAGCCTGCCAGCGGCGGCGGGCAAGCCGCCACGGTGGTGTGTGCGAAGACCCACCACATCCAGCAGCCAAGCAGCACTGCGCCGACGAACACGAAGGGCAGGGCGCACCAGCGAAGCCCGGTTTTCAGATAGTGCATAGCTTCTTGCAGAGAGCAAACGGTGCGCCAGTGTTGCCCCGTTCTGTGAGGCCTGTATGAAGTGCTGGTCCGCGCTATGCTCTCCAAGGCACATGCCACTGGCGGCCACTGCAAGGCCGCCCTGGCTCGCCGACCACCCCACCTGGCTTGCATGACACCTGACCAAACCACTGCGCCCCCCGGCGCCGACTTCCCCTTCTACAACGGCCAGCCCGTGGCGCTGGGTGCGCGCCAGTGGTGCTTCATCCTGCTGGCCTTGGCGGCGGCCTATGGTGCGCTGTACATCCCCGCCATGGTGGTGTGGCGCGTGTCCGGCGGGTGGGCTGCTGCGGTCCCGGCCCTCGTGTTCCCGCTGTTGCCGCTGCTGGCACTCAGGGCGGTGGCGGGGCCGCAGTGGCAGGTGCTGTTCAGGCGCATGGGCTGGCGCGACCTGGGGCTGGCCGTGGGCCTGGTGTTCCTCAGCATCGGCGTGACGGTGGCCGTCGCCCTCATCGTCGCGCACTTCTTCGGCGCCGTGCCCAATCCCGTGATCAAGGCGCTGGCCGGCATGGGCACTAAAGAAAGGCTGGTCTTCATGGCCAGCACTGTGCCGCACCTCATCGGCGAAGAGATCCTCACCGTGCTGCCGTTCCTGGCGCTGCTCACCTGGCTGGCCGGCCCGCTGGGCTGGCCACGGCGCCGGGCCATCGTAGGCGCTTGGGTGTTGGCGTCGGTGCTGTTCGGTGCCCTGCACCTGCCCACTTACGGCTGGAACGTGGCGCAGAGCCTGATCATCATCAGCACCTCGCGCGCGGTGCTGTGGCTCGCGTACCTGCGCACCAGGAACCTGTCGGTCGCTGCCCTGGCGCACATCCTCAATGACTGGTTGCTGCTGGGCTTTGTGGTGCTGCTCGGGGCCGTGATCGGCTGAGCAGGGTCAGCACCGCGCCCTGCGCGATGGCCGCACCGCACGCGCCACGAGCAAGGCCGCTAGCCAGGGCGAGGCGGCGCTGGTCAGGCCCACGGCGATGACCAGACCGGCAGGCCGCAGGCTGTGCGTGCTGACCAGCATGTACAGCACCGCCAGGGCGCTGGTACCGATGGCGGCGATGCGTGCGGTAGCCGCCTTGTTCGCGGGCGCCACAGCGGCGCACAGCAGCACGGGCAGGGCGCCCGTGAGGGCCGCGCCAACGATGTCCTTGGCCAGGTAGACCACCAGGGGCCAACTGCATTTCTTGTCGCCGCTGGCGCCGCCGTACCAGACCAGGTCGGGCGGGCAACGGGCCAGTGAGAAGTCGCCGAGCTTCAGCCACAGCCAGATGCCCAGGCCGATGGCTCCGGCGAAGACGAAGGGTTGGGCTAACCGGCGCAGCGGGTGGGGTACGAAGTTCATTGGAGGCGGGTACAACGGGCGCACGGGCATGTGCCTGCCAAGTGTTGCCCACGGCTGTGAGGCCAGTGTGAAGTGTCAGCCCACCGAAATGCCTTCTAATGTGCTTTACCGCCCCCCTGCACATATCCTCATGACCCTTGCGCAGACCCCCGCAGCCACGCCTGGCGGCGCCGACTTCCCCTTCTACAACGGCCGGCCGCTCGCCCTGGGTGCGGGCCGCTGGTGCGTGCTACTGCTGGGCGCGGCGCTGGGCTTTGCCGCGCTGTACCTGCCCATGCCTGCAGCCTGGGGGGCTTGGGGCGCGGTGGTGCCGGCCATCCTGTTCCCGCTGGTGCCCTTGCTGGCGCTGCGGGCCGTGGCCGGGCCGCACTGGCAGGTGCTGTTCCGGCGCGTGGGCTGGCGCGACCTGGGCCTGGCCCTGGGCGTGGCGCTGCTCAATATCGCCGTGACCTTGTCGGTGGCCCTGCTGGTCAACCGTCTGTTCGGCGAGGAGGCTTCCAACCCCGCGTTCGGTGCGCTCGGGCGCATGGACATGGGCGAGCGCATGGCCTTTTTTGCGCGCACCATCCCCCAGCTCATCGGCGAAGAAATCATCACCGTGCTGCCCTTCCTCGCCGTGCTCGCCTGGTTGTCGGGCCCGCTGGGCCTGGGCCGAGGCCAGGCCATCGTGGGGGCCTGGCTGGTGTCGGCGCTGATCTTCGGCGCCCTGCACCTGCCCACCTATGGCTGGAACGTGGCGCAGTGCCTGCTGGTGATTGGATCGGCGCGACTCGTGCTGTCGCTGGCGTACCTGCGCACCAAGAACCTCACGGTGTCGGCCATGGCCCACATCGCCAATGACTGGCTGCTTTTTGCAGGGGGCATGGTGCTGGGTAGTGCGGTCGGCGCCTGAGCCGCCATCTCGGTACGCGACGTGCGGCCGATTTTGGCCCTGCAGCGCTCTCTTGTTCAGCGTTGCCTTACCATCCCATGCGACCTGCTGATTGCCTGCAGCGCAATGCATGCGCGTGCACCGGGCTGCAAAACACAATGACAAGGAAAACAATGCGATGAGCGGCTATGACTATGACCTGTTTGTGATCGGCGGAGGCTCCGGCGGCGTGCGGGCCGGCCGTGTGGCCGCCTCGCTCGGCAAGCGCGTGGCAGTGGCCGAGGAGTACCGGTTTGGCGGCACCTGCGTCATCCGCGGCTGTGTGCCCAAGAAGCTGTTCGTCTATGCCTCGCAGTTCCACGAGCACTTCGAGGACGCTGCAGGCTACGGCTGGCAGGTGGGCACGCCCACGTTCGACTGGAAGGCGCTCATCGCCGCCAAGGACAAAGAGATCGCCCGGCTCGAAGGGCTGTACCGCCGTGGCCTGGACACCAACGGCGCCGAGATCATCGACAGCCGCGCAGAGCTGGTCGACGCCCACACCGTGCGCATCGTGGCGACCGGCAAGACCGCTACCGCCGAACGCATCGTCGTCGCCACGGGCGGTGCGCCCAACCCGCATGCCGCGCTGCCCGGCCATGAGCTGTGCATATCCTCCAACGAGGCCTTCGACCTGCCGCAGCTGCCGCGCTCCATCCTGATTGCTGGCGGCGGCTACATCGCCGTCGAGTTCGCCAACATCTTCCACGGCCTGGGCGTGGATGTGACGCTGATCTACCGCGGCAAGGAAATCCTCTCGCGCTTTGACCACGACATGCGCCAGGGCCTGCACAAGGCCATGGTGGACAAAGGCATCCGCATTCTGCTCACCGATGTCATCGAGAACGTGGCCAAGGTGGAAGGTGACGGCGGCGGCCTCATCGCCACCACGAAGAACGGCGAGAGCATCGCCATCGACGCCGTCATGCTGGCGCTGGGCCGCGACCCCAACACCCGGGGCCTGGGGCTGGAGGCGGCCGGCGTTGCCCTGGACGAGCGCGGCGCCATCATCGTCGATGCGTACTCGCGCACCAATGTGCCCAGCATCTGGGCGCTGGGCGACGTGACCAACCGCGTGCAGCTCACGCCCGTGGCGATCCACGAAGCCATGTGCTTCATCGACACCGAGTACCGGGGCCAGCCCACCACGCCCGACCACGACCTGATTGCCACCGCGGTGTTCTCGCAGCCCGAGATCGGCACCGTGGGCCTGTCGGAGGAAGACGCCGCACAGCGGTATGCCGAGATCGAGGTCTACCGCGCCGAGTTCCGCCCCATGAAGGCCGCGCTGTCGGGCCGCGCGGAAAAGATGATCATGAAGCTCGTCGTTGATGCCGCCAGCCGCAAGGTGCTCGGCGCCCACATCCTCGGCCACGACGCGGGCGAGATGGTGCAACTCTTGGGCATCTCGCTTAAGGCCGGCGTCACCAAGGACGATTTCGACCGCACCATGGCCGTGCACCCCACCGCGTCGGAAGAGCTGGTGACCATGTACCAGCCGAGCTACCGCGTCAAGAACGGCCAGCGCACCTGACCCCGCGGCAGGCAGGGCAGGGGGTCAACACGGCCAGCCTGTGGGCAGGCGCCCGTCGTCAGCCCGGCGCGGCGCCGACCCCCGCCGCATCGACCTGTGCCATCGCCCGGAACGCCGGCCGCGCAAACAGGTAGCCCTGCATCAGCCGAATGCCGGTGTCGCGCAGAAAGTCACGCTCCGCCGGGGTCTCGATGCCCTCGGCTACCACGTCGATACCCATCTCTTCGCACAGCCGCACCAGGTTGCGTACGATGACCTGGCGTGCCCGGTTGGTGTCCACGTTGCGGATGATGTCCATGTCGATCTTGATGAGGTCCGGCTGAAAATCCGCCAGCAGCTTCATGCCCGCGTACCCGGCGCCAAAGTCGTCGATGGCTGTCCTGAACCCCAGGCGCCGGTACTCGCGCAGAATCTCGGCAAACCAGGGGCCGTCCTTGATGCGCTCGCCCTCGGTCACCTCGAAGATGATGTTTTCCACCGGGAAGCCATGCACCCGAGCCGCCTCCAAGGTGGTGCGTATGCACAGCTCGGGCTTGTAGATGGCGTTGGGCAAGAAGTTGATGGACACCGGAACCTGCATGCCCAGCTCGCTCGCCCCCTTGATGGCCTTGACCCGGCAGGCCTGATCGAACCGGTAGCGGTTGGCCTCGGTCACCTGCGACAGCACGCTGAACGCGCCTTCGCCCGCGGGCCCGCGCACCAGGGCCTCGTGCGCAAACACCGTGCGGGTGTGTAAGTCCACGATGGGCTGGTACGCATACTCGAACTGAAAGCCCAGGCGCTCGCCCCGCGCGCAGTCTTCGCAATCCTGCCGTGTGCCCGCCAGGGGCATGAAGCCCATGGGGAAGGCCGGGTTGGCGTGGGGCAGATGCTGCGTATACATACCAACATTGTGTCAGCAACCTGGCGGTCGGCGCCTGTCAGGGCTTGCCGATAGTGCGTGTCAGCCTTGCTGGATGCTGGGTAGTCTTTCCACGCAACGCGGTAGCCGCGCCCACCCACACCTGTGCCGGGGAAGATGCCTGCGTGAGGTGTGCCGGTGCACATGCCATTGAAGCGTCGCTGCAGTCACGTTTCACCGCTATGCTCGCACGCCTCGGCAGGTTTCGAACGGCTTACTTTTCAAGGAATGATCGATGTTCGCAAGGATTATGGCAATGGCTGCAATGGCGGTATTTCTATCTGGGTGCGCAACCACCGCGCAGATATCAGGCGCCGACCGGGCGGCCATCAAGTCCGTGGTAGTAAGCCGAGAGGTGGCGGTACCTGAAAAGATGACGTACATGGGGCCCGGCGGCGCAACGCACATGGTGTTTGGCGTCGTGGGCGCCTTGGCAACGCAGTTCAGCAGGGATGCCACGCGCGACGCGTTCCAGAAAGAGGTCTCCTCTGGGGCCACCATCGATCAGATCGCTTACGAAGAGACGCTCGCCCAGTTGCGCCAGTCGGGCAAGTTCCCGCTGAGGGACACCCGGGACGCAGGGAGCGCGACGTTGCACATATTGGTGGAAGGTTATGGCTTCAGCATCCCCAACGGATTCAGCTCCAACCTGGTGCCCACATTGCGCATGCGTTTGGAGCTGAAGGACAGCGGGGGGCGCGTGCTCTGGACTGCAATAGACTATCTGTCGGTTCTGGGCGGCCCGGTGGAGCCATTGGCCGCAGATGTGATCAGAACCAACGCTGCTGCCAGAGAAGCCTCTTGGCGAGCGGGTGCCAAGGCATTGGCGGCCAAGCTGGTGGCAACCTACTGACCCACTGCTGGCCAACGTTCGGGGGGCCGCGGACGTGGGCACTGTCAGATAGTGCCAGGTGTGCATCGTGGCGATCGACTGCTGAAATTGGCGATGCTGGGCAGTTTTACCCGCGCGGCCGAGGTCATGCAGACCACCCAGGCCGCAGTGAGCCTGAAACTCAAGCGCCTGGAAGACCGCCTCGGCTGCCGCCTTATCGAACGCACCCCGCGCCATGTGGAGCTGTCGGCACGCGGCGCGGCCTTTCTGGCACCCGCACGCGAACTGCTCGCCGTACACCAGCGCACCCTGGCCACCTTTGCCGAGCAACGCGACCGCGAGCGCATTGCCATCGGCATCAGCGACCACGTGGCCGGGCCCGACCTGCCCGCCCTCATCGCCCGCATGAACGCACACGACCCGGGCCTGGTGATCGAGATCCGCATCGGCTCCTCTGGCGGCCTGCTGCAGGCCTATGACCGGCGCGAACTCGATGTGGCCATCGTGCGCTTTCACGCCGACCGCAGCGATGGGCAGGTGCTGGCCGAAGAGCCCTTTGGCTGGTTTGCTGCGCCCACCTGGCAGCATTGCGCGGGCGAGCCACTGCCCATCGTCACGCTGGCTGAGCCTTGCGGCGTGCGGGTGATGGCCAGCCAGTTGCTCGACGAGGCTGGTGTGCCCTGGCGCGAGGCGTTTGTGGGGGGCGGGGTGGCGGCTGTGTCTGCGGCTGTGATTGCGGGGCTGGGCATAGCCGCCCTCGCGCCGCGCATGGTGCCGCTGGGGGCGGTGCAGGTAGGCGCGCGGCTGGGCTGCCGGCGTTGCCGCAGCTGCCGGTGGTGTTGCATTCGCGGGTGCGGGGTGGACGGGGGAGGGAGGCTGTGGGGGGGTTGGGGCAATCCACCGAACTTAAGCTAAAATACTCACTGTAACCCAATGATTTGATTGGGTTTTCTTGCAAATCTTCACTTGACAACGAACACCCCCATGGCAAGAAAACTCAGGGTTAACCCTTGGCATTGATGGCACTGCACTTGCGCACCTGCTCAGCGAGCTGAGCCAGCACATCCACAGCGATGCCTTTGCCCAAGCCGCACGGCTGGCGCAGCACCCCAATGCCTTCACGCGCAGCCGCAAACTGCCCTTGCCGCATCTCATCGGGGCCTTGCTGTGTCAGCGCGGCTCTTCCCAGCAAGTCATGCTGGACGGCTTCTTTGGCAGCCTGGGCTCTGACGGTGATGCGCTTGGGACTGGGATTGGGCTCGGGTATGTGCGCGGCGTCTCTGATCGCGCCTTTGCCAAGGCCCGCAGCCACCTCGATTGGAATGCCCTGCATGGGCTCAATGCGCGCTTGCTTGCGGGCGCGCAGGCCTGGGTGCCCCGCTGGCGGGGGCGGCGCGTGGTGGCTGGTGACGCCAGTGTGTTGATGCCTGCCTTGCGCGCCTGCCATCGGCTGCGGGTGGCCAGTGCGGACCAGCGCCTGTTTGCCTTGTACCTGCCTGGCGCTGAGCTGTGCCTGCACGCCCGGGTGCATGGCGCACAGGTGCCTGAGCGGCAGATGTTGTTCGAGGCTTTGGAGCAGTTGGAGCCTTTGGATGTGCTGGTGCTGGACCGGGGCTATCCCACCAGTTGGCTGGTGGCCCATCTGCAGGAGCGGGGTATAGGCTTTTGCATGCGCTGCGACAAGGCCAATGGCTGGAGCGCCATGCAGGCGTTCTTGCAAAGCCACCAGGCGGAGGCCATGGTGCAACTGAGAGCGCCCAGTGCACAGGATGCCAAGGACTACGAGTGCTCAGGTGCACCACCCTGGGTGCGGCTGGTGCGCTGTGTATCCAGCACCGGGCAGGTGCGGGTGATGGCAACCAACCTGCCCGCGCAGGACTTCCCGGCATCGGTGTTTGGGCACTTGTACCACCAGCGCTGGCGCATTGAAGAGGCGTTCAAGAGGCTCAAGCAGCGCCTCAAGCTCGAATGCATCTCTGGGCTGACGCAGCAGGCACTGCTGGTGGATGTGGCGGCCAAGGTACTGGCGGACAACCTGGCAGCACTGGTGTGCATGGCAGCGCAGACCGCCCAGCAGTTGCAGCCCGATGAGCGGGTGTGCAACCGCGCATACGCAGCGCAGGTGATGCAGCGTTGGCTGGCGCGTGCGCTGCTGGCCATTCAGGACATGCAGGGCTTGATTGCAGATGCGATTGCGTTGCTGGGCAAGAATCTGGTGCGCAGGGTGGCGGGCCGATCTCAGCCCAGACCCAGGCGCCATGTGAAGCCGCATCCGAACATGGCTTACAAGGGGTAGATTGGCTTAAGTTCGGTGGATTGGGGGTTGGGGGCGGCGTTTGTAAGATAGCGTCGCCGGGGCTGAATATGCCCGCTGATACCATGACTGCAACCGGGAAGATGCAGCCATTGGCGGCTTTTGAAAGCGGACGCTCAACGTTGGATTTGACCAGCAAGCAGTGGCATTGCGCCGCGAGGCTTACGCTCATCAACACGATTTGCGTCGAACTGCCTGTTGGACGTCACCTTTCCTCCCTATCCATCTCATCGTTCCGTTCTGCAGCCGCAATCGGCGGAATCGGAAATGCGACTCTACCGATGGCCGACAAGAGAGCAGAACGACATGCAGCCGCATATTCAGGGTCTGCATGCGCAAGCAAATACTGGACAGGCGGGAAGAGGTCAGTGGTTGCTACGAGCGCTGTCGACGAGGATGCAGCGGCGGTATGACACTTCTCGGTGAAAGGGTCAGACCGTTCTGGTGGTTCTTGAAGGCGATAGGCATTTCCGAACAAGACGGGCTTTGCAGGTTCTGAAACTTCCTCGCGCTGAAGATCCTCATGAATATTCATTGAGAGCTGACGCAACTTGTCGATGTTTACAGCCTTTGTGTCCTTGCCTTCCGCCTCGCCAATCAACCTGCCTTCGGCAGAATCGAAAACCACGTCAAACTCCGAGTCAGACTGCTTAAATGGTTCAGCCTTGAAGCCGAGAGTACTGAGGGCGTGAATGATCGCAGCCTCCAGGGGCTTGCCTTTTTCATAAAGTAGAGCACGGGGCATAGCGGCGATAGCAATCGCCTCGGAGATCTCCTCCTTCTTGCGCTGGGCGTGTTCGACCTGGCGCTCCGCCTCAAGGAGTTGAACGTGCAGCGCCGCCTCAGGTGCGAGCGTGTACAAGGTAGCTGCTGCCCACGTTGGTTCGGGCGTCACTTCTGACGAGGACCGGAGTGCTTTATCCAAGCCGACTAAAGCGGAAAGGAAAGCGCCGGCAAACTTGGTTGCGTCAGACGACCATACCGTGCTGTTTCCCTTCCTTTTCGTAAAACTCGGAGGACTGAAATCCAAGTCAGGGAGCAACAACAGCGTTCCAGCCGAAGACTTGCTTCTGTAGATCGCACCCACCGGCTTGTCGCCCGCCCTAGTCAATACGCACGCGGGGACTTCAGATGCGCTTAAGACTACATTGTAGTTAGACCGATCTCCAAATTCAGCCCAATACGCGGCCAGCACTTCGACGCCCTTCGGGGCTAGTTTCATCGAACTTCCGGTTGTCTTCACTGGACTTAAGCTCACCGGAAGCGTGTCGTAATTTGTGAGGGGCGCGACGTGGCGGGTCACCTTCTGATTTCGACCAGTACCTGAGTATGAACGCCCGCCGGTATCTACGTAAGCTTCGTACAGAGATGGGAGGAACACAACGACTGTCTTTCCCGTCTCAATTGCCTGCTTGATCTCGCGTCGCCAGTGCTCACAACATTCTTTGGCTGCGAACGAGCCGGCATCATTGAACGATGGCTTTCCTTGGTACGTTTCATAGTAGTTGTGGAGAAATTCTGAGATTTCAGGCCTGAAGAGAAAGATGTCCCAGTCCAACAGTGATGCCTTCGATCTGAAGGTCGCGTGTGTGGTATCGGTCGATGCGAGCTCAAGACCAACAGTGAGAATTTTTCGTGTTGCCATGTGAATCTGATTGATTGTTACATATAACGTAATATATCCTGCAGTAACCGTGTGACAAACATGGAGCATGTGGGATGTTCAAAAACATCAGCTCCGAGGGTTAATGGCTTCAAGTCCAACTATTTCGGTGAGGCAAAAGGCGACCCGTATCGGATCTCCGGTACTCACAAGATGAGCGTGGTGCGCTGTACCAAACGCAAATTGCGGCGACCGTGGATGCCGATGTGCATGATTGGTACTGGAACCGAATCCGTAGCCTCGCGGTATCTCAACCCATAGGGCGCCTGGTGACCGGCACTACTCATTGAGGCATGGCCCTTGCTGCTGTCGCCTTGGCGTGGCGATCCATATCACCACCGTGGCTGTCTGCGCTGTGGGCATGGGCATTCGGGGGCGCAGCGTGTCGTTCGGCATCGGCCCCACGCGAGGGCGGGGATCTGATAGACCCCGCCGACTTCCACGATGCCTTCAACCACCAGCCGATGTGGAAGCAGGTGCCCCTGCCCGGCGCAGCCGCAGTGGTGGCCATGGGCGTGTGCATCCTCGGTGCCGAGGGGTGGGCGGCCTTCATCCGCGGGTTTGCGCGGGGGCGGCCCGAGGTGGCGTGGGAAGCAGCCCTGGGGCCGGTGGAGCCTGTGGGCCAGCCTGTTGTTGCTGGGGGCGTGGGTGGTGGCGCTCGGGGCCTTTGCACTGGGTTAGTCAGCGCAAAGGCCCCAGTGCAAAGCGCGTGGTCGCCATCATGCGGATGTGCTTGGACGCATTGACCGAAGGCGAATGCACCGTGCGCATGTCCATCAGGAACACATCGCCGGCTTTGCCACACATCTCGGCCAGTGCCGTGCCCGACGCGGCCAGGGCCGTTGCCAGGTCTGCACCGCTGCTTTTCAGTGCGCTACGCAGTGCGCCGGCGGCCTGTGACGCCAATCGGTGCGAGTGCGCCAGCGCCAGGGTAGCGCCGCCCTGTGGCACCACGTCGTCGATCAGGTAGAACGCCTGGATGCCCGGAACCTCATCGGGGTCGGGCCGGGGCGCCACGTCCACATGCCAGTTCAACTGGGCCAGCGACCATGCGCCCTGGCGTGGCAGTGAGAGCAGCAACTGTTCGCCCTGTGCGGTGACGGGTTGCGCGCCCGCCAGTGCGGCGACGGCGGCCTGCACCTCGGGCGTGCATATGGCATCGTGCAGGTTAGGCACTTTCACTTGCGATGACAGGCGGGCGATCTGCTGGAAGGCGGGCAGGCGGTCGGGGGCGCTGCCCAGGCTTTTGCTGCCGCTCCAGATCCTGAGGCGCATGAGTTCGGCAAGGATGCTGTCCTTGACGGCCTTGAGCCGTGGCCTGGGGATGAAGTCAGGCAGGTGGAGCACGCCTTCGCTGCGGAAGATGTTTTGCTGTGACGTGGTCAGCGGGGCGCGGTCTGAATTGGCAGGGGGCATGGCTTGATCATCCGTCAATCCAGTGCGACCACCCACAACCGCGACGCACGCTCAGGATCATCCGCATCCGTAACCATCAGCAGCCGCTCCTTTCCATCCAGCGCAATCCCTTCGACCTTGGGCGCCCCCTCCAGGGAGGCTATGCGCAGCAGCCTTCCATCCGCACCGACCCAGCCAATGGCCGATGCCACGCATTCACCGTCCGCATAGCTGTCGTCCGTGTTCTCGGCCACGGCGCTGAAGATCCATCCGCCAGCGCCGCCGGCCAGCGCCGCGCCATCGGTGAAGCCAAGGGGCACACCATCCACCATGCCCAGGTCGAACAAGGTGGTGCGCAGCGGTGCCGGTGGCGCTGCACGCGTGCCGGCCAGCCAGGCCAGCAATGGGGCCAGTGGGTAGCTGATGCAGGCATTGCGCGCATCGCCCTTGTTGCCGCGCTGCAGCAGGTGCAGGCAGTCATTCGCGACAAAGGCGCCTTCGATGTTCAGGTCGGCAAACTCCGCACGCAGGGGCGTGTAGAGCGCAGAAAAATCCAGCACCTGCGCAGCGCCATCGGGGCGCCCGGTGGCATCGAGCGCGATGACAACGCCCCGCTGCCGATTGGGTTTGGACCCCGACCCGAGGGCCAGCAGCGCCCCGTGCGGGTGCGTGGGCGACGCGGGCAGCAGGGCCAGCGCTTCCAGATCGGGCTTGCGCTTTTTGCGGGCCTTCGGCTCGGCTGGCAGGTCGCCTGGCAGGATGCGGTGCAACTGCACCAGCGGTGCCTGTGGCAAGTGCTGCAGCACGGCTGCGCCGGCAGGCAGCAGGCCCAGGTGGTGCTCATCGTCCGCCACCAGGTAGAGCCATGCGCCAGCCCGCACCAGCCCGCTGGCCGCGCTCAGGTGGGCCTGGCCGCGCGGGTGAGTCGCGGGGTCGAGCAGCAGGTCCTGCAGAGGGGTTGGTGTGATGAGGTGCATGGCGATGTGAGCATAGATGAAAGCAAGGGCGCAGACGAAAAGGAGAGGGGGCACCAAAGCCACTTCCATGCCTTCTGCCTCCCGGAAGTGGGCTAGGATTCAGCGTCTGACATCAAAGGAGGAGGATGCATGAAATTCCCAACCATGGCGTTCCTGGCTGCGGCGGCCGTGCTGGCCCTGCCGGCATGCAGTTCAACCGACGTTGTCCGCGCGCCGGTGGAGGCGACCATCGGCCAGCAGTTGATCGACCTCAAGAGCGCGTTCAACAACGGCGCATTGAGCAGCCGCGAGTACGACAGCCAGCGCCGCCGGCTGATCGACAGCGTGAAGTGAGTGAGAACAGCGCCATGAACAACCACACCAACCATCGGATTACCACCATCACCCTCGTCTGCGCATGCCTGGTATCGCTGGCCGGCTGCGTCAGCAGCAGCACCTCGCGCGTGACCGTGCAGGAGGGCGTCAAGTTCTCCAAGGGCCGCGAGCTCGACGACCTGGTAAAGGCCTACGACGCCCAGGCCGTGACGCGCAGCGAGTACGAGGAGCTGCGCCAGGTCATCATGAAGCGCCCCAACTGATCCAGGGGGCGTGCCTACTGCTGTCCGTCAGCGCGCCGGGTAGGGCTTGCCCAGGTCCCAGCGCGACTGCCAGTGCGCCAGGTACTGGCGCGCGACATCGGGCATGCCGCGGATGACGACCACGTTCTCGGAGTTCATCGTCTCGGCGGACGGCGCGAAGTTGAAGGAGCCCGTCTCCACCGTGTGGCCGTCCACGATGATCGTCTTGTCGTGGTGGATGTGGTAGTCGTCGTTGGTGCGCAGCTCAAGGCCATTGCCGGTCACGAAGTCCATGGCCGCCTTGCTGGGCTTGTTGCGGTTGCGCTTCTTGTCGACCACGATGCGCACCTCCACACCGCGCTTTTTCGCATCGACCAGCGCCTGCGTGATGTCGGGCGCCTGGAAGACATAGGCCAGCATCTGGATGCTGTGCTGCGCGCCGCCAATGGTCTCCAGCACCAGCTGGCGCGCCGAGCCTTCGGGCGAGAAGCCGACCTGGACGCTGGGTTCGGCGTGGGAAAGGCAGGGCATGCACAGCAGCGCTGCGAGGGCGAGGGATCGGATCGGGTTCATCGCACCTCAGGTGGGGCTGGATGGATGGCTGGGGCCCCTGCTCAGGCGGCGCCATTCTTGAGCAGATCGGCGCGCGTGGCCAGGTCTTTGAAGAACTGCGCATCGGCGAAGATTTCGGTGAAGTGCTTTCCCAGCGGGGGCCTTCGGTTCTCACCATCGCGCAGCAGATAGCCCAGGCTGCCGACGATGCGCTTCCTGGCCTTCTTGTCCGAGGCCGCAAACCGCTGCTCGAACGCCTCCAGGGTCTGCGGGAAGGATTCGTAGGCGTCGAACAGGCGATCCAGTGCGGCGGTGGCGTCGTAGACGGAATCCGCCGTGGTCGCGAACTCGACCAGCCCGCTGATGGCCGCGGCAGGCAACATCGCCTGCGCATTCGCTTCGGGGAACCGGGCCGCGATCATGTCCGTTGATTGAAACAGCGGCCCCAGGTGTTTGCTCAGGTGCCAGGCATTGACCGTGGAGTGGCCCTTGGGCCACTGGCTGCGGGGGGTGATGCGGGGGTACATGGTGCTCATGGCGCCGGGTGTCATGGATTGGAGGGCATCGGGAATATAAGTTAACGCCACCATGGTTGCAAGGCAGGCAGGCACCGTGCCGCTGCAAAACGGGGGCGGCAGGGCGCGCCGCCCTACCGACAGCCTCCGCGCCACGCACAGCCCGGGAACCCAGCAGCCGACTGCCGTGCGGGGCCATGGCAATTTCTACTGCGCAAAGGTAACAATTCGTTATAGGATATCCCCAAACCACCCGTCTCCACCGATTCAATTCCCGCCATGGGCACCGCCAGCGGGCCCCCCCGCACCTTTGAGGACGCCGCGCCCACCCTGCGGCTGCGGGTGCTGCTGCGCTTTGAATCGGCGCAGGTCGAGCATGCGTTTGGCGAGCACTACCTGTCGTTCTACCACCGCTATGCCCAGGGCGCGCTGGTGTTGGGCCTGCTGCTGGTGCTGGGCGACTTCCTGGTCGACTGGCTCGCCTACCCCACGGTGGCGGGCAACGCGCTCAGGCTGCAGGTGGCCGTGCCCATTTTGCTGCTGGGCCTGGCGTACACCTTTTTGCCGCAGACGCGCCGGCATTGGCAGCCGGTGCTGGCCGGCTTCATCGTTGCGCTGTCGCTGTGCCTGTTCTGGATATTGCTGCGCATCGATGCGGCCGGGGGCGAGGGGCTGACCTCGTGGGTTGGCATCCTGAACTTCACCTTTCTGGAGTTCTATTGCTTCATCGTGCTGGGCCTGCAGTTCCGCTGGGCGCTGATGGCGGGCCTGTCCATCCTCGCGATCTTCTGTGCCACGCTGTGGTGGCACCCCGGCCAGTCGGCGGCCGAGGCGGCCTACTGGTCCTACCACGTGCTCACGCTGTTTTTGCTGGCGGTGGGGGTGGGCTGGTGGCGCGAGTTCATCGTGCGCAAGGACTATGCGGCCCAGTGGGCGCTGGAGCGTGCGCGCCTGGCCGCCGAGCAACTGGCCCTGGTCAAGAGCGAGTTTCTGGCCACCATCAGCCACGAGATCCGCACGCCGCTCAATGGCGTGCTGGGCATGAACGAGCTGCTGCTCGGCAGCGGCCTGAGCAGCGAGCAGCGCGGGTGGGCCGGCGCGGTGCAGGCCTCGGGCCGGCACCTGCTGGCGCTGATCGACGACGTGCTCGATGTCTCCAAGATCGAGGCCGGGCAACTGCGGCTGGAGCGGGTCGACTTCGACCTGCGGCGCGAGATTGGTGCGGCGCAGGCCATGTTCGTGCAGCCCGCGCTGGCCAAGGGCCTGGAGCTGCAGGCGCAGGTGAAGTGGCAGATGCCCGAGTGCCAATTGGTGGGCGACCCGTTGCGCCTGCGCCAGATCGTCGCCAACCTCATCGGCAACGCGATCAAGTTCACGGAACAGGGCCGCGTCAATGTGCAGGTGTGGGTGGCGCCAGCGCAGGTGGCCGGGCGAGCCCAGGTAGACATCGTGGTGCAGGACTCGGGCATTGGCATACCGGCCGAGGCGCAGCAGCGCATCTTCGAGCGCTTTGCCCAGGCCGACGGTTCGACCACGCGCCGCTTTGGCGGCACAGGCCTGGGCCTGGCGATCTGCCGCGACCTGGCGCGGGCCATGGGGGGTGATATTGCGGTGCAGAGCCAGCCGGGGGCCGGGTCGCGCTTTGCGGTGCAACTGGAGCTGCCCTTGGCCGGCCCGGTGCCAGCCCGTATCGACCGCGAGGAAGGTGCTGCAGGGGCAGCTGTGGAGGCCGTGCCCCGGCTGCAAGGCACGGTGCTGCTGGTGGAGGACCACCCGGTCAACCGCGCTGTGGCGGCGGGCATGCTGCGCAAGCTGGGCCTGGCCTGGCGTGAGGCGCACGACGGCGCACAGGCCATCGAACAGGTGCGCCAGCACGATTTCGACGCCGTGCTCATGGACTGCCAGATGCCCGTGGTGGATGGCTATGCCGCCACCCGGGCGATACGCGGCCTGCCGGATGGACGCGGGGCCAGCCTGCCCATCATCGCGCTCACGGCCAACGCCGGTGCCGACGACGCTGCCCGGTGCCGGGCCAGCGGGATGGACGGCTTCATCGCCAAACCCTACGGCATCGGCACCCTGGCTGCGGCCCTTGCGCCTTGGCTGCAGGCCCGGAGTGCCCCGCCTGTGGAGGTGCCGGAGGATCCCGTGGCGCCGGCCGATGCCCACGCGGCCATCATCGACGCGCGCGCGGTCGAGACCCTGCTGTACCTGGACGAGCACGGCGGCACGGGGCTGCTGCGCGAGGTGGTGACGGGCTTCCTCGATGCCGCCGCGCAAGGCCTGGCGGGCATGGAGCAGGCGCTGGCCGATGGCCGGCTGGCCGATGCAGCGCGCATCGCCCACGGCCTCAAGTCCTCGGCCGCCCATGCCGGCGCGCTGGAGCTGGCCGAGGGCCTGGGCAGCGTGGAGCGCCATGCGCTCGCGGGCGACGCCCCGGCGGTGGGCCAGGGGCTGGCGCGCATGCACGCTGCCCACAGCCGCACTGTGGCCGGCCTGCAGGCCGTGCTGGAGGCGCACCCATGAGCAAGGAGGCGCTGGCCTTGCTGGATGGGCAGCCGCCTGAAGCGGCGCTGGTGGCCGCCACCCGCGTGCTGATCGCCGACGACGACCCCGGCATGCGCGCCATGCTGCGGGCCGCCGTGCGCAAGCTCGGCTTCGAGCCCGTGCTGGCCGAGGACGGGGCTTCTGCGCTGCTCGCGTTCCGCCAATCGGCCTGCTCGCTGGTGCTACTGGACGTGGAGATGCCAAGCCTCAACGGCTACGAGCTGTGCAGCATCTTGCGTGGCGAGGCCGGCCCGTTCGTGCCCATCGTGCTGGTCACGGGCAATGACGATGTGGCGTCCGTCGAGAATGCGTATGCGGCCGGCGCGACGGACTTCATCTCCAAGCCCGTGAACTGGTCCATCCTGGGCCACCGGCTGCGGCACCTGATCAAGAACTTTGGCATCCAGCGCGACCTGCAGCGCGCGCAGGCGCGCAACGCGGCCATCCTCGATGCGCTGCCCGATCTGCTGTTCGAGCTCGATGCCCAGGGCCGCTTCATCCAGTGCAACGCGCCCGCCACCGAAGAACTGGCCACGCAGCACCGCGCACTGGTGGGCCGCACGGTCAGCGAGGCCCTCTCGCCCAAGCTGCGCGAGCTGGCCATGGCCGCCGCCGCCGAGGCGCGCACCCTGGGGCATGCCAGCCCGCGCACCTACCGCCTGCACCTGCCCACCGGGGAGCGATGGTTCGAGCTGTCGGTGGCGCGCAAGCCGGCCGATGGCCTGCAAGAGGGGCAAGAAGGACAAGGCGGGCAGGAGGGGCCCACCTTCATCGCCCTGTCGCGCGACGTCACCGCGCGCAAGCACGCCGAGCGCCGCATCTCCGACCTGGCCGACTCGCTGCGCCAGGCCAATGCCGACCTGCGGCGCGCCAACGACCAGCTGCAGCGCCAGGCCTTCGAAGACCCGCTCACCGGCCTGCCCAACCGCGCCCTGTTCCACGAGCGGCTGGACCAGGCCGTGCAACGCATTGCCGGGGAGGGCGCGGCCACGGGCGCAGGGCTGCCTTGCGCGCTGGGCGTGATGTTCATCGACCTCGACGGCTTCAAGCCCATCAACGATACCTTCGGCCACGCGGCGGGTGACGGCGTGCTCAAGGAGGTGGCGCGGCGCCTGCAGTCCGTGGTGCGGGGCGCCGACCTGCTGGCCCGGCTGGGTGGGGACGAGTTCGTGGCGCTGATCGAATCGCCCACGGCCGACGAGGACGCCATGCGCGTGGGCGGCCGCATCATCGAAGTGCTGCGGCGCCCGTACCCGGTGGGCCGGCACCGGGTATCGCTGTCATGCTCCATCGGGGTGGTGCTGCACCCCGGTCAGGAGCCCTCGGGCGACCGTTTGCTGGCCTGCGCCGATGCGGCGATGTACGAGGCTAAGCGTGCCGGCGGCGGCAGTTGCGTGCTGTACGAAAAGTCCATGTCCGACGACGGCACCGAAGAGGTGCTGATGCGCCAGGCGCTGCGCGAGTCGCTGGAGCGCGGAGACCTGGTGCTGCACTACCAGCCCAAGGTGGACTGCACCCAGGGCCAGGTGCATGGCCTGGAGGCCCTGCTGCGCTGGGAGCACGAGAAGTTCGGGCAGGTCAGCCCCGAGATCTTCATCCCGCTGGCCGAACGCTATGGCCTCATCGGCGCCATCGGCAACTGGGTGATCGACACGGCCTGCGCGCAGCTGGCGCAATGGCAGGCGCAGGGGCTGCGGTGCCACATTGCCATCAACCTGTCGCCCCACCAGTTGCGCCAGCCCGATCTGGTGGATCGCATCGGCCAGGCGCTGGGGGCGCACCGGCTGCGCCCCTCGCAACTGGTGTGCGAGATTACCGAATCGACCATGATGGAGCACTCGGTGCAGGAGCGCGCCACGCTCGAACGCATCGCGGCCCTGGGGGTGCGGCTGTCCATCGACGACTTCGGCACCGGCTACTCGTCACTGGCGCACCTGCGCCACATTCCCGCACAGCAGCTCAAGATCGACCGCAGCTTCGTCACCGACCTGGCCAGCAGCGAACAGGCCCGCCATGTGGTGCAGGCCGTGATACAGCTTGCACACGGGCTGGGCATGGAGGTGGTGGCCGAAGGCGTGGAGACCGAGGCGCAGATGCAGGTGCTGAGCAGGCAGGGCTGCGACCTGGTGCAGGGGTTTCACATAGCCTCACCCATGCCGGCGGCGGACGTGCCGGGCTGGATGCGCGACCGCGAGCACACGCCCAGCCTGTGGAGCCCGCTCCCGGGTCCAGCCGCCTGATCTGCCGGGGCTCCAACGCCACCGTGCTGTGGTTGCAGCGCTGTCGGGCGGGTCGTTACTGCGGCAGCGTGATCGATAGCGCCGCCGTCCTTTCCGCCACGAAGTCCCTGAGCACCCGCACCAGCGGCGTGAGCTGCCGGCGGCTGGGCACCACCAGAAACAGCGGCGTCGGCTCCGTGGTCCACTCCGGGCACAGCGCCTGCAGCCGCCCTGCGGCCAGGTCCGCCGCCACATCCAGCCCGGCCTTGTAGGCGATGCCCTTGCCCAGCAGAGCCCAGCGGCGCACGGCGTCGCCGTCGTTCGACACGTTGACGCTTCGCACGCGAACGGTCACCTCCGGGGCCCCGTCACCGGGGGTGAAGCGCCAGCGGTCGTGCACCTCGTCGCCGAGCATGAAGCACAGGCAGTCGTGCCCCGTGAGTTCGTGCGGAGTGGCGGGCGCGCCATGCTTTGCGAGGTAAGCGGGTGACGCGCACAGCACGCGGCGCACGCCGGGCGCCAGGGGCAGGGCGACCAGGCCCGAGTCCGGTGGCTTGCCGTAGCGAAAGGCCGCGTCCACCGGGTCGCTGTAGACATTGGCCACGCGGTCTGACAGCTGCAGGCGGATGTCCACCTCTGGGTGCTGCTCCTGGAACTCGTGCAGCCAGGGCAGCAGCACGTTGCGTCCCAGGTCCGACGGGGCCGACAGCTGCAGCACGCCGCGCAACGCCTGCTCGCCGGCGGCCAGTTGCTGGCCGGCCTGCTGCAGCGCTGCGAGGGCGGGGCGGCACTGCTCCAGAAACAATTCGCCCTGTTGCGTGAGCCGCAGGCTGCGCGTGGAGCGCACGAAGAGCTGCACGCCCAGCTCGGCCTCCAGGCGCTTCAAGGCCGCGCTGGTGGCCGCCGGCGTGAGGTCCAGCGCGCGCGCCGTGGCCGACAGGCTGCCGTTGTCCACGGTGCGCACGAAGATGTCGAGGTCTTGCAGGGCTTTCATGGTGTGGCGCGGGGCATTGGGTGGAGTTGTGGGGCTATTTTCAATATTTTATTGAAGGTGGCTTCAATGCGTGGGTGGTTTTTCAATTGGCCGCAAAGGAAGACCATTGCGTCATGCAAACGGCACTGCCGCCGTCCCACACCCACCAGCTACCGGAGCCCAAGCCCATGACCGCCACTGCATCCCCCCTGTTCCGCCCCCTGCAACTGGGCCCGCTGGCGCTGCCCAGCCGCATCGTGATGGCGCCCATGACGCGCGCCCGCAGCAGCCAGCCGGGCGACGTGCCCAACGCGCTGATGGCGCAGTACTACGCCCAGCGCGCCAGCGCCGGCCTGATCGTGAGCGAGGCCACGCAGATCTCGACCCAGGGCCAGGGCTACAGCTTCACGCCCGGCATCTACAGCGACGCGCAGGTGGACGGTTGGCGCCGCGTGACCGATGCGGTGCATGCCGAGGGCGGGCGCATGGTGCTGCAGCTGTGGCATGTGGGGCGCATGTCGCACGCCAGCTTTCATGCCGACGGCTTGCCCGTGGCGCCCTCGGCCATTGCGCCGCAGGCCCAGGTGTGGGTGGCGGGCGATGATGGCGTGGGTCGCATGGTCGACAGCCCCGTGCCGCGTGCGCTGACGACGGCGGACATCCAGGCCGTGGTGGGCGACTTCCGCCGCGCGGCGGCCAATGCCATGCGCGCCGACTTCGATGGCGTGGAGATCCATGGCGCCAA
Source organism: Acidovorax sp. LjRoot66 (assembly GCF_964253305.1). NCBI lineage: Bacteria > Pseudomonadati > Pseudomonadota > Betaproteobacteria > Burkholderiales > Comamonadaceae > Acidovorax > Acidovorax sp. LjRoot66. Next base: position 3,644,009 of record NZ_CAXUQU020000001.1, read on the forward strand.
TGGCTACCTGATCGACCAGTTCCTGCGCACCACCTCGAACCAGCGCACCGATGCCTACACCGGCGCCACCTTGGAAGGGCGCACGCGCTTTGCGCTGGAAGTCGCCACCGCCGTGGCCAGCGAGGCCGGGGCCGAGCGCACCGGCATGCGGCTGGCGCCCTTCATCACCCAGCGCGGCATGGACTGCCCCGAGATCATTCCCACCATATTGCACCTGGCGCGCCAGCTCGACGCCACGGGCCTGGCCTACCTGCACCTGGTGGAGGCCGACTGGGCCGATGCGCCGCAGATCCCCGACGCCTTTCGCACCGCGCTGCGCCAGGCCTACCAGGGCCGCGTGATCGTGGCCGGCGGCTACGACGCCGCACGCGCCAGCCAGGTGCTGAGCGATGGCTTTGCCGACCTGGTGGCGTTTGGCCGGCCCTTCATCGCCAACCCCGACCTGCCTCGGCGCTTGCGCGATGGCCTGCCGCTGGCCGCGTTCGATGCCAAGGCGCTGTTCGGCGGCGATGCATCGGGCTACAGCGACTACGCGGCGTACGAGGCAACTGCCGTCGACCTGGAAATCGCCTGACCCGTTCAACTGTCTTCTTTTTTGCTTACGCTATCCCCTGAAAGGACCCGTCCCATGAAAGCCGTTGGTTACCAGCAATCCCAGCCCATCAGCCACCCCGATGCGCTGCTCGACATCACCCTGCCCGAACCCGTGGCCACCGGCCACGACCTGCTGGTGGAGGTCAAGGCCGTCTCCGTGAACCCCGTGGACACCAAGGTGCGTGGCAGCAGCTCGCGCAGCGCCCCGGTCGAAGGGCAGGACTACAAGGTGCTGGGCTGGGACGCCAGCGGCATCATCAAGGCCGTGGGCCCCGACGTCACGCTGTTCCAGCCCGGAGACCGCGTGTGGTACGCCGGCTCCATCGCCCGCCCCGGCACGAATGCCGAGCTGCACCTGGTGGACGAGCGCATCGTGGGCCATGCGCCCAAGAGCCTCGATTTTGCCCAGGCCGCCGCATTGCCCCTCACGGCCATCACCGCGTGGGAAATGCTGTTCGACCGTCTGGGCATCGCCCCTGGCAAGAAGCCCGAGGGCAAGACGCTGCTGATCATCGGCGCATCGGGCGGGGTCGGTTCCATCATGACGCAGCTGGCCTCGCGGCTCACCAGTCTCACGGTGATCGGCACCGCTTCGCGCCCCGAAACCCAGGCCTGGGTGAAGGAGCTGGGCGCCCACCACGTCATCGACCACAGCAAGCCGCTGGCCGGGGAACTCAAGGCCATCGGCTTCCCGACGGTGGACTACATCGTCAGCCTGACCCAGACCGACGAGCACCTGGCGCAGATCATCGAAGCCATTGCGCCGCAAGGCAAGTTCGGCCTGATCGACGACCCCCAGGCACTCGACGTGATGCCCTTCAAGCGCAAGTCCGTCTCCATCCACTGGGAGCTGATGTTCACCCGCTCGCTGTTCGGCACCGCCGACATGGTCGGCCAACACCACCTGCTCAACGAAGTGGCCGCCCTGGTCGATGCGGGCCTGGTGCGCACCACGCTGGCCGAGCGCTTTGGCAGCATCAACGCCGAGAACCTGAAGAAGGCGCATGCGCTGCTCGAATCGGGCAAGGCGCGCGGCAAGGTGGTGCTGGAAGGGTGGGCGTGATGGCGGCGCAACCAAAGCCAACCACGCCCCTGGTCATGTTGGCCGTTCTGCAGGCCCGGCCTGGGCAGTATGACCAGCTGCGCGCCGCCCTGACGGCGCTGGTGCCCCTGACCCGCGCGGAACCGGGCTGCATCGACTACACCCTGTTCGAGCAGGCCGATGCACCCGGCACCTTCTACATGCGCGAGTCGTTCACCGACCAGGCGGCACTGGATGAACATATCGCCACGCCGTACTTCCAGTCGTTTGCAAAGCGCTTCGATGAGCTGCTTGATCGGCCGCTGCACCTGATCTATCTGAACGAGGTGGTGTGATACGGGCCGGGGCCAGTGCTGGCGCCCCGTTGCACGCGGGCCTGAGCGCCTCAGGGCCGTGTGCCAACCTGTCTTTATAAGACGCCCTTAAGGCGCAGGCCGCAGCATGCAGTGATCTGTCTCCCGTAGCCACTGCCCGCTTGCATCACACGTTCACACCATCTCTGTCCAGGCCAGCCCATTGCGCGCTGGCCTGGGCGGGTGCGCGGCCCCTGGCTGGCCAGCGCATGCATACCCCCGACCCGATAGGCGATGTTGTCTTGGATCAAGCCCGTGCGGGTTGGTCTCTGTTGTACTGGCCCACAGGCCGCGGGACGTGCGCCGCCGTACGGACGCAGGCCCTCGCGTTGGCAGATGCTTCATTCAACGACAAGGCCCCCGCATGAACACCGATCCAACCTCTGTCCCTGGTATGCCATGAACTGGCGCAACACCAAACACCACTACGGTGCGCTGTCGATGGCGCTGCACTGGGCGATGCTGCTGCTCATCGCGGCGGTGTATGCCAGCATCGAGCTGCGCGGATTCTTCCCCAAAGGCAGCGGCTTGCGCCAGGACATGAAGACCTGGCACTTCACGCTGGGCCTGTCGGTGCTGGTGCTGGTGATGCTCAGGCTGGCGGTGGCCCTCACCAGCACCGTGCCCCGTATCCAGCCCGAACCGGCCCGCTGGCAGCATCGGCTGGCCAGGCTGGCGCATTTCGCGCTGTATGGGTTGATGCTCGGCATGCCCTTGCTGGGCTGGCTGGCATTGAGTGCCCAGGGCAAGAGCATCCCGTTCTTCGGCATGCAGCTGCCGCAGCTGGTGGCTGAAAACAGGTCGCTTGCCGACTGGGCGGAGGACATCCATGAGGCATTCGGCTCCGTCGGCTACGCGCTGATAGGGGTGCATGCCGCAGCGGCGCTCTTCCATCACTACCTGATCCGCGACAACACCTTGCGGCGCATGCTCCCCTGGGGCCGAACGGACGGGACGCGGCTGCTGTGAACGCCCCTGCCGCAGCGCGATCGCCATGGTGCAGGCCAGCCAGTTCCCCTCAGGAAGGACCCATGAACATCCCCCTCGCTACCAACGCACCCCTACTCGCCCGGAATGCCGTCAGGTGCGCAGGCTCACCGTTTCTTGCGAGTACGCTCGCCGGCCGCCGCCGGCCTCAGTCAACGGTGGTGACATGATTCAGGGCGGCAATTTCCCTGACGAGTCCGAGGACACGCAGCACACTGCGGCCGAGCGGGCGGCAGCGGGCTCGCGCAGCACCTGGGTCAGCGTGGGTGTCAACATCTGCCTGACGGTGGCGCAGGTGTCCATCGGCATCCTGTCCCAATCGCAGGGCCTGGTGGCAGATGGCATCCATTCGCTGTCGGATCTGGTGTCCGACTTCGTCGTGCTGCTGGCCGGCCACCACGCCAGGAAAGACGCCGACGAAGACCACCCCTACGGCCACCAGCGCTTCGAGACAGCAGCGTCGTTGGTACTGGGTGGGCTGCTGCTGGCGGTGGGCGTTGGCATGCTGTGGTCCGCATTTCGCAAGCTGGAGTCGCCCGAGACCGTGGCGCAGGTCCACATCGTCGCACTGTGGGCGGCGGGCGGTGCGCTGGTGGCCAAGGAGCTGCTGTTTCGCTACATGCTGGCGGTGGCCAAGCGGGTCAAGTCGAGCATGCTGGTGGCCAATGCATGGCATGCACGCTCGGACGCCGCCTCTTCGCTGGTGGTGGGCCTGGGCATCATCGGCAACCTGGCCGGCTACCCTATCCTGGACCCCATTGCAGCCCTTATCGTCGGCTTCATGGTGTCGCGTATGGGGTGGAGTTTTGGCTGGGACGCCTTGCACGACCTGATGGACCGATCTGCAGACGAGACCGAGGTTGCCGCCATTCGCCAGACACTGGCGCAGACGCCTGGCGTGCAGGGCGTGCACGACCTGCGGACACGCAAGATGGGCGACCTGATCGTGGTCGACGCCCACCTGGAGGTCGATGCCGCCATCAGCGTCGAAGCGGGCCACGACATCGCCGTACAGGCCCGCCTGCGTGTACTGCAGCGCCACCGCGTGCTCAACCTGATGACGCACGTGGACCCCTGGCGCCGGCCTGACATGGACCATGCCGGCCCCGCTGCGCCGATGGGCTGAATCCGGGCGAGCCCACCCGCACCGTCACCGCGCGCCCACTGCCGCTACCTGCCATCACCCATCACCGTTTGCTGCGCCAGGCAGACGGGGGCTGGCGCAACTTCACCGAGGGCTGTTACCCTTCGCACTCTTTTTATAGGCAGGCAATCACCCATTGGGGTGGCTGACCTGCCATTCACAGGGAGTGAACACCATGGCCAACAGCAAGCCAGAGACGAAGCCGCCTGCGCGCAAAGTGGCAGCGGCGAAGTGTTTACCTTCCAAAGCGAAAGCGCCTACCAAGGCGCCCGTGACAGCCCCAATCCCCACAAAGAAGACCGCAGCCCTGGCCAAACCCGCACCTGCGGCAACTAGGAATGTGGCAGCCCCGGCCAGAAAGCCCACTGCCGTCGCCCAGAAAGCCGCAGCGCCCGTCCAAAAGGCTGCGCCCGCCAAGAAGCCGCCCTCCGCCACACCGGCCAAGCCCGCCGCCAAACCCGGGCTTCTGTCGGGCGACAACCCGCAGATCGCCAAGGCCGACGGCGATGCGCCCGTGCAGGCCTATATCGCCGCCATCCCTGACGACTGGCGGCGCACCCTGTGCGCCCGGCTCGATGCGCTGGTCGAGGCCAACGTGCCCCAGGTGACCAAGGCCGTGCGCTGGAACTCACCGTTCTACGGCATCGCGGGGCAGGGATGGTTCCTGGGCTACCACGTGTTCGCCAAGTTCATCAAGGTGAGCTTTTTCAAGGGCGCATCGCTGAACCCCGCCCCGGCCGGCGGCACGGGCGAGGATGCGCGCTGGGTCAACCTCCATGAGGGTGGGCTGGACGAGGCGCAGATGGTGACGTGGATACGGCAGGCGGCGGCGCTGCCGGGGTGGGGCAAGAACTGAGAGCGGTGCAGCCTGGGGGGCGCAGCGGCGCGAAAGAGCGCCCGCGTCGGTTTGATGTGGCGCCCATGGCATGGCTGGCCGGTGGAGCCCGCCCGAGGGCCAGCGCGCGTCCTGCCCTCGTAGTACCCGCCTCTCACTCCCCCGCAGAAAACCGGTCGAAGTGCAGCAACGCCGCCACCACCAGCAGCGCCCCCGCCACGCCCGCCAGCGGGTGCAGCAAAAAGGCCACCACCGGCACCAGCAGCATGAGCTGCCGCAGGCCCCAGCTGTAGAGCAGGCCGGCCTTGCGCACATAGGCGCTGCCGGCGGCGGCCCAGCGCTGGCGCTGGGGAGCGCCCACGGGCATGCCGCCGATGAAGCCCGCATGGTTGTAATAGCGCACGGCCATCACCGATGCGACGAGCGACGCGAACAACAAGCACAGCAGTACCAATTCCATGGCCAGCCGGGGCGTGACATGGGGCCAGTCCGCAGTGGCGGCGGCGGCCTCGCCCAGCGTGGCATGCAGCGTAGGCGCGGTGAGCGACAGCGCGCCCATGAGGCCCAGCACGGCGGTGGACGCCGTCATGGTGGCCGACATCAGCGAGTTGCGCAGCGTCTGCACGGCCAGGATTTCGGAGCCCGGCTGCGCCGAAATGGCGGCGAACCAGTCCTCGCGCAGCGAGGCATGGGCTGTGCGTGCCAGCCGTCCCGGGCTGCGCCGCTGGGCTACGGCCGCCCAGCCTTCGTATGCGGCAATGATGCCCAGGGTGGCGATGGCGGCAAGCCAGGGGCTGGTGGTCATGGCGGTCAAGCCCGCTCAGGCCGCCTGGGGTGCGCTGCGCGCCCGCCTGCGCCCCTCCAGCCATTCAAAGGCGCCCATGCCTGCCAGCATGGCCAGCACGAATACCACGGCCTTGGGCTCGCCTGCCCCCAGCGACACGATGGCCGGCCCGGGGCAAAAGCCCGCGATGCCCCAGCCCGCACCGAACAGCAGGCTGCCCAGCACCAGGCGCCGGTCGATGTGGCGCGCGGTGGGCAACTGCATGGCGCCGCCCAGCACGCTGGTGGTGCGTTTGCGGGCCACGGCGAATGCGAACACGCCCACCAGGATGGCGCCACCCATCACAAAGGCGAGCGAGGGGTCCCACAGGCCGGCCAGGTCAAGAAAGCCGAGCACCTTGCTGGGGTCGGTCATGCCCGAGATGATGAGGCCCAGGCCAAAGACCAGGCCGATGCCGAATTCGGAAATGCGTTGGAGCTTCATGGATCGATCCTTCTGTGATCAGGCCAGCACGTGGCGGATGAGGTAGACGGTGGCAAAGCCCGCCCCCATGAAGGCCAGCGTGGCCACCAGCGAGCGCGGCGACAGGCGCGACAGGCCGCACACCCCGTGGCCGCTGGTGCAGCCCGAGCCATAGCGCGTGCCCACGCCCACCAGCAGCCCGGCCAGCACCACCATGCCCCAGCCGGCGTCGATGCGCACTTCGCTCGCGCCCACCGCCAGGCGGTAGAGCAGGGGGGCGGCCAGCATGCCCAGCACGAAGGCGACGCGCCACGCAACATCCTGGCTGCGTGGGTGTAGCAGGCCGCCCAGGATGCCGCTGATGCCCAGGATGCGGCCATGCAGCAGAACGAAGGCGGCAGCCGCCAGGCCCAGGATGAGGCCGCCTGCGAGCGCGGCCCAGGGGGTGAAGTGGTTCCAGTCAATCTGCATGGGGTGCCTCCGTGGGTGCACAGAATTGTTCGAACAGGGTCTGCATGACGGCCAGCGCCTGGGGGCTGGCGATCTGGTAGTAGATGTGCTTGCCGTCGCGGCGGGTGGTGACCAGCCCTTCGTCGCGCAGCACACCCAGTTGCTGCGACAGGGTGGGCTGGGTGATGCCCACCAACGCCTCCAGCTCGCCCACGCGCTTTTCTCCCTCGGTGAGCTGGCACAGCAGCAGCAGCCGGTCGGGGTTGGACAGCGCCTTCATCAGCCGGCAAGCGCTGTCGGCCGAGCGGCGCAGGCTTTCCAGGTCCATGGGGGTAGTAGTGGCTTCGGCCTGCATGGGTGCTCCATAGGTTGCGGGTTGCGGTGAGGTGAATCAATGTCGTGGTCGGTAGTTTATTGACAAACAAAATATCTGTCAATAAACTATAAACATCTTAATTGATGGCGCAAGGACACACACCATGCAACCGCACGACCAGCCCCAACCCCAGGTTCAAGCCTTCTTCGACCCCGCCACCTGGACGGTGACCTATGTGGTCTTCGACCACCCGGGTGGGCATTGCGCCATCGTCGACCCGGTGCTCGACTACGATCCCAAGGCCGGCCGCACGCGCACCGCGTCGGCCGGCAAGGTGGTCGACTTCGTGCGCGCGCAGCGTCTCACGGTTCAGTGGATTCTGGAAACCCATGCCCATGCCGACCACCTCACGGCCGCGCACCACCTGCGCGACGTGTTGGGCGGGCAGATCGCCATTGGCGCCGCCATCACCCAGGTGCAGAAGGTGTTCAAGGGCATCTTCCACCTGGAGCCGGGCTTTCATGCCGACGGTGCGCAGTTCGACCACCTGTTCGCCGATGGCGAGGCTTTCCGCATCGGCAGCCTGCAGGCGCAGGCCCTGGCAGTGCCGGGCCACACCCCGGCCTGCATGGCCTACCAAGTGGGCGACGCCGTGTTCGTGGGCGACACCCTGTTCATGCCCGACGTGGGCACGGCGCGTTGCGACTTTCCGGGCGGCAACGCGCACACGCTGTACCAGTCCATCCGCAGGCTGCTGGCCCTGCCGCCCGACACGCGCCTGTTCATGTGCCACGACTACCCGCCCGCCGGCCGCGAGCCCGCCTGGCAGACCACGGTGGCCGCGCAGCGCGCGCACAACATCCACGTGCACGACGGCGTGGGCGAGGATGAATTTGCCGCCATGCGCACCCGGCGCGACGCCACGCTGGAGATGCCGGTGCTGATCCTGCCTTCGGTGCAGGTCAACATCCGCGCCGGCGACCTGCCGCCCAAGGACGACAACGGCGTGGCCTACCTGCGCATACCGCTCAATGCGCTGTGACGACCGAGGCTCCGCAGCCCTGCTTACCACAACCCAACCAGGAGACTTGACACCATGAAAACCGCACACGAGCTCGTGGCCGAGGCCAAGGCCCATGTCACCGAAGTGCCCATCCTAGGGCCTGTTAACACTAATTTCGGGGTCGCGAAGGCCCTTGCCGGCGTGCCAGTCTAGGCGCGCGACGCCGCGTGTGCTCTTGCACACGCAAGGAGCGCAACGACGAGTGGCGCGCCGGCAAGGGCCTTCCCTTCGGGTTGCCCTGCCTGGGGGCCGTCTGCGGCGTTGCCCGCGCTTGCAAGGTGCAAACCTTGCTGCGCACGCGCGCCTTGCATCCAGCCCCCAGGCCGTGCAACGCGATCCCCGAAATTAGTGTTAGCAGGCCCTGGGCGCAAGACGCCATCCGCGCCGCCGACCTGCTGATCGACGTGCGCGAGGCCGACGAGTTTGCCGCCGGCCACCTGCAGGGCGCCGTGGGCATGCCCCGGGGCGTGCTGGAGTTCCGGCTTGCCGGCAACCCGGCTTTCGAGCGGCGCGACCTGCGCATGGTGCTCTACTGCAAGACCAGCGGCCGCGCTGCCCTGGCGGCGCGCTCGCTGCAGTCCATGGGCTACCTGAACGTGCAATCCATCGCCGGTGGCATCGAGGCCTGGATGCAGGCAGGCCTGCCCATCGTGCTGCCCGAGCAGCCCTCGTTCGACTGAGGTGCATGCCCGTGCGGATGCCTGTCCTTGTGCCCGCACTGCTCAAAGAGGCCGTACTCTCAGGCACCATCGCCTTGCCAGTCCACTGAAACCGAGAAATCGGCTGTGCGCCGGGGTGGCAGGGGGATGCAGCGCAAGGCGCGGGCTGCGGCCAAGGCTGGCCGCCTTGGCAAAGCCCGCAACGCGGCGATGCGCCCGCTGCCACCCCGGCCCGAAGGGTGAGGGTCTGGCAGGGCCGCACTCGTCGTTGCCGTGCTCGCCGGGTGTGCAACCCGGCTGCGCCCGCCGCCTAGATTGCGGCCCTGCCAGACCCTCACGCACAGCCGATTTCTCGGTTTCAGTGGACTAGCCATCATGCCGCTGTCGCCGCTGTTCAAGGCGCTGGGCCTGCGCATAGGCCACTATGGGCCGAAGTTTGCCGGGCTCTATCTCGACGATCCCCAGCCCTGGCAGATCTTTCTGCAGCACCTGGTCATCGGCTGGCTGTCCGCGCTGCCCCTGCTGGTGCTGCTGCTCTGGGCCCCCCGCGCGTCGCGCTGGTCGCTGGCCGCCGGTGCGGCCTACGGCGCGCTGTACTACGTGGCGGTCAATTCCCTGGCGCTGCCCCTGTATTTCGCAGACGCCACGCCCTGGCAGATGGGGTGGCCCACCATCTGGCCCAGCCTGGCGGGGCACATCCTCTTTGGGGCCTGCACCGGGTTCACCTCGCGGCGCTTCGTGCGGGGCCATCTGGCAAAGGCCATGGGCCGCACTACCAGGCCTTCCCGGAAAAGCCCGACCACAGCTCGTTGAGGTCCGGAAATTTCCATTGGTCCGGGTCTTCGCGCGCCACGATCTTCTCCGTGCAGCTGGGGGCTGCCAGGTCCACCACCTCGGGCGGAATGCGCAGGTCCGATTTGGTCGAGAAGAACACCTTCACCTTGGGCGAGGTCAGCGACTGCTGGCCCTGCTCGGTCACCACGCCGATGCGCCCGGAGGTCAGCCGCACCAGCGAGCCCACGGGGTAGATGCCGATGCTCTTCACAAACGCCTGGAACAGCCGGGGATCGAAGTGCCCTTTGGTCCACTCGGCCATGCGGCGCAGCGATTCGGCCGGATCCCAGCCGCGCTTGTAGGGGCGGTCGGAGGTGATGGCGTCGTACACATCGCAGACGGCCGTCATGCGCGCGATCAGGGTGATCTGCTCGCCCTTGAGCTTGTCGGGGTAGCCTGAGCCATCCATCTTTTCATGGTGGTGGCGGCAGGCATCGAGCACCGCAGCCTCCACACTGCCGCCCTCCTGCAGCATCAGGTAGCCCTGCACGGGGTGGCTCTGCACCACGGCAAACTCTTCATCCGTCAGCTTGCCCGGCTTGTTGAGCACCGCCAGCGGAATGGCCGCCTTGCCCAGGTCATGCAGCAGCCCCGCCATGCCGGCCACTCGCGTGTGCTCTTCATTCAGGTTGATTTGCTTGGCCAGCGCCACCATCAGCGCGCACACCGCCACCGAGTGCATGTAGGTGTAGTCGTCTGCCGTCTTCAGGCGGGCCAGGCTGATCAGCGCGCCCGGGTTGCGGGTGACCGAGTCCGAGATCTCTTCGACCAGGCTGCGGGCGTTCTCCGAATTGACCGCCTTGCCCATGCGCGCCTCGCTGAACATCGAGACCATGGCCTGCCTGGCTTCTCCGCAGATCGATGCGGCCGCCTGCAACTCGCTGTGCATGCTGGCGGCAGCCCGGCCACTTGCGCGCCGGGGTGCCGGGGGCGGTGAAGGTGGAGAAGGCGGGTCGACCTGCAGGGGCGGCAGCTTGTCGAGCATGCCGAAATCGGTCTCCACCTGAAAATCCGCCTCCTCGCGCGAGACGGAGCGCACACCGGCCGCCACGTCCAACCCCTTGGACGTGTCGATCCAGACCTCTTCGATGGACGCGGCCTTGATGCGCGCCAGGTCCTTGGGCTCCTTCAAGACGAACTTGGCCCGCCAGAACGGGTGGTCCATCCAGGAGCCGCAGAAATCGTGCACATACATACCCAAGGTAAGGTGCTGGATGCTGATGCGCTTGAGCATGGGGGAGTGTCCTGTGGCGGCCAAGTGCCTGGTCCATTCTTGTCCATCGTCGGGCTGGTAACAAGCGGGTGATTGCCACTGTGGCAAAAACTCCCTTGCGGTGGTTTCGGGCAGCAGGTTCGCAGGGCAGGGCCCTCAGCCCGCCGCTTCGACCAGCGCGCGCCCCGCAGCGCGCAGCACCTTGCCCGCGCTGTCGCCCAGCAGCAACGAGCCACTGCTGAAGGCCCCGTCGATCAGCAGCGAGAGCTGTGATGCCGTCACCTCGGGCTTTTTCAGCCCCATGCGCTTGCACAGCGCGGCCAGGCGCCTCTTCTGCTCCAGCCGGTGCGCGGCCGATATGGCGCGGGCCGGGTGTGTCGGGTCGGCAAACTCCGCTGCCACGTTGAGCTGCGGGCAGCCGCGGTAGCCGGGGCGCGCCACGCGCTCGCCCACCCAGGCGAGCAGGGCGTCGAGCTCGGCGGCGGCATCGGGTGCGTGCGGTGCAACGGCTCCGTCCCACTGCTGCCAGAACTCCCGGTCTTCGCGCTCCAGAAAGGCGGCGACCAGGTCGTCCTTGGTGCGGTAGTAGCGGTACAGGCTGGTCTTGGCGATCTGCGCGCGTTCGATGACCAGGTCGATCCCCACGGCGCGCACGCCCTCGGCATAGAACAGCTGGCAGGCCGTGTCGAGAATGCGCTGCTGTACGTCGCCCATGGGCGGCATGTTCGCGGTGGTGAGCGCCCCCGGGTCTGAATGGGCTGCGCTGGTGGTCTTGCGGGCGGCGGTAGGGCTCATGCCGGCATTGTCCCATATCCCGGGTTGACACGATACAGACCTGTATGTAGCATCGCGCCACCTTCAATAAAACGTACAGGTCTGTATCGTGATCGAAAACACCTCCACCGCTTCGTCTTCTTCTTCCACTGCACTGCGCCCCGTGCTGGTCTACGGAGCTGCTGGGCACACCGGGCGCTTCGTGGTGCAGGCCATGCGCGAACAGGGCCACGCTGTGCTGCTGGCCGGGCGCGACATAGGCAAGCTGCAGGCGGCATTCCCAGATGCCCCTTCGGACCAACTGCGCGTGGCAGAGCTCGACGATGCCGCTGCGCTCACGCGCCTGCTGGCCGAAAGTGCGCTGGTCGTGAACTGCGCCGGCCCCTTTGCCGACAGTGCGCCCCAACTGCTGCAGGCCGCGCTGCACGCCAGCGTGCACTATGTGGACGTGTCGGCCGAGCAGCCCACGTCGCGCGAGGTCTTCGCGCAGTGGGGCGAGCGCTTCACCGCCGCCTGCCTGTGTGCCGCGCCCGCCGTGGCCTTCTATGGCGCGCTGGGCGACCTGCTTGCCACCAGCGTCCTCGGTGACTGGCCCGGCGCCGATGCCATCGAGCTGCATATCGCCCTGGACAGCTGGCACCCCACCGAGGGCACGCGCAAGACCGGCCAGCGCAACGCCGGCCGCCACGTGGTGTATGCCAACGGCCAGTTCCAGGCACCACCCGCTGTGGCCCCGCGCAAGACCTGGGCTTTTGCCGCGCCGTTCGGCCAGCAGGGCGTGGTGGGCTTTTCCAGCGCCGATGCCGTCACCATCGCCCACCACATCCGCGTGCCCGACGTGCCCGCGTGGATGAACGAAACCCCGCTCACCGAGCTGCGCGCCGCCGATACCCCGGCGCCCGTGGCCGTGGACGCATCGGGCCGCTCGGCCCAGCGCTTTCTTGTGGAGGTGGTGGTACGCCGGGGCAACGAGGAGCGCCGCGCCAGCGCCAGCGGGCAGGACATCTACGCCATCACCGGCCCCCTGGCCGCGCAGGCCGTCGGTCGCATACTGGGCGCGGGCGGGGGGCTCACCGGGGCCTTGTCGGCGGGGCAGTTGGGCGATGCGCGCAGCTTTTTGCAGGCGTTGGCTCCGGGGTACCTGCAGCTCGACTTTGGCGGGTAATGGGGCAGGTGCCATGCCCCTGCGCCTCGCCGTAGAAACGGGATTGGGTTTTTGCCTGCCCCATGCGATCATCCAATTCAATGACCCATCCACCAACCACGGGAGTTGCAGTGTGAGCGAGATAGCCAAGGTTGAAGAACCCAACGCGTTGCTGCTGCAACAGCAACAGCAACAGCAACAGGCCATGCCCGGCCTGGACGGTGTCGAACGCGTCGTGGCCGAGCCGCTGCGCTTCAAGGCCAAGCTGGCCATCGGCGAGAACGCCTATGCCTCGCTGCGCATGGTCAACCGGGGCCGCGAACTCTGGGACGTACTGGGTGCAGCCGGCGCCGGGGCGGCCATCGCCAAGTCCGGCCTGGTGGCATCGGCGTTCTTTGCGCCCTCGGGCCTGATGGGGGCGCTGGGTGTGGGCGCGGCGGCAACGCCCGTGGGCTGGGTGGCCTTTGCCGCGCTTGCCTCGGGCGGTGCCTGTTATGGCATGTACCGCTGGCTCGGCCATTCCAAGGGCAGCCGGGTCATCGAGATCCCCCGCTACCTCAACACCCCGCTGGACACTCTGGGGCTGGCGTTGTTCGACCTGATCGCGCCGCTGTCGCTGCGGCTGGCCGCCTCGGCCGATGGCACAGTGGCGCCGCAGCGGCGCGCGTTTCTGGCCGCGCATCTGGTGGACGAGTGGGGGCTGGATGATCGCTTCGTCACACAGGCCATGGCCGCCATCGAGCCCGGCCTGGCCGATGCGGCGGCGGGCGAGCTGGCGCGCGAACTCTCGACCTTCCTGCATGCCAACCCGGACTGCAACCACAAGGTGATCGCGGCGGAGATGGGCCGCTTTTTGGCGCAGATGCTGGAGGCGGGCGGGGCGCCGCTGGCCGACCCCGAACGGCAGTTGTTGGCCCAGGTGCAGCAGACCCTGCTGACGCCACCGCCCGGCGAAGTGGCCAAGGCCTGGACCCGCGCCAGGGAGCACGCGGGCCAATACAGTGGCCAGGTGGCCGAGGTGGCCGGCAAGGCGGCAATATGGACCAAGGAACAGCTGCCAACCGTGCAGCAGATGGAGGAACTCAGAATGCGTGGTACCGAACTGCCCGGTCAGATTGCGGGCGCCGTGGGCAAGGCCGCCAGCTGGACCCGGGACCAGATGCCCACCGCCCAGCAGGTGGAGGAATTGAAGAAGCGCGGCGGTGAGCTGACAGGCCAGGCGGCCGAAACCCTGCGCAGCGCCACCCGCGCAGCGCAGGACGCGTTGCCCACCGCCGAGCAAGTCCAGCATGGGGCGCAGCGCACGGGTGAACTGGCCCGCAAAGGGCTCGATAGGCTCCGGGCGAAGCTCGGTCGTTGAACCGGGCTGGGCGCGGGGGCAGGCGCATCGATCTGTCTATGATGCTGCGCGTATGAAGAAGCCTCTGCTCGCCGCTGCGCTGTTCCTGCCCCTTGTGCTGTGTGGCTGTGACGACGCGCACAGTGCCCGCATCGAGGAAACCCGGGGCCGCCTGGTCGGCACCTGGCTGCGCGAGGCCGAGTTCGAGGGGTCCAAGATGCGTATGGTCGTTGCCCTGGGCCAAGACGGAAAATTCAGCGAACACGCGAAGGTCGTGGCGCCGGATGGCACCACGCAAAGCGAGCATTACAGCGGCGAATGGACTTATGACGGCACCAATTTCAAGCGCCGCTATCTTCAACAAGCCGGCCGCCAGTTCTCAGGCGGTGGCATCCGCTACGCCACCTACCAGCTCACGTCGCTGACCCGCACGGATTTCACGGGCAGAGACAACCGCGAGGGCCGCGAGATTACCTACCGCCGGGTCACTGAAGGCACGGAGCCTTGATGAGCACCGGGCTGTGAAGCCGCCGTAGCGGCTATCACTCCTGCGCCCCCAACCGCAGGCCCAGGGGGCACCGCCATCGTCGCGCCCAGCAGCAGGAACTGCGCTACCACAGAGCCTTACTGCGGAACACGGTGTTGGCGGATGGCCATGGGCTCGACGACCCAGGCAGTCATCCGGCGCCGCTATAGTGCCAACGCAGGGCCGCGCCTGGAGAGGGGCACGGCTCTTGCAGCCAGAAACGGCTGGACAAAAGCACCGCAAAAGAAAAGAAGGAACACCCCGATGCCCGGACCCCACCTCGACGCCCCGCTGTTCATCAAGGACATCTACGAGACCCAGGTCGATACCGCCAAGACCCCGTTCTTCTACAACGACGGCGGCGCCCCCGTCTACCTGGCCGATCCGCCCGCCGACGTCACGCCGCTCACACCCGCCGCCACCGACCCGGCCCTGGCAGTGGGCAACGAGTACCTGGTGGCCGACGTGCTGGGCGTCAAGCCAACGCCGCCCTGGGGTGTGGAAACTCAGCTGGGTTTTGCGGCCGAGCAGGTGGAGTTTGCGCCGCTGTGGGCCACGCGCAGCATGGCGGCGGCGTTTGGCATGACGTTGGTGGAGCCGGGGCAGGCGGTGCGGATCGAGAGCCCGGTCACCGCGCTGCAGCAGGTGGAGTACGAATACGGCGCCTTCGCCGGCCACTGGTCACCGTACCAGGGTACCGGCAATGCCCTGCTCAGCGTGGTCTGTACCGACCTGGAGCACCATGATTTTCCGCATGTGTTCGCCTCCACCGACCCCACCCAGCCGCTGGTGATCTCGGTGGGCCGCTACTGGCCGGCGCTGGGCAAGATACGCCTGGCCGACCTGTGGGTGCCGCGCGGCAGCGCGCTCTACGTGCCGCCCAAGCCGGCCAGCAGCGACCCGGCGGCGGTGATCGACCTGCACAACAACCGCAACTCGGCCCGGGCCTGCTGGGGCAATATCCGTCAGAACAGCATCACCACGCACACGCTGCTGCAGACCGAGGGCGGGTTTTTCTATTGGTACTGGAATGGGATTGCGACCGTGCACAGCCGCCCGGTGGCGGTAAGCTGAGCCATTGGTGTGAAGAATCGACAGGGAGCAATGACCATGGACTTGTCCGACCTGAGCATCGGCGTGGGCACCGCCATGCCGGGTGGCTACGCCAAGCCTGTGGACTTCATCGATGCGGTGGACCAGCGGCTGTATGCGGCCAAGAAGAATGGGTGCAACCGGATTGAAGTGGTGTGAGCGAGCGGGAGGCACATGGGCTGCATTCTTTCTTTCAATGGACCTGACGCGGACGTGGCGCAATTGCTTGCGCTGAGTCCTGTGGAGCCCATCAATGTATGGCGGCGGGGTGAGCCTTTGAGTTCCAGGCCGAACAGCAGATTGGCCCGCACCTCGGGGGTGGTTTTGCAGATCAGCGATGCGGAGTTCGAAGAGCTGGAGTTGCAACAGGCGGATGCGATCCGCTTCCTCAATGACCACGACCAGGCGTTGCAGGCCATGCGCACCGTCAAAGGTGTGGAGGTCGCATGCGTGGACTTTGGTATCGCCATGCGCAGCGTCATTGTCCAGTCCGATAGATTCCCCGCCGAGCTGATTGCAGCACTTGCCAAGGTGGGCTGCACCATGGAACTGACGCAATATCCCACGGGGCCCAAGGCCAGGAACCTGCGGCGTTACCGCAAGGCATTCCGGGCATCGGCCCCCTGAGGGATTTCACAGCGCCGGGAGTCGGCGGCCAGTTCAGGCCAGATCGCCGGCGCAAGGCAGGTACAGCCCCTCCACCGTCGTGATCGACCGCGCCGCGCGCACGGCCCGCGCCGTGGCAATCGCCGTGGCCTCGGCCGCCATGGTCGACAGCACCATCATCCCCGGGTTCTTGCCCGAGACGCCCGTGCCCAGGGTGAAGAGCGTGTCCCCATCGGACATGGTGTGCACCGGGTTGATGCTGCGCGCCAGGCCGTCGTGCGCGGCCACGGCCAGGCGGTGGGCCTGCGCCTTGGTGATGGTGGCATCGGTCGCGATCACGCCGATGGTGGTGTTGGTGCCTGCCAGCAGGGGCTTGGGTGCCTCGCCGCGCAGCAGGGCACGGCGCGTGTCGCGCAGGTGGCGGCCATCGTCGGTGCGGGCGCCGGCGATCACCTGCGCCGTGTCGGGGTCGATCACATCGCCCAGGGCGTTGCAGGCGATCAGCGCGCCAACAGTGACGCCATCCACGGTGACCGATGCCGTGCCGATGCCACCCTTCATCGCGTTGTGGATGCCGAAGATCTTGCCCACGGCGGCGCCCGTGCCCGCGCCCACATTGCCCTCGGCCGGGTCGGCGCGCGAGGCGGCCTCGCACGCGGCGTAGCCGGCGGCGGCATCTGGGCGAACGCGCATGTCGCCCACCAGCAGGTCGAACAGCACGGCGCTGGGCACCAGGGGCAGGCGCCCCACCACCACGTCGAAGCCGATGCCGCGCTCCTCCAGCCAGCGCACCGCGCCGCTGGCGGCATCCAGCCCCCACGAGCTGCCGCCCGCCAGCATGATGCCATGCACCTTTTCCACCAGGTTCGACGGGTCGAGCAGGTCCGTCTCGCGCGTGCCGGGCGCGGCGCCGCGCACGTCCACCCCACCGACTGCGCCTTCGCGCGCCAGGATCACGGTGCAGCCCGTGGGCCGACGCGTGTCGGTGAAGTGGCCGACCTCGATGCCGGGCACGCGGGTGATGCTGCCGGCGTCGTGGTTGGCGTGGGTGCCGGAAGAGGGAAAAGTGGTTGTCGTTGAGGTCGTCATGGCCTGTGATTATGGGCGGTGGAAAAGCGCGGTCAGCAGGTCCAGCAGTCGACCTGTTTTCGGCCCCGATGTAACAGTGTGCTTTGAGGGCGTTTGAACGTGACGGGTATCACCTCTCTTGCGACAGCGGAGCACCACAATGGGGCGATAAAACAAGAGAGGAAGGATCACCATGACAACGACACCACCCTGGTGTCAGGCTTTGGCCTGTCTGCTGCCCGCGCTGCTTGCGGGCCTGGGTTCATCGGGCGCCGTGCAGGCGCAGAGCATTGCAACGGGTTCGCGCCACGGGCTGGCACTGCAGCCCGATGGCAGCGTGCTGGCCTGGGGCGACAACCGCCAAGCCCAGCTGGGTTTTGGCAAAACCGTGTATGCCGATGTTGCGCGCGAGATCGGGCTGCCGTCCAGGGCCGTTGCCGTGCGTGCCAGTGCGGCCGGAGCGCTGGTCCTCGATGCCGAAGGCAACGTATGGAGCTGGGGCACCAACCGCAAAGGGCAGTTGGGCGATGGCACGCTCGCGGACCGAAGCACACCCAAGGTGATTTTCAGGGGGGCTACCGCCATCACCAATGGCGATGAATACCTGCCCTCGTTTCTGATCGACAAGGATGGGCAGCCCTGGTGGTGGGGGCCGCTGCCCTCCGGTGTGGACGCCACGGCGCCCGAGCGCGCAGCGCAGGTGCCTGCGCGGCTCACGCAGATTCAGCAGGGTGGTAAAACCACCATTGCGCTGGACGACCAGGGCAAGGTGTGGTCTTGGGGCGAGGGGGTTGCCTGTGCTGGCTCGCCTGCATTCACAGGGCCTGTGGCCATGGCAGATCTGCCCCCGCTCAGGGACATCGTCATCGTCGCCAATCCGTCCAACCGCGCAACACCTCTGTACCAGCAGCCGAGGTTCCCGAGTTCCCTGGTGTATGGCTTGGACCGGGATGGAAAATTTTGGAAATGGGGGACCGAGCCCAACTTTCCCAGCCAGTTGGATGTGCCGCCGCCGCCAAAAACCTTTTGCCCGCCTGTCCAGACATCGAAGGACAGTAGCGGCTTTTCGTACATGCTGCGGATCCATCCGGATCTGGTGCGCGCTGGCGTGGATATCCAGCGCACCATTGCGGGCAGCTGGAGCATGCTGGGGCTGACCTCTGGTGGCGATCTCTGGCAATGGAAAGACGTGATTGAAGGGGAAGCTCCCGGCGTGCGCCTGACTTTGCGACGCGTCGCCACCGATGTGATCGATGCGAGTGGCTATGCCAGCGAGGGGATCTATCTGCGCCCGGGCCTTTTGTACATCACACGCGATGGCAAGCTCTACGGCATGGGCTCCAATACCAGCGGGCATCTGGCCACACCGGCAAGCGAGATCAGTGGCCTGTCCAGTCCGGGGCGCGTGGCCTTGCCTGCGGGCGCCGCGAGCGTGCATGCGCAGCCCACAGGCAGCTATGCGCTGCTCAACGATGGAAGAATTTTTGCCTGGGGCCTGGGCGCTGCCGTGTTCGACCTGGCCAGGTACTTCGACATGGGGCGCTATTCGCAGACGCCCACCCACTTTCCATTGCCTGCACCGGTCGTGAAGCTGGCTGTCGGGTTGGACCAATGGCTTGCGGTGGATGCCTCGGGAAGCGTCTGGAGCTCCAACGGCTGGGGCAGTGAAAGCCGGCCCGGCAATGCCTACCAGGCGGCCATGGTGAGCCGATCCACCGGCATGCCGCTGGCGAGGGATGCCGCAGTAGGCAGCTATGACTACGGTGCAATCCTCGGAGTCGACGGGTCCGTGTGGACCATCGGCAGCGGTGCAGGCATTGCCCGACCCCCACCCGGGATTGGCATGGCGGAGTTCTTTGCCTGGCAGGCACTTCCGCGCAAGGTGCTTGGCCTGCCGCCCTCCATCGTGCAGGTGGCCTCTATCGGAGATGTGAGCGCCAAGGCGTCGTATGCCCTGGACGCCTCGGGCGGAGTGTGGTTCTGGGGTGACCGCACTTTTTATGGAATCGCCGGCCAGGATGGCGCGGCCCTTCCATTCGTCGAGCGCACTGTCAACACCCCCATGCTGCTGCCCCTGGGGCAGAAGGCCACTGCCATCCGCACCCATGACCTGAGCTTCTGCGCGGTCCTGGAAGATGGCTCTGCGCAGTGCTACGGCAAATTCTTCAACGAGCATCTCGGCCAGCAGTTGCGGCTGCATGCGCCGATCAGGGAGCTGTCCATCGGCGCGGATGAGCAGACACTGGGGTTGGCGCGCGGAAAACGCAACGGAACTGTTCATTTCCGCCTTGCCGACGGCACCGTCTGGGCCTGGGGCCAGGGCCGCTACGGGCAACTGGGCGCAGGTATCCATGCCAATACCGCAGAGCCCATTCCCGTCAGCAACGAGGCCGGCACAGGCGACCTGGATCTCGACCCGGCAACACCCAATGTGCCTGCGGCAAGCCGTCCGCCATTCCGTGTCAAGACGCGCCTGGCGGGCAACCTGCGCACGCTGTCGTTCAACGCGGACGTGTTCGGTGCCGGTGATGGTGGTGCGGGCAGCGGCGCCACCAACCTCTACGTCTTTGCCACTGCAGACCTGCGCACCTGGATGCAGCTGGACGAGCAGGGCCAGTGGAGCCTGCTGCGCTCGCCGGTGCCCGCTGCGGCCAGCAACGCGCCGCTTGCCGGGCAAAGCCAGTCGGTGCCGCTGCCCATCCTGCCGCAGTTCGTGGGCACGGGCCTGGCGGGTGTGCGGGTATTCGTGGGGCAGGGGCGCGATGCGCAGGAGATGCTGCAGGCGCAGCGCTTTCGCGAGGTGCTGGAGCTGGCGCCGGAGGAGTGAGTTCTCTGTCGTAAGGCGGTGTGCTCTCAGTTCGCCACCGGCTCGATGCGCGTCACCACATAGGCGCCGGCCTGCTGTTCGGCGCGAAAGCGCACCTTGGCCCCCGCCTTGACCTGCGCGGCCTGGGCCGGGTCGGTGATGCGGAACACCATGGTCATGGGCGGCATGTCCAGGTTGCGGATGGGGCCGTGGCGCAGCGTGACCTTGGCGCTGGCGGCGTCCCAGCGCACGACCTCGCCTTCGCTGAGCTCCGGTGTGGCGGCAGCAGGGGCCTTGGTCGCCTGGGCCGCGGCGGGCGCCGCGTGGCTGCCGTGGTCTTCGCCATGGTCATGGTCGTCGCCGGCGAAGGCGGTTGCCGCGCTGACAAGGAGTGTGGTGGCGAGCAGGGCGATGCGCAGTGGGTGGGTGGTGTGGTGGGTCATGTCGATGCCTTCTGATTGCCGGGGTAGTTCTTGAAAACGCGGGTGCTGCCGTTGCGTGCAACCAGCAGCACGGCATAGCTGTCCTTGCGGCCGCCGTAGGCGGGGCCGTCCATGCCGGGCGAGCCGATGGGCATGCCCGGCACGGCCAGGCCCAGCGCGTCGGGCTTTTGCCGCAGCAGCGTGCGAACGTCGCTGGCGGGCACATGGCCCTCGACCAGGTAGCCGCCGATCAGCGCGGTGTGGCACGAGCCGAGCTTTTGCGGCAGGCCCAGGCGGGCGCGTACGGCGTTGTTGCCGGTGTCGTGAACCTTCACGCTGAAGCCGTTGGCCTGCATGTGGTCCACCCAGTCCTGGCAGCAGCCGCAGTTCGGATCTTTCCAGACTTCCACTGGCGTGGGTGGCGCAGCATTCACAGCAAAGGGCAGGGCGCCTGCGGCCAGCAGGGGCAGGGTGGTGGCCAGCCAGGCGCGGCGGGTGCTGGGGGTGGTTGGTACGTTTGTCATGGGATGGGCTTTCTTGTCGGTAGTCAGCCCTTGCGGGGCAGCACATTGATGGTGCCGACCATGCCGGCCTGGTAGTGGCCGGGGATCAGGCAGGCAAAGTCGAAGCGGCCCGCACGGTTGAACTGCCAGACGATCTGGCCGCGCTTGCCGGCGGCGACGTGGGCCATGTAGGGCTCGTCGTGTTCCATGCCGGGGTGTTTGGCCATCATCTCGGCATGCTGGGCCAGGGTTGTCTGGCTGCCGAGCACGATCTCGTGCAGCAGATGGCCCTGGTTGTGCACCACCAGGCGTACGGTCTCGCCTTCGTGCACCTCGATGTGGGCGGGGGCAAAGCGCATGTCGTCGCCCATGCGGAGGGTGATGGTGCGCTGCACGGCCTTGGGGTGGCCGGCAATGCCCCAGTCCTGCTGCTGGGCGGGCAGGGCGGCCTTGGGGGCGGTGCCATGGGGTGCGTTGCCATGGGCCCATGCGGCGCCGGTGCTGGCCAGCAGGGTAGCGGCGGTTGCAAGGTGCAGGGTCAGGCGGCTCAGCGATTGGAGGTTGTTCATGGTGTTTCCTTGGATGGGGATCAATGCTGGTGGTGGCCGCCGGTCGCTGCGGGCTTGCGTGCATTGGCAGCACCGGGCGCGCTGCCCGGCGCAGTGGTGCGCGGCGGGGCGGGCGTGGCAGCGGGCGTGCCCTGCCATTCATAGGCCTGGGTGCCGGGCGGCTGGGCGTAGTGGCCGGGGTCGCGGTAGTCGCCCGCGGCCTGGTTGGCACGCACCTTGAGGGTGGTGAACATGCCGCCCATCTCCAGAGGGCCGTAGGGGCCGGTACCGGTCATCATGGGGAAGGTGTTGTCGGGCAGCGGCATCTCCATGGCGCCCATGTCGGCCATGCCGCGCTCGCCCATCACCATGTAGTCGGGCACGATCTTCTGGATCTTGCCGACCAGGCCCTTGTGGTCCACGCCGATCATGGTGGGCACGTCGTGCCCCATGGCGCCCATGGTGTGGTGGCTCTTGTGGCAGTGAAAGGCCCAGTCCCCGGGCTCGTCGGCGATGAACTCCACCTGGCGCATCTGGCCCACGGCCACGTCGGTGGTCACCTCGGGCCAGCGCGCGCCCTTGGGCACGGGGCCGCCGTCGGTGCCGGTCACCTCGAACTCGTGGCCGTGGATGTGGATGGGGTGGTTGGTCATGGTGAGATTGCCCACGCGGATGCGCACGCGCTCGCCCTGGCGCGCCACCAGCGGGCTGATGGCCGGGAAGACCCGGCTGTTCCAGCACCAGATGTTGTGGTCCAGCATGGTGTTGACCTTGGGCGTGCGCGCGCCGGGCTCCACGTCGAAGGCGTTGAGCAAAAAGGCGTAGTCGCGCTGCACCGTGGCGATGTGCGGGTGCGCGGCCTTGGGGTGGGTGATCCACAGACCCATCATGCCCATGGCCATCTGCACCATCTCGTCGGCGTGCGGGTGGTACATGAAGGTGCCGGGGCGCCGTGCCACGAACTCGTAGACGAAGGTCTTGCCCGGCTGGATGGCCGGCTGGTTCAACCCGGCGATGCCGTCCATGCCATTGGGCAGGCGCTGCCCGTGCCAGTGCACGGAGGTGTGCTCGGGCAGGCGGTTGGTGACGAAGATGCGCACGCGGTCGCCCTCGACCACCTCGATGGTGGGGCCGGGGCTTTGCCCGTTGTAGCCCCACATGTTGACCACAAAGCCCGGCGCGACCTCGCGCACCACGGGCTCGGCCACCAGGTGGAACTCCTTGACCCCGGCGTTCATGCGCCAGGGCGCGGTCCAGCCGTTCAGGGTGACCACGGGGTTGTAGGGCCTGCCGGTGGGCGGGTGCAGCGGCGGCGCGGTGTCGGCGCTGGCCTGCAGGGCGGGCTCGGGCAGCGCAGCCAGGGCCACGCGGCTGACGGCGGCGGTGGCCACGGCCGTGGCGGCGCCTGCCGTGAAGAAATGGCGTCTTTGCATGTCAGTGGCCTTGTGGGGTGGATGCGGCGGTGGCGCCGGAGGCGAGGCCCTGCAGGGCGCCCGGTGAGGTGCCCGTGAGGGCCAGTTGCAGATCGGTCTCGGCCAGCCAGAAGTCGCGCTGCGCCTCGATGGCGCCGGCCACCGATTGCGTGCTGGCGCGCGCCTCGGCCAGCAGCTCCCACACGCTGGCGAGCATGCCGTTGTAGCGCAGCGTGGTTTCGCCCGCGATGAGCTGGCGCAGCGGCACCACCTCATCGCGCTGCTGGCGTGCCAGGTCAAGCGCCGTGCGGTAGGTGAGCCAGGCGCTGCGCACCTCGCTGCGGGCGCGCACGGCGGTGTCCTGCAGCGTGGCGGCGCTCTGCTCCACGCGCGCCTGGGCACGGGTGCGCGCGGCGCCGCCCCAGTCGAACAGGGGCAGCGGCACATCCAGCTCCCAGCCGCGCGTGGTCTCGCGGTGGCTGCTCTCGCGCTCGGTCGTGGTGTTGCGGCTGTAGGCCAGGCCCAGGTCGCCGAACACGGCGCCGGCGCGGGCCCAGCCCTGCTGGCGTGCCTCGGTGTCGAGCTGGCGGCGCGCGGCCTGCACGTCCAGGCGCTCGCGCAGCGCGGTGGCCTCGATCCCATCGGCAGGCAGCGCCGTGGCGGGCAGGGCCGGCAACTGTTCGGCGAGGGTGTAGCCCGTCTGCGCCCCCCACAGGCCCATGCTGCGGCTGAGCTGCTCGCGCGCGGTGGCGGCAGCCAGGCGGGCGCGGGCTCGCTGGGCATTCGCTTCCTGCAGCACGGCCTGCTCGCGCGCATGCTGCAGGCGGCTGAAGTTGCCCACGCGGGCCATGCGGCGCGCCAGTTCTGCACCGGCCTCGGCGGCCTCCACCATGCGTTCGTGCGTGGCAGCCACCTGCTCGGCAGCCACGGCGCGCAGCCAGGCGCGGCGCGTGTCGGCGGCCAGGGCCACCACCTCCTGCGCGGCCTGCAGCGTGGCCACCTGCATGCGCTCGGCCTGGCGCTCCATGCGCCAGGGCAAGGTGACCAGGTCCAGCAGGCTGAAGGCCAGCGTGCGCTCGATCTCGCGCTCATGGCTGTTGGCCAGCCGCGCGATCGAGAACTGCGGGTTGGGCAGGGTGATGGCCTGCACGCGCTCGGCGTCGGCCACGCCCAGCGCGGCCAGCCGGGCCTGCAGGCCGGGGTTGTGCAGCAGGGCGATGCGCACGGCCGCGTCCTGCGTGAGCGGCTGGGCCAGCCAGCCGTCGATGGCCTGGCGTGCCTTGTCGCGCGCGGCCGGGTCGACGGCGGGCAGGGCGGCATCGGCGATGCCGGTGCGGCCCTGGGTAAGGGTCTGCACGTCGCCGCGCAGGCCATCGGGCGACACGCTGGCGCAGCCTGTGAGCCATGCGGCCAGGGCCACGGCAGGCCAGCGGGGGAGCGTGCGTGCGGTCGCGCTCATGGCTTGTGGCCCTGGTGGTGGGCCGCCGGGGCCGTGCCCTGGCCGGCCTCCCAGCGCACGATGTCGGCGTGGCCGCGCGGGAAGGCGGCGACGGCTTGGTGGGCGGTGCGCCAGTCGGCCAAGGGTGCATCAACGCCCGGCTGTGGCTGCATGGGGGTGTAAGCCAGCGGGGCGTGGGGGGCCTGGGGCACTGCCGCCGGGGCCGGGTCGGCAGCAGCAGGCGGCTGTGCCCCTGCCATGGCGGGCAGCAACAAGGCCAGCCATCCCAAAGGGCGCAGCAAGGGCCAGCGAAGAACGGGTAAGAGGTCGCGCATGGTGCGGTCTCCAGAAGAAAACGGGAAGGGAACGGCGCCGTGGCCTGCGGTGTGCGCGCGGTATCGAGATACCGGGGCTGTCTGAGCGTGCAGGGGCGGGCGGGCTCGGGGCGGGGGCAGTTCAGGCAGGGGGGCGAAGTGCAAGCCCATGCGCCAGGGCAACGGCGCGCAAGGGGCGCCGCTGTGGTGGGCAGTGGTTTGCCAGGCGCTCCCGAATGGGCCTGAACAGGCCCCCCGGGGGGGCAGCCTCAGGCTATGGGCGGCTTGATGGCCAGCGCGGCGGTGGCGCTGTCAAACGGGGTGGCGGCCGCAGGGGCGGCGCCGGCAAGCAGCGGCAGGGGCGCAGCCGGCATGGCCGGTGGCTCCATCAGGGCCGTGTGGCAGATCTCGCAGGCCGTGCAGTTGGCGTGCTGGCTGTGCGTGGCGCAGCCAGTGCTGGTGGGCGCGCTGCCGTCGCAGGCCAGCGCACCCGCATCGGTGCCGCCATGCCCGCCACCATGCGTGCTGCCATGGTCTGCGGTGTGGGCTGCATCGGTTGCGGATGCGTGGCCGTGCTGGACATGGTGGTCTGCAACCGCAGCCGGCGCTATCGCCGCCGGCCCATGCTGCATGGGCAGCATCCCTGCGGCCATGGCGGTGCCCACCAGGCCCCGAAAGACCAGCACCACCATCAGCAGATAGAACAGGGGGCCGCGACGCATAGGACAATGATAAGACCTTTGGCTGAGGAGTTCCGCAGGCGCCCGCTTGTCGGATGGTTTACCCGCAAGCTCGCCGCGCACACCCCGCCAGCGGTTACGATGTATCCAGATGTTTTTGTGGCCGCCGCTGGCTGGCCGCCTGCCCATCCTTCCTCTTTCGCGAAAGGCCCCATGCGTGCTTTGCCGCCGTTGGCTACGGGCTCCCTGTCCGCCAGGATACGGCTGCTGATCCTGGTGGCCACGCTGCCCGCCCTGGTGCTGGTGGCCTACCAGGCAAAGGCCAACCGCGAGGAGTCGGTGGCCGCGGCGCGCGAAAATGCGTTGCTGATCACCCGCACCCTGGCCTACAGCCAGCAGAGCCTGATCGACACCACGCGCACCTTTTTGCAGCAACTGGCCACGACCCGCCGGGCGCAGCAGCTCGATGCCCCCGATTGCTCGCACTACCTGGCGGAGGTGCTGGCGCTCAACGCCACCTATATCAACATCGGCCTGCCCCGCGCCGATGGCGATCTGCGCTGCAGCGCCGTGCCGCCCAGGGCGCCGGTGAACCTGACCGACCAGCCCTACTTCCTGCGGGCCATCGTGGCGCGCGAGTTTTCGGTAGGCAGCTTCCAGGTGGACCCGGCGGTCGGCCTGGCCAGCGTGAGCTTTGCACAGCCGCTGATCGACCCAGAGACCCGCGCCGTGCTGGGCGCGGCGGTGGCCGTGGTGTCGCTCGACTGGTGGAGCCGCCGCCTGCACGAACTGGGCCTGCCCCAGGGGGCCGTGGCCCGCGTGCTCGGCCCCGATGGCCGGGTGATCGCGCGCTTTCCGCCCGATGCGCAGGAACTTGGCACCCAGCCCGACCTGCCCCAGCCGGGCGCTGGCGCACAGGCCCTGCGGGGCGGTGCCAGCCTGCTGGAGGCCGAAAACGGTGCCCGCTACATCGAGGTGGCGCGGCCCCTGCTCGAATCCCAGGGCCGGCCGGTGGCCAGCATGCGCCTGTCGGTGCCGCTCGATGCGCTGTATGCCCAGGTCGCACGTCAGATGTGGCGCGACATCGGCTTTTTGCTGCTGGGCTTGCTGGCCTCGTTCATGCTGGCGCATGAAGGGGTGCGCCGCGGCGTGGGCAAGCCGCTGGCACGGCTGCTGCGGGCCACCGACCAGCTCGCCCAGGGCCAGCAGGTGGCTGCGGTGCCCGAGACGGGCTTTCGCGAACTGGCCCAGTTGGCGCAGCGCTTCAACCACATGGCCCAGGCCCGCCAGCAGGCCGAGGGCGAACTGCGCCAGAGCGAGGAGAACCTGGCCATCACCCTGGACTCCATCGGCGACGCAGTGGTGGCCACCGACGCCGCGGGGCAGGTGGTGCGCATGAACGGCGTGGCCGAGCAGATGACCGGCTGGCCCCTGCGCGAGGCGCGGGGGCGGCCGCTGGCGGACGTGTTTCGCATCGTCAATGCGCGCACCCGCGAGCCATCGAAGGACCCGGTGCAACTGGTCATGGGCAGCGGCCAGGTGGTGGAGCTGTCCAACCACACCACGCTGATCGCCCGGGGCGGCACCGAGTACCAGATCGCCGACAGCGCGGCCCCGATCCGCAATGCCGCAGGCGAGATCACCGGGGTGGTGCTGGTGTTCAGCGACGTCACCGAATCGTACAGCGTGCGCCGCCAGCTCGAAGACAACGAGGCGCGGTTTCGCACGCTCACCATGCTGTCCTCCGACTGGTACTGGGAGCAGGACGCCCAACTGCGCTTCGTGACGCTGGAGGGAGAGGCCGCCAAGCGCACGCTGCCGGACCCCCAGTGGCATGTGGGCAAGACCCGGCAAGAGGTGTCTACCGACGACGGCGGCGGGGTCGCTGCGTCGGATGGCATTGCGGTGGACTGGGAGCAGCACGAACAGACCCTGCGCGAGCACCGCGAATTTCGCGATTTCGAGTACCCCCGCCGCTCCACGGGCGGTGCGGTGGAGTGGGTCTCGGTGAGCGGCACGCCGATGTTCGATGCGGACGGCAATTTCCTGGGCTACCGGGGCATCGGCAACAACATCACCGAGCGCAAGAATGCCGAGCGAGAGTTGCGCATTGCCGCCATCGCCTTCGAGTCGCAAGAGGGCATGCTGGTCACCGATGCCGACACCGTGATCCTGCGCACCAACCGCGCCTTCACCAAGATCACCGGCTACGACAGTGCCGATGCCGTGGGCCGGCGTGCCAGTTTTCTCGCCTCGGGGCAGCACGACGAGGCTTTTTTTGCCGGCCTGCGCCGGACCCTGGACAGCGTGGGTGAATGGAGCGGCGAAATCTGGAACCGCTGCAAGGACGGGCAGGTGAACCTTCACCAGATGGGCATCACGGCCGTCAAGGACGCTCAGGGGCGGATCACCCACTACGTGGCCTCGCTGAGCGACATCACGCAGAAAGCGGCCGCCGCCAGGGAAATCGAGCACCTGGCCTTCTACGACCCGCTCACCCTGCTGCCCAACCGGCGCCTGATGATGGACCGGCTGCAGCAGGCCTTTGCCAGCAGCGCCCGCTCGGGCCAGTACGGTGCGTTGCTGTGCCTGGACCTGGACCACTTCAAGAACCTCAACGACACCCTGGGCCACGACATGGGCGACGTGCTGCTGCAGCAGGTGGCCCAGCGCCTCAAAGCCTGCGTGCGCGAGGGCGACACCGTGGCGCGCCTGGGCGGCGACGAGTTCCTTCTGCTGCTCAAGGGCATGAGCAGCGAGCCCACCGAGGCGGCAGAGCACACCCAGACGGTGGGCACCAAGGTGCTCGCCGCGCTGAACCAGCCCTACCAGCTGGCCCTGCACCATGTGCACAGCACGCCCAGCATCGGTGCCGTGCTGTTCACCGGGCAGAGCCAGTCGGTGGACGAACTCATGAAGCGCGCCGACCTGGCCATGTACGCCGCCAAGACCGCCGGGCGCAACGCCGTGCGCTTTTTCGACCCGCGCATGCAGGCCGCCGTGACCGCCCGCGCCGCGATGGAGAATGACCTGCGCGCTGCCCTGGCCGAAGAGCAATTCCGCCTGTACTACCAGGTGCAGGTGGGGCAGGGCGAGCGGGCCATCGGTGCCGAGGTGCTGATCCGCTGGCAGCACCCCGTGCGCGGCCTGGTCATGCCCGGCGAGTTCATTCCCGTGGCCGAAGAGACCGGGCAGATCCTGGCCATCGGCCTGTGGGTGCTGCGCACCGCCTGCCTGCAGCTGCGCCGGTGGCAGGACGACCCCGCCCGCAGCCACCTGCAGCTGGCCGTGAACGTGAGCGCGCGCCAGTTCCGCCAGGGCGATTTCGTCGACCAGGTGTTTGCCGTGCTCAGCGAAACCGGCGCCCGCGCCGACCGCCTCAAGCTGGAGCTGACCGAGAGCATGGCGCTGGACAACGTGCAGCACACCATTGCCCGCATGAACGCGCTGCGGGCGCTGGGCGTGGGCTTCTCGATGGACGACTTCGGCACCGGGCAGTCCTCGCTGTCTTACCTCACGCGGCTGCCGCTCGATCAGCTCAAGATCGACCAGAGTTTTGTGCGCAACATCGGCATCCAGCAGACCGACGCGCTCATCGTGCAGACCATTATCGGCATGGCGCAGAGCTTGGGCATCGACGTCATCGCCGAGGGTGTGGAAACCACGGCACAGCGCGAGTTCCTGGCGCAGCACGGCTGCCAGCTGTGGCAGGGCTACCTGTTCAGCCGGCCGGTGCCGCTGGAGAACTTCGAGCAACTGATGGCGCAGCGGTATGCCGGGAGTGCGTAACAGTCCCGGCCCTTGAAGCAGTCAGTACGCCCCACCCACGCCCGCAGCCGCCTGGCCGCGTCGCCCTTTGGCGGCGGCACGAGGCGATCAGGGGGTATTCACGGTGCTGGCGGGTACGGCGGCACATGCCCGCCTTGCGCCAGCGCGCTGACCACGGCAAACATCAGCTCCAGGTTGATCTGCTCGGGGTCACGCGGCACCACATCGTAGTGGCACAGGGTGCCCAGCAGCGTGCCGCCGGAGTCCATGACCGGTACGCCGCAGTAGGCGGGGACCGCCTCGCGGGCAGGGTGGCCTTCGGTGCGCGGGTCCAGCAGGGCGTGGGCGGTCTTGAACACGCCCTTGCTGTCGCGCACATAGCAGCAGTAGGTGGCGGTTTCCGCCACGGCCTGCGCGCGCAGGGTGTCCGGGTTTTCCTTGTCGAAATGCACGGCCGCATCGGCCTTGCCATCCTGAAAGCGCCAGATGCCGATGAAACGGTAGTCCGTGAGGCCTGCCAGGTAGGCCAGGGCGTCGCGCACCCCGCTGGTGGCCAGAACGGCCTGGAACTGCTCGAAATCACGGACGGTGTGGGCTGGCGCCATGGGCACTCCAATGCGGGGACCGTGCATTGTAGGCAGGTGGGAAAACATCCTGTTTCATTTGTGCCCTCGGGCTTTGCAGGGCTTTGAATGCAACGCTTGTTCCGACCGGGGTGTGCCCGGTGGGGCATGGCACGGAAAATGCTGATACTCTGAAGGCCTTACGCACCCCGACACCCATGCACCAACCCCAGCCTGCAGTCTCCCACCCGCCCAGGTCCGCCAACAAGGGCGGTGCGTGCATCGGCCGCGCGCCCTTGCCGTGACGATTTCGCTCAAATCCCACTTCCAGCCGATATTCAGCCTGGCCCATCGCCGCGTGGTGGGTTACGAGGCCCTGCTCCGGGGTACCACGCCCGACGGCACGCCCGTGCCGCCGCCCGAACTCTTCGCCCGCTGCCAGTCGGTCGAAGAGCAGACCGCGCTCGATGTGGCCGCCTGCGAGCTGCACGCCAGCAGCTTTGCGCGCTTTCCCAGGCAGGCGCACTGGCTGTTTTTGAACGTGGATGCCTCCATCTTCTCCAGTGGCAACGCCATGACTGCCTCGCAGCGCCTGCTGCAGGTCTGCCGCCAGTCGGGCCTGGCGCCCCACCAGATCGTCGTCGAGATCCTGGAGACCGCGATCGATGACCACGTCGATCTCGAAGCGCAGGTGCGGGAACTCAAGGCCCAGGGCTTTCTGCTGGCGCTGGACGACTTCGGCGCCGGCCACTCCAACTTCGACCGGGTGTTCACCCTGGCGCCCACGCTCGTCAAGCTCGACCGCAGCGTGGTCGTCAAGGCTGCGCAGAGCCAGACCGTGCGGCGCGTGACCACCCAGATGGTCTCGCTGCTGCACGAGTGCGGCGCGCTGGTCCTCATGGAAGGCATAGAGCGGCGTGAGGAAGCCGTCATCGCGCTCGACTCCGACACGGACTTCGTGCAGGGCTACTTCTTCGGCCGGCCCGCCGCGCAATTGCTGCCGCCTGACCATACCTGCGCAGAGATCGAAGAAACCTGGGCCCTGTGCGGCGACCGCTGGCACGATCAGCGCCGCGAGTACCGCGACCGCCTGCAGCCCTATGTACAGACCATGGTGCACGCCTGCGCCGGCATGCAGGCCGGCGCCTCCCTGGCCGAGGCCTGCGCCGCCTTTCTCGGGCTGCCCAATGCCGATGTCTGCTACCTGCTGGACGCCAGCGGCCACCAGGTGGGTACCAACCTGTTCTCCGGGGGGCATGGGCCGGTGCTGGCCGAGCGCGACGCCTTCGCCCCGCTGCGCGACACCACGGGCGCCCGCTGGTCGCGCCGGCCCTACTTTCGCCGCGCCCTGGGCGACG
This sequence comes from Acidovorax sp. LjRoot66, assembly GCF_964253305.1. Taxonomy (NCBI): domain Bacteria; kingdom Pseudomonadati; phylum Pseudomonadota; class Betaproteobacteria; order Burkholderiales; family Comamonadaceae; genus Acidovorax; species Acidovorax sp. LjRoot66. Next base: position 3,675,106 of record NZ_CAXUQU020000001.1, read on the forward strand.
TCGGCGTGGTACAGGTCACGCGCCCCTACCGCACCATGCAGAGCCTGAGCATGTGCATCACCCTGTCCGTGGGCTTCGAGCGTGACGGCCAGCGCCTGATCATCTGCGGCGACATGGAGTGGACGCCGGTGGATGTGCGGCCGGATTTTTCGGATACGGTGTCCTGACCCCCAGCGGGGCTACCGCCGCTGTCACCACCCATTTTGGCGCTGGCCTTCGGCCCGTCTTCAAGGTACAAGCTCCAGTCCATCCGTTTGCACTGGAGACCTATGCGACTTCGCAACGCCCTGGCCATGCTGGCCCTGATCCTTCTCACCGCACTGCAGTCCGTTCATGCGCAAAAGACCAGCCCTTACGAATACGACGAGATGCGCGACAGGATCAAGCGCTTCGGCACGGGCAATGCACCGATATATGTGTGGGTCCTTACGGGGTTCGATGCGCTCACCATGCCGGCAGACCGCCGGGCGGTGGAGCTGCAGGCGCGCATCCAGCAGGTGGTGACCGAATTGGGCAGCGAGGTGCTGCCGGGCGGGCGCAGGGTCAACCCGCTGGGCGGCGTCATCTTGTGGGTGACCGAGCCGGGCCTGGAGATACTGCAGGCTAGCAGTACCGCGCGCAGGGTGGCCATTGGCCGTGAGTGGTGGTACGACACCTTCCTGTCCAGGGAAAACGGCCTGGACGAGATCGAGCGCCGCCTGCGCCAGAGCGCCAACGGCAAGGTGGATGTGGAAATCACCGTCGATGTGCCCGGTACCGAGTTTGACATCGACCGCCACACCGGCGAAGCCAGCCAACTGATCCAGACCCCGGAGCAACAGCGCACAGCCGTGCAGTCCGCACTGGCCTTGCTGACCGTGCTGGGCGTGCCCATGTACCCCCCGCCCGCCACCACGGCGAGCGGCGCCATCACCGTGCTGGACATTTCGGGGGTGGAGCGCAATGGCACCATGCTGCTGCGGGCCAACGAACAAGGGCTGGCAGAACTGGCCGGGGAGCAGCGGGGCATCATCGCCATGAGGCCCGTGGGCTACCTGCCCATGCGCCCTGCCAACATCAGCGCGCAGCCCTACGGCAACCCACAGGGTGCGGGGCAGACACGCGTGTCTCTTTCGCTCAAACGCGCCTACATGACCAGCACCCCTGCCAGTGTGGCGCCGTACCGCAGGTCCAACCAACGCCTTTTGGACAGCGCGCTCGATCCCTACACCGTCATCGGAACACCGCAGTGGGGCTCGGATTTCAGCTATATCCAAGCGGTGCTGTCCGATGCCGACGTGGAGCGCCTGCTGCGCAGCGGCGACCAGCGCCTGCAGGCGATCAGCATTGAAAAGCCCACCAATCGGACCGGACCAGCGCCCTGAGCGCATGCCTGCATGCGCAGGTTTCGAGCTCGTGTCGGCGTGAAGGTGCTCACGTCCCCATGTACCGCCCCGGCCGGTGGTTCATGGCCAGCACCAGGTTCAGCGCCACCGCCCCCGCAATCGACCACAGCACGCGCAGCGGTTCCACCGTGAACAGCGCCAGCATCACAATGCAGCAATCCACCGCCATCTGGACCTTGCCCGCGCGCCAGCCATAGCGGTCCTGCAGGTACAGCGCGGCAATCCCCACGCCGCCCAGGCTGCAGCGGTGCCTGAAGAGCACCAAAAACCCCGTGCCCGTGATGGTGCCGCCCGCAATCGCGGCATACAGCGGCTGCAGCTGCGCGAACTGCAGCAGCTGCGACTGCAGCTCGGTCAGTGCCGACAGCAGCAGCACCGCGATGAAGGTCTTCACCGTGAACGCCCGCCCCAGCTTGCGCAACGCCAGCCAGTAGAACGGCAGGTTGATCACAAAGAACAGCTTGCCAAAGCCGATGCCCGTAGCGTAGTGCGCCAGAAACGCCAGCCCCGCCGTGCCGCCCGTGAGCAGCCCGGCACTGGTGAAGAAGGCCACGCCCACCGAGATCAGCAGCACGCCGGTGAAGATGGCGACGGCGTCTTCGGTGGGGGTGTGGGGGGCGGGTGGGGCGGCGGTGGTCGGGGCCGGGGAGGGCGCCGCAGGAGGCGCCGAGGGGACGGGGTTGGTCATGGCGAGGGAGTCTCTGGGCGGGGCATGGATTGGACCACGCAAGCGGCGTGCCCGGCTTGTCGTGGGTCAAACCGATGGAGTCGTTTGGAGGCGGGGCAATGCAGGCTTGCGACGGGTGTTGCCGGGCGGTCCATCATGGTCAGCGTCTGCTGGAGTGAGAGGCGGCCAAGAACAGCGAAGCCAGCCCGGCGCCACGAGCTGGCTTCCATCTCAGCAAGGGTCGGTGGGCCTGGCGCGGCCGTCTTGCCTGATGCAGGGGCGATTTTAAGAGAAAGAGGACATGCCGCCCGCCAGGCAGCCGTGCGCTACCGCAACGTGGCCGGTCACAGCTGTTTGCCAGGCGCAGCGAGATGGACTCGCCGACGTGGAGCATCGACGCCGCCAGTCCTGCGGCCGTCATTGAGCGCTTCGGGGCCGTAACCGCCGAGCAGCACCCTGTCGATCTGCTCAAGGCCTTGTTGGCCGCTCTCGGCTGCCCGAGGACCAATGGGTCGAACGCTGTAGACGGCTGACGTCGGCCTTCCCGCTCGTCTATAAGCCGTGGCTACTCAGCCCGCTTTCCCCACCACCCGCGCAATATGCGCCACAAACAACCTCACCGCCTCCGCCGTGTTCTCCTTCGCCCAGACCACCCCCACCGGCCCGAAGCGGATCGTGCGGTCCAGCGGCAGGATGCGCATGTTGCCCAGGGCCACCTGGTACTGGGCCATGGCCTCGGAGCACACGCCGATGTAGTCGCCCTGGTGCACCAGGGCCTGCAGGGTGGTGATGGCGGCGGTTTCCACCTTGGGCAGCAGCCAGGTGGCGCCGGCGTCGAGCAGGGCGGCATCGAGCTGCGAGCGGGTGAGCGTGCCCTTGGGCGGCATGATCCAGTTATCGTGGACCAGGTCGATCAGGCGGATGGGGGCCTTGGCGTCCCAATGGCGGCTGGCGCGGCCCACGACCAGGCAGACGTTGTCGTCGAACAGCTCGCGGTGTTCCAGCCCATCCTTGTAGGCGCGTGAATCGAGCGAGCACACCGCTACGTCGAGCTGCTTGTTGTCGATGCCTTCAAGCAACTGGGTCAGCGGGCTTTCGGACACGGTGACCGAGATGTAGGGGTACAGGGCCTGGAACTCCACCAGCGCCTGCGGTATGCCGCGCGCCACGCCGGCCCATACGCTGCCGATGTGCAGGCGCGCGGTGCGCCCCTCGGCCAGGGCGCCCAGCTCGGCCTGGGTGCGCGAGATGTCGCCCAGCACGCTGATGGCCAGGCGCTTCATGATGATGCCGGCAGGCGTGAGCTGGATGCGCCGCCCGCGCGTGACCAGTTGCGTGCCCACCAGTTCCTCCAGGTCGGCCAGCCAGTGCGACATGGCCGACTGCGTCATGTGCATGCGGGCGGCGGCCTCGGTCAGGGTGCCGGCCTCGTCCAGCACCATGAAGGATTCCAGATGCTTCACCTTGAGCCGGCGGGCCCATGCCACTTGGTCGTACGTCGTCATGAGTGAATACTAATGGATCCATCGCGCGAATTCACTGGTCCACGGGGCGCCCGCGCCGAATAATTGCCGGCATGCCTGCAGCGCTTTCTTTCATGCTGCTGCCAGCTTCAAGCCGCCCACCTCCCGGAGATCTGCCGATATGAAGAAACCTTTCTGCTTTGCTGCTGCCGCCAAGGCCGTGGCGCTCGCCCTGTCGCTGGCCGCTCTGCCTGCCGCCCAGGCGCAGGACGCAGCCAACTACCCCAGCCGCCCGATCCGCCTGGTCGTCTCGCAGCAGGCGGGTGGCAGCTCTGACACCGTGGCGCGCCTGTGGGCCGAGCATGCGGGCAAGGCCATCAATGCCACCATCACGGTGGAGAACAAGCCCGGCGCGGGCGGCATCATTGCTGCGCAGCAGGTGCTGGGCCAGCCGGCCGATGGCTACACGCTGATGTTCGGCGGCGTCTCGCAGATGGTGCTCAACAAGTTCGTCTACAAGCCGCTGCCCTACGATCCAGAAAAGGACTTCGTCGGCGTGGGCATGCTCAGCACCGTACCCTTCATCCTGGTGGCCAACCCGGCCACGGGCTTCAAGTCGCTCGACGATCTGGTGAAGTACGCCAAGGCCAACCCTGACAAGCTCAATTTCTCGTCCTCGGGCCTGGGCAATTCGACCCAGCTGGCGGTGGAGCTGCTGCAAAAGAAGCTGGGCATCAGCATGACCCATGTGCCCTTCAAGGGCGAGCCCGATGGACTGATGGCCACCATCGGCGGGCAGACGCAGGTGATGGCGCCGGTGGGCGGCTCAGCGCTGCCGCACATCAAGAACGGCAAGATCGTGCCCCTCGTGGTGCTGGCCCCCTCGCGCCTGCCCGAGCTGCCCGACGTGCCGGCCGCCAACGAGCTGGGCGTGAAGGACTTCGACACCATGGGCTGGAGCGGCATCGTCGCCAAGGCCGGCACGCCCGCCGCCATCATCGCCAAGCTGCACGAGGGCACGCGCGCCTTTCACGCCAGCGCCGAGGTGCAGGCCAAGCTCAAGGGCATGAACGCCATCTCCATGGCCGGCCCTGCCAGCCAACTGATGGAGGTGACGCGCCGCGACACCAAGGCCTGGGGCCCGACGCTCGAAGCGCTCAATCTGAATCCCAAGTAAATCCGGCTGGCCTTCGCGGCGGTCGCCCTGCGTGGTGGCCGCCGCGCAGCCGCTTTCGTCTCCCTCATTCTTTCCCGAGTCTCTCCATGAAAAAACAAGCAATGGTGTCCTGCCCGCAGCCCGAGGCGGCGGAGTCCGGCATCGAGATCCTGCGCGCGGGTGGTAACGCGGTGGACGCTGCCGTGGCCATCGCGCTCTCGCAGACCGTGGTGGACCCGCTGATGTGCGGCATCGCCGGTTTCGGCACGGCGGCGGTGTACTTGCCGGGCAAAACGGGTACGGAGGCGCATGAGTACTTCGACTTCCATGCGCCCGCGCCGCTGGCCGCGCGCGAGGACATGTGGGCGGATCTGCTCGAAGGCGAAACCAAGGACGGCTTCGGCTTCATCCTCAAGGGCCGTGTCAACGACATCGGCGCGCAGTCCATCGGCACGCCGGCAACGCTCAAGGGCCTTGCGGCCATGCACAGCGCGCACGGCCGCCTGCCGTGGAAGGAGGTGGTGGCACCCGCCATCGCCTGGGCGCGCGATGGCTACTTCGTGCGCCCCGGCATGCACTCCTTCTGGATCGACCAGACCCTGGCCGGCCGCGCCAGCAACATGGACCGCCTGCACTACAGCGACGAAGGCCGGGCCCTGTACTGCCGCCCCGACGGCAGCGCCAAGCCCATCGGCACGCCCATCGTGAATGAGAACTTCGCCCAGGTGCTGGCCCAGGTGGCCGAGGAGGGTGTCGCCCCGTTCTACGAAGGCGAGTTGGCCCGGCGCATGGTGGAGCATGTGCAGACGCTGGGCGGCCTGCTGAGCATGGACGACCTGAAGCGCTACGAAGTGCGCCGCACTGCACCGCTGGTGGGCCGCTACCGCGACCGCGTGGTGACTACCAACCAGCCACCGGGCGGCGGCGCCATGCTGCTGCAGATGCTGACCATCCTCGAAGAGTTTGCCCTGGGGGATACCGAACACAACAGCCCCGAGTACCTGCGCATCCTGAGCGAGGTGATGAAGAGGGCCACCACCGACAAGGACCGCCACATCGGTGACCCGGCCTTCGTCGAGGTGCCGCTGGAGCAATTGCTGTCGAAGGAGAATGCAGCCCGCGTGGCCGCCGACATCCGCGCCGGCAAGCGCCACAGCGTGGAGCGCGTGAACCTGGGCGCGCCCGTGCCCAAGGACACCACCCAGGTCAGCGTGGTTGACGGCGAGGGCGGCTGCGTCTCGATGACGCATTCGCTGGCCATGCCCTCGGGCGTGATCACGCCGGGCATGGGCTTCTTCTACAACGGCTGCATGGGCGTGTTCGACCCGCGGCCTGGCCGGGCCGGCAGCATCCAGCCGGGCAAGAGCCGCTTCACCTCATCGTGCCCGAGCATCGTCTTCAAGGACGGCAAGCCCGAGATCGTGCTCGGCGCCCCCGGCGGCACGCAGATCGCCATGGGCGTGCTGCAGGTGCTGCTCAACCTCATCGACCATGATATGGGCATGCAGGAGGCCGTGTCGGCCCCGCGCTTCTCGTCCACCAGCAATTCCATCGACGTGTGCAACCGCATCCCGCGCTACGTGGCGCGCGAGCTGCAGGCCCAGGGCTACGAGGTGCTGCGCAACCCGTACAACTACACCATCGGCTGGGTGCACGGCGTGCAGATCGGGGCCGACGGTGCGTTGCATGGCGGCGCCGATCCGGGGCGTGATGGCGTGGTCTACAGCACTGCGGTGGCCTGAATGACCCGGCGCACCGGGTCTTCTCCTACAAGGCCGTCAGTGCGCGGCTGACAGGGTGGCGTGGGGCGGGCACGGACAGTGGGGTGCATGCGCCTTCCGTCCTCTGCCAGCACCCGACTGCCTTGCCCGCTGGCGCGGCGGGAGGGTTTGCGGCACCTATTTGAGCCCGGCCAGGTAGGCGGCGATGTGCCGCGCGTCGGCAGGGCTCAGGCCCATGGCCGGCATGGCCGTGCCGGGCTTCACGGCCTGAGGCTCGCGCAGCCAGCGCTCCAGGTTGTCGGCGGTGTGCGGCAGTACGCCGGCGATGTTGCTGCGCAAAGCAAAGCCTGCAAGCGAGGGGCCCACATGCGTCTCGGGCCCTGTCACGCCGGGAATCATGTGGCAGGCGTTGCAGGCATGCTGGGACAGGGCCTGGCGGCCCAGCACGGCATTGCCCGTGGCGGGCGGCGCAGCGGCCATGCGCGCCGCGCCGCACGTGGCGATGCTGCCTGCGCTGCGTGCGGCGTCCACCTGCTCCAGCGTGATGGCTTGGAACGCCGCCACGTCCAGGTCGGGCAGGCGCTGCAGAAAGGCCACGGTGGACCACAGCTCCTCGTCGTCCAGCCGGTGCTCCCAGGCGGGCATGCCGCTCATGCGGATGCCGTGGCGGGTCAGCCAGTACATCTCCCTGGCGCTCCAGCGCCGGGCCGCATCCACCAGCGGGCCGGGCACGGGCTGCATGCTCTTGCCGATGTCGCCCTGCGCCACGCCGGGGCCGCCGTGGCATTGCAGGCACTGGTCGCGGTAGCAGCCCGCGCCGCGCAGCACCATGGTTTCATTGAAGGGCGGCGGTTCGTCCACGCTGCTGCGCGCGCGCAGCTTCACCGACTGGTGCATGGCAGTCTCCAGCAACTGGTAAACGGGCTTGAAGTGCTGCTCGCTCGCGGCCACGTTGTACAGGCCCAGGTAGACCGTGGCGAGGCCGGCTGCGGCTGCCAGCACCGCCACGCCGAGCAGCGTGGCGAAGAGGGTGGCGTAGACGGTCCGTCGTCGGTGGGGCATCGGATCATTATGTGGTTGTGCCATGCGCAGGGCTGTAGGACGCGGGGATGCGCATGAGGCGGTTGCTACAGATTCTGGCGCTTGAGTTGGCTGGTGCATTGGCATGGCCCGTGGCGTCCTGGGGCGGTGATTCACCTCCCACCGGCCGTACCCTGGGCGATGCGCAGCGCGGTGCCCTGCTGATCGCCCAGTACCAGTGCGGCGCCTGCCATGCCATCCCGGGCATCGCCAGCGCACGCGGCACCGAGGGCCCGCCGCTTGCGGCCTATGGCCTGCGCAGCTACATCGCCGGCCGCGTGCCCAACCGCCCCGATTTGCTGGCGCGCTGGATCGCGCAGCCATCGGCCCTGGTGCCATCGACCACCATGCCCGACATGGGCGTGCCCGAGCGGGATGCGCGCGACATGGCGGCCTGGTTGAGCGAGCAGCGTTGAGGCATGGCATGAGCTTGGCGTCCACCCTGGTCCCTGTGCTGTCGCCCGCCGGCCCGGCCGCGCAGGCCATTGCCGAGGTCAGCTGGGTGCTTATCACCGGTGCCACGCTGCTCTTCGTGGGCACCATGGCGCTGCTGGCCTGGGCGCTGTTTCGCAAACGGCGCGGGGGCGAAGTACGGTCGTTGTGGTGGCTGGCCGGTGGCGGGCTGGTGTTGCCGCTGGTGGTGCTGACCGCCTTGTTCTTCTACAGCCTGCACCGCGCCCCGCCCTGGAAGGCCGTGCCGCCGGCCGATGCGCTGGTGGTCTCCGTCACGGGCCGCATGTGGTGGTGGGAGATCCGCTACCGCGACCCGGTGAGCGGCGCCACCATCGCCACTGCCAACGAGCTGCGCATGCCCGTGGGGCGGCCGGTGTACCTGGGCCTGTCGAGCGCGGAAGTGATCCACAGCCTGTGGATCCCGGAGCTGGGGGGCAAGATGGACATGGTGCCGGGGCGGGTGAACCATTTGTTGCTGCAGGCGTCGCGGGCGGGGGTGTACCGGGGGCAGTGTGCTGAATTTTGTGGCGAGGCGCATGCGCGGATGGCGCTGCATGCGGTGGCGATGGAGGCTGGGGAGTTCGATGCCTGGTTGGCTGGGCAGGCCAGGCCTGCGGTGGTTTCTTCGTCGTCTGCTGTGTCGCTGCAGGCGGGCAGGGCGGTTTTTGAGGGACAGAAATGTGCTGTGTGCCATATGGTGCGGGGGGTGGCCGAAGGCTCGAAGTTGGGGCCGGATCTGACGCATGTGGGGAGCCGGTTGTTCATTGCTTCGGGGACCTTGAAGAATGGGCCTTTGGAGATGAAGCAGTGGCTGGCGCGGGTGCATGAGGTCAAGCCGGGGGCGCGGATGCCTTCTTTTGCGCGGTTGTCGCAAGGGGAGATGGATGCGTTGGTGCAGTGGTTGGGGGCGTTGAAATGAGGTGCTGGCGTTCGTCTGTTCGTGGTGGCGCCTGTCCTTGTTTTGAGGGCGGAAGCCGGGTCTCGGCCCGGCGGCCGAGGTACCTTTCTTTGCGTCGCCAAAGAAAGGTACCCCAAAGAAAGGCGACCCCGCTGCCCGTGTCCCCACTCGCCCGGTGGGCGAGTGGGGCAGCCTGCGATGCTCGGTCCTGGGGTGACGCCGAAGAACTCCCTGCGCTGCCTCTGCGAGGCAGCTCCGGTCAGACAGCTTCGGCGAGCCAGACAACGATGCGCGTGTCCTTCGGCACGTGCTCACCCCAGGCCCTGCGCTTCTCGGCACGGTCAGAAGGGGGTGGGAGCGGGCTCCACTCGGGCCATTGCTTCGCTCGGCCCGTGGTCCTTCGCTGCGCTCGGCTCGCCAGGGCGGCTGCGCCGCCCGTCGGCAGCGCGCACCGCGCGCGTCCCCGACCCCAGGCGCAGCTGCGCAGCAGCAGCCGTCAGGTACCAGCTCCCCACCCCTGCTGGCTGCGCCGAGAAGCGCAGGGCCTGGGGTGGGTGCGTGTGCCGCAGGACACACGCACTTCGTGCTCTAGCTCGTCGCGGATGTTTGAGCGGAGTTCGAAGAACGCAGCGAGTTCCGCGACGCCACCCCAGGACCGAGCATCGCAGGTTGCCCCCCTCGCCCGACAGGGCGATGGGGGACGCAGACTGGGGGTCGCCTTCTCTTTGGTGACTTTCTCTTGGCGACGCAAGAGAAAGTTACTGCGCCGCCGGGCGCACATCCCGGCTCCCGCCCTCAGCAAGAGCACACAGCCACCACAAACAACAAGCCGCCGGGGCCCGCCATGACACAAGACCCCACAGACAAGGCCCCACCCGCCCTCAACCCCTTGCCCCGCCCAGCCGGCGAGCGAGAAGCCCTCGAACGCGCCTGGCAACCCCCGTCCGGCTGGCGCCTCCTCTCCGCCGTCAACAACACCCAGGTCGGCCTCTTCTACATCGGCACAGCACTGCTCTTCTTCGTCCTGGCCGGCTTGCTGGGACTGATCATGCGCGCCCAACTGGCCGTGCCCCAGGCCGACCTGGTATCGGCCGCCACCTACAACCAGATCTTCACCATGCACGGCACGGTGATGATGTTCCTCTTCGCCGTGCCCGTGGTCGAAGCCATGGCCGTGTACCTGCTGCCCGGCATGCTGGGCACGCGCGACATGCCGTTCCCGCGCCTGTCGGCCTATGGCTTCTGGGCCTACGCCATCGGGGGCATCGTGTTCTACGGCACCATCTTCTTCGGGGCATCGCCCGACGGCGGCTGGTTCATGTACCCGCCGCTCACGGGCAAGGAGCATTCGCCCGGGGTGGGGGCCGACTGGTGGCTGCTGGGCATCGGCTTCATCGAGATCTCGGCGATTGCCGGGGCCATCGAGATCATCATCGGCATCCTCTTCACGCGCGCGCCGGGCATGACGCTCGCGCGCATGCCCATCTATGCCTGGGCCATGCTGGTCACGGCGCTGATGATCGTGTTCGCGTTTCCGGCCATCATCGCCGGCACGCTGCTGCTGGAGATGGAGCGCGCGTTCGACTGGCCTTTCTTCATCCCCGCGCGCGGGGGCGACCCGGTGCTGTGGCAGCACCTGTTTTGGTTCTTCGGCCACCCCGAGGTGTACATCATCTTCCTGCCCGCCGCGGGCATGGTGTCGATGATGGTGCCCGCGCTGGCACGCACGCCCATCGTGGGCTACCGCTGGGTGGTGGCGGCGCTGTTGGGCGTGGGCATCCTCAGCTTCGCGCTGTGGGTGCACCACATGTTCACCGCCGGGCTGGGCTCGTTCACCATGCACCTGGTGTCGGCCGCCAGCTTCGCCGTGGCCGTTCCCAGCGCGGTGCAGGTGTTCGCGTGGATCGCCACCTTCTGGCGCGGGCGCGTTGAGGCCAATGCGCCCACGCTGTTCCTCGTGGGCTTCCATGCCATCTTCGTGCTGGGCGGGCTCACGGGCATCATGGTGGCGGTGCTGCCGTTCGACTGGCAGGTACACGACACCTACTTCATCGTGGCCCACCTGCACTATGTGCTGATCGGGGGCATGGTGTTCCCGGTGTTCGCGGGGCTGTACTACTGGCTGCCGCTGATCAATGGACACCGCATGTCCGAGCGCCTGGGGCGCTGGGTGTTCGGTCTCATGTTCGGGGGCTTCAACCTGGCCTTCTTTCCCATGCACATCGCCGGGCTCATGGGCATGCCGCGCCGGGTCTACACCTACGACGCGGGCCTGGGCTGGGAGTGGCCCAACCTGCTGTCCAGCGCCGGGGCCTTTGTCTTCGCGCTTGGCGTGGTGCTGTGCTTTGGCGACCTGGTACGCGCCTTCCTGCGCGGTAAAGGGCCACCCGCCAACCCCTGGAACGCCCCCACGCTGGAATGGGCCTCGGGCGGCGAGTACGGGCTGCGCAGCATCCCGCCCGTCAGCTCGCGCGAGCCGCTGTGGCAGCACCCGGGCCTGCGCAAAGCGGCGGAGCAGGGCGCCTACTGGCTGCCGCGCACCGTCTTCGGCGGGCGCGAGTCGCTGGTCACCAGCGCTGTGCACGCCACGCCGCGCCAACTGCTGCTGCTGCCGGGCGACGGCTGGTCGCCCTTCATCGCGGCGGCGGGCACGGCCGGGTTCTTCCTGCTGCTCACGGTCTCGATGGTGGTGCCGGCCGTGCTGTGCGGGGTGATCGCGCTGGTGGCCATGGTGGTCTGGCTCTGGCAGTCCGACCGGGCGGTGCCTGCGGCCACGGCCGAGGTAGCGGCCGGCGTCTTCCTGCCCACGCGCCTGGTGGGCCGGCACTCGCACTCGTGGTGGGCGGTGGTGGTGCTGCTGTGCGTCGATGCCAGCGTGTTCGCATCGGCCACCTTTGCACACCTGCATGTCTCCATGGCGGCCGATGTCTGCCCGCCACCGGGCGCGGCCTTGCCGCAGGTGGCATGGCCGGCGTCGTCGGTGGCGCTGTGGCTGCTGGGCTCGGGGCTGCTGTGGGCGGCCCAGCGGGCCTTCGCCCTGGCTTCGTCCGCGCAGTTCTGGCTGCGCGTGGCCACGGTGCTGGCGACGGCCTGCGCCTGCGGGGCCATGGCGCTCGAATTCATGGGCCATGTGCAGGCGGGCCTGAGCCCACGCGCCGATGCCTGGAGCGCCACCGTCGCCGCGCTGCTGGGCTGGCAGGCGATGCACGTGGGCATTCTGTTCATCATGGGGGCCTACCTGCTGGCCCGCTCGCTGGCCGGGCACCTGCAGCAAGGCGCCCGCGCCACGCTCGACAACACGGTGCTGTTCTGGCACTACGTCACGGTGCAGGGCATCGTGGGGGCCCTGGTAGTGCAGGTGCTTCCATCGCTGATGTGACCGGTGCCACAGTCGGATGGCCGCCCCGCCGGAATCCCACGCGCGCACGGGGTGCTGTCTGGCAGTCTCCCTGGGGGCAGGTGTCCATGCTGGTTGCATGACTGCATCCCGAACTGTCACTGCCGATACTGCGGCCACCGTGTCCACTGCGTCCGCCAGCCCCGACACCCTCGGCGAGATCCTCGACGAATTCGACGGCCTGGCGCAGACCCACGGGCGTGTGACGGTGGCCGACATGGTCGACGCCATGGGCCCGCGCAGCTACGGACCGTTTCTGCTCGTGCCGGCGCTGATCGAGATATCGCCCCTGGGCGGTGTGCCGGGTATGGCCACGGCCCTGGCTGCCGTCGTGGTGCTGTTCGCCGCGCAGATGCTCAGCGGCCGCAAGCGCCTGTGGATGCCCGGGTGGGTGGCGCGGCGCGGGGTGGCCGCGGCCAGGATGAAGCGGCTGGTGGCGGGCGCGCGCCCCATGGCCACACGCATGGACCGCTGGTTCCATGGCCGGCTGCGCTGGCTGACCTCGGGCCTGGGGATTCGCCTGGCGGCATTGGCCTGCATCGCGCTGGCTTGCATGGTGCCGCCGCTGGAGATGATTCCGTTCGCCGCCTCGGCGCCCATGGGGGCTATCGCACTCATTGGCCTGGCACTGTTGGTGCGTGATGGCGCGCTGATGGTGGTGGCCTCATTGCTGGCCTGCGGCGCGGCAGGGCTGCTGATCACGCACCTGCTATGAAAGCTGCCGCTGAGCGCGCCTTTGCTCGGGCGGCCTGCCCGCCGCCAGAAACTCCCGCAGGCTGCCCACGCCCAGCTTGGCGAAAATGCGCTCCTTGTAGGTGACGATGGTTGCTGGCGACAGGTCCATCGTGCGGCCATTTCCTTGGCGGTGCATCCGTCCATCAGCAACTCTGCAGTGGACCGCTCGCGAGGGGACAGGGTGCCAAGCGCGTGATCTACTACGTGGGCCCGGCCGGCCCGACCACCGCCACTCGGCATGGACGGCTTCACCGAGATGCTGCTGGTGGGCTTTGCCGACCTGGGCATGGAAGCCATCTACGAATTCGATGTGGTGGACATGCCGGTGACGGTGGCGGTGGATGCGGGGGGCACGAGTGCGCACATCACCGGGCCGGCGGAGTGGCAAAAGCGCATTGCCACCGGTGAACGAAAGACAATCACGCTGGAGAGCGTCTGAGAACGTTCCAGGCCCAAAAAAAGGAGATGACGATGTTCGATGAACGAGACCTGGCGGCTGCCCGCCCCGCAGGCATGGAGCCCGAAGAGTGGCGCCTGCGCGTGCAGCTGGCGGCGTGTTACCGCGTTTTCCACGCCCGGGGGTGGAGCGAGGAGATCTTCAACCACATCACGCTGAGTGTGCCTTCGCATGCAGGCCACTACCTCATCAACCCGTTCGGGCTGCACTACGGTGAGGTGACGGCGAACAACCTGCTCAAGATCGATCTGCAAGGCAATCCGGTGGGGGCTGCGGACTATCCCGTGAACCGCGCAGGCTTCGTGATCCACAGCGCGATCCACGCGGCGCGCGAGGACGCGCATTGCATCATGCACACCCACCACACGGCGGGCGTCGCGGTGTCGTGCAAGGAGGAGGGCCTCAAGTTCAACAACTTCTATTCGGCGTTCCTGAGCGGCAACGTGGCCTACCACGCCTTCGAGGGCATCACTGTGCACCCGGGCGAGCAGGACCGCCTGGTGCAGAGCCTGGGCGCCAGCAACTGCCTCATCCTGCGCAACCATGGTCTGCTGGTGACGGGCCGGAGCGTGCCCGAGGCCTTCTACTTCAACTACGTGCTGCAGCGCGCCTGCGAGGTGCAGGTGCTGGCCGATTCCATGGCCGGTGCCAACACCCCCATCCCGGCCCAGGCGCTGGAGGTATCGTCGCGCGACGTGGGGCTGACCGACCCGGACAACGATCTGTATGCCAAGCTGTTCTGGGCCGCAGTGCGCCGGGCGGGGCTGAAACTCGGTGACCTGGTGCAGGCGCAGCCGTAAACTACGAACCCCGAGGCCCGGCACCACCGCCGTGCCGCAGGCATTTCACAACAACGAGGAGACAGACCATGGCCTTTTCCACATCCCTGTCGCGCCGCGACGCCCTGCAATGGGCCCTGGCCGGCGCCGCCGGCAGCATGCCCTTCCTGGCCCAGGCCCAGGCGCTCGACACCGTGAAGATCCTCGCCGGCTTTGCTGCCGGCGGCACGGTGGACACCCTGGCGCGGCGCGTGGCGACCCAGATCACGGGCGGTTACGCCAAGTCGGCCGTGGTCGAGAACAAGACCGGCGCGGGCGGGCAGATCGCCATCACCACGCTCAAGGCCGCCCCGGCGGACGGCGCCACGCTGCTGGCCACGCCCATGTCCATGCTGGGCATCTACCCGCACACCTACAAGAAACTGCCCTACGACCCGGTCGCCGATGTGACGCCCGTCTCCCTGGGCGTGGTGTTCGACATGGGTTTTGCCGTGGGGCCGCAGGTACCCGCCTCGGTGAAGACGGTGCCCGAGTTCCTCGAATGGTGCAAGGCCAACCCCACGGGCGCCAACTTCGGCTCGCCCGCACCGGGCTCGGTGCCGCACTTCGTGGGCGAGCTGATCAGCCGCGCCGGCAAGGTCGACATGCGCCACGTCGGCTTTCGCGGCTCGCAGCCGGCCATCCTGGACCTGCTGGGCGGGCAGATCGCCGCCGTATCGGCACCTGTGGGTGAGTTCTTGCCGCACCTGCAAGGGGGCAAGATCCGCGTGTTGGCCACCTCGGGCGCCACGCGCAACAAGTTCATGCCGGTTGTCAGCACGCTGATCGAGCAGGGCTTCAAGGACATGGCCTACAACGAATGGTTCGGCTTCTTCCTGCCCGGCAAGGCGCCGGCCGACGTGGTGACCAAGGCCAATGCCGCCATCCGCACCGCACTGGCCGACAAGGACGTGGTCGCCGGACTGGCGGCCATGGGTCTCGAAGCCCGCTCGTCCACGCCGGCCGAACTGGCGGCGCTCCTCAAGGCCGACGGGGAGCGCTGGGGGCCTATCGTCAAGGCCATCGGCTTCACTGCGGAATCCTGAGAGCCCACCGCGGTCGGGGCCTGCCCGTACCCCAGTCGGTCAGTTCTTGCCTGGCGGTGCAGGGGCCAGTTGCAGCACGGCCAGTGCGCTGGTCAGCTCTGCCCGCCTGCGGGCTGCCTCTTCCTGGCGGATGGGCGCGTTGGCGCGCTCGTGTTCTCCGCGCGCGTTGTTGCGCCGGCTCTTCATCTCGTTGTCGAGCGCAATGCGTTCGGTGAGAAACTGGCCATAGCCCGCCTGGCCCGCATACAGCTGCGAGAGCAGCACGGTGAAGCGCGCGTTCTCTTCCTCCACCAGGTCGGCGTAGGCAGGCGGGGCATTCTTCAGCCGGAACTCTGCCCCGGCGTTCACGCACTCCCGGCGCAGGCCCACCCAGGACTGGATGGCCTTCTTCTCCTCGGCGGTGGGGATGGCGGTGCTGGTCAGCAGGTCTGGCGTCGCCGTGTGTGCATTGGCAGCGCTTCCAATCCGGGGCCTGAGCACTGCCAGCGCGCTGTGCTTGTCCATCCCGGCAAAGCAAATGGCGCTGGGGTCGTCTGCGGCGCTGCGCTGTACCGGGGGGCCTGCTTGGCATCCGGCAAGGACGACGCAGACGGTTGCGATGTGAAGCATCTTCATTTTCTTTGCCTTTCGTTCAAACGGTGCGCCGCTCACCTTGGGCACGCGGCGTGCGGTTCGTTTCACTCTAACCAGATTGGACACACACCGGAGCGAGGGGCCGGGCGGACGCGCTGTCCTCCTACACAAGCACCTGTTGACGCCACGCGCGTCGCAATGGATGGCGCAGCGCGTTGGTCGCCTCCTACAAGGGCTCGCGCGGGCCGCAGGTCCAATCTATGGTGCCATCCATCAACCGGAGAGACCCGTGGACTCGATCAACAACAACCAGGCAGAAGAGACGCACAAGCACCTCGCTGGCGGCGATGCTGCCCGACGCATCCAGGACATGGCGCAGGACGCTAGCTCCTGCTTCTTCTGCACCAATGCACCCGATGGAGAAACGCAGGGCACGCGGCCCATGAGCATCGAGAAGGCGGACGAGGCCGGCCACCTGTGGTTCCTCAGCGCGTCCGACAGCCACAAGAACCGCGAGATCGAAGCCGACCCCCAGGTGCGGATTTTTCTGCAAGGCGCCAGGCATTCGGGTTTTCTGGTGCTGGAAGGCACCGCCACCATCCACCGCGACAAGGCCTTGATAGGCGAACTGTGGAACCCGGTCATGAAGACCTGGTTCACCGAGGGCAAGGACGATCCGCGCATCACGGTGATCCAGGTCGTACCCGCATCCGGCTACTACTGGGACAACAAGCACGGGGGCCTGGTGGCGGCCACCAAGATGGTGATCGGCGCAGCCATCGGCAAGACGCTGGACGATTCCATCGAGGGGCAGCTTCGCCCATGATGCGCCTGCCAGCTTTTTGGTGACGATTTCCATGCAAGGCTTTCGGCGTCTGGGCCGGGCGCTCATCCGCATGCCGATGCTGGGGGTTCTGATCCTGGCGGTGCGCAACTACGTGCTGCACCAGAGCGCCAACCAGGCCGGCAGCCTCGCGTTCTCGTCGGTGCTGGCCATGTTCCCGCTGTTGATCCTGCTGTCCGCCGCTGCCGGCTATTTCGGCCAGCCGGGAGACGCGGCGGCGCTGGCCGAGCGGGTGATGGGCTACGCACCCCAGGTGGTGCGCGAGGCCATGCAGCCGGTGATCCGCCAGGTGCTGGCCCAGCGCAACCAGGCGCTGCTGACCGTCGGCCTGATCGTGACGCTGTGGACGGGCTCGTCCGGCATGCAGGCCGTTCGCTCGGCCCTGAACCGCTCATACGGCATCACGCGCGGCCTGCCGTTCTGGAAGGCGCGCATCAAGGTCACGCTGTTCACGGTGATAGTGGGCTTTGGCGTGCTGGTGACCTTCAGCTCCGTCATCATCATGCCGCGCATCTGGCAGTTCGTGGTATCCAGTGTGGAGGGGGCGAACGAGGTGGTCTGGCTGTACGACAGCGTGCGCTATGGTGCGGCCTGCATCACCCTCACGATGCTCTACGCGCTGCTGTACGGCTGGCTGCCCGACATTCCCCAGCGCATCGGCACGGTGCTGCCGGGCGCCGTGGTGGGCGCCGTGCTGTGGGCGCTGGCCGCCGCCACGCTGTCGTACTCGCTGCGCAGCGCCGGCAAGCTCGCCCTGGTCTATGGCAGCTTCGCGGGCGTGGTGGCGACCCTGGTGTTCCTCTACATCAGCGCCACCACGCTGATCTTTGGAGCCGAAGTCAATGCAGTGCTGCGCGAGAAGCACCAGGCGCCATTGCCCGCAGACGCAGCATCGGAAGCTGCCCAAGGCCCTGCAGGCTAAGTATCCGCGGATACAGTAGCCCAGGCGCAAAAAAAGCGGCCGAAGCCGCTTGTTCTGTGCAGCGCACATTCAAGCCTTGTCGATGGCCTTCTTCACTGCTTCCTTGGCGTCACCCACCTTGGCCTGGGTCTTGCCCACGGCCTGGTCGGCCAGGCCTTCGCCCTGCAGCTTTTCGCTGCCCACGAGCTTGCCTGCGGCTTCTTTGACTTGGCCCTTCAGATCGGTGGCGTGGCCTGCAACTTGGTCTTTGTTCATGGTTCGCTTTCTGTCGTTGGCACCGCGAAACGTGCGGCGATAGAGAGAATGCGCCTGCCAGCGATGCGCCCCTGTAAGAAGGGAGCCCATCCAGATGTCGGCGAGGCCTCTGCCAAGTTGAAGGATGTGGGAGTGGACAACTTGCCGCATTGCCCGCAGCTACCTGGCGCGGCTCCCTCCGGCTTGCAGCAGCGCCGCATGGATGCGCGCCGTGATGCCTTGCCCTGGCACCATCGGCCTGAGCGCAGGCACATGCGCGCGCCCGATGTTGCCCAGGGGCAGGCGCTGCAGCAGGTGGCCCAGCGGCACCAGCGCCAGGCGCAACAGCTGGCCGAGCACCTCACTCCCGTCGCGCAACTGCAGGGCGTAGCGCAGCATCGCGGTGTGCGAGCGCCAGTGCAGGCCCAGCCGGGTCTGGCCCAGCACGTGGGCCGCCTCCAGCCAGGGCCAGCGCGTGGCCGGCGGCTCGCCTGCGCTGGCGCCGAAGCGGGCCAGGAGATGGTCGAACGCCTGGCGCTGCAGCGCGGGCGCTTGGGGTGGGTGGTCGCTCAAGCGCATGCCCCGGGGCCTTGCGCGCTGGGCTGGCGCTGCGCGAGTTTCAGCCACCTGCGCTGCCGGTGGCGATAGAAAACCCAGGCAAACACGGCGGACAGCGGCGTCATCACCCACGGCAGGTAACGCGCCCGCACGAAGACCTCGTCCGTGTAGCAGGTGCGCCCAGGGGGCCCCGGCAAGCTGTGCACCGTGATGCGGTGGTCCCACACGCGCATGAGCTGGCCGGTGCCGTTGTCACGCAGCAGGGGCCAGGCGCCGGGGATGCCGTCGCAGAGGTGCTGGCTGATGCGTGCAGTCTGCCGGCCCATGGGCACGAGGCCGAAGAGGGCAAAGCGCAGCTCGGTGTCGCCCAGGGGCCAGTGCGTGGGCCAGGGGCCCTGCACGGTGGCAAATTGCAGCAGCGGGGCGGTGATGTAGCGGAACAGGGCCGTGGTCTGCAGCTGTGTGGCCACCCAATCGGCAGGGGCGGGCAGGGTGGTGGTCAGGCGGATGCGCACGCTGCCGGGTGGGCACGTCAGCGTGCTGGCGGGTGGCCCCATCTCGGCGATGCCCATGGCTGCGGCCACGGCGGCATCGGAGGTGGAGGTGGTGGTGATTGCGTCGCTGCTCATGCCTGGTTGTCCTGTGCAGCGGGGGGCGTAGAGCCCTGCTCGGGCCGCAGCATGCGCAGGCCGTTGGCCACCACCAGCAGGCTGGCGCCCATGTCGGCAAACACCGCCATCCACATGGTGGCCTGGCCCGTGAGCGCCAGGCCGAAGAACACCGCCTTGATGCCCAGCGCGAGCGTGATGTTCTGCACCAGCACGGTGTGCGTGCGCCGCGACAGGCGCACCGTCTCGGCCACGCGGCGCAGGTCGTCGTTCATGATCACCACATCGGCCGTCTCCATGGCCACGTCGGTGCCCGCAGCGCCCATGGCAAAGCCGATGTCGGCCTTGGCCAGGGCCGGGGCGTCGTTGATGCCATCGCCCGCCATGGCCGTCATGCCGTGCTTTTGCTGCAGCGCGGCAATGGCGGCCAGCTTGTGCTCGGGCAGCAGGCTGGCCTGTACCTCGGCAATGCCGGCCTCCTGCGCAGCGGCCTGGGCCGCCGCGGCGTGGTCGCCGGTGAGCATCACCGGCACGATGCCCAGGGCCTTGAGGTCGTTCACGGCCTGCACGGCCTGGGGGCGCAGCGTGTCGGCCACGGCGAACAGGGCGCGCACGGCACCGGGGTCGGCCAGCAGGGTCACGCTGCGGCCCTGGGCCTCGTGCGCGGCGGCGGCGGCCTCGACCGCGTCGGTCCACAGGTTGCGCTCCTGCATGGCGCGGCGGTTGCCCAGCTGCCAGGTGCTGCCGCCAATGCGCCCCTGCACACCGCGCCCGGCCAGGGCCGTGAAGTCTTCCACCTCGGGCAGCGATGCCTCGGTTTGACCCAGGCCGGCCACGATGGCCTTCGATACCGGGTGGTCCGAGCGGCCCGCCAGCGCGCGCGCCACGTCGGTGGCGGCATCGTCGCCAAACTGCGCCTGCCCCACCAGCACCGGGCGGCCGGCGGTGATGGTGCCGGTCTTGTCGAAGGCCACGGCGCGGATGCCGCGCGCCTGCTCCAGCCAGGCCCCGCCCTTGACCAGGATGCCGCGCCGCGCGGCAGCCGCCAGCCCGCTGACCACGGTGACCGGCGTGGAGATCACCAGCGCGCAGGGGCAGGCAATGACCAGCAGCACCAGCGCGCGGTAGATGGCGTCAAGCCAGCCCCAGCCCAGCAGCAGTGGCGCGCCCACGGCCACCACCACGGCCAGCACGAACACGGCGGGGGTGTAGATGGCGGCAAAGCGGTCCACGAAGCGCTGGGTGGGCGCTCGGCTGGCCTGGGCTTCTTCCACCGAGCGGATGATGCGGTCCAGCGTGGTGTTGCCGGCGGCCGAGGTCACCTGCATCAGCAGCTCGGCCTGGGCGTTCAGCGTGCCGGCGTACAGGCGGTCGCCGGGGGCCTTGTCCACGGCCAGGCTTTCGCCGGTGACGCTGGACTCGTCCACCGCGCCGCGCCCGGTGGTCACCGTGCCGTCCAGCGGCACGCGGCCGCCAGGGCGCACGCGCACCGTGGCGCCCAGCGCCACCTCGGCCGCAGGCACACTGCGCCACTGGCCATCGGGCTGCTGCACGTCGGCCTGCTCCGGGCTCAGCGCCAGCAGCGAGCCGATGGCGTTGCGCGCGCGGCCTGCGGCCCCTTCCTCGATGCGCTCGGCCAAGGCATACAGGGCCATCACCATCGCCGCTTCGGGCCACTGGCCGATGGCGAAGGCGCCCGTGACCGCCACGGCCATCAGCGCACTGATGCCCAGTTGCCCGCGCAGCAGCGAGCGCATGCCGCTCTTGTACACCCCCAGGCCCGCCAGCAGGATGGCCGCAGCCGCCAGCGCCATGCCCGCGCCGTGCCAGATGGGCGTATCGGGGCCGAGCAGGTGGGCCAGCTCGGCCCCGGTGGCCGCCACCAGCGCCGCGCCAATGCGGCCCCAGCCGGGCAGGGCGCCGTGGTCGTGGCCTTCATGCTCGCCGCCATGCCCTTCGTGGTCGGCATGCGCCTTGTGGTCATGGCCTTCGTGGCCGTGCGGCGCGGCAGGGGCCTTGGCCGGTGCCGCATCGTCAGCGCAGCTGCTGCCAGGGGTGCAGCAAGAGACATTGATCTGGGGCGCGCGGCGCGCAGTGCCCGCCTTGGGCATGGGCAGGGCCACGGGCGCTGGGCTACCTGGCTCCGGCGGGCCCTGGGATATGGTGGATCGGCTGGTTTCTGTCATGGCTTTTTTCCTTTGCGGGGGCGGATTGCGATCCGCCATGCCATGATTGGAATCCTTGAAGTCACTTGAAGGTCAAGCGCATGCCAACAGACGCAGCCAGGTTACGCATTGGCGAGGCCGCCCAGCGCTCGGGCGTCTCCACCGCCAACATCCGCTACTACGAGAAAGAGGCCTTGCTCGCGCCCGGCCCGCGCAGCGAGAGCAGCTACCGCCTGTACAGCGATGCCGACATCCACCAGCTGCGCTTCATCCGCCTGTGCCGGGCCATGGACATGTCGCTGGGCGAGGTGCGCACCCTGCTGGCGCTCGACCGCTCGGCCGCCGGTGCCGACCACACGGCCTGCGACACGCTGGACGAGCACCTCACGCACGTGCGCATTCGCCTGCAGGAGCTGAAGACGCTGGAGCGCGACCTGATCGCCCTGCGCCGCCGCTGCGACGGCACCGACGGGCACTGCCATGTGATCGACGCGCTGCACGAGCGGGCCGATACCGAGCCCGTGGCGCCGCCGGGGCCGGCGTCGGCCAAGCGGCATGTGTGATGAGAGGGCCAGGGACTGACTCAGCGCACGGTCGCCCGTGAAACTGGCTTGGCGTGCGCTCGCAAGTGGTTGCAGACCTTGTTCAGGTCACTTTCCGGGTCGCGCTTGCCACGCGACAGGACCAGGTCGGTTTGCACCACCATGTCCTCGAAGCGCGGGTTGGATGCAAGGTACGCCAGGATCAGCCGGGAGTAGCCGGTGTCGCCATCGAAATGGCATTGCGTGGCCTCTCCCATCGCGCTGCCAGAGGGTGGGTGGCCGTTGACCAGCGCCTCCAGTGCCACCAGGTCGTGCAGCCGGGCCAGCCATGGCGAGAACGCGCTCTGGAGTTGTGATCGGCATGCGGCCACTTCGGCGGGGGTTGTCAGTGCACTGTCCCCATCCAATGCGCCTGACCAGCGCAGCACCGCCGTCTGCGTGGCGTGCAGCTGCGGCACCGCCTGGTGCATCAGTCCGTCCACATACCGGTTGCACACTTCGGCGCGCACGTCGAAGTACATGACTCCTATTTCCGGCGTCGTCGAGTGGCGCAGGTACACCTGGATCCGTTCATGCTCGGTGGTCTTGGTGAAAAGACCGGGGCGGCTGGCGTCCTCTTGCACGTAGCCTGCGGCCTGCAGCACACCCGCCGCAGCGTGCACCAGTTCGCCCAGCGTGGCATCGATGTCCGCGAATCTCCGGTCGAGGCGTGTGAACACGGGTGCGGGCCCGTTTTGCCGCCCACCGTGCCGAAAACCGCACACCTCTTCAGCGAGGGCGGCAGGGACGCCGAAGACGGCATCGTGGCCGTGCTCTGCACGCGATTGGAGCGCTGCCTGCAGCAAGGGCGCCAGCGCCCTGGGCGCAACGCCTTCGATACCGAGGTGGTCGCCGCCCTCCGACAAGACATGGGAGACCGTCCACACCCGCGCCCCATCGCGGCAGAGAAACGCCATCGAGGCGTTGGTGCTCTCGTCCTCGGCGCACCCGACGACGATGCAGTTCAGCGACAGGACTTTCATCAACAGCGGATCGATCATCGGATGAAAGAACTCGCTGAAAACGATGACGTACGTGCCGTTGGCCAAAAGTGCGCCCGCCATGGGCACGGTACCTGGCGGCACGGGCTGTGCGCTGTCGGTCAAACCCAGCTCGGCAAGAACGTCTGCACCGGCCTTCGCTGCCACGCTGATCCAAGAAACCCTGTAACCCATCGCCACTCCCTGGCACCGCTGTTGGACATGCGGCGAGTTTGCACTCTTTTTTCAGTGCCCGATCAATGTCCGCCGAACACGTCCACAGGGGGCGGGGACACATGCCGCCGCAGCTGGCCGTCGGCGACCTCGAGTGCTTCCGGGTAGCTGGCCCAGGGCCCCCGCACGGTGAGGACCGGGGAGCCTTCTTCGTCGAAGATGAAGATGCTGTGGGGCACCGGCGCGCGCTGCCGCAAAGTGACGGGCCTCACCATGTAGACAGAACCATGAAGTTCGATGTTGGGAGGCCAAGGGGTGTTCATGCCGGCACCTGTTGCAAATGTTTCAACTGCGGCCATGCTATGCCCAAAAGCGCCATCTGGGCGATCGCTAGCCCGGATGAGCGTGATGTACTGCACGGATGCAGTCCGCATGTTGCAGTGCTCTCTACACCACCGACCAATCCCCATCCCCCACCACCGGCACCCCATTCAACCGGACCAGGCCATCCTGGCTGCCCAGCGCCGCCGTGGCGTCGTTCACCAGGATCTAGTGTCCCGAGTTAGAAATTCGTTGAATCAATCTACCGACAATCCCCGCCATGCGTCGTTGCAAATGCTCGCCATGCGCCCGGCATGTCTGCGCTTTGCGCCTAGCTTGGCAGCGATTTCGGCAGATTTTTTTTCAACGAACTTCCAACTCAGGACACTAGGTGTCGCCGCCGTAGCCAAAGGCGATGGCCTTGTTCGCGCCGGCTGTGTTGGAGGCCAGGGCGGCGGCGTCCAGCAGCGAGGCAGACGCGGCGATGCTGGCCAGTTGCGCGCCGCTGGGCGCGGCCTTGGCGGTGGGCGTGGCGGCGGCCAGGCGCAACTGGTCGGTGCCGCTCACAAAGTCGGTCACCTCGATGGCCGAGCGGCGCAGTGCGGCCGTGTCAGCCAGGCCCAGGGCCCACGCGCCGGGACCGGCCAGGCCGGTGATGATGAGCACGTCGGCTCCGCTGCCCAGGGTGATGCTGTGCGCGTTGTGGGCGCCGATGGTGACCGTGTCCCCACCCCCGCCCGCATCAATGGCGGCGCGCCCGCCGGAGGCGTCGTTCACGGTGATCCGGTCTGCTGCCGTGCCGCCGAGGATGCCGACCGGCGTGGCGCCCGTGGTGGTGAAGGTCAGGTCCAGCGGCGCCTGCAGGTAGGCGGCGTGGATCACCTCCACCTGGGCGCCGGTGATGGTGGTGGTGAGGGCCTGGTCGCCGTAGAGCATGATCTCCTCGGCTGCGGCCGCGGTGATTCTGGCGTTGTTGACCGTGGTGGCGGCCACGCTGCCGGGCATGCTGGCGATGCGCAGGGCGATCACATCGGGCACGATGATTTCGTTGGCCCCCGTCGCATCGGCCAGCGCAAGATTCACCGGCGCAGTCCTGTCCGCAGGGGGCTTGAAAAGCACCGTGAGCGCCGTGCCGGCCAGCGAGTTCTGGATGCCTGCCCGCGCCTCGCTGGTCACCTCGGTGAAGGTGGCGCTGCCGCCCGGGGCAGCGTCGAGCCACAACCCCCTGATCTCGGGCGACTTCTCCGCACCGAACTGCGCCCCCGCGCCGGCGGTGATGAACACGGACGCGATGCTGCGCAAGGTGGGCGCCACTTTCTCGCCGGCCGCCAGCGTGGCCTTGAGCGTGTCGCCGTTGGGGCTACTGCCGTTGCCATTGATGGCGTCTGCCGAACCCAGCTGGCCGGGGGTCATGGCCAGGAAAACGTCCTCATACGGCGTGCCCTTCAGTGTGTCGGCATCGCTGGTCAGCTCGAATGTGGCACCCGTGCCCGTGGGGAAGCTGTCAAATGTCACAAAGCCGACGTTGGCCGGATTGCTGGAGTACGCGTGCGCCGCCGCGACTTTGTCGTTCCAGCGCACGGCGGCGGCCGCGTAGATGGCCAGGTCGCCCGTGGCGCCCTCCAGACCCGACAGAATCTGGCCCAGTTGCAAGGCGACGACGCCCAGATTGGCCTTGCCCACCGAGGCCAGGTAGTTCGCCAGCTCTGCCTGCAAGGTGGGGCTGGGCAGCAGGCCCAACCGCTCCAGCAGCATGGACGACAGATACGCTTCGGACCTGGGGGCGTAGACGCTGCCGAACACCAGAGCCACCGCATTGGCCCCCTTCGCTTCGACCGCAGCCACTTGGTAGCCATACGAATTCGGCCCGTACCACAGCGGCCGATCCAAGAGCAAACGGCTCAGCATGCTGACGTTGGCGTGTGCGCCGGTAATCTGCACAGGCATCTTCAACCTCCCGGGGTGATTTTTGTGATGCGCAAAGGCTATCGCATCCGCCTGGCTTTGGTGTGTGCGGGTCGTTCCTCGCGTAGCAACTGTTTGCTACAGGGGGCTTATCACCGCGCCAGTTCGCCCAGGGACCGGATGGGCCAGCCGTGCACGCTGCGCGCTAAAGTTGTATGATAAACATCATGCGAAAAACCAAGACCACTGCCAGAAGCGCTGCCAAGGAGGCCACGCACGAGCGCATCGTGTCCGTGGCGGCCCGCGCCATTCGCCGCAGTGGCTACGACGGCATGGGGGTCGCGGACATCATGAAGGAGGCGGGCCTCACGCATGGCGCCTTCTACGCCCACTTCGATTCCCGCGAGGCCATGCTGGCCGAAGCTGCGGCGAAGGCATGTGCGGAGTCCGCAGCCGCTGCCGCCAACGTGGTGGCTAGCGTGCCGCCTGGCATGGCCTTGGCGTCCATGCTCGGCAGCTACCTCTCCCGGGGGCATGTGGAACAGGTGGAGCTTGGGTGCCCCCTGGCCGCGCTGGGCTCCGAAACGGTGCGCCAGGCGCCCGAGGTGCGGCGGGTCGCCACCCGGCACATCAAGGAAGTGGTCGATCTGATCGCCCGCCAGTCACCGGACTGGGGGCAGCCTGCCGCCCACGAGCGTGCGCTGGTCACCGTGGCCACCATGGTCGGGGCCTTGCTGCTGGCGCGCGCGGTGGACGAGCCCGCGCTGTCGGACGGCCTGCGCGAAGCAGCGCTCAAGCACCTGGCGCCTTCCGCGCCCTGAACCGCACATGCAGGCCGTGCGCCTTTTTTTGCCATTTAATATGATGATCGTCATTCTAAATATGCCAACCCGCAAGGAGACACCATGAAAGCCTTCGTTCTTGAGCGCTACGGCAAACAGCGCGCCTTGCGCCTGGCCGACCTGCCCCGGCCGGAACTGCGCGCCGACGAGGTGCTGGTGGAGGTGCATGCGGCGGGGGTGAACCTGCTCGACGCCAAGATCCGCAATGGGGAGTTCAAGCCCATCCTGCCCTACCGCCTGCCGCTGGTCCTGGGCCACGACGTGGCCGGGGTGGTGGTGGAGGTCGGCCCGCAGGTGAGCCAGTTCAAGATCGGCGACGAGGTCTATGCCCGGGCCGATGATTTCCGCATCGGCAGCTTCGCCGAATTCGTGCCGGTCAAGGAATCTTCACTGGCACCCAAGCCCGCAGGCCTGTCCATGGTGGAGGCCGCTTCCATCCCCCTGGTGGGGCTCACGGCATGGCAGGCCCTGGTGGAGCGGGGCGGGCTCCAGCGCGGGCAGAAGGCCTTCATCCAGGCGGGCTCCGGGGGTGTCGGCACCTTCGCCATCCAGTTGGCCAAACACCTGGGCGCCAGCGTCGCGACCACCGCAGGCGCAGCCAGTGCACAGGCCATGCACAAGCTGGGCGCCGACCTCGCCATCGACTACCGCACGCAGGACTTCGAGACCTTGCTGCGCGGCTACGACCTGGTCCTGCACAGCCAGGACGGCAAGGCGCTCGAAAAATCCCTGCGCGTGCTCAAGCCGGGTGGCAAGCTGATTTCCATCTCCGGCCCGCCGGACCCGGCATTTGCCAAGGGCAGCAAGGCGCCTGGCATCGTGCGGCTGCTGCTGCGCTTGATCAGCGCAGGCGTGCGGCGGCGGGCGAAAGGCCTGGGCGTCGACTATTCCTTCCTCTTCATGCGGGCCGATGGCGGGCAACTGCGGGAGATCACCCGCCTCATCGAGACCGGAACCATCCGCCCGGTGATCGACAAGGTGTTCCCGTTCGACGCCACCAACGAGGCACTGGCGTATGTCGAATCCGGCCGAGCCAAAGGCAAGGTCGTCATCCAGCTCAAGTGAGTCGTTCCACATCCATCCCCGGAGTTCCCATGAAAATCGAAAATGCCGTCGTCCTCATCACCGGTGCCAATCGCGGCATCGGCCTGGCCTTTGCCCGTGAGCTGCTTGCCCGCGGTGCGCGCAAGGTGTATGCCGGTGCGCGCGATCCTGCCAGCATCACCCCCCAGGCGGGCGTGCAGGCCCTGCGGCTGGACGTCAACCACCCGGGCGAGGTGGCTGCAGCCGCAGCGCTGGCGCAGGACGTCACCCTGGTCATCAACAACGCCGGCATCGCCCAGCCCGGGGGCTTTCTGGCGCCCGACAGCGAAGAGGTCTCGCGGCGCATCTTCGAAACCAACTTCTTCGGCGTGCTGCGCGTGAGCCAGGCCTTCGCTCCCATTCTTGCGGCCAACGGCGGCGGTGCCTTGCTCAATGTGCTGTCGGTCGCGTCCTGGGTCAATGGCGGCGAGCTGGCGGCCTACTCGGCCAGCAAATCGGCGGCCTGGTCGCTGACCAATGCCCTGCGCAACGAGCTGGCGGGGCATAAGACGCAGGTACTGGGCCTGCACATGGCCTATGTCGATACCGACCTCACGCGCGGCTTCGAGGTACCCAAGACCAGCCCCGAGCAGATCGTCAAGCGCGCGTTGAACGGCCTGGAATCGGGTCTGGACGAAGTGCTGGCCGATGAGCTCACCCAGCACGTCAAGATCGGGCTGACGGCGCCCCGGCCGAGCTACCTGCCGCAGGCGGCCTGAGCTGCCCCCAATCCAGTTGCGGCTCTGTGCGTGGCGCGGGTCTCCTGCGGCGCGAGGCGCATGTCCGACCGGTTCGGGATGCCGGACCGGCGTCGCCGGGTGCCATCCCGGCCAATCGGCCGTCCCGGTTGCCTTCGATGAAGAACCGGGCCGCAAGGCGGCCCTGGGCCACACCGGTTACCCAGCACCCGTGGTCCCCTGAACGGGTCGAAGTGCCAGCCCCACGTTCTCGACGGGTGCGACCACCGGTCTTTGATTCCCCTGGACGAACTTGCTGCGCCTGGGCAGGGCAACCCTGAACAGGCCTTGCCCTGGGCCACCCGTCCACTCCGTTTAAGTTCGTCGATCAAACTATGTCGGGTTTGTCCCAATGCATCGCACAAACTGCGGCTTCCATAATTTGTTCGTCGTCCGCACTAAATGACTTCATGTCCTGAAGAGGCTGCCTGGGCAGGCTGAGCGCACAGGTCCTGCGGGAGGGCAGGCGGCACGACAAGCATGAACGCCAGATTCAGCAACCAAGGCCCGCACGAGGCCAATCACGGAGACAAAGATGAAACTGAAGACAACATTGACGGCCCTGGCGCTTGGCTTGGCCAGCGCTGGCGCTTTTGCCCAGGTCGTGGGCGTGAGCTGGTCCAACTTCCAGGAAGAGCGCTGGAAGACCGACGAGAAGGCCATCAAGGACCAACTGGCCAAGTTGGGCGCAACCTACATCAGCGCGGATGCGGGCGGATCGCCGGAAAAGCAGCTCTCCGACGTGGATTCGCTGATCGCCAAAGGTGCCAAGGTGCTGATCGTGCTGGCGATGGACAAGGACGCGATCCTGCCGGCCGTCAACAAGGCAGCGCAGCAGAAGATCCCGGTGGTGGCGTATGACCGCCTGATCGAGGCGGCCGGTGTGTTCTACATCACCTTCGACAACGTCGAGGTGGGCCGCATGCAGGCGCGCGCGGTGTTCGAAGCCAAGCCCAAGGGCAATTACGTGATGGTCAAGGGCTCGCCCACCGACCCGAACGCCAACTTTCTGCGCGCCGGGCAGCAGGAAGTGATCGAGGCGGCCATCACCAAGGGCGACATCAAGATCGTTGGCGAGGAATACACCGAGGGCTGGAAGCCCGAGGTGGCGCAAAAGAACATGGAGCAGATCATCACCAAGACCGGCGGCAAGATCGACGCCGTGGTGGCCTCCAACGACGGCACCGCCGGTGGCGTGGTGGCGGCGCTGACGGCCAAGGGCATCAAGGGCATTCCGGTGTCGGGCCAGGACGGCGACCACGCCGCGCTCAACCGCGTGGCCCAGGGCTCGCAGACGGTGTCGGTCTGGAAGGATGCACGCGACCTGGGCCGCGATGCCGCATCGGCCGCTGTCTCCTTGGCCAAGGGCCAGAAGATTGCCGGCGCGCAGGCCTGGAACGGGGGTGAGAAGAAGGTGTCCTTGCAGGCGCAGTTCCTCAAGCCCGTGCCGATCACGGCAAAAAACCTGGACCTCGTGGTCAAGGCGGGCTGGATCAAGAAGAGCGACCTGTGCAAGGGTGTGGACGCCGCCAAGGGGCCTGAGGCGTGCAAATGACGGCGTTCTCTTCCTGACGATTGAAGGCTCCCGGACCGTGAGCCGCCCCTCGTGTCCTGTCCCGCAAATAAATGCCAATAAAACCGCGTCTTTCACGCCAGAGCCGCGTTGCAAATCCTCGCGATAGCTACGGCTATCGCTGCGGTTTGCGCCTTGCCCTGGCGCGAAATCCATCGGTTTTATTTTTGGCATCTATTTGCGGGACAGAACACTAGCTTGCGGTCCTTTTTTGTTTCTGGTGGAGTGCGCTTGTGAGTCCTGTTCCCAATGCCCTCAGGCAGTTGGCCATCGATTGGCGGCTGGTGCTGATGGGAGTGGTCCTGGTGGCCACGGCCATCGTGTTCAACATCCTCTCCGGCGGCCTGTTCCTGTCGCCCGAGAATCTCTACAACATTGCCCAGCAGACTGCGGTGGTCGGCATTGTGGCCACGGTGGTGGTGCTGGTTATCGTCGCACGCCACATCGATCTGTCGGTCGGCTCCGTCATGGGTTTTGTGGGCGTGCTGATCGCCACGCTGATGTACACCGCCGGCTGGCACTGGGTCGAGGCCTCCCTCGCCGGGCTGGCCGTCGCCATCGGCGTATCGCTTTACCAGGGTGCGCTCACGGCAATGCTGGGGGTGCCGTCTTTCGTGGTCACGCTGGGTGGGCTGATGTCGTTTCGCGGCGCGGCCTTTCTGGTGGCCGACGGCAAGACCCAACCGGTCAGCGACGCATTCTTTCAAAGGCTGGGCGGTGGTTTTGATGGCGCCATCGGCGTGCAGGCCAGCTGGTGGCTGGCGCTGGCTCTGGTCGTGGCCATGGGGGTCAAGACCTGGCTGCGGCGCCGGGCCAAGGCTGCGTATGGTGTGCCCAGTCCGCCGCTGTGGCTGGATTCCCTGGTGGCCGCCGTGCCAGCGTTGATTGCCGTGGCCTTTGTCGCCACGATGAACGCCTACCAGATCCCCACCAAAGACGCGCCCCAGGGCGTGCCGATCCCCGTGCTGATCTGGGGCGGCGTGGCCGTGGTGCTGTCGTTCATCGTGCGCCGCACACGTTTTGGCCGCTATGTGTTTGCCATGGGGGGCAACCCGGAGGCCGCCGCGCTGGTCGGTATTCCGGTGCGTCGCGTCACCCTGATGCTGTTTGCGCTGATGGGGGTTCTCATCACCATCGCGGCCATGGTCTCCATTGCACGGCTGAACGCGGGCACCAATTCACTGGGCACGGGCATGGAGCTGTTTGTGATCGCAGCGGCCGTGATCGGCGGCACGGCGCTCTCCGGCGGCAGTGGTTCCATTCTGGGATCGGTGCTGGGCGCGCTCATCATGCAAAGCATCGACAGCGGCCTGTTGTTGCTGGACATCTCGATTGGCCTGCGCTACGTGATCATCGGCCAGGTCCTGATTGCCGCCGTGGTGTTCGATGTGGTCTATCGCCGCATGACGGGAGACGCTGCATGAACGCGCCCCTGGTGGAAATGCGCCACATCGGCAAGTCGTTTGGCGGCGTGAAGGCGGTAAACGATGTCAGTCTGAACCTGCACCCGGGCGAGGTGGTCGCCTTGCTGGGGCACAACGGTGCAGGCAAGTCCACGCTGATGAAGATGCTGGCGGGCGCCTACCCGATCGACAGCGGAGAGGTGCTGGTGCAGGGGCAGAAATCCCACATCCGTACGCCCGTCGATGCCCAGCGCCTCGGCATCGAGTCGATCTACCAGACGCTGGCGCTGGCCGACAACCTGGACGCAGTGGCCAACCTGTTCCTGGGGCGTGAGCTGCTCACACCCTGGCGCACGCTGGACGACCACCGCATGGACGCCGAAGCGCGCAAGGTATTCGAGCGCCTGAACAAGAACTTTCGCAACGTGCGCACACCAGTGCGGCGCCTTTCGGGCGGCCAGCGCCAGGTGGTGGCGATATCGCGCGCCATCTACTTCAACGCGCGCATCCTGATCATGGACGAGCCCACCGCAGCGCTCGGTCCTGAGGAAACCGCGATGGTGGGCAACCTCGTGCGCCAGCTCAAGGCCGAGGGCGTGGGTATCTTCCTGATCACCCACGACATGCCCGACGTGTTCGGGCTCAGCGACCGCCTGGCGGTGATGAAGAACGGGCGCCTGGTGGGCACCTACCGCACGGCCGAGGTTACCGAGGACCAGGTTCTGGGCATGATCATCGCCGGCAAGCAACCCGAGGGAAAAGCGCAGGCCCACAGCCTTTGAAAACCGGCGCTCCGAAGACCACACCATGAAAACCACCGGCGACCAGCAACTTGTCAAACGGATCAACCGCAGCGTGCTCCTGCGGTTGCTGCGCCAGCGGGGCGGCCTCTCGCGCGCGCAACTGGCCAGCGAGAGCGGCCTGACCAAGTCGACCGTGAGCCTGCTGGTGCGCGAGTTGATCGAAGAGGGCTGGATCACCGAAACCAGCCTGGCGGCCGCACAGGGCCTTGGCCGCCCCTCCACACCCTTGCAGCTGGACGGCAGCCGCCGCGCCATGCTGGGCGTGGAGATCGGGGTCGAGTCGCTGCGCGTGGTGGGTGTGTCGCTCACGGGTGAGGTACTGTGGTCGGCCGAGGAGCCCCTGGCCGACCGCGAGCCTGGAGCGGTGTGCGGCCAAGTTGCGGCCCTGGCGGTGCGCGCGCATGGCGAACTGGCGGCCAGGCCGGTGCTGGTCTCTGGCATGGGCATCGGCGTGCCCGGCGCGTTCGACGAGGCCACCGGCACCATCCGCTTCGCGCCCAACCTGGGCTGGCGCGATGTGGCCTTCCAGCCGCTGATGGCACGCGCCCTGGCCGAGGCTGGCTGCCCGTCGGTGGCAATGCACGTGCAAAACGAAGCCGACACCGCCGCGCTCAGCGAATACGAGTTTGCCGGCGGTGAGGCGACGGATTCGCTGATCTTCGTGACCTGCGGCGTGGGCGTGGGCGCTGGCATCGTGCTCAACGACCGCCTGTTCACCGGGCTGCAGGGCATGGCTGGCGAAATCGGCCACAGCATTGTGCAGATCGACGGACCGGCGTGCTCCTGCGGACGCAAGGGGTGTGCCGAAACCTTTCTTGGCGCCCGCGCTCTGGAGCGGCAGGCCGAGCCAGCGCGCGGCGGCGTCTACCTGGGCGTGGTGCTGCAAAACCTGTGGACTACCTTCAACCCGGGCGCACTGGTCGTCGGTGGACCCTCCTGCGAGCGCTATCCCGACATCCTGCGCGTGGCCCGAGAAACGCTGCAGGGCTATGCGGCCAGCGCAGGCATGGCCGCGCCCAAGGTGCGTTCGGCCCGCTACGGGCTGCTGGCCTCGGCTGTCGGCGCGGCCGCACTGGTGCTGCACCACGAGCTTCGGCCCATGCATGCGCCTGCGGTCACCGCGCCACCGGACGAGCCCGAACACCGGCAGGGCGAAGCAGCGCCCCAGTTCCTTCACTGATTGATTGCAACAACCCATGTACATCGGCATCGACATTGGCACCTCCGAAGTCAAGGCCCTGCTGCTGGGGCCTGACCAGTGCGTGGTGGGCTCGGCGGGCGTGGCCCTCACGGTGTCGCGGCCCCATCCGGGCCACAGCGAGCAGGACCCCGCTGACTGGTGGGGCGCCACGCAGGCAGCCCTGGCCAGCCTGCAGGCGGCGCACCCGGGCGAGTATGCGGCGACGCAAGCCATCGGCCTCTCGGGCCAGATGCATGGCGCCGTGCTGCTGGATGCGCAAGACCGCGTATTGCGGCCCGCGATCCTCTGGAACGACACGCGCAGCGCCGCAGAGTGCAGCGAGATGATGCACGAGCTTGCCGCCCTGAGCGATCTGGGCGGCAGCCTCGCGATGCCGGGCTTCACCGCGCCCAAGCTGCGCTGGGTCGCGCGCCACGAGCCCGAGGTGTTCCGGCGCGTGGCCAAGGTGTTGCTGCCCAAGGACTATGTGCGCCTGATGCTGACAGGGGAACACGCCAGCGACATGTCGGACGCCAGCGGCACGCTCTGGCTTGATGTGCGGCGCCGTGACTGGTCCGACCCCCTTCTGGCGTTGACTGGCCTTTCGCGCCGGCACATGCCCCGGCTCGTTGAAGGCAGCGAGGTCAGCGGGCGGCTGCGGGCCGAGGTCGCGCAGTCGCTGGGCCTGCGGCCTGGCACCGTGGTGGCGGGTGGTGCGGGCGACAACGCGGCCAGCGCCGTGGGCATGGGCGCGGTGCAGCCAGGCCAGGGGTTCCTGTCGCTGGGCACCAGCGGTGTACTGTTCGTGGTCACGCCCACTTACCAGCCCAATGCCGCCAGCGCCACGCATGCGTTCTGCCATGCTGTGCCCGGCCGCTGGCACCAGATGAGTGTGATGCTCGCGGCGGCCAGCGCGCTGCAGTGGGTCGCGAAGCTGCTGGGTACGCCCCATGTTGCAGACGTGGCGGCACGCGCGGCGGCGCTGGATGCTGCGGGCCGAGAGGCCGCGCCACTGTTTCTGCCATACCTGAGCGGCGAGCGCACGCCCCACAACGACGCTGGTGTGCGGGGCAGCTTCCACGGCCTGGACTTCGATACCGATGCCGCGCGCCTTGGCTACGCGGTGATGGAAGGCGTGAGCTTTGGCTTGCGCGATGGCCTTGCCGCGTTGAACGCCGCCGGCAGCGAGGTCACGCGCCTGTCGCTGGTGGGCGGCGGCGCCCGCAGCGCCTTCTGGGCCCAGATGCTGGCCAGCGCGCTCGATGTGGAGATCGTCACCCACGGTGGTTCGGCCGTCGGCGGCGCCCTGGGCGCCGCCCGCCTGGGCGCCCTGAGCGCGGGGGCCCCGATGGCCTCCACCTGCCTGCCTCCCCCCGTGGACACCGTCTACCAGCCCGACCCGGGCGAGAGCGTGCTGCTGGCGCCTCGCTATGCCCTGTTCCGCAGCCTGTACCGCAGGCCCTGACGTCCTTAGCCGAGAAACCCATGAGCACCTACTTTTCCGACATTGCCCCCATCGCCTACGAGGGCCCTGAGTCTTCCAACCCGCTGGCCTTCAAGTGGTACGACAAAGACCGCCTGGTGCTGGGCAAGCGCATGGAGGAGCACCTGCGTTTTGCCGTCTGCTACTGGCACAGCTTCTGCTGGAACGGGTTTGACCCTTTCGGCTACGACGGCACCTTCGAGCGTCCTTGGCAGCGCACGGCCGACCCCATGGCCGCTGCGCGCATGAAGGCTGATGCGGCGTTTGACTTCTTTGTGCGCCTGGGCGCGCCTTACTACTGCTTTCACGACCGCGACGTGGCGCCCGAAGGCAGCACACCCCGCGAGAGCGTGAACCACCTGCACGAGATGGTCGATGTGCTTCAGGCCAAGCAGGCCGAGACCGGCATGAAGCTGCTGTGGGGCACGGCCAACCTGTTCAGCCACCGCCGCTTCATGTCCGGCGCCTCGACCAATCCCGACCCCGAAATCTTTGCCCTGGCCGCCCTGCAGGTGAAAGAGGCGATGGACGCGACGCTCAAGCTCGGCGGGGAGAACTATGTGCTGTGGGGTGGCCGCGAGGGCTATGAGACCCTGCTCAACACCCGCGTGGGCCATGAACTGGACCAGATGGGCCGCTTTTTGAACATGGTGGTGGAGTACAAGCACAAGATCGGCTTCAAGGGCACGATCCTGATCGAGCCCAAGCCGCGCGAACCCTCCAAGCACCAGTACGACTTTGACACCGCCACGGTCTATGGCTTCCTGGCCCGTTATGGGCTGGACAAGGAGATCAAGGTCAACATCGAAGCCAACCACGCCACGCTGTCGGGCCACAGCTTCGAGCACGAGATCGCCACCGCCATCGATCTGGGCATCTTCGGCTCGCTCGACATGAACCGCGGCGACATGCAGTGCGGCTGGGACACCGACCAGTTTCCCAACAACATCCCCGAGACGGCCCTGGCCCTGTACCTGATCCTTCAGGCCGGCGGTTTCACCACGGGGGGCCTGAACTTCGACGCCAAGGTGCGGCGCCAGTCGCTGGATGCCGAGGACATGTTCCACGGCCACATCGGCGGCATGGATGTCTCGGCCCGGGCGCTGCTGATTGCCGAGAAAATGGTCACCGACGGGCGCCTGGCCCGCCATGTCGATGCCCGCTACGCCGGCTGGGGTGATGCGTTTGGCCAGGACCTACTGGCCGGCCGGCTGGGGCTGGACGAGGTGGCAGCCCGTGCGCTGCAGCGCAACCAGGACACGCGGCCGGTTTCCGGGCGGCAGGAGCTGCTCGAGAATCTGCTCAACAGCTATCTTTGACCCGCCGTTGTGAACGGGGAGTGTCCATGAAACCCGTGGTGTGGGGTGTTCTGAGTACCGCCAGGATCGGCATCCAGCATGTGATTCCCGCCATGCGCGCCAGCCCGCTGGTCGAGCTGCGCGCAATCGCTTCGCGCTCCCTGTCCGCTGCCGAGGGGGCTGCACGGTCGCTGGACATTGCCCAGGCCTACGGGAGCTACGAAGAACTGCTGGCCGACCCGGCCATCGAGGCGATCTACAACCCCCTGCCCAACCACCTGCATGTGCCGCTGACCCTGCAGGCGGCGGCCGCTGGCAAGCATGTGCTGTGCGAGAAGCCGGTGGCGCTCAGCGCGGCACAGGCCGAGTTGCTCAGGGCCGCCAGTCGCCGCGTGCACATCGAGGAGGCCTTCATGGTGCGCCACCACCCGCAGTGGCTGCGCGCCCGCGAACTGGTGCGCGCGGGGCGCATTGGCACGCCCCAGGCGGTACAGGTGTTCTTCTCGTACTTCAACGACGATCCGGGCAACATCCGCAACCAGCCCGGCATCGGCGGTGGGGCGCTGTTCGACATTGGTTGCTATGCGGTTCTGGCGGGACGCTATCTGTTCGAGTGCGAGCCTTTGCGCGCCGTTTCGCTGGTAGACCGCGACCCGCAACTGGGGACCGACCGGCTCACCAGCGCACTGCTGGATTTTGGCTCCGGCAGGCAGGCGGCATTCACGGTCTCGACGCAGAGCGCCCGGTTTCAAAGGGTGCAGGTAGTGGGCACGCGCGGGCGCATCGAACTGTTCATCCCCTTCAATGCGGTGCGGGGCGGCGAGATGCGCTTGGCGGTGGACGACGGCGGTCAGCTCGATGGCAGCGGCATCACCGTCGAAACCCTGCCGGCCTGCGACCAGTACCGGCTGCAGGTAGAGGCTTTTTCCCGCCGGGTACGCGGCGCAGCGGGGCCGCAGGCCGATGGTGTTGATGACGCGGTGGCCCAGGCGCGGGTGATGGATGCCCTGTGGCTGTCCGAGCGCACGGGGCGCTGGGAGCCGGTGGACTAGCATGCGCCACAGAGGGCGCATCGGCTGCAGCGCCCAATAGGCCGGTGTTGTCAGGTTTTACCTCTGACCTGCGGGGGACTACCCTGCGTTTATCGGTACTACGGAGTGTCCCGTCCCCTGCGCAAATGCCCGATGGACCGCGCGGGCCACCGGCACTCCGGTTACTCCGGCTGAATCCCGGCCTCCTTGACCACCTTGCCCCACTTGAGCAGGTCCGACTTGATCAGCGCCGCATACTCCTGCGGCGTGCCGCCCTGGATCTCGATGCCCGCGGCCTCGAGCTTGGCGCGCACGTCGGGCAGCTTGAGGGCCGCGTTGATCTCGGCGTTGAGCCGGGCGACGATGGCCTTGGGTGTGCCGGCAGGCGCCAGGAAGCCGCCGTTGGTGTTGGCGTCGTAGCCCTTGAGGCCTTGTTCCTCGGCCGTGGGCACATCGGGCAGGGCGGCGGTGCGCTTGCGCGTGGAAACCGCGATGGCGCGCACGTTGCCGCCCTTGACCTGGGCCTGGATGGCGCTGATGGTGTCGATGTACAGCGCAGTGCGCCCGGCCAGCAGATCCGGGTGCGCGGCCGACGAGCCCTTGTAGGGCACCAGCAGCATCTGGGCGCCGCTGGCCATGCGGAACATCTCGGCCGCCATCTCCTGCGCGCTGCCCCGGCCGGACGTGGCGATCTTGGCCTGCTCGGGATTGGCCTTCATCCAGGCGATGAACTCGGGCAGCGTCTTCGCCGGGATCTGCGGGTACATGGCAAACACCAGCGGCACCTCGTGCGTGTAGACGATGGGCTCGAAGCTCTTTTCCGGGTCCCAGCCCAGGTTCTTGAACAAATACTTGTTGATGTTGTGGCTGCCGCCCACGATGCCGATGGTGTAGCCGTCGGGTGGCGCCTTGGCCAGTACGTCGGTGCCCAGGTTGTTCGAGGCGCCGGGCCGGTTGTCGACGATGACCGCCTGGCCCAGGGACGTGGCCAGCTTGTCGCCGACCACGCGGGCAATGGTGTCGATGGCCCCGCCGGGCGGTGCGGGCACGATGATCTTGATGGCGCGCGTGGGGTAGGCAGCAGCCTGGGCCGATGCCAGCTGTGGTGCGGCTGCCAGCAGGGCCAGCACCGCCGTATGGGCCAGCCCCTTGAGTCTTGTGGATGTGGTGTGCATGGTGTTTGTCTCCGTTGTGGTCTTGTGGAATCGGGTCGTCGCCAGGCCTCAGCCGCGCCCGACGAAAGGCATGGCGCTGGCCATGAGGGTCATGTTCAGCACGTTGGCCGACAGCGGCAGCGCGGCGATGTGGCGCACCGCATCGGCCACGTGGGTGGCGTCCATCATGGGCTCGGGCGCCACCGTGCCGTTGGCTTGCAGCACGCCCCGGGTCATGCGCTCGGACAGTTCGGTCAGCGCATTGCCGATGTCGATCTGGCTGGCCACGATGCCGAAGGCGCGGCCATCGAGCGCCAGCGCCTTGGTCAGGCCCGTGACGGCGTGCTTGCTCAGCGT
This sequence comes from Acidovorax sp. LjRoot66, assembly GCF_964253305.1. Classification (NCBI taxonomy): domain Bacteria; kingdom Pseudomonadati; phylum Pseudomonadota; class Betaproteobacteria; order Burkholderiales; family Comamonadaceae; genus Acidovorax; species Acidovorax sp. LjRoot66. The sequence continues at coordinate 3,713,191 of NZ_CAXUQU020000001.1, forward strand.
GTAGGGGGCCGTGAAGGGGCGCGGCGTGTGCGCCGAGATCGAGCCGTTGTTGATGATGCGCCCGCCCTGTGGCGCTTGGCGGCGCATGAGCCCGAAGGCCGCGCGGGCGCACAGGAACACGCCGCCCACGTTGGTGTTGAGCACGCTCAGCCACTTCTCCAGCGGCAGCTCGTCCATGGGCACGGCCGGGGCGTTCACCCCGGCGTTGTTGAACAGCAGGTCCAGCCGGCCAAAGCGCTGCTCGATGGCGTCGAACAGGGCCTGCACGCTGGCCGGGTTGCTCACGTCGGTGGGCACGGCCAGGGCCGTCTGGCCACGCGCTGCGGCTTCGTCCGCCAGGGCCTGCAGCGGCTCGGGGCGTCGGCCTGCCAGCACCACGGTCCAGCCGTCGCCCAGCAGGCCAAGCGCGGTGGTGCGGCCGATGCCGCTGCCCGCCCCGGTGACCAGGGCGATGCGAGGGGGTGAAAGGGTGTTCTTGCTCAAGGTCTGTCTCCGTCAAATGGGGGAAATCGCCGATGGGCCTGCGCCTACCGCCATGGAAAGTTCTCCGATGCCCTGCACGCCCGCGCGTACCACATCGCCCGGCTGCAGCGGGCCCACCCCGGCGGGGGTGCCGGTGTAGACCAGGTCCCCCGGCGCGAGCGCGACCGAGCGCGACAGCATGGCCACCAGCTCCGGCACCGTCCACAGCAGGCCGGACAGGTCCGCCCGCTGGCGCTCCTGGCCATTCACCGTGAGCCAGATGGCGCCTTGGCGGGGGTGGCCACACACCGCAACGGGCACGATGGGCGTGCAGGGGGCGGATTGGTCGAAGGCCTTGGCGGGCTCCCAGGGGCCACCCGCCTGCTTGGCCTGCTGCTGCAGGTCGCGCCGTGTCATGTCCAAACCGGCGGCATAGCCCCAGATGTGCTGTGCCTCCACGCGTTCCGGGGCAATGTCGCGGCCGCCCCGGCCAATGGCCACCACCAGTTCGATCTCGTGGCAGAAGTCGCGGGTTTGCGCAGGGTAGGGCAGCACGCCCTGTGCGGGTACCACGGCGCTGGCGGGCTTCATGAACCAGGCGGGCATCTGCACGGGCCGGGGTTCATCGGGCGCCCAGCGGTAGTTGCGGCCGATGCAGAACACCCGGCCCACGGGGAACAGGGAGCTGCTGCCCGCCACCGGCAGGGCGGTGGCGGCGGGTGGAGGGAACGCGAAGTCCAGCATGGCAGCTCACTCGATGGTGATCTTGCGGCTGCGGATGATCTGCGCGTAGCGCGCCCTGTCGGCCGCGATCAGCTTGCCGAACTCCTGCGGCGAGGTGGCGCGCGGCACGCCGCCCAGGCCGGCAAAGCGGGCTCTCACGGCTTCGTCCGCGAGCACGGCACGCACATCGGCCGAGATCCTGTCCACCACCTCGTGCGGCGTGCCCGCAGGGGCCAGCAGGCCGATCCACGAGATGGCATTGAAGCCCGGCAGCGCGCCTTCACCCAGCGTGGGCACCTCGGGCAACGCGGGCAGGCGCTTGTCGCCGGTGACGGCCAGGGCGCGCAGCTTGCCGGCCTTGATGTGGCCCGATGCCTCCAGCGCCGTCATGAAGGAGAGTTGCACATGCCCTGCCAGCAGGTCGGCAATCGCAGGACCGCCGCCACGGTAGGGCACATGCAGGATGAAGCTGCCCGTCTGGTCCTTGAACATCTCGGCCGCCAGGTGCGGCGCGCCGCCGGCACCCGAGCTGCTGTAGCTGAGCTTGCCCGGCTGCGCCTTGGCCAGGGCGATGAACTCGGCCGGCGTCTTCGCTGCCACCGAGGGGTTGACCATCATCGCCAGCGGCAACTCGGCCACCAGCGAGATGGGGGCGAAGGCTTTGTCCGCGTCGTACGGCAGTTTGGCGTACAGCGAGGGGTTGATGGCCTGCGTGCCGATGTTGCCCAGGAGCAGGGTGTAGCCGTCGGCCCTGGACTTGGCCACGTAGTCGGCCCCGATCTGCCCGGCCGCGCCGCCCTTGTTCTCCACCACCACGGGCTGGCCCCAGCGCCGGGCGAGTTGCTCGGCGATGACACGGCCCCCGGTGTCGGTGCCGCCCCCGGGCGGGAAGGGCACGACCAGGGTCACCGGGCGGTTGGGATAGGCCTGTGCAAAGGCGGCGGGTGCCGCCAGGGCCGTGGTGCCAAGGGCGATGGCCAGGGTGAAGGCGAAGCGTCGTCGTGTGGACGTCATGGTGGTGTCTGTCTCCGTTGTGTTTTTTGGGGAAGGGGAAGCGGCGGGGGCCGCCCGGCTCAGTTCATGTGGTCAGGCTCATCGCCGGCCGCTCGCCCGCCAGCGCCTGGGCCACGCTGTCCAGCACCATCTGGCCCATGGCCGCACGCGTCTCCCAGGTGGCGCTGGCGCGGTGGGCCTGCAGCACGGTGCGCTCGCTCTGGCGCAGCGCCAGGGGCACGCGCGGCTCGTCCACGAACACATCCAGCCCTGCGCCGGCGATCTGGCCCGCACTGATGGCTGCCGCGAGGTGGGCCTCGTTGACCAGGCGGCCACGCGCTACGTTGACCAGGTAGCCCTGCGCGCCCAGCGCATCGAGCACGGCCGCATCGACGATGCCCTCGGCGCTGTCGGCTGCAGCGCACAGCACCAGTGCGTCGGACCCGCGCGCCAGGTCCAGCAGGGTGGGCACGAAACGGTGCGCCACATCGCTCATGGCGCGCAGATCGGTGTATGCGATGGGGCAGCCGAAGGCGGCGGCCCGGGTGGCCACGGCGCGGCCCACCCGCCCCATGCCGACGATGCCCACGCGCATGCCGGAAAAGCGCCGCGCCAGCGGGATGGCGCCGGGCTGCGGGAACTGTTCCCACTGGCCGTCGCGCACGAAGCGGTCGCCGCTGCAGATGTTGCGGCAGGCGGCGATCAGGAGGCCGATGGCCAGGTCGGCCACGTCCTCGGTCAGCGCCCCCAGCGTGGCGGTGACGGGCAGGGCGCGGCCACGGCAGTAGGCCAGGTCCACCGCGTCGGTGCCCACGCCGTTGACGGCCACCACCTTGAGGGCTGGCAACTGCTCCAGCATGGCGCGCGAGATGCCCGTGTGCCCGCCGGTGATCACCGCGCCGATGCCGGCACCGTGCGCGCGCAGCCAGGCCGCGCCATCGGCCATCTCGAAGTATCTGTGCACCGTGTACAGCGAGGCGAGCGCGTCGTTCACCGACGGGATCAGGATGGGGTTGAGTTGCAGAACCTGGGGCTTTGTCATGTCGGTATGCGGAAACACGTTGGAATGGAAGGCATCGTAGTTTTGTGTTGATGCTGTGGTCAATCTTGACGTGTAAAATCAATGTATAGACCTCAACGACGACCACCACCATGGCTTCCTGGATTTCGATGACCGAGGCCTGCCAGCTCCTCGGTGTGCAACCGCAGACCATCTATGCCTATGTGAGCCGGGGCAAGCTCGAGGTCATGCCCGACCCGGCCGACACGCGCAAGAGCCTGTACCGCGCCGAGGACCTGAGCGGCCTGGCCCGGCGCAAGAAGGCCGGTAGCAAGCGCGAGACGCTGGCCACCAACACGCTGTTCGGGGCCGAGCCCAGCATCCCCACCGCGCTGTCGGCCTTCTTCCGCGAGCGCCCGCACTACCGGGGTGAAGACGCCATCGTGCTGGCGCGCACCGCCACGCTCGAAGATGCGGCGCAGCTGCTGTGGGCGGCCGAGCAGGCGGTGGATTTCGCCTGCGATGCGCCGGCCGGCACCGCGGCACCGGGGCGGGGCGCCGCGTTCACGGTGCTCGCCGGGCTGGCCGCCACGGGGCACTCCACCAGCGGGCGGCTCACGCGCGTGCTGCATGCCGAAGGCCAGGCCCTGGTGGGCCAACTGGCCAATGCCTTCGGCGCCCAGCCCGGCAAGGGCCCGCTGCACCTGCGCTTTGCCAAGGGCTGGAAGCAGCGCGCCCCGGTGGCCGAGCTGCTGCGCACGGCGCTGGTGCTGCTGGCCGACCATGAGCTCACGAGCTCGGCCTTTGCCACGCGCATCGCGGCGTCCACCGGCGCCTCGCTGCCGGCCTGCGTGCTGGCGGGGCTGAGCACGCTGTCGGGGCCGCTGCACGGCGATGCCTCGGGCCGGGTGCAGGCGCTGTTCAGCGAGGTGGAGCGGCTGGGCGAAGACAAGGTGCTGGCCCACTACCTTTCCACCGGCCTGCCGTTGGCGGGCTTCGGCCACCACATCTACCCCGATGGCGACCCGCGCGCGGCGGCCCTGCTCGCGATGTTCGAGCCGCCCGAGGTGATTGCGCGCTTCATCCACAAGGCGACCGAGCTGACCGGCCTGCAGCCCAACATCGACGTGGCCCTGGCCGCCCTGGTCGCGCACCACCGCCTGCCTGCCGACGCGGCGTTTGCCCTGTTCGCCACCGCGCGCAGCGTAGGGCTGTTGGCCCACAGCCTGGAGCAGCGCGGCGTGGCGCAGGTGATCCGCCCGCGCGGGCGTTATGTGGGGCGCATGCCGGTAGTGCCGCAGAACGCCCGCAAATAGGCAGGGTGTGAGCGCATGTATCGTCTGCTATGCAATGCATAGCTGCATCTCCATGCAGCATAAGCCGTGGCCGCTGCAAATGCCCGATGCATTCAGCGGGCCTTCCGCTTGGGAACGCGTGCCCCGGCGGCTATGATCAATTCATGATCAATCGCCTGCCCGGCCTGTCCCTGCCCGAGCGTGCCTGGAGCACGGTACGCCGCTGGGCCGTGGCGTGGTGGCGCATCCTGTACCTGGGGGCGGTGGTGCTGGTGCTGGTGTTGTCGCCGTCGAGCTACGGGCGCGCCACGCGCCGGTCTCTGGCGCGCCACCTGTACCTGGACACGGCGCCCGTGCTGCTGGGCTTTACCGTGCTGGCGGCCTTGCTCAGCCTGGTGCTCACGCGCATCGTGGTGGTCACGGCGCTCAGCTATGGCCTGTCGCGTTATGCCATGGAGATGGTGATCCGCGTGCTGGTGCTGGAGCTGATTCCGCTCACGGCCGCACTCTTCGTGGCCATGCGCGCCACCATCCCCAACGGCACGCAACTGGCCTTGCTGCGCCAGTCGGGCCGCTTCGACGAACTGCGCGCGCGCGGTTCGGACCCGGTGCGCGTCGAGCTGCTGCCGCGCGTGGTGGCCGGGGTGTTCGCCAGCATCACGCTGGCCGCGCTCAGCTGCGTGGTGGCGCTGGTCATGGGCTACCTGGGCGTGTATGGCTTCAACCTGGCCGAGGCGGGGGGTTACACGCGCATGTTCGGGCGCGTGTTCACCCCCAGCGTGACCACCTTGTTCGCGCTCAAAACGCTGTTCTTCAGCCTCACCGTGGCACTGATCCCCATGGCCGCAGGTCTGTACGACGCCGAGGGCCGGGACCAGCCCGATTCGGAGCTCGGCGGCCTGGCGCGCATGTTCGCCGTGCTGCTGCTGATCGAAGTGGCCTCGCTGATGGGCAACTACTACTAACCGATAACAACAACACCCCATGACCGACCGCACACCACCTCCCGCGCCGCCGCCGCCGACCGAAGGCTCCACGCAGGAGACGCTGCGCCCCGTGGCCTACCTGGAGATCAAGGCCGCGGCGCTGCTGATGTTCACGCTGGCGCTGATCGTCGGCTCAGGCCTGTTCCTCATGTATGCGCGCGGCGTGTTCGAGCCCACGCAGATCCTGGTGCTCACGGCCGACGATTCCGAGGGTGTGGTGGTGGGCATGGACATGACGTTCTCGGGCTTTCCCATCGGGCGGGTGCGCCGCATCGAGCTGGCCAACGAGGGCAATGCCCGCATCACCATCGAGGTGCCGAGCAAGGACGCGCACTGGCTGCGCAGCTCCAGCGTGTTCACCCTGGTGCGCGGCATCGTGGGCGGCACCAACATCCGCGCCTACAGCGGCATCCTCACCGACCCGCCGCTGGAGAATGGCGCCGTGCGCCCGGTGCTGCGCGGCGATGCCACGGCCGAGATCCCGCAGCTCATGGCCTCGGCGCGCGAGCTGCTGGGCAACCTGAACAACCTGACCGCGCAAGACGCCGCCCTGGGCAGCACCCTCTCCAACGTGCAGCAACTGACCGAGCGCCTGAACGGCCCAGGCGGTGTGCTCGGCGCCCTCATGGGCAGCGAGAGCGACGCGAAGAAGCTCGTGACCACGCTGGACCGCACCAACACCCTGCTGGCGCGCCTGGATACCCTGGCCGCGCGCGCCGACCGCCAGGTCTTCGGCGCCGACGGCAACAGCAAGGATGCGCTGGTGCCCGAACTGCGTGCCGCCGTCGGCCAGGTCAACGACCTGCTGGCCGACACGCGCACCAGCCTCAAGAAGGTGGACGCCGTGCTGGTCGAGGCCCAGGCCGTGGGCGCCAATGCCCGCGAAGCCACCAACGACCTGGGTGCCCTGCGCGCCGAGGTGGAAAGCAACCTGCGCAAGATCGACAGCCTGGTCACCGAGATCAACCGCAAATGGCCGTTTGCACGCGACCGGGAGATCAAGCTGCCATGACCCACAAGACCATACCCATCGTGCGAAGTTTATTTGCCGCTGCCCTGGTCGGCAGCTTGCTTGCCGGCTGCGCGAACAAGCCGCCCGAGCCCGAATGGGAGATGAACGCCCAGGGCTCGTCGCAGAAGGCGCTCGACGCCTACCTCTCGGGCAACGCCCGCGTCGAAAGACTCGAATGGGAGCGTGCCCGCGCCGAGGTGGCCCGCACCGGCCGCCCGGACCTGCTGGCCCGGCTGGAGTTGCTGCGCTGCGCCGCCCAGGTGGCCAGCCTGGTGGTGGAGCCCTGCACTGCCTTCGAGGCGCTGCGCCAGGATGCTGCCGCACCCGAGCGCGCCTATGCCGACCACCTGGCGGGCAAACCGCTGGCCGCGCCCGACGTGGCGCTGCTGCCCCCGGCCCAGCGAGCCGTGGCAACACTGGGATCGGGCGGCGCCGCGCTGGCCGCCATCGAAGACCCGCTCTCGCGCCTGGTGGCCGCCGGTGTGCTGCTGCAGGCCGGCCGGGCCGACCCGGCCGTCATCGCCACGGCAACCGATACCGCATCCGCCCAGGGCTGGCGCCGCCCGCTCATGGCCTGGCTGCTGCTGCAGGTGCAGCGCGCCGAGGCGGCGGGGGACAAGGACGCGGCGGAGCGCCTGCGCCGGCGCGTGGCGGTGGTGGAGCAGGCGGGCGGCAGCAAGTAGCAGGCTGCCGGCAGGGCGACAGGGCCAAACCCTTCGGTTTGGCCGGGACGCACGGCTGGGGTACATTGCAGCCGTGCGAAGATTCCTTGCCATCTGCTTGCTGTTGCTGGGCAGTGCTTTCCTCACCCAGACGGTGTCGGCCAGCATGTCGGGCTACGAGCATTGCTGCATTGCCGACTGTGGCACTGCCGATGCCTGCGGCATGGCCGGCTGCCAGCCTTGCGGCACGCCGTTGATGGTCGCCCCGGACGCTCCATGGCTCGGGGTTTCACGGGCCTCGATGCACACCATCGGGGCTGGTCGGCAGTGGGTGTCCTGGGAGGCCCCGGTGTGGAGGCCGCCCGATTGAGGTCTGGATGATTTCTGGTTTACCGTTTTCTATCCAATCCATTCATTTCTCAATCAGGAATTTCCCAATGAAAAAACAATTCTTCAAATTCGGCGTGGCCGCTGTCTTGCTGTCGATGGCCGGCATGGCCATGGCCCAGTCGGGCTGCTGCTCGGAACTGGCCGAATGCTGCCTGGAAATGCTGGGCTGCTGCGATTGATCGGCTGAACCCGGCTGATTGACGGCGGGCCGGTACCCCTCTGGGTGCCGGCCCGTTTTCACTTGTGCCTTTGCCGCCGTGCTACCGCAGCGACAGCCGCAGCGCCAGCGCCGCCAGGGTGACCAGCAGCACGGGAACGGTGATCACCGCCCCCACGCGAAAATAGTAGCCCCAGCCGATGCGGATGCCCTTGCGCGCCAACACATGCAGCCACAACAGCGTGGCCAGCGAGCCAATGGGGGTGATCTTGGGCCCCAGGTCGCTGCCGATGACGTTGGCGTAAATCATGGCCTCCTTCACCACCCCGGTGGCGGCGGATGCGTCGATGGACAGCGCGCCCACCAGCACTGTGGGCATGTTGTTCATGAGTGACGAGAGCAACGCCGTCAGCACCCCCGTGCCCAGTGCCGCACCCCAGATGCCGTAGCCGGCAAAGGCGTTGAGCCACTGGCTGAGGTACGCCGTCAGCCCCTGGTTGCGCAGCCCGTAGACCACCAGGTACATGCCCAGCGAGAAGACGACGATCTGCCACGGCGCCTCGCGCAGCACCTTCCTTGTGCTGATCACGTGGCCCCGGCCCGCCACGGCCAGCAGCAGTGCGGCGCCTGCGGCGGCGGTGGCGCTGACCGGCACACCCAGCGGTTCCAGCCCGAAAAATCCGATCAGCAGCCAGGCCAGCACCACCCAACCGGTGCGGAAGGTCGCCAGGTCGCGGATGGCGGCCGATGGGGGCTTGAGCTGCCCCGGGTCGTACGCAGCCGGAATCTCCTTGCGAAAGTACAGCAGCAACACCCCCAACGAGGCCGCCACCGAGGCGAGGTTCACCGGCACCATGACCGAAGCGTATTCTCGGAACCCGATGCGAAAGAAGTCGGCCGAGACGATGTTCACCAGGTTGGACACCACCAGCGGCAGGCTGGCCGCATCGGCAATGAAGCCCGCCGCCATCACGAAGGCCAGGGTGGCACCGGGGCTGAAACCCAGGGCCACGAGCATGGCGATCACGATGGGGGTCAGTATCAGTGCCGCGCCGTCGTTGGCGAACACCGCCGCCACGGCGGCGCCCAGCAGCACGATGAGCGCAAACAGCATGCGGCCACTGCCGCGCCCCCAGCGCGCCACGTGCAGGGCCGCCCACTCGAAGAAGCCCGCCTCGTCGAGCAGCAGGCTGACGATGATGATGGCGATGAAGGCGGCCGTGGCGTTCCACACGATCTGCCAGACCACCGCGATGTCGGACACCTGCACGACCCCGGTGAGCAGCGCCACGGCGGCACCGGCGCTGGCGCTCCAGCCGATGCCCAGCCCGCGCGGCTGCCAGATGACCAGCGCGATGGTGGCCACAAATATCGACAGAGCCACAAGCATCTGTTTTCTCTTTTCAAAAGGGGGAGGGGGGGAGGGGGTCGCAAGCATCTGCGGGTGCAGGGAGTTTGCGATTGATTGAATATTTCAATAATAGTTGTATTATTGATGCCATGCAAGCCTCCACCGACCACACCATCTTCCACAACCCGGCCTGTGCAACGTCCCGCAACGTGCTCGCGATGATCCGCCACGCCGGCATCGAGCCCACCGTCGTCGAATACCTCAAGACGCCGCCCAGCCGCGAAAAGCTCAGCGAACTGATCGCCGCCATGGGCATGCCCGTGCGCGCGCTGCTGCGGCAAAAGGGCACGCCGTACGACGAACTGGGCTTGCAAGACCCTGCGCTGTCTGATGGGCACCTGCTCGACGCCATGCTCGCCCACCCGATCCTCATCAACCGGCCCATCGTCGTGGCGCCCGCCGGCACCCGGCTGTGCCGCCCCTCCGAGACGGTGCTGGACCTGCTGCCCGCGCTGCTCGGCCCCTTCGCCAAGGAAGACGGCGAGTTGGTCATCGACGCGCAGGGCCGCCGGGTCGCTTGATTCCCTGGGCCTATGCCGCCATCCAACCGCTCTTGTATAGTCAGTCCGTGCAAAAAACCGCCGCCACCGCCGTCTTCGAATCGCTGTCCTCCCCGGTGCGGCTCGACGTGTTCCGCCTGCTCGTGCGGCAGGGGCCCGGCGGCATGGTGGCCGGCGAGATATCGGCGGCGCTGGACGTGCCGCCCACCAACCTGTCCTTTCACCTCAAGGGCATGACGCACGCCTCACTGCTCACCGTGGAGCAGGAGGGCCGCTACCAGCGCTACCGGGCCAACCTGGCGCTGATGGCGGAGCTGATCGGCTACCTGACCGAAGAGTGCTGCGCGGGCAACCCTGAACTGTGCGCCGAGCTGCCCGTCAAGGCCGGCTGCGCGCCAGCTTCGGCGGTGGGCAAGAAGCGCCCCAAGGCCACTGCAGCGGCGTGACAGGCCGATCCATTGCCTGTCTTTCCATGGTCATTATTTCAATATTTAATGAAATGTTGAAGTTAACCGTTCAACCAGCCGTCGTCATCACTTCCTGGAGTCTTTCCCCATGACCGAAAAAACCTACAACGTGCTCTTCATCTGCACGCAGAACTCTGCCCGTTCCATCCTGGCCGAGGCCTTGCTCAACCATTTCGGAGGAGGGCGCTTTCGGGGGCACTCGGCTGGCAGCTTTCCCAGCGGCACCGTCAACCCGCTGGCCCTGGCCACGCTGGAGCGGCTGCATGTGCCCGCCACCGGCGCGCGCAGCAAGAACTGGGACGAGTTTGCCCAGGCCAGCGCGCCCGAAATGGACTTCGTGTTCACCGTCTGCGACAACGCCGCCGGCGAGGTCTGCCCCATCTGGCCGGGCCAGCCCATGAGCGCGCACTGGGGCGTGCCCGACCCATCGGCCGCCGAGGGCACGCCCGAAGCGGTGGACAAGGCCTTCCGCGACACGGCGCTGATCCTCAAGCGGCGCATCGAGCTGCTACTGGCGCTGCCCCTGGAGAAGCTCGATGCCCTGGCGATCAAGCGCCAGATCCAGGACATCGGGCAGGCGTGAACCCCACCCGGGCTCCCTCACTTTTTCATTCCTTTCCACGACCATGACCACCCACATCCTCATCCTGTGCACGCACAACTCCGCGCGCAGCGTGCTGGCCGAAGGCATGCTCAACCACCTGGCCAAGGTCCGCGGCCTGGACGTGCAGGCCCACAGCGCCGGCAGCGCACCCAGCGGCCGCATCAACCCCTTGGCACTCGAAGCGCTGGCCAGCGCGGGCGTCAAGACGGACGCCTTTCGCAGCAAGAGCTGGGACGAGTTCACCGCCGCCGATGCGCCGGTGACGCGCATCGTCATCACCGTCTGCGACAGCGCGGCCAGCGAGGTCTGCCCGTACTGGCCGGGCACCCCCATCCAGATGCACTGGGGCTACCCCGATCCCTCCAATGCCCAGGGCGGCGACGAGGCCAAACGCCAGGCCTTCGAGATCACCCGCCAGGCCATCGGCTACCGCATGCTGCAATTGCTGGAGCTGCCCCTGGCCGACCTGAGCGACGCCGACCTGCAGACCCAGCTGAACCGAATCGCACACAGCTGAGCAACCACCATTACCGCACCACGGCCTGCCCCATGCTTTATGACCTGCCCCACATCGACGCGCAACTGCTGCAGGTGCCCGACGCCGCGCGTTTGTCCGCACCGCTGGCGTCCACCCATCCCGCGCGCATCCTCATGCTCTACGGCTCCCTGCGCGAGCGCTCGTTCAGCCGCCTGGCCACCGAGGAGGGCGCGCGCATCCTCACGGCGCTGGGCGCCGAGGTGAAGATCTTCAGCCCCGAGGGCCTGCCCCTGGCCGACGGCGCCCCGGACACGCACCCCAAGGTGGTGGAATTGCGCGCGCTGGCCGCCTGGTCCGAGGGCATGGTCTGGTGCTCGCCCGAACGCCATGGCGCCATGACCGGCATCCTCAAGACCCAGATCGACTGGATCCCGCTGGCCCAGGGGGCCGTGCGTCCCACACAGGGCAAGACCCTGGCGGTGATGCAGGTGTGCGGCGGCTCGCAGTCGTTCAACGCGGTCAACCAGATGCGCGTGCTCGGCCGCTGGATGCGCATGCTCACGATCCCCAACCAGTCCTCGGTGGCCAAGGCCTTCCAGGAGTTCGGCGACGACAACCGCATGAAGCCCTCGGCCTACTACGACCGCATCGTGGACGTGATGGAAGAACTCATGAAGTTCACCCTGCTCACGCGCGACGTGTCGCCGTACCTGGTGGACCGCTACAGCGAGCGCAAGGAGTCGGGTGAGGCGCTGATGCGCCGGGTGAACCAGGCATCGATCTGAGCCCTGTCCCGCAAGGGTCCGGCTCGCCCATGAAGTTGCTATTGACAACTAACTGTGCGGTGCTTAACCTGTTGCCATTTAGTTGCTGTACACACCCAAATGACCGCTGCCGATTCCGGAGCCCTGCTGCGCGAAGTGGCCCGCATGTACACCCGCGCCCAGCGCGTGGTGGCCGAGTGCAGCCACACCACCAACACGCAGTGCCACCTGCTGACCGAGCTGGGGCGCTCGGGCCCGTTGCCGTTGTCCGAACTGGGCGCGCGCGTGAGCCTGGAAAAGAGCTGGGTCTCGCGCGCGGTGGAGGCCATGGCCGCGCGCGGCCTGGTGACCAAGGAGCCCAACCCGGCGGATGCCCGCAGCTGGCTGGTCACGCTCACCGCCGAGGGGGAGGGCAGGGTCCGCGAACTGAACAGCACCCTGGACGCCCACGCGGCGCAGTTGCTCGGGTGCCTGAGCGAGCGCGACCGCGCCGCCGTCGAGACGTCGCTGCAGTTGCTCATGAAGGCGCTGCGGCAAGACCAGGCCGTGCCTTGCTGCACCTTGCCGCGCCCGCCCAAGGACGCGGACCTTGCTGCTGAACAGCGCCGTGCTCTTTCTTCACCCCGTACCACCAGACGCTGACCCATGACCATCCGCATCGCCACCCCCGCCGACGCTGAAGCCATTGCCGCAATCTACGCGCCCATCGTGCAGCACACCAGCATCTCGTTCGAGCTGGAGGTGCCCACCGTGGAGCAGATGCGCGAGCGCATGGCCCAGACCCTGCAGACCTTGCCCTGGCTGGTCAGCGAAGACGCGCAGGGCCGGGTCAACGGCTATGTGTACGCCAGCAGGCACCGCGAGCGCTTGGCCTACCAGTGGTCCGTGGACACCACGGCCTACATCCGCGAGGACGCGCGGGGGCAGGGCATCGGCAAGAAGCTGTATGGCGAGCTCAAGCGCATCCTGGTCGGCCTCGGCTACTGCCAGGCATTTGCCGGCATTGCCTTGCCCAACCAGGCCAGCGTGGCGCTGCACGAGTCCGTGGGCTTCGAGGCGCTGGGCGTGTACCGCCAGGTCGGCTTCAAGCACGGGCAGTGGCACGACGTGGGCTGGTGGCAGTGCAGCCTGCAGTCGCCGGCGCAGCCCGCCGTCCCGCAGAAGTTCGATGCCCTGGCGTACCACACCGACGCGTTCCAGGCCTGACCACGAAAAGACCGACCATGCCCGTCTTCTTGTCCCGCCATCTCCTGGTTCTGGTCGCTGTGGCCAGTCTCGGTGCGTTCGCCGCCGTCCGCGCTGCCGGGGGCCCGCTGGAGCCGGTGGTGCTGCTCGCCTCGGTTTTGACGCTGCTGCTGGCCAGCGTGCTGGAGCGCTATTTCCCCTACCGGACCCGCTGGAACCAGCCGAACGGAGACCGCGCCACCGACTGGGCCAGCGCAGCCACCCTGGTCGCCGTGGTGGAGCCGCTGCTCAAGCTGCTGGGCACGCTGGCGCTGCTCGCGGTCTACGGGCACGGCGGGCCCGGCAATACAGGCAGCTCGGCGTGGTTGCAAAGCCTGCCCTTTGCACTACAGGTCCTTCTGGCAGCGCTCTTCATCGAGTTCGGCAAGTACTGGGCGCACCGGCTGCACCACAGGCTGGCGCCGCTGTGGTGGCTGCACGCGATGCACCACGGCAGCGAGCGCCTGTACGCGCTCAACAACCTGCGCTTCCATCCGCTCAACCACTCCCTCAACTTCGCACTGTCGATGCTGCCGGCCCTGCTGCTGGGCTTTTCGGCCGAGGCGATCCTGTGCTACCTCGCCATCTCCCAACCGGTGCTCATGCTGCAGCACGCCAACCTCGATCTGCGCAGCGGCTGGGCCAACTACGTGTTCAGTACCAATGAAGTACATCGCTGGCACCACTCCACCGAAAGCAGCGAGGGTGACTCCAACTTCGGCAGCGCCTTCGTGTTGTGGGACCAGGTCTTCGGCACCTTCCGCTACACGCCCGCAGGCAACGACCCGGCGAGGGTGGGCCTGTTTGCTGCCAGCGCGCTCCATCCGGCGCGTGCGGGCTACTGGGGCCAGTTGAAGTCGATGTTTCTGCCGGGGTGCTGCAGGGCGTGAAGACGGTCTCCCTGGCCCGCCTTGCTCCCCTCGCCGCGCGGATGACGTGCTCCCCATGGCGGTCCAGGTGCAGCCTCCGTTCTCCTGGTGCACCAGGCCACCTAGGTTCGCTGGCGCACAGAGGCAAGGCACCCATGGGCCTAATCCTCCCTCCAGGCGTTCACACGGGAGTTGACCCAGATCAGCCCCCTTGCCTAGCGGGCGGAGCCCAATGGCGGTGCCATGTCGCCCCGTAGATGCTTGGCCGCCACTGCCCACGCGCTCCCATCCCTTTATCAGCACACTCCACCAAGGCCGCACCCATGCAAATCAAAGTTCTGGGACCGGGCTGCAGCAAATGCCACAGCACGGTCGGCACCATTGAACGGGCCGCACGGGATGCGGGGGTCGAGGTGGAGATCCTTCAGATACAGGACATGGCAGAAATCCGGCGCGCCGGTGTCATGGCCACCCCCGCCGTCATGATCGACGGCCTGGTGGTGCACAGCGGCGGGGTTCCATCGCACCAGCAGGTGCAGGCCTGGCTGAAGCCCATGGGGTTTTTGAGCCATCCCACCCGGCACCTGTTCTTTACCGGCAAGGGTGGGGTTGGAAAGACATCGCTGTCCACGGCCGCTGCGCTGGCGCTGGCCGATGGTGGCAAGAAGGTGTTGCTGGTCAGCACCGATGCCGCGTCGAACCTGGACGAAATGCTCGGCATCGCGCTGCGCAACATCCCCACGCCGGTGCCCGGCGCGCCGCGGTTGTCGGTGCTGAACATCGACCCCGACACGGCGGCAGAGTCCTACCGCCAGCGCGTGCTGGTGCAGATGGGCACTGGCGCCAGCGATGCCGAGCGCGCGACGGTGCGCGAGCAGCTGTCGGGCGCCTGCACCACCGAGATCGCTTCGTTCGACGAGTTCGCCTCCCTGCTGTCGGGCGAGGGCGGGGCGTTCGAGCACATCGTATTCGACACCGCACCGACGGGGCACACCCTGCGGCTTCTGAGCCTGCCCAAGGCATGGAGTGGCTTTCTGGACGGCAATGACCGCGGGGCCTCGTGCCTGGGCCCGCACTCGGGCCTGAAGATGCAGGAGGCCCGCTTCAAGGCGGCCCTCGACGCCCTGAGCGACCCCGCCAGGACCACGGTGGTTCTGGTGGCCCGGCCGGACAAGGGCGCCATCGCCGAGGCGGCGCGCACCTGCGAGGAACTGCATGCGCTGGGGCTGAACAACCAGCGGCTCGTGGTCAACGGCGTGTTCCACGCCAGCGAGCGCACGGACGGGGTGGCCGCCGCCATCGAGAGCCTGGGGCAGCAGGCCCTGGCCGAAATGCCCGACGCCTTGCGCGCCTTGCCCCAGGACCAGGTACCGCTGCGCAGCTTCGACACGGTCGGCCTTCCCGCCTTGCGGGCGCTGCTGTCTACGGAAGTGCACCACGCTGCGCCCCGCCCGGCGCCGGCCATCGAGCGCACCGCCCCCCTGCCGGGTCTGTCCGCCCTGGCCGATGAACTGGCCGCTGCCGGCCACGGGCTGATCATGGTGATGGGCAAGGGCGGCGTGGGCAAGACCACCGTGGCCGCCGCCCTGGCGCTGGGGCTGGTGCAGCGCGGCAAGACCGTGCACCTGAGCACCACCGATCCGGCCGCCCACCTGCAGGGCACGCTCGATGGCCAGGTGCCGGGCCTGCGCGTCGACCGGATCGACCCCAAGGTCGAGACGCAGCGCTACGTGGACAAGATCATGGCCGCCAAATCACCCGGTCTGGACGCCCAGGAACAGGCGCTGCTGCTGGAAGACCTGCGCTCGCCGTGCACCGAAGAGGTCGCTGTCTTCCACGCCTTCTCGCGCATCGTCAGCGAGGCGCGCAGCGCCTTCGTCGTGCTGGACACCGCGCCCACCGGGCATTCCCTGCTGCTGATGGATGCCACGGGCGCCTACCACCGCCAGATGGTGCGCGAGTTCGAAGGGCATGGCGCGGGCCGGCTCGTCACGCCCTTGATGCGGCTGCAGGACGCGGCATACACCAGGATCATCCTGGTGGCCCTGCCCGAGGTCACGCCTGTGTCGCAGGCCGCAGAGCTGCAGGAGGACCTTCGGCGCGCCGGCATCGAGCCCTATGCATGGGTGCTCAACAAGAGCGTTTTGGCGGCGGGCACGCGCGACCCTCTGCTCGCCGCCCGCCTCGATGGCGAGCGCAGGCAGATGGCGCGCATGGCCGATGGCCTGGCCCAGCGCACCTTCACCATTCCCTGGCTGACCCGTGCGCCGGTGGGCATTGCCGAACTGTCCAGACTGGTCGTTTCGGCTTTGCCTGGTCAGCACCCTTGACATGGTTGATCCAAAGATCGATCATTCGTAAAAATACGAATGAGAAGAGCCGCCCATGTCCTGCTGCCCTGGTGATGAAGAAGTGGACGTCTTGGTCCTGCTCGATGATGACCGCACGGCCGAGCTGGCCATGCTGCTGAAGGCGCTGGCCCACCCGGCCCGCATCCAGCTGCTGCGCCACCTGTCGAGCTATGGCCAGTGCTACTTCGGCAGCCTGGCCGACGTGGTGGGCTTGGCGCCGTCCACCACCTCGCAGCATGTGAAAGTGCTCAAGGAGGCGGGGTTGATCCTGGGCTCCGCCGAGGAACAGCGCACCTGCTACTGCATCAACCCTGCGCGGCTCGCCGAGCTCAAGCAACTGGTCCAGTCCCTGTGAGGAGGCCGAGGCCTCTTCTTTTTGTCATGAATGTTCGTTAATCTACGAAATACGAAGGAGATCCCCATGGCTGATTCCACATCCCGCTCTTCATTCACGGTGGCCGTGATCGGTGCCGGCCCCATCGGGCTGGCCGCCGCCGCCCACCTCGTCGGGCGCGGCCTTGCGGTGGAGGTCTTCGAGGCTGGAGCCGGCGTCGCTGCCCATCTGCAGTCGTATGGCCATGTGCGCCTGTTCTCGCCCTGGCGCTACAACGTGGACACTGCGGCGCGTGCGCTGCTGGAAAGCACTGGCTGGGCCATGCCCGATCTCGATGGCCTGCCCACGGCCGGCGAATTGGTGGAGCGCTATCTGGGGCCGCTGGCGGCGCACAGGGCGCTTGCGCCGCACATCCATTTCGGCCACCAGGTGCTGGGCATTTCGCGCGCGGGCTTCGACAAGGTCAAGACGGCCGGACGGGAGCATGCGGACTTCGTGCTGGTGGTGCAGGCTGCCGAGGGGGTAAAAGAGGTCCGGGCCCAGGCCGTGATCGACGCGTCGGGCACCTGGGGCCAGCCCAATCCCATGGGCATCCATGGCTTTCCCGCGCTGGGCGAGGGTGCGGCGCAGGAACATATTGCCTACGGCATGCCGGACATCCTCGGGGCTGCCCGTGGGCGGTATGCAGGTCGCTCGGTGATGGTGGTGGGTGCGGGCCATTCCGCTGCCGGCAACCTGCTGGCGCTGGCAGCACTGGCAGATGACGAACCTGGCACCCGCGTGCACTGGGCGGTGCGGGGCAAGGACCTGCGCAAGGTCTTCGGCGGCGGCAGTGCCGATGGGCTGCCGGCACGCGGCGCCCTGGGCACCCGACTGCGCGATCTGGTCGAACAGCAGCACATCATCCTGCACCTTGGCTTTGGCGTGCAGGCCGTCGAGCTGCTCGCGGACCGCATGACCGTGCGCGCCATCGATCCGACCCTGGCCGCCGTGGAGGGCATCGATGAGATCATCGTGGCCGCGGGCTCGCGCCCCGATCTGTCGCTGGCGCGCGAACTGCGCACCCGCCTGGATCCCTGGATCGAAAGCACCGAGGCGCTGGCAGACCTGATCGACCCCAACCTGCACAGCTGCGGCACCGTGCGGCCCCACGGCCACAAGGAACTGGCCCACCCGGAGCCCGGCTTCTATGCCATTGGCGCCAAGAGCTACGGGCGTGCGCCCAACTTCCTGATGGCCGCGGGCTATGAGCAGGCGCGCTCGGTGGTGGCCGCCATTGCCGGCGACTGGGTGGCGGCCAACCAGGTACAGCTCGACCTGCCGCAGACGGGGGTGTGCTCGGTGGACCTTTCCGAGCCGCCAACGGGGCAGACCACCGCTGCTGCGGGTTGCTGTGGTGGCCCGGCGGTGCAAGAAACGTCGGCATGCTGCGCGCTGGACGAGACAGAGAAGGCCAAGGGCAGCGGGGGATGCAGCTGTACTCCGGCTGCGGCTCCCACGGCGTCCAAGGCGGCATCCTCGCAACAGGTGGTGACGGCCAAAACGTCATGCTGCGGCTGATGCCCGCCGTCCCCATGGATTAGCCGAGAGGATTCCCCTTGCCACACCTGACATCAGCAACCACAGTCGCCAGCCTGGGCACGGCCCAGACCCTGGCCTGGGCATCGACCTACTACCTGCCGGCCATCCTGGCCGCGCCCATGGCACGCGAGCTCGGTGTGTCGGTGGCCATGGTGTTCGCTGCGTTCTCGTGCGCGCTGGTGGTCTCCGCACTGCTGGGGCCCTATGCCGGCCGCAGCATCGACCGCTGGGGCGGTCGGCCGGTGCTGATGGCGACCAGCGTGGTCTTTGCGCTGGGCCTGGCCGCGCTGGCGATGGCCCAGGGCCCGTGGGGTCTGTTTGCCGCCTGGGTGCTCATCGGCGCCGGCATGGGCAGTGGGCTGTACGAGGCGGCCTTTGCGGCGCTGGTGCACCTGCATGGCAAGAACGCGCGCAACTCGATCACGGGCATCACCCTGATCGCCGGCTTTGCCAGCACGGTGGGCTGGCCGCTGTCGATGTGGATGGAGTCGCAATGGGGCTGGCGCGGCGCCTGCTGGACCTGGGCCGCGCTGCACCTGGTGGTGGGGCTGCCGCTCAACGCCTGGACGCCACGCCGACCGCAGGCCGAAGCGGTGGCCGCGAACACCGCAACACCGCAGGGCGTGCAAGCGCTGGCTGCAGATCCTGAACCTGCTCATGCGCGCCGGGCCACCCTGCTGCTGGCCTTTGTGTTCGCGGCCACCTGGTTCACCAGCACCGCCATGGCGGCGCACCTGCCGCGCCTGCTGCAGGAGGGCGGCGCCACGCTGGCCACCGCCGTGGCCGTGGGCGCGCTGGTGGGGCCGGCCCAGGTGGCGGGGCGCCTGCTGGAGTTCGGCCTGCTGCGCCACGTGCATCCGCTGCTGTCCGCGCGCCTGGCAGCGCTCATGCATCCGCTGGGCGCCGGGCTGCTGGCCGTGGCCGGCGCACCGGTGGCTGTGGTGTTCGCGCTGTTCCATGGCGCAGGCAACGGCATCCTGACGATTGCCAAGGGCACGCTGCCGCTGGTGCTGTTCGGCCCGGCGGGCTACGGGCACCGGCAGGGGTTGCTCATGGTGCCGGCGCGCATTGCGCAGGCGGCGTCCCCATGGCTGTTTGGGCTGTGCCTGGACCGGCTGGGGGCCGGTGCGCTGTGGGTGTCTGCCGGGCTGGGTGTCGCGGCCTTCCTGGCGCTGCTGGCGGTGGCAGCGCCGAGCGATGGCGGGCCCCGCGCACGCGAAGCCTAAGCCGGGTTGGGTGCGCCCCATGCGGCGCACTGGATGACCACGCGGTAGCCATCCGGGTCTTCGAAGGTGCGGCCCGACTGGTTCCAGTAGGGGTTGAATGACGGAACTTCCACGAAGCCCGCGCTGCGCGTGGCGTCGCAGCGTGCCTGCCAGGCCTGGGCATCGGGTACGTAGAACCAGCAGGTCTTCGGGCGTCGGTGCCGGCACGAGCGGGTGGCTTCTGCAGACCGTGAACTCCCAATGGAAACCTGCGCCGGGGGTTCCGAGCATCACTCCGTCAAAGCCGTCGTGGTCGCTGAAGCTGCCCAATTGCACGACTCCAAGACCTAGCGTGTACTGGGCCACGGAGCGGGCCAGGTCGCTCACGGGACGCGCGATTCGAAGATGGGCGTGCATGGGGTTCATCGGGATGGGCAGGCATGGCCCTGGCATGCCAGGGGCCGCCGCGCTTCATCTTCGCGGGGCCGGGGCGGACCGGGCAAGCTCAGCGCAGGCGCGCTTCGAGCTGCGTTTCGATGTTCTCGCGTTCGGTGTTGAACTGCAGTGCCGTGATTTCGCTGGACTCGTACTTGCGCGCGGTGGAGAGCAGCAGCACGGTGTTCTCCAGCCGCGTGTCCTGCTGCATGGAGGGGGGCAGGGCGGTCAGCCGGTCAAAGCTCTGCTTGTAGAACTCGCTCCACATCAGCGCGCCGGCCTGGGCTTGCGCCTTGGCCTTGTCGTGCCAGCGGGCAAATTCGTCGAGAGAGCCTTCGCGGGGGCTGGAGCAGCCTGCCAGCAGGGCCGACAGGGAGACCGCCAGGGCGGCAACCAGAACGGCAGGGCTCTTGCCATCAGGGGTCAGGAAACGTGGGTTCACGGTATTCCTCCTACGGTATGCAGCGCCGGAAATTCCGGTGTGCAGCGCCAGATGGTACTCTCGTGCTCCTCTTTTTGCCAGCAGGTTCCGCGCGGGCGTTGCGTTTGCGCCCTTTTTCGGGAGCAGCGGGCATGGAGCACTGCCGTCACGGGGCCGGCCCAGGAGGTGAGAGGGGGACATCCTGCGGCGAATGCGCAGGCAGGGGATCCACGAATCGCCGGGAAGACCGGGGCACCCGCAGGGCCCCCGTGCCCGCAAACTTACTCGGGGAATCCTTGCGTGAGGATCTGCTCCACGCCACCGGGCAGGCGGACCATGGAGTCCACCGACTGCACCGTGATGTCGGGCATCAGGACGGTTGCCGCCGCCAGGAAGGCCAGCACGACGGTCACCACAAACGCGGCAACGGCACGCGCACGGGGAGGCAGGTGATGGAACTTCATGGCACTACTCCTGGTGGGTAAAAACAATCCGGGGCAGGGGCCTCAATGACCCCCGAATCAGCCTCAATGGCCGATGGGTAGATTTCAGCAAAGTGTCCCAGTTCCGCGTGTAAGACAACAGCGATAAATGGGCTTGGTGACCGCTGTTACGGGTGGTTGCGTGTGAGCGCGCAGACCACCAGCGGGGCGCGACTACGAGGCGTGTTGTCCCCCACCGTAAAAGCCTGCAGCAGGCCATGCGCAGCGTGTGTTGCAGATGCTTGCAAATGGTGCACGGCCACGCCTCCACGGCGGTGCAAGGCAGCCCTGAATGGCCGCCGATGCCCCGCTATGTAACGCCATGCTTCATGCGAGCCTGAACGCGACGGCAAAGCGGCAAAAGGGAGAAACGAAAGCGCGCCACGCGCAGCGCGTGCAGGCACGCAGCGTGGCACCGGTGTTCGCCAGATAGGGGGTGGCGACGGCACCTTCTCTGGCCAGCGGACAGCTGGCACCGCTGCGGCCTGCCAGGTCAGCAGTGGATGCGGGGGGTGATGATGATCGCGGGGAAAAAAAGCATGGCTGCCGGGTTACGGGTGGCTAGCAAAAAAAGACCCTTCGAGACCGAGGTCCCGGGAGTCTCCCCACGATGAAACCTATTTCGTCAGAATCAGCTTTCCGAGCTTGGTGGTCTTGAGCTGGTAGACCGAACCGTTGTGCAGGATGTTCACGACCTTGGCCGTGCCCAGCATGGTGGCGCTGTTGATGCTGCGCAGAAAACCTGCGGCAGTCGACTCGGCCGGCGCCTGCGCCAGAGCATCATCGGCAACTGCCGACGCGCGTGGCGCCGCGGGGCGCTGCAGTCGAAGGACGGGGCGAGGCATGGCAAGTGTCGACATGGTGTGCAGGAATCGGTTGGTTGGTGGACTGGGTGCTGTCTCTGCGGTATGGATGAAGTATAGGGCAACAAATGAGAATGTGTCTCATTATCCTTTGAAACAATAGGTAATTCTGCGAAGGCGGCGCGGGGGGCGCGCGGATGCATTGAAGGGGTTACGCGGATGCCTTGCGCAACGCCCCCAGACCATAGGCTTCGCTGAACTGCTGCGCGGACATGGGCCGCGCGAAGAGATACCCCTGGGCCTCGCCGCATCGCTCGCTGTGCAGGCGCTCGCGTTGGGCCTCGGTCTCCACGCCTTCGGCAATGGTCTTGAGGTCGAAGCTGCGCGCCATGTCCAGGATGGCGCGCACCACTGAGGCTTCGCGCCGCGAGCCCAGCATGCCCTGCACGAAGCTGCGGTCTATCTTGATGCGCGTGAGCGGGTAGCTGGTGAGCAGGCTCAGCGACGCATAGCCGGTGCCGAAGTCGTCGAAGGCGATGCCCACGCCCTGGTCGCGCAGGCGGCGCAGCATGCCGGGCACCACGTCGTCGTGGTCGAGCACGATGTTCTCGGTGATCTCCAGCTCCAGCGCATCGGGTGGCAGGCCATGGCGCGCCAGGGTGGCCATGACCTCGGTGGCCAGGTCGCCCACGCGGAACTGCACGCCAAACAGGTTCACGCCCATGCGCAGGGTGGGCGCGCCGTTGCGCCGCCAGTAGGCCGCCTGCGCGCAGGCCTCGTCCAGGATCCATGAGCCCACGCTGGCGGCAAGGGGGCCACCCTCCAGCGCGGGCAGAAAGGCGGCCGGCGCCAGCAGGCCACGCTGCGGGTGCTGCCAGCGAATCAGCGCTTCGGCACCCGAGAGCGAGCCATCTTCCAGGTGCACCTGGGGCTGGTAGAACAGCACCAGCTCGCCCTTGTCCACCGCGCGGTTCAGCTCCATGCCATACAGGCGCCGGGCCACCGCCGCCATGCGCAGGGCAGGCACAAAGACGGAGCTGCGCCCGCGCCCCTCGGTCTTGGCCTGCGACAAGGCCAGATCGGCATTGCCCACCAGCTCCAGCGCCTCGTGGGCCTGCAGGGGCGCGACGGAAACCCCGCAACTGGCGCCCACGCGCACCTCATGCCCGCCGATGGCAATGGGCTGGTGGATGGCGCTGACGGCACGCTGGGCAAACTGGTTGGCGGCATCGGCATCGCCCACGCCGGGCAACAGCAGGGCGAATTCGTCACCTCCCAGCCGCGCAGCGATGGGCCCCCGGCTCTGGTGGGCCTCGAACAGCGCGTGGCCTGCCAGCCGGGCCAGCCGCTGCGCCACCTCCCGCAGGATGCCATCGCCCACGGCGTGACCCAGCGTGTCGTTCACATCCCTGAAACCGTCAAGGTCCAGCATCAGCACGGCGGCAGCGGCATCCGGCAAAGGGCTGAGCAGAGCCTCCTGCACGCGGCGGTAAAAGCAGGCGCGGTTGGCCAGGCCGGTCAGCGGGTCGCTGCTGGCCTGGCGGCGCAGGTCGTCCTCTTCGCGCCGCTGCGCCGTGAGGTCCTTGAGCACCGCCTCGAAGCGCAGGCGCCCGTTGTGGCGCCAGATGAACAGCGAAATCCCCAGCAGAAAATGCGTGCAGTCCTTGCGCCGCCCGCACACTTCGGTGGGGATCTGCAGGTCCTGCATCGAGGCCGCCGCCACCGCGCGCGCAATCCCTTCGCGCAGGGTGGCATGCTCCTGCTCGGCCAGCAGCAGGTCCAGCGGCTGGCCCACGCATTCGGCAGGGTGGTAGCCGTGCAGCGCGGCGGCGGCGGTGTTGATCGCCACGACGCGCCGCTGCTCGTCGAACCAGACCACCGGCGTGGTGGAGTTGCCCGCGTACTCGTCGAACGAGGGCCGCGTGCGCTCGGACGAGGTCTCGATGCGGTGCAGCTCCAGCCGGTCAGAGGCCATGCGCGCCAGCTCGCGCAGGCGCTCCTGGTCTTCCGTGCTGAAGTCGTCGTGGGGGCGGTCATCGAGCACGCACAGCGCGCCCATGGCATGGCCCTCGGGCGAGAGCAGCGGCACGCCAGCATAAAAGCGCACGTTGGATGGCCCGGTGACCAGCGGGTTGTCGTGAAAGCGCTCGTCCTGCAAGGTATCGGGCACCACCATCACGCCGTTTTGCGTGATGGCGTGGGCGCAGAAGGACACGTCACGGCCCATGTCCATGGGCCCTGCACCCACGCTGGCGGCAAAGAATACGTGGTCGCTGCCGATCATGTTCACGGCCGACACGGGCATGCCGAACATGCGCGCTGCAATGCGTACCACCGGGTCCAGGCTGGGCAGCGCCTGCTCGCCTTCGAGGCCATGGTCTGCCAGGGCCTGCAGCCGCGCCTCCTCGCTCTGCAGGGTAGGGGGGCACTTCATGTGAGCCTCCAGGTAGGGTGGCCAAGTCTCCGCCCCCGGAGACGCATGCCACGTCCCCAAAATAACCGCTTGCCGTCGGCCGCGCTGTAAGACGGCGCTGACAGAACCGGCCAGTTCCGGGAAAGTTAGTGATCTGCCTGAACTTCTACCACGGGCCGTTCAAAACGCCGCCATGTTTATTGCCACGACGAGGGAGGCTGGCTTTTGCACGGAGCGTGGGACTCAGGCGGTGGACTACTGCATGGTCGATGCCAGTTCGCCGCATCAGGTGTCGTTTCTGGATGGGTTGTCCGAGGTGGACTGTGCGCTCTGTTTTGTTCCAAACAGGTATCCGATGATGACCCCGGCAAGTGGCGTCATTGCGGTCACCGCTTTTTCGAATATCTCCTTGCCGGCGAGGCGTCCGGAATGGTCGGCAAAGTACAGGATGGCGGTGAAGATGAAGAGAATGAGAATGCCCGTAAAGGTGGCCGCCGCAAACCGGATTCTTCGCACTTCCAGCTCCACCTTTTCGCCAGATCGCATGATGACCAATGCCGATATGAGCAAAGCGATCAGCACGATGATGAGCGCTATGGCCGCCAAGGTATGGCTCGCGGTCCACGCGGCGGTTTCGGCGGCTTTGGTGGTCGGCTCCTGGCACAGGTTGTATGGCAGGAAGTAGGTGAAGGTTTTCATTTTTGAATGGGTTTTGATAAAGCACGATGCCGTTGGAGATGTTCAGGAGTTCCAGGCCGATATCACGAACCGCAACTGCCCGCGCACGCCGGGGTAGGCCGGCTTTTGCGTGCCCCGGCCTTCCACCGTGTGGCTGTCGAACGGGATCACCACCTCCACCCGGCCGTCGCCGAGCGGCTGCACATCGAGCACCGTCTGTGCCTGCACCATGCCCGTGCCCTGCCAGGAATACTTCACCTTCCAGGGCGTGGCGTCGTTGGGCGGGGGCTCCATCTCCAGGATCAGCGCGTTGCGAAACAGGTAGCCGCCCTCGTAGTGCTCGTTGATCCACAGGCGCTTCTCGATCTCGTAGTCGGGCGCGCGCACGCCGAACTCCAGCCCGTAGGCCAGCGAGCGGCGGCGCGGGTTCACGCGTGCGCTGTTGGCGAGGAACACGCTGGACAGGTAGTGGTGGTTGTCGCTCTGCCAATTGGCGTGGGCCATGCAGGCCACCGAGTCCTCCTCGGCCGTGCGCCGGGTCAGGTACCACAGCTTGCCGCGCGGCGAGGCGCGCAGCTCCATCTGGTAGAGCGCGTTGACCTTGTGGCCTGCGTCCACCTGGGCCTGCACGGGCGTGGGCAGGCGGATCTCGTCGATGTCCGCCCACAGGTCCACCCGCACGTCGCCAAACAGAAAGCGCGCCAGGTTCTGAAACGCCTCTTCGCTGTTCACGATGCCGTAGAAGCCCGAGTGCGCGCGGTAGGCAAACGCCTTGGCGCAGGGCTCGCCCACGCTGTCGTCGGCGTTCAGGCCGTGCAGCGTGGCGTTCTCGATGCGCACCAGCCCGTCGCTGCCGTTGCCCACGAAGGTGCGCGACAGGCCCGCCGCCGTCTCGTAGTCCAGCCGGTTGGTGCCCACCATGCAGAACACCCGGCGGGACGGAAACAGCGCTTCGGGCAGCAGGTCCACGCGCTGGTGCGTGGCATACGCGGGCGCCAGGTCCAGGTACTGCACCATGCGCTTGCCGCGATTGAAGTTGCTGATGTCCATGGCGGAGAGCCAGGCCGGTGCGTTGATGCCCGCCACGTCGATGCCGTTGTGCGGCGTGGCGTAGGTGAAGAATTTGTCCACGTGGGGCCGCATGCCCTGCGGGTCCAGCGCCGGGTTCTGCAGTATGGCCCGGCATACCAGCCCGCCCATGGAGTGCGCCACCAGGTAGCAGCGAAAGTCCGCAGGCGCCACCGCGTTCGCGGCATTGGCGCAGACCAGGTCGCGCACGCGGGCCAAAAGCCGGCTCAGCTCCTTCGCAAAGTCCTCGATGCCTGGCGTGTTGCCGTCGCCGAGCAGGGTCGATGCGCTGTCGTAGTAGCGAAAGATGATGATGCTCTGCCCCGTCAGCACATTGCCCGTGGGCTTGCCGTCGGCCGTGGTTTCCCACTCGGGGTCCACGATGTCGTAGCCGTCCTCGTACACGTCGGTGTAGCCGTGGTCCGACGCCAGCCGCACCAGCGGCGACTCGAACACATGCTTGCGCGGCTTGCTGCGCCGCTCGGGCACGGCCCGGTGCACGGTCGACCCTGCGTTGAACCCGCAGAACGGGTCGGCCGTGGTCTGGTCGATCTCGCCCTGCGTCATGGCGTAGCCACGCACATAGATGATGGGGAAGTAGGGGGCCTTGAAGGTGGCTGCAGGCATGTTGGTTGCGCTCCCGGTGGTGCAGCCGCTGCGGGCGGTGTCCGGGGGACCGGCGTGCGTGCGGCAAGTGCGCGATGGTCTGGGGGCGCGCTCGGGGCGTCAAGAGAAATAGTGGTGCAGAACGTGTCGCCAGTGCCGTGCAATTCAAAACTAGCCAAGCACCCCCTGTTTCGAATAATGCGAGCAACACCCAACAAACGGGAGGGAACCACCATGGCAGCACGGCGCAAGAAAACCAGCCCCCTGGAGGACATGATGGACATCGTCGCCCTGTTGCCCTGGTGGGCTGGCGTGGGGCTGGCGGTGGTG
The DNA here is from genome assembly GCF_964253305.1 of Acidovorax sp. LjRoot66. Taxonomy (NCBI): domain Bacteria; kingdom Pseudomonadati; phylum Pseudomonadota; class Betaproteobacteria; order Burkholderiales; family Comamonadaceae; genus Acidovorax; species Acidovorax sp. LjRoot66. Next base: position 3,739,895 of record NZ_CAXUQU020000001.1, read on the forward strand.
TTCTACCTGGTGCTCAGCCCACTGGCCGCGTCGTTCAGCCAGCCGGCGCCGGTCAAGCCCGGCCAGATCGGGGCGATGGTGCAGGGCGCGCTGCTAGGCGGCCTGGCCATGGTGGGCCAGTATGTGGCGCCCATGGTCTGCCTGGCCGGCGCGGCTCTGTCTGGCTGGCGGCGCCGGCAGCGCCGGGCCCTGGTGGACGAGGTGGCGCAGGCCCCTGCCGCCAGCACCATCGACGGCATGTCCTGGGCCGAGTTCGAGATGCTGGTGGGCGAGGCCTACCGGCTGCAGGGCTTTCAGGTGACCGACACGGGCGGTGGTGGGCCCGACGGCGGGGTGGACCTGGTGCTGACCCGGGGCGGTGAGAAGTTCTTCGTGCAGTGCAAGCACTGGAAGGCCTTCAAGGTGGGCGTGGAGACGGTGCGCGAACTCTACGGCGTGATGGCCGCGCGGGGGGCCACGGGCGGCTTCGTGGTGACCTCGGGGCGCTTCACCAACGACGCGAGGCTCTTCACCCAGGGGCGCAACCTGCAACTGGTGGACGGGCCGCGCCTGCTGGCCATGCTCCAGCAGGCGCAGCAATCCCGGTCGGCGGTGGCGGCGGTCATCGCCGCCCATGGCGGGGTGCACCACGAACCGCCGGAACCCCCATCCGTGCCATCGGGGCAGGCCGCCGCAGTCGCCCCGGCCGATGCCCCTGCGAGTGCCCAGCTAGGCTGCCCCAAGTGCGGCTGCGGAATGGTTCGCCGCATCGCGCGCACCGGCAACAACGCGGGGAGCTCATTCTGGGGCTGCTCCACCTTCCCGGCGTGCCGCGGGGTGCGGCAGGTGGACTAGGACTGGCCCGAGCGGTCCGGCTGGGCCGGTGCTGAAATGTCGGACAGGGACGCGGCCACGTCCAGTGCCTCACCGCGTTCCTTCACCGCCACGTCGCCCAGCGACAGAATGCCCACTAGGCGCTGGTCGCCGTCCAGCACCGGCAGGCGGCGGATCTGTGCGCGCGACATCTGCTGCAGCGCCTCATCGATCGATTCGCCCTCGCGGGTCGATTGCACGTCGGCGCTCATCACGTCCTTGAGCTGCGTGGTCCCGGCATTGCGGTCCTGCGCCACCGAGCGCAGCACGATGTCGCGGTCGGTCACCATGCCCACCAGCCGGTCGCCATCGCACACGGGGATGGCTCCCACATTGAGCTCTTGCATGGCCTGGGCTGCCAGCACCACGCTGTCGGTAGGCGCCAGGCTGCGCACGCCACGGGTCATTACTTCGGATACGGTTGTCATGGAGGTTTTCCTTGAGGGCAAAGGGTCCAATCTATGCCGGCGCTCCGGCGGCGTCTGTAGGAGCACAAGCTTTTCGCCCGCGCCGCACAAGGCTGCTGCCCGACCTCCTGCGAGATGGGCGACGGGCGCGCTCATTGCCTACACGTCGCTGCTTTGTCCGCAGGTACAAATGGCACACACACTGCCCTGGCCACGCCATGAAAATCTCCACCCTGTTCGACATCAGCAAAAAGACCGCCATGGCCTGGGTGGACGACTACGCCCCCAGCATGGGGGCCGCCATCTCGTACTACACGGCCTTCTCCATCGCGCCGCTGCTGGTCATCGTGATCGCGATTGCGGGCTATGTGTTCGGCGAGGAGGCCGTGCGCGGCGCGCTGCAGGGCCAGATATCGGGCCTGGTGGGCAGCGATGGCGCGGCCGCCATCCAGGGCCTGGTCAGCAGCGCCCGGGAGCCGGCCGAGGGCCTGGTCGCCAGCGGCATCAGCATCGTCTTTCTGGTGATTGGTGCGACCACGGTGTTCGCCGAAATCCAGAGCGCGCTCGACCGCATCTGGCATGTGCCCGAGAAGGCCAAGCCCAGTGGCCTGTGGGGCCTGCTGCGGGCGCGCTTTCTCTCCTTCGGGCTGATCCTGGGCCTGGCCTTCCTGCTCATGGCATCGCTGGCCGTGAGTGCGGCGGTGGCGGCGCTGGGCACCTGGTTCTCGGCGCTGCTGCCGGGCTGGGAGATCGTGCTGCAGGTGCTCAACATGGCGCTTTCGGTGGTGGTGGAGACCCTGCTGTTTGCCATGATCTTCAAGCTCATGCCCTCCACCCGCATTGCCTGGAGCGACGTGTGGGTGGGGGCCGGCGTGACGGCGGCACTGTTCGAGCTGGGCAAGGTGCTGATCGGGCTGTATGTGGGCAAGGCCGGCATCAGCTCCACCTATGCTGCGGCCGGCTCCATCGCCATCATCCTGATCTGGGTGTACTACGCGGCGCAGATCTTTCTGCTGGGCGCCGAGTTCACCAAGGTGTATGCCACCGAATACGGTTCGCACCGCGGTGCGCCCAAGACCCAGGCACCCGAAACCCCGGTAAAGAGCGAGGACCCCGTGCCTGAAGTGCCACCCCAGCCTGTGAGGTGGCCTGGCGACCCGGCCGGGGGCGCTGCGCGGCGGGGCGGCGATGGTGAAGACCTGCCGCTGGCCACGCGCATCGCCCTGGTCGCTGTGGTCGGGGGGCTGTTTGCTGCGCGCGCTGCCGTCGTGCAATGGATCGGTGGCAGAAAGCGGCGCGTGCGCCAAGGCTGACGCTGCAGCCGCGGGCGCCTCAGCCCGGCGATCACTCGGTGAGTTTCGGGAATTCCAACGGAACGAAATGCTGCCAAAAGCGCCGTGGCAATTCCCGCAAGGTGTCTTCCCGCGAGAGCGGCCACTGCGCATGCACGAAGACGCTCACGATCCGCCCCTCGAAATACCGGCCCATCAACCGATAGGCGCCTGCGCCGCCTGGCCCAATGCCGTGGGGTGTGGCTGCCGGGCAGTCGGGCAACTGCCGGGTCTGGCCATCGAGAGGGCCGCCAACGTACAAAGCGGTGATCATGGTGTGCGCAAATGGATGGGGGAGCGGGGGCTTCGGTCCGCCGTGGCCCGGCTGCAGACAACAGCGCTTACGCCCGTTTTGTTGCAGTAGTGCGCATGCGCCAGTACCAGCACTCGCGCAGCAACCGGCGGTCGGGACCGGGCAGGTCACCGGGCACGGCATCTCCAGGCTCGAATTCGACTTCGATTTCCACGCTGCAGTACTCGGGTACGGTCAGGTACTCCTGCGCGGCATCCAGCGCATCGGCCCAGACCTGCGCCGCGCGGATCTCCGTGTCCGAAAAAGCCCATCCTGGGATAAGCAGCCCGGAGTTCACCATGGAGTGGTCGCGCCACGCCATGTAGGGATGCTCTTGCGCCTCGTCGCACACCCTGCGCGCCGCTGCGAGGGCGGCATCGGCCATTTCCTGGTTTTTGGCATCTTCCGGATAGGTCAGTATCAGGCGCATCCACGGACTCCGGTGAAGGGGTGGCTGAGCGGCCGAGGCAGGCGGCGCGAGGCGGAGCGCGATGCCCCGATCAAGGGGCCCGAAGGCCCCTCAGGCAGCGATCAGGCGGGCGCGAGCTCCGCCTCCATCAGCTCGGCCTTGCGCGCTTCCAGCGCATCGCGCATGGCCACCAGGTCGAGCTTCTTGGCGGCACGGGCCTTGGGGAACATCTCGTTGCGCTCTTCCTTCACGTGGTGGTCGATGTACTCGCCCAGTACGATGACCTTGGCATCAAACTGTTCGTCGACCTCGGTGGCTGCCTCGATCTGCGCGATCAGGTCCTTGGCGGTCTGGTGTTCCACCTCGGCTTCGGCCAGCAGGTCGGTTTCCTTGATGGCGGCGCGCACTGCGGGGTAGAAAATCTCTTCCTCGATCTGGGCGTGCACGGTCAATTCCTTGCAGATGTGCATGGCCAGGTCCAGGCGCTTTTGTTTGGCAGCGCGGGCCTTCGATTCCATGAGCTCCTCGAACTCCTTGAACATCTTCTTGACGGCCTTGTGGTCTGCATCGAGCAGGTCGCAGGCATCTTTTTCGCGGCGGGCTGGGGTGGTGGTGGGCATCGTGGGCTCCGTAGGTAGTGGGGCCTTGATCATTGGGCGGCGCGCGTGCGGGCACTGTAGGCGCAGCCTCGCAGCGGGCGTAGGAGCAGCAGCAATCGGGCGCGCGTAGGCTGCGGCGTCTGGCTTGCGTGCCAGATTGGGAGTGCGTCCTACAGCCCAGCTGCGGCGTGGCTTTACGCTCGGTGGTTGCCTGTTCTGGCCCTCCCATCTCTTTACCGCTATGAAATCGCTACCCTCGCTCGCACCCGATATCCGCCTGTTCGGCAACGTCAACGAAGCCATGCTGTCCGAGTTCTTTCGGCAGCAATCCGAAGCGAGGGCCGGCGCCCCCATCGTGTTCGAGCTGAGCACCTCCGGCGGCGATGCCGAGTCGGGCCGCCGCATCGCCGAAGAACTCCGCCTGTGGCAGAAAGCGGGCACCGAGATATTCTTCCTGGGCAAGACCTACGTGTTCTCCGCCGGCATCACCATCATGTCTGCCATCCCCCGCAGCCACCGGTTCCTGACGCGCGATTGCGAGCTGCTCATCCATGAGCGCAAGATGACCAAGCAGATCACCCTGGATGGCGCTCTTCGCAGTTGCCGCGCCAAGATCAACGATGTGCTGGCCGAGATCGAGTCGGGCCAGCGGCTGCAGACCGAAGGCTTTGCGCAGCTGGTGCATGGCTGTTCCCTGACCGTCCAGGATGTGGAAAAGAAGGTGCTGGAGAAAGACTGGTACCTCACTGCGCAGGAGGCGCTCGACCATGGCCTCGTCGGTGGAGTGGTCTGATCCGCGCGTTTGCGCAGCAGCGGTCGCGCTGCCCGGCTGGTGGCTACCATGGCAAAAACCCGAAGCAGCGCCATCCTTTCTAGGCCTTTAAATTGTAGTGATGCTGTCCCTACCCACCGTCAATCCTCGTTTCCCCACCGACTTCATCCCGCTGGAAGGCTCGCGGCAGGACTGTGAAGACTGCGGCAAAGGGGAGAAGCTGGGGTTTCAGTTCGACTACGCCTACCAGCCCATCGTGGATCTGGAGAGGCGCACGGTGTTCGCGCACGAGGCCCTCGTGCGTGGGCCCGCAGGCGAGGGCGCCATGACCGTGCTGTCCCAGGTCAACGACGGCAACCGCTACCGCTTCGACCAAGCCTGCCGTGTCAAGGCCATCAAGGGGGCGAGCGAGCTGGGCATACGCGAGCCGGTCTCCATCAACTTTTTGCCCAACGCCATCTACAAACCCGAGGTGTGCATTCGCACGACGCTGGAGGCCGCCCGCACCCACCACTTTCCGCTCGACCAGATCATCTTCGAGGTGACCGAAGGCGAGCGCGTGCAGGACGGGCCCTGGTTCGCCTCCATCTTGCGCGAGTACAAGCGCTGCGGGTTCAAGACCGCCATCGACGACTTCGGCGCGGGGTATGCAGGCATGAAGCTGCTGTCCGACTTCCAGCCCGACATCATCAAGATCGACATGGACCTGATCCGCAACGTGGACGCCAACCGTGCGCGCCAGGCCATCGTGCGCAGCCTGGTGTCCCTGTGCAAGGACATGGACATAGAGGTGGTTGCCGAAGGCATCGAGACGCCCGCTGAGCGCGATTTTCTGCGCGATGCAGGCATCCACCTCATGCAGGGCTATCTGTTTGCCCGGCCGGCCTTTCGCTCCATCGCGCAGGTGGATACCTCGCTGTTCAGCGCCCGGTCTTGAATTTCCGGCGGCGATTTCCTATCATTTCACCGGCCTCGCGCCACCCCCTGCCACGAGCAATCGGCTCACTTGCCAAGAAAGGAGTTTGACCATGAATTCGCATTCCCCATCTCCCTCTTCGGGAGCAGACCGTGCCACCCGTGGTGCGGGCCGGCGCAGCGGCTCATCAATGCGCTACCTGTCGCAGCTGCAGACCGACGCCTACCTCCTCGCGCGCGAGGCGCTGCGGCGGGTGCAGCGTACGTCCACACTGCTTGAAGCGGGCTTGCGCTCGCCCGAAGTAGCCGGCGCCCGCGGAGACGGGCGCCATCTGCACTGAAAAAAGCGCAAGCCTGCACCACACCCCGTGGGTGGCGGTGCCATGAAAATCGCCCGGACGAAGCCGGGCGGATTGTTGTGCCGCAAGGGCGGCGCAGGCAGGCCTTAGGCCAGGTGCAAGGCGATGGCCCGGCCTCGCACCGCGTCGGACTTGGGCAGCTCGATGCGCAGCACCCCATCGCGGTAGATGGCCTTGCTGTTGTAAGCATCTACCGCCGTTGCAAGCGACAGGTCGCGGCGCAAGGGACCATACGCATGCCGGGCGATGTGCCAGCGGCCCACCGCGCCGGCCTGGTGGATGCGCTTTTCGCCCCATACGGTGAGCACATGGCCATGGAGCTCGATACGGAAGTCCTCACGGCGCATCCCGGGGGCCTCGACGCGCACGACCACCTTGGCGGGGCCGTCGAAAACGTGGGCCGCAGTGAAGGCCCAACCCCTCAGTCGCGGCATTGCGCTGAGCGGCGCTGGCGGCCAGCGCCGGCCAGTTGGGACGGGTGCTGGCCACAGCCGCGCGAGGGCGCTTCTGGCCCGGCTGGCGACCTTGCTCCATGCTTGCCACAGTGCACTGCTCGCCTGGTCGGCCCCTTGTCCGGATTGTTCTGCAATGGGGGTCATGTTTCCTCCTTTCTGAACAAAGATCTCATTGCAAGCTGCGTCGGCCACGCCCTCAACCTGCCATCACGGCGATCCGGCGCGGTTGCGCATGGGCCTGCTTGGGGATGCGCAGGCACAGCACGCCGTCCTTCAGGCTGGCTTCGATGCGCGCCGTGTCCAGCTCGCGGCTGAGCGTGAAGCTGCGGCGGTAGCGGGGCACCCGTACCTCGGCGTAGATGGCCTCCAGGCCGTCGGCGGCATGGGGCCGCACGCTGCCTTCGATCCACAGCGATTCGCCTTCCACCTTCAGCTCCAGCTGCTCCTTGGGCACGCCGGGCATGTCGGCCAGCAGCGTGATGCAGCCGCCGTCCTCGAACACGTCCACGGCAGGGAGCAGCGCGCGCTGCGTGTCTCGGTCGGCCGCAGTCGAGGCGGACGCAGGCGAAGAGGTGGTGGCCATTTGTTTTTGTTCGCTCATGATGGGTTCTCCTTGGGATGCGATGCGGGTCATTGCACGGTGATGCGCTTGGGCTGGGCCGACTCGCGCCGCGCAATGCTGATCTGCAGCACGCCGTCGCGGTAGCTGGCATTCACCTGGGCCGGATCCACATCGTCCGGCAAAGACACGGTGCGGGTGAACGAACCCACGCTGCGCTCGCTGGCATACACCTGCACCTTGGGGTCGGCGGCGGGGATGCCGGACGCGCGCTCACCGGCAATGCGCAGCACGCCCCGGTCCAGGCTCACGTCGATCTTCGAGGCGTCCAGCCCCGGCGCGAAGGCATACACCTCCACGCTCGTGGGGGTGCGCCCCACATTGATCGCCGGCAGCGTGCCCGCATTGACCGAGCGGATGCTGCTGGGCAGCCCCGTGGCACCGAAAACATCATCCAGTTCGCGGCGAAGCCGCTCGAATTGACCGAACAGGCTGTTCGGTTGACTCAACAACGATACATACATGGTGTGTCCTCCGTTGGGTTGAATGACACCGGTCGGAGACCCGCCCCCGCCGGTTCGACTGCAGAAATAGAGGCGGCCAAAACAGTTTCAAGAGGGGATTTTTGAGGACGTTTTGCAGGCATTTTTTGCCCGCAAGCAGACCTCCTGCATGCCCGAAAGTGGAAGCCGGGACGAAAAAAAACCGGCTCGAAAGAGCCGGCTTTTTAGAGCGGATAACAAAACTCAGCGAAGCGGTTCTGGCTAGGCGCTGCGTCGCAGGCAGTACGAGTAGTACGACAAGACGCAGCAACGACGCCAGAAGAGTTTTGTTAGCCGCTCTTAGCAGGGAGCTACTGGATCAGTAGCGGCCGCCGCCGTAGCCACCCGTGCCGTAGCCGGTGTCCTGGCGATTGCTGGCGCTGTAGCCACCCGAGCCCGAACCACCCGAGCCACTGCGGTCTTCGCGGGGACGGGCCAGGTTCACGACGATCGAACGGCCGTCGACAGACATGCCGTGCAGACCGGTGATGGCTGCCTGGGCGACTTCGGCAGATGCCATTTCCACAAAGCCGAAGCCCTTGGAGCGGCCGGTGTCACGGTCCATCATGACCTTGGCAGAGGTGACGGCGCCGAACTCGGAGAAATTGCTTTCCAGGGTGGAGTCGGTCACGGAATAGGGCAGGTTGCCCACGTAGATTTTGCTGCTCATGAGAAGAGCCTTTCGGAGTGAAGGCGCGCAACGAGTGACGCACCGTTGGGGATAAGGGTGAGCTGGCCGGCGGCCGGCCGCAACGGGAAAAGGTGGATGGGGCCTGCGGTCAGCAGAGCATCAACACGTGGGTGGGTGCGGCATGCAGGTTTGCAGCCAGCCCTGGGTGACGGCAAACAGCCGGGCAGCTTCGCGCGAGGCAAAGGCTTTGTCGAAGCGGAACACGCGGCAGTAGCTGCCGTTGCCCTGGGATCGATGGACCGAAAATGAGGCGCGGAAATTGCCGCAGTCGGTCTGGTGTGTCGCGGGCGAAACGACGAACTTGCCCATGGAAATGGCGGTCTTTGAAATCTGATTCAGTCAGGATCACAGGCCCGTAAGCCTGCGTGAGCATCAACAAACGCGGTTGGCTGCAGCTCTACAGACCAACACGGGCGACAGAGGTCGCAAAAGGCGGCAAGCAGGTGGTGGGGAGCCATCCGGCGAGCGTTGCGGTGCAAGCTTTCGTCAAGAGCCTTCACTGCAACAGCGGCAAGTATATCACCAGTTTGAATGAAGGGTGGGATTAATATTCTTCGTGGTTTTGAAGAATGGCCCCATACCGAGGTGCGTGGCGCCCATTTCCTGTGCGCCAAGCATGCCAGAGGGACTGCTACTCCAGCCAGCGCACGTTCTGCAAGATCTCTTCGAAGAAGCTGCGCAGGCTCGCGGTGCCCATGGTGTATGGGTCGAAATCCGCCGTGCCCGAGTATTTGAGAAACAGCTGCCGGTTGGTTTCCAGCGATGCAATCAGCCCCATGGACCAACCCGTGAAGCGCCGGTACGGGATTTCGCTCAGGTCCAGGATGGCCGTGTCGCGGTGGCGGCCATCCTTGAGCAGGCGGTGGTACAGCGCGTTCACCGCAGCGCGGTCGCCTTCGAGCAGTTGCAGAAAGATTCCGTTGTTCAGGCACAGCGCGCCCGTGATGCCGGCGCGGGTGTTGTTGCGCTGCGATGCGCCCAGGATGTCCTTGACATCTGCAGGGCCCAGAACGCGCGAGGTGCGGCTCGCGTAGATCAGTTGTATCAACATGTTTGCCTCCGAAGACCTGAGTGTGTCAGCCCTGGACTGCGCCGTTGGGCGTGGGCCGAATACCCCGCGAATCCGCTCGCCATTGCACGCTTGCCAGGGTGTTCAGGGGCTTTGCGCGCTATCGGGCGCCGCTTCGGACGATCGTGTAACGTTTGCACACTTTTTAAAGGTGCTGCGTCCCATGGAAACACCGTCTCCCGTTCCCTCAGACGAAGCCAGCATCCTGGCGGCATTGGCGGACCCAGGCCGTGTCGCGGCGGTCCGGGACACCGGCCTGCTGGACACCCCTCCCGAAGAGAGCTTTGACCGGCTGACCCGCCTGGCAGCCAAGCTCACGGGGGCACCCGTCACCTTCGTGTCGCTGGTGGATTCGAGCCGGGACTTCTACAAAAGCGCCTTCGGCCTGGGCGAGCCGCTGAACACCACGCGCCAGCTGGAGGGCCGTTCGTTTTGCCACTACGACATGGTGTCTGACGGGCCCCTGGTGCTCGCCGATGTCACGCAAATGGCAGTGTTCTGCGACGTTCCTACCGTCAAATCTCTGGGGGTGCGTGCCTATGCCGGCATTCCTCTCGTGACTGCCCATGGGCAGGTGCTGGGCAGTTTCTGCGCGGTGGACTTCAAGCCCCGGCAATGGACAGAGACCGACGTCGAAGTCCTGGTCGAGCTGGCGCATTCGGCCCTGCGTGAAATCCAGTTGCGCAGGGCCGTGCGCGAATCGGACGCTCTCAACCGGCGCCTGCTGGAGCAACTGCAGCGGGTGGATGAACTGAACCGTGCCCTGGCCGAACTGGCCACGACGGACTCGCTCACCGGCCTGCGCAACCGGCGCGCGTTCGACCACAGCCTGGCGCTGGAGCTGGCCATCGTAGAGCGCCACCGTTCGCCGCTGAGCCTGCTGATGCTGGACGTGGACCACTTCAAGCGCATCAACGACCGCCTGGGCCACGATGCCGAGGACCAGGTGCTGCAGATGATCGGGCAGGTCCTGAGCGCGGGCGCCCGGGTCATCGATATCGTTGCCCGTGTGGGAGGGGAAGAGTTCGCCGTGCTGCTGCCGAACACGGGCGCGCAGGGCGCCTTCGAGGTGGCCGAGCGCATGCGCCTTGCAGTGGCCCAGACGCCAGGGGCCCACGGCGGCGTGACCATCAGCATCGGCGCAGTCACCCTGCAGGACGGGGAAGCCGCCTGCAGCCTGTATGCCCGCGCCGATGCGGCACTGTATTCGGCCAAAGAGGCGGGCCGAAACAGGGTGGCCCAGGCCTGAACCATGTGAGAATCCCGCAGGTCTCTCTCTGAGTGATTGCCAGGATTTCGCCTGGAACCTGCCCTTGGCACCGTGCACCTGCTTGCGTTTTTGGCCCCTTGCAACCTACCGTGTATGTACAGCGCCCCCTCTCCTGCCACGCCTGTTGAGCCCATCACCCCCGTACGCCAGGCCTTTGCCCGATTCGACTGGTCTGCCACGGCACTGGGGCCCCAGCATGCCTGGCCGCCCACCGTCCGCGTGGCGGTGGACCTGATGCTGCAATCGCCCGTGCCCATGGCGATGATGTGGGGGCACGAAGGCATCCTGCTCTACAACGATGGCTATGCCGTCATCGCCGGCGCACGCCATCCCGAGATACTGGGCATGCCCGCACGCCAGGCCTGGCCCGAGGCCGAGGCTTTCAACGACCGGGTGATCACCGAATGCCTGGCGGGTGGCACGCTGAGCTTTCGCGACCAGTTCCTCGTGCTGCACCGCAACGGCGCGCCTGAAGAGGTGTACCTGGACCTGGATTATTCGCCCATCCCCGATGGGCAGGGCCAACCGGTGGGTGTGATGGCCATCCTTACCGAGACCACGGCCAAGGTCACGGCCGAAAAGCGCGTGCAGGGCGAGCGCGAGCGCCTGGGCAGCATGTTCGAGCAGGCGCCGGGCTTCATGGCCCTGCTGCATGGGCCGGACCATGTGTTCGAGCTGGCCAACCCGGCCTACATGCAACTGGTGGGCCACCGCGAGGTGCTGGGCAAGCCGGTGCGCCAGGCCCTGCCGGAGATTGCAGGGCAGGGCTTCTTCGAACTGCTTGACCAGGTGTATGGCACGGGCGAGCCGTTCTTCGGCACGGCGCTGCCCGCCACGCTGCAGCGCCAACCCGATGGCGCGTACGAAAGGCGCTACATCGATGTGCTGTACCACCCGTTGCGCGACGCGCAGGGCCGGGTGGCTGGCATCTTCGTGCAGGGTTCCGACGTGACGCCGCGGGTTCTGGCCGAGGAAGAGGCCAGCCGCCGCGAGGCGCAGTTCCAGGTGTTTGCGCAGGCCATGCCCAACCAGGTGTGGGCGGCCGGGCCGGACGGCCTGCTCGACTGGCTCAATGACAAGGTGCCCGAGTACAGTGGGCTGCCGCCGGCCGCACTGCTGGGCACCGGCTGGACCCGCATCGTGCACCCCGACGACCTGCCCCAGGCCGGTGAGAAGTGGGCGCAGGCACTGGCCAGCGGCGTGGGCTATGAATCGGAATTTCGACTGCGCCGGGCCGATGGGACCTACCGCTGGCACCTGGCGCGTGCCGTGCCGCTGCGCAACGAAGGCGGCAGCGTGGTGCGCTGGGTGGGCACCAACACCGACATCGAAGAACAGCGGGCCGCCGCTCTGGCGCTGGCCCACCTCAACGAAAATCTGGAGCGCGAGGTGGCCGAGCGCACGGCCGAGCGCGACCGCATGTGGCGCCTGTCCACCGACGTGATGCTGGTGGCCGATTTCGAAGCCACGGTGCTGTCCGTCAACCCCGCGTGGACGCGCCTGCTGGGCTGGCAGGCCAGCGAACTGCTGGGCCGCAGCTTCATGGACCTGGTGCACCCCGATGACCAGGCCGCCACCCTCGACGAGATGAGCGGCCTGGCGCGCGGGGTGACCACCTTTCGCTTCGACAACCGCTACCGGTGCAAGGATGGCAGTTACCGCGTGCTGATGTGGACCGCCGTGCCGGAGGCCGGCGTGATCCTTGCCGTGGGCCGCGACGTGACCGACGACCGCGCTGCCGAAGAGGCACTGCGCCGCGCCGAGGCCGCGCTGCACCAGTCGCAGAAGATGGAAAGCGTGGGGCAGCTCACCGGGGGCGTGGCCCACGACTTCAACAACGTGCTGCAGATCATCTCGGGCAACCTGCACATGCTGCGCAAGACCCTGGCCAAGGACGAGGCAGCGCTGCGCCGCATCAACGGCGCGCTCGACGGCGTGGCGCGCGGCGCCAAACTGGCATCGCACCTGCTGGCCTTTGCGCGCAAGCAGCCGCTGTCGCCCGTGGTGCTCAACGTCGGGCGCCTGCTGCGCGACCTCAACGACATGCTGCGCCGCGCCCTGGGCGAAGCGATCGAGCTGGAGACGGTGGTGGCCGGCGGCCTGTGGAACACCCTGGCCGACAGCAGCTTTCTGGAGAACACGCTGCTCAACCTGGCCATCAACGCCCGCGACGCCATGCAGGGCCATGGCCGCCTGACCATCGAGGCCGGCAACGCCAGCCTGGACGACATCTATGCGCTGACCCATGGCGAAGTCACGGCAGGCCAGTACGTGATGATCGCCGTGTCCGACACCGGTTGCGGCATGAGCGAGGACATCGTGCAGAAGGTCTTCGAGCCCTTCTTCACCACCAAGCCCGAAGGCCATGGCACCGGGCTCGGCCTGTCGATGGTGTACGGCTTCGTCAAGCAAAGCGGTGGCCACATCAAGATCTACAGCGAGGTGGGCCACGGCACCACCGTCAAGCTCTACCTGCCCCGGTCGGTCGAAGCCGAGCTCTCGAGCGGCCCCCTGCCGCTGGTGGAGGCCGAAGGCGGCAGCGAAACCATTCTGGTGGTGGAAGACGACGCCCAGGTGCGCGAAACCGTGGTCGAGCTGCTCACCGACATGGGCTACAAGGTGCTCAAGGCGCCCGATGCGCAAAGCGCCCTGGCGGTGGTGGAGAGCGGCGTGCAGATCGACCTGCTGTTCACCGACGTGGTCATGCCCGGCCCGCTGCGCAGCCCCGATCTCGCGCGCAAGGCGCGGCTGGTGCAGCCGAACATCGAGGTGCTGTTCACCTCGGGCTACACCGAGAACTCCATCGTCCATGGCGGGCGGCTCGATGCGGGGGTGGCGCTGCTGAGCAAGCCTTACTCGCGCGAAGACCTGGCGCGCAAGCTGCGCCAGGCGCTGGGTTAAGGTCAGTTTGCGTAAGACAACGCCGCAAAGCGCGGTCTCCATCGCCTTTGGGCGATGTAGTAAGCCCTTAGGCCCGTACAATGTTTTGCCCATGCCCGCAGCCTCTTCTCACGCGGACATGGAACGGACACTTAACTGGCGAGATCTCCTTCCATGACTACCCTGAACACCCAAATCCTCGATGCACTGCAGGAGGGCAACAAGCCCGCCCTCATTCAGGAGTGGCTCGAAGAGGCACGTTCAGGCAATGCCAGCCTTTCCAAGTCAGCCTCCGCCGATGCCGCCGACATTGCATCGGCACTGGCCAAGGGGCTCCAGGCGGGGGCCAACATCGAATCCTTTGCCGACGCCAAATGGGCGCCGTTACAGGAGGTGCTTTCCTCGCTGTCGCGCTCGCGCGCCGCGCAGGGCCAGAGCGCCGGAGAGACCAGCGTCTTTGTGTTGGCCCTCAAGAAACCTTTGCTCAACGCCCTGCAGCAGCGGCTTAATGGTAGCGACAGCGTTCAGCTCACCGCCGCATTCTGGGGCCTGACCAAGCTGGTGGACGGAATGGCTCAGTTCACGGCTACCACCTTCCAGCGCGCGCGTGAGGACATCATCAATCGCCAGCAGGAAGAGCTGCTGGAGTTGTCCACGCCCGTGGTCAAGCTTTGGGAAGGTGTGCTGGCTGTGCCCATGATCGGCACGCTCGACAGCAACCGCACGCAGATCGTGATGGAGACGTTGCTGCAAAAGATCGTGGAGACCGGCTCTGAGCTGGCCATCATCGACATCACTGGCGTACCCACGGTGGACACTCTGGTCGCGCAACATTTGCTCAAGACGGTGACGGCCATCCGGTTGATGGGCGCTGACTGCATCATCAGTGGCATCCGCCCGCAGATCGCGCAGACCATTGTGCACCTGGGCATCGACCTGCAGGGCATCAGCACCAAGGCGAGCCTGGCCGATGCCCTCTCGCTGGCCCTGCAGCGCACGGGCTGGCGCATCACTCGCCAGGCCGTCTGAGGGGTATTGCACATGGAACGCATACCAATATTGCGCATGGGTTCGACCCTGCTTGTTACGATTCAGGTGGACATGCAGGACCAGACAGCGCTGGCACTGCAGGACGACTTGGCGGACCGCATCGCCAAGACCGGTGCCAGCGGCGTGATGATCGACATCTCGGCGCTGGAGATCGTGGACTCCTTCGTGGGCCGCATGCTGGCCAGCATCTCGGGCATCGCCCGCATTCTTTCGGCCACCACGGTGGTCGTGGGCATGCAGCCGGCCGTGGCCATCACGCTGGTGGAGCTCGGCCTGTCGCTGGAAGGTGTGAAGACGGCGCTCAACGTGGAGCGGGGGCTCGCGTTGCTGCAACGCGCACGCGTGGCGAGCGGCCATGTCGATTGAACGCACCGGCACGCTGCCGCTGGAGACGGAGCAGCACATCGTTGCCAGCCGGCAGGCCGTACGCTCGCTGTGCCAACTGCTCAAGTTCTCGCTCGTCGAGCAGACCAAGATGATCACGGCCGCGAGCGAGCTCTCGCGCAATACCCTCATCCATGGGGGCGGTGGACGCATGCGCTGGGAGGTGCTGGACACAGGGGCCAAGCTTGGCCTAGCCTTGCATTTCGAGGACGAAGGCCCCGGCATCGCCGACATGAAGCTGGCCATGACGGACGGCTGGACCTCGGGCTCCGGCATGGGCCTGGGCCTGCCTGGCAGCAAGCGGCTGGTTAGCGATTTCGTGGTCGACTCTGCCCCTGGGCAGGGCACCCGCGTGAGTATCACCAAGTGGAAGTGATACGGGGATGGAGCCACCGTCCGTTCGCCATCACCGACTCCAGCTGCGTTGGCGATGCGCGTCGCTTTTGCGCCCGGACCGCGCAAGACTGGGGTTGGAGCGAAGTGGATGTGGGGCGCCTGTCGTTGATATTGACGGAGCTGGGCACCAACCTCGTGCGCCACGCGCTGCAGGGGGAGCTGTGGATTGCCGCTCCGGCCGGTGGGCAGGAGGTGGAGATCCTGGCGCTGGACAAAGGTCCCGGAATGGCGGATGTCAAACGCTCATTTCAGGACGGTGTGTCCACCGGTACCGGTTCGCCCGGCACGGGCCTTGGCGCCATACGTCGCCTGGCCAGCGATTTCGACATCCATTCGACGCCTTTTGGCACCTTGTGTCTGGTGCGCGTGCGCCCCGCCTCGCAGGAGGCCCCGGCTGGCCATCGACAGTGGGGTGCGGTGAGCATTGCCGCACCCGGCGAGACGGCGTGCGGCGACGGCTGGGCGGTGGCGACCGAAGGCGGCAAGGTGTCCGCAGTGGTGGCCGATGGCCTCGGCCATGGGCCCCATGCAGCCCTTGCCTCGGACGCCGCGCTGGATGTGTTTGCGGGCGATCCCTTCGCGCCAATCGAAAGCTTCCTGCCCGACGCCCACCTCGGCCTGCAGACCACGCGAGGCGCGGCAGTGTTCGCGCTGCGCATGGAAAGTTCGGGGCAGTTGAAGTACGCAGGGGCCGGCAATGTGATCGGGCGCATCATCTCGGGAGTGTTCGACAGGTCCATGATCACCCAGCACGGAACGGTTGGGGTGCAGGTGCGCCGGACCGAGGTGGCAACACTGGAGATGCCAGACCATGCGGTGGCTGTGGTGCACAGCGACGGCATTGCCTCGCGTTGGAAAGCGGAGGAAGTGGTTCCGCTGCTGCAGCGCGACCCCACGTTGATCGCGGCCGCATTGCTGTGGCAGCAGAGCCGGGGCCGCGACGATGCCACCGTGCTGGTGATAAAACAGGGAGACGCGCTTGAGTGACGATCTGAAAGCCCAGCTGGAGCAGAGTCAGGCCGAAGTCGAGGCCCTGCAGGCCGAGATGCAGGCCCTGCGGGAAGAGCTCGAAGAAACCAACCGCGGCGTGGTGGCGCTGTACGCCGAACTCGACGAACAGGCCGAGCAGCTCAAGCACGCCACCCAGCTCAAGAGCCGGTTCCTGTCGTACATGAGCCACGAGTTCCGCACGCCCATCGGCGCCACCCTGAGCCTGGTGCGCCTGCTGCTCGATCGAGTAGACGGCCCGTTGACTGAGGAGCAGGAACGCCAGGTACGCTTCATCCAGACTACCTGTGAGGAGTTCTCCAGCATGGTCGACGACCTGCTCGACCTGGCCAAGATCGAGTCCGGCCGGCTCGACGTGTCGCCCGAGTGGTTTGAAATGATGGACCTGTTCTCGGCGCTGCGCGGAATGTTCAAGCCGATCCTGGACAATGAGGCGCTGAACCTGGTGTTCGAAGAGCCGGTGGGGCTGACACGCCTCTACACGGATGACCGCAAGCTCTCCCAGATCCTTCGCAATTTCATATCCAACGCCCTCAAGTTCACTGCCCAGGGCGAGGTGCGGGTGTCCGCTCGGTTGGAGGGCGAGGGCATGATCCGTTTTGCCGTGGCCGACACGGGCATCGGCATCCCTGCGGAAAACCTGCCTGCGCTGTTCAATGACTTCTCGCAGGTCAAGGCGCCAATCCAGAAGCGCCTGCGCGGTACCGGGCTGGGGCTGGCGCTGTCCAGGCAGTTGGCCACCCTGCTGGGTGGGACGGTCGAGGTTACCAGCGTGGTGGGAAAGGGCTCGGTGTTCTCGGTCACTGTGCCGGTGCAGATGCACCCGGTCGAGAAAGCCACTTCGGACTGAACCATGGCCACATCAGAAATGATCTCGCCCACGATCGACCGAAGCCTGCACACGGTGTTGGTGGTGGACGATAACCCGGTCACCCGCTACGCCACAGCCCGGGTCATTCGCGCCGCAGGCTTTCAGACGGAAGAGGCGGCGACGGGCGGCGCAGCCATTGAATCCGCCAAGCGCAACGTGTCGGCGGTAGTGCTGGACGTGCACCTGCCGGACATGGACGGATTCGAGGTGTGCCGGGTGCTGCGTGCGGATTCGCGCACGCAGCTGACGCCCATCATCCACCTGTCAGCCACCTACATGCAGAGCGAGCACAAGGTGGCAGGGCTCAATGCCGGTGCCGACGCCTATATGGTGCACCCTGCCGAGCCACCGCTGATGGTGGCTACGCTGCAGGCCCTTATCCGTGCGCGCACGGCCGAGGAAGACCTGCGGCGCAGCGAAACGCGGTTTCGCGCCATTTACGACCAGGCGCCCGTGGCCATGATGCTCATCGATTCAGAGGGGCGCTTTGCCGACGTGAATCCGGCCGCCGAAAAATTGATGCAGCGTAGCCGCATGGACCTCATCGGCATGGCCGTGACCTCTCTTACGCCGCCGCCTTGGCAGGACTTCGTGCAAGAGCGCATGCAGGGCTCGGCCGATGTCAACTGGCAGGGTGAGTTTCCGCTGATCCGCGGCGACGGCAAGGAGATACTGCTGGACTGGGGCATGTCGGACCATGTGGAGCCGGGCATCCGCATCGGTATTGCAACCGATCTGTCCGAGCGCATCGACTTCGAGCGCCGGCGCGAGGAACTGCTCGAGCGCGAACAGGCAGCGCGCGTGCTGGCCGAGCGCCACAGCCGTACCAAGGACGACTTCGTGGCCGTGCTCTCGCACGAGTTGCGCACACCGCTCACACTGATCACCGGCTGGGTGCACATGCTCAAGCGCCCGAACACCAACGCCGATACGCTGGCGCGCGGCATCGACGCCATCGAGCGCGGTGCCAAGGCGCAGGGGCGCATCATCTCGGACATCCTGGACGTCTCGCGCATTGCATCGGGCAAGCTGCGCCTGCACCGTGAGTGGGCCAATCCGGTGGAGCTGGTGCGCATTTCGCTCGATGCCCTGCGCGACCTGGCCCTGGCCAAGAAGATTACCCTCGAAGTGGCCTGCGACGATACGGATGAACCTGCCTGGCTTGACGTCACGCGCTTTCAGCAGATCGTGTGGAACCTGGTGACCAATGCCATCAAGTTCTCGGAAAGCGGTGGCATGGTGCAGCTGCGTCTCAAGCGCGAAGCGGACGAACTCATCCTCGTTGTGCAGGACCACGGCGCAGGTATCGAGGCGGGGTTTTTGCCCTACCTGTTCCAGCGCTTCACGCAGAGCGGCACGCCAGGCAACCGCTCCCATGGCGGCCTGGGGCTGGGCCTGTCCATCGTCAAGCACCTGGTGGACCTGCACGGCGGCACCATTGCGGCCAGCAGCGCGGGGATCGGCCAGGGCACGGCGATGACTGCACGGCTGTTGGTGGCCTATGAAGAACCGCTGGCGGGCGATGACGATGCCCAGGCCACGCCGCAGGCCCGTGAAGTGCGCCTGCTGCAGGGCAAGGACATCCTGGTGGTGGACGACAACGCCGACACCAGCGAGATGCTCAGCATCGTGCTCACGGACGAGGGCGCCAATGTGCGCGTGGCCGACAGCTACGAGACTGCAATTGCCCAGTTCGACAAGGCCTGGCCCGACCTGTTCGTGAGCGACATTGGTCTGCCCGGCCGCGACGGCCATGACCTGATCGCCAAGGTCCGGGAGATGGAGGCTGCTGCGGGCCATCCGCGCCTGCGCGCCATTGCGCTCACGGCCTTTGCACGCCCACAGGACCGTGACCGCGCACTTGCCGCCGGTTTCGACCAGCACATGGGAAAGCCTTTGCAGCCGCACCTGTTGCTCCAGGCGCTGGCCTGAATGCTACTCAGGCCCTGCGCCCTTCGCGCTGGGCCACGCTCAGCGGGTCGCTGGACCATATCTCCAGGCCAAAGTCTGCGTCACGCCACTGCGCCACGCGCGGAATCTGCAAGTGCTGGTGCAAGATTTCGTGCACGCGGGCCCCGCCCAGCGGAAAGTCCTTGAACGGCTGGAGCCAATGGCAGGCGACGACGATGGCTTCTGGCCCTGTAGCCAGCAAAGTGGTGCGGCAGCGTTGCGCCAGGCGCTCGATGTCGTCCTCCTTCAGGTAGTACAGCAGTTCGCTGAGCACGATAAGGTCGAAACGGCCCTCAGGCCAATGGTCCGGTACCCAGCCGTGCGCTGCCTGAGCGTGCGCATAGGGCCTCAGCCTCTGGGCCGCATAGTCCACTGCACGGTGTGCCCCGTCCCAGGCCAGCAGCCGGTCGCAGCGCTGCGCCAGGTGCTCCGAAATAAAGCCGCTCGCACAGCCCGGCTCAAACGCCGATGCATAGCGCGGGCGTGGCAGGCTGGCTAGCAGCATGTCGCGCTTGCGTGCCTCGTACCAACTGCTCTCGAAATGCCAGGGATCGGGTCCCCGGGCGAACAGGGGATCGAACAGGTTTTGCGGTGCGGGTGCAGTCATGGTGCGAAGAAGTATTCGGTGTCCCAACCAGCGCGCTCGATGAGGGCGGAATCCAGCACCGGAGGCAGGGCAGGGGAGCGCGACGTGAGCTGAGAGCGGTGCGCGGCCAGTGCATGGAGTTTGCGGGCTACGGTGTCGTTGTCCACACCCACACCCGTGAGCCGGGTCCAATCCACCTGCGGGTCCCAGGGCTCGGCCCAGTGCCACATCCATACGGGCGCCTCGAGCAGGGTGGCTGCGTTGGTGTCGCATGCCGCAGCACAGGCGTTTCCACAGGCTTCGTGGTCCGGGTGCCCGTCGCGGCGCCAGGTGGTGAGCACCACGTCCCCGGGCCGTACCAGGTGCGCCACCTGGGCTCGCAGATCTTCCGTGTGATCCTGCAACCCTCCGTCGGGCAGACCGAGCCGCACGACGTCTGGCTCGGCCACTCCCAGGCGCTTCAGCCCCGCGGCACTTTCCTTCCTGCGTTGACTGGCAAGGGCCAATGGATCGTGCCCGGGAGCCCCTGCCGTGCTGGCCTCGCCGTCGGTGACCGCTACCAGCAGGCAGGTGCCGCCCTGCGCCAGGTGGGCGTAGAGCAGGGCGCCACAGGCCAGAATCTCGTCGTCCGGGTGCGGCGCTACCACCACAAGGCGCTGGTGCTGGCCCACCAACTGCCTGGCGGGCAGACGCGGAATGCCTTGTTCCCGTAGCCAGGACTCCCAGAACCGCGAGGCCGCGCGCGGGGAGCTGATGAAGCGGGTGGCAGGGTCCCGCCCATCCACCGTGGCGGCGGGGCTCACAGTGCCCATGGGTAGTGCTCCTGCGCCAGCACGGCGTTTGCCAGGGCTGCGTCGTCGCGCGCGCCATGGCTCTGCCGAATGAAGACCGGCAGGTCTGCCGCCGCGCGGGCAAAGGCGGCGTCGCGGCAGTAGGGCGTGGCGCCCAGCGCGCGCCCGGTTTCCTCCAGCACGCAATGGGCGCCTGCCTCGGCGGCCTGGCGCAAACGCAGGGCCACGGCCATGGCGTCTGCATGCGGATGTGCATCGATCCAGTCGGCGCTCTCGCGCAACAGGGCCGCAAGGCCCGCGAGCACCCTGTCCACCTTGCCGAATGCTGCGCAGCGGGACGCAAACGCCGAGTGCTCGGGTGAGGCCGCCCGCATGCCTTGGTACAGCGCCTCGGCCACGGCCAGCGTGCCGCCATGCCAACAGGCTGCGATGCCCGCGCCCCCGTGCCAGAAACCGGGCCGTTGCAGGTAGTCGCCAGGGTCTCCCACCAGGGTGGCGGGCGTGCCATCGAAGGCGACTTCCGCGCTCAGGGTGTCGGCCATTCCCACAGCCTGCCAGGCGTCGGTGTTCATGTGAATGCTGGGGTGTGACAGATCCACCGCCACCAGCTGGCTCTGGTCCTGCCCTTCAAGCCAGGCGGTGAGCAGGGCGTGGCTCACGCCCTGCGCACCGGAGCACCAGGCCTTGGTGCCGGACAGCGTGACCTGCCGGCCGTTGCCTGGCGGGCTGATCCGTGCCATCTGGCCCGCCCCTTCGGCGGCCCAGACGGCCCATGTAGCGTTCGTCTGAATGGGGGCGTGACCCAGTTCATGCTGGATGGCCAGCGCATCGGTGTGCCCTTCGTACAGCTTGGCCAGCGAAAGGCTGTGCTGCGCTACACGGCTGAGCGCCTGCCAACGCTGCAAAGTGTTGCCCTTGCCAGGCTGCGGTAACCGGGCCAGGCCCATGCCCACCAGTTGCCGCAACTGGGCCGCAACCGGCAACGCCGCTAGCGCAGGCAAGGCCTCGGAGAGCGCGGAAACCGTGACAACCGGGTTGGGAACGATCTGGCGGACAGTGGGGACGGACATGCAGGAGGCCTTGTTTGGAGATCTTCCTACTCTGGCGGGTATGCGTGCAGGGCCTGGTCGGCACCGGGCGGGCTGTGCTGTGGGACGAATGCCCGGTTCCTTCACCGACAGTTTCGGGAACATTCCACTGGGAGATTTGCGGTGGCACGACACTGCTTTGGGATGCTGTCCGACAAGCCCCACGCCTGCCAACGATTACTTTTGGCTACCTACTACCAGGAGCATTCCGTGACCACCCAAACTCCGCCTGCTCGCACTTCCCACGGCCCTGCCGGCGAGTTCCCCCAACCCGTGTCTCCTTGGGAAAGCCGTGGCCTGCTGTATGCAGAAGTGGCTACCGCCCTGGTCGTGCTGGCCATGGTGCTGGCCAACAGCATGGACCCTGGTTTCTGGCAGAGCAAGGGCGCACAGGTGCAGGCGAACGCGGCGCCAGACACAACGCTGGCAACGGCCGGTTCGCCCGATTCCTCGGAATGATGTGCGGTGCCGCCGTCACGGTGCCCCGGGCTTCGCGAGCCAGAGGCTGGGCATGATCGCCGTCATCGTCCCCGCGCACAACGAAGAAGACCACATCGCGGCCTGCCTTCAATCACTCACCGCCGCCTCGGCTTGCCCCGATCTGGCGGGCGAGCGCGTGCTCCTGATCGTGGTGCTGGACGATTGCAGCGACGCAACGCAGACCATTGCAGCCGGGCTGGGTGTGCGCACCGTGGTCTGCCACGCACGCAATGTAGGCGCGGCCCGCGCCATCGGCGCCCAGCTGGCACTGGCGGCCGGCGCGCGCTGGCTGGCCTTTACCGATGCCGACAGCGAGGTGGCGCCCAACTGGATTGCACAGCAGCTTTGCCAGCAGGCCGATGCAGTGTGCGGCACAGTGCAGGTGCGCGACTGGGGAGCGCATGGCGACGGGGTCCGCGAGCAGTTCGATGCGCTGTACCAGGACTGTGATGGCCACCGCCACATCCACGGGGCCAATATCGGTGTCACGGCGCAGGCCTACAGGGAGGTGGGCGGCTTTGAGTCTCTGGCCACCGGTGAGGACGTTGCTCTGGTGCATCGGCTGCAGGAACGCGGCCTGTCCATTGCCTGGACCGCAGCCACCCGCGTGACGACCAGTGCGCGCAAGCAGTTTCGTGCACCGGCCGGCTTTGGCGCCACGCTGCTGCAGCTGGGCGGTGCACTGGCCGTGCTGCCCGCCATTCTCTAAACCGGCGCAAGGCGAGCACCCCATGAACGATTGGCTGGACTGGGCGCAGTGGCCCGCATTTGCGGCGTCGGTGCTGGCGGCCTGGCTGGTGGGGTCCAACGCGTCCGCGCGCCGCAACATCGGGTTCTGGGTGTTCTTGGCCAGCAATGTGCTATGGGTAGCCTGGGGCCTGTACTCCCACGCCATCGCGTTGATCGCGCTGCAGGTCTGCCTGGCGGCCATGAACATCCGCGGCCTGCTCAAGACTGAAGACGGAGACGATCAGAAACCGATCTGAGTGCCCTCGCCCTGCAGCAAAGGGCGCCGGATCATGCGGTTCACTGGGGCGCGGCCGGCCGCGTGCGGTCGGTCTGCCCATCCATCATGTCGCGCACCTTCCTGGCCAGTGCCGTGAGCTCGAAGGGCTTGGTCATGACCTCCATGCCGGCATCGAGCAGGCCATTGCCCACGGCGGCGTTCTGGGCGAAGCCGGTGATGAACAGCACTTTCAATTCGGGCCGGTCCTGGCGGGCTGCGTCTGCCACCTGGCGGCCGTTGAGGCCGCCGGGCAGGCCCACGTCGGTGATCAGCAGGTCCACGCGGCGCATGGCTTGCAGGGTGCGCAGGGCGCTCGGGCCGTCGTGGGCCTCGACCACCACGTAGTCGGCGTCCTTGAGCACCTCCACCGTCAAGGTGCGGATGGTGCTTTCGTCCTCCACCACCAGAAGGGTCTCGCCCTCGCCCTGCTGCACGGTGTCGGCAGGGCCATCGGCCGCGTCTTCCAGAACCTGGCCGTCATGGCGCGGCAGGTACAGGCGCATGGTGGTGCCCACGCCGACTTCGGACTGCACGCGCACGTGGCCGCCCGACTGGCGCACGAAGCCATACACCATCGACAGGCCCAGGCCGGTGCCCTGGCCGGTGGGCTTGGTGGTGAAGAAGGGGTCGAAGATCTGCTCGATCAGCTCGGCCGGCATGCCCGAGCCGGTGTCGGTGACAGACAGGCACACGTAGTCTGCCGCAGGCAGGCCCAGGCTGCGCAGCACGGTGTCCGTGGCCGCGATGTTGGCGGTGACTATGGCCAGGTGCCCGCCGCCGGGCAGCATGGCGTCGCGCGCGTTGATGCACAGGTTGAGCAGCGAGTTTTCCAGCTGCGAGGGGTCCACCCGGGTGGTCCACAGGCCCTCGGCGGCCGTGCACTCGACCTGCACGTCCGGCCCCACGGTGCGGCGCACCAGTTCTTCGAGCCCTGCCACCAGCCGGTTGAGGTCGGTGGCCCTGGGGTCCAGTGTCTGGCGCCGGGCAAAGGCCAGCAGGCGCTGGGTCAGCGCGGCGGCGCGCTTGACCGAGTCCTGGCCCATGCCGATGTAGCGTTCGGCCTGGTCGAGCTTGCCCTGGCGCATGCGCACCTTGAGCACCTGCAGGCTGGCGCTCACAGCGCCCAGCAGGTTGTTGAAATCGTGCGCAATGCCGCCCGTGAGCTGGCCCACGGCCTCCATCTTCTGCGACTGGCGCAGTGCCTCTTCAACCGCCATCAGCTCGCCCGTGCGCGCCGCCACGGTGGCTTCCAGGTTTTCATTCACATCGCGCAGCCGCGCCTCGCTGAGCGCCAGGGCATTGGCGCTGCGCACCCGTTCGCAGACGGAGCGGATGCGCTCGGCAAACTCGCGCACGAAGTCGATTTCATCGGCTGTCCAGTGGCGCGCGTCCGCATGGTGCAGGAACAGGATGGCCACGAGCTTGCCCTGCTCGATCAGCGGCACGCTCAGCAGGGCGCGCACGCCCTGGGTATCGAGTGTGCCTTCTGGGTAGCGCTCCGGGTCGGCCCCGGTGTCGGCAACCACCAGGGGTTCTCCGTGCCAAAGACCATCGGCGCAGGAGCCCAGGTCGTGCATGCGCCAGGTGCCAGCCAGCGTGGCCAGGCCGTGGGCGCACCAGTCCTGGTCGATGGTGCACAGCTCGCCCGTGTCGTCGATGGTGCCGTAGCACACGCGCGCCAGGCGCAGTGTCTCGCCCAGCAGGCGCGCCCCCTCCTGCGCCATGCCTGGCAGGTCGCCCACCTCGCGCAGACGCTCCGGCAGGCGCGCCAGCAGGTTGCGCCAGTGCTCAGCGCGCCGGCGCTGGGTGATGTCGCGCACCACGGCCAGCGAACCCAGGGGCCGGCCCAGTGGGCCGAGCAGGGGCGAAACCACGGCCTCCACATCGATCAGCCGGCCATCGTTCAAACGGTGCAGGGTGCCCAGGGTGGCCAGCGCCCCTGGTGCGGCAGGTGACACATCCGGTTCGCCCATGCCAGGCATCTCGGTAAAGATGAACTGCCGGGGCTGGCCCAGCACATCGGAGGACCGCACGCCATAGAGCCGCTCTGCGGCGGCGTTGATGTACATCACCAGCCCATCCTGGTCGAAGGCGAAGACGGCGTCCTCCATCTGGCCCAGCACGTCCTGGCGCAGCTGGTCGGTGGCCGCGTGTGCACTCTCCAGCGTGTAGATGGCGTTGTTGACGACAAGCGCATCCACATCGCCGGTGTGGATGGCATGCAGCGTTTCTTCCAACTCCTGCAGCCGCAGCCTGAGCGAGGCGTTCTCGGCGGCAAGGGCGGTCTCTCCGGCCAGGCTCGGGGCGGGGTCGAATCCGTTTGCTGTCATGCGGCCCCCTGCGCCGGCAGTATGCCGAAGGCCCTGCGCAGCCGGTTCAGGTCCGACAGGTCGCCGATGAAGCGGCGCTGCGGCAGCGGCGCCAGGCGCAGCAAGGTGGGCGAGACGATGATCTGGTCGGCACGCGCCAGATCCACATGTTCGGCGATGTTCAGCACCGTGAGCAGGTGCGTGCCGGGATAGGCCTCCTGCAGAATGCGGCGCGCGTTGGCGATGGCACGCAGCGAGATCGGCGAGGCCATGCTCACGTAGAGCCGGTAGTCGTTGGGCTGCGAAACCTCGGCGGGCTGTTCGTGCTGGGCATGGCGGGTTTCGGTAGGTGCCATGGGGTTCAAACGAGGGGCTTCACATCGAGCCCGACGAGTACACGTTCCTCGTTCGACAGGTCGCCGATGATCTTGCGGATCGGCTCGGGGAACTTGCGCACCAGGGTGGGTACGGCCAGGATCTGATCGCCCGCCGCCAGTTGCGGGTTGAGCAGCAGATCCACGACTTCGATACTGTAGCGCCCGGCCAGATGCGTCTCGCACAGGCGCTTGAGGTTGTCCAGCGCGGCATTGGAGCGGGGGGTGGAGCCGGCCACGTAGAGCCTGAGCTGCCACTCGGGTTTGAGCGGCTCGGCGGTGGGCCTTTCGCGCAGGGTGGAGGGGGTTGCCATATCGATCATCCTTTGGGCGACGCGGGTTGAGGCGCGACCTTGCCGCCGGTGCTGGCGGTACCGCGCTTGGCCGCAATGCTGCGGGCACGCTCCTGCGCGCCCAGGGCCTCCATGGTTTCGCGCTCGATGGCGAACTCCACCTCGCCGGCCCGCTCCAGTGCCTCTGTGTTCAAGGCCGCGATCTGAGCGTCCAGGGCCTTGCGGCGGTTGGCCAGGTCGCGCAGGCGGCGCTCGTGGTCGCGCCCGCGCAGGTCGTTGGCGGCCAGCACCTGCGCCTCATGCGCGACGCGTGCGGTGCCGGTGAGCACCTGGTCGCCATAGAGGTACACGTCCACCAGGTCCACGCCCGTGTCGGAGAAGACGAATTCGCGCACCTGGTTGGAGTGCGGCATGCCGCGCGACTTGAGCACCTGCAGCGTGCGCGTGCGCTCGCCGTTGACGGCCACGTTGGCCAGCAGCAGCCAGCTGTCCATGAGCGAGGACACTCCGACTTCCGACGTGGCGACCGGCAAGGGCGCCGCATCGGCCGTGAGGCTGGTGAGCAGCGCCGTCGTGCCCTCGGTCTTGAGGAAGTCGATGAGCCGCATCAGCGTGAGCTTGAGGCCCGAATCATCTTTCTGCGCGGTTAGGTTGCTGATCGGGTCCACCGCCACCACTTGCGGATGCAAGTCGCGCACCAGGTCGTACACATGGGCCAGGTGCTGCTCCAGCCCCTGCAGGGTGGGGCGGGTGGATTCGATCTTGAGCAGGCCCTTGTCCACCCAGCGGCGCAGCTTCAGGCCGATGGACTCCATGTTGCGCAGCAGCTGGCTCTCGGACTCTTCGTAGGTGAAAAGGATGGCCTTCTCCCCGCGCGCGCAGGCCGCATCGACGAAGCTGGCGGCCATGCTGCTCTTGCCCGTGCCGGGCGCGCCCGACACCAGCAGGCTGCTGCCACGGTAGATCCCCTGGCCACCCAGCATTTCATCGAGCCCGCCAATGCCCGTGGACATGCGCTCGCGCGATGCCTGGTGGTTCAATGCCATCGAGGTGATGGGCAGCACAGAGATACCATGCCTGCCGATCAAAAACGGGTATTCGTTGGTGCCATGGGCCGAGCCACGGTACTTCACCACGCGCAGGCGGCGGGTGGAGACCTGGTCTTCGATGCGGTGGTCCAGCAGTATCACGCAGTCGGCCACGTACTCCTCCAGCCCATAGCGGGTGAAGGCGCTCTCGCCGCGCTCGGCGGTGATGATGGCCGTGACGCCCTTGTCCTTGAGCCAGCGGAACAGGCGGCGCAACTCGGCGCGCAGGATGGCGTGGTTGGGCACGCCGGCAAACAATGCCTCCACGGTGTCCAGCACCACGCGCTTGGCACCGATCGAATCGATGGCGTAGCCTAGGCGGATGAACAGGCCCTCCAGATCGTATTCGCCGGTCTCCTCGATCTCGCTGCGCTCTACGCGCACGAAGTCCAGCGCCAGCTTCTTTTGCTGCTGCAACTGGTCAAGGTCGAAGCCCAGCGAGCGCATGTTCTCTACCAGCTCCTCGGTCGACTCCTCGAACATCATGAAGACGCCAGGCTCTGCATACTCCGTGGCGCCCTTGACGAGGAACTCCGCCGCCAGCATGGTCTTGCCGCAGCCCGCTGCGCCGCACACCAGGGTAGGGCGGCCGGCGGGCAGTCCACCTTCGGTGATTTCATCGAGGCCTGCAATGCCGGTGGGCGACTTCGCGATGCCTGCAGACGTTTCAGCAGGAGCATTCTTCTTGTTTCTGGTGGCTGCCATCGGTGCGCGATCAAGAATAGATGGGATGGAGTGGGCTGCAATGGAAACCCTCCGGTACTGGGACCTGCAATGTCCCTGCAGGCACAGGCCACGGCGAACGTGACCGGACGTAAACATCGTAGGAAATCCGCAGGCATGGCTCTGTAGGACACGGCCGGATTGCACTGCGCGGGCTGGCCCTGACTCTTGCGCGCATGCGGTTCAGGCTGCAGAATTTGCCAAGCCAGCTGCCGTGGCAGCCAACGCTGATTTGCCATCCGCCCATCTCATCGGAGGTCACCATCGCCCACCCGCCCGGTCAGGACCAGCTGCAGAAAGTGCGCTGCTACACCCTCTTTTTCCCTGGAGGGCGCGTCTACGCGGGCGACACCGAGGGCCACCTGATCGCGTTGGCACTCGTCACGCACCGGCAGGGCCGCTACAGCTATACGCTGGAGGGCAGCGGAGTCGCGGGCGGCGGGCTGGCCACTGTCCAGGCCTTGCTCGAAGCCGTTGCCAGCCAGCTCACGGCGGACTTCGTCGAAGCGCAGTTCCACCACTGCCCCGATCTGGCCCGGGCCGATGTCTTTGACCTGACGGCCGGGCCTCACTTGCACATACGTCTGCAGACCCCCTGACGCCCAGGCCGGGCATTTCGCCGGGGGGTGGATCGGCTGCTGTCCTACAAGGCCGTCCTGAGGCGGGTGGTAATTTCCAGAGCACCCTCTGAGAAGGAACCACGCCATGAGCGACGACCACAGCAAGACCGCCCAAGACCGCCATTTCATCAGCCTCGCCGAGCACTACGAAGTGCGCGACTGGACCAACAGCCTGGGCGTTACCGAGGCGCAGCTGCGCGAGGCCGTGGCGGCCGTCGGCTCCTCGGCCGACAAGGTGCGCGAGTACCTGAGCCACGCCCGCTGAGGGGCATTGCGATGGCCCAGGACAAAGAGGACGCAGGCAAGGCACCGACTTCCACCCGCACGATGTGGAAGGGGGCCATCAGCTTTGGACTGGTGCACATTCCCGTGGGGCTGTACTCGGCCACGGCGAGCTCGGGCATCGACTTCGACTGGCTCGACAAGCGCTCCATGGAGCCCGTGGGCTACAAGCGCGTGAACAAGGTCACGGGCAAGGAGATCGCCACGGCCGACATCGTCAAGGGCATCGAATACGAGGACGGGCACTACGTGGTGCTCACGCCCGAAGAGATCGCGGCCGCCTACCCCAAGATCACGCAGACCATCGAGATCGAGACCTTTCTCGATGCCGACGAGATTCCCTTCGTCTACCTGGAGCGGCCCTACTACACGGCCCCGCTCAAGCGCGGCGAGAAGGTCTATGCGCTGCTGCGCGAGGCCCTGCGCCAAAGCAACAAGGTGGGCGTGGCCAAGGTGGTCATCCAGTCCAAGCAGCACCTGGCGGTGCTGATCCCCTGTGGGCGCGCGCTGGTCCTGAACCTGCTGCGCTGGGGTGGCGAGATCCGTTCGTTCGAGCAGCTGAACCTGCCTCCCCTCGACGCCAAGGCCGCTGGCATCAAGCCGGCCGAAATGGACATGGCGCTGCAACTCATCGAGGACATGACGCAGGCCTGGGATGCCGACAGCTTTCGCAATTCCTTCGCGCAGGAGATCCACAAGCTCGTGGAGACCAAGGTGGCCTCGGGCGAGACCGCAGCCGTGGTCAAGGTCGACAGTGGCAAGGAAAGCGCCCCGGCCGGCGCCGACGTGCTGGACCTGACCGCGCTGCTCAAGCGCAGCCTGGAGGGCAAGGGCGGCAAGGCAACTGCGGTACAGGCCAAGGGCAAGCCGGCATCGGTCACGCCCTTGCCCGCAGCGAAGAAGACTGCGGCGAAGAAGCTGCCTGCAAAAAAGGCCGCCGCCAAGGCCCCGGCGAAGAAGGCGCCCGCCAAGAAGACCCTGGCGCGCCGGGCGGCCTGAGGTATGGCGAAAGAGATGGCGAAAGACCACCCCATGGCCGACTCCCTTGCCCTGTACAAGCAAAAGCGCAACTTTGCCATCACGCCCGAGCCAGCCGATGGCGGGGCGCCGGGTGGGGAGGCGCTGCAGTACGTGATCCAGAAGCACTGGGCCAGCCGCCTGCACTACGACCTGCGTCTGGAGCTCGACGGCAGCATGAAGAGCTGGGCCGTGCCCAAGGGCCCGAGCCTGGACCCGTCCGACAAGCGCATGGCCGTGCAGGTGGAAGACCACCCCATCTCGTACAACACGTTCGAGGGCCAGATACCCCCCAAGCAGTACGGCGCCGGCAAGGTCATCGTCTGGGACCGGGGCTACTGGGTGCCCTTGGGCGATGCGGCCGAGGGCTACCGCAAGGGCAAGCTCAAGTTCGAACTGCATGGCCACAAGCTCAAGGGCCACTGGACGCTGGTGCGCATGCACGGCAAGGGTGGCAAAAGCGATGAACGGCAGCCCCCGTGGCTGCTGATCAAGGAGCACGACGATTTCGAGCGGCCGGCTGCAGAGTTCAGTGTGGTGGAGGAAATGCCCGACAGCGTGGCCTCGCTGGCGCCCCTGGCACCGCCCCGGCCCGCAGGCATTGCGCGTGGTGCCGTGGTGCAGGCCAAAGCCGCCAAGCTCGCCAAGGTGCCGCTGCCCGACACCCTGGCGCCGCAGCTGGCCACGCTGGTGGACAAGCCGCCAGCGGACACCACGGACTGGCTTTGGGAGCTCAAGTTCGACGGCTACCGCCTGCTGGCCCGGGTGCACAACCGCTCGGTGCGCCTGTTCACGCGCAACGGCAACGACTGGACGCACCGCATGCCCCAACTGGTCAAGGCCATCGGCGAGCTACCCCTTTCGTCTGGCTGGCTCGACGGCGAGGTGGTGGCCCTGGACGCACACGGCACGCCCGACTTCCAGGCCCTGCAGAACGCCTTTGACGCCAGCGTGGCCAAGGACCTGGTGTACTACGCGTTCGATCTGCCCTATGCCGATGGGCACGACCTGCGTGGCCTGCCCGTGGTGGAGCGCCGCGAGATGCTGCGCGCCCTGGTGGAGCAAGTGGCCAACGACCGCGTGCGCTTCAGCGAAAGCTTCGAAGCCAAACCTTCCGACCTGGTGTCGTCGGCCTGCCACCTGGGCTTCGAGGGCGTGATCGGCAAGCGCAAGTCGGCGGCCTATGCCTCCCGGCGCAATGCCGACTGGATCAAGCTCAAGTGCAGCCATCGGCAGGAGTTCGTGGTCTGCGGCTACACCGACCGGCAGGGCTCGCGCACCGGCATCGGCTCGCTGCTGCTCGGCGTGCATGGCGACGATGGTGCGCTGCGCTACGCGGGCAATGTGGGCACGGGTTTCACCGAACGCACGCTGCAGGAGCTGCACACCAGGCTCACCGCGCTGACCACAGCCAAGAGCCCGTTCCCCGAGGGCACTGCCGTCGGCAGAAAGGCCCACTGGGTCAAGCCGCGCCTGATTGCCGAGGTGTCGTTTGCCGAGTGGACCAAGGAAGGGCGCATCCGGCACTCCGTATTCCACGGCCTGCGCGCGGACAAGCCGGCCCGGACCATCGCGCAGGAGAAGCCGCAGGCCATGGAAGCCATCGACAAAAAGAAGAAACCGGCCCGCAAGGCTGGTGTTGCCAAGGCATCCGATGCGCTGCCCGACTCGCTGCGAATCTCGCACCCCGACCGCGTGATCGACCCTTCCACCGGTATCACCAAGATCGAACTGGTGCGCTACTACGCCACCGTGGCGCCGCTGATGATGGAGCACCTCAAGGGCCGGCCCGTCTCGCTGGTGCGCGCGCCCGATGGCGTGGGCGGCGAGCTGTTCTTCCAGAAGCACCTGGACAAGGGGGCCATGGACGGCGTCACGCTGCTCGACCCCGCTCTGGACGAAGGCCATGCGCCGCTGCTCGAAGTGGCCAAACCCGAGGGGCTGCTGTCGGCCGCGCAGATGAACGTTCTGGAGTTCCACACCTGGAATGCGCGCAAGGACCGCATCGAGCGGCCCGACCGCATGACCTTCGACCTCGACCCGGGCGAGGGCGTGCCGTGGGACAACGTGCTGGAGGCGGCCCAACTGGTGCAGGTGATGCTGCAGGAGCTGCACCTGCCGGCCTTTCTCAAGACCAGCGGCGGCAAGGGCCTGCACGTGGTCGTTCCCCTCAAACGCCTGCAGGGTTGGGATGCGGTCAAGGGCTTCTCGCAAGCCGTGGTGCAGCACCTGGCCGAGACCATCCCGGCGCGCTTTGTCGCCAAGAGCGGCCCGCGCAACCGGGTGGGCAAGATCTTTGTGGACTACCTGCGCAACGGGCGCGGGGCGACCACGGTGAGCGCCTGGTCCGCGCGCTCACGCGAGGGCATGGGCATCTCGGTGCCGGTGTCCTGGTCCGAACTGGGCCAGCTCACCAGCGGCGCGCACTGGACGGTGCGTACGGTGGGCGAGCGCCTGCGCCAGGGCAATGCGCCCTGGGACGGCTATGCGGCGGCGGCCGTGTCCCTGTCGGGTGCGATGCGCCTGCTGGCGTATGTGCCCAAGGATGCAGCCAGGAATTGACGGTACTTACACCAGTTTTTCATTAACCAAAGAAGAAGACGCAATGATCAAGATCGGCATCGTGGATGACCACAAAATTGTTCGTGCAGGCCTGCGCCAGTTCCTGGCCGACCATGTGGATCTGCGGGTGGAGGGCGAAGCCTCCAACGGGCGCGAGGCCATCGACCTCATCCGCGAGCATGACATCGACGTGCTGGTGATGGACCTGGCCATGCCCGGGCAGAGCGGGCTCGATGCCATGTCCATGCTGCGCGCCAAGGCGCCGGACATGGGCATCCTCATCCTCAGCGGCTACCCCGAGGAGCACTACGCCATCAACCTCATCCGCCAGGGGGCCAGCGGCTACCTCAACAAGGATTGCAAGCCCGCCGACATTGTCGAGGCGATCCGCGTCATCGCGCTGGGCAAGCGCTACCTCACGCCGACCGTGGCCGAGCTGCTGGCCCAGCAGCTCAACCGCCCGGGTGAGCGGCCCCCGCACGAGCACCTGTCGGAGCGCGAGTTCCAGGTGTTCCTCAAGCTGGCCCAGGGCGCCAACGTCGGCGACATCGCCGAAGACCTGTCGCTGAGCGTAAAGACCGTGAGCACCTACCGCACCCGCCTGATGGAAAAGCTGCACCTCGACTCCAACAGCGACCTGACCTACTACGCGCTCAAGAACAACCTGATCCAGTAGGCTGGAGCGCGTAAGACAGCGCCGACCCGAGCTTGGGGCGAAGTGCTGCACGGCGCCAGAGCCCGTGACGGCACCATGGAGGCCAGCCTTATCGGAGCCCTCCATGCCCAGCAGATCGCCATCGAACTCGCCCATTCGCCCCCCTTCGTACGCACTGCTGGCGCTTGAGCCCGTGCGCGCCGGATGGGAGTTTGCGCAGCACCAGGTGATGCGCGAAGCCGCCTTGCCCCAGGGTGATCGGCATGCCGTCGTCGTGTTTCCCGGTCTGGCCACCAATGGGCTGGTGACGCGGCCCTTGCGTTCGTTCTGCGAGCGCCTGGGTTACCGCTGTTTCGACTGGGGGCAGGGGCTCAATACCGGCCCCAAGGGTGAGATCGATGCCTGGCTCGACACGCTGGCGCAGGACGTGCAAGCGCGAACCGCCGGCCATGCCGCGCCCATCAGCCTGATTGGCTGGAGCCTGGGTGGCATCTATGCGCGCGAAGTGGCCAAGCGCCTGCGCTCACGCGTGCGCCAGGTGATCACCATCGGGACGCCGGTTGCGGGCGCCGCCGAACACACCAACGTGGGACTGGTGTACCGCCTGCTCAATGGCAGCACGCCCCCGGCCGACTCCAAACTGATTGGACAGCTGCGCACGGCCCCGCCAGTGCCTACCACGTCAATCTACAGCAGGACCGATGGCGTGGTCGCCTGGCAGGCATGCAGAGACATGAAGCGAGCCGGACGCGCCGAATCCATCGAAATCGAGGGCAGCCATTGCGGCATGCCCTGGAACCCAGCTGTGCTGAGGGTGGTGGCGGACCGCTTGGCCCAGCCATTGCATGCATGGCGCCCCTACGCACACAGCGGCGCCGGCTCGCAGGGCATGCGAGCGTCTGCCGCCCCATGCTGACGCCCGCAGGGGTGGCCCACAGCCCTGCACATCCGAGCGACACCGCCGTTGCACCCCTGATGATCGGCACCGCGGGCTGGGGCCTGCCGCGTGCCAGTCAGCACCGGTTTGCCTCGGCAGGCCCTGCTGGCTCCCATCTGGAGCGCTATGCACAGCACCTGCCGGCTGTCGAGATCAACTCGTCGTTCTACCGGTCGCACCAGCGCAGCACGTACGAACGCTGGGCTGCGGCCACGCCGCCCGCGTTCCGCTTTTGCGCCAAGCTGCCGCGCAGCATCACGCACACGGCGCGCCTGAAGGACACCGAGCCCTTGCTGCAGGCCTTTCTGGACCAGGCGGAGGGCCTGGGTACCCGCCTGGGCTGCCTGCTGGTCCAGCTGCCGCCCAGCCTGTCGCTCGACATTGCGGTGGCCGATGCGTTCCTGGGCAGCCTGCGGCGCCGGCATGCCGGGGGCGGCATTGCCGTCGAACCGCGCCATGCCAGCTGGTTCACGGCCGAAGGGGATGCACTGCTGGCCCACTGGCGGGTCGCCCGCGTACTGGCCGACCCGGTGCTGCACGACCGTGGGCGGGCACCCGGCGGCTGGCCCGGGCTGGTCTATTGCCGGCTGCACGGCTCGCCCCGCGTGTACTACTCGGCCTACGACGCCGCGCTGATCCAAGCCCTGGCGCTGCGGCTGCAGGCGGCCACGCGCGAGGCGGGCAGCGTGTGGTGCATCTTCGACAACACGGCCCGCGGCGCCGCGACGGACAACGCACTCGATCTGCACGGGGCGGTGCGGGGCTGAATCCAGTTTGGCTGGCGAGGGACAGCGGGGCTAGATCATTTGGGTTATGGATTTCGGTGGCCGCTTCATTCAGCATCCATGCGTCGCCGCCGATCCGGGGCTGATCCGGCAGGCACGCATGGACAACGTATGGGGATGGCCGCTCAATGGCGGAACAAAGAGGAATGAAGATGGGATTTTTCACTCGGTTGCTCAGGGTCCGTGAGCGAGTCCGATCCAGCCCTGAAGCAGCCTGGGACCCGGAGGACAACGCCAGCGAACTTGTGCTGGACGACGAGGTTGCCGACCACTTCACCCTGGAGATGGACATCGACGCATACATCGCCATCCACGAGCGCTGGCGCACCCGCCTGGAGGACATGGCCCATGGCCGCACGTCCGAGGTGATGCGGCCGGAGCTGATCTGCCAGGACCATCGGTGTGACCTGGGCCGCTGGCTGTTTGGAACCGGACACGCGCGTTACGGGCAGCACACGGTTTTTGCCATGCTGGTGGCCCGGCACCAATACTTTCATCAGCAGGCGGCTGCCGTGGTTACCTTGTTCCAGGCGGGCGAGCAGCAGCAGTCGCTCAGGGTGCTGGGCAGCAGTTGCCGCCACGCGTCCAACCAGGTGGTGCTGCTGTTGAAGGAACTCAAAGGTGCCGCCGTGCGCTGAGCCAGGCCAGGCCAGGCGCTTCGGGGCGAAGGGTGCAGGGCGCAGGTGCTGGCCGAGCAGCACCGCAATAGGGTCCGCCGGTCCCCGTTAGGATAACCCCCCGATGCCCCCGATTTCCCCGGCCTCGCGCCGTGCCCCGATGCCTCCTGTCTCCCCTGACCAAGCTTCTACATCCCCGCCCCGTGGCATGGTCCGCGTGCGCGGCGCCCGCGAGCACAACCTGAAAGATGTGGACGTGGACATCCCGCGCGATGCGCTGGTGGTGTTCACCGGCGTCTCGGGGTCGGGCAAGTCGTCCCTGGCCTTCGGCACGCTGTTCGCCGAGGCCCAGCGGCGCTACCTCGAATCGGTGGCGCCCTATGCGCGGCGCCTCATCGTGCAGGCCGGCGTGCCTCAGGTGGACAGCATCGACGGGCTGCCGCCCGCCGTGGCACTGCAGCAGCAGCGCGGTACGCCCAGCACGCGTTCTTCGGTGGGCAGCGTCACGGCGATATCGAGCCCGCTGCGCATGCTGTACTCGCGCGCCGGCCGCTACCCCGCCGGCCAGCCCATGCTGTATGCCGAGGACTTTTCGCCCAACACCCCGCAGGGCGCCTGCCCGCACTGCCATGGCCAGGGCAGGGTGTACGAGGTGACGGAGCAATCGATGGTGCCCGACGATTCGCTGACCATCCGCGAGCGCGCGGTGGCCGCGTGGCCCCTGGCATGGCAGGGGCAGAACCTGCGCGACATCCTCACCACCCTGGGCCACGACGTGGACGTGCCCTGGCGCAAGCTGCCCAAAAAGCTGCGCGACTGGATCCTCTTCACCGACGAGCAACCCACCGTGCCGGTGTACGCGGGTTTCAGCATCGACGAGGTGAAGGATGCGATGAAGCGCAAGCTCACCCCGAGCTACATGGGCACCTTCACCGGTGCGCGGCGCCACGTGCTGCATACCTTCACCCACAGCCAGAGCGCGCTGATGAAAAAGCGCGTGGCACAGTACATGGTGGGTACGCTGTGCCCGGTGTGCCAGGGCAAGCGGCTCAAGAGCGAGGCGCTGTCGGTCACCTTTGCCGGGCACGACATCGGCAGCCTGTCGCAACTGCCGCTCACGGCGCTGGCCGAACTGCTGCGGCCTGCGGCCGAAGGGCGGCTGGGGGAGGGCGACCCCACGCCCGATGCGCCCGCAGGCCGCGCCAGAAGCAAGCGCCCTGCGGCCCACGCCGCCGCGCCCGACGTGCACCGCACGCACTGGCTGTCCGAAGAAAAGGTGATTGCCGCCCAGCGCCTGGCCAGCGACCTGCGCAAGCGCGTGCTGGCCCTGATCGACCTGGGCCTGGGCTATCTCTCGCTCGACCGCAGCACCCCCACGCTCTCGCCAGGCGAACTGCAGCGGCTGCGCCTGGCCTCGCAGCTCTCGTCGCAGCTGTTCGGCGTGGTCTATGTGCTCGACGAGCCCTCGGCCGGCCTGCACCCCGCTGATGGCGAGGCGCTGCTGTCGGCGCTGCAGGGCCTGAAGGCCGCGGGCAACTCGATCTTCGTGGTGGAACACGACGTGGCCACCATGCGCCGCGCCGACTGGCTGGTGGATGTGGGGCCGGCGGCGGGCGAGCACGGCGGCGAGGTGCTCTACAGCGGCCCGCCGGCCGGCCTGGCCGTGGTGGAGCGGTCGCAGACGCGGCACTACCTGTTCGGCGATGCAGCCCGTGGCGTCGTGCAGCGCACGCCGCGCCAGGCCCAGGGCTGGCTGCGGCTGGAAGGCATCACGCGCAACAATCTGCACGGACTCGATGCTGCGTTTCCGCTGGCCTGCATGGCAGCGGTGACCGGTGTCTCGGGCTCGGGCAAGTCCAGCCTGGTGAGCCAGGCCCTTCTGGAACTGGTCTCGGCCCACCTGGGACGCCCGGTGGTGGCGGACGAGGAGGACTCGGCCGGCGCCATGCCCGACGATGGCGAGGCCCCAGCGGGCGATGCCGCTCTGGTGGCCGGGCGCATCGCGGCGGGCAGCGAGCACATCCGGCGCCTGGTGCAGGTGGACCAGAAACCCATTGGCCGCACGCCGCGCTCCAACCTGGCCACCTACACGGGCTTGTTCGACGGGGTGCGCAAGCTCTTTGCCGCTACGCCGGCCGCACGCAAGCGGCGCTACGACGCGGGGCGCTTCTCGTTCAACGTGGCCAAGGGCCGCTGCGCCACCTGCGAGGGCGAGGGCTTCGTGAGCGTGGAGCTGCTGTTCATGCCCAGCGTGTACGCGCCATGCCCCGCCTGCCACGGCGCGCGCTACAACGCGGCCACCCTGGAGATTGCCTGGAACGGCCTGTCCATCGCCGACGTGCTGGGCCTCACGGTGGATGCCGCCTGCGATGCCTTTGCCGGCGAACCCCAGGTGCTGCGCCCCCTGGCGGTGCTGCGCGACATCGGCCTCGGTTACCTGCGCCTGGGCCAGCCCGCCACCGAGCTGAGCGGCGGCGAGGCCCAGCGCATCAAACTGGCCACCGAACTGCAGCGCCCACAGCAGCGGGGTGGAACCCTTTACGTGCTGGACGAGCCCACCACCGGCCTGCACCCGGCCGACGTGGACCGCCTGCTCGCGCAGCTCGACGGCCTGGTGGCTGCAGGCAACACGGTGGTGGTGGTCGAGCACGAAATGCGCGTGGTGGCGGCCTGCGACTGGGTGATCGACATCGGGCCCGGCGCGGGCGAGGAGGGCGGGCGCATCGTGGCAGAGGGCACCCCGGCCACCGTGGCGGCGGCCAAGAGCAGCCGCACGGCGCCGTACCTTGCACAGGCCCTCGGCTTGGGCTGAGCAAGGGGGGCAGTGTCGCGCCCTTGCCACGCCCCTGCAAGTTGGCGGCGCCTGCACGCCAGCGCGCGATATTCCCCACGAATTCGTTGATACTTTGAGGGGGGCGACCAGGCCAGCCGACCCCGAACAACAACTGGCAGCCAATCCTGGGAACAACGACATGGGAACCACCGGTGGTGCGTGAAGACAACCAGTCCAGAGCCCGGGCCTCGGTGAAGTGGCTTCGGCTGCTGGTCCTGCTGAGCGTGGCCGTGCCCTTGTTCATCTACCTGGTGTTCGGGGCTGTGGGCTATGTGGATGCACGCGAGGAGTCCGAGTTGCGCGTGAGCCGCTCGCTCAGGGTGGCGCATGAGCATGCGGCCAAGGTGATGGCCGCGTCCGAGGCGCTGCAGGACCGGGTGCTGGCCATGGTCAGCGGCAGGAGCCCGCAGGAGCTGCGCATCCATGCTGCCGACCTGCATGCGGCCATGCTCGCCCGGGTCAAGGACCAGCCGCAGATCCAGTCCATCTGGGTCATCGATGCCGAGGGCAAGCCCATCGCCAGCAGCCGGTTTGCGCAGGTACCGGTGTTCGAGGTGTCTGACCGCGATTACTTTCAGTTCCACCGCCTGCAGCCGCCGGGCCAGCGCTACCTCTCGGCGCCTCTGGTCGCCCGGACCACGCAGGAGAAGATCATCGACATCAGCATCGGCTTCGAGGACCACAATGGCCAGTTCGGGGGTGTCGTCAACGTCAGCCTGCTCGCCGGGTACTTCCAGGACTTCTACAGCGACCTGGTGGCCGACGAGCCCGGCCTGGCGGTGAACCTGTTCCGCGAAGACGGCGCCATCTACACGCGCTGGCCCCTTGTCGCCAATGCACCCGACCGGCTGGCACCGAGCAGCCCGGTGATGGAACGCCTGCTCAAGGGCGAAGCGGCTGCCCAGATGCGTGGCATTTCGTCGGTGGACCGGCAGGACCGGATCATCGCCTACCGCAAGGTGGGCAGCTACCCCCTGTTCGTGGGCACGGGCATGAACCTGACTGCGCTGCGCAACGAAGTGCTGCGCCAGCTGGGCGCGCTGTTCGCCCTGGGCGCGCTGCCCGTGGCCGCGCTGTTCTTTGCCGCGCGCATGGCGCTGCGCAATGCCCGCACCGCGCTCTTGACCATGGAAAGCCTGGAAAAGGAGATCGTCACCCGCCGCCGCGCCGAAGAGGCCCTGCTGCAGGCGCAAAAGCTCGAGGCCCTGGGCCGGCTCACGGGCGGCGTGGCGCATGATTTCAACAACGCGCTGATGGTCATCAGCAACAACCTGCACCTGCTCAAGCGCACGGTGCCCGACGCGGGTACCCGCCAGCTCGACTCCATCGCCCGGGCCGTCAAGTCGGCCACCAACCTCACGCGCCAGTTGCTGGCCTTCTCGCGCCGCCAGCCCCTGGTGGCCGAGCATGTCGTGCTGCAGGACAAACTGCCCTCCATCCAGGACCTGATCGCCCCCGTGCTGGGCAGCCAGGTGCAGTTGCAGGTGCGGGTGGACCCCGCCACCGCCCCCGTGGTGCTGGACCTGGCGGAACTGGAGCTGGCGCTGCTCAACCTCTCCATCAACGCGCGGGACGCCATGCCCAAGGGCGGCACCCTCGAGATCCATGCGCGCAACGCCAGCGAGAGCGAAGCGGGCCAGGGTATGCCCGCCATGGTGCTCGTCGAGGTGGCCGATACGGGCACGGGCATCCCGCCGGAGCTGCTCAGCAAGGTGTTCGAGCCCTTCTTCACCACCAAGCCCGTGGGCGAGGGCACGGGCCTGGGGCTCAGCCAGGTGTACGGCATGTGCCAGCGCATGGGTGGGCGGGCCGAGATTGCCAGCGAAGAGGGGGTCGGCACGCGCATCCGCCTGTACTTTCCGAGCACGGAGCCGCAGGCGGCGAGCGAGGAAGCGGGCCCCGCTCCGTCGCTGGCCCCGCTGGGCAAGACCCTGCTGGTGGTGGAAGACAACGACGAGGTCGCGGCCTCCCTGGTGCCCATCCTCGAATCGCTGGGCTGCAGCGTGACGCGGATGGACCGTGCGGCCAAGGCGCGTGTGCTGCTGGAGCAGGGCGAACGGCCCGACCTGGTGCTGTCGGACGTGGTGATGCCCGGCGAGATCGACGGCGTGGCCCTGGCCACGCACATCCGCGCCACATGGCCCGCGCAGAAGCTGCTTTTGATGACCGGCTACGCCGAGCAGCTCGACCACATCCACCACCTGGGCTTCGAGGTCCTGCCCAAGCCCTGCACGCCGCAGATGCTGCATGCGGCGATCGCGCGCATCACCCGGTAGGCGGTGTCCTACGGATTTGCATCCAGTCGGAGAACTGGGCGGGGAGCCGCAGAAAGTGCGTTATTGCCGGGTGCAGCCAGAACATACTGCTGCGGCAACGGACCGCGAGGCCAGGGCCACGGTACAACTGATCAAGG
Source organism: Acidovorax sp. LjRoot66 (assembly GCF_964253305.1). Lineage (NCBI taxonomy): Bacteria > Pseudomonadati > Pseudomonadota > Betaproteobacteria > Burkholderiales > Comamonadaceae > Acidovorax > Acidovorax sp. LjRoot66. The sequence goes on from NZ_CAXUQU020000001.1 coordinate 3,780,415, forward strand.
CCAACCACATCAGGCTCTATGGAGCATTGTCGGCATTGGCTGACATGCTGCTGTGCAGCAATTTTCGACAATGGCGGCTTCACCGTTTGCGGAGCCGCCTATGCCGGATACCCGAGAGCCCAGGCGCCATGCCTTGCCGATGCAGGGGACGCCCCCTGCCGTACCCGCATGGATGTGATGGACTGGTTCGACCCCACTTCGTGGACCCACACCGGCGCGGTGGCCGTGGCTGCCGTTGTGGTGGCGGGCATCGTGCACCGCATTGCCACCATGGTGCTCCGGCGGGCCACAGGCCAGGTGCCCGTGTTGCACGCGGTGTTCGAGGCCTGCGTGCCGGTGGTGCGATTGCTGCTGCCGCTGATGGCGCTGCAGCTGGTGTGGCAGGCGTCCAGCGATGAGCTGCGCCACATCGCCACGGTGCGGCACTTCAATGGCCTGGCCGCCATTGCCGGCACCTGCTGGCTGCTGATCGCGGCCATCGGCGGGCTGGCCGACGGGGTCATCGCCAAGCACCCGGCCGATGTGGAGGACAACCTCACCGCCCGCCGCATCGCCACCCAGGCACGCGTGCTCTCGCGCACCGCCATGACGGCCGTGGTGATGGCCGGCCTGGCGATGATGCTCATGACTTTTCCCGGCGCGCGCCAGGTGGGCGCGAGCCTGCTGGCGTCGGCCGGCGTGGTGGGCATCGTCGCGGGTATCGCCGCGCGGCCGGTGTTCAGCAACATGATCGCGGGCCTGCAGATCGCGCTGGCCCAGCCGTTTCGCATCGACGACGTGCTCATCATCGAGGGCGAGTGGGGCAGGGTGGAGGAGATCACCGGCACCTACGTGGTGCTCAAGATCTGGGACGAGCGGCGCCTGATCATCCCGCTGCAGTGGTTCATCGAGCACCCCTTCCAGAACTGGACGCGCACCAGCTCCGAGATTCTGGGTACCGTCTTCATCTACGCCGACTACGCGCTGCCGCTGGACCCGCTGCGCGAGGAGCTCAAGCGCGTGCTCGATGGTGCGCCAGAATGGGACCAGCGCGTGAGCGTGCTGCAGCTCACCGAGGCGACGGACCGCACCATCCAGATCCGCGTTCTGGTCTCGGCCCGCTCCTCGGGCCTGGCGTTCGACCTGCGCTGCCGCGTGCGCGAGGCGCTGGTGACCTTCATCCAGCGCGAGTACCCCGATTGCCTGCCGCAGGTGCGGGTGCCTGGCGGCGCTGCGGCCGGTGCGCTGTTGCAGCAGAAGTGATGTGTGCCATGGAGCGCCGGTTTCAGAGGCTGGGAGTTTTTTTGGCCGTGTCCGAGGAGCGCGTCAACACGCCTCGGATCTAGGCGCAAAGCGCAGCCATGGCTCGGGCTATGGCGAGCATTTGCTTTCGACGAGCCGGGGTGTTTTGGCGTGCAAGGCGGGCATGGACGAAAGACTCTCAGGCCTTGCTGGCCGTCTTCGCCACCAGCGATTCGCCAATCGCATAGAACTGCCCGCCGGCCACATAGTGCAGGCTGCGCCACTCGGGTCCGGCCGTCTCGAAGTGCCAGTGGCCGCCCGAAAACACGCGCGTATCGGCCCAGGCGCCCACCACCTCGCCGATGAAGAGGTCGTAGGCCTGCTGGTTGTGCGGCTCGGGGATGAGCCGGCAGGCCAGCCATGCCGAGCAACCTGCGACGAAGGGCAGGTCGTGCCCTTCGATGCCGAACAGCTCCACGCCGTGGTGGCGCAGCTTGTCCTTGTCCTGGTGCAGGCTGGTGTTGCCCACGTCGTGCGTGAGCTGCATCTGCGCGGCTGTGGGCACCTGGATCACGAAATGGCCGCTGTGCTCGACCAGCGCGCGCGTGCGCGTGGCCTTGTCGATCACCACCGTGAGCTTGGGTGGCGCAAAGTCGAGCGCGCAGGCCCAGGCGGCGGACATCACGTTGTCCACCCCGGCGTGGCGGGCCGAGACCAGCACCGTGGGGCCGTGGTTGAGAAGGCGGTAGGCCTTGGTCAGATCGACCGGGGCCAGATGGCTGTTCATGGGATTCCTTGGGGGTTGCAGGTGCGCTGGCGCAGCGAATCTTCCAGCGATGATAGGTGCGCTTTAATCCCTTGACTTGGAGTGCACTCCAACTTTTAGGATCGGTCCCATGGCATTCCATCTCACCATCTCCGAGGTCGCCGAGCGCACCGGACTGACCGCACACACCCTGCGCTACTACGAGCGCGCAGGGCTGATCGCGCCCGTCCACCGCGCACCCGGCGGCCAGCGCCGCTATGCGGCGTCGGACATGGAGTGGATCGGATTCCTGCTGCGCCTGCGCGAGACCCGCATGCCCATCGGGCAGATGCAGGCCTTCGCCAGGCTTCGCGGCGAAGGGAATGCGACCGTGCCAGATCGGCTCCAGATGCTGGAGCAGCACCTGGCCGACGTGCTGGCGATGATCGAGTCCATGCAGCGCTCCGCCGGGGCGCTGCAGGACAAGATCGCCCACTACCGGGCCTTGGAGACGCGTTCCCTTCCAACCGCACCCCCGCCACCTAAAAGGAAACCCAGTGCTTCAAGCCTTCCCCAAACATCCCGCCCCCGACCGCTACCAGCAGGGCCTGGCCAAACTGCGCGAAATCGACGGTGAGGCCGGCGAACGGGTGATCGACAGCCTGGCCAGCATCGCGCCGGACTTTGCGCGCTACCTGATCGAGTTCCCGTTCGGCGACATCTACTCGCGCCCCGGCCTGGATCTGCGCAGCCGCGAGATCGCCGTGGTTGCGGCACTCACCGCCATGGGCAATGCCGCGCCGCAGCTCAAGGTGCACCTGCAGGCAGCGCTGAACGTGGGCGTTACGCGCGAGGAGATCGTCGAGGTCATCATGCAGATGGCCGTGTACGCGGGCTTCCCGGCGGCGCTCAACGGCCTGGCCGCGGCGCGCGAGGTGTTTGCCGCGCAGGAACTGGAGGGCGTGTCTGTGTGAGGGAAAGGTGAGTTGCTGCACGTCATGACAGGTTGCTGGATCGCCCGCAGCGGCTGCAGCTCGATAGCAAAAAGCGGCTCTATCCTGCATTTCTTCGTGTGGCAATAAATTAATTGCCACAATTGGCGTACATTGCCAGCATGGGCTGCGTCCGCAGGTGGACTGACATGCCAACCATGTACCCCATCGTTGCTGCTGCCATGGACCCGCTTCTCGCCCGACTTTCCGACTCCGTCGTCCAGGCCAAGACGCTGGAAGAACTGACCCGCCCGCTGCTGGAGATGCTGGAGAAGGTCACGCGGCTGGAATCCACCTACCTGACCACCATCGACTTCCAGCGCGCGCTGCAGCACGTGCTGTACTCACGCAATACGCGCAAGATGGAGATTCCCGAGGGCCTGACCGTGCCCTGGGGCGACACCCTGTGCTACCGCGCCCTCAAGGAAGGCCGCATGTTCACGGCCGACGTGCAGGGCTGCTGGGGCGACTCGGAGGCTGCAGCCGCCCTGGGCATCCAGACCTATGTGAGCATGCCGGTGCGGCTGTCCGACGGCGCGGTCTATGGCACGCTGTGCGCAGCCAGTGCCGAGCGCACCGAACTCACTCCCGAGACCGAGAAAATCCTGCAGCTGTTCGCCGGCCTCATTGCCCAGCAGGTCGAGCGCGAGCAACTGCTGGAGGAGCTGCAGCGCAAGAACGAATTGCTGTCCACCATGGCCTTGCTGGACCCCCTCACCGGCGTGCCCAACCGCCGCGCCCTGTTCGAAGAGCTGGAGCGGCTGCAGGCGCGCTCACGGCGCTCGGGCAGCATGGTGATGGTGGCTTTTCTCGACCTCGACGGCTTCAAGCAGGTCAACGACAGCCACGGCCATGAGGCGGGCGACGCCTTGCTGTGCGCCATTGCCGGCCAATTGCGCGCTGCCATGCGCGAAAGCGACTTCCTGAGCCGGTTCGGCGGGGATGAGTTCGTCTTCGTCGGCCCGGGCCCGCAGCGCGAGCAAGACGCCGACGAAGCCATCCACAGCCTGCGCCAGCGCCTGCAGCAGGCCACGGTGTGCCGCATTCCGTTGGCCGGCCAGCGCACCCTGGAGTACCCGGGGGCCAGTGTGGGCGTCGTCTGCTCCGACCCCGGGCTGAATACGGCCGACGCGGCCATCCGCCATGCGGACGAGGCCATGTACCAGGCCAAGCACGAGCGCCGCAGCGCGCTGCAGCACTGAGGCCTGGCGCCCCGACTCAGCGGTCGTCCGCCGCGCAGTCTGCCGCTGGACGCACATTGGTCATGCACTGCGCAAACGTACGCGCCTTGGCCCACATCGCTGCATTGACCTCATGGCCGGCGCCTGGTGCGACGTAGGTGTAGAACGCAGCGGGCTTCCTGGCCCCGTCGGGGATGGCCGTCAGGATGCGCGCCCGGGCGCCCGAGGCCCCGTAGCCCGAGCTGCCCAGACCGACCGGCGGAAACAGCTGGTCGGCGCTGCCCGAGACCGCTGCGACGCGGATGGCGGCACCGTTGACCCGGAAATCGTTGGGCTGCTCGTAGGTCGTGCCGGTGGCATTGCAGTCGTAGTCGCAGCCCCCGGCGAGCGCGATGGCGCCCTGCAGCCGGTGCTTGGTGGCCACCGTGAAGATGAGGTTGCTTGAGAACGAGGTGCCGGCCACGACGATGCGGCTGGTGTCGATGGGCAGGTTGCGCTCGGCGACGGCGGCCTTGATCGCGGCCAGGCCCAGCCCGAAGTCCGAACTGGCGATGTCGAAGGTCTCGTTCACGTTGGTGCGGGCGATCAGCGGGCTGCTCCAGTTGTCGCAGCCGCGGTACTCGAAGGTGGCGGCGGCCATGCCGGCAGCGCTGAACTGGTCCATCCCGGCCGGGTCCTGCGGCACGGGTGCCGGCGGATTGCCATTGGGAGCCCAGCCCGCCAGGCTAATCACCAACGGCACCTTGGCCTGGGCCGTGGCACCGGCCGGGATCTTGAGGGTGATGGCCGCCTGGGGCAGGTTCGAGCAGGTGGCGACGACCCGGCCCTGCGCGTTGTACCAGTACTGGGTATTCGGCTGGGGCGCATAGGCCAGCTGGAGGGTCTGGGCTGCGCCGCCGCCGCCACCACCACCCGGGTTGCCGGCCGGGGGCGTGGCTGCTTCCAGGCCGAACCGCCCGTCTGCGCCGTAGCGCAGCACCACGTTGGTATATACATCGGCTCCCACTGTCAGGCTGGGGATGCGCAACGCGCCATCGTTCAGGTTGAGGGTTGCCTGCGCGCTTGCGAGCGGGCTGTGGGCCGCGATCGCCGCGGTGATGGCCAAGAGGCAGAAATGCTTCATCGGACTACTCCAGTTGGAAGGGCAGGAAGGGCTGGGGATGCTTGGGTGCCTGCCGCAGCTCACGCACTTGACTCCTGGAATGCCGGCTTGGCGTTGTGGATCGATGATTCCAGGTGCGCCAAGGTTAGGTCTGAAGGGCCTGGGGAACAAGCCTTCGGCCGCGCTGGAGTGTTAACTACTTCTCGATCCGGGGGCGCAAATTCAGGCTTTCGGGCCTGGGGCAGGCGCGTCCCCTGCCATTGCCCGCTCGCGCACAGCTCGCGGATCACCTCGCCATCAGCCGGCAGATCGCGCGCTTGGCGCCCTGTGCGCTGTTTTGTTGTCCTGCGCTGTGGCGAAGATCTTGCCTTTGTTCTGCAGCGCTACGGAATCGTGGTGCTGCTCTTCGGTCACTTCGGGGAAGGGCATGGCCCGTTGGCAGATGGTTGACAGCCTCATGCGCGTTGTCTCCGGTTGCCGATCTGGGGCGGTTGCATGCGGGCCGGGCAAGGCCGCACAGCCAAGAAAAAACCCCAAGCAGCGTGAGCCACTTGGGGTTGTATCTTTGGCGGAGAGGGCGGGATTCGAACCCGCGGTGGGGATTAGCCCACACACGCTTTCCAGGCGTGCGACTTAAACCGCTCATCCACCTCTCCTAAGCCTTCGATTATAGCCACAGGTTTGGGCTGCTTTTGGAAGTTGGGGCGGAGCGGAGCAAAAAAACGCTCCGCTGCCTTCTCGCTCCCGTCATCCGGAGCGTGGTGTCACACGGTTCTTTGCGTTGTCTGCACCATCTTCATCGCTGAGCCAATCAGGGCCGAGACCTCGGTCATGTTGCTGGGCACGATGAGGGTGGTGGTGGCATCGGCGGCCACCTTGCCGTAAGCCTCCACGGCCTTTTCGGCGACCTTGAGCTGCACGGCCTGTTCGCCGCCGGGCTGGCGGATGGCGGCGGCCACGCGCTCGATGGCCTGGGCGGTGGCTTCGGCCACGGCCATGATGGCTGCGGCCTCGCCCTGGGCGTTGTTGATCTGGGCCTGCTTTTCACCTTCGGAGCGGGCGATGAAGGCCTCGCGCTCGCCAGTGGCGATGTTGATCTGCTCCTGGCGCCGGCCCTCGGAGGCGGCGATCAGGGCGCGCTTTTCACGCTCGGCGGTGATCTGGGCCTGCATGGATCGCAGGATTTCGGCCGGGGGCGTCAGGTCCTTGATTTCATAGCGCAGCACCTTCACGCCCCAGTTCAGGGCCGCCTCGTCGATGGCCTGGACCACCTGGGCGTTGATGATGTCGCGCTCTTCGAAGGTCTTGTCCAATTCGAGCTTGCCGATCACCGAGCGCAGCGAGGTCTGGGCCAGCTGCGTCACGGCCATGATGTAGTTGGACGAGCCGTAGCTGGCGCGCATGGGGTCGGTCACCTGGAAGTACAGGATGCCGTCCACCTGCAGCTGCGTGTTGTCGCGCGTGATGCAGACCTGGCTGGGCACGTCGAGCGGGATTTCCTTGAGGCTGTGCTTGTAGGCGACCTTGTCGATGAACGGGATGATCAGCTTGAGTCCAGGCGCCAGCGTGCTGTGGTACTTGCCCAGGCGCTCCACCACCCAGGCGTTCTGCTGGGGCACCTGCTTGAAGCTGCGGATGATGAAGACCGCCACGATGACGATGATGACGAGTGCGATGTAGGTTTTGTCCATGGACGACTTTCAGTGTTCTTGAACGTTGGGGTTACATGGGGTCGACCAGCAGGCGGTTGCCCACCAGTTCGGCGACCCGGTGCATGCCGGTGGAAGGGGTGACGCCCGGGCGGTGGATGGCCGTCCACATGGCGCCCCGGTATTTCACGGTGGTGGTGCCATCGGGGTTCCAGCTCTCGATGAGGATGGTTTCACCCACGTCCATGTTCACGCTGCGGTCTGCGCGCGGTGATGGGTCGCCCGGGCGCTTGCGCCTGGCAAAGTGCCAGGCCACCACGGCCCCGCCGCCCACCAGGGCCGCAACGATGATCTGCAAGGCCGAAGACAGGCCCATGTGCGCGGCCAAGGCCGCCGCAACCAGGCCCACGGCCATCATGAGCAGGTAAAACGTGCCCGTGAGCATTTCTGCCACCACGACGATCCCTGCCGCCAGCCACCAGATGGTGGATTCCTCCATGTGTACCTCCTCCTGTGTTGTGTGTTCTTTCGATTCTGAACAGCCTGTGTGTCTGTTCTTAATCCACCACATTCTGGGTCAAAAGAACCCCAGGTCAAAGGCCTGACTTCGTTATTCCTTACACTTCGCGCCTATTTCGTTTTTTGGCCGGCAGGGCACGGTTTCACGGAGGCTGCGCATGAAGTTTCGTTTTCCCATCATCATCATCGATGAGGACTATCGTTCCGAGAACACCTCGGGTCTGGGCATTCGCGCGCTGGCGCAGGCCATCGAGGCCGAGGGCTTCGAGGTGGTGGGGGTCACCAGCTATGGCGACCTGTCGCAGTTCGCGCAGCAGCAAAGCCGCGCCAGTGCGTTCATCCTGTCCATCGACGACGAGGAGTTCACTGTGGGCGAGGGGCTCGACCCCATCGTGCTGAGCCTGCGCAGCTTCATCGGTGAAGTGCGCCGCAAGAACACCGAAGTGCCGATCTACGTGCACGGCGAGACCAAGACCAGCCGCCACCTGCCCAACGACATCCTGCGCGAGCTGCACGGCTTCATCCACATGTTCGAGGACACCCCCGAATTCGTGGCGCGCCACATCATCCGCGAGGCCAAGAGCTACCTGGAGGGCGTGCAGCCGCCGTTCTTCAAGGCGCTGCTCGACTACGCCGAAGACGGCTCGTACAGCTGGCACTGCCCCGGCCATTCGGGCGGCGTGGCCTTCCTGAAAAGCCCGGTGGGCCAGATGTACCACCAGTTCTATGGCGAGAACATGCTGCGCGCCGACGTGTGCAATGCGGTGGAAGAGCTCGGCCAGCTGCTGGACCACAACGGCGCCATCGGCGAGAGCGAGCGCAATGCCGCGCGCATCTTCAACGCCGACCACTGCTTCTTCGTGACCAACGGCACCAGCACCTCCAACAAGATGGTGTGGCACCACACGGTGGCCCCGGGCGACGTGGTGGTGGTGGACCGCAACTGCCACAAGTCCATCCTGCACAGCATCATCATGACCGGGGCCATCCCGGTGTTCATGAAGCCCACGCGCAACCACTTCGGCATCATCGGGCCCATTCCGCAAAGTGAGTTCGAGCCGGCGGCCATCCAGGCCAAGATCAAGGCCAACCCCTTGCTCAAGGGTGTGGACGCTGCCAAGGTCAAGCCGCGCGTGCTCACGCTCACGCAGTCCACCTACGATGGCGTGCTCTACAACACCGAGACCATCAAGGGCATGCTCGACGGCTACGTGGAGAACCTGCACTTCGATGAAGCCTGGTTGCCGCACGCGGCCTTCCACCCCTTCTATGGCACCTACCATGCCATGGGCAAGAAGCGCACGCGCCCCAAGCACTCGGTGACCTATGCCACCCAGTCCATCCACAAGCTGCTGGCCGGCATCAGCCAGGCCAGCCACGTGCTGGTGCAGGACTCGCAGACCACCAAGCTGGACCGCCACCTCTTCAACGAGGCCTACCTGATGCACACCAGCACCAGCCCGCAGTACAGCATCATCGCCAGCTGCGACGTGGCGGCCGCCATGATGGAGCCGCCCGGCGGCACCGCGCTGGTGGAGGAAAGCATCCTGGAGGCGCTCGATTTCCGCCGCGCCATGCGCCAGATCGAAAACGATTTCGGCAAGAAGGACTGGTGGTTCAAGGTCTGGGGCCCCGACAAGCTCGTGGAAGAGGGCATGGGCCGTGCGGAAGACTGGATCATCCGCAGCGACAGCAAGAGCAAGAAGGCCGGCGCCAAGTGGCACGGCTTTGGCCAACTGGCCGACGGCTTCAACATGCTGGACCCGATCAAGTCGACCATCGTCACGCCGGGCCTGAACCTGGACGGCAAGTTCGACAAGACCGGCATCCCCGCGTCCATCGTCACCAAGTACCTGGCCGAGCACGGCGTGGTGGTCGAGAAGACGGGCCTGTACAGCTTCTTCGTGATGTTCACCATCGGCATCACCAAGGGCCGCTGGAACACACTGCTCACCGCGCTGCAGCAGTTCAAGGACGACTACGAGAAGAACCAGCCCATGTGGCGCATCCTTCCCGAGTTCTGCCAGCAGCACAAGCGCTACGAGCGCATGGGCCTGCAGGACCTGTGCCAGCACGTGCACGAGATGTATGCCAAGTACGACATCGCGCGCCTGACGACCGAGATGTACCTGTCGGACCTGACGCCTGCCATGAAGCCATCGGACGCGTACGCGCACATCGCGCACCGCAAGACCGAGCGCGTGGAGATCGACCAGCTCGAAGGCCGCATCACCGTGGGCCTGGTCACGCCGTACCCACCGGGCATTCCGCTGTTGATCCCCGGTGAAGTGTTCAACAAGAAGATCGTGGACTACCTCAAGTTCGCCCGCGAATTCGCCAAGCTGTGCCCGGGCTTCGAGACCGACATCCATGGCCTGGTCGAGGTCGAGGACGAGGGCGGCCACGTGCGCTACTACGCCGACTGCGTGGCCGAGGAAGTGCCAGCCAAGCCCACCAAGAAGAACCCCAAGCCGCTGGCGACGGACAAGAACCTGGTGCAGGTGGGTTCGGACGGACCCTTCGGCCGCACCATCTAGCCACGCATGGCAGGGCTCGGCAAAGCCCGGACCCTACAGATCGATCGTCCCCGGCCAGCGCTGGGGGCGATTTTTTTTGGGCTTTTTTTCTGCGGTTGCATCCGATGCGTGGCGGGCGCCGTATTGATTGACAGCCGCGTGGCATTTCTCATGCGGTCAAAGACAACCAGTCAGTCCATCAATCGACTTCAGGAGATTTTCATGACCATCCGTTTCAATGCCCGCCTCGCGTCCATCGGTATCGCCGCAGCCCTGGCTGCCGCAGCCATCCCGTCTCTGGCCGCCGATGTGATGGTGGGCGGCGCCCCCATGATGGCCAGCAAGGACATCATCGACAACGCCGTGAACTCCAAGGACCACACCACGCTGGTGGCAGCAGTCAAGGCTGCCGGCCTGGTCGATACCCTGAAGGGCCCAGGCCCGTTCACCGTGTTCGCACCCACCAATGCCGCGTTTGCAGCCCTGCCTGCCGGCACGGTGGACACGCTGCTCAAGCCCGAGAACAAGGCCACGCTGACCACCGTGCTGACCTACCACGTGGTGGCGGGCAAGTGGGATGCGGCGGCCTTGTCGAAGATGATTGCCGATGGCAAGGGCATGGCCAGCATCAAGACTGTGGCTGGGGGCACGCTCACGGCCAAGGCCAGTGGCAAGACCATTTCGCTGACCGACGAAAAGGGTGGTATGGCGAATGTGACGATTGCGGATGTGTACCAGTCCAATGGGGTGATTCACGTGGTGGACAAGGTTCTGCTGCCTAAGTGATGATGGGTTTTGGGTTCTGAAGAGTGGCCGCTGATCGCGGCCATTTTTTCGTGCCGGATGGTGTGCTGCGCGAGCTGTGTGCCTGTGCTGAGGGCGGAGGCCGGGATATGCGCCCGGCGGCGCAGTAACTTTCTCTTGGCCGCCAAGAGAAAGTCACCAAAGAGAAGGCGGCCCCCAGTCTGCGTCCCCCGTTCGCCCTGTCGGGCGAACGGGGGCAGCCTGCGATGCTCGGATCTGGGGTGGTGCCGATGAACTCGCTGCGTTCTTCGAACTCCGCTCAAACAGCATCGGCAAGCTAGAGCACGAAGTGCGTGTGTCCTTCGGCACACGCACCCACCCCAGCTCCTGCGCTTCTCGGCGCAGCCAGCAGGGGTGGGGAGCGGGTACCGCACGGCTGCTGCTTTCGCAGCTACGCCTGGGGTCGGGGACGCGCGCGGTGCGCGCTGCCGACGCAAGTGGCGCAATAGCCCTGCCCAGGCCAAGCGCAGCGAAGGCGCACCGGGCCGAGCGAAGCAATGGCCCGAGTGGAGCCCGCGTCCACCCCCTTCTGACCGTGCCGAGAAGCGCAGGGCCTGGGGTGAGCGCGTGCCGAAGGACACGCGCCTCGTCATCTGGCTCGCCGAAGCTGTTTGACCGGAGCTGCCTCGCAGAGGCAGCGCAGGGAGTTCTTCGGCGTCACCCCAGGACCGAGCATCGCAGGCTGCCCCCTCGCCCCCGGGCGAGGGGGACACGGGCAGCGGGGTCGCCTTTCTTTTGGGCACTTTTCTTTGGCGAAGCAAAGAACAAGTGCCTCGGCCGCCGGGCCGAGACCCGGCCTCCGCCCTCAACCAAGGCAAACAGCAACCATCGCCACAAACCCATCAAGCCTTCACCGGCGGAATCCGATAGTGGTACCCATAAACCTCCACAAACCCCAGCCCCGCATACAACCGCTGAGCCACCCCATTGACCGCCCGCACCTGCAGATAAGCCGACCCCGCCCCCACATCGCACCCCCACTGCAGCAGCGCGCGCACAAGAACACTGCCATGGCCCCGCCCGCGAAGGGCAGGATCGACCACGATGTCATAGAGCCCGATGGCCCCCCGTTCGAGCACCGCCAGCCCGAAGCCGATGGTTCGACCTGCGCCGTCATGCAAGGTGGCAAAGGCGCAGGGCAGGGCGATCGCATGCACCATGGCATGGTGGACCGCGTGGTTCTGCGCCGCCACACCATTGGCTGCGGCAAAGCCATCCAGCCACGCGGCCGTGGGGGTGGTTTCGATCTGCACGCACGCATGGGCCTGCGCCGCATCCAGCCCGGCGGTTGCCATGACCAAAGAAGGATCGAAGTGCGTGTAGCCTGCATCGGCCAGTTCCTGGTCCGCTGTGGTAGGCGCCAATGGCGAGATGCGAAACACCGGCGGCAGGCCGTGGCGGGCATACAGCGCCTCGGCCGCAGCGCGCACGCCGCTGAAGGATGCGTTCGATGCAAGCGCGTTCACCGAATTGGCGCGCTTGGTGAAGCCGCCCGACAGGCGGAACACCCAGCCGCCATGCAGCACGCTCTGGCGCGCGGGCCAGGCATTGAAGGCGCGTTCTTCGAGGGCGCGGATGGTCTCGGGGCCAACCGACGTGGACTGGGCCGCGATGGCCATGGGCATTGCAAGGGACATGCCCATTTATACCAACCGCTGGCGACCGCGCTATGACCCGAGCCGGATGCCGACGATGCCCGCAAACACCAGCCCCGCCGCCACGATGCGCCCCGGCCCCACCCGCTCCTTGAGCAGCCAGGCCGAGACCAGCGCCACCAGCAGCACGCTGGTTTCGCGCAAGGCGGACACCTGGCCCATGGGCGCGCGGGCCAGGGCCCATACGGCGGTCCAGTAGGCACCCATCTGCGTGGTGCCGGCGGCAGCGCACAGCCAGAGGGCGCGGCGGTCCACCGCGAAGGCGCGCCGCCCCTTCCACCCCAACACGATGAGTGCGGTGGCAATGCCATCGCCCAGCGTGATGAGGACGGCGAAACCAATGGCCGAGCCGGACTGCCGGGCGCCAAGTGCATCCACCACGGTGTAGGCCGCGATGAGCGCGCCGGTGAGCAGCGCGTAGCCGACTGCCTTGCGGCTGCTGCTGTTGCCGTTGCCCGCAGAGGCCTTGAGCAGCGCCAGCGACAGCACCCCGGCGCACAGGCACAGCACGCCTGCCAAGGCGCCAGGTCCGGGCGACTCGCCAGCGAACAGTGCCCCTCCAAGCATCACCATCACCGGCGCAGAGCCGCGCGCGATGGGGTAGACCTGTCCCAGGTCGCCATGGTTGTAGGCCAGGGGCAGCGCGAAGTGGTACGCGGTGTGGATGGCGATGGACGTGCCCAGCAGCAGCCAGCTCTCGGGCCCGGGCCACGCCACCCAGGGCAGCACCAGCAGCGACAGCGCACTGCCGATGAGCGTGGTGATGGCCATGGCGGTGATGCGGTCGCCGCCGATCTTGATGGCGCTGTTCCAGCCGGCATTGAGGGCTGCGGACAGCAGCACGATGAGAAAAACGTCGTTGGTGAGCATCGGGGCATGGTGCGTTTGCCCCAAACATCTGTAAAGTTGAATTCAATGACTGCTGAATTCAGGATTTCTGATGCGTAACCTCAACCTCGACCAGGTGCAGACCCTGATCGCGATTGCCGACCTGGGCACCCTGGCCGCCGCCGCGCAGGCGCTGCACCTGGCACCGCCCACGGTGAGCCTGCACATCAGCGAGCTGGAGTCGCGCCTGGGTGCTACGCTGGTGGTGCGCGGGCGCCGCCACGCCAGCCTCACCCCTGCGGGCGAGGCCCTGGCGGCCGGTGGGCGCCGCCTGCTGGCCGGGGCCGATGAAGTGGTGGAGCAAGTGCGCCGCCGCGCCCAGGGGCTCGAAGGGCTGGTGCGGCTGGGCACGACGGCGGGCGTCAGCGCGCACCTGCTGCCGCGCCTGCTCGACGTGCTGGCACGCCAGAGCCCGGGGGTGGACGTGGCGCTGGACGTGCTCGGTTCCGCCGAGGCCATGGCCCGCCTGGCGGCCGGCACGCTGGACCTGGCCATCGTCGCCCTGCCGCAGGCCGCCACCGGCCAGGTGCAGGTGGTCCATTGGCGCAGCGACCCCATGGTGGCGCTGCTGCCGCCGGGCTGGGAGGCGCCCGAGCGCGTCAGCGCCGAATGGCTGGCCGCCCACCGCTGGATGTCGTTCGGCCCGGCCACGCAGATGTACCGCCTGATCGCGGCCTGGTTCGCGCAGGCCGGGCTCAGCCCGCGGCCGCGCCTGGAGCTGAACCACCCGCTGGCCCTGCGCAGCCTGGTGGCGGCTGGGCAGGGTGCTGCCGTGCTGCCGCTGGAGCAGGCCGAAGTGACCGGGGGCGACCCCGACAACGCGGGCCTGCAGGTGTGCCACCTGCATCCACCACTGCTGCGGCAACTGGGGCTGGCGCGTCGCAAGAGCCAGGAGCACGACGTGGCCATCCAGGCCGTGCAGCAGGCGCTGGAGTCCTTTGCCTCGCCTGGGTCCTTACGGGCTTGAGGGCTGGAGGTGGCGGTAGAAATAGGTCGTGCTGCACAGCGCGCCATCGGGCATCAGCGCGTAGTCGGGCACCACGCCCACGCGCTGCCAACCGGCGCGCTCATACAGGCGCTCGGCATCGCCGCCGGTCACGGTGTCCAGCACCAGCACGCGCTTGCCTGCGCTGCGCGCCGCGTCGTCCACGGCGGCCATCAGGCGCTGGGCCACGCCCCGGCGCCGGGCCTTGCGGTGCACCAGCATCTTGGCCACGTCGGCGCGGTGGGGCTGGTTGTCGGGCATGGCGGTGATGAGTTGCACGGTGCCGACGATGCCCTCGGCGCCATCCTCGGCCACCAGCAGCACGCGCTCGTTGCGCGCCACGCCCTCGGCCACGCCGCGCCAGAAAGCCAGGGCCTTGTCGCGCGGCAGCGGGTCCATGAAGCTCACCGACGCGCCGCCGTGCACGCAGTCGATCAGCACCTCGGCCAGGGCTTTGGCGCTGGCGGCGGCTTCGCTGGCGCCCAGGCGGCGCACGGTGATGGGGGTGGTGGTGGTGGTGGTGGTGTCGGCGGTGGCATTCATGGGTTTCTCCTGGTGGGGGCGGGTGAGGGGAAGGGCAGGGTGGCCAGCGCCACAAGGTAGCGCGCGTTCTGGCGGCTGGGGTTGTGGAAAACGATGGGCTGGTTCAGGCGCATGGCCAGGCAGTCGCCCGCCTGCAGATGCCAGGTGGTCTCGCCCACGCTGAGGTCCATGGCGCCTTCGATCAACCAGACCTGCTGGTGGATGTCGACCTCGTGCACGGCCGAATCCAGCGCCACGCGCTGGCCCGCAGGGAACACCACCTCCACCAGTTGCAGCGGCGAGGGTGCCGGCGGCGAGAGCCGGCGCCGCACATAGCCCGAGGCCGGGTCCTGCCACAGGGGCTGGTCGGCCGCGCGGATCAGGGGCGCGGGCGGCTCGGCCGCCTGGGCGCTGGCATCATCGAAGAACGAAGCCAATGCCACGCCCAGGCCAATGGCCAGCTTGTCGAGCACGGCGGCTGTGGGGCTGCTCTGGCCGCGCTCGATCAGCGAGATGTTGGAGCGGCTCACGCCGCTGCGCTCGGCCAGCGCTTCGAGGGAGTAGCCGCGTGCGTCGCGCAGTTCGCGCAAACGCTGGGCAATGCGGGTGTGGATGTCCATACTTCCAGTTTAATGGATATTTTATCCATTATGCTGGAATGGTGTGTGCGCATTTGATGGCCCACCTGAGCGGCGATACTTGGCAGCAAGAACATCCAGGATTGAAGGAGACACCGTGACCACGACGCTGCCGTTCCAACCGCTCGATGCC
This sequence comes from Acidovorax sp. LjRoot66, assembly GCF_964253305.1. Taxonomy (NCBI): domain Bacteria; kingdom Pseudomonadati; phylum Pseudomonadota; class Betaproteobacteria; order Burkholderiales; family Comamonadaceae; genus Acidovorax; species Acidovorax sp. LjRoot66. The sequence goes on from NZ_CAXUQU020000001.1 coordinate 3,795,965, forward strand.
GACCTGCTGGCCCGTGCCTTGCCCTTGCTCGACGAGGAGTGGCTGGCCCGCGACGCTGATCTGGCCCCCGTGCTGCCCACCGTGCTGGCGCGCAATGTGGGGCAGGACTGGCACAAGGCCGGCACCTTCCGCCACCACCTGGTGGGCGTGGCGCGTTCGCTGGCCATGTGGCAGCAGCCGCGGGACGTGCGCCTCCTGGGCCTGCTGCACAGCGTGTATGGCAACGCCTTCGTGGACCTGGTGAAGTTCGACCCCGCCAAGGAGCGCGCCCGCGTGCGCGAGATCGCAGGCGAATCGGCCGAGCACCTGGTCTACCTGTTCTGCACCCAGTCGCGCACGCAGTTCGTGCAGCGCGTGCTGGCCGGTGCGCTGGAGGCCGATGGCAGCCTGGTGCTGGAGAAGGATGGCCAGCCCCACGTGCTCACACCCTACGAGGTGGCGGCCTTCATCATCGTGAGCATGGCCGACACCATCGAGCAGTGGTTCAGCTGGCAGGACGATATCTACTCGCGCTTTCCCGCCGTGCAGCAGCGCCCGCAGGCCGTGCATTGGGCGGCCTCGCTCTGGCCCGGCCCCATGCGGCCCAGCGGGCGCATGGTGAGCCAGATCAATGCGCTGGGGCTGGCGCTGCAGCACCCGGGCCTGAAGGGCCTGCTGCCCATCCCACCCGTCTTCAACCACTGCACGGCGGCGCTGTCGGCCAGCGACGAGGCCGCCGCCACCTCGTTGTACTGGTCGGTGATCCAGCAGGACCAGCCGCTGGCCGACCTCGACGTGGCCACTGCCGTGCTCGAGAGCGCCGTGCGCCACAACCCCTGGGTGGGCGAGCCGCAGATGGTGCTGGCCCAGCTCTACCTGTCTGCCGGCCGCAATGCCGATGCTGCGGCGGCTGCCGCCAGCGCGCTGCAGCAGTTCAGTGCCTGGGGCAACTCCTGGGACAAGCGCGTGCAATGGGATGCCTGGGTGGCATGGACGCGCATCTTGCACCAGTCGGCCACCGAGGGCACCTGGCCCGAGCGGCTGGACAAGCTCAACAACGTGGCGCTGAGGGGCTGAAGGGCACGGCCGTTGACGCTTGCTGACGTCTTTATATCAATTAAACCTAAGGTAATTAAAAGTTATTCTTTTGAGTTTTAAAGGGCAAACCCTATAGTGGAAACATCTCATAACGAAAGGTGTTTTCCGTGAACAAGCGCTCCCTCCTGCAATCCGCCCTTGCCCTGGCCCTCGCCACTGGTTTTGCCACGGGCGCCATGGCGCAGGACAAGCCCCTGAAGATCGGCGTGACGGGCGGCCCGCACGCGCAGATCTTCGAGGTGGTCAAGAAGGTCGCCGAGAAGGAAGGCCTGAAGATCCAGGTCGTCGAGTTCAGCGACTACGTGCAGCCCAACGCCGCCCTGGCAGCTGGCGACCTCGACGGCAACAGCTACCAGCACCAGCCCTACCTGGACAACCAGGTCAAGGACCGCGGCTACAAGCTCGTCTCCGTTGCCCAGACCGTCAACTTCCCGATCGGCCTGTATTCCAAGAAGGTCAAGAAGCTCGAAGACCTCAAGGAAGGCGCCAAGTTCGGCATCCCCAACGACCCGACCAACGGCGGCCGCGTGCTGCTGGTGCTGCAGGACAAGGGCCTGATCAAGCTGCGCGAGGGCGCCGGCCTCAAGGCCACGCCGCTGGACGTGGTGAGCAACCCCAAGAAGCTCAAGTTCGTGGAACTCGATGCCGCCCAACTGCCCCGTTCGCTCGACGACCTGGACGCCTCGGCCATCAACACCAACTTTGCGCTGTCGGCCGGCCTGAACCCGGGCAAGGACGCCATCACCCAGGAAAACGCCAAGAGCCCATACGTCAACGTGCTCGTGGTGCGCGAAGCCGACAAGGACAAGCCCTGGGTCGCCAAGCTGGTGAAGGCCTACCACTCTGAGGAGGTGCGCAAGTTCATCCAGACCGAGTTCAAGGGATCGGTCCTGCCAGGCTTCTGAGCCTGGCAAGCGAAGGGGCGGCCAGGTGCCGCCCTTTTTCATTGGTGACCCCATCGCCGGGGCCGCCCGTTCATCCGCCTGCCGACACGAACCACAGAGACACTCCATGAACTTCCAGCAACTGCGGTCCGTGCGCGAGACCGTGCGCAGCGGCTTCAACCTGACCGAGGTGGCGAACATCCTCTACACCTCGCAGCCGGGCGTGAGCCGCCAGATCCGCGAGCTGGAGGAAGAGTTGGGCATCGAGATCTTCGTGCGCGCCGGCAAGCGGCTCACGGGCCTGACCCCTCCAGGCGAGGCAGTGCTGCCCATCGTGGAGCGCCTGCTGCACGACGCCGACAACCTGCGCCGCGCGGGGCAGGACTACAGCGCCAGCCATGAGGGGCGCCTGTCGATTGCCGCCACCCACTCGCAAGCGCGCTATGCGCTGCCACAGGTGGTGCGCGACTTCCGTGCCATGTTCCCGCAGGTCTCGCTGCACCTGCACCAGGGCTCGCCCAAGCAGGTGGCCGAGATGCTGCTCAGCGGCGAGGCCGACATCGGCGTGGCCACCGAGGCGCTGGCGCACTACGACGCACTGGTCACACTGCCGTGCTACCGCTGGACGCACAGCATCGTCGCACCGCCCGAGCACCCGCTGCTGGCGTTGACCGAGCCCGTGACGCTGCAGCAGCTCACCGAGTACCCCATCATCACCTACGAGCTGGGCTACACCGGCCGCGCCCATATCGACGAGGCCTTTGCGCGCGAAGGCCTGCGCCCGGACATCGTGCTTTCGGCCATGGACGCCGATGTGATCAAGACCTATGTGGAACTGGGCATGGGTGTGGGCATCGTGGCCTCCATTGCCGTGGACCCCGAGCGCGACCGCCAGTTGCGCATGCTCGAAGCACGCCACCTGTTCGAGGTCAACGTCACCCGCCTGGCCGTGCGCAAGGGCACCTGGCTGCGCGGCTACGCTTACAGCTTCATCGAGACCTTTGCGCCCACGCTGCAGCGCGAGGCGGTGGAGAAGGCGGTGCGTGCCACCGGCACGCCGCTGGAGTAATTTCCCTCAGGAGTTGATGCCACGCTGTACGGTAGACAGCGCGCGCCGGTACTCTTCGCGCAGGCGGTAGATCTGCGCCGGCCGGTGCGCCCCACCGGTTTCCTGTTCGCCCGCGATGGGTTCGAGCATGTCCAGCTCGTCGATCTTGCGCCGAAAGCTCACCTTGTTGATGGGCTCGCCCAGCACCGCCTCGTACACCGCCTGCAGGCGCGGCAGGGTGATGCGTTCGCCGCACAGATACACCGGCAGCGACGAATACTGGCTCTTGCCGCGCACGCGCTCCACGGCCAGCGCGACGATGCCCTGGTGGTCGAAGGGCAGGGCCGGCAGCGCGGCCACCGGCGCCAGCGTGAGCCCTTCGCGCTCGGCGGGCAGCAGCTCGGCCGGCACCAGCGCGTAGTAGACGACGGAGACTGACCAGCCCCGGGGGTCGCGGTCGGCCCCGGAGTAGGTGGCCAGCTGTTCGAGGTACGGGCTCACGATGCCGGTCTTGTCGCGCAGCACGCGCGCCGCCGCATCCCAGGCCGTGCGGTCTTCCTGCGCGTGGATATAACCGCCCGGCAGGGCCAGTGCGCCAGCAAAGGGCGGGTTCTTGCGTTCCAGCAGCACGACGTGCAGGGCATCGTCCTTGAGCGCCATGAGCACCACGTCCACGGTGCAGATGACGGGCGGGAACGGGGTTTCTGCAGAGGTTTTGGGCATGGCGTTTTCTGTGGCGGCTGGTTGACTTAGTATTTTAATGAAACTATCATAAGTTCATCAATGAAACTAAGTGAGAGGGCCTATGCCATCGGATTTCAACAACACACGAGACCATCTGGAAAGCCGCTACCGGGGCTGCCTTGTCGGCCTGGCCTGCGGCGATGCCGTGGGCACCACGGTGGAGTTCAGCCCGCGCGGCAGTTTCGAACCCCTCGCCGACATGGTGGGGGGCGGGCCGTTCCGCCTGGCCCCAGGCCAGTGGACGGACGACACCTCCATGGCCATCTGCCTGGCGCAAAGCCTGCTGCAACGCGGCGGCTTCGATGCCGAGGACCAGATGCGCCGCTATGTGAACTGGTGGCGCTGGGGTTACCCCAGCCCTACCGGCACCTGCTTCGACATCGGCATCACCGTGCAAGGTGCCTTGTCGCGCTTCATGGCCAACGGCGAGCCGATGGCCGGCTCCACCGACCCCCAGACCGCCGGCAACGGCTCGCTGATGCGGCTGGCGCCCGTGGTGCTGCGCTACTTCCCTGACATGCAGGCGGTTGTGCGCCAGGCGCGGCACAGTTCGCAGACCACGCATGGCGCGGCCGAGGCGGTCGAGTGCTGCAGCGTGTTGGCCGAGGTGATTGCCAATGCCCTCGCGGCCGACGCCCGGCGCGGCGAGGCCGCGAGGATGGAGGTGTTGATCGTGGTGCAGGAGGGGCTGGCCTGTCCTGCGGTGCGCAGCATCGCGGCGGGCCAGTACCGGGACAAGCCGCGCGACGCGATCCGCGGCAGCGGTTACTGCGTGGCCTCGCTCGAGGCGGCGCTGTGGTGCTTTGCCACCACCGGATCGTTTGCCGATGCCGTGCTGGCCGCCGCCAACCTGGGCGACGATGCCGACACCACGGCCGCCATCACCGGGCAGGTGGCGGGCGCGTTCTACGGCATCGAGGGCATTCCCGCGCACTGGCGCGGCCAACTGTTCATGGGCGAGGAGATCGGCGACATGGCGGCAGGGCTGCTGCACAGGGATGGGCGCGCCGTGCCGGTCTAGGCCGCGTCCATCACAGGCTTCCTGGCTCCCGGCGGGCCGCCAACACCCGCCAGGCCGGGATAAGCGGCCGTGCCCTCCCGCTTTTCGGCCCATCGTCCTGGCCGCTGCGGGGTACGCTAGGGCGTGTCATCCATCATTTCACCCCCGCGAAAGCCTGCAGCGCGGTGCAGTGCAAGGCGCCCTGAGTGCCGTGTAGCTCGGCTACACAAGCGAAGGGCAACGCCGCAATGTGCCGCGCTGCAGGCTTTCCCTTCGGGCTGGCCCCGGCATGCGGCGTCTGCTTTGTCGCTCGGCTTGCCAATAGCCCGCTATTGGCTGCGCCGCGCTTCGCGCATCCATCCGCATGCCGGGGTCAGCGCGGGGGCGAAATGATGGATGACACGCCCTAGACCTCGGTGGAAGCTGCGCCCGGCAACCACGCATGGCCGCCCTGGTCCAGGGCCAATTGCTGCCGTTCAGTCCTTCATTCTGTCCTTGTTACCTGTCTATTTTTTCTGGATGTATCCCATGCGGTATCTCGCTGTTTTCTTGCTGGCTGCGGTGGCGCCTTTTGCCCAGGCGGCCAACTTCGTCTCGCTGCACCAGTCGGCGCTCAGGGTTGCGCTGCCCCCGGCGGCCGGCTCCTACAACTACAAATTCGATACCAAGGTCGGCTTCAAGCAGCAGTACGCACCGCAAGGCGCCACCGGCTGTGTGATCGGCTATGCCACGGGCGGCTGCGCGTTCCCGGGCGGCGGATCGCTGGCGCTGCCCGAGTTCACCGGCTACCAGCTGCAGTACAAGGAATTCAAGATCTTCATCCCCGCAGGAACGCGTTCATTCATGTTCTCGGGCTATGCACCGCAGCGGACGCAATCGGCTTTCGCCCTGCGCTACGGCTCGGCTCCGGTGCGCGAGGCGGCCCTGAGTGGGGCGGAGTACCAGAAAGCCCAGAGCGGTGAGCGCATCGACAGCGCGTTCTCGCGCCTGGTCAACGAGCGCAGCGCCGACCAGCTCGTGGTGCACGACGGTGGCGGCACCTTGCGCTTCGTGGGCGGCCAGCTCGATGGCAACCGGGGCAGCACCAGCGAAGGCAACTGGCTCTACGTGCGCCAGCTGAGCGGCGCCCCGCTGTACGACGTGCAGGGCGCCATCGACGTGGACATGGCCCAGTACGCGGCCGGCTATGCAAAGATCGTCTGGACCACCAGCACCTATCCCGATCCGGTGGATGCAGCGAGCCCGGGTGGTGCAGGGACGGGCACGGGCACGGTCACCCCGCCGGCCAATGCGACGACCTTGCCGGTCCCGTCCACGGTGGCCACCTCGGTGGCGTCCGCTGCCGGCCAGCCGCTGCGGCTCGACATCACGCTGGCGCAGGCGGCATCCGATGTGGCTGCCAACCCGAAGATCAGCACCTGGGTCGCGGCGCTGGTTCCGGCCAACGGCCTGTCGTTCCCGGCGGATGCCTGGTTCTTCCGCCTGGCCAACGGCTCCTGGGCCAGCCAGGTACCGGCCGATGTAGAGGGCATCGCCTTCGCCAGCCAGGTGGCCAACGCCGCCAGCCTGAAGTTCACGCCCGCGCTGGACTTCACGGACGCCGAACTGCGCACGTTCAACGTGCAGATCCACTTCGGCTACAAGACCAGCACCGGTGGCTTTGTGAGCAAGGGCAAGATCTGGCCGCAGTGATGGCCGTGCACTGCGGAGTGATGACTGACAGTGATTTCGTCATGAACTCATGCGAAATGTGGCGTTGGAAGGGGGCGGCCAGGCGCTTAAGCTCGTGCCTTGTCTTTTGGCCTGACTCCGCATGCCCCATCATTTCGACACCATCGTCATCGGCCTCGGTGCCGTAGGCGCCGCCACCCTGTACCAGTTGGCCCGACGGGGTGCCAGCGTGCTCGGGCTGGACCAGTTCCAGCCGCCGCACAGCCTGGGCTCCTCGCATGGCCAGACCCGCATCACGCGGCTGGCCGTGGGCGAGGGCGATGAATACGTGCCCCTGGTGCGCCGCTCGCATGAAATATGGCGTGATCTGGAGGCGGCCACGGGCCAATCCATCTACACCCGCACGCATGGCCTGGTGCTCGGGCCGCGTGACGGGGCGCCGCTGCACCAGGGGCGCCGCCTCGACTTCGTGCACAGCACCATCGAGATTGCGCGCCGCCATGGCATAGAGCACGAGGTGCTGGACCATGCCGACCTGCGCCGGCGCTACCCGCAGTTCCAGCTCAACGACAACGAGTTTGCCTACTGGGAGCGCGATGCCGGCTTCGTGCGGCCCGAGGCGGCCATCAGCGCCCAGCTGCAACAGGCCCAGGTGCACGGCGCCACCGTGCAGACAGGGGTGCGCGTGACGGGCCTCGCGCGCGAAGGCGACCATTGGCGCGTGGTGACCACCCAGGGCAACTACAGTGCAGGGCAGGTGGTGCTGGCCGCCGGCCCGTGGCTGCCGGGCCTGCTGGGCCAGGAGCTGCAGCATGCCTGGGCGCCCCAGCTCTCGGTGTACCGCCAGGTGATGTTCTGGTTCGACGTGGGCGCGGCCACGCCATCGTTCGGGCCCGGGGCGTTCCCGGTCTTCATCTGGACCTTCCGCGACGGGCCGGACGATTCGATCTATGGCTTTCCGGTCGCGGATGCGGGCGCACCAGCCTTCAAGGTGGCCACCGCGCAGTACCTTCAGACCACCACGCCCGATACGGTGGACCGCGCCGTGGCAGATGCCGAGAAGGATTCGATGCTCCAGCGCCATGTGCTGCCGCGCTTTCATGCGCCAGGTGCCCGCTGTACCGATGCGCGGGCCTGCCTGTACACGGTGACGCCGGACCATGGCTTCGTGGTGGACCGACTGCCAGGGTGGCCGGGCGTACACGTGGCCTCGGCCTGCTCGGGCCATGGGTTCAAGCACTCGGCCGCGGTGGGCGAGGCCCTGGCACAGCAGGTACTGGGCGAAGCGGGCGGTGTGGACCTGCGGCCCTTCGGCCATGCGGTGCGCGGGCTCGGTACTGCAGGGGACGGCGGGAATCCACGGCAGGAGCTGCAGACCCAAGCCTGAAGCGGCACCAGGAGCAGGGCGCGCCGGGCGGCCGTTGAACTTTGGGCGCTTGGGCCCCTCAGACCAGGGCACGCGCCAACGCTGGGACGTTGTTCAACGTCGCCATGGCGCACATTTCTCCGGTTCACCTGTGAGAAATCCTGTGCAACCCACCCTTTTTAAGATGGGCATCCATGGCGACGAAACAGCGGTCGAAGGCAAAGCCGGCGTTGGGCAGAAGGCCTGCGGCGGGCATCGAGATGAGTTCCGCCGACAGGGCGCTGGTGCTCCAGGGCGGCGGGGCGCTGGGCTCCTACCAGGCGGGCGTCTATGAAGCCTTGTTCGAGAAGTTCCAGCACCTCGACTGGGTGGCAGGCGTATCCATCGGGGCCATCAACGCGGCCCTGATCGCAGGCAACGCGCCGGAGCACCGCGTCGCGCGGCTGCGCGAGTTCTGGCACCAGGTCTCCTCGGGCTTTGGCCAGCAGGTGCCGGGCACGGCGGGCGAACGCACCGCGCTCAACCAGTGGAGCGCGGCGACGGCGGTGCTGTTCGGCATTCCGGGCTTCTTCAAGCCACGCCTGGATCCGGCCTTGTTGCTCGGTGCTGCGGCGCCCGTGATCAGCTACTACGACACGGCACCGCTCAAGCTCACGCTGGAGCGGCTGATCGACTTCGACCGCATCAACCACCGCAGCATGCGCCTGAGCGTGGGCGCGGTGAACGTGCGCACCGGCAATTCGGTCTATTTCGACAACATGACGGACACGATACGCGCCGAGCACATCATGGCCAGCGGGGCGCTGCCGCCCGGCTTTCCGGCCGTGCACATCGATGGCGAGGATTACTGGGACGGCGGCATCGTCTCCAACACGCCGCTGCAGTATGTGCTCGACGTGCACCCGCGCACGCGGCCGCTGGTGGTGCTCCAGGTCGACCTGTTCAGTGCGCGCGGCACCATGCCCCGCACCCTGTCGGAGGTGGCGCAGCGGCAAAAGGACATCACCTACTCCAGCCGCACGCGCATGAACACCGATGCGCTGTCGGCCAACGTCAACCTGCAGCAGGCGCTGGCCGATCTGATCGACAAGCTGCCGCCTGCGCTGCGCGACGACGCGAGCGTGACCGCCCTGTGCGCGCAGATGACGCACAAGCCCATCGACATCGTGCACCTCATCTACCGCAACAAGCACTACGAACTCGATTCGAAGGACTACGAGTTCTCGCGCACCACGGTCAACGAGCACTGGGAGGCAGGCATGCGCGACATGCGCACCACGCTGTCGCACCCCGAATGGCTGCAGAGCGAAACCCAGTACGGCGTGACCACCTTCGACCTGAGCGAGCCCGGCGCATTGCGCGTGCGCCGTCCGGCACTCGACATCCAGGGAAGCCAGCCACGCAGGGCCCAGCCGGTGCCGTGAGTTCCGCTCGTGCACGGACCGCTTAAGCGGGGCCTAAGTCTTGGCGCAAAGACTGGTATCTGCCTTCAACGGATTGCAAGGGAGTTCCACACCATGAAGATCGACGACGTCAGGCGGCAGGCCTTTGCCATGCCGCTCACCAGCCCGGCATTTGCGCCGGGGCCCTACCGCTTCATGCGCCGGGAGTTCATGGTCATCACCTACCGCACCGACCTCGATGCCCTGCGAGCCGTGGTGCCCGAGCCGCTTGAAGTGGTGGAGCCGCTGGTCAAGTACGAGTTCATCCGCATGCCGGACTCCACCGGCTTCGGCGACTACACCGAATCCGGTCAGGTCATTCCTGTGCAACTGCGCACCGACAAGGGCGTGGAGCAGGGCGCCTATGTGCACGCCATGTACCTCAACGACCACCCGCCCATCGCCGGAGGGCGCGAGCTCTGGGGCTTCCCGAAAAAGCTGGCGTCGCCGGTGTTCGACTACGAAACCGATGTGGTGGTCGGCACCTTGGACTACGGCAAGGTGCGCGTGGCCACGGCTACGATGGGTTTCAAGCACCAGGCGCTGGAGCCCGGCCCGGTTCTCGCGGGCATCGCCCAGCCCAATTTTTTGCTCAAGATCATTCCACATGTCGACGGCACAACGCGCATCTGCGAACTGGTGCGCTACCACATGGTCGACGTCACGCTGCACGGCGCGTGGACCGCGCCTGCCTCGCTGGAGCTGCATCCCCATGCATTGGCACCGGTGGCCGACCTGCCGGTGCTGAAGGTCGAGTCGGCCGTGCACTTCATTGCAGACATGACATTGGCGCTGGGTACCGTCGAATACGACTATCTCGATCCGAAGTATTGATTCCCTCTCTCCCTCCATCTCCCTACAAGGAAACTTCATGCAGCTCAAGGACAAGGTCGCTTTCATCACCGGCTCGGCCAGCGGTATCGGCAAGGAAATCGCCATCGTGTTCGCAAAGCAGGGCGCCAAGATCGTCATCGCCGACCTGAACAAGGAGGCCGCCGACGCGACGGCGGCCGAACTCAAGGCCACGGGCGCCCAGGCCATCGGCGTTGCCGTCGACGTGACCAGCGAAGACCAGGTGAACGCGGCGGTCGAGGAGGCGGCTGCCGCCTTTGGCGGCATCGACATCCTGGTCAGCAACGCCGGCATCCAGATCGTGCACCCCGTCGAGGAATTCAGCTTCGCCGACTGGAAGAAGATGCTGGCGATCCACCTGGACGGCGCCTTCCTCACCACCAAGGCCTGCTTGAAGCACATGTACGCCCAGGGCCGGGGCGGCAGCGTGATCTACATGGGCTCCGTGCACTCCAAGGAGGCCTCGATGCTCAAGGCGCCCTACGTCACCGCCAAGCACGGCCTGATCGGCCTGTGCAAGACGGTGGCCAAGGAAGGCGCCAAGCACGGCGTGCGCGCCAACGTGATCTGCCCGGGCTTCGTGCGCACACCGTTGGTCGAAAAGCAGATCCCCGAGCAGGCCAAGACCCTGGGCATCACCGAAGAACAGGTCGTGAAGAACGTGATGCTCAAGGAAACGGTGGATGGCGAGTTCACCACGACCGACGACGTCGCACAGGTCGCGCTGATGTTCGCGGGCTTCCCGACCAATGCGCTGACCGGCCAGTCGCTGGTGGTGAGCCACGGCTGGTTCATGCAGTGATCCGTAGCGCGCACAGGCTGTGAAGATCAGCCTGCGTCGGCCGCAGGGGCGTGACAGGCGGCCGGAAGGCTCCCTGTCAGCCCACCCCAAGGATCATTTGGTTTTATAGAAACCAGTTTTTATTCTTTTGGGTTTTATGGGAAGGGTTTTAGAGTGGGCACACCGTTCACCCGCAGCCCCGCCAAGAGGGCTGCGGCAACCCTGGCGCAAGGACCCCTCCCATGTCTTCTTCACCCGATACCCCTGAAGCGCTGCTCGCACCGGAGCTGGAATCCGCCCGCTCGGTCGCTCTGGCCTCGGGCCTGCCCTATGCGGGCGGTGTGTCGCCCACCGTGGCGTGGAAACTCGTGTCTGCCGGTGACGCCGTGCTGGTGGACGTGCGCTCCGCCGAAGAGTTGAAGTTCGTCGGCCACGTGCCGGACAGCCTGCATGTACCGTGGGCCACAGGCACTGCCCTGCAGCGCAACCCGCGTTTCGTGCGCGAGCTCGAAGCCCGCCTGGCCAGCCATGGCGGCAAAGAGGCTACGGCGCTGCTGCTGTGCCGCAGCGGCAAGCGCTCGGCCCTGGCGGCCGAGGCGGCGGCCAAGGCCGGCTTCACCCAGGTCTTCAACGTGCTCGAAGGCTTCGAGGGCGAGATCGACGAACGCCAGCAGCGCGGCGGCTCGGATGGCTGGCGCTTTCACGGCCTGCCCTGGATTCAGGATTAGCCTGACCCCTGCTGCCACGGCCGATCCCACGACTGAACCACTGCACCCCACACCCTCCCATGGCCGTCTTCAACATCGAACCCATCGTGCAGTCGCTGCACGCCGTGCGCCGCGACTGGCGCAGCCTGCAAAAACGCTCGCAGGAGCCAGGCGGGCGCGAGTTCCCCTCGCGCGATGCACTGGCCGACATCGTGGAACAGCTCAAGGGCGTGCTTTTTCCCATGCGCCTGGGCCCGCCCGACCTGCGCCAGGAGAGCGAGGACTTCTACGTGGGCCACACGCTGGACGCGGCCCTGCACGGCCTGCTGGCGCAGATCCGGCTGGAGCTGCGCTATGTGCACCGCCACCAGCCGGTGGAAGAGCAGAACATCGAAAAGCGCGCCGTGCAGGCGGCCCGCAGCTTCGCCGCATCGCTGCCCGACATCCGCAGCCTGCTCGACAGCGATGTGCTCGCCGCCTACCACGGCGACCCGGCCGCACGCAGCGTGGACGAGGTGCTGCTGTGCTACCCCGGCATCCTGGCCATGATCCACCACCGCCTGGCACACCGGCTGTACCAGCTGGAGCTGCCGCTGCTGGCGCGCATCGTGGCCGAGCAGGCCCATTCGCTCACCGGCATCGACATCCACCCCGGCGCGCAGATCGGCGCGGGCTTCTTCATCGACCATGGCACGGGTGTCGTGATCGGCGAGACGGCGGTGATCGGCGAGCGCGTGCGCGTGTACCAGGCCGTCACGCTGGGCGCCAAGCGCTTTCCCACCGACGATGACGGGCACCTGCAAAAGGGCCTGCCGCGCCACCCGGTGGTGGAGGACGACGTGGTCATCTATGCCGGTGCCACCGTGCTGGGCCGGGTGACCCTGGGGCGCGGCGCCACCATTGGCGGCAATGTCTGGATCACGCACGACGTGCCCGCAGGCGGCAACGTGACGCAGGCCCTGTCGCGCCACGATGCCAGCCGCAATGGCGAGTCTTCGGAAACGGTGGCGGCATGAGCGATGTGCTGGTACGCAGTTTCGGCACCGCCGTGCGGCGCCTGCGCGAGGCGCGCGGCTGGTCGCAGGAGCAACTGGCCGAACATGCCGACCTGAACCGATCCTACGTGGGCGAGATCGAGCGCGGCCGGGCGATTGCCTCGCTGGTCACCATCGACAAGCTCTCGCAGGCCCTGGGCGTGAGCAGCGCGACCTTGCTCGGGCATTGCGATCAACTGACCAGTGCGAATGTGCTGAAAGGGCAGCCATTGGCGGCTATAGCATGTTGAAGCGGTAGCGGGGGCATCCGACACTGGCTGGGACTCGATACCTGTTCGTTTACCAACCTTTCTGATACGGAGCCTCACATGACGGCAACAGTGGGCGGCACGACCGCCCTGGGCGACAACGCAGCACGGCAACTCGCCAATGCGACCAAGACCACCGCACAACTCTCGACCATCTCGCCACGCTGGCTCACGCACCTGCTGCAATGGGTACCGGTCGAGGCGGGCATCTACCGCCTCAACCAGGTCAAGAACCCCGAGCTGATCAAGGTCACCTGCACCGCTCGCGAGGAAGAGAACCAGCTGCCCCGCACCTTCGTCGACTACGAAGAGAACCCGCGCGAGTTCTTCCTGAACGCCGTGAGCACCGTGCTCGACGTGCACACCCGCATCTCCGACCTGTACAGCAGCCCGCACGACCAGATAAAGGAACAGCTGCGCCTGACGATCGAGACGATCAAGGAGAACCAGGAGAGCGAGCTCATCAACAACCCCGATTACGGCCTGCTGGCCCAGGTGACGGAAGAGCAGCGCGTGTTCCCACTCACGGGCGCGCCCACGCCGGACGACCTCGATGAGCTGCTCACCAAGGTCTGGAAGGAGCCCGCCTTCTTCCTCGCCCACCCGCTGGCGATTGCCGCCTTTGGCCGCGAAGCCACGCGCCGCGGCACGCCGCCGCCCACGGTGAGCCTGTTCGGCTCGCAGTTCATCACCTGGCGCGGCATTCCGCTGATCCCCTCGGACAAGGTGCCCGTGGCCGACGGCAAGAGCAAGATTTTGCTGCTGCGCGTGGGCGACAAGCGCCAGGGCGTGGTCGGCCTGTTCCAGCCCGGCCTGCCGGGCGAGCAGAGCCCCGGTCTGTCGGTGCGCTTCATGGGCATCAACAACCATGCCATCGCCTCGTACCTGATCTCGCTGTACTGCTCGCTGGCCGTGCTCACGCCCGATGCCCTGGCCGTGCTGGACGACGTGGAGATCAACAAGTACCACGACTACCCCGACACCTACAAGTAAAGCGGCCGCGCGGTGACCATTTCCTCTCCCACCCCTGCCGGCGTGCCCGCCACGCTGCAGCCACCCATCGACACGGCGCTGCTGGCCAGCCTGGCGACGGCGCTGTTTGCCGCCGCCCCTGGCGAGCAACCCCGCTTCGTTGGGCCGGCGGGTGCCTTGCCGTCCACGCCACCGGGCTCGCTGCCTGGTGCAGGGCAGGGTACGCCCTGGCCGCCCGGCGTGCAGGCGCCCGTCAACATCGCACCGGCCGGCTCGCCCCTGGTGAGCCCGGCGGGCTTTGGCCCTGGCGTGCCCGGTACGCCCATCCCGCAAGGACTGGTGCCGGGTGCCAACCTGGTGCCTGCCTCGCCCACGCCGCTGGCATCGCTGGCGCACCGCGCGCCGGCCCTGCTGCCGCATGCGGTGGCAGGCAATGGCGTGCCCGATTCGGTGATCAGCACACTGCCGGCCTACGATCCGCGGTTTGGCAGCGGCGTGCTCGGCGTTCCCGGGGCGGCGCAGCCGACCTCCCAGCCTGTTTCTGTGGCGCCCGCCCGGGCGGCCCCTGCGGTGGCGCAGCGCACATCGCCGTATTACTTCCTTGGTGAGCGCCAAGGCCACCCGCTGGCGGCCGACCGCGTACCTCGGGTCACCCCGCCCGATGGGCATGGCGCCGCTCCTGGCGGGCTCGATGCCCTGGCACGCCTGCCGTTCGCTGCGCCCGAGGTGCCGCGCGTGGGCTCGCCCACGGCCGGTACCGGCGTGCCGAGCACCGTGCCATCGACCGAACCCCGGTTCTACTTTGCCGACGCCGTGGTGCTGCCTGGCGGCTACACCACGCCTGGCCGTGCTCCTGCGGCGAGCAGCAATGTCCCCCATGCCGACCGCAGCGCCCACCCGGCGTTCGACGTGCATGCGGTGCGCCGCGACTTCCCGGTGCTGCAGGAGCGCGTGAACGGCCGCCAACTGGTCTGGTTCGACAACGCGGCCACCACGCACAAGCCGCAGTCGGTCATCGACCGCATCAGCCACTTCTACGCGCACGAGAACTCCAACATCCACCGCGCGGCACATGAGCTGGCTGCGCGCGCCACGGACGCCTACGAAGGCGCACGCCAGCGTGTGCAGCGCTTCATCAACGCGCCCGATGTGAACGAGGTGATCTTCGTGCGCGGCACCACCGAGGCCATCAACCTGGTGGCCAAGAGCTGGGGCGCGCAGCATGTCGGCGAGGGCGACGAGATCATCGTCAGCCACCTCGAGCACCATGCCAACATCGTGCCCTGGCAGCAGCTGGCCGCCGCCAAGGGCGCACGCCTGCGCGTGATCCCGGTGGACGACTCGGGCCAGGTGCTGCTCGATGAGTACCAGAAGCTGCTGAACGACCGCACCAAGATCGTTGCCGTCACCCAGGTCTCGAACGCCCTGGGCACCGTGGTGCCGGTCAAGGAGATCGTGGCGCTGGCCAAGCGCGCCGGTGCGACGACGCTGGTGGATGGTGCGCAGTCGGTCTCGCACATGCGGGTGGACGTGCAGGACCTGGGGGCCGATTTCTTCGTCTTCTCGGGCCACAAGGTCTTCGGCCCCACTGGCATCGGCGTGGTCTGGGGCAAGCGCGCCGTGCTCGAAGACATGCCGCCCTGGCAGGGCGGCGGCAACATGATTGCCGACGTGACCTTCGAGAAGACGGTGTTCCAGCCCATCCCGAACAAGTTTGAGGCCGGCACCGGCAACATCGCCGACGCCGTGGGCCTGGGCGCCGCCATTGACTATGTGAACCGCGTGGGCATCGAGAACATCGCGCGCTACGAGCACCAGCTGCTGGTCTACGGCATGCGCCACCTGGGCGCCATCCGCGGCGTACGCCTCATCGGCACGGCCGACGACAAGGCCAGTGTGATGTCTTTCGTGCTCGCCGGCTACTCGACCGAAGAGGTGGGCAAGGCGCTCAACGAGGAAGGCATTGCCGTGCGCACCGGCCACCACTGCGCCCAGCCCATCCTGCGCCGCTTCGGCGTGGAGACGACGGTGCGGCCATCGCTGGCGTTCTACAACACCTTCGACGAGATCGACCGCCTGGTGGCCGTGGTGCAGCGCCTGGCCGGGCAGCGGCGAGCGGGGTAAGGAAGCGGTCTTGGCCCCTGGTGCAATTGCTATACAAAATATAGCAATTGCGCTGAGCCTGCTTCATCCTCAGGCCACGGTCTGTGGCTATCATGGCAAGCGCTTCGTGCTGCAGGGTTGGGAGATCCTGCGGTGCTTCTCTCCGTGTCGTCCCACTCACAAGGAGTTTTCATGAGCAATGTCCAGATCGCCGTCATCGTCGGCAGCCTCCGCAAGGATTCGTTCAACCGCAAGCTGGCCACCGCCATCGAGCGGCTGGCCCCGGCCGATTTCCAATTCACCCACCTGCGCATCGATGACCTGCCCCTGTACAACCAGGACGACGACGGTCAGCAGGCGGCATCCGTGGTGCGCCTCAAGGGCGAGCTCAAGGCAGCCCAGGGCCTGCTGTTCGTGACGCCCGAGTACAACCGCTCCATCCCCGGCGTGCTCAAGAACGCGCTGGACCACGCCTCGCGCCCCTACGGCCAGAGCGCCTGGGGCGGCAAGCCTGCGGGTGTGATCGGTGCCTCGGTGGGCGCCATCGGCACCGCGCTGGCGCAGCAGCACCTGCGCAACGTGCTGGCCTACCTCGACGTGCCCACGCTGGGCCAGCCCGAGGGCTTTATCCATGCCAAGGAAGGCCTGTTCGACGCCGACGGCAACGTGGGCGAAGGCAGCAAGAAGTTCCTGCAGGGCTGGGTGGATGCCTATGTCGGTTGGGTCAAGAAGCACATTTGAGCGCCTTCTGAACGCCCCATGAAAAACGCCGCCCTTGAGGGGCGGCGTTTTGCTGTGTGAACCGTTGGCCTGCTGATCAGGCGGCTTGTGCCACTTGCGGCTGGTTGGCCGGCACGGCGGTCTGTGCTGCGATGTCCTTGTCGGCATTGGCAAAGGCCAGGGCCTTGGCGTCAGGGCCCATGCCCACGCCTTCGGCGCGCACAAAGCGCACGTCGGTGATGCCGAAGAAGCCGAACACCACCTTCAGGTAGCTTTCCTGGTGCTCCATGGCCTGGCCACCTTCGCTGGTGGAGTACACGCCGCCGCGGCTCGATGCCACGATCACCGTCTTGCCGCCGGCCAGGCCCACGGGGCCCTTGTCGGTGTACTTGAAGGTGCGGCCGATCTGGGCCACGCGGTCGATCCAGGCCTTGAGCTGGCTGGGGATGGTGAAGTTGTACAGCGGGGCGCCGATCACGATCACATCGGCCGCCAGGAACTGGCTCACCAGGGCTTCGGACAGGGCGTTTTCGCTGCGCTGCGCATCGGTCGAGGCTTCCTGGCCGGTGCGGAACCCCATGGCGTCGGCCGTGAAGTGGGCCGGGGCCTGCGCAGCCAGGTCCAGGTACTGCACCGTGGTGTTGGCGTGGCCTGCCTTCCAGGCGGCGACGATGCGCTTGGTGAGTTCGCGCGAAACGGATTGTTCGCCGGTGATGGCCGAGTCGATGTGAAGCAGTTGCATGAGGGAATCTCCTGTGGGTGGTAGCCACAGCGTGTGGCAATGGGTGAATTGTGGAGACGCACTCGTTTGTTGATAAGGCATTGAACTTGCGATAGATTGTCCTATCAGTAGAACGATGTACTTTATGCAAGACCTCAACGACATGCTGTATTTCGCCGAGGTGGTCGAGCGCGGCGGCTTTGCCGCTGCCGGCCGCGCCCTGGGCATCCCCAAATCGCGCCTTTCGCGCCGCGTGTCGGATCTGGAGGCGCAACTGGGTGTGCGGCTCTTGCAGCGCACCACGCGCAAGCTCTCGCTGACCGAGGTGGGCGAGGCCTACCTGCGCCACTGCCAGGCCATGCGCGAGTCGGCCCAGGCGGCGGCCGACACCGTGGCCCAGGTGCAGACCGTGCCGCGCGGCACCGTGCGCGTGAGCTGCCCGGTGACCCTGGCGCAGACGGTGCTGGCCGAGATGATGCCCCCCTTCCTGGCGCGCTACCCCGAGGTGCGGGTGGACATGATGGTCAGCAACCGTGCGGTGAACGTGGTGGAGGAGGGCATCGACGTGGCCCTGCGTGTGCGCCCCTCCCTGGAGGACAGCGGCAGCATGGTCGTCAAGCGCCTGGACATGACCAGCACCATCCTCGTGGCCAGCCCCGACCTGCTGATACGCCAGGGCACGCCCACCACGCTGGAAGACCTCTCGCGCATGGACAGCGTAGCCATGTCGGCCCCCGATGGCCGCGCCACCTTGAACCTGATGGGCCCCGGCGGCGCACACCAGGTGGTGCACCACACGCCGCGCTACGTGGCCGACGACCTGCTGACCTTGAAGTTCGCCGTGCTGGCCGGCATCGGCATGGGCTGGATGCCCGACTACATGTGCCACGAGGAGATGCGCGAGCGCCGCCTGGTGCGCGTGCTCCCCGAGTGGGTGCCGCCGCCAGCCATCGTGCACGCGGTGTTCCCCTCGCGCCGTGGGCTGTCGCCAGCGGTGCGCAGCTTTCTCGACTACCTGGGCGAGGCCATGCCGGGGCGCAACAGCCTGACTGCGCGCGATGGTGGGGCAGGGCTGGACGGGGCCGGGATATAACACGCGCAATACGCCATGTGGCGAAGTCCGCCAAGCGCGCGGGTCTCTACCCAGTGGGCGTTTTCAGGCCACAATGCAACCAGTTGCAACTGACCGGTTGCCTGCGCACCACCCCTGCGCAGGTGCCCAGGGCGCGCCGTGAAAACCTCCCATCCCATCGACACCCACCTCCAGAAGGCCCGCGTCCACCCGTCCGTGCGGGCCATCGTGATACCGCCGTGCCCGGAATCCCTGGTGCGGCTGCAGCAGATCGTGGCCGCGCCCGAGCTCGACTCGGGCGCGCTGGAGCAACTGGCCTCGTCCGACGTGGCCCTGGCCGCCGCCCTGATCCGCCAGGCCAACAGCCCCTTGTTCGGCCTGGCCCAGCCGGTGCAGACCATTGGCATGGCGCTCACGGTGCTCGGGCTGAACCCGGCCGTGGAGCTACTCTCGGCCTTCATCACGCGCAACGCGCTCATGGTGCGCTCGCCGCTGCTCGAGCATTTCTGGGAAAGCTCGCAGCGCCGCGCCATCGCCTGCGAGCACATCGGGCGCCAGCTCTACAGCTTCGACCCGGGCCTGGGCTACAGCTTCGGCCTGTTCTGCCACGTGGGCATGCCGGTGCTGGTGAAGGCCGTGCGCGGCTACGGCTCCACCGTGACCGAGGCCCTGGCCCGCAAGGACCGCACCTTCACCCAGACCGAAAACGCCAACCACCACACCGACCATGCGGTGATGGGCGCCATCGTGGCGCGCACCTGGCACCTGCCGGGCGATGTGGCCCAGGCCATCTGGCTGCACCACGATTTTGCGGCCCTGCAGGACGAGCGCTTCAACCCCACCGTGCGCCACCTGGTGGCCCTGGGCCTGCTGGCCGAGTACCTGGTGAACCACCACGACAGCCTGCAACCCACCCGCGACTGGCTGCAGCACGGCCAGGCCTGCATGGACCACCTGGCGGTGTCGGAGGAAGAGCTGGACCACTGGGTGGACGAGTTGCATCCTGCCTTCGAGGCTGTGCGCTTCTGAGCCGCACGCCGGCCCGTTAGCATGGCGGCACCATGCTTGCCGCCAAACCCTATCTCCAGAGCGTCTGCATCCGCCCCGATGCAGAGGTGGATTTCGACAGCTACCCGTACAACATCCCCGCCATCCGGGAGATGGGCCTGCTGGAGTTGCACGCCGATGTGACCTTCCTCGTGGGCGAAAACGGCTCGGGCAAGTCCACGCTGCTGGAAGCCATTGCTGTGGCCCTGGGCTACAGCCCTCAAGGTGGCACCCGCGATTTCATGGTGGGCACCACGCAATCCGTATCCCCGCTGCATGAGTCACTCAGGCTGGCGCGGAGCTTTCGGCAACCCAAGGATGGGTACTTCCTGCGGGCCGAGAGCTTTTTCAATGTCGCCACCTTTGTGGACAACAACGGTGTTCCCGAGGCCTACGGCACCAGCTCGCTGCACGGGCTGTCGCACGGCGAGGCCTTCATGTCCCTGCTCGCCCACAAGTTCCGCGGCAAGGGCCTGTACCTGCTGGACGAGCCCGAAGCCGCACTGTCGCCCAACCGCCAGATGGCCGCACTCTCGGCCATCCACCAACTGGTGGAGGACAAGTCGCAGTTCATCATCGCCACGCATTCGCCGATCCTGCTGTCTTACCCGCACGCGAAGATCGTCCAGTTCGACGGCACGGGCCTGTCGGAGGTGTCGTACGAGGACACTGAGCATTACGCGGTGACGCACGACTTCCTCAACAACTACCGCGAGCGGCTGGATCGGCTGCTGGCAGACGACGACTAAGCGGTTTTGCGCTTTTGATAGACGTTTTTGCGATTAAGTCAGAACAATATATTCGTTTGGGTTTTAAAGACCGGCTCGCAGAATGGCTCCATCAGACATTGAAGGAGCATCTCCATGGCAACCTTGCGACTCGGCGACACCGCCCCCGACTTCACCCAGGAATCCACCGCCGGCCCCATCCATTTCCATGAATGGGCGGGCGACTCGTGGGTGGTGCTGTTCTCGCACCCCGCCGATTTCACGCCGGTGTGCACCACCGAGCTGGGCAAGACGGCCGCCCTGGCCACCGAATTCGCCAAGCGCAAGGTCAAGCCCATCGCCGTGAGCGTGGACCCCGTGGATTCGCACAACCGCTGGGTGGGCGACATCAACGAGACGCAGAACACCACCGTCAACTTCCCCATCCTGGCCGATGCGGACAAGAAGGTGGCCGACCTGTACGACATGATCCACCCCAACGCATCGACCACGGTCACGGTGCGCAGCGTGTTCATCATCGACCCCAAGAAGGTCATCCGCACCACCTTCACCTACCCCGCCAGCACGGGCCGCAATTTCGACGAGATCCTGCGCGTGATCGACTCGCTGCAGCTGACCGACAGCCACAAGGTGGCCACGCCCGCCAACTGGAAGGACGGCGACGACGTGATCATCGTCCCGAGCCTGCAGGACCCGGCCGAGATCGCCCAGCGCTTCCCCAAGGGCTTCAAGGCCGTGCGCCCCTACCTGCGCATCACGCCCCAGCCCAACAAGTAAGCAAGCCCGGCTGCGGCCCGCGAGGGCCGCGCCAGGCGGTACACCTGTGAATCCCACTTCCATCATCATCGTCCCCGGCTGGCGCGACTCCGGCCCCGGCCACTGGCAAAGCCTGTGGACCGAACGGTTGCCCGAGGCGCGCCGCGTGGTGCAGGACGACTGGATCACCCCCACCCGCAACGCCTGGGTCGGCACGCTCGAAAAGACCGTGCTGGCCGCCCCGCACCCGGTGGTGATCGTGGCGCACAGCCTGGGCTGTATCGCCACCACGCACCTGGGGCCCGAAGCCGCGGCGCGCATCCACGGGGCGCTGCTGGTGGCCCCGGCCGACCCGGAGCGCCGCGCCATCCTCAACGACTTTGCCCCCGTGCCCTACGCGCAACTGCCTTACCGCAGCGTGGTGGTGGCCAGCAGCAACGACCCGTACTGCCCCATCCGCCTGGCCGGAGCGTACGCCCGCGCCTGGGGAAGCGAGTTCGTGCGCATGCAGCAGGCCGGCCACATCAACGTGGAATCGGGCCATGGCGAATGGCCGCTGGGCTGGGCGCTGCTGCAGTCGCTGACGGGCGAGCAGGGCGGGGTGGCTGCCCCGGCCCCTGCGCCAACTGCTTGGCAGGCCACGGCCTGAGAGGCTGGGGGCTTGCTGCACGGGCATTTCCGTTTCTATATTCCAAAAAACAGCTTAATTAACAAGAATGTATTCTTTTGAGTTTTAAAGCGCATTGCGCACAATGGGGCATCTCCAGTTTTATCCAACGGGCTACGCCACATGACTTCTTTGAAACTCAAGACTCTTCTGGCCACTCTGGCACTCACCGCCAGCGGCATGGCCATGGCCCAGGACTCGCTGCTCAACGTGTCGTACGACGTGGCGCGTGAGTTCTACAAGGACTACAACGCCGCCTTCACCGCGCACTACAAGAAGACCACCGGCAAGGACGTCAAGATCGACCAGTCGCACGCCGGCTCCAGCGCCCAGGCGCGCGCCGTGAACGACGGCCTGGCGGCCGACGTGGTCACCATGAACACGACCACCGACGTGCAGTTCCTCGCCGACAGCGGCGTGGTGGCCAAGGACTGGTCCAAGAAATTCCCCAACGATGCATCGCCCACCACCTCGACCATGCTGTTCCTGGTGCGCAATGGCAACCCCAAGGGCATCAAGGACTGGGAAGACCTGATCAAGCCCGGCGTGCAGGTCATCGTGGTCAACCCCAAGACCGGCGGCAACGGCCGCTATGCCTACCTGGCCGCCTGGGGCGCCGTGCGCGAGAAGGGCGGCACCGAAGAGCAGGCCGCCGAGTTCGTGGGCAAGCTGTACAAGAACGTGCCCATCCTGGCCAAGGGCGGGCGCGATGCCACCGCCACCTTCCTGCAGCGCAACCAGGGCGACGTGCTGATCACCTTCGAATCCGAAGTGGTCTCCATCGACCGCGAGTTCGGCGCCGGCAAGGTCGATGCGATCTACCCATCGGTCAGCGTGGTGGCCGAGAACCCCATTGCCGTGGTCGAGCGCACCGTGGCCAAGAAGGGCACGGCCGCGCTGGCCAAGGCCTACCTGGACTACCTGTATTCCGAAGAAGCCCAGGAAATCGCAGCCAAGCACGCCATTCGCCCCCGTTCTGAAACCGTGCTCAAGAAGTACGCCGCCACCTTCAAGCCGCTGAAGCAGTTCACCGTGGCCAAGTACTTCGGTTCGCTCAGCGATGCACAGAAGGTGCACTTCAACGACGGCGGCCAGTTCGACAAGCTCTACACGCCCGGCGCCAAGTAAACCATGACCGCTGCGACCTCTGTGGCCGCGCGGGGTGCCATGACGGCCCCTGCGCAGGCCGGCCGGCGTGCGCCCAAGCGGGTGCTGCCCGGCTTTGGCCTGACGCTGGGCTACACGCTCTTCTACCTGAGCATCATCGTGCTGATCCCGCTGTCGGCACTGATCTTCAAGACCTTCACCCTGACCTGGGAGCAGTTCTGGGCGGCCATCAGCGCACCGCGTGTGATGGCCTCGTACCGGCTGACCTTCGGCGCATCGTTCATTGCGGCCCTCGTCAACCTGTTCTTCGGCCTGCTGATCGCCTGGGTGCTGGTGCGCTACAAGTTCCCTGGCAAGAAGATCGTCGATGCGCTGGTGGACCTGCCATTCGCGCTGCCCACGGCCGTGGCCGGCATCTCGCTCACCGCGCTGTTGGCTAGCAACGGGTGGGTGGGGCAGTACCTGGAGCCGCTGGGCATCCAGCTGGCCTTCAAGCCCGCGGGCATCGTGATCGCGCTGATCTTCATCGGCCTGCCTTTTGTGGTGCGCACGGTGCAGCCGGTGCTCGAAGACGCCGAAAAAGAGCTTGAAGAAGCCGCCACCTGCCTGGGCGCCACGCGCTGGCAGACCTTCACGAAGGTCATCCTGCCCTCCATCACCCCCGCGCTGCTCACCGGCTTTGCCATGGCGTTCGCGCGGGCGGTGGGGGAGTACGGCTCGGTCATCTTCATCGCTGGCAACATGCCCATGGTTTCTGAAATCACGCCCCTCATCATCATCGGCAAGCTAGAGCAGTACGACTACGCCGGCGCCACCGCCGTGGCGGTGGTCATGCTGGTGATCTCGTTCATCCTGCTGCTGGTCATCAACGCGCTGCAGGCCTGGCAGCGGCGCCACGCGGGAGCACCATCATGAGCGGCGCGAACTCCCGCACGGTGCGCCGCGCCCGCGCCGGCACCACCGAGGCGCCCTGGGTGCGCTACACGCTGATCACCGTGGCGTTGCTGTTCATGCTGCTGTTCCTGGTGCTGCCGCTGGCCGCGGTGTTCGCTGAGGCGCTGCGCAAGGGCTTTGGCGCCTACCTCGACGGCCTGCGCGAACCCGATGCCTGGTCGGCCATCAAGCTCACGCTGATCACCGCGCTCATCGCCGTGCCGCTGAACCTGGTGTTCGGCGTGGCGGCGGCCTGGTGCATTGCCAAGTACGAGTTCCGCGGCAAGGCCTTTTTGACCACGCTGGTGGACCTGCCGTTCTCGGTGTCCCCCGTGGTGGCCGGCCTGGTCTACGTGCTGATGTTCGGCGCGCAGGGCTGGTTCGGCCCCTGGCTGCAGGCGCACGACATCAAGATCATCTTCGCCGTGCCGGGCATCGTGCTGGCCACTGTGTTCGTGACCTTCCCCTTCATCGCGCGCGAGCTGATCCCGCTGATGCAGGCCCAGGGCAACGACGAGGAGCAAGCCGCCATCGTGCTCGGCGCCACCGGCTGGCAGACCTTCTGGTACGTCACGCTGCCCAACATCAAGTGGGGCCTGCTGTATGGGGTGATTTTGTGCAATGCGCGTGCCATGGGTGAGTTCGGCGCGGTGTCGGTGGTGTCGGGCCACATCCGTGGGCAGACCAACACCATTCCGCTGCACGTCGAAATCCTCTACAACGAGTACCAGTCGGTCGCTGCCTTCGCCGCAGCCTCGCTGCTGGCGCTGCTGGCGCTGGTCACCCTGGTCATCAAGTCGATTGCCGAGTGGCGCAACGAGCAGCAAATGAAGGCCGCAGCCGGGCTGCCGCCCGAGCGCCCCGCGCCCGCCACCGCTCCCTCTGCGCGCTGAAGGAAGAGAAAGAACACCATGAGTATCGAAATTCGCAACGTCAGCAAGCAGTTCGGCGACTTCCATGCCCTGCGCGACGTGAGCCTGGACATCGCCTCGGGCGAGCTGATCGCGTTGCTCGGCCCCTCGGGCTGCGGCAAGACCACGCTCTTGCGCATCATCGCCGGGCTGGAGACGGCCGACGTGGGCACCATCCACTTCTCGGGCGAGGACACCACCGACGTGCACGTGCGCGAGCGCAACGTGGGCTTTGTGTTCCAGCACTACGCGCTGTTCCGCCACATGACGGTGTTCGAGAACGTGGCCTTCGGCCTGCGCGTCAAGCCGCGCAGCGAACGCCCGAGCGAGGCACAGATCAAGAAGAAGGTGACCGACCTGCTCAAGCTGGTGCAGCTCGACTGGCTGGCCGAGCGCCACCCCTCGCAACTGTCGGGCGGCCAGCGCCAGCGCATTGCGCTGGCCCGCGCCCTGGCGGTGGAGCCCAAGGTGCTGCTGCTCGACGAACCCTTTGGCGCGCTGGACGCCAAGGTGCGCAAGGAGCTGCGCCGCTGGCTGCGCCGCCTGCACGACGAACTGCACGTGACCAGCATCTTCGTAACCCATGACCAGGAAGAGGCGCTCGAAGTGGCCGACCGCGTGGTGGTCATCAACCAGGGCCGCATCGAGCAAAGCGGCTCGCCCCAGCAGGTGTGGGACAACCCGGCCAGCCCGTTTGTCTACGGCTTTTTGGGCGACGTGAACCTGTTCCAGGGCCGCGCCCACGAGGGCCTGGTGCACCTGGACGGCATGCAGCTCGACGCCCCCGAGCACGCCGACGCGCAAGACACCAAGGCCTTTGCCTATGTGCGCCCGCACGACCTGGATGTGCAGCGCTACGCCCCCGGCGCCGGCATCGACGCCGCTGGCCGCCCGCGCGGCATCGTGGCGCAACTGAGCCGCGCCATCGTGGTCGGGCCCATCGCTCGGCTGGAACTTATTCCATCCGACGATCACAAACCAGCGGACAATTCGAATCCCGAAATGCTGATCGAGGCGCAGATCCCCGCGCAGCAGTTCCGGGAGATGGGTTTCAAGGAGGGTGAGACGCTGGTGGTGACACCGCGCCGCGCCCGGGTTTTTCTGGACCACGCTGCCAACATCTGACGCTTGCCTTGTGGCCCCTGTGGGCACCTGGGGCAACCCGGGTGCAGGGCGGCTTCAAGGACAAGATGATGGTGTTGAACTGGATTGATCGCGCGCCGCGCCGCATCCTCGGGCTGATCAGCCTGGCCTGCGTGGCCATGCTGGCCTTCGGCATGTACCTGCAGCATGTGGTGGGGCTGGAGCCTTGCCCCATGTGCATCGTGCAGCGCTATGCGCTGATCGGCGTGGCCATCTTCACGGGCCTGGCTGCTGCGCGTGATTCGCGCGGCTGGTGGATGTCGCTGGCCGGCATCGCCGTCCTCATCGCCGGCTTTGGCGCCTTCGTGGCCGCCCGCCAGAGCTGGCTGCAGTGGTACCCGCCCGAGGTCGCCACCTGCGGCCGCGACTTCTACGGCATGATCGAAAACTACCCCATCAGCCGCGCCATCCCCATGATCTTCCGCGGCTCGGGCGACTGTGCGGCGATTGACTGGACGTTTCTGGGTGGCTCGATTGCCAACTGGTCGTTTGTCTGCTTCGTGGGCTTCGGCATCGTGATGCTGGTGCTGCTGGCGCGGCATTTGAAGGGTGGGCGCCGGGGCGGTTCGGGCTACTCGATGGCCTGAGTTTTCTCTGCATCCATGACAAAGGCGCTCCTCGGAGCGCCTTTTGTTTTTGCGAAAGGTTCGCACCCACCCTTGCCGCCGTGCAGTCACCTGCTGCGGCGTCTGCGCGTGGTACAGCGCAATCTCCATATCGGGGTTGTCGCGCGACAAGCGCTCCAGAATGTTCGGCACGATGCCGAAGATGGACGAGCGATACACCCCCACCTCCAGCCGCCCCAGCTTACCGCGCGCCGCCCGGTGCGCCCGGTCCGCCGCCTGGTCCACCATGCCGAAGATGGCTTTGGCATCGCGCAAGAGGGTCTCGCCCGCATGGGTCAGCACCATGCCGCGCGGCGTGCGCTCGAAGAGTTGGGCGCCGACTTCGGCTTCCAGGGCCTTGATCTGGCGGGTGAGTGGGGGTTGGGACAGGTGAAGGCGCTCTGCGGCACGGCCCAGCTGGCGTTCTTTCGCTACGGCTACGAAATAGGTACAGGCGGCGGAGGTCCATTGGGGAGTTCAAGCGGCAAGATGTTGCGGCATGCTAATGTGGATGAGTGGCTTCATAGGCTGGAGAACATGCTTTTGCCTATCCTGATATTCGCTTTGAGCCCATTCTTGCCGCTACGATAATCGGCGATGGAATCGGTCGTGCGGGACGTGACAGTCGACGATCGCTCTAGGCTGGCCTCGCTCGGCAGTTGTGGCCTAGCCGTACTGCCACGCTTACCGAAACAATATCTGAACTCGAGGGATCTGTGAGCCTGTAGTCGAAACTATGCTGTTCGCTCTGTCGGGCTTGCTGCTAAATAGTCCCTCAGTTGGAAAGCTAGCGAAGATCCTGCATCTACAAGACGGTCGAGAATGTCGAGCGCTGCCCTGCGAAGGGTGACGTCTCGAATGAGCGTTTCCCGGTGTTCGTGGACGGCTACTCGACAGATGGTCTCTGCATCCCAAAGGCTGCTGCCATCATCGAAAATGTCGGCCGGAATTCGACCAAGAGCGTCGCGAAGCTTGGGGAGAGCAGTTGGCACCGATTGTGATCTACCCACCCCGGCCATAAGTTTTAGTAGATTCTCCAGGGCTGGACGGCTGTCGCCTGCAATAGCGAGGCAGTCGGCGATGTAGTTGGGGCGAGCCTGAAGCAGCGGAAGGTCGTTCCAGTTGTTGGGCCATGGCAGGGAGCAAAAAAGCAAGGTCCGAAGTACCTTGTCAGACCGGCTGAATGACCGCCTCGATCGAGTCCTCAGTGACTCATCCGGAAGGATCTTCGTAGCTGCTCGGTCCCACACCCGCCAGAAGGCGTCGGAGTTCGCAAACTCCCGCCTCATGCACGCAGCAAGCGTTGACTCCAGCACTCTCTCGCTCAAATCTGGCGCATGCTCCAGACAGTAATCAAGGAGTCCAAATAGCGGCGACTGGTCCGTTGGCTGTTCAAGGAGTTCTGCTGCAAGCAATTCACCCGTTTCCCAGCGAGCCTCGTAGTCGACGTAGTCAGGATCGTGGTGCCGTACCCGAGGTTTATCCTCCTGGTCTGCCATGAGTCGGATAAGAGCGGTGAGTGCCTGAATTCTCCACGTGTCAGGAGTCTCGCCGCGAGCTGCATCTAGTGCAATCGTCCATTCCTTGACTGCCGTCAAGCTCTTGGGCGACGCGCGCGCGCCAGGCATCATCTCGCTCAGGGCTGAAAGTACCGCCTTGACTGTGGCTGCTCGCGCCTCATCGACTATGTCGAGGTTGCGTTTGCTCGGTTGCTTGAAAGTGGTGTCCAGCGCCTCCGCGTACTGTGAGAGCGCGGTTGTCAGCAAGTCCGCGAGCACAGGTTGCCTTGGTCTCAATACCTCGGAAATTGCGTTGGCGGCAGCCCGTCGCACTTTCCAGACAGGCTCCGTGACGATGTTGGCCAAGCCCTCCGCCATCTTAGAGAGCTTGGGGGAGACGCTGGCAAGCAGTATCAAGGTCCGGGCTCTGAGCTCCCCTATCATGGGCCCGCGGTTCACCCAGGCATCCTTGTCTTCTGGACGCGCGGCAACCTCAAGCAAGTAGGCCCTGGCCCACTGCAGTGCCTCTGACGAGTCGCTGGGCCACTGTTGGATTAGGGCACAGGCAAGTTCATCTTCCAGCCCTATGAGCATGACACTATCTTGCTCCTGGAACTCCGGACGCAAATGCAGGAATTCGTTGAACGGTTCCAGAGGTGACTGGAAGCTCTCAGCCCTGCGTGGGTCTACGGTCGATGCGCGGTCTGCTTGCACCGGACATCATGTATCACTAAACCAATTTAGGCTGGTGAACCTCGCCGCACCTCGTGATCACTTCAACGACAAAGCTGCATTTTCCCGAGCCTAGTCCTGCTCAAACAAACTGTCATTGCCGCTTGGCCGGAGTCTCCACCCTGACTTTTCGGCTAGTCGACTTGAGGGGTCCGCATCCAACTGAGCCAAGCTGAGGCGGATCGTCTCTAGCGGGAAGTCCACGTACAGGCCGTTCATGTAAACGCGGTTCCAGTACAAGCGCTCGATGCAGGCAAAAAGCCCCTCCCACCGGTAGCGCAACGGGCGGTAGGTGTAGAGGATGCGTGGAAAAATGTCATACGCGCATGCCGATGGCAAGAAGTGCTGCGTATCGTCCTCCATTTGCTCCCCTTTTCTTGCAAGGCAGAGCAAGGCAATGAAGGCGTCTAGTGACCGTAGGTTGCGAATCCCGAGCAGTTGCGCGCGTGTGGGTGGCGAGTGGTTGAATCGGCCCTGCTGCACGCCACACCCATCACGAAGCAGTATCCGCCTGACATTCGGCGACGCACTCTCCAGAAGGCGCAGCAGGCGTGGCATCGGCGGGGACTGGGGCGCAAGGAGTTCCCACAAGGGAAGATCTCGCCAGAAATCAAGCCTCACGGCTCCCGCTGTCCGTGCATGGATGTGCGCCACCGAGACCTTGTTCGGGGCTGAGCCTTCTCGCCAACGCCGGTACTTGTTGGTGAAATCAATCTGATCACAAGGCCTGTGTTCGTCAACTCGCCGCTCCAATATCTTCGGTGAATCAGTCCCGAAGTGAGCCGCCAGGGCTCCGTAGCAGGCTGTCGACTGTGCGGTCTTTACGTTTTCAATGTGGGACGCCCACTCATCGTCGGGCGCAATTCGAAAGCCAATCGGCATAGATGTTTATTGTGGTTGAAGCTGAGTCCCGCATTGTCGCGCTTGGTCTATTTGCGTTTGGGGGTAGCGACTTTTCAGAATCGATCCACCTTGCGCAGCCAAAAAGCCGTGCGTAACATCGCGCCCTTTCCCCCAGTCTCGGCCGGTCCCACTATGTCCCAGCTGCCAATTGATATTGATTCTGCGGCGTCGTTGCCCGCTCTTTCATATGAGAGCTTTGAGCACCGTCTGATTCTTGCTCTCGGCGCAACCGTGGGCGGTGACACCCTCTCCAAAGCGCTGGGCTACCCGTCCCAGGGCGCGTTTCGGAAGGCATATCAACGGGGGCGCCTTCCAGTGACCACTTTCGAGCTGAGTGGGCGCAGGGGGCGGTTTGCCGCATCGGCAGATATTGCACGCTGGCTTTGGTGCCAGCGGGCGGCACCAGCCAAGCCTCGCCACAAAAATGAAGGGGGGTGCGCCTTGGGTCCCTAGCCGAACCTGACCACAAAGCTGACTACCAGGCGCAAAAATGAAAACGCCCCAGGAGTGTTGCGAACTCGAGGGGCGTTAGGGTCTTACGACATTTCTCAGACGTAATTCTCCATCGGCTACCCAGCCGATGTCAAGCCGCGCGCTCGCCTGCTTGAGTTTGCGATCCGCTGGAGCTTCAGCAGCTCCCTGGGCGGCGGATCGCCTATGGAGAAAACGTGAACACAATTCACACGAGGATCCGGCTCCTTCTGAATTCATCTTCAGGAAACCGGGAGATGGGCCGAGAGCTGGGCATCAGCTACAACACGGTGCGAAGGTACAGGGAACTCATCAAAGAGCACGGAATCGACCTGGCAAACCTGGAGTCCCTGAACGAAACCCAGCTTCGCCTGAAGTTCAATCGACAGGGCCATCGAGGGCAGTTCAAACGGGTGCCCGACTGGTCCTATGTCCATCGCGAACTGCAACGCAAGGGCGTTACCCGCACCTTGCTGTGGGTCGAATACAAGGAAGAAGACCCTGCCTCAGCATACGAGCTCAGCAGGTTCAACGAGTTGTATGTGGAATGGGCCGGGAAGCTGCCACTGTCCATGCGGCAACAGTACGAGCCCGGCGAGCGGGGCTGGGCCGATTTCTCGGGTACCACAATGTACTGGGTAGATCCGACGACAGGCGAGAGCCACCACACTGAAATCTTCATTGGTTCGGCCGGTGTCGGCGGCCTCCTGTTTGCACTTGGTGTGCCATCGCAGAAGCAGGAGCACTGGATCCACGCGCATTGCGAATGGTATGAGGCCCTGGGTGGCGTCCCCCGAATCACGGTTCCGGACAACCTCAAATCGGCCGTGCAAAAAGCCGGATCTGACCCAGTACTGAACCCGGCGTACGCGGATATGGCAGAACA
Organism: Acidovorax sp. LjRoot66; assembly: GCF_964253305.1. Taxonomy (NCBI): domain Bacteria; kingdom Pseudomonadati; phylum Pseudomonadota; class Betaproteobacteria; order Burkholderiales; family Comamonadaceae; genus Acidovorax; species Acidovorax sp. LjRoot66. Next base: position 3,826,816 of record NZ_CAXUQU020000001.1, read on the forward strand.
CTACGGGACTGTCATCTTGCCGGCACGGGCCCGCAAGCCCAAAGACAAGGCGGTGGTGGAAGGCGGCGTGCTGTTGTTCTTGCGGTGGGGCATCGCAAGGCTGCGCAACCGACTCTTCCATTCGGAGGCAGAGCTGAACGGAGCCATCAAAGAATGCGTTCGTATCATCAATGACCGGGTCATGCGGGGATACCAGCAGAGCCGTCGCGAACGCTTCGAGTCAATCGACCGGCCTGCGTTGTTGCCCCTTCCCGCTCGATACGAGTTTGGTGACTGGGTAGGGCCGCTGCGCGTGCCGCTGGACTATCACATCGCTGTCAAAGGCCACTTCTACTCGGTTCCGTATCGGCTCGTGCACCAATCAGTCACCGCTCGCTGCACACCAACCGTTGTCGAAATTCTGCATGGTCGCAACCGCGTCGCTTCGCATGTCCGGTCCGACGCGTTGGGTCGCAAATCGACTCATCGCGCGCACATGCCAGAACATCATCTGGCGTGGGCCGATCACACACCAGAGCGATACAAAGATTGGGCCCAACGTGTAGGCCCGGGTGCACTGTCAGTCGTCGAGCGTCTTCTGGCAGATGCGCGCCATCCGGCTGCGGCACTCAATGCATGTGGCACCTTGCAAAAGCTTGAGCGCAAATACACGGCCGAGCGTTTTGAGCTGGCGTGCGGCAAGGCGCTCTCAATCCATTCGCCAACTGTGAAGAGCATCCGCTCTCTGCTCCAGCACCAACTGGAGGGCAAAGCCGAGACTTTGCCAACAAGCAACGACATGCCCGTCCATACCAATGTCCGTGGCGCAGGCTACTACCAACAAGGCAACCAGAATGCGTAACCCGACCCGTCAAGCACTACTCACCCTGCGCATGCCAGGCATGGCCCAGGCGTATGACGACCAACTGAACAACCCGGCAACGCACTCTCTCGGCTTCGACGACCGGTTGGGACTGCTCGTCGATGCGGAACTTGCCCAGAGGGAAAGCCGTCGCCTTGCAAAGCTGCTCAAGGGCGCCAAGCTCAAGGCGGCAAACGCGTTTCCGGAAGACATCGACTTTTCTGCCAAGCGAGGCATTGATAAACGACAAGTCATTGACCTGCTCACGTGCCAATGGATTCAGCGTGGGCAGCACGTCGTCATCACGGGCCCCACTGGCACGGGAAAAACGTGGTTGGGCTGCGCGTTGGGGCGAGAGGCCGCGCGCAAGGGATACGGAGTTCTCTACTGCCGTCTGCCCCGGCTTCTGGAGGAACTTGAGGTCGCTCACGCAGATGGAAGCTTGCCCGCCGTGCGCACACGGCTTGCCAAGCAGCAGTTGCTGATTCTTGACGACTGGGGCGTTGCTCCCATCGGGGCGCGTGGGAGGCAGGACCTGCTGGAAGTTATCGACGATCGGGTCCCGGGAAAGTCAGTCCTCATCACATCACAGTTGCCGACCAAGACCTGGCACGACTTCTTGGGAGAGCCAACGATCGCGGACGCCATCTTGGACCGTGTTCTGCATAACAAGCACACGATTGAGCTCAAGGGGGACTCGATGCGCCGCATGACTCCTGATGCTGCACCCTGATCACGGTTATCACCCTTCTTGGATGCGCAACCGCACCTCTTGATCACTTCACCGATGTGTGTATTGCAGAGCCAGGGCATGCCCCCGGCTCTGTCTGTGCAAGGCTGGCCCACCCGGTCTGTTGAGTTAGGTAGGTCACTGCTTGGCATCATGCAGTGCCTCACCTGCGAGCTACCAAAAACCTCGACGATTGACGCCGCTAAGCAAGAGGGTGAGTTGCAGCAGTCCTTCGGTGTCAAGGGGGCCGGCCGCCGCGTCTCGCCTTGCCAACGCTCCGATATCCATCGACCGCTCCTGCGCTCTGCGCAGCACTTGATCGACTAGGCGGGTGCGAGGAATCAGAACATATCGGACCTCGCAGTCCAGCCCGTCTGCAAGCCTGGCCAAGGTCTTGAGGCTGATGGTGCCGTCGGCTTCTGCGCGCTCAAGCTGGCGAACGCCCTGAGGGGACATCGATGTGCGTTCGCCCAAAGCGAGCGAGCTCATCCCCATCGCCAAGCGCAAAGTTTTCACCCATCCAGAGCGCGGCGTTTCGATTCCACCGAGGCTCCCAGCCGCATGCAGTTGCCTGTCTATCTCGGCCAGGCGATGGATGTTCAAGTGAGCGTTCACAGCAAAGCGTATGTGATGGTTCTTCGACAACTGATCGGTTTCCTTTTTGGGGAGTTGCAGCAACCGCCGTGTTTCCTTTTCAGCAAACGCTGGTCGTTTTCGATCATCTCCTGACCAAGTTCAGCTATCTTCGCACTCAGCAACCGATGGGACAAAGTTGTCTCATAAAATTTTATACGAATATTATGTTATTTATTGAGCGCACTGAGATAGGGAATTTTGGCCATGCAGATGTAACCTCCATATTCAAGAAGAGCGGCTGGAGGGGACTTCTGCCAAATGCCTTGTCCGATTCACAGCTGTTGTGCACTGCTCGGGGTCTGCGCTCACTGCTTTACAGCGACCGATGGGAGGAAGAGCACCACCTTGCAAGCCCAGTTATGCAGATGGCAATCCTGTTGCTTATAAGTTGCAGCCAGGAAGTCGATGCCATCGAGGACACCCAGCAGTTCGGCCTATCCACCCTTCAGCAAGCGATGGCAATGCTCAGCTTGAACGTAGACCGGGAGATCGTAAGCAGGGTGTTGGGAGAGCAAAGCGATGAGACGGTGGAGGCCCTCACAGAGGTGCTCCGCGTGCTGGCCAAACAAGATCTATTCGAGCCCGCTTGACCGCGGTTGGCCATGCCGTTTTTCGTCCACCAGCTCGATGAGATCAGACTTGATGGTCTCAAACAGTTGGGTCACCGACGCGGCGCTGGAGTCTTGACAGTACGCAAGCACGATGAGGGTCAGAGGGTGAATTCTCAGCCCTTCTGCCAAGCTGTCGATAGTCCGAAAGGATGGAACTTGCGACCCTTGCTCAATCCTTCCAACAGATCGACGACTTGAGCTGGGTATTAGATCTTCCTGGGTGACGCCACGAACCTCACGGAGCTGCTGCAAGGCACGGCCGAAATCAACTTTTGAGTAAATCTTCTTTTTGGACGACATTGACCCGATTGGGGCGTCATGCGACAAGTTTGACCACGCCAAACTTGTCGCATCAACATTTATTCAATAAATAAAAATAATCTAACCAATCGAGAAATAAAAATATGCTACCACCAAACATAAAAGTAGCGGATTCGTTCAGTGGAGAGGATCTAATGAAGATCCTCGAAACGGATGGGTGGGAGGCAATACTGCCCAAAGGCCTGCCAGACCATCAATTGGTGCGCCTGGCGGATCAGTTGCGCGGCTTTCTTTGGGATGAAGGAGAACTTAACCCTGACGAGAAAACCAGTGCAGCGATTGCGCTGGCGTTGTTGCTTTTGGCCAAGGTCGACCCATCCTCTCTGCCGTACAACGAATCGCTCCCATGGGGAGGAAAAGAAGAACTTCTGCGAAATATTTTAATGACGCTGCACGTGGCGGCTAACCAAGAGATCATTTATCGCTTGCTGAGACGTCAAAGTGATGCGGCATCTTTGTCAGTGCTGACAGGCATCAATGCAGAAATGAATTTCACTTGCGCATCACCAACGATTTAAATTAGCGAAACTCAATAGGATTGAAAGTTCATTCAAACATAGGACAGGAATGCTCACGACACATTACATCACTGCAATCGCCAGCCATAGCAACGGAAGCGTTCCTAGAACGCTTCGTTGATGCTTGCGTGAAATAATAATCTCAAACAGGTCGTATTTCAGCAAATAAGCTTACCCGTCCTGTTTCTTGATTTTGACGGCGTGCTTCATCCTGAATTTTGCCATGCTTCTAGACATTTTGAATGCGAGGCATGTTTTTCGTCTGCAATTGACGGGCTCGATCTGGAGATCGTGGTGAGTAGCACTTGGCGCCATGACAGAGATTTGAAAGAAATCAAGGCGTTGCTGTCAGACGCCATTTCTGAGAGAGTGGTGGGAATGACACCGCGATATTCCCAGTTGCTTGAAGTGCCAAGCACGCTCGCCTTATACGAAAGGCAGGCGGAATGTGCGGCTTGGCTGTCTGTCAACCGACCTGTTTACGCTTCATGGGTCGCCGTCGACGATCGGTCTTGGCTTTACAGGCCATTCTGTCCAAACCTGGTTCTCGTCGACGGTGCGCGTGGATTTGATGAGCGCTCGTCGCAATTGTTGCGAGCGAGGTTGAATGAACTATCTAGGTAGAGGTGCTGTGGAGTAGCACCTCCGTCAGGTCAATTGATTTCAAACTGGGCGCGGTCCTTGCCCGCGATCCACAAGGGCGCCTTGCCGCGACCGGTCCAGGTCGAACCCGTGCTTGGGTCCCGGTATTTCGGAGCCACAGTGGAGCCTTTCGATGCGCTCTTGGCCCGGCCGGAGGGGAACACATCAGATGCGGTGAGGCCAAATTCTTTGACCAAGCTGTGGATCGTGGAAAGTGCTTCGCTCATCTCAGACTTGCGGGCAGCTTCGATCTGGGCTTCGAGGTTTTGTTTTTGAGCGAGAAGGTCTTTGTAGCTTGGCATGTTGTTTTTAAAAAAAGAAGTAGTTAGATTTTCCAGTCACGGATTTTGGCGACTGCTCACGAGTTGTTCTGTAGGTGGAATTCGCATGTGCTGCGAAAGTCTCTCCCTCAGCCATTAATTATGCAGTGCTGTCGCTTTCCAGCCGAGTACGTAATAACATCAACGCACCCCCTTCATGAAAATTCTCGTTCTCTCAGATCTCCACGTCGAGTTCTCACCCTTCAGCCCAGATCCTGAATCAGCGGCATCTGCCGACGTTGTAGTGCTAGCCGGGGATATTCACTTGGGCGATTCAGCGGCATCGTGGACTCGAAGTACCTTTCCCGACAAGCCTATCGTGCTGATCGCCGGCAACCATGAGTTCTACCACGGTCATTGGGAGCGGACACTCGACAGGATTCGCGAGTCCGCACGTTCGCATGACGTGCACTTCCTGGAAAACGACGCTATCGAGATTGAGGGTGTGCGCTTTTTGGGCGCGACCCTATGGACAGACTTTGAATACTTCGGCGCAGATCTCCGCAGGGCCTCCATGCGGGAAGCACAAGGCTTCGTCGCCGACTACCGTCTCATCGAAGGGTGCACGCCCCAGGCCACCGTTGATCGCCATGTAGCCAGCCGCGCCTGGTTGCAACGCGAGTTGGAAGAGCCTGGCATCGCAGCACCCCGGGTGGTAGTGACCCACCATTACCCACGCAAGGAATCTACGCCTGCGCGGTACCGCAATGATCTGGCCACCGGGGCCTTTGGCTCGGGGCTGCCTGATCAACTGGTCGGAAGTGCGCATCTCTGGATCCACGGGCACACCCATACCTCGTTCGACTATCAGGTAGCAGGGTGCCGCATTGTCTGCAATCCCCGGGGCTATCCGTTGGGTAAGGGATCGACAGAGTATGAGAACCCGGACTTCGATGTCGGCTTGATCATCAACCTGGGGAACTGAGCGCCATGCACGCAATGACTTCGGAGGCTTTCCCCTTGAACACGGGTGGCAAGCTCGTCGCGGCCTCGGGCGAAAGCTGGACTGACCTCATCAGGGGCGCTCAGTTTCCATGCTGCGCTGCCTGCGGGAGCTGAGGTGTCTTCATGGTTTGGTTTTTCTTTGGCAACGACCGTCCAGCGCCTGATGTTCAATCACAACCGCATGTGCAGCTGTACCACTGGCGGATAGTGCAGCGCGGCAACGGAGCACTGCACATCACCGCACAATTGGCTTCAGGGTCATTCAGGCTGACCTCCGTGCTGATCGCGATCGACTTGCAACGAGCCCTGATTAGTACAGAATCCGGCCGCAGTTATCACCTATGCACACCTCCGGAGGCGGATGAATTCTTGCGCGCCGCGATGGTAGCCAGCGCTATGAGGGATCTGCTGTTCCTGTCTGGAGATGTGAGCGACATTATCTGGAGCGCGATATTGACCGGCACGTGGTCTGCTCAAGAAGGCTGCTTGCTGCCGCAGTTTCAGTAGTAGTTCTGGGGCTGCAGACTGGCCTGAAGCAGGAGCCGTCCGGGGGCTAAAATGATGGCAAGACGGTCTGAGAGCGAGTGATGATATGGACCTGCTGCCTGGTATCGGTCAGGTCCTGCACACCAGCAGGGGCAACAGAATCTCGTATGGGTCTTTCGCTGGGCGGATCCCGAGAAGGGCCTTTGGGCCCTTTTTCGTTGGCGCATTGCCTGTGCATGCTTCAGGGGTCTTGCGACAAGGCCTCCACCAGTCGATATTGAATCTGCGCGTCCGCAGCTGAGGCATCTGCTCTTGGGCTCACTGCCCATTGGGAGCACTGAACGACCATTCCCCTCGATTCAGACATCGCCAAGCATGAAAGCCGAAAAGCTGTTCCGATGATCTGCTCTCAAGAAACAACAGATAACCAGTTGATTTTCCTGAGGTTTTTAAACAGTACTGTCGCCCGGTACGAGCTGCATTCCCATGACCTTGGCCTTTTGGGCGAGGTTGTGCAACACCCTTTGGCGATAACGCTCCTCAAAGTACTCTTGCCCTTGGTCGGTGTACTCCTGCCCATGGGTGAGCATGGCGTAGATCAACCGCGCTAGCTTGTGGGCAGCAGCAGTGACGGCTTTGGGCTTGTCCATGCGCGCGCACATGCGTCGGTAATACGCTCCCAGCGCCGATTGGCTCGAACGCAAGGATGCTGCCGCCAGGCGCAGCGCCTGGGCCGCACGGTTGGCGCAGCGTTTGGTCTTTCCACTCATGACCTTGCCCCCGGTGATCCTGGTGCCGGGACACAATCCCAGCCAGGAGGCAAAGTGCTTGTCGCTGGGGAATTTGCCCATGTCCGCGCCCACCTCGGACACCACCACCAGCGCTGTGGTCACGTCTATGCCGTCAATGCGCGTGAGATCCACGCCGCACATCTGAAACAGCTGCGTGCGCAGATCAAACTTCGGCGCATTGCGGGCACGCCCACGTGCGCGCTTGCTGCCTGCTGCTGGCTCGTCATCACGAACATGCAGCGCTTGCAACTGCGCCTGAATCTGCGCGTCGCACTCAGCCAGTTGGGTGGCGCAGAAATCAAACGCGTCCAACGCCTGCTTGAGGGCAAACAGGTGTTCGGCCCGCCAGCTTCCCTGCAAGCTCTTGGCGATCTCGTCTTCGCTGGCATGGATGCGCGCGCTCTTGAGCTTGGCCAGGGCCATCCCATTGCGTTCACCGGCGAGGATGGCGCGCAGAATTCTTTGCCCAGTCTGGCCCACCACGTCGGAGATGACGTTGGCCAACTGGATGTTCATCTGGGCCAGCGCCTTTTGCATGTGCTGCACCAGGCGCCCCTGGCTGCGCAGCAGCATCATGCGTTGGCGGTTCAGGCAGCGCAGCACACAGACCTGTTCGGCCGGGCGGAAGGCGCCATGCAGCAGCCCAAAGCTCATGAGCTGCTGCAGCCACTGGCAGTCCAGCACATCGCTTTTACGTCCCGAGACGTTCTTGACGTGGCGGGCGTTGACCAGCAGCACGGTAAAGCCGCGAGATTCAAGCAGCTCGTACAACGGTATCCAGTAAACACCCGTGGACTCCATGGCCACGGTATCCACGTTGCAGGCGTCAAGCCAGTCGACCAGGCGGTTGAGATCGGCCGTGAAGCTGGCGAACTCGCGCACAGGTTCGTCATCGCGGTCAGGCGGCACGGCCACGAAGTGCGAGGCACTGCCGATGTCGATACCGGCTGCGTTGGGGTGTGTCAGGGTGATGGCCGACTGTGTGGTGGGCCGCTTGCGTTGTGCCATGGCATCCTCCATCATGAGAAGTGGAACGTGGCACCGACTCGGGTACGTCGTCTTGATCACTCTCTCAAACGGGATGTCTGGGCCAAGCCAAAAAGCCTGGCACAGGCTCACCAATGTCGATGACGCAGCCCATGACCACGCTGGCTCGCGGGCAATGTGCACCATTGCTACATCGGTCTTCGTCGGCGCCGCGTTCCACCTTGCCACACCCAGCAGGCCAACGCCACTTGTTTCTTCGGTACGGTTTGCGGCGCGGACGGGCCGATTACTTCGCTGGCTTTTCTCGGCATAGACGCGCCGCCAAAGACCAGAGTGCTTGTAACTGAAATCCTGCAGCAAGCGCGCTACGGCGTTTAAGAGCTCATCGTCGTTTCTGGCGACAAGGAGATCTCCTCTCGGATTGAGGATCTTTGACACGTCCATCGCGACGACCCCTCGATGATCTGACCCCGCCTCAGCCTCGAATGTGTCCTGAAGCTGTGAGCAGGCCTTGCGCAGGTTGCCCTCCAGTGTCAGTTCTGAGGTCACACGTTTGCACTCGACCCAAATCTTGCGCCCTTCGATCTTGATGCCGGTATCGCTACGTGCATTCAATATGGCCTCCACGTTGCGCGCCGGCCGGTGGGCCATGGCGGCTACACTGGCCTCGAACAGGAAATTGCGTGCGGCTGTTGATTTTGGGGTTTCACTCGCCACATCGATGGGGCCGTTGACTGCCTTTTTCAGCTTGTCGATCACGGAGGTCAACTCCCGCGATGGCACATTCTGCAGGGCCTCATGGATTCGTGTGAACTCTACGATTTCAAACAGGGAGCTGACGAAGTCTGGAAACGCCTTGTTCGCTTCCTCGATGGAGGCGGTGCGGTAGGCATCCTTCCAGTAGCCCATGACCTTTTCATAGCGGGACGTGCGTCCGGTTTGGAGATTGATCCCCAGGCTAGTCATCCACGTCATCGCTGCCAGGAAATCCTGGTAGATACTTGCATATGAACTCGTGGGAATCATCTGGGGGTGGGTGCAGACACCAGGTAAATCGGCAGGTTGGGCCGGAGCAGAGTGATGAAAACCAGCTGAGACCCCTGCATCTCCCGCTTTATGCGAAGACCGTGCGCAAGCCGTAGCGCTGGGCATCTTCTCGCGATGGCCACCAGCTCAGAATGGTGCCCGCATCGCCACTGGCAATCTCGATCCCGTCATCCGTTTCGACGCGCGTGAACTCGGGGAAGTCCAAGACGAACTCCTCTCCGTCAACGTCGATGACGGCCTTCAAGCCGGTCCAGCCGAATTCATTGCAGCCATTGTTGTCGCCGAGATCGATCAAACCGACCACGCGCCCGAACGGGTTCGGGGACAAAAATTCACCAGGGGCATTCAGGTGTTGTGCCTCGCCCGATGCATAGATTCTCATTGGCCATCCTCCATGGATATACGCGTTGCCAGTCCGCCTCGTCCTCGCATTGCCGGACCACAAGGCCTTGTCGAAACCACTGATTTTATCAACAGGTTTCACATTCTGTAAATTTAGTCAACGCTACCTATGGTGTTTTGGAGAATGACGACACACCATATATAGTCCCCGGCAGGCAAGACCTGCAGATCGTGATGTTCCTGTGTTCGAGTTGCCTTTCTTCGCTAACGCGTGCCCTCAGGGCGGAAAGGCTTTCATGTCATTGGCTCCCAGCATCGAAATCAGCTTCATCAAGAAGAACCCTCGCTACGACCCATTTCGTCCTATCTTGTACGTGGGTGGGCACTGGCCATCCACGTGGCATATGGAGATGCGCAGTGCCGCTCAACTGCAATGGGATGGGGGCGTCCAGTTTTACGTGCAAAGCGGCTTGCGGCGTGTGAATGTCATCGCCAAGTACGGACCTTCAGGGCTGCTGCATCTGCGCACGGAGCCAGATGGCACCCGCTCCAACAATTTGCTGAACCTGCCCGAGTTCCCGTTTCTGTACGGATTGAGCCTCCCGGATGTCCTGGATACAGGGGCAGGACTGCTGTCCTCCCCCACAGGGCTTGCTGGCCGTGGCCTGATTGCCGAGGCCATGTATCGCGGATTCAAGTGAAACCGCCGAGGCATCTCTCCGGGGCACCCGGAGAGACCCTCAGCTTGTGCCCCGGCTCTTGTTCGCCAGGCGCATTCGCGGCGAGTACAAGAGTTTAGGACCCCTGTCAGTTCGTCAAAGTCTGCGCGCCAACGGTCTTGATCGCCTGAACGACCTTGTTGACGGCCTCGCTGGACCCTGGGCGGCTGATGATGAACAGAGTCTGTTCAATCTTGCCCTCGTGGGGCACCACGGTCACCCCGGCGCGCTGGTTTGCCGGCGTTGCAGAGCTCATGCGTATTTCGGTCGCTGATGGACTGCGGGGACGAACTGAGTTGGACAGCTGGAACGGCCGGAGCTGGGCACTCAGTTCGGCTCTCGTGGTAATTTCCAAATCGCGGACGTGAGCATCTGCTCAGCTTTGTCGAGTCGCCTTCTTGGGTGATACAACGCGCTGGAGCGACCAGCCAGACTTCCGCCACCAAGAGCGGCCATTCGGGAAGCGAAAGTCGACGACGGCTTGAGGCTGGTTGCAGTCATACGCTGACCGCAAAGGAATGAGTACTATCGGCCAGGAGCAGCCAGTCACCGCAAATGAAAGCGGATGTTCAACGTTTGAGCTGAGAGGCCAACGCCTTCCAGGCGTTGGCCCGCTAGACGGATGATGGACCAGACCGGTTGGCGGGCCAAGCGGCTTTCCGATGGCGGTCCGCTCCGACAAAGGGTTAGGCCTCACACGCCCGGGGAAAAGCTGAGGCCCAGGCGTGATAAGCCTCTCGATTTAGGCCCGCGGACTCTGCAATGAGGCGCTCTGCATAACGAAAGCCAACTTTCTTGGCAATAGCGAGCATCTCCTCGTCTGGCAGTTCATCTTCGTACAACTCGATGAACAGCTGAGCCAGCGCTGCCTGAAATGACCGGTAGCTGAACCAATCTGTCTTAGGGTCTTCTATGGAGCACCTTCGGTACGTGGCCGAGCTTTGATCGAAGTACGTCAGCACAGTGCCGCACTCCCACAGCGGAACAATACTGCGCTGCGCGATTGGAGATGAACGCCAGTGTTGCGCTGGCTGAACCCTAAACCCGAGCGGAGACGAAGGCTCGTATACACGCAAATGCTGAAGGATGCCTTCGGAGATACCGAGGTCACGCAGCACTATTTCGTTCATGAGGCTTAACGTGGAAGTAAGCGGACGCCGGAGCGCGAAACGCGGAGGGAACCACAAGCACAGCTTGTAGCGGTCCGCTTGACTGTAGGGAGGTTAGCGTTCAAGTGGGACCTCCAGGAACGGGAAGGTTGGAAGAAACCTTTCTTTGATTGCCGGAGACTCTATCAGTGCATTGAACGCAACATCAATCGCTGGACCATCAGCCTGGGGGCGCCCACGTAAGTATGCGATGCCGCAGATTGCTTGATCCTCTTTTTCTGATGTTTCTTCCGATGGGGTGAACCCAATAACCCGAAAGATGTGAAAACGCGCTTCGTCGAAGTACAGCAGATCCAGCATGTAGTCCGGATAACCCTCTCGCGTTGCAATCATGTGCTCGGCCCACCTGTTGAGCTCTTCGCTGTCGATGGCATCACAGAAGTAACACGCTACGACAAATCCGATCAGCGATGAATCCTCTTGAGTAAGTCCGTGCATGGCTTTAGGGGTGAACGCTAACGAATGAATTTAGACCGCAAAACCTGCGGGATGAGCAGGACCGTGCGGGATATTCTGGACACTGTTTTCCCCTGTAGGCGGCTTGCTGCATAGCTTTGCGAGAGATGGCCTGTTCAGATATCCAGGCATAAAAAATCAATGAAATCCGGCACGCGTTAAGCCAGCAAACTATAGCTTGCCGTATGCAGACACCGGGATTTCCAGCGGCAGCGTGCAGCAAATTAACGGCAGCTTTCGGGTGGCACTCCCGCAAGACAGCTTGTCCCTCGCGTGCAGCCGTCGGATCTTGCCAATCATGTCCATGGTGATCACTCCTTGCACACCGCCGCTTAAAAACAGCAGGGTAGGTTGAACACCTGGCTCGCTTTTACTTCGGCACTACTTGAAAAGTGGCTCAAATTCCGGTCGGCGCCAACAATTGCCAGAAAAGACCGGGATCGAAGACGGCTGCTTTCACAACCGCTTCACCCCGTGACCAAAAGCAGCTTGAGGATCTGTCGGGGAATATCTTGGCGATGGCAAAGTCAAGAAGCGGCGCACGTTCATCGCTACTACGCCGTCCGAACGAGCGAGAAGATCGCTCGCTGCAACAACGCGATGAGGCCAAATTTATGCGTTGGCTGCGCCGTCCACCGTAAGTTCCGCTCCGTTGATCGACCTAGCCTGCGGACTGGCAACAAAGGCATACAGAGCGGCCAACTCGTCGGGGTCCGCGTAACGCGGAATCGCCATGCGCTGCAACTGGAACTGCGCATGCTCGCCGTCCGCAGGATTCATGTCCGTGTCGGTTGAGCCCGGGTGGATGACGTTGACGGTGATACTGCGGGAGCCGAGGTCGCGTGCCAGGCCCTTGGTGAGGCCGATCAATGCGGCTTTGCTTGCCGCATACAAGGTCATTCCGCCTCCCGGCACACGAGTCGCCAGGTTGCTGCCTGTGTTGATGATTCGGCCACCATCGCTCATGTAGGCGAGCGCCGCTTGCGTGGCGACGACGACCGCGCGCAGGTTGACTGAAAGGGTCTCGTCAATATCCGCGAGGCTGGCGGATTCGATGGAGCCCGTGCGGAAGATCCCGGCGTTGTTGACCAGGATGTCGAGCCCGCCGAGTTCTGCCGCAGCGCGATCGACCGCTGCTTTCACTGAAGTCGGGTCGGCTGCGCTCATCGGAACCGTGACCGCATTGCGTCCGGTGCTACGAATCGCCTTGGCAATCACATCCGCTGCCGCGGCGGACTTCTCGTAGCCAATTGCGACATCGGCACCTTCAGACGCAAGGCGACGCGCGACCGCAGCTCCGATTCCGCGGCTTGCGCCAGTGACAAAAGCGCGTTTTCCAAGAAGTGTGTTCATGATTGCAAGTCCATTGATGTATCGAACGGTGCTTAATATTGGCGAGCAGCCGAGTTGGGTCGTGCACAGACGCAATCCGGCCCGACCCGCGGGCCGGAACTCGATGCCGAGATTCCCGATGGAGGCTGGCCCCGCGGCTGAAGCCCAGGATGCTGAAAGAAGTTACCTGTTACGCCTCGTGAGGCGACGCATTCGAGTAGCGCTTCGCAACGTCCTGAAGCCGTTCACCAAAGCGTCTGGCCGTCTCGATATCACCTTCCAACACTTCGTCAACCGACGCATCGACCGGGGTTGTGGCCATCGCGCCTGAAGATGAACCGACATAATTCAGGTCATTGCGCAGGGCTGCCTTGGTATTGGAGGGCATCATGCCGGTGCCCACCCACAGGCCACTGTGTTGCATGGCAAATGTCATGAAGTACTGCAAGGTGGACAGCTTGTCACCGCTCATGCTTCCGCTGTTGGTGAAGCCTGCGAAGAGTTTGTCTTTCCATTTCTGGGCCATCCACGCGGCGGAAGAGTCATCGGCAAATCGCTTGAACTGCCAACTCGCGCTGCCCATATAAGTGGGTGAGCCCAGCACAATGAGATCCGCGGCAGCCAGTCGCATCCAGGCGGACTCGGGCAGAGTACCTTGCGCATCGATCTCCAGCAATGCGGCTTCTGCGCCCTGGGCAACGGCCTGCGCCAATCGCCGTGTATGGCCGTAACCGGAATGGTAGACAACGACAATGGACGGCAGGGTGTTTTCTGCCTTCATGGGGCAGCCCTCCAGCGCTTAGCCGTTTCCAGCGCATGGTCGCGGTAGCTGCGCAACGGGGCGCCCAGTTCTTGCTGCATACGTTCGACTGCGGCAGCGGAACCCAGCTCGCCATCCAACTGCATGCGCGCCATCATGAGCCGCATGTCATAGGCCATCCACCCGGGTGCAAAGCTCCGAAACTGTGCCTCAAAAGGCCCGATGTCGTCACCCGCGTACAGGATGGTCTTGCCCAGCACATCGCTCCAGACAGCGGCGGCGGTGCGACCCGACAACGCTGTGGGCCCCACGACATCCAACACCTGCGTTGGCAAGGGTTCGCTTGCCGCGTCTCGGCGCAGCAGATGCCGTGCGGCAACCTGCGCCACGTCACGCGCGTCCACCATGGAAATGCCTGCACTGCCGATGGGCATGGGATACACGCCCCGCTCCAGAACACTGGACTGAATCAAGGCATCGTCGTTCTGCATGAAGTAAGCGGGGCGCAGAATGGTCGCGTGCATTCCAAGCTGTTCGATCATGCGTTCAACCGTGTGCTTTCCCGTGAAATGCGGAACATCGGTGAAGCGGTCGCTGTGCATGACAGACAGGTACACGATACGCTCGATACCCGCCTCGCGCGCCAGGTTGAGTGCAATCAGTGCCTGGGTGACTTCGTCTGCGGCCACCGTGTTGAGCAAGAAAAGCGTTCTTGCGCGACCCATGGCCGCGCGCATCGAATCCACATCCTGAAAGTCTCCCTTGACGGCCGTAACGCCGGGTGGAAACTGTCGCTTTTCTGGTGTTCTTGTGAGTGCATGAACGTCTGCGCCTTGCGCGGCTAGCAGCGCCACCACATGGGAGCCGATAAGCCCCGTGCTGCCCGTAACGAGTATGGTCATTTGAGTTGCTTGAAAGTGTGCAATGGTTGTGAATGAAGCGGGTCTGCGGCCAGGCAAGGAAGCGATCCATGTGGGCTTGTTCGACCCGCAACAAGCCCCATTGTTGATGGTTTGACCTTATTCCAATAGACTCGTTGTGTAGACACCGGTGTACCAAAATATGAACAATGAAAACTACTCGATCGACGATCTGCAGTGGTTCATCAAGATCGCGGAGGCGGGCAGCCTCTCACGGGCTTCTCGCCAACTGGATGTTCCGAAATCAACCTTGTCGCGCCGCCTGGCGCGCATGGAGACGGCAGCAGGGGTCAGCCTCGTCAAGCGCAATACCCGAGCCTTCGCATTGACTGATGCAGGCCAACGCCTGCTAGACGGAACAGGTCCACTGATCCATAAACTGAACGCCGTCACCCAGGAGGTTTTTTCTCCGGATCAAACGCCAGGGGGTCGCGTTCGTCTGGCTGCGTCCGCGACCTTTGGCAAAGTCGTGCTGCTGCCGCTGGTGACCGAGTACCTGTTCCAGCACGAACATCTGGAACTCGATGTCAAGCTCAGCAACCGCCACGTCAACATCGTCGAAGAAGGCATTGATCTGGCCGTGCGCATTGGCGAACTTGCCGATTCCAGCCTGAAGGCCCGTGCCATCGGCACCGTGCGCCCAGCGCTGTTTGCAAGCCCCGCCTATGCAAGCCAATACGGGTTGCCTCAGCATCCAGGTGAACTCAGTGCGCACGCCGGCCTTCTGCAGTCGAGGGACGCAGCAGAAATCAAGCTGCATTCGCGAAACAGAACCGCAAAAGGATTTTTGCGTTCACGTTTGGTCATCGGCCCTTCCGACGCCTTGCTTGCGCCTACCTTGGACGGACTCGGAATCGCTGTACTGCCCGAGTTTCAGGCGGCGCCGCTGGTCGCATCGGGGCAATTGGTCAGGGTGCTGGAAGGCTGGCAAATGTCCGCGCTGAAAGTCCAACTGGTCTACCCCCTGCAACGCCATCAATCGCCAACAGTTCGGGCACTGATGGCGTTTCTCGCGGAACAGATCCCCAAAAAGTTGAAGACACTGTCGATCTGAGTTGCCTCGGGTTGTAGACACTTTTTAGCTGCCGAGACCGGGTTTTGGGAGAGCTGCCTGCCTCAAGCAGTCGTTCGTCAAGGTCAGCGGATGGCCGAGAGCAGTTTGTTATAAATTCTCCTGAATGCTCAGCGCCAATTTAATCGTTGGAGTCAACTTAAAAGTTTCTTCCGAATTCGGAAGCTCTTCTACTTTGCTGAATTTTATTTCGGCAATTTCATTTGTACTACGGGAGCATTCAAATATTCGCCGATCTCTTGTGACAATTATTGAATACTCCATTTCATCTTCGCTTTCCGCAAATGCGACAAGCAGTGTTTCCGCCGGATCATAGCCAAGCAGCTCAATGCATAGCCTGACATCAAGCCACTCATTCCTCATTAAATCGGTTAGCTCCTCTATTTCTTGAAGATGGCTGGACATTATTTCCCTCATTTGTATATGGTGGGCTTTCCCTGAAGGCGGCTCCAAAACTTAAAGTTATGTACTCTCAGCTGCACGGCTTCAACTCAAGCCCGTTTCTCCATCCTTCGAGATCGAAGCGGCGAAGTTCAAGCCCCTCTAGAAAATCACCGATTGAAGCAGCTATGAGCACGTATTCAGATGAGCAGCGCGAATAAAATAGATCTTATTATCAGACGTTGGACAAGCATATTGGTTGCCACCGTCATCCTGAGCAGATGACACACCCAGCCAACTTTCCACGATCAATCAGGTGCATCCACTCTGCGCGGAAGCTCAGTACTTCAGCGATATCGCCGTAGCCGGTCGCGGTAAGGAACGCCTCGGCGCTCTCAGGAACTGGCACTTCCCCGCCGGTACCTGGGCTTGGGCGGCGGTACGGCTCAAACTGTTGGAACAACGGATGCAGTCGCCGCAACGTCGTTCGCTGGCCGGTCATCAGACGAACGATAAAGTCATTGATCTGTGTTGTAGCCATGCTCCTCCAATGTCTCCTTCTGGCCGATAGTACGCGCTCGACTTCAAAACACGGTTGAATGCAATCGCTGCTGAGCCGTCATTGGCAATGCTCGGCATTGCAGCCGCAACGACCGCATCACACGTCAGAATGGAAATTGCACAGCACTGGTCGGATAAGGAAGTCGGAAAGCGGGAATCGCGGCCACGCATGATCCGGCAGCGCTCAACGATAGTTGCAGAAATTCGCAGCTTCCGCGAGGCCAAAGGCATGTCGCGTCACTTACCCATCGCTGCTTGCTCAGCGATCTGGATTGCTGGCACAGGCATAGCCAACCGCAAGCTTTCCCGGTACTGCTCTGCTGGAGCCGCATGAACCACTTCCACTACCGCGTCGTAATTGACCCGGATCACGGCCTCGATCTCTTGGAGATCAGCACGGAAAAACTCTTTGCGTCCATTGACCTTGTTCAGTCTGCCGGCTGCGAAATGCGTATGCAGCTTGGCCTCCAATGCCGGGGCATTGTCCGAGAAGACGAGTGCATGCACGTCAAACCGAAAGGGCACTGAGGCGTCACCCAGCTCGTCGACCCGGTCCATGGGCTCCAGTCTTCTCGTCATACCGACCTTGAAGATGCCTTCGCCGAAGGCTCCGATGTTGGAAATGACGTAGACGTAGCCAGCACGTGCGTTCTGCTCGCGGTAGTCCAGCAGCCGCTCCTCATCATCGAGCTTGACGCTCTGGCCTGTGATCTCTTCGATGCGCGTCTGCAGCTCAGCACGCTCTTGAGAGTCAGTCGATGCAGTGAGGCGCAACTGAAGTTTCTGGATGGCGCCGGTGAAATGGCGGCGCTCTTTGTCGATCTTCGCGCGGGCTTCCCGGATCTCTTTCTCAAGCTTTTCCTGCTCGCGCTGGTCCTCGCGGGCTTGGCGGATCGCCTCTTTTTCCTCTTGACGCTTCATCTGGTACTCGTGCGCAAGGTAGAGCTCTTCCAGCTTGCGCTCCAAAACGATGTCTTTCCAGAAAGCGTCGATCGCCTTCACCAAGGTGTTGCATGTGGCGAAGGACCGGCGAATGCGCTCCTCCATCTTGTCCAAATTGCTGAATTTGACGTTGTCAACGCAATAGTCACTCTCGCTGTTGAAGGACCTCAACGCCAGTTTCATCACATCCTTGCGCATCTTCTTCCACTGCGCCTTCGTAAATTCAACAGCGTAGTTGTCGAACGCATCGATCGCGGCGCTCAAGCCCCGAGCAGTGCTCTTTTGGTCTTCCCGGTTTTCGTCCAGTCTCTTTTTGTACTCAGCACTGTTCGTGAACTGGAACTTAGGCTCATAGAGGGCGAATGATTCCAACTGGATTGCATCCTCAGCGCCGAGAATTTGTGCCTGGAGGTTTTGAAGCTGCCGCTGCGCAGCGGCCAGGTCAGCCTCGTGCGAGGCGATCTGAGCGCGAGTGTTGTCGAGAAGGGCTTTTTGTGCAGCGGCCAGCTCCGACTCTTTTTTGGCGTTCTGAGCGCGAGTGTTGATAAGGAGCGCCTGTTCGCTGCGAATTTGATCCTGAACTGCTGCGCGAGTGTTGACGAGGAGGGCCTGCTCGGTGCGAATTTGGTCCTGAACTGCCAGTAAATCGAACAGTCCGAGCGCCTTATTCTGGGCCACAAGCTCATCGTATTTGGCCTGCAGCACCTCATGGTCTTTTTGTGACTGCAGCCGGAGAGCCACAAGCTCATCTTGTTTGGCTTGCAGCACCTCTTGGTCTCTGTGTGACTGCAGCCGGTGCGACTGAAGCTCGGTCTCCAGCCGCGTTGCGGCCGCCCTGTGCTCGGGCCCCTTGAAATAGTCGCTCAATGCCATCGCGCACCTCCCCTTATTTCATTTTTTGTTCTGAACCCGGCCCGTTTCCGCCCGCCTTGCGAGAAGCAATGATGGGCGCACGCGGGTCTGCGTCAAGTGTAGTTTTACAAAGCAGGATACTTCATGTCTGATAGCAAGCAGAGCACTGGACAGGACCGCAAGCTCACCTCAGCTAGTGTGCTGTCCCGCAGATAACTGGCATTAGTCGTGCATACCTTTTCGGTATCTTGCAACGGAGATACCGCAATGAGAACAGGCAGACCCAAGGCCGAGTTGGTGCTGACGGACGAAGAGCGTTTGCAGCTTCAGTCTTTCGCGCGCAGTCGCTCGCTGTCGGCAGCATTGAGCAACCGCGCGCGCCTTGTGCTGGCCAGCGCCGAAGGCGAGGCCAACAACGCAATCGCCGCGCGACTGGGGCTGGCCAAGCAGACGGTGGGCAAGTGGCGCACGCGCTTCATCGAGCGTCGTATCGCCGGCCTGTACGACGACATTCGCCCTGGCCCGGCGCGCACTATCGACGACGAGCGGGTGGCGCACCTGATCAAGACGACGCTGCACACCAAGCCTGCCAACGGCTCGACGCACTGGAGCGTGCGCACAGTGGCCGCTGAAACTGGCATCTCCAAGACCAGCGTGCAGCGCTACTTGCAGCTCTTCGGGCTGCAGCCGCATCGCACCGAGAGCTTCAAGCTGTCCAACGACCCGTTCTTCATCGAGAAGCTGCGCGACGTGGTCGGTCTTTACCTGAGTCCGCCGGACAACGCGCTGGTGATCTGCGTGGACGAGAAAAGCCAATGCCAGGCGCTGGAGCGCACGCAGCCGATGCTGCCCATGGGGTTTGGCTACATCGAAGGGGTCACCCACGACTACAAGCGCCACGGCACGACCACGCTGTTCGCAGCGCTGAATGTGCTCAACGGCGCGGTGCTGGCCGCATGCAAGCCGCGCCACCGGCATCAGGAGTTCCTCGCATTCCTGCGCGAGATCGACAAGGCCGTTCCAGCCCAGCTGGATGTCCACTGCATCGTTGACAACTACGCCACCCACAGCCACCCAAAGATCAAGGCGTGGCTGGCGAGTCGGCCACGCTGGCACATGCACTTCATCCCGACCTACAGCTCATGGCTCAATCAGGTCGAGCGCTTCTTCGCGTTGATCACCGACAAGGCGATCCGCCGCGGCTCCTTCACCAGTGTCAAACAACTCGTGCAGCGCATCGATCAATTCGTCGCAGCCCACAATGTTGACTGCCAGCCTTTCAAGTGGACCGCCACCGCTGATTCGATTCTCGAAAAGCTGCATCGACTTTGCTCACGTATCAGCGGGACAGCACACTAGCCACCCTGGTGGATGGCCTGCCTCCTGACCCTGGAGCATGGTTTTACGAACTCAAACTCGATGGCTACAGTGTCCTGGCGCATATTGAAAGCGGGCTGACTGGATCAAGCTCAAGTGCAGCGACGGGCAGGAGTCAACGGTGCCGAACTTGGTGTCCAGGAACTCCGAAATACGCAGGAGCTTTCGGCATCGAACGTGGTGTCCTCACGATGGTGCCGGTGACGAATCCCTACGCCTATCAGCAGCGCACCCGGCAAGGGGACCGCAACCTCAACCGCAATCTGCGTGTCGGTGCCCAACCTGCCGACTACGAGGACCAGATTGCGAATGTCCTATGCCCCTTGCTGGACGCGCATGACGTGCTGCTCGACCTGCACTCGTTTCACACCCCGGGGCAGCCCTTCACCATGGTCGGCCCCACCAACAACACCGGCACCCTGGAGCCTTTCTAGCATTCGCAGGAAGAGGAGCGTCTGGTCGCGCACCTCGAGCCTCGGCGCGTGGTGGAGGGCTGGATGGATGTGTATGCCCGGGGCGTTCAGCGGCGCCAGCGGGCCCAGCAGTCTGCCAATGCCGCTCTGCTGGACACTGGGTACGGCATCGGCACGTCCGAGTACATGCGCTCGCGTGGCGGCTACGGCGTGACGCTGGAATGCGGACAGCATCGACCCGGAGGCGGTCGCGGTGTGGCCTACCGTGCGATCCGGCAGACACTGGCCGTGCTGGGGTTGACAGCGCTTGCGCTCAAGCCGCCAGCGTCCAAGTTCCAGGTCCTGCGACTTGAGGACGTGGTGGATCGCGAGCATGGCGATGACCGCTTTGCCCAACCGTGGAAAAGCTTCGATCCCGTGGTGGCCGGGCAAGTCATCGGGCTGCGGCACGATGGCCGCGAAGTGAAAGCTCCTGCCGATGGCTTTGTGGTCTTCCCGAATCCGGGGGCGCTGCCTGGCAACGAGTGGTTCTACTTTGCGCAGAAGAGCGCTCGAACGATTGGCTGATCCTTGCCCAAGAAGACTGGGCTCGTGCTCAATTCCAGCCAGGTATCGTCGCGCTGCCCGGCGCCCTTGGGTCTCGTAAGCGGGTTATCAACATTCGATGGGCCGCGGGGAGTTTTCCACAGGGTAGAGGAAAACTTGCTGCTTTTAAGCTTCACACAGAACACCCCAAGGCGCTCTTTGTCGGTGAGCTGATAGTCCAAGATTGGTTTAGCTGATCAGATTCATCGGTGCGCGCAGCGGTCCGTGATGGCCCTTGCCCATAGCCGCACCGCGGCCAGACGGTTCATGAGTTGCGCGCGATCCTCAGCCTGATCACTGTATTGCTTTAGCTCGGGTTCGAGGTCGGCAACCTCCAGAGGCACTAGATTTCCGTCGCCTACAGGTTTGCCAAACTTCAGGCCGCGAGCATCCATGTGCTTGAGCGTCATCCGCCAACCTTCGGGCGCATGTGTGGCAGCAGCTAAGTCAGCCGTATGCTTGTCCAAGATCGCAAAGATGGCATCGCGCAGATCTGGTCGATTGAACTGCAACTGCAGTGCCAGACCTTCCAAGGTTTTCCGCCTGTGCGGGAGTCGGTTGCTCGCACCACGCTCGTTCTGTCGTTCACTGTCTAGGCCATCATGCCCCCCATGAATGGCAAGGGCTCTGGGCTCATGCACACTACGCGCGATGTCATCAGCAAAGAACGCCGAACACTTGAAAATGGAGAGCATTTTCTCGGTCACTAGGTTCGGGTTTGCCATCAATACCCCAGCCGCGAGGCCAGTCGTTAAGCTCGACTCGCCAGTCTCAAGAATTACTTCAATCACTTGAGATGTAATTTCTGGCTGATCTTCTGCCTCGATCAGCAGTCGCTCCTCTAGTGACATGAGGGCGCAGTTAAGTAAGTAACTGGTAACTGAATGGCCACGATATGCGGTCCAAAGGCGCCAGTCGTGGACGTGAGTACGCGCGTTGGGGCTGACCTCGGGTTGCAAAATCACAACCTTGTCTGGGTGCGCCTTTGCGAAAGCGCTGGCGGCGTGATTGCACAGCTCGACCAAAAAGCGCAGGCTTTTCGGAAAGGAATAGAGTAGAAGTGAGCGAAACGGTCCCTGCAGCACAGATGGCGGGAAAAATTTGTCAGCCGCCCGTTCAGTAAGCCCGAAGTCGGATTCCCAGCCGTGTGTTCTAAAGTTGCGTCTGAGCCGAGGCTCGGTCACCGTGTATAGGGTCCGGAACACTTCGCGCGCCATGTCCGGTGTGAAGTAACTCGGCTCCCTGCTGTGCTTGAAGTCGATCATAAACTCCAGCCGCTCCTCCGAGTAAAAATCTCGTCCATCGGATTCGTGAGCCAAGCGCCTCAGAAGCACTTCGATAAACGCCTTGAACCGCGTCGTGTCTGCCCCGCAGCAACTGCACAGGAGCGCGTAGAAGCGCCGGCCGATAGATTGCCCCCCGTACCAGGTCTCGTTGTCATTCACGCAGTAGTGCTCAGCAATGCTGAACACGTCGCGCACCCTTTTTGAAGGTCGCCGCCAGCTCTCGTTGTGTGCGATGGCGTCATCGGCGAGCTGGACGACCCATGGGTGACTCTCAGGTGGCAGAAGAGGAAAGACTTTTGCGACCAGCTGGACAATCACGTCCCAGGCTTTGCCCACAGGTGCAGCCATCCCGATGCGAGCGAGGATTTCTTTGTTCGCAGTGTCGTCTGCTAGGCTTGAGTAGTCGATGGACGATGGCCCTTTGCAGGCAACTCGCAACAAGTGACCTAGGCGCTTCAAGAGGCTCTCGTTGTCAAATGAGACATTGCTGGCAAGCCTTGCGACCAAGGACTCCACTTGATCGGAGCGCAACAGACCGATCGCTACTTCATCTCGCCATAGCTGTGGAATTGCTGAGTCTTGCCTGAGCGCAGCGTCTAACAGAGCATAGGCGTCTGTATCACCCTCCGCAGACCGCTGCGCCGTCCATGTACGCAGTGCACGACGCATGCCGGCGTGCGAGCGAAGCCTTGCAAAGAGCGCTGCCCAGTCGCGCTCTGCAGATCGAACCTCTCGCTCGATACGAAAGAAGAGCGACCAGTCCTCCAGGACGTCATGCGCCGGTGCCACCCGGTCGGCGGCGTCCGTTACCAACACAGCGTCTTGCAGAAGTGACGTCACCGCTTCTGCGTCGACTGGAGCCTCAACAAACTGCGCGAAGCGCTCAGTACGTTGGTAGCAAACTTGGTCAAAGGCAACTTGTCTTCGAGCCGCCATCCCTTGAGGTAGGCCCTTGCTGGGAGCAATACGCGCTGTCCAAAGCATCCGTCGCAGATCGTTGCCCGATACCGAGGGCAATGTGGTACCGCCAGCAGTGAAATTGAACGCAAGCCGTAGGTAGTACGGTGCGCGCAGCACTGCTCGAACACCAGCATCCTTGACGACGGCTTCTTCAATATCGCTGCCTACTACTGCAGCAGAGATCTCCAAGTCTGAGAGGAGCGGAACCTCGACAACCTGGCTGGAGAAGCCGGTCAGGAAATTCGTATAAAGGGGATTGAGCGCGTAGGAGCGCGTTGTGATGCATAGCTTCGCTCCTTTGTTCTGTCGGACCAACGCCAGCAACTCTTCAAGTGCGCCTGGGTTTCTCGCCTCAAGCACTTTCTCGAGCGAGTCGATGACAACAGTGGGCGTACCGCCGCGAAAGATGCTCGCAATGGTGAGCATTGGGTCGGGCACCCCTGCCAGTGATAGAACCGTCGCCAAACTCGGTTTATCGAGTTCATCGGCCCGAAAGAAGAACAGCGGGCCGGACTCTCGCAAGAGGGGCGCCAGGCCCGCCATGACAGCAGACTTGCCGGCACCCGGTCCTCCTGTGACGATGGCGAGTTGCCGCTCCTCAAAGCCTGCCAGCACACGAGCGAGACACTCCCCACGCGGTATGTGGGTGCCGTTGGGCAGTGCGGTGGAGATAAGCGACAGCTGAAGGCGGGAGCTTTCACTGAAGTGCTCAGCGATGCCACCAAGGCCTCGCTGTAAGTTCAGGCGGTTGACTGCCTGCTGCAGGCCTGCGTTCGCAGTGGTGGTCCACGTGTTCCGGGTGACGGTTCCGACGCCAGTGCCTTGCGAAAAGACATAGGAGACCAGGCCGTCCCACACGAGCTCGCCGGAGTCGCCTGATTGGCCTGACATCAAGAGTGCTTGAATGAGGCTGAGTTCTTGCGAGGAGTCTGTGCCAAGGTCGTGTACATCGATACGAAGACGGCGGAGGAGTTGGAAGACGAGTTCATCGGTGTACTCATCTGCAAGGGTATTCTTTGAAACCTCCTTGAAGACTTCCCAGACCTCGGTATGTTTGCGGCTAAGTAGCTTCGGCGTATGAAGCTTCAGAAGAAAATCGGCCAGATTCACAGACGCACGGGATAGCTCGCACAACCTCTTGGCAGCTTGATTGGCGACAGTAGCAGGGGCAGTCGTGGCGAGAACCAAAACATCGCATGAACGATCGAACGGACTTCCTTCGACGCGAAGGAAGTCCCGCCAAGCGCCTTGCAGTCCGTCGACAAAGTCCTCGTTGCTGGCAGTTATATTCAGCCCACGCTTGCACTGAATCAGCTGAAGATGCTTGCCCTCGGCGCTTTTAACCTTGCAGAAAATATCGTCAGTGTGCGCGCCCGCGTAGCGCGCCTCGAACCGAAGTTCTTCGACGCGGTATCCGTGTAGGCTGAAAGCCGTTGGGAACCCGGTGAGCATATTGGCTAGGTAGAGCGCCCCAACACGGGACTGGAACACCCCGCCGCCGCCGCCGGTGGCGATCGTGCTCGTAACGTTCGTTCCCCGTAATGGGTCGCTCTTGGCCTTTTCCTCGCTGGACATTGGAAACTATTCCGCCGAGATGTGGCGCCTCCGTAGAACGAGCATAAGCGATTGCGATGCAGCTCTCCCGACTGTCAAGCTGCGAAATTACTCATTTATAGCGCCACGGTACTGCATAGCTGCAAAGAAGCCGTCTCAAACGCAAAATACCCGGCGAGTTCCGTCAAAACGAAACCATGGATAACTAATCCAAGTACCTAGTTTGTGGCAGGCAGCGGTGTTTCGCACTGCGCCCATCACCGATCGCAAATCGCTGCAAAGCATGTCACCATGCTTAACAACCGATCCGAGTGCGATCTTGGTCGCATTTGAAGCCGACACCGACGCGAGGAAGTGGAACATGGCTTTTCTTAACGAAACACAAGGCTTCTAGGAAGTGCATCCAAGCCGCCGGTGCTGCCACGCTTCTTCCGGTCCGGTTTCAGTAGTCATCCGTTCGGGTATCTTCTACGCATTTCAGTTTCGGCGCATGCAACGGCCTCGCCAAACATTGAGCGATAGTCAAGGTCGAAATAGGCCGTGCCAATCTTGAGTTTTCCGTTTCTCATCGGGCCTATGCACTCATTGGCTTGAGAAGCTGTCAACGGAAATTTGTTCGGCCCCGCACCCGCTAACTGCACGCAGTGGTGCAAGCCGGCTACATAGTCGGGAAGCATGAGCAAGGGCTCGTCTTGCTCCGTGGTGAGTCGAACCTCACAGGTCTTGAACGTAACGCCAACCGCTTGGGTTCTTGATTGAGGCCGCGCGCCATTCCACAACTCCATGAATGATTCTCGGCTTTCCCCGCCAAGTTCATCATCAAAGATCAGCGTCTGACCAATGGTTATTGGGCCATTCGCCTTCGCCGTTTCAATTGCTTTCGAGAGATAAGCTGCATGACCGCTCGCTACAGCAGCGCCTTCAATGAACGCCAGAATCCTTGCTATGTTAGCGGGCTTCAGCAAGCCAGCCTTGCCGCCTTGAAGGCGGTTCAACATGGATTCATGAGCCGCGCTGTCTTCCCAGAACCTCTCCCACGCTGTCGTCCCGAGATATCGTGTAATAGCGCCGACCGCAAGGCACTCGCGTGCCAAAATCCGCCCGACCTCCTTTGCTTGTGCAAAAGTGCACTGCCCCCACTTGGGAAGGCCGGTAGGCAGCAAGCTCCGAACATAGTCGGCACGGTCGGCTGCTATTGCGACACCGCCTGTGGTGACCGAGAGATTGGCACCATCGCGGTGGAACCGGCCCGCGATGTCGATAAGCAGCATCTGATGTTCCATGCGGAGTAGGTGCCGTTCTATGGTTGGGCTAGATCTTGGCTGAAGCTCGCTCTTATGAAACTGCTCGCCTCTCTGGTTGAGCATCGCCTACCTTTGGCTGAGGACGGCTTTTTCAACTGGACTATTTGGGTACAGAAGGTTGGGCACGACCGGTCTTGGTCGAACGCAGAGGTACAAAGCCATCTGTGGGAAACAGAAGACACTCTCTGAACGCCTTTTTTGTTTGCATTCTGGCCGTTTACCGCTCAAACGCCGCCTGCAACTCCGCCTTGCTCGCCTTCCCCTGGTGCAGCATCAGCATGAGCAACAGCCGTGCCTTCTGGGGATTCAGGTCGCCCGCCATCACCGCACCCGCCTCGAACGTCGTCTTGCCGCCGCCCGGAAAGCCATACAGTGGGTAGGTGCGACCGTTGTGCACACGCGTGGAAATGACCACCGGCACGCCCTTGGACAGGGCGTACTTCACCGCCTCGAACATCGAGACATTCATGTTGCCCATGCCCACGGCCTGCACCACGATGCCCTTGGCGCCCTGGTCCACGGCATAACGCATGAGGCTGCCGTCAGCACCGCCGAACATGGCCAGAATCTCCACACGAGGCATCTCGGCCGTGCCGATGTCGATGTGCTGGCGGCGCAGCGGGGCGCGTGAGAACACCACCTTGTCGTCCCACACCTCGCCCAGAAAGCCGAAGTCGCCCGACTTGAAGGTCTCCACGTTGCCGGTGTGCGTCTTGGTCACGCTGCGTGCGGCGTTGATCTGGTTGTTCATGGCGACCATCACGCCCTTGCCGGTGGCCTCGGGCGTGGTGGCGATGCGGATGGCGTTGAGCAGGTTGCGCGGGCCGTCGAAGTCGGGCGACGAGGCGTTGCGCTGGGCGCCGATCATGACCACGGGCTTGTCGGACTTGACGGTCAGGTCCAGCCAGTAGGCCGTCTCTTCCATGGTGTCGGTTCCCTGGGCAATCACCACGCCGCTCACCTCGGGCCGGGCCAGGGCGTCGTCCACGGCCTTGGTCAGGCGCGTCCACCATTTGGCCTCGACGTAGTTGGCCGACATGGCAGAAAAGTTGTTCACCTCGATGGTGGCGTACTTGCCGGCGTCGGGCACGGTCTGCATCAGGTCGTCGCCCGAGATGGCGGGCACCACGCCCTTGGTGACGGGATCGACCTTCATGGCGATGGTGCCGCCGGTGGCGATGAACTGCACCACCGGTTTGGTGGGGGTCTGCGCAAATGCCGCGCCGCAGGCGAGGCACAAGGCGGCGAGGGTGGCGATGGAAGGGCTCAGTGTCATGGTCGTTGTCTCCAGTCTGTTGTGGAAAGCGAGGGGGGTGCCTGGGCTGGGCACCTGCGCAGCAGGGGGCTGCTGTGATTGTGCCGGGGCAAGGTTTGACCGCAATCGCCGTGCCAGCAGCCCATGCATCGCCGGAAGCAGAGGGCCGCGCAGGCGGCTTCGGGGGGAAAGACCGGTATTTCCGCCGGAACGCGCGGCCTCGGCCTGAACTCCACGGCGATGGCATTGGCCGGAAAACCGGAACCGGGCGGCAAACCTGTGCGGAATTCCGGAACGCTGCCCGCCCGGTTCCGGTTCCGGTGCCTGTGCCCTCAGCGCTTGGCAGAGAGCGGGGCGCTGCAGATGCCGCCCTGGCGCGGCGGCGGCGCCTTGCACAAAAGCACCATGCGGGCCGAAAAGCTGCCATTGCCCACCCCGCTGGACGAGGCGCGCAGCCAGGGCGCCTGCTGGCCGATGCGGGCCAGCGCCGCCTTGGCCTCGGCGTCGCCGGCGCGGCCTTCCAGCAGCACCTCGCCGCCTTCGCGCAGCTGCAGCCGGGTCAGCTCTACCTGCGCACCCAGCAGGGGCAGCAGCTCGCCCCGGATCTGCTCCTCGGTGTAGGCGCTGCTGCCGCCGGTACCCGGCAGGCAGACGCTGGGCTCGCCCGGCGCCTGGCAGGCCAGGTCGAACAGCACCCGAAAGGCCACTTGCGCACCCTGGGGGCGAGTGTAGGCCTCTCGGGCATAAATCACATCGGGCGAGCGGCCCAGCGACTGCACCAGGGTGCGCACGGCCGCCACGTCGGGTGCGGTGCCCTCCATCGCGCCACCGGCCTTGTGCAAATTCACCAAGGCCAGTTCCACGCCGGGCGGCAGGTAGGGGCGGAAACCGTCGGCCGCCAGCTGGCGCGGTGCGGTGGCTACCGGCGCTCCGGGCGCCAGCGCGGCAGGCCCGGGGAAGGGCAGCACCGGCGGCGGGCCGGCGCGGCCCAGCACCTCGTCGCGCAGGGCCTGTGCCTCGCGGCGGATGTCCGGCGTCAGCGCCATGGGATGCACCCGGCTGGCGGGTATGTCCAGCGCCTCCAGCGGGCCGTCGATCCAGATCGGGTACAGCTCGGCCAGCTTGCCGGGCGCACGCGCGGGCTGATAGTAGCCCGCCTTGGTATCCACGCCGATGCGGATGGAGTAACGCGCCTTGGTGGTCAGGCTGCTCACGCCGATGTGCCGGGCGTTCACCTCGTGGAAAAGCATCACGGTGCTGCTTTGGGTACTGGTCAGCTGCAGCCACTGCACCTGGCCGGTGCCGCCAGCCAGTGCATCGGCGTTGGACTTCAGGCTGAGCAAGCCCACCTTCACGTCTTCAAACCACACACGCACTTGCGAACTGGGGTTGAAGTAGATCCGCATAGCCGGCTGTTCCACCCGGTCGAACAGGTAGGCCGCGTGGTCGCCGCTGAGAATGAGGTCGTCGGCCGTGGCCAGCTGGAGCGTGAGGCAGGGCGTGCCACGGGGCTGCTGCGCACCGCCGCGCACGCGCAGCACCACATCGCGCGGTACGGCCTTGTCGCCCGGGTTGTAGCGGTCCTCGCCCACCGCTACCTTGTCGCGGGGGCCGATCAGCCGGTTGTCTGGCCCTGACACCACGCGCACAGTGCAGCCGTCGGCCACGATGCGCAGCTGCCGCAGGTTGCCCAGCCGCCCCGAAGCGGGGTCCCACACCCGGTCGCGCGACTCGCGCACCAGGCGAGACTTCTCGATCAGGGTGTCCGGCATGTCGGGCAGCGGCGCCCCAGTGGCGGCCAGGCCGCTGCCCAGGGCCAGTGCAGTCAGGCCGGCGCGCGTGAAGGAAAGGAGAGGCATGCCAGCATTGTGTGCCGTTGCCAGGTGTTCAGGCCGTTCAGGCGGGCTGCTCGGTGCCCTCGGTATGCGGAAACGCCACACCCTCGGTGCCATCCATCCAGGCGGGCAGCTTGTGCATCACGCTCTCGAACAGGTGGCAGGCCTGCCACTGCGCCAGCCAGGCCTGCAGCTGCGGCCAGGGCTGGGCATCCCACCAGCCAGCGTCAATGCCCGCAAACTGCCGCACAAAAGGCGCAATCGCCATGTCGGCCAGCGCCGCATGATCGCCAAACAGAAACGGCTGGCCGGCCAGCCGCGTCTCCAGCCCCTGAAGCCATTCCACAGCCTGCACGCGCGCCTGGGCGCCATCCGCCTCGGGATACCGGCTCGGGTACTTGCATCGGTCCAGCGCCTGCTTGAAGGGGCCGTCGCATTCGGCGATCAGCGCCAGCATGGCGACTTCGGTGCCTGAGCTCGGGGTCAGCCAGCCGGCGGGGTCGTTCATGGCAAGGGCCCAGCGCATGATGTCCAGGCTCTGCTCAAGCACCGTTCCATCGGGCAGCACCAGCACGGGCACCGTGGCCTTGGGCGATGCCTGCAGCAGGCCCTGGGGCTTGGCGCGCAGCACCACCTCGCGCAGTTCGCACACCTGGCCGCTCACGGCCAGGGCCAGGCGGGCGCGCATGGCATACGGGCAGCGGCGAAAGGAGTAGAGGACGGGCAGGGCGCTCATACAGGCCCGCCTTCGTCCCCGCCGCCGCCCCCGCTGCGGGGCGGCGTGCCCGGCTGTCGCGCGCCGATGTGCTCCTCGCCGCGCGCCTTGGCCAGTTGCATCTGGCGTTCACGTTCGGCCAGGGCCTGTTCCTGCTCGGGTGTGCGCGTGCCGTGGCAATAGGGGCAGCTCACGCCGGCCACGTAGTGGGGCGAGGCCAGTTCTGCCTCGCCCAGGGGCATGCGGCAGGATCGGCACAGCTGGTGGTGGCCGGGCGCGAGGCCGTGGCCCACCGAGACGCGCTCGTCGAAGACAAAGCAGTCGCCATGCCACAGGCTGTTTTCCTCGGGCACGGTCTCCAGGTACTTGAGGATGCCGCCTTCGAGGTGATACACCTCGCCGAAGCCTTGGGATTTGAGCAGCGCGGTCGATTTCTCGCAGCGGATGCCGCCAGTGCAGAACATGGCCACGCGCGGCTTGCCTTCGAGCACGCCGCCGGGGGCGGACTGCTCGGCCACCCAGGCCGGAAACTCCGCAAAGCTCTTGGTGTGCGGGTTGATGGCTCGCGCAAAGCTGCCAATGCCCACCTCGTAGTCGTTGCGCGTGTCCACCACCACCACGGCCGGGTCGGCGATCAGCGCGTTCCAGTCCTCGGGCTTCACATAGGTACCGGCGTTGCGCGCCGGGTTCAGGCCGGGCACACCCAGGGTCACGATCTCGCGCTTGAGGCGCACGCGCATGCGGTAGAAGGGCTGGCGCTCGCCCAGGGCCTCCTTGTGCTGCAGGGCGGCAAAACGGGTATCGCTGCGCAGCCAGGCCAGCACCGCGTGCACGCCTTCGGGCGGGCCGGCAATGGTGCCGTTGATGCCCTCGGGCGCCAGCAGCAGCATGCCGCGCACGCTATGGGCGTCGCACAACGCCTGCAGCGGGTCGCGCAGATCCGCAAAGTCGGGCAGGTCGACGAACTGGTACAGGGCGGCGGTGAGGATGGGGGGCGTGACAGACTGCACGGAGGCGGGTGTAAAACAGGACAGAAGGGCTGATGATAGCGGTCACTTTTGGTTACGATGGGTGGTCGCCAACGCCGCAGCCAAGGTCGCCATGAGCAAGGAATCCACCGTCCATCTTTTTCGCCGGCTCGAGCAGCTCAACGGCATCGGTGCCGCGCTCTCGCGCGAGCGGGACATCGACCGGCTGCTGGAGAACATTCTGGAGGCCGCCAAGGCCATCACCGGGGCCGATGGCGGCACGCTCTACAGCGTGACAGAGGACCAGACAGCCCTGCGCTTCGAGATCGTGCGCACCGATTCGCTCGATATCCGCCTGGGCGGCACCACGGGCCGGCCCATCGATTTTCCGCAGTTGCCGCTGCGCAATGCCGATGGCACGCCCAACGATTCGCTGGTGGCGGCCTATGCGGCCATCCACGACCGCACGGTGAACGTGGCCGATGCCTACACCGAAGAGGGCTTCGACTTCTCGGGCACGCGGCTGTTCGACCAGCGCACCGGCTACCGCTCGCAATCCTTCCTCACGGTGCCGATGAAAAACCACGACCGCGAGCTCATCGGCGTGCTGCAGCTCATCAATGCACGCGACCCCGAGACCGGCGAAGTCACCGAGTTCTCGACGGCTGACCAGAGCCTGGCCGAGTCGCTGGCCTCGCAGGCAGCGATTGCGCTGACCAACCGGCTGCTGATCACCCAGCTCGAACGCCTGTTCGAGTCGTTCGTGAACCTGATCAACCTGGCCATCGACGAAAAATCGCCCTACACCGGCGGCCACTGCCAGCGCGTGCCGGCCCTGACCATGATGCTGGCCGAGGCGGTGAACACCACGCAGGAGGGGCCGCTGGCATCGTTCACCATGACCGAGCGCGACCGCTACGAGCTCAAGATGGCCGGCCTGCTGCACGACTGCGGCAAGATCACCACGCCCGTGCATGTGGTGGACAAGGCCACCAAGCTGCAGACCCTGTACGACCGCATCGGCCTGGTGGACACGCGCTTCGAGGTGCTCAAGCGCGATGCCGAGCTGGCTGCCCTGCGCCGCCAGCTGGCCTTGCGCCCGGTGGTGGACGCTGCCGCCGAGGCGCTGGAGCTGCAGGGCCTGCAGCACAGCATCCACACGCTGGAGGAGGAGCGCGAGTTCATGCGCCGCTGCAACCAGGGCGCCGAGGCCATGCGGGCCGAGGACCAGCAGCGCGTGCGCGACATCTCGGCCGCGCGCCAGTGGCGCAACCCGCAGGGCGTGCAGACCAGCTTTCTCACGGCCGAGGAGGTCGAGAACCTGACCATCCGCTCGGGCACGCTCACCCAGGCCGAGCGCGACACCGTCAACTACCACATCGTCGCCACCATCAAGATGCTGGAGACGCTGCCCTGGCCGCGCCACCTCAAGAACGTGCCCGAGTACGCGGGCGGCCACCACGAGCGCATGGACGGCAAGGGCTACCCGCGCGGCCTCACGCGCGACCAGATGTCGGTGCAGGCGCGCATGATGGGTATTGCCGACATCTTCGAGGCGCTGACTGCCGCCGACCGGCCCTACAAGAGCGGCATGACGCTGTCGCAGGCGCTGGCCATCATGTGCAAGATGCGCGACAACGGCCATATCGACCCCGACCTGTTCCAGGTGTTCGTGCGCGAGGGCGTCTACGCGCGCTATGGCAAGGAGTTTCTGGAGCCTGCACAGGTGGACGAGATCCCCCCTGAGGTGATCGCCAGGGCGCTGGTCAGCTAAGAGGCCACTTGCGCCATCAGCCAGTGGTGGAAGGCCTCCATCGCCGGGCTCGGCACACGTGATTTCAGGCGCGTGAGCCAGTAGGCGCCACGCTGCAGCTCCAGCGCAAACGGGCGCACCAGCCGGCCCTGCTGCAGCTCGCGCGTGAACATGCTCACCGGCAGCAGGGCCACGCCCGCGCCCTGCACGGCGGCCTCGGCCAGGGTCAGGGACGAGTCGAACACGGCGCCGCGCACCACGGGGCAGGGCGCACCGGCCGCCTCGAACCAGGCCACCCATTCGTCCACGCGGTAGGTGCGCAGCAGCGGCTGGCGCGCCAAATCCGCCGGGTGGCGCAGGTGGTGGGCCAGGGCCGGGGCGCACATGGCGGTCATGGGGGCATGCAATATGCACTGCGCCTCGGTGCCGTGCCAGGCGCCGTCGCCAAAGCGGATCGCATAGTCCAGGCCCTCGCCAGCCATGTCCACCCGGTTGTTGTGGGTGAGCAGGCGCAGGTCCACGAAGGGGCAGGCGTGCTGAAAGTCGCGCAGCCGCGGCAGCAGCCAGCCCACGGCAAAGGTGCCGACCACGCCCACGGTAAGCACCTCGCGCGGGCGGGCGTCGCTCATGTGTTCGAGTGCGGCCGCAATGCGCTCGAAGGCCTCGCTGAGCACTGGCAGCAGCGCCTGGCCTTCGTCCGTGAGCGCCAGGCCCCGGGGCAGGCGGCGAAACAGCGGCTTGCCCAGCCGGTCTTCGAGGTTGCGGATGTGCTGGCTCACGGCCGTCTGGCTCACGTTGAGCTCGTCGGCGGCGCGCGTCAGGTTCAGGTGGCGGGCGGACACCTCGAAGGCGCGCAGGGCGTTGAGCGGCAGATGCATAAGTTTTTCTTGGGCCTCGGGTCGATTATTGTCGATGGTGCGCTGCGCGTCGAATCGGTATCGTTGCGGCTATTCCGTTCAACGACAGAGGTAAATGATGATTCGACGAGATTTCGTAGCTGCTTTCGGCTTGATCCCCCTGGCCACCCTGGCCCAGACAAGTCCGCAGAAAAACAGTGGCTCTGCGGCCGACACCGCCTGGCTGGCCGACCTCAAGCGCATCGAGGCCAGCGTGGGCGGCCGCGTGGGCGTGGCCGCGCTCGACACCCATACCGGCCGGCAGATCGCGCACCGGGGGGGCGAGCGCTTTCCCATGGCCAGCACCTTCAAGCTGCTGCTGGCCGCGCAGACCCTGCGCCGCGTGGACCAGGGCCACGACAAGCTGGACCGCCGCGTGACCTATACCAAGAAGGACCTGGTGACCTACTCGCCCGTGACCGAGCCGCACGCCGATGGCGCCGGCCTTACGGTGGAAGAGCTGTGCGCCGGCACCATGACCCTGAGCGACAACACCGCCGCCAACCTGCTGCTGGCCAGCAACGGCGGCCCACCCGCGCTCACGGCCTATGTGCGCTCGCTGGGCGACAGCATCACCCGGCTGGACCGCATCGAGCCCGAACTCAACGAGGCAAAACCCGGCGACCTGCGCGACACCACCACGCCCGTGGCCATGGTGCACTGCATCCAGGCGCTGGCGTTGGGCCAGGCCCTGTCACCGGCCTCGCGCGAAAAGCTGCAGGGTTGGCTGCTGGCCAACAAAACGGGCGACAAGCGCCTGCGCGCCCGCCTGCCCGAGGGCTGGAAGGCCGGAGAGAAGACCGGCACCGCATCGCGCAGCACCAGCAATGACGCGGGCGTGTTCTGGCCGCCAGCGCGCAAGCCCATCGTGGTGAGCTGCTACCTGACCGGCGGCGAGGCGCCGCCGGAGCAGCGCGATGCCGCCATGGCAGAGATCGGGGCGCTGGTGGCCCAGTGGGCCCTGGCAGCAGCTTAGGGGCGGGTCAACCCTGCAGTGCCAGCAGGCGCTGGGCGTGCAGGGCCATCATCTTTTCTTCGTTGGCGGCGATGACCAGGGTCTCGAAACCGCCCAGCATCGGCAGTCGCGCCAGCACTGCGGCACGCACCGGCTCGGCGTTCTCGCCGATGCCGCCGGTGAACACCAGGGCATCCAGCCCGCCCATCGATACTGCCAGCATGGCCGTGTACTGCGCCACCTTCAGCGCAAAGTAGTCGACCGCAAAGGCCGCCTGCGGGTCGGCGCTGGCCAGCAGCGTCTGCATGTCGCTGCTGACGCCAGACAGACCTTTGAGGCCCGATTCCTGGTACAGCAGGTGCTCGACCTGCGCGGCATCCATGCCCAGTTCGCGCTGCAGGTAGATCACGGCGCCCGCATCGATGGCGCCGCTGCGCGTGCCCATGGGCAGGCCGTCCAGGGCAGTCATGCCCATGGTGGTGTCTACGCTGCGGCCTGCATGCATGGCGCACAGGCTGGCGCCGTTGCCCAGGTGCGCGGCCACTACGCGAGCCTCGCGCAGATCCGGGCGGGTGCGGGCGATCTCGTGCGCCAGCCATTCGTACGACAGGCCATGGAAGCCGTAGCGGCGCACGCCCTGGGCGCGCAGCGCCTGGGGCAGCGCAAAGGTCTGAAACAGCGGGTCCATGCGCGCATGGAAGGCGGTGTCGAAACAGGCGATGTCCAGCGCATGGCTGGCCAGGCGCTCCGATGCCGCAATGCCGGCCAGGTTGTGCGGCTGGTGCAGGGGCGCCAGCGGGGCCAGGGCCTGGAGGCGAGCCACGATGTCGGGCGTGACGAGCACCGGCTCGCGAAAGTCCGCACCGCCATGCACCACCCGGTGCACCACGGCTGCCAGGTGCCAGCCGTCGTCGTGCTGGTCGATCAGCGCGATCACGGCCGCCATGGCAGTGTCGTGGTCGGCCGCAGGCAGGGGCTTGCGCAGCGGGGCCTCGGCCCCGGCCAGCGTGGCCGACAGCTGCGCGCTGGTGCCGAT
This sequence comes from Acidovorax sp. LjRoot66, assembly GCF_964253305.1. NCBI lineage: Bacteria > Pseudomonadati > Pseudomonadota > Betaproteobacteria > Burkholderiales > Comamonadaceae > Acidovorax > Acidovorax sp. LjRoot66. The sequence continues at coordinate 3,862,089 of NZ_CAXUQU020000001.1, forward strand.
GCCGGTCACCTTGCCCGCCATCAGCACGGCGAGCGACTCGCGCTCGAACACCTGGAACTTGATGCTGGACGAGCCGACGTTCAGCACCAGCAGCACCGGGGTGGCCCTCTTCATTTGATCAGCCCCTTGCTGCGGGCATGGGCCAGCAGCAGCGCCACGGCGCACGACAGCAGGCGTGCCCGCTGGCTGTCGGCCCGGCTGGTCAGGATGATGGGCACGCGCGCACCCAGCACGATGCCGGCGGCCTCGGCACCACTCAGAAAGATGAGCTGCTTGGCCAGCATGTTGCCCGCCTCGATGTTGGGCACCAGCAGGATGTCGGCGTTGCCCGCGACCGCCGAGACGATGCCCTTGGTGCGGGCCGCCTCCACGCTGATGGCATTGTCGAAGGCCAGCGGCCCGTCGATCAGGCAACCCGTGATCTGGCCGCGGTCGGCCATCTTGCACAGGGCGGCGGCATCAAGCGTGGCGATCATCTTCGGGCTGACGGTCTCTACCGCCGCCAGCACCGCCACCTTGGGCAGCACGTCGGCGCCGAACAGCGCATGCCAGAGATCGACGGCGTTCTGCACGATGTCGACCTTGGTGGCCAGGTCGGGCGCGATGTTCACCGCTGCGTCGGTGATGATGAAGGCCTTGGAGTAGCTCTCCTGGTCGATCAGAAAGGCGTGGGAGATGCGCCGCTCGGTACGCAGGCCGGCGTCGCTCTTGACCACCGCGCCCATCAGCTCGTCGGAGTGCAGCGAGCCCTTCATCAGCGCATCGACCTCGCGCGCGGCGGCCAGTGCCACCGCCTTCGCGGCCGCGTCGTGGCTGTGCTCGGCATCGACCAGTTGCCAGGCCGAGATGTCCACGCCCGCCGCTTCGGCAGCCTCGCGGGTGCGCGCGGCGGGCCCCACCAGCACGGGGGTGATCAGCTCGGCCTCGTGGGCCTCGCGCGCTGCCTGCAGCACATTGGCGCTGACCGCGTGGACGATGGCAGTGCGCGCTGGCGTCAGCGTGCGGCAACGGGTCAGCAGGGTGTCGGCATCAAAGCTGTTCATCGGGGGATCACCAGGGTTGGTTGGAAAACAAACAGGACGCCGGACCGGGTCATATATTGGTGCTCATACGAATTTGCATTCAATCGGATAACTAGGCGGGGAGCCGCAGACAGTGCTGTAGCACGGCAAGGCTCCCCAACAACGTTAGCCGGTTGAAGGCAAATTCGTCAGAGCTTCTTGACCAGCACCTGGCTGCGCCGGTCCCAGTTGTACTTGCGCTTGCGCGCCTCGGGCAGCCAGTCGGGGTCGGCGGGCTGAAAGCCGCGCTTGATGAACCAGTGCATGGTGCGCGTGGTCAGCACGAAAATGCTGTCCAGGCCCGCAGCGCGGGCGCGCTGCTCGATGCGCTTGAGCAGCTTTTCGCCGTCGCCCGTGCCCTGGCTTTGCGGCGACACGGTGACGGCGGCCATCTCGGCCGTCTTGGCCTCGGGGTAGGGGTAGAGCGCCGCGCAGCCGAAGATCACGCCGTCGTGGTCGATGATGGTGTAGGCGGAGATGTCGCGCTCGATCTCGGTGCGGTCGCGCTTGACCAGGGTGCCGTCCTTCTCGAACGGCTCGATCAGCTGCAGGATGCCGCCCACGTCGTCGATGGTGGCCTCGCGCAGTTCCTCGAGCTTTTCATCGATCACCATGGTGCCGATGCCGTCGTGCACGTACACCTCCAGCAGCAGCGAGCCATCCACCGCAAACGGCAGAATGTGGCTGCGCTCCACGCCGGCCTTGCAGGCCTTCACGCAGTGCTGCAGGTAAAAGCCGGTGTCGGTGGGCTGCTGTGCGGTGGGCAGCGTGGCCAGCAGGGCCTGGGCTGCGGCCAGCGGCAGCTCGGTGTCGATGGGGTTGTCATCGCCCTCGGGCTCGCCGGGCAGCATGCGGATGCCGGGCACCTCGGTCAGAAAGATCAGTTTGTCGGCGCGCAGCTCGATGGCCACGCTGGTGGCGACTTCTTCCATGCTCAGGTTGAAGGCCTCGCCGGTGGGCGAGAAGCCGAACGGCGAGAGCAGCACCAGCGCGCCCATGTCCAGCGTTCGCTGGATGCCGGCCACGTCGACCTTGCGCACCAGGCCCGAGTGCTGAAAGTCCACCCCGTCCATGATGCCCACGGGCCGTGCCGTGAGGAAGTTGCCCGAGATCACGCGCACCGTGGCGCCGGCCATGGGCGTGTTGGGCAGGCCCTGGCTGAAGGCGGCTTCGATTTCGTAGCGCAGCTGGCCGGCGGCCTCCTGCGCGCAGTCGAGCGCCACCGAGTCGGTGATGCGGATGCCGTGCGAGTATTTGGCCTCATGCCCCTTGGCCGCCAGTTGCTCGTTGACCTGCGGGCGAAAGCCGTGCACCAGCACGATCTTCACACCCATGGCCTGGATCAGCGCCAGATCCTGGGCAATGTTGTGCAGCTTGCCGGCCGCGATGCCTTCACCCGTCAGCCCGATCACGAAGGTCTGGTTGCGAAACTTGTGGATGTAGGGCGCCACCGAGCGGAACCAGGGGACGAAGGTGAAATTGAAAACGGCGGACATGGGCAGCGAGGGGTGGGGCGACCGAATAATAAGAATGCGTTGGCAGGCCGGCATCATAAGGGCGTACCCCGCCCCGCGCTGCGGGCCGGTTCACACAGCCTGGCGGAACGCGCCCAGTTTGGCCGCAAACGGCTCCAGCACCAGCCCTTCGTCCGGCAGGCCACCCTGCACCGGGGCTGCCAGCGCGATGCCGCAGTCCTTAAGCAAAGCGACCATCTCCACCGGGGCGATGGTGCCCTGGTGCAGCAGCGCGTCCACCGTGCGGCCCAGGGCCTCGCGGTGGGTCTGCAGCAGCTCCTGGGCGCGCCGGTACTGCTGCTGCATCAGCGCCTCGATGGCCTCGTTGCTTGGGGCCACGTCGGTGTTGACGTGGTTGTCCATCTCCACCGTCACGTCGGTGCGGGCCAGGCGCGCACCGAAGCCGTGGTGGCGGATGTAGCGCGCGGCCTCGGCCGTCACCTGCTTGTAGTCCTGCTCGGCGCCGGTGGTGCAGGCCATTTCGCCGAACACCAGCTCTTCGGCCACGCGGCCGGCCAGGCCCACGCACATCATGTCCAGCGCGTTCTGGCGGGTGGTGGCTTTCAGGCTGGAGAAGCTGTTGTACCCGCCCTCGAACGAGGCGATGTTGATCTTCACCTCCTGCGGGGCATGGCCGAACAGCACGCAGTACGCCAGGCCGTGGCCGGCCTCGTGCACCGCCAGCAAAGCGCGAAAGTCGGCGTTGGCGCGCTGCTTGAGGCGGTTCAATTCCAGCACCACCGGGAAGGTAGTTTCTGCCGGCCCCTGCGGACCCAGGCCCTGCACCAGCAGGTGGCGCTTGCCAGGCGCGAGGCTGATGGGGAATTCCTGCCCCAGCGGCAATTGCTCCTGCATGACCCACAGCGCCGCGTTGACCAGGTTGGCGCTCAGGATGGCGTGCACCGACGAGAACAGCGGCCGCGTGCCCTGCGCCGGAAAGACGGCATTGGCATACAGCTCATCGAGCACGTCCTGCCCGATGGCAAAGCGCACGCCGCACTGCGCAGCGATGTCGTCCACATAGCGCGTGCACAGGTTGCGGATGAGCTGCTCGTAGGTCGCCTTGCTGAACGAGGGGTAGATCACATGCTCGTTGCCCAGGCGCGCTATCTGCTCGGGCTTGAAGCGTTCGCCCAGGGCCTTCTTCACGTCGATCAGCGACAGCTTGCGCGTGAGGCGGTGGAAGATGTCTGCGTCGGTATCGCAATCCTCCACGCGCTGGGCGGTCTCGTGGTACATCTCGTCGAGGTTGCCGCAGACGAAGACCAGCAGCTTGCTGTAGTCGGTCTCCCAGGAGTGGTGCGACTGCTGAAAGCGCGTGAACAGCGCCTGCACTTTGGCGGGCGGCCACTGCATGATCTCGGCCAGCGGCTCCTGCAGCTTGAGCATGCGCTTGAGCTCCTGCCCGTCCCAGGCGTCGAGCTGGAAGCGGTAGGGGGCCTTGCCCGCACGCGCGTCATCGTCGGTTTCGGCGCGCTCGGCCTCGTAGTGGGCATCGGCCAGCTTGCGCTCGATGTTGGACAGCGCGCTCAGCGCAGGCGGCAGGCGCCCGTCGGAGAGCAGCGTCCACACGTCCTGGTAGCGCTCGACCTTCACGTCCTCGCCCTTGCGGTCCATGGTGCGAAAGCGCTGGAACTCGTCGAGCACCAGCACGCCCGGTGCGCCTTCGTGGATGCCCGAGTCGCCCAGCATGCCCGAGATGGTGGAGCTGCGGTAGCTGGCGCCATGGCTGAAGCCGTCCATCTGCACTTCCACGAAGCGGTCATAAAAGCCCAGCAGCTGCGCCAGGCGCCGCGTGAGCTGCGTCTTGCCGGTGCCCGTGAGGCCCCACAGGCAGACGATGACCGGGCGGCTGATGAGCTGGGGCAGCACATACCAGGCGCGCACGGCATCAATCACGCGGTCGATCACGTCGTCGATGCCGAAGAGCTCGGCCTTGAGCTGCGCGGCCGCCTGGGCCAGCGCCTGCTGGCGCACGGCCAACTCGGCTGCAGTCACGGCGCCCGCAGGGGCAGGGCCCCCATGCGCATGCACGGGGGCCGGCGCTGCCTGCGCTGCGGTGGTGGGCACCCCGCCCACGGCCAGGGCCACGGTGGGGTGCAGGGGGTGCCGCAGGTGCGGCGGCACGTCGTTGGTGAATGGATTCATGTCGTCAATCAATCAATCGTTCTGTAGCTTGCCTTGGGTCGCCTTGCGCAGGGCGACGTTGTCCGCGCGGCGCTGGGCCCCGCGGCTGCGTATGTGCTTGCCTGCCGCGCTGGACAGGCTGCGCCGGGCCAGCGCGGTGGCCACAGGGTTTCGGGGCGGGCCCGAGGGTTCGAGCTTCAGCACCAGGGGCTGCTTCATGCGGCGCAGCTTTTTGATTTCACCCTGGGCGTAGGCGCGGGACAATTTTTGGGCACTCATATGCACTCCACAAACAAAAAACCCCGGCAAGGTAGCCAGGGCTTGTGGAGCGCTGCACTGGGTGCAAGGTGCGCTTGTTTGCCGTGGCTGGACTCGTGAATGCACAGTCCAGCCGGGGCGGTGGACTGTGGTCAGGCAGGAGCGAACAAGGGAACAAACATAGCGGTGACCTCCAGGGCTTTCAGCGGTGGCCGACATGGCCAAGCGTTGCGGAAAGAAGGCGCAATTGTGGCGAGCCGCGCAGCGTGTGGCAAGCCGGGGGCGTTGCAAAAAACGCTGACTGTCGCGTGAAAGGAACAGTGACGGCGTGCGCCGGTCAATCGCCCTGGCGATAGACCCAGCCCGCAGCGTGCAGCCACTCCTGCTGGTCCTGCGTTCGTACGACCAGTTCGACCAGGTCGCGGCCTTCGTGCAGCGGCACCTGCACCGCCATGCCGGCGCGGTCTGCCGACAGGGGGAGCAGGAACTGGCGGTCATCCCAGAACAGGTAGCCGCGCAGCTCGGGCAACTCCCTCAGGGTGGCGGTGGCCATGCTGCCGGCTGCCAGCAGGATCGATTCCGGCGCTTCGTTGGCCTGGATCCAGGTGGTGTCCAGGCGGTCGGCCCAGGCGGCGGGCAGCGGGGCGCTCGCGCGGGGCATCTGCTGTGCCATCGGCGTGGTAACCCAGTAGTGCCCGGCGCGGGCCGGCTCGCGCGACAGCAGGTAGCGGCGGCCATCGGCCTCTTCCCAGCGGTAGTGCGTGCCGGGCTTGGCATCCGCCCACCACCAGCCATCGCTGCGCAGGCGCAGGCCCTCGCACAGCGGCTCCCAGTCCTTGAGCGCTGCGGACCACACCGAGATATCGATCTGCTGGCTGTCGGGCGAAACCACCTTCAACGGCTTGGACGCACGCCCATAGATGCCAAGCACGGCATCGACGTCGGTGGTGGATGACGTGGCCACCGAAGGCACGGTGGTGCTGACCTTGGCAGGCAGGGCCTGCAGATGGCCTGTCTCCTGCAGGGCCCGCAGCAAGATGCCTTCGGCGATGGGGCCGGGGCGAAAGCCCGGTGCGTTGCCCGTGAGCAGCAAGGCCATGCCGGCCTGGGGCAGCACGTAGAAGTCGCTTGCGCAGAACACCGTGCTGCCGCTCTTTTGCCAGGCCCGCACGCCGGCGGCGTCCAGGCCCGGCTGCTGCGTGCTGTCCCAGCCCAGGCCCCAGTGCCAGTCGGGGGCGAGGTCGATGCGCATGCCCTGGTTCTGGTCGCGGCCCATCTCCGCCACGCCGGCCTTCGAGACCACGCGCTGGCCATCCTGCTCGCCACCCTGTATCAGCAGTGCGGCAAGCCGCATCATGTCGCCGGGCGTGGTGCACAGCCCGCTCGTGGCGTAGCCCATCACGAACTCCTGGCCTTGCCGGGCCTGACCGATGTAGCCCGGCGCGAAGCTGCCTTCGGGCAGGGGCCGCAGCGTGAAGCCCGAGCGGCCCATGCTGAGCGGCGTGAGGATGGCCGACTGCACGAACGCGGGGTAGCTCTGGCCCGTGACGGCCTGCACGATGCGCTCGATCAGCGTGAAGCCATCGTTGCAGTAGACCGCCATGGCCCCGGGGGCGTGTTTGAGGTGCATGTCGGCCAGCGCGGCCTCCACCCCGGCCGCATACCCTGGAATCGGGGCAAACGCGAACATGTTGTGCAGGTAGGTGCCGGGCAGGCCCGAGGCGTGGCTGAGCAAATGCCGCACCGTGATGTCGCGGTAGCCGGGTGACAGCATGCTGAACTGCGGCAGGTAGCGCACCACCGGGGCATCGAGCTGCACCAGCTGGCGGTCCGCGAGGATCATGACGGCCAGCGCCGCGACCACCTTGCTGACCGAGCCTACGTTGAACCGGGTTTCCGGCGTGGCGGGGGCGGCCGGGGTGGCTGGGTTGGCAGAGGTATCGCGCAGCACCCCGAAGGCCTCCTGCCAGACGATGCGGTCACCGTACATCACCGCAATCGAGGCGGCCCGTGTGTCACTGGCCTGCATGGCTTGGCGGATCTGGCGGCGGCCCCAGGCCATGGTGGCATCCAGGTTGGGCGCGGGGGCGCCGCTGCCACCGCAACCGGGCAGCCAGGGGGCAAGGGCCGCCGTGCCGGTCCATGCCAGCCAGTCGCGGCGCGATGGGGTGGGGAGGCGTTCGTCCAGGGGAGGCTTGGAAGCAGATGTCTGCGGGGGCATTCGGGATATTCTGGGGTGCGCGCAGCGTGACGACATTGCCGGGTGGTAATGGGGTGATTACATCCTGAAAATCGCCTGCTCCGACCGTTGTTGCGCACCGAAAATTCGACCCTATGGGGCGGCCGCGTGCCCCCTGGCCGCTCGCGCATGGCCGTTGTTGCACAAGGCCAACGCCCAGCCTCGGATAATGCGGGCTTCATGACCGACTCCACGCTTCCCCTTTCCCAGCCCGCCCAGCCCGTCGCGCCTGCCAGGCCCCCCGCCAAGCTGCACATCGAGTTCCCCGAATCCCTGCCCGTCTCGGGCAAGCGCGAGGAGATCATGGCGGCCATCCGCCAGCACCAGGTCGTCATCGTCTGCGGCGAAACCGGTTCGGGCAAGACCACGCAGCTGCCCAAGATCGCGCTGGCCCTGGGCCGGGGCAAGTGCAATGCGCCGGCAGGGCACAAGGGCCAGATGATCGGCCACACCCAGCCGCGCCGCATTGCGGCCAGCAGTGTGGCCAAGCGCATCGCCGAAGAGCTCAAGACGCCGCTAGGCGACGTGGTGGGCTTCAAGGTGCGCTTTCAGGACCGGCTCTCGCGCGACGCCTCGGTCAAGCTCATGACGGACGGCATCTTGCTGGCCGAGACGCAGACCGACCCGCTGCTCAAGGCCTACGACACCATCATCATCGACGAGGCGCACGAGCGCAGCCTGAACATCGACTTCCTGCTGGGCTACATCCGCCAGATCCTGCCGCGCCGGCCGGACCTGAAGGTGGTGGTGACCTCGGCCACCATCGATGCGGACCGGTTTGCCAAGCACTTCGAGTCGGCCAAGGGGCCGGCGCCCATCATCTATGTATCGGGGCGCACCTTTCCGGTAGAGCAGCGCTGGCGGCCCTTCGAGGACACGCGCGACTACGGCCTCAATGAAGCCATTGCCGATGGCGTGGATGAACTCTGGCAGGGCAATGCGGCCGGTGACATCCTGATCTTTCTGCCCGGCGAGCGCGAGATCCGCGAGGCCGCCGACCACCTGCGCAAGCACCTGGCCCACCAGCCGGTGATGCGCAACGCCGAGGTGCTGCCCTTGTTCGCCCGCCTGTCGCAGGCCGAGCAGGACCGCATTTTCGACGGCCATACCGGCCGCCGCCTGGTGCTGGCCACCAATGTGGCCGAGACCTCGCTCACGGTGCCCGGCATCCGCTACGTGATCGATGCGGGCACGGCCCGCGTCAAGCGCTACAGCTTTCGCAGCAAGGTGGAGCAACTGCTGGTGGAGCCCATCAGCCAGGCGGCGGCCAACCAGCGCGCCGGCCGTTGCGGCCGGGTGGCCAACGGCATCTGCATACGCCTGTACGACGAGGCGGACTTCAACGCCCGCCCGCGCTTCACCGACCCGGAAATCCTGCGCAGCTCGCTGGCCGGCGTCATTCTGCGCATGAAGTCGCTGCACCTGGGTGACGTGGTGCAGTTCCCCTTCATCGAGGCGCCCTCGGGCCGCGCCATTGCCGACGGCTACCAGCTGCTGGGCGAGCTGGGCGCGGTGGACGAGGCCAACGAGCTCACGCCCATGGGCGTGGAGCTGTCGCGCCTGCCGCTCGACCCGCGCGTGGGCCGCATGATCCTGGAGGCACGCGACCGCAAGGCGCTGGACGAGGTGCTGGTGATCGCCAGCGCCCTGAGCGTGCAGGATGTGCGCGACCGCCCCCTGGAGGCGCAGCAACAGGCCGACCAGGCCCACGCCAAGTTCGACGACGAAAAGAGCGAGTTCAGCGGCTACCTCAAGCTGTGGAAGTGGATCAACGAGGCCCGGGGCGGTGCGCCCACCTTGCCGTCGGCCCGCGCGCAAAAGGCCATGGCCAACCAGCGTGCGCCCTCGCAGGCCTTTTTGCCTGTAGCGCAGCGCATGGTGGCCGCTGCAGCGCCAGCGCCCGCCGTGGCCAGTGCCGAGGCGCCTGCGCCCACGCACAAGCTGAGCAACCGCCAGTACGAGCAGTTGCTGCGCCAGAACTTCATCAGCATCCGCCGCCTGCGCGAGTGGCGCGACATCCATACCCAGTTGCTCACGGTGGTGGCCGAGCACAAGTGGGCCATCAACAGCCAGCCCGCAAGCTACGAGCAACTGCACCTGTCGATGTTGGCGGGCCTTTTGGGCAACATCGGCGCGCGCAGCGAAGAGGAAGACTGGTACCTGGGCGCGCGCGGCATCAAGTTCTACAAGCACCCGGGCGCCCACCTGGCCAAGAAGCCCGGCCGCTGGATCGTGGCGGCCGAACTGGTGGAGACCACGCGCCTGTTCGGCCGGGGCATCGCCGCCATCGAGCCGCAGTGGCTCGAAGAGGTGGGCAGCCACCTGCTCAAGAAGCAACTGCTCGACCCGCATTGGGAAAAGAAGTCGGCCGAGGTTACGGCGCTCGAGCGCGCCACGCTCTACGGCCTGGTGGTCTACAACGGCCGGCGCATCAATTTCGGCAAGATCGACCCGCATGCGGCGCGCGAGATCTTCATCCGCGAAGCGCTGGTGGGTGGCAACTGGGAGAGCAAGCTGCCCTTCCTGGCCGCCAACCAGAAGCTCATCGCCAAGGTGGAGGAGCTGGAGCACAAGTCGCGCCGCCAGGACGTGCTGGTGGATGATGAGCTGATCTACGCCTTCTACGACCAGCAGCTGCCGCCCGACGTGTGCAGCGGCCACGGCTTCGAGGCCTGGTACCGCGAGGCCTCGCGCCAGCAGCCCGAGCTGCTCAAGCTCACGCGCGAGGAGCTCATGCGCCACGAGGCCGCGGGCATCACCAGCAACGCCTTTCCCAAGACGGTGCGCCTGGGCGGCGTAGACTGCGCCGCCACCTACCTGCACGAGCCGGGCGACGCGCGCGACGGCATCACCGTGACCATCCCGCTGTTCGTGCTCAACCAGGTGAACGACGAGCGCTGCGAATGGCTGGTGCCCGGCATGCTCAAGGACAAGATCCAGGCACTGCTCAAGAGCCTGCACCAGCGCCCGCGCAGCCGCTTTGTGCCGCTGCCCGAGAACGCCACGCGACTGGCTGGCCTGCTGGGCACGCCCGAGCGCTTTGGCCAGGGCAGCCTGACCGACGTGCTGCTCAAGCAGGTGCGCGACGAGACCTCGCTCGATGTGAAGCGGGCCGACTTCAAGCTCGACATGCTCAGCCCGCACCTGTTCATGAACTTCCGCGTGGTGGACGAGCACGGCCGCCAGCTCGGCCATGGCCGCAACCTGGGCGCCTTGAAGGCCGAATGGGGCGCCAAGGCGCGCGGCGCCTTCCAGGCGCTGGCCGGGCTCAAGCTGGCCGCTACCAGTGGTGCTGCGGCACAGGCCGATGCGCCGGCTGCCGCGCCGGCGCCTGCCAAACCCGGTGCCACCAAGGGCCCATCCGCACCGTCATCCAACCAGCCGGCCGCCAAACCTGCTGCACCGGCCGGCCAGCGCTATACCGCCTGGACCTTCGGCGAGCTGCCCGAGCTGATGGAGATCCGCAAGGCCGGGCAGACGCTGATCGGCTTTCCGGCCCTGATCGATGGCGGCGACGCCGTGAGCATCGAGGTCTTCGACGAGCCCGAGGTGGCTGCCGCCAAGCACCGCGCCGGCCTGCGCCGCCTGTTCGCGCTGCAGATCAAGGACGCGCTCAAGTACCTCGAAAAGAACATCCCCGACCTGCAGAAGATGGCCGTGGCCTACATGCAGGTGGGCCGCAACGCCGACGGCACCGGCGGCGGCACCCAGGAGGAGCTGCGCAGCCAGGTCATCGACGTGGCGCTGGACCGCGCCTTCCTGCTTGACCCGCTGCCCACCGACGAGTACGCATTCAAGCGCCGGCTGGAGGAGGGCAGGGGCCGCCTGACCCTGATCGCCAACGAGGTGGCGCGCCTGGCAAGCACCATCCTCATCGAGTTTGCTGCAGCCTCGCGCAAGATCAAGGACACCAAGAACGCCCCCGAGGCCACGCAGGACGCCCAGCAGCAACTGGCCCGCCTGATGCCCAAGAACTTCATCGCCATCGCGCCCTGGACGCAACTGGCCCACTACGCCCGCTACCTCAAGGCCATCACCCTGCGCCTGGACAAATACCGCGCCGACCCCGCGCGCGACGCCGCCAAGCTGGCGGAGGTCCGCCCGCAGGAGCAGCGCTACTGGCGGCTGGTAGCCGAACGCAAGGGCCAGGTGGACAGCCGCATGCAGGAGCTGCGCTGGCTGCTGGAAGAACTGCGCGTGAGCTTCTTTGCGCAGGAACTGCGCACGCCGCAGCCGGTGAGCGTGAAACGGCTGGAGAAGCTGTGGACGCAGGTCAACAGCTGAGTGTGTTGGTGCGTCGGCGGAGGCAGACGTACCTATTTTGACGAGCTGTCCTGACTCTTGCTTGGTGGGAACTTTGCCTTTAACCAGCTTGTGTACTCAGCCCTGACAGCCTGCAGATATGAGAAATCCGATCCCATTTGTTCCAGTTTTCGTCGCACCAAATCGTTCGCACCTTTGGTGTAACCCTTTTCATTCATGAAGATCAGCCATGACTCGCTCAGCGGGTCCATTTCGCGGCCATGCTGGACGATGAATGTCACGCGATCAATGTAAAAAAACATCGAATAGACCTCAATCGGCGATCCCAACATACCCGGACGATTTTCAAAAACTTCCTGAAAGTTGGACATAAGCAATCCGATTTTTTCAATCGAGGCTTGTGCGCTCATCTGCTGATCCCCTTTGTCTGAGTCCTCTAACCTACCATGCGTGAGTGATTTTTTCCTGCTACATTAAACATTCCATCCAGATGGTTTGTTTTTGAAATGACCGACGCCCACCGCCGCCAGAAACACCCCGAACTGGTGCGCAGCCAGTTGCTGGCCGTGGTGCGCACGCTGTTGGTCGAGCAGGGGCCCCATGCGGTCACGCTCGATGCCGTGTCTGCCCGCGCCGGCGTGACCAAGGGCGGGCTGCAGCACCACTTTCGCAGCAAGCAGGCACTGCTCGATGCGCTGAGCGACCAGCTGTTCGAGGAATTCCAGCAGGGCTATGCCCAGGCGCTGGCCATGGAAGAGGAGGGCCGGCCAGGCCGCCATGCCCGGGCCTACATCCGCACGGCGTTCGACGAAGGCACCGATTGCAACCGGGTGGAGGCCCAGCGCGCCATCGGCCTGCTGGCGCTGACCTTGCCCCACTGCCGGGAGCAGTGGAGCGCCACGATGCAGGCCGCCCTTGCGGAGGATGGCGATAACCCGCAGATGGCCGACCGCCTGCTGGCCTGCCGCCTGGCGGCAGACGGCTACTGGTTCAGCCAGATGCTCGACGTGTACCCGATGGACGAAGCGCGCAAGGCCCGCATCCTCAAAACCCTGCTTGATCTGTGCAACTGATTTCAAAAAGCGAGTACCCATGAATCTCACCACTGCCTACCTGTTGCTTGGCATTGCCATCGTCTCCGAGGTGATCGGCACCTCGGCGCTCAAGGCTTCCGAGGGCTTCACCCGCCTGGGGCCCAGCGCCATCACGGTGGTCACCTACAGCCTGTCGTTCTACCTGCTGTCGCTCACGCTCAAGACGCTGCCGGTCGGCATTGCCTACGCGATCTGGTCGGGCGTGGGCATCGTGCTGATCTCGGCCGTGGGCTGGGTGGTCTACGGGCAGAAGCTCGACCTGCCGGCGGTGATCGGCCTGGGCATGATCATTGCCGGGGTGCTCGTCGTGAACCTGTTTTCCAAGAGCGTTGGCCACTGAGCACGCTTTCTTTTTCCTGATTTTTCTGGTGATGCCATGACCGCCTCCTATGCCTGCTCTTCGTCGTCCGCCACATTGCCGGCGGTCGCACCCATCACGGGCCAGACCCTGTCGCGCACGGATGTGCTGGCCCTGCTGGAGCGTGGGCCTGGGCCACTGCACTTCGAGCAATGCGACTTCGAAAGGGCAGACCTGTCGCGGCTGGAGCTGCGCGGGGTGCAGTTCACCGAGTGCGTGCTGGCCGAGGCGTCTTTTGAAAAGTCGAACCTCGCCGACAGCCGCTGGCTGGGCTGCCGGGCCGGGCTGGCCAACTTCCACCTGGCGGACCTGACCGATGCGCGCTGGTACCGCTGCGACCTGAACAACACCAGCTGGGCACGCAGCAAGCTGGGCTCTGCCGTGTTCGCCGAGGTCAAGCTCACCGGGGCAGGCTTTCGCGAGGCGCACACGCTGGGCCTCGCGTTTCACGATTCGCTGCTGGTAGGGGCGGACCTGCGCGGCATGTCGTTTCGCAAGCAGACCATTGGCCAGTTGGACATGAGTGACGCCGACCTGGGCGGCTGCGATTTTCGCGATGCGGTGTTCGAAGGCGGCAGCCTGCGCGATGCCAACCTCAAGAACGCCCGCTTCGACGGCGCAGACCTGCGCGCGGTGGACCTGGCGGGGCTGCGCATCGCCAATGTGGCGCAGTTCTTCAAGGGCGCCGTGATCTCGCAGGACCAGGCGGCGGCGCTGGTGAGCGAGCTGGGGGTGCGGGTGATGTGAACCTAGTGGGCCCCGCCCAGCGGTCCGGCACGGGCTTTAGGGGATGGAGCCTACTGCGTATTTGAGGCAAAGCATGGGATTCTTCGCCAATGTCTTGAGCGAGCCGCAACTGCTCTGGATCAGGGCCGATGCAGCCATGTAGTTGTCTTCCGGGCTCAGCTCGAGGAACGTGGCGAGCTGCTCCTTCATGAACTCGGAGAGGCTTTTCGCCCCTGCGCGCCTGGTGACGATGGCATCGAGCTCCCGCAATTGCGCCGACTCTTCCTTGGACCCGTTGGGCAGCACCTGTCCATCGACTGTCAGCGGATAGATCTCGTCGGTCAGGGTGCGCTTCACTGCCAGGGTAGTGATGCCTTCCTTGCAGGGGCGCTGCAACCAGACTTCGACCGAGCCGCCATCTGAATACAGTGCACCTCCCTGGTAGGTCGTGTGGCCTTTGCAGGCGGGAGCTTGCGCAAATGCAAGGCCGCCAGCAAACCATGCGCCTGCGATCAGGAAAATTGCGTTGCGAGCGGCTGCCAACGAGTGCTCCCAGATGGTGTGCAGGCTTCGATCAGCTCGGATCGCGGTGTATCTGGTCCGGCTCGGGCGAGAACAGATCCCAGGTCGCCATGAACAGCGCCGCGATCACGGGGCCGATGACGAAGCCCGTGAGCCCGAACAGCCCAAGCCCGCCCAGGGTGGAGATCAGCACCACGTAGTCGGGCATCTTGGTGTCCTTGCCGACCAGGATGGGGCGCAGGACGTTGTCCACCAGGCCGATGACGCCGATGCCGTAGGCGATCAGCACCACGCCTTGCCATACGGCGCCGGTGGCCAGGAAGTAGATGGCCACGGGCAGCCAGATCAGGCCGGCGCCCACGGCGGGCAGCAGCGACAGAAAGGCCATGAGCACGCCCCAGAGCACGGGGCCCTGGATGCCCAGGATCCAGAAGATCAGCCCGCCCAGGGCACCCTGCGAAGCGGCGACCACGATGTTGCCCTTGACCGTGGCGCGGATCACGGTGGTGAACTTGGTGACCAGCTGGCGCTTGTGATCGGTCTCGAGAGGGATGGCGCGGCCGATGCGGGCGCCCAGGGCGGCGCCATCGCGCAACAAAAAGAACAGCAGGTACAGCATGATGCCGAAGCCCACCAGGAACTCGAGCGTGTTCTGGCCGATGTTGACCGCCTGGGTGGCGATGAACTGGCTGGCCTGCACGGCCACGGACGAAAGTCGCTCCTGGAGCTGCGCCACCGAGGTCAGGTTGAAGCGGTCCAGCAGGTTCACGGCCCACTGGGGCAGGGCAGCGATGACCTGCTGGAAGTACATGCCGAAGTTGAGCTGCCCCGTGCGCGTGCGCTCGTAGATGGCCGTGGCCTCCTGGACCAGCGAGACGGTGAGGAAGGCCACCGGCAGGATCACGATCACCAGGCACAGCCCCAGTGTGATCAACGCGGCCAGGTTGGTGCGCGGGCGCAGGCGCCGCAGCACCTTGCGGTGCAGCGGTGCGAACAGGATGGCCAGCACCATGCCCCAGAACACCGCACCGTGGAACTGCCAGAGGATGGCGCCGAAGGCCACGGTGACCAGCACCAGTAGCAGCAGGAAAGTCTTGTCTTGGAGTGTGTTGGGGCTCATTGGAACCTGTTGAGAACGTATACCCGCCCTATCGCGTGTACCCGCAATGTACGCGAGGTGCCAGTGGGCCCTGCATGTCCACGGTGCATGAATACATATGGACTGCGTTTTTTGGGCTTGATGCAGATCAGTGGCACAATGCAGCCCGTACCAAGGCCCTTCCCCAGCCACAGTCGCATCCGCCAACCGGTCCAGCCGTGTCGCGGAAGGTTTCTCAACCAGCTAATGCTTCCCTCAGGGAAGCGGAGGTCAGCGGAATATGAGCGATACGACATCCGTCTATCAAGCCTACCAAGGCAACACCTACCTCTTCGGCGGCAATGCGCCCTATGTCGAAGAGATGTACGAGAACTACCTCGCCAACCCCGGCAGCGTGCCTGACACCTGGCGCGAGTATTTCGACGCACTGCAGCATGTGCCTGCCGTCGATGGCTCCAATGCCAAGGACGTTCCCCACCTTCCGGTCGTCAATGCCTTCGCCGAGCGCGCAAAGCAGGGCGGCACCAAGGTCGTCGTCGCCACAGGTGCCGATTCGGAACTGGGCCGCAAGCGCACCGCCGTACAGCAGCTGATTGCCGCCTACCGCAACGTGGGCCAGCGCTGGGCCGACCTCGATCCCCTGAAGCGCACCGAGCGCCCTGCGATCCCCGAACTCGAAGCCTCGTTCTACGGCTTCAGCGACGCGGACCAGGAAACCGTCTTCAACATCAGCAACACCTTCTTCGGTAAGGAATCCCTGCCGCTGCGCGAGCTGATCAACGCCCTGCGCGAAACCTACTGCGGCTCCATCGGTGCCGAGTACATGTACGCCACCGACCAGAACCAAAAGCGCTGGTGGCAGGAAAAGCTGGAGACCATCCGCAGCAAGCCCAGCTTCAACGCCGAGAAGAAAAAGCAGATCCTCGACCGCCTGACGGCCGCCGAGGGCCTGGAGCGCTTCCTGCACACCAAGTACGTCGGCCAAAAGCGCTTCTCCCTTGAAGGGGGCGAGAGCTTCATCGCCGCCATGGACGAGCTGATCCAGTCTGCCGGTGCCAAGGGCGTGCAGGAAATCGTGATCGGCATGGCCCACCGTGGCCGCCTGAACGTGCTGGTGAACTCCATGGGCAAGATGCCTGCGGACCTGTTCGCCGAGTTCGACCACACCGCCCCCGAAGACCTGCCCTCGGGCGACGTGAAGTACCACCAGGGCTTCAGCTCCGATGTGACCACCCCTGGCGGCCCGGTCCACCTGTCGCTGGCGTTCAACCCGTCCCACCTGGAAATCGTGAACCCCGTGGTCGAAGGCTCCGTGCGTGCCCGCATGGACCGCCGCGCCGACCCGCTGGGCAAGCAGGTGCTGCCCGTGCTGGTGCACGGTGACGCGGCCTTTGCCGGCCAGGGCGTGAACCAGGAAACCCTGGCGCTGGCGCAGACCCGTGGCTACTCCACGGGCGGCACGGTGCACATCATCATCAACAACCAGATCGGCTTCACCACCTCCGATCCGCGCGACGCACGCTCGACGCTGTACTGCACCGACATCGTGAAGATGATCGAGTCGCCCGTGCTGCACGTGAACGGCGACGATCCTGAAGCCGTAGTGCTGGCCACCCAGCTCGCCCTTGAATTCCGCATGGAATTCCAGAAGGACGTGGTCGTGGACATCATCTGCTTCCGCAAGCTGGGCCACAACGAGCAGGACACCCCCGCGCTGACCCAGCCGCTGATGTACAAGAAGATCGGCCAGCACCCCGGTACGCGCAAGCTGTATGCCGACAAGCTGGCGGCCCAGGGCATGGGCGAGACGCTGGGCGACGACATGGCCAAGGCCTACCGCGCCGCCATGGACGCGGGCAAGCACACGGTCGATCCGGTGCTGACCAACTTCAAGAGCAAGTACGCCGTGGACTGGAGCCCGTTCCTGGGCAAGAAGTGGACCGATGCTGGCGACACCGCGATCCCTCTGGCCGAGTGGAAGCGCCTGTCCGAGAAGATCACCACCATCCCCGAAGGCGTGACGCCGCACCAGTTGGTCAAGAAGGTGTACGACGACCGCGCCGCCATGGGCCGTGGCGACATCCCGGTGGACTGGGGCATGGGCGAGCACATGGCGTTTGCCTCGCTGGTGGCCAGCGGCTTCCCGGTGCGCCTGTCGGGCGAAGACTGCGGCCGCGGCACGTTCACGCACCGCCACTCGGTCATCCATGACCAAAAGCGCGAGAAGTGGGACATCGGCACCTACGTGCCGCTGCAGAACGTGAGCGAGAACCAGGCTCCGTTCGTCGTGATCGACTCCATCCTGTCCGAAGAGGCGGTGCTGGGCTTCGAATACGGCTACGCATCGAACGACCCCAACACCCTGGTGATCTGGGAAGCCCAGTTCGGCGACTTCGCCAACGGCGCGCAGGTCGTGATCGACCAGTTCATCGCCTCGGGTGAAGTCAAGTGGGGCCGTGTCAACGGCATCACGCTGATGCTGCCGCACGGCTACGAAGGCCAGGGCCCAGAGCACAGCTCGGCCCGCCTGGAGCGCTTCATGCAGCTGTCGGCCGACGCCAACATGCAGGTGGTGCAGCCTACGACGGCCAGCCAGATCTTCCACATCCTGCGCCGCCAGATGGTGCGTGATCTGCGCAAGCCGCTGATCATCATGACGCCCAAGTCGCTGCTGCGCAACAAGGACGCCACGTCGCCGCTTTCGGAGTTCACCAAGGGCAGCTTCCAGACGGTGATTCCGGAGCAGAACGAAGCCATCGTGAAGAAGGCCGCCAAGGTCAAGCGCGTGATCGCCTGCTCGGGCAAGGTCTACTACGACCTGGTCAAGAAGCGCACCGAGCGCGAAGACGACGACGTGGCCATCATCCGCGTCGAGCAGCTGTACCCCTTCCCGCACAAGGCGTTTGCCAACGAGCTCAAGCGCTTCCCCAACGCCACCGACGTGGTGTGGTGCCAGGACGAGCCACAGAACCAGGGTGCCTGGTTCTTCGTGCAGCACTACATCCACGAGAACATGCTCGACGGCCAGAAGCTGGGGTACTCTGGCCGCGCGGCGTCCGCATCGCCTGCCGTGGGCTACTCGCACCTGCACCAGGAACAGCAAAAGGCACTGGTGGACGGCGCGTTTGGCAAGCTCAAGGGTTTTGTCCTGACCAAGTAAGGCCGGCAACCCCCGATTACACAGAACAGAACCCCATTCCGAAAGAATTGATATGGCTATCGTAGAAGTCAAAGTCCCCCAGCTGTCCGAGTCCGTGGCAGAAGCCACCATGCTCACCTGGAAGAAGAAGGCCGGTGAAGCGGTCGCAGTGGACGAGATCCTGATCGAGATCGAAACCGACAAGGTCGTGCTCGAAGTGCCCGCCCCCTCGGCTGGCGTGCTGGTTGAAATTGTGCAGGGCGACGGCGCCACCGTGGTGGCCGAGCAGCTCATCGCCAAGATCGACACCGAAGGCAAGGCCGGCGCAGCTGCGCCTGCGGCCGCTGCCGCTGCCGCAGCAGCACCTGCCGCTGCGACCGCATCGGCCCCTGCTGCCGCACCAGCGGCTACCGGTGGTTCCAAGGGCGACGTGGCCATGCCTGCGGCTGCCAAGCTGCTGGCCGAGAACAACCTGTCCGCATCGGATGTGGCCGGTTCGGGCAAGGATGGCCGCGTGACCAAGGGCGACGTGCTCGGCGCGGTGGCCGGTGGTGCTGGCGGTGCGGCCAAGGCCGCCGTGGCAGCCCCCAGTGCCATCCCCACGGGCGTGCCGACCAAGGCACTGCCCCAGGTGTCGGCACCGGCTGGCAAGGAAGACCTGAGCGGCCGCCCCGAGCAGCGCGTTCCCATGAGCCGCTTGCGTGCCCGCGTGGCCGAGCGCCTGCTGCAGTCGCAATCGACCAACGCCATCCTGACCACGTTCAACGAAGTGAACATGGCGCCGGTGATGGACATGCGCAAGAAGTTCCAGGACGCGTTCACCAAGGAACACGGCGTGAAGATCGGCTTCATGAGCTTCTTCGTGAAGGCAGCCGTGCATGCCCTGAAGAAGTACCCTGTGCTCAACGCCTCGGTCGATGGCAACGACATCGTCTACCACGGCTACTTCGACATCGGTATCGCCGTGGGTTCGCCCCGTGGCCTGGTGGTGCCCATCCTGCGCAATGCGGACCAGATGAGCTTTGCCGAGATCGAGAAGAAGATCGCCGAGTACGGCCAGAAGGCCAAGGACGGCAAGCTGGGCATCGAAGAGATGACCGGTGGCACCTTCTCCATCAGCAATGGCGGCACCTTCGGCTCCATGCTGTCCACGCCCATCATCAACCCGCCGCAGTCGGCCATCCTGGGCGTGCACGCCACGAAGGACCGCGCCGTGGTGGAGAACGGCCAGATCGTGATCCGCCCGATGAACTACCTGGCCATGTCCTACGACCACCGCATCATCGACGGCCGCGAAGCCGTGCTGGGCCTGGTGGCGATGAAGGAAGCGCTGGAAGACCCATCGCGCCTGCTGTTCGATATCTAACACGATCAAGGCGATTTTTATGCTCCCTTTCTTAAGGCGTATTTTTCGGATTGCTGAAAAACCTGCCATTGATCGGGAGTATTTTCAAAATTTAATTCAAACCAGGAAAATTGAACTCGCGCAAGAAAACGCAAAGGCACTAAATGGTGTGAAGTGCGGTAATTTTGTAAGTTATCAGCAGCCTGCAAGTGGTGGTGAAATCTTTTTGGGAAAATTTCTTTTCAAACGGGATGATCTAGCTGCAATTCTTGAAAAAAAACTCCTACTCATCCCAGTTCTACAAGGGGACGATGAGGGCGCAATTTTCAAATGGGTGAGCGATTTCGATGAGACAAAATTTGATCCTGTGTCCGTTCCATCAATTTGGGGTCGATTCATCTATGTTGCTGATGAGTTGGTAAGGGCCGGGGAATCCGATGTTGTCTGCATGGAATGCAGAAAGAAATACTCGACTGGTAGCTTGATTCCGCGCGATGACAAGGGACTCCCGAGTTGGAACTTCAATAGATTGAAGTGCCCAAATGGACACCAACTATTAAAAGTCGCGAGACTGCATATAAATAGGCGTTTAAATGCTGGCGATTCGAGCGCCTGACCTGATTTAGAAGGAAATATATATGAGCAAACAATTCGACGTGATCGTCATCGGTGGCGGCCCCGGCGGCTACATCGCCGCCATCCGCGCTGCCCAGCTGGGCTTCAACGTGGCCTGCATCGACGAGTGGAAGAACGACAAGGGCGGCCCCGCACCGGGCGGAACCTGCACCAACGTGGGCTGCATCCCCTCCAAGGCGCTGCTGCAATCGTCCGAGCATTTCGAGCACGCCAACAAGCACTTTGCCGAGCACGGCATCACGGCCACCGGCGTGAAGATGGACGTGGCGAAGATGCTGGCCCGCAAGGACACCGTCGTGAAGCAGAACAACGACGGCATCCTGTACCTGTTCAAGAAGAACAAGGTCAGCTTCTTCCACGGCCGCGGCTCGTTCGTGAAGGCCACTGAAGGTGGCTACGAGCTGAAGGTGGCGGGCGCCGCCGAAGAGTCGATCACGGGCAAGCAGATCATCATCGCCACGGGCTCCAACGCCCGTGCGCTGCCCGGCACGCCGTTCGACGAAGAATTCGTGCTGTCCAACGACGGCGCGCTGCGCGTGGGCGCCGTGCCCAAGAAGCTGGGCCTCATCGGCTCGGGCGTGATCGGCCTGGAAATGGGCTCGGTGTGGCGCCGCCTGGGTGCCGAAGTCACCATCCTCGAAGGCCTGCCCACCTTCCTGGGCGCGGTGGACGAGCAGATCGCCAAGGAAGCCAAGAAGGCCTTCGACAAGCAGGGCCTGAAGATCGAGCTGGGCGTGAAGGTCGGCGAGATCAAGACCGGCAAGAAGGGCGTGAGCATCGCCTACACCAACGCCAAGGGCGAAGCCCAGGCGCTGGAAGTGGACAGGCTCATCGTCTCCATCGGCCGCGTGCCCAACACCATCGGCCTGAACACCGAAGCCGTGGGCCTGGCCCTGGACGAGCGTGGCGCCATCGTGGTCGATGCCGACTGCAAGACCAACCTGCCCGGCGTGTGGGCGGTGGGCGACGTGGTGCGCGGCCCGATGCTGGCGCACAAGGCCGAGGAAGAAGGCGTTGCCGTGGCCGAGCGCATCGCCGGCCAGCATGGCCACGTCAACTTCAACACCGTGCCCTGGGTCATCTACACCAGCCCCGAGATCGCATGGGTGGGCCGCACCGAGCAGCAGCTCAAGGCCGATGGCGTCAAGTACAAGGCCGGTACCTTCCCGTTCCTGGCCAACGGCCGCGCACGTGCTCTGGGCGACACGACCGGCATGGTGAAGATGCTGGCCGATGCCGACACCGATGAAATCCTGGGCGTGCACATCGTGGGCCCGCAGGCCAGCGAGCTGATCTCCGAGGCCGTCGTCGCCATGGAGTTCAAGGCCAGCAGCGAAGATATCGCGCGCATCTGCCACGCCCACCCCAGCCTGAGCGAAGCCACCAAGGAAGCAGCCCTGGCCGTGGACAAGCGCACTCTGAACTTCTGATCTCCTCCCGCGGGAGATAGATGGCGCCGTCGCCCTGTGAAGGGCGGCGGCGCTTTATGCCTTATTCATTCCTAGCACCAGGGCGAGCGCACCGTGACTGTCAAACAGACCTACCTGGCCGAACTTGAGGCCAAGGGCTTCCAGAGCGACCCTGCACAGCTGCGCGCCGTGGACGCGCTGCAGCGCTGCGCCGACGAGTGGGCCACCTATAAAGAGCGCCGCTCCAACGCCTTCAAGAAGCTCATCAACCGCCCGGACATCCCGCGCGGCGTCTACATGTACGGCGGGGTGGGGCGCGGCAAGAGCTTTCTGATGGAATGCTTCTTCGACGCCGTGCCCTTGAAGCGCAAGGTGCGCCTGCATTTCCACGAGTTCATGCGCGAAGTGCACCGCGAGCTGGCAGCCCTGCAGGGCACGCAGAACCCGCTCGATGTGCTGGGCGAGCGCATCTCCAAGCGCTACAAGCTCATCTGCTTCGACGAATTCCACGTGGCCGACATCACCGACGCCATGATCCTGCACCGCCTGCTGGCCTCGCTGTTCGAGAACGGCGTGGGCTTTGTCACCACCTCCAACTTCAAGCCCGACGACCTGTACCCTGGCGGCCTGCACCGCGACCGCATCCTGCCCGCCATCGCGCTGCTCAACGAGCGCCTGGAGGTGGTCAACGTGGACAACGGCACCGACTACCGCCGCCGCACCATGGAGCAGGTCAAGCTCTACCACATGCCCCTGGGGCCGGACGCCGATGCGCAGATGAACGAGGCCTTCAACCAGCTGGCCGAGGTGCACGACGAAGACCCGGTGCTGCACATCGAGGCGCGCGAGATCCGCTCCAAGCGCAAGGCCGGCGGGGTGGTATGGTTCGACTTCCGTGAACTGTGCGGCGGGCCGCGTTCGCAGAACGACTACCTGGAGATCGCCACGCAGTTCCACACCGTGCTGCTGTCCGATGTGCCCTACCTGCCGGTGGCCATGGCGTCGCCCGCGCGGCGCTTCACCTGGCTGGTGGACGTGCTGTACGACCGGCGCGTGAAACTCATCATGTCGGCCGCCGTGCCGCCCGAGGCGTTGTACACGGAAGGCCCCCTGGCACACGAGTTTCCGCGCACCGTATCGCGCCTGAACGAGATGCAGTCCAAGGAATTTCTGGCGCTCGAGCGCCGCATGGTGGATACAGGCTTGACATGAAGACCAGGACAATGCGGCAGTTCATCATCATCCCTGTGCTGTGCCTGCTGGCGCAGATGGGCATGGCCTCGCATGCCCTGGCCCAGGCCGCAGCCGAGCCCGAATCGGCAGAGCGCAAGGCAGCCCATGCCCACCGGGCCGCCGAACGAGCGCACATCGCGGACGAGCGCAAGGCCGTGGCCGCCCGACGCCTGGCGGCCGAGACCGAGTGCTACAAGCTGTTTGCGGTGGAAGACTGCCTGCGCGTGGAACGCAACCGGGCCCGCGAGGCGGAAGCCGGCCTGCGCTCGCGCGAGATGCAGATCAACGATGCCGAGCGCAAGGAGAAAGCCGCCGAGCGGCGGCGCAGCATCGCGGAAAAGCAGGCTACCCAGCCCGGCCCGCCGGGTGAAGCCCCTGAAGTGGGGATCGGCGTGCGTGGCCAGCCGCACGTGCAGGCCCCGCGCACCCCGCGCACACCCAAGACCCCCGTGGTACCCACCCCGCGCGCGCAGAACATCGAGCAGCGCGAGGCCGAGCAGACCCAGCGCGCCGCCGAAGCCGCCCAGCGCGCGGGCCGTGCCCGCGAGCGCCATGCCGAGGAATTGAAGGCGGCCGAAACACGCCGCGCCCGCGTGGCCCGCGATCAAGCCACTGCCGCAGCCTCTGGCCGCAAGCCGGCCGCGCCACTGCCCGTGCCTGCGCCCTGAAGCGCAGGGTCGGGTAGGGGGCGGCCTCTCAGCCCCTCAGACCTTGCTGGTCGCGCCTGCTGGAACGGAGGGATGGGTGCCCATGCCCATGCCCTGCACGGTCTTCTTCTCTTCGACCAGTGCCTCGATCTTCACGATGACCAGCGACAGGTTGTCACCGCCCCCACGGGCCCGCGTGCGGGCCTTTTCGATCAGGAACTCCGTGGCTTCGCGCGGCGAGAGCGATTCGACCACCGAGGCCAGCTCGGTGGGTGAGAAGTAGTGCCACACGCCGTCGCTGCAGGCCATGAGCGTGTCGCCCGGGTGCAGCTGGGAAATCATGTGCGTGGTGATGGGCGGGTCGCTCTCGGTGCCCAGGCAGCCCACCAGGATGTTGGAGTGCGGGTGGTTGTTGGCCTCGGCCTCGGTCAGCTCGCCCCGATCCACCAGAGCCTGCACGTAGGAGTGGTCGCTGGTGCGGTGCGTCAGGCGCCCGCCCTGGAAGTGGTAGATGCGCGAGTCGCCGGCATGCACCCAGTGGCAGTCGCCGCGCGGGTTGATCAGGAAGGCGGCGATGGTGCTGTGCGGCTCCTGTTCGGCCGAGATGGCCGTGAGGCGAATGACGATGTGCGCCTCTTCCACCATGCTCTTGAGCATGGCGGCCGGGTCGTCGGTCTCGGGCGAATAGCGCTCGAACAGTTGGCGGGCCGTCATCATGACCTGGTCGGAGGCCTTGCGGCCGCCGCTGCGCCCCCCCATGCCGTCGGCCACGACACCCAGGACACAGCCGTTGTGCCGTTCATGCGAGATCAGGGCCACCTGGTCTTGCTGGTACTCGCGGTCACCCTTGTGGATGCCGGTGGAGGCGATGAGGCGAAACGCTTTGGTCATGCTGTTGATTGTGGTGTGCCGACGGGCCTGGCTGTCGTTTGGGTGCTCCGGAGCGCGTATTATCCGCCCGCCTGTGGCATTTTTGCCATGACTGCCATGCGCCCCCTTTGAAATCCACCCACCCCTCGCCCCTGCGGCCACCGATCGCGCTGCGCATGGAGCGCTTGCTACAAACCCGGGAGCCCACCTGATGCCGTTGGCCGAGGTGGTGCATGAGGTGTTTGCGCCCGGTGGCCTGCTGGCACGGGCCGATGCGCAGTTTCGCCCGCGCGAAGGCCAGACCCGCATGGCCGCCGCCGTGGCCCGCACCATGGAAGAGGGCGGCATGCTGGTGGTGGAGGCCGGCACCGGCGTGGGCAAGACCTTTTCCTACCTGGTTCCCGCCCTGCTCAGTGGCGAGCGCGTGCTGCTCTCCACGGCCACCAAGGCGCTGCAGGACCAGCTGTTCGCGCGCGACCTGCCGCTCCTGGCCGAGGTGCTGGGCGTGCCGGTGCGCGCCGCTCTGCTCAAGGGCCGGGCCAGCTACCTGTGCCTGCACCGCATGGTGCAGGCACGCCAGGACAGCGCAGTAACAGATCGTAATGTGGCGCGCGTGTTGGCCAAGGTCGAAGACTGGTCGCGCAGCACGCGCAGTGGCGACCTGGCCGAACTGACGGGCCTGGACGAGCGCTCCCCCGTCATCCCGCTGGTGACTTCCACGCGCGAGAACTGCCTGGGTGCGAGTTGCCCGCGCGCGCGCGAATGTCATGTGAACATCGCCCGGCGCGAGGCCCTGGCGGCCGACATCGTGGTCATCAACCACCACCTGTTCTTTGCCGACATGGCCGTGCGCGAATCGGGCGTGGCCGAGCTGCTGCCCAGCGTGCGCGTGGTGGTGTTCGATGAAGCCCACCAGATCAGCGAGACCGGCGTGCAGTTTCTGGGCCTGCAGCTGTCCTCGGGCCAATTGCTCGACTTTGCGCGCGACCTCCTGGCCGCGGGCCTTCACCACGCGCGGGGCCTGGCCGACTGGCTGGCCCTGGCCGGCCGGGTGGAGCAGGCGGTGGGCGAGCTGAGGCTGGCCGGCGGCAGTGCCGGCGCCCAGGGCAAGCGCGGCTGGACAGAGGCGGCACCCGAGGGCGCTGAAGTACAGGCCTGGGACGCCGCACTGCGCCGGCTGTCCACGGCCTGCGCCCAGGCCCAGGAGGCGCTCGATCAACTGAGCGAGACCGCCCCGGACCTGGATCGCCTGTACGAACGCAGCACCGAACTGCTGGCCCGCCTGGCCCGGTTCGGCGGGCCCTGCGGCCAGGACGCGGTGCGCTGGATCGACCTCGGGAGCACCCAGGTGCGCCTGGTCGAATCGCCGCTGGACATATCTCACGCCATGCGCACCCGGCTGCTCACGCAGCCCACGCACAGCGCACGCGACGATGAGTGGCCCGACCCCGAAGGCGAGCGCCCGCGCGCCTGGATCTTCACCTCGGCCACACTGGGGACGGATGAGGGGCTGACCTGGTTTGTCGAGCGCTGCGGCCTGAAAGGCGCCGAAATTCTGCGCGTGGACAGCCCGTTCGACTACGCCACGCAGGCCGCGCTGTACGTGCCGCGCCACCTGCCCAAGCCGGCCGACCCGGCCCACAGTGCCGCCATTGCGCGCCTGGCCGGCGATGCTGCCGCGCGCATTGGCGGGCGCACCCTGGTGCTGACCACCACGCTCAAGGCCCTGGCCACCATTGGTGATGCCTTGCACCGCCGGTTTGGCGATGGCCAGTCGCTGTCGGTGCTGGTGCAGGGTGAATGGCCCAAGCGCCGCCTGATGGAGCGCTTTCGCGAAGGCAGCGGGCACGGCGCGCCTGGCTGCATCCTCGTGGCCTCGGCCACGTTCTGGGAGGGCTTCGACGTGCCCGGCGATGCGCTGCAGCTGGTCATCATCGACAAGCTGCCGTTTCCGCCGCCTGGCGATCCGCTGGTCGAGGCGCGTAGCCAGCGCATCGAAGAGGCCGGGGGCAGCTCGTTCCAGCAGGTTTCGGTGCCCGAGGCGGCGGTGGCGCTCAAGCAGGGGGCCGGGCGGCTGATACGGCGCGAATCGGACCGGGGGGTGCTGGTGGTCGGCGATACGCGCCTGGCCACCATGGGCTATGGCAAGCGGCTGCTGCGTGCCCTGCCGCCCATGCGGCGCCTGGAAACCCCCGAGGATTTCGACGCCGCGCTGGATGATCTGCTGGCGGCCAGTTCAGACCCGTTCTGAACAGGTTCAGGCGCTTACCAGAACTTCCACCACGGATCCGTCTTGCCCTTGAGCCCGGCGCGCACGTACTCGCTTTTCGGGTAAGAGGCATCCATCACGCGGCGGGTGTCGTCGCGCAGCTGGTCCATGCCCAGGGCATCGTAGGACTGCATCAGGATGTACAGCGCTTCTTCCACGGCGGGCACGCCCTGGTAGTCGGCCACGGCCACCTGGGCGCGGCTGATGGCGGCCACGTAGGCGCCGCGCTGGTAGTAGTAACGTGCCACGTGCACTTCGTACTGGGCCAGCGAATTGACGATGTAGGTCATGCGCTGGCGCGCGTCCTGGGCGTAGCGCGAATCGGGGAAGCGAGTGGTCAGCTCGCTGAAGGACTCGAACGAATCCTTGGCCGCCTTCTGGTCACGCTCGGACAGGTCCTGGCGCGACAGCCACGAGAACAGGCCCAGGTTGTCGTTGAAGTTGACCAGGCCCTTCAGGTACAGGGCGTAATCGAGAGCTGGGCTGGCGGGGTGCAGCTTCATGAAGCGGTCGAGCGTGGCCACGGCCTGGGCTTTTTCGCCCGCCTTGAAGTGGGCATAGGCCTTGTCCAGCTGGGCCTGCTGGGCCAGCGGCGTGCCGGCGGCACGGCCTTCGAGCTTTTCGAACAGGGGCACGGCCTTGTCGTAGCCGCCGGAGTTCATTTCATCCTTGGCTTCGGAGTAGATGCGGTTCGGGCTCCAGTTGGCGGTCTTGTCTTCGGTGGTGGTCGAGCACCCGGCGAGGACACCTGCAGCCAGCAGGGCGGAGATAAACGGCAGTGGGGCACGAAGCATCGCAAGCAGCTTTCAGGCAAAAAGAGGAAACGGGATGTTCCGGGGGCTGGCGGCAGGGACGGGTCCCCGCAGGCGTGCACCCAAGCGGACACCTGACGGCGCATTGTACCGGCGGCATCCGGCTCCTGAATCCCCCTGTCGCAAACGTTTCGGTTACGGGATGCAGTGGGCTTTCTACAATGGAGCCCATGTTTGTCCACTTGCGCCTGCACACCGAATATTCCGTCGTCGACGGCACCAACCGCATCGACGAGGTGGCCAAGGCCGCCGCCGTCGATGGCCAGCCCGCCCTGGCCATCACCGATCTCAACAACCTTTTCGGCGCCATCAAGTTCTACAAGGAAGCACGGGGCAAGGGCGTCAAGCCCCTGCTGGGCGCCGAGATCTTCCTGGAGGGGGAGGGCACGGCCCCGCCGTCGCGCATGATCGTGCTGGTGCAGAACCGCCAGGGCTACCTGAGCCTGTCGGAACTGCTGGCCCGAGCCTGGACGCGCAACATCGTCAAGAACTTGGCCGTCTGCACCTGGGAGTGGCTGCAGGAGCTGTCCGAGGGGCTGATCGTGCTCTCGGGCGCCCAGGCCGGCCCGGTAGGGCAGGCCCTGCTCAAGGGCGATGACGCGGGCGCCGCCGACCTGGCGCTGCGCCTGGCGGGCCTTTTTCCGCACCGCTTCTACATGGAGCTGCAGCGCGCCGGCCGCCCCGACGACGAGGCCCACGTAGTCGCAGCAGCCCAGTTGGCTGCGCGCCTGCACCTGCCGGTGGTGGCTACCCACCCAGTGCAGTTCGCCGATGCCGAAGGCTACGAGGCCCACGAGGCGCGCGTGTGCATCGCCGAGGGCGAAATCCTGGCCAACCCGCGCCGGGTGCGCCGCTTCACGCGCGAGCAGTATTTCAAATCCTCGGCCCAGATGGAGGAACTCTTCGCCGACATCCCCTCGGCCATCGCCAACACCGTGGAGATCGCCCAGCGCTGCAACCTGACGCTGGTGCTGGGCAAGCCGCAGCTGCCGGACTTTCCCACGCCCAACGGCATGCCGATCGACGAGTTCTTCCGCTTTGCCTCGTTTGAGGGGCTGGAGGAGCGGCTGAAGATGCTCTTCAAGAAGGAGGCCGACCGCGATGCGCAGCGCCCGCGCTACGTGGAGCGGCTCGAATTCGAGATCGGCACCATCCTCAAGATGGGCTTTCCAGGCTACTTCCTGATCGTGGGCGACTTCATCAAATGGGCCAAGGAGAACGGCTGCCCGGTGGGGCCGGGCCGGGGGTCGGGTGCGGGCTCCCTGGTGGCCTATGCGCTCAAGATCACCGACCTCGATCCGCTCGAATACAACCTGCTGTTCGAGCGCTTTTTGAACCCCGAGCGGGTGTCCATGCCCGACTTCGACATCGATTTTTGCCAGTCCAACCGCGACCGGGTGATCGACTACGTGAAGGACAAGTACGGCAAGAACGCCGTGAGCCAGATCGCCACCTTCGGCACGCTGGCGGCCAAGGCCGCCATCCGCGACGTGGGCCGCGTGATGGACATGAGCTACATGTTCTGCGACGGCATCTCCAAGCTCGTGCCGGGCAAGCCCGGCATGTCCTATACGCTGCAGTACCCGCCCGCCGTCAAGAAGGAGGGCGACAAGAACAACTACGCGCTGGAGCTCGAACCCCTGCTGGCCGAGCGCGTGGCCAAGGAAGAGGACGTGCGCACCGTCATCGAGATGGCGCAAAAGCTCGAAGGCATGACGCGCAACATCGGCATGCACGCCGGCGGCGTGCTGATCGCCCCGGGCAAGCTCACCGACTTCTGCCCGCTGTACCAGCAGCCCGGCAGCGAATCGGCCGTGAGCCAGTACGACAAGGACGACGTGGAGGCCATCGGCCTGGTGAAGTTCGACTTCTTGGGCCTGGCCACGCTGACCATTCTGGAGATCGCGCGCGAGTTCATCATGAAGCGCCACAAGGGCCAGGAGAACTTCACCTTCGAAGCCATCCCGCTCGACGACGGGCCCACCTACACCCTGTTCTCCGACGGCAAGACCGAAGCCGTGTTCCAGTTTGAAAGCCGCGGCATGCAGGGCATGCTGCGCGAGGCTCGCCCGAGCCGGCTGGAAGACCTGATCGCGCTGAACGCCCTGTACCGCCCGGGCCCCATGGACCTCATCCCCAGCTTCGTGAACCGCAAGCACGGCAAGGAAGTGGTGGAGTACCCGCACCCGCTGGTCGAAAAAGTGCTGGCCGAGACCTACGGCATCATGGTCTACCAGGAGCAGGTGATGCAGACCGCCCAGGTGCTGGGCGGCTACAGCCTGGGTGGTGCCGACATGCTGCGCCGGGCCATGGGCAAGAAGAAGGCCGAGGAGATGGCCGAACACCGCCTGATCTTCCGCGCCGGCGCGGCCAAGCAGGACATCAGCGAGGCCAAGGCCGATGAGGTGTTCGACCTGATGGAGAAGTTCGCGGGCTACGGCTTCAACAAGTCGCACGCCGCCGCCTACTCGCTGCTGGCCTACCACACCGGCTGGCTCAAGGTGCACTACACGGCCGAGTTCTTCTGCGCCAACATGACGGTGGAAATGGACGACACCGACAAGCTCAAGGTGCTGTTCGAGGACGCACGCAAGAACTTCGGCATCACCTTCGAGCTGCCTGACGTGAACCGCGGCATGTACCGCTTCGAGCCGGTGACGGACAAGGTCATCCGCTACGGCCTGGGCGCCGTCAAGGGCGGCGGGCAGGCGGCCATCGAGGCCATCGTGGCGGCACGCGAAGGGCGCGGCGACGGCCCCAACGGCTCCACCAAGGGCCCCTTCAAGAGCCTGTTCGACTTCTGCCTGCGCGTGGACCGCGCGCGCATGAACAAGCGCACGGTGGAGGCGCTGATCAAGGCCGGCGCCTTCGACTCGCTCAACCTCAACCGGGCCTCGCTGGTGGCGTCGATCGACCGTGCGTTCGACTTCGCCGCCGCCTCGCTGGCCAACGTGAACCAGGGCGGCCTGTTCGACATGATGGGCGACGACTCCCACGGATCGAGCACGCAGGAGCCCGAGCTGGTGGACGTGACGCCCTGGGGCATCAAGGAGCGCCTGACGCTGGAGAAGACGGCGGTGGGCTTCTACCTCTCGGGCCACCTGTTCGACGAAGTGGCCACGGAGGTGCGCCGCTTCGTGCGCACGCAGATCGACGAGCTGCTGGACAGCCGCGAGCCGCAGATTCTGGCCGGCATCATCAGCGATTTGCGCGTTATCAACGGCCAGCGCGGCAAGCTCGCGCTGTTCAAGCTCGACGACAAGTCGGCCGTGATCGAGGCCTCGGCCGACGAGGCGCTGATCAACACCTACAAGAACCAGCTCAAGGAGGACGAGTTCGTGGTGATGATGGGCCGCCTGCAGCTAGACCGCTTCAGCGGCGGCCTGCGCGTGAAGGTGCAGCAGGTGTGGGACCTGGCAGGTGCGCGCGCGCGCTTTGGCAAATACCTGCACGTGGTGGTGAGCGACAAGGCGCCCGAGGTGCAGAAACTGCTGCGCGAGTTTCCGCCCCGGCGGGAGGAAGCGCCCGAGGGCGACCTGCTGCACGGCCTGCGCGTGCGCATGGGGCTGCGCTGCACGGGCAGCGTGGGTGGGGCCGCCAGTACCTCGGCGGTCGCCGAGGTCCAGCTCTCCGAAAGCAGCCGCTTTTACCCCAGCGATGCCGCCCTGGCCGCCTGGAGCGCCCAGGTGGGCGCCGGGTCCGCCACGGTGGTCTACGAGTGATCGTGCAGCAACGGGGCAAAGGAATGCGCGAGGAAACAACATCCGACCGGTGCCTGGCAGGGCAGGCACCGCTGCCTTTTTCACGCCACCCCCTGTGCCCCCGCAGGGCATTTGGCAGGGGCCAAGGCACGGGTGGACAGGGCCTGGCAAGAATATTGCTGGGGCCAGCCTTGAAAAAAAACGGATGAACATCAGATTTCTCTTGCGGCAGCGGTACGCGCGGGTCGCTAGAATGAAATTCATGGCAACAAAACCACCTTCTCCCAAAGCCGCGCCGCCTGTCACCAGGCCTGCGCGGGATGACGGCGGTTCGGTCGTGCTGGAAAGACGCACGCAAAAGACCCAGCCCCCCCAGATGTACCAGGTGGTCATGCTCAATGACGACTACACGCCCATGGAGTTCGTCATCGTGGTGCTGCAGGAGTTTTTCAGCAAGGACCGGGAGCAGGCAACCCAGATCATGCTCAAGATCCACCTCGACGGCAAAGGCGTGTGCGGCGTGTATTCACGCGACGTGGCCGCCACCAAGGTCGAGCAGGTGCTGGATGCCGCCCTCAAGGCGGGGCACCCGCTGCAATGTGTCAGTGAACCTGTTGAATAACAGGTTTTTCATCCCGATCTACAGTTATCCATTCCACGCAAGCACAAAGGAGTTCACATGATTGCCCAAGAACTGGAAGTCAGCTTGCACATGGCCTTTGTTGAGGCCCGCCAGCAGCGCCACGAGTTCATCACCGTGGAGCATCTGCTGCTGGCACTGCTCGATAACCCCAGCGCAGCGGAAGTGCTGCGCGCCTGTTCGGCCAACATCGATGACCTGCGGTCGTCGCTGTCGAACTTCATCAAGGACAACACGCCGCAGGTGGCAGGCACCGACGAGGTGGACACGCAGCCCACGCTGGGTTTCCAGCGGGTGATCCAGCGCGCCATCATGCACGTGCAGTCCACCGGCAACGGCAAGAAGGAAGTCACGGGCGCCAACGTGCTCGTGGCCATCTTTGGCGAGAAGGACTCGCACGCCGTGTACTACCTGCACCAGCAGGGCGTGACGCGCCTGGACGTGGTCAACTTCATTGCCCACGGCATCAAGAAGGGCGAGCCGCCGGAACCCGCCAAGGCCGAGAACCAGGCCGAGGGCGAAGAGGGCGCTGCCGCCGAGCGCAACGAGAAGGCCTCGCCGCTGGAGCAGTTCACCCAGAACCTGAACCAGGCCGCCAAGGAAGGCAAGATCGATCCGCTGATCGGGCGCCACTACGAGGTGGAACGCACCATCCAGATCCTGTGCCGCCGCCGCAAGAACAACCCGCTGCTGGTGGGTGAAGCCGGCGTGGGCAAGACCGCGATCGCCGAGGGCCTGGCCTGGCGCATCACGCAGAACGACGTGCCCGAGATCCTGGCCGAGGCCGTGGTGTATTCGCTGGACATGGGCGCGCTGCTGGCGGGCACCAAGTACCGCGGTGACTTCGAGCAGCGCCTGAAGGGCGTGCTCAAGTCGCTCAAGGACAAGCCCAACGCCATCTTGTTCATCGACGAGATCCACACCCTGATCGGTGCGGGCGCGGCCTCGGGTGGCACGCTCGATGCATCCAACCTGCTCAAGCCGGCACTGTCCAGCGGCCAGCTCAAGTGCATCGGAGCGACCACCTTCACGGAATACCGCGGCATCTTCGAAAAGGACGCTGCGCTGTCGCGCCGCTTCCAGAAGGTGGACGTGGTCGAGCCGACCGTGCAGGAAACCATCGACATCCTCAAGGGCCTGAAGTCGCGCTTCGAGGAGCACCACAGCGTGAAGTACGCTGCGGCCGCCCTGCAGGCTGCGGCCGAGCTCAGCGCCAAGTACATCAACGACCGCCATCTGCCCGACAAGGCGATCGACGTCATCGACGAAGCCGGTGCTGCCCAGCGCATCATGGTGCCGAGCAAGCGCAAGAAGACCATCGGCAAGGCCGAGATCGAAGAGATCGTGGCCAAGATCGCCCGCATTCCGCCGGCCAATGTCTCCAACGACGACCGCGGCAAGCTGCAGACCCTGGAACGCGACCTCAAGAGCGTGGTCTTCGGCCAGGACAAGGCCCTGGAAGTGCTCGCCAGCGCAGTGAAGATGGCGCGCTCGGGCCTGGGCAAGGGCGACAAGCCGATCGGCTCGTTCCTGTTCAGCGGCCCGACGGGCGTGGGCAAGACCGAGGCCGCCAAACAGCTGGCCTACATCATGGGCATCGAGCTCTTGCGCTTCGACATGTCGGAGTACATGGAACGCCATGCCGTGAGCCGCCTGATCGGTGCGCCTCCGGGCTATGTCGGGTTCGACCAAGGTGGCCTCTTGACCGAAGCCATCACCAAGAAGCCGCATTCGGTGCTGCTGCTCGATGAAATCGAGAAGGCGCATCCGGACATCTTCAACGTGCTGCTGCAGGTGATGGACCATGGCACGCTGACGGACAATAACGGCCGCAAGGCCGACTTCCGCAACGTCCTGATCATCATGACGACGAACGCTGGCGCCGAGACCATGAACAAGGCGACCATCGGCTTCACCAACCCGCGCCAGGCGGGCGACGAGATGGGCGACATCAAGCGCCTGTTCACGCCCGAGTTCCGCAACCGGCTGGATGCCATCGTCAACTTCAAGGCGCTGGACGAGCAGATCATCCTGCGCGTGGTGGACAAGTTCCTGCTGCAGCTCGAAACCCAGCTGGCCGAGAAGAAGGTGGAAGTCACCTTCACCGACACGCTGCGCAAGCACCTGGCCAAGAAGGGCTTCGATCCGCTGATGGGCGCCCGTCCGATGCAGCGCCTGATCCAGGACACCATCCGCCGTGCGCTGGCCGACGAACTGCTGTTCGGACGCCTGACCGAGGGTGGCCGCCTGACGGTGGACATCGAGGTGAAGACCGACGACAAGGGCGTGGAAACACCCGAAGTGCTGCTCGACATCCAGCCCCTTCCCAAGAAGGAGCGCTCGGCCAAGTCGGAGCCTGCAGAGCCGGAAGAAGCCACGGCCGATTGAGTCTTGCCGCCCGTGCATCGACAAAGCCCGCAGCACCTGCTGCGGGCTTTTTTCATGGTGCGTTGGCGTGATCGCCTGGCCTTGGCAGCGGCGCGCTCCTGCGCATGCAATGACTGCATGCCCTGTGTGCGGCATGCGCATGGCGCTGGCCTGCCCCATTGCAGTGCAATACCGCGCACAGCAAGGCCCCGCCTGGCTTGCGGGGCATCGGCGGGCCCGCAACCCTGCAGGCTATCACACGCTTTGTTGCATGAAAAAGAAAGGCCGCTCAGTGTTTTCCTTCAGGGGAGGGTTGTATTTCTTGGGTAGAGTGGCGTGGAGCGCATCACTAAACAAGGAGTAATTACATGAGCCAGAAAGTCGCGTACGTCACCGGCGGCATGGGGGGCATCGGAACGGCTATCTGCCAGCGCCTGCACAAGGAAAACTTCAAGGTCATTGCGGGCTGCGGCCCGACCCGTGACCATGCCAAGTGGCTGGCGGAACAGAAGGCGCTGGGCTATACGTTCTACGCATCGGTGGGCAATGTGGGCGACTGGGATTCCACGGTGGAAGCCTTCACCAAGACCAAGACCGAACACGGCAGCATCGACGTGCTGGTGAACAACGCCGGCATCACGCGCGACCGCATGTTCCTCAAGATGTCCCGCGAGGACTGGGATGCCGTCATCGAAACCAACCTCAACAGCATGTTCAACGTCACCAAGCAGGTGGTGGCCGACATGGTGGAAAAGGGCTGGGGCCGCATCGTCAACATCAGCAGCGTGAACGGCGAAAAGGGCCAGGCCGGCCAGACCAACTACTCGGCCGCCAAGGCCGGCATGCACGGCTTCTCGATGGCCCTGGCGCAGGAGCTGGCCACCAAGGGCGTGACGGTGAACACCGTGAGCCCGGGCTACATCGGCACCGACATGGTCAAGGCCATCCGCCCCGACGTGCTGGAAAAGATCGTCGCCACCGTGCCTGTCAAGCGACTGGGCGAGCCCAGCGAGATCGCCTCGATCATCGCCTGGCTGGCCTCGGAAGAGGGCGGCTACGCCACCGGTGCCGATTTCTCGGTCAACGGCGGCCTGCACATGGGCTGATGCCCAGAGCTTGGAGCCATCCACAACAAAACCCGCCTCGGCGGGTTTTTTGTTCTTTGCCTGCAGCCCAGCGGATCGAGGCTTGAAGAAAGCTCAGCGCAGCGGTTCTGGCTAGGCGCTGCGCCGCAGACAGTACGCTAGTACGGCAAGGCGCAGCAACGACGCCAGAAGAGCTTTGTTCAGGCCTTAGCCCACAAAGCGGCCGTTGGAGCCCATGATGCCCAGGTCGATGAACTTGGAACCCACATACGGTGCGCCACCTGCATAGTCGACCGTGAAACCACCCAGGTCGTTGCTGCGCAAACCGGCCAGTGCCGAGCGCAGCTTGGCACGGCTCAGGTCGCGGCCGGCGCGGTCCAGGCCGTCGATCAGCACGCGGGCGTTCACGTAGCCCTCGAAGCTGCGCGACGAGAATTCCTGCTGGTTCACGGCACGCATGGCGCGCTGGTAGTCACGCACCAGGGCGACGCTGGTGCGCGACGCATCGGGCATCACCATCGACAGGGCCAGACCGCCGGCCTTGGTGCCCAGCTGGCGGATGTTCTCGCCGCTCAATGCCACGCTGGTGGCAGCCAGGGGCGTGCTGGCCGATACCTTGCGGAATTCGCTGATCAGTGCGGCACTCACGTCGCCTGCCGTGCCGAGCAGCACCGTCATGGGCTTGGATGCCAGGGTCTGCTGGACCACGGTGGCCACTTGCTCCCCCTTGGCGTCGAGCTTGAAGGCCTTGGGCGCGGGCTGGTTGACGGCCTTGAGTGCATTGTTCACATCGGCCAGGAATTCCTTGCCGAACGCGGTGTCCTGGTAGACCACGGCCAGGTCGGTGATGCCCATGGCCACCAGCTTCTTGGCCAGGCGCTGGGCTTCGTCGGAGTAGCTGGCACGCACGTGGAAGACCGAGCGGTACTCGGGCTTGCGCAGCGACGATGCGCCGCTCTGCGGGGCCACGTAGGGGATCTGCGCCTCGTCCACCAGGGGCATGATGCGCTGGTTGTTGCTGGTGCCCATGCACGACAGCAGGGCCGCCACGTTGCCGTCGGCAATCAGCTTGCGCACGTTCTCTTCGGAGCGTGCTGGATCGTAACCGTCGTCCAGCGCCAACAGGCGCAGCTCACGCCCGCCCGTGCCGCCGCTGCGCGCGTTGGCCTGTGCAATGCCGGCGTCCAGGCCCTGCTTGAGTTCCTTGCCCAGGCTGGCCAGGGGGCCCGACAGGCCCAGCGAGCAGCCAATGGTGACCATCTTGGCGTCGATGGCGTCCTGGGGGCCGGCCCATGCCGAGGAGGCGAGCGAGAGACCGGTGGCGGTGGCAAGAAGGGACTGGGTGAACTGGCGACGGTGCATGGAAGGAGACGACGATGGATCGAAGAAGGGGGCGCTGCCACGGGTTGCCGTGGTTGCCTTGGCCCTGGTCGCACGGATAGCGCAACCTTAGGGAAAACCCTTATTCTAGCATTCAGCGCTGCTTACCGTCAAAAGAGCGTTGCAGGACAAGTGATACCCTGGATCGCCACCGGGGGGAGGGTGCTGCAGGCCAGGCGCGTCAGGGACGCCAGTCCCAATCGACGCGCAACGCCTCCCCCGTCTTGTCGTTTCTGGGCAGCCCCTCTCTTGGAACGGCGGTTCCGCCCAAGTAGAGAGTCTCGTTCACGGATATCTTCGCGGGCAGCGACCGGATGGCGCTGTCGGCCAGGTTCAGGTCAAAGCGCACGAACAGGCCTTCGGGCAACGCTTCAATGGCACTGCCCCTGAGGTCCAACTCGTCCAGTTCGACGAAGGTCTTTGGGAGACGGCGGATCTTGGCGTTTTCCGCCCACAGGCTGACGTGCAGGGTGGTCGACTCCGGGATCTCGGTGATCGGCGTGTCGCTGATGTCCAGGGTGCACAGCTCCAGGTTCTCTGGAAGCGTGTCAATGGCGGTATCGGCGACGAAAAGGTCAGTCCCCAGCGTCAGCTGCGTCGGCAACTGGGTGATGTTGGTGCCCCGGACGTCCAGGCTGTCCCCTACGGTGAAATGCTCCGGCAGTGCGGAAATCGGGCAGTCCGTGAGGATCAGGGCGCTGCCGATTTCCAGCCGGTCGGGCAGCCTGGAGATGGTGGTGTAGGCGATGTCCAGTGTGCCGGGCAGTGAAAGTGCATCCGGCAGTGCCTCGAGCGCGCTTTCACTTGCCAGGATGCTGCGGCCCACGCACAGGTCGACGGGCAGCTGGCGGAACTTGCAGTTGCCGATATGCAGTGCGCCGCCTACCACCAAGCCCGAGGGCAGGCTCTCGCTCACCATGTCGCTGCCGTGTAGTACCAGGTCTTCCGTCACTTCGAGGTTGTCGGGCAGCACCAGGTCGGGGCATGCCCAGATCTGCAGGGTGCCGCGGACGGTGAGGGGGGAGGGCAAGTTGCGAAGGCTGCCGTTGTGAAGGTGAATGGAGCCTTCCACCACCCGCACGTTTTGCGGAAATTCGCTGACCTCACTGAGCGAAATGAGGGTGTCCGTGGTGAGTGTGATTCCCTCGGACGATTCGATGGCTGCAATGCGCCGCCCTCCGATCTCGATGAAACTGCTCATGCCTTGTATTCCTTGCGGCTGGTTGTGGTGCGCGCGGATGCCGGCGCCATGCTGTTTATAGCCGATGGTCTGGACAGTGTTCGCGGTCAGCGTGCGCACCGCGCCAGGTAGGCGTCCTCGAAGCGCTTGAGGTCATTGCGCTCGCCTTCCGTCAGGTCGGTGCGCGCCTTCTTGATGTTCAGAATGCGGCGCGATTCGGCGCACTGCTGTCCCCGGCGGGCTTCGTTGGCCTGCGACGCCTGCTGTGCCTGCTGCGCCTGGCGGTCCTCGTCGCGCTGCTGCAGGCGTGCTTCGCGCCGCTCCCTGTCGTAGCGGGAGGAGGCTTCGCTCTCTTCCTCGCGGCAGTCGCGGTCGTATTCGCGGCGCATGCCCTCCTGCACGTCGGCCTTGATGCCCCGGGAGTAGGCCGATCGCATGGTGTCGTTCAGCGTGCG
This sequence comes from Acidovorax sp. LjRoot66, assembly GCF_964253305.1. NCBI lineage: Bacteria > Pseudomonadati > Pseudomonadota > Betaproteobacteria > Burkholderiales > Comamonadaceae > Acidovorax > Acidovorax sp. LjRoot66. The sequence continues at coordinate 3,900,518 of NZ_CAXUQU020000001.1, forward strand.
GCAGCGCTCGCTCATGTACTGCTGGTGGTCCGGTGCGGGCGAGGAGTACACCGACCGGCTGGGCGAGCGTTCGGAGCGGTACTCGCTGGCCGTGGGCCCAGCCGATACCGACGTGGTCTTCATGCCCTGGGGGCAGGCACGCGAGGAGGTGTAGTTGTTGCCGTTGTCGTCCCGGCAGGTGTAGCGCGTCTGTGCGCTGGCTTCGGACGGTGCCAGGCAGTGCAGCGCTGCCAGCAACAGGCCGGCGCCAGCAAAGCGCAGACCATGCCGGATACGCGCCGTGCGGCCCAAAAAGTGGTTCTGCATCTGCATCTGCATCGGGGTCTTCCTTTCCATGGATTAAATCTCGGGCGCCGGCAAAGGGTTCGCCGGGCCGCCTCCCGACCCGGTGTCGAGACCGTGGGGTGGGGCAATGCATGGATTGTTCTGCGGCAAGGCCTGGCGGGCGTTCACCGCCTTGTCCACCGGCCCTGTGCCAGCGCTTGACAATGTGTCCACCGGCGGGCGTGGGGCGGCCGCGCAGGCGTGGGCAGGCCACCGGCTACGGCATGCGCAGGGCCTCAGAGGGCTGAGACGAAGGTGGCGCGACCGGGAGGGGGCGGTGAGCGCTCCAGGGTACCGCAAAGGGCTATGAACGCGGGCTATGCAGCCGCGCCCGCGAAGAGCGCGTTGCGGTCATGCGGCGGCTGCCGCCTGGAAGGGACGCAAAAAAACCCCGCAGTGGCGGGGCTTTCCTGGTGGAGTGGGTTGGAACCGTCAAAAAGAAGGGGCGGCCCGGTTTGGGAGCCGGGGCTGCCACACCCTCAGAAGCGGGCCGGGGCGCGCTTGCGGTCGCGTTCGTCTTCGGGCCAGGCGGACATGATTGCGGTGGTATTCATACTGGAAAACTCCTGTGATGTACCAACAACGCGTTCACTCCCGGCTTGGTTGACAGCGTTTCGCAAAAAAATGCAACCTAAATGGAAACGTTTTTTCGCCGCCAAGCACTGCAAAATTCATAGCAACAATTTCAAGCCTGCCGAGTTGCAATAGCTGGAAACATAGGTAATCGTTTACAGGGTTTTACACTTCACGCGCCGGCAGCTGCCGAAATTTCTTCAAGCGCTGATGAAACTTCCAGCCAGCGTTCTTCCAGTTGCGCGGTCTCGTCATGGCCCGCCTTCAGGCGGCGCCCGCACTCGGCGATCTCGGCTGGCGGCAGGGCCTGAGTGAGGGTCTGCTCAAGTGCGCTGCGCTCGGTCGACAGAGTCGCCAGGCGCTGGTCGATCTGTTCCAGCTCCTTTTTCAGGGGGCGCGTCTTCTCAGCCAGTTGCTGGCGGCTTTGGGCATCGAGCTTGCGCTGGTCGCGCCCTGCCGCAGGCGTGGCGGCCGGGGCCGGTGTGGGGGCCTTGGCGACCACCGCAGGTGGGGCGGCTACCGGTGCGGGGGCGGGCGCAGGAGCGCTTGCGGCGGCGGCCGCCGCCTTCACGGCAGCCGCTTCGGCCTGGCGCGAGTATTCGCGCAGGCGCTTGGCCTCCTCGAGCAGGTAGCGCTGGTAATCGTCCAGGTCGCCGTCGAACGGGCCCACCACGCCGCGGCCCACCAGCCAGAACTCGTCGCACACGGCGCGCAGCAGCGCCCGGTCGTGGCTGACCAGCATGACGGTGCCTTCGAACTCATTGAGCGCCATGGACAGCGCCTCGCGCGTGGCCAGGTCCAGGTGGTTGGTGGGCTCGTCCAGCAGCAGCAGGTTGGGGCGCTGCCAGACCATCATGGCCAGCACCAGGCGGGCTTTTTCACCGCCGCTCATGGTGCCCACGGCCTGCTTGACCATGTCGCCGCTGAAGTTGAAGCTGCCCAGGTAGCTGCGCAGGTCCTGCTCGCGCGAAGGTTCGCGGGCCGCAGCGCCCATGTCGCGCGCCAGGCGGATCATGTGCTCCAGCGGGTTCTCGGCGGGGCGCAGCACGTCCAGTTCCTGCTGGGCGAAGTAGCCGATGGACAGGCCCTTGCCCTCGGTCACGGTGCCCGCAATGGGCGCCATCTCGCGGGCAATGGTCTTGACCAGGGTCGACTTGCCCTGGCCGTTAGCGCCCAGGATGCCGATGCGCTGGCCGGCCAGCACCGACTTGCTCACGCCGGTGAGGATGGTCTTGATCTCGTCGTCCGTGGTGTAGCCGAACGCCGCATCGCTGATGGACAGCATGGGGTTGGGCAGGTTCACGGGCTCCTTGAACTCGAAGGTGAAATCGGCCTCGGCCAGCAGCGGGGCCACCTTCTCCATGCGCTCCAGGGCCTTGACCCGGCTTTGCGCCTGCTTGGCCTTGCTGGCCTTGGCCTTGAAGCGGTCGATGAACTTCTGCAGGTGGGCGATCTTGTCCTGCTGCTTGGAGAAGGCAGCCTGTTGCAGTTCCATCTGCTGGGACCGCAGTTCTTCGAACTTGCTGTAGTTGCCGCCGAAGCGGTTGAGCTTGGCGCTGTCGATCTGCAAGGTGACGTTGGTGACGGCGTCCAGGAATTCGCGGTCATGGCTGATCACGATCATGGTGCCGGCGTACTTCTTGAGCCAGGCTTCGAGCCAGACCAGGGCGTCCAGATCCAAGTGGTTGGTGGGTTCGTCCAGCAGCAGCAGGTCGGACGGGCACATCAGCGCGCGCGCCAGTTGCAGGCGCATGCGCCAGCCGCCCGAGAAGCTGTTCACCGGGCGCTCAAGTTCGTGCGACTGGAACCCCAGGCCCAGGATCAGCGCCTGCGCGCGCGGCACGGCGTCGTGGTCGCCCGCGTCGGCCAGGTCGGTGTAGACCTGGGCAATGGCCATGCCGTGGTCGGCGTCGTCGTGCGCGGCATCGCTCTGGTCGAGCTGCGCCAACTGGGTGTGCAGCTCGGCCAGGCGCGTGTCGCCTGCCAGCACGAAGGCGGTGGCGCTTTCATCGGTCTCGGGCATGTTCTGCGCGACCTGCGCCATGCGCCACTGGCGGGGGATGGAAAAGTCGCCTCCATCCTCGTGCAGGCTGCCGTTGAGCAGCGCGAACAGTGTGGACTTGCCGGCGCCGTTGCGGCCCACCAGGCCGACCTTTTCGCCGGGGTTCAGGGTCACGGAGACGTTGTCCAGCAGCACCTTGGCGCCGCGCCGCAGGACGATGTTCTTCAGGTTGATCATTCAGTACTCAATCACGGCGCCTCGGCTGCATCGTGCAGCGCAAGGCCCAGGTAAACCAGGTTGGGGATCGGATGATCCTTGAAAGGGGTGATGGGCCCGAAGCCCATCTGCCGGTACAGCGCCTGCGCGCGTTCGTTGTGGTCCCAGGTGCTGATGCCGGCACGGTCGTAACCCGCGCCCGCACACTGCCGCACCAGGGCCCGCGTCAATTCACGGGCGATGCCCTGGCCGCGTGCGCTTTCGCGCACGTACAGCCGCTTGATCTCGGCCAGGCCAGCCATCTCTGTCGGGGCAAACGCGCCGCAGGCGGCGAGTTCACCCTGCCGATAGGCAAGAACCGCACCACCGGCAGGATGCGCATACCGGCCCGGCAGACCGGCCATGTCCGCCCAGATGCTGCTCTGGCCGGCGTTGGCATGGTCGCGCTGTGCGTACTCGAGCAGCAGTTCCCTGAAATGCCGCCAGCCGTCTTCGGTGTCGACTGCGATGATCTGCAGCATGCTCGGGTTCCAGTGTCCGCGTGGGTGCTTTTCTGGAGCGGCGACACCCCAGGCAACCCCGTATTGTCGCCGATACCGGGCAAACCCTGTAGGACGGCCCTACGGCGCCGCGCCAGCCACCTCGTACCAGGCCCAGCCCTCGTACCTGCCCAGCAGGCGCAGGCGGGGGTTTTCGCCCAGCTCGAAGATGCGGTCACCGCCCACCACCACCTGTGCACCCGTCTGCGCGAAGTCGAAGCGCCGCGGGTCCACCATCACGCGCACGGTGTCGGGCGTGGGGTTGATCACCCGGTAGGCGGCCGGGGCCTGCATGGTTTCCTGCACGAAGGTCAGGTGCTGGTAGCGGTTCACCGTGTCCTGGTCCGCAGCCGGCAACTGCATGCCGCGCCACACGCTGGGCTGGGGGTAGTAGAAAACGCCATCCACCACGGGAACACCCGCCGCGGCGAGCGTCATGGCGAGCGAGGTGCTGGGCAGCAAGGCCAGCACCCGCCGGGGCTTCGCGGTGCCGTCTGCAGATGCCGGGCCTGCCACATAGCCCTGCACGGTGTCGTTCAGGGCCACCTTGGCGGGGGCCAGCCCCAGTGGATTGAAGTCGGCCACGGCGATGGCGTACACCACCACGGTGAGCGCAATCGACTGCGCCACCTTCCCGTGCACCAGCCAGTACGCCATGAAGCCACCGGCCACGGCCATGCTGGCCACCATGGCCACGCTCAGGCCCGGATAGAAGTCTTCGGGAATGCCGGCCACCACCAGCGCCGCCAGGGCCGCCGTCAGCAGGCCCAGCACCACGGCCGCCCTGCGCGCCGGGCGTGGTGAAGCCACCGCCCCCTCGCGGCCACCCGCCAGCGCCATGACCAGCAGACAGGACAGCGCCAGCGCCAGATCGATGCGCGACGAAGACACGTAGTGCCAGAACATGGCCTTGGACAGTGCCAAGGGCACGCCCCAGACCCCGAACACCACGCTGAACGCCGAGAACGCTGCGCACGCCGCCAGCAGCCAGGGGTAGGGCTTCCTGTCCCGGATCTGCCGCAGGCACAGGAACCAGGTGGCCAGCAGCAGCAGGAAGTACGAACCGAACTCGCTCTCGTTGAACACGCTGCCGTGCAGGTTGGACAGCGTATCGGCATTGCTGAACCCGCGCAGCAGCACCAGGGGGGACAGGTCGCCCCCCTGCAGCGCCGCGCGCTGGCCGGGGTAGACGGTGCTGCGCATGGTGGCAATCGCCTCGCGCGCGTCGTGCCACCAGAAATAGAGCAGGGCTCCCATGAGCACTGCGGCCACCCCGAAGGCCAGTGGGGTCTGCCAGCTCCAGGCCACCTGCCGGCGGTGGTCGGCCAGCCAGGCGGCCAGCACCAGGGCGTAGAGCGTGGCCACGGTGATCTGCCAGGGCGGGTAAAGCACCAGCGCAAACCCGGCCAGGAACCAGGCCAGTGCCAGGGCCAGCCACCACAGGTGGGCACCGGGCTTTTGGCGCAGCATCAGCAGCGCGGCGGCCAGGGCCCCGGACGGGAAGAACACCACATACAGTGGCCACTGCGACCAGCCCGCCGCATAGGGCGCCAGGCAGAACACGAAGGACAGCGCCAGGTTGCGCCCAGAGCGGCCGGGGGCCAGCACGTCCAGCAGCCACCACAGCGCCAGCAGGCAGGCGAAGAACGGGAAGTACCAGTACCAGCCCAGCGCCATGTCCAGCGGCAGCGCGAAGAACCCCCAGGTGGCCGGGCGTGCCAGGGCTGACACGTGCAGCACGGGCACACCAGTCATGCCGATGACCAGCATGTTCTGCCCGTCCAGGCCCAGGTTGCGGTTGATCACCGGAAAGCGGGGTTCGTGGCTGGCCTGGGCCAGCGCGCTGGCGGTGATCACCATCCACTCGTCGGAGCGCACCCCGCGTGGCTGGCCCGCCAGGGGGGTGACGGCGCTGTCGGCCGATACCACAGGGTGCTCGCTCTGGTCGGTGCGGCCCAGCAGCAGTTCCAGCGAAGAGCCGGTGGCGCCGATGCCCACGAGCACCAGGAAGACGCCGGCAATGCCGCCGGCCACCATGCGCCGATGGCCACCGACCCACTGGCCGCAGCGGCCGAGCACCCGGCCCGTGGCGCCAAGCAGCAGCAGCACGATGGTGGCCGCCACCGCAGCAGCGATGAGCCAGTGCCGCGGGGCAATGTCGGGGCCGAGCACCTTGCCGGCGGCGGGGGAGGATGGCTCGACGTTGAAGCGCGCGGTATCGTCGAAGCGGGCGATCACGCCCACGGGCTGCTCGCCCCCCCCCAGGTAGCGCGGGTAGCGCACTTCGAGCGAGAACTCCAGCGGAATGCTCTCCCCATCCTTGAAGTAGACCGCGACGGAGGGACGGGTCTTGCGCGTGGGAATGGCGATGCGCTTCTCGGTGTCCCCGATGCGCACGGTGAAGTCCTTGGGCAGGCGCTGGTTCTGCGAGTCATAGCACCAGCCGGTGATGCGCACGACGCCTTTGGCCTGGTCGTACTCCACCGTGTCGACGAAGCCGTAGGTGCCGGGGGCCAGGGGCTGCTGGGCGCGGGCGGCCTGCGGCAGCCACAGCAGGGCGAGCAGCAGCGCCGCGAACACAGCGGCAAGCCAGGCGGCGCCCAGCGGATGCAGGTGGTACCCGCGCCTCGGCATGGTGCTGCTCATCGGGATGCGGCCACCGTGACCGCGATGCCCGACATGATGAGCGCCGTGCCGATGAAGTAGCTGGGGGCAAAGCGCTCACCGAAGAAGAAGCGGCTGGCCAGCGGCACGATGACGAAGGCCAGGGCCATGAAGGGGTAGACCTTGCCCAACTCGGCCTTGCGCAATATCAGCACCCAGCCAATGGAGGTGATGCCGTACAGCACCATGGTGGCAAAGAACACGGCCAGGGTTTCGATGGCGAAGAAGCTGCCGGTCTTGTTCATGGAATTGGCGCTGACCTTGAACAGGATCTGGCCGATGGCGATGCCCACCACACAAAGGATGGTCAGAAGATAGACGTACATGGATCGGGATCTCGGGTGGGAGTGATCGGGCAGGGGCCCGGCGATGTTAAAGGAGCCGCAGGGCGTAACGCTCGGACAGGGTCGTGGCCATGATGTAGAGCGAAGCCAGGGCGAAGGTGGCCGTGAGCACGTTGGCCACGGTCCGGTGGGTGGGCGAGGCCGCCTGGCCCATGGGCCCCAGCGCCGTGGCGCCCAGCAGGGCGGGCACGATGAAGTAGCGGCCCTGAACGCCGCTGATGATGGCCACCGGGTAGTCGTTCCAGCTGATGGCCAGGGCCAGGAAGACCAGGACGCAACTGGCCAGCGCCACGAGCAAGAGCAGCGCACGGGCAGCCGCATCGCGCCGCAGCCAGCGCGCCGACCCGAGGGTCGCGGCCAGCGCAACCGCCAGGCCATACCAGACGGCCTTCATCGCATCCTTGGTGATGGACGCATCGAGCCAGCCCATCATGCCGACGAAGGAATAGGCGTAGAAGTACCCGGTCTTGCCGTCCAGCAGCGTATCGAGGACGAGGCGCATGAACGCGAGTGGGTGCTGCAAATAGATCGCCAGTATCTCGATGGTCGCGTGGTTGCGCACCAGGCGCGCGTCCGCAGTAGTGGCGATGCCGTAGAGCGTCCAGCCGGCGCAGGCCGCGCAGAGCGCGATCCAGGCCAGCAGGTGCGCGGCCGAAAACCTGCGCACAAGCAGCCACAGGGGCAGCAGCAGCAGGGGGGCCAGATTGACGCGGGACGTCACGAGCAGGAAGATGCAGGCATAGAGCGCGTATTCCTGCAGCGGGTTCGCGTCGCTGCGGGGGGCCATGCAGCGCACCGAGAACAGTGCGGCCAGCAGCAGCGCTGAGGCGATGCTCAGCCCGTCGATGGTGGGCGAGATGATCTGGAACATGGCCATGGGCATCAGCACCAGCGCGCGCACCAGCAGATTGGGCGTGAACAGCCGCCACGCCCATGCGATCAGGCCCAGGGCTGTGGCCGCCACCAGCAGGCGCGTCAGCTCGTAGCTTGCGCGCATCGATAGGTCGAGCGCGCGCGCGGTGCGCAGGCCCAGCGCGTGGGGCAGGTAGATGAAGGGCGCGTAGTAGCCCGTGCCTACCGCATTGACGAACAGGTCCTTGTGCGCCCAACGCTCCCCTGCGGCCTGGGCCATGAGTGCGCTGGCCGAAGCCGTGTAGTCGCGCTCGGTGCCGGAGATCGCCCGCATGCGCGACGTGAACGCCACGAAGTTCCGGTCCACATAGCCGCCCTGGTTGCCGAACTCGTCCGGCTCATCCTTGCGCAGGGTCCACTGGCCGTGGGCGATCATGTCGGCGCGCAGCAGGTGCACATTCTCGTCAGGCGACTGGAAGGCCGGTACCAGCCGCATCAGGCCCCATGCCACCACGAGCGCCAGCAGCAAGCCGCCCACCAGCGCAGGCAGGCCTGCCGTGCGCAGGTCGATGCGGGATTTCAGGTGGCGCGTCCCGGTGCGCGTGGCGGTGGCCTGGACGGAAACACCCATCCTTCAGCCATTCTTGGCGAGATCGATCTTCCTGTGCAGCACCTTGTGCAGCGGCTTCTGGGGCACCGAGGCGATGTCGTGCCCGATGAAGGCCAGCAGCAACTGCAGGCCGGCAATGACGGGCAGGGCCGCCAGCATCACGGTGCCGGCCGACGAGTAGGACTGGTGGGCGCTGGAGCTGATCCAGTGCAGCAGGCCGAAACAGGTGCCAAAGCCCAGCAGCAGCAGGCCCAGCGGCAGCTCGATGGAGGCCAGCGACATGTCGCGCAGGTAGTAGTTGTAGAAGATCCGCTTGCTGAAGTTGCGCAGGTGCTTGACTGTGAACTCGGGCAGGATCTTGCTGATCTTGAGGTTGCTTTCCTCGTCGGCGTAGTGCGCGTTCATGGGCACATCCACCACCACGGCGCGCAGGGTGTTCAACCTGAACAGCATGTCCGTCTCGAAGAAGTACCTGCGGCTGATCTTGTCGAACGGCAGGTGGCTGGCCACGCGCGCGTGGATGGCCGTGTAGCCGTTGGTGGGGTCGAACACCTGCCAGTAGCCCGACGAGATCTTGGTCAAAAACGACAAGGCCGCATTGCCGAAGATGCGCATGCGCGGCATCTGGTGGATTTCTTCGAGGTCGAAGAAGCGGTTGCCCTTGGTGTAATCGGCCTCGCCGTTCAAGATGGGGGCGATGAAGCCGGGCAACAGGCGCGGGTCCATCTGGCCGTCGCCATCGACCTTGACGATGATGTCGTACCCCGCCTCGATGGCGCAGCGGTAGCCATGCATCACGGCGCCGCCCACACCCAGGTTCTCGGGGTTGAAGACCACCTGCACGCGCGGATCGGTGCAGTGCTGCTGGATAAAGGCGCCGGAATTGACCGGGCATTTGTCGTCCACGGCGAAGATGCCCTGCACCTCGGGGCCGATGCGCTCGATGACGCCCAGCACGTGGGCCGTGACCTTGTAGCAGGGAATGACCACCGCGACACGCACGGGCGCCGGGGAAACCGAGAGGGAAAGGGGGGCAGTGATGGTCAGAGGGGTGGAAATGCCGTTCATGCCTGGACCAGCGCCTCCCGGGTGATCAGCAGCACCTGGTCTTCGCCGGCGCTGGTGTCGATCCAGTAGACCGGCAGGCGTGGGAAGGCAGCTTCGAAATGCTCGCGCTCGTTGCCGATCTCCAGCAGCAGCACGGCGTTTTCGGCCATGCGCGAAGGCGCATCCTTGAGCAACTGGCGGATGAAATCCATGCCGTCCGCGCCCCCGGCCAGGGCCAGCTCGGGCTCGGCGCGGTACTCGGCCGGCAACTGGGCCATGCTGGTGGTGTTGACGTACGGCGGGTTGCACAGGATCAGGTCCCAGGGGCCGGGCAGGGTGGCGAGACCGTCCGAAAGCTGCAGCGTGATGCGATCCTGCAAGCCGTGGCGTTCCACGTTGATGCGGGCCACGTCCAGGGCATCTGGCGAAATGTCGGCGCCCGTCACGGCAATCTCGGGCCAGGCCATGGCGGCCAGTACCGCCAGGCTGCCGTTGCCGGTGCACAGGTCCAGCACCCGGTGCGTGTGCTCGCCCAGGAATTCGTCCACGCTGCCGTCGGCCAGCAGCTCGGCAATGAAGCTGCGCGGCACGATGGCACGCTCGTCCACGTAGAAGGACACGCCTTGCAGCCAGGCTTCGCGCGTGAGGTAGGCGGCGGGCTTGCGGGTGCTGATGCGCTCGTCCAGCAAGGCCTGCACCTCGCGCAGTTGGTCCGGCGAGACATCTTGGCTGCTGATGGAGCCGGGCTCGTCCGACAGATCGCTGTCCAGGGGCAGGCCCAGGCGCCACAGCACCAGCCAGGCGGCCTCGTCGTGTGCGTTGGCGGTGCCATGGCCGAACGCGAGGCCGGCCGATGCCAGCAGGGCGGCTGCGGACTGCACCACGGCACCCACGGTGCCCCCGTTCAGCACCGCGCTCATGCCGGCACCGCCGCAGCCGCGAGGGCCTGGGCATGCAGGTTGTCCAGGGTGCGGCGGTAGATGTTGGTGAGCGGCTCGATGTCGGCCACCACGATGTGCTCGTCGATCTTGTGGATGGTGGCGTTGGGCGGGCCCATCTCGATCACCTGGGGGCAGACCTGGGCGATAAAGCGCCCGTCGCTGGTGCCGCCCGTGGTGGACAGTTCGGTGGTGATGCCCGTCTCGGCCAGGATGGCCTGCTGCACCGCCGTGACCAGTTCGCCCGGTGTCGTCAGGAACGGCTGGCCGCCCAGGGTCCAGCGCAGCTCGTAGTCGAGGCCGTGCGCGTCGAGCACGGCGTGCACGCGCTGCTTCAGGCCCTCGGCCGTGGACTCGGTCGAGAAGCGGAAGTTGAAATCCCACACCACCTCGCCCGGGATGATGTTGGTGGCACCGGTGCCGCCATGCACGTTGCTGACCTGCCAGCTGGTGGGCGGGAAGAAGGCGTTGCCCTGGTCCCATTCGGTCGCGGCCAGTTCAGCCAGCGCCGGCAGGGCCTGGTGGATCGGGTTGCGTGCCAGTTGCGGGTAGGCAATGTGGCCCTGGATGCCGCGCACAGCGAGCTTGCCCGACAGCGTGCCGCGCCGGCCGTTCTTGATCATGTCGCCGGTGCGCTCCACCGAGGTCGGCTCGCCCACGATGCAGTAGTCCAGGCGCTCGCCGCGTGCGCTGAGCTGCTCGACTACGACCTTGGTGCCATCCACCGAAGGGCCTTCCTCATCGCTGGTGAGCAGCAGGGCCAGGGTGACATGCGGTTCGGGTGTTGCGGCCAGGAAGTCTTCCACGGCCACCACGAAGGCGGCGATGGAGGTCTTCATGTCGCTCGCACCGCGGCCAAACAGCTTGCCGTCACGGTGCGTGGGCACGAAAGGGTCGCTGGTCCATTGGCTGAGCGGGCCGGTGGGCACCACGTCGGTGTGGCCGGCAAACACCAGGGTCTTGGCGGCAGCACCATTGGCACCCGCCCGGCGGGCCCAGAGGTTGCTTACGCGAAAGTTGTCAGGGCCGCTGTCGATGCGCTCGCACACGAAGCCCAGGGGGGCGAGCCGTGCTGCCAGCACCTCCAGGCAACCCGCGTCGTCGGGGGTGATGGAGGGCAGGGAGATCAGCTGTTCGGCCAGGTGCAGGGTACGGGACATTGCAGGCAAATAAAGGACAAAGACAAAAAGAACATGGGGGCGCTGCGCGCCCCCGCCTCAGGCGGCTGGCTTCACGTCCAGCACGATCTCGGTGAACGAGGGCATGTCATCGGGCGTGTCGCGCGACTCCTTTTGCGCCTTGGCGGCATTGGCCGCCAGCGAGAAGTCGTTCTGCAGTCGCCACATCAGGTTGGTGGGCGAATCGGCGAAGGCCATGCCTTCCTTCTTGTCGATGCGCTTGTCCATGATCATGCGCGCCAGGTCTTCCTCGAAGGTCTGCGAGCCTTCGGCCATGGACTTTTCCATGGCTTCCTTGACGCCGCCGAAATCGCCCTTTTCGATCAGGTCGGACACCAGCTTGGTGTTGAGCATGACCTCCACGGCCGGCAGGCGGCCCCCATCCAGGGTGCGCACCAGGCGCTGCGAAATCACGGCCTTGAGGGCCGAGGCGAGGTCGCCGAGCATGGTCGGGCGCACTTCCACGGGGTAGAAGGACAGGATACGGTTGAGCGCGTGGTAGCTGTTGTTGCCGTGCAGCGTGGCCAGGCACAAATGGCCCGACTGGGCGTAGGCGATGGCTGCAGACATGGTTTCGCGGTCGCGGATTTCGCCGATCAGGATCACGTCGGGTGCCTGGCGCAGCGCGTTCTTCAGGGCAGTCTGCAGCGACTGGGTGTCGCTGCCGATCTCGCGCTGGTTGACGATGGATTTCTTGTTGCGAAACTGGTACTCCACCGGGTCCTCGATGGTGAGGATGTGGCCGGTGAGCACCTCGTTGCGGCTGTCGATCATGGAGGCGAGCGAGGTGCTCTTGCCCGAGCCCGTGGCGCCTACCATGAGGATCAGGCCGCGCTTTTCCATGATCAGCTCGGTCAGCACCGGGGGCAGTCCCAGTGTGCTGATTTCGGGAATCTGCTGCGAGATGAAGCGGATCACCACCGCATAGCTGCCGCGCTGGCGCATGGCGCTGATACGAAAACGCCCCACGCCCGAGAGCGGCACGCCCATGTTGAGCTCGCCGGTCTCTTCGAGCTCTTCGATGCGGTCGGGCGTGATGATCTCGGACAGCAGGTTGCGCGGCGCATCCGGCGGCAGGATCTGGTTGTTGATCGGCACGCACTCGCCATTGATCTTGATCAGCGCCGGAGCATTGGCCGACAGGTAGACGTCCGACGCCTTCTTTTCGCTCATCAGGCGAAGAATCCGCTCCATCGTACTCATGGTGTTTCCCCTCTCATTGTCGGTCTGTCTGCCGGCGCTGGCCGTGCGTGCTGGTAGGCGCTGCGGGACTGGAATCAGTCGCGCAGCAGGTCGTTGATGCTGGTCTTGGAGCGGGTCTGCGCGTCCACCTGCTTGACGATGATGGCAGCATACATGCTGTAGGGCGCGCCATTGGCCGCCGTTTTGGGCAGGTTGCCGCTGACCACCACCGAGCCCGTGGGCACGCGGCCATAGCTGATCTCGCCGGTGGCACGGTTGAAGATCGGGGTGCTCTGGCCCAGGTACACACCCATGCCCAGCACCGAGTGCTCTTCGACGACCACGCCTTCGACCACTTCGGAGCGCGCGCCGATGAAGCAGTTGTCCTCGATGATGGTCGGGCCGGCCTGCAGGGGTTCCAGCACGCCGCCGATGCCCACGCCACCCGAGAGGTGCACGTTGGCGCCGATCTGCGCGCACGAACCCACGGTGGCCCAGGTGTCGACCATGGTGCCTTCGCCCACGTAGGCGCCGATGTTCACGTACGAGGGCATCAGGATCGCGCCCTTGGCGATGAAGCTGCCGCGGCGGGCCACGGCTGGCGGCACCACGCGCACGCCGGTGGCCTTCATCTCTGCTTCGTTCAGGTGGGCGAACTTGGTCTGCACCTTGTCATAGAAACCCAGGTCGCCGGCCTTGACGACTTCGTTGTCCTTGAGGCGGAAGGACAGCAGCACGGCCTTCTTGATCCACTGGTGCACTGTCCACTGCCCCATGGCCTCGCGGGTGGCCACACGCAGGGTGCCGTTGTTGAGTTCGGCAATCACGTGCTCGACGGCGTCCGCGACTTCCTTGGGGGCTGCGGCAGGCGAGATGGTGGCGCGGTTCTCCCACGCGGCGTCGATGATGTTCTGGAGTTGTTGGGTCATGGTGTCAGACAGTACGGGATTGGATGAATTGGACGATGCGCATTGCGGCCTCCGCGCATTCTTCGGCCTCGGCCACCAAGGCCATGCGCACGCGCTGGGCGCCGGGGTTGGCACCACCGGACTCGCGGGCCAGGTAGCTGCCCGGCAGCACGGTGACATTGTATTGAGCCAGAAGCTCGCGGGCGAACTCGGCGTCGGTCATTTGCAGGGCGTCGGGCACCTTGGCCCACAGGTAAAAGCCCGCGTCGGGCAGGGCCACGTCCATCACGCCGGCCAGCAGCGGCGTGACCTGGGCAAACTTCTTGCGGTACAGCGCGCGGTTCTCGGTCACATGCTGCTCATCGCCCCAGGCGGCAATGCTGGCGGCCTGCACGATGGGACTCATGGCGCTGCCGTGGTAGGTGCGGTACAGCAGAAAGGCCTTGATCAGCTCGGCGTTGCCGGCCACGAAGCCGCTGCGCAGCCCGGGCACGTTGCTGCGCTTGGACAGGCTGGTGAAGGAAATCAGGTTCTCGAAGTCCTTGCGGCCCGCCTGGATGGCGGCCTGCAGGCCGCTGAGCGGCGGCTCGTCACGGAAGTAGATCTCGCTGTAGCACTCGTCCGAGGCAATGACGAAGCCATGCCGGTCGCTCAGCGCAAAGAGCTTCTGCCACTCGTTGAGCGGCATCACGGCGCCCGTGGGGTTGCCGGGCGAGCACACGAAGAGCAGTTGCGTGCGCTTCCAGACCTCGGCAGGCACGCTGTCCCAGTCCACCGCGAAGTTGCGCGCGGGATCGCTCGGGGCGTAGTAGGGCGTGGCACCCGAGAGCAGGGCTGCACCCTCGTAGATCTGGTAGAACGGATTGGGGCAGACCACGACCGGGTCGGGCTTGGTCGGGTCGACGATGGTCTGGGCAAAGGCGAACAGCCCCTCGCGCGAGCCGTTGATGGGCAGCACCTGGCTGGCCGCATCGAGCTTCAGGGCATAGCGCTTGTGCAGCCAGGCGGTGAAGGCCTCGCGCAGGCGCGGCTCGCCGGCCGTTGCCGGGTAGCTCGCCAGGCCATTGAGGTTGTTACTGAGTGCGTCCTTGATGAACTGCGGTGTAGGATGGCGCGGCTCCCCCATGCCCAGGCTGATGGGGGAATACTGGGCCGGTGGCGTCACTCCGGCAAAAAGCTTGCGCAGCCTCTCGAACGGGTAGGGCTGCAGGTGGGAAAGCAGGGGGTTCATGGGGCGCCATTATGGGTGATGCCGTGCACGCAAGCCGGTGCGCGCCGTCACAAGGCCGCCTTGTCGGGCCACCTTGTCAATCCGGCGTAAGAGCGCGTATCTAGTATCGCGGCAAAGCCCGCTGCGGCCTATAACGATATTGGAGACAACATGGCAGGATTCCTTCCCTTGCGGCCTGGGCTGTGGTGGATGCGCCGACTGCGCCTTCCCGGCAAGCTCGGCACGCTGGCCGTGCTCATCGCCTGCACGCTGGCGGCAGCGTTGCTGGGGGCCCCCACGTGGGTGGACCTGGCGGGCGCCGGGGTGGTGCTGTATGCGCTGCTGGCGCTGTACCTGAGCCTGGTGGATGACATGGCGGCCCTCTCCGGCGCCATGGCGCGCATCACCGATGGCGACCTGTGCGTGCACGCCGGCACGGGCGGTACCGACGAGATGGCGCAGATGGCCCAGGCGCTCGATGCCATGGTGCTGCGGCTCTCGTCCATGGTGGCCGACATCCGCAGCAACGCCGCGCTGGTGGCCCATGCCGGCCAGAGCCTGGCGCATGGCAACCGCGAGCTGGCCGACCGCACCGAGCAGCAGGCCGCCAACCTCGAAGAAACCGCCGCCAGCGTGGAGCAGCTGTCGTCCACCGTGCAGAACAACGCCCAGACGGCCCAGGGCGCCGACCAGCGCGCCGGCCAGATGCGCCAGGCAGCCGACACCGGCGCCGAGGCCATGGGCCGCGCCGTGCAGTCGGTGCAGGCCATTCAGCAGGGCGCGCGCCGCATGACGGAAATCATCGGCACCATCGACGCGATCGCCTTCCAGACCAACATCCTGGCGCTCAACGCGGCGGTGGAGGCAGCCCGGGCGGGGGAGCAGGGCCGCGGTTTTGCCGTAGTGGCCTCCGAAGTGCGCATGCTGGCCAAGCGCTCGGCCGATGCCGCGCGCGAGATCCGCGACCTGATCAATGCCTCGGTCACGCAGGTGGAGGCCAGTGCAGGCCTGATCCGCACCGCAGGCGAGGGCATCACCGACATGGCCGGCGGCATGCGCAGCGTGGCGGCCAGCATGTCCGAGATATCCAGCTCCAGTGCCGAGCAGAGCACGGGCCTGCGCGAGATCAGCAGCGCCGTGCAGCAACTCGACCAGATCACCCAGCGCAATGCGCAGATGGTGAGCCAGGCGGTGGGGCAGGCCGAGGCGCTGGAAAGCCGCGCCTCCACGCTGTCGCGCGCGGTGTCGGCGTTTCGCCTGCAGCAGGGCACGGCCGAAGAGGCGGTGGCCCTGGTCAAGCGCGCCGCAGCCCTGCACAAGGGCAGCTCGCGGGACCAGTTCCTGGCGCGCATCACCGACAAGAGCCAGCCCTTCAACGACCGGGACATGTATGTCTTCGTGCTCGATGCCGGCGGCACCTACCGCGCCTTTGGCGGCAACCCGGCCAAGGTGGGCACCCGGGTGCAGGACATTCCCGGTATTGACGGTGACCGGTTGATGGCAGAAATTGCGGCCCAGGCAGACATCGGACCAGGCTGGGTGGAGTACGACATCACCAACCCGGCCAGCGGCGCGGTGCAGACCAAGATGTCGTTCGTGGAACGTGTGGGAGACCTGTACCTGGGCTGCGGCGTGTACAAGGCACTGGCCGCACGCTGACGCCTTCCGGGCCCGAACCGCCTAGCGCTGTGCGCGTTGCTCCCGGGCGCGGGCCATGGCGGCGGCAATGGCCGCCTTGCGCGCCTGGGCTGCGGCATCCGCCGCGCTGGCCGTAATGGCTGCAGCATCGGCTGGCGCGGCTGCCTCTTCGTCGTCCAGCTCAGGCGTGCCTGCGGCCACCCGTGCCTTGTGCACCGCATAGCGCCCGCGCGCCTGGTCCGCCAGCTGCGGGCTCCACGCGGCCCAACCCGTGGCCCGGCCGGTCACGGTTTCCAGGCTGATGCAGTCCACCGGGCACACGGGGAGGCACAGCTCGCACCCGGTGCAATGCGGCTCGATCACGGTATGCATGCGCTTGTTGGCGCCGACGATGGCATCCGTCGGGCAGGCCTTGATGCACAGCGTGCAGCCGATGCACCAGTTCTCGTCGATCACGGCCAGGGTGCGCGGCGCCTCCAGGCCATGGTCGGCACTCAGCGGCAGCACCGGCTGGCCGGTGAGGGCCGCCAGCCGGGCGACCCCTTCGGCCCCGCCGGGGGGGCACTGGTTGATGGGCACCGCCTCGAAGGCGATGGCCTGCGCATAGGCCGCGCAATCCGGGTAGCCGCAGCGGGTGCACTGCGTCTGCGGCAGAGCGGCGTCGATGCGCGACGCCAGCGCATGCGCAGCCGGCCCTGCAGGCGGTGAAGGGAGGGGTGTGCGAGCGTCCGGCTGCGGATTCAAGCCTTGCGGGCCGCCGTGGTGCGGCGGGTGCGTGGTGCCGGCGCTGCGGTGACGGCGGCCTTGGCGGTGGGCACGGCGTCCGGCTCGGGCGCGGCGGCGGCCCCGGTGGCGGGTGCGGCTTGCACTGCTGCCTTGGCCGGCGCAGGCACGGCCTTCACGGCCACCACCGCCGGTTTCTTGGGGGCAGCGGCCTTGGCCGCCGGCTTCACGGCCGCTTTGGCGGGCGCCGCCTTCTTCACTGCCGGTTTGCTGGCGACTACCGCCTTGCGGGGAGGCACGGGCGGGCTGTCGTCCGGCAGTTCGGTCACGGCGACAGGGCGGGGCGCCTTTTTCTGGGGCACCTCGTGCGCGAGGATGAATTTGCGCACCTCGGGGTACACGATGTCGCGCCAGCGCCGGCCGCTGAAGATGCCGTAGTGTCCGGCGCCCTTGGCTTCTAGGTGGCGCTGCTCCTTGCGCACGATGCCGGTGCACAGGTCGTGCGCGGCTTCGGTCTGGCCCGAGCCGGAGATGTCGTCCAGCTCGCCTTCCACCGTGAACAGGGCGGTGGTGGTGATGTCCTGCGGGCGCACGCGCTCGACCTTGCCTTCAGGCGAGCGCACGTCCCAGGTGCCGTGCACCAGGTTGTAGTCCTGGAACACGGTCTTGATGGTTTCCAGGTAGTAGTCCGCGTCCATGTCCAGCACGGCGTTGTACTCGTCGTAGAACTTGCGGTGGGCCTCGACGCTGGCGTCGTCGCCCTTGATCAGGTCCTTGAAGTAGTCGTAGTGGCTCGTGGCGTGGCGGTCCGGGTTCATGGCCACGAAACCCGTGTACTGCAGGAAGCCTGGGTACACGCGGCGCCCGGCACCGGGGAAGTTGTCGGGCACGCGGTAGATCACGTTGTTCTCGAACCACTCGTAGCTGCGGTTCATGGCCAGGTTGTTCACCGCCGTGGGCGACTTGCGCGCATCGATGGGGCCACCCATCATGGTCATGGTCAGCGGGGTCTTCTCGCCGCGGCTGGCCATCAGCGACACGGCCGCAAGCACCGGCACCGTGGGCTGGCAGACACTGATGACGTGGCAGTTGCCATAGGTGCCCTGCAGGTGGCGGATGAACTCCTGCACGTAGTTCACGTAGTCGTCCAGGTGGAACTCGCCTTCGGACAGCGGCACCAGGCGGGCGTTCTTCCAGTCGGTGATGTAGACCTTGTGGTCCTTGAGCATGGTGCGCACGGTGTCGCGCAGCAGCGTGGCATAGTGGCCCGACAGCGGCGCCACGATCAGCACCACGGGCTGTGCCTTGATCTTGACCAGGGTATCGGTGTCGTCCGAAAAGCGCTTGAAACGGCGCAGTTCGCAGAACGGCTTGTCCAGCTCGATGTTTTCATGCACGGCCACGCCCACGCCGTCCACGTCCACCGTATGGATGCCGAAGACCGGCTTTTCGTAGTCCTTGCCCAGGCGGTACAGCAGATCGTAGCCCGCAGACATGCGCTGCGCGAACGTCGTCTGGCTCAGGGGCGACATGGAGTTGCTGAAGAGCTTGGACGCCGCTTGCGCAAAGTCGGTGAGCGGCTCCATCAGGGAGCGCTGGGTTTCGTAGATCTGGTAGAGCATGGGGTCGAAACTCCGTTATGTTGCAGTGCAATATAGCAGCACTTGGTTACCTCTGCATGCGGGATAACCACCTAGGCCCAGTCGCGTTGGTGACAGCGCTGTCCAACCACCGGACAAGGGCCGTGGCGGTGCAGCTGTGAAAAGCTTCGCTGCTATGATTTTGTTCAGAAAAACCCTGCCCGCAACCAGGCCCCCCTGTCCGCGCCACGCGTGGTGCCTGCTCAACCGTTGTCCGCCAGCCAGGATTCGAAGGCCTCGCGCGCCACGTTGCGCAGCGCGGGGCGGAACTGCGTGCGGTTGGCCAGGTACAGGCAGTGCCGTATCACCGTGTAGGGGTTGAAGCTGCCCTGGGGGTTCTGCTCCTCGAAGTGCTGCTTGTAGCGCTTGACCGTGCCCACCGTCTCCCGCATCAGGGTGTTGAAGCGTGCGCGGGTGATGCCGGGTGACCAGGCCTGGATATCGTCCACGAAGCTGTCCACCTTGGAGGGGTCGAACTCGAAGTCCTTGAAGAAATGCGTGGCGATCTTGAGGAAGGTGAAGGCATTGAGCTCGCTGCCCAAGGAGGAGTACTTGGGTGCCGTGGCGGCATCGCCGTCCATCTCCGCGCCCACTTCCTCCGTCTCATCGGGGGCCTGCAGCAGTTCGGCGGCCGTCTCGTCGCGGATCTGGCGGAACTCGCGGTCGGCCAGTTCGAACAGGGCCGACAGCACGTTGATGCGCCGCTTGAGCTGCCCGGGGATGGACTTCTTGTACTTGATCTTGTGGTCCAGCACGCTCCAGGAGTCTTGGATGATGGTGCGTACCTGCAGCTCGAAAGGCTGGTCGGCATGCACCGCCAGCGCCGGCAGATCGCGCTGGCCGGGGCGCAGGTCCAGGTGCAGGCCCTTGTAGCCAAACGAGGCCTCGGTGCTTTCCACGGCCGAGGCCTTGTCGGTCACGTCGATCACCGCAAAGTGGCTGCGCACGATCTGCGCCACCTTTTCCAACTCGTCCTCGTACAGGCAGACCACGCGTACGCCGACCAGATCGGTGATCCAGTGCTGGATCTCGTAGGGGGTGTTGCTCTCTTCCAGGCCGGGCCGGTACTTGCGCGCAAACTTGCGGATGCATTCGTCCACGTCCTTCACGCGCCCCTCTACCTTGGACACATCCACGCTGCGGGCATCGCCCACCACCCCGGCGATGGCGGCGGTGAAGGCCGCGCACGCCTCCTCCAGCACGGGTTTCTGGGCTGCGTAGAACGCACGGAATCGGGACTCTTCCCGTTCAAAATCAAGCGATGCCATGGTGGGGTCTGCAAAGAGGCGGGTGGTGCCGGGAATGCGAAAGAAATGCCACGCGAACGATACCTGCATTCTGGCAGCCGGGATGTCAGCCGATGCCGCGCTCCCGGTACAAGTTCACACGCATGCCGTCTGCGCCGCGCATCGGGTGACCTCGCTTGGCAGGGCCGCGCGAAACCTGATAATGAGAACGCACGTTACCAGCGCCCCGGTGGGGCGCTGCAGCAGCCGCCTGCCCCATGCGATGACACCAGAACAACACCAGCCCCCCGCGTTCACGGAGTCCGAGACGCTCCAGGACGCCCCCACCAGCCCGCGCTGGCTGGTGCTGGTGTTGCCGCCGCTGATGGCCTGCATGATGCTCGGGGCCACCGGCCTGTACTGGTACCGGGCGCACAGCGAGTCGGCGGACAAGCGGCTGCGCAATCTGCATGCGGCAACCGAGCAGATCGCCTACAACCTGCGCGACCGCATGGCCACCTACGAGGTGGTGCTCCGGGGCGTGCAGGGCTACATGGACGGGTCCGAGCGCATCGACCGGGCCGAATTCCACAACTATGTCGATGCCCTGCAGCTGCAGCAGACGCGGCCCGGCCTGCAAGGGGTGTCGCTGATCATGTACGTGCAGGGCAGTCCCCTGGAGGCCCATCTGGCGGACGTGCGGGGCCGGGGCTTTTCCGGCTACACCGTGCATCCGCCCGGCGAGCGCGCCCAGTACGCGCCCATCACCCACATCGAACCCCTGCAGGGGCGCAACCTGGAGGCCCTGGGCCTGGACGTCCTGACCCTGCCTGCAGCGCGCGAGGCGCTCGGGCGCGCGCGCGACACCGGCCGGCTGGCCCTGTCGGGGCTGCTCGGGGCCTTCGCGCCGGGCAGTACTCTGCAGGGCGAGCTGGGCATGTTCCTGCCGGTGTACGCCCCGGGCCTGGAGGCCGAGTCCCTGCCCACCCGCCGCCACGCGATCCGGGGGTGGGTGGCCGCCCCATTCCGGGTGGGTGACGTGGTCCAGGGGCTGGCGCGTGAGTTCGACCCCGACATTGCCCTGGCCATCTACGATGGCGTAGATCCCACGCCCGAAGCCCGGCTGTACGGCGACGCAGGGCTGCAGTCGCAAGCCCTGGCGCGCGGCGCGCTACCGATCCAGCGGCGCCTGGAGGTCGGCGGACGCAGCTGGACTCTGGTGATGGCGCCCTTGCCCGCATTCGATCTGCGCCATGACGACGACGGCTACTACCTGGTGGCGGTGATGGGGGTATTCGTGAGCCTGCTGCTGGGCTGGTTCGCCTGGGTCCTGGCCACCGGGCGGGAGCGCGCCATGGCACTGGCACGCCGCATGACGGCCGAGCTGCGCGGCACGCGCGATGACCTGGAAAGCACGCTCAACGCCATACCCGACCTGCTGTTCGAGCTGGACGCGCAGGGCCGCATCCACCATTGCCGCTCGGCGCGCCTGCAGCTGCCGGTGCTGGCGCCCGAGCGCTTTGTGGGCCACCGGCTGCAGGACATCGTGCCGCCCGGCGAGGCGGCCGGCAGCCTGGCTGCCGTGCAGGCCGCGCTTCAGAATGGCTACTCGGCGGGCCACCAGTTCCACCTGGAGCTGGAGGGGCGCACCCACTGGTTCGAGCTGTCCGTGGCCCGCAAGGACAGCGCCAACCCGGGCGCCGGCCCGCGCTTCGTGGCGCTGGCCCGCGACGTCACCGAGCGCAGGGTGGCGCAGGAGCGCACGCACCAGTTGGCCTACTTCGATGCCCTCACGGGCCTGCCCAACCGCCGCATGCTGCTCGACCGCCTGGGGCTGGCCCTGGCCGCCGCACGCCGCAGTGGCCAGGTCGGGGCGCTGCTGTATGTGGACCTGGACAATTTCAAGCAGATCAACGACGCGCGCGGCCACTCCCTGGGCGACCGCTTGCTGGTGGAGGTCACCCAGCGCCTGACGCACCTGCTGCGCCCCGGCGACACCGTGGCGCGCCTGGGGGGCGATGAGTTCGTGCTGCTGCTGCAGGGCATCGCAACCGACATGTCCACCGCAGGGCGGCAGGCCCTGCAGGTGGCCGAGCGCGTGCGCGAGGCGCTGGAGCAGCCCTACGCCATCGACACCCACCTCTACAGCAGCACGGGCAGCCTGGGGATCACGCTGTTTCCCAAGCGGGAGGAGGGCGTTGAAGACCTGCTGCGCGAGGCGGACACGGCCATGTACCGTGCCAAGGACCTGGGCCGCAACCGCATCCGCTTCTACGAGGCCGCCATGCAGGCCGACGTGCAGGAGCGCCTGGCGATGGAGCAGGACCTCAAGAAGGCCATGGCCGAAGGGCAACTGGCCGCATTCGTGCAGCCGCAGGTGGATGCGCAGGGCGTGGTGGTGGGCGGCGAGCTGCTCATGCGCTGGAGCCACCCGGTGCGCGGCAGCGTGCCGCCGGCGCGCTTCATCCCCATCGCCGAGTCCTCGGCGCTGATACTGCCCATGGGCGCGTGGATGATCGAGAAAGCCTGCGATGCGATTGCACAGCTGCAGGCCGCCCGGTTGGCCCGGGGCGGCGTGGGGGAGCCGCTGTCGATCTCGGTCAACGTCAGCCAGCGCCAGTTCCGGCAGGACGACTTCGTCGAGCGCGTGCGCAACGTGCTGGCCCAGACCGGGGCCACGCCGTCATGCCTGATCCTGGAGGTCACCGAAAGCCTGCTCATCGAGAACCTGGACGACACCATCGCCCGCATGACGGAGCTGGTGCAGCTCGGGGTGCGCTTTTCCATCGACGACTTCGGCACGGGCTATTCGAGCCTGGCCTACCTCAAGCGGCTGCCGCTGTACGAGCTCAAGATCGACAAGAGCTTCGTGCAGGACACGCCCGGCGACCCGAGCGACACGGCCATCGTGCAGTCCATCATCTCGGTGGCGCGCCACCTGGGCCTGCGCGTGGTGGCCGAAGGGGTGGAAACCCGTGCCCAGGCCGACTTCCTCGTGGCCAGCCACTGCGAATGCCTGCAGGGCTACCTGTTCTACCGGCCGGAGCCGCTGGATGGCTGGCTGAAAACCTATTTACGGTCTTAGACGGGTTCCGGGATCAGGGTGGTGGCCAGTGCCAGGGCATGCACCTCGCGTGCGGGCCGGTCCTTGAGCAGGTGGTTGCTCCAGACCTGGCGCCACAGACGTGCCCCGCGCAGGCCATGGCGCAGACCCAGCATGTGGCGGGCGATGTGCGGCCAGGGCGTGCCGTGCAGCGCGGCCTCACGCTCCATGTAGTCCACCATGGCCAGCTCGACCTCCTCGCGCGTCAGGGTGCAGGGCTCGCCGCCGTAGTAGAGCTGGTCCCAGCGGGCCAGCCACCAGGGGTTGTGGTAGGCCTCGCGGCCGATCATCACGCCGTCCAGGCGTGCCAGTTGCCCGTGCACCACCTCGTCGGCCTGGATGCCGCCGTTGATGGCAATCGTCAGGTGCGGGAAATCGGCCTTGAGCTGGTGCACCACCTCGTAGCGCAGCGGCGGGATGTCGCGGTTCTCCTTGGGCGACAGGCCCTGCAGCCAGGCATTGCGCGCATGCACGATGAACACCGAGCAGCCCGCATCGGCCACCGTGCCCACGAAATCGCGCACGAAGCCGTAGTCTTCGCCCTTGTCGATGCCGATGCGGTGCTTGACCGTCACGGGCACGTCCACCACATCCTTCATGGCCTTCACGCCATCGGCCACCAGCTGGGGCGCCTTCATCAGGCTGGCACCGAAGGCACCGCGCTGCACCCGGTCGCTCGGGCAGCCGCAGTTCAGGTTGATCTCGCCATAGCCCCATTGCGCACCGAGCCGCGCAGCCTCTGCCAGCCGGTCGGGCTCGTTGCCGCCCAGCTGCAGTGCCACAGGGTGCTCCTCGGCATTGAAGCGCAGGTGCCGCTCCGTACCGCCATGGATGATGGCGCCCGCGTTCACCATCTCGGTGTAGAGCAGGGTCTGGCGCGTCAGCAGCCGGTGGAAATAGCGGCAATGGCGGTCCGTCCAGTCCATCATCGGGGCCACGGACATGCGCCAGGGGCTGAAGATGGCTGGAGGAGCGGCGGCAGGGGAGGTGGGGCTGTTTTCCAAGGCGAGAAACCGGTGTTGCAAGGGCGAGGGGCTCCAAAGAGGTGCCGGCCTGCATTTTCTCAGGTCTTGGGTCAATATATTGGTTCAGGGGCTTCCGAGGCCCGAGACAGGCGTTCCTCTGCGCGAATTTGCACTCTGTTGACGCACATGGCCGCGCATTGTCTTTAGTATGGGGGAGCCGCATCCGGTGCTGCGAACGCCGCCGGGGCCGAATCAGCCATTTCTTTCTTTGAATCGCCTGCATGTGGAAGAACCCCGGTATCGCCGTAGCGATCGCCCCGTCCCAACTCACCGCCGGCCTGTACGTCTGGCTCGACATGCGCTGGGACGAGCACCCCTTCATCGCCAACCGCTTCATGGTCCGCACGGCGAAGGATGTGGCGGTGATCCAGTCCCTGGGCATCGAGGGCCAGCTGTACCACCACCCGGACCGGAGCACGGCGCAGCCGCTGCCCCTGGTGCCCGTGGCCGCGCACCCACCGGAGCCGGAGCACGCCGACGGGCAGGCCGCCCTGGCCGCCGAGGTGCGCCAGCGTGACCAGGCCAAAAAGGAAAAGCGCCAGCGCCAGCGAGACGCCGCGGCGCGCGCCGACCGGGCCTGGGAGGACGCCGCGCGACAGACCCGGGAGGCGCTGCTCACGCTCACGCGCTCGCCCAAGGCGGCGGGCCGGATCCTGGCCGACCTGTCGGGCGAGACGGCGGCCCGCATTGCCCAGAGCAAGGAGGTGCTGCTGCACCTGCTGGGCGACAAGAAGGACCAGGGGCCGCAGTTCCACGCGCTGAACGTGCTCACCCTGTGCATGCTGGTGGGCAAGAAGGCCGGCCTTGCCGAGCGCGAACTGGCCGACCTGGCCATGGCGGCGCTGGCGCACGACGTGGGCAAGTCCAAGGTGCCGCCGCAGCTGTTCAAGACCTCCCGGCGCAAGCGCCACGAGGAGGAGTTCGTGCGCCAGCATGTGATGTACAGCACCCAGCTGGCGTCAGACTCGGGCGCCTTCAGCAAGGAGGCGCTGGCCTGCATCGCCAGCCACCACGAGGCGGCCGATGGTTCGGGCTGGCCGCGCGGCCAGCGCGAAACCCAGCGCCTGGCGCTGATCCTGGCGCTGGTCAACCGGTATGACAACTTGTGCTCGCCCGAGGCCCGCGACGTCGAGCCGCTGATGCCGGCCGAGGCGCTGGCGCACATGTTCAAGAACGAATCGGGCCAGCACGACCCGGCACTGCTCAGTTCGCTCATCAAGCTGCTGGGCGTGTACCCGCCGGGCACGGTGGTCCAGCTCACCGATGGCGCGCTGGCGCTGGTGGTGGCCCCGGGGCCCGAGGCCCTGCGCCCCCAGGTGCTGGTCTACACCCCCGAAATCTCCAAGGACGAGGCGCCGCTGGTGGAGCTGCACACCGAGCCCGACATCCGCGTGGCCGAAGCGATCCGGCCGTCCACGTTGCCTGCCGAGGTGCTCGACTGGCTCAATCCGCAGCAGCGGCTGTCGTACTTCTACTCGGTCGAGGACTGAGTTCTTCCCCCGTGCACTACCTGCGGACGGTGAAGTCCTCGTTGATGTAGACCAACGGGTCCATGGGGCTCTCATCCCCACAATTGAATCCGCGCAGGCGCAGGACGGCAGGCTGCTTGAGCGGCGCCTTCAGGTCCTTGCGCTTCTTGCCGGCAATGCGGGTGTAAATGGCGACCTTGGCCAGGTAGTTGACGCTGGCCCGGTAGGACGATCGGGCGTCGTAGTTCTCCGCCAGGTCTTCCCTGCCGATGAGCTCGAAATCCCGGAGCTTGGGGTTGTAGCGGAACTGCATCGTGAAGCTGTCCATGCCCGAAGATTCAGCGCGCCAGACCCCCTGGACCAAGAGGGAGGTCGCGGTGATCTCAAGGTTGTAGCCCTTGTTTGCCTCGCAGAACTGTCCAGAGACGGAAAGCGGGGTGTAGCCGCCGCCCGGCGTGCCGGCCAGCACCAGAAGCCGTTCCTCGCGCGGGCCTTCCCCGGAGAGGTTGACCACCACCGCCGCCAGGTCCGCGATCCCATCACCGTCGAGGTCACCTTTGGCGCTGGTCCAGATGCTGAATCCCTTGGTGGGCAGGGCCGTATCAACGGCGGCCTGCAGCTGGGCAGCGCGCTGTGCGGCGGTGTCCTGCGCCAGGGAGGCACCCGCAGCACAAACCAGGGCGGCAACGGTGCATGGCAAGCGCCGAGAAATCATGGCGCAAGTCTACAACCCCAGGGGCCAGGTCCGCACGGTCCCGGTTCAGCGCGCCCCTGGTTTTTGCTGGTACATGCCCTCAATGGCCTGCCCGAAGTGCACCATGAGCGGGGCGCGCTTGAGCTTGAGCGTGGGCGTCATGAAGCCGTTCTCGATGCTCCAGGGCGCCAGCGTCAGGTGCACGGCGCGCGGCACGGCATAGCGCGCGAAGCTGGCCGTGCTCTTTTCGATGCGCGCCAGCACGGCGCGGTGCACGGCAGGGTGGTTCAGGCTCTCGGGGTCGGCTGCGGCCAGGCCCAGGTCGCCGGCCAGGCGCTGCCACTCGTCGCGCTTGAGCACGGCCACGCAGGCGATGAAGGGGCGGTTCTCGCCCACCACGAAGGCCTGCTCCAGCAGCGGGTCGGCCAGCAGGGCCAGTTCCAGGTCGCCCGGGGGCACCTTCTCACCGGTGGAGGTGACGATGATCTCCTTGATGCGGCCGCGGATGAAGATGCGCCCGTCCACGATGTCGGCCTGATCGCCCGTGCCCAACCAGCCATCGGCCGACAGAATGCGTGCCGTGTCCTCGGGGCGCTTCCAGTAGCCCTGCATCACGATGGGGCCGCGCACCTGCAGCTCGCGGTTCTCGCCGATCCGCACCTCCACGCCGGGCAGGGCGCGCCCCACGCAGGCCGGGTCGTTGTCCTGGAGCGAGTTCACCGACACCACCGGCGCCGTCTCGGTCATGCCGTAGCCCTGCACCAGCGGCAGGCCCAGGCCCAGAAAGCACTTGGCGATGGTGGGCGACAGCGGCGCGCCGCCGCTCACGGCCACGCGCACGCGGCCGCCGAACTGGGCCAGCAGGGGCTTGGCCACCAGGGCCTGGAGCAGGCCCCAGGGCAGGACGGCCATCCAGCCGCCGGCTTGGTCGTCTTCGGGCCGGGCCAGCCCCTGCGCGGCGCAGAACTGCTGCCAGCCGCGGGCCTGGGCGGCCTCGTAGAGCTGCATCTTCCAGGGCGATGGCGAGAGCTTTTCGAGCAGCTTGGCGTGGATGCGCTCGTAGATGCGTGGCACCGAGACCAGCACCGTGGGGCGAATAGTCTGCAGGTCCTCGGCCAATTGCTGCACCGAGCGGGCATAGGCCACGCAACTGCCGGCCGCAATCGGCAGGTAGTAGCCGCCAGTGCGCTCGAAGGTGTGCGACAGCGGCAAAAAGGACAGGAACACGTCGTCCACCGTGGGGGCGATGCGCTCGAGCACGGCCTTCACGTCGCTCACCACGTTGCGGTGCGTGAGCATCACGCCCTTGGGCTTGCCGGTGGTGCCCGAGGTGTAGACGATGGCGGCCAGGTCTTCGGGGCCGGGGGCCTGCGGCGGGGCCTGTTCCACCGCCTGGGCTGCGCCTTCAAGCCATTGCGCAAGCGAGCCCACGGCGGGGCTGTGCGCGCTGGGAGCGCTGGCCTTGAACGAGGCGTCCGTGTCGGTCACGATCACCGCCCGCAGTGCGGGGAAGTCGGTGCCCGCGGCGCGGATCTTCTCCCACTGCTGGGCACTGCCCACGATGAGCATCGACGCCTCGCAGTCGGCCAGGATGTAGGCGATGCTGCCGGGGTTGTCGATGGCGTGCAGCGGCACGGGTACGCAACTGCTGGCCAGGGTGGACTGGTCGGCGCACATGGCGTCCAGGCCATTGGGCAGCAGGATGGCCACGCGGGCACCGGCCGGCAATTGCAGGGCCACCAGGGCCCGCGACCAGCGGGCCACATGGGCGGCGGTCTCGGCCCAGGTCCAGGTCAGCCAGGCCTGGCTGGCGGCATCGAAGGCGCGAAAGGCAGGGGCGTCGGGCGTCAGGCTGGCGCGCCACGAGAGAAGCTGGGGCAGCGTCTGGACGCTGCCGATGTCGGGAAGGGAAGAGGTCATCGGATGGTTGGGTGCCGGGGCGGCGTGCGCCGTGCCAAGGTGGTGCCATGCTGCACCACCCTGGGGAAAACCCGCGGAATCATACCCATCCGGGCGGCACAAGCTGTGCTTCTTTGTTTCGCGCGCCAAAGAGTCCTCCGGGGGCGGGCCCCGGTCGGCCACAATCCCTCCACTGCCACAGCTGCGTCCTGCCTGCCCGCGCCCCCTTCGGTCCATGGATCCCATCACCATCTTTATCGTCGCGACGCTGATGATGCTGGCCAATGGTGCGGTGCTGGGTTTCATGCACAAGGACTTGCCGGTGTCGCTGCAGCCCTGTGCCGAAACCTGGCGCATCGCCACCTTGCTGCTGGCAGGCAGCGCCGTGCTGTATGCCGTGCAGTACGAATTGCCCCTGGGCCTGGTCTCGCCCATGGCCAATGGCATGGTGATGCTCGGCTGCACGGGCTACTGGCGTGCGCTGCGCCAGTTCGATGGCGTGCCGGACCGCTGGTGGATGCTGCTGCCGGCCGTGGCGGGCATTGGCGGCGTGGTGTGGTTCGCGGGGGTGCGGCCCGATACGCCCAGCCGCATCCTACTGCTGTCAGGCGTGGTGGCTTTCGTGCTGATGGCTGGCACCCTGCAGCTGGTGCGGGGTGGCACCGGGGAGCGGGCGCGCAGCCGCAGGGCGCTGGCGGGCCTGTTTTTTCTGGTCGGCCTGTTCGTGGCCTTTCGCGCCGCGTACTTCCTGGTGCGGCGCGTGGGGCCGTCGTTCGACATCACCGGCGAGGGCGCCTGGATCAACGCGGCCAGCCCGCTGGTCACGGCCCTGTTGCCCGTGGTGGGCACCACGGCCTTCTTGTTCATGTGCTCGCAGCGCATCGGCCGCCAGTGGGAGCTGGCCGCTGCCACCGACTACCTGACGGGCCTGGCCAACCGCCGCACCTTGCTCGCCGAAGGCGCGAAGCGCTTTGCCACGGCACGCCAGGGCGGCAGCCGCCTGGCCCTGGCACTGATCGACGTGGACCACTTCAAGGCCATCAACGATGGCCACGGGCACGAGGTGGGCGATAGGGCCCTGCAGCATGTGGCCGGGCAACTGCAGGCCTCGGCGCGCGGGCTGGACTTCGTGGCCCGCCACGGGGGAGAAGAGTTCGTGGTGCTGCTGGACGTGGCCCAGCATGGCGACGCCCATGCGGCCGGAGAGCGGCTGCGCCTGGCCGTGGCGGGCACGCCGTTCACCACGGGTGGGACATCGTTGCCGATCACCATTTCTGCGGGTATCGCGGCGCAGGCAGATGGCGATGCCAGCCTGGACCAGATGCTGCGCCGCGCCGACGATGCGCTGTACGCCGCCAAGCGCAGGGGGCGCAACCGGGTGGAAATGGCAGAAGGTTGACCGAGCAGCAGGTGCCGGGAGGGCGTCATACGGATTTGCATTCAACCGTATAACTAGGCGGGAAGCCGCAGACAGTGCTGTAGCACGGCAAGGCGGACCAACGAAGTTAGACGGTTGAAGGCAAATCCGTATCAGGCCGCTGCTTCCAGCCCCTGGGCGAAGTGGGCCTGCATGGCCTGGGCCGTGGCGGCGCCATCGCGCCGGGCCAGGGCGGCCATCACCGCGCGGTGTTCGTTCAGCGAATCCTCGATGCGGCCCTGCTTGAGCAGCGAGTTGTGGCGGTTGAGCTTCATCACCTTGCGCAGGTCGGCCACCATCTGGCTGCGCCAGCGGTTGTCGGCCAGCTCCAGCACCCGCATGTGAAAGCGCTCGTTCACGGCAAAGAAGCGCTCGCGCTCGCCGGCTGCGGCCTCCAGCTCGGCATGCAGGGCCTGCAGCTCCTGCAGCTGCGCCGGGGTGGCGCTGGTGGCCACCACGGCGGCGGCGTCGCTCTCCAGCAGGCTGAGCAGGTGGTAGACGTCGCGCAGGTCCTTGTCCGACATCTCCGTCACATAGGCGCCACGGCGCACCTTCATCGTGACCAGGCCTTCGGCCGCCAGCACCTTGAGCGCCTCGCGCAGGGGCGTGCGGCTGATGCCGAACTCCTCGGCGATCTTGAGCTCGTCGATCCAGCTGCCGGGCTCCAGCTCGCGGCGGAAGATGCGCTGGCGCAGTTGCTCAGCCACTTCTTCGTACAGGGCGCGGGGCGTGAGGGTCAGTGCAGACATGGGTGGATTGTAAGCTGCGAAGAATATTTTGAATCAATAATTATGAATGATGTAAACTTGCCGCCACATCGGGAACAGCCCTGACAACGTCCAACGCTTCCTCGGAGACCGCTTCGCCATGAGTGCCACGCCCCCCCACAGCCCCCCTGAATTCGCTGCCGCCTCGCTCGAGGCCTGGGCGAAAGCCGCTGCCAAGTCGGCGCCGGGTGGCGATGTCAATGCGCTGAACTGGGTCACGCCCGACGGCATCACCGTCAAGCCGCTGTACACCGCGGCGGACACGGCCGACCTGCCATACGCCAACACCTTGCCGGGCTTCGAGCCCTACCTGCGCGGCCCCCAGGCCACCATGTACGCGGTGCGGCCCTGGACCATCCGCCAGTACGCGGGCTTTTCCACGGCCGAGGAATCCAACGCCTTCTACCGCAAGGCGCTGGCCGCCGGCGGGCAGGGTGTGAGCGTGGCGTTCGACCTGGCCACCCACCGTGGCTACGACAGCGACCACCCGCGCGTGACCGGCGACGTGGGCAAGGCCGGCGTGGCCATCGATTCGGTGGAGGACATGAAGATCCTGTTCGACCAGATTCCGCTGGACAAGGTGTCCGTCTCGATGACCATGAACGGTGCCGTACTGCCCGTGCTGGCGGGCTACGTGGTGGCGGCGGAAGAGCAGGGCGTGAGCCAGGACCAGTTGAGCGGAACCATTCAGAACGACATTCTGAAAGAGTTCATGGTGCGCAACACCTACATCTACCCGCCCAAGCCGAGCATGCGCATCATCGGCGACATCATCGGCTACACGGCACGCAACATGCCGAAGTTCAACTCCATCTCGATCTCCGGCTACCACATGCAGGAGGCAGGCGCCAACCAGGCGCTGGAACTGGCCTTCACGCTGGCCGACGGCAAGGAGTACGTGAAGACCGCCATCGCTTCGGGCCTGGACGTGGACGAGTTCGCCGGCCGGCTGTCGTTCTTCTGGGCCATCGGCATGAACTTCTACCTCGAAGTGGCCAAGATGCGCGCGGCGCGCCTGCTGTGGTGCCGCATCATGAAGGAGACCGGCGCCAAGAACCCCAAGAGCCTGATGCTGCGCACCCACTGCCAGACCAGCGGCTGGAGCCTGACCGAGCAGGACCCCTACAACAACATCGTGCGCACCACCATCGAGGCCATGGCGGCGGTGTTCGGCGGCACGCAGAGCCTGCACACCAATGCGCTGGACGAAGCCATTGCCCTGCCCACCGAGTTCTCCTCGCGCATCGCGCGCAACACGCAGCTCATCATCCAGGAAGAGACGCACATCACCAACGTGGTCGACCCCTGGGCCGGCAGCTACATGATGGAAAAGCTCACGCAGGACATGATGGATGCCGCCTGGAAGATCATCGAAGAAGTCGAGGCCATGGGCGGCATGACGCAGGCCGTGGACAGCGGCTGGGCCAAGCTCAAGATCGAGGCCGCCGCCGCCGAGAAGCAGGCGCGCATCGACAGCGGCAAGGACGTGATCGTCGGCGTCAACAAGTACAAGCTCCAAAAGGAAGACCCGGTCGACATCCTGCAGATCGACAACGTGATGGTGCGCGACGGCCAGATCGCGCGCCTCAAGGACATCCGCGCCAAGCGCGACACGGCCAAGGTGCAGGAAGCGCTCGACGTGCTCACCTCGGCCGCCGAAACCGGCGAGGGCAACCTGCTGGACCTGGCCATCAAGGCCGTGCGCCTGCGCGCCACGGTGGGGGAGGTGTCGGACGCGCTCGAAAAGATCTACGGGCGCCACCGCGCCGATACGCAAAAGGTGACCGGTGTGTACGCTGCTGCCTATGACTCGGCCGAGGGCTGGGACAAACTCAAGAGCGAGATCAGCGATTTTGCCGAGGCCGAAGGCCGCCGCCCGCGCGTGATGATCGCCAAGCTCGGCCAGGACGGCCACGACCGCGGCGCCAAGGTGGTGGCCACGGCCTTTGCAGACCTGGGCTTCGACGTGGACATGGGCCCGCTGTTCCAGACCCCCGAGGAATGCGCGCGCCAGGCCATCGAGAACGACGTGCACGCCGTGGGCGTGAGCACGCTGGCCGCCGGCCACAAGACCCTGGTGCCGGCCATCATCCAGTCGCTCAAGGACCAGGGGGCGGACGACATCATCGTCTTTGTCGGCGGCGTGATCCCGGCGCAGGACTACGATTTTCTGTACGAGGCCGGCGTCAAGGGCGTCTACGGACCGGGCACGCCCATCCCGGCCAGCGCCAAGGACGTGCTCGAACAGATCCGCAAGGCCATTGCCGCATGAGCGTGCGCCAGACCAGGGGCCGTACGGAGATCGACCGATGAGCGCGCCCGTGTTCGTGCTGCACCCCGTTGCCGAAGACGACTTCGAGCCCATGCTGGCGCTGCGCACCGCCGCCATGCGCGAGAGCCTGGAGCGCGTGGGCCGCTACACGCCCGAGCGCTCGCGGGAGCGCCTGCGCGCCGCCTTCACCCCGGAGCACATGCAGCACCTGGCCTCGCCCGGTGGCCAGCGCATGGGCTTCGTCACGGTGCTGCCCGAAGGGGCGGGAACCCTGCGGCTGCAGCATCTGTACCTGCACCCCGACTGGCAGGGCAGCGGCATCGGCGCCGCCGTGCTGGCCAGCGTGCAAAACCGTGCGCGCCGCGAAGGCGCCGTGCTGCACGTGACGGCGCTCAAGCACAGCAATGCCAACCGCTTCTACCTGCGCCACGGCTTCGTGCAGACCGGCCAGGAGGATGTGGACGTGCACTACGAGTGGCGGGCCGGGGAGGCTGTGGAATGAACGCGCCCCTGCCTTTGGCCGACCTGAAGCCTCCTTCCAGCACATGGTTCGATGGCATTCTGCACGGCACCCAGCCCGTGCAGCGCCGCGCCATGGCCAAGGCCATCACCCTGCTCGAATCCACCCGCACTGACCACCGAGCGCAAGGGGACGAACTGCTTACCGCGCTGCTGCCGTACACGGGCAAGGCCTTCCGCCTGGGCATCAGCGGCGTGCCGGGCGTGGGCAAGTCCACCTTCATCGAGGCGCTGGGCCTGTTCCTCATCAACCGCGGGCACCGCGTGGCGGTGCTCACCATCGATCCGTCGAGCACGGTGTCGGGCGGCTCCATCCTGGGCGACAAGACGCGCATGGAGCAGTTGTCGATGCGCGAGGAGGCCTACATCCGCCCCAGCCCGTCGAGCGGCACCCTGGGCGGCGTGGCCGAAAAGACGCGCGAGGCCATGCTGGTCTGCGAGGCCGCAGGCTACGACGTGGTCATGGTCGAGACCGTGGGCGTGGGCCAGAGCGAGATCGCCGTGGCCGGCATGACCGACATGTTCGTGCTGCTGCAGCTGCCCAATGCGGGCGACGACCTGCAGGCCATCAAGAAGGGCGTGATGGAGATCGCCGACCTGGTGGCCATCAACAAGGCCGACATCGACAAGAACGCTGCCACGCGGGCCCAGGCGCAGATCACCTCGAGCCTGCGCCTGCTGGGCATGCACGGCAACCCCGACCATGCCACGCACGGCGCCCTGTGGCAGCCGCGCGTGGTGCAGATCAGCGCGCTGCTGGGGCAGGGCGTGGACGGCTTCTGGGATGCCGTCACCCAGTTCCGCACCCAGCAGACGGACAACGGCCGCCTGGCCCTGCGCCGCGAAAAGCAGTCGCTGGCCTGGATGTGGGAGCGCATCGACGCCGGGCTCAAGCAGGCGTTTCGCCAGCATCCACAGGTGCGCGGCCTGCTGCCCGCGCTGCAGGCCGACGTGGCCGCGGGGCGCATCGCGGCATCCACTGCTGCGCGCACCCTGCTGGCAGCGTCCCATACCGATACACCGTAATCACCACAGCCATTTCACCGAAAGAGCGACCATGCAAGACATCCTGGAGCAACTGGAGAAGAAGCGCGCCCTGGCGCGCCTGGGCGGCGGGCAAAAGCGCATCGATGCGCAGCACGCCAAGGGCAAGCTCACGGCGCGCGAGCGCATCGAGCTGCTGCTGGACGACAACACCTTCGAAGAGTGGGACATGTTCGTCGAGCACCGCTGCACCGACTTCGGCATGGAGGACAACAAGATCCCCGGCGATGGCGTGGTCACCGGCTACGGCATGATCAATGGCCGCCTGGTGTTCGTCTTCAGCCAGGACTTCACCGTCTTCGGCGGTGCCCTGAGCGAGACGCATGCCGAGAAGATCTGCAAGGTGATGGACCAGGCCATGAAGGTCGGCGCCCCGGTCATCGGCATCAACGACTCGGGCGGCGCGCGCATCCAGGAGGGCGTGGCCTCGCTGGGCGGCTATGCCGACGTGTTCCAGAAGAACGTGCTGGCCAGCGGCGTGATCCCGCAGATCAGCATGATCATGGGCCCCTGCGCCGGCGGCGCCGTGTACTCGCCGGCCATGACGGACTTCATCTTCATGGTCAAGGATTCGAGCTACATGTTCGTGACCGGCCCCGAGGTGGTCAAGACCGTGACGCACGAGGAAGTCACGGCCGAGGAGCTGGGCGGCGCCGGCACCCACACCACGCGCAGCGGCGTGGCCGACATGGCCTTCGAGAACGACGTGGAGGCGCTGATGATGCTGCGCCGCCTGTACAACTACCTGCCGCTGAACAACCGCGAGAAGGCGCCCGTGCGCCCCAGCAACGACCCGGCCGACCGCATGGACCGCAGCCTCGACACCCTTGTGCCCGAGAACGCCAACAAACCCTACGACATGAAGGAGCTGATCGCCAAGGTGGTGGACGACGGCGACTTCTTCGAGCTGCAGCCCGACTACGCCAAGAACATCGTGATCGGCCTGGCGCGCATGGAAGGCCAGACCGTGGGCATCGTCGCCAACCAGCCGCTGGTGCTGGCAGGGTGCCTCGATATCAAGAGCTCCATCAAGGCCGCGCGCTTCGTGCGCTTTTGCGATGCCTTCAACATCCCCGTGGTCACCTTCGTGGACGTGCCCGGCTTCATGCCCGGCACCAGCCAGGAGTACGGCGGCATCATCAAGCACGGCGCCAAGCTGCTGTATGCGTACGCCGAATGCACGGTGCCCAAGATCACCGTCATCACGCGCAAGGCCTATGGCGGCGCCTACGACGTGATGAGCTCAAAGCACCTGCGCGGCGACGTGAACCTGGCCTGGCCCAACGCCGAGATCGCCGTGATGGGCGCCAAGGGCGCGGTGGAGATCATCTTCCGCGAGGACAAGAACGACCCGGTGAAGCTGGCAGCCCGCGAGGCCGAGTACAAGGAGCGCTTTGCCAACCCCTTCGTGGCCAGCGCGCGCGGCTTCATCGACGACGTGATCCTGCCGCACGAAACGCGCAAGCGCATCTGCCGCAGCCTGGTCATGCTGCGCGACAAGAAGCTCGAGAACCCCTGGCGCAAGCACGGCAACATCCCTCTGTGAGCGGTACTGCCACCAACAGTTCCAGGTCGTCGTCCTAGAAAAGAAAACTCACCATGTTCACCAAAATACTGATCGCCAACCGCGGCGAAATCGCGTGCCGGGTCATCGCTACGGCGAAGAAAATGGGCATTGCCACCGTGGCTGTGTACTCCGACGCCGACAGGGAGGCGCGCCACGTGAAGCTGGCCGACGAGGCCGTGCGCATCGGCGCGGCGCCGAGCCGCGAAAGCTACCTGCTGGCCGACAGGATCATTGCGGCGGCCAAACAGACCGGCGCGCAGGCCATCCACCCGGGCTACGGCTTCCTGTCGGAGAACGAGGCTTTTGCCAAGCGTTGCGAGGACGAGGGCATCGCCTTCATCGGCCCCAAGGCGCATTCGATTGCCGCCATGGGCGACAAGATTGCCTCCAAGAAGTTGGCCAACGAGGCCAAGGTCAACACCATCCCGGGCTACAACGACGCCATCAGCGGCCCCGAGCAGGCGGTGGAGATCGCCAAGGGCATCGGCTACCCCGTCATGATCAAGGCCTCGGCCGGCGGCGGCGGCAAGGGCTTGCGCGTGGCGTTCAACGACAAGGAGGCCTTCGAGGGCTTCACCAGTTGCCAGAACGAGGCACGCAACAGCTTTGGCGACGACCGCATCTTCATCGAGAAGTTCGTGCAGCAGCCGCGCCACATCGAGATCCAGGTGCTGGGCGACAGCCAGGGCAACGTGATCTACCTGAACGAGCGCGA
Organism: Acidovorax sp. LjRoot66; assembly: GCF_964253305.1. Lineage (NCBI taxonomy): Bacteria > Pseudomonadati > Pseudomonadota > Betaproteobacteria > Burkholderiales > Comamonadaceae > Acidovorax > Acidovorax sp. LjRoot66. Next base: position 3,936,823 of record NZ_CAXUQU020000001.1, read on the forward strand.
GTGCTCCATCCAGCGCCGCCACCAGAAGGTGATCGAAGAGGCGCCTTCGCCCTTCATCACCGATGCCACGCGCAAGGCCATGGGCGAGCAGGCGGTGCAACTGGCCAAGGCCGTGAAGTACCAGAGCGCCGGCACGGTGGAGTTCGTGGTCGGCAAGGACCAGGACTTCTACTTCCTGGAGATGAACACCCGCCTGCAGGTGGAGCACCCGGTGACGGAGTGCATCACCGGCCTGGACCTGGTGGAGCTGATGATCCGCGTGGCCGCCGGCGAGCCGCTGCCGCTGACCCAGGCCGACGTGAAGCGCGACGGCTGGGCCATCGAGTGCCGCATCAACGCCGAAGACCCGTTCCGCAACTTCCTGCCGAGCACGGGGCGCCTGGTGCGCTTTCAGCCGCCGGAGGAAACCATGTTCCAGTCCGACACCAGCAAGAAGCTGGGCGTGCGCGTGGACACCGGCGTGTACGAGGGCGGCGAGATCCCCATGTTCTACGACTCGATGATCGCCAAGCTCATCGTGCACGGCACCGACCGCGACGACGCCATCCACAAGATGCGCGCGGCGCTCAACGGCTTCGTGATCCGCGGCATCAGCAGCAATATCCCTTTCCAGGCGGCGCTGCTGGCGCACCCGAAGTTCGTCTCGGGCGACTTCAACACCGGTTTCATTGCCGAGAACTACAGCCAGGGTTTTGCCGCCGAGGACGTGCCGCACGAAGACCCGCTGTTCCTGATGGCGCTGGCCGCCTACATGAACCGGCGCTACCGCGCGCGCGCCTCGGGCATCAGCGGTCAGTTGGCGGGCCACGAGGTCAAGGTGGGAGAGCAGTTCGTCGTGGTCACGCTGGGCGCCGAAGGCCAGAACGTGCACCACGCCGTGTCCGTCACGGACTTCGAGGACAAGTCCGGCTCCAGCGCGGTGATGGTGGAAGACAAGAGCTACAAGATCAGCAGCTCGGCCACGCTGGGCCAGGTGCGCGTGCAGGGGCAGTGCAATGGCCTGGGCTTCACCGCCCAGGTCGAGCGCGGCCCGGGCAAGAACCCGCTGGCGCTGCGCATCGCGCACAACGGCACGCAGATCGATGCACTGGTGCTTTCGCCGCTGGGTGCGCGCCTGCACCAGCTCATGCCCTTCAAGGCGCCGCCGGACCTGAGCCGCTTTTTGCTTTCGCCCATGCCCGGCTTGCTGGTGGACGTGGCCGTGCAGCCCGGCCAGAAGGTGCAGGCTGGCGAGAAGCTGGCCGTGATTGAGGCCATGAAGATGGAGAACATCCTCTTTGCCGCGCAGGATGGCGTGGTGGGCAAGATCGTCGCCGGCAAGGGCGAATCGCTGGCCGTGGACCAGGTCATCCTGGAATTCGTGTGAACCCAGGGCGCGCATAACCGTGTTCGTGACGGTGGATGAGTGGTCGAGCAGACCACGCGAGCGCTGGCCGCTGCTGCGCCTGGCCTGCCTGCTGGCGGGCGCCGTGCTGCTGGCCGATGGCCTGGTGCTGATGTCCATGGGCTTGTTCTCGATGGGCGTCACCGTGCCCGGCGCATTGGGGCTGGCCCTGTGCATGCTCACCTGGGGCTGGCACCCGCTGCAGGCCCGGTTGGGCCGGGCAGGGTGGACGCGGCGCGCGTGGCGCGCGGGCTGGCTGCTGTTTCTGGCCTGGGTTGCCAGCGTCGCCCTGTTCTGGAATGCGCTGGCCGGCCAAGTGCAGGCTTTCAACGCTGCGGCGGGCGATGTGCCCCTGAAGGCCATCATCGTGCTGGGCAGCGGCACGCCCAACGGCCAGCCCTCGCCGGCCTTGCGGGCGCGGCTGGACAAGGCGCGCGAGCTGGCCGCCGCCCATCCCGCCGCCTGGGTCGTGGTTTCGGGCGGGGTGGATTTCGGCGAAACCGCGAGCGAAGGCCGCATCATGGGCGACTACCTGCGCGCCCAGGGCATGGCCGCCGAGCGCATCCTGCAGGAAGAGCGCAGTACCAGCACCGAGCTGAACCTGCGCTACAGCCTGCCGCTGCTGCAGGCCAAGGGCCTGGGACTCACCAGCCCCATGGCCGTGGTCACCAGCGACTTCCACACCGTGCGTGCCCAGCGCATCGCCCGCAAGATCGGTTACACGCAATCCGTGGTGGCGGGGGCCCCCACGCCGCTCTACCTGCGCTACAACGCCTGGCTGCGCGAATACTTTGCCACGGCCAGCAGCTGGATCCTCGGTGAAGTCTGAAACCATTCCCTTGTTCTTGAAAGATCTGCCATGAATACCGCCGTCTCCCGCCCCTTCAAAGTCCTGGGCATCCAGCAGGTCGCCATCGGCGGCACCGACAAGGCGCGCATGAAGACCCTGTGGGTGGACATGCTGGGCCTCACGCAGACGGGCACCTTCCAGAGCGAGCGCGAGAACGTGGACGAGGACATTCTGGCCATGGGGCAGGGCGCCTGGAAGGTCGAGGTGGACCTCATGCAACCGCTCGACATCGACAAGAAGCCCGCCGTGCACACCACGCCGCTCAACCACATCGGCCTGTGGATCGACGACCTGCCAAAAGCGGTGGAATGGCTCACCGCCAAGGGCGTGCGCTTTGCGCCGGGCGGCATCCGCAAGGGGGCTGCGGGCTATGACATCACCTTTTTGCACCCCAAGAGCAACGACGAATTCCCGATTGCGGGCGAGGGCGTGCTGATCGAGCTGGTTCAGGCGCCGGCCGAAGTGATCGCCGCACTGGGCTGATCCTGCCGTAGACGATGGCCTTCATGGGGCGAGCCCGGAGTGCAGCAGCGCTGCTGTTTGCGCTGGTAAGTCCCACTCTCTGGGCTGCGGGTGGCACAGGCACCTACCCACTCGACTGGGGGCACCCTGGCGAAACGCTGGAATACCGCTCCTGCGGCTGCGCCGACAGCTGCTGGGTGGCCGAGGTGAAGAACCGCCGCACCCGGCAGACCCTGGCCCGGCTGCGCTGCGACTGCGAACGCCTGTTCTCGCAGACGGGCGCACGGGGCCCCGAGGTGGAGCGCGCCCCGAGTTGCGCGGCCTTCGAGGTCACGGCGGACAAGCCGGGCGCCATCCGCCAGGCGCTGGAGAAACTGCTCAAGCGCTGACCCAGCAGTGCGCCCATGACCTGGCGGGTCATGGATCCACATGCCGATGGGGGATACAACGGGGACATTCCGTCCCTTTCTGGAGTTGTGCCCCATGCGTATCCTCACCACCTTGGCCTTGCTGGTCGTGGGCGTCATCCATCTGATCCCCTTGTCGGGCGTGCTCGGGCCGGAGCACCTGGCCCGCCTGTACGGGGCTGCGCCTTCCGACCCAAGCGCTCTGATCCTGATGCGCCACCGCGCCGTGCTGTTCGGCATCGTGGGTGGCGTGTGCGTGCTGGCCGCGTTCAAGCCCGCTTTGCAGTGGCTGGCGCTGGTCCTCGGGGGCTTCAGCGTCGTTTCCTTTCTCTGGCTGGCCTGGTCCACCGGCGGGTTCAACGCCCACCTGCAGCGCGTGGTCGTGGCAGATGTGCTGGCCTTGCTGTGCCTGGCGGCCGGTGCGGGCGCTCTGGCGCTGGCCGAACGTGCGCCAGGAACGCGCTAACTTGCACTAACGTCTAGGCATGCGGCATGCCCTGCCATGGGTGTTGGATGCCGAAGCTGAACATAGGCGGCATGTTCTGACAACGAATTTCCGAGTGCCTTCAATATGCAACCTACATCTGCCAATTGCTGGCTTCGCCGCTCTTCATGCATGGGCAAATGAGCGACGTTGTTCGCGAGAATTTAGTGGCACTTTTTGTGACCCATGAGGGTGCATTTGAACCAAAACCTCATTCAAAATCATGGTGATAGCAACATGAGGCTTCGCTCCCACAGGTACAGGGGTGGCGCCTTGTGTGGCACCTGATCCGCTTGATGAAAGGACCGAACCCATGGTGAACACCGCACTTTCCGCCCCCCAGCCGATCCAGCTGCACCGCCCCGTCTCCGCACCGGTGGTGCGTGGCGAATGGACAGTCGCGGCCATCCAGGCGCTGCTCGACAAGCCCTTGATGGACCTGCTGTTCGAGGCCCAGACCGTGCACCGCCAGCACTGGCCCCAGGGCGACATCGAGCTGGCCACGCTGCTCTCGGTGAAGACCGGTGGCTGCCCCGAAAACTGCGGCTACTGCCCGCAGGCGGCCGAGTTCGACACCGGCGTGAAGGCCGAGAAGCTGATGGCGGTTGACGAAGTGCTGCGCGCCGCCCAGGCCGCCAAGGACGCGGGCGCCACGCGCTTTTGCATGGGGGCCGCCTGGCGCGCCCCCAAGGACCGCGACATCGAAAAGGTGAGCGAGCTGATCGGTGCCGTCAAGGGCCTGGGCCTGCAGACCTGCGCCACCCTGGGCATGCTCGAATCGCACCAGGCCCTGGCACTCAAGGACGCGGGGCTGGACTACTACAACCACAACCTCGATACCGCCCCCGAGTACTACACCGACGTGGTGAGCACCCGCGCCTACCAGGACCGGCTCGACACCCTGCAGCACGTGCGCAGCGCCGGCATCAGCGTGTGCTGCGGCGGCATCGTGGGCATGGGCGAGGCGCCCGTTCACCGCGCCGGGCTCATTGCCCAGTTGGCCAACCTCAACCCCTACCCCGAGTCCGTGCCCATCAACAGCCTGGTGCGCGTGCCCGGCACGCCGCTGGCCGACAGCGAGCCCATCGACCCATTGGACTTCGTGCGCATGATCGCCGTGGCCCGCATCACCATGCCGCGCGCCCGCGTGCGCCTGTCGGCCGGGCGCCAGCAGATGGGAGAGGCCGTGCAGGCCCTGTGCTTTATGGCCGGGGCCAATTCGATCTTCTATGGCGACAAGCTGCTGGTGACGGGGAACCCGGATGTGGAGGCTGATGTGCAGCTGCTGGGCAAGCTGGGGCTCAACGCTACCGGCCAGGCGTGCCGCACGCCTTCCTGACCTCACCCATTCAACCGCCGCGCAGGCCTTTCACCTCCGCCCGCAACCGCTCCACCTCCGCCTGCAGCCGGCTGTTCTCGTGCATCTGGTCAAAATCCTTCTGCAGCTGCTTGCGGTGCTCCACGTAGTACATGAGGTTGCTGACCCGCAGGCGCAGCAACTCGGGTTCGATGGGCTTGAAGACGTAGTCGATGGCGCCCAGGCTCAGGCCCTGGTGGCGTGAGGCTTCGTCTGTCATCGCGGTGACGAAGATGATGGGGGTGCATTCCGAGGCATGGTGCTCGCGCAGGCGGCGCGCCACCTCGAAGCCGTCCATGCCGGGCATCATCACGTCGAGCAATATCAGGTCCGGCGGCGCGTCGGACTGGCAGATGGACAGGGCCTTCTCGCCGTTGTGCGCGATCTTGACCTTGAAGCGGTCGCGGAACAGGCCGGCCACCAGTTGCAGGTTGTCGGGCGTGTCGTCCACCACCAGGATGGTGGCGCGTTCGGGTTCGCTGGCCGAGGGCTCGGGCACGGGCTCCAGCGGCGGTGGGGCCAGCGCGGAGACCAGTGCCTGCGCGTCGCGCTGCAGCACGCGCTGCATGCGCTCGATGAGCCGCCGCACGGTGAAGGGCTTGACCAGCAGGTCGCCGATGCCCAGCCGGATCGCCCGGGCGGCCGAGTCGCGGTCCAGCCCGCCCGACATCAGGATGAAGGGCAGGCCGGCCAGCTTGGGGTCGGCGCGCATGGCTTCGAGCATGGTGAGGCCGTCCATGCCCTGCATGTCCAGGTCGCAGATCACCACGTGCACGGGTTCGGCGCGCAGCATCTGCAGGGCGCGTGTGCCGTCACGGGCTTGCAGCACCTGGCCGAAGCCGAAGGTCTGCAGCTGGCTGGCCAGGGCCTGGCGCATGGCGCTGGCGCCTTCGGCCAGCAGCACGGTGGTCTTGGAAGGATGCATGCCTCAGGATGGGGTGTCTTGTGCGGTCAGTTCGATGTGCTCGGCGGGCAGGTCCGTGGCCATGCGGTCCACTCGGGCGTGCAGCGCCTGCTCGCCATCGGCAAAGCGCTGGGCGATGTCGCGAAATTCCTCGGACAGCGCCAGGAAGGCATCCACCATGTCGGGATCGAAATGGCTGCCCCGGCCATCGCGGATGATTTCCACGGCCACATCGTGGGGAAACGCCTCCTTGTAGACGCGCACGGAGATCAGCGCGTCGTACACATCGGCCACGGCCATCAAGCGTGCGGACAGGGGAATGGTGTTGCCCACCAGCCCCTCGGGGTAGCCCGAACCATCCCACTTTTCCTGGTGGCTGTAGGCGATCTCCTTGGCGTAGCGGAAGAAAGGGTTGGTCTGCGAGGCCTCGCGCTCCGCGGCCACGATGGCATCGCGCCCCAGTGTGGTGTGGGTCTTCATGATCTCGAACTCTTCGGGCGTGAGCTTGCCCGGCTTGAGCAGAATGCGGTCCGGGATGCCCACCTTGCCGATGTCGTGCAGGGGCGCCGACTTGAAGATCATCTCGATCGCCGCCTCGGTGAGCTCCTCGCTGAAGCGCGGATGGTGCTGCAGCTTGCGCGCCAGCACTTCCACGTAGTGCTGGGTGCGGCGGATGTGGTTGCCGGTCTCGTTGTCGCGCGTTTCCGCCAGCGAGGCCATGGCGCGGATGGTGCCGTCCTGCAGCTCCACCACCTCGCGCGTGCGCCGGGCCACTTCTTCCTCCAGGTACTGGTTCTGGCGGGCCAGCAGGTCGCGCGCGCGCTTGAGCAGCAGGTGGTTGCGCACCCGCGCCAGGGTGATGGCCGGGTTGATGGGCTTGGTGATGTAGTCCACCGCACCGAGCTCCAGGCCCACCGTCTCGTCGTCCGATGCGCTCATAGCCGTGAGGAAGATGACCGGGATGTCCTCGGTCTCGGGGTTGAACTGCAGGCGGCGCAGCACCTCGTAGCCGTCCATCTCGGGCATCATGATGTCCAGCAGGATCAGGTCGGGCTTGCCATCGCCCGCAACGATCTGCAGGGCCCGCTCGCCGCTGTTGGCCAGCTTGACCTTGTAGTCCGGGCGCAGCAGGCCGCTCATCACCGACAGGTTGTCGGGCATGTCGTCCACCACCAGCACGGTGCATTTGCCGCTCGTTTCCATGGGATTGCTCATGACGTGGGTCCTCCTTGTATCGCGGGGCCGGGCAGGGGGGCTGCACGCAGCAGCGCCAGTGCGTCGGTGAAGATGTAGCTGTCCAGCGCGCGCTTCATCTCGCCGTAGACGGGGCCAAGCAAGGCCTTGAGGGCGGGGGCCGAGTCCTTGAACAGTTCCACGGCGTCCGAATCGTCGTCCGCCAGCAGTGCCTCCAGGCGCGCGAGCAATTGCTGCGCCTCTGCGGCGTCCACCGGTGCCTGCTGGGCCGCGGCCTCCTCCGTGGGCAGTGCGCTGCGCAACGCTGCCACCAGGGCCTGACAGGCCGTGTCCACCGGCTCCAGCAGCGTGCTCACCACCTGGACATCGGCATCGGCCGCAATCGCGTGCTCCACCACCTCGGCCAATTGGGCCAGGGGCGCGGCGCCGATGGTGCCCGCAGTCCCCTTGAGGGTGTGCATGGCGCGCAAGGCATCCTGACGCTGGCCGGCAGCAAGGAGGGCGCTGGTGTTCTGCGCTGCGGCCGCCTGGCCAGCCACGAACTTGCGCAGCAGGCTTTCGTAGGCAGCGGGCTTGCCCAGCACCCGGCGCAAGCCGGCGGCTGCGTCCAGCCCCTCGATGCGCGTCAGGGCTTCGAGGGCGAGGGCAGGCTCCGCCGATACGGACACAGCGGGAGCCAGGGCCGGGGCCCCGGCCCGCGCAGGCACCCACTGCAGGAGCTGCGAAAACAGCTCATCGGGGTCGATGGGCTTGGCCACATGGCCGTTCATGCCGGCGGCCAGGCAGCTGTCGCGGTCGCCGCTCATGGCATTGGCCGTCATGGCCAGCACGGGCAGCTTGTGCCAGTCGGGGTTCTCGCGGATGTGGCGCGTGGCAGTCAGGCCATCCATCACCGGCATCTGCATGTCCATGAGCACGATGTCGTAGGCGGCGCGCTGCTGCAGCATGTCCAGCGCCACCTGGCCGTTCTCGGCCACCTCCACCACCAGCCCGGCGTCGCCCAGCAGGTCGGCGCCCACCTGCTGGTTCAGGTCGTTGTCGTCCACCAGCAGCACCCGGGCGCCACGGATGGGGCCGAGGTCGGTCGCACGGGTCCGGTGCAACGCTGCGCGGTCGGTCGGGCCGGCATCCTGCACCCCTCCCAGCGCGCGGATGGCGGTGTCGAACAGCTGGGACGGGCTGACCGGCTTGGTCAGCATCAGGGCAATGCCGGCCTTCTCCAGCTCGCGGAACACTTCTTCGCGGCCATGCGCGGTGACGATCACCGGTACCGGCGGGTGGGGCAGCAGGGCCAACTGGGCGGCGGTCTGAAAGCCATCCAGGCCCGGCATTCTCCAGTCGAGAAACGCGATCTCGCAGGGCAGGCCGGCCGCGTCTGCATCGCGTGCCGCGGCAATGGCTTCTTCGCCCGAGGCGGCCGTGGTCACGGCAAAGCTCATGCTGGCCAGCAGGCCCGAGAGGATCTGGCGTGCCTGTTCGCTGTCGTCCACCACCAGCACGCGGCGCCCGCGCAGGTCGGGCTCGGGCATGAGCGGGCGCCCCGAGGGCGTGCCCAGGCCCACCCGGGCGGTGAACCAGAAGCTGCTGCCCTGGCCGGGCGTGCTGTCCACGCCCACCTCGCCGCCCATCAGGCCCGCCAGCTTCTTGGAAATGGCCAGCCCCAGCCCGGTGCCGCCGTACTTGCGGGTGGTGGAGGTGTCGGCCTGCTCGAACGAGCGGAACAACCGCGACTGCTGCTCGGGCGTGAGGCCGATGCCCGTGTCCTGCACCTCAAAGCGCAGCAGCAGGCCATCGGCATCGCGCGCCACTTCGAGCACGCGCACCACGATCTCGCCGGTGTCGGTGAACTTCACGGCATTGTTGCCATAGTTCACGAGGATCTGGCCCAGGCGCAGCGGGTCGCCCAGCAGGTCATCCGGCAGGGCTGGGTCCACGTCGAACATCAGCTCCAGGCCCTTGGCGGAGCACTTGTCGCCGATCAGGTTGGCCACGTTGTCCAGCACCCCGCGCAGCCCGAAATCGACGGTTTCCACCTCCAGCTTGCCGGCCTCGATCTTGCTGAAGTCGAGGATGTCGTTGATCAGCCCCAACAGGTGTTGGCCCGAGCGCTGGATCTTCTCGACATAGTCGCGCTGGCGCGGCGACAGGTCGGTGGTAAGGGCCAGGTGGCTCATGCCGATCACGGCGTTCATGGGGGTGCGGATCTCGTGGCTCATGTTGGCCAGAAAGTCCGACTTCATCTGAGATGCGTCTTCGGCACGGGCGCGGGCCACCTCCAGCTCGTCCTCGTGCTCGCGCAGGGTGGCATTGGCCTGCTCCAGCTCCTCGGTGCGCTGGACCACCCGGGCTTCGAGCACCTCTTCGCTGCGCTTCAAGGCCTCCACCAGCTCGGCCTGGGCGGCCAGGGCCAGCGTCTTGGCTTTTTCGCGCTTGAGGAACTGCCGGCCCATGGCCACGGCCAGCAGAAAGGTCAGCACCGCCTGGAAGGCCGTGAGGCCCGTGGTCAAGAGGGTCTGGTGCTGAACCTCGGCGTTGCGCTGGTCGCCCAGCAGCGCGGAAATGCGCGAGGCGTTGAGCGACAGCTCCTGCACCGTTGCGCGCAGATCGACCAGGCGCTCGCGCAGCAGCCGCATGTTGGCCTGACTGGTACGTACGTCGGCGGCCAGGCCAAAATAGCTGTCGCCGGCCTCGACGAATTCTTGCAGCTCTGCCAGGGCCTTGGCATAGATCGGTTCGCTCTGCATGAGGGTGCGCGCGGTGCCGCTTTCCAGCGCACTGAAGCGGCTCAGGAACAGGTCGTAGCGCAGCTGCAGCGCATCCATCGAGGTGCTTTCGGGGTCGAATTCGTACTGGTGCAGCGCGTGGTCCAGCCGTTCATGCTCCACATTGAGCTGGAGGAAGGACCACAGGGCGTTCACGTCGCCCCGGCGCATCACGGCTTCGACGCTGCGGTACTGGTGGTACTGGACGGCCGCAATGGACACGTAGACCACCACCAGGCTGGCGATGATCAGGGGCAGGAGGTGCTTGCTGCGCAGCATGGGCAGCAGACTGCTACTTGATCTGCAGGGTGCTGAGCTGCCAGGCAGAACGGTTGTAGTACAGCTCGGTACGCAATTCGGCCTTGGTATCGAAGGGGAAGACAATGAAGAGCGGGCCCTTCTCCCGGATCGGCATGGCGCGGTCGTTCATGAGCCGGGCCACGATCACATCGTGGCGCGTGGCATCGTCGAACGGGATCTCGGTCTTGTAGTCGTTGAGCGCCACCGCCGTGATCTTGCTGCCCTTGGCGCCCGCAGCCGCGAGCACATCGCGCAGCAGCGGCCCGGTGAAGGTGACGGGTTTGGGGTACCAGGGGGTCTGGGTGGTAAAGCTCTTCTGGGGCAGCTTTTCGAGCATCTTCATGTCGAACTGCGCCTTCTCACCATGGTTGGCTTTGCTGACGCTGCCCTGGATGGTCAGCACCACAGGCCCTGCGGGCTTCTCCAGCGTCTGCGCCTGGGCATGGAAAAGCGTGCACGCCGCCACCAGAACGCCTGCTGCCAAGCGTGACAATGGGCCAGTGGCCCCCTTCGCATCGGTCATGGTGTTCCCCCTCGCCAGCCTTTGCGGCCGTTTCTAGGTGGAGTTATAACAGCCGGCGCGCATTCATGCACTCCCAAAATGACCGCCGGCAGCGCACGCGTGCCGTGGCCTTGTCTGTCAGTCGCCGGCCACGGCACCCTGCGCCCGCAGGGCGGCCACTTCGGCGTCCGAGTAGCCCACCTCCTGCAGCAGCGCAGCCGTGTGCTCGCCCGCGCGCGGCGGCTGCAAACGCACGCCGGGGCGCATGCCGCCCAGGGTGAGGGGCAGCAGCGGCACCTTGGATTCGGTGCCGTTGTTCAGGCGGATGGGTGCCAGGCCCCCGCTTTGGTTGAGGTGCGGGTCGTCGAACAGTTCCTCGGGCTTGGTGATCGGGGCGAATGGCAGTTCGTTCGCCTCGAAGATGGCCGCCAGCTCCTCTGCGCTGCGCCCTGACAGGTGCGAGCGCAGCTGGGGCATCAGCCAATCGCGCGCCTGCACGCGGTCGTTGTTGGTTTTCAGGCGCGGGTCGGTCAGCAGGTCGGCGAGGCCCAGGGCCTCGCAGAAGATGGCCCACTGCTTGTCGCTCACGGCGGCCAGGAAGATCTGCGCGCCGTCCTTCACCGTGAACACGTCGTAGATGGCCCAGGCCGAGATGCGGCTGGGCATGGGGTTGGCCGCCTTGCCGGTGCTGGCGAACTGCATCATGTGCTGCGCCACCAGGAAGACGTTGTTCTCGAACAGCGCCGACTGCACCTCCGAGCCCTCGCCGGTCAGCTCGCGCTGGCGCAGTGCGGCCATGGCACCGATGGCACCGAACATGCCACCCATGATGTCGTTGACGCTGGTGCCCGCGCGCAGCGGGTCGCCCGGGCGTCCGGTCATGTAGGCCAGGCCGCCCATCATCTGCACCACCTCGTCCAGGGCGGTGCGCTGCTCGTAGGGGCCGGGCAGAAAGCCCTTGTGGCTCACGTAGATCAGGCGCGGGTTGAGCTTGCGCAGCGAGGCGTAGTCCAGCCCCAGCTTGGCCATGGTGCCGGGCTTGAAGTTCTCGCTCACGATGTCGGCCGTGGCGATCAGGCGCAGCGCGGCCTCGATGCCCTCGGGTTTCTTGAGGTCGAGCGCAATGCTCTTCTTGTTGCGGTTGAAGGTCGGGAAGAACCCCGCGCCCGAGCCCAGCAGGTGGCGCGTGCTGTCGCCCTCGATGGGCTCGACCTTGATCACCTCGGCGCCCAGGTCGGCCAGCACCATGCCGCAGGTGGGGCCCATGACCATGTGGGTGAACTCCACCACGCGCATGCCGGCGTAGGGCAGGGGCTTGTCGTTCTGCAGGGCCTCAGACATGGCGGGCTCCCTGCTGCACGAAGCCCTTGGGCAGGCCGGCCTCGGGGGTCATGCCGTACACGGGCTCGCCGGGCAGGCCGGCCAGCAGCGGGGCGCGCGCCTGCATCAGCCGCTGCAGGTCGATGCCGGTGGTGATGCCGCTGGCCTCGAACATGAACACCAGGTCCTCCGTGACCACGTTGCCCGAGGCACCGGGCGCATAGGGGCAGCCGCCCAGCCCACCCAGCGAGGCATCGAAGGTGCGCACCCCTTCCTCGTAGGCCGCCAGGCAGTTCGCCAGGCCCAGGCCGCGGGTGTTGTGCATGTGCGCGGCGCCGGCCTTGTCACCCAGTTCGGCACGCAGGCGCTTGAACAGCCGGCGCACCTGCGCCGGGTTGGCATAGCCCACGGTGTCGGACAGGCCCGATTCGTCGGCACCGGCCTGCACGCACTGGGCCGCAAGCCAGATCACCTCGTCCTCGGGCACCAGGCCCTGCAGGGTGCAGCCGAAGGCGGTGGAGATACCGGCCTCCAGCTTCACGTGGGGCGCCAGGTCGCGGCGCAGGTCCGATATGGCGCGCACCTCCTCGACCATCTCCTCGCGCGTCTTGCGCACATTGGCCAGCGAATGGGCGGCGCTGGCGGATACGGGCATGGTGAGCTTGTGCACCCCCGCATCCAGCGCCGCCTGCGCGCCCTTGCGGTTGGGCACCAAGGCCATCACCGTGAGGCCGGGCAGGGTGATGGCGTGGCGCACCACCTCGGCCGCATCGGCCATCTGCGGCAGCAGCCGGGCGGGCACGAAGGAGGCGACCTCTATCTCGCGCACGCCTGCGGCGTAGAGCGCATCGATCCAGCGCAGCTTGTCGGCCGTGGGCATGGTCGCCTTCACGGACTGCAGGCCGTCGCGCGGGCCGACCTCGCTGATCAGAACATCGAAAGCATGGGGCACTGAGGGTCTCCTGTGTTGTTCTATAAGAAAGAACTTTAATCTGTCTTATGAAATTATGAGGACCATCAGCAGCAGGGTCAAGCATTCGCCCGCAAACAAAAAAGCCGTTCTGCAGAACAGAACGGCTTTCCATGGATGCCCCCCGGGGTCGGATGGAGGCGCTACGCGGCGATTGCGGCCGGCTTGCGCTTGCGAATGGCCTTGGCAGGTGCTGCCGCAGCGGCAGGCACACCGATCAGTTGCTCCACCAGCAGGCGCACATGGCCCTGCATGACCGGTATGGCCTTGGCATCGCCAGCCATGTGCCGCAGCAGGCACTGCTGGAAGACGCCGTCGAACATGGCGTAGGTGAGGTCGATGGGCGCGCGCACCGGCAGGCCGGCCAGTTCGGACATGCGCGTGAGCACGCGCCAGACCATGTTCGCCAGGCTCTTGTCGATGGCTTCCACATCGGCGCGCAGCGCGTCCTCGAACAGCGACTGCGAACGGATGTCGTACCAGAGCCGGTGCATGGGGGCTTCGCTGCGCACCGTCTCGCCCAGCACCGCCACGAAGCCATCGACCAGCTCACCGAAGGTCGTGGAGTTGTTCGTCACCTCGTCATAGCGCGTCACGCAGCGCGCCTTGTACTGGCGCACGCTGCACAGGATGAGGTCGAGCTTGTCGGTGAAGTAGTAGTGCAGCACGCCGTGCGAGAAGGCGGAGTTCTGTGCGATCTCGCGCAGGCTGGTGCGGGCATAGCCCAGTTCGGCCAGCGTCTGCAGCGCGGCTTCGCCCAGTTCGGCGCGGCGTTCGGCGTATTTGTCACGGCGGGGTGCTCTTTCCATCGCGCCATTGTAGGCAGCGCCGGGCACTCCGCCATATCTTTTCATGCATGGGCTGCGGCAGGTCGATTGAATTTATGACAACTGTCAAGAAAATGTCTTGACAGTTGTCAAGTCGATTCCCAGAATCAATCCCGTTCCTCGAAGAACACGATCTGCGAATCAGCGATCTCTACCTATCCATCAGGAGACAAGACAATGACGAAGTTCGATTTGACCGGCCGCAAGGCCCTGGTCACCGGCGGCGCGCGCGGCCTCGGTGAAGGCATGGCCCAGGCACTCGCTGCCGCCGGGGCCTCGGTGATGATTGGCGACGTGCTCACGTCGCTGGGCCAGGAGGCGGCAGGCAAGCTGCCGGTGACCGGCGGGGCCAAGGCCGGCTTCGTGAAGCTCGACGTGACGCAGGAGGCCGACTGGGCCGCCGCCGTGCAGGCCACGGTCGATACATTGGGCGGCTTCGACATCCTCATCAACAACGCCGGCATCGAGGTCACGGCCCTGGTGACCGAGATCGAGCCCGATGCGTTGCGCCGCATGCTCGACGTGAACATCGTGGGCACGGCACTGGGCCTCAAGCACGCCTTCCGGACCATGCGCCCGGACGGCGCTGCAGGCAAGGGCGGGGCGGTGGTCAACATCTCTTCGGTCGCCGCCACCATTGCCTTCCCGGCGATCGCCGGCTACTCGGCCACCAAGTCGGCCGTGGACCGGCTCACCCGCGTGGCCGCCATGGAGTCGGGCAAGCTCGGCTACGGCGTGCGTGTGAACTGCATCTACCCCGGCCTGGTGCCCACCGAGATGGGCATGAAGCTGGCCGCCGACGTGGTGGCCGCCGGCCTGTTCGCGTCGCCCGAGGCCGCCGTGGGCGCCATCATCGAGCAGACGCCCTCGGGCCGCCTGGGCGAGGTGGCCGACATGGCCGATGCCGTGGTCTTCCTGTGTTCCGACGCTGCGCGCTTCATCAACGGCGCCGGCTTGCCGGTCGACGGCGGCATGGGCATGTGAGCAGCACACCAGGAGACAACAACATGGCCAACAACACCAAGAAACCCGTCGTGGTCTACGGCGCCTCCGGCTACACCGGCCGGCTGGTCTGCGAGTACCTGCGCGAGTACAACATCCCCTTCATCGCGGCCGGCCGCAGCAAGGACAAGCTCGACGAGGCGATGCAATCGCACGTGCCCGGCATCGAAACCGCCAGCTACGAGGTGGTCGAGGTGGCGCATACGCGGGAGGCGCTCACGGCGCTGTTCGAGGGCGCCTCGGTCGTGCTCAACACCGTGGGGCCGTTCGCCAAGTTCGGCCACGAGGTGGTGCAGGCCTGCCTGGCCGCGAAATGCCACTACACCGACACCACGGGCGAGCAGGACTGGCTGATCACACTGGAGGCCGAGTACGGTGCACAGTTCGCCGCCGCCGGCCTGCTGCTGTCCCCGGGCCTGGCGCAGATGTACACCACGGGCGAGATCGCTGCGCAGCTGTGCCTGGAGACCCCTGGGCTCGATACCCTGGACATCGCGGTGTTCTGGGGCGGCAGCCCCACGGTGGCCTCCACCCAGACCATCCTGGTCAACGCCGCCACGTCCAAGGCCTACTACCTGGAGCAGAACCAGTACGTGGAGTGGCAGCCTGACGCCGGCCTGTACAGCCTGGCCATTCCGGGCCAGCACGAGGCGGCACTGGCATTGCCCTGGGGCGGCACCTCGCACCCCGTGTGGTTCAAGAAGGACCCGCGCGTGGCCAACGTCAAGGTGCTGGGCGGGGTGTTCAACAAGCCGCTGATGCTGGGCGTGCCGCAGATCGTGGCCGCCGCGCTCAAGGCCACCGAGGGCATGAACGAAGAGGACCGCTACGCCGCCCTGGCACAGACGGCCGCCGCCGTCATGGGCTCCATGCCGCCGCGCGAGAACCCGCGCATCAACAAGTCGGTGGATTCGGTGCATGCCTCGGGGCCGCTGGCGCGGGCGCACTGCGTGATTTTCGGCAACTGCAACTACAAGCAGACGGGGCTGATGCAGGCCTTTGCTGCCGCCTCGCTGCTGCAGCAGGCGCCCCGGCGCGTAGGCTTTGCCTCGGGCTGCCAGGCCTTTGGCCACCACGAACTGCTGGGCGCGCTGCGCAGCTTCGGCCTGGTGCAGCCGCCGGTGCTCACGGTGCACCGCTGAGCGGGCCCCGCCATGCGCCTGATCGACTACCTCGACAAGGGGGCCATGCTGGGCGAAGGGTCGCCGTGCCTGACCATGGGCACGGCCGACCTCTCGTACGGCGAGGTGCAGCGCACCAGCCACCGCGTGGCGCGCGCGCTGCAGCGCTCGGGCATCGCGCCGGGCGACAAGGTGGCGGTGCTCTCCAGCAACGACGCCCTGGCTTTTGCCTGTGTGTTCGGCATCTCGCGCGCAGGTGCCGTGTGGTGCCCGGTGAACCCGCGCAACGAGGCGTCCGAAAACCGCTTTGTGCTTGACGCCTTCGACTGCAGCTGCCTCATCTTCCACAGCGCCTATGCGCCGATGGTGGAGCAGATGCGCGCGCAACTGCCCAAGGTGCGCCAGTTCGTCTGCCTGGATGCGACATTCGGGTGGGCACCCTCCTGGGCGCAGTGGGTGGAGGGCGTGGGCGACGAGCCCATCGCCATCGCCCCCGTGGACGACCTGGCGATGATCGCCGGCACCGGCGGCACCACAGGCCAGCCCAAGGGCGTCATGCTCTCGGGCCGCAACCTGGAGACCATGTCTGCGCTGACCCTGATGGGCTACCCGTTCGATGGCCGGCCGGTCTACCTGGCGCTGGCACCGCTGACCCACGCGGCCGGGGTGCTGTGCCTGCCGGTGATGGCTCTGGGTGGGCGTGTGGTCATCATGCCCAAGCCCGACCTGGGCGACTTCCTCGCATTGATCGAACGGCATCGGGTGACGCACACCTTCCTGCCGCCCACGCTGATCTACATGCTGCTGCAGCACGAGAAGCTGGCCAGCACGAAGCTCGATTCGCTGCAGTGCTTCTGGTACGGGGCGGCACCGATCTCGGCGGCGCGGCTCGAAGAAGCGCTCACGGCCATCGGCCCGGTGATGGCCCAGCTCTTTGGGCAGACCGAGGCGCCGATGATGATCTCCATGATGGCACCGCGCGATCACTTTCACGCCGACGGATCGGTGGCGCGTGAGCGCCTGTCCAGCGCCGGCCGGCCCGGCCCGCTGGTGCAGGTGGCGACCATGGATGCCGACGGCAAGGTGCTTGTTGCAGGCGAGACCGGCGAGATCGTGGTGCGCAGCTCGCTGGTGATGATGGGCTACTACAAGGATACCAAGGCCACAGCCGAGGCAGGGCAGGGCGGCTGGCACCACACGGGCGACATCGGACGGGTGGATGCCGACGGCTACCTGTTCATTGTGGACCGCGCCAAGGACATGATCATCACCGGCGGCTTCAACGTCTACTCGGTCGAGGTAGAGCAGACCCTGATGCAGCACCCCGACGTGCAGGACAGCGCCGTCATCGGCCTGCCCGACGACAAGTGGGGCGAGAAGGTGGTGGCCGTGCTGCAGCTGCATGCCGGCCGTGCGGTGCAGCCCGAGGACATCATGGCCTTCGTCAAGGCGCGCATCGGCAGCGTGAAGGCGCCCAAGCTGGTGGAGATCTGGCCAGACCTGCCGCGCTCCAAGGTGGGCAAGGTGATGAAGAAGGACATCCGCGCCACGATGCTGGCGCGGCCAGCGCTAACCTGAGGAACGCCAACATGTCACACAAGGCATTCATCGCGGGCGTGGGCATGATCCCGTTCGTCAAACCGGGCGCCAACGAGCCCTATCCCGTGATGGCGGGGCGGGCCGGCCGGCTCGCGCTGGAAGACGCGGGCATCGCCTACGGCGCCATCGAACAGGCTTATGTCGGCTACGTCTACGGCGATTCCACCAGCGGCCAGAAGGCCGTCTATGGCCTGGGCATGACCGGCATTCCGGTCTTCAACGTCAACAACAACTGCTCGACCGGCTCCACGGCACTGTTCCTCGCGCGCCAGGCCATAGCGAGCGGCGCGGCCGAATGCGTGCTGGCCCTGGGCTTCGAACAGATGAGCCCGGGCGCCCTCGGCACCGTGTTCAATGACCGGCCCAGCCCCTTCGAGGACTTCGACCGCGAGGCTGCCGAGCTGGTCGGCATGCCCGAGTTGCCCCTGGCGCTGCGCTACTTTGGCGGGGCAGGGCAGAGCCATATGCACAAGTACGGCACGCCGCTCGAATCTTTTGCCAAGGTGCGCGCCAAGGCCAGCCGCCACGCCGCGCGCAACCCGCTGGCTCTGCTGCGCAAGGAGCTGTCGGTGCAGGACGTGATGAGCGCGCCCATGCTCTGGCCCGGCGTGCTCACCCGGCTGATGGCCTGCCCGCCGACCTGCGGCGCGGCGGCAACGGTGCTGGTTTCCGAAGCCTTTGCCAGACGCCACGGCTTGCGCTCCGACGTGTTCATTGCCGCCCAGGCCATGACCACCGACCGGCCCGATGCCTTCGACAGCCACGACATGATGAACCTGGTGGGCTACGGCATGACGGCAGCGGCAGCGCACAAGGTATATGAGCAGGCCGGCATCGGCCCCGAAGACCTGGACGTGGTGGAACTGCACGACTGCTTTGCGCAGAACGAGCTCATCAGCTACGAGGCCCTGGGCCTGTGCCCGCCGGGCGGTGCAGCCGCCTTCATCGATGCGGGCGACAACACCTATGGCGGCAGGGTGGTCACCAACCCTTCGGGTGGGCTGCTATCCAAGGGCCATCCGCTCGGTTCCACGGGACTGGCCCAGTGCTACGAGCTCACGCACCAGTTGCGCGGCAGCGCGCAGGAACGGCAGGTGCCCGGCGCACGCTCGGCGCTGCAGCACAACCTGGGCCTGGGCGGGGCCTGCGTGGTCACGCTCTACCAGTCCGCCTGAAGCCGGTCAGGCCGTAGCGGCGGCCTTGCCCCGGGGCTTCGGGGCGGCTGCTGCCTTTGCGCAATCGGCGCAGCGGCCGTACAAGGTCAGTTCGTGCCGCTCCACCGTGAAACCCTTGGGCGCCAGGTCACGCAGGTCGCCGGGGCAGTTGTGCACGTCGAACACGCGCGAGCACGCCGTGCACTGAAAGTGGTGGTGGTGGCCATGGTCGTGCTCGGCGGCTTCGTACCTCGGGCTTTCGCCCGGCAGGTGCACGGCCTGCAGCGATCCATCCTCCAGCAGCGCCTTGATGTTGCGGTAGACCGTGGCCATGCCCAGCCCCTGCACGGCTTCGCGTGCGCTCTCCAGCACCTCCTGGGGCGTGAGGGGGCGTTGGGCGTCTGCAATGGCCGCCAGGATGGCGGTGCGTTGCCGGGTGGATCGTTCCATGGGGTGGGGTCGGTGCTGCAGGGCTTGTTGTTGATAACCAATTATCAGGGAAACCTCAGGTGCACGCCTGTGCCACGCACGGCAACTCCCTGAATACAAGGCAGCAGCATATTTCCACTCGGTCACTATTAATAATGAAGAAAATTCATTATCTTTTGTGAGTGTCGAATTTTGACTGGGTCTTCCAGTGCCTGCTCATCGATTTCTGAAGCGCTGGTGTCGGCATAGAAAGGCGGCCCATCGTCGGCAATGGATGACAGGCGGGCGGCGGTGGGCTGGCAAGAATGGTGCATTCCCCTTAGGAGTAGCCCATGCGCACCACACCGCTCCCCAAAGCCGAAGTCGACAAGGCCGAACGCAAGATCGACAACATCCTGGAAGACCTGGAGGATGAGACCCACTCGGAAGTGCAGGACATCGATCTCGAAGACGTTGTCGAAACCGACCCTGCCACCGGTCAACCAGGCGTGCACAAGACCGTCGAGGTGACTGTACAGCCCCGGCCACAGCGCAAGTGGCTCAAGTAGGCAGGCGGTGCCATGAAAAAAGCCCCCGCATCCCCGCGCAATAGCGCCGCTACAGAGCAGACCGCCAAGAAGCAAAAGCGCATCCAGGCCGAGCAGGACGCCAAGGACGCTTCGAAAGCGAAGGCATCTACAAGCAAGAAGCTGGCTCAACCGAAGAAGAAAACCCTGGCTCCGGGCCCTGGTCGCACTGAACCAGGCAGTCCGTTGCCCAGCCAGCCGCTGGCCAAGCCCGGCATCGAGGCGCGCATGGCGCTGCCTCCGCGCTTCGAGGCCCCGCACTACAAGGGCAGTGGCAAGCTCGAAGGCATGTCGGCCCTCATCACGGGCGGCGACTCGGGCATCGGTCGGGCCGTGGCCGTGCTGTTCGCGCGCGAGGGCGCCGACGTGGCCATCGTCTACCTCAACGAGCACGAAGATGCGAAGCGCACCATCGAACTGGTGAAGGCGGAAGGCCGGCGCTGCGTCGCCATCTCCGGCGACGTGAAAAGCGCACGCTTTTGCAAAGGTGCCGTTGCCAAGACCGTCAAGGCCTTTGGCAAGCTCAACCTGCTGGTGAACAATGCGGCCTTCCAGGAGCATGCCAGCTCGCTCGAAGACCTGACCGAAGAGCGTTTCGACGAGACCTTCAGGACCAACATCTACGGTTACTTCCACATGGCCAAGGCTGCGCTGCCGCACCTCAACCGGGGCGATGCCATCATCAACACCGGTTCCGTCACAGGCCTGCGCGGCAGCAAGGAGTTGCTCGACTATTCGGCCACCAAGGGCGCCATCCACGCCTTCACCAAAGCCCTGGCGCACAACCTGGCCGACAAGGGCATCCGCGTGAACGCCGTGGCCCCAGGGCCGGTATGGACACCGCTGAACCCGGCCGACAAGACGCCCGAGGACATCGCCCAGTTCGGTGCCAGCACGCAGATGGGGCGGCCCGCCCAGCCCGAGGAGATTTCGCCGGCCTATGTGTTCCTGGCCGCGCCGTGCTGCTCGAGTTACATCACCGGCATCGTTTTGCCCATCACCGGCAATGCAGGCGACGGGGGCTAAGGCTCCGCTCAATTGCGGATGTTCGCGAACTCCACCACGCGCCTGAACTTCTGGATCTCAGCCTGCAGGAAGGGCACGAAATCCGTGCCTTCCATCATGGTCAAGCCCGCGGCTTCGAGCGTCTTGCGCAGTTCGGGCTCCTTGAGCAACTGCTGCAAGTCCTCGCGCAACCGGGTGGTGGTGGCCGGCGGCAGCTTGCCGGGGCCCAGCAGGCCGAACCAGACACCTGCATCGACCCCCTTGAACCGCGCATTCTCTGCCAGGGCCGGGATCTGGGGCGCCGCCGCAGAGCGCTCCAGCTTTGTCACGCCAATGGCCTTGACCTTGCCGTCCTTGATATGGGGCAGGGCGCTGGAAAGCACCATCACCGCAAAGTCCACGTCGCCGCTGTCCAGATTCGCGAGCATGGCACCGGCACCGCGCGAAGGCACATGCGCCATGCGCACCCCTGATTGCTGGCGAATGGTCTCGCCCGCCAGGTGCAGCGGTGTACCCATGCCCGACGAGGCATAGCGCATGGGCGCGGGCGCCTCGGCCGTGGCGCGCAGGAATTCCTCGATGCTGGCCACCGGCGTCTTCCTGCCGGCCACCAGCACCAGCGGCTGGCTGCCGATAAGGCCGATGGGCGTGGAGTCCTTGAGCGGGTTGTAGCCGTCGCGCCGGCGGCTCACCAGGTGGTTGATGCCCACCTCGGCGGGCGAGCCCAGCAGCAGTGTGTGCCCGTCCGGCTCGGCCAGGGCCACCCGGGCCGCGGCCAGCGCTCCGCTGGTGCCAGGGATGTTCTCCACGTTCACCGGCTGGCCCAGCCGGCGCGACAGGCCGGGCGCAATGGCCCGTGCCACCAGGTCCACGCTGCCGCCTGCCGGGTAGCCCACCACCAGGGTGATGGCCTTCCACGGGTAGTCCTGCGCCCAGGCCGCCATGCTGGACAGGGCCAGCACATGCACTGAAACAACGGTCCGGACCTTCTTCAAAATCATCGTGTCCATGGTATCCCTGTGGGTGAATTGGGTTACCCATGGTTACATTCGATGCAAAGGTGCGAGGTGCCGCTTTGGCACCGGTTGGTGCCGAATGGCTCCATTGGGAGCCGCTGTCCGCAAGGGGCGATGCGGCGCGACTACGCCGCGCGCTTGACCAGCGCGGGCTCAGCGCGGTAGCGGGCGGCAAACAGCCGCTTGAGGTGCGCCACCTTGGGCAGGTCGTTGACCACGATGTAGGGGTGGCGCGGGTTCTCGGTCAGAAAATCCTGGTGGTAGGCCTCGGCCGCGAAGAAGCTCGGGCCGCTTTCGATGCGCGTGGCGATGGGTTTCTTGAACACCTTGAGCGCATCGAGCTGGGCGATGTAGGCGCGCGCCACCTTTTCCTGCTCGGGGCTGGCGGCAAAGATGGCCGAGCGGTACTGCGTGCCCGAATCCGGCCCCTGGCGGTTGAGCTGGGTCGGATCGTGCACCACCGAAAAGAAGATCTGCAGCAGGGCGCCGTAGCTCACCTGTGCGGGGTCGTAGCTGATCTCCACCGATTCGGCGTGCGCCGTGCGCCCGCTGCTCACCAGGCTGTAGGTGGCCGTGGCGGCCGAGCCGCCGCTGTAGCCCGACACGGCTTTCTGCACCCCCTGGACATGCTGGAACACGCCCTGCACGCCCCAGAAGCAGCCGCCTGCGAAGATGGCCTTTTCCACCTTGGCATTGCCGGCGGGCAGGTCCTGCGCGGGAGGCGGGATCACCACGGCCTCTTCGGCGGAGTGGGCCAGGTTCTGGAACAGCAGGGCGCCGCCGGCCAGCGTGGCGCCACCGGCCAGAAGCTGCAGCAGGCCGCGCCGGCTGGGAGTGGATGCCGTGGAAGGGGTCGTTTTCATGATGAGAGCGCCTTTATGGAAGGGGGTGGGAGTGTGATGCGGGTTCGCAGGAAATGTGCTCAACCGAAGGTAAAGGCGTAGGCGTCGACAGGGGCATCCAGGAATTCGATGCTGAAGGTGCGTTCGCGCACCTCGCCGCCCTGGCGCACCAGCTGGTACAGGCGCTGGTCGGTCACCGTGCCCGTGCCGTCGGCGGCCACGTCGATGCCACGCGCTTCGCCAGGGGCCTGGCCATCGACCGTGACCTTGAAGCGCACGGGCTTGCCGCCGGTGCCCGGCCCCAGCACCAGGTGCAGGTCCCGCGCCTGGAAGCGGTAGACGATGCGGCCGTTGCCGGCAGCCAGGGTGGCACGCTCGGCGCCCACCGTCCACTGGCCGGCCAGGCCCCAGGCATTGAGCGCCGGGCGGGCGGGGGCGGTATAGGTGGCCGCTCGCTCGCGCACCGCAGGCTCGGCCGAAGCGAAGTGCTCGGCCCGCTCATAGCCCAGGTAGGTTTCGTGCGAGCGCACCGTTCCCAGGTCGGCTGGCTGGTGCACGCCCTGGGCAGCCACCTGGGCCAGGCCGTCCTGGGCCGGTGCTGTGGAGCCGGCCTCGCGCAGCAGTTGCTGGATGGCGCGCTCCGACTCGGCATAGTTGCCCTCGCCGAAGTGGTGGTAGCGCATGCGGCCCTGGGCGTCGATCAGGTAGTGCGCGGGCCAGTAGCGGTTCTGGAAAGCGCGCCAAATGGCGTAGTTGTTATCGATGGCCACGGGGTGGGTGATGCCCAGGTCGCGCACGGCCTTGGCCACGTTGGCGGCGTCGCGCTCGAAGGCGAACTCGGGCGCATGCACACCCACCACCACCAGGCCCTGGTCCTTGTACTTCTCGGCCCAGGCCTTCACATAAGGCATGGCGCGCAGGCAGTTGATGCACGAATAGGTCCAGAAATCCACCAACACCACTTTGCCGCGCAGGCCGGCCGTGGTGAGCGCGGGCGAGTTGAGCCACTGCACGGCACCGTCGAGCGAGGGCACCTCGCCCTGGTCCGGCAAGCGCCCGGCCGCAGCGTTGCCGACAGCCATCATGGAAGGGCCGGCCCCTTCGGCGCCAGCGGCTGCCATCATGGCACCGCCGCCCTGCATCATCATCGATGGGCCGCCGCTCATGGCCATGGCGCCGCCCTGGGGTTCACCACCCAGCCGGTTCACCAGGGCCTGCTCGATGCCGCCGGTGGATGCGGTGGACAACCGGGCCAGCACGCCCGTGTCCAGCCCCAGCGCAATCGCCGCAACGCCGGCCAGCATGGCGGCGCCCAGGCCGCGTCGCACCCATTCGCCCACGCCCAGCGAGCGCTTGAGCGCGGCAAACACCCGGCCGCCGAGCAGCAAGGCCGCCGCCATCGACGTGGCCGCACCGGCCGCATAGGCCAGCAGCAGCAGGCTGGTGCCCACGCTCGCGCCCTGCAGGGCCGCGCCGGTCAGGATCAGGCCGAGCACCGGCCCGGCGCAGGGGGCCCACAGCAGGCCCGTGGCGACACCCAGCAGCAGCGATGCGCCCACGCGTGGCTTGCCGTCGCCCTGGGCTGACTGAGACAGGCGGTCACCGGCGGCGACCAGGGGGCGTGCCATGCGGTCGGCGAGGCCCGGCCACACCAGGGCCAGGCCGAACACCGCCACCAGCACCAGTGCTGCCCAGCGGCCATACTGGTTGGCGGCCACCACCCAGCCGCCGCCCACGGCGGCCAGCGTGGCCACGACCGCGAAGGTCAGCGCCATGCCGGCCAGCAAAGGCAGGCCGCTGCGCACGAACGGCTGGCTGGCGCGCGAGAAGACAAACGGCAGCACGGGCAGGATGCAGGGGCTGACGATGGTCAGCACCCCGCCCAGGTAGGCCAGAAGGATGAGCAGCATGGCGAAGGTCCTCAGGCAGCGCCGGCCGCGAACGTGAGCGACAGGCCATTCATGCAATAGCGCAGCCCGGTGGGCTGGGGCCCATCGTTGAACACATGGCCCAGGTGGCCGCCGCAGCGGCGGCAGTGCGCCTCGGTGCGCGCCATGCCCAGGGTGCGGTCCGTGCGCGTGGCCACGGCATTGTCCAGCGGCTTCCAGAAGCTGGGCCAGCCGGTGCCGCTGTCGAACTTGGTCTTCGACGAGAACAGTGGCAGGGCACAGCCCGCGCAGGCGAAGGTGCCGGCGCGCTGCTCCTTGTTGAGCGGGCTGCTGCCAGGGCGCTCGGTGTTTTCGTGGCGCAGCACGGCGTACTGCGCAGGCGTGAGCTTGGCGCGCCACTGGGCGTCGGTGAAGCTCACCTCGAAGACTTCGCTGGTGGCGGCTGCTGCCGGAGCGCGGCGCGGCGAGAACCAGGCGGCCAGGGCCAGTGCGCTGGCGGTGCCGGTGAACAGGAGTTGGCGGCGGGTGGTGGTCATGGGGTCCTCGGTCGGTAGATGGAACGAAGCTTAGGTTCGGCCCCATCGCGAAGTCCTCACGCAAACTTCAATAATTCGTGATAACTCGGCAGGCTGCGATTGCGCACAATGCTGGGCATCCCTCGCTTACCTGCCTTTTCATGTCCATACCCCCCTCCAAACGCGTGCTGCTGGTCGAAGACGATGCCCATATCGCCGACCTGCTGACCATGCACCTGCGCGACGAAGGGCTGCAGGTCGTGCATTGCGCGCGGGGCGACGACGGCCTGGAGCAGCTCACGCGCGGCGGCGACTGGGACGCGCTGGTGCTGGACCTGATGCTGCCCGGGGTGGATGGCCTGGAAATCTGCCGGCGCGCCCGCGCCATGCCGCGCTACGTGCCCATCATCATCATCAGCGCGCGGGCCAGCGAGGTGCACCGCATCCTGGGCCTGGAGATCGGTGCCGACGACTACCTTCCCAAGCCGTTCTCGGTGCTCGAACTCGTGGCCCGCGTGCGCGCCCTGCTGCGCCGGGCCGAGGCCATGGCCCAGAACGCGCGCCAGCAGGCGGGCAGCCTGTCGGTGGCCGGCCTGGCCATGGACCCGGTAGCGCGCGACGCGCGGCTCGCGGGCCAGCGGCTCGATCTGACGCCGCGCGAGTTCGACCTGCTGTACTTCTTCGCCCGCCAGCCGGGCAAGGTGTTCTCGCGCATGGACCTGCTCAATGCCGTGTGGGGCTACCAGCACGAGGGCTATGAGCACACGGTCAACACCCACATCAACCGCCTGCGAGCCAAGATCGAGGCCGACCCGGCCCAGCCGGCGCGCATCCTCACCGTATGGGGGCGCGGCTACAAGTTCGCCAGCCCTGAGGGCACGCCATGAGACTCACCCTGACGCAGCGGCTGTCGCTGGTTTTCGCCGTGCTGCTGCTGGTGTGCAGCGGCACCTCGGCCTGGATGCAGGTGCGCTCCAACCGCATGCACGAGCTGGAGGTGGTGCAGGGCCTCTCGCGCGACCTGGCCGAAAGCATTGCCCGCGACGCCCAGCTCACCGATGCGAATGGCCTGATGCCCGGCGCCGTGCGCAAGCTGTTCAGCCAGCTCATGGTGGTCAACCCGAGTGTGGAGGTGTACCTGCTCGAACCCGATGGCCGCATTGCCGGCCACGCCGCACCCGAGGGCCGGCTGCGCCGCGACCGCATCGATCTGGCGCCCGTGCGCCGCATGATCGATGGTGCGCCGCTGCCCATCCTGGCCGACGACCCGCGCAGCACCGATGGGCGCAAGGTGTTCAGCGCCGCGCCGCTGCGCGTGCATGGGCGCGACGTGGGCTTCATCTACGTGGTGCTGCTCGGTGAGGCGCACGACCTGGTGGCGGCGCAGGGCTCCACCAACGCGGTGCTGACCACGGCGCTGTGGTCCATCGCCATGGTGGCGCTGCTGTGCCTGGCGGCGGGCCTCGTGGCCTTCACCCTGATCACGCGGCCGCTGCGCCGCCTGACCGACACCGTGCGCCATTTCGACATGACCGGTGCGCCGCCGCCCATGCCGGCACCGGCGCCGGCCCCTGCAGACAGCCGCGACGAGATCGCCGTGCTCGGCGCCGCCTACCGCCAGATGGTGGCGCGCATCGGCGAGCAATGGCAGGTGCTCAGCCGCCAGGACCAGGAGCGCCGTGAGCTCATCGCCAATGTCTCGCACGACCTGCGCACGCCGCTGTCCTCGCTGCACGGCTACCTGGAGACCCTGTTGCTCAAGGACGCCACGCTGCAGCCGGCCGAGCGCCGGCGCTACCTGGGCATCGCCCTGGACCAGAGCCGCAAGGTGGGCGCGCTGGCGCAAAGCCTGTTCGAGCTGGCGCGGCTCGAATACGGCTTTGTCCAGCCAGAGGCGGAGCCCTTTGCCATGGCCGACCTGGTGCAGGACGTGTTCCAGAAGTTCGAGCTGGCAGCGCAGGAGCGCCAGGTGGCCCTGCAGGCGGACATCGCGCCGCAACTGCCACCGGTGCACGCCGACCTGGGCCTGGTCGAGCGGGTGCTGACGAACCTGCTGGACAACGCCCTGCGCCATACGCCGCCAGGCGGTACCGTGACGGTGGTGCTGGCGCGCGAGGGCGATGCCCTGGCCGTGCAGGTGCAGGACACCGGGCCGGGCATTGCTGCGGAGCTGCGCGAGGGTCTCTTCGAGCGCCCTTTCGCCGTCGGCGGATCGCGGCGCGGCGGAGGCCTGGGGCTGCGCATTGCGCACCGCATCCTGGCGCTGCATGGCAGCCGGATCGCATTGGTGGAAATGCAGACGCCCGGGGCGGCATTCCGGTTCACCTTGCCCTGGGCCGCCGGGCCAACCGGCAGGCCCCTGCACATCGAAGAGACAGATGTGGCCCCTCCAGCGCTGCCGCGCTAAGCGTTTTCACCTAGGGCCGGCCCTGTAGGACAACACCGCTAGCGGTCTGCGCAATGTAATTTTTTGCTACCGCCAACCGCCTGTCGGGTGTAAGAATGGGTCATCCTGACATAACAGGGTTTGGGGGGAGGCCCATTGCTGCTGCGCTCGAGCTTCGAATCGAAGGTTCTGGCGGCGTTCATCGCTGCCGCCGTAGTGGTGGCCGGCGTCACGGTGATGGGCTGGAAGCTGGCCGATGACGCCGAAGAGGCGACCCATTGGGTGGCCCACACGCACCAGGTGCTGGGCAACGTGGCCCATATCCGCGCCAACACCCTGCAGATCGAGCTGAGCACGCAGAGCTTTCGCATCACCGGAGACCCCGCGCACATCGCCGAGCGCGATGCCACGGCCGAGGCCCGCGAGGCCATGCTGTCGCAACTGCGCCAGCTCACCGCAGACAACCCGCTGCAGCAGGAGCGCTGGACCCTTTTGCGCCAGATGGTGGACGAGCGGCTGGCCATCTCCCGCCGGGTGGAAATGCTGCGCAAGACCCAGGGGCCTGAGGCCGCCAATGCCTATGTGGCCACGGCCCCCCTGCAGAAGACGCGCGACCGCATCCACGAGTTGCTGCGCGGCCTGGAGTTCGAAGAGGCCGCGCTGCTGCGTGAGCGCACCGAAGCGCAGCTGCATACCCGGCGCCTGCTGCTGCTGGCCAACGGGGTGGTGGCGCTGTTGCTGGTGGGGCTGCTGGGGGGCGCCTATGCGCTGATCAGGCGCCAGTTGGGCGAAACCCGCCAGACCCAGCGCGCCCTGGAAGACAGCGAGGAAAGCCTGGCCACCACCATGCACTCCATAGGCGATGCCGTGCTGGCCACCGACACCGAAGGCCGCATCACCCGGATGAACCCGGTGGCCGAGCAGTTGACCGGCTGGACTTTCGAGATGGCGCGCGGCCTGCCCATCGACGTGGTGTTCCGCATCATCAACGAGATCACCCGCGAGCCTGCGGTGGTGCCCGTGGCCCAGGTGCTGGCCACCGGCGTGGTGCATGAGCTGGCCAACCACACCACGCTGATCGCGCGCGATGGGCGCGAGTGCCCGATCGCGGACAGCGCCGCCCCCATACGCTCCAGCGACGCAGAGGTGGTGGGCGTCGTCCTGGTGTTCCGCGACGAGACCCTGGCGCGCCAGGCGCAGCGCACGATCGTGCAGCACAACGCGCTGCTGGAGCAGCGGGTACAGGAGCGCACCGCGCAGCTGCGCGCCAGCGAAGACCACCTGTTCAGCGTGATCAACAGCGTGCCGGCCGTGCTGGCCTACGTCAATGCCGAGCAGCGCTACGTGTATGTCAACGCGCAGCATAAGGCGCTCTATGCCCCGGGTCGCGAGGACGTGCCAGGGCACACGGTGCGCGAGATCCTCGGCGAGGAACGCTATGCCCAGGCCGCCCCGATGATCGAGCGGGTGCTGCAGGGAGAGCGCCAGAGCTACGACTGGCAGCCGTTTCCCGGCATGTGGCAATCCATCGACTGCATACCCAAGTGCGATGACAGCGGGCAGGTGCTGGGCTACTACGTGCTCGGTTCCGACATCACGGTGCGCAAGCACTCCGAGGAGAAGGTGCTGGCGCTCAACACCGCCCTCGAAGACCATGTGCTGCGGCTGGAGCACACCACCCGGGCCCTGAAGACCCTGAGTGCCGGCAACCGCACCATGCTGCGCGCCGTGGACGAGCAGGGCCTGCTCTCCAGCATGTGCGAGGCCATCGTCACGGCGGGCGGTTACGCCATGGCCATGGTGTGGTGCCACGCCGCCGATGGCACCGGCGGCCTTCTGGCGCCCGTGGCCGAAAGCACTGCCCCCCTGGCGCAGCCCTGGCTGCGCGCCCTGAATACCCGCTGGGAGGCGGGCGATACCGGCCAGGGCGTGCTGGGCGATGCCGTGCGTTCGGGTCTGGCCAGCGTGGGCCGGGGAGGGGAGCCGCCCGGCCCCGATGGCCCCGCCTGGCTGGCCGGCATGCCGGCGGCGGCCTCGGTACTGGCATGCCCGCTGCGGGTGGACGGCGTGGTGATCGGCGCCCTGGCGATCTACAGCAGCCGCCCGAGGATCTTCGAGCCCGACGAGATCACCTTCCTCGTCGAGTCGGCCGATGACCTGGCCTTTGGCGTGGCAACGCTGCGCCATCGCGGCGAGCAGGCCCGGGTGCAGGAGGCCATGCAGCAGATGCGCCGCTACGACACCCTCACCGGCCTGCCCAACGAGGCGCAGTTCACCGAAACCCTGGTGTCCGCCATCGACGCTGGCCAGCCGTTTGCGGTACTGCAGGCCAATGTGGAGCGGCTCAGCGAAATCAACGATGCCCTGGGTTTCTGCTACGGAGACCAGATCCTCAAGGAAGTCGGGGCCCGCCTCGTCCAGGCCGTTCCCGCTTCTGCCACGGTGGGACGGCTGCGCGGCGACGAGTTTGCCATCCTGCTGCCGCAGTGCGATGCGCAGGCCGCGGTGGCCATGGTACGCACCGTTGACGGCGTGCTGGCCCAGCCGTTTCCGATTGCCGACATCTCGATGGAAGTCTCCGTGACGGCCGGGGTGGCCCTGTTCCCCGCGCACGGAGAAACCCCGCACGACCTGTACCGCCACATGGACACGGCGGTGCACCAGGCCAAGAAGGCCGGGCTCGGGCATGTGGTGTTTGACCCGGCGCAGAGCCACCACCGCAACCAGGCGCACCACCTGCAAATGGCCGGTGAGCTCAGGCGCGCCATCGAGAACGGTGACCTGTCGCTGTACCTGCAGCCCAAGATCGACATGGCCGCAGGCCGGGTGTGCGGGGCCGAGGGCTTGGTGCGCTGGCGGCATGCAGAGCGCGGCCTGCTGATGCCGGGCGACTTCATCGGCCTGGCCGAACACACGGGGCTGATCAAACCGCTGACCGAGTGGGTGATCGAGGCCGCCTTGCGGCTCAACCACGGCTGGGCTGCCAGCGGGGCCGTGCTGCCCATCGCCGTGAACCTGTCCGCGCGCAACCTGCGTGACGACTCCCTGCTGCAGACCATCCGCCAGCTGCAGACCGCCTGGCCCCTGGCGCCGGGGCTGCTGGAGCTGGAGATCACCGAAACCACCGTCATGGAAGACCCCGAGCGTGCCCTGCGCGTGCTGCAGGCCCTGCGCGACCTGGGCATTGCGCTGTACATCGACGACTTCGGTACTGGCTACTCGTCGCTCAGCTACCTGCAGCAGCTGCCCGTGGAGTTCATCAAGATCGACCAGTCCTTCGTGTACAACATGTCGGTGAGCAAGGCATCGGCCGTGATCGTGCGTTCCACCATTGACTTGGCCCACGACCTGGGCCGCAAGGTGGTGGCCGAAGGCATCGAAACCCAGGCGCACTGGGATCAGCTGGCCGCCCTGGGCTGCGACATCGGACAGGGCTATTTTCTGGCACGGCCCATGCCGGCGCAGGACCTTCCGGGCTGGGTTGCAGGCTTTGTGGCGCCCGTGGCCCGTACCCAGCCAGAGACCATGTTCGTGATTTGATTCGTGCGCGCTGTAGCCCGTGTCCTACACCGTGTTGCGGCGCACAAGAAGCGCCAGTAGCCCCCTCCAAAAATAGCATGTAGCCATGGTCATGCAGGGCAGGGCCCTGGTGTACCGAATATGTGCCAATGGCGGGTCTGCGAATCTTCTTGCAGTGCGCGCCCACCCATTCTGGAGGGCCCCGCCATGACATCCCACCCATCGGAGTTTCCGCTCGGTCTGGAAGCCGCCCACAGCGCGCTGGCCATGCGGCGGCGCGAGGCCCAGGAAACCGTCATGCCATTCACGCGGGGACTGCGCGGGCACGCCAGCACCCATGAGCAGATCACCCGCGAAGAACTGGTGCGCAGGCTGGCCGAAATCAAGGGCTGTGCCTACAGCACCGACGAGCTGCCACAGCCCATCTGGCAGGGCCGCACCTACCTGGTGCCCAGCGACACGCTGGTGGGCATGGCCACCGCACACGCACTCGGCGTGCATGGGCAGGACGACCTGTTCGGCGGTGTCGTGCCGCAGGCCTTCATTGCCACCAAGGCCATCACCCATCCCCTGGTGTCGTTCGAGGCCGCCGCGCCGGAAGGCTGGAACCCCGAGTTCTCCCGGCTCGTTAAGCGCTCGGTGCTGCCCGGCTACACCGCGTTCTCTCGTGCGGATGCACTGCGCGCTGGCGAGGCGCTGTTCGCGCTTGGACCGCTGCGCGTCAAGCCGGTGGGTGAGACGGGTGGGCGGGGGCAGACCGTCGTCACCACCATGGAGGCCTTGGCCAACAGCCTGAACAGTTTGGGGGACAGCCTGCTGGAGAGGGACGGCGTGGTGCTGGAGCACAACCTGACCGAGGTGGAAACGCTGAGCATCGGTCAGGTGCGCGTGGCTGGGCTGCAGGCTTCGTACTACGGCTCGCAACGCCTCACACCTGACAACAGCGGGGCCCTGGTCTATGGCGGCTCGGACCTCACGGTGGTGCGGGGTGATTTCAATGCGCTGCTGGCCAGCACACCCTCGGGCCCGCTGCACGACGCGGTGACCCAGGCACTGGCCTATGACGAAGCGGTGCGCACCTGCTACCCGGGATTTTTCGCATCGCGCATCAACTACGACGTAGCCCAGGGCCTGAATGCGGCGGGCCAATGGTGCTCTGGGGTGCTGGAGCAGTCCTGGCGCGTGGGCGGGGCCAGCGGTGCCGAGGTGGCGGCGCTGGAGGCTTTCCACCAGGATCCGGGCCTGCGCAGGGTGCGGGCCAGTTGTGTCGAGAAGTTCGGTGCGCCCCAGCCCATTCCGGTCGGGGCCACGCTGTACTACCAGGGGGTCGACCCCGAGGCCGGGCCCCTGACCAAATACACCACGCTGGAGATCCATGACCACACGGCATAAGACGATCCACATCCCCGTGGCCGGCCGCAGCATAGAGGGCACCCTGGTGGCGCCCGATGTGCTGGTGCCCGGCGTGATGCTGGTGCACGGCTGGGACGGCAGCCAGACGCAGTACATCGAGCGGGCGCACCAGATTGCAGCCCTGGGCTGCATCTGCCTGACCTTCGATTTGCGCGGCCATGCCAACGACCGGGCCGAGCGCGAAACCGTGACCCGCGAGGACAGCCTGAACGACATGCTCGCGGCCTACGACCTGCTGGTGGGGCATCCGGCGGTGGACCCGACCTCGGTGCTGGTGGTCGGCACCAGCTACGGCGCCTATCTGGCCGCCGTGCTCAGCGCCCTGCGCCCGGTGCGCTGGATGGCGCTTCGGGCGCCGGCGCTGTACAAGGACGAGGACTGGATGGTCTCCAAGATCAAGCTCAACCGTGCGGAGGTGGCCGCCTACCGCAGCCGTGCCATCGCACCGCAGAGCAACCGGGCCCTGGCAGCCAGCGCGCAGTTCAAGGGGGATGTGTTGCTGGTCGAATCCGAGAACGACGATGTCGTGCCCCACCCGGTGCTGGAGAACTACCGGGCGGCCTTCCTGCAGACCCGCTCCATGACCTACCGGGTGATCGGTGGTGCAGACCACGCGCTGACCCGCCACGAATGGAAAGAGGACTACACCGGCATGCTGGTGCACTGGGTGCAGGAAATGCTCAACGGCGCCCGTAAAAAGGCCAGGCCCGTTACCGCCTCGCCACGCCAAGGAGACTTGCCGCCATGACCTGCTCCCTGTCGCTGGCCGCACGTGAATAGCTTCCCGCGTTTGCCGATTATTGGAATGTTCTCGCAACGCGCTGCCGAATGTATTTGCGAAATACGGTCATTGCAGAGGGAGGATGGCCCGCCGCCCCGTGGTTGTCCTACAGCCATGAATGGACGCCAGGTCCACCATGGATTCATCGATCACCCGCCGGTACGCTACATGGCCTCTTTGGCCATCGCATCTTCCCGAAGCTCCAGGACCTTGCGAATACCAATGGATCCACAGGATCCAGGGTGAATGTTCTGGTACGCAGAATATCCGGAGCCCACTGGTGTGAGGTGCCTTTATGTCCCGTTCCAACCCCATCGTCCCCGCCCATATCGATACCTCGGTGCTCGGCGAAGAAGACCCCGGCGCATCGCTGGAGATATTCCGCCACGAAGCGCTCAAGAACCGGGCCAGGAAGAACCAGCCCGCCCAGCCCGAAGCGAAAGCGCAAACGGGCCAGGAAGGCAAGCCCTACCTGACGATCAATTGCTCCAACAACGGCCGGTGTTTCACGATCCAGGTGCAATGGCAGCCATCGCAGCAACGTGAATTCACCGATCTTCTGGGTTTGGTGATCGCCGAGCATGCAGTGATCTCGGACGTGGCCTGGACCCACCACATGCAGACGGGAGAGGACCCAGTACAGCTTGAAATGGGCGCCACTGCCGATGGAAGGGCTGCCGTGCAGGTCAAGACACTTGGTCTGCCAGGCGCGCCGCTACCCAAACGCAAGGTGCTGCACGAGCCCTTTGTAGCCGCCAACGATCACCTGCCCATGGCCTGCCATTCCAAAGCGGGGCGTTGATAGTCGGGGTTCGTTACGACAAAGGCAGGCCTCACCGCGCCGCGGTTCCGGACGCCCACAGCGGTACTCCGCTTCCATCGTAGACAACCAGGTTGTTGTCATTTTGTACGGCCAGATGGGGCGTGCCGTACTGTCTCAGGTAGCTTTTGCTGTCGATTCCATAGGGAGGCAAGGAATCCCAGAACGTTCGGTCGCGCTTCTTCGCGTCAGCAGCCGAGTTCCACAGGGCATTTTCTACCATGTTGTAAACCACGAGGTTGCCATCGCCCTGGAAAACCGCGCATCGGGTCTCCTGGCGGTAGGTGCCCGCATTCCAGAGCGCTACCTGCGCATCTCTTCTCACCCGCTTGTACAGCACCAGGTTGCCGTCGCTCTGGTGAACCAGATACACCGACTTGTCTGGCGAGTAATAGCGTTTGTTTTCTATCAGCCTGGTGTTGGCCGGAATGATGCCTGGGGTGGCCTGCGGCCCTTTGGCGGGACGAGGGCACACTGCCTTGGCATTGGCGTTGGCTGTACCCGCCAGAATGCACAAGGCCACAAGACACTGGCCGGGTAGTTTGAGCGAAAAAGCTTTCAGCATTGCGCGTCCTTTTTTCCACGCCTGAAAAGAAAGCGCCCAGGCTGCGCAGGGGCAATTTACTGGAAAAGGTGGGCGCGCACCCGTTTTGAATGGGAACATGCTTGCAGCATGGGGTCTCCTCGTTTTCAGTGCAATAAGTGACGGTACGCAAAGCTAGCACTGGCGCGGGGGTGGTCTGGGTAGACCGTTGATTTCATTGACTTTCCTGTTCGCTTTGTAAACGGGTATGGTGGCCTCCCACTTTTGAGGTTCACGATGCAGGGTTGGCACACAACGTTTTTGGGGATGCGTGGGCTCCCCCGCGATATCAGCGACTTCGAGATGAAGGCATTTTTCACCTTCGATGGTGCCGAGCGCGACGCAATCAATGCACGCCGAGGTGATTCCCACAAGCTTGGTCTGGCGCTCCATATTGGTTTCCTGCGCATGAGTGGGCGTTTGCTCGGTGCCTTTCGGGTAATTCCAGTAGCCTTGTGGCGCCACCTTGGCAACGAGCTTGGCATTGCAGCACCAGAAGTCGCCTCGCTGAGAGCCATGTATGAACGCGGGCGCACGCTATTCGATCACCAACAAGTAGCCTGCACGGTCCTTGGATTCCAGTGGATGAGCGAGCACCAGCGCCGCTCACTGGTACGTGAACTGCGCGACGAAGTGGCGCGCTGCGCCGACCGCGATCAGCTACTCGTGCGGGCGCGTCAATGGCTGTACAAGAACAAGCTGGTGATCGTGCACGAGCGGGCAATTCGGACACTGATTGCGGCGGCACTTGCCCAGCTTGAAGTTGAAACAGGCACCGCCATCGCCGCCAGCGTTGATCCAGCAACACTTGATCGCTGGCGAGCCTCAGTTTCAGAGCTGCGCCCAGATGGACAAACCCAGCAGAGTTGGCTATGGGCTGCACCGGCGAAACACTCAACCCGCCAAATCAGCGAGGTACTGGAGCGCATCGACCTGCTTTACACGCTGGACGTTCATAAGCACCTGGCAGACATCCCCGATCTCATCTTGCGCCGCTACGCGCGCCGACTTGTCTCCAGGCCGCCCTCAGCCGGAGCCAAGATCAAAGAGCCAGCGCGCACCGTGGAGGTCGCATGCTTTCTTCGGTATTGCCTGTTCACCACCACAGACCAGTTGATCCTTATGGTGCAGCGCCGGATCGCCGATCTGTGGCGTCAGGCTGCCGCCGATGTCCCCGCTACCGTCAATTGGGCCGCAATGTACAAAACGCTGCTCGGCGAACTTGTTGCCTTGAGCGCGCAAGGTGCGGTGCCAGATGCTGAGTTGCGTGCCCGTCTTGAAGCCTTGATCACCGAAACCCAGAAACGCAAACCACCGAGCAGGGCCTCCCTGGTCCGCGAGGGATTGATTGATGGAATTCGCCCCGTGCGGTCGTTGCTCGTCGCCATTGCAAAGCTGCCCTGGCAGGCCACCGGCGAGCATCCTGCCATCGAGTACCTTGCCAAGCTGCAAGCTTTATATCTCAAAGGATCCAGAAAGCTGCCAGTTGAAGTGGTGGCACCAAGTCTGGGAATGATCTGGCAGGTTTCGATCTCCAGCCCAGACCGGGAACGGGCGTTTCAGGCGTTGGAGGTGGCCACCCTGTTTGCCCTGCGCCGCGCGGTGCGCAATGGCTCGGTCTGGATTGAGCACAGCCTGAGCTTTCGGGGTCGTGCGCGCTTGTTCTTCACGGACGAGCGTTGGCAGGCAGAGTCCAAGAAACACTATGCCCGTCTATCGTTACCCAGCAAGGCTGCCACTTTCTTGAAGCCTTTGCTGGCCAGAGTAACTGCCGGTGTCGATGCGGTGGCCGCTGCAGCCCGCAGTGGCGTACTGCGCGTGGATGATGAACTCCATTTGTCGCCATTGCCCGCAGAGGACGAAGACCCAGAAGTGACCAAGCTGCGCGCGGCTTTGGATCACCGCATCGGTGAGGTTCAATTGCCGGAAGTGATTCTGGCCGTTGACGCCCAGGTGCGCTTTAGCTGGATCATGCTCGGACGTGAGCCGCGCTCTACCGACGAGCTGCTGATGGTCTATGCCGGCATCATGGCCCACGGCACCAGTCTGACTGCGGTCGAATGCGCGCGCATGATTCCGCAATTGTCTGCCACCAGCATTCGCCAGGCCATGCGCTGGGCGCGGGACGAACGGCGTCTGAGCCAGGCCTGCCAGGCTGTGCTGGAATTCATGCAGCGACACCCGATTGCCGCCACCTGGGGGCGGTCCGATTTGGCATCTTCTGACATGATGAGCATGGAGACCACCAAACGGGTGTGGCAAGCCCGGCTTGATCCTCGGCGCAACACACCTTCCATTGGAATCTACTCCCATGTAAAAGACCGGTGGGGCATCTTCCATGCGCAGCCCTTTGTGCTCAATGAGCGCCAGGCGGGCGTGGCCATTGAAGGTGTCATCCGCCAAGAAAAGCTGGAGACCAGCCAGCTTGCTGTGGATACCCATGGCTACACCGACTTTGCCATGTCACATGCCCGTTTGCTTGGTTTTGATCTTTGCCCGCGGTTGAAGGAACTCAAACAGCGCCACCTCTTTGTGCCACGCGGCACCAAAGTGCCCGCAGAAATCGCTGCGGTGTGCGAAGCCAATGTCGACGTCGCTTTGATCGAAAAGCATTGGGATAGTCTGGTGCACCTGGCAGCCTCGGTCATGAGCGGACATGCCAGTGCGGTGGCAGCTCTTGCGCGGTTCGGTTCTGCCGCCCAGGGCGATCCAATCTATGAGGCTGGCGTGCAATTGGGGCGGTTGCTGCGTACGGCGTTTTTGGCTGACTACTTTGTCAAGGACGCTTTCAGGAACGAGTTGCGCCGGGTGCTCAATCGGGGCGAGGCTGTTAACGCCCTCAAGCGCGCCATTTATACCGGCCGGATCAGCCCGGCGCAGGCCAAACGTGTCGATGAAATGCAGGCTGTGGCCGATGCGTTGAGCCTGATGGCCAACATCGTGATGGCGTGGAATACCTCACAGATGCAGGCGGTCCTGGATCGCTGGTCGAACCGCCGCCAGGTCATTCCACCGGAACTGATCGAGAAGATTGCGCCCACCAGGCTGGAGAGCATCAACTTGCGGGGTGTGTTTCGCTTCCCGGTTGACCGCTATGCTGACCAAATCCTGCCTTCGCGGCCAAATGCATCGATAACTGGCA
This sequence comes from Acidovorax sp. LjRoot66, assembly GCF_964253305.1. Classification (NCBI taxonomy): domain Bacteria; kingdom Pseudomonadati; phylum Pseudomonadota; class Betaproteobacteria; order Burkholderiales; family Comamonadaceae; genus Acidovorax; species Acidovorax sp. LjRoot66. The sequence continues at coordinate 3,974,328 of NZ_CAXUQU020000001.1, forward strand.
CCAATGGATGAAACCGACCACGGTTTGACGCCACGAATCGCAGATTTGAAAGTGAACAGGAAAGTCAATGAAATCAACGATCTACCAACACCACCTCCGCGCCAGTGCTAGCTTTTCGTACCGTCACTTATTGCACTGAAAACGAGGAGACCCCCAGAACGGCGGCATTCCCGCCCATGGGTGCTTTCCCACCCCGACGCCGACCTCCTGGGCCGAGGACCATGTGGCGATCAGCGCCTTCAAGGGCATTGGCTTCGCACAGCAGTGGAGTCTGTGCGGCGGCCTGGGCAGCCGTTTCAAGATCGAGGAGTGGGACTACCCCGACATCGGCGTCTACTTCGGCGACTGCCCCTCGGCCGGCCACGACATGATCGCGCTCGACTACCGCGCCTGCGGGCCGTCCGGCGAGCCCTCTGTAGTACACGTCGACCAGGAAGATGACTACAGTATCACCCCGCTCGCGCCGGATTTCGAAACCTTCGTGCGCGGCCTCGTGCATGAATCCGAGTACGAGGACGACCCCGAGGACGTGAAGAATGACGCGCTGCTCCATGTGCGCAGCGCGCCTTTCAACACGCGGCTGCACAGGCTGTGCGAGCAGTGGCCCGATCCGCGCATGCCCGCAGCCATCCGCCGCCTGGCCGAGGCCATCGTGGAGGACAAGGGCTATTTCGCGCTGCATGCAGACGCGAACTCGCACCTGCTGTATGCCGCGCAGTTCCTGCTGCTGGGCCACAGCCGGCCGGTGCGGTCGATGGAGGGGTTCCTGCAGTCCTACCCCGGCGTCATCGCGATGGTGGGCAGCGCGCATTTTGGTACCGGTGGCTGGGCACCGGGCTTCGTGGAGGACTGGTTCCAGGCGCGCGTGGGCACCGGCGAGCTGGTGCAGACCGAGGGGCAGTGGCACTTCAGTGCGGATTTCCGGGCTGCGCTGCTGCGGCAACTCGTCGGTGGTCGCCAGGAGACCGCATGATGGGCCCCACGCGCACCACCCTGGCATTCGCCGCAATGCTGGCCTGCGTCTCCTTCCATTCTTGCGCCCAGGCCGAGCCAGCGGCCACCGTCCACGTCGCGGCCTGCGGGCTTGAATTCGACCTGCCGACCGGCTACAGGATCACGCGGCCCAAGCGCTCCGCAGATGAGCGCGATGGCCGCGCCTGTGCGTTCTACATCGCCAAGATCCGGCCCGAGCCTGTGCCGCGCGGCGAGTGCAAGGGCAAGGAGGAGGGCGGCCAGCCACCCTACAAGGTGTGCGACTGGATGGTCGATACCGGACCCGTGCCGCCCAGCGTGCAGGTGGCGCGCACACGGCCTGGGGGCACTGCGCTGCTGGATTCGTTCACGCTTGCAGAGGATGGCCGCTGGATGGTGCCGAACGCACAGGCCGGCGACCAGCCCGCGACAGCCGCCGACTTTTGCGGCAAGCCCGCATGGAAGGGCGAAACTGTCGTGCGCGTGTTCTGGGGGCGAACACGCACCAAGAACTACACCGAAATCTATGCCGGCTCGGGGGGCGCCGATGTCACGCTGGTGCCGCTCGCACCCGATCTCTTCGTGCAATTGCAAAACCCGCCCATCGACGACACGGGCGAGTTCTCGGCCTTCTGCGCCAGCCTGCGCCTGGGCGTTCGTGCGCAGGATCTTCCGTAGCGCTGGTCGTCGCCCGCATCAAGCCTGGGGGTCTTCTTCTTCCAGCAGCCTCGCCCCCTGGCTGGCGTCCGAAACCCGGAAATACCCCAGCAGGCTTGCCACGCTCCGATGGCCCGTCATGGCCATCGTGTCTGCCATGGGGACTTTCTGGGTGGCAGCCTCGGTCACGAAGCCGGAGCGAAGCGAATGCGCTGAAAACACATCGGGCAGCCCGGCCGCCCGGGCACGCTCCTGAACGATGTCGCGCACGGCGGCGGCCGACAGCGCCTCACCGAGCCTGCCGCCTTTTCGCACGCGCCTGAAAATGGCCCCTTCGGTGATGCCCGTGGCTGCCAACCATGCCTGCAAAGCCTCGCCCGCCATCCCCTGGATGGGTTTGTGGTTCTCCGGCCGGTCTGAACCGGTCTGGTTGGTCTTGGAGTGGGCGAGGGTGTAGATGAACGAGGCAGGACCGCTTTGCCGCAGGTGCCTGATTTGCGCCGACGCGACCTCCGAGCGCCGCCGACCGCCGCTGGCGAAGGCAAACAGGAGGAGGGCGCGATCGCGCAGCCCTTTGAGGGTGGTGGCATCGCAGGTCGCCAGGATCGCCATCAGCGGGTCCTTGGTCAGTGCATTCTTTTTCTGGGGCAAGGCTCCCCGCTTGGCGTAGGCGCGGCGCGTCTTCGACAGCAGCTCACGCACCTGGGCATCCTGGCAGGGGTTCTTCACGTCTCGCACCTGGTGGGCCTTGGACAGCACCGACACGCGGTGCACCAGTGTGCTGAGCGCCATGGGCCCCGGCTTGCCCTTGAAACCTGCTTTGACGAGCATCGCGTCGATGGCCTTCGGCAGCTCGTGGGCCAGCCCCTCGGCAGTCGTCCGTTGGGCATGGTCAACGATGAACTGAAGCACGGCGCTCGGCGGCAGCGGAAGCGTGATCGGCTGGCCATAGCGCACGTTGAACCAGGCGGCCCAGTAGCGCAGGGCAGATCGGTAGCTGGCCAGGGTGTTCGCAGACTCCCCCTCGCGCATCAGCTGATCGACGGCAAGCGCGGTCATATCCGAGAGCACGCCGGGCTCGAGCGCGGCATGCGTTTTGAGGGCTGGCAAGCGCATTCACGATCTTTCAGACCAAATTTTGCATTTATCGTACATATGATGTATTGTTTACTATCAATTTAGCTTTTTACCCACGATAAGCTTCTATTATCGTGGGTAATTTCAGGAGTGGAGTCGGGCGATGCAAGCGAAAAGTACGAGAGGCCCTCGCGGCGTTCAGATGGAAGATGTGTGGGCTGCTGCGGACGCAGTCCTCGCCCTGGGGGAGCGCCCGACCATCGAGCGGGTGCGCCAGCAACTGGGCCGCGGCTCGCCGAATACGGTGGGGCCCATGCTAGATGGGTGGTTTGGCTCGCTGGCCGGACGGCTGCAGGCGCCGGCAGACCACGCTGACTCAGCCAACGGGCCGGCAGATGCCGAGACCCCGCTGCCGGGGCCCGTCATCCGGGCGGCGAAGACTCTGTGGGGAAGGGCGCTGCAGCAGGCTGACGAAAGGGCTGCCGAGCAATTTGCACAAGCCCGCACCGCACTGGAGGCGCAAGCCGAATCACTGCACCATGCGCAGGAAGAGTTGGCACGGGAACAGCAACGCCTGGATGACCGCAATGAGGCCTATGCGGTGGCCATGCAGGCCCGGGATGCCCAGATCGCCGAACTGGCGCGCCAGGCCCAGGAACTGCAGCAGCAACTGCAGGCCAGCCAACAGCTGCTGGAAGCCACGCGTTCCGAGGGCGCGCAACTGCGGCAGGAGGCGGATGCACAGCGGCGGCGCCACGAGGCCAAGGATGCAGAACACCAGGCCGAGCGCTCGCGGCTCGAAGAGCGTGCCCAGGCCCAGGAGCGCAGGCTCAATGCCGAGGTCGACCGGGCCCGCCAGGAGTCCAAGCGGCTGGCGCTGCAGCTGGAGGCCGACGGCAAGAAGGCCGCCAAAGCCCTGGCCGATGCCATGGACAGGACCCGCGAGCTCGACACCCATGTGGGCGCGCTGCAGATCGACAAAGCGGGCCTGTCCCAGGAACTGCAATCCGCCCGCGACGAGGTGAAGGGTTTGCAGGCGAAATTCGATGAACGCAGCAATGACATGTTCGCACTGCTCAACGAACTGCGGGACCGGCTGCCGACGGGTGCCGCCGAGGGGGCGGCGCCACCACCACAAACTCGGGTCAGAAGGAAGAGAAGTTAGAACGGCCCTACACCCAGGGAGCCCTTGGGCGGCTGCTCAAATTCGCGCGAGCAGCTCCGCCTTCTTCGCTGCGAATTCCGCCTCGGTGAGGATGCCTTTGTCCTTGAGCGCAGACAGCTGCGCGATGGATTCGAAGATGGAAGCCTGCGCGCCATGGGACGCGCCGCCTGCGCGGGGCGCCTCACTGGCCGCAGCCATTGGGGCCTGCGCCAGACCACCCGTGCGGGCCAACGGCAGGGCCGAGAGGTTCACGGCTCCGTGCTGGCTGGTAAAGGTCAGCGCAGAGTTGCCACCATGCTGCTGGCCGAAGCCGCTGATCCGATGGTCCAGCGTGTCATAGAGCGACACGCCACCACCGGCATCCACCGCAAGGCGGCGTTGGTCAGCGAAGTACGCGTAGCGGGTGCTGTTCTGAGAGCCACTGCTGCTCGGCGTCCCCAATTCTGCCGGATACCACTGGGCCCGCGGATCGGAAACGAAAAACGCAGATGAATGGACGAACGCGGCCGCACCGTCACCCTGGGATTGCGCCTGAAAACTGCCCGTTTGCACGAGCCCAGCGGCCGTGGCGATGGCACTGGCCAATTCATTGGCCAACCCATCCACGCGCGCCTTCAGTTCGTTGTTGAACATGTCGCCGAGCATGACCATGCCGCCGCGCGCCCACTGGCCGCTGCCGCCGAACTCGGGATGCGAAAACTGCGCCATGGCGCCATTGCCTCGCTGCAGGGCCACCAGCAACTGCGTGACTGCCTCGGGGCTGAAACCCGTGCGCGAAGCCAGCCTGGAGACAAGTTGTTGACCTTGTTCGGTGAGTTCTGGTGCCATAGGGTTCTCGATGAGGATTCAACTGTCTACCTCAGCCAGTATAGAAGGGGCGAGTGGTGCAGGTTGTTTTCCCGTCTTTGGCAAGGTGCCGGTGCAGCCACCGTGTTTGGCCCGTATTTTATTTAACATAATATACATCGTATCTAGTCACAGATGTTTGCTCTCCACAGCCCATTTCTGTCTACGTTCTGCGTCTGCTGCGAGCTCCTTCGCCCTCACAATGCTCACTTCAGCCCCTGGCCCGGGCCGTCCAGGCTTCGCTGGGCCAGGTTCATCTGCTCCAGCGGCGCCGGGCGGCCAAACCAGTAGCCCTGGGCGCTGGCGCAGCCCAGTTGCAGCAGGCGCCGGGCCTGGGCCTCGGTCTCCACGCCCTCGGCCACGACCGTCACGCCAAAGCCCTTGGCCATGTGCAGCACGGCCGTGACGATGGCGGCATTCTGCGAAGACTCGACCAGGTCGCGCACGAAGGTCTGGTCAATCTTCAGGCAATCGAACGGCAAGCGGCTCAGGTACGCCAGCGATGAGTAGCCGGTGCCGAAGTCGTCGATGGCGATCTTCAGCCCCAGGGCGCGCAGGCGCGAGAGCTGCTGGTGCGTCACGGCGTCGCCTTCGATCAGCACGGATTCGGTGAGCTCCAGCGTCAGGTGCCTTGCAGGCAGGCCGCTGGCCTCCAGGGTGCGCTGCACCTGTTCGACGAAGTCCGACTGGATCAGCTGCCGGGCCGATACGTTGACGTGCAGGCCAAAGTCTTCGGGCAGGTATGGCAGCCGCTGCGCAATGTCCCGGGTGGCGCGCAGCATGACCCAGTCGCCCAGCGCCAGGATCAGATCGCTTTCCTCAGCCATGGCGATGAACACGCCGGGCGGCACCATGCCGCGCGTGGGGCTGCGCCAGCGCAGCAAGGCCTCGGCTCCGGTGACGCGGCCCGTGGCAAGGTCGATCACCGGCTGGTAGTGCACGAGGAACTGGTCCTTGTCCAGCGCCTGCCGCAGTTCGGAGGCCAGCCGGGTGCGCTCCATCGCCTGGTCTGCCATACCGGGTTCAAACACCATCCACTGGCTCTGGCCATGGCGCTTGGCCTCACCCAGGGCGATGCTGCCGTTGCGCAGCCATTCCGACAGTCCTTCGCCACGCAGGTGCCCCGCCACCAGCCCCACCGAGGCGTACACCATGACCTCGTCGGCCCCGGCCGAGAACGGTGTGGCAAACAGGCCCAGCACGGCTTTGCCGAAGCGCTCTGCGGACTGGTCCCCCTCTTCCTCCACCAGGCTCAGAAGGGCGAACTCGTCCCCGCCCACGCGGGCCAGCAGCACCGGCGCGGGAAAATGCCCCCGCAGCCGGTTGGCGACTGCCTGCAGCAGCCGGTCACCCGTGCCGTAGCCCACGCTATCGTTGATGGCGCGGAAGGCATTCAGCCCCACGAGGCTGAGCACGGCGCGTTTGGGTTCCGCCCACTGGACCTGTTCCAGCAAGCCCCGGCGCGTGAGCAACAGCGTGAGGCTGTCGTGGGTGAGCAGTTCCTGCATCTGCTGGAACGAGCGCTGCAGCCGGTGGGCCATCTCATTGAAGGCGAGCACGAGGACCGTGGTCTCCCGCAGGGGGCTGCTGTCAGCGATGTCCGTGTCCCAGTCGCCACGCGCGATCCGGTTGGCGGCCTCTGCCGTCCTGAGAATCGGCCGCGCCGCCCACTGAATCACCCACAGGCCCAGCAGCAGGCCAATGATGGCGATGGCGCCGGCGGCCAGCAGCGCCCCCTGGCCTGCACTGCGCGAATCTCCGAGCAGCTCGGACTCGGGCAGCAGCACCACGATGCGCCAGTCGATGCCACGGGGGTCTGCGTAGGATGTGACGCGGCCGAAGTAGCGTGCGTCCAGGTGCTGGAAGTGAAAGCTCCCGCCAGCCGCCGCGGGCACATCGCGCAAATAGCCCTCGGCCGTGCGGATCTGGGCACTCGTGCTTTCCGAGATGCGCAGGCGCTCGCGCTGGCCTGCGGCATTGCGGCGGTCGCTGAGCACGGAACCCGGTTCCGAATGGGCCACGATCAGGCCCTGCGCATCGACGATGAAGATCTGCCCCTGCCCGCGCAGCGGCTCCTCGCGCAGAAAGCGGTTCAGGCTGTCCAGCCGCACGTCGGCTTCCATCACACCCAGCAGGCTGCCATCGGCCACCACGGGCGTCGCGGCCGAGATGGTGATGTCGCCCCGCTCGCCCGCCGTGGTGTAGATCGGAGACCAGCGCGACTGGCCCGACCCCGCCACCGGTGCATACCAGGGCCGCACACGCGGGTCATAGTTGGGAAAGGCCGCCGCCACCTTGCGCAGCGTATCGTCCTCGTACACATTCATCATGCCGTTCGTCGTGGCATCCTTGAGGATCAGGCGAAACCCCTCACCGGGCTCCCGGCGGATGCCGGTGTACTCCCCCGCCCTGCTCCCGAAGCTCAGCAGGCTGATCTGCTGCTGCCCGGCATAGAGGTCGGAGAAGACGCCCCGCAGATGGGTGTAGACGGGGCGCAGGTTCCCCTCCTGGTACAGGCCATGGCGGCTTATCGCGTCAGCCACCGTGCTCTGGATCAGGAACGGGGTTTCCAGAAACTCCGCCAGGCGCGCACGCGAGTTGCTGGTGAGGGCCTCCAGCACGCGCACACTCTCCTGGTCGATCAGCTGGCTGATCTGCCGGTGCTGCGTGACCGCCTGCAGGACGACCGTGGCCGCGAACAGTGCAGCAAAAGGCACCGCAATGGCAGTCCGCAGAGACAACTGGAAGGCACGCATCCTCAATGGCTCCGGTTACGTTGCAGCGGCATGCAACACGCGTGCCTGCGATCGTGATGCCATGGCGTAGCGGCCTTTCACAAGAGGTTTTTCATCCCGGCACGGGCGGGTGAGACGCTGTGCCGTGGTGCCCTTCGAGCACCTGCGCCAGCGGCACGGGGTAGCCGACGGCGTAGCCCTGGGCGTAGTGCACGCCAATGTCCTGCAGTATGGCCACCAGGGCTTGGCTCTCGACAAACTCGGCCACGGTGCGCTTGCCCATCAGGCAGCCGATCTCGTGGATCGATTTGACCATGGCCAGGCTCACCGGGTCGCGGTCGATGTCCCTGACGAACTGGCCGTCGATCTTGAGCACATCCACCGGCAGGTTGCGCAGGTAGGCAAACGAGGACAGGCCGCTGCCAAAATCATCGAGCGAGATCTTGCAGCCGCGCCTGCGCAGGGTCTCGATGAAGTGGCTGGCCGTCTGCAGATTGCTGATGGCCGCCGTCTCGGTGATCTCAAAGCACAGCTTGGAGCACGGCACCTCGGGGTTCTCCAGAGCCTGCAGCACAAAGGCCGTGAAGGCCGCATCCCCCAGCGACTGGCCCGACAGGTTGATCGAGCACTGCCCGATGCGGCTTTGCTGCGCGACCACCCAGCGTAGCGCATGGGTGACGACCCAGCGGTCCACCCGGGCGGCCAGGTGGTAGCGCTCGGCGGCCGGCATGAACAGCCCTGGCAGCACCAGCTCACCCTGTTCGGTGCGGATGCGCAGCAGGATTTCGCAGTGCAATCCCTCTGAAACACCGCCCTGCAGCGGCACGATGGGCTGCGCGAACAGCTCGAAATGGTCGTGCGCCAGGGCATGCTCGATGCGGCTCACCCACTCCATCACGCCATAGCGCTGTGCCAGCGCCGGGTCATCGATGGCGTACACGTGGATGCGGCTGCGCCCTGCGTCCTTGGCCACGTAGCAGGCGCTGTCTGCGGCCTGCAGCAGGGCACCCACGCTTTCGGTCTGCGCGTCCAGCGCCACCATGCCGATGCTGACGCCGACGCCAAAGCGCTGCTCCAGCCACACGAAATGGTAGCCTGCCAGGCGCTGCTGCAGCCGCTCGGCCACCTGCAGGGCGGCTGCCACGCTGTGCCCGGCCAGCAGGATGCCGAATTCATCCCCGCCGATGCGGCACAGCAGATCGCCCTCGGCCAGCAGGCCGGCAAACAGCTGGGCGATCTCGCGCAGCATGGCATCGCCTGCCGCGTGGCCGCAGGTGTCGTTCACGACCTTGAACTCGTCCAGATCCAGGTAGCACACCACATGCTGCAGCGCATGGCCGCGCGTGCGCTCCACGGCAAGGGCCAGGGCCTGCTCGAACGCGCGCCGGTTGCCCAGCCCCGTGAGCTCGTCGTGGGTCGCCTGGTAGGCCATCTCGCGGCTCAGGCGGCGCTGCTCGGTCACATCGCGAAACACCAGCACCGCGCCCTGCACTTCGCCATCCGCGTCCTTGATGGGCGACACCGTCGCCTCCACCAGCACCCGGCCACCATGCAGGGTCTGCAAATGCAGTTCCGGATGGCGCTGGGCCTGCGCTGTCGCAATGGTGCTGGCCACCATGTCGGGCGCCGGCTGCGTCGATCCATCCGCAGCGAGCAGACGGAACACCTCGCCGTAGGGCTTGCCCACGGCGGCGGTCAGGCTCCAGCCCGTCAGCGCCTCTGCCGCCGGGTTGATATAGAGCAGGTGCCCCTGTGCATTGGTCGAGATCACCGCATCGCCAATCGAGTGCAGCGTGACCTGCAGGCGCTCCTTCTCATGGTAGAGCGCGTCTTCGGCTTCCTTGCGGGCCTGCATGAAGCGCACGCGGTCCATGGCCACCGCCACATGGGCCGCCATGGCCTGCATGAAGTCGATGTGCCAGGGCAAGGGCGGGCGCACGCCTTCCGCATCGCCATAGGTGCCCATGCCCACGGCACCGAGCCGCTGCTCCGCCATGATCAGCGGCACATTGATGATGGTGCGATTGTCCAGCGCCGCCACGATCTCCTTGTTGGTGCGCGGGTCGGTGCGCGCGTCGACCACCACCACCACATGGTCCGCAGCAATGATCTCCTGGACCATGCTGTCGCCTGCGATGGGGATTTCCGTGGTGTCGATGGCCCGGGCGAGGGCCGGGTCGTTGATCTGGCTCGAATGCAGCAGGATCGATACGAATCCCGGCTTCAGCCCGTACACGCCCAGCCAGCAATGGGGGTAGCCCAGCACCTGCTCCGCCACCGGATACACCGCATCCAGGATATCGGGCAGGCTCCACGCCCGCTCCAGGCGCTTGCACAGCTGCAGCAAGGCCTTGGTGTGCGAAGGCGCTTCGGTCGTGGTGGCCGTCAGGTCGCTCATGACCGCAGTGTATCCAAGGGTTTCAATAAAACCCCGCGTGCCGGGCAGTTTGTTGATGATTGTTTACACCCATGGGACGGGAATTCGCGCTGTGATAGCTTGTGCCCCATGGAGTATGTCGATTTTGTGGTGTCCTGGCTGGGCGGCAACCCCAGGATGGTGACCGCCTGGGCCGTGGTGCTCATGCTGGCGCTTGCCTGGCTGTGGCGCGGCCACCGGGCCAACAAGGAGCGCGCCCGCTTCAAGCCGCTGCCGCGCAGCCGCGCGAAACAGGCCGCCACCAAGGGGGTCAGCGCAGTCGTCACCCCCAAGGCCCAGCGGCGCGTGCGACCACGCCGGTAAGCCAGTGCCGCCGCGTGCCAGGCAAACCGCTACCATCTCGGGCATGACATTGCCTACTGCGCCCTCCCCCATCGCCTCCTCTATCGTTCACTTCGGCCACCAGGGCCGTGTCTGCATCGTCACGGGGGGCGCGCAAGGCATTGGCGAGGCCTGCGTGCGGCGCTTTGCCCGCGAGGGCGCACACACGGTGATCGCCGACGTCGACGATGCCCGGGGCACGGCCCTGGCCCAGGAGCTTGAAGCCCTCTACGTGCGCTGCGACGTGGGCGACAAGGCCCAGGTGGACGCCCTCGTGGCGCGCACGCTGCAGGCGCATGGCAGGGTGGACGTGCTGGTCAACAACGCCGGCATCTTCCGCGCGGCGGATTTCCTCGAAGTGACCGAAGAAGACTTCGATGCTGTGCTGCGCGTCAACCTCAAGGGCTCGTTCCTGGTGGGCCAGGCCGTGGCGCGGGCAATGGTGGCCTCGGGCGGCGGCTCCATTGTCAACATGAGCTCGGTCAATGGCGTGCTCACCATCCCCAGTATCTCCAGCTACAACGTGAGCAAGGGCGGCATCAACCAGCTCACGCGCGTGATGGCGCTGGCCCTGGCCGACAAGAACGTGCGCGTGAACGCCGTGGCGCCCGGCACCATCGCCACCGAGCTGGCCGCCAAGGCCGTGCTCACCAGCGACGAGGCCAAGGCCAAGATCATGTCGCGCACGCCGATGAAGCGCCTGGGCGACCCGGCCGAAATCGCCGACGTGGTGGCCTGGCTGGCCAGCGATGCAGCCAGCTACGTCACGGGCGAAATCGTCACGGTCGACGGCGGCCGCATGACCCTCAACTACACCGTCCCGGTCTGACCATCAGGCCTGCTGCACCCGCCTGAGCAGCCCAGCCGGGCTGCTTGGCCAGCCCACGCGGCCGAACCAGGCACCGCCGGCAATCGCCCAGCCGATCACGATGCCATAGACCACCAGAGCCACACCCTGGGCGGCGAACACGCCGGCCAGGCCGCCGTCCCAGCGCAGCGCCAGCCAGCCGCCCACCACGGCGATCACCAGCCGGGCCAGGTTGCCGGCCACCGGCCAGAACAGGCGCCCGGCCCCCTGCGAGGCGAAATACAGCACCAGCCCCAGGCCAAAGAAGCCATACACCGGGCCCACCGTGCGCAGGTACTGGCTGCCTGCGGCGATCATGGCCGGGTCGCTGGCGAACAGCGACAGCCAGGTGGCGGGAAAAAACGCGGCCCACAGGCCGATGGCCTCGGTCATGCCGAACGCCATGGCGGCGCCGATCCAGGTGGCGCGCAAGGCGCGCTCGCGCTGGCCCGCGCCGATGCAGGTGCCGACCATGGCCACCAGCGGCGCGCCAAAGCCGAACACCAGCGGCACCATCAGGTATTCGAGCCGCGATGCCGTGCCGTAGCCTGCAATGGCCGCCGTGCCGAAACCGCCCACCAGCGCCGTGGTGACGCCGATGGCCACATTGGTCGCCACGGTGGAGACCGCCCCCACCAGGCCCACGCGCAGAATGTCCGCGAACAGCGCCCAGCGCAGTTGCAGCCCCTTGAACGCGGGCCGCAGCAGGCTGCGCGGCGACCACAGGTACCAGGCCAGCACCGCGCTGCCCAGCACGTAGTAGGCCATGAGCGCGATGGCACCGCCCGCAATGCCCAGGCCCGGCAGCGGGCCCCAGCCAAAGATCAGCAGCGGCGACAGGGGGATGAGCACCAGTGCGCCCCATACCGTGACATAGGCCGGCACGGCCATGTTGCCCGTGCCGCGGATGATGGCCGCCAGGGTGTTGAACACCCAGACGCAGACCGCACCGGCAAACACCCAGTTGGAATAGATGAGCGCCGCCTCCAGCGCGCCCCCTGCCCCGCCCATGCGGGCGTAGAGCCAGCGCCCGCCCCCCACCACGGCCAGGGTGAACACGAGCGAAAACACCAGCCCGATGACCAGCGCATGCAGCACCAGCGCGTCCGCGTCCTCGCGCCGGCGCGCACCCAGCGCCCGCGCAATGGCCGCCGCCACGCCGCCGCCAATGGCGCCGGCCGACATCATCTGCATCAGCATCACCACCGGAAACACCAGCGCCATGCCAGCCAGCGCATCGGTGCCGAGCTTGCCGACGAAATAGGTCTCGATCAGGCCCACGCCGGCCTGGGCCAGCATCACCAGCACATTTGGGGCAGCCATGCGCAGCAAGGTGGAGGCGATGGGCGCCTCCAGCAGCATGCGGGTGCGCGGGTTCATCGCGTCTGCGGAGGCGGCGGCGCTCATGGCGCAGCCCCGGACTTGCGCGGCACGACGATGCGCACGGTCGAGACCTGCAGCACGTCACCATGCTGGTTCAGGGTCTCACTGCGCACGGTCACCATGCCCCGGTCGGGCTTGGACCTGGAGGGGTTGGTCTCCATCACCTCGCTCACCACATGCAGTACGTCGGTGGGGCGCGTGGGCCGGGGCCAGGCCACGTCGCCGCTGGCGCCGATGATGCCGCCGGCCACCGGCAGGCCCGTGGTCACCTGCAGGCGCATGGTGATGGCCGCGGTGTGCCAGCCGCTGGCGGCCAGGCCGCCGAACAGCGTGCCTTTTGCGGCGGCGTCGTCCAGATGGAAGGGCTGCGGGTCGAACTGCCTTGCAAAGCTGACGATCTGCTCGGCGTCCATCGCGTGCTCGCCGCTGGTGAAGCGCCGGCCCACGGTCATGTCTTCGAGGTACAGGGGCTGCGTTGCAGCAATGGTATCGGTCATGGTCAACAGGCTCTTTGCAAACGGGATCGGGGTATCAGGCGGCGGCGGGGACCAGGCGCTTGAGCGGCGCCTCGCGGATCGGCAGGTTCACCAGCGCAGCACCCAGGGCCAGCGCGATGTCGATGTACCAGACCCAGTCGTAGCTGCCTGTGGCCTGGAACACGCTGCCGCCCAGGTAGGCGCCGAAGAAGCCGCCAATCTGGTGCGACAGCATCACCACGCCGAACAGCATGGCCATGTTGGCCGTGCCGAACATCTTGGCCACCAGCCCGGCCGTGGGCGGCACGGTGGACAAAAAGGTCACGCCCATCACTGCGGCAAAGATCAGCATCACGGCCGTGGTCTTGGGCGCGAACAGAAAGACCAGCACCGCCAGGCCGCGCGTGGCGTACAGCAGCGACAACAGCGACTTCATGCGCCAGCGGCCCACCGCCCAGCCCATGGCCAGGCTGCCGATGATGTTGAACAGGCCGATCATCGCCAGCGACCAGCCGCCCACCTCGGGTGGCAGGCCGCAGGCGGCCACCACACCGGGCAAGTGCGTTGCCAGAAAGGCCACGTGAAACCCGCACACCAGGAAGCCCGCCGACAGGTACAGGTAGCTGCGCGTGCCCAGCGCCTGGGCAATGGCTTCGCGCGCCGTCAGCGCCTTCACGCCCGATGCCGCTGCGGCCTGCGCCGCCAGTGCCTTCGAGTTGCCCTTGAGCACGAAGACCGCCGGCAGCGCCAGCAGCACCAGCACGCCCAGCCACTGCATGGCACTGGCCCAGCCCACCGCAGCCGTGAGGCCAATGGCAATCGGCGCCATGGCGAACTGGCCGAACGAGCCACCCGCATTCACGATGCCGGTGGCCAGCCCGCGTTTGGCCGGCGGCACCAGCCGGGTGCTGGCGGCCATCAGCACCGAGGGGCCGGCCATGCCGGCACCACCCGCCGCCAGCACGCCAATGGCAAAGATCAGCCCGGCCGTCGTCGTCATCAGCGGAGTGATGAAGGTGCCCAGGGCCACCAGCACCACCCCCAGAAAGATCACGCGCCCGGTGCCGATGCGGTCAGCCACCGCCCCCGCAAACGGCTGCGTCAGACCCCACCACAGCTGGCCGAAGGCAAACGCCAGGCTGATGCTGCCCACGCCCAGGCCCGTGGACGTGTTCAGGGAAGAGAGGAACAAACCCATGGTCTGGCGCGTGCCCATGGTGAGTGCAAAGGCGCCTGCGGCGGCCAGCAGCACCAGCCAGATGGCGATGGGTGGGACGGCAGGCTTTGGGGAAGCTGGCGCGGAAAAGGTCTGTTCATTCGCCATGGTCGAGCTCCGAGATGGGGGACAGCAGTTCAAGGCACTCATCGGCCAGGGTGTGCAGCGCCATCACACGTTCCACGCCCAACAGGTCGTTGAGCGACAACTGCGCCACCTTCCAGCAGTGCTGGGCTTCTGCGCGCTTGTCGCGGCCCGCGTCGGTGATGTGCACCAGGCGGCTGCGGCCATCGGCGCCGGCCTGCAGGGTCACCCAGCCGGCATCCACCAGCGGGCGCAGGTTGCGCGTGAGCGTGGAGGCGTCCATCTTCATCTCCGCCGCCAAGTCACCCGGCCGGATGGGGCCAAGCTTGAGCACATGCGACAGCAGCGAATACTGCGTGGTCTTGAGGCCGCACTTGGCCATCTCGGCGTCGTAGTGCTGCCCGACCCGGCGCAGCAACTGGCGCAGCTTGAAGTTGGTACAGCCCTGCGGACGCGCCGCAGCGGGTGAAGGAAGGGTGATTTCGGCTTGCATGGATTCGATTGTATCTGCAATAATTGCATATGCAATACTTCAACTGAACGAAGACCCATGACACAACACAACCAACTCGAACAATGGCTTGCCGTGGAGCAAGAGGTGATGGCCCGCATGGATGGCGGCGTGGGCCCCGGCGTATCCCGGCCCGACCAGGTGGCGGGCCTCGACGGCCTGCAGATGATGCAGGCCATGCTGCGCGGCGAGCTGCCCTACCCTCCCATCGCCCGCACCCTGGACTTTCGCCTGGTGGAGGTCAGCGAGGGCGTGGCCATCTTCCAGGGCACCCCCGGCGTGGAGCACCTGAACCCCATGGGCACCGTGCACGGCGGCTGGTTCGCCACCCTGCTCGACTCGGCCCTGGGCTGCGCCGTACACACCCGCATGCTGCCCGGGCGCGGCTACACCACGGCCGAGCTGGGCGTGAACCTGGTCAAGGCCATCACCCCCAAGGTGCAGCGCGTGCGCGCCGAAGGCCGCGTGATCCACTGCGGGCGCCAGCTGGCCACGGCCGAGGCACGCCTGGTGGGCCCCGACGGCACCCTGTACGCCCACGCCACCACCACCTGCCTGGTTTTCGATCTACCGGCACAATCGAGGGCATGAGATTCCTCCACACCTTCTGAATACTAGTAACTGTTAGTAGATTGCAAGTCATTGATTTGATTCAAGTTTCTGCGACTAACAAATTCAATGCAAAAGTAGCAGCCGTTTCGCGCTTCTTTGCATGGAGGCTGGAACCAAGCTTCGATCTCGTAAATCCTGCCGAACTGCTCCAAAGCGCTCTGCCCCTAACTCTTCCCGGGATCCCTCGTAGAAAAACCCGGCAACCGCGCGCCGGCCGGCGTCTCTACGCATGCATCAAGGATGCGTCACTACGGGGCCAAGTATCTCGAACAGCTAGCGCAGCAATCGGATGAGCGCGAGGTATGTCGCATCTGCATCTAGTCTGCACCAGGCCAAAGCTTTTCGACATCTCGCTGCACTATGTCGAACATTTCAGCGGCTGCATTGGGCGAAGCTGAGCTTGCGTAGGTGAGTGCGAGCAATGTGAGCGGATGGATTTGCATCACCGATGCGATCTGCTCAAGCTTGCCCAGAGTCGGGCTTTTAAGGCCACGCTCCACGGTGCTCATGTAGGTGCGGCTGGAAACCAGGCTGAAATCTTCCTGGCTGAGCGCACGCACGTCCCGAATCGCCTTCATCGCGCGAGGAAGGTTGTTGGTGACGCGGCGCTTGGAGCTCATTCCTCCGATTACCGCTAAATGAACACTATAGGACTACAATCTATAGTGTTCATTTGAAAGCAGCTTTTTGAAGGCTGCCTATGGGCACGGGGCGACGCTAGACATCCTTTTGGCTCGGTTCTCGCCCGTCTTTCACGAGCAAGCGTGGTGCGACGGCGCTGCGCCATCCACCCATGGAGTCAGACCGCGATGCGCCTGGACAGTCTGGATTTGACCGACGATACGGCCCCGCTGGTCGCCAAAGTGACCCTCCCACGCTTTTTAGCCAAGTTTCCGAGGAGCGATGAAGAGCTTTGGGTGGCCGACGTAGAGGTGCGTCGAAGCGAGTCCGTCATCCAGCGCTTTGATTCGATTTTTTTCGTTGAGGGCGCCGGTCTGGTCAGCATCTTTGGCATCGCCTCTCCCGACGGGCATCCCCACGGTCTGGCATCCGACCTGGCCCTTGAGCAACAATCGTTCATCACCTTTCTGCGACAAGAGAACGCGGGCACTGAGCGTCTACTAGGCCCAGTCATACGGATCTTCAGTAGTCACCTGTACTACAGCGAATTGGTGGTGACGAAGGCTTATCTTTCAACCCGCGGTAGCAGCCTAGATGCGGGTGTCGGGTACCACGATCCCGAGACGGGGACCTATGTCACGCACGTGGTAGAAGTGGCTTTTTCCGAACGTGGAATCTGAGAGCAGTCTTCGCGGTGACCTCCCGCGTCCAAGCAAGATCGGATTTCTGCAATTTCCGCACTGAAATGTCCAGCAACGAGACCATTGAATGACCTACGAAGTCCAGCTCTTCAACAGTCCGGTGGGATGCCCTCGGTGCCATTGGTTTGGCACTCATAGTGATGTTGGCGAAGCGGCAAAGTGCCCTGTGTGCAGAAGCGGTGTCAATCCTTTAAAGCAGAAGGGCTTAGACAATTTGCGCCTTCACTATCGGCATCTTTTGAAAGTGGGCTACAAAACAGAATGGACCCTAGACCAGAGAACAGTCGAGCGGCATCGAATTGAAACTTTCTTCGAAAGAATCGGGAGCTCCCTGTGAGTATTTCTGACTTGGAGCCCAAGTTTCCTTTGATCTTCGGCAGGTGCCACCCTACCGGGGGTCCAGGCTGGGTGGGAATTTTCGAAACGCTTCTGAATCAACTGCAAGCGCGCGCGGACGCTGGGGGCGTGCAAGCCCGCGCTCATACAGCTCGTGAAAAGTGGGGTTGCTTGACTCTTCGTTTTAGCCCGCTCGACCCGGCCGACCCGATACTGGTTGCGCACACTCAGAACCTCTCCCTTCACACCTGCGAAGTCTGCGGTGCACACGGCAGCTTGATTCAGGAAGCATGGCACCGTACGAGGTGTGAGGCTCACAGAGACTATCAACCGAACTGGCCAACTTCTGCACGCTGAAAATGTCATGCCCACCCGGAGCTGAAGCTCTATGGAACTCAGTCGCTACTTACAGGTATGCCGACGCGATCTACGTTGTGGTGGACTCGCTCCCTGAGCCCTACCAAAGCAGCTTTTGGTCATTTCTGCGCGGCTCAGCGACTCCCGTCGCAGACGGCAAGAACAGGTATGCATACGTTCAAGACTTTGAACGCTGGATTGGGTCCATTTTGGCGGAAGACTGAGGTAGTATTTGGGGGAGTATTGTTTGTTTAACTGACCGAGAAACGTATGCCAACCTATAAAGAACTCCTTGCGAAACGCCAAGACCTCGACGCACAAATCGAGGCGCTTCGGAAGAGCGAATCGCAGGATGCTCTGGCCACCGTGCGCCAACTGATATCCGAGTTCGGCTTGACTCAGGCTGACATTTTCCCTGCCGGCCGCGCCAAAAGCCCTCTCAAAGGCAACACCGTAGCACCAAAATACCGTGATCCCCAAACCGGCGCCACCTGGACCGGGCGCGGCAAGCCACCCCTGTGGATTGCAAACCAAGATCGCGCTCAATTCGAGATCAAGTAAGCAACGCCCGTACTCCATTGACCAAGGTCAAACGCCCGCTGAGCCGCACCTGACACCAGAAGCTCAAGCCCGCCGTCGACGGCTCGGTGAGCAGTTTGATCGCGCTGCGAGCACCATCGAAGAGTCGCAGAAGCATGCTCAAGCGATGCTTGACGAACTCAAGCGAGATAGCCGGTACCAGCCTGCGCCAAATCGCACTTACATCCGTCAACGATGATTGCCGAAAGGCCCTGGGCTATGAGATATCGCTCCGAACTGCGCCTCCGTTACCCAGCCATTCTCGAACATGCATCTCTGAGCTACGGCGCAGGATGGGCCGGATTGCTGGAGTCCCTGTGCGAACGACTACAGCATCGCGCTGACCACGGCGGGCAGGCAGTCCAGATTACCCAGGCGAAGGAAAAATGGGGTGAGCTGTCAGTGAACTACATGGGCGGAGATTCGCATGCGGATGGTCTCATCAACATGGCCGAAGCAATGTCCGCCCACGTCTGTGAACTGTGCGGCAATCCTGGCAGTTTGCAGGAAGGGCCGGCTTTCCGTACTCGCTGCAGCGAGCATGCAGATGAATGACATGCTCGCCCCTCCAAAGCGTGTACCCATGTGAGCCTCAACCTGTCTGCCGCGCAACTAACCCACATTGCGAAGGTGTACCGTGAGTGTCGGTCAGACATGGAGCGCTACCTCGCCGAAAGTGCGGTCGTCAATATCTGAATTTAGCGTGCGGTTGGCGATGCGCCTTCATTGGCAATTTATGTTTGCTCGGACGCCAATTTTTGGATCAATTGCCGTGCGAGCGAACAAGACGCTCGGGCGCACGCAAAGGCGCTCGGCTTGATGCTTTCTTCACGCTAGTTTGACCACGCCGGGTTAAAACTTCGGTGAAGCTGACGTCTGTTCCCTGCTACCCATGCAGTGTCAATGCGTATCGTAGGCGCGCGAATTCTCGCCAGCTAGAGGATGAGCCGGCCCGAGTGCTGGACCACCACCACCTACTTATGT
Organism: Acidovorax sp. LjRoot66; assembly: GCF_964253305.1. Classification (NCBI taxonomy): domain Bacteria; kingdom Pseudomonadati; phylum Pseudomonadota; class Betaproteobacteria; order Burkholderiales; family Comamonadaceae; genus Acidovorax; species Acidovorax sp. LjRoot66. Next base: position 3,993,245 of record NZ_CAXUQU020000001.1, read on the forward strand.
CGGTGAGCGACGCGACCTATCAGTTGATCTCGCCGCATTGACACCCCAACCGAAGGATAAGCGCTTGGGTCAGCATTCAGCTACAGCAAGTTGATGAAGCAGACTGGGATCGACTTCTTGGTTGGCTGATGTTTCGGCGTCCCGTAGCACCTGCTCATTCAGTGTATAGCTTCGATTCCATAGGGACATCTGCCTTCACCCGTTCATAGGATTTTTTACCGATAGAACAACAGATGCGGTGTGTCCGTGAGATCATCACTAGGTATAAAAGATGTAAAGACGAATCATGGAGAAATTATGAGTCTAGCTGGTGTGCGTTCTAGCCGAGGTGACACTTATCAAGTCTGTATCGCTGTTAAGTGGGCGATTCGGATGATCAAGGACGCAAGCATCTTATGGATGGAACTTGACTCTACGCGAATAATAACAAATGGTAAATCGGCGCCGGTTGATGACATAATTGTAGGCTGGTACGATGGTCGTGAGACTTGCTGCCAATGCAAGAAGAATCAAGGGAGTTTTACGGCCTGGAGTGTTGACGATCTAGTTGATGATCTTGCAAAAGCTGCAGACCACCTTGCGGCAGATCCAAATGTCAAAGTGCGCTTCTATTCGCGCGCAGATTTTGGAGATCTAGGTCGCTTGGTTGATCGAGCAAAACAAATGCCGGATTTGGCCGCCTTTGATAACCAATTTCCGAGAAATCTATCGGCAGAACTGAACAAGTTGAAGAATGTTTGGAGTGTCGTTCTCAATGCCGGCACACACAACGTTCACGACCTGCTTAGTAGGTTGGATTTTGAGCCAACACCTAGTGTTGATGATCTTCCAGAAATTCTCAAAGTCGATCTCGGATTAGTAGTTACCCGCGTTGACGATGCATTTAATGCCCTATGGTCTACTCTCGATATCCTTGGGTCGCGCACAGCACCGAGCTCGGCCGTTGCCAATCCTCATCGAATCACACGTGGTGACCTTCTTAGCCTGCTAGAGAATAGTGGTTGCGCAATAGCCCCGCCAAGTGCGCAGGCAGATATTGAAGCCAAGCTAGCTCGTATGTCACGAATTGGTCGTGCATGGCGCCGGGATATTGGCCAGCAGCGAATTGCCCGCCCAGTAGTGGACACGCTACTTGGCTTTGCGGAAAATAATACAAAACTATTGCTTACGGATGGACCGGGTGCTGGAAAAACTTGCGTTCTCTTGGAGTTGTCGGACAGGTTGGAGAAGCGCAGTGACCTTTCATTGCTATTTCTTCAAGCGCGGGAGTTCGTAGACGTCTCAAGCCAAGAAGGCCGAGAAGCATTGGGATTACAAGCAGATATTCCCGCGCTGGTCTCTGCGATGTCTCAGTGGAAGCGTGTGATTGTCGTTATCGACTCCCTCGACGTGCTATCGCTGAATCGCGAGAGCGAGTGCCTCACGTTTTTTCTCAGCCTGATTGACCGCGTAGCTACCATTCCCAACGTTTGCGTCATTGCAGCTTGTCGTAGCTTTGACCTGAGGTTCAACAAACGGCTTGCGAGCCAGATTTGGGATAGGACCATCGAGGCAGAATCTTTAGACTGGGATACTGTAACTAGCCCACTACTGGACCAGCTTGGGATAGATACGCAAAGTATCGACAAGACAACTCGCGAGTTGCTTGGCAATCCTCGAAATTTGGCGCTTTTTGCAGATATCGCTCTGAAGACATCGCGAAGGAATGCAGCAAGTGCTCAGGAACTCACTGAGGTGTATCTCGACGATGTGGTTGCTTCTGCCGCTGAAATGGGCAGCATAGCGATGGTAGCAATTGAAAATATGGCTAGCGAAATGCTTTCAAAACGCCGCCATCAGCTTCCGCGGAGTCGCATCACCGTCGACGACGTGATTCTCGGGCACCTGCTTAGCGCGAATGTGCTATTCAAGAGCGAGAGCAATGAAATTGGTTTTGGTCACCAAACGCTCCTCGATGCGCTGGCCGTGCGAAAGGCGATACGCCAAGGCGTCGATTTATTAGAGCTTATTCAATCGTTGCAGCCAGTACCATTTATTCGGCCAGCCATCCGAGCATTTTTTACTCATTTACGACTCCGTGATCCGCAATCTTTTCGTATTCAGGTGCGTGCCGTATTCGAAGCTGATGTTGCATTCCATATTAAGAGGCTGATAGCTGAGTCCTATGCGTTATGCGACCCAGAAGATGCCGATTGGAATCTCCTGCGCCATATTTTTCGAAACGACCACGAACACTTCCGCACTCTATATTTTGCAACCACGGAGATTTCTTGGCACCATTTCTGGATATGCAATTTCATCCCATTTTTAGAAAGTGAAAGGAGGAGCGATTGGTTGGAAATTCACGTAGGCAAAATTAGTTTGTGGGCTGACAAGGACCCTGTAGGTGTCTTCAGTTTTTGGACAAGGTTTGCCACCTCAGGCCATGCGATAAATGGTAATTTACGCCGCTTGTTCTCTTTTTCGCTTCGGCGATTTAAAGATTTGAATCGGGTCGACGCGTATAAATTGCTCCAGGCGCTTGTGAATGCTCCGTCTGAAAGTCATTATGCACTTGGTAATTCGTTGCTTAGCTGGGCTCGGCATGATTCACGCGGCGATAAGCTTCTGTGGCAATATGTCATTGCGGATGTCCCCAACCCACCGAATTACACCATCCAAATTGACCGCGCACTGCAGTGCGACGGTTCGAGCTTTGATCACCTGCAGGATTTTACTAACCGCTTCGCCGATTCTGAGCTACTACTTAACCTTGCGATAGCGTCGCTAGAGCAGTGGAGTGAAAATCTTCGTGAAGGCAGGGGGACTACGGGGCCAAATAGAATATTCCTCGAAGAGACATCGTTTGGAGTTAATCATTCCCGCCATGCGCATCATCACCCCACCGCGCTAAATAATTTGCTAGAAGCGGTTGAGCTTGCGGTATTAAGGCATGCCAAGGATAACGATGAGTGGTGGAAGATCAACGGCTTAAATATTTGCTTGAATAACTGTGGTGGATTGCGGCATATCGGGATGTTGGCGATGACGAGAAATCCGGAAGCCAACATAGAGCTGACGAAGGAATTTTTCGCTGACGATCGTCGCAGCGAAATTGCGGATCCTTTCGAGTTGGGGAATTTAATTTCAGCGTCAGCTCCATACATAGGTGAAACACTAGATTTGGTAGAAGACCAAATACTTAAACGTCTTGAATCTGTCTCATCAATCGACCAGCGATATGTCGATGTGGTGAGATATGGGCTGCTGTGCAAAATTCCAGCAATGCTGAGATCGAGGACTGTGCAGCAACTTGTAGATCGGATGTCTATGGAATTGGCGCCACCGGATCATCAACCGCAGATACATTCTTGGAGCGGCGGAGTTGGCGAACCTTTTCGAACTGAAGATTTTGCGTTGTTGGAAGATGCTTCCCTTGTAAGACTGTTAGTCAGCAGTCAATCTCTCACGCGCGACTTCCGCGGAACCTTCCAGTTTTTGGAGGGGGCCGTTGCAGTTGATCGTTTGTTGCGCGCCGTTGCTAGCGCTGAGCCGCGGCGATACACAAAAATTCTCATTTACAGCTGGACTGATCTTCCTAACTCATGTCGACGCGCAATTTTGGGCGGTGTCTCAGACTATCTACTCTTTCGCTATGGCGACGTGAAATCTGCCAGTTGGCGAGCAAAAGAGGAGGTTAGCGCGAATGAGCTTTCCGAACTGCTGATGGATGAGCTTGAGCGACACCCCTCATTTTGGATGAACAGCTGTGAGGGAGCAGCTGTGATTCGGAGCTGCGCAAGCGTCTCACCTGAAAACGCTGATGTATCGCGATTACTTTTCCTCGCCATAGCGCAACTTAAGGTGGAAGATCCGCGAGTTGGAGAGCGTCAAGATGACGATTTGGTCTTCACTGCTATCAACAGCGATCGCGGTATTCTGGCTGATGGACTTATGTCTCTGACCGAGCGGCTTGCAGAGGCTGGCCTAGAAATCCCAGCCCTGATAGGACCCATATTAATGCGGCTAGCGCGTGACGACCACCCTGCAGTGCGCGCTGTAGTCATACGCCGACTTGCCTACATCCATTCTAAAACAGAACTCGGCTGGCCATTGTTTGATGCCGCCTTCTCGGACGATGACGAGCGTGTTTGGGCACACGCAAATGATTTTCTCTACTATGTCACAGTAAGCCAATTCGCTCGCTCGAAGCCATACCTAGATCGAATGGAAGGCTCTACTGTACCCGAAGTACTCAAGGCCTGGGGGCGTTTGTCAGCCTTGTCCGTACTCGGAGAAAGAATGCCTCGCGAACTGCTGGAGCAGAAACTGAAATCGCTTGCAAGTGAGCCAGCCTGGAAAGGGGCTACGACGGTATGGATTGCTAATGCTCGAAATCCTCAACACGCCTCGACGTGTTTTGCTGCACTGGAGTTTACTGCTACCCAACCATCTGCGCGCCAGGCATTGCTATCGCGATTAGGCAGGCTGTTCGAACCAACGCGACCCATTGCCAAAGTTCCGCTAAGCCTCTTCCGAGCGGCCTACGGAGAAATGTCCGAGATTTCAGCTGCGGAAGCTAATATGCCTCACCAACTTGATCAATGGCTGTGTTCGCTCGCAGAGATTGACCCCGACAGCGCCCTAGATTTTGCAGAAATCGCTGCAAATTTATGCAAGGCTATTGACCGCTCTATGTTCTATGACGTCTCTCATCTTGGAACATTGCTTACGTCGCTATTTCGCGAGGCCGAAGAGCGAGAAAGCTATGATGGCCAAGCGATGTTGCGCCGCGTAGTTAAGATCCAGGACATTTTCTTATCTCTGCCTATGTCCAGCCTCGGCGAGTGGCTCCACGCGGCTGAGCGTCCAGAAGCATAAATGATCTGATCGTGATCTTCGCACTGCACGCACTTTGTACCTATTAGAGACATTGTACTCTTATGTGTATTGATGATATTGGATATCGATCCGGAAAAAATTCTGGGACTGGGTGCTTTGGTAGGCTACATTTTAGTTCGTAGGAGTTGGCATGAATGTAATCATTAAAATTGGCGGCCGAGATGCCATTCCCGTGAGAGCGATTCCGCTCCTGACCTATCGAGAGACGATGAGTGCTGACTACCTAGCGAAAGCGCTCGCTGGAGATGAGCATTTCTACCACTTTGAGGGCCTCAAAGCTTTTGGATTCGAAGGTGGACAGGCAAGGGAACTTCCTGAAGCTTACTGGAGCAATGTAGTGAATACGCGGCTGGAAGCATTGAGCGCTGAAATTCGCTCAAAAGAAGTCAGTCATGAAGCTGGATTGAATAAATGGCGCTCGGAATCGATCAAGGCGCTGCCCGCGGGTGTCTTTGTGTGGCGCGATGAGTTCGAACCGCGACACGAGCGGCGATTTATCCATGCGCGGATTCAAAAGCGAAGCGCAACACCCTGGATTTCAATGAACAAGGGTGGAGTGCTGCGGGTTGTTGATCAGCAACTCGCGGTACACGGCCAGCGGTGATCGTACCCCCAGCCCTTTTCTTGGGCGGTCGTTGATCTCATCGGCTATCGCATCAAGTTGCTGCTGGCTGTAGATGCTCAGGTCCGTCCCCTTAGGCAGGTACTGGCGCACCAGGCCATTCATGTTCTCGTTGGAGCCCCTCTGCCAGGGGCTGTGCGGGTCGCAGAAGTACACCGCGATGCCGGTTCGCTCGCTGAGTTTCTTGTGCATGCTCATCTCCCTGCCCTGGTCGTACGTCATGCTCAGGCGCATCGGCTGGGCAATGCCCAGCAGTTTGTCCGTGAAGCCCTGCAAGACGTTGGCAGTGCTGGCCGGCTTGAACTCAGGGAGCTTGACCAGCATGACCAATCGGCTGGTGCGCTCCACCAACGTCCCTACTGCACTGGCATTGCCTTCGCCCTTGATCAGGTCGCCTTCCCAGTGCCCGGGGAACTGGCGGTCTTGGATCTCTGGAGGGCGCACATGGATGCTCAGCATGTCCGGGATCTGGCCCCTGCGGTCCTTGCCTTTGCTGCGCGGCACTCGCTTGTTGTGGGCGTGGCGCAAGGTGGCGATCAGCTCTTTGCGCAGCTCGCCCACGGGCATGGCATAGATGCAGTTGTAGATGGTCTCGTGTGACACGCGGTGCTCATGGCCTTTGGGATGCAAGCGTGCCAGTGTCAGGGCAATCTGCTCGAGCGACCAGAGAAGCCGCAGCAAATGGCCCACCAGGGCCCACAGGATGGAGTCAGCGTGCAGCTTGACTGCGGGCCTGCCGCAGCGCCTGCGCTGCAGGCAAAGGCACTGCGCCTTTACGCTGCCATAGCCCGATGGGTGAGCATTGCGCACCAGCTCCCGGCTGATGGTGGCGGGTGAGCGCAGCAGTTGCCTTGCGATGGCCCGCACGCTGTAGTTCTGCTGCTTCAGGCTGGCAATGGTGATTCGGTCTTCGGGCTGCAGTTGGCTGTAGTGGCTGGAACGGGAGGAGCAATGCATCTGCGGACCTTACAGGGCTGGCAGGTGTTGCACTTCAGTTTTGAATCCGCCGAAAATAGGCAATGAAATTAATTTAGAAATGCTTATGCAATCCGCAGCATTGATGTTTGTAGGCTATCGTTAAGGATCTACCGATATGACTGATTTTCGCTTCATCTACAAGAACCGCTACGAAATTGGACGTGCCCTTGTGATCGGCATCGACAGATACAAACGTGTGCCGAACCTAGGTTATGCAGTAAGTGACGCTTTAGCAATTAAGGAGGCGCTTATCAACGATCTCGGCTTCGATGATTCGAAAATCACACTATTGACGGATGAAGCTGCCACAAGGGATGCGATCCTCAAGGCATATCTGCGATTTGCAAAATATGATGTTAATTTAGATGACAAGATAGTGGTTTTCTTTGCAGGGCACGGACACACTCTCACCGGAAGACGAGGTGAAGTTGGATATCTCGTTCCCCATGACGCGGATTTGGACGATATTTCTACTTGCATACGTTGGGACGACCTAACTAAAAATGTCGATCTAATTAGGGCAAAGCACATCCTATTCATTATGGATGCATGTTATGGAGGTTTAGCGCTAGTGCGTACTGCGAGCGCGGGCAGTTCTCGATTTCTTAAAGACATGATGCTGCGGACATCTCGGCAGGTACTTACTGCGGGAAAGGCTAATCAAGTAGTCTCTGATTCAGGGGGACCTATTCCAAATCACTCTGTTTTTACGGGGCATCTTATTGAAGCAATTCAAGGTAAGGCCTTAACACCGGAAGGATTTTTGACTGCCAGCGGCGTTATGTCATATGTTTATGGTAGGGTCGCCAGTGACAAAGATTCTAATCAGACACCGCATTTTGGGCACATTGATGGAGATGGAGATATGGTCCTTAAGGCCCCCGGTCTTGATGTATTGGAGGAGAGCGACACCAAGGACATTGACCTACTTGTTTCGATCCCATTTTCAGACGGCCTCGATGAGATTGATTCAATTGATGTCAGAGTTGAAGAGGCCAAAAAACTACTTGCGAGCGAGAGCGGATCCATTGGCCTGCATGATTTGCTCAGTGATCAAGTTAGGCGCTTCTTGGCATCTACAGCTGACGATTCATTTGCACCATCTACCACTTTTACGCAGGAAGAATTCGAATCTCGGATAACTCGTTATGAGGCTGCTGCTCGAAACATCTCAATTCTCCTCGCTTGTGTTTCTCAGTGGGGACGCGCTCATCACTTGCTTACGCTGCAAAAATGTCTAGCGCGCTCCGGCGATCGGCTCGAATCAGTCAGTGGATTATCGGTTTGGCTCGATTTACGTTGGTATCCCCTACTGATCGAGCTATATTGCTGTGGAATTGCTGCGATAGACGCGAGCCGATATGATTCGCTAGCTGCGATTTTCCGTACGCAGCTGCCGAACAGTGATCTACATCGCGAGCATGGAACTTTCATTGAGGCCGCCTCTTCCGCGATTCTTGCATTTAACCGGTCAAATATCCTAAAGCGCATTCCTGGTCAAGAAGAAAAATATACTCCGTTAAGCGATCACTTTCTGAAAATTCTGCAGCCGGATTTGGATGATGCACTTTTTCTAGGGAAGAATTATGAGGTTGCATTTGATACCTTTGAGGTATATTTTGCGCTTTGTTCGGCAGATGTGCGTCTTGCCAAAGAGGGAACCCCCTGGGGTCCAATCGGAAGGTTCGGATGGAAACAGGCGCCTCTAATTCGGGTAATAGAAGAGGCAAAAGCTTTTCAGGGAAATTGGTTGCCATTGAAATCGGGGCTGTTCGGTGGCGATTTTGCTCGCTTTTTAAAAGTTGCGGACGCCCTACTTCGTGATCTCAGAGGCCTGCATTGGCATTAAAGGCGCAGCGAGCTCGAGCAGATACTTAGCAGGAGCCACTTATGTCTTGCTGCTTCCATCGGTTTGTATATAGTCGCATGCCCAAGCCAATCGTATGCCGCTCGGCCGCATGAGCTCGCTGCACCCCAAGACATCACTGTGATACAGCGAAGACCGCGGTGACAGAGCTGCACTACCGCCAGATGACATATTTTGCTTCTGGAATTTGCTCTTTAATCGTATATTGCCTGCGCGATAGAGAGCGCTTCAGCGCTCGGCATCTACAACTTTGGAGTGATCATGAACGGAATGCTCACGAGGGGCTTGGTCTTGGCGTGCTTCGCCCCAGCACTTGTGCTCGCTCAGCAGCCTACAATGATGAGCCCAGCCATTGCCACCTGGAATCTTGGATGGCTCATGGACAAGGCGACACATACCCGCTGGATTCAGGCCTGTTCGGCCACGGGATGGAAGACTGAGAAGGAGCTGAAGGCTGAAGGCGCAGCTTTCCCTCAAAGCCTGCTCGGACTTCCATACTGCGACGTTCACAATGGGATCGACTTCTACCGGGATGAGTGCCCTTCGCTCATCGGCGATGCTCGCCATGACCGCCCAACAAACGCCGATAGCCCTGATCGCAAATGTCGTGTCTCGCCAGACTTAGCGGATTGGAATCAGTACGAGCGAAAGCTTGCAGCATTGCGTGAGACCTTTGCGGTGGCAGATGCGAAGGGTGTTGTCCTCATTGCACTTCAGGAGGTGAGCAATGAGGACGCGGTTCGGACTATCTTGCCCGAGGGATGGGAAGTCAAAACCACGGCGAGTATCCCTAATACGCCTCGCATTGCTCAGCATGTTGGCGTTGCTTGGAAGAGCACCGTCGATCAACCTAGCGGATTCAGGTTGTTGGCAACACTGTCCGACATTGGTGATCGACCACTAAGACCTGGCCTCCTGTTTTCGTGGAAGGTTAAAGGTCAGGATGTGGACTTCCTAGCAGTGCATTTGAAAGCTAGCTGCAGATCTGTTGATATCGATTTGCCTAAGACGACTTACGAGAAGGAGTCCTGCCCGGTGCTTGCTGAGCAGGTTGCGCAAGTGGAGCGCTGGATCGATGCGCACTACGCAAAAGTTTCCCCAGTGAAGGAATTCGTTCTGCTCGGCGATTTCAATCGCACCTTGTTAGCTGAAATGGCTACTTACCCGTCGCCAGACCCCATACGCCTTGGAAAGACTCCAGTGCAGAAGATCAAGGCGATGGCACCCGAATGGAATGATGACATTCCCAAGGGTAGCACCATCAAAGTCCTACCTCACAAGTTGAACAAAGATGGAGGCCTAATTGCTGGAGACATTTTTTGCTCCCGAACAAGGGGCATTGACCACATCATCTTTAACACCTCCGTCGGACCACTGCATGCGAATCGTAAAGCTTCCCATGTGATGCAGCAATCGTCGGCTGCAAATTTAATTAATCGCTCGATCATAAATAATTTAGAGAATATATGAAACTGTGTCTAACGATTGGGGTTTCAAACGCGGCACCACTTGAAAATTTGCCAGGTGCAATTACTGTCGCCAATGAAATGGGCCAGTGGGCGGAAAAATCTGGATTTCACACAAAAATAGTCACTGATGAGGGTAATAAGCCTGTCACCATCGCCCGTTTGCGTCAGACTTTAATTGAGATGCTTCCACGTAATGATGATGTAGAACTTTTTGTTTTGCACTTTGCTGGTCATGGGTTTCGCTCGGGAGCAGAACAACATATATGGCTACCAAGCGACTGGCATAAAGAAATGCGTGCCGTATCTGTGGAGGGTCTTAGAAAGCAGCTCTACCGGCACGGAATACAAAGTCTGTCGATATTTAGCGATGCTTGCCGGTCCTTACCATCTGACATTGATACTGCAGATATTTTTGGTGATCCGATTCTTCCGCGAGGGCCATACGATTATAGAACTCCCATAGTGGACCGATTCAACGCGGTAGTCGATGGCCAGCAGGCGTACATGCTGAAAGGTGATGAAAATTCACCACCTAGGTGCGTTTTTTCCACAGTTTTGCTGGAGGGGCTGTGCGGTCAGAAAGATGAGGCATTTGATACATACAAGCCCGATCTTGTTATTCCAGAGTCGCTAGCACTATTTTCGCAGAAGAGGTTGAGAGAGATTGGTGAGTTGTATGACCTAAAATGTATACCTGAGTGCACCACAGGAATACCCAGGGAGCATGCAGTTTATTTCAGGCGTAACCGGGCAATCAACAGTCTTCCCGTTCCAACGTGGCCTGCACCGATCTCGCACGCAGCAGTAAAGGGTCCAGTTGATGGTGATCCACCATCGAAGAATCCAACGACTGGACGCAGTGTCTTTGGTCAGTATGCTAAAGGCATATTGGACCTTCGCCTTGTTGAAGGCTACGTCGAATTTAATTTGGTTGTTCGTGGAGCGAAGCTAAAAAAGATATGGAGCAATGCTTCAATAGAGTTTTGCTCGTCCGGCATTGATTGGGAGACATACCAAGTGAGATGCGTTGCCGCAACTCAAATAATTTTTCAGATAGGTGATGATTTCTTTTCTTCTGCGGTAATATATCCCGAATTAACGACTCAAGTGACTCTTGACGATACTGGAAATATAACGTGGGGCTGTGTTTCCAAGTCCATGAATTCTATTAAAAATCTCATCGCTTCCTCCGATGCGATTTCGAATTTGCAAGCTGGCAAGCTTACTTATGAACAGGTGGATGAAATCGCCACGTTTCTTCGGGAGGATAAGCACGTTAATCCAACGCTTGGTGCCATTGCTAGTTATTTATATGACTATGCAGGAGATGTGGATAGCATACTTCGAATGGCATACTTCTATTGCAAACACGGTCAAGCCATGCCTTTTGACGTGGCATTTATGGGGATGCTTTCCAGAACGGATAAATGGCGATTGGATAGCAATGGTGACGTTAAAAACATGAAGGCACATGTGCCTCCTGTTCCGGCCAGAAGTGGAGCGCGCGCCTCAGAGAATTTGCCATCTTGGGTTACCATGAGTACCGTTGAGGCGGATGGAGAGGTAGCCGGGTTTTGGCCTTGGCTCCGTCAAGGATGGCAGTTCGTAGAAGATCCTATGCCTCATGAGGAAGCATACGCAGTTGAGCTGCAAAACGTCTCCAAGTTTTTATTGCCATCACAATTCTCCTCGTTCAAGGCGGAGGGCGCCCTGAAATTAATTAATGGATTTAACCTAAGGCTAGCATATGAACGTTTTAATGATTCATGGGATAGGTCAGGAGCAATTTTCAAAGGAGGATTTAAAGCGGATATGGGAGACTTGTCTTGAGGAGGCACACCCAGGTTTGTTAAGCGGGCGATCGGTTGAAATGGCGTACTATGGTACGACACTTGCCGATTGGTCGAGTGGTCGGGAAAATATTTCCGTCACCATGGGCGGAAAATCTACGAAAATTGAGATGGATGACGCCGATGAGCTTAAGTTCATAAGCTCCGTAATGGAGGAATTCGTTCTCAATCAAGGAGTAGACGAGCAAAGCATCGATGTTGCAATAGCTTTGGCCGAAGATAATATTGTTCCTATGGACAATTTTATCGGGAGACGCGTTGTGGGTTTGCTACGGATGGTAGAAAGGTTGTCGCCTGCAAAAGGTGCTATTCTCCTTCGTGCTGTCAAGCAGGGTCATACCTATCTTTCATCACCCAAAGCCGCAAGATCTGTGGATGATATAGTACGCCCCCTTTTGAAGAAAAATCCTTACGTACTTATTACTCACTCTCTTGGTACTGTAATTGCATTTAAGCTGCTTCGAGAGATGGAGAGGGAGGGTGTAAATATTAATATTCCGCTCTTGATAACTATGGGGTCGCCGCTGGGGCTTGAGGCTTTCAAAGCAAAGCTTGGCCCACCTCGACGTAAGCCAAGCGGAGTTGGTGAGTGGAAAAACTTTTTCGATCCATCTGATATCGTAACCTTAGGGAAGGCGCTGAATGAAGATAATTTTTCGAGCGGTATTACCAATGATGGAACTGTAGACAACGAGACCTCCAATGCCCATGGAGTTGTTGGCTATCTTCCGCATAGTGGCGTTGGTCAAGCAATAAGATCGGCCCTTCATAAGTGCCAAGTCGATAATAGCCAATAAATAATATTCCGGGGCTTCTTATTCGACCACGAGCATCAGCGAACTACTGTAGTGCCGCTTGTCGAGAGAGTCCCGTCGCTCTACCCTGTTAGATGTTCATGCTGACCGCACCGCAGCACGCATTTGCTTAACACCACTTGGCCATGCAGCGAGGTACCACCCGTCCTTCTACGCCCACATTGCAAATTTTTTCTGCACAGCCGTTTTGCTGATCCTCCCGCACCCGCCCTGACTCCCCCGCTATCGTTTCCGGTGCACTCTGCGCCCAATGGCCTTCAACCGCCGTCAGCGTCCTCTTTTCTGTCAGCAGACCTATTCGTATACTGTGTTTAATTGCAGTATTTCGACATGCCAGCTGCCACCCGCTCCTTCGACACCCAGCACCTGCCCATCTCGGTGCGGGAGTCCGTCTGGACGGGCGATGACCTGGCGCACCAGCACCACCCGACCATCTCCACCGGCTTCGACTTGCTGGACGCCGCCCTGCCTGGCGGAGGCTGGCCCACCCGCACGCTGACCGAGGTGTTGTCCGCCCAGGCCCCGTTGTGCGAATGGCGCCTGCTCGGCCGCTGCCTCCCCTCGCTGGTCGAGGGCGGCGGCCAGATCCTGCTCGTGGCCCCACCTCAGCAACCTCATGCGGGCGGCCTTGCCCAGCTCGGCGTGCCAGCCGACCAGGTGGTGTGGATCCAGGCCAAGACGCCCGCAGAGCGCCTGTGGGTGACCGAGCAGCTCGTCAAGTCCAATCCCCGAGGCGCAGTGCTGTCCTGGCTACCCCAGGCCCGCGCCGACCAGATCCGGCGCCTACAGGTGCACGCCCAGTCCTGCCAGTCGCCCGTTTTCTTGTTCCGGCCGGTGAACGCCCAGCGTGAGGCCTCTCCGGCGCCGCTGCGCACCCTGGTGTCGCTCGGCTCCGGCTGGGATATCGATGTGCGCATCCTCAAGCGCCGCGGCACGCCATGTCCCGATGTCCTTGAGCTTTCCGCCATCCCCGGCCAGCTGAGCCGCGTGCTTCCACCGCGCCTTCGGCGCCTGGACACCGAGATCGTCATCCCCACGCGCAGAGAGGAGGCCCCCGATGATCGGCATCTGGGCCGCACTGCTACCCCGCACGACCAGCAGCGAGTCCTGCACCGCCATTGACCTGCCATCCCTGGCCGTCTGGGCACTGCAGTTCTCTCCACGGGTAGCCCTGCGCGAGGAAGCGGTCCTGGTCGAGGTCAGTGCCAGCGCACGCCTGTTCGGTGGCCTGGGGCGCCTGCGCAGGCGCATCGAGGCGGAAGGTGCCGAGGTGGGTGTGGAGGCCATCGCCTGGGCGCCAACGGGCACTGCCGCGCTGGCCCTGCTGCGTGCGCGCATGCCCAACGGCTTTGGCGGCCCGTTGCACAAGGTGCTGGACAAGCTCCCCCTCGAATCCATCACCGCCGTGGCGCACCATGCCGGCACGCTACATCGCCTCGGCTCCCGCACTCTGGGTGATGTGCGTGCACTGCCCCGGGGTGGCCTGGGCCGCCGCTTCGACAAGCAGCTTTTGCACAGCCTGGACCAGGCCTATGGGGTACGGCCCGAGGTCTACGAGTGGCAGCAGTTGCCCGAGACCTTCTCCGTGCGCCTGGAGTTCATGCACCGTGTGGAACACGCTCCTGCATTGATGTTCGGCGCCCGCCGCCTCCTGTTCCAGATGTCGAGCTGGCTCGCGGCCCGGCACATGGGCGTCACGGCCTTCACCCTGAGGTGGGCCCACGACGCCATGCGCGCCAAGACCGCAGGCACTGGCGGCGAGCTGGATGTGCGAACTGCCGAACCCACGCAGAACGTCGAGCACCTGGGCCGCCTGCTGGGCGAGCACCTGGCCAAGGTCGAACTGCTGGCCCCTGCGGGCGACATCGAGCTGCTCGCCTCCGAGACCATCCCCATCCAGCAGGAGAGCAAGTCCCTGCTGCCCGAGACCATCCGCCAGGGCGAAGACACCTCCCTTGTGCTGGAGCGCGTGCAGGCTCGTCTGGGCAAGGAGCGCGTGGTGCGCCCCTCGCTGCGGGCCGACCACCGCCCGGAATGGATGCAGTGCTGGCAAGGCGCCGAGCTGGCACGCCCGCGCGGCGCACCTGGGTGCCATGAGTTGCCGCTGCCCGCCTGGGTGCTGCCCGAACCGCTGCGCTTGGCCGAACGCGACCACCGTCCAATCTACCAGGGCGCCCTGCAGCTGCTACTGGGCCCGGACCGCGTGGAAGGCGGCTGGTGGCATCGCGAACCCGGTGCGGGCGATGGGGGCGCCGATCAGCTGAATGTTCAGCGTGACTACTGGATCGCGATGAGCAGGCATGCCGGCGTGCTGTGGGTTTTTCAGCGGCGGCTGGCCGAGGACGAGACCGGCTGGTTTCTCCACGGGCTGTACGCCTGAGACATACCGACGAACCCGTGGGCTACCGGTATGGCGCTTCCCGACTACGCAGAGCTGCGCTGCGTTTCCAACTTCACTTTTCTCGACGGTGCGAGCTGGCCGGATGAGCTGGTCGAACGTGCCAAGGAGCTGGGCTACAGCGCCATCGCGGTCACGGATGAGTGCACTTTGGCTGGTGTCGTGCGCGCGCACGTCGAGGCGAAGAAGCAAGGCATCAAGCTGCTGATCGGCTCGCAGTTCCGGGTGGCTGCAGACCTGCCCTTCACGATGATTGTGCTGGCCCAGACCATGGAGGGCTACGGGAACCTCTGCCAGTTCATCACCCGGCTGCGGCGCACCACGGAGGAGAAAGGCACCTACCTGCTGCAGCGCCACAGCATCGAAGGCGAGGCGCTGGCCGAGTGCCTGCTGATCGTGTCTCCGGACCGCACCGCTACCGATGAACAACTCGAAGAGCTGGGACGCTGGACCCTGACCAATTTCACCGGCCGCGCCTGGGTGGGCATCGAGCAGACGCGGCGCATCGATGACGAGCTGTGGCTGCACCGCATGCGGCAGCTGTCCACCCTGACCGAGCTTCCGCTGGTGGCTCTGGGTGACGTGCACATGCACGTGCGCAGCCGCAAGCCGCTGCAGGACGTGATGACGGCAACCCGGGTGGGCCGCCCACTCACCGAATGCGGCTACGACCTGCAGCGCAGCGCCGAGCAGCACCTGCGCAGCCGCCTGCGGCTGTCGCAGTCCTACCCCGATGACCTGATGGCCGAGACCATCCGCATCGCGGACCGGTGTACCTTCAGCCTGGACGAGATCCGCTATCAGTACCCGGACGAGGTGGTGCCCGATGGGCACACTCCTGCGAGCTACCTGCGCCAGGCCACCTACGAGGGCGCGGGGCGCCGCTGGCCGACCGGCATCCCGGGCAAGGTGCAGGCCCAGATCGAGCACGAGCTGGACCTGATCTGCGAACTGCACTACGAGCACTACTTCCTCACCGTCTTCGACATCGTCAGCTTCGCCAGATCGAAACACATCCTCTGCCAGGGCCGAGGCTCGGCCGCCAACAGCGTGGTTTGCTATTGCCTCGGCGTGACCGAGGTGGACCCGGCTCGCATGTCGGTGCTCTTCGAGCGCTTCATCAGCAAGGAGCGCAACGAACCTCCCGACATTGATATCGATTTCGAACACGAAAGGCGCGAAGAGGTCATCCAGTACCTCTACGACAAATACGGCCGGGACCGCGCGGCGCTGGCCGCTGCCGTCATCACCTACGGGCCGAAGTCCGCGATCCGCGATGTGGGCAAGGCGCTGGGCTTCAGCCTGGAGGTGGTCGATGCGTTGGCGAAGGGCCACCAGTGGTGGGATGGCGATGGGGTGCGACTGGAGCGGTTCGAGGAGCTGGGAATCTCCGAAAAGGACCTGGCCGTGCAGCAGCTCATCGAGCTGACCAACCAGCTGATCGGGTTTCCGCTGCACCTGTCGCAGCACACGGGTGGGTTCGTGCTGACCAAGGGCCTGCTCAGCCGCATAGTGCCCATCCAGAACGCGGCCATGCAAGACCGCACGGTGATCGAGTGGGACAGGGACGACCTCGATGCCATCGGCCTGCTCAAGGTCGATGTGCTCGCGCTCGGCATGCTGACGGCCATCCGCAAAGCTCTGGACCTGATCGGCGACCGGCGCGGCCACGACTTCGAGATGCAGGACATCCCATCCGAGGACAAGGCCACCTACGACATGATCTGCAAGGCCGGCACCATCGGCGTGTTCCAGATCGAGAGCCGCGCGCAGATGACCATGCTGCCGCGCCTGCGGCCCCAGTGCTTCTACGACCTGGTCATCGAAGTCGCCATCGTGCGGCCGGGGCCCATCCAGGGCGGCATGGTGCACCCATATCTCGACAGGCGGCAGGGCAAGGTGCCGGTAACCTACCCGAGCAAGGAACTGGAGGTGGCCTTGGGCCGCACCCTGGGTGTGCCGGTGTTCCAAGAACAGGTCATGCAAATCAGCATGCTGGCCGCAGGCTTCACTGCCGGCGAAGCCGACCAGTTGCGCCGCGCCATGGCCGCATGGAAGCGCAAAGGAGGCCTGGACAAGTACTACGACAAGATCGTCGATGGCATGACGCAGCGCGGCTACGACAAGTTGTTCGCGGTGTCGATCTTCAACCAGATCAAGGGCTTCTCGGAGTACGGTTTCCCGGAGAGCCATGCGGCCTCCTTCGCCCTGCTCGTCTACGCAAGCTGCTGGATCAAGCGCCACGAGCCAGCGGCATTCCTGGCCGCACTGCTGAACAGCCAGCCCATGGGCTTCTACAGCCCGAGCCAACTGGTCCAGGATGCGAAGCGGCACAAGGTCGAAGTACGGCCTGTGGACGTGATGCACAGCGTCGTGGAGTCCACCCTCGAAGACCTGCCCGCGCGCCCGGCAGTGCGGCTTGGCCTGCACATGGTCAGCGGCATCAAGGCCACCTCGGCCGCGCGCATTGTGCAGGCCCGCGCGCTGCAGCCCTTTGACAGCGCCGAGGATCTGGCCAGCCGCGCGCGCCTGGAGCAGCACGAGATGAAGCTGCTGGCCGCCGCCGATGCGCTGACCACCCTGTCGGGGCATCGCAGGCAACAGGTATGGGATGCCGCAGGCCTGCACGCCCCGCCCGAGTTGCTGCAGGACGCCCCGGTCAACGAGGACTATCTGGAGCTGCAGGCCGCGCCCGAGGGCGAGGAGATCGTCTGGGACTACGCGTCCACCGGGCTCACGCTGCGTCGGCACCCGCTGGCGTTGCTGCGGCCCAAGATGGCGGCCAAGAAGCTGATGTCCTCACGAGAGCTGCAGCGCGTACCCAACGGCCGGGTTGTGCGCACCGCAGGCATCGTGACGCTGCGGCAGCAACCTGCCACGGCCAAGGGCACCATCTTTGTCAGCTTGGAGGACGAGTTCGGCTCGGTCCAGGTGATCGTGTGGCGCAGCGTGCGCGAGGGGCAGCGACAGGCTCTGCTGGAGTCGCGCATGCTGGCGGTGAAAGGCATATGGCAGCGAAATGGGGCGGTGTGCAACCTGATTGCAGACCGGCTGGTGGATCTCACGCAGTGGCTGGGGAGGCTGGGGACGGAGAGTCGAGATTTCAGGTAAGCACTCTCTCGATCAATAAGAACTTACGCCTGTCGTTCTCGCCTGATTGACGCCAGTGAAAAAAGAAAGTTGCCAGTCAGCAGAATGGCTATAAGATGTAACAGATTTCTACACCCTCCTATGATGCCCGTTTGCTAATTTTATTGAAAAACCTTGAACCGTTCTAACTGCTATTGGTTAAATTCACTGAAAAATGATACGCAGGTAATTAAACGACACGTTCACAGAAGAGAATTAGCATCTCATCAAGCTCATTTCGCCAGAAAATCTTCTGCAACTTAACAACTGAAAAATTCAAGGCTTGCTTTAACCTCCTTAAAAATAGGCTTTGCTTAAATATATGGACCTTGTCGCTACACTTCAAAAGAAAATAAAAATACTTGAGCCCGGTAGCTATTTGCCGGGCCTTGAAGCCGTATTAATGCATATAGAGACTGCTTTTCGCCATCTTTCACGAGGGCAGTACTACAGCGATGACACGGCATTTACCGATGTAATCTATCGAACCAACCAAGCATTTGAAGGCAGCGTGAAAGAGGCTTATAGGGTTCTTGCTGGCAAAGACCCGTCAAAGAAAAGTCCTTTTGAGATCGAAACTTATCTTGAAAACAACAACGTATTCCGAAAGAGAGTTTTGGGACAATTGACGCTTTATCGCACGGAATGGCGCAATCCATCTACCCATGACTACAAGCTCGACTTTGATGAGGACGAAGCCTTTTTGGCTATTGTCTCTGTAACCGCTTTTTCGTGCCTTCTTCTTGATCAAATATTAGAGCGATTGTCATTTGTCAAAGCTCAGGATGCAGCGGAAGAGCAAAAGGTCGCGCTATTGAAACAACTAGAGAATTCTAGAAGCTCCGATCTACAGACAAGGGTAGCTCGCTTGTTAGAACAATTTTGTTCAGCATCACTTCCATATCACCGTCCCAATTCAACTCCGACAGAGAATCAAGTCGTAGGCGCACTCCAAGGATTCTTTTCTTCAGTAGCACCAGAACTCACTCTGCTAGCGGATTCGCCCCTGAACGATGGCAACAAACTGCGCGTAGATCTTGTGATTTCCTCTGAGAGTCAGAAGGTCATCGTCGAAGTCAAGACTAGCCGTTTCAAAGGAGCCTCCGACCAACTTATTCAACAGATGAGTCATTACTTGAACTTCTCAAGCACCAAACATGGAATCGTAGTTGTTGTCCCAGATAAGCCTCAAGCAATGAATATAACCAACCACGATATCGGATGGGTTGGTGAAAAGATAATAATCATTCGCCCTGAGTCCTCCAAGAATTAGGCCATATTTTTTATAAATACAAACAAGATATAAAGGGAAGTGGATGCGTAAACTATATGCGGTGATTATTCTTTTTTGCATGATTTACTTTATTGGGGGATGGATAACTGTTCAGTTCGACTTAGTCACTAGAGATGATTATTTCGCATACGCGGGAATAGTCGGAGGCCTAGCATCCGTCGCGGGCCTACTTGCCCTTACGAGACCTGCAATTACTCAATCAGATATTGAGGCTATAGAGCTCCAAGCTCTAAAGTCCGTGGCGGATACAGCAGCGGAACTTCAGCAATTACAGTCGGCCCGCAAGCAAACCGTCCTCGAAATCGATAGCCTTGCAGTCAAGAAAAAGGAGATGGAACTCTTGGTCAAGAAGGCAAGCCTTGCCCTCTTTCTGAAAGAACAATATGCCAATCAAGAAAAGCAAATCCTTGATGAATTGGCAAAAAGCGACACCCTTGGCAAATCACTACATAGCGCAAGCGAGACAGCGGCCAAGATCGCAGCACTAAATGAAGAGATTGAAGTGGATCCCAATGTAACCCAACTGCGAGAAATAATCGCAAGAGCAAGCCGCAGAGAGCCAACATTCTCGGAGGCGTTGGAAGATTTGCCCGCATTTGCAAGGGCCATTTTTATCGCGACTCGCTCGATTAACCGATCTCTGCTAGAAGCCTCTAGAATTATTCTAAAATAGAGACTCAAATTATCACGAGCAAAATAATACGCCAGCATAGATCATGTACCTCACATGATGTACGCCAGTGACTTTCAAAATTTTTCATCTACGAGTTTTATTAATGACAAAGCGAGAATCAGTTCAAAAGGGAAATCCTCACCAAATTACAATCAATCAGCATATATTCCCGGTTCGTAGCATTCAGAGGTATACATTGCAAGGCAGAGTGGAAGTGCACGAGAGGAAGGAAAATAGAACAATCTGGAGGAAACCAAACGATGTACTATTTTGCGCAAGACGACTGTGGGACCATCAGACAGAACACGGATTCATGGCCAATATCGAAGCCGCGTACCAGCAAGTATGCGATAAAATAATCGATGGCCACTTTGATTTAACCTCAGCGGAGCACAATGCAATCACTGATTTTTATATTTTATGGAATTTGCGCGACCGAGAAAATAGCGAAGATAAAATATACCCTCAATTCTCCGAATTCAAGCCAGAAAAATTAGTAAGCGATAAAAATCAGCAGGAAAAATTAGAAAAAGAAGGAGTTCTCTTCTGGAATGAAAAAGGAGAGATACCAAACCGATTTCTCACCGGAAGCAGCCTGCAAATGCAACTATGGATCGAGCGCGAACGAATGGAATCCACTACCTGGGGAATATTCAAAGCAAAGCCAGATAATGGTGAATTTTTGGTACCGGATAGAATTTCACTACACTCAGTAGTGCCAGTAACTCCAGATTTATGCTTGGTCGCAGGCAGTAAAAGTAAAATAGTAGACTTTAAATTTGTTGCTCGCGTCAACGGCCTCTCTCTAGAGAACTCGGAGCGGTATTATTTCGCTAAAAGCATAGGTAATTGCCCAGTTCTGTTGCAAGCAACCTTACGTGACAGTCTGATTCGAGAAAATCTAAATCACTCCGACATCACAACAATGAGATGATTTACTACAGATGCTCAAAAATTGATCAGAACTAATTGAATTCCGATCTGATTCACGCACGGCAGAACGGGCCTTGAAAAATAACCTTTGCACCAATCGCGAAAATTGAAGAATAGGCTGTGTCTACCGTATGAAGCGCGCTGTGGTGTCCATACAGCGCCAACACGCAGGTGCGCTGTCCACTCCATCACCACACTCGTATAGGACTACGCGTCTACCGGGCTCACACTGCGCCGGCATCCGCTGGCATTGCTTCGGCCCAAGATCACAGCCAAGAAGCTGCTGTCGTCCCGAGAACTGCAGCGTGTGCCCAACGGCCGCGTGGTGGGCACCGCGGGCATCGTGACGCTGCGGCAGCAGCCCGCCACGGCCAAGGGGACCATCTTCGTTTCCTTGGAGGACGAGTTCGGCTCGGTCCAGGTGATCGTGTGGCAAAGCGTGCGCGAGGGTTAGCGCCAGGCGCTGTTGGAGTCGCGGTTGATGGCGGTGAAAAGCATGTGGCAACGCAATGGGGCGGTGTGCAACCTGATTGCAGACCGGCTGGTGGACCTCACGCCGTGGCTGGGGCGGTTGGGGCGATTAGAGAGTAGGGATTTTCGTTAGCTATGCGGTGGATCCAGACTGCTATTTCCTCTTGGCTAGAACGACTACCTTTCCAGACCCCATTGCTTTTAGAGCTGCTAGTTCTTGACGTAACGTTTCATTTTTTGAAGAAAGTCGTCGTAGATCTGCGAGAGCAGTCTTCAACTCGTCCCTCAACTCACCATTTCGCGTCTTGGCCTTCACGAGCTCTGCGCTCGTACTTTCCCGCGCTTGCCTTGCAGATTTCCCAATTTGAGCACGAATCGCTTCCGCCACATCAGGATAAGTGTTGTGAATGAGAGCCGGGGTGACCCCCGCCTCCAAGGCAACGGCGGTAATTGATAGCTTGGCCCCCTTGTTTTTTAGTCTCAGCTCAGCAAAGGCAAGATCTTCCCGCGTTTTATCTCTATCGCGTAGCCTGCGAGTGCCCCTTTTCAAAACGCTAGGACGCTCCTCTCTCGGCAACACCTTTTGAGCTACTTTTGATGCGACCGGAATCGTCTTCTTTTTCATTCTGACCACTCTCCCGCTTCATAAGCCAGTGCTTGCGTTGTGCTAGGCAAAGGTATATTTAAGTCCGAAAGTACTCTCTCCGACATAATTATAGCTCTCCTGATTTTTTCTGAGACAACTGGACCGCAATCAGTGACTGCTGCAAGTCTAAGATTTTCCAGGTGAATCATCTGCCAGCGGCTTCCCTGCGACTCATCGATTATTGCCTGAGAGCACCCTCCACACGTCGTCGGGTCATAAACCCCCTGCCCATGACAGCCTCGGGTACCGCTCATGCACCACGCATGTCCAGTACTGCGCAGGACAACAGCATCAGCAGTTGCCTGTACTAATTGCGACATACTTCGCGCGGGTATCGCGCGGGTTTGCATGAGCCTTTTCCCAGCACCCCCACTCAGTCGGCAGTCTGCGTCGTTCCATGCAGTTATCAAATCTGTCTTACTCTCAAACATAGCCTCGCCAAATTCCTCGTATAGAGCCTGCTCTTGATTAGGATTTGCCGCGTAAAGTTGTGTCCAACTTATAGATACATGTTTGAACTGCCACTTGATAAAAACCAAACCCATTCGCCCAAGGCGCGAATTGGCGACATTCCACGCAAAGGTACGCCGGCACTGGTGGTTCGCAATTTGCCATTTCGCGCCCGCAGTACGAACGACACGTCTGAGCGCAACGTTGCAGTCGTACGAAGTCATCACATCTATCCTTGTGCCATCTCCTAGCTGATCAGATGAGCCATAACTGACTGTCAACATCAAATGCTTGCCAATTTCCTTAATTCTTCTTATTCGCTCTATATTTTCAAGAAAATTTTTATTATTACTGAACAACCCTTCCTCATCAGCCTCAGTTTTGAGAATTGCCTCCAGCCACTTTGCTTCATCCGCAAGACGCTCTTGAAGAGGCTCGGCATAACGCTTTAATTTCTCCATGGATTCGAAGAGTTCTCCTGGGGCTAGGTAATCTAAAAACGCCCCTCCTGTCGTCTTTACTTCTCGCGTATTGATCCAATGAAAAACAACCTTCCTATCGTAAAGAATATTTTTAATTTCGCTTCGCCAACATCCATTAACGACTCCAGTACTCTCTGAGTTACGCATACCAGTGCAGATTTGCAGCTGATAAAGGGTGGAGTCTCGAATTGCGATGAGCTCAGCACTCATAGCATCTATTTCTCCACAATCACGTCTTAGGAAAACAGATTCGGATTGATCAAGAGTAGCTTCGCAATGAAGCCAAATCTTCTTCTGAACGCTTCGTGGAATTACTGGAGTCTTACCGGACTTGCCGCTCTTGTTCGATCTTGCGCCCCACTTGCCAACCGCGTCATATAGCGTTTTCCCCCGGAATGGATGATCCGGTAGCGGATTATCTAACTCCTTAGAGAAAGACCATGCAAGATCAACTATGTGCAAATAGCTATAAATGGTGGATGCCTCAATATTGCCTTTGCACTGATTAATATAGTTTGATATATGAACAGGGCTTACGTCGGAAAATTTTCTCACCCCAATGCCTGAAAGATATCTCAAGAAAAAATCTATTCTCGAACCAAATGCGGCAGCAGTGCTTGCGGCCCAAGCGACCCCATTTCTTCCTTGCCGAATGGAGCAATAGACCGCAATTTTTGCATCATCTATGAGATCCGAAGGTATCTCTCGAGACCAAATAATTTTTTTGGAAGCCTCCGATCTGTTCACGGCCAAAATATCAGGTGAAAAATTCCAAATATCATCCCCAAATTTACTCAAAACATGCTCATTGCCGAATTCATCAGCTAAAGCTGAAATCACCACGGCATCTCTTTCGTTCTTCGCCAAGCCAATCAAAGATACAGGCTGATCAGCCAAGATCTGAAATGCTTTACCGTATGCAATAGCCCCTGAAACTACGGTTGCAGAATTATGAATTTGCTCAACATTTGAAGTTACTTTGCGGCTCTCTTCCAGAGCTTGAGCAGACAACATACTATTTTCAGAATTATTATTTTGCAACATAGAATTTTTGGAAAGAGAGATCTGCGCAGAACCATCAGCCCTTTTATTCATTCGCTACCTCCGGTGGAACCTTAGTTTCGTCCATCGTTTCGGTTGACCCCAATTCAGTGAATCTCGCTCGCCGACTAGCCGCTACCTGAGACTTCCAAAATGGGTGCATGCTGGACTTAGCCTTTTCTCTCGCTTCTTTCACCCGGCTTGCCGCAAACTGCTTTTTAGTGAAAGAGTCTATGAACGGAACAGCGAGTCTGTAACGGTCCCGCAATTCTTCAATCGCGAGAAAATTCAAGTCGCCAGATGACTCCGGACCTAAAATTTTCTCCAAATAGTTTAACTCCAGTTGGGCAAAAATTTGAAAACTGAATAGTTTCCAAAGTTCGTCGACAGTTCCCATAACGGCAAAGCTTGAACAAAACAAGCACATTACAAAACGATCACAGTGGCTTCCAGTTTTGGGAGCGTGCTCTCCACCGACACTGTCGGCGCACACCCCAATTGGAGTCAGCATTTTAGAGGGCGCAGTCGCCAAATTTTCGGACTCATTAAAATCAGCGCTGCGCATTGATTCTATATAGTCCGCATCCATGAAATCATTAGCCTCGACCTGACGAGCGAGATTCATTGATGGATAATTAATACTGGCCACCTGCGGGGTATTTCCCATTAGGTTGGCAGTTACCGAAATATCTCCATCCGCGATTCGAAATGCTCTATCAAATCGAGATTTTCTGAATCGACTCGTGGTAATAGCCATGGGACTCCCGTCATCGCCAACTATGTTATGACGAGCAACAAATGTCTTCAAACTATTAAATACAGTCAGAGGCGAGAGCGCCGACACAGTGGTCGATTGCTTGCCACTTTTCTTTTTTATGCTCTCATATAGCCATACTCTATTCTTAATTCTATTTGGAGCTCTCGAAATGAGATGCTCAGTAGAGACTATTGCTTGATTTATCACCGCGCCCTCAGCAAAACTAAACGGAAGGAACTCCAATTCAGACTCTTTTTTGTTCTCAGGGAGCGAATTTTCATCCACTGGCGCCGGTTTTATAATCGAGATTTTCTCACCTTCTCGGCCAATCTGTGTGTCGATCCGAAGGTTTCTCCGCTTTAATGTTTCGAGCAGTATAGTTCCCGGCAGTACACCAGGCCTCATTGCATCTCGGCGAAGCTCCAATAACGGAGTGGTATTATGCCCTAGTCGATGTGCGACTACTAAGAAACGGAGCGCCTGAAGCTCTCTGTGGGAGATTTCTAGGCGGCCATGATGCACTGCAGAAAGATCCGATTTGACTGCAATTGCAATCCGCTCCTGTTCCTTCTCGCTAAAGCTCGTGACCATACTTTCGCCATCACGAGTAAATACTCCACGCCGGAAGAATTGATGGTACTCACCGCTGATCAACTCTAGTTTTAACATTTCCACCAAGATGGTCTTGACATTTTGAAAGCTTGTACGAGTACTCCCAGGCGTTTCGTCATTCATTAAGCCGTAATTTTTTCTCCATGCGATGAATTGCTCAATGTGCTGCGGCTTAAGATCTTTTGGACTCCCAGGTCGAAAATTTTTTGAATGAAGGTCTATGGATTTCTCAGTAAGAAAATCAAAGAATCGCATCATGGAGCTTCTTTGCGAAGCGGCTGTTATGGTCGCTTGACCACCTAACAAAAGGGATCGGATCGCATGGGCGGTGGCATAAATCCATTCGTCAATCCCGCGGTTTAGCTGAGAACTGAAAAGGATTTTACGAGCACTGCCAGTAAATCTGGCATCCTCCCCGAGCAACTGCACCATATCTATGTCTGCACTTTTATCAACAATCACATCAACGGCGCCATCCCCCCCCGATTCCTGGATTCCCGTTTCTGCGCAATATGTCATGCCAGCAAGCGATGTTTGATAAATCTTCTTTTTCGGCATTTTCAATCCCTACTCGAAATCAGCGTAAATCTATGACGAGGAAGATTCCAATGCAATACTTCTTGAAATTCCATATATTGCATCGTACTCATCCATCAGCTTTTCTGCTTCGTCTCCTGCCAGCCGGCCTATCTGGCTGAGATATATCATCGTCGTCGCAACATCTTCGTGACCTAAACGATCCCTAACATACAACAGCGGTTCCAACTTCAATTCAGGATGGGCACGGAGAACCAGCAGCGTATAGATTGCATAGCTGTGCCTAAGCATTAGCGGACTTGCCTTAAACCCGATCTTCCTGCTCAATTGCGAAAATATCTTTCCCGTGGATGAATTGGTGAATTTCTTGCCATTGACTGTCAGCACTAACTCTGCCCGAGCCTCTGCACCCACAAACATATTTCGTTCGAACTGGGCGTATGACCACATATCCTCCATCAAACTATATGGAACGGCCACTTGGCGGGATTTGCCAAACTTCGTCTCCATATCATTTGGGTTCAGCTCAATCAAAATCATAGAACGAGGATTTAGATCCCTTCTTGCAGCAGGATTAAACACATATTTGAGTGGAAAAGTTCGAGCCTCCACCGATCTTAATCCGACCCTCGCCATCAGATCCCAAAGCAATCTTTGGGAGGTTGATCGAATTTCCTCGCGGCCAATTGCCAGTTGGTCAGCGGTTAAAAAAACTGGATCCTTATCCCACTCTCCCACAAGAACATCGGCTTTCTCAACATCTTGCTGCCCATGTGTCAAATGTGCTAAATCAGATTGAACACCGCGACGAGTGACAAATCTGTATGAAAATGGGAGATCCACGATCATTCCATGATCCTGCGCCCATTCATAAAAATCTACAACCTGCTTAAGTCGCGAGTTGATGGTTGCCGCATCGAGCCGAAGTTGCGAAATCTGCCAATTTCTGTAAATTACCACTACACCCGTTCCCGGCGATTCGAAATTTTGATTCCACTTCAACTCATTCTCATCAAGGAATTTTGCAAAATCCCATATTGCCCTGCCGTATGCCTCCCATGTTTTTACATTCAGATCATTCCCCTTCCCAAGAAGGCGCCAAATTAAATAGCTATGAAATGGCTCGACAGGCTCCATCTCGGAGTTTAAAATCAGTGGAAATCCGGATTTTGGAAGATTAGCATAGATAAAATCTTCAGTTGCGGTTATATATCGCATAAATTCTCCGATAGAACGGCGTGAAAGGTCGTTAACAATTCGAACGTTAATTTGAAGCCTGACCAAAAAGCAACCAAAATGAGGCAAAAAATCAAGTTCTTACAGGTTATCGACTAGTCACGCAGACATCGCACTGCATTTAGCCAATTGGTCAATCGGAACGCGGCTCATAGTGATGCATCATCAATACCAGCGAGCTCGGCTCTCTGTGCTTAGACCAGTTGGTCAACGGAAGCGGCTCGCCGTCCACCGGCCGAATGAACGGCGAGACGGTGTCACGACATCAATAGCGGGCCCGGCAGAAGCGATAAGTCGGTTGAGCTGCGGTTGTCTTGTGTCCGCTTGATGACAGCGGGCTCGGCAGGGCGAGACACCTCTCGCATGACGGTATCTTGGCTACCAAGCCACTCCCGCCACAACTCTTCTAGCCTGGCGTCGTGGAGCTGAAGTTCGGCCTGTGTGTAAGCCCGGTCAGGCCTTGGCTTGCTTTGAGCGACTGATCGAATGTTCGTGTCAAGCACCCTATCCCAGTCGACTTCGTCCAGGCTTTTTAACTCATCCCAATTTTTGCTAAGTGGGTCAAGTTGGTCGCACAGCGATGACACTGTTCCAGGAAAAATTTCCAGTGATACTGGAAGAGTTCGGTGTGATTGATTGGAGTCACGGAAGTGCAGGCGTGAAATTGCACGCTGCACGGGGACAAGCAGGCTCATAGTCTATGTAATGAACAGGGCGCCTCGTATGGGCGAGTTCATCCAGCATCAGTCCACTATTGACAGACTGACATTTCCGATAGACACTATGGATTCCACTACCAATGGATCCGGTGTCTTGTTTACCGGGCAAAAGCCCAAGGTTCGCGCCTTGGGCTTTTGCGCTTCTGGATGGTCGAACTTTTCGGTTTTAGGTCACAGGCAGTTCCTTGAAAGCTCCCAAACAATGCGGAGCGGTGAGTCGAGTGGATTCAGTGTCGTGAGGCACTGAAAGCGCCGAGAACTTGGTTGCTACTCCCCCTGGTGGCAGGACTGGTCTACCTTTGGGTTTGTGGACGCCTCCTCCAGCCAGTGAGCGACCTCCAGCGTCTTTGCGAAGAATCCTCGCCTCCCGCCGAGGTTGAACACAGCAAAAGGCAGGCGTCCTTGGCTGTGCGCTATGTACAGCGCGTTGACCGATTTGAAATGCAGGACCCTGCAGAGACTTTTTTGGTCCATCAAAGGGCCAAAGTCTGCCCACAGCCTGTCCTGAAGGCACGGGCCACTCGAGTGCATGGGACGACATTCCATTCGCGCAGGTTCTGATCAAGTTGAAATTGGGCGTGACGCCCCCTGTAGGGCCATTCTTAAAATAATGCTTTGGCCCAGAGGACTTCACTCCCTAGACGCCTAATTATTGGCAATTCACTCCGAATGTAACCAATTCAGAAGAGGTTGGTCAAGTCACATTTTCGAGGAGGGCGTCCGAAAAATTTCAACTCTTGTAATCATCGTTTTTCTACATTTTTGAAGATAAACGCGTCAGCAGCGCGTTTTTTTTGATGTCGCAAGATCCTCGGATCTCGCCTCGATCAAAATTATCTGCACACAAATTTTTAATATTTCTCGCTCCCAAGTTAGTCAAAAACTCAATTCAAAAAATTGAAATTTGACACACATGGATCAATTCACCCAGGGCTTGGAGCCGTTGCCCAAGAAGACCTGCAATGAGTCTTCCTCGACGAGATGAACCAGGTCGTGCCCTGGGCACCATCGGTGGCCCTCATTGCCCCGTTTGCCTTGGCGGGCACCAAGCGCTCGGCGGTCGCCCACCGTTCCCCATCGAGACCATGCTGCGCATCCACTACCTGTAGCGGTGGTGGAACCTGATCGATCCGGCCATGGAAGAAGAACTGCACGAGCGGCCTTTGCATCGCCGCTTTGCGGGCGTGGACGGCGCAGCACACATGCCTGACGAGGCCACCATCTTGCGCTTTCGCCACTTGCTGGAGAGGCACCAGTTGGCACCCCAGATGCTGGCAGCCATCAACACGGGCTTGGCCCAGCAAGGCCTGGCACCATCGCGATGCCACCATCATTTCAGCGCCAGCTCGACCAAGAACAAAGATAGTGAGCAGCACTCCGAAATGCTTCAGACCAAGAAAGGCGACCAGTGGCACCTCTGCATGAAGGCGCACATTGGTGTCAACGCAAGTTCAGGCTTGGTGCACACCGTCATGGGCAAAGCCGCCAACGCCAACGACGTGACGCAGGCGGGAGGGCTCTTGCACGACAAGGAAAAGCACGTGTGGGGTGATGCGGGCTACCAAGGCGTGGACAAGCCCCAGGAACTGCAGGGCAGCAAAACAAACCATGCATGGCCATGTGCAGGCGCGGAGTACGCACATTTCGCGCGATCTGCTCTGGAGTCCGCGCGATGGATGGCTTCGACTGAAGCGCTACGAACAGTGACTTTTCGACAATCGATGGGCCGCGGGGAGTTTTTCACATAGATCCAGCAGCTTTTCGGTTCAATCACTTGTGAGATACCAGCAAACCGATCAGCCTTTCGTCTGCAATTCTTGAGAGTGACCATAGCGACTGTACTGCCTGCTCAGGACACAGGACTAGCTGTTCAAATCCACGGGAACACGCAGCCTGTTGAACAAGTTCAGCGGAAGCGCGTCTGCTGGACGCGGACACTGCCAACGAACTTGATCAGCGGGATTTTTCTGTCGCAAGAAGCTTGGCATGCAGCAGTCCATCTACTGCACCTGTCTCGATTGGACTAGGATTGCAAACCCAAGCCAGTCAACGACTTTTTAACTAACGAAATGCCGTCTCTACTTCACACGATGCTCCGCGTTGGCAACCTTCAACGCTCGATTGATTTCTACACCCAGGTGCTGGGCATGCAGCTGCTGCGCCAGTCCGAAAACCCCGAGTACAAGTACTCGCTGGCCTTCCTCGGCTTCGACGGCGGCAACCCCGGCCAGGCCGAGATCGAGCTGACCTACAACTGGGGCACCGAGAGCTACGACCTCGGTACGGCCTATGGCCATATCGCGCTGGGCGTGCCGGATGCGTATGCGGCCTGCGACAAGATCAAGGCGGCGGGCGGCAATGTGACGCGCGAGGCGGGGCCGGTCAAAGGCGGTAGCACGGTGATCGCGTTTGTGACGGATCCTGATGGGTACAAGATTGAGCTGATTGAGCGCAAGAACGATACGGGTGGCACGGGATTGCGCTGAGTGCCTGCCCCCCACGAAAGTTGCCCGGCGATGCCGGGCATTTGCGTTCATGCCTCTGCACGCCGGAACGCAGGTCCAACCTCTACGCGGCACGATTCGGCAAAGTCGATGCGGCACTCGCCCACGGCGAAAATCTGTATGCGATTTTGTTACATATAGGCATATGCACCGGCCACTGGACAATTTGTCCAGCCGTGAACCTATGCTTTGCATACCATGGGGCTAGGCTGCTGGTGGACAGCACCTTCTTACCCCGCGCGAAATCTCACAGGCCTGCGACCACACTGGGGTGAAGAACGCTACGCACCGGGTTACGTAGACAGCACAGCCACCGAACCCATTTCAAAGTTAAACCATGATCTACCCAACCCTCAATTTCGCAAACGGCGTCTTTTCCAGTAACAAGGCGCTCTATTTTCGATCCGGGTTGGTCAACAAGGTAGAGAACGGCGCCCTGAGCATCGGCCACTCTACCGACAGAGTGGTAGACCCTTGGGTAGCTGCCGACGGCGCCGTTTTGAAACAGGCTCACAACGGCAAGGACGGTATCGGATTCAATTTCGAGGTCTCGCACAACCATGAAGCGAACCATTTCACCGACTGCTCTCTGATCAGCTTCGCGGAGGGATGGCTTCTTCTCGAAGAGAACGAAACAGGCAAATTCATCGCGTACAACTACCTGGAAAAGCGTTACCTGGAATTCAACAATGCCAGAGTGCGGAGTTTGAATCACGCTGGCGGTTTCTTCTTTGAAGAAGGCCGACATGGATGGTCGGTATACGACCACCAAGGCATTAAAGTATGCGAGTGCAATGCTGTCAGCGACGGCAACCGTCCGAAAAATGCGCTCAGCTTGTTCAAAATCGGCGAAACCATCCATCTCAGCGTGGGCGGTGAAAATGGCACAGCATTCCTCGTGCCTTTTTCTCTGAGCCGGGGCGAGCTGGGGCCTCGTGTAGAGCGACCCAGCGGATATATCGTTTCCATTGTTCAAACCCTCGATGGGGTTTTCTTCGCAGACAAATCAGGCATTTTCAAAGCCGCTTCGGATGATCTGTCAATTGCAGAGAAAATTGCCGTTTTCGACCCAGACAAGTTCAAGGGCACACTGCTGTTCTGGCACAACGACCAAGCGCTGTATGCAGCGTCTTGCGGCGCCAATTTTCTCAACAGCTATCTGCCCGATGGCACCGTGGTCAGCTCGGTAAGCCTGCCCTCCCAATGGAAATTCTGGCTGGGCAACCCTGTACACCTCCAGGTGGTAGGCGGCCGAAGCCTGGTTTTCTTGAGTCCCGACGATTACCACCAATGGGGATGTGGGGCACTGTTGTCCATACCCGCCGGTACATCTTTCGGCCAAGAGATTTTCGCGGAAGAGAGTTTGCAGACCTTGAACATCAGCCAGACCATGGCAGTCGATGGTTCCCACGGATACCGCTTGAAGATCGGCTCCGTTGATGCAGAGGTGGCCACCCGGCACGCCGCCCACCACCTGGCGAGCCTGGTGAACAAGGTGGCCCCGGGTCTCATGAACAGCGGCTTCACCCAGGACAAGAGCTTCAATGGAACCTTGGAAATCGAACTGATCACGCCACAGCCCATCGACGGCGGGCATTTGCACATGGACTACCTCAAGGAATTGTTCCGCCAGATGCAAACCAGTCCGCAGAGTTACAAGGCGGGCAACCGCAAGGGCCCGCTGCGCCTGAGCGTTTTTTGGCATGCCGCTACCGGCGGGTCTGAGGAGCTGGTCTTTTCAAGCACCTGAGCGTTCCAGCCCGGGCTGGCATAGCGCAACATCATCGCCGATGGCGTGTGGCACGCAGACATGGAGCCTCGCGCCGGAACACAGGACTTGTCCGAGTGATCAGATCGCAGCCAGCACCACTTCCACCCGCCGCGCCTCCGCATTGCTGCCACCCGCAGTAGTTTCCTCAGGCTTCTTCAGCTCGATCTTGTCTTCGGCCACGCCCAGGCCCTTGAGCGCGTCGCGCACCGCGTAGGCGCGCTGCTTGGCCAACTCGGCATTGGCGGCGGCGTCGCCCGTGGCGTCGTGGAAGCCAGAAACCACAGCCTTCTTGCCTTCGGCCACGCCTTTCACCACGTCAGCCAGGGCTTCGTTGGCGCCTGCGGCCAGTTCGGCCTTGGCGCTGGCGAAGTAGAACTTCACGACGCCGTTGTCCACGCGCACGCTGGCGGCGTCTGCTGCAGCAGCCGTAGCAGGGGCAGCCATGTCAGCGGCCGGGGCGGCTGGCGCGTTGTTTGCAAGGGCGGTGGTGGGCGCAGGCGCTGCCTTGCTGGCAGACGCGGCGTCCAGGCGCTTGACCACCACGGTGCCGACCGCGGTGGAGATGACCAGAGCGATCAGGATGAACAAAAAACCGAGGGCAAAACGTTCTTGGCTGTCGTTGTCAGAACTACCGGACATGGGGTCTCCCTGTATGTATATCTATCTATATGCGTGATGGATGTTTCGGGTGCCAGGCTCCGGCACCTTCTTCATTGTAGAGTGATGCCATGACGAGTCTTCCCGCACCGCTGCGCGATCCCGCTCCCATGCTGGAGCGGGCCCTGCACGAGTGGGGTGGCCTCAGGGACCTGTGGGTGTTCGGCTACGGCTCCCTGATCTGGCGCCCCGATTTCGACTTTTCCGAGCGCCGTGCTGCGCGCGTGCATGGCTGGCACCGCGCATTGAAGATGTGGAGCCGCATCAACCGCGGCACGCCCGAGTGCCCGGGCTTGGTGTTCGGCATGCTCTCGGGTGGCAGTTGCCGGGGTATGGTGTTCCGCGTGGACAAGGCGCATGCGCGCCAGGTGCTGATCAACCTGTGGCAGCGCGAGATGATGACCGGCGTGTACGACCCGCGCTGGCTTACCTGCCACACGCCCCATGGCAGCGTGCAGGCGCTGGCCTTCACCCTGTCGCGCAAAAGCCCCAACCACACCGGCGAGCTGCCCGACCAGGAGTACTGCCGGATTTTCGAGCAGGCCTGTGGCAAGTTCGGCACCACGCGCGACTACGCCCAGGCCACCTACGATGAGCTGCGCCGCATGGGCATCCACGACCGCTCTTTGGGAAGATTACTTTCGCTTACCGATAAAAAGCAGGCATAGTGGCGCACTTGGAAGGTGCGAATCGTTCGCTGCCTTCATCACGCTCAACGCCCCAAGGCGGTGCGTCCTTTTTTCCTGTCTTCTGGAGTCCATTGCCATGAACAGTTTTCGCATTGCATCGCTTGCCCTCGCTGTCGCATCCCTGGCTGGTTGCGCCGCCTTTTCGTCCTCGGGCCCCAGCGCCACCGGCAAGCTTGAAGCCACGCGCGGCAATACCACCACCGGCACGGTGACGTTTACCCAGACGGGAGAGACGGTCAAGGTAATGGGCGAGGTGCGTGGCCTCAAGCCGAATGCCGAGCATGGCTTCCATATCCATGAAAAAGGCGACTGCTCCAGCGGCGACGGCATGAGCGCCGGCGGCCACTTCAACCCCGGTGGCAAGCCGCACGGCAGCCACGGCGGCGCCGAGCACCACACGGGCGACCTGCCCAGCCTGAAGGCCGACGCCGGTGGCGTGGCCAAGATCAGCTTCGAGTCGCGCTCCATCCGCGTAGGCAGCACTGCCAACGACATCGTCGGCAAGGGCCTGATCGTGCACCGCGATCCCGACGACTACACCACCCAGCCCACCGGCAATGCCGGCCCGCGCCTGGCCTGCGCCGTGATCACGGCGAAGTAAGCCTTCCGGCCAGGATCTGCTCGGCCCGGGCGAGGTCCTGCACGGTGTCCACATCGGTCACCGTGCCTTCATCATGCACCTCCACCAGGCGCAACCTGCCCTGCTGCGCCTGCTCGCGCACCACGCCGGCGGCGCCCTGCTCTCCCGCCAGGGCCAGCAGGCCAGGCAGGCACAGGGCTGAAAACGCCACCGGGTGGCCGCGCTCGCCACGGTGCACCGGCACGGCCACCGCACACCCGTACAGCGCGCCCACCATGCCGCGCAGGGTTTCTGGCCGCACCAGGGGCAGATCCGCCGGCAGCACCAGCCAGCCAGGTGCAGTGGCCGTGGCCCGCACCGCCGCCGCAATCGAATCCCCCATGCCCGGGTGGCCGGCGTCTTCCAGGTGCCAGGGCAAGCCGCTCTCGCGCACGGCGGCCAGCGTGTGCTCCAACACGGGCACGCCACGCAGCAATGCGCTCAGCTTGTGCACGGACCCACCCGATGCGGCAAAGCGCTCGCCCCGGCCCGAGGCCAGGACCAGCACCACGGGGGACGGCAGCGGGTCCGGAACAACAACCATCACGCCAGCTTGAAGGGCAGCTCGCGCGGCGTCTTGCCGGTGATCTGGGCAATGGCGTTGGCAAACGCCGGTGCCAGAGGGGGCAGGCCGGGCTCGCCCATGCCCTTGGGTGGGTCGGCACTGGGCACGATGTGCACGGCCACCTGGGGCATGTCGGTGATTCGCGGCACCGCGAAGTCGCCGAAATTGCTCTGCTCCACGACACCGTCCTTGAGGGTGATGGCGCCACCGGGCAGGCACATCGACAGGCCCATCAGCGCCCCGCCCTGCACCTGGGCCTCCACGCTCTTGGGGTTGACCACCAGGTTGCAGTGCACCCCGGCGGTGATGCGGTGCAGCTTGGGCGTGCCGTCCTTCACCGAGGCCTCGACCACATAGGCCACCACGGATTCGAACGACTCGTGCACCGCCACACCCCAGGCGCGGCCTGCGGGCAGCTTCTTCTTGCCATAGCCCGACTGGGCCACGGCCAGTTGCAGCGCCGCCTTGTGGCGCGGGTGCTTGTCGCCCATCAGGCGCATGCGGTAGGCCACGGGGTCCTGCTTGGTGG
This sequence comes from Acidovorax sp. LjRoot66, assembly GCF_964253305.1. Taxonomy (NCBI): domain Bacteria; kingdom Pseudomonadati; phylum Pseudomonadota; class Betaproteobacteria; order Burkholderiales; family Comamonadaceae; genus Acidovorax; species Acidovorax sp. LjRoot66. The sequence goes on from NZ_CAXUQU020000001.1 coordinate 4,028,439, forward strand.
TGCGGGCGACCTCGTCGATCAGCGTTTCCATGGCATAGGCGGTGTGGGTAGAGCCCACGCTGCGCCACCAGAGTACCGGCACGTTGACCTGCGGGTGGTGCACCGAAAGCTTCATGGGCACATCATAGGGCTCCTTCATGCCTTCGATGGCGGTGGCGTCGATGCCGTTCTTGACCATGAAGGCCTCGAACGGCGAGCCCTTGAGGATGGACTGGCCCACGATGACATGGTCCCAGGCGAGGATATTGCCTTGGGCGTCGAAACCGATCTCCGCGCGGTGCACGTGCATGGGGCGGTAGTAGCCGCCCTTGATGTCGTCCTCGCGGCTCCAGAGCGTGCGCACCGGCGCCGTGAGGCCCGCGCCCAGCGCGGCCTTGGCCACGCCGCAGGCCTCCACTACGTAATCGCTGGTGGGAATGGCGCGGCGGCCAAAGCCGCCCCCGGCCATCTGCGTATGGACCTTGATGTTCTGCGGCTGCAGGCCCAGCACCTTGGCAGCCGCCAGCGCATCCGTGCCCGGCATCTGCGTACCCATCCACAGCTCGGCCTTGTCGCCATTGAGCAGCACGGTGCAGTTCAGCGGCTCCATGGGCGCATGCGCCAGGTAGGGGAAAACGTACTCGGCGCTGATCTTGTGTGCCGCGCCGGCCAGCGGGGCCGTGTCGGCCTGCATGGCGACCAGGCCGGGCTTGGCCGCAAGCTCGCGGTAGCTGGCCAGCAGCGCGGTGGTGTCGGGCTTTTCCACGGCGCTGGTGTCCCATTCCACCTTGAGCGCATCGCGGCCCTGCTTGGCCGCCCAGTAGCCATCGGCGATCACCGCCACACCTTCGCCGCCCCGGTCAGTAGGCACGCGCAGCACGGCCTTCACCCCCTTGACGGCCTTGGCGGCCGAGTCGTCCAGCGACTTGAGCTTGGCCGCAAACACCGGCGGGCGCGCCACCACGGCGGTCAGCATGCCGGGCAGGCGCACATCGATGCCGTAGTCCTGCAGCCCGCTGGACTTGGCCTTGGCGTCGAGCCGCCCCGTGGGTTGGCCAATCAGGCGGAACTGCCTGGGGTCCTTCAGGGTGACCTTCTCGGGCACGGGCAGCTTCATGGCGGCTTCGGCCAGCTCGCCATAGCCGAGCTTCTTGCCACCCGGCCCCACGACAAAGCCGTTCTGCGTGCGCAGGGTCGAGGCGTCAACACCCCACTGCGCTGCAGCAGCCGACACCAGCATGGCGCGGGTGCGGGCACCGAGTTCGCGGTACTGGGTGTAGGAGTTCTTGATGGAGTTGGAGCCGCCCGTGAGGTGCATGCCGTAGGCCGGGTCCGCATAGGCCGGGTTGGCATCGCCGTGCGTGCTGCGCACCTTGGACCAGTCGGCGTCGAGCTCCTCGGCCAGGATCATGGGCAGGCCGGTCTGTACGCCCTGGCCGAAGTCCAGGCGGTTGATGGTGACGGTGACCGTGCCATCGGGCTCGATGCGCACAAAGGCTGAGGGCTGCTCGAAGGGCTTGAGGCCGGCGGCCGGCGCGGCGGCGCCCTGCGCAACCGCCGCCAGGGGGAATGCGCCCAGCGCAAAGCCGGAGGCCGCCGTCACCTTGAGGAAGGTGCGGCGCGCCAGGCCCTCTGAAAAACCGGGGCCGGTGGATTCATCGGCGCTCTGCGCCTTCTCCATCAGGGCCAGAAGGTGCTTGGGCATGTGGGCCTGAACGGCCACGGGGTCGAAATGCATGGTGTGGTTCTCCTTCAGGCCAAGGTGCGGGCGGCATCGTGGATGGCCGCGCGGATGCGCACGTAGGTACCACAGCGGCAGACGTTGCCGGCCATGGCGGTGTCGATGTCGGCGTCGCTCGGCTTCTTCTTGCCCTTGAGCAGGGCCGTGGCGCTCATGATCTGGCCGCTCTGGCAGTAGCCGCATTGCGCCACGTCGTGCTTGACCCAGGCGGCATGCACGGCCTTGCCCACCTTGTCGCTGGACGCGATGGCCTCGATGGTGGTGATCTTCTGGCCCGCCGCCGCCGAGATGGGCGTGATGCAGGATCGGATTGGCGCCCCGTTCAGGTGCACGGTGCAGGCGCCGCACAGCGCAGCGCCGCAGCCGAACTTGGTGCCGGTCATGCCCAGCGTGTCGCGCAGGGCCCAGAGGATGGGGGTGGATTCATCGGCATCCACAGCCGTTTCTTTGCCATTGATGTTGAGGGTGGGCATCGTGGGTTCTCCGTGGGGGATATTTTTGAGGGAAAGCAGGTAGAACGGTAAAGCGGTGATATGTTAGGCCGACAGGTCAGCGGCGCCATCGCCGTCGGTCGGGGCGCAACAGGTGCAGGTGAAATCGCGGCATTTTTAAGAGAATATTTATTCGATTAAAGCGCAAATCGGCGGCTTATGCTTTGAGCGCATCCCAGCACAGGCTGAAGGCGGTCTGGTGCAGGGCCTCGTCGTCGGGCAGGACACCGGTGCGTATCAGGCCGGCGGTTTCGCGCACCGAGCCGATCAGGCTCGCCGTGAGCAGCGGCACCGGCACGGCCTTGAGGATCTCCTGCTGCTGGCCCTCCTGCATCAGCGCGAAAAAGCCGGCCATGAGGCGGGTGGAGAACTCGCGGTTGCCCTCGGTGAACCAGGGCGAGTTGTAGTACTGCTCCTGGAACACCACCTCGGCATGCTGGTCCAGCCGGTGGCGCAGCAGGTTGCCCCAGATGCGGCGCACCCGGGCGCGGTACGGCAGGCCGGGCACCACGCCCTCCATGATGCGCGCGGCGGTGACGGTCTTGGCGTCCTGGTAGAGCTGGCTGATGAGCTCGTCCTTGGACGGGTAGTAGACGTACAGCGTGCTCGTGGCAATGCCCGCAGCGCGCGCGATCTGGGCCATGGTGAGCCCGCTCAGGCCCGTCTGGCCCACCAGGTCGAAGGTGGCCTGCGCAATGGCGCGCTGCTTTTCGTCGTCTTTGGGTTTCATCGCCTCGCCAATATAAGCGAATTTTTATTCGGCAACAACAGCGCCCGCGCGGCCTGCCCTTTGCGGTGCTCCACCGGGTGCACAATCGTGTGCCATGACCACCTCCATCGCCGATCTGCGCAAGAGCTACGAGCGCGCCGAACTCAACGAAGACGCCTCGCATGCTGCACCGCTGCAGCAGTTTGATCAATGGCTCCAGGAAGCCATTTCCGCCCAGGTGCCCGAGCCCAATGCCATGACCCTGGCCACCGTGGGAGGCGACCTCAGGCCCAGCACGCGCATCGTGCTCATCAAGGGATTCGACGAGCGCGGCATCGTCTGGTTCACCAACTACGACAGCCGCAAGGGCCGCCAGATCGCGGGCAACCCGTTTGCGGCGCTGCAGTTTCACTGGGTAGAGCTCGAGCGCGTGGTGCGCATCGAGGGCGTGGTGGAAAAGGTCAGCGACGAGGAAAGCGACGCCTACTTTGCCAGCCGCCCGCTCGACTCGCGCATCGGTGCCTGGGCCAGCCCGCAAAGCCAGGTGATCCCGGGCCGCAGCGTGCTGGTGGCCAACGCCGCCAAGTATGGCGCGCAGTTCCTGCTCAAGCCCCCGCGCCCGCCGCACTGGGGCGGCTACCGCCTCAAGCCCGAGCAGTGGGAGTTCTGGCAGGGCCGCAAGAGCCGCCTGCACGACCGGCTGCGCTACCGGCTTGACGGTGCCGACTGGGTGCGCGAACGGCTGGCGCCCTAAACCAGAAAACGGGTTACCAAAATGATCACCAACGGCATGGTGATCAGTGCCAGTGTGGTCGACACGGCCACGCTGGCCGTCACCTCGTCCTGCGCCACCTCGTAGCGCTGCGAGAACAGGAACACATTGGCGCCCACCGGCAGCGAGGCGGCGACCACCATCACCGCCAGCGGCATGCCCGACAGGCCCACGGCCCAGCCCACCGCCGCCATGGCCACCGGGTGCACCAGGCACTTGACCAGTGCGATGCGCATGGCCGCGCGGAAATGCGTGCCCACCTTGGTGAAAGCCAGCGTCACGCCCACCAGCAGCAGCGCCAGCGGCCCCAGCGCCTGGCCCAGCAGCTCCAGCGGCTTGTCGATCACCAACGGTATCGGCAGCCCCGTCTGCGCATACAGCAGACCCACGATGATGGGCATGGGGATGGGGTGGATGATGCCGTTGCGCACCGCCATCAGCACCGTGCGCAGCATGGAGCGGCCTTCATGCCCTGGGGTGCCCGCGCGCTCGCGCGCCGCGGCCAGCTCGAACACCACGGTGGCGGCGGTCAGCAGGATCAGCGCGTGCAGCGAGATCAGGGTGAACAGAGTGACAAGGCCGGCCTCGCCGAACACCAGGCCCACCAGCGGCACGCCGATCATCACCGTGTTGCTGAACATGTTGGCCAGCGCCCGGGCCGCTGCCAGGCTGGTGAAGCCCAGCAGCGCCATGGTGCCGCCGAACACCAGGCCCGCCGCCGCGAAGTAGGCAGCGATGGGCGCAAAGTCCACATCGCCCAGGTGCACCGAACTCATGGTTCTGAATAGCAGCGCTGGGGTGAGCACCATGAACACCAGGTTAGAGAGGTCCTTGACCGACCCCGCCCTTATCCAGCCCTGCTGGCCCGACAGGAAACCGATGGCGATGAACAGGACGACGGGGATCAGGGAGGCAAAGACGGGGGAATTCACGGGGCAGCGGGCGCGGAGGCCAGAAGGAATTGCAGGCGAGAATTGGAAGACAGAGTTTATGGCCTGTGCGCCTGGTACAAAGGGCTGCGCAGCTCAATCCAGGCCGTCGAACACGGCGTCATCAGGCCCCACGTGGGATGGCGAGCGCCAGCCGGCATCGCGCATGCTGCGCGCCACCTGGTTCTCCACCCCCATCAGCACCGCGAACAAGGCCATGCGGATGGGGATGCCGTTGTCCGTCTGGCGGAAGATGGCCAGGCGCGGGTCGTGGTTGAGGTCGGTGGAGAGGTCGTTGGCACCGGGGCGGCCATCGCGCGGCAGCGGGTGCATGAGGATGGTGTCGGGCTTGCACAGCGCGTCCACCAACGCCTTGCGCACCTGGAACTCGGGCGTGTAGCCCTCGATGGCTTCGCCCACGAAGCGCTCCTTCTGGATGCGCGTGGCATAGACCACGTCGGCACCGCGCAGCCCCTCCTCCAGCGAGGCCGTCTGCTCGATCACATGGCCGTTGCGCGCCACCAGCTCCAGCAGGTAGGCCGGCATCTCCAGCGAGGGCGGGGCCACCAGGCTGAACTTGAGGCCCTTGTACAGCGCCAGCAGGCGGATCAGCGAGTGCACCGTGCGGCCGTACTTGAGGTCGCCCACCAGGGCCACGTGCGTGCCGTCGACCAGCTTGCCCAGGCGCGAGAACTCGCGCTGGATGGTGTACAGGTCCAGGATGGCCTGGCTCGGGTGCTCGCCCGGCCCGTCGCCCGCGTTGATCACGGGGATGTTGGTGGCGCGCGCGAACTCGGCCACGGCCCCCTGCTCGGGGTGGCGCACCACCAGCGCATCCACATAGCCGGCCATGACCCGGCTGGTGTCGTAGATCGACTCGCCCTTGGCCATGGACGAGAAGGTGAAGCCCGTGGTGTCGCACACCGTGCCGCCCAGGCGGCAGAACGCCGCGCCAAAGCTCACCCGGGTGCGCGTGCTGGCCTCGAAGAACAGGCTGCCCAGCACGGCCCCTTCAAGCACACGTGAGACCTTCTGGCGCCGGGCGATGGGCTGCATCAGGTCGGCGACCTGGAACAGCTCTTCGAGGCTGCCGCGGTCGAACTGGGCCACCGAGAGCAGGTGCGGCCGGCCTTCGGCCGCGATGCGCTGGGCCAGCGGCTTGGCTGCGGGCGCCCTGCCCGGCCCGGCCCCGGTGTCTCGCGCCTCGTGCGCGAGGATTTCGGAGACGAACTTTTCCACCATCTCCGGCATGCTGCGCGCCTCGCCCGAGTCGGCCGGCAGCAGCCAGGTGTCGAGCGCCCGGCGGCGCACGCCCAGCCGGTCGGAAAACGCGTCGCGCGTCAGGTTGAGGCGGCGCATGGCGTCGCGCAGGAAGTCTTGTTGGCTGTTCATGACCATGAATTATACGCAATGAGTTTTCAAACAAACGCATTGCGTATATTTTCATTGAAAGAGTTCACGGGTCCGGTGATCTTGAACTAAGGTAAACACGGGCCTCAGCGACCACCAGAGGAGTAGCATGCAAGCAGTTGTTACCGCCATCTGATGCGCCTGGGTGGCAGTTGCACGACATGCCACTCGATAGGGATGCCATGACCAACACAGCCCCCCACGCAGGAAGCAGCCGCCTTGCCCTCGGGATCTGCATGGCCGCTTGCCTGGTGCCCAGGGCCCACGCCCAGGCCGATGTCGCCCAGTTGCCGCTGGAGCAATTGATGCAGATGGAGGTACGCACCGCGAGCCGCTACCTGCAGAGCGCGCTGGAGGCCCCTGCTGCGGTCAGCGTGGTGACTGCCGAGGACATTCGCACCTTCGGGTACCGCAACCTGGCCGAGATTTTGGCCAGCATGCGCGGGCTGTATGTTTCCTACGACCGGTCCTACCACTACCTGGGCATGCGCGGCTTTTCCACGCCCGGGGACTACAACACCCGGGTGCTGCTGCTGGTCGACGGGGTCCGGTTCAATGACAACCTGTACGACCAGGCGCCGGTGGGCACGGATTTCCCCATCGACGTCGACCTGATCGAACGCGTCGAGTTCGTGCCCGGCCCGAGTGCAGCCGTGTATGGCGCGAATGCCTTTTTCGGCGTGCTCAACATCATCACGCGCGAGGGCCGGCAGTTCAAGGGCGCGCAGGTCAGCACCGAGCTGGGCAGCCACGGCCACGCCAAGCTGCGCTGGACGCTGGGCACGGTGGACGAACACGGTGGCGACTGGCTGCTGTCCGCATCGCGCTCCACCACCCGGGGCGATGACCTCTACTACCCCACCTACGATACGCCCCAGCAGAACCACGGGATCGCGCAAGGGCTGGACTACGACCGCAGCACCACCCTGTTTGCCAAGGTGCGGCGCGGGGGCCTGACACTCTCACTGTCGCATGGCGAACGCGTGAAGGGCCTGCCCACGGCCGCCTTCTCGCAGGTGTTCAATGACCCGCGCTCGCGCGTGGCCGACTCCAGCACGCGCGTCTCTGCGGAGTACGCAGACCTGTGGAGCCCGGCCCTGCATTTCACGGCGCGCATCCATGGCGGGCAGTACCGGTATGTGGGCGACTATGTCTACGACTACCCGCCCGTCACCGCCAACCGCGACCTTGGCCGTGGCCGGTGGGTGGGCTCGGAACTGCAATGGGTCAGCACGGCGCTGCAGCGGCACAAGATCTCCTGGGGCGTGGACTACCGGCGCGACCTGGACATCACCCAGCGCAACATGGACCTGGCGCCCGAAACGCAGTACCTGGACAAGAGCAGCAGCGGCGATGTCATGGGCATCTACCTGCAGGACGAATTCGCGCTGCGCCCCGACCTGGTGCTGCATGCCGGGCTGCGCTGGGGCAAGCATTCGGACAGCAAGGGCAGCCTGCACCCGCGCCTGGGCCTGGTGTACCTGGTGGGGCCCGCCACGGCCCTCAAACTGCTGTATGGCACGGCCTACCGGCCCCCCAATGCCTATGAGCGCGACTACCGCGTGGAAACCCCTGGCGGGGTGGTGGGCACGGCCAGCCTGCGCTCGGAGCGCGTGCGCACCACGGAGCTGGTGCTGGAGCACGCCCCTTCGGGTGCCACGCGGGCGCTGGTCACGGTGTTCAAGTCGCGCGTGTCGCACCTGCTGGCCATCGGCGATGCGCTGCAGGCCGACCGGCTCATGTTCAGCGACGCCCACAGTGCCGGCGTGTACGGGATGGAGGCAGAAATCGAGAGGCGCCTGGGGCCCGATGCCCGGTTTCGCGTGGCCTACAGCTGGCAGCGGGCGCGCGATGCCGTCACCCGCGAAACACTGGCCAATTCGCCCCGGCACCTGCTGAAGGCGCACTGGTCCAGCGCCATCGGCGGCGCCGACGCTGCCCCCTGGGCCCGAGGGCGCTACGGGGTGGAAGCCATCGCCATCGGCGCGCGCAGCACGCTGGCATCGCGCCTGCCCGCCCACGCGGTGGCCAACCTGACCTACACCACGCGGCTGGCGGGCACCGACATCGCCCTCGGGGTATACAACCTGTTCGACAAGCGGTTTGCCGACCCGGCGTCGTTTGAGATCCGCGGGGACTCGATGGCGCAGGACGGCAGAACCTGGCGCCTCAAGCTCACCTACGCGTTCTAGGCCATGCTGCACGTGTACCGCCTGCACAAAGCCCTTTTGGCGGGCCTGTGCGTGCTTGCGTGCTGCCCCTGGGGCCGTGCACAGGAGAAGGTCGGCGAAAACGAGATGAAGGCGGCCTATGTCTTCAACTTCATCCAGTTCATCGAATGGCCCCAGGGGGATGGCCGCGCCGGCAGCGACTGGACCATCTGCGTGTCCCCCTTCAGCCCCCTGAAGCGCACCCTGCTGGCGCTGGAGGGGCGGCCCGCGCGCAAGGACAACCCCATCCGCATCCGGCTCTGGGAGGCCAACGAGCTCGACGACTGCCGTGTGCTGGTCCTCCATGGCGCGGACACGGACCGCGCCCTGCGTGCCTTGCGCGCCGGGCCGGGCAAAACCGCGGTGCTGACCATCGCCGACGAACCGGCCACCGCCCCGGCGGAGATCATGATCACCCTGCACCGGGAGGGCGATCGCATCGTTTTCGACATCAATGCCGATGCGATCGGCAGGGCGGGCCTCTCGGTCAGCTCACGCCTGCTGCGCCTGTCCAGGGGGGCCCGATGAATTTCGACAGCCCGGCCACCACCAACTCGGAGCAGCTGTCGTCGCGCGTGGTGGCGACCGGGCTGCTGGCCACCGGACTGGCCCTCTTGACCATGGTCCTGGCCCTCACGGCCTTCGACTACTGGAGCAGCCGCAAGGCCATGCTCGCAGACAGCCGGGTGGAAGCGGCCATCGTGGCCGACAACGTCTCCACGGCCGTGATGTTCCGCGATGCACACACCACCGAAGAGATGCTGGGCGCACTCAGGGCCTCGCCCATGGTGCTGATGGCCGGCATCTACGATGCGCAGGGCGTCCTCCTCGCCTCGTACCAGCGCGATGGCGACCAGGTGGCGCCCGGCACGCTGCCGGGTGGCGGCAACGGGGACTTCGAGTACCAGAGCCTGTACCTGCTGGAGATGGCCAAACCGGTGAAGTTCAGGGGCAAAAGCTCGGGCAGCATCTACCTGCGCAAGTCGATGGCCGAGGTCTACACCCACCTGGTCATCCGCTTCGGCGGCGCACTGCTGATCGCCGGGGGCACCATGGCGCTGGCCACCGCGCTGGTACTGCGCAGCCGCGCGGCGGTCGGCGAGGCGGAAAACCGCCTGCAGGTGCTGGCCCACCAGGATGCGGTCACGGGGGTCGGCAACCGGCACTTCTTCAACGAACGGCTGGCGCATGAAATCGCCCGGGCGTCGACCCTGGGGAGCAAGCTGGCGCTGGTCTACATCGACCTGGACAATTTCAAGGCCTTGAACGACACCTTCGGCCATGCCGCCGGAGATGGCCTGCTGCGCCAGGTGGCGCAGCGCCTGCAGTCGGTGGTGCGGGCGGGGGATGACATCTGCCGCATGGGGGGCGACGAATTCTCGGTCATCCTGCGGCTGGACATGGACGAGGCAGCCCTTGGCAGCTACGCGGGCAGGATCGTCGCCGTGTTCGAGAAAGGCTTTGTCGAGTCGGACCAGGAGGTGATGGTGACCTGCAGCGCAGGCATCGCCACCTACCCGGGAGACGCGCCGGACCGGGACAGCCTCATCAGCAGCGCCGATACGGCAATGTACCGCGCCAAGGACCTCGGCAAGAACCGCTGCGAGCGCTTCGACGCGTCCATGAACCTCGCTGCCGTGCGCCGGCATGCCATCGAGAAAGCGCTGCGCCAGGTGCTGGAGGACGGGCAAGGCCTGGCCCTGCACTACCAGCCGGTGTTTTCGGCCGGGGACCAGAAGATGATCGGTGCCGAGGCGCTCTTGCGCTGGTCGCATGACAAGCTGGGAAACATCCCGCCGCTGGAGGCGGTGATGGTAGCGGAGGAATGCGGCCTGATCGTGCGCCTGGGCTACTGGGTGGTGCACACGGCATGCCGGGACGCTGCGCGATGGCAGGCACAGAGCCAGGACCCCTTGCGCGTGGCGGTCAACGTCTCGGCGCGGCAGCTTAACGACCCGCAGTTCCTGGAGCGCGTGATGGACATCCTGCGCGAGGAAGGCCTGCCGGCCCACCTGCTGGAGATCGAGCTGACCGAGACCGTGCTCATGGAGAACATGGACGCCTGTGCCAGCACGCTGCACCGCCTGAGCCAGTTGGGCGTGCACCTGGCCATCGACGATTTCGGAACCGGCTACTCTTCGCTCGCCTACCTGCGGCGCCTGCCGATGAAGCGGCTCAAGATCGACCGCAGCTTCATCCGCGACCTGCCCGAGCAGGAGCACAGCCGGATGATCGTCAAGGCCATCATCGCGCTCTCGCACGGCCTGGGCCTGGCCGTCACGGCCGAAGGCGTGGAGACCCAGGCGCAGATCGACTACCTGGTGGGCGCCGGGTGCGATGTGCTGCAGGGGTTTGCGTTTGCGCGGCCCATGCCGGTGGAGCAGTTCGAGGCGATGCAGGGCAAGCGGTAGACAAGGGCGCGGCAATGCCCTGCCCTTGCCTCGTCCTTCAATGGGACGTCCGCACGATCACCTTGCCTCGTGCGTGACCGGTCGCCACTTTGTCGATGGCGGCATGCGCGCCATCCAGGGAATGGACCGTGTCCAGCACCACCTGCAACCGTCCAGCGCCAAAGCGCTCGACGATGCGGTCCAGCACCGATGCATCGTGCTTGAAGAAGGCGAACGCACCGCGCACCGCACCCTGATCTGCGATGGCATGGTCCACCAGCGACACCAGGGCACCTCCAGGGCGGATGAGAGGCCAGGAGCGCTCGGTGGCAAGGCCGCCTACTGTGTCGATTACCAGGTCCAGCCCATGCGCCTGCGCAGCGAAGTCGCCCGCCTGGTAGTCAATCACCTCATGCGCGCCCAGCCCGGACACCAGCTCCTGGTTGCGGGCCGATGCCGTGGCGACCACATAGGCCCTTGCCTGCCGCGCCAGTTGCACGGCGAAGCTGCCCACACCCCCTGCTGCGGCATGCACCAGCACGCGCTGCCCGGCCTGCAGCCGGCCCACGCCAAACAGCGCCAGCCACGCGGTGCCCGCCGCGGTGGGCAAGGCTGCCGCCTGCTCCCAGGCCATGCTGGCGGGCAGCAGGCAGAGCGCCTGCTCCGGCACCAGCGCGGCCTGCGCCAGGGCGCCACCCTTAGTGGGGTCCAGTCGGCCCACCACCCGGTCCCCGAGGCGGAACCTGCTGGCCAGCGGGCCGACTGCCTCCACCACGCCCGCGAAATCGGTGCCCAGGGTGTAAGGCAGCGCCACCGGAAACACGGATTGCATATGGCCGGCCAGGATCTTGAGGTCCAGCGGGTTGATGCTGGCGGCCTCAACCCGCACGGCGACCTGGGCGTCGACCGGTGAACGTAGCGCGGCCTCTTCCAGCACGGCCTGGTCCTGCCCGCCGAAGCCGTGGATGCGCAGGGCTTTCATGCGGCCTCCTTGACGGAGGGCTGGGCCCCTTCGGACGGCGGCGGAAAGCTGCCCATCTGCAAGAAAGCCCCGAACCAGTCTTCCAGATGCCAGGTGCGGCTGATGCGGCTATCGCGCAGCTCATGGAATTCATGAATGGGAATGGTCAGCCGCTTGCCCGTGGCCGCAATGCCGAACAGCGCACCGCGGTGCGTGCCCGTGATCTCGGCCCGCACAGCCACACGGCCCGGGAGCTGCAGCAGATCATGGATGGTGATCTGCACGTCCGGCAGGGCTTCGATGAAGCCCGCGATGACTGGCTTGAGCCCGCCGGGTCCGGGGCCCTGGCCGGGGGCCAGGGGAATGTCGTCCCAGTCCGGCGTCACGGCCTGGTCCACGAGATCGGGGTTCTTGTCGCTGAAGGCACGGTACAGCGTCTCCACGGCAAGGCGCTCCTGGCGCAGCTGCTCGGCATGGGGGAGGGTTTCGGTCATCGGTCGTCCTTTGAAAAAGGGGTTGCACAAGGGATAACGCGATTCTGTGGACGCCCCTAAAATCCGTCCAACAAATGGACGATATAAATAAATATCTGATTTATGAATTTTTATGGCGTCGACCTGAACCTGCTGGCCGCGTTTGACGCGCTGATGGACGAGCGCAACGTGACCCGCGCCGCCGTGCGCGTGGGCGTGAGCCAGCCGGCCATGAGCGCCGCCCTCTCGCGCCTGCGCAACTTGTTCGCCGATCCGCTGTTCCTGCGCAGCGCCGACGGCCTGCTGCCCACCCAGCGTGCCCGGGACCTGGCCGAGCCTATTGCGCAGGCGCTGCGGCAGATCCAAGCGGCTGTGGTGCCCCGGCCGCAGTTCGACCCGGCCACCGCCTCCTTCACCTTCAACCTGGGCCTGTACGACTACCCCGCCATGGTGTTGCTTCCAGCCCTGGTAGAGGCCCTGCGCCTGCAGGCGCCCGGTGCGTCGTTGAACGTGCATGCCGTGCGCGGCCGCGACAGCGCGGTGGACCTGCTCGATGCAGGCAGCATCGATGCGGCCGTAGGCGTGCCCCCGACGCAGCATGACGGGCGCATCCTCACCCGCCCCATCCTGCAGGACGAGTTCGTGACCATCGTGCGGCGCGGCCATCCGCAGGCGTGCCATGGCATGGACCTGGAGACCTACCTGGCGTTGTCCCACGTGCTGGTGTCACCCGAGGGGGACCGCCATGGCCTGGTCGACCAGGCGCTGGCGCAGCTCGGCAGGCGCCGCCACCTCGCCGTCACCCTGCCGCAGCTGTTTGCGGTGCCAGCGCTGGTGGCGCGCACGGACATGGCGGCCACACTGCTCAGACGCGTGGCGCTGCACTCGGCCGGACACCAGCAACTGGCGATATTTGCGCCGCCGGTGGCGCTGCAGCCCATCGCCTTCCACCTGGTCTGGCATCGGCGCGGCGATGCGCATCCCGCGCAGCAGTGGCTGCGGGAATTGATCGCCGGCCAGGCGCAGTCGCTCTGAGCGTGCCCGCCCGGCAGTTGCCCTTTTCAGGCAATCGCCGGATAGCTCCCCGTGCCTTCGGGCCAGGCCGTCAGCACCTCGAAACCATCGGCCGTCACGGCCACCATGTGCTCCCACTGGGCCGAGAGGGAGTGGTCGCGTGTGACCACGGTCCAGCCGTCGGGCAGCTCGCGGGTGTCGCGCTTGCCGACGTTGATCATGGGCTCGATGGTGAAGACCATGCCCTCTTCCAGCACGATGCCCTGGCCACGCTGGCCGTAGTGCAGCACCTGCAGGTCCTCATGGTAGATCTGCCCGATGCCATGGCCGCAGTAGTCGCGCACCACGCTGAAGCGTTCGCGCTCGGCCACGCTCTGGATGGCATGGCCCACGTCGCCCAGCGTGGCGCCAGGGCGTACCTGGCGGATGCCGGCGCACATGGCTTCGTAGGTGGTCTCCACCAGGCGCCGCGCCAGGCGGTTGGGCTCACCCACGTAGTACATGCGGCTGGTGTCGCCGAACCAGCCATCCTTGATGACGGCGACATCGATGTTGATGATGTCGCCCTTCTTGAGCACCTTGTCGGCCGCCGGCACGCCATGGCAGACGACATGGTTGACGGAGGTGCACACCGTCTTGGTGAAGCCGTGGTAGCCGATGTTGGCCGGTATGGCCTGCAGCTCGTGCACGATGAATTCGCGGCAGCGGTCGTCCAGCGCTTCGGTGGAGACACCGGGCTGCACGTACGGGCCTATCATCTGCAGCACCCGGGCCGCCAACTGGGCGGCAATGCGCGACTGGGCAATCTCGGCGGGCGTCTTGATGATCACCTGGGGGGGCCTGGCTCCCATCACTGCACCCGCCTTACCTGAACGCTGGGCTTGCTGCCACCATCGGCAGACGGCAAGGCCTGGGCCAGCACGGCCAGATCGAACCCGCCGGACTGTTCGGCGCGGATCAGCATTTGGCAGATCTGGCTGTGGCTGAGCTCGGGGTGCAGCTCGGCGAGCATGCCCACGCGCATCCAGTGCTCGGCTTGTGAATTGATGGAACGAGACAGCGCATTGCTGGCAATGCGCAGGTTCTCATGCATTTGGTCTGAAATTTTAACGATACCCATGGGCTGAATTATACGAAACATATACGTTTCGTGTAAACCCTGGACGTTGGGCCGGCCCTGCGGCCGGCCCAGACATCAGAATGCGACCTTGACCCCCAGCGTCAGGTTGCGGCCCATCAGCGGTGCCGCGTTCTTGATGAACGAGGTGTGGGCATAGGCCAGGCGGTCCGTCAGGTTGTTGGCCTTGAGGTAGACCTGCCAGGGCGTCTCGCCGTTGACCTTGCCGCTGTAGCTCACGCCCAGGTTGAGCATGCCGTAGCCAGGCGTGGCCGATTCGAACTCGGCCACGCGGTTCTGGCGCGCCACCTGCACCCATTCGACCTGGCCGTCCCAGGCGTTCCAGTTCGCATCAAGCCGCACACCGGCACGGGTGGCGGGAATGCGCGGCAGCAAGCCGCCGCCGGCCAGCCGGGCACGCACGGTGTCGCCGAACAGCGTCACGCCCAGGTTGCGCGTGAGGCGCTGGCGCACCTGGCCTTCGATGCCGGTGAAGGTGGCGTCGGCCTGGGCGTACTGCAGCAGCTGCAGGCCATCCACCTCGTCGAGCGTGCGGCCGTAGATGTAGTTGCTGATGCGGTTGCGGAACACGCTCACGCCGAAGGTGGTGTCGCCGCTGGTCTTGCGCAGGCTCAGGTCGATGTTCTGCGAGGTTTCGGAGCGCAGGTCGGCGTTGCCACGCTCGTAGGTGCTGGTGGCCATGTGCAGGCCGTTGGCGTAGAGCTCCTCGGCCGAGGGCGCGCGGCTGGCGCGGGTCAGCGAGGTGCCCAGCTGGTAGCCCGGGGTGAACTGCCATACGGCGCCCAGCGATGCCGAGGTGCCGTTGTGGCTGCGCTCGATGCCCGAAGTCTCTGCCTCGGCCGTCTGGCGGTCATGGCGCAGCGCGCCTTCGAAGCGCCAGTCGCCCAGGCGGTATTCCTCGAGCACGAACAGGCCGGTCTTGCGCGTGGTGGTGGGCTGCACGTAGGCCTCCTCCCCCTCGGCGCTGAACTTGCGCTGCGATGTCTGCAGGCCGAACACGCCCTTGAAGCCGGCAATCGGCTCGTGCTGCAGCTCAAGGCGGGTGTCGTAGGCCTTGTTCTTGAAGGTGGTGCTGATGGCACCGTCCTCCACCTCGTCGTGCACGTAGTCGGTCACGCCCGCGCGCAGGCGCAGGGCCGAGAAGCCGGCAAACGGGTTGCGCAGCTCGCCGCGCACGTCGAAGCGCTCGCTGCGCAGGTCCACCACCGGCACGTCGCCGGCCTCGGCGCCGTGGTCATGGCCTTCCTCTTCGCCGCCATGCTCGCCGCAGTGCAGGCTGTTGCCATGGGTGTGGCAACCCTCGAAGCTGTGGTTGTGGCCGGGCAGGCCGTAGCGTGCCGTCTGGCGCGTGTAGGCGGCGCCCAGGTAGCCTCGGTCGCCCACCCAGGACAGGCCTACGCTGCCCGTGTCGGTGCGATTGAAGCTGCCCAGCACCTTGCGCGCCGGCTCGCCATTGGGCGCCCAGCCCTTGCCCACGCGGTAGTCGCCGGCGTCGCGCGAAACGCCTTCCACGTGCACGGCCAGGTTGCCGGCGCCGCCGGTCAGCGAGAAGGCCCCTGCCCCCTCGCGCGCACCGGTGTTGGCACGCAGCTCGGCGCTGCCTTCATAGCCCTTTTGCGGGACGGCGGTGGGGATCTTGCCATCGAGCACGTTGACCACGCCGCCCACGGCGCCATTGCCATACACCAGGGCCGAGGGGCCGCGCAGCACTTCGATCTGCGTGGCCAGCAAGGGCTCCGACACCACGGCGTGGTCGGGGCTGATGGTCGAGGCGTCGTGCAGCTCGGCGCCGTCGGACAGCACCTTGACGCGCGGGCCGTCCATGCCGCGGATGATGGGGCGGCTGGCGCCCGCGCCGAAGTGGCTGCTGGTGATGCCCGGCTCGCTGTTGAGGGTTTCGCCCAGCGTGGCCTCGCGGCGGCGCACGAGTTCGTCGCCTTCGAGCACGCTCACCGGCGTGGTCATTTCGCCGGCGCCCAGTTGCAGGCCGCTGGCAGACACCGTGACGGAAGGCAGGGTGGATGCGTTGGTTGCGGCGCCGGGCGCTGCGGGGGGAGCCGTCTGGGCGAAGCTGCCGCCCGACGAGATCGCCAGCATGGCGGCCAGGGCCACGGGATGCAAGGTGGGATGCAGGGCAGTACGGCGAGGGGTGGAGTGGCGTTGTGGTGTCGTCATGGTGTTCGTAGGCAAAGGCCAGGCGCAGGTGCGCGCATTCATGCTGCTAGGCAGGCATGGAGAAAAAAGGGGACGCACGGCTGAGCCGCCTGGATTCAAGGCAGCTGCCGCTAGGGGATCAGGGGGATCAAGGGGAAGGGGGCCGGATGCACCCGCCAGCCCCTGCGCAGTGCGGCAGGGATGGCAAAGGCAGAGTCTTCAGCCCCGCAAGGCGGGCGGCCCGCGCGCCTGGAACAGCGCGACATGGCGCGCCAGCACGCGCTCGGCGTGCGTGGCCACCGGCGCCAGGGCCGGCAAGCTGGGCAGCAGCGCCGGTGCGGCGCTGTGCAAGGTATCACCCAGCGCGAGCTGGTCGAGCAAGAGGCAGTCCACCAGGCTGTGGCTGGACAGGAAGCCGCCGAGCATGCCCGGTGCATGGACGGACGCATGCTCCACCACGGCCAGCGCGCCATGGCCGGCATGGATCTGCGCCAGTGGCTGGGCATGGGCGATCTGGTGCAGGCGACCGATGGTGGGCACCCAGGCCAGCGCCAGCACCAGCCATACCAGCGCCGCATGGGCCGCCCACGCGCGCCCACCCTGCCGCTGACCGGGACGGGTGGCAGCGGCCGCAAGGGCAGTCGGCTGGATGCGCGGGTGGGTCACGACAAGGATGGTCTGCTTACTTCACCGGCACGGCTTCGACCACGCGGTAGTACAGGCCGTAAGGATCGTTCTGCAGCACCGTGAACCGGCCCTCGACCACCACGGGTTCGAGCGAGTAGCGCACGGGCGTCTTGGCCTTCACTTCGACCATGCTCTCGGGCCCGCCCGGAATGCAGAACGAGCATGTCAGCGGCACGGAGGTGAGCAGGAAGTGCGTCTGCGTGGCCTTGGCATCCAGCGGCATCATGAAGCCCTGGATGCGCTGCACCGTCTTGTCCATGCCCTGCTGCTGGGCGTTGAACACGGGCAGGATGCCGTCCTTGGTGGTCTTCTTGGTCAGGTCACTGAGCAACGACCATGGCACCACGTCGGTGCGCTGGGGCAGTGGCGCAATCGGGCTGTTGGGGCTGTGGTAGCCCGCGCCGGAGCCCGTGGGCGCCGTGCCCGGCATGGGCGAACTGAGCACAGGCGTGTTGTAGGGCGCTCCGGCCGTCGCCGCAGGCTTGCTTTCGGCATGGGCGCTGCCCACCCCCGCCAGGGCGCAGGCCAGCACCAGTGCGGCAGACTGGGCTGGCAAGGAACGGGACGAGAGAGGGTGGCGGTGCATGGAAAGTCCTTGGTGGCAGGGCTGGCGTATTTTCTTACAGATGCGCGGGCGTGGCGTGCAATGGGTCAGTGCACGTGGCGCATGCCGCAAAATTTACCGATACCTAGACCTTTGCAAGCGACCTGGAGTTCCTTCTGGCACTGGTCATGGCCCTTGCCCGATTCCAGGCACTTGGCTGCGGCCTCGTGCGCGGCCGCCATGGCGCGGTGGCGCTGGATGTCGGCCTTGGTTTCCTGGTCGGAGTGCGCGCCCTGGGCGTGCGCCAGGGCGCCAGCCAGCAGCAAGGGGGCCAGGGCCAGGGCGGTGAGCAGCTTTTTCATGGAAATCCTTTCGGGAGCAGTTGGTAATCAGGGTTGGCTCAAGAGATCGGCCACTTCGGTGCGGTAGGCCTGCATGGCGGGCAGCAGCGCCGCAAAGGCGGCCACGAGCACGGCGATCAGCGGCACGCCCGCCTCGGCTGGCAGCCACACCAGGCCGCTCACGGGCAACAGGCCCTGCGCCTGCAGCACCCAGCCCAGCACCTGCGCCAGGCCATGGCCCAGCAGCAGGCCCAGGGCCGTCGCCATGGCGGCCAGCCACAGCGCCTCGCACAGCACCAGGCCGGCGACGCGGCCCGGCGGCGCGCCCAACATGCGCAGCATGGCCAGGTCGGTGCGGCGCTCGCGCACGGCATTCCACAGGGCGATGAACACACTGAGCGCGGCCACGGCCAGCAGCACGCCGCCAAAGGCGCGCAGCACGTCGGCCCCCACGCCCAGCAGGCGCAGCAGGCGGGTGACCTCGATGGCGGGAGCGGCCGCCTGCATCGACGTGTCGGCATTGATCTGGCGCGGCAGCGTGACGGCGGCCATGGGCGTGCGGTAGCGCAGCAGGGCCACGGTCACCTCGCGCTCCTCCTTGAGCACCGCCAGGTCCTCGGGCTCGGTGGCGGTGGCGGTCTCGTGCACCATCCAGACGGACTCGGTGGAGGTAAGGATGAGCCGGTCGAGCACGCAGCTGCAGGCAGCCAGCACGCCGGCCACGCGGTACGGGTGCTCGCCATGGGCATGCCCTCCCCCGCCCAGGCCATGGCTGCCGATGAAGGTGGCGCCGACCAAGGGCGCGCCTGCATGCGCTGCGCCCACGATGCCGCGCGCCACCGTGGCGCCCAGCACCGCATCCATGGGCTGCTGCCAGGGCTGGCCCTCGGCCAGAGTGGCGCCATAGAGCGCCAGGTAGTCGGGCGTGGTGCCCACGATGCGAAAGCCCTGGTAACTGTCGCCCAGGCTCAGCGGGATCACCTGCGCCACCAGCGGGTTCTTCTGCAGGGCTTGCACCTCCTGCAGCGGGATGTTGCCGGTGGGCACATCGATATGGAACACCCCCGCCAGGATGAGCTGCAGCGGGCTGCCCTTGGCCCCCACCACGAGGTCGATGCCGTCCAGGTCGCGCTCGAAGGCACGGTCGAGCTGCGTGGCCACCAGCAGCACCAGGGTGATGGCCGCCAGGCCCAGCGTGAGCACCAGCAGGTTGAGCACGGCGGCCAGCGGGCGCGCCCAGAGATAGCGCCACGAGAGCGAGAGGAGTTGGGCCATGGGATTCAGGTGACGCGCAGGGCGTTCAGGTCGAGCTGCTGCAGCCCCTGCACGGAGGCCAGGGCCTGCACCACGCGCTGGTCGTGCGTGGCGATGACCAGGCTGGCATCGCAGGCCGTGGCGCTGGCCTGCAGCAGCGCCAGGGCGTCGGCGGCGGCCTCGTCATCGAGGCTGGCCGTGGGTTCGTCCGCCAGCAGGATCTGGGGCGTGAGCAGCACCGCCCGCGCCAGCGCCACGCGCTGCGCCTGCCCGCCCGAAAGCTGGTGCGGCCGGCGCGCGGCCAGCTCGGCCACACCCACCTGGGCCAGCGCGCGGTTGATGGCCGCATCGTCGCGCGGCAGGCCGGCCGCAAAGTACACCAGGGCCAGGTTGTCGGCCACGGTGAGCGCGCTGCTCAGGTGCAGCTTCTGCGGCAGAAAACCCACACTGCGCGCACGCCAGGCATCGATCTCGGCGCCGCGCTGCGTGCCCAGTTGCGTACTGGCCACGAACAGGTCGCCGCCAGCGGGCGAACGCAGGCCCGCCAGCAGCGCCAGCCAGGTCGATTTGCCCGTGCCCGAGCGCCCGCGCAGCAGCAAGGTGCCGCCCTGGCGCAGGTCCACATCGGGAAAGCGCAGCGCCTCGCTGCCCACCGCATACGCATACGAAAGACCCCGTGTGCGGATCATGCGGCAGCCCCTTCGGCCGGATGCGCGCACCCGGCGCAACGGCCGCGCACGGCAATGTCCACCGCCAGGCTTTCGTGCCCGGCCGTGGCCAGGGCCTGCAGCACCTGCTTCAAGGCGCTTTGCACGCGCGCCGAGCCTTGCGCCAGGCGAAACTGGCGATGGCAGTCACCGCACTCGAAGCGGGGAACAGCGCCCTCCCCCCCCTGCGGCGCCAGCGCAAAGCGCGTGACGCGGGCGGCATCCACCTGCCGCTGCAGCAGGCCGGCGGCGGCAAAGCGGTCGAGCATGCGGTAGACGGTGACCTTGTTGACCGGTGCACCGGCTGCTGCCAGAGCAGATTCCACCTCGGCTTCGGACAGTGCGGCGTCGGGCCGCGCCTCGAACAGTTGCGCCAGCGCCCGCGTGGCGCGCGTGGCCCGCATGCCGGCGGGCAGGGTCCAGGCGCTTGGCGTGGCGGCGACAACAGAAAGAGGGGAGCGAATCGTGGGCATGAAAGGAATGGCTGACCGGCGCAGGCCTGGTAACGCAATCGATTTGCATTATGCATGCTGCATGCCGGTCACCGGCCATTTCCGGACGAACCCTGCGGTCAAGACCAGAGTCGATAGAACCAGTAGCTGTCGTCCGTGTCCACGCCGCGCGCCAGTTCGCCCGGGCTGTGGCCGGTGACCCGCTGTGTCTCGCGGCACAGGTGCGACTGGTCTGCATAGCCGGCGCCGGAGGCCACCTCCTGCCAGCGCGGCACCTGGCCGCTGCGCTCGCTGTCGGTGCGTGCCTGCAGCAAGGTCGATTCGGCGCGCGACAGCCAGGCCAGGCGGCGCACGGGCTGGCCTGCCCAGGCGCGGGCGTGGCGCTCCAGGCTGCGCAGGCTGCCGCCCAGCCCGCTGGCCGCAGCATGGGCCTGCAGCGCACGCATCCAGCGGGTGCCAGGGGCACCGTCGGCACCATCGGCAGCCTGCGCGCCATCGCGGCTGCGCCAATGGGTGGCCACCATGTCTTCGATCAGTGCCATCCGGGCGGCATCGTCCTGCGCCTGCCTCACGGCATCGCACAGCGCACGCCATGGTGCCGGCAGCACCTCCTGGGCGGGCAGCAGGCCATCCACCAGTGCGCTGATGGGCAGGCCGGTGAGCTGGTGGAAGGCATGGGGCTGGAAAACCACCCCGAAGGTGCGTACCGGCCCGGGATTGCGCGTGGCCCAGGGGCGGGTCTGCGGTCCCAGCAACAGCGTGGAGGCCAGGGGCTGGGATGCACCGCCTTCGGCATCGATGCGCTCGGAGCTGCCCTGCAGAAACCAGGCCACGCCACAGTAGACCGATGCCGGGTAGCGGTTCAGGCGCGGTGCCTCCTGCAGGTGCTTGCCGCCCGTGGTGTCCTTGATGAGGTAGGCACGGATGCAACCCGCCAGCGCAAGGGGCGGCAGGGCGACGGTGGCAAAGGGGAGCTGGAATCGCAGGCGCACACCCCGCATCGTAAACGGGTTCGCCAGGCACGCTCCCGGGGTGCGCTTGGCGAAATCGTTCAAGACGGCCGGGCGCGGACCTTTCAGAATCGCCTCCATGGCCCACAACCTATCCTCCATCTCCCCTGCCCTGCAGCCCCTTCTGGCCTCGGCCCAGCCCAGCCGCACGGCCTTGCTGTGCGGCATTGCCCGCGCCCGGCACCAGTTGCTGGACGGGGGTGAAGTGTTCGCCGACCCGCTGGCCCTCGAGATCCTGGGGCCGGAGCTGGGGGTAGCGGTGCGCCAATGGGCCATCGACCACGGACCCGGGGGGCACCTGAGCGACCGGGGCAGCTTTTCCGAAGCCATGCGCGGTGCCCTGGCCGCCCGCAGCCGCATCGCCGAAGACACCCTGCGCGAGGCGGTGGCCGCCGGGGCCACGCAGTACGTGGTGCTGGGCGCGGGCCTGGATACGTTCGCCTTGCGCAGGGGCTGGCCCAAGGGGCTCGCCCGGGTGTTCGAGGTCGACCACCCGGCCACCCAGGCCTGGAAGCAGCAGTTGGCCGCCTGCGCCGGCCTGTGGATGCGGCCAGGGGCGACCCATGTGCCGGTGGACTTCGAGCGCCAGGACTTCATGCAGCACCTGGTCGCCCGGGGTCTGGACCCGCACGAACGCACCGTGTTTGCCTGGCTGGGCGTCAGCATGTACCTGGCCCCCTCGGCCGTACGGGCCACGCTGGAACGCATAGGGACGCAGATGGCGCCGGGCAGCGTGCTGGTTTTCGACTATGTGCGGCGCCCTGCCCCGAAGGAGCTGGGCCGGCGGCTGGCCCTGGGCCTGATGGCGCGCCGCTTTCACCGCATGGGCGAGCCCTGGCATTGCTTCCTGGACGACCGCGAACTGCAGGCTATGCTCGCGGACTGTGGCTTTGCGCCCCCGGAAACCATCAGTGCGCAGGACATCATGCGCACCCTGCTGTCGAGCCGCCCCGCCTCCCGGCTGCAACGGGCCATGGGTGGGCTGCTGGGCGGCGTGGTGCGCGTGCGGGTGGGCGACAGGCCCAGCCTGCTCTGAGGCTGGGAGTTTTTTGTCCGTGTCCGAATGGCGCGTCAAAACGCACTGGATCTAGGCGCAACGCACAGCCATAGCTCCGGCTATGGCGAGCATTTGCAACGACGAGCCGGGGTGTTTTGGCGTGCAAGGCGGGCATGAACGAAAGACTCTCAGCCTCTCAGTCCTCCTTGAGGTACTTGCGGAAGGTCTTTCGGAACTTGTCCACCTTGGGGCCCACCACCATGGCACAGTAGCCCTGCCCCGGGTGCTTGGCAAAGTAATCCTGGTGGTAGTCCTCGGCCGTGCTGTAGTTGGCCAGGGGCTTCACCTCGGTGGTGATGGGCGCGCCGAACAGCTTGTCCTGCGACATCTGGCGCACCATGGCGTCGGCCAATTCGCCGTGGGCCGGATCTTCGTAGTAAATACCGCTGCGGTACTGGGTGCCCACATCGTTGCCCTGGCGGTTGAGCGTGGTCGGGTCGTGGGTGTGGAAGAAGATCTCCAGGATCTCTTCGAGGCTGATCTCGTCGGCATCGAAGGTCAGGCGCACCACCTCGGCATGGCCGGTGTCGCCCTGGCAGATCTGCTCGTAGGTGGGCTGGATGGTCTGGCCATTGGTGTAGCCGCTTTCCACGTCGGTGATGCCGCGCACGCGGTCGAACACCGCCTCGGTGCACCAGAAGCAGCCGCCGCCGAGGGTGATGGTTTGCAGTTTGTCTGCCATGTGTTCTCCATGCAATGAAGGATTTCCATGGAATGGTAAGCGGCCTCGAGTGCCGCAGTGCCGGCGGGGCTATTCGTACTTCTTGCCCTGCTCCATCAACTCGGGTGTCCCGATCAGCGCATTGAGCCCATCGAAATCCAGCATGCGCTCCTTGAACGGCGCCGTGGTCTGGTGGGCCTGCAGGCTGGCGTAATAGCCCTGCAGGGTGTGGGCCACGGCGCGCGCCGTGCCGCCCGGGAAGATGGCGATGCGAAAACCGCGCTGCCCCAGCTCCTGCGCGCTCTGCACCGGGGTCTTGCCGCCCTCGACCATGTTGGCCAGCAGCGGAATGCGGTGGGCAAAGCGTTCACAGGCCGCATCCATCTGCTCCGGGGTGCGCAGGGCTTCGATGAAGAGCGCATCCACCCCGCACTCCAGATACTGCTCGGCCCGGTTGAACGCAGCCTCGATGCCCTCGACCGCCAGCGCATCGGTGCGTGCCAGCACCAAGGTGTGGGAATGGTGGCGCGCGTCGAGCGCGGCGCGCAGTTTGCCCACCATTTCGGCGGCAGGCACCACGCTCTTGCCGTCCAGGTGGCCGCAGCGCTTGGGAAAACCCTGGTCCTCGATCTGCACCATGGCGGCGCCCGCGCGCTCGAAGCCGCGCACCGTGCGCTGCACGTTCAGGGCGTTGCCGAAACCCGTGTCGGCATCGACGATCACCGGCGTGCGCACCCGCTCGGTGATGCGCGCCAGGGTGTCCTCCACCTCGGTGTAGGTGGTCAGGCCCACGTCGGAGCGGCCCAGCCGGGTGTAGGCGATGGAGGCACCCGAGAGGTACAGCGCCTGGAAGCCCGCCTGCTCTGCCACCAGGGCGCTCAGCGCGTCGTAGACGCCAGGGGCCAGCAGGATCTGCGGCTGTTGCAGCCGTTCGTGCAAGGAAATCGTGGTCATGGGATGTGGCCCGTGGAGGGACGAAGCAGGTGTGCGGCGGTATGGGCCGCCAGGTAACCGCCGGCCACTGCGCTCAACAGGCCGTTGCCCGAGAGGTAGCCCCAGACGGCATCGCCCGAGACGCCGCGCGCCGCGCCGCCGGCCGCCAGCAGGTTGGGAAACGGGCAGCCTGCGGTGTCGAGTACCCGGCATTGCGCGTCGATATCTAGGCCGCCCTGGGTATGGAACAGTGCTCCTGTGACCTTCACGGCGCAGAACGGTGCCTGCAGCGGCCGGGCTTCCGGACGCGGGTACGGGCCCTGCCCCCCGATGGTGGCCGCCAGCGCGGCCTCATCACAGCCGATCACGGCCGCGAGGGCCTGCACGCTGTCGCAATGCTTCACGGCGCCCGCAGCCTCGGCATCCACGAAGTCCGGAAAGCCGCGCGCCAGCGCCAGGAGGGGCGCGTCGAACACATTCCAGGCCACGCCACCCGGTTGCGCCAGCACATGCACCGAGGCCTCCGAGTAGCCCTGCGTCTCGTCGTGGAAGCGCCGGCCCAGCGCGTTGACCTGCAGGCCCCCCTCCATCATCAGCGCCCACGAGATCAGAGCGCCCTGGGGAATGGCCCAGGAGCCATGGCCCTGGTAGCCGCCCAGGTCGGCCAGGCGCGCACCGAGGGCACGGCCCCAGGCGATGGCGCTGCCGTCGTTGCCCGTGTGGCCGGCGAACAGGGCATCGCGCATATCGGGCAGCAACTCGCGCACCATGGCGGCGTTGCCGCCAAAGCCGTTGCAGGCCAGGATGGCCGCGTCGCACGACAGGTGTTCCAGCCGGCCGCCGGGCCGCTCGTAGCCCACGCCGATCACCAGGCCGGTGTCGTCCGCCCACAACTCGCGCACGGTGGCATCGGTCACCAGGGGGATGTCGGCCGCCGCGACGGCATTGGCCAGGCGGCCCATCAGGCCCACCCCGGTCTTCTCGGGCACCGCATGCATACGGCGCACGCTGTGGCCGGGGTACAGAAAGCCGTCTAGCACCTGCCACTGCAGGCCGTGGCGCTGCTGCAGCGCATCGAGCGCGGGGCCGATGGCCCGGGCATAGGCCTGCACCAGCTGCGGCGCCGCCCTGCCCTTGGCCTTGGCGCTGATGTCGGCGGCAAAGCGCTCGGGGCTGTCGTCAATGCCCAGTTCCTTCTGCACCCGCGTGGCCGGTGCCGGGATGAAGCCCGAGGACAGGGCCGAGGAGCCCGTGGGCGTGGCATCGCGCTCCAGTACGGCGCATTCGACACCCAGGTCGTGCAGCATCAGCGCGGCCGTCAGGCCGCAGGCGCCGCCGCCAACGATGGCCACGGGCACATGGTTGCCCTGCGCGGCCGCGGGCATCCGGTCGGCGCGGCGAATGTTGGGCAGCGTGCCCGTCATGGCGTGCCCGCCGCCAGCGCAGCCATGAACTCTGCGCAGCCCAGCACCTGAGCCACGGTGGCCATGTCGGCCAGCGCGGTGTCGTGCACGTCCTGGCGGAAGGCGGCGCAGCCGTCCGACAGCACCAGGGTGCGGTAGTCGCGCATGTGGGCATCGCGCACCGTGCTGGCCACCCCGCCGTTGGTGACGATGCCGCACACAGCCACGGTATCGATACCGGCGCGGCGCAGCACCCAGTCGAGCTGGGTGTTGAAAAAAGCCGAATAGGCCACCTTGCACACCGAGAGGTCCACCCAGGGCGCGATCTCGGGCACATGGGCCTGCCCCCGGCTGCCGGGCGCGAAGTCGCCGCGCCGCAGGAAGGGCCGCAAGGTCTTGAGGTGGGGAGAGACCATGGGCTCGCCCTGTGCGTCGGGCCACAGCGTGAACTGGCTGCCTGCGACCAGGCCGTCCCCGGCCTTGACGGATGTGGCCACCTGCGCCACACGCGCCGGCAAGGCCTGCGCAGCCGGGCTCACCGCGCCGCCGCGCGCATAGGCCCCGTCGGCCGCGAGAAAGTCGTTCTGCAGGTCGATGATGACCAGCGCCACGCGCCGGGTGTGCAGGGGAGCTGCGGCGGCGGTCATGCGGAACGCACCAGAAGATTGCCCAGCGTATCCACTGTGGCGTGAAAGCCCGGCTCCAGCCACACCGTGGTGTCGGGCTGTTCCAGGATGGCCGGACCATCGATGCGGGCGCCCACCGGCAGCTCCAGCCGCGCATGGCGCGCCGCATCCCACCACCGGCCGGCATGGAACACGCGCTGCACGCCCAACGAAGGGTTCAGCGTGGTCGATTGCGGGGCCAGCACCGTGAGGTCGAACTTGGGGCGCACACCCACGCGGGCGTAGCGCAGGTTCATCACCCGCACGGCGATGCCGTCGAGCACGCGGCCGAAGGCGGCGCGGTAGGCGGCCTCGAAAGCCGCCTGGATGCCCTCGCGGTGGAGTGCCTCCGTGGCGAGCGGCACCTGCACGGTGTGCGTCTGCCCGGCATAGAGCATATCCAGCGCAATGACCTCTTGCACCTGCACGAACTGCACACCGGCCGAGTCCAGCCGCTGCTGGCAGGCAGCCGACAGGGCCTGCACGCGCTGTCGCAGGTCGGCCACGTCGAGGTCTGCCAGGGGTTTGTTCAGGGTCTGCACCGCGTCATGGCGCATGTCGGCCATCACGCAGCCGAGGGCAGAGGTGACGCCGGGGTAACGCGGCACGATGCCCGTGCCCACGCCCACCTCGCGCATCATGGCGCAGACATGCAGCGCGCCGCCGCCGCCGAAGGGCATGTAGGCGAACTGGCGCGGGTCGTGCCCGCGCTCGATGGAGACCACGCGCACGGCGCCGGCCATCTTGGCATTGGCCACGGTGAGGATAGCCTCGGCCGCCGCCATCACATCCAGGCCCAGGGGCTGGGCCACGTGGGTTTCGATGGCGTCGCGGGACTTGCCAGCGTCCATGGCGGCCAGCAGGCCACCGCCCAGCGGCCGGTCGGCCGCGATGCGGCCCAGCAGCACGTTGGCATCGGTCACCGTGGGCCGGGTGTTGCCGCGCCCGTAGCAGGCGGGGCCGGGCACGCTGCCGGCCGACTCGGGGCCCACCTGCAGCATGCCGCTGGCGTCCACCGAGGCAATGGAGCCGCCGCCCGCACCAATGGTCTCGATCTGGATCATGGGCGAGCGCACCACCATGCCGAATTCGATGGAGGTCTGCGCCGCCAGCGCCGCCTCGCCGCTCGCCACCAGCGACACGTCGAACGAGGTGCCGCCCATGTCGCCCGTGATCGCATCCGGGAAACCTGCCGCCCGTGCGATGGCCGCACAGGCGATCACCCCCGCCGCTGGGCCCGACAGCGCCGTGCGCACAGGCACATCGCACGCCGTCTGGCGCGACATCACGCCGCCGTTGCTCTGCACGATGAGCAGTTCACCCGCGAAGCCCTGGCCGCGCAGGTCGCCCTCCAGCCGCTCCAGGTAGCTGCCCACCACGGGCTGCAAGGCGGCATTGAGCGTGGCGGTGGAGCAGCGCTCGAACTCGCGGATCTCGGGCAGCACCTCACTGGCCGCCGTCACGTGGGCATTGGGCCACAGGCTGCGCACGGCGGCCACGGCGGCCTGCTCGTTGGCCGGGTTGGCATAGGTGTTGATGAAGAACACGCAGACGGCTTCGCAGCCGGCATCGAGCAGTGCCTGGGCCTGGGCTTTCACCTGGCCCAGGTCTACAGGCGTGTGCACCGTGCCATCGGCCAGCACGCGCTCGTCCACCTCCAGGCGCAGGTCGCGCGGCACGATGGGCTCGAAGCTGCCGCGCAGGCCCCAGGTCTGGGGCCGGTCGCGCCGGCGCATCTCCAGCACGTCGCGAAAGCCGCGCGTGGTGATGATGCCGGTGCGCGCCACCTTGCGCTCCAGCAGCGCGTTGGTGCCCACCGTGGTGCCATGCACGATGGTGGCAATGGCCGCCGCCGAATCCGCCACGCGGGCCACCCCGTTCATGAAGCCGCGCGCCTCCTCGCCCCTCGTGGAGGGCACCTTGACGATGCGCGCACTGCCGTCGGCCTCGTCGAGCACGAACAGATCGGTGAAGGTGCCACCCACGTCCACCCCCACCACAAAGGAAGCCTTGCCGCTCATGCTGCGCCTTTCACTGCTGCTGCGCTGTTGTCCGCCACTACATAACCCATCGCTTCGTCGCTCTGGCGCGCTGCGGCCGACCGTGCCGCAGGTACACCGTAGCCCCCGCCACCAGGCGTCTCCAGCCGCACGCGCTCGCCCTTTTGCAATCGGATGCCGATCATCTTGGAACGCATGGGCGGCACCTTCCACGTGCCCGCGTTCTCGTAGCTGAAGACGTTCATGGCGGCCTCTCCGCCCCCGGCAATGCCCTGGGGCGCAGCCTTGCCGCGCTCGCCGAAGATGAAGACCTCGGCATCCTGCTCCAGCAATTCGATCTCGTAGATGGCACCCAGGCCCCCCCGGTGCTGCCCGTCGCCGCCCGAGCCCGGGCGCAGCGCCCATTGCGTGAAGCGCACGGGGTACGCCGCCTCCAGGATCTCCAGCGGTGGAATGGTCGCCGTGGAGATGGGCGCGTTGCCGTGGCTCATGCCATCGCCGTCCGAATGCCCGCCATGGCCGCCACCGAAGAAGCTGAACATCACCCAGCGCTGGCCCTTGCGCGCGGCATCGGTGCGGTGCCCGGCGATGGACAGGGCATTGATGGTGCCGTAGGCCTGGGCCATGGCGCGCTCGGGCGCGGCCAGGGCCGTGGCGCTGAAGATCACATCGATCATGCGCAAAATGGTCTCGGTGTAGCCGCCCACCGGGCGCGGGCGCGCGGCGCTGATCACCAGGCCATCGGGCAGCACGAAATCCACCGCGTCGAGCACGCCCGCATTGGCCGGCACATCCGGAAACAGGTGCTTGAGCGCCACGTAGCAGGCCGCGATGGCCGTGGCGCGCGAGATGTTCACCGGCCCGGCGCACTGGGGCGAGGTGCGCGAGAAGTCGAGCGTGAGCCGGTCGCCCTGCACGGTCATGTCCAGGGCGATGGTCAGCGCCTCGTCCTTCACGCCATCGTTGTCCAGCATGTCGCTGAAGCTGTAGCGCCCATCGGGCAGCGCCGCGATGTGCGAGCGCATCAGCCTGACAGCGCGCGTGCGCAGCTCGCCCATGGCCTGCAGCACCACGGTGTCGCCGTACTGGTCGAGCAGGTCGTGCAGGCGGCGCTCGCCCAAGTCCAGCGCCGAGAGCTGGCCGTTGAGGTCGCCCCACAGGCTGTCGGGCAGGCGGGTATTGGCTTTCAGGATGGCCAGCACGTCCTCATCGAGCGCGCCGCCGCGCACGATGCGCACCGGCGGTATCTGCACCGCCTCCTGCCAGCATTCGGTGGCAGCCGGGTTGTAGTTGCCGGGCACGTTGCCGCCCACATCGTGCCAGTGCGCGGCCGAGGCGAGAAAGCAGTACAGCCTGCCATCGCGAAAGAAGGGCCGCACCAGCTTGAAGTCGTTGGCGTGCGTGCCGCCCTCGTACGGGTCGTTGAACAGCCAAGTATCGCCTTGTGCCATGCCGCCGCGCCCGGCGGCGATGCGCATGGCCGCGCGCACCGCGAAGGCCATGGCCCCCACGAACACCGGCAGGCCCGACTTGCCCTGCACCAGCGTGTCGCCGCTCGTGGCATCGTACAGGCCGTGGCAGGCATCGTGCGCCTCGGCGATGATGGGGTTGAACGCGCTGCGGTACAGCGTGGCGTCCATCTCGTCGGCGATCTGCTCGAGCCGCCCGCGCAGCACGGCCAGCGTGACCGGGTCCATCGACGTTGCTGTGGTGGTGGTGGTGTTTTCAGCCATTCAAGGCCTCCTTGCCAAATCGGGCGCGCAGCTGGTTCATCAAGCCGCCAGCGCGCACCATGTCCATGAGAAACGGGGGAATCGGATCGCACGCCAGGCGCGTACCATCCGCTGTGATCACGGCTGGGGCCTGCCAGTCCAGGGCAACGGCCTCGCCCTCGGCCACCTCGCCCGCCTGCGGGCAGGTCAGCAGCAGCAGGCCCAGGTTGAAGGCGTTGCGAAAGTACAGGCCGCTGAACGAGGGCGCGATGACCGCCACGACGCCCAGCCGCACCAGCACCGCAGCGGCCTGTTCGCGCGAGGATCCGATGCCGAAATTGGGGCCGGCCACGATCACGTCGCCCTTCCCTGCCCCGCCCACGAAGTCCGGCCGCACCGATTCCAGGCAGTGGCGGGCCAGCACATCGATGCCATGCTTCATCGCGTGGCCGGGGGCCAGCACGTCGGTGTCGATGTCGGCACCGAGCTTCCAGACCCTGTGCAGTGCGGCGTTCATGCCAGCACCTCGCGCGGGTCGGCAATGCGGCCCTTGAGGGCCGAGGCGGCCACGGTGTAGGGCGAGGCCAGGTACACCTGGGCCGTCGCCGAGCCCATGCGCCCCTTGAAATTGCGCGCCGTGCTGGAGATCACGGTGGTGCCGTCGCCCACGCTATCGCCATAGCCGGCGCAGGCGCCGCAGGTGGTCGGAAACAGCTCGGCGCCCGCCTCCTCCAGCACCTGCAGCACGCCTTCGGCCCGGGCGGCGGCCTGGTCCTGCTGGCTGGCGGGTGCCACCATCAGGCGCACGCCGCTGGCCACGCGCTGGCCGCGCAGCACACTGGCTGCGGCGCGCAGGTCGTCGAGCTTGGCGCCCGTGCAGGCGCCGATGTACGCCACGTCGATGCGCGTGCCCGCATGCTGGCCCACTGCGGCGGTATTGGCGGGGCTGTGGGGCGCGGCCACCTGGGGGGCCAGGGTGCCGGCGTCGAAATCATGGCGGGTGAGCGGCGCGCCGAGGTCGGTCGCCCAGGCGTCCAGGCCTTGCAGGTCGGCCTCTGGCACGCCGTGGGCGGCCAGCCAGTCGCGCGTGGTCGCGTCGGGTGCGATCAGGCCGGCCTGGGCGCCCAGCTCGGCGCTCATGTTCGAGAGCGTCATGCGCTCCTGCATCGACAGGGCCTGCACGGCAGCACCGGCGAACTCCACCGCTTGGTACTGGCCGCCGTTCATGCCGAAGCGGCCGATCATGTGCAGCATCATGTCCTTGGCGGTCACGCCAGCGGCGAGCTTTCCACTCCAATGCATCTGCAGCGTGTGCGGCACGCGCAGCCAGATCTCGCCGGTGACCACCACACCCAGCATCTCGGTGCTGCCGATGCCGAACATGTAGGCACCGAAGGCCCCACCCGTGGGCGAATGCGAATCGCCCCCCACGCAGAACATGCCGGGGCGGATGTGGCCGTGCTGCGGCACCACCACGTGGCAGATGCCCTGGCCGTCGTACACGTGGGGCAATGCCTGCTCACGCGCCCAGTCACGCGCGATGCGCACGATGCGGCGCGACTCCTCGTCGCGCTCGGGCAGGTAGTGGTCCATGACCAGCACCACGCGCGACTTGTCCCAGATGGTGGCACCGAGTTCGTCGAGCATGGGTTTGAGGCGCCGGGGGCCGGACGAGTCATGGAACATGGCCAGGTCCACCCGGCAGTTGACGATGTCACCCGGCGCCAGGCCGGTGCGCCCGCTCGCGCGGGCCACCAGCTTCTGTGCCAGGGTGCTGGGTGCGGAGCTCATTCGGGCTTGGCTCCGGCAAAACGCACGACCTTGGCCCAGCGCGGGATCTCGGCCTGCACGAAGCGGGCGAATTCCTCGGGGCTGTTGCCCACGGGCACGGCGCCCTCGGTCTCCAGGCGCTTTTTGACCTCGGGCGTGGCGATGGCCTGGCGGGCTGCGTCGCTCAGGCGCTTGGCCAGTTCGGGGGCCATGTTCCCGGGCCCGAACAGGCCGAACCAAGCGCTCGACTCATAGCCAGGCAGCACCTCGGCAATCGCGGGCACGTCCGGAAAGGCCGGCAGGCGCCTGGCACTGGTGACGCCAAGCGCGCGCAGCTTGCCCGCCCGCACCTGCGCCTGGGCGTTGCCCACGGCGGCGAACATCAGCTCCACCTGCCCGGCCAGCACGTCCTGCAGCGCCGGGGCCGTGCCCCGGTAGGGGATGTTGACGATGTAGGCGCCCGACTGCATCTTGAACGCATCGCCCGCCAGGTGCAGCGAGGAGCCCACGGCGCCAATGGCGAAGTTGAGCTTGCCCGGCCGCGCCTTGGCCAGCGCAATCAGCTCGCGCACATCCTTGGCCGGCACCGAGGGGTTGGCCACCAGGATCGAGGGCGAGGTGGCCACGCAGGTCAGCGGGGTGAAATCCTTGATCGGATCGAACGGCAGTGAGGGGTAGAGGCTGGCGTTGATGGCGTGGCTCGTGAAGCTCATGAGCAGCGTATTGCCATCGGGCGCGGCCTTGGCCACGGCATCGGCCGCGATGTTGCCACCCGCGCCAGGGCGGTTCTCCACCACCACGGTGCGGCCAAGCTGGCGCCCCATCTCGCTGGCCAGGTTGCGCGCCAGGGTGTCGGTGGAGCCGCCCGCAGGCGCGCCCACGAGGATGCGGATGGGCGCGTTCTGGGCCAGCACATGGCCCATGGACAGGGCCGCCGGCAAGGCCAGCAGCAGTTTTCGGCGGGGAACGGTCATGTGGTTGTCTCCTTCTCAAAGGCCCAGGTAGGCCCGGCGCAGTTCGTCGCTGCGCAGCAGTTCGTCGGGGGCGCCCGAAAACCGGATGCTCCCGTTCTCCATCACATAGGCGCGGTCGGCGATCTCCAGCGACTGGCCCACGTTCTGCTCCACCAGCAGCACGGCCAGACCCGTGGAGCGCAGCTGGCGGATCAGGCCGAACATCTCTTCGACCAGCAGGGGCGACAGGCCGAGCGAGGGTTCGTCCAGGATCAAGAGGCGCGGCTCGGCCATCAGGCCGCGGCCAATCGCCAGCATCTGCTGCTCGCCGCCGCTCATGGTGCCGGCCAGTTGGGTGGTGCGCTCCTTCAGGCGCGGGAAGGTGGCGAACACCTTGTCGATGTTCTCGGCCCGGCGCTCGCGGGCGCGCGAAAAGCTGCCCAGCGACAGGTTTTCGAGCACGCTCAGGTTGGGGAAGATCTTGCGCCCCTCGGGCACCTGGATCAGCCCGGCCTTGACGACCGCCGTGTAGTGCGCCCCGCTCAGGTCCGCCCCACCGAAGGCCACGCGCCCGGCCCAGGCCGGGTAGATGCCGCAGACCACGTTGTTGAGCGTGGACTTGCCCGCGCCGTTGCTACCCAGCAAGGCCACGGTTTCGCCGGGGTTCACCTGCAGGTCCACCCCGCGCAGCACCTCCACGCGGCCATAGCCGCCGCGCAGGCCTGCAATGTCAAGCAGTGGGCCCGTGCTCATGCAGCCTCCTTGGCGGCCGCGGCGCGCAGGCGCGCTGCCGTGCCATGGCCCAGGTAGGCCTCGATCACGCGCTCGTCGGATGTCACCGTGGCGGGGTTGCCCTCGGCGATCAGCTGGCCCTGGGCCAGCACCCACACGTGCTCGGCCAGGTTCATCACAGCCTGCATCACGTGCTCGATCATCAGCACCGTCACACCGCCCTCTGCAATGCCGCGCACCACGGGAATCATCTCGGCAATCTCCTGGGGGTTGAGGCCGGCCAGCACCTCGTCAAGCAGCAGCAGGCGCGGCCGGGTGGCCAGGGCGCGTGCCAGCTCCAACCGCTTGCGGCCGGCCACGGTGAGGTCTGATGCCGGCTTGTCCAGTTGGGCCGACAGGCCCACGCGCGCCGCCACTTCGGTGGCCAGTGCAAGGGCCGCCGCGCGGCGCGGCTCGTGCAGGTGGGCGCCCACGGCGATGTTCTCGCGCACGGTCTGGGCGGCAAAGGGCTGCACGATCTGGAAGGTGCGCGCCATGCCCAGGCGGGCGTTGAGGTGCGGCGCCTGGCCGGTGATGTCGCGCCCGGCAAACTGCACCGTGCCCGAGTCGGGCTTGACGAAACCGGTCATCAGTGCAAACAGCGTGGTCTTGCCGGCACCGTTGGGGCCGATCAGCGCGGTCAGCGAGCCTTCGGGCACCGTGAGGCTGACGTTCTGCACCGCCTTGAGGCCGCCGAACGACTTGCCCAGCCCCGTGAGGGTCAAGAGATCATTGGCCATGGCGGCCTCCCGAGCGTTTCCACAGGTCCACCACCGACTGGCCCAGGCCCGCGATGCCGCGCGGCAGGAACATGACGATGAGCACCAGCACCACGCCGTAGATCACCATGTTGATCCCCGGCAACTGGCCGAACAGGTTGCGCGTGAGGTCGGCCAGCACATGCAGCACCAGCGCGCCGAGCACCGGCCCCCAGACGGTGCCGATGCCGCCCACGATGGCCGCCACCAGGGCCTCCACCGAGGTCACCGAGCCGTAGGCAATGCCCGGGTCGATGTACTGGAACACCTGCACGTAGAACGCCCCGGCCGCGCCCATGAAGCCGCCCGACAGCGCGATGGCGCCCATCTTCACCGTGAACGGGTTGACGCCGATGGCGCGCGCCGCGTCCTCGTTGTCGCGCACGGCCTGCAGCCAGGCGCCGAAGCGCGAGTTGCGCAGCCACCAGCTCACCAGCAGCGCCAGGGTGACCAGCGCCAGGATCAGGAACACATAGCCCTTGCGCGAGCCGAACTGCATGTTCGCGAGCGACTCCCTTAGCGGCAGCATCAGACCCACGCCCGCCCCGGTGAACGGCACCGACAGCGCCAGGATGCGGAACACCTCGGCAAACGCCAGCGTGACCAGCGCGAAGTACGAGCCCTTGAGCCCGTAGCGGAACGACAGCCCGCCCACGAAAAGCCCCACCAGCGCGCTGCCGGCCACCGCCATGGGCAGGGCCAGCCAAGCGTTGATGCCGCCCTGCATCTGTGCAATGGCCTGGATGTAGGCCCCCGTGCCGAAGAACAGCGCATGGCCGAAGGAGAACTGGCCGCCAAAGCCGCCCAGGATGTTCCAGGCCTGCGCCAGCAGGGCCGCGTACAGCGCCATCATCACGAAGTTGAGCAGCACGCCCGAGTCGGACCAGCCCGTGAGGGCCGCGATGGCGAGTCCGAAGAGGGCGATGGCCCAGAGTTGCTTGTTCACTGCCTGGCTCCAAAAAGGCCCTGCGGGCGAAACAGCAAGACGGCGATGAAGATGGCGAAGATGCCGATCTGCCCCAGCGATTCACCCAGGAACAGCCCCCCGAGCGACTCCACCACCCCAATCAGCAGCCCGCCCACCAGCGCGCCGGTGAAGCTGCCCATGCCGCCGAGCACGACGATGGTGAAGGCCACCAGCACGAAGCCGCTGCCCACCTGCGGGTTGACGTAATAGGCCGGCAGCAGGAAGCAGGCGGCAGCCCCCAGGCAGGCCAGGTCGATGCCGAAGCTCATGGCGTAGACATGGTCGACATGGATGCCCATGAGCTTGGCGCCGTGTTTTTCGCGCGCCACGGCGCGGATGGCCCGGCCCAGGTCGGTGCGCCCCACGATCCACAGCAGCAGGCCCGAGACCACCAGCGCCCCGGCGAACGACACCAGCTTGGGCAGCGCGATCATGGCCGGGCCGATGGCCACGGTGGTCAGGGTGTAGGCGGTCTCGATGGTGCGCGTGTCGGACTTGAAGAACAGCAGCGCCAGGTTCTCCATGACGATGGAGATGCCCAGGGTGACCAGCAGGATGTTCTCGTCCTTGCCGTGGCTGGCGCGATTGATGACCACGCGCTGCAGCACATAGCCCAGGGCGAACATGCCGGGCACGAGGATGGGCAGCGCCAGGTAGGGATCGATCCCCCAGTGCTGCTTGAGCAGGTAGACGGCGTACAGCGCCAGCATCAGCGACGCGCCATGCGCGAAGTTGATGATGTGCAGCACGCCGTAGATCAGCGTGAGGCCCAGCGCGATCAGTGCGTAGACCGCGCCGGTCGTCAGGCCGTTGAGGACCGAGGGGAAGAGGATGCTGAGCTCGAACATGGGTGGTGTGTGCGGCAGTCAGGCAAAGGCGCGGCCTGGCACCAGAGGGTTCTGGCGCCGTGCAGACCTGTGCATGGCCGCAAAAGTGGGAGTTGTCAGCCGCTCAGGCCTTCAGCGGAAAGAGCGGGTCCGCTTCGCGGTAGTCGCGCGGGATGATGACCTTGATGTCCTTGTTCAGCACCTGGGTCATGAGCGGCTGGGCGCCCTGGTTCTGCCCGGCCACGAACTTCGTGGCGCCGTACGGCATGATGTGGTCAGCGAAGGTGCTCTTCTCCAGCGCGTCGATGATGGCGGCGCGGTCCACCGATTTGGCACGCTCCAGCGCATCGGCCAGCAGCCACATGGACGTGTAGGTCATGAACAGCTCGTAGCTGAAGAACAGGCCCTTGGCCTCCACGCGCTTCTTGAGGTCCTGCGCCCGCTTGTCCTTGGGGTTGAACCAGTGGTTGCAGTCGATGATGCCGTTGGCCGCGTCCGGAAACTCCTTGACGAACTTGTAGCTCGACGCGGCGCCGCCCAGCACCGAATAGATGGCCTTGGGCGTGACCTTTTGCTGCTGCATGGTGCGCACCAGCAGCGCGTACTCGTTGTAGTAATTGGCGGGGATCACGATGTCGGGGTTGATCGCCTTCATGCGCAGCACGATGTTGTTGAAGTCGCGCGTGGGGTTGGCGTGCTTGACGACCTCCTTGACCTCGTAGCCGTAGCCGGGCAGCTCGCGCGCCAGCAACTGGGCCGTGCCCGAGCCGAACAGCGACTCCTCGTGGATGATCATCACCGTCTTGGCGGGCTTGCCGGCCGCGGTGTTGAGCACGTGCAGGTTGGCCACAGCGGTTTCGGCGCACTTCTTGTAGCCGGGACCGAAGCGGAAGGTGTTCTTCAGCCCGCGCTCCACGATCTGGTCGGCCACGCCCACGTCCACGATGTGCGGCAGGTTGTACTTGGCGGCCGCCTGCGTGGTCGCCAGGCAGATGGCCGAGGCAAACGCCCCGACCACGGCGGACACGCCCGCCTCGTTCATCTTCTCGACCTCGGCCGCGCCGGCCTGGGGCTGGGATTGCGCATCGCCCAGCAGCGCCTCGAGCTTGGCGCCGCCCAGGGACTTGATGCCGCCGGCCTTGTTGATGTCCTCGATGGCCATCATCGCGCCTTCGCGGCATTGCTGGCCCGAGTAGGCCAGCGCGCCCGTCACGGGGTGCAGCACCCCCACCTTGACCGCCTTGGCCTGTGCGCCGCCCACCAGGGGGAAGGCCAGGGCCGATGCGGCGGCGGCCGACTGGGATAGGAAATGGCGGCGGTTGCTCATGGGCGTTCTCCTTGGGGGATGGTCGAAGGGGGGTCGTTGAAATCAGTGGAACTGGGCCGACAGCTCTTTGCTGACCCAGACCTTGGCATCGATGCTGCCCACGCGGGACAGCTGCATTTCGTATTCATAGCGGTCTGGCCGGTACAGGCCGTGCAGCCACTGCACGGGCCGCTCCTGGTCGTCGTAGATCAGGCGCCGCACGGCCAGCAGCGCGGAGCCCACCGACACATCGAGGTGGCGGGCCACCACGGCATCGGCCAGCCTGGCGGAAATGGTCTGGTGGGCGCGACCGACCTTCACGCCGGATTCCTCCAGCAGCACCAGAATGGGCTTGCGCGCGAGTTCGCGGCGGCCGAACTGGCGGGCGATGTCGGCCGGCACATAGGTGGTGATGTGCGACAGCGGGCCTTCCCGCGTGCTGCGCACCCGCACCGCCTTCTGCACCGAATCACCGACGGTGATCTGCAAGGCCCCGGCCACCGCGCGGGATGCCGTGACCGTCTCCACGTCGAGCACCTTGACGGACGTGCGCAGGCCCATGCTGACCAGGTTTTCGAGCAGGCCGGTGAGCTGGGCGCGGTTGCTGTGGGGGTGGCTCTCCTGGCCGCCCTGCCCTGCGTCGGGCTGGGGCACGGGCCGGGTGCCCCTGCCGGGCTGGCGGGAGATCAGGCCCTCGCCCTGCAGCAGCTCCAGCGCGCGGCGCACCGTCACGCGCGCCACGGAGAACTGCTGCATCAGCGCCAGCTCGCCCGGCAGGCCCGCAGCAAAACAGCCTTCCTGCAATTGCTCGCGCAGCACCAGGTAGATCTGGTGGTACTTGGGCAGTGGCAGCTTCGGCGACATGGGCCCATCGTCAAACATCCTTAATGTCCTGTCAATGAGACATTTGAGGCTATTTGGTCCTGTTTTAAGGACATTTGTCCCCGAGAGCGACTGGCTGCAAGGCGCTCCCATTTTTGGAGCATGATCGCGCACCTGTTCGGGGCCTGGAGAGGCACCATGCACCGCCGTGGAGCACCTCGTCGCGGCGTTCGCCACAGCGATTGGGGGTAACGCATGCGTCGCTCCCAGGGTTTACCCCAGAAGGCAACAGCGCTCGGTCTTTTGTCTCATTCGCCCACCGATCAATTGACTGGCGCAGGCGCAGTTGCTATATTACTAACCAGTCAGTCATTAACTAGAAAGCCCCTTGAGCACCGTCCCCACCACCCCTTCTGCCGGTACCAAGCGTGAGCGCCGCAAGGAAGCGCGCCCCGGCGAACTGCTGGAGGCTGCGCTCGACCTGTTCGTCGAGAAAGGCTTTGCCGCCACCCGGGTGGACGACGTGGCCGCGCGTGCCGGGGTGTCCAAGGGCACGCTGTTCCTCTACTTCCCCAGCAAGGAAGAGCTGTTCAAGGCCGTGGTGCGCCAGAACATCGTGGGCCGCTTCGAGGAATGGAGCCACGAGCTCGAAGCCTTCGAGGGCACGACCGGCGAACTGCTGCGCCACTGCTACCAGGTCTGGTGGGAGCGCATCGGCGCCACCAAGGCCTCGGGCATCACCAAGCTGATGTTCAGCGAATCGCAGAATTTCCCCGAAATCACCCTGTTCTACCAGCAGGAAGTGATCCAGCCCGGCCAGGACCTGGTGCGCCGCATCCTGCGCCGCGGCATGGACCGCGGCGAATTCCGCTGCGTGAACCTCGACTACGCCGTGCACGTGGTGATGGCACCCATGATCTTCCTGATGCTGTGGAAGCACTCCATGGGCGCCTGCATGCCCGATGCGCTGGAGCTCGGGCCCGAGAAGTTCATCGATGCGCAGGTGGACAACGTGCTGTACGGCCTCTGTGCCCGCCCGGAGACGGGGCCTTTCGCCCCTGCCCCCGCTTCCCCTCCTCCCTCTTCTTCTGCGGCCTGACCCATGAAACGCTGGATTCCCTGGCTGGCTGCGGCCGCCGTTGTCGTGCTGGTCGGCGGGGGCGCGTGGCGCGCCATGGCCGCACGCCAGGCGCAGCAAAAAGCCCTGGCGCAAGCGGCCACCCAGCGCGCCGAGGCGCCCTTGCAACTGGCCGCCAGTGAACTGGTGGGCGTACAGCGCAGGAGCCTGGTGCTGGGCGTGCCGGTGTCGGGCTCGCTGCGCGCGACCGAATCGGCCATGGTCAAGGCGCGGGTGGCGGGTGAACTGCAGGGCCTCACGGTGCGCGAAGGCGACAGCGTGCGCGCCGGCCAGGTGCTGGCCCGCATCGAGGCCACCGAGTCCCAGGCCCGCCTGCGCCAGGCGCAGCAGCAGGCCGACGCGGCCAAGGCGCAGGTCGACATCAACCAGCGCACGGTCACCAACAACCAGGCCCTGGTGAACCAGGGCTTCATCTCGGCCACGGCCCTCGTCACCTCGCAGGCCAGCCTCGAATCGGCCCAATCCACCTACCGTGCGGCTCTGGCCGCCGCCGATGTGGCCAAAAAATCGCTGGACGACACGGTGCTGCGCAGCCCCATCAGCGGCCAGGTGTCACAGCGCCTGGCCCAGCCCGGCGAGCGCATGCCCATCGATGGCCGCGTGCTGGAGGTAGTCGATCTGTCGCGCCTGGAGCTCGAAGCCCTGCTGAGCCCGGCCGACTCGCTGGCCGTGCGCGTGGGCCAGAAGGCCCAGCTGCAGATCGAAGGCAGCACCGAGCCCGTGGTGGCCACGGTGGCCCGCATCAACCCCAGCGCCCAGGCCGGCAGCCGCACGGTGCCGGTGTACCTGGCCATCGCGCAGAACCGCGGCGCACCCGCGCTGCGCCAGGGCCTGTTCGTGCAGGGCCTGCTCGACACCGGCCGCGCCGACGTGCTGACCGTGCCACTCGATGCGGTGCGCACCGACAAGCCCGCGCCCTATATACAAGCGGTACAGGGTGGCAAGGTGGCCTACCTGCCAGTCAAGACCGGCGCGCGCGCCGTGGTCGACGGCCAGACCCTGGTCGCCATTGAGGGTGCGCCCGAAGGCACGGTGGTGGTCTCGGGCCGCATGGGCCAGCTGCGCGAAGGCACGGCCGTCACCTCGGCTGCAGCGCCCTCGGCAGCGGCTTCCGCGGCGGCCCCTGCATCGCGTACCGCGCCCTGACCCGCCATGTGGTTCACCAAGGTCAGCCTGAAGAACCCGGTGTTCGCCACCATGGTGATGCTCGCCATCGTGGTGCTGGGCCTGTTTTCGTACCAGCGCCTGAAGGTCGACCAGTTCCCCAACATCGACTTTCCGGTGGTGGTGGTCACGGTGGACTACCCCGGCGCATCGCCCGAGATCGTCGAGAGCGAGGTCACCAAGAAGATCGAGGAAGGCGTCAACTCCATCGCCGGCATCAACGCCCTGACTTCGCGCAGCTATGAAGGCACGGCCGTCGTCATCATCGAGTTCCAACTGCACATCGATGGCCGCAAGGCCGCCGAGGACGTGCGCGAGAAGGTGGCCACGGTGCGCCCCCTGCTGCGCACCGAGGTCAAGGAGCCGCGCGTGCTGCGCTTCGACCCCGCCAGCCGCGCCGTGTGGTCGCTGGCCGTGCTGCCCGATACCAAAGACGGCAAAGACGGCGCACCTGCGCGCAGCGCGGTGGAGCTGACCACCTGGGCCGAGCAGATCCTGAAAAAGCGCCTGGAGAACGTGCGCGGCGTGGGCGCCGTGAACCTGGTGGGTGCCACCAAGCGCGAGATCAACATCTACCTGAACCCGCAGGCGCTCGAGGCGTTCGGCGTCACGCCCGACCAGGTGGCCACTGCCGTGCGCAACGAGAACCAGGACCTGCCCGTGGGCGCCATCCGCTCGCTGGCGCAGGAGCGTGTGGTGCAGATCGACGCACGCATGCAGCGGCCCGAGGACTTCGGCCGCATCATCGTGGCGCGCAAGAACGGCGCCCCCGTGCGCCTGGACCAGGTCGCCCGCGTCAACGACGGCGCGCAAGAGGTCGATAGCCTGGCGCTGTACAACGGCCAGCGCACGCTGCTCCTGTCGGTGCAGAAGTCGCAGGGCGAGAACACCATCGAGGTGGTGGACGGCCTGAACGCGGCCGTGGTCGAGCTGCGCAACCAGCTGCCGCCCGGCGTGCGCCTCGAAACCATTGGCGACAGCGCGCGCCCCATCCGCGTTGCGGTGAACAACGTGCGCCAGACGCTGATCGAGGGTGCCATCCTCACGGTGCTGATCGTCTTTTTGTTCCTGAACTCCTGGCGCTCCACGGTGATCACGGGCCTCACTCTGCCCATTGCGCTGATCGGCACCTTTCTGTTCATGAACATGTTCGGCTTCACCATCAACATGATCACGCTGATGGCGCTGAGCCTGTGCGTGGGCCTGTTGATCGACGATGCCATCGTGGTGCGCGAGAACATCGTGCGCCACGTTCAGATGGGCAAGTCCGCCTACAACGCGGCCATGGACGGCACGCAGGAGATCGGCCTGGCGGTGCTGGCCACCACCTTGTCCATCGTGGCGGTGTTCATGCCCATCGGCTTCATGGGCGGCATCATCGGCAAGTTCTTCCACGAGTTCGGCATCACCATCGTGGCTGCGGTGATGATCTCGATGTTCGTCAGCTTCACACTCGACCCCATGCTGTCGAGCATCTGGCACGACCCGAGCATCCACAGCCATGGGCAGAAGACGGGGCCCGTCACCTTCTACGACAAGACCATCGGCCGCGTCACGGGCTGGTTCGACCGCGCCACCGACGCCCTGGCGGAGGGCTACCAGCACATCCTGCGCTGGGCCCTGGTGCACAAGCTGACCACCATGGCGATTGCCCTGGCCATCTTCGTGCTGAGCATCTTCATGGTGCCGCTCTTGGGCACCGAGTTCGTGCCCAAGGCGGATTTCTCCGAGACCTCGATCAATTTCTACACCCCTGTGGGTTCGTCGCTCGAAGCCACCGAGGCCAAGGCGGCCCAGGTGGAGGCCATCCTGCACGAACTGCCCGAGGTGCGCTACACGCTGTCCACCATCAACACCGGCAGCGCCCAGGGCAAGATCTACGCCAACATCTACGTGCGCCTGGTGGACCGCAAGGACCGCAGCCGCAGCGTGGACGCCATGTCCGACGTGCTGCGCGAGCGCTTGAAGACCGTGCCCGGCATCACCGTCACGCACGTGGGCCTGCTCGACGCCGTGGGCGGGCAAAAGCAGGTGGAGTTCTCGCTGCAGGGCCCGGACCTGCAGGAGCTCGAACGCCTGACGGCCACCGTGACCGCGAAGATCCGCGGCATCCCCGGCCTGGTGGATCTGGACACCAGCGCCAAGCCCAACAAGCCGGTGATCGCCCTCGATATCAAGCGCGACGCGGCCTCGGACCTGGGCCTGTCGGTGGCGCAGATGGCGGCATCGCTGCGCACCCTGGTGGCCGGCACCACGGTGGGCAACTGGCGCGCGCCCGACGACCAGACCTACGACGTGAACGTGCGCCTGGCGCCCGAGGCCCGCACCGCCCCGCAAGACCTGGAGCGACTGCCCTTTGCCATGAGCGCCGCCGATGGCACGACGCGCATCGTGCGCCTGAACCAGGTGGCCAGCGTGACCGAGTCGACCGGCGCCAACCAGATCAACCGCCGCGACCTGACGCGCGAGGTGGCCATCAACGCCAACGTGTCGCAGCGCTCGGCCGGCGAGGTGTCGGCCGACATCAAGACCGCGCTGGAAAGCGTGAACTTCCCGCCCGGCTACCGCTACCAGTTCGGCGGCTCCACCAAGAACATGGCCGAATCCTTCGGCTACGCCATCTCGGCGCTGGTGCTGGCCATCGTCTTCATCTACATGATCCTGGCCAGCCAGTTCCGCAGCTTCTTGCAGCCGCTGGCGCTCATGACCTCGCTGCCGCTCACGCTGATTGGCGTGGTGCTGGCGCTGATGATGTTCCGCTCCACGCTGTCGATGTTCTCCATCATCGGCGTGGTGATGCTCATGGGCCTGGTGACCAAGAACGCCATTTTGCTGGTGGACTTCGCCATCCGCGCCCGCGAGGAGCACACCGACGACACCGGCACCACCGTGCCCGGCCTGCCCCGGGCCGATGCCCTGCTGCTGGCCGCCCGCGTGCGCCTGCGCCCCATCCTCATGACCACGCTGGCCATGATCTTCGGCATGGTGCCGCTGGCATTCGCTTTGTCGGAGGGTTCCGAGCAGCGCGCCCCCATGGGCCAGGCCGTGATCGGGGGGGTCATCACCTCCTCGCTGCTGACCCTGGTGGTGGTTCCGGTGGTGTATTGCTACATGGACGATCTGGCGCGCTGGGCCCTGGCGCGCATGGGTCGCGGCCAGAAGGCGCCCGAGGCCCGTAAAATCGAGGGTTTGTCCTGACACCCGCCCCACGGAGAACTTCCATGAACATGCCACTGAACTCGTCTGCCAATACCAGCGACCCCGTCGCCCAGGCCCGCTACAACATGATCGAGCAGCAGATCCGCCCCTGGAATGTGCTCGACTTCGACATCCTGGAGCTGTTGGCCGTGGTGCGCCGCGAGGAATTCGTGCCGCCGGCCTACCGCAGCCTGGCCTTCATGGACATCGAGGTGCCCCTCTTGGGCAGCGATGCCGAAGACGCCGTGCGCCTGGGCCACAGCATGCTGCAGCCCCGCGTGGAAGCCCGCATCCTGCAGGACCTGGCGATCAAGCCCACCGACCGCGTGCTCGAAATCGGCTCCGGCTCGGGCTACATGGCTGCGCTGCTGGCGGCCCGCGCGCAGCAGGTGGTGTCGATCGAGATCGTGCCCGAGCTGGCCGAAATGGCCCGCGAAAACCTGCTCAGCGCCGGTTTGCAGAACGCCGAAGTCCGCCTGGCCGATGGTGCCAACGGTACGACGGACGGCCCCTTCGACGTGATCGTGCTCAGCGGCTCCGTGGCCGAAGTGCCTGCTGCCCTGCTCTCGCACCTGCGCGACGGCGGCCGCCTGGGCGCCATCGTGGGCAACGACCCCGTGATGCGTTTCACCCTGACCCGCCGCACCGGCGACCGTTTCGAGACCACTTCGCCCTGGGACACCATCGCGC
Source organism: Acidovorax sp. LjRoot66 (assembly GCF_964253305.1). NCBI lineage: Bacteria > Pseudomonadati > Pseudomonadota > Betaproteobacteria > Burkholderiales > Comamonadaceae > Acidovorax > Acidovorax sp. LjRoot66. The sequence goes on from NZ_CAXUQU020000001.1 coordinate 4,072,600, forward strand.
CGCGCCTGGTGGGCTTTCCTGAACCCTCCGGCTTCACCTTCTGACCTGCCTTCTCTGGAGTTTTTTGCATGATCGAGCACATCCGCCCCGCCCAACTCGCCGCCTGGTTCGCCACCGCCCCCGATGGCAGCCGGCCCGTGGTGCTGGATGTGCGCGAGCCCTGGGAACTGCAGACGGCCAGCGTGCGCGCTGACGGCTTCGAGCTGGTGGCCATCCCCATGGGGCAGCTTACGGGCCGCCTGGCCGAGCTCGATGCCGCCCGCGATGCCGGCACGCCCATCGCCTGCCTGTGCCACCACGGCGCACGCAGCCTGCGCGTGGCGGCGTTCCTGGAGCAACAGGGTTTCGAGCGGCTGGCCAACATCAGTGGTGGCATCGACGCCTGGTCGCATGAGAACGACCCGGCCGTGCCCCGCTATTGAAGGTTCCCGGTCTCTTTCGTCCCATCCCCGACATGCAGCTACTCCTGAAAGGCATCCATGACATCGTTCCGGCTACTTCCCCTGTCACTGGCGCTGGGCGCTGCCTTGTGCGCCCCCGCACAGGCCCAGAGCCTGACGGAGCTGTTGGAGTCTGCGCGCACCTATGACACGGCCTGGCAGTCGGCCCGGCTGCAGCTCGATGCCTCGGCCCGCCGCGCCGACCAGGCCCGCGCCGGTCTGCTGCCCAGCGCCGGCCTGTCGGCGGGTGTCTCGCGCGCCAACACCGATGTGAGCCGCCCGCCCATCGAGCGCACCGCCACCACCCAGACCCTGGGCGTGAATGCCTCGCAGCCCCTGTACCGCCCGGCCAATCGCATCAACCTGGAACAGGCCCAGCGCGGCGTGGACGTGGCCCAGGCCCAGCTCGACGCCGCCAGCCAGGACCTGCTGGTGCGCGTAAGCCAGGCCTATTTCGACGTGCTGGCCGCGCAGGACACGCTGACCTTTGTGCAGGCGCAAAAGGCCGCCGTGTCCGAGCAACTGGCGTCTGCCAAGCGCAACTTCGAGGTCGGCACCTCTACCGTGACCGACTCGCGCGAAGCCCAGGCCCGCTACGACCTGGTGATCGCCCAGGAAATCGCGGCCGAAAACGACCTGCGCGTGAAGAAGCTGGCGCTGGACCAACTGGTGGGCATCACGGGCACCCAACCCAAGCCCCTGGCACTGCCCTTGCAACTGCCCCCGGTGCAGCCCGACAACGTGATCACCTGGGTGGACACCGCCCGCGAACTGCAGCCCGGCGTGCGCCAGGCCGCGATTGCGCTGGACATCGCGCGCCTGGAGACCCAAAAGGCCGAAACCGGCCACCTGCCCACGGTGGACCTGCAGGCCGGCTACAACATCCAGCGCAACCCCACCGGCACCATCACCGCGCCGGGCATCAACAGCCGCACCAACAACGCCAGCCTGGGCGTGGCCTTCAACCTGCCGCTGTTTGCCGGTTTCTCGGTGCAAAACCGCGTCAAGGAAACCCTGGCCCTGGAAGAAAAGGCCAGCGCCGACCTGGAGACCACGCGCCGCAACGTGGCCCAGGCGACCCGCGCCGCCTTCTTCGGCGTGCAGTCGGGCCAGGGCCAGGTGCAGGCCCTGCAGGCCGCCGAGGCATCGAGCCAGAGCGCGCTGGATGCCAACAAGCTGGGCTACCAGGTGGGTGTGCGCATCAACATCGACGTGCTCAATGCCCAGAGCCAGCTGTTCCAGACCAAGCGCGACCTGGCCCAGGCCCGCTACAACGTGCTGCTGGGCACGCTCAAGCTGCGCCAGGCCGCCGGCACGCTCACCATCGAAGACGTGCAGGCCATCAACGCCCTGCTCACACCCTGACAAAGGGCTCAGAGGCTGGGAGTTTTTTGGCCGTGTCCGAATGGCGCGTCAAAACGCCCTGGATCTAGGCGCAAAGCACAGCCATAGCGCGGGCTATGGCGAGCATTTGCTTTCGACGAACCGGGGTGTTTTGGCGTGCAAGGCGGGCATGGACGAAAGATTCTCAGCCTCTCAGAGCTTGCGAAAGCGCGGGCCCTCTCCCATCCGGGAGAGGGCCTTTTTCGTGGCCTTGACCGACGGCCCGCGCCGCGCCGCGAGCCAGCCCACACCGAACCAGGCCTTGGGGTCCTTGGCTGCCATGCTGCGGTAGAGCTCGCTGGCCACCTGCTCGTCGTTGAGCCGGCCCAGCGCCGACAGGGCCGGCTGCAGGCTGGCCAGAAAATCGTCCGCCCCGCCCTCGAGCGCTGGCGCCACGAACTCGGTCAGGAAGCGCAGGCGCTTCAAGCGCTTGCGCACGCCGTGCTGCTCCTCGACCGACAGGGATTCGAAGCGGCACGCATCCCGGTGGACCTTGGTGCGCAACGCCTGCAGGCGCTTGTGCAAATACCGCCGCGTCTTGGCTGCGCCCAGTGCGCCATCATCCCTGGCCGCAAGGGCCTGGGCCGTGAAACCCATCAGGCCGATCAGCACGGCCTGGAAGGCAGGCGTGCTGACGATGGCGAGGGGCGACACCTTGGCGCCCGCAGGCGGGGCTGCCGACTTCGGCGCCCCCGCCTCGCGCAGTTCGGCGCCAATGGTGTCCAGCGCCTGCTCCCGGTCGCGCAGCTGGCCCAGGCGGCGGAACACGTCGACCAGCGGTGGCTCCCAGGCGGGATCGAAGCGGCCCGGCGCCAGGGCATCGAGCTCGCGCAACGCCGTGCGCAAGCGGCGGATGCCGATGCGCAACTGGTGCACATGCTCTTCGCCGGCCGAGCCTTCCACGACTTCGCTGGCATTGGCCAGGATTTGCGCCAGGCAATTGGCCACCGCAGCGCGCTGCAGGTTCGGCCCCTTGAGAAACTGCTTTTTATGGCTGCCGGCCGCCATGGGCCGGGCCTTGGCAGCGGGCCTTGCCCATTGCGCTGCCATGAGCCGCTCGCCGCGCTCGGCCTTGGACACCGTGTTCAACACCAGGCCATGCTGGGCCGCCCACTGGGTGGCCACTTCGATAAGGCCCACCACCGGCCCCTCCTTGAGCTCCAGTTCCAGCTCGCACACCGGTGCCTGCTTTTCCTGCGGCGTGCCGCCATGGGCAACGATGCAGCCGATGTCGAAAGCCAGTTCGACCACACCGCCCCGAAAGGCCAGGTCGCGCGTGACGCGGTCGATCTCGGTGCGGTAGGTCTCCAGCAGCGGACCATCCGCGCTGTCCAGCGCCGCGCGCAGGCGCTCACCAGCCTTGGTGCCCGCATGCAGCGTCGGGCGCGCCAGCGGCGTGGGGGTGTCGACGCTGACGTTGTGCTCCTCCCGGTCCAGTGGGCCATCGCCCATGGCCTTGACGGTCTGCACCCACTGGCCGCCCTCGTTGCGCAGGCGCAGGGCGATGCCGCGCGAGGACAGCGCCTTGTCGGCGGTATCGAAATAGCGCGCCTCCAGCCGGATGGCGCTGGACGTACCCCGGCGGGCCGCGGCCTTCACGGCGGCCAGGCGCTTTGCCGGGATGATGAACTTGAATTCGACTTCCATGGTTTCTCTTCTCTTTGTAGAGTGCCGGGCCATTGGCCCCGGTACGAGGGCCTGGCGCAAGCCCAAGGCCCTGGCCGCAGGCGGGATGCTCGCCTGTCATCAATCTGCCATCTTCGCATCCTAAGCTGGCTGCTCCTGGTACGCCCTGCGCCGTGACAGCTCGCGCAAAGTGTTACGACACCATGGACATCGCGAGAAAAACCGGACATGAAGATACTGGAGGGTATGCCGCCGAGACGGCGGGCGATCCTGCGCTCTGTCGCGGGGGCCAGCGGCATTCTCGCCGCACCCTGGCTGGCGGCAACGGGCAGGGGACAGGCAGCGCGCGCCATCGCCGAGGCCCACCGCCCCTCGCTGGCCCAGGGCATCATGAGCGGCGACGTGACCCACGGTCGGGCCATGGTTTGGAGCGCCACCGACCGGCCCGCCCGCATGCACGTGCAATGGGACACGACGCCCCGCTTTGCCAACCCCCGCAGCGTCGTGGGTCCGCTGGCCCTGGACGTGACCGACTACACCGCCCGCCTCGACCTCACCGGCCTGCCGCCGGACCAGACCATTTTCTACCGGGTGCAGTTCCAGGATGCGGGGCAGCCCCGCGTCCTGAGCGACTGGACCCAGGGAAGCTTTCAGAGCGCCCCGGCGGCACGGCGGCACGTACGCATCATCTGGTCGGCCGACACGGGCGGCCAGGGCTTCGGCATCAACCCCGACATGGGTGGCATGCGCATGTACGACACCATGCGCCGCGCCGAGCCCGACCTGTTCCTCCACGCGGGCGACACGATCTACGCCACCACGCCGCTGCAGGCCGAAAAGGCAGTCGAGGGCGGCCAGCTGTGGCGCAACCTGGTGACGCCAGCGCGCACCCGGCCTGCGCAGACGCTGGAGGAATTTCGCGGCTGCTACCGCTACAACCTGCTGGACGAACCCCTGCGCCGATTCAACGCCGAGGTGGCCCAGGTCTGGAACTGGAGCGACCACGAGGTGACCAACAACTGGTCCTCCGCCAAGGACCTGGGCCCCTGGCAGGACTACACCGAAAAACAGGTGGGCATCCTGCAGGCCCATGGCACGCGTGCTTTCCTCGAATACGCGCCCATGCGCTGGCATGCGCAGGACGAGGCCCAGCGCATCTACCGGCGCATCCCCTACGGCCCCCTGCTCGACGTGTTCGTGACCGACATGCGCAGCTACCGGGGTGGCAACAGCAGCAACCTGCAAGGCGGCGAGAGCGCGGAGACGGCCTACTTCGGCAATGCGCAGGTGGACTGGCTGCTGCGCGAGCTCAAGGCCTCGCGCGCACTTTGGAAGATCGTCTCGCTGGACATGCCCCTGGGCGCGATGGTGCGCGACGGCCAGCTGCGGGACGCGCAGGGCCACCCAATCATGGAAAACAGCGCCAACGGCGATGGCCCGCCCCTGGGGCGCGAGCTTGAGATCGCGCGCCTGCTGCGCCAGCTGGCGCGCGAACGCGTGCGCAACGTGGTCTTCACCGCAGCCGACGTGCACTACGCCGCCGCCCATTACTACGACCCCACACGCGCGCAGTTCCACGACTTCGAGCCGTTCTGGGAGTTCGTGGCCGGCCCCATCCACGCGGGCACCGCTGCGCCGCTCCCCATGGACAACACCTTCGGACCCCAGGTGGTGTTCAGCAAGGGGGCCGAGCCGGGCCAGACCCTCTCACCCCTGGCGGGTCTACAGTTCTTCGGCCAACTCGACGTCGATGCGCAGAGCCGGACCCTATCGGTGCAGCTCAAGGATGCATCCGGCACCGCGATTTACCGCCAGACGCTGCAGCCCCGGCGCGCATGAGTTTTCTCCCTCCCCCAGAAGCGATCCCACCCCACTGAAGGATTTTTCATGGCAAAAGACTTTGACTCGATGGAAGACAGCAACCGCTCGGGCAACCCCAGCATCCATGAGGTGTCGGCACTGCGCCGGCGCACGTTGCTCAGCGGTGGCCTGGCCTCGGCCGTCGGCGGCCTGCTGGCGCCGCTGGCCGCCGTGTCGCTGCCCGGCTGTGCCACGGGTGCCGGCATCGCCAGCGGCCCGCTGCTGGGCTTCAAGAGCGTGCCCATCGGCACGGCCGACCGCATCGTCGTGCCCGAGGGCTATGTGGCCCAGATCATTGCGCCCTGGGGCGATCCCGTGGGCCTGTCGGGCGAAAACCCGGCCTTCAAGGAAGACGGCTCCAACACCGCCGCCGAGCAGGAAGCGCAGCTCGGCATGCACCACGACGGCATCCATTTCTATTCGCAGGAAGGCAGCCGCCAGGGCCTCTTGGTGATGAACCACGAGTACACCGACGACGGCCTGCTGCACGCCGACGGCATGAAGACCTGGACGGCCGAGAAGGTGCGCAAGGCCCAGGCCGCGCACGGCGTCTCGGTCATCGAGGTGGAGCAGAAGGCCGATGGCCAGTGGGATATCGTGCGCCCCTCGCCCTGGGCCCGCCGCATCACCGCGCGCACGCCCATGGCATTTGGCGGCCCGGCCGCCGGCCACGCCCTGCTGCGCACCGCAGCCGATCCCGCCGGCCGACAACCCTTGGGCACGCTGAACAACTGCGCCAGCGGCATCACGCCCTGGGGCACCTACCTGACCTGCGAAGAGAACTTCATCAACTACTTCAAGGGCCCGGACGCGCCCAATGCCCACGACACCCGCTGGGGCCTGCGCAAGGGCGAGCCCGCCGGCTACCGCTGGGCCGAGCACGATGCACGTTTCGACGCCACCAAGAACCCCAACGAACCCAACCGCTTCGGCTGGATCGTGGAGATCGACCCGTTCAACGCCAGCTCCACCCCGGTCAAGCGCACGGCGCTGGGCCGCGCCGCGCACGAAGGCGCCACGGTTGCCGTGACCCGGGACGGCCGTGCCGTGGTCTATTCGGGCGAGGACTCGCGCTTCGAGTACATCTACAAGTTCGTAAGCCGGGACGCGATCCGCAAGGGCGGCGCGCGTGAAAACGCCGACCTGCTCGACCACGGCACGCTGTACGTCGCCCGGTTCAACGCCGATGGCAGTGGTCAGTGGATCGCCCTCACCCATGGCCAGGGCCCGCTCACCGCCGCCAATGGTTTTGCCGATGCCGGCGAGGTGATGGTCAAGACGCGCCAGGCCAGCGACCTGCTGGGCGCCACAAAAATGGACCGCCCCGAGTGGATTGCCGTGGGCAAGGACGGCGCCGTCTACTGCACGCTGACCAACAACAGCAACCGCGGCGGCACCGGCCAGCCCGGCGTGGACGCGGCCAACCCGCGCACTAACAACAGCATGGGCAACATCATCCGCTGGAAGGAAGTCGGCGACTTCGATGGCGCCCGCTTCCAGTGGGACCACTTCATCCTGGCGGGTGACCCCGCCAACGAGCGGCAGGACGCCAAAGGCAGCGTGAAAGGCGACATGTTCGCCTGCCCGGATGGCCTGTGGGCTGACGGCCGCGGCGTGCTCTGGGTGCAGACCGACATGTCCACCTCGGCCATGGGCAAGGGCGACCTGGCGCGCCTGGGCAACAACGCCATGCTGGCGGCCGACCCACGCACGGGTGAGATCCGCCGCTTCCTGGTCGGCCCCTCGGGCTGCGAGATTACCGGCGCCACGATGACGCCCGATGGCAAAACCATGTTCATCAACATCCAGCACCCCGGCGAGAGCCCCAGCGAGCGCAGCGACCCCAGCGAGCCGCGCAAGTTCTCGAATTGGCCTGACCAGCGCCCCGCTGGGCGCCCGCGTTCGGCCACGGTGGTGATCCGCAAGGCCGATGGCGGCGTGGTCGGGACGTAAGGCAATCGGGGCTTTTACACAGCCAAGGCAAGGTCAGCCAGATTCCTGGGCGCTCAAGCCGGCATAGCGTTTGAGAAAGCGCCGCTCATCCGGCGCGTAGCCCTGCGCCGCATAGAAGGCATGCGCTGCAGGCCGGTGGTCGCCGCTGGTCACTTCGGCGCGCACGCAGCCCTGTCCGGTGAAGGAGCGGTCGGCTGCGGCGACCAGTGCCTCCCCTACCCCGCGGCCCCGGTGCCCGGCATCGACCACCAGCGAGGTGATGCGGCCGATGCGGCCTTCGGCGTGGAAAAGCTCCATCACGTGCAGGCTGATGACGCCGGCCACACAGCCATCGACCTCGGCCAGCAGCACGCTGTCACAGGCATTCGCGACGAGGATCGCGAGCTTGCGGACGATCAGCGCCTCATTGGCCTCGTAGCCCAATTGCCCCATCAAGCCAGCGATGGCCGGCGCGTCGGCCGCCACCGCCGTGCGGATGTGCGGCGGAGACGGCTGCGGCTCAGGCATCGACGTCTTCTTCGTGCCGCCCCACCGTGCGCTGGCGCACCAGTTGCAGCAACTCCCGCACCGTGGCGCGGGCGGCACCCCGGTGCTGGCGTGCAAAGCGGATCGCTCGCTCGCTGGCAGCCGCCTGCTGCGCGGGGTCGCGCGCCAGTTGCATGGCTTGCGCCACCCCGGCCGTGAGGTCGGGCACGCGCTGCGCCGCCCCGGCGGCACAGGCCAGTTCGGCGGCCTCCGCAAAATTGAAGGTGTGCGGGCCCAGCACCACGGGGCAGCCGCAGGCGGCGGCCTCGATCAGGTTCTGTCCGCCCAGGGGGGCGAAGCTGCCGCCCAGCAACGCCACGTCGGCCATGCCGTAGTACAGGGACATCTCGCCCAGCGAGTCGCCCAGCCACACGTCCGCCGGTTCGGGTTGCAGGCTCCAGGTGCTGCGCCGCGACACCGTGAGGCCGGCGCCCTGAAGGAGTTGCTGCACTTCATCGAAGCGCTGCGGATGCCGGGGCACGACCAGCCATTGCACGGGTTGCGCCGCATCTGCGCGGGAGGTGATCCAGGCGCGCACCGCTTCCAGCCACAGCGCCTCTTCGCCTTCGCGGCTGCTGGCCAGCATGGCCACCGGGCGCAGGGCCTGCACGCGCCAGGCACGCCCCAGCTCCAATTGCGCCGCATCGGGCACCACGTCGAACTTGAGGTTGCCGAACACCCCATGCACCTGCGCGCCGATGGCGTGCAGGCGCTCGGCGTCGTCCTCAGTCTGGGCGTACACGGCGGTCAGCGCGGCATAGGCCGGGCGCGCCAGCGGAGACACGCGCCGGGCCTTGCGCAGCGAGTGTTCGTTGAAACGGGCGTTGGCCAGCACCAGCGGCACACCACGCTGCCGGCAGGCGGCCACGAGATTGGGCCAGACCTCGGTCTCCATCAGGATGCCGATGGCCGGGCGGAACTGGCGCAAAAAGCGCAGCACGGCCCCCTGGGTGTCCCAAGGCTGCCACACCTGCACGTCACCCGCCTGCAGCAGCTTTTCCCCCTCGGCACGGCCGGTGGCGGTGCCATGGGTGAGCAGCAGGCGCATGCCGGGCAACTGGGCACGCAACTCGGTCAGCAAAATGGCCGCTGCGCGTGTCTCGCCCAGCGACACGGCATGGATCCAGACGAACTGGCCCAGGGGGTCGGTGCTGCTGTGCAGCACCAGGCTGTCGATGGGCTGCGGGTAGCGGCCAAAGCGCTCACCCACGGCTACGGCATAGCCGGGCTCGGCAGCGGCGCGGCGGCGCAGCTTGCGCCGCAGCAGGGGCTGGGCCGCCCAGGTGACCATGGAATACAGGGCGCGTGCGGTGGTCATCCGGGGTATCATTGCGCGACGACGTCGACCACGCGGCCCTGCCATGCCAGGCCCTGGCGGGAGGCGATGACCAGGCAGGCCCCTGCCCCCGGTGCGGCCACGAAGGCCTCGCCCCCGGGCGCCCAGAAGGCGCTGCGGCCTGCACAGGTGTAGCCCCCCGTAGGCGCGCCATGGTTGGCCATGAGCACGGCCAGGCCCAGGTCGGCCGCGTAGCCCTGCAACTGGCTGGAATCCCTGGCATACCCGCCCTCGGAGATCACCGAACCGCAGGCATACAGGGCCGCCCCGCCATGGCGTGCCGCCAGGGCATGTTCAGGGTGCGTGGTATCGGCACACACGGCCAGCGCCGTGGGCTGGCCCGCGAGCGTGCGCAGGTGGACATCTTCGCTGCCCGCACTGGCAAACTGCTCTTCGCCAGGGTGCAGGTAGCGCTTGCGGTACAGGGCAGCACTGCCATCGGCACCGAACACCCAGGCGCCGATGGCCGGCTTGTCGCCCGCCACCACCGGGGCCACGGGTGCGCCCACCACCAGCGCCATGCCGGTGGCGCGGGCGGCGTCGCGCAGGGGCGCGAGCAGGGCATCGTCCGCATCCAGCACCAGGCCGGCCACCAGTGCAGGCTCATAGCCGGTGAGCGACAGCTCGGGAAACACCAGCAGCTGCACGCCATGGCGGGCTGCTTCGTGCACCATGGACAGGTGCCCCTGCACATTGGCCCGTACTTCACCGGGAGCGGAAATCGACTGCGCTGCGGCGATGCACAGCAAGGAAGGCATGGGCGTGGTCAAGGAGAACGCGTTCGAAAAAATGGGATCGGGCCTGGAAATCAGTGGGCAGCCGCGCCCAGCTTCGCGTCGGGCTTGACCCGGTGCAGCAGCGCCAGCATGGCCGCCTCGATGCGCGCCAGCGCCTCCTCGGTATGGCCCTCGAAGCGCAGCACCAGAACCGGCGTGGTGTTGCTGGCGCGGATCAGGCCAAAGCCGTCCGGCCAGTCCACGCGCAGGCCGTCGATGGTGTTGACCTTGGCAGGTTCACTGAAGCTGCCGGCCGCCAGGGCCTGCAGCTCGGCCGTGAGGCGGTGCGGCTCGCCCTCGGCGCAGGCCACGTTGAGCTCGGGGGTCGAGAAACTCGTGGGCAGGGCATTGAGCACGGCGCTCGGGTCGGCGCTGCGGCTCAGGATTTCGAGCAGGCGGCAGCCGGCGTAGGTGCCGTCGTCAAAGCCGTACCAGCGCTCCTTGAAGAAGATGTGGCCGCTCATCTCGCCGCCCAGGGGCGAGTCGAGCTCCTTCATGCGCGCCTTGATCAGCGAGTGCCCGGTCTTGAACATCACCGGCACGCCGCCCGCGGCGGCAATCGCCGGCGCCAGGCGCTGGGTGCATTTCACGTCGAACAGGATGTTGCCACCGGGCACGCGCGAGAGCACGTCCTGGGCGAACAGCATCATCTGCCGGTCGGGGAAGATGTTGACGCCGTCGCGTGTGACGATGCCCAGGCGGTCGCCATCGCCGTCGAAGGCCAGGCCCAGCTCGGCATCGCTGCCCTGCAGCGCGGCGATCAGGTCGCGAAGGTTCTCGGGCTTGCTCGGGTCGGGGTGGTGGTTGGGGAAATTGCCGTCCACCTCGGAAAACAGCTCGATCACCTCGCAGCCCAGGGCGCGGAAGATGCCCGGGGCGGTGGCGCCAGCAATGCCGTTGCCGCAGTCGACCACGATCTTCAGGGGGCGGGCCAGCTTCACATCGCCGATGATGCGCTCGCGGTAGGCGGGCAGCACGTCCACATGGCGCACGCTGCCACCGGGCGCAAGCTGCCAACTCTCTTCTTCCATGGTGCGGCGCAGGGACTGGATCTCCTCGCCATAGATGGCGCGGCCGTTGAGCACCATCTTGAAGCCGTTGTAGTCGCGCGGGTTGTGGCTGCCGGTGACCTGGATGCCGCTGGCGCACAGTGTGCTGGCCGCGAAATACAAGAGGGGCGTGGTGACCATGCCCACGTCGATCACTTCAATGCCCGCCTCCACCAGCCCCTGGATCAGCGCAGCCGACATGGCCGGGCCGGACAGGCGGCCGTCGCGGCCCACGGCCACAGCCGTCTGGCCTTCGGCGCGGGCTGCCGTGCCAAAGGCGCGGCCCAGGCCCAGAGCGACTTCTTCGTTCAGGGTCGACGGCACGATGCCGCGGATGTCATAGGCTTTAAAAATGGCAGGCGTGGGTTGCACGTGGGGGGCCTTTGCTGTGAGCGTTGGAACGGTGCGCTGGATTGTAGGGGGCACCCCATGCTGCGCCGGGGATGCCCCTCAACGGTAGACCAGAGCGCTTGGAGGCACATGTCCGAAAACGGCCAGACTGCTTGTAGGCGGGGCCTATCATTCCAGCCATGCCCACCCCTCTCAGCCCCCTCGGCCCGTCGCCCACCGCTGCCGCTCCAGCGGTGGAGGACGAGGGCCGCTACCTGGCTCTGCAGACCCGCGATGCCCGCTTCGACGGGCGCTTTTTCACAGGCGTGACGTCCACCGGCATCTACTGCCGCCCGGTCTGCTCGGTGCGCACGCCCCGGCGCGAGAACTGCCGCTTCTTTGCCATGGCAGCCCAGGCCGAAAGTGCGGGTTTTCGACCCTGCCTGCGCTGCCGGCCCGAGATGGCGCCGCAGTCCCTGGCCTGGTCGGTGCAGGACGCCTCGGGCATCCTGGTGCAGCAGGCCGTGCGCCTGCTCGACGCTCCTGAAGGCTGGGCCCGGGACAACACCCAGGGGGCCACCGTCGCCCGGCTGGCCGAGCGCCTGGGCGTGAGCGACCGGCACCTGCGCCGCATCTTCGAGGCGGCCCTGGGCGTCTCCCCGTTGCAGTACCTGCAGACGCGGCGCCTGCTCACCGCCAAGCAGTTGCTGACCGATACCCCCCTGCCCATCACCCAGGTGGCGCTGTCCAGCGGCTTTGGCAGCGTACGCCGCTTCAACACCGCGTTTGCAGAACACTACGGGCTCAACCCCACCCAGTTGCGCAAGAGCGGCAGCGTAGAAGGGGCCGGCAGCACCGGCACGCTGCGCCTGGCCTACCGCCCGCCGCTTGATGTGGCGGCGTTGCTGACTTTCTTCGAGCGCCGTCGCTTTCTGGGGGTGGAATGGGTGCAGCAGGAGGGCGACGGCGCCCCCGCCCTGCGCCGCACGGTGCGCCTGGCCCCCGCCGTGACCGGCGGGCTGGAAGCCACCGGCTGGCTCAGCGCCCGCTTCGACACCACCCGCCACCAGGTGCTGCTGCAGACCAGCGACAGCCTCTACCCGGTGCTGCCCGTGGTGATCGCCCGGGTGCGTGCCATGCTGGACCTTGATGCCGAGCCCAGCGCCATCAACGCGGTGCTGCACGGGCGCTTCCCCGACGGCGACGGCCTGCGTGTGCCCGGCGCCTTCGATGGCTTCGAGCTGGCCGTGCGCGCCGTGCTGGGCCAGCAGATCACCGTGGCCGCCGCCCGCACGCTGGGCCAGCGGCTGGTGGAGCGCCTGGGCGAGCCCCTCGAGACACCGTGGCCCGAGCTGAGCCGGCTGTTCCCGCCCCCCTCCGTGCTGGCCCGCGCCGAAGGCGACGTGCTCGGGCAGATGGGCATCGTGCGCCAGCGCCAGGCGGCCATCGTGGCGCTGGCGCAGGCGGTGGACAGCGGGGCCCTGGCCCTGCATGCCGGTGCCGATGTGGCAGCCACCACGGCGGCCCTGTGCGCCCTGCCCGGCATCGGCGACTGGACCGCGCAGTACATCGCCATGCGCGTGCTGCGCTGGCCCGATGCCTTCCCGGCGGGCGACGTGGCATTGCACAAGGCCCTGGGCGTGCAGGGCCAGAAAAACCCGGCCCGCGCCGCTACCGAGGCATCGGCGGCCTGGCGCCCGTGGCGCAGCTATGCCGTGCTGCGCGCCTGGGCGGAGCTACCCCTGCCCGGCGCTGCCGCGCAAAAAACCCTCTGAATCAGCCCCTCCCATGCAATTCCATCCTGCCACGGTGCAATCGCGCACCCCTTCTCCGCTCGGCCCGGTGCGCCTGGCTGCCTCCCCCCAGGGCCTGGTCGGCCTTTGGTTCGACGGCCAGCGGCACCAGCCCACCGCCTTGCTGGACGGGCCCGGCGCTTGGCCCGAAGCGCCCGGCCATGCCCTGATGCTGGAAGCCGCCACGCAGCTGCAGCAGTTTCTGCACGGCAAGCGCAGGGGCTTCGACCTGCCGCTGGACCTGTCGGGCGGCACGCCCTTTCAGCAGGAGGTATGGCGCGCGCTGCTGGCCATCGCCTGCGGCGCCACCACCACCTATGGTGCCCTGAGCCAGGACCTGGGCCGCCCGCGCGCGGTGCGGGCCGTGGGCGCCGCCGTCGGGCGCAATCCCGTGAGCGTCATCGTGCCCTGCCACCGGGTGCTGGGCGCCGACGGCAGCCTGACCGGGTATGCCGGTGGCCTGGACCGCAAGGACGCCCTGCTGGCCATCGAGGGCGCGCGCCCGCTGGCGGCATGAGCGATTGCGGATCCAAACCCGTCTCCGCATGGATCGGCGAGTTCGTGCTGCTGGCCTCGCTTTGGGGAGCGTCCTTTCTGTTCATGCGCATGGGCGCCTCGGAGTTCGGGCCTCTGCCCACGGCCGGGCTGCGCGTTGCCCTGGCCACCGTCTTCCTGTGGCCCATCATGCTGCGCCAAGGCCATTGGCCCGCCTTGCGCCGCCACTGGCGGCCCATCGTGGTGGCCGGCATCATCAACTCGGCCATCCCGTTCGCGCTGTTCTCCTGGGCGGTGCTGCACATCGCCACCGGGCTCAGTTCCATCCTGAATGCCACCGTGCCCCTGTTTGGTGCGCTGATCGCCTGGCTGTGGCTGGGCGACCGCATCGGCCGCCTGCGCTGGGTCGGGCTGGCGCTGGGATTTCTCGGGGTCGCACTGCTGGCATGGAAGGCCCCGGCGGGCACGGGCTTCAAGACCGAGCAGGCGCTGTGGGCCATCGGCGCCTGCCTGCTGGCGTCGGCGTTCTATGGGCTGGCGGCCAGCTTTGCGCGCACCCGCCTGGTGGGCATCCCGCCACTGGCCATCGCCACGGGCAGCCAGCTGGGTGCGGCGCTCGGGCTGGCACTGCCCACCCTCTGGCTGTGGCCTGCGCAGATGCCAGGACCCCGCGCCTGGGGCGCCATCGTCGCCATCGCCGTGCTGTGCACAGGCATTGCCTACATCCTGTATTTTCGGCTGATCGCCCATGCCGGTCCGAGCCGGGCTCTGGCGGTGACATTCCTGACCCCGGTGTTCGCCCTGCTCTACGGTGCCCTGTTCCTTGAGGAGCGCATCACCGTGTGGACGGTGGGCTGCGCACTCGTGATCGTCACCGGCACGCTGTTGTCAACCGGGCTTGTCAGGACGCGCGGCCCCGCCTTGGAGGCCCCGGAACGGCCCTAAACTCGATGCATGGTCTTTGTTGCGTCGGTTTTCGGCACGCTTTCACATGCCACGGGATCGCCGTGCAAGCCTGACGCCACCCACAAGGCGGCGGGCGCAAGCCTGCGTGCAAACACACCGGGCCGCGGGCACCATGGCGCATAACACCCTGCTGGCGGGCAGCCTGCTCCTGCTGCTGGCCGTTCTGGCGCTGGCCCTGCTGCCGCCCATGGAGGTGCTGGCCCCTTCGCGGCGCACCGAATGGCTGGCGGGCGTGGCCGGCGGCCTCGTCTCGGCGGCCATGCTGGGCATGCTCAATTTTCAGGCGCTGGGCCCCGGCATGGTGGTCTACCCGACGGCCACGGCCTTTGTGGCCCTGTGCTTTGGCGCCCGGGCAACCGCACTCACCGCAGGCCTGGCCCTGCTGGCAGGGACCTGGATACAGGGCTCAGCTTCGCTTGTCGGCGCCTGGGTGCTGGCCGGCGCCTGGGCCACCGGGGCCTTGTGGCGGCAACTGGCGCTGCGCAGCGGGCGCAGCAGCTGGCGCGAATTGCTGGGCCTGGCACTGACACTGCCCGTGGTCAGCGGGTTCGTTCAGACGGTGGCCGGCATCTCCGCACCCGGCCTCGCCTGGGCGGACTGGTGGACGAATCTGCCCTGGAACCATGGCGTCGGCATTGCGGTGCTGGGCGCCTGCCGCCTGCTGCTGATCGGCAAGGCCCAGTCGCTGGCGACCACTACGTCGGCCCTGCACGCCCTCGGCCAGCGCGAGCAGCAGTTGCGCATGGCCCTTGAATCCTTGAATGGTGGCCGCTGGGAGTGGGACGTGGACACGCGCCAGTTCCGCTGCGAAGGCAGTTTCTACGACCTCTTCGGCATCACCGACGACGTTCGCGCGGCGCCAGACCTGTGGCAACGCTGGTACGACCTGCGCCACCCGGTGGACAGGGAGCGCAACGCCGCAGGGCTGGCCCGTGCCATGGATGGGCTGGAGGAGTCCTACGAAGCCGAGTTCCGCGTGCGCGATACCGCCGGACGCTGGCGCTGGCTGATGTCGCGCGGCATGGTGGCGCTGCGCGATGCCAAAGGCAGGCCACTGCGCATGATCGGCATGGACGTGGACATCTCCGCGAACCGCGAAGCGCAGCAGGCGCTGCGTGACTCGGAGGCCAAATACACCTCCTTCTACCAGACGCTGCCCGATGCGGCGGGCATCAGCCGTGTCTCGGATGGCCGCTATATCGACGTGAATCCCGCGTTCTGCGAGCTGCTGGGCGTCCCGCATGACCAGGTGCTGGGCCGCACCTCGACCGAGCTCAGGATCTGGGCTACCGACGAGGAGCGCAAGCGCCTGCTGGACGCCTTCCAGCGCCACGGCCAGGTGGACCGGCTGCCCCTGGTGGCGCAGCGGGGCGGAGTGCGCATTCCGGGGCTGATGTCGGCACGGTCCGTGCTTGTGGATGGGGAAGACTGTTTTGTCTTCGTTTTCCACGACATGACCGAAGCCCAACGCACCAGCGACGAGTTGCGCGCACTCAACGGGCTCCTGCAGCAGGCCGGCCGGCTGGCACGCCTGGGCGCCTGGGAGGACGTGCGCGGCCGGGGCCTGGTCTATTGGTCGGACGTGTGCTTCGACATCCACGGCATGCCCCCCGGCTCGCCCCTGCCGAGCGACTACATCGACCGCATGGTGGCACCCGCCTACCGCGAGACGCTGCGCAACCACTTTCGCGCCAGCATCCTCGAGCGCGCCGAGTGGAGCATGGAGCTGGAAGTGCACCATACCGATGGCCGGTTGGTCTGGGTGCGCGCCCGCGGCGAGCCTGTCGTCGAAAACGGCCGTGTCACCCGCGTGCGCGGGGTGATGCAGGACATCGACGAAGCCAAGCGCGCCAACGAGCGCCTGCGCCAGTCCGAGGAGCGGTTCTCGCGCATCTTTCAGCTCATGCCCTTTCCCATGGGCCTGTCGCGCCGCAGCGATGGGCAGTACCTGGACGTGAACCCGGCCTGGGAGGCCCTGCTGGGCATACCACGCGAGGAGGCCGTGGGCCAGACTGCCGTACAACTGGGCATCTTCACGGCAGAGGACCGGCGACAGCTGATGCAGGCCTTCGAACAGAAGGGCCCACAGGCCAGCCATGAGGTGACCCTGCATGGCCGGCCCAACACCCGGCTGACCGTGCTGCAGTCCATGCGCGCCATCGATTTCGACGGCGAACCCTGCTGGCTGTTCTCGGTGCATGACATCACCGACCGCAAGCGGTACGAAGAGCAGATCCGCGAGCGCGAGGAGCTGCTGTCGCTCACCATCTCCGCAGCTTCCCTGGGCCTGTGGGACTGGGACATGGCGCGCGGCACCATCACCGGTGACAGCCGCTGGGCCACCATGCAGGGCAGAACGCCGGGCACCATCGCGCAGACTTCGGTACGCTGGACCAGCGCGGTGGCGGCGGACGACATCGACCGCATCACGGCCGAAGTGGCGCGCCACGCGGCACGGCCGGCCACGCCCTTCGATGCCACCTGGAAAGTACCCGCCCCCCACGAGGGCACGCGCTGGGTGCGCAACCTGGGCAAGATCGTGAGCTTCGACGCCGACGGTCAGCCCCTGCGCATGCTGGGCGTGGCGCTGGACGTGACCCCCCAGCGCGAGCAGGAGGTGCTTCTTCACAAGCTGGCGCACTTCGACGCCCTCACCGGTCTGCCCAACCGCGTGCTGCTGGCGCGCAGGCTGCAGGAGTGCCTGGACCAGGCGCGCGAACATGGCACCCAGCTCGGGGTGGGCTACCTGGACCTCGACGGTTTCAAGCCCGTGAACGACCGCCTGGGCCATGGCGCGGGCGACCGCCTGCTGGTGATGGTGGCGGGCCGGCTCTCGCGCGCCCTGCGCCCCGGTGACAGCGTGGCCCGCCTGGGCGGCGACGAGTTCGTGATGCTGTTGCCCGACCTGGCCGACACCGCCGAGTGCGAGCGCATGCTGGGCCGGGTGATGGAGAACATCTCCGCTCCCTACGCGCTGGACACCGAGCGGGTGGTGGTCACCGCCAGCATCGGCTACACCGTGTACCCGCTGGACGAGGCCGACGCCGACACCCTGCTGCGCCATGCCGACCAGGCCATGTATGCGGCCAAGCAGGCCGGGCGCAACCGCTTCCATCAGTTCGATGCGGCGCAGGAGCGGGCCCTGGTGGCGCAGCGCGAGCAAGGCAAGCATCTGCAGGATGCCATTGCGGGCGCGCAGTTCATCCTGCACCTGCAGCCCAAGGTGGACATGCGCAGCGGCGCCGTGGTGGGTGCCGAGGCCCTGGCCCGCTGGCAACACCCCGAACGCGGCCTGCTGCCGCCCGGCGCCTTTCTGCCGCTGCTGGAGGGCACGGAGCTGGAGATCGGCTTTGGCCAATGGGTGGTCGAGGCCGCCCTGACCCTGCTCAGGCGGCTGAACGGCCACGGCCTCGCCCTGCCGGTGAGCATCAACATCTCGGCCCTGCACCTGCAGCATGCCGGCTTTGCCGACTGGATGGCCCACATGCTGGCCGAGCGCCCGGACATCGACCCGCGCCAGGTGGAGATCGAGATCACCGAGAGTGCCGCGCTCTACGACATCAGCGCCGTGGCCGCCACGCTGACGCAACTGCGCGAGCTGGGCGTCACCGTGTCGCTCGACGACTTCGGCACCGGCTATTCATCGCTGACCTACCTGCGCCGCCTGCCCATGGACATGCTCAAGATCGACCAGAGCTTCGTGCACGGCATGATGGGCGACCCGGGCGACCTGGCCATCGTGCAGGGCGTGATCGGCCTGGCCCGCTCCTTCGGCTACCGCGTGATCGCCGAGGGGGTGGAAACCATCGAGCAGGGCCAGATGCTGCAGCAGCTGGGCTGCGCCCAGGCCCAGGGCTACTGCATTGCCCGGCCCATGGCCGTGGAGCAATTCGTGGACTGGGCGGCCCAGTGGCAGACACCGGCGGGGTGGCAACGAACGCGGCCCCACTGAAGCGTCGCCTGCGGGCATGCCGACCGATGGCACACTGCGGCCCATCGCCCATGCCGTACATGCCATGCCCCTGGAAACCACCTTGCACTACTCCCCCGACCTGGTCCGCCATGCAGTCCTCTGTTTCTGGCGTCGGTCCGTGGGCCTGCGCACGCTGTTGGTCATCGGTGCGATGGCGGCGTGGCTGGGAACACTGGTGGTACGGGGCGACCGGTCCTGGCAAATGGGGGCCCTGGGTGCATCGGTGGCCATCTGCGCGCTGGTGGCGGCCATGGTCTATGGGGTGCACTACCGCAATGCCATGACCAAGCTCAGGGACATGGGAGCAACGCCGCGCGCCACACTGCGGGCGGACGGGGACAGCCTCACGCTGCAGGCAGGGGCCAGCATGGCCACCCTCCCCTGGTCCAGCATCCAGGAGATCTGGCAGTTCGAGCGCGTATGGCTGTTGCTTTTTTCGCGGGCCCAGTTCAGCACGCTGCCGGTGGCCGACCTGCCTGCGGACCTGCGCGATCTCATCGAAACCAGCGTGCGCGGCGCGGGCGGCAAGATCAAGCCCGCCCGCTGAGCTTCAACCTGCCTGCCCCACCAGTTCCCGCACCTGCTGCAGCGCAGCCGGGTCTTCCATGGTGGTCAGGTCGCCCGGGTCGCGCCGCTCGGCCACGGCCTGCAGGGCACGGCGCAGCAGCTTTCCGCTGCGCGTCTTGGGCAGCACGGTCACGAAGTGCACGCGCGAAGGCCGGGCCACGGCACCGAGTTGCTGGTCCACGCGCTGCATGACTTCGCCCTCGAGCTTCAGGCGCGCAGCCGGGTCGTCGAGCCCGCTGGCATCGCGCGCCACGGCGAAGGCCATGGCCACCTGGCCCTTGAGCGCATCGGCCACGCCCACCACCGCCACCTCGGCGATGTTGGGGTGCGAAGCGATGCTCTCCTCGATCTCGCGCGTGCCCAGGCGGTGGCCGGCGACATTGATCACGTCGTCGGTGCGGCCCAGGATGAAGTGGTAGCCGTCCGCATCGCGGATGCCCCAGTCGAAGGTGCTGTAGATCAGCTTGCCGGGGATGCTCTTCCAGTAGGTGTTGACGAAACGTTCGTCGTCGCGCCACACCGTCTGCATGCAGCCGGGCGGCAGCGGCCCTTCGATGGCGACCACGCCCTTCTGGTTGGCACCAGTGAGCTCCTCCCCGGTGGATTCGTCGATCAGCTTCACCGCATAGCCGTACATGGCCTTGCCGGGGCTGCCGAAGCGCGTGGTCTGCTGCTCGATGCCATTGGCCAGCGTGAGGATGGGCCAGCCGGTCTCGGTCTGCCAGTAGTTGTCGATGATGGGCACCTGCAGCGCATCGCTGATCCACTGCGCCGTGGGTTCGTCCAGCGGCTCGCCGGCCAGCCACAGGGCCTTGAGGCTCGATACATCGTACTTGCGCAGCCAGCTCGCGTCCTGCTTCTTGAGCACGCGCACGGCCGTGGGGGCCGAGAACATGTGGGTGACCTGGTACTTCTCGACGATGCTCCACCACACCCCGGCATCGGGCCGCGTGGGCAGGCCCTCGTACATGATGGTGGCCATGCCGGCGATCAGCGGCCCGTAGACGATGTAGCTGTGGCCCACCACCCAGCCGATGTCGCTGGTGGCGAAATAGGTGTCGCCGGGCTTGGCGTCGAAGATGTGCCGCATGCTGGCCGCCAGGGCCACCGCATAGCCGCCCGTGTCACGCTGCACGCCCTTGGGCTTGCCGGTGGTGCCGCTGGTGTACAGGGTGTAGCTGGGGTGGGTGGATTCGACCCATTCGCAGGGCACGACGGCGTTCAGGTGCTTCGCGCGCAGTGCCGCCCAGTCGTGGTCGCGGCCGGGGTGCAGCTGCATGGGTGCCAGGCCCCGGTTGACCATGAGCACGGCGGCCGGCTTGTGGCGCGACTGGACGATGGCCTCGTCGAGCAGCGGCTTGTAGGGCACGACCTTGCCGCCGCGCGAACCGGCGTCGGCGCTGACCACGGCCACGGGCTCGGCATCCTCGATGCGCGAAGCCAGCGAGCCCGAGGCGAAGCCGCCGAACACCACCGAATGCAAAGCACCGATGCGCGCACAGGCCAGCATGGCAAACGCCGCCTCGGCGATCATCGGCATGTAGATCAGCACGCGGTCGCCCTTCTTCACGCCCAGCGTACGCAGCACGGCCGCCATGCGCTGCACCTCGGCATGCAGCTCGGCAAAGCTGTAGCTGCGCTCGCTGTCGGTCTCGGTGGAAATGGCGATCAAGGCCGGTTGGTCGGCCCGCGCTGTCAGGTGCCGGTCCACCGCGTTGTGGCACAGGTTGGTGGTGCCGCCCACATACCAGCGCGCAAACGGCGGGTTGCTGTAGTCGCAGATCTGCTGTGGGGGCGTCTGCCAGTCGATGAGTTTCGCCTGCTCGGCCCAGAAGGCATCAGGCTGCTCGAGGGAGTGGCGGTAGAAATCTGCGTAGCGCGTCATGCGGTGTCTCCTGCATCTCGTCTGCACTCCTCGGTTGGGAGCGCATTTCTGAATTCATAATTATTCATGACGGGCTTGCTGGAAGCTGACGCAGGCACCGAACGATGTTCAGGGTGTCTGCCCTTCCAGGCGCTCGCGCACCCGCTTGCTCGGGTCCTGCAGCAGCAGGCGCACAAGCTCGGACCGCAGAGGCTCGGCCAGGTCCTCCACTTCGCAGGCGACCCGAAACCGCACCGTGGCACTGCGGTGGGCCGCCAATTCGGTCCACAGCTGCTGGGTGGCCGGATACACGGCACCCAATTTGCGCAGCCAGCTGCCGGCCGACTCCCAGGTGCCCGACTTGCCCTCGACCAGCGCCGTGCGCAGGCAGGCCAGTACCGCTTCTTCGGAGCCCTGCCCTTCGAGCAGGTCATGAACCGCATCGATCACCGCCACCAGCAGGGCAGCCTTTTCCGGCGACCCGATGAAATGCACCGCATGCTGGACCTCATGGGCGCGGCCGAAGGTGAACACGGTGTGCGCCTGTGCCTGTCTCTTACTTGATCAGCGCCAGCACGTCCTTGAAATCAGGGTGCTCGCAACTGCCCAGCCATTCGAAGGCCACCATCTCGGTGGTCACCAGCTCGGCGCCTGCGCCGGCCAGGCGGTCGAAGGCCGCATCGCGGTTGCGGTCGGTGCGCGAGCCGCAGGCGTCGGTCACCACCCAGACCTCAAACTCGTCCTCGATCAGGTCCAGCGCGGTCTGCAGCAGGCAGACATGGGCCTCGCAGCCTGCTATCACGATGGTGCCGCGCTCCGGCGCCTGCTGGGCGGGCTTTTGCAGGTGCTTGGGCAGGCTGCGCGCATTGCCGCCCTGCTGGGCCTTGGCGGGGGGGCGCAGCCATTCGCCCAGGCCTTCTTCGGCAGCACTGAAATGCATCTTGGCCAGGGTCTTGGCGCACAGCGCGCGCAGCGCCGGGTCATTGGGTCCCAGGCGCGAGGGGTTCTGCTCGGTGCCCCAGACCGGCACCTCCAGCAGCTGCGCGATCTGCGCCAGGCGGCGGGCATTGGCCAGCACGGCGGCGCCTTCGGCAATGGCGGGCATCAGGCGTTCCTGGTAATCCACCAGGACGAGTTGGGATTCGGAGGCGTCGAGCAGCATGGCGTGTACCAAGAATTCAATGGGAATGCCCCATTGTCGCAGCCCCAGACCCCTGGGCGGACCTTCAGGGCGCCGGTGCCAGCCGCAGCAGGCGCCCCTGCGGGCTGTCGGTCAGCAGGTAGAGCCAGCCATCGGGCCCCTGGCGCACATCGCGAATGCGCTCGTTGTTGCCCTGCAGCAGCTTCTCCTCGCGCTGCACTTTGCCGCCCGACACTTCGAGCCGGTGCAGCGTGCCGAACTTGAGCGAGCCCACGAACAGGCTACCGCGCCAGGCGGCGCCATAGCGGTCGCTGGTCAGGAAGGCCATGCCCGAGGGCGCGATGGAAGGCACCCAGTAGTGCAGCGGCTGCTCCATGCCCGCCTTGGCCGTGCCCTCGCCCACCTTGCCACCGCCGTAGTTCTCGCCATAAGTGATCAGCGGCCATCCATAGTTGCGACCGGGCTGGGGCAGGTTGATCTCGTCACCCCCCTGGGGGCCATGCTCGTGCATCCAGAGCTTGCCGTCCGGCGCCAGCGTGGCACCCTGGGCATTGCGGTGGCCGTAGCTCCAGATCTCGGGCAAGGCGCCTGCGCGCTCGCGAAACGGGTTGTCGGCCGGCGCAGCGCCATCGGCCGTGATGCGCACGATCTTGCCGTGGTGGTTGTCGAGCTTTTGCGCATCGTCCTTGCGGTGGTAGCGCTCGCCCAGGGCCAAAAACAGGTTGCCGTCGCCCGCCTGCACGATGCGGCAGCCAAAGTGCAGGTTGCTCGCCACCTTGGGCTTCTGGCTGAAGATGACCTTCACGTCCTGCAGCGAGCGGTTGTCCGGGGCCAGAGTGGCCCGTGCCAGCGCAGTGCTGTTGTCTGAAGTGCCCGCGGCGCCGGGCTCCGAGTAGCAGAAGAAGATGCGGCGGTTTTTCGCAAAGTCGGTGTCTGTCACCACGCCGAGCAGGCCGCCCTGCCCTCCCGCGGCAATGCTTGGCAGGCCCGCCAGCGCCGGGCCGAGCTGGCCATTGGCCTCCACCACCCGCATGCGGCCAGGCCGTTCGGTGACCAGAAACCGGCCTTCGGGCAGAAACGCCACGGCCCACGGGTTCACAAGGCCGGTGGCGACTGACGCCAAGGTGACAGCCTTGGCGGGGGCGGAGGTCGCCTGTGCATGGGCGATCCCCACGCCTGCGGATGCTACGGAAAAAAGAGCAAGAAACCCCACGGCGCGCGCAGGAATGCGGCATCTCGATGTCAGATACATGTCAACCTTGGTGGACCTGGGCTCCATGCAACCCACTGGTATAAGGGAATGGACAAGGCAAGTCCAGCCCACACATGCAGGCATACGTGACTTCCCTCACAAAACGGGCAATTTAGCGTGGTACCCTTCGCCCCCATGTCCAAATGGTTTTGCACCCTCCTCATGGCTTGCGCTTTCAGCGCACAGGCTGCACCATCCACCGGTCAAGCGGATGACATGGAGCGAATACTGATGGACAAGGGGCTCCTGTCCCAGCTCAAGGACATGCAGCACACCGTGGCCGACAAGGCCCACACGGTGGCGGACAAGGCGTCCGATCTGGTGGGCAATGCGATGGGCTTCCTCGGCGTCCGCTACAAGCGTGGCGGCAACAGTGCCGAGACCGGCTTCGATTGCAGCGGTTTCGTCCGCGCCATGTACGAGCAGACGGTGGGCCTTTTGCTTCCCCGCCGCGCAGACCAGCAGGCCGCCACCACCACGGTGATCGACAAAAAGGAACTGCAGCCCGGCGATCTGGTGTTCTTCAACACCATGCGCCGTGCTTTCAGCCATGTGGGTATCTACGTGGGTGATGGCAAATTCATTCACTCTCCTCGCAGTGGATCGGAAATCCGGGTCGAAGACATGCGTGTTTCGTACTGGCAGCGCCGCTTCGATGGGGCGCGCCGCGTCACTCCCGAGGCCAGCGCGGTCGAGACCAGCGCCACTGCCGCGAAGTAAACCGCCTCATCAGCCCCGAAAAAAGCGCGCTTCGGCGCGCTTTTGCTTTGGGTCATGGCTTGACCACATAGGTGGATTCCGTTCCGCGAACGGGGCCACCGGTCACGTTGACAGGCCGTGCATTGGGGTTGCGCAAAAATTCCTTGGCGGCGGCCATGTCCGCCTGGTAGCGGGCCCGGGCCTGCGCCTCGCACGGGCGCCGCTCGGCGCCAGCCAGGGTGCGGCACTCTTCCAGCGCGACCTTCATTCCGCCACCCGCCTCGCGGATGGCCGTGTTGTAGCGCTGCTGGGGCGTCATGTCCGCCACGGCACCACGCTGCAGCGATGCCTCATCGCCCTGGGCATGGGCAGTGGATGGAGAGGCAGAAAGCACCCCGACCACCAGCGCGATGGCAGCCACGAAGGACGTGGGAGAAACGGGAAGGGTCAATGGACGCATGGCGGGCTTCTTTCTGGCGATGCTGGGCATGTCCATGACTTTAGGCACTCCCTGTCCCGGCCGTCATCAGCGCTACGCGCGCCAGCTTGTGCGACAAGTCCTACACGGCTCGCCGGCATTGTGAACAATGTGGCAGCACACGGGCCAAGGCATCTCGTCCGACAGACGGGCATGCGTGGTGCAGCTAAAGTCTGGCCATTCTTTCACCTGCATACAAAGCGACAAACCATGTTCTCACTGATAGGAACGCTGTTGATTGGACTGGTCGTGGGCTTCATCGCGCGCGCCATCAAACCCGGAAACGATTCACTGGGCTGGATCATGACAGCCCTGTTGGGCGTGGCAGGCTCGTTCCTGGCCAGCTATGTGGGCGTGGCCATGGGCTGGTACCAGCAGGGCGACGCCGCCGGCTGGATCGCCTCCATCGTGGGCGCCATCGTTCTGCTGTTCATCTACGGCCTGATCAAGGGCAAAAGCTGAGCGCCCGCCTATTGCCCTGGGCTATGGCGGCCCCAGATCAGAGGTAGCACTTTTTCAGGACCCGACCGATGCCCTCTTCCCGACAAATGGCTGCTGACGATCCTGCCCTGGCTGCTGCCGTGCAGCGCAGCCGGCGCATGCTGCACCGCCGTGCCCTGGTGGCGGCCGCTGCCAGCACCGTGCCCGTGCCGGGACTGGACTGGGCGGTGGATGCCGCCCTGCTCTCGCGCGTACTGCCGCAGATCAGTTCGGAGTTCGGCCTGTCGGCCCAACAACTCGACCAGCTCGACCCTGAAAAGCGCGAGAAGGTACAAAAGGCCGTGGGCCTGGTTGGCTCGGTGCTGATCGGCAAGCTCATCACCCGTGAACTGGTGATACGCGCCACGCAGACCGTGGGGTTGCGCCTGACCACCAAGCAGCTGGCCAAATACGTGCCTCTGGCCGGCCAGGCGGTGTCAGCGGCCATCGGCTACGCCACGCTGCGCTACCTGGGCGAGCAGCACATGCAGGACTGCGTGCGTGTGGCCAAGGAAGCCCAACTGCAACTGCCCGCCCCCAAGAAATAGGCGCGGGCAGTCGCCGACAACCCCTATTGAGCGGAGCAGACGAAACTGCCCGCATCCTCCACGCTGCCTGTCCCCTTGTACTTGGCGAATTGGGGATAGGGGCACAGTGGCCGCGTGCGGCTCGGGTAGTCCGCCTGCGTGGGCAGCGCCCGGGCAGCGATCGTGTCGGGCGCCAAGCCCTTCTCCACCCAGTCCACCATGGTCTGTATCGAGTCGAAGCTGTCCGTGGCCGGCCCGCCCGAGCAGTGGTTCATGCCCGGCACCAGGAAGGTCCGCGCAAAGCCCTGGGTGCTGGCCATGCCGCCGTTGTTGGCCGCCAGCCGCTCGTAGTAATCCACCGTGTCCCTGGCCGAGAAGATGGGGTCGGACATGCCGTGGATCAGCAGCAGCTTTCCGCCGCGCTGGCGGAAGGCCGTGAGCTTGTCGTCGGCGTAGGTGTCATAGATCGCAGAGTAGGCGGTCATGCGCGCCGGGTCGGTGTCGAAGTTGAAGGCCAGCGGGTTGAAATTGAGGTCCGGCGGGGTGAAGAACTCGTTGATCAGCGCGTCCACCATCAGCGTGATATAGCGCGCATCGGGCGTGGCAGTGGTCGAGCTGCCCAGCGTCCAGGCACGCCAGCCGGGGGCCGCCAGGCCCGGATCCCACGGTTGGCCGGCATAGAGCGCCTGGCCTGCCGAGTTGCGCGGGCCGGCGAATACCTTGGTGAGCGCGCCCACCTGGCTGGCCGAGAGGCAGTCTGCCCCCTTGGCGCCGCTGCACTGCAGCACCGCCGGGTTGAACTGGCAGGCCTTGGTGTTGTTCACCATGCCGTCGGCCACCCCATCGGCTGCGTCGCAAGACGATTTGACCGCATTCGCCACCAGGTTCAGGTCGGCGTTGCTGAATGCCTGCGACAGGATGCGGTTGCCCGAAGCGTCCTGCGGGGCTATGGCGTTGAAGGCAATGGTGTTCCACATCGCCGCCACCGTAGCGCCGCTGGATACACGCATGGCCGGCGCGCCGGCCGTGATGGCGTCGAAATAGTCCGGAAAGCGCTGCGAAAACACCATGCCCTGGCGCCCGCCGCCCGAGCAGCCTGAAAAATACGAACGGTCGGGCTTGCGGCCATAGTGCGTGGCGATCAGCGACTTGGCCGACACGGCGGTCTTGTCGTAGGAGTTGTAGGCATGGTCGATGCGCGCTTGCGGGTCGGCCCCAAAGCTGGCCGTGGTGCCGATGTGGCCCCCGTCGGTGGACACGACCGCGAAGCCCTGCCCCAGCGGCGAAGGCGTGCCGCCTGAAATGCTGGAGCTCAGCGAGGTATCGCGCAGGATGCCGTCGTTGCCCCCACCGCCGATGAACAGGAAACGGCCGTTCCAGTTGTCCGGCAGGCTCAGCTGGAAGCCGATGGCGTAGTTCTTGCCATCCACCCCGACGCGCGGATTGATGCTGCCCGTGACCACGCAGTGGCCTGGCAGCAAGGCGCCCGTGGCGGCGCCGCCCGGGCGTTTGCTGTCGGGCGGCACATAGCTGGTCGCCAGCGTGGTGCCTGCCAGCTTGGCACTGGCCACCAGGCCGGTACACGCAGCGGAGTAGGCGCCGTTGGCCGGAGGCCACATGGGCCCGTCATTGCTGCCGCCACAGGCGGCCAGCGCGATGGGCAGCAGCACGGCAGCGGGCAACACAGCGCGGCGAGCGACCAGCGCCCGGGATGGAATGGATGGCATGGGGTTTGTCTCCTGTTGTGTGTTGGTTTCTCTTGACTGCGTTCCTCAATCCGCCTTGAAGCCCGTGGCGGCCACGGCCTTGCCCCAAGTGACCGTGTCGGCGGCGATGATCTTGGTGAACTCCGGTGACCCCGTGCCCGTCACACGAAAGCCGGCCTCTTCCATCTTGGCCTTGCCTTCGGGCGACTGCACTGCCTTGACGATGTCGGCGCTGAGTTTGGCGACGATCTCGGGCGGCGTCTTCGCGGGCGCCACGATGCCGAACCAGGACGAGAACTCCAGGTTGGCGTAGCCCTGCTCCTTGATGGTGGGCACGTCGGGCAGCGCATTGGTGCGCGTGGCACCGGTGCTGCCCAGGGCCACGAGCTTGCCGGCCTTGACGTTGGGAGCGGCCAGGCCCACGCTGGCGAACACGCCCTGCACGTCGCCGCTGAACAGGCCGCCCAGGGCGTCGGCGGTGTTCTTGTAGTGCACGGGTTCAGGCTTCAACTGCACCGCATCACCGAACATGAAGGCGCCGAAATGCCCGGGCGTGCCGGCGCCGAAAGTGGCCAGGAACAGGCCCTTTTGCTGCTTGGTCCACTCCACGAAGTCCTTGACGTTGCGCGCCGGCACTTTCTGCGGGTTGACCAGCAGCACGAAGTCCGAAGTGACCACCTGGCTCACCGCCACGAAATCCTTTTGCGGCGAGTACGGCAGCTTGCTGTAGCTGCTGGGCGCGATGCTCAGCTGGCCGGTTTCGCCCAGCATCAGCGTGTAGCCGTCGGGTGCGGCACGGGCCGCTTCGCTGGCGGCGATCAGGCCGCCGGCACCCGGTTTGTTGTCCACGATGACGCCCATGTTGCCCCAGCCCTCGGAGAGCTTTTGCGCCAACAGGCGCGCCACGATGTCCGGCCCCGTGCCGGCCGGAAAGCCGACGATGATGCGCACCGGCTTGCTCGGGTAGGCGGCGGGCTGCGCCTGGGCGCTGGCCCACGGTGTGGCCAGGCCGGCTGCCACGGCCGCAGCCAGCAATACGCGCCGCACGGGTTTGAAAGAAGTGTTCATGCTTGTCTCCAGTGGTTCTTGTGAGGGAAAGTCGGGGAAGAAAAAACGGGAAGCTCAGGCCAGCTCGAAGAAGCGCATCGCCACCGCATCCGGGTAGCGTGCCCCGGAGCCCACGAACATGCGCTCGGCGATCCAGGCCAGCGCGGGCGAGGCGGTCTCGAAACTCGGGCTGCAGCGGAAATAGATCTGCCCCGGGTCCACCGGCTCGCCACGCACCAGGCGGGCGATCAGCTCGGGCGGGCCCGAGCGCACGGCCCTGTTCTGCACGTAGATGAAATCGCCGCCATCGGTTTCGAGCACGTAGCGCGCATCGAGCTCGGACAGGCGGTCATTGACGATGAGCTGAAAGTCCGCGCCGCCCGGGAGCACGCGGGCCGTCCAGCCATCGCCCGTGGCCGTGCCGCCGGTGATGGGGATCAGCCGGCGCAGGCCATGGGCGGTGTGGCCCACTTCCTGCGGTACGCCCACCTGCACGCGCAGGTCGGCAAAGAATTTCAGGCGGGGTTCGGGCAGGGTGGGCAGGTCGGACATGGGCGGTGTTGGCGGCAAAATTGGTTATGAACCTAGCGTAAATCCGGTTGTGCCCACCGCCTGTCATCCCTGAGGATGACAGCGCTATGACACGGATCTTCCCCACCCCATGAGGCAATGGCTTCCCCCTGAGCCGCCCGCATCGGGCAGGCAACCCGCCAGCGGCCAGGCCCTGGCCGGCATGGTGCAGCGCCTGGGCGAGCCCGGTTTTGCATCCGGCCTGCTCGACGACCTGGCGCCGGTGCTGCCTGCCGCCTCCTGGTCGGTGTACCGCACGGGCCAGCGCTGCAAGCCCACCCTGTTCATGTCGGCCAGCCGGGGCGTGCCCGACACCACGCAGGACTGCTGGTGGGCGTACCTGTCAGGGCCCTACCGCCGTGACCGCACCTGGGGCCGCGCGTTCGAGGACGTGCCTGCGGAGCCGCTCACCCGCCTGTGCCATGTGACGGCCACCGAGGTCGAGGGCGAGCACCGCGCCCGCGTCTACGAAGCGCATGGCGTGGCCGAGCGCGTCTCGGTGGTCGACTATGAGAGCGATGGCTCGGTGTTCGCGGTCAACTTCTACCGCCACCAGCACCAGCCGCCGTTTCGCGATGGACAGATCAGTGGCTTCGAGAGCGTCGCCCCCGTGCTGCTGGCCCTGGCGCGCAAGCACATCGCGCTGGCGCGCCCGCAGGCCATGGTGCCGCTGGTGCAGGAGGAAGACACGGACCATGCCGTGCTACCTGCCCTGATCGCCCTGCCCCTTGGCCTGCCGGCGCTGCGCGAGCGGTTGCTGCGCCTGCAGCACGACCTGACGGACCGAGAACTCGACGTCTGCGCCCGCGTTCTGCAGGGCATGACGCACGAGGGCATCGCGGCCGACCTGGGCCTGGGCGTGCCGACCGTCAAGACCTACCGCAACCGCGCCTTCGCGCGCCTGGGCATCCACTTTCGCAACGAGCTGTTTGCGAAAGTCCTGGGACGCTAGCCCAACGTCCAGGGCGGCGGCCGGCGCCGTATGGTCTGCGCCTTGACGATAGCGGTGCTGGTCTGGGCCTTGTCGGCGATGCGGTCGAGCACGCCGTCGAGCTGCTCGATGGAGCGCACGTAGACCCGCGCCACGAAGCAGTCGTCGCCCGTCACCTTGTCGCACTCGCAGAACTCGGGCGTGTCGCGTATCAGTTGCTCCACCGCCGCCAGTTGCCCCGGCAAGGGCTTGATGCGGACGATGGCCTGCAGCTGGTAGCCCAGGGCGCGCGGCTCGATGTCGAGGGTGAAGGCGCGGATTACCCCACGCTCCTCCAGCCGGCGCAGCCGCTCGGACACGCTGGGTGCCGACAGGCCCACGCGCTCGGCCAGCAGCTTGAGCGAGGTACGCGAGTCCGCGTGCAGCACGGACAGAATGGATTGATCGACCAAGTCCATAGAAAATTACTCCAATTTCGAGCCGTGCCTTCGATTATGAGGACTATCTGAAAAAACGCCTTCATTCAACCATTCACCCGCCAGCGCCATTTTTCTACACTCGGTGCATAGGACTACAAGGGTGAACGGTGATGAACAAGAAAACACAGGGCACGCTCGAGATGAGCGGCGCCATGGCGATTTCGGGCACGATCGGCTGGTTTGTCGTGCAATCGGGGCAGGCCGCGCTCGACGTGGTGTTCTGGCGCTGCGCCTTCGGCGCGGCCACGCTGGCGCTGGTCTGCGCGGCGATGGGCATCCTGCGCGGCGTACTCAGCTGGCGCCAGGCGGCCTGGGCCGCGCTCGGGGGCGTGGCCATCGTCACCAACTGGCTGCTGCTGTTCGGCGCCTACTCGCACGCCTCCATCTCCATCGCCACGGCGGTCTACAACACCCAGCCCTTCATGCTGGTGGCCTTCGGTGCCCTGCTGTTCGACGAGCGCGTCACCTTGCCCAAGCTGGGCTGGCTGGCACTGGCCTTTGGCGGCATGCTGCTCATCGTGCAGGCCCGTCCGGATGCCAGCTTTGCCGGCAGCCACTACGCGCTGGGCATCGCCATGGCGCTGGGCGCGGCCTTCTTCTGGGCCGTGGCCTCGGTGATCGCCAAGCGGCTCACCGGCACGCCGCCGCACCTGATTGCGCTGGTGCAGGTCTGCGTGGGGATTCTCATGCTGGCGCCATTCGCCAATTTCACCGCCCTGCCCCAGGATTCGCGCACCTGGCTGCTGCTGGTCACCGTGGGCGTGGTGCACACCGGGCTGATGTACATCCTGCTCTACGGCGCGGTGCAGAAGCTGCCCACCTACCTGCAGGGCGCGCTGTCCTTCATCTACCCGGTGGTGGCGATTGCGGTAGATTTCATCGCCTTCGGCCACCGGTTGCAGCCCGCGCAGTGGTTCGGAGCAGCCGCCATCCTGCTGGCCGCCGCAGCGATGAACTTGCTGGGTCACCGGCCGCGGGCGACGACCACGGAGCCCGCAACGCAGGGTGTGAAATAGGCAGGTGAGATAAGCACAAAATGTCAAAGCCCGGATGCGGCGATGGGCACCATTGGCAGCTTCTATTCACCCCAAGGAGCACACATGGACCACGCACTGCAAACCACCTGGGAGACCTACGTCGCCTCATGGAAGGCCCCCACACCCGCTGAAAAGCAGGCCCTGTTCGCCGCCAGCCTGGACGAACACTGCACCTACACCGACCCGCTGGGCGTGGCATCGGGCTGGGAAGCGCTGGCGCAAACCATGCAGGGTTTTCACCAGCAGCTGCCCGGTGCCTATTTCGTGACCGAGCGTTTCGCCAGCCACCACAACGTCTGCATGGCCCAGTGGAAGATGCACGACGGCAGCGGCGCAGTGATGGGAGAAGGCGTGAGCTCTGGCCAGTACAACGACCAGGGTAAGCTGGTGGCCATGACCGGCTTCTACGACACCCCCTGAATCTCGTACAGCATGTTCTACCTGCACCGCATCCAGCGCGGAATCGACTTCATCGAAGCGCACCTCGATACCGACATTGAGCTGTCGGAGGTGGCGCGGGCGGCGGGGCTGAGCCAGTGGCACTTCCAGCGCATCTTCAAGGCCCTTACCAACGAGACGCTGAAGACCTATATCCGCTCGCGGCGCTTCGCCAAGGCGCTGGACCAATTGCTGAACACGCGCCTGGGCATCCTGGACATTGCCCTGGCGGCGGGCTACGACACGCAGGAGAGCTTTACCCGCGCCTTCAAGTCCTGCTTTGCGTTGACGCCCAACCAGTACCGCAAGTTCGGCAGGCGCAGTCTTTTCGTCAAGAAGATCCAGTTCGACGAAGACTACCTGCGCCAGCTGGACCGCAACCTGTCGCTCACCCCCGACATCCGCGAGCGCCCGCCCTTGCATCTGGTGGGGCTGGCGACCCATTTCTATGGCGCGGATTCCGACAAGGACAACCTGGGCCAGAAGCTGCCCCCGCTGTGGGCCCGCTTCATGCCCCGGCTGGCAGAAGTCCCCCACCGGGTGCCCGGGGTCTGCTATGGCGTGGTGAGCCAGACCGCGAGCACCTCGGACCTGCTGCTCTACCACGCCGCCATCGAGGTCTCGCACGTCGGCGCATTGCCCGAGGGCATGGTGCATTTTGAAGTGCCGGCCTCCCGCTACGCCACGTTCGAGCACCGGGGCGCGCCGGAGAACGTGAACCACACCGTCAACTACATCTACGCCAACTGGCTGGCGGGGTCCGAACAGCGCCACAGCGGCGGTGCGGACCTGGAAATCTATGGGCCGGGCTACCAGGGCGGATCGGACGCGTCCGTCATGCACTACGCCGTTCCCGTGCTTGGAGACTGAGGGCACAATCACCGCCCAGTGACACGTTCCGGTGACCCCTTTCCCTCCCCCGCAGAACCCATCCCACCGCGCTTCGACCGCCAGGCGGTGATCGCCGCCTGGGTGGCCGCCCTGCGCCGCCAGGCCGGGGCCGATGCGCTCAAGGCCCTGCCCCCGCTCACGGACGCCGAGGCCGCGCGCGTGATGGCGCTGATGCGGGGCGACGAGAGCGATGCCCCAGCGCCTGAGGCCATGCGCCCTGCCCCTCCGCCCGGCATTGCCGCCGGCCACTTCCAGCCGCGCATCACGCTCATGACCCTGGGCCGGGGCGATGGGCTGCTGGGCCTCAAACCCCAGGGCAAGATGGGCCCGCGCGGCGACAGCGTGACGCTGGCGCAGATCGACTGGACCTACCGCCTCGAAGACATGCCCCAGGCCACCATTGCATGGCAGGCGCCGGCCCCCACCTCCATTCTCAACTCGCGCCCGGCGCCGCTGCAGGACCTGTACGACACCGGCGGCCCGGTAGTGCGCATGCAGCGCGACCTGGCGGGTGAGGCCGACGCCATGGACCTGGTCTGGGAGCTGGGCCTGCAGCCCCTGGACGCACGCACCCTGCAGTGGCGCAACCGCGATGCGGCGGCCAACCTGGGTCCGCTGTGGACGCTGGCGCAGGAGGCCTTCTTCGGCGACTTCTGGGCCGAGCAGGTGCCGCGCCTCTCGGCCAAGGGCTGGAGCGTGGTGGTGCGGCCCGGCTTTGCGCACGAGAGCGTGCCCGTGCAGCGCTGGAAGCTCCTCATCACCCCCGACACCGGCGAGGTGCTGGGCAAGGAGGTGGCCGGCCCCGTGGGCCCGCGCGAGCGCCCGGTGCAAAAGCTGCAGTTGCCCGCACGCGAAGGCGCCTGGCTGCTGAGCCTGGGCATCGAGATCGACGGCGAGACGCTGGACCTGGCCCCCATGCTGGCCGACCTGCTCAAGCGCGACGCGCGCTGGCTCATCGCGCGGCGCATGGCCCGCATCGACGACCTGGAGATCGTCTCGCTGCGTGCCCCCGGCGGGCGCCGCATCGACGCGCCCGCCGGCCCGCTCAAGGCCATCGTGGGCGCCATGGTCGACCTGCTCACCGACCCAGAGCGCGCCCAGCGCAAGGAGGGCGACCCGCTGCGCCTGGGCGTCTGGGAATTGCGCCGGCTCGAAGCCCTGCGCGCCGGCCTGGTCCAGGTGCATCGGGTGGATGGCGCCAATGACTGGCAGCTGCAGGGCGATATCGGCCTGTCCCAATTGGCCAAGCGCCTGAAGGCCATCGGCACGCCCGAGCCGGTCGCCGCACCCAAGGGCTTGCAGGTGCAGTTGCGCCCCTACCAGCTCGAAGGCCTGGCCTGGTTGCAGTACCTGCGAGCGCAGGGCCTGGGCGGCATCCTGGCCGACGACATGGGCCTCGGGAAGACCGCGCAGGCGCTGGCCCACATACTGGTGGAAAAGGAGGCCGGCCGCCTCACCCGCCCGGCCCTGGTGGTGCTGCCCACCTCGCTGCTGTTCAACTGGCAGGCCGAGGCAGCGCGCATGGCGCCCGGCCTGCGCCTGCTGGCCCTGCACGGGCCAGAGCGGGGCAAGCTGTTCACTGAAATCGCCGAGTACGACCTGGTGCTCACCACCTACCCCTTGCTCTGGCGCGACGTGGAGGCGCTGGTGGCACAAGCCTTTCACCTCCTGATTCTGGACGAAGCGCAGATGGTCAAGAACGCCGGCAGCCGCAGCGCGCGCGCCCTGCGCCGCCTGCAGGCTCCGCACCTGCTGTGCCTGACCGGTACACCGCTCGAAAACCACCTGGGCGAGCTGTGGGCGCAGTTCGACTTCCTCATGCCGGGTTTCCTGGGCGACGTGCGCAGCTTCAACGCGCGCTGGCGCAAGCCCATCGAGGAGAACGGCGAGACCCTGCGCGCGCAGTTGCTCTCGCAGCGCGTGCGCCCCTTCATCCTGCGCCGGCGCAAGCAGGACGTGGCCACCGAGCTGCCCCCACGCACCGAGGTGATCCAGCGCGTGCAGTTGCAGGGCAAGCAGCGCGAGCTGTACGAGGCCGTGCGCGCCACCGCCGACAAGCAGGTGCGCCGCGTGCTGGAGCGCGAGAGCTTCGACGGCGCGCAGATCACCATCCTCGACGCCCTGCTCAAGCTGCGCCAGGTGTGCTGCGACCCACGCCTGGTCAAAGGCAGCAAGACAGCAGCCAGCATGGAACGGGCCAAGCTCGAACTGCTGGCCGACATGCTGCCCGCCCTGGTGGCCGAGGGCCGGCGCGTGCTGGTGTTCTCGCAGTTCACCGAAATGCTCAACCTGGTGGCCGGGCAGCTGCAAGCGCTGGAGCTGCCGTTCCTGTCCCTCACGGGCGAGACCCCGCCACGCCAGCGCGGCGCCGTGGTGCGGCAGTTCCAGGCGCAGGACGAGACCAGCCCGCCCATCCTGCTGGTCAGCCTCAAGGCGGGCGGCGTGGGCCTGAACCTCACCGCCGCCGACACCGTGGTCCACATGGACCCGTGGTGGAACCCCGCCGTGGAGGAGCAGGCCACGGCCCGCGCCCACCGCATCGGGCAGGACCAGCCGGTCTTCGTCTACAAGCTGGTGGTGGAAGGCAGCATCGAAGAGCGCATGCTGGAGCTGCAGGCCCGCAAGGCCGCCCTGGCCCAGGGCGTGCTGGGACACGATGCCGAGGGCGCCGTGAAGTTCAGCGAGGCCGACCTGCACGCCCTGCTGGCACCGCTGTCGGAGCCGCAGAACAACCCGCTGGCGATACCGGGCGAGGATGCGAGGCGCTGGGGCGGCACGGGCCTGCGCAGGGCGCGGCCCTTTGTGCCTGATCCCTGACCCCACAGCCCCCCTGCCATGCGGCATGGGTGCAGAATTCAAAAGCAAGCTTCGGGGTGCGTGGATCGCAGGCTGTTTCTACAGTCAGGCCATCTCCATTCACTTTGCGAGGCCACCCATGCATTCCACCGCCACCGCTGACAGCACCATGCCGACCACCCGCCCCGCCAAGGCCACCAAGGCCGCCCAGGCCGCAGCCACCCAGGCCGACCCACGCTGGGCAGCGGTGCGCACGCGCGATGCCAAGGCCGACGGCAGCTTCTACTATTCGGTGCAGACCACCGGCGTCTACTGCCGCCCGAGTTGCGCCGCACGGCCGGCGCTGCCCGAGAACGTGCGCTTTCATGACAGCACCGCCGATGCCGAGCACGCCGGCTTTCGCCCCTGCAAGCGCTGCAAGCCAACCCAGGCGTCGCCCGTGGCGCACCATGCGGCCCTGGTCACCGAGGCCTGCCGCATCATCGAGGCGGCCGAAACCCCGCCGAAGCTGGACGACCTGGCCGGACACGTGGGCATGAGCGCCCACCACTTCCACCGCATCTTCAAGCAGGCCACGGGCCTCACGCCCAAGGCGTACGCCGCCGCCCAGCGCGCCCGGCGCGTGCGCAGCGAACTGGTGGCACCGGTCGCAAGCGTCACCGATGCCATCTTCAACGCGGGCTACAACACCGCCAGCCGCTTCTACGAAGAAGCCGATGGCGTGCTGGGCATGACGCCCACGCGCTACCAGGCGGGCGGCAATCAGGTCACCATCCGCTTTGCGATTGCGCAGTGTTCGCTGGGCGCCATCCTGGTGGCGCAGAGCGCGCGCGGCGTGTGCGCCATCCTGCTGGGCGACGATGCCCAGCTGCTGGCGCAGGACCTGCAGGACCGCTTCCCCCAGGCCCACCTGGTGGGCGACGACCGCAGCTTCGACACGCTGGTGGCGCAGGTGGTGGCCTTTGTCGAGGCCCCCGGCCTCGGCCTCGCCCTGCCACTCGATGTGCAGGGCACGGCCTTCCAGCAGCGTGTATGGCAGGCGCTGCAGGCCATTCCCGCCGGCGCAACGGCCAGCTATACAGACATTGCCCAGCGCATCGGTAGCCCTACCGCCGCACGCGCCGTGGCCCAGGCCTGCGCCGCCAATGCCCTGGCCGTGGCCATCCCCTGCCACCGGGTGGTGCGCAACGATGGCGCCCTGTCGGGCTACCGCTGGGGCGTGGAACGCAAGCAGGCCCTGCTGGAGCGTGAGCAGCGGCAGGCCACGCATGGCCAAACAGAGGGCCAGCCCGCATGAACGCCCGGCTTCCCGAACAGACGACCGACTGGGCTGCCCGCGCCAGCGCCATCGACTGGCCTGTTGTGACGGACACCCTGAACACCGAGGGCGCGGCCATCCTGCCCGCTCTGCTCAGCCCATACGAGTGCCAAGCCCTGGCCAGCCTGTATGCCACAGAAGGCATCTTCCGCAGCCGCGTGGTGATGGCCCGCCACGGCTTCGGCAAGGGCGAGTACCAGTACTTCGCCTACCCGCTGCCGCCGCTGGTGGCCGGGCTGCGCGAGGCGCTGTACCCGCACCTGTGCCCTACGGCCAACCACTGGAATGCGGTGATGGACATCGCCACCCGCTACCCGGCCACGCATGCCGAGTTCATCGACCGCTGCCACGCGGCCGGCCAGGTGCGCCCGACGCCCTTGCTGCTGCAGTACGAGGCGGGCGACTACAACTGCCTGCACCAGGACCTGTATGGTGAGCATGTATTTCCGCTGCAGGTGGCGATACTGCTGTCGGAGCCGGGCCGCGACTTCACGGGCGGCGAATTCGTGCTTACCGAGCAGCGCCCGCGCATGCAGTCGCGTGCCGAGGTCGTGCCCCTGCGCCAGGGCGATGCCGTGGTGTTCGCGGTACACCACCGCCCGGTCAACGGCACCCGCGGCCCCTACCGCGTGAACATGCGCCACGGCGTGAGCCGCCTGCGGTCAGGGATGCGGCACACGGCGGGCATCATCTTTCACGACGCGACATGACCCTGAACCTGTTCAGCGACGATGAAGAGGCCTTGCTGCTGGGGCAACAGGCAGGCACGCGCGAACCGCTGGCGCCCGGGGCTGCGCTGTTGCGCGGCTTTGCACTCGGCCTGGCACCGGCCCTGCTGCAGGCCGTGGAGGCGATCACCGCCCACGCCCCATTCCGCCACCTCGAAACGCCCGGCGGCCAGCGCATGTCGGTGGCCATGACCAACAGCGGCCCGCTGGGCTGGATCTCCGACCGCAGCGGCTACCGCTATGGCCGGGCCGACCCGCTGACCGGCCGCGCCTGGCCACCCCTGCCCACCGTGTTCGCCACCCTGGCGCGCGAGGCAGCCGATACCGCAGGCTTTGCCGGTTTTGAGCCCGACGCCTGCCTCATCAA
The DNA here is from genome assembly GCF_964253305.1 of Acidovorax sp. LjRoot66. Classification (NCBI taxonomy): domain Bacteria; kingdom Pseudomonadati; phylum Pseudomonadota; class Betaproteobacteria; order Burkholderiales; family Comamonadaceae; genus Acidovorax; species Acidovorax sp. LjRoot66. The sequence goes on from NZ_CAXUQU020000001.1 coordinate 4,110,421, forward strand.
CCGCTACGCCCCCGGCACGCGCCTGTCGCTGCACCAGGACAAGGATGAGCGCAGCCACGACCACCCTATCGTCTCGGTGTCACTGGGCATCCCTGCCGTGTTCCTGTTCGGTGGCGATGCGCGGGCCGACAAGCCGCAGCGCATTCCCCTGGTCCATGGCGACGTGGTGGTCTGGGGTGGCCCGGCGCGCCTGCGCTACCACGGCGTGATGCCGCTGGCCGAGGCCGTGCACCCATTGACGGGGGCCTTTCGGATCAACCTGACCTTCCGCAGGGCGGGGTGAGGCTCGCCCCTCAATCCAGCGTCGATCCCTTCGTGTAGCCCGTCTGGCGGCACAGCGAGGACAGCAGTTGCTGCGCCGCCGCCCTGCCGCGCAGGCTGTCGGCTACGGTGATGCCCTTGCCGCTGGCCAGCACCGCCTGCAGGCGGTAGTAGGTCTCCTTGTTGCCGCCCGTGGTGGTGGAATAGCTTTCCTGGATCTCCAGGCGCGCCACCTCGCTCGCCGAAGCCGCGCTCTTGAAGCTTGCAAGGCCGAGCAGCCGCCGCTCGGTCCGCAGGCCGTGGCGGTCCATCTGCACCGTCAGGCTGTTGCCCATGCCGTAGATGGCGCCCAGCACCACCAACCAGCCCAGGCCGCCAAACAGCACGCCGAACAATAACTGTGCATCGCTGCTCCACAGCAGGACGCCCGCGCCCGCGAAGATGGCACCAAACACGAGCAGCGCAAGCATCTGCTTGTAGCGCCGCCCATAGGGGAAGTACAGCCGCACACCGCCGGCCACCTGCTCCACATCGGAGACGTCCTCCTCGTCCGTCTTGGCCACCTCGCCCAGTTGCGGGTGCTGCGCCGCATCGTGCTGCAGCCAGACAGATTTCTGGTTCGTGAGGTACACCGGCACGTCGAAGCTGCACCCGAACCCCGGTGCCAGGTTGTCGCCCGAGGTGCCCGGCACGCTCTTGACCTCGAACTCCCAGCGGTGGTACTCGCTGCCAGGGTCTTCCGATGCGGGCAGGTGCGCCGGCAGGTCGAAACGCCAGGCCAGGCGCACGCCCTCGCCCTGCGCCTCCACCTGCGGCAGGCCGCGCACCTGCCACAGCGTGCGGCTGTCGTAGCTGGTCTTGCCGCCAGAGCGGGAGCGGGTGTGCTGCACGCACTGCAGGGTGGCCAGAAAGCGCAGCCCCGAACTGTAGGCCACAGGCAGCGCCAGGATGGCACCGAAGTGCCCACCGATGGAGCCCGGGAACGGGTCGAGTTCCAGCCGTACATCGCCATAGCGGCGTGCATGCAGAGCGCTGCGCAGTGCCCAGACCAGCAGGGCCAGCCCAGCCAATGGAAACAGCAGCAAGGCGCCCGCCAGCAGAGGGTCGCCGCGCTCCAGCGTGCGCGGCACCACCATGGCGGCCATGGGGAGCGCCACCCCGTTCCACACCAGGGCCAGGACCCACAACACCCACCGCCCGATGCGCCGGCGCGCCCGGATGCGGTTGTCCTTCCACTCGGGGCGGGACTCCCAGGGGCGTGCCTCCCAGGTCCGCTCTGCCACCCGTTCCTCGCTGGACAGCACGGACCGCATGCGCCATGCGAACAGCATGATGCCCAGGCCCGCCCCGCCAAACACCAGCGCAAACACCAGCTTGAAGGCCAGCATTCCAGGCCGCAGGCTCCTGTCCAGCACCGCTTCGGCAGGGTTGTCGGGGTTCACCCAGGCCTGCACCGGTGTGCCGCTGCGCTGCGCCTCTTCCAGCCGGGCGCCCAGTTCCTTCTGGAACTCGCCCACGTTGTCGCTGCCCGAGCCGATGGCCACGCGCCGCCCGGTGTACTCCTGCCCCGCCACGCGGTACTGGTACTCGGCTTTCACGCTGTAGGTGGTGGACTTGCTGCTGCGGCTGGCCACCGTCTCGGCCGAGGCCAGCGTGGCCTGCACCGGCTGCCAGCCCTGCATGGTCGACCAGTCGACCAGCGTGGGCAGCACGCTCAGCAGCAACAGGCCCAGGCCCGCGGCCGCAAAGGGCAGCCCGAACAGCGCCAGCACCCAGGTGCCGGGGCCTTTGCTCTTGCGCTTGGATGGTTCAGCCATTGCTTGTTTCGCCACGGCCCATCTGGACCGCAGCGCCTTTCCCCTCACGGACGTTGTTTGCGTCGGCCCCCGACTCTTTGCCAGAATGGTGCCATGACATCCCCCTCCAGCGCCACCCCCCGCCACTGGCTCATGAAATCCGAGCCCGAGGAATGCTCCATCGACGACGCCCTGGCCGCCCCCAAAGCCACCGTGCCCTGGACCGGCGTGCGCAACTACCAGGCACGCAACTTCATGCGCGATGGCATGCAGGTGGGCGATGGCGTGCTGTTCTACCACTCGAGCTGCGCCGAGCCAGGCATTATCGGTATCGCCCGCGTGGCGTCCGGTACGCGGGCCGACCCCACGCAGTTCGACCCCGCATCGCCCTACCACGATCCCAAGTCGCCGGCCGACGCCCCGCGCTGGCTGCTGCTCGACGTGCAGGCCGTGCGCAAGACGCGCCTGCTCGGCCTGCCCGAGCTGCGCCAGCACCCCGAGCTGGCCGACCTGCGCGTGCTGCAAAAAGGCAGCCGCCTGTCCATCACGCCCGTGGATGAATCCCACTGGAACCGGATCGTCGCGCTGCTGGACGGCAAAGGCTGACACCGGGCATCAGACGGTGCTTTGCGCAAGCACCAGCGCCACATGCTGCAGCAGCATGATGGTCTTGCCGTCCTGGATGCGCCCCGAGGCGATGGCGGCCAGGGCTTCGGCCAGGGGCATCTCGATGACTTCGATGTCCTCGCCCTCTTCCATCAGGCCGCCGCCCGCGCGCACGCGGTCGCCGGGCTCGTACTCGGCCACGAAGAAGTGCAGCTTCTCGGTCACCGAGCCCGGGCTCATGTACGCCTCGAACAGCTTGCGCGGTGTGCGGATGCGGTAGCCGGTCTCCTCTTCGGCCTCGCGGCGGATGCAGGCCTCAGGCTCGTCGCCATCGAGCAGGCCGGCACAGGCCTCTATCAGTTGGCCGTCGGGCGAGCCATTCAGAAAGGCCGGCAGGCGGAATTGCCGGGTCAATACCACCGTGCTGCGGCGCGGGTCCCACAGCAGCAAGGCCGCGCCGTTGCCCCGGTCATAGGCCTCGCGGCTCAGCCGCTGCCATTGGCCGTCGCGGCGGCGCAGCTCGACGCTGATCTTGCGCAGGGTGTACCAGCTGTCCGACAGCAGCTGGGCATCCACCAATCGGACATTGTCCGTATCGCCCGGCAGTGGCATGGGCTGGGGCCGCTTCATGCCGCCACCCCCTCTGCAGCCTGGTGCACCGGCAGTTCGTCGATATGGTGGTAGACCGGCAAACCCAGGGCCTGCGCCCGTGCCACGTCTATATCGGCACCGCGCGATGCGCCCGGCAGGCGCAGCACCGCATCGCAGCGCGTCAGCAAGCGCTCGGCCACTGGGTACTGGTAGGCATGGAACACCGCATCGCCCTGCTCACGGCCGCCGGCCGCGTGGATGATGGGCAGCGCCAGCCATTCCCCCAGCATCGGCAGGTGGCCGCGCTGGTAGATGGGCAGCGCCGCGGCCTCCAGCCGCGCACGGTTGGCGGCGATGCGGACGGGGTCGCCATCAGTGCCCGAGAGGTAGGGGCCGGCGATGAGCACAAGCAGGGGGCGGTCAGCCGCCATGGGATCGGGCATGGGTTTCTCCAAAAACGCATTCGTGCAGTATCATGCATTTTCATTGAACTTCATGCAATCACACTGACCATGCTCACCACGCAACGCAAGCAACTAATCCTCCAGCGCCTTGCGCACGATGGCCAGGTCTTGGCCAAAGCGCTCAGCGAGGAATGGGGTATTTCAGAGGACACGGTGCGCCGCGATCTACGCGAACTGGCCGCAGAGGGCAAGCTGCAGCGTGTGCACGGCGGGGCCCTGCCCGCCTCGGCCGCGGTGGGCGACCTGCGCGTGCGCAAGGAGCTGGCGCCCGATGAAAAACGCCTGCTCGGCCGTGCCGGGGCGGCCATGGTGCGCCCTGGGCAGGTGGTCATCCTGGACGGCGGCACCACCTCGCTGCAGGTGGTGCAGCATCTGCCCCGCGACCTGCACGCCACGGTGGTGACCCACAGCCCGGCGGTGGCCTCCGCCCTGGCCGGGCACGCGCACATCGAGGTGCTGAGCCTGGGCGGGCGCCTGTACCGGCACTCGATGGTGAACGTGGGCGCCAGCGTGGTGGAGGCCGCCGAGCGGCTGCGCGCAGACCTGTTCCTGATGGGGGTCACGGGCGTGCACGCCGAGGCAGGGTTGACCACCGGCGACTTCGAGGAAGCCACCGTCAAGCGCGCCTTGCACCGCCGCGCGGCGGAAACCGTGGTGCTGGCTTCCCTGGACAAGCTTGGTGCCGCCTCGCCCTTCACCGTGGCTCCGCTCAAGGAGCTGGCCGCGCTCGTGGTGCCCGCCACCGCACCCACGCGCCTCCAGAGCGAACTGCGCGCCACGGGCGTGAACGTGCTCCGGGCAGACTGAGCACCCTTTTAAAAAAGCAAAACCCCGGGGCATCACTGCATCCGGGGCTTCACGTGCGGCAGCGGGCGCACCCGCTGGGCGTCACTTCACGGCGTCTTTGACCGCTTCCTTGGCGTCACCATAGTTCTTCTGGATGTTGCCTTCCACCTGCTTGGCGGCGCCCTTGGCTTGCTGCTCGGGGCTGTTGATCACCTCGCCGGTCTTTTGCTGAACCTTGCCAGCTGCTTCTTTCAATGCGCCCTTGACTTGATCGGTGTTCATATTGGTTCCTTGGGGTGGTAGAGCAGAGCAGGATCGCTTTGCATGGCCTCAAGGTTACGCAGGCACCTTGGCGCACGAAGCGGGCCAATGCCGATCAAAGCCGTCGGAACCCACCTACACCCCCTGGCGCGCGCCACGACTGCTGCGCAGGTGCTCGACCAGCGCGGCCGCAAAGCCCGATGGCTCTGCTCCCCTGCGCACGCAGATCTGCAGGTCGCGCCGGGCCCAGGGTTCGTCCATCTCCACGACCACCGGCAGATCGCCAACACCCGCCAGCTTGACGGCGCTGCGCGGCACCATGCCGATGCCCACACCTGCGCCCACCATGCGGCAGACGGCCTCGAAGCTGCGCACCTGGATGCGCACATCCAGGTGCCTGCCCAGAGCGGCGGCGGTATTCATCGTGAAGGTGTGGATGGCCGACCCCGCGTGCAGCATGACGAAGGCGTGGTCCAGCACCTCGGCAAAGCCGACCTGCGTACGAGACGACAGGGCATGGCCGGTGGGCACGATCAGCACCAGCCGGTCCTGCCGGTAGGGGGCCAGCTCCACGCCCGCGCTGTGGCCGCTGTCCGCCAGCACACCCACTTCGATCTCGCCACTGGCCACGGCCACCACGATCTCGGCACTGGTGCGCTCCTCCAGTGTCACGCTGACCTGCGGGTGCTGCTTGAGAAAGCCAGCCAGATCGTCCGGCAGAAAGGTGTGCGTGGCATGCGTGTTGGCCCACAGGCTCACATGGCCGCGGATGCCGGTGGCAAAGGGCGAGAGGTTGGCATGCATCTGCTCCAGGCTGGCCAGCACCTGGCGCGCATTGCGCAGCAGCGCTTCGCCGGCTCGGGTGAGTTGCACGCCGCGCGTCTGCCGCTCGAACAAGGTGGTGTGGAGTACATCTTCCAGCCGGCGCAGCCGGTGGCTGGCCGACGATGGGGCCAGGCAGGCGCGGGCAGCCCCGCGGGTAAGGTTGCATTCTTCGGCAATGGCGACAAACAGGCGCAGGTCAATGAGGTCGTAGTTCATGAACAAAGGCCCCGCCATCGTTCGGCAAAAACGAACGCAGGCTTGCGGGAATAGCAATTGTGCACCGCGACATCGTCGGGCACCATGGCCTCACCGATTTGCCCTCCCCGTATCGCATGCATGCATAACGTTCGCAGTAGCCGCATGCACCATGTCACAAGACTTCCCCATGCCTTCCTGGAAACACTGGCCCGCCGAACGCATCGGCCTGGCCCTGGCCGTTCTCGCCGCCCTGGGCTTCTCGTTCAAGGCCATCTTCGTCAAGCTGGCCTATGCCGTGCCGCAGGCCACGCCGGTCGATTCGGTCACCCTGCTCGCCCTGCGCATGGCGTTCTCGCTGCCGGTGTTTGCCTGGGTCGGCTGGCGCGCCAGCCGCAGCCTGGCATCGCTGGCCAGGCGCGACTGGCTGCTGGTCATCGCGCTGGGTCTGCTGGGCTACTACGGCGCCAGCATTCTTGACTTCATCGGCCTGCAGTACATCACGGCCAGCCTGGAGCGGTTGATTCTGTTCACCTACCCCACGCTCACCATCGTGATCGGCGTGCTCTTCATGGGCGAACGGGCATCGCGGCGCGAAATCGGCTCGCTGCTGCTGTCGTACGCGGGCATCGGGCTGGCCTTTGCGCACGACCTGCATGTGGCCGGCGATGCGCGGGCCGTGCTCATCGGCGCGGGCTTCGTCTTCGGCTCTGCCGTGTCGTACGCTTTCTACCAAGCCGGCAGCGAGCCGGCCATCCGCACCCTGGGCGCAGCGCGCTTCACCGCGCTGGCCATGCTGGTGTCCACCGTGGCCACGCTGGCCCACTTCATCGCGACCCAGCCGGTCGCGGCTTTGGCGCAGCCCGCGCCCGTGTACCTGCATGCCCTGGGCATGGCCGTCTTCTCCACCGTGCTGCCGGTGTTCATGACCTCCGCCGCCATCCGCCGCATCGGCGCCGCCCGCACCGCGCTGATCGGCAACCTGGGGCCCATGCTGACGATCTTCTTCGGCTGCTGGCTGCTGAACGAACCGCTGTCCTGGTGGCAGATGGCGGGCGCCGGGCTGGTGCTGGCGGGGGTGCTGCTGGTCAGCAAGCGCAGCAAGCCGGCGGATTCCGCCGCTGCAGTGGCGCCTTGGGGCCCGGCGGCGGGCAAGCCTGGCTGACGCCCCGCCCTGCCTGCAGTCCTATGCAAAGTCGTCATCAGGGCTGCGCCGCCCGCGCTGGCGGTCCGCACCCACATCCAGCACGATGGAGCTGTTCACCACCTCGGCGTGGCGCGTGAGCACCGACAGGATCTGATCCAGCGCCTTGACCTGCCCTGCATCGAGCACCGACACCACCCCCCGATTGATGTCGGCGATCTGCGGAAACAGCTCCTTGTGCAGCGCCACGCCTTCGCGGGTGGCTGCAATGAGCGCGAACCGGCGGTCGCCACTCTGCACCTCGCGGCGCACCAGCCGCTTCCTGGCCAGTGCCGCGATGACGCGCGACGCGCGGGCCGGGTCCAGGTGCGCCAATTCGCTCAGGCGCGACGGCGATACGGGGCCGCCGTCGACCACCAGGCACAGCAGGCGGAATTCGCGCCGTGTCACACCGTAGCGCCCTTCGCACAGGCGCACGACAGGTGCGCCCGCCAGTGCGAACAGCCGCAGCAATCGATAATTCACGAAATCGTCCGGCACACGGGGATTGCGCAACATCAGGGAATGTCTCCTCTTTTCTTCATTAGATGAACCATCGGCTGAGGCCTAAGAATTCTCTGCAGAGTTCTCTATGCCGTTGGAGTCAGCCCTTGCCCATTCGTACCCTCATCTTCTTCGCGGCCCTTCAGGTGGCCACTGCCCATGCGGACATCGTCATCGCCCAGGTATCGCCCACCAAGGGCCCGCTGGCCGTGACGGCCGTGGGCAACTACGAGGGGGCCGCAGCGTATTTCAACACCGTGAATGCCAAGGGCGGTGTCAACGGGCAGAAGATCCGCTTCGTGCACGAAGACGACCAGTACAAGCCCGAGGATACCGTGCGCTTGGTCGAGATGATCGCCACGCGCGACAAGCCGCTGGCCTTCATCAACCTGTTCGGCTCGGCCAATGTGCTGGCACTTCAGTCCAGCAAGGTGCTCGACCGCGTGAAGATCCCGGCCGTGGGCGCAACCCCGGGCGCGGAGGCCATGCGCAACCCCGGCAGCCCGTGGATCTTCCACGTGAGCGCGGGCGACCGCGCGCAGATCCGCCACATCCTGCAGCACCTGTCCACGCTCGGTATCCGCAAGGTGTCGGTCGCCCACCAAGACAACCCCATGGGCAAGAGCGGCCTGGGCCACTTCAATGAAGCGGCTGCACAGCTCAAGCTCGAGGTCGTCGGCCGCGTGCCCGTGCCGCCGGTCGGGGAGCAGCTCGCGGCCACGGCCAAACAGCTGCAGGCAACAGGCGCGCAGGCCTATGTGATGGTGCTGGTGCGCAACAGCGGCGCGGCGCTGGTTCGCGACGTGCGTGCAGCCTCTGACCGCACGCCGATCTATGGCATGTCCTACGTGCCGGCAGAAGCCATCATTGAAAAGACGCCACTGGAATCGGCCATCGGCGTGGGGGTGGCGCAGGTGCTGCCCAATGCCTCTGCCGACAAGACCCGCCTGACGCGGGACTTCCGTGCCGCAATGCGCATCCACTATCCGAAATCCGAGCCGTCCAACCCGCACCTGACCGGCTACGTGGCCGCCCAGGTCGCAGTGGAGGCCATCTCTCGCGCTGGCGCATCCCCCACGCCCGAGAAGGTAACGGCCGCGCTGCGTCAGTTGCGCATGGACCTGGGGGGCCTGCCGCTCGATTTCACCGATGGCCAGAACATCGGCACGCAGTGGGTGGACATCGGCGTCGTGAACCGCCGCGGCCAGCTGATGTACTGAGCTTCGACAAGGAGTAACCATGGGCATTTTCAAGACGATCCGCAGCGCCGGTGCCATCGGCCTCATTGCGCTGGCGCCCTGCGCCGCGCTGGCACAGGCCTGGCCCGCCGGACCCGTGCGCCTTTTCGTGGGCTCGCCGCCCGGCGCCCCGTCGGACATCACGGCGCGGCTGTTCGCCGACCAACTGGGCAAGCTGGTCAAGCAACCCGTGATCGTGGACAACCGCCCCGGTGCCGGCAACAACCTGGCCGCCATCGCGGCAGCCAAGGCGGAACCCGACGGCGCCACCCTGGTCCTCAGCCCGGACACCGTGCTCACGGTCAACCCGCATATCTACAAGAACCGCGATTTCGATCCCAAGGCCGATCTGGTGAACGTTTCCATCATCGGCAGCTTTTCGCAGATGCTGGTGTGCCACCCTTCGGTGGGTGTGAAGACGGTCAGCGAATTGGTGGCCAAGAGCAAGACCGAGCGCATCCTCTACGGATCCGGTGGACCGGGGGTGCCCGGGCACCTGGCGACCGAAATGTTCCTGGATGCGGCGCACGCACGCATGGAGCACATCCCCTACCGCGGGCCCGCGCCCGCTACGCAGGCGGTGCTGGCCGGCGAAGTGCAATGCGGCTTCCTCGCCACGCCCACCGTGCTGCCGCATGTGCGGGCCGGCAAGCTCACGGCACTGGCCGTCTCCTCGGCCACGCCATCGCCGCTGGCGCCCGAAGTTCCCACGCTGGCCCAGGCCCTGAAGCAGCCAGGCCTGGACGTGAGCTTCCGGCTGGTGCTGCAGGCCCCCAAGGGCACGCCGCCCGCCGTCATCGCCGAACTGGCGAAACGGGCGCAGGAGGTGATGAAACTGGCGGAGGTGCGTGCCAAGCTGCAAAAGAGCGATGTGACGGCCCTGGGGACCACCAGCGCGCAGGCGCAGACGACGCTGACCCAGGAAATGGCCCGTTGGGAACCCGTTGTGAAGCGCCTGGGGCTGACGGCCGATTGAGAACCGGGGGGGGTGACGACCTGCGCCCTTCGCAAAGCATCCATGGGGCTGGCTGGGGCGCCGGCCTACAGGGCGGCAGCCGGCTTGCCTTTAGGATGGGCGCACCGTTCGCCCTCAGCTTTCCGCATGCGCAACCTTCTCGACTTCACCTCCTGGTCCACCCTGCTCACCACACTGATGGGCCTGCTGTTGGCCACCCTGGTCATGGTGGGCACGCGCCTGGTGTTCATGCAGACCATCCAGAAGCGCCGCGAGCGCGAGAACCGGCAGATCAACGAACGGCTCAAGACGCTGATCGCTGCGTACAAGACACTGGGTGGATCCTTCACCGGGCAGTTGCAGGTGCACCCCACGCACATGCGCGACCTGCGGCGCCAGCAGGTGCATGACAGTGCCGTGCAGATGGCGATGGCCACCCCACAGGAAACCGATGCATCCGAAGCGGAGGAATCGGACCTGCCCTCTCCGACCCTCACCAGCACCGAACGCCAGCGCCGCATGCGCGATGCGGTGGAGGCCGCCCTGTCCGACGTGATCCTGCTCGGCACCGAGGAACAGGTGGAACTGGCCGCCAAGGCCGCGCAGGACATGGTGGCCGGCCGCAGCATCGAGACCGCGCAGCTGGTCGTGTCGCTGCGCCACTTCATACGCTCGGCGCTGGACCTGGAGCCCATCCCGGCTGCAGTGACCATACCCAACCAGGGCCCTCTGCGCCCGGCCGCAAGTGGCGGGGCGGCGGGCAAGCGAGCGGGAGGCGCAGGCAATGCCGAGGCCGGCGGCGGGCGTGGAGGGGGTGCAGGCGGTGGAGGCTCCGGCGGGGCCGGCATGGGCGGCATGGCCCTGGGTGTCGGGGTGGGCTCACACCGCGCAGACAGCGACACAATCGAAGGCCCGGGACGCTGAACCGGAGGACGTTGTCAGTCTTCGTTCTCCTCGAACAACGCATACAGCGCCACCGCCACGCTCAGTGGGAGCCCTTCGTCAAAGCCCTCCGGGTCTTCGGAGACCTCGACCAACTCGCTGCCGTTGACCGGCTCCAGCATGATGGCTGGCACAGGCCGCACCACCGGCACCTTGGGGTAGTCATCGGGCCGGCCGCCTTCGGAGGTGTGCGGGTCGAACCAGATATTGCCGGCTTGATAAAAACCCTCCGCATAGCGCTCCTCGATCAGGCGCAGCAGCGTGAAGGTTTCGGGGCTCAACGCCTGGTCCGCCGAGGTGAATTGCACATGCCAGGCAGCCCCCAGGTACCAGTAGATGAGCAATGCAGTGCCCCGGTCCAGCGTGGGCTGGTCGAGCAGCCAGCGCAGGGCCTGCTTGTTGCCGTCGTAGTTGGAGCGCGCGGCGAACACATGCCATGCAGCGGGAGAGGCATCGGCCAGGTAGGCGTGCACCAGGTTCCAGGCGCGGGCTTCAATGTCGTTGTCGGAAATCATGCAAAAAGTTGGCTGGATCAGGCGCCCAGCACAGGAGGCCGCTCGATCAGGCTTTGGAGAATCGCGTCGAACAAGGCATTGCCATCGTTGCCGCTGACGGGCTTCCACTGCACGTGCTGCGTCACGCGCTGGCGGTGGCGCAGGGTTTCAATCCACACCTCGCGCAGGGGGGTCTTGCAGTGCAGTGCCAGCACCAGCAGGGCCATCTGCTCCTGCAGGGTGAACAGGCCGTGCACTCCGCTCTCACCGTCCTTGAGCACGCGGCTGACCTGGTCGACCGAGAGCAGCAGCTTGCCCAGGGCCGCCATGTCCTTGGGCGCATCCTGCCAGAGGATGGCGCGCTCGGCGGCCCAGAAGGCCAGGGCCTTGGCATAGTCGCCCAGGTCGTGCTCGCTGCGCAGATCGTTCTGGCCCAGACGCGGGTTGCGGTGCCAGGGAATCTGCTGAAAATCGTTCAGGCTGCGTTCGTAGTCGGGGATGAAGGCCTTGATGCGGCTGCGCAGTTCTGGCCCGCCGATCTCGTCCAGGCGCGCCAGCCAGGCCTCGCGCACGCTGGGCAGCCACCAGTTCACGGAGCAATGGATGTACTGCCGGTCATGTTCCGGCTGCACCTGTATGAAAAATGCCTGCACCGTGGGGCCATGGCTGCGCTGCACCAGGCGCGCGCGTGAGTTCACCGGATGGGGGTGCACCTCGAAACCCAGCGGCGCGAGCCGCTCCATCAGCGCGCCGCACAGCACATCCAGGCTGTGGGGTACCCGCGCCGGGGCAAAGCTGCCGGGCGCTGCCTGCACCTTGGGCGGCTCCACCCGCAGGGAACGCTCGGCAAAGGGCTCGACCGTGCCGTTGGCGTAGACCACCTGGCGGTCCAGCCGGTACAGCGCTGCACTCTGTGGCTCGAACAATTGCAGCCCGGCATCAGCCGCCACATGGCCCAGGGTGGACAGGACGGTGGCATCCAGCGCCTGCACATCCACACCCAGATTGAGGGGCCAGTGGTCCAGCGGGCCGAACGGCAGGCCCTCGGTCCAGATCAGGGGCTGGTCCACACCGTTGGCACCGGCTGCCGGCGGGTAGTAGCACTGCACCTCGCGCAAAAACTGCTCGAGCATGGCCACGACCCGAGGCGTGGCCGCCTGGTCGCGCTTGCACGCGGCCACGGCGGTGGGCACGTCGGTGGCCGTGATGCGGTCGAAGATCTGGACGATGGTGCTCATGGAAGCAACGATAGAGGATCGGCTCATAAGCCACAAGCCACAAGCCACGTTATTGCCTCGGATACCTTAGAAGTTGCACTTTCAACCTAGCCGGCTAAATGAAAACCTTCCCCCAGCTCCAATTATTCATCAAGCCATTTTTGCAGACTATTTGATTTCTGAACAGGGGAATAAGACACTTCTCGCCAAACGCCTAACACTTTAGCAATGGCATAACGAATTTCAATTTTTTCTCGCGCAATTAGCAATAACTCAGTGACAAGAGAAATTGCACCTTCCGAATTTTCATTAATCTCATTTATCATTAATTCACACAGTCCATTTACATACCATGTCGATGTTGTCGAATTAACAAAATTTTTAATTTCAGAAATATTGCTTATTGCAACCAAAAGTCTCCTCCTAAATTCATGCGGATCTCCGCAAACAATATATAATAATTGAGCGGAGGCTCTGTAGTCCGCAGAGTACTTATGGTTGTTAATCATTTTTTGCAGCTTTTCTCTTGAAAGCTGGAAACCACTAAGAAAGGTAGATAATTTTCTTTTTCTTTCAGCCCAATCTCCATCAGATTGGGAAATCTGAAAAGAGGTCACCCCCTTCGCCAATAGACAAACCATTTCATCTTCATCTTCATTTAATGGAAAGGGAATAAGCTCATCGACACCGAAGACCTCATCATCAGGTCGACTCTGAGCGACAAGAGTAAGATTTTTTAATTTATTAAAAATATCAATATTTTCCACATAGAATTTGCCCCAATGAAGGAAATACATTTTTGCAAAACGACTGGAACTCGTTAAAGCATTTTCGATCAATTTCAAATTTTCTTCATTCTGCTCCTTCGTCACGCCAAAAGACTCCACGCCATTGTTTGGAAAAAGAAGACTCAGCGCAATAAATGGGAAATGCTCAAATAATTTCAGCCATCCTTCTCTATCGTTGCCAGATGCACCTTGAATAAAAATTCCACCAATAACAAAGGCTGGCCATTTTTTTAAATTCTCCAAATTAAAGAAATCATCAAAACTCACAGAATCCAATGAACGAAGATGAGAGCAATCATACGGATAATAAAAATGCGCACCTCTGCATGGAAAAAGCCCAATCAACCAATCGGGGACGGCCGATAACAATCGATCGTTTTCCACGGGAATTAGTATCAGCACATCTTTAAAATTATCGAAATTTATATTTCTAGAAAATCTAATTATTGAAATAATAAGCTTGATAACTCCAGCTGAATCATACGCCTCATCATCGATCCATGCACCCTCAACCTTCAGCGGCAATGATCCAGTTATCAAATTGTGTTTAAGGCGAGAAGCCTTTACAATTCCAAAGTGCTCGGGAGGAAACAAATTTTCATCCTCATCTGCAGACTCCTCAAAAACAGCATGAATTAGTTTCGCCAGCTTTTCATCTAGGCCTATTTTTTCAGCGGCCGCAGGTATTTTTTCAAATTGCTCTTTTAAGATAGATGTAAGCTCCGTCTTGCCTTCTAATGACAATCCATCCCAATCAGACTCAGAATTGGCAATTGAAAGTATTGAAACCACCACCCACAAACTCAAATGCTGGGCATATTTTGAGCGATATTTACCATAATCAGGCACACTCCAAGCAGTTAATGCCTCACGCTGATAAGAAGCAGGCAAACCTCGAAATTTTTGAACAAGCTTTAAAAAAAGAGGGTGTTCGTCAGGCAGTAACCAACCTAGCAAAATAATTGCGCCTATTGATTCGAAAAAATTAGCTTCAGCAACTTTTTCATACAATATGCTTATAAGCCAGGCTTTTGAATTCGGTGCACGAACATTTTTAAGAGCACTAAAAAGATCGACATCTATAAGACCGCCAACAGGCTCGAAAAGAGATTTAAATTTTAGGCGATCTCGCTTATCTTGCTCCAAAACACCTTCAATAAGCAATCTAATTCCTAAGACCGTACCTCTCGCCATTTTTCTATAAAATATTCGACCTTCCCCATCCTGCCCTCCTTCATTTAGCCTCTCAAGCACTTTCAAAACTACTGACAATTCCGTCGTTCTTCTATTTTCTACCAAGGCGCTCAAAAGAAAATGCATGACCTCAAGCCAATGCGAATCCCCTCCCACAGTTTCAACTCTACTTTCCAATACTTCTGGAGAGACCGCATCATATAAAAATTCCGCAGCAAAAAATTCCTGAAGTTGCCTTATATCAAATCTTACGTGCTCCCCATTCTCAGGAGTACTAACTAATACGAGTCGTTCCGTCATTGCCTCCATAACTACATCCACGGTGTTTTTTGTATTTTCATCAGATAGCTTTTCAACCACTTGAGTTACAAGTATACGAAATTCATCTTTACTCAATGTGGTTTGAGCCCCATCGCTTCTCTCCGCTCGAGCGTGCAAAACGAAACCAAGCCGCGTATGAACCGTACGCAAAAGCCTATCGTCTTCTCTCAATAGTTTTGAAATTCTTGCATTATGAACATTTTTTAAGCTCTCGCGCTTCTTCATAATTTGGTAGAAATTTTCAAATAGCGCCCATCTTAACTCTGGAGGACGCCCTCCATCCCTAACCACAACAGCCATAATGTGCGCCTGCAACGGCGTAGTCATTAGCTGACGAACACTTTGCGAAGCTGCTGCTGATGTTAACAGTTCAAGTGAACGAGTGCCCTCATCTTCACTACGGTCATATCTCACCACTGGCGCTGCACATTTAATTGCAGTATCCAATTCAAGCTTCTTAAGATTTAAAACCGGACCATCCAATGCTGAGAACTGACCGGAGTAACCTTGTGGTCGAGAAGTGCACAATACCAAAACATCGGAATCATCGTGAATTAATGTTTCATTCACAAAATTTGTCACTTCATCAGCAACCAAATCCTTAACATCGTTAGGAACTTCATCTAGCCCGTCGAAAAGTACAAACCAACTCTGAATTGCAATGGCTTTCCTTAGCGTAGACGACAACACTGTTTGGTCAACTTTGACTGATATTCTATTAGCCAAATAACTCAAAACCCCTCGGGCTTCATTATCATTTTTTTGCCCAAACCAGTGAGCGTACTCTTTTAACTCAATGAATATTGGTATTCTTGGGGCAGCGGGCCACGCTCCAATTTTCTTCGCCTCCACCTCGACTTCCAATGCAAATCTTTTAACCTTTTCTACCACGAAAGGGGCATTATCTGACAAAAGAAGTGCCGCGCGTTGTATTTGGCTAAAGTACTGCCCCACGGTTGATTTCCCCTGTCCTGGCCCACCTTTTAGCAAAGCTACCCGGGCATTTTGTGGGTTTTTATTCCAATCTCTCCATACTGACGAATGTTTACTTACGATTGAATGTCTTTGAGGCTGCGCAGCCGCGCGGCACAAATGATCGAGAGCCATTCCTTCAAGCTCTTTTCCTTCAACAGAAAAAGGCAAATCAATGAATAAATGATGAACTCCTGGGCGAGTGTCTGCAGAGGATCCTGCTTGATCGAGTTTGGTGTAAATTTGCTCAGAGAACTGAGTTGCAATTAAATATCGAATGACCGTCTCAAGTGACGCACTTTGATCCAAAAGATTTGAATACAATTGCGCAATTATTTGACCTGGCGTTATAAAATGGGCATATTGACGCGCAATATCTGGATAATTACTAAGAAATCCAAGTATCTTAGCACCACCCCAGATAGAAAAATTGACCCCACTAGCAGCAGAAGAAACCATTTTTACTATTGCATCATAGCTTCCAGTATTAGGCTTTCCACTCGGGTCTATGTTAGTTGCAATAATCCAATTGTTTGGCCAAACTCTATCGCCATTAGAATTATTAAATGACTCTATCTCAACTCGAACTTTTTCTATCAACCATTTATGTGGATCAGTCGAAAGATGTGGTGAGTGGAACTTTGATTGGATATACCACATTCCTTTCCAGCGCTCTGAAGAAGACGGGTAAAGAGCTTCGCCTTGAAAAATCCCATCACGGCCTCCATCAGCTCCAGGACCAAAACCCGAAGAGCCAGCACCAAGAACTTTCAATGCAAGAAGATTGACTAAGTTCTCAAACGCATATGGATCAAGTCTGCTCAGTTCATATGAATTAACCATCGCAAATTCTCCTATTAATTAGATTTAACGCCGCATAAGATTCATCTCGCATTGCCCGGGGCAGCATGAATTCACATATTTTTTAACATAGCGAAATATTTTTTACAAACAAAAAATTACACCTATGCAAGGTTTTTAAAAGCTTACAGAAAATAAAGCAGCGCGCTTAAGATTTAAAACTCAATTAAAAAAAGCCGCGCAGGCCCGAAGGCATGCGCGGCTTTGCTTGAGCAGCTTGTTTACTTCTTCTGCGGCGGCACATCCGTGCAGCTACCGTGCGCAATCTCCGCCGCCATGCCGATGCTTTCTCCCAGCGTGGGGTGCGGGTGGATGGTCTTGCCGATGTCCACCGCGTCCGCGCCCATCTCGATGGCCAGCGCGATCTCGCCGATCATGTCGCCGGCGTGGGTGCCCACGATCCCGCCGCCCAGGATCTTGCCGTGGCCATGGGCCTCGGGGCTGTCGTCGAACAGGAGCTTGGTGTAGCCCTCGTCGCGGCCGTTGGCGATGGCGCGGCCCGAGGCCGTCCACGGGAACAGGCCCTTCTTGACCTTGATGCCCTGGGCCTTGGCCTGGTCTTCGGTGAGGCCCACCCATGCCACTTCGGGGTCGGTGTAGGCGACGCTCGGGATCACGCGGGCGTTGAAGGCGGCGCTGGCCAGCTCCTTGTTGCCCTGGATCTCGCCAGCGATGACTTCCGCCGCCACATGCGCTTCGTGCACCGCTTTGTGCGCCAACATGGGCTGGCCCACGATGTCGCCGATGGCGAAGATGTGCGGCACGTTGGTGCGCATCTGGATGTCGACGTTGATGAAGCCGCGGTCGGTGACCGAGACGCCTGCCTTGTCGGCAGCGATCTTCTTGCCGTTGGGGGTGCGGCCCACGGCCTGGAGCACCAGGTCATAGACCTGGGGAGCCGGCGCGGTGCCGCCCTCTTCCGCCGCGGCAAACGTCACCTCGATGCCTTCGGGCGTGGCCTTGGCCCCCACCGTCTTGGTCTTGAGCATGATGTTGTCGAAGCGCTTGGCGTTCATCTTCTGCCAGACCTTGACGAGGTCGCGGTCTGCGCCCTGCATCAGGCCGTCCATCATTTCCACCACATCAAGGCGCGCGCCCAGGGTGCTGTACACAGTGCCCATTTCCAGGCCGATGATGCCGCCGCCCAGGATGAGCATGCGTTTGGGCACTTCCTTCAACTCCAGCGCGCCGGTGGAATCCACCACGCGCGGATCGTCGGGCATGAAGGGCAGGCGCACGGCCTGGCTGCCGGCGGCGATGATGGCGTTCTTGAAGGCGATGACCTTCTTGGTGCCCGTCTTCTCCTGGCCGGTGGCGCCGCTGGTTTCTTCCACTTCGAGGTGGTGGGCACCGACGAACTGGCCCAGGCCGCGCACGGTGGTGACCTTGCGCATCTTGGCCATGGCGGCCAGGCCGCCGGTCAGCTTGCCGATGACCTTTTCCTTGTGACCGCGCAGCTTGTCGATGTCCAGGGTGGGATCGCCGAAGCTCACGCCCAGGTCGGCCATGTGGCTCACTTCGTCCATGACAGCCGCCACGTGCAGCAGTGCCTTGGAGGGGATGCAACCCACGTTCAGGCAAACGCCGCCCAGGGTGGCGTAGCGCTCGACCAGCACGACCTTCAGGCCGAGATCTGCCGCGCGAAACGCTGCGCTGTAGCCGCCGGGGCCGGCGCCGAGCACGAGCAGGTCGCACTCGAAGTCGGCCGTGCCTCCAAAGCTTGATGCCTGGGGTGCGGGTGCGGCAGGGGTTGCCGAGGCGGCCGGAGCCGGGGCTGCTGCTGCAGGCGCAGCCGCCGGTGCGGGAGCGGCGGCACCTGCGTCCGCTGCCTCCAGCGTCAGCACCACGGCGCCTTGCGCGACCTTGTCACCGATCTTGACCTTGAGCTCCTTGACCACGCCAGCGTGGCTGGAGGGGATCTCCATGGAGGCCTTGTCGGACTCCACGGTGATCAGGCTCTGCTCGGCCTTGATGGTGTCGCCGGGCTTGACCAGCACTTCGATGACGCCGACTTCGTCGAAGTCGCCGATGTCCGGAACCTTGATATCAATGATTGCCATACCAGGGTCTCCTCGTTACAGCAGGATGCGGCGGTAGTCCGCCAGCACCTGGCCCAGATAGGCATTGAAGCGCGCAGCGCTGGCACCGTCGATCACGCGGTGGTCGTACGACAGCGACAGCGGCAGCACCAGGCGCGGCACGAACTGCTTGCCGTCCCACACCGGCTTCATCTGGCCTTTGGACAGGCCCAGGATGGCCACTTCGGGCGCGTTGATGATGGGGGTGAAGTGCGTGCCGCCAATGCCGCCCAGCGAGCTGATGGACATGCAGCCGCCCTGCATGTCGGCCGAGCCGAGCTTGCCGTCGCGGGCCTTCTTGGCGAGGTCTCCCATTTCCGTGCTGATCTGCATGATGCCCTTCTTGTCGGCATCCTTGAGCACGGGCACCACCAGGCCATTGGGCGTGTCCGCCGCAAAGCCGATGTTGTAGTACTGCTTGTAGACCAGGGTGTCGCCGTCCAGGCTGGTGTTGAACTCGGGGAACTTCTTGAGCGCGGCCACCACGGCCTTGATCACGAAGGCCAGCATGGTCACCTTGACGCCGCTCTTCTCGTTCTCCTTGTTGGTGGAGACGCGGAAGGCTTCGAGCTCGGTGATGTCGGCCTCGTCGTTGTTGGTGACGTGGGGGATCATCACCCAGTTGCGGTGCAGGTTGGCGCCGCTGATCTTCTTGATGCGCGAGAGGTCCTTGCGCTCGACGGCGCCGAACTTGCTGAAGTCGACCTTGGGCCATGGCAGCAGGTCCAGGCCTGCGCCGGAACCACCACCGCCGCCTGCAGGCGCCTTGGCCGCCTGGGCCTTGGTCTGGGTGGCGCCGCTCATCACCTGTTTGGTGAAGGCCTGCACGTCGTCCTGGCTGATGCGGCCCTTGGTGCCGGTGCCCTTGACTTCTCCAAGCGGCACACCGAGTTCGCGGGCGAACTTGCGCACGGAGGGTGAGGCGTGGGGCAGGCCCGTGGTCGGGGCGCCTGGCTGGTGGGCCGGCACTGCAACAGCGGCAGCTGCAGGGGCTGGGGCTGGGGCCGCTGCGGCCTGCGCCGGCGCTGGCGTTGCAGCAGCAGGTGCAGCGGCGGGTGCCGGTGCGGGCGCGGCTGCAACCGGGGCAGCGCCTTCGAGCACGGCGATCAGGTCGCCGATGTTCACGGTGTCGCCGATCTTGACCTTGAGTTCCTTGAGCACGCCGGCGGCGGGCGAAGGAATCTCCATGGAGGCCTTGTCGGATTCGACGGTAAAGAGCGACTGCTCAAGCTTGATGGTGTCACCCACCTTAACCAGCATCTCGATGACGGCCACGTCCTTGAAGTCGCCGATGTCGGGCACGCGCACTTCCACCGGGCCCGAAGCTGCTGCAGGGGCGGCCGCCGCTGGGGCGGGCGCTGCAGCGGCAGGGGCCGGTGCGGGGGACGCGGCGGCTGGCGCGGGTGCAGCAGCAGCGGGAGGCGCGGCCGCTTCGCCCGCCACTTCCAGCGTGAGCACCACGGAGCCCTGCTGGATCTTGTCGCCGATGGCGACCTTGACCTCTTTGACCACGCCAGCGTGGCTCGACGGGATCTCCATCGAGGCCTTGTCGGATTCGACCGTGATCAGCGACTGCTCGGCCTTGACCGTGTCGCCGGGTTTGACCAGCAATTCGATCACGCCGACTTCGTCGAAGTCTCCGATGTCCGGAACTTGAATGTCTACCAATGCCATTGTTGTCTCCGGTTCTTTTAAGCGTACAGCGGGTTGACCTTGTCGGCCTGGATGTTGTACTTGGCGATGGCCTCGGCCACCTTGGCTGCGGGCACCTTGCCTTCTTCGGACAGCGCCTTCAGGGCCGCGACGACAATGTAGTGGCGGTTGATCTCGAAGTGCTCACGCAGCTTGCTGCGGAAGTCGCTGCGGCCAAAGCCGTCGGTACCGAGCACCTTGTAGGTGCGACCGGCAGGGATGAACGAGCGGATCTGGTCCGCATAGTTCTTCATGTAGTCGGTGGAGGCGACCACGGGGCCCGCGGTCTTGCCCAGTTGCTCGGCCACAAAGGAGACACGTGGCGTTTCGGTCGGGTGCAGCAGGTTCCAGCGCTCCACGTCCTGGCCGTCGCGGGCCAGTTCGTTGAAGCTCGGGCAGCTCCAGATGCCGGCGGCCACGCCCCAGTCCTTTTCCAGCAGTTCCTGGGCAAAGAAAGATTCGCGCAGGATGGTGCCGCTGCCCAGCAGTTGCACGGTGGGTGCATCGGCGGCCAGGGCGGGCGCCTGCTTGCACAGGTACATGCCCTTGATGATCTGCTCTTCCGTGCCGGGCTGCAGGCCGGGCATGGGGTAGTTCTCGTTGAGCAGCGTGATGTAGTAGAAGACGTTTTCCTGGCGCTCGACCATGCGCTTCAAGCCATGGTGCATGATCACGCCGACTTCGTGGGCGAAGGTCGGGTCGTAGCTCACGCAGTTGGGGATGGTGCCGGCCAGGATGTGGCTGTGGCCGTCTTCGTGCTGCAGGCCTTCGCCGTTGAGCGTGGTGCGCCCGGAGGTGCCGCCCAGCAGGAAGCCGCGGGCCTGCATGTCGCCCGCTGCCCAGGCCAGGTCGCCGATGCGCTGGAAGCCGAACATCGAGTAGTACACGTAGAACGGGATCATGATCCGGTTGTTGGTGCTGTAGCTGGTGGCGGCTGCGATCCAGCTGGCCATGCCGCCGGCTTCGTTGATGCCTTCCTGCAGGATCTGGCCGGCCTTGTCTTCACGGTAGTACATCACCTGGTCGCGGTCGACCGGGGTGTACAGCTGGCCCTTGGGGTTGTAGATGCCGATCTGGCGGAACAGGCCTTCCATGCCGAAGGTGCGGGCCTCGTCCACCAGGATGGGCACCACGCGCGGGCCCAGGGCCTGGTCGCGCAGCAGCTGCGTGATGAAGCGCACGTAGGCCTGGGTGGTGGAGATCTCGCGGCCTTCGGCCGTGGGTTCGAGCACTGCCTTGAAGGTGTCGAGCGAGGGCACGGTGAAGCTCTCTTCGGCCTTGGGCAGGCGCTTGGGCAGGTAGCCGCCCAGGGCCCTGCGGCGCTCTTGCAGGTACTGCATTTCCGGCGTGTCGTCGGCTGGCTTGTAGTACGGGATGTCGGCCAGCTGGCTGTCCGGGATCGGGATGCTGAAGCGGTCGCGGATGTACTTGATGTCCTCGTCCGAGAGCTTCTTGGTCTGGTGCACGGTGTTCTTGCCCTCACCGGCCTTGCCCATGCCGTAGCCCTTGACGGTCTTGACCAGCAGCACGGTGGGCTGGTTCTTGTGCGCGTTGGCAGCGTGGAAGGCGGCGTAGACCTTGGCGGGCTCATGGCCACCACGGCGCAGCTCGAAGATCTCGTCGTCGGTCATGTGCTCGACGAGCTTAAGCGTCTCGGGATGGCGGCCGAAGAAGTTCTTGCGCACGAAGGCGCCGTCATTGGCCTTCATGGCCTGGTAGTCGCCGTCCAGCGTCTCCATCATCAGTTGCTTGAGCTTGCCGGTCTTGTCGCGGGCCAGCAGGGTGTCCCAGCCATTGCCCCACAGCAGTTTGATGACGTTCCAGCCGCTGCCGCGGAACTCGCTTTCGAGCTCCTGCACGATCTTGCCGTTGCCGCGCACCGGGCCGTCCAGGCGCTGCAGGTTGCAGTTGATCACGAAGACCAGGTTGTCCAGGTTTTCACGCGCGGCCAGGCCGATGGCGCCCAGCGATTCGGGTTCGTCCATCTCGCCGTCGCCGCAGAACACCCAGACCTTGCGGTTTTCGGTGTTGGCGATGCCACGGGCGTGCAGGTACTTGAGAAAGCGCGCCTGGTAGATGGCCATCAGCGGGCCCAGACCCATCGACACCGTGGGGAACTGCCAGAACTCGGGCATCAGCTTGGGATGCGGGTAGCTCGACAGGCCCTTGCCATCCACTTCCTGGCGGAAGCTGTCGAGCTGCTCTTCGTTCAGGCGGCCTTCGAGGTAGGCGCGGGCGTAGATGCCGGGCGAGCTGTGGCCCTGGATGTACAGCAGGTCGCCGCCATGGTCTTCGCTGGCCGCATGCCAGAAATGGTTGAAGCCGGCGCCGAACATGCTGGCCACCGATGCGAACGAGCCGATGTGGCCGCCCAGGTCGCCGCCGTCGGCGGGGTTCAGGCGGTTGGCGCGCACGACCATGGCCATGGCGTTCCAGCGCATGTAGGCGCGCAGGCGCTTTTCAATGGCGATGTTGCCGGGGCAATGGGCCTCCTGATCCGCCTCGATGGTGTTCACGTAGGCCGTATTGGCCGAGAACGGCATGTCGATGCTGCTCTGGCGCGCGTGCTCGAGAAGCTGTTCCAGCAGGAAATGGGCACGCTCGGGGCCCTCTTTGTCGATCACGGCGGACAGCGCATCCATCCATTCGCGGGTTTCCTGCTGATCGACGTCGGTACCGAGGCCAAAAGCGGCCTGAGGGTCGGGCTGAGCTGACATGCTTTGTCTCCTATAGGTGTGGCAGCAATTTAGAACACTGCCCCTAGTTTCGCACAACTTTTTGCGAATTTCAAATGGTGCCCATTGATATCATATTATGAGAATTTGCTGCAAACGCACAAGAACGAGCGTTCGCAAATGATCCCCAGCCTGTCCGAAAAACACACTGCAAGGGATCGTGGACAGGTTTGTCCCTGCTGTCCGTTACCAGGTGTGCGCCTCCTCTACACTTGAGGGACATGCATCCCACCGACCCAGCGCCCCCCACCACGGTTTCGCCCATCGCGGCCCCTGCGCGCTGGTGGCGCAAGTGGTGGCGCAGCCTCTCGCCCACCCGGCAGGACCGGTTTGCTGCACTTGCGCCGCTGGCGGCGGTGCTGATGTTCCTGGCGGCCATCGTGGCCGCCTTCTGGTACCTGCGCGCCGAAGAGGCCGAGCGCGAGCAGGAAGCCCTGCGCCGTGACGTGGAATACGCCCAGCAGCGGGTGCGCCTGCGCCTCTTGGAGCGGCAGGAGCAACTGATGCGCATTGCGCGCGACCTGTCCAACCAGGAGCTCGAAAAATCCGAGTTCGTGAGCCGGGCCGAGACGCTGATCAGCCAATACCCCGAGCTGCAGGCCATCACCTGGATCGACGAGCGCCGCCGCATCCGCGCCAGCCACGCGGCACCCACCCTGGCCAGCAGCGAGCTGCGCATTGCCGGCGAGGTGCTCAAGGCCGGCGACACGGCCGACACCTATGGCTTGGCGCGCGACCTGCAGCAGCCCGTGTATGCCCAGCCGGCCGCAACGGCGGGCGACATCACTCCCCTGCTGCAACTGCAGGTGCCACTGAACAACCAGGGCAAGTTCAGCGGCGTGGTGCTGGGCGAATACTCCATCGACAGCCTGCTGCGCTACGGCACGCCCACCGAGGTGCTGGCGCGCTACGCCGTGACGCTGCTGGACAGCAAGAACCAGGTGCTTGCCGGCACCCCTCTGGGCCCGCGCAACCCGGCCACGCAGTTGCTGCCCTGGAGCCCGCGCGCCAATGAGTACGAGGTGCCAGTCTCGCCCGTGGGCAACGGGCTGGTGCTGCGCGCCCAGGCCTACCGCACCTCGCTGGGGGTGGTGGGCAGCGGCCTGTTCTGGCTGGTGGGCACGCTCAGCGCCATGACGGCCTGGATGCTGATCGCCACCTGGCGCCACACGCGCCGGCGCATGCAGGCCCAGCAGGCCCTGGTGGCCGAAACCAATTTCCGCCGGGCGATGGAGAACTCCATCCTCACCGGCATGCGCGCGCTGGACATGGAGGGCCGCATCACCTACGTGAACGCCGCCTTCTGCCAGATGACGGGCTGGAGCGAGGCCGAGCTGGTGGGCCTGAAGGCGCCCTTCCCCTACTGGCCCGACTCGGACCACGAGGCCCTGCACGCCAAGCTGCGCGACGAACTGAGCGGCAAGACCATCGTCGGCGGCTTCCAGGTGCGGGTGCGGCGCAAGAGCGGCACGCTGTTCGATGCACGCCTGTACGTATCGCCACTGATCGACGCCCACGGCCACCAGACCGGCTGGATGACGTCGATGACCGACATCACCGAGCCCAACCGGGTGCGCGAGCAGCTCTCGGCGTCGCACGAGCGCTTCACCATCGTGCTCGAATCGCTCGATGCCTCGGTGTCCGTGGCGCCGCTGGGCAGCGAGGAACTGCTGTTTGCCAACAAGCTGTACCGCCAATGGTTCGGCTCGCAGACCGGCGGCCACCTGCAGCTGGTGGCCCAGGCCGGCGTGGTGCCGGTGGCGGGCAGCACTTCGACGGGCGTGGACGACGAGGACGGCCTGATGGGCCTGCCGACCGACACGCTGACCAGCGCCCGCACCGAAAACGCCGAGATCTACCTGCCCGACCTGGGCAAGTGGCTGGAGGTGCGCTCGCGCTACCTGAACTGGGTGGACGGGCGCCTGGCACAAATGGTGATCGCCACCGACATCACCCCGCGCCGCCAGGCTGAAGAGCAGGCTTCGCGCCAGGCCGAGCGGGCGCAGTCCGTCAGCCGCCTGATCACCATGGGCGAGATGGCGTCCAGCGTGGCGCACGAGCTCAACCAGCCGCTCACGGCCATCAACAACTACTGCAGCGGCATGGTCTCGCGCATCCAGAGCGGGCAGCTGACCGAGGAAGCCCTGCTCACCGCCCTGCAGAAGACCGCCCACCAGGCGCAGCGCGCCGGACAGATCATCCAGCGCATCCGCGCCTTCGTGAAGAAGAGCGAGCCCAACCGGGCCCTGGCCGATGTGCACTCGATGGTGACCGAGGCCGTGGAGCTGGCCGACATCGAGCTGCGCCGCCACCATGTGCGCCTGACGCTGTACATCGCCGCGCGCCTGCCGCCCGTGATGGCCGACACCATCCTCATCGAGCAGGTGCTGGTGAACCTGATGAAGAACGGCGCCGAGGCCATACAGCACGCCAACCGCCCGACGGCGGGCCGCAGCGTGGAGCTGCGCGTGGTGCCCAAGACCATCGAGGAGCGCGAGGTGGTCGAATTTTCGGTGCTGGACACCGGCAAGGGCCTGGCGCCCGAGGTGCTGGAGCGCCTGTTCGAGGCCTTCTTCTCCACCAAGCAGGAAGGCATGGGCATGGGCCTCAATCTGTGCCGCAGCATCGTCGAGTCGCACCACGGCCGGATGCAGGCGGAGAACATCTACAATGGTTCAGACGTCACGGGCTGCAGGTTCTCCTTCTGGTTGCCGCTTGCCAAGCCTGCCGATGACACTACAAATTCTGTAGCAAACGCACATACTCCAAGGACAATTGCATGAGCTTGATTCCGAAAAAAGGCACCGTATACGTCGTGGACGATGACGAAGCGGTCCGCGACTCCCTGCAATGGCTGCTGGAAGGCAAGGACTACCGGGTGCGCTGCTTTGATTCGGCCGAGACCTTCCTGTCGCGCTACGACCCCCGCGAAGTGGCCTGCCTGATCGTGGACATCCGCATGGGCGGAATGACCGGCCTGGAGCTGCAGGACCGCCTGATCGAGCGCAAGTCGCCCCTGCCCATCGTCTTCATCACCGGCCACGGCGACGTGCCCATGGCCGTGAACACCATGAAGAAGGGCGCGCTCGACTTCATCCAGAAGCCCTTTGACGAGGAAGAGCTGGTCGGCCTGGTCGAGCGCATGCTGGACCACGCCCGCGAGGCCTTTGCCGGCTACCAGCAGGCCGCCAGCCGCGACGCCCTGCTGTCCAAGCTCACCAGCCGCGAGGCACAGGTGCTCGAGCGCATCGTCGCCGGCCGACTGAACAAGCAGATCGCCGACGACCTTGGCATCAGCATCAAGACGGTGGAGGCGCACCGCGCCAACATCATGGAAAAGCTCAACGCCAACACCGTGGCCGACCTGCTCAAGATCGCCCTCGGCCAAAATGCCCCCAAGGGCTGACACGTATTTGCCTGCAAGCAGCTAACGTCGTTGGTGAGCCTTGCCGTGCCATAGCACTGTCTGCGGCTCCCCGCCTAGTTATCCGCTTGCATGCAAATCCGTAGAAGTCATTGTTCCAACAGGCCAACAGAGCCTGGCACTTAGACCCATCAGAGCGCCTGTTGCTCTTTTTGACCGTATTCCAGCCATGACAGCCCACATCATCGACGGCACCGCCCTCTCCCGCCAACTGCGCAGCGAAGTCGCCCAGCGCGCAGCCGCGCTTACCGCGCGCGGCCACCAGCCCGGCCTGGCCGTGATACTGGTGGGTGAAGACCCGGCCTCGGCCGTCTATGTGCGCAACAAGGTCAAGGCCTGCGAAGACAGCGGCGTGCGCTCGATCTTCGAGAAGTACGAGGCCACGCTGAGCGAGGCCGACCTGCTGGCCCGCATCGCCGCGCTGAATGCCGACCCGAGCGTGCACGGCATCCTGGTGCAGATGCCCCTGCCCAAGCACATCGACCCGCACAAGGTGATCGAGGCGATTTCCACCGCCAAGGACGTGGATGGCTACTCGGTGCTGTCGGCCGGCGAGCTGATGGCCGGGCTGGAGGGCTTTCGTCCCTGCACACCTTATGGCAGCATGAAACTGATCGAATCCACCGGCCAGTCGCTCAAGGGCAAGCATGCCGTGGTGATCGGGCGCAGCAACACCGTGGGCAAGCCCATGGCCCTGCTGCTGCTGCAGGCCAATGCCACCGTGACCGTGACGCACAGCGGCACGCCCGACCTGGCCTACCACACGCGCCAGGCCGACGTGGTGGTGGCGGCCGTGGGCCGCGCCAACACGCTCACGGCCGACATGGTCAAGCCCGGTGCCATCGTGATCGACGTGGGCATCAACCGCAACGCCGAAGGCAAGCTCTGCGGCGACGTGGACTTCGAGGGCGTCAAGGAAGTGGCCGGCTGGATCACCCCCGTGCCTGGCGGGGTTGGCCCGATGACCATTACCATGCTGCTGGTGAACACCATCGAGGCGGCCGAGCGCACGGCTGCACGGTAAAAAACCCTTGAACCAACGCCCCGAGGCGCCATCTACACCGCATGAGCAACGCCCTTCTCGAATTTTCCGGCCTTCCCCAGTTTGACCGCATCACGCCAGGCGACGTCGCACCAGCCGTCGACGTGCTGCTCGAACGTGCCAACGTGGCGCTGGAGACGGTGACTGCCCCCGGCTTCCCCGCCCGCTGGGACGCCATCGCCCAGGTGCTGGACGTGGCCACCGAACAACTGGGCACGGCCTGGGGTGCGGTGAGCCACCTCAACAGCGTGGCCGACACGCCCGAATTGCGCGCCGCCTACAACGCCGCCCTGCCGCGCGTGACCGAGTACTGGACGCGCCTGGGCGCCGACGAGCGCCTGTACGCCAAGTACAAGGCCATCGACCCCGCCGCGCTGAGCGTGGAGCAGCGCCAGGCACACAAGAATGC
Source organism: Acidovorax sp. LjRoot66 (assembly GCF_964253305.1). Lineage (NCBI taxonomy): Bacteria > Pseudomonadati > Pseudomonadota > Betaproteobacteria > Burkholderiales > Comamonadaceae > Acidovorax > Acidovorax sp. LjRoot66. The sequence goes on from NZ_CAXUQU020000001.1 coordinate 4,138,255, forward strand.
CGTGCGCAACTTCGTGCTCAGCGGTGCGGAGCTGGCCGGCCCGGCCAAGGAGCGCTTTGCCCAGATCCAGGAGCGCCAGGCCGAGCTGAGCCAGAAGTTCAGCGAGAACGCGCTGGATGCTACCGACGCCTTTGCCTACTATGCCACCGACGCCGAGGTGGACGGCGTGCCGGCCGACGTGCTGCAGGCCGCGCGCGAGGCCGCCCAGGCCGAGGGCAAGGACGGCTACAAGCTCACACTGAAGATGCCGTGCTACCTGCCGGTGATGCAGTTCGCCCACCACAGCGCACTGCGTGAAAAGCTCTACCGCGCCTACGTGACCCGCGCCTCCGACCAGGCCGAGGGCGATGCCCGCAAGTACGACAACACGGCGTTGATCGGCGAGATCCTGGCGTTGCGCAAGGAAGAGGCACAGCTGCTGGGCTACGCCAACTTCGGCGAAGTCTCGGTAGTGGCCAAGATGGCCGATTCTCCCGCCGAGGTGGTCACCTTCCTGCGCGACCTGGCGCACCGCGCCCGCCCCTATGCCGAAAAGGACGTGGCCGACCTGCGCGCCTTTGCCTCGGCCAGCCTGGGCCTGGCCAACCCCCAGGCCTGGGACTGGCCCTACGTGGCCGAAAAGCTCAAGGAGGCGCGCTACGCCTTCAGCGAGCAGGAAGTCAAGCAGTACTTCACGGCGCCCAAGGTGCTGGCCGGGCTGTTCAAGATCATCGAAACGCTGTTCGAGGTGGCGATCCGCCGCGACAGCGCGCCGGTGTGGAACCCGGCCGTGGAGTTCTACCGCATCGAGCGTGGCAACACGCTGGTCGGCCAGTTCTACCTGGACCAGCCGGCCCGCACCGGCAAGCGCGGCGGTGCCTGGATGGACGACGTGCGCACCCGCTGGCTGCGCCCCGACACCGGCGTGCTGCAGACTCCGGTGGCGCACCTGGTGTGCAATTTCGCCAGCGGCGTGGACGGCAAGCCGCCCCTGCTCACGCACGATGACGTGATCACGCTGTTCCACGAATTCGGCCACGGCCTGCACCACATGCTGACCCAGGTGAACGAGCGCGACGTCTCGGGCATCGGCGGCGTGGAGTGGGATGCGGTGGAGCTGCCCAGCCAGTTCATGGAGAACTTCTGCTGGGAGTGGGATGTGCTCAAGCACATGACCGCCCATGTGGACACGGGTGAGCCCCTGCCGCGCGCGCTGTTCGACAAGATGATCGCTGCCAAGAACTTCCAGAGCGGCATGCAGACCCTGCGCCAGATCGAGTTCTCGCTGTTCGACATGCTGCTGCACACCGAGCACGATCCGGCCAAGGACATCATGCCGCTGCTGGGCCAGGTGCGCGCCGAAGTGGCGGTGCTGCAGCCGCCGGCGTTCAGCCGAACCGCGCACACTTTCAGCCACATCTTCGCGGGCGGTTATGCTGCGGGTTACTACAGCTACAAATGGGCCGAGGTGCTGAGCGCCGACGCCTATGCAGCCTTTGAAGAGACCGTGGGCAGCGATGGCCAGCCCAGCGCCGAGACCGGCCGCCGCTACCGCGAGGCGATTCTGGAAGCCGGGGGCAGCCGCCCGGCGATGGAGTCGTTCAAGGCATTCCGGGGCCGCGAACCGCGCCTGGATGCCCTGATGCGCCACCAGGGCATGGCCGAGCCGGCTGCGGCCTGACGCGTCCCACAACAAACCGACCCCGAGGAGAAAGACGATGCGCAAGAACCTGCTGTCCCTGCCAATGCTGGCCCCCATGCTGCTTGTGCTGGCCTGTGCCGGTGCCCAGGCACAAGCGGTGTACCGCATCGTCGGGCCCGATGGCAAGGTGACTTTCTCGGACCGCGCGCCAGCAGATCCCTCCGCCAGGCCCACAACCACGGGCGCAGCGCCTGCAGCCGGCAGTGCCGGCGCCGGTGCCGGGCTGCCGCTTGAACTCTCCCGGGTCGCCCAGCGCTTTCCGGTGACGCTGTACACCGGCAACGACTGCGCGCCATGTTCAAGCGCCCGCAGTTTTCTGGTCAACCGCGGCATTCCCTTCACGGAGCGGACGGTCAACAGCAATGCAGACATCGATGCTCTGCAGGCGGCCAGTGGCAGCAGCACACTGCCTTTTGGCACCATCGGCGCGCAACGGATGGCGGGCTTCTCCGAGGGGGAATGGGCGCAGTACCTGGACGTAGCCGGCTATCCCAAGCAGTCTCAATTGCCGGCAAACTACCGCCGCCCGGCAGCCACGCCATTGGTGGCTGCAGCTCCCGCCGCGCCGGCACCAGCCGCCGCGCCGGCGTCGGACGCAACGGTCTCACCCCGCGCACGCCCTGCACCTTCGACGGATGGCACCGCACCGACCAATCCTGCGGGTATCCGGTTCTGATCCAAACGCGATACCTGCACCTCAGGTAAATGGGCCGCAGCAGCGGCCCATTGGCTTTGTAGTCCGCCCCCCCGAGGAGGAGCGAAACCACCGGAAACGGGCGTCAGTAGTTCAGCGTCTTCACACCCTGCGCCGTGCCCAGCAGGCAGACCGAGGCCTTCTGGTGCGCAAACACACCCACCGTGACCACGCCGGGCCACTGGTTGACGTCGGATTCAAAGGCCAGCGGGTCGGTGATGGACAGGCCCGTGACGTCGAGGATGTGCTGGCCGTTGTCGGTGACCAGGGGCTGACCGTCTTTCTGGCGGATGGAGGCCTTGCCGCCCAGGGCCGCGAAACGGCGCGCAATGTTTTGGGACGCCATCGGAATCACCTCCACGGGCAAGGGGAACTTGCCCAGCGCTGGCACCAGCTTGGATTCGTCGGCGATGCAGACGAAGCGGCCGGCCAGCGCCGCCACGATCTTCTCGCGCGTGAGCGCGGCACCGCCGCCCTTGACCATGTGGCCCTGGCCGTCGATCTCGTCGGCGCCGTCGATGTAGACCGACAGGGCTACGACCTCGTTGGCGTCGAACACGGGAATGCCAAGGGCCTTGAGGCGCTCGGTGCTGGCCACCGAGCTCGACACGGCGCCCTTGATGTCGCCCTTCATGCTGGCCAGGGCGTCGATGAACTTGTTGACGGTGGAGCCCGTGCCCACCCCCACTATCTCGCCAGGCACCACGTATTGCAGGGCTGCCTGGCCTACGAGGGCCTTGAGTTCATCTTGGGTCAGGGGGGTGGAGGTCGTCATGGAGGAAAATCGGAGGTAATTGCGCAATTATCCCTTGTCATACCCCCATGTCCCTGATCCCCTACGCCCTCGCCCGCCCTTTCCTCTTCGGCCTGGATGCCGAAGCCGCGCATGAACTCACCATGGACATGCTGGCGCGCGGGCAGCGCACGCCGCTGCAGTGGGCCTGGTGCAATACGCGGGTGGACGACCCGGTGGAGCTGGCCGGCCTCGCCTTCCCCAACCGCGTGGGCATGGCCGCCGGGCTGGACAAGAACGCCCGCGTGATCGACGCCCTGGGCGCCATGGGCTTCGGCTTCGTGGAGGTGGGCACGGTCACCCCCAAGGCCCAGCCCGGCAACCCCAAGCCACGCATGTTCCGCCTGCCCGAGAAGCGTGCCCTCATCAACCGCCTGGGTTTCAACAACGAAGGGCTCGACGCCTTTTTGCGCAACGTGCAGCAGTCGCGCTTTCGCGACCAGCAACGCAGCGGCCCGCGCATGCTGCTGGGGCTGAACATCGGCAAGAACGCCAGCACCCCCATCGAAAACGCCACCAGCGACTACCTGACCTGCCTGGACGGCGTATACCCCCATGCCGACTACGTGACGGTGAACATCAGCTCGCCCAACACCCAGAACCTGCGCGCGCTGCAAAGCGACGAGGCGCTGGACGGCCTGCTGGGCGCCATTGCCGAGCGCCGCGAGGTGCTGGCCAGGCAGACCGGCAAGCGCACGCCCATCTTCGTGAAGATTGCCCCTGACCTGACCGAGGAGCAGGTGTCGGTGATCGCCGCCACACTGCAGCGCCACGGCATGGACGGCGTGATCGCCACCAATACCACCATCGGCCGCGATACCGTCAAGGGCCTGCGCCATGCCGAGGAGACCGGTGGCCTGAGCGGCGCGCCCGTGCTGGAGGCCAGCAACCAGGTGATACGCCAGCTGCGTGCCGCGCTGGGCAGCCGCTTCCCCATCATCGGCGTGGGCGGCGTGATGAGCGCCGAGGACGCGGTGAGCAAGGTGCGCGCAGGCGCGGACGTGGTGCAGATCTACACCGGGTTGATCTACGAAGGTCCGGCGCTCGTGACCCGGGCGGCACAGGCCATCAAGGCCATGCGCTGAAAGCAGCGCTGCTGGCGGTTAACATTCCACCAAGTGGTAAAACTTGGGATGTCGCAATGCATGGACGCCAAGACCATGGCATAGTCGGTGTGATACCAGATGTGTCAGCCGATGGCAATCCAATCCATTTTGACTGTGCATGCCGCCTTGGTGGCGTCACGGCGATGCCCCGTATTCCCATCCCATGAATGTTCTTGTCATTGACGATCACTCCCTGTTTCGAGAGGGGCTTCGCCTGCTGCTCGCCGAGCTCGGCTTCGGCATCAACACCCAGATCGCCGGCAGCTGCGAAGAAGGCCTCGAAAAATTGCGCCAGCAGCCTGCGGACATCGTGCTGCTGGACTGGCACATGGACGGCCTCTCGGGCGCCGAGGCCATGGTGGCCATCCGTGAACTGGTGCCCCAGGCACGCCAGATCGTGCTGTCGGGCGAGAAGAGCGCTGCCCTGGTCCGCACGGCCATCGACAACGGCGCGGTCGGCTTCATCGCCAAGGACTCCGAACCCGAAACCCTGCTGCTGGCTCTGAACACCATTGCCTCGGGTGGCATCTACCTGCCTGCCACCCTCCTCTCTGGGCCTGGGAGGACGGCCGCGCCCTCGGACACCAACCTGCCCAGCGATCTCACCCAGGCGTTCCCCGAGCTCACCCAGCGCCAGGGGGATGTGCTGGCCGCCATCCTGCGCGGTTTGCCGAACAAGGTGATTGCGCGCGAACTCAATATCAGCGACCAGACGGTGAAGTCACACCTGAGCGTCATATTCCGCCAATTGAACGTCCAAAGCCGCACCGAGGCCGTCTACGTCTGCGCACGACAAGGCGTGCGCATCGCCTGATACGGATTTGCCTTCAACCGTCTAACTTCGTTGGTCCGCCTTGCCGTGCTACAGCACTGTCTGCGGCCTCCCGCCTAGTTATACGATTGAATGCAAATCCGTATGAGTCCGCCCAGCAGCAGCTGCCTCAGTCGACCTGGACCGGGGCCGGAACCACGGCCTGCTCACTGAGTTCGGCCAGCCAGTCGATGAGCAGTGAGGGCAGAACCGGTTTTTGCCACATCGCAATATTGCCCAGGCGCTCGACCTCGTGGAGGTTGATGCCGGGGTCCCCGGTGATGATCGCCACCGGCAGCCTGGGCCAGCGCGAGCGCAGCCGCTGCGCCACGTCCAGGCCGGTGGCATCGCCCGCGAGCCGGTAGTCTGCGATCAGCGCATGCGGGGGCGTGGTGATCGCATTCATCGCGGCATCCGGGGGCATGCCCTCCCATTGCGTGACCTTGCAGCCCCACGACTCCAGTGCCTGCGTGGTTGCCATCCGCACCAGGGCATGGTCCTCGACGAGCCAGACTTCCACGGCTGTGGTCAACGCGGGCTGGGAGGGTGCTGAGACGGCGCCGATGCCCATGTTTTCAAAAATAGGCGCCTGGGGCAAGACGAGGGTAAACGTGGTTCCCTGGCCAGCATCGGACCGCATGCCCATTTCGAGCCCGAGCAGGTTGGCAAGGCGGCGCACGATGGCCAGGCCCAGGCCACTGCCCTGCCCCGGGTCGCGCGACGGATTGCCGACCTGGAAATACTCCTCGAAAACGCGGGCCTGCGATTCGCGGGCGATGCCGATGCCGGTATCGCGCACCTGCAGCTGCACCACGCTCTCCTGCGCCAGCACCGAGACCACCACGCCACCTTCGTTGGTGTACTTCACCGCGTTGTCCACCAGATTGCGCAGGATGCGCTCCAGCAGAAACGCGTCGCTCAGCACCCACGCTTCATCGGCCCCTTCGGCCTCCATGGAAACCCCTTTGGCGGTGCATCGCGGCTGGAACTCCTTGACCAGGTCCCGGACCATGGCGGCGATGTTCAGGGCCTGCATCTGCGGCACGATGGAGCCGGTCTCCAGCTTGGAGAGGTCGAGCAGGCCCGAGAAGAGCTTGTCCAGCGATCCCGCTGCGTCGCGGATGTGGGCGATCAGTTGCGAGGTCTGCGGCGTCTCATGGCGGTGCAACAGGGACGAGAAGACCAGCAAGGCATGCAGGGGCTGGCGCAGGTCATGGCTTGCCGCAGCAAGAAACCGCGACTTGGCGGCATTCGCTTCTTCTGCCACCTGTTTCTCCTCTCCCAACTGGCGCAGCAGATCTGCATTTTCGAAGCGGATCTGCAGCGAATCACGAAAGGCCTGCGCCGTCTGCCGCGACGAGGCGGCGATGACCAGGCCCACACCGAACAGTGCCAGCGCCAGCGGCAGGCCATTGGTGCCGCCCTGGGTAAGCCAGAAGAGCGCCGCAAAAGCGAGGTTGATCCACGCGCCCGCAATGAAGGTCGGCGGGTGCGTCGAAGCATTCACCAGCGCCCCCCCCAGGTAGATGAGTTGCAGCGCGGTGGCAAACGTGGCCGAACCTCCGGCGCTGCCATACCCGATCCACCAGACCGTCACCCCCATCAGGGTCTGGTTGGCCACGGTGATCCACCAGTGGTGGGTTTGTTGTACGGTCAGCGCTGCTGCGTCTGACGTATCAAGCGCTGCCAGCGCGCGCGCGCTGAGCACCGCATTGATCTGGGCCATGAGCAGCACTGGAAACATCCACGCCAGCACGCGCCAGACCGGGGTGGTGAAGCCAAAACAGATCGCAGCAACCACAGCCGCCACGACCACCATGCTGCGCGCTTTCACGGACTGCAGTGCGCGCAGCCGCAGCGACTCGCGCGCCATGGCTACATCCAATGGGTGATTGGCATCAACGGGAAAGGGCGGTAAAAGACGCATGTAAGTAATTGTTACCCAACAACGGATATCCACGGAAAGGCACCATGGCGACCCATTCTCGCTGGTCAGAGTCCATCGAAACGATGTTGCAGGCCCACCCGGCGCCCCAATGCGACGTGCTCATTGTCGGTTCTGGCTACGGGGGAAGCTTCGCGGCACGTGAACTGGCCGGTCCCGGCGTGGAAACCTGGGTCGTCGAGCGCGGCAAGGAATACGCCCTCGGTGAGTTCCCTGAAGACATCGGCCACCTCCCTGGCCACCTGCGGATGCAGCGCGGCGCCAGCGGAAAGGCCCTGGGCAACGCGCAGGCACTTCTCAACGTCCGCAATTTCGACGAGGTGGCGGTGCTGACCGGCAGCGGCCTGGGCGGCGGCTCCCTGGTCAACGCGGGCGTGGCCTTCAAGCCGGCGGCAAAGACCTTCGACCAGGAGCACTGGCCCAGCATGTACCGACACGGTGGCGCACGGCGGGAGGCCCTGATGGAGGCCCTGGACGAAGTCGTATCGGCGCTGCAAGCGGCACCACTGGAGCGCGCGGCAGACCTCTCCAAATTCCAGGCGCTGTCGCGCCTGGGAGGTGCGCTGCACGCAGGCGGCGCGCAGCCGGTCCCCCTCACCATCTCGAACACGCAGCACACCAACGCGCACGGGGTGGAGATGCAGGCCTGCGTGCGCTGCGGCAACTGCTTCACCGGCTGCAACATCGGCGCCAAGGGCACGCTGGCCACCAACCTCATCCCGGCGGCGCACGGTCGTGGCGCACGTTTTTTCGTCGGCGGCAACGCTTTGCGGGTGGAGCCCCTGGAGACACCCGCACGCAGTGCGAACGGGCGCAGCCTGCGTTGGCGTGTGCACTTCCAGTGTTCAACGGGCAGCCGCAACACAGCGCCCGTCGAGTTCAGCATCGACGCCCACACCGTCATCGTCAGCGCCGGCAGCCTGGGCAGCACGGAGTTGCTGCTGCGGTCCTTCCATGTACCGCACTCCGAGGCGCTGGGCTCGGCCTTTTCCACCAATGGCGACGTGGTCGCGATGGGCTGGCGACAGCACCGGGCCGTCAATGCCGTCTCGGCCCCCGAAGCGGACAGCACGGCACCCAGCCGTGACGTCGGACCGACGATCTGTGGAACGCTGCGCGTGCCGCTGGATGTGGAGGGCGTAGGGCAGGAAATCCTGGTGCAGGACGGCGCCATCCCTTCTGCGCTCGCCCAGGCCACGAGCACACTGGGCCACGCGCTGTCGACCCTGCACCGCTATGTGCACGATGTGGACGCGCGGTTTCCAGGCACCGACGACCCCTTGGCCCTTCCACGTGGGGCGGCGCGGCACGCGCAATTGCTGTTGGCCATGGGCCATGACGCATCGAACGGGACCATCTCCCTGCGCCCGCCCTCCGGTACCAGCCCCGGGGATCCAGACACCCTGGAACTGGATGTCAGGTGGCCCTCCAGCAGCTCCAGCGCCACAGCAGGGCATGCCGACTACTACCAGGCTGTGCACCGGGCATTCAGCCAGGCGCATGCGGCCGGCGGCTTCGATGGGGGCGACTACCTCCCCAACCCCTTGTGGCACCCGACACCCGAGGGGTTTTCCGACATCATCGCAGGCGGCCAGGGAGAAAAATCGATCACGGTCCACCCGCTCGGCGGTTGCCCCATGGGCGACGATGGCACGCAAGGGGCCGTCGACTGGCGCGGTGCAGTGTTCAAGGGCCGGGGGAATGAAGTCCACGCGGGCCTGCATGTGTTGGACGGAGCCATCGTTCCGCGCGCCCTGGGTGTCAATCCGTTCGTCACGATCTCCGCCCTGTCCATGCTCGCGGCCCGGGACATCGCCAGCGGGCTGGCGCAACCGAACGCGGACAGCGCAGCGCCTGTTGCGGCGGCACAGGGCTCCAGGTCGCAGCCCCGTGTGGCAGATGCTGGACAGAAAGCATCCGACACAGGGGTGGTGCTTTTTCGCATCCACGAGCACCTGCTGGGCAGCACCGACAAAGCCCACCTGCCCGACTGGGCCCAGCGGCTCCTGTCCCGGCACGACACACCGCTGCCCCCTGGGGCGGCCACGCAGCCGCGCGCGTTCATCGCAGCCGTCGAGGTCACAGTCGACCTGCACCAATGGCTGGCCAACCCCTCGACCCCATGGGATGCCTCGTTGGCGATCTATGCCAACCCCATCCCCGGCTGGCCGGCAATCCACGCCGACGCCTTGAAGGGCGAACCCCTGCTGCGCGGCACGGGGCAAGTGTCGCTGCTCGCGCTCGAGCATGCCGGCTTCCTGCGCCGGGCCTGGCGCGGCGTGCTCGCATTCAGCGCCTACCTGAAACGCCGGCCCGGCGGCATTTCCCAGTATGTGGGCCCCGGCTGGCGCAAAAAGCTGCTCGCCTTGGCCCGTGCCGGCTGGCTGCATACCCACTACCGCACGCTCGACTACCACTTCACGCTGGTGCCGCAAGGCGAAGCCATGGCGGTCGTCGCCCAGGGCCGCAAACTCTTGGCCTACCGCAACGGCGCGCGCACGCTGTGGGACGCCCTCACGATGCTGGACCTGGACCTCAGGTGGCAGGACAAGGCGCCCTGGAAGATGGCGCTGCGCGTCGATCTGGCAGACCTCGTGAGCCGGCTGCGGCTGCAGGTCCGTGAAGCATCGAGCACGCCGGCCACCATCGTCGCGCTGGTGTCGTTCGCCTCCCTGTGGCTGCGCGCGGTGATGCAGACGCACTTCTGGTCGCTGCGCGGCCTGGACTACGCGAAGTACACGCGCCCTGCGCTGCCGCCGCATCCTTCGCTGAAAACAGCCGGGGGCGTTGATGTCCGGCCGCAGGCCGAGGTGCTGAAGGTGGCGCGCCGCAGCGGAGAAACGGACCAGATCGACCTGCAGCTGACGGTCTACCGCCACCCTCAGGGCGAGCGGCACGTCCTCTTTATCCACGGGCTCGCCCACGGCAGCGGCGTGTATGCGACCGACACCGTGGACACCAACCTGGCCGGCCACTTCCTGCGCGAGGGCTATACCGTCTGGCTGCTGGACAACCGCATGTCCAACCGCCTGGGCTACGCGCGCGATGCGCACACCATGGACGACATCGCGCACACCGACATTCCGGCAGCCATCAACCGCGTCCATGCCCAGGCAGGCGGCCAGCCCATCGACGTATTCGCGCACTGCGTGGGCGCGGGCGCCTTCGCCATGGCGGCGCTGCAGGCGCGCTTTGACACCGCCAAGGTGCGCGCGGCCATCATCCATGCGGTGCACCCCTGGGTGGTGCCGTCCGTGTCCAACCGGTTCTCGGGAGCGCTGGCCGCGCTCTACCGCAACCTGCTCACGGGCCGCGAACTGATCGACCCCCTCCCCCCGGCCAAGCCGGGTGCAGCAGATGAACTGCTGGACCGGTTCGCGGCCACCCTGGCCTGGTCGGATGAAGAGCGCAGCCTGCACGAAGCGCACCGCGACTCGCCTGGCGCAGGGTGCGCCATCTGCAACCGGATGACCGCTTTCTACGGGCGCGAGTGGGTGCATGCCAATCTGGATCCGCGCACGCATGAGCGGCTGGGCGAACTCGTGGGGGCGGCGGGGGTCGAGGTGTTCCGCCAGCTGTACTTCATCGTGCTGCGCGAGCGGCTCACCAACCGCGATGGGGAGAACAGCTACCTCCTGGAAGACAACTTCCTCAGGAACTGGCGCTTTCCCACGCTGTTCGTACACGGCCTGGACAACCAGGTGTTCGATCCGCGCGGAGCGGCACGCACCTGGAACCGGTTGCGCAGGGTCTTCGCGCACCAGCCCGGGCCGGTGGTCCGCACCTTCATCCGCAAGGGCTACGGTCACATGGATTTTCTGTTCGGCAAACATGCCCATACGGACATTTACCCGCATCTCACAGACTTTCTGGAGAATCCCGCCGCGTTCAAGGACATCGCCGATGGCTGCCACATCGACCCCGACCTGCCATGCCCGGATGGTCAGTCCAGCGACACGGATCTGGCCGACCGGGACTTCATCGCACCCATCCGGCCACTGACCGGCCCCATGCTGCAGACGGAACGCGAACCGCACGGGAAGCGCCGGCTGGTGGTCTGGGTGGAACAGTATTTCGACACCACCAGCACACCGATGGTGCCGGAGGTCCGGATCGGCGGCGCGCTGTGCGACTCGGTAGAGGTGAAAGGATTTCCCGGCGTGCTGGAACCCAGCTCCCCACCGGCCCTGCCAAGCCCCCCGCCCACCGGGCAGGGCTACTACTGGACCTGTGTAGTCGAGGAAAGCGAGAAGCTGCGGTTTGCCGATCTGCCGCAGATCAGCCTCACGCTGCGCTGCAGTCCACAGGAATCGAGCACGGCCCGGCCCATGGAAACCGACGGCCCGCCGCCGGGCGCTGCGCCAAGCATGTCGCTGCCCATCGTTCTCGATCTGGCCGAGCTGCCCTGGTGGCAGCGCTGGACCGCAGATGACCAGGCGCACGCCAGCACCAGTTTCCTGGCCACCTCCTGCCGCTGGCCGGGCCTGGCCTTCGAGCGCCGCGCGATCGACGCGCTGGCCGGCGACATGGAGCAGCACATCGCCCACACCCCAGCGCCTGTGCAGGCCCTGCTGCTGCTGGGCGACCAGATCTATGCCGATGCCACGGCCAATATTGCAGAAACCACGGAGCGCGATGAGCGCGGCGCACAGCGCTACCGTGAGAGCTGGGGCAGCGCTGCCACGCGGCAATTGTTCGCGCGCCTGCCCGTCTGGCTGGTGGTGGACGACCATGAGTTCGAGGACAACCTCGATGGGGCGGACAGTGCCACGGCGGACTCCCTGCGTGGGCAGCGTTTCTACAGCGGTTTCCTGGCGGCCACGGCCTACCAGTCACGCTTTCACCGCAAGGAGCTGCCCAGGCTGTCCCTGACCCCCCAGGGATGGACCGTGGAACACGGCCTGTGGCATGCGTTCGAGGTCGGCGGCATACCCGCCTTCGCCGCCGATACGCGCACCGAACGCGCACCCCGCACGCTGCACGACTGGAAAGGTGTGCCCATCATGCGCGAAGAGCAGATGCAGGCCATCGAAGGCTGGCTGCTGGCCCACCCCAAGGGGCCCAAGCTGCTGTGCAGCGGCAGCGTCTTCGCCCTGCCCGAGAACCGTTTCGTTGCCGAACCGGCGACCTGCATCGCTGCGGACAACTGGCTCGGCTATCCGGCCAGCTGGCGCAGGCTGGTGCGGTTCATTGTCGAGAACGACGTCGAGGGGCTGATCTTCGTGGCTGGCGACTACCACCTGAGCGCCCTGGTCGAGCTCGAACTCACAAGCCAGGGCAAGTCCGCGACTGCGCTCAATCTCGTGTGCTCGGCGTGGAATGCCAGCCTGCCCTTCGCCAACGCGCAGCAAGCCGATTTCACCTTCGACACACCGGTGCGCGCGCCAGGCAGCGACGCGGATGCAGCCGTGGTTTCCACCGCGCGCTTCGCGTCAGGTGCCCTGCGGCAGTTCTCCAAGATCACGATCACACAAGACCCTGCGGCCAGCGGCACCGCAACCGTCGCCATGGGCATTTACGAGCCTGGCAATGTCCTGGTCAAGGAACTGCAGGCGCAACTGGCTGTCGGGAGTGTCTCCCCCACTTTTCGCTAGCGTGCGAAAGAGCCCCGGACCTGTTCCGAGGCCACCTGAGGGAGACCGTCAGGCCCTGCGCGCCAGAAAGGGCCGCAGCCGGGTGACCAGCGGCATCGCCAGGCCCACCCATCGGACCAGGCGGCGCGGCCCCGCCACCAGGGCCACACCCACCAGGGCAGCCACCGCTGCCGGGTGCTGCTTGGCAAAAGCCGCAGCCCGCAGCGCAAACGGCTCCTCCGACGAGGCCTGCTGCGCGGACTGGGCCAGCGCCACCGATTGGGCGCGTGCGATGCGCCGCGCGCGGATGCGCTCGCGCTGCTTGGCAATGCGGTCGAGCACGCGCTGCTGCTCGGCCGTGGGTTCGGGAACAAAGGCTTGGTTGTCGGCAGCCATCACAGGCGCTCCTTGATGTCGCGCCAGTCCTGGGCCAGCTCCTGGCGGGTCAGCGCAAAGCCGTTGCCGGCCCGTTTTGCAACGGACACGAGGCTGAGCAGCGTGCCACCCCAGCCCAGCAACCAGGCCCCGGCCACCAGCCAGCCCACCAGCACGCGGTGTTCGGTATCCCAGAAATGCACCAACACCGCCATGGACAGCATGATGAGTGCCACCACCGTAAGCCCGCCGAGCAGAATGGTCAGCACCAGCAGTTGCTGCAGGCGCTGCTTCTGGTCCCGCCATTCCAGGCGGGCCAGATCCATCCGGTCTTCGGCTGCAATGGCCCCTTCTATGACATTAGCGCGCCAGCGCGCCACCAGCGCATCCAGGCCCAGAAGAGCAAGCCAGTTCATCAGTGTCCTTGGGTTCTACGAAGTGGAGACAAGCGGTGTCTGTGCAATGTCAGAGCGTCGTCGTTTCAGCGGCGGGCCAGCACGAAGCCCACCAGCGCACCGACAGCCAATGCTGCACCGGCGACACGCCACGGCTCGTCGTGAGCATAACGGTCTGCCGCGAGCGCTGCGTCCTTGGCTTGGCGGGCTGCGTCCTGCGCGGCACGCACTGCCGATTCGCGTGCAGTCTGCAGGCCATCGTCCAGCTTCTGGCGCAACAGCTTGATGTCTGGCACGGAATCAAGGTCCTTGCTCGACAGCAGGCCGCGCAGATCAGAGACGAGTTTTTCCAGATCGGCCTGGGTCGTGGAGATGGAGTCGGAAACGCTCATATGGCAAACCTTTCTGTGTACAAAAGAAAAAATCACATCCCCTGTCCGCCTACCGGCCAATGATGTGGCGCTCAATACCATCTTAGCGGACACATCGCCAAAACCCTTGTAGGACTTGGACGCAATGGCTTACGACTGGCATGGAGTTGACACGCATCACAGCGCTGCCACGTGCGCGCCGATGGCCAGTGAACTGGTCAACCCCGGCGACTCGATGCCGAACAGGTTCACCAGGCCCGGCACGCCATGCACTGCCGGCCCCTGGATCACGAAGTCGGCCGCAGGCTCGCCCGGGGCACTGATCTTGGGGCGCATGCCGGCATAGGCTGGAACCAACGCGCCGTCCTTGAGGCCAGGCCAATACCTGCGCACCTCGGCGTAGAAGGCATCGCCCCGGGCAGGGTCCACCTGCAGGTCGGCCGGGTCGTCCACCCACTGCACGTCGGGGCCGAAACGGGCCTGCCCGCCCATGTCGAGCGTCAGGTGCACGCCCAGGCCGGCGGCCTCGGGCGCGGGGTAGATGAGGCGGCTGAAGGGCGCCCGCCCGGCCAGGGTGAAATAGCTGCCCTTGGCGTAGTGCGGCGTGGGCACATGGCGGGCGTCCAGGCCCTCTAAGCGCCGCGCCAGGCCGGGTGCGGCGAGGCCCGCCGCATTGACCACCGTACGTGCCAGCAATTCGGTGCCGTCGGCGGCCTGCAGGTGGATGCCTTGGGCCGTGCAGCGGGCATGGGCCAGCGGCGAGTTGAGCGCCACCAGGCCGCCCGCATGCTCCAGGTCGCCCTGCAGGGCCAGCATCAGCGCATGGCTGTCGACGATGCCCGTGCTGGGTGAGTGCAGCGCCGCCACGCACTGCAGCGCGGGCTCCAGCGCTTGCGCGGCCTCGGCATCGAGCCATTGCAGGTCAGTGACGCCGTTGGCACGGGCGCGCACTTCGATGCCCTGCAGCGCAGGGATCTGTTCTGGGGACGTGGCCACGATCAGCTTGCCGCAGCGCCGGTGCGGCACGCCGCGCTCAGCACAGTAGGCGTACAGCAGATCGCGCCCCTGCACGCACAGCCGGGCCTTGAGCGAGCCCGTAGCGTAGCGTGGATGACCTCGCTGTTGCGCGAGCCAGGGCCCTGGCCACCGCCAGGCCCACCACGCCGGCACCCACCACCACGCAGTCGACGGTATCGCTCATCGCGCCGCTGCGTGATCGAAGCCGTCGAGCACGTTCACGGCGTTGTTGCCCAGTTCCGCCGCCGCGTACCCCCCTTCCAGCACGAACACCGTGGGCAGCCCCAGGGCCGCCAGGCGCTCGCCCAGGCGCGTGAAGTCCGAGGTCTTGAGCGCGAACTTGGAGATCGGGTCGTCCTCGAAGGCATCGAGCCCGAGCGAGACCACCAGCGTGTCCGCCCGGTACTGCGCGATGCGCACGCAGGCCTGCTCCAGCGCGGCAAACCATTCATCAGCCGTGGTGCCTGCGGGCAGCGGCAGGTTGAGGTTGAAACCTGCGCCCTCGCCGTCGCCGGTTTCGTCGGCATGGCCCAGGTAGAACGGGTACTCGGTCAGCGGGTCACCATGCATGCTGATGAACAGCACGTCGGCACGGTCGTAGAAGATGCTCTGCGTGCCGTTGCCGTGGTGGTAGTCCACGTCCAGCAGGGCCACACGCTGGCTGCCCTGGTTGCGCAGCCACTGGGCCGCCACGGCGGCGTTGTTGAGGAAGCAGTAGCCGCCCATGAAGTCGGGCCCCGCATGGTGGCCCGGCGGGCGGGTACAGCAGAACGCGGCCCGCGCGCCCTGGGCCACGCGGGCCGCTGCGCTGGCAGCGGCGTCGGCCCCGGCCTTGGCGGCCTCCCAGGTCCCCTCGGCCATGGGCGTGCCGTTGTCCATGGAGTACAGGCCCAGTTTGGCCACGAAGTTGTCCGGCTCCACGTCGCTGCGCAGGCTGCGCACCGGCCACACCGAAGGGAAGGGCTGGACCGAGGCGTTGGCCGCATCCAGCGCCAGCCACTGCGACCATGCGTTCTGCAAGAAAGCCAGGTAGCGCGGCGCATGGACCTGGGCCAGCACCGGCGTGCTGTCCACGTCGGGCACCAGCAGGCCATGGCCGCGCTCCAGCAGGGCGTCCTCCACATATTGGGCACGGACCGGCTTCTCGAAGCACGGCACGCGCTCGCCACGGTAGAACTCATGGACCGGCGCATGCCGGTAGTGCAAGGGGTTGTGGAAGGAAATCATGCGGGCACAGACAGGAAATGATTTTGCCCGCGTCCGTCGATGCATCCCACGGAGGCCGGCAGGGCTCACCACTTTAGCGCGTCCCACACCGCTCGAAACGCTGCCCATGCACCAGACCGCAGCAAAAGCGGGCGCCCGTCAGCGCCGGCAGCCGGCCGCATGTGCCGCGCCTCACGCGCCGGCACCAGGCCTGGTCCGGGCGCAAAAGCCACGGGCTTCCCTTTGAGCGCTAGGCGGTTCTTGCCGGACTTCCCCCCTTGCGGCACATGGACCTGACCGATCCGCTGCGGACCCGGCCGCCCTGGCACAGCGCTTGCATCTCTTCTTGTATCCAAGATTGAATTCTTCAAAATGGTGCAAGCAACTAACTCCCTGGTGGCCGAATTTCCTCCTGTGCCTGACGGTTCACCGCCCCTCCCGCTGGCTGAGCAGGCCTGGCTGGTGCGCTGCGAGCCCGCCGTCGCCGGCAGGCCTGGCGGCCCGCTCAGCGGCCTGCGCTTTGCGGTCAAGGACAACATCGACGTGGCGGGCTACCCCACGTCCGCCGCCTGCCCTGCCTTTGCCTACATGGCCACAGCCCATGCGGCGGTGGTGCAGCGCCTGCTCGACGCCGGCGCAACGCTGGTGGGCAAGACGAACCTGGACCAGTTCGCCTGCGGGCTCAACGGCACGCGCTCGCCGCACGGCGCGGTGCCCAATGCGCTGGACCCGGCCTACGTGTCGGGTGGCTCCAGTTCAGGCTCGGCCTACGTGGTGGCCACCGGGCAGGTGGACTTCGCGCTGGGCACCGACACGGCCGGTTCGGGCCGGGTACCGGCCGGGCTGAACAATATCGTGGGCATCAAGCCGACCAAGGGTCTGGTCAGCGCCCGCGGCGTGGTTCCGGCCGCGCAGAGCGCCGACTGTGTCTCCATCTTCGCGCGCACGGTGGACGTGGCGGCCCGGGTGCTGCAGGTCGCACAGGGCTATGACGCGCAAGACCCCTATGGGCGGCAGCTCACCCTGGCCACCAAGCCATTGCCCGCCAGCTTCCGCTTCGGCGTGCCCGATGTGCTCGAGTTCTTTGGCGATGCAGCGGCCGAGGCGGCATTCGCCGAGGCCGTGGCCCGCCTCAAGGCCCTGGGCGGCACGCCGGTGCCCATCCCCTACGCGCCGCTGGCCCAGGCCGCAGCCCTGCTTTATGAAAGCGCGCTGGTCGCCGAACGCTATGCCGCCGTGCGCAGTTTCTTCGACCAGCACGAGAACGAGGTGGTGGAGCCGGTGCGCAGCATCCTGGCCAGCGGGCGCCGCTACAGCGCGGCCGACCTGTGCGATGCACAGACCCGGCTGCGCGCCCTGGGCCAGCAGGTGGCACCGATGTGGCAGGGCCCCGAGGCCATCGACCTGCTGCTGGTGCCCACGGCCCCCACCCACTACACCATTGCCGCCATGCAGGCCGACCCGGTGGTGCTCAACCGCAACCTGGGCGCCTACACCAACTTCGTCAACCTGCTGGACTATGCCGCCATCTCGGTGCCCAGCAGCCTGCGCGCCGATGGCCTGCCCTTCGGCATCACCCTCATCGGCCCCTGCGGCAGCGACTGGCAACTGGCCGAGCTGGGCCAGCGCTACCACCACGCCACCGGCCTGCCCCAGGCCGCCGGCAGCACGCCCTTGCCCGCGCCCCAACCCATCGCCGGGCTGCAGGCACCCGCCACAGTACGGGTCGCCGTGGTCGGTGCCCACCTGAGCGGCATGCCACTCAACGGTCAGCTCACCGAACGCGGCGCCACGCTGGAGCTGGCGACCGAAACGGCCGCCGACTACCAGCTCTACGCCCTGCCCGGCACCGTGCCGCCCAAGCCCGGCCTGCTGCGCGTGGCGCCGGGCCAGGGCAAGCGCATCGCGGTCGAGGTGTGGCGCATGCCCGCCGCGCACTACGGCAGCTTCGTCGCGCTGATCCCGCAGCCGCTGGGCATAGGCACGCTCACACTGGCCGACTCCAGCAGCGTGCAGGGCTTCATCTGCGAGCCGCTGGCGCTGGCCGGTGCGCGCGACATCAGCAGCTTCGGCGGCTGGCGGGCGTACATCACGTCGCTCAAGGCCGGCAACTGACGCATGCCCCTTTCATCCCCTCACCTTTCAACCTTGCTGCAGGAGCCTGCCATGACATCCCACAGTTCCATCCCATCCACCGGCACTATCACCAGCACTTCGCGCCGCCGCGTCCTCACAGCCTCGGCCGCCACGCTGGGCATGCTCGCAGCCCCTGCCCTGGTGCGCGCCCAGTCCGGCCCCAAGGTCCGCATCGGCTTCTGGCCCGTGGCGGCCGGTTTGCCTTTCTTCGCTGCGGTGGAGAAAGGCTATTTCAAGGAGGCGGGCCTGGATGTGGAGCCGCTCAAGTTCGCGGGCGCCCAGCAGGTGATGGAGGCCATGCTCTCGGGCCGCTCCGACGGCAGCTCCAACGGCACCGGCTCGGCCAACCTGGCCATCGGCGAGATCGCCCAGCCGGGCCTGTTCAAGATCTTCGCCACCAACCCGAGCAACGCCAAGTTCGTGCTCGACCAGTTCATCACCGGCAAGGACAGCGCCATCAAGACCATGGCCGACCTCAAGGGCAAGAAGGTCGCCTCGGGCCCCGGCATCCAGAACATGACGCTGTGCAAGACCATGCTGGAGCGTGCCGGCGCGACGGGTGCCACCGTGACCGAGCTGCCCATTGGCCAGCACATCGCCTCCATCGTCGCCGGCCAGGTCGACGCCTGCTACACCCTGGAGCCCACGGGCACCATCGGCCGCATGAACGGCACCACGCGCATCATCGAATCGGGCGTGGTCGCCAAATACATCCTGGGCGACGCGATGGCGCCCTGGCACGGCGGCGCAGCCAGCCTGACCAGCGAATTCATCAAGAAGAACCCCGAGGTGGCCAAGAAGTTCATCGCCGCCTACGCCCGCGGCATCGAGCTGGTGCGCACCAAGCCCGACGAGGCGCGGCAGTTCATGAAGGGCTACACCGCCATCGAGGGCGCGCTCACGGCCGAGGTGCCGCTGGCCTCGTACATGCTGCACAACGAGTTCAAGCCCAGCGACCTGGCGTACTTCCAGAAGTTCTACGACCTGTTCACCGAAAAGGGCATCTTCGACAAGAAGGTCGTGGTCGACAGCCTGATCTACAAGGCCTGAAGGGGCGCGCCATGGCCGAAACCACCTCCACCACCGCCGGCGCCTGGTCGCCGCCCGCAGGCAAGGCGGCATCCGCTGCGCCCAAGACGCCCGCCTGGGACAAGCTGCTTCCCTTCGTCGGCCCCCTGGCCCTGTTCATCCTTTGGGACCTGGTGGTGCGGCTGGGCTTCATCAAGCCCATCCTGCTGCCACCACCCGGCGCCACCGTGCTCACGCTGGTCACCGGCCTGGCGGGCGGGCCGCTGCTGCTGGACTTCGCGGTGACCGTCTGGCGCACGGTGCAGGCCTTCCTGATCGCGGCCGTGATCGGCGTGCCGCTCGGGGTGCTGCTGGGCAGCAACGAGCGCGCCTACCGCAGCGTGGAGTTCTTGATCGACTTCTTCCGCTCCACGCCCTCGTCGGCACTGATCCCGCTGTTCCTCCTGATCTTCGGCGTGTCGGACGTGAACAAGGTGGCCATCGCCGCGTTCGGCGCCTTTTTGATCGTGATCTTCAACAGCGCCTACGGCGTGATCAATGCCCGCAAGCAGCGCGTGATGGCGGCGCGGGTCATGGGGGCGTCGCGCTGGCAGATCTTCAAGGACGTGCTGGTCTGGGAGAGCCTGCAGCCCACCTTCGTCGGCCTGCGCTCGGCCGTGTCGATGGCGCTGGTCATCGTGATCGTGGCCGAGATGTTCATCGGCTCCGATAACGGCCTGGGCCATCGCATCATCGATGCGCAGCAGGTGCTCAACGTCAAGAGCATGTACGCCGCCATCCTGGCTGCAGGCGCCCTGGGCTATGCCCTCAACATCCTGTTCCTCGTCGCCGAACGCAGGATCGTTCACTGGAGCGGCCGATGAACACCGTCGTCAATGGCGCCGTGTATGCCGATGTGCCCAAGCGTGTTTTCACACCCGGCCCGGCAGGCACCCACATCACCATCCGCGGGCTGACCAAGTACTTCGCCGGCTGGCCGCTGTACGAGGACTTCGACCTCGACATCCCCAAGCACAAGATCGTCTCGGTCTTCGGCCCCAACGGCTGCGGCAAGAGCACGCTGATCAACATGATCGCCGGCCTCGTGCCCATCGACAGCGGCGAGATCCTGTTCGACGGCAAAAGCCTCAAGGACACCAAGATCGGCTATGTCTTTCAGAACTACCGCGAAGCGATGTTCCCGTGGATGCGCACCATCGACAACATCGCCTACCCGCTCAAGCTCGAAGGCAAGAGCAAGGCCGAGGTGGACCGCCGCATGGCCGAGCTGGTGGCCTCGTTCGACGTGAAGTTCGACCTCAACCGCTACCCCTACGAGCTCTCGGGCGGGCAGCAGCAGACGGCCTCCATCATGCGGGCGCTGGCGCCCAAGCCAGAGGTGCTGTTCCTCGACGAGCCCTTCTCGGCACTCGACTTCGAGATGACGCTGTTCATCCGCGAGAAGCTGCAGGAGGTGTTCATGCAGACCGGCACCACCATGCTGCTGGTATCGCACGACCTGGAAGAAGCCGTCTACCTGGCCGACGAGGTGCTGCTGCTGACCAAGCGCCCCACCCGCGTGGCCGAGATCCTGCACTACGACGATGCCCGCCCGCGCACCCTGGCCACGCTCAGCGAGCCGAGCTTCGTGGCCATGAAGAAGCTCAGCCTGGAGATCTTTCAGCGCGAGGTGCGCCGATGAACGCGGCCGAGCTCGAACGCTACCTCGACGCCGCGGCCACGGCCGTCGGCCTGCCCATCGCGGCCGAGCACTGCCCGGCCGTACTCGGCTACCTGGCGCTGGCCAGCGGTTTTGCCGACACCGTCAACGCCGTGCCGCTGGACGCGACGGACGAGCCCGCCATGGCCTTCGTCCCGGTGCTGCCTGCCGGGGGAGGCCGCGCATGACGGCGCCCTGGTGGCAACAGGACGCCGCCGGAATGGCACAGGCCGTGGCGGCGCGCGACGTATCCGCCACCGCGCTGGTGACGGCCTGCCTGGACCGCATCGAGCACACCGACGCCCGCGTCAACGCCTTCACCGCCGTGCTGCGGGCACGGGCCCTGGCGCGCGCCGCCCGCATCGATGCCGGCCTGGCTGCGGGGACGCAGGCCGCCCTGCCCCTGCTGGGAGTGCCCTTTGCCGTGAAGAACCTGTTCGACGTGGCGGGCCTCACCACGCTGGCTGGCTCCAAGATCGAGCGCGACCGCCCGCCCGCCAGGGCCGACGGCTTGCTGGTGCAGCGCCTGGAGGCAGCGGGGGCCATCCTCGTCGGGGCGCTCAACATGGACGAGTACGCCTACGGCTTCACCACCGAGAACAGCCACGAGGGCGCCTGCCACAACCCGCACGACCTGGCCCGCATCGCCGGTGGTTCGTCGGGCGGCTCCGGCGCGGCCGTGGCCGCAGGCCAGGTGCCCATCACGCTCGGGTCGGACACGAATGGATCGATCCGCGTGCCGTCTTCGCTGTGCGGCGTGTTCGGCCTCAAGCCCACCTTCGGGCGGCTGCCGCGCACAGGCAGCTTTCCCTTCATCTCCAGCCTGGACCACCTGGGCCCCATGGCACGCAGCGTGCGCGATCTGGCGCTGGCCTACGACGCCATGCAGGGCCCCGAAGCGCCCGCCGCACACACCGATGCCGGCTGCGCGCAGCGGCCGGCCGAGCCGGTGGCCCGCGACCTGGACAAGGGAATCACCGGCCTGCGCATTGGCGTGCTGGGCGGCTACTTTGCCGACAACGCCCTGCCCGAGGCCCGCGCCGCCGTGGCCCGGGTGGCACAGGCGCTGGGCGCACAGGCCGAGCCGGTGGAGCTGCCGCTGGTGGAGGCCGGCCGTGCGGCGGCGTTCCTCATCACCAACGCGGAGGCCGGGGCCCTGCACCTCGACAACCTGCGCACGCGCGCGGCCGACTTCGAGCCGCTGTCACGCGACCGCTTCCTGGCCGGCGCGCTGATCCCTGCCGCCTGGGTGGCACGCGCCCAGCGCGTGCGCAGCCGCTATGCCCACGAAGCCGCAAGGGTACTGTCGCGCTACGACCTGCTGCTGGCCCCCGCCACGCCCTGCGCGGCCACGCCCATCGGCACCGAGCGGTTCGACCTGAACGGGCGCGACCTGCCGCTGCGCCCCAACATGGGCCTGCTGACCCAGCCCCTCTCGTGCATCGGCCTGCCGGCGTGCGCCGTGCCGGTGTGGGGCACGCACGCAAGCCTTCCGATCGGCGTGCAGATCATCGCTGCGCCCTGGCGCGAAGACCTGGCGCTGCGCGCCGCCGCCGTGCTGGAGGCTGCGGGCATCTGCCGCGCGCCCATCGCCACTTTGTGAAAGCCATCCTTCCCATGCCCTACACCATCAACCAGCCCGAGGTGCTCGCCGAGGTCGAGGCCGTGTTCGCCCGCTACGAAGATGCCCTGGTGCACAACAAGGTGGAGGTGCTCGACGAACTCTTCTGGGACAGCCCCCACACCCTGCGCTACGGCGCCACCGAGAACTTGTATGGCTACGCGCAGATACAGGCCTTTCGCGCCGGGCGCCCGGCCCAGGGGCTGCAGCGGCGCCTGCTCAGGACCGTGATCACCACCTATGGCCGCGACTTCGCCACCGCCAATGTCGAGTTCCAGCGCGAGGGCAGCGCCCGCACCGGCCGCCAGAGCCAGACCTGGCTGCGCACCGAGGCCGGCTGGCGCGTTGTCGCAGCCCACGTGAGCCTGCTCGACTGACCCCATCCCCTTCCCGTTGAACCCACCCCTGCCGAAAGGACCGCCATGAAACACGAGAAACCCATGTCCCGCCTTGCCCACCCGAACCGCCGCGAATCTCTTTTCTCCCTTGCGGCGCTGGGGGCTGCCGGCACCCTGGGCGGCTGGGCGCCGCAGGCCAACGCGCAGGCCCCGCTGACCGTGGGCGTGATCTATGTCGGCCCGCGCGACGACTACGGCTACAACCAGGCCCATGCCCAGGCCGCGGCCGAGCTCAAGAAGATGCCCGGCATCAAGGTGGTGGAAGAAGAGAACGTACCCGAGACCGCCGCCGTGCAAAAGACCATGACCGGCATGATCGCGCAGGACGGCGCCAAGCTGCTGTTCCCGACCTCGTTCGGCTACTTCGACCCGCACCTGCTGGCACTGGCCGCCAAGTACCCCGAGGTGCGCTTTTCGCACTGCGGCGGCATGTGGACCGAAGGCAAGCACCCCAAGAACGCGGGCAGCTTCTTCGGCTACATCGACGAATGCCAGTTCCTCAACGGCGTAGTGGCCGGCCACATGAGCAAGAGCGGCAAGATCGCCTTCATCGCCGCCAAGCCCATCCCGCAGGTGCTGCGCAACATCAATGCCTTCACGCTGGGGGCGCGCTCGGTCAAGCCGGGCGTCACCTGCAGCGTCATCTTCACGGGCGACTGGTCCATGGCCGTGAAGGAAGCCGAGGCCACCAACAGCCTGGCCGACCAGGGCTGCGACGTGTTCACCATGCACGTGGACGGGCCCAAGGTCATTGTCGAGACCGCGGCCAAGCGCGGCAAGATGGTCTGCGGCTACCACGCCAGCCAGGCCAAGCTGGCGCCCCAGGCCTACCTGACGGGGGCCGAATGGAACTGGCTCACGGCCTACACCACCATCATCGAGGCGGCCCGCACCGGCAAGCCGCACCCCAACTTCCTGCGCGGGGGCTTGAAGGAAGGCTTTGTGAAGATGTCCGCCTACGGCCCGGCCGTGAGCGACGCCGCCAAGAAGCAGGCCGACGACACCAAGGCCAAGATGATCGCGGGCGGCTTCGACATCTTCAAGGGCCCGCTCAAGAACAACAAGGGCAAGGAGGTCATCGCCAGCGGCAAGTCGTTCAAGCAGACCGACCTGGAGCTGGAAAAGATGGACTACCTGGTCGAAGGCGTCCTCGGCTCGTTCTAAGCAAGGGACTGCCATGCACTCGGCCGCCAAGGACGCCCTTTTGCCTATCGCCGCCATCGGGCTGGCGCTGCTGCTGTTCGGCGGCTTCGTCGGCTTTGCGGGCGTGAACCCGATTGACGTGTGGACTACGCTGTTCAAGGGTGCGTTCGGCGACTGGTTCTCGTGGCAGAACACCCTGCAGCGCTCCGCACCACTCATGCTCACGGCCCTGTGCGTGGCCCTGCCCGCGCGGGCGGGGCTGACCATCATCGGGGGCGAGGGCGCACTGGTGCTCGGCGGCCTGGCCGCCGCGGCGCTGCCCATGGCCGTGGCCTTGCCCGACAATGTGGCGGGCACGGCGCTGGCCTGCGCCGCAGGCGCCGTGGCCGGTGCGCTGTGGATCATGCTGGCGGGCTGGCTGCGCCAGTACCGCGGCATCAACGAGACCATCAGCAGCCTGCTGCTGTCGTACGTGGCCATCGGCCTGTTCAAGCACTTCGTGGAGGGCACCCTGCGCGACCCTGCCAGCCTGAACAAGCCGGCCACGCCCAGCCTCGATCCGGGCCTGCTGATCGGTGGCATAGCCGGCTCGGACGTGCACTGGGGCCTGGTGCTGGGCGTGCTGGCCTGCGTGGCGCTGGGCCTGTGGCTGCACTGGACGGCTTCGGGCTTCTCGATCCGCGTGGTGGGCGGCAACCCGCGCGCCGCGCAACTCGTGGGCCTTCCGGCCACCCGGCTGATCCTGGTGGCCTGCGCCCTGGGCGGCGCGGCGGCAGGCCTCGCCGGTGCCGTGGAGGTGGCGGCGGTGCACACCAATGCCAACGGCGCGCTGATCGCGGGCTACGGCTACGCCGGCATCCTCGTGGCATTCATCGCGCGGCACAACCCGATCGCCATCATTCCGGTGGCCATCCTGTTCGGCGGCTTCGGCGCGGCGGGCAGCCTGCTGCAGCGCCGCCTGGGCCTGCCCGATGCCTCGGTGATGGTGCTGCAGGGCATTGCCTTCGTGCTGATCCTGGCCAGCGAGGCGCTGCACGACGTGGACTGGCGGGCCCTGTGGGCCCAGCGGCGCAGCCGGCCCGCCGAGGCGACGACCCCAGCCGCCCCTCCCACCGCGAATGTGGAGCCCATATGACCGCAGACCAATGGATTGCCCTGGTGGCCGGCATCGTGGGCGGAGCCCTGCGCGTGGGAGTGCCCTTCCTGTTCGTGAGCCTGGGCGAGTGCCTTACCGAAAAATCCGGCCGCATCAACCTCGGGCTGGAGGGGGTGCTGGTGCTGTCGGCCATGACCGCCTTCGGCGGCGCCTACCTGACCGGCTCACCCTGGCTGGGCGTGTTGGCAGGGGCCACGGCAGGTGCCCTGCTGGCCACGCTGCACGGCGTGCTGTGCTCGCTGCCCCGCGTGAACGACGTGGCCACCGGCATTGCGCTGATGCTGCTGGGCACGGGACTGGCTTTCTACCTGGGAAAGCCGCTGATCCAGCCGCAGGCACCGCAGATCCCGGCGCTGGCGCTGGGCGGCTGGAGCGATTCGCCGGTCGTGCAGTCGGCCCTGCAGGTCAACGCCCTGCTGCCGCTGGGCATCGTGCTGGCCGTGGCCCTCTGGTGGGCCTTTGCGCGCACCCGCTGGGGCCTGCTGGTGCGGCTGGCGGGCGACTCGGCCAACGCCACGCGCGCGCTCGGCTATTCGGTGCCCGGCATCCGCATCGCGGCCACGGCGGCGGGCGGCTTCATCGCCGGGCTGGGCGGCGCCTCGCTCACCCTGTTCTACCCCGGCAGCTGGAATGAGGGCATCTCCAGCGGCCAGGGCCTGATCGCCGTGGCACTGGTGATCTTCGCGCGCTGGAACCCGCTGCGCTGCATGGTCGCCGCCCTGCTTTTCGGCGGGGCCGGCGCCATCGGCCCGGCGCTGCAGTCGGTGGGTGTGGGCTGGGGCTACCACCTGTTCAACACCGTGCCGTATGTGCTGACCTTGCTGATCCTGGTGCTGACCTGCAAGCCCGGCAGCGTGGCCGCTGGCAGCCCGGGCGAACTCTCTTCCAGCAAATAACCCTCCGAAGGAACCGCCCTCGTGACCACCCCAACCACCCGCCATGTCCAGGCCAACCCCTATGCCTGGCCCTACAACGGCGACCTGCGCCCGGACAACACCGCGCTGATCGTGATCGACATGCAGACCGACTTCTGCGGCATCGGCGGCTATGTGGACGTGATGGGCTACGACATCGCCTTGACGCGCGCGCCCATCGCGCCGCTGCAGCGCCTGCTGCCGGCCCTGCGGGCGCAGGGCTACCGCGTCATCCACACCCGCGAGGGGCACCGGCCTGATCTCGCCGACCTGCCGGCCAACAAGCGCTGGCGCTCGCGCCAGATCGGCAAGAACAGCCTGGGCATCGGCGACACCGGGCCGTGCGGGCGCATCCTGGTGCGCGGCGAGCCCGGCTGGGAGCTAGTCCCGGAACTGGCGCCGCTGCCCGGCGAGGTGGTGATCGACAAGCCCGGCAAGGGCTCGTTCTACGCCACCGACCTGGACATGGTGCTCGGCCTGGCAGGCGTGCAGAACCTGGTCCTCGCTGGCATCACCACCGACGTCTGCGTGCACACCACCATGCGCGAGGCCAACGACCGCGGCTACGAGTGCCTGCTGCTGTCCGACTGCACGGCCGCCACCGACCCCGCCAACCACCAGGCCGCATTGAACATGGTGACCATGCAGGGCGGAGTGTTCGGCGCGCATGCGCCCTCCAGCGCGCTGCTTGCCGCACTGGCCTGAAGGAAAAGGAAGCTCCCATGTCCGAACAACCCATAGGCGCCCTGCCCACAGGCACCGGTGCATTGGCGCTGGAGACCTGGAACCTGACCAAGCGCTTTGGCAGCTTCACCGCCATGGACCGCGTGAGCATGCGCGTGGAACCCGGCAGCGTACACGCCCTGCTGGGCGAGAACGGCGCGGGCAAGAGCACCCTGGTCAAGTGCGTGGCGGGCTTCCAGAGGGCCGAGGAAGGCGCTATCCTGCTGGACGGGCGCGAGCAGGCCATCGCCAACCCCATCGTCGCACGCAGCCTGGGCATCGGCATGGTCTACCAGCACTTCACGCTGGCCCCGGGCATGACGGTGGCCGAGAACCTGCTGCTGGCCGGCGGCCAGACCCCGGCGGTGATCGATTGGCGCGCCAAGCGCGCCGAACTGCAGGCCTTTCTGGCCACCACGCCCTTCCAGCTGGACCTGGACGCACGCCCCTCGGAGCTGGCCGCCGGCGAAAAGCAGAAGCTTGAGTTGCTCAAGCAGCTGTACCTGCGCCCGCGCCTGTTGATCCTGGACGAACCCACCTCGGTGCTGACCCCGCAGGAGGCCGACGAGGTGCTGGGCCATGTGCGCGCCTTTGCCCGCAGCGGCCAGTGCAGCGTGGTCATCATCACCCACAAGTTCCGCGAGGTGATGGCCTATGCCGACGCGGTGACCGTGCTGCGCCGCGGCCAGGCCGTGCACCACGGCCGGGTGGCCGACACCGGCCCGCAGGCGCTGGCCCAGGCCATGATGGGAGACAGCGTCGCGCCGCCAGGCGCTCCCACGCAAAGGCAGGACGCTCCCGTACCAGGGGCGGCGTCGGCAGCGACTGAGCCCGTGCCGCCCGGCGAGGTGGCGCTGCAAGTGGAAGGCCTGCAGGCCCTGGGCGACCGTGGCACCCTCGCCGTGCATGGCCTCGCGCTGTCGGTGCGCAAGGGCGAGGTGCTGGGCGTGGCCGGCGTGTCAGGCAACGGCCAGCGCGAGCTGGTCGAGGCGCTGGTGGGCCAGCGCCCGCGCCTGGCCGGCCGGGTGCAGGTGCTGGGCCGGGACTACACGGCCACCCGCGCACAGAACCGTGAGCTCAAGGTGCGCAGCCTGCCCGAGGAGCCGCTGCGCAATGCCTGCGTGGGCGACCTGTCGGTGGCCGAGAACATGGCCCTGCGCGACTTCGACCAGCCGCCCCTGTCGCGGGGCGGCGTGCTGCGTTTTTCGGCCTGGCGCAGCCGTGCGCGCGAGTGGATCGCCGGCTACGGCGTCAAGACCCAGGGCGAGGGCGCCCCCATCCGCAGCCTGTCGGGCGGCAACGTACAGCGCGCGGTGCTGGCGCGCGAGCTGGCGGGCGAGATCAATGTGCTGATCGCCGCGAACCCGGTGTTCGGCCTGGACTTTGCGGCCGTGGCCGAGATCCACAGCCGCATCCTCGGCGTACGCGAGCGCGGCGGCGCCGTGCTGCTCATCAGCGAAGACCTGGACGAATTGCTGGAGCTGGCGGACCGCATCGTCGTCATGAGCGAAGGCCGCATCGTCCACGAAACACCGGCCGCCACCGCCGAGCGCCATGTGCTGGGCGCCTACATGGGCGGCGGGCACGATCACACACCCTACCAGGAAGCGGCATGAGCCTGACGACCATCCACGCCAACCCTTTCGCCTTTCGCTTCGCGCTGGCGCACACCGCGCTGGTGATCATCGACATGCAGCGCGACTTCATCGAGCCCGGCGGCTTTGGCGAGACGCTGGGCAACGATGTGTCCCTGCTCGAAGCCATCGTGCCGGCCTGCCAGGCTGTGCTGAGCGCCTGGCGCACTGCGGGCGGCCTGGTGGTGCACACGCGCGAATCGCACCGGCCCGACCTCTCCGACTGCCCGCCCGCCAAGCGCCTGCGCGGCAACCCGCAGCTGCGCATCGGCGACGCGGGGCCCATGGGCCGCATCCTGGTAGCGGGCGAGCCAGGCAACCAGATCATCCCCGCGCTGGCCCCGGTCGATGGCGAGATCGTGGTCGACAAGCCCGGCAAGGGCATGTTCTACGCCACGGGGCTGCACGAAACGCTGCAGGCGCGCGGCATCACCCACCTGGTCTTCATGGGCGTGACCACCGAGGTCTGCGTGCAGACCAGCATGCGCGAGGCGAATGACCGCGGGTATGATGGCCTGCTGCTCGAAGACTGCACCGAGAGCTATTTCCCCCATTTCAAGGCAGCTGCCATCGAGATGCTGCGCGCCCAGGGCGCCATCGTCGGGTGGACCGCGCCATCGGCCGCGCTGCTGTCGGCATTGGCCGACGCGGTACTGGCCCCGTAGTTGCTAAAGTCGCCTTGTGCAGACCCCCCGCCCCGCCTCCCCTCCTTCCAAGCCCAAGCCGGTGCGCAGCTCGCGCGCCGACGATGTGTACGCCCAGCTCAAGCGCGACGTGGGCGAGTTCAAGCTGGTGCCGGGCGACCGCTTCACCGAGAACGAGATCTGCGAACGCCTGGGCGTCTCGCGCACGCCCGTGCGCCAGGCCCTGGTGCGGCTGCAGCAGGAGGGGTACGTGGAGGTGCTGTTTCGCAGCGGCTGGCGCGTGCTGCCCTTCGACTTCGACCAGTTTGAGCAGCTCTACGACCTGCGCATGGTGCTGGAGACCACCGCCGTGCACCGCCTGTGCGACGAAGGCACAGGGGCGCTCAAGTCCATCCAGGTCGACCACCGGTTGCTCGACGAGCTCAACACCATCTGGCTCGTGCCGCCGGACCAGCGCAGCACCGACACCCTGCAGGTGGCGGCCTGGGACGAGGCCTTCCACTGCGCGCTGGTGCGCGCCGCCGGCAATGCCGAGATGACGCGCGTGCACCGCGACGTGACCGAGCGCATCCGCATCATCCGCCGGCTCGACTTCACGCAGCAGGCGCGCATCGATGCCACCTACGACGAACACGCCACCATCCTCAAGGCCATCCGCGCGCACCGCGGCGACCAGGCCGCCATGCTGCTGCGCGCCCACATCCAGACCAGCCAGGCCGAGGTGCGCAAGATCACGCTGCACCAGGTGCACATGGCGCGCAACGCCCCGCTCGCCGCAGGTTAGACGGGCCTGCGGCGTCCGCCCGGCCTATGCCGGCCGGGCGCTCTGCGCCAGCCCGCGCACATCCGCCAGATGGCCGAGCTGCCAGCACGAAGCGATCAACTGAACCGAGCGCTGCGCGCCGATGACGGCAGCGGCCAGCTCATTGAATTTGGCTTCGAGGTCACCATCGGTCATGGGCCGCTGCAGCGAGCCAATGGCATGGTCGACGCGCACATGCACGCGGCGGCCATCCCGCAGCACCGCCGTCACGTCCGCCGCAGCCTCGTCGATGGAGTCGTCCACGGTGGCCAGCACCTTGCGGCGCAGCGCCACCACGTCCTCACGGTTGACGATGGCGTCGTCGTACTCGCCCTCGCCGGCCTTGCCGAAGAGCAGCCCGGCCGCGCAGCCGTGGTACACGCTGAACTTGGCAGCCAGGCCGTCGGCCGGCTCCTTCTTGCCGGTGAGCTCCAGCACCAGCGAATGCACGCTCAGCTCGATGCGTTCAACGTCGGCTGCCCGCACGCCCTGGGCGCGCAACTGCACGCAGGCGTCGATGCTGGGGTGGATCACGATGCCGCAGGCAAACGGCTTGTAGGCGTTGAACGAGATCTCGAAGCGCTGGCCCAGTTCGTCGGTCACTTCCGACCAGGTGGCCTTGGGCGAGATCACCTGCACGAAGCCGCGCGGTGCCTCCAGCGCCCGCGCGCTGGCGGTGAAGCCCTGCTGCGCCAGCAGCGCCGACATCAGGCCCGCGCGCGCTGCGGCGCCTGGGTGGAACGGCTTGGTCATGGTGCCGAACTGCTCGCGCAGGCCCACGGGCTGGGAGGCGGCGATGCCCAGGGCCATCTGGGTCTGGCGCACGTCCAGCCCCAGCAGGCGGGCACAGGCCGCAGCGGCCCCCAGCATGCCGGTGGAGCCGGTGATGTGCCAGCCGCGGTCGTAGTGGTCCGGGTAGATGGTGTTGCCCACGCGGCAGGCCACATCGATGCCGAGCACCAGTGCGTCGATCAGCTGGCGGCCGCTGGCACCGGTGTGCTCTGCCAGCGCAAACGCCGCAGAAGCCACCGGGCCTGCCGGGTGGATGATGGTCTTGAGGTGCGTATCGTCGAAGTCGAAGGTGTGCGAGGTGATGCCGTTGACCAGCGCCGCGCTGGCGATGTCCACGCGCTCGCTGCGCCCGGCCACCGTGGCCTGGGGCGCGGGCTGCAGCACGGCGATGGCGGCCAGCGCCATGTCGGCGGTTTCGTGGCGCGCAGCACCGATGGCGCAGCCCAGCCAGTTCAGGAAGGTGCGGTGCGCTTCGTGTTCCACGGCGTCGCTCCAGCCGCGCGAGGGATGCTGCGCGACGTACTCGGCCAGGATGCGGGTGATGGGAGGGGCGTTGTGGTCGGCGGCGACCTGGGTATTGCGTGCCATGGTATGTGTGACTTGGGATTGGATGAAAAAACGGGGCCGGTGCGCCAGGCACTCAGCGGCATAAGCCGGGTTCCCGCAGGCAGTCGCAGTCGGAAGCGCTGCTCATGCGTCCAGCGAAATCTTGCGTTCCCTGGCCAGGGCCGTCCAGCGCGCCACGTCGTTGCGGATGTAGGCGGTGAACTCTGCGGATCCCATGGGCGATGGCTCCACGGCCTCGCCAGCCAGCTTGTCGAGCATTTCGGGGGCGCGCAGCACGGCGCCCAGGGTCTCGTTGAGCCGGGCGACGATGGCCGGGGGCAGGCCTGCGGGGCCGACCACGCCGTACCACTGCACGGCATCCAGGTTCTTCAAGCCCAGTTCCTCGAAGGTGGGAATGTCCTTGATCTGCTGCGCCCGCGCCAGCCCGGTGACGGCGATGGCCCGCACCCGGCCCGAGCGCAGGTGCGGCAGTGCGGCGGCCAGGCCCGGAAAGCAGGCCTGCGTCTGGCCACCGATCACGTCGGTGATGGCGGGCGCCACGCCGCGGTAGGGCACGTGGGTCAGCGGCGTGCCGAGCTGCTGGGTCAGCAGCTCCATGGTCAGGTGGGTGAGCGAGCCGGCACCTGCCGAGCCGTAGCTCACCTTGCCGCGGTTGTCCTTGAGGTAGTCGACGAAGCCCTTGAAGTCCTTCACCGGCAGGTTGGCAACCACGATCAGCACGTTCGGGGTGGCGCCGATCATGCCGATGGCCGTGAAGTCCTTGACCGGGTCGTACGGCAGCTTGCGCGTGGCAGGGCTGGTGCCGTGGGTGGCGACGTAGCCCTGCATCAGCGTGTAGCCGTCGGCGGGCGCGCGCGCCGTGTTCTGGCAGGCGATGACGCCGCCGCCACCGCCGACGTTCTCCACCACGAACTGCTGCCCGAGCGAGCGGCCCCAGCGCTCGGTGACGGTGCGGCCGATCAGGTCGCTGCCGCCACCGGCCGCCACGGGCACGATGTAGCGGATGGGCTTGTCCGGGTAGGCCTGTGCCCGCGCGGCCTGCCAGCCCAGCCCGGCCGGGACGATCAAGGCAGGGGCCGCCTGCAGAATGCGCCGTCGTTGCATGCTCATGTCTGTCTCCTGTGGTGGTTCTGCGTGGCGGCCTTGCAGGGCAGACTGCCATCGCGGGGAGGCTGTGCCCTCAGCCCGTGCGTCGCCGAGGTGCCCGAACAGGCAGCACCTTTTCTTTCCATCCACCAGAGGCCCTGGCACGCCGCGTGGCGCGCCAGGCACCTGGCTCCATCAGCTGTCTTCGAAGAAGGCCATCAGCCGCACGCGCCCCGCCTGCACATGGCGCTCGGCAGCGGCGCGGGCCCGCGCGGCGTTGTTGGCCGCGATGGCGTCGAAGATCGCGCGGTGCTCGACGTTGGAGCGCCGCATGTTGCCCGGCGCATTGAAGTAGCGGCGCCGCACCAGGTGCAACTCCTTGACATAGTCGTCATAGGCCTGCTGCGCACGCCGGTTGTTCGACAGCTGCATGATCAGCGCGTGGAACTGCAGGTTGAGCTCGTAGTAGACGGTGCCCTCCCCTGCCTCGCAGGCCTGGTCCATGCCCGCCAGCAGCGCCTCGCAGCGCTGGCGGTGTTCTTCGGTCATGTGGTCGCATGCGCGCTCGGCCGCATAGCCGAACACCAGGGCGCGCAGTTCGTACAGTTCCAGCGCTTCGCGCAGCGTGAGCTGGCGCACGTACACGCCTTTGTTCGGAACTGCGGTGACGATGCCCAGCCCGGCCAGCACCCGCACGGCTTCGCGGATGGGGCCGCGGCTGGTGCCCATGCGCAGGGCCAGCGCCGCCTCGTTGAGGCGGTCGCCCGGCTTGAACTCCCCCGTGTAGATCAGCTGCTTGAGCTGCTCCACGATGGAGTTCGAAAGGCCTGCGCCGCGGGGGACCGAAGGGGATGTCGTCATGGGGGTGGATCGTACCTGCGCCCGTTGCGGAGACCGTGCGCTCATTCGACCTTCACATTGGCGCTCTTGACCAGGCCGACCCAGAACTTGCCGTCCTCTTCGAGGAACCGGCCGAAGTCCGCCGGCGAGCCGGACAGGGACACTTCGGTCCCGTCGCGGGCGAGCGCAGCCTTGACCGACGGCTTCTGCATGGCCGCCACGGTGGCCGCGAACACCTTTTGCAGGATGGGCGCGGGCGTGTTGGCCGGCAGGAACATGCCGTACCAGAACTCGAGGTCGTAATCCGGCAACCCGGCTTCGCGCATGCCCGGCAACTGCGGCACGAGCGGCGAGCGCTCCCGAGTGCTCACCGCCAGAGCGCGCAGCTTGCCGCTGCTGGTCATGGGCAGCACCGACGGCGAGGTGCCGAACGTGACCTGGGTGTCGCCGGCCATGACGGACTGGATCGCCAGGCTGCCGCCCCGGTAGGGCACGTGGGTCATCTCGGTCTTCGTCACCTGGCTGAACAGCGCCGCACCCAGGTGCGGGGCCGAGCCATTGCCCGACGTGGAATAGTTGAGCTTGCCCGGGTCCTTCTGCGCCGCCTTGATCAGGTCCTGCACCGAATTGATGCCGGTGGCGGGATGGACCGCCAGCACCAGCGGCGAGGTCGTGATGCGGGTGACCGGCGCCAGATCTCGGGCGGTGTAGGTCAGCTTGGGATTGAGAGCCGGGTTGACGGAGATGCTGCTGGGGCTGGCAATGAGCAGGGTGTAGCCGTCGGGCGACGACTTGGCCACGATGTCCGCCGCGATGCTCGATCCATTGCCCGGCTTGTTGTCGATGACGACGGGCTGGCCAAGCTCCTTGGAGAAGGCGTCGCCCATCGCCCGGGCCACATAGTCGGCCGCGCCGCCGGGCGCAAAGCCCACCACCAGCCGGATCGGCTTGGTGGGGTAATTGGCCGGCGTGGACTGGCCGATGGCGCTGGTGGCGCAGGCCACGAGGGCCATCGCCAACAGCAGCTTGTTGTGGTTCATTGGTTTGTCTCCTGGTGTACCGTTGCGGGGGCTACGTGGGCATGCGCAGAACGATCTTTCCGGCATGCGCGCCCGCTTCCATGCGCGCCTTGGCCTGCGCCAGGTGGGCGAAGTCCACCACCTCGTCGATCCGGGGGCGGATGCGGCCGCTGGCGAACAAGGGCAGCACCTCGGCCACGAAGCGCGGAACCGCGGCGGATTTCTGTGCCTTGCTGCGCAGCTTGTTCGATACGCCGAAGACGGTCAGGCGCCTGGCATGCAGCGCGCCGAGGTCGATGTCCCCATGCACCACGCCATCCACGTAGCCCACGGTTGCCAACTTGCCCTCGAAGGCCAGGCAGCGGATGCTCTCCGCGAAGACCGTACCGCCCACCGTGTTGATGGCGAGGTTGACACCTTTGCCTGCGGTCGCTTCAAGCACCTGTCCAGAGAAATCCGGGGCCCGGGTGGGAATGCCCAGGTCGAGGCCGAGAGAAGCCAGAAGTTCGAGCTTTTCCCTGGAGCCGGAGGTACCGATGACCTGGGCCCCCAGCGCCTTGGCCAGCTGCAGCGAGGCGACGCCCACGCCGGACGACACGCCGTTGATCAGCACCCACTGGCCTGCTTCGAGCCCGCCCTGCAATACCAGCATGTCGTAGGAAACGAGAAAGGTCAGCGGAATGCTGCCCGCCTCCTCCCACGACAGGGCGGCCGGCACGTGCATCGCCTCGGCGGCATCGATCAGCGCGTACTCCGCGAAGGCCCCCGCACAGCGGCCCATGCTGCGGTCGCCGATGGCAAAGCCGGTGGTGCCTTCCCCCAGCGCTACCACCTCGCCCGAACATTCGCCGCCAATGGCCTTCCAG
Source organism: Acidovorax sp. LjRoot66 (assembly GCF_964253305.1). NCBI lineage: Bacteria > Pseudomonadati > Pseudomonadota > Betaproteobacteria > Burkholderiales > Comamonadaceae > Acidovorax > Acidovorax sp. LjRoot66. The sequence continues at coordinate 4,173,291 of NZ_CAXUQU020000001.1, forward strand.
CTGCCGGGAGCGCCGTGCAGCCCATGGCCGGCAACGAACTCACCGCGGTTGAGCGATGCGGCACGCACACGCACCAGCAGTTGCTGCGCGCCCGGTGTGGGCACCGGCACGCTGCGCTGCTCCAGCAGCGATGAGTCGTCGTTTTGCTGCATCCAGTAGGACTGCATCTGTTTCGGGCCCATGGGTCGGTTCCTTGTGGTGAGGGATTCAGCGGCCGGTGAAGACCGGCTTGCGCTTTTCCATGAAGGCCGTGCGGCCCTCGGTGTAGTCGGCACTCTGAAAACACCCTTGGATCAGCGATGTGCACAGCGGCAGGTCGATGTCCGTCGAGGGCTTGAGGATCTCGCGCGTGATGGCCTTGCCGGCGGCAATCGTCAGCGGCGCGTTCTGGCCGATGGTGCCGGTGTATTCGGCCAGCAGCGCGGCCAGCGCTTCGACAGGGGCCGTGCGGGTGACCAAGCCCACGGCCTTGGCTTCGGCCGCGTCGATGCGGCGGGCGGTGAAGAACAGATCCTTGGCGACGCCCGGGCCCACGAGGTCGACCAGGTTCTTCAGGGCCGAGTAGCGGTAGCCCAGGCCCAGGCGGGCCGCCGGCACGGAGAACACCGCATCGTCGGCCGCAATGCGGATGTCGCAGCTGATGGCCACGTTCACGCCGCCACCGATGCAGTAGCCTCGAATGCTGGCCAGGGTGGGCTTGGGAAAGTCATGGATGGCCATGAGCGCCTCTTCGGCCATGGCCTCGTAGCGCGCCACGGCCTCGCGGGCCGCCCGCATGTCCTCGAACTGCGAAATGTCCGCCCCGGACACGAAGGCCTTGTCGCCCGCGCCCGAGAACACCACCAGGCGCACACGGTCGTCGCCCTGCGCTACGTTCAGCAGCCGGGGCACGGCCTCCCACATGTCGACGGACAGGGCGTTGTGCCGTGCCGGGTTGTTGAACTGAACGTGCAGCGCACTGCCGTCGAGCCAGGAAAGCACCCGCTCGGTGCCGGATTCATAGATGGGTTCGGACATCAGAAAACTCCCTGTTCCTTCATCTGGGCGATGTGCTCTGCCGAGAGCCCCAGTTCCTGCAGCACCTCCTCGGTGTGCTGGCCCCGGCGCGGCGCGGCGCGCACGATGGTGCTGGGGGTGCGCTCGAGCTGCACCGGTTGGCCCACCAGCCGCTGCGGCCCCAGGCGCTCGGACACCACCTCCTTGACCATGCCCAGGTGCTCGATCTGCGGCTCGGCAAACACCTCGCGCATGTCGCTGATCAGGCCGCAGGCCACGCCGCCCTCATTGAACTTCTCGACCCAGTGTGCGCGGTCCTGTGCTGCCAGGCGCAGGTTGATCTCGGCGTTGAGGGTGTCGCGGTTGACCGAGCGCGAGGGCTTGTCGTGGTAGCGCGGGTCCGCGATCCACTCCGGCGCACCGAGGATGTTGCAAAAGCGCTCCCAGATCTTGGAGCCGAAGACGGCGATGTTCATGTAGCCGTCGCGGGCCTTGTAGACCCCGGTGGGAATGCTGGTCGGGTGGAAGTTGCCGGCCTGCGTCGCCACCTCGCCATCGATGAGAAAGCGGGAAGTCTGGAAATCGAGCATGTAGACCATGGATTCGAGCAGCGAGGTGTGCAGCCACTGCCCCTTGCCCGACGCTCCGCGCTCGAGCAGCGCCACCAGAATGCCCTGGGCCGCAAAGATACCGGCGCACAGGTCGGCGATGGGGATGCCCACGCGGATTGGCCCTTCGCCGGGCAGGCCGGTCACCGACATCAGGCCGCCCATGCCCTGCGCGATCTGGTCGAACCCGGGGCGCTGCGCCAGCGGCCCCGTCTGGCCAAAACCCGAGATGCTGGCGTAGATGAGGCCGGGATGGTCTTGGGTCAGGCTGTCGTAGTCGATGCCCAGGCGGTACTTCACGTCCGGCCGGAAGTTCTCCACCACCACATCCGCAGTGGCGATCAGGCGCTTGAGCGTGGCGATGCCCTCCTCCTCCTTGAGGTTGAGGGTGATCGAGCGCTTGTTGCGGTGGGTGTACTGGTAGTCGGAGCCATCCTGGCCACCCAGGGTGTCGTCGCCGCGCATGTGCTCGGGCATCTGCACCTGCACGACGTCTGCACCCCAGTCGGCCAGTTGGCGGCAGGCGGTCGGCCCGGCGCGAACCTGGGTCAGGTCAATGACGCGAAAGCGCGATAGCGCAGCAGATGCGGGCAAATGGGGCATTGCAATTCCAGAACAAGAGGGTCAATTGTTTTCACCAAGCCGTTAAACTGTCAACACTTTTGATATTTTAGTTGACTTAGGGTTATCCATTGTTTTCCGTTTTCATGCCCGGCGACACAATCCGTCGGCCATGTGTGCGCCAACCCGGCGGCCCATCGCCATCCGACCAAAGAAGGAGCACTGCCTTGCCTCTGCCCAGCCCGCTCGCCCGTCTCCCGGTACCGCAAAGCCTTGCGCCGCTGCTGTTCGCAGCCCTGTTGGGGGGCTGCGCCACCCTGGCGCCCACCGGTTCGCCGTCCTCCCCGCCCCTGTCGGCGGAAGCCATCCGGGCACTGGCGCCGGACGGGACGCTGCGGGCGTCGATCAACCTCGGCAACCCGGTGCTGGCCTCGCGCGATGCGGCCACGGGTGCGCTCAAGGGCGTGTCGGTCGACCTGGCGCAGGAACTCGGCCGGCAGCTCGGCGTACCGGTGGAGCTCAAGGCCGTGGATGCGGCCGGCAAGTCGGTGGAGGTGGTGCGTGCGGGTGCGGCCGACGTCGGCTTCTTCGCCATCGACCCGGTGCGCGGTGAAGGCGTGTCGTTCACTGCGGCCTACGTGGTGATCGAGGGTGCCTACCTGGTGCGCGCCGGTTCGCCACTGACCGCCAACGCCCAGGTCGACCGGCCCGGGACCACAGTGGTGGTCGGCAAGGGCAGTGCCTACGACCTGTTCCTCACCCGCGAGATCAAGCAGGCCACACTGGTGCGGGCTCCGACCTCGCCCCAGGTGGTCGACGAATTCATCTCGCGCAAGCTCGACGTTGCGGCCGGTGTGCGCCAGCAGCTGGAGGCCGATGCGCAGCGCGTGCCCGGCGTGCGGCTGCTGCCCGGCCGCTTCATGGTGATCGAGCAGGCCATGGGTGTGCCGGCCAGCCGCCCACCGCTGGCGCGGGCCACGCTGCATGCCTTCGTGGAACGCATGAAGGCCAGCGGCTTTGTCGCCGCGGCGCTCAAGCGCCATGGCATCGAGGGCGCTGCCGTCGCCGACCCGGCGCCGCAGCGCTGACCCTTTCCCATCCCCACTTTCAAGGAGACCCCATGCGCCTGACATGTTATGCCGCCGCCCTCTTGCTGGCCACCACCCTTTCGGCCCAGGCCCAGACCGTGAAGGTGACGCCCTTGGGAGGCATCGAGGGTGAGCTGTGCCCGCAGGACCGGGCCCTGGTGTTCGAGGACCCCAACGGCACGCGCGTGCTGTACGACCCGGGCCGCACCGTGGCCGGTGCCAACGACCCGCGCCTCGGGAAGATCGACATCATCCTGGTGAGCCACATGCACGGCGACCACATCGGCAATGCGCACAACAAGGCACCCAATTCCGGGACCTGCGCCAGCCCCGACATGTCGGTCTCGGCCCTGCCCAACTCCAGCGCGGTGAACATCGCGCTGGCCAAGAAGTCCAAGATTGTGACCGGCAGCGAGATGCCGCCCTTCTTCGCGGCCAAGCTCAAGGCCAATGGCGGCGACCCGGCCAACTCGATGCTGGCTCGCTTCGGCGGCAGTGTCACGGTGGGGGGCGTGCGCATCGCCACGGTGACGGCCGTGCACAGCAACGGCGTGGACCCGGACTACATCGGCGGCCAGTTGGGCGATGCGATGAAGGCGGCCGGCATTGCCGGCGACGTCGGCCTGGCAACCGGCTATGTGCTGACCTTCAGCAACGGGCTGGTGGCCTACCTGTCGGGCGACACCGGCATCACCGCCGACCAGGAACGCGTGGTGCGCGACTACTACAAGGCCAAGCTGGCGGTGATGAACATCGGCGACGGTTTCAGCACCGGCCCTGCGGAGGCCGCCTACGTTATCAACGACCTGGTCAAGCCGGCATCCGTGATCGCGTCTCACGTCAACGAGGTCGGCACGGTGGATGGCGTGGTGCGGCCCGGCAGCAAGACCGAGGCCTTCATCAAGGCCTCGCGCGTCCCGGTCATCGTGCCGCTGTCTGGCCGAACCATGGAGTTCACGGCGGCCGGCAACTGCGCGACGGGCTGCGGCAAGACGAGTAACTGAACCGAAACGAAAAAGCCCTTGCAGACCGCAATCTGCAAGGGTTTCGAATTGGTGGGAGATGCAAGTTTCGAACTTGCGACCCCTGCAGTGTGAATGCAGTGCTCTACCCCTGAGCTAATCTCCCGCAGCGCCATCCTTCGTGCGAAGGATTTTGCCGTGGCCTGTCTGCGAGCGTGGGTGGTGGGAGATGCAAGTTTCGAACTTGCGACCCCTGCAGTGTGAATGCAGTGCTCTACCCCTGAGCTAATCTCCCTTTGTCGCTGCGACAAGCCTTCGATTATAGCCCAACTTTTCAGGCCGTCTGGAATTTTCGCCAGATTGTCTTGCCGCCGCTGGCCTTGTCGATCTGCGTGAGCACCTCGGCGTGCGATACCACCTCCTGCTCGCTGGCGGGCAGCACGGGCAGCACCAGGGCGCTCAGGTCGATGGCAGCCACGCTGATGCCGCCGGCGCTGTCGTCCGTGTCGTCGATGACCAGCAGCGCATCCTGCCCGCGCGTCATGTTGATGTACACGTCGGCCAGCAGCTCGGCATCGAGCAAGGCGCCGTGCAGCGTGCGGCCCGAGTTGTCGACCTCCAGCCGGTCGCACAGGGCATCCAGCGAGTTGCGCTTGCCGGGGAACATTTCCTTGGCCATGGCCAGGGTGTCGGTCACGCTGCCGACATAGGTCTTGAGCGGCGGGCGGCCCGTGAGCTCAAGCTCCTTGTTCAAAAAGCCCACGTCGAAGGCCGCGTTGTGGATGATGACCTCGGCGTCCTTCAGGTACTCGAGGATGTCGGGCGCCAGCTCGGCGAACTTGGGCTTGTCGCGCAGGAACTCGTTGCTGATGCCGTGGACCTTGAGCGCGTCCTCGTGGCTTTCGCGCCCCGGGTTGAAGTAGAAATGCAGGTTGTTGCCGGTGAGCTTGCGGTTGAACAGCTCCACGCAACCGAGTTCGATGATGCGGTCGCCACCTTCGGCCGAGAGGCCGGTGGTTTCGGTATCGAGAACGATCTGCCGTGTCATGTCAGTGATTCTCTTTAGCGTGGTTGATCGTGTACTTGGGGATTTCCACGGTCACATCGGTTTGCGCCAGGATGGCCTGGCAGGACAGGCGCGATTGGGGTTCCAGGCCCCAGGCGCGGTCCAGCAGGTCTTCCTCTTCTTCTTCGGCATCGTTGAGCGAGGACAGGCCCTGGCGCACGATGACGTGGCAGGTGGTGCAGGCGCAGCTCATGTCGCAGGCGTGCTCGATGTCGATGTGGTTGTCCAGCATGGCCTCGCAGATCGAGGTGCCGGCGGGCGCCGTGATTTCGGCGCCGGCAGGACAGTATTCCGGGTGGGGCAGGATTCGGATGACGGGCATGGCGGGCGTCTTGTTCTTGTAAGGGATGAAAAGGGGCGGTCAGAAGGACTGCACGTTGCGGCCGGCCAGCGCCTGCTGGATGCCGCGGTTCATGCGCTGCGCGGCAAAGGCTTCCGTGCCCTTGGCCAGGGCCTCGGTGGCGGCTTCGATCACGGCGGCATCCTCCGATTCGCGCTGCTGGCGCAGGGCCTGCATCAGGGCGTCGATACCGGTGCGCTCTGCTGCCGAGAGCACGTCGCCGTCGGCGTCGAGTGCGCTCTGGGTGGCCAGCAGCATGCGGTCGGCGTCCACGCGGGCCTCGACCACGGCGCGGGCGCGCATGTCCTGCGCGGCGGTGGCAAAGCCATCCTGCAACATGCGGGCGATCTCGTCGTCCGAGAGGCCGTAGGAGGGCTTCACGTCGATGCGTGCTTCCACCCCGCTGCCCTGCTCCTTGGCGCTCACGCTCAAGAGGCCGTCGGCATCGACGGTGAAGGTCACGCGGATGCGCGCCGCGCCGGCCGCCATGGGCGGAATGCCGCGCAACTCGAAGCGCGCGAGGCTCCGGCAGTCCTGCACCAGGTCACGCTCGCCTTGCAGCACGTGGATGGCCAGGGCGGTCTGGCCGTCCTTGTAGGTGGTGAAGTCCTGCGCCTTGGCGGTGGGAATGGTCTCGTTGCGCGCCACGATGCGCTCCACCAGGCCACCCATGGTCTCTATGCCCAGCGACAGCGGGATCACATCCAGCAGCAGCAGGTCGCCCGCCGTGTTGTTGCCGGCCAGCTGGTTGGCCTGGATCGAGGCGCCCAGGGCCACCACCTCGTCGGGGTTGAGGTTGGTCAGCGGTGTGGTGCCGAAGAAGTCGGCCACGGCCTGCTGCACCTGCGGCATGCGGGTGGAGCCACCGACCATGACCACGCCCTGCACTTCCTCGCGGGTGAGGTGTGCATCGCGCAGCGCACGGCGCACTGCCACCATGGAGCGCGCCGTGAGCGGCGCCGTGGCGGCCTCGAAGTCCGCGCGCGCCACTGCGTGCTGCACGCCCTCGCCTGCCAGCTGTGCGGTGAAGGTGGCGCTGTCGGCGGCGCTCAGCGCCTCCTTGCAGGCCCGGGCCGCCATGCGGGCCGCGACCTTGTCGCCGGGCGACTCGACCGTGCGGCCCAACTGCTGCAGCACCCAATCCGCCAGGGCGGCATCGTAGTCGTCGCCGCCCAGGGCCGAATCGCCGCCCGTGGCGATGACCTCGAACACCCCCTGCGTGAGACGCAGGATGGAGATATCGAAGGTGCCGCCACCGAGGTCGTACACGGCGTAGACGCCCTCGCTGCCATTGTCCAGCCCGTAGGCGATGGCTGCGGCCGTGGGCTCGTTGATCAGGCGCAGCAGGTGGATGCCGGCCAGTTGGGCCGCGTCCTTGGTGGCCTGGCGCTGGGCGTCGTCAAAATACGCGGGCACGGTGATCACCGCGCCGTACAGGTCGTCGTTGAAGGTGTCTTCGGCGCGGTAGCGCAGCGTGGCCAGGATCTCGGCGCTCACCTCCACGGGCGACTTCACGCCGCCCACGGTGGCCAGACTCACCATGCCCAGGGCGCTGTCGGCCGGGGGCACGAAGTCGTAGGGCAGCTTGCCGGCATCGGCCACGTCTGCCAGGCCCCGGCCCATGAAACGCTTGACCGAGGCAATGGTGTTGCGCGGGTCCTCCACCTGCGCGGCCACGGCGTCGTGCCCGATCTGGCGGCCGCCCGCCTCCAGGTAGCGCACCACCGAGGGCAGCAGCACCCGGCCCTGGTCGTCGGGCAGGCATTCGGCCACGCCGTTGCGCACGGCCGCCACCAGGGAATGCGTGGTCCCGAGGTCGATGCCCACGGCAAAGCGCCGCTGGTGCGGGTCGGGGGACTGGCCGGGTTCGGAGATCTGCAAAAGCGCCATGGAGTGATTCTTGTCGTCGTGTTCTACGTTGTCTGCAGGCCCGCCGCGCGGCCCGCAGGAAAGGGGGCAAGCCCCACTAACCCCTATTGTCCCAGTTGATCCCGGCGGCGTTCGATGTCGTCGGCAAATCGCGCAATGAACATGAGGGCTCTGACCTCGCGCGCCGCGCCTGCGGCATCGCCCTCGTCGTCCAGCAACTGGCCGCAGCGGGCCAGCGCTGCGCGCCGCGCCTGCTGCACCTCGTCGTCCAGCGCCTCCAGAGCGGCCTCGTCCTCTGCGTCTTCGAGCGCTTCGCGCCATTCCATCTGCTGCATCAGAAAGGCCGCCGGCATGGCCGTGTTGTCCTCGGCGCGGATCGGCGCATCGCGCAGCTCACACAGGTAGGCGGCACGGCGCAGCGGGTCTTTGAGGCGCTGGTAGGCCTCGTTGATGCGCACCGACCACTGCATGGCCACGCGCTGGGCCGCAGCACCCTGGGCGGCGAACTTGTCGGGGTGGGCTTCGCGCTGCAGCTCCTTCCAGCGCGCATCAATGGCGCTGCGCTCCTGCGCAAAGCGCTGCGCGAGGCCGAACAGCTCGAAATCGTCGGATTGCAGGTTCATGGAGGGGAAAGGGTCAAGAAAAAACCGCCAGCACGGGGGTGCGATGGCGGTTTGGCTGGGCGCTCAACACAGGCACAGGGGCCCGCAAACGATCAGACGCGGAAGCTCTCACCGCAACCGCAGCGGTCGCGCTCGTTGGGGTTGTTGAACTTGAAGCCTTCGTTCAGGCCCTCGCGCACGAAGTCGAGTTCGGTGCCGTCGATGTAGGCCAGGCTCTTGGGGTCGATCAGCAACTTCACGCCGTGGTTTTCGAACACCACGTCTTCAGGCGCGCTGTCGTCCACGTACTCGAGCTGGTAGGCCAGGCCCGAGCAGCCCGTGGTCTTGACGCCCAGGCGCACGCCCAGCCCCTTGCCCCGGCGGGACAGGTAGCGGGTCACGTGCCGCGCAGCGGCTTCGGTCAGCGTGATGGCCATGGTCGATCAGGCAGCCACTGCGGCAGCGTGCTTGGTCTTGTAGTCGAGCACTGCGGCCTTGATGGCGTCTTCCGCGAGGATGGAGCAGTGGATCTTGACGGGCGGCAGGGCCAGCTCTTCGGCGATCACGCTGTTCTTCAATGCAGCCGCTTCGTCCAGCGTCTTGCCCTTGACCCATTCGGTCACGAGCGAGGACGAGGCGATGGCCGAGCCGCAGCCATAGGTCTTGAAGCGTGCGTCTTCGATCACGCCGGTTTCGGGGTTCACCTTGATCTGCAGCTTCATCACGTCGCCGCAGGCGGGCGCGCCCACCATGCCGGTGCCCACCGAATCGTCACCCTTGTCGAACGAGCCCACGTTGCGGGGGTTCTCGTAATGGTCAACCACTTTGTCTGAATAAGCCATGATGTGTACCTCTTCAATTCTTCAAAATGCAATTCGGTCAGTGCGCAGCCCACTGGATGGTGCTGATGTCGATGCCGTCCTGGTACATCTCCCACAGCGGGCTCAGCTCGCGCAGGCGGGCGACGTTCTCGCGGATGGTGCCAATGGCGTAGTCGATCTCTTCCTCGGTCGTGAAACGGCCGATGGTCATGCGCAGGCTGCTGTGGGCCAGCTCGTCGCTGCGGCCCAGGGCTCGCAGCACGTAGCTGGGCTCCAGGCTGGCAGAGGTGCAGGCAGAGCCCGACGACACGGCCAGGCCCTTGATGCCCATGATGAGCGATTCGCCTTCGACGAAGTTGAAGCTCATGTTCAGGTTCTGTGGCACGCGGCGTTCCATGCTGCCGTTGATGAACACCTGTTCGATGTCCTTCAGGCCATTGAGCAGGCGCTGCTGCAGAGCAAGCGCCTTGGCATTGGACTCGGCCATTTCTTCCTTGGCGATGCGGAAGGCCTCGCCCATGCCCACGATCTGGTGCGTGGGCAAGGTGCCCGAACGCATGCCGCGCTCATGGCCGCCACCGTGCATCTGCGCTTCCAGGCGCACGCGGGGCTTGCGGCGCACGTACAGGGCGCCCACGCCCTTGGGGCCGTAGGTCTTGTGCGCGGTCATGCTCATCAGGTCGATGGGCAGGGTATTCATGTCGATCTCGACGCGGCCGGTGGCCTGCGCGGCATCCACGTGCAGCAGCACGCCCTTTTCGCGGCACAGTGCGCCGATGGCCGGGATGTCCTGGATCACGCCGATCTCGTTGTTCACGAACAGGATGCTCACGAGCACCGTGTCGGGGCGGATGGCGGCCTTCAGGGCCTCCAGGTCCACCAGGCCGTCTTCCTTGACGTCGAGGTAGGTGGCTTCAAAGCCCTGGCGTTCGAGCTCGCGCACGGTGTCCAGCACGGCCTTGTGCTCGGTCTTGAGCGTGATCAGGTGCTTGCCCTTGCCCTTGTAGAACTGGGCCGCGCCCTTCAGGGCCAGGTTGATCGATTCCGTGGCGCCGCTGGTCCAGACAATCTCGCGCGGGTCGGCGTTGATCAACTCGGCCACCTGCACACGCGCCTTTTCCACGGCCTCTTCCGCTTCCCAGCCCCAGGCATGGCTGCGCGATGCCGGGTTGCCGAAGTGCTCGCGCAACCAGGGGATCATGGCGTCCACCACGCGGGGGTCCACCGGCGTGGTTGCGCCGTAGTCGAGATAGATGGGAAAGTGTGGCGTCATGGCGTGGCTGGCTCAGGAAGGTTGCTGGCTTGCAAACAACAAGGGGCAGTACAGTAAAAAACGTTCAGGGCGGTGCCGACCCCAGGGCCGGCATGGTCGACCTGGAGGTCAGGACTTGGCGAACACGTTGCCGAGTGCGAACACCGAATTCGGGGCATTCACACGGATCGGCTTGACCACAGGGGTGGTCGAGATGGCGCGGCGCACGATCGGCTTGTCTTCGATCTGCACACCCTTGGCCAGTTGCTCTTCCACCAGCTTTTGCAGCGTGACGGAGTCGAGGAACTCGACCATGCGCTGGTTCAGCGAGGCCCACAGCTCGTGCGTCATGCAACGGCCGGCTTCGCCCAGGCAGTTTTCCTTGCCGCCGCACTGGGTGGCGTCAATGGGTTCGTCCACGGATACGATGATGTCGGCCACCGTGATGTCGCCCGCCTTGCGGGCCAGGGTGTAGCCGCCGCCGGGGCCACGGGTGGATTCCACCAGCTCATGGCGGCGCAACTTGCCGAACAGCTGTTCCAGGTAGGACAGCGAAATCTGCTGGCGCTGGCTGATGGCAGCCAGGGTGACGGGTCCGTTGTTCTGGCGCAGGGCCAGGTCAATCATGGCGGTGACCGCAAAACGGCCTTTGGTAGTGAGACGCATCGCAAGCTCCTTGTGCTAAGGCTTGTTCGTTGTAGAAACTGCCGACTGCTGACTGTTGGCCAGCAACGACACCGTCTCCGCCCCTTACTCCGCACCGTTGTCCGCTGCGGAGCCCTTCATCGCTGGGCTTTGTTCTTGAGTAGTTTGTAGGAGTATAGCACAAATCCCTATCGAATCAGTCGGGATAAGAAACCATCGGGTCACTATTTCCCCATACGCGTTTTTACTGACCGCCCAATTCGCCAGGAATGCGCTTCCCCGTCCTCATGTCGGGGTGCAAACTCGCTTTCACAAGGCCACGGAATCATTGCCATGCGCACCGAAGGCCTGGTCCTTGAGGCGCGTGAGCTGGTCCCGCACACGGGCCGCCTGCTCGAACTCGAGGTTGCGCGCATGGTCGAGCATGGCCTTCTCCAGCCGCTTGATCTCGCGCGCCACGTCCTTCTCGGACATGTCCTCCACCTTGGCGCGCTGCATCGTTTCCTGCTCCAGGCGCTCGGCATCCTTGCCCGCTTTCTCGCTATAGACGCCGTCAATCAGGTCTCTTACCCTCTTGACAATGCTGCGCGGCGTGATTCCGTGGGCCTCGTTGTGTGCGATCTGTTTGATGCGCCGGCGTTCCGTCTCTCCCATGGCTTTTTTCATGGAGTCGGTGATGCGGTCGGCATACAGGATGGCGTGGCCATTCAGGTTGCGCGCCGCACGGCCTATGGTCTGGATCAGGCTGCGCTCGGCCCGCAGGAAGCCCTCCTTGTCGGCGTCCAGAATGGCCACCAGCGACACCTCGGGGATATCGAGCCCTTCGCGCAGCAGGTTGATGCCCACCAGCACATCGAAGGCGCCCAGGCGCAGGTCGCGGATGATCTCCACGCGCTCCACCGTGTCCACGTCGCTGTGCAGGTAGCGCACCTTGACGCCGTTGTCCGTGAGGTAGTCAGTGAGCTGCTCGGCCATGCGCTTGGTCAGCGTGGTGATGAGCACGCGCTCGCGCTTCTCGGCGCGGATGCGGATCTCCTGCAGCACATCATCCACCTGATGGGTGGCGGGGCGCACCTCCACAATAGGGTCCACCAGGCCCGTGGGGCGCACCACCTGGTCCACCACCTGGCCGGCATGGGTCTTTTCGTAGTCGGCCGGCGTGGCCGAGACGAACACCACCTGGCGCATGCGCTGCTCGAACTCCTCGAACTTGAGCGGCCGGTTGTCCAGCGCCGACGGCAGGCGAAAGCCATACTCGACCAGCGTGGTCTTGCGCGAGCGGTCGCCGCTGTACATGGCGTTGAGCTGGCCGATCATCTGGTGGCTCTCGTCCAGGAACATCAGCGCGTTCTTGGGCATGTAGTCGGTCAGCGTGCTCGGCGGGTCGCCCGGCGCGGCACCCGAAAGGTGGCGCGTGTAGTTCTCGATGCCCTTGCAGTGCCCTACTTCGCTGAGCATCTCCAGATCGAAGCGGGTACGCTGCTCCAGGCGCTGGGCCTCCACCAGCTTGCCGTCGTCCAGCAACTGTTTCAGGCGCTCGGCCAGCTCGATCTTGATTGTCTCCACAGCCGCCAGCACCTTGTCGCGCGGCGTCACATAGTGGCTGCTGGGGTAGACCGTGAAGCGCGGGATCTTCTGCTTGACGCGGCCGGTGAGCGGGTCGAACAGCTGCAGGCTCTCGATCTCGTCGTCGAACAGCTCGATACGGATGGCCAGCTCCGAGTGCTCGGCCGGGAAGACGTCGATGGTGTCGCCGCGCACGCGGAACTTGCCGCGCGAGAAATCGGCCTCGTTGCGCTGGTACTGCATGCGGATGAGTTGGGCGATCACGTCGCGCTGGCCCAGCTTGTCGCCGGTGCGCAAGGTCATCACCATGCGGTGGTAGCTCTCGGGCTCGCCAATGCCGTAGATGGCCGACACGGTGGCCACGATGACCACGTCGGTGCGCTCCATCAGGCTCTTGGTGCATGACAGGCGCATCTGCTCGATGTGCTCGTTGATCGCGCTGTCCTTCTCGATGAACAGGTCGCGCTGGGGCACATAGGCCTCGGGCTGGTAGTAGTCGTAGTAGCTCACGAAGTACTCCACGGCGTTCTTCGGAAAGAACTCGCGGAACTCGCTGTACAGCTGCGCCGCCAGGGTCTTGTTGGGCGCGAACACGATGGCCGGACGACCCATGCGGGCGATCACGTTGGCCATGGTGAAGGTCTTGCCCGAGCCGGTCACCCCGAGCAGGGTCTGGAAGGCTTCGCCGTCGTTCAGCCCCTCGACGAGCTTTTGGATGGCCTCGGGCTGGTCGCCCGCAGGAGGGTACGGTTGGAACAGCTCGAACGGCGAATCGGGGAAGCGCACGAACTCGCCGTCTTGCTGATCCGGTATGACTTCTGATATTTCCAGCATGGGGTAGGTCAACGGTTGGTGGGGGCTAGCCGTTAAAATCGGCGGAACCTGGCACGTTACACCACGCCCGGATTCTTCGCTACTGACAACCTTTCAAGGATTTTCATGTCTCTGTTCACCGCCGTCGAAATGGCACCCCGCGACCCCATCCTGGGCCTCAACGAGCAATTTGCTGCCGACACCAACCCCAACAAGGTCAATCTGGGTGTGGGCGTGTATTTCGACGACAACGGCAAGCTGCCCCTGCTGCAATGCGTGCAGGCCGCTGAAAAGACCATGATGTCGACCCCCACGGCCCGCGGCTACCTGCCCATCGACGGCATCGTGGCCTATGACAATGCCGTCAAGGGCCTGGTCTTCGGCGCCGACAGCGAGCCCGTGACCTCCGGCCGCGTGGCCACCGTGCAGGCCATCGGCGGCACCGGCGGCCTGAAGATCGGCGCTGACTTCCTCAAGAAGGTGAGCCCGAACGCCAAGGTGCTGATCTCCGACCCGAGCTGGGAAAACCACCGCGCGCTGTTCACCAACGCGGGCTTCGAAGTCGACAGCTACGCCTACTACGACGCCGAAAAGCGCGGCGTGAACTTCGAAGGCTTCCTGGCCAGCCTGAATGCGGCCGTGGCCGGCACCATCGTCGTGCTGCATGCCTGCTGCCACAACCCCACCGGCTACGACATCACCGCCGACCAATGGGACCAGGTGATCGCCGCCGTCAAGGCGAAGAACCTGACCCCCTTCCTGGACATGGCCTACCAGGGCTTTGGCCATGGCATCGCCGAAGACGGCGCCGTGATCGGCAAGTTCGTCGCCGCCGGTCTGAACTTCTTCGTCTCCACCTCGTTCAGCAAGAGCTTCAGCCTGTACGGCGAGCGCGTGGGCGGCCTGTCGGTGCTGTGCGCCAACAAGGAAGAAGCCAGCCGCGTGCTGAGCCAGCTCAAGATCGTGATCCGCACCAACTACTCCAACCCACCCATCCACGGCGGCGCCGTGGTGGCCGCCGTGCTGGGCAACCCCGAACTGCGCGCCCTGTGGGAGAAGGAACTGGCCGAAATGCGCGTGCGCATCAAGGCCATGCGCCAGAAGCTGGTCGACGGCCTGAAGGCCGCCGGCGTGAAGCAGGACATGTCCTTCATCACCACCCAGATCGGCATGTTCAGCTACTCCGGCCTCTCCAAGGACCAGATGGTGCGCCTGCGCACCGAGTTCGGCGTGTACGGCACCGACACCGGCCGCATGTGCGTCGCCGCCCTGAACAGCAAGAACATCGACTACGTCTGCCAATCCATCGCAAAGGTTGTCTGAGTTGAATGATGAAGCGGCGCTGCGGCGCCGCTTCGTGAGCCAGGCGCTCCAGAACCCGCACAACGCGGCCATTCTGGGGCGTTTGCCGCTGCTGGGCCTGCCCGATGCCTGGCTGGTCGCGGGCTGCCTGTTCCAGACGGTGTGGAACCTGCACGCTGGCCACACGCCCGAGGCGCGCATCAAGGACTACGACCTGTTCTACTTCGACGCGGGCGACCTGTCGGCCGCCGCCGAAGAGGCCGTGCAGGCGCGTGCTGCAGCCCTGTTCGCCGACCTGCCCATCACCGTAGAAGCCAAGAACCAGGCGCGCGTGCACCTGTGGTACGAGGGCTGGTTCGGCTACCCCTACACCGCCCTCACCTCGGCGCGCGAGGGCATTGGCCGCTTTCTGGTGCCCTGCACCTGCGTGGGATTGCAACCGACGCCTTCAGGCCCGGTACTGCATGCGCCTTACGGACTCGATGAGCTGTACGCGGGCATCCTGCGGCCCAACCCTGCCTGCCTGCACCTGCCACTGTTCGACGCCAAGGCCGCGAGCTATCAGCAGCGCTGGCCTTGGTTGCAGATCGTGCGGGAATTCACCCCCACAGCACCGAGCGCATCGATATAGACGCCGACTGGAAGCCGGTGTTGAAGAAACGCGGCATTTCGGTCGATTGCACCGCTCCGGCTGCATACAGCAGCGGCAGGTAGTGCTCGTGGGTGGGGTGCGCCTGCTTCGCCACGGGGCCCAGCTTCAGAAAGTCCGCCAGCGCACCGAGTTGGCCCTTCTTGATCTGGTCCTGCACCACGACATCGAACTCCTGCGCCCAGTCGTAGGCCTCGTTGGCCGCCGTGCCCCGGCGCGTCACGCGCAGGTTGTGTACCACGTTGCCGCTGCCCACGATGAGCACGCCGCGCTCGCGCAGCGCCGCCAGCTGCCGGCCGAGCGCATAGTGTTCGGCCGGGGCACGGCTGTAGTCCATGCTCAGCTGCAGCAAGGGGATCTGCGCCTTGGGGAACATGGGCTTGAGCACCGACCAGGTGCCATGGTCCAGGCCCCAGTCGCCCTCGTCCACCCCCAGCGCCGCGCCGGTGGCCGGTGATTTCAGCTCTCGGGCCAGGCTGCGCGCCACGGCCGGTGCGCCCGGCGCGGGGTACTGCTGGTCGAACAGCGCCTGCGGAAAGCCGCCGAAGTCGTGGATGGTCTTGGGGCTGGCCATGCCCGTGAGCTGCCAGCCACCCTGCGTAAGCCAGTGGGCGGAGATGCACAGGATGAGCTGGGGTTGCACCGCGCGCGCCATCAATTCGGCGCCCAGTGCCTCCCAGGTGCGGCGCCAGGCGTTGTCCTCGATGGCGTTCATGGGGCTGCCGTGCCCCACGAACAGCACCGGCATGCGCGGCGACGGCTTGAGGGATTGCAACGCGGGCAAGGCGGCGGCACTGCTGAGCGAGGTCACGGTAACTCCCGGAAAAGCAGCCAACCCTGCGAGGGTGGCCAAAGAGGTTCTGCGGTGCATGAATGGGAGAAGGTAACAAATTTTGTATAACGCAGGGAGTGAGCGCTCGGCCTGGCCAAAGTTCCGGCCATCGGGTGCCTGCGCATCGCCGCCCTTCCATTCCCATAAAGAGACATGACCACCACCACCCTGCCCCAGCCCCTGCGCAACACCCGCGTCCTGAGCCTTGCCCTGAACCTGCCCGGCCCCGCCGCGCTGATGCGCTGCGCACGCATGGGTGCCGAATGCACCAAGCTCGAACCGCCACCGGTGGCCGGCTACCCAAGCGCCGACCCGATGGGCATCTACAGCCCGGCGGCCTATGCCACGTTGCACCAGGGCGTGCGGGTGCTGCACGCGCACCTCAAGACCGCCGAGGGCCAGGCCACGCTGCACGAGGAACTGGCGCGCACCGACGTGCTGATCACCTCGTTTCGCCCCTCGGCCCTGGCCAAGCTGGGCCTGGGCTGGGAGGCCCTGCAGGCCAAATACCCGCGCCTGTCACTGGTGCGCATCGTCGGCGCCGCCGCCGAGCGGGCCGAGGAGCCGGGCCACGACCTCACCTACCTGGCCGATGCCGGCCTGGTCACCGGCACCGAGATGCCGCCCACCCTGTACGCCGACATGGGCGGATCGCTGATGGCCAGCGAGGCCGTGCTGCAGGCCCTGCTGGAGCGCGCCCACACCGGCGCCGGCGTGTGCATCGAAGTCGCGCTGGCCGACGCCGCCGCGTGGCTGGCCCAGCCGCGCGACTGGGGCCTGACCACGCCCGGCGGCGACGTGGGCGGCAACCACGCCGGCTACCGCATCTACCCCTGCGCCGACGGCCGCGTGGCCGTGGCCGCGCTGGAACCGCACTTTGCCGCCAGCCTGTGCGCAGCCGCCGGCCTGCCCGCCACGGGTGATGCCCAGATGCTGCGTGCCCCCGCCACCCACGAGGCCGTGGCCGGTTTCCTGAGTACGCAGACCCGTGCGCAGCTTGATGCGCTGGCGCAGGCGCAGGACATCCCACTGCACACCTTGGCCTGACGGAGTCATCCAATGCAAAAGCAGGGAACGGTGGCGCGCTGGAACGCCGAACGCGCCTTTGGCTTCATCCGCAGCCCGGACACCGATGCGGATGTGTTCTTCCACGTGCGCGACTTCCGCGGCGGCGGCGCACCGCGCGAAGGCCAGGCCGTGGTGTACGAAGAGATCCACGTCGGCGGCAAAGGCCCCCGGGCCATGGCGGTGCAGCCCGTGGGCACGCAGGCGGCGGCCGGCACCACGGCACGCGGCAAGGGCACCGCGCCGAAGGCACCGCAGGCACGCCAGCCGAGCAAGGCACCAGCGCCCGCACCCCGCCGTCCGCAGCGTATGCGCACAAACCACGCGGGCAGCGCGGCATCCACCGGGCCTGCGCTGCTCCTGATGGTGCTGTGGGTCGCCCTGCTGGCTTGGGGCGTCTGGAGCGCACGGCTGCCCCTGTGGCTGCTGGGCGCTGCCGCCGCAGTCAATCTGCTGACCTATGTCGTCTACGCCATGGACAAGGGCGCCGCGCAAAGAGGCCAGTGGCGCGTGCCAGAGAAGAACCTGCACCTGCTGGCACTGGCGGGCGGATGGCCCGGCGCCTGGGTGGCGCAGCAGACACTGCGACACAAGTCGAGCAAGGCCGAGTTCCGGGTCGTTTACTGGGCAACGGTGGTGCTGCACTGCGCAGGCCTTGCGGCCTGGGTGATGCGCCGGATCGGCTGAAGGAACAGCCCCAATGTGTGATGACAGGTAAATTGTCCCTGGGACTACACACGGCGACATTGCCAACGGCTCCAATGGAAGAAGTATCCACCCCTCCAAAGGAGACGGCCATGAAGCCAATGATTCTTGACTCCACCATGACCAATATGGGCGGCGTGTTCTATCCCACAGGGCATGTGTTCGCCCTGTTCCCCGACGAGGACTGCGTGCGCCAGGCGGCGACGGCACTCGAAGCTGCCGGCCACAAGGGCGAACTGGCCTATGCCAGCCCCGAGGCCATCATGGCCGACATCGTGCGCACACTGGGCACTGCCGATGCGCCCCTGCCCTCCGTAGGCGCCGAAGGCGACATGGTGCGCCGCATTGCCGACCTGGCCGGCACCGGCCACCACGGCCTGCTGATCCAGATGGACAGCAAGGACGAACCCGATACGGTGGTCGCGGCCATCGCTCCCGAAGGCGCTGCCACGGCCTTCTACTACCGCACCTTCATCATCGAAGACCTGGTCACGCCGCCGGTGCCGGACGAGAAGACCCAGTCTGTGGTGGTAGGGACGCACGCAGCGACGAGCTGATCCCACCCCCGGCCACCCCACCCCGAACCCGCGCTCCGCAAGGCACGCGGGTTTTTCCACATCTGCCGCCGCAGTGCCTGCAGCCAAGGATTTGGTGCCAAGCCGACCGGTTGCCGATATAGTGGTCTTGCGCGGCCAAGGCTCGCACGCTCGCTCACCCACCGGCTCGGTGGCCTGGGGAGCAGATGTAGCCCACCGCATGGGAGGAACCGGTATGGGATTGTCCCGCCACACAAGCCCGCTCCAGGCGCACCGGGCCGCAGGGCCCTGAAGCGCAACAGCAGCCGCCGTGCATGACCAACGCGCGCGAGCCACCAGGCCAGGGACCGCTGCGTTCGACGCTGCGGATCACCTGGCCTTTCCTGCTGATGGTGCTTTTGCTTGCCGCTTGCGCCTCGGGTAGCCTGTATGTGCTGTCCGCCGTGCGGGCCTTCGTGGCCGGCGAGAGCCTCTGGACCAAGGGGCAAAAGGACGCCATCTACTACCTGGACCGCTACGCCGCTACCGGCTCCCCAGACGCCTACGCGCAGTACCGCAAGGCCGTCGAGGCCCCCCTGGGCGACAAGGCGGCCCGGCTGGCCCTGCTGGAATCACACCCCATCGACCTGAACGCCGCACGCGAGGGATTCGCCCGCGGCGAGAACCACCCCGATGACATCGACAGCCTGATCTGGCTGCTGCGCTGGTTCCACCACTTCGAGATCATGCAGCAGCCGCTGGCCCACTGGCTGGTCGGAGACCAGCACATTTCCAGCCTGCAGCTGCTGGCCGAAGAGATTCGGCAGGGCCATGCCGCAGGGCTGGTGGACGCTGCCACGCGCCGCGGCTGGCAGGCCAGCATCCGTGCCATCAACGCGGGCGCCACGCCGGCCGCCCGCGCTTTCAGTACATCACTGGGAGACAGCTCCCGGCGCATCGTGCAATGGCTGCTCTGGGCCAACATGGGCATGGCCGCCGTGCTGATTCTGCTGACCACCTGGCACACCAGGGCGCTGCTGGCCCAGCGACAGCGTGCGGAGCTGGCACTCGACGCGGAGCGCGAGCAGGCGCATGTCACGCTGGCAGCCATTGGCGATGCCGTAGTGACCACCGATCTGCATGGCAGGGTGCTGTACCTCAATCCCGCCGCCGAGGCCCTGGTGGGCATGCCGGCCCAGGAGGCCACCGGTCGCCCTCTGGCCCAGGTGCTGCAACTGAACGACGGCACAGGTCCCCTGGGCGCCGACCAGTTGGTGGAGCGGGTGCTGCGCGGCGGGCCCACGCACCGCGATGGCTTCACGCCGACCGTGGTGCGGCCCGACCAAAGCCTGGTGCCCATCAAACTGGTGGGCTCGCCCATCCACCACCAGGCCCAGCCTCGCGGGGTGGTGCTGGTGCTGCACGACGTGACGCGCGAACAGCACTATGTGGAGCAGCTGTCCTGGCAGGCCAGCCACGATGCACTCACGGGCCTGGTGAACCGGCGCGAGTTCGAGCGCCGGCTGGAGGCCCTGCTCGCCCAGCCGCGTGCCATGGGGCGCGAAGGCGCCCTGCTCTACGTGGACCTGGACCAGTTCAAGCTCATCAACGACACCTGCGGCCACCAGGCTGGCGACGAGATGCTGCGCGGGGTTTGCGGCATGCTGCAAAGCCACCTGCGCGAGGGCGACACGTTGGCGCGGCTGGGCGGGGACGAGTTCGGCATCCTGCTCAAGGACTGCCCGCCCGGCCCCTCGGCACGCATTGCAGAGCAACTGCGCCAGGCCGGGCACGAACTGCGCGTGCTGTGGGAGGGGCGGCAACTCTCCACCGGCCTGAGCATCGGCATGGTGCAGCTGATCCCCGCGCTCAGTACCATCCAGGAAGCCATGCGCGTGGCCGACATGGCCTGCTACCGCGCCAAGGAGGGCGGGCGCAACCAGGTCTTCATCTACCAGGCGGAAGACATCGAGATGAGCCGCCGTGAAGGCGACATGGATTGGGTGCGGCGCCTGCGCCTCGCGCTGGAGCACGACCGGTTTCGGCTGTATGCGCAGACCATCACGGCCCTACAGGGTGCCAGCATGGGCATGCACCTGGAGGTGCTGCTGCGCCTTGCCGAAAACCATGAAGAGCTCGTATCCCCCGGCTGCTTCATCCCCGCAGCAGAGCACTACGGCATGATGCCCGCCATCGACCGCTGGGTGGTAAGGCACACGCTCGCCCTGCTGGCGCAGCACCAGGCCACGGGTGGCCCACCGGTGCACACCTGCGCCATCAACCTCTCGGGTACCAGCCTGGGCGACGAGAGCCTGCTCAAGTACATCCACACCGAAATCGAGCAGTCGGGGGTGGATGCGCACCGGCTGTGCTTCGAGATCACCGAGACCAGCGCCATCTCCCACCTGCCCAGCGCGGTGCGGCTGATGAAGGACCTGCAGCAACTGGGCTGCCGTTTCGCGCTCGATGATTTCGGCGTGGGAATGTCCTCCTTCACCTACCTCAAGCACCTGCCGGTGGACTACCTCAAGATCGATGGCAGCTTCGTGCGCGACCTGCTGGACGACCCGACCAACCGGGCCATGGTGGAGATGATCAACCACATCGGCCATGTCATGGGCAAAGAGACCATCGCCGAGTTTGCCGAGTCCATGGACATCGTCGACGCGCTGCGCGCCATCGGCGTGGACCATGCGCAGGGCTATGCGCTCTCGCGGCCCGTCCCGCTGGCCGACTGCCTGCGCAAGGGTTGAGCCAGAGCCCCGCTACCCAGGGCCACGCCAGGCACCACCAGCAGCACGGCAGCCAGCAAGGCACCCGAGACCGGCTCGCCCAGCAGGCAGGCGCCACCCGCGGCCGTGAGCAGCGGCACCAGCGCCGCCGACAGAGCCGCCCGCGCAGGACCCAGCCTTGCAATCGCCACGCTGTAAACCACCAGGCCCAGCAGCCCGGCCGCCACGCCCTGCCCCAGCGCCTGCCAAGCTACATCGGCCCACGGTGCCGAGAGCAGGCGCGGGGCGCCCGCCACCAGCAGCACGGGCAGCAACAGCAGGGCCGAACCCAGGTTCACTACGGCAGCGCCTTGCCATGGAGCCAGGCCGCTGCCGCGAAACGCCAGCGTGTACAACGACCACAGCAGCGTCGCCAGCAGGAACAACAGATCGCCACGCCACGCCCCTTCTACCGTGCGCCAACCGGCCGCCCCGAACACTGCCATACCCGCCACGATCAACGCCAGGCCCAGCAGCCGCGAAGGCGCAGGCCGCTCCCCCGCCACCAGCCAGCCGCCCAGCGCGGTGAACACCGGCAGGCTGCCCGCCACGAAAACGCCCATGTGCGCCGCAGGCGCCCACTGCGCGCCGGCCAGCACCACCAGCCCGAACGGCAGGCCGCCGCACAGCACCAGCAGCGCACAGCGCCTGTACGACAGGCCTGCCGGCCACCCGCTGCGCCGCAGCCACAGCGGTGCCAGGACCAGCGCAGGAATGGCATAGCGCAGCACGGCCAGCTCGACAGGCCCCAGCGTGGTAGTGACGCCATGGCGCGACGCAAGCTGCCAGCCGCTGCCGATGAGCGCGGCAGCCAGAGCCGCCAGCCAGCCGATCCAGGGCGACGGAATGGAGGAACACAGGCGGCGAAACAAGGAGGCGAAGACAGGCATGCCCGCAGTCTGGGCGCAGCACCCCCGCTGCGGATATCAGAATCCTGCGGAGATCATCAGCCCTGCAGTGCCTGCCGGGCCTGCGCCGGCGTCACGCCGACTGCGCGGCGGAACGCAGTGCCCAAGTGGCTCTGGCTGCTGTAGCCCAGATCGTGCGCCAGGGCCGCGAGGTCGCCCTCCCCCTCGTCCAGGCGCTGCAGCGCCGCGGCCAGCCGCAACTGCTCGCGGTAGGTATGCAGGCCCAGGCCGGTGTGGGCGCGGAACAGGCGAGCGAGATGGAAGTAAGAGCAGCAAGCCGCATCGGCCACGTCGTGCAGCGACCAGCCCAGGCCGTCTGCCGCCGCCGTGCGCGTGGCCATGAAGCGCCGTGCGCGCGCCACGGCCGCATGGGCCATGCCGCTGTCGCACAACACACCCTGCCCAAGCAAAGGCCCAATGGCCTGCTCACGCCCCTGCGCCAAGGCGCGCCAGTGCAGGCGCAACTGCCACAGGGCGCGGGGAGGCAGCACCCAGGCGCGTGCATTGCCAGGGCTGCCGACAGATGCGCTGCCCGGCTGCATGCTGACCACCATGTGGCTGCGCGGCGCGGCCTGCCATTCGTTGATCTGGTAAGGCAACCCGGTGGGCAGGGCCACCACGGTCAGCCCGTCAAGCAGCACCTGCCACCCCTGCATGTGGAACTCGGACACGCCACACACCGGGAACACCCAGCGCGGCGTGGCCACCTGGTAAACCGGCCTACCGGCATGGGCCGCGCCCGCCGGCTTGACCACCCGCTCCACCCGCCACGCAGCGGTGTCGGCGTAGAGGATGCGGTCCTGCGGCATGGGCAGTGCCGTGGGTCAGCGGCCCTTGCGGCCAGCCGAGGGCTTGGCCGAGCCGGTCACGCGCGGTGGCAGGCCGGTGTGCTGGGTGAGCATGCGGCCCTTTTGCGGCTGCGTGGACTTGAGCGCCACGCCCTGCGACGGCTTGGATGCCAGGCCAGGCGTAGCGGCCTTGGCTCCACCCGGGGTGGAGTTCTTGCGCCGTGCGCTCTGGTAGCCCCCATCGGTCAGCGGCTGGAAGGTCGGGATCAGGTGGTGCTTGCCGTTGCCGATCAGGTCGGCCCGGCCCATGGCCTTGAGCGCGTCGCGCAGCAGCGGCCAGTTGTTCGGGTCGTGGTAGCGCAAAAAGGCCTTGTGCAGGCGGCGGCGCTTGTCGCCGCGCACGATGTCCACACCCTCGCTGTCGCGCGTGATCTTGCGCAGCGGGTTCTTGTTGCTGTGGTACATGGCCGTGGCCGTGGCCATGGGGCTCGGGTAGAAGGTCTGCACCTGGTCGGCGCGAAAACCGTTCTTCTTGAGCCAGATGGCGAGGTTCATCATGTCCTCGTCGCTCGTGCCGGGGTGCGCCGCGATGAAGTACGGAATCAGGAACTGCTTCTTGCCCGCCTCTTCGCTGAACTTCTCGAACATCTGCTTGAACTTGTCATAGCTGCCGATGCCCGGCTTCATCATCTTCGTGAGCGGGCCCTGCTCGGTGTGCTCGGGCGCGATCTTGAGGTAGCCGCCCACGTGGTGCTGCACCAGCTCCTTCACGTATTCAGGGCTCTTCACGGCCAGGTCGTAGCGCAGGCCCGAGCCGATCAGGATCTTCTTGATGCCCTTGAGCGCACGGCCGCGGCGGTAGATCTTGATCAGCGGGTCGTGGTTGGTGCCCAGGTTGGAGCAGATGCCGGGGTACACGCAGCTGGGCTTGCGGCAGGCGGCCTCGATCTCGGGGCTCTTGCAGCCCAGGCGGTACATGTTGGCCGTGGGGCCACCCAGGTCCGAGATGGTGCCGGTGAAGCCGCTCACCTTGTCGCGGATGTCCTCGATCTCCTGGATGATGGAGTCCTCGGAACGGCTCTGGATGATGCGGCCCTCGTGCTCGGTGATCGAGCAGAAGGTGCAGCCGCCGAAGCAGCCGCGCATGATGTTCACCGAAAAGCGGATCATCTCCCACGCCGGGATCTTGGTCGTGCCTTCGTGGCTGCCGTTCTCGTCGGCATAGCTCGGGTGCGGGCCGCGCGCGTAGCTCAGGTCGAACACGTAGTCCATCTCGGCCGTGGTCAGCGGGATGGGCGGCGGGTTGATCCACACGTCGCGGGCGGTTACGCCCTCACCGTGCGCCTGTACCAGGGCCCGCGCATTGCCGGGATTGGTCTCCAGGTGCAGCACGCGGTTGGCGTGGGCGTACAGCACCGGGTCGCTCTTGACCTGCTCGTAGCTGGGCAGGCGGATCACGCTGCGATCGCGCGGCGGAACCTTGAGCTTGGCCTTGAGCGCCGGGTTGGCCACGAACAGCATGGGCCGGATGGCGGGGTTGGGCTCGGCCGCAGCGGCTGCGCCGACCTCTGCATCCAGCGTGCCATCTTCCTTGCTGCAGGTGCTGCCCTGGGCGGCGGCCTGCTCGCTGGTCGTCATGTAGGGGTTGATGTGCGCCTCGACCCGGCCCGGCTCGTCCACGCTGGTGGAGTCGATCTCGAACCAACCCTTGCCGGTCTCGTCGTCGGAGCGGCGCACGAAGGCCGTGCCGCGCACGTCGGTGATCTGCTCCACGGGCTCGCGCGCGGCCAGGCGGTGCGCCACCTCGACCAGGGCGCGTTCGGCATTGCCGTACAGCAGCAGGTCGCACTTGGCATCCACCACGATGGAGCGGCGCACCTTGTCGCTCCAGTAATCGTAGTGGGCAATGCGGCGCAGGCTGCCTTCGATGCCGCCCAGGATGATGGGCACGTCCTTGTACGCCTCGCGGCAGCGCTGGCTGTAGACGATGGCCGCACGGTCGGGGCGCTTGCCGCCTATGTCGCCGGGGGTGTAGGCGTCATCGCTGCGGATCTTGCGGTCCGCCGTGTAGCGGTTGATCATGGAATCCATGTTGCCCGCCGTCACGCCCCAGAACAGATTGGGCTTGCCCAGTGCCTTGAACGGGTCGGCGCTCTGCCAGTCGGGCTGGGCGATGATACCCACGCGAAAGCCCTGGGCCTCCAGCGTGCGGCCGATCACGGCCATGCCGAAGCTCGGGTGGTCCACATAGGCATCACCCGTCACCAGGATGATGTCGCAGCTGTCCCAGCCCAGTTGCTCCATCTCGGCGCGGCTCATCGGCAGGAACTTGGCCGTGCCGAAGCGCTTCGCCCAATAGGGGCGATAGCTGGTCAGCGGCTTGGCTGCGCGCGCGAAAAAGGAGACGTCGACGGGGGCGTTCATGTGGGGGGTGCGAGACCTCGAATGTGCAAGGCCGTTATGGATAACCCGCGATTTTACGTTGGCGGGCCCATTTTGTCGCCCTGCATCGGTTTGCCCTACCCTCTGTCCGGCCATGGATCGCCCATATATACTTGCTAAAGTCAATTAATTACATGACAAAGGCAATCAACCATGAAGAATACGGCCTCCGAAACCTCCGTCGATGCCATCAAGGCCGTGCGCCGTTTCAACCGTTTCTTCACGCGCCGCATCGGTGTGCTCGACCCCTACCTGGGCAGCGAACTGTCGCTGACCGACGTGCGCGTGCTCTATGAACTGGCCCACCGCGACGCCCTGGTGGCCAGCGACCTGGCCCGCGAACTGGGGCTGGACGGCGGCTACCTGAGCCGCATCCTGCGGCGCTTCGAGGGTGCGGGCTGGATCAGCCGCACGCCGAGCGCCAAGGATGCGCGCCAGAGCGAACTCACGCTGACGCCTGCCGGGCACGCCGCCTTTGCCCCGCTGCAGCAGCGCTCGCGCGACGAGGCAGCCGCCCTGCTCGCCCCCCTGCCAGCCCCCCGCCAGCAGGAACTGGTGCAGGCCATGGAACGCATCGAGGCATTACTTGAGCCCGCCGCAGCCACCGGCGGCCCCGCAAAGGTGGCCGTGCTGCGCGACCCGGTGCCGGGCGACATCGGCTGGGTGGTGCAGCAGCACGGCGAAATCTACGCCCGCGAATACGGATGGGACATGCGCTTCGAGGCTCTGGTGGCCGACATCGCGGCGCAGTTCGTGCGCAAGTTTCAGCCGGCCTGGGAAAAATGCTGGATCGCCGAGCTCGATGGCGAGCGCGTGGGCGCCATCTTTTTGGTACGCAAGTCGGCCACCACGGCCAAGCTGCGCATGCTGATCCTCTCGCCCAAGGCCCGCGGCCTGGGCCTGGGCGCTCGTTTGACGGACGAATGCATCGCCTTTGCGCGTGCCAAAGGTTACAAAAAAATGGTGCTGTGGACCAACAGTTGTCTCATTACCGCACGTTCGATCTATGCCAAACGGGGTTTCACCCTCGACAAGTCGGAGCCCTATGAGGACTTCGGGCAACAATTGGTGGGAGAAACCTGGTCGCTCAAACTATGACCCGCCCCTCTTCGACACCCACCCTGCGCCTGCTCACCCCGCACGATGACCTGGAGCGGCTGACGGCGCTCATCCACTCGGCCTACGCCCCGCACGCCGCCAAGGGCCTGCGCTACTGGGCAACCCACCAGACGGTGGAGGACACGGCCAAGCGCCTGGCCTCGGGCCTGGCACTGGTCATGGAAATCGAAGGGGACTATGCGGCCACCGCCACGCTGCGGGCACCGCAGCCGGAGTCGAAGGTAGCGCTGTACCGCGACAGCACTGTCTGGTCCATCACGCAGTTCTGCGTGGCGCCCCGCTTCAAGGGCCAGGGCCTGGGGAAGTTGCTGCACGCGGAGCTGGTGCAGAGGGCGCGCAATGCCGGGGCCGCCACCCTGGCACTGGACACGGCCCAACCGGCCCATGCATTGATTGCGATGTACGAATCCTGGGGCTACCGCGTGGTCGGCGAATGCGACTGGAGGCCGCTCACCAACTACACCAGCGTGCTCATGTCACGCCCGGTCGACAGCACGGCCGCATAAGCAGCCGCCGCCCCATGCGCCGATAGTTCTTACCACTCACCCACTTCACGCACGCGCTGGGCCAGGTCGAACTCTTCCTCGTCCTCGAAATCGGTCGCCGCATCGGCCCGCAGGGCGCTGGCGGCAGCGGCAGGAGACTGCACGGCCATGCGTGGCGTGGAAGATGCAGCGAAGCGGCCGAACACGTGGCTGGCCAGGGTGCTGGGGAGGGAGGCGGTCAATGGCAGTGCGAACATGGCGGGTCCTTGGGTACGTTTGCTTGCTTGTTGTTTGCCGAGAATAGTTATCGGCTATGGGGTCAAGTGTAGGAACGCACCGCGTCTGCGCTTGTGACAGAACGCACACTTACAGGCCCGAGCCCGACCAGCGGGCGCGCGGCTGTGACAGGCGTCACATAACTGCCACCTCTAGCGCCGCAGGTGAAGCATTTGCACCACACCCATCTGGGGGATGCCGGTGTACAGGCCCTGCCGCCGAGTGGCGTGGGCAACGCACAAAAACGCAATCCGCTGTGCCTTATGCTCTGCGCCCCATGCCACAGACCCTTGCAGCCCCCGCCCACAGTGAGCTCATCATCAAGAAGAGCCGCTTCATCGGCTGCGTGCAGCCTATGGCCGACCGCGCCAGTGCGCAGGCCGCCGTGGACGCGCTGTGGAAGCAGCACCCGGGCGCCGCACATGTCTGCTGGGCGCTGCTCGCGGGCGGCCAGTCGGCCGCCGTGGACGATGGCGAGCCCGGCGGCACGGCCGGCCGGCCCATGCTGGACGTGCTGCGCCACCAGGACCTGGAGGGCGTACAGGCCACGGTGGTGCGCTATTTCGGCGGGGTGAAACTGGGCGCGGGCGGGCTGGTGCGGGCCTACACCGACACCATCGCCCAGGCCTTGCTCACGGCGCCCAAAATCATTTTGCAGCGCATGGCCACGCTGCAGTGCATGGTGCCCTATGCGCTGGAAGGCCTGCTGCGCCGGGAGGTGGAGGCCGCCGGTGCCGAGCTGATCGACGTGCAGCACGGCTCGCTGGTCACCCTGCAGATGCGGTTGCCGCAAGCGCAGGCCGACGCGTTCGTGCTGCGCGTCAATGACCAAGGCCAGGGCCGGGTGGGCTGGACCGATACCGCCGCCTGAACACATTGGGCAACCCGCCTACAAGCCCAGGGTGCCACGCCCTTCAAACTACCGGCTCCAATGCACCTCGGGAGACGCGATCCATGGGCCAGCCGCTCGACACCATCATCATCGGCGCAGGCACGGCCGGCCTGGCCGCCCTGCGCGAGGTGCGCAAGCGCACCGAGCGCTACCTGATCGTCAATGACGGGCCCTGGGGCACCACCTGCGCCCGCGTGGGCTGCATGCCGTCCAAGACCCTGATCGAGGCGGCCAACGCCTTCCACCGGCGCCACGCCTTCGGCGAATTCGGCATCCGGGGCGCAGATGGCCTTACGGCCGACCTCCCCGCCGTGCTGCAGCGCGTGCGGGCGCTGCGCGACGATTTCGTGGCCGGCGCGATGCAGGCCACCGACGACCTGGGCGGCGCCAGCCTCTCGGGCCGCGCCGTGTTGCTGGATGCGCACACGGTGGACGTAGGCGGCGTGCGCTACCACGCCGACAGCATCATCATCGCCACCGGCTCAAGGCCCGTGGTGCCCGAGGAGTGGCTGGCCCTTGGCGACCGCATCCTGACCACCGACACCCTGTTCGAGCAGCAGACCCTGGGCCCGCGCGTGGCGGTAATCGGCATGGGCGCCATCGGCGTGGAGCTGTCGCAGGCCCTGGCGCGCCTGGGCCTGGAGGTAGCGGCCTTCACCAGCGGCCACACGCTGGGCGGCCTGAGCGACCCGACCCTGAATGCCGAACTGGCGGCACTGCTGAAAAAGGAAATGGTGCTGCACACCCATGCCAAGGCCGAGCTGCGCGAGGTGCCCGGTGGCATCGAGGTCAGCAGCGGCGCCAACCGCGTGGTGGTCGACCACGTCATCGCAGCCATGGGCCGCACGCCCAACATCGAGCACCTGGGGCTTGAGACCCTGGGCGAACCGCTGGATGAAAAAGGCATGCCCCACGTCGATCGACAGACCCAGCAGATCGGCAAGCTGCGCGTGTTCCTGGCGGGCGATGCCAACGACGATGCCGCACTGCTGCACGAGGGCGCCGACGAAGGCCATATCGCCGGCATGAATGCCCTGGCGGCCGAGCCCACGCGCTTCGTGCGCCGTGTGCCCTTGGCCATCGTGTTCTGCGACCCCAATGTGGCGGTGGTCGGCGTGCCCTTTTCCCAACTGGATCCGGCACACACCGTGGTGGGCGCCGTGGACTTCGACAGCCAGGGCCGGGCCCGAGCCGCCCTGCGCAACCAGGGGCGCTTGTGCGTGTATGCGGACAAGGGCAGCGCCCGGCTGCTGGGCGCCGAGATGTGCGCCCCCGGCGGCGAGCACCTGGCCCACCTGCTGGCGCTGGCCGTGCAGCAAAAGCTCACGGTGCACCAGTTGCTGGGCATGCCCATCTACCACCCGGTGCTGGAGGAAGGCCTGCGCACGGCCTTGCGCAATGCCGCCCGGCATCTTCCCGACGCCAGCGCATCGGACCTGGCGGCCTGCACGCCCATCGGGGTTGCCGCGCTGGAATGAAGGGGGCCGCACGGCGCCCCAGGATGTAACAGTGCGCAAACGCCCTTCATTTCAGGCGCAGAATGCCGATAAGAGAGACAAGATTCGGAGAACCCGCATGGATGTCGCACTCACCAACAGCATCGTCAACACCGCCACGGCCCTGGCCAGCCGCGAGACTTCGGACGCCATCAACATCACCGTGCTGAAGAAGGCGCTGGACATCCAGGCCACTTCGGCCGCCACGCTGCTGCAGGCCCTGCCCCAGCCACCGCTGGCCACCTCGGGCTCGCTGGGCACCCAGGTCAACACCTTTGCCTGACCACTGGACCGGAATCTTCCCTTTTTCTCCAAGGTAAGCCCCTCCCAAGCCGCCCCTAGAGGCGGCATTTTTTTGTGCCTTTGCCTGGCCCTGCGGGTGGCGGCCTCCCTGCCATGGCGGCACAGAAGCCCCTCGTGCGCAACGGCCACCGGCATCGTTACAAGATGTAGGTAGACTGGTGAATGAAGAGTAGCCCTGCCTGTCACTGCAATGCGCATTCCATGTACCGCACGGTGGCAAGGCAGTTGGCGGGAGGTGCCGCACTGGCCACCAACGGCTGTGCGCGATGCAGTGCATTCCATATCCACTTGAAAGGCGAAAAATGGCTGAGGCAGTCAAGATGATCAACAACTCCACCGGAATCACCAAGACGGGATTCCATGGGTTTTCATGGACCACTTTTTTCTTCGGTCCGTTCCCCGCCTTGTTTCGAGCGGACTACCTCACGTTCATCGGATATTTCGCCGTTGCCGTCATCTTCGCCGCCATGACGGCAGGCTTGAGCTGGCTCCCGATGTGCATCATCTGGGCCTTCATCTACAACGGCTTCTACACCAAGAAGCTGCTGGAAAAAGGCTACACCTTCAATGACATGCCAGAACGCGTGAACGCAGCCATTGCAGAGCTAAAGCTGGATTCGTCCAGGTACCAGCCTGATGTGCCCGCAGCGTCCCCCAGCCAGGCAACCAATCGATTCATGGGCGAGATGTCCGTGGACAACGACGCCTACAAGCTGTTCCTGGTCAAGAAATACAACATCGAGAAGAACACCACGCTCGATAAATTCGTCGCCAACGAAAAGCTCTTTGGCACCGTGGAGGATGCCATTGCCTACGTCGATGGCATCGAAAAAGGAATCGCGGCCGAACACAGCCAGCGCGCGGCACAACAACAGAATGAAGCCCGGCAGCAGGAGGAAGCTGCCCGCCAGTCCGCCCTGCTGAGCGAGACGGTCGTCGAAGAGGGCAAACTCGCAGGCACACAGTGGACGTACCGCCTGCACCAGGACGGCTCCGTCGTGGTCAAGGATGAGCACGGTGCTGAAACCCGCTACAAGTCCATGGCAGCCGCCAAGGCGGTCATCACCTGGTGGGAGTGACACCCGGCAGCGGCCCGGGTTGCGCCCGTCAGGCGCCAGCCGCCGCAAACCGCTCGCGGTAGCCCTTGGGTGACACGTTCAGGTGGCGCATGAATGCGCGCCGCATCACCTCTTCCGAATTGAAGCCGCACTGCACCGCAACCGCCTTGTTGCTGTGCCGGTGCGCCTCGATCAGGCGGCAGGCCTTCTCCAGGCGGATGCGCTCGACCGCATGGGCGGGCGTGGTGCCGGTGTGGGTGGTATAGAAGCGCGCAAAGGTGCGCAGGGTCATACCCATCTGGTCGGCCATGCGCGCCACATTGATGTCAGAGCGCAGGTGCTCGGCAATCCAGGCGTGCAGCCGGGCGATGCGCTGGTCGCCGGCCGTCTGCTCCAGCAGCGCACTGCTGAACTGCGACTGCCCGCCGGGCCGCTTGTAGAACACCACCAGCTTCTTGGCAACGGCCATCACGATGTCGCGGCCCAAGTCGGCCTCGACCATGCCCAGCGCCATGTCGATGCCGGCCGTGACCCCGGCCGAAGTCCACACCCGCCCCTGGCGGAAGTAGATCGCATCGGGCTGCACCGCAATTGCCGGAAAGCGGGACGACAGCTGCTCGCAGGCGGCCCAGTGGGTCACCGCCCCCGCCCCATCGAGCACGCCGGCGTGCGCCAGCACGAAAGCGCCGGTGCACACCGATGCCAGCCGCTCGATGCGCGGTGACGCCTGCTGGATCCACCGCGCCAGGGCTGCCGCCGCAGGCGTGTCTGCCGCTTTGCATGATGGCGCCGCTGGCCGGAACACTCCGGGACCTCCAGGCACCACCAGGGTCTGCACGGTTCGGGCCAGCCGCTTGGTCAAGGGCCGCGCAAGCACCTCGACCCCGCTGGAGCTGCTGGTCGCGCCCCCTTCCAGCCCATAGACAGCGGTCTCGTAGACCGCAGGCCGCCCCGCCAGCCGAAGCTCGTCGTTGGCCGTGGCAAACACCTGCAGCGGCCCGCTCACGTCGAGCAGCTGGAACTGATCGAACACAAGAAACCAGACTTGGTGCGCAGGGTGGGCCATGGGGAGGTAAAGCAGGTTGGCAGAAATCGTGGTGCTTGTGTCCTGACGGACAAACAGACCGATCCTACAGTGGAGCCATCCCTCCCACCCACGAAAGCCAACCCCCATGAACATCGGCATGCTTGTATTTCCGGACATCACGGCCATCGACTACGTCGCACCCGCCGACCTTCTGGTGCGCATACCCGGCGCGCAATTGCACCTGGTGTGGAAGCACACCGACCCGGTCCGCACGGAACTGGGCTGGGAATTCCGCCCCACGGCGTCCTTCGATACCTGTGGCCAGTTGGACATGCTGGTCGTCCCCGGCGGGCCGGGCATCGAGGCGCTGCTGAGCGATGGGGAGACCCTGGCATTCCTCGCACGCCAGGCCCAGGGAGCGCAATGGATCGTAGGCATCTGCACCGGCCCGCTGGTGCTGGGCGCGGCCGGCCTGCTGCAAGGCTACCGGGCCACCTGCCACTGGGGATCGCACGAACTGCTCTCGCTGGTGGGCGCCACGCCGGTCGACAAACGGGTGGTGGTGGACCGCAACCGCATCACCGGTGCCGGCATGACCTCGGGCATCGACTGTGCGCTGCAGGCGATTGCGCTGGCCAGCAGCACCGAAGTGGCCCAGGGCATCCAGCTGTTTGCCGAGTACGACCCAGAGCCGCCCTTTGACACCGGCTCGCCGCACAAGGCGCCGGCCTCCCTGGTGCAGGCCGCGCGGGCCCGGCTGCATCCCATCGTCGAGCGGCGCCGTGCGCTGCTCACGGCCCGACACGCAGCGACCACTGCGGCCTGAATCCCCACCCCGAACGGAGGACACCATGAACCACCCACGCCCCTTCTCCGCCACCCGTCGCTGCCTGCAAGCCGCACTGCTGGCGCTCCCACTGCTGGCCGTCACCACCGGCGCCTCTGCGCAAACCTACAGCGGCCCCATCCGCATGCTCGTCGGCTACCCGCCGGGCGGCCCGGCGGATACCACGGCACGCATCGTGGCCGAAAAGCTCGCCGTGCAACTGGGCCAGCCCGTGCTGGTGGACAACAAGCCCGGCGCGGGCGGGCAGATTGCCGCCCAGGCCCTGAAGGCCGCGCCCGCAGACGGCTCCGTCATCTTCATGAGCAACACCCACACCGTGGCCATGGTGCCGCTGACCATGAAGGCACCGGGCTTTGCGCCCGCCACCGACTTCCGGCCCCTGGGCGCCGTGGCCAACTTCGAGCTGGCGCTGGCCATGCACCCCAAGACAGGGGCTGCGAACCTGGCGGAACTGGGTACCTGGTTCGCCGCCCACCGCAACGAGGCCAGCATCGGCGTGCCCGCCCCGGCCAGCGCACCGGAGTTCATTGCCGGCGAAGTGGCGCGCCAGCTCAAGGCCGACATCGTGCCCGTGGCCTACCGGGGCGCCACCCCCATGGTGACGGACCTGCTGGCCGGGCAGATCGCGGCCGGCGTGTCGGGCATCTCGGATTTTCTGCAGTACCAGAAGGCGAGTCGGCTGCGCATCGTGGCGGTCAGCCGCACAACGCCCTTGCTGCCGGGTGTACCCTCGTTCGCGCAGGCGGGCCTGCCCAGCCTGGACGCAACCAGCGACTTCCTGGGCCTGTACGCCCCTGCCGGGCTGAACGACGCGACCGTGGCCCGCTACAACACGGCGCTGAACCAGGTGGTGGCCCTGCCCGAGGTGGTGGCCAAGCTGCAGGCCAATGCCATGACACCGGCTGCAGGCACGCCCGGCGAGCAAGCACTGCGGCTGGCACAGGTATCCAGGGCGCTGGCAGCGCTGGTCGCGCAAAGCGGGTTCGTACCCCAGTAAGCGGGTCCGGATTCATTGCTTGGCCGGACATGCCCAGGCTGTTACAAAGGAGTGCCCGCACAACCCCAGCACCCACAGCTATTTGCCTCCTGCATGTCCTCCGCACCGCACTCCGCCGACACCCTCTGCTCTCCCCATGACCGCGGCGCGCTGCAGGTGCCCTACCTCAAGCGCTGCTGGTCCAGCTGGATGGCCGCGCGCCAGGGCCAGGCGGGCTCGGGCATGCAGGAAGCACATCGCACCCAGATCGTGCTGGCCGCACTGGGTGTGGGGCTGGAGCAGACCATGCAGCACGTGCTGCGCGAAGCACCGGACTTCGCCGACTTCGAGGACTGGATCGTGCGCACTGCGGGTGCACCCGACGCCGCCACCGTGGCACGCATCCAGGCCCTGGTCGACGGTGGCCCGCCGCCCGATGCGCTGCGGGAACTGCACGCCCGGATAGAGGCCATGCCGCCCGTGCTCGACGCGGCCGATCTGGCGCACTGGGACACCCATGGCTACGTGGTCGTGCGGCAGGCCGTGCCCGCAGCCGACAGCGCCGCCGCCGCGCAGGTGGTGTGGGACGCGGTGAACGCCACGCCGGACGACCCGGAGTCCTGGTACCCCCATGCACCGCGCAACATCATGCTGCAGTTGTTCCAGCACCCGGCCTTCGAGAAGAACCGCCGCTCCCTGCGCATCCACAAGGCCTTTGCCCAGCTGTGGGGCACGGCCGACCTGTGGCGCAGCACCGACCGCTGCGGCTTCAACGTGCCCGAGCGCCCGGGCCATGCCTACGGTGCACAAGGGCTGCACTGGGACGTGAGCCTGGCCCAGCCCATCCCGTTCTGCACCCAGGGCATCCTGTACCTCACCGACACACCGCCCGAGCAGGGGGCACTCACCGTGGTGCCCGGCTTTCACCGCACGGTGGGCGACTGGCTGGCCCGCCTGCCACCCGGCGCCGATCCGCGCCGCCAGGACTTCCAGGCCCTGGGTGCCACGCCCGTCGGCGCAGGCGCAGGCGATCTCGTGATCTGGCACCAAGCCCTGCCCCACGGTGCCAGCCCCAACCGGGGAACCCGGCCGCGCCTGGTGCAGTACATCAACATGTTCCCCGCCGAGGTGGCGACCCACGACACCTGGCTTTGACAAGGAGACACCCCGCCATGGACACCACCCCAGCCAATCCAGCCAATCCAGCCAATCCAGCCTCCACCTTCGTGGCCACGCACGCCACCAACGCCCCCTTCACGCGCGGCCTGCGCTCGTTCTTCGAGTACCGCGACCTGGGCATCAAGGACGCCACCGACGGCCGCGTGGTGGCCCACGTGATCCGCGCTGCGGGCGGTGCCGAATTTTCGAGCCAGCCGCACCTGCACCGCACCACTTTCCAGCTAGTCTACATCCTCAAGGGCTGGATCGAGTTCGAATACGAGGGACAGGGCGTGGTGCGGCTCGAGGCCGGCTCCTGCGTGTACCAGCCGCCCGGCATACGGCACCGAGAGCTGGGGCACAGCGAGGACGTGGAGATGCTGGAGGTGGTGATGCCGGGCGAGTTCCCCACCGAGCTGGTCGATTCGGTGGGCGCCTGACAACGCCAGGGCGCCAGCGCGCGCCGGTAGACTTCATGCACCAGGAACAAAGCGAGGGAGTGCAATGGGCGTCGGCAGATTTTTTTCGTGGGTCATCGTGGTGATCCTTGCGCTGGTGCCGGTCAACTGGCTCCGGCTGTGGCTGCAGGGGGAGATTCCCCCCAGTGCCACGCTTTTGCAGGCCGTGATCGGCGTGGCCCTTTGCTGGGGTATCGCGGGCGCCCTGGGTTTCTTTCTGGTGGTGAGTGCGCGCGGCATCAGAATCCGCAAAGCCCGCGAACAGCAAGCCCTCGTGCGCTTGCAGGAACAGCCCCTGACCCCAATGGTTCCGCGCCAGGCCTTGGTGCGGCCCGGAGAAGTCGCCTATGCAGCGGTCGAGGCGGGCCTGCGAGAGGTCCACACCGTGGGCTACGAAACCGAGACAGCGGGAACCAGCCACCCGCAACTGTTTGGCGTGGGCACCAACCACCACAGCAATGCCACCAGCATGGCAGTGAACGAGGCCCTCATCGTCGCTACCGGGGAGCTGGTGGTGACCGACGAGCGCGTCATCTTCGCGGGCGACCACAAGTCCTTTGTCCTGGCGCTCAACGCTCTGGTGAATATCAGCGCGTACACCAACGGCTTCACGCTGAGCGACGGCCGGGCCACCCACACGGTGGTCATTGCAGACCCCTACCAGCACACGGTCTTCCGGATCACGCTCCAGAAGGCACTGCAAGCGGTCGGAATGCGCTGAATTCCGGGCTACCTGGGTGCTGCTGCACCCACGCGCCACACGGCGTTGCCCACGTCATCGGCCACCAGCAAACCACCGCGCGCATCCACGGCCACACCCACGGGGCGGCCATAGGCATCGCCGTCCGGGCTCACAAAACCGGCGAGCACGTCGATGGGCAGGCCCGAAGGCTGGCCATCGACAAACGGCACGAACACCACCTTGTAGCCGCTGCGCGGCTTGCGGTTCCACGAGCCATGCTCGCCCACGAAGGCGCCGCTGGCCAGCTGTGGCGCCAGGGCCGGCCCTTGCGAAAACGCCATGCCCAGCGGCGCCACATGCGAGCCCAGGGCATAGTCAGGCGACACGGCCTTGGCCACCAGGTCGGGCCGGGGCGGCTGCACGCGCTCATCCACATGCTGGCCGTAGTAGCTGTAGGGCCAACCGTAGAAGGCGCCATCCTTGACCGAGGTGAGGTAGTCGGGCACCAGGTCGCTGCCAATCTCGTCGCGCTCGTTGACCACCGTCCACAGCGCGCCCGTACCGGGCGCCCAGCCCAGGCCGTTGGGGTTGCGCAGGCCGCTGGCGAAGATGCGGTGGGAGCCGCTGGCGCGGTCCACCTCCCAGATGGCGGCACGGCCCTCTTCGGCCTGCATGCCGTTCTCACCCACGTTGCTGTTGGAGCCCACGGTCACGTAGAGCTTGCTGCCGTCGGCGCTGGCGATCAGATTCTTGGTCCAGTGGTGGTTGATGGGGCCGCCGGGCAGGTCCACCAGCTTAGTGCCCGGGGCGGTGATGCTCGTTTGCCCCGCCTCATAGGGAAAGCGCACAACCGCATCGGCATTGGCCACGTAGAGTTCATTGCCCACCAGGGCCATGCCAAAAGGCGAGTTCAGGTTCTGCAAAAACACGTTCCTGGTTTCGGCCTTTCCATCGCCGTCGGCGTCGCGCAGCAGCGTGATGCGGTTGGCCGAGGGGCGTTTGCCCGAGCCGGCCTTGCCCATCACCGTTTTCATGACCCAGCCCTTGATGGCGCCGAGCACACCACCCGATGGCGCGCCCTCGCCCTTGGGCGGCGCCTGGCTTTCGGCCACCAGCACGTCGCCGTTGGGCAGCACCAGCACCCAGCGCGGATGGTCGAGCCCGGTGGCCAGCGCCGTGACCGACAGTCCCGCCACGCTGGTGGTGGGCATGGCTCCCTCGGGCCAGCCTGTGGCAGGGGCGATGTGCAGCGTGGGAATCAGCGATTGGTTCGGCGCCGGCAAGGTGGGCGACTTGCCCATGCCCTGCTCGGGCGAGAGGATGGCAGTGTCGCCGCATGCGGCAAGGCTGGCGGCCAGCACCGTGCCTGTGAGCAGCGGCCAGAGGCGCGATGTCAGCGAGAAGGAAAATAGCATGGCGAGGGACCTTTGAGGCGGCCTTTGTGGCGGGAGGTGGGTGCAGTGTGGACGGCCAGGCACGCGCGCCCTGTCAGCCGACTGCGCAAAATGCGCAGCCCCGAGTTACATTTATTTCCGCAAGCTTCCTGCATTGGCCGCCACAAAAACCTTCCATGAGACTCAAGACCGTTGTCCTGCTGGCGATCATTTTGCTTGTCGGCTTTTTCGCCGTCGAGAAGCTGCGCGTGGGCCGGGTGGACAAGCGGCTGCAGGGCCAGTCGACCACGCAGCAAGTGTTTGCCGAGGTACCGCAGCAGACCTCCACCAGCGCTGCCCCCTTTGCGTTGAAGGAGTACCAGGTCAAACCACTGGCCCAGTTCGCCATACGCGCCAGGGTGCTGGGGCGCGAGGAATACTCCTTTGGCCGCGAAGCCGATCTGTCCCCCGTGGACCTTGCCTTGGGCTGGCGGCGCATGGCCGAGCCGGCGGTGTACGAGCCCTTGAACATCACCCAGGGCGGGCGCTGGTACCGCTATTCGTGGTCGAGCCAGCCACCGATCCCCCTGCAGGAGATCATCGAGTCATCGGCCAACATGCACATGATCCCGGCCAACGCGGCCGTGGAGCGGGTGCTCAAAAAGGCGCGCACGGGGCAATTCATCCGCATCACCGGCCAGTTGGTGGAGGTAACGCACCCCGGCGGCTGGCGCTGGACCAGCTCACTCACCCGCTCGGATTCGGGCGCCAACTCCTGCGAGCTGATCTTCGTGGAGACGGCGCAAGTGGAGTAGCCACTTCGGTGCGCTGAAAAAGACAAAATTTCACCGACAAGGTGTCCAGATGTGACGCCTGTCGGTTCCGTGGAATTTTTCACGGTTTTTTGGATAACCTTGCACTGGCGACACAAGGCAATGCCGCCGGCGCGACTTTTGGCCCCGTCTCCAGTGCACGAAGAGGAACTCCCCATGGCGAAGATTCTGGTCACCAAGTACGAACACCAGGCCGATGCAACCGTCTGCGAAGTGGCCCATGAAAGCCAGGCCGACCTGTGCTGGTACGAGGCCGCCTACGAGCCCCAGGCGCGCGGGGACACCACCTGGTACTTTGTTGACTACGCAACCCAGGCCAGCTTCAAGATCTTCAAGGTGAAGTTCGAGAGCCAGGCCGACATCAAGGCCTTCCAGGTCAAGACGCCCGAGCAGGCGGGCTGGCGCGATGCGGGTAACAGGTTCAAGGGCAAGATGGGCTGAGCCGCTGCCCGCCAGAAATGAAAAACCCCTGCCTTGCAATGCACGGCAGGGGTTTTTGCCATGGGCGGCATCGCCGCCGCCCTGCAGGCATCAACGCAGCTGGCGCTTGATGGCGTCGTAGCGGGCTTCGTTGCTCACGTTCGCGGCCGAGCCAAACTTGCTGGACATGAACGGCTGTAGTTTCTCCAGGCGGTCCTTGGGGGCCGGATGGGTCGAGAACAGCACTTCATACGCCTGATTGGAGCCTGAACCGGTGGCTGCATACATGTTCAGCACCGTGGGCAGACCAATGGGTGCGTAGCCGGCCCGGGCGGCGTAGAGCACGCCCTGGCGGTCGGCATCGAACTCGTCCGACTGGTCCAGACCCTTGGTGTACAGATTGCGCACCAGGCCCACCATGGCAGAGCTCACCATGGCATTGCCCGAGCGTGCCTGCACCACGCCGCCGGCAGCCTGGGCAAAGCCACCCTTCTTGATGGCGGCCAGGTAGTGGCCGCGCGTCACGTGGGCGATTTCGTGGCCCAGCACGCCGGCCAGTTCCGATTCGGACTTGAGCTGGCGCAACAGGCCGACGGTGACGAACACGAAGCCGCCGGGTGTGGCGTAGGCGTTCACGGCGTCGGAGTCGATCACGCCAAAGCGCCAGGCAAACTGGATGTCCTTGCCGTCCTTGTCCTTGGGCTTTTCAGCCTGCGCGGCCACCCACCAGCCGACCTGGCTCACATAGCGCTGCACAGCTTCGTTGCGCAGCAGCGGGCGGGCACCCAGCAGCACGGACGCGAAGTCATTGCCCATGGCGCGCTGCTCTTCGGCCGAATAGTCCTTGAATGCAGCGGATGCACCCTGGATCACGTCCATGACGCCGCCAGCACGCGAGCCGCCGCCGGAACCGCCACCCAATACGGAGGAGATGGCCCCCAGCCCGCCGGGTGCGCCGCCAGCAGCAGGCATGGTTTCACAACCGGTCAGCAATACGACGGCAGCCAGCACCAGCGCGGCGGCCTTCAAGCGTTGGAGTTTCATTTTTCTGCTCCGGTGTAAGCGTCAATCTTCTGCGCCACGACCTTGCCGCTGCGCGCAAACTGCTCGGCCTGGCCCATGTTGATGGCGTACTTCTCAAGCTGTGCCATTTCAGCCGGATTCGGCTGGGCGTTGGCGATCTGTTCCTTGGTGAGTCCCTTGGTGCCGGTGGACGCAGTAGGCGCATTGCTGCGTGGGGAGAACAAGCCTGCCAGGTTGGTACCAGAATTGGACGGAGCAGCGGCTGGCGCGACAGCTTGCATGGTTTTCACGAAGTTCAAGCGCACCCAGCCTTCCAGTTCACCGAACTTCACCTTGATCCAGCCGACCTGCGCTTCGATCTGTTCGAGCTTGCTGCCCTTGACCAGCCTCGTTACCACCTTGCCATTTGTGGCCGGCATGGCGCGCAGCTCGGTGGGGGTGGTGACTTCCAGCTGTTGGGCGTGCGCACCGAGGCCCAGCCCCAGCAGCAGCGCAATCAGCAAGCCCTTCAAAAGGCCTACGAATGATGTGTTCACTTTCCTTCTCCTCTCTCTATGTCAAAACCGGGGTTGCGGCGGGTGCCGATTCCCCCATTGGCGAGCGGCGCTGCGGCTCAAAAAGCCGCACCGCCTGGTCACGGCCCTTTACTTCGAAATCGCCGCGGTCAATGAAAACAAATGTTTCCCCACATTGTGCCCTTGTCGACTCGGAAACCAAAACCCGGGCTATGCCTTTTGTGCAACCTTCGATGCGGCTGCACAGGTTGACGGCATCGCCGATTGCGGTGTAATCCAGCCGGCGCGATGTGCCCAGAAATCCGACGACGGCCGACCCCGTGTGCACGCCGATACCGATGTCGAATTTGGCGGTGGGGTCTTCGCGTGCCATGTCGTCGGCAAAGCGCTGCAGTGCATCGGCCATGCCCAGTGCCGCCTCCACCGCCAGCACGGCGTGGTTGGGCTGGGCGATGGGCGCCCCCCAGAAGGCCATGATGGCGTCGCCGATGAATTTGTCCAGCGTGCCCTGGTAGCGGAAGATCACCTCCACCTGCATTTCGAAATAACGGTTGAGGATGTTCACGATCTCCTCGGGCTTGCGGTGCTCCGACAGGCTGGTGAAGCCCCGGATGTCCGAGAACAATAGCGTGATCTCGCGGCTGGCGGAAACCTCGGCCTGGGCAACCGTTTCAGACAAATCCTGCACGATGCGTGGATCCACGAAGCGCGAGAACATGGCCTGCACATGGCGCCGTTGCCCCATCTCCAGCCGCGAAGACAGCAGCCCAAAGGCCAGCAACGCCACCGCCCCCAGCACCAGCGTGGACACCGGCATCCAGTACACATGGCTCTGCTGCAACACCAGCAGACTGACCCCAATGGCCGCAGCCACCAGCGCGGCATAGCCCGTGATCACCCAGATGGGTGACATGCGAACAACGAAGGCCACCGCAAGAGTGCAGATCAATACCAGCACCAGGGCCGGATTTGCCCAAACCGGGGCCTCACGCAACCAGTCATTGTTCTGCAGGTTGGCTATTCCAGTGGCCAAAACAAAGGGGCCGGGGGTCGTGGCATCGAACGGCGTGGGAACGAAGTCGAAAATTCCGCTGGCCGTGGCACCGATCACGATGATCTTGCCATGGGCGTCGAAAGGCAGTTTGCCGCCCTCCATCTGGGTCGCCAGATAGGCCTTCGCGTAGGGAATGCGTGTGAACTCCGTGCCGTACCAGTTCAACCGGAAACCCGGCTGCTTGGGTTTGGGCAGTTGCAGTGCATCGGCCACCCGCCCGATCATGTGCGGTATCCACCAACCATCGACCTCGCGGCCCAATTCGGTATGGCGGCCGATGCCATCGCGGTCCTTGATGAAGTTGATGTACCCCGTGCGCCAGGCGTCGGGGGGCAGGGCCAACGGCGCCTCGATGCCGTAGCTGGCCTTCGGGTCGGCATGCTCCAGCGCCCGTATGCCCATCACCGGCGGCGCCATGGACAGTGGCGCCTTCTGCTCCGCCCCATCCATGAGGAGCATGGGAACAAAGGCGCGCTCGAAAGCCAGCGCCTTCGCCAGTTCTGCGTCGTTTTCGGGGCGAAAGCGGTCGGGTTGCGAAAGGAACAGATCAAGCACGATGGCGCGCGGCTGCTGTGCCACCAGCGCATTGATCAGCTCGGCGTGGATCACGCGCGGCCAGACCCACTTGCCCGCGATGTCGAACATCTGCGGGTCCATCAGCGATGGCTGGTCAATGTCGATCAGCACCACGTCGTCCGGCGGCTTGCGGCTGTCCGCATGCCAGCGCAGGAGCGCATCCCCGACACGGTTGTCGAGGGCATCGAGCTTGTGCCACGTGGTCACCTCGAACAGCGCCAGCGCGCAGAGCATGAGGCACAGCACGGCATACAGCGCACGACGGCCAAAGCGCTGGCGCAGCCGGGTGAGCACGGTCGATGAATGGTGGGAAGGGGCAGACGACACAGGCCAGAGTATCCACGCCCGGCTTTGCCTGCGGCAAGCGCATCTACCCTGCGCGTTGTGCGCCCCCTACTCCCCCAAGCCCATCAGCCGCCCGCGCAGACCTGCCGCTGCTCGCCCAGCCCCGTCGCGCCCAGGCGAACCACGTCGCCCGGCTTGAGGAACCAGGGCGCGGGCTTCTGGCCCAGGCCCACGCCGGCGGGCGTGCCGGTGAGCACGATGTCGCCGGGCTCCAGCGTCATGAACTGGCTGATGTACGCAATCACCTGGGGCAGGCCGAAGATGAAGTTGCGCGTGTTGCCGTTCTGCACGCGCTGGCCATTGACTTCGAGCCACAGGTCCAGTGCATGCGGGTCGGCCACCTCGTCGGCGGTCACCAGCCAGGGGCCGACGGGGGCGAAGGTGTCGTAGCTCTTGCCCTTGACCCACTGGCCGCCGCGCTCGATCTGGTAAGAACGCTCGGACACGTCGTTGGCCAGCACATAGCCCGCCACGTGCTGCAGCGCGGCTGCCTCGTCCACATGGCTGGCGCGTGTGCCGATGACCATGCCCAGTTCCACCTCCCAGTCGGTCTTCAGTGAGCCGGGCGGAATGCGCACTTCATCGTTCGGGCCGCTCAGCGAGGTGATGGCCTTCATGAACAGCACCGGCTCGGCAGGCGCCTGCATGCCCGCCTCGGCCGCATGGTCGGCGTAGTTCAGGCCCACGCAGACGATCTTGCCCACGCCACCCACGGGGCAGCCCAGGCGCGGCGCGCCTTCCACCGCCGGCAGGCGGGT
Source organism: Acidovorax sp. LjRoot66 (assembly GCF_964253305.1). Lineage (NCBI taxonomy): Bacteria > Pseudomonadati > Pseudomonadota > Betaproteobacteria > Burkholderiales > Comamonadaceae > Acidovorax > Acidovorax sp. LjRoot66. Next base: position 4,216,131 of record NZ_CAXUQU020000001.1, read on the forward strand.
GGCGTCGATGGCGGCCAGGGCTGCAAGGGTGCGCGGGTTGAGCTGGGCGGGCCCCAGGTCGGGCAGCAGCATCGACAGGTCGCGCAGCACGCCTTGGGCGTCGAGCAGGCCGGGGCGCTCGGCACCGGGTTGTCCGTAACGGAGGAGTTTCATGTCGGGAATGGTTCAGGATGCGGGAAGGCGCCAGCATACCCATCTGCGAGACGTTTAAGGCAACGCTGAATAAGTCCTCGCGATGGCGCATGCCCTGATTTGGGATGGGCTGCCAGGCGCAAAGCGCAGCCATAGCCGGTGCTATGGCGAGCATTTGCAACGCCGCAGACCGCCCAAAGCAGGGTGTGCGACGCGTGAAGGACTTGTTCAGCGTTGCCTTAACATCACGGGGTAGCGCCGCGATGGCGTCCAGCCCCTGTCCTGTCCAGCTTTCCATGGCCCCAGCCGCCCCACCCTCCCCTGCGCCCCACACCCCGCTACCGCCACGCCCGGCACCGCGCAACTGCAACGACCTGTTCTGGTCCTTCACCTGGCTGGCGCTGCAGGGCTTTGGCGGCGTGCTGGCGGTGGTGCAGCGCGAACTGGTGGAACGCAAGCGCTGGATGACGAACGAGGAGTTCGTCGAGGAATGGGCCGTGGCGCAGATCATGCCGGGCCCCAACGTGGTCAACCTCTCCATCACCATCGGCGACCGGTATTTCGGCTGGCGCGGCGCCCTGGCGGCGCTGGCCGGCATGCTGCTGTTTCCGCTCATGCTGGTGCTGTCGCTGGCCGTGGTCTATGCCCAGTTTGCCAGCCACCCGGCCGTGGCCGGCGCCCTGCGTGGCATGGGCGCGGTGGCGGCCGGGCTGATCGCGGGCACGGGCCTGAAGCTCTCGGCCACGCTGCGCACCCACCCGCTCGGGCCGGCGGTGTGCTCGGTGGTCACGGTGCTGACCGTGGTGGCCATGGCCGTGCTGCGCTGGCCATTGATGTGGACGCTACCGATCCTGGGCGGCGCGGCCTGTCTGCTCACCTGGCGAAAGCTCGCACCATGACCGGCGCCACCATCAGCCTGGGCTGGGCCGACTGGCTGCAGCTGTTCCTGTACTACATGTCGCTGTCGCTGCTGGCCGTGGGCGGCGCCATTGCCACGGCGCCCGACATGCACCGCTTTCTCGTGGAAAAGCAGACTTGGCTGACCGACCCGCAGTTCAACGCCTCCATCGCCATCGCCCAGGCCGCCCCCGGGCCGAATGTGCTCTTCATCGCCCTGCTGGGCTGGAACGTGGGGCTGAACGCCGGGGGTGCGGGCCCGCTGGGCTGGGCCCTCGGTGCCCTGGGCATGGCGCTGTGCATGCTGGGGGTGATGCTGCCCAGCAGCCTGCTGACCTGGCTGGCCACGCGCTGGGGCCACCGCAACCGCGAACGGCGCGGCGTGCGCGCCTTCAAGCAAGGCATGGTGCCGGTGGTCATCGGCCTGCTGCTGGCCACCACCTGGGTGCTGGCCCAGGCCCATGGCGGCCTGGCCACCGCCTGGCCGCTGTGGCTGGTGACGGTGGTGACCATGCTGCTGGTGTGGAAGACGCGCCTTCACCTGCTGTGGATGCTGGGCGCGGGCGCGCTCCTCGGTGCCCTGGGCTATATGGGCTGACCGTTGATGTGCGAGCTGGACTTGATGTACAGCGTGATCGGGTTGCCTGCGCCATCGTCGCCGGTGATCACCAGGGGCAGGCCGCTACCCTTGGCCGTCCATCCGGCCGACCGGCGTGCGCCATTCGTCCATTCGAACTTGCAGGCCGTATAGGTACCGGCCGGTACTGTGACGCTTTCCTGGCCTCGGTAGGTAAAGGTCTGCGCTTCACGGACGGTGCTCGTCTGGGTTGGCAATCCCGGTATTTCCATGGTGGTCTGCCGCACCTCGTTCAAGGTGTAGCTCTCGTTCACGGCCAGCGAAAAATCGCGGATCCGGTTCACCGGGGTGTTCACGATCGTGGTTCGGGTACCTGCCAAGGGCACGTCCATGAGCACGATGCTTCCGTAGCGCAGCAGTACGGGCCCCTGCGGCGTGTTCTCCACGCTTTCGTACTCCCGCACGCGGGAGGTGAATGGGGGCGCCCCGGCCCGGCCCACCGACACGGTGCGCTCGGTTTCGATCACGCCCGTCTGCCCCGCAAAACTGGCCGGGCCATTGATGCGCCCCTCGGTGCTGAACTGCACGGCGCCGTCACTGGACTGCCAATCCCAACGGTAGGTCGTTCCCTGCTGCAACAGCACCGGGTTGAAGCAATCCGACGCGGCGCCGGTGCCCGTGCCGGGGGGAGGCACGGACGTGGTCTCGCACAGCGCAGCATTGAGCTGGCACATGGCCGCCGTCAGGTCCACAATCTGCCCCGCGGTCTGGGTCTGGCTGGCCACGAGAAACTTGCCATCGCTGAAGGCAAAGGCATTGCCCACCGAAGGGTAGAACCGGTAGGCATAGGGCCCGGCCATTCCGTCCTGCCCGGCACCGGGCGGAAAAAGGGCGGGGAACGAGCTTTCAAGCCATTGCCGCGCCGCGTCGCGGCTGGAGGGGCGTACCGACAGCTGCGCCTGGGCGGTGGCGGCAACCGATACGCCGAGTGCCAGCGCTGCAAAGCGCCTGATGGATGATTGCATCATGGTTTCTCCGGTGAAGGCGTAGACCAGGAGCTCTGCATACCCCGGCTTGCCAGATATCCCCGCGTGAACAGACCCTGTCACCTGCAAGGCACGGGTTCCCTGCAGGCTGGGCGAAGTGTCCTCTTTGCAGGGCACTGAAGTCCATAGGCCCACTGGCTGGCAGGCGCCCCCGCCGTGAACAACATCACGCACAGGCCTGCCCCTATCGCACGCACGAAGGGCGCTGTCCTCAGCAGGACTCAAAAAAAGCAGCAACAATGCTTCCGAACAGTCCCCCGCATCCCCATCCAAGGAACCCCACTCCATGAACCTTCGTCCCCTCGGCCGCTCGGGCCTGCAAGTTTCCCCTCTGTGCTTTGGCGGCAACGTCTTCGGCTGGACGGCCGATGAGGCCACCTCGTTCCGGCTGCTCGACGCCTGGGTGGACGCCGGCTTCAACTTCGTCGACACGGCCGACGTGTACTCGCGCTGGGCGCCGGGCCACACGGGCGGCGAGTCCGAGGCGGTGATCGGCCGCTGGCTCAGGCAGACCGGCAAGCGCAACCGCATCGTGCTGGCCACCAAGGTGGGCAAGGACATGGGCGACGGCAAGGTGGGCCTGCGCCCCGAGTACATCCGCCAGGCGGTGGACGCCTCGCTCACGCGCCTGCAGACCGACCACATCGACCTCTACCAGTCGCATGACGACGATGCCGCAGTGCCGCTGGCCGACACGCTGGGCGCCTACAGCGACCTGATCAAGGCCGGCAAGGTGCGCGCCATCGGCGCCTCCAACTTCACGGCGGCACGCCTGGCAGAATCCCTGCAGACCAGCGAAAGCCTGGGCCTGGCCCGCTACGAGAGCCTGCAGCCCCTGTTCAACCTGTACGACCGCGCCGTCTTCGAAAAGGAACTGCAGCCGCTGTGCGTGGAGCAAGGCGTGGGCGTGATCAACTTCTATGCGCTGGCCGCCGGCTTTCTGACCGGCAAGTACCGCACCGAGGCCGATGCCGCCAAGAGCGCCCGCGGCAAGAACACCACGGCAAAGTACCTCAACGAGCGCGGCCTGCGCATCCTGGGCGCGCTGGATACCGTGGCGGCCCGCATTGGCGCCACCCCCGGCCAGGTGGCCGTGGCCTGGCAGATCATGCAGCCGGGCATCACCGCACCGATTGCCAGCGCCACCTCGCTGGCGCAGCTGCAGGACCTGGTGAAGGCCAGCCAGCTCACGCTGGATGCCGAGGCCTTGGCCACGCTGGGCGCCGCCAGCGCGGAGTGAAAGGGTCAAAACCCACGGAAGCATTACACACCGTGGAATCGATGCGAACCTGGCATGCATAAAAAAGCCCGTCACCACAGTGACGGGTTGGCTTCCAGGGTTCTCAAGAACCCAGGTCAATCACGATCACATGTGGTCGATCATCACCTGCCCGAAGCCCGAGCAGCTCACCTGCGTGGCCCCATCCATCAGCCGCGCGAAGTCATAAGTCACCTTCTTCGACGCAATCGACTTCTCCAGCGAGCTGATGATCAAATTGGCCGCCTCGATCCATCCCATGTGGCGCAGCATCATCTCGGCCGAGAGGATTTCGGAGCCCGGGTTCACATAGTCCTTGCCGGCGTACTTGGGGGCCGTGCCGTGGGTGGCTTCGAAGCAGGCCACCGAGTCGGACATGTTGGCGCCCGGCGCGATGCCGATGCCACCGACTTGGGCGGCCAGTGCGTCGGAGATGTAGTCGCCGTTGAGGTTGAGCGTGGCCACCACCGAGTATTCGGCGGGGCGCAGCAGGATCTGCTGCAGGAAGGCATCGGCGATGCTGTCCTTGATGGTGATGTCCTTGCCCGACTTGGGGCTCTTGAACTTGCACCAGGGGCCGCCGTCAATCAGCTCGGCGCCGAATTCCTTTTGCGCCAGGGCATAGGCCCAGTCGCGGAACCCGCCCTCGGTGTACTTCATGATGTTGCCCTTGTGCACGACGGTCACACTGGGCTTGTCGTTGTCAATGGCGTACTGGATGGCCTTGCGCACCAGGCGCTCGGTGCCTTCGCGCGAGACGGGCTTGACGCCGATGCCCGAGGTGTTGGGGAAGCGGATCTTCTTGACGCCCATCTCGTCCTGCAGGAACTTGATGAGCTTTTTGGCCTTGTCGGATTCGGCCTCGAACTCGATGCCGGCGTAGATGTCTTCCGAGTTCTCGCGGAAGATCACCATGTTGGTCTTTTCGGGCTCTTTCAGGGGCGAAGGCACGCCCTTGAAATACTGTACCGGGCGCAGGCAGACGTACAGGTCGAGCTCCTGGCGCAGGGCCACGTTCAGCGAGCGGATGCCGCCGCCCACGGGCGTGGTCAGCGGGCCCTTGATGGACACCACGTACTCGCGCAGCACGGCCAGCGTTTCCTCGGGCAGCCACACGTCGGGGCCGTAGACCTTGGTGGATTTTTCGCCCGCGTAGACCTCCATCCACTGGATCTTCTTTTTGCCGCCATAGGCCTTGGCCACGGCGGCATCGACCACCTTGATCATGACCGGCGTGATGTCCAGACCGGTACCGTCACCTTCGATGTAAGGAATGATCGGCTCGTCCGGCACATTCAGGGACATGTCGGCGTTGACGGTGATTTTCTGCCCTTGGGCAGGCACCTTGATGTGCTGGTAGCTGGTCATGGGCGAAGGTCTCCGTTGGATATCTGAAACACAATGGGGCAGGCCGTGCGGGGTGCAGCCAACCACAAAGATTCTATAGACAAAAAAATGCCGGAAAGCCCTGTCAACCGTGCGGGGGCTGCTATCGTTGCAGGTGGAGCTTCGTGAATTTTTTGCGAAGCCCTCAACCCGATAGTTCGTCTAGGAAATGGCATATATGAAAAAACTCCTCGCTGTCCTGATGGCTGGTCTGTTCTCTGCCGGTGCTTTCGCACAGGCCCCAGCCGCCCCTGCTGCCGCACCCGCTCCAGCAGCTGCTCCCGCGGCAGCCCCCGCCCCCATGGCCAAGGCGGCACCGGCCCACAAGCAGTCCAAGAAAATGGCACAGAAGAAGACCAAGAAGCACGCCAAGAAGGCCGCAGCCTGATGCGGCTGGGGGTTTGTGCCCTGCACTGACCCCTGCACCGCTGGTTTGCTTCAGAATCGCCCGCAACCGCGGGCGTTTCCGTTTCTGGCGCCCGTCCCGTCATCCCGTTGCCGAAAGAGTCCCATGACCCGCCTGAGCCGTACCCGCCCCGCCGCCCGAGCCCTTGCCCCCCTTCGCCTGCTGGTCGCTGGCGTACTGGCCATGTCGCTCGCTGGTCTGGCTGCCACCGCCCAGGCCCAGGAAGGCCCGCAGCTGAACCTGCAGCGCGTGGAACTCTCCGCCGGCATGCACCGCATCGACGCCCAGGTGGCACTGGCGCCGCAGGAGCGCCAGATCGGCCTGATGAACCGCCCCGAGATGCCCCAGCACGAGGGCATGCTGTTCGTCTTCGAGCAGCCCAGCGAGCAGTGCTTCTGGATGAAGAACACGCTGCTGCCGCTGACGGCCGCCTTCGTCGCGGACGACGGCACCATCGTCAATCTGGAGGACATGAAGCCCCAGACGCTGGATTCGCACTGCTCCAAGAAGCCCGTGCGCTTCGTGCTGGAGATGAACCAGGGCTGGTTTGCCAAAAAGGGCATCAAGGCGGGCTTCAAGCTCGGTGGCGCGCCCTTCTCGCGCAAGTGAACCTGCTGCGCCCATGAAAAAACGGCCAGAAGGCCGTTTTTTTGTGCCCACCCGGCAAGGGCAGGCAGGCCGGTAGCCGGCAATCAGGCGAAGTTGGCTTCGGCGAACTTCCAGTTGACCAGCTTGTCCAGGAAGGTTTCGACGAACTTGGGGCGCATGTTGCGGTAGTCGATGTAGTACGCGTGTTCCCACACGTCCACCGTCAGCAGGGCCTTGTCGGCAGTGGTCAGGGGCGTGCCGGCGGCGCCGGTGTTCACGATGTCGACGCTGCCGTCGGCCTTCTTCACCAGCCAGGTCCAGCCCGAACCGAAGTTGCCCACGGCGCTCTTGACGAAGGCTTCCTTGAAGGCGGCGTAGCTGCCCCACTTGGCGGTGATGGCCGCAGCCAGCGCGCCCGATGGCTCGCCGCCGCCGGCGGGTGCCATGCAGTTCCAGAAGAAGGTGTGGTTCCAGATCTGGGCGGCGTTGTTGTAGATGCCGCCGCTGGCCTTCTTGATGATCTCCTCAAGGGTCATCGTCTCGAATTCGGTGCCCTTTTGCAGGTTGTTGAGGTTCACCACGTAGGCATTGTGGTGCTTGCCGTGGTGGTACTCCAGCGTTTCCTGGCTGTAGTTCGGGGCCAGGGCGTCGATGGCGTAGGGCAGCGGGGGAAGGGTATGTTCCATGGTGTTTTCCTCGTGGTGGTTTGAATTGTGGTGGGCCCGCTGCGCCATGAGTTCCACGCGGCGTGCCTGTGGGTGAACGGGCATTGTAGGAAGAACATGTGACCTGTGCAGAGAAGGGTGCAACGATTCGTCATAGTCCATGACAATGCCGCGATTGTCCTACAGCAAACGCGCCTGTGCAGCAGCGGTGACGTCGACCACGCCATCGGCCAGCGTGGCGCGCAGCGCGTCGCCAGGATGCACCTGGCGCACGCTGGTGACCGCTTGGCCATCCGCATCGGCCAGCAGCGCATAGCCGCGCTGCAGCACCAGGCGCGGGTCGAGCAGCTCCAGGCGCAGCGCGGCGCGGTCGACCCGGTCGCGCAGGCCGTCGATGCGGCGCTGCACCTGCACGGGCAGTGACGCAGCGGCAGCCTGCTGCGCCTGTTCCATGCGCTGCAGGCGCAGCAGCACGGCGTGGCGCATGCGCTGGGCCATGCGCGCCATCTGCATCTGTTCGCGCGCCACCAGGCCCGAGGGGCGACCCAGGCGGGCGGCGGCCTGGTCCAGGCGCTGGTGGCGGGCGTCGAGCTGGCGCTGCAGGCCGTCGGCGATGCGGCCTTCGATCAGGTCCAGGGCACCGAGCCACACCTCGCGCGGCTGCGCCACCAGCTCAGCCGCAGCCGTGGGCGTGGGTGCGCGCAGGTCGGCGCAGAAATCGGTAATGGTGAAGTCGGTCTCGTGCCCCACGCCGCTGACCAGCGGCACCGGGCTTTGCACGATGGTGCGGGCCAGGTGCTCGTCGTTGAAGGCCCACAGGTCCTCGATGGAGCCGCCGCCGCGCACCAGCAGGATGGTGTCGATGGCCGGCTGGCTGGCCGAAGGCCCCTGCTCCGCCAGCCGGTACAGCCGGTTGAGCGCGGAAATGATGGACTGCGGCGCGGCTGCGCCTTGCACCTGGGCAGATGCTAGCACCACGGGGATGTGCGGCACCCGGCGGCGCAGCGCCGTGACCACGTCGTGCAGCGCGGCTGCGCCGAGCGACGTGACCAGGCCAATGCCACGCGGCTGCACGGGCAGTGGCCGCTTGCGGGCGCCATCGAACAGGCCTTCGGCCTCCAGCTGGGCCTTCAGGCGCAGGAACTGCTCGAACAGCGCGCCCTGCCCCGCGCGCTGCATGCTTTCGACGATGAACTGCAGGTCCCCCCGGGCTTCGTACACGCCGAGCTTGCCGCGCACTTCCACCAATTCGCCATCGCGCGGCGAAAAGTCAAGCAGGCTGGCGGCGCGGCGGAACATGGCACAACGCAACTGGCCCTGAGCGTCTTTTACCGAGAAGTAGCAATGCCCGCTGGATGCGCGCGAGAAGCCCGTGATCTCGCCGCGCACCGCGACAGGATTGAAGCGCGCCTCCAGCGCATCAGCAATGGCGCGGCACAGCGCGCCAACTTCCCACACGCGGGGCGCCACTGTGGGGCTTCCACGCTCAAACATGAGCAACGGCGGCCATTGGCGCCCCATTGGCAGGCCGAGTCTTCCACAGAAGCGGCGATGCAGCGGCAACAGGTGCCGGATAACCACTTGCCCACGGCAAATCACGAGAGCACGTGCAAGTCATTGATTTATATGTATTTTTCACTGCGCAATTTTTCATCAATCTGTTGCAAGCACGGCGCCAAGCCACTTTGCGGGCCTGAGCGACCCGGTTGCCCACAAAGTTATCCACAGATTTTGTGGGTGACGCTGCGGTCACCCGGGGCATCCGCCAAGGTAACGGTTTGTGACGAAAAGTGGCCAGCAAGCTGGGCCATAATCGCCGATTGCCCCTCATCTGCGCGGAGAGAGATTTGCTGTCCATCATACAAGCCGCAGGCTGGCCCATCTGGCCGCTGATCGTGTGTTCCATCCTCGGTATGGCCCTGGTTATCGAACGTTTCGTGGCCCTCAAGACGGCCCGTGTCGCGCCGCCCAAGCTGCTCGACGAAGCCGTCACCGTTTCGTCGAAAAGCCTGCCCACACCCGACGTGGTGAACCAGCTGGCGCAGAACTCTGCTTTGGGCGAGGTGCTGGCCAGTGGCCTGCGCACGCTCAACAGCAACCCCCAGTGCAGCGAGGCCGATCTGCGTGCCGCCATGGAGGGCACGGGCCGCTCCGTCGCCCACCGGCTCGAAAAATACCTCAGCGCCCTGGCCACCATTGCTTCGGCGGCCCCCTTGCTCGGCCTGCTGGGCACGGTCATCGGCATGATCGAGATCTTCGGCTCGCAGACCGGCAGCGGCGGCGTGGGGCAGGCCATGGGCGGGGGCAACCCTGCCCGGCTGGCGCACGGCATCTCGATCGCCCTCTACAACACGGCCTTCGGCCTGATCGTGGCCATCCCGGCGCTGATCTTCTGGCGCTACTTCCGTAGCCGCGTCGATGCCTACCTGCTGACCCTGGAACTGGCCTCGGAACAGTTCGTGCGCCACATCCTGCGCCACAAGAAGTGACGGGGCGGCCATGAACTTCCGCCCCCGCGCCAAGGAAGAGCCCGAGATCAACCTGATCCCGTTCATCGACGTGCTGCTGGTGATCCTCATCTTTTTGATGCTGACCACCACCTACAGCAAGTTCACCGAGTTGCAGCTGACCCTGCCCGTGGCCGATGCCGACCAGCAACGCGACCACCCCAAGGAAGTGGTGGTCGCGGTGGCGGCGGATGGCCGCTATGCGGTCAACAAGACTGGCGTGGAAGGCAAGAGCGTCGACGCCGTGGCCCGCGCACTGCGCGAGGCGTCTGCCGCCATCGGCAAGGACAGCGTGGTCATCATCAGCGCCGATGCGATGTCGCCCCACCAGGCCGTGGTGACGGTGATGGAGGCCGCGCGCCGCGTGGGCCTGACGCAGATCACGTTTGCCACCCAGTCATCGGCTGGCGCGAGCGCAGGCAGCGGCCGCTAGCGGACATGGCTGCCGCGGGGCCGCAGCCGCCCTCGTCTGCCGGCCTGGTGCAGGCCTGGCAATCCCGGGGCCTTGCGGCCTGGGCTCTGTGGCCCGTCTCCCTGCCTTACAGCCTCCTGGTGCGGCTTCGCCGGGCCCTTTACCGCCACGGCACACTGCGCTCTGAACACCCTGGGCGCCCGACCATCGTGGTGGGCAACGTGATTGCCGGCGGCGCCGGCAAGACCCCGGTAGTCATGGCCTTGGTGCAGCACCTCAAGGCCCGGGGGCTCAAGCCAGGCGTCATCTCGCGCGGCTATGGCCGCAGCACCACCGACTGCCGCGAGGTGCTGGCCGACAGCCCGGCCAGCGAGGTCGGCGATGAGCCCGCCCTGATCGCCCGCAGCTGCGGTGTGCCGGTCTTCGTGGACCGCCAGCGCACAACCGCAGCGCGCGCGCTGCTGGCGCGCTACCCGGGTACCGACGTGATCGTCTGCGACGACGGCCTGCAGCACCTGGCGCTGCAGCGCGACCTGGAGGTCTGCGTCTTCAACGACCAGGGTGTGGGCAACGGCTTTCTGCTGCCCGCCGGGCCGCTGCGCGAGCCCTGGCCGCGTGCGGTGGACTGGGTGCTGCACCCCGATACCACGGCAGCCCCTGCCGGCACGGCAGCCGCGTTTGCATTGCGGCGCGGCCTGGCCGACCATGCCGTGCGCGCCGACGGCAGCAGCCTGCCCCTGCAGTCGCTGCGCGGCCAGCCCGTGCATGCCCTGGCGGCAATCGCCCGGCCCGAGGACTTCTTTGGCATGCTGCGGGCCCGGGGGCTGACCCTGGCGCGCACCAGCGCCCTGCCAGACCACCACGACTTCACCGGCTGGACCGAAGGGACTGGCGCAACGCAGGGCGGACAGTTGCCCCTGCTGTGCACGGCCAAGGATGCCGTGAAGCTCTGGCCACTGCGCCCCGACGCCCTGGCGGTGCCATTGGAGGTGGGCCTGGACCCGGCCTTTTTCGCGGCACTGGACGCCCGGTTGGCCACATTGGTACCGCCACTCTCGCTATCATCGCCCCTGCCCGCCCCCTAGGATTGAACGAACGTTTGCTGGAAAGCTGCCGCCATGGACCCCAAACTGCTTGAACTGCTGGTCTGCCCCGTCACCAAGGGCCCGCTGACCTTTGACCGCGAGCACCAGGAACTCGTCTCGCGCAGCGCGCGCCTGGCGTACCCGGTGCGCGACGGCATCCCGGTGCTGCTCGAAAACGAGGCGCGCACGCTGACCGACGAAGAAATCGAGGCATGAGCGCGGTGGCCTCGTCCGAAGCCTTCACCGTCGTGATTCCGGCGCGCATGGCCTCGAGCCGCCTGCCGGACAAGCCCCTGGCCGACATCGCCGGCCTGCCCATGGTGGTGCGCGTGGCGCAGCGCGCCGCGCTGAGTGGCGCCGCCCGCGTGGTGGTGGCCGCCGATGACGCCCGTGTGCTGCAGGCCTGCCAGGCGCATGGCGTACCTGCCATCCTGACCCGCACCAACCACGCCAGCGGCAGCGACCGCCTGGCCGAGGCCTGCGAGCAATTGGGTCTGTCTGGCGACGACATCGTGGTCAATGTGCAGGGCGACGAGCCGCTGATGGACCCCGGCCTCATCGATGCCGTGGCGGCCCTGCTGCCGGCGCGGCCCGAGGCCAGCATGGGCACGGCGGCCCACGCCATCGCCACCCTGGCTGACTACGAGAACCCGAACGTGGTGAAGGTCGTGCTCGATGCACGCGGCCTGGCGCACTACTTCAGCCGCGCGCCCATCCCGCTCGCACGTGACCATGCGGGCACTGCGTGGTGGGACAACGCCACGGGCGCCGTGCCCGCCGGCTTTGCCCCGTTGCGCCACATCGGTATCTACAGCTACCGCGCGGGTTTTCTGCGCGCCTTTCCCACGCTGACGCAGGCCCCCACCGAGGTGATGGAAGCGCTGGAGCAGCTGCGCGCGCTGTGGCATGGCCACCGCATTGCCGTGCACGTCACCGATACCGCGCCCGGCCCCGGCGTGGACACGCCGCAAGACCTGGAGCGCGTGCGCGCCCTGTTGGCGTAGGCCGGCGGATGCCCCGCAGGGGCCGGCAAATGCCCCATGCTGGTGCGCAAACGGGCCATCCTACGCATTTATACGCATGTCATATCGCGCGTGTAAGCCAGTGCAAGGCGGTCACATGCTATCCTCGACCGCAACGAGAGCATTGCATCCCGGGCCCCACAAGCGCCTGCGCGAGCACTGCCGTTGCAGCACACCCCCGCAGGCCCAGCCCCATCCGTGGAGCACTGCGGTCTTTTTTTGCTGCCATGGCCGTGATCGAGCGCCCGCGCGTGGTGCAGCCCCAGCCAGCATTGCCAGCCGATTTCTAACCTTCGAGGACCTTCATGAGACTGATTCTGTTGGGCGCGCCTGGCGCCGGAAAGGGCACGCAAGCCACGTTCATCTGCCAGAAGTACGGCATTCCGCAGATCTCCACCGGAGACATGCTGCGGGCAGCCGTCAAGGCAGGCACTCCGCTGGGCCTGCAGGCCGATGCCATCATGAAGTCGGGCGCCCTGGTCAGCGACGACCTGATCATCAACCTCGTCAAGGAACGCATTGCCCAGCCCGACTGTGCCAAGGGCTTCCTGTTCGACGGATTCCCGCGCACCATCCCCCAGGCCGATGCCATGAAGGCTGCGGGCGTGAAGCTGGACCACGTGCTGGAGATCGACGTGCCCTTCGAGGCCATCATCGAACGCATGAGCGGCCGCCGCTCGCACCCCGCCAGCGGCCGCACCTACCACGTCAAGTTCAACCCGCCCAAGGTGGAAGGCAAGGACGACGTGACCGGTGAAGACCTGATCCAGCGCGACGACGACAAGGAAGAGACCGTCAAGAAGCGCCTGCAGGTCTACAGCGACCAGACCCGCCCCCTGGTGGACTACTACAGCCAGTGGGCCAAGGCCGACCCTACCGCCGCCCCCAAATACCACGCCATCAGCGGCATGGGCAGCGTGGACGACATCACGCAGCGGGCCTTTGCGGCCCTCGCCAGCTGACCAACTGACCCGCTGATTTTTCAGCGGCACCAACAACAAAGCCGGGCAATGCCCGGCTTTGTTGTTTTCTGACCCGCTGGGGCCAGCTTGATCGGAAGGCGATTACTTGGACTTGGGGGGCACGGGCATGTTCGGCATCGTCATGGCACCTGGCTTCTGGCCGGCGGCGCAGGCCCCCAGCCAGCGCGCCTCCAGCACTGTGGTGTCATTGGTTTTACCCATCATCGGCGGGTTGTAGGTGTTGTTCACCACGACCTTGTAGTTGCTGGTGAAATCACCCGTGGTGACGGTACGGGAGGTGATGTTGACCGAACCCATCTTGCATTCCGCGCTGCCCGTGATGGTGTTTCCGTCGCGCTTCATGTCGTTCTTGCTGCACATGGTCTTGGACGTTTCCAGGGCCGTCTTCTGCATCTGTGCCTCGAAGGCTTCATCCGTGCACTGCTGCATGACGGTAGGGGGCGCACCCTCACCAGAAGTCGCCTTGAGCTCCCACAGCCCCGGCTTGCGCTTGGGCAACTCCAGGGCCTGTGCGGGCAAGGTGACCAGGACCACGGCAGCGGCAGCGAGAGAAAGGGAGAAACAGCGCATAACGACTCCTGCAAAGTAATGTGCGGGATGATAGTGGCGGGAAACCCCGACGCCGCACGCACCCAAGCACATCAAGGAAACGAAACGTGCACTATTCGACGATCCCGGCGCCCACCCGCCGGGCCATCAGCGATCAGGCCGGACTCGAGCGCAGCCCGTAGACCTTGCCATCCACGAAAAGGTACTCGACCCGCAGCACCGCCTCCCCCTTCTCCTCGCGCAGCGTGAAGCCCAGTACCGAGATCGCTGCGCCCGGCTTGATCTCGGCCACCTGCCAGGCCTGCATGCGGGTCAGCGGGGCCAGCTCGATCTCCCACTTGCGGTCCTTGCGCGTGGGCAGCACGGCACGGGCCAGCAGGGCCTTGCCATCGACCGGTGCCGTCTGCGCGGGCAAGGCGCGCTGCGCCAGGTTGGGCGGCAACGCCAGGTTGGCGGGCAGCTCCAGCTCCAGCTCGGCATGCGGGTTCTGCCAGCGCACCTTGCGCACGGTGCCTTCGAGATAGATCGGGCGGTCCGCGTCGAAGCTGCTCCAGCCGTGGTGCGCATGGGCCGCCAGGGGAACCAAGGGAAGAACACTGGCCACGGCGAGAACCTGGCGACGCTGCAAAGGCATGAAAATTCTCCTTTCGAATGTCAGAGGTACGCTATCCACCGGCCACAGGCGACGATGGCCAGCCAGATGAAGGTGGACAGCAGCATCTGCGCCCGCGCCAGGCCATCGAGCCGTGCGAGCGAACCACGCCCATGAAACCACGCCGCGTTGCAGCCGGCAAGCATCAACAACAGCATCTTCAGGGTGAAGGCCCGGTTGGCGAGCAGCTCCTGCGGCTGCGTGGCAAACATCACCAGGCCCGACAGGGCCGCCATGCCAAAGCCGCACAGTGCCAGCGAAAGGCTCAGGCGCGCCAGATCCCGGGGCGGCAGCGCGGCACCCAGGCCAAACACCCGCAGCTCCAGCAGCACCAGGTTACCGAGCAGCAGCGCGATGCCCACGATGTGCACCACCTCCAGCGCCGGGTAGGCCCATACATGGGCGCGCAGGGCAGTGAACATAAAGGGCATCCTGGCGTGGTGATCAGTGCAACAGCTCGAGCATCAGCGTGATGCGGGCCTTCACGGGGGACAGGCCGGGCGCAGCCGCAAAGGCATCGCCCTGCGTGGGCAGCAACTGCCCTTCGGCGCAGCGCGTGGAACGCACCACGCGCACACCCACCGCCTGCGCACGCGCCAGCGCGTCCCCCAGCGCATGGTGGATGGTGCCATTGCCTGTGCATGCCACCACCAGCCCCTGCACGCCCTCGCGCACCAGGGCATCCACCGCGCGGCCACTGGCTCCGGCGTGGCTCACGACCAGTTCCACCCACGGCCAGGGGGAGTCGGCCGGCAAGGTGGCAATGGCTGTGGCAGCCTTGCCGCCAGGCGCCTGGGGCCACGCCTGCACCAGGCGGGCCGCGCCCTCTTCCACCCACCCTAAGGGCCCAGCATCACCGGAGCTGAACGGGTCCACCCGGTAGGGGTGCACCTTCTGCACGCGCCGCGCGCCATGGATGGTGCCGGCAGCCACCACCACCACGCCCTGCGCACCGGCGGTGGCGGCCACGGCCACGGCGTCGAGCAGGTTCTGTGGGCCATCGGGCACCAGCGCGGTCGATGGGCGCATGGCGCAGGTCAGCACCACGGGCTTCGAGGCGTGGAGCACCGAATGCAGGAACCAGGCCGTCTCTTCGATGGTGTCGGTGCCATGGGTAATGACGACACCGCGCACGGAAGGGTCCCGCATGCACTCGTCACAGCGCAGCGCCAGGGCACGCCACACACCCACCTCCATGTCCTTGCTGTCGATCTGAGCCACCTGCTCGACCACCAGAGGCCCGCCAGCCACCGTTTCTAGCCCCGGGACGGCCGCCAGTAGCTCGCCCACCCCCACCTGTGCGGCCGTGTAGCCGATGTTGTCCCCCGCCTGCGCAGCGGTGCCGGCAATGGTGCCGCCCGTACCCAGAACCACAATTTTTTGCGCACTCACTTGCATACTCCGAAAAACTGGTGAAAAATACAGCTACTGGATTAAAAAACAGTTATTTGCCACTTTACCGGCACACACTGGAAACCACCATGCTCGACAACCCCAAGCTCACGGCCCGCCAGCAACAGATTCTGGACCTGATCCAGACTGCCATTGCGCGCACCGGCGCCCCCCCTACCCGCGCCGAGATCGCGACCGAGCTGGGCTTCAAGTCCGCCAACGCGGCCGAAGAGCACCTGCAGGCCCTGGCCCGCAAGGGTGTGATCGAACTGGTCAGCGGCACCTCGCGCGGCATCCGCCTGCGCGGCGAAACCGTGCGCTCCATCAACGCGGCGCGCGGCACCCAGTTCAGCCTGCCCATTCCCGGCCTGTCGCAGCTGATGCTGCCGCTGATCGGCCGGGTCGCGGCGGGCTCACCCATTCTCGCGCAGGAGCATGTCGATCAGACCTACAGCGTGGAAAACAGCCTTTTCCAGCACAAGCCCGACTACCTGCTCAAGGTGCGCGGCATGTCCATGCGCGACGCCGGCATCATGGATGGCGACCTGCTGGCCGTGCAGTCCACGCGCGAGGCGCGCAATGGCCAGATCATCGTGGCCCGCCTGGGCGACGACGTCACCGTCAAACGCCTGCGCCGCACGGCCACCGGCATCGAGCTGCTGCCCGAGAACCCCGACTACCCGGTGATCACCGTGCAGCCCGGCGAGCCCTTCGAGATCGAAGGCCTGGCGGTCGGCCTGATCCGCAACACCATGCTCATGTAGCGCCACGGGTCCGCGGCACCCCCTGCGCAAGGCAGGGAGGCCGCAAAGGACCCGGCGTGCATGGCCCAGGTGGCGGGCGTTTGGCTTGCGGGGTGCGGAGTTTCCGCGCCACTGCGGGTCAGCCCTGGGCCCGTGCACATCCCTCGCAATCCTGCCTGTGTTCACCACCGACCTTCGGAGTCTTCACATGGGAATTGCTTCTTTGACCTTCTCGGCCTTCTCGCAACCGCTGCATGCCCTGGCACGCTGGCTGCAGCCGGCCATGCATGGCGGGCTCGATACCGCGGTAGCACGGCCACGCACCTGCAAGGCACCGCTGCCAGCCACCATCCAGGTGCCCGCATGGCCGGGTGCAGTTGCAGCCCGCATGCCGCGTGACGAGCCCACGCTGGCAGCAGCAGGAAGCCGCTCGCCAACCCCTGCCCCAGGCACCGAAGCCCCGTGCAGCCACGGCCAGGCACGCCGCGTGGTACGGGTGCTCCGGACAGCCGCCTCGGGTGCCGATGCAGGGCGCCTCGTGATCTCGGGCCGCATGGCCGATGTCTGCGCGGAGCTGGACCGCATGGCCGCCCGCGAGGCACTGCAGCACTGAAGAGCGCCATTCCCTGGGCATGGCGGGCAAGGCCAACACCGGCCTTGCCAAGCCACGGGTACCCATGGCCCGCAGTGCAGGTGCGGGGCGGTGCTCCCGCTCCGCGCAAATCGGCGCCCCAGGGTGCCCGGCATTCACGCAGCGTTGCAAATGCCGTGCGCCAGATGGGCCTTGTGGCGCAAAGACTGCAGCGCTCCAAGGCACAATGTCGGGATGAACATCGTGATCCTCGACGACTACCAGGATGCAGTGCGCAAGCTCCATTGCGCCACCCGGCTCGACGCCTACACCGCCAAGGTCTATACCAACACCGTCAAGGGCCTGGGGCAATTGTCGATCCGGCTCAAGGATGCCGACATCATCGTGCTGGTGCGCGAGCGCACCCAGATCACCCGCCAGCTGGTCGAAAAGCTGCCGCGCCTGAAACTCATTGCCCAGACCGGCAAGATCGGCAACCACATCGACGTGGCGGCCTGCACCGAGCGCGGCATTGCAGTGGCCGAGGGCGTCGGCTCGCCGGTGGCGCCTGCAGAGCTGACCTGGGCCCTGGTGATGGCAGCCACGCGCCGGCTGCCGCAGTACATCTCCAACCTCAAGCACGGCGCCTGGCAGCAGTCGGGCCTGAAGACCGCCTCCATGCCGCCCAATTTCGGGCTGGGCACGGTGCTGCGCGGCAAGACACTCGGCATCTGGGGCTATGGCCGCATCGGCCAGCTCGTGGCCGGCTATGGCCGGGCCTTCGGCATGAACGTGCGCGTCTGGGGCCGCGAGGCATCGCGCGCCCAGGCCCTGACCGATGGCTACCAGGCCGCCACCACGCGCGAGGAATTCTTCTCGCAGTGCGACGTGATCTCGGTGCATCTGCGCCTGAACGACGAAACGCGCGGCATCATCTCGCTCGAGGACCTGTCGTGCATGAAGCCCACCTCGCTGTTTGTGAACACCTCGCGTGCCGAGCTGGTGGAGTCCGATGCCCTGATCGCCGCGCTGAACCGAGGCCGCCCCGGCATGGCCGCGGTGGACGTGTTCGAGAGCGAGCCCATCCTGCAGGGCCACGCCTTGCTGCGCCTTGAGAACTGCATCTGCACCCCGCACATCGGCTACGTGGAGCAGGACAGCTATGAGCTCTACTTTGGTGCAGCCTTCGACAACGTGATCAACTTCATCAAGGGCACGCCCACCAACATCGTGAACCCGGGTTCGCTGCAGGTGCGCCGCTGACGCCCCCCTGCCGCCAACGCAAGCAGCGTCGGCAGCACCAACGAAAAAGGCTTCCCGAGGGAAGCCTTTTTTGATTCCGCGAGGCACCACCCGAAGGCAGCGCTCCCGCATGGGATTGCATTCGACCGGATAACTAGGCGGGGAGCCGCAGACAGTGCTGTAGCACGGCAAGGCACCCCAACGACGTTAGCCGGTTGAAGGCAAGTCCATCCCTTAGTTCAGGGGGGTCTTCTTGCCGTCCTTGTAGTTGTACAGGGTGATGGCTGGGTTCTTCATTTCGCCGTTGGGTTCGAAGGCGATCGTCGAGGTCACGCCCTTGAAGCTGGACTTGAGCAGCTCGGGGGTGTAGACCTTGGGGTCCACCGAGTTGGCACGCTTCATGGCGTCCACGATCAGGTACGTGGCGTCGTAGGTGTAGGGGCTGTACACCTGGAACTGGTTGGGGTACTTGGCGTCGTACTTGGCCTTCCAGGCCGTGCCGCCAGGCATCTTGGCCAGCGATGCACCGCCTTCGGCGCAGATCACGTTGGCCAGGGTCTTGGCGCCGGCGGCCAGCTTGGCGATTTCAGCCGTGCAGATGCCGTCACCACCGAAGAACTTCACGTTGCCCATGCCCAGCTGTTCCATCTGGCGCAGCATCGGGCCACCTTGGGGGTCCATGCCACCGAAGAACACGGCATCAGGGTTCTTGGACTTGATGGCGGTCAGAATGGCCATGAAGTCGGTGGCCTTGTCGGTCGTGAACTGCTCGTCCACCACCTTGATGCCCTTGGCGGAAGCGGTCTTCTTGAACACGTCTGCAACGCCCTGGCCGTAAGCGGTACGGTCATCGATGATGGCGACCGTCTTGAGCTTGAGCGTGTCCACGGCGTAGGCAGCCAGGCCAGCGCCCAAGGCGTTGTCGTTGGCAATGATGCGGAACGTGGTCTTGTAGCCTGGCTTGGTCAGGTTGGGGTTCGTGGCCGCGCCGGTCACGTGGGGGATGCCGCAGTCGTTGTAGACCTTGGAAGCAGGAATGGTGGTACCGGAGTTGAGGTGACCCACAACGCCAGCCACCTTGGCGTCGCACAGCTTCTGTGCAGCGGCCGTGCCTTGCTTAGGATCGGCTGCGTCATCTTCTGCCTGCAGTTCGAACTTGATCTTCTTGCCGCCGATCGTGATGCCCTGCGTGTTCAGTTCTTCAATGGCCATGCGGGCGCCATTTTCGTTGTCCTTGCCGTAGTGGGCTTGGGCGCCGGAAACCGGAGCCACGTGGCCGATCTTGACCACCTGCTCTTGTGCAGAGGCCACACCAGCAGCAGCCGCGATAGCAGCAACCACGGTCAGTTTCAACTTCAATTGCATATCAATCTCCAGTAAAGATAAACGCTGAGAATTAGTCTTGTGTCTCAACGCAGGCGAACATATCGCAATTTACGGGCCAGATCATTAGGGAACACGATTAAATGAGGGAGAAACCACAGGGGAATACCCTGTCATCCCTTTGTCGGCGCAGTGTGGCTGCCTGCGAGCTCATCGGCCACGGCCTCGTATACCGCGTGGCGGACCACGGATTCGATCTCCTCGCGCAGCCTGGGAAGCACCGACCGCGTCTGCTCCTGCACCACTGTGGCGATGGCATCGCGCAGGCGCTGGTCCAGCGCCACGTCCACCCGCTGCATGACCCGGTGCACCATGTACTCCTCCATGCCCTCTGGCAGTGCACGCGCAGCGGTCTGCTGCCCCATATTCGGCACCACGGGGGCTGCTGCAGGCGCTGCAACGGCCACGGCCACCGGAGCTACCACGGGGCGCGCCGCTGCGGCTGGTGGCCTGGCGGGCAAGGATGCCGCAGGCACTGCGGGTGAGGGTGTGGGCGCTGGCGCAAGCGAGGGTGCCGCCATGGCCTGCGGCACCGCCAGCGAAGCCACAGGGGCGGCCAAGGCCGAGGGGGCGGCCGCCGCGATCTGCGCGCGGCGCAATGCCAGGGCCTCCAGGGCACGGCTGGCCGCCTGCGCCACCGGTGAGGCGGCTGCGGGTGTGGCGGCAGGCGCCAGCGCAGGGGCAACCACCGGGGCGGCCTGGGGCACTGCACGGTTGGGCGTGGCGGCGGCAGGGGCTGCCACCGCAGGAGACGGGCGCGCCGCAACCGCAGGGGACACGGCCGCAGGCGGCTTCGCCACCAAGGGCACGGGTATGGCACCGGGCACCTGCACCACTTCAGTGAGCGTGGGCACGAAACGGGGCGGCGTGCGGGGTGGCGTGGTGGCCATCAAGCGCCCTTCAGCACCAGATCGTGGCGCACGATGGCGTAGCCACGCGAGGCATAGTGGCGCCAGCGGTTGCGCGCCTGTTCCCGGTCTTCTTCATCGTGGGCACTGACGACCTCGATCAGCTTCTCGAAGCGGCCAAAGCCTTCGGGCACCTCGACGCCCAGGTTCAGCAGCACCTCGTGGTGCGGTGCACCCTGCACGTCCGAGGTCAGCAGCACCGGCGAGGCCAGGCGCAGGTCCTCGTCGGCCGCGTCGGTGCAATGCGCGACGAAATCCTGCGGTGCCATGCTCCACATCTGCCGATCCAATGCCGCCAGCACATGGGTCGGGCCGGCGATGATCAGGCGCGCATCGCTGCGCAGCACCTTGCGCGCAAACCGGCAGGCGTACGCCACCTTGTCCGGCGCGTTGAAATGGAAGGCGACTTCTGTCATCGGGCTCAGGCAGCCTTGGCGCGCGTGGTTCGGGTCGCGCGCTTGGTGGCCGGCTTGGGGGCCGACGAGGCATCGGCCTCGCGGTCCAGCAGGTACTGCACCAGCAGGCCCACGGGGCGACCCGTGGAGCCCTTGGCCGCACCGCCCTTCCAGGCGGTGCCGGCGATATCCAGGTGCGCCCAGGGCATGTCGCCCACGAACTTCTGCAGGAACTTGGCGGCCGTGATGGCACCACCCGCGCGGCCGGCCACGTTGCCCATGTCGGCAAAGTTGCTCTTGAGGCCATCGGCATAGTCATCGTCCAGCGGCATGCGCCAGCACGGGTCCTGCGCGGCATCGCCGGCCACCTGCAGGGCCTGGGCCAGGTCTTCGTTGTTGCTGAACAGGCCGCTGCGCACGCCGCCCAGGGCGATCACGCAAGCGCCGGTGAGGGTGGCGATGTCCACCACGGCCGCAGGCTTGAAGCGCGTGGCATAGGTCAGCGCATCGCACAGCACCAGGCGCCCTTCGGCGTCGGTGTTGAGCACCTCGATGGTCTGGCCGCTCATGCTGGTCACCACGTCGCCCGGCTTCACGGCCCGGCCATCGGGCATGTTCTCGCAGGCGGGGATCAGGCCCACCACGTTGATGGTGGGCTGCAGCTCGCCCAGGGCACGGAACACGCCCAGCACGCTGGCGGCGCCGCACATGTCGAATTTCATCTCGTCCATCTCGGCCGCCGGCTTGATGGAGATGCCGCCGGTGTCGAAGGTGATGCCCTTGCCCACCAGCACCACGGGCGCCTGGTCCTTGGCCGCACCGCTGTAGCGCAGTTCGATGAAGCGCAGCGGCTCTTCCGACCCCTTGGCCACCGCCATGAAGGAGCCCATGCCCAGGCGCTCGACTTCGGCCGGGCCGTGCACCTTGCACTGGATGCGCGGCTGCTTGGCCAGCGTCTTGGCGGCATTTGCCAGCAAGGTGGGCGTGGCATGGTTGGCGGGCCGGTTGCCCCATTCGCGGGCAAACTCCACCCCTTCTACCAGGGCGATGCCCTGGTAGAAGGCCACCCGCACCTCGGAGGGGTCGGGCACGCCCACGACCACGCGGTTCAGGCTGCGCGCCTCGGCCTTGGGCTTGGTGGTGGTGTAGACATAGCTAGCGTCGGCCACGGCCTGCACCGCCGCGCACACCGCATCGGCTTGGGCGCTGCCTGCAAAGCACAGCACCACGCGCTTGGTCTGGGGCGCCTTGAGCGCCGAGGCCACCGCGCCGAGCGCCTGGCGCACGGCACGGGCCGCGCCATCGCCCACACCCAGCAGCAGCACGCGGCGCGCCGCCACGGCGGGCACCTGGTACAGCGCCAGGCTCTTGCCGGGCTTGGCGGAAAAGTCGCCTTGCTTGAGCGCCAGGGCCGCCAGCGTGGACAGGGCGTCGCGCCCCGGTTTGAAGCTCTCCGGGACCAACACGACCAGCAGGTCGCATTTCTCGGAAGCAGCTGCCGGCAATTCAAGGGTCTTCAGATCAAAGTTCATAATCGGTGTTTTCCTTATAGCCAATGTTATTCGATTCATCCATCCGCAAGGAGCTGGCGCGCAGCTTCGGGGCCACGCTGGTGGTGCTGGTCACCGTGGTGATGACCATGATGCTGATCCGCACCCTCGGCCAGGCCTCACGCGGCAGCGTGAGCCCCTCTGACGTGATGCTGGTCATGGGCTTCACGGTGCTGGGCCAGTTGTCCACCATTTTGACCCTGAGCCTGTTCGTCGCCGTGGTCAGCACGCTCTCGCGCATGTACCGCGACAGCGAGATGGTGATCTGGTTCGCCAGCGGCCGCGGGCTCATCAGCCTGCTGCGCCCGCTGCTGCGCTTTGCCTGGCCCTCGATGCTGGTGATCGCCGTGCTCTCGCTGCTGGTGTGGCCCTGGGCCAACACGCAGATCCAGGAGCTCAAGACCCGCTACGAGCAGCGCAGCGACATCGACCGCATCGCCCCCGGTGAGTTCCAGGAGTCGGCCAACGGCAGCCGGGTGTTCTTCATCGACAAGGACAGCCCCGACAACATGGTGGGCAACAACATCTTCATTGCCACCAACGTGGGCAAGAAGGAGACCGTCACCTCCGCGCGCAGTGCCCGGCTGGAGACGCAGGGCGGCGAGCGCATGGCCGTGCTCAGCCAGGGGCAGCGCCTGGAGACCGCGCACGACAAGCCGGGCCTGAAAATCAGCGAGTTCGAGGAATACACCACCCGCATCGGCTCGGCCCCCGCCGGCTCTGCCGAAGAGCTCTCGGTCAAGACCCGCGCCACCCATGAGCTGCTGATGCAGCCCCTGCCGGCCTACCGGGCCGAGCTGGGCTGGCGCATCGGGCTGGCCCTGGCGGCGCTGAACTTCGTAGTGCTGGGCCTGGCCGTGGCCACCGTCAACCCACGCGCGGGGCGCAGCACCAGCCTGGTGTTCGCGCTCTTCGCCTTCATCGTCTACTACAACCTCATGACCCTGGGTACCAGCTGGGTCGGTGCCGGGCGCCTGGGCCTTGCCAGCTTCATGCTCATGCTGCACGGCGGCATCCTGGCTTTTTCGCTGCTGCTGCTGACCGCGCGCCACAACAATTGGAGCCTGCGCCGCCTTTGGCAGCGCCGGAGCCCCGCATGAAAACCATCCGCCGCCTGATCCACCGCGAGGCCTTCTTCGCCGTCGCCTATGTCACCATCGGCTTCCTGTCCCTGTTCTTCTTCTTCGACCTGGTCGATGAGCTGCGCTGGGTGGGCCGCACGGGGCCCCAGGGCTACCAGCTCTCGCACGCCATGCTGTTCGTGGTGCTCAGCATCCCCAGCCACCTGTACGAGCTGCTGCCCATCACGGTGCTCATCGGCACCATCTTCGTGATGGCACGCCTGGCGCAGAGCTCCGAATTCACCATCATGCGCACCAGCGGCATGGGCCCCGGGCGGGCCATGCGCACCCTGCTCACGCTGGGCGGCTTTTTCGTGGTGCTGACCTTCGCCGTGGGCGACTACATCGCGCCCCTGAGCGACAAGGCCGCGCAGCTGATCAAGGTGCGCCACCTGGGCCGCCTCACCTCGGGCGCCACCGGCGCCTGGCTGAAGGAGCGCCAGGACGACCACTCCTACGCCGTCAACGTGCGCGCCCTCACGCCCGACGGCGGCATGCTCGACATCCGCATCTTCGAGTTCGACGCCAAGGGGCTGCTGGCCTCGCAGACGCGCGCGGCATCGGGGCGTTTTGGCGACGGCGGCGGCTGGGAGCTGACCGACGTGCAGCGCAGCAGTTTTTTGCAGCGCGGCGAAGACCAGGCCCGCGTGGACCGGCTGAGCGTGCCCGCACTGCAGTGGCCCACGCGCATCAGCGCCGACATGGTGGCCGCCTCGCTGCTCAAGCCCGACCGCATGGCCACGGTGGACCTTTTCCAGTACATCCGCCACCTGGACAGCAACGGCCAGTCGGCCCAGCGCTACGAGATCGAGTTCTGGCGCAAGGTGTTCTACCCCCTCTCCTGCCTGGTGATGGTGGTGCTGGCCCTGCCCTTTGCCTACCTGCACTTCCGCTCGGGCGGCATCGCCGGCTATGTGTTCGGCGGCGTCATGGCCGGCATCAGCTTCTTTTTGCTCAACAACGTGTTCGGCTATGCCGGCAACCTGCAGAACTGGTCGCCCTGGCTCACGGCGGCAGCGCCGGGGCTGATCTACTCTTTACTGTCCCTGGGTGCCTTCAGCTGGCTGGTACTCAGACGCTAGCCACACCCATGCCCGACCACGCCATCGTCCTTTTCGCCCACGGCTCACGCGACCCCCTGTGGCGCTCACCCATGGAAGCCGTTGCTGCGCGCATCGCCGCGCAGCAACCCGGCCGGCCCGTCGCCTGCGCCTACCTGGAGCTGTGCGCCCCCGCCCTGCCCGACGCTGTCGCGTCGCTGGTGGCACAAGGCGCCCGCCAGGTCACCGTGGTGCCCATGTTCCTGGGCACCGGCAAGCATGCGCGCGAGGATTTGCCCGTGCTGCTGGAGCAGCTGCGTGCCAGCCACAGCGGCGTGCAGTTCAACGTGCAGGCCGCCATCGGCGAAGACCCGCGCATGACGGCTCTCATGGCCGAGATCGCCTGCGAATTGCCTGCCAGCTGAGTTTTTGCCAACCGTCTCCGGTATCTCTTAGATGCTTGCAGCATAATGATGCAACTCTTTAGGCGATATCAGATATGAATCTGCACCAATTCCGCTTTGTCCAGGAGGCCGCGCGGCGCGGCCTGAACCTGACCGAAGCCGCCAAGGCCCTGCACACCTCGCAACCGGGTGTCTCCAAGGCCATCATCGAGCTGGAGGAAGAGCTGGGCGTGGACATCTTCGCGCGCCACGGCAAGCGCCTCAAGCGCATCACCGAGCCCGGCCAGCATGTGCTCAAGAGCATCGAGGTCATCATGCGCGAGGTGGGCAACCTGAAGCGCATTGGCGAGCAGTTCAGCGCCCAGGACAACGGCACGCTGAGCATTGCCACCACCCACACCCAGGCCCGCTATGTGCTGCCCGTGCCCGTGGCGCGCCTGCGCGAGGCCTATCCCAAGGTCAACATCAGCCTGCACCAGGCCACGCCCGACCAGGTGGCACGCATGGTGATCGACGAGGTGGCCGAGATCGGCATGGCCACCGAATCGCTGGCCGACTACCCCGAACTCGTGACGCTGCCCTGCTACGAATGGGAGCATGTGCTGGTGCTGCCCCCCGGCCACCCGCTGGCGCAGAAGGAGCGCATCGGCCTCGATGACATCGCCCACGAGCCGCTGATCACCTACCACCCCTCGTTCACCGGGCGCGGCAAGATCGACCACGCCTTTGCCGCGCGCCGCCTGCAGCCGCGCATCGCGCTCGAAGCCATCGACTCCGACGTGATCAAGACCTATGTGCGCCTGGGCCTGGGGATCGGCATCGTGGCCGAAATGGCGATGCGCGACGACCCCGTGGGCGACCTGGTGGTGCGCCCCGTGGGCCACCTGTTTGGCCAGAGCGTGGCGCGTGTGGCCTTCAAGCGTGGGGCCTACCTGCGCAATTTCGTGTACAAATTCGCGGAATTGCTGAGCGACCGCCTGAGCCGCGAGCTGATTGCCCGCGCCATGAGCGGCCACGTCAACGACTATGAACTCTGATAACCGGACCATGAATTCTTCTTCGACAACCGCAGCCCCTTGCGTTTGCTGCGGCCAGACCCTGCGCGCCGGACTGGAGGAATGGCACTGGGTATGCGCGCTGTGCGGCTACGAATTCGCACAGTTTGCGCCCGCGATCAATGAAGCCGAATCCCACAAGAAGCTCGATGAAGCCCAGCGCGACACCGCACTCAAGAGCCTGCGCGAGGCCAATTTCAACCAATTGCTGGACCGCATCGGCCGACATACCGCCCCCGCTGGCACGCGCCTGCTGGACGTGGGCGCAGCCCATGGGTGGTTTGTGAAAGCTGCGGCATCCCGGGGCTTTACCGCC
The DNA here is from genome assembly GCF_964253305.1 of Acidovorax sp. LjRoot66. Classification (NCBI taxonomy): domain Bacteria; kingdom Pseudomonadati; phylum Pseudomonadota; class Betaproteobacteria; order Burkholderiales; family Comamonadaceae; genus Acidovorax; species Acidovorax sp. LjRoot66. Next base: position 4,242,416 of record NZ_CAXUQU020000001.1, read on the forward strand.
CTGGGACTGGAGCCGGACCACGCCGTGTGCGAGCAGGCGCAGCGCAACGGGGCACTGGTGCGCGAGGGCTTCTTTCCCGATGTGCTGGCTGTGCACGAGCAGTTTGACGTCATCGTCTTCAACGATGTGTTCGAACATATCCCGCATTCCGATGCGCTGCTGTCGCAGTGCATTGCACGGCTGGCACCCGGGGGGTTGCTGGTGCTGAACCTGCCCTCCAGCCGCGGCTTCTTCTACCGAATCAGCAAGATGCTGCACCGGTTCGGCGCGGGCGCATTTTTTGACCGGCTCTGGCAAAAAGACATGCCGTCGCCCCATCTGCACTACTTCCATGCACGCAACCTCACCCAGTTGAGTGCGCGGCACGGCCTCACCCTGATCGACTCGGCCCATCTGGCCAGCGTGCACCTCGATGGCCTGTATGCGCGCATCACCTACTTCAAATCGGGCGTGCGCTGGCTGGCCCCGCTTATATGGCTGGCCATCGTGGCGGCGTACCCACTGGTGCGCTGGGGTGCCCCGAGCGACATTGACGTGGTGATATTCCGCCGCAACGGCGGCTAGGTCGCCAGCCATCGGCGCACCCGCATACCCCTTTCCTTTCCTTCCCTCCTCCTCCCCGTCCCATGACCCTCGCGACCGACACCGCACGCACCCCCGTCCTTGCCAGCAAGCTGCCCCAGGTGGGCACCACCATCTTCACCGTGATGTCGGCCCTGGCGGCCGAACACAATGCGGTGAACCTGGGCCAGGGCTTTCCGGACTTTGCCTGCGACCCGGCATTGGTCGATGCGGTCACCGCCGCCATGCAGGCCGGCCACAACCAGTACCCGCCCATGACCGGCGTGCCCGCGCTGCGCGAGGCGGTCTCGGCCAAGATCGAGGCACTGCATGGCCGTCGCTATGACCCGGCCAGCGAGATCACCATCACCGCCGGTGCCACGCAGGCCATCATCACCACCATCCTGGCCATCGTGCACCCGGGCGACGAGGTCATCGTGCTCGACCCCTGCTACGACAGCTACGTGCCCAACATCGAGCTGGCCGGCGGCCGCGCGGTGCGCGTGCCGCTCACGCCCGGCACCTTCCGCCCTGACTTCGGCAAGATCAGCGCCGCCATCACGCCGCGCACGCGCGCCATCCTGATCAACACCCCGCACAACCCCAGCGCCACCGTCTGGAGTGCCGAGGACATGCGGGCGCTGCAGGACCTGCTGGCCCCCACCGACATCCTGCTGATCAGCGACGAGGTTTACGAGCACATGGTGTTCGACGGCGGCCAGCACCAGAGCGCTGCGCGCTTCGCGGGCCTGGCGGCGCGCGCCTTCATCGTCTCGAGCTTCGGCAAGACCTTCCACGTCACGGGCTGGAAGGTGGGCACCGTAGCGGCGCCCGCCGCGCTGACGGCCGAGTTCCGCAAGGTGCACCAGTTCAACGTGTTCACGGTGAACACCCCCGTGCAGTACGGCCTGGCCGCGTACCTCAAGGACCCCGCCCCCTACCTGCAGCTGCCCGCCTTCTACCAGGCCAAGCGCGACCTGTTCCGCGAAGGCCTGGCCGGCTCGCGCCTGAAGCTCTTGCCCAGCACCGGCAGCTATTTCCAGTGCGTGGACATCTCGGCTGTGAGCGACCTGAACGAATCGGACTTCTGCCAGTGGCTCACGCGCGAGATCGGCGTGGCCGCCATCCCGCTGTCGGCCTTCTACGGCGACGGCTTCGACCAGCACGTGGTGCGCTTTTGCTTTGCCAAGAAGGACGATACCCTGCGCGCAGCGCTGGAGCGGTTGCGCAAGCTGTGATGAGGTGCTGTCAACGGTAGCCGGCCACGTCCACCGGCCCGCCAGCCCGCTCCTCTGCCAGCATGTGGCCCCAGGCGTCGGGCTGGCTGCCGTCCAGGTCCGTGAAGCCATAGATCCGCGCCAGTTGCCCACTGGAGAGGGATTGCCCATTCCATCGCGCCACCTCCCGGTCCTGCGCCAGCGCGACCACGGCCCGGCCCACATAGGCCGGGCTTTCGGCCACCGCAAAGCCGGGCACGCGCGCCACCGCATCGCGCCAGTGGGCCTCGGTGACACCAAAGGCCTCCAGCATCGCCTCGGAGCGCATCCAGCCGGGCGACAGCGACACGCCGGTGGCGCCATGGGGCCCGAGTTCGTGCCCCAGCGCAAAACCCATGCGCAGCACGGCAGCCTTGGCGATGTCGTAGAAGAACGAGTTGCGGTAGCGCATGCCGTTGTACTCGGCCGTGCCGTCGTTGACCTCCACCACCAGACCACCCGGCGCCTTGAGCAGCAAGGGGATGGCAAAGTGGCTGGTGATGGCATGCGTGTCTACCGCCAGGCGCAGCGTGCGCAGGCCGTAGTCCAAGTCGGACTCCCACACGGTCTTGTTCCATTCGATGTGGGTGGCGCCGAAAATGTCGTTCACCAGCAGGTGCAGCGCGCCCTGCTCGCGTTCGATGCGGGCCACCAGGGCGCGCACTTCCTCCTGCACCAGGTGGTCCACCCGCACGGCGATGCCCTTGCCGCCAGCCTGGTCCACAAGGGCCACGGTTTCCTCGATGGTCTCGGGCCGGTCCATCTCCGAACGCTGCGCGCCCGATGAGCGGCCAGTCACATAGACGGTGGCTCCGGCCGCGCCGAGCTGCACGGCGATGCCTCGGCCGGCGCCCCGGGTGGCTCCGGCCACGAGGGCCACTTTTCCCTTCAGGGATGCTGGCGCTTGATTCATGCGGTCAATCCTTGGTTCTCTTGATGGACCACCACGGTACAGAGGCCCGGCGCTCAGGTCTTGGAAGAAAGCGAAGCGCCGCGCTGCAGAAACTCGTTAGGCGACAGTCCACAAAGCGCCCGGAACTCGTTGGCCAGGTGCGCCTGGTCGTAGAAGCCGCCATCGGCGGCCAGCGCGGCCCAAGGCGGCGCCACTGGAGCTCCGCGCAGCACGCGCAGGCAGGCGTGCAGGCGAGCAAGCCGGCTCCAGGCCTTGGGCGACATGCCCACCTCGGCTCGGAAGATTTGCTGCAGGCGCCGCTCGCCCATGCCGAAGGCCTGGGCCACGTCTCGGGGGCGCAGGCGGCCTGCAGATTCGGCCATCAGCATGGCGGCCTGTGCCGCACAAGGGTTGGCAGGCCGAGTGCTCCGCACCAGGCGCTGCTCCAGAGCGGCCCGCAGCAGGGCAATGCGCGCCTGGTCGTCGCGCTGCCCGGCCATGCGCTCGCGCAGCTCGGCAAAGGCCCCGCCCCACAAGGCATCCAGCGGCACCGCCCTGCCCTGCAGTTCCCCGGCTGGCACCCCGAGCAAGGCCGATGCGGCGCCAGGGCGCAGCGCCACCGACACACTGTGCATGCTGCTGCGGCGCCAGCGCAGCAGCACGGGCGCGGTGGCGGCGCCCAGGGCGACGCTGCCCTGGCGCTCACTCGCCGGGCCGGCCAGCGTGCTATCGCCCAGGTGAATCACCAGGCGCACGGCCCCGTCGGGCAGCACACGCTCGGCCACCTCGGCGTCGCCAACAAAGGTCTCGCGGTACAGCAGGATCTGGGAGACATGGGCACCCAGTTGCTTGCCCACTTGAAAGGCGCGCAGCGTGTCGGCGGGCACCGTGGTTTCGGGCCCGTGCGAAAGGTCACCATCGAGGCGGAGGAAGAGGCGCTCGGTCATGGGCATGCGGCAGATGGCACATCCTAGTCCACGGCCGTGCGGGCCGGCACACGCCGTGCCCGCTCTTGCTGCTACAGCAGCACGATGTCGTACTGCTCCTGCCCCATCGCACTTTCGGACTGCAGCGAGATCGGCTTGCCGATGAAGTCCGACAGGCCCGCCAGGTGCTGGCTTTCCTCGTCGAGGAAGAGTTCCACCACGCGTGCCGAGGCGACCACGCGGAACTCGCGCGGGTTGAACTGGCGCGCCTCGCGCAGGATCTCGCGCAGGATGTCGTAGCACACGCTGCGCGCGGTCTTCACACTGCCCTTGCCCTGGCAGGCCTCGCAGGGCTCGCACAGTATGTGGGCCAGGGATTCGCGGGTGCGCTTGCGCGTCATCTCCACCAGGCCCAGTTGCGAAAAGCCGCCGGCCATGGTTTTCACGCGGTCGCGCCCGAGCTGCTTCTTGAACTCGGAGAGCACCGCCTCCTGGTGGCCGCCCTGCACCATGTCGATGAAGTCCACGATGATGATGCCGCCCAGGTTGCGCAGGCGCAGCTGGCGGGCAATGGCCTGGGCTGCCTCCAGGTTGGTCTTGAAGATGGTGTCGTCGAAATTGCGCGCCCCCACGTAGCCGCCGGTGTTCACGTCGATGGTGGTGAGCGCTTCGGTCTGGTCGACGATGAGGTAGCCGCCCGATTTAAGGTCCACGCGCCGGCCCAGGGCCTTGGCCACCTCTTCGTCGATGGAGTACAGGTCGAAGATGGGGCGCTCGCCCTTGTAGTGCTGCAGCTTGGGCGCTGCCGCGGGCATGAACTCCTGCCCGAAGGCGCGCAGGCGCTGGTACTGCTCCAGCGAATCGAGGCGGATGGTCTGCGTGTGGTCGCCCACCAGGTCGCGCAGCACGCGCTGCAGCAGATCCAGGTCCTGGTGCAGCAGCGACATGGGCGGCAGCCGCAGCGATGCATCCTTGATGCGCGCCCAGGTCTTGCGCAGGTAGGCGATGTCCTCGGCCAGCTCGGCGTCGGTCGAGTCCTCGCCATTGGTGCGCAGGATGAAGCCGCCGCCACCGCCCGTGGTCTTGTCGCCCACCATGGCCTGCAGGCGGGCACGCAAGGCATCACGCTCAGCCGAGGGGATCTTCTGCGACACGCCGACATGGTCGTCCTGCGGCAAGAAGACCAGCAGGCGCCCGGCTATGCTGATCTGCGTGGACAGGCGCGCGCCCTTGGTGCCGATGGGGTCCTTGATGACCTGCACCATCAGCGACTGGCCCTCGAACACCTGCTTTTCGATGGGCACCTGCGGCTCGCCCTTGCGCGCAAAGGCGGGTGGCTCGCCATCGGGCTGGCGCTGCCAGACATCGGCCACGTGCAGAAAGGCGGCGCGCTCCAGGCCAATGTCGATGAAGGCCGACTGCATGCCCGGCAGCACGCGCGAGACCTTGCCCAGGTAGACATTGCCCACCAGGCCGCGCTCCAGCGTGCGCTCGATGTGCAGCTCCTGCACGGCGCCGTGCTCCACGATGGCGACGCGTGTCTCCTGCGGCGACCAGTTGATGAGAATATCTTGTTGCATGGTCGTCAACGCTTGTTGTTCTTCAAACAGGGAATCCGGCGGCGCGCAATAGCTGCGCCGTCTCGTACATGGGCAGGCCCATGATGCCCGAATAGCTGCCGCTCAGTTGCGGAATGAAGGCTGCGGCGCGGCCCTGCACGCCATAGGCACCGGCCTTGCCCAGGGGTTCGCCGGTGTTCACGTAATCATCGACCTGCTGCGGCGTGAGCGCGGCAAAGGTGACGCGCGAGACCGACAGCGCCGCCACGCGCCGCGTGCCCATCTGCAGCGCCACGGCGGTGAGCACCCGGTGCGTGCGCCCCGCCAGCTCGGTCAGCATGCGCCCGGCATGTGCGGCATCGTCAGGCTTGCCGTAGATGGCGCGGCCCAGTGCCACCGTGGTGTCGGAGCACAGGATGGGCGCCTCGGGCAGGCCCCGGCGTGCGCGGCGCGCCATGGCGGCATCGAGCTTGAGGCCGGTGACGCGCTGCACGTAGGCGGTCGGCACCTCGCCAGGGTGGACTTCCTCGATGGCCTCGGCATCCTCGCCCATGTCGCCGTCCACGTTGGGTACCAGCAGTTCATGGCGCACGCCCAGTTGGTCGAGCAACTGGCGGCGGCGGGGGCTTTGGGAGGCGAGGTAGATGAAATCCGGCATGGTGGATGAAGGATAACCAAGAACGCGCAGTAGAACCGCGAATTCCTATCATCCCTTGCTACGCAATCGGTAGCAAATCACGCCCGGGACATCATTCCCGATGGTAGGGGTGGCCCGCGTTCACGGACCAGGCACGGTACAGCTGCTCGATGAGCAGCACGCGCACCATGGCATGCGGCAGGGTCAGGTCGGACAGGCGGATGCGCTCGTGCGCCGCCTGGCGAAAGGCCGGGTCGAGCCCGTCGGGCCCGCCGATGACCAGGGCCACGTCGTCGCCGCCCAGCTGCCAGCCCTTGAGCCGCTCGGCCAGGGCCTTGGTGGTGAGGTTGGTGCCGCGCTCGTCGAGCGCGACCACGCGGGTGCCCCGGGGAATGGCGGCCTCGATGCGCTCACGCTCGGCGGCGTACAGCGTCTCGATGGTCTTGGAGCCGCGCGGCTCGGTCTTCACCGCCTTGAGCTCGACCTTGATCTCGAACGGGAAGCGCTTGGCATAGTCTTCGTAGGCGGTCTGTGCCCAGTCGGGCACGCGCTGGCCCACGGCCACGATCAGCAGTTTCATGGCAATTCAGGCGCCAAAAAATTGTTGCGGGAGACGGGCCGAAGCCCTCCTCCATCGCCTCACTTGCGGCCGGGCGCCCTTTTGGCTGGGGCCTTGGCCGCTGGCCGTGCACCACCGCGCGAAGCGGGCTTGGCGGCCTCGGCATTGGCCTTGCTGCGCGGCACCGATGGCTTGACCACGATGGTCTTGATCGGGGCCTTGGTAGCTGCGGGCTTCTTGGCTGCGGGCGCCTTTGCCGGTGCGGCCTTGGCGGCAGCGCCGGACTTTGCGGGTGCGCGGCTCGGTGCCTTGGCGGGGGCCTTGGCTGCTGGCTTGGCTGCCGCCGGTGCGGGCCTGCCTGCCGACTTGGCGGCGGGGCGGGCAGCGGACTTGGCAGGCGCTGCCGCCTTCTTGGCCGCGGGGCGCGCCGAGGTACCGCTCTTGGCGGCCGACTTGGCATCGGACTTGGCGGCCTTCTGGGCCGACTTCTTCTCGGCCAGCTCGGTTGCTGCCGACGATGCCGGCTTGGCCGCGCCCAGCTTCAGGCGCACAGGTATTTCGCCCCACAGCTCTTCAAGGCGGTAGTACTGGCGGATGGCGGGCTGCATGATGTGCGCCACGGCGGCGCCGCAGTCCACGATGATCCATTCGCCGTTGTCTTCGCCTTCGATGCGCGGCTTGGAAAAGCCGGCTTCCTTCACCGCGTCGCGCACGCTGGCGGCCAGCGCCTTGGTCTGGCGGTTGGAGGTACCCGATGCCACGATGACCCGTTCAAACAGCGGCGAGAGATGCTCGGTGTTGAAGACCTGGATGTCTTGCGCCTTGACGTCTTCCAGGCCATCGACGATGGCGCGCTGGAGTTTGGTGACGTCTTTCTTGGCGGCGGTTTCCGATTTTGTGGATGTGGTCATCAGGCGGTGATTTGTGAGGAATGGAATCAATATAGCGCGCAACGGGGCGTGCAGCCAGCGGGCTGGGCCTTGGGTGTTGCGCGGTGGCGCTCAGGCGATAAAGGGCGTTGGAGCCCTTCGCTGCTGGCGCCAAAAGCGCGTGCAGCTATTGAAATTATAGCTTTTTGCGGACAATGGCCGTTTCAGTGCGTATCCGCGAGCCAGTCGCGCCGCACCAGGAAGCGCTCGGCCAGTGCGGCCTCGGGCGAATCGGCACCCTCCTGGCGCTGGTACGACCACGACACCAGGGGCGGCATGGACAGCAGGATGGACTCGGTGCGCCCGCCCGATTGCAGGCCGAAATGGGTGCCCCGGTCCCACACCAGGTTGAACTCCACATAACGGCCCCGGCGGTACAGCTGAAATTCACGCTCGCGCTCGCCGTGGGGCATGCCCTGGCGCTTCGCGACGATGGGCAGGTAGGCGGACAGGAAGGCATCGCCCACCGATTGCGTCATGGCCAAGCTCTGCTCGAAGCCCAGCTCGGAGAAGTCGTCGAAGAACACGCCGCCCACGCCACGCTGCTCACTGCGGTGCTTGAGGAAGAAGTACTCGTCGCACCACTGCTTGAAGCGCGGGTACTTGTCATCGCCAAAGGGCGCGAGCGCTTCGCGGCAGCTGCGGTGAAAGTGCACCGCATCGTCCTCGAAGCCGTAGTACGGCGTGAGGTCCATGCCGCCGCCGAACCAGCAGGTCGGCGCCTGCCCAGGGTGGCCTGCAGCGATCATGCGCACGTTCATGTGCACCGTGGGCACGTAGGGGTTGCGCGGGTGGAACACCAGCGATACGCCCATGGCCTCGAACGGCGCACCCGCCAACTCGGGCCGGTGCTGCGTGGCCGATGGCGGCAAGAGCGGCCCGCGCACATGCGAAAAGCCGCAGCCTGCGCGCTCGAACACGCGCCCGCCTTCGAGGATGCGCGTCACGCCATCGCCCTGCAGCGCCTCGCCGGGCGCCTTGTGCCAGGCGTCGGCCAGAAAGCGGGCCCCGCCCTCGCCCTCCACGGCCTCCAGGGCGTCGATGATGCGCAGCTGCAGCCCCTGCAGGTAGCTGCGCACGCGCTCCACCGTGGCGGCGGTGTTCAGGGAGTCAACCGACATCAGCCTTTAAGGGCACGAAAGCCGATGTCGCGGCGGTATTGCGCGCCGTCGAACTGGATGTTGCGCGCCACATCGTAGGCGCGCTGCTGTGCCTGCTTGACGCTGTCGGCCAGCACCGTCACGCACAGCACGCGGCCGCCCGTGACGCTGACCACGCCGTCCTTCAGGGCCGTGCCCGCATGGAAGGCCACGGCGTCGTCCGCATCGGCCGGCAGGCCGGTGATGGTGTCGCCCTTGCGCGGGTTCTCGGGGTAGCCGTGGGCGGCCATCACCACGCCCAGCGCGGTGCGGCGGTCCCACTGCAACTCGATCTGGTCGAGCTTGCCGTCCACGCCGGCACCCAGCACGTCGGCCAGGTCGCTTTTCAGGCGCATCAGAATGGGCTGCGTCTCAGGGTCGCCCATGCGGCAGTTGAATTCGAGTGTCTTGGGATGGCCCTTGGCGTCGATCATCAGCCCGGCATAGAGGAAGCCGGTGTAGGGAATGCCATCCTTTTCCATGCCACGGATGGTGGGCAGGATGATTTCGCGCATGGCGCGGGCGTGCACGTCGGCCGTGACCACGGGCGCGGGCGAATACGCACCCATGCCGCCGGTGTTGGGGCCTTCGTCGCCATCCTTCAGGCGCTTGTGGTCCTGGCTGGTGGCCAGGGCCAGCACGTTCTTGCCATCGCACAGCACGATGAAGGAGGCTTCCTCGCCTTCGAGGAAAGCCTCGATCACCACGCGGGCGCCCCCCTCGTTGTGGGTCACGCCGTACTTGTTGTCCACCAGCATGAAGTCCACGGCATCGTGGGCTTCCTTGAGCGTCAGGGCCACGACCACGCCCTTGCCGGCCGCCAGGCCATCGGCCTTGATGACGATGGGCGCACCCAGGCGGTCCACGAAGACATGGGCCGCCACCGGGTCGGTGAAGGTGTCGTAGTCCGCCGTGGGAATGCCATGGCGGCGCATGAAGGCCTTGGAGAAGGCCTTGGAGCTTTCGAGCTGCGCGGCCGCCTGCGTGGGGCCGAACACGCGCAGACCATGCGCACGGAATTCGTCGACCACGCCAGCGGCCAGCGGCGCCTCGGGGCCCACCACGCTAAGGCTGATCTTCTCGGCCTGCGCCCAGATGCGCAGCTCGCGCACGTCGGTGATGGCCACGTTCTCCAGCTTGGAGTTCAGGGCCGTGCCGCCGTTGCCGGGCGCCACAAACACCTTGGTGACCTTGGGAGACTGGCTGAGCTTCCAGGCCATTGCGTGTTCACGGCCGCCGCCACCAATTACAAGAACCTTCATACCAGCCTATTAGAACCTGTCTGCAACCGGCCAAACGGCTGTTACAGGGACAGTGTTGTGAATTCAATCGTGGCAGCGTTTCAGAGCGCAGCGTTGTGGTAGATCTCCTGGGCATCGTCCAGGTCTTCCAGGATGTCGAGCAATTTTTGCATCCGCACGGCGTCTTCGCCCTCCAGCTCGATGGTGTTTTCAGCGCGCATGGTGACCTCGGACACCTCGGGCTTCAGGCCTGCGGCCTCCAGGGCGTTCTTCACGGCCTCGAAGTCGGCCGGCGCGGTCAGCACCTCGATGGCGCCGTCCCCATCGGTCAGCACATCCTCGGCGCCGGCGTCGAGCGCCACTTCCATGACCTTGTCCTCATCGGTACCCGGCGCAAAGATCAGTTGGCCGCAGTGCTTGAACTGGAACACCACCGAACCCTCGGTGCCCATGCTGCCGCCGTGCTTGCTGAAGGCGTGGCGCACCTCGGCCACCGTGCGCACGCGGTTATCGGTCATGGTGTCGATCATGATGGCCACGCCACCGATGCCATAGCCCTCGTAGCGGATTTCCTCGTAGGTCAGGCCTTCGGCGTTGCCGGTGGCCTTGTCGATGTTGTATTTGATGCGGTCGGCGGGCATGTTGGCCGCCTTGGCCTTGTCCACCGCCAGGCGCAGGCGGGGGTTGGCAGACAGATCCCCGCCGCCCGAACGGGCCGCCACGGTGATTTCGCGAATGATGCGGGTCCAGATCTTGCCGCGTTTTTCATCCTGCCGCCCCTTGCGGTGCTGGATATTCGCCCATTTACTGTGTCCTGCCACGGGAAGTCCTTTTGTACTGATTTAATCTACTGTGCGCGATTTTACTTTTGCCGAACCCGCATCCCCGAGGAAACCCGAAATGGCCGAACCACTCCTGATTGCCAAGCACGGCACCACCGAATGCCACCTGCTCCCGAGCCTGGCCAACCGCCACGGGCTGATCACCGGGGCCACGGGCACCGGCAAGACGGTGACGCTGCAGACGCTGGCCGAGAATTTCTCGCGCATTGGCGTGCCGGTGTTCATGGCCGACGTCAAGGGCGACCTCACCGGGGCCAGCCAGCCCGGCAAGATCGGCGAGAAGCTGGCCGCCACGCTCAAGGAGCGGGGGCTGGACCTGCCCGCCCCCCTGGCCTGCCCCACCACGCTGTGGGACGTGTTCGGCGAACAGGGCCACCCGGTGCGTGCCACGGTGTCGGACATGGGGCCGTTGCTGCTGGGGCGCATGCTCAACCTCAATGAGACGCAACTCGGGGTGCTCAACCTGGTGTTCAAGATCGCCGACGACAACGGCATGCTGCTGCTGGACCTCAAGGACCTGCGCGCCATGCTGCAGTATGTGGGCGACAACGGCAAGGAATTCACGACCGAGTACGGCAACGTGAGTGCGGCCAGCGTGGGCGCCATCCAGCGCGGGCTGCTGCAGATCGAACAGCAGGGAGGCACGCAGTTCTTCGGCGAGCCCATGCTCAACATCCAGGACTTCATGCAGACGGTAGATGGCCAGGGCGTGGTCAACATCCTGGCGGCCGACAAGCTCATGAATTCGCCGCGCCTGTACGCCACCTTCCTTTTGTGGATGCTGTCCGAGCTGTTCGAGCAGCTGCCCGAGATCGGCGACCCCGAGCAGCCCAAGCTGGTGTTCTTCTTCGACGAGGCCCACCTCTTATTCAACGAGGCGCCCAAGGTGCTGGTCGAGCGCATCGAGCTGGTGGTGCGCCTGGTGCGCTCCAAGGGCGTGGGCGTGTACTTCGTGACGCAGAACCCCCTCGATATCCCCGACACGGTGCTGGCCCAGTTGGGCAACCGCGTGCAGCACGCGCTGCGCGCCTTCACGCCGCGCGACCAGAAGGCCGTGAAGGCCACGGCCACCACCATGCGGCAAAAGCCGGGCCTGGATATCGAAACCGCCATCACCGAGCTGGCCGTGGGCGAGGCGCTGATCAGTTTTCTCGACGCCAAAGGCCGCCCCAGCGTGACCGAGCGCGTGTTCGTGCTGCCGCCGGGCAGCCAGCTGGGCCCCATCACCCCGCAGCAGCGCCAGGCGCTGATGGCCAGTTCGCTCGTGGCCGGCGTGTACGAAAAGGTGGTGGACCGCGAGTCTGCCTATGAAAAGCTCAAGGGCCGCACTGCAGACGCGACGGCACAGGCGACGCCCGCAGGCAAGGGCTCGGTGGCTGCGCCTGCAGAAGAAGGCGGCGGCCTGCTGGGCGGGCTGAACGACGTGCTCTTCGGATCCACCGGCCCGCGCGGCGGCAAGCGCGACGGCCTGGCGCAGACCATGGCCAAGTCCGCCGTGCGCACCATGGGCACCTCGCTGGGCAAAGAAATCCTGCGTGGCGTGCTGGGCAGCGTCTTCGGTGGCAGGAAGCGGTGAGCGCACTCTAAAAATAGTCACATCAGACCCTCGAAAAAGAGGTACAACCCCGGAAAACAGACACATAACAAAGGGGGAAACCGATGGGCAAGATCGAAAGGCTGCTGGTGCGCTACGGCGGCAACGTGGTGCAACTGGCAATCGCCATCTGGACGCTGGCCTTCGTGGCCGCCTTCGCGGGGCTGCTGCGGCCCAATTGGCGCTGGGCCATCTACCTAGTGTGCACGGTGGCGGTCACCGCCATCGTCGTGCAGTGGACACGCACGGTGCGCGAGCGCTACATCCGCGAGGCGCGCCTGCCCGCGTATCTGAAGCGCAAGCTGCGCGAAACCTACCCGCACCTCTCCCAGAAGGACTGCGAGCTCGTGGAGCGCGGGCTGCGCCAGTTCTTCATGGCCTGCATGCGCAGCCGCAAGCAATTCGTGGCCATGCCGTCCAAGGCAGTGGATGCGCTCTGGCACGATTTCATTCTGCACACACAGGCCTACAAGACCTGGTGCCACAACGCGCTGGGCTTCTTTTTGCACCACACCCCTGCCGAGGCCCTGGGCGCCAAGGCCAGGAACAACGATGGCCTGCGCCGCGCCTGGTTCTGGGCCTGCAAGGACGAAGCCATCAACCCCAAGGCCCCCAGCCGGCTGCCGCTGCTGTTTGCGCTGGACGCCAAGATGGCGATTGCCGGCGGCTTCACCTACCTGCCCGACTGCAGCAACATTTTGGCCAAGAACGCCGCAGGCGGCGATGGCAGCGGCACCTACTGCGGCACCAGCTTTGCCGATGGCAGCCACAGCGGCAGCTCGGATGATTTCGGTGGGGCCGACAGTTCCAGCAGCAGCAGCAGCGACAGCTCCAGCGACGGCGGGAGCGATGGGGGCAGTTGCGGCGGTGGTGGCTGCGGCGGTGGTGGGGGCGACTAAGAATGCCATGACGGAAAACTGACGGCGCCTGCCGGCCGGATAACCGTTGCCGACCACGGCAATAACCACACCCCTACAATGGACAGCTTCTGAACTTCAAGGGGGCCGTGTGTCCCCTGTCTATGGAAATCGCAATACTGTTCGCCCTCATCCTTTTGAATGGGCTGTTCGCCATGTCAGAGATCGCTCTGGTCACTGCACGCAAGGCCCGGCTGCAAAAGATGATTGATGAGGGCGATAGCGGCGCAGCCGCCGCCGTGAAACTGGGCGAAGACCCCACCCGCTTCCTCTCCACCATCCAGATCGGCATCACGTCGATCGGCGTGCTCAACGGTATCGTGGGCGAGGCCGCCCTGGCGGCCCCGCTGGCAGCCTGGCTGGCATCGCTGGGTGTACCCCCTCCCTACGGCGGCTACGCCGCCACCGGCCTGGTGGTGGTGCTGATCACCTACTTCTCCATCGTCGTGGGCGAACTGGTGCCCAAGCGCATCGGCCAGTCGCACCCCGAAACCTTTGCGCGCCTGGTCTCGCGGCCCATCAACTTCCTGGCGCTGGCGACCAAGCCCTTCGTCATCCTGCTGTCCACCTCCACGCGCACGCTGCTGCGCCTGCTCGGCGTGAAGGAAACCAGCGGCAGCCCGGTGACCGAGGAAGAGATCCACGCCATGCTGGTGGAGGGCACGACGGCCGGCGTGATCGAATCGCACGAGCACACCATGGTGCGCAACGTGTTCCGCCTGGACGACCGCCAGATCGGCTCGCTCATGGTGCCGCGCGGCGACGTGGTCTGCCTGGACCTGGACCTCAGCTTCGAGGAGAACCTGAAACTCATCGAGGAGTCGGACCACGCCCGCTTCCCGGTGGTGCGCGGCGGCATGGACAACATCCGCGGCGTGCTCAATGCGCGCCAGTGGCTCTCGCGCACCATCCGCGACAAGGCGCACAGCCTCTCCGACCAGCCGCTGCAGACGGCACTGTACGTGCCCGAGACCATCACCGGCATGGAGCTACTGGACAACTTCCGCCTGTCGGACGTGCACATGGCCTTTGTGATCGACGAGTACGGCGAGGTGCAGGGCATCGTCACGCTGCAGGACCTGATCGAGGCCATCACCGGCGAGTTCCAGCCGCGCGACCCCGAGACTTCATGGGCGCTGCAGCGCGAGGATGGCAGCTGGCTGCTGGACGGCCACATCCCCGTGCCCGAGCTCAAGGACCGGCTGAACCTGGACGCCGTGCCCGAGGAAGAGCGCGGCCGTTACCACACCCTGAGCGGCATGATCATGCTGCTAACCGGCCGCCTGCCCAAGGTGACCGACACCGTGGAGTGGGAAGGCTGGAAGCTCGAAGTGGTGGACATGGACGGCAAGACCATCGACAAGATCCTGGCCAGCCGCCTGCCCGTGCCCGAACTGGCCAACGCCACGGAAACCACGGACGGCTGAGCCCCCGCCCCCATCTGCCACGGGGCGGGCTCGGGCAAAGCCCGCGCAGAGTCACCCACGCGACGATGGCGGCGCGGGCGTGCGGCCTACAGTGTTCGCCCATGAACACTGCCGCTCCCACCCTCACCTGCTTTTCCCTGACCACCACCGGCCATGTGGCCCACCTGGTGATGAACCGGCCCGAGGCCATGAACACCATGCACCCGACGTTCTGGCGCGAGCTGGACGCGGTGCTGGTGCACCTGCACCAGGCCGGCGAGGCGCGCGCGCTGGTCATCAGCAGCACCGGCAGGCATTTCAGCGCGGGCATGGCGCTCGAGACCTTCGGCGGCGCCATCACCATGGACGACCAGAGCCCCGAAGGCCGCGCCGCCATCTTCGACCTGCTGACCGACATGCAGCACACCTTCACCCGCCTGGAAAACCTGCGCATCCCGGTGATCATGGCCATCCACGGCGGCTGCATCGGCGGCGCGGTGGACATGGTGACGGCGGCCTGCATCCGCTACGCCACGGCAGATGCCTTCTTCTGCATCCAGGAGATCAACATCGGCATGGTGGCCGACGTGGGCACCCTGCAGCGCCTACCCAAGCTGGTGCCCATGGGCGTGGTCAAGGAACTGGCCTACACCGGCCGGCGCATGCCCGCGCAGAAGGCCCTGGGCTACGGCCTGGTCAACGAGGTCTTCGACACGCAAGAGGCCATGCTGGCCGCCGCGCTGCAGTGCGCCCAGGAGATCGCCAGCAAGCCGCCCGTGGCCATCTGGGGCACCAAGCAGGCCGTGAACTATGCGCGCGACCACTCGGTGGAAGACAGCCTGCGCCAGATGGGCTGGCTGCAGGGCGCCATCTGGAGCAACCGGCATGTGCAGGAATCGGTCGCGGCCATGAAGCAAAAGCGCGCGGGCGACTTCCCTGCCCTCACCCCGCTGCAGCGGTTTTCAGAGCTGGGGTAGGGCCTGCCTCAGCTGCGCTCGCTGCGCGCCATGTGGTGCTCCAACCGGCGCAGCAAGGTGGTCAACGCCAGCGTCATGCACCAGTAGGCCAGCGAGATGGCCAGGTAGGGCTCCCAGTAGCGCGCATAGGCGCCGGCCACGGTGCGCGCGGCATACGCCATCTCGGCCAGGCCGATGGCCGAGACCAGAGACGTGTCCTTGAGCAGCGCGATCATGTTGTTGCCCAGCGGCGGCAGCATGCGCCGAAAGGCCTGGGGCAGCACCACGTAGCGCAGCACCTGCATGGGGGTCAGGCCCAGCGAGCGCCCCGCGTCTGACTGGCCGCGCGAGATCGACTGGATGCCCGCGCGGAACACCTCCGAGATGTAGGCCGCCGAGTTCAGCGTGAGCGCCGCGATGCCCGAGATCAGCGCGCCATGCTCCTGCTTGAGCGTGCGCGCCAGGTCGCCATCCACCAGCAGGCCCGACACCGGGTGGATGAACAGCGGCATCACCGCGAAATGCATGAGCAAAATCTGCACGAACAGCGGCGTACCGCGAAAAAAGCTCACGTACACGGTAGACGGCCAGCGCAGCAGAAAGCGGCACACCCAGTTCCACGGTGCATGGCGCGCCTGCGCCAGCCGCGCCAGGGCCAGCACCAGGCCCCAGCTGCCGCCCAGCAGCACGCAGACCACCGTCATGCACAGGGTCATCCACGCGCCCTTGAAGAACAGCTCGCGGTATTCCACCAGGATGTCTGGCCGGAACCAGCCAAACCACAATTCGGGTTGATCCATGCGTCTCTCCTTCTACCCAGGGCGCGCAGCGTGGCAACCCTTCGTCAGCAAACAAAAAAGCGGCCGCATGGCGGCCGCTGCAAATGACTCAATCGAAACCCGGCTCAGCGGCCTTTGTATTCTTTTGCGAACCACTTCTTGTAGATCTCGCCGTAGCTGCCATCGGCGCGCACGGCGGCCAGGCCGGCGTTGAGCTTGTCCTGCAAGGCCTTGTCGCCCTTCTTGACGACGATGCCGAAGCCTTCTTCAGGGAAGGAAGGGTCTTCCACCGTCTTGAGCGCCGCATTCTGGCTCACGCGGTAGGCAATCACGCCGTTGTCGCCGATGGCCGCATCCACGCCGCCGCCGGCCAGTTCGGAGATGATGAGCGGCGTGCTCTCGAAGCGGCGGATGTTGGCGTTGGTCTTGCCGAACTCGCGCGAGGCCACGTCGTCGGCGGTGGAGGCATTCACCACGGCGATCTTCTTGCCGGCCAGGTCCTTGAGCGAGGCCACGGTGCTGCCCTTGGCCACGGCGATGAGCTGGTGCGCCGCGAAGTACGGGGCCGAGAAGTCGTAGCTCTGGCGGCGCTTGTCGTTGATGGTCACGCCCGAGATCACCAGGTCCACGTCGCCATTGTTGAGCGCCGCGAAGATACCGCTCCAGGGCGTGTTCACGACCTTGATCTTGAAGTTCTGCTGTTTGGCGATGGCATTGATGATGTCAATGTCGAAGCCGACGATCTGCTTGTCCTTGTTCTCGAACGCGAACGGCGCATAGGTCGCGCTGGAAGCCACGGTGAGCTCGCGGGCCTGTGCCTGGGCGGCCAGGGAAACACCAAACGAGGCGGCCAGGCCGAGGCCCAGGGTGGCAATGCGTCGAGAAATGGACATAGTGGGCCTTGGGAAAGTCGCGAAAATGGGCAGTATATCCACGCCCCGCGCGTGCTGGCATCAATATTCATAGCGGCCTGTGCCCTGTTCTTGGGCCTTGCGCGGGCCCCGTGGACAAAAGTCAGGCAGTTTTATGATGGGTGGAATGTCAGAGCCCTTTCCGACCCGAAAGATTCCACCATGAGCAACGCCAGCCTCCCCCTGCCCACCTACGCGGATGTTGTTTCTGCCGCACAGCGGCTCGCTGGCGTGGCCCACCGCACGCATGTGCTGCGCTCCAACATGGCCGACGCGCTGCTGGGCACCCAGGTGTTCTTCAAGTGCGAGAACCAACAGCGCACGGGTTCGTTCAAGTTCCGCGGGGCGTACAACACCCTCTCGCACTTCACCGAGGCGCAACGCGAGCGCGGTGTGCTGGCCTTCTCGGCCGGCAACCACGCGCAGGCCATCGCCCTGTCGGCCCGGCTGCTGGACATGCCCGCCGTGATCGTGATGCCCGAGGACGCACCCACCGCCAAGATGGCCGCCACGCGCGAGTACGGCGCCCAGGTCGTCACCTACGACCGCTACACCGAGGACCGCGAAGCCATCAGCCAGCGGCTGGCCGAGGAGCGCGGCATGACGCTCGTGCCCCCCTTCGACCACCCGCATGTGATTGCCGGCCAGGGCACGGCCGCCAAGGAATTCCTGGAGGAGATGCCCGACCTCGACTACCTCTTCGTCTGCGTGGGCGGCGGCGGCCTGCTCGCGGGCAGCCTGCTGGCGGCCGAGGCCCTGGCCCCGAACTGCCGCGTGGTGGGTGTGGAGCCCGAGGCGGGCAACGACGGCCAGCAGTCCTTTCGCACCCGGCAACTGGTGCAGATCCCAACGCCCCACACCATTGCCGATGGCGCGCAGACAAGGTCGCTGGGGCAGATCACCTTTCCCATCATCCAGCGCCTGGCGGAAGACATCGTCACCGCCACCGACGAGCAACTGGTGGAGGCCCTGCGCTTCTTTGCCGAGCGCATGAAGCTGGTGGTCGAGCCCACGGGCGCCCTGGCCTTTGCAGGCGCACGGCATGGCAGCGTGGACGTGCATGGCGCGCGCGTGGGCATCATCATCAGCGGCGGGAATGTGGACATGGCGCGCTATGCGCGCTTTCTGGCAGACTAGGCGCGACCCAAAAACAAGCGAGCACTACGCCATGAGCACCAACGTCACCGTCATCACCCACCCCCTCGTTCAGCACAAGCTCACGCTGATGCGCCGCAAGGATGCCAGCACCAACAGCTTTCGCCGCCTGCTGGGCGAGTTGAGCACGCTGATGGCCTATGAGGTCACACGCGACATGCCGCTGCAGAACATCGAGATCGAAACCCCGCTGGAGACCATGACCGGCCAGGTGATCGATGGCAAGAAGCTGGTGCTGGTCTCCATCCTGCGCGCTGGCAATGGCTTCCTCGACGGCATGCTCAACGTGGTGCCTGGCGCCCGCGTGGGCCACATCGGCCTGTACCGCGACCCCGCCACGCTGCAGCCGGTGGAGTACTACTTCAAGATGCCGTCCGAGATGGACGAGCGCGACATCATCGTGGTCGACCCCATGCTGGCCACCGGCAACTCGGCCGCCGCCTGCGTCGACCGGCTCAAGAAGCTCAACCCGCGCTCCATCAAGTTCGTCTGCCTGCTGGCCGCCCCCGAGGGCGTGGCCACGCTGCAGAAGGCGCACCCCGACGTGCCGATCTTCACCGCCGCCATCGACCGCGAGCTCAACGACCATGGCTACATCCTGCCAGGCCTGGGCGATGCCGGCGACCGAATCTTTGGCACCAAATAAGAGCAGCCAACAAAACTCTTCTGGCGTAGTTGCGGAGCCTTGTCGTACTAACGTACTGCCTGCGGCTCAGCGCCTAGCCAGAACCGCTTCGCTGAGCTTTGTTAGCGGCTCTGGACACAGGGCGAATCCGAGAAGCCGCTGCAGATATGTCTTTCCCGCAGCGGCCTTTTTGCGCCCCAAGCCGGTGCGAATTTTTACCAACTGGTGGCTTTCTTCTGGCAGACTCCATGCCAGCGCCTGCCAGCCATTGGCGCACTAATTGCTTGAGACAACGCCAGATCCGATCGCCCATCCTCCATCCGAAGAAGGAATCACCCCATGACCTCACGCCGCATCTTCACCGGCCACCTGTTCTCCACCTCGCTGGCACTGTCGGCCATGATCGGGCTGGCGCCCGGTGCCGCCATGGCACAGGGCAAGACCAAGGTGGCGGCGATCTACACGGTGCCCTATGAGCAGCAGTGGGTGAGCCGCATCCACAAGGCGCTCAAAGCGGCCGAGGCACGCGGCGAGATCGAGTACAAGTCCAGCGAGAACGTGACCAACGCCGACTACGAGCGCGTGATGCGTGAGTACGCCACCGGCGGCAACCAGCTTATCGTGGGCGAGGCCTTCGCGGTGGAAGCCGCCGCCCGCAAGGTGGCCAAGGACTTCCCCAAGACTTCCTTCCTGCTCGGCTCCTCGGGCAAGCCGCAGGCGCCCAACTTCAGCGTGTTCGACAACTACATCCAAGAGCCGGCCTACCTGTCGGGCATGGTGGCTGGCGGCATGACCAAGAGCAACAAGATCGGCATGGTGGGCGGCTTCCCCATCCCCGAGGTGAACCGCCTGATGCACGCCTTCATGGCCGGCGCCAAGGAAGTCAACCCCAAGGTGGAGTTCACCATCAGCTTCATCAACAGCTGGTTCGACCCACCGAAGGCCAAGGAAGCCACCTTCGCCATGATCGACAAGGGCGCCGACGTGCTCTACGCCGAGCGCTTCGGTGTGAGCGATGCGGCCAAGGAAAAAGGCAAACTGGCCATCGGCAACGTGATCAACACGCAGGACAAATACCCCGACACGGTGGTCGCTTCGGCTCTGTGGCACATGGAGCCCAGCATCGACCGCGCGCTCAAGCTGGTCAAGGAAGGCAAGTTCACGCCCGAGGACTACGGCCCTTACTCGATGATGAAGCACAAGGGCTCGGAACTCGCGCCCCTGGGCACCTTCGAGAAGAAGGTACCGGCCGACATCGTGGCCAAGGTCAAGGCCAAGGAGGCCGACATCCTGGCCGGCAAGTTCACCGTGAAGGTGGACGACAGCCAGCCCAAGTCCACGGCCAAGTAAGCAAGGCAAGTTGTTGGCGCGCGACTCAAGAATCCTGGGCACGCTTTTCATTGCACTGGGCGCCATTGGCATAGTCGTTGGCGCCTGGGCTTTGTTGAGCGGAACCCCGTTCATGCAACAGGGATCGGGCTGCAAAGCCATCTGTGGCCTCACCATGCTTACGGTTCAATTCCTGGGGTTGCCAGCTGGCGCGTTGGTGGGCGGGGTGCTGTGGCTTGCAGTGGGCGTTGCGTTCTCGCTGGGTGGGTACCGCGTCCTGCACATGCGCTGACCGACTCGCAGCGCGCGCTTGGAACAACTCAGGCGCTTCAAACGTGCAGAAGATGCTCTCAATGCGCTTATTCTTGTCTTGCTGAACAGGATACATCGCCATGCAAGTACGACACCGCTCACATGCCTCTCTCAGGACATTGGCCCACCAATGCTCGCGCTTGCTGGGCGCGATGGCGATTGCCGCAGTCCTGACGGGCTGCGCGGCCGTCCCGCCGGACAAGGCGGTCCGAATCGACGCCACACCGCGCATCGCCGTCATCTCAGCCTTTGCCCCCGAGCTCACCGTGCTGCTGCCCCAGGTGCAGCAGCCCGCCAGGCACAGCGTGAACGGCGTGGAGTTCACCACCGGCACGCTGCAGGGCAAGCCCGTGGTGGTGTTCCTCTCGGGCATCAGCATGACCAATGCGGCCATGAACACGCAACTGGTGCTGGACCGCTTCAACGTGAGCCACATCGTTTTCTCCGGCATTGCCGGCGGGGTGAACCCGGGCCTGCACATCGGCGACGTGACCGTGCCTGCGCGCTGGGGCCAGTACATGGAGTGGCTCATGGCGCGCGAAGACCAGCCCGGCAAGTACACGGCCCCGGGCTGGATGCAGGCCGAGCTGACCCTGCCCGCCTTCGGTATGATGCATCCGCGCCCGGTGGAGGTGCGTTCGGCTGCCAATCCGAAACTCACGCACAAATTCTGGTTCGAGGCCGACCCACGCATGCTGGCCGTGGCCCATGGCCTGGCCGCCGTGCCCCTGGAACACTGCCACGCCAGCCACTGCATGAAGGAGCGCCCGCGCATGGTGGTGGGCGGCAATGGCGTGTCGGGCCAGGCCTTCGTGGACAACAAGGCCTTCCGCGAATACGCGTTCAAGACCTTCGAGGCCAATGTGCTCGACATGGAGACCGCCGCCACGGCCATGGTGGCGCACAGCAACGGCGTGCCCTACATCGCCTTTCGCTCGCTGAGCGACCTGGCGGGCGGCGGCGACGGCGCCAACGAGATGGACACCTTCATGCACCTGGCGGCGGCCAACTCGGCCAAGGTGCTGCAGGCCTTCCTGGCCGCCTGGAAGTAGCCCGATCGATGTCCATGGAGCCTGCAGAAACGGTTCTTCGCCTCACCGGCATCACCAAGCGCTTTGGCAAGCTGGTGGCCAATGACGGCATCGGCCTCACACTGGCGCGTGGCGAGGTGCTGGCCCTGCTGGGCGAGAACGGCGCGGGCAAGTCCACGCTGATGTCCATTCTGTTCGGCCACTATGTGGCGGACGAGGGCAGCATCGAAGTCTTCGGCAAGCCCTTGCCCCCGGGCCAGCCGCGCGCCGCGCTGGCCGCCGGCATCGGCATGGTGCACCAGCATTTCACGCTGGCCGACAACCTCACCGTGCTGGACAACGTGCTGCTGGGCAGCGAGCCGCTGTGGCAGCCCTTCTCGCGCCGCAGCGCCGCACGCGAGAAGCTGCTGGCCGTGTCCGCCCGCTTCGGCCTGCCCGTGCAGCCCGACGCGCGGGTGGGCAGCCTCTCGGTGGGCGAACGCCAGCGGGTGGAGATCCTCAAAGCCCTGTACCGCGGCGCACGCATCTTGATCCTGGACGAGCCCACCGCCGTGCTCACCCCGCAGGAGAGCGAGGCCCTGTTCGCCACCCTGTCGCAGATGGTGGCCCAGGGCCTGTCCATCATCTTCATCAGCCACAAGCTCGCTGAGGTGCTGCGCGTCTCGCACCGCGTGGCCGTGCTGCGCCAGGGCAGGCTGGTGGCCGAGGCGCCCGCGCAGGGCACCACGCAAGGGCAACTCGCGCAGTGGATGGTGGGCCATGCCATCGAGGCCAGCGCACGCAGGCCCGCCAAAAGCGTGGGCGCGCCGGTATGCTCACTGGCTGATGTATCCACCGCCCCCACCGGGCGCGACCGGCTGCAGGGCGTGTCGCTCACCCTGAATGCGGGCGAGATCGTCGCCATTGCCGGTGTCTCGGGCAATGGCCAGGTGGCACTGGCCGATGTGCTGTGCGGCGTGCGCGCCGCCACGGCCGGCCAGGTCACGCTGCTGGGCGCGCCGCTGCAGGCCCGGCCGGCCTGGGTGGTGAACCAGGGCGTGGCCCGCATCCCCGAGGACCGCCATGCCGTGGGCGTAGTGGGCGACCTGCCGGTGTGGGAGAACGCCGTGTCCGAGCGCCTGCGCAGCCACTGGTTCGCCCACCCCTGGTTCCGGGCCTTCTGGGTCAAGCGCTTTGCTGCGCGCCAGCACGCCCAGCGCGTGGCCGAGACCTTCGACGTGCGCGGCGGCGGGCCCGACACCCCGGCGCGCTCGCTCTCGGGCGGCAACATGCAAAAGCTCATCCTGGGCCGGGCCCTGCTGCCGCCGTACGACGCCCGCCAGAGCGCCCCCGCCCCGCGCCTCATCGTGGCGCACCAGCCCACCTGGGGCCTGGACATCGGCGCCGTCACCTTCGTACAGCAGCAGCTCATCAATGCGCGCGACGGGGGTGCGGCGGTGCTGCTGATCTCGGACGACCTCGACGAAGTGCTGGCCCTGGGTGACCGCGTGGCGGTGATGCATGAGGGACACCTGAGCGAAGCACGGCCTGCGCAAGGCTGGACGCGCGAGGCCATCGGACTGGCGATGGCGGGCGCCCCTTCGCCATGAACCCGACATGCCACCCATGAGACTCGAAAAACGCAACTACATCTCCCCGGCAGCCTACGTGGCTGCCCCGGTGGGCGCCGTGGTGTTCACCCTGCTCATCAGCGGCCTGCTGGTGCTGTGGGCCGGTGCGCCCGTGGGCCAGACCTATGCGTTGCTGGTCAAAGGCGCGTTCGGCTCGGTCTTCGCGCTGACCGAAACCCTCACTCGCGCCACGCCGCTGATCCTGACCGGGCTGGCGGCCGCCGTGGCCTTCCGTGCGCGGCTGTTCAACATCGGGGCCGAGGGGCAGCTCTACGCGGGCGCGCTGGCCGCCGTGGCCGTGGGTGGCCTGCATGGCGGCACGGGGCTGGAGTGGTCGCCTTGGCTGCTGTTCCCCCTCATGATGCTGGCGGCGGCCCTGGCCGGGGCGCTGCTGTTGCTGGGCCCGGCGCTGATGAAATCGCGGCTGGGGGTGGACGAAGTGGTGACCACGCTGCTGCTCAATTTCATCGCCCTGCTGCTGGTCTCTGCCCTGCTCGACGGGCCCATGAAGGACCCGCTCTCCATGGGCTGGCCGCAGAGCGTGGCGCTGCAGGGTGACATGGAGCTATCCAAACTGGTGCCGCAGACGCGCCTGCACACGGGGCTGCTGTGGGCCATCGGCCTTGCGCTCATCCTCTGGGCCATTTTGCGGCGCACGGTTCCGGGCTTCGACATCCGTGCGGCGGGCGCCAGTGCGCGCGCTGCGGCCTTTGCCGGCGTGCCCATCACCCGCACCGTCGTGCTGGTGGCCCTGCTGTCGGGCGGCCTAGCCGGGTTGGCCGGTGCCATCGAGGTTGCGGGCCGCACGGGCTATGTCACGCTCGACATGTCGCCGGGCTATGGCTACAGCGGCATCGTCATCGCCATGCTGGCCGGTCTGCATCCGCTGGGCGTGATCGCGGCCGGCACCTTCGTGGCCGGCGTGCTCGTGGGTGCCGACAGCATGAGCCGCGCGGTGGGCGTGCCCACCTACATCGCCGACGTGATCGTGGCCACCTCGCTGATCGCGGTGCTGGTGGCCACCCTGCTCACGCAGTACCGGGTGAAGTGGAAATGACCGAACTGCTCGACATCCTGGCCAACCCGGCCTTCTGGATCGCCACCCTGCGTGTGGCCACGC
Source organism: Acidovorax sp. LjRoot66 (assembly GCF_964253305.1). Lineage (NCBI taxonomy): Bacteria > Pseudomonadati > Pseudomonadota > Betaproteobacteria > Burkholderiales > Comamonadaceae > Acidovorax > Acidovorax sp. LjRoot66. Next base: position 4,266,702 of record NZ_CAXUQU020000001.1, read on the forward strand.
CGCTCATCCTGGGCACGCTCGGGGTGCTGCTGTGCGAGCGTGCCGGCGTGCTCAACCTGGGCATCGAGGGCATCATGGTCGCAGGCGCCTTCACGGGCTGGCTCGCGGTGTATGCGGGCTACGGCCTGTGGACCGGGGTGCTGGTAGCGGCGCTCACGGGCGCGGTATTCGGACTCTTGCATGCCTGGCTCACCGTGGGGCTGGCGCTGTCGCAGCATGTCTCGGGCCTGGGCATCACGCTGCTGGCCACGGCGCTCAGCTACTACGGCTACCGCGTGAGTTTTCCCAAGGTGAACACGCCGCCCACCATCGAACCGTTTGCCCCCATGGAGTGGCTGGGCGTGCCCATCCTCTCGGCGCAGACCCCGCTCACGCTGCTGGCGCTGGCGCTGGTGCCGCTGCTGGCCTGGGTGCTCATGCGCACACCGCTGGGCCTGGCCGTGCGCATGGTGGGCGAGAACCCGCAGGCGGCCGAAGGCCAGGGCCTGTCGGTGGCGGCCACGCGCACAGGCGCCATCGTGGCGGGCTCGGCGATCATGGGGGTGGCAGGTTCCTTCCTCACCCTGTCGGCGTTCAACGCCTTCTTCTTCAACATGGTCAACGGGCGTGGCTGGATCTGCGTGGCGCTGGTGGTGTTTGCCTCGTGGCGGCCAGGCAAGGCGCTGCTGGGAGCCCTGCTGTTCGCCTTTTTCGATGCGCTGCAGCTGCGCCTGCAGCAGGCCGGCGATGCCTGGCTGCCCTACCAGGTCTACCTGATGCTGCCCTACCTGCTGTCCATCCTGGCGCTGGTGCTGGTGGCGCGCAAGGCGGCCTACCCGCAGGCGCTGATGAAGCCCTACCGCAAGGGCGAGCGGTGAGCGCGGTCCGATGCATGGCAGCGCTGGCACTGGTCTGCAGTGCGCCCGCCCATGCCCTGGGCATGGATGTGCCCTACGAACGCTTTGCCACCGCCGACGCGGTGGACTGGGTGCAGGTCTGCGGCCAATGGCCCACGCGCAAGAACGAGGGGGTCTACCGCATCGTGCATGGCTCGCAGTACGCGCAGTCGTTTCTGTACGTGCAATGGATGCAGCGTGACGACAACGGCACTTTGCAGGCGGTGCACACCCAGGGCATCGCCGAGCTCAACAACGACCATGCGGAGATCACCCTGACCCACATCGCCTGCCGCAGCACGCGCACCGGCATCCGCATCACCGCGCAGGCCCGCTCGGGCCACGAAGACAGGCTGCGCAGCATCTCCATCGAGGCCGGCCACCGGCCTGGCGCATACCGCTACACGCCCACCCCCAGGCGGTGATGTGATCGAGCACGCCCCACTGGCCCTGCCCTCTGCCGTTCTGGCCCACTGGCAGCACACGGGCACCGACGACAGCCCCACCACGGTGCTGCCCGATGGCTGCAGCGACCTCATCCTGCACATCGATGCCCAGGGCGCATGCGGCTGGCATATCTCCCCGTTGGGCAGTGCGGCCCTGCAGGTGCCCGGCCATGCGGGCGAGCTGTGGCTGGGCTACCGCCTGCAGCCGGGTGTGGGCATCCAGCACAGGCCACTGCTGTCTGCCGCGCACGCCCTCTGGCAGCAGGCGCAGGCACGCGCGCGCGCCGGCGCTGCGCACCCCTGCATCGATGCGGCGCTGGAAACTGCGGTCCTGGAGGCCATCGACACCCATGTGCACCTGGACGTGCGTGCCCAGGAGGCCCTGTACACCCTGGCCCATGCCCCATCCGTGGGCCAGGCCGCCAAAGCGCTCGGCGTATCGGAACGCAGCCTGGAGCGCATGGCCCTGCAGGCCACGGGCCAGCCACCCCGCTTTTGGCGGGCGCTGGCCCGCGTTCGCCGGGCGGCCCAGGCACTGGGCACCGGCGCGCCCCTGGTCGCCATTGCGGCAGACCATGGCTATGCCGACCAGGCCCATTTCAGCCGCGACTGCCTGCGCTGGCTGGGCGCCACGCCATTGCGGCTGCGCCAGTCCCCGGCCCTGCTGTCCACACTGGCGCAGGTGGGTTACGGGTAGCCATCAGGCGGCGGGCGGTGGCCCCACGGGCGTGCACAGCTCCACCAGCGCATCGTTGATGTCGGCCACATAGGCCACCGTCTGGCCCCAGGGCATCTGCTCGGGCGCCTGCACCAGGCGGGCTCCGGCGGCCACAGCACGCTCCACTGCAGCAGCCACGTCTGCAGTGGTGAAGGCGATCTCGAAACTGGGCGCGCCGGCCGAGGCGCGCTGCGGGTTCTTGCCCAGTTCGGCCATCAGGCGCAGCGACGAGAAGGCCAGCGCCGTGGCGCCCGTGTCCAGCTCGCCAAAATCCCCGGCCTCGTGAACGAAGCGGCGCGTCAGGCCAAAGGCGGCCTCGTAGAAGGCAATGGTGCGGGGCACGTCTTCGACGTAGAGAATGGTGTAGCCAAATTGCATGGAAGAATTCCTTCAAGAAGAACGGTCTTGGGCCAAGCTTAGGGGCGCCCAGGGCCCGGTCTTGAACAAACCCGACAAATCCGCACCAGCACATGGGCCCTGCCGCCAACGGCAACCTGAAGCACCCTCTACACTGGCAAATACCGCCCCCACTCACCATCACCCGCCCATGCTCGACCTGCTCATCCACAACGCCACCCTGCCCGACGGCCGCAGCAACATGTCCGTTGCCGTGCAGGACGGGCGCATCACCGAAGTGACCAAAGGCCTGCAGGCACCAGCGAACGAGACGCTGGACGCCGGCGGCCTGCTGCTCAGCCCGCCGTTCGTGGATGCGCATTTCCACATGGATTCGACACTCAGCTACGGCCAGCCGCGCGTGAACCAGAGCGGCACCCTGCTCGAAGGCATTGCGCTGTGGGGCGAACTCAAGCCGCAGCTCACGCACGAGGCCATCGTGCAGCGCGCGCTGCAGTACTGCGACTGGGCTGTGGCCCAGGGGCTGCTGGCCATCCGCTCGCATGTGGACACCAGCGACGCCAGCCTGCTGCCGGTGCGTGCGCTGCTCGACGTGAAGCAGCGCGTGGCGCCTTACCTCGACCTGCAGCTGGTGGCCTTTCCGCAGGACGGCGTGCTGCGCTCCGCTGGCGGGCTCGACAACATGAAGCGCGCGCTCGACCTGGGCGTGGACGTGGTGGGCGGCATCCCACACTTCGAGCGCACCATGGCCCAGGGGGCCGAGAGCGTGAGGATTTTGTGCGAGCTGGCCGCCAGCCTGGGCAAGAGGGTGGACATGCACTGCGACGAATCGGACGACCCGCTCTCGCGCCACGTGGAGACCCTGGCGCACGAAACCCACCGCCTGGGCCTGCACGGCCGGGTGGCGGGCTCGCACCTCACGTCGATGCACAGCATGGACAACTACTACGTGAGCAAGCTCATCCCGCTGATGGCCGAGGCGCAGCTGGGCGTGGTGGCCAACCCGCTGATCAACATCACGCTACAGGGCCGCCACGACACCTACCCCAAGCGCCGCGGCATGACGCGCGTGCCCGAGCTGATGGCCGCTGGCCTCACCGTGGCCTTTGGGCACGACTGCGTGATGGACCCCTGGTACGGCGGCGGCAGCGCCGACATGCTCGAAGCCGCCCACATGGGCCTGCACGTGGCCCAGATGACCAGCCAGGCCGCCATGCGCCAGTGCTTCGAGGCGGTGACCACCAATCCCGCAAAACTGCTGGGCCTGGAAAGCTATGGAATTGCAGCAGGCTGCCATGCCGACTTCGTGCTGCTGCATGCGCGCAACCCGGTCGAGGCTATCCGCCTGCGGTCCGCCCGCCTGGCGGTGTACCGGCGCGGCAAGAAGATCGCGAGCAGCCCCGCACCCGTCGCTGCGCTGGACCTGCCCGGCAGGCCGAGCAGCGTGGGGTTTCTGGCGGATTGATCAGTGCGCTGGGCCTGCCAGGCTGAGCGTGACCACCCCTGCCACCACCAGCGCGAGCCCGGCGAGCCGCATGCCCGAGAGCGGCTCACCAAACAGCGCAACCCCCAGCAGCGCCGTCAACGCCAGTCCGCTGCCTGCCCACACCGCATAGGTGGTGCCCATGCCGATGTGCTTCATGGCCAGTGACATCCACCACACCGCCAGCACGTAGCAGACCCCAGCGCCCACCGAGGGTGCCATACGAGACAAGCCATCCGATTGCCTGAGCGCCACGGTACCAGCCACTTCAGAGATGACACTGGCCGCCAGCAACAGCCAGGCCAGGGGTTTTGCTTCCAGCAGATACGCCAACGCCATATGCACTCCATATGCCCGCCAGCCGCTTGTACCGAGCGGAGCGAACAGACAGACGACAGGAAAGCGGTACCCGAAAGGAATGAGAAGAACAGACGGCGGTGAGTCTACACGGCGTCACGCCGGTGCGCGCGACACGGAGGCCGTGGCCGGTACATCCCCCCGCGGTGCCACCGATGCTCAGAGAGCGGGCACTGCATTGGCTGCGGCCACCGCCCTCTCGGGCGCTTGCACCACCTCCACCCGGTTGCGCCCACGCTTCTTGGCCAGGTACATGGCCTCGTCGGCACGCTGCAGCGCGACTTCAGGTGTATCACCCGGCGCGCACAAAGTGACCCCGATGCTCACCGTGAGCGCGATAGGCCCTCGAGCAGTGGGCACAGGCTGGGCAGCCACCATGGCGCACACGCGTTCGGCCACGGTGCGCGCGCCTTCATAGCCCGCATTGGGCAAAGCAATGGCAAACTCTTCGCCACCCAGACGGCCCAGCACGTCCTCACGGCGCAGGCAGCGGTCGGCCAGCAGCACGAAGTGCCGCAGCACCTCGTCGCCGCACTGGTGTCCCCAGGTGTCGTTGATCTTCTTGAAGTGGTCCAGATCGATCACCAGCACGGGCAGCCCGCCCCCACCAGTGCGCTGGGCATTGCTCATGGCCTTGTCCAGCAGGGTCAGAAAGGCCCGGCGATTGAACACATTGGTCAGCGGGTCCACCTCGGCCAAGTGGCGCAGTTCATTGGCGATGAACTCGTTGGCCAACATCAGTGTGCCGAAGGCAAAAAGCACAAGCGCCACCACCGCTTCGAGCGCCACATACTGCGATATCTTGGCGACGAGGGTCGCGTCCATCGGACCTTCCACGCCCTCGCCACCCATCGTGAATAACAACGGCCGAAGCAAAAGGAACAGGCCGTGCGCCCCGGCCGCCACGGCGAATAAGTAGCGCGCGGGCACCAAGCGTACATCCCCATGCGCCAGGGTGCGCGCAGTGAGCAAAAAGAACACCCCGGCCCCCAGCCCCGCGAACACAAAGCGCATACCAAGGTGCGGCTTCACGACGGTGAAAAAGATCGATAGCAGCACCAGCGCGCCGATGGCTGCCATGGCATACCCATGCGTAACTGGCGGACGTCCCATGTAATTGCGCGTGCCCAGAAGGCACAGGTAGGCGGCCAAAGATATGGCGCCCTGCGTGAGCACCACAGAAGCTACCTCGGGCATATGCCCGCGTAGCAACAGGCTGGTGCTGAACACGAAAGCAAACAGAAAGGACAGCATCCAAAGCCGCAGCCCCGGAATGTTCCGGTTGAAATGCCACATCACCAACAAAACTACAGTGACGAGTGCGGCAAGAATGGCCGAAAGGATGACGAGTGTGGGGCTGTGCACTGAAAGCTGGTTCGCGGTTGGTGGGCGCGCTAAGTAGTGGGTAACTGGCAGTGCAGAAAGACGGCTGGGGCCAGATGTTACTCTTACCCCATGACCTTTGGCTGACAACAAGCCGGCCCACCCGGCCGCAGAAGCAAAAATGAGACCAACACCCGCAGTGTGAACCAGCCCAGCCCAGCCCAGCCGCCGCAGGCTGAGGGACAAACACAACGAACTCTTGCGCGTGCTGCCATGATTTCATCCCAGTACGTCAGCCGCATCACGCTGCGCCGCGAAAAAGTCGAGTCGTTCGAACAGTACCCCTTTTCGCTTCCCGTGGTTCGCCATCTGGAGCAGATCGACCTGCACCCGCGCGTGAACTTCTTCGTGGGCGAAAACGGCTCGGGCAAGTCGACGCTGCTCGAAGCCATCGCGGTCTCCCTGGGGTTCAACGCCGAGGGCGGGTCGAAGAACTTCAGCTTCGGCACCCGGCGCTCGCATTCCGAACTGCACGAGCACCTGCGCATCGCCAAAGGTCTGCGCCCTCAGCGAGATGGCTGCTTCCTGAGGGCAGAGAGCTTCTTCAACGTGGCGACCGAGATCGAGAAGCTGGACGAAGATCCATTCGGCGGCCCACCGATCATCGGCGCGTATGGCAACCGCTCATTGCACGAGCAGTCCCACGGTGAATCTTTTCTGGCGCTGATGATGGAACGTTTCCGGGGCCAGGGCCTGTACATCCTGGACGAGCCCGAGGCCGCGCTGTCGCCGCAGCGGCAGCTGGCCACGCTGGTGCGCATGCGCGACCTGGTGGAGGAGAAATCCCAGTTCATCATCGCCACGCACTCGCCCATTCTCATGGCCTATCCGGACGCGACCATATTCCATTGCGGCAAGGACAGCATCCAGCAGATCGCCTACCAGGACACGGAACATTTCAGGGTGACCCGTGATTTCCTCATGGACCCGCAAAGCATGCTGGAGCGATTGTTGGCGCAGTAGGCCCCCCGTGAGAACCCCGCCATGGCCATCGACGACTGCATTGCGCCCGCCCTGCAGCGCCCCGGCCCTTTCGTGACCCTATGTGACCACATTGCACACCACTGGGACCGTGGTCGCGACCTTGGCGGCGGCGTGCCGTGGTGAATGGAATGGGCCTGACAGACGATGGCGATGGTGTGCGCTTTCGCGTCGCCTTCAATGGAGATGGCAGTGAGATGTCTGGGACATAGTCGCTTCAGGCCGAAGACCGCAAGCATTGGGAACCACGGATGACCGTTGTGCTGCGGCGCGGCAACTGACCCCGTACCCGCCCTCGTCCTTGCCTCTTCTCCGCACAGTCCCCGGACGGTCAGCCCGCCACCACCACATTGCACTCCCTGCGCAGCAGCGCCAGGGCATCGTGCATCTGGTAGTCCATGTCGCTGGCCAGCGTGGCCTGCGATTCCTGCACGAAGCTGTTCCACAGGTCCACATAGTCGGCATGGCGTGCGCCAGGCGCATTGGCGCGGATGAAATCCGTGGCCAGCGCGGGCTGCCAGCCGCTCTTGCGCAGCTTGCGCACCAGGCTGGCGGCAGTCTTTTCGGTCAGCACGGTCTTCTTGGGCGTGGCGGTGGCCAGGCACAGGAACAGGGTGAGCAGGCTGGGTTCGTCCTCGTTGCCCTGCACCGTCTTGGTCCAGGTCTTGCTGGCGGGCTGGGGCGCATCGCCCTCTTCGTCCAGGTCGGCCAGGTTGCGGTGGTATTCGTCCACCTCGGCCAGCGGGTCGTCGAGCAGAAAGTAGCGCGCGCGAAAACCGCTGGTGGGCCGCAGCAGGTTGCGCAGCGGCGTGGCGGCGTCCAGCAGCTTGGGCAGGTCGGCCAGCACGGCAGCGCGCTGGGACTGCACCACGTCCTTCAGGTCCGCAGGCAGGCCGGGCGGCAGCGACAGCCTGACCTGGTCGGCCGTGGTCTTCTTCTTGCGGTGGGCCGTGGCGATCTTCTCGAACACCACGGCGTTCGGCCAGTCGCCCACCTTGGGAGCCAGGGCCTGCAGCAGCAGGCCGGCGCGGACCACGGCCTCGGCGTCGGCGCCCGACTCTTCGAGCGCATCGTCGTCCAGGTCGTACTGCTCGGCCATCCACCTGGCGGCGCTGATGGCCGCTGCGATCTGGCTGCGGCGCGTCAGCTCGGCACGGTAGTCGGCATGGCTGCGCAGGGACCACACGGCCAGCAGCGGCGTTTCGGCATCGGCATAGCCGCCCATGCCGAAGTTGCTGCTCTCGGGCATGGCGATCAGGCGCTTGAGCATGTCCGAGCCGCCCTTGGAGCGCGACAGGAAGGAGTTGTCGCGCAGCGATACCGCCGCCTTCTGCAGGTCGCCATCCGTAGTGTCCAGCAGGTACAGGCTGATCAGGTTGACCATGCGGTCACGGGCCTTTTCCAGCTCCGGGCGCAGGAACTCGCTGCCGAAGTAGCGTGCGATCTGCACCATGCCCTTGGGGGCGTCGGTGTTCATCGCAGCCAACTTCGCCGCGTCGATGATGCCGTGCGCCACGCCGTGGGCCAGGGCCTTTTCAAAGAACGGGCGCGCGTCGTGCAGTTGCAGCGCGTTGGCCGCCGGCGCAGAAGACATTTCGTGCTCGGACATGAAGAAAGTCAGATAGCCGACTCTTCGTCGGATGCGCGCGCAGCAGGCGTCGCCTTGCCGCGGTCGGTCTCGCTGGTCTCGAACTTGCCGTCGTCCTCTTCGGCCGCCTCGTCGCCCTCCTCCAGGCCCAGGTCGAAGGCGCGGGCCTTGGCGCGCAGCACCAGCAGAGTTTCGATGAACAGGTCGCGGCACTCGTAGCGCAGCAGCCAGGCCATCTGCATCCAGTCGCGGTCGGCCACTTCGTCCTGGTCGATGCGCGGCTGCACGTAGCCCGAGGCCAGCAGTTCGTCGTCGGTCAGCGTCGGGCCGTAGTCTTCCACCGCGTCGAAGGTGCCGGTGCGGGCAAAGGCCTCGATGCGGCTCCACTTTTCGGCAAAGTAGTTGGCCAGGGCCTCGCTGCCGCCCTCCAGGTCGCCAATGGCGGTGAGAAAGGCCACCGGGTCGGCATCGTCGCGGAACACCACGGCGTTGACCATGTTGCGCAGGTGGGTGTGGGTGAGGTCCTTGTACTGCTTTTCAAGCACCATGGCGCGCGCAAACTGCTCGGGCGTGACCAGCAGGTTGACCACCGAGGCCTTGGAATCGTCGTACTCGCGCATCACAGCCAGAATGTCCTTGGGCGCGAGCTGGTCCAGCACCACCATCAGGGCGTTGTCGCCATCGGTGTCGGCCAGCTCGGCCAGCGCCGATTCGGCGCCCACGATGTCGCCTGCGGCGATGAGGCTGGTGGTCTTGGTGATCAGGGCCAGGTGGTTGTTGCTCATGGTCAGTCCTTGCGGTCAAAGCCTACGTCGGAAAGCCAGTTGTCGCTGGCCTCGTCGCGCGAGCGGGCGTTGTGCGGGTCGGCGGCGTCGTCAGCGCTCAGGTTGTCGTAATCGTCGTCGTGCTCAGCGGCATCTTCATCGTCGCCCTCTTCCTCGGCGTCGGCATGCTGGGCCGCAGGCGCCAGGCGCGAATGCACCTGCAGGTACTCCAGGCCCGCCGCCACGGCCATGAAGCGCTCGCCACCGGGTTCGGCCAGTACCGTCTTCGCCAGGCCTGCAGCCCAAGGTTCGAGCAGCACGGCGCCATCGGCCAGGGTGCCCCAGGCCGGCAGGTCGTCAGCGCCCCGGCCGATCAGGCTCTCCAGCGCGGCAGGTCGCGCAAAGCGAAAGCCCTGGTGGAAGACCACGGCCACCATCTCGGGCGCCAGCTCCATCATTTGCACGAGAAAGGCGATCTCGCCGCGCTTTTGCGTGAGCCGCTTGCGCAGCACGTCCTTGCCTTCGGAATCCTGGGTCAGGTCATCAAGCTCGGCCTGGTAGGCCGAACGCAGGTCATAAAAATAAGGAGAGAGTTTCACGAAGGAAGAATGCCTTGGGTATAGGTGTGCCAGATTTCCTGGGCGGTCTGCAGCGGGTCGTCCAGCAGGTTGCGGCGGCGGTTGTCGTCGTAGGCCTGGCGGGCCTCGTCGTCGGACAGCACGTCGTAGGCCTTCTGGACCAACTGGAAGCGCTGCGCAGCATCGGGCGCCGGGTTGCGGTCCGGGTGGTAGAAGGCCGCCTTCTGGCGGTAGGCCTTCTTGATGTCGGCGAGCGAGGCGTTGGCCGCCAGCCCGAGGGCAGCGTAGTGGTCTGCGGTCATGGATTTGAAGGGTTGCTGCGGCCAGGCGCTGGCCCCGCAGCCAACAGCCTTTTAACCACCCAGGCTCACGTAAACGTTCTGCACGTCGTCGTTGGAGTCGATGGCGGCCAGAAAGGTTTCCACTTCTTCCAGCTGTTCTGCCGTGAGGTTGGCGGGGTTCACCGGGTTCTTGGGCTTGTAGCCCAGCTTGGCCGACAGCACCGTGAAGCCCTGGGCCGGCAGCGCGCGGCTCACCAGGTCCAGGTCGGTCGGGTCGGTCCAGAAGGTGGTGGTGCCTTCTTCGTCGCCGGCTTCAAAGTCCTGCGCGCCGGCCTCGATGGCGGCCAGTTCGGGGTCGGCACCGGCGCTGGCGGGCTCGGCTTCGATCATGCCCACATGGTTGAAGTCCCAGGCCACCGAGCCGGAGGTACCCAGTTGGCCCTTGCGGAACAGCACGCGCATCTCGGGCGCGGTGCGGTTGACGTTGTCGGTCAGGCACTCGACCATCACCGCCACCTGGTGGGGCGCAAAGCCCTCATAGATCACGTGTTCGTAGTTGACTGCGTCGGCCCCTGTGCCCGAGCCCTTCTTGATGGCGCGCTCCAGGGTTTCCTTGGGCATGGACACCTTGCGGGCCTGCTCGACCACGAGGCGCAGGCGTGCATTGCCGGCCGGGTCGGCACCGCCGCGCGCAGCGACCATGATTTCCTTGACCAGCTTGCCAAACAGCTTGCCCTTGGCATCAGCGACCTGTGCCTTGCCTTTTGCTTTCCACTGCGCGCCCATGTTGGATCTCTTCCTAGGTGGTGTATTGGTTGTTGGCGCGCCAAGGCGCCCAAATGAAGGTCAAGGGCTGGGATCGGGGGCCGCAGGACGTTGTAAAAATGCCGCAGGGCACAACCCAGCCGAACCCTGTAGGGTACCACTGTCACGCTCTCGGCTCGCAGGTATTTGTGCATGCCCCTGCCGGGGTAATCTCGGAGCCTGCAATCTTCGTGGAGACCGGATGCTCAACACCCTGTGGCTGGGTTTTTTCATCGTCGCCGCCATAGCGGCGTTTGCCCAGTGGCTGGTGGGCGGCAATGTGCAGATCTTCGGGGCCATGGTCGAGGCGCTGTTCGCCATGGCCAAGCTCTCGGTCGAGGTGATGGTGCTGCTGTTCGGCACGCTAACGCTGTGGCTGGGCTTTCTGCGCATTGCCGAAAAGGCCGGCATCGTCGACGCCCTCGCCCGCTGGCTGGCGCCGCTGTTCGCCAAGCTGATGCCCGAGGTGCCGCGCGGCCACCCTTCCCTAGGGCTGATCACGCTGAACTTTGCCGCCAACGCCCTGGGGCTGGACAACGCGGCCACGCCCATGGGCCTGAAAGCCATGCGCTCGCTACAAGAGCTCAACCCCCGGCCCGATACCGCTACCAACGCGCAGATTCTGTTCCTGGTGCTCAATGCGTCGTCGCTCACGCTGCTGCCGGTCACCATCTTCATGTACCGCATGCAGCAAGGCGCGCCAGACCCGACGCTGGTGTTTCTGCCCATCCTGCTGGCCACCTCCGCCTCCACCCTGGTCGGGCTGGTGACGGTGGCCATCGTGCAGCGGCTGCCGCTGTGGCACCCCGTGGTGCTGGCCTACCTTCTGCCCGTGGCGCTGGTGCTGGGCGGCTTCATGGCCTTGCTGACCACGCTGAGCGCGGCGGCGCTGGCCAGCCTGTCGTCGCTGCTGGGCAACCTCACGCTGTTCTCGCTGGTGGTGATGTTCGTGGTGCTGGGCGCCTGGCGCAAGGTGGCCGTGTACGAGGCCTTCATCGAGGGTGCGCGCGAGGGCTTCGACGTGGCCAAGGGCCTGCTGCCCTACCTGGTCGCCATGCTGTGCGCGGTGGGCGTGTTCCGCGCCTCGGGCGCGCTGGGCTATGTACTCGACGCGATCCGCTGGTGCGTGGAGGCGGTCGGCGCCGACACGCGCTTCGTGGACGCATTGCCCACAGCCTTGGTCAAGCCCTTTTCGGGCAGCGCCGCGCGCGCCATGCTGATAGAGACCATGCAGACCCAGGGCGTGGACAGCTTTGCCGCCCGCGCGGCCGCCATCATCCAGGGCAGCACCGAGACCACCTTCTATGTGCTGGCGGTGTACTTCGGAGCGGTGGGCATACAGCGCGCGCGGCATGCGGTGGCGTGCGCGTTGCTGGCGGAGCTGGCGGGCGTGATTGCGGCGATTGCTGTCTGCTACTGGTTCTTCGGCTAAAGGGCCATTGCCTCCACCCGCCGCTCGCTCCCCGGCGACCGCCCCGACCAGCGCTTGTACGCACGGCTGAACGCCGCCTCCGACTGGTAGCCCAGGCTGTCGGCCAGCTCGGCCAGGCGCACCTGACCCTCCTGCAGGCGCGACTGGGCCAGCGCCATGCGCCACAGGGTCAGGTACTGCATCACCGGCATGCCCACCGACGCCGCGAAGCGCGCGGCGAACGCCGAACGCGACATGGCCACCGCGCTGGCCAGCGAGGCCAGCGTCCATGGCGTGCCGGGCTGCTCATGCATGAGTACCAGGGCCGGGCCAAGCTTGGCGTCCTGCAAGGCGCCCAGCCAGCCGGTGCGCGCGCCCGGGTCGTTCTGCAGCCAGGTGCGGATGGCCTGCAGCACCAGTACATCGGCCAGGCGCGTGGCCACCGCCTCGCCACCGGGTTTGAGGTGCTGCACCTCGTCCTGCAGCAGGGACAGGATGGGCGAAAGCCAGTTCGATGGGCCCAGCGACTGCCCGCTCAGCACGATCTGGCGTGGCAGCGCATGCACCAGGCGGCGGGCCAGCACGTCGTCGAAACGCACTGCACCACAGACCAGAGAGACGGGCTCCGTGCCCTCGCCATGGCGCATGATTTCGAAGCGGCCACCGAGCTGCACGCGCGGCAGGTCGAAGAAGGCATCGGCCCGTGACGTGGCGGTGGAGAGCAGGTCGTGCCCCTCGCCGCGCGGCACCAGCGCGAAATCGCCCGCGCGCAGCAGCACGGGCTCGGCCCCTGGCACGCGCAGCCAGCATTCACCGGCCGTGATGGCATGGAACATCAGGCAGCCCGGAATCGGCGGCAGGGCGATGCCCAGCGGCGGGTGCAGGTACGAGTAGCAATAGATCACGCCCGTCATGCGCAACAGGTGCAAGGCCCGGCCCAGCGGGTCCGCGGCGGCAGAAGCGGCTTCAACCTGGATGTCCATGCCGCATCCTAAGCCGGTCTGGACGAATGATCAATAAACACCGACCTTTCATCATTGGCATGCCTACCACTCCCCAAGACACTGGACGCCTGTTTGTTCAACAACCCCTTGGAGTTCCACATGTCAGACATCGCAGTAATGGGTGCCACCGGCCACACGGGCAGCGTGATCGCCCGCAACCTCCTCGCGCTGGGCCACCGCGTGCGCGCCATGGGCCGCTCGGCCGAGCGGCTCGACGCCTTGCGCCAGCAGGGTGCGCAGGTGATCGTGGGCGACTGTGCCGACCCGGCCTACCTCACCCGCGCCTTCGAAGGCGCCGACGCCGTCTACGCCATGATGCCCTTCGACCCCACGGCCCCCGGCTTCATGGAGCTGCAACGCACCCAGGGCCAGGCCATCGTCGCGGCGCTGCAGGCCGCGCGCGTACCGCATGTGGTGGCCCTGAGCAGCCTGGGGGCCGAGCAACCCACGGGCACCGGCGTGTTGACCAGCCTGCACGAGCAGGAGCAGCGCCTGGCCAGCCTGCAGCACAGCCATGTGCTGGCGTTGCGCCCGGCGATGTTCTTCGAGGGTCTTTTCAACCTGCTGCCCGGGGTGAAGTACGGCGGCAGCCTGGCGGACGCCTTCGCGCCCGGCCTGCCCATCCCCATGATAGCCACGCGCGACATTGCCGATGCCGCCACCGGGGCACTGGACCAGCGCGGCTGGACCGGCCACAGCGTGCGCGAGCTGCTGGGGCCCGGCGACCTGAGCCACGACCAGCTTGCAACCTTCGTGGGCGGGGTGATCGGCCAGCCGGCGCTGGCTTACCAGCAACTGCCCTATGACGACGCCGCCCAGGGCATGGCCCAGGCCGGCATCGCACCCGACCTGGCCCAGTTGCTCGCGGAGATGGCACGCGGCATCAACGAAGGGCGCGTGCGCTCGGTGGAAGGTCGCAATGCGCGCAATACCACCGCCACCCCACTCCAGTCGCTGGCCCCGGCGATCAAGGAAGCGTACGAGGCCCTGCCCTGAAAAGCACAAAGGCCACGACAACTTGCTTGCCGTGGCCTGTGGAATGGCTTGCCCGGGATCAGCCCAAGGCCGTGTCCAGCACCATCATGATGACAAAGCCCAGCATCAGCCCGCCGGTCGCCCAGGCTTCGTGGCCCTTGCGGTGGGATTCAGGGATGATCTCGTGGCTGATCACGAACAGCATGGCGCCGGCGGCAAAGCCCAGGCCCCAGGGCAGGAGGCTTGCCGAGTAGCTGACCACGGCAGCCCCCATCACCGCGCCGATGGGCTCCACCAGGCCCGAGGCCATGCCCAGCCCCACCGCCAGCCAGCGCTTGTAACCGGCGGCCAGCAGCGCCACGGCCACCACCAGGCCCTCGGGCACATCCTGGATGGCGATGCCCGTGGCCAGGGCGCCGGCCCGCATGGTGTCGCCGCTCGCATAGCCCACGCCGATGGCCAGGCCCTCGGGCAGGTTGTGCAGGGCAATGGCGAACACGAAGAGCCAGGTGCGCCGCAAGGTGCGCGAGGTCTGGCCCTCCACGCCCTTGATGAAGTGCTCGTGCGGCAGCAGGCGCTCCATCAGCAGCAGCACCAGCGCACCCAGCAAAATGGCAGCGCCCATGGTGCCACCCGCCTCCCAGGCCCCTGCCCCGGCCGCGCGCGAGGCATTGATGCCCGGGATGATGAGCGAAAACGAGCAGGCGGCGAGCATCACGCCTGCCCCAAAACCGAACAGCGTGTCCTGCGTGCGCTCGGAGATGCGCTGCGACAGCATCACCGGCAGCGTGCCCAGGGCCGTGGCCAGGGCGGCCACCATGCCTCCCCTCCAGGCATCGAGCACCACTGGCTGGCCAGCGATCCACTGCCAGATCTGCCAGGTGCCGACCACGCCCCCCGTGACCACGATGGCCAGCCCGATCCACTGGCGCCAATGCAAAGGCTGGCGCGGCGTCTCGGTCAGACGGTTGGGCAAGGCGGCGTTGTCGGGTGACGGCGAGGGAACGGGCATGGTGTCGGCTCCGGAAGGCATCTGTTCAGGGTGCGAGGCGCAGCAGTGCGGATCGATTCAGCCGCGCGCCAGGGCGTAGCGGCGGGCCACCTCAGCCCAGTCCACTACGTTATAGAACGCCGCGATGTACTCAGGGCGGCGATTTTGGTACTGCAGGTAGTAGGCGTGTTCCCACACGTCCAGGCCCAGGATGGGGGTGTTGCCCGACAGCAGGCCGGCCATCAGCGGGCTGTCCTGGTTGCCCGAGCTCTCCACCACCAGCTTGCCGGCGCTGGTCACCGACAGCCAGGCCCAGCCGCTGCCAAAGCGCGTGAGTGCCGCCTTGGTGAAGGCCTCCTTGAACGCATCGAAGCCGCCCAGTTCGGTGGCAATGGCCGCCGCCAGTTCGCCCTGCGGCTCGCCGCCGCCGATGGGGGACATCACGGTCCAGAACAGGCTGTGGTTGGCATGGCCACCGCCGTTGTTGCGCACGGGGCCCTGCAGGTTCTCGGGCAGTTGCACCAGCCCTGCCACCAGCTCGTCGATCGGCAGGCCGGCATGGGGCGTGCCTTCCAGTGCTGCGTTCAGGTTGTTGATGTAGGTCTGGTGGTGCTTGGTGTGGTGGATCTCCATCGTGCGGGCATCGATATGGGGTTCCAGCGCATCGTAGGCATAGGGCAAGGCGGGCAGCGAATAGGGCATGGGTTCCTTTCAAGGGTGGGGAAGACGAAGAAAAACTCAGTGGGCCGCGCCCTGCAGCACGCCCGAAGCAGCGGCCAGCACGGCGGTGATGTCGGGGTGCGCGCCATGCGCCTGCACATGGCGCACCAAGGCGGCGTGGGTTTCACGGCTGTGGCGCCAGGCGGCCTGCTGCAACGCAGTGCCCCGGCTGCCATCGGCCATCAGGCCCAGCAGCGCGGCATGTACGCTGCACCGCAGTTGCGCACAGTCCTCCAGGGCGCCGGCTTCGGCCTGCAGATCAGCCAGGTTCAGGTGCGAGACCACCAGGGCGGCAATGCAGTCGTCCTCCCGGCCGGCCGGGGGCGCCTGTGCAATGCGCAAGGCAATGACCAACGCCTGCTGCTGGTAGGCCAGCGCCATGACCGGCTGGTCCAAGCGCAGCGCGGCATTGGCGCGCTGCAGAGTGCGCTCCCAATGGGCCAGCGTGGCGGGCTCGGGCACCAGGGCGTCCCGGGCAGTGTTGGGGGTCGAAAGGCTGGCTGCGTGGCGCAGGTCCATGGCAATGCTCCTGGTGGGAGCCTTTTGCGGTGGACGGGGCGTAGCGTACTCAGGCAATTAAATGATATGCATTCTCATTCGTATTGTCTAGTGAGGGGGCTTTGGCAAAGTGCGGCGCGAAAATCACAGACCGCCAACTGCGATAAATCTCTCCAGTTAGCGTTTCGATGGACTCAGCTTAAATACTTGGAGAAGGCCCGTCTGCAGGCCGTGGGGGCTGACCGAAACGTTCGAGCAAAAATTTGCGCATCTTTTCGCGATGGACTTCGATGTCGACGCTACGGAATGCCTCTTCCTTCTCTCGGTGCGCTTGGCGTTCCTCCTCCGAGTACTGTTGCTCATACAGCTCTAGGTCAATCGAAGACCAGAAGGACCGCACCGCAGCGGCAAACCTCTGCAGTCGCTCGTGGGAAATCAGCAAGCCCTGCATTGGGCCGGTCGGATACGATACATCCACACCTCCAGGCCAAAGCTCGGGATTGGACCTCATCAGACGATCTAACGACTTCCCGGGGCCATGACGACAAGCATTGCCGATCATGTGTAACAGCTCGAGTTCAGCGCTCTGTGGATATTGGCTAAGGCTAATTCCTTGTATCAACTGAAAACCGTCTTTGACGTCAGTCCATGGAGTCGCTTTTGACTTCGCCTCGGCAGTTTCGTCGCGCATCGCGCTGGCGCACTTCTGGACATAGGCTCTGAAGCCACGCTCCCAAATTGCCTGGATAGACAAGCAAAAAGCAACCTCCATGTCTCTAAGCAGCGAGTCATTGGTTGACTGCGAAATGACGCGCTTTACCTGATTCAAAACATCATCGCTCGCAGCCAGTTCAGCTTGCTCGGTGTCCTTACGCTCCATCACAGCGAGAAAAGTGGGATTCAACACTTCATTCAGAAATCTCCCCATGTGATACGTGTTGGAGCCCGCCTCACTCCGCGCAGTTGCTTCGTTACCCTTTAGCGTTTCGATCATGCCGCCCCCTTTCAGAAGAGTCCCGCCGGTTCGGGTTGGCCATCCCAACTGTAAATGAGCAGTTCGCAACGCTCCACCCGGTTGGCGCCGCTACCCACGGTGTAGTCGATGCGCAGTTCCCCATGTCATAGGCCGCGAAGCAATCGCGGATGGCGGGGTGGTCGTTGATGCTGATCACGGCTTTGCCCTTGATGTTTTTGAGCTTGACCGTGATCAGCTCCTACTGCTCCCAGGGGAACGGGATACCATAGCCCACAGCGCCCCAATACGGCGAATCCAGGTAGAACAGGGGGCGGTCCCTGTCGTAGCGGCCGATGCAGGCGGCCCAGTCGAGTTGCTCCATGTAGACGCCGTTGGCCAAGCTAAGGTGGGCGGCGATGTGGTTCTCCTCGATGCGCAGCGCCACACACATCATCGAGATGGCGCAGAAACTGGAGCTGGACTTGATCGCCGAGGGCGTGGAAACCCAGTTCCAGGCCGACTTCCTGCGCGAGCGCGGGGTGCGCCATGCGCAGGGCTGGCTGTTTGCCAAGGCCATGCCGCTGGCCGAACTGCTGACGTGGCTCAAGGCCCAGGCGGGTCGATATACCGGCTCAGGCGCCTTTTCCCATCTCTTCCGCTGGCGGCAGCACGCTGGCGCACACCCGCTGCAGGGCGGCGATGACCGCATCGCGTGCGCCCGGGTGCCCATCGGCCGGGTGGCGTGCCAGCCATCTGGCCAATTCGTTGATGGCGCCGTTCAGGGCAGACGCGCAGGCATCCACGTCCAGGGCCGCCAGACCCGTGGGTGCCAGGATCTGGGCGACCACGGCATGCAGCTGCTGGTAGCCATGACGCCCGTCGAGCTCCGCCCAGGCCTCTGCTCCCAGCACCGAGGGGCCGTCGATCAGCAGCACCTGGCGCGGACCGGGGTGGGATACGGCATCGATCCACGCCAGCGCGCCCGCCAACAACTGGTCTACAGGAGCGTCCTGGCCATCGGCCGCCCCGTCAATGGCCGCACTGAGCCCGGCATGCACGGCCTCGCAGACCGCAACGAACAAGTCCTTCTTGTCGCGAAAGTGGTGGTACAGCGCGCCGCGCGTAAGGCCGGTGGCCACCAGCAGCGCCTCGGTGGAGGTGGCGGCATAGCCGTCCCGCTCGAACAGCGTGCGCGCCGCCGCGATGAGCCGGGTGCGTGATTGGGCGCCCTGCTCCAGCCGCCGGTTGCCCGCAGCGGGGGTGGGAATAGGCTTTCCTATTGACATACAGACTGTACGTTTCTATATTTTATCGAACATACAGACAGTATGTACCCAGTGTTCATTGGATGCAACAGGAGCCCCCATGCCAACCACCTCCCCTGCCACCCTTTCGCAACTGACCTCGGCCTACCCCCTGGTCACTACCGGCACCGTGCAGGCCTCGCGCGATTTCTTCGTGCAGCACCTGGGCTTCGAGGTGGTGTTCGAGGCCTCGTGGTTCGTGCTGCTGTCGCGCGGCAGCACCGAGGGCGGCACCACCTCGATCGCCTTCATGGCGCCCGACCACCCCTCGCGCCCGCCGGGCCCCGAAGTCTTCAGCGGTCAGGGCCTGCTGCTCACCCTGCAGGTGGAAGATGCCCGCCGCGAAGAGGCACGCCTGCGTGCGGCCGGCGTGGAGATCGCCTACGCGGTGCAGCACGAGCCCTGGGGCCAGGTGCGCTTTCAGGTGCGCGACCCATCGGGTCTGGTGCTCGACATAGTGGAGCAGGCCGAGCCTGCCGAGGGCTTCTGGGATGACTATGTGAAGTGACGTCGCGGGCACCAGCGGCCTCGCCAGCGACCAATCCGGTCAATTGCCATCCGGCCCTTCGGGCGCAAACACCTGCCCGGCCACCATATCCCATTCGGCAATCTGCTCGTTGGCGGCGATCAGCCGGCCCACCAGCAGCTTGATGAAGGCCTTGTCGAAGCGCGACTGCAGGTCTTCGGACGCCTCGCGCAGCGCGGGGTTGCGGATCTTGAGCACCAACACCTCGGTCTCGGCCACGGCGGTGGCGGTGCGCTGGCGGTTGTCGGGGCGCAGGTAGGTCATCTCGCCCAGGGTCACGCCCGCGCTCAGGGTGCTCAGGGTCCAGCCCTGGCGGCTCACGGTCACCTGGCCCTCGATGAGGATGCAGAACGAGTCGCCGGGCTGGCCCTCGCGCATGAGCACGGTGCCCTGCTCCAGCCGGCGCCAGTTGCCCAGGCGCATCAGCTCCCACAGCGCCACGTCGTGAAAATCGGCAAAAAAGGGCAGCTCGCGCAGGCGCCCGAAGCGCTCGGCCTCGGTGTCCTGCGAGCGCTGGCGCGGCAGGTCACGGTGGGCGTCGAGCAGCGCCTGTGCAAAGTCGCCCCAGGTGGCAAAGCGGTCGGCCGGCTTCTTGGCCATGGCGCGTAGCAGCACCGCGTCCACATGCCCGGGCAGCGAGGCGCGCAGCAGGCTCGGGGGCGTGGGCTCTTCGTGGCTGATCTTGTAGAGCGTGGCGAAGTCGGTCTCGCCGTCGAACGGGCGGCGGCCCGTGAGCAGCTCGTACACCACGATGGCCAGCGAGAACATGTCGCTGTGGTGGGTCAGGTCTTCCTCGCGCACCTGCTCGGGCGACATGTACGAGGGCGAGCCCACCATGCCCGAGAGCTGCGTGGCATCGCTGCGCAGCGACAGCGCGGCGCCGAAGTCGGTGAGCTTGACGTCGCCGTTGGCGGCCAGCATCAGGTTGGCGGGCTTGATGTCGCGGTGCACCAGGCCTTCGCGGTAGGCGTATTCGAGCGCATTGCAGCACTTGAAGGCGATGTCCAGCACCTGGGGCACGGGCAGCAGCGCATCGGCCCGGGCATGGGCCGCCAGGGGCTGGCCGTCCACGTATTCGAGCACCAGGTAGGGCTGGGCGGCGTCCTCGTCGGCGTCGAGCAGGCGCACGATGTGGGGATGCTTGAGCCGGCCGGACATGGCCGCCTCGTTGCGCAGCAGGCGGCGGTAGCGCTCGGCCTGGTCGGGCTGGGCCAGCAGGTGGGCGTGCATCTGCTTGATGGCCACGCGCTTGCCGCGGAACCCGTCGAGCCCCAGGTACACGATGCCGCTGGCACCGCGCCCGAGCTCGCGCTCGATGCGGTACTTGCCGATGGTGGCGGGAATGGTGGTGGGGGTAGCGGTCATGGGCATCCGGGTGGCGATGCCCTCATTGTGGCAAAACCAGCGGCCCGCAACCACGCCCCGGGCTCCAAGGCGGGCATTTCGCACGCAAGCGACTGCCATGTGTGCAGGGCTGTGCCACCTGCGCTGTTCCGTTGTGGAACAACGGGTGTGCCATGGCACATCGGCATGGCGCGCCAGCCGCTGCCGGCGCACACCCGCCGATGGGGGCGCAAGCCGCATGGGCATTGGGTTGGCGCGCCTTCGCCGACCACCGCACCCTGCCCCGCGTGCCGCTGGCACGTGCATTGCGCTCTGCAGGGGGTACAGGCACCGGCAACGGCACCTGGCACATCCCAACCACCGCAGGAGACAAGCACATGAACATGGCAGAAATCGCGAGCCTCGGCATCGCCAACCCCTACAAGAAGCAGTACGGCAACTACATCGGCGGCCAGTGGGTAGCCCCCATCGACGGGCAGTACTTCGAGAACAGCTCGCCCATCAACGGCCAAGTGTTCACCGCCATCCCGCGCTCCAACGACAAGGACATCAACGCCGCGCTGGACGCCGCCCACAAGGCCAAGACCGCCTGGGGCAAGACCTCGACCACGGACCGTGCGAACATCCTGCTCAAGATCGCCGACCGCATGGAGGCCAACCTGCTGACCATCGCCGTGGCCGAGACCATCGACAACGGCAAGCCGCTGCGCGAGACCATGGCGGCCGACATTCCGCTGGCCATTGACCACTTTCGCTATTTCGCGGGCTGCATCCGTGCGCAGGAAGGCGGCATCAGCGAAATCGACCACGACACCATGGCCTACCATTTCCACGAGCCGCTGGGCGTGGTGGGGCAGATCATTCCCTGGAACTTCCCGATCCTGATGGCGGTGTGGAAGCTGGCCCCGGCCCTGGCCGCCGGCAACTGTGTGGTCTTGAAGCCCGCCGAGCAGACGCCCGCCTCCATCCTGGTGCTGCTGGAGATCGTTGGCGACCTGCTGCCGCCCGGCGTGCTCAACGTGGTCAACGGCTTCGGCCTGGAAGCCGGCAAGCCCCTGGCCAGCAGCCCGCGCATCGCCAAGATCGCCTTCACGGGCGAGACGACGACGGGTCGGCTGATCATGCAGTACGCCAGCCAGAACATCATCCCCGTGACGCTGGAGCTGGGCGGCAAGAGCCCCAACGTGTTCTTCGAGGACGTGATGGACGCCGACGACGGCTTCTTCGACAAGGCGCTGGAAGGCTTTGCCATGTTCGCGCTGAACCAGGGCGAAGTCTGCACCTGCCCGAGCCGCGCGCTGATCCAGGAATCGATCTACGAGCGCTTCATGGAGCGCGCCTTGAAGCGCGTGGCCGCCATCAAGCAGGGCCACCCGCTGGATAAGGGCACCATGATCGGCGCGCAGGCCTCGCAGGAGCAGCTCGAAAAAATACTCTCCTACCTGGACCTGGGCAAGCAGGAGGGCGCGCAGTGCCTGATCGGCGGCGAGCGCAATCACCTCGAAGGCGACCTGGCCGGCGGCTACTACATCCAACCCACCGTGTTCAAGGGCCACAACAAGATGCGCATCTTCCAGGAAGAAATCTTCGGCCCCGTGCTGTCGGTCACCACCTTCAAGACCGAGGAAGAAGCGCTGGAGATCGCCAACGACACGCTGTACGGCCTGGGCGCAGGGGTGTGGAGCCGCGACGGCAACCGCGCCTTCCGCATGGGCCGCGGCATCCAGGCCGGGCGCGTGTGGACCAACTGCTACCACCAGTACCCGGCCCATGCGGCCTTCGGCGGCTACAAGCAGTCGGGCATCGGCCGCGAGAACCACAAGATGATGCTGGACCACTACCAGCAGACCAAGAACCTGCTGGTGAGCTACACGCAGGCGCCCCTGGGCTTCTTCTGAGCACGCGCAGCATGGCCGACACCCTGGCCCCTGTAGCCCATGAGGCCACCCGGCAAGGCCATGGCACAGACCCGCCGGTCCGTGTCACGGCCACGCCTGCGGCCCTGGAACTGATCGCGCGGCTGAACGCGCAGCACGGCCCGCTGATGTTCCACCAGTCGGGCGGTTGCTGCGACGGCAGCGCGCCCATGTGCTTTGCACGCGGCGAGTTCATGGTGGGCGATTCTGACGTGCAACTCGGCCACATCGGCGGCGAACCCTTCTACATGAGCCGCCCGCAGTTCGCGGTGTGGGAGCATACGCAGCTGACCATCGACGTGGTGCCCGGCGGGGGCGGCATGTTCTCGCTGGAGCGGCCCACGGGCCTGCGCTTTCTGATCCGCTCGCGGCTGTTCAGCGATGAAGAGACGGCGCTGCTGAAACTGCACCCGGTGGCCTGAGCCCTGGCCACGTCTTCGAGGTCTACCGGCGGTATGCTTGCGCAAAGACCTTCCGAAGGAGACCCCTGTGACCGCACATGCCACCACGTTCCGCGGGCTGCACGCCAATGGCACCCTGCTGCGCTTGCCCAACGCCTGGGACGCTGCCAGCGCCAGGCTCTTCGAGAGCCTGGGGGCCACGGCCATCGCCACGACCAGCGCGGGCGTGGCCTGGTCGCAGGGGTACCCTGACGGCTACGCCATGCCCGTCGAGGTGGTGCTGGCGTATGCCAAGAACCTGGTGCGGGTGCTGCATGTGCCGCTGTCCGTGGACATGGAAGACGGCTATTCGGACGACCCGGCACAGGTGGCGGACCTGGCTGCGCGGCTGGCCGAAGTGGGCGTTGCCGGCATCAACCTGGAAGACGGGCGCAAACCTGCTGTGCTACTCGCACGCAAGGCCGAGGCGATCCGGGAGCGGCTGGCCAAGGACGGGCTGGATCTGTTCGTCAACGCACGCACGGACGTCGTGCTTGCGCGGCTGGTCGATGAGGGCAGCCAGGCCGAGGAAGCGATCGCGCGCGGCACGCTGTACCGCAGCGCGGGCGTGGATGGCCTGTTCGTGCCCGGGCTGGCCGATGCCGCGCAGATCCAGGCCGTCGTGGCCGGTGTCGACCTGCCGCTGAACCTGATGGCCTGGGGCGGCCTGGCCAACGCCACGCAACTGCAGGCCCTGGGGGTGAAGCGGCTCAGCGCGGGCTCCGGCATTCCGCAGGTGCTGTGGGGCGATGCGGCGAAGCTGGCGACGGACTTTCTGCAAGGGGGTGAGTCGGACAAGCTGCAGGGGCAGATCCCCTACGGGCAGATGCAGAACCTGTTCAACTGACCCCGAAAGGCCCGCGCCGCCGCGAAGCCGCGCGCTTCAGCCCGCCGCCTGGGCGCGCAGGTGCCGGTACACCGTATTGCGCGACACGCCCAGCGCACGCGCCACGGCTGAGACATTGCCGCCCTGCGCGGCCAGGGCCTGCGCGATGGCGGCCGCAGTGATGGCCTGCAGAGGCTGCGCGGCGGTTGCGGGAGCGGCTGCGAGCGCTGCAACCTCTTCGCATTCCTCCAGAAAATCCTCGGGCAGGTGTTCGCGCCGGATGGCGGTATCGCCCTCGGCCATCAGCGCCGCCATGCGCAGCACGTTGGTCAGCTGGCGCAGGTTGCCGGGCCAGGCGCAGCGCGCGAACAGGTCCATGACCTCGGGGCACAAGGGCAGCGGCGGCGCAGCGGACTCGGTGCCCGATTGCAGCACGCGCTGCACGATGGCCGCCAGGTCGCTGCGCTCGCGCAGCGCGGGCAGGCGCACCACCAGGCCGTTCAAGCGGTAGTACAGGTCCTGGCGAAAGCTGCCCTCGGCCATCATCGCGCGCAGGTTGCGGTGGGTGGCGCAGACCACCTGGATGTCCACCTCGACCTGGCGCGTGCCGCCCAGCGGGGCCACGCTGCGCTCCTGCAGCACGCGCAGCAGGTGGGCCTGCAGTGCCAGCGGCATGTCGCCGATCTCGTCGAGGAACAGCGTGCCGCCATGGGCCTGCACGATCTTGCCGGGGCTGCCCTTGCGCCGTGCGCCGGTGAAGGCGCCCTCCTCGTAGCCGAACAGTTCTGACTCGATCAGCGACTCGGGGATGGACGCGCAGTTGACCGCCACGAACGGCGCCTGCCGCCGCGGCCCGTCGTGGTGGATGGCGCGGGCCAGCAGCTCCTTGCCGGTGCCGGTCTCGCCCAGGATCAAGGTGGCGATGTCGCGGCCCAGCAGCTTGGTGACACGGTCAATGGCCTGGGCCAGCGCGGGGTCGCCGGTGTTGAGGTAGCGCAGGCCCGAGAGCCCTGTCGAACGGGCAGGCCGCACCTGGACGAGGGCCCGGGCTGGCTCGGCTGCGCCACCGGACCACAGCCGCTCGGCCTGCGGCCGGTACGCGGGCCGTGCCATCACCGTCACGCCGCCGGGCAGGCGCAGCGTGAGCAGTGCGCTGGACGCCTTGCGGCAATGGTCGAGTACGCGGCCCATGTCCACCCCGAACAGCGAGACAAAGGTATGGGCCTGCAGCGCGCTGTGCGACAGGCCCAGCTGGAACTGGCCGCTGCGGTTGGCCGAGAGAAAGCGCCCGTCGGCGCTGAAGGCCGCGAGCCCCTCGACCAGCGTGCCCAGAAACTCGGGCCGCGCGTGGAAGTGCAGGCGCACCGCGTCCGCGTGGACCTGGTTCCAGAGGTGGTTTTCCACCATCTGGGCGGACATGCGCACCAGCGCCATGGTGTGCTTGCTCTGGCTGCGGTGGTCGCCGCTGACATCGAGCGCGCCCAAGGCCCTGCCCTGGGGGTCCAGGATGGGCACGCATGAGCAGGTGAGGAACTGGTTGGCGCGCAGGTAGTGCTGGCCCGCATGCACCTGCACGGCCTGGCCCAGGGCCAGCGCGGTACCGATGGCATTCGTGCCCTTGCGCTCCTCGGTCCAGACGCCGCCAGGACGCAGGGCCACGCGGTCGGCCCGGGCCACGAAATCGTCGTCGCCCAGGGCATGCAGGATCACGCCTTCGGGGTCGGTGAGCAGCACCATGCTGTGGGTGCCGGCGATCTGGTGGTACAGCGTCTCCATCACCGGCAGCGCATGGTCGGCCAGCACCTGGTTGCGCTGCAGCGTGCAGCGCAGGTCGGCACCGGCCAGCGGCATGGCGTCCATCACGTCCTGCGCGCGCAGCCCGTAGGCAGCCGAGCGCGCATGGGCGTGGGGTATCAGGTCGCGCGGTGCCGCCATGGCGGCTTGCTCCAGGTGCATGGTTGTCTCCTTGCGGCCGTTGCAGTTGGCACTGCCCGGCATTTCAGGAAACCTTAGCATGCCGGCCTTACGCCAGCTTGCACCCCTCAACCAGCACGAGGGGTTTTCAGGCGAGCGCTTGCTCGAAGTCCGCCAGCAGGTCCTCGATCTCTTCCAGGCCCACGGACAGGCGGATCATGCCGTCGCCAATGCCCATGTTGGCACGCACGGCGGGGCCCGCCTCCCAGAAGATGGTGTGCGCCACGGGGATGATCAGCGTGCGCGTGTCGGCCAGGCCCGTGGCCTTGATCGGCAGTTGCAAGCGGTTGCAAAAAGACAGGCATTGGTCGGCATCGCGCAACTCGAAGGCCAGCAGCCAGGAGCCGGCCTTGAAGTGCTTGCGCGCGATCGCGTGCTGTGGGTGCGATTCGAGCATCGGGTAGTGCACGCGGGCGATGGCGGGGTGCTGCTCCAGCCACTGGGCCAGGGCCAGGGCCGTGGCGCTGGTGCGGTCCATGCGCAGGGCCAGGGTCTCGGCGCCCAGCGCCAGCTGGTGGGCCGCCAGCGAGGAGAGCGTGCCGCCCATGTCGCGCAGGCCCTTCTTGCGCACCTGCTGCAGGCCCCAGCCCTTGGCGTCGCCCTTGCGGTAGGGGGCAAAGATGTTGGGGTAGCGGCTCCAGTCGAACAAACCGGTGTCGGTGACCGCGCCGCCCAAGGCATCGCCCAGGCCGCCGATGCTCTTGGTCAGCGAGTTGATGATGAGCCCTGCCCCCACAGTGACAGGGCGAAACAGGTAGGGCGATGCCACGGTGTTGTCCACCACGTAGAGCAGGCCGTGCTCCTTGCACAGGGTGCCGATGGCTTCGAGGTCGGGGATCTGCGTGCCGGGGTTGGCAATCGTCTCCACGAACACCATGCGCGTGTTGGGGCGCACGGCGGCGGCCACCTGGGCGGCGTCGGTCACGTCCACCACGGTCACTTCCACACCCAGGTCGGCCAGGGTGCCGAACACGCTGTTGGTGTTGCCGAAGACGAACTTGCTGGCCAGCAGGTGGTCGCCCGCCTTGAGCAAGGTGAGGAACACCGCGCAGACGGCCGCCATGCCGGTGGCAAACACGATGGAGCCCTGGCAGCGCTCCATCTGCGTGACCTTGGCCTCCAGCGCCGCCGTGGTGGGCGTGCCCTGGCGGGCATAGTTGAAACCGCCCTTGATCGTGCCCTGGAACACGCCAATCAGGTCTTCCACCTTCTCGTAGCCGTACTGCACCGAGGTGTGGATGGGTTGGTGCACCGCACCGTACTCGGTGCCGGCCAGGCGGTCGGCATGCACGATCTCGGTGGTGAACTGGCGGGTGGGCTTGTCGTTGCTGCTGCTCATGGGGATGCGGGCCTGCTCTGCAGGCCTGGGAAAAGGAAAATACTCAACGCTCGGGCGCTATGTGCTCGGCGTAATCGTACAGGGCGCCCAGGATGTCCTGGGTGCGGTCGTCGTCGGCAGTCTCGGAGAGATTGTCGATCTCGGTGAACAGCTGCTCCACCGTGCGGGCACCACCCGCCCCGTCGAACAGGCAGGCGGCGCGGTGCTTTTCCCAGCGCTCCTGCTCCTCGGGCGAGAGGGTGGCGGGGAAGTTGCGGGCACGGTAGCGCCACAGCAGTTCCTTCAGGCGCGGGTCGTCGAACGACGGGCGGGTGCGCGCCAGCTTATCGCCGCTCATGGCGCGCATGTCGTTGAGCTGGCGGCGGTCGCCATTGCCCACGAAGCCGCCGTACAGGTCCTGGTCCACGTCGGGCGTGGGCTCCTCGGGGCGGGCGAACACCTGGGGCCAGATGCCGCTCATGTCGGGCAGCACCCGCGCGATCTCGGCGTGCTGGGCCGCCTGGGGCAGGTCCATGTTCCAGTGCCGGGCGCGCTCGGCCGTGAGGGTGTTCACGTTGCCCACCACCATGGGCGACTTGTTCAGGTGGATGGTCTTGATGGGCAGGCGCGTCACGCCCTCGGGCAGGTCAGCCGCGCGCGAGAACATGCGCAGGCGGATCTCCTCCACGCCCATGCTGGCCAGAGGGGTAGGGTCGTGCGCCAGGTCCCAGGCGATCAGCTCGTTCTTGTTGGACGGGTGGCTGGCCAACGGCCACATCACGGCCAGGCAGCCACGCTCCACCGGGAACATGCCCGACACGTGCAAAAACGGTTTGGCGGTGATGGCCGTGGCCGGCAGGCGCAGCTCGGCGGCCACCCTGTCCTTCTTGTGCAGGCTGAGGGCAAAGTCGAACAGCTTGGTGTTGTGCTGGCGGATGAGCCGCGCCAGGGCGATGGTGGCGCGCACGTCGGACAGGGCATCGTGCGCGGCCTCGTGCAACAGGCCGTTGGCCTTGGACAGGTGCTCGAGCTTGAAGCTCGGCGCGCCGTCTTCCTTCTTCGGCCAGGTGATGCCGTCGGGGCGCAGGGCGTAGGTCATGCGCACCACGTCCAGCAGGTCCCAGCGGCCGCACTGGTTCTGCCATTCGCGCGCATAGGGGTCGATCAGGTTGCGCCAGAACATGAAGCGCGTGATCTCATCGTCGAAGCGGATGGTGTTGTAGCCCACGCCGATGGTGCCGGGCCGGGCCAGTTCGGCCTCGATGCGGGCGGCGAAGGCGTGCTCGGGCATGCCCTGCTCCAGGCACTGCTGGGGCGTGATGCCGGTGATGAGGCACGAAACCGGGTCGGGCAGGTAGTCGTTGGCCGGCTGGCAGAAGATGTTCAGCGGCTCGCCGATCTCGTTGAGGTCGGCATCGGTGCGGATGGCGGCGAACTGCGCGGGCCGGTCGCGCCGCGTGTTGGCGCCGAAGGTTTCGTAGTCGTGCCAGAGGAAGGTATGCATGAAATGAAATTGCTACGGTCAGAAACACCAGAACCCGCAAGTATGCCGGGCACGGGACAATGGGGAATGCCCATTTCGCTTGCCCCCTATTCTGCCCGCCGCTTCTTGCATGTTGCGCCCCGCGTCGCCCTGACTGCTTTGGCCATGGCCTGCGCTCTCGCCCTGTCAGGCTGCGCCACACCGCCTGCCCCCACCGCGCCGGCTGCGGCTGCGGCTGCGGCACCACAGCCCACGGCTCCAGCATCCACAACCCGCGCCCCAGTCACCACCTCTGCGATCCAGGATGCCGAGCAGTCCGGCTTTGCCGCCTGGATCGCCGGCTTCTCGCGCGAGGCCTTGGCTGCGGGCATTCGGCCGGCCACCGTGCAGCAGGTGCTGGCCCATGCCACGCTGCAGCCGCGCGTGATCGAACTCGACCGCGCCCAGCCCGAATTCAACCGCACGCCCTGGGCCTACCTCGACAGCGCCGTGTCGGCCCAGCGCATCGCCCAGGGCCAGGCCAAGCGGGCCGAGCACCAGGCGGCCATCGACGCCGCAGCCACACGCTATGGCGTGCCCTCCTCCATCATCACCGCCATCTGGGGCATGGAGAGCAACTACGGCAGCAACTTCGGCAGCTTCCGCGCGGTCGATGCGCTGGCCACGCTGGGCTTCGAAGGCCGCCGCGCCGCCTGGGCGCGCAGCGAGCTGCTGGCGGCCCTGCGCATCCTGGACCAGGGCGACATCAGCGACGAGCGCATGGTGGGCTCCTGGGCCGGCGCCATGGGCAATACGCAGTTCCTGCCCTCGGTCTTTCTGGCCTATGCGGTCGATGCCGATGGCGACGGCCATCGCGACATCTGGGGCAGCATCCCGGATGTGGCGGCCTCCACCGCCAACTTCCTCGCGCGCATGGGCTGGCAGGCCGGCCAGCCCTGGGGCGTGGAGGTGCGGCTGCCGCTGGGCTTTGACTACGCGCGTGCCGAGCAGACGGTGCGCCAGACGGCTGCCCAGTGGGCTGCCGAAGGCCTGCAGGGTGTGGACGGGCAACCGCTGCCCGCGCTGGAGGCCGCCTCCATCGCCACGCCGGCCGGCGCACGCGGCCCGGCCTTTCTCGTGGGGCCGAACTTCCGCGCCATCCTGCGCTACAACAACTCGGTGAGCTATGCGCTGGCCGTGGGCCTGCTGGCGCGCCAGATCGACGGCGGCAGCGGCGTGGCCACCGCCTGGCCGCGTGACCTCGCGCCGCTGTCGCGCAGCCAGATGCAGCAGTTGCAGACGCTGCTCAACCAGCGCGGTTTCAACGCCGGCACGCCCGACGGCGTGATGGGCCCGGCCACGCGCGCCGGGCTGCGCCAGTACCAGCAGAGCCTTGGTGCGGTGGCCGATGGCTACCCCACTGCCGAGCTGCTGCAGCGGCTTGCAGCGCCCTGAACGCAGCACTGACCGTTAACAACCGCATACAATCGCGCCCTGTTGGTGCTCGCGGTCCTCTTCTGGAACGCAGTTCAACGGGAAGCAGGAGGGCTTTGCAACAAGCCTGACCTGCGCTGCCCCCGCAACGGTCGGTGGAAGAGCCTTACGGCTCGGCATCCTTCATCAAGCCACTGGGCGCCAACGGCGCCTGGGAAGGCAAGGGACGCTTTTTCCACCCAGCCCGGATACCGGCCAACGAAGTGGTCTGCAGGCATGCCCATGGCGTGCGGCGAACCGTTCAGTCCAGACCCGGCGGGGATGCCGGGGAGGACGCCCCTGTATCCGTTGCCCCATGAATCCCCACTTTTGCCGCCCCTCGGCCGGGCATGCGCCCGCGCGCTTCCATGTCTCGTGCCTCTACGGTGCCGTTCTCACACTGGCTGCTGCCACGGGCGCACAGGCCCAAACCGCCACACTGGCCCCGGTCACCGTGCAGTCCGGTGCCTTCATCGAAACACCCCAGACGCTGACCACGCCCACCAGCACCGGCAGCCGGCTGGGCCTCACGGCGCTGGAAACGCCGGCCTCGATCGAGGTGCTGGAGGGCGAGACCATCCGCCAGCGCGGTGACCAGTCCATCGCCGACGCCGCCTCCCGCGCCACCGGCATCACGCAGACGGCCTCGGCCGCCGGTGGCGCCCTGGTGGCGCGCGGCTTTGCCGGCAATACCTCGGTGATGCGTTTGTACGACGGCACGCGCCAGTACGTCTCGGGCGGCACCGTCACCTTCCCGTTCGACCCCTGGCAGGCCGAGCGTGTGGAGGTGCTGCGCGGCCCCGCCTCGATCATGTATGGCGAGGGTGCCATCGGCGGCGCCATCAACACCGTGCCCAAGAAGCCCACGCGCGGTGCCATTTCCAACGAGGTGCGCCTGGCCTACGGCTCGCAGGACACAGTGCGCACGGCATTCGGCAGCGGCGGCGCCATCAACGAGCAGTGGTCGTACCGGGTGGACCTGTCGCACAACCGCTCCGATGGCCATGTGGACCGCGGCGGCTCCAAGTCGCTGGTGGCCGCAGGCGCCCTGCGCTTCGATGCCACGCCCGACCTGCGCTTCACCCTGTCGCACGACTACGGCAACCAGGAGCCCGCGCCTTACTTCGGCATTCCACTGGTCAACGGCCGCATCGACCCGGCACTGCGCAAGGCCAATTTCAACGTGGCCGATGCGTACCTCAAGTTCCGCGACCAGTGGACACGCCTGGATACGGAGTGGACGCCCTCCTCGGCCCTTACCCTGCGCAACTCGCTGTACCGCATCGCCTCGGACCGCCACTGGAACAACGCCGAGGGCTATGCCTACGTGCCCGCCACGCGGCGCATCACGCGTTCGGGCTTCATCGGCATCGACTACACGCTGGACCAGGTGGGCAACCGCTTCGACGCCACGCTCAAGCAGCCCATCGCCGGCCTGCCCAACACCCTCACGGTGGGCTTCGACGTGAACCGGCTCGAATACGCCAAGACGCGGGGCGACGGCGCGGCCGCGCAGTCGCTCGACCCCTACCAGTTCGTGCCCGGCAACTTCCCCACCACGGGTGTGACCGTGGGTGAGCTGTTCAAGGCCCAGACCGATACGCGCTCGCTGTTCGTGGAAGACCAGCTGCAGCTGACCCAACAGCTGTCCTTGGTCACGGGTCTGCGCTGGGATTCGATTGCCTACGGCAAGCAGGATTCCAAACGCATCGACCCCGATGTGAACAAAAGCTTCAACCACCTGTCAGGCCGCATTGGCGCGGTGTATGCCGTCACGCCGGTCACGTCCGTCTACGCGCAGTATTCGACGGCGGCCGACCCGCTGGGCGGCGTGGTCAACACCTCGGCGCAACAGAGCCAGTTCGACCTGGCCACGGGCAGGCAAGCCGAAATCGGCTGGAAGCAACTGTTCGACGACCGCAAGGGCGAGTTCACGCTGGCCGCCTACTGGATCGAGAAGAAGAAGCTGCTGATCCGCGACGCGGTGGACCCCAACCTCTTCCAGCAGGTGGGCGCCCAGTCCTCGCGCGGCATTGAGGCATCGGTCAGCTATGCGCCGGTGTCCACCGTGCGGCTGGACCTCAATGCCGCCGTGCTGGATGCGAAGTTCGACGACTTCAACGAAGTGGTCAGCGGCCGCGTGGTCTCGCGCAACGGCAACACCCCGCCGGGCGTGCCCGAGCGCACGGCCAACGGCTGGGTGACCTGGGCCTTCATGCCCGCGTGGGAGGTGGGCCTGGGCGTGCGCTACGTCGGTGCGCGCAAGGTGGACAACGCCAACAGCAGCAGCGCGGCCTCCTTCACCGTGGCCGACGCCAGCCTGCGCTGGGCCGTGCGCCCGGGCACGGTACTGGCCCTGCACGTCTACAACCTCACGGACCGCATCTACGCGCAGACGCTGTACAGCGGCAACAACCAGTGGATCCTCGGCCGCCCGCGCTCGGCGGAGCTGTCGGCCCATGTGCGCTTCTGATTGCGCAGCGTGAGCCCCGCGCTGCACGCCCTGTGGCGCCCGCTGCGGCGGGCGCTGTACTTCACCCACCGCTGGCTGGGCATCGCTGGCTGCATCCTGTTCGTGCTGTGGTTCGTGTCGGGGCTGGTGATGCTGCATGTGCGCTTTCCTGCGCTCACGCCGCAGGAGCGCATCGATGGCCTGCCGGTGCTGGACCTCGCGCAGGTGACGGTCACACCGGCCGAGGCGCTGGCGCAGCTCCAGCTGGCGGCACTCCGCAGGATGGCGCTGGAGCAGAGCCTGGATGCGCCCGTATGGCGCGTCATCGACGTCAAGGGCAACCACCACGTGGCTTCTGCATCGGCCACGCCGCTAAGCGCGGTCACGCCCGAACGCGCCGAGGCCATTGCACGCGGATTCGCCCGCTCGGCGACGGCGCGCTACCTGGAGACCAGCTTCGATGACCAGTGGACCCTGCCCAATGCCAACAGCTTCGACAAGGCGCGGCCGCTGCACCGCGTCGCCATCGACGACGGCGCAGGCACGGAACTCTACGTGTCGCAGAAGACGGGCGAGGTGGTTCGCGACACCAGCGCCTTCGAGCGCCGCTGGACACTGTTCGGCACGCTGCTGCACTACTACACCTACGCCCCCATCCGCCGGCATGCAGACTTCTGGCGGCAACTGGTGCTGTGGACCTCGGGCCTGGCCATGGTGTCGGCCGGCACCGGGCTCATCGTGGGCGTGCTGCGCGTGCGCCTGCGCCGCCGCTACCGGGGCGATTCGGCCACGCCCTACCGGGGCTTTCTGGCCTGGCACCATGTGCTGGGCCTCATCGGCGGCATCGCCATCCTGACCTGGGTGTTCAGCGGCTGGTTCTCGATGGGTCCCAACCGCTGGCTCTCGCACAGTACGCCGGGCAACGCGGCGGCGAAGTTCGGACAGGCCGGGCCGGAGTTCACGCACGGGCTGCCAGGCCTGCACACGCTGGCCAGCGCCCCATCGCCCGCCAAGGCGGTTGAGGCCGCCTGGTATGGCGGCCGCCCGGTGTGGGTGGTGTCGGACGCCGCCGGCGGGCGCCGCAGCGTGGATGCCGCCACCGGACTGGCTGTGGCGGTCGTGCCCGAGGACCTGGCGAGGGCCACCGCGGCAAGCTACCCAGGCATCGCCGCGGACACCCCGGCGCTGCTGACCGAGCCCGACCGCTACTGGTATGCGCGCCACGTGCCGCCCGTGCTGCCGGTGTGGCGGATCGTGCTGCACGACGACGCGGCCACCTGGCTGCATGTGGACGCTGCCACAGGGCAGTTGCTGTCCACCAGCACCTCAGACAGCCGGCTGCGCCGCTGGCTCTTCAACGGGCTGCACAGCCTGGATTTTCCGCTGTTCCTCAAGACGCCAGCCTGGTACCTGGCGATCTGGGTGCTGTCGCTCGCGGGCCTCGTCGTGTCGGTCACAGGCGTGGTGATTGGCTGGCGCCGGCTGGCGAAATGACCGCCCGCCGGGTGTTCAGCGCGCCTTGGCCTGTGTGGACTGTATGAGCCCCACTTCGCGGGCCACATAGGCGTACTGGCGGCCATGGATGTCGGCCACGGCCCACGCGCTGGCCTTCACCTGCTTGGCGGCGGTGCATTTGGAGACCCGAGGGTCGGGGCCGGAGCTCGCCGTCACTGCCTGCATGAGCGTGG
Organism: Acidovorax sp. LjRoot66; assembly: GCF_964253305.1. Taxonomy (NCBI): domain Bacteria; kingdom Pseudomonadati; phylum Pseudomonadota; class Betaproteobacteria; order Burkholderiales; family Comamonadaceae; genus Acidovorax; species Acidovorax sp. LjRoot66. The sequence goes on from NZ_CAXUQU020000001.1 coordinate 4,300,594, forward strand.
ACACATGCGGCTGCTTGGCCTTCTCAAGTGCCCAGTAGCCTGCGGAGCTGTAGGCCTTGCGCAGCATCTCGGCCTGCTGCTCCTGCGACCAGCCGCGCGTGGCCCCGCTGGCCTTGAGCTGGGATTCGAGGCGCGCCCGGTTGCGCAGCGGCCCGTCGCCCACGGTCTTGAGCGCGGCATCGATCTCTGCCTGTGCGGCGGTGAACCGGACACCCGAAGTGCATTCGGTCGGGCTCGCCTGCGCGGCCCATACCAGGGTGGATCCCAGCAGCAGCATCAGCGATGCGGTGAATCGGGTCAGTGCCATGGTATCGGTGCCTCGGCGAAAGAAGGGGCCGCGCGGGAGCGGTCGAATCGCCCAATGTAGCGCGCGCTCCACGGCGCGCCAAGGGCCATGGGCTGCGACGGCCGTGCACCGCACCTCGATGATGCGCAAACCAGACACTGATGCCAACGCCCTGGGCAGTGGGGGCTTGTGCAGGCCGGCCCGGCACTGCGGCCGACCAGGCCGTAACATGCCGCCCATGCCCCTGCTCGACCCCGCCCTGATCCGCGACTGGCACGCCCATGTCTACTTCGACACCGAGAGCCGCGACGCGGCCTGGGCACTGCGCGAGACCATCGCGCGCGAACTGGCGGGCCGGGTGGAGATCGGCCGTTTCCATGAGCGACCCGTGGGCCCACACCCGGTGTGGAGCTACCAGCTCGCCTTCGGCACGGCCGATTTTTCGCACGTGATCGGCTGGCTGGCGCTCAACCACGGCGCGCTCGACGTGTTCGCCCACCCCAACACCGGTGACGGCCTGCGCGACCACCGCGATTGCGCGATCTGGCTGGGGCATTCGCACACGCTGAACCTGGCGGGCTTCACGGGCTAAGCGCAGGGCCATGAAAAAAGCCCACCGGATGGTGGGCTTCGTCGCAATGGAACCGGTGCTCAGCGTTCCAGCGCCAGGGACACGCCCATACCGCCGCCAATGCACAGCGCAGCCACGCCCTTCTTGGCGTCGCGACGCTGCATCTCGTGCAGCAGGGTCACCAGGATGCGGCAGCCCGACGCACCGATGGGGTGGCCGATGGCAATGGCGCCACCGTTGACGTTGACCTTGGCCGGGTCGATCTCCAGCTCCTTGTTCACGGCGCAGGCCTGGGCGGCGAAGGCTTCGTTGAGCTCGAACAGGTCCACGTCTGCGGCGTTCCAGCCGGCGCGCTGCAAGGCCTTGCGCGTGGCCGACACCGGGCCCATGCCCATGGTGGCGGGGTCCAGGCCGGTGGTGCCGAAGGAGGCGATGCGCGCCAGGGGCTTGAGGCCCAGGGCGGCAGCCTTCTTGGCGCTCATGACCACCACGGCAGCAGCGCCATCGTTCAGGCCCGAGGCATTGCCCGCCGTCACGCTGCCGGCCTTGTCGAAGGCGGGGCGCAGGCCGGCCAGGGCCTCGGCATTGGTCTTGCGGTTGAGGTATTCGTCGGTGTTGAAGAAGATCGGGTCGCCCTTCTTCTGCGCCAGGGCCACGTCCACGATCTCGTAGGCGAACTTGCCGGCGTCCTGCGCGGCGGCGGCCTTGAGCTGGCTGTTCAGGGCCAATACGTCCTGCTGCTCGCGGGTGATGCCGTACTGCTTGGCCACGTTCTCGGCCGTGATGCCCATGTGGTACTGGTTGTACACGTCCCACAGGCCGTCGACGATCATGGTGTCGACGAGCTTCCAGTCGCCCATGCGCTGGCCGTCGCGCGAACCGGGCAGCACGTGGGGCGCCAGGCTCATGCTTTCCTGGCCTCCGGCCACCACGATCTCGCTGTCGCCCCAGGCCACGGCCTGCGCGGCCAGCATCACGGCCTTGAGGCCCGAGCCGCAGACGGCGTTGATGGTGAGCGCAGGCGTCTCCTGCGCCACGCCGGCCTTCATGGAGGCCTGGCGCGCAGGGTTCTGGCCCACGCCGGCCGCCAGCACCTGGCCCATGATGACTTCACCCACCTGGCCGGCAGCCAGGCCCGCGCGCGCGAGGGCTTCGCGGATGACGATGGAGCCCAGCTCCGTGGCGGGTACCTTTGCCAGTGCGCCGCCAAACTTGCCCACCGCCGTGCGGGTGGCCGAAACGATGACGATGTCTTCCATGGAATGTCCTTCTTTCTGGGGGTGGATACGGGCCCATCGGCGGAACAACGGGCCCTGTGCTTTCAGATCTTGCGGTGAATTCTCTCAGGTCTGCAGGCTCAGGCTTTTTGCTTCACATAGCGGCCAGGGGCCGGCTCGATGGCCTTGAACTTGGGGCCCTTGCCATAGGCCTTGGGCGCAGCGATCTGCTTGCCCGCATGGCCCTTGAGCCAGCCGGACCAGTCGGTCCACCAGCTGCCGGGGTGTTCGACCGCGCCTTGCAGCCATTGGTCGAGCGTGCCGGGGAACTTGCCGTCGGCGCGGATCCAGTGGCTGCGCTTGCCCTTGGCGGGCGGGTTGATCACGCCGGCGATGTGGCCCGATGCACCCATCACGAAGCGCTTCTTGCCCGGCAGCACCTGGGTCGAGGCATAGGCCGCCGTGGCGGGCACGATATGGTCTTCGCGCGAGCCGTAGATGTAGGTGGGCAGGGTGAGCTGGCCCAGGTCCATCTTCTCGCCGCAGACGGTGAGCTTGCCCGGTTGCACCAGGCTGTTTTCGAGGTAGAAATTGCGCAGGTACCAGGCGTAGAAGGGCCCGGGCAGGTTGGTGCTGTCGCTGTTCCAGTACAACAAGTCGAACGGCGGCGGCGTTTCGCCCTTGAGGTAGTTGCCCACCACGTAGTTCCACACCAGGTCGTTGGGGCGCAGGAAACTGAAGGTCGAGGCCAGATCCTGGCCCTTCATCATGCCGCCGTTGCCCATCTCCATCTCGCGGTACTTGACGAAGGCCTCGTCGATGAAGACGTCGAGGATGCCGGTGTCGGTGAAGTCGATCAGCGTGGTCAGGAAGGTGGCGCTGGCCACGGGCTCGTCGCCGCGCGCGGCCAGCACGGCCAGCGCGTTGCTGAGAATGGTGCCGCCCACGCAGAAGCCCAGGGCGTTGATCTGATCGGCGCCGGTGATGTTCTGCACCACGTCGATGGCCGCCATGGCGCCGTCTTCGACGTAGTTGTCCCAGGTCTTTTTCGCCAGGGCGTCGTCGGGGTTGCGCCAGCTCACCACGAAGGTGCGGTGGCCCTCGCTCACCGCATAGCGGATCAGCGAGTTCTCGGGCTGCAGGTCGAGAATGTAGAACTTGTTGATGCACGGCGGCACCAGCAGGAAGGGGCGCTCGTAGACCTTGGCGGTCAGCGGCTTGTACTCGAGCAGTTGGAACAGCTCGTTCTCGAACACCACGGCGCCCTCGGTGGTGGCCACGTTGCGCCCCACCTCGAACAGGCTCTCGTCGGTCATCGAGACATGGCCCTGCTTCAGGTCGTGCAGCAGGTTCTGCATGCCCTTGGCAATGCTCTCGCCCTTGGTTTCGATGGCCTTTTTCTGCGCCTCGGCGTTGAAGGCCAAAAAGTTGCTGGGCGCCATGGCCGCCATCCACTGCTCCACGCCGAAGCGGATGCGTGCGCGCGTCTTCTCGTCGGCCTCGACCGCATCGGCCAGGCCCATCAGGGTACGGGCGTTGAGTAGGTAGGCCGCAGCCGAGAAGGCGGCTACGGGGTTGGCGGCCCAGCCTTCGCCGGCAAAGCGCTTGTCCTTGACCTCGGGTTTGCCCTGCAGGCCCTGGGCCCACAAGGCCTTGGCCTCTTCGAGGTATTGCTGCTGCAGGGCCTGCAGCTTGGCAGGCGACAATTGCACCGGAGCGGGGGGCGCTGCGGCTGCGCCCGGCGTGCCCAGGTCGATTTTCTGGAAGGATTGGACGGCCTGTGCCCAGCCTTGACCGAAAATCTGCTGGAATTGCTGGGCGCTCTGGTCCCAGATCGATTCTTCTGAACTCATCCCGTCTCCTCTGATGGTGTTCGGCTGCACCGGCACCTTGCCTTCATTGTTGCCCACGCCGCGAGGGCTGGCAACCTGCAACCGCGTTGATCGCGCCAAGAACCCGTAAACACGTTTCCAACACAATGTACCTGATCGTCATCGCCTGGCTCTACGTCACCCTCATGATGGCCGTGGCGGAAGCCACCAACACCACCGGCACGGTGCTCGGGGCCATCGTCACTTTCGTGCTTTACGGGCTGCTGCCCATGGGGATCGTGGTCTACATCATGGGCACGCCCTCGCGCAAACGGGCCATCAAGCAGCGCGAGCAGGCAGAGCAGGCCGCCTGGGATGCCGAGCAGGCGACACTGCGGGCCGCTCAGGCAGACTCAGCCGCGCCAGATGCAGGCGGCGAAACGCCCGCTGCCGCCCAGGACGGCGGTGTCGCGCCGGTGCGAAAAGAACCGTGAGGCATTGCGCACCGTGCACCAGGGTGCCGTGCCATCGTTGCCGTAAACCGCGCTGAGCCCCAGGGCCGCCAGGCGCAGCCGGGCCAGGCCTGCCAGATCCGCGAGGAACTTGCCCCCGGGCTGGGGCACGAAACAGGCATCGGCGGCGGCTTCATGCCCGCAGAACGCCGCGCGCACCTCCGCCCCCACCTCGAAAGCCGTGGGCCCGATGCAGGGTCCCAGCCAGGCAATGACCTCGGCCGCAGGCGCGCCCTCGGTCGCCAGATGCTGCACCGTGGATTCGAGCACGCCCTGCCCCTGCTCCCCCGCCAGACCGCGCCAGCCGGCATGGGCGGCGGCCACCACGCAGCCCGAACGGTGGGTAAACAGCACCGGCAGGCAGTCGGCCACCATGATGGTACACACGGCGCCGGTCGCGGTGGCCAGGCAGGCATCGGCCGCCGTGGCGTCGGGTGTGGCGCCGTCGATGTGCGCCACGTCGGTGCCATGCACCTGGTTCAGGAAAACGGCCCGGGCGCCCGGCGTGGCGGCCTGCAGCACGGACTGCAGCACCTGGCGGTTGGCCCGCACGGCCACCGCATCGTCGCCCACGTGGGTGCCCAGGTTCAGGTGGTCATAGGGCGTGGCACTGACGCCGCCGGCACGTGTGGTGCACAGGGCATGCACGCCGGGCGGCGCAGGCCAGTCGGGCACCAGCCAGTCGGCCGGCATGGAAGCGTTCATGGACATCAGGCGCCGGAGGTGCCTGCGGGGTCCTGGTGCTGGTAGACGACCTTGGTCAGCAGGGCCATCAGGACTGCGCGCTCTTCGGCATTCAGGGGGCCCATCAGGCGCTCCTGCACGCGCTGGGCAGCGTCGCGCATCTGCAGTGCGGCGGTTTCGCCCTCGGGGGTGATCCACAGCAGCTTGCGGCGCCGGTCGCGGGTGTCGGCCTCGCGGCGCACCCAGCCGCGCTTTTCGAGCCGGCCGATGACCGAGCCCGAGGTGGCGGCATCAAAGGCCACGCGCGAGGCCAGCGTCACCTGGTCCTCGCCCGGCTGGGCCAGCAGCTCGTGCAGGATGGCAAACTGCACCGGGGTCACGTCGAACCCGGCCGTCTCTTCCATGAAAAGCGCCACAGTCCGCTGGTGCGCGCGGCGCACCAGGTGGCCCGGCGTGTTTTGGAAATCGAAGCTCTTTGCCATGGGCGGGAGTGTAGCGCCCCACCCCCAGCAACTGCGGCGCGGGCGTGGCACACTGGCAACAGGCTCGCCTTGTACGCGATCGCCCACGGGCGCACGTGCATAGGCAGACTCCCCAACACCCTTGAAAGGCAGACATGAGCTATGTGTTTTCCCCCGCGCCGGTGGCCAGCGTGCCCGTGGTGGGCAGCGGCGACCGCTTTCCCGTGCACCGCATCTACTGCGTGGGCCGCAACTACGAAGAGCACGCGAAGGAAATGGGCTTCACCGGCCGTGAGCCGCCGTTCTTCTTCATGAAGCCGGCCGACGCCATCGTCGTCGTCGATGCCGGCCAGACCGGCGAGTTGCCCTACCCCAGCCTCACCGCCAACCTGCACCACGAGATCGAGCTGGTAGTGGCCATCGGCAAGGGCGGCAAGGACATCAAGGCTGCCGACGCGTTCTCGCACATCTACGGCTACGCCACAGGCCTGGACATGACGCGCCGCGACCTGCAGAACGACATGAAGAAGCAGGGCCGCCCCTGGTGCATCGGCAAGGGCTTCGATGCCAGCGCCCCCATCGGCTCCATCACACCCGCGGCCCAGGCCGGCGACGTGGCCAAGGCCGGCATCTGGCTGCAGGTCAACGGCACCGACAAGCAGCGCAGTACGGTGGCCCAGCTGATCTGGAACATTGCGGAGACCATCGAGCACCTGTCGGCCGCCTGGGAGCTGCAGCCCGGCGACCTGATCTACACGGGCACGCCCGAGGGCGTGGGCGCCGTGGTGCGCGGCGACACGCTCGAAGGCGGTGTGGACGGCCTCACGGGGATCAAGCTCAAGGTGGTGTAATCCCCATCGCCATCGCCCGCCGCAGGCTCGTCCTGGCGGGCTGTACACTATTATTTTCATAGCTGCGGGCGCCGGTCCAGGCCGGCAGCCCCACGCTTTACCCGCATGACCTTTCGCAGCCCGATCCGACACTGCCGCGCCTGCGGCACCGCCGTGGTGTACCGCCTGCCCGACGATGGCGACACCAAGCTGCGCGCCGTGTGCCCGGCCTGCCACACGGTGCACTACGAGAACCCGCTCAACGTGGTGGGCACGGTGCCTGTGCTGGCCGATGGACGCGTGCTGCTGTGCAAGCGCAACATCGAGCCGCGCTGGGGCAAGTGGACGCTGCCCGCCGGCTTCATGGAGCTGGAGGAGACCACCTCGCAAGGCGCCGCGCGCGAGACCGACGAGGAGGCCGGCGCGCAGATCGAGATGGGCCCGCTGTTCAGCCTGCTCAACGTGCGCCGCGTGGGCCAGGTGCATTTCTTCTACCGCGCCACGCTGCTCAGCGAGGTGTTTGACCCCGGCCACGAGACCATCGAGGCACGCCTGTTCACCGAGGCCGAAATCCCGTGGGACGAGATCGCCTTTCGCACGGTGAAGGAAACGCTGGAGTGCTATTTCGCCGACCGCAAGGCCGGCGCTTTTGGGCTGCACTGCATCGATATCGAGTGAGTCTTGAGAGAGGTCTGCCATGAACAGCACTCCACCCGACAACCTGCCCACCTACCGCCTGCTGACCGGGCCCGATGACGCCGCCTTCTGAAAGCGCGTGAGCGAGGCGCTGGCGCTGGGCTACGCGCTCTACGGATCGCCAGCCGCCACGTTCAACGGCGAGCGCGTGATCGTGGCGCAGGCCATCCTCTGGCCCGGCGCACAGCACCGATAAGTCCTCTCAGTTATCCATTGCGCTGCGCGCCACCCACGACGCATGAAACTGGCGCGGCCCAGGCCAGTGCCCCCTCGCAAGGGCCGCCCCGCCGCGAAGGCGGCGTATCCAGCCCTTGCGCTGGGGGCGTCCCCCTCCCGCCTCGCGCAGCGAGACGAGAGAGGGGTGAAGGCGCGAAGCGACTCAGGGGGTGTTTCACTTCAGGGCGGCACCTCGGCCCCTGGCACCTGTCCACCGGGTGGCCGCACGCCGACCGGTGGGGGCATGGCAGGCGACAGCGGCGGCAGCACCATCTGCTCGGCCGGGGGCGTCGGAGAGCGCACAGGCGCTTCAGGCAACGGCAGCAGGTCCGGCTCGCGGATCACGGGCGGCAGGGTGCCCGGGGGCAGCGGTGGCGGGTAGCTGCCGGGCTGTCCCGGCTGGCCAGGCGGTTGGCCCGGGGCATCGCGGCCGAACAGGTCCATCACCCAGCTGCGCATGCCGGCCATGGCATTGCCCACGGCGGTGGTGTCTTGCTCGTCGATGAAGCGGTCCTTGCCGTCCAGCACCTGCGAGCGGAAGGACTGCTGCACGAAGTCACCCACCATGGGCAGCGCGCTGTGGGCGCCCTGCCCCCAGTAGTCGCTGCGCAGGGTCACGCGGCCGTCGTTGAAGCCCACCCAGGCGCCGGCGACCACGCGCGGGTGCATGAGGATGAACCAGCCATCGGTGTTGTCCTGCGTGGTGCCGGTCTTGCCCGCCACGTCGCCCTGGATGCCATAGCGCGTGCGGATGGCGCGGCCCGTGCCCTTGTCGATCACGCCGCGCATGGTGGCGCGCAGCGTCTGCGCCACGCCCACGGGCAGCACCTTCTCGGCCGCGGGCGGGGTGAAGGTCTGCAGCACCTTGCCATGGCGGTCCTCGATGCGCGTGATGAGCACCGGCGACACGTAGCGCCCGGCATTGGCGATGGTGCCGTAGGCCGAGACCATCTCGCGCAGCGTGACCGGGCTGGTACCGAGCGCCAGCGAGGGCACGAGTTCGAGCTTGCTCTCGCGCACACCCATGGCGCGCGCCAGCTCGGCCACGTGGGCGGGGCCGACCTTGTGCATGAGCTGGGCCGTGATGGTGTTCTTGGACAGGGCCAGGCCGTCGGCCAGGGTCATGGGTTCGTCGCTCGGCGGGCCGCCGTCGGTGGGGCGCCAGACCTGGCCGCCGCCCAGGGGGATTTCCACGGCCTCGTCCATCAGCGTGTCGGTGGGCAGCGCGCCCTGCTCGAAGGCCGCGCCGTAGACGAAGGGCTTGAAGGTGGAGCCCGGCTGGCGCCGTGCCTGCTGCACGTGGTCGAACGGGTCCTGGCCGAAATCGCGGCTGCCCACCCAGGCCAGCACGTGGCCGGTGACCGGGTCCATGGCCATGAATCCGGCCTGCACGCGGGTTTTGTTCTGGCGCAGGGTGCGCATGAAGGCGGTATCTGCCACCAGGGTCTTGAGCGCTTCTTCTGGCGTGGCACCCTGCTCCACCGCCGTGCGGTATTCGGGCGTGTCGCGCACGAAGTCCCGCACCAGGTCGGACTGCGGGTTCCACGCGCTGCGCTGGGCCCAGGCGGTGTCGGCAATGCCCTGCAGCTGCTTGCCCTGGCGCGCCACGGCCTGGTTGGCGAAGGCCTGCAGGCGCGAGTCGATGGTGGTGTGCACCAGCAGGCCATCGGCGTGCAGGCTGTAGCCGTTGGCGTCGGCCCAGGCGATCAGGGTCTTGCGCAGCTGCTGGGCAAAGTGCGGGGCCAGGCCAGTGGCCTCGCTCTGGCGCTCGAAATCGACGCGCAGGGGGCGTTTTTGCAGGGTGTCGAACTGGGCCTTGTCGAGCTTGTCGCGCTTGACCATCTGCGCCAGCACGGTGTTGCGCCGCGCCTGGGCGCGCTCGGGGTTCATCACCGGGTTGTAGTAGGCCGTGCCCTTGAGCATGCCGATCAGCGTGGCGCTCTCCAGCAGGTTGAGCTTGTCAGCCGACTTGTCGAAATAGGTGCGCGCCGCCATCTCGATGCCGTAGGCGTTGTACAGAAACGGCACGGTGTTGAGGTAGGTCTCCAGGATCTCGTCCTTGGAGTAGGACATCTCGATCTTGATCGCGGTGATGGCCTCCTTGAGCTTGCGCGTCAAGGTGCGCGAGCGCCCGATCTCCTCGGGGAACAGGTTGCGCGCCAACTGCTGGGTGATGGTGGAGCCGCCCTGCGGATCCCCGCGCAGCGTGTGCACCACCGACGAGGCGGTGCGCCGCCAGTCCATGCCCCAGTGCTCGTAGAAGCGGTGGTCTTCGGTGGCGATGAGCGCATTGATCACGTGTGGTGCGATGCGGTTGAGCGCCACCCACTCGCGGTTCGCCCAGCGGTATTCGGACAGCACCTTGCCGTCAGCCGAGATCAGTTGCGCAGGACGCTCGGTCTTGGCCTTGGTGATGTCGCTGATGGACGGAGTGAACGGGATCAGCGCCAGGGTGTAGAGCACCAGGGCCAGCGGCAGCGCCAGGATGGCCAGCAGCCATTTGCGGCGCGAGGAGGCCTTTGCATAGGCCACCACGCGACGCAGGCCGGCGGCCAGGCGCGAGCCCAGGTTGGTGAGAAGGGGCGGCATCACGCTGCAGGCCCGCCGGCCAGCAGAGCCAGCATGCCTGCCTCGTCGAGCACGGGCACGCCCAGCTCCTCGGCCTTGGCCAGCTTGCTGCCTGCCTCTTCGCCGGCCACCACGTAGCTGGTCTTCTTGCTCACCGAGCCCGAGACCTTGGCGCCTGCGGCCTCGAGCATGTCCTTGGCAGCGTCGCGGCTCAGGGTGGGCAGCGTGCCGGTGAGCACGATGGTCTTGCCGGCCAGCACCTGGGCACCCTTTTCTGCCGGCACGCCTTCGGGCCAGACCACGCCGCAGGCGCGCAGTTGCTCGATCACTTCGCGGTTGTGCGGCTGCTGGAAGAAGGTGTGGAAGCTTTGCGCCACGATGGGGCCCACGTCGGGCACTTCGAGCAGCTGCTCCACGGTGGCGGCGGTCTCGGCCGTGGCGCCGATCATGGCGTCCAGCGTGCCGAAGTGCTTGGCCAGGTCTTTGGCGGTGGATTCGCCCACGTGGCGGATGCCCAGGCCGAAGAGGAAGCGTGGCAGCGTGGTTTGCTTGGATTTTTCGAGCGCGGCCAGCACGTTCTGGGCCGATTTTTCCGCCATGCGCTCCAGCGCCACCAGCGAAGTGAGCCCCAGGCGGTACAGGTCGGGCAGCGTGCGGATCACGTTGGCCTCGACCAGTTGGTCCACCAGCTTGTCGCCCAGGCCCTCGATGTCCATGGCGCGGCGTGCGGCAAAGTGCAGGATGGCCTCCTTGCGCTGCGCGGCGCAGAACAGGCCGCCGGTGCAGCGGTGGTTGGCCTCGCCGGGCTCGCGCACCACGTCGCTGCCGCACACGGGGCACTGGCGCGGCATGCGGAAATTGGGCACATAGGCCGGGCGCTGGCCAGGCATCACGCCCACCACCTCGGGGATCACGTCGCCCGCGCGGCGCACGATCACCGTGTCACCCACGCGCACCTGCTTCTTGCGGATCTCGAACAGGTTGTGCAGCGTGGCATTGGTCACCGTGACCCCGCCCACGAACACCGGCGCCAGGCGCGCCACAGGGGTCAGCTTGCCGGTGCGCCCGACCTGGATGTCGATGCCCTCCACGCGCGTGGCCATCTCCTGCGCAGGGTACTTGTGGGCCACGGCCCAGCGCGGCTCGCGGGTCTTGAAGCCCAGGTCGCGCTGCAGGTCCAGGCGGTTGACCTTGTAGACCACGCCGTCGATGTCGTAGGGCAGCTGGTCGCGCGAGGCGCCCACCTTCTGATGAAAGGCCACGAGCTCGGCCGCGCCCTTGGCGATCTGCACCTGCGCCGCCACCGGGAAGCCCCACTCCTTGAGGGTCTGCAGCATCTCGTAGTGCGTGATGAAGGCCTGGCCGCCTTCGTTCACCGGCGTGGTGGCGCCCAGGCCGTAGGCGAAAAAGCTCAGCGGGCGCCGGGCCGAGATGTCCGAATCGAGCTGGCGCACCGCACCCGCCGCGGCGTTGCGCGGGTTCACGAAGGTCTTGCCGCCCTGCTCGCGCTGGCGTTCGTTCAAGGCATCGAAATCGGCGCGGCGCATGTAGACCTCGCCACGCACTTCGAGCAGCGGCGGCACGCCGGCCGGCAGGATCAAAGGGATCTGGCGGATGCGGCGGATGTTGTGCGTCACGTCCTCGCCCACCTCGCCGTCGCCGCGCGTGGCAGCCTGCACCAGGCGGCCGCCTTCGTAGCGCAGGCTCATGGCCAGGCCGTCGAACTTGGGCTCGGCCACGTACTCGATGGCAGGGTCGGACTCGGCCAGGCCCAGCTCGCGGCGCACGCGGGCATCGAAGGCCTGGGCGCCCGTGGCCTCGGTATCTGTCTCGGTGTGGATGCTGAGCATGGGCACGGCATGGCGCACCGGGGCCAGGCCATCCGCCACGCCACCGATCACGCGCTGCGTGGGCGAATCGGGGGTGATGAGGTCGGGGTTCGCCTCTTCCAGCGCCTGCAGCTCACGGAACACCCGGTCGTACTCGGCATCGGGCACCGTGGGCTCGTCAAGTACGTAGTACTGGTGGGCCCAGCGGTTGAGCTGGTCGCGCAGCGCGTCGACGGCCTCGGCCGGTTGCAGGGACAGCGCACTGGCTGCGGAGGGATTGGAATCAGTCACCACGGATGGCACCCAGGAAAGTAGGAGGCTCCTGCACGGTTACAGGAATGGCGGCGGGCATGGCGCGCTGCAGGAAATCGATAACTCGGGCGTCAAGGCGCCCAAGCCCCGGGCGCACCTCGATGGGCTCGCCCGCATGGCGCTCGAACACATAGCTGCGCAGGCCAGGCGTGCCTTTGACCACGAGCGCCCGGATGTCCGCCAGCGGCACCTGCACGTGGCCCGGGCGCACATTCTGGGGCATGCTCAGGTAGATCCCTGCGCCATCAATGCGCACCAGCGGCTGCCCCATGGGTCCGAACTTGCGCCGTGCGCGCCAGGCCAAGGCCACCGATGCAATGACGAAGCCCAGATACCCCAGGATGAAATAATTGGTCCGGCCTGCCAGGGATGCCCTGAGGAACATGCCCACGATGACCAGAAAGCCGATCGCGGGCAAGCCGTAGTCGATGAAACGGTTCGAGGGGCGAAACAGCCCCTGGGGCGTTTCCACCACCTGCGGAAACAGCACGTGCCACCAGCGCATGGGATCTCCTTTCGGCCCGGGATGCCCGGCCACTCAGCTGAACAGGCGCCGCGCCAGCACCGAGCCGGCCGACAGCTCGCGCCCGTCGAGCTGGTCGTACAGCAGCTCCAGGTCGGCCGCGATCGGGTCCATGGCCATGGCGGGCAGCGGGTGGCCGTTCTGGTCGCAGAGCACGCCGTCCATGGCCTCGCACAGCGCTGAGGCCACTTCGCGCAGGCGCGTGAACGGCTGTTCGCCGCGATGCACCTGGGAGACATCCAGGCTCAGCGTCACGTCGCGGATGGCGGACTGGTCCGGGTCATCGGCCAGTGCGGCCTGCGTGTCGTAGCCCAGGGTGAGCAGCGGCGGCAGGCCCGGGCTGCCCGTGGGCAGCACCAGGCGGCCCGGCATGGCGCCGGACACGAAGCCCAGGCGCGCGGCGTTCTGGTGGATGTAGCCGGGGCTCCAGGCGGCCTGGCGCGCGCGCAGCATGAAGGCCAGTTGCGCATCGTGGTCGCTGGCGAACTGGTCGAGCTCGCGGGCACGGGCCACTTCCTGCAGCATGTCGGGAAAGTCGGGGGCGGCGTTCACCGCATCGGCAAAGGCCTGGGCCTTGACCACGAATTCGGAGTATTCGATCTCGTTGAGCGCGCCCATGCGGTTGGCCAGCTGCACGCCAGCCTGGAAGCTCTGGTAGCGCTGGCCGGGCGACGGCGTCTCCCACTGCTGGGTGGCTTCGTTGTAGCCTTCGATGGCAAAGGGCTTGCTGCCCGCGCGGCGGGTGGGCGGCATGGCGGCCAGCGCGGCATCGCCCGAAACGATGAGCTCGGGCTGCAAGGTGGCGATCACGTCGATCAGCGGGTCGAGCCCCGGCCGGCGCTCCAGCGACATCGGCGGCACCGGCATCTGCAGCGCATCGAGCACGTCCACCGTGTGCACCGAGGGGTCGGGTCCGCGGTCCAGGCTGTCCAGTTCCGCCGCCGTGAGCTGGGTGGCACCGGCATCGAAACCGGGCTCCTGGCGCAGCGCCGGGTCGGCCCCGTGCTCGGGCTCCTCGGGCGAGGCGCGCCGCGGCGCGTTGCGGTGCGACGTCCAGGCGTTGTAGGCCACGATGAGGGCCAGCACCAGGCCGCCGATGATCGCCAGACTCAGTTGCAATGTGCTCATAGATCTCGGTCCGGTCCGTGCCCGGCGGGAAGGCTGCGGAAGCTTGTCTTGGTCATCATGTCATGCATCGGCCATCGAAAGGGCCGATTCCATGTCCACTGCCACGATGCGCGAGACGCCCTGCTCCTGCATGGTCACGCCGATCAGTTGTTCGGCCATTTCCATGGCGATCTTGTTGTGGCTGATGAACAGGAACTGCGTGCTCTTGCTCATGCTGGAGACCAGCTTGGCATAGCGCTCGGTGTTGGCGTCGTCCAGCGGCGCGTCCACCTCGTCCAGCAGACAGAACGGTGCGGGGTTGAGCTGGAAGATGGCGAACACCAGCGCAATCGCCGTGAGCGCCTTCTCGCCACCCGACAGCAGGTGGATGGTCTGGTTCTTCTTGCCCGGGGGCTGGGCCATCACCTGCACGCCGGAGTCGAGGATTTCGTCGCCGGTGATGATGAGCCGGGCCTGGCCACCCCCGAACAGCTCGGGGAACATGCGCCCGAAATGGCCGTTGACGGTGTCGAAGGTACCCGAGAGCAACTGGCGCGTTTCGCCGTCGATCTTGCGGATCGCGTCTTCGAGCGTGTTCATGGCCTCGGTCAGGTCGGCCGTCTGCGCATCCAGGAAGATCTTGCGCTCGCTGGCCAGCTTGAGCTCGTCCAGCGCCGCCAGATTCACCGCGCCCAGGGCCGCGATCTCGCGGTGCAGGCGGTCGATTTCGCCCTGCAGGCCAGAGACGCGCACGTTGCCGTCGGCGATCGACTGGGCCACGGCCTCCAGGTCGGCCTGGGCATCGGCGAGCAAGGTGGTGTACTGCTCCAGGCCCAGGCGCGCGGCCTGCTCCTTGAGCTGGTATTCGGTGATGCGCGCGCGCAGCGGATCGAGCGCGCGCTCGAGCTGCATGCGCCGCTCGTCGCTGGCGCGCAGCTTGGCGGTCAGGTCGTCGTACTCGCCACGCTGGGCAGACAGGGCCTTCTCGCGCTCCATCTTCACGTCCAGCGCGGCCTGCAGGCCGCCCTGGGCGGCCGCGTCGGACAGGCGGGCCAGTTCGTCGCGGGCGCGCTGCTGCTCGTCGGTGAGCGAGGCGGCCTGCTGGTTCGCCGTCTCGATGGAGCGGTTGAGTTCGCCGCGGCGCGCCTCCAGGCTGCGCTGCGAAAAGGTGGCCTCCTGCGCCTGGCGCTCCAGCGTGCGCTGCTGCTCGCGGCAGGCGGCCAGCTTGCGCTCGGCCTCGATCACGCGGTCGCCCAGTTGGGCCTCGCGCTCCTGGCTGTCGGCCAGCTGCATGTCCAGCTCTTCGAAGCGGGCCTCGGCGGCCACGCGGCGCTCCTGCAGGTCAGCCAATTGCGCCTCGATCTCGGCGATGTCGGCGCCGATCTGTGCGCTGCGCGCACGCGTCTGCTCGGCCAGCTGGGTCAGGCGCAGGGTCTCCACCTGCAGCTCATGGGCCCGGCCCTGGGCCTCGGTGGCCTCGCGGCGGGCACCCACCAGGCGCTGCGATGCGTCAGCATATGCGGCCTCGGCACGGACCAGGGCGGTGCGCGATTCCTCAGCGATCAGGGCCTGGGCGCGCAGCTCCTTCTCCAGGTGCTCGATCTCCTGCGCACGGGCCAGCATGCCCGACTGCTCGGAGTCCTGGGCATAGAAGCTCACGCTGTGCGCGCTGACGGCATGGCCCGAAGGCACAAAGACTACCTCGCCCGGTAGCAGCGTGCTGCGGCGGTTCAGCGCTTCATCGAGCGTGGGGGCGGTATAGCAGCCCTGCAGCCAGTCGACCAGCACGGCGCGCAGGCCGGCGTCGTTCAGGCGCAGCAGGTCGGACAGGCGCGCATGCGGCGAAGCGGCTTCGGGCGTGCCGGCGGAAGGCATGCTGTAGAACGCCAGGCGCGCCGGCGGCGCATCGGTGCCGCCCGAGCCCAGGAAGCCGCGCACCATGTCCAGGCGCCCGACTTCGAGTGCGGCCAGGCGCTCGCGCAGCGCGGCTTCAAGCGCGTTTTCCCAGCCCGGTTCGATGTGGATGCGGCTCCACAGGCCCTGCAGGCTATCGAGGCCGTGCTTGGCCAGCCAGGGGCGCAGCTTGCCATCGGTCTTGACCTTTTCCTGCAAGGCTTTGAGGGCCTCCATGCGGGCCGACAGGTCGGCCTGGCGCGCGCTTTCGCTGTTCACGGCCTGCTGGCGGGCGCGGCGGTCGTCGTCCAGCTGCGGCACGGCCTCCTGCAGCTCGGCCAGGCGGGCCTCGGTGGTCTCGGCCAGTTCCTGGGCCTCGTCCAGTTGTTCCTGCAGGTTGGCCAGGCGCGCCTCGTCGGGCGCGGCCAGGGCATTGCGGTCGGCGCGCAGGCGCTCGTAGCGGCCATCGAACTGGCGGCTTTGCTCGTCGATGCTGCGCTGCTCGGCGGCCAGCACGCCGATCTGCTGCTGCACCTGGACCACGCTGGCGCGCTGCTCGGAGGTGCGGCTTTGCGCCTGGCGCAGGGCGTCTTCGAGGTCGGGCAGCTGCATGGCCTGCTCTTCCACCTGGGCGGCCAGCAGCTCGGCGCGCTCCTCGGCGTCCACACCGGCACCGGCGAGGTTTTCGAGCTCGATGTCGGCCTCTTCCTTGCGCGCGGACCACTGGGCGATCTGCTCGGCCAGGGTTACCAGGCGCTGCTCCACGCGCAGGCGGCCTTCCACCACGTAGCGGATCTCGGCCTCCAGGCGACCGACTTCGGCCGTGGCCTCGTAGAGCTTGCCCTGGGCCTGGTTGACGTGGTCCCCCGCAGCATAGTGCGCCTGGCGGATGGTCTCGAGGTCGGACTCGACGGCGCGCAGGTCGGCCATGCGCGATTCGAGGTCGTTCACGGCCTGCAGGCCATCCAGGCGCACCTTGGCCTGGTCGGCCTCGGCATCGGCGCGCTTCAAGAACCACTGCTGGTGCTGCTTGAGCGTGGCGTCGGCGTTCAGCGCGTTGTATTTGGCGGCCACCTCGGCCTGCTTTTCGAGCTTTTCGAGGTTGGCGTTGAGCTCGCGCAGGATGTCTTCCACCCGCGTGAGGTTCTCCCGCGTGTCCGAGAGGCGGTTTTCCGTCTCGCGGCGGCGCTCTTTGTACTTGGAGACGCCGGCAGCCTCTTCGAGGAACAGGCGCAGCTCTTCGGGGCGCGACTCGATGATGCGGCTGATGGTGCCCTGGCCGATGATGGCGTAGGCGCGCGGCCCCAGGCCCGTGCCCAGAAACACGTCCTGCACGTCGCGCCGGCGCACGGGCTGGTTGTTGAGGTAGTAGCTGCTGGTGCCGTCGCGCGTGAGCACGCGGCGCACCGCCACCTCGCCGTACTGGCCCCACTGGCCACCGGCGCGGTGGTCGGAGTTGTCGAACACCAGCTCCACGCTGGCGCGGCTGGCCTGCTTGCGGGTGGTGGTGCCGCTGAAGATCACGTCCTGCATAGACTCGCCACGCAGCTCGCTGGCCTTGCTCTCGCCCAGCACCCAGCGCACCGCATCCATGATGTTGGACTTGCCGCAGCCGTTGGGGCCCACCACGCCCACGAGTTGCCCCGGCAGCATGAAGTTGGTGGGCTCAGCGAAGGACTTGAAGCCGGAAAGCTTGATGGAGGTGAGACGCACGTGTCAGGGGGCGGGCAAAAATGGGAGTGGCGCAAGGGGGCGCACAGGCGCCAGACGGAAAAATACCGGCAAATATAGAGCGGGATGATACCGCGCCGCCTGCCGGCTCCCGCGCCAGGGAGCCCCCTCGAAGACAATCCCCCTGCATCCATCTGCAATATTTAACAAATACCGACTCCATCGCTTGCCTGCCAAGCGCTGGCAGCTATCAATTTTGAACCGCTGCCCAGGCGGGTTTCACTGCACCACGCGCACCTGGTTGCGCCCCTGGGATTTGGCGTCGAACAGTGCCTGGTCGGCGCGCGCGATGGCCTGCGCCAGGTGCTGCATCGCAAGCACCTCACAGGCGCCGATGGAGACGCTTAGCGGCTCGGGCTCGGTGACCCCCTCCACCCCGCGGCGCAGCTTCTCGGCGACCTTGAGGGCGTCGGCCAGCGGGGTCTGGGGCAGGCAGACCAGAAATTCCTCACCGCCCCAGCGGATGATCTCGTCGCCCCGGCGCAGGGCGTCCCGCAGCACCCGGGCCACGGCCTGCAGCGCCGCGTCGCCCGCATCGTGGCCGAAACGGTCGTTGATGCTCTTGAAATGGTCCAGGTCCAGCATCAGGATGGACGAGGCCGGCTCGAACAGCGAGGTGCGGTACAGCCGCCGGTCGATCAGGTCCAGGGCGTGCCGGTTGAGCAGGCCGGTGAGCGCATCGTGGTAGGCCGCGCGTTCCAGCTCAACACGCTCGGCGGCCACCGTCATGAGCGAGCCGAACAGCTCGGCCAGCCCCGAGAAGAGCCCCACCCCCAGGTCGTCGAAGTAGCCATCGCGGTCTGCATACAGCACGAACATGCCGCTGTAGCCATTGAAGGTGGAGCGGATCGGCAATGCCAACACGTGGCGGATGCCATGCTCGCGCGCGGCCTCGCGCCACGGGCCGTACAGCGAATACTGCGACACCGTGAAGGCCTGCGCAGGCTTGCCGTCCAGGGTGGAGAAGGCCGGGCCGATCTGCGTGAGCAGGTTGCGCTCGATGTGCAGTGCCTCGGCATATGCGACCGCCGGGCCGGCGAACACCTGGGGGCGGATGGATTGCGTGTCCGAAGGGCCGAACCAGGTCCAGGCCAGGCGGATATGGGGCGTGACCTCGACGATCGCCTGGCAGATGCCGCGGATGATCTCCAGCTCGCCCCGCCCGAGGATCAGCTTGGCAGAACTCTTGAGCAGCATTTCGGCAATGGCCGACTTCTCGCGCTGGGCATCGAACGCCTCGGGAGGTGGCTGGGCCTGGCGCTGCGATCGCCTCGTATTGAAAAGCATGGCGCGGGTCAGATGGTGCAAAGGGCTTGTGCAGCCGGTGGCAAGCTCATGCCAGGGGCAGGCCCGGGGCGTTATGCCGGCGCACCAATTCCTCGAACTC
Source organism: Acidovorax sp. LjRoot66 (assembly GCF_964253305.1). Classification (NCBI taxonomy): domain Bacteria; kingdom Pseudomonadati; phylum Pseudomonadota; class Betaproteobacteria; order Burkholderiales; family Comamonadaceae; genus Acidovorax; species Acidovorax sp. LjRoot66. The sequence continues at coordinate 4,319,228 of NZ_CAXUQU020000001.1, forward strand.
GGCCACCTGCAAAGGAGGGCTGAGCAGATAACCCTGCCAGGCATGGCAGTTGTTGCGCGCCAGGAACTCGCGCTGGGCCTCGGTCTCCACGCCTTCGGCGATCACGCGCAGGCCCAGGCTGGTGCCCAGCGCCACCACGGTGCGGGCGATGGCCGCGTCGTTGGGGTCGGTGAGCACGTCGCGCACGAAGCTCTGGTCGATCTTGAGCTGGTCCAGCGGCAGCCGCTTGAGGTAGGACAGCGACGAGTACCCGGTGCCGAAGTCGTCCAGCGAAAAACCGACCCCATAGGCCTTGAGCTGGCCCATCTTGGCGATGGTGTCTTCCACGTCCGAGAGCAGCAGGCCCTCGGTCATTTCCAGCTTGAGGCGGTTGCCGTCGGCGCCAGCACCCGCCAGCGCGGCCAGCACCTGGGCCACGAAGCCGCTCTGGTGGAACTGCCGCGGGCTCACGTTCACGGCCAGGCCCAGACCCGCCAGGGCGGGTTCATGTGCCCAGCGGGCCAGCCGCTGGCAGGCCACCTGCAGCACCCATTCGCCCAGCGGCAGGATCAGGCCGTTCTCCTCGGCCAGCGGAATGAACTGTGCCGGCGAGACGAAGCCGTCGCGCGGGTGGCGCCAGCGCAGCAGCGCCTCGGCACCGGTGATGCGGCCCTGGTCGATCTGCGCCTGGTAGTACAGCTCGAACTGGCCCTGGGCCATGCCCACGCGCATGTCCAGCTCCATGGCCGCGCGGGCGCTCACGGCAGCCTGCATCTGGGGGTCGTAAAAGCGCAGCGTGTCGCGGCCTGCCGACTTGGCCTGGTACATGGCCAGGTCGGCGCGGCGCAGCAGCTCGTCCACCGTCTCGCGCACGCCGCTGAACAGGGTCACGCCCATGCTCAGCGAGCTGTGGTGCGCCTCGGCGCCAATGGCGTAAGGTTCACGCAGCACGGCCAGAATGCGCTGGCCGGCCTCCTCGCAGCGTGCGGCGGCCTCCTCGGGCGTGGCGCCCAGGTCTTCGAGCAACACCACGAATTCGTCGCCGCCCTGGCGCGCCACGGTGTCGTCTTCGTGCACGCAGGCGCGCAGACGGTTGGCCACCTGCAGCAGCAAGGTGTCGCCCTTGTCGTGGCCCTGGGTCTCGTTCAGGGTCTTGAAGTTGTCGAGGTCGAGCAGCAGCAGCGCGCCGTGGCTCTGGTGGCGCGCGCTGGTGGCCAATGCCTGCTGCAGCCGGTCGATGAGCAGGCGGCGGTTGGGCAACTGCGTCAGCGGGTCATAGTAGGCCAGATTCTTGATTTCATGCTCGGCCGCCTTGCGCTGGCTCAGGTCCTGCAGGGTGACGAGGTGGTCGTCCCCGATGCGCACGCCGGCCACCTCCACCGGGCGCACCACGCCGTCGCGGCACAGAAAGTGGTATTCGGCGGCGGCGATGATGCCGTCGCTGTCGTCCGCGCGCTGGCGCTCCTCGCGCCAGGCATTGCGCATCACCTCGCGCTCCTCGGGGTCGGGGTAGGTCTTTTGCCACCACACGTCCACATTGGGCACGTCCTGGGCGGTATAGCCGCAGATCTGCAGGAAGCGCTCGTTGCGAAACGAGATGGTGCCGTCCTTTTGCACCAGGCACAGCCCCATGGGCAGGCGCTGCAGAATGCCGCGCAGGTGCGCCTCGTTGCCGCGCAGCGTGTGCTCCATGCGCTTGCGCTCGCTGATGTCCTGCACCACGGCCATGTGGAAGTCGGGTGCAGTGCCCGGCGTCCACATGGGCGAAACCGTCAGGTCCACCCAGATCTCGGAGCCGTTCTTGTGGAAGTACCGCTTTTCCATGCGGAACTCGTGGATCTCGCCGGACTTGAGGCGCTCCATCTGGGCCAGATCGAGCGCCAGGTCCCCGGGCTGGCTGATGGCCCGGAAATCGAGCGCACGCATCTCCGGCACCGAGTAGCCCAGGATGTCGCAGTATTTCTGGTTGATGCGCACGAAGCGCCCGCTTTGGGTATCGATCTGCGCCACACCCACGGCGGCCTGGTTGAACAGGGCGCGAAAGCGGTCTTCACTTTCGCGCCGGGCCTCGTCAGACACCTGCGCACGCGCCAGGGCCTGCGTGCGCTGGCGCGCCAGCAGCGTGACCAGTGCCGCCAGCAGCAACGACACCAGGGCCCCCGAAGCCCCTGCCGCCCAGGGCAGGCTGCGCTCGGAGAGCGACAGCAGTGACTGCGTGGGCATGAAGCGCAGGCGCCAGCGCCGGTCGTGCACCAGGATGTCGCGCTCATAGGGCACCGAGCCCGGCAAGGCCTCTGCGGTGGGCGGCAGCAGCACGCGCACCGTGGTGTCGGTGGCGCCGGGGCGGGAGGGCCCCTGGTCGGTGATGGAGACCGCTATGCCATTGAGCAGGCCCTCGCCGCGCATGAAGCGCACCAGGTCATAGACCCGGATGGTGGCGGCCACGGCCCCGATGAACACCTGCGGCTTGAGATCGGTCACACCCGAACGGTCGAACACTGGCACGCGGATCACGAAGGCCGTGCGGTGTGTCTGCTCCTGCACCAGGTCGAACGGGGCCGAGGCCACAGTGTGGCCGCTGTCACGGCTGTACTGCATGGCCGCCAGGTTGGTGGGCTGGGCACTGATGTCGAGGCCCAGCACGGCCTCGTTGCCCTTCATGGGCCACAGGTACTCGGCTACGAAGTACTCGGGGCGCTCGCCGGGCGGACGGATCGAAAACTCGGGATAGCCGGCGGGGTTGATCGAGGTGTCGCCCCGCACACGGGCTTCGTAGTCGGCTTTCTCGGCCAGCGCCACCCGGCGTGTGAACGACAGGTTGCGCACGCCGGGGTAGCGCTCGGAGATGTCGAGCTCGCTGGCCACCTGTTCGAACTCGGCCCGCGTGAGCTTTGGATTGGCAGAAAACAGTCCGCGCAGGCCATGCACGATTTCGGTGTGCGTAGCGATGCGCTGGACCAGCGCGTCGGTGAACAGCCGTGTCTCCTGCGTGAGGCGCGCCTTGGCCACGGCATCGGTGGCATCGGCCTGCTGCCGCGCCAGGCCGAAGCTCAGCAGCAAGCCAGCCGCAGCCACGCCCAGGCCAGGCAACCAATGCCGGTAGAAGCCGTTGAGGGGTAGCAAAGCCATTCAGAGCAGGGAGTCAGCGAAAGCCAGACAGGGTTGCACACGGCGTACCAGGGCACTGCCGCAACAGCCCCTGAGGATAGCGGGATTCGGCCCCTCATCCGGCATGCAAGGGTCCACATCTTGTAACAACGCCGCTGTTTTTGCCGTACCGTTTATGCAACACCAAGGGCGGGTTTTTTTGTCGCCCCCGAGGATCACCCACCGATCACCGGGTAGGGCGCAAAACGGCTTCGATTCTCATTCACATCCAGCGCCCGGCCGATGGGCGGAAACGCGCGCTGCGGGCAGGCCTCGCGCTCGCAGACCTTGCAGCCCATGCCGATGGGCACGGCCGCCTCGGGGTCGGCCAGGTTCAGGCCGCGCGAGTACACGAGCTGCGCGGCATGGCGCACGTCGCAGCCCAGAGCCACCGAGAACTCCTTGCCCGGCGCGCCCCAGCCCCCTGCCCCGCCACCGCCGCGCGTGACGGTGCGCGCCACCCACAGGTAGGCCCGGCCGTCGGGCATGCGTGCCAGTTGCGGCACGATGCGCCCGGGCTGGGCAAAGGCCTCGTACACGTTCCACAGCGGGCAGGTGCCGCCGATCTTGCTGAAGTGAAAATGCGTGGCCGACTGGCGCTTGGAAATGTTGCCCGCCCGGTCCACGCGGACGAAGAAGAAGGGCACGCCGCGCGCGCTGGGCCGCTGCAGGGTGGACAGGCGGTGGCACACCGTCTCGAAGCCCACGCCGAACAGGTGGCCCAGCCGGTCGATGTCGTAGCGCACCGCCTCGGCTGCGCGCAGGAAGGCGGTGTAGGGCAGCAGCAAGGCGCCCGCGAAGTAGTTGGCCAGGCCGATGCGTGCCAGTGCCCGCGCCTGGTCGCCCGACAGGCCAGCCCCGTCGGCCAGGCGACGCAGTTCGGGGCCCATCTCCAGGAAGGCCAGTTGCGTTGCCATCTGGAAGGCGCGCTGCCCGGCTTCGAGCACCCGGGCCAGTTGCAGCACCCCGCTGCCGGGGTCATAGTGGCGCTGCGCCCCGCCCGGCAGCTCTGCCGCCATGGCCACATGCACGCCATGGGCAGCCTGCAGGCGGCGCGCCAGCCCCTCGTCGGCCCGGCCGGGCTGCAGCGCCCAGTCGGCCGCCAGCCGCTCGGCCGCGTCGTCGAGCTCGGCGATGTGGTTGTGGCGGGCAAAGAAGAAGTCGCGCACCTCCTCGTAGGCCATGGGCTGATGGCTGGCGCTTGCCAGCGCTCCACTGCGCCCGTCGCCCCACTGGGCGCCCAGGGCATCGAGCCGCTCCAGCGCCTGGCGGTGGCGCTGGTGCAGGGCCAGCAGGGTGCGCGCCACGGCAGGCATGCCCGAGGCCAGTTCGCGGATCTCGGCCAGGGACACGGCCTGGCCTTCCATGCCCGGCTCGGAGGGCGTGTCCGCCAGCACCTCGCGCAAGCCGGTGATCAGGCGCGCCTCGTCGTCGTCGGAAAAGCGCTGCACGTCCACGCCGAACACGGCATTGATCTTGAGCAGCACCGGCACGGTGAGCGGCCGCTGGTTCTGCTCGAGCTGGTTGAGGTAGCTGGCCGACAGGTCGAGCGCGCGCGCCAATGCGATCTGAGTCATGCCGCGCTCTTCGCGCAGGCGGCGCAGACGCACGCCCATGAAGGTCTTCTTCATCGCGCGACCATCTCTGAGCCACTCATTCGCAAGATTCGCAATTCATCCATTTTTTCTTCGCAATCATTCGCCAATTCAGCCCTGTACGTGGGATATGGGCTTGCGTACATTGCGAATCATGCAACAAACCAGCGCCCTGCACCAGCCCATGCATTTCACGGAAATGGTGTTTCCCGGCCGCACCAACCACTACGGCACGCTGTTCGGCGGCCAGGCCCTGCTGCTGATGGGCCAGGCGGCCTTCGTCACGGCCAGCCGCCATGCGCGCTGCGCCGTGGTGATGGCGCGCTGCAGCGACGTGCAGTTCATGGCGCCCGTGCCCCAGGGCCAGGCGCTGCGGCTGACCGCAGAAGTCGTGCGCACCGGCAACAGCTCCATGACCGTGGAGGTCAGCGGCAGCGCCGAGAACCTGCACACCGGCCACCAGCAGCCCGCGCTGCGCGGCGCCTTCGAGATGGTGGCAGTGGACTGCGATGGCAGGCCTCGGCGCATCTGACCCATTGCCATCTTTCCCTACCGATCTATCCAACAACAGGAGACTGCCAGCATGAGCGACACCCTCGCCACCGGCTTCAAGCCCAAAAAATCCGTCGCCCTCTCGGGCGTGACCGCTGGCAACACGGCGTTGTGCACCGTGGGCCGCACGGGCAACGACCTGCACTACCGCGGCTACGACATCCTGGACATCGCCGATGTCTGCGAGTTCGAGGAAATCGCCCACCTGCTCGTGCACGGCAAGCTGCCCACCACGGCAGAGCTGCGCGCCTACAAGGGGCGCCTGAAGGCCCTGCGCGGCCTGCCGGCCAACGTGAAGGAGGCGCTGGAGCAGCTGCCCGCCAGCAGCCACCCCATGGACGTGATGCGCACGGGCGTATCGGCCCTGGGCTGCGTGCTGCCCGAGAAGGACGGGCACCACACGCCCGGCGCACGCGACATCGCCGACCGGCTGATGGCATCGCTCGGCTCCATGCTGCTGTACTGGTACCACTGGTCCACCCAGGGCAAGCGCATCGGGGTGGAGACGGACGACGACTCCATCGGCGCGCATTTCCTGCACCTGCTGCATGGCAAGAAACCATCGGCCGCGTGGGAGCGCGCCATGCACACCTCGCTGAACCTGTATGCGGAGCATGAGTTCAACGCCTCCACCTTCACCGCGCGCGTGGTGGCCGGCACAGGCAGCGACATGTACTCGTGCATCACCGGCGCCATCGGCGCGCTGCGCGGGCCCAAGCATGGCGGCGCCAACGAGGTGGCCTTCGAGATCCAGAAGCGCTACGACAACGCCGACGAAGCCGAGGCCGACATCCGCCGCCGCGTGGAGGCCAAGGAGGTGGTGATCGGATTTGGCCACCCGGTCTACACCGTGAGCGACCCGCGCAACGAGGTCATCAAGCGCGTGGCGCGCCAGCTGTCGCAGGACGCGGGCAGCACCAAGATGTTCGACATCGCGGAGCGGCTTGAGTCGGTGATGTGGGAGGCCAAGCAGATGTTCCCCAACCTCGACTGGTTCAGCGCCGTGAGCTACCACATGATGGGCGTGCCCACGGCCATGTTCACACCGCTGTTCGTCATTGCGCGCACCAGCGGCTGGGCGGCGCACATCATCGAGCAGCGCATCGACAACAAGATCATCCGCCCGAGCGCCCACTACACCGGGCCCGAAGACCTGGCCTTCGTGCCCATCAACGAGCGCAAGTAGATTCCACAGGAAGCGAACCGCCCTACCCCACGTCCATGAACACCAATTACCGCAAGAACCTGCCCGGCACTGCGCTGGACTATTTCGACGCCCGCGAAGCGGTCGACGCCCTGGAGCCCGGCGCCTGGGCGCACCTGCCCTACACCTCGCGCGTGCATGCCGAGAACCTGGTGCGCCGCTCTGACCCTGCCACCCTGGAAGCATCGCTGCGCCAGCTGATCGAGCGCCGGCGCGACCTGGACTTTCCGTGGTTTCCGGCGCGCGTGGTGTGCCACGACATCCTGGGCCAGACGGCGCTGGTGGACCTGGCCGGCCTGCGCGATGCGATTGCCGACAGAGGTGGCGACCCGGCCCAAGTGAACCCGGTGGTGCCCACCCAGCTCATCGTGGACCATTCGCTGGCCGTGGAGTTTGGCGGCGACGACCCCGAGGCCTTTGCCAAGAACCGCGCCATCGAGGACCGGCGCAACGAGGACCGCTTCCACTTCATCGAGTGGACGAAGAAGGCGTTCAAGAACGTCGAGGTGATCCCGCCGGGCAACGGCATCATGCACCAGATCAACCTTGAGCGGATGTCGCCGGTGGTACATGCCCAGGGTGGCGTGGCCTACCCCGACACGCTGGTGGGCACCGACAGCCACACCCCACACGTGGATGCACTTGGCGTCATCGCCATCGGCGTGGGCGGGCTCGAGGCCGAGAGCGTGATGCTGGGCCGTGCCTCCTGGATGCGCCTGCCCGACATCATCGGTGTGGAACTGACCGGCCGGCCGCAGCCCGGCATCACCGCCACCGACACCGTGCTGGCCCTCACCGAGTTCCTGCGCCAGCAGAAGGTGGTGGGCGCCTACCTGGAGTTCTTCGGCGCCGGCGCCTCGGCGCTGACCCTGGGCGACCGGGCCACCATCTCCAACATGACGCCCGAGTTCGGCGCCACGGCGGCGATGTTCTACATCGACGAGCAGACCATCGCCTACCTGCGCCTCACGGGCCGTGAAGCGGAGCAGGTGCGGCTGGTAGAGACCTATGCCAAGGCAACCGGCCTGTGGGCCGATGCCCTGGCCACGGCCGAGTACGAGCGCGTGCTGTCGTTCGACCTGTCCCGCGTGGTGCGCAGCATGGCCGGGCCCTCCAACCCGCACAAGCGCCTGCCCACAAGCGACCTGGCGGCACGCGGCATTGCCGCGCCGTGGACCGAGCCGCCCGGCCAGATGCCCGACGGCGCGGTCATCATCGCTGCCATCACCAGCTGCACCAACACCAGCAACCCGCGCAACGTGATCGCCGCCGGCTTGCTGGCGCGCAATGCCAATGCCCGGGGCCTGGTGCGCAAGCCCTGGGTCAAGTCGTCCCTGGCGCCCGGCTCCAAGGCCGTGCAGCTGTACCTGGAGGACGCCGGGCTGCTGGCCGAGCTGGAGCAACTCGGCTTCGGCATCGTGGCCTTTGCCTGCACCACCTGCAACGGCATGTCGGGCGCGCTGGCCCCGGCGATCCAGCAGGAGATCATCGAGCGCGACCTGTACGCCACGGCCGTGCTCTCGGGCAACCGCAATTTCGACGGGCGCATCCACCCCTATGCAAAACAGGCTTTCCTCGCATCGCCGCCGCTGGTGGTGGCCTATGCGATCGCGGGCACGGTGCGCTTCGACATCGAAAAGGACGTGCTCGGCACGGACGCCGAGGGCCGCCCCGTGACGCTCAAGGACATCTGGCCCAGCGATGCGGAGATCGACGCCATCGTGGCACAGAGCGTCAAGCCCGAGCATTTCCGCCGCGTGTACGAGCCCATGTTCCGGCTGCAGGCGGCCAGCGGCGAAGCGGCCGTGAGCCCGCTGTACGACTGGCGCCCACAGAGCACCTACATCCGCCGCCCTCCCTACTGGGAAGGCGCGCTGGCGGGTGCGCGCACTTTGCAGGGCATGCGCCCGCTGGCTGTGCTGCCCGACAACATCACGACTGACCACCTCTCGCCCTCCAACGCCATCCTGATGGACAGCGCGGCGGGCGAGTACCTGCACAAAATGGGCCTGCCCGAGGAGGACTTCAACTCCTATGCCACGCACCGCGGCGACCACCTCACGGCCCAGCGCGCGACCTTTGCCAACCCGCAGCTGGTCAACGAGATGGCCGTGGTGGATGGCCGGGTGAAGAAGGGATCCTTCACCCGCATCGAGCCCGAGGGCCAGGTGGTGCGCATGTGGGAGGGCATCGAGGCCTACATGCAGCGCGGCCAGCCGCTGATCATCATCGCTGGCGCCGACTATGGCCAGGGCTCGTCGCGCGACTGGGCGGCCAAGGGCGTGCGCCTGGCGGGGGTGGAGGCAATCGCGGCCGAAGGCTTCGAGCGCATCCACCGCACCAACCTGATCGGCATGGGCGTGCTGCCGCTGGAGTTCAAGCCCGGCACCAACCGCCTGACCCTCGGCCTCGATGGCACGGAGACGTACGATGTGGTGGGCGAACGCCGCCCGCGCGCCAACCTCGTGCTGGTGGTGCGGCGCAAGGGCGGCGAGCGCATCGATGTGCCGATGACCTGCCGCCTGGACACCGCCGAGGAAGCCTCGATCTACGAGGCCGGCGGCGTGCTGCAGCGGTTTGCACAAGACTTTCTTGCTTCCACCTCCCAGCCACCGGTTGCCTGACATGCCCCACCCACCCCAGATCAAGATCCCCGCCACCTATATGCGCGGCGGCACCAGCAAGGGCGTGTTCTTTCGCCTGCAAGACCTGCCTGCCGCAGCCCAGGCACCGGGCACCGCACGCGACGCCCTGCTGCTGCGCGTGGCCGGCAGCCCCGACCCCTATGGCAAGCAGACCGACGGCATGGGCGGCGCCACGTCGAGCACCAGCAAGGTGGTGATCCTCGCACCCACAACCCGGCCCGGCCACGACGTGGACTACCTCTTCGGCCAGGTGGCCATCGACTCGGCCTTTGTCGACTGGAGCGGCAACTGCGGCAACCTGTCGGCCGCCGTGGGGCCGTTCGCCATCGCCAACGGGCTGGTGGATGCCGCCCGTGTGCCGCACAACGGCATCGCCACGGTGCGCATCTGGCAGGCCAACATCGGCAAGAGCATCGTCGCCCACGTGCCCATCAGCAGCGGGGCGGTGCAGGAAACCGGCGATTTCGAACTCGATGGCGTGGCCTTTCCCGCGGCCGAGGTGCAGCTCGCATTCATGGACCCGGCGGCCAACGAGGACGGTGCGGGCGGCGCCATGTTCCCCACCGGCAATGTGGTGGACGAGCTCGCTGTGCCGGGCGTGGGCACGCTGCGTGCCACCCTGATCAATGCAGGTATCCCCACCATCTTCGTCAATGCCGCGGACCTCGGCTACACCGGCACCGAGCTGCAAGATGCGATCAACGGCGACCCCGCCGCGCTCGCGCGCTTCGAGGCCATCCGCGCCCATGGCGCCGTGCGCATGGGGCTTATCGCTCAGATAGAGGATGCCGCCCGGCTCCAGCACACGCCCAAGGTGGCCTTCGTCGCGCCGCCCGCCAGCTACACCGCATCGAGCGGCAAGGCCGTGGCCGCCGCCGATGTGGACCTGCTGGTGCGCGCCCTGTCCATGGGCAAACTGCACCACGCCATGATGGGCACGGCTGCCGTGGCCATCGCTACCGCCGCCGCCATCCCGGGCACGTTGGTGAATCGGGCCGCCGGTGGCGGGCCGCGCAGCGCCGTGCGCTTTGGCCACCCCTCGGGCACGCTGCGCGTGGGCGCCGAAGCCACCCGGCAATCCAACGGCGAATGGACGGTGACCAAGGCCCAAATGGGCCGCAGCGCCCGCGTGCTCATGAGCGGCTGGGTGCATGTGCCTGGCGACGCCTTCTGACGCCCTTCGCAGAACAATCCCGACTCCCATCCCCTCACCCATCCATGTCCACCCGCAAGACCCTCAAAGCCGTAGCCGAATCGCGCCGCGGCGTCCTCGTTCCCGACGCCTTCAACGCCCTGTCGGCCCGCGTGGTGGCCGACCTGGGCTTCGAGGCCCTCTACGTCACCGGCGCCGGGGTGACCAATATGTGGTTCGGCCTGCCGGACCAGGCCTTCATGGGCCTGACCGACATCGCAGACCACACGGCACGCATCCGCGATGCGGTGGAGCTGCCGCTGATCGTGGACGCCGACACCGGCTTCGGCAACGCGCTCAACACCTACCACGCGGTGCGCACCCTGGAGCGCGCAGGCGCCGACTGCATCCAGCTCGAAGACCAGGTCAGCCCCAAGCGCTGCGGGCATTTCAACGGCAAGGAGGTGATCAGTACCGACGAGATGCTGGGCAAGATCAAGGCGGCCGTGGATGCCCGCCGCGACCCCGACACCCTCATCCTGGCCCGCACCGACGCCTGCGCCACCCAGGGCTTCGAAGCCGCCGTGGAACGTGCCCAGCGCTTCGGCGAGGCAGGCGCCGATATTCTGTTCGTGGAGGCCGTGACCACGGCCGAGGAGATCCGCGCCCTGCCCCGGCGCCTGGCCAGCAAGCCCCAGCTCATGAACATGGTGATCGGCGGCAAGACGCCCATCTTCAGCGCCGAGGAACTGGCCGACCTGGGCTATGGCATCGTGCTGTATGCCAATGCCGCGCTGCAGGGCGCGGTGGCCGGCATGCAAAAGGCGCTGACGGTGCTGCGCGACACGAAGCGCATCGACGAGGACCCGGCCCTGGTGGCGCCGTTTGCGGAGCGGCAGCGGCTGGTGAAGAAGAGCGAGTGGGATGCGCTGGAGCAGAAGTACCGTTGATCGGGGAGACCGCAGACAGGCCTCAGGCCTGCAGGTAAGCGTCCATGATCCGTTGCGCTGCGGGCTGCCTTGCAATGTGCAGGAGCACCGTTTGCGCCAACGGCACGGAATCAAAAAGCACCAACTGCTTGCAGTAGGCAAAAACCTCGTCGAGCGTTTGATTTTCGTGCCAGGACGTCATGACGAATCGGTCTTCCGGAATATCCCCAAACTTGAATTCTCCCAGCAAGGTCCAGTCCACCACGTCATCCCACAGGTCGCAACGCTCGCCCCAGGCCAGCATGCAAAGGCAACCTGAACGCACGAGCCAGGAGCTTGCAAGCGCCCGCCATGCGGGAGCCACATCCACCTCGGCAATCACCACCACCCGGCTTGGTAAGAAGTTGGAGACCAGCGGCAGTTGACCACCCGGTAAAAGGTGCAGGTAGTGCACTGGCGCGAGAGTCTTGGGCTCAACACCCATCATTTTCCGAGACCCATCGAAACACCGTCAAATGCGGCGAGGTTCTGAATTCGGGCATGGCATCTCCCAGGTGCAAATGGTCATAGGCCGCGCCCATTCGGTCCATTTCATCTGCAGCCGACAGGAAGAATGCGGCGATATCGCGCAACTCCTGCGGGCTGGCCTCCAATGTCACCTCTGCCAATTCAGCGGACGCACCGATATCCTGCGGGCCTTCCTTTGAGTATCCGTGAAGCTTCATGGAAGCATGCTAAATCATTGCCCTTGCATCAACCCAATGAATCCGGCGCCAAGGCCGGCGAGCAGGCCTCCACGGCGGACTGCAGACATCCGAACCAATAGCCCTCCCGCTCGCTGCCCTGCAAACCATCCGCAAGGGCCTGGAGTGCGGGCAGCAGCAAGGGGCTTGCCAATTGCTCTGCCGCATCCAGCTGATAAACCCGGCATTCGGGCCCCAGTTGTGCCAAGAGGTGGTCGATCACCCTCAGGTCTTGCCGTGCCGCCAGGCCCACCAGGGCCTCACCCCGGACGTCCTCATCTTCATCACCCAGATTGCGCCACAGGACCTCGCGCAGGCCCGGCGTGTCGGCGTTCTGCAAGGTGCCAAGGCCGAAGGTGGCCCAATCGCGCACGTCCGAGTCCACGTCGGTTGCCAGCTGGATCAACGCGCCGATTGCGGCCGGATCCTGGTAGCAACCCAGCGATACGGCGACATTCCAACGCATTGCACTGTCGGCATGCCTCGCCAACGCCACCAGGGTCTCCAGAGCATCTGGATGTGGTCGATGCCCGAGACCCGACACTGCGGCACAGACTACGCCGGAGTGCGAATCCATCAGGCCTGCCAGCAGCAGCGCCTGCCTGGCATCCAGGGCGTATTCCATCGCTCCGCCCATGCCTGAACGCCTGCGCCGCTGCAACTGTGACGCGACATGCAAGCCCAGGGCCCTGCGCCTCCAACTGCGGCTCGCACAAAGTGAGCGCACCAGGTCCAGAAGCAGCAGAGAAGCGCGCAACTGCATTTCGACGATGGCACTCCAGCCCCGGTCGGTGTCCCAGGCACGCAGCGCCCTGCGCACCAGTTGCTGCGGGGTCCGCTGCCGGTTCAGGTTCCGGGATGGCCTTTTCATGAACACGATGTTAGCCCCACCGGCTGCCCCATCGCCCCGCTCGCGCGCGGCTACGCTTCCATGCGCTCCAGATTGCCGCAGATGCGCACCAGCATCGCGCCCAACTGCTCCACCTCCTGCGGCGTAAAGCCGGCCAGCGCCTCGTCCACCTGCGCATCGAGCAGGGCCTTGCCCTGGGGTAGCTTGCGCCGGGCCGCGGGCGTCAGCGATACCAGCCGGCTGCGGCCGTCGGCCGGATCGGGCGTGCGCTGGACCAGGCCGTCGCGCTCCATGCGCGCCAGCAACTGGGCCATGCTGGGCTGCTCGACCTGGGCGATCTGCGCCAGCTCGGCCTGCGAGCGCGTTGCGCCGTCCTTGAGCGAGACAAGCACGGGCAACTGGCCCATGGCCAGGCCCAGGTCGCGCAGCCGGGCGTCACCCAGGCGCGTGAAGCCGCGCGCCACGTGGCCGATCATCTTCAGGGGATTCATCGTGACGGAGCTTGCTTGACTTTGCATAGGTACCTATCTTAATATAAATAGGATCCTATTTAATTTGATTGGCGCACATGACCTATCCCCGCATTGCCATCATCGGCGCCGGCCCCGCAGGGCTCACGCTGGCCCGCACACTGCACCTGGCCGGCATGGCCAGCACCGTGTTCGAACGCGAAGCCAGGCCGCTGGTGCGGCCCCAGGGCGGCACGCTGGACCTGCACGAAGGCTCAGGCCTGCTGGCGCTGGAGCGCGCCCGGCTGCTGGAGCCCTTCCAGCGCATTGCGCGCTACGACGACCAGGGCTCACGCCTGCTGGACCGGGCAGGCCAGGTGCTGTTCGAATCGGCAGATGCCAGCAGCGGCAACCGGCCCGAGGTGGACCGCACCGCCTTGCGCAGCATGCTGCTCGATGCCCTGCCGGCCGGCTGCGTGCGCTGGTGCAGTGAACTGGTGCAGGTGGCAGATGCAGGCCAGGGCACCTGGAAGCTGGTGCTGGCCGATGGGGACGATGGCGAGGCCGGGCCATTCGACCTGGTGGTCGGTGCAGACGGCGCATGGTCGCGCGTGCGGCCCCTGCTGTCGGCCTACCAGCCGCAGTACAGTGGGCTCACGTTCATCGAGTTCGGCATTGACGACATCGATGCCCGGCACCCGGCCCTCTCGCGCCTGGTGGGCCGCGGCAAGCTGCAGGTGTGCGGTGGCGGCAAGGAGATCATCGCCCAGCGCAACGGCAACGCCCATGTGCGTGGCTATGCCATCTTCAGGGTGCCGACCGACTGGGCGCACAAACGCTTCGACTTCGCATTGCCCGCAGCCGTGCGCGAGGGGTTGCTGGCCGAGTTTGCGGACCACGCCGAGGGCATCACCGACCTGTTTCGCGCCAGCACCGACCATTTCGTCGCCCGCCACATCCACGCCCTGCCCGTCGGCCACCGCTGGCAGCACCGCCAGGGCCTGACCCTGCTGGGCGACGCCGCCCACCTGATGTCGCCCTTTGGCGGCGAGGGGGTGAATGCGGCCATGCTGGACGCCAGCGACCTGGCCATGCGCCTGATCGAGCAGGTGGGCTGGGCCCGGGCGGTGAAGGACTACGAGCAGCACATGTTCGAGCGCGTGGTGCAGGCAGCCGCCGGCTCCGCCGAGGCCGCTGCCACCGAGTTGTCGCACGACAGCCTGGCCCTGACCCTTGGCCACATGCGGATGCACGAGGCGCAGGCCGCCTGAGACAGGCAGGATCAGGTGGGGGGCGGCGCCTGCACCGCCAGCATGTTCGCATCCCGCGCCAGCAGCCAGCGGCCCCGTTCCTTGCGGAACACGGTGAGCACCGGGCCCGAGCGCACGGTGGGCGGCGCAGCACCGCCGGGTGGGGTGACGGTCACGCTCAGTTGCGACCTGGCAAACGCCCACTCGCCGGCCACCTGCACCTCCTGGATGTCGCTGGTGCCGTCCACCTGGGGGCCGGCACCGCCGGCCCGCAGCCGGGCGGCGGCCTCGAAATCGGCCCTGGACATGGCTGGCCTGCCGGGCATGAGAAAGACCACGTCGTCGGTCATCAGGCCCATCACGGCCTCCACGTCACCGGCACGGGTCGCCACCATCCAGGTTTCGATCAGTGCCCGGATCTGTGCTTCATCGTCAGAGTGCATGGCTGCTCCCGCAAAGGTGTCTGTCGGGCCAACGTCCGCTACGCGCCCTCGCGCAGCAGCGCCATGGCATGGCTGTCATGGTAGTCACCATCCACGCGCACCGAACGGCGGCGAATGCCCTCCAGCTCAAAGCCCAAACGCTCGTACAGGGCCCTGGCATTGGTGTTGTCGGCACGCACGCTCAGCTCGATGCGCGTCAAGCCCCGGGCCCAGGCGCCGTCGATGGCGGCGCGCATCAACCGGGCCCCGATGCCCTGGTGCCGTGCAGAGGGGATGAGCCCTATGCCCAGGGTGCCGACATGCGCCCGCGTCTGCCCCGTGCCGGGCAGGACGTCGCACCAGCCCACGACCTGGCCGTCGGCCACGGCCACCACCTGGCACTGGTCGTTGGCGATGATGTGCTCATAAAAGGCGCGCGAGGACTTCCAGGGCGGCGCCTCGGTAAAGGCCAGAAAGCGCTTCTCGCGCGCGACCGAGTCGAGGGCGCGCCACAGGCCCTCGAAATGCGCTGGTGCCACCGGTTCGATGGACAGGTTCATCCCGCAGATCTCCAGTCAGCGGGGCCCATGCCCCGAGCCACCGCAGTCTACAGGCCTGCGGAGAACACCCATCCCGCACCCGGATCGACAGGCTGCACGGCAGCGCCAGCGCCTGCCGCATCCGCCCGGTGCTTGTCCATGATGCGGTGCAGGTTGCCCTCGATCCAGTCCACCAGCCCTTCGACCTGGCGTGCGACTTCAATACCCATGGGCGTCAGGCTGTACTCGACGTGCGGCGGCACCACTGGATGCGAAACGCGCAGCACAAAGCCATCGTGCTCCAGCCACTGCAGGGTCTGGGCGAGCATCTTCTCGCTCACGCCGCCTACCTTGCGGCGCAGATCGCTGAAGCGGTGTGTGCCCGCGAGCAGGGCCACCAGCACGAGCACGCCCCAGCGGCTGGTCACATGCTGAAGCACCGCGCGCGATGGGCAATCGGGCGCGAACAGCTGGCCGCGCTGCAGCCGCTCGGCAATTCCGTCAGGGGATACCGCGTTGGTGGGGGGTGGTGAAGGGTTTGCAGACATAGGGGTACTTACCTTTATGTGCGTACTTACAAAAAGTTAGCTTGGCCGCTATTCTGCCTTCTCTTTCTTTTTCAACCAGGGTTTTTCACCATGATCGCCATCACCGGAGCCACCGGCCAGCTCGGCCGCCTCGTCATCCAGTCCCTGCTCAAGAGCATCCCTGCCGCCCAGATCGTCGCGGCCGTGCGCAGCCCCGAAAAAGCCCAGGACCTCGCTGCCCTGGGCGTGCAGGTGCGCAAGGCCGACTACGGGCAGCCCGACACGCTCGATACTGCCTTCCAGGGCGTGGACAAGCTGCTGCTGATCTCATCGAGCGAAGTGGGCCAGCGCACGGCGCAGCACAAGGCGGTGATCGACGCGGCAAAGCGTGCCCAAGTGCAACTGCTGGCCTATACCAGCGTGCTGCGTGCCAACAGCTCCCTGCTAGGCCTGGCTGCGGAGCATGTGGAGACCGAAGCCTTGCTGCGCGCCTCGGGCCTGCCGGTGGTGCTGCTGCGCAATGGCTGGTACACCGAGAACTACACGGCCAGCGTGCCGGCCGCCCTTGCCCATGGCGCCGTGCTGGGCAGCGCGGGCAACGGCCGCATCGCCTCGGCGGCCCGCGCGGACTATGCCGAAGCCGCAGCCGTGGTGCTGGCCACCGACGGCCAGGCCGGCCGCGTGTACGAGCTGGCAGGCGACAGTGCCTACACCCTGGCGGACCTGGCTGCAGAGATCGCGCGTCAGTCGAGCAAGAACGTGGTCTACAAAGACCTGCCCGAGGCCGACTACCAGGCCGCCCTGGTGCAGGTGGGCCTGCCGGCAGGCTTTGCCGCGCTGTTGGCCGACTCGGACGCTGCAGCGGCCAAGGGTGCGCTATTCGACGATGGCCACCAGCTGAGCCAGCTGATCGGCAGGGCCACGGCGCCGCTGGCGACCACGGTGGCAGCGGCCTTGAAGGGCTGATGGCAAGGGGTGAGGCGCCCGCAGGCGCCCCACGCCCACTGCCTCATGGGGTGGCTTCGATGAGCTCGGCGATGCGCGTGTAACCCAGTCGCCTGGCGTGCTGCGCGGCGCCCAGGCCTTCGCGGTCCACCAGGGCCGGGTTGGCGCCCAGGGCCAGGAGTTTCTGGACCGTGGTGGTTTGGCCGCCCATGGCCGCCAGCATAAGTGCGGTTTTGCCAGCGTTGTCGCGGGCGTCGATGGGCGCCCCCTGGCGGATGAGGCTTTCCACCTGCAGCGCGTGGCCCGTGCGGGCCGCCTCCCGCAAGTCATCGGGCAACGAGGCACTGCCCCCGCTGTCGGCACGGGGCGCGGCCGCAGCCAGGCTGTTGCCCGCCGCGCTGCTGTCCTGCCGCCTGGGGACCGCTGTCGGGGCAGGCAGTGCCTGAACCGGTGCGGCGGAGCGGGAAGTTTCGGCTGCTGCGGCAGCCGGGGCATCCTGCACGGCCAAACGCTCGCGCATTTCACCGCGTGGAGTGGAGGGGGTGGAAGGCGCCACTGGAGGCGCAGATCCAGACACCGACGAGCGATCGGCCGTGAGAGGCGGCGATGCGGGGAAGCCCGACACCGCGCCGGCCGCGCCCGCAGCCGTTGGGGATTCGGCCTCCCGCATGGCCGGTGCGGGTACCGTCTTGGCCAGTGGCGCTGCCTGGCCCAGCGCCGGTGCAGCAGGTTTTTGCGCCGCAGACCCGGCCGATGGACTGGCCTCATCACGGGCACGGCTTTGTGGTACTGGAGGTGCGGCAGGCGCTGCCAAAGGCGCTTCTGCTGCCGGCGCAGGCGCAGGGGGTGCGGCAGCAGACGGCTGCGCGCGCGCAGGCGCCTCGGCACGGCGCTGGCCGTAGGCGATTTCCTGTTCTTCGGGCGTCCCGCGCTGGAACTGCAGCAGCAGCAAGCCGGTCAGGCCCACCACCGCCACGGTGGCCAGGGCCGTGATCTTCCAGTGCGATTGGTTGGCGGCAACCGGGCTGGGGGCGGCGGGCGCGGTGGGCAACGGGGCTGCCGCCAGCATCTGAGCATGCGCACGCACGGCAGCACGGACATGGGCACCGGGGCGGGCATCTTCCTGTTCGCTGGCTTCGCGGTACCGCTGGGTCAGCTCGTCGTCCCGCGCGCTCATGGTGCAAACTCCTGTAGCTGTTGGCGAAGGCTGGCCCGTGCATAGCGCAGGCGGCTCTTGGCGGTTTCAAAACTGACGCCAGTGGCCTGCGCAATCTCCTGCACACCGAGGTCACCTTCGGCCTGCAGAAGAAAGGCCTGCCGCTGCTCGAACGGCAGCTGCTCCACCGCAGCGATCAGCGCCGCCGCCTGCTCGCGCGACTGCAACTGCCGAACCGGGCCGAACCCGGAGTCTGCCGCCAGGGTGTTCACCAGGCTGCGCTCGTCATCGTCGCTCGCGTCCAGGCTGGCGTGGTGCTTGGCGGTGCGCAGGTGGTCCACCAGCCGGTTGTGTGCCAGGGTGAACAGCCAGGTCCTGAATTTCGCCTTGACCTCATAACTGCCGGCATTGCGCGCCACGGCAAACCAGACGTCCTGCAGCAGGTCGTCGGCCACCGCCTGGACCTTCACGCTGCGAAACACAAACCGCCATACCGCCAGCTCGTGCCGGCTGTAGAGCGTGTCGAACGCGCCCAGCTCACCCCCGGCATAGCGCAGCATCAGCGCCTCGTCGGTGTCGTTGGTGTCGTCGGGTGATGGGAGGGCCGGCACCTGTGCATTATGCGGGGCCCTCATCCACCGGCGAAGTCTGCCACGCTCCGCTAGGCCGCATCACTTCGGGTCCGGCACATAGGACACGTTGTCCGACTGCGGAAACGCGCGGGGTACCGGTGGCCGCACCGGCTGCTCGCGGATCACGCCGCTGGCGACCAGGTTCTCGCGGCTGTCGTAGCGGATGCTGATGACTTCATTGGGCTGCTCCTGCAGCCGCGTGAAGGTGGTCTGCGTGACGACGGAGGTCTCGCGCTGGCCATGTGCCGTGCCCAGTTTGGGCGATGGTGCAGGCGCCGCCTTCGCCAGGCTGCCCGCCGACTGCGAGCGCGCGGAGGACTCGGCTTCCGAGGCGGGGGTGGGAGCTGCGGCGGCGGGCGACGCTGGCTCCTCGCGCAGGCGCCCGAGCCTGTTGTCGCTGCTGCTGTCGCGGCGCTGGCCCAAGGGCTCCTGTACCACGGGTGGCGCGGGCAAGGGCGGCTGCTCGCGAAACAGCGCCACGCCGATCACGCCCACGTTGGCCGGCCGGCCGGTGCGGCCGGCATAGGAGTTGCCTGCGCTGGAGAACTCAAAGGCGGCGATCTCGCTGCTGCTCTTGCGCCAGCCGGTGATCTGGTAGCGCTCGTAGGGAGAGAACACATAACCGCGCTGGTCCCAGGCGGCGGTCTCGCCACTGAGCACATTCACGCCGTCCACCGAGGGCACAGCCAGCACCCGCTCGCCCAGGCGGTTGTGTACCGTGACGGCATAGCGCGCGCCAGGGCGGCCGGCCACCCAGTATTCGCCTTTGGCGTAATGCACCGGCAACGTGGCGCCGGTTTCGCGATCGACGATGGTGATATCGGCCAGGCGGCCAATGGCCTGGGCCGGCAGGCTGGCCAGCGCCAGCATTGCAGCCAGAGCGGGAAGGATGAATGAACCGGATTTCATGGCAGCTCCATCAAAGTGTTGGTGCTGAGTGAAACGAACGGCGGGGATGAACGGGGTTAAGCGCCACCCAAAAAAATGAAAAATAGTAGGGCCAGGGCTTCCGGGCGAGGCGGACCTCAGGAATCGGCCGGAACGTCGGACGCATTTCGCCCGCCCAAACGCAAAACCCCCCAGTCCTTTGGAGACTGAGGGGATTTGGGGCTATAAGAGCCTGACGATGACCTACTTTCACACGGGAACCCGCACTATCATCGGCGCAAAGTCGTTTCACTGTCCTGTTCGGGATGGGAAGGAGTGGTACCAACTTGCTATGGTCATCAGGCATAACTTGGAGTCGACTTGCTCTTGGAGCAAGACAACGAATTCATAGAGTGGAATCAGATTTTATGTGTTTTGACTGCGTCAACTTGGCATAACAATCTTCGAAGCTTGCACACGTCCATGAAGGAGCGTACACGGCTATCAAAGTTATAGGGTCAAGCCTCACGAGCAATTAGTATCAGTTAGCTTAACGCATTACTGCGCTTCCACACCTGACCTATCAACGTCCTGGTCTTGAACGACTCTTCAGGGGGCTCAAGGCCCCGGCAGATCTCATCTTGAAACGAGTTTCCCGCTTAGATGCTTTCAGCGGTTATCTCTTCCACACTTAGCTACTCGGCAATGCCACTGGCGTGACAACCGATACACCAGAGGTGTGTCCACTCCGGTCCTCTCGTACTAGGAGCAGGCTTCCTCAAATCTGCAGCGCCCACGGAAGATAGGGACCAAACTGTCTCACGACGTTTTAAACCCAGCTCACGTACCTCTTTAAATGGCGAACAGCCATACCCTTGGGACCGGCTACAGCCCCAGGATGAGATGAGCCGACATCGAGGTGCCAAACACCGCCGTCGATATGAACTCTTGGGCGGTATCAGCCTGTTATCCCCAGAGTACCTTTTATCCGTTGAGCGATGGCCCTTCCATACAGAACCACCGGATCACTATGTCCTGCTTTCGCATCTGCTCGACTTGTCAGTCTCGCAGTTAAGCACGCTTATGCCATTGCACTATCGTCACGATGTCCGACCGTAACTAGCGTACCTTCGAACTCCTCCGTTACGCTTTGGGAGGAGACCGCCCCAGTCAAACTGCCTACCATGCACTGTCCCCGATCCAGATAATGGACCTAGGTTAGAACCTCAAACACACCAGGGTGGTATTTCAACGTTGGCTCCATGACATCTAGCGACATCACTTCAAAGCCTCCCACCTATCCTACACAGATCTGTTCAAAGTCCAATACAAAGCTACAGTAAAGGTTCATGGGGTCTTTCCGTCTTTCCGCGGGGAGATTGCATCATCACAAACATTTCAACTTCGCTGAGTCTCAGGAGGAGACAGTGTGGCCATCGTTACGCCATTCGTGCAGGTCGGAACTTACCCGACAAGGAATTTCGCTACCTTAGGACCGTTATAGTTACGGCCGCCGTTTACTGGGACTTCAATCAAGAGCTTGCACCCCATCATTTAATCTTCCAGCACCGGGCAGGCGTCACACCCTATACGTCCACTTTCGTGTTTGCAGAGTGCTGTGTTTTTATTAAACAGTCGCAGCCACCGATTTTTTGCAACCCCGTTGGGCTCCCTCTGTTCGAGTTCACCTACTTGGGGCATACCTTCTCCCGAAGTTACGGTATCAATTTGCCGAGTTCCTTCTCCTGAGTTCTCTCAAGCGCCTTAGAATACTCATCTCGCGCACCAGTGTCGGTTTGCGGTACGGTCGTGTGTAGCTGAAGCTTAGTGGCTTTTCCTGGAAGCAGGGTATCACTCACTTCGTCTGCAAGCAGACTCGTTATCACCCCTCATCTAAGCCCGGCGGATTTGCCTACCAGGCACGACTACAGGCTTGAACCAACATATCCAACAGTTGGCTGAGCTAACCTTCTCCGTCCCCACATCGCACTACACATCGGTACAGGAATATTGACCTGTTTCCCATCAGCTACGCATCTCTGCCTCGCCTTAGGGGCCGACTCACTCTACGCCGATGAACGTTGCGTAGAAAACCTTGCGCTTACGGCGAGGGGGCTTTTCACCCCCTTTAACGCTACTCATGTCAGCATTCGCACTTCTGATACCTCCAGCATCCGTTACCAGACACCTTCACAGGCCTACAGAACGCTCTCCTACCACGTGCAATAAATTGCACATCCGCAGCTTCGGTAACTGGCTTAGCCCCGTTACATCTTCCGCGCAGGACGACTCGATCAGTGAGCTATTACGCTTTCTTTAAATGATGGCTGCTTCTAAGCCAACATCCTGACTGTTTTAGCCTTCCCACTTCGTTTCCCACTTAGCCAATTTTAGGGACCTTAGCTGGCGGTCTGGGTTGTTTCCCTCTTGAGTCCGGACGTTAGCACCCGGTGCTCTGTCTCCCAAGCTGTACTCGTCGGTATTCGGAGTTTGCATAGGTTTGGTAAGTCGCCATGACCCCCTAGCCTAAACAGTGCTCTACCCCCGACGGTAATACTTGAGGCACTACCTAAATAGTTTTCGGAGAGAACCAGCTATTTCCAAGTTTGTTTAGCCTTTCACCCCTATCCACAGCTCATCCGCTAGTTTTGCAACACTAGTCGGTTCGGACCTCCAGTACCTGTTACGGCACCTTCATCCTGGCCATGGATAGATCACTTGGTTTCGGGTCTACACCCAGCGACTGATTCGCCCTATTCGGACTCGATTTCTCTACGGCTTCCCTATTCGGTTAACCTTGCCACTGAATGTAAGTCGCTGACCCATTATACAAAAGGTACGCAGTCACCCTTGCGGGCTCCTACTTTTTGTAAGCATGCGGTTTCAGGATCTATTTCACTCCCCTCCCGGGGTTCTTTTCGCCTTTCCCTCACGGTACTGGTTCACTATCGGTCGATTACGAGTATTTAGCCTTGGAGGATGGTCCCCCCATATTCAGACAGGATTTCTCGTGTCCCGCCCTACTTGTCTCTACCTTAGTACCACACGTCTGTTTTCGCATACAGGGCTATCACCTGCTATGGCCGGACTTTCCATTCCGTTTTGCTAACAGTCGTGCTATCAATAGAAGGCTCTTCCGATTTCGCTCGCCACTACTTTCGGAATCTCGGTTGATGTCTTTTCCTCGAGCTACTGAGATGTTTCAGTTCACCCGGTTCGCCTCGCATGACTATGTATTCATCATGCGATACCTCTTGCGAGGTGGGTTTCCCCATTCAGAAATCTCCGGATCAAAGCTTATTTGCCAGCTCCCCGAAGCTTATCGCAGGCTATCACGTCTTTCGTCGCCTGTAATCGCCAAGGCATCCACCACATGCTCTTAGTCACTTGACCCTATAACTTTGACATCTCTTTCAAGATATCGCCGTAATCTTCAAGGACTTGCCAGGTCTTTCACCTGGCGCGTTATGCCGTAAACAACTTCAGATCCTTAGATCTGTCATCGTATTACTTAAGAATTTCAAACTAGGTTTGAATATTCGTTTTGACGCAATCAAAAATTATCGTTGCTAGCGGCACGGTCTGCACTAAACCTTTACGAATGTGCAGTTTCCGCTAGCAACTCTGATTCGACTCTATGAATTTTTAAAGAACAGCCGATTGATCAATCGATATTGATCAACAACAAAACAGCCTCGCATCATTTCTGATTCAAAGCCGCTTTGGTGTTGAGTAATCTCTTACTAACTTGTTGTTGTTTTTGTCTGTCGTCGTTGGTGGAGGATGACGGGATCGAACCGACGACCCCCTGCTTGCAAAGCAGGTGCTCTCCCAGCTGAGCTAATCCCCCATTCCATGCATTTCCCCACAGCTCTCGCCGCAGTTCTCTGTCCATCGGAATTTGGTGGGTCTAGTTGGGCTCGAACCAACGACCCCTGCGTTATCAACACAGTGCTCTAACCAGCTGAGCTACAGACCCTTTTCCAACAACCGATAAGTGTGGGCGTTCAATTTTGAATGCGGTTTTCCAGAAAGGAGGTGATCCAGCCGCACCTTCCGATACGGCTACCTTGTTACGACTTCACCCCAGTCACGAACCCTGCCGTGGTAATCGCCCTCCTTGCGGTTAGGCTAACTACTTCTGGCAGAACCCGCTCCCATGGTGTGACGGGCGGTGTGTACAAGACCCGGGAACGTATTCACCGTGACATTCTGATCCACGATTACTAGCGATTCCGACTTCACGCAGTCGAGTTGCAGACTGCGATCCGGACTACGAATGGCTTTATGGGATTGGCTCCCCCTCGCGGGTTGGCGACCCTTTGTACCATCCATTGTATGACGTGTGTAGCCCCACCTATAAGGGCCATGAGGACTTGACGTCATCCCCACCTTCCTCCGGTTTGTCACCGGCAGTCTCATTAGAGTGCCCAACTGAATGTAGCAACTAATGACAAGGGTTGCGCTCGTTGCGGGACTTAACCCAACATCTCACGACACGAGCTGACGACAGCCATGCAGCACCTGTGTTACGGTTCTCTTTCGAGCACTCCTCTATCTCTAAAGGATTCCGTACATGTCAAAGGTGGGTAAGGTTTTTCGCGTTGCATCGAATTAAACCACATCATCCACCGCTTGTGCGGGTCCCCGTCAATTCCTTTGAGTTTCAACCTTGCGGCCGTACTCCCCAGGCGGTCAACTTCACGCGTTAGCTTCGTTACTGAGTCAGTGAAGACCCAACAACCAGTTGACATCGTTTAGGGCGTGGACTACCAGGGTATCTAATCCTGTTTGCTCCCCACGCTTTCGTGCATGAGCGTCAGTACAGGTCCAGGGGATTGCCTTCGCCATCGGTGTTCCTCCGCATATCTACGCATTTCACTGCTACACGCGGAATTCCATCCCCCTCTACCGTACTCTAGCTATGCAGTCACAAATGCAGTTCCCAGGTTGAGCCCGGGGATTTCACATCTGTCTTACATAACCGCCTGCGCACGCTTTACGCCCAGTAATTCCGATTAACGCTTGCACCCTACGTATTACCGCGGCTGCTGGCACGTAGTTAGCCGGTGCTTATTCTTACGGTACCGTCATGGACCCCCTGTATTAGAAGGAGTCTTTTCGTTCCGTACAAAAGCAGTTTACAACCCGAAGGCCTTCATCCTGCACGCGGCATGGCTGGATCAGGCTTTCGCCCATTGTCCAAAATTCCCCACTGCTGCCTCCCGTAGGAGTCTGGGCCGTGTCTCAGTCCCAGTGTGGCTGGTCGTCCTCTCAGACCAGCTACAGATCGTCGGCTTGGTAAGCTTTTATCCCACCAACTACCTAATCTGCCATCGGCCGCTCCGTCCGCGCAAGGCCTTGCGGTCCCCTGCTTTCATCCGTAGATCGTATGCGGTATTAGCAAAGCTTTCGCTCCGTTATCCCCCACGATCGGGCACGTTCCGATGTATTACTCACCCGTTCGCCACTCGTCAGCATCCGAAGACCTGTTACCGTTCGACTTGCATGTGTAAGGCATGCCGCCAGCGTTCAATCTGAGCCAGGATCAAACTCTACAGTTCGATCTTGATTTTTTTCGCTCTTTCGAGCAACTCATAAAAAAGAATTGAAGTGAACTTCACTTCTATCTCATGAGCGTTTGTAGTGCTAAGCACTAGTTCCAAAGAACTTGGCACTCGCCATCAAACGCCCACGCTTATCGGCTGTATATTTTTAAGGATCCTTGTAGAAATCAGGCCAGAACCGTAGTTCTTTTCTTTATTTCTACCGACTTAGCTGCGATCAGCTGAGCCTTGAATTATAGCACGGTTTTTAAGTTCCGTCAAACTTTTTGGAAGTTTTTGAAGCCGCTTGGCGTCTTCATCTACCCCAGCACTTCGAAGCTCTCACCACCTTTCGGCGACCAGCTCTTTTCAGCGCAGCCTTTGATTGTATACCGAGTTTTTGCTCGCTTTTCTCAAAGGACCCAACTTTTTGCAAAGTCTGCTTCGGTCTACCCAAACCGCTGAAAGCACTGCCTGGGCAGCACCTTCAACCGACCAACTTCTGTGAACAGAGGTCTTGGTAGCGAAGCCCTCGACTATAGCACTACTTTTGAGGGGCGGTAGGGAAACCCCGAGGAATTTGCTTTTGCCTGCACTGAAAGCCGCGCCAGGACCGCAGGTACTGGGGGCGAATCCTTCCTCTCTATATAGAGCTACGACCCCGCCCCAGGGCGGGCCGCGAAATCCCCCGGTATGAGCCCATGGCGCTGCAGCTTGTCGTACACCGTCTTGCGCGGCATCTGCAGCATCTCGGCAGCTCGGGCCACGTTGCCCTGGGTCAGGCGCAGGGTGTCGCGCAGCAGCTTGCGCTCGAAGGCGTCCACGCGGGCGGCCAGCGAGGGGGCTGACGCATCGCCCTCCCCCAGCGGCTCCATGGGCAGGCCCAGGCACAGGCGTTCAGCGGCATTGCGCAGTTCGCGCACGTTGCCGGGCCAATCGTGGGCCAGCCAGGCGGCCAGTTCGCGGTCGGTCCATGCGGGCGCGGGCCGGCCATGGCGTGCGGCGGCCTGGGCGATGAAGTGGGCCATGAGCACGGGGATGTCCTGCGGGCGCTCGCGCAGCGGCGGTATGGCGATGCTGGCCACGTGCAGGCGGTAGTACAGGTCGGCGCGGAACTGGCCCTCTACGGCCAGCGCCTTGAGGTCGACCTTGGACGCGGCCACCACGCGGCAGGTGATGGGCACGCTCAGGTTGCTGCCCAGGCGCTCGATTTCGCGCTCCTGCAACACGCGCAACAGGCGCATCTGCAGGGCCTGCGGCATGGACTCGATCTCGTCGAGCAGCAGCGTGCCCTGGTTGGCATGCTCGATCTTGCCGATGCGCCGGCGCGTGGCGCCGGTGAAGGCCCCGGGCTCGTGGCCGAAGAGCTCGCTCTCGATGATGCTCTCGGGCAGCGCGCCGCAGTTGATGGCCACGAAGGGCCCGCTGCGCCCGCTGGCCGCATGCAGCGCGCGGGCCACCACCTCCTTGCCGGCGCCGGTCTCGCCGTGCAGCAGCACGTCCACGCTGAGCGGCGCCAGGGCGGTTACCAGGCGGCGCACCTCGGCCATGCCGGGCGATGGGCCGACCAGCGTGGCCAAGGCATCGCGCGGGTTGCGTTCGCGCAGCACGCGCAGTTCCTCGGCCAGGGCGCGGCGCTCCAGCGCGCGCTGCACGGTGGCCACCAGGTGCTCGGACGAAAACGGCTTTTCGATGAAGTCGTAGGCGCCGTCGCGCATCGCGTCCACGGCCAGGGCTACGTCGCCATGGCCGGTGACCAACACCACGGGCAGGTCTGCGTCCAGCGCGCGCAGGGTGCGCAACAGGTCCATGCCGCTCATGCCCGGCATCTGGATGTCGGTGACGACCACGGCCGGCCGGTCCTGGCCGAAGGCGTCGAGCGCGCCCTGGGCGTTGGCGAAGGCGCGCACCTCGATGTCGGCCAGTGACAGCGCTTGTGCGTAGGCGCGGCGCACCATGGCGTCGTCCTCGACGAGGTAGACGGTCGGTGGGTCTGCCGCAGAAAGGTTCATGGAAGGTCCTGTGTGGCGGGGTGGGCGGCCTTGCCTTGCGCTGCAATGCCAGCAGCCCGGGGCAGGCGGACGGTGAACTCGGCACCTCCCTCCGGCAGGTTACACGCCGCAAGCGTGCCCCCCATGCCTTCGACGATGATGCGCGAAACAGCCAGCCCCAGGCCCAGGCCCTCGCCCGCCTTGGTGGTGTAGAAAGGCTCGAACAGATGGGTCTGCACCTCGGGGTTCATGCCGAGCCCGGTATCGGCCACGCGCAGCAGCACGCTTGCGTCGGCCTGCACCTCCACGGCAAAGCGCACCTCGCGCACGGCCTGGTGCTGCACGGCGTCGAGTCCGTTGCGCAGCAGGTTCACCAGCACCTGCTCCAGCCGCGTGGCATCGGCCAGCACGCACAGCGCCTCGTCGAAGTCAGCCACGGCGATCTGTGCATCCACCGCCTGGCAGCGCGGGGCCAGCAGCAGCAGGGCATGGTCCAGCGCCTCGCGCACGCTGCAGGGGCTGAGGGCCGGCGGCTCCTTGCGCACAAAGCTCTTGAGCTGGCGCACGATGCGGCCCATGCGCCCGGCCAGTTGGCTGATGAGGCGCAGGTTCTCGGCCACGTCGTCCCCGCGCTGGCGCTGGTGCAGGGCGATGGCGTTGTCCGAAAGGGTCTGCAGGGCGGCCAAGGGCTGGTTCAGTTCATGGCTCATGCCGGCGGCCATCTGGCCGAGCACGGCCAGCTTGCCGGCCTGCACCGCCGTGTCGCGGGTGCCGCGCACGATCTGCTCGGCCTGCTGCAGGTCGCGCACGCGGTCTTCCAGCGCGGCATTGGCGGCGGTGATCTCGCGGGTGCGCTGGGCGATCTGCACCTCCAGCATGCCGTGCGCCTCGCGCAGGCGCAGGGCACTGGCGGCCCGCTCGGCTCGGCCCAGCCGGTCGAGCCGGCGCAGCAGCGCCAGGCCCAGCACCAGCGCTGCGCACAGGCCGCCGGCCAAGCCCGCGACCAGCGCCTCCTGCCGGGCCGGGCGCTGGTCGGCCAGCAGCAGCATCTGCCAGCCCAGCGGGCCTACGCTGCGCGCCGCCACGCTGAAGTCGCGCTGCTGGCCCGCCTGCTGCAGGCGCAGGGTGTCACCATCGGCAGGGCGGAATCCATCCGCATGCAAGGGCGTCAGCGGATGGTTGCCGTACTGCTGCACGCCCTGCAGGCGACCGCGCACATCGGCCGGGAGCGGGGCCAGCGTGCGGTAGCGCCAGGCGGGCTCGGTGCTGACGAACACCACGCCCTCCCCGTCCGCCAACAGCACAGTGTCGCCGCCATCGGCGAGCGCCGCCTCGAAGGCGTCGAGCGAGATCTTGACCGCCACCACGCCGGGCGCGGGCGCCTCGGGCGGCAGGGCGGACGCCATGAAGTAACCCGCCTTGCCCGTGGTCACGCCCACACCGAAGAAGCGCCCGGTGCGGCCCTGCATGGCGGCCTCGAAATAGGGGCGAAAGCGGTAGTTCTGGCCGACGAAGCTGCTGGGCAGGTTCCAGTTGCTGGCGGCCAGGGTGAGGCCCTCGGTGTTCATCACATAGGCCGTGTCCACGTCGGCCAGCGCCACGGCCGATGCCAGGTAGGCGTTGGCGGCCTGCAGGTTCTGCGGATCGGGCCGCTGCAGGGCCAGGTTGGTGCGGCTGTTGAGCGCCAGCAGCGCGGGCAGCGCCTCGTTGCGCTGCAGCAGCGACTCTAGGCTTTGGGCCGCAAAGGCCAGCCGCTGGCTGGCGGCGCGCTGCTGCCCAGACAGCTGGGCGTCGAGCGACCAGCGGTAGGCCAGCGCACCCACGAACACGCAGGCCAACAGCGCCAGGCCGGAAGTCAACAGCGAACGGGTGGGTTTCAAACGGATCGGCAACAGAAGGTCAACGGCACTGCCATTGCGCGGCAGCCTTGCCCGCATTGTGCGGCGCTCCCCGCACCCTGCAGGCAAGGCGATACCCGGTTGACAAGGGGCGCTGTCTGGAAATCCGCACAAACCGGGGGTTTTCGTGTGGAAATCCGCCGGTTTTTACGGACCAGCGCATGGATTTCCATGCCGGCCCCCGTGGGCCAAACCCAATGGCGGCGCGGCCTGGCGGCCCGCCAGGCGCCGCACGGCAGCGCCTGGCACACAAGCTGCAAAAAGCCCAGGGCGGGCATTGCGGCCAACGCAGCCCGGCCTTTTCGCACCACAACCTGTCCGGAGACAACACATGACATCGACACAACCTTTTTCCAAGCTCTGCAGCGCCGTGGCCATTGCCGCTGGCCTGCTCGTCGGCGCAGCCCCCGCGCTGGCACAGGACTACCCGAACAAGCCCGTGCGGCTGATCGTGCCTTTTGCCCCCGGCGGCACCACCGACATCGTGGCCCGCGTGGTCAGCCAGTCACTGGGCACGGCCCTGGGCCAGCCCGTAGTGGTAGACAACAAGGCCGGTGCCGGCGGCGTGGTGGGCGCGACGGAAATCGCGCGCTCCCCAGCCGACGGCTACACCCTGGGCGTGGCGACCGTGTCCACCGTGGCCTCGGCCCCGGCCATCAACCCGGCGGCCAAGTACAACCCGCTCACGGACTTCACCTCCATCGTCAACATGGCGGCCACACCCAATGTGCTGGCCGTGCACCCGAGCTTTGCGGGAAAGGACTTCAAGGGCTTCATGGCCGAGGTGAAGGCCCACCCCGGCAAGTATTCATTCGCCAGCTCGGGCACGGGCGGCATTGGCCACCTGCAGATGGAACTGTTCAAGTCACTGACCGGCCTGGACCTGGAGCACATCGGCTACAAGGGCGCAGGCCCGGCGCTGAACGACGCGGTATCGGGCCAGGTGCCGATGATCTTCGACAACCTGCCCTCCGCCCTGCCCTTCATCAAGGACAAGCGCCTGATCGCGATTGCCGTGGCCGCCCCGCAGCGCCTGGCCTCGCTGCCCGATGTGCCGACGTTCAAGGAAGTGGGCTTCGAGCCCGTGAACCGCATGGCCTTCTACGGCATCCACGGCCCCAAGGGCCTGCCACCGGCCGTGGTGGAGCGCATCTCGCAGGCCGTGAAGAAGACGTTGGAAGACCCGGCGGTAAAGAAGCGCATTGAGGACACCGGCTCGCTGGTGGTGGGCAACACCCCGCAGGAATTCGCAGCACAGACCAAGGCCGAGTTCGAGCTGTACAAGGGCGTGGTAGCCAAGCAGAAACTCAAGCTGGAGTGATCGAACGGCCGGCAGGGTAGCCCACGGCCCTGCCTGTTCGCCAGCCTTTTGGGGGTGAACCCACCCACGCCGTCCAGGCGCAGGGTGGGTCTGTCATCTCAGTGGGGCGCGGTCGCCGGCACCCAGGCCACCAACGGCGCCAGCAGGCGCGGCTTCCAGGCCAGGGTGAAGGCAATGGTGAGCGCCGAGCCGGCCAGCACCATGAACCAGACCAGCGAGGCCATGGAGCCATGGTCCACCGACAGGCACACCGCCAGCGAGGCGGCCACCACCGCAGCCCCCAGCCAGCGCAGCAGCACCACGGAGCCACGCGCAGGCGGCACCGGGCCTCGCACTTGCTCCCAATGCACGTCCATCGACAGGGCCAGCCAGGCCAGACCGGTCAGGTTGGCCACGAGGGCCACGGCATAGAGCAGCGAGTCAGGCATTGGCCACCTCTGGCGAGCGAGCCGCCTTGGCCTGTACGGATGCGCCCAGCGCGCGGCGCCGGAGCCGGCGGGCAGCGACCACGGCCAGTGCTGCGGCGGCCAGCAGCGCCAGGTCCACCCCGGCCACGGGCCAGTAGCCGTTGCCGATGGTGCGCAGCAGGTGGTCGCCCGTGGTCACCCAGTTGAGCAGCACGGCCGCCACCGCCAGTGCGGCTGCGGCCCAGCATTGCTCGGCCCAGGCCGGCGACATGCGCCCCTCGCCCATGGGTGCGGTGCGCCAGATGGCGTGCGCGCAGGCCAGCACCCATGCACCCCAGAAGAGGCACTGCTCCACATTGCCGCGCGCCGGCAGGTCGGTGGGCAGCAATCGGTTGCCGATCAGCATGGAGAAGGTGGCGATGAGCATGCCGGTGACGGTGGTGACGGCGAAGGCGTCCACCCAGCGCGCGCCGCTCACGGCCTGCTTGGCATGCTGGCGCTTGCGCTTTTCCACAAAGAAGAGGAAACCCGTGGCAATGCACACGCAGCCCGACAGGCCGCCCAGCACATACAGCCAGCGCAGCAGCCAATGGCGAAAGTGCTGCAGGTGCAGGCCGGTGAGGAAGTTGTTGATGCCGGCCACCACCGTCACAGGCGGGTCCTCGCGGATCAGCTCGCCGGTGGAGCCCTTGAAGTGGATACCCTCGCCCGTGAGCGTCACGCGGTCGGTGCCGGCGCGGTAGACGCTGACATAGGCATTGGCATCGCCCACGTGCTGCACGGCCAGAAAGCCCACGTCGCCAGCCATGCCCTTGGCGGCCCAGCGGCGCTGGGCCTCGGCCACCATGGCGTCCACCGACGCCAGCGTGGCAGGCACGCCGGCCTTTTCGTGCGGCAGGCCGGTTTCCTGGGCCTCGTGCTTTTCATGCAGTTCGTGCAGAGGTTCAAGCTGGGTGTGCGTGACAGGGAAGTAGATGCCCCCGAAGATCACCAGCCCCGACAGCGCGAATATGAAGTGGAACGGCAACGCCACCACGCCCGTCAGGTTGTGCAGATCGAGCGCGCTGCGCTGGGTGTGCTTTTTCGGGCGGAAGGTGAACAGCTCGCGGAAGATCTTGCGGTGCATGACCACGCCGCTGACCAGCGCCACCATCATCGCCAGGGCGGCAAAGCCCACGATCCAGTAGCCCAGGTTCTTCCACTCCAGGTGCAGGCTGTAGTGCAGCGGGTAGAAGAACTGGCTGCCGATCTTGAGGTGGTCGTCGGGCAGCGCCGCGCCCGTGCGCGGGTCGATGGTGCGCGTGCCGAAGACGCTGTCGTCCTTGTTCTTGGCATGGGGCAGCTCATGGCCCGAGAACAGGCCCAGCACTGGGTCGCGGTGGGTGGTGTAGGCGCCCCAGCGCTGCACGGGGAAGGTCTCGGCCATGGGGCCGTCGACGCGGCTGCGCGCCTGCTCGATGGCCTCGGGCGTGGGCTTCATGTCCTTGAAGACCGGCAGCAGGATCCTGTCGAACGAGGGCATGGGCTGCGGCTCGAAACGCGACTGGGGAATCGCCCAGCGGTCGATCTCGCGGTCGAACACCGAGAGCGAGCCGAAGAAGAACACCACCATGAGCACGAAGCCCAGCACCAGGCCGAACCAGGTGTGCAGCCAGGCCATGGACAGCCGGAAATTTGGGAACATCGAACAATCTCCTGGTGCGGGATCTCTCTGGTGGGAGCCGCACCGCAAAAAAGGATCAGAGCAGGGCTTTCTGGACCAGGGACGCAGCCCCGGCCATCAGGGCGCCGCCACCGGCCAGCACCAGCCAGACACGCACCAGGCTGGCAGCGCAAAAGGCCCAGAGAAAAGCCACCAGCAGCACGATGAAGCCCAGGATGTAGCCCAGTGCCTCGGCATCGTGGAACGGCATCCCCGCCGCGAACAGCAGGCCGATGCCGAGGGCAATGAAGCCCCAGGTGAACGCATAGCTGCCCACCGTGCCTGCGGCAATGCGCGCGACGATGTGCAGGCGGGAAGCGGTGATGGTGGCCATTGGCTCAAGGGAAGTGATAATGCGAGTGATTCGCGATTATGCAATACGCCTGCGGGTAACCCCTGGGGCCGTGGGGAGTAGCACGCACCGACACCAGACCCATTCAGGATCGGCGTTGGCAACAAAAGGGACGCGCAGAAGACACCATCGTGCAGATTGCAAAATGCCGTTCTTCGACTTGCTGTTCAAGCGTTTTCAGCTATCAATAAAAGAGCAATCGATAAACAACTTGTCACATATGTCTTTGCACCGCTGCACAATGGCCGCAAAGTGCTCCTTTGCACGCATTGACCCCAATGGCAGCCCTGCCCATGCAAAGCATTTCTTCCCTGAACGTTGTCGATCTCTTGCTCGACGCGGTGTGTATCGTCGATGCGGATAGCCGCATCCTTTTCGTGAGTCCGGCGTTCGAGCGCATCTTTGGCTACCGCCCCGAGGAAGCCGTGGGCCTGCGCATGCTGGACCTGGTGCACCCCGAAGACCGGGGCACCACTGCGGACCAGGCCCGGTCCATCATGCAGGGGCAACTGCAGCTGCACTTCGAGAACCGCTACGTGCGCAAGGATGGCCGCATCGCGCACATCCGCTGGACGGCGCGCTGGATCGAGGAGCGACAGGTGCGCCTGGCCGTGGCCCACGACATCACCGAGCGCAAAAACATCGAGGTGATGCACGCAGCCATCTATGCCATCTCGGAGGCGGCCCACACCGCCAAGGACCTGATTGCGCTGTTCGAACACATCCACCAGGTCATCGGGCAGCTGCTGGCGGCCGTGAACTTTTCGGTGGTGCTCTACGACGCAGCCCAGGACGTGCTGAGCTACCCCTACCACGTCAACGAGCGCCACCCCGCCCCCGGCACCCTGGCGCTGGCGGACGACACCCTGTGTGCCGAGGTCATTCGCAGCGGGCAGTCTCTGCTGCTAACGCCCGGCACCCGCGCCGCCCTGCCCGCACACCTGCGGTTGCCCGACGGTGAGGACGCGCCGCTTTATTGGCTGGGCGTACCTCTGCACACGCACCACGGTGCCATTGGAGCCCTGGTGGTGCAGGGCTATACCGAGCACGCAGCCTACACCGAGAAGGACAAGGAGCTGCTGCAATTCGTCTCCACCCAGGTCGCCGCCGCGATAGAACGCAAGCAGATGCACGAGCGCCTGGCGCACATGGCGCAGTACGACCAGCTCACGCACCTGCCCAATCGCCAGCTGTTCCTGGACCGGCTCAAGACCGCCCTGGCCCGCGCGCGGCGCGACCAGAGCCTGCTGTCGCTGATGTTCATCGACCTGGACCGCTTCAAGGAGGTGAACGACACCCTGGGCCACGCCATGGGCGACCTGCTGCTGCAGCGCGTGGCCCAGCGCCTGCTCGAATGCGTGCGCGGCTCGGACACCGTGGCGCGCATCGGCGGCGACGAGTTCGTGGTGCTGCTCGAAGGCGGCCATGCGCGTGAGCACGCCCATGCCATGGCCGAGAAGATCCTGGCAGCCTTCGGCCCCCCTTTCGACCTGGAAGGCCGCCCTGTGCACACGCAGCCCAGCATTGGCGTGGCCATCTACCCCGACCATGGCCGCGAGGAGCACCACCTGCTGGTGCATGCGGACGAGGCGATGTATGTCTCCAAGAAGAACGGCGGCAACCAGGTGCATACGGCACCGCCTCCGCACTCGCCCCCAGCCATCGCCTGATACGGCTGGGCCAAAATGCGGGGTATGCAGCGCCAACCTCGACAACCCGGCCACGATGGCGCGCCCCGGCAGCCTCGCCACGGGCTGCTATTGCGTGGGCTGATCACCCTGGCCTGGGTGCTGCCCGCAGGGCCGCTGCTCACGCTGCTGCTGTTTCCCTGCTGGTCGTGGGTGGAGGCGGCGACCGGCTGGGAATCCATGGGCCACTCGGGCCCCGCAGGCTGGTGCTATGGGGCGGTGTGGTGCGCACTGCTGGCCCTGGCCCTGCTGGGGCCCAGGATAGCCCGGCGGCTCCTGCGCGGCTGACGCCTTTGACTGCCCCATGAACACCTCTGCAGCATCAAGCACAGACGACGCACCGATCGAGGTTGTGGACTACAACCCCGCCTGGCCCGCCCTGTTCGACGCCGAGCGCCGCCTGCTCCAAGAGGCGCTGGCGCCCTGGCTGGCCGGGCCGGTGGAGCACATCGGCAGCACCGCCGTGCCGGGCCTGCCCGCCAAGCCCATCATCGACATCATGGCGCCGGTGCGCTCGCTGGCGGAGTCGGCCGACGCCATTGCCGCAGCCAGCGCGCTCGACTACCTGTACTACCCCTACAAGCCGGAGCAACTGCACTGGTTCTGCAAACCCAGCCCCGTGCACCGCACCCATCACCTGCACCTGGTGCCGCTTCACAGCGCCCTGTGGCAGCAGCGCCTGGCGTTCCGCGATGCCTTGCGGGGCAGTTCCACGCTGACCGCACGCTATGCGGCGCTCAAACGCCAGCTGGCAGTACAGTACCGGCATGACCGCGAGGGCTACACGGAGGCCAAGGGGCCGTTCATCGCGCAGGTACTGGCGAGGATGTAATCCCCTTGGCATGCACGGCCTCCGGGCAGGCCGGCGCCGGTGCCCGCACAATCGGGCCACTACAACCACTACCAGGGCCCCACGCCCTGCCCGCCCGCCATGCTCTACGCCGCGCTCAAGTTCGTCCACGTCCTGTCCCTCATCGTCTGGATCGGAGGCATGGTCTTCGCCCACTTCTTCCTGCGCCCCGCCACCCTATCGCTGGAGCCGCCGCAGCGCGTGAAGCTGATGCACGATGTTCTGCAGCGCTTTTTCGCCGCCGTGTCGGTGGCCGTGGTGCTGGTGCTGGGCTCGGGCCTATGGATGATCGGCAATGTCGCGCGCATGGCCGCGCAGACGGGCGGGCGCTTTGCCATGCCGCTGTCGTGGACCATCATGGCCACCATCGGCCTGGTGATGATGGCGATCTATGGCCACATCCGCTTTGCGCTGTTCAAGCGGCTCAAGGTCGCCGTGGCGGCTGCGGACTGGCCAGCGGGCGGCAAGGCGCTGGCGTCCATCCGCACCCTGGTGGGGGTGAACCTGGCGCTGGGCGTGATCACGGTGGCCGTGGTGTTCCTGCTGACCTGACCGATCAAGGCACCAGCAGGTGCATCGAGTGCGCCGCTTGAAGTACCAGCAACGCTGACAGCAAGGCGGGCGGCATCACCACCAGCCCGAGCCTGAGGAACTGCCAGGCCCCCACGTGCAGGCCCTCGCGCCGCAGCGCGGCCAGCCAAAGGATGGTGGCCAGCGAGCCCGTGACCGAGAGGTTCGGCCCCAGGTCGATGCCGATCAGCGCGGCCGCCCGCACGGTGCTTGATGCGGATGCCGCGTCGAGCGAGGCCCCGGCCAGCAGGCCTGCGGGCAGGTTGTTGACCAGGTTGGTCGCCACGCCCAGCAGGGCGCCGAGCAGCGTGCCCGCGCCCTGCGGCCAGGCTGCGGCGGCGTTGCGCAGTGCGCCCGCCATGAGGCCCACCACGCCCGTCAACTCCAGCGCCTGTACGAAGATGAACAGCCCCGCCACCAGGGGCAGCACATCCCACGAGACGGAGCGCAACGCCTGCCAGGGCGCACGTCCGCATACAAAGGCCAGCAACGCCAGCGTGCCCAGGGCAGCACCCA
The DNA here is from genome assembly GCF_964253305.1 of Acidovorax sp. LjRoot66. Classification (NCBI taxonomy): domain Bacteria; kingdom Pseudomonadati; phylum Pseudomonadota; class Betaproteobacteria; order Burkholderiales; family Comamonadaceae; genus Acidovorax; species Acidovorax sp. LjRoot66. Next base: position 4,355,632 of record NZ_CAXUQU020000001.1, read on the forward strand.
GCGTGGGCCAGCCCAGCGGGATGCGCAGCCATGCGCAGGCCACCAGCACCAGCACCGAGACCGCCAGGCCCCCTGCCGCCACGCGGCCGCCCAGGCCCAAGGGGTGCTCGGGCACTGTGGTAGCGATGGTTTCGGGGATGGTGCTGCGCAGCACCCAGCGCAGCGCCACGTAGGTCACGGCGATGGACGCCAGCGAAGGCAGCGCGAACAGCGCCAGCCAGTGCGCCAGCGAGGGCATGCCGCTGCCCCAGACCACCAGGTTGGCCGGGTTGGAGATGGGCAGCACGAAGCTCGCCGCATTGGCGATGAAGGCGCAGATGAACAGGTAGGGCAAGGGCGAGGCCCCCACCGCACGCGCCACGGCGAACACGGCCGGGGTGAGCACCACGGCCGTGGCGTCGTTGGACAGGAACACCGTGACCAGCGTGCCCACTGCATACACCCACACGAAAAGGCGCCGGCCCGAGCCTTTGGCCTGCCTCGCCGCCAGGGTGGCCAGCCAGTCGAACACGCCCTCGCGCCGGGCGAGTTCGGACAGCAGCATCATGCCGGCCAGGAACAGGTAGACGTCATGCCCGCGCAGCACGCCCGCCCAGGCCTGCGCGGGGGTGAGCAGGCCGCAGGCCAGCAGCAGCGCCGCGCCGGCCACTGCCCAAACCGCCTCGGGCAGGCGCCAGGGCCGTACGATGACCGCTGCGGTGGCCACGCCGATGATGGCCCAGGTCCAGGGCGCGAGCGCCGTCATGTGGCCAGGCCCCCCAGGGGCTCGGGAAGATCGATGGACGCAAGGTACGCGGGACGGGTGTGCATGGGGGCGGATTCTATGCAGTGCCCGCCCATCGCGCCCCGCCCCAATGCCCCTGCCGGTGCGCCGGGTCACAAGGGCACTTACCATGTGGTCAAAAGAGCGTGCCCCTGGCACGCGCCAAGGAGCCCTCCCATTGTTCGGATTTTTTGAGAAACGCGTAGCCCCCTACCCTATCGAGGAACCCCACCTGCCACCCAAGGACTTCATGGCCTTCGTGTGGGACGGCACGCGCGGCCTGCGCGGACACGTGGTGGCCATGGCGGCCCTGTCGGCAGCGATTGCGGTCTACGAAGCGCTGCTGTTCGCCGTGCTCGGCCATGTGGTGGACTGGCTCTCCAGCGTATCGCCCGCGGCCCTGTGGGCCGAGCGCCGCACGGAGCTGATCGGCATCACCGTGCTGCTGCTCGGTTCGGTGGCCCTGGTGGCGCTGCAGACCAGTGTGAAGCACCAGGTGCTGGCCATCAACTTCCCGCTGCGCCTGCGCTGGAATTTTCACCGGCTGATGCTGGGCCAGAGCATGGCCTTCTATGCCGACGAGTTCGCGGGCCGCATCACCACCAAGATCATGCAGACCGCGCTGGCGGTGCGCGACATGATCTTCACCACCACCGACGTGGTGATCGGCATGGGTGTGTACCTGGTGACCATCCTGGCGCTGCTGGCGGGGTTCGACGTGCGCCTGCTGGCGCCCTTCGTACTCTGGATGGTGGCCTACGGCCTGGCCTGCTGGTACTTCGTGCCGCGCCTGGGCAAGGTGGGCAAGGCGCAGGCCGATGCGCGCTCGGCCATGACGGGGCGCATCACCGACGCCTACACCAACATCGCCACGGTGAAGCTGTTCTCGCACACGCGGCGCGAATCGGAGTTCGCGCGCGCCGCGATGGACGCTTTCAAGCTCACCGGCTATGCCCAGATGCGCCTGGTGAGCCAGTTCGAGATCGTCAACCACATCCTGGTGGTGGGCATGATCCTGGGCGCCTGCGGCACGGCCCTGTGGCTGTGGTCGCTGGGCCAGGTGGGCGCCGGCGCCGTGGCCGCCGTGACGGCGATGACCTTGCGCGTATCGGGCCACGCCCACTGGGTGATGTGGGAGATGACCACGCTGTTCGAGAGCGTGGGCACCATCCAGGACGGCATCAACACCCTGACGCGCCCGCGTGCCGTGGTGGACGCGCCCGATGCCAAGCCGCTGCAGGTGACGCAGGGCGAAGTGAAGTTCGAGGATGCGACCTTTGCCTATGGCAACAATGGCCGCCCAGTGATCGACCAACTGAACCTGACCATCCGCCCCGGCGAGAAGATCGGGCTGATCGGCCGCTCCGGCGCCGGCAAGTCCACCTTGGTGAACCTGCTGCTGCGTTTTCACGACGTGCGCTCGGGCCGGGTGCTGATCGACGGGCAGGACATCGCCCACGTGACGCAGGACAGCCTGCGCCGCTCCATCGGCATGGTCACGCAGGACACCTCACTGCTGCACCGCTCCATGCGCGACAACATCCTCTACGGCCGCCCCGATGCGAACGAGGAGGACCTGCAGGCCGCTGCCCAGCGCGCCGAGGCCTCTGAATTCATCGCCACGCTGAGTGACCTGCAGGGCCGCACCGGCTACGAGGCACATGTGGGCGAGCGCGGCGTGAAGCTCTCGGGCGGGCAGCGCCAGCGCGTAGCGATTGCGCGTGTGATGCTCAAGGACGCGCCCATCCTGCTGCTCGACGAGGCCACCAGCGCGCTGGACTCCGAGGTGGAGGCGGCGATCCAGCAGAGCCTGGACGGGCTGATGCAGGGCAAGACGGTGATCGCCATTGCCCACCGCCTGTCCACCATCGCCGCCATGGATCGGCTGATCGTGCTGGATGCCGGGCGCATCATCGAAGAGGGCACGCATGCGCAGCTGCTGGCGCAGGGCGGCGTGTATGCGCGGCTGTGGGGGCACCAGAGCGGCGGCTTCCTTGGTGAAACCGACGAGGACTGAAGCGGCGCGATTTGACACACAGGCGACAACGGCAGCCGCCCGTGTCACTCAGGCGGCTGCTGGCAACCACAGTGCGCCCTAACGTGCAGGCTTCGGAGGCCATTCAGCCTCCCATCCAGAGCGGCTCACAAAACTCAGCGAAGCGGTTCTGGCCAGGCGCTGTGTCGTAGGCAGTACGGGCAGTACGACAAGACGCAGCAACGACGCCAGAAGAGTTTTGTGAGTCGCTCCAACGAAGAGAGAACCTACATGATCAAGATCACGGCCCTGTACCGCTGGCACGAGGGTGCCCGCTTCGACCACGACTACTACCACGGCGAGCACATGCGCATTGCGCGCGAGGCCCTGGGCCCGCTGGGCCTGGTGCGGCTGGAGAGCGACCGCGTGATGTACCCCGGCCCGCCACGCCCTGGCCAAGTGGTGGCGCTGACCAATGCCTTCTTCGAGACGGTGGAGCAGGCCCAGGCGGCGGCACAGAAGACCGCACCGGTGCTCACGGCCGATGTGCCCAACTACACCAACATCAAGCCCGAGTCGTACATGGCGCTGATGAAGGCGCACCCCTTGGGCGCCTGAGCCTACATGCCGCGCCGTTCCTTGGCGCGGTAGACCTCGATGGTGCCCACCGCCGCAGCCTGGTTGCCCCAGCTGTTGCGCACGAAGGTGGCGACAGCGGCCACGTCCTCATCCGTCAGCACATGGCGAAACGGCGGCATGCCGTGCGGGCGCGGGTTGCCGGCCGTGGCCGGCAAGTAGCCGCCCTGCAGCACCACGCGCACCAGGTTGGTGGTGTCGGCCAGCACCACGGCGCGGTTGCCGGCCAGCGCGGGGAAGGCGCCGGGCCCGCCCTGCCCCTGGCCCTGGTCGCCATGGCACTGGGCGCACTGCTGCTCGTAGACCTTGGCGCCGCGCGCCATGGCCGATGCGCCGGGTGGCGCAGCGGGTGGTGGCGACACGGTGTGCTGCGGCAGGTCCTGCAGATACACCGCCATGGCGCGCGCATCGGCATCGGTCAGGTACTGGGTGCTGCGGAACACCACCTCGGCCATGGGGCCCATCACCGAGCCGTGGGGTGCCACGCCGGTCTTGAGCAGGGCCACCACGTCCTGTACCGGCCACTCCTTCACGCCGGCTTCGGCTGCGGCATTGAGCGCGGGGGCATACCAGTTCTGCACCGGGATCAGTCCGCCGTTGAAGGCCATGGCGTCGCTGGTAGCGCCCAAGGCGTTGCGCGGCGTGTGGCAGGCCGTGCAGTGGCCCAGGCCATTGACCAGGTAGGCGCCGCGGTTGTACTCGGCCGTCTGCGTGGGTGCGACCACCGCCAAGCCCGGTGCGAAGAACAGCGCCCGCCACACGGCCAGCGCAGCCTGTGTGTTGTACGGAAAGCCCAGCGCATGCGGCCGGTTGGCCTGGTCCACGGCGGGCCTGCTCTGCAGATAGGCGTAGATGGCGTCCGAATCCTCGCGCGTGACCTGGGTGTAGTTGGGGTACGGGAACGCCGGGTACAGCAGCCGCCCATCGCGCGAGCGGCCATGGTGCATGGCGCGCCAGAACTCGGCAGACGACCACTGGCCGATGCCGCTGGCCTTGTCGGGCGTGAGGTTGGAGCTGTGCACCACGCCAAAGGGTGTCTCGATACCGCGCCCGCCCGCGAACGCCGCCCCGCCCTGCATGGTGTGGCAGGCCATGCAGTTGCCCACGCGCGCCAGGTATTCGCCGCGCGCCACCCGTTCGGGGGTGGAGGCAAAGGCTTCGGGGGTGGATGGCAACGGTTCTTCGCCGCGCAGGTTCAGGGTGATCACGGTGGCTGCGGCAATGCCCAGCGCAGCCAGGGTGAAGGAGATGGAACGGAGGATGGTGCGTGTTCTCATGGCATCCCCCTCAGCGTGCGGCCACGGGCACGCCGTCCACCCCGCCGCAGCGCGCAGGCATGGGCTGGCCCAGGCGGGCCGCTGGCTTGCCACCGCCGGGCACGGGCTGGGCGGCCAGCCAGGCAGATACGGCGCTCACGTCCTCGGACGTGAGCTGGCGCGCGATATCGGCCATGCAGTCGGGCGCATGGGCGCGGCGCTGGCCGGTCTTCCAGGCGCCGAGCTGGCTGTTAAGGTAGTCGCGCGGCAGGCCCAGCAGGCCGGGGATGAAGGGGTTCACCCCCGTCATGGCCTGGCCGTGGCACTGCACGCAGGCCGGAATGCCGCGCGCCGCATCGCCTTGCAGCACCAGCAGGCGGCCTTTTTCCAGCACAGCGGGTGGTGCCTGGGGTGCGGGCGGTGGGGCATAGGGCACGTCGAGCGCAGCGAAGTGGGCTGCCATCTCGCGCAGGTAGTCATCGGTCAGGTGCTCGATCAGGCTGGTCATCTGCGGGTAGCTGCGCCGCCCCTCGCGGAAGTTGAGAAGCTGGTTGGCTAGGTAACCGGCCGGCTTGCCCGCGATGCGCGGGAAGTAGCCCTCTGGCGTGGCGCGGCCCTCCTTGCCATGGCAGGTGACGCAGGCCAGTACGCGCGACGCCATGCCGCTGGACACGGTGGTGGCCGCCACAGGCGCGGGCGGGGTGGCAGGTTGCGCAGCCGCCAGGCCGCAGCCCAGGGTGGCAGCCATCCACAGCGGGACAACGGGGCGCAGCACACTGCGCAAACGATCAATCATGGGGCGAAGTTTGTTTTGAAGGTACACGGTAGGCCAGTACACGCAAGCGACTCTACGCCCCCTTTAAAAAACAGTACAGATTCAGTTTCTGGTTAAAAATACAGATCAGTTTGTACTAGAACAATACTTCCCTTGAAACGCTACGAACGCCACGCCGATGCCATCGCCCAGCTCATCCACAGCGGTGCGCTGCGCCCGGGCGACCGCGTGCCTTCGGTGCGCGAGGCCAGCCGCACCCGGGGCATCAGCCCCTCCACGGTGTTCGAGGCCTACTACCTGCTGGAGGCCCAGGGCCTGATCCATGCGCGCCCGCGCTCGGGCTACTACGTCAGCACGCACCTGCCGGCCACCGCCGGACAGCAGCCCCCGGCCGAGCCCCTGCCCTCGCAGCCGGCGGTCGGATCGACCGGCGTGGCCATCAGCGACCTGGTGTTCGAGGTGCTGGGCTCGGCGCGCGACCGCGACCTGGTGCCACTGGGCTCGGCCTTCCCGGGGCTGGAGCTGTTCCCGGTCGAGCGGCTGGCGCGCTGCCTGTCGAGCGGCATGCGCAAGCTCGACCCCTGGAGCATCGTGCAGAGCCTGCCGCCGGGCGACGAGCGCCTGCGCCAGCAGATCGCGCTGCGCTACGGCCTGCACGGCACGGCGGTGGACACGGGCGAGCTCATCATCACCAACGGCGCCATGGAGGCGCTTAATCTGTGCCTGGAGGCGGTGACCCGGCCGGGCGACATCGTGGTGGTCGAATCGCCCACCTTCTACGCCGCACTGCAGGCGCTGGAGCGGCTGAACCTGAAAGCCGTGGAGGTGGCGACCCACCCGCGCGAGGGCATCGACCTGGCTGCGCTGGCCGAGGCCCTGGCGCGCCACCCGGTCAAGGCCTGCTGGCTGATGCCGAGCTTTCAAAACCCGCTGGGCAGCCTGATGCCCGAAGAAAAGAAGCGCGCCCTGGTGGCTCTGCTCGCGCGCCACCAGGTGCCGCTGATCGAGGACGACGTGTATGGCGAGTTGCACTTTGCCCCCGAGCGCCCGCCCCCGGCCAAGGCCTTCGACACCGAGGGGCTGGTGATGCACTGCAGCTCGTTCAGCAAGTGCCTGGCCCCCGGCTACCGCGTGGGCTGGGTGGCTGCGGGCCGCTTTGCCAACGCCGTGCAGCGCCTCAAACTCATGACCACGCTGGCGGCGGCCACACCGTCGCAGCAGGCGCTGTCCGAGTACCTGGCCCAGGGCGGGTACGACCGGCACCTGCGCCAGTTGCGGCGCAGCCTGGCCCGCCAGCAGGAGCGCGCGCTGGCCGGCATTGCGCGGCATTTTCCGGCCGGCACGCGGGTTTCGCGGCCCGAGGGTGGGTACTTTCTGTGGGTGGAGCTGCCAGCGTCGGTCAACGCCCTCACCCTGCACCGCCAGGCTCTGGCCCATGGCATCAGCCTGGCACCGGGGCAGATCTTCTCAGCCGACCAGCGCTTTGCCCACTGCGTGCGCATCAACTACGGCCACCCGGCGCAGGAGCGCTTCGAGGAGGCGCTGGCCACCGTGGGGCGGCTGGCGCGGGAGTTGGCGCTGGGCTGAAACCGGTGCCCGGCACGCGGGGGAGCGCAACATCCTGGTGCAATACCACGCCCTCGCCTCCCATCCTGGGGAAACCTGCCGGGCCAGTCCTTGCATTTTGCTGACAAACTCGGTGCAGCGTTGGATACACCCAACTTCGGGTTCGCCCCTCTTCTGGCATGGCTATTGCACGGCATACTGACCGCCGCCCGGCTTGCTGGCCCCACCAGGGCCGGCCGAGCAATCAACACCGCCCACCATGCCACCACCCCAGCGTGTCCCGATCCTGACCGTGGAAGACGAAGACGACTGGATCGTCTCGTTTGCGTTCGGCCCCCAGGGGGCAGACCGCCTGACGCTCAAGCGCACACCCCGGCTGGAATTCATGCTGCGCCCCGAACAGCGCGGCGTGTTCGTGGGCGCCGGCATGGGCACCCGCCCTGCCCCCCTGGTCGCCGTGCAATGGGGCAGCAAGAGCGTGGACGTGGTTTCCACCGAGCGCCGCTACAGCCTCGACATCAGCAAGGTGGACGGCAACCTGCTCGCCGCTGCGCTGCAGGTGCTGGGGAAGATGAACTTTGACCAGAGGTTTCAGCTGGCGGGGGTGTGAGGCCCTCTCGGGCCTGCGTCAGCAGGCACGGGAAGTAGCCCTTAGCGGGTCATTTTGAAGAATGCATTCACGACAGCCACTTGGGATTCGTCCAGCGTTGTCACAGCCACCGTGCCAAAGGCCATGCGGTCGTCGATGGGCCAAATCTGACCAGGGTTGTTCGCGGTAACGTCAGCCGCCAGCGCGGCAGCACGCAGGCTGCCGAAACGGGCATCACTGCGGCCATCGATCTGCTGGTCCAATGCTCCGGCCAGCGAATAGGTCACGTTGCGGATTTCCATCAGGTTGCGCGGCATCGCCACATAGGTGCCGACCGCAGCGGCCGGCTCCGACCAGTTCAGGCTGCTGAAGCAGACCTGCACCTCCTGCGGGTTGCCGTTGCTATCCAGGTACACGTAACGGTCCTGCTGACCTTCGGTGCGCCCGGTAGGGACACGGATGCCTGCGGCCAGAAAGGCGTTGATCATGTCGGCACCACACAGGGGCGTTCCGGCAGGCGTCACCGCACCATTGACCCGGCCAGTGGGCGCCAGCGCATTGTCGCCTGGCGGGCGCCCCACGCCGTTGAAATACGCCTCGTAGGCCAGTTGCCAGCCCTGGATGAAGTCCGTGGACAGGCGTTGGTTGGCCGCAGAGCGCTGCAGATCGCGCCCCACGGCCACGGCGCCGATCAAAAGGCCGATCACGACCAGAACGACGCTCAGCTCCAAAAGCGAGAAACCACGCTGGCGGCGCACACGGGTGCGGCAACTGGATGCAGTGTGAAGTGAGGTCATGGTAGGTGACTCGGTAAGCGTGAAATCAATGGCCGATCGCATCGGCTGTCAGCGTGTTGTTGTTGATCGAGATCGACAGGTCCGTCATGGCCGTCGTCCGTTCGGCAAAGTCTTTGTGCACTTCCTTGGCCTCGGCCAACGACGCAATCGCGTCAACCTGAGCGAATGCCGCCAGTCCCACGCTGATCCCCGCTGCCACAATGCCCCCCGCAGCCAATCCGATCTGAGCAGACCGGACACCGGCGCTGTAGGTGGTGTCGCCAACGGCGGACACCATTTCCTTGGCGGCATCGAGCACGCCTGCGGCAGCACCTGCAATGCCTGCGGCAGCAGCTGCGACGTCGGCTTCTGCCAGCTTGACGGAGATGAACAACTGGTCACGGTAGTCGTACAACGAGCGTTCAATCACAAAAGCACCCATGGCCGCGTTGAAGTGAGCGTGGGAGATTGCGGACAACGCGGCACCGCAATGCAATTCGGCAAACAACTCCGCGTGGCTGGCAGCCATCACGATGTCGTCGTAGGTGTTGGTGACGCGCTTTGCGGGTGCCTCAAAGGTCGGCGCAGCACTGGTGGCGGTGGCATTCGCTCCATCGAACGATTGCCCATCGCCGTTGGCGTCCAACATGCCCGGCGCTGCGATCACGAACGCCACCGAACGCCTCACGCCACCCAGCGTGGTGGCGAGGCCTCCGGCAGGCGCAGGGATGACGACACTCCCCAGGTTCAGCGCAAGGCAGGCGTCGACCAGCGTGGTCGACTTGCCTGCCAGCGGGCACGGCGGACCGTTGGCGGCATCGCACAAGGGATTGAAGATGGGAGCCGCAGGCGGCGCGGATTGGGTCGCGGGCTGGGTCGCCCCCAGCAGGACCGCCGTGGACTGGGGAATGGGCGGCGCGGTGGCGTTGGGACCATCCGCATTTTGAGGCCGGGGCTTTGGCGTGCGAATGCGCAACGGGTTCATTCGGTCACGGGCAACAGCCAGGTCCTGGTCCAGTTGCGCGGTTGCCGCATTGGGCTGGCGGTAGACGCCATAGCGCAACGCCTTTGCATCCAGGCTGGGAATCCCCAGCGCTCGCCACGGCAGGAAACCCACCTGGCGCAACCCCGCGCCGTCGGAGCAGGCCTCCACGCCATTGGCGTCCGCCGCAGGGCAAGGCAGGCGGTAATTGGCATGCAGAAAGCCCACAAGGGCATCTCGCGCCTGCTGCTGCGCCGTTATCTGCACCGACGTGACGCGCTGGCGCTCAGCCAACTGCCAAAGGATCACCGCAGCGGGCAGGATGATCCCCAGGGCCAGAAGCACCACCGACAGTTCGACGAGAGTAAAGCCCCTCACTTTGCGCTTCATGGATTGAGCCCTTTCTCGTCCAGATTGATGGCATCGGTGAGGGCATTCGTGAACGACTCGTAGACCTGGATGGCGTAGGTGTCCGCAGCGAGGCGCTTTTGCCGCGAGACCTCCAGCGCTGCCTTCGCTTCGTCAAGCGCTTGGGCCGCAAGCACGGTTTCAGCAATCGATGCGCCCAGGTTCACGGCGGCAATCGCAACGGTAAAGGCGGTCACCCCCTCGGTGTTCGCGGCCGACGCAATGCTCAGCACCCCCCCGGCCGTCGCAAGTGCCAAGCCCATCGCGGCAACCGCCACACCCGTCTCTGCGCTTTGGACGGCAGACTCTGATGCTGTGATGTCGAACAATCGCAGGGACCAATACTCCTGCATCACCCGTGCAGTGTCGTAAGCGGCATAGGCCCCCTGCGCCGCAGCCTGCATTTCGCTCAGGCGGGCCGCGCATCCAATGCGTGCGCTCAGGTCGGATGGACCGACCGCCAGGCTCAGATCGTCGAAATCGTGGGTCTGGGGGCGGCCTGGAAAATCGAATTTCCACGCAGGATTGGCGCCTGCGGCATTGTTGCCATCAAAACGGTTGTTCTCACCGGGATGCACGAGGACGTAAGCCAGGGGAATGGAATCCGTTGCATTCCCCGCCGACAGCGCACCTGTCGCCGTGGGGTTGGCAGCGTACTGGCGCAGCACGGCGCACCAGTCCAGGCCGTTGAACACGGCGCGGCGGGTATTTTTTGCCCTGCCAATGGCACTGGTCGCATTCGCCAAGGCGGAGGTCACACCTGCGCTCGGTGTAAGCCCCGTCTGGTGTGCGGGCACAGCAAGGCCGGTGAACTCGATATACAAGTCCGGGGAAGCCAGTTTTGGGGCGGTCGCGGTATTGAGCGCCAGGTCCATGGACCCACCGCGGTTGACGCCGTAGTGGATCTGGTTGAATTGGCTGCCCAGGCCCAGGGTGCGCCACGGCAGGAACACCGCGTCGGCATCGCCGCAGGCCTGGACCCCCTGGGCATCTGAAGCAGGGCACGGCATGGTGCTGTTGGCAAGCACGAAACCTTCCACGGCCGACTGGGCTTCCGCCAGCTGGGCCAGCATGGCGGGCCGCTGCAGAGGCTCACGCGTGGAAACGACCCAGCGCCACACCAGTACGCCAAGAATACCGATGACGGCCATCGCCACGGCCAGTTCCACCAAGGACAGGCCGCGCTCCCGGTGCAGAAGAAAGCGCTTCATCGGATGCCTCCCTTCTGGTCGGCGCGCAGGAGGATTTCCATGGCCCGTTCGATCGGCATGGGCGTAACGGCCCCATTGTTGGTGATGTTGCAAGGTGGCGGGTTGTCCTGCTGGGTCTTGAGCTGCTGATAGATGGCTTGGGCATCCGTTTCCCGCTTCTGGGCGACTGTCAGCTCGCTTTGCAGAATCGCGAGTTCCTTGCGCAGCCTGATGGGCAAAAGGAATTTCGCGTTCGGGTCAGGGCTGGTCCTGGATCCACCAAACAGATCCACGACACCAGCCAGCACATTGGAGGAAGTGTTGACAGGCCCCAAGGGGCACAGTCCATTGCTCAAAGAGCAACCTGGCTGGATTTCAGTGGCTCCGTTGAAGCGCCGGTAGGGTCCGGCGTCAACCAAAGCGTTGTAGGCTGTTTGGAAAGCCGTGGCCGCAGGCCCCAGGTTGGCCTGCGCGGCGGCCAGATCGCTCTGAGCGGTCGCAAGGTTGGTCTGGGCGTTGTTGCGCTCAGTCACGGCCTTGTCGTACTCTGCCTGCAGCGCCACGGGGTCATTGAGCAGCGTGCGCTGCGAGGTCTTCTCCAGCATGGTCTTTTGCAGCGCCGCCTTGGCAACGGGATCGGTCGCAACAGCAATCTGCGCATTCAGCGAGGCGATGTCCGTATTGAGCTGGGTAAGCAATGCTGTTCTGTTGGTGATCATGTTCCCGTAGGACGTGACTTCACCACTCCAGGAGGTCACCGCAGCCTGGTAGTCCGCGATCCGGTAGTCCGCGTTGGTTTTGGCCGCCGTGTAGTCGTTCCAGGTGGTGGCTGCCGTCTGCAGGGTCGCCACCCTGTCATCGATGTTCGTGGAAGTGGCGCCCGCTCTCACATACGCGATCAACAGGTTGATGGCATTGGTCCTGTTGGTGTCAGCGTTGTTCACGTCATTGGTTTTGCTCGTGACCGCAGCCTGTTTTGCTTGCCTGGCTGCGATGGCATTGTCCCACTCGGTCTTGGCCGCATTGACCGAAGAGCTGAGGTCGATGGTGGGGCACACCGCGCTCAGATCGGCACTGCCATCGGCCAAGGCCAGCGCGTTTCCGGCCATCACAGCGGCCACAACGTTTGCGGCGATGGAAGCAATGTTGAGGTATATGACCCCTCCCGACAATGCGGTCGCAGTCGCGTGGATGCCGATGGCGGCACAGGCGTTGACGGCCAAGCCCAGCGAGGCAGCACAAGTCACCGTGTCGACAACGGTATTGGCGGCATCCGAGATGGTTTCCAGAACCAATGCACCGGTTTCGACGGCGGTGATGGCGGCGCCCAGCGCGGCAAATGCCACGGCCTCCTTGGCAGAGGCGATATTGTCCGTACGCATGCCATGCACCTGCTCAATCACATCCACCCCCAGGGCCATGGTGTTGATGGAGTCGATCAACGGGTGGCAATGGAATGCGGACAGGAGGCTGGCATGTGAACGCTCCAGCACGATGTCGTTGTAGAGCGCCAGCACCGGCCGGCGGCCCGGGTCTTCGACCATGCTGTCGCTCCCGGTGTTGGCTCCGTCAAACAGGTTGCCGTCGCCATTGGCGTCCCCATTGCCCGGATGCACGAGCGCATAGGCCACGGTCCTGACAGGTGTCGAGTTCACCTCCGCCATGCCGGCAGCTGGGGCGATGGCCCGCCCTGCGTCCAGCCGCTGGCAGAAGTCCGGCAGCGTAAGGACGTTGGCCGTGTAGGTGCCGCCCGTGGCAGTGGTCTCGCGCATGGTGGCGAAAGTGCGACCGGTTTCGTCATACTCCAGCGGCCTCCAGGAGTCGTCCAGCACCGTCAGGCTGTTCGCACCCGTTCCGCGCTGCACGAGGTAGCGCAACTGGCCCACATCCACACCGGCATCGACACCCGCCAGGGCCATGGTGACCGTTGGCAACCATCCACTTTGGTTGCCGGCGCCACAGTCCTGCAAGCCATCGCGGTCGATGTCAGGGCAAGGCAGGCTTCCGGCCACCGTGACGTATGCAATGAGGGCCCGGTCTGCTTGCGAAAGGGCCTGGCGTTCCTGGCGGGCGGTGTTCACGGCCGAGCGTTCGCGCCACTGCAGGTAGCCGATGGTTGCAAGGCCCGCCATCACGGAAATCAGGAGCAGCACCTGCACGAGGCCGAACCCGCGTGAGCGGCCGGGCGCTCTGCGTGCGCGGTGGGCATTGGAATGGTTTGTCAGCATGGGAGGTATCTAGGCAAACACCGTTACGGCAGACTTTTGCGCAGCCAGCCGGCGAGTTGGGCCGGGGACTCGGCCACGACCACATCGTCGGAACCGAAGCGCAGGGGCGCCGAGGGGCTTGCAGCACAAGTGCTGACAGGCACATGCGGGGCATCGAATCGGCTTCCATCGTTGTCCTTGTCATCCAGCGGAACGATCACCCAGTAGGCCGCAACCATGACCAGGTTGCCAGCGCAGTCAATGGCGCCAGCGGGCCCACCATCTCCGGTGAGGTAGGTTCTGGCCGTTGCCGCCGTTTTCCTGGATGCCGTGTTCAATGCCGCAATCAGGTCCGTGGTATCACGGTAGTTGGGACTGGCACTGGCATTGGGGTTGGAAGGATCAGGCACAGGGTCCCCGGTCCGCTCCTTCACCACGGCAAGGTCTGCATCAGCGGTATCCACGACATTGGGGTCACGGAACACCGAATAGCGCGCACGCAACAGCGGCACCGGAAGCTCCAGCCCCACGCTCACATAGGGGAACCAGCCGACCTGCGTACCTGTGGTGCAGACCCCTGCGGTCAGTGCCTCGTAGCCGATGCCCGCAACGCTGCTGTCAGGGCATGGAAGCCGCCCATGGCGCAGCGCAAAAGCGCGGACGATGGATTGCAGCTGTTGTGCTTCGGCGCGGCCCCGTTCGATCTGCTGCTGCGCTGTCACGGTTTCGTACCCGCTGAACGCAGCCCAAGACATCAGGCCCGCCACCACCAGCGCAACAGCAAGCTCTACCATGGTGAAGCCCGCCTGCGCAGCACCTTGCGCGGGAAGGTTGCTGCGGAGTGCGGCACAGGTCATTGCGCCTTCCCTGCGGGCGTGGCCCGGCGCGCGTAGGTCTGCACATTGGCGGCCGCAACGCTCATGGCTTCGCTGACGCGGGGCAATTCTTCAAGAATGACGCGACGCCGGGCCACGTCCTTGGGGTCCAGGCTGTTGGAGATGGTCTTCAGTTCGCGGTTGAGCGACTGGACCTTGGCACTGCCTTCCAGCATCACCCGCAATGCCTGAAAGTAGCGCGGATCCAGCTCACCCTGCGACAGGGACTCCAGTTCGTTGAGCGCTGCAATCACTTCGGTAGGCGAGGCGTCAGGCCCCTGTGCCGTCAGCGTCGCAAAGCGAGCGCGCACCTCAGTCAGGCGCCTGCGGCGCTCCTGCGAATTCATGCCGGAGGCCGGTGCCACAACCGCACTTGCAGCCTGCCCCGGCGCTTGGGAAGCGGGCGCGCCAGCCATCGCCAGATCCCGGCCTTGTTCCTTCACACCAGGAACGGTCGCTGCGGGCGATGCCGCCGCGCCTGCCGCACCAGCAGCTACCGGCTCGGGCGCGCCCGAGCTCCCAGTCCACACGCCTACGGCAAATACCAGCGCCAGCACGAGCAGGCCAGCGGCACCGCCGATCAAAACACCCTTGCGCATCATTGCTCCGTCCCAATTTTCACACCCACGCCAGCAAGGCGGCGTGAAGCAAGCGATTCACACGCCCACAGCACACTGCAAAACGCAGTGTCAGAGGCGAAAAGGCGTTCAGCCTTCATTGCACGCCTCCCAGCGTATGCCCGACCGACTGCCGCACCAGGTCGTACACCGGCAGCAGCAGCGCCACGATGAGGAACAGGAACAGACCGCCGGCGATCAGGATGATCACCGGCTTCAGGATTTCGGCCAGCGACTGGACCACCACTTCCAGGCGCTTGCGGTAGTCTCCGGCCAGGTGGGCCAGTTGCTGGTCCAGGCTGCCGGACTCCTCGCCCACCGAGATCATGCGCACCGCCATGGCCGGGAAGCCGCCCACACGGCGCATGGAGGAAGACACCGATTCACCACGCGACACCGATTCGGCCACCTGGATCAGGCGGGTGCGGTAGTAGCGGTTCTTGGTGGCGCGGCCCAGGATGCGCAGGCTGGAGACCAGGTCCACACCGGCACGCACCAGGATGGACAGGTGCTCCGTCATGTGCGCCATGCCTGAGGAGACGAGCAGCGTGCGCGATATCGGCAGGCGGTGCAGCAGGTTGTAGGTGGCCAGCTGAAAGCTTTCCGAGCGTTTGAACAGCACGGTACCCGTGATGGCGACCACGGCGACGACGAGCAACACCCAGGGCAGGTGGGTCGAGAGCATGTTGGCGAACGACACCAGGCCTTCGGTGATGGGCGGCAGCTTGGCCTGCATCTGCTTGAACAGCCGGGCCATGTTGGGCACCACGTAGTAGATCCAGAAGATCGCCACGCCGATGATGGTGGCGAACACGAAGGCCGGGTAGATCAGCGCGGTCTTGATGTCGCGCTTGATGTTGATCATGCGCTCCACGTGCTCTGCCGCCTCGCCCAGCATGCGGTCGAGCGTACCCGTCTGGTCGCCGATGGAGACCAGGTTGCGCACGGTCTCGGGGAACACGTCGGGGTGGCGGTTGAAGGCCTCGGTCATGCCCACGCCGGCGTTCAGGTCGTCGAGCATGTTGCGCGCCACGTAGGCCATGGCGCGGTTCTCGCTGGTGTCGCTTTCGTCCACCAGCGTCTGCAGCGCGTCCAGCGCAGGCACGCCGGCGCGCATCATGAGGCCCATGTCGCGCAGGAAGCCCGCCAGGTCTTCGCCGCGCACCTGGCGGCGAAACACGTGCATGAGGATCTCGGAGAAGAAGGCCAGCCAGGCCGGAAAGCGGAACAGGCTGAGCACCGTGCCGTCGGTGTCCGATTCGATGCGCATGCGCACCGACACCTCGCGCTTGACCGCCAGGCGCAGCAGGCCCGAGCGCACGCCGCCATGCGGCAGCAGCACCCGGTAGTAGTAGGTATTGAGGGATGAGGCCATGGGTGGTGTCCGCCGAAACGGGTCAGTCCTCGCCCACCGTGCGCAGGATCTCTTCCATGGTGGTCTCCCCCGCCAGCACGCGGTTGCGCGCCAGGGTCAGGATGGGGCGCATGCCGGCGCCCATGGCGCGCTGGCGGATTTCCGCACGCGTGGCGTCGGAGGCGATGGCGTCGGCCAGGTCGCGGTTGACGACCAGCATCTCGTACACAGGCAACCGGCCCAGGTAGCCGGTGTCGCGGCAGTGGTGGCAGCCCGCGCCGTGGAACACCTGCGGCGTCGAGTCGGGGTTGGTCAGGCCCAGCCAGCGGCGTTCATCCTCCGTCGCCAGGCGCGGCTTGGCACAGTGCGGGCAGATGCGGCGCACCAGGCGCTGGTTGATCACCGCCACCAGGTTTTCGGCAATGGTCTCGGTGTCCACGCCCAGCAGCTTGAGCCGGGGCATCACACCGAAAATGCTGCCCACATGCAGGGTGGAGAGAACCAGGTGGCCGGTGGACGATGCGTCGAGCGCGGCGCGTGCGGTCTCGGAGTCGCGGATTTCCCCCACCAGGATGATGTCGGGGTCATGCCGCAGAAAGTGCCGCATGGCGTTGGCGAACTCGTAGCCCGCGCGGCGGTTCACCTCGGTCTGGCAGGCCACGGGCACGCGGTACTCGACCGGGTCTTCCACCGTGAGCACATTGCGCTCGATCAGCGGCTGCATGCGCAGGGCGGCATGCAGCGTGGTGCTCTTGCCGGAACCCGTGGGGCCGGTGATCAGGATCAGACCGTGCGGCTTGGCAAAGGCCTTGGCCATCACGGTCACGTCTTCCTGCAGAAAGCCCAGATCGGCCAGCTTGTCCAGGCTGCTGCGCTCAGGCAGCAGGCGCAGCACCATGCGCTCGCCGAATTCGGAGATCAGCGTGGAGACGCGGATCGTGTAGTTGTGCTCCATCACCTGGGCAGTGAAGCTGCCGTCCTGCGGCAGGCGCTGCTCGCTGGCGTCCATGTCGGCCTGCAGCTTGACGTAAACCACCAGGCGGTCGAGTGCGGGCGACAGGGCGAACACGGGGCGCAGCACGCCGTCCACCCGCAGCAGCACCGAGCGGCTGCGCGCCGTGGGCGCCAGGTGGATGTCGGTGGCGCGTTCGCGCACGGCCAGGTGCAGCATGTGCTCGAGCAGGCGGGCCGGGCTGTAGGCACGGTCGATGTCGGCTTCGAGCTTGCGCACTTCGCTCTCGACCAGGCGGGTGGGCGGGTTGTCGGCAAAGTAGTAGTGCTGCTGGATGGCCTGGGCCACGCTGTCGAACTCGCCCTGGAAGAAATGGCAGGACTTGCCCAGCTTGCGCAGCACCAGTTCGCGCAC
Organism: Acidovorax sp. LjRoot66; assembly: GCF_964253305.1. NCBI lineage: Bacteria > Pseudomonadati > Pseudomonadota > Betaproteobacteria > Burkholderiales > Comamonadaceae > Acidovorax > Acidovorax sp. LjRoot66. Next base: position 4,372,967 of record NZ_CAXUQU020000001.1, read on the forward strand.
GGCGTCGGGCTGGGCATCGCCCAGCACCACCTCAATCTGGCCTTCGTGTTCCCGCACCGGCAAAAAGCCATAGGTCAGGCACAGCGAGCGGTTGAACACCGCTGCCACGGCCGGGTCGGGCTCGGGCATCTCGGCGGCGTTCACGAACAGCAGGCCACGCTGGCCAGCCAGTTGGCGGGCCACCTCGTTGGCACTGGCAAAGCCCAGTTCCACGAGCAGGTTGCCCATGGGCACCTTCTCGATCTTCTGCTTTTGCAACACGTAGTCGATCGCCACGGATGAGACAACGCCAGCATTCACCAGCGCCGCCCCCAGGGAAGGGCTTTTCTCCTGCAGGGCAGCCAGGCGGTCGGTGACGGAAGTGCCGGGCGGCAGCGAAAGGGCGGCGTCTAGCACCGGGTCAGCGGGCGGATACATTCTGCTGCTCCAAGATAAAGAAAGTCAGTTCGTCTGGTTTGCCCGTGGGGGCCAACCCGTGTTGCAGCTGGAAGCGGGCAAGCGCCTCCCCCGTCTTGGAGCCGAAAAAGCCGTCGTCCAGCTCGCGCGGATCGAGCAGACCCAGGCCCTTGAGCTTGAGCTGCACGTTGCGCGTGGCCTGCTGGGCCGCCAGGATGTGGCGCGCCTCGCTACGGCCCAGCCACGCCACCCATGCATCCTTGCCCTCGGTAAAACGGCAAACACGGGGCATGGGCTTGAGCGCATTGGCATTGGCGCCCAGGGGCTGCGGCAGGCGCTGCACCTGCAGCACGTCGTCAGCGGTGGCAATGGCCTTGAGCTGGGCTTCGCAAGCAATGCGGGGAGAAACTTCGGCCACGGACACGGTCGCAGACGCTGCAGCAGCGCTGGGGTCAGCGGCCGCCGATGCGACTACGGCAGGTGCGGGCTCTGCCACCGTCGGCATCTGCGTGACGGGAGCCGGCGTTGGCGCCTCGGGCGCAGCCTTGGGCACTGGCGCCAGCGGGTTCTTCGGGGCGGCATCGACCACCGGCGGTGCACTGCCGCCGGAAGAAGACAGCCCCCAACTGGCCAGCGCCACGGTGGCCGTGGTTCCGGCCACCAGGCCGGCAGCAACCCAGGCCCAGCGGCGGCGGGGGCGTGCCACGGCGGCAGCGATGGTGGCGGCGTCATCGCCCAGCGCCGGCATGTCTGACACTGCGCGCTGCACCAGCGCCTCGGTGATCACCGAGCCGCGGGTGCTGGCCAAGCCGTACAGGCAGCGGTCCAGCACCAGGTGGATTTGCCGCAGGTTGCCCTGCGTGACGCGGTAGACGATGTCCACGGCGGCGGGCTCGATGGACAGGCGCCCTTCCGCACCGGCGGCATTGACGCGGAAGTCGAAGTACCGGGGCATCTCGTCCTTTTGCAGGCCCGACAGGCGGGCATGCTTGACGATGCGGCTCTTGAGCTGGCGCAGCTCGGGCGTGGCCAGGGTCTCTTCGAGCTCGGGCTGGCCCACCAGCAGGATCTGCAGCAGCTTCTCCTGCCCGGTTTCCAGGTTGCACAGCAGGCGCACGAGTTCGAGCGACTGCACGCTCAGGTTCTGCGCATCGTCGATCACCAGCAGGCTGGTCTCATCGGCCTTGTGGCGCTCGATCAGGAATTCCGTCAGCCGGGCCAGCCCCTGCTCCACCGCGTCGCTGGGCGGCAGGCCGAAGTCGCTCTGGATGGCCGAGAGCAGTGCGCTGTCCTGCAGGAACGTGTTCAGGATCAAGGCCGAGCGGCAGTTCTTGTCCTTGAGCGTATCGAGCAAGCGCCGCACCATGGTGCTCTTGCCCAGGCCCACCTCGCCGGTGAGCAGCACGAAGCCCTTGCGCGCCTCGATGCAGTGCGCAACCTCCGCAAAATCCTCTTCCAATCGGGGCGTAAAGAAGTACGACCCCGCGTCCGGCGTGGGAGGGAAGGGATTGCGCGACAGACCCAGCGTCGCGTAGACAGGGCTGGTGCTCATTGGCGGGCGTTGGGGGTGAACTGGCCCAGGGCCGAGCGCAGCGCAGCCGAGTCGGGGGACAGGCGCAGTGCGGTGTCCAGCGTCGCACGGGCCTCCTCGGGCTTGCCCCGGCGGCTGTGGATGCTGGCGAGGTTGATGGATGCCTCTTCATCGCCAGGCATGCGGTCCAGGATGGCGCGGTACTGCTCGGCAGCGGCGGCGTCGTTGCCGGCGCGCAGGTCGAACCAGGCCTGGGCACGCAGCAAGCCCAGGGAGCCAGCGGGCAGGCGGGCCTTGAGGGCCGCCAGCTCGCGCTCGGCATCTGCGGTCTGGTTGTTCTTCATGGCCGCCACGAAGCGGGCGAAGCGCAGCTCCACGGGCGTTTCGTCCAGCACAGGCGCGGGGGCTGGCATCACCACAGGCAGGGCGACTGCACGGGTGGCGCGGGCGGGGCGCGGCGCCGCTGCAGGGCGCGGTGTGGCCGTGCGGACGTCGGCCTGGCCGGTGGCAGCCTGCGCCACCATCACGCCCGATGCGGACATAGGTGCGGCGGCGGCTGGAGCGGCCTGAACCTGTGCGACAAGTGCCGGCGCTGACGGCGCGGGTGCAACTGCGGAAGGCATGGGGGCTGGCGCCGTGGCGGCAGCCACCGCAGCGGGCTGAGCGCTGGCGGCTGGCAAATCGACCACCGGCGTGGCACCGGCAACCGCAGGCACTTCCACCAGCGGCTGCGGGGCCGCCAGTGCCGGCGGGGTGGCCACCGGCAAGACAGGCGCCGCAACAGCCACCACGGGCGGCAGCGGCTGGGGTTGCTTCTGGCTTTGCCACAGCACCCAGCCCAGGCCACCGGCGGCCACCACGATGGCAAATGCCAGGGCACCATCCAGCCACGCAGGGCGGCCGCCGCGCGGGGCGGTGGCAGCGCGGGGCCGGGCCGTGGCAGCGGGCGCAGCAGGGGATGCCACGGCCGTGTCCATGGATTTCAGTGCGTCGTGGATGAGGCTCATAGCACACGCACCCGCAGAACGATGACCAGCTCACGGCTGTTGTGCACCTTGTTCTCGTTGCCGAACAACTTGCCCAGCAGCGGCACGTCGGAGACACCTGGGGCACCGCGGTCGTTGTTGGAGTTGCGCTGATCGATCAGGCCGCCCACCACCACCACGTCGCCATCACCCACGTTCAGCGTGGTGGTCAGGCCCTTGTAGCTGACCTTGGGCAACGATATGAGGTTCTCGCCCCCCACCGCCACCAGTTGCAGGCTGGCCGGGTCCACATCGCTCTGCATCGGGTTGAGCATCAGCTCGATACGGCCGTCTTCACGCACCATGGGGAGTACGCCGACCATCACGCCCGAGAACACCGTGTCGGTCTGCACGCTCGACGACGTGGTGGATGCGCCGCCGCCGGGTACCGTCTGCGTGGAGGCCGATTGCGATACATAGCGCGAACTGGTGCCCACCGACAGCAGCGCCGGCGTGCCGTTGCGCACCTGTATGTTGGGGTTGGACAGCACCTTGAGGTTGCCGAACGCGCGCAGTGCATTGATCACGATGCCGTAGTTGCTGCCCTGGTAGGACGCGCCGAAGGCCGGGCCGGTCAGACTACCGATGAGCGCGGCGGGGATCGAGATGGCGCGTGCAGGGTAGCCGTTGCCCGCATTGGGCAGCGTGCCGTTGCTGCCGCCCAATTGCATGGGCGAGGAGCCGAAGCCCGTGGCCAGGCGGCTGCGCAACGAATTCCAGTCCACACCGAACTCGAAGTTGTCACCCAGCTGCACGTCGATCAGCTGAGCCTCGACATACACCTGCTTTCCCAGCACCTTGTGGATCTGGGCCAGCATCTTCTCCACCGTGCGCATCTTGGAAGGGCGCGCCTTGACGTAGAGCGTGCCGGTCTGGGAGTTCAGGGTGAAGCCGCCCTCTTCCTTGATGGTGGTCACCGATGGACCTAGCGCCCCGGGCCCCCGGGCCACGTTTGCCGCGCCGGTTCCATTGGGGGCGGGTGTTCCCGTCCAGGCCGAAGGCGTGGATGGGGAATAGCCCGGCGCCTGCACGTTCGCGCCCTGCTGCTGTTGCTCCAGGCGATCCTTGGCGTCGTCTTCCAGAAGGGCCTTGAGCGCGCTGGCCACGTCTGCGTAAGGATCGGCAGAGCTGCCGCCGGAGCCCGACATGGTCAGGCTGCCCTGCTGGGCGCCCGAGCCGCCGCTGGAGCCACCGCCGCCACCGCCGCTGCTCCCTCCGCCACCGCCATTGCTGCTGCCGAATACATTGCCCCCCGACCCCATCTGGATGCTGGACTTGGTGTTCAGGAAGTTGAGCGAGAAGAACTTTTCCTCGGTCAGGCTCACGCGCAGCGTGTTGCCGCGAAACTCGCCCGCCACGTCGTACGTGCGCATCACTTCGTTGAAGCCTTCGCGCAGGGTCACCTGGCGCAGGTACATGTCGGCCAGTTGGCCGCCACGCAGCACGTTGGGGTCCACGATCAGGTTGAGGTTGCCGGCATCGGCGAATGCCCCCAGGATCTGGCTGATGCTGGCCTTGGACATGGCCACGTTGATCAGCTTGCCTTCGAGCGGATCGAACACGGGTGCCATCGGTGCGATCACCGGTGCCGGTGCGGGCCTGTTCAGGTCTGCCAGCAACAGTTGCTGGTGCTCCAGCAGGCGCTTGGCCTCGGCCACCGCGTTCTCGCGCATCTGGTCGGCAGCCGCGGTGTCCGGCGCGGGCAGGCTGGAGGCGCTGCGGGGCGGACCGTTGGCGCACCCGCTGAGAATGAACGCGGCGCACACCAGGGCCAGGGGCTTGAAGATCGGAGGATGGGTCATATCGCTGTCCTTGGCACCGCTTGGGTGATTCATGGATTTCTTGAAAATGGGTACGTTCTTCTGTGCGCGAAGTTCAGACTGCCGGGCACATCCGAAGGCCGCAGGAGCGTATGGACGCTGCGGCGCCTTTGCTCATCACGGCAGGCTCCTGATGGGGCCCTGGGCGTTGTCCGGTGCCGTGCCGGGCACGCCGGCCTTGAACTGCTGGCTGCTGATGCTCGCCAGCGAGCCATCGGGCCAGCGCAGCGTTCCGACCCGAAGCCCCACTTCGGGCAAGGTCAGCGTCTGGCGGCCCAGACGCTCGGAAATCACGACCCGGTTGGGCTCCACCTTGGTGATGCGGCCGCCTTCGGGCAGGCGCGCACCCTGGCGGGCCAGGCGGTCATCGATCACGACGGATTGCGTCTCTGTGGCCAAGTTGTCCAGGTGCAACGACATCGAACGCATGGGCATCTGCACGCTTCCGACGATCTCGCGACCCGGTGCGGGCAGCGCGATCAGGGTTTGCGGGTCCACGCCCCGGCCAGATGCCTGCTTCTGAATGCGGGCCATGGCATCGAAAGCATCTGCGACCCGCGCCTGGTCGGTGCGCAGCGCCTCAGGCAAGGCTGCCAATGACATCTCAGGCGGACGCACGTTGGGTGTTCGGGCCTGGACCAGTTGCACCACACCGTACATTGCCCATCCGAGCAATGCGACGGCAACCGCATTCAAGAGCAGTGCTGCGTATTTCATGGTTTCATGTTCCCGGGTGCGGCAGCCTTGGCAACCAGTTCATAGGAGAAAGCGCCTTGAGAAGATTCGGCAGGGTCCATGGCCTTGAGCGTCCAGCCGGCGGCGGACATCAGGCTCACCCATCGTGTCACCGATGCCGAGGCTCCGGGCGCGACCACGCCATCCACGCGAAAGGCACGCGCGCGGTTCGGGTTCTGGTTCTGCTGGGTGGCTTCCAGCTTCACACGCACGATGCGAATGTCACTGCCCGTGGAGGACTTCAGCACGGCAAGGAAGGCCATGGGATCGTAGCGGGCGCCCTCGTCCAGCGTGCGCGAAAACTCCGCGACGGGAAGCAGTTGCAGCGGCGCCTGTACGGTGGTCACGGCCTGGATGCGCTGCTGCATTGCCGCGAGCTGCGCGCGCTGGCTCTGGCCTTCGTCGCGCTGGGCATCGGCCTGCTGGCTGGTGAATGCACCCACGGCAACCAAGGCACCGCCAACCACCGCCGTGAGCGCCGTAATCGACGCCACCCAGCGTTCCGCACGCCAGGCCACGCGCTCCGCAAAGGGATTGAGGGCATGCCGGCCTGCAGCGTCGCGCGCCAGCGCGGGCATCACCGTCTGCACCCGCTCGCCGGCCAACGACAGCTCTGCAGCCTTCATTACCACAGGTGCACTGCCCAGCACGCCCTGCAAGGCCGATACACAGATCTCACCATCGGCGGGCTGGGTGCTCCACAAGGCGCCCCACTCCACCGCATCGGGCCCCAGGCGGCTGAGCAGCGCGCTCTGGTTGGCCACCAGCACCTGGGCAGAACTGGTCATGGCCGACGCGCCCGAACCTAGTGCCTGGGTGGAAGCGAACACCATGCCCTCCTCGCTGTGGGCAAAGCACATCAGGCGGCGCTGCGAGAGCAGCAGGCGCGCCTGGCCCGCGTCCACGCCATTGCACAGCAGGCCGCCGGTCGTCATCACCAGGCAGTGGTCGTTTTGCTCCTTAGCCCACTGCGAGCTGCGTTGCCACAGATCCAGCGACACCGCGGAAAAGAAGGCCTGGAACCCACCTGGCACCTTGAGCAGGCGGTGCATGATGATGTGGGCAGAGCCCTCCACCAGGCCTTGCGTGCGCACGCGCTTCTCGATCAAAGCCGTGGCGTATTCGGACTTGCCTTCGAAGCGCCAGACATCGGTGAAGACGTCGTCCAGGTCCAGCACCACCAGCGCGGTATGCGTGAGCCGGGGCCAGGCAGGCACTTCCTGTGCCTGGTGGCCGTGGCAATGCACCCACCCTGCATTGGCGACGCGGTAAACATGTTCGGCGGCAGCGCTCATGGCATGGTCCTGGGCGGTGGGGCGACGGAAACCGTCTGGAAATACAGCGTGCCGCTGGCACCCAGCGTCAGCCCCTTGTCACCTGGCTGCGGCATCTGGAAGAGACCCGTTTCAGGGGACAGGGTGGCGACCTCGAAGAGATCGGCAACGAAGATGGATCCTGCACCGCCACGGCCCAGCTCGCCCAGGAACTGCGCAGCCTCCACGCGGGTAGCCGGCCCTGTCGTGCGGCGCAGCTTGCGCTCGCCCCACTGCGCGGGATCGAACCCCAGGCGGTCTACCTGCTGCGCCACCTGCTTGAGCGATTGCACAAGGCGCTCGCGCTGCTCCACCTCGGGCATGAGGTTACGGGCGCTGTCCAGGCTCTGGCGCAATTGGGCTGTCTGCTGGCGCTCGAACGCCAGCCGCTTGAGCCCACTCTGCGCCAGCCAGGCGCCACCAGCCAGCAAGGCAGTGGCCAGGGCCAGGGCCCCGAGCTTGACGGTACGGGTGCCGTTCAATTACTGCTCCATGATCCAGTGGGCGGTCAGCAAGATGACCTGGTCTTCGTCCAGCTTGCGGCCATCAGTCGTACCGCCAGCGCTGCCGGACGTATTGACCACCGCCTGGCGCGTGTCGCTGGTGTTCATCTGGGTGCTGTTGCCAGCCACATTGATGGCCACGCCCTGGGTGTTGTTGGCCTCCCACTGGGTACCGGGCGCGTTCGCCTCGGTCGCAGCCGTCTGGTGGGCTGGGCGGCCCTGGATGCGGAAACGGCCTTCGCGTGAATCGGGCTTGCCATCGATCACCTGGTCCATGTAGCGCGCCAGGTCAGGTGTGAGGCCGCGGATCACCATCACGTTGCCAGCGCCGCTGGCCACGCCGGCGTCGTTGAACTGGAAGCAGACCTGCAGCTCGGCGGGGTTGCCGTTGGAGTCGATGTACAGGAAACGGTCTTCATGCCCTTCGCCACGGCCAGGGGGCATGCGCACGCCGGACTGTGTCATCAGGGTGCGCAGGTTCAGGCCTGCCAGCGCCTTGTCGCCCTGGCCGACGGTGTCTGCCGCATAGCCCTGGCCAGCGCAGATCTTTGCACCCCGGTTGGTAAAGCTGGCGGGGATGCCGGGCACGGCCATGGAGCCGGCGCGGGCGCATGCGTTGCTGTTGTTGATCGAGGTTTCGGAGCCATCGATCATGTAGGTGGGAGCCTGCTGGCAATCACCCACCACCACACCGGTACGCTGGTAGTACTGGTCGTAAGACATCTTCCACTGGTAGGCGAACTTGTTGATCGCCTTTTGGTACTCGGCATTGCGCTGCACGTCCTTGGCGATGGCCACGGCACCGATGATCAGGCCGATGACGGCCAGCACGATGGCCAGCTCCACCAGGGTGAAACCTTGCTGGACCTTGCGGCCAAGCTTGCGAAAAGAATGCATCTTTTTCATCGAAATCTCCGACGAGGTTGAATGGGGAGGTTGTGAGAAAAGTAGCCCGCGGATTTGCGGTTACTGGTTCATCTTGTAGATGGCGGTGACGATTTCCACCTGGTCTTCATCAAAGCTGCGGTCATTGGTGGTGCCGATCAGGTCACGGTTGGTGCGGTTCCATTGGGTGCCTGGAGCGTTTGGCGTCGTCCCACCAGCGTTGTTGAGCACCCCCTGGCGGCGGAAGCGGCCTTCGCGCTCATCGGGCTTGCCATCGATCATCTGGTCGAGCGAGCGGGCCAGGTCGGGCGTCAGGCCGGTGATGACCATCACGTTGCCCGACCCTTCACCCACGTCGCCGTCTGCAGCGCCGTTGGCCATCGGCACATTCCACTGGAAACACACCTGGATTTCCTGCGGGTTGCCGTTGCTGTCGAGGTACACATAACGGTCTTCCAGACCTTCGGCGCGACCCGGGGGCATGCGGATACCGGCACGCGTCATCAGGACCCGCAAGTCCCGGTCTGCGGCCGCATCGAAGGCGCGAGCCATCCCCTGTCCAGCAGCCCCACGGCAGATGGCCGCTGGCGCCGTCGCCCCAGTCATGTTCCTGCCGGACCGAACGGCACCGGGAAGCGCAGCCCCGACGAATGCATCGCCGTTGACCATGTTTTGCGGGGCGGTCTGCCTGTCGGCCAGCACCACTCCCGTGCGCTGGTAGTACTGGTTGTACGCCTGCTCCCACTGGTCGATGAACTTGTTCTTGATCTTGGTGTACTCGGCATTGCGCTGCACATCCTTGCCGATGGCGACGGCGCCAATGATCAGGCCGATGACGGCCAGTACAACAGCCAGTTCAACGAGGGTGAAGCCCTGTTGGCGCGTCGAGCGCAGGCCACGTTGGGGTTTCTTGAAGAGATTTTTCATGATGGTGTTTCCCTGGCGCGGCTTACTGGTTCATCTTGTAGATGGCGGTCAGCGTGATGACCTGCTCTTCATCGCGCGACTTGCCGTCTGTCCCTACGGCGAGCGCAGCGCCCTGACCCGAGGTGTTGTTGGCGATCCATTGCAGACCAGGCTGGTTGGGCGTGCCGTTGGCGATGCCTCGCCTGCGGAAACGGCCTTCCTGCTCATCGGGCTTGCCATCGATCATCTGGTCCAGCATGCGGGCCAGATCAGGGGTCAGGCCTGAGATCACCATCACGTTGCCTGCGCCTTCAGGAGTCGTAGGGCGGTTCCACTGGAAGCACACCTGGATTTCCTGCGGGGCACCATTGGTATCGGTGTAGATGTACAGATCCTCTTGCCCTTCAGCACGTCCTGGAGGCATGCGAATGCCGGCCTGCGTCATCAGGTTACGCAGGGTGACTGCAGGAGCGTTGCTGCGCATTGCCCCCACTTCTGGCACTCGCTGACAAACGGGGATGGGCTCGGAACCGACAGCAACCAGCGTGGCCATATCGCCACCAGATGTGGGAGCTCCAGCCGCCGCCACGTAAGCCGTGCCATTCACCATGATCCGCGGCGCAACCTGGTTGTCCCCCACCACCACGCCCGTGCGCTGGTAGTACTGGTTGTAGGCCTGCTCCCACTGGTCAATGAACTTGTTCTTGATCTTGGTGTATTCGGCGTTGCGTTGCACATCCTTGCCGATGGCAACGGCGCCGATGATCAGGCCGATGACGGCCAGCACGACCGCCAGTTCCACCAGGGTGAAACCACCCTGTGCAGCCCTTTGGCCGGCCGAGCCATGTTTGCGCCGCGAAGGCAGGATGGGAAAAAGTGGTCGCATGATGTCCTCAGGCGTTGAAAAAAGAGCACACAGGAAAGATTTCTGAATGTAACGACTGTAAACAATGCATAACTGAAGTCAAGAAAAAAACAATCACTCTTTCAGGTGGTTTTCGGTCGATTTTTCCCGCCTAGGCGGTACCCCGGTTTCGCCGCCGAAAAAGGCATTTTTCATAGGAGAAATGAGGGTATTTGCAGCATCCTTCACGCCCCTGAAAGCGGTAGCGAAGCATCCCCCATCGCCTTGCAATTAGCCATAGTGCTTATGTATTAGAGTGGCCACAAAATACAAAATAAACAACTGAAATAAAAATTCAATAGATTTCACAAATCGAATTGACGCGGGAAATCGGTCTGAAAGTGGCCAGAAATCTGTTAGGGCCTGCGCTGTAGAAGGAATGGCAGCCCCCCCCCAAACCGGGGCTCACCGGGCTGCAGAGACAGGCCCAAGGAGAGCCTTTGGACGCCGGAGGCGATAGCCGGCAGACACGGCCTGGAGAAGGCCTTCACCCTCGGTTTTTTGCAGATGCTTGAACAGAATGTGAAGGGGGCTGCATCGCGCAGCAGCACGCGGGGTGGGCTGTTCGCGGAATGGTCAGAGTTGCACGGCGCGCAGTGACTGCGCAGTTGCGGAGAATTGCCTCACCGGCGTGGCGCTCTGCTGTGCCAAGCCCCCATTCCGTCGCGCTGAGAGATGGCGCAGGCCGTGGCCTCGAAGATGGGCCTGCACATGGGCTGCAAGTCGTGCGCGCGCATGCAGCGCGCACTGCTTACCGCGCCATCGCTCCCCATTGCAGGAATGGGCCGCTCAGTGCCGTTGGTGACGCAGCAGTGCCCGGCTCACACCCCGTCGCCAGCCAGCGCCGTCCACTTTCGCTCGCTGCGCGCGGACTCCACCACCCGCTCGATGAAGCGCACGCCGCGTGCACCGTCTTCCACGCGCGGGTAATCGGCCGCCAGCGGGTCGGCCGGCTGCCCGGCCGCATGGGCGCGGATGTCGGCCGCCACGCCCAGGTAAACGTTGGCAAAGGCCTCGATGAACGCCTCGGGATGGCCTGATGGAATGCGCCCCGCACGCAGCGCAGACGGGCTGAGCCAGGGGGCACCGCGCGTGAGGATGCGGCGCGGCCCGTCCACGGGCGAATGCACCAGGTGGTTGGGGTCTTCCTGGCGCCAGGTGATGGTGCCCAGGGTGCCCGAGACCTGCAGGCGCAGGTCGTTCTCCAGGCCCGCCGCCACTTGCGATGCCACGATGATGCCGCGCGCGCCATTGGCGTAGCGCAGCAGCATCTGCGTGTCGTCGTCGAGGCGGCGGCCCGCGCCGAAGGCGGTGAGGTCGGCGCAGAGCCATTCGGGCTCCATCCCGGTGACGGTGGCGGCCAGGTTCTCGGCGTGCGAGCCGATGTCGCCCATGGTGCCCACGGCGCCGCTGCGCGCGGGGTCCAGCCGCCAGTCGGCCTGCTTGTTGCCCCCCCCCTCTTCCACCGCCGTGGCGAGCCAGCCCTGGTTGTATTCGACGGTGACCTTGCGCAGCGTGCCCAAGGCGCCGCTGTGCACCAGGTGGCGCGCCTCGCGCACCATGGGGTAGCCGGTGTAGTTGTAGGTCACGCCGAAGACGGTGCCGGCCTGGCGAACGGCGGCCACCAGCTCGTCGGCCTGCGCGCTGGTGTGCACCAGCGGCTTGTCGCACACTACGTGAAAGCCCGCCTGCACAAAGGCCAGGGCCACCGGGTGGTGCACGTGGTTGGGGGTGACGATGCTGACCAGGTCGATGCGCTCACCGGCGGGGCGGCGCAGCTCGTCGGCCAGCAGGTCCTGCCAGCTGCCGTGGTTGCGGTCGTCGGCCAGGCCCAGGGCGGCGCCCGAGGCGCGGGCCCGCTCGGGAGAGGACGATAGCGCGCCCGCCACCAGCTCGAACTGCCCGTCCAGCGCCATGGCCTTGCGGTGCACGGCACCGATGAAGGCACCGTTGCCGCCGCCCACCATGGCGTAGCGCAGCTTGCGTTCAGAGGACATGGATACCCTTGTTGGTTATTATTTCGGTTGCTCGTCGCGTGCGAAGACAGCGTCGAAGGCGCCAGCGGCCGGCTTGAAGTCGAGCCGCTTGCAGAACGCCGCGCTTTCTGTGGCGCCGTGCACGCGGTCCATGCGGCTGTCCTCCCACTCCACCGAGAGGGGGCCCTGATAGCCGATGTCGTTGAGGGCGACGATGATGGATTCGAAATCGATCATGCCGCGGCCCACGCTGCGAAAGTCCCAGTGGCGCCGCGCATCGCCGAAGCTGGTGTGCCCGCCGAACACGCCCACCGTGCCGTCGCCCTTGCCCCACCACACGTCCTTCATGTGGGCGTTGTAGACACGGCCGGCAAACTGGCGGATGAACTTCACATAGTCCACGCCCTGGTAGGCCAGGTGGCTGGGGTCGTAGTTGAAGCCGAAGCGCCGGTGGCCCTTGACCGCCGCAATGGCGCGTTCGGCCGAGGCGATGTCGAAGGCGATCTCGGTGGGGTGCACCTCGAGCGCGAAGTTGATGTCGTGTTCTTCGAACACATCAAGGATGGGAACAAAGCGCTGCGCAAAGTCGACAAAGCCCTTGTCCCAGTACGCCTGGCTGGTGGGCGGGAAGGCATAGATGGCATGCCATACGGAGGAGCCCGTGAAGCCCGTGACCGTCTTCACGCCGAACCTGGCGGCGGCCCGCGCCGTGTCGGCCAGCTCGCTGGCCGCGCGCTGGCGCACGCCCTCGGGCTCGCCATCGCCCCACACATGGGGCGGCAGGATGGACTGGTGGCGCTCATCGATGCGGTCGCACACGGCCTGGCCCACCAGGTGGTTGCCTATGGCAAAGCATGCGAGGCCATGCTGGGCCAGCAATGCATGCTTGTCCTTCACATATTGCGCGGAGGCCAGCGCCTCCTGCACGTTGAAATGGTCACCCCAGCAGGCCAGCTCCAAGCCGTCGTAGCCCATGCTGCGTGCCAGCGGCGCAAGCTCGGCCAGTGGCAGGTCGGCCCATTGGCCGGTGAAGAGGGTGACGGGTCTTGGCATATGCGGTGCTCCAGGGAATGCAGCGGTCAAACAGAAACAAAAACGGGGCTGGCGACAGGCCTCATGCGCCTTCGGCAAACGGGTCGTAGCTGCCGAAGCTCCAGACATTGCCCTCAGGGTCGCGCGCGTCGTAGCCGCGGCCGGGATAGCCATCGTTATCGTGCGGCGCGGTGAGGATCTGAGCGCCAGCCGCACTGGCCTGCGCGCAGTGGGCATCCGGATCATCGACCACCACGTAGACGCACATGGTGATGCCACCTGCTTCGTCGACGGTCTTCCAGCGGTAGAGGTCTTTCACACCCCCCGGACGGTCGGAGCCGAGCATCACCATCTGCCCGCGCAGCAGCAACTGGGCGTGGTGCACGATGGACGTGTCCTTATCATCGGCGTACACGGTCTGGCGCTCGAAGCCGAAGGCATTGCACAGGAAGCCGATGGCCGCCTGCGCATCCCGGTAGCGCAGGCACGGAATGATGGCGTGGTGCATGGGCATGGAACATCTCCTGCGTGCGGAAGATCGCAGGCAGCAGCCGGCTGGCCATGGCGCCAGCCGCTGCCCACCGACCTCTGGGATCAGAATGGCGAGTCAGGGAAGTAGAAGCTCTTGGCGTTCTCTTTGGTGATCAGCACCGACGGGATGATCGTCGTGGGCGGCAGCTTGTCGCCCTTGATGCGTGCCTCGGCCGTGAGCTTGATCGAGTCGTAGATGAACTTGGGGCTGTACGACACGTTGGCCTGGATCAGCGGGTTGCTGCCGTCGGCCAGCGTCTTGATCATGCCCTTGGCACCGGCGCCGCCGAACACCAGCTTGATGTCCTTGCGCTTGGCCTGCTCGATGGCCTTGAGCACGCCCACGGCCATGTCGTCGTCGGCCGCCCACACGGCATCGATCTTGGGGAAGCGCGTGAGGTAGTCCTGCATGACCTTGAAGGCGTCGTCGCGGTTCCAGTTGGCGTACTTGGCGTCCAGCAGCTTGATGTCGGGGTGGTTCTTCAGCACCGCGTTGAAGGCGTCCATGCGCTCGTTGTCCAGCGTGGTGGCAATGCCGCGCATGGCCACCACGTTGCCCTTGCCGCCCAGTGCCTTGGCGATGTACTCGGCCGGGATCTTGCCGAAGGCGGTGTTGTCACCGGCCACATAGGCGTCCTGCGCGCTGGTGTCGGTCAGGCCGCGGTCCACCACCGTCACGTAGACGCCCTTGGCCTTGACCTGGGCCACGGGCTTGGTCAGCGCAGCCGATTCAAACGGGAAGATGACCAGGGCGTTGATCTTATTGACCGTGACCAGGTCCTGCAGCTGGTTGGCCTGCTCGGGCGCGCCGCCGGCCGTCTTGACGATGACCTGCAGGCCGGGGTTGGCCTTCTCCAGGTCCTTCTTGGCCTGGTTGGCCCAGTACACGATGCCGCCCGTGAAGCCGTGCGTGGCCGACGGAATGGCCACCCCCACCACGACCTTGTTGGCCTGCGCCATGGCCGGGCCGGCCAGTGCCAGCGCGGCGGCGGCGGCGCCCACGGCCGAGAGGGCCAGGCGGCGGGTGAAAGTAAGTTGGCTGTTCATGATGCGTTGTCTCCTGTTGCTGTTGCTTTGATGAAAAAGGCCATGGAAGCTGGCCGGCTGGGGAACACGAAAGTCAAAAACACTTACCGAAAAACCGAGAAACCGATTCAAGAGGCCGTCACCGTTTTCCACGCTGCATGAAGGCGACCGCGATGATCACGAAGCCCTGCACGGCGGCATTCAGGTACACGCTGATGATGCTGGTGAGGTTCAGGATATTGCTGATGACCGACAGCAGGATGGCGCCCACCACGGTGCCGGTGATGGTGCCCGCACCGCCCTTCAGCACGGTGCCGCCCACGATCACCGCGGCGATCGCCTCCAGCTCCCACAGGAGGCCCGTGGTGGGCGATGCCGAGCCCAGGCGCGGCACGTAGAGCAGCGTGGCGATGCCCACGCACACCCCAAGCAGCATGTAGGTCAGGATCTTGATCTTGTGCACGTCCACCGCGGCGTACTGCGCCACCTGCTCGTTGGAGCCGATGGCCTGCACGTAGCGGCCATAGGCCGTGCGGTTGAGGATCACGCCGCCCACCAACGCCACCAGCAAAAAGATCCACACCGGGATCGGCACGCCCAGCAGGTTGGCGTAGTACACGGGGCTGTAGAGGTCCGACAGCTCGTTGTCCAGCGTGATGGCGCCGCCGTTGGAGAAGTAGGTGAGGTAGGCGCGGAAGATGCCCAGCGTGCCCAGCGTCACGATGAAGGGCTCGATGCGCCCTTTGGTGATCAACAGGCCATGCACCAGGCCGAACACCGCGCCCAGCACCACCGCCAGCAGCATGCCGACCACCACGGCGGCCATGGGCGAGCCCAGCACGGGTGCCATGGCGTTCATGAACAGGATGACCGAGCCGGCGATCAGCGCCGCCATGGAGCCCACCGACAGGTCGATGCCACCCGAGATGATGACGAAGCACATGCCCACCGCGATGATGCCGATGAAGGCCGTGCGCGTGAGCACGTTCATCACGTTGTCGTAGGTGGCGAAGTTGCTGTTGAGCAGCGTGCCGGCAATGCACAGCAGCACCAGGCCGATGACCGGGCCCAGCCCGTGCAGCTTGCCCCACCAGGCGCTGGCGGCGCCGTGGCGGCTGCCTGCAACCGGCGCGGTCGGGGCGTTTTCAGCGGGTACCTGTGGCATGGACGATCAGCTCCTCTTCGGTCAAATGGGGTTCTTCGAGCGTGGTCTGCAGCCGGCCGGCGCGCATCACCGCCACGCGGTGGCACAGGCCGATCAGCTCCATCAGTTCGGACGAAATCACGATCACCGCCAGACCCTGCGCCGCAAGGCGCTGCACGAGGTGGTAGATCTCGCGCTTGGCGCCCACGTCCACGCCGCGCGTGGGCTCGTCGAGCACCACCACGGTAGGGCCGGGGTGCAGCACCTTGGCCAGCGCGAGTTTTTGCTGGTTGCCTCCCGACAGCGACGATGCGCGCACGTCGAGCGAGCCGGTGCGGATGCCGAACTCCTGCACCGCATCGCGCAGCGCGGCCTGCTCGGCCGCCGGGTTGAGCCAAGGCTTGGCATAGCGCTCCAGCGCCATCAGCGTGAGGTTGGGCCGCAGGCTGAAGTGCACATGCAGGCCCTTGCCCTTGCGGTCTTCGCTCAGGTAGGTCAGGCCATGGCGTGCCGCGTCGCGCGGGCTCTTGAACTGCACGGCCTTGCCCGCCAGCTCCACCGTGCCGGCAGAGCGAGGGCGCAGGCCCAAGAGGCCCTCGAACAGCTCGGTGCGGCCTGCGCCAACCAGCCCGGCAAAGCCCAGGATCTCGCCGCGCCGCACCTCGAAATCCACGTCCTGCGCCCAGCCGGGCACGGTGAGGCCGCGCACCTGGAGGATAGGCTCGCCTGCCGGGGCGGGCAGCTTCGCGGGAAACAGGTCGGCCAGCTCGCGGCCCACCATCAGATTGGCCATCTGCCGCCGCGTGACGCTGGCCGTGGGCTCGCGTGCCACCAGCAGGCCGTCGCGCATCACCACCACCTCGTCGGTGGTGCGCTCCACCTCGTCAAGCTTGTGCGAGATGTAGATGATGGTCACGCCCGCGGCCTTGAGCTCGGCCATCAGCGCGAACAGGCGCTCCGTCTCGCCCGGGGTGAGCGTGGCGGTGGGCTCGTCCATGATGAGCAGACGCGCATTGCGGGCCAGCGCGCGGGCGATCTCCACCAGCTGCTTTTCGGCCACGATGAGTTTCTTCACGCGGGTGTCGGGGTCCAGCGGCAGGCCGACCTGGGCCAGGGCAGCGCGGGTCTTCTCCCTCATCGCTCGATCATCGAGGAAGAACCCTTTCTTGATCTCATGGCCCAGAAAGACGTTCTGCGCAATCGTCAGGTCGTCCGCCAGGTTGAACTCCTGGTGGATCAGCACGATGCCCTGGGCCTCGGCCGCGCGCGAGCCGCCGCCGGGGGCGCGCACTGCGCCGTCGACCACCACCTCGCCGGTGGTCGGGCTCTCGTACCCGGCCAGTATCTTCATCAGCGTGGACTTGCCCGCGCCGTTCTCGCCCAAGAGGCCATAGACCCGGCCCGGCTGCAGCGCAAAGCCCACGCCGTGCAGCACGCGCACGGGCCCGAACTCCTTGGTCACGTTGCGGAACTCGACGGCGACGCTCATCGTGCGGCCCCTCCCGAACGCGAGGACTGGGCCATGCTCTCCTGCATGGCCAGCACACCCGCGCCTACCACGCCGGCATCGTCGGCCAGGGGCGCGTACTGGATCTCCAGGTGGCGCGTGGACAGGGCCAGCGAGCGGTGGTACACGCTCTGGCGCACCGAGGCCAGGAACAGCGGCCCCATGTCGGCCACGCGCCCGGCGATGAACACATGCGACGGGTTGAAGAAGTTGACGATGGAGGCCAGCATCTGCCCCACCAGGTTGCCCGCGCGCTGGATGATGGCGTTGGCCGCCACGTCGCCCGCGCGGCTGGCCTGAGCGACGTCCTCGGTGGTCAGGGTGCCGGTGGCCTGCAGGCGCTCGGCCAGCAACGCGCTCTCGCCCGCCTGGGCTGCGGCCAGCGCCATGCGCGCCATGGCGGGCGCGGCGGCCATGGCCTCCACGCAACCCTGGTTGCCGCAGTGGCAGCGCGGGCCGGCCTGGTCCACGCAGATGTGGCCCACGTCACCGGCCGAACCATTGGCGCCCCGGTACACCTGGCCATGGCAGACGATGCCGCAGCCGATGCCCGTACCGATCTTGATCACCAGGAAGTTGGGCAGGTTGCGCTGCAGCCGCCACAGCTCGCCCAGGGCCATCAGGTTCACGTCGTTGTCCACGAACACCGGTGCGGCAAACGCCTCGCGCAGGTAGTCGCGGATGGAAAAGCCGTCCCAGTCAGGCATGAGCGGGGGGTTGACCAGTTGGCCGCTTTCAAAGTCCACCGGGCCGGGCACGCCCATGCCGATGGCGATGACCTGCGAGGCCGGCAGCCCGCAGCGCGCCATCAGCTCGCGCATCAGGCCGCGCAGCCGCGCCAGGATCACGCCCGGGCCCTGGCGCACGTCGATGGGTTCGCGGTGCCGTGCCAGCACCGTCATGTCGGGCCGCATGATGGCCACCTGCATGCTGGTGGCGCCCAGGTCGGCGCCGATCACCACGCCCAGGGTCTCGCTCAGGCGCAGGGTCTCGGCACGGCGGCCTCCGGAGGACTCCTGCAGGCCCACCTCGTCGAGCAAGCCCTCGTCCAGCAAGGCCGCCACCCGCGCGTTGGCCTTGCTCTTGGAGTAGGCCAGCCGCTGCGCCAGTGCATGCCGCGACGCGCCCGCCGACCAGAAAATGGTTTGCAGAACGTCCAGGTCTTCGGTGCCGCAGTTGTGCCAGCGTGCCAAGGCTTGTCTCCTGTTTTTTATGTGGCTGACCTTGCAAGGCCGCAGTGGGTCCCATCCAGGTCGCCTGCACCTTGGTTGGTGCGTTGGACAAATACTATGCGGCCCACTTAGGCCACACAAGACTTAACTTAGACCTAATTTAGGTCAAACAAACATCTTCATCGCTTTGTCACGGTGGCTGGGTCCACTCAGGCAGCAGACCAGAGTCCGCGACTGCTTCAGGACACCGAGAAACCAACACCGACGAGGGAATCCATGACATTGCGATTGACTGCCGCGGCCTTCGCCGCCCTGGCCGCCACCCTGATCGCCTGCGGCAGCAGCGGCGGCAGCGAGCCGCCGTTCACCGTCAAGCTGATCGGCTTCAACGACTACCACGGCAACCTGGAATCCCCCGGCACCTTCGGTGCCAGCGCCGCCGTGCCGGCAGCCGACCGCCCGCCCGTGGGCGGCGCCGAATTCATGGCGGCCCATGTCGCCAAGCTCAAGGCCCAGAACCCCAACAACGTGGTGGTGGGCGCCGGCGACTCGATCGGCGCCTCGCCGCTGATCTCGGCCCTGTTCCAGGACGAGCCCGCGGTGGAAACGCTCAACCGCATCGGGCTGGAGTTCAACTCGGTGGGCAACCACGAGTTCGACAAGGGCTCGGCCGAGCTGCTGCGCCTGCAGAACGGCGGCTGCAAGACCGGCGAGCCCAACAGCTGCAAGGGCGCGGTGGCCGGCACGCCGGTGCCGTTCGAAGGCGCCAGGTTCAAGTGGCTGTCGGCCAACGTCATTGCCACCGCCACCGGCAAGCCCCTGCTGCCGGCCTATGGCATCAAGGAATTCAAGGGCGTCAAGGTGGCCTTCATCGGCATGACCTTCAAGGCCACGCCGACCGTGGTGACGCCCACGGGCGTGGCCGGCCTGGAGTTCCGCGATGAGATCCAGACGGTGAACAGCCTCATCCCCGAGCTCAAGGGCCAGGGCATCGAAGCCATCGTCGTGCTGGTGCACGAGGGCGGCTTCCAGTCGGGCACCGTGTCGGACATCAACGGCTGCGAGGGCGCGCTCGCCGGCTCGGGCATCGCCACCCTGGTCAAGGGCCTGGACAACGCGGTGGACGCGGTGATCAGTGGCCACACCCACGCCGCCTATAACTGCAAGCTGCCCAACGCCACGGGCCGGGCCATCCCGGTGACCAGCTCCAGCTCGTTCGGCCGCGTGCTGACCGACATGGACCTGACCATCGACCCCTCCACACGCGACATCACCGCAGCCACGGCCACCAACCGCCTCGTGGTGCGCAACGACCCCACCGTGCCCGCCGATACGGCCGTCGCCAAGATCATTGCCGGCTACAACACCCTGGTCTCGCCCATCGCCAATACGGTGATCGGCTCCATCGCCGCCGAGCTGCCCAATAGCCGCTCCGACGGTGCCTGCAACATGCCGGCCGGCGACCTGGTCGCCGACGCCATGCTGGCGGCCACGCAGGGCCCCACCTTCGGCTCCGCGGTCATCGCCCTGATGAACGGCGGCGGCGTGCGCAACCCCGGCTTCACCTTCGCGAGCAGCGCAGTGGGCGAAGGTGCCGGCAACGTCACCTACGGGGAGGCGTTCACCACGCAGCCGTTCGGCAACAGCCTGGTGACCATGTCGCTCACGGCGCAGGACCTGAAGGACGTGCTGGAAGAGCAGTTCGCGGCCTGCAAGGGCCAGTCGGCAACGGCCACGCGCGTGATGCTGCCCTCCAACGGCTTCAAGTACACCTGGGACGGCGCCAAGGCCTGCGGCGCGCGCGTCAGCAATGTCACGCTGCGCAACGGGGCCTCGACGGAGACCATCGTCGACGCTGCGGGCACGGTGGCCAGCCCGACCAAGACCTACCGCGTCACCATGAACAACTTCATGGCCGATGGCGGCGACGGCTACTCCACGTTCCTCAAGGGCACCAACCGCCTGGGCGGCGCGCAGGACATCGACGCACTGGTGGCCTACCTGTCCGGCTTCAAGGCGCCCAAGGCACCGTACACGCTGGGCACCAACCCCAACGATGCGGGCGGCACACGCATCAACCGCACCGGCACCAGCACCGCATGCCCGACCGGCGCCGTCACTTCCTGAGCGGCCTGCTGGCGCTGGCGGCGACCGGCCCGCTGGCGGCCTCGCCGGCCACCGAGGAAAAGCTCAAGGCGATCATGCAGGCGGCGGCCGGCCGGCCACCCGACGCCGAGCGCCTGCGCGAGCGCGAGGCCCTGTTGCGCGAGGCCGAGGCCGCGCTGGCAGCCGGCGATGCGCAGACGGCCGAGCAGGGCTTCGACCGCGCCGCGATGATCCTGCATTCCGCCGACACCGAGATGGGCCTGGTGCGCAGCTACATGCAGTCGGGCCAGTACCGGCGCGCGCTGGCGTTTGGCGCCCACACGGCGGGTGCGCACCTGGACGTGGTCGGCGGTGCGGCGCTGTACGCCTGGCTGCTCCACGCGGGCGGGCAGGACGCTATCGCCCGCAAGCTGCTGGCCGATGCGCAAGCGCGTGCACCGTCGCAGCCGCTGGTGGCCAGCGTGGGCCGTGAACTGGCGTCGGGTGCCCCGCATGCGAGCGGCGACATGCTGCTGGCGCCCGCACGGCTCGCCCCGTACAGCCACCCCGGCCACCCGGCCGCATTGCCGCGGGGCGCGCGTCTGGTTGCGGCCGGTACGCTGGTGGATGAAGGCCGCATGGCGCTGGTGCCCGCACGGGCCGTCGCCGGCGGCCGGCGCCTGTGGGTGCGCAATGGGCTGGGGCAGTTGGTGCCGGCCACCGCCATGCCGGTGCGCGGCGAGAGTGGCGTCGCCCTGCTGCGCCTGGGCAGCCCGCTGCCCGCGCCGTCCATGGGCACCGTGCCCGCCGACGTGTTCCCGGGTGCCGTGGCCTTCGCCGTGGCGTATGCGCAAGCAGGCGATGCGGGCGCCGCCTGGCCCCTGCTGCGCACGGGCTTCGTCGGCGCCGCAAGGGGTACGGATGGGGACCGTGAGCTCGATCTGTCCATGCACCGGGGCCTGGTGCCGGGCGGGCCCGTCTTCGACCAGGCCGGCCGGCTCGCGGGCATCGCGTTGCCCGACGGCGAGGGCGCCAGGCTGGTTGCCGCGCCCCGTTTGCGCGAGTCGTTTGCGGGGCGGCTGGCGCTGCCGGTGTCCAGGGACAGTGGCCGCCTGGGGCCCGACGCGGTTTACGAGGCGGCGCTGCGCAGTACCTTGCAGGTGATCGCCGCCCGCTGAGGCCCGCGCTTCTGCGGGCCTGTCTCTGGTTGTGTGGCGGAACCCGAACGCTGGGCACCGATCTGTGCGTGGCTAAATGCTGCTTGGGTCGGTGGCAGTCCACTGAAAACGACCCGAGTCTCGCAGCCACCGGAAGTGGACCTCCAGGCCCAGATAGTCGCGATCAGCGGCGTTGAACGCGTTTTGTCGCTCCAGGCAGCGTACGAAGAAGCTGAAGCACACCGCCCTTGGTCTGCCAACCTTGGCAAACCAGGGCTCGTCCTGAACCCAGTAGCGCTCGGCAGACAGGTAGCACTCGCCAGTCAACCTTTCCAGATCAGGGAATGCATTGCCAGCCGGCAGCCCGCTGACGTACTGCGCCAACCGACGCCACACCTCGGCCTCGATCACGGTGCGCAAACCCTGGAGGGTGTCGTAGTCCACCTCCTCGAAGTGATCACACCGCTCCATGTCCACCGGCCCCGCCCACGGTGGGCTGGGAATACGGGCAAACCGAAGCTCAGGCGGCCGCATGCAGGACATAGCAAACCCATGGCTCCTGGTTCTTGGTCTTGAACACGGCAATGCCTTGCAGATGGTGCAGTGCCAGGGCGCACAGCTCGTCCATATCGCCGGGGGTGGCGCGCAATTGCGGGGTATCGAACACCTGGTAGCCGGTCTGGGTCGCCAGCTCCCTGACCTGAGCGGCCCTGTTTCTTGACAGCACAGGGAACACGTCGTTGGCCCATGCCCAGGCCAGGCTTTCCAACGCGGGGAGGTAGGTGACGATGGGTGTCGCCTGGTACACGCATGTCCGGCCACCATCGCCGGTGAGTGTCAGCGTCGCTGCTTCTTCATCGATGTTCCACGCTGAAAAGCCGGCAATGGCCTCGCTGAAGGCCGCCTGGCTGGCCCGGTACCCGTCCATGGCAATGCGCAGCAAGTCTGCAAACCTGGCGTCTGTGGTGTCCTGATGGTGGCGATGGAGATGCATGGGAGTTCGGCCGATAGTATCCGGGTGTCTACTCAGGTGTCGTGGTGCTGCAGGCGGGACAGTAGGCAATCGGCCATCCAGCCCCGGCACCATTCCACGATCAGTACATTCCGCAAATTGTCCTGCACCTTCACCCGTCACCCTGCCCATTGACCGTATGCCATATGCCGCAGTTCCTCGCTTCATCACCGCCAGGGCCCGGTGGCTGGTCTGGCTGTGCACCCTGGGCGCGCTGGCGGCGCCGATAGCGCGCTTTCTGCCAGCCGACCTGGTGCCCTCGCTGCAATGGCTGGTGGAGCTGCCGGCCCACTGGCAGTGGCTTTACCTGGTGGTGGGCGCGACCTCGCTGGTGCTGCTCATGCTCTCGGGGCGCAGCGGCATGGGCAAGGGGTGGCTGGCCCTGCCGGCCCTGGCAGCCCTGGTTCTGGGCGGCATCTTCCTGTGGCAGCCGGCCACGCTGCCGCGCGGTGCCGAACCGGCCGACCCCGGCGCGGTACTGACAGTGGGCACTGCCAACCTCAATGCGGCAACCACCGACTTCGGCCCGCTCACCGACTGGCTGGCCTTGGCCGATGCGCCCGATGTGGTGTTTCTGCAGGAGTTCACCGAGCTGGCCCAGCAGGCGCTCACCGGCAACCCCGCCGTGGCCGCGCGCTACCCCCACCGCCTGGCCGTGCCCCAGCTCGACCCGTTTGGCCTGGCCGTGCTGTCGCGCCATCCCTTGTCGGGCCTGCAGACGCTGCAGCCACAGGACCTGCGCGACACCCTGCGCCTGCGCGCCACCGTGGCATGGAATGGCAAGGCCGTGTACCTGAGCGCGCTGCACCCCATGCCGCCGCTGGACCAAGGCTTCGCCCAGGCCCGCGACCGGGCCCTGGTGCAGGAGGCGCAGCACCTCACAGCGCAACCGGGCGGCCTGGCACTGATGGCGGGGGACCTGAACATCACCCCCTGGGCGCGGGGACTGTTCGCGGTGGACGGCAGCATGCGCCGCGCCAATGGCATGGCACCCAGCTGGCCTAATGCCTTCGGCTGGCTGTCGGTGCTGCCGCTGGACCATGTGCTGGCATCGAGCGGCTGGCAGGTGGTGGGCGGGGGCATCGGGCCGGACTTGGGGTCGGACCATCGGCCCGTGGTCGTGCGGCTGACCGTCGCGCCTTAAGCGGCCTTCTGCGGTGCAGGCGCCTTGGGCCTGGCCTTCTTCTGCGCGGCCCGCGAATCATTGAAATCCGCCGCCGCGCGGCACCCTGCGCAAGGCCATGTCCGACAGGTCGCATGCATTCCCTCCTACACCTTTCAGCGGGCAATGCAATAGCCTGTCATGAACCAAGCACCAAGCCCGCGCGACAGCATCCATGCCGTGCGCAGCGCTTTCCAGAACGGAGCACCACTGATCAACGCACCCAAGGACCTGTTCCTCCAGCCCACCCGCTCTTTCCAAGACTTCCTGCGCACCCGCGAGCGGATCTCCAACGACTACATCAACGGCCACCCCGAGCCGCTGGCGGACATCGCCACGCAGCACGACCCCGCCACCTTCTTCCCGCCCAGCGGCACCACGGTGCAGGGAGCGGCAGAGGTATCAGCCAGCCAGCGCCAGGGCGCGCAGAGCTTTCGCGATGGCAGCACGGGGCAGTTCGAGATCATGCAGAGCGCCAGCAGCGGTACCCTCGCGTTCTGGACCGGCGTGCAGCATGCCGAGGTGGTGATGGAGGGCAAGGACGAGCGCGTGTCGATGCAGTTGCGCACGACCGAGGTGTTTCGCCTGGAGGATGGCCAGTGGAAGCTGATCCACCGCCATGCGGACATGCGCAAGGCGGGCGACGGCATCAAGGTCTGAACGCGCCATGGCGCGTTCTGGCTTCGCACCGGAGCCTGTCGCAGTCGTCTTGCCAGGACGGCGCCCACGTCCATCGCCAAGTCCTTGACACTGCACGAAGGTTGCATCCACAACCCCAGGCCTCGGAATCCGCCCCCCTATAATCGTCTCAATCAGTGAAACAGGACGGTCATGGAATACACGGTCAATGCGGTGCAGGAGGCGCTCGGGGTTCTGATGGTGGTAGCCCACAACCCGGGGCTAGGCGTGACGGAGATAGCCAAGCGCTCGGGCAACACCAAGGCTAGAACCTTCCGCTTTTTGGTCACACTGGAAGAAGCGTCTTTCGTGCAGCGTGACCGCGACTCGACGGCCTACAGCCTGGGCTACAAGGCGCTGGTGCTGGGCCTGGCCGCGCAAGAGCAAGTAAGCCTGACGCGGCTGGCCGACAAATACCTCGAAGCGCTGCAGGACCGGTTTAACGAGCATTCGGCCGTGTTGGTGCGTGACGAACTCGAATCCGTGTCGGTTGCGCAAAAACTCAGCACGCACGAGGTGCGGGTGCAGGGCGCGGTCGGGCGCCGGCGTCCACTGCATGCGGGCGCATCGGGCAAAGTGCTGCTGGCTTTTGCATCGCCCGAAGTGCAGGCTGCCGTGCTGGAGGGCGAGTTGAGCAAGTTCACCCCCCAGACCATCACCAGCAAGACCAAGCTCAAGCAGGAGCTCAAGCGGATCGCAGAGCAGGGCTATGCCACCTCGATAGCGGAGATGGCGGCCGACGTGGTGGCGGTCGCCGCGCCTGTGTTCGACTCCACAGGCTCGGTGCAGGCAGCCATCGGCATATCACTGCCCTCCAACCGCGCGCCGGACGACCTGGCGAAGATGATCCAGGCTGTGAGCAAGAGCGCAGCCGACCTGTCGTTCGAGCTGGGCTGGCGCAACCACGGCTGACCGGCTGCGGGGTCTTCGGGCGATACCCCGCCTTTTTCACGCTTTTCACCACTGATGCGCTGCCGTTGACACAGCTGCGCCAGGCGGCCTTGCCCGCCTGAAAAGCCGCGGCCGCCGCTCGCAGGCCCCGGCCTCTGACCGTTCCCGTAAGACCAGCCCTCGCTGCCTGGTCGACATTGCACGTCCACCCCCTGCTCGCCTGCTGGCAAAGCCCCTTGCAGGCCCCGCCCGACAGCGGCTGCGCAGCGATTTCGCACGCCCATACCAACGCCCGAGCGCTTTACGCGCAATTTTTCATGTGATAGCATTTGTATTACTGAACAAAACACAGTATCAACAAACAAAACATGCAAGCAGCAATCGAACAGCCGCAGAAGCGGCAAATCACCCCATGCCACGGGGTGGAACACAACGTGATGATCACCATGCGCGATGGCGTGCGGCTGGCCACGGACATCTACTTTCCCGCAGCGGCCGGCCAGCGTCTGCCCGGCCGCTTTCCGGTGGTTCTGGAGCGCACGCCCTACGGCAAGAGCGTGCCCAGCCGCTCCGAGCGCACGCACGCCGACGCCACTCCCCTCACCCGCGCCGAGGTAGCGGGGTACTTCGTTGCCCATGGCTATGTGGTGGTCTACCAGGACTGCCGGGGTCGCTACGGCTCCGAAGGCGATTTCGTCAAGTACTTGAGCGATGCCAAGGACGGCTACGACACCTGCGCATGGATCCTGGAACAGGACTGGGCGGACGGCGCCATAGGCACCAAGGGCCTGTCGTACGCAGCGCACACGCAGATGGCGGCGGCCAGCCTGGGCGCGCCCGGCCTGCGCGCGATGGTGGTGGACTCGGGCGGCTTCTCCAACGGCTTTCAGAGCGGCATCCGCCAGGGCGGTGCCTACGAGCTCAAGCAGGCCGCCTGGGCAGTGATGTTCGCGGCCGAGCATTCGCGCCGCAAGCACGCCGATGACAGCGACGGCCTGCACCTCACCCCGCAGGACCTGGACCGCTGGTTCAAGCGCATGCCCTGGCGCCGCGGCGATTCGCCGTTGACGGGGGCGCCCGATTACGAGGACTTTCTCTTCGACCAGTGGGAGCGCGGCAACTTCGACAGCTACTGGAAGCAGCCAGGCATCTACGCAGAGGGTTACTACGACCGGCTGTGGCACATCCCGGCGCTGCATATTTCCTCCTGGTACGACGTGTACCCTCGCACCGCTGTCGAGAACTTCAAGGGAACAAAGGGGCATGGCGCGCCCCAGCAACTGGTGCTGGGCCCGTGGACGCATGGCAACCGCTGGGAGACCTTTGCAGGCGACGTGGACTTCGGCCCTGCAGCGCGGCTCGACGCCAGCCTGGCGCCCAGCTTCCTTGAGCTTCGCCTGCAGTGGTTCGACCGCTGGCTCAAGGGCATGCAACCGGGCCACGGCGCCAAAGCCACTGCCCGCTCGCCAGTGAGCCTGTTCGTAATGGGCGGCGGCAGCGGCCGCAAGAATGCCCAGGGCCGGCTGGACCACGGCGGCCATTGGCGCGCCGAGCAGGACTGGCCCATCCTCGGCGTGCGGGATACGCGCTTGTACTTGCATGCCGATGGCAGCCTGCAAAGCGGGCCAGCCCCACAGACGCAGGGCGCGCACGAATACGTCTTCGACCCGCAAGACCCCGTCCCCACTCTGGGCGGCAGCGTGGTATCGCGCCCGCCGGCCATCTTTGCGGGCGGGTTCAACCAGGTGGAGCGCGCGGACTTTTTCGGTTGCCGCATGCCCGGCCGCCCACTTGCCCGGCGGCAGGATGTGCTGGTATTCGAGACGCCGCAGCTCACCCACGACGTGGAGGTGACTGGCGCCATCGAGGTGGTGTTGCACGTCTCCAGCAACTGCCCGGACACGGACTTCACCGCGAAGTTGGTGGACTTGTACCCCCCCAGCGACGATTACCCCGAGGGCTATGCGCTGAACCTCACGGACGGCATCCTGCGCGCGCGCTACCGTGATTCTTGGGAGCACCCGGTCCTGATGGAGCCGGGCCAGGTCTATGCGCTGCGCATAGAACTCTTCCCCACCAGCAACCTGTTCCAGCGCGGCCACCGCATCCGGCTCGACATCTCGAGCAGCAATTTCCCCAAGTTCGACGTAAACCCCAACACGGGCGAGCCCGAGGCGCAGGCCACCCATTCGCGCGTGGCGATCAACCGCATCCATATGGGCGGCGTGCACGCGTCACACCTGCGGCTGCCCATGGCGCCCCGTGCCGCCAAGCCCTGAGCCGCTGATGCACCCCTACAGATTTTCCATCCCCGCCACCCCTGCCCATTTCTTGAAACAATGGAGAACACCATGAAGCGATTCGCCAGCCTGCTCACTGCCGCCGCATTGAGCCTCACGTCCCTAGCGGCCCACGCGGCATGGCCCGATCATTCGGTGCGCTTCATCGTGCCGTTTCCGGCGGGCGGTCCATCCGACGCTGCCATGCGCGTCGTGGCCAAGCGCCTGGGTGAGCTGTGGGGCCAGCCCGCAGTGGTGGAAAACCGGCCCGGCGCGCCAGGCATCGTGGTGGCGGCCTCGGCGCCGGCCGACGGCTACACCTTCGTGCTGGGCGCGGGCTCGCACATGGTGACGGCGCCCCTCATGAACCCCAAGCTCGCCTACAAGCCGCAGCGCGACTTCGTGCCCGTGAGCCTGCTGCTCACCAACACACCGGTGCTCACCGTGCACCCTTCGCTCAAGGTGAAGACGCTCAAGGACCTCATCAGTTACGCCAAGGCGCATCCCGGCGAGCTCAACTACAGCTCTGCAGGCAACGGCAGCCCCAGCCACCTGATGATGGAGATGTTCAACGACATCACGGGCACCAAGATGACGCACATCCCCTACCGAGGCGGAGCCCCTTCGGTGCAAGAGCTGCTCGCCGGGCACGTACAGTTGGGCATCAATGCCACACCCACAGTGCTGCAGTACGTGAATACGAACAAGCTCACGCCCCTGGCCGTGGCCAGTGCCAGGCGGGATGCGTCCATGCCCAATGTTCCCACAATGACAGAGGACGGCGTACCCAACTTCGACTACCAGATCTGGTACGGCATCTTCGCACCAGCCAACACTCCGGCGGCCATCGTGGCCAAGCTCAGTACCGACATGCAGAAGCTTCTGGCCGAGCCTGCCATCGTGCAGCAGATGCGCGCCCAGGGCGCCGATGCCAAGGGCTCAACGCCCCAGGCCTTCAGCCGCATGGTGCAGGCGGACACCGCCGCCTGGGGCAAGCTGATCCAGGAAAAGAAGCTGAGTCTCGACGAATAGGCGCCACCGGCAGGCGACCAGTTCAGGACTGCGGCACGGTGCAACGGCCTTCGCCCGCAAGGGGCGCCTGCACAGACCTTCACATCCTTCGAAGGATATGAGAAATGGCCTGCGTGCGGCAACGGCTTCGCTGCACACCATGCGAAGAATCTGTTGAAAGACAGGGGCGAACTCCCGCCCCTGCCCCACGCCGCTCTGGTGGGGCTTGACGACCTCGGCGTGTTGGACCAAGTGCTAACCACTTGGTCCTTTTTTTGGCCCGTGATTTCGCCACGCACCTTCATGGTGAGCGCGCACCGCCATGGCGCATGCGATGGACCACATTGCACGCAGCATCGACCGACAACACCAAAGATCAACAGACAAAACAAACACTTGACGGAGCGTTCTCTCAGTTTCAAAATTGTCTCATCTATCGCAACATTGTCTCAACCAATAAAACATCATGAATTGAGACATGGCGGTAGGGGGCTTGCAGCCGATGGGCCGCAGGTCGTCATCCACCCATACCGGAAAGACTCCATGAAGAAACACACCATCGCCTTTGCCGCCACCCTGGCCGCAGCGGGCCCGGCCCTCGCCCAAACGTCGGGCGTACAGATCTATGGCATTGCAGACGTGGGTGTGGCCTATGTCGGCACCGTGCAGGCCCCTACTACTGCGGCACCGAAAAACACCGGCAGCGGCTGGCTGCAAGACTCGGGGCTGCTGCAAGCCTCACGCCTGGGGTTTCGGGGCACGGAGGACCTGGGAGGCGGCCTGCGGGCGCAGTTCGGGCTGGAGGGCGGGCTGGCCATTGACAGTGGCTCATTCAGCCAAGGCGGCCTGCCCTTTGGCCGGCGCTCCACGGTGGGCCTGGCTGGCTGGATCGGTGACCTGCAGATCGGCCGCCGCAAGGACTTCACCGACGAGATCGCGGAACCGTTCTCCAGCATCACGCCGTTCGGCACCTTCATCACGCGCGTGCACTCCAACAACATGGACCGTATCGGGGGTAACCGGGCCAACAACATGGTGTACTACAGCACCCCGCGCTGGAACGGCTTTCGCGCCAACGTGACCTACGGATTGGGCGAGACGGCGGACAGCACTGCCACGGGCCAATCGTTCGGCGCGGGCGCCATTTACAACACCGAGGGTTTCGGTGCCGGCGTGGGCTACTGGCAGTCAAAACTGGGCGTGGTGACCGCCACGGCCAACAGCAGCAGCGACCAGGGAGCAGCCACGGGCGCGGGCTGCAATACCGTGGGCATGGGCCAGCCGGGCGAGGTCTGTATGCGCACGTGGATCGTGGGCGCACGCTACAAGACCGGCGGCCTGCACCTGCATGGCAGCTTCTCGCGCGTGAACCAGCCGCTGGTGCGCACAGGCGCGGGCGCTGCGCCCAACTTCGCAGCCAACTTCACGCGCCCTACCGGCACCCAGCCCTTCACTGCTGGCGGACCCAACAACCCGTCGAGCAATATTGCGGACCTGGGCGTGGAGTACGCCATGGGCGTGTGGCTGCTCAAGGGCAGCTTCATCCAGTCACGCTACAACTTCATCGGCGCCGCCAGCAAGGGTAAGCTCACGCAGTACACGGCCGGCGCAGAATACCGCCTGTCAAAGCGCACCACGCTGTACGCCACCGTGGCCCACCTGAAGGCCGATGCCATGTACAGCCCCGGCATCATCGGCCCTGCGCCCGGGGCCGGCAACGCCACCACGGCCCTAGGCACCGGCATCCGCCACACGTTCTGAGAGCGATGGCGTCAGGCGGGGCGGGCCACAGCCCTGCCCGGCCGCCGTATCGTCCACAGCGCCGCCGCCATCAACACGACACCACCCAACTGCACCGGGCTCAGCGTGCGCCCGTACACCACCCAGTCCACCAGCACGGCCGTGAGCGGGTAGACGAACTGCAGCACCGCCACCTTGCCCAGCGCCAGCCGGGCCATGCCGGCAAACAGGATCACATAGGCCAGCCCCGTGTGCAGCACGCCCAGGCCCGTGAGCCAGGCCCAGGCAGCCGCCGTGTGCGGCCAGCCGAAGGCCAGCGGCGCCCACGCCAGCAGCACCACGCCCACCAGGCATTGCCACAGCGACAAGGCGAACGGACTGATGGGCGCGGGCGCGCGACTGGCCAGCAGCGTGACTGCGGCGTAGCAGAACGAACCGCCCAGGCACATCAGCACGCCAACCACATAGGCCCCGCCATCGGCCGTGCCGGCGGGGATGCCGTCCAGCAGCCCGGTGGTGAGCACCAGGCCGGCCAGGGCCGCCAGCGTGGCGGCCCATTGGGAGGGAGAGACTGACTCGCGCAGGAACAGGGCGCCGAACACGATGACCCAGATGGGCTGCACATGGAAGATGACCGTGGCCACCGCGATGGAGGTGCGCGGGATGGCCGCAAAGAACAGCGCCCAGTTGAGCACCATGAACACCCCGGTGGCGCAGGCCACCCAGCGGCTCCTGGCCTGGTGGCGCAGCAGCAGCTCGCGGCCCCGGCCCGTGGCCAGGCACCAGGCCACCAGGGCCAGCGCGCCGAAGGCGCAGCGGAACCACACCGTCACCAGCGGGTGCTGGCCGGCCTCTTCCACAAAAACTCCGATGGTGCCCAGCAGCATGCCGCCGGCGATCATGAACCACTGGCCCGTGCGCTCGCGGGCATGGGCTGCAAGGTCGGGGGTGCTGGCGAGTGACGCGGGCGAAAGGGGCAGTGCGGAGGCCTTGTTGTTCATGACGCCAATGGTCGTTTCTTCGAAACTCCAGGTAAAGCGCATAGTTCGAAGCACAGCCATTCGAAAACCGAATACATTGCACGCATGACTCATCCCGACCTGCAGATCGACTGGCTGCGCGCCTTTGTCGCGGTGGTGGACGCTGGCTCGCTCTCGGGTGCGGCGCCGCTGGTGCACCGCTCGCAGTCGGCCGTCAGCATGCAGATCAAGAAGCTCGAGGCCGCGCTGGGCCGTCCGGTGCTGCTGCGCGGCCCGCGCCACCTGGAGCTGACGCCCTTGGGACAAGAGCTGCTCGCCTACGCGCGCCGCATGCTGGAGCTGCAGGCCGAAACGCAGACGGCCCTGTTCGGCCCGCGGCTGGCGGGCCGGGTGCG
The DNA here is from genome assembly GCF_964253305.1 of Acidovorax sp. LjRoot66. Lineage (NCBI taxonomy): Bacteria > Pseudomonadati > Pseudomonadota > Betaproteobacteria > Burkholderiales > Comamonadaceae > Acidovorax > Acidovorax sp. LjRoot66. The sequence goes on from NZ_CAXUQU020000001.1 coordinate 4,404,763, forward strand.
CCTGGGCGTGCCGGACGACTATGCATCGACCTACCTCACGCCCGTGCTGCGCAGCTTTTCGCACCGCTACCAGGGGGTGGAGATCGAGCTGACCTGCGAGCAGTCGACCTCGCTGATCCCGCGCGTGTTGCGCGGCGAGCTCGACCTGGCCCTGGTCTCGCGCGACAAGCCGCAGCGCGGGCGCTTCCTGTTCCAGGAGCCGCTGGTCTGGGTGGGTGCCGCGCAGTTCGAGGCCTGGCGGCGCGACCCGCTGCCGATTGCGGTGTACGAGTCGGCCAGCCTGGCGCGCATCGCCACCATGAAAGCCCTGGCCGCACGGCGCCGCGCCTACCGCATCGTGTACCACAGCTCCAGCCTGGCGGGCCAACTGGCCGCCGTGGAAAGCGGCCTGGCCGTGGCCGTGCTCACGCGCTGCAGCGTGCCGCCCAACCTGCAGATATTGCAGAACCTGCCGGCCGAGTTCGACCTGCCCGCGCTGGATTCGATGGACGTGTCGGTGCTGCGCAGCAAGGAGTCGCAGCGCTCACCGGCGGTGGATGCGATGTACGAGCAAATGGTGCGGACCCTGACCCAATGAGCCAAGTGGGTGACAGCACAGGCGCCCCATCACGGCGACAATGAAAGCCGACACCGTTATTCCACCGGGAGACACCCATGACCACCGCCATTCCATCCACCGCTCTGCAACTGCGCTCGCTGGTGCAGCCTGATGGCACCCTGCAGATCAGCCTCGAACCCACGCCCGTCCCCACGCCGGGGCCCGACGAGGTGCTGATCCAGATCCAGGCGACGCCGATCAACCCATCGGACATCGGCCTGCTGTTCGGGCCGGCCGACCTGGCCAGCGTGCAGGTGGCAGGCAGCGCCGACCGGCCCGTGGTGACCGCGCGCATCCCAGACCGCGCCATGCCGGGCATGGCCTCACGCCTGGGTCAGAGCATGCCTGTGGGCAACGAAGGCGCGGGCCTGGTGGTGGCGGCCGGTTCTTCGCCTGCAGCCCAGGCGCTGCTTGGACGCACCGTGGCGGTGATCGGTGGGGCCATGTACGCGCAGTACCGGGCCATGCCCGCCGCGCAGTGCCTGCCGCTGCCGGCCGGCACTACGGCGGCCGAGGGTGCGTCGTGCTTCGTCAACCCGCTCACGGCGCTGGGCATGGTGGAGACCATGAAGCGCGAGGGCCACACCGCGCTGGTGCATACCGCCGCCGCCAGCAACCTGGGCCAGATGCTGAACAAGGTCTGCCAGAAGGACGGAATCGGCCTGGTCAACATCGTGCGCAAGCCCGAGCAGGCCGCATTGCTGCGCGAGATCGGCGCCCAGTATGTGTGCGACAGCAGTGCGCCCGGCTTCATGGCCGAGCTGACCGACGCGCTGGCCGCCACGGGCGCCACCATCGCGTTCGACGCCACAGGCGGCGGCACGCTGACCGGGCAGATCCTGCAATGCATGGAAGCCGCCATCAACCGCAAGGCCACCGAGTACAGCCGCTATGGCTCGGCCGTGCACAAGCAGGTCTACCTGTATGGCCACCTGGACACCCGCCCGACCGAGATCCAGCGCACCTTTGGGATGGCCTGGGGCGTGGGCGGCTGGCTGCTGTTCCCGTTCTTGCAGAAGATCGGCAACGAGGCGGCACAGGCGCTGCGCCAGCGCGTGGCGGCCGAGCTCAAGACCACGTTCGCCAGCCACTATGCGCGCACGGTATCGCTGGCAGAGGCGCTGAGCGCCGACGCCATTGCCTTCTACGGGCCGCGCAATACCGGTGCCAAGGTGTTGATCGATCCGTCGAAGTAGTCGGGGGGCGCCAACGGCGCTGAAATCAGGCGGCAGCCAGCACCAGCTCCAGCAAGCGCTCATGCGGCCCGAGCAGCGCGTCGCCGCCGATCAGCCTGAGCGCCCCGCCCTCCCCCCTGACCACCAGTTGCGGCACACCGCGTGCGCCCACGGCGCGCAGGGTGGCCTGTGAGCTGGCCACGCGTTCGACCATGGCACGGTGCAATGCGGCGTCGGGCGCCAGGGTCAGCGCGGCGGCGTCGGCCAGGCCCAGGCTGGTCAGCACGTCGGCCAGCACCTGCGCATCGGCCGTGTCACGGCCATCGATGTAGCGGGCGCGCTGCAAGGCGTGCAGGGCATCCAGCTCGCGGTCTGGCGCGGTCTGCGCCACCGCAGTCAGCGCCAGGGTGGCGGGGCCGGAATCAAAGCGGCCCGCAGGTGCGCCCAGGATGTTGTCGCGGTAGGCCTGGGTGAAGCGCTGACCGGTGAGTTTTTCGATGCGCTGGTCGTTGGACCAGGCATAGGCGGCAAATTGCGCATCCATGGGCCGGGCACCAGCGCCCGCGAACAGGCCCGAAGGCGCCAGTGCTACGTGCACGCCGGGGGTACCCTGCAGCCGGCCCAGGGCCGGGGCGGCGGCATAGCACCAGCCGCACAGGGGATCGAACAAATACGTCACTGCCGTTGTCATCGTGTTGGGTCTTTCACAGTTCAGTGGATTGAGAGAGCGCCGCTTCAAAAAGCGCCAGTTCTTCTTCCAGGGTGCCGCGGCTGCGGAAGTGGCGGTTGGCGCGGTCGTACCAGTTCTCGGCATCCTCCAGATCACCTTCCTGCAGATGCAGGATGCCGTGGAGCCAGGCCGCCAGCAGGGAGCCGTCGTGTTGCACCAGATCGTGCGCTTCATTCCAGCGCCCGGCGCGCAGGTGCTGCAAAACGGGTTGAAGTGGATGCGTTGGCATGATCTGGTGGTCCATCACTTTGGGGGATTGGTAAACCTGTTGCTTACCACTTCATGTCGCCCTTGTTCACCTTGGCGCCGATATCGAGCGACAGGCCCATGGGCGCTGCGGGGTACGCCTTCTTCATGGCGTCGATCAGTTCGGCGCTGGTCTTGGTCGCAGCGGCGTTCTTCTCGAAGGCCTGCAGGTAGCCCTTGGTGTAGGTCACATTGGCAGCGGTCAGTGCGGTGCCGGCGCCCATGTGGCCGGGCACGACCACGGCGGGCTGCAGGGCGGCCATCTCGTCGAGCTGGGCCACCCAGGCACTGCGTTCGGCCACGGTCTGGGTGTCGGCGGTCCATACATGGGTGTTGGTGCCGAACACGCCGATGTTGCCCACCACGGCCTTCACCGAGGGGATCCAGGCATAGGGGCGGTGCGCCAGCAGGCCGGTGGTGCCACGGATTTCGACCACCTGGCCGTCGACCGTGAGGGTGTTGCCGGTGATGGCCTTGGGCAGCACGGGCGTGCGCGGTGCGTTGGCACCCATCTTGGGGCCCCAGAAGGCAAGCTTGCCAGCGAGCTTGGCGCTGATCTTTTCCAGTACGGCGGGGGTGGTCACCACCTCAGCCTGGGGAAAGAACTCCTTGAGCGTTTCCACGCCGAAGTAGTAATCCGGGTCGGCCTGGCTCACGTAGATGGTCTTGAGCGCTTTGCCGCTGTCGAGCACGTTGGCGGCAATGCGCAGCGCGTCGGCACGGGTGAACCCGGCGTCGATGACCATGGCCTCCTTCTCGCCGTAGACCAGGGTGGAGTTGACATTGAAGCTGTTGCCGTCGGCGTTGTAGACCTTGATCTGCAGCGGCTCGGCAGCCTGTGCGGCGGTGAAGGCGATGGCCAGGGTGGCAGCGATAACGGTGGTGCGGAACATGCGGGAATCTCCAGAAGTGGGTGGTGTTGCTCGGTACAGGCTGCAGTTTATTTGCGCCAATCGATCTAATAAACCGCTTAAACTGCGCATATTTGTTGCACCAATAGATCAAATATGGACCGCCTGACCGCTATGCGCGTGTTTGTGGAAGTCGCCACCAGCGGCAGCTTCAGTGCCACGGCCGACCGGCTCGACATGTCGCGCGCCATGGTCACGCGCTATGTGGGCGAGATGGAGCAGTGGCTGCAGGCCCGCCTGCTGCAGCGCACCACCCGCAGCGTGACGCTGACCGATGCGGGCGAGGCCTGCCTGCGCCGCTGCCAGCAGATGCTGGCGCTGGCGCAGGACATCGAGGAAGAGACCACCGCCACGGGTGAAGGCGAGCTGCGCGGCCAGTTGCGGCTGACCTGCAGCGTGTCGTTCGCCTATGCGCAGCTGGGCGCGGCGATCACCGACTTTCTGGCGCTGCACCCGCTGCTCAAGATCGACCTGGATGCGAGCGAAGGCGCGCTCAACCTGGTGGAGCGGCGCATCGACCTGGCCATCCGCATCAGCAGCGGGCCCGACCCGATGCTGATCGCCCGGCCGCTGGCGCGCTGCGATTCGGTGCTGGTGGCATCGCCCGCGTACCTGGCGCGCCATGGCGTGCCCGCCCTGCCGGTCGACCTGGAACGCCACCGCTGCCTGAGCTATGCCAACTTCGGCAAGAGCGTGTGGGAGCTGGCCCGGGGCGGCGAGACAGAGCGCGTGGCGGTGTCCAGCCACTTCAGCGCCAACGAGGCCACCACCTTGCTGCGCGCCGCGCTGGCCGGTGGCGGCATCGCGCTGCAGCCCACCTACCTGGCCAACCCGCACATCGCCAGCGGGGAGCTGGCCGCCGTGCTGCCCGACTGGGGGCTGCCGGTGATGGCGATCAACGCGCTGTACACCTCGCGCCGGCACCAGTCGCCTGCGGTGCGGGCGTTGCTGGATTTTCTCGTCGAGCGCTTCAAGGGAGCCCCCTGGTCGCTCTGAAATACAAAGGCCGGGGCACCAGCCCTGGCCTTTGCATCACAGGGTCAACCCACCGTCAGGGCAGGATCACCGTAGCCCTGGCCCGGTCGATCTGGGCCTGTGCGTCCCGCGGCAGCAACAGGCGCTGGGCCACCAGAGCATTGGCCGCCTCGGTCACAGCGGCCACATAGCCGGCCTGGTTGCCGTACAGCTCCTCCAGCGACACCCGGCCATCGCCGGCGGCCAGGCGCGCGGCCCGCGTGGTGTGGAACGGGATGTAGCCGCCCGTGAGGTTGGCCAGGTCGGTGATGCCTGGCGTGGCCACGTAGTTGAACTCGAAGCTCGTGCCCAGCGGCGCGCGCGCCTCCACGCTCTGGATGCCGGCGCGGGTCAGACCCGTGCGCGCGTCCACCTGGGGCACCAGGATGGCGTAGTCGCGGTTCAGGTTGCGCGGGGGCAGGATGGTGGCAATGCCGGCCTCGTCCTGCGGGATGTACTGCGGGCCGAAGTCGAACAGCGGGAAGTTGTTGTGCCAGCCCAGGTAGTTGAAGTCGGGGATGGCCGTCTGCGCGCCGCTCACCGCCCAGGTCAGCCCCTTCATGGCCGGGAAGGCCACTTGCGCGGGGCGCACCAGCGTGCCGTCGGCCACCTTGGGCACCTGGCTGGCGGGCGGCGTGGTGCCGCGCACCACCCAGTCCTCCACCCCCAGGAACAGCGCGCGGAAGGTGTCGTTGAACTGCACCACCGTGCCCGTGGGGTACGGCGAGCGGCTGGGCGCAAAGCTGATGCTGGCCGTACCGCCGGCCCCGCCGTGCTGGGTGCTGGCGTAGTAGTAGATGCGCGCGTTGTCGGGCTGGGTCAGGTCCTTGAGACCATTGGCGTCCGTCAGCACCGGCGAGCCCTGCAGCTGCCAGAACTCCGTGCCCGAAAGGCCCAAAAAGAACTTTGGGCAGGTGCTGGTGGCGGCGCAGCGCTTCATCACGCCGCCCTGGCGGCCGCTGATGTCGTCCACGTAGTCCTTGTCCAGCCCGCGCGGCGCCGTCTGGCCGAAGGCCGTGTGGTCGGTGCGCAGCCCGCCGCCGCCGCCGGGCACGGCAAAGCGGGTGTTGATGTTGGTCTGGCGCGCAGCCACGTGGGCGTACATGCCATCGAACACCTTGCTGCCATCGAGCGCCTGGTTGAAGCCCAGGTGCAAGAAGGTCTTCATCGCGTTGCCCGACTGCGAGGTGCCCTGCCCCAGCGTGTGCGTGATGCGCCCAGCCACCGGGTTGGCCGTGCCGCTGGCGTCGGCCCCCTTGCTGCGGAAGAAGCTCACCGTATCGCGCAGCGCGGCCAGGCCCACGCCCATGACCTTGGGGTCCTTGGCGACGTAGACCAGCTCGTACAGGTAGGCCGGGTCGAACCCGCCCTTGAGGCAGACGCTGGTGGGGCTGGGCGTGCCAGGGAAGGCTTTGGCGCCCGTGGCGTCGCAGGTGGCGAACTTCCAGTCCGCAGCGGAGATGGTCACGTATGGATCGGTCTCGTTGGCGCGCCGCGTGAGCGAATAGCCGGGCTGGGTGTTGTCCAGGCTGGCGGGCTCGTAGGGGATCATAGTGCCATTGAAAACGCCGCCGGGCAGCGTCATCGCAGGACTGGCCGCCGTGGGCACCAACTCGGCGCGGTACGGGCCGGTGATGCTGGTGCCGTCCTTGTTCTTCGCCACGGGCACGGTGGCCGTGAGGCGCGCCGCCGCGCTCTTGGGCACGTCGCCCTGCCAGGCCGAGTACAGCATCACGTAGCCGCGCTCCAGGTACACGGCATCGCTGGGCGTGGCCGTGGGGTTGAGCATGGTGAGGATGTTGCCGCGGTTGGGCGCGTCGTAGCGCAAGACCCCGCTGGCCTTGGCCATGTCCTTGGGCTTCAACATCACAAACTCGGTCTTGTATTCGGCCATGCCGCGGGCATTGACAGGCGCCAGCGCCAGGTCCTGGATGACCGCGTTCTTGGGATCGGCAGGGTCCACCTCGCCCGAGAGCGTGCCCGTGAGGCGCTCGTACGTGCCCACGGTTCCGTAGGTGCCCGGGAAGTCCTCGCGGGCGGTGATCTCGAGCTTCATCGCCGGGGCCTTGCCGGTCAGGCCGTCGTCGCTGCTGCTGCCGCCGCAGGCGGTGACGGCTGCTGCGGCCGCAGCCGTGAGAGCGATGGCGCCCCAGGTGGGAAGAGGATGTTTTCTCATGTTGCTTGTCTCCTGTGTGGTTGCTCTTGTGGTCTCTTGCTTGCGGGAAAAACGGACATGCAGCGGCTTCGCACCTCGCTCACGGGGAGTCGGGTGTTCGGGCATGGCTGCGCCCATACCGGCGGCGCAGGCGCGCGGCCGATTGGCGTCTCTTTCAGGGGTGAGCTGTGCGCGTCCTCAAAAACGCGGCACAGGGCTGCGTGCCGGCTGGGCACGCAGGTGGGCGGTTTACTCGGCTTCGATACCGGCAGCCTTGATGACCTTGCCCCACTTCACCGTTTCGGCGGCCTGAAACTTGGCCAGCTCGTCGGGCGTGGTCGTCCAGGCTTCGGAGCCCGCCATGTCGAAGAAGGCCTTGGCGGCCGCGCTCTTCGTGGCAGCGCCCATCAGTTCATTGAGGCGCGTCACCACGGCAGGCGGCGTGCCGGCAGGGGCATAGGCCGCGAACCAGTAGCCCATGTCATAGCCCTTGACGCCAGCCTCGTCGATGGTGGGCACGTCGGGCAGCTGCGAGCTGCGCTTTTGCGTGGAGTAGCCCAGCGCGCGCAGCTTGCCGGCCTTGACCTGCGGCACGCCGGTGGAGGTGTCGGTGATCATCAGGTCGATCTGCCCGCCCAGCAGGTCGGTGATGGCCAGGGGGTTGCTCTTGTAGGGCACATGCAGAATGTCCACACCCGCCAGCTGCTTGAGCATTTCGCCGGCCATGCGGCTCGACGAGCTGCCGCTGCCAAAGCTGAGCTTGCCCGGCGCCTTTTTGGCCGCGGCCACGACGTCGCCCACGTTCTTGTAGGGCGATGCGGCATTGACCACCATCACCTGCCCGCCCTTGCCCAGGCCGCTGATGGGCGCGAAGTCCTTCACCGGGTCGTACGAGAGCTTCTTGTACAGGTGCTCGTTGGCCGCGTGCGTGGTGTTGGTGGTGATGAGGAGGGTATAGCCGTCCGCAGGCGCCTTGGCCACCGCCTGCGCGGCGATCATGCCGCTGGCGCCGGCCTTGTTGTCGATGACCACGGGCTGCTTGGTGTCGTTGGTGATGGACTGGCCGATGGCGCGCGCCAGCTGGTCGGTGGCGCTGCCGGCGGCAAACGGCACGACGAAGGTGATGGCCTTGGCCGGGTAGGCCTGGGCCATGGCCGTGCCGGCCAAGCCTAGCGATGCGGCCATGGCCATGGCGGCGGCAAGGGTGCGTCGGCGGGATGGGGAATGGATGGTGTTGAAAGCGCTCATGTTGTCTCCTGGTGTTGTTGGTGATGGTGAAGGAACGAAATCGGGGTCAGCCCGGGCCCGCAAGATGCCCGGCCAGTGCCTGCGGCACCTGCACCGGCAGGTCGAGCAGCAGGTAGCTCAGCGCCTTGCCGTGGCTGTCGAGGTTCAGGGCGTCGTTGACGCCACCGTCCAGCACGTCGTCGAGCACGAAGTTCATGGCCTGCAGCTGCGGCAGCACGTAGCGCACCACGCGGCCCGGCTCGCGGTGCGCAAAATGGTGCGCCACGGCGGCCTCGGTCACCTGGGCCATGAGCACATCCCACAGTGCAGGGTGCCAGGCGATGACGCTGATGTTGGAGCGGTTGCCCTTGTCCCCGGTGCGGCTGTGCGCCAGGCGGTACAGCGGAACAGTGATGGTGTCGGTCATGCGGCCGCCCTTTCTTCTTGCACGATGGCATCGAACATGCGGTAGCCCGTGGGCACGGCCTCGCGCGGCACCAGGCACGACACGGTGCCCAGGCGTGGCCGCATCGCCGTGCGCACCCCGCCCCCGCCCGCAGGGCCGCAGGTGTACAGGGCGGTCACCTCGCGCAGCAGGCGCTGGGCGCTGGCATGGTCGCGGTGCTGCAGGGCCACGCGCAGGCGCACGTCGCGGGCACCGCCGTCGCCGGTGGCATCCAGCCAGCGGCCGGCATCGTCCCCCAGCACGCTGGTCACGCCGATCAGGTCGATGCGCAGCGGGCCCAGGCCGGCCAGCCGCTCGCGCAGCACCTCGCCCGCCAGGCGGGCACGGGCCTCGGCCCGGGCGCCGGCGTAGGAGATCTCGCCCTCGGCGAACCAGCCCGATTCGAAGCACACGTTGACCTTGAGCGTGGCCGGCCGGGCATGGCCGCGCACCCCTTCGAGCCGCACGGCATCGGGCCCCACGGCGGTGACGGTGGCCTCGGTGATGTCGGCCACCACGTCGGGGGTCAGGTAGGCGGCGGGGTCGTGCAGCTCGTACAGCAGTTGCTCCTTGACCGTGCGCTCGTCGATGCGCCCGCCGGTACCCGGGGGCTTGGTGATGGTGCAATGCCCGTCGGCATCGATCTCGGCAATCGGGTAGCCCAGGCGGGCCATGCCGGGCACGTCCTTGTAGCCGGGGTCGGCGAAATAGCCGCCGGTGACCTGGGCGCCGCATTCGAGCAGGTGGCCGGCCATGGTGGCGCGGGCCATGCGATCCCAGTCGTCGGGTGCCCAGCCGTAGTGCGCCAGGGCCGGGCCCAGCACCAGGGAGGGGTCGGCCACGCGGCCGCAGACCACTACATCAGCGCCCTCGCGCAGCGCGCCGGCAATGGCCTGCGCGCCGATGTAGGCGTTGGCGCTGGCGATGGTTTCGGTGGGCATCGCATTGCCCAGGGCACCCTGCAGCAGGGCGCGGTGCGCGGGGCCGCTCAGGTCGTCGCCCTGCACCACCGCCACGCGCGGGCGGCGCAGGCCCAGCTCGGCCGCCAGTTGCACGATGCGCCGGGCCGCGCCCTCGGGGTTGGCAGCGCCAAAGTTGCTCACGATGCGCACGCCATGCGCCAGGCAGTCGCCCAGCACGGGGCGCAGCATGTCCACCAGCAGGGGTTCGTAGCCCGCGTCGGGGTCGCTGCGGCGGGCCAGTTGGGCCAGGGCCAGGGTGCGCTCGGCCAGGGTCTCGAAGATCAGCACAGCCGGCTTGCCGCTGGCGATCAGGGCCTGCACCACGGGCGCGGCGGCGTCCGTGCGGTCGCCCGAGAAGCCGGCGGCGCAGCCGACCAGCAGTGTTGCGTTGTTCGCCATAAGGTGTCTTTGTCTCCTGTGCCGCACTGTAGGCACCGGGTGTTATTCTGTGAAATAGATTGTTGGTATCAATCCATCCGTTTTTCAGATTAATTTATCGGCAATGAGCAGCCACCACCTCTCCACCCGCCAGCTCGACGCCTTCCTGGCGCTGGCCGAGCAGCGCAACTTCACGCGCGCCGCGGCCCAGTGCCATCTGTCGCAGCCGGCGTTCAGCGCCCTCATCCGTGCGCTGGAAGAGGACCTGGGCCTGCGCCTGTTCGACCGCAGCACGCGGCATGTCGACCTGACGGGCGAGGGCCAGAACTTCCTGGAGTCGGCCCGGCGCATCCGCGCCGAGATCACCACCGCGCTGGCCGCCATGCGCTACGCGGCCACCCTGCAGCGCGGGCGCGTGGCCGTGGCGCTGCTGCCGTCGCTGGCTGCGGGCTGGCTGCCGGGCGTGCTGGCGGCCTACCGCGCGGCCTATCCAGGCATCGAGATCGACATTGCCGACGTGCTCTCGGAGCCCTGCATCGAGCGTGTGGCCAGCGGCAAGGCCGACTTTGCGCTGGCCGCGATCCGCGCCGACACACCCGAGTTGCAGGCCGAGCCCTTTTGCAGCGACGACTTCCATCTGGTGTGCCAGGCCGACCACCCGCTGGCCCACCGCAAGAAGCCCATTGCCCCTGCCGACCTGGCCACCTGGCCCTTCATCCACCTGGCGCGCAACAGCAGCGTGCGCCAGTACCTGGAGGCCGCCTTCCACCCCGAGGCCATGCACACGCTGATGGAGGTGGAGCAACTGGCCACCGTGATGGGCATGGTGCGCGCGGGCCTGGGGATCAGCGTGGTGCCGGCGCTCACGCTGTTCCACTTCGACCAGCCGGGCCTGGTCACCCGGCCGCTGGCCCTGCCCGGCTTGCTGCGCCAAATCTACCTGGTGCGCCGACGCGACCGCAGCCTGTCGGTAGCAGCGCAGGCGCTGTATGCACTGGTGATGGCGCAGCGGCCGGGCCAGGGGTAGCCCTATCGGCCTGTCATTGCCAAGTCGTGCACGTTTTGGTGATGGCATCGGCGAATGCCTACAAAATCTCTGGACAGGTGTCTTTATCATCGTGCGAAAAATGCGGTGCCGCACCGCCTTCCCCGGGCACGGCCCGATCACAGAACCAGGCACCCATGTCCTCCGGCATACCCACTACCCAAGCTTCCCTCCTGTCCGCCGGCGGCGAAATGGCCGGATTGATTGCGCGCTTCGATTGGGCCGCGACCGAACTGGGGCCGCTCGAACAATGGCCCGCCCACCTCACGCTGGCACTGGCCAACATGCTGCGCTGCCCCATGCCGATTGCCACGCTGTGGGGCGAATCGGGCGTGCTGATCTACAACGACCCCTACTCCAGGTTCTCGGGCGCACGCCACCCAGGCCTCCTGGGCATGAAGATCCGCGAGGCCTGGCCCGAGGCGGCCGACCTCAACGACCGGGTGCTCAAGGTCTGCCTGGCCGGCGGCACGCTCACGTATGAAGACCAGGAGCTGAGCCTGAACCGCGACGGCGTGCACAAGCCGTTGTGGGTGGACCTGAACTACTCCCCCCTGGTAGACGACGCAGGCACCCCGGTGGGCGCCATGGCCCTGGTGGTGGAAACCACCGACAAGGTGCTGGCCGACCGGCGCCTGCTGATGGAGCGCGAGCGCTTTGCCACCCTGTTCGAGCAGTCGCCCAGCTTCATGGTGCTGCTGCAGGGGCCCAGCCACCGCATCGAGCTGGCCAACCCCAAATACCTGGAGCTGGTGGGCGACCGCAGCCTGCTGGGCCGCACGGTGGCCGACGCTCTGCCCGAGGCCGCCGAGCAGGGCTATGTGGCCATGCTCGATGGCGTGTACACGAGCGGCAAGGCCGCAACGGCCTTTGGCGCCCGTTTCGACATCCAGCAGCATGCGGGTGAGCCGGTGAGCGAGCGGTACATGGATTTCGTGTACCAGCCGATCCGCGACACCTCCGGCGCGGTGACTGGCATCTTCGTGGATGGCCTGGACGTGACCGAGCGCGTGGCCGCAGAGGCCAAGCGCGACGCCTTGATCGAGTTCACCAGCCAGTTGCGCGGGCTGGACAACGTGGACGACATCAGCCTGGCCGCAGCCCGCATCCTGGGCCAGACCCTCAAAGTGAGCCGCGCGGGCTATGGCCGCGTGGACCACGATACCGACATCCTGCAGGTGCAATGCGACTGGACGGCCCCGGGGGTGCTGACCCTGCAGGGAGAGCTCTGCCTGCGGGACTTCGGCACGTTCATCGACGCGCTCAAGAACGACGAGTTCGTCAGGGTGACCGATGCGCGCAACGACCCCCGCACTGCGGTGGCCGCCGGTGCGCTGGAGTCGCGCAGCGCCCGTGCCTTCATGAACATCCCCGTGGTGGAGCACGAACGCCTGGTGGCCGTGCTCTTCGTGAACCAGGACGACGTGCGCCAGTGGACCCACGAAGAGTGCGAGTTCATGCGCGAGATTGCGGGCCGCACCCGCACCGCCACCGAACGCGTGCGCTCCGAAAACAAGCTGCGCGGCAACGAAGCCCAACTGCGCGAGATGAACGAGTCGCTGGAGCGCAAGGTGACCGAGCGCACCAACGAACTGATGGAAGTGGAGGCCAAGTTCCGCCAGTCGCAGAAGATGGAGGCCATCGGCCAGCTCACCGGCGGCATCGCGCACGACTTCAACAACCTGCTGGCGGGCATGAGCGCCAGCCTGCAGGTGCTGGAAAAGCGCCTCGCCGCCAGGAACTTCGACAACACCGAGCGCTACATCGGCATGGCGCAAAGCGCGGTGCGCCGGGCGGCATCGCTGACCCAGCGACTGCTGGCCTTCTCACGCCGCCAGACGCTGGACCCGCGCCCCACCGACGTGAACCGCCTGGTGGGGGGCATCGAGGAGATGGTGCGCCGCACGGTGGGCCCCTCGGTCGAGGTGGAGGTGGTGGGCGCGGGCGGCCTGTGGCTCACGCAGGTGGACCCATCCCAGCTTGAAAACGCCGTGCTCAACCTGTGCATCAACGCGCGCGATGCCATGGCCCCCAACGGTGGGCGCCTGACCATCGAAACGGCCAACAAATGGCTGGACGACCGCGCCGCCGCCGAGCGCGAGCTGCCACCCGGCCAGTACATCTCGCTGTGCGTGACCGACACCGGCGTGGGCATGGCGCCCGAGGTGATCGCACGTGCCTTCGACCCCTTCTTCACCACCAAGCCCATGGGCCAGGGCACGGGGCTGGGGTTGTCGATGGTGTACGGCTTCGTGCGCCAGTCGGGCGGCCAGGTGCGCATCTACTCGGTGCCCGGCGAAGGCACTACCATGTGCCTGTACCTGCCGCGCTACATGGGCGATGCCGACCAGGAGAATCCGCACATCCAGCCCACCTTCGACCACCGGGCCGATGGCGAGGTGGTGCTGGTGATCGAGGACGAGGCCACCATCCGCGGCCTGATCGCAGAAGAGCTCGAGGACCTGGGCTACAACGTGATCTCGGTGGGCGACGGCCCTGCCGGCCTGCACGTGCTGCAGTCCGAGCGCCGCATCGACCTGCTGCTGACCGACGTGGGCCTGCCCGGCGGCCTCAACGGCCGCCAGGTGGCCGACGCCGGCCGCGTATCGCGCCCCGACCTCAAGGTGCTGTTCATCACCGGCTACGCCGAGAACGCGGCCGTGGGCAACGGCCTGCTGGCGTTTGGCATGGAGGTGATCACCAAGCCGTTTGACGTGGCGGCGCTGGCCGCCAAGGTACAGGAGATGATTGAGCGGTAGGGGCCGTTGGCGCGGCTACCATGCCCCCTTACAGAATCAATCTGGCAGCACTTCGAAGACGATGAACTGATTGGCCTGCGTGTCGGCGGTGAAATTGTTGTCCGCCGCAAGCACGAGGGTGCGGTGGCCATTGGGCAGGGTCTTGCGCCAGGTGATGGCTTCGATGTTGTCGAGCTTGACGCCCTGGTAGTTGATGGGCATCTCGAGCAGCAGCTTGCGTGTCATGGGGGTGTAGGCCGCTGTGCCTGCAAGGCTGGCCATGCTGGTCACGTTGGTCGTGGCATCGGTGATCTCGGTCAGCACCAGGCGGATGGTGTTGCCGATGCCCGATGCAAAGGCGCGCTCGATGGCGATGAACTTCTTGTTGCCGATGGCCAGAAAGTCCGACAAGCCGTTGTCCGGTCCGAACGGCGCTCCGGCCGGCGCATCCACCGGGATCTTCGGCAACTGGTACGCATACTGTGCCTTGGCCGCGCCGGTGGTCGGGTCCAGGGCCGTCACGCGCACCACGCTGCCGGCCTGCACGGTGGTGAGCGGGCCGTCCTGGATCAGCGCATCCTCATTGGCCACGAACACCGTTCCATCAGGCGCCACCGTCAGCGCCTCGAAGAGCTTGTTGCTGCGCGCGCCCGTGGTGGTGTTGTCCACATAGTTGTAGATCGCCGGCATCTTGAACTCGCGCACGAACTTGCCGGCCGTCGTCATCTCGCGCACGAAGGGCTGGAACAGGGTTGCCGCCGTGGTACCCCAGTTGCCCTCGGACGACCAGTACAGGTTGCCATTGGGCGCCAGGCGGATCGCCTCGGGGTCCACCGTGCGGGCCGATGCGGGAAACGAGGAGCCATCCTCGCGCTGCATATACGTCTGGCGGTTGACCTTGACCGTCACCGGGCCGGTGGCGGCGTAGTCGATGCTGAGGTTGTAAAAGCGCGGCGTGCCGCGCTCGCCACCGCGGTCATCGGAGATGGCCCAGTAGCTGCCATCGGTGGCCTGGTCCAGCCCCGAGATGCCGCCGAACTCGACGCCCTCGAACAGCGTGCCGGTGGGCAGGGACGCGGTGCCGATCAGCCTGAGGGATGCAACGCGGGATTCGCCGTTGTCGTCGTCGCTGCCGCCGCAGGCGGCCAGGGTGGCTGCCGTCAGCGCGGCCAACGCGAACGCGGCAGCCGTGCGGCGCCAGGCGGAGGTGGTGGTGTGAGCGAAACTCATGTTGTGCGTCTTTCTGGGGGATTGAGGAAAGCAGCACGGGAGGTTGGGGGGCGAATGCGTCAGGTGCGTGACACTCCAAGTCATTGGAGACACATGTTGCTGCGGGGAAACACAGCACATCCAGTACAGGAGCAGCGCGTTGCATCAAAATCAGGTGGTTCCCGCAGTCAACCTTGGATATCGACCGCCGCCATGTTTCAATCGCTGTTGCACCAACACCGCCATGCGGATGAAGATCAGTGCAAGCTGGCGCTGGATTGAGCCCTTTCGACATCTCGGCTAAAGAACAGGTAGTTTGCATGACTGAACGGCTATCCCTGGTGCTCTGGAGCTGGTACGCAGAAGACGAGTACAAGAACATCCTCGCACTTTGCGAGCTGTGCCAAGCACTCGAATTCCTGGCTTCCAGTGCAGCAGAACAGGCGAACAGCATCCCCAATTGCCAGGCATGCGAGACTTGGTATTCGATGGTCTTGCCGGTCAAAGACTACCTTGAAAGTTGCCCCCAGGCCGTTGGTCCGGACTTCAGGCATGCTTTGGCGCGCACGTGGGAAAGCTGCAATGCCATGGATGCAGGCGCCTTGGAATGTGGTGATCCGGAAATTTTCAACCACTCCGATTGGGAGCCGGTCAGGAACGACGCCCGTGCGGCGCTCGCGGTGATCGACTGGCCAAGTTTTCGGGCCGATGCGGACAAACTGGTACTTGAGTGCAGGACGGCGCTGTTTTCAATCGGGCGTCGAGAGCGAGGGGGTCCCAGTGCCCAGCCTTGAGAACAGTTCCGGGTACTCCACCACCGCGCCGCTCTCGCACACCTCCAGCACTCCGCTGTACCCCACCGTAGGCGCGTCGTACTGGTAGCGCAGGGCATCCAGCCGCCGGTAGACCTGGGGCAATTCCTGAAGACGCAACTCCGGAAACGACAGCCAGGCCGCAGGCGCCTTCGCCTCCTGCCCCACCTGCAAGGCCATGCGGCGGATCGCGATCATGTTGGTGGCAGGGCTGAAATTGAGGTCCATGTCCGGGCATGCGCTGACGCTGACGCCGGTATCCGCATCGGGCCCAGCGCCCTGCCCCACCCGCCAACGGCCATCGGCGCCGGGGTGAAAGCGCAAGTCCACTACGCGCCCACCGCAATGGCCGGACACATGGGCGGCCTGCGTCACCCAGCCTGTATCGACGCTGACCGCATAGCCCAGGTCGCACGCCAGCCCTTCTTCATGGAACACCGCCATGCCGTGCAGGTCCCAGCCGCCATCGGCCCGCGGGTAGACGCGGCAGACATCGCTGCCAGTCCCGCCGCCAATGCGGCGCCAGAAGAAGGTGTGTTGCGGTGCGGCGGTCATGGCAACGGTCTGCGGCATAGGGATTCCTCCTGCTATTGAATGCCGGGCGCCGCCACGTTACTGCCTACTGCAGCAGCAAACCCATCTGCATGGCATCATGGTAGATGCCATCGACGCACACGGCCTCGGGCTCGGTGCCCCAGACGGTGAAGCCCAGGGATTCGTACAACGCACCAGCAGCCAGATTGGGCAGGTACATGGTGAGGTGGATGCGGCGCACACCGGCCTGGCGAGCATGATCGACGGCCTGCGCCACCACCAGGCGCCCCAGGCCCTGGCGGCGATGGTCGGGTGCCACGAAGGTGCCCCACAACACAAGCTTGTGGCGCGACGATGCGAAGGGTCCTGACGGGGCTAGCGCAGCGGTGGCGGCGAGGGTTGCGCCGACGAAGGCGCCAAAAACCACGTTCGTCGGGGCACCCAGTTGGTCGCGAAAACCCTGAAGGGGCCGAGCCAGTTCCTCCTGCATGCCCAGGCCCAAGGGCACGGGATTGTCTGCGGCGACCAGGCGGCGCAGCGCGCTGAAGGCCTCGGCATCCTCGGCAGTGAGCCGGCGCAGGATGAATCCATCGCCCGAAGCCATCACGCAGCCACCTGCACCTCTTTGCGCATGAACACGCTGTGCACGTCCGGCGCATAGTCGCCAAACGGCCCGCTCTCCTCATAGCTCATGCGGGCATACAAACCCAGCGCCTCGGGCTGCAGGGGTCCCGTCTCCAACGCAAAACGCGTGCAGCCGCGTGCGATGGCTGCAGTTTCGACCAAGGCCAGCAGTGCCCGGGCCAGGCCCTGGCCGCGCGCTTCGGGGCGGACGTACATGCGCTTGACCTCTCCGAAATCGGCGCCCAGCACCATGGCGCCGCAGCCCAGGGCCACGCCCTGCTCCGAGCGCGCCACGGCGAACAGCACGTGGGGCTGGTCGAGCGCGTTCAGGTCGATGCCGTGGTGGCTCTCGGGTGGGTACAAGGGCTTCTGGAAGGCGTCGAGGTCGTCGATGAGCTGCACCACGTCGGGCTGGCGGGGGGATTCCAATCGGATTTGCATGCCCGCCATCGTAAGGGATCGCACCCCACCGCTGCCTTCAGTTCGGCCGATGCACCCACCAGTAGACGAGCCCCGACGCAAACGCCAACCAGACCAGTACGATGACCACCGCCGCAGCCCGGCTCCGGGGCCGCTCCAGCACGCTGGCTGCCTTGTCACGGGCGTCCTGCAGCACCGCAGGCGGCAGCATGCGGATGACGAGCAGCAGTCCCAGAGGGACGATGAGCAGGTCGTCCAGGTAGCCGAGCACGGGGATGAAATCGGGGATCAGGTCGATGGGACTGAGCGCGTACGCGGCCACTGCAACGGCCAGGCAGCGCGCGGGCCATGGCGTGCGCGCATCGCGGGCAGCGAAGTAGACGGCGACGACGTCACGCTTGATGCGGCGTGCCCAGTCTTTGGCGGTGGTCAGGAGGGACATGGCATGCGCAGTATCCCGCAGGCGTCCTACTCTTTTCGCAGCGATACGGCCAACCAAAGCTGCGCCCTGCCCTATCCCTGCGTCTTGAGGTACTGCGCGCACATACGGCCCACCACATCGGCAACCGCCTCGAATGGGGGCAGCGCGTTGGCTGAGATGGGCAGCACCACCTCCTCCCTGCTGAGAAAATTATTGCCCTCCTGTTGCCGATACTTGACGAGCAGGTTGGTCCAGAACACGTCCGGCTCCACCTCCACCACGCCGCTGCGGCTGAGCCAAGATTTCGTCTTTGACAGCCGGATGGCGGTGAACTGGTTGTCGTACTCGGCGTACAGGGCCTGCATCGGTATGCGGGGGTCGGCAACGGTGGCCAAATGCTCGAAGATGCCGTGCATGAAAGGCAGGAACCATTGGGAATCCGGGTTGGGCGGTGCGAACGCAGGGCCGTTGAATACTGCACGCGCGCGATCCCACGATGCGCGTTGGGCTGCACCATCGGGGTTGGTGTTCACCTTGGGAGGCTTCTTCGCGGGCACTGCGGTACTCAAAGCGGCCACGCGGGCTTCGTATTCGGTGCCCTTAAACAGGCGTGCATCGGCCGCCAACAACTTGCCTTGCGCGGCCAGCGCCTCGGCCAGGACGGCTGCCACATCCAGGTTGCCACCGCTCACGGCCAGGCGCAGCGGGGTGCGCCCGCGGGCGTTGGCGGCCGCAGGGTCGAGGCCCCAGACCAGCAATTGGCGGGTGGTGGCTACGGGGTCGCCGTGGCGCATCCAGGCCACCGAGATGCCTGCGCGGCTCAGGTCCAGGCCGTCGACGTCGCCGGCGATGTACATCAATGCGTTGGAGCCTGCGGGATTGGTGGCCAGCACGTTGGCGCCCCGGCCCTTCAGAAACTGCAGCAGCGGCACGCTGCCCATGTAGGCAGCCATAAGCAGCGGGTTGTACATCTCGCGGTGGTCCAGGGCCTCGATGTCGGCGCCTGCCGCGATCAGCATGTCGATGGCCTGGTACACGGCGTCGGCATGCCCAGCCTCGGCATCCTCGCGAAAGGGGATGCTGAAAATCTCGCCGCGCATGTCCCCCAACCCGAGCACAATGCACAGCGCGGGATCCTTGGTCTTGCGGGGATCACCTCCTGCCGCCAGCACCAGGCCCAGCCGCTCCAAAGAGCGCTCGCTGGGACCGCTCCACAATTGCTCGCAGCACACGGCCAGGGGCGTGGAATTGCGGTTCTTGCGCTTGTTGGGATCCGCACCGTGCTCCAGCAGCAGGCGCAACAAGTCCATTTGTGCATCCACGCGCTGGGTGGCTGTGGGCTCGTCAGGACCATCGTAGCGTGCCCAACGGGGGCTGCAGGCCCACTGCGACGCGGGGTACTGGGACACGCTGATGCGGTCGGGGTGTACTCCGGAGCGGACCAGCCGCTCTATCTCGGCAACGATGGTTTCGAACCCGATGTCGTGTTCGAGGGTAACGGAAGAAGATGTGGCCATGGAAAAAGGAACCTCAGAAGAAAAGATGCAACTCGCTCGTCAGGCCTTGGCCATCACCGCCAGCTCCTGGTGCAGCAACAGCTCCACCTCGCTGGGCTCGAACTGCGCGGACATGAGCGGTATGGCAAAGCTGTAGGCGGCGCCCTCGCGGCGCAGCACCCAGGCCAGTTGCAGGCGCGCGAGCGACTGGCGCAGGGCCTGGGCGTCGGCCTGCACGCCGTGGCCTTGCAGCAGCCCCGCCAGGGCCACCAGGCTGGTTTCTGCCTGCTGGGCAACGTGGTAGACCACCACGCGGTCGAGCCGGCAGGCGGCGTCGTCGGGCGAGAGGCGGCCCCAGCCGGCCAGGGCGTCCTGCACGGGCTGGGAGGCCAGGGCCTGGTTCAGGTGGCGGGCCTCGATCACGCGCTCGCCAGGCTGCAGGGCCTCCAGGCATTCCTGGCACAGGATGGCGACCAGATTGGCGCGCAGGCCACTGGCATCCACCAGGCGCTCCACCAGCGCATCGCCGCCAAAGCCCAGGCGCAGGCGGCGCAGCGGCTCGGTGGCCAGGGCCTTGCAGGCGGGGCGCTCCAGCCCGCCGATGGCCAGCACCTCGCCAAAATTGCGCAGGGGGCTCTGGTAATCGAGCACGGCCGTGGCATACAGGTCCCAAAAGCCGGCCAGCATGAACCAGCAGCGCCCCTCTTCGCTGAGCGAGCGCAGGGTGGACAGCTGGTGGTAGCCGTTGTTCGACTCGTCGCGAAAGAACAGGTCGGCCTCGTCGATCAGCAAATACAGGCGCTTGCCGGTGAACTGGGCCTGCAGGTGGTCCACGATGGCTTCGAGCGGCGTGTCGGCCGGCAGGCCGAATTGCAGCGCCATGCGCGGCGCCAGCCGGTGGTCGCGCAGCGAGACGTAGTGGCAGACGATCTGCGGGTGGCCCTGCAGCCGGCGCTGCACGGCCTTGAGCAGGCTGCTCTTGCCCAGCTGGCGCCCACCCACCACCAGGTAGTTGGCCGGCTCGCGGTTGACCACGCGGGCCAGCAGTTGCTCGCGCCCGAAGAAGGAGCCCTCGCGCGTGACGCCGCCGCGCGTCTGGTAGGGCGAGATGCGCGTCACGCGCAGCTGGGCCGAGAGCAGGCGCAGCAGCACCTGCAGGGGCTGGGCCGAGAGCAGCCACTCAGTCTGGCTGGCGCTGTCCACCATCACATGCAGGTTGGCGCCGTCGTCGGTGTGCGCGCGCAACAGCGGCCAGGGGGTCTCGGTGCCGTGCTCGCACAGGATGAGCAGCACGTCGGTGCCGGTCTGCGCGGCGCGCAGCTGGCGCAGCACGGTGGCTTCGTCGAGCCCCGGGGTGGGGACGTAGAGCAGGCAACGGTCCAGCGAGACCGGCAGGTCGGGCGGAAACTGCCACTCGAACACCGCGCCGGGCAGCGCCCAGTCTCGGGCCGGCTGGCTGCGGGCGGACACGCGCTCGGCCAGCACCGTGGACTGGTCGGCCGGGTCGTCGTGTGCGAACTGCACGGCGCTCTGCCAGTCCCGGGTGCGGACCTCGGCGGCCTCGAGCGTGGCGCGCAGCCGGCCCACGGTGCGCAGCAACTGGTCGATGCGCGGCAGGCGCGAGACAGGGGTGCGCAGCAGCTCTCGGGGCGCAGTTGCGCGGGGCCGATCAGCGGGTGGCGCAGCACCCACACCACCGCGCCGACCACGAAGATCAGCGCACACCACTTGATCAGGCTGCGCAGCCAGCCAAAAGGCTCGGCCGCTTCCACCGCGGCGATGCGGGCCTGGCGGATGGCATCGGGGTCCATGTCGTCGCCCTTGCCGTCCTGGTTGTCCTGGCTTTCGGGGCCGGCTGCGCAGCTGATGGGCAGCATGCCCGGGGGCATGGGCGGCTTGCCGGGCCGGCAGGTCCAGTGGTACATGTCGGGCGTCATGTGCAACAGCACCTGCGTGCCGGACAGATTGCCGAGCGCGGGGTCGCTGATCACGTCGGCCTGCAGGCGCAGCGGCCCGGGCGAGGTGACGCGCAGCTTGGGAAAGGGTATCTGCGGCGCGTACTTCTGGATGTCCTCGGGCCAATGGCCCAGCTCCTGGCTGGCCTGCACCAGGGCCACGCGCCACTGCACCAGCTCGCCCCACACGGGGCCAATGCTCTCGGCCGTGCGCACCGATCCGCGGGTGGCCGGGTTCAGGTGCGGCGTGAGCAGCGCGCTACCGATGAACAGCGTTGCGCCTGCGACCATCAAGGCCCTGATCACGGGCCACGTCATCCAGGACCTCAACTGCTCGAGCATGCGGCCTCCAGCACCATCAGGCCCGCATGGCGCACCGTGTCGCAGCGCCAGTGCAGGCGCGCCGCATCGCCGGTGCCGCGCACGTGGATGAGGTTGCCCCAGAACAGGCGGCGCAGGTCGTCGTCCTGCAGGTAGGGGCGGGCACGGCCCAGGTCGTCGGCCTGCAGCAGGCTGCGCAGGCGCTCGCGCGGGGCGCCCTCCTGCGCCAGCGGCAGAAAGGTCTGCCACAGGCGCGGGCTGCCGGCCAGCTGCGTGCGCAGTGCGGCAGATGAAGCCTGGGTCTCGTTGATACCCTGCTCCACCAGCCACTGCAGCCCCTCTTCGAACAGCGCGGGATGGCCGCCGCTGGCGTCCAGCAGGTGGGCCAGCACGGGCGTCGGCCAGTCGTGGCCGGGCCAGCGCTGGCGCGCCAGCAGGGCCAGGTCGGCCAGCGTGGGCTCGGGCCAGTGGTTGACCTGGGCGATGTTGAGCAGCGACATGTCGCCGCTGCGGTACTTGAGGTCGGCCAGCGCCTCGCCGCCGCACAGCAGCAGGTGCAGGCGGCCGCTGTGCATTTCGCTCAGGCTGCGCAGGATGCCGGCCAGCGTTTCGCGCAGCGCGGGCGTGCCCTGCTCGAAGCGGCTGACCAGACAGAACAGGCGCTCACCGGCCACAAGGCGCCGCTCCAGCGCAGATTCGAATTCGTAGTCCGACTGCACCTCGCCCAGCCCGCACTGGCGGCCGATGGCGGCAAAGTACTCGGTGGGCGCGGTGCTCACGCTGTAGGGCGGCTGGATGTGCAGCACCGAAGTGGCACCATACTGATGGCGCGCGCGCTGCAGCAGCTCGGGCCGAAACGGCGGCTGCCCCCAGTGCGCGGGCGACAGCAGCATGGAGATGGGGTAAGGCATGGCCTGGGCGAGCTGGCCGAACAACCGGGCCTGGAAGGCGCCAAAGGGCTGTTCGCTCTCCGCACCCGTGGCGGCGCCCACGGCCGCGGCAGGTGCCTCCACCTCGGCCTGCAGCGGGAACTCGGGCGCGAAGCCGGCGGCACTCAGCAGGCGGTTGGCCTCGGCCTCGGTCAGGCGCAGGTAGCGGGTGCACGCCACCACCTTTTCGCGCGAACGGGCGTTGGGCGCCGACATGCCGTTGCGCCAGTTGTTCACCGCCTCGCGGCTCAGGCCGATCTCGGTGGCCACCCCCGAGGCACTCGCACGGATGCGGCGCATGTAGAGGGACAAAAGCTCCGGGAACGAATCGTGGGCCATGGATGGTGGGCGGCAAGCCGGCAAGGGGGTTTGAGCAGGGCAACAAAAAGAGGCCGAGGCCTCCAGCAGGCATTGTCTCCTGCGCCAGGGGTGCTGGCGGCCAAAAAACGATGGCATCGGACGCACACCGCGCCCCACAGCGGCCTGGTGGGCACAGGCGACCATCCGATGCCCCCTCACACCAGCCTTTGCACCATGGGCCAGGCCTTGTGGCACGCCAGCCCGCATGCAGCCAGCACCGGGCTGTACAGCACGGCAACGCCCACGATGGTCATCAGCCAGCCAGGCTCCTCGTCTTCGCTGTCCTCCCCGGCCTGGCTTTTTTCTCCCTCCCTCCCGGCCTTTGCGGCCTTGTCCTTGTCCGAATCGGCGTCGCCCGTGACCTCCTGCACCATCACCACGGCCACCGCCAGCAGCGCAACGCCCAGCACTCCCAGGTAGGCGTACTGCAGCGCCAGGCGTTCCAGCGGATAGAAATAGCCGGCCAGCAGCACGCCCGGCAGCACAAAGAACAGGCGCATCAGCCACCGGTACCAGTCGTAGCCCTCGCCTTTCTCCAGCGCGCCCAGCACCAGCCGGTAGGCCAAGGCCCCCAGCACAAAGATCACCCCACCCCACCATTCGATCTGCGTCAGCATGTGTGTTCTCCCTGGTCAAGAGCCAACGGCGGCGGCTTCACCATCGGTATCGCCATCACCATCGCCGCCATCGCCTTTCAGCTCGCTGTGCGTGCGCGTCGCGTAGTACAGCGGCAGCGCAATGGCCAGCACCAGGCCCAGCCCGAGCCACAGCCACAGGCCCTTGAACAGCAGCACGGCGACCACGGTGAACACCGCTGCGTGCAGCAAGCCCTTGAGGGCCGAGCCCAGCACCACCACGCCGATCACGCCGTCCATGGTGTTCTTGACGCCGTTCTTGCCCATGGCCTTGGCGATCTCGACAAAGGCCTCGGCGGCCTCCTGCGCCTCCTTGCGCTTCTTGGCCTCGTCCTTGAGCAGGCGGGCGACGGAGAGGGGCTTGGCCGGGTCGTGCGCGTCGGCTGCAGCGCGTTCGCCGGGCTCGTCGCCATCGTCCGGGTCGTGTGCGGGCTCGACGATGGTCTGCAGGTGCGGGTACAGCGCCAGAAAATACGAGCGCGGCACCCACTGGCCCTTGTCGAAGTACATGCGCTGGGTTTCACCCACCTGGTCGTAGAACACGTCGAGCACGGCAGCCTGCAGGCCGTGGCCGAACAGTGCGACCAGGGGTGACAGGGGCAGCGGGTCGCTGGTGCCGGTGTCGAAGTTCAGCTGCAGGTAACCGGGCGCGGCCGTCACCTGCTGGTTGAACCACTCGGCATCCCACAGGTCCGCCAGCGCCACGCCCAGCTTTGCGGCCCAGCGCGTGGCCTCTGCGGTGTTGCCCTCGGCGATGTACTGGTACACCAGCTGGGCGTACTTGAGCCGTATCGAATCTTCGAAGAACAGGTGCAGGGTATGGGCGTTTTGGGACATGGTGGAGTCGGTGTGGCGACCGGGATTGGCTGCGAAGTGGTTGGATTGTTGCCGTGGCGCGTGTGCTGCACCCTCTCCACCTTGTCCATTTGCACACCCGCAGCGCTTGACAGGGTGTCAACCGAACCATGGCGGATGGGTGTTTTGGCACGCGCACCACACCGGGGCCCCGCAAGTCGCCAAGGTTACAAACAGGTGGGTCGCGTCGTGCATACTGGCCCGGCCTACCGGGCCCCTCGCAGCACGCCTGTGCCGCCACGGCCTGCCCCGCAAGGCAGCCATTCCCAACGCATTGCCACCAGCCATCCAGCGCCCGCCGGGCGCGGGGCTGGCGCCGCGTTGGCCGACACAAGAATGAACCGAGGAAGAGAAAACACCATGCTTGCCAAACCCCTGGATGCGCGCCTGTGCGCGACGCTGCTGTCAGGCGCCACCTTGCTGCTGGGCCCCGTGGCCGCGCAGACCACGGCCACCCCACCGGCCAAGGCCAGCGCTGCGCGGCAGGCCGCCGGACCCGCCGCCCCGCTGTTTGGCGGCACGCGCGAAAAGCTGGTCGTGGCCATGCCCAAGACCTACGCCAAGAGCGAGACCATGCTCATCTGGGGTGACTACTTCAATCACCTGGCACGCTGCGGCAACCTGGACCTGCAGAATCTGCAGGGCGAGTCGCTGGAGCGCAGCGTGAACATCGACACGTTGGGCGAGAAGGAGCTGATCGACGGCATCATCGCCGGCAAGGTGCAGCTCGCCCAGGTCAACCCCGGCCTGGTGCCGCAGCTGGTGGCGGCGGGCCAGCCCGCCCCCTTTGGCGTGCCGGGCAACAAGGCCAGCGGGCAGCGCAATTCGTACAAGCTGATCCTGATCTCGCGGGTGGACAGCCCCTTCACCAAGCCGCAGGACCTGGTGGGCAAGAAGATTGCGCACACCACGCCCACCTCCAACTCGGGCAACCTGGCGCCACGCGCCCTGTTCCCCGCGCTGGGCCTGGTGCCTGACCAGAACTATGAGGTGGTCTTCTCCAACGGCCACGAGCGCTCGGTGACCGGCGTGATGCACGGCTTCTACCCAGCCGCCGCCGTGGCCAGCGACCTGTACCAGCGCATGGTGGTCAAGGGCGACGTGAAGGGGTCGAGCATTCGCACCCTGTGGGAAAGCCCGCCCTTCATGACCGAGACCTGGACCCTGGGCAAGGATGTCTCGCCCGAGGTGCAGGCGCGCGTGACCAAGTGCTCGTACAGCTACAGCTTCTCGCCCAAGCTGCGCCAGCTGCTGCCCGGCAACGACACCTTCCTGGCCATCAACTTCGAGCGCGATTTTGCGACGGTGATGGAGGTCTACAACAAGACCCAGAAGGCGCAGGCGGGCAAGGCGGCCACGGCGGCCAAGCCCTGAAGAGCCACCGATCTGCCGGCCAACTGGTGGGTCATGCTCGGAGGCTGCGCGGCCGTGGCACAGTCTGGGCTCGCTTGCCGGCGGGTACTCTGGCAACCCACGCCTGTAGAGGCGTTGGGATACATCGCTTTCACCACGACGAAAGGCCCCGCTCTTGACCACTCTTGCTGCAATGATCGCCCGGTTCCTGCTGCGCCACCTGCTGTCGTTCGTGCTGATCTGCGCGGTGCTGCTGCTGGGCCGATGGGGTTGGGCCGAGTGGCAGGCATACCAGTCATCGCGGGCCGAGATAGGGCAACTGGCGGGGGCAGACCAGCGCATCGCGCGCGATGTAGGCGCCCTTGCCACCGCCAGCCAGGAGCGCGTGGCCAGGCTATCGTCCGCATCGCTGAGCGCCCTGGGCGAGCGCATCGACGCGGTGGACCAGGAGACCCGGCGCAAGCAGCTCGAACGGCAGAAGGCCAGCGAGCTCGGACCCCTGCTCAAAGGCCAGCCCATCCTGGAGCACCAGCTGGCCGGCATGCGGCTGGATGCCGAGATCTACCTGCTCGACGCGGAGCGCAAGTACCTGCAGGAACTGCGGCTGCGCTTGCAGGCCACCCAGTCGGCGCAGTCGCGCCGGGCAGAGCTGGAGCGGCTGCGCCTCATCCACCAGGGTGTGTACACGCAGTGGCAGGCCGCAAAAAGGGAGCGGGAAGCGCTGGAGCAGAGCCATCCCGTGGCATGCCGGCTGGGCATTGGATCGGCCGAATACCGCCAGTGCGGGCAATTGAGGGCGCTGCAGGACCAGTTGCTGGCAGACAACCGCCGCGCCGACGGCGACTACCAGCGCCAGCTGGCGCTGGTGCAGGAGATACAGCCGCTGCCAGCCCTGCAGGCGTTCGCGCCGAACCGCAGCGAGATCGACACTTTGCTTGCACCACTGCGCGAAC
Source organism: Acidovorax sp. LjRoot66 (assembly GCF_964253305.1). Lineage (NCBI taxonomy): Bacteria > Pseudomonadati > Pseudomonadota > Betaproteobacteria > Burkholderiales > Comamonadaceae > Acidovorax > Acidovorax sp. LjRoot66. Next base: position 4,431,264 of record NZ_CAXUQU020000001.1, read on the forward strand.
GGCAGGCGGCGCTGCAGGAGCTGCGTGCCGGCAACTGGTTTGGCAGGCTGTCGGCCCCGCTGCTGGAGATCATGCCAACGGCGCTGCTGATACTGCTGGGTGCCATGCTCACGCCACTGGCCATCAAGGCGCTGTTCTACTTCGTGCTCGCGCCGTTGGCCGCGCGGCGCCCTCCCGTGCGCTTGCTGCTAGACAGCCTGGGCGAGCTGGCGCTGGAATCAGGCCACGCAGCGGTGTCGCGCGAGGTGGTGGTGGACGCCGGCCACGAGCTGCTGGTGCACCCTGACTTTCTGCAGAGCGCATCCACCGCAGGCCACAGCGATACCTGCTGGCTGCTGAACCCACATTACCCGCTGACCAGCCTGGCGTCGGGCATGGTGGCGCTCACCCGCATCCGCACCCCCGCGCCCGCCACCTACGTGGTGTCGGCCACGCAGGACGCCCACAGTGAAATTGGCGTGCTGCTGCTGCCCGCAGGCGCGGCCCTGGTGATGCAGCCGCACAACCTGGTGGGCGTGCTGCAGCAGCGCGGCATGCCGGTGCGCATCACCTCGCATTGGCGGCTTGGCAGCCTGCATGCCTGGCTCACGCTGCAGTTGCGCTACCTGGCGTTCCATGGCCCCGCGCAGCTGATCGTTCAGGGCTGCCGGGGCGTGCGGGTGGAACCGGCCGATGCGGGTCGCGCCATCAGCCAGGCGGCGACCATCGGCTTCAATGCCAACCTGGGCTATTCCACGCGCCGGTGCGAGACCTTCATCGCCTACCTGCGTGGCAAGCAGGCTTTGCTCAACGACTCCTTCAGCGGCGAACGCGGCTTCTATGTGTACGAGGAACTGCCCCACCCGCGCAAGCACCAGGGCGGCCCGGCGCGGTGGCTGGAGGGCCTGGCGGATTCCGTACTCAAAGTGTTCGGGATCTGACCCTACGGCCCCCCCGTGCAAGCCGGCCCAGGGGTGAAAAATCTTCAGTCCCCCTGAAGCGGCACGCGCTGCTCGATGAGCGCATAGGTTTCGGGCGTGAGGATGGACTTGGGCACGGGCAAGCACACGGCGTTGTCCACGAACAGGAACACGAGCGTATCGCTCTCCTGCCGGCGTTTGAAGCCGGCCCACTGCCAAAGGCTGTGGGCCGCATCCGATCGCTGCTCAATGCAGTCGGCCCGTATGTCGAGGGACTGGGGCGCAAGGCAATAGCCGTCGTCCTCGAACATGGCATTCTGGAGCGAACGGGTGCCGCTGCCGACCAGCGCCCAGAAGGCCAATGCACCGACCACGATGCCCACAGCCCCCACCGCCAGATGGCTGCCCATGTCAGGCAACGACTCCAGCCAGCGGAACACGAACACCAGCGGCACGACGGAGGCACCCCACAGCACCAGGGGCAACCACCATCGTCCCGACCCGTCTGCGGCTTTTTCACTGCGCTGATCACTGCTGCCAGCACCACGCCGCAGTTGGGCCTTGGCATTGGCCAGGATGCGTTTTTGCAGATCGACATAGTCGCTGCGCGTAAGGGAAAAGGATTGCATGGGTACGGCTTGGGGCAATGTGTCACCCCACTATAGAGGTCAACCCATCCCCTGCCCTGCTACGGCGGCCGCAACCGGCACAATCTCACGGTTGCCGGCAGAGTTTGCGCTGTGCGCTCACGCCCACAGCCGGTCCCGCGTCAACCGCGCCACATCCTTCACCCAGGGCTGCGCCGCCCAGTGCTGCGCGGCAAAGGCGTTGATCTGGTCCTGGTAGGTCAGCGATGCACCGATCACGTCCAGCCCGTCGAGAAACATGCGCCGGTGCCGCTCGGAGATGGTGAACGGTGCGCTATGGCCCACCGTGCGCACCCGGCGCTGCTCCACGTCGATCTCCAGGGCCAGCGGTCCTGTGGTGGTGCAGGCCTCCTGCATGAAAGCCTGGGCATCAGGCTCGCTCACCATGGCCAGCAGCAGGCGGTTGTTCATGGCGTTGGAGTAGAAGATCTCGCCAAAGCTCGATGCCACCACGGCCTTGAAGCCGTACTGCTGCATGCCCCACACGGCATGCTCGCGGCTGGAGCCGCAGCCGTAGTTGCTGCCGGCCAGCAGCACGTCGGTGCCGGCAAAGGCCGGCTGGTTGAGCACGAAGTCGGGCCGCGGCTGGCCCGCGCCATCAAAGCGCAGGTCGTACAGCAGGCCGGGCGCCAGGCCCGCCTTGTCGATGCCGCGCAGGAACTGCTTGGGCATGATCTGGTCGGTATCGAGGTTGGCGATGTCGAGCAAGGCGGCCTGGCCGCGCACGGTGGCGTTGTTGTCGGCGGTCATGCGGTGGTCTCCAGTGTGCGTACATCGGTGATGCAGCCGGTGATGGCTGCGGCGGCGGCCATGGCCGGGCTCATCAGGTGGGTGATGGCGCCCCGGCCCTGCCGGCCCTCGAAATTGCGGTTGGTGGTGGATGCGCAGCGCTGGCCGGGGGCCAGCACGTCGTCGTTCATCGCCAGGCACATGGAGCAGCCGGGCTGGCGCCATTCGAAGCCGGCGGCCACCAAGCGCGCGGCAATGCCCTCGGCCTCGGCCTGGGCCTTCACGGCGCCCGAACCGGGCACGACCATGGCGCGCACGCCGTTGGCCACATGGCGGCTGCCGACGATGCGGTCCACCTCGCGCAGGTCTTCGATGCGCGCATTGGTACACGAGCCGATGAACACATGCTGCACCGGCACGCCCGCCAGCGGCTGCCCCCCCGTCAGGGCGGTGTAGCGCAGGGCCTGCTCGGCGCTGCTGCGCTGCACGGCGTCGGCGATGTCCTCGGGCCGGGGCACGGTGGCGTTGATGGCCATGGCCTGGTCGGGGCTGGTGCCCCAGGTGACGAAGGGCGCCACGGCGCTGGCGTCGAACACATGCTCGACGTCGAACACGGCACCTGCATCGCTGTGCAGCGTGGCCCAGTGGGCCAGCGCCTGGGTGCGTACGTCGCCCGTGATGTCGGGGGCCTTGGCCAGCACGTAGGCGATGGCCGTGGCGTCGGGGGCGATCAGAGCGCCGCGCGCGCCCGCCTCCACCGCCATGTTGCACAGGGTGAAGCGCGCCTCCACCGACAGCGCACTGATGGCGCTGCCGCAGAACTCCACCACATAGCCGCGCGCGCCCTGCGCGCCGATGCGGCTGATGACCATGAGGGTCAGGTCCTTGGCGGTGGTGCCCGTGGGCAACACCCCATCCACGCGGATGCGCATGTCCTTGGCCAGTCGGTAGACCAGGGTCTGGGTGGCCAGCACATGCTCCACCTCCGACGTGCCGATGCCGAAGCCCAAAGCACCCAGCGCGCCGTAGGTGGTGGTGTGGCTGTCGCCGCAGATGATGACCATGCCCGGGCGCACCATGCCGTGCTCGGGCGCGATCACATGCTCGATGCCCTGCAGCGGGTCGTTGGTGTCGAACAGCGGGATGCCGTGGCGGTCGCAGTTGGCCTTGAGGTTCCTGGCCTGCAGGGCCGAAGGCGGGTCCTGGATGGTGCGCCAGCGCACCGGGTGCGTGGGGATGATGTGGCTCACCACCGCCACGTTCTGCCCCGGCACGGGCACGCCGCGCCCGGCCTCGTGCAGGCCGGCGAAGGCCTGGGGGCTGGTGTATTCGTTCATCAGGTGCAGGTCGCAGAAGAGCAGCACGTTCTGTTCGTCCAGAACGGCCACGGTGTGCGATGCCACCAGCTTCTGGTAGAGCGTTGTGGGGATGGTCATGGTCATCGGGGGGAGATATCGTTTTTATTGGCCGGCCAGCAGGAAGGGCAACGCCGCGTCGAGCAGCGCATCGGGCGCCTCCTCGGCGATGTAGTGCCCGCAGGGCAGCGCATGGCCGCGCACGTCGGTCGCTACGCGCTGCCATTCGGCCAGGGGCTTGAAACACTGGTGCACCACGCCCTGCTCGCCCCACAGGGCCAACAGAGGCATTGCCAACTGGCGGCCCGCGTCGCGGTCGGCCCGGTCGTGCACTAGGTCGATGCCGGCGGCGGCGCGGTAGTCTTCGCAGATGCCATGGGCCGTGCCGGGAAGTGCCAGGCAGCGCACGTACTCGGCCAGGGCCCGTGGGTCGAACGGGGCCAGGCCCGCGCTGCGCCGGCCCATCACGTCGCGCGCATAGGCAGCGGGGTCGGCCTCGATCAGGCGCTCGGGCAGCGGCGCGGGCTGGATCAAAAAGAACCAGTGCCAGTAGGCGCGGGCAAAGGCGTTGTTGGCCTGCTCGTACATGGCCAGCGTGGGGGCAATGTCCAGCAGCACCATGCGCTGCACGGCCGCCGGGTGGTCTGCCGCCAGGCGGTGCGCCACGCGCGCGCCGCGGTCGTGGGCCAGCACGGTGAAGCGCGGGTGGCCCAGGTGCTGCATCACGGCCAGCATGTCGGCGGCCATGGTGCGCTTGCTGTAGCTCTGGTGTTCCGCGTCGCCTTCCGGCTTCGCTGAATCTCCGTACCCGCGCAGGTCCGCCAGCACCAGCGTAAAGTGCTGCGCCATCACCGGCGCCACCTTGTGCCAGATGGCCGAGGTCTGGGGGTGCCCGTGCAGCAAGAGCAACGGTGGGCCGCTGCCACCCACCAGCACGTGGATGTGCTGGCCGTCGGGCGTGGGCACGCGGTAGGGGGTGAAGCCGGGGAAAAGCGGGGTCGAGGTCATGGGGGGTGGTTGGTGTTGGGGCGCGGGTCAGCCCGCACCATTGCTTACTCTGCGGTGATGCCGCGCTCCTTGATCAGCTTGGCCCACTGCGGCATTTCCTTTTCGAGCCGTGCGCGGGCCTGCTCGGGCGTCGATGGGATGGGGTCGAAGCCGTCCTTGGCCATGCGCTCCTTGAGCGCGGGGGTGTTGAGCGCCTGGTTCAAGGTGGCGTTGAGCTTGTCGATGACGGGCTTGGGTGTGCCCGCTGGCGCGAACACGATGAACCAGGTTTCGAAAGCGTAGCCGGGCAGGCCCGCCTCGGCAATGGTGGGCACATCGGGCATCAGCGCCGAGCGCTTGGTACCGGTGACGCCCAGGGCCCTGAGCTTGCCCGCCTGCACATGCGGCTGCGCGGCCGACAGCACGGGGAAGCTCAGCGCCACCTGGCCCGACATGGTGTCGATCATGGCCGGGCCGCCGCCGCGGTAGGGGATGTGCACGATGGGCGTGCCCGCCACGGCCTTGAACAGCTCGGCCGACATGTGGAAGGTGCTGCCTGCCCCTGCAGAGCCGTAGGAGTATTGGCCCGGCCTGGCCTTGAGCAGCGCCACCAGCTCCTTGATGTTCTTCGCCGGCAGCGCATTGTTGACCACCAGCACATGCTGCGAGCTGGCCACCATGCCGATGGGTGCCAGGTCCTTCAGCGTGTCATACGGCATCTTCGCGGTGAGGCTGGGGTTGATGGCCAACGACACGGTCTGCAGGCCGATGGTGTAGCCGTCCGGTGCGGCCTTGGCCACCATGTCCACGCCGATGTTGCCGCCGGCGCCGCCCTTGTTCTCGATGAACAGCGAGCCGCCCAAGGCCTTGCTCCACTCGTCCGTGACCAGGCGGGCGGCGATGTCGGCACTGCCGCCCGGGGCATAGGGCACCACGAGCTTGATGGCCTTGTTGGGGTAGCCGGCTGGCTGCGCCATGGCGGCGGATGGCACCAACAGGGCCAGCGTGGCTGCAGCGACTGCAGCGGCAGCCATTCGGCGGGATGTGAACGGGATAACGGAATCGGTCATGGGTTTGTCTCCTGCAGGTGGTTATTTGTTGTGGGTTGGATCTTATGAGTGATGTGCAAAGCCATAAATACCGTCAAAATTACTTCATTCATAAATTCAAAGCACGAATCAAGCACCCATGGATGGCTTTTCGGACCTGCGCTTCTTTGCCCTGCTCATGAAGGAAGGCAGCCTGGCTGCGGCTGCGCAGCAGATGGGCATCACCCCGCCTGCGGTCAGCCGGCGCCTGGCCCAGCTGGAGCACCGGCTGGGCGTGCGCCTGCTGCACCGCACCACGCGGCGCATCCACCTCACGCCCGAGGGCGAGACCTACCTGCTGGACGGCGCCCGCATCCTCGGCGACCTGGAGGCGCTGGAGCGCACGGTGGCCGGCGCCCGCAGCTCACCGCGCGGCCTCATCAAGCTGGCCGCCACGCTGGGCTTTGGCCGCGTGCACATCGCCCCTGCCCTGTCGGCCTTTGCCCGCGCCTACCCCGAGGTGGAGGTGCAACTGCACCTGACCGACCGGCCCGTGAACCTGGTGGAGCAAGGCTTCGACGCCGCCGTGCGCTTTGGCGACCTGCCCGACTCGCGCCTCACGGCCCGGCGCCTGATGGTCAACCAGCGCGTGCTGTGCGCATCGCCCGCCTACCTGGCCCAGGCGGGCGAGCCCACGCAGCCGGCCGACCTGCTGGCGCACCACTGCATCGTGATCCGCGAGAGCGACGAAACCTATGGCACCTGGCACCTGCACCAGGGCGACAGGCAAGAGACCGTGAAGGTGCGCGGCATGCTCAGCACCAACGACGGCGCAGCGGCCACCACCTGGGCGCTGGACGGGCATGGCGTGCTCATGCGCTCCCACTGGGACGTGGCGCCCTACCTCGCCTCAGGCCGCCTGCGGCTGGTGCTGCCGGGCTGGGCCCTGCCCGCTGCGGACGTGACGCTGGTGTACCCGACCAAGAGCGACCTGTCGGCCAAGACACGGGCGCTGGCGGATTTTCTGGGGGAGTGGTTTGGCGGGCGGCGGGTGAGTTGAACCCTGCATGCAGAATGCGGCATGGAGATCCGCCCCATCGAACGATCCGAGCTCGCGCAGTTGCTGGCACTCTATGCCCATCTGCATGCCGACGACGAGCCACGGCCCGACGGCGGCGCACTGGATGAGATCTGGAAGGAATTGCTGGGCAGCAACCGCTACCGGTACCTGGGCGCCTATCTTGACGGCCAGTTGATCTCCAGTTGCACCATCACCATCGTGCCCAACCTCACGCGCGGCGGCAGGCCCTATGGGCTGATTGAGAACGTCGTGACCCATGCCGATCACCGCGGACACGGGTACGCCAAAGCGGTGCTGCACGATGCCCTGTCCTTCGCATGGGCGCAGGGCTGCTACAAGGTGATGCTGATGACCGGGCGCAAGGACGAGGCAACGCTGCGGTTTTATGAATCCGCGGGCTTTGACCGGCATGGCAAACAGGCCTTCATTGCCAGGCCTTGAGTCCCATCGGGTTCACGCAACGCCCGCAAACGCATCCTCGATGAAGCGCTGAAGCTCTTTTTCTTCCAGCAGTTCGATCGAAAAATGGCCAAAGCGCTTGGGCAGCCACAGGATGCGCGCGCCGCTGGGTGATTGCAGATCGCCACGCGCCAGGGGTTTGCCATTCTCGTCTTGCGGCTGCACACCGGCGGCCACCAGCTCATCGTAGGCCGCCCCGATGTCAGGGGTGGAGTAGCAGTGGCGGTAGATCGTGCCCTCGCCCTGGGAGTCCATCAGCGCCTTCAGGTTGCCAGCGATGGGCTGCACGAGCATGAAGCGCTCGGTGCCAAACATCACCACCGCATAGCGCACATGCAGGCCACCGCGCTCCCACACCTGGGTCCTGGAGACCCGGGCGCTGAAGACACGGGCGTAGTAGGCGCAGGCCTCCTCCAGGTTGCTGACCAGAACATCGACGTGGCTGAATTTCAGATCCATGGCTTGCCATCACTCCTCATTTTTTCAAAGGTGCAGAGCTTCGCACAGGCCAGGACCTTCAGTTTTCTCAAGCCCTGACGATAACAACCGGAACCGCATCAACAAACCAAGAACCAGAAAATGAGTGCAGTCAGTCTTTCCTCTCCGGCAACAGCCCTGGGCACACAGAGTGCCAGCATCAAAGCCTCCACCGCATCGAGCACGGTCCCTGCAACAGCCTCCAGTGGAGGGGGCGCAGCGGTCGCCACGGCCACGAGATTCACTGCATCGGTCCCACCGGCGATTGCACCATCGGCCACCGGCGACACCCGCTTTCTCCACGTTACGCAGTACCCCGCGTCCCTCGAAGCAGTGGACGTGACCTACGAGGCACTGGCGAACCTGCAGACCCGCAATGGGCAGATGCAGGTGTGGGAGCAGGCACCCACCACGGCTGTGGACCAGATCATCGGCCGCAACGCCAGTGCCACCACAGAGAAGGCCCGGTTTGCCGGGCTGGGCTCGGCCCTGCTGGAGCAGGTGGCCAGCACGGGCGCCAGCTACCGGCAGACCATCGTGAATGTGGGCGCAACCTACTCGCCGGGCAAGATCCAGGGCAAGGCCACCGATGCGCTGTGGGCCATCCAGTCCCGGCCCAGCGCCAGTGCCGAGCTGACCATCAAGACCCAGTCGGGCGCAACGGTGCGCATCTCGATTGCCGACCAGCGCGAGCCGATCGGCACGGGTTCGGGCATCGCGGTGCAGATCGATGTCGAGGGCGATCTCACGCCACAGGAGAAGCAGGCGCTGCAGTCACTGGCCAAGGGCTTCGACCAGGCCATAGAGGGCCTGGTGGGCGAGCCGCCGACGCTGGACCTGGAAGGCCTGTCGAAGTTTGACACCCAGTTGCTGGGCAAGGTCGAGTTCAAGACCAGCCTCTATGGCGTGGACGACAACGGCTCGCGCATCCAGAAGCTGGGCGTCCGCTACACGGCCGACGCCAGCAACCGCGAGATCGAGATCAAGACCCCCCAGGGCACGGTGGCCATGAAGACCGACCTGCGCCAGAGCGCGCTGTGGGGCACGGTGGACCAGAAGGCCTATGCCGTGCAGCAATACCTGGGCCGCATCGACAAGGCCGCCCAGCGCGGCAATGCAGACGCGGAACTGGTGGACCTGTTCAAGTCCACCTTCACGGCCATGAACGGCAGCTACGGGTCGGCCGCAGGCAGCCGCGCCAGCACCGGCCTCGGGCCAGCCCAGTCCGTGGACTTGAACCGCGATGCAGGAGCCTTCAGCGAAGAGGACCAGAGCCTGCTCACAGGCCTGGCGGACTTCAACGCCTCGATCACTGCCACCCGCCGCGCTTCGAACCCGCGCCGCCTCAAGGAGGTGGACAGCTTCGAGTACACGCTCAACCAGTCCACCCCGGTCTCAGGCACCTCGCCCGGCAACCGCGCCGTCACCCAGACCCAGACCGCCAGGCTGCTGGCGTCCTTCCACCAATCGCTCGACGGACCTTCGGCCAAGCTCAAGCTGACCTCCGATTCCGCCACGCAGAACTACTACTACAAGAAGGTGGAAGACAGCAGCAGCACCCAGGTGGAGCTGGCCTATGAGAAGGACGAACCGGTGCGCGCCCTGGTCACCCAGACCGCGTCGCAATCGCTGCAGTCGCTCAAGGTGGAAAACAACCGGATCACCGAGAACACGGCCGATCCGGCCCGCCAGCAATCGAAGCAGACGGACCTGCTGCCCCTGCTCAAGGAACTCAAGCGCCAGCAGGAGGCGAATGCGCTGGCGGATGACGAGAAGCAGAAGACGTTGCGGGAGTGGAATGGGATGGTGCTGGGGGATTGGGGAACGGCGTAGGGCCCCGGCTGCGCACCCGAATCCTGTCAGGAAGCCACCGCCAGCTCATACCGCGCCAACGCCCAGTTACCCTTGGGCACCTCGCTGTGCAGCACGAACCCGAAGCGCTCATAGATCGTGCGCAACGCCTTGCGGTCCGCCACGCAGTCCAGCCGCAGATGCGAAAGCTGCAATGCCCGCGCCCGCTCGCGCGCAAAGTCGAGCAGTGCGGTGGACACGCCCTGCCCCGCCCAGGCCCGGCGCACCGCAAGCTTGTGCAGATAGACCGAGGTGCCGGGCGCGATCTCGGGCCAGCAGTGGGGGTCTTCCAGGTCCAGGCGCATCACGCCCGCCGCCTCGGAGCGGCTCCTATCGGGCCGGGCAAGCCAGTAGGCGCCAGCGCTGACCTCGCGCGACACGCGCTCAGGGCCGAATTCGGTGGGAGACCACAGGGGCCGGCCGGCGTTCTGCAGCCACTGCGCAACCTCCTGCAGGGTGGAGATGACGGCCTGCAGATCTGAGGCGCTGGCTTGTTCGATGTGCAATGGCATCAGGCTCGGCGGTGACTGGGATGGGCCGCCATCTTAGAGCGGCTAACAAAACTCTTCTGGCGTCGTTGCTGCGTCTTGTCGTACTGCTCGTACTGCCTGCGACGCAGCGCCTAGCCAGAACCGCTTCGCTGAGTTTTGTTAGCCGCTCTTAGCCAGCACACGCCACAGGTGCGCCGCCCTCGCTCAGGCTGCCCCACCCCGTTGCTGCTCCAGCAGCTTGGCCACGATGCGCCGCGCCCGGTTGCCGCCCACGTCCACGTGGATGTCGGTCCAGGTGGCACGCTCGCCGAACTGCAGCATGTTGCGGTACTGGGCCTCGATGATCGCGCGGTCTTCGTCGAAGGTGAAGGCGGTCTGCTCGATCACGGCCTCGATGTTGTCGGGCATGTCGGGGTGCTTGGTGCTCGACATGCTCCAGAAGTAGTGGCAGGTGTCGTCGGTCTCGGGGGTGATGCCGTGAAAGCCGCGCATGTGAAAGCCGCCACGCCCGGGGTCGTCGATGGCGTCGGTGCCGGGCTCCACGGCACCGGTCCAGATGCGCAGGTGGCTCACGTCGAACTCGATCTCCTGCCAGCGGTCGCACTGCTCACCAAAGGGCCAGGCGGCCTTGTAGGTGGGCGGCGGGGTGGAGCCAGGCATGAGGCGCACGACCTTGACGCCGTCGCCTTCGGAAGTGACCTTCATCTCGGCATTCATGTGCAGGCGCGCGTTGCCGCCAATGGTCTTGAGGTGCACATAGCCCAGGTGGCTCAGGTCCAGCAGGTTGTCGTGGATGAGCTGCCAGGGCGCCTGGTAGTGGTAGTTGCCACTGCCGAATTTATAGCGCGGGTCGTCGTGGTAGGGGTAGTCCGGGGGGGCCTTCGCGGGCTCGGTGCCTTCGGCTCGGGGCATCCAGATCCAGACGATCTGGTTCTTCTCGACCACGTGGTAGGCCCGGACCCTGGCCTTGGACGGAATGCGCTCCTGGCCCGGGATCTCGATGCACTGGCCGCTGGGCGCGTACAGCATGCCGTGGTAGCCGCAGCGCACGCCGGTGCCCTCCACGGTGCCGCACGACAGGGGCAGAGAGCGGTGGCAGCAGCGGTCTTCCAGCGCGGCCACCTGCCCGGCCCCGGTGCGAAACAGTACCACCTTCTGGCCCAGGAAGGTGCGCGCGATGGGCTTGTCCACGAGCTCGGACGAGAAGCCGGCCACATACCACTGGTCCAGCGGAAAGCGGCCGGGGTCCGTGGCTGCGGCGCTGGTGGATGCCTTCGTCTTGATCTCGCTCAAGGGGATGCTGGTGGTGGGGGTGTTCATGGGATGTCTCCTCTTGTCGTCAGGGATGGTGGGTGGTGGTGCTCAGAGTTCCAGCACCAGCAGCGGCGTGAGCGCCCTGGAGCAGCACGGCGTGAACTGGTCGTTGGCGGCGCGCTCGGCCTCGGTCAGAAAGGTGTCGCGGTGCTCGGGCACGCCTTCGAGCACACGGGTCAGGCAGGTACCGCACACACCGGATTCGCAGGAGTACGGCACATCGATGCCCTCGGCCGTGAGCACCTCGATCACGCTCTTGCCTGCAGGGATCTGGAATGTCTGGCCGGAGTTGGCCAGGCGCACGCCGAAGCTGCCGTCCGATGCGAGCACGGTGGCGGTGCCGGCAAAGAACTCGCGGTGCAGCTGCGCCTCGGGCCAGCCATGGCGGCGGGCGGTATCGAGCACATGGTTCATGAAGCCGGCGGGGCCACACACGTAGAGATGGGTGCCGGCCTCGGGGTGGGCCAGCACTGCATCCGCATCAAAGCGCTGGGCCTCGGGGCCATCGTCGGCATGCACCTGCACCTGGGCGGCGAACGGGGCCTGCGCCATGTCATGCACAAAGGCCATGCGGGCAGCGGCCCGGCCGCAATAATGCAAATCGAAGCTCTCGCCCGCACTGTGCAGCGCCTGCGCCATGGCCCAGAGGGGGGTGATGCCGATGCCGCCGGCCAGCAGCAGGCTGCGGCGCGCGCCAGGCGCCAACCCGAAATGGTTGCGCGGCGCGCTGATGGTGAGCGCCTGGCCCACCTGCACCTGCTCGTGCATGCCCGCCGACCCGCCGCGCGAAGCCGCTTCGCGCAGCACGGCAATGCGGTAGTGGTCAACGGTGGCCGGGTGGTTGCACAGCGAATACTGGCGCACGAGGCCAGGAGCCACGTGCACGTCGATATGGGCGCCGGCCGTGAAGGCCGGCAGGGCCTGCCCCTCGGGGTGCACCAGCTCGAAGCTGCAGATGCCTTCGGCTTCTGCGCGCCGGCTGCGGACGATGACTTGCATTGCGTTCATGGTGGGGGTGGCGTGGTCGCCGGGTTGTCTGAGTCGCCGGCCTTGTGCTGGCTGGCTGGCTTGGGAAAGTGCTTCTTCGCATAGTCCTGCGTGGCGGCATCCACCGCGGGCAGGTTCTCGTGCAGGCGGCGCAGCATGCTCAGCAGCAGGTCCACTTCACCCTGGTCCAGCACGGACAGGAAGGCGCGCTCGCGCTCCAGCGCCATGCCCATGATCTGGCCGTGCAGCGCGCGGCCCTCGGGTGTGAGCACGGCGATGCGCAGGCGGCCATCGGTCTTGTCCAGCTCGGTGGTGATCAGCCCGCGCTCCTGCATGCCTTTGAAGCAGCGGCTCACCGAGCCCTTGTCCATGCCGATCACCTTGGACACCTGCTGGGCCGATATGGAACCCTCGATGGCCAGCAGCACCAGGCAGCGCCAGGTCTCGATGCCCACGTCGAAAATTTCCAGGTAGTGCTGCGAGGCCCCGCGCGAGAGTTTGTTGGCGATCCAGGTCAGGTAGGCCGGTACGTAGCGCTCCAGGTCCACCACGCTCTGCGCGTCGGGGAGCTGCACATCGGAAGACTTGTTGGCTTTCTTTTTGGTCATAGTCGATTCAATACGGAGTAGGAGGGTTGTCAGTGGACGGCCATGCCCACCCAACGCTCTAGCGTAGCTTCGTCTTCCAGCAGCTCGGCGGCGCCAGCTTCATGGACCACCGTGCCATGGTCCAGCACCACGGCGCGCTGGGCGTAGCGCAGGGCTTCGTCCACCTGCTGCTCCACGATGATGGTGGCGATGCCGGTCTGCTGCGCCATCTGGGCAAAGGCGCGCAGCAGCTCCTGGCGGATCAGCGGGGCCAGGCCCTCCAGTGGCTCGTCGAGCAGCAGCAGCGTGGGCCGGCCCAGCAGCGCACGTGCCACCGACAGCATTTGCTGCTCGCCGCCCGACAGCTGGGTACCGCCGTTGCGCCGGCGTTCGGCCAGGCGCGGGAACAGGGCGTAGGCCTCGTCGAGCGCGCTGCGCGGGCGGCGCTTGAGGCCGGCCAGCAGGTTCTCCTCCACCGTCAGCGAGGGGAAGATGTCGCGCGTCTGCGGCACATAGCCCAGGCCCAGCTCGGCACGCTGGTGCGGCAGCAGCGCGGCAATGTCCTGCCCCATGAATTGCAGGCTGCCGCTGCGCAGGGGCACCAGGCCCATCACGGCGCGCAGCGCGGTGGTCTTGCCCACGCCGTTACGGCCGATCATGGCCAGGCGCTCGCCGGCATGGACGTCGAAGGACAGGCCGTCCAGCACGGTGGTGGGGCCGTAGCCGGCCACCACGTTCTGCAGGCTCAGCATGGGAGAGGCATTCATCTTTGTCATCTCAGTTATCCATAGCACCGCGCGCCACCCGAGTTGCATGCAACTGGCGCGGCCAGAGCCAGTGCCCCCGCGCAAGGGCCGCCCCGCCGCGCTGGGGGCGTCCCCCTCCCAGATTGCGAAGCAATATGAGAGAGGGGGAAGGCGCGAAGCGACTCAGGGGGTGTTTCATTTCATGCTCCCAAGTAGGCGGCGCGCACGCGCGGGTCGCGGCGGATCTCGTCGGGTGAGCCATCGGCCAGCACGGCGCCTTCGGCCAGTACCACGATGCGGTTGGCAAAGCGGAACACCAGGTCCATGTCGTGCTCGATGATGAGCACGGCCAGGTCGCCGGGCAGTGCGTCCAGCGCTGCCAGCAGCCGGGCGCCGTCGCCCTTGGGCACGCCGGCCATGGGCTCGTCGAGCAGCAGCACCTTGGGCCGCAGGGCCAGGGCCAGCGCCATCTCGATCAGGCGCTGCTCGCCATAAGCCAGGTCCTGTGTGGCCGTGGCGGCATGGGCCTGCAGCCCGAAGCGGGCCAGGATGTCCTGGGCCTCGGCCTGCAGCGCGGGGTAGCCGTCGATGCTGCGCCACAGGCGGCCCGTGAGTCCTTCGCGCTCGAACAGCGCCAGCTCGATCTGCCGCTGCACCGCAAAGTGCGGCGCCAGCGTGGTGATCTGGAAGGTGCGGGCCAGCCCGGCGCGCACGCGCTGGGCCTGGCTGGTGCGCGTGACGTCGGCACCGCGCAGCCAGATGTGGCCGGCACTGGGTTCCAGCACGCCGCTGATCTGGTTGACCAGCGTGGTCTTTCCCGCGCCATTGGGGCCGATCAGCGCCAGCCGGTCGCCCGCGCGCAGCTGAAAGGAGACATTGCGCGTGACATGCAGCCCGCCGAAGCGCTTGTCCAGCGCCTGCACATCCAGCAGGGTGTCGGGGATGGCATGGCCGCTCATCGCACACCTCCCGCGCGCTGGCGCAGCCAGGCCCAGGCCTTTGCGGGCGGCACCAGCACCACCAGCATCAGCAGGCCGCCGACCACGAAGAGCCAGTGGTAGGGGTTGATGGACGCGGCCGTGTGGTGCAGCAGCGTGAACACGGTGGCACCCACCAGTGCACCGGTGAGCTGCCCTGCCCCACCCAGGATGAGCATGACCAACGCCTCGGCCGAGAGCGCGAACGAGAGGCTGTCGGTGCCCACCACCGCATTGGTCTGGGCCGACAGGGCGCCAGCGGCACCGGCCAGGGCACCTGCCACCGTGTACAGCAGCCACAGGCGGCGGAACACGGGCGTGCCCAGGGCGGCCATGCGGGCGCGGTTTTCATGGATGCCGCGCACCGCTAGGCCAAACGGCGACTGCACGATGCGCTGAGCGACATAGAACAGCAGCACCAGCACCACGAGCGAGTACACGGCAGCCACCTTGCCCTCCAGGTCAAACGCAAAGCGGCCCAGCAGCGGCGCCATGGCAAAGCCCGAGAGGCCATCGTCGCCACCCGTCCAATTGCGCGCCTTCTGCACCAGGCTCAGCACGATCTGCGAGACCGCCACCGTCAGCATGAGAAAGGTGAAGCCCTGGTAGCGCAGCAGAAAGGCGCCCGAGACCAGCGCCGTGAGAGCGCCTGCCGCCATGCCCACGCCCAGGCCCAGCAACGGGTCGGCATGCGCATGCAGCGCAAAGATGCCGGCCGCGTAGGCGCCCAGGCCGAACAAGGCCGCATGCCCCAGCGTGGCCAGGCCCGCCACGCCCACCACCAGGTCGAGCGAGAGCACGAACAGGCCGGTGATGAAAATGCGCGTGATGAGCCCCAGTTGGTCGGGGAACACGGCGCAGGCCACCAGGCCCGCGACCAGCAGCAACAGGGGTGCGCGCCAGGCAGGCGCACAGCGCGGTGCCGCCTGGGCAGGCTGCACGGGCGTGGCCACGGCGGCGGCTTGCACAGGGTGGGTCATGGTGGGATTGCTCATCGCTTCAGGAGACCATGGGGGCGCCAGGCCAGCAGTGCGGCCATGGCGACAAAGAAGAACAGGCTGCCCCATTCGGACGCCAGGTAGCGGCTGGCAGTCTCGATGGTGCCCAGCAGCACGGCGGCAGCCAGCGAACCGGCAATGCTGCCCATGCCGCCCACGGCCACCACCACGAGCACCAGCACCAGGTACTTGAGGGCGTAGTACGGCTCCAGCGGCATGAGCTCGGCACCCAGGATGCCGCCGAAGCCGGCCAGCGCGGCGCCGGCCGCAAAGCTGGCGCACTGCACGGTGCGGATCGGTATGCCCAGGGTGGACGCGGTGCCGCTGTGGTCCACTGCGGCACGCAGCCACACGCCAAAGCGGGTGCGCGTCACCGTCCACGCGGCAGCCGCTGCCACGGCCAGCCCGGCACCGATCACCAGCAGGCGCTGCGCCGGCAGCGTGCGAAAGCCCAGGTCCACCGAGCCGGCCAGCAGCGGGGGCAGCGTGATCAGTTGCACCTGCGGGCCGGCAATGGCGTTGGTGGCGGCGATCAGCACAAAGCTCAGTCCGATGGTGAAAAGCACCTGGTCCAGCTCCTTACGGCGGTACAGGTGGCGCAGCACCAGCGCTTCGAGCACGGCACCCAGCAGCGCGGTGGCGGCAATCGCCAGGGGCACGGCCAGCCAGAAGCTCCACTGTGCCTCGCGGGTGAGCCAGGCCGCGCAATACCCACCCACCATGGCAAAGGCGCCATGGCTGAGGTTGACGAAACGCATCAGGCCGAGCGTGACCGACAGGCCGACGGCAATGACGAACAGCACCATGCCGTAGGCCAGCCCGTCGATCAGGATGTTGAAAAAGGTGTTCACGGTGGCAGCGACTTCAGTGCAGACCTGGGGGTGCGTGGCTTACTTGTCGAGCCCGTAGTCGCCGTGCGGGCCGAAGCTCTGCACCTCTTTGTTGACCAACTGGCCACCCACGCGCTCCACCTTGCGCAGGTAGACGTTCTGGGTGATGTGCCGGGTCTTGGCATCGATGCGCACCGGGCCGCGCGGGCTCTCCCACTGCAGGGTGCGGGCGGTGGCCAGGGCCTTCGCGCCGTCCTTCTTGCCGCCGGTGGCCTCGATCATCTTGTGGATCACGTACATGCCGTCCCACGCGCCCACCGAGGCGTAGTTGGCCACGGCAGCGGGGTCGCGCTTCTTGAGGGCGTCGACGAATTTCTTGTTCTCGGGCGAGTCATGGGCACCGGAGTAGTGGAACGCCGTGGTCAGGCCCAGGGCCGAGTCGCCGAACTTCTGCAGATCGAACTCATCGGTCTCGGCCGTGCCCAGGAACTGCACGCCGGCCTTGGCCAAGCCGTTCTCGTTGTAGGCCTTGACGAAGCCCAGGTTGGGCGGGCCGCCGGGCAGGAAGGTGTACACCGCCTGCGCGCCACTGGCCTTGATGCGTTGCACGAAGGGGCCGAAGTCGGTGGTGGCGATGGGCATGCGGATGCTCTCGACCACCGTGCCGCCCTGCTTGGCAAACTCGGCCTTGAATGCCGTCTCGGCGTCGATGCCGGGGCCGTAGTCGGTCACGGCCGTCACCACCTTCTTCATGTCCTGCTTGGCGGCCCACTGGGCGATGGGCACTGTGACCTGCCACAGCGTGTAGCTGGTGCGGATGAAGTACTCGGACTTCTCGGTGATGGCCGAGGTGGCGGCGTTGAAGATGACGGTGGGCGTCTGGGACTGCTGGATCAGCGGCGCCACGGCCAGCGCGTTGGGCGTGAAGACGAAGCCACCCAGGTAGTCCACCTTGTCCTTGACGATGAGCTCCTGCACCAGGGTCTTGGTCTGGCCGGGGTTGGGGCCACCGGTGTCGCGGTAGATGAACTCGATCTCCTTGCCCGCGAGCTTGCCGCCCTGGCTGGCCACATAGGCCTCGGCCGCCGCCTTGAACAGTGCGCCGTAGTGTGCGAACGGCCCCGAGAACGGCCCCACCACCCCCACCTTGACGGCAGTGCTTTGCGCCTGCGCCTGCACGGGGGCAAGGGCCAGGCAGGATGCGGCAAGCAGCGCGCAGGCAAGGGTGCGACGGGTCGGGTTCATGGGGAGTCTCCTGGGTTGGACGCCTGCGTGGCAATGCGCTCGCAAGTCGTGTTGATATGCGTCAAATTATGGTTGGCTTACCAACCAGTTGCAATACCAACTTGTTAGGGGTTTTCCCGGAACGGACGTGCATTGGCAGGGCCAGGGGTGCCAGCGCTTGCGACGGAGAGTGCGTCAAAGACTCCTGCTAAGATTTGCGCATCGGGAATCCAGCCTCCCGAATCCTCACGGATAGATGGTGTCCCATCCAAGCGCTGATCACTCTTTGCCGGAGTCATCCGTGGACACCTCTATGGGCAACGCCCTTCCCCTTTCCGTTCTTCCCCAAGACCTCGCCGCCCGCATCGGCACGCCCCGTGCCCCGCTCATCCTGGATGTGCGCCGGCGGCCCCGCTTTGCCGAGAGCACGCACCTGCTGGCCAGCGCGCGGCACTGCACACCCGAAGACATCGCCGCCCTGGCCGCCAACGCCCCGCCCTGTGAGGCCGTCGTGTACTGCGTGTACGGCCATGCCGTGAGCCAGGAGGCTGCGGCCGTGCTGCGGCAGGCGGGCTGGAATGCCCGCTTCCTGGCGGGAGGGTTCGAGGGGGGCGAGCCCGGCGTCGACACGCCCGAGGACCTGGCCCGCTGGCGCGCCGTGCGGCCCCTGGCGCTGCGCAAGCGGCCCGACCTGGGCGTGGATGGCACGGCCCCATCGCGCTGGATCACCCGCGCACGGCCCCAGATCGACCGCATTGCCTGCCCCTGGCTGGTGCGCCGCTTCATCGACCCGCGCGCGGAGTTCCTCTACGTGGAAGCGGCGCAGGTGCTGCCCGAGGCGCAGCGGCTCCATGCCGTGGCCTACGACATTCCCGGTGCGCCCATCACGCACGAGGGCGCGCTGTGCAGCTTCGATGCGCTGCTGGCCGCGTTGGGACTGCAGGCCGACCCGGCCCTGGCTGCGCTGGCCCGCATCGTGCGCGGTGCCGATACCGACCAGCTGCAACTGGCGCCGCAGGCCGCAGGGCTTCTGGCCTTGTCGCTGGGGCTTTCGCAGCTGCACGCCAGCGACGACCTGGGCATGCTTGCGGCGGCCATGCCCGTGTACGACGCGCTCTACGCCTGGTGCCGCCAGGGGGTGACAGGGCCGCAGGAAAGCCACCGCTGGGCGCCCGAAGGCGTGCCAGCATGACCGATGTGAATGAAATGACCGACACGAGCAACCTGGCCACGATGGCCGACAAGGGCGGCGGCGCCGCCGCCGATGCACGCCCCGCCGACGTGGGTTTCGCCCAGGCCCTGTGGTTCTGGCTCAAGCTCGGCTGCATCAGCTTTGGCGGGCCGGCAGGGCAGATCGCGATCATGCACACCGAGCTGGTGGAGCGGCGCCGCTGGATCAGCGAGAAGCGCTTTCTGCATGCGCTCAACTACTGCATGGTGCTGCCCGGCCCCGAGGCGCAGCAACTGGCCACCTACATCGGCTGGCTGATGCACCGCACGCGCGGCGCTCTGGTGGCGGGTGGGCTGTTCGTGCTGCCCTCGCTGGTGCTGCTGATACTGCTGTCCTGGGTGTACATCGCCTATGGGCACCTGCCCGTGGTGGAGGGCATCTTCTACGGCATCAAGCCGGCGGTGACGGCGCTGGTACTGCATGCAGCCCACCGCATCGGCACGCGCGCGCTCAAGAACCGTTGGCTCTGGGGCATGGCGGCGGCAGCCTTCGTGGCCATCATGGCGTTCAGCGTGCCCTTCCCGGCCATCGTGCTCGCGGCCGCGCTCGCCGGGCATGTGGCCGGGCAGCGCTGGCCGCAGCTGTTCACGGCCGGAGGCCACGGCAGCGCCCAGCGGGGCTATGGGCCCGCGCTGATCGACGACGACACACCCACCCCGGCCCATGCCCTGTTCAGCCGCAAGCGCCTGGCGCAGGTGTTGGCCGTGGGCGGCGGCCTGTGGCTGGCGGCCATGGGGGTGCTGGTGGCGCTGGTGGGCTGGGAGGGCACGCTCACGCAGATGGGCTGGTTCTTCACCAAGGCGGCGCTGCTGACCTTTGGCGGAGCCTATGCCGTGCTGCCCTATGTCTACCAGGGTGCGGTGGAGCACTACCACTGGCTCGACGCCAGGCAGATGATCGACGGCCTGGCGCTGGGCGAGACCACGCCCGGCCCGCTGATCATGGTGGTGGCCTTCGTGGGCTTTCTCGGCGGTTGGCTGCACAACGTGCTCGGGCCCGACGCGGCCTTCTGGTCCGGCGCGCTGGCGGCATCGGTGGTGACCTTCTTCACTTTTTTGCCATCGTTCGTGTTCATACTGGCCGGCGGGCCGCTGATAGAGACCACGCACAACCAGTTGCGCTTCACGGCGCCGCTCACGGCCATCACCGCCGCCGTGGTGGGCGTGATCCTGAACCTGGCCCTGTTCTTCGCCTGGCACGTGTGGTGGCCGCAGGGCTTTGCCGGTGGGGTGGACATCGCGTCCGTCGCCATCACCGTGCTGGCCGGTATGGCGCTGTTCCGCTTCAAGCTGGGGGTGCTGCCGCTGCTGGCCGGCTGTGCGCTGGCGGGCCTGGCCCTGCGCATGCTGGGCGGCTAGTCCTTCAGAAGTTCCTGCACCAGTGTGCGCACGATGGGCATGGCCGGGGCTTCGGCGCGGCCGGCCAGCGTGACCAGGCCGAACAGCGCGGTGGTGATCTCCCCGGGCACCATGGGCAGCTCCACCAGGTCGGGCGCGGCAGCGCGCACGGCCAGCAGGATGGCGTCGCTCTTGCGCACCACCTCGACCAGGCTCGGTATCTCTTCGCAGCGCAGGGTCACGCAGGCGGCGGGGTGCGCCTCGGGGCCGTAGGTTTCCATGAGCCGGCGCGCCACCTCATCGCTGAGCGGGGTGGAGGCGATGGGGTAGTCCTTGAGCATCTCGAAGCGCACGCCGCCGCGCTTGCGCAGCAGCGGGTGGCCGCGCCGGACCATGAAGGAGCCGCGGATCTCGCAGACCAGCTCGGTGCGCAGGTCGGTGGCGGGCTGCAGCGAGCGGGCGTCGATCACCAGGGCGTCGAGCTGGCGGTCGCGCAGGGCCTGCACCAGCCGGTCGGTGCTGCCGCGCGAGATTTCCAGCGTGAGCTGCGGGTGGCGCGTAGCCACCTGCATGAGCAGCGGCGTCATCAGCAAGGCGCCGGGGCCCGAGCCCAGGCCGATGCGGATGGCGCCGCCCTCGCCCTGCTGCATGCGCTGGCCCAGGGCATGCAGCTCGGCGGCATCGTCCACCAGGCGCTGGGCGCGCTGCAGCACCTGGCGGCCAAAGGGCGTGAGTTCGCTGCGCCGGCCGATGCGGTCGAACAGCGGCAGGCCGAGCTCGTCCTCGATGGCGCGGATGCTGCGGCTGAGCGCGGGCTGCGTGAGGTGCATGGCCTCGGCCGACTTGCTGAACGAGCCGGTCTGCGCCAGCGAAATGAAGTGCCGAAGCTGCACCAAAGTCATGCCGGTTGCCCCCTTCTGGTGCAAGAAAATTGAATAACTTCAACTCATGCTAACCCACTTTGCAATGCATTGGACGCGCAGATAGCCCAATCCTAAGATGGCCCGACTGACCTGCCACAGCCCCCGACAAGAGAAGCGTGGCGGAACCAGGGGTGTCGAAGAAATGGAGACCATGGGATGCCATGGCCGCTTACCAATCTGTCTGCAAGGGATCGATCAATGAACACAACGATTGCGATGAAACGCCTGCTCGCCACACTGGCCGGGCTCACGGGCCTGGTGCTCGGCGCCAGCCCCCTGGCCGCGCTGGCCCAGGCACCCAATGCCTACCCCGCCAAGCCGGTAAGCCTGATGGTGCCTTACCCTGCGGGCGGCCCGTCCGACGCGATGGCCCGCATCCTGAACACCCCCATGACCCGCGAGCTGGGCCAGCAGGTGATCGTGGAGAACCTGGGCGGCGCAGCCGGCGCCATGGCCGCGCAGAAGGTGCTGGCCGCGCCGGCCGACGGGTACTACATCTTCCAGGGTTCGCCCAACGAGGCTATCCTGGCGCCGCTGGCCAATGCCGCAGTGAAGCTGCGCACGGAGGACTTCCGCCTGGTGCACCCGGTGTCCGACGCGGCCATGGTCTTCGTGACCCGCAAGGACCTGGGCGTGAACAGCGTGGACGAGCTGATCGCTCTGGCACGCACGCCGGGCAAGGACCCGCTGAGCTACGGCAGCGTGGGCATCGGCTCGCTGTACCACCTGATCCTGGAGAAGGTGCAGCAGACCACGCACACCACCATGCAGCACATCCCCTACAAGGGCAATGCGCCCTTGCTGCAGGACCTGGGCGGCGGGCAGCTCGACTTTGCGGTGCTGGTCTACAGCTCGGCCATGGGCGCCATGGCCGACCAGGGGCGGCTGAAGATCATTGCCCAACTGGGCGCGCAGCGCTCGGAGATGCTCAAGAACATTCCCACGGTGAGCGAGGGCAAGGCCCTGCCCAACTTTTCGTACAAGATCTGGACCGGCTTCATGGTGCCCAAGAAGACGCCCGAGCCCGTGGTGCAGCGCCTGCACCAGGCCATCGGCCGCGCGCTCAAGGACCCGACCGTGCACACCCAGCTGGCAGCGCAGTCCATGGTGGCATCGCCCGCGATGACGCTGGCCGAATCCACCGCCTTCTTCGAGAGCGAAACGGCCCGCTACCGCGAGATCGCCCGCTCCATCAACCTGCAGCCGCAATGACGATGACGACAATGAACAGCAGCTTGTTCGACACCCTGCAGGAGCGCGCCCGCGAGTTCATCGCCCTGCGCCGCGACATCCACCGCCACCCGGAGCTGGCCTTCGAGGAGCAGCGCACGGCCGAACTGGTGGCGGAGCGGCTGGAGCGCTGGGGCTATGCGGTGGAGCGCGGCATCGGCGGCACCGGGGTGGTGGGCAGGCTGGTGCGCGGCCAGGGCCCGCGCCTGGGCCTGCGCGCCGACATGGACGCCCTGCCCATCACCGAGGCCACGGGCGTCGCCTGGAGCAGCGCCCACCCGGGCGTGATGCACGCCTGCGGGCACGACGGCCACACCGCCATGCTGATGGCGGCGGCCTGGTACCTCGCGGAGCACGGCCAGTTCAGCGGCACGCTGAACCTGATCTTCCAGCCCGCCGAAGAAGGCGGCGGCGGCGCGCTGCGCATGATGGCCGACGGTTTGTTCGAGCGCTACCCCTGCGATGCCGTGTTTGCCATGCACAACATGCCCGGCGTGGAACAGGGCCACCTGCTGCTGCGCGAGGGACCGGCCATGGCGTCGAGCGACTACGCCACCATCACCCTGGAGGGCGTGGGCGGCCACGGCGCCATGCCGCACGTGGCCATCGACCCGGTGGTGGCTGCGGCCAGCCTGGTGATGGGGCTGCAGACCATCGTCTCGCGCAATGTCGACCCGCAGCAGATGGCCGTGGTGACGGTGGGCGCGCTGCACGCCGGCCAGGCCAACAACGTGATCCCCGCCAGCGCCGTGCTGGAGATCAGCGTACGCGCCATGGACAGCGGCGTGCGTGCGCTGCTGGAGCAGCGCATCCGCGCGCTGATGGACGCCACCGCCACGGGCTACGGCGTGGTGGCCCGCCTCGACTGGCGGCCGGGCTACGCCGTGCTGGTGAACACCCCGGCGGAGACCGAACTGGCGCGCGAGGTGGCCCTGGACCTGTTGGGCCCCGAGCGCGTGACGCTGCAGGCCGCGGCCCTGCCCGCCAGCGAGGACTTTGCCTTCATGCTGGAGAAGGTGCCCGGCTCCTACCTGCAGATCGGCAACGGCAATGCCCCCGGCGGCTGCATGGTGCACCACCCGGGGTACGATTTCCATGACGGCAACATCGTGGTGGGCGGCGCGTTCTGGGTACGGCTGGCCGAGGCCTTTTTGCCGCCGCAGTGAACCGAGGGTGCACCACATTTCGCCCATTGAACCAACCGCCAGGGAGCCCGACCGCATGTCCGCAGATTCGACCTTCGACGCCCAAGCATCGCCCAGCCGCGTACTCTCCATCGGCTCCGAGCGCATCTCGGTGCACGACAGCGGCGGCAGCGGCCCGGCCGTGGTGCTGGTGCATGGCAACTCCTCCTCGTCGCGCGTGTGGGAGCCCCTGCTCACCGGCGAGCTGGGCAGGAAGTACCGCCTGATCGCGCCGGACCTGCCGGGCCACGGCCAGTCCGCCGATGCCGAGCAAATGGTGCGCAGCACGGTCTACAGCATTCCCGGCTATGCCGATGTGGTCCGCGCCGTGGCCGGCCAGATGGGGGTGGAGAACGCCGTGTTCGTGGGCTGGAGCCTGGGCGGGCATGCCGTGCTCGAAGCGGCGGCATCCCTGCCGCAGGCGGCGGGCTTCATGGTCTTCGGCACGCCGCCCCTGCCGTTTCCGCCCACGGCGGATTTCGGCGGTGCCTTCCTCAAGCTCGGCCTGGGCTTCGTCAAGGACTGGTCCGAGGACGACGCCCGCGTCTGGGTGGCCGACTACATGGCGCCCGGCGTGGCTGCAGCCGATTTCATGCTGCAGGACGCCCGCCGCACGGACGGCCACGCCCGCGCATCCCTGGCGGCAGGCATAGGCACCGTGGGCTATGCGGATGAGCTCAACATCATCGCCACCATCGGCCGGCCCCTGGCCATCGTGCAGGGCGCGCACGAGCAGATCGTGAACGCGGCCTACCTTGACGGGTTGGCCCCCACCATCCCTACCCTGTGGCGCGGCAAGGTGCAGGTGGTGGAAGGCGCCGGCCACGCCGTGCAATGGGAGAACCCGGCGCAGTTCGGCGCGCTGCTCGACGCCTTCGTGGCGGATTGCCAGCGGGGTTGAGTGCCGCCCCTAGGGAGCGCCTACCCTGCCGCCCCCAGCATGCCCGTGCGCGGGTGGCAGTTGAAGTATTCGAAATACTGCTCTGCCGCCGTCGCCACCGTGACCTCGTGGTAGAGCTTGAGCTGCGCCGCCGGGCCCATGGTGCCCAGGTACTTCATGGCCGCGCCAAAGATGGCCACGTGCGTGGGGTGCGATTCGGCCCAGCGCTCAAGGGCCGCCAGGCTGCGCCACCAGCCCATGCCGAAGCTCTTGTCCATGGGCTTGCCCGCCGCGTCCACCACGCTCATGTAGCGGTTGGCATAGCAGTCCACCTGGCGGCCCTGGTGCTGCAGAAAATCCATGCCGGCGCGCAGCACGGGCTCCACTTCTTCCGTGTACATGCGCCGCTCGTCGCCCTGGGTGCCGGTCCAGTCCTGGCCGGAGCGGATGAGGCACAGGTTCTCGTGCGGCAGCACGCGCTGGTGCAGGCCCTCGGTGACCACCTTCGGCGCCCCGGCCGGCGACATGCCGTCGGTCTGCGACAGGGCCAGGCGGTCGCGCATGCCGCCCCAGTAGGCATGCTCCTGGATGGGCTCGCCCAGGCCGGCGGATACACCGGCCACGCCCTCGATCCCATCACTGGAAAACAGCGTCTCGAAGCGGTCCGCTGCGGGCTGCAGCACCTCGGTGAACAGGCCCAGCCCGGGCTCGTTGAACGCGCCGGATGCCCAGCGCTCGCCGTGCTCGGCAAACCAGGCCGCATAGGCGGCCGGGTTGTCCCAGTAGCCGATGGTGATGGTGTTGAGGTAGCCCGCCTGGTCGACGCACTGCGCGCGGTCCCAGTGGCCCGGGCCGTTGGCTGCGGCAAAGGCCTTGGTGATGCAGTGCAGCGCCCGGGCGGCCAATGCCGGCGCCGGTGCGTCGGCCCGGTGCTGGATGCCGAAGTAACCCATGACCACGCGCGTGACTTCCGCTCGGTAGCGCGCGACCGTTGCGGGGTATGGCGGCACGTAGTCGTCGGGCACCCTGCGGTGGCGCAGGCGCGGGCATTGCAGGTGGGTGGGGATGGCGGATTCCATGGCGCGGCTCCGGTGCGCAATGCTCAGGACTCGGCCAGCACCGGTGCGGGCTCGGCGCTGGCTTCGTTGGCCGC
Organism: Acidovorax sp. LjRoot66; assembly: GCF_964253305.1. Taxonomy (NCBI): domain Bacteria; kingdom Pseudomonadati; phylum Pseudomonadota; class Betaproteobacteria; order Burkholderiales; family Comamonadaceae; genus Acidovorax; species Acidovorax sp. LjRoot66. The sequence goes on from NZ_CAXUQU020000001.1 coordinate 4,456,869, forward strand.
CGCTGCCGCCATGCCGGCGGGTACCTGCGAGACCACACGGTCGCCCGGCGTCTGGTTGAGCAGCAGCCGCGTGACGTCGGGCCGGGCGTAGTGGCCGGCAGGATCGGCGGCGGTCTTGGCCAGGGAGATCGTGCCCAGGTCGATATCGGCAATCACCAAGCCTTCTTCCTTCTCGCCCAGCGGTGTACCCAGCAATGCGCCGTCAGGGCCGTAGATGCGCGCAAAACCGCCGCCTTCGAGCAGCAACTGGCGCTGCAGGTCGTCGGTGCAGAGCATGGCGTGCATCTCCTTCGACACGGTGGCACACGGCGCGACCACGAAGCAGCCGCCTTCGACCGCGTAGATCTGGCTTGCGGCATTGTTGACCTCGGCCCCCAGGGCGTTGGCCGCACCCCGGTACAAAGAGAAGCTGGGCCAGGCGCCGATGTGGATCTGCTCGTTCTGCGCGTACATGGCGTACTTGCTCAGGGGCTGCAGGTGCTCCCAGCAGGCGAGCATGCCGACATTGCCGATGGCGGTCGGCATGACCGCCAGGTCGCTGCCGTCGCCCTCACCGAACACGGTGCGCTCCACGTGGGTAGGCTTGAGCTTGCGCCGCGTCTTGACCACGCGGCCCTGATCGTCGAACAGGGCCTGGGCGATGTAGAGGCTGCCGCCGGCACGTTCGCTGTAACCGGTGGACATCCAGATACCGATGTCGCGTGCGGCCTGCGCCAGGCGCTGGAACTCGGCCGAGCCGACCACCAGCGAGTTGTCGTTGTAGCGCTGCACATACTGCATGCCCATGGCGGGCGAGTTGAGCCAGATCCACCAGGGGTAGCCGGGGATCCACGTTTCGGGGAAGGCCACGAGTTGCGCGCCCTGCCTGGCCGCCTCCTTCATCAGCGCAATGGTCTTGTCGATGGTGGCGTCGAGGTCGAGGAACACGGGCGCGGCCTGGACGGCGGCTACGCGCAGCTTGGGGTGGAGGGTGGCGGGCATGGATGGGTCCTGTCGATCAAGTTGAAGGGGGGCTGGGGCCGTGCGCGGGCAATGCCTGCTGCGGTTCCCGAATGCTCGGGCCGAAGCCGCGCGCCGTCTTGCCTGTGGGTCTCGCGGCTCTTGCCGCAAAGCCACGCGGACGGCGACTTGACTGAAAGTCTCCCCAGGCTTGATCCAGGCTCGCCGCCCCGGGTTTACCGGCATGGGCCTTGCTTGAACAATGGGCGCAGCAGGAGGATGATTGCGAGCAGCCACGCTCCCCTGCCCTGTCCAGCATTAGCGACGGATTTGCATTCGGCCGGCTAGTGTTCTGAGTTGGAAGTTCGTTGAAGAAAGAAATCTGCCGAAATCGCTGCCAAGCTAGGCGCAAAGCGCAGACATGCCGTGCGCATGGCGAGCATTTGCAACGACGCATGGCGGGGGTTTTCGGTAGATTTATTCAACGAATTTCTAACTCGGGACAATAGCTAGGCGGGGAGCCGAAGACAGTGCTTTAGCACGGCAAGGCTCCCCAACGACGTTAGACGGTTGAAGGCAAATCCGTAGGAGACCCGCCATGAGCCAACTCTTGAGTACCGACCCCATTGCCCCGCGCGACCGGCTGGCCTACTGGACCGACATGATCTGCACCACCTACGTGCAGCTCGAATGCGATGCGCCGCGTGGCGACCGCTTTGGCGGCTCCATCCAGAGCCACCACCTGCCGGGGCTGGACCTGTCGGTGGTGCGCTCCTGCGCGCAGCGCGTGGTGCGCACGCCGAGCTTCATCTCGCGCGCCACGGACGACTGCTTCATCGTGAGCCTGCAGACCAAGGGCCACGGCGTCATCTCGCAGGACGGGCGCAACGCCGCCGTGGCCCCCGGCGACTTTGCGCTGTACGACAGCACGCGGCCCTACACCCTGCAGTTCAGCGAGGACTTCGAGGAGATCGTGCTCAAGCTGCGCGGCGAGCAGTTGCGTGCGCTGGTGGCGGGTACCGAACAGTTGACGGCCACCACCGTCTCGGGCCGCAGCGGGGCCGGGCACCTGATGGCCAGCATGGTCACCGCCTTGCGCGGCGAGGTGGACACCCTGCCCGCCGCCTCGGCCGCTGCCGTGGCCAGCGGCGTCATCAGCGTGCTGGTGGCCGGCCTGCAGTCGCTGCCCGCCTGCAGCCGGGCCGAGCCCTCGACCATGGGTGCCTACCATGTGGCGCGCATCAAGCGGCACATCGATGGCCGGCTGCGCGACCCGGCGCTGACCATCGAATCCGTGGCCACCGACCTGGGCATGTCCAGCGGCCACCTGCACCGCCTGTTCAAGGCCGAGCCGCAGTCACCATCGCACTACCTCTGGGGCCAGCGCCTGGATGGCGCCAGCCGCGAGCTGCTGGATGCACGCCGCACGAAGACCTCGGTGGCGGAGATCGCGTTCGGCTGGGGCTTCAACGACGCGGCGCATTTCAGCCGGGCGTTCAAGGAGCGTTTTGGGCAATCGCCACGGGGGTGGCGGGCACAGGGGCTGGCTGAAATCAGGGGCTGAGCGTTGGCACAATCGGCCCCATGCATGAACTGAATGCAGAAGATTTCCACCTACTGACCCCGCTGCTCGATGGGCTCCACGCGGGCACCGAGATCATGGGCGCCGTGCTGTCGGGCCACACCCGGGGCCGCATCTTTGTACCGCAAGCCGGGGACCTGCGCACCGCCTTTGTCTACGACAACGGCTTTTGCGTGCTGGCGGGCGACTGGCCCGACACGCCATTTGCAACGGCCTGCCTGGACTGGCTGCAAGGGTCTGCCCACCGGGACTTCTTCATCCTGTACCCGGGCCACGCCGGCTGGGAGCCGGTGCTCGACCAGCGCCAGGTGCCCAACATGCAAAAGCTGCAGCGCGTGGGCTTCTCGTTCGACCGCAGCCGGTTTGCGGCGCAGCGTGCCGAGCAGCCCCTCCCGCCAGGCCTCCGCCTGGTGCCCATGGATATCGCGTTGCTGCGGCAACTTGCCGAAGGCCCCTACCCCTTCGCGGCAGGCATGTGGGCCTCCGACGCGCAGTTCGAACGCGATGGCATCGGCTTTTGCGTGCTTCACGAGGGGCGGATAGCCAGCCTGTGCTACTCGGTTTTCGTGAACGACCGGCGGCACGATGTCGACATCTGTACCTTTGACGGCTACCGACGACGGGGCTTGGCCAGGGCCGCAGCCACGGCGTTCATCGATGGGTGCCTGCGGCGCGGGCTGGAGCCGGGGTGGGATTGCTTCAAGGGCAACCGGGCCTCTTACGAACTGGCCCAGGCCCTCGGATTCAAGCCGGTCCACGAGTTTGCGGTTTACTCCTGGAATCTTTCCAGCTGACAGAAGGAGAAGGTCGATTCACCCCAGCGACGGCCCCACCAGGTGCAGTTCGGCAAACGGCATGTGGTGCATCAGCTCGCGCAGCAGCAGCAAGGTGGTGGCGAATTCCACGCTCTCGGGCAGGCCCTCGCTGGCAGCGGGCCGGCCTTCGGACACGACGGCCAGGCGCTGGAACAGGCGCTCCATGGCCTCCAGCGTGAGCAGCATGGCGGGTGCACGCGGCACGCCGGCCAGCTCAGCCAGGGCCACCAGATGCGCGTCGGTGGACCACCAGGCCGTACCCGATGCATTGCCCTGCGCAGCGTACTGCCGGTGGGCCAGGTAGACCTCGTCTTCGACGCTGGCGATGGCGTTTTCCAGCTCCAACGGGGTCGGTATGTCGCGGCGGAAGAATGCGCGAGCGGTCTTGTGCGTGCCCAGGGCCAGGGTGATCGCGGCACCATGCGGGGCAGCGCCGGCGGCGTCCACTGGCACGATCAGCGTGCGCTCCGGCCCCACGTACAGCAGCGTGAGAGGCCGCCCGGGCACGGAGTGGGCCTGCAGCAGTTGCAGGTCGCAAGCCGTGTCGAGGGCTGTGGCGCGATCGGTGGCAGGAAGCGGGTAGCGAGCGAACATGGCGTGGTCCTTCATCCTTGGCGCGGACCGCCCTCACCGCTGCCGCCATAGCTGCTGCCGGGCCCGCCAGACTGCTGGATGCCCGGCTGATCGGCCTGTTGCTGGGCCCGCGCGAGGGCGGGCACGTAGTGCATGCGGTGGTGCATTTCCACCGTGAGGGTTTCGATGCGCTCGCTGAGCTTCTTGGTCATCTCGGTCAGGCGGGTGTTCTGCTCCAGCAACTCGATCAACTGGGCGGTGTTCTGGGTGGCAATGGCTTGGCGCTGCTCGGTGGCCCGGGCCAGGTCTTCACGGTGCTGGGCATCGGCATCGGCAAGCGCCTTGTCGCGCTCGGCCTGGCGCGTCTGCGCCAGCAGGATCAGGGGCGCAGCATAGGCCGCCTGCAGGCTGAACGCCAGGTTGAGCAGGATGAAGGGGTAGGCATCGAATTTCGCGACCCCTGTCAGGTTGATCACTATCCACACGACGACGAACGCGGTTTGCGCAGCCAGGAATTTGGGTGTTCCGAACACGCGTGCAAAGGCCTCGGCCTTGCGCGCAAAACCGTCGTTGCCGAAGGTCGGGGACAGATGCTCATGCTTGCGCAGAAACCGCAGGTGGTCGACCACGGGGGGCGGACCCTTGGCAGGGCCGGTGGGCGCTGTGCCCGGGACGGTGGCGGTGGATGTCGTCATGCGAAGGACCTCATGCAAGCGGGGGAACAGAACTGGGCGCGCCAGGCGGCACAGGGCTGGTGCCACTCTACCCTGCAGTGCCCTGCCCCCTGGGAGCCTTCAAGTTCTGTGCCAGCAGGCGCGGGGATTGCGCGGGCAGTATGGCCGCCCCACTCCTGCCGCCAAACCGTGACTTTTGTGGCAATAACGCCGGCGGACTTCCAGCCCACCCACCTGCAACGGCGCCGCCCCATGGTGTGATGCGCGGCGGTGACCAGGGGGCGCTGCGCAGCATGGCCGCGCAGCCCCCTTCCCGCCGACAGGGGATGCCAGCGCGCGCCTACACGCGGCGGCCAGTGCCCTCACTACATTGACCACACCGCCGCAGAACAGGCAGCGCCCGCCCCAATGGCCGGCCCATGCCAAGGACTGCGACGAACCCCTCAGCCAGGGACAACACCATGCCTGACACGATTGAACTGCGAGCCATGCGAGACACGCCAGAACAACATCCACAGCACGCCGCCACCGCTGCCCGCACCGGTGCGGCGCGCTCTGCCGGCCGCCGCTTCCTGCCCAACACCATTGGCGTGCTGGCACTGGGCGCGGTGCTGTTCTTCACGGCCTGCTCCACGCACCCACCTGCCGGTATTGAGCCGGTGGCGGGCTTCGACGCGCAGCGCTATGCAGGCCAGTGGTACGAGGTGGCCCGGCTGGACCATTCGTTCGAGCGCGGCCTGCAGCAGACCACGGCCAACTACCTCCCCAACCCCGACGGCACCATCCAGGTGATCAACCGCGGCTACGACCCAAGCCGCGACCGCTGGAAAGAGGCCGAGGGTAAGGCCCGCTTTGCCGGCGAGTCCGACAAGGGCGCCCTCAAGGTCTCGTTCTTCGGCCCCTTCTATGGTGGCTACAACGTGGTGGCCCTGGACCCGGAATACCAGTGGTCCATGGTGGTCGGCTCCAACCGGGGTTACTTCTGGATCCTGTCGCGCACCAAGACACTGCCGCCCGGCGTGCGCGAGCAACTGCTGGCCAAGGCCCAGGCACTCGGGGTGCAGGTGGACAAGGTGCTGTGGGTGGCGCAGGATGGCCCGGCTCCGGCAGCCCCACCGAAGAGTTGAGAAACCCCACACCGCACTAAAGTTTTGCGCCCACCCTGCCGATAAGGGAGGCATGCAAGTCTCCTCCTCATCATCGGCCGGCAAGGTGTCTTCGTCCAGCAGCGGCGGCGGCAGCGAGATCGGCAAGCTGCAAAAGCAGCTGCAGTCCCTGACCGAAGAACTCAAGAACGTGGCCACCTCCGACATGGACGCCAAGGCCAAGAAGGAGAAGGTCAAGCTGCTGCAGGCCCAGATCCAGATGGTGCAGGCGCAGATCGCTGCCATCCAGCGCGCGCGGCAGCAGGAACAGCAGGCCGCACAGGCCCAGAAGGCCGAGGTGGCAGCCCAGGCGGCACGCGAGCAACGCGCAAAGTCTGAAGGCCAGGCCTTGAGTGGCCTGGGCAGCAAGGTCGACACGTACGCCTGACAAGGCGGCCGTATGGCGTATCAGTCCAGCCCGGCAGACGCTACCAACCGCTGCGTGTAGGGGTGCTGCGGTGCATCCAGCACCTGGCCCACGGGGCCGCTTTCGAGCACGTTGCCGTCCTTCATCACCAGCACCTCGTGCGCCATGGCGCGTATCACCTGCACGTCGTGGGTGATGAGCAGGTAGCTCAGCCCCTTTTCCTTCTGCAGGCGCTGCAGCAGCTTGAGCACCTGCTGCTGGATGGTGACGTCGAGCGCGCTGGTGGGCTCGTCGAGCACCAGCAGCTGCGGCTGCACGATGAGCGCGCGCGCAATGGCCAGGCGCTGGCGCTGGCCGCCCGAGAATTCATGCGGGTAGCGCGCCAGCAGGCCGGGGAACTGCGCCTCGGTCAGGCCTACCTCGGCCAGGGCCGCCTCCACGCGGGTGCGCCGCTCGGCCACGCTGAGCGTGGGCTCGTGCACGCGCATGCCTTCGCCCACGATTTCTTCCACCGTGAGGCGTGGCGACAGCGATGAGAACGGGTCCTGGAACACCACCTGCACCTTGCGGCGCAGTTGCTGGTTGGCCGGTGAATTGCGCATGGCCGGCGCCTGCCAGCCCTGCCCGGCCACCTGCAGCGATCCGCCAAACGGCAGCAGCCCCAGAATGGCCTGGGCCAAGGTGGATTTGCCCGAGCCTGATTCACCCACTACCCCGAGCGTGCGGCCGGGTGGCAGCGCCAGGCTGGCGCCCTGCACGGCCACGAACTCGCCCTTCTTGAACCAGCCACGCAAGCCAGGCAGTGGCGTGGGGTAGACCACACGCAGGTCGCTGGCCTGCAGCACGGGCGGGGTGCCGGGCGCAGGTGCGATTTCGGTCACGTCGCGCTGGGGCTGGCTTTGCATCAGCTTGCGGGTGTAGGCATGCTGGGGCGCACCGAACACCTCGGCCACTGCGCCCTGCTCCACCAGCACGCCCTGCTCCATCACGGCCACGCGGTCAGCAAAGCGGCGCACCAGGTTCAGGTCATGGGTGATGAGCAGCACGGCCATGCCGGTCTGGCGCTGCAGGTCGGACAACAGGTCAAGGATCTGGCCGCGCAGGGTCACGTCGAGCGCAGTGGTGGGTTCGTCGGCCAGCAGCAGTTGCGGCTCGCTGGCCAGGGCCATGGCGATCATGGCGCGCTGGCGCTGCCCGCCCGAGAGCTGGTGCGGGAAAGAATTGGCCCGGCGCGCAGGCTCCGGGATGCCGGTCTTGGCCAGCAGCTCGATGGCGGCCTGGGCACACTGCGCGCCCGTGAGGCCCTTCTTGAGCTGCAGGATCTCGGCGATCTGCTGGCCTATGGTCATCAGCGGGTTCAGCGCCGTCATGGGCTCCTGGAAGACCATGGCGATCTCGCCGCCGCGCACGCCGCGCATCTCACGCTCGCTCAGCGCCAGCAGGTCGCGCCCGCGCAGCAGCGCCTGGCCGCTGACCCGGGCATCGCCCGCCAGGCGCAGCAGGCTCAGCGCGGTGATGGTCTTGCCCGAGCCCGATTCGCCCACCAGGGCGAGCTTTTCGCCGGGGGCGATGGTGAAGCTGGCGCCGCTCACCACTTCCTTGGTGCCGAAGTGCACATGGAGATCGCGCACATCGAGCAAAGGGCCCGAAGGTGCCATGCCTGGACTGGATGCGGCGCTCACTTGTCGGCCTTTCGCGGGTCCAGGGCGTCGCGCAGCGCATCGCCCATGAAGGTCAGCAGCAGCAGGGTGATCACCAGCACGGCAAAGGTGCTCAGCGATATCCACCAGGCATCGATGTTGTTCTTGCCCTGGCTCAGCAGCTCGCCCAGGCTGGGCGTGCCGGGTGGAACACCCAGGCCCAGGAAGTCGAGGGCGGTGAGCGACAGAATGGCGGCGCTCATGCGAAACGGCAGAAAAGTGACCACAGGGGTCAGGCTGTTGGGCAGGATGTGGCGCCAGATGATCTGTGCGTTGCTGACACCCAGGGCGCGCGCGGCCTTCACGTAGTCGAGCTGGCGGTTGCGCAGGAACTCGGCGCGCACATAGTCCGACAGTCCCATCCAACCGAACAGGGAGAGCAGGATGAGCAGCAAGGAGATGCTGGGCGCAAACAGCGCACTGAAGATGATGAGCAGGTACAGCTCGGGCATGGAGCCCCAAATCTCGATGAAGCGCTGGAACGCCAGGTCCGTCTTGCCGCCGAAGAAGCCCTGGATCGCGCCGGTGATGATGCCCAGCACGGTGCCGATGAAGGTCAGTGCCAGGCCGAACAGCACGCTGACGCGAAAGCCGTAGAGCAACTGGGCCACCATGTCCCGGCCGCGGTCATCGGTGCCCATCCAGTTGTCCCGCGTGGGGGCCGATGGATTGGGCTCCTTGGCGAAGTAATTGAGGGTGGTGGGCCCGTAGGGGATAAGGGTGTAGAGCGCCCAGTTGCTGCCGGCGCTCAAGCGCTGCTGAATGAAGGGGTCCAGGTAGTCCGTGGGGGTCTCGAAATCACCACCGAAGGTCTTTTCGGGGTAGGTCTGGAGCATGGGGAAGTAGGTCTGCCCTTCGTAGCGCACGATCAGGGGCCGGTCGTTGCTGACCAGCTCGGCCGCCAGGCTGATGACCACCAGCACGCAGAAGATCACCAGGCTCCACAAGCCCAGGCGGTTGCGTTTGAAGCGCAGCCAGGCCCGGCGCGAGGGAGAAAGGGACACGGGGGCCGTTGAGGCGGCTGGCGGGGCAACCGGCATGGCGGCTGCGGTGCTGCTGGAGGGACTTGCAGAGGGCAGGTTCATGCGGTCAGTCAAACTTCACGCGGGGATCAACCCACACATAGCACAGGTCGCTGATGAGCTTGGTGACCAGGCCGATCAGGGTGAAGAGGTACAGCGTGCCCAGCACCACGGGGTAGTCGCGGCGGATCACGCTCTCGTAGCCGAGCAGGCCCAGGCCGTCGAGCGAGAACAGCGTCTCGATCAACAGCGAGCCGGCGAAAAAGGCTCCGATGAAGGCGGCAGGGAAGCCGGTGATGATGGGAATCAGCGCGTTGCGGAACACGTGTTTCCACAGCACCTGCCGCTCCGACAGGCCCTTGGCCCGCGCCGTCAGCACGTACTGCTTGCGAATCTCTTCGAGAAAGGCGTTCTTGGTGAGCATGGCCGTCACCGCAAAGCTGCCGGCCACCATGGCCGTGACCGGCAGGGTGATGTGCCACAGGTAGTCGACGATGCGCGCGCCCCAGGTCATCTGGTCCCAGTTGGACGACACCAGTCCACGCAGCGGGAACCATTGCAGCTGCCCGCCAAAAATCACCAGCAGCGCCACCCCGAGCACGAAGCCCGGTATGGCATAGCCCACCAGGATGAGCAGCGTGGTCACCAGGTCGAAGCGCGAGCCCGCGCGCACCGCCTTGGCCACGCCCAGCGGTACGGCAACCAGGTAGCTGATGAAAAAGGTCCAAAGCCCCAGGCTGATGGAGACAGGCAGCTTTTCCTTCACGAGCTCCCACACGTTCTTGTTCTGGAAGAAGCTCTTGCCCAGGTCGAAGCGCGCAAACTGGCCCAGCATGATGAAGAAGCGCTCGTGCGCGGGCTTGTCGAAACCATAGAGCGCCTTGATCTGCTCCACCCGCTTGGGATCCACACCCTGGTCACCTCGGTAGACCATGCCGCCGCCTTCCGCACCGCGCCCCTTGCCTGCTGCAGCGCGCGCCTCGGCCATGTACTGCTCCACCGGGCCGCCAGGCACAAACTGGATCACCGCAAAGGTCAAAAGCAATACGCCCAACAGGGTGGGCAGCATGAGCAGCAGGCGTTTGGCGATGTAGGCAAGCATGGCGTGTGGCTGGGCTCCAGGGGTCAGGGCTGCATCGGGGGCTGGGCCATCATGGCTTGATGATGCTCCACCAGGAGAACATCAGCCACTCTTCTGCCTTGGCATAGGGGGGCATGGGCTCCTTGTAGGCCAAGCGCTGCTGGTTATAGACCACGCGGTGCGACGACAGGGTCCACTGCGGGATCAGGTAGTGGCTGTGCATGATCAAGCGGTCCAGCGCGCGGCAGGCGGGCAGCAGCTCGGCCTTGGTGTCGGCGCGCGTCAATCTGGTGACGATGGCGTCGACGGCCGGGCTCTTCACCCCCGTGTAGTTGCCAGCGCCCTCGACATCGGCGCGCTTGCTGCCGAAGTACTCCTGCATCTCCTGGCCCGGGTTGTAGGTGCCCTGAAACGCCAGGCTGATCATGTCGAAGTCGAACTTGTCCAGGCGCTGCTGGTACAGGGCATAGTCCACCGTGGCAAAGCGCAGGGTGACGCCCAGCTTTTCCAGATTGCGTATCCAGGGGGTCACGGTGCGGGCACCGCCCTCCTTGCTGTCCAGGAACTCGATCACCATGGGGTCGCCCTTGGCGTTGCGCAGGGCCCCGTCGCGGTAGGTCCAGCCCGCATCGGCCAGCAGCTGGCGGGCTCGGCGCAGGTTCTCGCGCAGCGAATGGCCTTCGCCCTCGGTCACCGGCGGCTGGTACATAGGGCCGAACACAGCCTCAGGCACCTTGCCACGCCAGGGCTCCAGCAGCTTGAGCTCCTCGGGGCCGGGGGTGCCGGTGGCCTGGCAGTCGGTGTTGCCGAACAGGTCGGTCACGCGCGGGTAGCCGCCGTAGAACATCTGGCGGTTCATCCACTCGTAGTCGATGGCCAGGCCCAGCGCCTCGCGCACACGCGGGTCGCTCAGCATGGGCCGGCGGGTGTTGAGCACATAGCTCTGAAAGCCCGCAGGCAGGCGGTGCTTCATGTCCTTCTTGACCAGCACACCCTGCTTGAACAGCTTGCCGTTGATGCGGCGCGCCCAATCGCCTGCCGAGTACACGGTCATGAAGTCGAACTCGCCGGCCTTCACGGCCTCCAGCCGGGCGGTGTTGTCCTTGTAGATCTTGACGGTAATGTTGTCGAAGTTGAACGCGCCCTTGTTCACGTTCAGGTTGCGGCCCCAATAATTGGGGTCGCGCGCATAGGTGATGTCGCGCCCGAAGGCCACCGGACCGATGCGGTACGGGCCGCTGCCGATGGGCGTGTCGGTCACGATCTCATCGAAGCGCTTGGCCTTGCCATCGGCCTGGCGGCCCCAGGCGCGGCTGAAGATGGGCAGGCTGCCCACCGTGAGCGGCAGTTCGCGGTTGGGCAGCTTGAAGCGAAAGCGCACCGTGCGCTTGTCGACCACGTCCACGCCGGCCACTTCCTGCAGAGAGGTGGCGTAGCCAGGCGAGGCCTGGGGGCTGATCAGCGTCTCATAGGTGTGCTTGACGTCGGCCGCCTCCACGGGGCTGCCATCGTGAAAGCGTGCCTCGGCCCGCAGGCGGAACGTTGCGCTGAGCCGGTCGGGCGCCACGTCCACGTCTTCGGCCAGCAGGCCGTAGCCCGAAGCGGTTTCGTCCATGGAGCCGGTGAGCAGTGTCTCGAACAGCAGGTCCGACAGGTAGGCCGGCGGCGACCCCTTCATGGTGAAGGGGTTGTACTTGTCGAAGGTGGAGTAGCGCAGGTTGCTCACCATGCGTAGCTCGCCCCCCTTTGGTGCATCCGGGTTCACATAGTCGAAGTGGGCAAAGCCAGCCGGGTACTTCAAGTCGCCCCACAGCGCATAGCCGTGCGCGGCCCAGGCCGGTGCCGTGCAACAACCCATCAGCAAAAAAGTGAGCCAAAACCGCATGCGACAATTCTGCACTACGTTCGGCCGGCCCTGCAGCGGATGGCACATATCCATACGCGGTGAATATCCCCGGCCCTGCATCGCCATTCATTCCCCCAATTCCACAGGAGAACAAACCATGGGTTTTCTGACCGGCAAGAAGCTGCTCATCACGGGCGTGCTGTCCAACCGCTCCATCGCCTACGGTATCGCCCGGGCCTGCCACGCGCAGGGCGCAGAACTTGCCTTCAGCTACGTGGGCGAGCGCTTCAAGGACCGCATCACCGACTTCGCGGCCGAGTTTGACTCCAAGCTCATTTTCGACTGCGACGTGGGCAGCGACGAGCAGATCGACCGCATGTTCGCCGACCTGGCCCAGGTGTGGCCGAAGTTCGACGGCTTCGTGCACAGCATCGGGTTTGCTCCGCGCGAAGCCATCGCCGGCGACTTCCTGGAAGGCCTGTCGCGCGAGTCGTTCCGCATCGCGCACGACATCAGCGCCTACAGCTTCCCGGCCATGGCCAAGTCGGCCCTGCCCTACCTCAACGAAAAATCGTCGCTGATCACGCTGAGCTACCTGGGTGCGCTGCGCACCATCCCCAACTACAACACCATGGGCCTGGCCAAGGCCAGCCTGGAAGCCAGCGTGCGCTACCTGGCCGAGGCGCTGGGGCCCAAGGGCATGCGCGTGAACGGCATCAGCGCCGGGCCGATCAAGACACTGGCTGCCAGCGGAATCAAGGACTTTGGCAAGCTGCTGTCGATGGTGGCGGATTCTTCTCCATTGCGCCGCAATGTGACGATTGAGGACGTGGGGAATGTGGCGGCGTTTTTGCTGTCGGATCTGGCCGGGGGGATGACGGCTGAGATCACGTATGTGGATGGTGGGTTCAGCCAGACGGCTGGGGTTAGCCGGGATACGGTGGGCTGATCTGTTTTTTTGAGCTTTGCGGCTTTGTGGCTGTGGATGCTTCTGTTTTCTTTTGAAGGGCGGAGGCCGGGGTGTGCGCCCGGCGGCGCACCTACCTTCTTTTGCGTCGCCAAAAGAAGGTAGGCCAAGAAAAGGCGACCCCGCTGCCCGTGTCCCCACTCGCCCGTTGGGCGAGTGGGGCAGCCTGCGATGCTCGGGCCTGGGGTGTGCCGCAGAACTCGCTGCGTTCTTCGAACTCCGCTCAAACAGCTGCGGCAAGCCAGACAACGATGCGCGTGTCCTTCGGCACGCGCTCACCCCAGGCCCTGTGCTTCTCGGCACGGTCAGAAGGGGGTGGGAGCGGGCTCCACTCGGGCCATTGCTTCGCTCGGCCTGTGGTCCTTCGCTGCGCTCGGCTCGCCAGGGTGACCGTGCCCCAACCGTCGGCAGCGCGCAGCGCGTAACCGACCCCAGGCGCAGCTGCGAAGCAGCAGCCGTCCGTGACCCCGCCCCCACCCCTGCTGGCTGCGCCGAGAAGCGCAGGAGCTGGGGTGGGTGCATGTGCCGCAGGACACATGCACTTCGTCATCTAGCTCGTCGCTGCTGTCTGAGCGGAGTTCGAAGAACGCAGCGAGTTCAGCGACGCCCACCCCAGATCCGAGCATCGCAGGTTGCCCCCGTACGCCCGACAGGGCGTACGGGGGACGCAGACTGGGGGTCGCCTTCTCTTTGGTGACTTTCTCTTGGCGACTCAAGAGAAAGTTACTGCGCCGCCGGGCGCACATCCCGGCTCCCGCCCTCAATCAAGGCAAAGAGCAACCACAGCCGACAAATCAACGATGGCTCAGCCGACGCACAGCCCAATCCCCGAGACTCTGCACCGCCTGCACAAAGAAAATCAACACCAGCACCACCGCCAACATGATCTCCGGCAGAAACCGCTGGTACCCATACCGGATCCCCAAATCCCCCAGCCCACCACCACCAATGGCCCCAGCCATGGCCGAGTACCCGGTAAGGCTCACGAAGGTAATGGTCAGCCCAGCAACGATGCCAGGCAAAGCCTCCGGCAGCAGCACCTTCCAGACGATCTGGCTGGTGGTAGCCCCCATGGCCTGAGCGGCTTCGACGAGGCCGTGGTCGACCTCGCGCAGGGCCGCCTCCACCAGGCGCGCCACGAAGGGAGCCGCTGCGATGGTCAACGGCACCACGGCCGCCGCCGTGCCGATGGACGAGCCCGTGATGAAGCGCGTGAACGGGATGATGGCCACCAGCAGGATGATGAAGGGAGTGGAACGCACGGCATTCACCAGCCAGCCCACGAGCTTGTTCACGGGGCTGTTTTCCAGCACGCCGCCTTGGTCCGTGAGGCGCAGGAACACGCCCAGCGGCACACCCAGCAGGCCGCCGACGAGACCAGAGATGCCCACCATGATGAGCGTTTCCCACAGAGATGAGGCGAAGAGTTCCAGCATGGCCGGAGTGAAATGGTCGAACATTGCTTGTTGCCTCCTCAGGTTTCAATCGTGACTTCTTCGACGGCCACGCCGCCGGCGCGCAGGTGCTCCACCGCGCCGCGCAGGCGTTCAGGCTCACCACTCGCATAGACGGCCAGCGAGCCGAAGGTCTCGTCCTGGATCTCGTCGACCTGGCCGTGCAGGATGCTCATGTCCACGCCGAACTCCCGGATCAGCTGTGACAGGATGGGCTGGTAGGCGCTGTCACCCGAGTACGACAGGCGCAGCAGCCGGCCCGTGTTGCCGGGTGCCGTGGCAGCCAGCTGGCCGGTGAGCTTGCGCACATGGTCGAGCACGCTGGCGGGCAGCTCCTGCGGCAATATTTCGTCGATCAGGCTCTTGGTGATGGCCTGCTGGGGGCGCGTGAACACCTCCAGCACGCTGCCCTGCTCCACGATGCGGCCGGCCTCGATCACGGCCAAGCGGTCGGCCACCTGCTTGATGACCTGCATCTGGTGGGTGATGAGCACCACCGTGAGGCCCAGCTCGCGGTTCACCTGGCGCAGCAGGTCGAGGATGGCGCGCGTGGTCTCGGGGTCCAGCGCCGAGGTGGCTTCGTCCGAGAGCAGCACCTTGGGCCGGCTGGCCAGGGCGCGCGCAATGCCCACGCGCTGCTTTTGACCGCCACTGATCTGCGCCGGGTAGCGGTTGGCCAGGGCCGACAGGCCCACCAGCTCCAGCAGCGGGTTCACCCGCTCGCGGATGGCAGCCTTGTCCATGCCCGCCAGCTCCAGTGGAAGCGCAGCGTTGTCGAACACTGTGCGCGAGGACAGCAGGTTGAAATGCTGGAACACCATGCCGATGTCGCGCCGCGCCGCGCGCAGTTGCGCGTCATTGAGCTTGGTGAGGTCGCGGCCATTGACGATGACCTCGCCCTCTGTGGGGCGGTTGAGCAGGTTGATCACGCGCACCAGCGAGCTCTTGCCGGCACCGCTCTTGCCGATGATGCCGAAGACCTCGCCCGAATGGATATGTAGGTCGATACCCCGAAGGGCTTCCACCGGGCCTTGTGGGCCCGGGTAAATCTGGGTGATACCCCGTAAGTCGATCATGAAAAGTACAAAAGGCCGCCCCGCGCCTGTGGCGCCGGTCCGGCCCTGGTTGGAAAGGATAAGGGAATGTACTATTGCAACATAAAGAAACCAACGATCAATAAATCAAGTAATAAGACATCAAAGTTATTTGGAAGCATCGACCGCCGCGCGCGCACTACGGCACGGCGGTCGCAGCGGGCAGGGATTCGTCGCCGCTGATCACCACCCGATTGCGTCCCGATTGCTTGGCAAGGTACAGCGCCGCATCCGCGGCTGAAAGAAAAGCATCCAGCGTCACCGGCACATCCGGCACATGCGCCACCCCGATGCTGACCGTGGAGATCAATGGCGTTCCGTCCTCCAGCAGGGTGGAGTGCGCGGCACAGGCGACACAGATGCGCTGGGCAATCGCCTGGGCCACTGCAGCAGAGACGTCGGGCAACAGCACCGCAAATTCCTCGCCTCCCAGGCGGCCCAGCACGTCGGTGTCACGCAGGCAGCTGTTGACCAGTTGTGCAAAATCCGCCAGCACCAGATCACCAGCCGCATGCCCGTACACGTCGTTGACCCTCTTGAAGTGGTCGATATCGAGCATCAGCGTTGAAAACTCCCGCTGGCGGCCTGCCGTGGCGCGGAACAGCGCCTCGGCCTGGTCGATGAAACCCGCCCGGTTGAGCACCCCGGTCAGGCGGTCGTGCGTGGCAGCGTGCTGCAATTGCCGCAGCAGTTCGTTGCGCGCCGCCATGACGCTGGCCACCGCCAGTGGGGCCAGCACCATCAACGCCACGCCGATGCGAAACGACTGCAGTTCGTATTGCCCGCCGAAGTCCGACCCCAGGTGCAGGTAGCCGACCGATACCGCCATCAGCGTCCACACGCTGCACAGCAGTGTGAGCACCGCCGTCACGAACAGGCTGTAGCTCAGGGCACACCACAGCAGGCCAGGCACTAGGTATGAGACGGCACCCGGCCCGCTGATGACCATGCCCAGCGCCCCGCCCAGAAACAGGCTCAAGGCCGGCGCCAGTTTCAGCGGATCCAGGCGCAGCACGAACTCGCGGTGCCGTTGGTCGCGCTGAGGGCGGCGCCACGCCGGCATGGTCAGTATCACGGGCAGGATCACCAGGTAATCGACCAGTTCCGCCGTGAACCAGATCAGCAAACCGTCGGCGCGCGATCCATGGAAGAGCAGCGGGTTGATCACCATGCCCACCAGGCCCGCAGTCAGCGAGGCCATGGCCACGATCACGATGAGGTAGACCACCGACAGGGGCTGCAGCAGGCGCCGGTGGCCAAGGGGTATGCGTGAGAAAAGCAGGTAACCCACGATGACGCCGGCCATGTTGGCCAGTGTCAGCCAGGCCACCTTGGGCCAGGTGCCGCCCATGACCACGTCGGCGAGTATGAAACCGGCGGCCGCGCCGCACCAGGCCAGCACGGAGGTCGGCCGCAGCCGGCGCACCAGCACACCGAGCAACACCGCATTCGCGGGCCAGAACGCCGCCAGCGCCCCGGTGGGACGGGTCAGGATGCCCAGCAGGGCAAACCCGAAAACCAGGCTACCGAGCAACAGCGCATCCAGCGCAGACTCTTTGGCGAGCGCAGGCCACGCCGGGACTGCGCCGGGGGGAGGTACAGGTTCCTCTGTCATGGGCACCTCACGGCCACAAGGTCCCGCACCATGCGGGACCCCGCCTGACCGTTTCCTTTATATCGGTGAACCGGCAGGCTGCGGGCCCGCGCATACCCTCTTGCTTCCAAGCCGGGGGCCGGGCATGCACCCCCGGATCAAGGGCCCCTACGCAGCGACCGCCACCACCCGCCCCTGGACCCTGCGCGAGACCAGCACGCCCAGCACCACCACGCCCGCTGCGGCCATCGAGAACACCTGCGCGATCCAGCCCCGGTCCACGCTGGCCGCCACTGCCAGCACACCGACCGACTGGCCCAGGAACAGCAGGCAGGCGAACAGCGTGACGGCCGTGCCCCGTGCCTCGGGCGCCATCTGCGTGGCCTGCACCTGCAAGGTGTTGTGCAGCATGTAGAAACCCAGGCCTGCACAGAAGCAGCCCACCACCGCCAGATGCACCAGGGGCGCCCAGGCCAGCAGCAGCAGGCCCACAGCGATCATCAATGACCCCAGCAGGGCCAGGCCTTTTTCGCCCAGCAGGGCCAGCCAGCGGCGCGCCATCAGGCTGTAGACCAGCCCGCCCACCCCATAGAGCACCATCACGCCACCGGCGGCCGAGGCCGACAGGCCAAAGCCGTCGACCATGCGCGCGGGCACGAAGGCCATGGTGCCAAAGCCCAGGGCCCCCTCCACCGCCACGATGGCCAGCACCCAGCGCACCCGGGGCATGCGCAGAAGGCGCCCGGTGGTGGCCAGGTAGGCTGGCAGCGAGAAGGCAGCCGGCTCGGCCGGATGCTCACCCGCCGCTGCAGCACCCGCCACCGTGGCACGCATCTGGCGCAGCAGCATGGTGGCAGCTGTGAGGAACAGCACCGACAGCACGGCAAACGCCCAGCGCCAGCCCAGGGCCTCCACCGCGAAGCCTCCGAACCACTGGCCGGCCATCATCCCCGACACGGTGGCCACCATGAGCCGGGCCAGCGTCTCCTGGCGCTGCTCGTAGGCCACGCTGTCCCCGATCCAGGCCATGGACAGCGGGATGATGCCCGCAGCCGCCGCGCCCATGAACGCGCGAGAGACCACCAATACTGGCAAGCTCGGTGCCAGCGCCGTGACGGCACTGAAGACCGCGCAGGCAAAGGTGGCGCCGATGATCACGCGCACCTTGCCAAAGCGGTCACCCAGCGGACCGTAAAAGAGCTGCAGCACGCCGTAGGCGACCGCGAACGCGGCGATCACCGCCGATGCATCGCCGGTGGTGACATGGAACTCCTGGGACAGGGTGACCAGCATCGGATCGCACACGCGCATGGATGCCATGCTGGAGAAGGCCGCCACGCTGATCAGGCGCAGCATCGTCGAGGAAGAATGCATAGGCGCCGATTGTGCGGCGCAGCGCGCCAGGCTGCAGGCGGCGGGTCAAATGCCCTGGGGCGCGAGGCCTCTGCCGTCAGGCCTTGGTATTGAACCGCGTATCGAAGGTGCCCCGCACTTCCAGCCGCTGCTTGAGGAGGCCGGCCGCCAGGTAGAAATCCGCCGTGCGCTGCTGGTCGGCCAGCACCTGTGCGTCGATGTCCTGCCAGCGCGTGGCGCGGCGCTCGAACTGCAGTTGCGCGGCGTCGGCCGGGATGCCGATGATGCGCGCGAGCGACTGGCCGAAGGGCTTGGCGTTCTGGTAGGACCAGACCTGGGCGCGCACCACGCGCTCCTTGAAGTCCTGCAGCACCGCGGTCTTCTCGGCCAGGGCCACCTCGGTGGCGGCCAGGTAGCTCAGCCCGCTCCACAGCCCGCGCCCGTTGACCAGCACGCGCGCGTGGCCGCTGGTTTCGGCCAGCGCGGTATAGGGCTCCCAGGTGGCCCAGGCGTCGACGGAACCCTGCGTCAGCGCGAGCTTGGCGTCCGGCGGGGGAATGAAGCGCAGCTGCACATCGTCGGCCTTGAGGCCCGCCGACTCCAGCACCTTGAGCGTGACGAAGTGGCCGATGGAGCCGCGGTTGGTCGCAATGCTCTTGCCCTTGAGGTCGGCCGCCGTTTTGAGCGGTGAATTCGGAGCCACCAGCACCGCCGTGCCATAGGCATCGGAGCGGCTGGCGGCAAAGGCCTTCACGCGGCTGCCGGCGGCCAGGGTGAACAGCAGCGGCGCATCGCCGATGGGCCCGAAGTCCACGGCATTGGCGTTGAGCGCCTCGGCCAGCGGCGCAGCGGCCGGGAACTCGCTCCACTTGATGTCGTAGGGCAGGTTCTTGAGCTCGCCTGCAGCGTCGAGCAGGGCCTGCAGCCCGCCTTTTTGGTCGCCCGCGCGCAACAGCACGCGGGACTGTGCGTGGGTGAGCACCGGCGATAGAAAGGAACTGGCGGCGACGGAGGCGGTGAGCAGGTGGTTGAATTGGCGGCGCAGCATGGTGGCGTTGGACAAGAAGTGATCGGGTTGGACAGGCTTCATTGCAGCACCCGCCGCGCGCCAGGCCAACGAAGCCTTGCGTCCATGGATATGCGGTTTTCGCATGCAGCGGACATCGGTCCGGGGTCGGCACCCCGGACCGCATTGCCCCGTCAGCCCAGCGCAGCCTTGCCCGCCGCCACATGCACGCTGTCATCCTGCGGCGTGTGGATGCGACCGCACAGCACGTCGCGCAAATGGCGCTCCAGCGGGTTGCGCCGGGCCAGGCCGTGGTTGCTGGTGAGCGACAGGGCGACCTCCACCGCATGCACGGCGTTGTGGGTCACGGTGGACTTGATCAGGCCGCTGTCCACCGACGAGACTGGCACACCGGCATCCACGTCGGCCGCCAGGCCGCGCAGCAAGCGCTCATTGGTGAGCAGCAGCCCTTCCAGCGTGCCCACGGCCTCCTGCACGCGCGGCAGGCTGGCCAGCGGCGCGCCCAGGCTGGCGGGGCTGCGCGTGCGCAGGAAGTCGAGCAGCCATGCGCGCGCAGCCCGTGCCACACCGGTGTAGAGCCCGCCCAGCAGGACCACCATCTCGGCCTGCACGGCGGAGTCACCCCGCGCCCAGTCCTGCGGCAGGCGCAGTTCCAGCGCATGGCTGGCGGGCACCGGCACGCTGTCGAAATGCACATCGTGGCTGCCGCTGGCGCGCAGGCCCAGGTGGTCCCAGGAGGGGTCGATGCGGATGCCGGGCGCCCCTGCCCGCACCAGGAAGGCGCCGGTGCGTGGCACCTCCTCGTCGGTGCGGGCCCACACCAGGTACCAGCGCAAGATGGGTGCGCCGGTCGAATAGATCTTGTGGCCGGTGATGCGCCAGCCTGCGCCCGCACCCTCACCCGCGCGGCGTGCCACCGTGGCCGGCAGGCCGCCGCGCGCGGGCGAGCCCAGCTCGGGCTCCACACGCAGGGCATTGATCAGCGACACCTCGCGCACCGACTCCTGCACCAGCTGGCGCGCCAACACCTCAGGCCAGGGCGATCCGGCCCGGCCCATGGCGCGCTGCTGCATGTACTGCATGGTCAGCACCAGCGCGGTGGCCGGGCAGCCCTGTGCGACGGCGCCGATCACCTCGCCCAACTGGGCCAGCGAGGCGCCCTGCCCGCCCAGGTGGCGCGCCCCGGCCAGCGACAGCAGACCGGCCTGCTGCAGCTCGGTGAAATTGCGGTGCGGAAAGCTGCCTTCGCGGTCATGCACGGCAGCGCGCGCGCCGAACTCAACGGCCAGCGTGCGGGCCAACTGGCCCGCGCTCAAAGGCGCATTCACTGCAGCACCTCAGGGTGCTCGCGCACCACGATGTCGAACAGGCTCTTGAAGGTGAAATGCGCCCCGCCCGGCCCGCCGATCTGCGAATGCGTGTGGCGTGCCACTTCGGGCCGGATGGGCCGGGGGACGCCTGCGGCTTCGGCCAGCAACTGGGTGTGGCAGGCGTTCTCGAGTGCGATGTACCACCAGGCGGCTGCTTCCACCGAAGGGCCGGCCGTCAGAATACCGTGGTTCTGCAGGATCACGGCTTTCTGGTTGCCCAGGGCCTGGCCGATGCGAAAGCCCTCGTCCGTCTCCAGCACCACGCCCGTGAAGTCATCGAACAGCGCATGGTCCTCGTAGAAGATGCACGAGTCCTGCGTCAGCGGGTCGAGCCGGCGGCCCAGCGCTGACCAGGCCTTGCCGTAGGTCGAATGCGTGTGCGCAGCGGCCACGATGTCGGGCCGCGTCTCGTGCAGCGCCGCGTGGATGGCGAACGCCGCCCGGTTCAGCGGACCGTTGCCGACCACAATCTCGCACTGAGAGTTCACGAGCAACAGGTCCGACACCTTGATCTGCGAGAAATGCAGGCCCAGCGGGTTGACCCAGAAATGGTCCGCCCACTCCGGGTCGCGCGCCGTGATGTGGCCCGCTAGACCATGGTCGAAGCCATGCTGGGCGAACAGGCGAAAGGCCACGGCCAGGTTCTCCTGCCGGTGGCGGCGCTCGGCCTCCAGCGTGGGGCGCGCTGGCGGTGGATCGAACCAGTCCTTGCGCTGGGGGGCGAGGTTCCGGGCGTGGAGGTTCAGCGGAGGCAGCAGCGTGGCTGAGGAGGACATCGGGAGGCCTTGTGTCTGGGGAATGTGCTGCCCACCATAAAGGCCGCCCCCGGCACCGCCAACGAAGAAAAGCGCGTGTGCACATTCGGTTTTGGCATGAGGCGGGGCGCATGCTGCGGACCGCTGATTTGCGCATATCGATGCTACGCAATGGTCGTTGGAGCGGGAAAGCGGTTGCTGGAACCTTGGCATTCCCGCAGAACGACGAAAGGACTTTCTCCATGCCATTGCCAACCACCTCCGGCACCCACCGCCGCACCCTGCTGCGCGCCGGCCTGGGTGCGGCCACCCTGGCCACTCTAGGCGCACCCGCCGTGGCGGCAGGTGCCACCGACCTCTCCAAGGTCACCCTGCGCATCGGCACCTACAAGGGCCTGTGGCGCCCCCTCATCGCGGCCAGCGGCCAGGGCCAGACGCCCTACCGCATCGAGTGGCGCGAGCTCAACAACGGCGTGCTGCACATCGAGGCCATCAACGGCGACGCGCTGGACCTGGGCTCGGGCAGCGAGATACCGGCCCTGTTCGCGGCGCGGCAGAAGGCGCAGGTGCGCTTCATCGCCGTCACGCGCGAGGATCTGAACAACCAGGTCACCCTGGCGCGCAAGGACGCGCCCATAACGCGCATCGCCGACCTCAGGGGCAAGCGCGTGGGCTATGTGCGCGCGACCACCTCGCACTATTTTCTGAGCCGGCAGCTGGCCGAAGCGGGCCTGTCGTTTGCCGACATCACGCCTGTGAGCCTCACACCGGCCGACGGCCTGTCGGCCTTTGACCGGGGCGACCTCGATGCCTGGGCCATCTATGGCTACAACGGCCAGCTGGCGCGCCTGCGCTACGGCGCGCGCGTGCTCAAGACCGGGGATGGCTACCTCTCGGGCAATTTCCCGATCTATGCCAACCCCAGGTCTGTGCAGGACCGGCTCAAACACGCCGCCATCAGCGACTACCTGCAGCGCCTGCGCCGCGCCTACCTCTGGGCCAATGGCAACTACCTGGCCTATGCCCGCGCGCAGTCGGAAGAAACCCGCGTGCCGGTGGGCGACCTGATCGAGCTGTGGAACAACCGCAGCACCGACTACGACCTGCGCGCCGTGGACGATGGCGTGGTCAAGGGCCACCAGGCCGTGGCCGATACCTTTCTGAAGCTGGGCGTGCTCGATGGCCCGGCCCAGGTGGCCCCGCTGTGGGACCGCAGCTTCAGCGGGGCATTTGGGGCAAGAGGCGCTGTGCAGCCACCCGCCTGAGCCCAAAAGCACTGCGGCGCGCACTCGCAAGAAGTGCGCGCCGCATCTGCCCGCAAGGCGCGGTGCTCAGGCCACCTTCAGCGCCACATGTGCTGCGGTCTGCCGGTCCCGCTCGGCCACCTTGGCGCGCACCAGGGGCAGCAGTTCACGGCCATAGTCGATGGCATCCACCAGCGGATCGAAGCCGCGGATCAGGAAGGTGGTGATACCCAGGTCGTAGTATTTCAGCAAGGCGTCGGCCACCTGCTCGGGCGTGCCCACAAGCGAAGTGGAATTGGAGCGCCCGCCGATCTCGCGCGCAATCGCGGTCCAAAGGCGCTCGTCCACCCGGTCGCCCTTGGCGGCGTCGGCCAGCAGGCGCTGGGCCCCTTCGCTCTGCTGGGGACCGACGCCGCGCGAGTAGCCCTGCTGCACGCGCAGGCGGCGCGTGTCTTCGAGGATCTGCTCGGCGCGCGCCCAGGCTTCGTCCTCGGTCTTGCCCAGGATGGGGCGAAAGGAGATGCTGAACTCCACCTCGCGGCCATGCAGCGTGGCCTCGGCGCGCACGCGGCGCACCAGGTCGCCGGCCTGGGCCAGCGACTCGCCCCACAGGGCATACACGTCGGCATGCTTGCCGGCCACCTGCAACGCGGGCGCCGAGGCGCCGCCGAAATAGATCGGCACATAGGGCTGCTGCAACGGCTTGACCTCGGACCAGACACCCCTGGCGCGGTAGTGCGCGCCCTCGTGGTCGAAGGGCTTGTCGGCCGTCCACACGCGGCGCAGCAACTGCAGGTACTCATCGGTGCGGGCATAGCGCTCGTCATGACCCAGGAAGTCGCCGTCGCGCTGCTGGTCCTCGTCGGAGCCGCCGCTGATGTAGTGCACCGCCAGGCGCCCGCCGGTGTAGTGGTCCAGCGTGGCCAGCTGGCGCGCCGCCAGCGTGGGCGCGACGAAGCCCGGGCGGTGGGCCAGCAGAAAGCCGATCTTCTCGGTGACCGACGCGGCATAGGCCACGGTGAGCAGGGTGTCTGGGCTGGACGAGCTGGCGGGCACCAGGATGCGGTCGAAACCTGCGTGTTCGTGCGCCTGGGCGAACACGCGCACATAAGCAGCATCCACGGCCGGGCCCTTGCGGGCGATGGTTTCAGAGACTTCGTGCGGCTGGATCATGCCGATGAACTGGACGGGCATAGCGGGCTCCTGGTGAGGCAAGTAAATGAACCGGTCCATGATGGAACGCCCACCGCTGTCAGCCAACGAAGAAAACCGCGTTTGCAAATTCACTGCGCACATACCGCCTGCGGCCACTGCTGCGGTGTGCGGTCACTACTGCCCCCCCCCGGCCCCACCCCATGCGCAGGACTTGCGCATGTTGACGGCGGCGCCGTTCGCCATGAACGCGCTGGAGGGTTGAGCGCAGCCCTGGCAAAATGCCGGAAATAACACGACGAGAGAGGGATTTTCATGCATTGCAACCAAGGGATGGCCGTGCCTGCCGTACCCGCCCCGGAGGGTTTCAGATGAACCGCAAGACCCAGGCCGGAATCGCCGGCATGGCCGTCGGCGGGCTCTGGCTGCTGGCCAACCTGCGGCACGTCCAGGCACAGGGCTTCGTGGCCATCGGCATGCCGCTCGTCATCCTGGTGCTGGGCGGCATCTACTTCGCGTGGGGACGCAAGGAGTAAGCGGTCATGGACATTCGACACACCTTGGCCGGCATCGCACTGCTGGCACTCTCCGGCAGCGCCCTGGCGCAGCAGGGCACCGGCTGGCTGGCCGGCACCTGGCAACTGGCCGAAGACCGCAAGAAGCCCGGCTTCACCGACGACTTCATGGACTTCGACGCCCAGGGCACGGTGGTGCTGCGCGACAGCCAGAAGGCCTATGCCCACTGCCGCTACCAACCGGGTGCCGGCGTGCTGCTGCTCACCTGCATCGCGGGCGGCAAGGAACGGCCGATGACCATGCGCGTAGCGCCCGACAAGGCATCGCTGACCAATTCGGTGGGCGACGTGTACCGCAAGAGCCGCAAGTAGGGGCGCGCCAGTCCGCCCCCATCCGATTCAGTGCGGAAAGCCACCGCGCGTGAGCCGCACCGGTTCTGCGTCCATGCGGCGGATCAGCGCCTCCAGCCCGTCGCCCGGTGCGACGGCGGCGACCGCCACCGGTACATCGGGGGGCGCCCCGGGCACGGTGGTCGAGCGGCAGACCAGGTCGTCCTCGGACCAGGCCGCCTTGCCTGGCTGGCCGCGGGCACGCAGCCAGCCGGCGCGGTCCACGATCAACTGGTAGCCCGGCAGTTCGGCGGCCGGGATGCCCAGGACCAGCGCCAGAGCCTGGTCTAGAGCATGCAGGTCTGCCTGCGGCCGGCATTCGGAATCGCCCCCTGCAGGCAGAACGCCGGCGACCAGGGTGACCAGGCGCGGGTCGTCGGCCACGGGCTGCACGCCGGGCCCCGCCACGGCCACGCGCACGCGCTGCCCCACCAGCTCGCGGCTGTGTCGCGCGCCACCCTGGCGGCATTGCACGGCCATGGCCGGCAGGCGCACCGGGCGGTCCCAGGTGCCCGATTCGCGCAGCATCTGCCCGGCGGCATGGGCCTGCAGGTAGTCGAGCACCTCCCAGATCTGCGCGTCGCTCAATGCGCCGCCCACGCCGGGCATGGTGGGCACGCCCGCGCGGTTGTGCATGCCCTCGCGCACGCGCCAGAACAACTCGCCGTCGAGCCGCTTCCACAGCAGTGCGCCGTTCAGGTTGGGCGGCCACTGCACGAGCTGCGGCGCGTCGGGCCCCTCTCCGCGGCCGTCGGTGCCATGGCAGCGCACGCAGTGCTGCTGGTAGGTGGCTTGGCCACGCACGATGCCTGCCGCAGCAAAGCCGGTGGGCGACTGGTGCAGGCTGGTCGCCACGGCCGGCGCCAGCAGCAGGTGCGCCTGGGGCCAGGGGGCGAACACCAGCAAGGCAATGGCCAGCGCCCAGAGGGGAAGACGCGCACGTCGCCAGGGCAGCGATACCAACAAGACGACTAAGGCGGCGCCCGCACACACCAGCGACAGCAGAACGCGCCGCGCATGGCCGGCATCCACCACCAGCATCTCGGCCGCAATGCGCTGCCCCCAAGGCCAGGCGGGCTGGCCGTGCACTTCAGGAGCCAGGCCCAACGCGTGCAACAGGGCACGCAGCCCTTGCTGCGCGGCCTGCAGGCCTTCGAGCAGGCCGTTCAACAGTTCCGGCGACAACAGCCCGGCCTACCAGCTCGCATCCAGCCCCAGCAGGGCCAGAGCCTCATGGCGCAGCGCGGCCAGGCGCGGGTCGCCGCGGTGGCGTGGGTAAGGCAAATCGTTCACCAGCACCTGCTGGATACGCGCCGGCCGGTCGGAGAACACCACCACGCGCTGCGCCATGAAGAGCGCCTCTTCCACGTCGTGCGTGACCAGCAGGGCCGAGAAGCCGGTGCGCTGCCACAGGTCCACCAGCTCGGTCTGCATGGACAGGCGCGTGAGCGAGTCGAGCTTGCCCAGCGGTTCGTCGAGCACCAGCAGGCTCGGGTCGTTGACCAGGGCCCGCGCCAGCGCCACGCGCTGCGCCATGCCGCCCGACAGCTGGTGCGGAAAGGCCTTGGCAAAGTCCTGCAGCCCCACCAGGCTGAGGGCCTGGTCCACCCGGTGGCGCTGCTGGCGCAGGATGCCGCGCGCCTGCAGGCCCAGGGCCACGTTGTCCCAGACCGTGCGCCAGGGGAACAGCGTCGGGTCCTGGAAGACCACGATGCGCGAGGGATCGGGCTCGGTGATGGGGGTGCCGTCCTGTAGCAACTCCCCCGTGGTCGCGGGCTCGAGCCCCGCCACCAGGCGGAGCAAGGTGCTCTTGCCACAACCGCTGGGCCCGAGCAGCGCCACGAACTCGCCGGGGGCAATGGAAAGGTCGAGCTCGTCGATGACGTGCAGCGGGCCTGCGGGCAGGTCGAACCAGTGGCTCACATTGCGCACGTCGATGCGCGCACCAGTGACCCGGGCTGCGGCGCCCGCCTCGGCGGCAATCGCTGTACTCACCATTTCACCACCCCCTTCTGCCACGACAGCACCCGGTCGCGCAGTACGAACAGCAAGGTGATCACGCCCGAGAACAGCAGCGCCATCACGATCAGTGCGGCATACATGTTGGGGTACGCCGCCCAGCCCTGGGCCCAGGTCAGGTACCAGCCCAGGCCGGCCTTCACGCCCAGCATCTCGGCCACCACCAGGGTGGAGAACGCCGCGCCCAGGCCCATGAACAGGCCCACGAAGACCTGCGGCAGCGCGGCCGGTATGGCCACGCGCAGCACCAGGAACCAGGGCGATGCGCCCATGGTGCGTGCCACGTCGTAGTAATTTTTGTGCACGCCCGCCACGCCCGACCAGGTGAGGATGGCCACCGGAAAGGCCGTGCCCAATGCGATCAGGAAGATCGCCGTGGACCAGCTCGACGGGAAGAAATAGAAACTCACCGGCAGCAGCGCCGTGGTGGGCACCGGCCCCAGGATGCGCAGCACCGGGTGGATCCAGTAGCTGGCCTGTCGCGACCAGCCGATCAGCACGCCGGTGACGAAGCCCGCCGCCGCGCCGATGGCAATGCCCAGGGCCAGCAAGCGGATGGATGCGCCGGCGCTCTCCAGCAGGCGCGCCCAGTCGGTCACATACACCTCCACCAGGCTTTGCGGCGGGGCAAAGAACGGGGGCGGCAGGGTACCCAGCTTGGCGGTGAACACCTCCCAGACCGCCAGGCCGACGGCAATGGCCACGAGCCAGGGACCCGCGCGGCGCGCACGCCGGCCCACGGCACCGAAGGCCGCCGGTGCCAGGGCCAGCGCCACCAATGCCAGGGCCACGGCGCCGGCCCCAAAGGCAAATTCCTGGGTGAACTCCCATTCGCTGAAGCCCGCCGGCTTGTTGGGCCACAGGTAGGTGAGCAGGCCCAGGGCCGCCCAGGCAACGGCAGCCACCAGGCCCGTCCACCAGATGGCGGGAATGGGCTGGGCCGCGCCGAAGGTGGCGGGCGCAGCCGCTCTGGCGGCGGGCGCCGCCGCACGGGGTGCCCGGGGCGCATCGGCCACGGATGCGGGTGCAGGCAGGATATGGTCGGCAACGGTGCTCATGGCGGGATCAGGCCAGAACGTCGGCGTGCACATGTGCGGCAAAGCGCGCGGGGTCGGTGGAGGGCTTGAGCACCCCCACCAGCTTGAAATCGCGCGCGTAGAACTCGATCTCCTGGCGCAGGGAGGTGCCCACCGGGTGGCTGCGGTGCGTGAGCGTGCCCAGCACGGCGCGCAGGTCTTCCTGCGGCACCTTGGAATACGGGCTGAAGATGCGTGCCGTCTCATTGGGGTTGTCGGCCACGAAGTCCGAAGCCTCGATGATGGCGCGCGTGAGGGCCGCCGCCGAGCCCTTGTCGTTGCGTACCATGGCGCCGCTCACGCCCAGCACGCAGCAGGTCTTGGCCGCGTACTCGCCCGAGAGGTTGGAGGCCAGGTCCACCAGGCCCTTGGTGCGCCGCTGGATCAGCAGCAGGTTGGGATCGCCGTCGGCAATGGCCTGGGCCTCGCCCTTTTCCACCGCCAGGCCCAGCATGTCGCCGGGGAACTGGCGCCAGGTGACGTCCTTCTCGGGGTTCAGGCCGGCCTTGGCCAGCAGCACCGAGAAGAAGTTCTTGCCCGGGCTGTTGAGGTCCGACACGGCAATCGTCTTGCCCTTGAGCTTTTGCAGGCTGGTCACGCCCGCCGCCTCGTAGCCCACCAGGCGCGAGCAGCCGCCGTGCGAGCTGCCCACCAGCTTCACGTCGAAACCCGACTCCAGCGGCTTGATCCAGCGGTGCACCATGCCCAGGCCGGCATCGGCCTTGGAGGTCGCGATGGTTTCGAGCAACTGGTCGGTGGAGCCCGCGAAGTTGACCAGCTCGACCTTGAGGCCGTGTTTTTCAAAAATGCCACGCTCGATCGCCACGGGGGCGGCCGACAGGCAGATGGCGTTGGCGTTCCATGCCAGCTTCACCTCGCGCAGCTTGCCGGCCGCCAGCACCTGGCTGCCCACCACGCCCGAGGCGCCCACCACCGTGGCCGCCCCTGTTGCACGCAGCAACTGCCGGCGCGACCAGCGCGCTTCTCCCCCACCCAGAACCTGGCCCTTGTTGTTCATGCCCTGCACCTCATGTGTAATGAAGACAACGGTGGCAAGCACCGCACAACCGCATTGCAAATGCTGGGCAGCAAAATGAGAACGAAGAAAAACGGAGATGGATATGCAAAAGATTGCGCACACCCCTGGGCCCAACCCTGATGCAATGCAGGGCATGAATGCCCTCGCCTCCCCAGCCAAAGAACCAGCAGCCCCCACCGCCGCCCCGACTTCGCCCGATACCGCCCGCCTGCGCCACTTCGTGCAGCAGCTGGCGGCGCTGGTGGAAAGCGCCCCGCTCGAGCCTGAATTGCTCGAACGCGGTGGCGCCCTGCTCGGCGCGCTCGTGGCCCATGACGACTGGCTGCCCGCCGCCTATGCGCAGCCCAGCCCCGAGCGCTACCAGCAGTTCCTGCTGCATGCCGACGCCCTGGGCCGCTTCTCGGTGGTGAGCTTTGTCTGGGGCCCGGGCCAGGCCACGCCCATCCACGACCACACGGTGTGGGGCCTGATCGGCATGCTGCGCGGTGCCGAGGATTCGCAGGCCTTTGCCCGTACTGCAGACGGACGCTGGGCCGCCGATGGCGCGCCGCACCGCCTGCAGCCCGGCCAGGTGGAGGCCGTGTCCCCCAGCATCGGCGACGTGCACCGCGTGGGCAACGCGGTGGATGGCCAGACCTCCATCAGCATCCACGTCTACGGTGCCAACATCGGTGCCGTGCAGCGCAGCGTGTACCTCGAAGACGGCACGCGCAAACCCTTCATCTCGGGCTACAGCAACAGCACACTGCCCAACATCTGGGACCTGTCCCGCAACCCGGCCCCCTCGGCCTGACCCGATTTTCAAAGACCCGTACGATCCCGCAATGACCGCACCCGCCATTCCCCAGACTTCCGTTCTCCAGGTCCGCCAGGCCCTGCTCGCCCGCGAGGAAATCGCCCTGCTCGACGTGCGCGAGGAAGACCCCTATGCCCAGGGCCACCCGCTGTTAGCGGCCAACCTGCCCGCGGGCAAGATCGAGCTCGATGCCTGGACGCGCATCCCCCGGCGCGACACCTTCATCGTGGTCTACGACGATGGCGAGGGCCTGGCCGAGCCGGCGGCGCGCACGCTGCAGCAGCTGGGCTACACCCAGGTGACCTTGCTCGCACGCGGCCTGCAGGGCTGGCGCGATGCCGGGGGCGAGCTGTTCATCGACGTGAACGTGCCCAGCAAATCCTTTGGCGAGCTGGTGGAGGCCGAGCGCCACACGCCCTCGCTGGCGGCCGAGGAGGTGCAGGCCCTGATCGACGCCAAGGCCGACGTGGTGGTGCTCGATGCACGCCGCTACGACGAGTACCACACCATGAACATCCCCACCGGGGTGAGCGTGCCCGGTGCCGAGCTGGTGCTGCGCGCCCAGGCGCTGGCGCCCAACCCGGCCACGCAGATCATCGTGAACTGCGCCGGGCGCACGCGCAGCATCATCGGCACGCAGTCGCTGGTCAACGCAGGCATACCCAACCCCGTGGCCGCGCTGCGCAACGGCACCATCGGCTGGCTGCTGGCCGGGCAGACGCTGGAGCGCGGCGCCAGCCGCCGCTTCGATCCCGCCGTGCACATCGACCGCGCCCAGGCGCCACAGCAGGCGCGCAGCGTGGCCGACCGCGCCCGCGTGCAGCGCGCAGAGGCCGACGACATGGCCCGCTTTGTGGCCGAGGCCGGCCGCACCACCTACCTGCTGGACGTGCGCACGCCCGATGAGTTTGCGGCCGGCCACCTGCCGGGCTTTCGCAGCGCGCCGGGTGGGCAACTGGTGCAGGAGACCGACCACACGGCCGCCGTGCGCGGCGCGCGCCTGGTGCTGGTGGACGACGACGGCGTGCGTGCCAACATGAGCGCCTCGTGGCTGGCCCAGATGGGCTGGGAGGTGTGGGTCCTAGACAGCGCACAACCCGCAGACTTCAGCGAAACCGGCGCCGTGGCCAACTCCGTGCCGGAGCCGAAGGGCCCCATCGCCTGGACAACGCCAGAGCAGTTGGCCGCATGGCTGCAGCAGGAGCCGGCCGGGCACACCGCCGTGCTCGACCTTACCAGCAGTGCCAACTACACCCAGCGCCACATCCCGGGTGCCTGGTTCGCGCTGCGCTCGCAGCTGGCGCATGCCGTGGCCTCCATCCCGCAGGCGCGCCGCTACGTGCTCACCTGCGGCACCAGCCTGCTGGCCCGCTACGCCGCGCAAGACCTGGCGCGCCTGACCGGGGCCGAAGTGCAGGTGCTGGACGGCGGCACCCAGGCCTGGATCGCCCAGGGCCTGCCGCTGGAGCATGGCGAGACCCGCCTGGCCTCGCCACGCATCGACCGTTACCGCCGCCCCTACGAAGGCACCGAGAGCCCGCGCGAGGCCATGCAGGCCTACCTCGACTGGGAGTTCGGGCTGGTCGAGCAGTTGGGCCGCGACGGGACGCACGGCTTTCGGGTCATTTGAAGCGGTACCGCAGGTTCGGCCGACAGGGGCGACCCGCATACGCGTGGAGCCCCGGGTGCCATGGGCGATTCTTGCGCACCATGGGCGCCCGGAATGTGCCGCGCTTCAACCCATGCGCGGCGCCGGGCTGCATGGCCAAGCTGTCAACAATTGTCAAAGCGGGCCTATTGCCCCCACAACAGCGCGCAAACAAGCCCACTTTGCAGGGCATCCCGGCATAGTCGCTGCGTCTGCTCCTGACACTGCATCCGAGGAGCGAGCCAGCGAGACCCCTTCATGACGCCCTGTTTCCGCGCGGGGCTGCCCTGCGCAGCGTTCGCCCTGTTTGTTGTCCTGTCCAGCCTGTGGCTGCCATTGCCCTCCCATGCCAGCCTGGTGTGCCAGCCATCAGGGGCGCGGCCGGTGCTGAAACTGCAACGCCCAACCCAGCCAGCCCTGGCCTGCGACCTCCAGGCGCTGGAGAGTCTGCCGGCCCGTGACATCGTCACCACCTTGCCGCAGGCACTGGGAATTGCCGGCAAGTCCCAGTGGCGCGGCGTGTCCCTGCGCCAGCTGGTGGAACGGATGGGCGGTAACGAGCGCCACCAGATCGAGCTGACCGCCCTGAACGACTACGCCGTGCGCATCCCATGGAGCGACCTGTTGCAGTACGACCCGGTACTGGCCTACCGGCGCAATCACCAGCCGATCGGCGTGCGCGACAAGGGCCCCTTGATCCTGATCTATCCCTTTGACCAACATCCCCAGTTGCAAAAGCAGGACTACGTCAACCGCACCATCTGGCAGGTCAATGTCCTCTCCGTCCGATAAGCCCCTGTCGCCTGCGGCGCAAGCCGCCCGCCTGCCGCGCCACCAGCGTGGAACCTATTGGCTGCTGGCCCTGGTGCTGGCCATGGTGGTGGCCACATCCGTCGCCTTGTGGTGGACGCTGCGGCAGGCGCAATCGCTGGCGCAGCCGTTTCAGAAAAGCGATCTGTGGTACGTGTCGAGCGTGCACAGCGAACTGGGGCGGGTCGCCCTGCTGGCGCGCAAGGTGAAAGCGCTGGAGGCGCCCGAGGAGGAGCTGCGCGAGCGCCTGGAGGTTCTCTACAGCACCCTGGACATGGCCGGCGCAAGCCAGCGCATCGGCGCGCGGTTGCGGCAGGATCTGGCGCAGCCAGCACTCGATCTGGAGGAACTGGGCCGGCATGTAAAGCGCTGGTCCAGCCGCATGGCCTCTGCACCGCCCGAGCGTGCCGGCCTGAGCGACGACATCATCGCGCACACCGATGCCCTGCTGCAGAGCACCCGCAAGGCCGTGGTGGCGGTACACCTGTTTTCCTCGCAGGACACGGACCGGGTTCGCCAGGAACTGCACGACCATTTCATGCTGCTCAGCGCCGTGCTGGGGGGCCTGCTGATAGGCTCGGCCCTCTTGATCCGCAAGCTGCTGCAAGAAGCCCGGGCGGCACAGGCCCTGTCCCAGCAGTTGGCGCAGGCCAACCGCCAGTTGGAGATGCGCGTGGCCAGCCGCACGCGCGAGATCGATGAGAACCGCGCGTTGCTGGGCTTCATCCTCGACTCCAGCCCGAGCGATGTCGTTCTCGCGGACGTCGAAAGCGGCTTCGTGCACTTCATCAACAACCAAATGGTGGAACGCCTGGGGCTGCAGTGGCCACCCATGAAGCTGTTCCTGCCCGAGTTGCTGCACGACCCTGCCACCAGCCGACAATTGATGGATGCGCTGGAGAAGTATGGCCAGGTGGATGGCATGGAAGCGCTCATCGGCACCAGGAATCCACGCTGGAGCTCTCTGTCTGCGCGCCTCATCGAGGTCGATGGCAGACTGGCCCATCTGCTGTGGGGCTTCGACATCAGCACGCACAAGCAACTGGAGTCGCAGCTGCGTGAACTGGCCACGCGCGATTCGCTGACCGGCCTGCTCAACCGGCGGGCCTTTCTGGAGCGCGGCACCGCACTGCTCGACCACTGCCGCCGCCATGCCAAGCCGTGCACGGTGCTGATGATCGACATCGACCACTTCAAACGCATCAACGACCGGTATGGGCACCAGACCGGCGACGACTCGCTGCGTGCATGCGCCACCTCGATTGCGGGCGCGCTGCGCGAGGCCGATATCCTGGGGCGACTGGGGGGCGAGGAATTTGCGGCCCTGCTGCCCCACTCGTCCACCGAAAGTGCACACCTGGTTGCCGAGCGCATCCGCGACGCCATCTCGCAACTGCAGATCCTCTCCATCGCCAGCGAGCCGTTGAGGATCACCGTGTCCATCGGCATGGCCGAGATGGCGCACCGGGATGCAGGGATCGAGACCATCCTGGCATGGGCCGACCAGGCGCTGTACCGCGCCAAGGCCACCGGCCGCAACAAGGTGCTGGCCTACGAACGATCCACCCCCTTTCCCGATACAACCGAGATCCTGCCATGAGCCTGCGACTTTTGATTGTTGACGACAGCCGTATGTCCCGGCTCATCCTGCAAGGATTCGTCTTGCAGGCCCACCCCGCATGGACCATCCTGCACGCCAGCAGCGGCGAGGAAGCCCTGAAAATGTGTGAAGAACACCCGGTAGACTTGGTCTCCATGGACTTCAACATGCATGGGATGACCGGCCTGGAGGCGGCCCTGGCATTGCGCCAGACCCGGCCCCACCTGCCCATCGCCATCCTCACCGCCAACGTCCAGTCTGCGATGCAGGAACGCATCGACGAGGCCGGCCTGGTGTTCATCGCGAAACCCATCACGGCCGATGCAGCGAGGAAGCTCGCGGCACTGGCAGGAGCATGACATGACTGCCAAGCTTGATGCGGAACAAATAGACGCGCTCAGCGAAATCTTCAACATCGGTGTCGGCAAGGCGGCCGCGGCCATGGGCAATCTCATGCACGACGAGGTGCTGTTGTCGGTGCCGCACGTGAGCATTTTCACGGTGAGCGAAGCGGCGCAGCAGTTGGGCACCGCCGGCAGCACCATGTACGGGGTTCGCCAACCCTTCCGGGGCGTGTTCAGCGGCGACGCGCTGCTGATCTTTCCGGGCGACAAGAGCCTGGAGATCGTCCGCATCGTCGCGGGCCAGAGCCTGCCCGGCGAGGACCTGAGCGCCATCGAGCAGGATGCCATGACCGAGCTGGGCAACGTGATGCTCAGCGCCTGCCTCGCCACCCTGGCCGACCTGCTGGGCAACGAGTTCGAGCTGAGCCCGCCCCGTGTCGATGTCGGTGACAGCCGCACCATTCTGGGCACGCGCATCCAGAACCACCTGGTGGTGTTCCTGCACATCCGCTTCGAGCTGCTCAGCAGCCAGATCGAAGGCTTCGTGGTGTTCGTGCTCAACACCACGTCCTTGCTGGCGCTGCGCGCAGCGGTGGACAGGCTTCTGGGTCGCCAGGCAGAGGTGGACTGATCCGACGGAAATCGCCTGTTGCTAGCCAACGGCCAGCCGGCCGTAGCGCCACTGCACGTTCAGCGCAAACGACTCCCCCTGCTCCAGCACGCGCAGCCCTGGCTGCCCCGCCAGGTGAAAGGCATCGATGGGCTGGGTGATGGGCTCGAAGCAGAAGGCCGGGCCCTGCGGTGGGCGGTAGATGAGGCAAAAGTGCTGCCCGGCGCCGCCATCGGCACCGAAGTCGGGCATGCGGGCGGTCAGCCGCAGGCCGTGCTCGGGCCAGTCGATCTGCGCCGTGCCACCCCAACCGGTGTAGCCGTTGTCGATCAGGGTGCCATGGGCCGAGACGCCGGCATTCAGGTCCCAGCCTTCAGGGAACTGCCGGGTGTGTTCGGTCGGCAACGGGTCGTTGCCGCACAGCCAGACGGCCTGCACCGGTGCGCTGACGCGTGTGCCCGGCGTGCGCGGAAACCAGGGGTGCACGCCAATGCCGTAGGGCAGCGGCTCGGCGCCGAGGTGGCGCACCAGCACATGCTGGTCCAGCCCGCCCTCCACCAGGCGAAAGGTCTGCACCGATTCGTAGTCGTAGGGGTTGCCTTCGAAGCGCTCCGAGCGCAGCTGCATCTGCAGCGTGTCCGGGGCGGGCTGCGACAGCACCCACGGCTGCAGCCAGCCATCGCCGTGGATGGGATACGGCTCGCCTGCCCGGTTGGGCTGCATGGGATGGAACTGCCCGGCGTGCGTGAAGCCGCCGCCGCTGATGCGGTTGGACCAGGGCACCATGGCAAACGAGGCCAGCTGGTACAGGTCAGGGGTGGCACCGTCCCAGGGGCGCCAGAGGTCGAGCCGGCCCCCGGGTTGCTCCGGGGCGTCGATCTGCCAGGCGGCCACGCTGCCGCCCAGGGAGGGGACCAGCCCCAGGTGCTGGCCCGCATGGCTCAGCCAGGTGGTGGGATGGGTGGTTTCGCTCATGTGCAAGCTCTCGTGAAAAGGGTCAACCGCCGAACAGATGAGCGGGTACGCCGGGGCTGTCGATCTCCACGGCAAACACGCTGCCGGCCAGCGGCTCGGTAGCAAGTTGCGCCGGCGTGAGACCCACCCGCGCGGTGGTGATGAACAGCGTGCGCAGGTCCGCCCCGCCAAAGGCGCAGGTGGTGACCTGGCTGGCGGGCAGCACCACGCGGCCCAGTTCCTCGGCCGTCTCGGGGTCGTGGCAGCTCACGCAGTGGCCGCCCCAGTGGGCGATCCAGATGCGGCCCAGGGCGTCGGTGGTCATGCCGTCGGGCAGGCCCTCCTCAGGGGTGTAGCGCTTCCACACCTGTTTGTTGGAGATGGTGCCGGCCGCCGCATCGAAGTCGTAGCGCCAGGTGATGGCGCTCAGGGTGTCGTTGAAGTACAGGCACTCGCGGCCATTCGCGCTCGCCCAGGTGGGCCCGTTGGTCACCACGAAGCCCTCGTCGTGGCACGTGCAGCGGCCGTCGGGGTCGTAGCGGTAGAGCGCACCGGTGGGCAGCTTGCAGTCAAAGTCCATGCTGCCGCCCCAGAAGCGGCCCCCGGCGTCGCACTTGCCATCGTTGAAGCGGTTGCCCGGCAGCTCGGCTGCGGGCTGGTGCAGGCAATGCGGGGCGCTGTCGGTGGCGGGGTCGAACAGGGCAAAGCCGCGCCGCAGGGTGATGATCAGACCGGGCGCGTCCCGGCGCTCGGCCAAGGCCGATATCTCTTCGTTGAAGCTCCACTGCGTCTGCAGGCCCGTGGCCGGGTCCAGCCGGTACAGGCGGCAGCCCAGGATGTCGAGCCAATACACCACCTGCTCCCGCACGGACCATACAAGCCCCTCCCCCAGCTGCGCATCGGCTTCGACCACGCAGCGCAGGGGCCCCGTGAGGGTGGGGACGGGAAATCGCGACGCAGCGGACGCTGCCATGGGACTCTGGTTGCTCAAAGCTGGTCTCCTGTTTGTTGTTTACCTGCCTGCCTCTTGACGCCGGGCATCTTATCAACGTCAATTGATGCATGGAATGATTATTTTTGGAATTTTTTGATATACAAATTGCAATGACAACTGGTATCCATATCCCCTCACAGCCCGCCACGCTCGCCCGCTTTCCGAGCTTGCAAGGCCGCTCGGTCTTCATCACCGGCGGCGGCAGTGGTATCGGCGCTGCCATCGTCGCCGCGTTCGCCGAACAGGGTGCGCGCGTGGCCTTCGTGGACGTAGCGCGCGAAGCCAGCGAAGCGCTGGCCCAACAACTCGTGGACGCAGGCCACGAGCGCCCGTGGTGGCAGGTGTGCGACGTGCGCGACATCGCCGCACTGCAGGCGGCCGTGGCCGAGGCAGCAGGCGCGTTGGGTGATTTCTCGGTGCTGGTCAACAACGTGGCCAGCGATGACCGCCACACGCTGGAGTCGGTCACGCCCGACTACTACGACGAGCGCATGGCCATCAACGAGCGCCCGGCCTTCTTCGCCATCCAGGCCGTGGTGCCCGGCATGCGCCGCCTGGGCGCGGGCTCGGTGGTCAACCTGGGCTCCACGGGCTGGCAGGGCAAAGGCTCGGGCTACCCCTGCTATGCCATTGCCAAGTCGTCGGTAAACGGACTCACGCGCGGCCTGGCGCGCACCCTGGGGCAGGACCGCATCCGCATCAACACCGTGTCGCCCGGCTGGGTGATGACCGAGCGCCAGATCAAGCTCTGGCTCGATGCCGAGGGCGAGCAGGAGATCGCGCGCAACCAGTGCCTGCCCGACAAGCTGCGCCCGCACGACATCGCGCGCATGGTGCTGTTCCTGGCCTCGGACGATGGTGCCATGTGCACCGCCCAGGAATTCAAGGTCGACGCCGGCTGGGTGTAATTCGGACCATCCCCCTGAGTCGCTTCGCGCCTTCACCCCTTCTCTCGAATGGCTGCGCCATTCGGGAAGGGGGACACCGCCAGCGCGGCGGGGCGGCCCTTGCGCGGCGGTCCTGGCCTAGGCTGCGACAGTACCGACCAGCCTTGGAATGAATGAGGTTCATTCAGAGGGCAGTACCTAGTCTCCGTTTTCGAGCCGGCGCCCGTACTGCACCAGGCTGGTCTGCTTGAGGGCCTTCATCATCACCTTGGCGGCCGGCGACAGCAGCCGGTCGGTGCGGGTGATGATGCCGAAGGCATCCATGTGGCAGGGCATGGCCAGCGGCAGCACCGCCACCATGCCGTGCGATGCGTAGTAGTGCGCCACGTCGGCGCCGACCACGGCGATCATGTCGCTTTGCTGCAGCATGCGCGTCATGAACAGCAGGGCCGCCGTCTCCACCACGTTGACCGGCGGGGCCAGCCCGTCCTGCTGGAACATCAGATCGAACCGGTGGCGCAGCACGCTGCCTGCGGGCGGCACGATCCAGCCGGCGGCCAGCACGTCACGCAGGGTCAGCCCGGCCATGCCCGACAGCGGATGGCCCGGTCGGGTCACAGCGCAGACCAGTTCCTCGCTCAGCGGCTCGTAGCGCAGGTTGGCCTTGTCGTGCTCTTCGAACAGGCGGCCCACGAGGATATCGAGCTTGCCCTGCTCCAGCCGGTCCATCAGCACCGGGCTGGTCTCGATGTCGAGCGAGATGCGCAGGCTCGGGTGCTCCTGCTTGACCAGGGCCACGGCGGCGGGCAGCAGGCTCAGGCCCGGCGAGGTGATGGCCCCGATGCCCACCTGGCCGAAATGCCCGGTCTTGAGGGCCGCCAGCTCCACATGCGCCTGGTTCAGGCTGGCCAGCGCCATGCGCGCGTGGCGGATCATGGTCTCGCCATACCAGGTGGGGCGCATGCCGCGGGGCAGGCGCTCGAACAGCGAGACCTCCAGCACGTCCTCCAGGTCCTTGAGCAGCTTGGACGCGGCCGGCTGCGTCATGCTGAGCACCTGGGCCGCGCGGTGGATGTTGCCCTCTTCGGCCAGGGCCACCAGCAAGAGCAGCTGGCGCGTCTTCAGGCGTGCGCGAATGAACCAGTGGTTGTAGGTGCTCATGGGGTTTTCCAGAATGCGTAGACGTATATCTATTTTGTCAAAAAAACTATTAGATTGATATCTAAATCGATCTTAGACTTTGCCGCACACCAGCACCAAGGTTCTTTCCAAGGTCCCCATGAAACTCGGCGATACGCAGCAAAACCCCCGGCACCTGATCAATGGGCGCTGGGAGATCGGCACCACCACCGGGGTGAGCACCAACCCGTCGGACACCCGTGAGGTGGTGGCCGAGTACGCCCGGGCCGACCGCAACCAGACCGAGCGCGCAATCCGCGCCGCCGCCGACGCCCTGCCCCACTGGAGCCAGAGCAGCCCCCAGCGGCGCGCCGACGTGCTCGACCACATTGGCAGCGAGCTGTTGGCGCGCAAGGACCAGCTCGGAACCCTGCTGGCCCGCGAGGAGGGCAAGACCCTGCCCGAGGCCGTGGCCGAGGTGGCCCGCGCCGGCCAGATCTTCAAGTTCTTTGCCGGCGAGGCGCTGCGCATTCCGGGTGAGCTCATGGCCTCGGTGCGCCAGGGCGTGCAGGTGGACGTGACCCGCGAACCCGTGGGCGTGGTCGGCATCATCGCGCCCTGGAACTTTCCGTTTGCGATCCCGGCCTGGAAGATCGCCCCCGCCCTGGCCTATGGCAACACGGTGGTGTTCAAGCCGGCCGAGCTGGTGGCGACCTGCGGCTGGGCGCTGGCCGAGATCATCAGCCGCTGCGGCCTGCCGGCCGGCGTGTTCAACCTGCTCATGGGCAGCGGCCGCGAGGTGGGCCAGACCCTGGTGGACCACCCGCTGGTGAATGCGATCAGCTTTACGGGATCGGTCGATACCGGAGAACGCATCCTCCAATCCGCCACGGCGCGCCGTGCCAAGGTGCAGCTGGAGATGGGCGGCAAGAACCCCCTGGTGGTACTGGCCGACGCCGACATGGAACAGGCCATCGACTGCGCGCTGCAGGGCTCGTACTTCTCCACCGGCCAGCGCTGCACGGCATCGAGCCGGCTGATCGTCGAAGCCAGCGTGCACGATGCCTTCGTGGACCGGCTGCGCCAGCGGCTCGTGGCCCTAAAGGTGGGCCATGCGCTGGAGCGCGGCACCGAGATGGGCCCGGTCGCCGATGCCAGCCAATTGGAGCAGAACCTCTCTTATGTGGAGATCGCCCGGAGCGAGGGCGCCCAGCATGTCTGGGGCGGCGAGCGGCTCGAGCGCGCCACGCCCGGGCACTACATGGCCCCGGCGCTGTTCCTGGCCAAGCCCGAGCACCGCATTGCGCGTGAGGAGATCTTCGGCCCGGTAGCCTGCGTGCTGCGCGCCGATGACTACGAGCATGCGCTGGCACTGGCCAATGACACGCCCTACGGCCTGTGCGCGGGCATCTGCACCACCTCGCTCAAGCACGCCATGCATTTCAAGCGCAACGCCGTGGTCGGCATGACCATGGTCAACCTGCCCACGGCGGGGGTGGACTTCCATGTGCCCTTTGGCGGGCGCAAGGATTCCAGCCACGGCCCGCGCGAGCAGGGCCGCTATGCCGCCGAGTTCTACACCACCGTCAAGACCGGCTACATGCTGGCCTGAAGCGTTGGTTCTTTCCCCCGCAGTCGCATCGCATTTCACAACAGCGTCAACAACAGACAGGAGACAAATGATGAAACTGAACCGCCGGACCCTCGTATCCGCCCTTGCCTGCGCCCCCGTGGCCGGGCTGCTCCCGGGCGCCGCCTGGGCCCAGAAACCCATCGTGCTGGGCTTCAGCCAGGTGGGTGCCGAGAGCGAGTGGCGCACCGCCAATACCGAGTCGATCAAGTCCGCCGCCAAGGAGGCCGGCATCGAGCTCAAGTTCTCCGACGCGCAGCAGAAGCAGGAGAACCAGATCAAGGCCATCCGCTCCTTCATCGCGCAGAAGGTGGACGTGATCGCCTTCTCGCCGGTGGTCGAGTCGGGCTGGGAAAACGTGCTGCGCGAGGCCAAGGCCGCCAAGATCCCCGTGGTGCTGACCGACCGCTCGGTCAACGTCAAGGACCAGTCACTGTACGTGACCTTCATGGGCTCGGACTTCGTGGAAGAAGGCCGCAAGGCCGGCCGCTGGCTGGTGGACAAGATGAAGGACCAGAAGGGCGACGTCAACATCGTCGAACTGCAGGGCACCGTGGGCTCGGCCCCGGCCATCGACCGCAAGAAGGGCTTCGAGGAAATCGTCAAGGCCGACCCCAAGTTCAAGATCCTGCGCTCGCAGACCGGCGACTTCACGCGCGCCAAGGGCAAGGAGGTGATGGAAGCCTTCCTCAAGGCCGAGGGCAAGAAGATCAACGTGCTCTACGCGCACAACGACGACATGGCCATCGGCGCCATCCAGGCCATCGAAGAGGCCGGCATGAAGCCCGCCAAGGACATCACCATCATCTCCATCGATGCGGTCAAGGGCGCCTTCGAGGCCATGATCGCCGGCAAGCTCAATGTGAGCGTGGAATGCAGCCCCCTGCTGGGCCCGCAGCTGATGACCGCCGTCAAGGACATCAAGGCCGGCAAGGCGGTGCAAAAGCGCATCGTGACCGAGGAAGGCATCTTCCCGATGGAAGTGGCCGCCGCGGAGTTCCCGAAACGCAAGTATTGATGCCGCTGCTGCCGGTGTAGAGCCGGCAGCACGGCAGGAGGCCGGCCCCGCGCGCCACAGGAGGTGTACGAGGGCCGGGCAGAAAACCAGAAAAACAGGAGACAAATTGATGAAACGCACCATTTTCAAGACCGTACTGGCCACCGTGGCCCTGGCCGCCATGGGGGCCGCACCGCTGGCACTGGCCCAGGACAAGGGCAGCATCGGCATCTCCATGCCCACCAAGTCCTCGGCCCGCTGGATCGCCGACGGTGACAACATGGTCAAGGTGCTCAAGGAGCGCGGCTACAAGACCGACCTGCAGTACGCGGACGACGACATCCCCAACCAGCTCGCGCAGATCGAGAACATGATCACCAAGGGCGCCAAGGTGCTGGTGATCGCCTCCATCGACGGCACCACCCTCTCGCGCGTGCTGCAGAGCGCGGCCGACAAGGGCGTGAAGGTCATCGCCTATGACCGCCTGATCAAGGGCTCGAAGAACGTGGACTACTACGCCACCTTCGACAACTTCCAGGTCGGCGTTCTGCAGGCCAGCTCCATCGTCGACAAGCTGGGCGTGAAGCAGGGCAAGGGCCCGTTCAACATCGAACTCTTCGGTGGCTCGCCCGACGACAACAACGCCTTCTTCTTCTACGACGGCGCCATGAGCGTGCTCAAGCCCTACATCGACAGCGG
This sequence comes from Acidovorax sp. LjRoot66, assembly GCF_964253305.1. Lineage (NCBI taxonomy): Bacteria > Pseudomonadati > Pseudomonadota > Betaproteobacteria > Burkholderiales > Comamonadaceae > Acidovorax > Acidovorax sp. LjRoot66. Next base: position 4,498,750 of record NZ_CAXUQU020000001.1, read on the forward strand.
CAAGCTGGTGGTGCGCAGCAAGCAGCTGGGCATGAACAAGGTGGGCACACTGCGCTGGGATGGCTCGGTGGCCCAGGCCCGCATGGACAACCTGCTCTCGGCCTACTACGGCAAGGACAAGGTGCACGCCGTGCTCTCGCCCTACGACGGCCTGTCCATCGGCATCCTGTCGTCGCTCAAGGGCGTGGGCTACTGCACGGCGCAGCAGCCCTGCCCGGTGGTGAGCGGCCAGGACGCGGAGATCCCCTCGGTCAAGTCCATCCTCAAGGGCGAGCAGTTCTCCACCGTGTTCAAGGACACGCGCGAACTGGCCAAGGTCGCCGCCAACATGGTGGACGCCACGCTCTCGGGCAAGCAGCCCGAGATCAACGACACCAAGACCTACAACAACGGCGAGAAGGTGGTTCCGTCGTACCTGCTCAAGCCGGTGTCGGTCGATGCGTCCAACTGGAACGCGGTACTGGTGGGCAGCGGCTACTACAAGGAATCGCAAGTCAAGTAACCCAGGCCTGGGCCAGGGGAGGCAGCGCATCTCCCCTGGTACCAGGGCCACGTGAGACAACAGAGGAAGCCCGCAGCGCTTCCTGCACGAGCCCAGTCCATGATTCTTGAAATGCGGAACATCCGCAAAACCTTCCCCGGCGTGGTCGCACTCAACCAGGTGAACCTGAACGTGCGCGCCGGCGAGATCCACGCCATCGTCGGCGAGAACGGCGCGGGCAAGTCCACGCTGATGAAGGTGCTCTCGGGCGTCTACCCGCACGGCAGCTACAGCGGCGAGATCGTCTTCGAAGGCCAGGAGCGCCAGTTCGGCGGCATCCGCGACAGCGAGCACCTGGGTGTGATCATCATCCACCAGGAACTGGCGCTGGTGCCGCTGCTGTCCATTGCCGAAAACATCTTCCTGGGCAACGAGACGGCGCGCCATGGCGTGATCGACTGGATGGCCGCGCACAGCAAGGCCCAGGCCCTGCTGAAAAAGGTGGGGCTCAAGGAGTCGCCCGAGACCCTGGTCACCCACCTGGGCGTGGGCAAGCAGCAGCTGGTGGAGATTGCCAAGGCGCTGTCGCGCCAGGTGCGCCTGTTGATCCTGGACGAACCCACGGCCAGCCTCAACGAGAACGACAGCCAGGCGCTGCTGGACCTGCTGCTGGAGCTCAAGAAGCAGGGCATCACCTGCATTTTGATCTCGCACAAGCTCAACGAAATATCGCGCGTGGCCGATGCCATCACCGTGCTGCGCGACGGCAGCACGGTCGAGTCGCTCGACTGCCGCACCGGCCTGGTCAGCGAGGACCGCGTGATCAAGGCCATGGTGGGCCGCGAGATGGCCGACCGCTACCCGCCGCGCCAGCCCGACATCGGCCCCACCGTGTTCGAGGTGCGCAACTGGCACGCCCACCACCCGCAGCACGCCGAGCGCGAGGTCATCAAGGGCGTCGACCTCTCTGTGCGCCGCGGCGAGATCGTCGGCATCGCCGGCCTCATGGGCGCGGGCCGCACCGAACTGGCGATGAGCATCTTCGGCAAATCCTGGGGCCAGCGCATCAGCGGCCAGGTGCTGCTGAACGGCCGGGAGATCGACGTCGGCACGGTGGAGAAGGCCGTGCACCATGGCCTGGCCTACGTCACCGAGGACCGCAAGGGCAACGGCCTGGTGCTCAATGAAGACATCCAGTTCAACGTCTCGCTGGCCAACCTGGGCGGCATCTCCACCGCCACGGTGATGGACCATGGGCGCGAGCACCAGATCGCGCAGGACTACCGGCGCAAGTTGCGCATCCGCTGCTCGGGCGTGGACCAGAAGACCGTGAACCTCTCGGGCGGCAACCAGCAGAAGGTGGTGCTGGGCAAGTGGCTCTTCACCAATCCCGAGGTGCTCATCCTCGACGAGCCCACGCGCGGCATCGACGTGGGCGCCAAGTATGAGATCTACACCCTGATCGCCCAGATGGCGGCCGAGGGCAAGTGCGTGATCGTGATCTCTTCGGAAATGCCCGAGCTGCTGGGCATAACGGACCGCATCTACGTGATGAACGAGGGCCGTTTCGTGGCCGAAATGCCCACCGCCGATGCTTCTCAAGAAAAAATCATGCGCGCGATCGTGAAAGCCAGTTGAGATGACCCCAATGACCCCCTCCCCTACCGCCACGCTTGCCAGCGTTCCTGCCGAGGCACTGGCCCACCACGACAAGCCGCTGCTCGAACACATCAAGCACAACTTCCGTGAGTACGGCATGCTGATCACGCTGGTGGCCATCATGGGCTTCTTCCAGTACATGACCGACGGCACGCTGATGCAGCCGCTCAACCTGACCAACCTGCTGCTGCAGAACAGCTACATCGTGATCATGGCGCTGGGCATGCTGCTGGTGATCGTGGCCGGGCACATCGACCTGTCGGTGGGCTCGGTCTGCGGCTTCATCGGCGCGCTGGCGGCGGTGCTGATGGTGGAGTACCACTGGCACTTTCTGCCCGCATCGCTGGTGTGCCTGCTGTGCGGCGGCATCATCGGAGGGCTGCAGGGCTGGTTCGTGGCCTTCTCGCGCATTCCGTCCTTCATTGTCACGCTGGCGGGCATGCTGGTGTTCAAGGGCCTGGCGCTGGCGCTGCTGGCCGGGCAGTCGGTGGGGCCGTTCCCTGCCGAGTTCCAACTGCTCAGCTCGGGCTTCATCCCGGACCTGTTCAGCGTGGAGGGGCTCAAGCTCACCTCGCTGCTGCTGGGCGTGGCCGTGGCCGTGGCGCTGGCCGTGGCCGGCGTGCGGGCGCGGGCCAACCGCCTCAAGCACGGCGTGCAGGCCGAGCCGCTGGCCTTCTTCGTGGCGCGCACCGCCGTTTTCGCGGCGCTGCTGGTCTATTTTGCCTACCTGCTCGCCTCGTACAAGGGCCTGCCCAACGTGCTGGTGGTCATGGCGCTGCTGATCGTGCTGTTCGACTTCGTCACCAGCCGCACCACCATTGGGCGGCGCATCTACGCAATGGGCGGCAACGAAAAAGCGGCCAAGCTCTCGGGCATCAAGACCGAGCGGCTGTCGTTCTACGCCTTCATCAACATGGGCGTGCTGGCCGCCCTGGCCGGCCTGGTGTTCGCCGCGCGGCTGAACACGGCCACGCCCAAGGCGGGCCTGGGGTTCGAGCTCGACGTGATCGCCGCCTGCTTCATCGGCGGTGCCTCGGCCTCGGGCGGCGTGGGCAAGGTCATGGGCGCGGTGATCGGCGCCTTCGTGATGGGGGTGATGAACAACGGCATGTCCATCCTGGGCATCGGCATCGACTACCAGCAGGTCATCAAGGGTGTGGTGCTGCTGGCCGCGGTCTTGGTCGACGTCTACAACAAGAACAAGGCCTGAAAGCCATGGACGCGGCCGCCGTTCACGCCCTTGCTCCCGTGCTGGAACTCACGGGCATCCACAAGCATTTCTCGGGCATCCCCGTGCTGCGCGACGTGCACCTCAACCTGTACCCGGGCGAAATCCACGCGCTAATGGGCCAGAACGGCGCGGGCAAGTCCACGCTGATCAAGGTGCTGACCGGCGTGCTCGAAGCCAGCGGCGGCCAGATGCGCCTGGCCGGCCAGGCCGTGTGGCCCGATTCGCCGCTGGCCGCGCAGCGCCTGGGCATCAGCACCGTGTACCAGGAGGTCAACCTCTGCCCCAACCTGTCGGTGGCCGAGAACATCTTTGCCGGCCGCTACCCGCGTTGCGGCATCGCCCAGGGCTTTCGCATCGACTGGGCCACGCTGCACCAGCGCGCGCGCGATCTGGTTGCGCGCATCGGACTGTCCATCGATGTCACGCGACTGCTCTCGGACTACCCGGTGGCCGTGCAGCAACTGGTGGCCATTGCCCGGGCGCTGAGCATCGAGGCCAAGGTGCTGATCCTGGACGAACCCACCTCCAGCCTGGACGACGACGAGGTGCAAAAGCTCTTCGAGGTGCTGCGCCGGCTGCGCGGCGAGGGCTTGGCCATCGTCTTCGTGACCCATTTCCTGAACCAGGTGTATGCCGTTTCGGACCGCATCACGGTGCTGCGCAACGGCGCCTGGGTGGGCGAATGGGCCGTGGGTGACCTGGGCCCGCAGGCCCTGATTGCCGCCATGCTGGGGCGCGAGCTGGCAGCGCAGTGCACCGAGCCACCGGTGATCCCCGTGTTCGACGACGCGGCGCCGGCCCTGCTGGAGGCGCAAGGCCTGGGCCAGAGCGGGCAGTTGCAGCCCATAGACCTGAAGGTACGTGCCGGCGAGGTAGTGGGCCTGGCGGGCCTGCTGGGATCGGGCCGCACAGAGCTGGCACGGCTGCTGTTCGGTCTGCAGGCGCCCGACAAGGGCGTGCTGCACATCGATGGCCGTGCCGTCACCTTCTCCAATCCCATGGATGCGATCCGCGCAGGCCTGGCCCTGTGCCCCGAGGAGCGCAAGACCGATGGCATCGTCGCCGAGCTCTCGGTGCGCGAAAACATCGCCCTGGCGCTGCAGGCGCGCATGGGCATGGGCCGCTTTCTGTCGCGAGCCGAACAGACCGCGATTGCCGAGCGCTATGTAAAGCTCCTGGGCATCAAGACCAGCAGCGTGGACACGCCCATCGCACTGCTTTCGGGCGGCAACCAGCAAAAGGCGATTCTGGCGCGCTGGATGGCGATCGAGCCGCGCCTGTTGATCCTGGACGAGCCCACGCGCGGTATCGACGTGGCGGCCAAGCAGGAAATCATGGAGCAGATCATGTGCCTGGCCGATGCCGGCATGGCCGTGGTCTTCATCTCCTCCGAAATGAGCGAGGTGGTGCGCGTGGCGCACCGCATCGTGGTGCTGCGCGACCGCCGCAAGGTCGGCGAGCTGCCTGCAGGCAGCAGCGAAGAAGCCGTGTACGAACTGATTGCCGCCGAAAATGCCTGACGCACCCTCCCCCTCCTCTTCTCTGCTGGCCGCTGCGCTGCGCCACCGGCTCACCTGGCCGCTGGTCACGCTGGCCCTGCTGCTGGCCGTGAACACGGCGTTCAACGCCAGCTTCCTGCATGTCGAGTGGCGCGATGGCCACTTCTACGGCAGCCTGGTCGACATCCTCAACCGTGCGGCACCCCTGGCGCTGGTGTCACTGGGCATGACCATGGTGATCGCCACGCGCGGCATCGACATTTCGGTGGGCGCGGTGGTGGCCATCGCCGCCGCCGTGGGCGCCTGGATGATCGGCGGCTCGGTCTCGGGCGGCGAGAGCCGCTTTCCCCTGCCGCTGGCCATCCTGGGCGCCATCGGCGTGGCGGCCCTGTGCGGGCTGTGGAACGGCCTGCTGGTGGCCAAGGTGGGCATGCAGCCCATCATCGCCACGCTGATCCTGATGGTGGCCGGCCGGGGCATTGCGCAGTTGATCACCGACGGGCAGATCATCACCATCTACTACGCGCCCTTCTTCTTCCTGGGCGGGGGCTACCTGCTGGGCCTGCCGTTTTCGCTGTTCGTGCTGGCCGCCGTGTTTGCCGGGCTGTACCTGGCGGTCACGCGCACGGCGCTGGGCCTGTTCGTCCAGGCCGTGGGCATCAACCCCACGGCGGCGCGCGTGGCCGGCGTGCAGTCGCGCCGCCTGGTCGTGGCGGCCTACACCTTCTGCGGCGTGTGTGCGGGCATCGCCGGGCTGCTCATCAGCTCCAACGTGAAGAGCGCCGATGCCAACAACGCCGGCCAGATGCTGGAGCTCGATGCCATCCTGGCGGTGACGCTGGGCGGCACGGCACTGACCGGAGGACGCTTCAGCCTGGTGGGCAGCGTGATCGGCGCGCTCATCATCCAGACGCTGACCTACGCCATCTACTCGCTGGGCGTGCCGCCCGAAATCAACCTGGTGGTCAAGGCCGTGGTGGTGTTCATCGTGATGCTGCTGCAGTCGCCCGACTTCCGCGCGCAGATCGGCGCCCTGGTACGCCGGCCCGCGGCCGGGGGAGCCCTGTCATGAGCGGCGGACACAGCCCCACCCTGGATGCGGCGCCCGCCGCCGACGCGCCAGCCCGCACAACCACGCCCACCCGCATGCGCCTGAACCCCAAGTACCTGCCACTGGCGGCCACCATCGCGCTGTTCATGGCCATGGCCACGGCGGGCTCGGTGCTCTACACCGGCTTCTTCTCGGCCCAGGTGTTCCTGAACCTGCTGATCGACAACGCCTTTCTGATCATCGTCGCGGTGGGCATGACCTTTGTGATCCTCTCCGGCGGCATCGACCTGTCGGTGGGCTCGGTGGTGGCGCTGACCACCATGGTGCTGGCCAGCCTGGTGGAGCACCACCACTGGAGCCCATTCGCAGCCATCCCGCTGGTGCTGCTCATGGGCACGGTGTTCGGGGCCTTCATGGGCTTTCTGATCGAGCGCTTTCGGCTGCAGCCCTTCATCGTGACGCTGGCGGGCATGTTCCTCGCGCGCGGCCTGTGCTACCTGATCAGCATCGACTCGATCAGCATGGCCGACGAGGCCTATTCCGCGATGGCGCAGTGGCGCCTCGAACTGTGGGAGGGTGCCTCGCTCTCGCTGGGCGCGCTGATCGCAATGGCCGTGCTGCTGGCCGCCATCTTCGTCGCGCACTGCACGCCGTTTGGCCGCAACGTGTATGCCGTGGGCGGCAACGAGCATTCGGCCGTGCTCATGGGCCTGCCGGTGCGCGCCACGGTGATCGGCGTGTACACGCTGTCGGGCCTGTGCTCGGCGCTGGCCGGCGTGGTGTTCACCTTCTACATGCTCTCGGGCTACGGCCTGCACGCCACGGGCATGGAGCTCGATGCCATCGCCGCCGTGGTGATCGGCGGCACCCTGCTCACAGGCGGCGTGGGCTACGTGGCCGGCACCCTGTTCGGCGTGCTGATGCTCGGAATCATCCAGACCCTGATTTCCTTTGACGGCACGCTCAGCTCGTGGTGGACGCGCATCGTCGTCGGCGTGCTGCTCTTCGTTTTCTGCCTGCTGCAGCGCCTGCTGACGCACCGCACTTCCAAGTGACCCCGCATCTCCCTTTCCCCCAAAAACAACCATGACCACCTCCCCGCGCAAGCTTCGCTCCGCCGAATGGTTCGGCACCGCCGACAAGAACGGCTTCATGTACCGCAGCTGGATGAAGAACCAGGGCATCCCGGACCATGAATTCGACGGCCGCCCCATCATCGGCATCTGCAACACCTGGTCCGAACTCACGCCCTGCAATGCCCACTTTCGCAAGATCGCTGAGCATGTCAAGCGCGGCATCTACGAGGCGGGAGGCTTTCCGGTCGAGTTCCCGGTGTTCTCCAACGGCGAGTCCAACCTGCGCCCCACGGCCATGCTCACGCGCAATCTGGCCAGCATGGACGTGGAGGAAGCCATCCGCGGCAACCCCATCGACGCGGTGGTGCTGCTGGTCGGCTGCGACAAGACCACCCCTGCCCTGCTGATGGGCGCGGCCAGCTGCGACGTGCCAGCCATCGTGGTCACGGGCGGGCCCATGCTCAACGGCAAGCTCGACGGCAAGGACATCGGCTCGGGCACGGCCGTGTGGCGGCTGCACGAATCGCTGAAGGCCGGCGAGATCAACGAGCACCAGTTCTTCGCGGCGGAAGCCGGCATGTCGCGCTCGGCCGGCACCTGCAACACCATGGGCACGGCCAGCACCATGGCCTGCATGGCCGAGTCGCTGGGCACCTCGCTGCCGCACAATGCGGCCATCCCGGCCGTGGACTCGCGCCGCTATGTGCTGGCGCACATGTCGGGCCGGCGCATCGTAGAGATGGCGCACGAAGGGCTCACTCTCTCGAAGATCCTCACGCGCGGGGCGTTTGAAAATGCCATCCGCACCAATGCGGCCATCGGCGGCTCCACCAACGCCGTGATCCACTTGAAAGCCATCGCCGGCCGCATCGGCGTGCAGCTGGACCTGGAAGACTGGACGCGCATCGGCCGCGGCACGCCCACGCTGGTGGACCTGCAGCCCTCGGGCCGCTTCCTGATGGAGGAGTTCTACTACGCGGGCGGCCTGCCCGCGGTGCTGCGCCGCCTGGGCGAGAACGGCCTGCTGCCCCACCCTGGCGCGCTCACCGTCAACGGCAAGAGCCTGTGGGACAACGTGCGCGAGGCGCCGCAGTACAACGACGAGGTGATCCGCCCGATCGACAACCCGCTGATTGCCGATGGAGGCATCTGCATCCTGCGCGGCAACCTGTCGCCGCGCGGCGCGGTGCTCAAGCCCTCGGCGGCATCGCCCGAACTGCTCAAGCACCGGGGGCGTGCCGTGGTGTTCGAGAACCTGGAGCACTACAAGGAGCGCATCGTCGATGAAGACCTGGACATCGACGCCAGCTGCGTGATGGTGATGAAGAACTGCGGCCCCAAGGGCTACCCCGGCATGGCCGAGGTGGGCAACATGGGCCTGCCCCCGAAGCTGTTGCGCCAGGGCGTGAAGGACATGGTGCGCATCTCCGACGCGCGCATGAGCGGCACGGCCTACGGCACGGTGGTGCTGCATGTGGCGCCCGAGGCGGCTGCGGGGGGCCCGCTCGCCGCCGTGCGCGACGGTGATTTCATCGAACTCGACTGCGAGCAGGGCCGCCTGCACCTCGATATCAGCGACGAAGAGCTGGACGCACGCCTGGCCGCGCTGGCCAATACCGACATGGGCGGGCGCGGCGGCTACCAGCGCCTGTATGTGGACCATGTTTTGCAGGCCGATGAGGGCTGCGACTTCGACTTCCTCGTCGGCTGCCGGGGTGCTGCCGTACCGCGCCACTCGCACTGAACATTGACCTGTAGACCCCATGCCTGCAACCTCTATCCCCACATCTCCCCGCTACCGCGGCATCTTCCCCGTGGTGCCCACCACCTTTCATAAGGGCGGAACGCTGGACATCGAAAGCCAGAAGCGCTGCCTCGACTTCATGATCGACGCTGGCGTGGACGGCCTGTGCATCCTGGCCAACTTCTCCGAGCAATTCTCGCTGTCGGACGCCGAGCGCGAAACGCTCACCCGCCTGTCGCTGGAGCATGTGGCCGGCCGCGTGCCCGTGATCGTCACCACCACCCACTACGGCACCCACGTATGCGCCGAGCGCAGCCGCGCCGCGCAGGACATGGGCGCCGCCATGGTGATGGTGATGCCGCCCTACCACGGCGCCACCTTCCGCGTGCCCGAGGCGCAGATCTACGAGTTCTATGCCCGGGTGTCGGATGCCATCACCATTCCCATCATGGTGCAGGACGCGCCGGCCAGCGGCACCGTGCTCTCGGCCCCGTTCCTCGCGCGCATGGCGCAGGAGATCGAACACCTGGCCTACTTCAAGATCGAAGTGCCGGGCGCGGCCAGCAAGCTGCGCGAGCTGATCCGCCTGGGCGGCGCCGCCATCGAAGGCCCCTGGGATGGCGAGGAAGCCATCACCCTGCTGGCCGACCTCGACGCTGGCGCCACCGGTGCCATGACCGGCGGCGGCTTTCCCGATGGCATACGCCCCATCCTCGAGGCGCACCGCCAGGGCGATGCCGACCAGGCCTTCGCGCTCTACCAGCGCTGGCTGCCGCTCATCAACCACGAGAACCGCCAGGGCGGCATCCTCACCGCCAAGGCGCTGATGAAGGAAGGCGGCGTGATCGCCAGCGAGGCCGGCCGCCACCCCTTCCCCGCCATGCACCCCGAGGTGCGCCGGGGGCTGATCGACATCGCGCGCCGGCTCGACCCGCTGGTGCTGCGCTGGGCGCGGTAATGACGAGCAACACCGCCCTTTCCAACGGCGCGGCCGCCCTGATCGGCCTGGACTGGGGCACCAGTTCGCTGCGCGCCTTCCGCTTCGATGCGGCTGGCACCGTGCAGGAGATGCGCCAGCGCCCCTGGGGCATCATGAACCTGCCCGTCGCAGCCAATGGCCAGGCCCACGCGACCCAAGGCGCTGCTTTCGAGCATGCCTTCGACGATGTCTGTGGCGATTGGGTGCGGGCCCATCCCGGCATCCCAGTTCTGGCCTGCGGCATGGTCGGCAGCGCCCAGGGCTGGCGCGAAGCCCGCTACCTCGAATCGCCCGCCTCGCTGGACCACCTGGCGCGTGGGCTCACCGTGGTGGCACACAGCGCGGGCCCCCGCGTGCACATCGTCCCCGGCCTGCTCCAGCGCGGCGATCTGCCCAACGTGATGCGCGGCGAAGAGACGCAGGTGCTGGGCGTGATGGCGGCCTCGGCCCTGCCGGGCGATGCCCCGGTGCTGATCGGCCTGCCCGGCACGCACAGCAAATGGGTACTGGCGCGCCGCCGCTCCATCGAACAGTTCCACACCTTCATGACCGGTGAGGTGTTTGCGGCGCTGCGCGGACACACCATCCTCGGGCGCACCATGCAGCCTGCCGAGGCGCCCGACGACGCAGCGTTTGCGCGCGGCCTGCAAGTGGCGCGCTCGGCAGAGGCCTCGCTGGGCCTGCTCTCGCACATCTTCAGCACGCGCACGCTCGGGCTCACGGGCGCGCTGTCCGGCACGGCCCAGGCGGACTACCTCTCGGGCCTGCTGATCGGCCACGAAGTGGCCGCACTGGCGGCACAACAGGCGCCAGGCGCCGCGCACGCACACGTGGTGCTCTGCGGCGAGCCCGACCTGTGCCGGCGCTACGCCCTGGCCCTGGCCGCCTACGGCTTGCCGGCGCCCGAAATGGCCGACAACGCCACCGCGCGGGGGCTGTGGCAGATCGCCACCGCCGCCGCGCTGGTGACCCCTACCGACACACAAGCTGCACGATGCGCATGACTCCTTCCGCCCTTCTTTCCGCCTCCATGCAAAGCTGCGGCCTGGTCGCCATCCTGCGCGGCGTATCGCCCGCCGAAGTGGTACCCATCGGCCAGGCGCTCTGCGAGGCCGGCTTTCGCATCATCGAGGTGCCGCTCAACTCGCCCGAGCCGCTGGCCAGCATCCGCGCGCTGCGCGACGCGCTGCCGGCCGAGGTGCTGATCGGCGCGGGCACCGTCATCCGCCCCGAGGACTGCGCCGCCGTGGCCGCGGCCGGCGGGCAGATCGTGGTCATGCCGCACAGCGATGCGGCGGTGATCCGCGCCGCCAAGGCGGCCGGCATGGCCTGCGCACCGGGCGTGGCCACGCTGACCGAGGCCTATGCGGCGCTGGCAGCCGGGGCCGATGCCCTCAAGCTGTTCCCCGCCGAGGCGCTGGCTCCCGCCGTGCTCAAGGCCTGGCGTGCCGTGCTGCGCCCGCCGGTTGCGCTGCTGCCCGTGGGCGGCATCACGCCCGAGGGCATTGCGGCCTATGCCGCAGCCGGTGCCAGCGGCTTCGGCCTGGGCTCGGCCCTGTACAAGCCCGGCGACAGCGCGGCGGACGTGGCGCGCCAGGCGGCTGCGTTCATGCAGGCCTGGCGCCAGTCCTACGCCACCTCCTGACCGATCGACCCTATTCCCCTTTCCGACGAGCCGACTTCCATGAAGATCACCCGACTGACCACGTTCCTGGTGCCACCGCGCTGGTGCTTTCTGAAAATCGAGACCGACGAGGGCATCGTCGGCTGGGGCGAGCCCGTGCTCGAAGGCCGGGCCCACACCGTGGCGGCCGCCATCGAGGAGCTGGGCGACTACCTCATCGGTAAAGACCCGCGCCACATCGAGGACCACTGGACGGTGCTCTACCGTGGCGGCTTCTACCGGGGCGGCGGCATCCACATGAGCGCACTGGCCGGCATCGACCAGGCGCTGTGGGACATCAAGGGCAAGGCCCTGGGCGTGCCCGTGTCCGAGCTGCTCGGCGGCTGCGTGCGCGACCGCATCAAGGTCTACAGCTGGATCGGCGGCGACCGGCCCGGCGAGACCGCGGCAGCGGCCAAGGCCGCGGTGGACCGGGGCTTCACAGCGGTGAAGATGAACGGCACCGAGGAGCTGCAGTATGTGGACAGCTTCGACAAGGTGGAAAAGTGCCTGCAGAACGTGGCGGCCGTGCGCGAGGCCGTGGGCCCCAACGTGGGCATTGCCGTGGACTTCCACGGCCGCGTGCACAAGCCCATGGCCAAGGTGCTGTTCAAGGAGCTCGACCCGTACCGGCTGATGTTCATCGAGGAACCCGTGCTCAGCGAGCACTACGAGGCCCTGAAGGAACTGGCGCACCTATCGTCCACCCCCATCGCGCTGGGCGAACGGCTGTACTCGCGCTGGGATTTCAAGCGCGTGCTGTCCGAGGGCTATGTGGACATCATCCAGCCCGACCCCTCGCACTCGGGCGGCATCACCGAGACACGCAAGATCGCCTCCATGGCCGAGGCCTACGACGTGGCCCTGGCCCTGCACTGCCCGCTGGGGCCGATTGCGCTGGCCGCCAACCTGCAGCTCGACGGCGTCTGCTACAACGCCTTCATCCAGGAGCAGAGCCTGGGCATCCACTACAACGCCAGCAACGACCTGCTCGACTATGTGTCCAACGGCGAGGTGTTTGCGTACCAGGACGGCATGGTCGCCATCCCCCAGGGCCCGGGCCTGGGCATCGAGGTCAATGAAGCCTATGTACGCGAACGCGCCGCCGAAGGCCATCGCTGGCGCAACCCGGTGTGGCGCCACAAGGATGGCAGTTTCGCGGAGTGGTGAGCTTCCCGGCGGTGTAACAACACCGTGAAGACGTGACGGCAGGGGCGAAAGGGAGGAAAATACTGTAATTACAATCAGTGTTTTGAAGAATCCCCGAGCCCCATGACGGCGCTGACCATCACCCGCTTCCACCGCACCCGCCTGATGCAGATCTGGCGCTCGGCTGGCTGGCCCTGCAAGGACGCGCTGGAGATTGACCTGCTGGCTGCGCAGTTGGTCGCCCTGCACACCTCGCCCGAGGGCTTCGAGACGCTGAAGCTCACCGAGGACGGCATCCGCACCCTGGCCGAGGCGCGCCAGCGTGGCGTGCGGGCGCTCAGTGCCCACGACCGGCTGGGCCAGAAGTTTGCCGCGCACCTGCTGGCCTCGGGCCGCATCGTCTGGCGCGAGCTGTCGCTGCGCGCCGTGATCGAGGGTGCGGCCCCGGAAACTGCGCCGCTGACTCCGGCAACCAGCAACCCGCTGTGGAGCGAGGACACGCCCGCAAGCCGCAAGGCCGCCAATGTCTGGCGCATGGCACGGCCGGACCTGTTCTCGGTGCGCAACACCACGGTGCCGGCCTACCTGCAGCCCATGGTGCACGAGATCAAGTACAGCCGCGCCGACCTGCTGTCGGACCTGCGCCACGACGCCAAGCGCCAGGCCTACCAGTGGCTGTGCGAGGAGTGCTACTACGTGTTCCCGGCCGGTGTGGCCGAGCCCGGCGAGATCCCCGAGCACTTCGGCATCTGGGTGCTGCATGGCGGGCTTGACGATGGCCGCTTCGAGCTACTGCGCCCCGCGCGCCATGCCAGCTGCGCCCTGCCTTTCGCGGTGTGGATGGCCCTGTGCAAGGCCACGCCGCTGCGCAGCGAAGACGAACTGGCGCAGGCCCACCTGGGTGAGCCGGCTGCAGACGACCTGCCTCCCTGTACCGAGGCCCCATGACCTATACCGTGGCGGTGCGCGAGCTGTGCGAGTTCACCGCCAAGCAGGGTGACCTGGACCTGCGCTTCACCCCCGCCCCCACGGCCCTGGAGGGCATGGCCGGCCATGCCGTGGCTGCCGCGCGCCGGGGCGACGGCTACCGCACCGAGGTGGCGCTGGCCGGCAGCTACAAGAGCCTGCGTGTGCGCGGCCGGGCCGACGGCTTCGACCCGGCGCATGCACGGCTCGACGAGGTCAAGACCTTCAAGGGCCGGCTCGACCGCCAGCCCGCATCGCACCGCGCCCTGCACTGGGCCCAGGCGCGCATCTACGGCTGGCTGCTGTGCGCGCAGGAGGGGCTTGAACACATCGACCTGGCGCTCGTGTACTTCGACATAGCCAGCCAGAAGGAGACGGTGTTCACCGAGCGCCGCAGCGCGACCGAGCTGCAGCGGCATTTCGAGGAGCAGTGCGAACGCTTTCTGGCCTGGGCCGAGGCCCAGGTGGCGCACCGCATGGCGCGCGATGCGGCGCTCACCGCCCTGGCCTTCCCCTTCGGCGGCTTTCGCACCGGGCAGCGCCCGCTGGCCGAGGCGGTGTACAAGGCTGCGGGCGCCGGGCGCTGCCTGATGGCCCAGGCGCCCACGGGCATCGGCAAGACCATGGGCACGCTGTTCCCGCTGCTCAAGGCCGCGCCCACGCAGCGACTGGACAAGGTGTTCTTCCTCGCGGCCAAGACCTCGGGCCGGCAGACCGCCCTCGACACCCTGACCCGCCTGGCCGACAGCGCACCTGCCCTGCCGCTGCGCGTGCTGGAGCTGGTGGCACGCGACAAGGCCTGCGAGCACCCCGACAAGGCCTGCCACGGCGAGTCCTGCCCGCTGGCCCAGGGCTTCTACGACCGTCTGCCCGCCGCGCGCGCCGCCGCATTGCGGCCTGGCGCCGCGGGTGAACGCATCACCCTGCACCAGAGCGAGGTCCGCAGCGCCGCGCTGGCGCACCAGGTCTGCCCCTACTACCTGAGCCAGGAACTGGCGCGCTGGGCCGACGTGGTCGTGGGCGACTACAACTACTACTTCGACATGGGCGGCCTGCTGCACGGCCTGGCCCAGGCGAATGGCTGGCGCACGGCGCTGCTGGTGGACGAGGCCCACAACCTCGTGGACCGGGGCCGCAAGATGTACACCGCCGAGCTGCGCCCCGACGGCTTGGCCCAAGCGCGCAAGTCGACCAGCGCCAGCCGCTACCCTGCGGTCAAGAAGGCGCTGGACAAGGTGCGCCGCGCCTGGGTGGCGCTGGACAAGCGGCAGGCTACCGCCTATGCGGTGCACGAGGCCTTTCCCGAAGACCTGCTCACCGCGCTGCAGCAGTGCGGTAACACCCTCACCGACCACCTGGCCGAGCACCCGGCAGAGCCCGATGCCGCCCTGCAGGCCTTCTACTTCGACGCCCTGCACCTGGTGCGCATGGCCGGGCTGCTTGACGCGCACTCGCTGGTGGACATCACCCAGCCCACGGCCCCGGGCCTGCCCCAGGCCGCCCGGGCGCCCGGCAGCTCCACCCTGTGCATCCGCAACCTGGTGCCCGCGCCCTTCCTCGGCCCGCGCTGGGAGGCCGCGCACACCAGCACGCTGTTCTCGGCCACGCTGCGGCCCGAGCGCTACTACACCGACCTGCTGGGCCTGCCCACGGACCACCTGGCCATCGATGTGGAATCGCCGTTCCAGGCCGCGCAGCTGACGGTGCAGGTGGCGCGCCACATCTCCACCCGCTACCCGGACCGCAAGGCCTCGCTCGCGCCCATCGTGGCGCTGATGGCGCAGCAGTTCGCAGAGCGCCCCGGCAACTACCTGGCCTTCTTCAGCAGCTACGAATACCTGCAGCAGGCGGCCACGATGCTGGCCGAGCGCCATCCGCACCTGCCGCACTGGAGCCAGTCGCGGCGCATGCTCGAATCGGAGCAAAAGCAGTTCCTTGCGCGCTTCACCGAGAGCAGCGAGGGCATCGGCTTCGCGGTGCTGGGCGGGGCTTTCGCCGAGGGCATCGACCTGCCGGGCCGGCGCCTGATCGGCGCTTTTCTGGCCACGCTGGGCCTGCCGCAGGTCAACCCCGTGAACGAGCAGGTCAAGGAGCGCATGCAGGCGCTGTTCGGCGAGGGGTACGACTACACCTACCTCTACCCCGGCCTGCAAAAGGTGGTGCAGGCCGCCGGCCGCGTGATCCGCACGCCCAGCGACGAAGGCGTGGTGCACCTCATGGACGACCGCTTCGGCCGGCCCGAGGTGCGTGCGCTGCTGCCTGCGTGGTGGGCGGACTCATACCGCTGACCATTGCGCCACCTGCCCCGCCACCCAGGCCGGATCGTCCAGCGGCAGGTCGTGCCCCGCCCAGGGGTGCAGCACCAGCGGGCAAGCCCAGGCGCTGGCGATGGCCTGCGAGCACTGGCTGCTCACCAGGCCGTCCTGGGCACTGGCCAGCAGCAGCATGCGGTCCACAGGGCAAGTGCGCGGTGCCCGGTAGCGTGCAGCGGCCAACAGTTGCCGCAGGGCATTCGATGAAGACACGGGCCTTTGCGCGCGCGCGTCCACCCAGTCGGCCACCACGGCCGCACGCTCCTGCGCACGGTTGCTGGTGAGCCGCAGCACGGCGGACTCTGCGGCGAGCGGGGTGGGCGCCATCAACACCTCGCGCAACAGCGCCACGTAGTTGCGCGGCCGCAGGCGCCGGTAGAAAGGGCTGAAGGTGCCGAAGCTGGTGTTGATGAGCACGCAGCCCTGCACCTCGGCCGGGGCGGTACGCGCCCACTCGGTGGCCACCATGGCCCCGAGCGACATGGCCAGCAGGTGGTGCGGCCCGGTGCTGCCGCGCCGTTCCAGCTCCGTCCGGCATTCGGCCACCATGGCCGCAACCGACAATGGGCTTGGGCGCGCATGCCAGCGACCGTTGCCCGGCAAGTCCAGCATCAGCACCTCGGCGCCCGGCATGGCGGCCAGAAAGGCAGGCACGAAGCTGCCCCAGTGCACGGCCTCGCGCGTAAGGCCACGCAGAAAGATCCAGCGGTCTGGCTGCGGCATCACTATGCCATCAATACCAGAAGCTGAGCGCATCGGCGCGCCGCTGCACCCGCGCTTCAGGTGCGGGCACCCAGCGCTCGTGGCTGCCAGCCGCGCGCGAGAGAAAGTCGAGCAGCGGCATGTGCCGGCGCAGCACGCGCTGCAGGCGGTGGTTGATCAGCGGGTTGAAGATGCCCTTGCGCGAGAACAGCTGGCGCGGGTTCTTCTTGATCCAGCGCCAGGAGCCCATCTCCAGCGTCAGCGGCAAAAAGGTGCGCGTGGGGTCGTTGCAGGCCTGCATGTACAGGTGGTCCCACAGGTCGCCGTGCGTGAGGTACTGCGCGCTCTGCGGTTCGATGATGTAGGGGTGGTAGGCATGCGCCTGCAGAAAGATCTCGTGCAGCGCATGCAGCTCCGGCAGGTGGGCAATGGGCTTCTTCGTGTGCGCGAACGGAAACCACAGGCGGTCGCTGATGCCGAAGCCCGAGTGGCAGTCCAGCGCGATGCTGAAGGGGCGCGAGAGCAGTTCGTCGTGCACCACCTCGCACAGGGCCCGGCTCTCGGCCTCCATGGGCGCACCCGGTTTGCCGCGGTACCAAGGCAGGCCCGCACTCAGGCGCTGGCCGCCGATGAGGAAGGGAACCCGGTCCAGTGCGTCGACCGGAGCATTGCGCATCAGGTCCACCCCATTGGGGTTGGCCCGGGTGGCAGCCCACATGCCGCCCGGGTTCACGATGGGCATGAACACCAGGCGCACCTGCTCGAGCTGCTGGTTCAGCGCCAGGTCCCAGGGCAGGCGCGTCACCACGTTCTGCAGGTAGGCAATCACCACCTCGGCGCCGATGCCTTCGAGCCCGTGGATGCCGCCGAAGAAGCCCATGGCCGGCACGCTGCGGTCCGGGTTGCCCAGGCTGATGGCGTGGATGGGAAAGCGCTCGCCCGAAGGCATCTCCACGGTATGCACCACCCGGGCGTCCAGGCGGTCGCCGCCCTGGTCGATGATCTTTTGCAGCGCCGCAAGTTCGGGCAGAACGGTGTCGGGCACGGTGGTGGTTGTCTCTGGCAGCGAAAAACAGCCAGCATAGCGCCCGCAGCCCCCTGCGCCAGGGTCTTTGCGCAGGCCTGTTGCGATTGCCACACTGACGCAAAACCGTCACACGGCAAGGCTATCTTGGGGGAGCTTCACACCACCCAGGAGGTCACCATGCTCTGGAAATTTCTCGGATTGCAGCGGTTGTTCGACGAGCTCTTGGACGAGAGCTGGTTCTCCTTCGACCTTCCTGACAACGACTGCTTCTTCCATGACGAACCGCTCCCGCTCTCCGCGCAGGATTGAACCGCTGCGCACCGTGGCGCTGTTCGGGATCATGGGCTGCGCGATGGCCTGGGGCCTGGTGGAGCTGTTCGCGCTGCAGCGCTCGCGCTACCACGCCTGGCGCGAACGGCACCACACAGCCCTGCCCCGTTGATATCGCGCTGACACAGGCCTCGCCATGCAGTGCCGCGACCAGACCCCCGGCGAAGAACTGGCCAACAGCGCCAGCCACGGCCTGGCACTGCTGGCGGCGGTCATCGCGGCCCCGTTTCTCATCGCCTCGGCACGGCCACAGGGCCCCGCCAGCGTGGCCGGCGCCATCGTCTTCGCGGCCACCATGGTGCTGCTGTACCTGGCTTCCACCGTCTACCACGCCCTGCCCGAAGGGCGCTTCAAGCAGGCGGCGCTGAAGCTCGACCACGGTGCCATCTACCTGTTCATCGCGGGCAGCTACACACCCTTCGCCCTGCACCGTCCCGATGGCGACTGGAACTTCGCCCTGCTGGCGCTGGTCTGGGCCGTGGCCGCGCTGGGCCTGGTGCTCAAGGCCTTCAACCGGCTGCGCACGGCGTGGCTGTCCACCGGCATGTACGTGCTCATGGGCTGGCTGGCGCTGGTGGCCGCCCTGCCCCTCATCGGCCACCTCACGCAGTGGAGCGCGCACTGGCTCATCGCCGGCGGCGTGGCCTATACCGTGGGCGTGGCGTTCTTCGTGCTCGACTCGCGCCTGCGCTACGCGCATGCCGTGTGGCATGGCTTCGTGGCCGCCGGCACGGGCTGCCATGCCGTGGCCATCATGGGCTGGGGCGGCTGAGCCGCTGACTGTCCGCCAGAACGGCGCGCAAACGACAAGACCCTGCAGTGCAGGGTCTTGCAATCAGGCGACCGCAGCCCCGATCACAGCTTGGCGATGGACACCTCGGTCGACTTCACCAGCGCGACCACGTCGGAGCCGACGACCAGCGCGAGGTCGTCCACCGAGCGCGTGGTGATCACCGAGGTGACGATGCCCCAGGGGGTTTCGACATCGACCTCGGAGACGACGTCGCCGCGGATGATCTCGCGCACTTTGCCCTTGAACTGGTTGCGCACGTTGATGGCTTGAATGGACATGGTGTTTCTCCTTGAAAGTCCGGGAACGGATGGATGGGTCAAAAAATCAGAGGGGGCGAAGGCGCTCACACCGCCCAGCGCAGGCCATGCGCGGGCACGCCGGGCCAGCGCGCGTCGGCGGCGCTGGGCCCGGCATCGGGCTTTTGCAGCACGCGGTCGAGGATGCGTTTTTCGATGGCGGCAAACGCGGCATCGCCATGCGAGCGCGGGCGCGGCAGGTCGATCAGCTGGTCCAGCGCAATCTGCCCGTCTTCGATCAGGATCACGCGGTCGGCCAGGGCCACCGCCTCCTGCACGTCGTGCGTGACCAGCAGCGCGGTGAAGCCGCTGGCCTGCCACAGGCCTTCGATCAGGCGGTGCATCTCGATGCGGGTCAGCGCATCGAGCGCGCCCAGGGGTTCGTCGAGCAGCAAGAGGCGCGGGTTGTGCACCAGCGCACGCGCCAGGGCCACGCGCTGGCGCTGGCCGCCCGACAGGCGTGCCGGCCACTCGCCCAGCCGGTCGCCCAGGCCCACGCGGGCCAGCACGTCGGCGGCGGCGCCACGGCGCTCGGTGGGCAGGCCCAGGGCCACGTTGTCGGCCACACGCTTCCAAGGCAAGAGGCGCGAGTCCTGGAACATGATGCGCGTGTCCTGGCTCAGGCCGTCCACGGCCTGGCCGTCGAGGCGGATGGTGCCACCCGAGACAGATTCGAGGCCCGCCACCAGGCGCAGCAGCGTGCTCTTGCCGCAGCCGCTGCGGCCCACGATGGCCACGAACTGACCGGGCTCGATCACCAGCTCGGTCTTCTTGAGCACCTCGCGGGCGCCGTAGCGCTTGTCCACGCCGCGCACTTCCAGGCGCACGCCGTTGTTGCCGCCTGCGGGCGATGAAACGTTGGTTTGTGCCATGGTGTCAGGCTCCCGGCTTGAAGAGCGCCACGTCCAGCGTGTTCACACGCCGGGGCAGCAGTTTCTCGGACAGAAAGGCATCGGCAATGCGTTGCTGCTCGGAGAGGCCGCCCGGCAACACGGCACGCACCTCGTAGCTGCGGCGGCTGTTGGCCTGCTCCACCGTGGCGGCATCCAGCCCCCACACGGGTGCCAGCAACGCGGCGGCGTCCTTGGGGTTGCCCTTGACCCAGGTGCCGGCCTTCTGCAGCTCGGCGAACAGCACGCGCAGCACGTCGGCGCGCGCCTGGGCATATGGCGTGGCGGCCAGGTAGTAGCGCTGGTAGGACGCCACATCGCGCCCGTCGGCCAGGATGCGCACATTCGACTGGCGCTGCACGGCGGCAAGGAACGGGTCCCACACCACCCAGGCGTCGATGGCACCGCGCTCGAAGGCGGCGCGGCCGTCGGCCGGCGTGAGGTAGGCGGGGTCGATGTCCTTGAACGACAGGCCGGCCTTCTCCAGCGCGGCGATCAGTAGGTAGTGGGCACCGGCGGCCTTGGCAAAGCCGATCTTCTTGCCCTTGAGGTCGGCCACGGTCTTGAGCGGCGAATCGGCGCGCACCACGATGGCCTGGGCCGAGGGGGACGGCGCCTCCTGCGCCACGAAGGTCAGTGCGGCGCCAGCCGCCTGGGCGAACACCGGCACGGTGTCGGCCACGTCGGCGCTCACGTCGATGTTGCCCAGGTTCAGGGCTTCGAGCAGCGGCAGCCCGCTGGTGAACTCATGCCAGGTGACCTTGGTGCCCAGGGGCGCCAGCAGCTTTTCGAGCGTGCTCTGGGTCTTGAGCACCACGATCAGGGTGGACGACTTCTGGTAACCAATGCGCACGGTATCGGGCTTGGCGCCGCTTTGTGCGGACGCCAGGCCGCTGGCCGTGGCAGCCAGCAGCGCCAGCGCCGTGCGCCGGGAGAGGATGGAAGAATAGGCAAACATGCGGGTACTTGGAATCTTGGAATGCGGTGGTAGGGGTCCTACGGATTCGCGTTCGACCGTATGACTAGGCGGGAAGCCGCAGACAGTGCTGTAGCACGGCAAGGCGAACCAACGACGTCAGACGGTTGAAGGCGAATCCGTATCAGGCGCTCTGGTAGCCGGGGTGCCAGCGCAGCCAGTAGCCTTCCAGGCCCTTGGCGAACAGGTCGGCCAGCTTGCCCAGCAGCGCGTACAGCAGGATGCCCACGAGCACGATGTCGGTCTGCAGGAACTCGCGTGCGTTCATGGTCAGGTAGCCGATGCCCGACTGCGCCGAGATGGTCTCGGCCACGATCAGGATCACCCACATCAGGCCCAGCGAGAAGCGCAGGCCCACCAGGATGCTGGACAGCGCGCCGGGCAGGATGATCTGGCGGTACAGCTGCCAGCGCGACAGGCCATAGGTGCGCCCCATCTCGATCAGGCCCGGGTCCACGTTGCGGATGCCGTGGAAGGTGTTCAGGTAGATCGGGAAGAACACCGACACGCTGATCAGGAACAGCTTGGCCGACTCGTCGATGCCGAACCACAGGATCACCAGCGGGATCAGCGCCAGCGCCGGGATGTTGCGCACCATCTGGATGGTGGAATCCAGCAGCGTCTCGAACAGGCGCACCGAGCCCGTGAGCAGCCCCAGCGCCAGCCCCAGGCCGCCGCCGATGGCCAGGCCCGCCAGCGCCCGGCCGGCGCTGACCTTGACGTGTGTCCACAGCTCGCCCGAGGCGGTCAGCGTCCACGCGGCCTTGATCACCTCCAGCGGTGCCGGCAGCACCCGGGTGGAGAGCCAGCCCAGCGACGAGGCGATCTGCCACACCACGATCAGCGTGACGGGCACGGCCCAGGGCAAGAGGCGCTGCAGCACGCCCTTGGCAAAGCGCAGCCATTGCGAGGGCACCAACGGCGCCAGGCTGGGCGCGTCGATGGAGTCGGCCACAGGCGAGACCTGCAGCTCACGGAGGGATGATGAAGTCATGCGAACTCCTGTCGTTCGGTGTCGGGTTCCAGAAATTCCAGCTGGTTGCCCGCCGGATCTTTCACGTAAAAACGCAGGTAGCCGGGCAGCGCCCGGTTCTCCACCAGGGGCAGTTGGGCCTGCAGCAGGCGCCCGCGCAGTGCGGGCAGGTCCTGCACCTCCAGCGCCAGGTGCGACACCGAGGGCGCGCTCTGCCAGTGGTCGGTGGGCACCAGGTCGATGCGCTGGGTGCCGGCGGCAAAGTGCAGCGCGTTGCCTGCGGCCAGCCGCACCTCGGGCAGGCCGAGCAGGCTGCTGTAGAAGTTGCGGATGGGCTCCTCGACACCGGCCGGAAAGGCCAGTTGCACGTGGTTGATGGAATGGATGGCCATGGGCGATCTCCTTTGCGGGGTGCTCAGCTTTGCGAGGCGCGCGGTGGCAGCTCGTTGGCGACGGATTCGCCGAACGGGCCCAGCGGGTTGCCGCCGGTGAGCTTCTCGCGCACTGACAGGGGCAGCAGCGGGAACACCAGCTCGGCAAAGCGGTAGGCCTCTTCCAGGTGCGGGTAGCCCGAGAGCACGAAGGTGTCCAGGCCCAGGGCCGCGTATTCCGTGATGCGTGCAGCCACCGTCTCAGGGTCGCCCACCAGGGCCGTGCCGGCGCCGCCACGCACCAGGCCCACGCCGGCCCACAGGTTGGGGCTGATCTCCAGGTCGGCCCGCGCACGCTTGGCACCGCCTGCATGCAGGCGCGCCATGCGCCGCTGCCCTTCCGAGTCCATGCGCGCAAACACCGCCTGGGCGCGCACCACGGTCGCGTCGTCGACATGGCTGATGAGTTCCTCGGCCGCAGCCCATGCCTGCGCGTCGGTCTCGCGCACGATGACGTGCAGGCGAATGCCGAACTTCACCGTGCGGCCCTTTTTGGCGGCCCGTGCACGCACGTCAGCCACCTTCTTGGCCACCTCGGCCGGGGGTTCGCCCCAGGTCAGGTAGGTTTCGACCTGCTCGGCCGCCAGGTCGTGGGCCGCGTCGGACGAACCGCCGAAGTACACCGGTGGATGCGGGTTCTGCAGCGGCGGGAAAAGCAGCTTGGCGCCCTTCACCGTGAGGTGCAGGCCTTCGAAATCATAGGTCTCGCCGGTGTGGCTGCGGGCCATGATCTCGCGCCAGATGCGGATGAACTCGGCCGACTGCTCGTAGCGCGTGGCATGGTCCAGGAACACGCCATCGCCCTCCAGCTCGGTCTGGTCGCCGCCCGTCACCAGGTTGATCAGCAGGCGCCCGCCCGAGAGCCGGTCGAAGGTGGCGGCCATGCGCGCAGCCAGCGCGGGCTGGTGCAGGCCGGGGCGCACAGCGACCAGGAACTTGAGCTTCTTGGTGACCGCGATCAGGCTCGAAGCGATCACCCAGGGGTCTTCGCACGAGCGGCCGGTGGGAATGAGCACGCCTTCGTAGCCCAGGCTGTCGGCCGCCACGGCCACCTGCTGCAGGTAGTCGTGGCTGAGCTGGCGCGCGCCCTTGGAAGTGCCCAGGTAGCGGCTGTCGCCGTGGGTGGGAATGAACCAGAAGATCTGCATGGGAAACCTTTTTTTGGTTTGTTATGGCGTCAGTAGGAGATGGCAAAGCCGAACCGGGGCGCACGCACACCCGCACAGCGCGGCCGGGTGGGCAGGCCCCAGGAACTCGCGGTCACGCACAGCACGCGGCGCAGTTGCTCATGCAGGGGAAAGGGCATGGGGGTGTGCATGGAAGGCTCCCGGGAAGAGGGTCAGGCGCCCAGGTCTACCGGCGCGGCGTGCAGCAGGTTGAGCTTCTTGGGGATGAGCTTGAGCTCGAAGAAGGTGTCGGCAATCGACTGCTGCTCGGCGATGATTTCGCGCGTCACGGGGGCGGTACCGAACTTGGCGCGGCTCAGGTACAGGTCGGTGATGCTGCGGTCCAGGCCCAGCACCGTGGTCAGCTCCGCAGCGGCGGCGCCCTGGTTCTTCGAGGCCCAGGTGTCGATGGCGTTGACCTCTTCGATGGCGATGCGCAGCACGTCGGCGTTGCGCGTGGCGTAGTCGCGCGAGGTGAAGTAGTAGGCGCGGTTGTTGACCACGCCGGTGGCGTCCACCAGCAGGCGTGCGTCCAGCGTTTTCTGCGCCGCGGCCAGGAAGGGGTCCCAGATGATCCAGGCGTCCACGGCGCCCTTCTCGAAGGCGGCACGCGCGTCTGCCGGGGCCAGGAAGATCGACTGCACGTCACCGTACTTCAGGCCGTTCTTCTCAAGCAGCTTGACCAGGAAGTACTGCACGTTGGAGCCCTTGTTGTAGGCCACGCGCTTGCCCTTGAGGTCGGCCACGCTGCGAATGGGCGAGTCCTTGGGCACGATCACGGCCTCCAGTGCGGGGCGGGGCACGGTGGCGCCGGCGTACACCAGTGGCGCACCGGCGGCCTGGGCAAAGATCGGCGGCGCTTCGCCCACGTCGCCGAAGTCGATGGCGCCCACATTGAGTGCTTCGAGCTGCACCGGGCCGGCATTGAACTCGGTCCAAGTAACCTTCACGCCCAGCGGTGCCAAGCGCTTTTCCAGCGTGCCGCGGCCCTTGAGGATGGACAGCCAGCCCTTCTGGTGGCCTACGCGCAGCACGCGTGCCGGGGTTTGGCCGAAGGCCGTGCCACCGGCGGCACCCAGGGCCGCAGCGGCCAGGCTGGAGAGGACCACCTGGCGGCGGCGCGAAGAGAGGAAGGTTTGTGTCATGGCGATGTGTCTTTCAGCAATGTCTGGTGGTGCGATGGTTCGACCGGCGGCAACGTGCATGCAGCGGCCTGGCCGGCCCGCATCGGCGGGTGCCGGCTCGACAACAAAATGGGGAGAAAAGAAGGGGATATGGATGCCGCCAGGCGCCTGGAAAAGCGCTGGCGACAACCACGGCGTCAGACGCTACATCGCACCTGCGAGAAATGCACCGGGGCAAAGCGGCCGGCCTGTGCCGGCGGCGGGCGCAGGGTTTCGGTGATCAGCACATTCACCGCTTCGTCCAGGCGGGCGGCGATGTCGGCGTGCAGGTCGTAGGCGCCCTCGGGCGTCAGGGCGACCTGGGAGTCGGTGGCATAGATGCCCGGCAGGATGTGCTTGGCGCCCAGCGACTGCAGCACGGGCCTGAGCGCATAGTCCAGCGCCAGCATGTGGTGCGGGCTGCCGCCGGTGGCCAGGGGCAGCACGATCTTGCCCCTGAGCGCGGTCTGCGGCAGCAGGTCCAAAAAGACCTTGAGCACGCCGCTGTAGGCCGCCTTGTAGACCGGCGTGGCGACCACCAGCACGCGGGCCCTGGCCACCTGGTCGGTGGCGCCGACCACCGTGGGGTGGGCGAAATCGGCCAGCAGCAGTGCCTGGGGCGACAGGTCGCGGATGTGGATGCGGTCCACCAGCGCGCCGCGCACCGACAGGCGTTGGGCCACGGCGTCCAGCAATGCGGCTGAGCGCGAGCGTTCCGACGGGCTGCCGGCAATCAAGAGGGCTGACATGGAGAACTGTCCTTTGCGCGATGGGCGGGGTTCACTTGCGTGTATAGATCTGGTCGAAGCTTGCGTTGTCGGCAAAGTGGTCCTTGGCCGCCTTGTCCCAGCCACCGAAGGCGCCGTCGATGGTCACCAGGTTGAGCTTGGGGAACTGCTTGGCGTACTTGGCCTTGGCCTTGTCGGAAATAGCCGGGCGGTAGAAGTTCTTGCCGGCAATGTCCTGGCCTTCCTCGCTGTACAGGAACTTGAGGTATTCCTCGGCCACCACGCGGGTGCCCTTCTTGTCCACGTTCTTGTCGACCACGGACACGGCGGGCTCGGCCAGGATGGAGAGCGAGGGGGCGATCACGTCGAACTTGGTGCCGAATTCCTTTTCCAGCAGGTAGGCCTCGTTCTCCCAGGCGATGAGCACGTCGCCCTGGTTGCGCTGGGCGAAGGTGATGGTGGAGCCGCGCGCACCGGTGTCCAGCACGGGCACGTTGCCATAGAGCTTGGCCACGAAGTCCTTGGCCTTCGCGTCGCCGCCCAGCTTGCGCTTGGCGAATTCCCAGGCGGCCAGGTAGTTCCAGCGGGCGCCGCCCGAGGTCTTGGGGTTGGGCGTGATCACGCTGACGCCAGGCTTGACGAGGTCGTCCCAGTCCTTGATGCCCTTGGGATTGCCCTGGCGCACCACGAGCACGATGGTCGAGGTGTAGGGCGAGCTGTTGTGCGGCAGGCGCTTTTGCCAGTCTTTGGGGATCCAGTTGCCGTTGGTGTGCAGGGCGTCGGTGTCGCCAGCCAGCGCCAGCGTGGCCACGTCGGCGTCCAGGCCGTCGATGATGGAGCGCGCCTGCTTGCCCGAACCGCCGTGCGATTGTTTGATCGTCACGTCCTGCCCGGTCTTGCCCTTCCAGTACTTGGCGAAGGCCTGGTTGAACTCCACGTACAGTTCGCGAGTGGGGTCGTAGGAGACGTTCAGCAGCGTCACCGACTGGGCCAACGACGGCAATGCCGTCAGGGCCAAGCCACCCGCAAGGGCGAGAGCGAAAGGAAACTTGATAAAGTCGCGGCGAAAGTTCATGGAAGAGCCTCTTCAATTAGGGATGCGAATGGGTGCTGGACACCGATGGATCGCATTCTGGGAGGCCGCCATCAAAACTGAAACAACTAAGATTTCAGTTCTTTATACCGAAACTATCTGAGCACTTCGCTCGCACAACGATTTACAAGGAAAATCCCCATGGCACGCACCGTTCAATGCATCAAGCTCGGCAAGGAAGCCGAAGGCCTGGATTTCCCTCCCTACCCGGGCGAGCTGGGCAAGCGCATCTGGGAAGGCGTGAGCAAGGAAGCCTGGGCCGGCTGGCTCAAGCACCAGACCATGCTGGTCAATGAAAACCGCCTGAACCTGGCCGACGCGCGCGCGCGCCAGTACCTGGCACGCCAGATGGAGAACCATTTCTTCGGCGGCGGTGCCGACGCAGCAGCGGGCTACGTGCCCCCAACGCCTGAATAAGCGCTCAGCGCACGCCCTGCCCATGTCCGAGCCTGTCGACTGGCTGCCGGACGGCACCCCCTACAGCCCCCGCTTCGGCGACCGTTACCACAGTGAAAACGGCGGCCTCACCCAGGCCCGCCAGGTGTTTTTGCACGGCTGCGGCCTGCCGCAGGCGTGGGCTGGGCAAGCGCAATGGCGCATCCTGGAAACCGGGTTCGGCTTCGGCTTGAACTTCCTGGTGACCTGGGCTGCGTGGCGTGCCGATCCAAAGCGCTGCACCCTGCTGCACTTCGTCTCCACCGAGGCCTGGCCCGTGGGGGCCGATGACCTGCTGCGCGCCACCAGCGCCCACCCCGAACTCGCCCCACTGGCGCAGCAGCTGCACGCCCAGTGGTGGGGCCTGCTGCCGGGCGTGCACCGGCTCAGCTTCGACGCAGGGCGGGTGCTGCTCACGCTCTACGTGGGCGACACCCAGGCCATGCTGCGCCAGCAGGCGCTCACGGTGGATGCCGTCTACCTCGATGGCTTCAGCCCCCAGCGCAACCCGGAGATCTGGGACGCGCATACCCTCAAGGCCGTGGCACGCTGCTGCCGGCGCGGCACGCGCCTGGCCACCTGGACCATTGCACGCGCCGTGCGCGATGCGCTGGCCCAGTGCGGCTTCGAGGTCACGCGCATGCCCGGCGTGCCCCCCAAGCGCGACAACCTGCACGCCACCTACAACCCACACTGGGAGCCGCGCACCGCGCCGCAGACCCGGCAGGCGGAGCCGGAATCCCGGCCACCGGGCGACTGCATCGTGATCGGCGGCGGCGTGGCTGGCGCGGCCTGCGCAGCCAGCCTGGCGCGGCGCGGCTGGCGCGTACAGCTGCTGGACCAGGCGGCGGCACCAGCGGCCGGCGCCTCGGGCCTGCCCGCCGGGGTGTTCGCCCCGCATGTCTCGCCCGACGACAGCCTGCTGTCGCGCCTGTCGCGCAGCGGCGTGCGTGCCACCCTCGCCCAGGCCCGTGCCGTGCTGCGCGAGGGGCAGGACTTTGGCCAGAGTGGCGTGCTGGAGCGGCATGCAACCGACAAGGCCCGCAACAAGGCCCTGCCCTCCGCCTGGGCCCAGGGCCCCGGCACCGACTGGAGCCAGCCGGCCAGTGAAGACACCCTGCGGCAGGTCCGGCTGCCGGCCGACACCCCCGCCAACTGGCACCCCCATGCGGGCTGGCTGCGCCCCGCACGCTTGGTAGCCGAACTACTGGCCCAGCCGGGCATCAGCTGGCAGGGCGACTGCCGCGTGGCCCGGCTGCAGCGTGTGGACGATTCACCCGGTGCTGCATGGCAGGCGCTGGACGCTGAAGACCGCGTGCTGGCACAGGCCCCGGTGGTGGTGATTGCCGCTGGCGCCGACAGCCGCCCGCTGCTGGCCAGCCACTGGCCCCTGCAGGCCTTGCGCGGCCAGGTGTCCATCGGCACCTATGGGCCCGGTGAGGCGCCGCTGGCGCCCTTTCCGCTCAACGGCAATGGCAACCTGGTGCCGGATTTCCCGCTGTCCGATGCACCGGGTGCACCACGCGCCTGGATCATGGGCTCGACTTTCGAGCGCGGCCTCACTGCGCTGCCACCCACGCCCGCCGAGCAACGGGAGGCGCACGCCGCCAACCACGGCAAGATGCAGGGGCTGTTGCCGTCTGCGGCCGAGCGCCTGCGGGCGGACTTTGCCGCCATGGCCGGCCCGCACGCGCCGGCCGAAGGTCTGCGCACCTGGGCCGCCGTGCGCTGCACCCTGCACGACCGATTGCCGGTGGTGGGCCCGGTCGATGCCGTGGCCCTGCCGGGTGTGTGGACCTGCACGGCCATGGGGGCGCGCGGACTGACCCTGTCCATCCTGTGCGGTGAGCTGCTCGCGGCCCGGCTGCAGGGCGAGCCTCTGCCGCTGGATGCGAAGCTGGCCAAGGCGCTGGGTGCCGAGCGGCTGGCCGGTGTGTAACCAGCATGCAACAAGGGTCTGGGCCCTGCTGACCCATCGCAAACCGGCGTCAGCACTGGCGCATAAGCTTATCCGCATAAGGGCAGGACAAAACAATAGTTTGCATCCATAAGCCGTGCCTCTACATTCGCTGCCATGCACGATTTGGCGTTTGTTTTTGCGGGTTTTGCGGTCGGGTTCATCGTTGGCCTGACCGGTGTGGGCGGTGGCTCGCTGATGACGCCTGTGCTGATCTTTTTCTTCGGCATCAAGCCCCACCTTGCCATCGGCACCGACCTGCTGTTCGCCGCGTTCACCAAGATGGGCGGCACGGTGAGCATGGCGCGCCAGCGCCTGGTGCCTTGGCGCGTGGTGGGCCAGCTGTGCGCGGGCAGCATCCCCGCCGCCATCCTGGCGCTGTGGGCGCTCAAGGAACTGGGCCCGGCCAGCGGCCAGGCCCAGCGCATCATGACCACCACGCTGGGCTTTGCCCTGCTGCTCACGGCCGCCGCCACGCTGTACAAGGTGGTCGCCTTTTCGCGCCAGCGCCAGGCGGCTGACCAGGCCCTGCGCCTGGCCAACGCCGATCAGGCCACCCGCCCGCGCCACTGGAGCCTGCCGGTGCTGCTGGGCGCAGTGATCGGCACGCTGGTCACCTTCACCTCGGTGGGTGCGGGCGCCATCGGCGTCACCGTGCTGCTGCTGGTGTACCCACTGCTGCCGCTGCCACGCATCATCGGCGCCGACATTGCCTACGCCGTGCCATTGACCCTGGTGGCAGGATTGGGCCATGCCTCACTGGGCTCCGTGGACTGGAGTTTGCTTGCACAATTGCTGGCTGGCTCGCTGCCGGGCATCTGGCTGGGCTCACGCTTGGTCACCCGCACGCCCGAGCGCCTGATCCGCTCCGCCCTGTCCGTCCTGCTGGCCTGGGCAGGCGCCAAATTGATAATGATCTGAGTACCCCACGATGTACCAATACACAGAATTCGACAAAACGTTCGTCCACCAGCGTTCGCGCCAGTTCCGCGACCAGCTCGAGCGCTGGCAGGCCGGCAAGCTGCCGGAAGACGACTTCCGCCCCCTGCGCCTGCAGAACGGCTGGTACGTGCAGCGCTACGCGCCCATGCTGCGCGTGGCCGTACCCTACGGCGAGATCGCCAGCCGCCAGCTGCGCGTGCTGGCCACCATCGCGCGGGACTACGACGAACCCGAAGCCGCCGTCTTCAAGGCCGCCATGGAAGGCCAGGGCTTGCTGGGCACGACCTTTTTGCCCAAGAACTGCGCCCACTTCACCACGCGCACCAACGTGCAGTTCAACTGGATCCCGCTGTCCAAGGCGGCCGACGTGATGGACCTGCTGGCCAGCGTGGACATGCATGGCATCCAGACCAGCGGCAACTGCATCCGCAACACCACCACCGATGCACTGGCCGGCGTGGCCGTGGACGAGCTGATCGACCCCCGCCCCTACGCCGAGATCCTGCGCCAGTGGACCACGCTGCACCCCGAGTTCGCCTTTTTGCCGCGCAAGTTCAAGATCGCCATCAGCGGCGCGGCGGACGACCGCGCGGCCACCGGCTGGCACGACGTGGGCCTGCACATGGCCCGCAATGAGGCCGGCGAGATCGGCTTCAAGGTCTTCGTGGGTGGCGGCATGGGCCGCACCCCGGTGATCGGCACCGTGATTCGCGAGTTCCTGCCGTGGAACCAGATCATGAACTACATCGAGGCCATCGTGCGCGTGTACAACGAGCACGGCCGGCGCGACAACAAGTACAAGGCGCGCATCAAGATTCTGGTCAAGTCCGAAGGCCAGAAGTACATCGACGATGTGGAAGAAGAGTACCGCCAGATCATGGAGATCGACGGTGGCCCGCACACCGTGCCCCAGGCCGAGTTCGACCGCGTGGCCGCCTGCTTCGTGCCGCCCGTGCTGGCCGACATCCCCGATGCCGACCCCGCCGCCCTGGCTGCATCGCTGCAAGCGCAGGCCGCCGAGCACGTGGCCTTTGGCCGCTGGCTGCAGCGCAACGTACACGCACACAAGAATGCACAGCTGCGCGCCGTCACGCTGTCGTTCAAGCGCGCAGGCCAGTCGCCCGGCGATGCCACCAGCGAACAGCTCACGGCCCTGGCCGACCTGGTGGACCAATACTCCGCCGGCGAAGCCCGCGTCACGCACGACCAGAACGTGCTTCTGCCCTGGGTACACGCCAGCCGCCTGTTCGACCTGTGGCAGGAAGCCAAGGCCCTGGGCCTGGCCAGCGCCAACGTGCAACTGCTCACCGACATGATCGCCTGCCCCGGCGGCGACTTCTGCTCGCTGGCCAATGCGCGCTCGCTGCCCATTGCCGAAGCCATCACGCAGCGCTACCAGGACCTCGACGAGCTCGACGACATCGGCGAGATCGACCTGCACATCAGCGGCTGCATCAACAGCTGCGGCCACCACCACAGCGGCCATATCGGCATCCTGGGCGTCGACAAGGACGGCAAGGAGTGGTACCAGGTCACGCTGGGCGGCTCGGACGGCTCCGACCTGTCGGGCGCGGCCGTGGCCGGCAAGGTGATCGGCCCCTCGTTCTCGGCGGCCGAAGTGCCTGACGTGATCGAAGCCGTGCTCGGCACCTACCGCGACCTGCGCGAAAGCGGCGAGACCTTCCAGAGCACCGTGCGCCGCGCCGGCCTGGACCCGTTCAAGGAAGCCGCCAAGACGGCCCGCCACAAGGAAGAGGCCGTGGCTGCCGCCTGAGCCCCGCCCCAGAACAGAGATAGACACCCCATGAAGATACTTGCATCCCAAGACCACCAGGCCCCTGCCGAAGGCGACACGCGCAGCGTGGCGCTGGCCAACGATGCCGATGCCCTGGCGCTGGCGCTGGACGGCGTGGAGCGCGTGGACCTGCACTTCCCCAGCTTCACCGACGGCCGGGCCTTCAGCCAGGCCTTTCTGCTGCGCCGCCGCCGCGGTTTCAAGGGCGACATCCGCGCCACGGGCGACGTGCTGATCGACCAGCTGGTGCAAATGCAGCGCACGGGCTTTTCGTCGGCCGTGCTGCGCGAGGGCGTGGACGCAGCGGACGCGCAGCGCCAGTTCGAGATGTTCCCTGGCTTCTACCAGGGCGACGCGGTCAACCACCAGCCGATCTTTGCCGACAAGGCCGTCACCGCATAACACCATGAGCCAATTCGATCTCGCATCCGTAAACGCCGAACTCGGCCGCAACGCCGAGGGTCTCGTCGCCTGGGCCCTGGGCCTGGGCCAGCGCCCCATCGTCACCACCAACTTCCGCCCCTTCGAGGCCGTGATCCTGCACATGGTCAGCCGCGTGCAGCCCGATGTTCCGGTGGTCTGGATGGACAACGGCTACAACACCGAAGCCACCTACCGCTTTGCCGATGAAGTGACGAAACAGCTCGGCCTGAAGCTGCAGATCTACCTGCCGCGCCGCTCGCGTGCGCACCGCGAGGCCGTGGAGGGCGCAACGCCCGGGCTGGACGACCCGCGCCATGCCGCCTTCACCGAAGAAGTGAAGCTGGAGCCCTTTACCCGCGCCCTGCGCGAGACGGCCCCCAAGGTCTGGTTCACCGCGCTGCGCGCCACCGACACCGCCGTGCGTGCGCAGATGGACCCGGTGAGCATCAACCCCGACGGGCTGATCAAGGTCGCGCCGCTGCTGCACTGGTCGTCCAAGGAGCTGTACGAGTACTGCCAGCAGCACGGCCTGCCGAACAACTTCGACTACGTGGACCCCACCAAGGGCGAAGAGAACCGCGAGTGCGGCCTACACATCGCGCATTGACCCCCCACCGCTGACCCGACCATGAACGCCCGCACCGATGCCGCGCTGCTGCAGAACAAGAACATGAGCCACCACCTGAACAATTCGCACCTCGACGCCCTGGAAGAGGAAACCATCTTCATCCTGCGCGAGGTGGCTGCCGCCTTCGAGCGCCCCACCCTGCTGTTCTCGGGCGGCAAGGATTCGCTGGTGATGCTCAAGTGCGCAGAGAAGGCCTTCGGCGCGGGCCGCATCCCCTACCCGCTGCTCATGATCGACACGGGCCACAACTTCAAAGAGGTCACGGACTTCCGTGATTCGCGCGCCAAGGAACTGGGTGCCGAACTCATCGTGCGCAGCGTCGAGGACTCCATGGCCCGCGGCACCGTGCGCCTGGCCCACCCCGGCGAGAGCCGCAACGTGCACCAATCGGTCACGCTGCTCGAAGCCATCGAGGAGTTCCGCTTCGACGCACTGATCGGCGGCGCCCGCCGCGATGAAGAGAAGGCCCGCGCCAAGGAGCGCATCTTCTCGCACCGCGACAGCTTCGGCCAGTGGCAGCCCAAGGCCCAGCGCCCCGAGCTGTGGACCCTGTTCAACACCCGGCTGCAGCCCGGTGAGCACTTTCGCGTGTTCCCCATCAGCAACTGGACCGAACTCGACGTGTGGCAGTACATCGACCGCGAGCAGATCGGCCTGCCCAGCATCTACTACACGCACAAGCGCGAGGTGGTGGACCGCCGGGGCCTGTTGATGCCCGTGACCGAGCTGACGCCACCGCGCGAAGGCGAGACGGTGCAGACGCGCGACGTGCGCTTTCGCACCGTGGGCGACATCACCTGCACCGCACCGGTGGAGAGCACGGCCGCCACCCCGGCAGAGATCGTGATCGAGACCCTGGCCGCCGACGTGAGTGAGCGCGGCGCGACCCGCATGGACGACAAGACGAGCGACGCCTCGATGGAAAAGCGCAAGAAGGACGGGTATTTCTGATGACCACCGCATACCAAGCCACCGCCCCTGCCGCAGCCAACGCTGGCAGCAACCATGCCTCGGCCCTCAAGTTCATCACCTGCGGCAGCGTGGACGACGGCAAGAGCACGCTGATCGGCCGCCTGCTGGTGGACAGCCGCGCCGTGCTGCAAGACCATCTGGCCGGCGTGCAGCGCGGCGGCGAGACGGACCTGGCCCTGCTGACCGACGGCCTCTCGGCCGAGCGCGAGCAAGGCATCACCATCGACGTGGCCTACCGCTACTTTGCCACCGAGTCGCGCAAGTTCATCATCGGCGATGCGCCCGGCCATGAGCAGTACACGCGCAACATGGTCACCGCCGCCAGCAGCGCCGACGCCGCCGTGGTGCTGGTCGATGCCACCAAGCTCGACTGGCAGAACCCGGCCCTGGCGCTGCTGCCGCAGACGCGCCGCCACTCGCTGCTGGCCCATCTGCTGCGCGTGCACTCGCTGGTGTTCGCCGTGAACAAGCTCGATGCCGTGGCCGAACCCGAACTGGCCTTCGCCCACATCAGCGCCGCCCTTGCGAAGTTCGCCGCAGATGCCGGCATTACCGTGCGCGCCACGGTGCCGGTCTCGGCCCTGAAGGGCTGGAACGTGGTGGACGCCCACGCCAGATGGTGCGGCTACAACGGCCCCACGCTGCTCGAAGTGCTCGAACAATTGCCCAACACCCCGGCCGACACGGGCCTGCCGCTGGCCTTCCCGGTGCAGTGGGTAGAGAAGTTCTCGTCCTCCGCCGACACATCGCAAGGCCGCCGCGTGTTCTGGGGCCGGGTGGCCGCAGGCGCCGTGGCGCCCGGCACGGCCGTGCAGATCTTCCCGAGCGGTCAGAGCGCCACCGTGGCCCAGGTGCTCGACCATGCGCGCCGCCCCGTGGGTGTGGATGCGGGCCAGAGCGCCGGCATCATCCTCGACCGCGAGGTGGACGTGTCGCGCGGCGACTGGATCCTGGCCGCGCCCACGCCCGCTGCGGCGGCTGCCGAGGACGATTTCGACACGCCCGCTGCCGTTCCGGCCTGGCCCGCCAGCCGCGAGCTGCGGACCACCGTGGCCTGGATGGACGACGAGCCGTTGGTGGCCGGCCGCGTTTACTGGGCGCTGCACGGGCACCGCTGGGTCAAGGCCAAGGTCAAGCGCGTGGTGCACCGCCTGGACATCAACACCCTGGCAGAGGACGACGCCACGCAGCTTGACCCCAACGCCATCGGCCACGTTGAACTGCTGCTGCAGGAGCCCCTTCCCGCTGCCCCCTTTAGCCAGGCGCGCGTGCTCGGCTCGCTGATCCTGGTGGACACCGCGAGCCACAAAACTGCCGGCGCTGTGCTGGTCAACTGATCCGCATTCGCAATGAGCGCACATTTGTGCGCCCAAAACCCCTGCGTCACCCTCTCAGACCCAGGGGCCCAGCAACCCAAGGCCGGTGAAAGCTTCTAAAATAGAGGGTTTTCACCGACCCACACAACTCTCGTCATGACCCACGTCGTCTCCGAAAACTGCATCAAGTGCAAGTTCACCGATTGTGTGGACGTCTGCCCCGTGGACTGCTTCCGCGAAGGCCCGAACATGCTCGTCATCGATCCCGATGAGTGCATCGACTGCGCCGTGTGCATCCCCGAGTGCCCGGCCAACGCCATCTTTGCCGAAGAAGACCTGCCGGCCGACCAGATCGCATTCATCAAGATCAACGCCGACCTGGCCTTTGCCGACGGCTGGAAGAGCATCACCAAGCGCAAGCCCGCCCTGCCTGACGCCGACGAGTGGAACGGCAAGCCCGGCAAGGTCAACGAACTGGTCCGCTGAGCGGCATCGCTGCATTCGCCGGTGTCCACGCTCGCGCAATCGTCCCCTCCCATCGCCACGGATGCCGTGGTCATCGGCGCAGGCCCGGTGGGCCTGTTCCAGGTCTTCCAGCTCGGCCTGCAGGGCATCACTGCCCATGTGATCGACGCCCTGCCCCATGCCGGCGGCCAGTGCGTGGAGCTGTATGGCGACAAGCCCATCTACGACATACCGGGCGTGCCCGTGTGCAGCGGGCGCGAGCTGGCGGCCTTGCTGCTGCAGCAGATCGCCCCGTTCCAGCCGCACTGGCACCTGGGTACGCTGGTCGCGTCCGTGTCACTGCAGGACGATGGCCGCATCCTCATCGAAACCAGCCAGGGCCAGGCCCTGTTGGCGCGCAGCGTGTTCATCGCTGCCGGCGTGGGCGCCTTCGTGCCGCGCACGCTCAAGGTCGAGGGCATCGAGCCTTTTGTCGGCACGCAGGTGCACTACCAGCACCTGCCCGCAGGCACCGTGGTGACCGGCCAGCGCGTGGTGGTACATGGCGGCGATGACGCCGCCGTGGCCCATGCCATCACCCTTGCAACCCTGCCCCAAGCCGAAGCCCCTGCCATCGTCCGCCTGCTGTACCGGCGCGATGCCTTCCAGGCGCCACCCGAGCAGTTGCAGCAATTGCAGGCCCTGCGCGATGCGGGGCGTATCGAGGCCATCGTCGGCCAGATCACCGGCGTGGTGGCTGCGAGCGGGCGCCTGACCGCCCTGCAGGTGGTGGACACCGAGGGCCTCACCGCCAACGAACCGCTCGACTGCCTGGTCGCCGCCCTGGGCATCTCCCCGCGACTGGGGCCGATTGCCGACTGGGGCATCGCCATCGAACGCAAGCAGTTGGTGGTGGACACCGCCAGCTTTCGCACCAGCGTGCCCGGCATCTACGCCGTGGGCGACATCAACACCTACCCGGGCAAGCGCAAGCTCATCCTGTGCGGTTTTCACGAAGCCACACTGGCCGCCTTTGCCGCGGCCGAAGCCCTGAGCGGCGACAAGGTGGCCTTGCAGTACACGACCACCAGCCCGAGGCTCCACGCGCTGCTGGGCGTTGCCACACCGCAAGCGGCCTCCTGAATCCGCCGGGGCTGTGCTACCTTCGGCCCTTCACCACTGCCACAAGATTTCCGCATGATCCGATGCCTGCTGGTGGACGACGATCCCGCCATCCGCACCCTGCTGCTCGACTACCTGGGAACCTTCGGCTTCACCACCGAGGCCGTGGGCGATGGCCGGGGCATGCGCGCTGCGCTCGCACGCAAGGGTTTTGACGTGGTGCTGCTCGATCTGATGCTGCCCGACGAGGACGGCCTGACCCTGTGCCAGTGGGTGCGCCGCGACCATGGCCAGTTGCCCGTGATCGTGCTCACGGCGCAGGGCGACCCCATGTCGCGCGTGCTGGGACTCGAACTCGGGGCCGATGACTACCTGTCCAAACCCTTCGAGCCGCGCGAGTTGGTGGCGCGCATCAAGGCCGTGCTGCGGCGCGGCGCGGCCGCCCCGCCCCAGGCCGACGCGCCCCAGGTGCGCTTCGAGGGCTGGACCTTCGACCGCCTGCGGCGCGAGCTGGTCTCGCCAGACGGCACCATGGTGGCCCTGTCGAGCGCCGAGTTCCGCCTGCTGGAGGCATTCACCGCCCATGCCGGCAAGGTGCTCAGCCGCGACCGGCTGCTCGACCTCTCGCGCGCCCCTGGCGTGGTGGTGAGCGACCGCAGCATCGACCTGGCCGTTTCGCGCCTGCGCGGCAAGCTCGGTGAAGGCCAGCGCGATCGCCCCCTGATACGCACCCTGCGCGGCGAGGGCTACCTGTTCGACGTCGAGGTGCAGCGGTGAGCCAACCCGTGGCCCCGGGCAAGCGCTGGAACTGGCGCCGTCTGGACACGCTGTTTTTGCGCCTGTTCATCCTGATGTGGGTGGCGCTGGCGGGCAGCCACCTGGTGGCCTACCTCACGGTCACCCAGCTGCGCCACCCACAGGACCTGTCCACCACGCTCTCGCGCCTGCCGCCGCTGGCCTCGCTGCCGCCCGGCAACCCCCTCACCGGTGCAGGCGTGCCGGGCGGCCCACCGAGGCCCGGCGGGCCAGGCGCCAATCCCTGGCCCGGGCCGCCACCCATGGGCGGCGAACGCATGCCACCGCCGTCCCTGCAGCCGCCCGGCGGCACGGCAGCGGGCAGCGACGGCCGCCCGCCCAACCCCTTCACCGCCGGCAACCCGCCGCGCATGGGCGGGCCCATGCCCGTGAACTCGCTGTGGATGGACTATGGCATCCGCTTCGTGCTGATTGGCCTAGCGGCCTTCCTCGGTGCACGCTGGCTGTCGCGCCCCATGCTGCGCCTGTCGCGTGCCGCCAGCGCCCTGTCGCAGGACATCGACAAGGGCGGCAAGCCGCCCGTGCTGGATGAAACACTGGGCACCGTGGAAGTGCGCAATGCCGCCCAGGTGTTCAACCAGATGTCGCAGCGGCTCAAGGAGCAGTTCGACGCGCGCGGCCTGCACATGGCCGCCGTGTCGCACGACCTGCGCACGCCCCTGACCCGGCTGCGCATGCGCGTGGCCCAGTGGCCCGAAGGCCCGGCGCAGCAGGCCGCCATCGGCGACATCCGCGAGATGGACGAGATGATCGGCGACACCCTGGCCGTGCTGCGCGAGCAGCACGAGGGCAGCCAGGCCCGCTCCATTGACCTGGTGGCCCTGCTGCAGGCGCTGGTGGACGACCTGGCCGACCAGGGCCAGCCCGTGCAACTGCAGGCCCCGGTCGGCAGCGCACCCGTGCGCGTGCGCGCCCGCACCGCTGCACTGCGCCGCGTGATCGGCAACCTGGTGGGCAATGCCGTTCGCCATGGTGGCGGCGCCACCCTCAGCGTGCACGCCCTGCCCGAAGGCGCGGTACTGCACATCGACGACTCGGGCCCGGGCATCCCCGAGGCCCAGTTGGAGCAGGCCCTGGAGCCCTGGGTGCGGCTGTCGCAGGACCCGCTGCCGGCCCATGCCATGGCGGGCGAACTCCCGGCGCACACCGCCGGCTACGGCCTGGGCCTGGCCATCGCGCGCGACCTGGCGGAGCGCGATGGCTGCCGGCTGAGTCTGCACAACCGGCCCGAGGGTGGGCTGCGCGCGCAATTGGTGATACCGCTGGCAGGCTGACTGCTTGCTGCATCGAGAGGCCCGCAGTGCGTCCTCTTGTGCCGAAGCCAGAGTCCGGGATGTGAGCACCGTGCTGCCACTGTTTTTAGCGGTGTGCCTTGGTTGAGGGCGGGAGCCGGGATGTGCGCCCGGCGGCGCACCCACCTTCTTTTGCGTCGCCAAAAGAAGGTGGGCCAAGAAAAGGCGACCCCCAGTCTGCGTCCCCCATTCGCCCCGTCGGGCGAATGGGGGCAACCTGCGATGCTCGGATCTGGGGTGGTGCCGCAGAACTCGCTGCGTTCTTCGAACTCCGCTCAAACAGCTGCGGCAAGTCAGATGACGAAGCGTGTGTGTCCTTCGGCACACACGCCCACCCCAGCTCCTGCGCTTCTCGGCGCAGCCAGCAGGGGTGGGGAGCGGGGTCAGAGACGGCTGCTGCTTCGCAGCTGCGCCTGGGGTCGGGTACGCGCTGCGCGCTGCCGACGCCAAAGCGCAGCGAGGCGCAACGGGGCCGAGCGAAGCAAAGGTCCGCGTGGAGCCCGCTCCCACCCCCTTCTGACCGTGCCGAGAAGCGCAGGGCCTGGGGTGAGCGCGTGCCGAAGGACACGCGCATCGTCATCTGGCTCGCCGAAGCTGTTTGACCGGAGCTGCCTCGCAGAGGCAGCGCAGGGAGTTCTTCGGCGTCACCCCAGGACCGAGCATCGCAGGCTGCCCCCTCGCCACCGGCGAGGGGGACACGGGCAGCGGGGTCGTCTTTTCTTGGCCTACCTTCTTTTGACGAAGCAAAAGAAGGTAGGTGCGCCGCCGGGCGCACACCCCGGCCTCCGCCCTCAAAACAACACCAGAAGCAACCACCGCCCCAGCCATTCCAACAGCGATCCAATAGCCCTTCATTTCAACCACGACACAAACTGCATAAACAGGGGATACAGGCTGGCGACACACTGTGCACACGGTCACCCAGACAGCCAAAGGCAGCGCAGTCCGGGTGGATGGTTTCCTTCTTCAACAGAACCTGCAAGCCCATGAACACCAACACCCTGCACCACGACGACGACACCGCCCACCACCACGGGCTCCAGCACGACCTCAAGACCCTGACCCGCCAGGCCGCCACGCGCCGCAATGCCTTGCGCTGGCTGGCCGTGGGCAGCATGGCGCCCATGTCCCTGCTCTCGGGCAACAGCATGGCCGACACGGCCAGCGACGCATCCACAGTGCTCAACTGGGCCCAGGCCAGCTACCCGCAGTGGTTCCCGGCCAGCTCGGCCGTGGCGCAGAGCAATGCCAATTTCATCTTCCGCTTCTACCCCACCACCGACAACTACCTGGGCGTGAGCCTGCAGGACTCGAACCTGTACGCCTATGGCCGCGAAACCGGCTACGCCTTCCTGAACCTCGGCCCCCTGTCGCACTGGGTGAGCATGGCCGCCGGCGGTGCCACCAGCCAGACCTGCAGCATCATCCCGCAGGAGACGGCCGGCCCCTACCCTGGCGACGGCACCAACAGCACCCAATCCGGCGTGGCCAATGCACTCACGCTCTCGGGCATTGTGCGCAGCGACATCCGCCCCAGCATCGGCGGCGCCACCGGCATCGCAGCGGGCATCCCCCTGCGCATTGAGCTGGAGCTGGTCAACGCCGCATCGAGCTGCGCCAGCCTGTCGGGCTACGCCATCTACCTGTGGCACTGCACGCGCGACGGCCTGTACTCGATGTACTCGAACGGCGTCACCAGCGAGAACTACCTGCGTGGCGTGCAGGAGACCAGCGCCTCGGGCGTGGCCACCTTCCAGTCCATCTTCCCGGGCTGCTATTCGGGCCGCATGCCGCACATCCACTTCGAGGTGTACCGCAACCTCGCCAGCGCCACGCGCGGCTCCAATTCCATCCGCACCTCGCAGCTGGCCTTCCCCACCGCCGTGTGCCAGCAGGTCTACACCGCCGATGGCTACAGCGCCAGCGTGCGCAACCTCTCGCAGATCACGTTTGCCACCGACAACGTGTTCAGCGACGGCGTCTCGCTGCAGACCGCCACCGTGACGGGTGACAACGCCAGCGGCTACGTGGCCAAACTGCGCGTCGGCGTGAGCGGCTGAGACTGCGCAGCCGCCATTTCTTTCTCTCTTCCCTCCCTTGGGTGCTGCCGGCCTGCCGGCGCACCCTTTTTTCATGCCCAGCGGGAACGCCCCACAACCGAC
Source organism: Acidovorax sp. LjRoot66 (assembly GCF_964253305.1). Taxonomy (NCBI): domain Bacteria; kingdom Pseudomonadati; phylum Pseudomonadota; class Betaproteobacteria; order Burkholderiales; family Comamonadaceae; genus Acidovorax; species Acidovorax sp. LjRoot66. The sequence continues at coordinate 4,539,432 of NZ_CAXUQU020000001.1, forward strand.
TGCGCACTACAGCCAGGCCGCCCATCGGCCTACAGCCGCCCCGCCCATGTGCGCCCAGACTGTGCGCACGACACCGGGAGACTTCCATGAGCGCGATTCCACCAAAGGACACCTACCAACTGGTCTTCGACTGCCTCACCGAGCAGGACTCGACGACGGCAGAGCGCACGGCGCGCCTGCTCGCCCAGGTCATCGACCACCTGGAGCAGCGCCGGGAGCTGGACCGCCAGGAAATCGAGGACATGGTCCGCAAGCTCGGCTGACCTGCCACGCTTCGTGCGGGCGGGTATCCATGCGCAGCCAATGCCTTTGGCGCAGCAGGGCCAAAGACCGGTTCAGTAGCATGTCCGCTCACCTGTACAAGGACCTGGATCTACCCATGAATGCTTCGCTTCGCACCACCTCGGCCGTCATCGCCCTGGCCATCGCCGCTCTGACCGTTCCCACGCTCGCGCAGGCCAAGCGCATGGGTGGCGGCAGCAAGCCCGCTGCGGCCCGTCCAGCACCTGCCACGGCGGCCCCGGCCGCCACCGCCGCGCCCAAGGCGCCGGCGACTCCCGCCACTCCAGCAGCTGCGGCACCGGCTGCAGCAGCTCCGGCGGCTGCAGCCCCTGCTGCGGCAGCGGCACCCGCAGCGCGCCCCGGCATCGGATCCACCCTGGGCGCTGCCGCCGTAGGCGGCGTGGCCGGCGCCATGATCGGCAATGCCATGGCCAGCCCCAGCGCAGACAAGGATGCCAAGGCCAAGGAAGCCAAGGTGAAAGAAGCCGAAGCCGCCGAAAAGGAAGCCAAGGAACTGCAGCGCAAGGCCGATGAAGCCAAGGCCAAGGCCGAGGCGGCTCGCACGGCCGCCAAGTAACAGCAAGCAGCGCTACTCCAGCGCCCTCAGGGCGCCCAGCGCAAAGACGGAATTGGGAACCCCTTCCCGGGGCAGCTGTGGCCGGGGCTTCATGCGCTTGGCAGGGCTGCTCTTTTCTGCGGCCACCGGCATGCGCTCGATGGGTGCCTGCTGGCTCACCAGTTCGGCCACGGACACCGATGCGAGGTACTCCATCACCGAATGGTTGAAAGCCGCCCAGAGCTCCGCCGTCATGGCGCCTTGCGAAGAACTCATCGCATCGACCGGTCGGTTGGAACCACCCGGTTTGCCGACCTCTGAAGCCAGCACGATGTCGGCCACCGAAATGTCGCGCGCCCCGCGGGCCAGCGTGTAGCCGCCGCCCGGGCCCCGGGTGCTGATCACCAGCCCCGCCTGGCGCAGGCCGCTGAACAGGACCTCCAGGTAGGACACGGAAATCTCGTACCGCTCGCTCAGGGCAGACAGTGCCACCGGGCTGCCCACGGAGCGGGACGCCAGGTCCACGATGGCGACAACGGCAAACTTGCTACGGGTGGTCAGGCGCATGGCTTGCTCCGGAAATGGGGGGCGCTGTGGTGGGCATGCACCCCGGTGTTCTTGTTCATGGGGGTCAGGTGGGCAATGGCACCAGGGCCCGCAAACCCGCAAGGGTCGGACAGCCGCTTGGGCAGAAGAAAAGCAGGCACGGTGGCGATTTCCATGGTGAATGTCGGGGGCCGGTCGCTGGCGCCACGGGGCGGCGGCGCAGGGAATACCGGTGGGCGCTTCGGTGCAGAGGGGGATGCGGCAACAGCCAGGTGCGCGTGGCGCAAGGCTGCCGGGAGGCAGCCTCCCAGGAGAAACACCGCTTCAGCAGCGAAGGGGGAGCCGGCCGTGGGCCGGACGCTCAGGCGAGGATGCCCAGAGCTTTTGGCGGTTTGTGCGGTGGCGCAATGGCCGCAGAAGGCGTTCGCACCGGGGTCAGCGCAATCAGGCCCCTGTCAGCAACCGTGCCGGTATCGGGCAGGGGCTGGGGCTGCAGCAGATCAGGAAAGTCCTGCCGGTCATCGAGCAGGGCATGGTCGTCCGCATCGGAATTGGCACCGGGCGCCTCCTGCCCTGGTGCAGACTGGCTCAGCGCCGCCACGTCCTGCGGATCGAACGACGTATAGGGCTTGCTGGAACCGACGACGGAAATCCCCACGCACAGCAAAAAGTGCAGGAGAAAGACGGCGACAAGGCTCCGGAACATGGTGGCCAATTATAGGCAGCATGGCGGGCCTCCCGGGCCCGCCACTGACCTAGGGAATGACCTCGATCAAGGAAGGACTTCAAACACCAGGTATTGGTTGCGGTCGGTCTGTGAGTCTGCCGTGGGAAAGTTGTCGTCCGCCACCACCACCAGCGAATCGCGCCCGTTGGCCAGCTTGGGGCCGAAGGTGATGCCTTCCAGATTGGCGATGCCGCCCAGCGGGCCCTTGAGCGTTTCGAAGTCGAGCACCAGGCGCTTGGTAACGGGAGTGTAGGCGGCACCGGCCAGTGCGGGCGTGGTCAGCACGTTCGAGGCGTTGGCGGTGTTGATTTCATACAGGCGGATCTGGTTGCCCACCACGCCCACGGAGAAGCTGCGCTCCAGCACCAGGAAGCGCGTGCCGCTCAGAGCCAGGATTTCCGTGGCACCGCTGACCGTGAACTGGTCCGCTGGCACCGGCACGGCCTGCACCTTGTCGACGGGATAGGCGTACTGCGCCACGGCCGCACCGGTGGCACGGTCGAACATCGTGATGCGCGACACGCTGCCGGCCGTGGTGGTCGATGCCGGGCCATCCTGCAGCAGCGCACCTTCCATCAGCACGGCAGCCCGGCTGTTGTCGGGCGTGAACGCAATGCCTTCAAAAGCGAGGTTGCCACGCGGACCGGTGTTGTCGGCCGACATACGGAACATCGCAGGGATCTGGTACTCGCGCACATGCGTGCCGTCGGGGCGCACCTCGCGGATGAACGGGTCGATGATGCGCGCGGCGCTCGTGCCCGAGGCCAGCGTGCGGTCGCCCTCGCTGACCCAGACATGGTTGCCCGTGGCGCGATCGACGCGCACCGATTCAGGGTCGGCCACGAGCGGATCGGGCACCTTGGGGTACACCGCGCCATTGGGCTGCTTCATGCTGAAGGTCGAGAGGAACTGCACGCCGCTGAAGCTGCTGGCGTCGTAGTTCAGGCGCACGGTGTACATGCGCGGCGCATTCGCCGAATCGGTCGTCGTGCGGTCGTCCGACAGCAGCACGAACTGGTTGCTCTTCTCGTCATAGTCGATGCCCGAGATGCCGCCGACGACGGTGCCCTGGTACTCCATGCGGCGCGGCAGGATCTGCTGGCCGATGAGGCGCAGGGAGCCGACGCTGCGCTCGCCGTTGTTGTCATCGCTGCCGCCACAGGCGGCGAGCAGTGCGGTGGCGGCGCACACGGCGCCCATGGTCCTGATGCTGCGAAGAACTGTCATTGTGGTTTTCTCCCCGTGAGTGAAGCGGGCGAGTCTAGGGAGGGGATGTGACAGAACGGAGACCTTCCAATGTCATGCAACTGGCCCACCCTCGCCGTTTGCAAGGGGTCACCAATGGTAAATTTGCTTCATCAACCCGAGGACCCCAGTGCCGTTACTGAAACTTTCTTGCGCCAATTGCTCGGCACCACTTGAGATTGGAGAGAATCTGAAGCGCTTTGCATGCAGCTACTGCGGTACCGAGCAGATCGTGGAGCGTTCTGGCGGCATCGTCTGGCTGAGGAAGGTGGAGACAGCCATCCGGGCGGTGCAGAAGGGCACGGACCGCACAGCGGCAGAACTGGCACTGGTGCGCCTGGACCGGGAACTTGCCGATGCCCAAGAGAGCAAGGCAGCGTTGATCCACTCAGCGGACGAGAAGCCGGGGAAAGCCCGCGCCTATCGCGCCGTGGTTTTTTTGCTCTCCCTTGTGGCTGGCATCTTCCTGTTTCCCATCTTCCTTGTCATCGCGTTCGGCGAAAAGCTCCACGGTGGCCATTATTTCTTCTGGGCGCTTGCAGCCATAGCCGGTCCTATAGCGGTCTATCAGTCGATCAAGATCCCTCCGCCAGACGATATCGAACGGGATTTAATAGACATCAATGCCCGCATCGATCAGATTGAAAAAGACATTGCCCAGAATCGCATCATTCTGAATGCCCCGCCCACATAACAGCGTCCCGGATGCATTCCGCCGTCCTTGTTGGACTGCTTACCCCTCGCGGCCCGCATCGTGCGGGCCGTTTTACTTCCGGGTGGAGTCCGGCGATAGAATCGATATTCGCTAGGGGTGTCGGCCTGCGCAAGCAGCTCCGACTGAGAGAGTCCCTTTGAACCTGATTGAGATCATCCTCGCGCAGGGAAGCAGTTTGCATACGCCACACCTGGCGCCCTGCCCTCATGCCCATGTGAGAGGCCTGCGCGTTGGGGGCCAGCCGATACGCTGCTGACCCTGCTCTGTCGTTTTTTGAACGGAGAGCCCAACCGCCATGTCAGCCCACGTTTCCACATCCGCCGCACCCGCCAACGAGGCTCTGGCGCCGGTTTCACCCGAGCGCCGCGTCTTCCAGTGGCATGACCATGCCTCGCTCTGGTTCAGCCTGGGCGTGGGCCTGTTGGTCATGCAGGTCGGTGCCTACCTCATGCCCGCGCTGGGCACCAAGGAGGCGCTGATCGCCATCGTGGCCGGCTCCATCTTGGGAGCGGGCCTGCTGGGCTGGGTGGCCAAGCTGGGCTGCGACAGCGGGCTGGCGAGCGCGGGGTTGATGCATGCGGTGTATGGCCGCACCTTTGCCAGCCTGCCCATCATCCTGAACATCGTGCAGCTGGTGGGCTGGGGCACGTTCGAGCTGGTGGTGATGAGTGAAGCCACAGTGGCCATCGGTAGGCAGTCGGGCAGCATGGCGGGCACACAGTGGCCGGTGCTGGCCACGCTGCTGTGGGGCGGCGTGGTGATGCTGCTGATCAGCGCGTCGATGGTGCAGTTGGTGCGCAAGGTGATTGCGCGCGTGGCGCTGCCGCTGGTGGTGCTGTCGCTGCTGTGGCTGAGCTGGCAGTTTCTGTCCCTGGCCAACGCCCAGGACTTCGATCAACTGTGGAACCGGCCTGGCGCCGGTGGCATGGGCGTGCTGCCCGCGCTGGACCTGGTGATCGCCATGCCCATCTCTTGGCTGCCGCTGGTGGCCGACTATGCGCGCCATGGCAAAAACGGTGGATCGGCGCTGCGCGGCACCTGGCTGGGGTACGCGCTGGCCAATATGTGGTGCTACACGCTGGGTGTGCTGGTGGCGCTGACCCTGCCGAGCAAGGACCTGGTGCAGGCCCTGCTTCTGGCCCAGGGCGGGCTGATCGCGCTGTCGCTGATCCTGATCGACGAGGTGGACAACGCTTATGGCGATGCCTACTCGGGTGCCGTGTCGGCCCACAGCCTGCTGCCGCGCTGGGGCGTGCGCCGCTGGGGCATGGCCATGGCGGCCGGCTGCACTGCATTGGCCCTGGTGCTGCCCATGCACAGCCTGGAGCCCTTCTTGCTGCTGCTCAGCTCGGTGTTCGTGCCGCTGTTCGGCGTGATCCTCGGCCGCCTGGCCTTTGGCACCAACGCCTCGGCGCTGCTGCAGCACGCACCCCGGATCAACTGGCTGCCCGTGGCCATCTGGCTCGTGGGCATCGCGGTATACCACCTGGCGCCACTGGTGCTGCCGGGCGCGGGCTCTGCCCTGCCCGCGCTGGTGTTCAGCTTCGGCCTGGCCTGGGCAACACGGCCCAAAGCCTGATCAGAACACCCGCTGCGCCACGGGCGCATAGCCATGGTTCAGCGGACCATGGCCGCCACCGGTGACCACATTCGCACCGGCGGCAATCGCACCCAGGATGTAGGCGCGGGCGCCTTCCACCGCCTGCTGCAGCGGAAGGCCCAGGGCCAAGTGCGCGGCGATGGCGGACGACAGCGTACAGCCCGTGCCATGGCCGTTGTGCGTGGCGATGCGCGCCGACTGCAGGCGGTGGCCGGGCTGGCCCGGGGCGGTTGCCAGCATGTCCACCACCCAGTCGCCGGGCAGGTGCCCACCCTTGAGCAGTGCAGCGCGCGCGCCCAGGCCCAGCAGATCCTGCGCAGCCTGTTCCAGGTCATCCAGGCCCGCCAGGGTGCGGCCCAGCAGCCAACCGGCCTCGTCGAGGTTGGGGGTGATCACCTCGGCCAGCGGGAACAGCTCGCGCACCAGAACGCCCACGGTCTCCTGCGCGATCAGGCGGTCGCCGCTGGTGGCGACCATCACCGGGTCCAGCACCACATGGGGCAGTTGGTATTCACGGATGGCGTTGGCCACCACACGCACCACCTCGGGCGAGTGCAGCATGCCGATCTTCACGGCGTCCACACCGATGTCCTGCACCACCGCGTCGATCTGGGCCTTGAGCATCTCGGGCGGAATGCCGTGGATGCCGGTCACGCCCCGGGTGTTCTGCGCGGTGATGGCAGTGATGGCGGTCATGCCGTAGCAGCCCAGCGCGGCAAAGGTCTTGAGGTCGGCCTGGATGCCTGCGCCGCCCCCGCTGTCGGAGCCGGCAATCGAGAGCACGCGTGCATAGCGCGGGGCCGTGGAGGGCCCAGCGGGCGCGTTGAGTGGGGCAGAAGTCATAGGGGGAAAATTATCGCGCATGACCTGGGTCAGCACCGGCCCGGAGGGTTGTGCTGTAATTGCGGCTTACGGACGAAACAGGGGTGTCCCGCCCATGCGGCGCGCGACTGAGAAATACCCTGGGGCCCGCGTACACGCGGCCCCGCTACCCGATCCAGGTCATGCTGGCGTGGGGAGTTTCCACAGTGACGGAAAGCCATCCCGTTTTGTCCACCTGTTGCACAGCTGGACGCATGAACCTCCCTTCCTCCTCGTCGTTTGCCATTCTGGGCGCAGGCCTCATGGGCCGGCTGCTGGCCGTCGAACTGGCCCGCCAGGGCCACGCCGTGGACATCTACGACGCCGCAGGCCCGGCAGCCGAGCAGTCGGCCGCCACGGTGGCCGCAGCCATGCTGGCGCCGCTGGCCGAGTCGGCGGTGACCGAGCCCGGCGTGGTGCGCATGGGCCAGCACGGGCTGGTGCGCTGGCCGCAGTTGCTGGCAGGGCTGGAGAAACCCGTCTTCTTTCAGCAGCAGGGCACGCTGATCGTCTGGCACCGCCAGGACGCGGGCGAGGCCCAGCGGCTTACGCTTCAGTTGCAGGCCAACCACCGGGCCGTTCCCGAACTCCCCGCACTGCAGGTGCTTGATGGCACGGGCCTGGCCACCGTGGAGCCGGCCCTGGCTCACCGCTTCACCAAAGGCCTGTACCTGCCCGGCGAAGGGCAGCTCGACAACCGCCAGTTGCTGGCCGCCCTGCTGCACGAGATGCAGCGCCTGGGCGTGCACACGCACTGGCATGCGCCGCGCCACCCGGATGACTTCGCCCCCGGCGAGCCGGGCCAGCCCGACTGGGTGCTGGACTGCCGCGGCCTGGGTGCACGCGACCCGTGGCGCGCCCTGCGCGGCGTGCGCGGCGAGGTGGTGCGCGTGCACGCGCCCGAGGTCACGCTGCAGCGCCCCACGCGCCTGGTGCACCCGCGCTACCCGATCTACATCGCCCCCAAAGAGGACCACCTGTTCGTGATCGGCGCGACCGAGATCGAGTCCGACGACCTCTCGCCCGCCAGCGTGCGCTCCACGCTGGAGTTGCTGAGCGCCGCCTATGCCGTGCACAGCGGCTTTGCCGAGGCGCGCATCGTCGAGGTGGCCACGCAGTGCCGCCCCACCCTGCCCGACAACCTGCCCGCCATCCGCCAGCAGCGCCCGCGCGTGCTGGAGGTCAACGGCCTGTACCGCCACGGCTTCATGATCGCACCGGCCATGCTCGACGTGGTGATGGAGTTGCTCGCTGCGGGCCAGTCCCGGCTCGCCCCCCGATTCGATCTGAACCTGCAATTGCTGCAGCAGCCCCAGGAGGCTGCTGTCGCTGCCCTTTTGCCATGAACGTTTCCATCAACCAGACCCCGCACGAGCTGCCCGAGGGCGCTACTGTCGCCTCTGCCGTGGCCGCCATCGCTGCCCGCCCCCCCTTTGCCGTGGCCGTGAACACGGTCTTCGTGCCCAACAGCCGCTATGCGGCGCACACGCTGAACCCAGGAGACAAGGTCGAGGTCATTTCCCCTGTAACAGGCGGCTGAGCACACCCCACCACCATGACAACACCCGCAATCAACGACCCCCTGGTCCTGTACGGCCAGACCTTCGCCAGCCGCCTGCTGCTGGGCACCTCGCGCTACCCCTCGCCCGCCGTGCTGGAAGCGGCGGTGCAGACCGCCCGCCCCGCCATGGTCACGGCCTCGCTGCGCCGCCAGGGCAGCAACCCGGCCGAGTCGGGCAGCAGCTTCTGGGAGCTGCTGCGCCGCCTGAACGTGCCGGTGCTGCCCAACACCGCTGGCTGCCACAGCGTGCAGGAGGCCATCACCACCGCGCAGATGGCGCGCGAGGTGTTCAACACGCCGTGGATCAAGCTCGAGCTGATCGGCGACGACTACACCCTGCAGCCCGACACGCTGAACCTGGTGGGTGCTGCCGAGCACCTGATCAAGGAAGGCTTCCAGGTGCTGCCCTACTGCACCGAAGACTTCGTGCTGTGCCAGCGCCTGGTGGACGTGGGCTGCCAGGCCGTGATGCCCTGGGCCGCGCCCATCGGCACCGGCCGCGGCCCGGTGAACCCCTATGCGCTGCAGATGCTGCGCGAGCGGCTCAAGGTGCCCATGCTGGTGGACGCCGGCCTGGGCCTGCCCTCGCATGCCTGCCAGGTGATGGAATGGGGCTACGACGGCGTGCTGCTCAACACCGCCGTGGCCCTGGCGCAAGATCCCGTGGCCATGGCCGGCGCCTTTGCCAACGCCGTGCATGCCGGCCGCACCGCGCGCCTGGCCGGTGCCATGACCGCGCAGGATGCAGCCCAGCCCAGCACGCCCGTGCTCGGCACCCCTTTCTGGCACCACGACGACCATGCCTGACACCGCACCCACCGAACTGGCCAAGGCCATCCTCGCGCACCACGCTGCCACGTTTGCAGGCTTCAGCGCCGAGCCGGTGCCGGCACCCACGTCCAGCGAGCCGGCCTACCTGGCCGCCCTGCAGGCCGCCAGCGCCCTGGGCTTCATCGCCCACGATGCCGAATGCATCGCCCGCGCCTGGCAGGCACGCACTGTCCGCACGGGCGCCGTGAGCCCCGAAACCTGGCCCGACGCACCTGAAGACTTCGGCCTGCAGGCCCTGCCCCGCGCCCACGCATTCACGGCCTGCCCCAAGGACCTGGGCCTCTACGCCGTGCTGCCCGATGCCGCCTGGGTGGGCCGCATGGCGCGCGCGGGCGTGCCCACGGTGCAATTGCGCTTCAAATCGGACGACCCGGCCGCCATCGACCGGGAAGTGAACGCTGCCGTTCAGGCGGTGCAGGACACCGGTGCGCTGCTGTTCATCAACGACCACTGGCGCGCGGCGATCAATGCCGGTGCCTACGGCATCCACCTCGGACAGGAAGACCTCGATGCCCTGAGCGCGGGCGACCTGCAGACCCTGCGCAACTCGGGCCTGCGCCTGGGCGTGAGCACCCATGGCTATGCCGAGATGGTGCGCGCCGATGCCGTGGGGCCGAGCTACATCGCCATGGGCGCCGTGTTCCCCACCACGCTCAAGAAGATGGCCACTGCGCCGCAGGGCGTGGGCCGGCTGCAGGGCTACGCGCGGCTGCTGCGCAGCTACCCGCAGGTGGCGATCGGGGGCATCGGTGCAGAGCAGTTTCCCAAGGTGCTGGCCACGGGCGTGGGCTCGATTGCCGTGGTGCGTGCGCTGGTCAACGCGCCCGACCCTGAGGCCGCCGCCGCAGCCCTGATGCAGGCGATGCAAGGCTCTTAGCAACACCCCAGGCCCACAGGCGGCCCTGTAAAAACAGGCCCTGAAGGCCTGTTTCTTTTTCTACTTCTTGCGTTCGTCGTCGTCCTTGCGCTGCTCCAGCTCCAGGCGCAGCTCCATGAGGTCGTTCTCCGCCCCGAAACCTACGGCCTGGCCGGCCGGCGGAGGGGGCGTGACCGGCACGGGCGGCAGGTCGCTCAGCGTGAGGTGCAGGGGCTCCGACAGATCCACGTCCAGGTTGATGGACGACCTGGTGTAGGTTGCCGGCGGATGGCGCGGCTGCGCGGAAGTCAGCGGTGCGGGGGAGGAAGAAACCCCCATGATGGGCGACAGGCCCGATGCAGGCTCCAGCCTCAGCTCGGCAGGCCCGGAATGCCGTACCACCGGCGCCGGAGCGGGCGAGGGAACCTCACCGAAATCGAACTCCAGGCTGGCGGCCAGCGAATCGAGCGGAAAATCGGGCTGTGTGTTGTCCAGCGGCGACAGATGGCTCAACCCCTTCTCGGCAGCGGCCTCGAACGAGTCTTCCACAGGCGTGGTGCGCTTGCGCGGCGGCGGTGCGCCCCGCGCGCTCGACGGCGTGGTCTGCGCAATGCCCAGCAGCAGCAGCAGGTCGTCGTAGGCGGCCAGATCGAAGGGCTCGGCCGCCTGGTTGCCCGGGCGGTGGAACAGAAACTTGTCCAGCGTGTGCAGCACGGCCGGTGAGCTCCACTCGGCCTCGACCTCGGCCAGCGCATCGGGGTAGCGGTCCAGCGGACGCCCCTGGCGGTTGAAGGCCGAAAACTCGGGCACCTTGGCGTTGAAATAGCGCATGAACTGCGCACGCAACTGCATGAAGTCCTCGGCCCGGCTCAGGGTGTGGAACAGGCGCAGCAGCTCCAGGTAGGCCACAGGCGTGGTTTCCTTGTGGTCAACGATGTGCTTGCGCAGCACCTCCACCGCCTGGTTGTGCTCGCCCACCGAGACAAAGAACTCGGCCTGCTGCTGGATGTCGAACAGGTCGTCGGGGTTGACGATCTGCAAGGCCCTTGCCGGCTCGACCGCAGGGGCTGGCGCCTTGGCCTGAACTGGCACCCGGGCGGCCGCAGCCGCCACCGCCGTCGTGGCGGCATACAGGGGCGCTGGTGCGGAGACCGTCTTGGCGTCCTTGAACAATGCGGCGCTGCCGGATGGTGCCAGCAGATCGCCCTTCATCGAAGGGACGGGCAAGGTTTCGAGCGGCTCCCATCCAGGATCGACCTGCCCTGCCGTGGGTGCGCTGGAGTCCACGGCGCTGACCTTGACCGACTCGCGCCACGATTTTTGGGACAGCGTGGCCTGGCGGCTGGCGCGCTGCCAGACCCAGGCCAGCAGGCCCAGCGCCAGCGCCAGCAAGGCGCCCAGCACGTAGACCACCGTGGCGGGGAAGCGCTCCTGGGCCTCGTCGAGCTGCTGCTGCAATTGCTGCGTGGTGGCCAGTTGCTGGGCCGAGCCCGCTTTCACGGCCTTGGCCTCGGCCTCCAGCACGCGCAGGCGCTCGGCGTCCTGCGCCAGGGTTTCCGGCGTGGCGTTCAGGGCCTTCCAGGCGGCAGCCGCTTCGGCACGCTGAGGCGACGATTCTTCTGCCGGGGTGGACAGCAGTTGGGCCGTGGCGCGCAGGGCCACCGGGCTTTCGAGCCACAGATCAAGGGGTTCCAGCACCAGGCGCGGGCCGGCGGCTGCGGGGGCGGATGCCTGTGCACCGGCCAGCACGCGCGCATTGGTGCGGGCGGGTGCGGCGACGGGAGCACGCGGGGCACGCGCCGCAGCGGCGCTGGCCGGCGCCGCCCGGGTGGGCGCTGCGGCAGCGCCACGGGCTGCTGCACCGGCAGCATTGCGATCGAGTGGGGAAGAAGCACCGGCCAGGCCCGATGCGCCCGCAGCGAGGGTGCCCGGCAGTGCTGCCGGCACCGCCGGCAGTTGCCCAGGGGCAACAGGGGGGAGGCGCGCAGGGGGGTCTGCCAAAAAGGTGTAGCTGCGCGTGACCTTGCCTGCACAGCCTGCGGTGAGCGTGACGGTCAACACGGGCTCGTCGACCACAGAGGTGGTCTGTACGCGGACGGAGGCCGCGCGCCCGGCCGATTCGGCCTGGGGCGTCACGCGCACCCGGGAGGCGCTGATGGGGGTGTCGCCCGCGACCAGGGTGGCACCGATACATGACGATGCGACGTCAGAGCCCTGGTCTGGCTGGATGTCGAAGACCAGATCGACGGGCGAGCCGATCACCACGGCGCCCCGCCCGTTGCCCATTGAAAGCGCCGAGGCGCCCATGGCAACCACCCACAAACCGGCTCCCAGAATGGTGTTACGGATATTCACAATAATTTCTGTTTTGAGCGCAACCCATTCTTGCACATAAGTGCGCAGGCATGTCCACAGCCATAATGGCGCTATGAAAATTCAGTTTCTCAATGTCGGCATCGTGGGTTCGGGCGCCATGGGTCGCGGTATTGCACAGATCGCTGCCCAGGCCGGCAGCCAGGTTTTTTTGCTGGATGCCCAAGCGGGTGCAGCACTTGCCGCCAAAGACAGTATCCACGACCAGTGGCAAAAACTCGTAGGGAAAAATCGCATTTCTGCAGAGCAGGCCACGGCCTGGTCTGCGCAATTGCACATTGTTGACAATGCGGCCGGCCTGGCGCAGTGCGACCTGGTGATCGAGGCCATCGTCGAGCGGCTGGACGTGAAGCGTGGCCTGTTCGCCGACCTGGAGAAGGTCGTCGGCGCTGACACCGTGCTGGCAACCAACACGTCCTCCCTGTCGGTCACCTCGATTGGCGCAGGCATGCAGCGGCCCGGGCGCCTGGCGGGCTTTCACTTCTTCAACCCCGTGCCGCTGATGAAGGTGGTGGAGGTGATTGCCGGGCTCAAGACCGAGCCGGCTGTCTGCACCGCCCTGTCGGCCTACGCCAAGCAGATGGGCCACACGCCCGTGCTGGCGCAGGACACGCCGGGCTTCATCGTCAACCATGCCGGGCGCGGCTACGGCACCGAAGCCCTGCGCATCGTGGGCGAAGGCGTGGCCGATTTCGCCACCATCGACCGCATCCTGCGTGACCAGGTGGGCTTCAAGCTCGGGCCGTTCGAGCTCATGGATCTGACGGCACTGGACGTTTCGCACCCGGTGATGGAATCCATCTATCAACAGTACTACGACGAGCCGCGCTACCGCCCCAGCGTGATCACCGCGCAGCGCTTGGCCGGCGGCGTGGTGGGCAAGAAGGTCGGCGAAGGCTTCTACCGCTACGACAAGGGCGTGGCCCAGGTGCCCGCCGAGCCCCCGGTGCCCGTGGTGGCCGAGATCCCTCCGGTGTGGGTGTCGCCCCGCGCCGCGCGCCGGGCCGAGCTGTACCAGTTGCTCAAGGACCTGGGCGCCACCATCGAAACCGGCACCTCGCCGTCGCCCACGGCCCTCACCCTCGTGGCCCCCCTGGGCTTTGACGTGACCACCGTGGCCGTGGTGGAGCGCCTGGACCCGGCGCGCACCATCGGCATCGACATGCTGGTGGAAGAAGCCGCCACCAAGCGCCGCGTGCTGGCCACCAACCCCGCCACGCGCGTGGACATCCGCAACGCCGCGCACGCCCTGTTCGCCCGCGACGGCAAGCCGGTGAGCGTGATCCGCGACAGCGGCGGCTTCGTCACCCAGCGCGTGGTGGCCACCATCGTCAACATCGCCAGCGACATCTGCCAGCAGGGCATCTGCAGCCCGCGCGACCTGGAGACCGCCGTCACCCTGGGCCTGGGCTACCCCCTGGGCCCACTGGCCATGGGCGACCGCTGGGGCCCGACCAACATCCTGGAAGTGCTGTTCAACATGCAGACCGTGTACGGCGACACCCGCTACCGCCCCAGCCCCTGGCTGCGCCGGCGCGGCGCCATCGGCCTGAGCCTGACCCATGTCGAGGAAGATTGAGACCACCATGCCCGCAGAACTCAAAAGCACCAGCCAGGGCAAGACCCTGGTCCTGACCATCCACAACCCCGAGCGGCGCAACGCCATCGAACCGGCCATCTACGCCGCCGGCGTGGAGGCCCTGAGCGTGGCCGAGAACAGTGACGACATCCGCAGTGTGGTGATCACGGGCTCGGACAACATGTTCTGCGCGGGCGGCAACCTGCAGCGCCTGCTGGCCAACCGCCAGGAGCTGCCCGAGGTGCAGGCGCAAAGCATCGAAGGCCTGCACAACTGGATCGAGATGGTGCGCACCTACCCCAAGCCCATCATCGCGGCAGTGGAAGGGGCTGCAGCCGGTGCGGGCTTCTCGCTGGCGCTGGCCTGCGACATGGTGGTGGCCGCGCGCAACGCCGTGTTCGTGATGGCCTACAGCAACGTGGCCCTGTCGCCCGATGGCGGCGCCAGCTGGAGCCTGGCGCAGGCCCTGCCGCGCCAGATCGCCACCGAGATCCTGATGTGCGGCGACCGCATCCCCGCCGAGCGCCTGCACACGCTGGGCGTGGTCAACCAGCTGGCTGATCCGGGCAGCGCGCTCGAAGTCGCCATGGCCCTGGCCGAGCGCCTGAACGCGCGCGCACCGAACGCACTGGCCAGCATCAAGGAACTGCTCAATGATGCGCCCGGCAACCACCTCACCAAGCACCTCGCGAGCGAGCGCGACCACTTCGTGAAGAACCTGCACCACGCCAACGGCGGCGTGGGCATATCGGCCTTTCTCGACAAGCGCACGCCGACCTACGAGTAGGCTCAATCGCCCTGCCCTGGGCGCAAACCTTGTCTTCACCGCACACACACGGCCCTTGCACAGGGCCGTGTGTGTTTGCGCTCGCGTTCGCCCAACAGATATCCAAGACGCTCAGGTGACAACCCTGACGCGGCGCGCCGGTCCCTCACGCGACAATGGGGCTGTTTCTAGTCACGCAAAAGACAGGCCATGGACGACCCGATTCTTACCATCGAAGAACGTGAAGCGATCAACTCAGGTCGCTGGTTTTCATCCCTATCACCTTCTCTACGCCACGACATCCTCCGATGTGCCTACGTCAAACGCTTCAAGGATGGCGGCCTCATAGCCGCCCGCGGGGACCCGCCCGAGGAGTGGATTGCCTGCGCGCGCGGTGCGGTGCGGGTGAGCTCCACCTCCATCTCGGGCAAGCAGATCACGCTGACCTACGTGGAGCCGGGCATCTGGTTCGGCGACGTGGCGATCTTCGACGGGGACCGGCGCACGCACGATGCCTATGCCCATGGGGACACCACCATCCTGTGCGTGGCCAAGGCCGACTTTCGCAAGATCCTGGCGGCGCACACCGAGCTCTACGAAGCCATGCTGCGCCTGCACGCACGGCGCATACGCCAGCTCTTCGGCCTGGTGGAAGACCTCAACACCCTGCCCCTGCGCTCGCGCCTGGCCAAGCAGCTGGTGCACCTGGTGCGCAGCTACGGCGTGCCCAGCCTGTCGGACGGCAGCGAGATGCGCATCGGCCTGCAACTGGCGCAGGAAGAACTGGCGCAGCTGCTGGGCGCATCGCGCCAGCGTGTGAACCAGGAACTCAAGTCGATGGAGCGCGAGGACGCCATCCGCATCGAGCCGGGCGGCCTCGTCATCCGCGACCGCGAAGCGCTGATGCGCATTGCGGACGCCGATACCTGAATTGGGCCGCAGCGGGGGCCCGCACGGCCCTCGCCCCGCACAAGAACACCACCGCCTGCGCCCGCCGGTGGACAGAGACAAGCACGCGGCAACCCGCGTGGGGAACCCCAGTACATGAGCAATTTTGACCACTTCGTCGGCACCCGCGCGGTGTCGGAGCAGCACGCATTCGACGTCGAGGCCCTTACCGCCTGGCTCACCGCCCACATGCAGGGCTTCGAAGGCCCGATGACGGTGGAGATGTTCAAGGGCGGGCAATCCAACCCCACCTACAAGCTGGTGACCCCAAAGGCGAGCTACGTGATGCGCGCAAAGCCCGGCCCGGTGGCCAAGCTGCTGCCCTCGGCCCACGCGGTGGAGCGCGAGTTCGCGGTGATGAGCGGCCTGGCGGGTACCGACGTGCCCGTGCCGCGCATGCACGTGCTGTGCGAGGACGAGTCGGTGATCGGCCGCGCCTTCTACATCATGGAATGCATGCAGGGCCGCGTGCTCTGGGACCAATCGCTGCCCGGCATGACGCCCGCTGAGCGCGGCGACATCTACAACGAGATGAACCGCGTGATCGCCGCGCTGCACAGCGTGAAGTTCGCCGAGCGGGGCCTGGCCAGCTATGGCAAGCCGGGCAACTACTTCGACCGCCAGATCGGCCGCTGGAGCAAGCAGTACGTGGCCTCCATCACCCAGCCCATCGAAGAGATGGACCGGCTCATGGAATGGCTGCCCGCGCACATGCCCGCCAGCGCGCGCGACGAAGGCCATGTCTCCATCGTGCATGGCGACTACCGCCTGGACAACCTGATGTTCCACCCCACCGAGCCGCGCGTGATCGCCGTGCTCGACTGGGAGCTGTCCACCCTGGGCCACCCGCTGGCCGATTTCAGCTACCACTGCATGAGCTGGCACATCCCCGCCGGCATGGGCCGCGGCATTGCGGGCATGGACATCGCGGCGCTGGGCATCCCCGACGAGGACAGCTACATCCGCCTGTACTGCGAACGCACCGGCATCACCACGCCCGAAGCACTGCGTGCCGACTGGAACTTCTACATGGCCTACAACATGTTCCGCATCGCCGCCATCCTGCAGGGCATTGCCAAGCGGGTGGAGGCCGGCACCGCCTCCAGCGCCCAGGCCAAGGCCTCGGGCGACACCGCGCGGCCCATGGCCCAGCTGGCCTGGTCGTTCGCCCAGCGCAGTTGAGAACACACCCCACCGATTACCAACGGAGACTCCCATGGACTTTGACTATTCCCCCAAGACCAAGGACCTGCAGGCCCGACTGCTCCAGTTCATGGACGAGCATGTCTACCCCAACGAGGCGGCGTACAAGAACGAGCTGGCGGCCAACACGGCCGCAGGCAAGCGCTGGACGGCCCTGTCTACCATCGAGAACCTCAAGCCCAAGGCCCAGGCCGCCGGCCTGTGGAATCTGTTCCTGCCGGTGGACAGCGCCGCCGCATCGGGCTATGCCGGCGCAGGCCTGACCAACCAGGAATACGCGCCCCTGGCCGAAATCATGGGCCGCGTGCCATGGGCCAGCGAAGTGTTCAACTGCTCGGCGCCCGACACCGGCAACATGGAAACCATTGCCCGCTATGGAGATGACGCCAACAAGGCGCGCTGGCTCAAGCCGCTGCTCGAAGGCAAGATCCGCTCGGCCTTCGCGATGACCGAACCCGACGTCGCATCGAGCGATGCCACCAACATCGAGACGCGCATCGAGCGCGATGGCGACGAGTACGTGATCAACGGCCGCAAGTGGTGGATCTCGGGCGCGGCCGACCCGCGCTGCGCCGTGTTCATCACCATGGGCAAGAGCGACCCCGACGCCCCCCGCCATTCGCAGCAGAGCATGGTGCTGGTGCCGGCCGACGCCAAGGGCATCACCATCATCCGTCCGCTCAATGTGTTCGGCTACGACGACGCGCCCCACGGCCATGTGGAGATGACCTTCGAGAACGTGCGCGTGCCGGTCTCCAACATCCTCTTGGGCGAGGGCCGCGGCTTCGAGATCGCCCAAGGCCGCCTTGGCCCTGGACGCATCCACCACTGCATGCGCCTGATCGGCCTGGCCGAGCGCGCGCTGGAGCTGATGTGCAAGCGCGCCAGCGCGCGCATCGCCTTCGGCAAGAGCGTGGCCCAGCAGACCGTGACGCAGGAGCGCATTGCCGAGGCCCGCTGCAAGATCGACATGGCCCGCCTCTTGACGCTAAAAGCCGCCTGGCTCATGGACGTGGCCGGCAACAAGGTCGCCAAGACCGAGATCGCCATGATCAAGGTGGTGGCCCCGAGCATGGCCTGCCAGGTGATCGACTGGGCCATGCAGGTGCATGGCGGCGGCGGCATGTGCGACGACTTCCCGCTGGCCTACGCCTACGCCGGTGCGCGCACCCTGCGCTTTGCCGACGGCCCGGACGAAGTGCACCGCAACGCCATCGCCAAGTGGGAGCTGGGCAAGTACGGCGCCTACGGCCGCGATGCCGGCGTGCCCATCACGCGCGGCAGCTGAGCAAGCCCTGCCCCTGCGCGCAGCGCAGGGGCTCTGCGCTGGCGCACGGCGTCAGCTTGGTTCAACGAGCGCAGAAGCGATGCGCACCTCACCGGTCAGCAGCTTGTGCACCGGGCAGGCATTGGCCACCTGCAACAGGCGCTCGCGCTGCTCCTCGCTCAGCGCGCCCGACAAAGTGATCGTGCGCGTGATGTCGCTGCCGCTGGCGGGCGTGCCGGCGGGGTTGAGCTGCAGGGCCACCTCCACACCGGCCAAGGGCCATTGCTTGCGCGCAGCGAACATCTGCAGGGTGATGACGGTGCACGCCCCCAGGCTCGACAGCAGCAGGTGGAAGGGGGAAGGCCCGGCATCGGCCCCGCCAATCTCCGCAGGCTCGTCGCCCAGCCAGGTATGCCCGGCCTCATCGACCAGAGTTACGGTGTAAGGGGTGGTCCCGCCAATGGCGCGGACAGAGGGTGTGGTCATTCGAAATCTCTATGGAACGCAGGCCCTGATGATAGGAGCACTGCGAGCCCCGGCGCCGCAGGCGGGAGATTCGCAGAAGCCTGCCCCTGAAGGAGGGACCGCAGGTCAGGAATCCAGGTCCACCGGCGGTGCCGG
The DNA here is from genome assembly GCF_964253305.1 of Acidovorax sp. LjRoot66. Lineage (NCBI taxonomy): Bacteria > Pseudomonadati > Pseudomonadota > Betaproteobacteria > Burkholderiales > Comamonadaceae > Acidovorax > Acidovorax sp. LjRoot66. Next base: position 4,557,969 of record NZ_CAXUQU020000001.1, read on the forward strand.
CAGGTGCTGCGCGGCGGCCTGGGCTGCCGTCAGCAGCACCGAACGGGCATGGACGATTTCGGACAGGGAGCGGCGCGTGTGCTCGGTGCGCAGGTAGACCCGGCCGCGCGCAAGCATCAGCACCATGGGGGTTTCCGAGCGCAGCGCGCCCTGCTCGCCCTCTACCGCGTTGAGCAGCTCGGACACCAGGTGCGCGTGGATCCAGCGCTCGGCATGCTCGATGCGCTCGGCCACCACGGCGAAATGGCGCCGGAACGAGCCAGGCAACTCGGGCCAGGACACCTCGTCGAACATGGACAGCCAGCGCATCTCCTCCGGCAGGCGCGCGTCCACGCTGGTCTGCAGGCTGTCGGTGATGGCGTTGTAGGCATGGCGCTCGAGCGCGTCGCGCAGCGGGCGGTTGAGCACCAGCACGGCGGCGTCGGGGTCGGCATCCACGTCGGCGCGCCCGCGCAGTTCCAGCCCCAGGATGTAGTCGCGCGTGGAGGTGCTGCCCTCCAGCCGCCAGGGGCGGCCCAGTATGTCGCCCCCCACGTCGAAATGGCCTTCGACCGGCTGCGGCACGCTGTGCAAGCCCTGCTCTGCGATCCAGCGGGCCAGTTGCGCGCCGGTGACCGGCCCCGCATGGCCCAGAGTGGAATCAGCGTCGGCGGCGGTGCCGGCAAAAGCCTGGCGAATGCGATCGAACATGGTGGTCACAGGCCCGGGGGCCTTGCGGAAGTCGCGGGTAGCGCCATTATTGGCACAAACCGCTACGATTGGGGGGCACCATGACCTGCCCAACCGATATCACCTCCCCCGTCCGTGAATTTTTGGCGCTTTCAAGCGCACAGCAGCCCTGCGCCGTGCCGCGCCGCGCCCTGCTGGCCAGCGCCGGAGTGTTGCTGGCAGCGGCCGCCTGGTCACCCGCTGCCCTGGCGGCGGCTGACCCGTGGAGCCGCTCAGGCGCCTCGGTGGATGCACAGCGCCTGGTGCGCTGGGTGGCCGCCAGCGCCAACCACCAGGGCATGGCCTTTGCCGTGATCGACAAGCCTGCCGCCACCATCCACGTGTTCGGCCCCGCAGGCGGCTACGCCGGCAGCGCGCCGGTGCTGCTGGGCTCGGCCCTGGGCGACCGCTCGGCACCTGGCATCGGCCAGAAGCCGCTGTCACAGATCCGGTCGCACGAGCGCACCACGCCAGCGGGCCGCTTCGTGAGCGAGCCCGGCAGCAACCTGCAGGGCCATGACATCGTGTGGATCGACTACGATGCCGCCGTCTCGCTGCACCGTGTGCGCGGCGCCCCGGCCGAGCGCCGCGTGCAGCGCCTGGCCAGCCCCGTGCTGGCAGAGCGGCGCATCAGCAATGGCTGCGTGAATTCGCCCGCCGAGTTCTACAACCGCTGCGTTGCGCCCTGGTTCGGGCGCGAGGCGGGGGTGGTGTACGTGTTGCCGGACTCGGAGCCGTTCGCCACCTTTTTCCCGGCAGCGGATGCGGCCTACCCTCTCGCCAACCTGCCCTCCTGAGCCTCGCGTCAGGCTGCAGCGGTACCGAGCCTGAACACCGGCCGGCGGGTACCCACCTCGATCCCCTTCGGATTGACCAGGTGCGCCGAGCGGCGAGGGGCCAGCGCAGAGCGCTGCGCATCCCTGAGCCAGCCGAGCTGGTCCATCACTTCAACAGCGGCCGCCACCTGGGCCGGCATGTTGCCGTCCATGATCTTGAGCGCGAAGGCCTCGCCCCGGCTGCGGCTGCCCACCACCTGCACGCCATCGGCCCCGGTCTTGGAGACCCAGTCTCCGGCGCCCACGCGCATGAAGTCGAGGTCGTGCCGCCCCGTGCCCGAGCCCAGCTCGGGCCGCGCCACCATGGCATCGGCCAGCGCCGTGAGGCTCTCGTCGAGATCGGTGTCCGGCGCACCGCCGGCCAGGCGTGCATAGCCGCGCGCCAGGTTGGCCAGCGGCATGGCGTAGTTCGGGGCCGAGCAGCCGTCGGTGCCGGCGGCCAGGTCATTCACTTCCAACCCCACGGCCTGGGCCACATAGCTACGGATCGCTGCCTGCAGCGGGTGGCCGGGGTCCAGGTGGTCGTCCAGCGGCAGGCCCTGCTGCACACAGTAAGCGACGAAGCCGGCGTGCTTGCCGCTGCAGTTGTTGTGGCGTTCGTCGGGCACGAAGTCCGCCGGCAGGGAGCCGAGCCCCAGCTCGGCAAACAGCGGCCGGTGGCAGCCGCAGCGCAGCGCGTGGTAGTTTTGCCCCACGCTGGCGAGCATGTGCTCGACCTGCTCCACGTGCATGGGCTCGCCGTTGTGGCTGGCGCACAGCAGCGCCAGGTCGGCCGCCCCCCAGCCCAGGGCCTTGGCCCCGCCCGATTGCATGAAGGGCAGCGCCTGGAAAGCCTTGATGGTGGAGCGCGTGAACACCACCGACTGCGGGTCGCCCACCTGGGCGAGTAGCCTGCCATCGCGGTTGGCCACGGCCACGGCGCCCCAGTGCTGGCATTCGACCAGGGCGCCCCGGGTCACTTCGATCAACGGTACGAAACCCATGGAAATCCTTGGAAACTGTTCTTGGCTCAAGGCGCCGGCGCGAGCACCAGGGAGTGGCTGAAGCGCGCTGGCTGGCGCTGCAGCAGCCGGGTGCCAGCCCCCACCCAGTCGGTCGCCATGTCGCGGTAGCGCGGCGAGAAGACCAGGCCGCTTTGCCCCGTCTGGTAGATGAAGGTCGATTTTTCCAGGTCCGCCAGGTCGTAGATGGCGCGCAGCGACGCGGCGTGGCGGTTGGCGAAGGGGCCCTTGGCCTCGCCCGCGTTGTACTGGCCCACGTTCACGGTGTAGCCGTCGCCATGGGAAGGCACGCTCACGTCGAAGAAGCGCGCCAATGCCGCCACACTGCCAAAAGGCCGGTGGGCGCTGAGCGCGGGGTGGGCATCGCCCCAGCGCCACGCGGCCGGGTCGGCGCCATAGGCGGCCTGCAGGCGATCGAGCGCACGGCCCAGGGCGGCGCCGGCCTGCTCCGCGCAGGTGGAGGGCTGGCACCACCAGGTGTCGTTGCGCTGCAGGATGCCTTCGATGCCGGCGCGGTAGTCGCGCTTGCCATAGGTGGCGGCAAAGCGTGCCTCGCCAATGCGCGGAATGATCACACCACGCGCCAGCTCGTCGGCCCAGGCGGCAAACACCAGTGGCGCTGCACGCCCGGCGTCCATCACGCCGTCAAAGTCCTTGAGCAGGGCCTGCGCCCTGCCGGCCAGCGGGTGGCTGGATTGGGCCTGCTGCAGGTACGGCAGCAGGCGCCGGGTGGCCAGCGAGGTGATGTCGAGCTGGATGGCCTGCAGGCTGGCAGCCGTGTGCCGAGGGCGCGCCTCGATCAGCTCGGCGATGCGCTCGTAGCGGTAGGGCAGCACCCAGTCCTGCGCCAGGTAGTGGGGGTAGCCGGGCGGCGTGACGCGCTGGTTGGCCGTGGCGATCCAGCCCTTGGCGCCCTCGTCCTGCGGGGTCTGGTCCAGCGGCAGCCAGCCCTTCCAGTCGTAGCGCGCGTCCCAACCGGGCGATGGGGCCACGCCGCGGATGTCATTGTCCGGCACGCGCACGGGCACGCGGCCCATGGCCTGGAAGCGGATGCGCCCACTCACGTCGGCCGCCAGCACGCTCTGCATGGGCGCCTGGTGGTACTCAAAGGCGGCGAACAGGTCCTCCACCGTGGTGGCTTGGTTGACCATCAGTCCCGCCAGCACGGTCTGGTTGTCCGCCTCCAGCGCCGTCCAGCGCAGGGCCAGCACGTACTTCTTGAGGTCGAGCACGTCGGCGTGCGACCTCTGTGCATCGCTGAGCACCGGGCCGTGGCGCGTGCTGCGCAGGGCGATATCCACGTCGGGCTTGCCCTTGACGCGGATGGTCTCCTTGCGCACGGCGAACGGCGCCCAGCCTTCGGGCGTGCGGTACTGCGTGGCGTCCGCCGGGTTGATCTGCTCCAGGTACAGGTCCTGCACGTCGGGGCTGGTGTTGGTGAAGGCCCAGGCCACGCTGGCGGTGCGGCCCAGCACCACGAAGGGCAGGCCCGGCAGGGTGGCCCCCATGGCATCGATGGCGGCGATCGGCGAACCGTCCGACGCCTTGCCGGCCGGTGCCTGCAGGCGCGCGAAGTACCAGATGGCAGGCGCGCTCAGGGAGAGGTGGGGATCGTTGGCCAGCAGGGGCTTGCCGCTTTCGGTGCGTGAACCTGCCACCACCCAGTTGTTGCTGCCCTTGCCATCGCTGGTGCCAGCGTTGTGCGTCAGCTCATCGGCCCAGGCCAGCATGCCGGCGCTGATCTGGCGCGAGAGCGGGTTGCCGCCCTGCTCTGCCGCAGACGCAGTGTCGGGTTTTCGGGCCTGCAGCGCGGCGCCACGGGCCAGACCGGCGCTGGGCGCGGCGGCAGCGGCATCGCTGCGGTAAACGCCCAGTTGCCGGTACAGCGCCGCCAGGTCGGCCGATGCGGCGGGTGGCTCGCCCGGGTATGGCGGCATCAGCTGCCACAGCCGGTCGGTATCGAGCGTGCGGGCCACGGAAAGGCGCGCGAATTCATTGCCCCAGTTGCCGCCCAGGTCCAGCGCCATCATCAGCGCCCAGCCCACGCTGTCCTCGGGCTCCCACACCGCGCCGGCCTCGCCGCCGGGCTTCACACCCAGCACCAGGAACTCGGGCGGCAGGGCCTGCGGGCGGTCCTTGTGGAAGGCATGGATGCCCTTGCTGTAGGCCTGCAGCGCCTCGCGGGCGTACAGGGGCAGGCCGGCGTACTGCTTGCGCGCGGTGCCCAAGATGTCCAGCGAGCGCATGAGCTTGTCGGTCTCCAGCGTGGCTTCGCCAAACACTTCGGAGAGCTGGCCATGCATCACACGGCGGTTGAACTCCAGCTGCCAGGTGCGCTCCTGCGCATGCACATAGCCCATGGCGAACCAGGCATCCTGCGGGCTTTGCGCGCCGATGTGCGTCACGTCCGCGCCGTCGCGCCGCACGCTCACGGGCTGGGCCAGGCCGGCGACGGTGATCTTGCCGTCCACCACCGCAAACGTGCGCTGCACGTAGATGGCAGCGCCCGCACCCGCCAGCAAGGCCGCAGCCACCAGGCCCACGGCCGTTTTCTTGATCCACGCCATTGTTGCGTCCTGTCTTGTCTCGGGTTTTCTTGTGCCAGCGATTGTGTCAGAACGTACGCAGGTGCTGAAAGCGCACCGATCCTCGCCAGCCCGCAGGCGGCATTCCAGCCCTCAGCCGAGATGCACGTTGCCGCCCACCACCTGGAAGCGCATCTTGGGCGCAGTGGACTCGCTGAAAGAGACGCCCAGCGCAATCTCCCCCGTGCCGTGCAGGATGCAGGCATCGCGGCGCAGGCGCACGGGCGAGTCGCTGCCCTCGAAGCGCACCCAGGTGCCGAAGCTGCTCATGTCGGTCAGCACGAAACCGCTGTTGCGCCAGTCGATGCGGGCGTGCAGGCGCGACACGCGGGGGTCATTGATGCGCAGCTGCATCTCGGTGGCCCGGCCCACATGCACGGGGGCATCGGCCGAGCTGAACGACAGGTCCACCCCATGCCAGGAGAACTGGATCTGCCCCAGGATGGAATCGACGGGCGAGAAACTGCTGATCAGCGCCGACTGCATGGTGAGCGAGTCGGGCTCCTCGTCCTGGCGCCACTCCACTTGGTAGAGCATCAGGGTTTCGGCCTTGCCACGGATTTCCATCATCCCCAGCTTGCGGTACCAGACCGAGGCCGCAGCGCCTGCCAGCAGTACCGCCGTTTCGGTGGCCCAGATCTCGGACGGGCCGGCCCGCTCGCACAGGCGAGAGGCCACGTTCACGGCGTCACCATAGCAATCGCCATCGACATCCACCACCTCGCCACTGGCCACGCCCACGCGGATGTCCATGCGCAGGGGGTGGGGCCAGCGGTCCAGCCGCGCCAGGTGCATGCGCTGCATCTCGGCCATGGCCGAAACGGCACCGGCGGCATCGCCAAAGATGCCCAGCACCCCATCGCCCAGTTTCTTGACGACGCGGCCGGCATTGGCTTCGATGGTGTCGGCAATCCACTGGGTCAGCTGCGTCACCGCTTCGGTGGCGCGCTCGTTCCCCAGCGTCTCGTACAACGACGTACTGCCGGAAATGTCGGCAAAGACCACCGTCGATAAAACCGTCATGGGTACGCAAGCGCAGGTAACTTCATGTGAATCAGTTTAGTTCAAGCGCCCACAGAGCGCATGGCGCCACTGCGGCTGCACACGCCTGGCAACGGCCCTGCGCAGAGGCCACGGCGGCCCGGCCGGGCGGTCTTTGCTGGCGCAGCCACACGGCATGGTTTCGCCCGCACTCACAGGCCAGCAGCGCTTTGCAAGCAGTTGCCGGTGGATGGTTCGAAGCGTTCAGAGCACCGGGCATGACTTCTGCTTAATCCATTCGTACTACATTCAAAAACAAATCGAAAGTTTGCAATTGTTTGCAAAAAGCTATCGAGGCTTGTTGGCTTTATGCGAAAAGCGGGAGCGGCCCCCTTGCATTTGCGCAGTCGGCCACGTACCTTGAGTCCCTTGTTACTTATTTATGGTGAAGAACCATTCCATGCGCTGGAACAAACCCTACGTCCGCGGCAGCAGCCTGCACGGCCTCATTGGCCGTGACGCACCCGCGTCGACCGCCTGGGTGCGTGACCAGCAACTGGAGGAAGTGCGCCGCGCCATGATCGGCAGCCTGTCGGGCTTCTCCGGCTGCGAAGTGGCGCGCATGAACATCCGCCTGCGCTATGCGGGCGACATCGAGGCGCTGTGGTACCTGCGCACCGACCTGCAGAGCACCCTGGTCCCCTTGCAGGGCGAGCCTTCTGCCAAAAACGTCATCGCGCAGGTGACACTCCTGTTCCAGGGCCTGTTGCCGCGCGCCCTGGGTACGCCGGTGGCACGCGCGTCGTCGGCATCCTGAGCGGCAAGCCCCTGCGGCGCGCGGCGCCTTTGTGCAGGGCCTACAGATGCCCCCAATAAATCAGCGCGTCGCGCTCTTCCACCGACAGTGACACCGTAGCCCCCACGGGCAGCAGCACCTTGGTCTCCACATGCCCGAACGGCAGGTTGGTGAGCACCGGCGCCTTGATCTGGCTGCGCAGCCAGTCCACCACCGATTGCAGTTTGTAGCCCTTGTCGTGCGGCACCAGCTTGAACTGGGTGAACTGGCCCAGCACCACGGCCTTTTGCTGCGCCAGCACGCCCGCGTGCAGCAACTGCGTCAGCAGCCGCTCGATGCGGTAGGGGTGCTCGTTCACGTCTTCCAGGAACAAGATGCCGCCCTTCACGCTGGGCAGGTAGGGTGTGCCCACCAGCGATGCCAGCACCGCCAGGTTGCCGCCCCACAGCTGGGCACTCTTCACGTAGATGTCGGGCACGGCCGGCTTGCCGGTGGTGGCATGGGGCTTTTCGCGGTGCATGCGCCAGCCCGCGCCTTCGCCGTGGCCGGTCAGCAGGTCGTCGAAGCAGGCCTCCATGATGTCGTCAGGCTCGCCCGCGACGCCGAAGTCGGCGCCCAGGGCGGGGCCGGCCCAGCTCACGGCGCCGGTCTGCGCCAGCAGCGCATTCTGGAAGGCCGTGAAATCGCTCAGGCCGACGAACTTCATGCCCTTGTCGATGGCCTTGGCCACCGCCTTGTAGCGGATGCCCGGCAGGATGCGCGAGAGCCCGTAGCCCCCGCGCGAGATCAGCGCCACCTGCGCGCCGCTGGCGGCCGCGCGGTGGATGGCGGCCAGGCGGGTATCGTCGTCGCCGGCAAAACGGGTGTGGCTGGCCAGCGCGTCCACATCCACCTCCACCTCATGCCCCAGGGCCTTGAGGCGGGCAATGCCCCGCTTGAAGGCGGCCTTGTCGCGCACGGCGCTGGACGGCGAGTAGATATAGATGTGCTTGGGACCATGGTCATGGTCGCAATCGGCGTGGTCGTGATGGTGGTGGTGGTCGTGATCGTTGTGCAAAGCGTTCAGGCGCCGGTGCCGGGCCTGCTCCGTGAAATGGATGCCGCTGGCGGGCCGCAAAGAGCGGCGCTGGCGTGCGGTCAGGGTGCGAAGTATTCCACAGCCCGTTCGGCAATGCCCCGGCCATGCTCCTGCACGAAGTGCCCGGCATGCGGCAGAACCACCGGTTCGGGGCAGCCGCGGATGTCGTGTTGCAGTGCCTGCATGGTCGCCAGGCCCAGCACCGGGTCCTGCGCGCCCACCACCATCAGGCTTTGGCCCTGCCACTGCTGCTGCCAGAAACTGCGCGCCCGGCGCGAGATGGCAGCGCCCTCGTCCTGCGGCCCGGCTGGCACGCGCTCGGGGAAGGCGCGCAGCGCAGCGCGGTAGCCCTTGTCCGGAAACGGCGCATCGTAGGCCGCGCATTCGGCCGCCGTCAGCTGCGGGTTGCCGCGCGCGAGCAGCCGGCCCACGCCGAACAAAGGCTTGTCGCGGCACATGGCACGCCAGTCCACAAAGCCCTGAGGCAGCGTCACATCGCCGGTGGCCAGCAGCGTGTTCATCACCAGCAGCCCCTTGAAACGCTCCGGGCAGTCCATGGGCACGGTCAGGCCCAGGATGCCGCCCCAGTCCTGCACCACCAGCACGGTGCGCTGCAGGTTGAGGCGCTCCACCAGCTCCAGCAGCACCTGGCGGTGCCATTCGAAGCGGTGCGCGGCCTCCTTCTTGGGCTTGTCGCTCTTGCCAAAGCCGATCAGGTCGGGCGCCACCACCCGGTCGCCCGCCGCCAGCCACACGGGCAGCATGTGGCGGTACAGGTAGCTCCAGGCCGGGTTGCCATGCAGGCACAGCCAGGTGCGCGGTGCATCCTGCGGGCCTTCGTCCAGGTAGTGCAGGCGCAGCCCGGCCAGGCTGGGCAGGTCGCTCACGTAGTTGGGGGCCCAGGGGTAGCCGGGCAGGTCGGCAAAGGCCGCCTCGGGCGTGCGCAGTGCGTCGTCGCGCAGCGGGTGGCGTGCCAGCGCGTCGGCACGCTGCTGGCTGCGCCGTGCGCCAAAAAAACCGGTGAGCAGCGCGCTGCATTCGTCCGCCAGCACCCCGCCCTGCACACCCGTCTGGTGGTTGATGGCGGTGTGGGCAAACAGGTCCAGCACCGAGCCCGCAGCGCCGGTCCGGGGCTCGGTGGCGCCGAACACCACGCGCGCCAGCCGCGCATGCAGCATGGCGCCGCTGCACATGGCGCAGGGCTCCAGCGTGACATAGAGCGTGCAGCCGTCGAGCCGGTAGTTGCCCAAGTGCTGCGCGGCCGCGCGCAGGGCCACGATCTCGGCATGCGCCGTGGGGTCGTTGGCCTGCACGGGGGCATTGCGGCCGGTGGCGATCACCTGGCCGTCCTTGACGACCACGGCGCCCACAGGCACCTCGCCAGCCTCTGCGGCGGCACGCGCCTCGGCCAGCGCCAGGCGCATGCCGTCCTCGTCGGTGAGCACCACAGCCACCACCGTCACTTGTCGGCGTCCGGCAGGGCCTGCGCGCGCTGCTTCATGATGTCATCGAGCTGCTGCTGGACCTGTTGCTGCACCTGCTGGCTCTGCTCGCGCACATTGCCCGTGGGGTTGATCACCGGGGCCGATGCACCGGTGCCCGCGATGGGCGCCTGCTGTAGCGCCGCCGCAGGTGCGCGCGTGGCCGACAACTGCTTCTTGGCAATGAAGCCCACGATGGCCAGCACCACGACCAGCCCCACCAAACCAAACAATCCACGCATGCTCTGCTCCCTATACCGTGCAACACCGCACTGTAAACCGGGACGGCGGTGAAGGCGGTCAATGCGTCATCGGCAACGCCGCCCCCATCAGCCCGAACAAGGCCCCGCAGGAGCGGTTGAACTTGCGCCCCGTGCGCTGCAGCCAGGGGCGGATGCGGTGCGCCAGGCTCGCCAGGCCGAACTCCACCAGGCACTCGACCGCCGCGAAGGTGCCCGCCATGACCACGAACTGCAGCCACAGGTCGCGCCCGGGCACGATGAACTGCGGCAGGAATGCACCATAGAACAGCAGCACCTTGGGGTTGGAGATGGCCGCCAGCAGCCCCTGGCGGAACAGCCTGCCACCGGTAACCGCCCGCTCACCCATGGCACTCGGCAAGGCCTCAAGCTGCATGGGCGGAGCCCGCCACAGCTGAATGCCCAGCCATACCAAATAGGCACCGCCCACCCATTTCATCACCGTGAGCGCATGGGCCGACGATTGCAGCAGCGCGCCTATGCCCAGCATGGACAACCCGATCAGCGCCACGAAACCCACCGCCCCGCCACCAATGGTCCACAGCGTGCGCGCCCGCCCGTGCAGTGCGCCATGGGCCAGCACCAGCAAGCTGTTGGGGCCGGGGGTCAGCGACAGGCCGATGACCGCGAGCAGGTAGATCAGCCAGATTTTCAGTTCCATTGCGGCACCATCTTCTTGAATATGGTCTGCAGTCTAGGTGGGTGGGGTCGTCCGTATGGCATCGAATTTGGCTACTATCAATACCAAACTGGACTCCCCCATGAGCGCCCCCAGCCCCCTGCCCCGCCCCGACGTGCGCCTGTTACTGCTGCCGCTGCCCGACTTCGCGCTGCTGCCCTTTGGCGGCTTTCTGGACAAGCTGCGCTTTTCGGCCGACGACGAGGACCACAGCCGCCAGCGCTACTGCGCCTGGACGCTGCTGGGCATCGACGGCGCGCCCGTGCTCTCCAGCAGCGGCGTGCAGGTGAACATGGACACCACGGCCGATGCCGTGGACCTGGCGGCATTCGACTACCTGGTGGTCTTTGGCAGCCGCACGGTGCAGGCCTCGCGCGCGTATGTGCAGGCCTACGGCCCGGTGCTGCGCAAGGCGGCGGCGCGGGGCCTGCCGCTGGTGGCCATCGACAACGCCAGCTTTCTGCTGGCCGAGGCCGGCCTGCTCAAGGGCCATCGCGTGGCGCTGCACTGGCGCCACGTGGCCGAGTTCCGCCACGCATTTCCGCGCATCGCAGTGGCCAGCGAGCAGATCTATTGCTTCGACCGCGACCGCATCACCTGCGCGGGCGGCACGGCCGCCATCGACATGGCGGTGGAGCTGCTGTCACGCCACTGCGGCCGGGTGCGGGCCTTCAAGGGCCTGGCCGACATGCTGGTGGACGCGCCCCGGCACCAGGCGCACCACCTGCAGTCGATGGAAGGCGGTGGACCCGACCTCACCCGCCACCTGGCGCGCGCCGTGGCGCTGATGCGCAGCGCCCTTGCCGATGGCCTGACCGTGGCCGACCTGGCCGAGCGCATCGGCATCGGCCGCCGGCAGTTGGACCGGCTGTTCGCCGAGCAGATGGGCATGAGCGCCCATGACCACTGGACGAAGATGCGCATGGAGCACGCCCACTGGCGCGTGACCAACTCGCACCACAGCCTGGCCGCCATTGCCGACGAAGTCGGCCTGGGCAATGCCAGCAGCCTGGCACGATTGTTCCGCAGGCACTACGGCACCAGCCCTGGCGCGGTGCGCGCAGGGCGGGCCAAAGCCGCGCCCTGAAAGATCAGTTCAGCGCTACGCGGCTGCCGTCCTTGTACGTGTACAGCGTCACGGCAGGCGTGGTCAGCTCGCCCTTGGCCGTGAAGGCGATGTTCGCCGTCACGCCCTTGTACTCGGTCTTGCCGATGAAGGGGATGAACACCTTGGGGTCCACCGAGTTGGCGCGCTTCATGGAATCGACCAGCACCATGGCCGCGTCGTAGGCGTAGGGGCTGTAGATCTGGAACTGGCCGGGGAACTTGGCGTCGTAGCGCTTCTTCCAGTCGGCGCCGCCCTGCATCTTGGCCACCGAGGCGCCGCCCGTGGCGCAGGTCACGTTCTTGAGGGCCGGCGTCTTGCCGGCCAGCTCGGGTAGCTTTTCGGTACACAGCGCATCGCCGCCGAAAAACTTCACACCGCCCAGGCCCAGCTGTTCCATCTGGCGCAGCATGGGGCCGGCCTGGGCATCGAGGCCGCCGTAGAAGATGGCATCGGGCTTCTTGTTCTTGATGGCGGTGAGGATGGCCATGAAGTCCGTGGCCTTGTCGGTGGTGAACTCCTCGCCCACCACCGTGAGGCCCTTTTGCTGCGCCGTGGCCTTGAAGACCGAGGCCACGCCCTGGCCGTAGGCCGTGCGGTCGTCGATGATGGCCACGGACTTGAGTTTGAGGTGGTCGGCCGCGAAGATGGCCAGTGCCGCGCCCAGCGCGCTGTCGTTGGCTATCAGGCGGTAGGTGGTCTTGTAGCCGGGCTTGGTCAGGTCAGGGTTGGTGGCGGCGGCCGTGATGTGCGGCACGCCGCACTTGTCGTACACCGATGCGGCGGGGATGGAGGTGCCCGATTGCAGGTGGCCCACCACGCCGGCCACCTTCTGGTCGCACAGCTTCTGCGCCACGGCCGTGGCCTGGCGCGGGTCGCCCGCATCGTCTTCGGCGGCGATCTCGAATCGGATCTTCTTGCCGCCAATCACCAGGTTCTGCGCATTCAGGTCATCGAGCGCCAGGCGCACGCCGTTTTCCGTGTCCTTGCCGATATGGGCAATGCCACCCGACAGCGGGCCCGCATGGGCGATCTTGACGACCTGCACGTCCTGCGCCAGGGCGGCGGTGCAGGCAACGGTGGCGGCTGCCGCAGCAACCAGAGAGAGGTGAAAGCGCGAACGGGAAGCAAAGGACACAGGCAAAACTCCGGATGAACAAGAACAAGGGAGAAAGCGCTGGCCAGGGTTTCCGGCCAGGCGCCGCCATCCTATCCCGTCTTCAGCACACCAGACTTGCACAACAGAATTGCATACAGTATTAGTCGAGCTAATTGGAATCCCATTGGACCCGAAGTGGCGGGCCCTGGGATAATTCCGCCCCATGTCTCTCTTGCCCCACCAGCTCGAACTGCTCGCGCCTGCGCGCGATGCGGACATTGGCATCGAAGCCATCAACCACGGTGCCGACGCCGTCTACATCGGCGGCCCGGCCTTCGGCGCGCGCGCCGGGGCGGGCAACGACATTCGTGACATTGCGCGCCTGGTGCGCCACGCACACCGCTTCAACAGCCGCATCTTCATCACGCTCAACACCATCCTGCGCGACGATGAGCTGGAAGACGCGCGCAAGATGGCCTGGCAGGTGTACGAGGCCGGGGCCGATGCGCTGATCATCCAGGACATGGGCCTGCTCGAAATCGACATGCCGCCCATCCAGCTGCATGCCAGCACGCAGACCGACATCCGCACGCCCGAGAAGGCGCGCTTTCTGCAGGACGCGGGGCTGTCGCAGATCGTGCTGGCGCGCGAACTCACGGTGCAGCAGATCGCAGCCGTCCACAAGGCCTTGGGCCCGGTGGATGCGCCGGGGCGCGCCAACATCGAGTTCTTCATCCACGGCGCGCTGTGCGTGGCCTACAGCGGCCAGTGCAACATCAGCCATGCGCAGACCGGCCGCAGCGCCAACCGCGGCGACTGCAGCCAGGCCTGCCGCCTGCCCTACCAGGTGACAGATGCGCAGGGCCGCTTCATAGCGCACGACAAGCACGTGCTCAGCATGAAGGACAACAACCAGAGCGACAACATGCGCGCCCTGATCGATGCCGGCGTGCGCAGCTTCAAGATCGAAGGCCGCTACAAGGACATGGGCTATGTGAAGAACATCACCGCCCACTACCGCACCATCATCGACGGCATCATGGAGGAGCGCGAGTCCTCGGGCCACCCGCTGTCGCGATCATCGAGCGGGCGCACCACGTTTACCTTCACGCCCGACCCGCTGCAGAACTTCAACCGCGAGTTCACCGACTACTTCGTCACCGGCCGCAAGCAGGACATCGGCGCCTTCGACACCCCCAAGAACCCCGGCCAGGCCATCGGCTGGGTGACCAAGGTGGGCGCAGATTTCGTGGAGCTGGAAGTGAGCAGCCCTGCCACCGTGCTGCACAACGGCGACGGCCTGTGCTACTACGACCTGCACAAGGACCTGGTGGGCATGGCCATCAACCGGGCCGAGCCCGTGTCGCCGCGCAGCACCACCCAGTGGCGCGTGTTCCCCAAAGACCCGATGGAAGGCTTCAAGGACCTGCGCAAAGGCACCGAGATCAACCGCAACCGCGACATGGACTGGGTGCGCACGCTCGACAAGAAGTCGAGCGACCGCCGCATCGGCCTGTGGGTCTACCTGTCCGAAACGCCGACCGGCTTTGCGCTGACCCTGACCGACGAAGACGGCTATGCCGGCGGCGCGCAACTGGACCACGCGCACCAGCCGGCCACCGACGCCACCCAGGCCGACGCCAGCCTGCGCGAGCACCTGGCCCGCTTTGGCGCCACCATCTTCGCGGTGAACGACGTGGGCCTGCAGCTGTCAGCACCCTGGTTCATCCCCGCATCGGCCGTCAACGCCCTGCGCCGCGACGCGCTGGCGGACCTGGAGGCCAACCGCGCCAAGGGTTTTACGCGCCTGCAGCGCGCCACCCCGGTGGAGCCCCCGGCCCTGTACCCCGAGGACACGCTGAGTTTTCTGGGCAACGTGTTCAACCACAAGGCGCACGACTTCTACGTGCGCCACGGGGTGAAGGTGATCGATGCGACCTACGAGGCGCACGAGGAAGAAGGCGAAGTCAGCCTCATGATCACCAAGCATTGCGTGCGCTTCTCTATGAGCCTGTGCCCCAAGCAGGCCAAGGGCGTCACCGGCGTGCAGGGCACCATCAAGGCCGAGCCCTTGATGCTCATCAACGGCAAGGAAAAACTGACCCTGCGCTTTGACTGCAAGCCCTGCGAGATGCACGTGGTGGGCAAGATCAAGCGCCAGGTGCTCAACACCCAGGCGCGCGAGGCGCCGATGAACTTTTACCGCACGCGGCCGCAGCAGGGCAGCTGAGCGGGGCGCCGGCCTGGCAGGTCCACCCCTGCCATCGCTGGCCGCATAAGCACATACGAAACGATTCGATCTGCCTCGGGAGGGGCGGTGGAAGAATGGTTCAGGCGCCCCACTTGGGGTGCCTTGCCCATTCGCACCACCCCTTTCCAAGAGACAAGCCAACCATGCAGATCGAAACCTTGGCCGTGCACGCCGGCTACAGCCCCGACCCAACGACAAAAGCAGTCGCCGTACCCATCTACCAGACGGTGGCCTACGCCTTCGACAGCGCGCGGCACGGCGCCGACCTGTTCGACCTCAAGGTGCCGGGCAACATCTACAGCCGCATCATGAATCCGACCAACGACGTGCTTGAAAAGCGCGTCGCGGCGCTGGAGGGCGGCATTGCCGCGCTGGCCGTGGCATCGGGCATGGCGGCCATCACCTACGCCATCCAGACCATTGCCGAGGCGGGCGACAACATCGTGTCCGCGAGTACTCTTTACGGGGGTACGTACAACCTGTTCGCCCACACCCTGCCCCAGCAAGGCATCACCACCCGCTTTGCCGATCCGCGCGACCCGGCCAGCTTTGCCCAGCACATCGACGCGCGCACCAAGGCCATCTTCATCGAAAGCATCGGCAACCCCCTGGGCAACGTGACCGACATCGCCGCCCTGGCCAAGGTCGCGCACGACCATGGCGTGCCACTCATCGTGGACAACACCGTGCCCAGCCCCTACCTGCTGCGCCCCATCGAACACGGCGCCGACATCGTGGTGCACTCGCTCACCAAGTACCTGGGCGGCCACGGCAACAGCGTGGGCGGGGCGATTGTGGACAGCGGCAAGTTCCCCTGGGCCGAGCACAAGGCCCGCTTCCCGCGCCTCAACGAGCCCGACGTGAGCTACCACGGCGTGGTCTACACCGAAGCCCTGGGCCCCGCCGCCTTCATCGGCCGCGCCCGCGTAGTGCCCCTGCGCAATACGGGAGCCGCGCTGGCACCGCAGAACGCCTTTCTTATCCTGCAAGGCATTGAGACCCTGGCCCTGCGCATGGACCGCATCTGCGACAACACCCTGGCCATTGCCCAGTACCTGCAGGCCCACCCCAAGGTCGAATGGGTGCGCTACGCCGGCCTGCCCGACCACCCGGACCATGCGCTGGTGCAGCGCCAGTTGGGTGGGCGGGCGTCGGGTATTTTGAGCTTTGGTGTAAAGAACAGCGATGCCGATCCGCGGGCAGCAGGGGCGCGTTTTCTCGATGCGCTGCAGCTGTTCACCCGCCTGGTGAACATCGGCGATGCGAAGTCACTGGCAACGCACCCGGCATCGACCACGCACCGCCAGCTCAACCCCGATGAACTGGCCAAGGCGGGGGTGAGTGAGGGGATGGTGCGGTTGTCGGTGGGGATTGAGCACGTCGACGACCTGAAGGCGGATCTGGAGCAAGCGCTGGGATCGGTCTGACCAGCCTCGCTATTGGAACTTGCGGACGCCGGGATGTGTGAAGCAACACACCCATGTCCACGGCGGCCACCGCCAACCATTGGCAAACCGGGCTGAAAAGTGGGCTGAAAGAGTTCTCCTAATTCCCCGCAAGATCAAATTTGATGATAAATTTTGCGTCCTGCTTTATAACTAAGTATCTACCCTCAACATACACCTCCGGGTCCTTCACGAGCGTGCTGCCACCTCCTAGATCCGCCATTCCCAACAAATGGCAGCCAACACCGGCTACGCACATAAAAAACCAGCCGTGAACCCTTTCGATTCCAGACCCGTTGCGCCCATAGATGGCATATACATCGAATAGGCGCTTATCTTTTTCCAATCGATATCTCTCACTCTCTTGGTTTTCATAGTTCTTTTTAACCCAAATTTTGGCAGCCTCTGCGTCCTTAAACTTGATCGGCGCGTCTTGAGCTACTGCAGTCCAAAATACAAAAAGCAAAATTATGAAAATTAGTTTTTTATGCATATAGAGCCACATTGAACTGGATAGTTTGACGGAGGCAACGGCGAGTATCCCAAATTACGCGCAGCATGCCCTCCCGGCTTGTCAGACCAGCTTCCATTACTATCTTGGCGATGCCAATGATAGTCCCCACCTATATCAAAATATCGTCCTTCTCTTATAAATAGCTTGGCTTGGTGGTGACCCGCCGGACAAAAACCGTCACTTTCAGTCGATACTGCGCCGTCTCGACGAGCCGCATCAAATATATTTTCACAAATGAGTTGCGAGAATTTTTCACCCGAAATTTCACCCGGATCTAAACCACCACCTCCCCCAAACCTATGGCTCAAACGACCGCTGCGCCCTAGAACATAGGAATAGCAGTTATTTGCTCGTAGCCAAGCCTCATTGAAATTATTAGATCGATCAAAGTATGGAAATATTTTTTTCTTGGAAAGTCCAAAAGGATCCGAAAAATCAAGAGCATCCCCATCCACATACCCAAACCGATTGAATCCACCATCCAGCCCAATCGGATCCGCCTGCGTATACCGCCCCCGCTCCGCGCTGTAGCTGCGGAAGTAGTTGTAGTGCAGGTTGCTTTCCTTATCGTAATACTGCCCCGGGTAGCGCAGGTTGAAGGTCACCTCGGGGATGGGGGTGCTACCCGTGGTGGGGCTGGTGGTTTCGTTGGTGAAGCGCTTGGCGCCCAGGGTGGGCTGTTCGTCGCCGAAGGCGCTGTAGGCCCATTGCCAGGCCACCTGGCCGTCGGGCTGGGTGAGCTTGCGCGGGGTGTTCAGGTGGTCGCTGTGCACGGCATAGGCAACCCCATTGACGATGGCAGCAATGGGCATGGGGCCGTTGGCCGTGGGCAGGTAGATGTACTGGGTGGTGCCGGTGCTGTTGCTGCCGCCCATGCCGTATTCGCCCAGCAGGGTGCCGTCCTGGCCGTAGACATATGCGAAGCCGAGCTTTTGCGCGTCGCTGCTGCCGGGGCTCCACAGGCGGGTGAAGAATTCGTAGGCGGTCTGGATCAGGCCTTTGTCCTGTTCCTTTTCTTTTTCCGCTTCTTCCTGGTCTTCGGGGTCGGCCAGGAGGTTGTTGAGGTTCTTGCCACTGGTGGTGCTGCCTGATCCTGATCCGCTGGCAAACAGCGGCTCGGTCTTGAACACGCGCTGGCCCAGGGCGTTGTGGGCGTACTGGGTGCTGGGGGCGTCTGCTCCCGTGCCGGTGGTGACTTTTTCCAGGCGTTCCTGGCTGTCGTACTGGAAGGTGCGCAGGCCGTCGGTCAGCAGGTCACCGGCGACGTTGTACTGGAAGTCGACCAGGGTGTTGGCGGTGCCGCCAGGGCCGGACTTGGTCTGGCTGAAGGCGGTCTGGCGGTTGGCGGTGACGGCGTAGGTGCGGTTGGTGGTGGTGCCTGCGCGCTCCTGGGTGCTGGTGGTGCGGTTGCCGTTGGCGTCGTAGGTGTAGGTGGTGGTGTCGACCGGCATGCCAGGGTAGGCGTGCCGGTTGAAGCCGATGATGCGGCCTGCGCGGTCGTATTTCACGGTCCAGCCGAACTCTGCTTGCAGGGTGCTGCTGCCTTGCGGGTCACTCTCGACAGGATAGCGCAGCATCTGTGTCAAGGCGGTGATGCGGCCCCCTTCGTCGTAAACGTAGTTGCTGAATTCGGTGCTCTTGAGCCTTCCAGCCGTATCGTAGGAGCGAGCGGCGGGAATGGCGGCTGCGCTGCCTGCCAGGTTCCAGTTCCAGCCGGTGGGCTGCCCCAGAGGCGTCCATGCAATGCTGCTGACAATGGGCTGGCCAGCCCATGTCAGGCCAGTGAGTTGGCCGGTGGCGTCGTAGACGTTCTGCAGGGCCTGGCCGCCGGGGTAGGTGGTGCTGGCCAAGAGACCCGTAGTGGCGTTGTAGCTGTAGGCCAGGGTGCGGGTGTCGTTGTTGATGAGCTTTTGGGTCTGGCTCACTACGCGGCCGTGCGCATCGCGCTGGTAGGTGGTCAGGCCGCTCGAATCCTCGATCTCGCTGAGGTAGCCCTTGCTGGCCGGGGTCTGGTCGTAGCGCAGGGTGGTGGTGCCGCCTGTGTGCACGATGGACGTGGGGCGGCCCAGCAGGTCGCGGGTGATCGTCGTTGCCTGGCCAAGGGCATTGGTGATGCTGCTGGGCAGGCCCAGGGCGTCGTACTGGGCGGTTTGGTTGCCGCTATCGAGGCTGGATTCGCTGGTAGCGTTGCCCTGAAAATCACGGGTGTAGTCCGTGGCTATGCCATTGAAATCCTTGGCCTGGGTGATGGCGTCCGCACCGCTGTAGGTGAGGCTGGCGGTGGCATTGGCCGCATTCGTAATGCTCTTGACCCGCCGAACTGGATCGCGCCCGTAGAACTCGGTGTGGGGAACGCCGCCCATCGTCTGCGACTGTCTCGTCATATCCCCGTTGCCGTCCTGCCAATAGGTTAGTGGCTCTGCGGAATCGCCCAAGGTCGTGGTTTCTACACGGTTGATGTAGCTCATCGTGCGCGCCAACCGCCATGCTAATTGACCGTTGCCGGCGCGCACCTCCTCTACCGTGCGATTGCCCATGGCATCGAGCACGTATGTGGCTGACGCTCCGCGGTTGTCTGTCCATCCATTCAGGCGGTGCGCGCCATCGTAGTTGTATGTGATGCGGTGGCCATGCGGCAAAATGACGGTGGCAACCTCGCCGCTGACCCTGTAGGTAAAGGTGGTGACCAAGCCGCCACGATTGAGGGTCAGCACATTGCCGCGAGGGTCATAGGTGTAGGCCGTGACCAAGCCATTGGGCGCGGTATGGGTCAGCACCCGGCCCGTGCTGTCGTACGTGTAGGCATCCACATGCCCCAGCGCGTTGGTGGCGCTGGTGAGGTTGCCTGCGCCGTCGTACTGGTAGATGGTGACGGCGCCGTTGGGCGCCTTCTCGGTGGCAACCAGCCCGCTCACATGGTAGGTCCAGGCCCAGGTATTGCTGGCGGTGGCACCCACCTCTGTCTGGGTCAGTACATTGCCGAACGTGTCATAGGTGTAGTTGACGATGCCACGGCCCGGCACCGAGACGGTGGAGGGCGAACGCCATTGCGGGTGCCAGATGAAGTTGGTAGCACGGACTTCTGGCTTGCCAGGAGCTTCGGTGATGGAGATCGGCAAGCGGCGTGGTGCATCCCATTCATAGGTGGTTTCGTTGTACTCCTGGTCATACTTCTGAGCAGGCAATCCGTCTTCCCGTATGGTGCGGGATTTAATAGGTGGATCGCTTGGCGATGCTGAAGCCAAGGATGAACCGGTATACACCAGTTCATTGCCATAGACGCGGAAGCTATGGCTACGCGAGGTTCCCAACGGATCTACAAATCCATCCACATAAGGTACCGAATATTTGTCGACACCTCCCGCCTTTTCCGTGCTGAATGCAAAGCCCTCTTCGTCGTACTTGAAGGTGGAATGCCGTTGTCCATGCTCGTCAATCCGGCCCGCGAGCAATGAGCCCACCGTTGGCGTGCTGACGGTGTACACATACTCGCTGGTGGTGCCGTCGGCTTGCCGAACTGTCTTGAGGGCACCGGCGTCCGTGTAGGTGAACGATACGCTGCGCTGGTCGTTGCTGGTAACGCTCACGAGCTTGCCTACACCGGAATACACGAACCCCAGGCTTTGCCCGAAATTGTTGGTCACCGACGCGGGGCGATTGCCCGAATCGTAACCATAGCTCAGGCGCCAGCCATTGCGGTAGATTTGCTCCACAAGCAGGCCTTTTTCACTGAAGACATAGCGCCTCTCGTTTTCTGTATCGTCAAAGACCCAGCGATTACCGTCCTTAACCAGCGTGTGAAGCTTGTTGCGACCGATGAATGCCGAGTCGCCATTCTGTCGGTGAAAGTAATTGAAGGTGCCGTCGCCCATGTGCACACGGACCAGTGCGAAGCCACTGCCCAGGTCAAACCCGCTTTCCTGCCCGCTGCGGGTAGCGCTGCTTGAGTGGATGGCGGTGCCATCGCTGGATTTGGCGGACGCCAGGTAAATGTCGTGGTTGTGGAGCCAGCCGTCACCGAGGGAGTCCTGGCTGGCGCTTTTTTTGAAATAGGTGCCGAACCAGAGTTTTTTATCGCGCGCGCGGTGGCTGCGGTACAGGCGGCGAAACTCCAGTGGCATGGGGCCGGCGTTGACCAGGTCAACCACCGACTCGATCTTTTCTCGGGTGGTCACCAAAATGGGGTTGCCTTTTAGGGCGATTTGCGGACATGTCTCGCATGGCGGAGGAGTTTTCGCCACCGGGTTGACGCACATGTAGGTCTGCTTGTCCAAAGCCCAATATCCTGCAGTGCCACTCCATGGATGATTGCAAGTAATTGCACGTGAAGCATAGACCTTGACGATGCTTGAACTCACATCGCGGCATGTGGTGCCGCTTTTCCATCCATATGTAATGGTCAGCGGTGCATACTGGAAAAGGGGCTCTTTAGATTGGATAAACTGATCACGGTCAATAACTTCAACCCCTCCTACTGAGTAGGAAAATTGACACATATTTCCATAATTCGGGTTGGTGTATATCAGGTAATTGAGGGTCTCCTGAACCGCCTTGTCCTCTGTCGCATAGCTACTTCCCGAATCGGGAGGAGCCACTCCGTAGCCAGAGCCATACCCCCAGTCAGTAAATCCATCCGGTTTGAGCCGACAGGTCATGTAGCCATTTGGACCTCCCTCGACACAGGAGTCTTTGAAATTGCTTTGCGCGTTTGCCGCCCCCACAAACAGCAACGTGCACGCAACCACCACCCTGGCAAACCAAGTCTGCATATCCCACCCTCTCTTTGTGAATCGCTTCTTTTGACAAGCTGGTCCCGCCTACGCTGGCCAGCCATGCTTAAAGTTTCACACAGGTGGGGGACTGAAAAGAATTTTTACAAGAGCGGTTGGCATTTTCCAACGCGTGTTCAGTACCCGACGTTGGTCACAGGCGAACCGAGCGCTGCCTAAGAGACGGCGCTCTTCCAATTCAGTGCGTGAATCTACACATCCCTTGCCAACCGCACCCCCGAAAACTGCCACCGCGCAGTCGCCGGAAAGAAGTTGCGGTACGTGGCCCGCACATGCCCCGCAGGCGTGGCGCACGAGCCCCCGCGCAGTACATACTGGTTGACCATGAACTTGCCGTTGTACTCACCCACGGCGCCCTCGGCCGTGCGGAAGCCGGGGTACGGGGCGTAGCTCGACTGGGTCCACTGCCAGGCGTCGCCGAACATCTGCGCCATGCCCCCGCCCTCGGCCGCACCGGGGTGCAGCAGTGCATCGGGGCCATCGGCAAAATGGCCCTGCAGGGGCTGGCGCGCGGCGGCGCATTCCCATTCGGCCTCGGTGGGCAGGCGGGCGCCGGCCCAGCGGGCGTAGGCGTCGGCTTCGTAGTACGACAGGTGCACGGCGGGCAGTGCGCTGGCCAGGGGTACGAGGCCGGCCAGGGTGAATTCGTGCCACGCATCATCGCCACCGCCCTGCCCTTCGCGGTGCCAGTAAATTGGTTGTTCAAGGCCTTGCGCGGTGCGCCAGTCCCAGCCTTCGGCCAGCCAGTGCGCGGGGTTGCGGTAGCCGCCGTCTTCGATGAAGGCGGCATATTCGCCATTGCTCACCAGGCGCGATGCCAGGGCGTGGGGCTGCAGGTAGACGCGGTGGCGCGGCAGCTCGTTGTCGAAGGCAAAAATGCCGTTGTTATTGTTGCTGTTGCCGGCATGGCCGATTTCGACCACGCCGCCGTCGCTGCGGTGCCAGGTGAGGGGCTGGGCGGGGCCGCTACCTGCGGCCGGCTGGAGCGCGTGGTACGCCGGGAACAGCGGGTTGCACGAGAGCAGGTGCTTGATGTCGGTGACCAGCAGCTCCTGGTGCTGCTGTTCGTGGTGCAGGCCCAGCTCCACCAGGGCCAGCAGCTTGGCGTTGCCTGCGTGGCGGGCCAGCAGGCGCTGCATGCGCTCGTCCACATTGGCGCGGTAGGCCAGCACCTCGGCCAGCGAGGGGCGTGTGAGCAGGCCGCGCTGCGCGCGCGGGTGCTTGGCGCCCACGCCGTTGTAGTACGAGTTGAACAGCACGCGGAACGCGGAATGGAACGGCGCAAACGCCAGTTCATGCGGCTCCAGCACAAAGGTCTCGAAGAACCAGGTGGTGTGCGCCAGGTGCCATTTGGCGGGGCTGGCGTCGGGCATGGACTGGGCGCAGGCGTCTTCCGCCGACAGCGGGGCCGCCAGCTCCACCGAGCGCTGGCGCACGGCGGCGTAGTCTGCGGGCTGAAGGGGCGGGTTCGTCGTCGTCGCCAGCGTGTTCATCATCCTGCCAGTGTGCCCCAGCGTGGCGGCGTTCGGCTGGGAAAATCGCTCGGGCAACCCAGCGTTGCCGTGCAGTGGTGGCGGCGCAAGCCGCGTGTCAAGGCTGCGCATGCACCACCGCAAACCAGCCACGCGGATCGGTCCAGGCCTGGGCACGCGAGAAGCCGGCGCGCGCCAGCAGGTCGGTGAATGCGGGCAGCGTGTACTTGTAGCTGTTCTCGGTGTGGATGCACTCGCCCGCCGCAAAGTCGCGTACACCGCCGCCCTGCCAGCGCACCTGCAGGGGCGACATGGCCTGCAGGTGCATTTCAATGCGCGACTGCAGGGTGTTGAAGAAGGCCAGGTGGCGCCACTGCGCGGGGTCGAAATTGCTGCCGATAAGGCGGTTCACGTGCGTGAGCACATTGAGGTTGAAGGCAGCGGTAACGCCGGCGGCATCGTCGTACGCGGCCTCCAGCACGTCCACATCCTTGGGCAGGTCGATGCCGATGAGCAGGCCGCCGTTGGCATGCGGTTCGCCCTCGCCGTCTACCAGGTCGCGCATCTGTTCGAGCAGCATCAGCGCGTGCGGCGGGTCGAAGTTGCCGATGGACGAACCGGGGTAGAACACCAGCCGCCCGGTGCGCGGGATGTCGGCCGGCAGGGTGACGCCGCGCGTCATGTCGGCGCCCACGGCGCGGGCGTCCATGCCGGGGAACTCTTCGCGCATGCGGGCCACGGCGTCCTGCAGAAAGTCGGCCGAGATGTCCACGCCCACAAAGCAGGCCGGTGCCAACGTGCGGCACAGGGTGCGCGCCTTTTCGCAGTTGCCAGCGCCCAGTTCAATCAGCGTACGGCCGTGGCCCACGGCGTCTGCAATGGCGGCGGCGTGCTGCTGCATCACCGCATGCTCGGTGCGGGTGGGGTAGTACTCGGGCAGTCGGGTGATGGACTCGAAGAGCTCCGAGCCGAGCTGGTCGTAAAAATACTTGGGCGAGATGGTGGCGGGCTGCTGCAGCAGGCCCTCGGTAATCTCGTCGAATACGGACTGGTCTGCCAGCGCGGATACGGGGGCCTGCGCGCTGTCTGGCTCGGGGGCCAGCCCCTCGAAGGCTTCGAAGGCCAGGTGGGGTGGCTTGGCATTCCAGCCCGTTTGGCGCGGCGCGCCCTGGGTTGGAAGCAAGGGCGACGGTTTCTGGAGGAGTGCGTGGGCCATGGTTCGGTAGGTTAGCGGCGGGGCCAGGGCCCCAAAGTAGGACGAGCGCGCATGTGCCTGATCATGGGGCATCCTGGATGGCGCTGCTTGGGCGCAACTGCGCAGGCTTTCCTGTCATCGGGCCATGCCACCATGATGTCGTCCCCGAGCAGGCGCGGCAAGCCCTGTTGTGGCTGGCCCGCATTTCGCTTGCAGACACATCTTTGCCACAAATACACCAGACAAGGACACCCCGCCCCATGGATTCATTGACCCAGATCGCCCTGGGCGCCGCCGTTACCCTCGCCACCATGGGCCGCCGCACCGCCGCGTGGAAAGCCGTCTTCTGGGGCGCCGTGGCCGGCACCCTGCCCGACCTGGATGCCTTCATCGACCATGGCGATGCCATGCTCAACATGGTGCTGCACCGCAGCAGCAGCCATGCCCTGCTCAACCTCACACTTTTGTCAGGCCCGCTGGCCTGGCTGGTGGCGCGCCTGCATGGCGAAATGCCACACATGCTGCGCTGGTGGCTGGCCTTGTGGCTGGCGCTGGTCACGCACCCGCTGCTCGATGCGATGACCGTCTATGGCACGCAGCTGCTGTACCCGTTCACCAACCACCCCTACGGCGTGGGCAGCGTGTTCATCATCGACCCGCTGTACACCGTGCCGCTGATCATCGGGGTGGTGGCCGCGCTGGTGGCGCGCGGGCGTGACGGCAGGCGGGGCCTGCGCTGGAATGCCTGGGCACTGGTGTTCAGCACCGCCTACCTGGGCTGTGGCGTGCTGGCGCAGCAGCATGTGGAGGGCATTGCGCGTGCATCGCTGCAGTCAGAGGGCATCACTGCAGAGCGCGTGCTGGTGACGCCCGCACCCTTCTCTGCCGTGCTGTGGCGCGTGGTGGCGATGACGCCCACGCACTACCTGGAGGGCTTTCGCTCACTGGCCGATGGCAGCCAGCAGCCCATGCGCTGGACGCGCCATGAGCGCGGCGCAGACCTGTTCGCCACCTACCAGGGCAACGCGCATGTGCAGCGCCTCTCGCGCTTCACCCACGGCTTCTACCGCATGAACGAGGCGGGTGGGCATGTCTACATCACCGACCTGCGCATGGGCATGGAGCCTGCGTACTCATTCCACTTCGACATCGGCACGCCACAGCAGGTGCTGGCCGGCACGGCCAAGGCCCGCCAGGAGTTGCAGCGCCCCGACCTGGAGACCGCCCTGCCCTGGCTGTGGCGGCGCATGTGGGCGCTCGACGATGGCCCCCTGCGTCCACCGCCAGGCACCGAGCCGAAAACGCCCGCGCCGATGGCTACCCCGGCGGGCTGAGCACGCGGGCAGCAGCAGTACAGACGGCGCTGTAGGCAGCAGCTGTCTGTATCTTGCCGGGCAAGGCGGCTGCGCATAGAGTGAGCGGTCTACCGACCACCCGAGGCCCCGCCATGCTCCAGATGCGCCCCAGCTGCGAATGCTGCGACAAAGACCTGCCCCCTGATACGACTGCCGCGCGCATCTGCACCTTCGAGTGCACCTTCTGCAGCACCTGTGCGGGCGGCCCACTGGGCGGCATCTGCCCCAACTGCGGCGGTGAGCTGCTGCAGCGCCCGCGCCGGCCGGCGTCCAAGCTCGCGAAGTTTCCCGCATCGACCGAACGCGTGCACAAACCACAAGGCTGCGGCCCGGTGCTGGCATGAGCCTCGCCACGCTGCTGGTCTTTGCGCTGGTGGCCCTGGTGGCCATTGCCACACCCGGGCCCACGGTGCTGCTGGCGCTGGCCAATGGCTCGCGCTATGGCGTGCGCCGCTCGGTGCCGGGCATGCTGGGCGCGGTGGCGTCGGACTTCGTGCTGGTGGGCGCCGTGGCGCTGGGCCTGGGCGCGCTGCTGGCGGCCTCGGAGTTCTGGTTCTCCGTCGTCAAGTGGGTGGGGGCGGCGTACCTGGCCTGGTTGGGCGTGCGCCTGCTGCGCTCGCAGGGCGGGCTGGACCTGTCGCAGGCCGGCGGTGCCGAGGGCGTGACGGCCCGCAGCGTCTTTGCCAAGTCGTTCCTGGTGGCGGTCACCAACCCCAAGGGCTATCTGTTCTGCTCGGCCCTGCTGCCGCAGTTCATCGACGCGAATGCGCCGCAGTGGCCGCAGTACGCAGCCATTGCGGTGGTGTTCGCCGGCCTGGATTTCGCGGTGATGCTGGCCTATGCCATCGTGGGCGCGAAGGCGGTGCAGTTGCTGCACCGCCGCGCCGTGCTCTGGCTCGACCGCTGCTGCGGCGGGGCGCTGTTGGCGCTGGCCGGGTCTTTGGCGTTCTACCGCCGTAGCGCCTAGAACCGGTAGCCCAGGCCGATGCCGACCAGCACCGGATCCACTTTGAAAGTCCCCGCCTTGGCGCCGCCAGCGAACACGTCGGCCTGGATGTAGACCTTCTTCACATCTAGGTTCAGGACCAGGTTCTTCGACAGGGGAATGTCCACCCCTACCTGCAGCGCGCCGCCCCAGCTGCTCTTGTCGATGCCCACGCCGGCAGGCAGGTGCACGCTGGAAAAGCGCGTGTAGTTCAGTCCCGCGCCCACATAGGGTTTGAAGCCGGGGGCGTCGAAGTGGTACTGCAGCAGCAGCGAGGGCGGCAGGTGCTTGAGCGTGCCGATCTTGCCGCCGAGCGTGCTGGCGCGCACATCGTGCTTCTGCGGCACGGTGAGGACCAGTTCGGCGGCGATGTTCTTGGTGAAGAAGTAGGAGACGTCGACCTCGGGGATCACCTTGTCGTTGATCGACAGGCCCAGGCCGGTGGTGTCCTTGTTGGCACTGGCCAGGTTCACAGCGCGGGCGCGCACCAGCCAGGGGCCTTCGGATTCTTGCGCCATGGTGGCGCCGGATGCCAGCGCGCAGGCGGCCACCAGGGCCAGGTTCAGCAGCTTGTTGTTCTTCATGGGAGCGATTCGATGCGGTTGCACGGGGACGACCCCCGTGCATGCATTGGGCCCCCACGCGCACCGATGCGCCTTGCCACAGATCAACCATCGGCAGCGCTGGCGCGGCGCGCCACCGACCCAGCGCCCAGGCTTCGATCTGGATCAACAATCTGTGCGCCACCTGCGGCGCATGAAACTGGCGCGGCCTAAGCCAGCGCCCCCGCGCAAGGGCCGCCCCGCCGCGCTGGGGGCGTCCCCCTCCCGAATCGCGTAGCGAGTCGAGAGAGGGGTGAAGGCGCGCAGCGCCTCAGGGGGTGCTTCACTTCAGTGCGCGGCCGCGCCCTTGCCACGCATTTTTTGCACGGCGGTCACCACAGCCACCACCAGGCCACCCGCGACGATGCCCACCACCGCATTCAGCAGATTGGAGATCAGCCCGCCCCAAAGAGCGCCCGCAGGCCAGGTGCCGGCTGCAGCGCCAGCCCCCTCCACGGCATGGTGCAGGGCCGGAATGCCGTGCACCAGAATGCCACCGCCCACCAGGAACATGGCGGCCGTGCCGGCGATAGACAAAAATTTCATGAGCCAGGGGGCCGCATTGACGATGCCCGTGCCCAGCGCCTTGGCCACGGCGCTGCGCTTGTTGTTGAGCCACAGGCCCAGGTCGTCGAGCTTGACGATGCCGGCCACCAGTCCATAGACGCCTATGGTCATGATGACCGCGATGCCCACCAGCACAGCCACCTGCTGCGCAAACGAGGCCGTAGCCACCGTGCCCAGCGTGATGGCGATGATTTCTGCCGAGAGGATGAAGTCGGTGCGCACGGCGCCCTTGATCTTGTCCTTTTCCATGGCCACGAGGTCCACGGCGGGGTTGGCATTGGCCTGGGCACGGCTTTCGTGCTCGGCCTCGTCCTTGCTCTCGCTGTGCAGGAACTTGTGGGCGATCTTCTCGAAGCCCTCGAAGCACAGGAAGGCGCCGCCGATCATCAACAGCGGCGTGACGGCCCAGGGCGCGAAGGCGCTGATCAACAGCGCTGCCGGCACCAGGATGGCCTTGTTGACCATGGAGCCCTTGGCGACGGCCCAGACCACCGGGATTTCGCGCTCGGCGCGCACGCCGGTGACCTGCTGGGCGTTGAGCGCCAGGTCATCGCCCAGCACGCCGGCCGTCTTCTGTGCGGCCACCTTGGTCATGACCGAGACGTCGTCGGCCATGGCGGCGCTCTTCTTGGCCGCCACCTTGGTCATAAGGGCGACGTCGTCGAGGATGGTGGCGATATCGTCCAACAGGGCTAAAAGGCTGCCAGCGGCCATGGAATGTCCTTGCGATTGCGGTGAATGCGCGACTATAGCAATGCGCAGGGTCCGTCCCCACGCGTCCAACGGCTACATGCAAAGTAGGCCAGGAGCCCATTGCGGGCCACGCAAGGAAGCCCCTACAGGCCAAAAGGCGCATACTTGGCGCTGCACCACCAACCTTTGGGGTCCCTTGATACCGGGCTTCTCGCCCGGGCCATGCCAGGCTACCTCACCAAGCAAGACAGCGTCCCGATCGCGGGCGCTGCGAATCTCATCATCCGTTCGCTGCTGGACAGGCAGCAGTTCTCTGACCCGCTGGGCGAAGCCGAGCGGCTCGGCATTTCGTCGGCCCTGTGGCCGCTGTTCGGCATGCTGTGGCCCTCGGGCACGCAACTGGCTGAGCGCATGGCCACCCGGCCGCTGAAGGCGGGCGAGCGCGTGCTGGAGATCGGCTGCGGCCTGGGCCTGGCCAGCCTGGTGTGCCACCGGCGCGGCATGGACATCACTGCCAGCGACGGACACCCGCTGGCCGACCGCTTTTTGCTGGAGAACCTGCGGCTGAACGCCCTGCCGCCCATGAAATACTGCGCCGGCCACTGGAACCCACCCGAAGGCACCGAGGGCGACGGCACCGCCGCCAGCACCGTGAGCGGCCAGTTCGACCTGATCATGGGCAGCGACGTGCTCTACGAGCGCGACGCACGCGCCACCCTGGCCGGCTTCATTGACCGCCACGCCGGCGTGGGCGCCCAGATCTGGATCGTGGACCCGGATCGCGGCAACCGCAGCGCCTTCCACAAGCAGATGGCCGTGTACCGATTCGCCGTGGTGGAAGAGCGCCTGGACCACCCGGCCCTGGACGACCGCCCGGCCTACAAGGGCCGCCTGCTGGTCTACCAGCGGCCTGCACTGGCCAGTTGAGACAGCAAACGGCTCGCCCATGAAAAAACGGGGCCGAAGCCCCGTCCCTTGATCCCGGTCACGGCCTGAACGGCCGTACCCACCGGATCAGCCGACCCACTTGCGGGCATTTTGCCAAAGGCGCATCCACGGGCTCAGCTGGCTGCGGTCTTCGCTGGTCCAGCTCATCTGCACGTTGCGGAACACGCGCTCGGCGTGCGGCATCATGGCCGTGAAGCGGCCGTCGGCCGTGGTCACGGCGGTGAGGCCGCCCGCGCTGCCGTTGGGATTGAAGGGGTACTGCTCGGTGGCCGCGCCGTGGTTGTCCACATAGCGCATGGCGGCAATCGCCTTGTCGGCATTGCCCCGGTAGCGGAAGTTGGCGTAGCCCTCGCCATGCGCCACGGCGATCGGCAGGCGGCTGCCGGTCATGCCCTGGAAGAACAGGCTCGGGGATTCGAGCACCTCCACCATCGACAGGCGGGCCTCGAAGCGCTCGCTCTGGTTGGTGGTGAAGCGCGGCCAGTCCTGCGCGCCAGGGATGATGTCGGCCAGCTCGGCAAACATCTGGCAGCCGTTGCACACGCCCAGGCCGAAGGTGTCCGCGCGGCCGAAGAAGCCCTGGAACTGCGCCGCCAGCACGGGGTTGAAGGTGATGCTGCGCGCCCAGCCGATGCCGGCGCCCAGGGTGTCGCCATAGCTGAAGCCACCGCAGGCCACCACGCCCTTGAAGTCCGCCAGTTGGGCACGGCCGGTCTGCAGATCGGTCATGTGCACGTCGTAGGCCTCGAAGCCCGCCTCGGTGAAGGCGTAGGCCATCTCGATGTGCGAGTTCACACCCTGCTCGCGCAGGATGGCGACCTTGGGGCGTGCCAGGTTCAGGTAGGGCGCGGCCACGTTGTCGGCCGTGTCGAACGTGAGGTGCACGTGCATGCCGGGGTCGGCCGGTGCGCCTGCGGCGGCGTGCTCGGCATCGGCATTGGCGGGGTTGTCGCGCTGCTGGCAGATCTTCCAGCTCACGGCGTCCCACACCTGGTGCAGGTCGGCCAGCGGGGCACTGAACACGGCCTTGGCATCGCGCCAGACCTGCAGCTCGCCCTTGCCGGCGTCGATGGTGGACGACACGGGCCGCGTCTTGCCCACGAAATGGCTGAAGCGCGACAGATTGTGTTCGCGCAGCAGTTGCATCACGTCGTTGCGCTCGGCGGTGCGCACCTGCAGCAGCACGCCCAGCTCTTCGTTGAACAGGGCCTTGAGCGTGAGTTCTTCGCGGCGCGCGCTGACCTGGGTGGCCCAGTTCTTGGCGTCGCCGGTTTCCATGCGGCTGTCGCTGATGCCGTCGCCTTCGGTGACCAGCAGGTCCACATTGAGCGACACGCCCACGTGGCCGGCAAAGGCCATTTCGGCGGCAGCGGCCAGCAGGCCGCCATCGCTGCGGTCATGGTAGGCCAGGATCTGGCCCTTGGCGCGCAGCGCGTTCACGGCGTTGACCAGGTTCACCAGGTCCTGCGGGTCGTCGAGGTCGGGCACCACATCGCCGCTCTGGTCCAGCGTCTGCCCCAGGATGCTGCCGCCCATGCGGCTCTGGCCCTTGCCCAGGTCGATCAGCACCAGGGTGGTGTCGGCTTCGGTCGCGTCGAGCTGCGGCGTGAGCGTGCCGCGCACGTCGGCCAGCGAGGCAAAGGCGCTGACGATCAGGCTCACGGGCGAGGTGACCTTCTTCTTGTCGCCACCCTCTTGCCACTGCGTGCGCATGGACAGCGAATCCTTGCCCACAGGGATGGAGATACCCAGCGCCGGGCACAGCTCCATGCCCACGGCCTTCACCGTGGCGTACAGCGCCGCGTCTTCACCGGGTTCGCCACAGGCGGCCATCCAGTTGGCGCTGAGCTTGACGCGCGGCAGCTCGATGGGCGCGGCCAGCAGGTTGGTGATGGCCTCGGCCACGGCCATGCGGCCCGATGCGGGGGCGTTGATGGCGGCCAGCGGCGTGCGCTCGCCCATGCTCATGGCCTCGCCGGCAAAGCCCTTGTAGTCGGCCAGGGTCACGGCGCAATCGGCCACGGGCACCTGCCAGGGGCCCACCATCTGGTCGCGGTGCGACAGGCCACCCACCGTGCGGTCGCCAATGGTGATGAGAAAACGCTTGGACGCCACCGTGGGGTGGGCCAGCACGTCGATCACGGCCTTTTGCAGCGGCACGCCGGTGAGGTCCATGGGGGCGAACTGGCGCTCCACCGTGGCCACGTCGCGGTGCATCTTGGGCGGCTTGCCCAGCAGCACGTTCATGGGCATATCGACGGGGTTCTTCTGGTCGCCACTGGCCACGGCCGTGTCGTCCAGCACCAGCTGGCGCTCTTCGGTGGCGGTGCCGATCACGGCGAACGGGCAGCGCTCGCGCTCGCAGAAGGCCTGGAACTGGGCCAGCGAACCGGGGGCGATGGCCAGCACGTAGCGTTCCTGGCTTTCATTGCTCCAGATTTCCTTGGGCGCCATGCCCGATTCTTCGAGCGGCACGGCGCGCAGGTCGAAGCGCGCGCCGCGGCCAGCGTCGTTGGTCAGCTCGGGGAAGGCGTTGGACAGGCCGCCCGCACCCACGTCGTGGATGGCCAGGATGGGGTTGGCATCGCCCTGCGCCCAGCAGTGGTTGATGACCTCCTGTGCGCGGCGCTCGATCTCGGGGTTGCCGCGCTGCACGGAGTCGAAGTCGAGCTCGGCTGCATTCGTGCCGGTGGCCATGGAGCTGGCGGCACTGCCGCCCATGCCGATGCGCATGCCGGGCCCACCCAGCTGGATCAGCAGCGAGCCGGCGGGGAATTCGATCTTCTTGGTCAGGCCCGCGTCGATCACGCCCACGCCGCCCGCGATCATGATGGGCTTGTGGTAGCCGCGCTGCACGCCTCCCACGTTCTGCTCGTACTCGCGGAAGTAGCCCGCCAGGTTGGGCCGGCCGAATTCGTTGTTGAACGCCGCGCCGCCCAGGGGGCCTTCGACCATGATCTGCAGCGGGCTGGCGATGTGCTCGGGCTTGCCGACCTCGCTGCCCCAGAGCTTGGAGACCGTGAAGCCGGTCAGGCCCGCCTTGGGCTTGGAGCCCCGGCCGGTGGCGCCTTCGTCGCGGATTTCACCGCCCGCGCCGGTGGATGCGCCGGGGAAGGGAGAGATCGCCGTGGGGTGGTTGTGCGTTTCCACCTTCATCAGCACATGCTGGAGAGCCTCGCTCTTGGCATAGCCCACCGTGCCGGCATCGCCCATGCGCGCGAGGAAACGCTCGACCTGGTGGCCTTCCATCACCGAGGCGTTGTCCGAATAGGCAATCACCGTGTGCTGGGGCGCCAGCTGGTGGGTGTTGCGGATCATGCCGAACAGGCTCTTGTCCTGCGCCACGCCGTCGATGGTGAACTCGGCGTTGAAAATCTTGTGACGGCAGTGCTCGCTGTTGGCCTGGGCGAACATCATCAGCTCGACGTCGCTGGGGTTGCGCGCCAGGCCGGTGAAGGCGTTGACCAGGTATTCGATCTCATCTTCGGCCAGGGCCAGGCCGAAGCGGGTGTTGGCGGCCTCCAGCGCGGCACGGCCGCCGCCCAGCACATCCACATGCTCCATGGGGGCGGGCTGCAGCTCGGTGAACAGCGCTGCGGCGCCGCTGCGGTCGGCCACCACCGATTCGGTCATGCGGTCGTGCAGCAGGGCCGCGACCTGGGCCACCTGGTCGGCGCTCAGCTCGGGCGTGCCGCCCAAGAGGCCGGGCTTGAGAGCCACGCGGTATTCGGTGATGCGCTCCACGCGGCGGATCGCGATGCCGCAGTTGCGCGCGATGTCGGTGGCCTTGGAGGCCCAGGGCGAGAGCGTGCCCAGGCGCGGGGTGACGACGATGACGGCACCGGTTTCGGGGCCGGCGTAGGGGTCGCCGTAGGTCAACAGGGCCGCCAGGCGCTCCTGCTCTACCGCCGAAGGTGCCGCATCGGTGGCCACCAGGTGCACGAAGCGCGCTGCGATGCCGGTGATCTTGGGGTGGATGGCCTCGAGGGCAGGCTGGAGTTGCTGGGCGCGAAAGGTGCTGAGGGCGTTGCCGCCCGCCAGCGTGGTCATGTGCAAGGTCACGGTAGCGGCCTGTTGGGGTGTGAGGGGTACGGGGGCGCCGTCGCCATCCGAAAAACGCAGGCTTGGTGGCGGTTAGCCTCCCATTTTAACCGGCGTCGCCCCACCGCATGCGGCAGCAGAACCTGTTCACGATCTCCCAGGGGTCGCGCAGCGGCCTTGGCGGGTGGTATGCAAGGCGCGGTGTGCAGTTGATAGCCCGTCTATCAACAAGCACCGCAACGCCGCAGACCGCCCGCCAAGGCCACTGCCCGAAGGGTTGGAGCGAAATCGGGCGATTGGAGGCCCCGGCTGCTTGCATGGGCATGAGCCCATGCGGCGCATCCGAAGCATCCACTCATCCCGATTGCGCTCCAACGCGATCCCCTGCGAGGTCGTGAACAGGTTCTTCACCGCAATGGGATAATCCCCTCCATGAGCATCACCATCAAAACTGCACAGGACATCGAGGGCATGCGCGTCGCCTGCCGCCTGGCGTCTGAAGTGCTGGACTACATCGCCCCCCACATCAAGCCCGGCATCACCACCAACGAAATCGACCGGCTGGCCGCCGAATGCATGGTCCAGCAGGGCACTATTTCGGCCACGGTGGGCTACCAGCCGCCGGGCTACCCGCCCTACCCCAAGTCGCTGTGCACCTCGGTCAACAACGTGGTATGCCATGGCATTCCCAACGACAAGCCCCTGAAAAAGGGCGACATCGTGAACGTGGACGTCACCGTGATCACCAAGGAGGGCTGGTACGGCGACAACAGCCGCATGTACCTGATCGGCGAAACCTCCATCGCCGCCAAGCGCCTGTGCGCGGTGACCTTCGACGCCATGTGGCACGGCATCGTGCAGGTCAAGCCCGGCGCCCACCTGGGTGACATCGGCCACGCGATCCAGAAGTTTGCCGAAGGCCTGGGGTTTTCCATCGTGCGCGAGTTCTGCGGCCACGGCATCGGCCAGCGCTTCCATGAAGAGCCCCAGGTGCTGCACTACGGCAAGCCGGGCACGCTCGACGAACTCAAGCCCGGCATGGTGTTCACCATCGAGCCCATGATCAACGCCGGACGCCGCGAGGTGAAGGACCATGGCAACGACGGCTGGACCATCGTCACCAAGGACCATAGCCTGTCTGCCCAGTGGGAGCACACGGTGCTGGTCACCGAGACGGGCTACGAGGTGATGACGTTGTCGGCCGGCTCGCCGCCGCTGCCGTCCTTTGTGACCGCCACAAAGACATAAAAAGTCAGCGGGAACCCCGCTGCGCACGACTCTTGCGTGGAACACTGCATGGCCATATCGACTGCAACGCCCCTATCGTCCATGACCGAAATCCACGCCCTTCGGGACGCCTACCGCCGCGACAAGGCGGCGCTGATGGCCTCCATCCAGGCCACGGGCGCGTCCACGCGCGGCATCCGCGTGCTGCTGCGCAAGCTTTCCACCCTGGCCGGCAGCCTGCTGCAGGAGCTTTGGCACCGAGCCGAGCTGCCCCCCGACCTGGCCCTGGTGGCGGTGGGCGGGTTCGGGCGCGACCAGCTGTTCCCGTATTCCGACGTGGATGTGCTGCTGCTGCTGCCCGACGACCGGGCCGCCGATGGCTGCAGCGTGCTGCGGGCCCAGCTCGAAGCCTTCATCGGCAGCTGCTGGGACGCGGGGCTGGAAATCGGCTCCAGCGTACGCACCGTTACCGAATGCCTGGCCGAATCGGCCGCCGACGTGACGGTGCAGACCTCGCTGCTCGAAGCGCGGCAGATCTGCGGCAGCACCGGGCTGTTCGCGCAGTTCCAGGTGCAGTACCGCGCACAGATGGACCCGCAGGCCTTTCTGGTGGCCAAGACGCTGGAGATGCGCCAGCGCCACAACAAGTACGAGAACACCCCCTACGCGCTGGAGCCCAACTGCAAGGAGTCGCCCGGCGGCCTGCGCGACCTGCAGATGATCCTGTGGGTGGCCCGCGCGGCCGGCCTGGGCAGCACCTGGAAGGAGCTGGCCACCAGCGGCATGGCCACCGCCTTCGAGGTGCGCCAGATTGAGCGCAACGAGGCCGTGCTGTGCCTGATCCGCGCGCGCCTGCATGCCGCAGCCGGCCGTCACGAGGACCGCCTGGTGTTCGACCTGCAGACCACGGTGGCCGAATCCTTCGGCTACCGCTCGCAGGCGCCCGACGGCTCACGCCTGCCCATGCGCGCCAGCGAGGCCATGATGCGCCGCTACTACTGGGCGGCCAAGGCGGTCTCGCAGCTCAGCCAGATCCTGCTGCTCAACATCGAGGAGTCGCTCAACCCCTCGGCGCACGAACCGCGCCCCATCAACGAGCGCTTCTTCGAGAAGTCGGGCCTGATCGAGGTGGCCAGCGACGACCTGTACCTGAAGGACCCGCACGCCATCCTGGAGACCTTTCTGCTCTACCAGACCACCGTGGGGCTCAAGGACCTGTCGGCCCGTACCCTGCGGGCCCTGTACAACGCCCGCAGCGTGATGGACGGGGCCTTTCGCAGCGACCCGGTGAACCGCGCCGCCTTCATGCGCATCCTGCAGCAGCCCGCCGGCATCACGCATGCCATGCGACTCATGAACCAGACTTCGGTGCTGGGGCGCTACCTGTGGGCGTTTCGCGGCATCGTGGGGCAGATGCAGCACGACCTGTTCCACGTCTACACGGTGGACCAGCACATCCTGATGGTGCTGCGCAACGTGCGCCGCTTCTTCATGGCCGAGCATGCGCACGAATACCCCTTCTGCTCGCAACTGGCCGGCGGCTGGGACAAGCCCTGGATCCTGTACCTGGCCGCGTTGTTCCACGACATCGGCAAGGGCCGCGGTGGCGACCATTCGCAGATCGGCGCCATGGAGGTGCGGCGGTTCGCCCGCCAGCACGGCGTGGACCGCGAGGATGCGCAGCTCGTCGAATTCCTGGTCAGCGAGCACCTGGCCATGAGCCGCATCGCGCAAAAGGAAGACCTGAGCGACCCCGACGTGATCGCCGCCTTTGCCAAGCGCGTGGGCAATGAGCGCTACCTCACGGCGCTGTACCTGCTGACGGTGGCCGACATCCGCGGCACCAGCCCCAAGGTGTGGAACGCCTGGAAAGGCAAGCTGCTGGAAGACCTGTACCGCGCAACCTTGCGCGCCCTGGGCGGGCGGGCACCCGATGCCGCCGCCGAGGTCGAGGCGCGCAAGCGCGAGGCCCTGGTGCTGCTGGCCCTGAGCGCCCTGCCCTTCGAGGCGCACAAGGCCCTGTGGGCCACGCTGGACGTGAGCTACTTCATGCGCCACGAGGCCGCCGACATCGCCTGGCACACGCGCCACCTGTCGCGCCACGTGGGCGCGCCGCGCGCCGTGGTGCGTGCCCGCCAGTCGCTGGCCGGCGACGGCCTGCAGGTGATGGTCTACGCGCCCGACCAGGAAGACCTGTTCGCCCGCATCTGCGGCTACTTCGACCGCGCGGGCTTCAGCATCCTGGATGCGCGCGTGCACACGGCCAACAACCAGCATGCGCTCGATACCTTCCAGATCGTGGCCGACGACCAAGCCGGCCACTACCGCGAGCTGACCCACATGGTGGAGAGCGACCTGGTGCATGTGATCGAGGAAGGCGGCCCGCTGCCCGAGCCCACGCGCAAGCGCGTGTCGCGGCGGGTCAAGAGCTTCCCCATAGCCCCGCGCGTGACCCTGCGCCCGGACGAGAAGGCCCAGCGCTGGCTGTTGGCCATCTCGGCCAGCGACCGCGCGGGCCTGCTCTACCTGGTGGCCCGCGTGCTCGCCAACCACCACCTGAGCGTGCAACTGGCCAAGGTCAGCACCTTGGGCGAGCGGGTGGAAGACACCTTTTTGGTGCAGGGGCCCGAGCTGCAGAACAACGCGCGGCAGATCCAGATCGAAACCGAGCTGCTGCGCGAGCTGTCGAACTGATCTTCAGGCCACTTCAGGCAGCTTGTCGAGCAGCTTGTCCAGCGTGACGGGGTAGTCTCGCACCCGCACGCCCGTGGCGTTGAAGACCGCGTTGGCCACAGCCGCCGCCACGCCGCACAGGCCCAACTCGCCCACGCCCTTGGCCTTCATGGGCGAGGAGACCGGGTCCGTCTCGTCCAGGAAGATCACCTCCTGGTGCGGGATGTCGGAATGCACCGGCACCTCGTAGCCTGCCAGGTCATGGTTCACGAAGAAGCCCTGGCGCTTGTCCACGGCCAGTTCTTCCATCAGCGCCGCGCCCACGCCCATGGTCATGGCGCCGATCACCTGGCTGCGCGCGGACTTGGGATTCAGGATGCGGCCGGCGGCGCACACCGCCAGCATGCGGCGCACGCGGATCTCGCCGGTGGCCATGTCCACCCCCACCTCCACGAAATGCGCGCCGAAGGTCGATTGCTGGTACTTCTTGTCCAGGTCGCCGTATTCGATGCTGTCCTCTACCACCAGTTCGCCACCCACGGCGGCCTCGGCCAGCGGTACGGAGCGCTCGCCCGAGCGCACCATGCCGTCGGCAAACACGGCGCCATCGACCGGCACGCCGAGCTTCTGGGCCACGGCCTCGCGCAGCTTCACGCAGGCGGCGTACACGCCGGCAGTGGACGAGTTGCCACCCCACTGCCCACCCGAGCCGGCCGACACGGGGAAGGCCGAGTCGCCCAGGCGCACCATGACCTTGTGGATGGGCACGCCCATCATCTCTGCAGCGGTCTGCGCGATGATGGTGTACGAGCCGGTGCCGATGTCGGTCATGTCGGTCTCCACCGTCACCACGCCTCGGCTGTTGAGGCGCACCCGCGCGCCCGACTTCATCACCATGTTGTTCCGAAACGCCGCCGCCACCCCCATGCCCACCAGCCAGCGGCCATCGCGCACCTGGCCGGGCTCGGCCCGGCGCTGGCCCCAGCCAAAGCGCTGGGCACCGGTGCGCAGGCACTCGATCAGCTGGCGTTGAGAGAAGGGACGCTCGGGCTTTTCCGGGTCGACCTGGGTGTCGTTGATGATGCGCAGCTCCACCGGGTCGATGCCGAGCTTGGTGGCCATCTCGTCCATGGCGATTTCCAGCGCCATCAGCCCAGGGGCTTCGCCGGGCGCGCGCATGGCATTGCCCTCGGGCAGGTCGAGCACGGCCAGGCGCGTGGCGGTGAGCCGGTGGGCGCCGGCGTAGAGCAGCCGTGTCTGGTTCACCGCCGTCTCGGGCTTGCCGTCCGGCAGATCGCCCGACCAGCTCTCGTGCGCAATGGCGCTGATCTTGCCGTTTTTGGCGGCGCCAATGCGGATGCGCTGGATGGTGGCGGGCCGGTGCGTGGTGTTGTTGGCCACCAGCGGCCGCTGCAGCGCCACCTTCACGGGCTGGCGCGCCGCCTTGGCGCCCAGGGCGGCCAGCAACACGTCGGCACGGATGAAGAGCTTGCCGCCAAAGCCGCCGCCTACGAAGGGCGAGACCAGGCGCACATTCTCCTTGGGGATGCCGAGCGTCTTGGCCAGGTCGCCCACGCTCCAGTCGATCATCTGGTTGGAGGTCCACACCGTGAGCTTGTCGCCCTTCCACGCCGCCGTGGAGGCATGCGGCTCCATCATGGCGTGCGAGTGGTCGGGAGTGGTGTAGGTCGCATCGTGCTGCACCGGTGCGGTATCGAAGGCTTTCTCGAAATTGCCCTTGCGCGTGTCGGCGGGCGACCCATCCTGTTCGGGCGGCTTGTGCGCCGAGGGGCGGGCCGCAGCCAGATCGAAACGGCCGTTGGCGCGGCTGTACTGCACCTTCACCAGTTGCGCAGCCGCCCGCGCCTGCTCGAAGGTCTGTGCCACCACCAGCGCAATGGCCTGGTGGTAGTGCGCGATCTCGGGGCCGCCGAGCAAGGCGGCAGTGTTGAACTGGCCCTTGCCGAGCTTGCCCGCTGTCTGCGCCGTGACGATGGTGATCACGCCCGGCGAGGCCTGTGCGGCGCGCAGGTCCATGGACTCGATGCGCCCCTTGGCGACGGCCGCGCCGACAACGACCCCGTAGGCGGCGTTCTGCACCGCGTCGTGGCGCTCGTAGGCGTAAGGGGCGGTGCCGCTGGTCTTCATGGGCCCGTCGATGCGGTCCATGGGCTGGCCAATGAACTTGAGCTGATCAATGGGGTTGGTGGTGGCGGGGGTATCGAACTTCATGGCTCAGCTCCTTGCCTGCAACAGTACGGCGGCGATGGTCCGCTCGGCCAGCGTCAGCTTGAAGGCGTTGTCGTGCGCCGGCTGCGCGCCAGCGAATAGCCTGGCCGCCACGGCCTTGGCACCCAGGGGCATCTCGGCCTCGGCGGCCGCCACGCGCCAGGGCTTGTGGGCCACACCGCCCAGGGCGATGCGGCCGGTGCCGTTGCGGTTCACGATGGCCGCCACCGAAACGAGCGCAAACGCATAGGACGCGCGGTCACGCACCTTGCGGTAGATGTGGGTGCCGCCCACGGGCTTGGGCAGCGTGACCGAGGTGATGAGCTCACCCGGGGCCAGCACCGTCTCCACATGCGGGGTGGTGCCGGGCAGGCGGTGGAAGTCGGCGATGGGAATCACGCGCGTGCGGCCATCGCCGCGCACGGTCTCCACCGTGGCGTCGAGCACGCGCAGGGCCACGGCCATGTCGCTCGGGTGCGTGGCGATGCAGGCCGCGCTGGTGCCAACCACCGCATGCTGGCGTGTGACCCCGCCGATGGCGCTGCAGCCGCTGCCCGGCTGGCGCTTGTTGCAGGGCATGTGGGTATCGTAGAAATACGGGCATCGCGTGCGCTGCAGCAGGTTTCCGGCCGTGGTGGCCTTGTTGCGCAACTGGCCCGAGGCACCGGCCAGCAGTGCGCGCGAGAGCACCGCGTAATCGCGCCGCACGCGCTCGTGTGCGGCCAGGTCGGTGTTGCGCGCCAGCGCGCCGATGCGCAGGCCGCCTTCGAGCGTGGGCTCTATCCCGTCGAGCTGCAAGGCGTTCACGTCCACCAGGTGCACGGGGTTTTCGATCTGCAGCTTCATCAGGTCCAGCAGGTTGGTGCCGCCCGCGATGAACCTGGCGCCGGGTACGCGTTCGACGGCGGCGGCCGCCTCTGCGGGGGACTGGGCGCGTTCGTAGGTGAAGGGCTTCATGCTTTTGCTCCCGCCGCCACTTCGGTGATGGCATCCACGATGTTCGAATAGGCGCCGCAGCGGCAGATGTTGCCGCTCATGCGCTCGCGCAGTTCATCGGCCGACAGCAGGGGCCGCGCCGTGAGGTCGGCGCTCACGTGGCTCGGGATGCCCCGGCGGATCTCGTCGAGCACGCCCACGGCAGAGCAGATCTGCCCCGGCGTGCAATAACCGCACTGGTAGCCGTCGTGCTTGACGAAAGCCGCCTGCATGGGGTGCAGGTTGCGCGGCGTGCCCAGGCCTTCCACGGTGGTGACCTGCGCTCCCTCGTGCATGACAGCCAGGGTCAGGCACGAATTGATGCGCCGGCCATCCACCATCACCGTGCAGGCACCGCACTGGCCATGGTCGCAGCCCTTCTTGGTACCGGTAAGGTGCAGGTGCTCGCGCAGCGCGTCGAGCAGCGTAGTACGGGTGTCCACCTCCAGCTCGCGCGGCTGGCTGTTCACGATGAACGTGACCTTGGACATGGGGGTGGGCACGGTGACGCCGGGCGGCTGGGACGCCACGGGTGTCTGGGCGTCGGCGGGCATGGCGGCTGTCGCCGCGCCGGAAGCGGCGCCGACGATCAGCAAATCGCGCCGGGAAATCGGCAGCGCAGTCGCTTGTTGCATGTTTTTGTCCTGTGGGGGCGGATCAATGCATGCTGGGCGCTGCAGACTGCCACGCCATGGCGGCCGTGTCCTGATTTTCTGTAGGACCAGGCCCCGCCCTCTCCAAGAGACCTTGCGGGTCAGGCCCTGCAGGCCTGGATGAAGCTGTGCAGCTCCGCATCCCGGTCGTGCTCGTGTGCGCCCACATAGCGCGGCTCGGGGTACACCGCCAGATTCACCACCACTAGCTTTTCGGCGCGGTGGATGTAGATGCGTTGGCCCGAATGGCCCATGGCCAGCATGGCGCCGTCATCGGTCAGCCACCAGCCAAAGCCGTAGCCCGTGACCCCCAACGAGCGCCGGGCGGGATGAAAATCCTCGGGGATGTCGAAGGCGCGGGTGCCCATGGTGTCCACCCAACCCGGGGGCAGGATGGCCGCGCCATCCAGCACGCCGTCCGCCGCGACCAGCGACGCCAGCCGCCCCATGTCGCGCAGCGACATACCCGCGCGGCTGCCCGCGATCTCCTGGCCGCCCTCGGATTCGAGCGTGTAGTACGCATCGTCCTCCATGCCGCAGGGCTGCCATACGCGGGCGCTCATGTAGTCGGCCAGGGTCTGCCCCGTGGCCGCACACAGCACGCACCCGAGCAGGTAGGTATCGCCCGTGTTGTAGTGCCAGGTGCTGCCGGGCGCGTGCTGCGGGGGCAGGGCCTGCAGCATGCGCAGCACCCCGCCCGGCACCTTGTCCGCGAGCGACTTGCTGTAGCGGTTCACGTCGGACTGCTTGTCGGTGTAGACCTCGGACCAGGCCACCCCTGAGGACATGGTCATCAACTGCCGCACGGTGACCTCGGCGTAGCCGGATGACTGCATCTGCGGCAGGTAGCGCACCACCGGGTCGTCCACGCTGCCGATGGCGCCATCGCGCACGGCAGCGCCCACCAGCAGCGCCGTCATCGACTTCACGGTGGACATGGTGCTCCAGCGCTCACCCGGCTGCAGGCCCAGGCCATAGCGCTCGAGCACCACCTGGCCATCGCGGATCACGAGCAGGCCGGCCACGCTGTTGCGGTCCATGAAGTCCTCGACCGTGCGCGTCTCGCCCGCGTGGGCATAGTGCAGCTGCAGTTCACGGCCACGCACAACAGGTCTGGCTACTGGGCCACGCCGGATGGTGCGCGTGGCAAAGAGCTGGTCCACGATGCGGTAGCCATAGGCCTGCAAGGGGGGCGACCAGAGCAGGAAGTCCTCGCTGCGTGGCAGGTGCACCCTGGGTTGGGCGGTGGGGGCCGTGTCGATGGAAGGAGAAAAAGGCATGTCGGACACCGTATTGCGCTGCATGAAGGGTGCTCACTCGTTCTGGATGCCCAGGCGCTTGATGATCGGACCCCATACCAGGGCCTCGTCCTGCATGGTCCTGGCGACCGCTTCGGGGCCCAGGGCCGTGGGCGGGTCCATGAACAGCGCGTCCATGCGGGCCTTGACGGTCGGGTCGGCCCAGAACTTCTTCGTCTCGGCATTCAGCAGCGCCACCACCTCTCTGGGTGTGCCCTTGGGCACCATCAACCCATACCAGCCGCCGGCAGGGAAGTCCTTGAGCCCGGCTTCGTAGACCGTGGGCACATTTGGCAAGGCCGGTGAGCGCTGGCTGCCGAACACCAGCAACGGCACCACCTTGCCGCCCTTGGCCTGGGGCACCACGCTGGTGATGGCATCGGCCGTGACCTGGGTCTCGCCGCCCATGAGCCCGACCATGGCGGGGGCCGCGCCCTTATAGGGCACGTGGGTCATCTGCAGGCCATAGTGCTGCGCCAGGAACTCGACGTTGAGGTGCGTCGAATTGCCCTTGCCGGCGGAGCCGTAGTTGAGCGAGTCGGGCTTGGCCCGGGCCAACTTGACGAGGTCCTCCAGCGACTTGATGCCCGATGCCGGGTTGGCCACCAGCACCTGCGAGGTGCCCGCGAGCATCAGCACCGGATCGAAATCCTTCACCGGGTCGTAGGCGAGCGTCTTGTATGAGAAGCGGTTGAGCGACATGTTCGACGTGCTGCCGAACAGGATGGCGTAGCCATTGGCAGGCTGCTTGGCGACGTAGCTGGCCGCAATGCCGCCA
This sequence comes from Acidovorax sp. LjRoot66, assembly GCF_964253305.1. NCBI lineage: Bacteria > Pseudomonadati > Pseudomonadota > Betaproteobacteria > Burkholderiales > Comamonadaceae > Acidovorax > Acidovorax sp. LjRoot66. Next base: position 4,601,269 of record NZ_CAXUQU020000001.1, read on the forward strand.
TTGGCACCGGGCTTGTTGTCGACCACCACGGGTTGCCCGAGCGATTTGCCCACATGGTCGGCCCAGGCCCGCGCCAGGCCATCTGCGGCACCGCCCGCGGCCACCGGCACGACCACGGTGATGGCCCTCGACGGATAGGCCTGCTGGGCCTGCAGCGGCATGGAGGCCAGAGCGCAAAGGCCCATCGCCAGGCTTGCGAGAAGAGGATGTGAAACCATGGATCGCCTTCGCATTGAGTTGATTGCAGGGCAATGCTAAGCAGCGCAAACCATGCCGTCCAATGCATAATTATTTGAAATTGCATTACCATTTCTCATATAAACCACAGCCGTCGCCATGAATCTCCAGCAGTTCGAGCACTTGCTCGCCGTCGCCGAAACCGGCTCGTTCAGCCGGGCGGCCGAGCAGCTGCACCTCACGCAGCCTGCACTCAGCCGCAGCATCCTGGCCATGGAAGACGAGCTGGGTGCCCCGCTCATCGAGCGCGCCGGCAAGCGCAAGGAGCTCACGCCGCTCGGTGTTCTGGTCGCTGCGCGCGCCCGGCGCATCGGGCTGGAGCTGTCAGAGCTCAAGCGCAGTGCCAGCCTGCTGGCGGACCTGCAGATCGGCACCGTGAAGCTGGGCCTGGGCCCCGCACCCACGACGATGCTGGCCGTGCCGCTGCTGCAGCACATGCTTGCGCACCACCCGCGCATCAAGGTGCAGCTCTCCAGCGGCCCAGCAGAGCTGCAGTTGCAGAGCCTGCGCGCCCGGGGCCTGGATGCGCTGGTGATCCACCGGCGCTCCCTGCCCCCGTACGACGACCTCAACGTGGCCCTGTTCCCGGAAATGCGCCTGGGCTTCGTCTGCCGCAGCGGCCATCCGCTGCAGGGAGCCGCGCAGGTGTCGTTCGCCCAGTTGCGCCAGTACCCGCTGGCCGCCAGTGGCACGGGCCTGAGCGACGAGGCGGTGCAAAGCCTCAATGCCCATTTCGGCCAGTCCGTGCACTTCAACGAAGCCATCCAGCTCCAGTCAGACGAGGCGGCCTGCCTGCTCGAAGTGGTGCGCACCACCGACGCCGTGTTCCTGGGCGCCATCGAAGTCGCACGCGCGCCCATCGACCGGGGCGAACTGGCGGAACTGCGGCTGAGCCGCCCGCTGCGGCTGACTTCGCAGTTTGCCTTCGTCACGCTGGAAGGCGTCACCGAGCCCCCTGCCTTGAAGGTGGTGCGGGAGTTTTGCGCAGAGCGGATGCACGACCGCTGACGGCACGGCCACCACGCAAAGGCTCAAATATCGTCACATTGAGCGGATCGGGAGTCCATTTAATTGGCTCTGGGACGTCACCGGCGCGGCATGTCCCTAGAATTCGCCAACACCCATCCTTCACCCCCAACACAGGACACAAGCCATGCAACTCACCAGCCAAAGTTTTCAAGACGGCCAGGCGATCCCTGGCGAATTCGCGTTCGCGGTGCCCGACGCCGCCACGCACGTCGCGCTGTCATCCAACCGCAACCCGCACCTCGCCTGGAGCGGAGTGCCCGAGGGCACCCAGTCGTTCGTGGTGGTCTGCCACGACCCGGACGTGCCCAGCCGCGGCGACGACGTGAACCAGGAGGGCCGCGAAGTGCCCGCAGCGCTGCCGCGCGTGGACTTCTTCCACTGGCTGCTGCTCGACCTGCCGGCCGATACCCGGCAGATCGCGGCGGGCAGCCATTCCGACGGGGTGACGCCGCGCGGCAAACCCGGCCCTGCCGCACCCGGCGGTGCGCGCCACGGCATCAACGATTACACCGGCTGGTTCGCGGGCGACGAACAGATGAAGGGCGACTACCACGGCTACGACGGCCCCTGCCCACCGTGGAACGACACACTGGTGCACCACTACATCTTCACGGTCTATGCCCTGGCCACGCCGACACTCGCGGTCGCGGGCCCGTTGACGGGCGCCAGCGTGCGCGCGGCGCTGGCCGCGGCCCCGGTGCTGGGCCAGGCCAGCATCATGGGGCTGTACAGCCTCAATCCTGCGGTGTCGGTGGGCTGATCGACAGGCCCAATGGCGCCCACGCAGGTCTTTGCTACCGGCACACGCTCGCTGCAAGGAGCCAGCGGCACGTCCGTGCCCTGGCAGTTCCCATCGGGTGCGCCTGTGCTGCGGCGCAGTCTGTGCACGCTGGCGCAGCCCTGCCTGAAACAGCCGCAGCACACGCCGCGTTTCGTGTTCCACGAGGCTGCGGTGGTGCTGGTGACGGCAGGCCGGCTTGATCTCGACGCCGGCGTTGCACAGGAGGCAGTGGACTCACCGGCATCGCTGCTGCTCGTCGAGCCCAACACCCGCGCGGACCTCGTGAAGACACCAGGTGGCAGCGAACAGCGCTTTCGCTCGATCCTCTTGACGCTCGCCTCCCCGCTGCTGGAGGCATTCCATCGCGCCCGCTCACCCGCCCCAGCGGACCGGCAGCCGCACCCAGCCCCGTTTCGGCAACTGCTACTGGACGACGACCTCGCCTCGACCTTGCGGCACGTGCATGCCAGCGTCGAGGTGCAGCGCGTGGGCGATGAGCGGCTCCAGTACCGGCTGATGGACCTGCTTGCAGCCTTGGCTGAACGCGGCCATGTCTTTGCGCCAAGCGCGCAGCACAGCACCGCCGGACGTCTGCGCACCCTGATTGGCGAGGCACCCGAGAGGCGCTGGACAGCCCATGAGGCCGGGCGTGCGCTCGCCATGAGCGAAGCCACGCTGCGCAGGCGCCTTGCGAACGAGCGCGAGCGCTTTGACAATCTGCTGGTTGATGTGCGCATGCACCACGCGATGATGCTGGTGCAGACCACGTCGTGGAGCATCCCGCTCATCGCGCAGGCCTCGGGCTACCAGTCGCGTGCGCGCTTTGCCGAGCGCTTTCGCGCGCGCTTCGGCTACCTGCCCTCATCCGTTCGCTGAACCGGAGCCCCCTCCCCCGAAAACAGCTTATCGGTAAATCAGCGACAACGCAGCTTGAATACCAGCCAGCGCGGCCGCGCGATCTAGCCGGATTAATACCCAAGCCGCGCGAGAAAAGAAAAAAGGGTTACGCCATTGCTGACGTAACCCTTTAATGATGGCGGAGTGGACGGGACTCGAACCCGCGACCCCCGGCGTGACAGGCCGGTATTCTAACCAACTGAACTACCACTCCTGGTAGATAGCTTTCGCCTGCATCTTTGTGACACAGGCCAAGCGCTACAACTTGGCGACCCTACGGGGATTCGAACCCCGGTACTCACCGTGAAAGGGTGATGTCCTAGGCCTCTAGACGATAGGGTCAAAACCTTGGAACCAACTCACTGACTGACTCAACAAACCGTGGTGGAGGTAAACGGGATCGAACCGATGACCTCTTGCATGCCATGCAAGCGCTCTCCCAGCTGAGCTATACCCCCACAAACCCCTGTGCGCCACCAACGCGACACACAACGGCAATAAACTGGCGGAGTGGACGGGACTCGAACCCGCGACCCCCGGCGTGACAGGCCGGTATTCTAACCAACTGAACTACCACTCCTGGCAGGCAGCTTTCGCTTGCAGCGGTGTTGCCACCACACAAGCCAAGCGCTACAACTTGGCGACCCTACGGGGATTCGAACCCCGGTACTCACCGTGAAAGGGTGATGTCCTAGGCCTCTAGACGATAGGGTCAAAACCTTGGAACTTGCGAACCGTTTCCGATGTAAGTGGTGGAGGTAAACGGGATCGAACCGATGACCTCTTGCATGCCATGCAAGCGCTCTCCCAGCTGAGCTATACCCCCACTTGAAGTGGCCGAAAATCTCTTTTCAACCACTCTTTTCAGACTTCATTCACACTGTGTATGTCGTCTTCATCAGAGCCTTGAATTATAGACAGGTTTTTAGCGGTTTTGCAAACGAACGCCAACTTTTTCGCGTCCAACCAATTCCAGCACCGCATCGACCGATGGAGTATGCGCCGTTCCGACCGTCAGCACACGCACGGGCATGGCCAGTTGGGGCATCTTCAGGCCCTGTGCAGCCAGCACCTGCTTGAAGGCGGCGCTGATCGCAGCCTTGTTCCACTCGCAAGTGGCCAGTGCTGCAGCCAACGCATCGATGGCGGGGGCGATGGCCTCGGTCACATGCTGGGCGCGCTCGGCTTCGTTGGGAGTCACGTCGCCATAGAACACCTGGGCCCAGTCGGCCAGGGCCACCGTGGTGTCGCAGCGGTCCTTGAACAGTGCGCAGATGCGGGGCAGGCGGCCATCAGCCAGCTCGGCTGCGGCCACGCCGCGCTTTTGCAGCAGGGCCGACACCAGGGCAGCCAGGGCCTCGTCGTCCATGGCCTTCAGGTGCTGGGCGTTCACCCAGCGCAGCTTGGCCTCGTCGAACTGGGCAGCGCTGCGCCCCAGGTGGTCGAGGTTGAACCATTCCAGAAACTGCTGGCGGCTGAAGATCTCGTCGTCGCCATGGCTCCAGCCCAGGCGGGCCAGGTAGTTGACCATGGCGTCGGGCAGGTAGCCCTCGTCGCGGTACTGGGTGACGGGCTTGGCGCCGTTGCGCTTGCTCATCTTCTCGCCCTGCTCGTTCAACACGGTAGGCAGGTGGGCGTACACCGGCGGCTCCTTGCCCAGCGCGCGGAAGATGTTGATCTGGCGCGGTGTGTTGTTCACATGGTCGTCACCGCGGATCACGTGGGTGATGGCCATGTCGATGTCGTCCACCACCACGCAGAAGTTGTAGGTAGGCGTGCCATCGGGGCGCGCGATCACCAGGTCGTCGAGCTCGTCGTTGCTGATCTCGATGCGGCCCTTGACCTTGTCGTCCCAGGCGACCACGCCGCCCTGCGGGTTCTTGAAGCGCAGCACCGGCTGTACGCCTTCGGGGATGGGCGGCAGGGTCTTGCCGGCCTCGGGGCGCCAGGTGCCGTCGTAGCGCGGCTTTTCCTTGGCGGCCATCTGCGCTTCGCGCAGGGCATCGAGCTCGGCGATGCCCATGTAGCAGGGGTAGACCAGGCCGGTGGCCTTGAGGTCTTCGAGCACGGCGCGGTAGCGGTCCATGCGCTGCATCTGGTAGAACGGGCCCTCATCGGGCTGCATGCTCAGCCATTCCATGCTTTCCAGAATCACGTCCACCGCAACCTGGCTGGAGCGCTCCACGTCCGTGTCTTCGATGCGCAGGATGAAGTCGCCGCCCATGGCACGCGCGAAGGCCCAGGGGTACAGGGCCGAGCGGATGTTGCCCAGGTGGATGAAGCCGGTGGGCGATGGCGCAAAGCGCGTGCGCACGCGGCCGGTGGCGGGGGTGTTGTTCTGGTCGGTCATAGGTCTTGCTGGGTGGACCGCCCTGCCCTGCCGCGGTAAAGGCAGGCGCGAAGGCGGCGGTCAATGCCGGTAATGATAAGTGCCGCGCCACAGGCTCCGGGGTTGCGCCCCGGTTCCGCGCTCCTCAAACGGCATGGGCGCCCCGTTTGATCGGTGCGCCCACGAATGGCTGCCAAGCAGGAATGCAGCCTCGCCCGAGGCTGCATTCAGCGCGCTCAGGCGTCTTGAGCGTTGGGGAGCGCCAGGCGCGAAGTGTCTTCCTCGTTCTCTTCCACGCCCACGCGGCCTTCGTTCAGGCGCGCGATGTCTTCGGCGGTGATGTCACCGGTCACATAGGTGCCGTCAAAGCACGACGCGTCAAAGCCAACGATGGCCTTGTTGAGCGAGCCGATGGCGCGCTTCATGCCGTCCACGTCCTGGTAGATCAGGGCGTCGCAGCCGATGACCTGGCGGATCTCTTCCACCGTGCGGCCATGGGCCACCAGCTCGCTGCTGGTGGGCATGTCGATGCCGTACACGTTGGGGTAGCGCACTGGCGGCGCGGCGCTGGCCAGGTAGACGTTGCGGGCACCGGCGTCGCGCGCCATCTGCACGATTTCGCGCGAGGTGGTGCCGCGCACGATGGAATCGTCCACCAGCAGCACGTTGCGGCCCTTGAACTCGCTGGCGATCACGTTGAGCTTCTGGCGCACGGACTTCTTGCGCACGCCCTGCCCCGGCATGATGAAGGTGCGGCCCACGTAGCGGTTCTTCACGAAGCCCTCGCGGTACGGAACGCCCAGCAGGTGCGCCAGTTGCGTGGCGCTGGGGCGGCTCGATTCGGGGATCGGGATGATCACGTCGATCTGGTTCGGCGGCACGGTGGAGACCACGCGCTTGGCCAGGGCCTCGCCCAGGTTCAGGCGGGCCTGGTAGACCGAGATGCCGTCGAGCACCGAATCGGGGCGTGCCAGGTACACGAACTCGAAGATGCAGGGGTTGAGCTGCGGGTTCTCGGCGCACTGGGCCGAATGCACGGTGCCGTCGAGCGTGATGAACACGGCCTCGCCGGGTTCGACATTGCGCTCGAACACGTGCGAGGTGCCTTCCAGCGCCACCGATTCGCTGCCCACCATGACGTTGCCGTCCGCGCTGCGGCCAATGGCCAGCGGGCGGATGCCATGCGGGTCGCGGAAGGCCAGCAGGCCGTGGCCGGCGATCATGGCGATCACGGCGTACGAGCCCTTGATGCGCTTGTGCACGGCACGCACAGCGTCGAACACATTTTCGGGCCGCAGCGGTACGCCTGCGGTGGCGCGCTCGAGTTCGTGCGCGAACACGTTGAGCAGCACTTCCGAGTCGCTGTCGGTGTTGGTGTGGCGGTGGTCGGTCTGGAACAGCTCTGTGCGCAGCGTCTGGGCATTGGTCAGGTTGCCGTTGTGCACCAGCACCAGGCCGAACGGCGCGTTCACGTAGAAGGGCTGCGCCTCTTCTTCGCTGTAGGCGTTGCCGGCGGTGGGGTAGCGCACCTGGCCCAGGCCCACAGTGCCAGGCAAAGCCCGCATGTTGCGAGTGCGGAACACGTCGCGCACCATGCCCTTGGCCTTGTGCATGAAGAACTTGCGGCCCTGCTGGGTCACGATGCCGGCGGCATCCTGACCCCGGTGCTGCAGCAGCAGCAAGGCGTCATAGATAAGCTGATTGACGGGCGCGGTACTGACGACGCCGACGATTCCACACATAGTTCGTTTCCATCCGTTTGCGGGAACATCCCCGCTGCAAACCCACGACAACAGCTTCTGGCCGTTGCCGCCTCACGAAGGCAAGTGCCTCGTAAATTCTTCCGGAAGCGCCGGTTTCAACCCTTCGAGCACCTGGGTCAATACCGGTGCACCCCGCGATTCCTGCCACCACGCAGCCTCGTGCAGGGGCGTGAGCCCCGCCACCACGGCCACGGCCAGCAGCAGCACCATGCCCCGCAGCACCCCGAAGGCCGCACCCAGCGTGCGGTCCACCGGGCGCAGGCCGATGGACTCCACCAGCTTCTTGACCAGCCACGCCACGAATCCGCACGCAAACACCGCACCGATGAACACCAGGGCAAAGCCCGCCGCATAGCGCAGGCCCGCGGCCGATTCGCCCATGGGCAGCAAGGCCGCCATATCGTCGGCCAGCCACTGCGCCACAAAAAACGCCACCGCCCATCCCACCAGGGACAGCACTTCATACACCAGGCCGCGCCAGGCCCCCATCAGCATGGAGGCCAGGAGCACGGCCACGAAAACCCAGTCCAGCGCGGCCATCACCGGCGCAGCCTGCTCCGGCATCAGAGCGTCAGCACCGATGCCGACAGTTCCAGCGCGCGGATCTTGCCAGCGGCCTTGTCCGCATCGGCCCGGTTGTTGAAGGGGCCCACGCGCACCCGGGTGCGCTTGCCGTCCTTGGTATCCACCACCTGCACGAAGGTCTTGAGGCCGGAGCGCTCCACCTTGGTGCGCGCCTCGCGGGCCTTGTCCGCGTCTGCAAACGCGCCCACCTGCACGATGAAACGGGCATCCTCAGAGCTGGCCGAAGCCACGGCGGCAGCGGCCGGCGCCGCAGTGCGGCCCTCCAGCAGGGCACGGGCGCGGGCGGCCTCGTCGTTGGCACGCGCCGGCACCGCCGGGGCGGGCGCTGGCGCAGCCGCCACCACTGCCGGCTTGGGCTCGGGTTTCGGCTCCGGTTTCGGTTCGGGCTTGTGCTCTGGCTTGGGCGCGGCGGCCACCACGGGCGGCTTGGGCACCATCGCGGGCTTGGGGCTGGCGATGATCTCCTCGCCCTCGCTCAGGCCATTGCCTGCGCTGGCCTGGCCCACCGCAGTGCGGCTGCCGGAGGGCGTGGCCGGTGCCGCTGGGCGTGCCACGGCCGCAGAGGCCGGTGCAGGCGATGGGGCCTGCGCGGCAGCGGGTGCGGGCACCACCACGGGCGCGGTCTTGTTGCGGTCGGGGATCTCGATGGGAATGTCCACCGCAATGGGGCGCGGCTGGGTATCGAACAGCAGCGGAAATCCCACCACCCCCAGGGCCACCAGCACGGCCGCGCCGATCAGGCGGTGGCGCGCACGCCGGCGCATCGCTTCGATGCTTTCGGCCGGGGGCGCTGCGCGCGAGCGCTTGGCCGGCTTGTCGGCCGGTGCGGGTTCACTCTGACCGGGCCACCGAAACTTGAAAAATGCCATGGAGTTGCGACTCGTGCGGGGTGCTTACGCGCCCAGATGTTTGGCGTGCAGGCGGGGGGTGCCGTTGATCAATACCCCGCCCACCGTGTAGAACGAGCCAAAGACCACGATTCTATCAGCGGGCCCTGCCGCCACCACGGCGGCCTGCAGTGCCTGCATGGGGTCTTGGTGCACGCTGGTGGCCACCTCGCGGCGCCCGCCGGCCACCATCTGCAGGGCGTTCCACTTCTGCTGCAGCGCCGCCCCCGTCTCGGCCCGCGCCGTGGGCAGGCTGGTGAAGTACCAGCGGTCCACCAGCGGGCCCACCTTGGCCAGCATGGTGGCCAGGTCCTTGTCCGCCATGGCGCCGAACACGGCGTGCGTGGTGGGGAAGAAGCCCATCGCATCCAGGTTGGCCGTGAGGGCCGCCACCGAATGCGGGTTGTGCGCCACGTCCAGCACCAGCGTGGGCTCGCCAGGCACGATCTGGAAGCGCCCGGGCAGCTCCACCATGGCCATGCCGGTGCGCACGGCCTGGGCCGTGACGGGAATGCGGTCGCGCAGCGCCTCGAAGGCGGCCAGCACGCCGGCGGCATTCACCAGTTGGTTGGCGCCGCGCAACGAGGGGTAGGCCAGGCCTGCGTAGCGGCGCCCGCGCCCGGCCCAACTCCACTGCTGCTTGTCGCCCGAGACATTGAAGTCGCGGCCCGAGCGCCACAGGTCGGCGCCGATCTCGGTGGCATGGTCCACCACGCTCTGCGGGGCCATGGGGTCGCTCACGATCACCGGGCGGCCGGTGCGCATGATGCCGGCCTTCTCGCGACCGATGCTTTCGCGGTCCTTGCCCAGGAATTCGGTGTGGTCGATGTCAATGCTGGTGATGATGGCGCAGTCGGCGTCGATGATGTTGGTGGCGTCGAGCCGCCCGCCCAGGCCCACTTCCAGGATCGCCAGGTCCAGGCGCGCCTGGCTCATGAGCCGCAGGATGGCCAGGGTGCTGAACTCGAAGTAGGTCAGCGAGATGGCCTCTCCGCCCTGCACCCGGGCGGCCTCCACCGCCGCGAAGTGCGGCACCAGGTCGGCGGCGGCCACGATTTCGCCGTGCACGCGGCAGCGCTCCTCGAAATGCACCAGGTGCGGCGAGGTGTAGACCCCCGTGCGGTAGCCCGACTGCAGGCCCACGGCCTCCAGCATGGCGCAGGTGGATCCCTTGCCGTTGGTGCCCGCCACGGTGATCACCGGGCAGTCGAAGCGCAGCGCCATGCGGCGGGCCACTTCGCTGACGCGGTCCAGGCCCATGTCGATGTTGTGCGGGTGCAGGCGCTCGCAGTGCTGCAGCCAGCCTTCCAGGGTGTCGATATTATTGGTGTGCATACAGCCCGCGATTGTCGCCGAGCCTGCCACCGCCCACATCCTGCCGCCCTATTGCCCATGACAACAGCACGCACCATCACCCTCTACGGCATTCCCAACTGCGATACCGTCAAGAAGTCGCGCACCTGGTTCACCGACCAGGGCCTGGCCTACGTGTTCCACGATTTCAAGAAGCAAGGCGTGCCGGCCGACCGTCTGCCCGGCTGGCTGGCAGCTGCGGGGCGTGACAAGCTCGTCAACCGCCAAGGCACCACCTGGCGCAAGCTCGACGCAGACACCCAGGCCGCCGTGACCGACGACGCCAGCGCCAGCGCCCTGCTGCAGGCCCAGCCCAGCGTGGTCAAACGCCCTGTGGTGGAGTGGGTGCAGGGCGGCACCACCCGTATTTCGGTCGGCTTTGTGCCCGAAACCTGGAACGAATGGGGCTCAGCGGGCTCCAACAGCTGACATCGCAGGGATTGCGTGCACTGAAACCGGAGATATTGCACAAATCTTTACGCAGTTTTACGGCCTGCCCACCCGGTATTGACGGGTAGCGCCTAAACTTTTCAACAGTCTGGTGCGTTATGTACCGACCTGAAAGGAGTTTCTCCATGAAAAAGATCGTCGTTTTTTCCGCCATGGCAGCCATTGCCTCCCTGGCCACAGCCCAGGAACAGGGCCGCGTGCTCTCAACCACCCCCATCGTCCAGCAGGTGGCCGTGCCCCAGCAGGTATGCAACAACGAAACCGTGTACAGCGGCAACCGCACCACGGGTGGCGGCGCAGTGATTGGCGCCATTGCTGGCGGTGCCGTCGGCAACCAGATCGGCAAGGGCAGTGGCCGCGCGGCGGCTACGGCACTGGGCCTGATCGGTGGTGCCGTGCTGGGCAACAACATCGAGGGCGGCCAGCCGCAGTACGAAAACGTGCAGCGCTGCCAGAACCAGACCTACTACGAGAACCGCACCGTGGGCTACAACGTGACCTACGAATATGCAGGCCGCCAGTACACCACCCGCACCCAGTACGACCCGGGCCGCTGGATCCCCGTGAGCGTGCAGCCGGGCCAGACCTACTCCACCGAGCCCTCGTACCAGCAGGGCTATGCCCAGCCCGGCGTGGTCACCTCGACCTACCCGGCACCGCCCCCCACCTACGTGACGCCCCCGGTCACGGTGATCGAGTACGGCTACGACCGCTCGTACCACCACCCGCGCAATCCCTACTGGCGCTAAAAACCGCTGAGTTTTGGCGGGCAGCCCAGGCAGCTGGCGGCATGAACACGCTGCCGGCCCAGTGACCATTGCCGTTGACGGCCGCCCTCCCCTGGTGTCCAGTCCTCCAAAGAGCCCTTCGGGGCTCTTTTTTTTGCCCTGCGCCGTATCGAAAGCTTCCATGCGGCATGGTGGCCTAAAATCAGGGGTTTCCCTCTAACCAACGCGCATCCATGACCACCGAAAAAATCGACGGCGTGTCCGTCACCACCCAGGCCAATGTGTACTTCGACGGCAAGTGCGTGAGCCACAACATCACCTTCCCCGATGGCACGAAGAAGTCGGTGGGCGTGGTGCTGCCCGCCTCGCTGACCTTCAACACCGGCGCGCCCGAGATCATGGAATGCGTGGGCGGCGAGTGCGAATACAAGCTCGACGGCACCGACGCCTGGGTCAGGTCCGCCGCAGGCGAGAAGTTCAGCGTGCCCGGCAACTCCAAGTTCGAGATCCGCGTCGCGAGCGCCTACCACTACATCTGCCACTTCGGCTGAGCCGCCAGAAAGCACTGAACGACATGGCCACCATCCTCCAGAACCTGCCCCTCAACGAGAAGGTCGGCATCGCCTTCTCCGGCGGCCTCGACACCAGCGCCGCGCTGCGCTGGATGAAGAACAAGGGCGCCGTGCCCTACGCCTACACGGCCAACCTGGGCCAGCCCGACGAACCCGACTACGACGCCATCCCCGCCAAGGCCATGGAATACGGCGCCGAAAAGGCCCGCCTGGTGGACTGCCGCACGCAGCTGGCGCACGAGGGCATTGCCGCCCTGCAGGCCGGGGCCTTCCACATCAGCACCGCCGGTGTCACCTACTTCAACACCACGCCGCTGGGCCGTGCCGTCACCGGCACCATGCTGGTGGCCGCCATGAAGGAAGACGACGTCCACATCTGGGGCGATGGCTCGACCTTCAAGGGCAATGACATCGAGCGCTTTTACCGCTACGGCCTGCTGACCAACCCATCGCTCAAGATCTACAAGCCCTGGCTGGACCAGCTGTTCATCGACGAGCTCGGTGGCCGTGCCGAGATGTCGGCCTTCATGACCAAGGAAGGTTTCGGCTACAAGATGAGCGCCGAGAAGGCCTACAGCACCGACAGCAACATGCTGGGTGCCACGCACGAAGCCAAGGACCTGGAGTTCCTGAACAGCGGCATCCGCATCGTGAACCCCATCATGGGCGTCGCGTTCTGGAAGGACGACGTGCAGGTCCAATCCGAGGAAGTCTCGGTGCGCTTCGAGGAAGGCCAGCCCGTGGCCCTGAACGGCGTGGAGTTCAGCGACCCCGTGGCCCTGATCCTGGAGGCCAACCGCATCGGCGGGCGCCACGGCCTGGGCATGAGCGACCAGATCGAGAACCGCATCATCGAGGCCAAGAGCCGCGGCATCTACGAGGCCCCCGGCCTGGCGCTGCTGCACATCGCCTACGAGCGCCTGGTGACCGGCATCCACAACGAGGACACGATCGAGCAGTACCGCCTGAACGGCCTCAAGCTCGGCCGCCTGCTCTACCAGGGCCGCTGGTTCGACCCCCAGGCCATCATGCTGCGCGACACTGCCCAGCGCTGGGTGGCGCGCGCCATCACCGGCACCGTGACGCTGGAGCTGCGCCGCGGCAACGACTATTCGCTGCTGAACACCGAATCGCCCAACCTGACCTACGCGCCCGAGCGCCTGAGCATGGAAAAGGTCGAAGACGCGCCGTTCTCGCCGGCCGACCGCATCGGCCAGCTGACCATGCGCAACCTGGACATCATCGACACGCGCGCCAAGCTGGGCGTGTACGCACGCAGCGGCCTGCTGTCGCTGGGTGGCAATGCCGCCCTGGCGCAACTGAACGACGAGCGCAGCGAGTAACACCGCTCCCGCACCATGAAGAAAGCCACCCTCGGGTGGCTTTCTTGCATTGGGGGGCGAACAGAAGCGGCCTATACAACCACCGGCTCAGGCTCCAGCCGGATGCCAAAGCGCTCGTACACGCTGGTCTGGATGGCCTTGGCCAGGGTCATCACCTCGCCGCCGGTCACGCTGTGGGCACCGCGCCCGCGGTTGACCAGCACCAGGGCCTGCTTTTCGTACACGCCGGCCTTGCCGATGGACTTACCCTTCCAGCCGCAGGCATCGATGAGCCAGCCGGCGGCCAGCTTGATGCTGCCATCGGGCATGGGGTAGTGCACGATCTTGGGCTCGCGCGCGATGATGTCGGCGCACTGCTCGGGCGATACCGTGGGGTTCTTGAAGAAACTGCCGGCATTGCCCACCACGGCGGGGTCGGGCAGCTTGGCGCGGCGGATATCGCACACCCAGTCGAACATCTGCTGCGCCGTGGGATGGTCGATGCCAGCCTCGGCCCTGCGGCGCTCCAGCTCCACGTAGCCCAGCACCGGCTTCCAGGGGCGCGGAAGTCGGAACCGCACATGCGTGATCACCGCGCGCCCGGCCAGGCCCATGCCGCGCGGCAGGCCACCGGCCACCTCGGGTTGCGAAGGGGCGTGCTTGAACACCGAGTCGCGGTAGCCGAAGGCGCACTGTGCGGCGTTGAGCGTAAAGCGCTCGCCAGTGGCCAGGTCCATCGCGTCCAGCGACTCGAAGCGGTCCTGCAGTTCCACGCCATAGGCGCCGATGTTCTGCACTGGCGATGCCCCCACGGTGCCGGGGATCAGCGCCAGGTTTTCCAGGCCCGGATAGCCCTGCGCGAGGGTCCAGGCCACGCAGTCGTGCCAGACCTCGCCGGCACCGGCCTCGACGATGAAGGCCTTGGGGGTTTCATCGACCAGGCGCAGGCCCTTGATCTCCATCTTGAGCACCACGGGGCGCACGTCACCGGTCAGAATGATGTTGCTGCCGCCGCCCAGCACAAAGACCGGGCTGCCAGACAGTTCTCTATCGGCCAGGAAGGCCGAAATATCATCGGCCGAGCGCACGCGCACCAGGGTTTGGGCGCGTGCCGCAATGCCGAAGGTGTTGCAGGGCTGCAAAGGGGCGTTTTTCTCGACTACCATTGACCCGATTGTCGCACCCGCGCATCCTGGCGCTGCGGCGAAAACCGTATTCCCGAGAGAGAGAACCACCACCATGCCATCTTTTGACACCGTCTGCGAAGCCAACCTGGTCGAAGTGAAGAACGCGGTCGAGAACACCGCCAAGGAAATCGGCACCCGTTTCGACTTCAAAGGCACGTCGGCCAGCATCGAGATCAAGGACAAGGACATCACGCTGATCGGCGACGCGGACTTCCAGCTCACCCAGATCGAAGACGTGCTGCGCAACAAGCTCACCAAGCGCAATGTGGACGTGCGCTTCCTGGACATGGGCGACGTGCAGAAAATGGGCGGCGACAAGGTCAAGCAGGTCATCAAAGTGCGCAACGGCATCGAAAGCGAGCTGGCCAAGAAGATCCAGAAGCTCATGAAGGAAAGCAAGCTCAAGGTGCAGGCCGCCATCCAGGAGGACAAGGTGCGCATCACCGGCGCCAAGCGCGACGACCTGCAGGCCGCCATGGCACTGATCCGCAAGGACGTGACCGACGTGCCCCTGTCGTTCGACAATTTCCGCGACTGAACGGACCTGCGCGGCCTCGACCTCCATGCAAGCCCTTCGCACTGCGATCTCCCTGGCCCTGGCGGCCGGCCTGGCCCTTGCGCTGCCTGCGGTGGCCGCCGACCAGTCCATCGCCCTGGCCGGCGTGCTCGGCAGCAAGGCGCTGCTGGTGGTCGATGGCAGCGCACCGCGCGCCGTCGGACCGGGCGAGACGCACCAGGGCGTGAAGGTGCTGTCGGTGACACGCGATGAGGCCACGGTGGAAGTCCAGGGCACCCGCCGGCTGCTCAGGCTGGGTGAGTCCCCTGTGGCGCTGGGCTCCAGCGGCAGCGGCAAGCGCATCGTGCTGATGGCCGACAATCAGGGCCACTTCGTCAACACCGGCACCATCAACGGCAAGCAGATGAAGTACATGGTGGACACCGGCGCGTCCGTGGTCGCCATCGGCAGGCCCGATGCGGAGCGCATGGGCATCAAGGTCGACGACAGCCAGAAAGTGATCATGAGCACGGCCAACGGCTCTGCCACCGGCTGGCGTGTGCGCCTCAATTCCGTGCGCCTGGGCGATGTGGAAGTGCTCGGTGTGACGGCGGTCATCATGCCCGAGGGCATGCCCTTCGTGCTGCTGGGCAACAGCTTTCTGACGCAGTTCCAGATGACCCGCACCAACGACCAGATGGTGCTGGAAAAGCGCCACTGAGCAGACGTGGCCCCACCAACACCGCCATGAACGCCACCACCCACCTGCCCAGCAACAGCAGTCCCCATGAGGGCGAGTACGAGGACTTGCTCGGCCTGTGGTCGGACCTGGAGTCGGCGCTGTCGGTGCTGCTGTCCAAGCCGCTGCAGGTGCAGGATTTTCCGGGCAAGGTGCGCAGTTTCGACCTGTGGCTGCAGGACCTGGTGGCGCACGACATCGATGCGGCGCTGTACCTGATGTTTCAGTTGGCGTCCACCTCGTCGGTGGGCTACAGCGCAGCGCACGCGCTGGTCTGCGGCACCTTGTGCCACATCATGGCGCAGGACCTGCGCCTGGTGCAGAGCGAACGCGACAGCCTGGTGCGCGCCGCGCTCACCATGAACATCGGCATGACCGCGCTGCAGGACGAACTGGCCGAACAGCGCGAGCGCCCCAGCAACGTGCAGCAGGAAGCCATCCGCAGCCACCCTGAGGAGAGCCAGGCCCTGCTGGAGCGTTTGTTCGTGAACGACCCGCTGTGGCTCGAGGTCGTGGGCCAGCACCACACCAACATGGCCGACCAGGTTCCCCTGGCCCAGCAGAACCCCGAGGACCGCCTCACGCGCATCCTGGGCACCATCGACCGCTACGCGGCCATGATCAGCCCGCGCAAATCGCGCGCGGGGCGCAGTGCCACCGATTCGGTGCGCGCCATCGTGGGCCAGGAGGTGGACCAGCGCGACGAGGTCAGCTATACGCTGGTGCGCTCCATCGGCCTGTGCCCGCCCGGCACCTTTGTGCGGCTGGACAACGGCGAGGTGGCCATCGTGCTGCGCCGCAGCGAAAAGGCCAACTACCCGCTGGTGGCCAGCCTGCTCGACCCTGTGGGCCAGCAGCAGAACCTGCCCAACCTGTACCAGACGGCCAGCGGCAAGCCGCGCATCCAGTCGGCCGTGGCCCGCTCCGCGGTGAAGGTGGAGCTCAACCACCGCACCATGGTGCGCCTGGGCCTGTATGCGGCGCAGCGCATCTCGAGCATGCGCTCGCTCATCACGGCACCCGCATCCCTCGGAACGCGCTGATCCGTTGCAGAGCAGCCCACCGGGCTGCGGGCTTCGCGATCGTGAAGGGCTCAGCCCTTGGCGCCCTTGGCCTTGACCACCTTGCTGCTGCCCAGGCGCGATTCCTTGCCCTCCAGCAGGCGCTTGATGTTCTCCTTGTGGCGCCAGGCCAGCAGCAGGGCCATCACGGCCATGGCGGCCGCAATGCGCCCGTCGGCATTCCAGACCACGCCATCGGCCAGCAGGTAGTACACCGGCGCGAACACCGCCGCCACCAGCGAGGCCAGCGACGAATAGCGAAAGAAGAAGGCGATGATCACCCAGGTGACCGCCGTGGCCAGGCCCAGCCAGCCGCTCACGCCCAGCAGCACGCCCAGCGCCGTGGCCACGCCCTTGCCACCTTCGAACCGGAAGAACACCGGCCACAGGTGGCCGAGGAAAGCAGCCAGGCCCACCATGGCCATGGTGCCCTCCTCCATCCCGTAGGGCTTGCCGAACCAGGCCACCAGGGCCACCGGGAGCCAGCCCTTCACGGCATCGAGCACCAGCGTGACGACGGCCGCCACCTTGCTGCCCGAACGCAGCACGTTGGTGGCGCCAGGGTTCTTGCTGCCATAGGTGCGCGGGTCGCGCATGCCCATGGCGCGCGTCACGATCACGGCAAACGACAGCGAGCCGAGCAGATAGGCGGCTACGGTGGCCAGAAGGGGGTACACGGCGGTCAAATCAGCTCCTTGGAATGGGGGTGCGCACGGCGGGCGTGCACAGGCCCGCTATTCTGCCAGCGCACAGTGCACGGTCTGCGCACCAAGCAGTTGCACGCAGACCTGCGGGTCGATCTGCACCAGGAAACCGCGCCGCCCGCCATTGATGGCGATGCGCGGCAGGTCGAGGATGCTGCCTTCGATGTACACCGGCATCTCGCGCCGCGTGCCAAAGGGCGAGGTGCCGCCCACCAGGTAGCCGCTGTGGCGGTTGGCCACCTCGGGGGCGCAGGGCTCGACCGACTTGGCGCCGATCTGGCGCGCCAGGTTCTTGGTGGAGACCTTGCGGTTGCCGTGCATCAGCACGATCAGGGGCTTGGCGTTCTGGTCCTGCATCACCAGGGTCTTGACCACGGTGAAGGGGTCGAGCCCCAGCACTTCGGCGCTGTGCAAGGCACCGCCGTGCTCCAGGTACTCGTAGGGGTGCTCGGTGAAGGCCACCTTGCGCGCCTTGAGGAGCTGGGTGGCAGGGGTTTCGGAGACGTGTTCTTTCTTGGCCATGGCGCAGCGATAGTACCCATTCACACGGGCACACGCTTGCGCCGCCCCACTTTGCGCTTGCCGTACTGCTCTATGGCAGCCACCAGCACGCCGGTGAACTCCTGCACCAGCGGCGGCTGCACGCGGCCGTCGAGCGCCAGCACCTGCAGGCGCCGCTGCTGCAGCTGCACGTCTTCGAACGGGCGGGCGGCGAGCACGCCCTCCTCCACCCAACGCGCCGCGGTGAGGTAGCTGGCCAGCGCCACGTCGCGCGGGCCCAGCAGCGGCAGCAGCGCCGACGAGAAGTTGCTCACCACGGCCGGCGTGTAGCGCAGGCCCTGCAGCGTGCACGAGAGGTCGAACAGCTGGCGCCCGGTGATGCCGGCCGTGCCCAGCAGCAGCGGGTAACGCACCACGTCGGCCACGCTCACCATGCGCTGCTGCGCCAGCGGATGGGCGACCACCGTGATGGCGAACACCGGGGCAATGGCCGAGTGCAGCACCGCAAGGCCCTTCTCGGGCGCCACGCTGTACTTGAGGGCCAGGTCCGCGTCGCCACGCGCCACCTGCGCCGAGACCTCCTCGGGCACGCCCACATGCAACTGCAGTTCGACCTCGGGGTGAGCACCGCGGAACGCCGCCATCACCAGTGGCATGAAGCCCGCCGCAAAGCCCTCCGTGCAGGCCAGCCGCACGCGCCGCGCCTCCTGCGCGGCCAGGCCCTGCAGCTGCTCCACCAACTGGGCCGACTCCTGCGCATGCGCGCCCGCATGCGCCAGCAGGCGCTCGCCCGCCGCCGTCAGGCGCATGCCGCGCGGCTGCCGCTCGAACAGCGACACACCCAGCGAATCCTCCAGCTTGCCCAGTTGGCGGCTCACGGCTGAAGCGGCCACATGCAGGCGCTGCGCGGCCTGGTTGACCGAGCCGGTGCGGGCCACTTCGAGGAAGTAGCGCAGGGGCAGGCTCAGCAGGGACAGGGACATGAGGCGCTCTTGTATTGCCTTCAAGGCAATGGTTAGTTGCTTATTCTCTATGAATAGCAATGGTAAACCAGCATCGATCTTGCGTGCATCGAGGCTCCAATCAACCGATAGCCACGCGGGTGCTGCGCCTTGCGCTGCAAAGCCCGGCGCCCTACTCTGGAGCTTCAATGAACCACCGCCTTCGAATCCCCCTGCTTCTTGCCGTGCTTGCCACCACGTTGACAGCGGCACATGCCCAAACCACCACTGCCGCCAAAGACCCTTGGCCCGAGCAGAGCGTGCGCCTGATCGTGCCCTTTCCGCCTGGCGGCGGCACCGATGCGGTGGCCCGCGCCCTGGGGCAGAAACTCGGCATCCGGTTGGGCACGCCCGTGGTGGTGGACAACAAGCCCGGTGCCTCGACCATCATCGGCACCGAGGCCGTTGTGCGTGCCAAGCCCGACGGCTACACCCTGCTGGTCTCGGGCTCCACCAGCTACTCGGTGAACCCCGCGCTGCGCAGCAAGCTGCCCTATGACCCTGCGACGGACCTGATCCCCGTGGCCACCGTGGCCCGCGCGCCGCTGGTGATGGTGGTCAGCGCCAGTGCGCCCTACAAGGACCTCAACGCCCTGATCGCAGCCGCCAAGGCCGCACCCAAGACCATCCACTACGCCACCTTCGGCTCCGGCTCAGGCCCGCACCTGGCGGGCGCGCTGCTGGAGCAGGCCGCTGGCATCCAGTTGCAGGACGTGCCCTACCGCGGCAGCAGCCAGTCGCTGATGGCGCTGATCGGCGGTGAAATCCAACTCGGCATCGACACCGTGGCCGCCGCTGCCCCGCAGATCCGCGCGGGCAAGCTGCGTGCCCTGGCGATTGCGGGCAAGAGCCGCTCCAGCATGCTGCCCGGCGTGCCCACGGTGGCCGAACTCCAGCTGCCCGACGCGGCGTTCGACGCCTGGTACGCCATCGCCGCGCCGGCACGCACGCCGCTGCCCATCATCCGCCGGCTGGTGACCGAGGTCGAGGCCGTCACGCGCGACCCCGCCATTCAGGAACAGATGCGAGCCCAGGGCATGGAGCCCGTGCACCTGGGGCCCGTGGCCACGCGTGCCGTTATCGACGACGAGATCGGGCGCTACCGCGCCCTGGCACACCGCGCCAAAATCATTGTGGAGTGATGACAGCATGACGACAACGACGATGAACCCATCCCGCGAACAACTGCTGGCCAGCGTCCAGCACCACTTCGACGGCGGCAGCTTCGAGGCCGACCTGCGCCGCCGCGTGGGCTGGCGCACCGAGAGCGACACCGGCCAGCCTGGCGCCCCCGCCCTGCGCCAGTACCTGACCGACGAGATCGTGCCCGGCCTCGAACCGCTGGGCTTTGCCTGCGAGGTGCTGGACAACCCCGACGCACGCGGTGGCCCGGTGCTGCTGGCGCGCCGCGTGGAGTCGCCCGATCTGCCCACGCTGCTCACCTACGGCCATGGCGACGTGGTCAACGGGCAGGACGCCAACTGGCGCGAAGGCCTGTCGCCCTGGGAACTGAAGATCGAAGGGGACCGCTGGTACGGCCGCGGCACGGCCGACAACAAGGGCCAGCACACGGTGGTGCTCGCGGCCCTGGCACAGACCATCGCCGCCCGCCAGGGGCGCCTGGGCTACAACGTGACCCTGCTCATGGAGATGGGCGAGGAGGCCGGCTCACCGGGCCTGGCGGCCTTCTGCCAGCAGCAGCGCGAGGCCCTCAGGGCCGATCTCTTCATCGCCAGCGACGGCCCGCGCGTGAACGCGGCGCGGCCCACGCTGTTTCTGGGCTCGCGAGGCGCCATCAATTTCTCGCTCAAGATGAGCAGCCGGCCCAAGGCCTACCATTCGGGCAACTGGGGCGGCGTGCTCTCCAACCCCGCCACGGTACTGGCCCATGCAGTGGCCAGCATGGTGGACGCCCGTGGCCGCATGCTCGTGCCCGGCCTGCTGCCCCCACCGCTGCCCGAGAAGCTGCGCACCGCCCTGAAAGACGTGGTGATCGGCGGCGGCGCCGACGACCCAGCCCTGACGCCGGGCTGGGGCGAACCGGGCCTGACCTCGGCCGAGCAGCTCGTGGGCTGGAACACGCTGGAGGTGCTGGCCCTGGGCGCAGGCTTGCCCGCGCGCCCCGTCAATGCGATTCCCTCCAGCGCCGTGGCGCACTGCCAGTTGCGCTTCGTGGTCGGCACGAACTGGAGAAACCTCAAGGACATCGTGCGCGCCCACCTGGACGCACACGGCTTTGCCGACGTGGAGATCGAACTCGGGATGCAGTGCGGCGCCACGCGCCTGGACCTGCACAACCCCTGGGTGGACTGGGCGTTGGCGTCCATGCAGACCAGCGCAGGCAGCCCGGCCACGCTGTTGCCCAACCTGGCGGGCTCTTTGCCCAACGACATCTTCGCGGACGACCTGGGATTGCCCACGCTGTGGGTGCCCCACTCGTACCCGGCCTGTGCCCAGCATGCGCCCAACGAGCACCTGCTGGCCAGCGTGGCCCGCGAAGGCCTGGCCGTGATGGCGGGCCTGTTCTGGGACCTGGGCGAGCCCGGTGGCGTGCCCTGGAAGGAAGGCGCGCTGAGCACGATCACCAGCGCCTGAAAGTGGCGCGGTCCGGCCAGTGCCCCCGCGCAAGGGCCGCTCCGCCGCGCTGGGGGCGTCCCCCTGGGGGGATGGCGCGAAGCGACTCAGGGGGGCTTCACAATGCCGGGTCGCGCAACTCCAGGCGAATGGCGTCGATGGCCTTGAGCAGCTCGGGCGAGAGTTCCGTGCCCCAGGCGTTCAGGTCTTCTTCGAGCTGCGCCACCGAGGTTACGCCGATGATGGTGCTGGCCACCTGCCACTTGGTGTAGCAGAACGCCAGCGCCAGCTGCGTGGGCGTGAGGCCGTTTTCGCGCGCCAGCGCGTTGTAGCGGCGCGCGGCCACCAGCGACTCGGGGCGGCCCCAGCGCTGCTTGCGCACCGACTCGTAGGACGAGATGCGCGCACCCTTGGGGGCATCGGGGCCGGTGGTGCCGCTCTCGTCGTACTTGCCCGTGAGCAGACCGAAGGCCAGGGGCGAGTACGCCAGCAGCGACACATTCAGGCGGTGGCAGGTCTCGTCCAGCGCGTTTTCCCAGGTGCGGTTGATCAGGCAGTAGGGGTTCTGCACCGTGGCCACGCGCGGCAGGCCATGCTGCTCGGCCAGGCGCACGAATTCGTGCACGCCATAGGCGGTCTCGTTGGAAAGGCCGACATAGCGCACCTTGCCCGCCTTGACCAGGCCCGCCAGCGCCTCCAGCTGGGCGTGGATGGGCGTCTCGGAGGTTTCCTTGGCCGGGTCGTAGTACATGGTGCCGAAAGCCGGCACATGGCGCTCGGGCCAGTGGATCTGGTAGAGGTCGATCACGTCGGTCTGCAGGCGGCGCAGGCTGCCTTCGCACGATGCGACGATGTCTTGAGGCGTCAGGCCCTTGCCCTCACGCACCCAGGGCATGCCGCGCGAGGGGCCGGCCACCTTGGTGGCCACCACCAGCTTCTCACGCGCGCCGGGGTTCTTCGCGAACCAGTTGCCGATGATGGTCTCGGTGGCGCCGAAGGTCTCGGCCTTGGCGGGCACCGCGTACATCTCGGCGGTGTCGATGAAGTTCACGCCCCGGGCCAGCGAACGGGCGAGGATGTCGTGGGAATCGGATTCATTGACCTGTTCACCAAAGGTCATGGTGCCCAGGCAAATGGGGGTGACGTGCAGATCGCTCTGACCGAGCTGGATGGTTTTCATGCGGACTCCGTTGGCAAGCCGCGCAGTTTACGGGTTGCCGGCAAAGTCTGCAGGCCTGTGCCTGAACACCGGCCTCCGCCCTTACCCCGACAGACCCCAGACGCTGCGCAGCAGCTGCAGCGTGGCCACGATGGCCGGGTCGTGCTCGGCTGCGCGCGGGTATATGAAGCTCAAGAGCGCCCCCACCCGGGCATGCGGCCAGATCACCACCTCGCCACGTTCGCTGGCAGGCAAGGCCACGTCCTCGCGCAGCAGCGACAGGCCCACGCCCGCACGCACCAGGCTTTGCGGCAAAGAGACCTCGTCGGACTCGATCACCTGGTGCGGCGTGAGACCCTGGCGCGCGAACATGTCGCGCATCAGCGTCTGCACATGGTGCAGCGGCGGCGCACCGATCCAGGGCATGGCCGCGATGTCGCGCCAACCCGCATGCAGCACCTGTGGCGCCTGGCTGGCCGGTGCGGCAATGCGGTAGTGGATGGTCTGTAGCGCCAGCCCCATCACCTCGCGCGGGATGTTGGGGCCGATGTAGAAGGCACCCTGCAGCAGCCCCGCCGCGACCTGCTCGCGCAGTTCTTCGGCCGGGCCATTGCGCGTGCGTATTTCCAGCAACGGCAAGGTGCGCACCAGCGCGCCGAGCAGCGAGCCCAGGCGCAGGGTGTCGGGGTCGGCCACCGTGCCCAGGGTCAGCGAGCCGGTGACCTCGCCCTGCAGGTCGCGCGCCTTGCCCAGCAGGTGCCCGGCGGCCGTGAGCACGTTCTCGGCATCGGACAGCAAGGCCTCGCCGGCCCGCGTGAGGCTGATACGGCCCGGCCGCCGGTCGAACAGGGCCACGCCCAGTTCCTCTTCCAGCGCCTTGATCTGGGCGGTGATGGCCGGCTGGGTCAGGTGCAGCGCTTCGGCGGTGCGCGTCACATGGCCGAGCTTGGCCGCCGTGACGAAGGCACGCAGTTGGTAGATCTCCATGCCGGTCAGGCCACGGAGAAGCAGAAGAAGAAGAAAGGTTCAGGCATCGGGCTGCATTGTGGCGTGGTCACACCTTCTTACTGGTCCAGAAAGCGCACCTGCGTGGGCTCGATGCCCAGGCGTACCTCCGAGCCGGGCGCGAACATGGCCAGCCCGGCATAGTGCGGCTGGTCGGTGACCATGGCCACCTCCCCCACGCGCACCCGGTAGCGCGAGAACTCGCCCAGGAACTCGGCGCTCTCCACCAGACCGTTGAGCCACAGGCGCGAGGCATCGACCTGCTCGTCGCGCACGCGGATGCTCACCTGGTGCGGGCGGAAGGCCATGGCCGCAGCGCCCACGGCCGGCGGGTCGGCCGGCCGGGGCAGCGTGAGGTTTCCGAGGCCATCGACGCGGAACACCAGCGTCTCGCCGCCCACGGAAACCACCTGCCCCTCGAGCAGGTTGGCCGTGCCCACGAAGCCCGCCACGAAGCGGTTGATGGGAAAGTCGTACAGCCCCGTGGCGGCCCCCACCTGCTGCAGGATGCCCTTGTCCAGCACGGCCATGCGGTCGGCCGTGGTCATGGCCTCCTCCTGGTCATGGGTGACGAAGATCGTGGTCAGCCCGAGCTTGCGCTGCAGGTTCTTGAGCTCCTCGCGCATCTGCACACGCAACTGCTTGTCCAGGTTGGACAGGGGTTCGTCGAGCAGCAGCAGCTTGGGCTCGATCACCACGGTGCGCGCCAGCGCCACGCGCTGCTGCTGCCCACCCGAGAGCTGCCCGGGCCGGCGCTGCGCGTAGTCACCCAGGCCCACCAGCTCCAGCACCGCGCCCACCTTGCGGCGGATGGCATCCTTGGTCTCGCGCCGCTCCACCAGGCCGAAGGCCACGTTGTCCCACACCGTCATGTGGGGCCACAGCGCGTAGCTCTGGAACACCATGCCCACGTTGCGCGCGTGTGGCGGCGTGCCGGTGATGTCCTGCCCGTCCACCAGCAGCTCGCCGCGCTGGTGCTGGTTGAAGCCTGCGATCAGGCGCAGCAGGGTCGACTTGCCCGAGCCCGAAGGGCCCAGCAGGGCGAAGAACTCGCCGGGTTCGATGCGCAGGTTGACGTCGCGCAGCACCTCGGTGCTGCCATAGCTCAGGCTGATGTGCCGGGCGTCGAGAGAGACTTTGTTCAGATGCATGGAATGTTCACCCCTGTTTGGCCTGCACCGTGGTGCGCGAGCGCTCCACGAAGCGGTGCGAGAAATAGGTACCCAGCCCCACCACCACGACGGCCAGCACACCCAGCGCCGCGCCCGGGCCGCGGCCCGAGATGCTCTGCATGTACAGGTAGATGCCGTAGCTCATGGGCGCCTGGCTTTGTGCCGACGAGAGAAGGATGGTGGCCGAAAGCTCCACCGCCGCCGTGATGAAGCTGGTGACGAAGCCCGCGAGAATGCCGCCCATCATCAACGGCACCATGACGCGGCGGATGGTGGACAGGCGCGACGCCCCCAGGCTCTGCGCCGCCTCTTCCAGCGACACATGCACCTGCTGCAGCGCCGCCATGCACGAGCGCAGCGCATACGGCAGGCGCCGCACCGCGTAGGCCAGCATGATCAGCACCCAGGTGGTGACCACCGGCGTATCGGTGAACGGCAGGTTCACGCCCTTGAACATGCGCAGGTAGCCAATGGCCAGCACCAGCCCCGGGATGGCCAGCGCGGCCGACGCCAGGTAGTCGAGCCAGCGGCGTGCCGGCAGCTGCGTGCGCAGAATCAGGTAGGCAATCGAGGTGCCGATCACCACGTCCAGCCCCGCCGCGATGAAGCAGTACAGCAGCGTGTTGCCTATCATCTGCTTGGAGTCGGTGAACACCGTGGCGTAGTGCTCCAGCGTGTAGGAATCGGGCAGCACCGAGAAGCTCCACACCTTGGAGAACGACATCAGCAGAATGCCGATGTGCGGCGCCAGCGTGACCACCAGGATGAGCCCTATCCAGCCATAGGCCAGCACCGACTCCCACGCCGACAGGCGCCTGCGCTGCAGCGAGCTGCCGCCCTTTTGCAGCGTGGCGTAGTCCTTGCCCTTCATCACGCGCGCCGCCATCCACAGCGCGAGGATCGAGAAGGCGATCATGATCACGCTGATCACATAGCCCAGCGGGTCGTCGATGCCTACCGAAGTGATGCGCAGGTAGGCCTGGGGCGCGAGCATGTTGGTCACGCCCATCACCAGCGGCGTGCCCAGGTCGTCGAACACCTTCACGAAGACCAGCGCCGCACCGGCCAGGTAGCCCGGCATGGCCAGCGGGAAGATTACGCGGCGGAACAGCCGCCAGCCGCGCGCGCCCAGGTTCAGGGCCGACTCTTCCATGGCCCCGTCGATGTTGCGCATGGAGGCCACCAGGTTCAGCAGGATGAACGGAAAGTAGTGAATGCTCTCGACGAAGGTCACGCCCACCAGCCCGTCCATGATGGGCACGGTGAAGCCGAAGTATTCGTTGAGCAGAAGGTTGATTGAACCATTGCGCCCGAAGATCAGCTGCAGCGCCACGGCCCCGACGAAGGGCGGCATGATCAGGGGCAGCACGCCCAGCGTCTGGATCAAGAGTGCCCCGCGGAACTCGAAGCGCACCGTGAGGTAGGCCAGTGGTACGGCGATCAGGCTCGCAAAGAACACGCTGGCCAGCGAGACCACGAGGCTGTTGAAGAACGACTCGCGGAACACCGACTGCTCGAAGAAGTTGGCGAAGTGCCCCAGCGTGAGCGCGCCCGTCTCGTTGATGAAGGCGGTATAGACCACCAGCCCCACGGGGATCAGCAAGAACAGCAAGAGGAAGGCCAGGATCAGCCCGAAGGCGATCCAGGGGCCCACGCCCGTGAGGGCATGCAACAGGCGCGGGCGGGCCGCACCGGGCCCGGCGGCGCCGGGTTCGGAGTAGACAGCAGACATGGTGGTGGCTTCCCGGCGCCCCTGCAGGGCGCCTTGGGCGCGATTGCGCCGGGTTGTGGTGTGGAGTGCGTGCCGTCTTCTTACTTGGCCATGCCCTGTGCTTGCTGGGCCAGCGTGCGCGCGCGGTCATAGTTCTCGCGCGCCTTGGTGGCCCACAGCTGCTCCAGCCCCGTGAGCTGCTTGGACACCGCCACATCGCGCCGGTTCTTGCGGAACAGTTCGAGGAACTCTTCGTTCTTCACATTGGCCTCGCCCACCAGCGAGGTGAAGGCCAGGCTGCGCGCCTGCTGCAGCAATTCGGCGCCCTTGGCGTTGGGCTTGGCCTTCAAGGCCTTGTCCGCATCATGGATGGCGCGGGTGGCGGCCTGCAGCTCCTTCAGGCGAAAGGTCACCATCTGGTCGAACAGGCTGGTCACCACCTGGTAGCGGTTCTCGGACAGCACGGCATCGAACTGCACCTTGGCGCGCTGCGCCACCTCCTGCGGCACGGGGTAGCCTGCGGGTGCCTTGAGGCTGCTGTAGGGCAGGATGGGCAGGCGGCTGATCTTGGGATCGAACAGCAGTTGCTGCCCTTCGGTGGACATGCTGAAGGCCATGAACTTCTTGGCCTCGTCCGTGTTCTTGCCGCCCGCGATCAACGCGATGTTGGCTGGCACCACGGCCGTCATGGCCGGGTAGACGAAATCCACCGGAAAGCCCGAGTACTTGCCCGCCAGGCCAAAGAAGTCGATCACGATGCCGATGCCGTACTGGCCGTTGTTCACGCCATCGGGCACGGCAAAGCTGCGGTCGGTCACGGCGGCGGCATTGCCCATCATGGCCAGCAACTGGGCCCAGCCCTTGTCCCAGCCCTCGCCCTGCAAAATCGTCTCCACCGTGAGCTGCGTGGTGCCCGAGCGCGATGGCGAGGAGATGGCCACGTGGCCGAAGTATTCAGGGCGCGTGAGGTCGGCCCACGCCTTGGGCGCAGGCAGCTTGTTGGCCTGCAGGTAGCGGGTGTTCCACATGATGCCGTAGCCCGCCAGCGCCTGGCCGTAGTACAGGCCCTGCGGGTCGTTGAGCGGGTAGTTGCCGATCTTGGCCGGCGCGGCGGGGTTCTTGGTGTCCGGTGCAGCCTGCAGCAGCTTGTTGCGGGCCAGCACCTCGAACGCATCGGGGGCCGAGGCCCACATGATGTCGGGCCGCTGGCCCTCGGGCAGCTCACGCACATAGGCAATCGCCGCCGTGGTGTTCTTGTTCAGGATCTCGATCTTGATGCCCGGGTTCTTGGCCTCGAAGGCTTTCTGGTACGCGGTGGTGAGTTCCTTGGGAAAGGACGTGAGCACCGTCACGGTGCCCGCCTGGGCGCCCTGCACGGCACACAACAAACCGGCGGCCAGGGCCCCCGCACAAAGAATGCGCTGCATGGATGTCTCCTCTATGTTCTAGTGGCCCCAATGTAGGCGGCCCGGTCACCGGCCGCCAATCATTGTTTCTGATGCGGTACATCAGTCGCACGGCCTGTCGGGTTATCACCTAGAACGAGAAGACCCCCTGCATTCAACGCTCCATCAGCCCATTCGACGGCAGCGTTTCATCGAGCAGCTTGCGCCCCGCCTCCACCCCCGCCACGGGCAGACCCTTGGGGTCCAGCAGCCCCACCTGCACCAGCACGCTGGCCTGGTCCCAGTAGATGTGCTCGTGGTAGAGCTTGTCGCCGCGAAACTTCACCACCGCCAGCAGCGGTATCTCCACACGCCGGCCCGTGGGCGCCACGCCGGGCAGCATCCACGGGATCTCGGTGGTGTGGGTGAAGCAAAACAGCATCTCATCGACCACCTGCGTGGCGCCCACCGTGCGCGAGATGGGGGTCAGGCTGGTGTCGGGCGGGTTGCTGTTGACGAAGTGGCGCGTGTAGAAGTCGTGCAGGTGGCGGTAGCCCACGCCGCCCGTCATGGTGGGGATGTGGTTCACATAGGGCTCGGCCACCATGGTGGACATGGTGGCGTCCACGTCGCGCGTGGCGAATTCGTACTCGCAGTGCTTGTCCCACAGAGCCGACAGGTCGTAGTGCGGGCCCATCTCGCGCCGCAGCGCGGCCACGCTGCGCTGGTGCGCCATCAGCGCCGAAGGTTTGTGGAAATGGTCGCCCCCCGCGCGCGCAAACGCATGGTCGGTGCCGGGGTAGACGTACAGCTCCACGCTCTCGCGGCCCGAGAGGGCCTGCACGATGGCCTCGCGCGCAGGGGGCGGGCAAAAGCCGTCGAGCTCGGCGATGTGCAGCACCAGGCGGCACTGGATGTCCGCCGCATCGGTCAGCGCGGCCTCGATGCCCACGCCGTAGTACCCGACGGCCACGTCGGCATCGGTGCGGCAGGCGGCCAGGTAGGCCAGCTTGCCACCCAGGCAAAAGCCCAGCACGCCCACCTTGCCGCCGTGCGCGCGGACCTCGGGGCGCGCACGCAGCGCCGAGATGGCCGTCTGAAGGTCCTGCACGCCCTTGGCCTCGTCAAAGCCCTGGTAGAACCCGAAGGCGCGCGGCATGTCGCTGGCGGCGTCCAGCTCCACGGCAGGCTCCTGGCGCCAGAACAGGTCGGGCACCAGCACCACATAGCCTTCCTCGGCGTAGTAGTCGGCCACATCGCGCATGGTGGCGTTCACGCCGAAGATCTCCTGCGCGAGCACCAGCCCAGGGCCGCTGCCGCTGGCGGGGGTGGCAAGGTAGGCGCGAAAGCTGCCGCTGCCGTCTGCAGCGTCGAGCGTAGTCCATTGTCCTGGCATGGTAGGGTTCCTTATGGTCTTGGGTTCGTGGGAGTTTCAGGAAGCGGTAGCACCGGGCACGGCCTGCGACGCACCAGCCGCAGGGGATGCGCCGGCATGCCGCGCCAGCAGTTGCCGCGTGACCACAGCATAGTCCGCCGGGTCCACCGGCCCCAGCCACTGCTTGAAGCGGGTGAGCACGCCCAGGGGCAAACCCATGTCCTGCAGCAACTCGTCGATGTTGTGCACCGAGAACGGGATGATGTTGGTGCCCTTGGAATGCTTGCCGTCGGTGCGCTCCTCCATCCAGGCCAGGCGCCGGTCGATCTGCGCGTTCATCTGGTCTGGGGGTGGCAGCTGCAGCCCGCCGCGCAGGTGGTTGGCCAGCCATAGCGCACCGATCTCGCAGTTGAGCTGGCTGAAGAACGAGGAGTTGTAGCCGTTGAACGCCAGGCGCGGCATGCCCACGGGCAAAATGGAGCGGTACAGCCGGAAGTTGCCGCGCGCATCGGTCACGCGCTGCAGCACGCTGCTGTCCAGAAACGGCACCTGCTGGTGCCAGCCCGTGCCGCAGACCACGAGGTCGGCGGGCACCGTCTCGCCAGTGCTCAGCACGGCCTGGCCGGGCTGCAGCGTACGGATGCTCACGCCCTTGCGCACACCCAATTCGCCGGCAGCCACCTTCTCGTAGAAGCCGTCGGTCACCAGGCTCACGGTGCTGCGGGCGATGGTTTCGAGCGGCGTTCCCGGGTGCAGGCCGATCTCGCGCAATTTGAGCTGGCGCGTGACCACCGACTCCACGCTGCCCAGCATGGAGTTGCGCACCGGCAAGCCCGGGCCGTGCAGGAATTTCTCGAACCCCTTGGGCTCGATGTACTTGAACAGCGCCTCGCCCATGCGCGTGAGCAGCAGGAACTTGAAGTTCAGCACGTTCATGAACTTCTTCGGGATCTTCCAGATCAGTTGGCGCGCGAGCACCGTGGTGCTGGCGCTGTCGGCCGCGATGGCATTGGCCACGTCGCACGACGATTTGCCGTAGCCCACCACCAGCACATGCTTGCCGCGCGCCTCGTTCGCGTCGTTGAACTGGCTGGTATGGCACACGCGCCCGCCAGCAGCCACGAATGCATCCGCGCCCGGGTACTGCGGCACGGCCGGCTCGCTGAAGATGCCGTTGCACACCGCCAGGTAGTCGAAGCGGTGCACCTCGGCCGGCAAGGCGCCGCCCTGGCCGGTTGCTGCTCGGCGCGCCTTCAGGGTCCACACGCCGGCCTCTTCGTCCAGCACGGCGCTCTCCACCGTGGTGGACATGCGCAGGTGCGGCACCAGTCCGAAGTGCTCGGCATACGACTGCAGGTAGGCCTGCACCTGCTGGCCCGAAGGCCACTCGGGGTAGCTGGCCGGCATCGGAAAATCCGACAGCGCATAGGTAGTGCGCGGGTTCTGCGTGGTCAGGCCCGGGTAGCGGCGCGAAGCAGCCCAGACGCCGCCCACGTCGGGCTCCTTCTCGAACACCGTCACCTCGAAGCCGAAGGCGCGCAGCACCTTGGCGGTGGAAAGGCCGGCAAAGCCGGCACCGATGATGCCTACGGTTCTGGTCATGGTGGCGCTCCTTCAGGACATGAGTTTGGGAATGGCGGGCTCGTGCGACTCGGGCCCCATGGCGGAGTAGCCGCCGTCGCATGCATAGTCGGCACCGGTCACGAAGCTGGCCAGGTCCGAGCACAGGAAGAGCACCACATTGGCCACCTCGGCCGGGTCGCCGACTCGGCGCAGCAGGTGGAAGGGCGCGGCCACGCGGTCGGTCTTGGCGCGGTCGCCGCCGGTGAGCTGGTCCATGATGGCCGACCAGGTCCAGCCGGGCGAGACGCTGTTCACGCGCACGCCCTCGGCCGCCAGGTCCATGGCCATGCTGCGCGTGAGCTGCACCATGGCCGCCTTGCCCACCGGGTACAGCCAGCGCCCCGTCTGCGCCACGCCCGAGGAGATGCTGGTGAAGTTGACCACCGCCCCACCCCCGGCCTGTTGGAAATGCGGGCGCACGGCCTTGAGCACCATCACCGCACTGACCAGGTTGACGTTGAGCGAGGCCAGCCAGTCCTCGCGCGGCGAGGCGATGCCATCGTCCAGGTACGAGCAGGCCAGGTTCACCAAGTAGTTCACCCCGCCGTGGCGTTCTGCGGCCAGGGCCACACAAGCGGCCACCTGGGCGTCATCAGTGATGTCGGTACGGCTGAACAGCACCCCGACCCCCAGCTCGTCCGCCAGCGCCTGCCCGGCCTCGGCGTTGATGTCGGCCACCACCACCCGCACCCCAGCCTGGTGCAGGGCACGCACCACCCCGGCGCCGATGAGGGTGGCGCCCCCGGTCACGATCGCGCTCTTGCCGCGCATGCTGTCGAATCCCTGGACCATGCTGACTCCTGTGTTGTCCGAAACATGTTGCAGTGCATCAGCGGTAACACGCCGTCACATCCGCCCTGTGCACCCGGGTGCTAACGCTCTTGCGCAGCACCCGGGGCCTGCACAAGAATAGAAAGGCAGCCCGCGCATCCGCATCCCGAAAGCGCAGGGTGTATCCCGCAAACGCATGTTTTCGCGCCCCCTGCCGTGGCGTGTTTCGTGCTTGCCCAAGAACCAACACCCCACCGGCCGAACCGCATGCACACCGCCCAGCAGAGCAGCACCGCGCACCCGCTACCGCTGGAGCGCTTTCGCCTGTTCGACAGCCACGACCTGGACGAGGCGCGCGAGTTCGTTGGCCGCGTGTTCTGCCCGCACGAGCTGGCGACCCTGCACCGGGGCGCGCAGCTCGATGCCTGCCACCACAGCGTGCCCCTGCACCGCGATGCCAGCCTGAACTACGTGCAGTACGGCCCGGCCGTGCGCATCGAGCCGGGCCACCTGGGCGGCTTCTACCTGCTGCAGATACCGCTGCGCGGTGGCGCCACGGTGCGTTGCGGCGGCCAGGCGGTGGAATCGCATGCGCTCATGGCCTCGCTGCCCTCGCCCACCGAGCCGCTGTCCATGCGCTGGCACGAAGACAGCCCGCAGTTCATCGTCAAGATCGACCGCGCGGCCTTGCATACCCGCCTGTCGGCCCTGCTGCAGGCACCGGTGCAGCAGCCACTGGTGTTCGACCTAGGGGTGGACCTGGCCCAGCCCGCGCTCATGGGCATGGCCAGCTTCATTGCCTACCTGCGCTCGGCGGTGGAGACCAACGCCTTCCTGCTGGGCCACCCGGTGCTGGCCGAGCAGGCCGAAAACCATTTGCTCACCAGTCTGCTGCTGTCCACGCAGCACAACTATTCACAGGCCCTGGGCGCCGGCACGGCCATGCCGGGCAGCGCACCCGTGGTGCTGCCGCGCGTGGTCAAGCGCGCGCAGGAGTTCATGCACAGCCGGCTGGAGCTGCCCATCACCCTGGCCGAGGTGTGCGCGCATGTGGGCATTAGCGCCCGGTCGCTGCAGCAGACCTTTGCACAGTGCACAGGCAAGAGCCCCATGGCCTTCCTGCGCGAGTTGCGGCTCGATGCGGCGCGCGCGGCACTGCAACAGCCCTCCCTGGCAGAGCGTGCGCCGCAGGTCTCGGACATCGCGGCGCGCTACGGCTTCTTTCACCTGGGCCACTTTGCCGAGGGCTACCGCAGGCGCTTTGGCGAGACCCCGTCGGACACCCGCCAGCGCAACGGCCAGCCCCACTGAATCCGGCTCACCCCGGCTGCGCCACGAAGGCATCGGCAAAGAACGCCATGGGCCGCATGCCCGCCAGCGCGGCGAAGTCGTGCCGGGCAGCGTCCACCATGGCCGGTGCACCACAGGCATACACCTCGTGCTGCGACAGGTCCGCATGGTCCTGCAGCACGGCCTGGTGCACCCAGCCGGTGCGGCCGGCCCAGGCATCGACCTCGGGTGCATCCGACAGCACGGGCACATAGCTCAGGCGGCCCTGCAGGGCCTGCTCCCACTCCAGGCACAGGCCGTGCAGGTACAGATCGGCCCGCGCACGGCCGCCCCAGTAGAGGTGCACGCGGCGCTCGCTGCCGGCTGCAAGCAATTGCTCCACCAGCGCTTTCACGGGCGCGAAGCCGGTCCCGCTGGCCAGCAGGATGGCCGGCGCCTGCGATGCGCCATCGTGCATGCCGAAGGTGCCGAACGGTCCCTCGATGCGCAGCACGTCGCGCACCTTGAGCTTGCCGAACACCTGGTCGGTGAACAGGCCGCCCGGCAGGTGGCGGATATGCAGTTCCAGCAGCTCCTGCCCGTCACGGGCCGGCGTGGCCAGCGAGTAGCTGCGCCGGCGGTTGCCAGGCAGCAGCACGTCCACATACTGCCCGGCGGCGTAGTGCAGGCGCTGGCCTGCCGGGGGCTGCAGCTGCACGCGCATGACATCGGGCGCCAGGCGCTCCAGCGCGGCCACGCGCACCGGCAGCTTGCGCACGGCGATGCCGGGGATGTGGGGAATCTCGGCGCATTCGATGCGCAGGTCGCTTTTCGCCTGCGTGCAGCACAGCAGGTATACGCCCTGCCCGGCTTCGTCCGGCGCCAGGGCAGCAGGCTGCGCGCCGGGCAGGCACGCCGCCTTGCCACCGACCACCCGGGCACGGCAGGCGCCGCAGGTGCCGGTCTTGCACTGGTGGGGCAGCAAGATGCCCTGGCGCAGGGCGGCATCGAGCACGCTTTCGCCCGCCTGGCTGGTGAAGGCCTTGCCCGAAGGTAACAGGGTGATGGCATGCACAGGCACTTCGGCCACGGCTGCGCCGACCTCTTCGATCATCTGCATGGGAAACCCTTGGTGGCTTAGACGGTGAGGTAGCGCGACCACAGGCTGCGGTCGGCATTGAGCGCGGCGGAATCGCCCTGCCAGACCACGCGCCCGCGCTCCAGGATCACATGGCGGTCGGCCAGTCCCACCAGGCGGTGCACGTACTTGTCGACCACCAGGATGGTCTGCCCGGCGGCCTTGAGCGTGGCCAGGCAGCGCCAGATCTCCTCGCGGATGACCGGGGCCAGGCCCTCGGTGGCCTCGTCCAGGATGAGCAGGCGCGGGTTGGTCGACAGCGCCCGGCCGATGGCCAGCATCTGCTGCTCGCCACCCGAGAGCTGGTTGCCCAGGTGGTTCTGGCGCTCCTTGAGGCGAGGGAACACCCCGTAGATGCGCTCCATATCCCAGGCATCGCGCAGGCCGTTGCGGTGGTCGGCAAAGGCCAGCAGGTGCTCGCGCACCGTGAGATTGGGGAACACGTGGCGCCCCTCGGGCACGATGGCCAGGCCCAGGCGGGCGATGGCGTCGCTTTTTATCGCCCCGGTAGCCTGCCCCGCAAAGCGGATGCCGCCGGCCGTGGGGCGCAAGGCCCCTACCAGGGTCTTGATGGTGGTGCTCTTGCCCATGCCGTTGCGGCCGAGCAGGGACACCACCTCGCCTGCAGCGATGGCGAGGTCGATGCCGAAGAGCACCTGGCTCACGCCGTAGCCGGCCTCCAGGCCCTGGCAGCTCAGCAATGGCTCGGGCGCACTCATGGGGTCGTCTCCAGGGTTTCGGTGCCCAGGTACACGGCCTGCACCTCGGCGTTGTTGCGGATCTCGTCGGGCGTGCCGGCAGTGAGCACCCGGCCATAGACCAGCACCGAGATGCGGTCGGCCAGGCGGAACACGGCCTCCATGTCGTGCTCGATCAGCAGCACGGCCATGTCCTTGCGCAGGGTTTCGATGAGCTGCACCATCTGCAGCGATTCGTCAGGCCCCATGCCGGCCATGGGCTCGTCCAGCAGCAGCAGCTTGGGGGCCGATGCCAGCGCCAGCGCCACATCCAGCGTGCGCTGCGCGCCATGCGGCAGGGCTCCGGCGGTCTCGCCCATGCTGCCTTGCAGCCCAACCCGCTCGGCCAGCCGGTCGGCGGCCTCGTACAGGCCGCGCGCCTGCGAGCGCGGCTGCACAAAGCGAAAGCTCGACCCGCTGTGCGCCTGCACGGCCAGCAGCAGGTTGTCGCGCACGGTCTGCTGCGGAAAGATGCGCGTGACCTGGAAGCAGCGCGACAACCCCTTGGCCACGCGGCGGTGCATGGGCAGCGCGGTGATGTCGGCACCGTCGAGCAGCACCCGGCCCGCGTCGGGCGCCAGCAGGCCCGAGATCTGGTTGACCAGCGTGGTCTTGCCGGCGCCGTTGGGGCCGATGAGGGCATGCACCTCGCCGTGCGCCACCGAGAGGTCCACATGGTCGGTGGCCAGCAGGCCGCCAAAGCGCTTGACCAGGCCCTGCACTTGAAAAAGGCTCATCGCGGGCTCCTTGCGCGCAGGTCCGCCAGCGCCGCCAGGCCCTTGGGCGCATACAGCGCGGTGGCGATCAACAAAACGCCCAGCGGCATGTGCCAGTAGTCGGTGTGCAGCTTGAGCACCTCTTCGAGCGCAAGCCACACGGCCGCGCCCAGCGGCCCGCCCCAGCGCCGGCCCAGGCCGCCGATGACGACCATCACGATCAAGGTGGCCGATTGCGTCCAGTGCATCATCGACGGGCTCACGAAGCTGTTGCCCGTGGCCAGCAGCGCACCCGCCAGGCCGGCGACGGCACCGGCCAGCGTGAAGGCCGCCAGTTGTAGCAGGTACACCGGGTAGCCCAGGGCACGCATGCGGGTTTCGTTGTCGCGGATGCCCGCCAGCGCCGCGCCGAAACGCGAGGCCGTGGCCCGGTCCAGCCACCACAGCACCAGCGCCACCAGGGCCAGCACCACCCAGTACAGCGTGGGCTCATGCATCAAATCGAGGCCCAGGCCCAGCGCCGGCCGCATGGGCAGCGTGTAGCCATCGTCGCCGCCATAGCTGCGCAGCGAGACGAACACGAAGTACAGCATCTGCGCGAAGGCCAGGGTGATCATGATGAAGTACACGCCCTTGGTGCGCAGCGAGATGGCGCCCACCAGCGCCGCCACCAGCGCGGCAGCAGCCATGGCAGCGCCCCAGACGACCCAGGCCGAGGTAGCGCCCGCGTCGCTGAGCACCACCACCGCATAGGCGCCCACGCCGACGAAGCCCGCATGCCCCAGCGCCACCATGCCGCCAAAGCCCATGATGAAATTCAGGCTGGCGGCGGCCAGCGCCACCACCAGCACCCGGCGCATGAAGCCGATGTAGAAATCCAGGCCCAGGGCCGATGCCACCAGCGGGAACAGCGCCAGCGCCACCAGCAAGGCCAGCGGCAGCACTGCGCCGCGCCAGCGCGGCACAGTCTCCTGCGGCAACGCGGAAGAAGAGATATTCAGGAAAGAGGACATATCGGGTTCCGTCGGTTCTATGCGCCACCTGCAGCGCATGAAACTGGCGCGGCCAAGGCCAGTGCCCCCGCGCAAGGGCCGCCCCGCCGCGAAGGCGGCGTATCCAGCGCTTGCGCTGGGGGCGTCCCCCTCCCGACTCGCGCAGCGAGTCGAGAGAGGGGTGAAGGCGCGAAGCGACTCAGGGGGTGTTTCATTTCATGCCTTGGCAGAAAACAACCCAGCAGGGCGAAAGCTCAGCACCGCCGCCATCAAGGCGTACATGGCGACCTCGGCGCACAGCGGGCCCAGATCGGCCGCCACGGCGGGCGGCAGGGCGGCACGCAGCAAGAGCGGCAAGAAGGCGCGGCCGATGGTGTCCACCAGCCCCACCAGCAAGGCGGCCACGAAGGCCCCGCGCACCGAGCCGATGCCGCCGATGACGATGACCACCAGCGCCGGGATCAGGATGGCCTCGCCCATGCCCACCTGCACGGCCATCAGCGGGCCCATGAGGGCGCCAGCCAGGGCCGCCAGGGCAGCACCCAACACGAAGATGCCGCTGAACACGCGCTTGACGCGCACGCCCATGAGCTCGGCCATCCAACGGTCCGACGCGCCGGCCCGCACCAGCATGCCCACGCGGCTGTGGTTGACCAGCAGGTACAACAGGCCCGCCACCAGCACCCCGGCCACCAGCACCACCAGCCGGTACGAGGGGTAAGGCAGGCCGGCGAACAGCTCCACCGGGCCCGACAGCAAGGCAGGCGTGGGCGCCATCACGGGCGATGGGCCCCAGACCATCTTCACCGCATCGTCGGCCACGAGGATCACCCCGAAGGTGGCCAGCACCTGGGCCAGGTGGTCACGCCCATACAGGCGGCGCATCAGCGTCACCTCCAGCAGCACGGCCACCAGCACCGTGGCGGCAATCGCCACCAGCACTGCCCCCGCGAACGAACCGCTCTGCACATGCACGGTGGCCGCCACGTAAGCGCCCACCATGAACAGCGAGCCGTGCGAGAGGTTCATCACGTCCATGATCCCGAAGACCAGGGTCAGGCCCGCTGCGATCAGGAAGAGCATGAGCCCATAGCCGGCTCCGTTGAGCAACTGCTCGATGACGAGGATCGGATTCATGGCGTGAAGGGGCTGCGCAGGGGCAATGGTGGCAAGCTCACTTCAGTGGGCACTGGGCGGAGAAAGCGTCGCCGTAGTTCTCCAGCACCGTCTTGATGGTCTTGTTGGTCACGCGGCCTTCGGCGTTCTTGCCGATGGTGCGCAGGTAGAAGTTCTGCACCGGGTAGTGGTTGTTGGCATAGCGGAAGCTGCCGCGCACCGAAGGGAACTGGGCCTTGGCCAGGGCCTTGACCAGGGCCTCGCGGTCGGCCACCTTGCCGCCCACAGCCTTGACGGCCGAGTCCATGGCGCTGATCACGTCGAAGGCCTGCGCAGCGTAGATGGAGGGGTAGCGCCCGCCGTACTCCTTGCGGAAGGCGGCCACGAAGGCCTTGTTGGCCGCGTTGTCCAGGTCATGCGCCCAGTGCGAGGTGTTGAACAGGCCGAGCATGGGTTCGCCCACCGCGCCGATGATGTCCTCGTCGGCCGAGAAGCCGCTGGTCACCAGCATGATGTCCTTGGACAGCCCCGCGCCCACGAACTGCTTGATGAAGTTGATGCCCATGGCACCGGGCAGGAAGAAGTACACGGCCTCGGGCTTGGCGGCGCGCAGCTGCGCCAGTTCGGTCGCGTAGTCAATCTGGCCGACCTTGGTGTAGATCTCATCGACCACCGTGCCCTTGAACTTGCGCTTGAAGCCCGTCAGGCCATCCTTGCCAGCGGGGTAGTTGGGTGCGATCAGCACCATGCGGCCAAAGCCGCGGTCGGCCGCGAACTGGCCCGCAGCCTCGTGGTACTGGTCGTTCTGGTAGGCGGTGCCGAAGAAGTAGGCATTGCACTGCGCACCAGCGAGCTGGCTCGGGCCGGCGTTGTTCGACAGGTAGGGCACCTTGGCCGCAAACAGCGTGGGCGCCACGGCCAGCGCGACATTGGAGGCGATGGGGCCGGTGAACAGGTCGATCTTCTCGCGCTGCACGAAGCGGTCCACCAGCTGCTTGGCCTGGTCGGGGCTGCCGGCCATGTCGGTCTGCACGAACTCCACCGGCTGGCCACCGAGCTTGCCGCCCAGTTTCTTGATGGCCAGGTTGAAGCCGTCGCGCGCATCGGCGCCGGGGCCGGCGAACGGGCCCGAGATGTCGAGCGCCATGCCGACCTTGATGGGGCCCTGCTGCGCCGTTGCTGTGAAGCTTGCGCAGGCCGCCAAAGTGGCCAGTGCGGCCAGAGCGACTACTTCGAGCCGGTTGCGAAGCGAGGTGCGGGAGAGTTGTGCCATCTTCAATCCTTATCCATCAACAAAAGGAAAACCAAAAAACCGGGAGCGCTGCGGATGCGGGTGTCAAAGCCCCACTTCGACACGCCCTGCCACCACGCGCACCGGGAATGTGCGCACCGCTTCGGTGACCGGTGCCCTGCAAGGCGCCCCCGTGCGGATGTCGAAGGTGCCCTGATGCAAGGGGCATTCCACACAGCCGTCTTCCACCCAGCCATCCGACAATTTGGCGGCGCCATGGGTGCACAGGTCGTACAGGGCAAAGAGCCCTTCCCCGTCGCGGAACACCGCCACGGGCAGGCCATCCACCACCACGGGCCATACGGCACCGTCGGGAAAATCCTCGGGTTCGCCCACGTCGTGCCACGCGGCTATGCCATCGGCGAGCGCTGCGCTCCGATCAGGTGCGTTTTCGGTGCTTGTTTGCATGGCAGGGCCTCAGATGGGGGTGGCAAGCAAGGTGGCCACGCGCGAGGTGTCGTACACCACGCGCTTGCTGCGGTAACGCCATTCGCCTTCGTGCAGCACCACCTCGTCGAGGTACGTACCGGCCTGGTAGACGCTGGACTCGCCGGCCGTGCCGGTGATCACCACCACGTAGCTCGACTGGGTGTGCACCACGCCGTCCTTGACGGCAGTGATCACCAGCCCCGAGGTGCTGTGGCGGTACACGTGGTCTTCGAAGATGTTGGCGTTGCGCAGGGAGAGCACGCGGTCGCGCAGCATGCCGGCATTGCGGCAGTACATGATGGGCGCGGGAAAGCCGGCGTCGAAGTTCTCCTTGGGGATGATCTCGTAGCGGCCTTCCTCGACGAAGAAGCCGGGCCACTCCTCGAGGCGGTTGTTGTCCAGCGCGCTCACGTAGCGGTGCTGCAGCTCCAGCAGTTCGGTCCACAGCTGCAGGCGCTCCTGGCGGCTGATGGCGACGGGGGCGGTGGGGGGTGTCATCGTGGTCATGGTGTGCGGTGCCTCAGTAGCCCATGAGTGCCTGGTAACCCACCCAGAAGCGGCGGATCAGGTTCTCGGTGATCACGGTGTCCATCTGCTCGGGCGCCTCGCGCGCCATGGCGATGTAGGAGTGCTTGTCGCCATCGCGCGCCGTGCCGCGCTGCACCAGCTCGGTGGCCTCGGTGTCCTCCATCGAGATGTAGCCCGCAGGGCCCACCAGGTTGGCCTGCAGCATGCGCAACTCGCGCAGCTCGGGCGTGTCGTCGGCATAGCCGAAGAAATGGAACACCAGCTCGAAGTTGCCCGGCCCCTTGGGCAGCAGCTGGCGCGCCACCAGCGTGTTGTGGATCTGCTGCACCACCAGTTGCGGAAAGATGGGCTGGATGTGGTTGGTGGTCATCTCGTCGAACTCCTGGATCTGGCCGAGCAGTGCAGGCTCTTCAAGTTCGAAGCCTTCGTCCATGGAGCGGATGTTCTGCGCGCTGTAGGCGGCGGCGGTGTCCGTCTCCACCTCAGGCTTGGTCACGGTAATGATGCTGTGCAGGCCATGGTTCGCATCGGGGATGGAGCGCGCCTTCATCCCCACGCGGAAGATGTTGAAGGTGGTGTGGAACAGGTGCAGCAGGCTGGCGTGGTAGGGGTCCTTGACGTTCTCGAAGTACAGCTTCCAGTTCGACTTGGAATACTGGCGCGTGCAGCCCAAGTACTCGATGGGCTTGTGGAAGATGCGGTCGATCCACGGGCGCATCTGCTCGCCCAGGTATTCAGGCAGCGGCGGCGTGTCCTCGCTGAAGGTGGCGAACAGCAGGCCCTTGTAGCTGTCCACGCGCAGCTTCTGCAGGCCGTGCTCTTCGGTCTTGAAATCCTTGGGCATGCCGACCATGCCCTTCTGGCCGCGGCGAAACGGCACACCCTGCAGGTCGCCGTTGGCCGCAAAGCTCCACTGGTGGTACACGCAGGTGTGGCTGGCGGCGTTGCCGCGCTTTTCACGGCACACCATGGCGCCCCTGTGGGCGCAGCGGTTGACCCAGCAGGCCAGCCCCTCGGCCGTGCGCGTGACCACCACGGGGGTATCACCGACGAAGGTGGACTTGAAATCGCCCACGTTCGGAATCTCGGCCTCCAGCCCCAGAAAGCTCCACACCGGCCCGCGGAAGATGCGCTCCTGCTCGCGCTCGTACACCTCCTGCGAGCTGAACACCCGGTAGGGCACGCTGGAGCCATCGGACTGCGGGAAGAATACCTGCCGCTGCGCCTTGAGCGAAACGGGTGGCGCGACTTCGACGACGGGGATTTCAGACATGGACGAGACCTCTTCGATTGCTATGCCTCCATGCTAGAAACGCTCGCCCTGCCCCGCTATCCAGTATCGGCACGCGGCGCTGCGGGCCTGTCCGGTTCTTGCAAATGTGCAGTGGCGCCCGCTCAATTGAAGCTGGTCTGGCTCGGCAGTTCGCCGAAGCGCTCGCGGTAGTAGCTCGAAAAGCGGCCCAGGTGGCCGAAGCCGAACTCCAGCGCCGCATCGGTCACGCAGTGGCCGGGGCGCTCCTGCAGGCGCGCACGCACCGCGTCGAGCCGCATGTTGCGCAGCAGCGCCATGGGTGATTCGCCATGGTGGCGCTGGCACAGCATGTTCAGGCCGCGCACGCTGACACCGGCGGCACGCGCCAGGTCTTCGAGCGCCACGGGCGCGCACAGGCGGCTGCGCATGTAAGCGTCGAGCCGGTCGAGCCGGCGCACATCGCCATGTGCGCCTGGCAAGGGGTTGCCGGCACCCGCGTCCAGCAAGGGCACCATGGGCGCCGCAGGCACGGGCACGCTCTGCGCGCAGGAGGCCAGGAACAGCGCCACGTTGCTCTCCATGTGGTCCACCCAGCGCGCATGCGCGGTGCTCTCCACCGCCTGCTGGCTCACGTGCAGCAGCGATTGCATGAGAAAGTGCCACTGCTGGCCCTGCCCTGCGCTCAGCGGCAGCAGCGGGTGAACAAAGGTCGAATCACCCACC
The DNA here is from genome assembly GCF_964253305.1 of Acidovorax sp. LjRoot66. Taxonomy (NCBI): domain Bacteria; kingdom Pseudomonadati; phylum Pseudomonadota; class Betaproteobacteria; order Burkholderiales; family Comamonadaceae; genus Acidovorax; species Acidovorax sp. LjRoot66. Next base: position 4,642,857 of record NZ_CAXUQU020000001.1, read on the forward strand.
AGCGACTCGGGCGCCCAGGCGCGCAGCAACTGGCACGGCACCTTGAGGATGAGCTGGCGCGCGCCCTGCTGCCAGCGCATGTGCAGGTTGTGGCGCGGCGCGATGAGCGCGGCGGCGCCGGCGGGCAGGCGGATGGGAACGCCATCGGACACCATCTCGGCCGTGCCCGAGAGCGACAGATGCACCAGCACGAAGTCGTCGAAGGGGCGTGGGCGGATTTCCACCTCCGCACCGTATTGCAGCATGAACAGCTGCAGCTGGCGCACCCGCACCTTGGACAGCGAGGTGGCCACCGGTCCGCCGCACCATTTCAGCCCATGGTCCGAGAACTCGCGCGCCACCAGGTCGTGCGAATCCACCCGCAGGTCCGACGTGAACAGCGGGCGCTGCTGCAGCGCCGACAGATCCAGGGACAGGGCAGACATGGGAACCATCAGGCAGGACCTCGGCGTGGGTGGGGCGCAGCACGCATCGGGGCGCACCACTTTGATTTGCGTCAACCTCAGCAATTTCCATACCCATGGCTCGGCAGGCGCCAATGCGACAACCCCGCAGCCACCACCGCCGGGCTGCCGACGTACCATAGCAGCAACGCCTGTTCACCCTTTCACCCCGCTGCTCTCCATGTATTCCACCGTCCGCACCTCGCGCAGCGAGTTCGTCCCCATCCGCACCCTGAACTACCACGTCCGCCACTGGGGCGAGGCATCGAGCGACAAGGTCAGGCCCCCGCTGGTTCTGGTGCACGGCTGGATGGACGTGGGCGCCTCCTACCAGTTCGTTGTGGATGCGTTCTCGGCCGCGTTCGCCGATGGCCGGCACATCATCGCCCCCGACTGGCGCGGCTTCGGCCTGAGCAAAGTGCCCACGCCCTGCGACCACTACACCTTTCCCGACTACCTGGCCGACCTGGACCTGCTGCTCGACCACTACGTGGGCGACCAGCCGGTGGACCTGGTGGGCCACAGCATGGGCGGCAACATCGCCATGATGTATGCGGGTGTGCGGCCCGAGCGCATCCGCCGCCTGGTCAACCTGGAGGGCTTTGGCATGCCCGCCACCAAGCCCGAGCAGGCGCCCAAGCGCTATGCCCAGTGGATCGACGAGATCAAGAAGCTGCAGACGGGCGACATGGCCCTCAAGGCCTACGAGGGCGTGGACGGCGTGGCCCAGCGCCTGATGAAGACCAACCCGCGCCTTTCGCAGGACAAGGCCAACTGGCTGGCCCAGCACTGGGCAGAGCCCAATGCACAAGGCCGGTGGGAGATACTGGGCGACCCGGCGCACAAGATCACAAGCTCGCAGCTGTACCGGCTCGACGAAGCCCTGGCCCTGTACGAGCGCATCTCCGCGCCGGTGCTCGCTGTGGAGGCCAGCGACGACAGCCTGGGCCAGTGGTGGAAGGGCCGCTACGACTTGGGCGAATACCACCAGCGCCTGACCCACGTGCGCAATTGCCGCACGGCCGTGGTGCAGGACGCCGCCCACATGCTGCACCATGACCAGCCCGAAGCGGTGGCGCGGCTGATCGAAGGGCACCTGTCTTGCTGAGAGGCTGAGCCATCCTGCGGCCCTGTTCTGCGGCCGTTTTCACAAGGGCAAGGGGCATTGCAGGCCTCCCTGCCCATCCATGAGAAAATGGCCGATTCGGGCGATGCTGAACCACCCCGCCCCAGTGCGGGTCATCCCCTTGCGTGCGCCCACAGCGCAGTGCACCAGGGGCCTGTTCAGCCTTGTCACCCTCTACAGAACACACCTACCAGGACACCACCATGGACGCAGAACGCATCAACCTCATCGGCAACACCTTGAGCGACCTGACCGTGCGCACGCAAGAGTTACGGAGGTATCTTTGACTTCGATGCCAAATTCGAACGCCTGAGAACCGTCAACGCATCGCTCGAAGACCCCTCGGTCTGGAACGATCCGAAGAAGGCCCAGGAGCTGGGCAAGGAAAAGAAGTCGCTGGATGGCGTGGTGCTCACGCTGGAACGACTCACGCGCGAGCTGGCCGACAACACCGAGCTCTATGACATGAGCAAGGAAGACGGCGACGAAGACGGCCTGATGACCATCGAGGCCGAAACCGCCAAGCTGCAGCCCGAGATCGAGCAGCTCGAGTTCCGCCGCATGTTCCGCCACGAGGCCGACCCGCTCAACTGCTTTGTAGACATCCAGGCCGGCGCCGGCGGCACCGAGGCCTGCGACTGGGCCGGCATGCTGCTGCGCCAGTACCTCAAGTACGCCGAACGCAAGGGCTTCAAGACCACGGTCGAGGAAGAAACCCCGGGCGACATCGCCGGCCTCAAAAGCGCCACGATCAAGGTCGAGGGCGAGTACGCCTACGGCCTGCTGCGCACCGAGACCGGTGTGCACCGCCTGGTGCGCAAGTCGCCGTTCGACTCGTCGGGCGGGCGCCACACCAGCTTTGCCAGCCTGTTCGTCTACCCCGAGATCGACGACTCGATCCAGATCGACATCAACCCCTCGGACGTGCGCACCGACACCTACCGCGCATCGGGCGCGGGCGGCCAGCACATCAACAAGACCGACTCGGCCGTGCGCCTGACGCACATGCCCACCGGCATCGTGGTGCAGTGCCAGGACGGCCGCAGCCAGCACGGCAACCGCGACATCGCCTGGCAGCGCCTGCGCTCGCGCCTGTACGACCACGAGATGCGCAAGCGCCAGGAAGAGCAGCAAAAGCTGGAGGACACCAAGACCGACGTGGGTTGGGGCCACCAGATCCGCAGCTACGTGCTGGACAACAGCCGCATCAAGGACCTGCGCACCGGGGTGGAAATTTCGGCCACGCAGAAGGTGCTGGACGGCGACCTGGACGCCTTCATCGAAGCCTCGCTCAAGCAGGGCGTGTGATGCAGCGCGACGCAGCAGCCGCCACCACCGTCGCAGCCACGGCCCCGGGCCGCAGCGCGATTGCCGTAGAGGCCTTCATCTTCGACATGGACGGCACCATGATCGACTCCATGCCCTGGCACGCCAAGGCCTGGGTCGAGTTCACGCGGCGCCGCGGCATGGCCATCGACGTGCCCGACCTGATGGCACGCACCACGGGCCGCAATGGCACCGAGTGCATCCGCGAGCTGCTGCAGCGCGAGGTCGAGCAGGCCGAGGCCGACGCCCTCACGCGCGAGAAGGAAGACATCTACCGCGAGCTGTTCGGCCCCGCCTTCACCGAAGTGGCGGGTTTTCGCGCCTTCGCGGCACAGGCTTCCACCCGCGGCTACAAGCTGGCCGTGGGCACGGCAGGCGACATCCACAACGTGGCCTTCGCGATGTCGCGCCTGGGCATGGAGCCCGAGCCGCTGACCATCGTGCGCGGCGACGAGGGCCTGCCCGGCAAGCCACAGCCTGCGATTTTTCTCGAAGCGGCGCGCCGCATCGGTGCCGCGCCCGAGCGCTGCATCGTGTTTGAAGACGCCCCCTTCGGCATCGAAGCCGCACGCCGCGCGGGCATGCATGCCGTGGCCGTGTGCAGCACCCACAGCGCGCAGGAACTGGCGGGCCCGCATGTGCTGGCCGCCGTGCGTGACTACCACGAACTCATGAACACCGACTTTCTGGAGCGCATCCATGTTGCCATCGCCTAACGCAGACGCAAGCGGCGCGGGACCGGCCATTGCCATCCGCCGCGAGGATTACACCGCCCCCGCCTACTGGATCGACAGCGTCGAGCTGACCTTCGACCTGGACCCGGCCAAGACGCGCGTGCTCAACCGCATGACGCTGCGCCGCAACCCCGACGTGGCCGAACAACCTCTGAAGCTCGATGGCGAGGACCTGAACCTGGCGCGCGTGCTGGTCAACGGCCAGGGCACCTCGTTCAAGATGGAAGGCTCGCGCCTGGTGCTGGAGAACCTGCCCACGGGCAAGGACGCCTTCGCGCTCGAGATCTTCACCACCTGCTGCCCGGCCAAGAACACGCACCTGATGGGCCTGTACGTGAGCCAGGGCACCTTCTTCACGCAATGCGAGGCCGAGGGTTTCCGCCGCATCACCTACTTCCTGGACCGCCCGGACGTGATGGCCAGCTACACCGTCACGCTGCGCGCCAACAAGGCCCAGTACCCGGTGCTGCTGTCCAACGGCAACCTGGTGGACAGCGGTGACCTGGAAGACGGCCGCCACTTCGCCCAATGGGTGGACCCGCACAAGAAGCCTTGCTACCTGTTCGCCCTGGTGGCAGGCAAGCTGGTGGCGCGCGAGCAGAAGATCCGCGCCCGCGCCGGCACCGACCACCTGCTGCAGGTGTACGTGCGCCCTGGCGACCTGGGCAAGACCGAGCACGCCATGAACTCGCTGATGGCCAGCGTGGCTTGGGACGAGGCGCGCTTCGGCCTGCCGCTGGACCTGGAACGCTTCATGATCGTCGCCACCAGCGACTTCAACATGGGCGCCATGGAGAACAAGGGCCTGAACATCTTCAACACCAAGTATGTTCTGGCCAGCGAATCGACCGCGACCGACGTGGACTTCGCCAACATCGAGAGCGTGGTCGGCCACGAGTACTTCCACAACTGGACGGGCAACCGCGTCACCTGCCGCGACTGGTTCCAGCTGAGCCTGAAGGAAGGCCTCACCGTGTTCCGCGACCAGGAGTTCAGCCAGGACCTGGCCGGCAGCCCCTCGGCCCGCGCCGTCAAGCGCATCGAGGACGTGCGCGTGCTGCGCACGGCGCAGTTCCCCGAGGATGCCGGCCCCATGGCCCACCCGGTGCGGCCCGACAGCTACATTGAGATCAACAACTTCTACACCGTCACCATCTACGAAAAGGGTGCTGAGGTGGTGCGCATGATGCATACCCTGGTGGGCCGCGACGGCTTTGCCAAGGGCATGAAGCTGTATTTTGAGCGCTTTGACGGCCAGGCCGTGACCTGCGATGACTTCGCCCAGGCCATAGCCGACGCCAACCCCGCCAGCGACCTGGCGCGCCTGCTGCCCCAATTCAAGCGTTGGTACAGCCAGGCCGGCACGCCGCGCGTGAAGGCCACCGGCAGCTACGATGCCGCCGCGCGCACCTATACGCTGACCCTGGCGCAAAGCTGCGCCCCCACGCCGGGCCAGGCCGAGAAGCTGCCCTTCGTGATCCCTGTCGGCCTGGGCCTGCTCACGCACGAAGGCGCTGCCCTGCCCCTGCAACTGCAGGGCGAAGACACGGCCGGCGCACCATCGCGCACCGTGGTGCTGACCGAAGCCAGCCAGACCCTGGTGTTCACCGGACTCGACGCCGAGCCCGTGCCCTCGCTGCTGCGCGACTTCACCGCCCCCGTGGTGCTGGACATCGAGTACACCGACGAACAGTTGCTCACCCTGCTGGCCAACGACACCGACGCCTTCAACCGCTGGGAAGCCGGGCAGCGCCTGGCGCTGCGCACCGCCATCTATGCCATCACCGGCAGCGGCCCCACCAGCGGCGACATTCTGCCCACCGCCGTGGTCGACGCGCTGCGCAGCGTGCTGCGCAACCCGGCGCTGGACGCGGCCTTCAAGGAACTGGTCCTGACACTGCCGTCGGAGACCTACATCGCCGAACAGCTCGACGTGGTGGACCCGCAGCGCATCCACGCCGTGCGCGAAGGCATGCGCGAGCAGCTCGCCCTGGCCCTCAAGGCCGACTGGGAATGGGCCTGGGAGCAGAACCAGGACACCGGTGGCTACAGCCCCGACCCGGTATCGTCCGGCCGCCGTTCGCTCAGCGGCATGGCGCTGCACATGCTGTGCATCGCCGCCCAGCGTACCGGCGACGAAGTGTGGCCCGGCAAGGCCTACCAGCGCTTCAAGGTGGCCAGCAATATGACCGACCGCTTCAACGCGCTCACGGCCCTGGTGGCCAGCGGCAGCGCGCATGCGGCAGCCGCACTGGCGCGCTTTCACGCGCTGTTCAAGGACGAGCCCCTGGTCATCGACAAGTGGTTTGCGCTGCAGGCCGGCGCGCCGGACAAGGGCGGCAACGTGCTGCCGGCCGTGCGCCAGCTCATGCAGCACCCTGACTTCAGCCTGAAGAACCCGAACCGCGCTCGCAGCGTGATCTTCAGCTATTGCAGCGCCAACCCCGGCGCCTTCCACCGCAGCGATGCAGCAGGCTACGTGTTCTGGAGCGACCGCGTGATCGAGCTCGACGCCATCAACCCGCAGGTCGCCGCCCGGCTGGCGCGTGCGCTCGACCGCTGGAAGAAGCTGGCCGAACCCTGGCGCACCGCAGCCCGCGAGGCCATCGCCCGCGTGGCCACGCGCCCCGACCTGAGCAACGACGTGCGCGAGGTGGTCACCCGCGCACTGGCGGACTGACAGGCAGCGGCACCCATGGCATCCACCACCCCTGCCGAGCAGTTCGCGCAGCGCTTCAACCCGCTGCGCGACACCGTGTACGACGCCAGCGCCATGTTCAGCGGCTCGGCCATGTCGGCCGACCTGGCCGCCCTGCGCCCACTGGCGGAAGGCCTGGGCGCAGAGTCCTCCGAGCTGGCCCAGCTGCTCTGGCTGCAGTTCGTCGTCTATTCCAAGCGCCAGATGGACGACGAGGGACTGCCCCTGGGGCTGCGCGCCCTGGCCATCCGCAGCGCCCTGTCGGACCTCACGCCCACCGAGCGCTACGAGCAGCACTACGCCATCGGCGAGTCGGCCCTGCAGTCCGAAGAGTACGACACTGCCATCGAGCACCTGCGCCAGTCGGCCCACTGGGCCGACCATGCCGGCGCCACGCTGGGTGCCGAGCAGAAGCTGGGCATTCGCGAAGAGATCGGCTATGCCCTGCACGAGGCCGGGCGCTTTGACGAGGCGCTGGCGCACAACCAGCAGTTGCTGGCCGATGCGCAGAGCGCCTTCGGCTCCGACACGGACGTGCGCTTGTCGGGCCTGATCAACAACCTGGCGCAAAACGCCTACGAAATGGGCGACGCGGCCCAGGCGCGGCGCTACCTGCAACAGCGCCTGGCGCTGGGCCAGGCCCTCAACGACGACGGCATCGTGCTGGACACGCTTTTTCAGCAGGGTGTGCTGGCGCACGAATCCGGCGACAGCGCACTGGCGCACAGCCTGCTTGAGCAGCGCGTGGCCATTGCCCACGCCAGCGGCGATGAAGACCTGCTCGAAGAAGCAGAGGCCACGCTGGCAGAACTGGCCGAGCGCGAGCAGTCGCAACCCTGATTTCACAAAAACCCAAAGCCCAAGGACACACCACCGATGAGCTCCCGCATCTCCCTCACCCGCTACCTGGTCGAGCAGCAACGCATCGACGGGCTCATCCCCTCGCAGCTGCGCCTGCTGCTCGAAGTGGTGGCCCGCTCGTGCAAGAGCATCAGCCAAGCCGTCAACAAGGGCGCGCTCGGCGGCGTGCTGGGCACGGCCTCCAGCGAGAACGTGCAGGGCGAGATCCAGAAGAAGCTGGACATCATCGCCAACGAAGTGCTGATCGAAGCCAACGAATGGGGTGGCCACCTGGCGGCCATGGCTTCGGAAGAAATGGATGGCATCTACCTGGTGCCCAACCGCTACCCGCAGGGCGAATACCTGCTGCTGTTCGACCCCCTCGACGGGTCGAGCAACATCGATGTGAACGTCAGCATCGGCACCATCTTCAGCGTGCTCAAGAAGCCCGATGACGACCGCGGCGTGGAGGCTGGCGACTTCCTGCAGCCCGGCACGGCACAAGTGGCGGCCGGCTACTGCATCTATGGCCCGCAGACCACCCTGGTGCTCACCGTGGGCGACGGCGTGGCCATGTTCACGCTCGACCGCGAGCAGGGCTCGTTCATCCTCACCGAAGAGAATGTGCGCATTCCCGACGACACCAAGGAATTCGCCATCAACATGAGCAACATGCGCCACTGGGACGCCCCCGTGAAGCGCTACATCGACGAGTGCCTGCAGGGCAAGGATGGCCCGCGCGGCAAGGACTTCAACATGCGCTGGATCGCCAGCATGGTGGCCGACGTGCACCGCATCCTCACGCGCGGCGGCATCTTCCTGTACCCCTGGGACAAGCGCGAACCGAACAAACCCGGCAAGCTGCGCCTGATGTACGAGGCCAACCCCATGTCCTGGCTCATCGAGCAGGCCGGTGGCGCCGCCACCAACGGCAAGCAGCGCATCATGGACATTGAGCCCACACAGTTGCATGAACGCGTCAGCGTGATCCTCGGATCAAAAAATGAGGTCGAACGCGTCACAAGCTACCATTCCACGCTATAATCTGAGGCTTACGCCGGTGTAGCTCAGTCGGTAGAGCAGCTCATTCGTAATGAGAAGGTCGGGTGTTCGATTCATCTCTCCGGCACCAAATGAAAAGCCCTGATTCGCAAGAGTCAGGGCTTTTTGCATGGGGACTGAGGCGCAGATTTTGATGGCGCGCCCGAAACGACCTGGCCACCGCCACGCCTGCACAGGCCTGAAGGCGCGGCAATTTCCCGGCTCCCACGCAGGATCTGCGCACGAAGGCTACACTGCGCCACAGCAGTCGCATTCCACCTTGCTGATCGACAACCGCAACCCCATGCACGCAGCCGCCTGGCCTCCCCTGACGAATACACGCTGAACGCGCTCGCATGTCGCGCACGCCACCACTGGCGCGCCTGACTGCTGCAGCTGCGTCTGAGGCACCTGCCGGATCCAGCCATCCGGCAGGCAGCTTCACATCGCCCCACTCCCTGACACCGCACCGCGCCATGCCCTGGCGCGGTGGTGCGTGCCCGTGTGCGGGCGGCATCTTGTTCCGTTGTCATCGCCACCTGGATAGCCCATGCTTGCCTCTTTTTTCAACACCGCAGTGGCCCGAGCCATTGCCCATGTGCCCCGTCCTCTCGTGCAGAAAATCTCGCGCCGCTACATTGCCGGCGCATCCATCGCCGAGGCCGTCGTGCGCGTGCAGGCACTCAATGCACAAGGCTTCACAGCCACCATCGACGTGCTCGGCGAGGTCACCCGCGACCTTGCACAGGCACAGCAGACGGCCGATGAATACCAGGGCGTGCTGGACGCCATCCACCACCACGGCTTGCGCGCGAACATCTCCGTCAAGCCATCGGCGCTGGGCCTTCTGCTGAATGCGCAGCAGTGCGAGACCCACATCGCGGCGCTGGCCACGGCAGCCCGGCGGCACGGCAATTTCGTGCGCATGGACATGGAAGACCTGCAGTGCACCCAAGCGGAAATCGACCTGCTCCAGAGGCTCAGGGCCAATGGCCATGGGAATACCGGATTGGCCCTGCAGGCCTACCTCAAGCGCACCTACCGGGACATCGAGCCACTGCTGGGCCGCCACAACAACCTGCGCCTGTGCAAAGGCATCTATGTCGAGGACAAGGCCCACCTGGTAGAGGGCGCCCGCCACGACCGGCAAGCCATCAACAGCCACTTTCTGCACCACGTCGAGCGCTGCCTGGACACCGGCACCTTCGTCGCAGTGGCCACCCACGACGAGGCGCTGATCGAGCAGGTCATTGCGGCAGCAAGGCGCCGTGGCAATGGCGCCCCTTCTTCAGGGCTGGAATTCCAGATGCTGCTGGGCGTGTGCGAGCCCTTGCGCGACCGCCTGCGCGACATGGGCTATCCGGTGCGGATCTACGTGCCCTACGGACAGGACTGGCATGGCTACATGCATCCGCCGGCTCAAGGAAAATCCGCAATTGGCGGGGTACTTGCTCAAGGCCGCGCTGATGGGCTGATACATCCAGCCCGAGGGTGGTGGCACCCCACCTCCAGGCACGCCCGCCGCAATCGTGAACAAGCGTGGCGGGGCGGCGTTGGCACCCACTTCCCGGGCATACTCAAATCAGCATAAAGGCTTGCACGAAGACAGTGCCTGCCACGCAGCCAATGCACTCCACCAATGACAGCCCCCCGCCATGGACAAGAACACCCCCTGCGACCGGCGCAGCGGCAAGGACCGCCGCCAGACCGAAGCCGGCCCACCGGACAAGCACGAGCGGCGCCGCTCCATCGAGCCGCGCCAGCCCGAAGTGCGAGAGCTGCACCTTTCGCCTGAAGAATTGGTGGCCATGGGCTTTGGCACTGTGCAGGCGGATACCACCGAACCGAACAAGGCATCCTGAGCGCAGCACAGGCAACAGGGGTCGCCGTGCGCAGCGCACGACAGGGCCCAAGGCGGCAACGCCCACCCCACCAAGCAGTTGCGGGTCAGTTCGTTTGCGTCTGGCAGGCGTCGCGCGCGCTCATCACGCGGTGGGCGACCATGTCGAGCGCCGGGCGCACATTGCCCTGCTTGTCGGTCCACACCTTGGGGGTGACCGAGCCGGCCACAGAGATGGACTCGCCATCGTGCAATTGCTCCATGGCCATGCACACATCGTCATCGAACGCAATGACGTTGACGAACAGCATCTCGCCCTCCGCACTCGGCGCCCGCACCTTGGCCACCATGTAGGGCTTTCCTACCTTGTCCAGACGCCGCTCTGGGCCCCCGTAGAGACGGCCCGAAATCAGTCCATCGATCATGCAATCCCCATCCAGCACTTGTTGTCGGTTTGTTCTCGCCGGGGCCATCGCCCCACCCACCCAGCCGGAACACAGCAGTCTCGAAAAACCCGCCACCCCTGCCCACAAAAAAAGCCCAGGACCAACGGCTCTGGGCTTTCGCTGTGAATGATGGGGTCGCCGCCAGCACGGGCGTTTTCCAGGAATGCCAGGCCGCAGCAGCATCGCCAACCCGTGGCGATCACCCCACCCCGCTCCCCTGAAACCATGGCCCGCCTCGGAGTCGAACTGCCCCGTCGCATCGGACCAACCCGCATGGCGCCTTGTCTTGACCTGCGCAGCAACCACCATGGGCGCCACGCACATCCATCCAAAAGCCAGTACGTATTGTAACCACCGACCTTTCAAACAGGGCGCTTTGACCACACGGTGCAGCATGCGCGCGACACTGCCAGCCCACTTCGACAGAGCCCCGTCCAAGCCAGCCAGCTTCACACCGGCGCACAATCCGCATTTGGCGCACACCGGCAAACCGGTCACAATGGCCCGGCAAGCTCCACCAGTTCGCACCCACCATCTTTCGAGAGGGGCCACCATGACTGTCCTGGACGACGCCAGCATCGAACTGCCCTGCCCGCACTGCCAGCAGGCCGTCAAGGAGCGGCTGGGCAAGCTCAAGCTCAGCCCGCGCATCACCTGCCCCCGGTGCCGCCGCACCAGCGAGGTCACGCCCGAGGCGTTGCAGCGCGCCACCCACAAGCTCACCCAGGCCTTTGCCAACATCCAGCAATCGCTGGCCAGGCTGGGGCGCTGACGCACCGCGCCGCCGGGGCGCCTGGATGGCAGCCGCTTAAAGCACGGGCTTGGCAGGAGGGGAATTCACAGGCCCGGGCGCCGCATTGGCAGGGGCCAGGGGCACGGCATCTGCGGCCGAGGTGGCGGCCCCATCCACGGCGGGGGCTGCAGCAGCGGGCGGGGTCCATTCCACCGCGAGATAACGCTGGCGCACCGACTCCGGCGTCTGGCTGCACACATGCTGCCCCACCTGCGTGAGCTCGGGCACCCGCACACACAGGCCCGGCGAATGCCGGAACGGGGTGGCCGTGTATTCGTCCACATAGCGCATCTCACCATCGCCCTGGCGCACGGTGTAGCGGAACTGGAAGCGCGATTGCGGCCTGCGGTCTGCGGCCGAACCAATGGCCGCGCCCAGCAAGGTGGCAGCCAGCGCGCCACCGACAGAGTAGTTACCCCCGCGCAGGCCACGGTCCAGGTAAGCCGCGCCCGCGATGGCACCGCCAAGGTGCGCGCCAGCCGTGGTGCCGGGGGTGGATCGATCGACGCCCTGCACATCCACGATGGCACCGTAGGCATCGGCGCGCAGCACCTGGGTTTCATACTGCAGCCGGAGCCGGTCGCGCTCGGCCTGCGCCAGCCCATCCCATACGCTGGAAATGATCACCGCATCGGGCCGGCGCTCCACCGGAGCCACCGCAGGAGGGAACGCAGCGCGCAAGGGCTCTGGAATGGCCCGGTTCTGCGCAGCGCGGTTGGCACAGCCCACCAAAAGAATGGCCACCCCCAGCGCGGCAGCCAACGAAGCCCTTGAACTCGCCATCGAATCCCTCCCGGAAAATGGTCGACTCTACCTGCAATTTTGTTTCAAAACATTACCAGATATGCCAAAAGAGACAAGCAAAGAATGGCGTGGACCCAAGCGACCAAGGGGCGCCACTGATGGGCGAAGAATCCCAGGCAGCACCTGCAAGGCATGCCGGCAGACGGATGCAAGAACCCGCCATTGATACGGATTTGCCTTCAACCGTCTAACTTCGTTGGTCCGCCTTGCCGTGCTACAGCACTGTCTGCGGCTTCCCGCCTAGTTATACGATTGAATGCAAATCCGTATGAACGGGCGCTGGGCCCGCCCTGCAAACATCGACCCGCCTGCCGGCCAGGCCCAAGGCAGCCGACGCATCGAGACAAGGAACAGGGGGCTTTGGCGTGCGAAGGCACAAAGAAAAACGGGCTACCGCTTGTGGCGATAGCCCGTTGTTCATCGAAGAAAATGGTCGGCGTGGCGGGATTCGAACTCGCGACCCCTTGCACCCCATGCAAGTGCGCTACCAGGCTGCGCTACACGCCGACAAGACTTAGATTATATGCACAATTTCAGGTCAGTTTGGAGAAAGCAGTGCTCTGATCTCAAATAATTCCTGGCGCACCGCATTCGAGTCGAAAGCATAGGCCGACGAGCCGATGGAAAGGTCGCCCGCATCGTCCACCAGCATGCTGGACAGCTCGCTGTCGGCACTGTCCGCCGCATCGCTGCGCGCGGGCAGTGCCAGCTCCTGCAGGCGGTTGCGGGCACCGCTGATGGTGAAGCCCTGGTCGTACAGCAGGTCGCGGATGCGGCGGATCATGAGCACCTCGTGGTGCTGGTAGTAGCGGCGGTTGCCGCGCCGCTTCATGGGGCGCAGCTGCGTGAATTCCTGCTCCCAGTAGCGCAGCACATGCGGCTTCACACCGCACAGCTCCGCCACCTCACCAATGGTGAAGTAGCGCTTGGCAGGAATGGCGGGAAGCACAGTGCCCATGGGGTTCCGGATTCAAACAGGAAAGCCTGCAAGGGTACTGCAGGCCGGCGGGAACTGCCAGCCCACCCCTGAAATTCAGCGCGCAAACTGGCAAAAATTCACAATCCGGCAGCGGCCTGGATCTGCTCCTTGAGCTTGCTGCTGGCGTGGAAGGTCACCACGCGGCGCGCCTGGATCGGAATCGCCTCGCCCGTGCGCGGATTGCGCCCCGGGCGTGGCGCCTTGGTGCGGATCTGGAAGTTGCCAAAGCCCGAGAGCTTCACGTCCTTGCCCTCCACCAGGCTCTGCGAGACGAGGTCGAAGAACGCGTCGATCATGTCCTTGGACTCGCGCTTGTTCAACCCGATCTGGTCGAACAACAGATCGGCCAGCTGCGCCTTGGTGAGCGCAGGGGTTTCCAGGCTTTCGACTGCAAATTCGATCACGGCATCTCTCCCCGTCAGCATCGTCATGTTGTTGTGTTCGTCGCTTGGGCTATTGTCGCCGCGATGGTCAGCCGCGCAGCCGCGCGCCCACGCGCTGTGTGAGCTGCGTCACAGCCGCCTGCACGGCGGCCTCGATCTCGGCCTCGGTCAGGGTGGCTTCGTCGCTGCCCAGGGTCAGGCGCACAGCCAGGCTCTTCTCGCCCGGGGCCAGGCCGCCGGCCGGCGTCTCTTCGCCGGCCTTGAGCGGCTTGGGCCGGTAGACGTCGAACAGCACGGTCGAACGCAGCATGCCGCCAGGCACGGCGGCCTGCACGGCAGCCACGACTTCGGTATGTGTCACGCGCTCGGCCACGACCACGGCCAGGTCACGCTCCACCGCCTGGTGCTTGGCGACCGACTTGAACTGCGGTACCACGCGCTGCAGCACGGCGTCGAGCTCCAGCTCGAACATCACCGGCGCCAGCGGCAGCTCCCATGACTGGCGCCACTGGGGATGCAGTTCGCCCACAAAGCCGATGGGCTTGCCTTGCACCAGCACGCGGGCACAGCGGCCGGGGTGCATGGCCGGGTGCTCGCCCGGCTCGAACGTGGCCTGCAGCGGTGCCAGCAGGGCCTCCACGTCGCCCTTCACGTCGAAGAAGTCGATGCCCTGCTCCTTGCGGCCCCATTGCAGCATGTCGTTGGCGCCATAGGCCACACCGGCCACGCGCATGGGCTGGTGAAAGCCCTCCACCGTGGTGTCGGTGTTGCGCACGCTGGCATCGCGCAGGAACACGCGGCCCAACTCGAACACGCGCACACGCTCGGCGCGGCGGTCCAGGTTGAACTTGAGCACCTGCAGCAGCGAACCCAGCAAGGTCGAGCGCATCACGCTCATCTGGCTGGCGATCGGGTTGAGCAGCTTGATGGGATGCGCATTGCCCGCCAGCTCCTGCTCCCAGCGCTCTTCCACAAAGCTGAAGTTGATGGTCTCCTGGTAGCCCAGGCCGGCCAGCGTGCGGCGCACGGCGAACGGGCTGCGCGTGGCCTCGGCCGGCAGCTTGGGGGTGATGGGTGCCAGCGGCGGCGTGGTGGGCAGGTTGTTGTAGCCCACCATGCGCGCGACCTCTTCGATCAGGTCTTCCTCGATGGTGACGTCGAAGCGGTAGGCTGGCGGCGCCACGGTGAGGGTGCCCTCGCCTTCCGTGAACGGCAGGCCCAGGCGCTTGAACACGTCGGCGCACTGCGCCTGCGTGATCGGCATGCCGATGACCTTGGCCGCGCGTGCCACGCGCAGCGTGACGGGCGCTGGCACGGGCAGGTTCACGCGCTGGTCGTCCATCGGGCCGCAGGCCGTCTCGGGCGTGCCGCAGATGTCGATCACCAGTTGCGTGATGCGCTCGATGTGCTCCACCGTCAGCTCTGGATCCACACCGCGCTCGAAGCGGTGGCCCGCATCGGTCGAGAAGTTGTAGCGGCGCGAGCGCCCGGCCACGGCCTTGGGCCACCAGAAGGCGGCCTCGATGTAGATGTGCTTGGTGTCGTCCGAGACGGCGGTGGCATCGCCACCCATGATGCCGGCCAGCGATTCAACCTGCTGGCCGTCGGCGATCACGCCGACCTTCTCGTCCACGGTGATGGTATTGCCGTTGAGCAGCTTGAGCTGCTCGCCGGCCTTGCCCCAGCGCACGTCCAGCCCGCCATGGATCTTGTCCAGGTCGAAGATGTGCGAGGGGCGGCCCAGCTCGAACATCACGTAGTTGGAGATGTCCACCAGCGGCGACACGCCGCGCTGGCCGCAGCGGGCCAGGCGGTCGAGCATCCACTGCGGCGTGGTGGCCCGGGTGTTGACGTTGCGGACCACGCGGCCGCTGAAACGGCCACACAGGTCGGGTGCGCTGATCTTCACGGCCAGCATGTCAGCCACCTTGGTCGCCACGGCCGGGAAGGCCGGCTGCGAGAGCGGCACGCCGGTCAGCGCCGAGACTTCGCGCGCAATGCCGTACACGCTCAGGCAGTGCGCCAGGTTGGGGGTGAGCTTGAGCGTGAACAGCGTATCGTCCAGGTTCAGGTGCTCGCGGATGTCCTGGCCCACGGGCGCGGAGGCATCGAGCTCGAGCAGGCCGCCATGGTCTTCCGACAGCTTGAGTTCGCGCGCCGAGCACAGCATGCCCTGGCTTTCCACGCCGCGCAGCTTGCCGACCTTGATCAGGAAGGGCTTGCCGTCGTCACCGGGCGGCAGCTCGGCACCCACCAGGGCGCAAGGCACCTTGATGCCCACGCGCGCATTGGGCGCACCGCAGACGATGTTGAGCAGCGCGCCCTGCCCCACGTCCACCTGGCACACGCGCAGGCGGTCGGCATCGGGGTGCTGCACGGCCTCCTTGATCTCGCCCACGACGATCTTGGCAAACGGTGGCGCCACGGGGCGCAGCTCCTCCACCTCCAGGCCGGCCATGGTCAGCGTCTCGGCCAGCTCGGCAGTCGAAAGGGGTGGGTTGCAGAACTCACGCAACCAGGATTCAGGGAATTGCATAGTCGAACTCTTGTACGGAAAGTGCCTTGCGCGGCCAGGATCTCGAAGCGCGCGCCAGGGCGAAAACGGCTGGGTGGCCCGGCCTTGCAGGCAGGGCCGGCCTTTGCTTACTGGAACTGCGACAAGAAGCGGATGTCGCCGTCGAAGAACAGGCGCAGGTCGTTCACGCCATAGCGCAGCATGGTCAGGCGGTCGGGGCCCATGCCGAAGGCAAAGCCGATGTACTTTTCAGGGTCCAGGCCCATGTTGCGCACCACGTTCGGGTGCACCTGGCCCGAGCCGGCCACTTCCAGCCAGCGGCCGGCCAGCGGGCCGGTCTGGAACTGGATGTCGATCTCGGCGCTGGGCTCCGTGAAGGGGAAGAAGCTCGGACGGAAGCGCAGCACCAAGTCGTCGCTCTCGAAGAAAGTGCGGCAAAAGGCCGTGAAGATCACCTTCAGGTCCTTGAAGCTCACGTTCTCGCCGATCCACAGGCCTTCGCACTGGTGGAACATGGGCGAGTGCGTGGCATCGCTGTCCACGCGGTAGGTGCGGCCCGGCGCGATGACGCGGATCTCGGGCATGGGCTGGCCGGCATCCAGCGCGGCGCGGTGCTTCTTGACGTGCTGCACCGCGTGGCGGATCTGCATCGGGCTGGTGTGCGTGCGCAGCAGGTTGGGCGCCTCGGGGGTGCCGCCTTCCACATAGAAGGTATCGTGCATGGAACGCGCGGGATGGTCTTCCGGCGTGTTCAGTGCGGTGAAGTTGAACCAGTCGGTCTCGATCTCGGGGCCCTGGGCGACGTCGAAACCCATGGAGCCGAAGATGCCCTCGATGCGCTCGAGCGTGAGCGACACCGGGTGCAGGCCGCCCTGACCGCGCTGGCGCCCTGGCAGGCTCACATCCAGGGCCTCGGCCTTGAGCTGGACCTGCAGCTCCGCATCGGCCAGTGCCTGGCGGCGGGCAGTGAGTGCGGCCTCGATGGCCTGCTTGGCGACGTTGATGGCCGCGCCGCGGGACTTCTTCTCGTCCACCGACAGCTGCGCCATGCCCTTCATGAGCTCGGTCACGCGACCGGCCTTGCCCAGAAACTGCGCCTTGGCGTTTTCCAGATCAGCAGGGGTGGCGCTTTGGGCAAACAGTTGCGTCGCGCTCTCGACCAGGGAATCCAACTCGTTCATATCGACTCTTGAAAATGAACAAGGGCTAGTGCCTTCACAAGCCCTAGCCCTTGCTGTTATTGCGCAAACAGCCGTCCGGTGAGAGACGGCCGCCTGTCGTGAACTCAAGCAGCCAGCTTGGCCTTGACTTGCTCCACGATGCTGCCAAAGGCAGCCTTGTCGTGCACTGCGAGGTCGGCCAGCATCTTGCGGTCGATCTCGATGGATGCCTTCTTCAGGCCGTTGGCGAACTGGCTGTAGGTCAGGCCCAGTTCGCGCGAAGCGGCGTTGATACGGGCGATCCACAACTGGCGGAACACGCGCTTCTTGGTGCGGCGGTCACGGTAGGCATATTGCCCAGCCTTCATTACCGCCTGTTTGGCGATACGGTAGACGTT
This sequence comes from Acidovorax sp. LjRoot66, assembly GCF_964253305.1. Lineage (NCBI taxonomy): Bacteria > Pseudomonadati > Pseudomonadota > Betaproteobacteria > Burkholderiales > Comamonadaceae > Acidovorax > Acidovorax sp. LjRoot66. Next base: position 4,660,383 of record NZ_CAXUQU020000001.1, read on the forward strand.
ACCGCGGCGACCACGGAAGCCCTTTGCAAGGGCGAGAACTTTCTTGTGACGGGCACGGGCCGTTACACCACGTTTGACGCGAGGCATGTGAGTACTCCTTGTTCGTCGTTATTAAAGGCCAGCACCGGGCAGCATTTGTGCAATAGAGCCCATATTGGTCTCATGCACAGCAACCGAACCGCGCAGTTGGCGCTTGTTCTTGGTGGTCTTCTTCGTCAAGATGTGACGCTTGAAGGCTTGACCGCGCTTGACGGTGCCACCGGGACGAACGCGGAAACGTTTTTTCGCGCTGCTCTTGGTCTTCATTTTGGGCATGTGAATGCTCCTTTTCGTTGTGCTCGTGAGGCGTTTGCAAAGGGATCTGCAAACTTGTTGGCCCCGAGCCACTTTTTCAGCCGGTTTGCACCGGCTGTGCGGCAACGTGTGACCGCTGCCTATTACCCGGCGAGCCCCTTGCGGGGCCCGCCTGGCAAATTCTGTCTCTTTCTTGAGGACTGCCAGCTGTCAGGCTGCGCTGCCGGAAGGCGTGCTCTCGGCACTGGCCTGCTTGGCAGCGGCGGGCTTTTTCTTGCCCGGCGCAATCATCATGATCATCTGGCGGCCTTCCAGCTTGGGAAACTGCTCGATCAGGATGGTGTCGGCCAGCTCATCGCGGATGCGGTTGAGCAGCGCCAAGCCCAGTTCCTGGTGGGTGATTTCACGACCGCGAAAACGCAGCGTGATTTTGCACTTGTCACCCTCGGCCAGGAAGCGGCGGATGTTGCGCATCTTGATGTTGTAGTCGCCATCGTCCGTGCCCGGACGGAATTTGACTTCCTTGATCTCGATCACCGTCTGCTTGGCCTTCGCCTCGGCAGCGCGCTTTTGCTCCTGGTACTTGAACTTGCCGTAGTCCATCAGGCGGCACACCGGCGGGTTCGCTGTGGCAGCGATTTCCACCAGATCCACATCCAGCTCACCTGCCATGCGCAGGGCTTCCATGAGGCTGACCACGCCCAAAGGCTCATTCTCTGGCCCGGAGAGACGGACTTCCGGGGCCATGATTTCACGGTTCAGGCGGTGCTTGCGCTCTTCACGGTGGCGACGATCACGAAATTCAGTAGCGATGGCTATCTTCCTTCAATCAAAATACTACAAAAATTGTAGCTACAACCGTACAGCTGGCAAGCGACAAAGCCGGTTTTGAATCAAACTCAGGCTTTGGTGGCGATGTCCTTGGCGATCAACTCAGCGAACGCTTCGATGGACATCACTCCGAGGTCACGATTGCCCCGGCCGCGCACTGCAACGGCGCCTGCGGCCTTCTCCTTGTCGCCCGCGACGAGGATATACGGCAGCTTTTGCAACGAATGCTCGCGTATTTTATACGTAATCTTCTCGTTGCGCAGATCCACGGCCACCCTAAGGTCTTGATTCGGCAGTGCTTTTTGCAGCCGTTCAACAATTTCGCGACAGTAATCGGCCTGCGCGTCGGTGATATTGAGCACCGCAACCTGCACCGGGGCCAGCCACAGGGGGAAGGCGCCGGCATAGTGCTCGATCAGCATGCCTATGAAACGCTCCATGCTGCCCACGGTGGCGCGGTGCAGCATCAAGGGGCGCTTGCGGCTGCCGTCCTCAGCCACGTACTCGGCGTCCAGGCGCTCGGGCAGGTTCGGGTCGATCTGCATCGTGCCGCATTGCCACTGGCGGCCCAGCGCGTCCTTGAGCGTGTACTCGATCTTGGGGCCGTAGAAGGCGCCCTCGCCTTCGGCAATCTCGAATTCGCAGCCCGAATGGCGCAGGCCGTCCATCAGCGCCTTTTCGGCGCGGTCCCACGACTCATCGGTGCCGATGCGCGCCTCGGGGCGCGTAGCCACCTTGTAGATGATGTTGGTGAAGCCGAAGTCCTTGTAGACCTTCTGCACCAGCGCCGTGTAGTTGGCGCACTCCTCCAGCACCTGCTCTTCGGTGCAGAAGATGTGGCCATCGTCCTGCGTGAAGCCGCGCACGCGCATGATGCCGTGCAGGCCGCCGGTGGGCTCGTTGCGGTGGCAGGCACCGAATTCGCCGTAGCGCAGCGGCAGATCGCGGTAGCTCTTGATGCCCTGCTTGTAGATCAGGATGTGGCCGGGGCAGTTCATCGGCTTGAGCGCGTACTCGCGCTTTTCCGACTCGGTGGTGAACATGTTCTCGTGGTACTTGTCCCAATGGCCGGTCTTCTCCCACAGCTGCTTGTCCAGGATCTGCGGACCCTTGACCTCCTGGTAGCCGTTGTTGCGGTAGACGCGGCGCATGTACTGCTCCACCTCCTGCCACAGGGCCCAGCCCTTGGGGTGCCAAAACACGGTGCCGGGCGAATGCTCGTCCATGTGGAACAGGTCGAGTTCGCGGCCAAGCTTGCGGTGGTCGCGCTTTTCGGCCTCTTCCAGCATGGTCAGGTACTGCTGCAGCTCGTCCTTGGTGGACCAGGCCGTGCCGTAGATGCGCTGCAGCATCTCGTTGCGGTGGTCGCCGCGCCAGTAGGCGCCGGCCACCTTCATGAGCTTGAAGAACTTGAGCTTGCCGGTGCTGGGCACGTGGGGGCCGCGGCACAGGTCTTCGAAATTGCCTTCGCGGTACAGGCTCACATCCTCGTTGCTCGGGATGCTGGCGATGATCTCGGCCTTGTAGTTCTCGCCCAGGCCCTTGAAGTAGGCCACGGCCTCGTCGCGCGGCAGCACGCGGCGCACCACGGGCTCGTCCTTGGCAGCCAGGTCGGCCATGCGCTTTTCGATGGCCACCAGGTCTTCGGGCGTGAAGGGGCGCTTGTACGCGAAGTCGTAGAAAAAGCCGTTCTCGATCACCGGGCCGATGGTCACCTGCGCCTCGGGGAACAGGTCCTTGACGGCATAGGCCAGCAAGTGGGCGGTGGAGTGGCGGATGACGTCCAGGCCATCGGCATCCTTGGCCGTGACGATGGCCAGCGGGCTGTCGGCCGTGATCTGGTAGCTGGTGTCCACCACCTTGTCGCCGATCTTGCCAGCCAGGGCCGCCTTGGCCAGGCCAGCGCCGATCGAGGCCGCCACTTCGGCGACCGTGACCGGGCCGGGAAACTCTCGCTGCGAACCGTCGGGGAGCGTGATGTGAATCATGAGGGGTCTCTTGTCCGTGGATGTGGGTATGGGGGGGCGATCACGGGGCAGGTGCTGCGGCGCACGCCGGCCGGAATCGGAAAACAAAAAAGCGCGGAACCGGCCGCGCTTTTGATTGGGGAGAGGTGAATCTCGTGCAGGCGCGAACGGCCAGCCACTAGTGGCCGGTGGAGAACTCCGTTGTAGTTCGCGGTGTCATAACCAGATTGCCTTTCTCGCCCTTGTGGGAAATCAAACAGTTGATGGCGCCATTTTAACCATGTTCGCCGAAGGGTGCACGGCGCAGGCCACATGGCGCCTCCGCCAGTCGCGCCCCGACAACAGGCACGCCCCCGCAAAACCCGGAAGCCCAAAGCAAGAAGCCACCCCGCAGGGTGGCTTCTTGCAGTCTGCCCATCCCCCTTGGCGGGGGACTGCAGATCAGTGGAACTGCTCTTCTTCAGTCGAGCCGGTCAGCGCGGTCACGCTGGACTTGCCACCCTGGATCACGGTGGTCACTTCGTCGAAGTAACCAGTGCCCACTTCCTGCTGGTGCGACACGAAGCTGTAGCCACGGTCGCGGGCTGCGAACTCGGGCTCCTGCACCTTTTCCACATAGGCCGACATGCCGCGGGCCACGTAGTCCTGGGCCAGATCGAACATGTTGTACCACATGGAGTGGATGCCAGCCAGCGTGATGAACTGGTACTTGTAGCCCATGGCGCCCAGCTCGCGCTGGAACTTGGCGATGGTGGCGTCGTCCAGGTTCTTCTTCCAGTTGAACGAAGGCGAGCAGTTGTAGGCCAGCATCTTGCCGGGGTGCTTGGCGTGCACGGCATCGGCGAACTTCTTGGCGAACTCCAGGTCCGGCGTGCCGGTTTCGCACCACACCAGGTCGGCGTACTCGGCATAGGCCACGGCGCGCGAGATGGCCTGGTCCATGCCCTTCTTGGTCTTGTAGAAGCCTTCGGCGGTGCGCTCACCGGTCAGGAAGGGCTTGTCGTTCTCGTCGTAGTCGCTGGTCAAGAGGTCAGCGGCTTCGGCATCGGTGCGGGCGATCACCAGGGTGGGCACGCCGTACACGTCGGCAGCCATGCGGGCAGCAATCAGCTTCTGGCAGGCTTCCACGGTCGGCACCAACACCTTGCCGCCCATGTGGCCGCACTTCTTCACGGAAGCCAGCTGGTCTTCGAAGTGCACGCCACCGGCGCCGGCGCGGATCATGGCCTTCATCAGTTCGTAGGCATTGAGCACGCCGCCGAAACCGGCTTCGGCATCGGCCACGATGGGTGCGTGGTAGTCGATATAGGCCTTGTCACCGGGGTTGATGCCCTTGGACCACTGGATTTCGTCCGCACGGGTGAAAGAGTTGTTGATGCGCTCCACGACCTTTGGCACCGAGTCGACGGGGTACAGCGACTGGTCGGGGTACATGGCCGAGTATTCGTTGTTGTCGGCAGCGACTTGCCAGCCCGACAGGTAGATGGCCTTGATGCCGGCCTTCACCTGCTGCATGGCCTGGCCACCGGTCAGCGCGCCCAGGCAGTTCACGTAGGGTTCGTTGTTCACCAGGTCCCACAGCTTCTCGGCACCACGGCGGGCCAGCGTGTATTCGACCTGGAACGAGCCGCGCAGGCGCACCACGTCGGCAGCGGAGTAGCCACGCTTGATGCCCTTCCAGCGGGGGTTGGTGGCCCAGTCTTTTTCCAGGGCGGCAATCTGCTGTTCGCGGCTCAGTTGTTCGTTGAAGGATTGGGGCATGGGGTTTACTCCTGAGGTTGGTTGAAAACACCGGGCTGCGTCTGCGGCCCATGGAGAGAACTTTAAGTCTTCTATAAGAGTTGCACAAGCTCTTATGTCTTATATAAGAGATAAATTTTTTTCTTTTAAAACAACACCTTATGCTTCAAATTCCTCAATGTGAAAACCGTTTTCTCGTATTGAGAGAAATTGCCGCACCGCAACATTCTTGCATTCCATATCGCCAAAAGCAATTTTTGCAATGTGAAATTGCATGGATTCCGTCACGCAAGAAGTCCACGCCCTCAGGCACAGCAGGCAGCTCTCCCAGCTACCGCCTTGCCCGCAGCCTCATTTCCTTACAGAGCGTGACAATTCGAGCATCCAGTCGCCGCCCTCGATGCGCGCGGCAGAGGTCACTCGGCCGGGGTTGATCTCGTACACCAGGCAATCGACAGCCTGGCCATCCACGTCCAGGGTGACCTCGCGCTTGAAATACTCGTCATCAGGTCTTCCGTGGATTTCCTCGATCCCATCAAGGCGCTGCTCCAGCGCCGGCTCGATGGCGTAGACCTCCCCCACGACATCCACGGCACCGCCCAGCAGCAGCCCGGGATAGGCGCTCAGGTGGTACAGCGTGCCCGCAAGGCGCGCCATGCCGACGAAGCGCGGCGCTGGCCGCAGCCGCGTGATGTCGTTGGAGCCGCCCTTGCGCAGGGTGCCGTACACGAACACGCAGCGCAGCGGGCCAGAGAGAGGGGATGCGTCAGGCATCGTGCAGATCCTTTGTTGGGACAACCGTCACGCGGTGAGCGTGATCTTTCCGGCGCGGCCCGGCACATCACTGGCGGCAGCCGCCCTGGCCGCATCCGCGATGTCGAAAGAGGCCTCCACGGGCAGGCGCAGTTCGCCGCTGGCGGCCAGGCGGATCAGCTCGCCGATCAGCCGCGCCATCTCAGCCGGTGGCGTGGCCTCGGAGCGCTTGGCACCCCAGAAGCCCTTGACCGTGGCCTGCTTGAAGATCAGGTTGTTGGCGCTCAGCACCAGCGGCTGGCCCGACATGGCGCCAAACGACACCAGCGTGGCGCCCGCCGCCACCACGTTCATGATCTGGTTGGCGGCGTCGCCGCCGATGGAGTCCACCGCACGCACGATGGGCTCACCGCCGGTAATGGCCTGCACGCGCTCCTCCCAGCCTGCCTGCTCGGTCGATACACCGTTGGCAATGCCCAGGGCATCGAGTTCGGCCACGCCCGCGTCGCGGCGCACCAGGTTCACCACCTTCACGCCGCGCGCCTGGGCCAGCATGGCCACGGTCTTGCCCACGGCGCCGTTGGCGGTGTTCTGCACCATCCACTGGCCCGGCTGCAGTTGCAGGTCTTCCAGCAGCATGGCGGCCGACAGGGGCATGGCGATCAGCTGGCAGGCCAGGCCGTCGGACACCGCATCGGGCACGGGGATCAGCTTGGCGCCCTGGGCCAGGAAAAACTCGGCCCAGGTGGCGCTGGCGCCGGCCAGCATCACGCGCTGGCCGGTCTTGAGGTGCGTGACGCCCTCGCCAAGCGCGTCGACCACCCCCACCGCCTCCGTGCCCGGCACCGCCGGCAGCGGCGGCTTGTAGCCATATTTGCCGCGGATGATGGCCAGGTCATGGTTGTGGATCGGCGACATCGCCATGCGCACACGCACCTGGCCGGCTGCGGGCTCGGGCTCTGGGCGGTCGGCCAGAACCAGCACTTCGGAAGGCTCGCCAAAGGATTCGAAAACGACACTGCGCATGGGGTATTCCTCGGAACAAGGGTTTGAAAAAAGAGCGGCGCCAGATCTGCGCCGTGAACCCAAAGGAGCTTAGCGCCTGTGCAATCATCGCGGGGTCGCTCTGCCGACACCTCCATCCCGCTCGCGACCCCGGTGCACCGTATCGGAACGCGGGTGCGCAAGCCTCCCTCTGCCCCATGACCGCCCCCAGCCGCACCGTTGCCTACCTTTGCCTGGCCCTCAGCATGTCGCTGGTGGGCAGCTATGTCGCCCTGTCCAAGCCGCTGGCGGCTGTGCTGCCGGTGTTCCTGCTCGCGTGGATGCGCTTTGGCATCGGCGGCCTGGCCATGCTGCACTGGCTCAAGAAGCCGGCCGACGAGCCACCGATGACGGCGCAGACCAGGCGCCTGCTGTTCCTCGAATCCTTCCTGGGCAACTTCCTCTTCACCGCCTGCATGATCTACGGCGTGAGCCTGACGAATGCGGTATCGGCCGGCGTCACCATGGCCAGCATGCCGGCGGCGGTGGCGGTGATGAGCTGGGCCTTTTTGCGCGAGAAGGTGGCGCCGCGCACCTGGGTGGCCGTGGGTTGCGCCGTGGTGGGCATTGCCCTGTTTGCCCTGGCAAGCCCCAGCGCCGGCCATGCAGGCCCGGCAGGTGCCGATGCGCCTGCAGGCAAGGCCGACCTGGCCTGGCTGGGCCAGTTGCTGCTGCTGGGCGCCGTGGTGTGCGAGGCGGCGTACTCCGTGATCGGCAAGAAGCTCACGGGCGCGCTGGGGCCCAAGCGCATCACCTCCATCATCAACCTGTGGGGCTTCACGCTGTCCATGCCCCTGGGCCTGTACGCGGCGTGGCACTTCGACTTTGCCGCCGTGGGCTGGGGCACCTGGGTGCTGCTGGTGTTCTACGCCCTGGCCGCCAGCATCTGGACGGTGTGGCTGTGGATGACGGGCCTGCGCGTGGTGCCCGCCGCACAGGGCGGCGTATTCACCGTGCTGCTGCCCGTGAGCGCGGCCCTGGTGGGCGTGCTGGTGCTCGGCGAATCGCTCAGCGGCCTGCAGTTGCTGGCCTTCGGCATCGCGCTGGCCAGCGTGCTGCTGGCTACCCTGCCCTCACGCCTGGCCTGGCGCGTGGGCAGGCAATCAGGCTGAAAGCAATCCTGCGCTGACCACAATGCCATCGGCATCGGCGTAGAGCCAGTCCCCCGGGCGCACCCAGACGCCCTGGATCTGCACGGCCACGTCGCGCTGGCCCTCGTTGCGCTTCTCGGTGGGCAGGGGCATCAGGGCCAAGGCACGGATGCCGACGGACGCAGCACGCAGCTCGGCGATGTCGCGCACGCAGCCGTCCACCACCACGCCCGCCCAACCATTGCGCGCGGCCGCAGCGGCCAGGTTGCCGCCGACCAGCGCCCGGCGCAGCGAGCCGCCGCCATCCACCACCAGCACGCGGCCGTTGCCGGGGGAATCGACGGCGGCCTTGACCAGGGTGTTGTCTTCGAAGCATTTGACGGTGCTCACCGGTCCGCTGAAGGCGGCCACACCGCCCAGGTCCTGGAACACCGGGGGCAGCACTCGAAAGGCACCGCTGTCGTCGCCCTTGTGCGCGTCGCAGAAATCACAGGTGCTGAAGGCTGCAGAGGAGGGGGCTGTCATGTTGCAAAGACCTTTCGTGCAAAAAAGACCAGAAGAAAAGAGGGTGCTGCGCGGACACTCAGCGCCTTTCATTGTCATGCACTGTGGTCGGGTGGCGCCCGCACCCGCATAAATCGCCAGGACCCACTTTCCCCCTAGGGAAAGCACCAAAACGGTGAGCTTTACCTTCCCTGGGGCACCCAAGCAACAAATCGAGGCAAAAAAAGCGTTTTCTCCCTTGGAAACGCGTTTTTTTCCCAGTAGCATCGGCCTGCCAGCAGAGAGGCTAGGCTTTCACTGGTCAGACAATCTACTTCCAACAAGGAAAATCCAACATGGCAACTGCAAAAAAGGCTCCGGCAAAAACAGCACCCGCAGCCAAGACGCCCGCCACCAAGGCGGCGGCTCCTGCCAAGAAGCGCACGCCCAACGCTGCGTTCATGAAGGCCCTCACCCCCAGCCCCGCTCTCGCGGCTGTGGTCGGCTCGGCACCGCTGCCACGCACGGAGATCATCAGCAAGCTGTGGGTCTACATCAAGGCCAACAACCTGCAAGATGCTGCGAACAAGCGCAACATCAATGCAGACGCCAAGCTCAAGGAGCTCTTCGGCAAGCCCCAGGTGTCGATGTTTGAACTGGCTGGCCTGATCGGCAAGCACGTCAAGTAAGCACGCAAGCGCACAGAGCGCACCCCGCACTCTCTGAAAAGCCGGCCTCGCGCCGGCTTTTTTGCGTCATTTTCGCGAAAGCCATTCAGGATCGTTGCAAAGAAGCAACACTGTGAATATGAATAATACGCAATAAGATTAATATTCCGACGCCCTGAAGCACAGCCACGCACGCGATCTGCCGTTGCCAGCCACTGCACCCTTTGCAGAACTCCTGCCCTGCACGCCGCCTGCCAGCCACTGCTTCTGAACACCCCCGCCGCGGGCCCCGCAGCGACCCTTTTGTTCCGTTGGAGAAGCCACCTTGGCCAAGAAAAACATCCGCCGTGCAGCGCAGCCTGCTGCGCGCGCCGCCGCCGCTGCACACACCGCTGCAGCCACCACCTCCTTCACGTCCGACAAGGGCCTTCTGCCCCTGGGCGCCCTCATGCTGGCCGCATCGGTGAGCAGCTGGGCGCAGACCGCCGCGCCCACCCTGGGCACGGTGACGGTCAAGGAAGCTGCCGAAGTGCAAGGCAAGGACACCCTGCTGCTCAAGAAGACCACGGTCGGCAAGGGCAACCAGGACATCAAGGACATTCCCCAGTCCGTGACGGTGTTCACCGAAAAGCTCATGAACGACCGCAACCAGGACGACTTCCGCGAGGTGCTGCGCACCACCGCAGGCGTGACCTTCCTGTCCGGCGAAACAGGCGAGGAAGACGTGCGCCTGCGCGGCTTCTCCCTGGGACAGGCCGGCGACATTTATGTGGACGGCATGAAGGACGCACCGCTGATCGAGCGCGACACGTTCAACAACGATCGCATCGAAGTGCTCAAGGGCTCTGCCTCGATGCTGTTCGGCAAGGGATCGACCGGCGGCGTGGTCAACCAGGTGAACAAGTACCCGCTGCTGATCGACCAGCACGAGGCTGCCTACACCTTCGGCACCGGCCAATACCACCGCGCCACGGGCGACTTCAACTTCAAGACCGGCGAGAACGCGGCCTTCCGCCTGAACGCCATGGTGCAGGAGTACGACAACTACGGCGCCAAGCAGGACAAACGTGGCATTGCGCCCACTTTCGCCTGGGGTATCGGTACACGCGACGAGTTCTCGATCGGGCTGTACTATTTCGAATCCAAAGGCCGCCCGCTGTACAACCACCCCTGGCGCCTGGTCGACGGCAAGATCAACACGCCCCTGGAGGCGCGCAACTACTACGGCCTGGCCAGCGACCACAACAACACTTCTTCGCAGTACGTCACGCTGGGACACATCCACCGTTTTGACGACAACGGCGAGCTGACCACGCGCCTGCGCTACGGCAAGTACGAGCGCGACCTGCTGGCCAGCACCATCGGTTTCCAGAACGGCGCCCTCACGCTGGACCAGATCAACGGCGACACCGTGCTGACCCGTGGCTCCAAGGGCCGCCTGGGCGAAAGCGAAGTGCTGCAGGTGCAAAGCGACTACAACAACACCTTCAACTGGGGTGGCCGCAAGCACGCGGTACTGGCCGGCGTGGACTACTACGACGACGATGCCAAGCGCAATCAGAACTACGCCAACACCACGCCACGTCCGAACACCACCGTGGGTTCACCCAACGATGGCGCCTGGGTGGCCGATGGCCGCGCACCGCTGCAGTGGAACACCTTCGCCTCGCGCAACCTGGGCCTGTACTTCCAGGACACGGTTTCGCTCAACGACACGCTGAAGCTGGTGGCCGGCCTGCGCTATGACGACTTCAAGGCGTCTTACAACAACGCGACCGGGGCCCTGAGCAACTCCCGCTCCGACAGCCTGTTCAGCCCCCGCTTAGGCCTGGTGTTCCAGCCCAACGAGCTGGCTTCGTACTACGCATCGTTCGGCACGTCGTACAACACCTCGGGCGACACCTACCAGTTCGGCAACCCCGGCAACGGCACCGCCCGCACGGCCAACACCCCGCCTGAGAAGAGCCGCAACTTCGAGATCGGCAGCAAGTTCGAACTGTTCGAGCGCCGCGCGCTGCTGGGTGTCGCCGCCTTCTATAGCCAGAAGTACAACGAGCGCAACACCGACCCCGATACCGCAGCCCAGCAGGAGCTGCTGTCCGGCAAGCGCCACGCTACCGGCATGGAGTTCAATCTGGCGGGCCGCCTGACACCCCAGTGGGAGCTGTTCGCCAACCACACCTGGATTCCTTCGGCCAAGATCGACCAAAGCAACGTGGCGCTGGCAGCCAATGGTGGCGGCGCGCAGGTACAGGGCGACCGCCCCGGCCTCACGCCCAAGCACAGCGGCAGCGTGTGGACGACCTATGCCCTCACCGCCAAGCTGCGCCTGGGTGCAGGCCTGACCTACCGCGGCAAGCAGAACCCCGAAGGCTCGCGCGCGGTGTACGCCAGCGGCTTTGCGGTAATGGATGCCATGGTCGAATACGCCTTCGACGACAAGACCTCGCTGAAGCTGAACGTGAACAACGTGTTTGACCGCACCTATGCAGACGGCCTGTACCGCGGCTTCTACACGCCAGGCGTGCCACGCTCCGTGCAGATGACGCTGAAGACGCGCTTCTGATGATGTGACGAGATGGCTCCGCCCCCTTCACCGGGGCGGAGTCACAATCAGGCCCCATGTTCCTGCACATCAAGAATGTACTGACGGCCGAAGAAATCGCGCTCTTTCGGCAAAAGCTCTGGGCACCCGACACCCCGTGGGTGGATGGAGCCCGCAGCGCGGGCGGCCAAGCCGTGCACCAGAAGAACAATCTGCAGCTTTCGCAAGGCAGCGAGCTCTCGGGCCAGCTGCAGGGTCTGGTCAAGGCGGCGCTCGCCCGCAACGCATTGTTTTTTTCAGCCGCCCTGCCTCGGCGCATTTACAACCCTCTGTTCAACCACTACGCAGACGGTGCCAACTACTATGGCGACCATGTGGACAGCGCCGTCATGCACTCCAGGGCCGACAACGCGTGGATGCGCAGCGACCTGTCGTGCACGCTGTTCCTGACGCCGCCGGACGAGTACGAAGGCGGCGAACTCGTGGCCACCGAGGCCTGGGGTGAAAAACGCATCAAGATGCCAGCTGGCGACATGGTCATGTACCCCGGCAGCACCGTGCACCAGGTGTTGCCCGTTACCCGCGGCCATCGCATCAGCAGTTTCTTCTGGGTGGAAAGCATGGTGCGCGGCCTGGAGCAGCGGCAATTGCTGTTCGACATGGACATGGCGCTGCTGCGGCTCAGACAGAGCGTGGGCGAAACACACCCTTCGGTGATCACGCTGTCGGGCACGTACCACAATCTGCTGCGCATGTGGTCCGATGTGTGACCTGACGCCAGGTTCTTCTGTCACTTCATGACCTACGTTCCATCACGCCAACAGCTTCCCCCTGGCATCGCCAGCTTGGCGGATCACGAACAGCACGCCAGGCAGCACCTGGACGACAACGCCTGGGCCTACTTTGCCGGCGGTGCGGCCGACGAAATCAGCTTGCGCGCCAACCGCAGCGCCTGGGACGCACTGCCCCTGTGGCCGCGCGTGCTGCGCCTCCTGGCTGGCGGCCACACGCGCATTGAGCTGCTCGGCCGCACGCTGGCCCACCCGGTGCTGCTGGCGCCCGTGGCCTTTCAGCGCATGGCCCATGGCGATGGCGAGCTGGCCACCGCCTACGCGGCTGCGGCGATGGGCGCCGGGCTGGTGCTCAGCACCCAGGCCACGCTGCCGCTGGAAACCATTGCCCAGGCCGTGCTGAACGATGCCGGGCGCGGGCCCCTGTGGTTCCAGCTGTACCTGCAGCACGACCGGGGATTCACCCGCGCCCTGGTGGAGCGTGCCGAAGCCGCCGGCTACGAGGCCCTGGTGCTGACCGTGGATGCGCCTTCCAGCGGCGCGCGCGACCGCGAGCGCCGGGCGGGCTTTCGCCTGCCGCCCGGCATCGACGCCGTGAACCTGGCCCAGATGCCGCCGGCGCCGCCCGTGGCGCTGCAGCCCGGCCAGAGCGCCCTGTTCGATGCCCTGCTGCACCAGGCGCCCACCTGGGACGACGTGGCCTGGCTGCAGTCCATCACCCGCCTGCCGGTGCTGCTCAAGGGTGTGCTGCACCCGGCAGATGCCCGCCAGGCCGCCAGCCTCCAGGTGGCGGGCCTGGTGGTGTCCAACCATGGCGGGCGCACGCTCGACACCGCCCCCGCCACGGCCACCGCGCTGCCGCGCATCGTGCAGGCGGTGCATGGGGCCCTGCCGGTGCTGGTGGACGGCGGCATCCGCCGGGGCACCGATGTGCTCAAGGCCATGGCACTGGGCGCATCTGCGGTGCTGGTGGGCCGCCCCGTGGTGTGGGGCCTGGCCAACGCGGGCGCTGCCGGGGTGGCGCATGTGCTGCGCCTGCTGCGCGATGAGCTGGAAATCGCCATGGCGCTCACCGGCTGCGCCACGCTGGCCGATGCCTCGCCGGCCTTGCTGGGAGCCGATCTCGACGCGGACTATCGGGTTTTCCCCTCCTGACAGAATTGATTTATTGCAAATGCGAAAAATTCGCATTTATAATCGCTCATCTTCTACCAGCCAGCCACCACTGCCTGCCGCCATGATCGTCTGTGTTTGCCGCCGGATTTCTGACCGCGAGATCGCCCGCCACGCCCGTGCAGGCATGAGCTTTGATGAAATCCAGTTCGAACTGGGCGTCGCCACCCAATGCGGATGCTGCGAAAGCTGCGCCCGCGACGTGGTGGCCCAGTGCAGTGCATCGAGTCCGGTCGCCGCCCTGCACAACGAGGCAGCGCCCCAGACGATCCAGCTTGCCAGCTCCATCATGGAAAGCAGGGCATGGAACTCCTCTCGACACTCGCCGGCAGCCTGATCCTCGTCGCAGGCTCGGCCTGGTGGATCTTCCGTAAATAATCAAGGTCTCACAGGCCTGTGCCGTTTGCCGTGCAAGCGGCGGCAGCTGCCATCACACTTATGTCTCACCCTGATCGTTTTGCCCCTCCCGGGGGCGTCAGCCGCAATACCGTGATCGTAGGTTCCGTCGTGCTGCTGCACGTGGCCGGCATCTGGGCGCTGCAGTCGGGCCTGCTGCGCCGCGCGGCAGAAGTCATCGTGCCAGCAGAGCTGCTCAGCGAATTCATCGCACCGCCGGCCCCCAAGATAGAGCCGCCAACGCCCAAGCCACCGGTGCCGCCACCACCCAGGCCCGCCCCGCAGGTGAAGGCCCCGCGCCCGGCCCCCATGCCCGTGGCCATTGCCGACCCGACGCCCGCGCCCAATGCCCCCACGGGCGTGACCACACCGCAGCCGCCTGCCCCGCCCATCGAGGCGCCCGTGGCCGTGCAGGCGCCGCCACCGGCACCGCCCGCCCCTCCCGCCCCACCCAAGATCGAGCTGCCGTCGAGCGACGCGGCCCACCTGAACAACCCCTCCCCCAGCTACCCGGCCATCAGCAAGCGCATGGGCGAGCAGGGCAAGGTCATCCTGCGCGTGCTCATCGGCACCGATGGCGTGCCGCAGAAGGTCGAAATCAACAAGTCCAGCGGCTATGACCGGCTGGACCGCCAGGCCCAGGAAGCGGTCACGCGCTGGCGCTTTGTGCCAGGCAAACGCAATGGAGTGCCTGAAGCCATGTGGTACATGCAGCCCGTTAATTTTGTTCTCGAATAATCATCAGGAGTTCTCATGGAATCGCAATTCGGCATCGCCAACGTCTGGATCCAGGGTGACTTTGTCACCCGCGCAGTGGCCGTGCTGCTGCTGGGCATGTCCCTCGCCTCGTGGATCGTCATCATCATCAAGGCCCTGGACATCATCAAGTTCAAGAAGCACACGCGCTCTGCCCAGGACTTCTGGCACAGCGAAGACTTTGCCGCCGGCCTGACCAAGCTGGGCCAGGACAACACCAACCCGTTTCGCCACCTGGCACTGGAAGGCCGCGAAGCCACGGCCCACCACCGCAACACCAAGGCCCACCTGCACGACAGCTTGGACGTGAGCGACTGGGTCACGCGCTGCCTGCGCAACTGCATCGACGAGTTCACCGCACGCCTGCAATCGGGCCTGGCCATCCTGGCCTCGGTCGGCTCCACCGCCCCCTTCATTGGCCTGTTCGGCACCGTCTGGGGCATCTACCACGCCCTGCTGGCCATCGGCACCTCGGGCCAGTCCACCATCGACAAGGTGGCCGGCCCCATCGGTGAAGCGCTGATCATGACTGCCCTGGGCCTGGCCGTGGCCATCCCCGCCGTGCTGGGCTACAACGCGCTGGTGCGCGGCAACAAGTCCATCCTGGGCGGCCTCAACAGCTTTGCGCACGACCTGCATGCCTACTTCGTCACCGGCGCCCGCGTGTCCGCTGGCGGCGGCGAGCAGGGCAAGGTGCTGCCCATGAAGAAAGGCGGCTAAGCCATGGCCTTCGGAACGCAAGACGACGCCGATGACGTGATGAACGAGATCAACATGACGCCGCTGGTGGACGTCATGCTGGTGCTGCTCATCATCTTCATCATCACCGTGCCCGTCATGAAGCACTCGGTGAACGTGGACCTGCCGCGCGCCACCAACCAGCCCGAGAACATCAAGCCCGAAACCGTGCGCCTGTCCGTGGCGGCCGACGGGAAGTACTACTGGAACGGCTCGCAGGTGAGCGACGAGGAATTGCAGTCCCGTCTGCAGGCCGAAGGGGCCAAGCAGCCCCAGCCGGATCTGCACATCCAGGGCGACAAGGAAGTGCGCTACGAACGCGTGGCCCAGGCCATGGCCAGCGCCCAGCGCGCCGGCGTGCGCAAGATCGGCTTCGTGACCGATCCACAGTGATGCCCTGCACCCGCAAGGCGCAGTCCTCTGCCACGCAACAACAGGCCTTCGGGCCTGTTTTGCTTGGTGCCTGTGGCGCACAAGCCGCAGTGGTTCACCCCGATCAGGGCACCAACCAGGATTCATACCGTTCAATGTGCGAAATCACTTGACCAGTAATTGCGAATCACTATCATTAGCAGGCCGTACACCATTCAACGTACCAGGAACCCTTCCATGCAAGCCACCCTCACTGCCGCCACGCTCATGCGCCCCGCCTCTGCAGACTCCCTGCAGCCGCAGCAGGCCGCCGCATTGCGCAGCGCTGCCGCAGTGGATGGAGCGGCCGCCGTGGACAGCAACGATCTGCTGCAGGGCCAGAAGGCCGTGGCCATCAGCCACAACGGCTCGGTATACCGGCTGCAGGCCACCAAGCTTGGAAAGCTGATCCTCACCAAATAACAGGTTTCATCGTGGGGCGACTCCCGGGCTTCCAGTCCGCAAGGGTCGTTTTTGCCAGCCAACGGGCCAGATTGTCCCGCGTAGCCAGGCCTTTTTTTCCACCGAAGCCTTCTTCAGCAGAGCCAGCCGTCGCTACGGCCCTCGCCCATCCAACGGCCCTTCGGGGCCGTTTTCTTTTGGGACACCGCGCATCCTTGCCGGCAAATGCCCGAAATGGGCGGATTTCACCCTGCTGTTCCGGCGCGGGATCCGGGGTCCTGTGTGAAACACTTCTTGACGTTTCTCCCCTTTGCGCGCACGCCACAGAGATCCCATCTGGCGGCCACCCACACGCCACCGGCGTGACGCACAAGGGGCCATCCGCCCACCCAGTGCACAGCCCATGACCCAGCCCACCGCCGCCCGGCCCGAGATTTCCAAAGCCCAGTTGCTCCAGGAGCTCTCGGCCTTCGCCAATCCCAGCGACCGCAAGGGCGTGACCCTGGTACTGCGCGACCATGTGCTGTACTGGGCCTTCATCGCCACCGTGCTGCTGGCCGAGCCGATGTGGCTCAAGGTGGTGGCCGCGCTGATGGCGGGCGTGCGCCTGTCCTCGTTCTACACCCTGGCGCACGATGCCGCGCACGGCACGCTGGCGCGCTCCAAACGGCTGAACTGGGTGCTGGCGCTCGTGGCCGGCGTGCCCGCCACGCACAACTACCGCATGTGGTCGCACGACCACAACAAGGTGCACCACCCCTACACCAACGGCGACCACTTCGACTACTACACGCCCTACTCCAAGGCCGGCTACGACGCGCTGCCCTGGCACAGGAAGGTGCTGGAGCACATCTACCGCGCGCCACTCGGTATCGGCCTGTGGCTGTACTTCGCGATCCACTGGTTTCCGACCCGCGTGTACCCCAACGTGCGCACGCCCAAGGACCAGGTAGCCGAGTCGCGCAGGTACTCTGCCCTGCTGCTGGCCTACCACGGCAGCTACGTGGCCTTGCTGCTGTGCTCGCCCGCCTTCGCCCCCGTCACGGCCCTGCAGGCCGTGCTGCTGGGCTGGGTGCTGCCCCTGTTCACGCTGATGTTCCTGAGCAGCACCTCGCTGTACATCATGCACACCCACCCCAACATCCCCTGGTTCAAGAGCGACGACCTGCGCCACAACCGCCACAGCCCCGAGGTGTGCTCGGTGGTCTGGGTGCTGCCCGACTGGATCTCCAAGGTGGTCAACAACGTCTACAACCACGCCGCGCACCACGCGCACGCCGGCATCCCCTCGTACCACCTGCTGGCCGCGCAAAAGCGCATGAACGAGCTGGTGGGCCACAAGCTGGTGATCGAGCAAGCCTCGGTACGCACCCTGCTGCGCACCATGCGCACCTGCAAGCTCTACGACTACGAGAACCACCAGTGGCTCGATTTCAAGGGCCAGCCCAGCGCCCCACGCATCGACCTGGAGCAAAAGGGCCTGGTCGCACTGCGCCACCCCGTGCGCCGGCCCACCGTGGCCAGCCCGTTGCCCGCGCCGGCAGCGCCCGTCGACAACGGCCATGCCATGCCCCACCCAATGGCGGACGCAACTGCCTGAGCCAGCTCGCAGCTCCAACGAAAAAAACCGGCCTCGGCCGGTTTTTTCATGGGCGCATGCCGCAGGGCATGCCGCGGATCACAGGCCGATGGCGGCGATGCCGGCACGGGCGACCTGCGCGTCTTCGGTTGACTTCACGCCGCTCACGCCCACGGCGCCCAGGCACTGGCCGTCCTTGAGGATGGCCACGCCGCCTTCGAGCAGGCCGTCGATGGTCGGGGCGCTCAGGAACGCGGTGCGCCCGCCGTTCACGATGTCTTCATAGACCTTGCTGTCGCGGCGGCCCAGCGCGGCCGTGCGGGCCTTGGAGGGTGCGATGTGCGAAGACACGGCGGCTGCGCCATCCAGGCGCTGCAGCCACAGCAGGTGGCCACCATCGTCGACGATGGCGATGGTCACGGCCCAGTTGTTCTTGAGCGCTTCGGCTTCGGCGGCGGCTGCAATGGCCTTGACGTCGGCCAGTTCGAGTTCGTGCTTGGTTTTCATGGGTGCAATGCCAGGGTTGAGGGGGCGCGCGGGGCGGCCCCGGATGGAAACCGGCAAGCATAGCGGCTACCGATGCGGCCACAAGCACTGCCTGGGGCGAAAGAATATTGACCCAGCCGGTGCAATGCCCCACCCTTGGAAAAGATCGCAAGCCCGTTGGCCGGTGCGGGTATTGCCATTTGCAGGAACGCCACCACCTAGAATTTGTCAAGTCTGCGACGTGCAGGCCACAAAGGAGAGACACAAGATGATGAATGACCAAGTCACCACCCTGGGGAGCTCTGCGGGCTATGGCATCTCGCAGGAAGAGCGCCACAAGGTGCTTCGCAACACTTACTGGCTGCTCGCACTGAGCATGATCCCCACCGTGCTGGGCGCCTGGATCGGCGTCGCCACGGGCATCACGCAGTCGCTGCGCGGCGGCGTGGGCCTGATCGTGTTCCTGGGCGGCGCGTTCGCCTTCATGTACGCGATCGAAAAGACCAAGCGCTCTGCCGCCGGCGTGCCCGTGCTGCTGGCCTTCACCTTCTTCATGGGCCTGATGCTCTCGCGCATGATCGGCATGGTGCTGGGCTTCAAGAACGGTACCGACCTGGTGATGACCGCATTTGCCGGCACCGCAGGCGTGTTCTTCGTGATGGCCACCCTGGCCAGCGTGATCAAGCGCGACCTCTCGGGCATGGGCAAGTGGCTCATGGTGGGCGCGCTGGTGCTGATGGCCGGAGCCATCATCAACGTGTTCGTCGGCTCCTCGGTCGGCATGATGGCCATCTCGGTGGCAGCCATCGGCATCTTCAGCGCCTACATGCTGTATGACTTGAAGCAGATCCTGGACGGCGGCGAGACCAACTACATCAGCGCCACGCTGGCCCTGTACCTGGACATCTTCAACGTGTTCCAGAGCCTGCTGGCCCTGCTGGGCATCATGGGCGGCGAAAAGGACTGAGCTCCTTTGGCACCGTTCCCCCAAGAGGCTCCTTCGGGAGCCTTTTTGTTGACCGCGCGCAATGGTCAACCCTCAATACCGCTGGCCAGCTGCCGATAATGAGACTACATGCGCTCTACTGCCCCCTTTGCCCCCCTCCCCATCCTGCGCCTCATGGTCGCGTCCGTAGCCGCGTTGCTACTGGCCGGGTGCGACAAGATCCCGGGCCTCGGACCGGATGTGGGCGCCATCCAGCGGGAAGCCGACGCCAAGGCCATCGGCGGCGCCTGCCGGCATGCGCTGCGCGGGGTGGAAGACTGCTACACCCTCAACCCCAAGGCCACCAAGGCGGCTGTTTTCGACGGGTGGAAGGAGATGGACCAGTACATGCGCGAGAACAAGATTGAAGGCAGCCCCTCGGTGATCACCAAGGCTGCACCGCCGGAGGCGTCCGCGCGCGCCGCGTCGAGGGCCGCCAGGGAAAACTGAGCGCCAAAACGAAAGGAGCCCGCAGGCTCCTTTTTTTATCCAGCCTCCCGGCGGCGCAGGTCAAGCCCGTTCGAACACCGCCATGCTCTCGACGTGCGCCGTGTGCGGGAACATGTTGACCATGCCGGCCGCCGTGCAGCGGTAGCCACCCAGGTGCACCAGCAGACCTGCATCGCGCGCCAGCGTTGCGGGGTTGCAGCTCACATAGACGATGCGCTTGGGCGGCGTCCAGTGCTCGGCCCCTGGGGGCAGCGGCGCCGCGCCCTCGGCACCGATGCGCGATTGCTCGATGTCGGCCAGCGCCCTGGCCAGCGCGAACGCGCCTTCGCGCGGCGGGTCCACCAACCATTTGTCGGCCGAGCCATCGGCAATCAGCATCTCGGGCGTCATGTCGAACAGGTTGCGGGCCACGAAATCGGTGGGCGCCAGGGCCTTGCCACCCTCGGCCACCAGGCCCTGGTTGAGCCGGTAGTTCTCGCGCGAGCGCGCCACCAGCGCCTCGCTGCCCTCGATGCCCAGCACCTCGCGGCCCTGGGTGGCCAGGGGCAGCGTGAAATTGCCCAGGCCGCAGAACCAGTCGATCACGCGCTCGTGCTTTTGCACGTCCAGCAGGCGCAGCGCCCGCGTGACCAGCACGCGGTTGATGTGCGGGTTCACCTGCGTGAAATCGGTGGGCTTGAAGGGCATGGTGATGCCGAAGTCCGGCAGCGCATAGGACAGCTGCTCACCGCACTCGTCCATCAGCTTCACGGTCTCGGGGCCCTTGGGCTGCAGCCACCATTGCACCTGGTGGGCGGTGGCGAAATCGCGCAGCCGGGTGAGGTCGTCCGCGCTCAGCGGCTCCAGGTGGCGCAGCACCAGCGCGGTCACGCTGTCGCCGCAGGCCAGCTCTATCTGCGGGCAGGTGTCGCGTGCGTCCATCGAGGCGATCAGCGCGCGCAGCGGCATCAGCATGGCGTCCACATGCGGGGGCAGCACCGGGCAGGTCTGCATATCGGCCACGTAGCGGCTCTTGCGCTCGTGAAAGCCCACCAGCACCGTGCCCTTCTTGATCACATGGCGCACCGACAGGCGCGCACGGTAGCGGTAGCCCCAGGCGGGGCCCTCGATGGGGCGCAGCACCATCTCGGCGCGCACCTTGCCCAGGTGCCAGAGGTTGTCTTCGAGCACGCGCTGCTTGACCGCCACCTGCCCGCCCACGTGCAGGTGCTGCATCTTGCAGCCGCCGCAGGCGCCGGCATGCAGGCCGAAATGCGGGCAGCCCGGGCGCACGCGCTGAGACGACTCACGGTGGATCGCCGTCAGGCTGGCCTGCTCCCAGTTGTTCTTCTTGCGGTGGGTGTTGGCGGTGACGTATTCGAACGGCAGGGCGCCGTCGATGAAGACCACCTTGCCATTGGGCCGGCGCGCCACGCCCTGGGCTTCGAGGTCCAGGGACTGCACGGACAGCCAGCCTTCCGGCAGTTCTCCCGCTTCCTGCTCGGCGGGTTCATACGAGGGGGACAATTCTTTGGGTTCGCTCATCCTCCGATTGTCTCAGAGGCTGCGAACCGTCCTGCGCACCCGTCCACGGGGTGCGCGGATGCAATGGCTCAGCCGCGGTCGGCGCGCGGCGCGCGGCGCCCGCCAGGGCCGGTCATGCGGGCAGGTGCGAAGCGCGGCAGTTCGTTGATGCGCAGGTCGCAGCCATAGTTGTCCAGCGTGAACACCAGCGTGCTGCCAGGCGCCACGCGGGGCAGCACTTCATGGACCTGGAACGACATGTCCACCGGCGGCTCGGGCGCACGGTAGATGATTTCCTTGGCCGGGCTGTAGACCACGTAGCAGGCGGCGGAGGCGGTCTGGCTGAAACAGGCGGCCACCAGGGCCGCTGCGGCGAATTTGAATGCGGACATGAGAACTCCTCCTGCGACTTTCGGGTATTGCACCCATTATGCGGGCTTGCAGGGCACTCGCCAATGATGGCGTTGCGCGCGTGCCTACCGCAACACGAGGTGGTTGGTGTGCTTGACCTCTTCCATCACGGCATAGGTACGTGTCTCGCGCACGCCCGGCAGCTGCCAGAGCACCGCCCCGGCGAACACCCGGTAGGCATTCATGTCGGCCGAGCGGGTCTTGAGCAGGTAGTCGAAGCCGCCCGCCACCATGTGGCATTCCATGATCTCGGGATGCACCTGCACGGCCGCCTTGAACTGGTCGAACACGTTGGGCGTGGTGCGGTCAAGCAGCACCTCCACGAAGACCAGCATGCCCGCCCCGAGCTTGAGCGGGTTCAGCCGCGCCTCGTAGCCCAGGATGAAGCCGTCGCGCGTGAGCCGCTGCACGCGCGCCAGGACCGCCGTGGGCGACAGGGCCACGGCCTCGGCCAGCTTGAGGTTGGCAATGCGCCCGTCATCCTGCAGGATCGACAGGATCCGGCGGTCGATACGGTCCAGATCGGCATCGTTGGTCATTGACTCTAGTGATTCATTCGTTCGATAGGCCGATTTTCGAACATTTATTCACCGCAAGTCCAGAGATGATCCATTTAGTGGGGCCCGCAGCCGTCGGGCCCGAATTTCTCACCAGAGAACCCGCCATGACCCATTCCGCCGCTTTTGCAGACTTCGCCCCACGCCCCGCCCTGACCAGCCCGCTGCGCGCCGCCATCACTGCTGCCTGCCGCCGGCCCGAGCCCGAGGCCCTGGCCCCGCTGCTGGCCCAGGCCCGCGTGCCGCAGGACATGGCCGCCGCTTCAGAGCAACTGGCGCTGCGCATTGCAGGCGCCCTGCGCCAGCGCAAGGCCGCCAGCGGCCGTGCCGGCATCGTGCAGGGGCTGCTGCAGGAGTTCTCGCTGTCGTCCCAGGAGGGCGTGGCCCTGATGTGCCTGGCCGAGGCGCTGCTGCGCATTCCCGATGCAGCCACACGCGACGCGCTGATCCGCGACAAGATCAGCAACGGCCAGTGGGAGCCGCACCTGGGCAAGAGCCCCTCGCTGTTCGTCAACGCCGCCACCTGGGGCCTCTTGATCACCGGCAAGCTGGTGGCCACGCACAGCGAAGGCAGCCTGGGTGCATCGCTGGGCAGGCTCATCGGCCGGGGCGGCGAGCCGCTGATCCGCAAGGGCGTGGACATGGCCATGCGCATGATGGGCGAGCAGTTCGTCACTGGCGAGACCATTGCCGAGGCCCTGACCAACGCCCGCCGCATGGAGGCCGAGGGCTTTCGCTACTCCTACGACATGCTGGGCGAGGCGGCGCTGACCACGGCCGACGCCGAGCGCTACTACGCCTCGTACGAGCAGGCCATCCACGCCATCGGCAAGGCATCGGCCGGGCGCGGCATCTACGAAGGGCCGGGCATCTCGATCAAGCTGTCGGCCTTGCACCCGCGCTACAGCCGGGCCCAGTTCGCGCGCGTGATGGACGAGCTCTACCCCCTGGTGCTGCGCCTGACCGAGCTGGCCAAGCGCTATGACATCGGCATCAACATCGACGCCGAGGAGGCCGACCGCCTGGAGATCTCGCTCGACCTGCTCGAGCGCCTGTGCCATGAGCCCAGCCTTGCGGGCTGGAACGGCATCGGCTTCGTGATCCAGGCCTACCAGAAGCGCTGCCCGCATGTGATCGACTTCGTGATCGACCTGGCGCGGCGCACGCGCCGCCGCCTCATGGTGCGCCTGGTCAAGGGCGCCTATTGGGACAGCGAGATCAAGCGCGCCCAGATCGACGGCCTGGCCGACTACCCGGTCTACACGCGCAAGGTGCACACCGACATCTCCTACGTGGCCTGCGCGCGCAGGCTGCTGGCCGCACCCGAGGCGGTGTACCCGCAGTTCGCCACGCACAATGCCGAGACGCTGGCCACCATCTACCACCTGGCGGGCAGCAATTACTACGCGGGGCAGTACGAGTTCCAGTGCCTGCACGGCATGGGCGAGCCGCTGTACGAGCAGGTGGTGGGCACCATCAGCGCCGGCAAGCTGGGCCGCCCCTGCCGCATCTACGCCCCGGTGGGCACGCACGAGACGCTGCTGGCCTACCTGGTGCGCCGCCTGCTCGAAAACGGCGCCAACACCTCCTTCGTGAACCGCATCGCCGACGAGACCATCGCCCTGGCCGAGCTGGTGCGCAGCCCCGTGCAGGTAGTGGATGAAGCCGCCGCCCGCGAAGGCACGGCCGCCCTGCCCCACCCACGCATCCCGCTGCCGGGCGCGCTGTACGGCCACGGCCGAGCCAACTCGCAAGGGCTCGACATCGCCAGCGACGCCATGCTGGCACAGCTGACCGCCACGCTGCAGGCCAGCGCGCTGCACGAATGGAAGGCCGGCCCGCTGCTCGCCACCGATGCGCCCACCGGCACGACCATCCCCGTGCGCAACCCCGCCGGCCTGCGTGATGTGGTTGGCCAGGTGCAGGAAGCCACGGCCGGCGACGTGGACCAGGCACTCAAGAACGCACAGTCGGCCGCCCCCGCCTGGGCCGCCACCGCCCCAGCCGAGCGTGCCGCCACCCTGCAGCGCACGGCCGACCTGCTCGAAGAGCGCATGCAGCCGCTGCTGGGCCTGTTGATGCGCGAGGCCGGCAAGAGCGCCAGCAACGCCATCGCCGAGGTGCGCGAGGCCGTGGATTTCTTGCGCTACTACGCGGCCCAGGTCGAGGGCACCTTCGACAACGCCACGCACATCCCGCTGGGCCCGGTGGCGTGCATCAGCCCCTGGAACTTTCCGCTGGCCATCTTCATGGGCCAGGTGGCTGCGGCGCTGGCCGCCGGCAACCCGGTGCTGGCCAAGCCGGCCGAGCAGACGCCGCTGGTCGCCGCCGAGGCCGTGCGCCTGCTGTGGCAGGCCGGAGTGCCGCGCGGCGCGGTGCAGCTGCTGCCCGGCCAGGGCGAGACCGTGGGCGCGCGCCTGATCGGCGACACCCGGGTGATGGGCGTCATGTTCACCGGCTCCACCGAGGTGGCGCGCATCCTGCAGCGCACCATCGCCGGCCGGCTCGATGCCGCAGGCCGCCCCATCCCGTTGATCGCCGAGACCGGCGGGCAGAACGCGATGATCGTAGACTCCTCGGCCCTGGTGGAGCAGGTGGTGGCCGATGCCGTGTCCTCCGCCTTCGACAGCGCCGGCCAGCGCTGCTCGGCCCTGCGCGTGCTGTGCGTGCAGGAAGATGCCGCCGACCGCGTGGTCGAGATGCTCAAGGGCGCCATGGGCGAGCTGCGCATGGGCAACCCCGCAGCCCTGGCGGTGGACGTGGGCCCGGTGATCGACGCCGAGGCCCAGGGCGGCATCAACAAGCACATCGAGGCCTTCAAAAGCCGTGGTCAGCGCGTGTTCCAGCACTGCCGCAGCGATGGTGCCGAGGCGGCCCTGGGCACCTTCGTGCCGCCCACGCTGATCGAGCTCAACGCCATCAGCGAGCTGCAGCGCGAGGTCTTCGGCCCGGTGCTGCACCTGGTGCGCTATGCGCGCAACGACCTCGACAAATTGCTCGACCAGATCAACGCCACCGGCTACGGCCTGACGCAGGGCGTGCACACCCGCATCGACGAGACCATCGCCCGCGTGGTGGACCGCGCGCACGCCGGCAATGTCTACGTCAACCGCAACATGGTGGGCGCCGTGGTGGGTGTGCAGCCCTTTGGCGGCGAAGGCCTGTCGGGCACCGGCCCCAAAGCTGGCGGCCCGCTGTACCTGCTGCGCCTGCTGGCCGCGCGCCCGGCCAACGCACTGGCGCAGACCTTTGCCGCCGCCGACCGCGCCATGCCCGCCGACATGGCCGCACGCGACCACCTGCTCATGCCCCTGCGTGCCCTGGAGCGCTGGGCGCAGATGCAGGGCCATGCGCCCCTGGCCGCCACTTGCCGCCGCTTTGCCGCCGAAAGCCAGAGCGGCACCGCACGCACCCTGCCCGGCCCCACGGGCGAGCGCAATGTCTACAGCCTGCTGCCGCGTGCCACCGTACTGTGCATCGCCACCACGCAGGACGAACTGCTGACTCAGTTGGCCGCCGTGCTCGCCAGCGGCGGCAAGGCCGTCTGGGCCGATGCCCACACCGCCCTGCGCACCACGCTCCCGGCCGAGGTGCAGGCACGCATCAGCACCACCGGCAATGCCCTGGCCGACGGCAGCATCGAGTTGGCCGCCGTGCTGCACCACGGCAGCCCCGACGAACTGCGCAGCGTGTGCGAGCAGCTCGCCCGCCGCCCCGGCCCCATCGTGGCCGTGACGGCCATGGCCCCGGGCAGCACCGAGGTGCCGCTGGAGCGCCTGGTGATCGAGCGCGCGCTGAGCGTGAACACGGCGGCGGCCGGGGGCAATGCGAGCCTGATGACGATCGGATAGAACGCACAAGCCCAGCACATGCCAACCCTTCATCGGGGCTGGCAGCTGGGCGCGGATATGCCACGCAGCGCAATTGGCTGCCAAGCTTGTCGGCCCACCCCGCGGGTGGGAGGGGTCACTGATTCAGCAGCACCCGGGCTACGCGCACGCAAGACTTGATGCACGTCAAGCCGGTGAACCTGCACTTGGCCGACCATGGGAAGGTACCCGGCCCCACAACGGTTCCGGTGCACCGCCCAGCAGGGCTACCCACGGATTCCGCGCCCCATGAACCTTTCCGAGCTCATCGTCACACAGGCGCCCGACGGCATCCTGTTCGTATCGGACGCCGGCACCATCGTGCTTGCCAACGAGGCGCTGTGCACGCTGTCAGGCTACCAGCCCCATGAACTGCTGGGGCAATCCGTCGAGCTCTTCTTGCCGGCCGACCTGCGCCGATTGCATGTCGAAAACAGGCAGCGCTATGCGAGCGAACCCCAACGCAGACCCATGGGAACCATGGGAGATCTGACCCTGCTGCGCAAGGACGGAACCAAGGTCCCGATAGACATCGCACTGAGCCGTGTGGATGGCGAAGGCCATGTTGGCACCATCGCCTTTGTTCGAGACACCAGTGAGGCGAAGCAGTCCGAACGGCAAATGCAGCACCAGGCAACGCACGACGCGCTGACGGGCCTGACCAATCGCTGGCTGTTCAGTGAGTACCTGCGTCACGCCATCGCGCATGCACAGCGCGCTGGCCGGCGGGTCGCGCTGCTACTGCTGGACCTTGATGGCTTCAAGTCCGTCAACGACACCTTCGGCCATGCCATTGGAGACAAGCTGCTGATCGATGTGGCCGGGAGCCTGACAGCCCAAGTGCGTGCCAGCGACGTCGTTGCGCGCATTGGCGGCGACGAGTTTGTCGTTTTGCTGCGCGAGGTCGACGAGCTATTGGACGCAGTCATGGTGGCCACCAAGCTCATCGCCGCGCTCTCAAGCCCTCGCAACCTCGATGGCTTCCCGGTTCAGACTGGCTGCAGCGTGGGTATCGCCATGTACCCCATGGATGCGCAGGAGCCCGAGGCCTTGATGCACTGCGCCGACCTCGCCATGTACCACGCCAAGGCCCAAGGCCGGGGGCGCAGCATCGTGTTCACGCCCGAAATGTCAGCGTCGACAACTTCCAGATTTGCCCGATAGCCTCCCACGCCCCAAATGCGCCACAGGAAAATCATATTTGACATTGTTATCAAATGAAAATATCATTTGAATCACAAAACTGGTAGCCACTCTGATGGCTCTGGCTTTGAGTTACCCACCATACAGACCTAAAAGCCACCCATGCGCAACAATCTGCCCATCACACAGCGGGAGTTCACTTTCTCCCCCGACGAAACACTCGTGTCCGTGACCGACCTCAAGGGGCGCATCACCTACTGCAACCACGCATTCATCCAGGTCAGCGGCTTCCAGCGCGAGGAACTGCTGGGCCAGCCCCACAACCTGGTGAGGCATCCCGACATGCCCTCCGAGGCATTCCGCGACATGTGGGAAACGATCCAGGCCGGTCTGCCATGGACCGGCCTCGTCAAAAACCGGCGCAAGGACGGCGACCACTACTGGGTGCAGGCCAACGCCACCCCCATGATGGATGGCACCCAGATCACCGGCTTTCTGTCGGTGCGCACGGTTCCCAGCCGCGATCAGGTCCGGTCGGCCGAGGCGCTGTACACGCAGTTCAAGCGACAGGAAGCGACAGGGCAGCGGCACCTGGGGCTCCAGGGTGGCCTGGTGGTACGCAAGGGCTTGACCGGATGGTTCAAACGGCTGAGCCAGCCCACCTTGGCCACGAAGCTGGCGCTGACACAAGCCGCAGCGATTGCCGCAGCAGTGAGCCCGCATTTTCTGGGCGCACCGGCTTATGTGGTGCTGGGTGCAGCGCTGCTGGCGCTGCTGGCCAGCGCCTCGCTCATCCGCGCCTTTGCAGTCAGTCCCCTGCATCGCCTGGTCAGGGATGCCAACCGTCTCGCATCCGGTGACCTGTCCCGCGGCGTGGAAACTGGTGCCTCCGACGTTGTGGGGAAACTGCAGCAAGCACTGAACCAGCTCAGCGTGAACCTGCGCACGGTCGTGAGCGATGTCCGCCAGGAAGTGGGGCATCTGGATGTGGCCGTGCAGGAAATCGCCTCCGGCAACAACGACCTCTCCTCCCGCACGGAGGCGCAGGCCAGCAGCCTGGAGCAGACGGCCGCGTCCATGGAAGAGATCAATGGCACGATCCAGAACAGCGCCACCTCGGCAAGTCAGGGAGCCCAGATGGCCCACGCCACCTCCGAAGTCGCACGGCACAGCGACGAAGCAGTCCAGAACCTGGCGGACACCATGCAAGGCATCGCCGCATCGTCCAAACGCATCGAAGACATCATCCAATTGATCGAAGGCGTCGCGTTCCAGACCAACATCCTGGCGCTGAACGCCGCAGTGGAAGCGGCGCGGGCGGGAGACCAGGGGCGCGGCTTCGCGGTCGTGGCGTCCGAAGTGCGGGCACTCGCTCAGCGCACCACATCGGCCGCCAAGGACATCAAGGAACTCATCATCGAGTCTGGTGCGCGCGTCACGGCAGGCGTGGCCAGTGCCGGCCAGGCACGCGAGCGGATGCAGGCGGTCCTGCAGTCGATCGGAAAGGTGAACACCGTGCTCGATGAGATCAGCACTGCCGCAGGCGAGCAAAAGGTCGGCGTGTCCCAGATCAACGAGGCGGTAGCGCACATGGACTCCATCACCCAACAGAACGCGGCGATGGTGGAAGAACTGGCAGCGGCAGCTCAATCGGTCTACGGCCAGGTGCAGGGCGTCAGCAACTCCATGCGCCTGTTCCGGCTGAGGACCGGTGAAGTGTCACTGTCCCAAATGGATGCCGTGGCTCTTCGGCGCGCCGGCAACGCCAGCCAGTTGGCCATCGATTGATGCATCCACGACCACCCACCGGTATGGCGCACCAGGCCGCGTGTCAGCCGACCAATCTGCGGCGCACCTGGTACCAGGCAGTGGCCGAGGCCTGCGTGTCACCAGAGGCCGCCAGCGCTTCCAGCTGTTTTGCCACCAGGCCGTCCTCTGCCCAGCCCAAGGTGCGGAACACCGTGGACAGACTGTGCGACAAGCGCTGCAGCCCCGCGAGATCGCCCGCATGCAATGCGGCATCACCCGCCACCAGATCGTGTTCAAACTGCACAAGGCACTTGGCCCGGTACGCACGGAACAGGGCGGCGTCGCCGCCAAAATAGGCAAGTACAGCATCGCTCTCGGCGCTGCTGGGGTCGGCAGGCTGCGCCGGCACGTCTTCTGCTGGCGGCGCTGCATCATGTCCTGCAAATGCCTCCAGTACGCAGGCCTGCAACTGGGCAACCGACGCCGGTTTGCGCAGGATGCGCCATATGCCGCGGCCTTCAAGCCGCGCCTGCTTGTCCAGGTTCACACCCGCGCTGAAGATGACCAGCTTGGCGCCAGCGAGTAGTGCGGGCTCGGAATGCAACCGCTCCACCAGATCGTAGCCCGACAAGCCGGGCAGCATCAGATCCGTGATGACCAGCCCCACAGGGCCCTTGTGCAGCACGGCCAAGGCGCTTTCCACGTCGCCGCACACGGTCAGATCCACCCCTTCGTCTTCCAGCGCCATGTCGATGAAGCGCGCAATCGAGGCATCGTCTTCCACCAGCAAAACGCGCCGAACCGGCACAACAGACGCGTTGGTCATAGAACCCCTCGCTGTGTTCAGGAAGCCGCCCTGACTTCCGCACTCTGGGCAAGAAGCGCTGGCAACTCGGCCACCAGCCGGGGCTTGTGGATGAGGTTCACCCCCTGCAGCGCAAACGCATAGGGGGCACGCTGGGATTCGTCCAGCGAGGTCACGACGATGAGGCGGCTTCGTGCGAACTGGGGGTGCGAGCGCAGCGTCGTGATGAGGGCCGCGCCATCGATTCCGGGCAGCAGAATGTCCACGATCAGGATATCGGGCTGGATCTGCCCATACATCGCCAGCCCGGTGATGCCGTCATTGGCAATGTGCAACTGCCATGCCGGAAAGTGCTGCTCCACCAGCAAGGACACCAGGTTCTGGAAGTGGATGGAGTCCTCGATCAGCAACACCTTCATATCGCCAGGCGCCTGCACTCTCCCATCCGCACGCTCCGGGGTCGGCAGAGCCGTGTGCCGGAAAGGTTCATGCGCTGCGGCCGCTGAAAACTGTGCATCGGCCACAGGCACCGGTCCGCCGGAGCGCGAGCGCAACCACTGCTCCACTGAGCGGCGCGAAATACGCCGGTGCCCCCCCGGCGTCTTCCATGCCTGGAGCTCGTTGCGATCCACCATCAGTTGCACAGAGCGCACGGCCATTCCCAGCATCCGCGCAGCCTCGAAGGTGGTGAGCTGGTCGGCAGCGGGAGAAGCGTCGGGAGTTTGTTCAGTTTTCATGACTGCGCTATTTTACTTGCAAACGATTTTTATTGACGCCGCTTGCAAATGACTTAAATGATTGATATGATAAATAAAAATGAAAATTCACACTAAAACTGCAAATTCACCAAGTTGCCGGCATCCACAAAGGACATCCATGAAAAAAGTACTCATCGTCGAAGACCACGCAGACATACGCAAGCTGCTTCACATGACCATGGAATTTGAGGATTTCGAGATCTATGAGGCCGCCAACGGCGATGTGGGGCTGGAAATGGCCCGAGCTCACTCACCCGACGTGGTGTTGCTGGACATCATGATGCCCGGCACCCTGTCGGGCCTGGAAGTGTGCCGCTGCATCAAGGCCAACCCCGCGCTCAAGCACACCAAGGTCATCATGCTCACCGCGCGCGGTCAGGCGGAAGACCGGCGCGATGGCATGAAGGCAGGCGCAGACGAATACCTCATCAAGCCGTTCAGCACCATCCAGGTGCTGGAATCAATTTACCGGCTGGAAATCGCCCATGACCGAAACCATTCCGATGCCTTCCCATTTTGAAGGCGAGAGCACTCGCTTCGACGAAGCGGCAGCTGAACAGATGCTGCGCTTCGTCGAAGACTTTGGCCACATGTACCGAGAGCGAAACAAGGCGCTGGATGAAATCACGCGGGCGCACAACGAGGCCTTGCTGCAATTGTGCATGGCCGCCGAGGCCCGCGACGATGACACTTCCGTGCACATCGTCCGGATAGGTTTCCTGGCCGAGGCGCTGGCACTGCTCGTGGGATCGACACCTGGATTTGCCAGCCTGTTGCGGCGTGCTGCGCCCATGCACGACATTGGCAAGATCGGCACTCCAGACCATGTGCTCAAGAAGGCAGGGCCGCTCACCGAAGAAGAGCGGGCTGTCATTCAACTCCACCCGGCCATTGGCGCGCAGATCATCGGCAAATCCCGCGTGCCTGTGTTCCTGCTTGCCGCCGAAGTGGCGCTTACCCACCACGAACGCTACGACGGCAAGGGCTATCCCCGCAGGTTGGCAGGCGAAGATATCCCCCTGTCGGGCCGCATCACGGCCATCGTGGATTTCTACGACGCATTGACCATGGACCGCGTCTATCGCCCCGCATTCAGCCCCCAAAAGGCCTTGTCCATGCTCATCGAACAGCGCGGCACGGCATTCGACCCCGTGATCGTGGACACTTTCGTCCAGCACTTCGATCATCTGGACACCCTGAGGCGCAAGGTCACCGAGCAACGCCCCACCTTCGCCGATCTGATCGACGCCCCCTGAACCATCCTCCCACTAGGATAGCGCCATGCCCCCCATCCTCAGAATCGCCTTCACAAGCGCAATTGCCAGCCTGATGCTCTGCGGACCCGCTCTGGCAGGCCCGGTGCAGGAAAAGGTATCGGCACGGCACGCCGTGCGCGTCTGCATCTGGCCCGACTACTACGGCATCACTTTTCGCAACCCGCGCACCCAGCAGCTGGCAGGGATCGACATCGATCTGTCGGCCGAGCTGGGCAAGGATCTGAAGGCAAAAGTGGAGTATGTGGAGACGTCTTTCGCCACCCTGGTCGAAGACCTGCAGGCAGACCGTTGCGATGTGGGCATGTTCGCCATTGGCATGCTGCCCCAGCGCATGGCCCACCTCAAGTTCACCCAGCCCTACCTGAGCAGTGACATCTACGGCATCACCACCAAGAGCAATGCCGTCATCAAGCAATGGGCCGACATCGACCAGCCCGGCGTGCTGGTGGCCGTACAGGCCGGCACCTTCATGGAACCGGTGATGGGCGAGCGCCTCAAGCATGCCAAGCTGGTGAGAATATCGCCCCCAGCCACGCGCGAACGGGAGCTCGAAGGCGGTCGGGTGGATGTGTTCATGACCGACTTCCCCTACAGCCGGCGCTTGCTCGACAATGCCGACTGGGCACGCCTGGTGTCCCCGCCCAAGCCGGTGTTCGTGCTGCCCTATGCCTATGCCGTGAAGCCGGGCGACGATGCCTGGCTCAAGACCGTGGATGACTTCGTGGCACGCATCAAGCGTGACGGCCGGCTCGACGCTGCGGCCGCCCGGCACGGGCTGAGCGAGATCGTTGTGCACTGACATGGCACAGCCCTTCACCCGCAGCGCACCCTGGCGCCATGCCCAGGGCCTGGTGAAGCTCAGCCGCAAGGCGAGCAACACCGCGCTGCTCTGCGGCCTGCTGCTCGTGGCGGGCATCCTGGCAGCCACGGCCTGGATATCGCTGAAAGACCGGTCCAAAGCCATCGCCTCGGACACCGAGAGGGCCGAACTCCTGGCGCGCGTGCTCGAGGACCAGACCACCCGCACGGTGGAAAGCGGCCTCTTCATCCTGGCCACCATGGGCGATGCCAATGCCTTGCACGCCCCCGGGGCCGACCTGCCGCGCACCGAGGCGTTTCTGCGTGAGGCGATGGCAGGCGCCCCCTTCCTGCGCACGGTGCTGGTAGCCGATGCCACCGGCCTGGTCATCGCCAGCAGCTCGCCACAGGAGTCGGGGGTAACCATCGATCTGCTCAAACTGGGGACGCGCCCGCAGAAGGGCAAAACCACCCTGGGCCCCTGGATCGCCGGCCGGGGCGTGGGCAGCCTGCGCGCGGGCGCACCGCAAGGCGCCACCCCGGCGGGCCTGGGCTTCATTCCGCTCATGCGCAAATTCGTCACGCCCGACGGGCAGGACCTGCTGCTGATCGGGCTGATCAACCCCGACGCGCTGGCCAATCAGCAGCAGTTGGCCATAGGCCAAGTCGGCTTCAGCTCCGCGATTGCATCGTACGACGGCAAGATTCTTGCGACCTCCCAGGAGACCGCACTGCATGGCGCACAGGCCAGCGACCTCCCCGTGTTCCGCACCTACCTGCCCGCGCGCGAGCACGGCAGCTATGTGGGCCAGGGGCTGGGTGGCGGCAACCAGATCGTCGCGTTCCGCCTGTCCAGAACCCAGCCGCTCGTAGTCCTGGTGGAGGAGCCACGGGACGCTGCAATCAACCGCTGGTGGACCGAAGTACAAGGCTACATCTGGCTCAGTTGCGCAGCGACCCTGGTGGTGCTGCTGCTCACCCTCGTGGCCTGGCGCAGCCTGCGCTCCCGCGAGGCCGCCAGCCACGCCTCCCGGCACGCCCAGATACGCATTGCCCACAGCGAACGCGAGCTGGCAGTGCTGATGCGCAGCGTGCAGGAGGTCATCTTTCGCACCAACACCGCCGGCCGCATCACCTTCGTCAACGCACGGCTGGCATCGCTGATCGGTGGCAGCGAATCCGCGGCCATAGGCCGGCCACTGCAGGAGCTGGTGGAGCCCGGCAGCAGGACCGCGGTGGAAGGCCTCTTCGCCAACGGCGAAGCGGGCGGAGTGCGCAACTGCCAGGCCATGATCCACCTCGGCACTGGCCGCCAGTTGCTGTTCGACGTGGCACTGGTGCCCCTGCTCGACGAAGGCGCGGTCATCGGCTTTGCGGGGAGCGCCGTGGACGTGACCGAGCGCTGGGTTGCACAGCAGAGCCTCCAGACCGAGCTGGAGTTTCGCGGCCTGATGCTGGAGATGAACCCCCTGCCGATCTCGATGACCGACATGACGGGCCACCTGGTGCTGGTCAACCGCGCCTGGGAGGAGTACAAGGGGCGCAAGCGCGCCGACGTGATGGGGCTGCGCCTGGCGGACTTCCTGCCCTCCGAAGAAGCAGCCGTGCACCAGTCTGCAGACAGGCAATTGCAGCAACAGGGCGGCCGGGTGATGTTCGAGACACGGGTGCTCTACGGTGGCCAAACGTGGCGCGATACGCGGGTGACGAAAGCGGTGGTGACCGATGCCCGCGGGCAGGCCACCGGCATTCTGTCCACGTTGATGGATGTCAGCGACTTCCGCGAGGCCGAGCGGCTGACCCGCGAGGCCCACGAGGCCGCCGAGGAGGCATCCCGCTCCAAGTCCGAGTTCGTGGCCAACATGAGCCATGAGCTGCGCACACCGCTGCAGTCCA
This sequence comes from Acidovorax sp. LjRoot66, assembly GCF_964253305.1. NCBI lineage: Bacteria > Pseudomonadati > Pseudomonadota > Betaproteobacteria > Burkholderiales > Comamonadaceae > Acidovorax > Acidovorax sp. LjRoot66. The sequence continues at coordinate 4,694,732 of NZ_CAXUQU020000001.1, forward strand.
TCATGGGCTTTTCGGAGCTCGGCATGCTGCGCGGCAAGGCCGACGCCCGGCTGGCGGGCATGTTCGAGGACATCCACCGCTCCGGCGAACGCATGCTCTCGCTGGTCAACGACCTGCTGGACGTGGCCAAGCTGGAAAGTACCGTGGGCACCTTCCACCTGGAGCGGGTGGACCTGCGCGGCATCATCCACCCCGTGTTGCGCGAGCTGGAGCCGCTGCTGGCCCAACGCAAGCTGCACCTGGAGGTGGCGCTGGGCGACCTGCCGCTCACGGCCAAGGTCGATCCCGTGCGGTTCCAACAGGTCATACGCAACGTGGTGGCCAACGCCATCAAGTTCTCTCCCGAAGCATCGTCCATCACCCTGCTGGGCAGGGTCGACCGCCGGGGCCAGATACGGCTGGCCGTGCGCGACCACGGCCCGGGCATCCCGCACGAAGAGCTCGGCGCCATCTTCGAGGCCTTCAAGCAGTCCAGCAAGACCAAGGACGGCTCGGGTGGCACAGGCCTGGGCCTGGCCATCTGCAAAAAGATCGTGGAGGCCCTGGGCGGGCAGATCTACGCCGAGAACGTGCGGCAAGGCGGCTCGGTGTTCCACATCATCCTGCCCGCACGCGGCGCCAGCGAGACCATGCCGGCCGAGCTGGAATAGCCCGGCCTCCAAAAGCCGCACAGCCGGCAAGAAGGTGGCAGGTGGGTGGCAGGTGGGTGGCTTGTGCATGCCCACGGCCTGCTGGGCGCAGCTGCGTCGCATCGCGCGCAAGACAACCCTCAGGCACCGCGCATTGTCGTGAGTGCGTTCCAGGGATCCTGGTGGTGCACAGGCCGCCAGCGGCGGCCCCGCGCCGGGCCATCTCCGTACCCCAACGGCGCCGCCCGCGGAATCACCCAAAGGTAGCAAATATGAACTTATCGTCAAGCCACGACGAAAATCGCTTGCTTAAATCATTTTTATCATTAAAATTACGATAAACCCGCAAGACATCACTTTTTTTATCATGAACACCACAATTTCCACCACCTCCAAAAACTCAGGCATCGCTCTGGACTCAGCCGCACCGGGTGAGTACCTGGCCTTTCGCCTGGGCGCCGAGCAGTACGCCATCGACATCCTGCGCGTACAGGAGATCCGCTCGTACGAGCAGCCGACCCGCCTGGCACACGCGCCGGACTTCATCAAGGGGGTTATCGACCTGCGCGGGCGCATCGTCCCTATCCTGGACCTGCGCATCAAGCTGCAGTGCGCCGAGGTCGCCTACAACGACTTCACCGTGGTCATCATCCTGGACATCGGCACCTCGGTGATCGGCGCGGTGGTGGACTCGGTGGCCGACGTGGTGTCGCTGGCGCCCGAACTCATCAAGCCCGCCCCCCAGTTCGAAACCCAGGGCGACGTCGACCCTTCGTTCGTGCAGGGCATTGCCAATGTGGACGGCCGCATGCTGATCCTGATGGACATCAACGCCTTGCTCAGCCACGAGGAAATCGGGCTGGTCGAGACCACGGCAACCGCCTGATACGGCGCATTGCACCCCAGAACATCCCGGACCGGCCGCGCCACAGACGAGCTGACCCCGGACCCCTCATTTTTCAAAGCTCAATCCCATGAACAACCTGAAAATCTCCACCCGCCTGGCGGGCACCTTCGCGGTTCTGGTCGCCGTCTTGCTGGCCGTCGTCATCGCCGCCTGGTCGCAATTGGCAGCCATGGGCACCCAGACCCGCGAGATCACCGACAACTGGCTACCCAGCGTGGAGCTGGTGAACCAGATCGAGACCGACACTGCCAAGGCCCGGCTCTTTGAACTGCGCCACGTGATGGCTACCGATGCAGCCGCCACCGCTTCCCATGAGAAGTCCATGGGCGAGTTGCAGGCAGAGATGGAAAAACTGAAAAAATCCTACGAAGCCCTCATCAGTTCGCCGGAAGAGCAAAAGCTGTACGACGATTTCATCGCCGACCGCAAAAAATACGTCGAGCTCACGGCGAAGATTTTCGAATCTTCGCGCAAGAACGACAAGGACCAGGCGGCAACCTTGCTGGGTGGCGAATCCCTGCAGTTGTTCAACAAGACCTCTGCCACCCTCGATAAGCTGGTGGAACTCAACAGCAAGGGTGCACGACAAGACACCGAAAATGCCAAGCAGATCGAGTCGACCGCGCGCATCGTGCTGATTGTGGCCGCAGCCCTGGCCGTGGCCTTTGCAACGCTGGCAGCCCTGTGGTTGATCCGCTCCATCACCCGCCCCCTGGAACAGGCCGTCGAAACGGCCGATCGCATCGCCCAGGGCGACCTGAGCGGCCAGATCGTGGTCCAGAGCCAGGACGAAACGGGCCACTTGCTCAGTTCCCTGCAGCGCATGCAGCAAAGCCTGGTGACCACCGTGGGCGCCGTGCGCCAGAACGCCGAGGGTGTGGCCTCGGCCAGTGCAGAGATTGCCTCGGGTAACAACGACCTCTCCAGCCGCACCGAACAGCAGGCCAGTGCGCTGGAAGAGACGGCCGCATCGATGGAGGAACTGTCCAGCACCGTCAAGCAAAACGCTGACAGCGCCCGACAAGCCAGCCAATTGGCCATCAGCGCCTCCACGGTGGCAGTGCAGGGCGGCGATGTGGTGTCCGAAGTCGTGGAGACGATGAAGGAAATCAACGCCAGCAGCAGCAAGATCGCCGACATCATCTCGGTCATCGACGGCATCGCCTTCCAGACCAACATCTTGGCCCTGAATGCAGCGGTGGAAGCTGCCCGGGCCGGCGAACAGGGCCGCGGCTTTGCCGTGGTGGCCAGCGAAGTGCGCAGCCTGGCCGGGCGCAGCGCCGAGGCGGCCAAGGAAATCAAGGGCCTGATCACCGCCAGCGTCGAGCGCGTGGAGCAAGGCACGCAACTGGTGGACAAGGCCGGCACCACCATGACCGAGGTGGTTGCCTCCATCCGTCGCGTCACGGACATCATGGGTGAGATCAGTGCTGCCAGCAGCGAGCAGGCTGCAGGCGTCGCGCAGGTAGGAGAAGCGGTCACGCAGATGGACCAGGCCACCCAGCAGAACGCAGCGCTGGTGGAAGAAATGGCGGCCGCAGCCAGCAGCCTGAACGGCCAGGCGGGCGAGCTGGTCAACGCAGTGGCGGTGTTCAAGCTCGATGCCAGCGCCCGCAGCGCGCCGGCCCCAGCGCCCCGCCCGGCCACCGCCGCGCCGCGCCCCACCACGTTACAGCGCAAGGCGCTGCCCAAGGGCAATGGCGGCTTCACGCAGGCCAAGGCCAAACCACTGACGGGCCCGGCATCGTTGCGGACCAGCCCCGCCCTGGCCACCGGCAAGCCTGCGCAAGGCAACAACGACGAATGGGAAAACTTCTGACCGGCTGCTGCATGGTTTCCGTCTCGCCCCGGTGGTGCAGTAGCCGCAGCAGGGGCAGCGCCACCTACCAAGCAAGTCCTGGTCATTTGACTTTTGCCCGGCTCCACACCGAGCGATTCGCCTGACCAATCCATCTCCCGAGAGCTTCACCATGAACTCCACATCCATCTCCGCCTCAGATTTACTGCTGGCAGAACAGGGCCCGCGCACGCAGGCGCTGTACGCAGCCATCAACCGCGTGCAGGCGGTCATCGAGTTTTCGCTTGATGGCCGGGTCCTGCACGCGAATGACAATTTTCTGCAGACCTTTGGCTACTCGCTGCAGGAGGTGCAGGGGCAGCACCACCGCATGTTCTGCGCGCCGGAGTTTGCCAAGTCCCGCGATTACGCCCTCTTCTGGGACCGACTGGGAAGGGGCGATTTCGATGCGGGGGAATACAGGCGCATGGACAAGCAGGGAAAGGAGATCTGGATACAGGCGTCCTACAACCCGGTACTGAACTCCGACGGGCGGCCTGAAAGCGTGGTCAAGTTCGCCACGGACATCACGGCCGAAAAGCTGCGCAGCAGTGAATTCGAGGGAAAGCTCGATGCCCTGTCGCGCTCACAGGCGGTCATCGAGTTCGACATGCAGGGCAACGTCATCGACGCCAACCCCAACTTCCTGCGCGCCCTGGGCTATACGCTGCCAGAAATAAAGGGCCAGCACCACAGCATGTTCTGCACGCCCGAGCTGGTGAAGTCTGCCGAGTACCGCAACTTCTGGGCCGATCTGTCGCTGGGCCAGTTCCAGAGCGGACGCTACATGCGTATGGGCAAGCATGGGGCAGAGGTCTGGATTCAGGCCACCTACAACGCCATCCTGGATGCAGATGGCAATCCCTACAAGGTCGTCAAGTTCGCGATTGACGTGACCGAACAGGTCCACAGGGAACAAACGATTCGCGAAAAAGTCCCCGAGATATCTGCGGTACTGGAACAACTGTCGGACTCTACCGATGGCATCACCAGCAGCTCGCAGCAGTCGCTTGCGCTCGCTCTCTCGGCCCAGGAGGAGGCATCCGGCGGCACGGCGCTGCTGGAGCGCTCACGCGAAGCGACGCGGCAGATACAGAATGCATCGCGCAGCGTCAACGACATTGTGGACACCATCCGCGACATTGCCAGCCAGACCAACCTGCTGGCGTTCAATGCCGCCATTGAAGCCGCCCGTGCCGCCGAGCACGGCCTGGGCTTTTCGGTCGTGGCCGACGAGGTTCGCAAGCTGGCAGAGAAATCCTCCGCCGCGACCAAAGGCATCAGCCAGTTGATGACCGAGACCCTGCTGCGCATCGAAGAGGGAAGCAGGCTCTCGGAGCAGGTCGAGGACGTGTTTTCGCGCATCACGCGCGCGGTGGGCAACTCCTGCTCCGCCATGACGGATATCCACAAGGCATCTGCGCAGCAGGCCCAGGCGACGCACAGCGCTGCGCGCCTGCTGTCCGAGTTGCATGGCTCGGCGAACGGAGGCTGAAGCAGTGTCGACTTCGTCCTCTCTCCCCCCACCCAGGGCCAACCGGTATGCCATGGTTCGCACGGCAGGCATCACCCTGGCCGTACCGGTCAACGAAGTGGGCCAGGCATTGCCGCTCAACGGCCCGGCCGCCCATCTGCCGCGCAGCGAACGTGTGCTGGTAGGCGTATTCCAGCACCGGGGACAGGTGGTACCCATCGTGGACCTGACCTGCTGGGGCAGCCTGCTGCAGGCGGATAACCCCCCCGCCCATGCGCAGGTCATGATCCTGCAAAAATCAGGGCGCATGACCGGCATCGCCATCGAACGCACGGTGGGCATCGTGCTGGTCGAGCCTGGCGCCGTGCACCAGATACACCATGACAGCGCTGCGCACGAGCTGTTCCACAGTGTCCTTCACGTCAAGGGGTTCGAGCACCCGGTTCCCCTGCTGGACACAGAGCATCTTCTGCAGCAAACCCAGGTCTGGGTGCAGGAACAGCCGGCCATGCGCCAGGCGCTGGGCGCGTCTTCAGCATCCGACGACCGGCCCGCCCAGCAAGGCAGCATCGACGACGCGCGCCCTACTCACACGGAGACCCACGTCGTGGTCGGGCTGGGAGGGTTGCGCTTTGCGGTGCCGGTGCAGTCGGTGGGCACCTTGATGCCGACCCCGCCCCTGCAAAAGCTGCCGAGCCTGGTCAAGGGCTTGCAAGGCGTGTTTGCCTGGGGCCAGCGCAAGGTACCAGTGGTTGGGCTCCACCAGGAACTGGGGCTGGAAAGCCCCTCTTCCGACACCCCGCTGCCACCGTGGCTGCTGGTGGTCCGCACGCCAAGCGAAGCCCTGGGGATTCTGGTCGACGAGTTCGTGGCGGTGCAGCGGTTCGAGTCAGGCCGGCTTCAGCCGGCGCTCACCCCGCTGGGCTCCAGCGTGGTCTCAGACCCCGACGACCCCGCCGGGCGCCCCATACAGCTGCTGTCGGTCACTGCACTGTTCAGCGCCTTGCCCATGGGTGCCATCGGTTCCGAAGACATGCAAACGCTCGGCCGCGCAGGCTCCAGCCTGGGCAAGGATCTCGGTGGCCGGCCTGGAGATGAGGCCAATGTCTCACCAGAAGCACACCTGGTCTTTCAGGCAGGTCGTACCATGGCAACCCCTCTGAAGGGCATACAGGAGATCGTGAAGGCAGAAGCAGACGAGGGAGAGGCCGCACTGCCCTTGGCAACCCACTGCCAATGGCGGGGGACACTGGTGCCGCTGCTGGACCTGCGCCTTGCCACAGAGGGGGTGCATTGCATCACCGGGCCGGAACGACGCCTGCTCATCGTGAAAGAAGCGAACCGGCTGACCGCGCTGGTGGTGGAGGCTGTCATCGATCTGGTACCCGCGTTTGTGGGCAGCATTGTCTCGCTGCACCTGAACAAGGGCCGCCGCCTCAACGTGCTCACCACCGAAGTAGCCGGCAAGCAAGGCAGCTATGAAATTGTGGACATCGGGCGCCAGGCCGAGGCATTCCAGGACCATGGCCTGCATGCACAGGATTCGACGCCCTCCCCTCCAAACAGTGCCTCCGGCGACACCTCGGCCACTACGCCTTCCAGCCAGGGGCAAGCCCTGCCTGGCTGACAATGACGTTCTTCCATCTTGAAATCTTGATTGCTGCCGAAGCGCAGCCGAAACGGGAAATTCTTCATGCTCAAGCGCATCAGCATTCAGCACCTTACCTTGGGCATGTACGTACACGATTTCTGCGGATCTTGGATGGACCACCCGTTCTGGCGGGCCAAGTTCGTCTTGAAGGAGCCCAAGGACCTGGCGCGCATCAAGGCCGCGTCCATCGAGGAGGTCTGGATCGACACGTCCAAGGGCTTGGACGTGGCGGCCGGTGTGCGCTCCGTCTCGCGCGAGGAGGCGGATTTTCAGGTGGAGACCGATTTCGGCATGCTCGACACCATGCCGCCCCTGGTGGTGGATCCGCCTCCCCCGCCCTCGCCGCCGCCCCGCCGTGCGCGGGGCCGGGCACCTGCCAGCATGCACAGCGAGCTGCAGGCGGCGGCGTCCATCTGTGTGGAGTCAAAACAGGCGGTGGTCTTGATGTTCAAAGAGGCACGCATGGGCAAGGCGGTGAATTCCGAGAATGCGCGCAGCCTGGTGGAAGAGATCTCCGACTCCGTCACGCGCAACCCGAGCGCGCTGATCAGCCTGGCCCGCCTGAAAACGGCAGACGACTACACCTACATGCATTCTGTGGCGGTGTGTGCGCTGATGGTGGCGCTGGCCAAGCAGATCAACCTCAATGAAGAGCACACCCGCAGCGCCGGCATGGCCGGGCTGCTGCATGACCTGGGCAAGGCTGCCATTCCGCTGGCGGTGCTCAACAAGCCAGGCAAGCTCACGGATGAAGAGTTCACCGTGATCCAGAGCCACCCGGTGCAGGGCTACCTGATGCTCAAGGAGGGCGGCAGCGTGGAAGACTCGGTGCTGGACGCCTGCCGCCACCACCACGAGAAGATGGATGGCTCCGGCTACCCCGACAAACTCAAGGGCGAGGAGATCAGCCTGATCGCGCGCATGACGGCCATCTGCGATGTGTACGACGCCATCACCTCGGACCGCCCCTACAAGCGCGGCTGGGACCCGGCGGAGTCGCTGCGCCGCATGGCCGAATGGACCAAGGGGCACTTCGATCCCCGGCTGTTCCAGGCGTTTGTGAAGAGCATCGGTATCTACCCCGTGGGCTCGCTGGTGCGGCTGACCTCCGGGCGCATCGGCGTGGTGACCGAGCAGGGCCAGCAGTCGCTGACCTCGCCCAAGGTCAAGGTGTTCTTCTCCACCAAGTCGGACATGCGCATTCCGCCCGTAACCATCGATCTGGCCGAGCCGGGCTGCACAGAGAAGATCGTGGCGCGCGAAGACCCGGACCAATGGAAATTTCCGGACCTCAACGAGCTGTGGTCTGGCATGCAGACGCTTGCCCGTTAGTTGTTGTTCAGGCAGAGGCAGCGATTGCAAATCGTCGAGGTAGTTCGACCATGCAGTTTTGGCTCCAGCGGCTTTCCGGCCCTCCATGGGTCGCACCGGCTTTCGCGCAGAACCGGTGGCTTGATTCAAGCCGGCACGGCCTGACAGACGGGTTGCCGATGGCAGTTTGCTCCGGCCTCGGCCGGCGCAATGCTCCCGTTGGGCTCCAGCAACCGGCGATGATTGATTCACCCAACCCATTGGGGCGTGGCAATTGTGACCCCGTACTCGGACCTGTGCGGCGCTCGTCGGTGCAGCAACATGATCTGGAACAGCCCTTGATCGTCTCTGCCAGGGCGTTGCCGCAGCCGTCGCAGGACGGAGGGCTCGACGCCAGCCTCGGTCAGCCGCTTGAAGCTGTGGATGCTGATTACTGAAGACCTATGTGGGATTGATGGATCACCACCCTGTCCCGCTCGGGCTTGCGCGCTTGCTCCGGGCGCGTCGAGCATGAAGTCCGTGCGCATCGACCTGCTGACCCGCAGCCCACGATGAGGCGGGCATACACGCCGATGAGGAAGGCCACGCAGACCATACCCGGCCAGGTCGAAAAAAAGGAAAGGAAGTCGCTGTCCCAACGCCGTTTCAGGCTGCACGCATGAAACTGCCGATTCCTGCGGTCCGCGGAAAAGGTGCCTGCGCGTAGGGCACCATGGCGCGCAACCTTTTGACGCCCCGGGGGTCTTTACAGCCCTTGAGCCGCATCGGCCGAACTGGCCGCGCAGTACGCCACCGCCACGCGCTCGATGGACTTCCGAGGAAAACCCCAGGGGCCTTCCCCGCAGCTCCATCCACCATGCGAGAACTATGCTGTGACCATCGCGTTTGAGCCAGAAAGGCGGAAGAACGCCACGGTCTGCACGAGATCACGGGCCTGGTTGTTGAGGCTGCCTGCAGCGGCTGCCATCTCCTCAACCAAAGCGGCATTCTGTTGGGTGACCTGATCCATTTGCGTGACAGCGTCGCCCACCTGCGACACCCCCTGGCTTTGTTCGCTGCTGGCAGCGCTGATCTCGCCCATCAGGTCGGTCACGCGCTTGACGGCACCCACCACCTCACTCATGGTTGTACCTGCCTGCTCCACCAAGACAGAACCCTGTGTAACGCGCTCGACGCTGTCGCTGATCAATGCCTTGATCTGTTTGGCTGCATCGGCTGATCGACCTGCCAAATTGCGCACCTCCGACGCCACCACAGCGAATCCCCGGCCTTGCTCACCAGCCCGCGCAGCTTCCACTGCGGCGTTCAATGCCAGAATGTTGGTCTGGAACGCTATGCCGTCAATGACGCCAATGATGTCCGCAATTTTGTGGCTGCTGTCATTGATGCCTTTCATGGTGTTGACAACCTGGCCTACGACGTTGCCACCATGGACAGCGACGGTTGATGCGCTCATGGCCAGCTGATTGGCTTGGCGTGCGTTGTCAGCGTTCTGCTTGACCGTGGCGTTCAATTCCTCCATCGAAGCCGCCGTCTGCTGCAACGCACTTGCTTGTTGCTCGGTCCGGGCCGACAGATCATTGTTACCCTGCGCGATTTCAGAAGAAGCAGTGGAAACGTTCTCGGAGCCTTCACGGACATGGCGCACGATGCCTGACAAGCTGTTCTGCATCTCCACCAGAGTCTGCAGAAGTTGAGCCATCTCGTCCTGTCCATGTACGCGGATATCGGATGCCAAATTGCCTTCGCTGATCTGCCTGGCAGCATTGACCGCCATCGACAAAGGCTTCGTAATTGAGCGGGTTGCCGAAATTGCAAACATAGCGCCAAGCACCATGGAAATCAGCGCGGCAAGACCCAATGCCCACTGACTCTTTGCCGTGTCGGCGATGACCCGGTGTTCAAATCCGATGAGCTGATCGCTTGTGTGGCTGGACACGGCGGAGAGTGCCTGAATGTATTGAGTTGCCAAAGGCCGAAGGTCGCTGTCCACCAGTGCAAACACATCCTCACCAGCCTTCTTGCGCTCCAGCAGCTTGGCACGTGCACCGACGTAAGCGCTCCGATACCTTGCGACATCGGCAAGCAGCATCTTCCCTTTTTCGTCATCTACCAAAGCTTCCAACTTCTGCTGCGCATCAGAGGCTTGCTTGGAGCTTGCAGCCATGTCCGCTGTGAGGGCACTTATATAGCCAGCATCACCAGATTTGAGCGAAGCGGATGCCCGCACCCAATTCACGTCGATTGCAGCTTTCCACTCATGTGCCAGAGCACTGCGCTCCAACTCCACGGTTGCGATGCGTTCACTTGCGCCCTTCAGTTCGGCGAGGCGCCAGATGCCGATGAGAGCAATCAGCGCGGTAACACACAGCACCAGGCCGAATGCCATTCCCAGGCGGGTTCCAATTTTGAGACGATTCATATGTTCTACTAGATTCACGGTGGGCGAGCACTTGAGATGGCTCGGATGGCACCATTGTATCTGTTTTTATCATATTGATCAATAAAGCAATTTTTTGACTGCTTGAAGTAGCGTGAGGTCGGGCGGACAAACCCTTTTTCCAGGGCCTTTCTCGCATCTTCTGCGCACGGTCAGCTTCGAGCACACCCCACCCATCTAGCAGTAAAATCATTTCAAGTGGTGGCCATCGGCTGCAGGAGAGGCCAGAACTCTTGAACTTACGGCGGGGCATGAACGGATCGAACAAGTTCGCACCAGCAGAACATGAGTCGATCTGGGAAGTCTGGGTGCGCCGAGAGATGGTGTGGCCCCCGCAAGGACGCGGAAAATCGAAAGTTTCCGCGCCTCCTGAGGGATGCTCTACCTGTAGTTGCCCGATCAGGCACGATGCACCAGTACAGACGCTAAGGCAGTGGGCCTTCGGCGGGAGCGATCTACCGCATGTGTGATCCTATGGATGCCGAAGGCATTCTTCGAAGTTCCAGCGATGAAACGGGCATGGAGCCCCCGACCTGTGCGAAAAAGGCATACAGGGCATCGTCCACCAGGGGCCGATCAAGAGCGCATGCAAAATGCAAGGCCCACCCCTGTCCAGGGTCCGAGGATGGTTGGCAGCTGGCGCCCAACCACGGCATGGCGCTGAAGTAGCGCTTGAACGACGCGCGGAATTGACCGAGTTCCTGCAGCAGTTGCTGTGCGGCCACATCGGGGTCATGCAATCTTTGGCGACGCTCGCTCTCCGTGCCAGACTGAACCACCAGGTACGCGTACCGCATCACAGCCCCTTTCTCAGGCATCCTGAAGCAGGCGATCCAGGGTCGCCTCCATGTCCGACCAGGCATGCCCTTGCGACAGATCGCCCGTGGTCGCCGTGCTGGCGGAGTGCTGCTCTGCACGGAACAAAGCCGTCTTCGCCCTGGGCGCGGAGCGGCGGGCATGGTGCAGGAGCACCCCGAGCATGTCACCTGCGAGCCCCATGTCCACCACCATCAGATCGACGGGCTCGCTCAAGAGCACCAGCACCGCATCCGTCACGCTGGGTACGTCGGTGATGACGCAGCCGGGATCGCGCACCCGGCAAACCGCCTGAACCGCCTGCCTGTGCCAGCGGGTCGGCAGCATGGTCAGAACCCTGCACGGTGCAGCGGTCTGCCGGACGGCGTTCAGCCTGTCTGGCACATGCCACTCCTCAAGGGCCCAGGGCCCCTCGGTGCTCCCTGCGGGCTCAGGAAGGCGGCGCCAGAGGTATCGGCTGCGGCTCGCATGTCTTGGAAAAGCCCTTCAGAAAATGGGACCGTGGCAACGTCGCCATTGCAACGTGCAGGGGGTGATTGTGGTTGGCAGTCTCCTTGGGCACCTTGATCCATGTCAACCTGCTCCGATTCCACAGGCGCCGATTCGAAAAGCGCTGCCCAGGGCAGACGGCCGGCGAGCACCGCCTGCATGGCGCTGGTGTCCAGCGGGCGCGCCAACAGAAAGCCCTGCCCCTCGTCGCAGCCCATGGATTGGAGCAACCTCAGTTGGGCCTCGGTTTCGATGCCTTCAGCGATGCAGCGCAGGTTCAGCCGGTGCGCCATGTCCACGATGAGGCGCACGATCTCGCAGGCGCTGGCGTCATCCCCCATGGCGGAGACAAACTGCCGGTCAATCTTCAGGTACTGCACCGGAAAGCGGCGCAGGTAGGCCAAGGAAGAGTAGCCCGTGCCGAAGTCGTCGATGCTCAGCGCAACCCCCAGGTTGCGAAAGGACTGCAGCGACTGCATCACGGCATCGATATCGCCAAACAGCAGCGACTCGGTCAATTCGATTTCGAGCAGTCGGGCAGGAATGCCGTGGCGGTCCAGCGCGAGCGCAACGTGCTGCACATAGTTTTGGCGTTGGAACTGCAGCGCAGAGAAATTGACCGCCACCACGGGCGCTGCCAACCCCATCGTCTGCCAGGCCGCGATTTGCGCCAGCGCCTGCTCCATCACGCTGTCGCCAATCAATCCGATCAGGCCACGGCGCTCCGCCAGTGGAATGAACTCAGCAGGGGAGATACTGCTGCCATCGGGCAGCACCCAGCGGGCCAATGCCTCGACTCCCGACAATTGCCCGGAAGCCAGATTCACCTTGGGTTGATAGGCTACGGTGATCTGCTCCAGGCGCACCGCATCGCGCAGCGCGAGCGCCAAGCGGCGCTGTCCATCCTGAGCCTCATAGCATTGCAACATGGGCAACCCCGGCACGGCTTCCTGGCGGGCCGCCGACGCATGGAGCAGTGCTTCGGCAGCGCTTGCACACCCCTGCGCCAACGATGACAAGCCGACACTGACCGAGATCTGGATGTGCTTTCCCTCGCCGAGGTCAAAGGGCAATGCCGTCTTCGCATACAGGCGCGAGGCGAACGACTGAACCGCATCACCGCCCTCCGCATGGGGGTCTGCCAGCGCGATGGCGAACTCATCGGGCCCTACGCGAGCGACCACCGCAGGCCGGCCATCGGCGGCCGCGACCTCCGTGCAGCGCAGCGCCATCTGGCGCAGCACGGCGTCGCCCGACACCAGCCCGTGCAGTTCATTGAGTTCCGTGAAGCCATCGATGTCCAGCGCGAGCACATGCACCAGGGGGGACTTCTCGCTCAGGAGATCGGCGGCCTCGGTGAACGCCTTGCGGCTGAGCAAGCCGGTGGTTGCATCCGTGGCGGCATCGCGCCTCGCACTTCCGCTGCCCAGCTGTTGCGAGGCTTGCTCGGCATAGGTGCCCAGATGGTATGCGGCCACGCCATCCGATCCACGCAGGGTGACGATGGTCAGGTACTCCTGCGACAGCTGGCCGTCTTTGCGGCGGTTCCAGATTTCCCCTTGCCAGCGCCCCTGGCTGCCCAGCGACGCCCACATGGTGCTGTAGAAACTGCGCCCCTGCAGCCCCGAACGCAGCATGCCCGGGCTGCGCCCGACCAATTCGTCCATGGCGTAGCCAGTCGCGCATTCAAACGCCTCGTTCACCTTGAGGATGCATCCGTCCGGTTCGGTGAGCACCATGGGTGCAGGTGATTCCCGCATGGCCTGCAGCAGCATGCCGACCACCTCACTGCCAAATGCGGGGTGGGCACTGTGTGCGTCGATGGAGATTGTGGATTGATCGGCCATATGTTTCCTTGAAGAGGAACCGGGAGCGGGCGTGTCGCGCTCCTGATGGCCCAGTGTAGGAACTGCCGGCAGCCGGGTCTGTGGGGAAGTCTCGATGGCCTGGGTGGGGGGGAACTCGACAGGAACCGGGTCGACACAGGCGCAAGAGCCCGCCGCGGGCTTCCCCTGCCCTCGGCATCGGGGAGCCACCGCAGCACTGCGCCGGCCCCCCCGGGTGCAGGCTATTGAGGGTCCGCCCCCAGCAATTGGTGGCGCATTGCCAGACGAACCAGTGCGGTCACATTGGGCGTACCCAGCTTGCTCATGAGGCGGCTGCGGTAGGTGTCCACGGTCTTGGGTGACAGGTGCAGCTCGCGGCCGATAGCGGCACTGGACAGCCCTGTGACCACCATGACGACAATCTGCCGCTCGCGCGGTGACAGCGCCCCGAAGGGGTCGACGTCTGCATCCGCCGTGAGGGCCTGCACCGCCAGGTCCGCCACCTCCTGGCCAAGGTAGCGGCGGCCCTGCAACACCACCTCGATCGCACGCAGCACCTCGCTCGATGGCGCACCCTTCAGGACATAGCCCACTGCGCCCATGCGCAACGATTCGGCCACATGCTGGGGTTGTGCCGACATGGTGAGCATGACGGTGCGCACGCTCAGCGAGCGGCGCTGCAAGTCGGCGAGAACTTCGAACCCGGACCTTCCGCCCAGGCTCAGGTCCAGGAGCAGTACGTCCGGCATCAGCCGCAGAATGTCTGCTACGGCCACCGTGGGGTCGGCGGTCTCGCCCACGACCTCATGTCCGGCGATCTGCAGCACCGCCCGCAGCCCCTCGCGGACCATCAGGTGGTCGTCCACCAGATAGAGCCTGCTCATCGGTGCGCACCCCAGTCCAGCCGCACGATGGTGCCCCCGCCAGGGTTTGGCGCAATGCTGAAGCGGGCACCCGTGGCAAGGGCGCGTTCACGCATGCCCACCACGCCCAGGTGCCCGGGGCGAGCGATCTGCGTATCCAGGGGCCAGCCCTGCCCATCGTCAATCACCTCGATCCGAAACTGGCTTTCATCGCCTGCCAGTACAACCCTCACAAGGGTGGCTTTCGCGTGCTGTACTGCGTTGGAGGTGGCCTCTCGCGCAACCATGAAGGCTGCGTACTCTGCATCGGCTGGCCAGCGTGTGCGCGCGACCTCGGGCTCGACTTCAAGCAACAGGTCAATGCCGGGAAGGGTAAGGTCCCGGGACCTCAATTCGTTGTCCAGGGCTGCTGCAAGCCCGTCATCGTCCAGCAATGGCGGGCGCAGATCCACCAGAACCTGGCGCACTTGCTTGATTGCCTGGTCAATCAGGCCGCCCAGTTGCTGTCTGGCCTTCCCGCTGGCCTGCACATCCTGAGCGTTCGCCGGGCTTGCGTCGAAGGTGAGCCGGATCGCGGTGAGCGTCTGGCCGAGCTGGTCGTGCAGTGCCTGGGCCAGGCGTTGCGTCGTCTCTTTTTCCTGGTGCATGAGCTGCTGCGCCAGATCCGACAGCTCGCTCTGGTAGCGCAGCAGTGCTTCTTCTGCCCGCGCCCTTTGTGTGACATCGCGCAGGATCGCCGTCAGGGTCAGCTTGCCATTGACCACCGCACGCGAGATGGACGCTTCCAGCTCCAGAACCTCTCCGTCGGCGCGCACGCCTTTGACGCGGCCTGCGCCCATGGCGCGCCGCGTGACCTTGGATTCCACAAACCCATGCAGGTCGGCGCCATGCCCGCTGCGATAGCGCTCGGGCATCAGGGAGTCCAGCGGTTGATTGAGCATGCTGGCGGCTGTGCGCCCAAAAATGCGTTCGGCCGCCGGGTTGAACAGCACGATGCGCCCCTCCTCGTCACAGCTGATCACCGCGTCGCTGGCCTCATCGATCACCGCGGCCAGGGTCTCCTGCTGCTCGCGCAGACGCAGCTCATTCTGGACCCGCTCGGTGACGTCGCGCAGGATGACGGTAAAAAGCTTCTGCCCGGCAATCTCCACCTGCGAGATGGATGCCTCGATGGGGAACTCCTCCCCGTCTGCCCTGAGGCCGCTGATGGCCCCGATGGAGCCCATGCGGCGGGTGGTGATGCCTGTGGTGCCGAAAGCTTCGACGTGGGCCGCATGCTGCCCACGAAATCGCTGGGGCATGAAGCGGGTGATCGGGTGGCCCAGCGCTTGCGCAGCCTCGCAGCGGAACATGCGCTCCGCCGCCTTGTTGAAGAGCACGATGCGCTGCGTTGCATCGATCGTGACGATGCCGTCCATGGCCGATTCGAACAACGCCCGCAGCCGGGCTTCGCTGTCGGAAAGCCCGGTCTGTGCCTCGGTCGGCAGTGGCGGCATGTCAGTCAAATGGAGGTACGCCTCTTGTTGGAACCAGGCGGCAGGCAGCGCATGCACCGATGCACCACCCATGCCGCTCCACCCTCTTTCGGTCATTGTAGGTTCGCTTTGTCAGGGCGGCCAAGGAAACATGACCGGAGCTCCCGTCAGGCGCAGTGGAGAACTCCCCACAGCCAGATCCCGACCGGCTGCCTACAGTCGTGACACCAACCGGGGACCTTCACCATGACCAACGCTTCCACCACCGCCACCTGCTCCCAGTGCACACAACGCGATGTGTGCTTTCCCGTGGACCTGGAGCCATCGCAACGGGTGCGTCTGGACCAGTTGTCGATTCGGCGCATCCGGATCAAGCGGGGCGAGCACCTGTTTCGCGACGGCGATGCATTCAAGGCGCTCTTTACCGTGCGCAGCGGCTTTTTCAAGACAGGCCTGGCCACCGAGACGGGGCACGAGCAGGTGACCGGATTCCAGATGGCCGGCGAAATGCTCGGCCTGGACGGAATCGTCACGGAGCGCCACATGGGCAGCGCGGTGGCCCTCGAGGATTCGGAGGTATGCGCCATTCCCTACACCCGGCTGGCCGAGCTTTCGCGTGAATTGCCCGCCATGCAGCAGCACCTGCACAAGGCGATGAGCCGGGAGATCGTTCGCGAGCACCAGATGATGCTGCTGCTGGGCAGCATGCGGGCGCAGGAGCGGCTCGCGACATTCCTGCTGAACCTGGTCAAGCGCCTTCATGCACGCGGGTTTTCGGAATCGGAGCTGGTGCTGCGCATGACGCGTGCAGAAATCGGCTCCTACCTCGGGATGAAGCTCGAAACCGTCAGCCGGCTGTTCTCCAGGCTGACCCAGGAAGGAATCCTGACGGTACACCAGCGGCACGTTTGCATCGCCGACGCAGGCAGGTTGCTGGGCAACGAGTCGCAAGCAGCCATTCACTAGCAGGGCTTGACCCCACTGCCACTCACCCATTCCTACGAAGGATTCCCCATGCAGATCAACCTTCCCGTCACCTACCGCGAGCACGACTATCCCGATACCGATTCACTGGTATCGATGACCGATCGGCAGGGGGTCATCACGCACTGCAACCACGCCTTCGTCGACGTGTCCGGCTATGCGTACGAAGAACTCATTGGCCAGCCGCACCACATGATCCGGCACCCCGACATGCCCGCGCAAGCCTTCAAGGACATGTGGCGGACCATAGGCGGTGGCGAGCCCTGGACCGGCCTGGTCATGAACCGCCGCAAAGACGGCGACCACTACTGGGTGGTGGCGAACGTCACGCCCATCATGGAAGGGGGCAAGCCCAGCGGCTACATGTCCGTTCGCACCAAGCCGACACGGGAGCAGATCGACGCAGCACAGTCGCTGTACCTGCGGCTGGCACAGCAGGAGAAGAACGGCAAGGAGGACTTTTATATTGCAGCCGGCCAGGTTCGCAGACGGGGTGTGCGAGGCCTGGCTGCCTCGGCGATCCAGTCATCGCTGACATCGCGCATGGGCTTCGCACTGGCACTGGTGGCCACCCTGTCTATGCTTCCCGACGCCATGGACTGGCAAGGCGCGTTGGCGACCATCGCGCGAACCGGCATCCTCGCTACCGGCCTGGGCATCGTATTTGCCTGGTTCACCTGGCGCCTGAATGCGGCGCTGCACGAAGCCTTGCGATTTGCGGGCGAACTGTCGGCGTGCAATCTGACGGGCGTCCCACGCCTTGACTTTCCCGAGCCCATGGGTGCCTTGATGCGCCGGCTCAACCAGGTCCAGATCAACCTTCGCGCGGTGGTCGGCGATGTTCGCAAGGAGATCACCGGATTCAACGCCTCCGCCAGGGAGATCGCGCAGGGCAGTTTCGACCTGGCGGGCCGCACCGAAACGCAGGCCGCCAGCCTGGAGGAAACCGCAGCAGCCATGGAGGAACTGGCAAGCACAGTGCGCCAGACCGCAGAAACAGCCTCGGTGATGGCGACACGCAGCGATGACAGCGGCCTCATTGCAGGCCGCGGAGAACAGGCGGTGCAGGATGCCCGTGTGGCGATGGACGCCATAGAGCAAACCTCCCGCAAGATCGGCAGCATCACGGCGGTCATCGAAGGCATCGCATTCCAGACCAACCTTCTCGCACTCAATGCAGCGGTGGAGGCCGCCCGCGCAGGGGAGAGCGGGCGGGGGTTTGCCGTGGTCGCCACGGAAGTGCGCGCTCTGGCCCAACGCAGCGCTGCAGCAGCCAAGGAAATTCAGCAACTGACCACAGAGGCCGCACAGCGCATCGCTGAAGGGTCTGAACGCATCCACGGCGCAGGCAAGACGCTGGTGGAGGTCACCACCTCCGTGAGCGAGGTGGGTGCCATGGTGAGACAGATCACCGGCGCCACCAGGGAGCAGTCACAGGGCATCTCCCAGGTCAACGAGGCGGTGCTGCAGCTCGACACCGTCACCCAGCAAAACGCGGCCCTGGTGGAAGAGTCGGCCGCATCAGCAGGCACCCTCAGCCAAAGCGCCGAGACAGTGCAGCGCGCCATCTCGGTGTTTCAGATCCACATCCATGGCAGTGCCAGTCGCCCTGGCCCACTTCAACAGAGGGCGCCAGCGCTGCAAAGAGCCACAGGGAGGGTGATGGCGCATGCAGGAAAAAAGCCCCAAGTGGCAAACAGAGGCCCAGGGGTGACCGCGTTGGGCCGCACCCTCCAACTGCCTTAGGGCTGGGCCGCTTTGAATTAAAAAAGCATAAAAGCAACACAATTGCCACATATGATTTAAATGATAGAATCACTCAAAGCAAAACACTGTCATCACCATCTGGATGGGCCTTTCGGCCCGTCGCCCTGATTGGAGTGCGTTCCAGGGCAGGCCGGCGTTGACTTAGTTCCAAACCATCAACACATCCCAAGCTGATCCCTTCATGAACTTCCAACACTCCAAAATATCCACCCGCCTCTCCCTCCTCCTTATAGCCCTGTGTGCTTTGATGGCTGTCATCGGCTCTGCAGGGCTGATGGGCATGCAACGTTCCAACGCAGGCCTGAACACCGTCTACCAGGACCGGGTGGTACCACTCAAGCAGATCAAGCTGGTATCCGACGCGTATGCGGTCAACATAGTTGATACGGCGCACAAGGTGCGCGACGGTGCGTTGACAGCCCAGCAAGGCCTGGACTCCATCAGCAAGGCCAAGAAGGAGATCGGCGACAACTGGAATGCTTACTTGGCCACCACTCTGGTGCCTGAAGAAACTCGCTTGGTGGAGCAGTTCAAAAAGCTGCTGCCCGCCGCCGACGGCTCCGTAAAAATCCTGGAGGGACACCTTCAGAAAGGCGACCTGGCCGCATTGACCCAATTTGCCGCCAAGGACATGTACCCTGCACTCGACCCCTTGCAGGACGTGCTGGGGGGCTTGGTGCAGGTGCAGCTGGATACTGCGCGCGCCGAATACGAACATGCGGTCGCGTCCTACCAGAACACGCAGCTCTTCGTCGCCTTGGCCATCGGCATGGGCCTTCTGTTTGCGTTGGGTTTCGGCTACCTGGTGGCCCGCAGCATCATCCGCCAGCTGGGCACGGAGCCTGGCACTGCTGCCCATCTGGCAACGAGCGTGGCGCAGGGCGACCTCACTGTGGCCATCACACTGAAGGATGGAGACACCACCAGCCTGATGGCACAACTCAAGCGCATGCAGGACAGCCTGGTGGCCATGGTTTCCTCGGTGCATCAGAGCTCCGAAAACGTCGCCAGCGCCTCGGAGCAGATTGCCCAGGGAAACACCGACCTGTCCTCGCGCACGGAAGAGCAGGCCAGCGCCCTGGAGGAAACCGCGGCCTCGATGGAACAGCTGAACTCTGCAGTGCGCCAGAACGCCGAAAGCGCCCGCAGGGCCAATGAACTCGCGTTGAGCGCTTCGACGGTAGCGCTGCAGGGCGGTGCCGTGGTGGCCGAAGTGGTGCACACCATGAAGAGTATCAACGAGAGTTCCGTGCAGATCGCGGACATCGTCGGCGTGATTGACTCCATTGCCTTCCAGACCAACATCCTGGCCTTGAACGCGGCCGTAGAGGCTGCCCGCGCAGGTGAACAGGGCCGAGGCTTTGCCGTCGTGGCCACCGAAGTGCGCAACCTTGCAGGCCGTGCCGCTTCGGCGGCCCGCGAAATCAAGGGCCTGATCGGTGCCAGCGTGGAACGCGTGGAAGCCGGCACCGCCCTGGTGGACCGTGCAGGCCAGACCATGGGCGAGGTGGTCAACTCCATCCGGCGCGTCACCGACATCATGGGCGAAATCAGCGCCGCCAGCGGCGAGCAGAGCATGGGGGTGGACCAGATCAACGAGGCGGTGACGCAGATGGACCAGACCACCCAGCAAAACGCCGCCCTGGTCGAAGAGATGGCTGCTGCTGCATCCAGCCTGAGCCACCAGGCGCACGGACTTGTGGAAACCGTTGCCCAGTTCAAGTTGCCCAATGTCCGCGCATTGCCTCTGGCCAATGGCGTGCCTCGCCTGTCCCTCATTGGCCATACGCGAGCTTCTGGCGCTGCTTGAACCCGGCCGCACTGAAAGCAACAGCCCAAGCCTGCCCGGCCTGAAGCCACTTCAGGCCCTTGGCATACAGCGCCGCAAACCCTTCATCTGGGGAAGGCGAGCTTGTGCAACAAAAATGAATCCACAATTCCGAGAACTATTCATACAACCATGGCTGTCGACTTGCGCCCCACAGTGGACCTGCGGACGCCCGCGCAGGGCCGTTTCAACCGCTGGCTCAAGATTGGCGTGGTGGCGCTATCGGCGCTGATCAGCACCCTGGCCGTCGTGTCACTGAAGTCCAGCCACGATGCCTTCGAGCAAAAGGCGCAGGTCGCAGCGGAAAACCTTGCGGCGACCCTGCAGCAAACCATCGACACCGAAGTTCTGAAGGTCGACACGGCGCTGCAGAGCGTCATCGTTCAGGTTCGCCCCACCCTCTCAGGCACCGGCCTCGCGGAGCGCTCTTTCGCCGAGTCCGTGTTGGCTGGTCAGGAGGCCCTCACCCCGGATCTGCAGGGGCTTCGAATCACCGACGCGGATGGCATCGTTCGCGTTGGCACCGCGGTGGCGGCAGACGAGCACCTCGACCTGAGCGACCGGGAGTTTTTCCGCCTGGCGCGGGATGCGAAAGACGGTGGCCTGGTGATCTCCGGCCCCGTGCTCACGCGCACAGACAAGCGCTGGGTCATGGTCCTGGCCCGCCGTCTTGCCTCGTCTGAAGGGGCATTTTCCGGGGTCGTTTATGCCCATATGCCCATTGACCACTTCCAGCGAATCCTCGCTTCGGTCGACGTGGGACCGATGGGTGCCGTCACACTGCGAACCCATTCGATGCAGCTGGTGGGCAGGCATGTGCCCAGCCAAACGGCAAGCCTCCCGGTCGGGACCACCAATGTCTCGGAGGTACTGATTCAGGCGATGCAAAGGGATCCCCGGCGTGGATCCTTCGTCGCCACAACAGCCCTGGACGGGATCGAAAGAATCACCGCCTATCGGCAGGTGGGCAATCGCCCCCTGCTCGTCCTCGTCGGCTTCGACCGAGCGACCTATTTCGGGCTATGGCGCCAACAGGCCCTGCTGGTCGGCGGCCTGACGGCTGTGGTGCTGATCGTTCTGCTCGGGGCTTCGACGCTGGTGCTGCGGGCCTGGCAACTGGAGGGCGTGCAACGCAGCGCACTGCTGCGCGAAGGGCGCCGCAACCATGGTCTTTTGCTCACAGCCAGCGATGGCCTGCACGTGCTGACGCGCGACGGCATGGTCGTTGAATTGAGCGATCTCTTTGCGTCCATGCTGGGTTACGAACGCAACGCACTGATTGGCAGGCATGTCTCCACCTGGGACGCCAGCATTGACCAGGGGGTCATCAACCAATGGCTCCAATCCTTTCAACTGGGCGAACGCCGCAAGTTCGCCACCCGGCACAGGCGCTCCGACGGAAGCCTGATCGACGTGGAAATCCACAGCGCGGGGGTTCGTATCGAAGACCAGGAACTGGTCTTCTGCTCAGCCCGGGACATCACGGCCCGCAAGCAAATGGAGCGCCAACTCGCGGCCTCGGCACAGGAAATCCACGACCTTTATGACAACGCACCCTGTGGATACCACTCGCTCGACGCGAATGGAATCTTTGTGCATATCAATGCCACCCAGCTGTCCTGGCTGGGCTACACGCGCAGCGAAGTCGTTGGGAAAAAGCATGCCTTCGAATTCCTGACCGAGCAGGGCCGGGCCACGTTCGAGCGGAATTTTCCACAGATCAAGGCCAATGGCCGCCTGGATGGCGTGGAAATCGATCTTGTCTGCCGCGACGGAAGCCGGCGCCGCGTGAGCATCAACTCCAGCGCCGTGCTCGACGCGAAGGGAAATTTCCTGCGAAGCCGCACAGCGGTTTTTGACATGACCGAGCTGCACCGCACCAAAGAGCAACTGAGCAAGCTCTCTCGCGAACAGGAAGCGATGCTCGACAACGACATGATCGGCATCGCAAGAATCAGAGACCGCGAAATCGTCTGGAAGAACCCTGCGATGGACCGGATCTTCGGATACGCGCCTGGCGAAATGATCGGCCTGCCAACCCGTCGGCTGCATGTGGATGAAGAGACGTTTGCCTCTGAAGGTGCCGCAGCCTACCCCCTGCTTCTGCAGGGAGGCCACTATCGCCGGCAACTCGAAATGAGCCGGCGCGATGGCCAGCGTATCTGGATCGACTCCAACGGTGTGATCATTTCGGGCGACACAGGCGAGTCACTCTGGATGTTCACCGACATCACGCCCATCAAACAGGCGCAGGCGCATGTCGAGCACATCGCATTCCATGACGGACTGACCGGTCTTCCGAACAGGCTCCTCCTCGCGGATCGCTTGCAGCAAGGCATGGCGCACGCGGCAAGAAATAACCGCCTGCTGGCTGCTTGCTATCTGGACCTGGATGGATTCAAGAAAGTCAATGATGAGCTCGGCCACGCGGCGGGGGATCTGCTGCTGCAGGAGATCGCCCGGCGGCTGCAGGCCAGCATACGCGCCAACGACACGGTGAGCCGGCTGGGCGGCGACGAATTCGTCCTGCTCATGACAGAACTCGAGAGCCGCAGCGAATGCCTGGCTGCGCTGGCCAGGATCCAGGCGGAGGTGGGC
This sequence comes from Acidovorax sp. LjRoot66, assembly GCF_964253305.1. NCBI lineage: Bacteria > Pseudomonadati > Pseudomonadota > Betaproteobacteria > Burkholderiales > Comamonadaceae > Acidovorax > Acidovorax sp. LjRoot66. The sequence goes on from NZ_CAXUQU020000001.1 coordinate 4,717,627, forward strand.
AAAAGTGTCCAGCTTCGCGATGGGCAGGAAGCCCTTGTATCTGCCAGCATGGGAGTCGCCTTCTATCCAGGCAACGGCAGTGATCCAGACACCTTGCTGCGCAATGCCGACGCCGCGATGTACAAGGCCAAGAGGGCAGGACGAAACCAGTTCCAGCTATACGACTGAACCGGAAGCGGGCGACGCCCACGGCCCGCATGACAGAGTGGGCGAGCGTGCCTTCGTCGGCTGCTTGCGGCGGCGTACCTCAGGCTTCTGCCCGCCGCGCGATCTTTCCGGCCATAGGAGCCTGTCGGACTTGGAAATCGTCGGCTGCAAATCGGCCACAGCGGTCCATTTTTCACCGTCTTTTTGCCCCATAGCCTGGCTATGGGGCTGCAAATGCGGCAAAAACTGTCCTCGCTGAGGCCGATTTTCGCTTTCGACGCTCCAAGTCCGACAGACTCCTAGTGAAACCGGTGGTGGTCCAGCCGCCAGCGCCCCAGCACCCGGTAGGGGCCGCCCGAGCCCAGCCGGTTGTAGAGCAGCTGAAACTCGCGCACCGTCCAGCACAGCGGCTCCACGGGGTGCTCTGCCACGTCGCGGGGGCTGTAGTACAAGGTCATGTGGGGGGTGATGACCGGCGCGGCACGCACGGGGTGCGGGCCCGGCCAGGACGCTTGCAGCGCGTCGTGCAATGCCTGGTACAGCGCCAGAAAACCGGCCACCCCTTCGCCATCGCCGCACAGCACCTGCGGGCGATTGCCCCGGCGCCGGTGAAAGCTCAGGAAGCGGTCGAGCCGGATGTTGAAGGCCGGCATGTCCACCCCGCTTGCTGCGCGCGCCGCCCACAGGGCCATGGCTTCGGAAAACTCGGCATGCCAATGCAGCGAGACCAGGGTCAGGTGCAGTCGCTCGGTGCGCACCTCGCTGCCGGCCAGTTGGTGGCGTGCGATCAGGTCGCGGCGCAGGCGGTCTGCACACCACGCGGCCGCAGGCTCGGCCAGCACCGCAAAGAAGAGGTGGTGGGGCCGCGCGCGCTGCTCTGGCGCGGGCCTGGAGGGCGGCCGGGAGGGACGTGGCTCGGCGGGCTCCACCCCTGGCAAGGACAGCTGGTGTGGCATGGCGTGGCTCCATGGACTGGTCACCACACTAGCGCTCGCAGGCCCGAATGTCCAGTGCGGCGCAGGAACAGATGCCACCAGGCCATGGCTCTCAGTCCATGCCGGCCTTTCCGGGAGACCAGTAGGCCTTGCACACGATGCGCGAGCCCGGCACACCGCGCGTCTTGAGTGCCTGGCGGGCCTGCTGGATCGACTGCGCCCGGCCGGTGAGCACGAACAGCGTGCCGTCGCCGCTGCACTGCGACCAGAGTTCGCTGGCCGCCTGCATGCGCAGCGCCTCGTCGCTGCGCTCCACCAGCACTGCGCTCACCACGCCCAGCGCCTGCAACGCCAGTGCGGATTCAGCGCGGGACTCCACCTCGAACACGCAGCGGGGCCCCTCCCTGCCCGCCATGGCGGCCACCACCGCAGCGGCCAGGCCGAAGGACGTCTCATCGCCATGCAGCACCACAGGCCCCGTGAGATCGCCCAGCGCCAGCGAGCGGTGCGGCCCGAAGACCTGGCAGGCATCGCCCACCTGCACGCGGCGCAGCCAGTCGCTGCCGGGCCCGGCTCCATGCGCATAGCCGAGCAGGCGCGTATGCCCTCGCAACGCATCGAACACGATGGGGGTGAAGGTGCGTGCCGTGAACGGCCCGGCCACCTTGACCTGCAGCTTGTGCCCAGGCGCCCAGGCCGCGCCCTTTAGCGCCTCGCCCTCCAGGTCGATGAGTCGAAAGCGCTTCGACACCTGCTCGACCGCAGCCACCCGCGTGTTGCGCAGCAGCAGCCGGTCAAAGGTGCGCTCCAGCAGGCCCGGCCTGCGCTCTTCCTCAGTAAAGGGCATGCCGCACCTCGTGGTCGTAGTGCGCGTTGATCTGCTCCACCTGCTCGTCGCCGATCTGCTGGGTGGCACCACCCAGCCGCGTCAGCTCCGCCAGCATCTGCCCTACCGTGGGCACGCTGGCGCGGTCCACCTGCGACGCCGGGGCCCACAGCCTGGCGCGGTTCACCGCCTTGCCGCAGTGCATGAGCACTTCGGTGATGGCCACCACGGTGGCGGTCTTGGGCGTGCGCCCCTGTTCCGCCAGCTCGGCCAGCAGCTCGGGGGCGGTGGACACCCTGCCGTGGCCGTTGATGCGCAGGAACACCTCCAGCCCCGGAAAGATGAAGAGCATGCCCACGCGGTCATCGCGCTCCAGGTTGCGCAGGGACTCGATGCGGTTGTTGCCCGGCCAGTCGGCAAAGGCCACCGTGTGTGCGTCGAGCACATGCACGAAGCCCGCCGGACCGCCGCGCGGCGAGGCATCGAGCCCCTGGGCGCTGCCCGTGGCCAGGCAGAAGAAGGTCGCGGCCTTGAGGTAGCTTTCGTGCGAACCGATCAGGCGGTCAAGCACCGCTTTCTGGATCATCTCGGACGGCGGCGAATACAGCGCATCGAGATCGGGGGCATCCACCGCCACCTGCTCTGGCACAGGCGGCTCGACCAGGGCGCGCAACTGCGGGTCCCGGACCTCCAGCACGTCGAACAGCCCCAGCGCGCGCAGCGCCGGCGCCAATGCCTCGATGTCGTGCGCAGCGGCGGCGCGGGCCTCGGCGGATGCGCCGGGGTCTTGCAGCACCCGTGCATTGGCGAGGAAGGCCCCCACCGATCCCTTGCGGACGGTGACGCCGCCCACCTCCACTTCGTTGACATGGTCCGGAAGAACATCCTGTGCGCGCATGGCCTGACTCCTGTTGATGCGATGCAAACAAGAATAAGATGCATTTACCTGGCGGCTGTAGACTGCATGCGCCATTTGATTGCTCGATGCCGCCATTCACTCCGCCACCACCGTCCCCATGTCCGACCTGAAGCTCGACCTCGCCACCATCGACGCGCCCGACGGCCCGCTGGTCATCGCCCTCGCCGGCACGCAGGACGGCGAGCGCATGACCGAGCCGCACCAGCACGCGCGCGGCCAGCTCTTCGGCTCGCTGCGCGGGCTGATCTCGGTGAAGGTGCAGGATGCGGTATGGGTGGTGCCCGCCATCCATGCCGTGTGGCTGCCGCCGCACCACCTGCACGCGGCACAATCGCATGGCCCCTTCCATGGCTGGAGCGTGTATGTCGAGCCCGCCGCCTGCCAGGGCCTGCCCGCCAGGCCCTGCACGCTGCGCACCTCGGGCCTGCTGCGCGAGGCGGTGCTGCGCGCTGCCGAGTGGCCGCTGGGCCCGCTGGACGCGGGCCAGTCGCGCGTGGCCGGGGTGATACTGGACGAAATCCGCAGCCTGCCGGTCGAGCCCCTGGGCCTGCCCCTGCCCAAGGACGTGCGCCTGCAGCGCATTGCGCGTGCGCTCATCGCCGACCCGGCCGACGGGCGCGACCTGGAGGGCTGGGCCCGGTGGGCGGCCCTCAGTTCGCGCACGCTGAGCCGGCGCTTCGTGGAGGAAACGGGCTTCAACTTCACCGCCTGGCGGCAGCGCGCGCGCCTCATGCGCTCGCTGGAGATGCTGGCCGCCAACGTGCCGGTGAACAGCATCGCGCTGGACCTGGGCTACGCCACGGCCAGCGCCTTCATCACCTTGTTCAAGCGCACCTTCGGGGAGACCCCTGCGGCCTACCGGCAGCGGCTGTGAGGAGCTTCAGACCTGCACCGTGAGGTACACGCCCTCGCGCCCCACCACCGGGTCGCGCGTGGGCATGAAGATGGTGCAGTCGTCGCAGGGCGAGCGGATCTCCTTGTCGGCATCCACGGCGATCAGCTCGCCCTTGGCAAAGGTCTCGAAGCCGATGACCGGCCGCGTGAAGGTGAACTGCGGCGTCTGCACCAAGTGCACCTCCAGCAGCCGAAAGCGCCGCGCGGGCGCGCTGTCGGCGGGTGCAGGCAGGGCGTCGATGAGCCCGTGGTGCGCCAGAAAGCGCAGCGTGACGTCGGTGGCCAGGTCGGCAGATGACCGGGCGAAATGCTGCCCACACTCCACCACCACCGCGCCCCGGCTGTCGCTGGCCGGGTCGCCATGGCGGGCATAGGACATCACCCCCGTGCCTGGCGCCGCGCCCGGGGGCATCACCAGGTGCACCAGCGGGTTGCCCACGGCCAGGGTCAATGCAGCATTGCGCTCGAACTCCGGGTAGACCCAGAAGGGCTGCACCGGTGCGCGGGTGGAGTGGATGTCGAGAATACTGTCGGCCGCAGCCAGCACCGGGCGCAGCTCGCGCGCGCGGCGCAGCTCGGGGCTTTGCTCCGCACCGTCCAGCATCTCGGGCGACCAGATGCGGTTGAGGTTGTGCACCAGTTGGCGGTTCTCGTAAGGCCGGTCGATGTCGAAGGCCTCGTAGGCCTCGACGTTCGCAAAGCCCACCGTGAGCGTGCCGATCTTCGGGCGCACACCGGTGTCGAGCAGGTGCGTGGCCGCCACCATGCCGCAGATCTCGTTGCCGTGCGTAAGCGCATTGATCAGCACGTGCGGGCCGGGCCGGCCCGATTCGAAGCGGTGCACATAGGCGATGCCGGTGTTTCCCTGGCGGTAAGCCGACAGGTCGCGCGGCAGCACCTCCAGGGGCGAATTGTCGGGGGCGAAGGCGGCTTGCGTCGACATCGGCTTACTCACCCCGGATGCCCAGGCGCTTGACCAGGTCGCCATACACCGCCAGGCGCTCGCCCATCATCGCGGTGAACTGTGCGGACGACAGGGCCTCGGGCACCAGCGCGCCGCGCGACTGCAGCGCTTCGATCATCGCAGGCTGCTCGGCCACCGAGCGCACGGCCTTGTACAGCGCGGCCAGCACCTCGGGCGGCGTCTTGGCGGGCGCGGCCAGGCCGATCCACGAGGTGGCGTTGACCACGGGATAGTCCAACTCGGCAAACGTGGGCACATCGGGCAGCACCGACAGGCGCGTGGGCGCGGCCACGGCCAGCGCTCGCAACTTGCCGGCCTGGATCTGGGGCAGGAAGGGCGCGAGGTTGTCCAGCCCGAACTGCACCTCGTTGGCCATCAGCGCGGTGACCAGCGGGCCTCCGCCCCGGTAGGGCACGTGCACCGCGTCGAGCTGCGCGGCGTTCTTGAACAGCTCGGCATTGAGCTGTCCCATGCTGCCCGGCCCGGCGCTGCAGAAGTTGAGCTTGCCAGGGTTGGCCTTCACGTGCGCGATGAACTCCTTGAGGTTCTTCGCCGGCACGGCCGGGTTGACCACCAGCACGTTGGGCGTGCGCGCCAGCTGCGCGATGGAGGCAAAGTCCTTGATCGGGTCGTAGCCCACATTGGACTGCGTGAGCGGGTTGGCCAGGTGCGAGCTTTGCGAAGACACGACCAGCGTGTAGCCATCGGCCTTGGCGCGCGCCACCTGGGCGCTGGCGATGGAGCCGCCGGCACCGGCCCGGTTGTCGACCACCACCGAGGTGCCCAGTGCCTTGGCCAGCGGCTCGGCATAGAGCCGCGCGATCAGGTCCACCGAACCGCCTGCAGGGAACGGCACCACCAGCGTCACCGGGCGGGAGGGGAAGGCCTGCGCATGGGCCGCAAAAGGCAATGCAGCAGCGGCGGCAGCAAGGCCGGCACCCAGAAGCTCGCGGCGGCGCAGGGTGGAGGCAGGGGATGTGGAGTTCATGGGCTTCCTGGGGTGGTAGAGCAGTGGCATGGATAAATTTGAAGATATTCTTGCAGTTTGATTTCAATTTTGCAACAACACGCGCAAAATGGGCATTGCCAAGATCTGCGCACAATCGGATCGCCATGAACCTGAACCAACGCATCGCCAGCTACGGCAAGAAGCTCACCAAGAGCGAGCAGCGCCTGGTCGCCGAGCTGCAGGCCCAGCACCCGCAGGGGCTGCTCGAATCGGCCACCCAGCTCGCGCGCAAGGTGAACACCAGCGCCTCCACCGTGGTGCGCCTGCTCGTCAAGCTGGGCTACGAAAGCTATGCCCAGGCGCAGATGGAAGCCCGCTCGGAGGTGACAGCCCTGCTTGCCACACCCGGCACGCGGGCCAGCGCCGTGATCGGCGACGACATCTCCATCCGCTCGTGCCTGGACAACGTGCTGCTGCACGACCAGCACAACCTGGCCACCACCTTCGCCGCGCTGGACGTGGCCGCCTTCGAGGCCACGGTGCGCCTGCTCACCCAGCGCAAGGCGCGCGTGCACGTGCTGGGCCAGCGCCATGGCGCCCCCATTGCCAGCCACCTGGCCCTGCACCTGAACCTGTGCCTGCCCGACGTGCGGCTGATGGCCGCAACCACGCCCCTGTTCGTGGAGGACGAAATGCTCTGGATCGGCGAGCACGATGTGCTGCTGGCCCCCACCTTCCGCCGCCACTCACTGGCCATCACGCGCGCCGCAAAATACTTCAAGGAGCAAGGCGCCCAGGTGGTGGTGATGACCGACGCGCCCACCGCGCCGCCCGTGGCCTCGGCCCACCAGGTGCTGCTGGTGCGCACCTCCAGCGCATCGCCGTTCGACTCGTACACCGCCGCGCTGTCGGTCTCCAACGCACTCATCATGGCCGTGGCCCAGCGCCGCAAGAAGGAATTGGGCGCGGCACTGGAACGCGGCGAGGCACTGTGGGCCAAGCACTGGAAGGAAAACCCGGGCTGACGGCACCTGTGCGGGAACTCGCGCCCCGCCCTGCGCTCACACGGCGATGCACACCCCCACGCCAGCGCCCACCACCACCGCCTTGCCCCGGCGCACCGTCGCCGCTGCCCTGGTAGTCGCCCCCGCGCTCTGGCTGGGCGCCCGGGCCCAACCGGCTGCGGCACGCACAGCCACCCCATCGCAGACCGAGGGGCCCTTCTATCCCATTCGCCTGCCTGGCGATGCCGACAACGATCTGCTGCGCAACGGCAAGCTCAGCTACCGCGGCGGCCAGCCCGCCTGGGTCGAGGGCACGGTGACCGACCTGGCCGGCAAGCCCGTGCGCGGCGCGCAAGTCGAAATCTGGCAGTGCGATGAACACGGCCACTACCACCACCCGGGCGACGGCGACAAGGCCGACGCGGCCTTCCAGGGCTTTGGCAAGGTGACCGTGGGGGCCGACGGCAGCTACCGCTTTCGCACCATCCGCCCCGTGCCCTACAGCGGACGCACGCCGCATGTGCACTTCAAGGTGCGCCTGGGCTCGCGCGAGCTGCTGACCACGCAGCTCTACGTGGCCGGCGATGCGGGCAATGCACGCGATTTTCTGTGGCGCAACCTGTCCGAGGCGGGGCGCGATGCCCTCACCGTTCCGTTCACGCGCGGCGCGGACGGGCTGCAGGCGCGTTTTCCCATTGTGGTGGCGGGCTGAGACAGGCTCGCGCGGGACCGGCGAGACCCAAGTGAAGTAGCATAGAGAACGATTTGGAGCCCCCTATGAAAACCCTGCCCCCCATCAGCGAAGAGTCCATGCTGCGCCTGGAAGCCCGCATACCAGTGCTGGCGGGAAGCGCTTTTCAGAAGGCATATCTACAGGCCCTCACGACGACCGGCAAAGTGATAGAGGCGCGCAATGGGCAGCTGATTGAAACCACCGCGGAGGGGGCGGTGCGCGTGATTCGCAACATTTCCAAACCCATGGCCGTCGCAATCGGCTCGACACGGGTGCGGGCACGCAAGGCATGACGGCGCAGGTTCCGCGCCTGCGCATGTTTGCAGGGCCGAATGGCTCTGGGAAAAGCACCATCAAGGACATGCTGCCAGCCCAGTGGCTCGGCGTCTACGTCAACGCCGATGAGATCGAAAAATCCATTCGCACGAACGGATACATGGATCTGGCCGAATTCATGGTCAGTGCCGATGAATCCGAGCTCCTGGCTTTTCTTCGTGCGTCGACCCTCCTGAGCAACGCAGGACTGCTCCGGTCAGCCCAGCAGCTGACATTGGAGGATCGCAGGATCGTATTCGGCCCGGTTGCCGTGAATTCCTACTTCGCATCGGTGTTGGCAGATTTCGTCCGGCACAAATTGCTCAAAGCACAGACGTCGTTCACGTTTGAAACCGTCATGTCTTCACCGGACAAGATCGAATTTCTGCGAAAAGCACAGCAAGCCGGTTACCGCACCTATCTCTATTTCGTGGCAACGGAAGACCCAGACATCAATGTGGCCCGTGTTCAGTACCGCGTGCAGACAGGCGGACATCCTGTTGCCGAAGACAAGATTCGCAGCAGGTACGTGCGGTGCCTTGAGTTGCTCTCAGACGCAGTATCCAGTGCAGACCGGGCGTACATTTTTGACAACTCCGGGGCTGAGCGTGTCTGGATCGCTGAAGTGATCACCACCGGCTCAGACACGATGCACAGCGCACAAATCGAACTCAAGACCGACGAAATGCCCGCCTGGTTCAAAACAGCACTGTGGGACCAGTTCGAGTAGACCGTTCAGCGCCAGCCTTGTAAAACCCCACCGCCAGCGGTAAAGCACCATGCACCCATGGTGCAGTTCGCCCGGGTTCACGCAGACACCATCGGTGGTGAAACCCGCGTCGCCCCAGCAATCGATGTGCTGCCGCGCACTTGGAGCCTGCTTACGCACTTTCCGCACCACGTTGTCAGGCGCTGCGGTCCACCGGTAGCGCCAGCAGCACCGAGGTATGGGTCTTGGTGACCCCTTAGCCGCAGATAAACCCCTGCGCCTCCAGCCTTGTCAGGCGGGCCTCCACCGTCGTGCGGGCAATGCCCATCTTGCGCGCCAGATTGGCCGTGCTTCCGACTTCCTGGTCAATCGCTTCGGCCAGGCGTACCAGCAATCCCGGCAGGTCGAGTTGATCGGCCGAGCGCCAGCGGTGCGGACAGGGCCGGTGCCACGCGCCGCGGCTCTCAGGTGCTCACGTGCTCCAGGTGCTCATGCGCCCACCATAGCCCGCCGCACTACCTTCTGCGCGGAGGCCTGCGTGACGGTGAAGGCCAGCGTTCCATAGTGCGCGCCCCAGGCGCCCGAGGCACTGGGGCTGCGGGTGCCCAGAAAGACGTCCACCACCTCCTGCGTGCTGTGGCGCAGCAGCTCAGCGCCTTGCAGCACGCGCGCCACCGCTTCGGTCATGGGGCGGGCGAGAAACTCGTCATCCACCGCCCCGCGCACCAGTCGCCCGGTGTGCTGGACCAGGGCGTCGAAGCGCGCATCCTGCCCGGCCAGGGGCCTGACTTCATCGAACAGGGCGTCGATGGTGCGCGAGTCCTTGGCCATGGCGCGGCGCACGTCCATGCACATCATGTTGGCCGTGCCCTCCCACACGCTGTTGAGCGGCGCTTCGCGGTACAGCCGCGCCATCGGGTTTTCTTCGATGAAGCCATTGCCGCCATGGCACTGCAGCGCCTCGTAGGCGATGGACGGTGCCCGCGAGCAGTTGAAGAACTTGGCCGCCGGGGTGGCCACGCGGGCCAGCAGCCGCTCATGTTCGCTGGCCCCCATCCGATCGGTGGCCTGGGCCACGCGCAAGGCCATCAGCGTGGTCGCTTCGACCTCCACCGCCATGTCGGCCAGCACGTTGGCCATCATCGGCCGCTCGGCAATGGGCGTGCCGAAGGCGCTGCGGGTGCTGGTGTGCTGAAGCGCCAGGGTCAGTGACTGGCGCATGAGGCCCGCCGAGCCGATCGCGAAATCGAGCCGCGTCAGGTGCGCATGGGACAGGATCTCGCGGATGCCACGGCCCTCTTCGCCGACCAGGATGGCCAGCGTTCCCGCGTACTCCACTTCGCTGGAGGCATTGGATCGGTTGCCCGCCTTGTCCTTGAGCCGTTGCACGAAGAACCGGTTGTAGCTTCCATCGGGCAGCGTGCGCGGCAAAAAGAAGCAGGTCACCTCCCCCGCAACCTTGGCCAGCGTGAAGAAGCCGTCGGACTGCGGCACGGAGCAAAACCACTTATGGCCGGTCAACTCGTACCAGCGTGCCGTGGCGCCGTGGTAGTCGCCCGCATGCGAGTACTGCGCCGTGGTCTGCGTCTCGCGCAGGTCCGAGCCGCCCTGCTTCTCGGTCATGGCATAGCCCACCACCACGGACGGCTTGTCGCCCACCTCACGGCGGCTGAATTCGTAGGCCGTGCCCTTGGACTTTTCGGCCCAGATGGCCAGGGCCGGCTCGGCCGCAAAGCCGGCATGCGAGGCGTAGGCCATGCCGGTCGGGCAGGCGGTGCCCTGCTCGACCTGGTTCCAGAGATAGGACAGCACAGCGCGGGCGTAGTGGCCGCTCTTCTCGGAGGTGCGCCAGGCCAGGTTGGGCACCTCGTGCTTCCACGCCAGGGCCATCAGCTCGTGCCAACTGGGGTGAAAATCCACCCAGTCGATGCGGTTGCCAAAGCGGTCGTGCGTCTTGAGTTCGGGTGTGTGGCGGTTGGCCAGGCGCGCCAGCTCCTGCACCTGCTCGTCCCCCACCAACGCGCCCAGGGCTTCGCAGCGGCCTGCAGCCCACGGGGCCTCGCGCTCGATGGCCGCGCGCAGCACCGTGTCGCCGGTGAAGGCATTGAAGCCGCTGGCGGGCCGCGCCTGGTTGAGCACCGTGTGGGTGCCGTAGCGCTCGGCGGGCGATGCTTCGAGGATGCCGGGCGGATGGGGCTTGTTCATGGTGTTGTCTCCAGGGGTTGGTTATCGAACCGTGGCCGGGGGAATGGCCGCACTGGTGCAGGCCACGCTGGTGCAGGCCAGGCTGGCGATCTGGCCGGCGAGCAGGGCCACCCCCTGCCGGTAGCTGTCCGTGTCCTGGTGCTGCTGGCGGCTGAGCGGCGACAGCGGGCCGATCAGCCCCTCCATGAACCCGCCCACGATGACAGACGCGGCGATGTCGGGCTGCACGTCAGCCCGCATCTCCTGCGCCACTTGCCCCGCTGCGATGATGGAGCGCACCACCTCGCTGATGGCGGCCCGGTAGGTCAGCCGGGCCTCATCGATCTCGCGGTCGCAGGGCTCTGCGATCAGCGCATAGGCCAGGCGCGGGTTGCGCATGGCCCGCCGCACAAAGGTCTCCACCGCCGAATGCAGCCGCGCCACGGCCGTGCCGTCCGATCTGGCGATCTCGGTCAGCACATCGACCTCGCGCTGGGACACGGCCGACAGCACCTCGGCAAACAGCTCGGCCTTGGACGGGAAATAGCGGTAGACCGTGCCCGTGGCGATGCCGGCCGCCGCCGCCACGCTGGCCACCTGCGCCTCCTTCCAGCCACCCTCGCTCACCAGGGTGCGCGCGGCTTGGAGGATGCGGCTGCGGTTGTCTTGCAGGCGGGCTTCCACAGCGGGGGTCTGGCGGTAGGCCATGAAGAAATGAACTCCAGTTCAGCAATGAAGTGAATTCTAGTTCAGTCTTTTTGTTTTGCACAAGGACAAGAGTCGTCTGCCCTCACAAGGGCCCTCCATGAACCTGTGCGCTGGATTCGCGTGGATCTATGACAATTCCAGAATTGTCCTACCCTGGTTCGCCAGTCGAGTGGCGGTTCACCTGAACAACGTGCCGTCCAGCGCAATCCGCACGGTGCGCACCGTGAGCACGGCCAGCGCCAGGCTCAGCGCGCCCAGCAGCACGATGGCGACCACCCACAGCGGCCCGCTCGCGCGCCATTCCGCATACTTCAGCGCCGCATTCGCCAGCGCCGCCATGGGGAAGCTGATGGCCCACCAGCCGGGCGTGAACGGAACGCCGCGCCGAAACACCTTGGGTGCCACCACGGCGAACATGAACAGCCCCACATAGAACAGCATGCCGGCAAACCGGTCGATGCCGCCAGCCAGGTTGGCATACGCCAGAAAGCCCACGGCAAACGGCGCCACCAGGATCATCAGCGAGGGAGCCATGGCCGGAGGCAGCGGCTCGCGGTGCACCAGCCGGCCGATGATCAGCGTGAGCAACACCAGGGCCAGCACGGTGCCGACAGCGCCGGCCAGCAGGTTGACCTCGCCCGCCCAGGCCATGGGCATGTGCCCGCCAGTCACCGGGATGTCGAGCGTGGCCACGCACGGCACGATCCAGGCCGGCACGGCCAGCGATGCGTCCACCTGCCCCTTGAGCAGGCGCGCGACGGCGATGAAGCACAGTGCCAGCGTGGCCACCACGCCCACCGTCCAGATGCCTTGCGCAGCGGGCGCACTGTAGGGCTCGACCACGGCAGAAAGCAGCAGCACCGAGATGGCGATGGTGCCGAAGAAGTTGCCCGCCACCGGGTGGTTGAACTCGGCGCGCACCGCGTCGGGGTGCCGGGCGATCTTGGCCAGGTAGCCCGCCGACAGGAGCACGAAGACCAGGAGCGCGAACCCGCCAATGGCCTCACCGATCACGGCCGGTGCGCCCAGGCTGCCGTGCGCCAACCGCCAGGCCAGCGCCAGGCCACTGAGGCCCATGACCGAGGCGAACAGGTTGACGGGCAGGTTGCGCACCGAGGCTTCGGTGCGCGGGTGAAGTGCCGATGGGGAGGGATGGATGGACGCGGTTTGCATGGCAGGCTCGCTTGGCAGAATTTGCATGGATAGGTAGTTTCTGCCAAACTGGCGCAGCCGTCCCAGGCAAGGCACGGCGTTTTCTGCCAATCACCGGGCCCCCACTGCCATGCGCGTTGCCATCCTCGCCTTTCCCCGCTTTCAGCTGCTCGACGTGGCCGGCCCGGCGGATGTGTTTGCCGAAGCGGCACGCCAGCTCGGCCAGCCGCGCGCCTACCAGGTGCAGGTGCTCAGCGCGACCGAAGGCCCGCTGCGCAGCAGCAGCGGCCTGCGCATGGCGGTGGATGCCACCGTGGCCACGCACCGCGGTGCCATCGACACACTGCTGGTGGCCGGCAGCCCCAACCTCGACGACATGGCGGCCGACGAGCACCTGCAAAACTGGCTGCGCCGCCGTGCAAGCACCGTGCGGCGCTATGGCTCGGTGTGCACCGGCGCCTTCGTGCTGGCCGCCACCGGCCTGCTCGACGGCAAGCGCGTGGCCACGCACTGGAACTCCACCGCCCGCCTGAGCGCCGCGTACCCGCAGGCCTGCGTCGAGGCCGACGCCATCTACGTGAAGGACGGCAGGCTCTTCACCTCCGCCGGGGTCACCGCAGGCATGGACCTGGCCCTGGCGATGGTGGAGGAAGACCATGGCCGCGATCTCGCGCTGCGGGTGGCGCGCGAGCTGGTGATGTTTCTCAAGCGCCCCGGTGGGCAAAGCCAGTTCAGCGCCCACCTGGCGGCGCAGACGGCCGAGCGCAGCAGCGTGCGCGCGCTGCAGGACCATATCCTCGCCAACCTGAAAAGCGACCTCTCCGTGCCCGCCCTGGCGGCGCACGCCGGCATGAGCGAGCGCAGCTTTGCCCGCACCTTTCGCAGCGAGGCGGGCACCACGCCTGCGGAGTTTGTCGAGAACGCGCGTATCGATGCCGCGCGCCGCCTGGCCGAGGAATCGGACCTGCCCGCCAAGCGCCTGGCCGATGCCGTGGGCTACGCCAACGTGGACGGGTTTCGCCGGGCGTTCACGCGCCGGCTGGGGGTGGGCCTGGTGGAGTACCGCAGGCGGTTTGCGGGGTGAAAGCGGTCAACCCGGTGAGCTATGCCACCGAGCCCCGCGGCAAAGCGCGCAGCGCCTCGGCCACCTTGTCGCCCCAGTCCGCGCTCCAGTCCGGGTGGATTTTGGCGTACTCCGCAGCCACGCGTTCGAGGGTGCTGTCGCCGGCAAGCCAGGCCAGGGCCAAGGTGAGCCGGCTCGGGCGCAGCACGCCGGGCTTCTCGTCCGGGTGCAGTGCCGCGTGCAGCACGTCGTTGGCCGTGGTGCAGGCGTCCAGCGTGGGCAGGATCTCGTCGTCCAGGTATTCGAACAGGCCATCGATCAGCCGGTCCACGTACTCGGCATTGCGCAGGGCGCCGCCAATGCTCAGCGGCTCGTTGCCTGAATCGCGCATGAAGGCGGCCATGCCACGGTACTCGCGGCCGCGCACCTGGATCTGCTTGACGCCGCCGCAGGCCTCGCGCACGGCGTCGGGCAGGTCCGGCAAAACGGCCGCCACCACGCTGCACGACAGGCGGTCCTGAAAGGCAGAAAAACTGATCTCTATGCTCTGCGTGCCCACCGGCACCTTGCGCTCGGCCACCAGGGGAATCGCGTCGCGCACCAGTTCGCCTCGGCTGAGGCCAAAGCCCAGCGACTCGAAACGCGGCCGCCACGCCGCCTCGCAGCGCTCCAGCACCGCCTCGCGCTCTGCCGGGCCGATGCGGGGCGGCGGCATTGTGCCATCGCCCCAGTCCATGCGCGCAATGCCGTCGAAAGTGAGCACATAGCCAAACGGCAGGTACAGGCGCGCGGCCTGGTCGTCGTACACGCTCAGACCGAGCGACGTGGCGCTTTGCACCAGCACCTGCGGGAAATTGTCGGGCCCGTCGAACAGCAGGCCATAGGTGCGCTCCCGGTGCTCGGGGTCCATGGGGGATTCGATCCACTCCATGGGCGTGCCCAGCGCCGCCATGCGCGATTCGACCTCATCGTGCAGGCGCTGCCATTTTGCGGAGCGGGGCGACGGCCGATCGGAAAGGTACTCGTGCAAACGATCCGCCGCCGTCAGGCTGGCCGGTTCGGGGTGCTCCCAAAGGTGGACCACGTAGCTCATCGGATATGCCTCCACTGCAACAGCGATGCGCCGCATTGTGCGTGAAGGCTGCCGCAACCTTCCACCCGCCCTGTGGCCCCCGGCGAGACATGCATGACAATTTGAAAATTGTCATGCATTGGCACGGAGCTGGACGGGTCTAGGGCTGCGGGGAAAAACAGGCGCAGTGCCGTGGCGACGGGCGGCATGCCAACCCGCCAGCCCGCACGCTAACGCGGGGCGTAGCACTGGCCAGCAGCGATGGCCGCCGTGACCACCGGCTCCAGGCTGGCGGCAGTGGAGAAGGTCGACAGCGTTGCCGGGTCGTCCAGCAGGCACAGGTGATTGGCCTTGCGCACCAGCGCCACACGCGTCCAAACCGGGGCCAGCAAATGGCCGTATGGGAAGGCTTGGGTGTTGCCCCAGAACACCGCCAGGCCTGCCCCGAACTCCGAGCGTTGCGGCTGGAACCAGAAGGTGCGGCTCAAGGCACCCGGGGTCGCGACACCCACGCCATTGCATTGCCCATTGGGGTAGTTCACCGTGCCCACGGCCACGTCAACTGACGACCAACCCTCGCCCCGAACTGAAAGGCGCCACAGGTCTCGCACGCCGCTACCGGCCGAGGCCTGGCACCGGTCCTGCTGCCATTCGCCTACCGGCAGCGTGGCCAGAGGTGCACACTGCACCGCCACCGAGTTCACAGCGGCAGCGGCCACCACGCCAGAACCATTGCGGACCACGCAGCCCGAGCCAACGGGGGCCGTCTTCACGGTCACCGAGTAGCTTGCACCGTTCGCCAGCGGCCTGGCGAAGGTGAACGCACCGTCGGCAGCAACGGCAAGGTCTTCACCGCCCGCAGTGGTGAGCACCACGGCCTGGCCACCGTGCACGCCGCTCACAGTGCCACCCAGCGTGAAGCCAGCCCTCACGCTCACGCAGTCGACCCGCACGTTCGTGGGCGTTGCCGCCAGGGTGCCCGTGCCCTGCCCCACGGTGCATTGCTGGCCGGCGGGCTGGGTCTTGACGGTAACGGCATACGAAGCACCAGACGCGACTGGCTGCGCAAAGGCAAATGCACCGTTGGCGCTGAGTGCCAGGTCATCACCGCCGTTGTTCTGCAAGACGAGGGACTTGCCCTGCTCCAGGCCGGACAGCACCCCGGATACAGAACCCAGGCCGCCGGAGGGATCGTCCCCACCCCCGCCGCATGCCGCGAGCACGCAGGCCGACAGGGCGCACAGCGCGGTGAGGGAAAGACGCGCAGGGGCGTGCTGGATCATGGGAGGCAGAGTCAAATGCATGAAGCGTTGTCTATTTGGGTGGGTGAAGGGCGAAACGAAGATACCGACCGCGCTCATTCGTCCATTCAGCAACGGTTCGCCGCGCGCAGCAAGGCGTTGCACGACGCGGGAGCGGGGGTAGTAGCAGCGCCACCACCGCCCTGCCCTGCCATGGCCGTGCAGATCGCATCCGACTGCGGCGTCTGGCCGAACGTCATCGCCTTGGTGAACTGCGAGGGCGAATACATGTAGCAGGAATAGCTGGCGCCCTCGCGCGTGCGAACGCGGTAGTTGATGCGGCCGTTGCTGCCTTCTTCCTTCTGCTGGTCGCTGATGGTGAAGGTGCCGACTTCGCGGCCAATGGCCTGCGACGTGCGCTGCTCGATGCCTTGCTGCGTGACGGTGGTGCTGCAGCCGCACAGGACCAGTAGGGATGCGGCGCACGCAGAGGAAATTCGCGGAAAGGTCATGGGCATGGTTTGGGGGTAGAGATGGAGAATGGCCGGTTGTATTGCGCATTGCCCTGCGCGAGCGAGGGCAACACGGCCTGGGCCATTGTGGAAGCGCATCGCGGGCTCGGGAACCCTACTGAGGTATGGGTTCCATTGGTGGGTAGGCTCCGCGCTGAAGATCGTGCGCGATGCCCCCGGCTGCACACTGGTGGCGATTTGCTGACGGCCGGCGCCCACGTTCGCGCCTACCTACAACCCAATGGCCATGCCTAACGCCCACAGGCTGCTGGCGGCGCGCCTGGCCCCCGCCGACCTGGACCGCCTGACCATGGCCCTGCAGGCCGACGACGCCCTGGCAGGCGCAGACGTGCTGGCGCTGGCAACCGAGTGAAAGGAATTCAGCAGCCGTTTTCGCCGCCATGGCGCGGCAGCTGCGCGCGGGCGCGGTGTTCGACGGGCGCAACCAGTACCGGCCGGAGACGGTGCGGGGGCATGGATTGGGGTATTGGGGGGTGGGGAGAGAGGTTCGATTGAGCTACTCAAAGGGTGGATGGCGTACGCAATCAAACAAGCCCCATGTCCACATCCAGTCTCGCGCTCATATATTTAGCATAATTATTCTTGTGTCTTGCAGATGGGTATTGCTCAAATCATCCGGATGTTGTTGCGGCCTGCCGCTGAACGTCCTTTCGGCAGCGCCCGATGGGTTCATGTTTGATGGCCAGCACCGGGATGTACTAGCCCCGTGATCCTTTAACGATTCACTTAAAAGTCACGGCGTTTGGAAGCTAAACGACGGCTTATACGACGTTATGCACGAGCGAACCAGTTGTCTGCTGCTGGAGCCGTTTTTGTGGGCACCATGTTATTCTTGATGACCTTGCGTTGAGATGGCAGCATCAACCAAAAAGTCAGTGAAATTGCACGTATCCTCGAGCGAGCGCAAGCAAGAGCGCGGATCGTCAACGCCATCGCTCAAGAACAGCGTCAAAAGGCTTGAAAGAAATTCAACCCAGACTCGGAGGGATCACTGCGATGGCAACAGAAATTCTGCTTGGGCCCGTGCTTTCATTTCGGGGTGCCTTCAAAGGAAAGTGGAAAGTAAGTGCGCTTATCGGAATTGATGAGCGCAGCAATGCACCCAAACTCACAGTCGATGGGAAGGCAGTCTCAAAAAGCACAGTGTTGCTCAAGCACGGCGGACGCCAATACCTACGCTACGACCTGACAACGAACCAAGGGACTCAAGAACGCAAGGTTAAGTACACGATTGGAGGCGTAGACGAAGCATGGCACTTCACTGTGCCGGGAAAGGACTATGCGCCTCGTATTGCGTATGTGTCGTGCAATGGCTTTTCGGATCCCAGCAGTATCCGAAAGTTGATCAAGGGCGAGAACGCTGTCTGGGCGGATCTGCTGTGCAACCACGACAAGCAAGTGCGACCTGCTAGTTACATGCTCGACAAGGAGCAACTTTGGCATGAGTCGCGGACTCACGACAAGAATCTACAGCGTTTTCACCTACTGCTGATGGGTGGAGATCAGATCTACTTTGACTCTATATGGGAAGATGTCAAAGAACTCAAAGGCTGGATCGGTCTGCCTAGAGAGAAGCAATTGGTATTCGCCGTCAGTTCCGAGCTTGAGGCGAGTATTGAAGACTACTACCTCAGGCTGTATGCCGACAGATGGCTGCCTAAAGAGCGAGGCGCTTGGGAAGCAAAGACGAAACCGCTTGATGCGGCGCAGGCCATGGCGCGGACTCCAACAGTGATGATGTGGGATGACCATGATATCTTTGATGGGTGGGGTTCTTACAGCTGCGAGATGCAGCACAGTCCGTTGTTTAAGCGACTCTTTTATCATGCACGACGAGCATTCTGGGTATTCCAGATGCAACACGTTGCTGAGAACCTCCCCGAGCTGGAGCCGATGGACGACGTGCACGTCAGAGCGAATGACCCGCTCTACAAGAAGATTGAGTGGTCGAAAGCACTTAAAGGCGATGCTCTGGCGTTGCCCCTATTGGATCAACAACCCGGATTCACTTTCGCACACGCTGTTGGCCCGATACAGCTGCTGGTTGCCGATCTGCGGACAGAACGCTCACACGAGCAGGTGTTGGGGCCTGAGACGTGGAAAGCGCTGAAGGCGTGGCTCAAACAAGTTCCAGAGAACAGGCGCAAACATCCAGGGAACGGATGCCAGCACCTGCTGTTCATGTCATCCGTCCCGGTCATACACCCGAAGCTATCGCTGGCGGAGGCTTTCCTGGACAACTTCGGCTCCGATCACGTTCTGGATAGCAGTGCAGATGATCTGAAAGATCACTGGACTCACGACGACCATGAGGGCGAACGTCTGCGCCTACTCGAGACCCTGTTCGCAACCGCAAAGGCTAAACAGCTGAGAGTCGCCATCGTCTCTGGAGACGTGCATGTGGCAGCACATGGGGTTGCCTACCGGAAAGATGTGGGTCCACAAGACAACTGGGCGCAGATCCAGCAATTCACATCAACCGCCGTGATCCACCCATCGCTGGTCTCAGTGGCCGAGCGACTATTTCTTCACGTCCTCGATAGCGTGGGCAGGATTACGCAGAACTTGGACATAAACACCAGTGCAGAGATGCTGATTTTTCCTCAATCGAATCGGCGTGTCTTGGCTGCGCGAAACTGGCTGGCGATAGAGTTGGATATTGGTTCGGCCAACGCCGCAGGCTCTAAGCTCTGGGCAACTTGGCGATGCGAAATGAAAGATGGAACGTCGAATCATTTGATAGCGGTCGAACCAACGAGTACTTAGGAGCAGCAGTGGCTACATTGCCTGAAATCGTATTTGCGGCTGCGCGCAAGAATTTAGGCTTAAGAGGTCTATTGCAAGATTCGGCTATCAATTTCACTCATAATTTCAAAAAGATACTTGTCGCATATTTCGGCGTATTCAAGCGTGGTGTAGATATCCTTGGTGCCGCATAATTTACTACGAAGAAAACTTGGATGTCATGAACTTTTCAATTATTTAGCAGCGGAGCGCTGGCAAATAGACAGCAACCACAAAGGAATTTCGTCGTAGCTGCCAACATATCTCGGGGCAATACCGTTGTTCTTCCATTTCTCCGTAACGTACGAATCTTCACTTCTAACGGTGGGTCGCACGCCCCAAAATATACTGCCATCAATTGTCGCTGGATGAATAGCTTTGACTTCATCAAGTAAGCTCATTAGACGCATATCATCCCCCGAAAGTCCAATAAATACAGGGAACGTTTTGCTCCAGATTTCCTGCATAGTTCTATTCCACGCATCAGGCCTGCCAATTACATTTGTGTAATCCGTTGTGGTGAAAATAATGTTAGTCATCCCAACTTCCGAGTTCATAGGCAAAAGCCCATGCGGATGAAGAACGAGCATATCAGCACTAGTCAACCATGCAGGCATCTTTGTTTCAGAGCGAACAACAAATCCCAAGAGTTTTAAATAATTCTCAAGAATATCGTCGAAATTAAAATTTACAACAGCTCCACCACTACCTTTTAGCGAACTCGTCAGAAAAGCAGCGACCGCCTGAAGGAGATCGCTACTAAGCAAAAATTTTGGATTATTGTTTACCACTTCGTAAAGGGCGCTTCTTACAGCCTTCGCAAAAAGTGCTCTGTCCCGCCCAAATTTTTGAACAAATAATCTATCCGACTCTTGTTCCAATGTGATTGCCTGAATCGGTTTCTCGGCACCAGACGACTCTCTAATTCTCTTTACCAGGTCGCCCCAGCTCGGTAGGTTGAAACCCATCGATGCTCCAGCTCCCAAGACTGTAGATGTACTTCCTGCTCGAAGCTTCAGAGCCAAATATTCATCCAAGTTTTTCTCATCGCGCCAGAAGTCTTCGGTGGCATGTAGACTTACTGTGGTTCCCATGTTCTCCCCCTTCGCCATTCAATATATTGATTATTTCTGAAGAAACCCGTCAATGCATCAAGTAGGTTAAGTTGAGCAGGGTTCCGAAAATGAAAATCCAGCCCTCCAGTTGCATTTATTGACATAACTTCTTTATCAACATTCGGGTCACGCAGCGTCAAGCGATTTACCGAAATCTGATTCAAAGAATACCGAAAGAGCTCCGCCTCTGCTATATCATCACCGAAAAATGAAACGTTGCGAAGCGCGCGTGCATAGCCCTCTACGGCGCCATAGACAGCGCCTAATGTATAACGGCGACCCAAGCTCTTTCCGTTTTCATCAAGAGGAGGTAACACAAGATCTCGAGCCGCTCTGTCTACCAATACCCGAGGCGAGTCGACTAAGTTTTCAATTTCTGCAAATTCAATTAAAAAATTTACGAAGTTTGAATCGGTTGATGCAATGATATATCTATCATCTGACACGCGACAAAGGAAGGGGTAAATAAAATTCCCATACTCGTCCGGCTCATCACCAGACGAAAGTGCGCGCGGGAAAGAAATCCAAAAGGATTTCCATTTTGTCCCGCTGATATCATTGAGCCTTGCAGGTTCACGATTTCCCGCTATCCTTTGAAGCACTTCGTCGATGCCACCTTCCAAGCGGATACGGCATAGGCGCCCAGCAAAGACAGCTTTAGGCAGTGGTGGATTCGAAAGTTTCATTCGGGTCCTGCATAAACGCAATTTTGGTCAATAACCAAAGCGATTTGGAACGGTCGCCGCGGCGGTCCGTGCAATATTGACCCATAAATCGCATGGGATTCCATATCTGCTGGTAATCAAATTTTAAAGACTGCAGTTGCCGATATGCTCCGCCTGTTTCCGGATATTCCTTCTCCAGACGCGCGTTGATCGTTCTATTTGCAAAAAAGGTTTTTGCGATCCGAACGAGAAGCGCCCGCGATTTGATCATTTCTATTATGGAAGCTCGGTTTTTTTTGATCATCCCTATCGCATCGTCGAGATAAACCGCATGGTCCATATCCCCCCTGAGCTCGATGAGAAGGTCGGTCAATCTATTTATGGTTGCCTCAATTCCATTTTCATGATTGATTTTTTCGCTTAACATTGCACAAGCACTACGAATCAAATAGCTTTGAATTCGCTCCTTGATATTTGGGATGACATCCCAGCTAGACCAAATCGATTTTATATAGCGGACTTCATCCTGCCGATAGAAAAATTGATAATCGAGAATGTGGGTAAGCATTTCATTAACTTCCCTTCCATGTGAACCAGCTAATTCATCCCATGTTTTTTCACTTAGAGCTGCGTCAGCAGGCGTTCCAGAGTGCTCCCGATCCAGTAAGCTGTATGTGAAGTAGAACGCCAGCTTTAAATCATCCAGCACAGTACTTATGTTTTTTCCTTCAGCAATTTCGCTCATCCGAGCCATTCCCACTGTATCGGAAGGATGGGGAAATATTACAGAGAGTACGCCGTTGATCCATACATGCGCTATCTCATGACTCAGCGTCATCGGAGTCCATCCGTACGCGTTGCACGCAGAAATTACCTCTAGGGGAGCGGAAAGAGAAAAATTAGTGCTCCTAAAACCATCGCGACCACTAAAGCACACTATAAGCGGTAACCTCTCTTTTTTCGACGATTCCTGCTTAAGCGCCTTGGCCTCTCTCTTGACCAAAGTTTCTTTCATCAATAATTCTGCATCCAACCAGTCGCCAGGTCGATTGACGCTTCGCCGGAATAACGAAACCCAACTCTTAGGAAGTTTTTCTTCGTCGAGCTCGTCGAGCAGGTCGATCCAATCTACATCGCCCACTGCAATTTCCGTAAATCTGCGAATATTTACCAACGCCTGAGTAGCCAGACCAATGCCAAGCAGTGAATTCGACCAAAAATGGCATTCAGTTGCGGAGATTGGGGATACACCTGAAAAGGCTTGCGATGTGAATCTCGACAATGCCGCATTCACGTTTACCAGCCAAGAGAGCTTTGTATTGTCGCCTTCACCATCCGCCTCTTCCATCTTAGCGTGAAAGGCGCTCATGAAAAGTTGTAAGTCATCAGCCACCATCGGATAGTAGTGTGATGCTTTAGCAATAGAAGCTGCAAATAAAGTGCAGTTTTCTTCTTCAGCAGACTTGAGCCCTTGAGATACCTTAGCTCGTCGGACCGCATTTCTAGCGCTTTGGACCTTGGGGTTTCCAAAGACTTGCCGCGCTATTTTTCCCGTCTGGAGGTGCCAGCATTCCCAGTTTAGGCTATCCGCCCCATTGATCAATTCGTGAATCGCCTCGACCTGTGAATCCGATGAACAAACCGCAATAATATTGTATGTTCCAAGAGTGGCATAAAATGGAACGTCTATTTGCCATACTGCCGGGTCCAACGGACCTAAGAAAAACAAGTAAACGTCAGGTAACTTGGTCCATTCAGGGTAAACATACTTTTCAAATGGAAAAATGGGACTCGACCTAGTGGTCCAGTCCCATTTAGCGACGGCATCATCCGTGGAAGCAACCAGATCTACATACAATGACTCAAGATCGTCACCGCGGCGAAGCAGGAGATGGGCCTGTTCGCCCGTCAACGTACTCACGCAGCTTCGTCGGAAAAGTAACCAACGAGCGAACCGGAAACAGGGTCAACCCGAGCCATAAGTTTGCGCCTTGGAACATCAACTTTACGAACTGCAGAGCGAGCGTCTGTGCGTTCATACGGATAGGTCGTAGGTGGACCCGCGAAGTCCTTCGCAGAATCGTCGAAATGTCCCGCCGTTCTCTCGGAACCGAAGGCTTCCTGAAATCTCAGTGCACGACCGAGCTGGCTGTGAATTTTGAGCATGTACTCCGCCTCTTAAGGTACCGGCGTCCTGCGATTGGGACGCTTAGCCCTAAATTATCGCATCTTCATCCCTTTCCAGCAAGCCGGGGATTGCATCGCCGAAAAGTCCCATTTGCACGGGCGAAGCGTGCTTGGCGGTCCACTTGGAGGCGCTCGAGTAGGTCTGCAGAGAGTGCGCCAAGCTCGCTTCGATTGCTGTTGTAACCCAGCTCAGGACCACCGCACCCAACAGGTCGTGCGGCCAGTGGCCTGCGGTTGAGCGTCACGAACTCTCTCCCGATGAGTGTAGTGCCCGTGCCATCGTTCGTCTAAGCCCGTGGCAGCGAGCATCCGCTTTCATCCGGCGCTCCTGGGCGGCATGCACAGGTGTTGGCAACAGAATGGATCGTAGGAAAGATGGCAACTAGACTGACTTCCTAAATCGATAACGCCAACCTTTGATCGCGCTCAGAGTGCTCAGAGTGCTCACAGGAATTTAACATAATCTAAATTACTCAATCAAGTGAGTCTCGCACTGGACACTGCTTGTGGCATGACACGCACTTGAGCACCGTCAAAACGCGCTGCACAGCGATAGCTGCCGAGAATCACTTATTGGCCTCCAAGAAACCCGCCTCACTCCCACTCAATCGTAGCCGGCGGCTTGCTGCTCACGTCGTACGTCACGCGGTTGATGCCCCGCACCTCGTTGATGATGCGCCCCGACACCTTCTTGAGCAGGGCATACGGCAGCTCGGCCCAGTCGGCGGTCATGAAGTCGCTGGTCTGCACTGCGCGCAGGGCGACCACGTAGTCATAAGTGCGGCCATCGCCCATCACGCCCACGCTCTTCACCGGCAGGAAGACGGTGAAGGCCTGGCTGGTGAGGTCGTACCAGTTCTTGCCGGTGGCTTCGTCGACATGGTTGCGCAGCTCTTCGATGAAGATCGCGTCGGCGCGGCGCAGCAGGTCGGCGTATTCTTTCTTCACCTCGCCCAAAATGCGCACGCCCAGGCCGGGGCCGGGGAAGGGGTGGCGGTAGACCATTTCGGGCGGCAGGCCCAGGGCGACGCCGAGTTCGCGCACTTCATCCTTGAACAAATCGCGCAGGGGCTCCAGCAGCTTGAGGCCCAGTTGCTCTGGCAGGCCGCCGACGTTGTGGTGGCTCTTGATGGTGACGGCCTTCTTGCTCTTGGCGCCGCCGGATTCGATGACGTCGGGGTAGATGGTGCCCTGGGCCAGGAAGGTGGCGCCCTTGTGCCCACCGTCGCCGGCTTTCAATTTGGCGGCCTCGGCCTTGAACACGTCGACGAACAGGCCGCCGATGATCTTGCGCTTGGCTTCGGGCTCGCTCACGCCGGCCAGCTTGCCGAGGAACAGGTCGCTGGCGTCCACGCGGATGACCTTGGCCTGCAGCTTGCCGACGAACATGTCCATGACCATGTCGCCTTCGTTCAGCCGCAGCAGGCCGTGGTCGACGAACACGCAGGTGAGCTGGTCGCCGATGGCGCGGTGGATGAGCGCTGCGGCCACGGACGAATCGACGCCGCCCGACAGGCCGAGGATCACTTCCTCATTGCCCACCTGCTGGCGGATGAGTTCCACGGCTTCGGCAATATGGTCGCGCATGACCCAGTCGGGGCGGGTGCCGCAGATGCCGAGCACGAAGCGGTCGAGCAGCGCCCTGCCCTGCACGGTGTGGGTGACTTCGGGGTGGAACTGCAGGGCGTAGAAGCGGCGCTCTTCGTCGGCCATGCCGGCGATGGGGCAGCTGTCGGTGCTGGCCATGAGCTTGAAGCCCGGGGGCAGCTCGGTGACCTTGTCGCCGTGGCTCATCCACACGTTGAGCATGCCGTGGCCATCGGGGGTGGTGAAGTCGGCAATGTCCTTGAGCAGTGCGGTGTGGCCGCGTGCGCGCACGGCGGCAAAGCCGAATTCGCGCTTGTGGCCGCCTTCGACCTTGCCGCCCAGCTGGTGCGCCATGGTCTGCATGCCGTAGCAGATGCCGAGCACGGGCAGGCCGAGCGTAAACACGGCTTCGGGCGCCTTGTCGGTGGTGTCTTCGTACACGCTGGCGTGGCTGCCGGAGAGGATGATGCCCTTGAGCGAGCCGTCCTTGGCGTAGTCGCGCACCCACTCGTCCGTCACGTCGCAGGGGTGCACTTCGCAGTACACGTTGGCTTCGCGCACGCGGCGAGCGATGAGCTGGGTGACTTGCGAGCCGAAATCGAGGATGAGGATTTTCTGGTGTTGCATGGTGGTGGGTGGTCGAGGGGATGACAAAAACGGGGGGC
Source organism: Acidovorax sp. LjRoot66 (assembly GCF_964253305.1). Lineage (NCBI taxonomy): Bacteria > Pseudomonadati > Pseudomonadota > Betaproteobacteria > Burkholderiales > Comamonadaceae > Acidovorax > Acidovorax sp. LjRoot66. The sequence continues at coordinate 4,742,978 of NZ_CAXUQU020000001.1, forward strand.
GCCTGGTCAGAGGCTGGAGAGGTCGAGAAGCGGTACGCCGCTGCGCTTGGCGGCTGCTGCCTGCGCTGGGTCGAAGGTGGCCAGGGGCAGGCGCAGGGAGCGGGCCAGCCACAGGTAGGCGGCGTCGAAGGTGGGCAGGCCGGTGTCGAGCGCCACGTCGAGCACGGCCTTGTGCTGGGCGGGGGCGAGCTCGTGCAGCTCCACGCGGTGGCGGATGGCTTCGAGCACGCCCCACAGGCCTTCGACCGATGCGGGCGGGATGCGGCCGCTGTGCACGCCGCTGCTGATGAGGTTGCTGCACTCCCACTGCCAGAGGTTGGGGGCCTGGGGCTCGACCTCGTCGCGGCGGATCAGGGTGTACAGGCGGCGCGTGTGCTCGCTGGCCGCGTCGGGCAGCAGCCAGGCGGCGGTGACGGAGGCGTCGAGGACGAAGGCGGTCATGCTGCTGCAGCCCTGCCCTTGCGGCGCAAGGTGTCGGGGGCGGCGGTAATGGCGGCCTCGCCTGCGGGGCGGATGCTGGCGTGCAGCGCATCCATCTGGCCCAGCTCGCGGGCGATCTGCTCGTCGGTGATGACGGGGCGGCGGCGCACGGGCAGCAGGCGCACCACCTCTTTGCCGTGGCGGGTGATGCGCACCTCTTCACCCTGCTCGACCAGCTCGATCAGGGCAGAGAACCTGCTCTTGGCTTCGTAGATACCGACGGACTGCATGGATGCGCGGACCCCCAAAAAGAAAAAGTCTGGCCTGAATGGTTAATTCAGACCAGACTATATCATTCTGACCAGATATTTTCAATCAGGCCAGATTGCATCCACAACGGTCATTCAGCGCGGTAGTTCGGCGCTTCCTTGGTGATCTGCACGTCGTGCACGTGGCTTTCGCGGATACCGGCGGTGGTGATCTCGACGAACTCGGCCTTGTTGTTCATGTCGTCGATGGTGGCGCAACCGCAGTAGCCCATGGCGGCGCGCACGCCACCGGCCATCTGGAAGACGATGGAGACCATGGAGCCCTTGTAGGGCACGCGGCCTTCGATGCCTTCGGGCACGAGCTTGTCGGCGTTGGGGTTGCCGGTGGTGGACTCTTGAAAGTAGCGGTCGGCACTGCCCTGCTGCATGGCACCGATGCTGCCCATGCCGCGGTAGCTCTTGTAGCTGCGGCCCTGGAACAGGATGACTTCGCCGGGCGCCTCTTCGGTGCCCGCGAACATGCCGCCCATCATGATGGTGCTGGCGCCTGCGGCGAGGGCCTTGGCGATGTCGCCGCTGTAGCGCACGCCGCCGTCAGCGATCAGCGGCACGCCGGTGCCCTTGAGGGCGGTGGCCACGCTGTCGATGGCCATGATCTGGGGCACGCCCACACCGGCGACGATGCGCGTGGTGCAGATGGAGCCCGGGCCGATACCGACCTTGACCGCATCGGCACCGGCCTCGACCAGTGCCAGGGCGGCTGCGCCGGTGGCGATGTTGCCGCCGATCACATCGATCTGCGGGTAGTTCTGCTTGACCCAGCGCACGCGCTCGATCACGCCGCGGCTGTGGCCGTGGGCGGTGTCGACCACGATGGCGTCGACACCGGCACGCACCAGCGCTTCGACGCGCTCTTCGGTGCCCTCGCCCACACCCACTGCCGCGCCCACGCGCAGGCGGCCGGCGCTGTCGCGCGCGGCGTTGGGGAAGCTGGTCTGCTTGGTGATGTCCTTGACGGTGATCACGCCCTTGAGCTCGAAGTCGTCGTTGACGACCAGGATGCGCTCGAGCTTGTACTTGTTGAGCAGCGCCTTGGCTTCGGCAGGCGTGGTGCCTTCCTTTTCGTTGACGGTGACCAGCTTTTCGCGCGGGGTCATGATCTGGTGGACCTTGACGTCGTAGCGCGTTTCAAAGCGCAGGTCGCGCCCGGTGACGATGCCCACCACCTTGCCGCCGTCGCACACCGGGAAGCCGGAGATGCCCAGTTGCTCGGACAGCTGCAGCACCTGCAGCACGGTGTGCTCGGGGGTGATGACCACGGGGTCGCGCAGCACGCCGGATTCGTAGCGCTTGACCTTGGCCACCTGGGCGGCCTGCTCCTGCGCCGTGAGGTTCTTGTGCACGATGCCGATGCCGCCCTCCTGGGCAATGGCAATGGCCAGGCGTGCTTCGGTCACGGTGTCCATGGCGGCGGACACGAGAGGCAGGTTCAGCTGGATGTTACGGGAGAGTTTCGTCGCGAGGGACGTGTCCTTGGGCAGGACCTGGGAGTACGCTGGCACCAGCAACACATCGTCGAAGGTGAGCGCTTTTCCAAGAAGGCGCATGAGAAGGCTCCAAAAGACGGATTGTACCCGCCTGCGCAACGCGCTGCAGGGCGCCACACCCGCCCGTGCGGCGTTGCAGCATGCCCCACCCCCTGCGCCCGCACTGGCGGCAGACTTGTTGCACGGCTAAACTTGCCTGCATGAAATTGCACAAGATTGTTTTACTGGCCGTCGCCTGCACTTGGGCCCTGGGTGCTGCCGCGCAATGGCAGTGGATCGACAAGGACGGCCGCAAGGTCTTCAGTGACCGCCCGCCACCGCAGGACATTCCGGAAAAGAACATGCTCAAGCAGCCGGGCTTTGGCGGCCCGCGCGTGACCACGCCGGCCGCCAGCGCACCTGCAGCGGCCGCCGCCCCGGCGACGACTGCAGCCTCTGGCGCTGCTGCCGCCCCCGCAGCAGCGGCCAGCGCCGCCAGTGGCAAGGACAAGGAGTTGGAGAAGCGCAAGGCCGAAGCCGAGGCCGCCGAAGCCGCCAAGAAGAAGGCCGAGGACGACAAGATCGCCAAGGCCAAGGCAGAAAACTGTGCCCGCGCCAAAGCATCCAAGACCATGTTCGAGTCGGGCACACCGCTCAGGCAGACCAATGCCCAGGGCGAGCGCATCTTCCTCGACGAGGCCCAGCGCAATGCCGAGGTCAAGCGCATCGACGCGGTGATTGCCTCCGACTGCAAGCGCTGAGCCCGCCAAAAGCCCATTCGTGGCAAAAAAACGGCGCCTCGGGCGCCGTTTTTGTTTCATTTAGTATCCTGATTTGCCACCAGGCCGCTGCCGGGCAAACAGGCCGGTGGCGCGTGCACCCTGGCGTGCAAAGCGCTCGCGGCGCGCCACCTTGGGGTCGACCTTGAGGCCCCGGTACAGCTCGACCCGGTCCTGGTCCTTGAGCTCGGTGGTCTCGGGCTGGGCACGGCCCCAGATGCCGCACACCATGCCCTCGCGCTGCGCGGCCATGGGCCCGGCGGCCTGCAGGGCATCGGCCAGGGTGCTGCCGGCGGGCAGTTGCACCGTGCATTCGCTTACCTGCCGGGGCGCCAGCGAGACCACCACGGTGATCTGCAGGGTTGCCGCAGCCGGTGCGGCACCGGTGCCATCAGCCATACACCTGCTCCGCGCGCTTCACGAAGGCGTCGACCATGCTGCCGGCGATGCGGTCGAACACGGGGCCCACCAGGGCGGCCAGGGCGGCGTTGTCAAAGCCGTAGTTCAGGCCCAGCTCGACCTTGCAGGCGCGCTGGCTGCCGTCGCCCACGGGGTGAAAGTGCCAGTCGCCATCGAGCTGCGAGAACGGGCCCTTGACCAGGCGCATTTGCACGCGCCGGCCGGCCTCGTGCGTATTGCGGGTGACGAAGGTCTTGTGGATGCCGCCAAAGGCAATGCCCACCTCGGCCGTCATGCCCTCGTCCGACTGCTCCAGCACAGTGGCACTGTCGCACCAGGGCAGGAACTCGGGGTATTTTTCGACCCCCGTGACCAGGGCGAACATTTCTTCGGGGCTGTACCAGATGAGGACGGACTTGTTGACGGTTTTCATGCAGGTGAAGGGCTTGGGCCGGGATCTTCGCCGGATGCGGTGGCATGGGGCCAAAGAAGATCGGGGACACACCCTAAAATGACAGGTGCGAGACACAAGCATTGTAGGGAGGCCTTTTATCTCCTCGTTTGCGCCGCATCTAATACCTCATGGCCAAGAAACCCGATCCAACCGCCCGCATTGCCGATAACAAGAAGGCGGCCTACAACTATTTCTTCGAAGAACGCCACGAGGCAGGCATGGTCCTGTACGGCTGGGAAGTGAAGGCGCTGCGCGAAGGCAAGGTGCAACTGACCGACGGCTACGTGCTAATCCGCGATGGCGAGCTGTTCTTGCTGGGCTGCCAGATCAACCCGCTCAAGACCGCTTCGACCCACGTGAGCCCCGATGCCATACGCACCAAGAAGCTGCTGCTCAAGAAGGATGACATCAAGCACCTGATCATCAAGGTGGAGCAAAAGGGCTACACGCTGGTGCCGCTGAACCTGCACTGGAAGAACGGCTACGTGAAGTGCGAGGTCGCCCTGGCCAAGGGCAAGGCCGAGCACGACAAGCGCGACACCATCAAGGACCGCGAAGGCAAGCGCGAGGTGGAACGCGCGATGAAGAGCCGCAATCGATAAGGGAACAGGCGCCCTTTTTTCGACGCGCCTGCCGCAGCTGCGCGGCCTCCCCGAGGCCGCCGCAGTCTATTTATTGCTGGATGAAGTTCAGAAGGTCGTTGTTGAGCCGGTCCTTGTGCGTATCGGTCAACCCGTGCGGTGCACCGGGGTAGACGATGAGCCTGGAGTTCTTGACCAACCGGGCCGAGGCACGGCCTGACGCATCGATGGGGACGATCTGGTCGTCATCGCCATGGATCACCAGCGTGGGCACGTCGAAGCGCTTGAGGTCTTCGGTGAAGTCGGTGGCCGAGAACGCGGCGATGGAGTCGTAGGTGTTCTTGTGGCCGCCCAGCATGCCCTGGTGCCAGAACGACTGGATGGCGCCTTGCGACACCTTGGCGCCCGGGCGGTTGAAGCCGAAGAACGGCCCCGAGGCAATGTCCAGGTAAAGCTGTGACCGGTTTTCGAGCGATCCCTTGCGAATGCCGTCGAACACTTCGATGGGCAAGCCACCGGGGTTGCTGTCTGTCTTGAGCATCAGCGGCGGCACCGCGCTGACCAGCACCGCCTTTTTCACCTTGGCCGTGCCGTGGCGGCCGATGTAGCGCGCCACCTCACCACCGCCAGTCGAAAAACCGACCAGGGTCACATCCTTGAGCTTCAGGGCATCGATCACGGCGGCGAGGTCGTCGGCGTAGTGGTCCATGTCGTTGCCTTCCCAGGGCTGGGCGGAGCGGCCATGGCCCCGGCGGTCGTGCGCGACCACACGGTAGCCCTTGGAGGCCAGGAAGATCATCTGCGACTCCCAGCTATCGGAATCGAGCGGCCAGCCGTGGCTGAAGGTCACCACCGGTCCGTTGCGTGGCCCCCAGTCCTTGTAATACAGCTGCACGCCATCGGGCGTGGTGATGGTGCTGGCACTTTGCACCACGGCAGCCGGGTGGCCGGCAGTTGCCTTGTCGGCGGCGGCCGCTGCGGCGGTGCAGGCGATGGCGAGTGCGGCGATGCTGAAGATGCGGGGAAGGGCTTTCATGGCGGTCCTTGGTGGGCTTGTCAAATCGACAGAAAGAACTTTATCGCCCCAAGACGAACGATTGGTGATAAAAAGTCTTAATAACTTGACCTTGAGTATTCAATGACCGATCGACTTGACGCTTTGCTGGCGCACTTCAGCGTGACGGCCAACGTGTTCCACACGGGTGCGCTGTGTGGCGTCAATGAACTGGACGGGGGCGGCGATTGCGGCCAGCTGCACCTGGTGTGCCGGGGCGAGGTGGGCGTGAGCCACGGGGGCGCCGAGGTGCTGCGCATCACGCGGCCGAGCCTGCTGCTGTACCCCTTGCCGATGGCGCACCGCTTCATCACCGACACCCGGGACGGCGCGGACTTTGCGTGTGCGCAGCTGCGGTTTGAGGGTGGCGCGGCCAACCCCATCTGCGCCGCGCTGCCGCCGTTCGTGTGCCGGCCACTGGACGAGATTCAGGGCTCGGCCGAAGCACTCTCGCTGCTCTTTGGCGAGGCTTTTGCAGCCAATTGCGGCCGGCGGGCAATGCTCAACCGCCTTTTCGAAGTCGTCTTCATCCAGGTGCTGCGCCACCTCATGGAGCAGGGACAGACGGGCGCAGGCATGCTCGCAGGGCTGGCCCACGCCAAGCTGCGCCATGCGCTCGTGGACATGCACGAAAACCCCCGCCAGGAATGGACACTGGATGCACTGGCCGAGCGGGCGGGCATGTCGCGCAGCGTGTTCGCCACCCAATTTCGCGACACGGTGGGCTGCACGCCTGGTGCCTACCTGCAGCGCTGGCGCGTAGGCCTAGCGCAGAAGGCGTTGCGGCAGGGGCAGTCGCTGCGATGGATTGCCGAGGAGGTTGGGTACGGCAGCGAATCGGCTCTGTCGCGGGCCTTCAAGGCGCAATGCGGGCTGTCTCCGCGCGAGTGGAAGCAGGCGCAGCAAGGGCACCTACGGGCCAGTGCGGCGGACGTAAAAACAAGCCGCAGCTAGAATTTATTCGCGCCCGGTGGAATAAATCGCCAGGCCCATGTGTTTACCCAGATGCAAGGCGGCATTTGCCGGTGCCTGCAACTCCCTTCTTCCACTTGGAGAAACCATGAAAAAGACCCTGTTGTCCATCGCCGCGTTCGTTGCCATTGCCGGCTGCTCCACCATGGCCGCCGATGGCCCCGTGAAAACCATGGATGGCGTGCTTGTGGGTGCCGGCGGCATGACGCTGTATACCTTCGACCGCGACACCGCCGGCAGCGGCAAGTCGGTGTGCAATGGCCCCTGCGCCACCAACTGGCCGCCGCTGATGGCCGACAAGGCACCCGGCAGCGACTACAGCGTGGTCACCCGTGACGACGGCAAGATGCAACTGGCCTACAAGGGCAAGCCGCTTTACTACTGGGCCAAGGATGCCAAGCCCGGTGACAAGACGGGCGACGGCGTGAACCAGGTGTGGCGCACGGCACGCCCCTGATCGATCCCCCCTCCCTTTGGCATGAACCGCACCCAGGCCGTAGAGCAGTTGCCCGCACTGCGCCGATATGCGCGCGTGCTGACGGGCGATGCCTGGGCGGCCGACGACCTGGTGCAGGACACGCTGGAGCGGGCCTGCAGCAAATGGCTGCTGTGGCGCACGGGCAGCGACCTGCGCGCCTGGCTGTTCACGCTGATGCACAACCTGTACCTCAACCAGCTGCGCACCCAGCCGCCGCAGCCCCATCTGGACCTGGATGACCTGCACGACAGCCTGCAGGGTAGCGCCGGCATGGGCGATGATGCGCTGGACCTGGAGCGCTGCCTGCAGCGCCTGCCGCCCGAGCAGCGCGCCGTGCTGCTGCTGGTGACGCTGGAGGACATGGACTATGGCGACACGGCGCGCATTCTGGGCATCCCCGTGGGCACGGTGATGTCGCGCCTGTCGCGTGCGCGCAGCCGCCTGCGTCTGCTGATGGAGCGTGCGCCTGCCGCCTCGGCCGCACCGGCCCCGGCAGCGACCGAGAATCATCCGGACCACGGTGCATCCGCCGGCCAGCCAACCACCTTGCGCCGCCTCAAATGATGAAGCCCGAGCGCCAGCCAGCCATGGACAAGCACCACCACCACCCTGCCCCACCCACCGACGACGAAGCCGCATGGCATGCGCTGGCGGATGGCCGCCTGTCGCCTGCGGATGAAACCGCCCTGCGCCACCGGCTTGAAGGCCAGGCCGGCGCGCAAGAGACCCTGGCGCACTGGCAGCAGCAGCGCCAGCAATTGCGCGCCCTGCACCAGGGCATGCTGGCCGAGCCCGTGCCCGAGGCCCTGGTGGCCGCCGCACTGCGCACCTCGGCCCGCAGGGAGCGGCAGGACCAATGGTGGCGCTGGGGGGGCATGGCGGCGTCGGTGCTGCTGGCGTTTACCCTGGGCTGGACCGGGCGCAGCCTGTGGCCCGCCACGGGCCGCACCGACAGCCAGGCCCTGGTGCTGGCCGCCACCGGGCAGCGCTTTGCCCAGCAGGCTGCCGTGGCGCATGCCGTGTACCAGCCCGAGGTGCGCCACCCCGTCGAGGTGCCTGCCGCGCAGCAGGAGCACCTGGTGCAGTGGCTCTCCAAGCGGCTGGGTCGCCCGCTCAAGCTGCCCGTGCTGGCCGATGAGGGCTACGAACTGGTGGGTGGCCGCCTGCTGCCCGGTGATGCGGGCGCACGCGCGCAGTTCATGTACCAGAACACCAAGGGCGAGCGCATCACCCTGTACCTGGGCGCCATCGCGCGGCCCGGCACCCCGGCAACCCCCGTTGCTGCCAAGCCCGGTGCGCCAGCACCGCCCAGCGCGGCAGAGACCGCCTTCCAGTTCACCAGCGATGGCCCCGTGCCCGGGTTCTACTGGGCCGATCAGGGCTTTGGCTATGCCCTGAGCGGCCAGTTGTCGCGCCAGGAGTTGCTTACCCTGGCAGCGGCGGTGCACCGGCAGCTGTAGCGACCCATCCTCAGATCGGCCGATCTGGCACGGCTTTGCCCTGCTTTTTTCAAGACCGGGCGGCACGGATCCCCATCAGACTGTTGCGCCAGCAACACCGATGGATCGATTCGCCATGACGACAGCACACAGCACCCGTTCTTCGGCCTCCACGCTGGAGCGCGCCGCCAGCCCATCGGGCCGTGAGCAGGTGCGGGCAGCCGACACACAGGCGGCACGTGCGCCTGCGCACACCGGGCTGACCAACGAAAAACTCGAGTCGATGCTGCTGCGCATGCACGCGCAGGCGCCAAAGGCCGTCGCAGCAGGGGCCTGACGGGAACCCGCTGACGAGGTCAGCGGGCCGCGTTCTGGGTCACACCAAGGCTGCCAATGGATGCGAGTGCGCGGGCCAGGGGCTGGCGAAGAACGGTGCCACCATTGCGGGGGTGACGTCTTCGATGCGTGCGGGGTTCCACTTCGGCGCATGGTCCTTGTCCACGGCCAGGGCGCGGATGCCCTCCACCGTTTCGCTCTGGCCGGGGCGCAGGTAAAAGCAGTGGCGCACCATGTCGCGCTCCATGCGCAGGTCGTCGGCCAGGCCCATGCCGCGCGCACGGCGGATCTGTTCAAGCACCACGTGCAGCATCAGCGGCGAGCGCTTGCGCAGAGTGGCAACGGTGGCGCGTGCCCAGTCGGAATCGGCGGCTTCGAGGGCGCGCACGATCTCGCCCACAGTGGGCAGCGCGAAGTAGGCGTCCGCCTGCGCCAGTTCTACCGCAACCGCCTGGCTCTTCGGCAGCAGGCGCGCAACGACGAAGGCCTTGACAGCCTCTGCATCGGCAAACTGCTGCGTGCCCAGGGCCTCCCACACGGGGGCCTGCTGGTCCACCGGGATGCAGCCATCGGCCAGGTTGCAGGCCACGGCCGCATCGGCGCCGATGGTGTCACCGGTGAGCGCCAGCCATTCGCCCGCGCTGCCGGGGCAGCGCGCCAGGAAGTAGCCACCACCCACGTCGGGGAACAGGCCGATGGCCGTCTCGGGCATGGCCATCTTCGTGCGCTCGGTCACCACGCGCAGCGCGGCGCCCTGGCTGATGCCCATGCCCCCGCCCATGACGATGCCGTCCATGAAGGCGATGTAGGGCTTGGCGTAGTTGTGGATCAGGTGGTTGAGGGCGTATTCCTCGGTGAAGAAGTCCTCGAGCTGCGGGTTGCCCTGGCTGCCGGCCTGGTGCAAAAAGCGGATGTCGCCACCGGCGCAGAAGGCGCCGAAGGGGCCTTCCTTGTTGCTGCCGCGGATGGCCACAGCCAGCACTGCATCGTCGTGCTGCCACGCGAGCAGGATGGCCATGAGGTCGCGCACCATGCCCAGCGACAGCGCATTGAGCGCGCGCGGGCGGTTCAGCGTGATGAAGCCCACCTGGCCGCGCACTTCGCTCAGCACTTCGGCAGCGGCAGCAGGCGCCGCCGTATTGGTTGCAGTCATGGTCGTCTCCGTCATTGTTGTTCCTTGAAAGCCAGTAATTCGTTGAAAACCAGCGCGCCGATCACCAGCGCGCCACCCGTCAGCACGGCGGCGGCGGGCTCTTCGCCCGCACCCAGCCATGCCAGCAAAATACCAAAGATCACTTCGAGCAGGCTCAGCAGAGCCAGTTCGGGGGCCTTGAGCACCTGTCCGCAGCGCACTGCCAGCACGCAGGGGATGGCCAATTGCACCACGCCCAGCAGGGCCAGCAGCCCAAGGTCATGCGCCGAGGCCTGGAACGGCAGCGCCAGGGGCAGCGTGGTCAGCACCGATATGACCGCCCCCACCAGCACGGCGGGCGCCAGGTCCACCGCATGGCCGTGGCGCTGCGCGTGCTGCACCACCGTCCAGTTGATGGCAGCGGCGACGGGCACGCACAAGGCCACCAGCGTGCCCACCACGGGCAGCCCGGCCATTTGCGAGCCGTACATCCAGGCGATACCCAAGCCTGCCACACCGATGGCGGCCCAGGTGCGCGGGGCGATGCGGTGGCCGATGAACACGCGCGCGAACAGCGCGGTGAGCAGGGGCCCTGCCGCCATGGTGACCAGCACGTTGGCCACCGGCATGAGCAGAATGGCCACCATGAAGGCGGTGAACATCACGCTCCAGCACAGGCCCGAGATCCACAGCGCCCGCCCGCTTTGGCGCATGGAGGCGAACACCGCGCGCCCCTGCAGCGCAGGCAGTATGACCAGCAGCGCAGCCAGCGTGAACAGGCTGCGCCAGAAGGTCACCTCGAAGCTGCGCGCCTGCTCCAGGTGGCGCGTGACCACGCCGGCGATGGACCACATCAGGGTCACGGCCACCATCAGGGCCACGGCCTTTGAGTGGGTGAGCTTCATCGGGGCACCGCCATCGTCTGCATCTCTCGTCCATAACCAGCCCCATGCAACCCGCCCGCCCCGAAGGCCTGCGCGCAGCGACAGCGCCGAAAGAATTCTTTTAACCGCTCTTGACGACAAAAGGGCCACAGCACGGTGACTGTGGCCCTTTGGCAAGCCTTTCAGCCTGGTGTCGTCATTCCACTCTCCAGCAAGGAGAGGGAACGCCGCGCGATCAGCGGCCCGCGCGCTTGCGGTCGCTTTCCTTCAGGTGGCGCTTGCGGATGCGGATGGACTTGGGCGTGATTTCGACCAGCTCGTCATCCTCGATGAATTCCACGGCGTATTCGAGCGTGGCATCGATGGGCGGCGTGATCTTGATCGCGTCTTCCTTGCCGGACACGCGGAAGTTGGTCAGCTGCTTGGTACGCGTGGCGTTCACCACCAGGTCGTTGTCGCGGCTGTGGATGCCGACGATCATGCCTTCGTACACGGGATCGTTGGCCTTGACGAACATGCGGCCGCGGTCGTCGAGCTTGCCCAGGGCGTAGGTGAAGATTTCACCGTCGTCCATGGAGATCAGCACGCCGTTCTTGCGACCGCCGATGTCGCCCTTGTGCGGCTCGTAGCTGTCGAAGATGTTGCTGATGAGGCCCGAGCCACGCGTCAGGTTCAGAAATTCGTTGGTGAAGCCGATCAGGCCCCGCGCAGGAATGCGGTACTCCAGGCGCACGCGGCCACGGCCGTCCGGCTCCATGTTCACCAACTCGCCCTTGCGCTCGCCCAGCGCTTGCATCACGCCGCCCTGGTGGCCTTCTTCGATGTCGGCCGTCACCAGTTCGATAGGCTCGTGCTTTTCGCCGTTCACGTCGCGGAACACGACGCGGGGCTTGGACACGGCCATTTCGTAGCCTTCGCGGCGCATGTTTTCGAGCAGGATGGTCAGGTGCAATTCACCACGGCCCATCACTTCGAAGATGCCTTCTTCGTCGGTTTCCTTCACGCGCAGGGCCACGTTGTGTTGCAGCTCCTTTTGCAGGCGGTCCCAGATCTGGCGGCTGGTCACGAACTTGCCTTCGCGGCCGGCCAGTGGCGAGGTGTTCACGCAGAAGTTCATGGTCAGCGTGGGCTCGTCCACCTTGAGCATGGGCAGCGGCGCGGGGTTGGCAGGGTCGGTGATGGTCACGCCGATGCCGATGTCTTCGATGCCGTTGATCAGCACGATGTCGCCAGGGCCGGCCATGGGCGTCTGCATGCGATCAAGGCCCTGGAAGGTCAGCACCTGGTTGACGCGGCCCTTGACGGCCTTGCCATCGGGGCCTTCCATGACGACCACGTCCATCATGGGCTTGATGGTGCCCTGGCTGATGCGGCCCACGCCGATGCGGCCCACGAAGGTGGAGAAGTCCAGCGCCGAGATCTGCAGCTGCAGCGGAGCGGCCGGGTCACCCGTGTTCGGGGGAACGTGGCTCAGGATGGTGTTGAACAGGGCCGACATGTCGGGGCCCCACTGCTCGCCAGGAGCGCCTTCCACCAGCGACGACCAGCCGTTGATGCCCGAGGCGTACACCACGGGGAAGTCGAGTTGCTCATCGGTGGCACCGAGCTTGTCGAACAGGTCGAACGCGGCGTTGACCACCTTGTCGGGGTTGGCACCGGGCTTGTCGACCTTGTTCACCACCAGGATGGGGCGCAGGCCCAGGGCCAGGGCCTTCTTGGTCACGAAACGCGTCTGGGGCATGGGGCCCTCTTGCGCGTCGATCAGCAGCACCACGCTGTCGACCATGGACAGGGCACGCTCCACTTCACCGCCGAAGTCCGCGTGACCAGGGGTATCCACGATGTTGATGTGGGTGCCTTCCCAGCTCACGGCGCAGTTCTTGGCCAGAATCGTGATGCCACGCTCTTTTTCAATCGCGTTGTTGTCCATCACGGTGTCGACGACCTTTTCGTGGTCGGCGAAGGTGCCGGACTGGCGCAGCAATTGGTCCACCATGGTGGTCTTGCCATGGTCAACGTGGGCGATGATGGCGATGTTGCGGATCTGTTTAGTCATAGTTTTTCCAATGTGCCGCTGGCTTGCAGGTGCGGCGTACCTTCCAAAATTTGTTGAATTTCCAGCGGACTCAGGAGCCTGTCGGGCACCAGCTCCCCGCCCACGATGTGGCCCACCCCCAGCAGTGCCGGGGGATTGTCGCCAAACACCGCCACGGCCCCGGCATCGGGCCAGGTGCCTCGGCGGCGTACGCCCGACAGGAAGCGAGCAGCATTCTCGCTGTCCAGCGTGACACGCACGTGTTGCGCCAGCAGGGACTCGGGCGGCTCCAGCTGCGCCAGGCGCTCCCCCTCCTCCATGGCTTCGAGCTGCGCCAGCGTGACACAGCGCTCCACCCCGATACCCCCGGTATCGATGCGGCGCAAAAAAGTAAGGTGGGCACCGAAACCCAGCGCCGCGCCCACGTCCTCACCCAGCGTGCGGATGTAGGTGCCTTTGCTGCACTGCACCACCATTTTAACGGCGATGGCATCCGGATTGTCCGCCAGCAGCGTGAGGGAAAGCGAATGGATCACCACGTCGCGTGCCGGCCGGTCCACCTCGATGCCGGCGCGCGCGTATTCGTACAGGGCCTTGCCGTCCTTCTTGAGGGCGCTGTACATCGGCGGCACCTGCTGAAGGGGGCCGGTGAACTGCAGCTGCACGGCGGCCAGGCGCTCGGGTGTGAGCTCGGCCAGCACCACGGGGCGGCGCTCGACCACGTCGCCCTCGGCATCGCCGGTGGTGGTGGTCACGCCCAGCAGGGCCACGGCCTCATAGGTCTTGGGGGCATCGAGCTGCAGCTGGCTGAACTTGGTGGCCGCGCCAAAGCACAGCGGCAGCACGCCGCTGGCCAGCGGATCGAGCGTGCCGGTATGGCCCGCTTTTTCGGCGCGCAGCAGCCATTTCGCCTTTTGCAAGGCGTCGTTGCTCGACAGGCCGAGCGGTTTGTCCAGCAGCAACACCCCATGCACAGGGCGCCGCTGCACCCTGGTGCGAGGCGAGTGCATGGACTACTCCTCTTGGGCGCGCGAAGAGACGGCCTTGGCGATCAAGGCGTTCATGTCGGCCGCACGCTCGGAGGTGCGGTCGTACACGAAGTGCAGCGTGGGCACCGTGTGGATGTGCAGGCGCTTGAACAGGCCATTGCGCAGGAACCCAGCCGCCTGGTTGAGCGCCGCCTGTGTTTCCACAGGGTCGCCCACCAGCAGGCTGAAGAACACCTTGGCGTGCGCGTAGTCGGGAGTCACCTCCACACCCTGCAGCGTCACCATGCCCACGCGCGGGTCTTTCAACTCGCGCGCGATCAGCTCCGTCAGATCGCGCTGGATCTGATCGGCGACCTTGAAGGCGCGGTTCGGGGTGGAGGACTTCTTCTTCGCAGCCATCGGTTACAGCGTCCGCGCGATTTCCTTGATATCAAAGAATTCGAGTTGATCGCCTTCCTTGATGTCGTTGTAGTTCTTGAGCTTGATACCGCACTCGAAGCCTTCCTTGACTTCCTTGACGTCGTCCTTGAGGCGCTTGACCGAGTCGACTTCGCCCGTGTAGACCACCACGTTGTCGCGCAGCAGGCGGAACCGTGCGTTGCGATGGACCATGCCCGAGGTGATGTACGAACCGGCAATCGTACCGATCTTGGTCGCCACGAACACCGTGCGGATCTCGGCCGTACCGATGATCTCTTCGCGCTGCTCGGGAGCCAGCATGCCCGACATGGCCACGCGCAACTCGTCCACAGCGTCATAGATGATGCTGTAGTAGTGCAGATCGACGCCATTGCTCTCGGCCAGCTTGCGTGCACCGGCATCGGCACGCACGTTGAAACCGATCACGATGGCCTTGGAGGCGATCGCCAGGTTGATGTCCGACTCGCTGATGGCGCCCACTGCGGCGTACACCAGCTGCACCTTGACCTCGTCGGTCGAGAGCTTGAGCAGCGACTGCGACAGCGCTTCCTGCGAACCCTGCACGTCGGACTTGACGATGATGGGCAGCATCTTCACTTCGCCTGCCGTCATGTCGGCAAACATGTTCTCGAGCTTCGCAGCCTGCTGCTTGGCCAGCTTGGTGTTGCGGAACTTGCCGGCACGGTAGGTGGCGATTTCGCGGGCACGGCGTTCATCCGTGAGCACCATGAATTCGTCGCCGGCCTGGGGCACTTCGGTCAGACCCTGGATTTCCACCGGGATCGATGGGCCTGCGGTCTTGGCGGTCTTGCCGTTTTCGTCCAGCATGGCGCGCACGCGGCCGTAGGTCTGGCCTGCAAGCACCACATCGCCGACCTTGAGCGTACCGGACTGCACCAGCACCGTGGCCACAGGGCCGCGGCCCTTGTCCAGTTGGGCTTCGATCACCAGGCCCTTGGCCAGCGAGTCGACCGGTGCCTTCAGTTCCAGCACTTCGGCCTGCAGCAGCACCTGTTCGAGCAGGTCGTCGATGCCCTGGCCGGTCTTGGCCGACACCGAGACGAATGGCGACTCGCCACCGTACTCTTCAGGCACGACGGACTCGACCACCAGCTCCTGCTTGACGCGATCGGCGTTGGCATCGGGCTTGTCGATCTTGTTGACCGCCACCACGATGGGAACACCAGCCGCCTTGGCGTGCTTGATGGCTTCCTTGGTCTGGGGCATGACACCGTCGTCCGCTGCCACCACCAGGATCACGATGTCGGTGGCCTGTGCACCACGGGCACGCATGGCGGTGAACGCCTCGTGGCCAGGGGTGTCCAGGAACGAGATCATGCCGCGTGGCGTTTCCACGTGGTAGGCACCGATGTGCTGCGTGATGCCGCCGGCTTCGCCCGAGGCGACCTTGGCACGGCGGATGTAGTCGAGCAGCGAGGTCTTGCCATGGTCCACGTGGCCCATGACGGTGACCACAGGTGCGCGTGGCAGCAGTTCGACGTCCTTTTGCAAGGTGTCGTCGTCGGTGAAGGCTTCCGGATCGTCCAGCGCCGCCACCACGGCCTTGTGGCCCATTTCTTCCACCATGATCATGGCGGTGTCCTGGTCCAGCGGCTGGTTGATGGTGACCATCTGGCCCATCTTCATCAGGGCCTTGATGACTTCGTTGGCCTTGATCGACATCTTGTGCGCCAGCTCGGCCACCGTGATGGTTTCGGGCACGTGCACTTCGATGATGCGCGCCTCCACCGGAGCGGATTGCTGGTGGTGGTCGTCACGGTGGTCGCGGTCATTGCCACGGCGGCCACGCGGGCCTCCGCGCCAGTTGTTGCGCCCCACGCCCCCGCTGCTGTCGCCGCGGGTCTTGATTTCCTTCTTCTTTGCCGTGTCGCCCGCCCAACTGGAGGACAGCTTGGCCGACTTCACTTCCTTGCCGGCGGCCGCGCCAGGCGCTGCCGCCGTGGCAGGTGCGCCAGGGCGTGCCGGACCGGTGCCCGTGCCCACTGCGGGCTTGTGCAGCGTGCCCTTCTTGGCATCGCCAGCCAGCGCGGGCTTGGCCACGGGCTTGGGTTCTTCGGGCTTCTTGGCCACCATGACCGCCTTCTTGGGCGTGGCCATCATGGAGCGGATGGCGGCTGCCTCGGCTTCGGCCTTGCGGCGGCGTGCGTCGAGGTCGGCGGCGCGGGCCACTTCCTCGTCGGAGCGGGCCTTGGACTCGGCTGCAGCCTTTTCACGGGCTTCGGTCTGGGCAGCGTTGCGTGCGGCGGCCTCGGCGGCCTGCTCACGCGTGGCTTCCTGCTTGACGGCAGAGGCCTGGGCCTTCTTCTCGGCTTCCTGGGCAGCGTAGGCGGCAGCGCGCTCTTCGGCTTCGCGCTCGCGCTGTTCGCGGGCTTCGCGCTCGGCACGCTTTTCGGCGAGTTCGGTTTCCTGGCGGCGGATCAGCTCGGCCTGGCGGCGTGCTTCTTCCTCGCGGCGCGTCAGCTCAAGTTCTTCGCTCGAGATCGGTGTCTCTTCCACCACGGCGTCTTCGGACTCGGCAGAGCCCTCCACGCCATCATCGCGCTTGATGAAGGTGCGCTTCTTGCGCACTTCCACCTGGATCGTGCGCGCCTTGCCCGTGGCATCGGCCTGCTTGATCTCGCTGGTGGACTTCTTCGTCAACGTGATCTTCTTGCGGTCGACCGCGGCGGTGCCGTGGCTGTTTTGCAGGTACACGAGCAGCTTTTGCTTGTCGGACTCGGTCAACGCGTCCGATGGGGCGGCCTTGCCCACGCCGGCAGCCTTGAGCTGGTCGAGCAGGGTTTCAGGCGATTTTTTGAGTTCGGTTGCAAACTCGGCGACAGTATTACTGGACATATGTGGTTCGTGCCTCCCTGACCCTTACTCTTGCTGCCCCGCGAACCAGTGTTCGCGCGCCTTCATGATCAAGGCTTTGGCATCGTCTGCAGACTGTCCGGTCAGGTCGGTCAGCTCATCAATGGCCAGATCGGCCAGGTCGTCACGTGTGTGCACACCGCCTTCGGCCAATTTTGCAATCAGCTCCGGGGTCAGGCCTTCGAGGTCGCGCAGGTCCTGGGAGACCTCTTCCACGCTTTCCTCACGGGCGATTTCCATGGTGAGCAGAGCATCCTTGGCACGGGCACGCAGCTCATTGACGGTGTCTTCGTCGAAGCTTTCGATTTCCAGCATTTCCTGCAGCGGCACATAGGCCACTTCTTCCAGGCTGGCGAAACCTTCGGAGATCAGGATGTCGGCGATTTCCTCGTCCACATCGAGCTTTTCCATGAACAGCTTGCGGGCCGTGTCGGACTCGTTGGCCTGCTTTTGCGCCGACTCGGCGGCGTCCATGATGTTGATCTTCCAGCCGGTCAGGTCGGACGCCAGGCGCACGTTCTGACCACCGCGGCCGATGGCGATGGCGAGGTTTTCCTCGTCCACCACCACGTCCATGGCGTGCTTTTCTTCATCGACCACGATGGAGGAGACGTTGGCCGGGGCCAGCGCACCAATCACGAACTGGGCCGGGTCTTCGGACCACAGCACGATGTCCACGCGCTCGCCGGCGAGCTCGTTGGTCACCGCATTCACGCGGGTGCCGCGCACGCCGACGCAGGTGCCGATGGGGTCCACGCGCTTGTCGTGCGAGAGCACGGCGATCTTGGCGCGCGAACCGGAGTCACGGGCGCAGCTCTTGATCTCCAGCAGGCCCTGTTCGATCTCGGGCACTTCCTGGCGGAACAGCTCGATCATGAACTCGGGCGCCGAGCGCGACAGGATGATGGGCGCGCCGCGCAGCGTCAGGTCCACTTCCATGATCATGGCGCGCACACGGTCACCGCTGCGCAGGTTTTCCTTGGAGATCATCTCGCTGCGGCGCAGGCGGCCTTCCACCCGGCCGGACTCGACGATGATGTCGCCCTTGTCCATGCGCTTGACGGTGCCGGTGAAGATGCGCTCGCCGCGCGACATGAAGTCGTTGAGCAGCATTTCGCGCTCCGCGTCGCGGATCTTCTGCAGGATGACCTGCTTGGCTGCCATGGCGCCGATGCGGCCGATGGGCACGGATTCGACGCCTTCTTCGATGTACTCGCCGACTTCGATGTCGGCAATGCGATCTTTCGCATCCATCAGCAGTTCTTCGGCTTCCGGGTTCTGCAGGCCTGCATCGTCAGGCACCACCAGCCAGCGGCGGAAAGTCTCATAGTTGCCGCTGTCGCGATCGACGGACACGCGAATGTCCACCTCGCCCTGGTACAGCTTCTTGGTAGCCTGGGCCAGGGCCGACTCCACGGCGCCCAGGACCACGTCCAGCTCCACGTTCTTTTCGCGCGAAATGGCCTCAACCAACATCAACAATTCGCGATTCATGCGACGACTCTCCTAGTTCAATCACCCGACAAGCAAAGGCTGCACTCGGCGGCCATCTGCCCAATTCATTCAGCAGCCTGCTTGCAACTCAGGCGGGCTCGGCCCCTGGCTTGTTGCTGCGCCCCTTGAAATCGACAATGGGCGCCAGACGGACTTCCCGTGTTTCATCCAGGGTGAAGCCCAGCGCCTGCAACGGGGCGGGCACGCGCTTCTTGCTGATTCTTTGACCCGGCTTGACAGCGGGCTCTTCGCTCCAGACGATCTGCCAACCCCCTGCCTCGGCCCGCTCCAGCGTGCCGCGAAATTTCTTGCGCGTGGCATTCACCTGCCCCGCTCCTGCCGCGCCGATGGGCGCCCTCAATGTGATGTCGATGATCGAGCCTTCGAAACGCACGAAGTCCTGCTCGTGGCGCAAGGGTCGATCGATTCCGGGAGAAGACACTTCCAGGCGCTTGTATTCAACGCCATCGACCTCCAGCGCAAACTGCAGCTGGCGGGTGACCTTCTCGCAATCTTCGACCGTGACGTACTGCTCTACGGCCGGCGCGGGCGCATCGGCGGCAGGCTGTACCCAGGGCAAGTCGATGGTGATGCGCAGCAGACCACCAGCGGAGCGTTCGATCTCCACCAGGTCATACCCCAGGCCAATCACAATTTGTTCAACGACTTGCTGCAGTGCCACGTGTTCTATTCAATCCCGGAAAAACAAAAAACCCGATAACCCCCAGAGGCTTCGAGCTCCAAAAGCAAACGACCAAAAAAAACGGGCGGTTGGTACCCGCCCGCTTGGTCGTGAGAAACGTATTGTAGCCCGTAAAGCGTTGATTTGCCAAGACGCGGGGCCACGAGCACGCCGCAAACACCCTGCATGTGCGGCAGAACAACGCCCGGCGCGGGTTTGCGCGGAAAAACGCCTTTGCCAGCCCCTGTTGGCTACGGCAGCGAGAGCGGCTGCAGCAGCTCGGCAAGGTCGCTTTCGGTGAAAAGCGGCTGCTTTCGCCCCGCCGCACCCTGGTAAAGACTTTCGGCCAGCTGGGCCTTTTTCTCCTGCAGGGCCAGTATGCGCTCTTCGATGGTGCCGCGCGCCACCAGCTTGACCACCCACACGCTCTGCGTCTGCCCGATGCGGTGGGCACGGTCGGTGGCCTGGGCCTCCACGGCGGGGTTCCACCAGGGGTCGTAGTGGATCACGGTGTCGGCCTGCGGCAGGTTCAGCCCCACCCCGCCGGCCTTCAGGCTGATGAGGAACAGCGGCACCTCGCCGCTGGTGAACCGGTCGATGATGGCGTCGCGCTTCTGGCTCTGGCCCGTGAGCTTGACCCAGGGCAGGCCGTGTTTGGACAGCTCGGCCTCGATCAGCGCCAGCATGCTCGTGAACTGCGAGAACAGCAGGATGCGCCGGCCTTCGGCCAGCATCTCGGGCAGCATTTCCATCAGCTGCGCGAGCTTGGCCGAGGTGTGCACCTTGCGCGCCGCCTCCAGCGGCACGAGCTGCGGGTCGCAGCACACCTGGCGCAGCTTGAGCAGCGCGTCGAGGATGGTGATCTGCGAGCGCGCCAGGCCCTTGGCCTGCAGCGCCTCGCGCACGGTCTTTTCCATGCCCAGGCGGATGGTCTCGTACAGGTCGGCCTGGCCACCCGAAAGGTCCACGGGCATCACGGTCTCGATCTTGGGCGGCAGCTCGTGCGCCACTACCGACTTGGCCCGGCGCAGCATGAAGGGGGTGATGCGCGAGCGCAGCTGCGCCAGCCGCTCGGTGCTGCCCTGGCGCTCGATGGGGTTGCGAAACAGGTCACGAAAGCGCTGCTGGCTGCCCAGAAAGCCCGGCATGAGGAAGTGGAACAGGCTCCAGATCTCGCCCAGGTGGTTCTCCATGGGCGTGCCCGACAGGCACAGCCGGTGGTTGGCCTGCAACTGCGCCACCACCTGCGCGGCGTTGGTGGTGGCGTTCTTGATGTTCTGCGCTTCGTCGAGCACCACGATGTGCCAGCGCGCCTCCAGCCAGCGCTCGCGGTCGCGCTGCAGCAGCGAATAGGGGGCGATCACCAGGTCGTGCTCGGCCATGGATTCGGCCAGGGCGTGGCGCTCCTTGCCGTGCAGCACCACGCTGCGCAGGCCGGGGGTGAAGCGCGCGGCCTCGCGCTCCCAGTTGCCCATCAGGCTCACGGGCGCCACGATGAGTGCGGGCTGCACCAGGCGGCCGGCATCCTTCTCGACCTGGATGTGCGCCAGCGTCTGCAAGGTCTTGCCCAGGCCCATGTCGTCGGCCAGCACGCCCGCCAGGCCATTGGCACGCAGGAACTGCAGCCAGTTGAGCCCTTGCTGCTGGTACGGCCGCAGCTGCGCCTGCACCCCCGCAGGCACCGGCACCTCGGGCAGTTGGCCCTGCCCCTGCAGTTGCTGCACCAGGGCGTGCAGGCTGGCCGCCCCTTCCCACGCCACCCCATCGCCCAGCGAGGCGCTGGTGCGCAGCGCCTCCAGGCGCGACAGGCGCAGGCTCTCGCCCGAAAAATCATGTGCGCGGTCGCCCGCCAGGTCAAGCAGCGCCGCCAGCCAGGGCTTCAGGGTGTCGGTGGGCAGGCGCACGAAGCCATGGCCACTGGGGGCAGGAAGGTACAGAAACGGAGGCAGCGCCAGCCCCTTGGCGCCGCCACCGGGCTCGGCGGGGTCGGGCGCCGCGGATGCGGCCGCCGCGATCAGGTCGGGCAGCCAGGGCAGGATGTTGTGGCGCTGGCCATCGATCTCGATGCCCAGCGACAGCTCGAACCAGGGGGATGGATTGGGCTCGCCACCATCGCCGTGTGCGCCAGCGCCACCACCCGGCTCTGCGCCGTCCGCACCGTCATCCAGCCCGAACGCATCGTCCCCCCCATCGCCCTCAGCCCCCTCTGGGCCCAGGTGCACGTGGATGGTCTGCGCGTGCGTGATCCAGCCATCAAGCTCGGGCGCCACGGTGAGCGCAAAGCCGGCCTCGCGCAGCGCGGCGAAGCCTTCGTCGGCCCAGAGCATCCAGGCGCCCTGCGGCCGCTCGCCAGGGATGCCGAACAAACCCTCGTCCACGCCCAGCAGGCCCAGGTCCATGAGGCGCGAGACGGCGTCGATCTCGGCACGGCCATCGCGCTGCAGCAGCACCTTGCCGCCTCCACCGTCCAGGCCGTCCACCAGCACCGACAGGGGCTGCCCCACCCACCAGCCCACATGGCCCAGGTAGTCAAAGCGCAACTGCGCCGTGATGAGCCCCATGTAGGCCACCCCGGCCGCCGGTGTCGGCGCCAGGTGCAGGCGCGCCACGGGGGCCACGCCGTCGAGCCGGGTCAAGCCCTGCAGCACGGGCGGCAGCGGCACGGGGCCCAGGCGCCGGGCCACGTCGGCCTGGTATTTTTGCAGCGCAGCAGCACTCAGGGTGGGCGCGTGCAGCAGCACCTCCAGCTGCGCGGGCTCCATGCCCGGTGCATGCGCCAGGCCGCACAGGCCGGCAGCGGCATCGAGGTACATCGGCGGGTTGTTATGGCACAGCGTGGCGCCCGCCTGGGGCAGGCGCGCCTGCAACGCCCAGCCGCTGTCCTGCGCCTGTGCGCCGGCCGCACCGCCCGAGACGGCCTGCCAGGCCCACTCGATGGGCAGCAGCTCGCCCCACCGCAGGGGCGCCCCCACCGTGGAGCCGCCCGCATCGGCGAACAGGCGCCCGGTGCTGGCGGCCTGCTGCACGGCCAGCAGGCCGATCTGCCCCTCCACCACCGCGCAGGGCGCACCGCTGTAGGCGGAGTAATAGTTCTGGTGGCGCGGCAGCGCCCGCAGCAGTTGCAGCACCTGGCGGTCGGTGTCGCCGGCCCGGTCGAACACCGCCTGGCCCTTGCCCGGCTGGGTGCGCACCAGCTTGGGTTTGGCCCAGCCGCCGGTGACCTTGGGGTAGGACACCACGGCCTCCAGCTGCAGCAGCGGTGCCGCCCGCGGCGCCCCCACCACAGACAACAGGTAGACATATTGTTCAGGGCGGTCCGCCGCGCCGCCGGCACCTGCTGGCGCATCGCCATCGGCAAGGCCTGCGGCCTTGTCCAATGCCAGCAGCCAGTTCATGAGGCGCGCCTCCGACTCCATGCGGTGCACCTCGGCCATGCGCTGCTGCACGTCGCTGCGGGCCGGTGGCGGGCGGTTCAGCCCGGCAGCGGGCAAAGCCAGGCCCCTGGCCCGGTCCAATTCGCTCGGCCCCTGGCGCGCGGCCTGGTGCATGAGCGCCACGCCGTGCTTGCACTGCAGGCCCACGGGGCAACTGCACTGGCTGCGCCAGTAGTCCACCGCTCCATCGGGCATGAGCGCCATCGAGACGGACAGCTGGTAAGGCGCCAACTGGGTCCCCTGCACGTCGCCTTCGAGGCGCCAGTGGTCGCCCTGGGCGCTGACGGCCAGCCGCCGCACGGCACGCGCCTTGAACAGCGCCGTGCCCCGCGCCCACACACCATCGTCGCACAGCGCACGCAATGACTCAGGCTCGAACCAGAACTCCAGGGACATGGAAAAATTCAATACACAAACAGGAGGGCGACAAGGGCTATCGGAGGGGAGCGACAGCGGCTATCGGTTCATGGTACTGTACAAACTGCTATTCAAAAAATAGCAGATCAGAGCCCCCACCTGCCCCATGGAGGTGGCCGCTAGTGCAATGTTTCATGCTTGATGGCACAAATAAAAAGGGCGGATTTTTGGTCCTGGCAAGGCGCAAACCACAGCGATACCGGGCGTATCGCGAGGATTTGCAACGCGGCCAGGGCCGAAAAGACGACTTTTTATGTGCCAGATAGCGTGAAACACTGCACTAGACCCCTACCTCAGCCCCCGCGTGCCGCACGCACGCGCTCGAACACCTCTTGCGCATCACCGCCCGCCGCCGGCCCGCCCTGCACCGCCTGCAGGCTGGAGAGCAGCCGCGCCAGCACAGGCGCCTGGGGCAGCAGAGGCCCAAGAAAGCGCGCGCTTGTGCCATCGGCGATCAGCAGGGTGGGAAAGGTCTCCACATCCAGGTCGCCCGCCAGTTCGGACTCGTCCTCGATGTCCACCCACTCGAAACGCACCTCCGGGTGGGCCAGGGCCAGGGTGTCAAAGATGGCACGGTAGTCGCGGCAGGTGCCGCACCAGTTGGCGCACAGGCACACGGCCCACCAGCCCCCGGGGGTGCTGGCGGTGGGCGTGGCGTTGGGCGAGGCGGCCGGGCTGTGCATCTGCGAAATCCTTCGGGGCTGTGGCGTGCCACTGTACAACGGCTTGTGCCCGGGCATCTGGACTGTTCTGCCCATACCCAATACCGGTGCCAGGGAACTGGCCACCTGGGCCAGAATGCGCACAGATCCACCCGCCTGCAACGCCCAACCCATGCTCAAATCGCTGACGCCCCTGTTGTACATCGCAATATCACCCGAGCGCCTGAGCGTGCGCAACCCGAAAACGGGCGCCACCTGGGACGAGGTGCCCGAGATTGCCCTGCAGGACCAGCCAAAGCCGCTCATCCTGGCCGTAGGCAACCGGGCCCGCGAGGCAGCAGCCCAGACCGGCGCGCGCATCGCGACCCCGCTGGCCCACCCGCGCTCCCTGGTGTCGGACTTCGTGCTCGCACAGCAGCTGCTGAAGCACAGCGTGCGCACCGTGCTGGACGAGGGATCGTTCTGGCGCTTCCTGCCATCGCCCCACATCGTGTTGCACCTGCCCGCGAACCCCGAAGGCCGCTACACCCACGCGGAGCTGCGGACGCTCAAGGAGCTGGCCCTGGGCTGCGGCGCCAACCGGGCCATGCTCTGGCAAGGCCCGCCGCTCACTGATGGCGAACTGCTCTCGGGCCAGTATCCGGCCACAGGCCATATCCTGGAATGAACACGCCGCGCGGTGGCTGGACGACAATGCCTGCATCCCGCCCACCCACGCACATCCCATGAGCCATCGCCCCGACACCCTTGCGCTGAACATGCCGATCCCCAGCGGCGACCAACTCAAGGCCGCGCGCACGGCCGCCGGATTGAGCCAGGCGCAGGCGGCAGAGCTGCTGGGCTATCCGCTGCAGACCGGCAGCCGGGGCGGCCTGCAGTCACGCACTTGGCAGGCCCTGGAGAGCACGACCGACGAACGCAGCATGCAGGGCCCGGTGTTCGCCATGTTCCTGCTGCTGACCGGCCAGCACCCCGAGTTCCGACTGGAACGCAAGCCGCCAGCAGGCAGTGTGCAAGACACAGCGAGCGACGGCGAGGAAGCCATTTCCCCCGAGTAGAGGCGCCGCGCCGCCCAACCGTTCGATCAGTCCACCTTGATGTTGGCGGCCTTGATCACCTGGGCCCATTTCTCGACCTCGGCCTTCTGGAAGGCGGCAATCTGCCCCACGTTCAGATCGGCCGGCTCCATGCCGAAGCCTGCCAGGCGCTTTTGCATGTCCGGCTGCCCGAGGATCTTGCGGATCTCGTCGTGCAGGCGACCCACCACCGGCGCGGGCGTGCCGGCGGGCACGAAGATGGCCTGCCAGGACTGGACCTGGAAGTCCTCGAGGCCCTTGATGCCCGACTCCGCCACCGTGGGCACGTCGGGCATGGAGGCCAGGCGCTTGGGCGAGGTGACAGCAATGGCGCGCAGCTTGCCGCTTTGCACATGCGGTGCAGCCACCACGGTGGTGTCGAACATCATGTCCACCTGGCCTCCTATCACGTCCTGGATCGCCGGGCCGCTGCCCTTGTAGGGGATGTGCGTGAACTTCACGCCCGACTTGAAGCCCAGCAGCTCCACTGCCAGGTGCTGCGAGCTGCCCGTGCCGGCCGAGGCGGAGGACAGGCCGCCCTCCTTGGTCTTTGCGGCGGCCAGCACGTCCTTGAGCGTCTTGTAGGGGCTGTTGGCGGCCACCACCAGCACCACGGGGTTGGTGCCGATCAGCGTGACCGGGCTGAACGACTTGATGGCGTCGTAACCCAGCTTGGGGTACAGGCTGGCATTGATCGCATGCGAACTCACAGTGCCGCCCAGCAAGGTGTAGCCGTCGGGTGCCGCGCGCGCCACCGCCTCCGAGCCCACGCTGCCCGCCGCGCCGGCCTTGTTCTCGACCACCACGGTGGTGCCCAGCGCCGTGCCCAGTTGCTGGCCAATCATGCGGCCCAGCGTATCGGTGGTGCCGCCTGCGGCAAAGGGCACCACGTAACTGATGGTCTTGCCCGTGGGCCAGGTGCCCTGGGCAGCGGCGGGCAGCCCGATGAAGCAACTGACAGCGGCAAAGGCCGCCGCCGGGATGAAGGTTCTGCGTTGCATGGTGTTTGTCTCCTGATGGTGAAAAGCGGACGAAGAGCAGTGCTCAGGGGAAGTCGACGATCTCGACCCAGTTGGGGTTCTTGCCGGCGGGCACGCGGGTGGGCGCGCCCGGGATGCCCGTGGCCGCATCGATGGGGTGCAGCGAGAGGCTGTGCGACTCCTGCCCCGCCGCGATCAGGAAGCGGCCCGAGGAATCCACCGCAAAGCCGCGCGGCGATTTTTCGGTGGGCACCTGGCCCAGGGGCTGCAGCTGGCCCGTGGCGGCATCGACGCGGAAGCTGCTGATCGTGCTCGACGTGCGCTCGGACGCATACAGCGTGCGGCCGTCGGGCGACAGGTGCAGGTCGGCCGCCCAGGGCTTGCCGGCAAAGCCGGCGGGCAGCGCCGTGGTGCGCTGCACGGACCGCAGTGTGCCGCGCGCGGCGTCGTAGGCCATCACGTGCACGGCGGCATCGAGCTCGTTGAGCACATACATATGGCGTTGCGCACGGTCCCAGACGAAGTGGCGCGGGCCCGATTTCTCGGGCGCGACGGTGGTCAGCGCCGGCTCGTGGGCCGTGAGCCGCCCCGTCTCGGCATCGAAGCGCCAGGCCGAAAGGTTGTCGCCCCCCAGGCTGGTGGCGAACACATGGCGGTTGGCCGCATCGGCATGGATGGCGTGCGCGTTGGGCGCCGTGGGG
Source organism: Acidovorax sp. LjRoot66 (assembly GCF_964253305.1). Taxonomy (NCBI): domain Bacteria; kingdom Pseudomonadati; phylum Pseudomonadota; class Betaproteobacteria; order Burkholderiales; family Comamonadaceae; genus Acidovorax; species Acidovorax sp. LjRoot66. Next base: position 4,769,465 of record NZ_CAXUQU020000001.1, read on the forward strand.
ATGAGCTGCTGCACGGCGCCCACGGCCCCGTCCTTGCCGATGCTGTTGACCGTGATCTTGTGGCCCGGGTACGAGGCGGCGAACAGCCAGCGGCCCGTGGCATCGGTGTCGATGTTGGCCATGCTGTCGGCAAGCGGCGCCTCGCCCAGCTTGCGCAACTTGCCGCTGGCGGGGTCGATGGCCAGGCTGACCACCCGGAACGGCTGGGAGCGCAGCGCCACATAGAGCACGCGCTTGTCCGGGCTGACCGCCATGGGCATGGCCATGCCGGCCAGGGGAACCGTCTCCACAGGCTTGAGCGTGCCGGCACTGCGGTCGAGCTCCAGCACGGACAGATCCTGGCTGTCGGCATTGGACACATACACCCAGGTAGCGGCCGTTGCAGCGGACCATGCGCCCAGCCACAGGGCGCTGGCAGCCAGGGGCAGCACCAGGCCGCGCCAACGAATTACACGGGTCATCAGTATTTCCTTTCAACAGGGGGAGACCGCACAGGCGGCGGATACAGGCATGCGGGCGACACGACGCAGCAGGGTCCCGCTTTCCATGAAAAGGACTGCACGTCATATGTCGTCATACAACATGGCGGATTGTGGAGCCGCATAGCGCATCTGACCAAAGGGATTACCCGAACCCGATTGCATGTTCCCTGGGCTTGCAGTGCATGCAGCGAAGAAACCGTCCCCGGCCAGCCATCCCCATAGGAGAATTAGGCGCCATCTACATCCCTCTGGAAACAGGCAACGGGCGATCGGCTCCGCTGCCGCAGGGCATCGGGCACCCCAGGCAGTCGCCCCATCGGCACTTTAATGCGCTCTTTTTTTGTAAGGGCAATTGTTTTTCTGCGCGCTTGGTTGTACGATGACTAGCAACAACAGTGAAACCAGGAGACAACACATGACACTCACCCGCCGCGACGCCATCCTGGCGTGCACCGCCGCCCTTGCCGCCACCACCGCCACGGCCCAGACCGCCGCAGAATGGCAACCCACCAAGACCCTGAAGCTGATCGTGCCCTACCCTCCCGGCGGCAGCTCGGACATCATTGCCCGCTCCATCAGCCAGCCCCTGTCGGAAGCCCTCAAGCAGACCGTGATCGTGGAGAACAAGCCCGGTGCCAACGGCAACCTGGGCGCGGACTTCGTGGCCAAGGCCGATCCGGACGGCTACACCATGCTGCTGTGCGACGTCGGCGCCCTGGCCATCAGCCCCTCGGTCTACACCAAGCTGTCGTTCGACCCTTCCAAGGACCTGCGCGGCGTGACCATGCTGGCTTACTCGCCCCACCTGCTGGTGGTGCACCCCTCGGTCAAGGCCAACAACCTCAAGGAACTGATCGCACTGTCCAAGACAGCGGACCTGAACTTCGCCGTCACCGCCACCGGCAGCGCACCGCACCTGGCCGGTGTGGCGCTGGAGCGTGCCAGCGGCGCGCGCTGGCAGTACATCCCCTACAAGGGCGGGGTCACGGCCATCCAGGACACGGTGGCCGGCCAGACCCAGGTGCTGATGAACGGCATGCTGGCCACCCTGCCCCAGGTGCAGAACGGCAAGCTCAAGGTGCTGGGCGTGTCCAAGTCCACGCGCATGCCGCTGATCGGCGACGTGCCCACCATCGCCGAGCAAGGCGTGCCCGGCTACGAGTCCGGCACCTGGCAAGGCATTCTGCTGCCCCGCGGCACGCCCGAAGCCGTGGTGCAGCGGCTGAACAAGGCGTTGATCACCGCCATCCGCTCGCCCGACATCCGCTCGCGCCTGGCCGGCCAGGGCGCCGAGGTGGTGACCATGACCCCCACCGAACAGGACCAGTTCTTCGCCAAGGAGCGTGCGCGCTGGGCCTCCGTGGTGAAGGCCGCCAATATCAAGCTCGACTGAGCATCCGCCTCTTTTTTCACATCACCAGCCCCGCCACCACCATGAACCCGCAAGACCTCAAATCCATCATGGGCTCCGGCCTGCTCTCGTTCCCCGTCACGGACTTCGATGCCCAGGGCGACTTCAACCCCAAGGGCTACGCCGCACGCCTGGAATGGCTGGCCCCCTATGGCGCCACCGCCCTGTTCGCCGCCGGCGGCACGGGCGAGTATTTCTCGCTCTCGGGCGCCGAGTACGGCCAGGTCGTCAAGACCGCCGTGGACACCTGCCGCGGCAAGGTGCCCATCATTGCCGGTGCCGGCGGCCCCACCCGCACCGCCATCGCCCATGCCCAGGAGGCCGAGCGCCTGGGTGCCCACGGCATCCTGCTGTTGCCCCACTACCTGACCGAAGCCGGCCAGGAGGGTTTGATCGAGCATGTGGCTGCGGTCTGCAACAGCGTGAAGTTCGGCGTCATCGTCTACAACCGCGACCGCACCAAGCTCACGGCCAATTCGCTGGCCATCCTGGCCGAGCGCTGCCCGAACCTGATCGGCTTCAAGGACGGCGTGGGCAACATCGAGACCATGTCCTCGATCTTCATGAAGATGGGTGACCGCTTCTCGTACCTGGGCGGCCTGCCCACGGCCGAGGTGTATGCGGCAGCCTACAAGGCGCTGGGCACGCCGGTGTACTCGTCGGCGGTGTTCAACTTCATCCCCAAGACGGCGATGGACTTCTACAAGGCCGTGGCGGCCGACGACATGGCCACGCAGCACCGGCTGCTCAAGGATTTCTTCATGCCCTACCTGGACATTCGCAACAAGGTGGAAGGCTATGGCGTGAGCATCATCAAGGCGGGCGCCAAGCTGGTGGGCCACGATGCAGGGCCTGTGCGTGCGCCGCTGACGGACCTGAAGCCGGCCGAAATGGAGCAACTGAAAGCGCTGATCGACAAGCTCGGCCCGCAGTAAGCGCCTGAAAGGGCCTGGATCACCAGGCCCTTTTTCATTTCACGATCTCCATTCGCCTGGCCGTGCACGGGCGCGTGGATTTTCCCTGCGGCACGCACCTACATCCTCAAACACAACAATGGAGACAGACAAGATGTTCAAGAAAATCGTCCTCGCAGCCGCTACTGCCGTGGCAATCGCAGCCCTTACCGGCTGCGCAAGCAACTCGCCTGCAGCATCGTCCGCCGCGTCCGAGCAATCGGTGGCCGCTGCGGCCGAGCGCCTGCGCGTGGCCATGGTCGACCCCACGCAGGCCGCACTGGCCCAGCTGGTGGCGGATGACCTGAGCTACGGCCACTCGGGCGGCCGCGTGGACACCAAGGACAGCTTCATCGGCGACCTGCTCGCCGGCAAGTCCGACTTCGTCACCATCACCATCAGCGACCAGACCATCAAGGTGGTGGGCAACACCGCCATCGTGCGCCACACGCTCACGGCCGACACCAACGACTCTGGCAAGCCCGGCAAGGTGCAGATCAAGATCCTGGGTGTCTGGCAGCAGCAGCAGGGCGGGCAGTGGAAGCTGCTGGCGCGGCAGGCAGTGCGTGTAGCAACTTGACTCCCCCTGAGTCGCTTCGCGCCTTCCCCCTGAGGGGGACGCCACCGGTGGCCTGGCAAAGCCAGTTCCACGGTGGCACTGGTATGAGTGCGGGCCAGTTTCGCAGATCGGTATCGGAAATTCGATCTTTGGTACGCCTTCTCATGGTGGCTCACGTACATTGATTGGCCCGGTCTCCGACCACCTGAACGCCCGCCTGCGGGCGTCTCTTCGTATTCTTTCCCATGACAACTACTTCCAAGCCCCGCCTCCTGCAAATCGCCCGCCTGCCCCTGCCCGCGCTGGATAACGAGCTGGCCGCCCGCTATGACGTGGTGTGCCTGTCCGACCAGGCCGACCCGGTGGCCTTTCTGGCAGAGCACGGCGCCAGCTTCACCGGGGTGGTCACGTCCGCATCCATTGGCCTCAAGGGCGAAGTGATTGCGGCCCTGCCCCGCCTGCAGGTGATCAGCAGCTTCGGCGTGGGCTTCGATGCGCTGGACATCGCTGCGGCGCGGGCGCGCGGCATTCCGGTCGGCTATACACCCGACGTGCTCAACGACTGCGTGGCCGACATGGCCTTTGCGCTGATGCTCGACGTGTCGCGCGGCGTGGCCGCGAGCGACCGCTTCGTGCGCCGCGGCGAGTGGCCCAAAGCCCGCTATGCGCCGCTCACGCGCGTCTCGGGCAAGCGCCTGGGAATCGTCGGCATGGGCCGCATCGGCCTGGCCGTGGCCCAGCGCGCCACCGGCTTTCGCATGGAGGTGGGCTACTACAACCGCCGCCCGGTCGAAGGTTGCGCGCTGCCCCGCCTCGAATCGCTGCTGGCGCTGGCGCAGTGGGCCGACTACCTGGTGCTCACCGTGGCCGGCGGCGCCTCCACGCGCCACATGGTCAACCGCGAGGTGCTGGACGCGCTGGGCCCCAAGGGCTACCTGGTCAACGTGGCGCGCGGCAGCGTGGTGGACGAGGCCGCGCTGGTCGAGGCCCTGCAGCACAAGCGCATCGCTGGCGCCGGCCTTGACGTGTTCGAGAACGAACCCCAGGTGCCTGCGGCGCTGATGGCGCTGGACAACGTGGTCCTCACGCCCCACACCGCCAGCGCCACGCACGAAACCCGCCGCGCCATGGCCGACCTGGTGCTGGAGAACCTGGAATCCTTCTACGCCACGGGCGCGGTGCGCGTGCCCGTTCCGCTCGCCTGACGTGAAAAGGCCCCCGCCGGCGTGCACCGGCGAGGGCCAAAAAATACGCGCAGCCGGGGCGCGCGTGGGTGCGTTACTTCAACACGCCTTTGGAAATATCCATGATCATGCGCGTGGCCAGGTACAGGCGCGGCACGATGGTGTTGACCTGCACGTACTCGGCATCGTTGGAGTGGGCACCATAGCCCGACAGGCCCATGCCCTCGACCACGGCGCCCTTGTTCTTCAAGGCCGCGAACGCCGCATCGGTACCGCCGCCCGTGGCCTTTTCGACCACGCTGAGCGGCAGGCCCAATTCCTGGTAGATGACCTTGCCGTAGCCGGCCACGCGGCGCGATGCCTCGCTGGCCTCCAGCGGTGGGCGGCGCACCTCGAACTTAACGTCCACTTTGGAGGCCGGGATGAGCTTGGTCTTGATCTTCTCTTGCAGCGATTTTTCCAGCCCATCAAAGTCCGCCACCTTGAGGGCACGCGCATCGGCTTGGGCCGTGGCCTCGGCGGGGATCACGTTGCGGTTGGTGCCGGCCTTGGAAACGGTCCAGTTGAGCTTGAGGCCCTCGTCGCTCTTGGACAGATCCTTCATCTGCAGCAACTGGTGCGACAGTTCGTACAGCGCGTTCACACCGTCCTCGGGCTTGGCGCCGGCGTGCGATGCCTTGCCCTGCACCGTGATGTAGGCCGCGCCGATGCCGCTGGTGGCAAGGCGCAGGGTGCCGTCGGTGCCGCCGCCTTCGAACGAGAACACCACGTCCTGGTCAGCGGCCACGCGGGTGATGGTGCTGCGCCAGCCGGGCGAGCTGATTTCCTCGTCACCGTTGATCAGCACCGTGAGCGTGCCGTAGTCCTTGAAGTTGAGCTTTTGCAGCATGGCCACAGTGTGGATGATCAGGGCCACGCCCTGCTTGTCGTCAGAGATGCCCAGGCCATAGGCCTTGTCGCCCTCGATGCGGAAGGGCTGGCCCTTGAGCATGCCCTTGAGGTACACCGTGTCCATGTGCGCGATCAGCATGATCTTCTTGCTGCCCGTGCCCTTGAACACCGCCTGCACGGCGGGGCCCACCTTCTCGGGCGTGTCGTCCAGGCGGTAGACGTCGCTGGTCTGCAGCACGTCCACCGTGCCGCCCAGCTGCTTGAGCTGGCTGGCGATGCGCTCGGCGATCTGGTTCAGGCCCTCGATGTCCTTGCTGCCCGATTCGATGTGCACCAGGTCACGCAGGGTGTCGAGCAGGGGTTGCTGCTCCTTCTGTGCCAGGGCGTGGACTTCGGCCACGGGGGCGGCGTGGGCCAGGGCGGCGGCGAAGGCCAGGGAGAGGGAGGCGACCAGGGGACGAAGGGAATGGGACATGGTTTGGCTGCTTGCAACAAGTGAATGGCGAGGTCTGATTATGTTGCCGATAGCGGTCGCGTTTGCTTGCTGCATGCCTCGATAAAAGGCGGGAGCCGGGTCTCGGCCCGGCGGCCGAGGTACCTTTCTTTGAGTCGCCAAAGAAACGTACCCCAAAGAAAGGCGACCCCGCTGCCCGTGTCCCCCTCGCCCGGTGGGCGAGGGGGCTGCCTGCGACGCTCGAAGCTGGGGTGTGCCGCAGAACTCGCTGCGTTCTTCGAACTCCGCTCAAACAGCTGCGGCAAGCTAGACAACGATGCGCGTGTCCTTCGGCACGCGCTCACCCCAGTTTCTGCGCTTCTCGGCACGGTCAGAAGGGGGTGGGAGCGGGCTCCACACGGGCCATTGCTTCGCTCGGCCTATGGTCCTTCGCTGCGCTCTGCTCGCCAGAGCGCTCGCGCCAGTTGCGTCGGCAGCGCGGAGCGCGTAACCGGCACCTGGCGCAGCTGCGAAAGCAGCAGCCGGGTGGTACCCGCTCCCCACCCCTGCTGGCTGCGCCGAGAAGCGCAGGGGCTGGGGTGGGTGCGTGTGCCGAAGGACACACGCACTTCGTGCTCTAGCTTGCCGATGCTGTTTGAGCGGAGTTCGAAGAACGCAGCGAGTTCATCGGCACCACCCCAGGACCGAGCATCGCAGGTTGCCCCCGTTCGCCCGACAGGGCGAAAGGGGGACGCAGACTGGGGGCCGCCTTCTCTTTGGTGACTTTCTCTTGGCGGCCAAGAGAAAGTTACTGCGCCGCCGGGCGCACATCCCGGCTCCCGCACTCAGCACAGGCAAGCGTCAACCACCACCGAAAGCCGATCCAGAACCACCCCGCCCTTCCGCCAGCTTCACCAGCACCTGCAGCGCCCGGTTCAGCGGCGTGGGCACGCCCAGCGCCGCGCCACGGCGCACCACATAGCCGTTGAGGTGGTCGATCTCGCTGGGCTTGCCGCGCGCCAGGTCCTGCGCGGTGGACGAATACTGGCCCGGCATGGTGGCCGCGATGCCGCGCACGGCCGCCTGTATGTCGCCGGGAATGGTGACACCATCGGCCTGCGCGACGGCCAGGCATTCGGCCACGGTGTCCGCGATCACGTCCGTCACACCAGGCACCTGCACCAGAGGGCCATAGGGCTGCTGCGCCAGGGCCGACAGCGCGTTGTAGGCGCAGTTGAGCACCAGCTTGGCCCACAGCGCGCCGCGCACGTTGTCCGAGATCTGCGTGGGAATGCCGGCGGCGGCGAACTGTGCCGCCACCGCCTCGCTGCGCGGCGAGGGCGCAATCACCAGCTCACCCCGGCCATGGTGCTGCACATGCCCGGGCCCGGCCATGGCGGTGGCCACGTAGACCACGGCAGCCGCCACGGGTGTGCTGGCGTCCAGCACGGCGCGCACGCGCTCGTCGTTGTCCGCCCCGTTCTGCAGCGTGAGCACCAGCGCACCGGGCGCGAGGAGGGGGCGGATCTGGCGCGCCGCGTCTTCGGAATCCGAGGACTTGACGCAGAACAGCACCACGTTGGCCCCCTGCACGGCACTGGCCTCGGTGCTGGCCTGCATGGGCACCTGCACGTCGAGCACTGCGGTCTGCAGCCGCAGGCCCCGCTGCTGCACGGCCGCCACATGGGCCTCACGGCCGATGAGGGTCACCGGGTGGCCGGCGCGGGACAGCAGCGCGCCGTAGTAGCAGCCCACCGCCCCGGCGCCCATGACGGCGATGCGCAACAACGAAGAAGGGTCCGCAGGCGCAATAGGGGAAGCAGGGATGGTCATGAACGATTCGGGGATACCCGCAGGACTGCCGACATGGCCCGCCCACTATATCGGGCAGTGCACCCGCCCTCGCGAAGCCACGCCGACAACCCCCAGCGACACTGGTAATAACCCCTAGTTACAGCTCGGGAATTAATTGATTGCAATGACAATCATTGTCTAGTCAATTAAATTCCTATCCCATGACAACCAGCTCCGCACCCGCTTCGTCCACCCCTTTCTACGGCAAGAGCCACAGCCCTGCCGAGGAAAGCGTGGGCTACCTGATGCGCAAGGTGATGTCGTCCATCCGCACGCAGGCGGACGCGCAGCTGTCCACCCACGACCTCACCTTCGCGCAGTGGCTGCCGCTGTTCAAGATCTCCAAATGCCAGGCCATGACGGGCCAGGCCGCGGCCACGGTGGCCGTGATGGCCCGGGAACTGGAGACGGATGCGGCCTCCATGACGCGCACGCTGGACCGCCTGGAAGCCAAGGGCCTGGTGCTGCGCGAACGCTCGACCACCGACCGGCGCGTGGTGCACGTGGTGCTCACGCCCGAAGGCGAGGCCGTCGCCGCCAAGGTGCCCCCTGTGCTCGCCGAAGTGCTCAACAACCACCTGCGCGGTTTCACCCGCGATGAATGGCAACTGCTGCTCAGCATGCTGCGCCGCATGCTGGCCAACGGCGATGCCGTGCGCCAGGAACAACAACAGCAGCCACCGGCCGCCTGACCCGGCCGCCCCGCCCCCGTATCCCCCCAAGAGATAGCAGACATGTCCTCATCCACCACCCCCCTGTCCACCCGTGCCGCCATGGCGGCCCATTTCGCCGTGTCGGCCGTCGCGCTGGCGGCCGCCCTCTTCCTGGTCGGCTGCGCCAGCCCCGGCGCAGCCCATACGCCACTGGCACAGACCACGCCGGCCGCACTGGGCCTGAACGCAGCGGCCACCGAGTCTGGCGCCCCGTCGCAATGGTGGACCACCCTCGGTGACGCAGAGCTCAACGCCCTGGTCGACAAGGCCCTGCAGGGCAGCCCCAGCCTGGCCGTGAGCCGCGCCCGGCTGGAACAGGCCGTGGCGCTGAGCCAGGTGCGCGAAGCCGCCAACGGCCCGCAGGTGAACCTGGGCGTGGACGCCACGCGCCAGCGCTACACGGCCCACGGCCTGGTGCCCGCCCCGGTGGCCGGCAACACCTACAACAGCGGCACGGTGCAGGCCAGCTTCAGCTGGTCGCCCGACTTCTTTGGCCAGCACGCGGCCGAGCTGGAAGCGGCCCTGGGCCAGGCCCGCGCCGCCCAGGCCGATGCCGCCGCTGCCGCCAACACCCTGGCCGCCCAAGTGGGCCGCAGCTATGTGGCCCTGGCCCGCCTGGTGTCGCAGCGCGAGGTGGCCGTGCGGGCCCTTGCGCAGCGTGAAGAGCAGCGCCGCCTGACCAACGACCGCGTGGCCGCAGGCCTCGATAGCCAGGTCGAGCTGACGCAGGCCCAGGCCGCCGTGCCCGATGCGCGCACCCAGATCGAGGCCCTGGAAGAGCAGATCACCCTGGCGCGCCGCCAGGTCGCCGTGCTCAGCGGCCAGGCGCCCGATGCGCTGACTTCGCTGACCCCGCAACTGGCCGCCCTGCAGCCCACGGCCGTGCCCGACGCACTGGGTGCCGACCTGCTGGGCCGCCGCCCCGACGTGGTGGCTGCGCGCTGGCGTGTGGAAGCCGCCACCCAGGGCGTGAAGGTCGCGCGCACGGAGTTCTACCCCAACATCAATATCGCCGCCTTCATCGGCCTGAACTCGCTGGGGCTGGACAATCTGTTCAACGCAGGCTCGCGCCAGATGGGCGTGACGCCCGCGCTGCGGCTGCCGATCTTCGACGGTGGCCGGCTGCGCGCCCAACTGGGCGGCCGCCAGGCCGAGCTCGACTCAGCCATCGCCCAGTACAACGGCATGGTGCTCGACGCCGTGAAGGAAGCCGGCGACGCCATGGCTTCCGTGCAGTCGCTCACGCGCCAGCAGGCGCTGCAGGACGAGGCCGCCGCCAGCGCCGAAAAGGCCTACCGCTTCGCACAGGAGCGCTACCGCGCGGGCCTGGGCAACTACCTGGTGGTGCTCTCCACAGAAAGCCAGGTGCTGGCCCAGCGCCGCCTGGCCGTGGACCTGCGCGCGCGCCAGCTCGACACCCGCCTGCAGCTGATGAAGGCCCTGGGCGGCGGCTGGACGGACGACACGGCCACGCTACAGACCGCGGCCCGCTGAGCACCAGCACCCCGATACGACGCATAAAAAACCACACACAACAGCACATTCCCGAAGGACCCTTGCCATGAGCGAACCCCTTGCCTCCAACAAAGAAGCCACCAACCCAGCGCGCCGCCGCGGCCTGACCCTGATCGCCGCCGCCGTGGCCATTGCCGCCATCGGCTGGGGCGCCTGGCACTGGGCCAATGGCCGCCACATGGAGACCACCGACAACGCCTACGTCGCGGGCAACGTGGTGCAGATCACGCCGCAGGTCGGTGGCACCGTGGTCTCCATCGGTGCGGACGACACCGACTACGTGAAGGCCGGCCAGTTGCTGGTCAAGCTCGACCCAGCCGACGCCCGCGTCGCGCTGGAACAGGCCGAGGCCCAACTGGCGCAGACGGTGCGCGAAGTGCGCACGCTTTTCGCCAACAACTCCACCCTGAAAGCCCAGGTCAGCCTGCGCAGCGCCGACCTGGCCCGCGCCCAGGCCGAAGCCGCGCGCCTGCAGGACGACGTGGCCCGCCGAGCCCCGCTGATGGCCAGCGGCGCCGTGGGCAAGGAAGAGTTCCAGCACGCCAATGCCCAGGTGACCTCTGCCAAGAGCACGGTGGCAGCGGCCCAGGCCGCCGTGGTGGCAGCGCAGGAGCAACTGGCCGCCAGCCAGACCCAGACCGAAGGCACCTCCATCGAGCAGCACCCCAACGTGCAGCGTGCCTCGGCCCGCGTGCGCGAGGCCTACCTGGCCGTGCAGCGCGCCCAGTTGCTCGCACCGCTCGACGGCCATGTCGCCAAGCGCGGCGTGCAGGTGGGCCAGCGTGTGCAGGCCGGCGCCCCGCTGATGACGCTGGTGGCGCTGAACGACCTGTGGGTGGACGCCAACTTCAAGGAAAGCCAGCTGCAGAACCTGCGCATCGGCCAGCCGGCCGAACTGGTGGCCGACGTATACGGCACCAAGGTGGTCTACCACGGCAAGGTCACGGGCCTGGGTGCCGGCACCGGCGCCGCGTTTGCCCTGCTGCCCGCGCAGAACGCCACAGGCAACTGGATCAAGGTGGTGCAGCGCGTGCCCGTGCGCATTGCGCTGGACCCCAAGGAAGTCAGTGAACACGCCTTGCGCGTGGGCCTGTCGATGGACGTGAAGGTGGACACCGCCGACCAGAGCGGCAAGACCCTCTCGGACACGCAGCGCACGACGCCCGTGGCCGCCACCGCCGTGTTCGACGAGCAGTTCAAGGCCGCTGACGACGAGGTGGCAAACATCATCGCCGCCAACCTGGGCCGCAAGGCCGTGGCCGTGGCCTCACCCAAGGTGACCCAGGCACAGGCCAGCAGCGCAGCGCAGGCACAGAACCACGCTTCGGCGCCCGTGCGTGCCCCTGTGGTGCAGTAAGCCGGAGTCCGCATGACTGCCGCCAACCCCACCGCAGACCAGGCCGGCGCCTCGGCGCCGCCTGCTGTGACGACGCCGCCAGCCGCCCCGCCCGGGCCGCCTGCGGCGTATCCACCGCTGCAGGGCACGGCCCTGCTGCTGGGCACGCTGTCGCTGTCGCTGGCCACGTTCATGAACGTGCTCGATTCGTCCATCGCCAACGTCTCCATCCCCGCCATTGCCGGCGACCTGGGCGTGAGCCCGGGCCAGGGCACCTGGGTCATCACCAGCTTCGGCGTGGCCAACGCCATCTCGGTGCCGCTCACGGGCTGGCTCACGCAGCGCTTTGGCGCGGTGCGGCTGTTCACCATGAGCGTGCTGCTGTTTGTGCTGACCTCCTGGCTGTGCGGCTTTGCCTCGTCGCTGGAGATGCTGGTCTTCTTCCGCGTGCTGCAGGGCCTGGTCGCCGGGCCCATGATTCCCCTGTCGCAGACCCTGCTGCTGGCCAGCTACCCGCGCGCCCTGGCGGGCACGGCGCTGGCCCTGTGGGGCGTGACCACGCTGGTCGCGCCCGTGGTGGGGCCGCTCTTGGGCGGGTGGATCACCGACAACATCTCCTGGCCGTGGATCTTCTACATCAACGTGCCGGTGGGGCTGCTGGCCGGCCTGCTGACCTGGGGCATCTACCGCAAGCGCGAGACACCGATCCGCAAGCTGCCGATCGACACCGTGGGCCTGTCCCTGCTGGTGCTGTGGGTGGGTGCGCTGCAGCTCATGCTCGACAAGGGCAAGGAGCTCGACTGGTTCGCCTCCAACGAGATCATCCTGATGGCGGTGGTGGCCGTGGTGGCGTTCGCGGTGTTCCTGGTCTGGGAGCTCACCGACAAGCACCCGGTGGTGGACCTCAAGCTCTTCAAGGGCCGCAACTTCACCTTCGGGGCGCTGGCGCTGTCGGTGGCCTACGCGTTGTTCTTCGGCAACGTGGTGCTGCTGCCGCTGTGGCTGCAGCAGTGGATGGGCTACACCGCCACCTCGGCCGGCATGGCGCTGGCGCCGGTGGGCATTTTCGCCATCCTGCTCACGCCGCTGGTGGGCAAGAAGGTGGGCCAGTGGGATCCGCGGCGCATGGCGACGGGCGCGTTCATCGTCTTCGGCATCGTGCTGTGGATGCGCTCGCAGTTCACCGTGCAGACCGACTTCGTGCATATCCTGATCCCCACCCTGCTGCAGGGCGCGGCCATGGCGTTCTTCTTCATCCCGCTGACCACGCTGACGCTGTCGGGCCTGCCGCCCGAACGCATCCCGGCCGCTGCGGGCCTGAGCAACTTCGTGCGCATCACCGCCGGGGCGATGGGCACGTCCATCGCCACCACGCTGTGGGAGAGCCGGGCCGCCATGCACCATGCCCACCTGACCGAGGGCCTGATCCAGGGCCAGGGCGTGTTCGGCGCCACTCTGGACAACCTGATGGCGTCTGGCATGACGCAGTTGCAGGCACTGGCGCAGGTGAACCGGCTGATCGACCAGCAGGCCTTCACCCGCGCGGCAGACGACATCTTCCTCGGATCGGCCGGCCTGTTCGTGCTGCTGATCGGGCTGATCTGGCTGACCAAGCGGCCATCGCAAGGGGGCGCCGCCTCGGCCGACGCCGCAGGGGCCCACTGACACCGGGACTCCGGACCGCATGCATGACAAGGTGGCGCAGCCCTCGGGCTCGCCACCTTTTTCATTCCTGGTCAGCCCTTGCTGGCCTTGGCTCGGGTGCGCGAGGCGGGCAGCTCGGGCGTGCTGGTGACGCTGGGCGCCCGGCTGAGCACGTTGTTGGCGTTGACCAGGGTCTTGAGCATGGCCATGAAGAGCTCGCCCTGCTCGGGCGGCAGGGGGGCCAGCATGCGCTTCTGGGCACGGCGCATGCCGGGCTCCACCTGGCGCAGCAGGTCTTCGCCGTCGGGCGTGAGCATCAGCAGGCGCACACGCCGGTCGCCCGGGCTGCTGTTGCGCACCATCCAGCCGCGCGCCTCGAGCCGGTCGATCACGCTGCCGATGGTCGAGGTGTCAAAGCCGATGCGGCCAGCCAGCCGGCGCTGGTCCAGGCCCGGTTCGCGCTGCACGGCCGCCAGCGCGGCGAACTGCACGGGGGTGATGCCCACTTCCTGCGTCTCTTCGAGGAAGATGGCCACCGCGATCTGCTGCAACCGGCGGATGTAGTGGCCGGGCAGTTCTTCAAGCGCTGGGGAATGGGATGAGGACATGGGCAGACAAGCGAGCAGGCGGGCGGTGGTGGACAGCAGGCAGCGGCAATCCGTGAGGCCGCAGTCTATCGGAAGCCGCTGCCGGGCCGGGCACTCACGCGCCCGCCTGGGCCGCAGGCGCTGCGAGCCGGAAGGCAGGCAAGGCAGCGCAGGCCGCGTCTACCGCGCTGATGAGCGGCCAGCGCGCCAGATCGACCTGGAAGCGGCGCGCGCTTTCGACCTGGGGCACCAGGTACACATCGGCCAGCGTGGGCGCATGCCCGAAGCTGAAGGCGCCGCGCCCGGTATCGCGCGCCAGCAGCGCCTCATAGGCGTCGAAGCCCGCGCCTATCCAGGTGGCGCACCAGGCGTTCACGGCCACCTCGTCGCAACCCAGCTGGTGGCGCAGGTACTCCAGGATGCGGCGGTTGTTGACCGGGTGGATGTCGCAGCCCACCAGCGCAGCCAGGGCGCGCACGTGGGCGCGGGCATCGGCGCTCGCCGGCAGCAGCGGCGGCTCGGGGTAGCGCTCATCCAGCCATTCGATGATGGCAGGCGACTGGATGAAAGTCTGCCCGTCATGCTCCAGCGCGGGCACCAGCCTCTGCGGGTTGATGGCGCGGTAAGCGTCACCCAGGTGCTCTTCCTGGCGCAGGTCCACGGGAATGTGTTCGGCCTGCAGGCCCTTGAGGTGCAGCGCGATGCGTAGCCGGTGCGAGGTGCCGCTGCGAAAGAAGTGGTGCAGCCTCATGCCGTCAGCCTCGCTCATTCGGCAGGCCCCACGGTCAGCGCAATGGAGCCCACGCCCTCGACATGGCCCTCGATGCGGTCGCCCGGCACGACCGCGCCGACACCCTCGGGCGTGCCGGTGTAGACCAGATCGCCCGGCTGCAGGTGGTAGAACTGCGAGAGGTCGGCAATGATCTCGCGGATGTTCCAGATGAGCTGGGCGACGTCGGACTGCTGGCGCACCTGGCCGTTGACGCTGAGCGCGATGGCGCCGCGCTCGATCACCACGCCGGGCAGAGGCACGACCTCGGAGGCGATGGAGGACTGCTCCACATCCTTGCCCAGGTCCCAGGGCCGGCCCTTGTCGCGCGCCACGAGCTGCAGGTCGCGCCGCGTCATGTCCAGCCCGCAGGCATAACCGTAGATGTGGGTGTGCGCCTGCTCCGGTGCAATGCGAAAGCCCGCCGCGCCGATGGCCACCACCAGCTCCATCTCGTAGTGGTAGCTCTCCGTGCCCGGCGGGTAGGCGACGGTGGCGCCCGATTCCACGACGGTGGACGGCGACTTGGTGAAGTAGAACGGCCGCTCCTGCGACTTGTCCACGGGGCGGCCCATCTCGACGGCATGGGCGTGGTAGTTGCGGCCCACGAAGAACAGGCGGTTCACGGGCAGGCGCGCGGCCTGGCCGCGCACAGGCAGCGAAACGGTGGCGGGAGGGGTCCAGAGGTAGGTGGTGGACATGCAGGGCTTTCAAAAAGACAAAAGGAATGGCGCAGCGATCAGCCACGGTTCTCGAACACGCCCAGCTTGCGGTGCAGCGGGCTTTCGTCGGCGATGAAGAAAAAGGCCGGCTGGTCGGCCGAGCGGTTGGCCAGCGTGACGGCCGTGTAGCCCGGGGCGCAGCAGGTGTCGGCCTCGGCCAGCGCAAAGCGCTGCTCCTGCACCTGCACGTCGGCCATGCCCTCGATCAGGTGGAACACCATGGCAGGGGAGCGTGCAGGCAGGCGCAGCACCTGGCCCGGGCGCAGCATCTGCGCGTAGAAGCCGAGGATGTTCTCGGCATCGGCGCCGGTCTCGGGGTTCACGTAGGTGATCTGCACCGACGCGAGCGCGGGCTGGTCGGCCGCCAGCGATTGCAGGGCGGCACGCGCCTGGGCCCAGGGATAGCGCAACATCGGGTAGGCGCGCGCCGTGCGCCCGAACACAGGCGTGGGCACGATGCCGCCGTGCGCATAGGCGCGGTCGCCCGCAGCCTGGGTGATGGCCTGGCGCGGCCCATCCACGTGGTATGAGGCCTCCAGGTAGTGCACCAGCGGCAGGTCCAGCACGTCGAGCCAGACCACGGGCGCGGTGCCCTCGTGGGCGTGCTCGTGCCACAGGCCGGTGGGCGTAAGGATCAGGTCGCCACGCTCCATGGGGCAGCGCTCGCCATCCACCGTGGTGCAGGCGCCCTCGCCTTCCACCACCATGCGCACGGCATTCGGTGTGTGGCGGTGCGCGGGCGCCCACTCGCCGGGCAGCAGCAGCTGCATGCCCAGGTACATGGCGGCGCTGGCCTGCATGCTGTCCGGCCCGTGGCCGGGGTTGGCCAGCACCAGCACCCGGCGCTCGGCCTTCTCGATGGGCGTGAGCTCGCCGGCGCGCATCAACAGAGGCCGTAGCGCCGCATAGGGCCAGTGCGTGGCCACGGTGCGCGGCCGCGGCGTGCCCGGCGGCAGCATGGCGCGCAGGCTGGGCCACAGCGGCACGAGGTTCGATTGCGCGAGTTCGTCGCGGTAGTCCTGGGGCAGGTCTTCGAGGCGTCCAAGTTCTTGCATGGTGTTGTGTCTCCTCAAGGTTCAGTGCGCGGCCAGGCAATTGCCCACGTTCCAGCCATACAGCCATTCCATGGCGTCGTAGAAGCGCTCGGGGCCGCGCCCGCGCCACAGGTCGTTGCGCACCAGGCGCTCCACGCCCTGGGCGTGGTAGATGCGCCCCATCTCGCGGCCCGAGAGCACGATGCGCGCGGTGCGCGCCACGCGAGAGCGCTGGTACAGGTCGAGCGCAGCGTCCCAGTCGTTGCCGTGCACGCGCAGGGCCTCGCCCAGGGTCACCGCGTCCTCCAGCGCCATGCAGGCGCCCTGGGCCATGTACTGCGTCGTGGGGTGGGCCGCGTCGCCCAGCAGCGTGGTGCGGCCATGCGTCCAGCGGGCGATGGGCTCGCGGTCGGCGGTGGCCCAGCGCTTCCAGCTCTTGGGCAGGTCGATCAGTTGGCGGGCGCGGGGGCAGATGTCCTGGAAGTAGCTCTGCACCTCCTCGCGGCTGCCTTCGGTCACCCCCCACTCCTCCGTCTGGCGGCTGTGGAAGGTGACGACCACGTTGTACTGCTCGCCGCCGCGCAGCGGGTAGTGCACCAGGTGGCAGTGCGGCCCCACCCAGATGCTGGCGGCATTCCAGCGCAGGTCCTCGGGGAACTCTTCGCGCTCCACCACGGCGCGGTAGACCACGTGGCCGGTCACGCGGGCCGGGTCGCCCACGTACTGCTGGCGCACCACGGACTTCACGCCGTCGGCACCGATCAGTGCCACCCCGCGCCAGGCCTTGCCCTGCTGGTCGAAGGCGGTGACGCTGCTCGCGTCCTGCTCGACGCGTTCGATGCGGGTGTGCGTCTGAAAGGTGACGCGCCCCGTGGCCAGCGCGCCGTCGAGCAGGCAGTTGTGCGCATCCACGCGGTGGATCACCGCATAGGGATTGCCGAAGCGGGCACGGAAGGCCTCGCCCGTCGGGATGCGGCCCACCTGGTACTCGTCCAGCGCATCGTGCATCACCATGCAGTCGGTGAACACCGAGCGGTTGCGCGCCTGCTCGCCCACGCCCAGGGCATCGAAGGCATGGAAGGCATTGGGGCCCAACTGCATGCCGGCACCGATCTCGCCGATGGCCGGCGACTGCTCCAGCACCTGCACAGCAAAGCCCTGCCGCACCAGGGCCAGGGCCGCTGCCAGCCCGCCAATGCCACCGCCCGCCACCAGCACGGGAAGGCCCGCAGCGCGCTCATTTGTCTGCTCCATTGCTCACCTCTTGATTAAATTTAATCAGCATGCTGATGATAAGTGTAGCAATTTGGAAGGCATGAACGCAAGCTGTCGTTACTCACTTTTGCCGTAAAAATCGCATCAAGGGTTTTCACCGAGCGCATCCGTCGTTTGCCGGATCTATGATTTTCATCAGCATACTGTCAATCAGCCATCAGACGATCCATCACACCTCCAGGAGACACCCGTGAACCAGACCACCAGACGCCCATTGCTCGTTTCGCTTGCCTGCGCGGGCATGCTGATGGGCACTGCGGGCACCAGCCATGCCCAGGGCAGCGACTTTCCGAGCAAGCCGGTCACGCTCTACACCGCCTTTGCCGTGGGCAGCGGGCCCGATGCCGTGCTGCGGCTGGTGGCGCACAAGCTGTCGACCCAGTGGAAACAGACCGTGACGGTGGACAACCGCCCCGGCGGCGGTGGCTTTATCGCTATGGATGCGGCCAAGCGGGGCGCGGCCGACGGTTACACGCTGCTGCAACTCGACAGCGAGCACCTGGCCGCCGTGCCGCACCTGTACAAGAAGCGCAACGTCGACACGCTCAAGGCCTTCGACCCGGTGGCGCCGCTGTTCCGCACCCCGTTCATGGTGGCGGTGCCGGCCCAGTCGCCCTGGAAGAACATGACCGACCTGCTGAACGACGCCAAGACAAAGTCCGGCGGGCTCAGCTATGGATCCTGGGGCGTGGGCAGCCCGGGCCACCTGGGCGGCGAGTGGCTCGAATCCATCACCGGCGTGCGCATGACCCATGTGCCCTACAAGGAGGTGAGCCAGCTCTACACCAATTTAGCCACCGGCGAGGTGGCCTGGAGCTTTGCCAGCATTCCTTCAAGCCAGGGGGTCTACAAGGCGGGCAAGATCAAATACCTGGCGGTGGCAGCGCCCAGGCGCATCCCGCAGCTGCCCGATGTGCCCACCGTGGCCGAGGCCGGCGGCCCGGCCCAGCTCGATGTGAACTCCTTCGTGGTGCTGGTGGCCCCCAAGGGCGTGCCCGCCGCCGTGCGCAACAAGATCCATGCGGACGTGCTCACCGCACTGGCCGACCCCGAAGTGCGCGAGCGCTTCAACACCTTCGCCTTCGAGCCGCTGGCCTGGTCGGTGGAGGAGATCGGCCGCAACGCCGCAGCCAAGTCGAGCCAGTACGAGCAGTTGATCACCAAGGCCGGGATCACGCTCGACTGAGGCCAGGGCCCGCACCTCCCACACGCTGCGTCGGAAAAGCCTGACATGGGGGCGCGCCCGCCGCCTGCGATCCGGCGCAGGGGGTGATCGAACAATGCAGTCACCACAACAAAAGGAACTGCCATGTCGCTCTCCCTCATTCTCCTGATCGTCCTGATCCTCATCCTCGTCGGCGCGCTGCCCACCTGGGGCCACAGCCGTTCGTGGGGCTATGGACCCAGCGGCGGCATCGGCTTGGTGGTGCTGATCCTGGTGATCCTGCTGCTCATGGGCAGGATATAAACCTGCGGCGGCCTGCTGAAGGCCCAAAAGCAAAAAGCGTGGCATGGCCACGCTTTTTGCTTTGTGGATGCGCCCGAAGGGTGCAGGCGGTCAGGCCGCCTTGCGCAGCTGCGCGTTGGCAAACGCCGTGGTGAGCTGTGCCAGTTCGGTCTGGTTCACCACGCCGTTGGCATTGCCATGGCGATCCACCAGTTGCAGCAGCGACTGCGACAGCTCGCTGCCGCCCTTGGTGCCCGAGGTGGCGGCAATGCCCTTGAGGAATTCGTCGCGCGTGATGGAGCCGTCCTGGTTGGCGTCGAAGCCAGCGGCCAGTTGCTCTTTTTGCGCATCGCTGGCGCCAAAGCTGGTGAGCAGTTCCTGGAAATCCTTTTTGGACACCGAACGGTCGGCCTGTGATGCCGTCAGCGCCGTGCCCGCATCGGCAGCCGCGCGTGTGCCCAGCGGGCCGTCGAGCTTGCCAGAGGCCATCAGGATGCCCTTGCCGGCAAAGCCGGTCAGGGCCTCGGCCTCCTTGCTCAGGGTGACCACGGCCGATGGCTCGGCCGCAGCCGGCTGGCTGGTGCGCGAAGAGGCCGCTGATTTGCTGCCCGAGGCGGCGTTGTAGAGAAAGGATGCGACGGACGCGAGGCCGGAAATGAGGGGGGACATGGCCACTGGACTCCTGTGCAGGGATTGGCTGCCGGTGCTTTCCGGCAAAGCACCAGGGCAGACCATCGCCCGGTGGTCCAGCATATGCGGCAAGCGCCTCCTGCAATGGGCAGAAAAGCGGCGCTGCACAGCCGCTTTTCCGGGCCATGCCCCTACTTCAGCACGTAGCTGGCGAGCACGCTCTGCACATCATAGATGCTGAGCTTCTTGTTGAACTGCTTCTGGAAGGGCGTGGCGCTGCCCGAGATCCAGATCTTGAGTTCGGCATCGAGGTCGAAGGTGCCGCCGGTCTCGATGCTGAAGTGGGTGATGCTCTTGTACGGCAAGGAGTGGTACTCGACCTTGCTGCCGGTGATGCCTTGCTTGTCCACCAGCACCAGGCGCTTGTTGGTGAAGACGAAGTAGTCGCGAATCAGCTGGTAGGCATGCTCCACGACCTCGCCCGGCATCAGGATGCGGGCGAACTCTTCCTGAATCTTGGATGCATCGATCTTGGATGCATTGCCCATCACGCCGTCCAGCAGTCCCATGGTGGTCTCCCTTGCAGTTGGTCGACGCATGGTAGCGGGACTACCGATACCCCTGCCCGAAGGCCACGAATTCGCCGGTGAGCCGCCCGGCGGGCTGCCCTTGGTACATCAGCACCGACGCCTGCTCGATGCGGCCCAGCCCCTTGCGCTCGAACACACGCACGAAGGCGCGCCAGGCCTGCTCGGTGGGCGCCTCGGCCACGGCCGTGAACGTCCCGTCGATGGGCAAAGCGTACTCCATGGTGTTGCGCTGTATCACCAGGCGGCTGCCCAGGTTCTGCGCCGAGAGCTTCATGTGCAGCATGGACCACGCGGCCAGGATGGCCACGGCCGATGCGCTGCCGCCGAACACGGTCTCGCGGTGGTTGATGTTGGGTGCCAGCGGCGCGCTCAGCACCACGCGCTCGAGCGATGCCTCCACCACGGACACGGCCATCGCGATGGACAGGGGAATGTGCTGGTGCAGGTAGGCCTGCAGGTCGTTGGGGCTCATGCGGGGGCTTTCGAGGGGGGTGGCGAAGGGGCCGGCAGCACCCCTGGGGGCAGCGGGTCGCGGTAGACGATGTGCAGCACCTGCGCGGTGTCGCGCGCCAGCGCTTCGCGCAGAAAGGGTGGGCGCAGATCGAGCCGCGCCAATTCGGCGCGCTCGAACCAGGCGAACTCCAGCCTGCGCCGGCCCTCCACACCTTCATAGGGGCCGTCGGACTGGTCCAGCAGGCCTTGCGGCGCGGGGTGCACATGCAGGTACAGGCCGGTCTCGTGGTACGCCACGCCGGCATAGACAAAGAAGTTCTCGACCACGCAAGCCAGCGCGCCGGGCACCACCGCCAGGCCGAGTTCTTCCTGCATTTCGCGCACCAGGGCCTCGCTGGCACTCTCGCCAGGCTCGATGCCGCCGCCGGGCAGGGCCCAGAACGCATCGCCTTCGGCGCGGTGCAGCAGCACCTGCCCGGGACGCGTGATGATGGCGGCGGCACGTGGGCGCACGCGGGGCGGGGTAGGCGTTTGGGCCACAGGCAAGGTCATGGAGGCCGATCCTATCGCGCCAGGCATTCCGGCGCAGGGGGTAGTAGCATCGCCCTGCCCTGCTTCAACCGCCCCGCTGCTGCCCCATGATCGACCAAGTCACCGAACTCCTGCGCCAGACTGCGGCGCAGGCCATCCTGCCCCGCTACCAGGCCCTGTGCGCGCAGGACATCGTGGAGAAGTCCCCCGGCGAGCTGGTGACTGCGGCGGATCGAGAGGCAGAGGCATTGATCACGGCCGGGTTGACGGCCCTGTTGCCCGGGTCGGTGGTACTGGGCGAGGAAGCGGTGAGCGCGCAGGCGCAGTTGCGCGAGCGCCTTGCCCACGACGGCGACCTGTGGCTGGTAGACCCGCTCGACGGCACGGCCAATTTCGTCGCGGGCCAGCCCTGCTTTGCCGTGATGGTGGCCCTGGTGCGGCGCGGCGAGACCGTGGCCGCCTGGATGCTGGACCCGCTGGCGGACCGGATGCATACCGCAGAGCGCGGCAGCGGGGCCTGGACCGACGGCGTGCGTGCGCACACGTCCCACGCAGCGCCCTGCGAAGAGGCACTGCGCGGTGCCGTTTTCACGCGGTTTCTGCCGCCGGACCTGCGCACGCGCACCGAGGCACGCGCCGGGCGCATCGCCCAGGTACTGCCCGGGCTGCGCTGTGCAGGCCACGAGTACCCTGCCATCGCTGCGGGCCAGCAGCACTTCGCGCTGTTCTGGCGCGCCGAGTCCTGGGACCATGCACCAGGCGCCCTGTTCCTGACCGAGGCCGGCGGGCAGGTGGCGCGTCTGGATGGAACGGGCTACACCCCGGTGGACGTGCGGCCGGGCCTGCTGGCCGCACAGAATCCGGACACCTGGGATGCCGTGCACCGGGCGCTGCTCGCGCCATAGCCCTATCAGCCAGCCGTGTTGTCCACGGGCTCGGGCAGCAGCAGCCCTTGCTGGGCCGCCACCGTCTCGCGCAGAAAGGCCCAGGTGGCCTGCATGCGCGCCACGTGCTTGTTCTCCTCGGGCATGGACATCCAGAAGGTGCGCGTGAAGCGCGCCATGCCGGGCAGCACGGGCGCCAGGGCCGGATCCTGCGCGGCGACGAAGGCCGGCAGCACCGCCAGCCCGGCACCGGCGCGCACCGCCTCGTACTGCGCGAGGATGCTGGTGCTGCGCAGCGCAAAGCGTGCGGGGCGGTGCAGCTCATCAAGGATCTGCAGCTCCTTGGTGAACAGCAGGTCGTCCACATAGCTGATGAAGCTGTGGCCGCGCAGGTCGTCCGCGGTACGGATGGGCGCATAGCGGGCCAGGTAGTCGCGCGTGCCGTAGAGCTGCAGCACGTAGTCGGTGAGCTTGACCACCAGCACCGCGCCGCGCGCGGGGCGCTCCAGCGAGATCACGATGTCCGCCTCGCGCCGCGACAGGTGCACCAGGCGCGGCAGGGCCAGCAGGTCGAGCACCAGGCCCGGGTGCTGCAGCGCGAAATGCGCCAGCTGCGGTGCCAGCACCAGGTTGCCAAAGCCCTCGGTGGTGCCGATGCGCACCAGGCCCTGCAGTCCCTGGCGCACGCCGGGGGCGGCGTTCTCCACCGCCAGAAAGGCGGCTTCCATGGCCTCGACCTGGGGCAGCAGCGCGCGGCCGGCCTCGGTCAGCCGGTGGCCGCCGGCCTCGCGGGCGAACAGGGCCGAGCCGACCTGCTTTTCCAGCGCCTGGATGCGGCGCGCCACCGTGGTGTGGTCCACGGTGAGGCGGCGCGCCGCACCCACCAGGGTGCCGGCACGGGCCAATTCCAGAAAGTAGCGCAGGTTGTCCCAGTCCATGGAAGCTCTCGTCAAGCGTGCAGGTGCACATGCACAGCGGCCAACGCATCATGTGCATTTTTGCAAACCTTGTGCGCAGTATTGTCTATTGTCTTCACAATTTTGCACAGCTACCATGCACAGGTTGCCAGATACTTCCCCGTTTTCGCGCCCCCACTTTCAGGAGACAACCCGATGAACGCACCTACCTCTTCGGCCGTACTGGCCCCCACCGTCAAGCTGCTGATCGGCGGCCAGTTCGTCGAGTCCAAGACCACCGAGTGGCGTGACGTGGTGAACCCGGCCACGCAACAGGTGCTGGCCCGTGTGCCGTTTGCAACGGCCGAAGAGATCGATGCCGCCGTGGCCTCGGCCAAGGACGCCTTCAAGACCTGGAAGAAGACCCCCATCGGCACCCGTGCCCGCATCTTCCTCAAGTACCAGCAGCTGATCCGCGAGAACATTGCCGAGCTGGCCGCTATCCTGACGGCCGAGCAGGGCAAGACCCTGCCCGACGCCGAAGGGGATGTGTTCCGCGGCCTCGAAGTGGTGGAGCACGCCGCCAGCATCGGCAACCTGCAGTTGGGCGAGCTGGCCAACAACGTGGCCGGTGGCGTGGACACCTACACCCTGCTGCAGCCGCTCGGTGTGTGCGCCGGCATCACGCCCTTCAACTTCCCGGCGATGATCCCGCTGTGGATGTTCCCCATGGCGATCGCCACGGGCAACACCTTCGTGCTCAAGCCCTCCGAGCAGGACCCGATGGTGACCATGCGCCTGGTGGAGCTGGCGCTGGAAGCCGGCATTCCACCCGGCGTGCTCAACGTGATCCACGGCGGCGAAATGGCCGTGAACGCGATCTGCGACCACAAGGACATCAAGGCCGTATCGTTCGTGGGCTCCACCAAGGTGGGCACGCATGTGTACAACCGCGCCACCCTGGCCGGCAAGCGTGCGCAGTGCATGATGGGCGCCAAGAACCACGCCATCATCCTGCCCGACGCGAACAAGGAGCAGACGCTCAACGCCATTGCCGGCGCCGCATTCGGCGCTGCCGGCCAGCGCTGCATGGCACTGCCCGTGGTGGTGCTGGTGGGCGAGTCGCAAAAGTGGATTCCCGAGCTGGTGGCCAAGGCCAAGACGCTCAAGATCAACGGCGGCACCGAAAAGGGCACCGACGTGGGCCCGCTGGTGTCCTGCGCCGCCCTGGAGCGCGTGGAGAGCCTGATCGAACGCGGCATTGCCGACGGCGCCACGCTGGAACTCGATGGCCGCAAGCCCACGGTGCCCGGCTACGAAAAGGGCAACTTCGTGGGCCCGACCATCTTCTCGAACGTTCAGCCCGGCATGGCCATCTATGACCAGGAAATCTTCGGCCCCGTGCTGGCCCTGGTGCCTGCAGCCGACATCGACGAAGCCATCGAGTTCATCAACAGCAACCCCAACGGCAACGGCACGGCCATCTTCACCCAATCGGGTGCCGCAGCGCGCAAGTTCCAGGAAGAGATCGACGTGGGCCAGGTCGGCATCAACGTGCCAATCCCGGTGCCGGTGCCGCTGTTCTCGTTCACGGGCTCGCGCGCGTCCAAGCTCGGCGACCTGGGCCCCTACGGCAAGCAGGTGGTGATGTTCTACACCCAGACCAAGACCGTGACGGCCCGCTGGTTCGACGACAGCACCACCTCGCATGGTGTGAACACCACGATCAGCCTGAAGTAAAAATGGCCCCAGGCGGCGCTGTGCGTTGTGAGGGCATGGCTGGCAGGGCATGGTGAAATCGGCTGCATGTACCGAGATCCATTGCCCTCCCCGCCAGCCACCATGGCGCGCCTTGCTGCCCAGGCCATTGCCTGCGCCCTGCCCTTGCTCATGGGTCCATCCATCGCACTCGCCCAGGCCGGTGCCGCCTGCCGGCAAGGCGGCACGGTGGCCGAGACCAATGCCTGCGCGGTGCAGGATTTCCAGGCGGCAGACACCACCATGGCCGTGCTCTACGGCGACGTGATGCGCGCGCTGTCGGCGCATGAGCGCCCGCAGCTGCGCCAGGAGCACTCGGCTTGGCTGCGCGCGCGCACCACGCAGTGCAAGCAGGCCACGCGTGCCAGCGAGCAGCAGCCCGAAGGGCCCCGGCTTTACCACGAGTGCCTGACCCGCGAGACGCAGGAGCGCCGCAAGGGGCTGATGCGCTGGCTCAGCATGGACAGCCCCGCCAAGCCTTGAGCGCATTGCCCCAACAGAACAACAAAGACGACAGCGAGACAGACACCATGGACTTTGAGCTCTCCGAAGAACAACGCGCCTTTGCCCAGACGGCCCGCGACTTTGCGCGGGCCGAGTTCGCGCCTCACGCGGCGCACTGGGACGCCGAAGGCATCTTCCCCAAGGAGGCCATTGCCAAGGCCGGCGAGCTGGGCTTTTGCGGCCTGTATGCGCCCGAGGCTGCGGGCGGCCTGGCCCTGCCGCGGCTCGATGCCACGCTGGTCTTCGAGGAAATGGCGGCGGTGGACCCGTCCACCACGGCCTTCATCACCATCCACAACATGGCGACCTGGATGCTGGGCACCTGGGCCACGCCGGCCGTGCGCGACCACTGGGGCCCGCTGCTGACCACCGGCGAAAAGCTCGCCTCGTACTGCCTGACGGAGCCCGGCGCGGGCTCGGACGCGGCCTCGCTCAAGACCCGGGCCGAGCTGGTGGGGCATGAGTACGTGATCAATGGCGCGAAGGCCTTCATCTCGGGCGCGGGCGCCACCGACGTGCTGGTGCTCATGGCCCGCACGGGCGATGCGGCCTCGGGTGCGGGGGGCATCTCGGCCTTCGTGGTGCCGGCAGATGCGCCGGGCGTCAGCTACGGCAAGAAGGAAGAGAAGATGGGCTGGAACAGCCAGCCCACGCGCACCATCAGCTTCGACAACGTGCGCATTGCGGCCGACCACCTGCTCGGCCGCGAGGGCGAGGGCTTCAAGATTGCCATGAAGGGCCTGGACGGCGGTCGCATCAACATCGCCACCTGCTCGGTGGGCGCGGCCCAGGGCGCGCTCACGCAGGCGCAACAGTACATGCACGACCGCAAGCAGTTCGGCAAGCCGATTGCGAGCTTCCAGGCGCTACAGTTCAAGCTGGCCGACATGGTCACCGAGCTAGTGGCCGCGCGCCAGATGGTGCGCATGGCCGCCAGCAAGCTCGACGCGGGCGACCCGAATGCGAGCACCTACTGCGCCATGGCCAAGCGCTTTGCCACCGATGCGGGCTTTACCGTGTGCAACGAGGCGCTGCAGTTGCATGGCGGCTACGGCTACATCCGCGAGTACCCGCTGGAGCGGCTGCTGCGCGATGCGCGCGTGCACCAGATCCTGGAGGGCACCAACGAGATCATGCGCGTGATCATTGCGCGGCGCATGCTCGACGGCGATGCCCCTGACGTGATCCGCTGAGCCCGCCGAACCCATGCCCGCCCGCCCCCTTTCCGACGAGACCCTGCACCTGATCGACGCCGTGCGCGCCGCGCTGGCGCAGCGCAGCGATGGGGACGAGCGCACCATGTTCGGCTGCTATTGCTTCTTCGTGGATGGCAAGCTGTGCATCGGCGTCAAAGGCGAAGAGCTGCTGGTGCGCCTGCCGCCGGACCGCCACCCGGAGTTCCAGGAAATGCAGAACACGCGCGAGCTGTCGCCCGGTGGCGGCATGAAGGGCTACTTCTGGATCGAGCCCAATGGCTACGCCACGCGCACGCAGTGGAGCTTCTGGATCGACACGGCCCTGGCATACAACCCCCAGGCCAAGGCCACGCCGCCGCGCAAGTCGGCCGCTGCCAAGGCCAGCCCGGCCACAAAAAAGCCAGGCACCGCCACCAAAAAGAAGCCAGCGACCAAGCGCCACAGCATCTTCGAGGCCGACGACTGACGCGCCACCCAGGAAGCCACCACCATGCCACTTCGCATCGTCCGCCTCGGCACCCCGCGTGCCCCCGGTGAAGGCACCCGCATCGGCACCGTGCGCCGGCCGCCGCGCGGTGTGCCCAAGGCCGAGTTCGGCAGCCAGAACTGGTACGACGTGTGGTACCCCCTGCTCTCGCCCAGCGCCGAACTCATGGCCCAAGGCCAGCAGGCGCAGAGCGACAAGGAGTGGCAAGCCTTCGTGAAGCAGTTCCGCAAGGAACTGGCCCAGCCCGAGACCAGCCGCACGCTGGACCTGCTGGCCACCCTTTCGCACCATGGTGCCATGTCGGTCGGCTGCTACTGCGAGAGCGAGGCGCGCTGCCACCGCTCCGTGCTGCGTGAGGAACTCGCCGGCCGGGGCGCAGACATCGCCACGGATTGACCCCCTTTCCACATCACAACGACACCAAGGAGATACGAACATGAAAATCGCATTCATCGGTCTGGGCAACATGGGCGGCCCCATGGCCGTGAACCTGCACAAGGCGGGCCACGAAGTCCGGGCCTTCGACCTTTCGCACCCCGCGCGCGACAAGCTGGCCGCCGATGGCGTGGGCATCGCGGCCGATGCCTCAGCCGCCGTGCAGGGCGCCGAAGTGGTCATCAGCATGCTGCCCGCCAGCCAGCATGTGGACAGCCTGTTCCTGGGCACCGGCGAGCTGCTGGCCCAGCTGCCGGCCGGCACGCTGGTGATCGACTGCTCGACCATCGCCGCCGCCACCTCGCGCAAGGTGGCCGAGGCCGCCAAGGCCAAGGGCGTGGCCTTCATCGACGCGCCGGTATCGGGCGGCACGGGCGGCGCCATTGCCGGCACGCTGACCTTCATGGTCGGCGGCGACGAGGCTGACCTGGAGCGTGCGCGCCCCGTGCTCGAAAAAATGGGCGCCAATATCTTCCACGCCGGTGGCGTGGGCGCGGGCCAGACGGCCAAGATCTGCAACAACATGCTGCTGGGCATTTTGATGGCCGGCACCAGCGAAGCGATTGCCCTGGGTGTGGCCAATGGCCTGGACCCCAAGGTGCTGTCGGAGATCATGCGCCGCAGCTCGGGCGGCAACTGGGCACTCGAAAAATACAACCCCATGCCCGGCGTGATGGAGACCGCGCCTGCCAGCAAGGGCTACGCCGGCGGCTTCGGCACCGACCTGATGCTCAAGGACCTGGGCCTGGCGCAGGAGAATGCCGCCGCCGTGAAGGCCGCCACGCCCCTGGGCGGCCTGGCGCGCAACCTGTATGCGGCGCACAGCCTGGCGGGCCATGGCGCGCTGGATTTCTCCAGCATCATCAAGTCCGTGCAAAAGAAGGGCTGAGGCCCGGCACCGGCGTGCCGGTGCCTTTTTTCAACTGCCGCGCGGGTTGAGCACCATGGAGTCGCGCTTGATCTCCACGTCGAACTGGCGCAGGAAGTTCTGGCCCAGCAGGGCGTCGTCTTCGCTCTCGCCGGTGTAGCCCGTGCCCACGCGCAGGCCAGAAACCGCAAGGTTGCGCGCGGTGATGGAGTCGGAGACCGAGACCTTGCCCTCGCGGTTGCCATTGGCCGTGCGGAAGGTGGTGGGCACACCGCCCGTGAGGCCGGCCTTTTTCGCCACCGCATCGGTCACCGCGATCAGGCTCGCGCCTGTGTCCACCATGAAGTTCACCGGCACCCCGTTGACGGTACCCGCCACGCGGAAATGGCCGTCGTTGTGGCGCGGTATCACCAGCGAGCCGGTGGAAGTGACGGTGGCACCGCGCGGCGCCATGAATTGCTTCATGCCGAAGTACAGAAGCCCCATGACCACCAGCCAGAAGGCCAGGATGGCCAGGGTGTTGGTGCGCAGTGCGCGGCGCGTCTGGTCGTCCGCTGGGGATGGTCGCAGGTAGTCGTGTTCTTCGCCCATGGGCCTGGCATTCAAATGCAGAGCCCCAAATCATAGGGCAGCTGCGAACCGCCGCCGGGCAGCAATGTCCTCATCAACTGGCGGGCTGCGCGCCGCGCAGGAACTGCTGCTCGAACACATCGGCCGGCACGGGCCGGCTGTAGAGAAAGCCCTGGATCTCGTCGCAGCCCAGCAGTGCCAGCAGGCGAGACTGCTCCTCGGTCTCCACCCCTTCGGCCACGACCTTGAGCCCCAGCGAATGGCCCAGGTTGATGATGGTGGACACCAGCGCGCTGCCCTTGGGGCCGGCGGCGATGTGCAGGATGAACGAGCGGTCGATCTTGAGCGTGTCGAGCGGCAGCCGGGCCAGGTAGCTCAGCGAGGAAAAGCCGGTGCCGAAATCGTCCATGGCCACGGTGATGCCCATCTCGCGGATGGCGTGCAGGCTCTGGGTGCTGTGCTGCACGTCGTCCATCACCATGCTCTCGGTGATCTCCAGCTCCAGCCCGGCAGCAGCCTCTGGGCCGTGCGCCACAGCCGCGCGCACCTGTTCGATGAAACCCCGGTGGCGCAGCTGCAAGAAGGAGACATTCACCGCCACCCGTATTGGCGCCAGGCCTGCGGCGCGCCAGCGCAGGTTGTCGGCCAGCGCCTGGCCCAGGGCCCAGCGGCCCACGTCGTAGATCAGGCCGGTCTCTTCGAGGATGGGGATGAACTGCCCCGGCGGCACCAGGCCGCGCCGCGGGTCGTTCCAGCGGATCAGGGCCTCGGCGCCGGTCACCTCGCCGCTGGCCAGGTGCAGCTTGGGCTGGTAGTGCAGCACGAACTCGCCGCGCTCCAGCGCTTCGCGCAGGTGGTTCTCCAGGCTCAGCGCCTCGGCCACGCGCAGATTCATCTCCGAGGTGTAGAACATCAGCGCGTCGGCCGAGGCCTTGGCCTTCTTGAGCGCGGCCTCGGCATTGCGCAGCAGCGCCTCGGCATCGCCGCCATCCATGGGGAACAGGGCCACGCCCGCCTTCGCAGTGATGCGCAGCTCCTGCGTGCCCAGCTGGAAGGGCTCGTCGAAGCAGGCGCGCACCAGGTGGTCCACGGCCATGGCCACCGCACTCGCATCGCGCGCCTCGCACACGGCCACGCCAAAGCTGTTGACGCCAATGCGCGCCAGCATGTCCATCGCACTGGCATGCAACTGCAGGCGCTGCGCCACCAGCTTGAGCAGCTCGTCGCCCAGCGAGCGCCCCAGCGTGTCGTTGACGATGCGAAAGCGGTTCACGTCGATCAGCGCCACCCCCAGGAAGGGCGCACCCTGCGGCCGGTGGCCCTCGCGCGCACGCATGTGCTGGTTCACGCGGTCCAGAAACAGCGTGCGGTTGGGCAAGGTGGTGATGTCATCGTAGTAGGCCAGGTAGTTCAGGCGGTCGGATTTTTCGAGGTGGTCAAGCGCAAAGCTGATGTCGCCGGCCAGCTCGCCCAGGAGCTTCATCTCGGTGGCATCGAAGAAGCTGGCCTCGTCGGAAAACAGCGCCATTACGCCCACCACCTCGTGTGCCACCAGCAGGGGCAGCACGGCCAGGGAGGCCACCGAACGGGCCTGCAGCCTGGCCGGCAGCAGCACCCGGGGATCGCCTTCGACCTGGTCGCAGACCACGGCGCGCTTTTCTCGCACCACCGTGGCCGTGAGGCTGTAGACGCCCGAGGGCTCGTCCGCATACGACAGGCGGCCGGCAAGGTCGTCGAAGAAGTCCGGGTCGGTGCCGGCGATGGCCATGGGAATCACCTGCTGCGCCGCGCGGTCGACCCGGCCGATCCAGGCCATGCGGAACTTCCCGTGCCGCACCGCGATGTCGCAGGACTGGGCAAACAGCTCCTGGCGGCTGCGCATGCGCACCAGCAGCGTGCTGATGCCGCTGAGCACGGCATAGACGCGGTTGAGGCGCTTGATCTTGTGCTCGGCCTCGCGCCGCTCGGTGATGTCCTCGCCCAGGCAGGCGATGCCCATAGCCTCGCCATCGACGGAGCGCAGCACCGTGTTGTTCCAGTACACCAGCCGGCGCCCGCCGGACCGCGTAAGGATCTCCTGCTCGAAATGCCAGGCGGCCGGCCGGTCGGCCAGCATGTCCTCGAACCCCCGCTGCATGCCGTCCATGCCCGGCGGCAGGAACAGCTCGAACCAGTTGCGCCCGAAGATCTCGCCGCGCTCCCAGCCCGTCAGGCGCAGCAGGCAGTCGTTGCAGTAGGTGATGCAGCCGTTGCGGTCCAGCATCAGCGAGGCCATCTCGACCTTGTCGAGCAGTTCGTTGAAGCGCCGGTCGCTCTCGCGCAGCGCTTCTTCGGCCCGCTTTTGCGCCGTGACATCCTGGATGGTGTTGAACCAGCGCAAGCCTTCGGGGGCAGCGCCTTCGCCGGGCAGCGGCTCCATCACCTGGCGCAGGTGCAAGAGCGCCCCATCGGCACGCCACAGGCGGTAGGTGAAGTCCATGCGCACGCCTTCGCGCACCGCCTGCAAGGCCATGCTGCGCACCAGTGCACGGTCGTCGGCGTACACCATGCCGATCCATTCCCGGGCAGACGCCGGCATGGTGTTCGGGTCGCGCCGCAGCATCTGCGCCAGCGTGGCGGGCCAGCTCTCGAACTGCCCGCCCGGTCCGCTGATGATGTGGGTGATCTTGGCCAGCACCTGCGCCCGGTGCAATCTGGCCTCGCTGGCACGCAGCTCCTCCAGGGCCCGCCGGCGCTCGATCACCTCGATGTGCAGTTGCTCGGCATGGCGCTGCACCTCCAGGTAGAGGCTGCCGTTTTCATAGATGCGCCCCACCTGGGCCGCCAGGATGGACAGGATGCGTTCGTCCTCGGCGCTGAAGTGGTCGGCACCCTCCTTGTTGGCCAGGCAGATCCAGCCATAGGACGAAGCCAGCGAAGTGACCGGCGCCTCCAGCGCGCAGTACAGCGGCGGGTAGCCCTGCGGCAGACCCGCCATGGTGGGGTCGCCGCCGGGGTTGAGCAGCCGCTGCGAGCGGCGCTCCGTCTGCAGCCGCCCCAGCAGGCCTGACGAGGCATCGGGCGCAGGCAGCGAGCGCGCCAGCACCGGGTCGATGCCACTGGTGCACACCAGCGACGCATCGCCCGGCTTGCGCACGGCGCACAGCACGGCGTACTGGGCGCCTATGAGTTCGCGTGCTCCCGTGCAGACCTTGTTGAGCAGCATGGCCGGGTCGCGCTCGGAGGCCAGCTGCAGATTGAGCTCGGTGAGCGCCGCCAGCCGGCGGTTGGTGGCCTCCAGCTCCACCACGTTGCCCCGCAGCTTGTCGGTCACCAGGCGCAGGTGCTGGGAGCGGAAGGCTGGCTCCACGACCGGGGGTGCGCCCTCGAAGCCGCGAGCCGCCTGCGCCAGCGTGCGTTCGATGGCGCGCAGGATGTCCTGCGGCTCGCAGGGCTTGACCAGCACCTCCGAGACGCCTCCGGCCAGCGCCAGGCTGCGCGCCTGCTCCCCCTGGTAGTGGGCACTGTAGAAGATGACCCGGGTGGCCGCCAGCGCGGGATCGGAGCGCAGCTGGCGCACGAACTCGTAGCCGTCCATGGTGGGCATGAGGATGTCCGAGATCACCAGCGCCGGCCGCTCGGCGCGCACCAGAGCCAGCGCCTGCGCACCGTCCACGGCCTCCAGGGCCTCATGGCCGCCATGCCGCACCAGCGTGACGACCAGGGCCCGGTTGGGGGCCTGGTCGTCCACGACGAGGATCTTTGCCATGGCTGCCGCCCTCCTTGCTTGTGGATCACCGCGGCGGGCGTACCGCCCGCGATGACGGCGAGAGATAGGCCTCGACCTGGCGCACGAAGCGCTCCGGGTCGATGGGCTTGGAGATGTGGTCCTGGAAGCCCACCTCCAGCGCCTTCTCCCTGTCTCCGGGCATGGAAAAAGCCGTCACGGCGACCAGCGGAGCCCGGCGCCAGCCGGGGTCGGCATGCAGCAGCCTGGCCACCTCGTAACCGTCCATGACCGGCATCTGCAGGTCCGACAGGATGAGATCGGGCCCATGCTCCAGCGCGGCGCGCACGCCATCGCGCCCGTTGGACGCGCTGTAGACCTGGTAGCCATCGGCCTCCAGCAGGTAAGTCACCAGCATGCGGCTGGCTTCGTCGTCTTCGATGACCAGGATGCGGGCGGTCATCCCTGGGCTCCCGGCAAATCAAGAATGAAGGTACTGCCCTCGCCTGGCCGGCTGTGCAGCGTGATGTCGCCGCCCAGCGCCTGGGCGAGCTTGCGGCTCAGGTGCAGGCCCAGGCCCGAACCCTCCTGGTGCCGCTCGGCACCCTCCACCCGGGAGAACGGCTCGAACAGCCGCGACTGGTCCGCCAGGGGGATGCCGGGCCCGGTGTCCTGCACGCGCAGGCTCAGCCGCGGGCTGGCCGGGTCCGGCGCATCGAGCTGCACCAGCACCTGACCCTGGCCCGTGAACTTGATGGCATTGCCCACCAGGTTGATGGCCACCTGGGCGAGGGCGCGCCGGTCGGTGCGGACAAGGACTGCATGCTCGGGCATGCTCACCACGAAGGCCAGGCCTTTGCGCTGCGCATCAGGGCCCAAGGTCGCAGCCACCTCCTCCACCACTGCGCAGCAATCCACCATCTCCCACTGAAGCACGTGCTTGCCATCGCGCAGCTTGGCCACGTCCAGCAGGTCATTGATCAGCGACAGCAGGTGGCGCGCGCCCGTCTGCACGATGCGCAGCTGCTTTTCCTGCTCGGCGTTGAGGGGCCCCGGCAAGCGCATGAGCAGGGTGCCGGTGAAGCCGATGACGGCATTCAGCGGCGTGCGCAGCTCGTGCGACATGCTGGCCAGGAAGCGGTCCTTGACCAGCGCGGCGTTCTCCAGCTCCAGGTTCTTGTCGCGCAGCGCCTGCTCGAAGCGCTTGCGCTCGGTCACGTCGCGGATGGCACTGGAGACGAACAGCCCCTCTTCGGTCTCCAGCGGGCTCAGGCTGATCTCGACCGGAAACTCGGAGCCATCCTTGCGCAGGCCGTACAGGTCCAGACCTGCCCCCATGGAGCGGGTGCGCGGCTCGGTGAAGAACCCCCCTCGGTGCCGCGGGTGCTGGCCGCGGTGGCGCGTGGGCACCAGCAGCTCGATCGGCTGGCCCAGCAGCTCCTCGCGCGCCCAGCCGAACAATTTGACGGCCTGGGAGTTGACCAGCACGATGTTCCCATCCCGGTCCACGATCACCATGGCATCGGGCGCCGATTCGAGCAGGTCGCGGAACTTCTGGTCGGCCTTCTTGCGCGCCGTGATGTCGCGGATGGCGCTCATCACCATGGTGCCCTCTTCCGTTTCCAGTGGACTCAGGCTGATTTCCACCGGAAACTCGCTGCCGTCGCTGCGCACACCATACAGCTCCAGACCCGCCCCCATGGTGCGCGTGCGCGGCTGGACGAAAAAGCCGCTGCGGTGCCCCAGGTGGGCGTTGCGGTAGCGCTGGGGCAGCAGCACCTCGACCGCCTGCCCCAGCAACTGGGCCCGGGGGTAGCCGAATACCCGCTCGGCCTGCGAGTTCACGAGCACGATGCGCCCGGTGGCGTTGACCATCACGATGGCATCGGGCGTGGATTCGAGCAGGTCGCGAAAGCGCGCCTCGACCAGCTTGGCATCGCGCAGCACCTTGAGCTGGGTGACGTCCTTCTTGCTCGACAGAAAGTAGGCCAGTTGACCGCCCTCGCCAAAGACAGCCCGGGTGGACACGTTCACATGGACCAGCGAGCCATCCTTGCGCCGGCGCACCGACTCGTGCACGGACACGCCGGACTGCAGGGCTTCGGCGCAGATCGACTCCTCGTCGTGTACCTGGTCCGGCGGCACAATCAGCTGTGCCAGGCTGCGGCCCCGGGCCTCGGCCTCGGTGTAGCCGAAGGTGGCTTCCGCTGCCGGGTTCCAGTGCAGGACAGCACCGTCCGGCGCGATGACCAGCAGCGCGTCAGGATTGTGCTCCCAGTAGGCCCCGGAGAAATCAGATGCCATACAGCCCTTTTCGTGAAGGGGCCTGGCCGTCGCTCACCCCCCTGCCCCCCGTTGGAAACATCTTAGGCATGCCTTGCGCAAAACGCCAAGCCAAATATTCCCCGGGCGGGTTGCAGGCAGGCCCCGCCCTGTGCAGGACGACCGCAGGCACGGGGTTCGCCGCAGGCACCGCAGGTATCTGCAGGCGGTACCGCAGCAGGGAGGATCGCCGAGTGCGCGGATCCTGCAGGATACTTGGGCACCCCCACACCCGCCTCAAAG
Organism: Acidovorax sp. LjRoot66; assembly: GCF_964253305.1. Lineage (NCBI taxonomy): Bacteria > Pseudomonadati > Pseudomonadota > Betaproteobacteria > Burkholderiales > Comamonadaceae > Acidovorax > Acidovorax sp. LjRoot66. Next base: position 4,804,347 of record NZ_CAXUQU020000001.1, read on the forward strand.
GACCCCATGGGCATGTTCACCCGCAACCTGCAGGCAGCACCCTTCGGTGCCCTGTCCGCCGAAGGCCAGTCCAAGGTCTGGGAAGGAACGGTCGGCATTGCCCACCTGGGCGACGGATTTGCCCTGCGCGTGCATGGCGCCAAACAGGGGCCGACGGCAGCGCAGGCCCAGGCTTTCTCGCGCTTGCTCGCCAATGCCCGGCAGATCCGCGACGACGCCACCCCGGCGCTCGTTGCCTTTCTGCTCGAATGCGAGGTGGTGCCACCGGGGGTTGCATTGAATGAAGGCACGCTCTGGGGCTTTCTGACGCCCTGCTTCATCGAAGTGCATCCCGACCACGGCCCGGGGGCCACGCAAAGTGCCTGCTCGGTGGGCTACGAGATTCCCTGGGAGCCAAGCCAGCTCGTCCACATCAACACCGCCAACGGTGCCTTCACCGACGTGCATTCGGAGTGACCATGGTGGCGCCATTCGACCGCCTGCGCCCGCTGCTCGCCCCCTGGGGCCACCTGCAACCCCAGCCCGCCAGCGACTGGCAAGGGCCCTTCCCTCTGCCCGCCATCGTGGAGGCCTTCTACCGCGAGGTGGGGCCCTGGGGCGAGACCTGGCATGCGTCGGTAGGCCCGGTGGGCCTCGCCATCAACGCGGGGGGCAACCCGGTGGACGTGCCGCCGCTGCACAAGCTCTGGGCACGGCAGGACGGCTATGCCTGGTCACGCAACCCCGACAACCCGATCAAGGGCTGGCCTGCACACTGGCTGGTGATCGCGCAGGAAGGCGCCAACCCATTCATCCTGGACCGCAACGACGGTAGCGTCTGGTTCGACATGGCGGGACGAGGAAACTTCAACGACCCGAACCGTTTTGCCGATGACCTGCCCACCGCGCTGGGCGCCATCGCCACGGTGGCCAACGCCCTGGCGGCCCTGGGCGACGATGCGCTCGACGACACCTATGAGCTCAAGGCCAGCAGCCGCGCGCAGGTGGCGCACGTGCTCGCGGCATTCACCGGCAGCGAAGCCACCGCGCAAGGCATGCTGCAGGCGTGGCGGTGGTACCTGTGAGCCTGGCGCAGCCGCTTGGTGCGCCGACCGCAGGCATGCAGGGAAAGGCCTTGGCTCAGCTCAGTCGGCGCGCGTTCTCGGCGTAGATGGCCAGGTAGATCGAGTCGGAGCCCACGTAGGGTGCCTTGCTGCCAAAGCCGACATTGAAGTCGCCGAACGAGAGCGAGCGGATACCCGCCAGGCCATTGCGCAGCTTGTCGCGGGTCAGGTCCTTGCCCGCGTTCTTCAGGCCTTCGATCATGATCTGGGCATTGACCCAGCCTTCCAGGGAGCTGCCGCTGTTGATGAAGGCGGCATTGGCACCCGTGGCCTTCATGGTGCTCTGGAACTTGCGCACCACCACCGACTTTTGCGAATTCGCGTCCGGGAACACCTGCACCAGGGCCATGCCGCGCGTGGCGGCGGCCAGCTTGGGCAGCTCCGACGAGATCACCGTGACCGACAGGCCGGCCAGCGGCACGCCGGCCGCCTTGGCACGGAATGGCAGCACGAAAGCCGTGTTGGCCGTGCCGGTGGTGGCCAGCAGCACGGCGCCCGGGCGCTCTGCGGCCACCTTCTCGGCCAGCTCGGCACCATTCTTGCCGTCCACCGCCAGGGCGAATTCGCCGGCGCGCTCGACCTTGATCTCATCGAGCGCGCGCGACATGTCCTTGAGCACTTCCTTGCCAAAGGGGTTGTCCAGGTAGACCACGGAAATGCGCTTGAGGCCCATCTCCACCACCTGCTTGACCAGGCGCTGGGTTTCGTCGCGGTAGCTCGGGCGCACGAAGAACACGTTGCGCTGCTCGGCCGAGCGCAGCGAGGGCGCACCCGTGATGGGGCCCACGGTGGGGATGCCCTTGCCTTCGATCAGCGGCAGGATGGCGGCCGTGTTGGCCGTTCCCAGGGGCGAGATCAGCGCGAAGATGGACTGCGCCTCCAGCATCTGCGTCACGTTCTGCAGGGTGCGGCTGGCGACGTAGGCATCGTCCTTGGCGTCCATGCGGATCTCGCGGCCGTGCACGCCGCCGGCCTGGTTCAGCTCGGCAAACGCGGCCTTCATGCCCGCCACCTGCTCGATGCCGGCCTGGCCCAGCGGCCCGGTCAGGGCAATGGAGCAGCCCAGGTTGATGTGCCTGGCCGACATCGGTTCTTCGGCAGCGCTCGCCGTGGAAGCCCACACAGGCAGGCTGGTGGCCGCAGCCATCTGGGTGGCGCGCAGGAGAAAGTGACGACGGCTCATGATGTGAAGGTGCCCGGAGAATTGTGCAAAGGTGGCGCAGGCTACAGGCACGGCCCGTGACAACTTGTCCGGTCTGCGACAGTCTGTCGCACAAAGCGCACAATTTTGGGGCATGCCCCCTGAACCAGGCGTAGCCCGATCAGGCTTGCAGCAACTGCGGCAGCAGGGTTGCCGACGTACCGCGCAGCACGGCATCTGCGGCATCGTCGAGTTCGCTGGGGGCGGGGTTGACCACGACCACACGGGCACCGACCGCACGCGCCTGGCGCGCCAGGCCTGCAGCCGGGTACACGGCGCCTGCCGTGCCGGCGACCAGCATGAGGTCGCAATCCTGCGCCGCCCGCTCAGCGGCCTCGAACACGGCCAGCGGCAGCATTTCACCAAACCACACCACGCCGGGGCGCAGCCGGTTGCCACAGCGGTCGCAATGCGGCGGGCTGCCGGCCACTGCATCGTCGATGTGGCAGCAGTTGCGCGGCGTGTCGAGCCAGCGGTTGGCGAACAGATCGCCATGCAGGCACAGCACGCCCGTGCTGCCCGCGCGCTGGTGCAGGCCATCCACGTTCTGGGTGATCAGCGTGAGCCGCCCCGGGTGGGCCGCTTGGAAGGCCGCCAGCGCCAGGTGCCCGGCGTTGGGCGCCACGCCCTCCATCAACTGGCGCCGGTGCTGGTACCAGTTCCAGACCCGCTCGGGATGGGCGCGAAAGCCCTCCTCGGTGGCCATGTCCTCGGCGCGGAACTGGGCCCAGTAGCCCGTCTGCGCATCGCGAAAGGTGGGCACGCCCGATTCGGCGCTCACGCCCGCGCCGGTGAGCACGGCGATGTGCCGGGCCTCCTGCACCCAGGCGCGCACGGTGTCCAGGCGATCCTCCTGCATACGGTCAAGTCCTCTGGCGCAGCGCCTCGTAGAGGCAGACGCCGCTGGCGACAGACACATTGAGGCTTTCCACCGCGCCCTTCATGGGGATGCTGACCAGCTCGTCGCAGGTCTTGCGCGTGAGCTGGCGCATGCCGTCGCCCTCGGCGCCCAGCACCAGGGCCACGGGGCCCTTCAAGTCCACCTGGTAGACGGTCTTGGGCGCATCGTCGCTGGTGCCTATGCACCAGATGTTGCGCTCCTTGAGCTCGCCCAGGGTGCGCGCCAGGTTGGTGACCATGAAGTAGGGCATGGTTTCGGCCGCTCCGCTGGCGACCTTGGCCACCGTGGCATTGATGCCCACGGCGTGGTCCTTGGGGGCGATGACGGCATGGGCACCGGCACCATCGGCCACGCGCAGGCAGGCGCCCAGGTTGTGCGGGTCGGTCACGCCGTCGAGCACCAGCAGCAGCGGGTTCTCGACGCCAGCGGCTTCGAGGTTCTCCAGCAGCTCGTCGAGCGAGGTGATCTGGGCCACGGGCTCCACCCGCGCCGCCACGCCCTGGTGGCCATGGCTGCCGGCCAGCTTGGCGATGCGCTCGCTGTCAGCTTCGATCAGGCGGGCACCGGCCTCGCGGGCCCGGTCGAGGAACTGGCGCATGCGCGCATCGCGCCGCGTGACCTCGTAGTAGATCTCGATGACGGATTTGGGCGCGGTCTTCAGACGCACGCCCACGGCGTGGAAGCCGAAAAGAACTTTGGGGGAAGACATGCCCTGATTATCGACTGGACGAAGCTGATTCCCTATCAGCTGTCGATGGCGCTGTAGGCCCATGCAACTGGCGCGTCAAGGCCAGTGCCACCGTGGAACTGGCTTTGCCAGGCCACCGGTGGCGTCCCCCTTCCAGGGAGAAGGCGCGAAGCGCCTCAGGGGGTAGCCTAGTTCTCAGCAACCTGCCCGGCATCAATGGTGATGCGCCGCTCACAGCGCGCGGCGATGCCGCGGTCGTGCGTGACCAGTACCAGCGTGGTGCCCTGCTCGCGGTTGAGCTCGAACATGAGCTGCATGATGGTCTCGCCCGTCGCAAAGTCCAGGCTGCCCGTGGGCTCGTCGGCCAGCAGCACGGCCGGGTGCACCACGAAGGCTCGCGCCAGCGCCACGCGCTGCTGCTCGCCGCCCGAGAGCACCTTGGGATAGTGCGAAAGGCGCTGGCCCAGGCCCACGCGGGCCAGCATGTCGGCAGCGGCCTTGCGCGCGTCGCGCCGGTTGGCCAGCTCCAGCGGCAGCATCACGTTCTCCAGCGCGGTGAGGTTGCCCATGAGCTGGAAGCTCTGGAACACGAAGCCCACCTTCTGCGCGCGCAGCGCGGCGCGCTCGTCCTCGTCGATGGCGAAGAGGTCATGGCCGTCCAGGCGCACCGTGCCGCGCGTGGGCGTATCGAGCCCGGCGATGATGGACAGGAGCGTGCTCTTGCCAGAGCCCGAAGCCCCCACGATGGCCGCAGTTTCCCTTGGCGCCAGGCGGAAATCGATATCCCGCAGAATGTCCAGCGTACCGGTCGAATCCGTGACCGACTTGAAGACATGCTCGACGGCAATAATGGGGGTCACGGGCGATGGGGAAGATTCGGACATGAAAGGTTCTTTGCTTTGATTCGACATCTGCAGTATCGGCGCCACTTTATCCTCTCGGCGGGCATCCTGGGTTTGGCAGGGGTTTGCGCCCCCGTAGCCTGGGCACAGGCGCCTGCATCTTCCGCGCCAGGCGCGCCCGCCATTCTGGTGCTGGGCGATTCGCTGAGCGCCGAGTACGGCCTGGCGCGCGGCGCCGGCTGGGTGGCCCTCCTGGAAAAGCGGCTGCAGGAGGAAAAGATCGAGCGCCGCGTGGTCAATGCCAGCGTGAGCGGCGAGACCACCTCGGGCGGGCGCTCACGCCTGGCCGCCCTGCTGACCCAGCACAAGCCTGCCGTGGTGGTGATCGAGCTCGGCGGCAATGACGCGCTGCGCGGCCTGCCGCTCAAGAACACCGAAGAGAATCTGAGCGCCATGACCGATGCGGCGCAAAAGGCCGGGGCCAAGGTCTTGCTGGTGGGGATGCAGGTGCCGCCGAACTATGGCACCGACTACGCGAACCGGTTTGCCGGCCTGTTCACCACCGTGGCCCAGGCCAAAAAAGTGGCCGTGGTGCCGTTTTTCCTCAAGGGCGTGGCCGATGGCCCGGACCCTACCCGCCTGTTCCAGGCAGACCGCATTCACCCGCGTGCAGAGGCGCACCCGCAGATGCTGGCCAACGTGTGGCCAGAGCTGAAAAAGCTGCTGCGCTGAGCGCCGTGCTGCCGGACCCGCCTGCGGCCATTGAGGCGCGGCAGGGTGCCGGACACGGCGATCGAAGACTCAGCCGCCTGGTGCGCCCGTGGGCTGGTTGCCGCCCGGTGCGCCATCGCCATTGCCACCGGCTGGCTGGTCACCCTGTGGGTCATCCGGCCTGCGCTGGGTTTTGGAGCGCAGCTTCTCTTCTTTTTTTTGCTTTTTTGCGAGCTCGCGCTGGCGCTTTTCGTATCCGTAGTTGGGTGTTGCCAAGGTGTTTGCTTCCTGAAGTAGAGGCCCACTGTAACAGCTAGGCCTGTGTTTGCCGACATACCCCCGCGCCCGTCAAGCGGGGGCAAAGGCCCGCTGCAGGGACTGCTGCAGGTCCTGGCGCAGGTCCTCCACCGCCTCCAGGCCGATGGAAAACCGCACCAGCGTCCCGGGCTTCAGGTGCGCCGTGGGCCGGCCGCGCATGCGCGCCAGCTCATAAGGAACCACAAGGCTCATGGGCCCACCCCAGCTGTAGCCCAGCTTGAACAGGCGCAGGCCGTCGCAGAAGGCGTCGACTTGGTCCTGGCCGAAGCGCGCATCGATCACCACGCTGAACAGGCCGGCCGCCGCGCCCGCACCGCCATAGGCTGCGCCGCACAGCGCCTTCCAGTGGTCATGGCCCGGCGCACCGGCCAATGCCGGGTGCAGCACCTGGGCGATGGCGGGCTGGGCCTGCATCCAGGACGCCAGGGAGCGCGCCGCCTCGTCGTGCGCGCGGTAGCGCAGGCCGATGCTGGGCAGCGAGCGCAACACCGCCTCGGCATCGTTGCCACCGACGCCCAGGCCCAGGCGCATGTGGGTGAGCTTGAGCTGCATGTGCAGCGCCTCGTCGCGCGTAACGATGCTGCCCATGAGCACATCGCCGCCGCCACTGGGGTACTTGGTCAGGGCATGGGCCGAGATATCCACGCCCAGGCTGCCGTCGCCCAGCAGGTCGAACGGCGCGAACGCCAGGCCCGCGCCCCAGGTGTTGTCCAGCGCCGTCATGACGCCGCGCGCGCGGCAAATGCGCACCTGCTCGCACAGGTCGGGGAATTCCATGGTGACCGAGCCGGCCGCTTCAAGCCAGACCAGGCGGGTGGCAGGCGTGATGCGCGCGGCCAGATCGGCCGGATCGAGCGGGTCGTAGACCGCATGCGTGATGCCGAAGCGGCGCAGCTCGCCGTGGATCAGGTCCTTGCTCGGGCCATAGACATTGTCGGGAATCAGCAGTTCATCGCCGGGCTTGAGCAGCGCCAGTGCCACATTGGCAATCGCTGCCAGTCCGCTCGGGACCAACAGGCACTGCAGGCCACCCTCCAGGGCGCACAGGCGCTCTTCGAGGATGAAGGTGGTGGGGGTGCCATGCAGGCCGTAGGTGTAGCCGCTCTTGTCCTTCCACTCGCGGCTGCGCATGGCGGCCACGTTGGGGAAGATCACGGTCGAGGCCTTGTAGACGGCAGTCTGGGGGGCCTGAAAACCCGCAGGCGGAAGGTAATCGTGGTGGACGAGGCGGGAGGCGATGTCGGTGGCATGGTCTTGCATGCAGCCAATGGTAGCGCGCCGCACAAGGATCACCTTGTGCGGCGCGGCTCTTTTGCCATGGCCCCTGTTCGGGGGCAGGCAAAGGCCAGGGCATGGCCGATGGCTTGAATTGCACGCATTACTTGCATGGGCGGTCTTCGAATGCCAGTCCTCGCAATGAAGATGAAGGAGGCAGCCTGCTCGCTGCCCGACTGGCGGGTCGCAAGTCCATCCCTGCCCGGTGCGCGTGGGGTCCGGTATCTTTACAGTCCCGGGGCCCGGTGCAAGCCGTCAGGTACGGCTGTGCCTTAGCTCGGTGTGACGGTCAACTGGTTGTTGACCGAGGTAACGCCCTTCACGGCGGTGGCAATCGTCTCGGCACGCTCCTTGGCGGCAGGCGTGGTGGCGGGGCCGTTCAGCGTCACGGAACCATTGACGGTGTCCACATTGATCTTGATGGCGCTCAGGTCAGGATCCTTGGCCAGGCCGGCAGAGACCTGGGCTGTGATGGTGGCGTCGTCGATTTTTTCCATCGCGGTCTGCGAGCCTTGCTCCATCTTGTTGCCGGCACTTTGCATGGCGCTCTCGGCCTTGATGCGGGCTTCGGTGGCCGCCTGCTCGGTGCGGTCAACGGCCGAGTCCAGGCGCTGGCCCACGGTGGCGTCTTCGGTCTTGCTGCAAGCAGCCAGACCCAGCGCCAGAGCGCTGACGGCCAGCACGCTGGCGATGCGGTGAAGGGGGCGCTGAGCGGTAGTTGCGGTGTTCATGGGAAAGCTCCTTGCGGGTTGAAACATGCTTCGTACTTTAGGCAAACCGACGCGCGCACAGGGTCGGATAGCTCCGAAGTGGCTGTAGGACGCCAGGCAGCCCGCACAAGCGCGCGACAATCGGGGCCATGCCTTCCCTGCCCTCCCTGTCCCGCTGGCTTCCGTTTCTCGCCTGGCCCCGTCCCGACCGCCACCTGCTCAAAGGGGAGTTTTCGGCCGGCATGACCGTGGGGCTGATGCTGGTGCCACAGGGTGTGGCCTATGCGGCCCTGGCCGGCATGCCGCTGGTGACCGGCATCTACGCCTCGCTGATCCCGGCCCTGGTGGCCGTGCTGTTCAGCTCCTCCACCCGGCTGGGCGTGGGGCCCACGGCCCTCACCAGCCTGCTGATCGGCGCCTCCCTGACCGGGCTGGCCGAGCCCGGCAGCGCGCAGTGGGTGGCCCTGGCGGCGTGGATGGCCCTGCTCTCGGGCCTGCTGCAGCTGGTGATGGGCATGGCACGCTTTGGCTGGCTGCTGAACCTGGTGACCTCGCCCGTGCTCAGCGGCTTCACGCAGGCGGCCGCGCTGCTGATCCTAGCCTCCCAGTTGCGCGCCTTCACCGGCCTGCGCTCGGACCTCGGCGCCCTGTGGTCCACCCCGTCGCTGGGCCATTTCGACCTGGTGGCTGCCGCCTTCGGCCTGGGCAGCCTGGCGCTGCTGGTGCTGGCCCGGCGCTGGCGCCCGAACTTTCCGGCCGCCATCGTGGTCGTGGGTGCTGCCGGGGCGCTGAGCTGGGCGCTGGGCTATGCCGACAGTGGCGGCTCGGTGGTCGGCACGCTGCCCGAGGGGCTGCCGTCCCTGTACTGGCCGGGCCTGCTGTCCTGGTCGCAGTTTTCCGCACTGGTGATGCCGGTGCTGGTGGTCACGCTGGTGAGCTTTCTCGAAACCGCCTCCAGCGCCAAGGTGGAGAGCCAGCGCTCGGGCGAGCGCTGGAACGAGAACCAGGACCTGATCGGCCAGGGCCTGGCCAAGATCAGCAGCGGCCTGTGCGGCAGCTTTGCCACCAGCGCCTCGTTCTCGCGCTCGGCCATCAACCTGTATGCCGGTGCCCGCACCGGCTGGGCCACGGTGTTCGCCATCGCCCTGGTGCTGGTGGTGCTGCTGTGGCTCACGCCGGCGCTCTACCACGTGCCGCAGTCGGTGCTGGCGGCCGTGGTGGTCACGGCGGTAACCAGCCTCATCAAGCCCGCCACCCTGCTGCGCCTGTGGCGCATCTCGCGTGTCGAGGCTGTGATGGCCGGCGTGACCTTTGCGCTGACGCTGGCCACCGCACCGCGCATGTACTGGGGCGTGCTGGTGGGGCTGGTGATGAACCTGAGCCACTTTCTGTACCAGCGCCTGCACCCGCGCATTATCGAGGTCGGCCTGCACCCCGATGGCAGCCTGCGCGACCGCCACCTGTGGCACCTGCCGCCCCTGGCCCCCCAGTTGCTGGCATTGCGCATGGATGCGGAGCTCGATTTCGGCTCGGCCAGCGCGCTGGAGCGGCATGTGACCGACCACCTGGCCGCCGACCCCGCCATCGTCCACCTGTGCCTCATGGCCCAGCCCATCAACCGCATCGACATCACCGGCGTGGAGACCTTTGCCGCGCTGCGCGCCCTGATGCAGGCGCGTGGCGGCATACTGCACGTGAGCGGCATGAAACTGCCGGTGGACCAGGTGCTGCGCCGCGCCTGCTTGCTCGAACCCGGCCCGGGGCTGCAGATGTACCGCACCGACGCCGAGGCCCTGCAGGCGCTGCAGCAGATACCACCGCCCGACCCTGAGGGTGCAGCCACCTGAGCCGTATCACCCCACGGCCCGCCCAGAAGCTGCATTTTTGCGCCGTCCCGCTGCTACACTCAACGAACTCTGCCTTATCCATTTGTGTCTGACTCTGCGGCCTCTCATCTCGTAGACCTGCGCGATCTGCGTCTGGACATTGCACACGCCCTCGTGGCGCAGGCGGCCGGCAGCGAAGCCTCCCTGCAACGCGAAGCACCGTCGCGCTACCTCCAGGGCCTGATCGACGGTCTGTGCGAACTCTCCCTCAAGGACCCCCTCACCGGGCTGGCCAACCGTCGGCATTTTCGCGCCGTGCTCGAGCGCGAGATCGACCGCGTGACGCGCTCGGGCGAGGCGGCCCTGCTGCTGATGCTGGACATCGACCACTTCAAGGCGGTCAACGACACCCATGGCCACCTGGCCGGTGACGTGGTGCTGCAGTCGGTGGCACGCACCCTGAGCGCCTGCGTGCGCCCCATGGACACCCTGGCACGCTACGGCGGCGAGGAGTTCGCGGTGGTGCTGCCCGCCTGCCAGGCCGCGTTTGGCAAGGTGGTGGCAGAACGCATCCGCCGTGCCGTGGCCAACACACCTGTCAGAATCTCGCCCTCCGTGGAACTGAATGTCACGGTGAGCGTTGGCGGGGCCTTCGCCCTGCAATGGATCCGTTCGACCACCCTGCTGTGGACCGACCGGGCCGACCACCAGCTCTACCAGGCCAAATCGTCGGGCCGCAACCGGGTGAGCATCGAAGAGCAGCCCGACAGCACCGTCAGTGCCGAAGAGAAGAGCCTGTTGTTCGGCCCCTTGTACACCCCCTCGGGCTGGGGCGATCTGCCCCCGCTGGACCCAACAGGCAGCGCCAACTGAAAGTTAGAAGATGAGCGACGCGCTGTCCCCCCCACCCACATCCTCCGACGCCCCACCCTCGCCCGGCCGCCCACCCGGCGCGGCGGCCACCGGTGCGCGCATCATTGCCATCACCAGCGGCAAGGGCGGCGTGGGCAAGACCTTCGTGTCGGCCAACCTCGCGGCAGCGCTCACGCGGCGCGGCCAGCGTGTGCTCGTGCTCGACGCCGACCTGGGCCTGGCCAACCTGGACGTGGTGCTCAACCTGCACCCCAAGATCACCCTGCACGACGTGTTCACCGGCAAGGCCTTGCTGGAAGACGCCGTGATCCAGGCGCCCGGCGGCTTCTCGGTGCTGCTGGCCGGCTCGGGCATGGTGGAGTATTCGCGCCTCACGCCCGAGGTGCGCAACCAGTTCCTGAACGTGATCCAGGCACTGGCGCCCAATTACGACGTGATCCTGCTGGACACCGGCGCCGGCATCTCGGACGTGGTGCTGTTCTCGATTTCGCTGGCCTCCGAGGTGCTGATCGTGGCCACGCCCGAGCCCACCTCGCTGACCGACGCCTACGCCGCCATCAAGGTGCTGGCCATGCAGCAAAAGCGCCAGCATGTGCGCATGGTGATCAACCAGGCCGCCCGCCCGGGCGATGGCCGGGCCATCACCAGCCAGCTGCAGCAGGTGCTGGACCGCTTCGTCAGCACCGAGACCGGCCGCGGAGTGCGGCTGATCCACATGGGCGACATCCCGGCCGACCCGTCGGTGCGCGACGCCGTGATGCGCCGCCAGCTGCTGCTGCTCAACACGCCGGGCTGCCCGGCGTCGCTGGCCATCGCCCAGCTGGCCAACAAGATCGAGACCACGCTGCTGGTACCCGCCCCCTGAGGGAACCTGGCGGGCAACCCGCCAGGCTACGGGCCAGGGGCCGGCAGCAGCGCGACAATCAGGCCGTAACCGCGCCCGTCCGGAGAGTCGCCCCCGGCAGAACACTCCTTTCCCAGAACCCGTGTAAACAGGCCATCGCCGTGAACGACGTCCTCAACATCTCCTGCTACCAATTCGTGCCGCTGCCCGATGCGCATGCGTTGCGCGACCTGCTGCACGAGCGCGCCACTGCGGCGCAGCTCAAGGGCACCATCTTGCTGGCCGAGGAAGGCATCAACTTCTTCCTGGCGGGCCCGGCCCAAGCGGTGCGCGGTTTCGTGGATGCGCTGCGCACCGACGCCCGTTTTGCCGACCTGGCGCCCAAGGAGAGCTGGTCGGACACGGTGCCCTTTCGCAAAATGCTGGTCAAGGTCAAGCGCGAGATCATCCGCATGGACCACCCCACCATCCAGCCCTCCACAGGCCGCGCCCCGGCGGTGACGCCGGCCACGCTGCACCGCTGGCTGGCGCAGGGCCACGACGACGAAGGCCGCGAGGTGGTGACGCTCGACACCCGCAATGCCTTCGAGGTCGACCACGGCACATTTGACAACGCCATCGACTGGCGCATCGACAAGTTCACCGAGTTCCCCCCGGCCCTGCGTGCGCACAAGGAGGAACTCGCCGACAAGACGGTGGTGAGCTTTTGCACGGGCGGCATCCGCTGCGAGAAGGCCGCCATCCTCATGCGCGAGGAAGGCCTGCCGCATGTCTACCAGCTCGAAGGCGGCATCCTCAAGTATTTCGAGGAAACCGATGGAGCCCACTACCACGGCGGCTGCTTCGTCTTCGACGAGCGCCGGGTGCTGGCCGCCGACCTGTCCACCGACAAGCCTGAAGGGGCCTGACTGGTCCACTGAAACCGAGAAATCGGCGCCGATTTCTCGGTTTCAGTGGACCCTTGCTCAATCCGCGCGGAAACGGTGCTCCGGCAGCGGGATGAATTCCGTTTCGCCTGGCACCACCTTCATGCGGCCTGCTTCCCAGTCCCCGGCGGCCTGCACGATGCGCTCCTTGCGGCTGGAGACGAAGTTCCACCACATGTGGCGCGGCCCGTCGAGCGCGTCGCCACCGATGACCATCAGGCGCACGGCGCTGTCGCCGGCCTGCAGCCGCACGGGCGCCGCCGCAGCACCTGCGGGCAGTACCGCCAGGGTGTGGTCGGGCAAGGGCTCGCCGTCGAGCAGCAGCTCGGCATCCACGGGGTAGAGGGCCATTTCCTGCGCCAGGGCCGCCGGCAATTCCAGCACGCCGCCCGCAGGCAGTTGCACGTCCAGGTACAGCGTGGGCGCATAGGTCGCCACGGGCGAGGTCTGGCCAAAGGCGGTTCCGATCAGCACACGCACCACCGCATCACCGACCTGCACCTCGGGAATGGCAGCGGCCGGCGTGTGCACGAAGGAGGCATCGGCCTCCTCGGCCGCCACCGGCAGCGCGGCCCACAGCTGGATGCCGTGGTTCACATAGGTCATGTCGGCCAAGCTCTCGGGCCGGCGCTCGGAGTGCACGATGCCGTTGCCGGCCGTCATCCAGTTGATGGCGCCGGGCTCGATCTGCTGCACGTAGCCCAGGTTGTCGCGGTGCATGATGGCGCCGGAGAACAGGTAGGTCACCGTGGCCAGGCCGATGTGCGGATGGGGCCGCACATCGTGCGCCGCGCCGGGCACCACCGACACCGGGCCGAAATGGTCGAAGAAGATGAACGGCCCTACCGAGCGGCACTGCACGGCAGGCAGCAGGCGCCGCACGGTGAAGCCGCCGCCCAGGTCCTTGGCATGGCCGGACAGGCGCAATGCGCCGCTCATGAGCGTGCTCCAGCGCACGGGGCGCGAAGACGATGGCATGGTTGCATGGGAGGCTCCTGTAGTCGTGGGGTTGGAATCAGTTCTTCATTGCGCTATGCGCCAGCTGCGACGCATGAAATTGGCACGGCCAAGGCCAGTGCCCCCGCGCAAGGGCCGCCCCGCCGCGCTGGGGGCGTCCCCCTCCCGGCTCGCGCAGCGAGACGAGAGAGGGGGAAGGCGCGAAGCGACACAGGGGGTGCTTCACTTAAAGCGTGCAGCCAGCTCGGCCACACGCTGTCCCAGGAAACGGGCTGTGTCCAAGTCGCCCGGCGCCATCTCGCCGGCCGAAGCGTCGGAAGGTGATTGCGCCATGGCACCACTGTAAGCGCCCAGCCAGTTCACGTCGTTGCGCGTGGCGGCCTTGGAGTTCGATGGCAGCACGCCCGCCCCCACCCACAGGCCGCCATGCTGCATGGCCAGGTGGAACAGGTAGTCGAGCGTGATCTGCTTGTCGCCATTGGTGGCGGCGCTGTTGGTGAAGCCGGCGAACAGCTTGTTCTTCCAGGCCTGGCTGAACCAGGGCTTGGACGATGCGTCGGCAAAGCGCTTGAATTGCCAGCTGGGCCCAGCCATGTAGGTCGGTGAGCCGAAGATGATGGCGCTGGCGGCGGCCAGGGTTTCCCAGCCGCCTTCGGGCAGGCTGCCGTCCGCATCGATGGCGATCAGCTGCGCACCCGCGCCATCGGCCACGGCCTGGGCCATGCGCTGGGTATGGCCGTAGCCCGAGTGGTAGACGACAGCGATCTGCAGCATGCGGCGGTTCCTTGCAACGTTAAAACGCCATCATGCCGCAGGATGGCGACGTCAGTTGGAAGAACGGCGTGCGTCCACGCTCCAGCCACCGGCGCCGAAGGCCGCCAGGGCCAGCAGGCCGCCGGTCACGCCCACGTTCTTGAAGAACATCAGCTGCTGCATCATCTGCTTGTCGGCCGGCAGTGCCCAGTAGGCATGGAAGAAGAAGCTGGCGACCAGCGTGAAGAACGCCAGGGCCAGTGCGGCAAACCGGGTACCGAAGCCGAAGACCAGCGCCAGGCCGCCCAGCACTTCCACGGCGGCGGCCAGGCCTGCCGCTACGGTGGGCATGGGCAGGCCCACGGAGGCGATGTAGCCCACGGTGCCGGCAAAGCCGGTGAGCTTGCCGATGCCGGCAGGCAGGAACAGGGCAGCCAGCAGCAGGCGCGAGGCCAGGGCCAGGGGGTTTTGCAGGGAATTGAACATGGTGGACTCCTTCAGGTAACAGGTAAAGAACAGGGGGCGGACAAAAAATTAGGTCAAGGGGCCAGATCGAACACCAGCACTTCGGCATCGCGGCCTTCGGTCAGTGCCAGGGCCGTTTCCTTCTCGATCAGCGCGGCATCACCGGCCGACAGCGCCTGCCCGTTGACCTGCAGCGCGCCACGCACCAGGTGCACATAGGTCTTGCGGGCCGGGTCGAGCGCCAGGGTGGCCGACTCACCGCCGTCGAACAGGCCGGCGTAGATCGTGGCGTCGGCGTGCACGGTCACGGAGCCGTCGGCCCCGTCGGGCGAGGCCACCCGGCGGAGCGTGCCGCGCTTTTCGGCATCGGTAAAGGCCTTTTGCTCATAGCCGGGTGCAATGCCCTGCACGTCGGGCAGCAGCCAGATCTGCAGAAAATGCGTGGTCTGACCCTCTGCATGGTTGAACTCGCTGTGCTGCACACCCGTGCCCGCGCTCATGCGCTGCACGTCGCCGGGCGGGATGCCCTTGATGTTGCCCATGCTGTCCTTGTGGGCCAACTCCCCCGACAGCACGTAGCTGATGATCTCCATGTCGCGGTGGCCATGGGTGCCAAAGCCCATGCCTGCGGCGATGCGGTCTTCGTTGATCACGCGCAGGTTGCCAAAACCCATGTGCTCGGGATCGTGGTAGCCAGCAAACGAGAAGCTGTGGTGCGACTGCAGCCAGCCATGGTCGGCGTAGCCGCGGTCTTGGGATTTGCGAACAGTCAGCATGGTGTGTAGCCCTTTCAAGACGCAACTTTAGGCCTGTGCTCCCTGTTCCGGGCGCTGGCACATTGATGGCATGATTCAAAAAAATTGAATTACCATGGCACCACCATGCAAAACCCACGCGATGTGCTGACCCCCGACAGCCTGGCCATGCTGCAGGTGATCGCCGAGGCCGGCAGCTTTGCGGCCGCAGCGCGCCAGTTGGGCCTGGTGCCAAGCGCGCTGACCTACCGCGTGCGCCAGATCGAGGATGCGCTGGACGTGCTGCTCTTTGACCGCAGCGCGCGCCAGGCCCGCCCCACAGAGGCCGGCGTGGAGCTGCTGCGCGAGGGCGCGCGGCTGCTGCAGGACATCGACGCCGTGGCCCACCGCGTGCGACGCGTGGCCACGGGCTGGGAGCCGCAGCTCACGATCTCGGTCGATGGCGCCATTTCCCCGCACACCATGATGGAGCTGGTGGATGCCTTCTACGCCATGGCGCCCCCCACCCGCCTGAAGCTGCGCGACGGCATCATGACCGGCACGCTGGAGGCCCTGACCTCGGGCCGGGCGGACCTGGCCATCGGCGTCACCATTGCCGGATCCAGCGTGGCGGGCCTGCAGCAGGCCACGCTGGGCGACCTGCTGTTCATCTACGTCGTGGCGCCGCACCATGCACTGGCATCGGTGCCCGAGCCCATCACCGACGCCACCCTGCTGCAGCACCGTGCCGTGGCGGTGGCCGACTCGGCGCTGCGCGGCGGCGCCACCATGGGCCTGCTGGGCGGGCAGGACGTGCTCACGGTGGACACCATGCAGGCCAAGGTGCGCGCCCAGTTGCGCGGGCTGGGCGGCGGCTTTTTGCCCGAGCCCATGGTGCGCCCCTACCTCGAAGCCGGGC
Organism: Acidovorax sp. LjRoot66; assembly: GCF_964253305.1. NCBI lineage: Bacteria > Pseudomonadati > Pseudomonadota > Betaproteobacteria > Burkholderiales > Comamonadaceae > Acidovorax > Acidovorax sp. LjRoot66. The sequence continues at coordinate 4,820,393 of NZ_CAXUQU020000001.1, forward strand.
GGCTGGTGACACGCAAGGTGGCGCGGCCCGAACGCCGCGTGCCCATCCACTACGCCTGGGGCGGCCCGGGCTTCACCGCGCCCGGCCGCGCGCTGCAGTGGTGGCTCAACCAGCTGCAAAGCCCCGCCACACGCCGCGCACTGCTGGAAAACCACCATCATTTCTGATGCGCAGCCCTGCGTGGGGCGTGTAGAGTGGTCGGTGTCGGAGTTTTCCTGCCAACCGTTCCCGAAAGGCCTCCCATGAGCAAACCTGTTTCTCGCCCTGCCAAACGGCCCCGACGCCCTGCACCCAGCCCTGCTGCTGCGGCGGCGACCACGACGACAACCCCCTCCACCCGCAAAACCGCCGGCAGTGCCAAGCCACCCCGGCATTTCGCCATCATCGGCGCCGGCATGGCCGGCATTGCCTGCGCCCGCACCCTGGTGCAGGCGGGCCACCAGGTCACCGTCTTCGAAAAATCCTCCGCCGCCGGCGGACGCACGACCACCGTCGACTCACCCTTTGGCGGCTTCGACGCCGGCGTGCAGTACTTCACCGTGCGCGATGCGCGTTTTGCGCGCGCCATCGACACCGTGCCCGGCGTGTGCAAGCGCTGGAGCGCCAATTCCGTGCGCGTGCTGGATGCTGCCGGCCGCGTGACCGCCGCCGGCCTGCCCACGCGCGAAGCGCACTGGGTCGCCAGCCCCGGCATGCAGTCGCTGGTGGCCACCTGGGCCGAACCGCTGGCCCAGGCCGGCCGGCTGATCACCGACACCTGCGTCACGCGCATCGAGCATGACGCCTTGAACGCCCCTGGCTGGCAACTGCGCACCGAAGGGCCCGACGGCGGCCACCACGTGTACGCCGGCTTCGACGCCGTGCTGCTGGCCCAGCCGGCCACGCCCGCGCAGGCCCTGCTGTCCACCTCGGCCATCGACAGCAGCCTGTCAGCGGCCCTGTCCAGCGTCGCCATCGCCCCCTGCTGGACATTGATGTTGGCCTACCCGCAGGCCGTGCGCCCGGGCCTGACCACCCTGGGCCCGCAGTGGAATGCCGCACGCAGCACGCACCACCGCATTGCCTGGCTGGCGCGCGAATCCTCCAAGCCCGGCCGCCCCAGCGTGGAGCGCTGGACCGTGCAGGCCAGCCCTGCCTGGTCGGCCGAACACCTCGAAGACGACGCCGAGCGCGTGCAGGCCAAGCTGATCAAGGCCTTTGCCGAGGTGACCGGCATCCGTGCACAACCCGCGCACGCCCAGACCCAGCGCTGGCGCTATGCCCAGACCACCCACCCCCTGGGCCGCAGCCACCTGTGGGACGCCCAACTGGGCCTGGGTGCCTGCGGCGACTGGTGCCTGGGCCACCGCCTGGAAGATGCCTTCGTGTCCGGACTGGAGCTGGCACTCGCCGTGGCATGAAAGAAGGCGAGGACCCTGTGCAGGGCCCCGGGTCCGGCTACATCGGCCGTTTTGCGCCGTCGCCGACAGGGCCCCTGCATGCAGGCTCGCTGGTGGCCGCCCTGGCCAGTTGGCTCGACGCCCGCGCCTTCAACGGAGGGCGTGGCGGTCGCTGGCTGGTGCGCATCGAGGACGTGGACACCCCGCGCTGCATCCCGGGTGCAGGCGAGATCATCCTGCAGCAGTTGGCCGCCTGCGGCCTGGTGCCCGATGAGCCCCCGCTGTGGCAATCGGCGCGGGGCGCCGCATACCAGCAGGCCCTGGACCACCTCGTCGCCCAGGATGCCGCCTACCCCTGCGCCTGCTCGCGCAAGGACATCGAGGAGGCCCAGCTCGCGCTCGGCCATGCGCGCGAGCGGCATGCGGCCCTGCCCTATCCTGGCACCTGCCGCCATGGCCTGAATGGGCGGGGCGGCCGGTCCTGGCGGTTTCGGGTGCCCGAAGGCCTCTTGCCCACGCGCTGGAGCGACAGGCGCCTGGGTGAACAGCAGCAAGAGGTGGCGGCCGAGATCGGCGACTTCGTGCTGCGCCGCGCCGACGGCCTGTGGGCCTATCAATTGGCCGTGGTGGTGGATGACGCGGCCCAGGGCATTACCCACATCGTTCGTGGGGAGGATCTGGCCGACAACACCCCGCGCCAGATCCTGCTGCAGCAGGCCCTCGGCGCGCCCACGCCGCAGTACCTGCACACCCCCCTGGTCCGTGGCGACAACGGGGAGAAACTCTCCAAGCAGAACGGTGCCCAGGCCCTGGACCTGCACGATCCCCTGCAGGCGCTGGCCCAGGCGGCACAGGCCCTGGGGCTGCCTGCGCTGGCACATCCGCACAACACTTGCACGGGGGATGCGCTGGCGCAATGGGCCAATGCGTGGTTCAGAAACTACAATGGCCCATCGTGACCGAACTGCCATCCCTTTCCCCTGCCCCCGACAGCGCGGCACCCGCCGCCAGGCCCCCCCAAGCCGGCAACGCCGCGCCCGCTGGCGTTGCCCACCCCAAGACCATCAAGAGCTTTGTGCGCCGCGCCGGGCGCACCACCACGGGCCAGGCCAAGGCCTTCGAAGACCTGGGCCCGCGCTTCGTGCTGCCCTACACCGCCGCCCCGCTCGACGCCCCTGCCGCCTTTGGCCGCACCGCCCCGTTGATCCTGGAGATCGGCTTTGGCATGGGTGAAGCCACGGCCCATATTGCGCGCGTGCGCCCCGATGACAACTTCCTGTGCTGCGAGGTGCACGAGCCCGGCGTGGGTGCCCTGCTCAAGCGCATCGGCGAGCAGGAGATCGGCAACATCCGCATCCTGCAGCACGATGCCGTCGAGGTCATCGACCACATGCTGGCCCCGGCCAGCCTCGATGGCGTGCATATCTTCTTTCCCGATCCCTGGCACAAGACCAAGCACAACAAGCGCCGGCTGATCCAGTCGCCGCTGGTCGCCAAGCTGGCCGCCCGGCTCAAGCCCGGCGGCTACCTGCATTGCGCCACCGACTGGCAACCCTACGCCGAACAGATGCTGCAGGTGCTGGGTGCCGAGCCCCTGCTGGCCAACACCGCCGACGGCTTTGCGCCGCAGCCGGACTACCGCCCACTGACCAAGTTCGAGAACCGCGGCCTGCGCCTCGGGCATGGCGTGTGGGATATTGTGTTTGTGCGGCGCAATTAGCGCCCCCTCCACCGGACGACCGCCATCACCGCGCCTATGAAGCCCATCCTGCAACACCTGGTTGAAATGACCGGCCACCGCGACCACCTGCGGCTGGAGGTGTCGGTGCTCTCCACCCTGCAAAAACTCAGCGGCATCAAGGCGGTCCGGGCGCTGGAGCTGTTTACCGACAAGGGCGTGGCCCATGTGCGCCCACGCACCTGGGTGGAGGACGGGCAACTGGTCTCCACCGACTCCGAGGCTGCCGCCGACCCCCGGCGCGAACTGCTGGAGCAGTACCCCGAGCTGTGCGAATGCGTGAAGAGCCAGGGCGACAGCGCGCTTTCGCACCGCCCTGGGCGCCATACGCTGTGGCTGCCGGTATGGATGCACGAGAAGGTCAGCACCTGCCTGGAGATCACGCAGTCGCGCCCGTTCTCGGCCCACAAGCTCGAAGTCATCAAGGGCGTGTTCCTGGTCTACCAGAACTACCAGAACCTGCTGGACTACAGCGAACGCGACGCGCTGACCGGCCTGTTCAACCGCAAGACCTTCGACGAGCAGTTCTCCCGAACCGCCAGCGGCCTGAGCAGCAACCGCCCGCAAAGCGCCGAAGCGCTGGTCACCGAAGAAGTGGCCTCCGAAAGCGAGCCCGCGCAGAACTGGCTGGCCGTGGTGGACATCGACCACTTCAAACTGGTCAACGACCGCTTCGGCCACCTCTACGGCGATGAGGTGCTGATCCTGATCGCCAACATCCTGCGCACCTCGTTCCGCTCGCACGACCGCATCTTCCGCTTTGGTGGCGAGGAGTTCGTGGTGCTGCTGCGCAACATCACGCTGGCGCGGGCGCACAAGGTGTTCAACCGCTTCCGCGAGACCGTGCAGGAGTACGACTTTCCGCAGGTGGGCCGGGTGACGGTGAGCCTGGGTTTCGTGGGCACCTCGCGTGGCTCCCCGGTCGAAATTCTGGGCCAGGCCGATCAGGCGCTCTACTACGCCAAGGAGCACGGCCGCAACCAGGTCTGCTTCTACGAAGACCTGATTGCCGGCGGGCACCTCACGGCCAAGGTCTCCAACGACGATGTAGAGCTGTTCTGACCCGCCGAGGGCCTACCGCAGGCCTTCTGCAGGTCAGCGGTTGAACGCCTTGCCCAGGGCGGCCAGCAACTCCTTGCGCGACTGCTCGCGCGCCACCGGGTGGCCACCCACATGCACGCCCTGCCCCGGGTACACGCCGTTGGGCACGTCGGTGCGCAGGCGCAAGGGCACGGTGCCATCGAAGCCATGGTAGGCGCCCTCGTAGGCCACCACCCGCACCTCGCGGCTGCCCGGGATATCGTCGCGTGGTGTGCCGCGCGGCGCAGCCAGGGCCTGGCAGGGTGCGGCAGGGGTCCAGTCGTCCGCCTTGCCGACGAGCATCAGCGTATCGGCGGCCGGCCGGTAGCCACCGCGCAGGTCGGAACCGCAACCCGGGTAAAAAGCCACGGACAGGCGCGGCAGCACCTTGGCAGCGGCGACGTCGGCATGGCGCAGGTTGCTGGCAGCCAGCACGGCACTGCCGCCGTGCGACCAACCCAGCAGCGCCAGCCGCTGGCCGTCCACGCCCGGCTGGGCGGCCAGCCACTGCAGGGCGGCCAGCGCATCGCGGCGGCGGTCGTTCTGGTTGATCTTGCGCGTGCCCACGCGCTGGGTGCACAGCTCCTTTTCGCCGCGCGGTGTCAGCGAATCCACGGCCAGGGCATGCCAGCCCTGCTGGTTGAGCAGGTCCGCATACTCGCGCATGCGCTCTGCCGGCTGGCCGCGCCGGTTGAGCATGCCGCCGCAGCCGTGTAGCAGGATCACGGCAGGCAGGGGCCTGGTGTCCTTGCCCGTGGCCGGGGCCAGTGCGGCGGGCGGGCGGTACCACCAGGCCTGCAGGGTCACCGAGCCACCCGACTCACCGGCAGGCGCCTGGAACTGCACGCGCTCCACAGCATCCGACGGGGCGCCTGCGGCACAGGCCACCCATAGCCCCAAAGCCATGGCGAGCAGGCAGCGGCCCGGTTTGGGGATCAGTCCAGGCAGGTCCATCGGGTGTACCTTCCTGTACCTACCGCTTAGCCTCAGGCGCGCTCGCGCACCCAGGCCTCGACGCTGGCCAGCGCGGCAGGCAGGCCCGCCGCATTGGTGCCACCGGCCATGGCCATGTCGGGCTTGCCGCCGCCCTTACCGCCGACCTGCTGGGCCACGAAGTTGACCAGCTCGCCGGCCTTGACCTTGCCGATGCTGTCGGCCGTCACGCCCGCAGCGATCTGCACCTTGTCGCCATCGACGGCGGCCAGCACGATGGCGGCGGTCTTGAGCTTGTCCTTGAGCTTGTCCATGGTGTCGCGCAGGGTTTTCGCGTCGGCACCGGGCAAGGCCGCGGCCAGCACCTTGATGCCGTTCACGTCCACCGCCTGGCCCACCAGCTCGTCGCCCTGGCTCGATGCCAGCTTGCCCTTGAGCGCTGCGATTTCCTTTTCCAGGGCCTTCACGCTGTCCAGGGTCTGGCCGATGCGGTGGTTGAGCTCGGCCACCGGGGTCTTGAAAGTGCCAGCCGCCTGGTTCACCGTGTCTTCGAGCTGCTGCAGGTAGGACAGTGCGTTGGTGCCGGTCACCGCCTCGATGCGGCGCACGCCTGCGGCCACGCCGCCTTCGGCCACCACCTTGAACAGGCCGATGTCGCCCGTGCGCTGCACATGCGTGCCGCCGCACAGCTCGCGGCTGGTGCCGATGTCGAGCACGCGCACGGTTTCGCCGTATTTCTCGCCAAAGAGCATCATGGCGCCGGTCTTCTGGGCCGATTCGATGTCCATCACGCGCGCCTGCGTGGGCACGTTGGCCAGCACCTCCTCGTTCACCAGGCGCTCGATCTCGCGCACCTGGGCATCGGTCACGGGGGCGTTGTGGGCAAAGTCGAAGCGCGTGCGCTCGGCGTTCACCAGGCTGCCCTTTTGCTGCACATGCGTGCCCAGCACTTCGCGCAGGGCCTTGTGCATCAGGTGGGTGGCCGAGTGGTTGCGCACCGTGGCGGCGCGCACGGCTGTGTTGACCTCGGCCTGCACGGTGTCGCCCACGTTCAGCGTGCCCTCTTCGAGCGTGCCGTGGTGGCCGTACACATCGGCCTTGACCTTGAGCGTGTCACCCACCGCAAAGCGGGCAGAGCCGCTGGTGATGGTGCCTTCGTCACCCACCTGGCCGCCGCTTTCGGCGTAGAAGGGGGTGGTGTCGAGCACCACCACGCCGTTCTGGCCTGCCTTGAGGGCTGCGCTGCTGGTGCCATCGACGTAGATGGCGGTGATCTTGGCCGTTTCGGCCAGTTGCTCGTAGCCCGTGAAGCGGTTCACATCGCCGGTGTACTCCAGCGCCTTGTCCATCTTGAACTTGCCGGCGGCGCGGGCCTGGGCCTTTTGCTTTTCCATGGCGACCTTGAAGCCGGCCTCGTCCACCTCGACGTCGCGCTCGCGGCAGACGTCATTGGTCAGGTCCAGCGGAAAGCCGTAGGTGTCGTGCAGCTTGAAGGCCACGTCGCCGGGCAGCACCTTGGCATCGCCTGCCAGGGCCGTGTCCAGGATTTCCATGCCGTTGGCCAGGGTCTCGAAGAAGCGCTCTTCTTCCGCTTTCAGCACCTCGGTGATGCGCTGCTCCTGCTCACGCAGCTTGGGGTAGGCGTCGCCCATCACGCGCACCAGTTCGGCCACCAGCTTGTGGAAAAACGGAGTCTTCTTGCCCAGCTTGTAGCCGTGGCGGATGGCGCGGCGCACGATGCGGCGCTGCACGTAGCCGCGGCCTTCGTTGCTGGGGATCACACCGTCGCTCACCAGGAAGGCGGTGGCGCGGATGTGGTCGGCGATCACGCGCAGGCTCTTGTTGTTCAGGTCGGCCACGCCGGTCTCACGGCCGGCGGCCTTGATCAGCGCGTCGAAGAGGTCGATCTCGTAGTTGCTGTGTACATGCTGCAGGATGGCGGCCAGGCGCTCCAGGCCCATGCCGGTGTCCACGCAGGGCGCGGGCAGCGGGCTGACCGAGCCGTCTTCGGCCATGTCGAACTGCATGAACACGTTGTTCCAGATCTCGATGAAGCGGTCGCCGTCTTCATCGGGGCTGCCGGGGGGGCCGCCGGGGATGTGGTCGCCGTGGTCGTAGAAGATCTCGCTGCAGGGGCCGCAGGGGCCGGTGTCGGCCATCATCCAGAAGTTGTCGGACTTGTAGCGGCCGCCCTTGTTGTCGCCGATGCGGATCACGCGCTCGGGCGGCAGGCCGATCTCCTTGGTCCAGATGTCGTAGGCCTCGTCGTCCTCCTGGTACACGGTGGCCAGCAGGCGCTCGGGGGGCAGCTTGTACACGGTGGTCAGCAGCTCCCAGGCCCAATGCAGCGACTCGCGCTTGAAGTAGTCGCCAAAGCTCCAGTTGCCCAGCATCTCGAAGAAGGTGTGGTGGCGCGCGGTGTAGCCCACATTCTCCAGGTCGTTGTGCTTGCCGCCGGCGCGCAGGCAGGCCTGCACCGATACCGCGCGGTTGTAGGGGCGCTTGTCCGTGCCCAGGAACACGTCCTTGAACTGCACCATGCCGGAGTTGGTGAACATCAGCGTCGGGTCGTTGCCCGGCACCAGCGAGCTCGAGGGCACGATGGTGTGGCCCTTGGAGGCGAAAAAGTCCAGGAAGGACTTGCGGATGTCTGCAACCGAGATCGAAGGCGTGGTGTTGTTGGTCATGGGCGAAAAGGGGCAACGGGCCTGGAACGAATGGTGGGCCGCTCGCGCAGGGCGCGGCAACCCCATTTTTGGAGATAACCACAGATTCTATCGAGGCAGCAAGCTGAAACGGCTTGCTGCCTCTAGAGACACTGCACTTGACTGTCCCGAACGCGGCTGGCAAGGGCCTCGAAGCAGCATCGCAAGGGCGTTGCGGGTCTGGGATCCCTTCGCATCCGCCCCGCACCAAAGTCATGCCCCGTTGCGGTGCCCAGCGCCCAACAACGATGCACGAAGGCCCCCTGGCAGGCTTCTTCAGCCCCCGAACGCCCGGATTCAGCCCATCCAAGCGCAAATTCGGCTGGCACGCAAGCTGCTAAATACCCTCACAAGATATTTCAAATATTTTCTTAATATATTTACCAACGACACCGATTCATCCCAGCCACTGCTTTCCTTCACCCCCTTCGTTCCTTCTTTCTTCCCCAGGAGTTCACCCCATGAGCAATCCCCGCTGGCAAGGCATCTTCCCCGCCATCACCACCAAGTTCCACGCCGACGAGAGCATCGATGCCGAAGGCACGGCGCGCCACATCGACTTCCAGATCCGCAACGGCATCCACGGCCTGGTGACCTGCGGCTCGCTGGGCGAGGCCAGCACCCTCACGCTAGAGGAGAAGCTGCAGGTCGCCAAGATCGCGCTCGACGCCGCCGATGGCCGCGTGCCCGTGCTGGCCAACGTCTCGGAGACCAGCACCCGCGAGGCGCTGCGCTACATCGATGGCGGCAACAAGCTGGGCGTGGCCGGCTACATGGTGATGCCCTCGGTGATCTACGTGGCCGATGCGCGCGAAGCCATGGCCAATGTGCGCGCCATGGCCAAGGTGGCACAGAAGCCGCTCATGGTCTACAACAACCCCGTGGCCTACCGCGTGGACCTCAAGCCCGAGCACATGCTGGAGCTGGCCGACTGCGAGTGGATCGCAGCCATCAAGGAAAGCACGGACAACATCCGCCGCATCACCGACCTGCGCAACACCGTGGGCGACCGCTACCAGCTCTTCCTGGGGGTGGACGACCTGGCCTACGAAGGCCTGGCGCTGGGCTGCGACGGCCTGCTGGCCGGCGTGGGCTGCGCCTTCCCGCGCGAGACCGTGGCGCTGTACGACCTGATGAAGGCCGGCCGCTTTGCCGAAGCGCTCAAGCTCTACCAATGGATGACGCCGATGCTGCACCTCGATGTATCCACCAAGCTGGTGCAGAACCTCAAGCTCATCGACGTGCTGGTAGGCGTGGGCACCGAGCACATGCGCCGCCCGCGCCTGCCGCTGATCGGCGAGGAACGCGCCTTCATTGAGCGCGTCGTGAAGAAGGCGCTGGAAACGCGCCCCACCGAGTACCAGTCGGTCGCCTGAGCGCCCGCGCCCTCCCCCACTCCCTTCATCCCACCAAAGGTCTCCCATGGCATCCAGATTCATGACCCCCTCGGCGCTGGCAACCCTCGTGCTGCTGGCGGCACCGGTGTTCGCGCAGGAGCAGGTCGTCAAGATCGGCCACAGCGGCCCGCTGTCGGGCCCGAATGCGTTTGCGGGCAAGGACAACGAGAACGGCGTGCGCCTGGCCGTCGAGGAACTGAATGCGAAGAAGATCGTGGTGGGGGGCAAGACCCTGAAGTTCGAGCTGGTGTCCGAAGACGACCAGTGCGACGCCCGCACCGGCGTGAGCGTGGCGCAGAAGCTGGTGGACAGCGGCGTCAGGTTCGTCATGGGGCCGTACTGCTCGGGCGTGGCCATCCCCGCCTCGCGCGTCTACAGCGACGGCGGGGCCATGGTCTCCACCGTGGGCACCAACCCCAAGGTCACCGAGGGCGGCTACAAGAACCTGTTTCGCATCATCGCCAGCGACACCCAGATCGGCTCGAACATGGCCGTGTATGCCGCCCAGGTGCTCAAAGTGAAGCAGGTGGCGGTGATCGACGACCGCACGGCCTTTGGCCAGGGCGTGGCCGACCAGTTCACCAAGGAAGCCAAGAAGCAAGGCCTCACCGTGGTGGGCCAGGAGTTCACGACCGACAAGTCCACCGACTTCCTGTCCATCCTCACCAGCCTCAAGGGCAAGCAGCCGCAGGCCATCTTCTTTGGCGGCTATGCGCCGCAGGCGGCGCCCATGGCGCGGCAGATGAAGCAACTGGGCATCTCGGCCAAGCTCTTGGGCGGCGACACGCTGTGCAGCCCCGAGGTCGGCAAGCTCGGCGGCGAGGCCGTGAACGACACCGTGTTCTGCGCCCAGGGCGGCACCATGCTCGACAAGGCCGCCAGCGGCCCGGCCTTCAAGGCGAAATACAAGGCGCGCTTCAAGCTCGATGCCGATGCCTACGCAGCGTCCTACTACGACCAGGTGATGTTCATGGCCGATGCCATGCAGAAAGCCCAGTCCGTGGAGCCTGCCAAGGTCGGAGCGCAGATGTACCTGGCAAGCCACCAGGGCGTGGCGGGCACCTATGCCTACGACGACAAGGGCAACCTCAAGCAGGCGCCGATCACGGTGCTGACCTTCAGGAACGCCGTCCCCGTGCCACTGGCCAGCTACTGAAACTGCTGGGATCGCGGCGGGGCTCCCGCTACGATCCTCGCACCCCAACCCACGCGACCCACCATGACCCACGACAGTGCTATGCAACGCATACAGATCCTCGACTCCCACACCGGCGGCGAGCCCACGCGCCTGGTGGTGGGCGGCTTTCCCGAGCTGGGCACGGGCAGCATGGCTGAGCGCCGCGCCCTGCTGGCCAGCCAGCACGACGCCTGGCGCGCAGCCACGGTGCTGGAGCCGCGCGGCAACGACGTGATCGTGGGCGCGCTGCTGTGCGCGCCGCAGGACCCGGCCAACGCGGCGGGCGTGATCTTCTTCAACAACACCGGCTACCTGGGAATGTGCGGCCACGGCACCATCGGCCTGGTGGCCTCGCTGGCCTACCTGGGTCGCATACAGCCGGGCGAGCACGGCATCGAGACACCCGTGGGCACGGTGATGACCACGCTGCACGGGGATGGCTCGGTCAGCGTGCGCAACGTGCCCGCCTACCGGCTGCACCAGGGCCTGTCCCTTGAAGTGCCGGGCATCGGCACCGTCACGGGCGACGTGGCCTGGGGCGGCAACTGGTTTTTTCTGATGAGCGCGCACGGCCAGCGCGTGGCCAGCGACAACCTGCCAGCGCTGACCGCCTACACCAGCGCCGTGCAGCAGGCGCTCAAGGACCAGGGTATCCGCGGCGACAACGGCGGCGATATCGACCACATCGAACTCTTTGCCGACGATGATGTGGCCGACAGCCGCAACTTCGTGCTCTGCCCCGGCGGTGCCTACGACCGCTCGCCCTGCGGCACCGGCACCAGCGCCAAGCTGGCCTGCCTGGCGGCCGACGGCAAGCTGCAGCCCGGCCAGGTGTGGCGCCAGGCCAGCATCATCGGCAGCAGCTTCGAGGCCCGCTACGAACCCGACACCCAGGCCGGCAGGATCATCCCTACGCTGCGCGGCACGGCCCACATGAGCGCAGAGGCCACCTTGCTCATCGCGCAGGACGACCCCTTTGCCTGGGGCATCCGCCTCTAAGCCACCAGCCACCCCATGCAAGCTGCGGACGTGATCGTCATCGGTGCCGGCATGGTGGGTGCCGCCTGTGCCCACCTGCTGGCCAACGCCGGGCTGTCGGTCCTGGTGCTTGATGCCCGCCGGGGCGGGGCCACACAGGCCGGCATGGGCCACCTGGTGGTGATGGACGACAACGCGGCCGAACTGGCGCTGAGCCAGGCCTCGCTGGACCAATGGCACGCCTGGGGCCCGCGCATGAATGCCGACCTGCCCGGCTGCGCGTATGCCAACTGCGGCACGCTCTGGATCGCGGCCAATGCCGAGGAAATGGCCGGCGCCGAAGCCAAGGCCGACGGCCTGCGCGCGCACGGAATCGCCTGCGAGCTGCTGGACGCCCCCACGCTGGCCCGGCTGGAGCCCGCGCTGCGCCCCGGCCTGCACGGCGCCCTGAAGGTCGGTGGCGATAGCGTGGTCTACGCCCCCAACGCCGCGCAGTGGCTGCTGGCGCATGCGGCGCGGCCCGTTCCGGTCGAGCATGCCCAGGTGGCGCGCATCGATGGCCGGCGCGTGCACCTAGCCGATGGCAGCGTGCGCGAGGGCGGTGCGGTGCTGCTGGCCGCCGGCATCCATGCCACGGCACTGTGCCCCGGCCTGCCGATACGCCCCAAGAAGGGGCACCTGGCCATCACCGACCGCTACCCCGGCACGGTGCGCCACCAATTGGTGGAGCTGGGCTACATCACCAATGCCCACCAGAGCGACGGCACCTCGGTCGCCTTCAACCTGCAGCCGCGGCCCACGGGACAGTTGCTGATCGGCTCGTCGCGCCAGTTCGACACTACCGACCCGGACATCGACAACGCCGTACTGGCGCGCATGCTGCGCCGTGCGCTCGAGTACGTGCCGGGGCTGGCCGAGCTCAACGCCATCCGCACCTGGACCGGCTTTCGCGCGGCCACGCCCGATGGCCTGCCCATCATCGGCCGCCACCCGCACCAGAGCGACCTGTGGCTGGCCGTGGGGCATGAGGGCCTGGGCGTGACCACGGCGCCGGCCACGGCCCGGTTGCTCGCCGCGCAGATCACGGGCGCCGCGCTGCCGCTCGACCCGGCCCCCTATTCGCCCGACCGTTTTGCCGGGAGCCTGATCGCATGACCACCGCTACGGTACAGATCCACGCCGACGGCACGCCCCTGCAGGTCGCGCCCGGCACCAGCGTGGCTGCCGCCCTGGCCCAGCTGCCGCCGGGCCGCACGCGTACCTCCGTCACTGGCCAGCCGCGCGCGCCGCTGTGCGGCATGGGCGTGTGCCATGAGTGCCGGGTGCGCATCGACGGCCGCACGCGCCTGGCCTGCCAGACCGTGTGCACCGAAGGCATGCAGGTCCACACCGATACCGGCAGGCCATGCCCATGACCTCTTCCAGCCCCTCGCCGGCGCATGAGCGCTGCGACATCCTCATCATCGGTGCCGGCCCCGCCGGCATGGCCGCCGCATTGGCCGCCGCGCCCAGCGGCGCGACCATCACCATCGTGGACGACAACCCTGCGGCGGGTGGGCAGATCTGGCGCGACGGCCCCGGTGCCACGCTGCCGCCCCTGGCCCGCCAGCACCGCGAGGCCCTGGCGCGGCACGCCAACATCCGGCTGCTGTGCGGCACGCGCGTGGTGGGCCTGGGCGAGCGACAACGGGCCGACCATGCCCCTGCCCTGCTGCTCGAAGACGCCGACCGGGGCTGGACCCAGCACAGCCACCGCATCCTGCTGTGCAACGGTGCGCGCGAGCTGCTGCTGCCGTTTCCGGGCTGGACGCTGCCGGGCGTCACCGGTGCAGGCGCCCTGCAGGCCCTCATCAAGTCCGGGCTGCCGGTGCGGGGCCAGCGCATCGTGATCGCGGGCACAGGCCCACTGCTGCTGGCCGCCGCAGCCACAGCCACCCAGGCAGGCGCCCAGGTGGTGCGGGTGGCCGAGCAGGCCAACTGGCGTGCACTCGCAGGCTTTGCCACGCAGCTGCCGCGCTGGCCCGCCAAGGCCGTGCAGGCATTCACGCTGCTGCACCCGCAACTGCGTGCGGGCAGCCATGTGCTCGAAGCCGTCGGTGAAGGCCAGGTGCAGTCCGTGCGCCTGCGCGCGGGGCGTGGCGAAGAAACCATCGCCTGTGATCGCCTGGCCTGCGGCTTCGGCCTGGTGCCCAACACGCACCTGGGACAGCTGTTGGGCTGCGCCCTGGGCGGTCCTTTGAGTGGCGGCCTGGGCCTGCAGGTCGATGCACAGATGCGCACCAGCGTGGCCGGGGTCTATGCCGCTGGCGAGTGCACCGGCTTTGGCGGCAGCGAGCGTGCACTGGCCCAGGGCGCCATCGCCGGCCATGCCGCCGCAGGCAACACCACCCCGGTGCACGCGCTGCAGGCCACGCTGCGCCGCTGGGAAGGCTTTGCACAGGCCCTGCAGCAGTCCTTCGCACTGAACGAATCACTCAAGACCCTGGCCCGGCCAGACACCCTGGTGTGCCGCTGCGAGGACGTGTCGCACGCCGAACTGGCAGACCGCACCGGCTGGATCGACGCCAAGCTGCACACGCGCTGCGGCATGGGTGCCTGCCAGGGGCGCATCTGCAGCGCCGCCACACAGCACCTGTTCGGCTGGACGCCGGCGCCGCCGCGCCATCTGCTGGCACCGGCACGCATCGCCACCCTGGCGGCGGCTGGCGACGACGCCCCCTCCGGCTGAGCCCCCGCTGCAGGAAGCACCCGATCAGGGCGTTCGAGCCTTCTGGCACGGGCACTCATCTTGCTTCTACATATATTAAGAAGATATTTATTTTGGTGCCGCCGATCCCTCCTCCATAACCACTCCAACAGAGCCACCCCCATGCCCTCCGCTTCCACCTCAGCCACCCCTCCCGTGGCGCCACCACGCGCCCCCATCCGCTGGTTGCTGGATTTGTCCAGTTGGCTGCTGCGCATGGAGCGCCACCTGCTCACCGCCCTCATGACCCTGCTGGTGGCGCTGATCCTGCTCAACGTGGTGACGCGCTACAGCGGCATGCCCATCTACTGGATCGACGAGGCGGCGGTGTACACGGTGGTCTGGCTGACCTTTGTGGGCGCCTCGGTCATGACGCGGCTGCGCATGGACTTTGCCGTGACCATGCTCACGGACCAGTTGGGTGCACGCGCCGCGAAGGCCATCAAGGGCGTGGCCACAGCATGTGTGCTGCTGTTCGGCGCGGCCATGCTGTGGATGTGCTGGCAGTGGATGGACCCGATCGGCATCGCGCGCTACGGCTTCGACGCCAAGGAGTACGCGGCCGAGAGCTTCAACTTTCTCTACACCGAGCGCACGCAGACGCTCAACTGGCCCACCTGGGTGCTGCAGCTGATCCTGCCGATCTTCTCGGCCACCTTCAGCGTGCATGCGCTGGCCAACCTGCTCGAAGACCTGGGCGCGGCCGAGCGGCGCACGCACCCGGGCTTTGACGTGGTCAACGCCGACGCCGTGAACTGAAGACTCCCGAAGGCCCCTCCATGATCACCTCCCTCTTCTTCCTGGTTGCGCTGCTGGTCGGCGTGCCCATCGGCGTGTGCCTGTGCCTCTCGGGCATCGTCTACATCTTCGCCACCGGCGGCACGGTGCTGTTCCAGTCGTTTCCCATGCAGATGTTCGCGGGGGTGGACAGCTATGGGCTCATCGCCATCCCGCTGTTCATCCTGATCGGCGAGATCATGAACAGCGGCGGCATCACGCGCCGGCTGGTGGACCTGTCGATGGCCTTCATCGGCTCCGTCAAGGGGGGCCTGGCCTACGTCAACATCCTGGCCAACATGCTGGTCTCGTCCATCATCGGCTCGGCCACCGCGCAGGTGGCCATCATGTCGCAGGTGATGGTGCCCGAGATGGAAAAGCAGGGCTATGACAAGACCTTTGCCGCCGGCCTCACGGTGTACGGCGGCATGCTCGGGCCCATCATCCCGCCCTCGGTCATGTTTGTCGTGTTCAGCGTGCTGGCCCAGGTGGCCGTGGGCGACATGCTGATCGCCGGCATCATCCCCGGCGTGCTGCTCACGCTGCTGTTCTTCGTCGTGATCGCCCTCATGGGCTTCTTCGTCTACGACTACCCGCGCAGTGAAAAGCGCACGCTGGCCCAGCGCGCACGCACCATCGTGCATGCCAGCCCAACGCTGCTGATCCCCCTGGTGATCGTCGGCTCCATCCTGAGTGGCCTGGCCAACCCCACCGAAGCTGCGGCCGTGGGTGCGCTCGCCTCGGCGCTTGTGGGCCGATACGTCACCAAGGAGTTCAAGCTCAAGGCCATGCCCGCCATCCTGCTGCGTTCGGCCATCTACTCGGCCGTGGTGCTGTTCCTGGTGGCCGCCGCCGCCGTGTTCTCGTGGCTGCTGATCTACGGCAAGGTGCCCCAGATGGTGGCGGCGTGGATACAGACCGTGGCACACGACCCGGTCACCTTCCTGCTGCTGGCCAACCTGATCCTGCTGGTCATCGGCACGGTGATCGACGGCATTCCCGGGCTGATCATGACCGTGCCCATCCTGCTGCCGATCGCCACCGAGGTCTACCACATCGACCCGCGCCACTTCGGCGTGGTGGTAGTCATCAACCTGGTACTGGGCCTGATGACGCCACCCGTGGGCCTGAGCTTCTTTGTCGCATCGGCCGTGACCGGGGCCAAGCCCGGAAAGATGTTCATCGTCACCCTGCCGTTCTTCATCATCAGCTGCGTGGCGCTGGTGCTGCTGTCCCTGTTCCCCAGCCTGTCGCTGGCCTTGCTCAAGTAGCCGGCAGCGTCCTTTTCAGCCCTCTCACGTCCCATCCCTTCCAACACGGAGTTCACCATGACCACTACGTCCGTCTCCCGCCGCCATTTCATCCAGCGCCACGCCATGGCTGCCGCCGCTGCCACCGTGGGCGTCCCGCTCGCAATGCCGGCATTCGCGCAGGGTGCGGGCGCCAAGGAATTCCGCCTGGGCCTGATCACCCCTGCCGGCCACTCGTGGAACCGCGCCGCGCTGCAGTTCGGCGAGGCGCTCAAGAAGGAGACTGATGGCCGTTTGAGCCTGACCGTGTTCCACTCGGGCCAGCTCGGCAACGAGGCGGCGATGATGCAGCAGCTGCAGTCCGGCGCTCTCGACATGGGCTGGATCCAGGCGGCCGAACTGGGCTCGCGCGTGGCCAGCATCGCCGCCATCAATGCACCCTACCTGGTGCGCTCCACGCCCAGCGTGGCCAAGCTGGTCAAGCACCCTGCGGCCACCAAACTGCTGGATGTGCTGCCGCGCGAGACCGGCACCATCGGCCTGGGCTGGGGCATCACCGGCATGCGCGCGGTGTTCTCCACCAAGGACATCTCCGTGCCCACCGACCTCAAGGGCATGAAGCTGCGCATCAACCCCACGCCGGTGTACCGCGACTTCTACCAGATGCTGGGCGCCGCGCCCACGCCCATTCCGACACCCCAGGTGTTCGACGCCATGAGCAACGGCCAGGTGGATGGACTGGAGGCGGACATCGAGTTCTCGTGGAACCAGCGCTTCGACAAGGTCGCAAAGACACTGCTGCAGATGAACGCGCTGTTCATGCCCTTCGCTCCACTGGTGTCGGGCCGTATCTGGCAGGGCCTGGACGCCAAGGACAAGGACCTCATCCGCAAGCTGACCGCCCAGTCGCTGGACGCGCAGATCAACGACATCGTGACCACCGAGGCGGGCCTGATCGAGAAGTTCAAGGGCACCTCCATCGCCTTCAAGACTGCGTCGTCCTTCAACCCCGAGGCCACCATCCAGGAGTTCGACAAGCTGTGGCTGCCCAAGGCTCCGCAGATCGCGGAACTGCGCAAGGCCGGTGCCAGCCTCTGATTTAAGATGGGTGCAGACCCCATGGTCCCCAGCCCGGGGACCATGCCCACCAGGCCCCTTCCGCTCGATGACACCCAGCAGCAGCACACCCCTCCGCAAAGACACCGGCCCCAAGCGGCGCGCGGCGGACGTGGCCTATGACGCCATCGAGGCCATGATCTCCACCCTGCAGCTGCAGCCCGGCAGCCCGGTGGTGGAGGCCGAGATCGCCGAGAGCACCGGCCTGGGCCGCACGCCCGTGCGCGAGGCCCTGCTGCGCATGGTCTCCATCGGGCTCATCGTGCAGCAGCCGCGCCGCGGGCTGCAGGTCTCCAACATCGACCTGGCAGACCACCTGGACGTGATCCAGACGCGCCGCGTGCTGGAGCGGCTGATCGCGTCGTGCGCGGCCCGCCGCGCCACCGCGCCGCAGCGCCAGGCCATCGTGCGCTGCGCCGAAGAGATGGTGCGCGCTGCCGAGCGCGGCGAGCTCGATGGCTACATGCTGGCCGACCACGGGCTCGACCAGATCGTGCACCTGGCTTGCCAGAACCAGTCGGCTGTGAAGTCCGTGGCGCCGCTGATCGTGCAGTGCCGCCGCTTCTGGTATGCCTACCAGCACGAAGGCGACGTGACCGAGGGCGCGCGCGCCCACATGCACCTGGCCCAGGGCATCGCCAGCGGCGACGAGGCGCATGCCGTGGCCGGCGCCAACCAGCTGATGGACTACCTGGAGCAGTTCGCGCGGCGCATCATCGACAGGTGATACCGATTTGCCTTCAACCGGCTTACGTCGTTGGGAAGGCTTGCCCTGCTACAGCACTGTCTGCGGCTTCCCGCCTAGTTACCCGATTGAATCCAAATCGGTACACAGCGCTGTGCCAAGGCTGCTAGGAGGCTTGGTGCCCCAGCGCGATGCGCTGCTCCAGAAAGCGCCACATGCGCTCGTCCGCGCAGAACGCCACGTTGAAGCGCAGCCAGCCCGTGGGCCGCGGCTCCACCAGGAACAGGGCGCCGGGGCCGAGCATGATGCCCTCCCTCGTGGCGTCCTGTGTGAGCAGGGCACTGTCGGGCAGGTCGGGGTGGCGGGCCCAGAGGTACATGCCCGCTTCGGGCTCGTGGAACAGCTCGAAGCCCAGGCCTTCGAGCCGCCGCCCCACGGTGCGGTGCGCCTCGGCCAGGCGCTCGCGCAGGGACTTGAGGTGCTTGCGCCAGCGGCCGTCAGTCACCACGCCGAAGGTGATGCGCTCGGTGATGTCCGACGAGGTCAGGCCTGAGACCATCTTGAGCTGCACCAGTTCATCCACCAGGTCGCGCCGTGCCGCCAGGTAGCCCGTGCGCAGGTTGGGCGAGATGGTCTTGGAAAAACTGCCCAGGTAGACCACGCGGTTGAGCTGGTCCAGGCTGGCCAGCGAGGGGCGCACGCCAGTCTCCATGTCGGCATAGATGTCGTTTTCCACCAGCATGAAGCCGTGCTGTTCGGCCAGCTGCAGCAGGCGGTGCAGGTGCGCCATGGACGCGACCGAGCAGGTGGGGCTCTGCAGCCGCGGCTGGGTGAAGAAGGCCGTGGGGCGGTGCTGGGTCAGCAGAGCCTCCAGCGCCGCGAGATCGTAGCCCGTGGCGGTGCGCGGCACACCCACGGCATGGGCCCCGGCAAAGCGCAGGATGAAGTGCAGGTTGGGGTAGCCCGGGTCGTCCACCAGCACCACGTCGCCGGGCTTGACCAGGCGGCGCACCACCAGGTCGAGCGCCTGGCTGGAGCCCTGGGTGAGCATGATGCGGTCGGCATCCACGGTGATGTCGCGCTCGGCCATGGCTTCGGCCACCACCGTGCGCAGGTCCAGCAGCCCGTGCGGCAGGCCATAGCCATCGAGTTCCGTGCCCTCGGACGACAGCTGGCGCATACTGCGGCGCACCGCGTCGCCGAACAGCCAGTCCTGCGGCAGCCAGCCGCAGCCGGGCTTCATGGGCAGGTTGCGGTTCTCGAAGATCTGCTGGAGGTACCAGCGGGCGTCAAAGGTGGGTGCAGCCCGGTCAGGTGCCGCAGCGCCGGGCGCAGCCGCCTCGCGCCGCTTCACGAAGAAGCCGGCGTTGGCACGCGAGACCAGCCAGCCCTGCGCCACCAGGCGGTCATAGGCCTCCACCACGGTGAACACGCTCACGCCATGGGTGGCGGCAAAGCTGCGGATGGAGGGGAGCTTGCTGCCGGGCTTGAGCGACTGCGCGGTGATCAGGTCCCTGAGCCCGTCGACGATCTGGCTGACCAGGGGTGTCGGCAGGTCCGGGTTGAGTGTGAGCATCGATGGAAAGAGAACAGAGGGTGTGCCAGAGCAGGTGTACTGGATTCTAGACCTGCACAGTGCACATGAATCAGCATGCCGGTGTACATGGACGGTGGGCGGCACAGCTTCCAGAATGGCGCCATTCTTCACCACGCCTGAACGCCAACGCCATGCAGCACGACCGCCACTTCACCAATGCCGCCCTCATCACCCGCCGCCATGCCGCCGTGGCGCGCGGCGTGGGCCAGGCCCACGAGATCTTCGTCCAGAAGGCATTGAATGCCGAACTGTGGGACGTGGAAGGCCGCCGCTACATCGACTTTGCCGGCGGTATTGCCGTGCTGAACACCGGCCACCTGCATGCCGGCGTGATCGCCGCCGTCAAGGCCCAGCTCGACCTGTACACCCACACCTGCTTCCAGGTGGTGGCCTACGAGCCCTATGTGGAAGTGGCCGAGCGCCTGAACACCCTGGCCCCCGGCGCCTTTGCCAAGAAGAGCCTGCTGCTGACCACCGGCGCCGAAGCGGTGGAGAACGCCGTCAAGATCGCCCGAGCCCACACCGGCCGCCCCGGCGTGATCGCCTTCACCGGCGGCTACCACGGCCGCACAAACATGACACTGGGCCTCACCGGCAAGGTGGCGCCGTACAAGATCGGCTTCGGCCCCTTCCCCGGCGAGGTGTACCACGCGCTGTTCCCGAACGCGCTGCATGGCGTGAGCGTGGAGCAGGCCCTGCACTCGGTGGAGCTGATCTTCAAGAACGACATTGAGCCCGAGCGGGTTGCGGCCTTCATCATCGAGCCCGTGCAGGGAGAAGGCGGCTTCTACATTGCCCCTGGGGAATTCATCAGCGGCCTCAAGGCCCTGGCCGACCGCTACGGCATCTTGCTGATCGCCGACGAGGTGCAGACCGGCGCGGGCCGCACCGGCACCTGGTTCGCCTGCGAGCAATGGCCGGTGGCCCCCGACCTGATCACCACCGCCAAGTCGCTGGCGGGCGGCTTTCCGCTGGCGGGCGTGGTGGGCCGCGCCGAGGTGATGGACGCCCCCGCGCCTGGCGGCCTGGGTGGCACCTATGCCGGCAGCCCCGTGGCCTGCGCTGCGGCGCTGGCCGTGATCGATGCCTTCGAGAAGGAAAGCCTGCTGGCGCGCAGCCAGGACATGGGCGCCCTGCTGGTGCATGCCCTCAAGGACCTGGCGACCCGCGTGCCCGCCATCGGCGATGTGCGCGGCCTGGGCGCCATGGTGGCCATCGAACTGTTCGAAGGCGGTGACACCGCCCGGCCCGATGCGGCCCTCACGAAGAAGGTGGTGGCCGAGGCCGCGCGCCGCGGGCTGATCCTGCTGTCCTGCGGTACCCACGGCAACGTAGTCCGCATCCTGGTGCCGCTCACGGCCTCCAACGCGCTGCTGGAGGAAGGCCTGGCCATCCTCGCGGACAGTTTTGCGGCCGTGGCCTGAACGCATACCGCAGACGCTGTCAGGGACGTGACTGCGCTGCCTGCAGCGCAGTCACCCCGCGTGTATATTCATTTTTGGCCGTTGGCGCCCCGGGCATGCGCTGCACAGCGGCAGCCCTGGCGCCCCCACTACAAACCGACGAGACACCACCATGGACATGAAGACTTCGCCCCTTTCCCTGCTCAAGGACCCGAGCCTGCTCAAGACCGACGGCCTCGTCAACGGCCAGTGGGTGGCGGGCAACAGCCGCTTCGACGTGAACGACCCGGCCACCGGCCTGAAACTCGCGAGCGTCGCCAACCTGGGCCCTGCTGACGCCGAGGCGGCCATTGCCGCCGCCAATGCCGCCTGGCCCGCCTGGAAGGCCAAGACCGCCAAGGAGCGCAGCATCCTCCTGCGCAAATGGTATGACCTGCTCATGGCGAACCAGGACGACCTGGGCCGCATCATGACGGCCGAGCAGGGCAAGCCCCTGGCCGAGGCCAAGGGCGAGGTGGCCTATGGCGCCAGCTTCGTCGAGTGGTTTGCCGAAGAGGCCAAGCGCATCAACGGCGAGACCCTGCCCCAGTTCGACAACAGCCGCCGGCTGATGGTCCTGAAGCAGCCCATCGGCGTGTGCGCGGCCATCACGCCGTGGAACTTCCCGCTGGCCATGATCACGCGCAAGGTGGCGCCTGCGCTGGCCGCCGGTTGCCCGGTGGTCATCAAGCCGGCCGAGCTCACGCCGCTGACCGCACTGGCCGCTGCCGAGCTGGCTATCCGCGCCGGCATCCCCGCAGGCGTGTTCAACATCCTGCCGGCCGACAGCGACAACTCCATTGCCATCGGCAAGGTGCTGTGCGCGAGCGACGTGGTGCGCCACATCAGCTTCACGGGCAGCACCGAGGTGGGCCGCATCCTGATGGCGCAGTCGGCGCCCACCGTGAAGAAGATGTCACTGGAACTGGGTGGCAATGCGCCCTTCCTGGTGTTCGACGACGCCGACATCGACAGCGCCGTGGAAGGCGCCTTTGCCAGCAAGTACCGCAACGCCGGCCAGACCTGCGTGTGTACCAACCGCTTTTACGTGCAGGAAGGTGTGTACGACGCGTTCGTCGCCAAGTTCGCCGCCAAGGTGAAGACGGCCAAGGTGGGCAATGGCTTTGAGGACGGTGTGAACCAGGGCCCGCTGATCGAGGAAGCCGCGCTGGTCAAGGTGCAGCGCCATGTGGACGACGCCGTGGCCAAAGGTGGCACCGTGGTGGCCGGCGGCAAGCGCCTGGCGGGCCAGTTCTTCGAGCCTACGGTGATTGCCAATGCCACACAAGACATGCTGTGCGCGCGCGAGGAAACCTTCGGCCCCTTCGCCCCGGTGTTCAAGTTCAAGACCGAGCAGGAGGCCGTGGACGCCGCCAATGCCACCGAATTCGGCCTGGCGAGCTATTTCTACACCCGCGACGTGGGCCGCATCTTCCGCGTCGCCGAGGCGCTGGAATACGGCATGGTCGGCATCAACGTGGGCATTCTGGCCACCGAGCATGTGCCCTTTGGCGGCGTCAAGCAATCGGGCCTGGGGCGCGAGGGATCGCACCACGGCATCGATGACTATGTGGAGATCAAGTACCTCTGCCTGGGCGACATCCAGAAGTAAGAGCGGCTAACAAAACTCTTCTGGCGTCGTTGCTGCGCCTTGTCGTACCAACGTACTGCCTGCGGCGCAGCGCCTAGCCAGAACCGCTTCGCTGAGTTTTGTTATCCGCTCTAAGCCCAGCCGGCGCCGATGCCCCAGGAGGCGCTCGGGCTGGGGCACAATCGCCGGCGTGCATTCGGCAACACAGGCAGCCCCATCCGGGGCTGCACTGCATTCCACCACCAAGAGGCGTCCACTTCAGGATCGCCCACCGGCTGCACGTACCCAGAGGGAAGCCACCACCATGAAAGCCTTGATCCTTGCGCTGCTGAGTGCAGCGACTGCCGTAGCGCATGCGCAAACGCTCGACGTCTTCGAGTCGCATGGCAACATGCACTACGCCATGGTGCCCACCGACAAGGCCCAGGACACGCAGTACCTGGAGCGGGCAGCCTACAAGTTCTGCCAGGACCAGAACAAGGGCAGCTGCCGCGTGAAGATCTGGTCCGACAGCCTGGACAAGCCCACGGGCCAGCCCCACCACACCCGGTACGACGACAACCAGCTCGCTGAATACATGCGCGGCTACGGAGGCGCTACCGAGGGCATTCTCTTCAACTGCAAGATGGTGAAGAACGCCAGCCGCTGCTACCAGCGTTGAGCCTGCAACGCAGACTCAACCCTGTCCCGGCGCATCGCGCCGGTTGGTAAAGCTGGCATTGCCCAGCCCCGTGCCCACGGTGAGGATGGCCCAGCGCTCCACGTCGTTGGTGAAGGGCATCTCCGACAGGCCCTGCACCACCGCATCGTTGTGCAGACACACCTGGGTGCGGCCATCGCCGATGTGCGGCAGCCGCTCGCACAGGTCGCGCGGCAGGTGAAAGCGCGTGCTCTCCCAGTTGCCCGGCAGGTTCTGCGTGCCGCCGGCCAGCGAACCGTCTTCCACGATCAGCCCCGGGCAGGCCACGCCGATGTAGGGGGCCAGGCGGATCTCTTTCTTCTCGGCATAGGCGATGAGGTCTTCGAGGATGGTTGCGATGCCCTCGACCAGCTCGTCGCGCTTGGGCTCGTCGTCGGCATGGGCCCATTTCTCGCGGCGCACCACCTCGGCCTGTGACATGTCGGGGGCGCGGTGCAGGTGGGTCTGCACGATGCCGCAGCGCACGTTGGTGCCGCCGATGTCCACCGCCAGGATGGCGTCGTAGCTCTGCAGCAGGGCCGGTGGCGCCAGGTGCACCCAGCCGATCAGCCCGCCCTCGTCCGAATGGTGATGCAATGTGCGCAGCTCCACGGGCACCTTCTCGGCCTTGAGGATCTTGCCGGCACGCGCGATGGACATGCCGCCGACCTCGCTCTGGTGAAAGCCCCCACCGATGATGATGCGCTCCACGCCTTTCCAGGTCTTGTGCTTGAGAAAGCGCTGCACCACGTGTGCCAACTGCAGCGCATAGTCTTCCGATGCCGCTTCGATGGCTTGCGCAGCCGCTCCGTCCTTCTCCAGCATGGCATCGATCTGGTGCTTGCTGAGTTCGCGCGTGGGCTTGTCCCCCATCGGGTCCTTGCCTGCCATGGAGGTGAAGAGCTTGCGCCAGGCGTCGAGCATGTGGCGAAACGCCGTGCGGCTGGCCACGTCGCCCACGAAGCCATCGCCATCGCGCAGCTCCAGGCTGTAGCCCTCGATGACCACCGAGGCCAGGCGCATGTCGCCATGCGGGCCGACGATGCCCAGCTCGCGCTGGGCCTTGGCGTCCTTTTCCTCCTGCGCCGCACTGGGCTTGTCAGGCGTGGCTTTCTTGGCCTTCGTGTCCTTGTCTTTGTCCTTGGAAGCCATTCATTCCCTCATGCAATGGGGCCCGCACACGGGGCTGAAGGGGCATCGTGCCCCATGCTGCGGCGCGGCGGCGTCAGCCAATGCCTTGAGATGGCCCCAGGCCGATCAGGTCTTTGAGGTCTTGCCAAGCAAGGCCTTGGCACGCAGCCCGGCCCACACGGCGAAGAACAGCGATGCGGCGAACACCCAAGCGGACAGCCCCCCGGCCATGCCGCCCGAGAGCAGAGTACCGATGGTGCAGCCCAGCCCCGTCATCGCGCCCCAGCCCAGCAGCACGCCGCCCGAGAGGCCCCGCGCAGCATCGCGCCAGGTGGGCCAGCGTGGTGCGAACTGGCGGCTGGCCAGCGCGGCGATGAAGGCGCCGGCCAACAGCCCCGCGAGCAGCAGCGCATTGGGCGTGAGCCAGGTGGACTGGGGCAGCGTGGCGCAACCGGCAAAGCCATCGAGCCCGTCGAGCCGGTCCGGTATCAGGCCCTGCCCTTGCGCCCACTGGCGCGCCGCGCTGCCCAGCGTGGCCGTCACGCCCAGCGGGCGCATGCGCACGATGGCCAGCGCGCCGATGAGCCCCACGGCCAGGCCGCCCACCCAGTAGCTCCAGCGCCCGGCCCACAGCCTCAGCCACACGGCGCGCAGGCCAGGGACGCCCACCGCGCGCACGTCCTCTGGCACCTGCTCGCGCGCAAAGCCGCGCCACAGCCAGGCCGCCACAGCGGCCAGCACCGCCAGTTGCGCGAGCAGCGCCCCGCCATAGCCCAGGTGCGCAGGCAGCCACACGACGGGCGCATCGGCCACGCTCAGGCTGTACAGGCCGTTCCAGGTCTTGAACCCGAGGATGAAACCCAGCGCCGAACCGAGCAGCGCAAACGGCGAGACCGCCGAGCCCTCCGCCAGCCGGTACCAGTGCGCGCTGATGCACGAGCCCGAGACCACCATGCCGGCACCGAACGACAGGCCGGCGGCCACCAGCACCCAGCTCACGGGGCCGATGTGCATGTCCGGCGGCAGCTTGCCCGGCTGCGGCACCGGCAACCAGCCGCCCAGCACCACGGTGGTGCCCACCAGGCCTACGGCCAACGCCAGCACGATGGCCAGCAGGCCGCGCGGGTTACCGTCCTCGAACCAGTCGCGCGCATGGCAGTAAAAGCAAAAGCGCGAGCGCTGCAGCACCAGGCCCAGCACGGCGCCAGTCACCAGGGCAAAGACCAGCGTGCGCCCGCCGGCCAGGCCCTCGACCCAGCGGGTGGACAGGGCCAGCGCGGTCAGCAGGGCCACGGCGGCGATGGGAGACAGGAACTTGATTGGGTGATTGCTTGTGGTTGTCGTCGTCATGTGTGGCACCGGAACGAAAAAAAGCCCGCCGAAGCGGGCTGTAAAGAGACCCCTACCAAAAAACTCGGTACGCCTTATTTGGCTGCCCAGACCGTGCCGGCCGGGTTGTTGATGGGCACGCCCACGGCGTTGCCGTATTCGGTCCATGAGCCGTCGTAGTTCTTCACGCTGTAGCCCAGGATCTTGGACAGCGCGAACCAGGTGTGGCTGGAGCGCTCGCCGATACGGCAGTAGGTGATGACCGGCTTGCTGCCGTCGATGCCCACGTTGGCATAGAGCTTCTTCAGGTCGTTGGCCGACTTGAAGGTGCCGTCTTCCTTGACCGCCTGGCCCCAGGGCACGTTGGCGGCGCCGGGGATGTGGCCGGCGCGGATGCTCAGCTCGGGCACGCCCGCCGGCGCAAAGATCTTGCCGGTGTATTCATCGGCCGAGCGGATGTCCACCAGCTTGGCGTTGCTCTTGCCCTCGGCCGCGGCCAGGGTGTCGGTAAGGCGCGCGCGCAGCTGCGTGTTGACCTGCGTGACCTTGTAGCTGGTGGCCGCGAACTCGGGCACGCGGTTGTTCAGCGGCTGGTTCTCGGCCTCCCACTTCTTGCGGCCGCCGTCGAGCAGCTTGACGTTCTTCACGCCGTAGATGTCGAACACCCAGGCGCCCCAGGCGGCAAACCAGTTGTTGGTGTCGCCGTAGAGCACCACCGTGGTGTCGGGCGCCACGCCGGCCTTGGACAGCAGCGCTTCAAAGGCTTCCTTGCTGACGATGTCGCGGCGCACCTTGTCGTTCAGGTCCTGGTGCCAGGAGAAGTTGACGGCGCCGGGCACGTGGCTGCGCTCGTAGAGGCCCGGGTTCACGCTGACCTCGACAACGCGCACCTGGGTGTTGTCGAGGTTCTGCGCCAGCCACTCGGTACTGACCAGCGGGCCCGCCGGGATGGGCGTGGCAGCAAAGGCCACCGATGCGCCCAGTGCCATGCCGGCGCCCAGCACCCATGCGCACAGGCGCCGGCCCAGGGGCTGGGTGGGGTGGATCGTCGTCGTGTGCTGCGGCTGGCTCATGCGGGTCATCCTTGTCGTCGGGTGGCCGGTGCTGCAACCATTGCGGCAACCGATGGACAGAATTTAGAGGAGCCGTGCCATCCAGGGAACAAAGCAAAACGTGCTTCGTTATGCGAAAAACGGCACGGCTGCCCCACACCAGGGCATCAACAGGCACAAAAGACGGGGGGAGAAGCTGGAACAGCGTTGCGCGATGGCGCAGGGGGATGGAGCGGGTGAAGGGAATCGAACCCTCGTCAGTTGCTTGGGAAGCAACAGCTCTGCCATTGAGCTACACCCGCAGTGCGCCGGATTATAGGGGGTTGCCGGGCCCGTCAGGCAGCCCTGGCCAGCACGCGGCTGCGCCCTTCGGTGGCAAGCACCTGACGGGCATTCAGGCTGCGGATGGAAATGGAGGCGTCCTGCGGTATGCCGCCCGACAGCTGCAAGGCCAGGTAGCGGCCACAGCTGACGCGCAGGAACGAGGCAAAATTGTCCACCTCGCCGCGCTCCGCGACCAGTTCGTCGTACAGCCGGGCGCACAATTGGGGCACGCCCATGCCGTCGCGCTGGGCGATCTCCTCGAGCACCTGCCAGAACAGGTTTTCCAGCTTGATGCTGGTGGCCACCCCGTGCAGGCGCACAGAGCGGGCGCGGCTTTCGTACAGGGCGGGGTCGGCGCTGATGAATACCTGGCACATGGGATTTCGCCTTTCAGAACGGCCCCCATCATGGAAGACCGCCCCTGCGGCGTCAAATGGTGCCTACAGGCTGATGCGCGTGCCCATCAGCGCCAGGAACTGCGCAATCCAGGCCGGATGCGCCGGCCATGCCGGGGCGGACACCAGGTTACCCTCGGTCACGGCGGCGTCGATGGCGATCTCGGCATAGGTGCCGCCTGCGATCTCGACCTCGGCCCTGCAGGCCGGGTAGGCGGAGCAGGTGCGGCCCTTGAGCACCCCAGCGCCGGCCAGCAACTGGGCGCCGTGGCACACCGCTGCCACGGGCTTGTTGGTGTCGAAGAAGTGCTTCACGGCAGCGATCACCGCCGGGTAGGTGCGCAGGTACTCAGGGCCGCGCCCGCCGGGGATCACCAGGGCGTCGTAGCTGGCCACGTCCAGGCCTTCAAACGTGGCGTTCAGTGTGAAGTTGTGGCCCGGCTTCTCGCTGTAGGTCTGCGCGCCTTCGAAGTCGTGGATCGCCGTCTTGATGTGATCGCCGGCCTTCTTGTCGGGGCACACGGCGTGCACGGTGTGGCCCACGGCCAGCAGGGCCTGGAACGGCACCATGGTCTCGTAGTCCTCGCAGTAGTCGCCGCACAGCATGAGTATCTTCTTCGCAGCCATGTCTTTTGTCTCCTCAGGGGTATGGGGAGTTCATTGTTGGACTGCGGCGCCGGCGGTGGGTGTTAGCCGGCTACTACATACCTGGCATGCGACATGGCTGCTGCCACCGCAGCCGGTGGCCGCCCGCTAACGCGTTGCACCCAGGCGCGCCTGGGGCTTGGCACGCAATGCCGGTGCTGGCGTGCCCGCATGCGTGCCGCTGCTGCCCAGGTTGAACTGCGCCACGGCCCCGACCATCTGCTCGGCCTGGCTGCGCAGGCTGCTCGCGGCGGCCGCCATCTCCTCGACCAGGGCCGCGTTCTGCTGGGTGGCCTGGTCGAGCTGGGTAACGGCTTCTCCCACCTGGCCGACGCCGGCGGTCTGCTCGCCGCTGGCGGCGCTGATCTCGGCCACCATGCTGGCCACGCGCCCGATGGACTGCACCACCTCCTGCATGGTGGCGCCCGCCTGGTCGGCCAGTACCGAGCCCTGCTGCACCATGGTGCTGCTGGCGACAATCAGCTCCTTGATGGCCTTGGCTTCGGCCGCCGTGCGCTGTGCCAGGTTGCGCACTTCGGCGGCCACCACGGCAAAGCCGCGGCCCTGCTCGCCGGCACGCGCCGCTTCCACGGCGGCATTGAGCGCCAGGATGTTGGTCTGGAAGGCAATACCGTCGATCACGCCGATGATGTCGGCGATCTTCTGGCTGCTGGTGTTGATGCCGTGCATGGTGCTGACCACCTGGGCCACCACCTTGCCACCGTCGGTAGCGACCTGGCTGGCCCGCACGGCCAACTGGTTGGCCTGGGCGGCACCGTCCGCGTTGTGGCGGATGGTGGCGCCCAGTTCCTCCATGCTGGCCGAGGTCTGCTCCAGCGAGCTGGCCTGGCTCTCGGTGCGGGCCGACAGGTCCTGGTTGCCATGGGCGATCTGGGAGCTCGCGGCCGATACGCTCTCGGCGCTGGCGCGCACCGTGCCCAGGCTCTCCAGCAAGCGCACGCGAAAACCTTCCATGGCCTGCGCCAAGGTGCCGATCTCGTCACGCGACTGGATGCTGACGCCATGCGTCAGGTCGCCCTGCGCGAGGTAGCCCAGCGCGGTGCTCAGTTGCTGCACCGGTGCGCCCACCAGGCGCCGCGTGGCCAGCACCAGCACCACGGCCAGCAGCACCAGCGCCACCAGTACGCCCAGCCACAGCCAGGTCAATGCGCTGCGTGCCTCGCCCATGAGCTCAGCAACCGGCGCTTCAGCCACGATGGCCCAGTTCCAGGGCTTGTAACGCTCCACGGCGACAAAGCGGCGCGCAGTGGCTTCGCCGGAGGGGCGCGGCGACCAGGTGGCCTCGAAATCGCTGGCCCGCTCCGAGCTGGTGAGCGCCGCCAACCAGGCTTTGCCCTCGTCGACCTTCTCGTCAACGACCAGTGCGGGGCCAGAGCCCCCCAGGCCGGCGATGCGACCCCGCGCCGGCCCCGAAGAAACATCAACCGCGTAAACGGCCCCCGTGTCGAACAGCTTGCGGCTGGCCATCAACTCGCTCAGGCTGCTGAGGATGGGCGCGATGTCGGAGCCGATGAACAGGATGCCGATGGTGCGGTTGCCCTCGCGAATCGGCTCGTACACGGTCATGTAGTCGCGGCCGAACAGGTTGGCGCGGCCGATGTAAGGTTTGCCTTCGGCCATGAGGGCATAGGCCGGGTGCTTGCGGTCCAGCAGGGTCTTAAAGGCGCGCTCGCCGTCCTGCTTCTTGAGCGAGGTCGTGACACGGATGAAATCGTCACCGGTGCGCGCAAAGATGGTGGCAACTGCGCCCTTGGCATCTGCGGAAAACCGGTCCACCACCTCAAAATCGCCATTGACCGGGACGCCCTGAAAGCTCAGCACGGCTTCGGGCTTGCCATCCGCACCTGGCTGCTCGGCCAGGCTGAAGGCCCCCGGGAAATTGGCCTTGAGCAAGCCGAAGTCGCGCAGTGCCAGTTGCTGCGCCGATTCGTCCATGGTCTTCACCAGGGTGCTGACCTGGGATGCATATTGCCGCGCATCACCGCGCGATGCGGCGCCAAAACTGCTCCACACCATGCTGCTGACCAGTGCCATGGTGGTCAGCAAGACGACCAGCAGGCTGGCCAGGGCCACGAAGGACAGCTTGAATGCGATGGACCGGGCGGCAAAGGATTTCATAGGAGCGCCTCGCGTGGTTGATTGAATCTGTCAATCGAATCTTGATCCAAGTCAATGTAAATCTTTGAAGCCCATACCGCCAGTGCCTGGCCCAAAATGGGCAGCCGCAAGACCGTGGAACAACACCTATGACCCCCGAGACGCTTCTCGCCCACTACGACAGTGGTGCACTCTGGCCCGCCAGCGGCGCGGCATCCGCCAACGGCGACGTGCCGGGCGCCTACCAGACGGCGCTCGCCGTGCGCGCCCTGCGCCAGGCCCGCGGCGAAGTTCCTCGCGGCTACAAGATCGGTTTCACCAACCGCAACATCTGGGCGCACTACAACGTGTTCGGCCCGATCTGGGGCACGGTGTGGTCGACTACTCTGGCTTTTTGCGGTGGGGACGGCAGCGTGTCGCTGGACCACTGCGCCCAGCCGCGCATCGAACCCGAGGCAGTGCTCGGGCTCAGGGCCACACCCGCACCGGACGCGTCCCTGGACGATCTGTTCGATGCCATCGACTGGGTGGCACCGGGCTTCGAGATCGTGCAGTCGCACCAGCCGGACTGGAAGTTCAATGCCGCGCAGACCGTGGCCGACAGCGCCCTGCATGCGCGGCTGCTGGTGGGCCCGCAGCGCCCGGTGCGCGAGTTCGCCAGCTCGGCGGCCGAACTGGACCAGCACCTGGCCGCCGCACGGGTAACGCTGCTGCGCGACGGGGAGTTGGTGGAACAGGGTAAGGGCGCCAATGTGTTGGAAGGCCCGTTGAGTGCCCTGCACTACTTCCTGAAGGAACTGCGCGCCTGCCCCGGCGCGCCCGATCTGATGCCAGGCGACGTGGTCACCACCGGCACCTGGACCAATGCCTGGCCGGTGCAGGCAGGCCAACGCTGGAGCGCGGATTTCGACGCGCCGCTATCTCGGCTGTCGGTGACTTTTACCTGAGCACGACCGGTCAGCGCTTCGCGTACTGCTGCGCCCCGAACAGCACCTCGCGCGATTGCGCATCGTGTGCGGGCTTGCGCAGATCGGCCAGCACGGCGATGCCGCGCTGCACTGCGGGGCGGCTGCCCACGGCAGTGAACCAGCGTTCGAGGTGCGGGTGGTCCGACAGGGTGATGCCCTGCTTTTCCCAGTTGCGCAGCCAGGGCCATATGGCGATGTCGGCAATCGAATAATCCTCGCCTCCGAGCCAGGGGCTGGCGGCCAGCCGCCGCTCGATCACGCCGTAGAGCCGCTTCGCTTCGTTGGTGTAGCGGTCGATGGCATAGGGGATCTTCTCGGGCGCATAGAGCCTGAAATGGTGGTTCTGCCCGAGCATGGGGCCCACGCCGCCCATCTGGAACATGAGCCACTGCAGCACCTCGTAGCGGCCCCGGTCGTCGGGTGGCAGGAAGCGCCCGGTCTTGCCTGCGAGGTACAGCAGGATAGCCCCTGACTCGAACAGCGTGATGGCATGGCCGTCCGGCCCTTCGGGGTCGCGGATCGCGGGGATCTTGTTGTTGGGGCTGATGGTCAAAAACTCGGGGCGGAACTGTGCGCCCGCGCCGATGTTCACGGGGTGGGCACGGTATGGCAGGCCACACTCCTCCAGCAGGATGTGGACCTTGTGGCCGTTGGGCGTGGCCCAGGAATAGACGTCGATCATCGATCACTCCACCTTCACGTTGGCGTTCTTCACGCGCTCGAGTTGCGCCTTGCCGGCATCCGCCGCCCAGGCATTGAATGCGGCCGGCGTGGCAAACGGCGCGGCCTCGTTGCCGGTGGACAGCAGCTTCTCCTGCACCTGCGGGTCGGCCAGCACCTTGCTGGATGCGGCGACCAGCCGGGCCTGCACATCAGGGGGCAGCTTCGCCGGGCCGAACAGCCCGAACCAGAACGAGAACTCGAAACCGGGCAGCCCCTGCGAATCGAGGGTGGGCACTCCGGGCGCCACCGCCGATGGCTGCTGTGTGGTCACGCCCAGCATCTTCACCACGCCCTGGCGGCCCAGTGGCAGCACCGAGGCTGCCGTGCCGAACGACAGGTCCACCTCGCCCGTGGCCACGGCCTGCAGCGCGGGCGCGCCGCCCTTGAAGGGGATGTGCACCATGGTGGCGTCAATGGCCTTCTCGAAGGTCAGCGCCGCCAGGTGCGGCGAGCCACCGATACCCGAAGAGGAATAGTTGAGTTGGCCCGGCCGCGCCTTGGCCGTTGCGATCAGGTCCTTGAGCTGGGTGATGCCGCCCTTGGGGCTGACCGCCAGCACCAGGGGCGAGACGGTGAGGCGGTTGATGGGCGTGAAGTCTGCCGGGGTGTAGCGCACGTTGTACAGATGCTGGTCGATGCCGTAGAGCGTGCCCGTGGCCAGGCCGATGGTGTAGCCGTCCGCAGGGGCCCGCGAGAGCAGCGTGGAGGCCAGCGTGCTGCCCGCCCCGGGCTTGTTGTCCACGACGATGCCCTGCCCGAGCTCCTTGCCCATGGCCTCGGCGACGATGCGCGCGATGCCGTCGCCCGCGCCCGAGGGCGAATAACCCACGATGAGGCGGATGGGCTTGGCAGGGTAGTCGCTGGCCATGGCCGGGGCCGCCAGGCCGAGCAGCAGGGCAGATGCGATGCAGTGCAGTTTCATGGCGGTGGTCTCCTGTGCCGGCGGTTCATCACTGGCCGGTGAATTGGGGTGGGCGCTTTTGCGCCCAGGCCGCCTGGCCCTCGCGCAGGTCCGCCGACTGGTAGGCGCGCAGGGTATCGGCGTTGAACTCGTCCACGTCCAGCGTGCCCCGGGCCATGCGGTTCAGGTGGCGCTTCATGCCCACCAGGGCCAGCGGCGCCATGCTGGCGCAGTCGCGCGCCAGGCCGGCCACCTCCTCCTCCAGCTGCGCCGCCTCCACCAGTTGCGTGAGGTAGCCGATGCGCAGCATCTGCGCCGCGCCGATCTTGCGCGCGGTGAGGAACAGCAGCTTGGCATGGTCCAGCCCCAGCCGGCTCACGTAGCGCTCCATGCCCGAGCGGTAGTAGTGCAGGCCCAGGCGCGCGGCCGGCATGAACATGTCGATGCCCTCGGCCCCTACGCGGAAATCGCAGGCCAGTGCCAGGTCGGTGGCCCCGCCGTAGACGCCTCCGTGCAGCACGGCGATGGTCACGGGCCGTGCCATCTCCAGCGCATCGACCATGCCCGCGAAATCGATCTTGCGCGGGGCACCGATGCTGCCGATGTCGTAGCCGCTGCAGAAGTACTTGCCGGTGCTGCGCAGCTGCAGCACCAGGATGTCGGGGCGCTGGTTGACCTCATCGATCAGTGCGGCCAGGTGCTCCAGGTCATCGGCGGTGAGCCGGTTGGCCTGCTCGGGCCGGCGCAGGGTGATGGTGGCTATGGCACCGTCGGTGGTGAGTTCGGGAAGTGCGTTCATGGGTAATTTCATCGGCCATGGAATTGGGGGGTGCGCTTGGCCAGGAAGGCGCGGCGTCCCTCCCGGTAGTCTTCACTGTCAAAGCAGCGCAGCACCAGGGCGGCCACCGCATCGGCGCCTTCGGCTGCGTCGGAATAGTGCTCGAAAGCCTGCAGCGCCTGTTTGGCCGCATGCACGGTCAGAGGCGCATTGGCGGCGATCTGTGCGGCATAGGCGGCCACGCGCTCGCCAAGCAGTTCGGCATCCACCACGAAGTTGACGAGGCCCACGCGCAGCGCCTCGTCGGCCTCCAGAAAGCGTGCGCTGAAGAGGATGTCCTTGGCGGTGGACGGCCCCACCAGGCGCGCCAGCGCGGCCACGCCCCGGTAGTCATAGCCCAGGCCCAGCCGGGCGGCGGGGATGGCAAAGCGCGAGGATGAAGCAGCAAAGCGCACGTCCGCCGCGAGCGCGATCGCCAGCCCGCCACCCACGCAGTAGCCTTCGATCATCGCAATCAGAGGCTTGCTCAGCGCAGCCAGCCCGGCATGGCCGCGTGCGGCGATGGCGTCGTAGGTCTGCTTCTGCTGCGCGTCGGCCCGGTGCTGCTCGAATTCCGAGATGTCGGCGCCCGAGACAAAGGCCTTGCCGCCTGCGCCCTTCATGACCACGGCACGCACGGCCGGGTCGCGCTCGAAGGCCTCGGCCGCGATGCCCAGGCCCTGCCACATGTCCAGCGACATGGCGTTGCGCCGCTCGGGGTGGTTGAAGGTGATCCAGCCCACGCCATCCTGCACCTCGGCCAGGATGCGCGCGGTCCCCAGGTCCATCGTGCTCATGCTACGGCCCCTTCGCTGCGCAGAGCTTTGATCGACTCATCGGTGTAGCCCAGCTCGCGCAGCACGTCGTCGGTGTGCTCGCCGGCATCGGGTGCGGCGCGGTGGAAGGCCTCGGCATGCGCGCAGGCCGACAGGTTGATGGGCGAGCGCAGCAGCTGCAGTGCGCCCATCTCGGCATGCGGCGCCGGGCGTGTCATGCGCAGGTGCTTTGCCTGCACATCCTCGAAGGCCTGGCCGATGTCATACACCGGCCCGCAGGGCACGCCGGCCTGGTTCAGGCGCTCCACCAAGTCGGCCACGCCGAACTGGCGGGTGATCGCGCTGATGGCCTCTTCCAGCTCGCGCCGGTGGGCCAGGCGCGAGGGCTGGTCCTTGTAGCGCTCGTCCTGCGCCAGGTGCGGTGCCTGCAGGAAGTCGCACAGCTTGCCCCACATGGCGGCGCCGGGCCCGCAGATGTTGACCTGCCCGTCGCGCGCCTCGAAGGTGCCCATGGGCACCAGCGTGGGGTGCGAATTGCCCTCCTGGCGCGGCACCTTGCCGTCCACCGTGTAGCGCGCACCCTGGAAGTCGAGCTTGTTGAGCATGGCTTCGAGCAGCGAGGTGTGTACCCACTGGCCCTGGCCCGTGCGCTCGCGGTGCAGCAGCGCCAGCAGGATGCCCTGGCCCAGGAACATGCCGGCCGTGGTGTCCGAGATGGCGATGCCCGTGCGGTACGGGCCGCGCCCGGGCTCGCCGGTGACGGAGCTCAGCCCGCTCATGCCCTGCACGATCTGGTCGAGCCCCGGCCGCTCGGCATACGGGCCGGTCTGCCCAAAGCCCGAGATGCTGGCCAGGATGATGCGCGGGTTCACGGCGCAGAGGGCCTCGTAGGTCAGGCCCAGGCGCTGCTTGACCGAGGAGCGGAAGTTCTCCACCACCACGTCGCTGCGCTCCACCAGTTGGCGCAAAACGCGCATGCCCTCGGCGGTCTTGAGGTTGACGCTCAGGCTGCGCTTGTTGCGGTGCAGGTTCTGCTCGTCGGAGCCGCGGCGCGGCCCCAGCGTGGGCTTGCGGTCGGGCGGGTCGATGCGCACCACGTCGGCGCCCCAGTCGGCCAGCAGGCGCACGGCCACGGGGCCGGCGCGCGCGATGGTGAGGTCGAGCACGCGGTAGCCCGACAGTGGCAAGGTGGTATTGGCAGGGTTGGCTTGCATGGGCAATTCGTTTCTCGAAGACATCACTGCACCGCCGCCACGGCGTGGGGGTCCACGTACACCATCGACTGCTGCCCGATCTCCAGCACCAGGGACGGCGCTGCGTGGACCTTGAGCGGCGCGCCGCCCGCGCTGGGCTGCACCAGGTAGTGCCAGTACTCGCCCAGGTAGGTGCGGCCCACGACCGACACGGCACCCAGCGGCACGGCGCCATCGGGCCCGGCGCCCAGGTACAACGACTGCGGGCGGATGGAGGCCTGCAGGCTGGCGCGGTCGCCATCCTGTCCGGCCTGCAGGGGAATGCCATCGGGCAGGCCGTCGAGCCGCATGTGCCCGCCCTGCACCGCCCCCTGCACCAGGTTGGTCTTGCCGATGAAGCCCGCGACGAAGGGCGTCTGCGGGCGGTTGTAGAGGTTCCAGGGCGTGTCGATCTGCTCCAGGCGGCCCTGGTGCAGCACGGCGATGCGGTCGGAGATGGCCATGGCCTCGGTCTGGTCGTGCGTGACGTAGACCGTGGTGAAGCGGAACTCGTCGTGCAGGCGGCGGATCTCGGCGGCCATCTCTTCGCGCAGGTTGGCATCGAGGTTGGACAGCGGCTCGTCGAGCAGCAGCACCTCGGGCCGCACGATCATGGCGCGGGCCAGGGCCACGCGCTGCTGCTGGCCGCCCGACAGTTCGGCCGGGTAGCGCTGCGCGTAGGGGCCGAGCTTTACCACGTCGAGCATCTCCTTGACGCGCTGCGCGGTCTCGGCAGCAGGTGTCTTGCGCACCTGCAGGCCGAAGCCGACGTTCTCGGCCACGGTCATGTTGGGCCAGATGGCATAGCTCTGGAAGATCATGGACATGCCGCGGTGCTCGGGCGCCACCGAGCGGGTGGGCGACGATATCTCGCGCCCGTCCACCAGGATGGCGCCGGCGCTCGGTTCGATGAAGCCGGCGATCATGCGCAAGGTGGTGGTCTTGCCACAGCCCGAGGGGCCGAGCAAGGTGACGAGTTCGCCGCGCCGCAGTTGCAGCGAGACGCCATCCACCACGGACGCGCTGCCGTAGTTCTTGCGCAGGTCTTTGAGTTCGAGTTTGGACATATTTTTTGATTCCTCAGTTCATCAACCCCGGCGCAGCATGAAGTCGCGCCCCGCGAGCTTCATGCCGATGGCCACGACCACGGTGACGATCACCACCAGCACCACGCCCATGGCGGCCAGCGTCTCGTAGTTGCCCTGCTCGCTCAGGTCCAGCGTGAGCACCGAGACCACGCGCGAGCCCGGCCCGGTGAGGAAAACCGCCGTGGACAGCTCCTTGGTGCAGATCACGAACACGAGCACGAATGCACCCAGCAGCGTCTTCTTGAGCAGCGGCGCCACCACCCGCGTGAGCACGGTAATGCGGCTGCCGCCCAGGATGCGCACGGCCTCTTCCAGCTCGGGGTTGAGGGCGCGCACCCCCGCCGAGCTGGCCGCCACCGCGATGGGCAAAAAGCGCGTGGTGAAGGCGATCACGATCAGCACGCCCATGCCGTACAGCGAGAACGGCGGGCCGGCATACGCGGCATAGAGACCGATGGCCAGGATGAGCCCCGGCACGGCCACGGGGGCCAGCGCCAGGAACTGCACGAACACCGGGAACGGCGTGATGCGCCGCTGCGTGGCATAGGCGATGCAGATGCCCATGCCCACGCACACCAGTGCCGTGGCGCCCGAGTACAGCACCGTGTTGACGATGGCCGAGCGCACCGTGAGCTGCTCGAAGAAGATGCCGTAGAAGTTGTCCCAGGTAAGGTTGTCGAGCGCCAGGCCTTTGCCCCAGGCCTTGGACACCGACGCCAGGACGAGAATGGCCAGCGGCATCACCACCGAGAGCAGCGCCACCAGGCCCGAGTACGCCAGCAGCAGCCACCTCCACCCACCGATGTCGAAAGGCCGCCGCTCGCCGCCCTTGCCCGACACCGACACATAGCCGCGCCGCGCCAGCAGCCTGCGCTGCAGCATGAGCATGACGATGGTGAGCAGCAGGATGGGCATGGAGAACGCCGCTGCCTGCTCCACCTGCAGCGGGTACTGGAAGAAGGAGACGATCTGCGTGGTGGCCAGGTTGATGCGCGCGGGGATGGCGATCAGCGCGGGCGTGCCGTACAGGGCAATCGCCTCCAGAAAGATCAGGATGGCCGCGCCGATGATGGACGGCAGCACCAGGGGCAAGGTGACGCGCGCCATGGTCTGGAACTTGCCGGCCCCGTGGATGCTCGCGGCATCCTCCAGCTCGGTGGACACCAGGTCGAGGGCCGACTTGGTGAACACGTAGATCAGCGGGTAGGTATAGAGCGCGATGACGAAGGCCAGGCCCCAGAAGCTGAAGATGTTGAACGGCCCCTTCTGCAGCCCGGTGAGCTCGACGACCAGGCGGTTGAGCCAGCCGGCGTTCGGCCCGGCCAGCAGGATCCAGGCGATGGCGCCGAGGAAGTTGGGCATGACGAACGCCGCCAGCACGCTCAGGTGCGTGAAGCCGCGGCCCGGCATGTTGGTGCGCGAGACGGCGAGCGCCAACGGCACGCCCAGGGCCAGCGCGATGGCCGTGACGGCCACCCCAAGGTACAGCGAGTTGAGCAGTGCCTGCAGATGGCGGCCGCGGCCCAGTGCCTGCACGTAGCTCTGCAGCGACCACTGACCGTCTGCAGTGTGGAAGCTGTCCCACACCAGGCGCAGGATGGGGTTGGCCACCAGCAGGACCAGCACCACGATGAGGGCACCGAACAGCCAGACCGAGGGATCGCCCAGGCGGCCGGCGGCACGGCGC
Source organism: Acidovorax sp. LjRoot66 (assembly GCF_964253305.1). Classification (NCBI taxonomy): domain Bacteria; kingdom Pseudomonadati; phylum Pseudomonadota; class Betaproteobacteria; order Burkholderiales; family Comamonadaceae; genus Acidovorax; species Acidovorax sp. LjRoot66. The sequence continues at coordinate 4,858,849 of NZ_CAXUQU020000001.1, forward strand.
ATGGCGGGTGGATGGAGGACCATGGCGTCAGACACCGAAGGCCTCCCGCCAGGCATCGATCACCTTGGGGATCTGCGCGACCATCTGCGGCGGCGTGGGCGCCAGCAGCGGATTGGCGTCGCCCAGGCCGATCACACCGGGCGCGGGCTTGGCGTTGGCGCGCAGCGGCACGCTGAACTCCTCGACCGAGATGCGTTCGGTGTCTTCGCTGCCCAGCATCCACTCCATGAACAGCCTGGACGCATGGGGCCGGCGCGTGTTGGCCAGGATGCCCGTGGGCGAGAGGATCAGCACCGGCCCTTCCTTGGGCGCCAGCGTGGCCACCGGGTTGCCCTTGGCTGCGGAGCGGGCGGCCAGGCTCATGGGCCCGGCGGAAACGGAGGACTCGCCGGAGATCACCGCCGTCACCGCGTCGATGGTCGAGCGGCTGACGTGCGCCTTGTTGGCGGCCAGCTTCTTGAAGAAGTCGTCGCCGTAGAGCTTGCGCATCTCGATGCACCAGGCGCCGGCCGCGCCGCTGTAGGCGGGGTGCGCCACCAGGGCAGCGCCGCTCCATTTCGGGTCGAGCAGGTCGGCCCAGCTTTTGGGGGCCGCGGCGGCCGAGACCTTCTGGGTGTTGTAGACCAGGCCCATCATGAAGCAGCTCGATGCGTGGAAGTAGCCGTCCGGGTCCATGTTCTGCACGCGCTTGTCCTGCCGGGCCACGGCGGCCGGCAGAAACTTGAGCAGCAGGTTGCGGCCCTTGAGGTCCACGTAGTGCGCTAGGTCCGTGGAGGTGAACACGTCGCAGTTGGGCGTGCCGGCCTTGAGGTCCTGGTTCAGGCGCTGGTAGGCCACCTGCGCCGTGGTGCGTACCACGTTGACCTTGATGCCCGGGTAGCGCGCCGTGAAGGTGCGGCCCATCTTCTCAGCCACCTCGGAGGTCTGGGGCACCGTATACCAAGTGAGCTCGCCCTCCTTGCGGGCAGCATCGTGCAGGGCTGCCAGGGCGGGGGCCTGTGCCCGGACTATCGCGGGAAAGGCCAGTGCGCTGGCCGCCATCACACCGAACTCTCGTCTGCGCAAGAACATGGGTTGTCTCCTGATCGTTGGTGACCGATCGGTGTCGGCCTTTTTTAAGTATGCACATGATGTTTATAAAAATACACTAATGGTTTGTATGTATTTTTTTATAGCATGCCGAAGGTTCTAATGGTGCTGCCATGACAAAAAGCCTTTCCATCCACATCCATCGCCACGGGGAAGCCAACGTGCTAGAACCTGTGCAGATCGACGTTCCTCCCCCCGCCGCAGGCGAAGTCCAGATCCGCCAGACGGCCATCGGCCTCAATTTCGCGGACATCTACCAGCGGCGCGGCGGCCACGGCCCGCACTCGGCCACGCCCTTCCCCGTCACCCCCGGTGCGCAAGGGGCAGGCGTGGTAGAGGCAGTGGGCTCGGGAGTCACGGCCTTCGCGCCAGGCCAGGCAGTGGCCTACCTGCATCCGGGCGCCTACCAGGTCACGCGCAACGTGCCAGCGCACCGGGTGGTGGTGCTGCCGGACTGGATACCAGGAGACATCGCGGGCGCCAACCTGCTGCGCGGACTCACGGCCGAGTACCTGCTGCGCCGCCTGCACGTGGTGCACCCCGGCGACGCGGTGCTGGTGCATGCAGCCGCAGGCGGCATGGGGCTCATCCTGTCGCAATGGGCCCGCGCACTGGGGGCCACGGTGATCGGCACCGTGGGTTCGGCCGCCAAGGCCGAGGTGGCGCTGGCGCATGGCTGCCACCACGTGATCGACTACCGCCGCGAGGACTTCGTGGCCCGCACCCTGGAGCTCACCGGCGGTGTGGGAGTGGGCGTGGTGTACGACGCGGTGGGCAAGGACGTCTTTCTGCCCTCGCTGCAGTGCCTGCGCCCGCGCGGGCTGGCGGTCAACTACGGCACGGCATCGGGCGACGTGGAAGCCTTCGACCTGCAGATCCTGCATGCGAAGTCACTCAGCGTGTGCCGCCCCACCCTGCGCAGCTTCGTGGCCGACCCGGCCGAGCTGCGCGCGTCGGCCCAGGCCTTCTTCGATGCCGTGCGCGACGGCCATGTGCGGCTGGGAATAGGCCAGCGCTACCCGCTGGCCGAGGTGCAGCGCGCACACCGCGACCTCGAAAGCCGCGCCACCACCGGCGCCCCCGTCCTCATCCCCTGACGCACTGGACCCTTCCCATGAGACTCTTCCATGCCTGGCTGTCGAGCGCCTCGCGCCGCGTGCGCCTGTGCCTTGCCGAAAAGAACATCCCCTACGAGAGCGTGGCCGTGGACCTGAGCAAACAGGAACAGCACGCACCCGAATTCCTGGCCATGAACCCCAATGGGGTGGTGCCGGCGCTTGAAATATCGCCCGGCCGCTTCCTGCACGAAAGCTCGACCCTCTGCGAGTACCTGGACGACATTGCCCCAGAGCCCCCGCTGCGCCCCGCCGATCCTTACGAACTGGCACAGATGCGCAACTTCGTGCGCTGGACCGACGAGAAGTCGCTGCCCCACCTGCTGATCCTGAACTGGAGCCTGATGCTGCAGTCCACCGCACAGCAGTGGAGCGATCAGGAACTGCAGGACAAGCTGGCACGCATCCCCACCGCCGAGCGGCGCGAGGCCTGGGTGCGCATTGCCCGCAAGCCCTATACCGAGGAGGAAAAGGCCGAGGCCCTGCGCAAGCTGCTGCTGCTGGTGGACCGCATGGAAGGCATGCTGGCGCCCTCTTCGCCGTGGCTGATGGGCGCAAATTACTCGCTGGCGGACATTGCCGCCGCGCCCTTCATCGCGCGCATTGCGGAGATCGAGCCCGCGGCCCTGGCCGAATCTTCCCACCCGCTCGTGCACCGCTGGTGGCAGGCCATGCAGCAGCGCCCGGCGTTTGCCGCAGCGCGCCTGCAATTGTTTGGCGATGTGCTGCAGGAGCGGCAACGCGCGGCCACCATAAGCACCTGAGCCAGGCCAAGATGCGGCCGCCCGCGCATTATCATTCGGCCTCTACGAACATGGCCACCACTACCACAACACCGCCCCGCGTCAACCTCAGCGACAAGATCCGCGAGGCCCTGGAGGAAGAGATCATCTCCGGCAAGCTCTATGCCGGCTGCAGCATCGACGAGCAGGAACTGATGGAGCGCTTCGAGGTCTCGCGCACCCCGGCACGCGAGGCCATCCAGCAGTTGGCCACCGCCGGCCTGGTGGAGATGGTGCCGCGCCACGGCGCGGTGGTCGCGACCCTTTCACTGACCGAGTACGTGGCCATGCTGGAGATGCTCACCGAGCTCGAAGGCCTGGCCGCGCGCCTGTCGGCACGGCGCATGCCGGCGGCCTTGCGCCGGGACCTGCAGGCCTCCTTCCAGGCCTGCGAGACCGCGGCCGCCAAGGACGATTCCGTGGCCTATGAAGAGGCCAACCGCTGGTTCCACCAGACCATCTACGACGGCAGCCTCAACGAGGTGCTGTCGCGCCAGCTGCGCCAGATGCGCCTGCGCATGCGGCACCCGCAGCGCTCGCTGTTCGACCGGCCCAACCGGGTGCGCAACTCGCTGGCCGAGCACAAGGACATCATGAAGGCCATCCTCGATGGTGACGAAGATGCGGCCGACCGCCATATGTGCCGGCACATCTCGAGCGGCGGCAACGTCTACGTTGATGCCGTGGCCCGGGGCAGCGTGCCGCGCGGCTGATCAATCCAGTGTATTGAGCTGCAGCCGGCTGGCGAATTGCCGGCCATCGCCCGTGAGCGGATCGGTGAATGCCAGCGAGCGTGCCAGCAGCTGAAGCGGGCGCGAGTAGTCGCCCTCCGGCGGATCATTGACCACCGGGTAGAACGGGTCGTTGCGCAGGGGCAGACCCAGCGCTGCCATGTGCACGCGCAGCTGGTGGCGCTTGCCGGTGATGGGCGACAGACGGTACAGCGCCCAGTCGCCCCTCCTCTCCAATACTTCCATGTGGGTTTGGCTGTTGGGCTCGCCCGGCACCTCGTGCATGCGAAAGAACTGGGGGCTTTCTTCCATGCGGCTTCGGTGCTCGCGCGGAAAGACCAGGTCGTCGCGCCAGGGCGCCACCGCCTCGTAGTGCTTGGTGATGGTGCGGTCACGGAACAGGGCCTGGTAGGCGCCGCGCGTGCGCTGCTGCACCGAGAACAGCACCAGCCCGGCCGTGTCGCGGTCGATGCGGTGCAGGGGCGACAGTTCGGGCAGGCCCAGGCGGCGCTTGAGGCGCACCAGCAGCGTGTGCTGCAGGTAGCGGCCCGAGGGCGTGACGGGCATGAAGTGCGGCTTGTCGGCCACGAGCAGGTGCTCGTCCTGGTAGAGCACGGTTTCTGTGAACGGCACTTCGGGCTCGTCGTCGAGGTGGCGGTAGTAGTACACGCGCAGCCCGCCTTCGAAGGGGCGGGCGGGTTCGACCGGGGCACCGCGCTCGTCCACCACGTCGCCGGCCTGCATGCGGGCCTGCCATGCGGCGCGGTCCACCGCGGGCAGGCGCTCGGCCAGGAAGTCGAGCATGCTGCCTTGCCCGTGGGTGGGCAGCACCACGCAACTCGCACCCACGCCGTCGCGCATGGGCGGGGCGAAATGATGGCGGGGGCTGTGCATGGTGGCGCATTCTAGAAGGCCTTCCCCACCGCCGGCCCGTTACAGCCGCCAGTCTTTTCACGCCGTCCAGGCGGAGGCCCGCAGCAGCAAGGCGTCCACGGCCCGCGCAGCCAGCGCCGCGCCAGGGCTGTAGGACAAGGGCTGCAGTTGGTTACACGGGCGACCTGGCAGGGCCGTTGCGGGCTAGCATCGGCCCAACCGCACCCAACAGGCCGCTGGCCTGCAGCAAGTGCTCCGATCTTCGCGCTTTTGGATGACACCTGCCCCCCATGCCCGCTACGCCATCGACCGACATGCCCACCCCGCCCCCGGCGGCCGGCCGCCCTGCCCGCAAGCCTTTGCACCGGGCGGTGAAGTGGGTGCTTGTGCTGGCAGGTCTGCTCGTGGGCCTGGCCATCCTGATCGGCGTGGTGCTGTCGCTGATGGACTGGAACCGCTACAAGCCTTTGGTCAATGAAAAGGTCAGCGAGGCCACGGGCCGGCGCTTCGTGATCGAAGGCGACCTGTCGGCTGCCTGGCGCTGGCCGCAGCCGCTGGAAGAAGGCTGGCGCCGCTGGGTACCTGGCGTGACGGTGAAGGCCGAGCGCCTGGTGATGGACAACCCGGCAGGGTTCGAGCCCCCTTTCAGCGGCGATGGCAAGCAGAAAGGCAAGGCCAAGGGGAGCGACAAGGAACAAGACACCACCGCTGCCAGAGCCCCTGCCAGTGCCGCCTCGGCAAGATCGGCTTCTGCATTCACGCCGCTGACCACGGCTACCCTGCCCGGCACCGCGACCATGGCCCGCATCGGCAGCGTCAGTGCTTCTGTCAGCCTGCTGCCGCTGCTCTCGCGCCACCTGGCCATCGATACCGTGGCTCTGACCGATCCGGAGATCGCCCTTGCCCGCACCAAGGACGGCAGCAACAACTGGACCTTCAAGCACAAGGACGAAGACGCCCCCAAGAGCCGCTGGACCTTTGACGTGGGCCGGCTGGTGGTCAACCAGGGGCTGCTGGCCTATGCCGATGCCCAGAAGGACGTGGACCTGCAGGCGCAGGTGAACACCACGGAGCCGGTGGATCCGGCACAGGCAGGCAGCGCGAAGGCGGCCAAGGCATCCATTCTTCCCGCGTCGGCGGCGGCCTCCTCGGCCGAGGCTGCGGCTTCGCGCGATGTGGTAGCCAGCAAAAGCAGTGCGAGCAGCACGGCCGTGCCCTATGGCCTGCAATTCGAGCTGCAGGGCCGCATTGCCAAGGCACAGGTTGAGGGCCGCGGCCGGGCTGGCCAGGTGATCAGCCTGCGCGACAAGGTGGTCAACTACCCGCTGCAGATCGAAGCCACTGCGGGCAGCGCAGCACTGTCGGCCGAGGGCATCCTGGCCAATCCCGGGGCGCTGTCCGGCATGGACTTCGATGTGATGCTCAAGGCCGACAGCATGGCCGACCTGTACGAGGTAACGGGCCTGGTGCTGCCCAGCACGCCGCCGTTCGAAACGCGCGGGCGCCTGACCGGCAGCCTGGAACCCGAACGCGCCGTGTGGAGCTACAGCGACTTTCGGGGCAAGGTGGGCCAGAGCGATCTGCAGGGCGACCTGAAATACACCTCGGGCAAGCCGCGACCCAAACTCACGGGCAGGGTCACATCCAGCCAGTTGCGCCTGGCGGACCTGGGACCGGCGTTGGGTACCGCCAAAGCCAGCAACACCCACCGTGGCAAGACCGATGGCAAGGTGCTGCCGGACGCCAACTTTGCGGCCGAGCGCTGGAGTGCCATGGACATGGACATCGCGTTCAAGGGAGAGCACATCATCCGATCCGAAAGCCTGCCGCTGGAAGACCTGAGCTTGCGTGCGGTGATGGACAACGCGCAACTCAGGCTCGCGCCGCTGACCTTTGGCGTGGCCAAGGGCAAGATCGAATCAGAGGTCATCATCGATGGCCGCACGCCCCCCCTCAAGGCACAGATACGCGGCAAGGTGGAAGGACTTCAGCTGGCCGCACTGTTCCCCAAGGTGGAACTGATGAAAAAAAGCTTTGGTCGCATGGATGGCGCCGTGGCACTGCGCAGCAGCGGCAACAACGTGGCCGACCTCCTGGGCAAGGGCACGGGAGAGGCGCGCCTGTACGTGCGCGAGGGCACGCTGAGCAAGCAGATGCTGGACCTGGCATCCCTGAACGTGGGCAGCATCATCGTGGGCAAGCTGTTCGGCGATGACAAGGAGGTACGCCTGCGCTGCGCGGTGGCCGACTTCACCGTGGTCGATGGCCTGGCGCAGACGCGCGTGGTGAAGATGAGCACCGACGACGCGGTGATCGAGGCCACCGGCACCATTGATCTGGGTACGGAAGCGATGAACCTGCGCATCAAGCCCGAGTCGCTGGAGTGGAAGTTTTTCTCGCTGCGCACCCCGCTGTATGTCAAGGGCACCTTTGGCAACCCGGATGTAGGGGTGGAACCCGGACCGCTGCTGCTGCGCGCGGGCGCTGCGGTGGTAGCGGCGGTAGCGGCACCGGTGGCCCTGGCGCTGATACCGGTCACCGTGCCGGCCGCCGATGACGACACCTACTGCAAGCCGCTGCTGGACCTGGCCAAGGAGCCTGTGAAGCCTGGTGCCGAGGGCGCTGCAGGCACGGCATCGCAGCCCGCACGGGATGCCGCCAGCCGGCAGCGACCAGCGCGCTGAGCCAGCCTGCGGTCACTGGACAGGCGCAATGCGGGAATAATCCTCCCTTTTGCCCGCCGGCGCGCTGCATGGTCGATGCGGTGCGCCCCCCTGCATGAAGACTCTCCAATCCGTGGGCCTGGCCCTGCTCGGGCTGTTGCTCATGGGCCTGATCATCCCTGAACGCATCCGCATCCCCGTGGCCGGAGCCTCCACGAAGGACTGGAATGCCCAGTCGTTCTGGTTCGAGCCCTGGGGCACGTCGGGCGTGCACAAGGGCATCGACATCTTCGGCAAGACGGGGACGCCGGTGCTCAGCACCACGGACGGCATCGTGCTCTTCACCGGTGAGATCGCCAAAGGCGGCAAGGTGGTGCTGGTGCTCGGCCCCCGCTGGCGGCTTCATTACTTCGCCCACCTGGACCGCATCAGCACCCATGCGCTGGCGCCGGTGGCGTCGGGCAGCCCCATCGGCACCGTGGGCGCCAGCGGCAATGCCCAGGGCAAGCCGCCGCACCTGCACTACTCCATCGTGCGGCTGCTGCCCGCGCCGTGGAAGATCGATGGGGCGACCCAGGGGACCAAGAAGGCCTTTTTCATGGACCCGGGCGCTTATCTGAAAGGGCAGTAGCTGCAGCGCTCATACGGATTTGCATTTGATCGTATGGCAAGGCGAACCAACGACGCTAGACGGTCAAAGGCAAATCCGTCTCAATGGAAGTCCCGGCTGCCATCGAGTGCCCCGGCCATGCGGCCCAGCAGCGGGGTCAGGTCCTTGAAGCGCTGGGCCACCAGGTGGCGCACCACGAAGGCCTCTCCCGCGACGCCTTTCCCTTTTTCTTCATCCTCCCCATGCCGGCTGCACTGCCACACCCCCTGCACGGCCAGCAGGCGTGAGCGCAGGATGGCATCGCGCCACTGCTCCACCATCGCTGGCCAGACGATGACGTTGACGGGGCCGGTCTCGTCCTCCAGCGTGACGAACATGGTGCCCTTGGCCGAGCCCGGCCGCTGGCGCACGGTGACGATGCCGCAGGCGCGCACCTGCCGGCCATCGGGCACATTGCGCAGTTGCAGCGCCGTGAGCAGGCGCCAGCGCGCGAGCCGGTTGCGCAGCAGCGCCAGCGGGTGGCGGCGCAAGGTGAGGCCGGTGGCCGCATAGTCGAACAGGATCTCCTCGCCCTCGGGCGCCTCGGGCAGCTGCAGCGGGGCCTCGTGCACCGGCACATCGCGCAGCAGGGCGGGTGCGGTGTGCTGGGCCGAAGCATCCCACATCTGCTGGCGCCGGTGGCCCGACAGGCGGGCCAGCGCATCGGCCGCAGCCAGCACCTGCATGTCCTGATGGGTCAGGCGGGCGCGCAGGGCCAGGTCTTCGGTACTGGCAAAGGGGCCGTCCTGCACACGGGCCTCGACCAAGCGTTCTGCCGCGGCTGTCTCCAGGCTGCCCACCAGGCGCAGGCCCAGGCGCACCGCGGGCTGGGGCAGCGGTGGTGCGGGCAGACCCTTGGCGGGCTGCAGCATTTCGGGCGTGCCCTCCAGCGTGCAATCGCAGTCGCTGCAGGTCACGTCGATGGGCAGCACGCGCACGCCATGGCGCCGTGCATCCTGCACCAGTTGCGAGGCGGTGTAGAAGCCCATGGGCAGCGAGTTGAGCAGCGCCGCCAGGAAGCAGGCGGGCTCGTGGCATTTGAGCCAGCTGCTGCTGTAGGCCAGCAGGGCAAAGCTGTAGGCATGGCTTTCGGGGAAACCATATTCGCCGAAACCCAGCATCTGCTTGAAGACGCGCTGGGCGAAATCCAGCTTGTACCCGTTGTCCACCATGCCGTCGATCAGCCGCTTCTCGAAATGGTGTACCCCGCCCGTGCGTTTCCATGCGGCCATGGACCGGCGCAGCGCATCGGCCTCCGATGCGGAAAATTTGGCGGCGATCATCGCGATCTGCATCACCTGCTCCTGGAAGATGGGAATGCCCAGCGTGCGCTCCAATGCCTCACCGAGCTCTTCACTCTCCAGCTTCAAGGGCTCGCCCTTGCGCTGCTTTTCGCGTGCCTGCAGGTAAGGATGCACCATGCCGCCCTGGATGGGCCCCGGCCGCACGATGGCGACCTCCACCACCAGGTCGTAGAACACCTTTGGCCGCAGGCGCGGCAGCATGCTCATCTGGGCGCGGCTTTCAATCTGGAACACGCCCACGGTGTCGGCGGCGCAGATCATGTTGTAGGTGGCAGGGTCTTCGGCCGGCACCTGGGCCAGCGACCAGCGCTCGCCGCGCAGGTCGGCGCGCAGGTTCAGGCAGCGGCGCAGCGCGCTGAGCATGCCCAGGGCCAGCACATCCACCTTCATGAGGCCCATGTCGTCCAGGTCGTCCTTGTCCCACTGGATGATGGAGCGGTCGACCATGGCGGCGTTCTCTACCGGCACGATGCGCGTGAGCAACCCCTGCGTGAGCACGAAACCCCCCACATGCTGGCTCAGGTGGCGCGGAAAGCCCTTGAGCTGCACCGACAACTGCAGCCACAACTCGGCGGTATGCAGGCTGATGGGTTCGCCCATGTCCTGCGCCATCTCCTGCAGGCGGTGCGCAGCGAATTCTTCGTCGAACCAGTGGTGCTCCTTGGCAAACGAATCGACCAGCGCCGCAGGCACGCCCAGGGCCTTGCCCACGTCGCGCAGCACGCTGCGGGTGCGGTAGCTGGTGACCACGGCGGCAATGGCGGCACGGTCGCGGCCGTACTTGGTGTAGACGTACTGGATGACCTCTTCGCGTCGGTTGTGCTCGAAGTCCACGTCGATATCGGGTGGCTCCTTGCGCTCCTTGCTGATGAAGCGCTCGAACAGCAGCTTGGTGCGCTCGGGGTCCACCTCGGTAATGCCCAGGCAGTAGCACACGGCGGAGTTGGCGGCAGAGCCGCGGCCTTGGCACAGGATGCCCTCGCCGCGCGCAAAGCGCACGATGTCGTGCACGGTGAGGAAGTACATCTCGTACTTGCAGTCGGCGATCAGCGCGAGCTCGCGCAATATCTGCGCCACCACCTTGTCCGGCACGCCTTGCGGGTAGCGGCTGCGCGCGCCCTCCCAGGTCAGCCAGGCCAGGCCCTCCGCAGGCGTCATCCCCTCAGGCACAGCCTCCAGCGGGTACTGGTACTTGATCTCGTCGAGGCTGAAGGTGCAGCGCGCCGCAATCTCCAGCGTGGCCGCGAGCAGCTCGGGCGGGTAGATGCCGGCCAGGCGCACGCGCTGGCGCAGGTGGCGTTCGGCATTGGGCTGCAGCGCAAAGCCGCATTCGGCCACGGTGCAGCCCTGGCGCACGGCGGTGATCACGTCCTGCAGCGGCTTGTGCGAGCGCAGGTGCATGTGCACGTCGCCCGCAGCCACCAGGGGCACACCGGTCTGGCGCGACACCTGCTGCAAGGTGGCCAGCCACAGGTCGTCGTCGGGCCCGAGCAGCAGCTCCACCCCCAGCCAGAAGCGCTGGCCGAAGCTCGCCTGCGCCTGTTCCACACAGGCCAGCAGTGCAGCGGTGTCCATCGCATGCTGCACGCTGCGGTCGGGCATGAGCAGCAGCTCGCAGTGCTGCAGCTGGGCCACGTCGGACACCGGCCCCAGCTCGTAGGTGCCCTTGGGCGCGGTGCGCCGCGCGGCGCTGATGAACTCGCACAGATTGCCCCAGCCCTCGATGTTGCGCGGCAGCGCCACCAGCCGAAAGCCGGGGTATACGAACTCGCTGCCCGGTATGAACTGCAGGCCCAGCGCCTTGGCCGGGCCATGGGCCCGTACCACGCCGGCCACCGAGCATTCGTCGGTCAGCGCCAGGGCCCGGTAACCCAGCTCGGCCGCGCGCGCCACCAGATCCTGGGGCTGCGAGGCGCCGCGCTGGAAGCTGAAGTTGGAGATGCAGTGCAGCTCGGCATAGTCCGGCAAGGCCAGCGGTGCGGCGGGACTGACTGGTGGGCGATCAGGAAGGGTATGGGTCATGGTGGGTTTCCATCACGCATACAGGCCTTGCAGGAACCAGCGGTCGCGCGACGCCCCCGCAGGCGCATGCGCCAGCCGTTCGCGAAAGATCCAGACGCGTCCGGCCACAGGGCTCAGGGCCACGAAGTAGTCGCGCTGCACCAGTCCGCTGCGGCTTTCCGGAGGCTGGCTGCCATCGTTCTCACCTGTTGGTTGGGCGCAGGCCCCCTCCTCCCACCAGGCGGCATCGAAGCGGTGCGGCCCGGCCAGCAGGCTCAGCGGGCCCTGGTAGCACGGCCGGTGGCCCCGCATGTCCAGGCGCTGCGGGGTGCGCAGCAGCCAGGTGGGCCACAGCACGGCCTCGGGCGCATGCGCTGCGTGCAGCACCTTGGCCACAGCGGTCCCTGACGCCGTGCTCGCCATGGGCTGCCAGCGCTGCATGCATTCGGGCCGGTGGTCTGCGAGCAGGGTGACGGACTGCACCTGCCCGGCCCCCAGGCGGGCCGAGAGGCGCTCGACCAACTGGTGCCAGGCCTCGCCCTCCTGGTCACCGGCGGCCGACGATCCGTCGGGCGGCAGCAGGTGGGCGCTGGCATGGTGCAAGGGCGCGGTCTCCAGCGCGCGCAGCGTGATCTGGTTGGCCGGCGCAGCCAGGGGCGTGCGCGCCAGGTTCTCGGCCAGCAGGCGGCGCAGGTGGGCCAGCTCGTGCGTGGGCTGGGCGGTGCGCACGGGCAGTGCATGCCAGGGGGCAATGAGCACGCCATCGACCCGGCGCAGGTCGTGCCGCCAGGCCAGCTCCAGCGCCAGAACGCCCTGCTGGCGCGCCTGCAGCCAAGCCTGCAGGGCCGACAGCAGGCGGCTGGCGGACCACAGCAAGGCGTCGGCCGAGGTGGCGAGCGCGGGCAGCTCGGCCGTCAACTCGAAACGCTCGGGCAACTCCACCCAGGCGTGGTTGTGGGCGATATGGCCGTAAGCCCGGTCCAGCGCCAGCAGCACGGCCGCGCCCAGACGCCGGGCCACGCCGTCGCGCGGCAGCGCGCGCAAGGCGCCCCAGGTGCGGCAGCCCATGCGTGCCAGGCTGGGCAGGTGCGGGTGCAGCGCCGTCAGGGTATGCAGCGGCAGGCCATCGGGCAGGTGCCTGGGCAGGGGCTGGCCTGCCAGCTGCAGGCGCAGCAGGGCCAGGGCCTGCAGCGAGGTGGGCGCCTCGGCAAAAGGGGTTGGGCATCTGGCGGCAGGGCATTCCTGCGGCACAGGTCCATGCGATGGGTTGCCCGTTGCCGCGGGCGGTTCGGCGGACCATGGCGGGCTGCGCAGCTGCAGTTGTGCCAACAGTGCCTCGCGCCCGCCCCACAGGCGTTCGGTGGCCGAGACCTCCAGCAACAAAGCCTCGCCCTCCACGCTCGCCACGCGCGGCGTGAACTGCAGCGCCCACCAGAGCGCATGCGGGGCCTGCGGCAAGGGCTGGCGCGGCCCGGCTGTGGCCGACAGCAATGCCACGCCAGGGTCGGTATGGCTGTCAGTGGGGGTTGGCGGCAACGGCCATGCGATCCAGTGCATGCTGCACACCTCCTACTGGCAGGCGATCCCGCCACGCCGCCAATGGCAGCACCACGGCAGGCCGGGCTGGCTGCTGTGGGGCGCGCCGCCCCTCCCCGCGTGCTGCCGACGCGGCCAGCACCCGGGCCAGCGCCGCATGGCTGGCAGGCAGCGCCAGGGGTTGCTCCATGGGCGGCCCACGGCGCTTGAGCACCTGCACCTGCATCTGCGCGCCACCCGAGCCATCGACGGCCTCGACCCACAACCGCAGCGGCGCGGGAGAGGCCTGCTGGCGCGCCCTGGCCGGGCGGAACACCCACAGCAGCTGCCCCATCTGCGCAGCCGCCAGCTGCAGCCGCCTCAGCGATTCGGGTGCCGCCTGGGGCAGCCAGGCCAGCACCGCCTGCACGTCGCGGCAGCGCAGCGCCTGCTCTGCCGCCCACAGGGCCTGCGCTGCAGAGGTGGTCTGCACGCGGCACAGCCGCGCCGCATCCAACCCACCCGCACGCAGGGCCGGTGCAAACGGTTCATAGGGCGGCGCCACCAGCACCACGGCCCCCGGCCGCGCGGCCGTGGCCTGGGCCAAGGCTGGCAGCACCAGTTGCCACACATGCAGGCCCGCCGCCGGCTGCAGCACCTCGGTCATGGCGCCCACAGGCCAGCCACCACCAGGCAACTGCGCATCGAGCCCGGCATGCCCCGTGGCCTGCACCCGCGCCATGGCCGCTGTACCCAACTGGTCGGCCAGCCACACGCCTGCCAGACGCGGCGGTGCGCTGGCAGTCAGGGAACGGAGGGGAACGGCGGACATGGACAGAGCAACCGAGGGTGGGCATGTGCAAGGTCAGGCGACGGCGGAAAACCGCTGCGGACGCGCCAGGGCCCTGGACAGGGCATGCCTGTGCATGGCGCCCGGGATCAAAGCCAAATACTGTATTTTCATACAGTTATCGTACCCGATTACGGGTCGCATGGTGGCTTTTCAGAGCATTCCTGCAGGTCATTGGCACCCGCCAGAACTCTGGCCCAGGCTGCGCGGGCTTCATGGCCCACCACGGCAGAAAACTCGGGGGAAAGGATGATGCGGGGGAGATAAGCAATGGCAAGCCGTTGCACCCTCGCTTGCAGCGTCAGCGCGAACACGCTTGCGTGCAATGGTGGCCCGGAAATGACAAAAGGCCTGCAGAATTGCTTCTGCAGGCCTTGCCAATAATGGTCGGAGCGGCGGGATTCGAACTCGCGACCCTCTGCTCCCAAAGCAGATGCGCTACCAGGCTGCGCTACGCTCCGACAGCTCGTATTCTAACCCGGGAAATTTCGGGTTCTGACCAAATGCGCGCTTTTTTTGAATTTTTTGCAGCGACTGCACCGGACCAGGGTTCCATCGGCAGTGCTGTCATGCATCCAGGGCGATGCAAACTGCGGCGATGGGGGAAACTCAATCAATCAACAACCAAGGGGAAAATACAACGGCGAACCAGCCAGCAAGCACCAGTGCGGCCACATCGTGGCCACGTGGCGGCCTGCAATCAGCGGCTCGACGGACCTGGGCCGCGGCCAGCCAGGTGGCGGAAGGTGATGCGGCCCTTGGAGAGGTCGTAAGGCGACATCTCCAGGGAGACCTTGTCACCCGCCAGGATGCGGATGTGGTGCTTGCGCATCTTGCCGCCGGTGTAGGCAATCAGCTGGTGACCGTTGTCCAGCGTCACGCGAAAGCGCGAGTCGGGCAGCACTTCGGTCACGGAGCCTTGCATTTCAATCAGTTCTTCTTTGGCCATGTTCTCTTGTCTTTTCAAAAATCAAAAAATCTGGTGATCGGCCTGAACGCTGGGGCATCCACCACGGCCTATGCAGCGTGGTCGGGCTCGACACACGGTGCATTGCGGGCGGTGGGAGTCGCTGCACCCGGGGCGCAGATCAGGCAGAGGGCCGGGGAGACGGCTTCATACGGATTTGCATTTGACCGTGTAGCCAGCAACGACGCTACACGGTTAAAGGCAAATCCGTATCAATGGACAGGCAGAGCGCTGTGCATAGCCTGTCGATTGTACCGCGATGTACCCGGGCTTGCCTATGGCATGGGCGCAGCAGTGTCGCGGGACGGCACCAGAGCCCCTTCAAGCAGCCGGATCCTGGCCCTGCACGGCCACCGCCAGGGCGCGCACCAGATCGGTCTGGGGGATGATGCCCACAAGGTGCCCGCCCTCGACGACGATGGGGATGTGGTGGTGCCCGCCAGCCGCAGCAGGCCTTCCAGGTCGGCGCGGCTCACGTCCAGCACCTGAAGCGCAGGTGCTCGCGACCATCGATGCCAGCGCGGCCGAGCAGAAATGGCGCTCGCTGCTGCCAGGGTGGGAAAAGGTGGGCACTATGCTCGAAACTACCTATCGCAACCCCTCAAACCGCTGCACATGGCCAAGAAAACATGCTCTATACTGCATGTACACCGCATTGAATGCAGTTTACTTCACACCTGTTTTCGCCATGGATGGCCCGAAAACAAGCCTCACGGAACACGCCCGTGAGCCCATGAAGGACACCAGCAGCCAGCGCCGGTACGGGTAAGCCATAGGTTTTCACACAGGGGCTTGGGGTTAAATTACTTTAAGCCTAAACAAAGGAGACACTCCCCATGACCACTCGCCGCCTTGTCATCAGCCGCAGCGCAGCCCTCGTCGGCGCCGCATCCACCGGCCTGCTGCTGCCCTCCATCGTGCGCGCCCAGAGCGGCAAGGTGCGCGTGGGTTTCATGCTCCCCTATACCGGCACCTTCGCCCAACTGGGCGTGGCCATCGAGAACGGCGTGCGCATGGCCATCGACCAGCAGGGTGGCAAGCTCGGCGGGCGCGAGATCGAGTGGTTCAAGGTGGACGATGAGTCCGAGCCCAGCAAGGGCGTGGAAAACGCCAGCAAGCTGGTGCAGCGCGACAAGGTGGACGTGCTGATCGGCACCGTGCACTCCGGCGTGCAGATGGGCATCCAGAAGGTGGCGCGCGACACCGGTGTGCTCAACCTGATCCCCAACGCCGGCGTGCATGCCGCCACCCGGGGGCTGTGCGCGCCCAACGTGTTCCGCACCTCGTTCAGCAACTCCCAGCCCACGCTGGCCCTGGGCAAGGCGATGGTGGACAAGGGCCACAAGAAGGCCGTGTGGATCACCTGGAAGTACGCCGCAGGCGAGGAAGCCTTCGAAGGCTTCAAGCAGAGCTACACCGCAGCCGGCGGCACCATCGTCAAGGAGCTGGGCCTGCCCTTCCCGAACGTGGAGTTCCAGGCGCTGCTGACCGAGATCGCGGCCCTCAAGCCCGATGCCGTGGCCTGCTTCTTCGCCGGTGGCGGTGCGGCCAAGTTCATCAAGGACTACGCGGCCGCCGGCCTCAAGGACAAGATTCCGCTGTACGGCTCGGGCTTCCTGACCGAAGGCGTGCTCGATGCGGCCGGCCCCGCAGCCGACGGCATCATCACCACCATGCACTACAGCGACTCGCTGGACACGCCGCGCAACAAGCAGTTCCGCCTGGAATACGCCAAGGCCTTCCGCAGCCAGCCCGATGTGTATGCCGTGCAGGGCTACGACACCGGCCTGCTGCTGGTGCAGGGTGCCAACGCCGTCAAGGGCGACCTGGCCGCCAAGCCCGCGCTGTACAAGGCGCTCGAGAGCGCCGTGATCGACAGCCCGCGCGGCAAGTGGACCATGAGCAAGGCCCACAACCCGGTGCAGGACATCTACCTGCGCGTGGTCGAGAACAAGGAAAACAAGGTCGTCGGCATTGCGGCAAAAGCCCTGTCCGACAGCGGCGCCGGCTGCCGCATGGCCTAAGCACCACCGCACACCTGGCGCAGCGGCGGGCCTCGGCCTGCCGTGCGGAGCGCTGGCCCTGCGGGTTTTGACACAATGGCAGCGCCTGCCAACTCGGCAGGCCAGTCCTCCGTGCGCCCGGACTTTGCGGCCACCCCCTTGGATCACCCTCTTCCATGACCCTCAGTACCTACCTGCTCTACCTGGCCGCCGTGGCCCTGCTGGTGCTCTCGCCCGGCCCGACCATGCTCATGTGCATGACCGCCTCGCTGCAGCACGGCCCGCGCAAGGCCGTCGTGGCGGCCGCCGGCAGTGTGACGGCCGTGCTCGGCACCATGCTGCTGTCGGCCCTGGGCCTGGGCGCGCTGCTGGCCGCGTCCGAGACCGCGTTCTGGGTGCTCAAGGCAGCGGGCGCTGCCTACCTGATCTGGCTCGGTATCAAGACCTTCCGCAGCCAGGGCAGCGTGTTCGACCAGATGCCCGAGGGCGCCACTGCGGCACCCGCCGTGCCCGCGCACCGGCTGTACCTGCAGGGCCTGATCGTGGGCGGCAGCAACCCCAAGGCCATCCTGTTCTTCACGGCCTTCTTTCCGCAGTTCCTGAACCCCACGCTGTCCTTTGCGCCGCAGTTCGCCATCCTGGCCGCCACCTTCGTCGCGTTCGAGTTCACGGTGCTCACGCTGTGCGCCTTGGGCGTGGCCCGGCTGGCCCCAGCCCTGCGCTCGGGCAACCGCATGCGCTGGTTCAACCGCGTCTCGGGTGGCCTGTTCACCCTGATGGGCTCGCTGCTGCTGGCCACGCGCCGCGCGGCCTGACCCCGCTACATCCACCTGCCGCACGCCATGGACTTCGCTACCTTCCTGATCCAGTTGCTCAACGGCGTGCAGTACGGCCTCTTGCTGTTCATGCTGGCGGCCGGCCTCACGCTGATCTTCGGGATCATGGGCGTGGTGAACCTGGCGCACGGCAGTTTCTACATGCTGGGTGCCTACCTGGCGTACTCGCTGTCGGGGTATTTCGGCAGCCTCACGCTGGCCATCCTGGGCGGTGCGGTGCTGGCCGTGGCCTTCGGGCTGGCGCTCGAGTGGCTGCTGTTTCGCCACTTCTACCACCGCGACCACCTGGACCAGGTGCTGCTCACCTTCGGGCTGATCTACATCTTCGAGGAGCTGCGCTCCATCCTCTGGGGCGACGATGTGCACGGAGTGGCCATCCCGAAGCTGCTGGACTGGTCGATCCCGCTCACCGACACCCTTTCCTACCCGGTGTACCGCCTGTTCATCTCGGGCGTGTGCATCGTGCTGGCCATCGGCCTGTACCTGCTGATCTCCAAGACCCGCCTGGGCATGAAGATCCGCGCCGGTGCCTTCAACCGCGACATGGCCGAGTCGCTGGGCGTGAACATCAAGCTCATCCACGCCATCGTGTTCGCGCTGGGCGTGGGCCTGGCGGCCATGGCCGGCATGGTGGCAGCCCCCGTCTCCAGCGTCTACCCCAACATGGGCTCCTCGGTCCTGATCATGTGCTTCGTGGTGGTGGTCATCGGCGGAATCGGCTCGGTGCGCGGGGCCCTGATCTCTGCGCTGCTGGTGGGCCTGGTGGACACCTTCGGCAAGGTGCTGCTGCCCTCCGTGGCCGGCATGCTGGTCTACATGCTGATGGCGGCCGTGCTGCTGTGGAAACCCGAAGGTCTTTTCAAACAATGACAGTCGTTCCTGTGATCCTTGCCCTGCCAGCGCCCCGGAGGCCCGCATGAGCACACCCCGCACCAACCTGGAGGTGCTGCCGCGCAGCGTGCAGTTCGTGCTCGTGCTCGGCCTCGTCGCGCTGCTGGCCTTTCCGTTCGTGGGCAGCGACTTCTATGTACAGATGGTCACGCGCATGATGATCATGGCCATCTTCGCGATGAGCCTCGATCTGCTGCAGGGCGTAACCGGCCTGGTCTCGCTGGGCCACGCGGCCTACTTCGGCGTGGCAGGCTATGCGCTGGCCTTCCTGACCCCGGCCGATGCCCCGGTGAGCCTGTGGTGGTCGCTGCCGGCGGCCGTGGCGGGCTCGGCCCTGGTGGCGCTGTTCATCGGCTTCTTCGTGGTGCGCACGCACGGCATCTACTTCATCATGGTGACCATGGCGTTCGCGCAGATGGTGTTCTACCTGTTCTTCGACAACAAGATCCTGGGCGGCTCGGACGGCATCTACATCAACCTGCGCCCTGATGCCTCGGTGTTCGGCTGGCTGCTGTTCGACCTCGAAGGGCGGCGCACCTTCTACTACTTCACTCTGGCGCTGGTGGTGCTGGTCTACGTGGGGCTGCGCCGGCTGCTGTGGAGCCACCTGGGCCGGGCGCTGGCGGGCATCCGCGTCAACGAGCACCGCATGCGTGCCATGGGCTTTTCCACCCAGGGCTACAAGCTCACGGCCTTCACCGTGGCCGGGGCCCTGGCGGGCCTGGCGGGCTACCTGTGGGGCGCGCAGACAGGCTATGTGAACCCCGAGCTCATGGGCTTTCACATGAGCGCGCACGCCATCATGATGGTCATCCTCGGCGGCATGGGCAACTTCGCGGGGGCCATCGTCGGCGCCTTCGCGTTCGAGTACCTGCTGCATGTGTTCAAGGACATCACCAAGCACTGGCAACTGCTCATGGGCAGCTTCATCGTGCTGGTGGTGCTGGTGGCGCCGCGCGGGCTGCTGGGCATGCTGGTGCGCCTGCGCGCTGCCAAGGGAGGCACGGACCATGGCTGAACACGAAGTCCTGCTGTCGGCCCACAAGATCACCAAACGCTTTGGCGGCTTGGCTGCCGTCAACGGCGTCTCGGTGGACCTGTGGCGCGGCCGCATCCATGCGGTGATCGGGCCCAACGGCGCAGGCAAGTCCACGCTGACCAACCTGCTCTCGGGCGACCTGCCCCCAACGGCCGGCCAGATACGGCTGGGCGCCACCGAGGTAACAGGTTGGGCGCCCGAGCGCATCTCGCGCCAGGGTCTGGGCCGCAGCTACCAAAAGACCAACATCTTTCTGCCCTTCACCGTGCACGAGAACGTGCGCCTGGCCGCCCAGTCGCGCGACCCGCAGCAACCCTGGAACCCGCTGCGCTGGTGGCGTGACACGCGCGACCAGGGCCCGCACAACCGCGCCAGCAGCGAGCGTGTGGACCGGGCCATCGAACTGGCGGGCCTGCAGGCGCGGCGCGATGCCGTGGCCGGCACCATGAGCCACGGCGAGCAGCGCCAGCTCGAGATCGCCATGACCCTGGCCACCGAACCCCAGGTGCTGCTGCTCGACGAGCCCCTGGCCGGCATGGGCGTGGCCGAGGCCGAGCGCATGGTGCAGCTGCTGCTGCGCATCAAGCCGGGCCACGCGATGATGCTGGTGGAGCACGACATGGATGCCGTGTTCGCACTGGCCGACCATCTGACGGTGATGGTCAACGGCGAGGCCATCGCCAGCGGCACGCCGCCCGAAGTGCGCGCCGACGCCAACGTGCAGGCCGCCTACCTGGGTGAGGAACACTGACATGGCACCGCAGCAAAACACGCCCCTCATCGAGGCCCGGGGCCTCAACACCTTCTACGGCGCCAGCCACATCCTGCACGGGGTGGACTTCACCGTGGGCCAGGCCGAGACCATCGGCCTCATGGGCCGCAACGGCATGGGCAAGAGCACGCTGCTCAAGTCGCTCATGGGCCTCGTGAAGCCGCGCTCGGGCAGCGTGGCCGTGGCCGGGCACGACACCACGGGCCGACCACCCTACGAGGTGGCACGCTTGGGGATCGCCTATGTGCCCGAGGGGCGCGGCATCTTCGGCAACCTGAGCGTGGTCGAAAATCTGCAGATGGCCGCCCGCGCCGGCACGCGCGGCCAGCGCGACTGGACCTACGAGCGCGTGCTGGAGACCTTTCCGCGCCTCAAGGAGCGCCTGGGCCACGGCGGACAGCAGCTCAGCGGCGGCGAGCAGCAGATGCTGACCATCGGCCGCGCGCTGATGACGAATCCCGACGTGCTCATCCTCGACGAGGCCACCGAGGGCCTGGCCCCGCTGATCGCGCGCGAGATCTGGCGCATCTGCAGCCTCATCAAGGCCAGCGGCATCAGCAGCGTGATCGTCGACAAGAACTGGAAGCACGTCACCCAGATCACCGACCGCAACGTCATCCTGGTCAAGGGCCAGGTGGTGTTCGAGGGCAGCTCAGAGACCCTGTGCTCCCAGCCGCAGTTGCTGGAGCAGCACCTGGGCGTTTGACACAACCGCCCTCTCCCGGTGCGCGGGACCCGTCTCGTCTTGCCTTAGCATCCGGCGGTCCACCCGCCCCGCCAAGCTGTCCATGTCCCCTGCCCTCGCCGTCTTCCTGTTGCTCCTTGCCGCCCTGGTGCTGACCAACGTCTGGGCCACGCGGCGCGTGCTGCGCAGCCACGAGTTCGGCAACCGCAAGGCGCTGATGGTGATGGGCATCTGGATCCTGCCCTTCCTCGGCGCGTTCATGGCGCGCTACCAGTTTGCGCCGCCAGAGGATTCACGGCCTGCAGCATTGGCCTTGCCGGTCCAGGGCGGCGAACAGCCCCCGGCGCCGCAGGTGCTGCGCATGGCCGGCCTCGAACCCTTCACCGTGCGGGACCACCTGAGCGCCCCCGCCGGCCTGCCCCTGATGGACTGGCAGGCACTCGACCACTGGGCCGGACAAGCCCCCACCCCCGAAGCCACCACAGAGGCCATCGCCCTGGGCCGCCGCGCCTGGCTGCTGCACCTGCGCGATGCGATTGGCCCGCACATGCACCTGCACGAGAGCGCGGACGTGCACATCCTGTCCCCTCTGGAGCCGCCAGTGGCACAGGCCATGGCGGGCTACGTCACCAAAACGCGCCAGCGCATCGCGCGCGTGCTCGATGGCGTGGCCCGCTTCAACCCAGGCGAGAAAAGCGTGCTGCTGGTGCTCGAGAGCGAAGAGCTCTACTACCACTACGTGGGCCAGTTCTACCCCGATGGCGGGGAGTTCGCCTTCAGCGGCGGCATGTTCATCCACAACGGCTGCCCGCACTTCGTGGTGGTGCAGGCCGACCTGTCCACCATCGAGCCCGTGATCGCGCACGAGCTCACGCACAGCGCCCTGTCGTACCTGCGCCTGCCCACCTGGCTCGATGAAGGCTTGGCCGTGAACACCGAGCACCGCCTGACAGGCGCGCGCCGCCCTGCCCAGACGCCGCAGGCCATGCACCAGCGCCACCTGGCATTCTGGAATGCCGAGCGCGTGCAGGAGTTCTGGTCGGGCGACTCGTTCCACCGCACGGACGATGGCAACGCGCTGTCGTATGACCTCGCCCGCATCGCGGTAGAGCAGTTGGCGCGCGACTGGCCCGCATTCAGCCGGTTCGCAACCAGCGCCCGCCGCGGCGATGCAGGCGCCGAGGCTGCGGCCAGCGCACTGGGCATCGACCTGGGCAGTTTCGTCGGCGCCCTGGTGCAGGCATCCGAGGACTGGGCACCGCGCCCCGCTACTTGGCCAACACAGCCCGCACAACAGGCTGCATACCTACATTTTTGAGCGCCCGCCATCAGTAGAATGGCCCGCACCCCTTTCCAAGGATGTTCCCACAGTGTCTGACAGCCTCGCCGTTCTCCCCCAGTACCTGATGCCCAAGCAGGCCATGACCGCCCTGGCGGGAAAATTCGCCTCGGCCCGCCTGGGGGGACTGACCACCGCAGTCATCCGCGGCTTCGTGTCCCACTACCAGGTGAACATGGCGGAGGCGGCCAATCCGGACATCGCGGCCTATGCCTCGTTCAACGACTTCTTCACCAGGGCCCTGCAGCCCGGCGCGCGACCCCTGGCCGATGCCGACCTGGTCTGCCCCGTGGACGGTGCCATCAGCCAGTTCGGCCCCATCCAGAAGGACCAGATCTTCCAGGCCAAGGGCCATTCGTACTCCACCACGGCACTGGTGGGCGGCGATTCGTCGCTGGCTGCGCGCTTTGACGATGGCTACTTCGCCACCCTGTACCTGAGCCCGCGCGATTACCACCGCATCCACATGCCCTGCGCAGGCCAGCTCACGCGCATGGTGCATGTGCCCGGCGACCTGTTTTCGGTGAACCCGACCACGGCGCGCGGCGTGCCCGGCCTGTTCGCGCGCAACGAGCGCGTGGTGTGCTTCTTCGATTCGGCGCACGGGCCCTTCGTGCTGGTGCTGGTGGGCGCGACCATCGTGGGCAGCATGGCCACCGTCTGGCATGGCCAGGTGAACCCGCCGCGCACCGGCGTGCTGCGCCACTGGGACTACCCGGCCGGCCAGGTGTCGCTGCAAAAGGGCGAGGAAATGGGCCGTTTCCTGCTCGGCTCCACCGTGGTGATGCTGTTCCCCAAGGGGCCGTTCCAGTTCAACGCCGAATGGGCTCCGGCGCGTCCCGTGCGCCTGGGCGAGGCCATGGCGCAGTACCCAATGGAATAATGCCTCCGCGCAGGCGTGCCTGGCTTGCCCCCAGAGCTGCCGCCTCCTGCGGCTGCACCGGGACGCAAAGCAATCCGGGCAGTGCTTTTCAGATCCTGTCTGGAACGCGCGCGAGATGGAAGGCCGTGGGCGCCAGCCGAAGTGCATCGGGATGCACAGGCGATTCGTGCCCCACAAGGTAGACCATCATGGCGTCGCGGCGCACCACGATGTGGCTCACCGTCTCGCGGCTCAACCCCAGGTGCACGAAGGCGCCGGGCTTGAACAAGGGCATGTAGTAATAGGCCGCTGGGTCCACGAGGGTGCGGCTCCTTCCGCAATGGTGGCCAAGGGGCGCACCTGCGGCCCTGCGAGGACCGCTCGGCCCATACTAGCACCGATAGCACCGATAGCCCCGGCCCAACGGCCGCAGCGACGGTAAAGCCTGTGCGGCCTCAGCCTTTGGCCCGCGCCTGGGCAAAGGCCAGAGCGGCTTCGAGCATGCGTTTCAGGTGCGGCTGCACGCCGGCCGCCACCTCGGGCAGGTAGTCGAAAGGCAGGGCTTCCTGCATGTAGCTGCACTGCGTCATCTCCAGCTGCACCGCATGCACGTTCTGCGCGGGCTGGCCGTAGTGGCGCGTGATGTGTCCGCCCTTGAAGCGGCCGTTGAGCACGGCGGCGTAGCCGGGTGCGGCCTGCGCAATGGCCAGCAGCTCCTGCGCCAGCGCTGGGTCGCAGCTCTCGCCATTGGCCGTGCCCAGGTTCAGGTCGGGCAGCTTGCCTTCGAAGAAGCGCGGCAGCACCGAGCGGATCGAATGCGCATCCCACAGCACGGCCACGCCATGGGCAGCACGGATGCGATCGAGTTCGGCGCGCAGCTGCGCGTGGTACGGCGCCCAGATGGCATCGCGGCGCTCGGCCACTTCGGTGTCGTCGGGCACGTCGCTCCGGGTGTAGATGGGCGTGTCGTCGAAGGTGTCCACCGGGCACAGGCCGGTAACGCTCTGGCCCGGGTAGAGGCTGGCCCCATCGGGCGGGCGGTTCAGGTCCACCACGTAGCGCGAATGCGTGGCCGCGAGGATGGATGCGCCCATGCCTTTCGCAAAATCGTACAGGCGCTCCAGGTGCCAGTCGGTGTCGGGCACCTGGCGGCATTCGTCGGTGAAGCGCGCGGCGATGGCCGGTGGCACGTAGGTGCCCACATGCGGCATGGAAATCAGCAGCGGCGCGGTGCCCTGGTGGAAGGTGAAGGCGGGTTGGGTGGTGACGGTCATGGCGTGGGTTTCAAGGGACGCTTTTCAGAGTTCTTCATTGTGGCGCGATGGTTGCAGCACGGGCCTGGGCAAAGGCAGCAGCCGCACTCTCATGCAGGGCATGCCGGCCGGCGGACACACGCTGTACGCCGCCGGCCCACAGGCCGTGCAGCGCACTGGTACGGTGGCTGCCGAACACATGGGCCGAGAGCATGGCCTCGACCGGCAACCCGGCCAGCGCAATGTGCGACGGGTCCAGCACCGCAAAATCGGCCTGCTGGCCCACGGCCAGGCCCGCCACAGGGCGGCCCGATGCCTGCGCCCCGCCCTGCACGGACGCGAGCCACATGGCCGTGGCCACCTGGGGCTGCACCGCGCTTGCCAGCACATTGCGCTGGCGCAGCGACAGGCGCTGGCTGTACTCCAGCATCAGCAATTCCTCGGCCGCGTTCACGCAGGCATGGCTGTCCGAGCCCACGCCCCAGGCACCGCCATGGCCCAGCCACTGCGGCATGTCGAAGATGCCGTCGCCCAGGTTGGCCTCGGTGGTGGGGCAGATGCCGGCCACGGCACCGCTGCGCGCGGCATCGGCATACTCCTGCGGTGTCATGTGCGTGGCGTGCACCAAGCACCAGCGCGCGTCCACGGCCATGTGCTCCAGCAGCCACTGCACGGGGCGCTGGCCGCTCCAGGCCACGCAGTCGTCCACCTCCTGGGTCTGCTCGGCGATGTGGATGTGGATGGGGGCGTGGGCATCGATGGCGGTGAGGCCCTGCACGGCGGCAGCCAGGCTGTCGGGCGGCACGGCGCGCAGCGAGTGCGGTGCCAGGCCCAGGCCAGCACCCTGCGCCTTCGCCAGGGGCGCAAGGCGCTCCAGCAGAGCCAGCATGTTGTCGGTGCTGCGGATGAAGCGTGCCTGGTCCGCACGCGGTGGCCTGGCGCCAAAGCCGCTGGTCTGGTAGAGCACCGGCAGCAGCGTGATGCCGATGCCCGCATTGCGCGCCGCGCGCAGCAGCGCGAGCGACAGCGTGGCATCGTCGGCATAGGGCCGGCCGTCCTGGTCGTGGTGCACGTAGTGGAATTCGCAAACCGAGGTGTAACCGGCCTCCAGCATCTCCACGTAGAGCCAGGTGGCAATGGCCTCCAGCGACTCGGGCGTGATCTGCGCCGCAAAGCGGTACATCAGGTTGCGCCAGCTCCAGAAGCTGTCCTGGCTTTCTCCGCGGTACTCGGTGAGGCCCGCGAAGGCGCGCTGGAAGGCGTGCGAATGCAGGTTGGGCATGCCTGGCACCACAGGCCCCAGCGCACGCGGTGCGGCGCCGGCCGCACTGCCCGGTGTCACGGACTGCAGCCGGCCCGTGGCGTCCCACTGCAGCAGCACGTCGCGGGCCCAGCCGCCGGGCAGCAGTGCGTGTTCGACAAACAGCGTATTAGTGCTCATGCAGCCGCCCCCAAAATGTCTGCCAGCGCCTGCGCAAAGCGCTCGTTCTCGGCCTCGGTGCCCACCGAGACGCGGATGAATGTCTCGAAACCCGGCTCCTTCCAGGGCTTGACGATGAGGCCCCGGGCCAGCAGAGCCTCGTTCACCGGGCCATTGGGCCGGCCGATGTCCAGGAACAGGAAGTTGGTGGCCGAAGGCGCAATGCGAACGCCCGCCAAGGCCTGCAGGCGCCCCAGCAACACTCCGCGCAGGCGCACGGTCTCGGCCACGCTCTGGCGCATGAAGGCCTCGTCGCCCCAGGCGGCCAGTGCCGCAGCCTGGGCCGCATGGTTCACGTTGAACGGGGTGCGCACGCGGTCGAGCAATTGCACCAGGGCCGCGTCGCTGGCCAGGCCATAGCCCACGCGCAGACCCGCCAGGCCCCAGGCCTTGGAGAAGGTGCGCAGCAGGATCCACGGCGCAGCGCGGGTGCGCAGCAAGGCGAGTACATCGGGGTAGTCGGGCGCATGGCAGGCGTACTCGTAGTACGCCTCGTCCACCACGAGCAGGGTGTGCGCGGGCGTGGACGCCAGCAGGCGCTCGAATTCCTGCGCCGTGAACATGCAGCCCACGGGGTTGGAGGGGTTGGCCAGCATGGCGATCTTGGGGCCGCGCGCCAGCGCTTCGCACCAGGCATCCACGTCGAAGCCGAGTTCGGGCGTGAGCGCCAGCAGCTCGACCTGCGCACCCATCATGCGCGGGTATATCTCGTGCAGGCCGAAGGCCGGGCGTTGGGTGAGCACGTGATCACCCTGCGACAGAAAGGCCTGGCACAGCATCTGCAGAATGTCTTCGGAGCCATTGCCGACGACGATGCCCTCGGGCGCCACACCCCTGCGCGCCGCGATGGCGGCGCGCAGCGCCGTGCAGTTCGCATCGGGGTAGGTGCCCACGCGCGCCGCCAGGCCCACCAGCGCGCGCGCCACGGCGGGGCTGGCGCCAAAGGGGTTCTCGTTGCTGGCCAGGCGCGCGATCTCGGTCACGCCGTAGCGCTGGCGCACGGCATCGGACGACAGGCCGGCGTTGTAGGCGGGCAGCGGGGGCACCTCGGGGCGGGCCAAGGCCAGGGTGGCAGATGCAGCAGCGTTCATAGGTCGAATACCTTGCCGGGGTTCATGAGATGGAGGGGGTCCAGCGCCTGCTTGATGGCGCGCATGGCGGCCAGCTCCGCCGGGGTGCGGCTGGCGTGGAGGTAGGGCTTCTTGTGCAGGCCGATGCCATGCTCGGCCGAGACGCTGCCGCCAAAGGCCGCCACCTGGGCGTACACCAGTGCCTCGACCGCAGCCTCGTCACCGCCCACGGTGGAGGCGTCGGTGGACAGGTGCAGGTTGCCATCGCCGATATGGCCGAAGAACACCGTGAGATGCCCGGGCCAGCGTGCAGACAGCGCGGTGCGGCATTCCTGCGCAAACCGGCCGATGTCGGCCTGCGGCAGGCTCACGTCGAAGTTGATCGGGGGGTGCATGTGCGCGGGCAGCTCTGCCGTGGCCTCGCGGATCTTCCACAAGGCTTGCGCCTGGGACTGCGACTGGGCGATGGCGGCATCGATGGCCTCACCGGCCTCCATGGCCTCGCCCAACACTTCTTCCAGCGCGTCGCGCAGGCCGGCTTCGTCCTGGCCGCCGACGTCGATGAGCGCAGCAAACGGGTGCGGCGCCTCGAACGGCTCGCGCAGCGTCTGCCAGCGCAGCGAGGCCTCGACGAAATCGCGCCACATGAGCTCGAAGGCCGACAGCGCACCCGGAAAGCGCCCCTGCAGCCGGGCCAGCAGCGCCAGCGCCGCATCGAAATCAGACAAGGCCACCAGCGCGGTCGCCTTGGCGCGCGGCAGCGGCCGCAGGCGCAGCAGCGCGCGCGTGACCACGCCCAGCGTGCCCTCGGCGCCGATGAACCACTGCTTGAGGTCGTAGCCCGTGTTGTTCTTGAGCATGGGCCGCAGCATGGGCAGCAGCGTGCCGTCGGCCAGCACCACCTCCAGGCCCAGCACCTGCTCGCGCACCATGCCGTGCTGCAGCACGCCGTTGCCGCCAGCATTGGTGGACACGGCCCCGCCCACCTGGGCCGAACCGCGCGCACCGAAGTCCACGCCGAACTGCAGGCCCACGGCGAGCGCGGCCTCCTGCACCGCCTGCACGGTGGCGCCGGCCTGCACGGTGAGCGTGGCAGAGCGTGCATCCACCACCTCGATGGCGTTCATGCGGTCCAGCGACAGCGCCACCCCGCCCGCACAGGGCACGGCCGCCCCGGCCAGCCCCGTGAGGCCGCCCTGCGGCACCACGGGCACGCGGTGGGCATGGCACAGGCGCAGCAGGGCCGAGACCTCCTCTGTGCTGCGCGGGCGCACCAGCGCCAGCGGTGGCACGGGGGCGGTGCCGCTCCAGTCGGTGTGGTGGCGCGGGGGCACGGCAGCGCCCACCTGCACGCGGTCGGCGCCGAGCGCATCGACCAGCGCTGCCAGGAATTCGCTGTGGGTAGCCATGGGCTCAGGCCCCTTTCACGATGCGCCCCTGGCGCACGATGGTGCGCGCGGGCTTGTGACCGAACCAGTAGGCCAGCTCCGCCGCATCGGCAAACGGCCAGAGCACGAAATTGGCCGGACGGCCCGATGCGATGAGGCCATGCGTGTCCTGCAGGCCCAGCGCGCGCGCACCATGGGTGGTGATGCCGGCCAGCGCCTCGGGCACCGTCAGGCGGAACAGCGTGCAGGCCATGTTGGCCATGAGCAGCAGGCTCAGCGCGGGCGAGGTGCCGGGGTTGTGGTCGGTGGACACGGCCATGGGCACGCCGGCCTCGCGCAGCGCGGCGACGGGCGGCAGGTGCGTGTCGCGCAGGGTGTAGTACGCGCCGGGCAGCAGCACGGCCACGGTGCCCGCCTGTTTCATGGCATCGATCCCTGCCTGCGAGAGGTGCTCGATGTGATCGCACGAGAGCGCACCGTAGCGCGCGGCCAGCGCGGCCCCGCCCATGTCCGAGAGCTGCTCGGCGTGCAGCTTGACCGGAATGCCCAGCGCGCGCGCGGCCTGAAAGACCTGCTCCGTCTCGGCCAGCGTGAAGGCGATGCGTTCGCAGAACACGTCCACCGCGTCCACCAGGCCCTCGGCGGCCAGCGCGGGCAGCATCTCGTTGCAGACCAGGTCGGTGTAGTCCTGGCTGCGGCCCGCGTACTCGGGCGGCAGCGCATGCGCGCCCAGGAAGGTGGTGCGCACGGCCACGCCCAGCGCCTCGCCCAGGCGGCGCGCCACGCGCAGCTGCTTGCGCTCGTGCTCCAGTGCCAGGCCGTAGCCCGACTTGATCTCGATGGCGCAGACACCCTCGTCCAGCAGCGCCTGCAGGCGCGGCAAGGCCAGGGCGAAAAGTTCATCCTCGCTGGCCTCGCGGGTGGCGCGCACCGACGAGACGATGCCGCCGCCGGCCCGGGCCACCTCTTCGTAGGTGGCGCCCGCCAGGCGCATGGCGAATTCGTTGGCACGCTGGCCGCCATAGACCAGGTGGGTATGGCAATCCACCAGGCCTGGTGTGGCCAGGGCGCCCCGCGCGTCAAAGCGCGGCAGGGCATTCCAGGCGGCGGGCCATGCGTCCTGCGGCCCCACCCATTGCACGGTTCCGCCCTGCACCACCACGCAGGTGGTGGCACCCTGGGGAACAGGCACATCGGCTATGCACAGGTCGGGGGCCGGGCGCATGCCGATCCAGATGCCATCGGCCGAAGGATGGCTTTGAGGGGTGGGGATGGTGGTGGGTGTCATGGGCAAAAGTCAGTCGGAGGGTTCCATATCCAGGTCGATCCAGGCCAATGCGGGATCGGCATCCAAAGGCTCCAGCGCATTTTCTGCGGTGCCATCGCTCCACCACAGCCCCTGGCCGGGCTCCAGCACCTCTTCACCGCAACGCCAGCGCCCGCGCAGCACCATGCACAGGCCGGCGCGCGTGCGCCCTGCCACACGCGCATGGCGGGTCACCTGCAAGCCGCCATGCCAGCGGCCCCGGCGCACCATGAGGTTGAAATCAGTCGACGGTCCGCCCAGCATGTCGCAGTCCACGGCGACGTCGCCCTTGAAGGCCAGCGGCTGCCAGGGCTGGTCGAGGTCATGGTCCAGCTGGCCGTCGTTCGAGCGCAGGTGCACCCCGTCGCCGTCGAGCAGCATGATCTGCCGGTCCACCCCCGGAAAGGCCGAGAACGGGCCCGCTGCGGCAATCGTGGCCACGCTCACGCGCCACTCGAAGCCATCCATGCCCGCGCCCTGCGGCCAGCAGGCCAGCTCGCGGGTGCTGCCGCCACCGTTCTTCCAGGGCACGCTGGGGGTGGAGGCCAGGTCGAAGAACTGGACCATGTTCAGGCCTCCTGCCCAGGGATGGGGAACAGCAAGGCTACGGGGAGTGAGGCGGTCATCGGAAAAATCACTTGTCGTCGTTGTCAGTCAATGCAGAACCAGTTGGCGCGAGATGCGCGCGGCGGCCACCACGGCCATACGGATCAGGGCTTCTTCCTGGCCGCTGGCACGCACGATGGGTGCCATCAGCGTGATGGCACCCACAGACTGGCGCGAGGCGCCGAACAGGGGCACGCTGCAGCCCCAGACGCCGGGGTCCACCTCGCCGGCGGTCATGGCAAAGCCCGCCTTGCGGATGGCATCGCTCTCGCGCTGCGCGGCATCGCGCTCGGGCGTGCCTGCGCCCCATTGGCTGTCGAGCACGGCAGCGCGCACCGCCTCGGGCAGGTGGGCCAATACGCACTTGGCCGAGGCCCCTGCGCGCAAGGGCACGCTGCGCCCCTTCTCGAAAGAGCAGCGCAGCGAATGCTGGCTCTCCACCATGTCCAGGCAGATGGCCTGGTCGTTCACGGCGACGATCAGGCCCACGCTTTCCTGCGACTGCTGGGCCAGGTCCACCATGTCGGGCCGGGCCTGGCGCACCAGGTGCGAGGCCAGATCGAAGCCCAGCGCCAGCTGCAGGCTCAGCGGGCCGGGGGCATAGCAGCCATCGCTTTCGAGCACGAAGCCCCAGCGCTTGAGCCGCGCGAGCTGGCGGTACAGCGTGCTGCGCGCCAGGCCCGTGCGCTCCATGAGCTCGGCTGCAGGCATGGACTTGCCCTGCTGGGCCAGCACGGCCAGCACCTGCAGCACCCGGTCGGCCGTGGGCACGGCGGGAAGCATTGGCGCGTCCTTGGGCATGTCTCAGGGCCTTGGTGCGGATGCTGTATGGCCTGCGCTCAGCGCACCATGGGCAATTTGAGGCCCTGCTTCTTGGCAGTGGCCACGGCCAGGTCGTAGCCGGCATCGGCGTGGCGCATCACGCCGCTGCCGCTGTCGTTGACCAGCACGCGCGCCAGGCGCTCGGCCGCAGCATCGGTGCCGTCGGCGACGATCACCATGCCCGAATGCTGCGAGTAGCCCATGCCCACGCCACCGCCGTGGTGCAGGCTGACCCAGGTGGCACCGCCCGCAGTGTTGAGCAGCGCGTTGAGCAGCGGCCAGTCGCTCACGGCGTCGGTGCCGTCCTTCATGCTCTCGGTCTCGCGGTTGGGGCTGGCCACCGAGCCGGTATCGAGGTGGTCGCGGCCGATCACGATGGGGGCCTTGAGCTCGCCGTTCTTCACCATCTCGTTGAAGGCCAGGCCGGCGATATGGCGCTCGCCCAGGCCCAGCCAGCAGATGCGCGCCGGCAGGCCCTGGAAGCTGATGCGCTCGCGCGCCATGTCCAGCCAGCGGTGGGTGTGGGTGTTGTTCGGGAACAGCTCCTTGATCTTGGCGTCGGTCTTGTAGATGTCCTCGGGGTCACCCGAGAGTGCGACCCAGCGGAACGGACCCTTGCCTTCGCAGAACAGGGGGCGAATGTAGGCCGGCACGAAGCCCGGAAAGTCGAAGGCGTTCTCCACGCCTTGGTCGAACGCCACCTGGCGGATGTTGTTGCCGTAGTCCACCGTGGGCACACCCATGGCCTGGAAGTCGAGCATGGCCTGCACGTGCACGGCGCAGCTCTTGGCGGCAGCGGCCGTGAGGGCCGCGTGGCGCGCAGGGTCCTTCATGGCGGCCTGCCACTCGGGCACGGTCCAGCCGCTGGGCAGGTAGCCGTTGACCAGGTCGTGGGCCGAGGTCTGGTCGGTCACCAGGTCGGGCTTGATGCCGCCGGCCTGGGCGCGGCGCACCAGTTCGGGCAGCACGTCGGCGGCATTGCCCAGCAGCGCGATGGAGACGGCTTCCTTGCGCTCCGTGTGGTGCTGGATGAGGGCGATGGCGTCGTCGATGTCCTTGGCCTGCTTGTCCACGTAGCGGGTGCGCAGGCGAAAGTCGATACTGCTTTGCTGGCACTCGATGTTGAGCGACACGGCACCGGCCAGCGTGGCGGCCAGCGGCTGTGCGCCACCCATGCCGCCCAGGCCGGCCGTGAGGATCCACTTGCCCGCCAGGCTGTTGCCGTAGTGCTGGCGGCCGGCCTCGACGAAGGTCTCGAACGTGCCCTGCACGATGCCCTGGCTGCCGATGTAGATCCAGCTGCCGGCGGTCATCTGGCCGTACATGAACAGGCCCTTCTGGTCGAGTTCGCTGAAATGCTCCCAGGTGGCCCACTTGGGCACCAGGTTGGAGTTGGCCAGCAGCACGCGCGGCGCGTTGGCATGGGTCTTGAACACGCCCACGGGCTTGCCCGACTGCACGAGCAGGGTTTCGTCATCGTTCAGGTCCTTGAGCGAGGCCAGGATCTGGTCGAAGCACTCCCAGTTGCGGGCCGCACGGCCGATGCCGCCGTAGACCACCAGGTCCTGCGGGCGCTCGGCCACCTCGGGGTCCAGGTTGTTCTGGATCATGCGGTAGGCCGCCTCGATGAGCCAGTTCTTGCAGGTGAGTTCGGTGCCGCGCGGCGCGCGGATCACGCGCGTGGGATCGTGGCGGGGGTCGGCGGAGGTAGCGGACAGGATGGCGTCGTTGGCGTTCATGGTGATCTCCTGGTCAACGTGGGTGCGAAGAAACGGGTGAATGGACAAGCTCAGGCGTGGCTGGGCAGGCACTGGGTCAGGGGCGCAGGCCAGGCGGATTCGAGCGCCCACAGGCGCATGGCCTCGATGTCGGGTGCCAGGTAGCGGTCCTGCTCCAGGAAGGCCACACGCTGGCGGATGGCGGCCAGCTGCGCCTCGATGAGCGCGGAGCTCTTGAGCCAGGGGGTTGCGGCGGCGCCCGGTGCTGGCACGCGCTCGAAATCGATGCCCTGCGCGGCGGCCATGGCCTCGATGCCGACAATGACGGCGGTGTTGCGCACCATCTCGCCCAGGCGGCGTGCGCCGTAGGTGGCCATGGAGACATGGTCTTCCTGGTTGGCCGAGGTGGGCAGGCTGGTCACGCTGCTCGGGTGGGCCAGGCACTGGTTCTCGGCCGCGAGCGCCGCGGCGGTGACCTGGGCAATCATGAAGCCCGAGTTCACGCCGCTGTCGCGGATCAAAAAGGCCGGCAGGCCGGACAGGCCGGTGTCCAGAAGCAGCGCCATGCGGCGCTCGGAGATGGCACCGATCTCCGACACAGCCAGGGCGATGATGTCTGCCGCGAAGGCCACCGGCTCGGCGTGGAAGTTGCCGCCCGAGATCACTTCGCCCGTGTCGGTGAAGACCAGCGGGTTGTCGGACGCCGCATTCGCCTCGATGCGCAGCACGCGCGCGGCGTGGGTGAGGTTATCGAGGCAGGCGCCCATGACCTGGGGCACGCAGCGGATGGAGTACGGGTCTTGCACCCGGCCGCAGTTGGGGTGCGAGGGATCGATCTCGCTGCCGTCGAGCAGCCCGCGCACGGCGGCCGCCACGGCGATCTGCCCGGCCTGGCCACGCGCCTCGTGGATGCGCGCATCGAAGGGCTTGACCGAGCCCTTGATGGCTTCGAGCGACAGTGCGCCCGACACCAGGCCGCCGGCCAACACACTCTCGGCCCCGAACAGGCCGGCCAGCGCCAGCGCGGTGGACACCTGCGTGCCGTTGAGCAGCGCCAGGCCTTCCTTGGGGCCCAGCACGAAGGGATCCAGGCCCACGGCGGCCATGGCTTCGCGGCCGGAAACCACCTGGCCATTGACCTTGGCCTGGCCTTCGCCGATGAGCACGCAGGCCATGTGGGCCAGCGGCGCCAGGTCGCCCGAGGCGCCGACCGAGCCCTTGGCCGGAATCACGGGCAGCACGTCGGCATTGGCCAGCGCCAGCAACGCATCGACCAGTGCCGGGCGCACGCCCGAGTGACCGCGCGCCAGGCTCACGGCCTTGGTGGCCAGCACCATGCGCACCACCGGGTCGGGCAGCGACTCGCCCGTGCCCACGCTGTGCGAGAGCACGAGGTTGCGCTGCAACTCGGCCAGGCGGTCATGGGCGATCTTGGTGCTGGCGAGCTTGCCGAAGCCGGTGTTGATGCCGTAGACCACCTGGTCTTCGTCCACGATGCGCTGCACCGTGGCTTCTGAGGCCTGCATGCCGGCCAGGGCCGCAGGGTCCAGGGACAGGCACACGCCGCCGGCGCTCACGCGGCGCAGTTCGGCCAGGCTCACCTGTCCGGGGCGCAGCAGCAGGGTGCTTGGGGATACAGAGGTTGCAGTGGTCATTGGTTAGTCCTGTATATACAAGTTGGCACAAGCGAAAAAATGGAGGCTCGCAGCAGGCAAACCCCAGGAAATCTATTCAAAAACCGGGTTGCCGTCCGCCCTGAAGCGGCTCCCCAGCCGGTAGCGCGATGACGGGTGCAGGCAGCGCACCATGGTCACGGGTACACCCCGGCTCCAGGTGCGCCGCGTGAGCAGCAGGCAGGGCTGGGCCGGGTCCATTTCGAGCAGCAGGGCCTGGTCGGCCGTGGGCAGCACGGCGTCCACCACATGCTCGACCTGGTCGAAAGGCACGTTGCGCACCAGGAATTCAGAAGGCTGCAGCAGCGTGAAATCCTGCTGCGCGAACTGGGGCACGACGCGCGGGTTCACGTAGCGGTCTTCGAGCTGCACGGGCAGGCCATCCTCCAGGTGCACGCAGACGGCGTGGAACACCGATTCGCCGGTGCGCATGTCCAGCGCCGCCGCCACCTCCATGGTGGCCGAGACGCGCTCCACGGTCAGCACCTTGCAGCGGTAGTCGTGCCCGCGCTGGCGGATCTCGCTGGCCAGGTTGGCGATCTGCAGCAAGGTGGACTGGGGCTTGTCCTCGGCGACGAAGCTGCCCACGCCGGCCACGCGCACGATGCGGCCCTGCTCGGCAAGCTCGCGCAGGGCGCGGTTCACCGTCATGCGCGACATGCCGAACTGGGTCACCAGGTCGTTCTCGGACGGCAGGCGGTCGCCGGCCTTCCAGGAGCCGTCCTGGATCTTGCGCGCGATGTGGTCCTTGATCTGCTGGTACAGGGCCAGCGCAGACACCTCGGGCTGCGCAGCGGGCTGCGGCGTGGCCTTGGGGCGCAGTGCGCGGGCGGTGAAGGCGGCTGGCATGGCGAAGGGTCAGCCCTGGCAGCTCAATGCGCGTCCGCCGCCATGGATTCGGCGCGGATCTCTTCGGTCAGGCGCGCCTTGAGGTCCATGAACTCGGGCGAGGTCTTGATCGTGTAGTGCCGCGGGTGCGGCAGGTCCACGGCCAGCTCGGTCTTGATGCGGCCGGGCCGGGCGCTGAAAACCGCCACGCGGTTGGCCATGAAGATGGCCTCGTCGATGTCGTGGGTCACGAACATCACGGTCTTGCGCTCGGCCTCCCAGATGCCCAGCAGCAGCTCCTGCATGAGCACGCGGGTCTGGTTGTCGAGCGCACCGAAGGGCTCGTCCATCAGCAGGATCTTGGGGTCGTTGGCCAGCGCGCGGGCAATGGCCGTGCGCTGCTGCATGCCGCCCGAGAGCTGCTTGGGGAAATGCTGCTCGAAGCCGCGCAGGCCGACCTTGGCGATGAAGTAGTCGGCACGCTCCTTTTGCTGCGCCTCGGGCATGCCGCGCTCGCGCAGGCCGAAGCGGATGTTCTGCTCGATGGTGAGCCAGGGAAACAGCGTGTAGCTCTGGAACACCATGCCGCGGTCGGCGCCGGGGCCTTCCACGGGGCGGCCGCCCAGCAGCACACGGCCCGAGGTGGGGTGGTCCAGCCCAGCCACGATGCGCAGCATGGTCGACTTGCCGCAGCCCGAGGGACCGAGGATGGTCACGAAATCGTTTTCTTCGACGTCGAAATCCACGGGCAGCAGGGCCTGGGTCACCTGCCCCTTGGGGCTGACGAAGGTGCGCGAGACACCTTGGATGGACAGCAGCGGGTTCATCGCAGGGCGCTCCATGCAAACAGACGGCGGTTGACAAACTTGAA
This sequence comes from Acidovorax sp. LjRoot66, assembly GCF_964253305.1. Lineage (NCBI taxonomy): Bacteria > Pseudomonadati > Pseudomonadota > Betaproteobacteria > Burkholderiales > Comamonadaceae > Acidovorax > Acidovorax sp. LjRoot66. Next base: position 4,894,830 of record NZ_CAXUQU020000001.1, read on the forward strand.
GAAGGAATCCGACACCAGCCCGATGAGGCCGATAACGATGATGCCGAAGATGATCTGGCCGGTGTTGAGCAGCGCCTGGCTGTCGGTAATCATGTGGCCGATGCCCGAAGACGAGCCGATCAGCTCGGCCACGATCACATAGGTCCAGGCCCAGCCCAGCACCAGGCGCAGGGTCTCGGCGATGTCGGGTGCGGCACCCGGGATGAGAACACGGCGCACGATGCCGGTGGGCGTGGAGCCCAGCGTGTAGGCCGCCTCCACCAGGTCCTTGCGGGCATTGCCGACGATCACGGCCACCATCAGGATGATCTGGAACACCGAGCCGATGAAGATCACCAGCAGTTTCTGCATTTCGCCCAGGCCTGCCCACAGGATCAAGAGGGGAATGAAGGCCGAGGCCGGCAGGTAGCGGCAGAACGATACGAACGGCTCCAGGAACGCCTCCACCCCCTTGTGCGCGCCCATCGCGATGCCCAGGGGCACCGCCACGATGGCAGCCAGGATGAAGCCGCCGAGAACGCGCCACACGGTCATGCCGATGTCGTGCAGGAAGCCGAACTCGGTGAACAGCAGCCAGCCTTCCCTGGCCATGGTGACCGGGCTGGCCAGGAACGTGGGCGACACGAAGCCCCCCAGCGTGAACACCGACCAGGCGGCGAAGAACAGAATGAAAAACGCCACTCCCAGGACCAGCCGCGTGCGGGTGCTCACAGGTTCTAGCGGGGCCAGGGCCCGGCGGCGAGGCCGCTCTGGCTCCAGCGCAGGTGCAACACCCATCACGCGACTCATGGTTCTATCCTTTGGTGGTTGCTTACTTGATGAAGCTGTCGTCGAACATCGCAGGGAAGTTCTCGGGCGCCTTGCGGATCACGCCGGCTTCGAGCAGGATCGCGCCGGCATCCTTCATGAAGGACGTGAGCTCACCCGCGAAGAACTTCTGGTTCGCGGCCTTGTCCTGCCAGCGCAGGAAGGCCGAGGACTTGGCGAAGGCCTCGCCCGTCTGCTTGACGGCGGCGCCCATGATCTCGTTGGACTTGGTCGGGTCGGCCTTGATCATCTCGAGCGCGTCGAAGTACGAATTGGCCAGCGCCTGTGCGGCCTTGGGGTTGGCCTTGAGCCACACGGGGTCGCAACCCACGGTGTCCATCACCATCGGGTATTCGATGGTGGTGGCCAGGATCTTGCCGGCTGCGGGGTTGGCGCGCACGGTGGACAGGTAGGGCTCATAGGTCATCGCAGCGTCGTTCTGGCCCGACACGAAGGCTTGCGCAGCAGGCTGGGGCTCCAGCGAGACGATCTTCACGTCCTTGAGGCTCATGCCGTTCTTGGACAGCATCCAGGCCAGGCCGAAGTACGGGGCGGTGCCCGGTGCGCTCACGCCGATGGTCTTGCCCTTGAGGTCGGCAAAGCTTTTGACGTCGTTGCGCACGGCCAGGCCGTCGGCGCCGTAGGACTTGTCGAGCTGGAAGATCTGCACGATGGGCACACCGTTGGTGTTCCAGGCGACATGGGTCTCCACCGTGGTGGCCGCGCACTGGATGGCTTTGGAGGCCAGGGCCAGGTGGCGGTCCTTCTGGGGGATCATCTTCAGTTCCACGTCCAGGCCGTTCTTCTTGAAGATGCCGGCCTTGTCCGCCAGCGTCAGCGGGGCGAAGCCCGTCCAGCCGGACATGCCCAGAACCACCTTGGTCTCCTGGGCCTGGGCCGGTGCGGCCAGCCCCACCACACACGCAACCGCCGCTGCCAGCGACGCCATCTTCACAACCATTCGGCTCATCATCAGCTCCTGTAGGGGAAAAAAGTACTTTTATGCATCCGGAGGAAAGCAGGCCTTGCTTCCTGGGTCCGATGATGGAGGTTCTATCGTACCTGTCTATACAGGGTAAACGCTAGGAAACCCGGCCCTCGGCCCCAAGAAACCGCCCCGCTTCCCGTCTCTTGGGACCGCCTTTCGAGCCATCCCATGGTCGGGCCCGCTCGGGGCGCTGGCCGGTGCTTTACCGGCACAGCGATTTAGCAAATTGCGGGCCAGTGCCAGGCGCCCTGATTGCACCAGAAAGGTGCAACCACCCGCACTCAGCCCAGCAGCGTGCGCGCAATGATGTTGCGCTGCACTTCGGAGGAGCCCTCGTAGATGCGCAGGATGCGGGCATCGCGCACATAGCGCTCCAGCGGCATTTCGCGCGTGTAGCCATAGCCGCCGTGGATCTGCAGCGCCGCATCGGCCACGACCCCGACCATCTCCGAGGCATGCAGCTTGGCCATGGCCGATTGCAGCGTGAAGGGCTGGCCGGCCTGGCGCAGTACAAGCGCTTGCAGGGTCAGGCCCCAGGAGGCCTCCAGGCGCAGTTTCATGTCGGCCAGCATCCACTGCAGGCCCTGCTTGCCGGCAAGGGGCTCGCCGCCCACCAGGCGCTCCTTCATCCAGTGCGTGGTGCTTTCCAGCGCCGCCTCGGCAATGCCCAGGGCCGTGGCCGCCACGTCCAGGCGGCTGTTGTCCAGCACCTTCATCGCCGTCTTGAAGCCCGAACCCTCGGCCCCGAGGCGGTGGCTGGCCGGCACGCGCACGCCATCGAACGCGACCTCGAAGGCATGCGCGCCCTGGATGCCCATGAGTTTCTCGGGCGAGGAGATGCGGATGCCAGGGCTGTCCATCTCCACGATGAAGGCGCTGACGCCGCGCGCACCGGCATCCGGGTCGGTCTTGGCGAAGACCACGAGGAACTGCGCCTCGCGCGCGTTGGAGATGAAGTGCTTGACGCCATCGATGCGGTAGCCGTCGCCCTCGCGCACGGCGCGGGTGCGCAGGTCCGCGGGGTGCGATCCGCCGCGCGGCTCCGTGAGCGCAAAGCCCGCCAGCCATTCGCCGCTGGCTGCGCGCGGCAGGAAACCCTGGTGCTGCTCGGGGCTGCCGCCGATGAGGACCGCATCGGTCCCCAGGTAGTGCGCGCCTATCATCGACGAGGTGGCCGCGCAGGCGCGCGAGATTTCCACCAGCGACAGCAGCATGGCCGCGGGCGTAACGCCCGCACCGCCCAGGTGCTCGGGCAGGTTCATGCCCATCACGCCCAGGGCGGCGAGTTGCGGCACGTGGCAGGTGACGGACAAGGCCTGCTCGTCGATTTCGCGCGCGCGCGGCGCCAGCACCTCGGCGGCGAAACGGGCAACGGCGTCGGCAATGCCCTGGTCATCGGGGGTCACACCCAGTCGGTTCATCGTGGTCATAAAAAGCTCCTTGCGGTGTCAATGGGAGGTGGCGGCAGCCTGCGCCGGGCCGAAGAGCCCGGCCTCGCGCAGCGCCGCGAGCCGCTCGCCGCTGCAGTGCAGCAGCGCGGCCATGAGTTCGTCGGTGTGCTCACCCAGCGCCGGTGCAGGCTCGGCGCGGTTGGGCGCGGCGCCACCGAACTTGACCGGCTGTGTGGGCACGCGCAGGCCGGGCAAACGCGGGTCGTGTACCTCGCGCAACAGGCCGCGCGCCCTGCCCTGTTCGGATTCGAGCGCCTGGGCCGTGGTCCACAGCGGGCCCCCGGGCACGCCGGCTGCCTCCAGTGCGGCCACCACCTCGGACACCAGCAGTTGACCGGCCCAGGCCTCGATGGCGGCAGCAAGCACCGGCTCGTTGGCATGGCGCAGCTCGTCGCTGGCAAAGCGTGCCTCAGTGGTAAAGCCGGGTTCGCCAATGAGGACCGCGAGCGATGCGAACAGCTTGTGGTTGAGCACGGCCAGCGCAAAATGCCCGTCCCTGGCCCGGTACACGCCAAAGGGGGCCGAGAACGCATGCCGGTTGCCGCTGCGCTGCGGGCTCTGGCCGGTGAACAGGTAGCGCCCCACGCCCGTGACGAGAAAGCTCAAGGTGGCATCGAACATGGCCACGTCCACATGCTGGCCCTCGCCCGTGCGCCGCTGCTGCAGCAGTGCCGCCAGCGTGGCCCAGGAGGCGAACAGGCCGGCGATCACATCGGACACGGCCTCGCCGACCATGGTGGGCGCGCCTTCGGGGTCGCCCGTGGATTCCATCAGTCCGCTCATGGCCTGCACGATGATGTCGTAGGCCGGCAGGTGCGCCAGTGGGCCAGTCTGGCCGAAGCCCGAAACGCTCACGTAGACCAGCTTCGGGTTTACGCCGCGCAAGGCTACGGGGCCCACGCCCAGGCGCTCGGCCACGCCGGGACGGAAATTCTCGACCACCACATCGGCCGTGGCGGTCAGGGCCGCGATGGTCTGCGCGGCACCGGGGTGCTTGAGGTCCAGCACCAGGCTCTTCTTGTTGCGGTTGAGCGCCGTGAACAGGCTGCTCATGCCTTCGCGCATGGGGCCGATGTGGCGGTAGTCGTCGCCCGTGGGCGGCTCGACCTTGATGACTTCGGCACCCAGGTCGGCCAGCAAGGCCGTGGACAGCGGGCCCGCGAGCACGCGGCTGAAGTCGAGGATGCGCACGCCATCGAGCGGGCGGGTGGTTGGGGTCATGGCGGGAATCTCCAGGCAATGGAAAGGAAGTGCCATGTTTGCCCATTCCTGCATCAAAATAAAATATTCAATCTTGATGCAATGGATCAACTATCTTGATCAATCTCAGCCTGCGACAGCTCGAATACTTTGTGGCCGCAGCCCAGCATGGCGGCGCGGCGCGTGCCGCGCACGCGCTGAGCGTCTCGCAGCCCTCCATCTCCAAGGCGATCGCCGACCTGGAGGCGCTGTGGAACGAAGCCCTGTTCGTGCGCCGCCACGCGCGCGGCCTGGACCTGACGGCGGCAGGCCGTCTGCGCCAGCGCGAGGCACAGGTGCTGCTGGAGAAGGCCCGCGCCCTCGAAGGGCCGCGGCGTGAGGAAGAGGCAGGGCTGCTGCGCGTGGGCTGCCTGTCCACGCTGGCACCCCGCTATCTGCCGGAAATCCTGGTGCGCATGCGCGCGAAGCACCCGCAGGTGGAGATCGAGATGCATGAGGCCGACACCGAAACCCTGGTGCAGATGCTCGAGCGCGGCGCGCTCGACACCGCCCTGCTCTACGACCTGGGCTTGGCGCGCGCCGTGCGGCTGGAAGCAGTGACCTCCTTCGCGCCCTATGCGCTGCTGCCGGCCGGCCATGCGCTCGCCACCCGCAGCAGCCTTCAGTTGTCCACGCTGGCGCAGGAGCCCTTCATCCTGATCAACCTGCCGCACAGCCGCGAGTATTTTCTCTCGCTGTTCCGGCAGGCGGGCGTCACGCCGCGCATCGCGCATCAGACGCCCTCGATCGAGATGGTGCGCTCGCTGGTGGCCAACGGCCTGGGGGTGTCCGTACTCACCACGCGGCCGGTACGCGATTGGAGCTATGACGGCAAGCGCCTGGCCTGCCGGCGCCTGCGCGGGCCGCTCGCGGCCCAGTCCGTGGTACTGGCCACCCCGGGGCAGCAGGGCCCCGAGAACCCGCGCTCGGCGCTGTTCGCGCGCATGGCCAAGGCGGCCTTCGCGCAGCAACGCGACGCGATGACCACTCCCGCGCCAGGCCAGCGGTAACGGCGGCCTCAGCCCTTGGTGGGCGTCACCTGCGCGGGCTCGCCTGGCAGCGTGATACGCACCGACAGGCCCGGTGAGGCATTGCGCAGCTCGAACTGCCCGCCATGGGCCTGCGCCACCAGGCGGCACAGGTACAGCCCCAGCCCCACACCACCGGTGGCGCGCTGGCGTGCGACGTCGGGGCGGTAGAAAGCCTGGGCCATGCGCGCCAGGTGCTCGGGCGGCACGCCGGGGCCGTGGTCGCGCACCTCCAGCTCCACACCCGTGGGGGTGCTGCGCAGGTGCAGCTCGGGCGGTGATGCCGTGGGCTCGCAGTGGCGCAGGCTGTTGTCCAGCAGGTTGCGCAGCACCAGGCGCAGGCGCCCGCGGTCCAGCGCCAGCACGGGCAAGGCGGGGTCGGCGATGACCACGATGTCGTGGGCGCAATCGTGCCGCACCTCCAGCTCGGCGATTACCTCGCGCGCCAGCTCGGGCAGGTTGGTGGGCTCGCGGTGCAGGGCCGCATGCCGGCCAGCCAGGCGCTCGCTCTCCAGCAGGTCGGAGATCAGGTGGGCCATCTCGCCAAGGTCGCGCATCAGCGCCTCGCGCTGGGGCCCCACTTCTGGGCCTTCGGGCAACAGCTCGGTGTTCAGGCGCGCACGGGTCAGCGGGCTGCGCAGCTCGTGGCTCATGGCCAGCAGCAGGGCGCGCTTGGCCTCCAGCATCTGGTGGATGTCCTCGCCCATGGTGTTGATGGTCACGGCCAGCTGGCCCAGCTCATCGGGCCGGTGGGCATGGCGCACCGGGATGGGTTCGCCAAAGTCGCCCTCGCCAAAGCGCCGGGCGCCACGGCGGATGTCGTCGAGCGGGCGCAGCAGGTGGCGCACGTAGACATACGACAGGCCTGTGAGCAGCAGCAGCACCGACAGCGTGACCCAGGCCACGCGCGGCTTTTGCTCCCACGTCATCGCATTGAGGCCGAACTCGATGGAATGGCCATCGGCCGTGGTGCGCTGCAGCAGGCGATGGCCATCATCGCTGTCGCCCAGCCAGTGCCGTTCGGCCCGATCCTTGTCCTTGTCACGGCCCAGGCGGTCGCGCATCCAGTCGGGGCGCGGAATATCGGGGTGCGATACCCAGTTGACCACCGGCCCCTGGATGCGCAGGTGGATGGGCAGGCGCTGCACGATGGCCTGCGCACGCTCCACGCTGGGCGGGGTGCCGATCTCGCCGGCAAGGCGGTCCACATAGTCCATCAGCAGCGGCCGCGCCGCCTCGCGCCAGCCGACCGACAAGGCCTTCTGCACGCCCCCCACGAAGGTGATGGTGGTCATGCAGGCCAGCACCAGGAACAGCAGCACCAGGCGGATGCGCAGCGAGTGCCCGACGGCATCGCGCGCGCGCCGGTGCCACGGGCAGGGCTGGCCATCCTCGCCATGGCGATGGTGGTGGCGCCACCAGCCGCGCCGCTCAGTTTGCGGCGCCCCCCCGGGGAGCTGTGCCGCTGCGCTGCGGCCCCAGCGCCTCATGGTGCTGCCTTTCGCAGCGCCAGCGAGTAGCCGGCATTGCGCAGCGTCTTGATGCAGTCCAGCGGCTCGAGCTTCTTGCGCAGGCGGCTGACCACGATGTCCACCGCACGGGTGTAGAGCTCGGCCTCGTGGCCACGCAACTGGTTCAGGATGTCGTCGCGGCTGAACACCCGGCCCGGCTCGCGTGCCAGCAGGTGCAGGAGGTCGAACTCGGTACCGGTCAGCTCCACCGGCTCGCCCTGGCGCAGCACGCTGCGGCGGGCGGCATCGATGTGCAGGCCTTCGAATTCCAGCGGCCCATGGGCCTGCCCGTTGCCCGGCCCATCGCTGCGCCGCCGGCGCAGCACCGTCTGCAAGCGCGCGACCAATTCGCGCGGTTCAAACGGCTTGGGCAGGTAATCGTCGGCCCCCAGCTCCAGCCCCACCACCCGGTCCATCACGTCGCCGCGCGCGGTGAGCATGACGATCGGCAGATCACCCTGCTTGCGGATGGTGCGGCACAGCTCGAAGCCATCCATCTCGGGGAGCATCACGTCGAGGATGGCGGCATCAAAGCCGCCCGCCGCGAGCTGCGCCAGCCCCTCGCTGGGCCTGAGCGCATGCGTGAGCTCCAGCTCGAAGCGCTGGAAATAGATCGCCAGCGGGGGGCCAAGCTGTGCGTCGTCATCGATGAGCAGGATCCGGTGCATGGGGCCGATTCTTACATTGACAGCGATTCGCCCAGGGCACGGTGCCGAACGATCAATTGGCGCAGGCGGTGCTTGGCGCCCGTGTGCAGGGCGTCGAAGCGGTCGGCCGCGTCCAGCAGCGCAGGCAGCGTCAGGGCGGCATGCTCGGGTTGGCGGGCCACCAGGCCCATGGCGTGCTCGCGGTCGAAGCGCGGGCCCCAGACCAGCGACATCAGCTCGTCATGGGGGTCCGGCACGCCCGCCAGGAGGCGGGGGCCATGCATGCGCATACGCTGGGTGAGCGTGTGGATGGGTTCCAGCGTGGGTGACATGCGTGGCTCCCTGCGCTCAGCCGTGGGACATCCAGCCGCCGCCGTGGCGGCCGCGCCTGTCCATCATGTCGCGCACCTTCTGCTGCTGCGCGGGGTTCAGGCTGTCGTAGAAGTCGGCCATGGCGGCGATCACCTCGGGGCTGGCGGTCTGCACGGCACGGGTCTTCTCTTCCATCAGGGCCTGGGCGCGGGCACGGTCGAAGGTGGCGCCTGCGACGATGGCCTGCACCTCGGCGCGCGGGTCGGGGGTCTTGCCCTTGAACGCAGCACGCTGGGCCTGCAGGGTGTCGGCCAGGGCGTTGAGCTTGAGCTTCTGCGCGTCATTGAGGTCCAGCTTGCTGCTCACGCGGTTGACGACCTTGCCACGGATTTCGGCGATCTTCTCGGGGCCCATCTCGCCATGGCGGTGGCCGCCTGCACAAGCGGTCAAACCGCCCAGGACGATGGTAGCGCCGAACACGCCGGCCAGGGTTTTCTTGATCCAGGGTTTCATGGTGCAGTCCTTTCATGGACGGTGTTGAACATGGGTCCTATGGTGCGCCTGGACGGCTTTTTGGGGGTCTCGGGGCAGTTTCGGTTTATTTCGGAATGTATCTACGAGAGGTTGCAGGGAATCGTTGACGCATTGGGGTCTATGCAGACGGCTTGCTTTTGCAGAGGGCGGAGGCCGGGGTGTGCGCCCGGCGGCGCACCTACCTTCTTTTGCTTCGTCAAAAGAAGGTAGGCCAAGAAAAGACGACCCCGCTGCCCGTGTCCCCCTCGCACTGCGTACGAGGGGGCAGCCTGCGATGCTCGGTCCTGGGGTGACGCCGAAGAACTCCCTGCGCTGCCTCTGCGAGGCAGCTCCGGTCAAACAGCTTCGGCGAGCCAGATGACGATGCGCGTGTCCTTCGGCACGCGCTCACCCCAGGCCCTGCGCTTCTCGGCACGGTCAGAAGGGGGTGGGAGCGGGCTCCACTCGGGCCATCGCCTCGCTCGGCCTGTGGTCCTTCGCTGCGCTCGGCTCGCCAGGGCGACTGCGTCCAGGACGTCGGCAGCGCGCAGCGCGTACCCGACCCCAGGCGCAGCTGCTAAAGCAGCAGCCGTGTGGTAACCGCTCCCCACCCCTGCTGGCTGCGCCGAGAAGCGCAGGGCCTGGGGTGGGTGCGTGTGCCGAAGGACACACGCACTTCGTGATCTGGCTTGCCGCAGCTGTTTGAGCGGAGTTCGAAGAACGCAGCGAGTTCTGCGGCACCACCCCAGGACCGAGCATCGCAGGTTGCCCGCAGCGAAGCGAAGGGACGCAGACTGGGGGTCGCCTTTTCTTGGCCCACCTTCTTTTGGCGACGCAAAAGAAGGTGGGTGCGCCGCCGGGCGCACATCCCGGCTCCCGCCCTTTGAACACAACAGACACCCCTACAGCCACCAGCAGCAGTGAACCCCAGTCGCGCTACGATCCACCCACTGACACCCCAGCGATCTACAGCGCATTCGCCCCGAATGAACCCACTCTCAAACCCATCCACCGCCCCTCGCTACGAAGCCGTCGACGCCCTTCGTGCGCTGGCCATGGTCTGGATGGCCGCCTTCCACTTCTGCTTCGACCTGGCCCACTTCGGCCTGTGGCCCCAGGACTTCCGCACCGACCCGGTCTGGACCACGCAACGCACCCTGATCCTGAGCCTGTTCCTGTTCTGCGCGGGCCTGGGCCAGGCCATCGCGCTGCACCAGGGGCAAAGCCTGGAGCGCTTCGCACGCCGCTGGCTGCAGATTGCCGGCTGCGCCCTGCTGGTGAGCCTGGGCTCGTTCTTCATGTTCCCGCGCAGCTTCATCTACTTCGGCGTGCTGCACGGCATGGCGGTGATGCTGTTGATCGCCCGCTTCACGGCCGGCTGGGGCGCATGGCTGTGGCTGTGCGGCCTGGTGGCACTGGCACTGCCCGTGGCGGCCACCCACCTGCTGACAGGGGCCTTCAGCGAGCTTGCGCCGGCCTTCAACGCCCGCACGCTCAACTGGCTGGGGCTGGTGGGGCGCAAGCCCTTCACCGAGGACTATGTGCCGCTCTTTCCCTGGCTGGGCGTGCTCTGGTGGGGGCTGGCCGCTGGCCAGTGGGCCCTGCACCGGCCAAGTGGGCCGCAGCTGCTGCAGGTGCGCCTGCCGACCGCCCTCCAACCCATGGCCGTGCTGGGCCGCTGTTCCCTGAGTTTCTACATGGTGCACCAGCCGGTGCTGATCGCAGTGGTGATGGCCTTGGCCTGGATGTTCAAACCCTGATCCGACCAGACCCCACCATGAAAAAACGCGGCCGAGGCCGCGTTTTTGCTGGCAGGCACGCGCAATGGCGTGCCGTCACAAAGCCGATTACTCGACCTTGGCCTTGGAGCGCAGCTCTTCCTGGTACTTGGCCAGCTTTTGCTGTTGCAGTTGCTGGGCCACCTGGGGCTTCACGTCTTCGAGCTTGGGCAGCTCGGCCTGGCGCACGTCGTCCAGGCGGATGATGTGGTAGCCGAACTGGCTCTTGACGGGCGTCTGCGTCATCTTGCCCTTTTCGAGCTTGATCATGGCTTCGGTGAATTCCGAAACGTAGCTCGAAGGATTGGCCCAGTCCATGGCGCCGCCATTGGCGCCGGAGCCTGGATCCTTGGATTGCTTCTTGGCGATCTCTTCGAACTTGGCGCCCTTGTTGATGGCGGCAATGGCAGCCTTGGCGTCGGCTTCCTTTTCGATCAGGATGTGGCTGGCCTTGTATTCCTTGCCGCTGTTGGCGGCGACGAACTTGTCGTACTCGGCCTTGACTTCCTCGTCCGTCACGGGGTTGTTCTTCTGGAAATCCATGAACAGTTCACGGATCAGGATGGTCTGGCGCGCCAGTTCCATCTGGACCTTGAAGTCACCGGAGGTTTCCAGGCCGCGCTTCTGGGCTTCCTGCATGAACACTTCGCGGGTGACCAACTCGTCCTTGATCTGGCCTTCGACTTCTGGCGTCAGGGGACGGCCCGAACGCACCAGTTGCTGCTTGAGCACTTCAGCACGTTCCTTCGGAATGGCCTTGCCATTGACGATGGCGATGTTCTGGGCGGAAACGGGGAGGGCCATCGTGCCCAGCACGGCAGCGGCCACGAGGCCGGACAGGAGCTGTTTCTTCATGCGGAATCCAAAAAATGAGAAAGTAATTGCCAGCTGAAATCCGGCAGATGAGGACAATGGGGCCGGTTCAGAGGATTTCAATAGCGAGGGCGTGGACGCCCGCATCCAAAAATTCCTGCAGCGCATCATACACAAGGCGATGGCGCGCCACCCGGCTCTTGCCTGTAAGCAAAGGTGAGGCAATCCGCACCCGAAAATGGGTGCCAAAGCCCGTGCCATTGGCCCCCACATGCCCGGCGTGGTCGGCGCTTTCGTCGATCACTTCGAGCGCTGTGGGCGCCAGACGTTCGGCCAGGCGCTCGTGCATCTGCCGGGCCAGGCTGGGCACCGTGGTCGCATCGGTCGTGTCCATGGTCATGCGGCAGGCTCGTCGTTCTTGAGGTGGGGGGCGATGTAGATGCCCTGCGCCACCAGGAAGACCAGCGGGAATGCATAGCCCCAGAGCTTGAACTCCACCCAGGCCTCGGTGCTGAAATTGAGCACCACGTAGGCGTTGATGGCCGACATGAAGGCGCAGTAGATCACCCAGGCCACGTTCAGGCGCATCCACACGCCATCGGGCAGCTCCATCTGGCTGCCCAGCAGCAGCTTGAGGTAGTTCTTCTTCAAGATCCACAGCGCCACGGCGAGCGCAATGGCCATGGCCCCATAGAGCACTGTCGGCTTCCACTTGATAAAACGGTCATCCTGCAGCACCAGCGTGAGCGTGCCGAACAGCAGGATCAGCGCCAGCGTCACCTTCTGCATGGTCTGCAGACGCCGGTCGATCAGGTAGACCAGGGCCATCTGCACCACCGTGGCCGCCATCAGCACGCCGGTGGCCACATAGATGTTGTAGAACTTGTAGGCGGCGACGAACAGGACGATGGGAAGGAAATCGAGCAGGATTTTCATGGGGCGGGGTCAGGGGGCCTTGTCGTCGAAGTCGAGCGAGGCCGAATTCATGCAGTAGCGCAGGCCGGTGGGCTGGGGGCCATCTTCGAACACATGGCCCAGGTGGGCCCCGCATTGTGCACACACTGTCTCGGTGCGCGACATGCCATGGCTGTGGTCCACGATTTCCTGGATGGCGCCGGGCACGGCTTCAGAGAAGCTGGGCCAGCCGCAGCCCGCGTCGAACTTGGTGTGCGAGTCGAACAGCTTGGCACCGCAGCAGATGCAGTGGTAGCTGCCATCGGCCCAATGGGCCTCGTACTTGCCGGTGAAGGGGCGCTCGGTGGCGGCAAAGCGCGTCACCTGCAGGGCACCGGGCTCGGCCCCTTTCTCCTGCAGCACGGCCTGCCATTGGGCATCGGTCTTGTGGACGGGATAGGTCATGATGAACAGCTGATCTCGATGGAAGAAGCCCATGCGGGCGGGAAGGCAGCGTAGGACTCGTGCCCGGGATGCTCCTCAAATGGGCTCTCGAGCAGCTGCTGCAAGGTTTGGAGTGGCCCGAAGTCGCCAAGTTTCGCTGCGCGGATGGCTTCTTCGCACAAATGGTTGCGCAGCACGAACTTGGGGTTGGTGGCCAGCATGGCCTCGGACGCACGCGCGCGATCCGCCAGCCGGGGCTGCGCCAGGTATTTTTCAAGCCATTCGTCCCAGGCGGCCTGGTCGGGCACCATGCCGCGCACGGGCTCGAATTCGCCCGTGCCCACGGCGTGGGACAGGCGGCGCCAGAAGATCGGGTAGTCCACCCCGCCCTTGGCCAGCAGCACCAGCAGGCCATCGATCAGCTCGGCATCGCCCTCCTCGGCTTCCTGGCCCAAACCCAGCTTGGCGCGCATGCGGGCCATGAACTCGGCGGGAAAGACAGTCTTGTACGACTCCAGCGCGGCCATGGCCAGTTCCTGCTCGCCGATCAGCGGCAGCAGCGCCTGCGCCAGGCAGAACACATTCCAATAGGCCACGTTGGGCTGGCGGTTGTAGGCGTAGCGGCCCTGGGTGTCGCTGTGGTTGCAGACATGGCCAGGCACGAAGGAATCGAGGAACTGAAACGGCCCGTAATCGATGGTCAGCCCCAGGATGCTCATGTTGTCGGTGTTCATCACGCCGTGGCAAAAGCCCACGGCCTGCCACTGCGCCATGAGCACTGCCGTGCGCTCGCTCACCACCTGCAGCAGCGCGGCATAGGGGTTGCCACCGAATTGGGCCGACCCCCGGCATTCCGGGTAGTAGCGGTCGATCACGTAGTCGGCCAAGTCCTTGAGTTCCGCGTCCATGTCGTTGGCCGAGAAATGCTCGAAATGGCCGAAGCGCAGGAAGCTCGGCGCCACACGCGTCACCACGGCTGCCGTCTCGATCTCCTCGCGGCGCACGGACGCAGGTGAACCGGTAATGCACAGCGCACGCGTGGTCGGCACGCCCAGGCCCTGCATGGCCTCGCTGCACAGGAACTCGCGGATGCTCGAGCGCAGCACCGCCCGGCCATCGCCCATGCGCGAATACGGCGTGCGGCCCGCGCCCTTGAGCTGGATTTCGAGCCCTGCAGCGGTCTCGCCAAGCAGAATGGCCCGGCCATCGCCCAGTTGGCCCGCCCAGATACCGAACTGGTGCCCGCTGTACACGCTAGCCAAGGGGCGCGAGCCCGGGAGCAAGGCATTGCCCGTGAAGGCCTGCAACGCCGCATCGCTGCGCAGCCAGGCCCCATCGACCCCCACCAAGCGCGCCACGCTGGCGCTCGTACCCACCCAATGGGGGTCAGGCAACGGCGTGGGCTGCAGTTCGGTGAAGAAAGCCGGGCCCAGGGCGGCAAAGCCCTGCTGCCAGGCCAGTCCGGATGCGGCGACCGCCTCGCTGTCGGAAGACATGTTCATGCACGGATTGTCTCCCAGGGGTGATGCCCCGCTGGCAGGCGGGGCATGCCGCTCGGCCAGTCACCTGCTTTGTGACCAGTCGTTTCAATCGTTGCAATGATGCAGCCTGATCGGCAGGCAGCCTCATCCCGGCTTCACGGCATTGAAAATTGCCATTATTTCTATAACAGTAAAGACTTTTTTGCTATCTTTTTTGAACAATTGCAGCCATATGGAATACGGGTAAACCCAGTCCTCTTACCCCATTTATTATTTCTAAAACTGGAACAGTTAGTTCGCGACTGGATGGTTTTTCTTTGATCACCTGCGGCGTACAGTTCAACCCATCGATGAGCCGAACCCGCAAGGCGACTCACCGAACCCGGTTCAGAGTGTTTTTGCTCCGGTTTTTTTGAGTCACTTTTTTCTTCCAAGGATTTCATCATGAACACGACCGCACGCTTCCTCTCCATCGCCGCTGTTGCCGCTTTCGCTTCCTTCGGTGCCCAAGCCGACGAAGCTGATGCTTCGCAATTCGCCACCAAGTTCGACACCAACCGCACCCGCGCCGAAGTGGCCGCTGAAGCCGCTACCGTGGCACAGACCCGCAGCATCGAGCCCGCTGGTTCGCGTGTGGTGACCTACAAGTCCACCGCCGACCGCGCTGCCGTGCGTGCCCAGGCTGCCGATGCCGTGCGCACCGGCCAGATCTCTTCCGGCGAAATCGGCGCTCTGTAAGCCGCCCCGGATTGAACTGACCTGACCTCCTATCCAACCCAACAAAGAATCGAGATCACCATGAACAAGACTGCACGTTTCCTCTCCCTGGCCGCTGTTGCCGCTTTCGTTTCCTTCGGTGCCCAGGCTGACGAAGCCGACGCTTCGCAGTTCGCCACCAAGTTCGAAACCCAACGCACCCGTGCCGAAGTGGCTGCTGAAGCTGCCACCGTGGCACAGACCCGCAGCACCGAACCCGCTGGTTCGCGCGTCGTGACCTACAAGTCGACGGCTGACCGTGCTGCTGTGCGTGCAGCAGCCGCAGAAGCTGTGCGCCTGGGCCAGATCCCTTCGGGCGAAATCAGCTCGATGTAAAAGTTGCGGGCCTTCCCATGGTGGTGGTATCTCACGGTCGTGGGTACCGCCACCATGTGGAAGTGTTTCCCCTCTCTGCCCGGAAACGGGCGACATTGAAAAGGGCTCCTGTGCAGGAGCCCTTTTTCCTTTGGGGTCGGCCCCTGGGGGCTTCACGTCGTGGTTTGCACGTGCAGGCGGCTCGACTTGCAGCGGTGCAAGGCGCTGTAGTACTCCAGGCGCCGGCCATTGGCACCGTAGGCGATGGACTCGATGCGCAAGAGCGGCTCGGGCGTTGCCAGTTGCAGCAGTTCGCAGGTCTCGGCGTCGGGCAGCACGGCGTCGATCCAGCGCTCGGCGCGCACCAGGCGCACGCCGTACTGGCGGCGCAGCACGTCATACAGCGAACGGTCATCGAGGCGCATGCGGTGCAGGCCGGGCGCCAGGTCTGCTGGCACCACGGTTTCCACCAGCAGGCGCAGCTCGCCGTCCACGCTGCGCAGCCGCTTCAAGGCCACCACCTGGGTGTCGTCCGTGAGCCCCAGCGCACTGATCTCCTGCGGCGTGGGGTCACGCAGCTGCTGCACAAGGACCTGGGTTCGCACCGAGCGGCCCTTGCGCTCCATCTCGTCGGAGAAGCCGAGCACGGTGGAGACAAAATCCTCGTCGCGCTCGCGCGCCGCGACGAAGGCACCACGGCCCTTGATCTTGTAGATCAGGTTGTTGCGCACCAGGTCGGCCAGCGCCTCGCGCACCACGATGCGCGAGATGCCGAACTGCTCGCCGAGCTCGGCCTCGGAAGGCAGCTTGGCGCCAATGGCCAGTTCGCCCTGCAGTATCTGCAGGCGCAGGGCATCGCGAAACTGCGCCCACAGGGGCGATTCGGAGTTGCGGTCGAGCAGGGGCTGGAGTTCGGTCGGTGAATTCACGTCAGGACGGGCTCAGGGCCGGATGGATGGTCAATGGTGCATGGAAGGCCGGCGCTGCCGCATCGGTATCGGGCGCTGCCGTGGCCAGGCGCACACCATGGCGTTCGCGCAGCGCGCTGGCGCAATTGTGCAACTCCTGCCGTTCGCGCCCTGCATCCCAGCCCAATGCCTGCCCGGCTATGCCGGCCATTTCGACCAGCGCCGCGTCCGTGATGAGGCCACGGATGGCCAGCAGCGTGCGGCGGATCACCAGGTCGTCGAGGTGGATCACGCCGGTTTCGGTGCACAGCCAGGCCACCTCCGCCACCGAGTAATCGGGCGCATGCTGCAGCGGCTCGTCACCCGCCACCTTGAAATGCTGCGCCATGCGCAGGGCCTGGGAGCCGTAGCGGCGCAGCAGCGCCTGGGCGCGCGTGCGGGCCAGGCCGGCGTCCTGGGCGATGCGGTCGATGAAGCGCTCGGTCGCCTGCGCACCCTGCGGCATGTCGGTGCCGCCGCCGATGGGCAATTGCCGGGTCGAGGCGGTGCGCGCTCGCCTCAACAGGCGCAGCACCTCGTCGGTGGCCTCTTCGGCCAGGGCGCGGAAGGTGGTCCATTTGCCGCCCACCAGCCCCACCACCGGGATATCGCGCGATGGCGAGGGCGCATCGACCACCACCGAATGGTCGCGCGAGATCTGCCCCGGCTTGTCGGCGTCCGAGCGAGCCAGCGGCCGCACCCCCACGTAGGTGTAGACCACGTCACGCCGGTCGAAGGCCAGGTTGGGGAACACCTCGCCCAGCACATCCAGCAGGTAGTCCACCTCGGCCGGCTCGGTGGCGATCTGGTCGGGGTCGTCCACAGGGATGTCGGTGGAGCCCACCAGCACCCGGTCCAGGAACGGGTAGACAATGCACACGCGCCCGTCCAGCGCCTCGAAGTAAGCCATGCGCCCGCCCAGCGCATCGCGCAGCAGGGGGTGGTCGAGCACCAGGTGCGAGCCCTTGGTGCCCATCACGCGCGGCCCCGCGCCGCCCAGAAGCTCGGTGCTGCGGTCCAGCCAGGCACCGCTGGCATTGACCACGGCATCGGCCGTCACCTGCACCACTTCGCCCGTGACTTCGTCGCGCAGCGTGAGGGTCTTGCCCGCACAGCCCATCACGCGGCAGTGGTTGCTGGCCGCCGAGCGGGGCTGGTCGCGGCAGGCATCGCGCACCAGCTCCAGCACCAGCCACTCGGGGTGGCTGATCCAGGCGTCGAAGAAGGTCGCCGTCCAGCGCACGGCCGCACGGAACAGCAGCCGGTCGGCCGGCTGCACGCGGCTGATGTGGTGGTTGGGCATCACGCGCTGGCGCCGTCCCAGCAGGTCGTACAGGCGCAGCCCCGCCGCCACGGCCAGCAGGCCGCGCGTGCGCTGGGGCGGCGTGCGGCCCAGGAACTTGAGCGCGCTGCTCATCAGCCCGCCGAAGAAGCTCGACAGCGGCACCACGGTCTTGAGCGGCTGCACCAGGTGCGCTGCGTTGCGCAACAGCAGGTTGCGCTCGCGCGTGGCCTCGGCCACAAGCGAGAAGCTGCCGCTCTCCAGGTAGCGCAGGCCCCCGTGGATCATGCGCGAGGGCGCGCTGCTGGCACCGGCGCTGAAGTCGCCCTTGTCCACGATGAGGCAGTCCACGCCCTGCAGCGCAAGGTCGCGGAAGACGCCCACGCCGTTGATGCCGGCACCCACGATCACGGTGGAGAAATGGCGGCCTGCCACCGCGGCCGGGCGCACGAAAGGCAATGGGGAAAGCGGGCTCATGGCAAGGCCTCCACGCTCTGCGCGGGTGTGGTGGCAGGGGTGCAGGCAAGCGCTGGCAGTGGCGGGGCAGTGTCTGGCGATGTGCCCGCCAGATGGCCGAAGACAGGGGACATGGTGGCTATCAGTTCGTTGAAGGCGGCGTTGAAGTCCGCATGGGCCCGCGCCTGGCTGGCGTCGGGTTCGACCGTGTCGCAGGGCGCGCGCAAGGGGTGGGTATCGATGCCCTGCGACATCGCGGCGTAGATCGCCGCACCGCGCGCACCGGTCTCGTCATCGGCGCAGCGCTCCACCGGATGCCCGAGCAGGCCCGCGAGCAGGCGCACCAGGCGCGAGTCGCTGGCACCGCCGCCCAGCACGGTGGAGGCCGACACCGGCAGCCCGCCAGCCGCCAGGCGGGCCGTATGGCGCGCATGCAATGCAGCCACCGCATCGACCACGGCACGCGCCATGTCGCCGCGTGTGTGGTGGCTTTGGAGGCCGACAAAGCCAGCCGACACGCCAGCGCCGCCATTCACGAACGGCAAAAAGCGCAGGCCCCCGGCACCGAACGGCACCGACATCGCCAGGTCAACCACCGCCCGCGCATCGGGCAGGCCCAGCACGCCGGCCAGCCAGGCGATGTTGGCCATCGACGAAGGGCTGTTCTCCATGTACAGGCGCCGCTCGCGCGGGCCGAAATTGACGACCGCCACCACGTCGGGACGGGGCTCCACCGCCGGGCCGATGACGGCATTCACGCACCAGGTGCCCAGCACCGACACCGCGCGGCCACGCTCTTCGGCGCGGATGGCCGTCATCGACGCCAGCAGGTCGATGGCGCCCATGGCCACCGGGATGCCTGCGGGCAGGCCGTGCGCCTCGGCAGCCGAGGGCTGCAGCCTGCCGATCACCTCGCCACTGGGCACCAGCGGCCCAAAGGCCTGCGGCGACAGGCCGGCGATGCCCGAGGCCGCAAAGGCCAGCGGCGACCAGATGCCCGTAGCCACCGAGAGCAGGCCCGCCGTGCTGGCATCGCTGGGGTCGGTGGCGATCTCCCCCGTGAGCAGAAAGCCCACGTAGTCCTTGGCGAACATCAGGCGCTGCAAGGCACCGCTGTGCACCGCACCGCTGCCCAGCAGTTCGGCCGCGATCACGGTGGGCTGGCCCGGCCAGGGCTGGCAGCCGACGTCGGCGCGCAATTGCGGGCCATGGCTCTTTGCCAGGGACTCTGCCCGCGCGCCAGCGCGCTGGTCGGTCGAGGCCACGGCGCGGCCTCCGGCCAGTTCATTGCGGGCATCCAGCGCATACAGGCCCGCACCGTGCCCGGTGCAGCCGATGGCACGGACATCGGCCACCCGGTTGCCAAGCTGGTGCGCCACGTCGCGCAGCACGGTGGACAGGGCCAAGCGGATCATGGATGCGCCCACCTCGCAGCCGCCACCGGGCAAGCGGTC
Source organism: Acidovorax sp. LjRoot66 (assembly GCF_964253305.1). Taxonomy (NCBI): domain Bacteria; kingdom Pseudomonadati; phylum Pseudomonadota; class Betaproteobacteria; order Burkholderiales; family Comamonadaceae; genus Acidovorax; species Acidovorax sp. LjRoot66. The sequence continues at coordinate 4,913,946 of NZ_CAXUQU020000001.1, forward strand.
GTGCTGCAGGGGCAGGCGGGACAGGGCCACGGTGCGGCCGCTCGCGGCCTCCAGGGCCAGGGCTTTGAGGCTGCTCGACCCGAGGTCGATGCCGATCAGTAGTTGGGTCTTCATGTCATAACAGCTTCCGCCGAACCAGACGGCATATCCAGTAGTGTTTCCCCTAACTATCTGGCGATTCGATCCAAGATTACATTCTACCTGTCATAACAACTGTCGTGACAAAAAGCACCCCATCGCAGCCCTGGAGAAAGCAGCACCCCATGCTGCACCGTTCAACAAGAGGAGACAAAAAATGAGGCGTAATTTCCTGAAGTCCGCAGCAGCCGCCGGTATCGGCCTGGCCGGCACCAGCGCATTCGCGCAGCAACCCGCAGCAGCCCCCGCCGCCGCAGGCGGCCTGCGCGGCAACCAGAACGACGTCTACGTGATGAACGTGATGGTGTCGGGCGTGGAATACTGGTTTCCGGTCTACGAGATGATGAAGCAGTTGGGCCGCACCCTGGGCGTGCGCACCCGCTACACCGGCACGCCGGAGTACGACGTGAACAAGCAGCTGGCCTCGTTCGAGCAGGAGCTGGCACGCAAGCCCGCCGGCATCCTGCTGCACCCCATGAACCCCGACCCGTTCATCGAGCCCATCAACCGCGCAGCGGCCATGGGGATCCCGGTGGTCACCTTCGCGGCCGATTCGCCCAACTCCAAGCGCACCTCGTTCATCACCTCGGACAACGAGCGTGAAGGCGCGCAGGCGGCCGACGCCATTGCCGCATCGCTGAACGGCAAGGGCGAATTCGCCGTGCTGGAGAACCCCGGCCAGGACAACCACGACCGCCGCATCGCCGCCTTCATCAACCGCATGAAGACCAAGCACCCCGGCATGAAGCTGGTGGGCCGTGCCGCCAGCAACCAGGACCCGAACAAGGCCTACCAGGCGGTGCAGAGCCTGGCGCAGGCAAACCCCAACCTGGGCGCCCTGTTCATGCCCGAGGCCAACTCGGCCCTGGGCGCGGCGCAGGCCAAGGTCGAGACCAAGAAGAACATCAAGGTGATGTGCTGCGACGTGAACGCCAAGATCCTGGACATGATCAAGTCCGGCGATGTGTTCGGCGCCATCAACCCCAACCAGGGCATGCAAGGCTACATGGGCATGATGATGCTGTTCCTGGCCAAGAACCCCGGCCTCATCGACCCGATGAACGACGCCAAGCGCAACGGCACCAACCCCATGGCCGTGCCCTTCCTGGACAACGGCCTGGCCGTGGTCAGCAAGGCCAACGCCGACGACTTCTACTGGGACAAGTACCTCGCGCGCCGCGGTACCAAGGGCATCAGCGAGTGAGCAGCAGCGCCATGGGCCCCACCTTGCTCGCGCTGCGCGGCATCAGCAAGCGCTTCGGCGCTTCGCATGCGCTCTCGGGCGTGGACTTCTCGCTGCAGGCGGGCGAGATCCACGCCCTGTGCGGCGAGAACGGCGCGGGCAAGTCCACGCTGATGAACATCATCGATGGCATCCACCAGCCGGACGCGGGCGAGATAGTGCTCGACGGCCGCCCGGTGGCCATCGATGGTCCGGCCCAGGCCATGCGCCTGGGCATCGGCCTGGTGCACCAGGAGATCGCGCTGTGCGCCGACGCCACCGTGGCCGAGAACATCTTCATGCCGGAGATCAACGCGGGCCGGCAGACCTTTATGGACTACGCCGACATCAACGCGCGCGCCGCCAAGGTGCTCCAGCGGCTGGGGCAGGAAATCGACCCCGCGGCCTGCGTGGGCGAGCTTTCCATCTCCAGCCAGCAGCTGATAGAGATCGCCAAGGCACTCACGCTCGACTGCAAGGTGCTGATCCTGGACGAGCCGACCGCCGCGCTCACCGACATCGAGTCGACAGCCCTCTTCCGGGTGCTGCACGACCTCAAGGACCAGGGCATCGGCATCATCTACATCAGCCACCGCATGGCCGAGATCTTTGCGCACTGCACGCGCGTGACCGTGCTGCGCGACGGGCGCAACGTGCACTCGGGCCCGCTGGCCGATCTGAACGCCGACTCCCTGGTGCGCTGCATGGTCGGCCGCGACCTGGGCAACTACTACCCGCCCAAACAGCAGGACGCAGACCGCGGCGAGCATGTGCTCGAAGTGAGCGACCTGGCCGATGGCGAGCGCGTGCATGGTGTCTCGTTCACCGTGCAGCGCGGCGAGATCCTGGGCATTGCCGGGCTCATGGGCGCGGGGCGCAGCGAACTGGCGCAGACCCTGTGCGGCCTGCGCCCCGCCACCGGCGGTAGCGTGCGCCTCAACGGCAAGCCGCTCTCGATCCGCAAGTACAGCGATGCGCTGCGCGAAGGCATCGCCTACCTCAGCGAAGACCGCAAGGCCGCAGGCGTGTACCTGGACCTGCCCATTGCGCAGAACATCGCCTCCATGGCGCTGGCACGCGTGAGTTCGCGCTTCGGCCTGCTGCAGCGTGCAGCCGAGCACCGGCTGGCGCAGGAGCTGGGCGCTCGCCTGAAGCTCAAGTCCGACGGCGTGCAGATCGAGGTGGCCAGCCTGTCGGGCGGCAACCAGCAGAAGGTGGCCATTGCCAAGCTGCTGGCCACCAACCCGGCAGTGCTGCTGATGGATGAGCCTACGCGCGGCGTGGACGTGGGCGCCAAGTCGGAGATCCACCACATCCTGCGCGACCTGGCCTGCCAGGGCGTGGGCGTGGTGGTGATCTCCTCGGAGCTGCCCGAGATCATCGGGCTGTGCGACCGGGCCCTCGTCATTCGCGATGGGCGTGTCGCGGGCGAGGTGCAAGGCAAGGACATGACGGAAGAGGCCCTGCTGCGGCTGGCCTCGGGACTGGAACGACGACAAGAGGAGACGGCATGAATCACCCCGCACAACTGAACGCCGGCAGCGTGGCCGGCCTGCAGCCCCCGCGCCCGGCGCCGGGAGGGCCGGGCAAACCCGGCGGCACCAAGCTCACCAGCATGCGCGAGATGGGCCTGCTGGCCATCATCCTGGTGCTCTGCGTGGGCATGAGCTTCGCATCGCCCTACTTCCTGACCTGGGACAACATCCGCGCCATGCTGCTGTCGTTCTCCATCGAGGGCATCGTGGTGGTGGGCATGACCATCTTGCTCATCGTGGGCGGCATCGACCTGTCGGTGGGCTCGGTGGTGTGCTTTGCCATGGTGGTCACGGGCAAGCTGTTCCTGCTGGGCTTCGATCCCTGGACGGCCGGGCTCATCGCGATTGCTGCCAGCGCGCTGATCGGGGCCATGATCGGCGGCTGCGTGGTGCGCATCGGGCTGAACCACTTCATCGCCTCGCTGGCCTTCATGGTCATCGTGCGCGGGCTGTGCCTGGCGCTCACGCAGGGCACGCCGCAGTCGCTGTTCTCGCTGCCGGCCTCGTTCAAGTTCATCGGCCAGGGCACCCTGTTCGGCATCCCGGCGGTGATCCTGATCTTCCTGACCATCGTGGTGGTCAGCGACTTCGTGCTGCGCCGCGCGAGCCTGCTGCGCCGTGTGTTCTACACCGGCAGCAACGAGAAGGCGGCGCTGTACTCGGGCATCCGCGTGGGCCACGTGAAGTTCTGGGTAACCGTGCTGTGCGCCGCCTCCGCCGGCCTGGCCGGGGTGATCTACACCGCGCGCTTCGGTGCGGCCACGCCGACCTTCGGCGTGGGCATGGAGCTCAACGTGATTGCCGCCGCCGTGATCGGCGGCGCCAGCCTCAAGGGCGGCTCGGGCACGGTGCTCGGCGCCGTACTCGGCCTGGCCCTGCTCTCGGTGGTGACCAGCTCGCTGATCCTGCTGGACGTATCGCCTTACTGGCAAGACGTGATCAAGGGCCTGATCCTGCTCGCGGCCGTGACCATCGACCACCTCATGAACACCCGAAAGACCAAGCGATGAATGCCGTGATGAATGCAGCCATGAAGACCACCACCCTCGGCCCCTCGGGCATCGAGTGCTCGGCCATTGGCCTCGGTACCTGGGCCATGGGCGGCTGGATGTGGGGCGGCCAGGATAGCGCCGCCGCCACCGACGCCATTGCCGCCTCGCTCGACGCCGGGGTGACGCTGATCGACACCGCGCCGGCCTATGGCCTGGGCGCCTCCGAGAGCATCGTCGGCGCCGCCCTCAAGGGCCGCCGCCACGAGGCGGTGGTCGCCACCAAATGCGGGCTGGTGTGGCACACGCAAAAGGGCACGCACTTCTTCGACGAAGACGGCCACCCGGTGTACCGCTACCTGGGCCGCGAATCGATCTTCCATGAAGCGGAGGAAAGCCTCAAGCGCCTGCAGACCGACTACATCGACCTGTACATCACCCACTGGCAGGACAGCACCACGCCGGTCGAGGAGACCATGGATGCCCTGCTCACGCTCAAGCAGCAGGGCAAGATCCGCGCCATCGGTGTGAGCAACGCGAGCCCCGAGACGCTGGCCGAGTACCTGCAGTACGGCCCCGTGGACGCGGCGCAGGAGCGCTACAGCCTGATCGACCGCGAGATCGAGCAGACGCTGGTACCCCTGTGCACCCGCCACAACGTGGCCATGCTCGGCTACTCCTCGTTGGCGCTGGGCCTGCTGGCCGGCCCCATCGACCCGGCGCGCGAGTTCACGGGCGACGACCAGCGTGCCAGCAACCCGCGCTTCGGCACCGCCAACCGCGCCAGGCTCAAGGCCTTCTTCGACGAGCTCGAACCGGTGCGCCGGCAGCTCGGCTGCTCCTTCGGCCAACTGATGATTGCCTGGACGCTGGCCAGCGGCAATGTGTCGGTGGCGCTGTGCGGCGCGCGCGTGCGCGTGCAAGCCATCGAGAACGCCACGGCCGGGGCCTTGGACCTGCCCGAAGAGGCCGTACAGCGCATCGACGAGGCCGCAGCCCGCCACCTGCAGGCCCTGGCCTGACCCTCCTCCCCCACTTCACCCCCCCAACCAAGGACCTCTTCGTATGTCGAAGGACAAGACCGCACGCCTGAACCGCCTGCTCACCAACGGGCGCTGCCTGGACATCGCACTCGACCACGGTGTGTGCAACGAACCCTCGTTCCTCAACGGGCTGGAGGACATGCCCGGCGTGATGGACAGGCTCGTGGCCGCCGCGCCCGATGCCATCCAGCTCAACTACGGCCAGGCCGACCTGCTGCAGGACCGTGCGGGCCGCAGCAAGCCGGCGCTGGTGATGCGCATCGACATGGGCAACCCCTACAACGCCACCGCCCACCGCGTGATGTGGGCCCTGCTGCAGAACGAGCACGACCCGGTGCTGCCGGCCGTGCAGCGCGATGCGGCCTGTGTGGTGGTCAACCTGTTCATGCTGCCCAATGAACCCGACCTGTTCCGCCAGTGCGTGCAGAACATCGCACGCGTGCGCGCCGACTGCGACCGCTACGGCATGCCGCTGATGATCGAGCCGCTGGTGATGCGCCCGCACAGCGAACAGGGCGGCTACATGGTCGATGGAGACGCCGAGAAGATCGTCACCCTGGTGCGCCTGGCGCGCGAGATGGGGGCCGACATCGTGAAGGCCGACCCGACCACCGACCCCACCGACTTCCATCGTGTGGTGCAGGCCGCGCGCTGCCCGGTGTTGGTGCGCGGCGGAGGCCGCGAGGACCTGCAGCAGGTGTTCGCGCGCTCGCGCGTTCTGCTCGACCAGGGGGCCGTGGGCATGGTCTACGGGCGCAACGTGTACCAGCACGCCAACCCTTCGGCGGTGGTCGATGCGCTGATGGCCATGATCCACCGCGGCGCCAGCGCTGCGGCGGCCTGGGACATCTACGCGACCGCGCAAGCGCAGGCCTGATCCCGCCGACGCTGCAGAGGACAAGAAGAGAGAGGGGAGAAGGAGAAAACGAGCCCTGCGGCCGGTGGCAGCTGTGCCACCGGCCGGCGCGCCTGCGCGCGCCTGTGGCAGCGCCGTCGGATGGATCGAAGAAGAGAGTTTTCCGAGAACTTCAAACAACCTGGAGGCGACGATGAAAATCCGGTATTACCTGATGGCGCTCCTGCTGCCGTTCGTCACACTGCTGACGCATGCAGCGATCACGGGGGTCAACCCGATGACCACCCTTACCACCATGGCGGCCGCAGTCACGCAGGCCGCCGAGGTCCCGCTCCCGCTGCAGGGGCCGGGCCTGGGCAACCTCACCTACACCTCGGCCGAGCTGTTCAAGCCGGTCTCCATGATCACACGCGCCTCGGGCGACGTGCCGGCCACCTACCCTGGCCGCAAGGACTACGGGCTGAACGTGGGCATCATGCTCAACGGCTATTTCCTGACCTCGTTCGCGCCCGACAGCGGCCTGGGCCCCGGCGGCTTTCTGCTGTACGACGTGTCCAACCCGCGCGCCATCGTGCTCGCCAAGAAGATCTACGAGCCCGAGGGGCGCACCAAGGAGTTCCGCGAGGCCCACGCCTTCGGTACCGCGAAGATCGGCGGCAAGCAGTATGTGGTGGTGCCCAGCATCAAGGGCATCGAGTTCTGGGACTTCACCGACATCAACAACATCCAGCAGGTCAAGAAACTGGCGCTGCCCACCGTCAATGGCGGCGACTATGCCAACGTGGCCTGGCAGCTGTGGTGGCAGGCCCCTTATGTCTACGTGGCTTCGGCCAACGACGGTGTCTACATCGTGGATGCGAGCGACCCGGCCAATGCCGTGATCGCCAACCGCGGTGTGGGCAAGCCCAACCCCGTGCCCACCGGCGAGCTCGGGGGCTTTCGCGTCGGGCCCATCTTCACCATGGGCAACCACATGGTGCTCTCCTCGATGGACAACACCGATGGCTTTGCCAGCCTCGATATCTCCGACCCGCTCAACCCCAAGGTGCTGGACACCGTGGGCTCCAACCCCAACTACTATGCCACCTGCTTCGACGGCAGGAACCTGCACGCCTCGGCGCGCGGCGGTGGTGCCCGCATGTACAGCTACGACCTCGCGGACCGCACCCAGTTCGTTGCGGAAGATAACCGGCTGGTCATCGATGAGCAACTGTACTGCGGCACGCAGGACCACTACGTGTTCCAGGGCGCGCAGTTCAAGGTGCACAAGGTGGACGTGAGCAATCCGCTCAACCACGTCGAGGTGGGCCAGGGCAGCCTGTTCGCCATCAGCGACCCCGAGTACACACACTCCGACCATGGCCAGGTGGCGCCCATGGGCAACCTGCTGTTCATCGGCAACGACCACGGCTCGGGCAGCGGCTTCATCGTGCACCAGACCGCGCCCGACACCACGCCACCGGCCGTCAAGCAGACCTCGCCCACCAACGGCGCCAGGCAGCAGGCGCTGACATCGCGCATCGGCGTGGGCCTCACCGACAGCATCCGGCCCGAGAGCGTGAGCGCCAGCACCTTCATCGTGCGCCCGGTCAACGGCAACGCGCTGGCCGGCACCTACAGCGTGCAGCTGGGCATCATCAACTTCCACCCCACACAGCCATTGGCGGCCGGCACCAGCTATGAGATCGTGCTCACCGCCGGCGGCGTGAAGGACTATGCGGGCAACGGCATCGCGGCGGAGTACAAGGCCGTGTTCCACACCGGCAATGCCACCGATATCAGCCTCATGAACCACTGGCCGCTGTCGAGCACCCTCACCGACGAGATCGGCGCCAACAACGGCACGGCCTCGGCGGCCGACCAGTTCAGCAGCATCGGCCTGAACTTCGCGCAGCGCACGGGCGGCGTGCCGCTCAAGAACGACAGCGTGGCCACCGCGCTGGGCGGCACGGCCTCGCTGGCCTTCTACATGAAGACCACGCAGGCCGGCTCGGCCAACGCCTGGACGGCGCCCGGCCTCTTCGGGCGCGACCAGTCGGGCGGTGCGGACGACGTGTTCTGGGGCTGGATCGACAACACCGGGCGGCTCAACCTCTCGGTGGGCAATGTGGCGGCCAACAACCCCGGCACCCGCTCCACCGCCGCCGTGAACGACGGCAACTGGCACCACGTGGTGATGACACGCGACGCAGCCTCGGGGGCGCAGACGCTGTACATCGACGGCACCAAGACCAGCTCCACCGGGCTCACGGGGACCAAGGGCCTGTCGAACAAGTTCGCGCTGCTGGGGCAGATCCAGGGCAACACCGACTTCTTTCGCGGCAGCCTGGCCGACGTGCGCGTCTACGGGCGCGTGCTCAGCGATTCAGACGTCACGCAACTGAGGTCGCAGGCCATCATCGGCGATGCCGGCGTGAGCGGCGGGCCGCAGCTGGTGAACGGGCAGTTGAGCTTCGACCCGACCCGCCTGGGCGGTGGCAGCGGCGTCACCTACCGCTGGAACTTCGGCAACGGCACGCAGACCGCCTTCTCGGCCCAGGCCAACACCACCTACAGCTACAACCGCCCCGGCCACTACACGGTGACCCTGACGGTGCGCAACGCGGCGGGCCAGGAGACCTTCTACACCTACAACGTGACCGTGATCTTCCCGACAACGGCCACGGCGCCCACGCATTCGAGCAACATCGTCGGCGATGCCAACAGCATCTATGCCGTGAACCCGGACAGCGGCACGGTCGCGGCCATCGATGCGCTGGCCCTGACCAAGCGCTGGGAGACGCGCGTGGGCGACGAACCCAAGACCCTGGCGCGTGCCCCCGATGGCCGCATCTGGGTCACCGTGCAGGGCGAGGACAAGCTGGTGGCGCTGAACCCGGCCGATGGCAGCATCTCGGCCACGGTGGCCCTGCCCTACGGCAGCGGGCCCTACGGCGTGGCCTTCACGCCCAACGGCAGCAAGGGCCTCTTGACGCTGGAGAGCAAGTCCACGCTGATCGCCTTCGACCCGGCCAATGGCAGCACCACGGGCACCCTGGCGCTGGAGGGCGACCTGCGCGGCATCGCGGTGGCAGCCGACTCGCAGACGGTCTACGTCACGCGCTTCAAGTCGAAGATGACGGGCGGGCAACTGCACAAGGTGGGCCTCAGTTCCATGGGCCTGTTGTCCACCATCGCCCTGCCGGTGGACACGAGCACGGTGGACACCGAGAACAGCGCACGCGGCGTGGCCAACTACCTGAGCCAGGTGGTGATCTCGCCCGACGGCAGCCGCGCGGTGCTGCCGGGCAAGAAGGACAACATCGTGCGCGGGCGCTTCCGTGACGGTGGCGACCTGCTGCACGACCAAACGGTGCGCTCCATCCTCTCGCAGGTCGACCTGGCGCAGGCCACGCACCTGCTGCCCGAGCAGATCGACTTCGACGACCGGGCGCCGGCGCGCGCCGCCCTCTTCTCCCCTGCGGGCGACTACCTGTTCGTGGCGCAGATGGAGGGCAACAACGTCGCCATCGTCGATGCCTACACCCGTGCCGTGCGCGGCGAGATCAACGCCAGCAGCGCGCCCCACGGCCTGTACCTGGACGCAGCGCGCAAGCGGCTGTACGTCAACAACTTCCTCGCGCGCTCGGTCACCGTGCACGATGTGGCCGATGTGCTGGCCTCGCGCAGCGCGGCGGCAGTCTTCCTGCAGAACGTGGCCACGGTGGCGCAGGAGCCCATGGCCGCTGCGGCTCTGCGCGGCAAGCTGGTGTTCTACAACGCGGCCGATCGGCGCATGAGCAAGGACAACTACATGTCCTGCGCCAGTTGCCACGCCGATGGCGGCGACGACGGCATGGTCTGGGACTTCACCCAGCGCGGCGAGGGCCTGCGCCGCACCATCAGCCTGCAGGGCCGGCGCGGCACGGGCCACGGCAAGCTGCACTGGAGCGCCAACTTCGACGAGGTACAGGACTTCGAAAACGACATGCGCAGCGCTTTCGGCGGCACGGGCTTCCTGAGCGACGCGGACTTTGCCGCCACGGCCGACCCGCTGGGCACGCCCAAGGCCGGCCGCAATGCGCAGCTCGACGACCTGGCGGCCTACCTCGCCTCGCTGAACAAGTACATGCGCAGCCCGGCGCGCGCCGCCGACGGCAGCCTTACCGTGGAGGCCGCGCGCGGGCAGACCCTGTTCGCCAACGCCAACTGCGCCAGTTGCCATGCGGGCGGCACCTTCCAGGACGGCCTGCGGCACGACGTGGGCAGCATCCAGGCATCCTCTGGCAAGGGCGCCAACCAGCCGCAAGCCGGCGTGGGCTTCGACACGCCCACGCTGATCGGCAGCTGGGCCGCCAAGGCCTACCTGCACAACGGCCAGAAGGCCAGCGTGCTGGACGTGATCGCGGGTGGCCACGGCAATGCCGCAGGCCTGCCGGCAGCTGACCGGCTGGCGCTGGCCGACTACGTGCGCTCGCTGGACACGGGCTCGGACATCACGGCACGGCTGCGCTCCAACCAGAGCACGATGTGCATCAACATCCGGGGGGCCTCGGCGGCCAGCGGGGCCGTGGCCATCCAGTGGCCCTGCGGCAACGCGGACAACGAGACCTTCACCTTGCGCAACATCACCGGAGGCTATGTGCAACTGGTCGCCAAACACAGCAACCTGTGCCTGGCGCAGGACAGCGCTGCAGCCAGCGGCGCCGGTGTGGTGCAACTGGCCTGCAACACCGGCAACACGGCGCAGTGGAGCCTTGTGGGCTCGACCATCCGCAACCGGGCATCGGGCGCCTGCATCGACGTACCCAACAACTCGACGGTGCAGGACACGCCCCTGCTCACCTGGACCTGCAACGGCGGCAACAACCAGAACTGGAGCCAGTTGCCCTGAGAGGCTGAGAACCTGAGCCCCTAAGCGGTTCTTCTTCGGCCCGCGGCTGCAATGCAGCTGCGGGCTTTTTTCATGCCTGCCGCTCGTGCAACTGTTTTCAAAACTGGAACAGTCAGTTCGCGACTGGGTGGTTTTTCTCTGAACACGCCAGGCGTACAGTTCAACCCATCGATGAGCCGAACCCGCAAGGCGACTCACCGAACCCGGCCCGAAACAGTTTCGTACCGGTTTTCGAGACGCTTTTTATCTTTCAAGGATTTTCATTATGAACACGACTGCACGCTTTCTCTCCATCGCCGCTGTTGCCGCTTTTGCATCGTTCGGCGCCTATGCCGACGAAGCCGATGGCTCGCAATTCGCCCTCAAGTTCGAAACCAATCGCACCCGCGCCGAAGTCGCTGCCGAAGCGGCCGTGACGGCCCGCACGCACAGCATGGAACCCGCTGGTTCCCGCGTGGTGACCTACCAATCGACGGCCGACCGTGCCGCCGTGCGCGCCGAAGCTGCACAAGCCCTGCGCACCGGCCAGATCTCGTCGGGCGAAGCTGGTTACCTGTAATCCGCACCGCCCTGCAGCGAGCCCACTACCCCCATTTGATCGGAGAATCACCATGAACAACACCGCACGTTTCCTGTCCATCGCTGCCGTTGCCGCTTTCGCATCGTTCGGTGCCTACGCCGATGAAGCCGACAGCTCGCAGTTCGCCCTCAAGTTCGAAACCAACCGCACCCGCGCCGAAGTGGCTGCCGAAGCTGCCGTGGAGGCCCGCACGCACAGCATGGAGCCTGCCGGCTCCCGCGTGGTGACCTACCAATCGAAGGCCGACCGCGCCGCCGTGCGTGCCGCTGCTGCCGAAGCCGTGCGCACCGGCCAGATCCCTTCGGGCGAGATCGGCGTTCTGTAATCCGCACCAGTGCAAGGCTGCAGACCGCAACTGCGGCCAGCATGCAAAAAAGGCCGGTGCCCCTCGCGGGGCCCCGGCCTTTTTCGTGTGGCCCATGGGGCCACGGCATGTGCCTTGCCTTATTGCAGCACGGTCACGCCGGTCTTGGCCTGCAGGGTCTCGAAGCTCACGCCAGGGGCCAGCTCGATGAGCTTCAGGCCTTCGGGCGTCACGTCCAGCACGGCCAGGTCGGTGATGATGCGGTCGACCACGCCCACGCCCGTGAGGGGCAGCGTGCACTGGGGCAGGATCTTGAGGTCTTCGGTGCCGTCCTTCTTCTTCGCCACATGCTCCATGAGCACGATCACGCGCTTGACGCCGGCCACCAGGTCCATCGCGCCGCCCATGCCCTTGACCATCTTGCCCGGGATCATCCAGTTGGCCAGGTCGCCCTTTTCGCTGACCTGCATGGCGCCCAGGATGGACAGGTTGATCTTGCCGCCGCGGATCATGGCGAACGACTGGTCGCTGCCGAAGATGGACGAGCCTTTGATCGTGGTCACGGTCTGCTTGCCGGCATTGATCAGGTCGGCGTCCACCGCGTCTTCGGTCGGGAAGGGGCCGATGCCCAGCATGCCATTTTCGGACTGCAGCCACACTTCCTTGTCACCCGTGAAATTGGCCACCAGCGTGGGGATGCCGATGCCCAGGTTCACGTAGAAACCGTCTTCGAGTTCTTGCGCCGCACGTGCGGCCATCTGGTCTTGGGTCCACGGCATGGTCAGGCTCCTGCTTTCTCTGTGATGGTGCGTTTTTCGATGCGTTTCTCGGGGTTGGCGTTGTGCACGATGCGGTGCACGTAGATGCCGGGCAGGTGGACCTGGTCGGGCTCCATGGCACCGGTTTCCACGATCTCTTCCACTTCGACGATGCAGACCTTGCCGGCCGTCGCGGCCGCAGGGTTGAAGTTGCGCGCCGTGAGGCGGAACTGCAGGTTGCCGGATTGGTCGGCACGCCAGGCCTTGACCAGCGACACGTCGGGCACCAGAGAGCGCTCCATCACATAGGTTTCGCCGTCGAACTCGCGCAACTCCTTGCCCTCGGCCACGATGGTGCCCACACCGGTCTTGGTGAAGAAGGCCGGGATGCCCGCGCCGCCGGCACGCAGCTTCTCGGCCAACGTGCCCTGGGGCGTGAATTCGAGCTCCAGCTCGCCCGCCAGGTACTGGCGCTCGAACTCCTTGTTCTCGCCCACGTAGGACGAGATCATCTTCTTGATCTGGCGCGTCTCGAGCAGCTTGCCCAGGCCGAAGCCATCGACGCCCGCATTGTTGGAGATCACGGTGAGGTTCTTCACGGCCGAATCACGCAGCGCGTCGATCAGGGCCTCAGGGATACCGCACAGCCCGAAACCGCCGACAGCCATCAACTGGCCATCTGCAACCACGCCTTCCAGCGCTTTGGCTGCGGAGGGAAATATCTTGTTCACCACGATCTCCTTGCGAATGTTGGATGCGCTACGATACTACGTACAGACATAAGTAGTACCCCGTAAAGATTTGCACTATGGACGCCACCGATGGACGTTGATTACAAACTCGCGTTTGACATGGCCCCCGTGGGATTGGTGCTCTCGCGCAACCGCACCATGGTGGACTGCAACCGGCAGGTCTGCGAGATGTTCGGCGCCTCGCACGAGCTGCTGATCGGCCAGTCGTTCCAGGTACTCTATCCGAGCGCCGACGAGTACGAGCGCCTGGGCGCGCACATGGAGCCCATCCTCAACGCCAAGGGCCACTACGCCGACAACCGCATCATGAAGCGTGCCAACGGCGAGGTGTTCTGGTGCCATGTGTCAGGCCGCGCCCTGAACCGCGAAGACCCCCACGCCTCGGGCATCTGGAGCTTCGAGGACCTGAGCTCGCAGCGCCCCGTGAAGGCCGAGCTGACCGGCCGCGAACGCGAAGTGGCCGCGCGGCTGCTGGAGGGCCTGACCTCCAAGGAGATCGGGCGCACCCTGGACATCAGCCACCGCACGGTGGAGATCTACCGCGCGCGGCTCATGCGCAAGTACAACGCGTCCACAGCCGCCGACCTGGTGCACAAGCTGCTGGCGGGCTGACAGCCCTATTTTTTCGGCCCGTCGATCACCTCGGCGGCCGTGCGAAAGGCATCGACTGCTGCGGGAAGGCCGCAGTAGATGCTGGCGTGCAGCAGCACTTCCTGGATCTCGGCCGCCGTGGCGCCGTTGTTGAGCGCGCCGCGCACATGGCCCTTGAGCTCGTGCTGCTTGCCAAGCGCGGTGAGAAAGGCCACGGTGACCAGGCTGCGCGTCTTCAGGTCCAGCCCCGGGCGCTGCCAGACATCGCCCCAGGCATTGCGGGTGATGAACTCCTGGATGGGCTGGGTGAACTCGGTGGCGTTGCCGAAGGCATTGGCCACGAAGTCCTCGCCCATGACCTGCTTGCGCGTGGCCAGGCCTTTGTCGAAGTCTTTGGAGGATGGGGGTTGGGTCATGCGGGCGCTCCAATACGGTTGGGGCCGCCATGTTAGCCGGCTCGCCCCTGCGGAAAGCAGAACGCCACCGGCCCTGCCCCGCGAAGGGAAAGGACGGTGGCGTTGTCAGCTCACTCAGGCGTCGGCGGTTGCGCCAGCGAGGTCAAAACGGTCCAGGTTCATGACCTTGGTCCAGGCCTTCACGAAATCCTGCACGAACACCGCCTGCGCATCGCTGCTGCCATATACCTCGGCCAGCGCACGCAGCTGCGAGTTGGAGCCGAACACCAGGTCGGCCACGGTGCCCGTCCACTTCGCTGCACCGGTAGTGCGGTCCACCCCTTCAATGACACCGGCAGCCGAGCCGGATTTCTGCCACCGCGTGCGCATGTCCAGCAGGTTCACGAAAAAGTCATTCGTGAGCGCGCCGGGCTGCTGGGTGAACACGCCATGCGAGCCCTGGCCCGCATTGGCGCCCAGGACGCGCAAGCCGCCCACCAGCACCGTCATCTCGGGGCCCGTCAGGGTGAGCTGGTTGGCGCGATCGATCAGCAGCTCGGCCACGGCTTCCTCCAGGCCGGGGCGCACATAGTTGCGAAAGCCATCGGCCAGCGGCTCCATGACCTCGAACGAGGGCACGTCGGTCTGCTCTTGCGAGGCGTCCATGCGGCCCGGGGCGAAGGGTACGCTGACCTCCTGGCCGGCGCTGCGGGCAGCGGACTCGACGGCCGCAGCGCCGCCCAGCACGATGAGGTCGGCGATGGAGATCTTCTTGCCGCCGGTCTGCGCCGCATTGAAGTCCTGCTGAATTGTTTCGAGCTTGCCCAGCACCTTGTTCAGTTGCGCCGGCTGGTTCACTTCCCAGTCCTTTTGCGGCGCCAGGCGGATGCGGGCACCGTTGGCGCCGCCGCGCTTGTCGCCACCGCGGTAGGTAGAGGCCGAGGCCCAGGCCGTCGACACCAGCTCGGACACCGACAGGCCCGAGGCCAGGATCTTCGCCTTGAGCACCGTCACGTCCTGATCATCCACCAAGGCATGGTCCACTTCGGGGATCGGGTCCTGCCAGATCAGCACTTCGGCCGGCACCTCGGGGCCCAGGTAGCGCACGCGCGGCCCCATGTCGCGGTGCGTGAGCTTGAACCAGGCGCGCGCAAAGGCGTCGGCGAACTGTTCGGGGTGCTCCAAAAAGCGGCGCGAGATCTTCTCGTAGGCCGGATCCTGGCGCAGCGAGAGGTCGGTGGTGAGCATGGTGGGCACACGCTTCTTCGACGGGTCGTGCGCATCGGGGATGGTCGCCTCGGCACCCTTGGCGGTCCACTGGTGGGCGCCGGCCGGGCTCTTGGTCAGCTCCCATTCAAAGCCGAACAGGTTCTCGAAGAAGTTGTTGCTCCATTGCGTGGGCGTGGTGGTCCAGGTCACTTCCAGGCCGCTGGTGATGGCGTCGCCGCCAAAGCCGCTGCCATGCTTGCTGATCCAGCCAAAGCCCTGGTCCTCGATGCCGCCGCCCTCGGGCTCCTTGCCCACCAGGGCCGCGTCGCCCGCGCCGTGCGTCTTGCCGAAGGTGTGGCCGCCGGCGATCAGCGCCACGGTTTCCTCGTCGTCCATGGCCATGCGCGCAAAGGTGTCGCGAATGTCGCGCGCCGCGGCGATGGGGTCGGGGTTGCCGTTGGGACCCTCGGGGTTCACGTAGATCAGGCCCATCTGCACGGCGGCCAGGGGCTTGGCCAGGTCGCGCTCGCCGCTGTAGCGCTTGTCGCCACCCAGCCAGGTGGTCTCTGCGCCCCAGTACACGTTTTCATCGGGTTCCCACACGTCGGGGCGGCCACCGGCAAAGCCGAAGGTCTTGAAGCCCATGGATTCGAGCGCCACGTTGCCGGTGAGGATCATCAGGTCGGCCCAGGAAATCTTGCGGCCGTACTTCTGCTTGATGGGCCACAGCAGGCGGCGCGCCTTGTCCAGGTTGGCGTTGTCGGGCCAGCTGTTCAGGGGCGCAAAGCGCTGCTGCCCGGCCCCCGCACCGCCCCGGCCATCGGCCAGGCGGTAGGTGCCGGCGCTGTGCCAGGCCATGCGGATGAACAGCGGGCCGTAATGGCCGAAGTCGGCCGGCCACCAGTCCTGCGAGTCGGTCATCAACGCATGCAGGTCGGCCTTCACGGCGGCGAGATCGAGGCTCTTGAACTCCTCGGCGTAGTTGAACCCGTCGCCCATGGGGTCGACCAGTGGCGAGCTTTGGTTGAGGGGGCGCAGGTTGAGCTGGTTGGGCCACCAGTCGGCGTTGCCGCGGCCCTTGGGCGCGGCAGCCTTGCTGTGGTCGAAGGGGCACTTGGCTTCTGTTGTCATGGGTCTCTCCTTGTAAGTGGTTCAGGCACTTGGCAAGACCCATGGTAGGAAACAATCCATGGCGCGTAAATTGAATCGATTGAATTTCCCCGATAGTCAATATTTATCGAAATGCCACAGCCATTGTCAAACAGCGTGCTAACTCAGAGACCGCGCGCCAGCGGCAGGCCTGGCGCGTCGAGCTGCGCCCGCAGGATGTGCCCGTGGGTCGAATCGGTGACAAACACCGTCTGCCTGCACTCCCCGCCAAAGGCCAGGTTGGTCGTCGACGCGCCCGCTGGCCCGCGCAGCACCAGCTCGGGCTCGGCCCGGTGGTTGAGCACCCACACATAGCCCAGGCCAGGATTGGCCACGAGCAGCCGGCCTTGGGCGTCCACGGCCAGCCCGTCCGGGCCGCTCGGCCCGTAGGAGGTGAAGAACTGTCCCACCTTGGCCACGCTGCCATCGGGCAGCAGCGGTACGCGCCAGACGCAGTTGCCGCGCGTGACGGCCAGGTAGAGCACGCGCCCGTCGGGCGACAAGGCCACGCCATTGGGGCTGGGCACATTGGCCAGCAGCAGATCGAGCTGGCCATTGGGGCGCAGGCGGTACAGGCGCCCGCTTGGATCGTGCAGCCCGCTCTGGCCCTGGTCGGTAAAGTAGAGATTGCCCTCGGCGTCGAAGACCAGGTCGTTCACGCCCTTGAAGCGCTCGCTGTTGCGCCGCTCCAGGTACGGGGTGACCCGCCCGCTCGCCACGTCCAGTCGCATGAGGCCGTTCTTGTAGTCGGTGATCAACAAAGTGCCGGCATCGAGGAACTTCATGCCGTTGGGCTCGCCGTCGTATTCGGCAACGAGTGTCCAGGAACCTGCGGGGTCGACGCGCAGGATGCGGCCCCAGGGGATGTCGGTCACGTAGAGATTGCCGGCAGCGTCGAACACCGGGCCTTCGAGGAAGGAGTCGGTGATGGCCCCTGCGCGGTTGGCATCGGCCCAGGCGCTGCGCTCGCGCCGGCGCAGCGACTCGGGCATGGCGGTGAAGAGTTCGAGGTCGCGCACTTGGGGGGCTTGCAGCAGAAACATGGGATGGCTTTCGTTGGCTCTGATCTTCACGCGGCAGGAAATCCGTACAGCCGCGCAGGGTTGTCCACCAGGATGCGGTCCATCGCAGCATCCGTCACGACCCAGGCCTGCAGCAGGTCCACCAGATCGGCATCGTTCACGGTGCCGGGCGGCTCGGTGGTGTGCGGCCAGTCGCTGCCCCACACCAGGCGCTCGGGAGCGGCCTGCACCAGCGCGCGGCCCAGGGGCAGCGTATCGGCGTAACCCGGAACCTGCACCGTGGAGCGCATGTAGGCGCCGGAGAGTTTGACCCAGGTGTTGCCCCCGTCAAGCAGGCGTTGCAGCGTAGCCCAGGCCGGGGCCGATGGCCCCTCGGCCGGGTCGATGCGGCCCAGGTGGTCGATCACCAGCGGCACCGGCAAGGCCTGCAGCACCGCTTCGAGCGCCACGATCTGCTCCGGGTGCGCGAACACCTGGATGTGCCAGCCGCCGCAGTCCGCATGGCGCGCCAGCTTGCCCGCCAGGGTGGTCAGCATCTCTTCTGTGGTCATGCCCCAGGATTGGGGCGAGACGAAGTTCACACGCAGCCCGCGCACGCGCCGTGCGGCCAGGCGGCCCAGCTCCACATCGCTGACCTGCTGGTCCACCACGGCCACGCCGCGTGCGCTGTCGCCCAGTTGGTCCAGTGCATCCAGCGTGCAAGCGTTGTCGATGCCGTAGGTGGAGGGCGTGACCACGACCGTGCGCGCGGTGCCCAGGCGCTGCTGCAGCTGCCGGTAGGCGGCCACGGGTGCCTCGGGCGGTGTGTGCGGCCAGTGCGGCGACGGCGCAAAGCGCGCGTCGAAGATGTGCATGTGGCTGTCACACGCCAGGGCGGGCAGCGCGCGCTTCGGGCGGTTCAGGCCCACCGAATGCGGCACATTCTCCAGAAGTGGTGGCAGGCCCATGGGCGATCAATCGAGCTTGATGCTGCCCTTGCGCACCACCTCGCCCCACTTGGCATCTTCCTTCTTCAGGAAGGTGGTGAACTCTGCGGGTGTGGAGCCGAGGGCCTGGGCGCCCATGTCGGCCAGGCGCTGTCTCACCTCGTCCTCCTTCATCACGTCCTGCACCGCCTGGCGCAGCCTGGCGGCAATGGGCTCGGGCGTACCCGCGGGCAGGAACAGGCCATTCCATTCAAAGGCCTCGTAGCCGGGGATCACCGTCTCGGCGACCGTGGGCACATCGGGCAGGCGTTTGGAGCGCTCGGGCGCGGACACGGCCAGTGCGCGCAGCTTGCCGCCCGCTATGTGGGGGTAGGTCGCGGCCACGGTGCCGAACATGAAGTCCACCTGGCCGGCCATCACATCGGTGATGGCCGGGCCGCCGCTCTTGTAGGGTACGTGCACCATGTCCAGGCTGAGCTGCTGGCGCATGAGCTCCGCCGCCAGCCGCTGCACCGTGCCGCTGCCGCCCGAGGCGAAGTTGAGCTTGCCCGGCGCGGCCTTGGCCTTGGCGACCAGGTCGTTGATGTCCTTGAGCGGCGAATCCGCCTTCACGATCATCACGTTGGGTGCCAGCAGCACCAGCGACAGCGGCTGCAGCGCGTTGGCCGCATACGGCATCTTGGGGAACAGGTGCGGGTTGATGGAGTACGGCGTGGCGTCGTACAGCAGGGTGTAGCCATCGGCACTGGCCTTGGCGACATAGCTGGCGCCGATGGTGCCGCTGGCACCGGCCTTGTTGTCCACGATCACGCTGGCGCCCAGCCTGACGCCCAGGCGCGTGGCCAGTACGCGGGCCACGGCGTCGGCGGCGCCGCCTGGCGCATAGGGCACGACGATGGTGATCGGGCGGTCGGGGTAGGCAGCATGGGCCATGCCGGCGGCCAGGGCGCAGGCGGCGATCAGGGGTTTGAGAAAACGCAACATGTCATGTCTCCAATCAATTATTCAGCTTTCAGGTCCAGGTCCTTGGCGATCTGCGTGTAGGTGGCGACCTCGCGCTCGACCTGCGTGGCAAAGGCCCTGCCGCAGGTGGAGTCCGCATCCAGCCCCAGGCCGCGCAGCTTCTCCGCTGCAGCAGCGCTTTTCGCAAAATCCACCGCCACGCGCTCCAGTTGCCGGACCACGGTTTCTGGTACGCCGGCGGGCGCCAGCAGGCCGTACCAGGCATCGGCCGAGTACTTGCCGCCGCCGGCTTCGGCAAACGTCGCCACATCGGGCAGCAGCGAAGAGCGCTTGGGCGATGCCACGGCCAGTGCCGTGAGCTTGCCGCTGCGAATCTGCGGCAGCACCGAGCCCAGGGTCGCGAACGAGCTGTCGAGCTGGCCGCCCATCAGGTCCGTCACCACCGGCGCAGCGCCCTTGTAGGGCACGTGGTTGAGCTCAAGGCCGTTGGCGCGCGCGAACACCTCGGTGGCGAAATGCCCCGAGCTGCCCACGCCGGCCGTGCCGGCGGTGGTGCGGCCCGGCTCCTTGCGCGCACGTGCCATGTAGTCGGCCAGCGACTTCACAGGCAGGCCCGGGCCCACCACCAGCACCGTGGGGCTGGTGGCCACCGTGCACAGCGGTTTGAACGAGCGCACCGCATCGAACTTCACCCGGTTGCGGTAGAGCCCCGGGATCATCGTGTGGTTGGTGGCGCCGAACAGCAGCGTGTAGCCGTCGGCGGGCGCGCTGGCCACCGCCTGCGCGGCCAGGATGGTGTTGGCGCCCGGTCGGTTGTCGATGACGAAGGGCGGGCCCAGCGCGCGGCTGGCGTGGTCGGCAAAGGCGCGTGCCACCACGTCGGTAGGGCCGCCCGCCGCAAAGCCCACCACCAGCTTCACCGGCTTGGTCGGAAAGTCGGCGGCCTGTGCGAAACAGGCGGCGCATGCCATGGACAAGGGGGCCAGCAGCGCCTTGCTTGCGAGCGCTGAAAATCGTGTGTGCCGGTTCATTGTTTGTGTCTCCTCATCGTGATCCTCCGGAGGTACCGTCCCCGCCCATTCACGCGGCCGTTGGAGCAGGGGTGCGCGCCAGGACCTGCAGCAGGTTCTTCGCCGCGCTCACGCCCATGTTCACGTAGGCATCGCTGGTCACGCCACCGATGTGCGGCGAGAGGATGAAGTTCGCCTCGCCCTGGAAGGGGTGGCCGGCCACCATGGGCTCCACGGCGAAGCTGTCCAGCCCCGCGGCCATCACCTGGCCGCTGCGCACGGCCGCCAGGAGCGCTGCTTCGTCGATGAGGCCACCGCGCGCGGTGTTCACCACGATCACACCGCGCCTGCACTGTGCGAGTGTCGCTGTGCCGAGCATGCCGCGGTTCTCTTCGGTCAGCGGGCAGTGCAGCGAGATGGCATCGGAATCGCGCCAGATGGTCGCCAGGTCCACGCTCTCGATATAGGCCGGCAGGTTCCTGGCGAAGGGGTCGAAGCCGATCACGCGCATGCCCAGCGCGTCGGCCATCTTCGCAAAGCGCAGGCCGATGGCGCCCAGGCCCACCACGCCCACGGTGCGGCCGCCGAGCTCCAGGCTCTTGTGCGTGGCCTTGTCCCAGTGGCCGGCATGCATGCGCGCATCGAGCGGCACCACCGACTTGGCGCAGGCCAGCAGCAAGGCCAGCGCCTGCTCGGCCACGGCCGCGGCATTGGCGCCCACGGCGGCCACCACCTCGATGCCGCGCGCCTTGGCAGCAACCTTGTCGATGGTTTCGGTGCCGCTGCCATGCTTGGAGATGACCTTGAGCGAGGGCGCGGCGTCCATCACCGCCGCACTGACCTTGCCGTAGCGCACGATGATGGCCACGGGGTCGTGCGTGCGGCACAGGGCCACCAGGTCGTCCTCGGTGGGCGCCTTGCCGGCATAGACGACCTCGAAGTCGTCGAGCAGCGCCAGGGCCTCCCCGGCCAGGTCGGCGCCCGTCACGATGATGCTCGGGCGGCTCACAGCGATTCCCCTTCCTTGAGAACGCCGGCTGCGCGCAAGGCGGCGGGCAGCCACTTGGATGCCGTGTCGCCGCGGGCAATGGCTTCGATGCGGGCAGCCTCGTCGGCCACCTTCTTGTCGGCCAGGGCCATCATGGCGGGGGCCTTTTCGCGCTCGATCACCACCACGCCATCGGCATCGCCCACCACCAGGTCGCCCGGGTGGACTGTGGCGCCGCCGGCCGAGATGGGGTGGTTGATGCGGCCGGGCACGTACTTGGTGGGGCCAGCGGGGTTGAAGCCCGCGCTGAACACCGGGAAGCCCAGGTCCAGCAATTCGAGCTTGTCACGGATCGCGCCGTCGACAATCACGCCGGCCAGCCCCAGTTTCTTGCAGGCGCTGAGCATCAGCGTACCCATCAGCGCGGCGGTCTGGTCGCCCTTGCCGTCGATCACCAGCACGTCGCCAGGTTGGGCCAGGGCGATGGCAGCATGGATCATGAGGTTGTCGCCGGGGCGCACCTCGACGGTGAAGGCCGGGCCTGCCACTTTCATGTCTTGGTGCACGGGCGCCACACGGCCGTGCATGGTGCCGCGGCGGCCCGCCACATCGGCGAGGATGGCCGCCTGGAAGGTGGCGGCTTTCTGGACGACGTCGGCGCTGACGCGTTCGATGCCACGGATGATTTCGGGAAGCTGGCTCATGGTGCGGTCCTTGTCTTGTTTCGGTATGCGGAGAAGAGGTGTGGTGCCTGTTTAGGGCCGAGGGATCACTCGGCGGTGATGTTTCCGTCCTTGATGACCTTGGCCCACTTGGCGGAGTCGGCCTTCTGCAGGTCACCGAGCTGGCGCGGCGTGCCGCCCACCAGGGTCACGCCGAGCTTGTCGGCCAGGGCGACAACGGCGGGGTCCTTGAGCGCCTTGCCGATCTCTTCGTTCAGGCGCTGCACGACGGCAGCGGGTGTCCTGGCAGGCGCGAACACGGCCTGCCACTGCTCGACGACGAAGTCCTTGAGCCCGGCCTCGCCCATGGTGGGCACGCTGGGCAGGGCCTTCAGGCGCTGGGCCGAGGTGACCGCCAGCGCGCGCAGCTTGCCCGACTGCACATGGGGCAGCGCGGCGGCGGCCGGTGCGAACATGAACTGCACCTGCTCGGCCAGCGTGTCCTGCAGCGCCGGGGTGTCGCCCTTATAGGGCACGTGGATGAAGCGCGCGCCGCTTTGCTGCTGCAGCAGCTCGCCCTGCATCTGCAGGATGGTGCCGTTGCCGCCCGAGGCGAAGGCGAGCTTGCCCGGCTGGGCACGGGCCGCCGCCAACAGGTCGGCGACCGACTGGAATGGCTGTTTGGCCCCGACCACCAGGATGTGCGGAATGGTGCCGATGGTGATCACGGGCTCGAAGCCCGCGATGGGGTCGTAGGGCAGCTTGCCCATGAGGTGAGGCGCAATCGCCTGCGGGCCGATGGACGTGCCCAGCAGGGTGTAGCCATCGGGCGCGGCCTTGGCCACGAAGGCGGCACCGATGGTGCCCGTGGCGCCGGCCTTGTTGTCGACGATGACGTTGGTGCCCAGCGAGGACGCCACGCGCAGCGCAAGGTTGCGGCCCAGCACGTCGGTGCTGCCGCCGGGCGGGTACGGCACGACCCAGGTGATGAGCTTGCCGGCGGGCCAGTCGCCCTGCGCGAACGCAGAGCCTGTGGCCAGCGTGGCAGCCAGGGCCGCAAGAACGCTGCGGCGGGAAGTGGAAATGGTCATGGCATGGGCCTCTTCAGGTCGTCGTCAGAAAGGGGGGATGCAGGAGTGGCTGCGGGCGCAGCGAAGCCGTAGAGCGCCTGCGGGTTGTCCACCAGCACGCCGCGCAGGGTCGCGCCGCTGTTCGGCGCCTGGTCGATCCATTGCGCCAGGCGGTCCATCTGGCGCGCGTCATCGGGCAGGGGCTGCACACCAGCGGTAGCGGTGGCATGGGGCCAGTCGCTGCCCCAGAGCACGCGGTCGGGCGCACAGCGCAGGTAGCCCTGGGCCAGCGCGTCGAGGGCGGGGTCGTCCACCGTGCGCAGCGGGCTGACGATGTAGCCGCCGGAGAGCTTGATCCAGGCCTTGCCGTCTGCCAGGAGCTGCAGCAGCAATGCGTGGGCGGCATGCGTGCCGGCTTGCGCAGGTGCGATGCGCCCGAAGTGGTCGAACACCAGTGGCACCGGCAGGCGCCGCAGCACAGGGCCCAGCGACGCCAGCAGGTCGGGCGCCATCAGCAGTTGCAGGTGCCAGCCCAGCGGCGCGATGCGCGCGGCCAGCGGCTCCAGCAGATCGGCGCTGCCCGATACGCCCAGCGAGAGGTTCAGGCGCACACCGCGCACACCCTGGATACGGAGTTGCTGCAAGGCTTCGTCGCTCTCGCTGCCGTCGATCACCGCGACCCCACGCGCCTGCTCACCCAGTGCGGCAAGCCCTTCGAGCATGCAGCGGTTGTCAGTGCCATAGGTCGATGGCGTGACCAGCACGGTGCACGTAGTGCCGATGCGCCGCTGCAATGGCCCATAGTCGCTGGCCGAGGCATCGGGCGGCAGCAGCCGGGCACCGGGGGCCGGGGCAAAGCGGCTGTCGTAGACATGCACATGGCAGTCGCAGGCCCCGGCGGGTACGGCCACTGCGGGCTTTTCGGTGCCGGCCGAGAAAGGTACGGGCGTGGCAAGGCAATCGCGGGTCATGGCGATGGTCCGGTGGGCGTGGGCTCAGCTGGGGGTCTGCAGGCTCAGTCGAGGCTCGCGCCCGAGTCCTTGACGATCTTTCCCCAGCGCGGCACCTCGGTGCGCAGCAACTGGCCGAACTGCTCGGACGTGCCGCCAATCACGTCGCCGCCTTCGCTGCGCAGCTTGTCGGCCACGTCGGGCTGCTGCAGGGCCTGGTTGATGGCCTTGTTGAGCTGGGCCACGATGGGCGCGGGTGTGCCGGCCGGCGCAAGGATGCCGAACCAGGTCACGGCGTCGAAGCCCTTGTAGCCCGACTCGGCCAGCGTGGGCACGTCGGGCAGCTGGCTGGCGCGCTTGGCCGAGGTGATGGCGATGAACTTGAGCTTGCCGTTGCGCACCTGGCCCAGCAGCGTGGGCACGGAGGACATGTACAGGTCGATCTGCCCGCCCACCAGGTCGGTCATGGCCTGGGCCGCGCCCTTGTAGGGGATGTGGCGCAGCTGGATGCCGGCAGCGTTCTCGGCCAACTCGCCGGCCAGGTGGGCGACGGTGCCGTTGCCTGAGTAACCCAGGGTGAGCGCATCGGGCTTGCCCTTGGCGGCAGCCACCACGTCGGCAAAGCTCTTGTAGGGCGAGTTGACGGGCGCGGCCATCACGATGGGCGAGGACGACACCAGCGCCACGGGCACCAGGTCCTTGAGCGGGTCGTAGGGCAGCTTGGGGTAGAGCGTGGGGTTGATGGCCAGGTTGCTGGTCTGGCCCATGACCAGCGTGTAGCCGTCTGGTGCGGACTTGGCTGCGGCATCCACGCCCAGGTTGCCGCCCGCACCGGGGCGGTTGTCCACGATCACGTTCCACTTGTTCTGGTCGGTGAGCTTCTGGGCCACGGTGCGGGCGATCATGTCTGTGCCGCCGCCGGGCGGGAAGGGCACGATCAGGCGGATCGGCTTGCTGGGATAGGCTGCCTGCGCGAAAACCGTGCCGGCCGGCATGGCAGCGGCGGCGAGCCCGAGGAAGGCAGCGCACAGGTGTGCACCGGCAGAACGCGAAAGCGATGAAAGCACTGGCATGGATTTGTCTCCGTTGTGGTGGTTCGTCACGCCGGCCTGCATGGCCCGGCGCCGTGGATGCGACTTTACGCAGACGTTTCAACCCATACAATGGAGTTGCACACCATGAAACGAATTGCGCCATGAGCAACACCCCTGAAAAGCCCCTGGCCCCTGCCGCACCGCTGGCCGCCGACACCACCGGCGGAGTCATCGCCGTCACCCGCGCCCTGCAGGTGCTGGAGGCGTTTGCGCTGGGCGAATCGAGCCTGCCCCTGGCCGAGCTGAGCCGGCGCTGCGGCCTGCACAAAACGACGGTGCTGCGCCTGGCGCGCACGCTGGCGCAGTCGGGCTTCATGGTGCAGCGCGAAGATGGCGACTGGCGCCTGGGCCCTGCTGCCGGCTGGCTGGGCGCACGTTACCAGGCGGGCTTTGACGTGCAGAACGTGCTGGAGCCCGCGCTGCGCGAGCTCACCCATGCCACGGGCGAGAGCGCCGCCTTCTACGTGCGCGAAGGCCAGGTGCGCACCTGCCTCGTGCGCGTGGAGGGGCCGCAGGCACTGCGCCACCATGCGCGCATGGGCGAAGGCCTGCCGCTGGACAAGGGCTCGCCGGGGCGCGTGATCCTGGCCTTCTCGGGCGAGCCGGGAAAGGCCTACGAAGCCATCCGCCAAAAGGGCTACCACTGGTCCATCGGCGAGCGCGAACAGGGCGTGGCGACAGTGTCGGCGCCGGTGTTCGGCATGCACTGGCGGCTGATGGGCTCGGTGTGCATCTCGGGCCCGGCTTCGCGCCTGCCGGCAGAAAAGCTCGAAGCCCTCGCGCAGACCGTGATGGCCGCCGCCACACAGCTGTCCTATGCGCTAGCGGGCAACACCGCAGCGCCCTCGCACAGTCCGGTACGCGCCACCCATTGGCATCCTTGAATCCCCGATACTGGTGCCCATCAGAAAAAACAAGGAGACCGACGTGACCCGCTACCCCGCCCCATCGCTCGACAGCCTGCCCGATGACATCCGCGCCCGCATCCTCGAAGTGCAGGAAAAGGCCGGCTTCGTGCCCAATGTGTTCCTGGGCTTTGCCCGCCGCCCGGCCGAATGGCGCGCATTCTTCGCCTACCACGACGCCCTGATGCTCAAGGAGGAAGGCAGCCTGACCAAGGGCGAGCGCGAGATGATCGTCACCACCACCAGCGCGGCCAACCAGTGTCTGTACTGCGTGGTGGCGCACGGCGCCATCCTGCGCATCTACGAGAAAAAGCCGCTCGTGGCCGACCAGGTGGCGGTGAACTACCGCAAGGCCGAGATCAGCCCGCGCCAGCGCGCCATGCTCGACTTTGCGATGAAGGTCTGCGAGCACTCGCACGAGATCGAAGATGCCGACTTCATTGCGCTGCATGCGCACGGCTTCGACGATGAGGACATCTGGGACATCGCGGCCATCACCGCCTTCTTCGGGCTCAGCAACCGCATGGCCAGCTTTGCCGGCATGCAGCCCAACCCCGAGTTCTACCTGATGGGCCGCGTGCCCAAGGCAAAACCTTCGGCTTGAAGCACGCCATGCACACGGGCATGTCCAATCGTTCGATGGCAGCATGGTGGTGTGCGGCATTGGTTTACCTGGCTGGCACCCACGCCGTTGCCAGCGGCTTCGCACCGGGCAACGGCACGCTGGATGCACAACCCCTGGCAGTACAAGTCCCGTCGGGCACGCTCTCGCCCCTGTCGAGCACCCAGCCGTCCCTGTTGCTGCTGCGCCAGGATGTCACCGGACCGACGTACTACCTGGCGGTGGGCCTGGGTGTGCCGCGCTACGGCATTGCCGACCTGCCCGGTGCCGGCGCCTGGCGCGTGGAGCCCGATGCCGACTGCGCCCGCCTGGTGCCCGTGGCACTCGACGAGGTCAAGCAGCCGGCCGTGCAGCCCGTCACCGTGCAGCAGAACGCCCTGCCCCTGCACTGCGCCGCAGCGTTCGAGGGCAGCTGCACCAGCCGTGACCAGCGCTTGCGCGTGGGCACCGCGTTCCTGGGAACCCGGCGCACGGCGCGCACGGGCGGCGGCTTCTTCGGTACCGAAGGGCAGATCACCAGCACCTTCTACACCGGCGTGCGCACACTCACCATCGAGCACATGTCCTCCGGCCGCAATTGGCGCATGGACGAGGCACTGCAGGACTCGGCCGGGTACAGCGCGCCGCAGACGGCTATCCGCTACCTGCCGCAGTTGCAGCGGGTGCTGTTGCTTGGGCTGGGCAATGGCCCGGAAGGCCCGCAGGGTCGCTGCATCGCCCTGCCACCGGGCTGAACCAAGCCGCGGCAGCGCTCAGGCGAAGTTGCCTTGCGTTTCGGTGGGGCTTGTGCGCTGCACGAGCAGCGCCGTCGCAGCCTCCACGGGCATCGGCCGGGCATACAGATAGCCCTGCACCTCATCGCAGCCATGGTCCTTGAGGAAATCGCGCTGCTCGGGGGTTTCCACGCCTTCGGCGATCACGCGCAGCTTCAGGCTCTTGGCCATGGCGATGACGGCCGAGGCGATGGCCTCGGCTTCCTCGTTGCCGTGCCTGCCCAGATCCAGGATGAAGGAGCGGTCGATCTTGAGCTTGCTCACCGGGAAGCGGCGCAGGTAGCTCAGGCTGGAGTAGCCCGTGCCGAAGTCGTCGATGGCGATCTGGATGCCCATGTCCACCAGTTGGCGCAGGATATCCACCGCTGCGTCCATGTTGGCCATCAGCGTGCCTTCCGTCAGTTCCATCTCCAGCGCACCGGCGGGCAGGTCGAACTCCGAAAGGACACGGCCCACCTCGTGCAGGAAGTCAGGCGCCTGGAACTGCACCGCCGAGAGGTTCACGGCAATGGGCAGGGGCACCAGCCCCTCGCCGCGCCAGCGTGACCAGATGCGCGCCGCCTCGCGCAGCACCCAGGCGCCGATTTCCGCGATCATCCCCGAGGATTCGGCAATCGGGATGAAGCGCGCCGGGGACACCGGGCCCCGCGTCCGGTGCGTCCAGCGCAGCAAGGCCTCCATGCCCACGGGCTGGCCATGCGCCAGCGTGAACTGGGGCTGCAGGTGCAGCTCGAGGTCACCGACATCGATGGCCTGGCGCAGGTCCACCGCGAGCAGCATGTCATCGTAGGCCGAGGCGTTCATCTCGGGCGCATACAGGCGCCAGGTGTTGCGCCCCTGGGCCTTGGCGATGCGCATGGCGGCTTCGACGTTGTGCAGCAGTTCCTCCGCAGTGCGCGCATGCTCGGGGCTGCTCGCAATGCCAATGCTGGCAGTGGGGGACACCGGGTGCTCCTGCGCGCCAAGGCGGATGGGCGGTGCCAGCAGCGCACGCACCTGGCTGATCAGCAGTGCATGGGTGACGGGGTTGCCCGCCAGCACCAGCATGAATTCATCGCCCCCATAGCGGTACAGGCCCTTGAGGTCCGCGCTGAGCCCCCGCAGGCGCTCGGCCACCTCGACCAGGAAAACATCGCCCTGCGCGTAGCCAAACGATTCGTTGACGCTCTTGAACCGGTCCAGATTGACCAGGGCCAGCGACAGGCTGTTGTGGGGCGCTGCACTCTGGACAGTCAGCGCAGCGATGTACTGCGGCAGGTCCTGCTCAAGCCTGGCGCGATTGGGCAGCCTGGTCACGGGGTCGTGCACCGCCAGGTACTCGGCCTGGCTTTCGGCCTGTTTGAGGCGGGTCAGGTCCGTGAACAGATCCACATGCTGCTCCACCTGGCCATCGGCACCGCGGTGCGCGCAGACCAGCAGGCGCGCCGGGAAGACCGTGCCGTCCTTGCGGCGGATATGCATCTCGCCCTCCCAGAAGCCCTCGGCCTTGAGGATGGCGCGCGCACGCTCGACCCCTGCGGGGTCGAGCCCGGCATTGAGCAGCACCGTGGGCTGCCCCTGCAGATCCTCGAGCGTGTAGCCGGTGATCTTGGTGAGGTGGGGGTTGATCGAGACGACGCGCTTGTCACGGTCGCCGACCACGATGGCAGCAGCGGAGCGGTCGAAGAAGCTCGCGGCCACACGCAGCTGCGTTTCCACTTCGGCTTGGCGAGTGATGTCGCGGCCCATGCCCACGTAGTAGCGCATGCCCTCCGATTCGAAGCAGCCGACGGTGCCCTCCAACAGGAAGGTGCTGCCATCGGCGCGCAGCCGGGGAATGCGCACCTGTCGCGACTCGCCAGGCTGCATGGCCTCCAGGATCTCGGCCTGCTCCGCCGCCTGCTCCGGCGGCCGCAGGCGCTGCGCATTCATGCCGATGAGCTGCTCGCGCGGGTAGCCATACACGTCGACGCCCGCCTGGCTCACATCGAGGATGATGCCGTCGTTGTCGGTCAGGAAAAAGATGTCCGTCGAGCCACGCATCACCTGCTCATAGTGCCGGCGAAGCCCGGCCTCGCGCGCAGCGTGGCGGTGGTGGTCGCCCCGGCGCCAGGCTGCGTAGAGCAGCGAGCCGAGGAGGAGGAGAACCGCCACCCCGAGAACCAGGAGCTTGCTGCGGTCCTGCACCGCCGCATACACCGCCTTGTCAGGCATCAGGCTGAGCACCATCCACGACGGCAGCAGGACGTTCTCGCGCCGCGCCATCACCGCCACACCATGGCGGTTGGGCCCCTGCACCACGGAAACACCGGGTTCTGTCAGCAGAGACTCCACCACGGGCCCGGGCCCGCCAAGGGGCTGCAGCCCGGACCCGCTGGCCGGTGCAAGGATCTGCAGGCCCCGTGCATCGCGGTGCACCAGGATGGTCTCGCCACCCCAGTTCGGCAGCTTGGCCTTGGCCAGCGTATCCACCAGCCACTGGAGGTCCATTTCCATGTAAAGCACATGGCCCGTTCCCCGGGTGGTGTCGGCAATGCTGCGCGCCAGGGCCAGGCGCAGCCCTGCGCCATTCTCCGCAGGCAGCTCGATCCACCGCGGGTACGCACCCGTTCCAGCCTGCGCCACGCGGCTGCGTTGCTGCGCGTCCAGAGGGGCTCCGCTGCTGAACACCGCCTTGTCCGTACCCACATCGACGACCGCAATGCTCCGGTAGCCGTAGACGCGCCGGATGCCTTCGAGATGCTGCTGGATGAAGGGGGTGTACTCGGCGCGTTGCGCTTCGCCCTGCCACCAGTGGTCTAGCTCCTTGACCAGCAGGGGATTGGAGCCGATGGCCTCGGCATCGCCAGAGCGCTCCGTGAGCCAGGTGTCCAGCGAATGGGCCGACAGTTCGGAGGTGACCCGCAGGGTCTCGGATGCAATCTGTTCGGCAGCCCGCCGGCCCTGCAAATGCAGGGCAATCCCCAGCGCAATGACGCCAGCCACAAAGGCCGCAAAGGCCAATGGCACCGCCCAGCCAGGCAGCCAGGCGCCAGGTTGCGCACCATCGCGCGCGGGACTGCTCTCTGTGGCCATGGCCGAAAACCCTCGTGACCGGGAAAAGCGGCGTGGCCAGGACGTCGCCAGCCTTCCCCCATTTCTTCAATGAACCCGTGCGACCCCCATCAGCCGCCCGAGCCCTGTGATCGGCCCATTTAGTCCGATTCACCCAGAGGTGTCAAGCGCCGCAAAATCAGTCCTGAACGATGGCCAGCATCCATTCCGGCAGGGCAACCGCCTTCTTCTGCGGAAAATCGACCCAGATCGTGGTGGCACCGCCAGCGGCATAAACCACGCCCGGCCGGTCCACCCGCTCCATGGTGCCCCAGGTCTCGAAGGTGGTGCGGCCCGGGTCGCTCACATAGAGCTTGAGCAGCACGTCGGCCGGGTACTCGAGCTGTTGGTAGAAGTTGCAAAAGGCGTTGACGATGACCGGCCCCTGGCCTGTGGGGTCGGGGTTGCAGCCCACGGACACCAGCCAGTCGATGCGCGCCGTCTCTAGATACCGAAAATACACGGTGTTGTTCACATGGCCCATGGCGTCCATGTCGCCCCAGCGTACGGGAAAGCGCATCTCGTGCACCAGCTTCTTCTTTTCGGGGATTTCAATCTTCATCGGTGTGCCTTGATGGAAGCGAGGATGCCCAGAGTGAACAGCACCACGGCCGCCCACTGGGCAGGCGAGGGCCAGCGCCCATCCCACGCGAACGAATATACGAGAGCGAACAAAGTTTCGCTCACGATGAGCTGCCCGCACAGGCTGGCGGACAACCGCTGGCTGGCGATGTTCCACAAGATGGTGGCCAGCCAGCTCGAACCAAAACCGAGCGCCAGGCACACGGCCACGAAGACGCCGAACGCCGGTTGCGCCGCCAGGGCGGGCAGGCTGGAGCCGCCCACCAGCCACAGCAGCAGGCCGCCCAGCCCCGTGGCCACGCCCAGCCAGTTGGCCCAGTCGGTGGCGCGCACCTCGGGGTGGCGCTTGAGCCATGCGGAATTGAGGATGGCGAAGGCCGTCCAGAACACCAGCGCCACCAGCGCGATGGCGATGCCGCGCCAGTAGCTGCCGGCGCCGGATGCCGCTGCATCGCCGTGCGGAACCTCGGCCATCAGCGCGAGGCCGGCCACGGTGAGCACCAGCCCGGGCACCAGTGCGGCCCAGCGCAGGCCCTGGGGCTTGCCCAGCAGCATGACCCAGACCGGAATGGTGCCGATGATCAGCGCCGGCATCTCGGCCCCCGCATCGCGGATCGCCCAGACCAGCAGCAGGTAGTAGCCCGTGAAGCCCAGCACGGACAGCCACAGCGCCGCCCAGGCCTGGGCAAGGGTGGGTCGGCGCGGCTTGCCCTTGAGGCCCCACAGCAGCATGCTCACGGCCACTGCGCCGTAGGCCACGAAGCGGCCCGCCGTCAGGTCCACCGAGGCACACGTGCCCGCCATGTAGGGCGCCACGAACACCAGCCCCCAGAGCGCGCCTGCAGCGAGACCGGCCAGGATTCCGGTCAGCATCAGGGCAAGCGGCGCGGGCTACACCGCAAAGCCATCGTCTGCCGCAATCACGGCACCGTTGATGAAATGGCTCTGGTCGCTGGCCAGCATGATGATCAGCGCATCAAGGTCCTCGGGGCTGCCCACGCGCTTGCGCGGCAGCATGTCGATGAGCTTGCGGCCCTGTTCGGTCTGCCAGTGGCGGTGGTTGATCTCGGTGTCGATGTAGCCCGGGCAGATGGCATTGGTGTTGATGCCGAATCGGCCCCATTCCATGGCCATGGCCTTGGTCATCTGCACCACGGCGGCCTTGCTCATGCAGTAGGCACCGATCTGCGGCAGCACCTTGAGCCCGGCCATGGAGGCGATGTTGATGATGCGCCCACCGGTGAAGCTGCCCGGCGCCGCCCCGCGCGAGCGCGCCAGCATGCGCTTGCCCACCTCCTGTGCGACGAAGAAGGCGCCCTTGACGTTGGTGTCGAAGATGAAGTCATAGTCCTGGGGCGTCACATCCTGCAGGCGCTGGGTGGTGCTCACGCCCGAGTTGTTCACCAGGATGTCGATGGAGCCCATCTCGGTCTCGGCATGGGCCACCGCCGCCTTGATCGACATGTGGTCGGTCACGTCCAGTTCGATCACGTGGGCGTCACCGCCCTCCCCCTCGATGCGGGCACGCAGCTCCTTGAGCTTTTCGACGCGGCGGCTGGCCAGCACCACCCCGGCTCCTGCGCGCGCAAGGGTCCGCGCGAACTGGGCGCCCAGCCCGCTGGACGCTCCGGTGATGAACGCCACGCGGCCGGATAGATCGATGCTGTATGCCATTTAGAGAGCCTCCACTGCAGAAAAAAGAACGGTCGTTCGATTGTCCGAAATCCATGAATACAATCAGTCTCCAGGCAGACAGGAACCAGGGTCCTGTCCGAAGACAATCCACACGATATCAAACGCCCGACGAGAAACCCATG
This sequence comes from Acidovorax sp. LjRoot66, assembly GCF_964253305.1. NCBI lineage: Bacteria > Pseudomonadati > Pseudomonadota > Betaproteobacteria > Burkholderiales > Comamonadaceae > Acidovorax > Acidovorax sp. LjRoot66. The sequence continues at coordinate 4,946,796 of NZ_CAXUQU020000001.1, forward strand.
ACGAACGAAGAAATCCTCGCCCAGTATGGTCCCCGTGAAGCAATGGAATACGACGTGGTCGTCGTGGGCGGCGGCCCCGGCGGCATGGCCACTGCCATCCGGCTCAAGCAGATGGCTGCCATCAATGGCAAGGACATCTCCGTCGTGGTGCTTGAAAAAGGCTCCGAACCCGGCGCGCACATCCTCTCGGGCGCCATCATGGACCCCAAGGCCCTGACCGAGCTGATCCCCGACTGGAAGGCCAAGGGCGCCCCGCTGAACCAGCCGGTGACCGACGACGCGATGGTCTTCCTGGGCGAGAAATCGTCCTTTCGCGTGCCCAACGTGTTTTTGCCGCACAACTTCCAGAACCACGGCAACTACGTGGTGCGCCTGGGCAACGTGGTCAAGTGGATGGGCGAGCAGGCCGAGGCCCTGGGCGTGGAGATCTTCCCGGGCTTTCCGGCCGCCGAAGTGCTCTACAACGACAACGGCTCCGTCAAGGGCGTGGCCACCGGCAACATGGGCATCAGCAAGGAAGGCGAGCCCACGGCCGACTTCCAGCTGGGCATGGAATTGCACGCCAAGTACACCATCTTCGCCGAGGGCTCGCGCGGCCACCTGGGCAAGCAGTTGATCTCGCGCTTCAAGCTCGACGCGCATTCCGACCCGCAAAGCTACGCCATCGGCATCAAGGAGCTGTGGGAGATCGACCCGCAGCGCCACCAGCCCGGCTTTGTCATGCACACCGCTGGCTGGCCGATGGAGAACGACACCTACGGTGGCGCTTTCCTGTACCACCTGGACGACAACAAGGTGACCCTGGGCTTCATCACCGGCCTGGGCTACTCCAACCCCTACCTGAGCCCGTTCGAGGAATTCCAGCGCTGGAAGACGCACGCCAACATCCGCTGGTACCTGGAGGGCGACGAGTCCAAGGGCATCAAGCCGGCCAAGCGCATCAGCTACGGCGCGCGCGCCATCACGGCCGGCGGCCTGCTGAGCCTGCCCAAGACCATCTTCCCCGGCGGCGCGCTGATCGGCTGCGACGCCGGCTATCTCAACGTGGGCCGCATCAAGGGCAGCCACGCCGCCATCAAGTCCGGCATGCTGGCCGCCGAAGCCGCCTACGACGCCGTGGTGGCCGGGCGCCAGCACGATGAGCTGAGCGCCTACCCCGAGGCCTTCGAGAAGAGCTGGCTGCACACCGAGCTCAACAAGGACCGCAACTTCAAGAACTGGTTCAAGAAGGGCCTGGTCACCGCCACCATCATGAACGGCCTGGAGCAGTTCGTGCTCAAGGGCAACATCCCCTGGACGCTGCACCGCGACAAGCCCGACCACGTGCACCTCAAACCCGCGTCCGAGTGCAAGCCCATCATCTACCCCAAGCCCGATGGCAAGCTGACGTTTGACCGCCTCTCCAGCGTGTTCATCAGCAACACCAACCACGCCGAGAACCAGCCGGCCCACCTGACGCTCAAGGACGCGAGCGTGCCGGTCAGCATCAACCTGGCCAAGTACGCCGGCCCCGAGGCGCGCTACTGCCCGGCCGCGGTGTACGAGTTCATCAAGACCGATGCAGGCGAGGACAAGCTGCAGATCAACGCGCAGAACTGCGTGCACTGCAAGACCTGCGACATCAAGGACCCCACGCAGAACATCGTCTGGGTGACGCCAGAAGGCGGCGGCGGCCCGAACTACTCGGGCATGTAAGAGCGGCCAACAAAACTCTTCTGGCGTCGTTGCCGCGTCTTGTCGTACTACTCGTACTGCCTGCGACGCAGCGCCTAGCCAGAACCACTTCGCTGAGTTTTGTTATCCGCTCCAAGCACGGGGGGCCTGCATTGCAGGCCCTTTTTCATGGCGCAGCGGATCGTAGTCACGCCATCGCGGCGCCTGCCGTCAACTGGAACTGCCCCATCGCACCCGCCAGGCGGTTGGCCTGGTCCTTGAGGCTCTGGGCCGCAGCGGCGCCTTCTTCCACCAGCGCGGCGTTCTGCTGGGTCATGTGGTCGAGCTGGTCCACGGCCTGGCTCACCTGGCCGATCTGGCTGCTCTGCTCGCTGCTGGCGGCGTTGATCTCGGACATCAGCGTGGTGACCTGCTGCACGCTGGTGACGATGTCCTGCATGGTCGAGCCGGCGGTGACCACCAGGCGCGCACCGTCACTCACCTTGTCGACACTGGTGGCGATCAGGGCCTTGATCTCCTTGGCGGCGTTGGCGCTGCGGCCCGCCAGGTTGCGCACCTCGCTGGCCACCACGGCAAAGCCCCGGCCCTGCTCGCCCGCACGGGCGGCCTCCACCGCGGCATTGAGTGCCAGGATATTGGTCTGGAAGGCAATGCCGTCGATGATGCCCACGATGTCGGCGATCTTCTTGCTGCTGGCGTTGATCTCGTCCATGGTCTTGACCACCTGGCCGACCACCTCGCCGCCCTTCTTCGCCACCTGGGCGGCGCTGTGGGCCAGGGTGTTGGCCTGGCGGGTGCTGTCAGCATTGGCGGCCACGGTCTGCGCCAGTTGGGCAATGCTGGCAGCCGTCTGCTGCAGGCTGCTGGCCGTGTGCTCGGTGCGTGCGCTCAGGTCGGTGTTGCCGGCCGCGACCTCGGAGCTGGCGACGTGGATGGATTCACCCGAATCGCGCACCTCGGTCACCACGTAGTGCAGCGATTCCACCATGCTGTTGAGCGCGGTGAGCAGCTCGCCGATCTCGTCGGTGCGGTCCGTGGCCATGCGCACCGTGAGGTCGCCCTGCGCCACCAGGGCTGCCGCGTCCGACGCCTGGCGCAGCGGCAGCACGATGGAGCGGCGCAGCAGCCAGCCGAACAGCGCCGACAGGCCCACCACGAAGGCCACGGCCAGCGCGCTGACCCACTGGGCACGCGAGGCATCGGCAATCATCGCATCGGCGGCCGCCACCGAGGACTTTTCGGATTCGGCCAGCAACTGGTCGATGGTTTGGAGGTACTGGGCCAGCGCTGCGGCATGCTCCTGCAGCTCCTTCTGGCTGATGACCTTGGATTCGAGTGCGTTCTGCACCAGGGTGTCGCGCAGGGCTGCGTACTGCTGGCGCTGCACCTGGGTCTGCTTCCACGCGGGCACGGTGCTTGCAGCCGCAGCCGAGGTGGCCAGCGCCGTGTCGATGCGCTTGCGCATGCCCTCCTCGGCGGCCAGTTGGGTGCGCATCTCGGCCACCAGGGGGAACACGTCGGTCGAGCTGGTGGCGCGCAGGGCGATCTGGCCGATGTGCACCGACTGGGTCTTCCACTCGCGCACCGAGCGCTCGATGGGCAACTGCTCCGCCGTAAGCAGCGTGGCCTGGCGCGTCGTGTCCTGGCCGGTGAGCCAGGTGGTGGAGCCCAGCAGCGCCACTGCCACGCCCAGCAGGCCAAAGGCCGCTGCCAGTTTCTGGCCCACGGTCAGGGTGCGCTTGCCGCGCGGGGACGGCGACGAAGACGGGTGGGATGCCGCCAGGGGTGCAGCAGCAGGAAAGGCCGTGACGGCAGGGGTGCGGGTGGCACCGGCCGTGGCGGGAAGGTAGTTCATGGCTTTCTCCGTGGTGTTGCGTGTCTTTCGACCCATCGGGCGCGATGGGTAGGTATGCCCTTGCAATGCAATCCCTGTGCCAAAACGCGGGGACTGCACCGCAAACGTCAGGTGAGGCTCAGCCTGCAGCCACGCATTCGCCAAAGCCCCCGCCGCCGGGCGTGGAAATCTCGAACACGTCGCCCGGCTCCATGAGCGCCGCGCCGATGTGCGCCAGGTCTTCCACCTGGCCGTTGGCACGCAGCACGCGGTTGAGCCCGGTGCGCCCGGCCTGCCCGCCGGCCATGCCGAAGGCGGGCTTGACGCGCCCGTTGGACAGAATGCTCGCCGTCATCTGCTCCAGAAAGCGCACGCGGCGCACGCCGCCATTGCCCCCGGCCCAGCGGCCGCTACCGCCCGAGCCCTCGCGGATCTCGTAGCTGTCGAGCACCACGGGGAAGCGGAACTCCAGGATCTCGGGGTCCGTCAGGCGCGAGTTGGTCATGTGCGTCTGCACCACGCTCGTGCCGTCGAAGCCGCGCACCACCCGACCCTCCCCATCGAGCACCGCACCCGCACCACTGCCGCCCGCGATGGTCTCGTAGTACTGGTACTGGGCATTGCCGAAGGTGAAGTTGTTCATCGTCGGCTGGCTGCCTGCCATGACACCGAGCGCACCGAACAGCGCATTGGTGATGCAGGTGGAGGTCTCCACATTGCCCGCTACCACCGAGGCCGGCGGGTTGGGATTGAGCATGGAGCCCTGCGGGATGATGACCTGCAGGGGCTTCAAGCACCCGGCATTGAGCGGGATGTCGTCGTCCACCAGGGTGCGGAACACGTAGAGCACCGCCGCCATGCACACCGCACGCGGGGCATTGAAGTTGTTGACCTGCTGCGCACTGGTGCCGGCAAAGTCGATCACCGCGCTGCGCTCGGCCACGTTGACCTTGACCGCGACGCTGATCTGCGCGCCGTTGTCCAGCGGCAGCGTGAACTGGCCGTCCTTGAGGTGCGTGATGACGCGGCGCACCGATTCCTCGGCGTTGTCCTGCACATGGCGCATGTAGGCCTGTACGACATCGAGCCCGAACTGCTCCACCATCTTCGAGAGCTCCTGCACGCCCTTCTCGTTGGCGGCGATCTGCGCGCGCAGGTCGGCCAGGTTCTGGTGCGGGTTGCGGCTCGGGTACGGCGTGGTGCCGCCACCGGTGGCCAGCAGGTGGCGCACGGACTCCTCCTGCAACACACCGCGGTCCACCAGCTTGACGTTGTTGATCTGCACACCCTCTTCCTCGATGCGCGTCGAGAACGGGGGCATCGACCCTGGCGTGGTGCCGCCGATGTCGGCATGGTGGCCGCGCGAACCCACGTAGAAGGTGGGCTCCTTGCCGCCCGCCACGTACACCGGTGTGATCACGGTGACGTCCGGCAGGTGGGTGCCACCGTGGTAGGGGTCGTTGAGCATGTACACGTCGCCCGGCTGCATGCTGCCGGTGTTTTCGCGGATCACGGTCTTGATGCTCTCGCCCATGGACCCGAGGTGCACCGGCATGTGCGGCGCATTGGCGATCAGGTTGCCGGTGGCATCGAACAGCGCGCAGCTGAAATCCAGGCGCTCCTTGATGTTGACCGAGTAGGCCGTGTTCTGCAGCTGCAGGCCCATCTGCTCGGCGATGTTCATGAACAGGTTGTTGAAAACCTCCAGCAGCACCGGGTCCACCGTGGTGCCGGCGGCGTACTGCACGCTGCGCGCCGTGACACGGTCGAGCACCAGGTGGTCCAGGTCGGTCAGGCGGGCCAGCCAGCCGGGTTCGACCACGGTGGTGGTGTTCTTCTCGGCGATGATGGCAGGGCCGGGGATCACGTCGCCGGGTTGCAGGTCTTCGCGCACCACCAGGGCGGCATCGTGCCACTGGCTGCCCGAGTACATGCGCACGGTGTCGCGCCGTGGATGCACGCGCTCGGCATGCAGCGGCAGACGCGGCTCGTCCGGTGCGTCACCGGCGATCACGGCCTCGACCGATACCGCCTCGACCACCAGCGATTTGCCCACCATCAGGAAGGCGAAGCGCTGGCGGTACGCGGCCTCGAAGGCCGTCTGCACGGCCGCCATGTCGCCGAAAGGCACCACGAGGGCCGAGTCCGTGCCCTCGTAGCGAACGTGCACGTTGTAGCGCACCTGCACCGGGTGCTGGCTGACCTGCTGGCGCTCCAGTTCGGCCTGGGCTGCGGCACCCAGCGCGTCCAGGCGCTCGGCGATCAGGGGCAGCGAGGCCTCGGCCAGCGGCAGCTCCACCGCCTGCTCTCGGATCACGGTCTGGTCGGCCAGGCCCATGCCGTAGGCGCTGAGCACACCGGCCAGCGGGTGCACGAACACGCGCGTCATGCCCAGGGCATCGGCCACCAGGCAGGCATGCTGGCCGCCTGCGCCGCCAAAGCACTGCAGGGTGTAGCGCGTCACGTCGTAGCCGCGCGCCACCGAGATCTTCTTGATGGCATTGGCCATCTGCTGCACGGCGATCTGGATGAAGCCCTCGGCCACCTCCTCGGGCTGGCGATTCGTCTGCAACGCCAGTTCCCCAAAGCGCGCACGCACGGCCTGCGCGTCCAGCGTCTCGTTGGCCGCAGGGCCGAACACGCTGGGGAAGTAGCCCGGCTGCACCTTGCCGACCATCACGTTGGCATCGGTCACGGCCAGCGGGCCGCCGCGGCGGTAGCTCACCGGGCCCGGGTTGGCGCCAGCGCTCTCCGGCCCCACGCGGAAGCGCGCACCGTCATAGCTCAGCACCGAGCCGCCGCCAGCGGCCACGGTGTGGATGCTCATCATCGGGGCGCGCATGCGCACGCCGGCCACGTGGGTCTCGAACTCGCGCTCGAATGCACCGGCGTAGTGGCTCACGTCGGTGGACGTGCCACCCATGTCGAAGCCGATCACGCGCTCCTGCCCGGCCAGGCCGGCCGTGCGCGCCATGCCCACAATGCCGCCGGCTGGCCCGGACAGGATGGCGTCCTTGCCCTGGAAGGTGTTGGCATCGGTGAGGCCGCCCGAGGACTGCATGAAGAACAGCTTGACCCCGGGCATCTCGCTGGCCACCTGCTCCACATAGCGGCGCAGGATGGGCGAGAGGTAGGCGTCCACCACCGTGGTGTCGCCCCGGCTCACGAACTTCATCATGGGGCTGGTCTCGTGCGAGGTGCTGATCTGCGTGAAGCCCACCTCCTTCGCGATGCGCTGGGCCGCCTGCTCGTGCTCCGTGTAGCGGTAACCGTGCATGAAGACGATGGCCACGCTGCGCAGGCCGCGCCCCCAAGCCGCCAGCAAGTCGCCGCGCAGGGTGGCTTCGTCCAGCGGCTGCATCACGTTGCCGTGCGCACCGGTACGCTCGCGGGCTTCGATCACCTCGGTGTACAGCAGCTCGGGCAGCACGATGTGGCGGTCGAACAAGCGTGGACGGTTTTGGTAGGCGATGCGCAGCGCATCGCGAAAGCCGCGCGTGGTGACCAGCAGCGTGGGCTCGCCCTTGCGTTCGAGCAGCGCATTGGTGGCCACTGTGGTGCCCATCTTCACGCATTCCACCAGGGCCGGCGTCACCGCTTCACCGGGTGCCAGGCCCAGCAGGTGGCGGATGCCGGCCACGGCCGCATCCTTGTACTGCTCGGGGTTCTCGGAAAGGAGCTTGTGCGTGACCAGCGTGCCGTCGGGGCGCTTGCCGACGATGTCGGTGAAGGTGCCGCCCCGGTCGATCCAGAACTGCCAGCGGGGAATCTGTACTTGGGGTGTCATTGAGGTCATGGTGGTTTCGATGGGATAGAAATGGGGTGAAATCCGCGTCAGGCCAACGCTGCGCTGGCAGGGGCCAGGCGCTGCATCACCTGGCGCAGGGCCGGAATGGGGGGTACGGTTGCCAAGGCCTGGTCCAGGGGGCACCAGGGCCCGCCGAGCGCCGTGGCCCAGGCCATCACGGGCAGGATGTCGGCGGGAGGAAGGGTGTGCATGGCTTCGATCACGATGCGCAGCTCCTGCGCCAGCCGGTTGCCGGGCGCAAAGCGCCAGTGGTACTGGCCGCAGCCCACGCGCACGGCGCGGCTGTCCTTCTCGGTCATGAGCACGAGCCAGTCGCAATGGAAGTCGGCACAGTCCGGCGGAGGTGGATCGGCCAGGCAGAAGGTGTAGACGTTTTCGTAGCTGCGTGCGAAGTTGCGCACCAGGGTCTCGGCAATCGCCTCGCGCCCCTGGGCCGAGGGCGGGAAGACCATGCCGCCTTGGCGCATCTCCATCTGCAGCAGCGCGCCGCCGGCAAAGGCCTGGGCGATCAGGTGCGGGCGGTTACCGTCCTTGGCGCGCAGGTACATCTCGATGGTGTCGGTGGGGGTGTGCATGGTGCTTCTCCTGGAATGGGGTTGGGAAAGCTCAGCGCTGTGTGTAGTAAGGGATGAAGATCTGGTTGGCCTCGCCCCCTACGGAGCGCACCCACTCGCGCGAGAAGCGCTCACCCAGGCGCTTGAGCTCGGTGTCCAGCTCGGCGGAGGCGCGGTCCACCTTGATGCCCTTGCGCTGCAGCTCGCCCACCGACTCGTCGGCCACGGCCTGGCTCATGGCCCAGCCGCGCGCCTCGGCGTCGCCTGCGGCCTTCGTCACTGCCTGGCGCACCGCCGGCGGCAGCGCCTCGAAAGCCTGCAGGTTCACGAACACGATGTTCTTCGGGAACCAGGCGTTGATGCCGTAGTAGTACCGGATCTGGCCCCAGACCTGGTTCTCGACCCCCGTGAGGGCCGAGGTGATCATGGAGTCGAGCTGGCCCGCAGACAGGGCCTTGTTGACCTCGACCATGGGCACGTCCACCGTGGCGGCGCCCAGCATCTCGGCAATGCGCACGGTGGCCGGGTTGTAGGTGCGCATGCGCGTGCCCTTGAAATCGGCCGACGAGCGCACGGGTGCGATCGAGAACAGCCCCTGCGGCGGCCAGGGCACTGCATACAGGGCCTTGAGCCCCTTGCGTGCGAAGTGCCCTTCGATCAGGGGGCGCTGCAGGTCCCACATTCGCCGTGCGTCCGCGTAGCTGCGCACCACGAACGGGATCGCGTCGGCACCGGCGATCGGCATGCCCTTCACCATGCTGGTCATGATGGTCTCGCCCGCCTGGGCCTTGCCCTCCTGCACCGCCTGGGGAATGTCGCCGAGCTTGAACAGGGCGTTGTTGGCATGCACCTCGATGCGCAGGGCGCCCGAGGAGGCACGCTCCACGTCCTGCGCAAACTGCACCACGTTGCGTGTGTGGAACGACTCGGCGCGGTAGCCGGTGGCCAGTTTCCACTGCGTCTGGGCGTGCACCATCGGGGCCACGGTGAACGCAGCCAGCAAGAAAGCTCTGATCATGATCTGCTCCAGCAAGGGAAATGGACGACAGGCGTTGCAGGCTCGTGCGCTTCAACCCTGCATTCGGTTGGGCAGCCAAAGGACGATGTCAGGCACGAAATACGTGGCAATGACCGCCGCGATCATCAGCATGAACAGCGGCAAGGCCGTGCGGGCGATCCACATGATTTCCCGCCGTGTGAGCCCCTGTATGACGAACAGGTTGAAGCCCACTGGCGGCGTGATCTGCGCCATCTCCACCACCAGCACGATGAAGATGCCGAACCAGATCAGATCGAAGCCCGCAGCCTCCACCGTGGGCAGCAGCACGGCGATGGTCAGCACCACCATCGAGATGCCATCCAGGAAGCAGCCCAGTGCGATGAAGAACACGATGAGCAGCAGCATCAGCGAGAACGGAGCCAGGTGCAGCGACCCGATGAACTCCGCCAGGTGCCGAGGCAGGCCGATGAAGCCCATCGCCAGCGTGAGGAACGCGGCGCCGGCGAGGATCAGGCCGATCATGCAGTACACGCGGCAGGCGGCCACCAGACCTTCCTTGAACAGCGTCCAGTTCAGCGAACCCTCGATCCGGGCCAGGAGCAGTGCTCCGCCCACTCCCAATGCCGCAGCCTCAGTGGCGGTGGCGATGCCGCTGTAGATTGCACCCAGCACCAGGGCGATCAGGGAGACCACCGGAATCAGGTGGCGCGAGGCGTACACCATCTGCGGGAAACTCATCTTCACGTCGGGCGCGGGAACCTTGTCCTTGTTGAGCAGGCCCCAGACGATGATGTAGCCCATGAACAGCGCCGCCAGCATCAGCCCCGGAATCACGCCGGCCAGGAACAGCTTGGAGATGGACACGTTGGCAGCGACTCCATACACGATCATGATGATCGAAGGAGGAATCAGCAGCCCCAGCGTACCCGCACCGGCCAGGGTGCCCACCGAGATGTCGTCGGGGTAGCCCCGCTTCTTGAGCTCGGGCAGCGTCATCTTGCCGATGGTGGCGCAAGTGGCTGCGGACGACCCGGAGATGGCGGCGAAGATGGTGCAGCCCACCACGTTCACGTGCAACAGGCGGCCCGGCAGTCGCTCCAGCCAGGGAGCCAGGCCCTTGAACATGTCGCTGGACAGCTTGCTGCGAAACAGGATCTCGCCCATCCACAGAAAGAGCGGCAACGCGGTCAGCGTCCAGCTGGAGGTCGAGCCCCAGATGGTCAGCATCATGCTGTCGCCCACGGGGCGGCTCGTGAAGAACTCCATGCCCAGCAGCGCCACCGCCAGCAGTGACAGCCCGATCCACAGACCTGATCCAAGCACTGCGAACAGCACCACGATCAGTCCGAATGCAATGATGACATCCATGATTTTCTACTTTGATGGTTATTCGGACCGAGCGGTCTCGCTCACTGCGATGAGGTTCTCGCCGCGGGCCCTAAGGATGAGGGCATGGGCGAATGCGACGGCAAAGCCGATGCTGCCCACGGCCATGCTGATCTGGGGAATCCACAGCGGCGAGGCGTCAGCTGCGGGGGAAATATCGTGCGTAGCGTAGGAAATCCAGACAGAACGGGCTGCATACCAGGCCACATAGACCGTCAGCACGAGCGCGGCAATCAGGCAGAACCATTCAAAGGCCGAACGCCAGCGCGCTGGCAGGCGGTCGAGCAGCAAGGTGACACGGATGTGGTCGCCGTTTTGCAAGGTGCCGGGCAGTGCAAAGAACAAGGCTGCGGCAATCGCGTAGCCCGCATAGGCGTCCAGGCCCTGGATCTCGATGAACGACACCTGGCGTGACAGAACGCCCAGCATCACGATGAGGAACGCAGCCACCATCGATACGCAGGAAAGGCCGGTAAGCAAGCGGTAGAAATTTCGGACGAACTGGTCCATGGCGATCTCCCGGAGGTCGCTGACAAAAAAGAAGGGGATGGCAGGGTGGTGGCCGGGCCGCAGGGGTCGGCACCCTGGTAACCGCCCGCGAGTGGCCTCGCGGGCAGTTGCGCGAGCGCGCCTTACTTGCGGTAGGCGTCGATGATGGCCTTGCCTTCAGGCCCGGCGGACTTGATCCATTCTTCCGTCATCGTGTTCCCGATCGAGGCGAACTCCTTCTTGAGGGCATCCGATGGCTCGGCAATCGTCATGCCCTTGGCGCCCAGTTCCTTGAGGAACTCCTTATCCAGGCGCTCGCTGGCTTCCCAGCCGCGCTTTTCTGCCGCAGCAGCGGCCTTGAGCACGGCGTCCTGGGTGGCCTTGTCCAGGCTGTCAAAGGCCTTCTGGTTGACCACCGTGGCATTGCGCGGCTGCCATGCGGCCACGGGGTAGAAGTACTTGACCTGCTCATACAGCTTGCTCTCGACACCGCTGGCCGTGGAGGTGAGGAAGTTGTTCACCGTGTTGGTGGCCAGCGCCTGGCCGAGTTCCGTGAGCTGGATGGTGACCGGCTGGGCCTTGAGCAATTGCGCGATGCGCGTCGTTGCCGGGCTGAAGGAACGCATCTTCGTACCGGCCAGATCGGCAGGGCTCTGCACCGGCTTGGTGGAGTACAGCGACTGCCCAGGCCATGGCACACTGAACAGCAGCTTCATGCCCTGCGAAGCCAGCAGCTTTTCCTGCGCGGGCTTGGCCACCTGGTACAGCTTCAGGGACTCGGCGTACGACTTGGTCAGGAAGGGGATAGAGTCGACCCCGTACAAGGGGTTTTCGTTGGCCGCACCCGAAAGGATGAACTCCGCTGAAGGCACCTGCCCGGTTTGCACGGCGCGCTTGAGTTCGTTGGCCTTGTAGAGCGATCCGCCGGGGTGCAGCGTGATCTTCAGCTTGCCAGCGGTCAGCTCATCCACCTCCTTGGCAAACTGCTGGACGTTGACCGTCTGGAAGGTGTTGGCGCTGTAGCCGGTTGGCAGGTCCCATTTGACTTGCGCATGGGCACCTGCAGCACAGACGGTGATGGCGGCGAGGGCGATGGCGATGCGTTTCATGGTGGAGGCTCCTTGAGGTTAAAAGCTGGCGAGTTGGTGGTTCAAGAGGTCGGAAATCAGCATGCAGCCCGGGGCATGCGTGATGCAGAACGCCGGCTGGGCGTGCAGGATGGCGGACTGGGGCGTGACACCGCAGGCCCAGAAGACGGGGATCTCGCCGGGCATCAGCGCCACGGCGTCGCCGTAGTCGGGCTTGTCCAGGTCGGCAATGCCGATCAGGGAGGGATCGCCGATGTGCACCGGTGCACCGTGCACATTGGGGAAACGCGAGGTCACCTGCACGGCGCGGATCACGTCGGCCGCGGGCATGGGGCGCATGGTCACCACCATAGGCCCGCCAAAGGGGCCGGCCGTTTCGGTCTGCACATTGGTGCGGAACATGGCGACGTTCTTGCCCTCGTCGATGTGCCGCAGCCGGATGCCGGCCTCGATCAGTGCGGATTCAAACGAGAACGAGCAGCCCAGGATGAAGGTCACGAGGTCGGGGCGCCAGAACGCAGCAATGTCCGTCACCTCATCGGCCAACTCACCATGGCGCCACACGCGGTACAGCGGCACGTCGCTGCGGATGTCGATGCCCTCGCCCAGGGAGGGCAGCGTGAACTGGCCGGGCTCGCTCACTGCCAGCACCGGGCAGGGCTTGGGGTTGCGCTGGCAAAAGCGCAGGAAGTCGCCCGCCTGCACCTCGGGCAGGATGACCAGATTGCCCTGCACATGGCCATCGGCCAGGCCGCTGGTGTGCGAGGTCCACAGGCCCTGGCGAATCACGCTGCGTACATGCGCGGCGTTACTGCTGCCTGCTGAACCAAAGACCTCGGGAGTGTTGTTGTGTGTGGAGTCCACCGTGGCTTCCTTGCGTTGCGAAATGTCAGATGCATGACGATGGATGGATTGTGTTGGCGGTCCACTGCCACTGGCAAATTCAAAAAATTTCTCTCAGTTCATCGATTTTTTCGATGCACTACGCTGGAGCACACTTCACCCAACTTGGTGCTAAGTGGAAACCCTAGGGATTGAGAAGACCAGCCATTCGGCCACGTCGGCACGAGAAAACGCCACGTGCAGACAGCGCTCCACAGCGGGGATGGAGGGGAACAGCGACGGGCGCGCGGATGCGCTTTCGCACCTCCATGGCGCAGGTCCGCAGGCTTGCATGCGGTGGCCGGGCTGCACCAACAACAGGCATGCCCGGACCGCAGCGGCTGCCGGGGGCCTGTCTGACGCCTGCAAATGGGTGGCCAACTGCCACGCAGCAGCCATACAGGCCTGCAAAGGCGCAGCGCCCGGCACACTCCGTCAGCCAGATTTCAGCTTTTGGCGCGGCCCTTGGTGCGCTCGGCCTGCAGCTCGACGAAGGCCAGCGCCGAGCGCACGACACCGTCCACAGCGGGCGAGGAAGGGTCTTCGCGGTAGCTCAGGTGGATGGGCAGCGGCCGCAGCTCGGCCTCGCAGGCCAGCGGGCGCAGGTCGGGAAAGGCCAGCAGCCGCTGCACGGCCTGGCGCGGCAGCGTGGCCACGCCAAAGCCGCCCTGCACCAGTTGCACCATGGCCGAGATGGAGGAGATGGTGTGCACGCAGCGTGGCTCCACCTGCGCCTGGCGCAGCACATCCAGCAGGGTCACGTGCGGCTGCGAGCCGCGCTGAAAGGTCAGGATGTCCGTCTCGGCGAAATCCGCGAGCGCATAGCGCCGCTTGCGGTGCAGGGTGCTGTTGCCCACGAAGACCATCTCCATCGGCGTGAGCGCCTGGGTGCGTATGCCCTCGGCCGACGCGGGCAGCGCGGCGAACACGGTGTCCAGCGCGCCGCGGCGGATCTGGTCGAGCAGCACGGGGGTCGTCTCCACCGTGAGTTCAAGCTCCAACAGCGGGTTGTCCTTGCGCAGTTGCTCGATCCACGGGATCAGCCAGGAGTGCAGTACCGATTCGATGGCACCCAGGCGGATCGAGACCTCCATGGGCCCACCCGACCCCATCTCGGCCTTGAGCTGGCGCTGCAGTTCGAGCATGCGCTTGGCGTAGGTGAGAAAGCGCGTGCCCGCCACCGTGAGCTTGAAGCGCTTGTCGCTGCGGTCGAGCAGCAGCACGCCGAGCTCCTCCTCCAACGCGGCCACGCGGCTGGACATGGCCGACTGGGTGAGGAACAGCTTTTCGGCCGCGCGCGTCACGCTGCGCAGGGAGGCTACCCAGTAGAAGGCTTCGACGAAACGCAGGTTCATGGTTTTTCCGTGGGGCGGCAGCGCCAGGATTGTGCGCCTGCCAGCGAGCTGCGGAGCACCGAACGTGCCAGTGGCGCTGCGGCCGGCCCTATTCAGCGAACAACGGCAGGTCGGCCTTCTTGAGCGTGCGCAGCACGAAGCTCGAACGGCTGTGGCGTATGCCCTTGATCTTGTAGAGCTTCTCGCGCAGCAGGCGCTCGTAGTCGCGCGTGTCCTTGACCACCACGCGCAGCAGGTAGTCGTAGTCGCCCGAGACCAGGTGCGCCTCGATCACCTCGGGAATGCTGGCCAGCGTCTCGCCGAACTTCTCGAGCGTGTTGTCCGAATGGCTGTCGAGCGTGACCTGCACCAGCACCGTGTCGGAAAGGCCCAGAGCCTGCGGATTGAGCCGCACGGTGTAGCCCTGGATGACCCCAGCCTCCTCCATCTTCTTGATGCGGCCCCAGCACGGCGAGGGGCTCAGGCCCACCGCCTGGCCGATTTCCTGCAGGCTGGCGCGCGCATCACCCTGCAGCACAGCGAGAATTTTTCTGTCGAGGCGATCCATGGCTGCAATTATTCATGCAATTCGCCATTTGCAGAAAATTTTTCTTCAATCCATCAATTCACTGCAAAATTCAGAAAGAACTGCTGCGCCTCGCAGCGCATACTTTGGACATCAAGGCGCTCTTACCGGAGCGCACAAACTGACAGGGCCCCGGACTGGTTACCGCCAGACCGGGGCACTTGACAAGTAGGGGCGCAACCAGCCCCGCACCCCCTGCACCCCGCCCCTTTTGCGCACCCTTTGTCACTCCCTGTCGCCCTGGCGACCAGACACGGGCATTGTCTGTTCGTACGCACACTTACCAGCACAAACCCCGATGCCCCCAGCCATGCTGCAACGCCATAATTTGGCACTGGCGTGGAGCGAACGCTCCATTGCTTGCGAGGGGACATGGCACCCCGGCAGCCAGCCCAAAAATCAACAGGAGACACCATGCAATTGACCAGACTCGTCGTCGGCCTGAGCCTCGCGCTCGGCTTTGTGGCCACCGCTGCTGCGCAGACCACCATGCGCATCAGCATTTCGACGGCGCAGAACTCCCACCAGGGCGTGGCCATCGACACGTTTGCCAAGGAAGTCGAAAAGCGCACGGGCGGCCGCTACAAGGTGCAGACCTTCTACAACGGTGCACTGGGCGGCGAGCGCGAGTCGATCGAGGCGGTGCAATTGGGCACGCAGGAGCTGGCCTTCAGCTCCACCGGCCCCATTCCGAATTTCGTGCCCGAAACCAAGATCCTGGACGTGCCCTTCCTGTTCCGCGACAAGTCCCATGCCCGCGCCGTGCTCGATGGTCCCATCGGCCAGGAGATGCTGACCAAGTTCGACAGCAAGGGCTTCAAGGCCCTGGCCTGGGCAGAGAACGGCTTTCGCCACATGACCAACAGCAAGCGCGATGTGAAGGAGCCCGGCGACCTCAAGGGCCTGAAGATGCGCACCATGGAGAACCCCGTGCACATCGCCGCCTACAAGGGCTTTGGCATCATCACCACGCCCATGGCCTTCCCGGAAGTCTTCACGGCCCTGCAACAGGGCACCGTGGATGGCCAGGAGAACCCGCTGCCGGTCATCATCTCGGCCAAGTTCGACCAGGTGCAAAAGCACCTGACGCTGACGGGCCACGTCTACTCGCCCTGCATCTTCGTGATGAACAAGGCCTCGTTCGACAAGCTCAGCGCTGCCGACAAGCAGGCCTTCCTCGACGCCGCCAAGGAAGGCACCAAGGCCAACCGCGCCCGCGTCGATGAAGACGATGCCAAGGGTGTGGCCGACCTGCGTGCCAAGGGCATGACGGTGATCGACAATGTGGACAAGGCCAAGTTCGTCGCCGCACTGGCCCCGGTGAATGCCGAGTTCGAAAAGCAGTTTGGCAAGGCCACGCTCGACAAGATCCGCGACGTGAAGTAATCCTGCGCGCTGCGCACCCCGGAACCAAACGCCCGTAGCACCCTTGCTACCGGGCGTTTGGTTCTTGCCTTTTACCGACCCACTATTTCCTGTGGTTGGCCCTGCCCCATGAAAAATGCTTTTCTGACTTTTGAGCGCTGGACGACCTCCATCGCGATGCTGGCCGCCTGCGCCATGCTGGCCGTGGCCTCGTCGCTCGGCATGTTCCAGATCGTGACCCGGTTCGTGCTGGAGCAGCCTGCCGAATGGACCGAGGTACTGATCCGCTTCAGCCTGATCTGGATGGTGTTTCTGGCCATCCCTGCCGCCTTTCGCCAGGGGGCGATGGTGAGTGTGGACGTGCTGTACCGCTGGAGCCCGCCCAAAATGCGGCGCATGCTCGACTGGGTGGTGTCGCTCGCCGCGTTGGCGCTGATCGGCGTGATCATCTGGTGGGGTTGGGACTATTCGGTGCGCGGAGGCGTGCAGAGCATGGCCGGGCTGGAGTCGGTGTCGATGTTCTGGGCCTACCTGGCCATGCCTGTCGGCGGCCTGTTCTGCGTGGTCGGCATCATCGGCAACCTGATCGATCCCCTGCGCATGGAACTGGAGACGGCCCAATGAGCCTGGTCATGATTTCAACGATGGTGCTGTGCTTTGCACTCACCATCTCGGTAGCGGTTTCCATCGGCCTGGCGTCCATCCTCGGCATCCAGGCCTCCAATGCCAACATGCTCATTTCCGTCAAGGAGATGTTCGCCTCGATCAACAAGTTTCCGCTGGCGGCCATCCCCTTCTTCATCCTGGCGGGCAACCTGATGGAAACCGGCGGGATCTCGCGCCGCCTGGTCGAGTTTGCCAAGAGCATCGTGGGCGGCGTGCAGGGCGGCCTGCCCATGACCTGCGTGCTGACCTGCATGATCTTCGCGGCGGTGTCGGGGTCCTCGGTGGCCACCACCTTCGCCATCGGCGCCATCCTGATCCCGGCCCTCATCAAGCACGGCTACCCCACGAGCTATGCCGCAGCGCTGCAGGCCACCAGCGCCGAACTGGGCGTGATCATTCCGCCCTCCATCCCGATGATCCTCTACGGCGTGAGCGCCGAGGTGTCGATTGGCGAGCTGTTCATCGCCGGCTTTGGCCCCGGGCTGCTGATCAGCTGTGCGCTGATGCTCTTCGTCTGGGCGTACTGCAAGTGGAAGGGCTGGGGCAAGACCGATGGCGAAGGCCGCATGCCCTTCGGCAAGGCCACGCTGCAGGCCGGCTGGGCGCTGCTGATGCCGGTGATCATCCTGGGCGGCATCTATGGCGGCGTGTTCACCCCCACCGAGGCATCGGCCGTGGCAGTGTTCTACGCCCTCGTCGTGGGCGTCGTGATCTACCGCGAAATCAAGATCCAGAACTTGTTCGCCATCCTGCGCAAATCGGTCATCTCCTCGGCGGTGATCATGTTCATCATCGCCAACGCGGGGCTGTTCGCCTTCCTGATCACCCGCGCGGGCGTGCCCGATGCAATCGGCCGCTGGCTGGAGTCGGTGCTGCAATCGCCCACCCTCTTCCTGCTGGGCGTGAACGCGGCCCTGTTCGTGATCGGCATGTTCATCGAAACCAGCGCCGCCATCATCGTGCTGGCCCCCATCCTCGCGCCAGTGGCCATGCACTTCGGCGTGGATCCCGTGCACTTCGGTCTCATCATGGTGGTGAACCTGGCGCTGGGCATGATCACCCCGCCCTTTGGCGTGAACCTGTTTGCGGCCTGCACGGTAGCGCGCATCTCGCTGGACCGGATCATCAAGCACCTGCTGCCCTTCGTCGGCGTGATCCTGGTGTGCCTGATGCTCATCACCTATATCCCAGGCATTTCGCTCGCGCTGCGCGATCTGGTGTATTCAAAGTAGTTAGAATTCACCCGGTCAGGAGAGAGCCTTCCTTCGAGAAGGCCGCCGAAGGCGCAGGGACACCCCGAACGCTCAGGCAAAAGGACTGGCAACCGCCTGCAGGGATGCAGGCGTTCCCTTGCTGGAGAGAGGTGGCCGCGCAGCACAGCGCGCAGGCCATCCACCGAAGGAGCAAGCCGCAGCCGCCAGCCAGGGCGGTGCGGTGAATCTCTCAGGTAAAGCGGACAGCAGGGCAAATCCCGCGACCTCATTGAGGGTCGCGGCCCCTATTTGCCCGGAGTCCGCCCCATGTCTGCCCCTGCCGCCAACGCTGCCCCCCTGCTCACCACGCCCCTGAACGCCCTGCACCTGGAGCTGGGCGCCCGCATGGTGCCGTTTGCCGGCTACTCCATGCCCGTGCAGTACCCCGCCGGACTAATGGCGGAGCACCTGCACACACGCCAGGCCGCCGGCCTGTTCGACGTCTCGCACATGGGCCAGCTCCAACTCATCGGCCCGGATGCCGCAGCCGCCTTCGAGACCCTGGTGCCCGTGGACGTGATCGACCTGCCGGTGGGCAAGCAGCGCTACGGCCTGCTGTTGACGGATGAAGGCACCATCATCGACGACCTGATGTTCTTCAACCAGGGCAACGATACGCTGTTCGTGATCGTCAATGGTGCCTGCAAGGTGGAAGACATCGCGCATATCCAGGCGCGCATCGGCCAGCGCTGCGAAGTTGCACCCATGCCCGACCACGCCCTGCTGGCGCTGCAGGGCCCGCAGGCCGTGACCGCCCTGGCCCGCCTGGCGCCGGGCATCGAAAAACTGGTGTTCATGACCGGTGGCAGCTACACCATTGCCGGCTGCGACTGTTTCGTGACGCGCAGCGGCTACACGGGCGAAGACGGCTTCGAGATATCGGTGCCGGCCGCCCAGGCCGACACCCTGGCCCGCGCCCTGCTGGCGCAGCCCGAGGTCAAGCCCATCGGCCTGGGCGCGCGCAACTCGCTGCGCCTGGAAGCCGGCCTGTGCCTGTACGGCAACGACATCGACACTACCACCACCCCGCCCGAGGCGGCGCTCAACTGGGCGATCCAGAAGGTGCGCCGCACCGGCGGTGCGCGCGCGGGTGGCTTTCCTGGTGCCGACAAGGTGCTGGCGCAGATCGACAACCCCGCCAGCCTGGCGCGCAAGCGCGTGGGCCTGGTGGCGCTGGAGCGTGTGCCCGTGCGCGAGCACACGCCCCTGCAGAGCACCGACGGCCAGGCCATCGGCGAGGTCACCAGCGGCCTGCTCGGGCCCACGGTGAACGAGCCCGTGGCCATGGGCTACGTCACGCCCGCATTTGCCGCCATCGGCACCCGGGTGAACGCCATCGTGCGCGGCAAGGCCATTCCCATGGAAGTGCGCGCCATGCCCTTCGTGCCCGCCAACTATTTCCGGGGCTGAAGCCCGCCCTGGCACGGCCCCTGCGTGGGCCGATGCCGCTTACATTGCAGATTCCTTCATTTTTCAAGAGCCACAGGAGCTTCCCCATGACCGTCAAATTCTCCAAAGACCACGAATGGATCAACGCCGCCGACGCGGCTGCCGCTGTCGTGGGCATCACCGTGCATGCCCAGGACGCCCTGGGTGACGTGGTGTTCGTGGACCTCCCCGAAGTCGGCAAGACCTTTGCCCAGGGCGAAGTCGCCGGCGTGGTCGAGTCTGTCAAGGCCGCAGCTGACGTGTACATGCCCGTCTCGGGCGAGATCGTCGAGGTCAACGAAGCCCTGCGCGCCGACCCCTCGCTGGCCAATTCCGATCCCCTGAACGCCGGCTGGTTCTTCAAGGTCAAGCTCAGCGATGCCGGCCAGCTCGACGCCCTCCTGAGCGAGACCGACTACACCGAGTTCGCGAAAAACGCATAACTGCAACCGCCCCTGCCTGAGACCTGCCCCATGTTGATGCAATCCGCCCTGCCGCTCGGCGCGCTCGAAAACACCACCGAATTCCTGCCCCGCCATATCGGCATCGATGCGGCCGACGAGGCGCACATGCTGTCGGTGATCGGCGAGGCCTCGCGCCGCGCCCTCATCGAGAGCATCGTGCCGCGCTCGATTGCGCGCAGCACGGCCATGGACCTGCCGCTGCCTGTGACGGAAGCGGCGGCCCTGGCAGAGCTCAAGGCCATGGCAGGCAAGAACCAGGTCCTGAGGAGCTTCATCGGGCAGGGCTACTACGGCACGCACACGCCGGGCGTGATCTTGCGCAACGTCCTCGAGAACCCGGCCTGGTACACGGCCTACACGCCCTACCAGGCCGAGATCTCGCAGGGCCGCATGGAGGCGCTGGTCAACTTCCAGACCATGGTCTGCGACCTGACCGGCATGCCGATCGCCAACGCCTCCATGCTCGACGAGGCCACGGCCGCGGCCGAGGCCATGACGCTGGCCAAGCGCTCTGTCAAGAGCAAGAGCAACCGCTTCATCGTGGCCGGTGACGCGCACCCGCAGACCATCGAGGTCATCCAGACCCGCGCCAGGCCGCTGAACATCGAGGTGGTGCTGGCCAATTCCGCGCCCGAGTGGCACGCCGCTCTGGACGGCGACTACTTCGCCGTGCTGGCCCAGTACCCCGCCACCAGCGGCCGCATCGACGACCTGCGTGCCGACGTGGAGAAGGCCCACGCCAAGCAGGCCGCATTCATCGCCGCAGCCGACCTGCTGGCGCTGACCCTCATCACCCCGCCCGGCGAATGGGGCGCCGACATCGTCGTGGGTACCACGCAGCGCTTTGGCATGCCCATGGGCGCGGGCGGCCCGCACGCCGCCTACATGGCCTGCCGCGACGAGTTCAAGCGCTCCCTGCCCGGCCGCCTGGTCGGCGTGAGCGTGGACGTGCACGGCAAGCCCGCCTACCGCCTGGCACTGCAGACGCGCGAGCAGCACATCCGCCGCGAGAAGGCCACCTCCAACATCTGCACCGCCCAGGTGCTGCCGGCCGTGGTGGCCAGCATGTACGCCGTGTACCACGGCCCCGAGGGCTTGAAGCGCATTGCCCAGCGCGTGGCCAGCTATACCGCCATCCTGGCCAAGGGCCTGGAGCAACTGGGCGCCCCCGTGCGCCCGCAGGCCACGTTCGACACCCTGAGCCTCAAGACCGATGGCGCCACCGCCGCCATCGCAGCGCGCGCCGTGCAACTGGGTGCCAACCTGCGCGTGTACTTCGAGCACTACCTGTGCATCTCGCTCGACGAGACCACCACCCGTGCCGACATCGCCCTGTTGTGGAAGGTCTTCGCCAAGGACGGCCAGGCCCTGCCCACCTTCGATGCGTTCGAGAAGGGCGTGGAGCCGCTGATCCCCGCCGAGCTGCGCCGTACCAGCAGCTACCTCACGCACCCGGTGTTCAACACCCACCACAGTGAGACCGGCATGCTGCGCTACATCCGCCAGCTGTCGGACAAGGACCTGGCGCTGGACCGCAGCATGATCCCGCTGGGCAGTTGCACCATGAAGCTCAATGCCACGAGCGAGATGATCCCCATCACCTGGCCCGAGTTCGCCCAGGTACACCCCTTCGCCCCCGCCAATCAGCTCGAAGGCTACCGCGAGCTCGACGAGCAACTGCGCGCCTGGCTGTGCCAGGCCACGGGCTACGCCGGCATCAGCCTGCAGCCCAATGCCGGCTCGCAGGGCGAGTACGCGGGCCTGCTGGCCATCAAGGCCTACCATGAGGCCCAGGGCCATGGCCACCGCAACATCTGCCTGATCCCCAGCAGCGCGCACGGCACCAACCCCGCCAGCGCGCAGATGGTGGGCATGCAGGTGGTGGTGACCGCCTGTGACGCCAACGGCAACGTGGACATGGCGGACCTGCAGGCCAAGTGCGAGCAGCACAGCGGCAACCTGGCCGCCGTGATGATCACCTACCCCAGCACGCACGGCGTGTTCGAGACCCAGGTCAAGGAGCTGTGCGCCCTGGTGCACCAGCATGGCGGCCGGGTCTACGTGGACGGTGCCAACATGAACGCCCTGGTGGGCGTGGCCGCCCCCGGCGAGTTCGGCGGCGACGTGAGCCACCTGAACCTGCACAAGACCTTCTGCATCCCCCACGGCGGTGGCGGCCCCGGCGTGGGCCCCGTGTGCGTAGTGGCCGACCTCGTGCCCTACCTGCCCGGCCATGCCACGGGCGGTGTGCCTGGCGGCGTAGGCGCCGTCTCGGCCGCGCCCCTGGGCAATGCGGCCGTGCTGCCCATCAGCTGGATGTACTGCCGCATGATGGGCGCCGAAGGCCTGCAGGCCGCGACCGAGACCGCCATCCTCTCGGCCAACTACATCAGCGCGCGCCTGAAGGACCACTACCCCACGCTGTACGCGAGCGCCAATGGCCATGTGGCGCACGAGTGCATCCTGGACCTGCGCCAGTTGAAGGACACCAGCGGCGTGATGGCCGAGGATGTCGCCAAGCGCCTGATCGACTACGGCTTTCACGCGCCCACGCTGAGCTTCCCCGTGCCCAACACGCTGATGGTCGAGCCCACCGAGAGCGAGACGCTGTTCGAGATCGACCGCTTCATCGACGCGATGATCGCCATCCGCGAGGAGATCCGCCAGATCGAGGCCGGCGCCTGGCCGCAGGACAACAACCCGCTGAAGAATGCACCGCATACGGCAGAGAGCCTGCTCATTGGCGAGTGGACACGTCCGTACTCGCGTGAGACGGCGGCCTATCCTGTGGCTGCTCTGCGCAGTGCGAAATACTGGTCGCCTGTGGGGCGGGTGGACAATGTGTGGGGGGATCGCAATCTGGCGTGCAGTTGCATTCCGGTCAGCGATTACGCCTGAGCTGCTGAATCGCTTTGTGCATCGGGGGCTATGGTTGCTTCCGTTCTTTTGCTAACGGCGGAGGCCGGGTCCCGGCCCGGCGGCCGAGGTACTTGTTCTTTGCTTCGCTGTATAGACCGGAGACATGGTGAACAGGTGTGCGGGGACATGGTGAACACTTTCGGCAAACTTTGCCGGAGGTCCCTATGCCATGGAAGGCTTGCAACACCATGACTCTGAAACACGAATTTGTTGAGCTGGCACGGCAAGAAGGCGCCAACCTGCGCGATCTGTGCCGGCGCTTTTGCATCAGTCCTACGACTGCATACAAGTGGCTGCACCGCTTTGAGCAGCATGGCGATCAAGGACTGCTGGATCGCTCACGCAGGCCCTTGAACAGCCCTGCCATTTGTTCTCCTGAGTGTCATGGTCAAGTTTTTTCGGACATTCCGATAGGGGATGTTCAAGTTCAGTAAGTTGCCGCCTCCTGCTGCAGCTCGTAGTTGTTGGGTGACTGGTATCCCAGCGTGGAGTGCAGCCTGGTGGGGTTGTAGAAGCCCACGATGTAATCCGCGATGTCCGCCTTGGCCTCGGCATGGTTTGCATAGTCACGCTGCCACAGACGCTCCATCTTCAGATTCAGGAAGAATCGCTCCATCACTGCGTTGTCCCAGCAGTTGCCTTTGCGGCTCATGCTGCACACCAGCCCGTGGCGCTGCAGCAGCCCCATGTGCGGTTGGCTGGCGTACTGGCTGCCTCGGTCGGAATGCACCAGCAAGCCCGGCTGGGGACGGCGGCTTGCAATGGCCATGCGCAGCGCCTCACACACCAGTTGCGCTGGCATGCTCGGGGCCATGGCCCAGCCCACCACCTTGCGAGAGAACAGATCCAGCACCACGGCCAGATAGAGGTAAGCGGCCAGCCATGCCACCTTGACGGCGACGCTGATCGCCTCAGTAGCCGTTGATCTCGTCAACCGCGTCCCCGCCGTCGTAGAACTTACCGATGGCTTTGTCCAGCCTCTTGAGCAACGCGTTCAGCGTCTCACCTTCCCGGCGAACCAGCATGGCCACACTGTTGTGGCCGTCAGCAGCTGTGGCTGCGCATTTGATCGGGTAGATCGCACCAAGGGTGATGTCGCCGCCGTCGTCGATGAGTGCTTCAATGTTCTTCATGCGACGGCATTTTGCCGTCTTCCGCAGGGCTCCAGCGATGCGGCAGCAACTCATCAATCCGGTGGTTCGGGTGCGCTTGCAGCCGCTCCAGCACGTCCTTGACGTAACCCCAGGGATCGTGCCCATGCAGCTTGGCTGACTGCACGAGGCTCATCACCATGGCGGCCCGCTGACCAGCCAGTTCGCTGCCACAGAAGAGCCACGCTTTGCGCTTATGCGCAGCTACGCATAAGCGCAATAAGGCGAACTCCGGTTTTATGCGCAGTCGGCTCGGCGCTGTGGTGTCGGCGACCAGGGCCAGGCCGGCCCAAGGCACCGATACCGCTTCGCATAATCACAACCCTTGCAGGAATGCCAACAGGGCTTTCGGCGCCTGGTACCGCGTTTGCTTGACCTCAGGCTGCTTCAGACGCGCCAACGCGCGCTCCTTCATGGCCAGGTCTGCCTCGACGTACATGTGAGTTGTCGACGGACTCTCGTGCCCCAGCCAGAGCGCGATCTCGCAAGGGTCGACCCCGGACTGCAGCAGGCTCATTGCAGTCGAGTGCCGCACGACATGCGGCGACACCGACATCGTCTTGAGCTGCGTGTGTTTGACCGATGCCACGTCAACGGCCAGCTTCAGCCGCTGGGCGATGTTGGCCCTGGTCATCGCCCGTCCGTCTCGTGTAGGCAGCAGCGGCGAATCCTCGTGTAACTGCGGATTCAAATGCAGCCATTCGCGCACGGCCCGCGCCGAACTCTTCCACAACGGCAGCGAGCGCTGCTTGCGCCCCTTGCCGTGCAGTCGGATGCTGTTGCTCGGCCCGAGCACGACGTCGGCCACTCGCACGCCGATGATCTCGGAGACGCGAGCGCCCGTGTTGAACATGAGAGTCAGCATCAGTCGGTCACGCTGCCCGATCCAGGTGTCGATCGCCACGTCGATCACCGCCAGCATCTGCTCGTGTGGCACGAAGCCGACCATCTTGCGCTCGAAGCGCTTCATCGGCACGGCCAACGCGTTCTCGATCACCCCCAGGTTGGCCAGGTCACGCCTGGCGGCGAACTTCAGGAACGCCCGTACCGCGGCCAATCGAACATTGCGACTTCGCACGCAGTTGTGCCGATGGACCTCCAGGTGATCCAGGAAGTCGGCCAGGAACCGGGCATTCAGGTCGGCCATCGTCATCCCGTGCGCCGGCAGATGTCGCTTGTCTTCAGCGAAGCGCAGCAACAGCACGAAGGTGTCCCGATATGACGCCACCGTGCGCGAGCTCAAGCCGCGCTGCTGCACCATGTAGTCGGTGAAGAATTCCTGCACAAGACCGGCGAACGTCGGTGTGGTCTGACTGCTCATTGTTCGTCCCCCTGCGCGACGAAGCGCTCGAACCTCGCGCTGATGGTGTCCATCAGCTCGGGGATGCCGGACAGGTACCAGTAGGTGTCGGATATCTTGGCGTGGCCCAGATAGGTGCACAGCCAGAACATCGCTTGGTCGATCGACTGACCAGACTCGCGCCAGCACTGCAAGCGCCGGACCGCCATCGTGTGCCTCAGATCGTGGATCCGGGGGTATGGATGATCCCCCCGGGCACGCCAGCCGAGTCTTGGCTGCAGGCGCCGGAAGACGTTCTCTACTGTGCGTTTGGGAAGATGCCCACCATCGTGCGAGGCGAAGAACGGGGCGCTATCGTCGGTGCTCCGGCATCGGTCACGGGCTTGCCGGTACCGCCTGAGTTCTTGCACTGTGCTCGGATGAAGCGGCAGGCAGCGGGACTTGTGGAACTTGGTCTGGCGCACGGTGAGCGCGGCTGCCTGTAGGTCGACGTCGCCCATCGTGAGCATCAGCGCTTCAGACAGCCTGAGGCCAGCCGCTGCGATCAGCCCGAACAGGCTGCGGTAGGTCAGCGCTCGAAGAGGCCAAGTCAAGGTCAGTCCGCCGGCAGCGTCCAGCAGTTGGATGATCTCCTGGTCCGTGTAAATGTGTGGCGCCAAGCGCCGATGACCACGACCCAGAATCCCCCTCGGGGGAATCTCCGTGGCCGGTTCGAACTGCCGGTAGTGCGCGGCGAATGGAAGCAGGATCTCCAGCCGGCGTGCCGCAGTCACATCGCTGGTTCGATGCACATGCTCCCGTGCCCAGCCGAGCATCAACTCCTGCGTGAGCGGGCCTCGGTGCTCTCGTGCATCGGCGTACCGGGCAAATCGGGCGAGCTCGGTGGCCGGTGCCGTCAGCGCAAAACCCAGGCGGCGGCGATCCTCGAGATAGCGCTCCACTGCGGCTTGCATTGTTGTTGCCGCACTCATGGCCGGCTCCCGGGCCAGGGCATGGCCACCGCACCCAGCCGAGTGAAGTCGACCTTGGCATAGATGAGTGAAGTGTCTAGTTCGCGATGGCGAAGCACATCGGCGACTTCCTTGAGCGTGCCGCCGGTGTTCAGGAGCCGGCTGGCCAGCGTATGCCGAAGAATGTGCACCCGGGTGTATTGCAACCCGGCGCGCCGATAGGCCTGGCGCACGGCACGCCTGACGACGTCGGCGGTCACTGGTTCATCTACAGGCGCCACATGCCGAACGAAGACCCGGTGGCTTGTGGTCTGGGGTCGTTCCGATCGTACGTAGTCAGCAATGGCGGCACCGGTGAGTTGTGGTAGCGGCAGCACATCAGCGCGTCGCGATTTGCTTGTGCCGATGCGCACGGTGCCGGCCACCCAGTCGATGTCGTCGAGTTCCAGCGCGATCGCCTCGCTGCTTCGTAAGCCGAGGTCAACGACGCAGCGCACGAGGGCGTAGCAGCGCAGGCGCGATGGCAGATCCACCGGGAAGGCAACCAGCAGCCGACTGACCTCGTCCGGGGCGAGCGTCTGTGGCAAGGGTGCAAGACGCCAGTGCGCCGGCGCGGCAACCACAGGCAGTAGGTGCTCGACGTGATCGCCTTCGAAGGCGCGGAAGTGCAGGTAGCTGCGCACTGCGGTCGCGGTGACGCCGCCGCTGGCGGCGCTCACCCGCGAGAGCTCTTGGGCCAGGAATTGCCGCAACTCATCGGCCGACGGCGTCGTCGAGTTCGATGTCATAGACAGCAACGCATGAATGATCTTCGTGCGCCGAAGACGCGTGCTGCCAACGAGTCCCTTCGCGTGCAGCAGGTGCTCGTCAAAGCGCAGCAATTGCTCGTCGATCAGACTGCTCTGTCGGGAATCTTGCTGGACGCCCGAAGCGCAAACAACAGCCAACAGATGATGCAGAGCCGCGCGGACCTGGTTGCGGCTGCGCTGCACCGGAGCGGCGCAAGTGCAGCGCGGCAGGTGTTCGTCAACGAAGGCAACGACGTGTTGATCGAGAGTCTGAAGGGAGACGCGACGGCGCCTTAACCAGTGGGCGAAGTGGGCAACGCAGTTCATGTACTGGCGAGCCGTGCCCGGCGAGTAACGCTGCTCGTTCAGCCGATCCCAGAAGGGCTGAACAAAGGGGGCAAGAGCGCTCACCCGAAGTCGAGCAGCGGCCAGTTCCGTGAGGGCATCGAAGACATCCATCGCGATCTCCTGAAGGGGGTTGGCCCCCCAGGAGACGCGACTTCTTATGCGAAGTCCAGCAGGTGATCAGACCGACGCGGCAAAGGCAGGAAGCGCCACCGACTGAACATCGCGGCGTCGACTGAGCATAAAACCGGAGTTCGCCTTATTGCGCCCCATCGCCCATGGGAGCATCATGCGCTCGACGTGGTTGTTGTCGATACTGACATCACCATCGTGCAGGAAGCGCCCCAGTGCCTCCCAGCGCTTGAGGCTGTAGTCCAGAGCAGCGGCGATGCCCCCACCGTCCGCCACCCGGGTTCTCTCCAGCCGCAGCCACACGTGCAACTCGTCCCACAGCGGCTGTGCGTGCAACTGGCGTAGTGCCAACCGATCCGCCGCTGTCATCTCCCGCGCTTGCTGCTCGATTCGGTACAGCGCGGCCATGCGCTGGATGGCCTGTGCAGCTACCGGGCTTGCATGAGCTTTGGCCAGTTCATCGAACTTGCGGCGCGCATGCGCCAGGCACCCAGCCTCTTTGCGTCCTTCTGTGCGCAACACCGCGTCGTACGCCTTGTAGTCGTCACAGGTGATGGTGCCGCACCAGCCTTGCAGGAACGCCATTGGATACTTTGCACCCCGACCTGCGCAGAAGTCGTAGATCACGCCAGGAGTGCAGTTGTGCTCGCCTCGGGCATACGCCCAGATGTAGGCCTTGGTGGTCTTGCCTGCCCCGGGGTCGAGCATCCTCACCGGTGTTTCATCGGCGTGCAGTACCTGCGCTCCCAGCACGAACGCACGATGCGCGTCATACAGCGGCTGCAGGCTGGCCCCAGCAGCTCCAGACCACGCAGCCAACGTCGAGCGCGGCGTGTGCACGCCAGCGCGGGCATTGATCTGTTCTTGCCGGTAGTACGGCAGATGGTCCACGAAGCGGCTGACCAGTGTGTGCGCGAGCAGCCCCGATGTCGGCATGCCCTTGTCGATGATCTGAGGCTCGACGGGCTCTTGCACCAGTAG
The DNA here is from genome assembly GCF_964253305.1 of Acidovorax sp. LjRoot66. NCBI lineage: Bacteria > Pseudomonadati > Pseudomonadota > Betaproteobacteria > Burkholderiales > Comamonadaceae > Acidovorax > Acidovorax sp. LjRoot66. The sequence continues at coordinate 4,975,173 of NZ_CAXUQU020000001.1, forward strand.
CTGGCAGCACTTGCAGGCCCACTTGCCGCGCACGTGGCGCTGCACGAAGAATTCGGCTGGAACGATATCCAGCCGCTCGCTCACGTCTTCGCCAATACGCACCATTGCCCGACCGCACCCAGGCGATGTGCATGTGGTGTTCTCGGGTTCGTGGCGATGCTCGACGCGGCGCAGGTGCTCTGGCAGCGGTTGGCGACGCGGCTGGCGCTTGGTGCCTGCCGCAGGCGAGGTGCTCGGCTCGGATGTGCCCTGCAAGGCCAGCAGTTGGGCCTGCAGGCTGGCCTCATCCTCGGCCGCTGTCTCTTCGAACATCTGCCGCTGCCCGGCGTTCATGCGTTCGGTCTTGGCTCCGAACTTCCAGGCCTTCAGACGCGCCAGCTCGTGCGTGATGCGCTCCAGCTTGGTGTCCTTGAACTTGATCTCCTGGGCGTGCTCGGCTGCCTGCTTGTCGCGTGCCTGCAGCAGAGTGTTCATCGCCGCGATCCGGGCCAGCATCTCTGTGGCCAACTCGACCATGGCGCTCTGGCTCAGACCTTGGAGGTCCTGGGCTTTGAGCGCATTCACATCGAGCATGCGCCATTGTCCGAAGCTTGGCGATGGATGTCATCGGGGCATTCTCGAATTGCCCCGGGCGCGACCCTCACCGGCGCGCACGGGGCTATCCGTCACACACCATCACACGCGCGTGATGGTCTGCATGTGCGCGAGCCGCTGCCACGGCAGGCCCACGATCAGGGCTTCGAACTGGGCCTGCGTGAGTGCGGGTTGCTGCAGCGGCGCCCCATCGCTGGGCCAAGCGAAGCGTCCCTGGTTGAGCCGGCGCGTTGCGCACCATACGCCAAAGCCGTCATGCACCACCAGCTTCATCCGCGTGCCGCGCGCATTGGCAAAGAGGTAGCCGTGGTGGGCCTGCGCGGCGCCGAAGACTTGCACCACGCGGGCGATCAGGCGGTCGGCGCCGGCACGCATGTCCACGGGGTCCACTGCGAGCCACATGGCATCGATGCGCATCATCGAAGCAGCTCGCGCACCCAGGCCGCGCACTCGCTGGCGGCATCGATGGGCCATGTCATGGAGATCGAGGTATTGCCGCGACGCAGTTCAATGCGGATGTCAGCCGCAGCAGCCTTGGCGGGTAGCTGCATCGGCACGAAGGCTGTAGGTGTGTTTGCCCCCTGGCGCTTGGGCGCCGGCGGTGCATCTGGAACGACGCTACCGGGGCGCATCTCGGCAGACTGCACCCAGCGGCGCAGAAGGTTCGCGTTGATCCCATTGGCCATCGCCACCGCAGCCATCGAGATGCCTGGCTGCATGCATGACGCCACTGCGTTCGCTTTGAATTCGTCACTGTGCAAGCGTCGGCGCCGACGACCTTCGCCGCTTTGTTCAGGAGTAGTGTTCACGTGTCCACCTAGAGTTGAGGTGGACACGAGGCTCCTACGAGTACGCCATTGTTTCAAGATGCCATGGCTGGCCGCTTACGTTTGAACGGAGTTTGGCCAACGGCCAAACGCAGCGAGTTCTGCGGCACCACCCCAGCTCCGAGCATCGCAGGTTGCCCCCGTTCGCCCGACAGGGTGAACGGGGGACGCAGACTGGGGGGCGTCTTCTCTTTGGTGACTTTCTCTTGGAGGGTGTAAAAGAAATCTATTTCAACCGACCCAACAACATCCGAGCCTGCGCAAGCCACACCCACGCAGCCGCATAAAACGGCTTGCGGTCGTGGTGCATCACAAGCCTGCGGTTGCGCTCCAGCCATGCATGGGTGCGCTCCACGACCCAGCGCTTCTTGGCGATGGGGGCAGGCTGCTCGTCGCTCCACAGCGGCTGCTGGGCATCGTCCCAGCGGTGGCGGGCACTGTGGCGCACGATGCGCACCTGTACGTGGTGCGCCTTCTCGATCTGCTGGGCGCATTGCCCGGCGTACGCGCTGTCGGCCCACAACGTCTTGAACGAGCCATCTGTGCGCTTGCACGCCTGTGCTACCGCTTGCGCGGCCGCGTCGCGGTCCTGCACGGCTGCACTGGTGATCACCACCGCAAGCAGCAGGCCCAGCGTGTCCACGACCAGATGGCGCTTGCGCCCCTGCACCTTCTTGCCTGCATCGAAGCCCAAGGTACCACCCTGAGGGCTGCCCCGGTTGGACTGCGAGTCGATGATGGCCTCGCTGGGCTGCGCAGCGCGCTCCAGGCGTTGGCGCCATTGCTGGCGCAGACGCTCGTGCAGCGCTTCGAACTTGCCTTGGCGGGCCCAGTTGACGAAGGCCTTCTGCACGGACTGCCAGGGCGGATAGATCTGCACCGGCAGGTTGCGCCAGGACGAGCCGGTGCGCAGCACATAGCAGCAGGCATCGACAACGCTGCGCCGCGAGTAGGTGGCCGGTCTGCCACGCGAGCCCGGTTGGGGCTCGAACAGGTCCTGCGCCAGCGCCCATTCGGCATCGGTCAGGGCACCGGCAATGGCGTTGCCGGATTGACTGGCGGGCCGATGCTGGGCGGTGTAGCCGTAGCGCGTGCCAGGCTGACCAGGCTGCGAGCGGGACAGCTGCGACTTGGGCCGCGCTCGCTGCAGGCCGGCAGCCTTCAGTGCTGCGCGCAGAGTCACCGTGCTGGGGGCGCTGCGGCCCATGTGATCGGCCCAGGCCAGCGCCAACTCGGGCAGCGTCGCCTGCGGGTTGTCGCGCACCACCTCGCGCAAGGTGGCGTACTCGCCAGGGGGGATCACGGGTGGTCGGCCTGTCTTTGCCATTGCGCTGCTCCTGCTTGGTCAATGCGGCGCTATTATAATTTATTTCTTCTACACCCTCTTTGGCGACGCAAGAGAAAGTTACTGCGCCGCCGGGCGCACACCCCGGCCCCCGCCCTCCACAAATGCACACAGCAACCAGCACCGAAAAGCCATAAAACACCCACACCACCGCGCGCCAAGGCACAAAAAAAGCCCGCACGAAGGCGGGCAACTTGCTTGCACAAGGGGGAGGAGCCGACCACAGCGGGTCGACGAATAAATCATAGCCCCGGCCCCAAAGAATGCATGTGATCTATTTCACACTTCACGCCCTTGTTGATTGATGAACAAACCATCCTCCATTGGTGAAAAAACAGCATCAATGACACTGCCGATCTGGCGCCCAATCGCATGCAGGCCCTCCAGACAAAGCCCGCGCAACGAGCGACCCCCATGACCACAACAACGCCCCCGGCCCCGCAACAGACAAACAACAACAGCAGCAACACCAAGGCCTGGGTGATTGACCTCGTGCTGCTGGCGGCGCTCTGGGGTGCGTCCTTCCTGTTCATGCGCATGGGCGCCGCCGAGTTCGGGGCGCTGCCCACCGCTGCGGCCCGGGTCAGCATCGGCGCCCTGTTCCTATTTCCCCTGATGATGCTGCGCGGCCAAGGGGCGGCGCTGGTCCAGCACTGGCGCGCCACCATGGGCATCGGCGTCTTCAACTCGGGCCTGCCGTTTGCGCTGTTCAGCTTTGCGCTGCTCACCATCAACAGCAGCCTGGCGGCGGTGCTCAATGCCACGGCCCCGATGTTCGGTGCCCTGGTGGCGTGGGTGTGGTTTCGCGAGCGGCCGGACAACTGGCGGCTGGTGGGGCTGGCCATCGGCTTCACAGGCGTGGTCATGCTGGCCAGCGGCAATGCCGGGCTGCGCCATGGCGATGGCGCGGGCAACAACGCAGCACTCTGGGCCATCGGGGCCTGTCTGCTGGCCTGCCTGTGCTACGGCATCGCCGCCAGCGCGACACGCCGCTACCTCACCGGGGTGCCGCCCCTGGCCACTGCAACCGGCAGCCAGATCGGCGCATCGCTGCTGCTCGCAGTGCCGGCCATCGTGTACTGGCCCCAGCACATGCCCTCGCTGCGGGCCTGGCTGGCCATCCTGGCGCTGGGCGTGCTGTGCACGGGCGTGGCGTACTTCCTGTTCTTTCGCCTGATCGAGCGCGCGGGCCCTGCGCGCGCGCTCACGGTCACGTTTTTGCTGCCGGTGTTCGCCACCTTTTACGGGGTGGTCTTTCTCGATGAAAGCATCACGCAGTGGATGCTGGTCTGCGCGGCCGTCATTGTGTGCGGCGTGGGGCTGTCCACCGGGTTCATCGCGCCGAAGTCAAAGCGCGCCGCCAACGACAGCACCGCGAAGAGCTGAGCGCGCTCCATCAACCTGTCTTCTGCCGAAGATAGGCCTGCGGCGTCATGCCCAGTTGCTTGTGGAACATGGCGATGAAGGCCGAGGGCGCGCTGTAGCCCAGCTCCAGCGCCACGTCCTTGACCGCGCGGCCGGCCTCCAGCAGCGCGATGCCGCGCACCACCTTCAGGCGCTGGCGCCATTCGCCAAAGGGCATGTGCAGGTCGCGTTCGCAGCGCCGGGCCAGGGTGCGCTCGGTGGTGTGCACCAAAGCCGCCCAGTCGGCCAGCGAGCGGGCGTCCCAAGGACTGGCCTGCAGCGCGCCGAGCACGCGGCCCAGCAAGGGGTCTTGCGAGGTGGGCAGGTAGCTGTCGTGGCTGGGCGCCACGCGCAACTCGTCCAGCAGCACCTCGAACAGACGCTGATCGGGGGCGCTGCGCGGCACGTCGATGCCGCGGCTGTGCAGGGTGTCCAGCACGGCGTGAATCAGCGGGCTGATGACCATGGTGCAGGGCTGGCGCGGCAATGCGGCGCACAGGGCCTCGGCCACGTAGACCGTGGCGTAGCTGGCCGCATGGCGGTTGCTCGACACATGCTCCAGGTGCGGCGGTATCCACACGCCGTACTGCGGCGGCGCGAGGAACACCTGCCCGCCCATGCCCACCTCGATCACGCCCGACAGCGCATGCACGAACTGCCCTGCCGCATGGCTATCGGCCGGGTCGGCACCACCGGGCTGCAGGTGCACCACCTTGAACTGCATGGGCGGCGCAGCATGGGACGGGGGCTTGCGAGCGGCCTTGGGGAGGTTCATCTTGTCTGGCTTCACTGATCGCTTGTCCGAACAGGCGTATTTGATTGAATCGGGCCAATTTAGACTGATTCTGCCCGCACCAGACCAGGAAACGAACACCATGCCCACCAACCACCCCAGCGAATTCGACGCACAATCCTCCGCCAGCGCCATGGCCGAGAAGTTTGCCCGCGACGGCGTGGTCTGCCTGCGCGGGGTGCTGCGCCCCGCCGAGGTCGAGCGGCTGCGCGAGGGCATCGACGCCAACCTTGCCGCCCCCAGCCCGCGCGCCAAGGTGGCCAGCCGCGCCGACGATCCGGGCTTCTTCATCGAGGACTTCTGCAACTGGCAGGAGATACCCGCGTACTGGGACGTGATCTCGCAATCCGCCCTGCCCGAGATCGCGGCCAAGCTCACGGGCAGCAGCCAAATACGGCTCTACCACGACCACATGCTCACCAAGGAGTCGGGCACGCGCCAGCGCACGCCCTGGCACCAGGACCAGCCCTACTACAACATCGAAGGCAGCCAGAACGTGAGCTTCTGGATCCCCGTCGACCCTGTCTCGCGCGCCTCGACGCTGGAGCTGGTGGCGGGCTCGCACCGCGGCCCCTGGCTCATGCCGCGCACCTTCATGAGCAACGAGGCCAAATGGTTCCCCGAAGGCGCCCTGGCCGACCTGCCCGACATCGAGGCCGACCGCGCGGCCTACGACATCCGCGGCTGGGCCGTGGAGCCCGGCGACGCGATTGCCTTCAATATGCTGACCCTGCACGCCTCGGCCGGCCTGGAGCCCGGGCGCAGGCGCCGCGTGTTCTCGGTGCGCATGATTGGCGACGACATCACGCATGCGCCACGGCGCTGGAAGACCTCGCCGGATTTTCCGGGGCTGGTGGAACAGTTGCCAGCGGGGGCGGCGATGGAGCATGCGCTGTTTCCGGTGCTGTGGCCGTTGACCACATGAACGCATTGCTACGCGGACATACGCCCCGCCGGTGAACAGCAGACGCGGGACACGATGCCCCCGTAGCCGACGACAGCGGTGAACGCCAGGCCCTTGCTCGGGCCGAAGCCCCCGTCAGGACGAGTGAAAAATCCCAGATCGATGCGGAAGCTGCCACAGCAGCGGCATCCAGCAAAGCACGGTACCTCCCGGACTGATCGACGGCGATGCCGGTCATCCAGTGTACGGTCCCGCAAATGCATGCCCATCAAAACTGCGCAGGGCAGCTGTGAGGAACTGACGGGCCTCGGAATTTCCACATCCAACAGTGGATAGAAGCCCCTGCGCACCGGCTCGAAAAAACCCGCCAGCGAACTGCCCGGCGCCACAGCCTCGTCCGGCCTTTGTGGGCAAAGCGACCAGCGGACCTGAACTTCATCCCCACTTAATGTGGGCGGCTTCCAATGCAGTTCGTGGGCAGTCGGTCCACACATCAACCCCCATGAAACCCCGAAGGCAACCCATGAAACTGCATATCACCGCTCTCGTTCTGGCCCTCAGCTGCGTATCCGCTTTCGCTGGCCCCACCTGCAATGCTCCCGAAAACAAATGGATGAAGGAAGCGGACTTCAAGGCCGGTCTGGAGAAGCAGGGCTACCAGATCAGGACCTTCAAGGTCAGCAAGGGCAAGTGCTACGAGATCTACGGCATGGACAAAGCCGGCAAGAAGGTCGAGAGCTATTTTGATCCCGCAACGGGCGCTGAGATGGAGCGAAAGTAAACGACGGGCTACCGCGTCCTGACAGTCGATCCCCTCAAAGAAATGAGCTGACCATGACCGCTGCATCCGCACCCCATGCATCCACTGCCATCAAGGTCTGGGATCCGTTTGTTCGCCTGTTCCACTGGAGCCTGGTGGCTTGCGTCATTTTGAACCTATTCATCCTGGAAGATGGCAAGACGGCCCATGAGTGGGTGGGCTACATCGCCAGCTCGCTGGTTGTGGCCCGCCTGATCTGGGGCTTCGTCGGTACCAAGCATGCCCGGTTCAGCGACTTTTTCCCCACGCCCAGCAGGCTCTCGCGGCATGTGAGCGCCCTGAAACGCGGGGAGCATCTGGCCTACCAGGGGCACAATCCCTTCGGAGCCCTGATGATGCTGGCACTGATGGCGCTGGTGCTGGCCCTGGGAGCGACAGGATGGATGCAGACCACTGATGCGTTCTTCGGCAAGGAATGGCTGATGGAACTCCATGAATGGCTTGCCAATGGATTGCTGATTTCAGCAGGCCTGCACGGCGCAGCGGCCATTGCGATGGGACGCATCGAGCGGGTCCACCTTGTGCGGGCCATGGTCACAGGCGTCAAGCAGCACTTTTGATGGAATACGACCGGTATGCGTTTGCTGCTTCTTGAAGATGATCGAACCCTGGGCGCAGGTTTGCGGGATTTTCTGCAACACGACGGCTACCTGGTCGACTGGTGCACGACCCTCGCGCAAGCCAAGGGCCTGATCAGCGAGCCCTATGACGCCTGGCTACTGGATTGGAACCTGCCCGATGGATCTGCACTGGAATGGCTGCGCGGCCTCCGAACCAGAGGTGCCAGAACACCTGCCCTGGTTCTGACAGCACGGGACTTGCTGAGTGACCGCATCCATGGGCTGGACAGTGGCGCGGACGATTTTCTCGTCAAACCGTTTGCCCCCGAAGAGCTGAGCGCCCGGTTGCGTGCACTGTCCCGCAGGATCACCGGAGGCACTCCGCGCAAGATATTTGGCCGGGTCGCAATCAGTCTTTCGAACAAGGATGCATGGCTCGACGGCCAACGGGTGGAGCTGACCGCCCGGGAATGGGCGGTCTTGGAAGCGCTGATTCTTCGCACCGGGCGCACCGTGTCCGCCACCGAACTGGAATCCCTGGTACTGGGTCTGGACAGTGAGCTGGCCAGCAATGCACTGCAGGTGCACATCTTCAAGCTGCGAAGCAAGCTGGGCAAGGAGATGATCCAAACGGTACGCGGAATGGGCTACATGATTCCCAACCCGGTCCAAACCAGCTGACGCGATGGACACTCGCACTTCAAGGCCGCCATCCATTCGGGCACGACTGGTCCAGTCCCTGCTCTGGACGTCCGTGGCGTTCGGACTCATGACCTCGGCCGTCGTGTGGCTCGTGATTGCCCATGAAATGGGCGAATTCATGGACCAGGAACTGCGGGAAGCGACAGAAATATTCCACCACGCACTGGTAAATCAACCGGACCATACTTATGGCAATCAGAGTGCCAAGAATCACTTCGCCTACGAGGAACATCTGGTCTGGCAGGTCGTGGACGCCACAACAGGCGAAGTCCGCAGCCGCTCCCACAAAGCGCCCGCGCAGGCTTTGCAGCGTGCGCCCCAGGACAGGGTTACTTGGACGGCAGATAGACAATGGCGCGCCTACACCTCGGACTTCAGAAACGCCTCAACACATTTTCTGGTGGTGGCACAAAGCAAAAAGGAACGGGACGAAGTGCGCGGCGAGGTGGTGCTCTACACGCTGATGGCGGCCCTGTCCATGAGCCTGCTGTCTGCACTGCTGATGAACTGGCGAATCAGCCAGGAGCTGCGTCCGCTCGGCACACTGAGCCGGGATGTGCAGCGCTACGACCCCCTCAGGCCCGAGACCACGCCCCGCTCTGAACCGAGGCAAGAGCTTATGCCAATAGAACAATCGATCAGTGAACTGGGACAGCGCCTGGCCCAGAGGATCATCAGCGAACGCGCATTCACCGCGCACGCGGCACATGCCTTGCGCACGCCCGTGGCAGGTATCGATGTGCAACTGGCCATGGCCATCAAAGAGGCGCCAGACAATGTTCGTCCGCGTCTTGTGAGTGCCCGGGATGCCACAAAGCGGCTCGGACGCGTCATGCAGGCATTGCTGATGATGTTCCGCAGCGGCATCGAGCCGCAGCGCCAGACGATCGACCTGAATCAACTGATCAAAGCACTGGCTTTTCACGATCTGGCGATATCTGTCCGCCCGGACACGGTGGTGGCTGCAGACCCGGACCTGCTGGCTGCTGCTCTGTTGAATCTGCTGGACAACGCCCACCGCTTCCATGCCAGCCAGGTGGCGATTACCGCTTCCACGCAAGGCAATGACTTCATTTTGACGGTGCAGGACGATGGCGATGGTTGTACGCCGGAGCACAGAGCCAGTCTGCAGGATTCGCTGCAACATCAGGCCTACGGCGAAGGCAGCGCCATGGGAGGCCTGGGCCTGGTGCTGGCGGATCTGGTCGCTCGCGCCCATGGTGGCAGAGCCATGTTGCCGGAGTGCGCTGCTGGCTTCTGCATTGAGCTTCGCTGGCCAGCCACGCAAGCTGGGCCTTGAAACCGACCTGCAGAAATGGTCCGCCAGTTGCGGCTTCCGTGTGCTGACTCTGCGCGGCAGACAGGCAGCCCAGCACACTACTTCACCCCTATAAGAAGAGATCCTTCATGAGACTTCCTGACTCTCCCCCAAAGCCATCTCACATCGCCAGTATGTGCATCGCCATTTCCGGCATTGCAGCGGCGTTTGCCGCGAATGCGGAAGCCCCCATGACAACGGACGATGCGGGAACCCTCTCCAAGGGCGCAATGAAACTGGAGAGCGTGATATCCAGGGACGACAAGACCACCGGGGTGGAACTGATCTTCGGCGCAGGCGTTGCCAAGGACCTGGAGATGGAAGTGGCTCTAAGCCGATCCAGGGATTCCCACACCAGCCCATCCACCAGATTCCATGGACGTGCTCTTGGGGTGAAGTGGGTTCCCGTTCAGAATGAAATGGGCTGGTCCCTCGGGGCGCGACTGGACATGGGCGGGACTCGCCTTCGGGAAGATGTGACGCCAGAGCACTCTACCGAGAGCGAGTTCGCGGTCACCGGACTGGCCAGCTACAGGATGGTGAACTTGCATGTGCTGCACCTCAATGCGGGCGGGAGGCGGATCAAGGCTCAAGGCTCCCACAGCACTGCAGCGACCTGGGCTGCCGGCTACGAGATTCCGCTGACGCAGAAGGCACAGCTTACGATGGAGGTGCATGGCGCGCACAATTCCCGCCCCGACAAAGCCATCGGTGTGCGTTACGAGATCACCGCAGGAGTGAAGGCCTCGGCCGCCTTCGGACACGGCGATGGCCGAACCTTCAGCCAGTTGGGGGTCGCCTGGGAATTCTGAAGGCAGCGAGGCGCGAGGTCTATCCACCCTGGTACGGACCGCGCCGACGCACCATATCTCACCGCCCCCTCAGCGGCCTCAGCAGATCCGCCAACCCGTTGTGGTCGATCTCATACATCAGCGCCAGCAACTGCCCCAGTTCCCCTTTCGGAAATCCCTCGCGCGCAAACCAGCCGAGGTAGTTGGCAGGCAGGTCGGCGAGCAAGGTGCCCTTGTGCTTGCCATAGGGCATCTCGGTGGTGACCAGACGCTGCAACTTTTCGGCATCCATCGGGTGCGCTCCCTCAACCGCCCGCGCGCTTGACCTTGTGGCCGAGCTTTTGCAGCGCGGCCATCACGCGGTCCACATGGTCGCCCTGGATTTCGATGACTCCGTCCTTCACCGTGCCGCCGCTGCCGCAGGCGGCCTTGAGCTGCTTGCCCAACTGGTCGAGCGCGGCGGCATCCACCGGCACGCCCTTGACCAGGGTGACGGCCTTGCCGCCGCGGCCCTTGGTCTCGCGCGATACGCGCACAATGCCGTCGCCGGCAGGCACGGCGGCCGCCTTGGCCAGCGCCTTGCACACGCACTGGGCGATGGGCTGGCGGCAGTCGGGGCACATGCGGCCGGTGTCGGTGGAATAGACCAGGCCGCCCAGGCTGCCCAGGTCGGCCAGCGACTTCTTGGGGGCGGGGGCCATTACTTCGGCTCCCGCACGATGAGGGGGGTATCGGCGGGGTTGGCGCCGATTTCCTTTTGCAGCATGTGGAAGTTGAGCAGGCGCGTGGCCATCACCGTCTCTGCCAGAAAGCACACCAGCGCCAGCAGGAACGAGGCCACCCCGGCGAGGAAGCCGGCGATAGCCAGGCGGTTGGCCTGGTAGTCGAAGGTTTCACCCAGGAACAGCAGGATGATGGTGATGCCGATGAGAAAGGCGCAAAAGGTCAGCAGTGCAATGCAGCCGTTGGCCAGGCGCCCGCGCAGGCGCAGGTCACCGAGCTCGGCATAGGCGCGCGCGGTGTACTCGGGGTCGTTGTTGGCGCGGGCACGGTCTTCCACCACGCGGGCGCGGTCGATGATGCGTGCCAGCCGGCCGGCCACGGCGCCGATCATGCCGGAGACAGCGGTGAGCAAAAACACGGGCGCCACCGCGAGCTGGATGCCGTGGGTGATGACGGAGGGATCGGTGGGGATGGCCATAAGCGGGAGTAGCGGTGTATGCGGGCCGCCCGATTATCGGCGCACAGTGCGGGCTGGCGGCACGGCAAACCAGCCATTGACCGGTGCCAGAACCCCAATGCAGGACAATCAGGGGATCCAGACAGCCCGCGCGCGGGCTGCGCCCACTCAATTTGTCTTTCTATTTCGTGGCCGTGCCCCGTGCACAGGCCGCCTTGCCCATGCCCTTTGCTGCCCTCGGTCTCTCCCCTGCCCTCGCCCATGCCGCCCAGGCCGTGGGCTTCACGGCGCCCACGCCCATCCAGACCGAGGCGATCCCCGCCATCCTGAACGGGCAGGACCTGCTGGGCATCGCGCAGACCGGCTCGGGCAAGACGGCGGCGTTCGGGCTGCCGCTGCTGCAGGCAGTGCAACTGGGCGCCACCGGCCAGGCGTCACGCCACGTCACCGCCCTGGTGCTGGTGCCCACGCGCGAGCTGGCGGCCCAGGTGGGCGAGGTGCTGCGCGACCTGGCAGGCCATTTGCAGCAGCCGCCCAAGGTGGCGGTGGTGTTCGGCGGCGTGTCCATCAACCCGCAGATGATGGGCCTGCGCGGCGGGGCCGACATCGTCGTGGCCACGCCGGGCCGGCTGCTCGACCTGGTGGAGCACAACGCCATCCAACTGGGCAAGGTGGCCCATCTGGTGCTGGACGAGGCCGACCGTCTGCTGGACCTGGGCTTTGCCGAGGAGCTGCAGCGCGTGCTGGCCCTGCTGCCGGCCAAGCGGCAGAACCTGTTCTTCTCGGCCACCTTCGCCGCCCCGGTGCAGGCGCTGGCCGATGGCCTGCTGCACCAGCCGCTGCGGGTGGAGATTGCGCCCACGCCAGACCACACCCCCGACATTGCGCAGCGCGCCATCGCCGTGGACGACAAGCGCCGCACGCAGCTGCTGCGCCACCTGCTCAAGGAGCACGGCTGGACGCGCGTGCTGGTCTTCGTGGCCACGCAGTACGCGGCCGAGCATGTGGCCGAAAAGCTGTACAAGGCCGGCATCTTCGCCAGCCCCTTCCACGGCGGCCTGAGCCAGGGCGCGCGCAAGCAGGTGCTGCAGGAGTTCAAGGACGAGCGCTGGCAGGTGGTGGTGACCACCGACCTGGCTGCGCGCGGCATCGACATTGCCCAATTGCCTGCGGTGGTGAACTACGACCTGCCGCGCTCGGCCGACGACTACGTGCACCGCATCGGCCGCACCGGCCGCGCGGGCGAGAGCGGCGTGGCCGTGACCTTCGTCACGCCCGACGCCACGGCGCATTTCCGGCTGATCGAAAAGCGCCAGGGCCTGGCGCTGCCGCTGGAGGTGATTGCCGGCTTCGAGCCCACCGAAGTGGCTCCGCCCCCCGCCCCGGCAGCCCCCGGCGAGCCCGGCACCGGCGGCGTCAAGGGCCGCCGCCCGAGCAAGAAAGACAAGCTGCGCGCCGCAGCGGCAGAAGCCGAGGCCGAGGCGGCTGCCGAAGCCGCACGCCCCGTGGGCAAGAAGCCCCCCAAGCCGGAATAAGGGCAGACCCGGCCGGTCAACAAAAAACCGGCATGCCCCGTGAAAGGCAAGCCGGTGGGTCGGTGGGTCGGGCACAAGCCCGAATCCGCCAGGTTGTCAGTCTTCGCTGTCGTCGTCTTCGGCACCCATGCCGTCGTTGGCAGCGTCCTCGTCACGCGCACCTGCAGGCCGCGCCGTGCGCTTGCCGGGCTTGGCCAGGATCTCGACGTAGAACTGCTTGCCGCCCTCGGCCACCACGCCGTTGATCAGGCCGGTGAGGGCCGACAGGTGCACCACCGTGGCGGCTTCCTTGGTGGCGCCGAACTGGCAATCGAAGTCCCAGAAGTCCGCGCCTTCGGGGATGTCACGGCGGCGTTCGCGCTTGATGTACTTGCGGATATCGTGCTTGACGGACTCCAGAACCCGGTCCGGATTCTTGCCTTCGACATGTAGTTGGAAAATTTTTCTCATGGGCGATGGTACCGCTTGCGGACCCAGGGCCGTACCAAGGGGTCATGAACCGGGGCTTGCAGGCCCCGGCAAACAGGCTCAGGGCCTGCGCGCAATGTCCAGGAAGGCGCGGTTCAGTTTGGCATCCGCCTCGGTCAGCTTCGTGCGGCGGCCGGCCAGCCAGGCGTCGTCTTTGGCCAGGGACTCGCGGGCGCTGGCGAGCATGCGGCGCACCTCGGCTGGCTGGGGGCCGCCCACGCCGACGCGGGTTTTGACCATGTTCTCGGGCGAGAGCGTCTTGCGGAAGCTGGCTTCGTCCAGCGGCAGGCGCAGGTCGGTCAGGCTGTACTTCTTGCCGGCCTCGGCATAGATGCGCACGGCCTCCTGGTAGGGAAACTCGCTGGGGCGCAGGTTCTTGCTGCGCGCGTACACCACCACCTCGGAGGCAAAGTGGTGCCCCACGCGAAACGGCACGCGGCTGGTGCGCTGCAGGGTTTCGGCCAGCTCCATGGAGGTGGTCCATTCCGACTCCAGTTCCTCGAGCGAGCGCACGGGGTCCACCTGCAGCGCGTCGAGCACCTCCTTGAACTGCTGGACCATCTCCACCCCCAGCACAAAGGTCCGGGCGCCGCCCTGCGCGCTCCAGGCGTTCTTGTAGTCGATCATGCCGGGCGTGACATTGTGGGCACGCAGCGTGACGGCCTGGGCCGAGGCCACCACGTCCGATGCCTTCAGGCGCGTGTTCTGGATGATGCCGGGGTTGGCCTTTTGCGGCATGGCACTGCTGGTGTAGGTCTTGCCGGCCGACAGCAGCAGCCAGGGGCGCGTCTGGTGGTACTGCACATGCACGTCCTGCATGAAGGCACCCACGCGGATGGCGGTGGAGCTGGCGATGCCGACGGCCTCGATGGGAATGTCGTAGGTGCTGACCTGCCCGGCGTCCAGCGAGTTGACGATGAGCCCGTCGAACCCCAGCAGGTCGGCCAGCCGCTCGCGCTTGAGCGGCCAGCTGGAATTGGCCAGCACGGCAGTGCCCAGCGCGCTGCGGTTGATGCGGGCATAGGCCTCGCGGATGCGCGTGGCATCGCGCTCGAACGAGTCGGCAAACGCCAGCAGGTAGTGCGCATAGCTCACGGGCATGGCCTGCACGCCGTTGGTGTAGGCGGGCACCAGTGTGTCCACGTTCTGGGCGGCCAGCTCCAGCAGGCGGGCGCGGGCGCTGCTCAGGGCGCTGGCAAAGTCCAGCACCTCGGTGCGCAGTTGGGCAGCGTTCAGGGTGGAGTGGATGTCCTGGCGGCTGCGGCCCGAATGGATCAGCGTGGCGTCGGGGCCGGCGGCGTCGGTGATGATCTTTTCGACCTGCAGCACGTCGGTGGGCCGGCGGCCGCCGGGCTGCGTGGCCTGGTCGATGGAATGGGCCACGCCCCGTGCGATGGGGCCGGCCAGCGGGGCGGGGATGATGCCTTCTTCCACGTTCATCACGGTCGATGCCATGTTGATGCGGCCAAACCAGTAGAAGACATCCTGCGCCTTGGCCTGCGCGCTGGTGGCGTCGCCGCTGAAGGTGCCCTGGATCTTGGCAACCTGGGCGCGGCATTCTTCGGTGGTGCGGCAGGCGGTGTCGAGCGTGTCTGCTGCGTGCGCAGCAGCGGTGGCGGCCAGCAAGGCGGCAACGCACAAGGCGATTTTGGTTTTATGGCGGTTCATGGGCATCTCAAAGAGGAAAAAGGAAACAGGCATGCGGCGTCCCCTGGTTGTCTCCAGGCGCTGGTGCAGGGGACTGGGCGCGGGTATGCGGGCCGGCAGGCGTGCGTACAGGCGCGTACAAACAGGTGCGTTGGGTGGGTGTGGTGTCTCCGTCAGATTCTTGTTCTGTAAGGCTCTTGCCCCCAGCATCCAAAAATTGAATGGATTGCTGGGGCGGCTCAGCGGCCATTCTGGCCATGCAGTCCTCTCCGTCAAATTCAAAGGCGCTCTAAGATATTCAAACAATGAATACAAAGCTGCCATGACACCCACCACCCCAGACCTGTTGTTCGCACGCCTGCTGGGCCGTGCGCGCCTGAAGCACCTGCAACTGGCCGTGCACATTGCCGAGTTGCAAAGCCTGCAGAAGGCCGCCTCGGCCATTGGCCTGAGCCAGCCTGCGGCCACGCACGCGCTGGCCGAGTTCGAGACCCTGCTGGGCACCTCGCTGTTCGAGCGGCACGCGCGGGGCATGCGGCCCTCGCCCGCCGGGCTGGCCCTGCTGCCCCTGGTGCGCAATGCGCTCAAGCTGCTGCACGCCTGCGCGGAAACGGCAGCCTCCATGCAGCATGGCGCCACCGGTCTGGTGCGCATCGGCGCCATCCACGCGGCCGTGGCGGGGTGGCTGACGCAGGCACTGCCGGTGTTCAGCCGCACCCACCCGGACGTGGCGGTGGAGGTGCATGAAGTGCCGGCCGACCAGTTGCTGCAGATGATCGAGGCCAACCGGGTCGACATCGTGCTGTGCCGCGAGCCCCAGCCCTTGCCCGAAGGCCACCTGTTCACCCCCGTGCGGGCCGACCACTACGTGGTGCTGTGCCGCAACGGCCACCCGCTGGCAGGGCAGGCCCATGTGTCCGACGACGACCTGCGCGCACACACCTGGCTGGTGCCGCCGCTCACCGGCATTGCGCCGGCGGAGTTCAACGCGCTGTGCGTGCGTCTGGGCGGTGCGCCGCGCACCTGCCAGGTCTCCAGCCGCTCGGCCCTGCTCACGCAGGCCATGCTGGACAGCGGTGACCTGCTGGCGCTCAGCCCCCACCACTTTGCCCGCCCGCTGCTCGAAGCACGGCTGCTGACCCACCTGGCCGTGCCGCACATGGCCATGCCGCCACTGGGCATGCTGCGCCGTGCAGCAACGGCCGCCGATGCCCCGTCAGCCGCGGCCCGGCTGGCCGAGAGCCTGCTGGCCTGGCACGACATTGCGGCCCGCTGACCCGCCTCTGACCAGCGGCCACAACGGCCCTGCGATCCAAGTCCCCACCAATTTTCAGCTTTCCCCCTCCCCGGAAAACCCGGTCTGTACTATTGACCTCAATCAAAATTTACAACAGAGGAGGTGGACTATGTCGACAGCAGGATGGATTTTCTCCGGCGTGGTGGTGGTGTTGCTGGTATGGGCCGTGGTGGTCTACAACCGCCTGGTGCAGCTGCGCAACCGCATTGCCAATGCCTTCGCCCAGATCGACGTGCAGCTCAAGCGGCGCTACGACCTGATCCCCAACCTGATCGAGGTGGCGCGCGGCTACATGGCGCATGAGGCGTCCACGCTTGAAGCGGTGATCAAGGCGCGCGGCAATGCGCAGACCGCCGCCACCGCAGCCCGTGCAGCGCCGGCCAGTGCCAGCGCGCTGGGCGCCCTGGCCACGGCAGAGGGCGTGCTCGGCGGCAGCCTGGGCCGGCTGATGGCGCTGGCCGAGGCGTACCCCGACCTCAAGGCCGATGCCTCCATGAAGTCGCTGAGCGAGGAGCTCACCAGCACCGAGAACCGCCTGGGCTTTGCACGCCAGGCCTACAACGACCAGGTGCTGGAGTTCAACGACAAGGCCCAGCAGTTTCCTGACCTGATCGTGGCGCGGCTCTTGGGCTTCGTCAGCTCGCCGATGCTCGAATCCACGCAAAGCGCAGAAGAACGCACCGCACCCAAAGTCCAGTTCTGAGCAGTCCGCGTAACCGCGAGGGACTGACTCGATGAAATTCTGGAACCATCAAGAAAACGCGCGCAGCGAAACGCGCCGCCTGCTGCTGGGCTTTGCCATTGCCGTGGCGCTGCTGGTGGCTGCCGTGCACGGGGCGCTCGTGGTGGCCTGGCTGCTGATGGCGGCCGTGCTGCCGGGCAACCTGCCCTACCCTGCCGGCTTTCTGGCCGTCAACGTGGGCGTGTCGCTCATGCTGGTGCTGGGCGGCTGGTGGGTGGAAACGTCGAACCTGCGCGCAGGCGGCGTGAAGCTGGCCACGCGCGCCGGTGCGCGCGAGCTGCGGCCCTCGATCTCGCATGCCGAGCAGCGCCTGGCCAACATCGTCGACGAGCTGTGCATTGCCGCCAACATGCGCCGCCCGCAGGTGATGGTGGTGCCGCGCGTCGATGCCATCAACGCCTTTGCCGCCGGCTGGGACGACAAGGATGCGGTGGTGGCCGTGACGCAGGGCGCGCTCGACTACCTCAACCGCGACGAGATGCAGGGCCTGGTCGCCCATGAGCTGAGCCACCTGCACGAGGGCGACACACGCCTGAAGATGCAGCTGGCCGGAATGGTCTACGGGCTGGAGCTGGTCTACAACTTTGGCGACACGCTGCGCGAGCGGCGCGGCCTGGCCTGGTGGTTCGGCTCGGCCATCATGCTCGCAGGTTTGGCCGGCTGGCTCACGGGGCGCATGCTCAAGGCCGCCGTCTCGCGCCAGCGCGAGTACCTGGCCGATGCCCGCGCCGTGCAGTGGACGCGCAGCAAGGACGGCCTGGGCGGCGTGCTGCGCAAGGTGATGGGCCAGCGCCGCGACACACCGGCGGGCTATGCCCAGGACCACCGCCACACGGGCCTGGCCCTGCCCTCGGTGCAGCACATGCTGCTGGTGGATGTGGAGGGCGGCGGCCGGCTGGAGCGCCGGCTCGACACCCACCCCACGCTCGAAGACCGCGTGCGGCGCGTGTACGGGCGGCCCATGCAGCCCCTGGCCGCCTCCCCCGTGACTGTGGAGCCCGAGTCTGCGCGGCGCGGCAGCGCGGCCAGCGTGGTGCCGGGCACGCCCACCATTGCATCCCTGGTCGACCCGTTCGCACGGTTCACCTGAAGTGACTGGCAGGGCGCACGCCGCGTCTCGACATGGTGGCCCGCCTGCACTCATCGATTATTTCGATACTCAGCACGCAGAACTATCGTTTTTCATGGAGGACGAGTTTGCCTAAAGTTTGACGGTCATCAACCCGCAAGCAGACATTCCCCATGACCTCCACGATCCTCTCCACCACATCCCACCTCACCTCCCCCATCCCCTTTCACCTCGCGTTCCCGGTGCGCGACATTGCCGAGGCCCGCGCCTTCTATGGCGAGCTGCTGGGGTGCCCCGAGGGGCGCAGCGCCGACGCCTGGGTGGACTTCAACTTCTTCGGCCACCAGATCGTGGCCCACCTGGCGCCCGAAGAATGCGGGCATGGCAGCCACAGTGCGGTGGATGGCCACGCCGTGCCGGTGCGCCACTTTGGCGCCGTGGTGCCCATGGACCTGTGGCAGGCCATGGCGGACAAGCTCACGGCGCGCGGCACGGCCTTCGTCATCGAGCCCTACATCCGGTTCAAGGGCGAGCCGGGCGAGCAGGCCACCATGTTCTTCCTGGACCCCTCGGGCAACGCGGTGGAGATGAAGTCGTTCGCGGACCTCGGTTCGCTGTTCGCCAAGTAAGGGGCTGCCATGCAACTCCCACGCATTCACGCGCTGGCGTGCGCCGCCGCACTGTCGCTCGCCCTGGGCAGCGCCTGCGCTCAGGTCGATACGCTCAAGGCCATCAGGGACAGCGGCAAACTTGTCATGGGCGTGCGCGATGCCTCGGGCGCCATGTCTTTCACGCTCGGGCCGGGCCAGTACACGGGCTTCCATGTGGAGGTCTGCAATCGCATCGTGTCCGACATCAAGGCCGCAGCCCGGCTGGACAAGCTGGAGGTGGTGTACCAGCTGGTGACCCCACAGAACAGGATTTCGCTGGTGCGCAATGGCACCGTGCACCTGGAGTGCGGCACCACCACCAACAATGCCGCGCGCCAGCAGGAGGTGGCGTTTGCCCCCACGCTGTTCGTCGAAGGCGTGCGCCTAGCCGTGAAGGCATCGTCCCCGGTGGCAGGCGTTGCCCAGTTGAGCGGCAAGACCGTGGCGGCCACGGCCGGCAGCACCGCCGTGCAGGCGGTGCGCAAGATGGGGCGCGAGGCCTCCGGCCAGATGACGGAGGTGCTGGGCAAGGACAACAGCGAGGGCTTTCTGCTGCTGGAGACGGGGCGTGCCGACGCCTTCGTGGCGGACGGCCAGATTCTGGCCACGCTGATCTCGCGCAGCAGGGAGCCCGCGCAGTACAAAATCCTGGAGCCGGTGCTGAGCGTGGAGCCCCTGCCCATCATGATCCTCAAGGACCCCGCCTTCAAAGCGGTGGTGGACCAGAGCGTGGCAGCGCTCGCCAAAAGCGGCGAGGTCGCGCGCCTTTACGACAAGTGGTTCATGCAGCCGATACCGCCCCAGGGCATCAGGGTGGGGCTGCCCGCCAATGCCCAGACCCGGGCCGCCTGGGCCAACCCCAGCGACAAGCCCATGGAAGACTACGGACCGCGCTGACGCGAAGAAGAAGCCACAGCAGACGCAGGCGCCGCCACCTCGGCGGCCCGCCTCAGGCATTGCGCGAAGAGCGCCACGGCGGGCGGGCTGGCGCGCGGCCTGCGCTGCAGCAGACCGATCTCGCGGTAAAAGGTGTTCTCGCCCAGGGTCAGCACGCGCACGCCGGGCGGCAGCGGCAGGTGCGCCTGCACCAGCGGCACCAGCGCCACTCCCACGCCCAGCGCCACCAGGTGGATGAGCGCGGGTATCTCGTCCGCCTCCACCGCATCGCACACGGCCAGGCCTTCGCGGCGCACAAAGCGCTCCACCATGCGCCCGCCAAACGAGGTGCGTTCGTAGCGCAGGAACGGGTGCTCCTGCACCAGCGCACGCCAGTCGCGGCCCTTCAGGCCGGCCGGCACCAGCAGCACGAAGGCCTCGTGCGCCAGCGGCTGCCAAGTCAGCTCGGGCAGCATGCCGAAGGGCGGGCGGATGATGACGGCCGCATCGATCTTGCCCGCGTCGAGCTCGTCCATCAGGCCCATGGACACGCCCGGCGTGACGTGCACGCGCAGCTGCGGATGGGCTTGGCGCAGAATGGCCAGCGCCCGCGCCACCAGGGTCGGCTGCGCCGAGGCGATGGAACCCATGCGCAGCAGGCCTGCCGTTGAGGCCTCGCTGGGCAGGTCGGCCAGCCGGGCGTATAGCGCCTGGATCTCTTCAGCGCGCGCCAGCGTGGCCTGGCCTGCCGCGTTGAGCGTGGCCGAGCGCCCGGTGCGATCGAACAGTGCAAAACCCAGCGACTCCTCCAGCCGCTTGATCTGGCTGCTGACGGCGGACTGCGTGAGGCCGATGCGCTCGCCGGCGGCGGCAAACGTGCCGTGGCGGCAGACGGCGATGAAGGTCTTGAGTTCGCTGAGCACGGTGGGAGATCATTCCGAAAATCGATACATGGCCTGCAGCATATATCGCGGCCATCCATGCCAGGAGCTTGCGCGGGCGATCGCCAAGGCAATGCCCCTGTGGACCACACCGATGGTGGACACGCCTCAGGGCAACATCTCCCAACCGTCCCCCTGTGTAAAACACTTGGTGGCGTTTTGCGCGCGCGGTGCCACAATGGTGCACTACGTATTGTTACAAACGCATGCACCACGATCAGGAACTGTTGCAACTGCTGCCTGCAGCGGCGCTGGTGGTGACGCCCGCCGGCGCCATCTTGCGTGCCAATGCGGCCGGCGTGGCCCTGCTGGAGGCCGACAGCGAGCAGGCCCTGCTGGGCCGGATCCTCGGCCATTTCGTGCACCCCATGGACAAGGCGCGCTCCAGCCAGCGCATCGAGCGCGTGAAGGAGCCCGACCACGTGGGGCGGCCCAACAAGTCCTCCGAGTTCCGCGTGCGCACCGACAAGGGCCAGCTGCGCATGGTGCTGGTGGCCAGCGTGGCGATTGAATGGCAGGGCGCGCCGGCCGTGTTGATGTGCGGCATGGACATGACGCACCAGAGCGAAATCCAGGAGCAGCTGCGCGAGAGCGAGCACAACTTCCGCCGTCTGTTCGACAACATGCAGGACGTGTACTACCGCACCGACGCGCAGGGCGTGGTGCAGCACGTGGGGCCGGGGGTGCGCCGGGTGCTCGGCTATGAGCCGCACGAGATCGAGGGCCGCACGGCCGAGTCGTACTACCCGCAGAGCAAGGACCGCGATGCCTTCAAGGTGGCCATCCAGGAAAAAGGCGAGGTGGCCGACTTTCCAGGGCAGATGGTGCGGCGCGATGGCACGGTGATCGACATCTCCATCAGCAGCCATGCGCTGTACGACCACCTGGGCCAGTTCGCCGGGGTCGAGGGCATCTACCGCGACGTGACGCAGCGCAAGAACCTGGAGCGCGAGCTGCACCGCCTGGCCACCACCGACATGCTGACCGGCATGGCCAACCGCCGCGCCTTTCTGGAAACCGCCGAGGCGGCCTTCCACGCCGCACGCGAGCATGGCACGCCGCTCACACTGCTGATGCTGGACGTGGACCATTTCAAATCCATCAACGACCGCTTCGGCCACCTCGAAGGCGACCGCGCCCTGGTGGACTTTGCACGCGCCGTCATGGACGGGTTGCGCCCTGGCGATGCGGTAGGCCGCCTGGGCGGGGAGGAATTCGGCGTGCTGCTGCAGGGCACCACCCTGCCCCAGGGCCACGAGGTGGCCATGCGGCTGCTCAATTGCGTGCGCACACTGGAGCTGGCGGGCATGGATGCGGGTGGCAGCCACCGCTACCGCATCACCGCCAGCATGGGCCTGGGCACCCTCAGGGGCAGCGACCGCAGCCTGCGCGACCTGCTGGACCGGGCCGACCAGGCGCTGTACCAGGCCAAGCGCGAAGGGCGCGACCGGATTGCGCTGGCCGACGCCGACCTGGACGGCCAGGGCTACTGACTTGGCCGGCACACCTCGCGCGGAGGATGCCGATCAGAAATCGAACACTGCCAAGCCCATGCCGTAGCGCCCTTGCAGCGTTGTGGCCATGGCACCCAGGCAGAACAAGGCATACAGCAGAACAAACACCCGGTGGCTGGCTGGCCTGGGCATGTGCACCGGTGCCAGCCGCACGGGCCCCAGGGCCGCCGCAAGCAGCATGGCGGGGATGATGAAGTAGCGCCCCT
Organism: Acidovorax sp. LjRoot66; assembly: GCF_964253305.1. Lineage (NCBI taxonomy): Bacteria > Pseudomonadati > Pseudomonadota > Betaproteobacteria > Burkholderiales > Comamonadaceae > Acidovorax > Acidovorax sp. LjRoot66. Next base: position 4,997,356 of record NZ_CAXUQU020000001.1, read on the forward strand.
GCAAGCCCTCGATGACGCGCACCGGGTAGTCGTTCCAGGTCACGGCGAGCGCAAAGAAGGCCAGCAGAGCGCTGCCCACCGCCGCAACCAGCAGCGTGGCGCGGATGCCAAGATCGGCCTTCTGGTAGCTTGTCGCCGCGACGGTCAGGCCGGCCGCCAGCAGCAGGCCGCAGCCTATGGTGATCAGGGCCAGGTCCGCAATCGGCGCATCGGCCCAACCCAGGTTGCCCACGAAGGATGAAGCGATCAGGTGGCCCTGGAACGGGTCGGCGATGGTTCGCCCCCCAGGCGCAGGAAATCAAGCGGGTCGCGCAGGTATGTGCCGATGATCTGCCCCGTGGAAAGCGCGCGCACCACGCGGTGGTCCTGGGTGTGGACCAAGCCGTACAGAGTCCACCCGCTACTGGCCGCGAACAGTGTGGTCGTGGCCGCGACGCGCTGCCACGACCAGTGCCTGAGCAGCAGCACCAGCGGCAGCAACACCATGGGAATGAGGTTGGTGCGCGACGTTACCAGCAGAAAGATGGAAAAGTAAAACGCGAACGCCTGCCAGCGCGTGGCCCGGCCCTCCTGCCACTGCAGCAGAAACAGCGACAGCACCAGCAATGCCAGCGCAAAGCACAGCCCGTCGATGGTGGGCGAGATGATCTGGAACAGCGCCATGGGCATCAGCAGCAGGGCCTGCAGCAGCAGTGAGGGCGGCCCCGTCTGCCAGGCCCAGAAGACCACACCCAGCACCAGCAGGGTGACCAGCATGCGGGTGAGCTGGTAACTGTGGCCCAGGGACAGGTCGAGCGCGCGCGAGAGCTTGAGGCCCAGCGCGTGCGGCAGGTAGATGAAAGGGGCGTAATACCCGGTGGCCGACGCATCGACAAAGACCTCGTCGTCCATCCAGTCGAACCGCTTGGCCTCGCTCGTGAGCCACGCGGGCGACAGGCTCCTGTCGCGGTGCGGCCCCACAATCTTCTGCATCCACTGCGAGAACAGGAAGAAATGGATGTCCACCCAACCACCGGTCTTGCCGCGCACGTCGGGCTCCAGACCCTTGAGCAAGGGCTGGCCATGGGCCACCATGTCGGCGCGCAGCAGGTGCACGATCTCATCGGGCGACTGGAAGGCGGGAATCAATTGCATCATGCCGCAGGCAATGGCAAAACCCAGTGCCAACCAGGCCATTCGCAGCCGCTGCACTCCAGCAAGGCCGCGCCCCCTCCAGAGGGATGTCAAACGAGGCCAGCCAGAAAGGTCAGGGCGCAAAAACAATGCAGACAGTCTTCAAGGAAACAATAGACAGCGACCATCCCAGCTGGCAAGACGATCTTATCCACCGGGGTTTTGACTGCGACGGCCACAAACGCGCAATTGCGTGTCAGGCGTGACCTACGTCACCAAAGAGGGAGGTTTCTGAAGGGTGCGGGGACGCGAAGCTAGAACGCCCCCCGTTCCCGGGTGCCGCAGGATCATGGCAGTCCAAGGCGGCCCTCGCAACATCGCTTGCATTTTGCATCAGTTGCCTCCCAATCCCCCACAATAGCCACCCCATGAGCCCTCCACACACCCAACGCGCCACGCCCGGCAAGGAAGAGATCGCACTGCTGCCCCCCTTCGAGCGCCTGGGGCCCGACCGCATCACCTTGGTGACCACTGCCGTCCAGGCCGAGCAGGCCTGCGCCGAACTGGCCGCGAGCACGGTCTGGGGCTTCGACACCGAGTCCAAGCCCACCTTCGTGCAGGGCGAGGTGTCCGACGGGCCGCATGTGGTGCAGCTGTCCACCCTCGACAAGGCCTGGGTATTTCAGTTGCACGACCAAGGCTGCCGCGCCCTGGTGGCACAGCTGCTGGCCCGGCCCGGCACCACCAAGGCGGGCTTTGGCCTGGGCGACGACAAGAAGCGCATCGAGGCCAAGCTCGGTGTGGTGCCCGAGGGCGTGCTGGAGCTCAACCATGTGTTTCGCCAGCAGGGCTACCGCAAGGACATGGGCGTCAAGGGCGCGGTGGCCGTGCTGTTCAACCAGCGTTTCATGAAGTCCAAGAAGGCCGCCACCTCCAACTGGGCCAACCCCCACCTCACCGAATCGCAGCTGGTGTATGCCGCCAACGATGCCTATGCGGCAGCGCGCGTGTACCACGCGCTGGGGCTGCCAGCCGGCACGTGAGGCAATCGCTCAGAGCACTGCTGCCAGCCGTGCGGCCTGGTCGATAGCCCGCTTGGCATCGAGTTCGCCGGCCTCCAGCGCACCGCCCACCACATGGGGCTTCCTGCCCAGGGCCAGCAGTTCATCGGCCAGCGTGCGCAGCGGCAGTTGGCCCGCGCACAGCACCACGGTGTCGCAGGGGATCCAGGTCGGGTCCTCGCGCTGCTCGCCGTACGAGACAAGCAGGCCCTCGTCGGCAATGCGCTCGTAGTTCACGCCGCCCACCATCTGCACCTGCTTCATCTTCAGCGTGGTGCGGTGGATCCAGCCTGTGGTCTTGCCCAGGCCCTCGCCGAGCTTGCCCTTCTTGCGCTGCAGCAGCGTGACCTGGCGCGCCGGGGGCGTCACTTGCGGGCCCTGGGGCGCCAGGCCGCCGCGCGCCTCGGCCGGGTCGGTGATGCCCCATTCGGCCTGCCAGGCGGGCAGGTCCAGCGTGGTCGAATGGCCTTCGTGCACTAGGAACTCGGCCACGTCGAAGCCGATGCCGCCCGCGCCGATGACGGCCACGCGCTCGCCCACCGGCTTGCCGTGGCGCAGCACGTCGATGTAGCTCAGCACCTTGGGGTGCTCCTGCCCGGGGATCTTCGGGTCGCGCGGGCTCACGCCCGTGGCCACCACCACCTCGTCGTAGCCTGCAAGGTCTGCGGCCTGCACGCGGGTGGAAAGGTGCAGCACCACGCCGGTGTCCCGCACCCGCGTGGCCAGGTAGCGCAGCATTTCGTGGAACTCTTCCTTGCCCGGCACCTGCTTGGCCATGTTGAGCTGGCCGCCGATGGCGTCGGCCGCGTCGAACAGGTGCACCTCGTGCCCGCGCTCGGCCGCAACCGTGGCTGCCGTCAGGCCCGCCGGCCCGGCGCCGACCACGGCGATGCGCTTGGCCTTGTTGCCGGGCGCCAGGGGGCGATAGACCAAGAGAGTCTCCTGGCAGGCTCGCGGGTTCACCAGGCAGCTGCTGGTCTTGTTCTTGAACACATGGTCCAGGCAGGCCTGGTTGCAGGCGATGCAGGTGTTGATGCGGTCGGCCCGGCCGGCGATGGCCTTGTTCACGAAGGCCGGGTCGGCCAGCAGCGGCCGCGCCATGGAGACCATGTCGGCGCAGCCATCGGCCAACACCTGTTCGGCCACCTCGGGGGTATTGATGCGGTTGGAGGTGACGAGCGGCGTGGCAATGCCGGCCGCCGCGAACTCGGCCTTCATCTTCTGCGTGACCCAGGCGAATGCCGCGCGCGGCACGCTGGTGGCGATGGTCGGTATGCGCGCCTCGTGCCAGCCGATGCCGGTGTTGACGATGCTGGCGCCGCCCGTGGCCACGGCCTTGCCCAGGGTGACGATCTCGTCCCAGGCGCTGCCGCCGGGCACCAGGTCGATCATGGACAGGCGGTAGATGATGATGAAGTCCGGCCCCACGGCCTCGCGCATGCGCGCCAGGATCTCGACCGGCAGGCGCATGCGCTGGCTGTAGTCGCCGCCCCAGGCATCGGTGCGCCGGTTGGTGGTGGCCGAGAGGAACTGGTTGATCAAATAGCCCTCGGAGCCCATCACCTCCACCCCGTCATACCCGGCCTCGCGGGCGCGTTGGGCGCAATTGACGAAGGCGCGTATCTGCCGCTCCACCCCGCTGGCCGACAGCGCGAACGGCGTGAACGGCGAAATCGGCGACTGCAGCCGCGAGGGCGCTACCGCCAGCGGATGGTAGGCATAGCGGCCGGTGTGCAGGATCTGCAGCGCGATCTTGCCGCCGGCACCGTGCACGGCCTCGGTCACCACCTTGTGGCGGCGCGCAGCACCGGCCGTGGACAGCGTGCCCGCAAACGGCTTGGTCCAGCCCGCGATGTTGGGCGCGAATCCCCCTGTCACGATCAGCCCCACCCCGCCTTCGGCCCGCTCGCGGAAATAGGCCGCCATGCGCGTGAGGTCGCGCGCGTCTTCAAGCCCCGTGTGCATGGAGCCCATGAGCACGCGGTTCTTGATCTGCGTGAACCCGAGGTCCAGCGGGGCGAGCAGATGGGGGTACAGGGCGTGGCCGGGCGGCAGTTCGCTGGCGATGGATTTCATGGTGGGGCGCAGAAAGGGTGGGATGGCGTCCAGAACGCCGGACACAACATCTAGAACTATTTTCTAGAACTTTATTCTAGAATGCACTTCCATGGCAAGCCGTACCAACCCCGCCCCCACCGCCGAGCCCACCGACCGCCGCCAGGAGATCCTGAACGCCGCGCTGGCCTGCGCCGCGCAGGCGGGGGTCGAGGCCGTCTCCATCGACGGCGTGCGCGCACGCTGCGGCGCCAGCGTGGGCAGCATTTATCACCACTTCGGCAGCAGGGAGGGCATCGTCGCGGCGCTGTTCTTCGACATCTTCGCGGCGCAGTCGCGCAGCGTGCAGGCCCAGCTCGATGCCGCCGTGGGCGTGGAAGCGGGCGTGCAGGCCCTGGTCACCGGCTACCTCGACTGGGTGGTGGCCCAGCCCGTGCAGGCGCGCTTTCTGTTCCAGGCACGCGGCCCGGTGGCCAACGGCCCGCGCAGCGCCGAACTGGCCGAGGCGGCGCGCGGGCGCAACCAGGCGCTGGTGGCATGGTTCGAGCCGCATCGGCAAGGCGGAGCATTGCGCGACCTGCCGTGCGAGCTGATGCCATCGCTGGTGATGGGGCCGGTGCAGAGCTATTGCCGGGCGTGGCTGTCGGATCGTGCGGGCCAGGGGGGTCTGCCCTCGCCGGAGGTGTACCGCAGTGAGTTGGCGGCTGCGGCTTGGAGGGCGGTGCGGGCGTGACGGGAGTGATGGGTGCGGGCCCCAGTGCCGTTCTGTTTCTGTGGTTGCTGCATGCTTTTGCCGAGGACGGAGGCCGGGGTGTGCGCCCGGCGGCGCACCCACCTTCTTTTGCGTCGCCAAGAGGGTGTAGAAGAAATAAATTATAATAGCGCCGCATTGACCAAGCAGGAGCAGCGCAATGGCAAAGACAGGCCGACCACCCGTGATCCCCCCTGGCGAGTACGCCACCTTGCGCGAGGTGGTGCGCGACAACCCGCAGGCCACGCTGCCCGAGTTGGCGCTGGCCTGGGCCGATCACATGGGCCGCAGCGCCCCCAGCACGGTGACTCTGCGCGCAGCACTGAAGGCTGCCGGCCTGCAGCGAGCGCGGCCCAAGTCGCAGCTGTCCCGCTCGCAGCCTGGTCAGCCTGGCACGCGCTACGGCTACACCGCCCAGCATCGGCCCGCCAGTCAATCCGGCAACGCCATTGCCGGTGCCCTGACCGATGCCGAATGGGCGCTGGCGCAGGACCTGTTCGAGCCCCAACGGGGCTCGCGTGGCAGACCGGCCACCTACTCGCGGCGTAGCGTTGTCGATGCCTGCTGCTATGTGCTGCGCACCGGCTCGTCCTGGCGCAACCTGCCGGTGCAGATCTATCCGCCCTGGCAGTCCGTGCAGAAGGCCTTCGTCAACTGGGCCCGCCAAGGCAAGTTCGAAGCGCTGCACGAGCGTCTGCGCCAGCAATGGCGCCAACGCCTGGAGCGCGCTGCGCAGCCCAGCGAGGCCATCATCGACTCGCAGTCCAACCGGGGCAGCCCTCAGGGTGGTACCTTGGGCTTCGATGCAGGCAAGAAGGTGCAGGGGCGCAAGCGCCATCTGGTCGTGGACACGCTGGGCCTGCTGCTTGCGGTGGTGATCACCAGTGCAGCCGTGCAGGACCGCGACGCGGCCGCGCAAGCGGTAGCACAGGCGTGCAAGCGCACAGATGGCTCGTTCAAGACGTTGTGGGCCGACAGCGCGTACGCCGGGCAATGCGCCCAGCAGATCGAGAAGGCGCACCACGTACAGGTGCGCATCGTGCGCCACAGTGCCCGCCACCGCTGGGACGATGCCCAGCAGCCGCTGTGGAGCGACGAGCGGCCTGCCCCCATCGCCAAGAAGCGCTGGGTCGTGGAGCGCACCCATGCATGGCTGGAGCGCAACCGCAGGCTGGTGATGCACCACGACCGCAAGCCGTTCTATGCGGCTGCGTGGGTGTGGCTTGCGCAGGCTCGGATGTTGTTGGGGCGGTTGAAATAGATTTCTTCTACACCCTCCAAAAGAAGGTGGGCCAAGAAAAGGCGACCCCCAGTCTGCGTCCCCCGTACGCCCTGTCGGGCGAACGGGGGCAGCCTGCGATGCTCGGAACTGGGGTGGGCGTCGCTGAACTCGCTGCGCTCTTCGAGCTCCGCTCAGACAGCAGCGACGAGCCAGATGACGAAGTGCATGTGTCCTTCGGCACATGCACCCACCCCAGCTCCTGCGCTTCTCGGCGCAGCCAGCAGGGGTGGGGAGCGGGGTCCGAACGGCTGCTGCTGCGCAGCCGCGCCGGGTGTCGGTTCGCGCTGCGCGCTGCCGACGTGTTGGTCGCGATCACTCTGCCCAGGCCGAGCGCAGCGACGGCGCACCAGGCCGAGCGGAGCAATGGCCCGAGTGGAGCCGGCTCCCACCCCCTTCTGATCGTGCCGAGAAGCGCAGGGCCTGGGGTGAGCGCGTGCCGAAGGACACGCGCATCGTGAACTGACTCACCGCGGTTGTCCGAGCGGAGTTTGGCCGCAGGCCAAACGCAGCGAGTTCCGCGGTGCACCCCAGGCCCGAGCATCGCAGGCTGCCCCCTCGCCTCCGGGCGAGGGGGACACGGGCAGCGGGGTCGCCTTTCTTTGGGGTACCTTTCTTTGGCGACGCAAAGAAAGGTACCTCGGCCGCCGGGCCGAGACCCGGCCTCCGCCCTCCACCAAAGCAAGCAGCAACCATCACCACCACCACCACCACCACCACCACACCACAACCTTCCGCAAGAGAGGTGAAGAAGCGGGCAGCGGGCGGTGACGGATACGGCCACAGCGTTGTGGCAGCACGCCCAAGGAACCGCGCAGCTTTCAAAAAATGTCCCGGACGGGTGCCGAACACGTTTACGATTTGCGGTAATCGCCTGCCAAAAAATGGCGCACCTGAGGGATCTCCGTTCATGCTGGGCAAAGACTTCGACCGTATCGCAGACGCGTACCTGCTCAATCAATCCATTGTCCCTGCCTGGACCGGGGTGGGTCCGGGCAGCTTCATTCGCAACGACGTCGGCGGCTTCGACAAACTGGCCTTCGACCCCGGCCGTGGCTTCGAGAACTTCGCCGTGCTGATTGCCTACCAGCCTTCGGACCTTACCGACTTCATGGAAGCGCTGCTGGGACAACCCAACGACCCTGTCAGCAGCGGATTCATCTGCGGCCCCTACCTCAGCCTGGGCAAGGTGGGCCGGCGCAGGCACACCTGGCCCTGCCGTACCCAGGAACAACTGCTCTCGTCCCTGGAGCGCGTCGTGACCGCGCTCGCCCAGATGGGTGAACCCTGGCTCGCGTCGCTGCGCGACCCCCAGGTGCTGGCGCAGCAGGTCGACCCCAATGCGGCGGCCATCGCCGGGTACGCCTGGGAGCGGGCCGGCCACCTGCAGAACGCGCATGCGTGCTACCTTGATTGGCTGCAGCGCCTGGAGGGCGGGCAGGAGCTGCTCCAGCGCCAACGCAAGAACCTTCCGCCCCAGAGGATGCAGGAATACCTCTTTCTGGCACAGAAGATGGGCCTGAACAACGAACTGACGGCCAGGTTCCAGGCGGCAATGGCCCACGCCGAACATTGAACGGCAGACCACCATGCACCTGTCGATCGGCATCGCCTCGGAGACCCGCGCCTTTGGCAAGGCGATGCGGCGCATCAGGCCTGGGTTCGATGCCCTGGTGGCCTCGTTTGCAGCACAACCCCTGGCCCACCCCATCCACGAATTTCTTCTCGTGGGCCTGACCAACAGCCAGCCACTGGGTTTTCTTGAAGAGGCACCCAACCGCGACGGCGCCTTCCAGGTCCTGTGCGGGCTGGGCCCCTGGGAACATGGCCCCGAGCGCGACGCCGAGTTGCGGCGCATGGCCTGGGATGCCGTGCGGCGTTCCATCGAGGCCTGCCCTTTCTCCGCACCGGACCGGGCGGCCGTTGCCCACCTTCTCGTCGACGAGGAGCGGCGCGCCTTCGCAGGAACATAGCCAGCATGGCAAACACCTACCGATTCATCGCAGATCCAGCAGCCCCATCACCGGTCCTGGCATGGTTCCGGGCCCTCGACCCGGCCCCGCAGAGGTGCGAACCGCGCGCGCCACGGTGCTGCATTTTGCGCACATGGGGGCGCTGGCGTACCGGGCCGATGGCCAGATCGACGCGAGCCGCTCGCCAGTGGTCACGGTGTTTTCGCCCCAGGTGAAACGGGGTGTGCTCTGGACGGTGGGCGAGGTCCATTTTCTCGCCAGCCCCCTGCGCAGCCTGTTCCCCGAGCTGCACCGCGTGGGCAAGGACTTTGCCCGCTGGCTCGCAGGGCACGACTGCGTGTTCTCCCGCAAATCCGGCCCCCACGAATTCGACTACTACCTGGAGGGATCCGTACGCAACTACGACCCGCCGGTGCACGCGTTCCCCGCAGCCCAGGCCGCCCTCGCCCAGGGGCAGTACTTCGTTGCCGAAGAAGACAACGATGTGCGCCTTGACCTGTTGTGCCGGGCGCTTCGCCTGCGCGGCGTCGCTTGCAGTCCTTGAACGCTGCACCACCGCCAATCGACCGCTACCCCGCCAAGACCGACCATGCTCAAGCAGGACAAGGAAGACTTCATTGCGTTCGCCAGCGGTGGCCGCGAACATACGGCCCAAGTGGTGCAGCGCCTGAACGCCCGCGGGTTGGGCCACTTCGAGGACCACCCCTTGTCCGCCAAACTGGTGCGGCAACATCTGGGCGGGCTGATCTCCCTGTGGAATGACAACCCGGTCCCCGGCGCGCGCGACTGGGTGCTGCAGTTCATCGCCGATGCCCAGATCGCCGACGCGCAGGTCCGCCCCATGATCCGCGAGGCGCTGGCCGATAAGGACTGCCCCTTTCTACCAACGGTGCTCTACACCATGGGCACCGCCCCTGCCCTGTTCGAGGACTGCGGAGACCTGCTGTTCGCGCTGGCCAGCCACCCGGACCACGAGGTGCGCTGGCGGGTTGCGTACTTCATTTCCAAGGTCCGCAACCGCAGCGAGTCCATGGTCCGCGCCATCCATCTGCTGAAGCTCGATCGCTACGACACGACGCAGGTGTATGTCAGGGCCTGCGGCGTCAGCTGACCTCCACGGCGCTTCGCCTCAGTAGTGCGGCGGCAACTCGTCGCGCAGGTTGCGCGGCGCCCCGCCGGCGCCCCCATCGGGCGCCTGCTGGCGCAGTTGGATAACCTCCTGCGTAAGCCGGTCGATCAGCTCCTGCTGGCGGTAGATGGTCAGGTTGAGCTGGTCCAGCAGGTCCTCGGTGAAGCTGGCCTTGATCTCCAGGCTCTCCAGCCGCTCGATGATGCGCTGATGGTCAGCGCCCGGGCCCGAGGCCGACTCCATCAGAGGGCCTGACCCAGGCGCGCCACGCCTTCGCGGATCTTCTCCACATCGGCCGTCGCAAACGACAGGCGCAAGGTGGCGTTGTCGGGGTTGGCGCAGTAGAACGGCGTGCCCGGCACGAAGGCCACACCCTTTTCGATCGCACGCTTGGCCAGCACGTTGCCGTCCGCCACCTTGCCGCCCGCACCCGTGAGGCGGGCCCACACGAACAGGCCACCCTGGGGCTGCACGAATTCGATGGCGTCGCCCAGCTCCTTGCGCAGCGCATCGCCCATGGCCTGCGCGCGCTCTGCGTACACCTTGCGCACCTTGGCCAGGGTGGCGGGCATGCGGCCGGCCTTGAGGTACTGGGCAGCGGTGGCCTGGGCGAAGGTGCTGGTGTGCGCGTCGCTGAACTGTTTGCACATGGTGGCCTTGGCCAGCAGTTCGGCCGGGGCGATCATCCAGCCCACGCGCAGGCCGGGCGAGAGCACCTTGCTCATGGAGCCGCAGTGCGCCAGCAGCTCGCGGCTTCCGGGCACCGTGGCCGACAGGTTCAGCAGGCTGGGCGGTGGCGCTTCGCCGAAGTACAGGTCGCCGTAGGGGTCGTCTTCGACGATCAGGGTCTGGTGCTTGACGGCCATCTCCAGCACCTGTTTGCGCCGCTCCAGGCTCAGCATCACGCCGCTGGGGTTGCCGAAGGTGGGAATCAGGTAGACGAACTTGGGTTGGTGCTCGGCGATGAGCTTTTCGAGCTCATCGGTCTTCACGCCGTTTTCATCGATGGGCGCGCTGATCAGCTCGGCGCCGTACAGGCGAAAGCACTGGATGGTGGCCAGGAAGGTCGGGCCTTCCACGATGACCTTGTCGCCGGGGCTGATGAGGGTCTTGCCCAGCAGGTCCAGCGCCTGCTGGCTGCCGGTGGTGACGATCAGGTTCTCGGGCACCAGATCCTTGGCGCCCTTGCTCGCCATGAAGGCGGCCAATTGCTCGCGCAGGGGCTGGTAGCCCTCGGTGGCGCCGTACTGCAGTGCGGCACCGGGTTCGTCCGTCAGGGCCTGGTTGCTGGCGGCGCGGATGCCTTCCACGTCGAACATGGCACTGTCGGGAAAGCCACCGGCAAAGCTGATGATGCCGGGCTTGCCCAGCAGCTTGAAGAGCTCGCGGATGGCGGAGGTTTCTACATTGTTCAGGCGGTCGGCGAATTGCATGGAGTGGGATCCCGGTGGACAACAATGGGTAGTGAGTCCCCCATTGTCGCCAATTGGCGTGCAGGTTTCCTGCGGCTTGGCCGGTATGGAGGAAAATCCAGGCGGCCTCGGCAGGCAAACATGCTGCCACGCCGACGACGACAACAACGACGCCGTTGCAGCAAGTGGCACGTCAACATGGGATGCAGGTCCAGTTCATGGCGTGAACCCCCTGGGCGGTGAAGCAAGCCGCTTTGGTGTTCGACCTTGGGGAATGGGGGTCGCCTGGCGCAAAGATCAAGGCTGCGGCGGCACCAATGCCTCGGCCCGCTGGATGGCGCGCTGAACGGCCGGCCGCGCAGCCACCGCGTCGAACCACCGTGCAAGGTTGGGCAGGCCATCGAAGGTGACGTTGGCGAACGTGCGCCGCCACATCCATCCGAAGTGCGCAATATCGGCAATGGTGTAGTCGTCTCCTGCGACGTATGGGTGGCGGGCCAACACCTGGTCGAGCAGCGCGACCGTTCGATTCGCCTCGCTCTGGAACCTGTCGATTGCCAACGGCAGTTGCTCGCTGGCGTTCTTCTGAAAGAACCCCGCCTGGCCGAATGCCGGCGCAATCCCCGATGCATGGAAGAACAGTTGCTCGAACACGCGTGCCCGGGCCATGCCCGTCGTCGCAAGCAGCTTGCCGTGGCGTTCGGCGAGATAGACCAGGATGGCCGCAGATTCGGTCAAGGTATCGTCGCTTGCCGGACGTTCGTCGTCGACCAGGACCGGCACCTTGCCGTTGGGGTTGCGAGCGAGGTGGTCGGCGGCCTTCTGCTCACCCTTGCGGACGTTGACACCGATCAGCTCGTACCCGAGGTTCAATTCTTCAAGACCGATGAGAACCTTGATGCTGTTGGGCGTGGCGAATGCGTAGACCTTGTACATGGAAACCTTCGAATAAACGGGAGAGGCGCTGTGGAGCGCTCGGGATCTTCTTGAATGGGCGCGGCCAACATGCACACTCGCGCGCAAAGGCGCAGGATTCGACCCAGGGTCGAGCGTCGGCACCTTTTGCTTGGCGGCCTCTGATCCGGCCGGGCCGGTCAGGCGCGCTGGCCGCCGGAGGCGGTGATCCGCTCGCCGGTCACCCAGGCCGAATCATCGGAGGCCAGGAACAGCGCCACGCGGGCGATGTCTTGCGGCTTGCCCGGACGACCGAACGGGATCGTTGCGACAATGGCCTTGACCGTCTCCTCCGACCAGCCCAGCGCTGCGATGCCTTCGGTGATAGTGCCACCCGGCGCCAGGGTGTTGACGCGGATATTCTTCGGCGCGAGCTCCATCGCGGTCACGCGCGTGATGGCGTCGACCGCGCTCTTGCTCGCAGCGTAGATCACCGAGTTGGGCATGAAGCCGACACTGGCGATGGAGCTGATGTTGATGATGCTGCCGCCATTCGGCCCGAAGTACCTGGCCGCTTCTTGCGTCGCGGTGATGACGCCGAGCACGTTGGTGGTGAACTCCCGATGGAATTCCTGCTCCGTTGCGGTTTCGAGAGGGCCGAACGCGTAGACGCCAGCATTGTTCACGAGGATGTCGAGCGTGCCGAAGGCGCGCTTCGATTCTTCGAAAAGCCGCTTGATGTCAGCGGTCTTCGAGAAGTCGGCCTGGATGGCGACGGCCTTGCCGCCGGCACCCTTGATCTCGGCGACCAGTGCATCCGCTGCGTCCTTGCTGGTCGAGTAGTTCACGACGACCGAGGCGCCAGATTGGGCGAAAAGCCTGGCGATTCCGGCGCCGATGCCTTTGGAGGCACCGGTGACGATGGCGACCTTGCCGTTGAGAGTGGTCATGGATTTCTGTCCTTTGGGTTGACGGCGCCACCTTGGCGCCTGGACGAACTGTCGATGATCGAGGCACGCGTGAATAGGTGCGCAGGCAACTAAGACTTATTCGCCAGACGGATCGCTCACCCCACGAATCGGGACGAAGATCTCAGGACGCTGGGCAAGGAATCGCCCCCGGCCAAGCAAGCCAGGTCACCCCGCGTTTGCCTCCCTTTGACCTTCAGCGATGGGGCGCGTTCGGCCCCATTCAGGCACGCGTGCGCAACTCCCGGACGCCGCGGCCCAGCTTGCGCCGCAACAGGACGCGCAAGCTGACACCATCGGCGTAACCGATCTGCGCAGCGATCTGGTCGATGCTCTCGCTGCCCGTGCGCAACAGATGCACCGCACGTTCGACACGCAGGTCCTGGAAGTACGACAGCGGCGTCTTTCCCAGGACGCTGTGCAGGCGCCGCGACAACGTGCGCTTGCTGGCGCCAACTGCGATGGCCGCCTCGTCGAGTGAGAAACCCCGTGCCAATTGCTGCCTGGCCCAGCCCTCGAAACGCTCGACGACGGGGTCTGCGTGGGACAGGTGGTCCGGGATGACGAACTCGGCTTGCGAGCCGCGCGCCTCGATCAGCAGGTAGCGCGCCGCCAGCGTCGCCAGCGCAGGGCTGCGACTGCGGACGATGCTCAGCGCAAGGTCGAGATGAGCGAGGGCTGCGCCGGCCGTGATGAATCCGGAGGACTTCACGAGCATGCTGGATTCGTCGAGCGCGACCTGCGCATAACGCTGCCGAAACATCGGCGCCAGCCACCACGACGTCGTGGCGCGGTGGCCATTGAGCAATGCGCTCTCGGCCAGTACAAATGTGCCGGTGCATGCCGCACCCGCCATAGCACCGGCGTTCGACCACCGCTGCAAGGCAAGGATGGCGTCGGCAACGTCTGCTTGCGCGAGGCGCGCCGCAAGCACGTCCGGCATCTTGGCGCCGAGCGCGGGCACGAGCACCACATCAGGCGCCATCACCTGGCTCACAGGCACGACCGGCACCGTGAGCCCCTGCGCGGTGCGCACGCGTCGCCGAACGCCCACCAGCGTCACTTCAACAGGCCCAGGCACCTGCACGAGCGACCCCGCCAACTGGTTGGCCGTGCCGAACGTGTCGGCAAGCGCCGCCAGGCCAAGGTCGAACACACCATCAAGAACGAGAATGTGGAGGCGCATGGCAATAATGATAATGATGTTGGCGTTCTTGCCACTCGCTGACTACAGCGATGACGGGGAAACTCACGGCTCGCAACCTCATTCACCTGTTCGACCAGAGGATCACCCCATGTCCAAATTTGCCCTGTTCGTCCGCCTCGAGGCCAAGCCAGGCCAGGAGGCAGCCGTTGCCGCTTTCCTTGCCGGCGCCCTGCCACTTGCCAACGCCGAGTTGCAGACCACCACCTGGTTCGCGTTGCGGTTCGGCCCCTCCACGTTTGGCGTCTTTGACACTTTTGCCGATGAGGAGGGCCGCCAGGCCCACCTGAGCGGCCCCATTGCCGCTGCGTTGATGGCCAACGCCGAGGCCCTGCTCAGCACGCCACCGAGCATCGAGAAGATCGACCTGCTGGCGGCGAAGCTGCCCGGCTGACAAGCGGGGCACCGCGCACGCTCCTACCGACGAAGTTCCGCGATCAGGTATTCGACCAGCGCGCGTGCCGAGGGCTTGGGCGGTCGTCCTGGCGTGAACATGCCGTGGACTTCGACATCGCCCATGCGCCAATCCGACAGCACCTGAATCAGCGAACCGTTGGCCAGTTCGGCACGACAGCCCCACAGGGCTGTCGTCACTACACCGATGCCTGCCACAGCGGCGGCGACCGCCGCTTCGTTGGCGGACACGTTCAGACGACTGTGGATGCGCACGGATACGCTCTGGCCCTCCCTCTCAAAGGACCACGTGCCGGCGCTCGTTCCTGCAGGCCCTACGATCACCGCATGCGCAGCCAAGTCTGCTGGTGCCTTGGGCGTGCCGTTTGCCTTCAGGTAGGTGGGCGATGCCGCAACGATCCGCTGCGTTCGGCCCATCAGGCGCGCGGTTGCGCTCGAGTCTGCCAACACGCCGAGGCGAAGTGCGACATCAACGCCTTCCTTGATGGTGTCTTGCCGTTGGTCGCTCATCAACAAGCTGACGTTCAGTGCAGGATGGCGCGCGAGAAATCCCGGCATCACAGGAACGATTTCGCGCACGCCAAAGCTCGAGGGCATGGCGACACGCAGCGACCCACGCAATTCCAGCGATCCCCGCGCCACATGGTCGGCCTCTTCAAGCGCCGCCAGGATCGTTTCCACACGTGCCAGATAGTCGCTGCCGACGTCGGTGAGCGTGACGGCCCGCGTCGTTCGGGTGACCAAAGCTCCGCCCACGTCCTTTTCCAGTGCCGCGATGATGCGTGAGACCGACGGCTGCGACAGGTCGAGCTCCCGCGCTGCGGCGGAGAAGCTTCCCGTGCGCGCAACGCGCGCGAAAAGTCGAAGGGCCAGCAGTTTGTCGTTCATGCGAGGGGTCCGGTGCTTGGCTTGACGATACCAGCTGTCGCACTTCGCCGTTGAATCCGCCCCTCACTCTGCACAGCGCCGGGCTCCGATGCCATGTGCACGCGCTAAAGGAAGTTAGCGGGCATCTGTGGTCAAAACGGGGCCGGGAGCCACAGCGCATGCTATATACCGCCAACCCAGACAACGAAGACTCTGACCATGCCCCTCGAAATCCGCCAGCTACCCAAAATGCGCCTGGCCTACATGCGCCACACCGGCCCCTACGGCCCGGCCCTGGGCCGGCTGTGGGAGCGCTTTGGCCAGTGGTGCGCCGAGCACCGCCTGAGCGAGCCACGCCCCAAGTTCTACGGTATCAGCCTGGACAACCCCGCCTGCACCCCGCCCGAGCAATGCCGCTACGACGCCTGCGTGCAGGTGGGTGTGGGCTTGCGCACGGGGACGGATGCGCAGGTGCAGGATTTTGCGGGCGGTGAGTATGCGTGCAAGCGCTTCGAAGGCACAGACGCCGAGATCGGTGCGGCCTGGGCCGGCATGGAAGCGCCGGGGCAGATCCCCGAGGGCTGGGTGCTGGATGCGCGGCCGGCCATCGAGGTCTATGACGAGGACTTTGCGATGGACCCGGCGACGGGGGCTTTTGAGTGCTGGCTGTGCGTGGCGGTGCGCAGGCAGGACTGAGCCATGGACCACCACGCGGGACTCCGATGGGTTGTCAGCGTTGCGGAACGAGCGGACGCAGCGCCTCAAGCAGCCCGGTAGTTCCGTAGCGCACCGCGCCCCGGCCGGGCTCAACGTCTATGAGCCCACCACGGTCATGGGCATCGTAGATGCCCACCAAAAGGCGAGCGGTGCTCTCGCTCACGATCCGGCCCAGCTTCTCCATCCACAGCGCGCGGGGCACGGCCTGGGCGCTGACGGTGCGCCCAAGCAGTTGGCCCAGGGTCTCGGCCACGTCGGTCGCCGCATAGCGGCGCGGGCCTTCGGCGTGGACGATGTGCTCGCCAGCCGCCACCCCGGGGTGCTGCAGCAGCTCCGCGGCCATGCGGCCCACGTCCTGCGCCGAGACGGTAGGGAACGGCTTGTCGAGTTGCTGGTGAAAGCTCGGCAGTACGCCCGAAGCGGCAGCCACCGGGATCAGGCCGCGCCAGCCCTCCATGTGCTCCGCCGAGCGCAGGAACACCTTGGGCATTGGCAGTTGGCGCAGGCGTTGCTCGAACCCGTGGAACACGCTGGGCATGCCGATGTCTTCGGTAACGTGTGCGCCGTAGTCGGAAATCGCCAGCACCAGGCCCGGGCGCGCCTGCTCCAGCGCGCGGGCCATGCTATCGATGGAGCGGCGCATGTCGCCCACCGCGTCAAGGGCCTGCAGCGTGGTCGGGCAGATGAGCTGCACGGCCTGTGCATCCGCGATCGCACGGCCCAGGGCCGCCGGGTCCTGCAGGTCGGCTACGGCGACCTCGCAGCCGATGGCCCTCAGGCGGTCGGCCTTGGCTGGGTCCCGCAGGATCGCCCGGACGGGAACGCCGGCCTCGCGCAGCGCCAATGCGGTGGAATAGCCGACTTTTCCGGCGGCTCCGAGAATTGCAAACATGCGTCATTTCCTTGCATCAAAGACAGGCAAGGATGCCGGGGCGCACGCCCATCGTCGCGCAGATTCAGGCCGGTGTTTGCAGTTTCGGACCGATTTTCAGGAGCGCGCCTGCCGGGCGATCTCGCTCGGAGTCTGGCCCAGAATCCGGCGCATGGTCGAAGCCATGTGGCTCTGGTGGGCAAAACCGGCGGCGGCTGCAACCTCGCTGGCCGGCATCGCCGTTGTCGCCAGCAGCGCGCGGGCATGTTCGACACGGCGGCGGATGACGTACTGATGCACGGGCATGCCGGCACTGTTGCGAAACAGGGTCTTCAGCCGCGTGGCACTGACCCCGGCAACCGCCGCCAGATCGGCCAGAAGGAGCTTCTGGTCCAGGTGGCTTTCGATGAACTCAGTCAGGCTGCGCAGTTGGCGCGCCGGTAGCTGGGGCACGGTACGGCATTGCGGCTGTGCCGAACGACCGCTCGCGGTCTCGATCAGCCGGACGGCCAGGGCATTGGCCAGCAGATCGATAAAGAGAGGATCGGACGGCACGGCCGCCTCCAGGTCTGCCTTGACGGCCCATCCGATCGCTTCGATGCGGGTGTCGCGCAATTGGAGCCTGGGCACCAGCTGTGCCGTGCCGGCCGCCATGCCGAGGTCTTGCGCCACCTGATCGACCAGTTCGGGGCGCAGGCTCAGCCGCAGGATGCGGCAGTCGGCATCGTCTTCCCACGAGCCGCCCACCCCCGAGGGGACCACGTCGATGTCGCCCGGCTTTTGCACACGGCGCATGCGCTCACCACCGCACTGGCAATCGGCACGCACGGGCGAACCGAAATGCATGCCCAGGCGGTGCATCTCGCCGCCAGGCACCTGCACCAGGCCCCGGGGAATTTGAACGAAATCGGCCTGCAGCCCGCGCCACGCCCGCGTGGCACTGGTCAGCAGAACCTGCGGAGAAGGGGGTATTGGCGACGAAGAAGGGGTCATACCAAAAGCATACTCCCCGCCGCCCCTGGGCGCTTGCCTGCCAGGTGCCGCCCCGGCTCAGCGCCACTGCTGCGCAAAGAACTCCGCCACCTGGTTCTCCAGCTCCGGCTGGTAGGCCACGCGGTCAAAGCCCGGCGGGTTGGCGGCGGCATCGCCCGCATCGGATGGCAGCGGCATGGACGGTTGCGCCATGAAGGCGAAGTGCCCTGCCCCCGCTGCGGTGCTGGCCTGGGCCTTGGGCAGGTGGGCGACCACATGGCCGCCGTGGTACTTGCCGACCAGCACCGCATCGCGCTCGGCCACGATGACGCGCACCGGCACGGCGATGGCCGCCAGGCTCTCGGGGGTGAACACCACGGCCATGGGGGCCAGGGCGACCACGGCGCGGATGCGCCGGTCGGGCACCGAGACGCGCAGGGCGTCTGGCGCAACGCCCTTGCCGCTGGCGGCAGGAATGGCAGCACCTGCCGGGGACCCCTTGGCCAGCGAGCAGAAGCCCGGGTCGTCCTGCACGGTAGCGCAGTGCTTGGCCGCGCGCGCCGGCTCAGCCTCGGCCCCGGCCAGTGCCAGCACCGTATAGCCCCCGGCGGAATGCCCCACCGCGCCGATGCGTTCGGCCGGGATGCGGCTGCCCCATTCGGGGCTGGCCAGCAGCGCGTCGAGCACCCGGCTGACCTGGCGTGGGCGCTCGCCGAAGTAGTGGCCGGAGGTGATCATGGAGCGGTCTTGCCAGTTGTCACCGGGGTGGCGCAGGGCTGCGACCAGGTAGCCATCCCTGGCCAGCCGGGTGGCCAGGTTGTGGTGCCCCACCTCGGAGCCACCCGTGCCGTGCGAGATCAGCACCAGCCCCTTGAGCGGCGCCTGCCCCGCCGGAGCGCCCGGCGCAACCAGGGGCTGCCAGGGGCCCATGGGCAGGGCGCGGGCGGTTGCGGCCGTGGGGTAGAACAATGCGACGCTGATGGGCGCATCCCCCGGGACGGTCAGCGTGCGGTAACCGGCTTGTTGCGCGCCGGCCTGGCCGGCGAGGCCCAGCAGGGCGGCGGCGGCAAGGGTCTGGAACAGTGTCTTCATCATGGTGTGGCTTCCTTCAAGGGCCGCTACGGCAGCGGCTTGACGGCACTGTAGGCACGCACATCCACGAGTTCTATCGCATTGCGACGAAATGCCAAAAGGCTTCGCCAAACGCATGGCTACTGGGGCAAATTGCGCCCAACGGCCCATGGTGAGCAGCACATTTCAGCGCACTGCCGGCCGCTCTCCACCCACCCGTTCGCCATACTCCCGCTCCAGCGACTCCCGCTCACGCAGCGCCTGGGGATCTGCAGCATCGCGCGCCAGGCGCTGCTCGATGTCATCGAGCCGGGCCCGGTAGGCAGCCAGTTCCCTGATGTTTCCGCTCGCAGAGCATGCGCTGGTGGTGTAGCCCTTGGTCGTGCTGCCATGCGCATACACAAGCATGAGGTCGCCGACATAGGGCCGCCAGCCACAGTTGCTGCCATTGCCTTCGGCGTAGTCCACATCCACCCGGCCTTCCGGCTCACCCTTCCAGAGCCTGGTCACACGGAATGTCGCGCGCATAAGTCCCGTTGTTCGCAGGTGCTCGGGCAGGGCTTTGTCACTCGGCGCGTGCAATGCAGCCACTGGCTGGATATTGACGGCCTTGCCCTCGAAGATCAACTGGGCCGCGCCGATACGCTCTTTGTCTGTTGTCAGAGGGCACATGCAGGCCAGTGCCTGCAGAGGCCAGCAGCAGGACAGAAAAGCAAATAGAGACAGGCTGATGTGTTGCATGAAGAATCTGGGGTTTGCGCGCATTGTGCAACCGATTCAGCCCTTGATCACAACACCGATGCGCACCCTGACCTTACCGGTTTCACAGGTGCTCTGGAACTCGGGTCAAGCAACATCCGCCCGCTTTTAGTCAGTCGCTGCGGATATCCGCCCTGGCCGCCACCGCGCGCATGGCCGGCAGCTCACGCTCGATGCGGGCGCGCAGGCCGTCGCCGTTGGACCAGGAGGGCGTGAGCCCAATGTCCACCAGCTTCTTCTTGAATTCGGCCGAGGCCATGGTGTCGGCCAGGGCCTTCTCCAGTTTGGTCTGCACGGGCGCGGGCAGGCCGGCGGGCCCGACGAAAGCGAACCACGAGCCCATGTCGAAGCCGGGGTAGCCGCTTTCTGCCACGGTGGGCACGTTGGGCAGCAGGGCCAGGCGCTGCGCGCCCAGGGCCACGATGGGCTTGATCTTGCCGGCCTTGATCAGCGGGGTCGATGCCACCACCGTATCGACCGCGAACTGCACCTGCCCGCCCATCAGCGCGGTGAGGTTGGGCGCGCTGCCGTTGAAGGGCACGTGCAGCATCTTCGCGCCGGTGGTGGACTTGAGCACCTCGCCGCCGAAGTGCACCGACGAGCCGGTGCCGTAGGAGCCATACGAGAACTTCTCGGGCGCGGCCCGGGTCTGGGCGATCACGTCCTTGAGCGTGCTGCCGGGCGTGTCGTTGTGGGCCACCAGCAGCAGGCCCATGTCGGCCACCAGGCCCAGTTGCGTGAAGCTGCGCACGGGGTCGTACGGCAGGTTGCTGCGGATGGCGGGGTTCAGCGTGAAGGTGGTGTTGGCGCCCAGCAGCAGCGTGTAGCCATCGGCCGGGGCCTTGGCCACGATGGAGGCCCCCACCACGGTGCCGGCACCGGCCCGGTTCTCCACCACCATGGGCTGGCCCAGGCGCTCGCCCATCGAGGTGGCCAGCAGGCGCCCCAGGATGTCGGTGGCGCCGCCGGGTGCGAATGGCACGACGAGCTTGATGGGGCGATCAGGGTAGCCCTGCTGCGCCAACGCTACGGCGGGCACCGCCAGCACGGCTGCACCGGCCACAAGACACGACAGGAAACGGGAACGCGGCATCGGCATCGGGAACATCTCCAGGAGCAACAGGACGAAGGGATGGGGGGCGAAGAACGACGGCAACCGATCAGCGCAGCAGCGGACTGTGCACACGCGAGTAACCACTGGCCAGGTCATACGCATGGCCGATCTGCAGCACGGCCGCGTCGGACTGCGCAGGCCCGATGATCTGCAGGCTGGCCGGCAGGCCCTCGGGGCCAAAGCCTGCGGGTGCCGCCAGCGCGGGCAGGGCGGCCATGGTGGCGGGCACCACGGTCTCCATCCAGCGGTGGTAGGTGTCCATGCGGCACCCGGCCACTTCGTGCGGCCAGTCCAGGCTGGCGTCGAAGGGGAACACCTGGGCAGCGGGCAGCACCAGGAAGTCGAAGCGCGTGAACAACCCGCGCAGCACCTGGTACCAGGCCGTGCGCACGCGCGCTGCGTCATAGACCTGCATGGCAGTCAACGCCAGGCCGCGCTGTATCTCCCACACCGCCTCGGGCTTGAGCTGGGCGCGCTTGGCACTGTCGTGGTAGAGCGCCGCATTGGCACCCGCCACGCTGAAGCTGCGCAGGTCGAGCCAGGCCTTCCACAACTGCGTGAGGTCGAAATCGACCACGGCCTTCTCCACCGTGCAGCCCACGGTGCGGAAATGGCCCAGCGCCTTCTCGCAGGTGATGTACAGGCCTGGGTCGGTAGGCAGGTAGCCGCCCAGGTCGCCCAGCCAGCCGATGCGCGTGCCCTTGAAGTCGCGCTCCAGCGGCTGGCCGAAGGCGGCCACGTCGTCGCTGCGGCGCGTGAGCGGCAGGCGCTCGTCAAAGCCCGCCTGCACCGACAGCAGCAGCGCCAGGTCGGGGATGTTGCGCGCCATGGGCCCAGTCACGCTGAACTGCTGGAAGAACACTTCCTCCGACGGACCGTGCGGCACCAAGCCCGGTGAGGTGCGCAGGCCATATACATTGTTGAACGCGGCCGGCGTGCGCAGCGAGCCCATCATGTCCGAGCCATCGGCCACGGGCAGCATGTGCAGGGCCACGGCCACGCCGGCACCGCCGCTGCTGCCGCCGGCCGAGCGCGCCGGGTCGAAGGCGTTGCGCGTGGTGCCGTACACCGGGTTGTAGGTGTGCCCGCCCAGGCCGAACTCGGGCGAATTGGTGCGGCCGATGAACAGCGCACCGCTGGCGCGCATGCGCTCGAACACCACGGCATCGGTAGTGGTGACCTGGCCGGCGAAGAGGGGGGAGCCGCGCGTGGTGACCATGCCCGCTGCAGGCGCAATGTCCTTGGGCGCCTGGGGCATGCCGTGCAGCGGGCCCAGGCTCTGGCCACGCGCCAGTTGCGCGTCGCGCTCTGCCGCCAGGGCGTGCAGCGCACCGCGGTCGGCCATGGCCACCAGGGCGTTGACCACGGGGTTCAGGCGGTCCACCTGGGCCAGGTAGGCGTCGAGCACCTCCACGCACGAGACCTCGCGGGCATGGATGGCGCGCGACAGGCCCGTGGCCGTATGGGCGACGATGCCGCTGGGGGCGATGCCCGTGGCGGGCAGGCTGGAGAAGTCGGGCATGGTGGCGGCTGCGTTCGAATAAGTCATTTCGAAGTCAGCATAGGCAGGCTGCTGCTTTTCTGCAATCGACGATTTCTGAGGTTACCCTTGCGTTTTACGCAAACCACCAGAGGTCACCCATGCTCTCCAGCCGCCTGCAGGACACGGCCCTGCGCTACTTTCTGGAGGTGGTGCGCAGCGGCTCGGTGAGCGAGGCGGCCACTCGGCTCAGCGTGTCGCCCTCGGCGGTGAGCCGGCAGGTGGCGGCGCTGGAGGATCTGTTGGGCGTGCCCCTGTTCGACCGGCGCCCGCGCGGCATGGCACCCAGCGCGGCCGGCGAGATGCTGGCCGCCCATGCGCGGCGCGGCGCGCTGGAGGCCGACCGCGTGGTAGCCGACATCAAGGCGCTGCAGGGGCTGCATACCGGGCTGGTGCGGCTGTGCAGCTCGGCCGGCTTTGCCATCGAGTTCTTGCCGCGCGTGATGGCGCAGTTCCGCACGCAGTACCCGGGCATCCAGTTCCACGTGCGCGTGGCCAGCCCGGCGGCGGTGACCACGGCGGTGCTGCACGGCGACGCAGACATCGGCCTGACCTACAGCCGCGCGGCCGAGCGCGACATCAGCGTGCAGCACCGCGAGGCCTCACCGGTGATCGCCATCATGCGACCCGACCATGCCCTGGCGCGCTTCAAATCGATTACCCTGGCGCAGATGCACCCCCACCCCATCGCCCTGCCCGAGCGCGACAACACCGTGCGCCAGCTGTTCGACATCGGCTGCAGCCAGCGCGGCCTGCTGTTCGAACCGGTGCTGGTGTGCAACCACTTCGAGACGCTGACGCACTTCGTGCTGCACGGCGGCGGACTGTCGATATCGGGCGAGGTGACGGTGCGCGACCGCGTGCAGCGCGGCGAACTGCACGCCGCCCAGATCCGCGAGCCCGGCATGAGCGCCCGCGCGGTGGAGGTGCAGACGCTGGGCGGGCGCACCCTGCCGGCAGGGGTGCGCATGTTCCTCGAATTCCTGCGCGGGCAGCTGGTGGCGCGCGACGCGGGCTGAAGGCTCCTACTGAACTGGCGTGTCCTGGTGTTGAGTCTTCCACTTTTCGTGGGCAGCCTCCAGCCAGGCAGCGAGTTTTTGCCCCATGTGAAACACCAGCAGGAACGCGGCAATGGCGATGCCGACAAAAAACACATCGTGAACGGCGTGGTGCACCATCAGACCAACGGCTTGAGCAGCACGAACAAGGTGAGTCCCGGGATGTAATTGTCAATCTGGGCGTAGCCCCGGTATCCAGCGCGCTCATACATCAGCGCCGTCTTTGGCGACAGGGATTCAATGAGGCATTCGTTGCAACCAGCACCTCTGGCGGCACTCTCGATGCCGGCAAGCAGCCTGTGGCCCAGGCCTTTGCGCCGATGCGCTGCATCCACCCAGAGGTATTCCACATACAGCCGGCCCAGTTCAATCCGCCCCGCCGCGCCTCCGATCAGACGGCCGTTGTCGCGCGCCATGCAGGCCAGGGGTTGGGGATGTCCGGCGCCGACGGATGCACGGTCATGGGCGATGACTGCTTTGGAGAGGTGCTGAAGCTCCCCGACTTCAGGCGCAAAGGATGTCTCGAGCTCGTTCATAGGTCACACCAGCGATTTTTTCGCCTGCGTATTTTTTTCTTGGGTCCTGGGCATCAACCTGCCTGGCCCGGTAGGGGCTGCAGGCTGCCTCTTTGCAAAAGGGCGCAGGCGCCTGCTGATCAGGCGATCAGGCGCAACGTGCCGTGCGTGTCGCGGACCTCAGTTCCGAGACGGCGACAGACGACGACAGAAGCGGGGTGATCTGCACGGCTGCGCCGTCTCCTCCCTGCAGCCCCGGCACAGCCAGGCTACCCGCACCGCCGGGCCCCCGGTGCAGGCGCTGCTCCATGCGGGTGAGCAGGTGGCCCAGCAGACTGCGGTACACGGCATCCCCGGTTATGGCGTCCTCCACTCCGGTATCCAGATTGGGGTTGTCGTTGATCTCGATCACATGGGCGCCGCTGGGGTTGCACTTGAGGTCCACGCCATAAAAGCCGTCGCCCACCAGGCGCGCCGCAGCGGTGGCGGCGGCCAGCACCTCGGCCGGGACTTGCGCCAGGGGCACGGCCAGCGTGCGGCCCTCGGTGTACTGGCCGTTGTCGCCGTGCTGCAGAATCTGCCAATGCCCGTCGCACATGAAATATTTGGCGGCAAACAGCGGCTGGCCCGCCAGGATGCCGATGCGCCAGTCGAAATCGGTGTACATGTACTCCTGCACCAGGATGATTTCCGACTCCTTGAGCATCTCTCGCGCGATCTCCTGCAGTTGTGCAAAGTGGTCGGCCTTCTTCACGCTGCGGCTGAACGAGCCATCGGGCACCTTGACCACCACCGGGTAGGCCAGCCCATGCTGGAAATCCGCGAGCGTGCGGCGGCTGAGCATGTGCGTGCGCGGTGTGGCAATGCCGTGGCCGCGCAGCAGCTCGGCCAGATAGGCCTTGTTGGTGCAGCGCAGGATGGAGACCGGGTCGTCGATGACGGGCATGCCTTCGGCCACGGCGCGCTTGGCAAACTGGAAGGTGTGGTGGTTGACGGCCGTGGTCTCGCGGATGAACAGGGCGTCGAACTGCGCCAGGCGCGAAAAATCCTTCTTCTCGATCAGCTCGGCCGAAATGCCCATGCTGTCGCCGATGGTGATGAGCCTGGCGAGCGTGGCTGCGCTCGAAGGCGGCAGCGGGTCGGCTGGGTCGTGAAGGATGGCCAGGTCCATGCGCGGCGCGGCCACGGCCGCCACCGGGCGCCAGCTGCGCCGCGTGAAGTGGCCCAGCGCCTCGGTGAAGACCTCGTCGCGGTGCGTGTCCACGTCGCGCGGGTCCAGGGCCTGCAGGGCTGCCACATGCCAGCCCTGCGGGGCATCGCAGCGCTCGACCACAATCTCCAGCAGCGGGCAGCGAAACAGCTCGAAGCTCTTGCGTGCCAGGGCCGCGAATTCAGCATCCTCGGTGCGCCCGAAGAACACCTGCAGCGTGAGGGTGCTGACCGAACGCGGTATGCCGGGCAGCGGGCCGACCAGCCGGTCGAGCACCGCGATCGAAGCCGCCCGCGCCTTGCCGCGCGCCAGGCCCAGGATGGCCTCCACGCCCGGTGTCACCCGGTCGCCGCGCGCCTCGGCCAGCAGCGAGCAGTAGTAGCCGATGCCCAGGTAGCTGTAGCTGCGGCACAGGTTGGTGACCTTGCGCACCCGGCTGCGCGCCTGGGGGCCTTCGGCAATGAACTCCTCGGCGGTGACGATCTTCACGCCGGGGTCGCTCCAGCGGAAGTCGGAGCGCTTTTCGACCACGATCACATGTTCTGAGGACACGGGGGAACTTCTTTCTTGCTTGCAATGATGACGGCCGCGGTCTGACGGCGGCGCCCGTAGCGGGCGATCTTCTTGAACTCGGCCAGGCTCACCGACATGCCGCCATCGCTTTCGCCGGAACGGGCCATGGGGTCGAGCACGCGGAACACTGCGCCATCGAAGCCGACGATGGCCACCCAGTGCGGCGCCTTCTCGCGGTGCAGCCGCCACAGGTAGGGCCTGTTCACACTAATTTCGGGGATCGCGAAATTAGTGTGAACAGGCCCTAATGAGCACGATGGGCACGTAGCCCAGGCGCAATTGCTCGATCACCCCCTCGGCGGACACCGGCAGCGCGAAGATAGGCACGCCGCGCGCCAGCAGCTCGGCCTGGAAGTCATCTTCCACGCGCTGGATGACGCGCTTCTTGTGCGGCTCGCGCACGCTGTCCATGAACAGCGAGGAGCCCGCTGCGGCATACACCGACACATCGAAGCCCCGGTGCAGCGCCGCACAGGCCAGCCCGAACGGACCGCAGCCGCCGTGGCCCGCTGCCATGAACACCGTGGTCGCCTCGCGCCACAGGCGGATCTCTGCGGCCTGGTCCATCACGGTGGCAGGGTCCAGAGCCGACATGGCGATCAGCAGCGCGCACGGGCCGCAGGTGAAGTCCAGCGTCTGCCCGTAGTGCCGCGCGCTGCGGAGCACCGGATGCGCGCCCTGGCCCTTGTCGTCGAACAGGTCCTTCTGGAAGCAGATGGCGTCGGCCCCATCCTCGTAGTAGGCGCTCTTGCGGCCCGATGGCACGAAGCCAAAGCGCCGGAACAGGCGGTGGGCACCGACATTGTCGGCCCGGCTTTCCAGCCGCAGCAGCGCACAGCCTGCGCGGCGCGCATGGGCCAGGGCCTCGGTGACCAAGGCGCTGGCCAGCCCACTGTTGCGCGCCTGCGGTGCGACGGCCAGCGAGTACAAGCGCGCGACGAAGGTGCCTCTGCGCAGCAGCACCACGCAGGCGCCGGGCACCGCTGCGCACTCGCTTGCGCCATCGCGGGCCACCAGCACCCGGGCCGACGGGCTGCGCAACAGGCGCCGCCAGCTGGACAGGGAGATGCGGTCGCCGGTGAACGCAGCGCGCTCCAGGGCATCGAGTGCAGGCGCATCCCCCAGCGTGCCCAGACCAATGGGGCCGCTGGTGGGTGGTGCAGAAGGCAGCCCCCTCAATGCACCACGCATGGGGTGCCTGTGCTTGTGTTTGTGCTTGCGCCTGTCAGCCGCTCAATGCGGCCGAACTCGGCCTGTGGCATGCCGGCCGTGAGCAGGGCCATGCAGGTGGCCAGCTCGCTGCTGCGCAGGTGGATGTGGGCGCTGATGCCGTGGCGCGCGACGTCCATCCCGATGCGGTAGCAGGCCAGCCGGGGGCCCAGGATGTGGTGCAGGGTGCGCCGCACTGCGGGTACGTCGGCGCCGGACAACCGCAGGGGAAGGACCACGAGGTCATCCGGACTGTCTTGGGCAACAGCGCCGAGCGCCACGCGGTGGAGCGAAACCAGGGAAAGGCTGGGGTGCAGCATGCGGGGGCCTGCGCCAGGGAGCCAGGCGGCTTCCAAGCCGGCGGTAGGCAGTGGGTTAAACATGGCTTGCAGTCTAGGCAGCGCGGTATAAATTCGTTGTAAAGAAACGCGCTGCGGCCGTCAAATCGCCGTGAAGAATCCACTGCGGGACAATGCAGCACCCGACAAGAACAACGGCCCCTCCCCACCATGAAAACCGAGCAGATCGAACCCTTCTTCGCCGCCCTCAAGGCCGCCAACCCCATGCCCAACACGGAGCTGGAGTACACCACCCCGTTCGAGCTGCTGGCCGCCGTGCTGCTCTCGGCCCAGGCCACGGACGTGGGCGTGAACAAGGCCACGCGCAAGCTGTTTCCGGTGGCGGGCACGCCGCAGGCCATCCTGGACCTGGGGCTCGAAGGGCTGGAGGGCTACATCAAGACCATCGGCCTGTACCGCACGAAGGCGAAGAACCTGATGGCTACCTGCCGCATCCTCGTGGAGCAGCATGGCAGCGTGGTGCCGCGCACGCGCGAGGCGCTCGAAGCCCTGCCCGGCGTGGGGCGCAAGACGGCCAACGTGGTGCTCAACGTGGCCTTCGGCCAGCCCACGATGGCGGTGGATACGCACATCTTTCGGGTGAGCAACCGCACGGGGCTGGCGCCGGGCAAGAACCCGTTGGCGGTGGAGTTGCAGTTGGTGAAGCGGGTGCCGGATGCGTATGCGGTGGATTCGCACCACTGGCTGATCTTGCTGGGGCGGTATGTGTGTGTGGCGCGCAAGCCGCGGTGTTGGGAGTGTGTGGTGCCGCAGTATTGTGATTACGAGCCGAAGACGGCTGCGCCATGAGCCTTGTTGACGGTGGTTAGGCCATGCCTTGATTGAGGGCGGAGGCCGGGTCTCGGCCCGGCGGCCGAGGCACTTGTTCTTTGCTTCGCCAAAGAAAAGTGCCCAAAAGAAAGGCGACCCCGCTGCCCGTGTCCCCCTCGTACTGCGTACGAGGGGGCAGCCTGCGATGCTCGGTCCTGGGGTGACGCCGAAGAACTCCCTGCGCTGCCTCTGCGAGGCAGCTCCGGTCAAACAGCTTCGGCGAGCCAGATGACGATGCGCGTGTCCTTCGGCACGCGCTCACCCCAGGCCCTGCGCTTCTCGGCACGGTCAGAAGGGGGTGGGAGCGGGCTCCACACGGGCCATTGCTCCGCTCGGCCTGTGGTCCTTCGCTGCGCTCGGCTCGTCAGAGCGATCGCCCAGTTCGTCGGCAGCGCAAAGCGCGAACCGACCCCAGGCGCAGCTGCGAAGCAGCAGCCGTCTCTGACCCCGCTCCCCACCCCTGCTGGCTGCGCCGAGAAGCGCAGGGCCTGGGGTGGGTGCGTGTGCCGAAGGACACACGCACTTCGTCATCTGGCTTGCCGCAGCTGTTTGAGCGGAGTTCGAAGAACGCAGCGAGTTCTGCGGCACCACCCCAGGACCGAGCATCGCAGGTTGCCCCCGTTCGCCCGACAGGGCGTACGGGGGACGCAGACTGGGGGTCGCCTTCTCTTTGGTGACTTTCTCTTGGCGACTCAAGAGAAAGTTACTGCGCCGCCGGGCGCACACCCCGGCCTCCGCCCTCAACCCAAAAAGCAGAAGCAACCAAAACCAACAATCAAGGCCTCAACAAACCAGCAAACTCCAACGCCGCCCGACTCCGAGAAGCCCCCTTGCGCCACAAAATCCCCGCATGCCGCACCATCCCCGGCGAATGCAGATTGATCGAGTGCAGATCCGCCGCCTGCAAGGCAGCACGTTCAGGCGCAATGCTCGCCAGATCCCCCCACCGGCACACATCCAGCAAGCCCTCCACCGACTCCATCTCCACCCGAACCAAAGGCACCACCCCGGCAGCCCGCAGGCTCTCATCAATCAGGCGCCGTGTAGTGAACGCGCGCGGCAACATGGCCAGCGGCACCCCAGCCAGGTCCTTCAAGGCCAGGGTACGCCGACGCGCCAACGGATGCGCGCGGTTCACCACCAGCTGCAGCCGCTCCTCGAACAAAGGCTCGGTCTCGATCTCGTCGCGCTCGGTGGGATAAAAGGCGATCCCCACGTCGAGCTGCCCCTGCACCAACTGCTCCTCGATGGGCCCGGCGCGCAGATCGCGCACGACCACGTTGACGCCCGGGTACGCGCTGCTGAAGGCCGCCACCGCCGCCGGCACCAGGGTGTGCAAAAAGGTGGGGATCACCCCCACGGTCAGGGAGCCCGACTCCAGCGCCCCCATGTCGGCCAGCGCCATGCGGCCGGCCTCGATCTCCTGCAGCGCGCGCGCCGCGTAGGTGCGAAAGGCCACACCCGCCTGCGAGAGCTTGAGCCCCCGGCCCAGCCGATCGAACAGGGCCACGCCCAGCTCTTGCTCCAGCTGGCGCAGGCCATGCGACAGCGTGGACTGCGTGACGAACAGGTTCTGCGCCGACTGTGTCAGGTGCTCGGTGCGTGCGATGTCGAGGAAATAGCGGAGCTGGCGGATTTCCATGGTGGAACCCTCCCGAGGGAAACGGATATTCATCGATGATATCGAACGATGCATTGCAAATGAATCATTGGATTTGCAGGCGGGCAAAAACTAAGCTTCGCCTTGAACCCATGTTTCCCCCATCGACCGAAGGCCCGCCCCCATGAACAACCACCCCGGTGGTTTCACCATCGAGCGCATCGAAGCGCGCATCCTGGACATCCCCACCATCCGCCCGCACAAGCTCTCGTTCGGCTCCATCAGCCGCCAGAGCCCGGTCATCGTGCAGCTGTGGCTGGCCAATGGCGCCTGCGGCTTCGGCGAGGCGGCCACCATCGGCGGCCCCTCGTGGAACGAGGAGTCGCCCGAGAGCATCCACCACGCCATCACCCAGTACCTGGCCCCGGCCCTTCTGGGCCAGGGAGCCGGCGGCTTCGAAGCCGCCCTGGCGCGCATGGACAAGGCCTGCAAGGGCAATGCCTTTGCCAAGAGCGCCGTGGAAATGGCCCTCATCGATGCTGTGGCACGCACCCTGGGCCTGCCCGCCTGGCAGTTGCTGGGCGGCAAGGTGCACGCCAGCCTGCCCTTGGCCTGGACCCTGGCCAGCGGCCATGTGGAGCGCGACCTGGAGGAAGCCCAGTTGCGCCTGGAGCAGCGCCGCCACCACATCTTCAAGATGAAGATCGGTGCCAACGCCCCGGCCGACGACGTGGCCCACGTGACCCGGATCGCACGCGGCCTCGCGGGCCGCGCCACGCTGACGGTGGACGTGAACCAGGCCTGGGACGGCAACACCGCGCGCCGCTACCTGCCGCAGCTGGTGGAAGCCGGCGTGACGCTCATCGAGCAGCCCGTGGCCCACTGGAACATCGAGGCCCTGAAGGGCCTGACCGCAGCGCTGGGTGACAGCGCCCTCATCATGGCCGACGAAACCGTGTGCACCCCGCAGGACGCGATGGCCCTGGCGCGCGGCCAGGCCTGCCACGTGTTCTCGCTCAAGGTGGCCAAGCACGGCGGCCTGCTGCGCACGCGCAAGGTGGCGGCCGTTGCCGAGGCGGCCGACATCGGCTGGTACGGCGGCACCATGCTGGAGACCTCGCTGGGCAGCGCGGCATCGGCCCATGTGTTCTCCACCCTGGGCAGCCAGCACCATGGCTGCGAACTGTTCGGCCCGCAGCTGCTGGTGGACGACATCGTGGAAACCCAGATGCCGATTGCCGACTTTGCCTTGCAGCTGCCCGACGGCCCGGGCTTTGGCGTGGAAGTGTCGCTCGCGCAGCTCGACCGCTTCGACCGCGCCCGCGAAGGCAAGGCGCCCATCCACATCGACCTGGGCCGCCAGGCCACCACCGTTTAAAAAAAGGAGACCCCGCAATGCTGTTCCTCGTCCGCATGGATGTGCACATCCCCCACGACCTGCCCGCCGACCAGGCCAATGAGATCAAGGCCCGCGAAAAGGCCTATTCGCAGGACCTGCAGCGCGACGGCCGCTGGCCACACATCTGGCGCGTGGTGGGCGAGTACGCCAACTACAGCGTGTTCGACGTGGCCTCCAACGACGAGCTGCACCAGTTGCTGCAGGGGCTGCCGCTGTTCCCGTTCATGAAGATCTCGGTGACGCCGCTGGCACGGCATCCCTCGGCCATCTGACACCCCCCACAAAGAAGAATCGGAGACACGCGATGATCATGAAACGACAGCCGGTGCTCAGCCTGCTCACCGCCACCCTGGCACTGGCGGCATGGCCCGCCGAGCAGGCCCAGGCACCAGGCGCCAACTGGCCGAACAAGCCCATCCGCTGGGTCGTGCCCTTCCCGCCTGGTGGCGCCATGGATGCGATTGCCCGCACCCTGGGTGAGAAGGCCGGCCAGGCGCTGGGCCAGCCTTTCGTGATCGAGAACAAGGCCGGCGCGGGCGGCAACATCGGTGCCGAGTTCGTGGCCAGGCAGCCGGCCGATGGCTACACGCTGATGATCACGTCCATCGGCATGGCCACCAACAAACCGCTGTACGGAAAGCTGTCGTACGACCCCCTCAAGGACTTCGCCCCCGTGAGCCTGCTGGCCGTGGTGCCCAACGTGCTGGTGACCAATGCCACCCAGCCCGACGTGAAGACCGCCGCCGACGTGATCGCCGCTGCGCGCAAGGCGCCGGGCAAGCTCACCTATGGTTCGGCCGGCAACGGCACCTCCATCCACCTGGCGGGCGAGGTGTTCAACTCGCTGGCGCAGATCGACATGCTGCACATCCCTTACAAGGGCAGCGGCCCGGCCGTGGCCGACCTGCTGGGCGGGCAGATCAACTACATGTTCGACAGCATCACCTCGGCGCGACCGCATATCCAGTCGGGCAAGCTGCGCGCCCTGGGCGTGACCAC
This sequence comes from Acidovorax sp. LjRoot66, assembly GCF_964253305.1. Classification (NCBI taxonomy): domain Bacteria; kingdom Pseudomonadati; phylum Pseudomonadota; class Betaproteobacteria; order Burkholderiales; family Comamonadaceae; genus Acidovorax; species Acidovorax sp. LjRoot66. The sequence goes on from NZ_CAXUQU020000001.1 coordinate 5,029,252, forward strand.
GGCCAAGCGCTCGGCCACCCTGCCGGGCGTACCCACCCTGGCCGAAGCCGGCCTGCCGGGCTACGAGGTTTCGCCCTGGTTCGCGGTGTTCATGCCGGCGGGCACGCCCGCGCCCATCGTCAACAAGCTCAACGCCGCCCTGCGCGATGCGATGAAGCAGCCCGACGTGGTGGCCCGCTTCGAGACCATCGGCGCCGAGCCCGTGGGCTCCACGCCCGCCGAACTCGCCAAGCACCTGGCGCGCGAATCCGAGCGCTGGGCGAAATTGATTGCCGAGCGCGGTATCAAGCTGGATTGATTGGCCCCTTCCCCCCGATTTCCACCCATCCATTCCCACAGAGGAGACAAAAACATGGCAGAACTCACCCAGGCCCAGTTGCTCGCACTGGTCAACACCAAGAAGATCGCCCCCGGCAACCCCCGCGTGCGCCAGCTCACCGAGCGTATCGTCACCGACCTGTTCAAGACCATAGACGAACTCGACGTGACCCCCGACGAATTCTGGGCCGCCACGGCCTGGCTCACGCGCCTGGGCGCGGCAGGCCAGACGGGCCTGATCACGGCCGGCCTGGGCTTTGACCGGCTGCTCGACATCCGCGCCGACGAGGCCGACCAGAAGGCGGGGCGCGAGGGCGGCACGCCGCGCGCCATCGAGGGGCCGCTGTTCGTGGCCGGTGCACCCACGTCCAAGGTGGAAGTGCGCGTGGACGAAGGCGAGCCCAAGGGCGAGGTGTTCATCATGGAAGGCCAGGTGCTGGACCTCGATGGCAAGCCCGTGCCCCATGCCATGGTGGACGTATGGCATGCCAATGAGCAAGGCGGCTACTCGCACTTCTTCCCAGGCATGCAGCCGTTTGAACTGCGCCGCCGCATCGAGACCGATGCCAAGGGCTTTTACCGCTTTCGCAGCTTTCTGCCGCCGGGCTATGCGATTCCGCCGACCGGCCCGGTGGCCGACCTGTTCGCCGCACTGGGCCGCCATGGCCAGCGGCCTGCGCACATCCACTTCCTGGTGGCCGCCCCCGGCATGCGCACGCTGACCACGCAGGTCAATATTCCCGGTGACAGCTACATCGACGATGACTTTGCATTCGCCACGCGCGATGGGCTGATTGTGGAGCTTGAGCGCAATGTGGCGCCCGCAGGCTACGAGTCACTGGGCATCACCGCGCCATTCACGCGCTCGGTATTCAACTTCGTGCTGCCAAAGGCCACCAGCGAAGACGAAGCACTGCCGCTGACGCGCATGGAGCGGGTGGCTGTGCCGGTCTGACTATCCAGCCAGGTCCTGAAGCACGTTGTGTGTCGCAGGGTCTGGCTTCTTCGCGCTGATGAACAGGCTACCGTCTTTGCCTTCTGTCACATACAGCTCGTCGCCAAGCTTGAGTTGCATATGGGACAGCAGTTCATCAGGAAAGATCGCGGCCAAGGAGTCTTCCGCTTCGACCAGCGAGAGTGCATAGTTTTGCAGGTGCCATGACCGCACACTATCCCGTGGCCCAGCCTCTGTCAAATGCACTCACCCACCTTGGTGAATTCCCACAGCGCAGCCATCTCCCCCGACACCCCTTCCCACGCTACATCGAACGCCGGCACACTGCGCTCGGGCGGCACGGCATTGGCCCGCAGGGCCCAGTGGGCGCCCGCGACAACGCTGTCGATCACCGGCACCCCTACCTGGGACTGCACGGCCGCCGCCATACCGGCCAGGCCCGCGCCGCCCAGGATCACGGACTGCACGCCCATCTGGCGCACCACGTCGCGGCAGGCCTGGGCCAGCAGCGCACGCGCAGTCACGGGGTCGGCTGCCAGCTGGGCGCCGGTGGGCGCCACGGTGTGGATGCCGGCCAGCGAATGGGCGTGGCCCAGAGCCTGGGCCAGGCGCTGCAGCATGGGGCCCCAGCGCTCGCCGCCGGTGACGATGGCGTAGCGGCCGTGGCGTGCGGCTTCGATGAAGGAGGCCTCGGCCAGGCCGGTGACGGGCACGGGGCTGCTCTCGCGCAGCGCCATCAGGCCCGGGTCGCCAAAGCAGCCGATGAGTACCGCGCTCGGTGCCGAGGACTGGGTAGACAAGTCGAGCGCCCAGGCATCGAGCGCGGCATGCGCGGCCACGGCGTAGCTGGCCTCGCAGGCGATGTAGGGGGCCCCAAAGCGTGCGGTGGCCGTGCGCACCACCACATGCGATCCCGCGGCGGCCTGCACATGCTGCTGCAGCAGCGCGCTGACCTTGGGCGACGTGTTCGGGTTGATGACCAGCAGGTGGCGCATGCCGTTCAGCCCGCCATGCCCAGCAGGCTCATGAGATCCGGCGCCTCGCTCGCGGGCGGGGTGAACTCCAGCTGCGACTCGATGCGCGCCAGGTGGTCGAGCATGCGGCGCGCGGCCTCTTTCGCGTCGCGCAGGCGGATGGCGTCGATCAGCGCGCGGTGCTCGCGGCAGCCGCAGGCCGTGGCCTCCTCGCGCTCGCGGGCATGGCTGGGGCTGTAGGTCATGAGGATCAGCGAGGTGCGCGAAACCAGCTCGCGCAGAATGCGCCCCAGCGTCTGGTGGCCTGCGGCCTGCGCGATGTGCAGGTGAAAGTCGCCCGACAGGCGGATGGCGCGGCGCATGTCACCGCTGGCGCGCGCGGCCTCTTCGTCGTCGATGCAGGCGCGCAGCGCGGCGATGTGCCCGTCGGTGGCGTTGGCGATGAACAGCTCCACCAGGCGCGGCTCCAGCAGGCGGCGCGCCTCGAAAACTTCGAGCGCCTCCTCGGGCGTGGGCTGGGCGATGGAGGCGCCGCGGTTGGGCGTGAGCGTGACCACCTGCTCGTTGGCCAGGCGCACCAGCACCGGCCGCACGCGGGTGCGCGAAACGCCGAAGGCCGCCGCCAGCTTGTCCTCCACCAGCTTGGTGCCCGGGGGCAGGCGGTGGTCGAGGATGGCCGAGACCATGCGCTCGTACATGTCGTTGTCGCTGAGCAGGCCGCCGCTGGCAGCACCTTCCGTGGTCAGGTCGACGGGATCGGCGAGTGCGGCCACAGCAGCACGGCGCCGGGGCTTGGAGGCAGCGGTCATGGAATCGTCGGCACGGATGCGCATGGAAGTCTCATGGCGTGCGGCTCAGCCGGCCCGCCCTTTCTTGCGTTGCCCCAGCGCCCAGACCAGGGCCAGCGTGATGCCCATGACCACGAACGACACCACGGTGGTCAGTGTGCCCAGCGCGTAGATCGATGGCGTGGTGACCGTGCTGGTCAGGCCCTGCAGCTCCAGAGGCAGCGTGTTCACGTCGCCGATGGCCTGCGAGGTGCGGGCGATCTCGTCCCAGCTCAGGGTGAAGCCGAACATGCCGATGCCCACGACCGAGGGGGCGATCAGCGGCAGCACCACGTGGGCAAAGCCCTGCCAGGGGGTGGCGCCCAGGTCGCGCGCCGCCTCTTCGTACGCGGGATTGAAGCGGTTGAACACCGCGAACATGATCAGCAGGCCGAAGGGCAGCGTCCAGGTCAGGTGTGCGCCCAGCGCCGAGGTGAACAGGCCCAGCGAGGTGCCGTAGCCCTCCAGCGTGCTTTCCATGCCCAGCCATTCGAGGGCGGCCTTGATGCCGTTGTCGATGAGCCGGAACTCCAGCCCGATGCCCAGCGAGACGATGATGGACGGCATGATCAGGCTGGCCACGACAATGAAGAACAGCGTGTTTCCCCCCGCCAGCCGCTTGCGAAAGGCCAGGCCCGCCAGCACCGACAGCACCACCGTGCACAGCATCACCGCCACGCCCAGGCCCAGCGAGCGCCACAGCGCCGCGCCGATGTCCACCACGCCCAGGCCCTCGGCCAGCTTGTAGAACCAGTGCAGCGACACGCCGCGCATGGGGAAGGTCAGCCCACCCTCGGGGCCCTGGAAGCTCAGGATGAAGATGACGAACATGGGCCCGTACATGAACAGCACGAACAGGCTGAACACGATGGCCAGCAGCCAGAAGCTGGCGGGGCGGGATTCGCGGACGCGGGATTTCATGCGGGTGTCCTGTGGAGGTTGTCAGCGACGTGGACGGTGCTCAAAGCTCTTTGCGGATGTCGACCAGGCGCGTGAGCCCCCAGATGATCATCAGAACCACCGCCAGCAGGATCACGGCATTGGCCGCAGCCAAAGGGAACTGCAGGTACGAGGTCTGCACCTGGATGATCTTGCCGATGGAGGCGATCTGCTGCCCCCCCATCACGCCGATGGTGACGAAGTCGCCCATGATGATGGTGATCACGAAGATCGAGCCGATGATGATGCCGGTTCGCGACAGTGGGACGATCACGTTCCACAGCGTCTGCCAGCCGCTGGCACCGCTGTCGCTGGCCGCCTCGATGAGGCTGCGGTCGATGCGCATCATGCTGTTGAAGATGGGCACGATCATGAACATGGTGTACAGGTGCACGAAGGCCAGCACCACCGAGAAATCCGAGAACAGCAGCCACTCGATGGGCTGATCGACCATGCCCATGCTGATCAGGCTCTGGTTCACCAGACCATTGCGCCCCAGCAGCGGCACCCACGAGATCATGCGGATCACGTTGGAGGTCCAGAACGGGATGGTGCACAGCACGAACAGCAGTGTCTGCATGCCCGAGGAGCGCACGTGGAAGGCCAGGAAATAGGCCACGGTGAAGCCGATCACCAGCGTGATCAGCCACACGAGAAAACTGAACTTGAGCGTGGAGTAGTACGTCTTGAGCGTGACGCACAGGCCCTCTGACGCATCGCCACAGCCCGCAAAGATCGAGATGTAGTTCTTGAACGTGAAGCCGGGCAAGAGTTCGTACTCATTGAAGTCCCAGAAGCTGACCATCACGATCAGCGCCAGTGGAATCAGGAAGAACAGCGCGAACACCAGCGTGAACGGCGCGGCCTGCCACCACGCGGCAATGCCGCGCCCGGGGGCGGCGCTCGATGGCAGAGACGGTGTGGTGGTGGTGCTCATGGTGTCTTGGAATAACCTGTGAAAGCCCTGCGCCGCGCGCAGGGCATGCCGCTCCCGTTCGGGGCAGCGGGGCACGCCCTGGCGGGCGTGACGGCCCCTCTTATGCAGCTACAAATTCATTCCATTTCTGGACCATGTAGTTGTTTTCGTCCATCAAGGCGTTCCAGCAGGCGATGCCGCCCATGCGCGACTCGTAGCTGCCGCCGTCGCGCACCGCGCCGGTCTTGGCCAGCACGTCGCCGTTGGGGCTCTTGATGTCCTGCGTGGCGGGCTTGCCTTCCATCCAGTAGGCCCACTCGTAGGCTTCCATCTTGGACTTGGCAGTCTCCAGCACGGCGCTGTAGTAGCCCTGGCGGTTCAGGTAGGCACCGGCCCAGCCGTCCAGGAACCAGTTGATGAACTCATAGGCACCATCGAGCTTCTTGCCCGACAGGGTGGCCGGCAGGCCGAAGCCGGCAGCCCAGGCGCGGTAGCCCTCCTTCAGGGGCTGGAAGTTGCAGGCGATGCCCTTGGTGCGCACGGCGGTGACGGCCGGGCTCCACATCGACTGGATCACCACTTCGCCCGATGCCATCAGGTTCACCGACTCGTTGAAGTCCTTCCACAGCGCGCGGAACTGGCCCTGCTTCTTGGCCTCGATCAGGGTCTTGATCGTGAGATCGATCTCCTTCTTGGTCATGTTGCCCTTGTCGGGGTACTTGTAGATGCCCATGGCCTCGACCACCATGGCGGCGTCCATGATGCCGATGGAAGGGATGTTCAGGATCGCGGTCTTGCCCTTGAATTCGGGGTTGAGCAGCTCGGCCCAGGAGTTGATGGGGCGCTTGATCAGGTCGGGGCGAATGCCCAGCGTGTCGGCGTTGTACACGGTGGGGATCAGCGACATGTACTGCGTGGGCGCCGTCGCGAACTTCTTGGACTTCTCGCCCTCCAGGTAGATCACCTTCTTGGGCGCGGTGCCCTGGTCGCCCACGGCCTTGCCGGCCACCATGCCGTTGGTGAACAGCGTGGTGATCTTGTCGGCGTTCTTGATGCGCTTGGTGTCGATGCCCTTCAAGTTGCCGGTGGGCACGATCTTCTTGAGCGAGAAGTATTCGGTGTCGATCAGGTCGAAGCTGTTGGGCGCGGTCACGGCGCGCTTGGTCACGTCGTCGGTGGTCACGGCCACGTACTGGATCTCGATGCCGGTGTCGGCCTTGAACTTCTCGGCAATCGCCTTGTCCTGGTTCACGGCCGTGCCCAGGTAGCGCAGCACGATCTTTTCCTGCGAATGGACAGCCGGGAACACGCCAGCGGCCAGGATGCCCGCCGTGCCCTTGAGAAGCGAGCGGCGCTGCACGCCGGTGGCGTCAGAGGCAACAGCGGGGGAATCGGCACGAGAGTCGTCGGACATGGGAGAGCTCCTTGGTTTGCAAAGTGGAGGGGTGGAAACAGCGGACAACGAAAGAATGAGAGAAAAACTCAGGCAGGCACGGCCTGGGCAGTAGCCGTCGCCACGGGCGCGGACACAGGTACCGCCTGCGGGGAGAGGGGATGGGCCTGCTCGGGCGTCCAATGCAACTGCACCGCCTGCCCCACCGCATAGGGCTGTGCGGCAAAAGCGGCTTCGGAGACCATCACCGAATACGCCGCCGTGGCATTCGCCGACAGGGCCACGCCCTGCTTTTGCAGGCCCAGCAGCACGTAGGTGCCCTGGTACTCCACATCGGTTACCACGGCCTGCATGTGCAGGGCGCCCCAGGGCAGCGGCGTGCCCTGCGGCAGCACCTGCAGGTGGTCGGTGCGCACGCCGACCTTGCCTTCGGGTGTATCGATCACGTTGTGGCCGCCCATGAAGCGCGCCACGAATTCGCTGGCCGGGCGGTTGTAGACCTCGTGCGGCGAGCCCACCTGCTCGATCACGCCGTGGTTCATCACCACCATGGTGTCGGCCAGGGCCATGGCCTCCTCCTGCGAGTGGGTCACGTGGATGAAGGTCAGGCCCAGCTCCTTTTGCCAGCGGCGCAGCTCGGCACGCATCTGGATGCGCAGAAACGGGTCCAGCGCCGACAAGGGCTCATCGAGCAGCAGCACGCGCGGCTGGGTGATCAGCGCACGCGCCAGCGCCACGCGCTGCTGTTGCCCGCCCGAGAGCTCGGCCGGCTTGCGCTCGGCCAGGTGGCCCATGGCCACGCGTTCGAGCAGATCCCGCGCCTTGGCCTGGCGCTCGGCCTTGGCCACGCCCTTCATCTTGAGGCTGAAGGCCACGTTGTCCAGCGCCGAAAGGTGTGGGAACAGCGCGAAGCTCTGGAACATCATGGCCGTGCCGCGCGCGGCGGCGGGCAGGTCGGTGATGTTGCGGTTTTCGAGCAGGATGTCGCCGCTGGTCACTGATTCGTGCCCGGCGATCATGCGCAGCGTGGTGCTCTTGCCGCAGCCCGAAGGGCCCAGCAGGCAGCAGTAGCTGCCGCTGGCGATGCGCAGGTCGATGGCGTCCACGGCGGGCTTGCCGCTGGCGTAGCGCTTGGTGAGCGCCACGATCTCGATGGCGGCCGGGGGCTGGGCAGGCGTGGTGTCTTGCATGCCAGGGTCTACGCAAGCCACGTGCCAGCTTTTGCGCACAATGTTTCTGGCAATTTGTATACAAAATGCACCGACATCGTGCGCAACCACGCCTGCCAGGGGCTTGCGGCACCAAAAACGAACGTCGCGCTCGGGCCACATACGCCATTCGGCACCATCTGCGCACACTGGACAAAGGCCCATGCTGCCCGGTCGCTGGCTATACTGGCCAGTCGCAGAAACATTTCTTTACGAGGCGCCCCCCGTCCCACCGCAGTACTGCAGGATGACGAATCTCGACCCTCGCTCCATGATCGCCCTGGCGGGATTCATGTCCGCCCTGATGGCCGTCGTGCTGGCCTGCATGCGGCGCTATTACCCGGCCCACATCCGGGGCATCGGCTCTTGGGCGGCGGCGCCGGTGTTCTGGCTGGCATCCACCGCCCTCTTCAGCGCGCGCGGGCTGCTGCCCGACTGGATGAGCCTGGTGGGCGCCAACATGCTGCTGGTGCTGGGCACCATGACCTACTACATGGGTACCCGCGCCTTTCTGGGCCATGCCCACACCTGGCGCATCTGGGGCGGGGTGCTGGCCGTGTGCTTTGGGGTTTTCACCTGGCTGTCCTTCGGATGGCCCAACTACAGCGTGCGGCTCTCCTTCTTCACGCTGGTGATGTCCTGCATCTACGGCGCCCAGTTGCGCTTTCTATTGCGCCACGGGGGCAGCAACTTCCCTGTGCGGCTGGTGGAGGTGGTGCTGGTGCTGCACCTCACGGTGCTGCTGGTGCGGCTTGGCTCCATCTTCGCGGGGTTCGCGGGCGACAACCTCATGGAGCCATCGGTTTACCAGAACCTGTACATCGGCGCCTACGCGCTCACGGTGCTCATGCTCTCCATCGGCGCGCTGCTCATGGCCACCGACCGGCTGCGCACCGAGCTCGAGCACCTGGCCACACACGACTCGCTGACCCCGGCGCTCAACCGGCGCGCGCTGCTGCAGCGCTGTGAAGAAGAACTGGAGCGCGCGCGCCGCTACGGCGGCGGCCCCTCGCTGATGATGCTGGACCTGGACCATTTCAAGGCCGTGAACGACAGCTGCGGCCACCAGCATGGCGATGCGGTGCTGGTGCACTTCGTGCAGCGCACCCTGTCCGTGCTGCGCACGCCCGACCGCATGGGCCGCTATGGCGGCGAAGAGTTCATGGTGGTGCTGCCCGGCACCGATGCCGTCGCGGCGCTCAACGTGGCCCGGCGCATCCACGCCACGCTGGCCGTAGGCCACCCGCTCGATTGCCGGGTCAGCATCGGCCTGACGCAATGGAGCGGCCCCGGCGACACGCTGGACGCGATGCTCACGCGCGCCGATCAGGCGCTGTACCAGGCCAAGGCGCAGGGGCGCAATCAGACTGCCGTCGGCTGATCCCCTGCGCGGGCCAGCAGGCGCGCCGCCAGCGCCAACACCGGCGCGTCGACCATGCGGCCGTCGAGCCGGAACACCGCCCCGCCATGCGCGGACGCTTCGTCCAGCACGCGGCGGGCCCACGCGAGCGCGGCAGGGTCGGGCGCAAAGGCGGCCTGCACAGGCGCCACCTGCGCGGGGTGGATGCACAGCTTGCCGCCAAAGCCCAGGCGCCGGCTACGCGCCGTGTCCTCGGCCAGGCGCGCCAGGTCGTCGGTGGCCGTGGTCACACCATCCACCGGCGCGGCCAGCCCGGCGCGGCGCGAGGCGCGCACCAGCGCCAGGCGCACGGGCAGCAGCTCGGCCTCGTCGGCAGCGCATTCCATGCCCAGATCTACCTGGAAGTCGAGGTGGCCAAACGCCAGGCGCACCACCTGAGGCGCCTGGGCCAGTGCGTCCAGCGCATCCAGCCCCGCATTCGATTCGACCAGCGGCACCAGCAGGCCTTGCGGCCCCAGCGCCCGGGCCACGGCGGCCAGCACCGCTGCCGACTCGGCCTTGGCCAACATGGCACCGGCCAGGCCCTGGGCCACGCAGGCGGCCACGGCCGCCACATCGTCGGTGTGCCAGGGCGTGCCTGCGGCATTGGCGCGCACCAGCAGGCGCGCGCGCTGCGCTGGCTCCAGGGCCTTCACGGCGGCCAGCAAGGCCGTGCGCGCGGCCGCCTTCTCACCGGGCGCCACGGCATCCTCCAGGTCCACGACCACGGCGCCTGCGCCGCTGGCCAGGGCCTTGGCGATGCGCTCGGGCCGGATGGCGGGAACGAAGAGGAAGGTCGTCGCGCGGGCCATTGCCTGGTGGGTGGAAGGCACTGCCATCAGATCGCCTTGCTGGCGCGCAGCGCCGCCAAGTGCCCGTCGCCACGCCCCAGAGAGCGCAGGATGGCTTCGGTGTGCTCGCCCACGGCGGGTATCGGGTCCATGCGGTAGTCGAAGCTGCTGTGTGCGCCGGGCGGCAGCAGGGCATCCAGAGGCCCTTCGGGCGTGTCCACCTGCTGCACGCGGCCGCGCGCCTGCAACTGCGGGTGCGCCCAGACCTCGGCCATGGTGTTCATGCGCGCGTTGGCAATGCGCGCCGCTTCCAGCCGCTCGATGACCTGCGCGGCGGTAAGCGTGCCGAACACGGCCAGGATCAGGGCCTTGAGTTCGGCCCGGTGCGCGTTGCGCCGGGCATTGCTGTCAAAGCGCGGGTCGGCTGCCAGCGGCGGCTGCAGCAGCACATGCTCGCAGAACAGCTTCCACTCGCGCTCGTTCTGCAGCCCCAGCATCACCGTGCCGCCATCACCGGCCAGGAAGGGGCCGTAGGGGTAGATGGTGGCGTGCGATGCGGCATTGCGCGGCGGCGGCGTGGCGCCGCCGTAGGCGTAGTACATCGGAAAGCCCATCCACTCGGCCAGCGATTCAAGCATGGAGACATCAATGCGCGAGCCCTGGCCCGTCTTCTCGCGCTGCATCAGCGCGGCAAGCACACTGGTGTAGGCATACATGCCGGCCGCGATGTCGGCGATGGAGTTTCCCGACTTGCAGGGCTCTTCGGGCGTACCGGTCACCGACAGGTAGCCCGCCTCGCTCTGGATCAGCAGGTCATACGCCTTCTTGTCGCGGTAGGGGCCATCGCCGCCATAGCCCGAGATGTCGCAGACGATGAGGCGCGGGTTGTGTGCGCTCAGCGCCTCCCACGACAGGCCCATGCGCGCAGTGGCGCCGGGCGCGAGGTTCTGCACCAGCACATCGGCGCTGGCCAGCAGCTCCCATAGCACCGCCAGGGCCTCGGGCTGCTTGAGGTCGAGCGTGAGGCTCTCCTTGGAGCGGTTGACCCAGACGAAGTGCGAGGCCATTCCCTCTGCCCTGGTGTCGTAGTCGCGCGCAAAGTCGCCGCCGCCGGGGCGTTCGACCTTGATCACGCGGGCGCCCAGGTCGGCCAGTTGGCGGGTGCAGAACGGGGCGGCGATCGCATGCTCGAGCGACACCACGGTGATGTGGTCCAGGGGGCGGGTCATTGGCTGGCTCCCTTGCTCAGTCCACGGTGGCGCCGGAGGTCTTGACCACCTTGGCCCACTTGGCCAGGTCCTCCTGCAGCAGCGCGGCAAATTGGTCCGGTGTGGTCTTGGTGGCAATCTCCACGCCCTGCGCCTCCAGGCGCTCGCGCAGGTCCTTGGCAGCCAGGGCCGTGGCCATGCCGTCCTGCAGTTTGGACTGGATGTCGGCCGGCAGGCCTGCGGGCGCGAACAGCCCGATCCACAGCGTGCCGTTGTAGCCGGCCACCGTTTCGGCGATGGTGGGCACGTCGGGCAGCACGGGCGAGCGCGTGGCGCCGCTCACGGCCAGGGCGCGCAGCTTGCCGGCCTTGATATGCGACAGCGCTGAGGGCATGCTCGCGAACACCATGGGCAACTGCCCTCCCAGCACATCGTTGATGGCCGGGGCCACGCCCTTGTAGGGCACATGCTGCAACTGGATGGCGGCCATGCTGTTGAGCATTTCACCGAGCAGGTGGTTGAGCGTGCCATTGCCGGCCGATGCGTACTGGTAGTGGCCCGGCTTGGCCTTGGCCAACGCCACCAGCTCGGCCATGTTGCGCGCGGGGAAGGACGGGTTCACCAGCAGCACATTGGGCACGGCACCGATCAGGCCCACGGGTTTGAAATCCTTCACGGGGTCAAAACCGGGGTTCTTGAACAGCGCCGGATTGATGGCCTGGCTGCTGCTGATGGTCATGAGCAGCGTGTAGCCGTCCTTCGGGGCTTTCGCCACATACTGCGTGCCGATATTGCCGCCCGCACCGGGCCGGTTTTCCACCACGGTGGCGCCGCCCAGCACCTCGCCCAGCTTCTGGCTCACCAGGCGGCCCACGATGTCGTTGGTGCCGCCTGCTGCCTGCGGCACGACCATCACGATGGGGCGGCTGGGGTAGCTGGCTTGCGCGGCGGCCCACAGGGGTGCGGCGAGCAGGGCAACGAGGGCGGTGCGGCGCGCGATGGCGCGGGGGGCGGCGAACTTCATGCGGTTTGTCTCCTTGGCGTGTTCTCGGATGAGCACGGATGTTCGCCGCCCCGCCGCCCGCGCACAATCACGCATTTCAGAACCAAGCCTTCGCCAGAACCGAAACCTCGCACGCGCGGCAGTAACATGCGGCCATGCAATTCGACCTGACCGATCTGCGCCTGTTCGTGCTCACGGCCGAGCAAGGCGCCCTCTCCCGCGCCGCAGCGGCGCGGCACCTGTCGCTGGCAGCGGCCAGTGCGCGCATCAAGGCGCTGGAGCAGCAGGCGGGCATGCCGCTGCTGTACCGCGAAGCGCGCGGCATGCGCCCCACGCCTGCGGGCGAGGCCTTCTTGCACCACGCACGCGGCGTGCTGCGCCAGACCGAGCAGTTGCGCGCCGACCTGCAGGAGTACAGCGGCGGCCTGCGCGGCCATGTGCGGGTGTTCGCCAACACCACGGCGGTGACGGACTTCATGCCCGAGATCCTGCCCGCCTTCCTCGCGGCCAATCCGCGCGTGAACGTGGAGCTTCAGGAAAAACCGAATGCCGATATCCCGCGCGGTGTGCTCGACGGGCGCGCCGACATCGGCATCGTCGCCGGCCAGGTGGACACGCTGGGCCTCACCGCCATCCACTTCAGCACCGACCGGCTGGCGCTGGTGGTGCCGCGTGGCCACCGTTTTGCGCGGCGCCGGCGCATGGCTTTTTCCGAAACGCTGGACGAGCCCATGGTGGGCATGCACCCGGCCAGCACGCTGCAGACCTTCCTGGCCCAGGTGACCGAGCAACTGGGCCAGCCGCAGAAGCTGCGCGTGCAGCTATCGAGCTTCGACGCCATGTGCCGCATGATCGGTGCCGGCGTGGGCATCGGCATCGTGCCCGAGAGCGCCGCCCGGCGCTACCTCGCCCCCATGGGCCTGGTGCTGATCGACCTGGAAGACGCCTGGAGCGTGCGCGAGCGCTACATCCTGGTGCGCGAGGAGGCGCGCATGCCGGCGTATGCGCAGTCGCTGATCGACCTGCTGTGCGCGCACCACCAGAAGCCGCTGGCACCTGCGCCCAAGGTACGCAAGCGGCGCTCCTGACAACCGTTGTCGCGCGCGATGATGGACCACGGCGGCTTTCAGATCGCTTTCTGACCCTGGCACGCGCCAACCCTGAAAGCAGATTGACAGCTTCACGTCCCTAGCCTTCAGGGCAGACGGTGATATTGCCGCGACCTGGAGACAAGATGAAACCCAAAAACTGGACCCGACTCGGGACGACCGGCGCGTGCCTTTCTGCCGCCCTTTTGCTGGCCTGCGGCGGATCCGACCCCGACCTGCCCGAAAACATGCGCATGACCTGGTTCGGCATCACCAACTGGCACTATCAGATTGGCGATACCGGCATCCTGGTTGACGGCGAGACGATCTCGGACTTCACCGCCAACCCTACCGCCAACACCCCATCCGTGGCCAAGGCCCTGCAGGCCATCAAGATGCGCGGAGGCATCGACGCCATCCTCGTCGGCCACGAACATGGGGACCATGGCGTGCAGGTCCCCGAGTGGGCCCGGCAAACGGGCAAGCCGGTCTATGCCCCTGCAGCGGTCTGCAGTGCCATGGCCAAGGTGGGCCTGCCCGCCAGCCAGTGCACCACGCTCAAGGGCGGCGAGACAGTGCGCATGAACGACGCCGTCACCATCCGCGTGGTGCGCTGGGTGCACAGCGTCTCGGGCTGCACGGCCTTTGGCAACGGCACCAACGACCCGGAGACCTTCGGTTTCCTGGTCAGCGCGAAGACCCGCGCCCGCGCCGAGCCGCTGCAGCTGTTCGTGTCCGACAGCGGCGCCGGCGGCAAGGACCTGACCACCCCGCGCGTGGCCAATGGCGTGACCTACGGCTCGCCCTTGGACAACCTCAAGGCCGCCATGGCGGCTGCGGGCGCGACCAGCCTGGACCTGTGGCAGGGCGGGCCGGAGTCACGCGTGGTAACGCAGGCGCGCATCGTCGTGCCCGAGTTCAAGGTCAAGACATTCATGCCCCACCACCTCGGTGTGCGGGCCAACTCAGTGTCAGAGTTCAAGCTCGAGTACGGTCTGCACTTCCCCTACGATCCCAACGAGCAGCCCCTGCTGCGCGACTTCCTCGCGTCAGCCAAGGTGCCACAGGTGGTGCCGGTCAACTACTGGGATGCGTGGAACTTCGACGCGCAGGGCGTGAAGGTGACCGATAGCGCGAACCAGAAGGCCGTCTACGGCTTGCCCGCGACGGGACCTGGCCCCGGCCGACAGGGGGAGAATCCGCGCGCCGGCCAGCTCGAATGCCCGGGGGACTGAGCGCCCCCCGGCTCAGCTGCGGTTGTCCACCCCTGCGGATTCAAAACTGGCCATCTCCGCCAGCACCGCGCAAGCCGACTGCAGCAGCGGCCAGGCCAGCGCCGCGCCCGAGCCTTCGCCCAGGCGCAGGCCCAGGTCGAGCAGGGGCTCGGCCTGCATCTGCGCCAGCATCAGGCTGTGGCCGCGCTCGCCCGAGCGGTGCGCAAAAACGCAGCGCTGCAGCACGGCTGGCTGCAGGCGGCTGGCCACCAGCACGGCGGCGCTGGTGATGAAGCCATCGACGACGATGACCCGGCGCTCGGCTGCGGCCTGCAGCACGGCGCCCACCAGGGTGGCCACCTCGTAGCCGCCAAGGGCGGCCAGCGCGTCGAAGGGACTCGTGGCTTCGGCGTTCACATCCAGGGCCTGCTGCAGCACGGCGCGCTTGCGCGCTATGCCGGCGGCGTCCAGGCCCGTGCCCGCGCCCGTCACCTCGGCCAGCGGCAGGCCGGCCAGACGCGCCAGCAGCAGCGAGGCGACCGAGGTATTGGCAATGCCCATTTCGCCCAGCAGCAGCGCATTGCCCGGCAGGCCGCGCACCACCTCCATGCCGTTGGTGATGGCCTGGGCACACTGCTCGGCCGTCATGGCCGGGCCCACCGATGCATCGGCCGTGCCGGGCGCCACCTTGCGCAGCAGCAGTTGGGGCGCGCCCGGGGCGGCATCGCGCGGCGCGATGGGCTTGGCCATGCCGCAATCCACCACAGTAAGGGCCAGGCCGTGCTGGCGCGCGAGCACGCTCACGGCCGCACCGCCGGCCAGGAAGTTCTCCACCATCTGCCAGGTCACGTCGCTCGGAAAGGCCGACACACCGCGCGCCGCGATGCCATGGTCGCCCGCGCAGACCAGCATCTGCGGCTGCACCAGCTGCGGTGCCTCGGTGCCCAGCACCTGGCCGATGCGCAGCGCCAGCGCTTCGAGCCGGCCCAGCGAGCCAAGGGGCTTGGTCTTGAAGTCGAGGATGTGCTGCAGGCGCGCCGTGAGGGGAGCGTCGGTGATGTCGGCAATGGTGGGGAAAGCGAAGGACATGGGTTCGTCAGGTAAAGAAATCGGGATTCATTCAGGCCACCAGCGCGTTCAATACGCCGGGTTCGAAATGCGCATCCACCGTGCGCGCCAGGCCCTCCATCACGGCGTCGAGCGTGGGCACGGGGGCCGCGCCCTCGCGGCCGAACAGGGCCTGCAGCGCGGCGGGGTCTTCGAGCAGGCCGTGCAGGTACAGGCCGAGCACATTGCCCGCGCCGTTCTGCCAGGCCAGGCCAGGCACTACCTCGCGCGCCACGTCGCCACCGGCCGCCATGGCCGGGTGCTGTGCGGTCTGGCCGTGGTGGATCTCGTAGCCGCTGGCCTCGACGCCCGACAGTGCCGCCCAGGCACCCTGCAGCGTACCGAAGCGCGCGGTGGTGCGGCGCACGGTCTTGGCGGGCTCGAAGGTGGTGACCAGGGGCAGCAGGCCGAGACCTGGCGCGTTGCCGTCGATGCCAGCGGTGTCGATCAGTGCCTCGCCCAGCATCTGCAGGCCGCCGCACACGCCGAGCACGCTGCCGCCCTGCCCCGCATGCGCAGCAATGGCCTCATCGAGCCCTTGCGCACGCAGCCAGGCCAGGTCGGCCGCAGTGGCCTTGGAGCCGGGCAGGATGACCCAGTCGGTAGCCTTCAGTCCTGCCAGCCCGGCGGGGCTGCGCACCCACACTAGGCGCACGCCGGGCACGTTCTTGAGCGGCTGGAATTCGTCGAGGTTGCTGATGCGGGGGTAGGCAATCACGGCCACCGTCGTGTGCACGGCCCCTCCCGCGGTGCTGCGGTCGTCGAACACGCCGTCTTCCTCGGGCAGGCCGTGGTGCCATTGCATGGGGATGGTGGCCACGGTGGGCACGCCGGTCAGCTCCTGCAACATCTGCGGCGCGGGCGCGAGCAGCGTGGCATCGCCGCGAAAGCGGTTGAGCACGAAGCCATGGATCAGCGCGCGTTCGTCCTCGGGCAGCAGGGCCCAGGTGCCGTACAGGTGGGCAAAGGCTCCGCCGCGGTCGATGTCGGTCACCAGCAGGCAGCGTGCGCCGCCGTGGCGCGCCACGCGCATGTTGACCACATCGCTGGCGTGCAGGTTGATCTCGGCGGGCGAGCCTGCCCCTTCGATCACCACCACGTCGTTCTCGGCGCGCAGCGCGTCGAGCGCGGCGGCGATCTGTGGCCAAACGCGCTCGCTGCGGCCACGCCAGGGCAGCGCCGTGAGCTCGGCGCTCACCTGGCCCATCAGCACCACCTGGCTGTGGGTGTCGGCCTCGGGCTTGAGCAGCAGCGGGTTCATGCGCACGTCGGGCACGGTGCGCGCAGCAATCGCCTGGAAATACTGGGCACTGCCGATCTCACCATGGCCGTGGTCGCTGGCGACCACGCGCGCGTTGTTGCTCATGTTCTGCGCCTTGAACGGCGCCACCTTGTAGCCCTGGTTGCTGTACCAGCGGCACAGCGCCGTGGCCAGCCAGCTCTTGCCGGCGCCGCTGGTGGTGCCCAGCACCATGACGCAGCGCGCCAGGCGGGGGGAATCGGAAGCGCTCAAGGCAAAGGCCTCACCATGCGGTCCATGATGTGCTCCAGCGCCGCCGCCGCATCGGTGCAGCGCCCGGTATGCGCCGGCGAGGTCTGGATGATGGCACTGCGCCTGGCTGTGAGCCAGTGAAAGCGCTGGCGAAAAGGCAGCTGCGCAATCGGCCCGCAGACCGCGTCCCCCGCGCAGATGGCGACGATGGCGTCCAGGTGGCGGCGCACGGTGTCGATGTCCACATGCGGGTCCATCGCCAGCAGGCGCTCCTCATCCAGGGCAATGGCTGCCTGCAGAAAGCCGCTCTTCTGGCACGAGAGGATGACGCCGGCGTTGATGAATTCCTCGCGCTCCACGCGCGGCACCACGCGCACGATGGCGTAGTCGTACACATTCATCTCAGCCGCGTGCATCGATGGCTCCTTGCACCCAGGCTTGCCGGCCGGCCAGGCAGACACAGAAATGGTCCACATAGGCCTGGCGATGGCTGGCAGGGGCCGACAGCGGGCCTTCGGTGTGCTCGGCCCCGGCAATGGCCAGGAACTCGTCGGGCACATCGGCCAGGATGCCCGTGAGCACCTCGCGCGTGAGCAGTGCCGCCAGCTCGCCATCCACCTGCGCCAGCGCCGTGGCTTGGCGCAGCAGCACATGGTCGGCAATGGGCGGGAAGGGCTTGGCGGGCTGCACCACCGCGCCGTTCCAGGCATGGTGGAAGGTCAGCGAAGCGCCGTGGTCGATGAGCCAGGGCTTGCGGTGCCACATGAGCAGGTTGGTGTTGCGCGCCGTGCGGTCCACATTGGCCACCAGGGCGTCGAACCAGACCAGGCGCGAGGCGAAGTCGTTGCTCACCTCGTCCACTGCGGGATCGAAGTTGAGCGCGCCCGAAAGGTAGTCGAGGCCCACGTTGAGGCCGCCGCTGGCGCGCACCAGGTCCTGGATTTCGGGGTCGGGCTCGGTCTGGGCCAGGCCCGTGTCGAGCTCGGCGAGCACGATCTCGGGGATCGGCAGGCCCAGCGCCCGGGCAATGCCGCCCGAGATCATCTCGGCCAGCAGGGCGCGCACGCCCTGCCCTGCGCCGCGGAACTTGAGCACATACAGCCCCAGGTCGTCGCCTTCGACCACGGCAGGCATGGAGCCGCCCTCACGCAGCGGCGTGACATAGCGGGTGACGGTGATGGTTCTCATCGGGGGGTGATCTCCTTGGGTTGTGCACCGGATCGTACGGCCATGGCGGCGGACCATGCGGCGCGCAGCGCATCTTGCGCCCCCGGCGCCAGCACGCCCAGGCGCACCGCACCGGGCAGGCCGAACGAGGCGGCATCGCGCAGCTTGATGCCCGCCGCGCGCAGGGCCGCCAGCGCGCCGGGCAGATCGGCACAGGCAGGCTGGGCGCAGAAGTAGTTGGCCAGGCTGCCCGCATGCACGCCCCAGCCCAGGTCCAGGCACAGGGTGAGCTGGCGCTGCTTCCAGTCGCGCAGGGTATCGAGGCTGTGCACCAGCCAGCGCTGTACGCCGGGTTGCACCCAGGCCTGCAGCAGCGCCACGCCATGCGTTCCCACGGCCCAGGAAGGTGCCAGTGCCAGCAGCGCCTGCACCTGTGCTGCAGACCCCTCGGGCGCCACGGCGTAGGCAGCGCGCACGCCGGTCAGGCCCAGGGCCTTGTTGGGTGTCCACAGCTGCCAGCAGGGCATATGCGGCAGCGCGGGCGAGCCGGCCCAGGGGCCCGGGCCATCGGCGCCCAGGCGCAGCGGGGCATAGGCACAGTCGAGCACGCGCAGCGCCGTGCTGCCATCCGCCGGTGCCGTCGCCCATGCGCGCAGGGCCGCATCCTCCCGACCCAGGGGGCTGGATGGCTCGCAGGCCCATTGCAGCCCGGGTGCGGCGCCTGCCGAACGCACCAGCGCGAGTTCGCGCGCCTGCGCGGCCTGGGCATAGTCGCCGTAGCTGTGCAGCGGCAGGCCCACCTGCACGGCCCCCTGCTGCACCGCCAGCGCCGTGACGCGGTGGATGAACTCGCTGGAGCTGGCCGCCAGCACGATGCGCTCGGCCGCTACGCCATGAAAGACGCCAAGCGCCTCCCGCAGCGCCGTGTAGTGCGGGTCGGGGTAGCGCGTGGCATCGGCCTGCTGCACGGCCTGCAGGGCCTCGGGGCAAGGGCCGCAGGCATTGCTGTTGGTAGAGAAATCGTGCACCGGCGCCCCAAGCGCATCGGGGCCGCCATGGGGGTGCGGTGGCATGGCCTGCAAGCTCATGCAACTACCCATGCAGACACGATGGTGATCAGCAGGTGGGCGCCCACTGCCAGCGGGATCAGCGACAGCGCCACCAGCGAGCCGAGCTTGGCCGCGCGCCGGGTATCCAGCGGGCCGGGGTCGCGTGCACTGGCGTTGAGCACATACACCCCGGGCTTGCCGAGCCGCACGCCCAGCGCCAGCGCCATGGCCGCCATGGGCCAGCCGCTGTTGGGCGACGGCGTGCGGCGCGCCTGGCGCGCCAACGCGGCTGGTGACAGCCCGCGCGCCAGCACGGCCAGCAGCAATGCGGTGATGCGTGCGGGCAGCCACGAGAGCACGTCGTCTGCGCGCGCAGCCCACTTGCCGGCCCACTGCCAGTAGCGCCCGCCGTGCATGCCGGGGTAGCCCCACATGGCATCGGCGGTGTTGGCCAGCCGGTACAGCGCGGCGCCGGGCAGGCCCAGCAGCACGAACCAGAACAGCGGCGCCACGACCGAATCGTTGAGGTTTTCGGCCAGCGACTCGATGGCCGACTCGCGCACCTGCTCGGCCGTGAGTTCGCTCACGTCACGGCTCACCAGGCGCGCCAGTTGCGCGCGGCCCTCGGGCAGCGAGCGGGCCAGGGCTGCCTCGACCGCCAGCACCTCGTCGTGCAGCATGCGCCAGGACAACATCGGCTTGAGCAACACCCCCAGCAGCGCTGCCGCGATCACGTCATGAAAGCGCAGCGCCAGCCACTGCAGGCCCCAGGCCGCGGCCATCACTACACCCGCCAGAACGCACCAGGCCAGCGCCATGCACCAGAAAGCCCTGAAATCGCGCGGCACGGGCGCCAGCGGCGCCCAGCGCTCGCCGCACCAGTGCAGGGCCTTGCCCATCCACACCACGGGGTGCACGGCGACCGGCGGCTCGCCGCGCCACCAGTCGAGGGCCAGGGCCACGAAGGGCACCCAGATCAGCACGCGCAGGGCATCCCAATGCATGCCAGGCAGCAGCAGATCGATCAGACCGAGCATGGGCCCTCCGGCAGTGACAGAGCACTGGTGCGGGGAGCGTCAAGGCAATACATCATGGCGGCACGCATGGTACAGAGAGTCAGGCCGTGAAGGGCGGCAGCCGGGCCACGATGCCACTCTTCAGGCGCGCGGGCCGCTCGTTGCGGTTGAGCATGCCGTCGCTGGCGCGGGCGTGCATGGCGCCGCACTCCAGCACATGGCGCGCCGTTTCTTCGTCGGGCTGGAGGTCGCCGAACACGAAGGTGTGCTTGCCAGGGGCCTGGAAGGCGACCGAGCAGGCGCGCCCGCAACTGCTCAGGCAGGCCACGCCGCGCACGCGCACCTGGGCCCAGGCGCCGGTGTCGTCTTCGAGCTGGGCCACCTGCACGGCCTCAAACAGCAGCTCACCGTCGGCCGGCAACTCGCGCGAGGCGCCGGCCGGGCGGCAGGTGGTGCAGACGATCACGTCAGTGGGGAATGGCATCGGGGATGCGGTGTCGGACATCAGGAAAAGCTCGTGGTTCTAGGAGGAAAGGGGTTCGGGCAGGCGGTGCTCCGCCTGCCAGCGCTGGGCCCAGGCGGCACACCGCCCCACGGGCCGCAGCGGATCGTCGAAATCCACGACCACAACATGCGTGGCCGCAGCGGGCGCGGCGGGCTGTTCCAGCGTGCGGCCATCGGTCAGCAGCCACAGGCACGAGGGTGCGCCCGCGCCGCGCTGGCGCCGCGTGGTGCGCAGCAAGCGCTCGGCCTCGGCCAGGCCCGCCGCCAGGGGTGTGCCACCACCGCCGCCCAGCGGGCGCACGCGGGCCGTGCCGGCCGTGCGTGCGGGGCCGGGGGGGAGCAGCAGCTCCACGCCCTGGCCGCCGAAGCACAGCAGGGCCACGTCGTCGCCCGCGCGCGCGGCCTGCTCGATCAGGCGTGCCGCATAGCCCTTGGCCCAGGCCAGGCGCCCGCCCTGGCGCATGGAGCCCGAGGTGTCGAGGGCGATCAGGTGCAGGCAGGGCTGCACGGCGCTGGAGGGTCGGCGCCGCAAATGCGCGGCCTGCAGGCGCGCCGAGCCCTTGGCCACCAACGTGCGCAGCCAATCGATGCCCGCGCCCTCTGGGTCGGCAGGCCGGACCACGGCGTGCGGCGTGCGCAGCCAGGCATTGCGAGGGGCTTGCCACCGCCAGCCTGCACTTGTCTTGGTTGAACCAGGAGAGCGCGGGCCGGGGTGGCTCAGGCTTTTTTTGGCGGCCACGCTCCCGTGCTGCGCACGCGCGCCATGGGTTGGGGCTCGGGCGGCAGTGCGCCCCAGTCGCCCTCGGGTGCGCTCTGCGACGAGGCGGGGCCCTGCCCACTGGTAAGCGATGGTTTGGACGAGGAAGGCGGCGGTGGCTGCGTAGCGCCCGAAGGGGGAGCAGAACCTGCGGAATTTTCCGTTCGGCGGTGCGCCAGCGCCAGCTCGGCCACGGCATCCACATGCGCCAGACCCACACTGTCGGCCTGCTCCAGGGCAGCCAGCGCCCGTGCCGCACGCAGCATCACCAGGTCGGCGCGGATACCGTCCACCCCGGCGGCCAGGGCCAGATTCGCGGCATGCTGCACCACGGCGTCGGTCCACTGCAGGCTTGCCAGCGCGGCGCGGGCGCGCGCCACCGACGCCGCCAATTCGGCCTGCGCAGCGGCATGCCGCGCCACCACGGCCGCGGGGTCGGCATCGAAGGCCAGGCGGGCGCGCACGATGGCCTGGCGCTGGGCCGCATCGGCCGGGTTGTGCAGGGCCACCGACAGGCCGAAGCGGTCCAGCAGTTGGGGGCGCAGCTCGCCCTCCTCCGGGTTCATGGTGCCCACCAGCACGAAGCGCGCCGCATGCTGGTGCGACACGCCATCACGCTCCACCGTGTTCACGCCGCTGGCGGCCACGTCGAGCAGCGAATCCACCAGCGCATCAGGCAGCAGATTGACCTCGTCCACATAGAGCACGCCGCCGTGCGCGCGCGCCACCAGGCCGGGCGCCAGACGCACCTGGCCGTCGCGCAGCACGTCTTCGATGTTCAGCGTGCCGACCAGTTGCTCCAGGCTGGCGGCCAGCGGCAGCGTGACGAAAGGCGCATCGGGCAGCAGCGCCGCCAGCGCGCGCGCCGAGGTGGACTTGGCCGTGCCGCGCGGGCCGCTGATGAGCACCCCGCCCATGCCAGGATCGATGGCGGCCAGCAGCAGCGCGCGCTGCAGGGCCTCGTGCCCAACCAGGGCGGTGAAGGGGAACGCAGTGGCAGGCACTGGGGACACAGAAAAAGCGGTCATGGCAAGGGTCCTTCGCCCTGGGTTTCGAGGCGGTGTTCGAGCTCCAGCAGGTGCTGCTCGATGCGCTCGCGGTGCTCGCCGGGTTCGCCCCACAGCCCGCGCTGCATGGCTTCGAGCAAACGCTCACCAATGCCGCGCAGGGCCAGCGGGTTGTGCTGTTGCAGAAAGTCGCGCGTGGCGTCGTCGTGCAGGTAGGCGTCTGCCACCAGCGCGTACTGGTGGTCGCCCACCACGCCCGTGGTCGCATCGAAGGCGAACAGGTAGTCCACCGTGGCCGCCATCTCGAACGCGCCCTTGTAGCCGTGGCGCTTGACGCCATCGATCCACTTGGGGTTCACGGCCCGGGCGCGCACCACGCGCGCCACCTCTTCACCCAGGGTGCGTATGCGCGGCGCGCCGGGCACACTGAAATCGCCGTGGTACAGCGCAGCGGGGGCACCAGCCAGGTGCTGCACGGCGGCGGCCATGCCACCCTGGAACTGGTAGTAGTCGTCCGAGTCGAGGATGTCGTGCTCGCGGTTGTCCTGGTTGTGCAGCACTGCGTCCACCGCCGCCAGGCGCTGCTCGAAGGCGGCGCGTGCGGCCTCGCCGTGCCCACCCTGGCCGTAGGCGAAGGCCCCCGCGCGCAGGTAGGCCTGGGCCAGGTCGTCGGCGGTGCTCCAGCGGCCGCTGGCCATCACCTCCTGCAGGCCGGCGCCATAGCCGCCGGGACGCGGGCCGAACACGCGCCAAGTGGCACGGCGCTGTGCATCCTCAGTGGCCATGCCTTGCGCTTCGGCTTCAGCCGCCTCACGCCGCACGCGGGCGCGGATGGGGTTCACGTCGTCGGGCTCATCGTCTTCGGGGATGGCGGCCACGGCGCGCACTGCCGTGTCGAACAGGTCGATCACGCCCGGGAAGGCATCGCGAAAGAACCCCGACACGCGCAGCGTCACGTCGATGCGCGGGCGGTTGCGTATGGCCATGGGCAGCACCTCGATGTCCACCACGCGGTGGCTGCCGGGCGCCCACTTGGGCCGCACGCCCAGCAGGGCGAAGGCCTGGCCGATGTCCTCGCCGCCCGTGCGCATGGTGCTGGTGCCCCAGACCGACAGGCCCACCGCAGTGGGAAAGCTGCCATGGTCCTGCAAATGGCGCTCCACCACGCGGTCCGCCGCCAGCGCGCCCATGCCGTAGGCGGTGGGTGTGGGCACGGCGCGCGTGTCCACCGAATAGAAGTTGCGGCCCGTGGGCAGCACGTCGGGCCGGCCGCGCGAAGGGGCACCGCTGGGGCCCGGCGGCACGAAGCGGCCGGCCAAGCCGCGCAGCAACTGGGCCATCTCGTTCGGGCCGCAGGCATCGAGCCGGGGCGCCAGCACCGTGCGCATGCGCGCCAGCACCTGTGCGCTTTGCGGCCACTGCGCGGCATCCATGGGCGCGCCCACGATGCGGCCTGCGGCATCCATCGCCAGGTGGTGCTGCACGCACTGCGCGGCCAGTTTTTCGAGCCGCTCGCGCGTGTGGCCCACATGGCGCCAGGGCTCGTAAATCAACACTTGCAATGCCTCGGGACGCGGCCCGGTCCAGGGCGCGGCCCACTCGGGGTTCAGCGGGTCGAAATCGGTGAGACCCAGGTCACGGGCCAGCGCCACCAGCAGGCTGCCCTGCCCCGGCGCCGATCCGCCGGGAAAGCGCGCCAGCGCCACCAGCGTATCGGTGCGCTGGCGGTCCCGCGGCGAGCGGCCCAGGATGTGCAGGCCGTCGCGGATCTGCGACTCCTTGATCTCGCACAGGTAGGCGTCAAGCCGGCCGAGCAGGGCTTCGCGCTGCGCGTCGTCGGCCGGCGGCGCAAAACCCAGCTCCTGGTGCAGGCGGTGCTGCAGCACCTGGTCGAGGATGCTCTGGCGCAGCAGCTTGGCGCGGCGCGGGTCGAGCGACAGCGCCTCGTAGTACTCGTCCATCGCGCGCTCGAGCTGCTGGAGCGGGCCGTAGGTCTCGGCGCGCGTGAGCGCGGGCATCAGGTGGTCGATGATGACGGCCTGCGTGCGCCGCTTGGCCTGGCTGCCCTCGCCCGGGTCGTTGACGATGAAGGGGTACAGGTGCGGCAGCGGACCCAGGATGGCATCGGGCCAGCAGGCGGCGCCCAGCGCCACGCTCTTGCCCGGCAGCCATTCGAGGTTACCGTGCTTGCCCACGTGGACCACGGCATCCACCGCGAACACGCGGCGCAGCCAGAAGTAGAAGGCCAGGTAGCCGTGCGTGGGCACCAGGTCGGCATCGTGGTAGGTGGCCACCAGGTCCAGGTCGCGGCCACGCGCAGGCTGTATGCCCACGAAGACGTTGCCCAGGCGAATTCCCGGCACCATGAAGCGGCCACTGCGCACGATGGGGTCTGCGCCGGGCGGGCCCCACAGGGCGTTCACCGCGTCCTGGCTGGCCTGCGGCAGGGCGCCGAAGTCGGCCAGGTAGTCGGCCATGGCCAGGCTCTGGCCCGCAGGGCGGTCGGCATTGGCATCGAGGTGGTTGGTCACGCCCTCCACCAGCTGCGCGATCAGCGCATCGCCGCCCTCGGGCAGCTCGCCCGTGGTGTAGCCGGCATCGCGCAGCGCCTGCAGGATGAGCACGGTGGAAGCCGGTGTATCCAGGCCCACGCCGTTGGCCAGGCGCGCATCGTCGTTGGGGTAGTTGGCCAGGATGAGCGCCACACGCTTGCCCACATGCGGCTTGCTGCGCAGCACGCACCAGCGGCGCGCCAGCTCGGCCACGAAGGCGATGCGCTCGGGTTCGGGCTGGTAGCGCACCACGTCGACCTCGGTGCGCTCGCAGCGCCAGGCCAGGCCCTTGAAGCTGATGGCGCGTGCGCCGATGCGCCCGTCGACCTCGGGCAGCACCACCTGCATGGCCAGGTCGCGCGGCGCCAGGCCATGCGGGTCGGCCTGCCACTGCTCTTGCGAGCAGCCGGCGGTGATGAGCTGCAGCACCGGTGCATCGCCGGCGAGGGCGACCGCTGGCGCGTCCTCGTCGTCACGGCCGTCGATGGAGGCCACGGCAAAGCTCGTGGCGTTGAGCACCACGCCCACGCCCTGCTCTGCGGCCATGCACTGCAGCGCGGCCAGGCTCTCGGGGTTCTTGAGCGAATCGACGGCCACGGCCAGGGTGTTGAGCCCCGCCTGCGCCAGCGCTGCCTGCATGGCATCGAACACCGCTGTGTTGCCCGACTGCAGGTGGGCGCGGTAAAACACCAGCATCGCCACCGGCGCACCCGGTACCCAGGGCGCAGCCGCAGCCGGCGTGTAGGCCATCACCGGCGGCAGCGGCCGGGGCGGCGGCGGGCGCGGCCCGATGCCGAAGGCCGCATGACCGATCAATGCGAAAAAGGCCAGCGCGTTCTCGCGCCCCCCCTCGCGCAGGCAGCGCCACAGCTGGTGGCAGTCCTCCGGGCTGGCGGTGCTGCGCATCAGCAGTTGCGGGTCTTCGACGTTGTCGCCCGAGAACAGCGCCAGCCACTGGCCGCGCTTGCCGGCCAGCGACATCGCCTGCTCGACCACATAGGCCCAGTCGCTCGGGCTACCCAGGTGGTCGATGACCACCACGCGCGCATGGCGCAGCACGTCGTCCACGTACATGTCGGTGGAGGCCGGCTGGCGCAGCCACATCAGGTTGGACAGGCGCACGCGGGGGAAATCATCCCCCAGGCTGGCTGCAGCGTCGGACAGCAGTGACAGCGTGGTGTCGGCCGCGCTCAGGATGACGATGTCGCCGGGCGTCTGCTCCACGCGCACCAGGCCCTGGCCCCCGTCCTCGACGTAGCCACCCGGTCGCGTGGAAAGCAGATGCATGCGGGCGGCCTCAGGCGGTGGTGGTGGCGGATTCGGCGAGTGCCGATTGCAGCTCGGCCTGCAGGGCGGCGGCATCCAGGTGGTCGCCGATCACCACCAGGCGCGTGGTGCGCAGGTCGCCCTCGCGCCAGGCGCGGTCGAAATGGCTGTCGAAGCGCTGGCCCACGCCCTGCACCACCAGGCGCATGGCCGCGCCCGGCAGGGCCACAAAGCCCTTGATGCGGTAGATCTCATGGCGCTGCACCAGGGCGATCAGTGCCTCCACCAGGCGGCCGCGGTCGGCTACATCAAGCGTGACGTGGACCGACTCGAACTCGTCGTGGTCGTGGTCCTCTTCCTCGTCGTGGTGGGTCTTGCGCTCGTCGATCACGTCCTCCACCGCACGGCCGAGGCCCAGCAGCACGCTGGGGTCAATGCGGCCATGCTGGGCGTGCACGAACTTCACGCCGGGCAGGGTCTCGCCACGCACAATGGCTTCCACGCGCGCCAGGTCCTCGGCGGTCAGGCCGTCGGTCTTGTGCAGCACCACCAGGTCAGCCGTCGCCAGTTGGTCCTCGAACAGCTCGTGCAGGGGCGATTCGTGGTCCAGGTTCTCGTCGGCGCGGCGCTGGGCGTCCACCGCAACGGGGTCGTCGGCAAACTGGCCGGCGGCCACGGCGGGCGCATCGACCACGGTGATCACCGAGTCCACCGTGAACACGTTGCGCAGCGCCGGCCACTGGAAGGCCTGCACCAGCGGCTTGGGCAGCGCCAGGCCCGAGGTCTCGATGACCAGGTGGTCGATCTGGTCACGGCGCGCGGCCAGCAGCTCCATCACGGGCGCGAACTCTTCCTGCACGGTGCAGCACAGGCAGCCGTTGGCCAGCTCGAACAGCTGGCCGTTCTCCACGCCGTTCTCGTCGCAGCCGATGCCGCAGCTGCGCAGCAGCTCGCCGTCGATGCCCAGTTCGCCGAACTCGTTGACGATGACGGCGATGCGCTTGCCTTGCGCGTTGGTCAGCAGGTGGCGCAGCAGCGTGGTCTTGCCGCTGCCCAGAAAGCCGGTGACGATGGTGGCGGGAATCTTGTGGACTTGCATGGAAGAAATCTCCAGTCAGAAAAATGGGTAAATGGGGTGGTGCGAATCAACGCAGAACTTGCGGTAATCCAAGAAGGCAATCGACCAGCATGTGCGCCGCCTCGCCAAGGCGCGGGCCGGGGCGCGAGAGCAGGTCCATGCGGTCGGCGTCGAGCTGGCAGACCTGGTGCTGGCGCAGCGCCTGCATGCCAGCCCAGCCGGGACGGTCTGTCACGTTGAAGAGGGTGGACTGTGGGCCGATGACCAGGTCCGGCCCACGGCGCACCACCATCTCGGAATTGACGCGCGGGAAGAGGCCCATGTCGCCGGGCACGATGTTCACCAGGCCCAGGCGCGCCACGGTCTCGCCGATGAAGCTGGCCGCGCTGGCGGCCGTGGGGCCCACGCCCACCTCCACGTAGACACTGCGCCCGCGCAGGTGGGCCGGCACGCGGCGCGCCGCAGCGTCGAGCTCGCGCTCGATGCGCGCCACCAGCTCGGCCGCGCGTGCCGATTCGCCGAGCGACTGGCCCACGCTGACCAGCATGCGCTTGAGGTCGGCATGCGTGCGCGCATCGAACACCTGCACCGGTACGCCCAGGGCCGAGAGGCGGTCCCCCGCACGGCTGCGCGGGCCGAGCAGCACCATGTCGGGCCGCAGGGCCACGATGCGCTCGATCTGCGCGTCCTGCAGGCCGCCCACCTTGGGCAGCTTGGCCACGCTGCCGGGCCAGCTCGAATAGCGGTCGGTGCCCACCAGCTCGGCACAGTGGCCCAGGGCACACACCGCCTCGGTGAGCGAGGGGGAGAGCGTGACGATGCGGTGCTGCTGTGTCTGTGCCTGCGCCAGGGGAGCAGCCAGCCCGCCCAGCAGGCCGAGCACGGCCAGCGCGGGCGCCGAGCGGGACCTTGCCATCGGCATGGAAATCGACAGGGAGGAACCCATCGATCAGTCCTCGATCCCGCGCTGCGCGGGCACGCCGGCCTTGAAGTGGTGCTTGACGAGCGTCATCTCGGTCACGGTGTCGGCCAGCTCGATGAGCTCGGCTGGCGCATTCCGGCCGGTGAGCACCACGTGCACATGGGGCGGGCGCTCGCGCAGGCAGGTGAGGATGGATTCAAGCGGGATCCAGCCGTAGCGCAGGGGGTACATGATTTCGTCGAGCACGACCATGAAGTGCTCGCCCGCGCGGACGGTGGCCTCGGCCTTGGCCCAGCCGTCCAGGGCCAGTTGCGCGGAGTGGTCCAGGTCGCGGCTCTTCCAGCTGAAGCCGTCGCCGAGGCCTTCAATGGGCATGCCCAGTTGTTCGAACAGGCGGTGCTCGCCGAAGCGGGCAGTCGGCACTTTCATGAACTGGTAGATCTTGACTTTTTTGCCGCGGCCGTGGGCGCGGATGGCCAGGCCGAAGGCGGCGGTGCTCTTGCCTTTGCCGGTGCCGGTGTGGACGAGGACCAATCCTCGGCGTTCGCCTTGGGGTTTGGGGGTGTCGCGGAGGATGGGGGGAGATTCGATTTGCATTTCTCTGCTCTGCCGGTGGTCTTGGTTGCTGCTTGCTCGTGTTACGGGCGGGAGCCGGGTCTCGGCCCGGCGGCCGAGGTACTTGTTCTTTGCTTCGCCAAAGAAAAGTACCCAAAAGAAAGGCGACCCCGCTGCCCGTGTCCCCACTCGCCTGGCGGCAAGTGGGGCAGCCTGCGATGCTCGGTCCTGGGGTGTGCCGCAGAACTCGCTGCGTTCTTCGAACTCCGCTCAAACAGCTGCGGCAAGCTAGACAACGATGCGCGTGTCCTTCGGCAGGCGCTCACCCCAGGCCCTGCGCTTCTCGGCACGGTCAGAAGGGGGTGGGAGAGGACTCCACTCGGGCCATCGCTTTGCTCGGCCCCATTTGCCTCGCTGCGCTTCGGCCTGTCGGCAGCGCGAAGCGCGTCACCGACACCCGGCGTAGCTGCGAAGCAGCAGCCGTGTGGTCCCCGCTCCCCACCCCTGCTGGCTGCGCCGAGAAGCGCAGGAGCTGGGGTGGGCGTGTGTGCCGAAGGACACACACGCTTCGTGATCTGACTTGCCGCAGCTGTTTGAGCGGAGTTCGAAGAACGCAGCGAGTTCTGCGGCACCACCCCAGTTCCGAGCATCGCAGGTTGCCCCCATTCGCCCGGCAGGGCGAATGGGGGACGCAGACTGGGGGTCGCCTTTTCTTTGCCTACTTTCTTTTGGCGACGCAAAAGAAAGTAGGTGCGCCGCCGGGCGCACATCCCGGCCTCCGCCCTCGGCAAAGAAACAGCAGCAACCACAACCAAAAAACCTCAAGCCGCCTGGTGCAACCGGCGCTCAACGAATGAAGACCCCTCCAGACGACGCAACGCCTTGGCCGCCGCCAGCACCCCCAGATCCACCAGCGGCTCCAACAACACCACCGCCATGTAAGCCGCGCCAAACGTGGCAATGCTCTCCAGATTCGCAGAGCCAACACCCGCACCGTAGATAGCCCAGAACGCCACCCACATCACGATCCCACCCTGGTACGCCACCGACAACTTGAACGTCTGCGCATACGTCATGTCCACATACGCCATGCTTTCCGGCAGGATACGCTTGGCAATCGCCGCCGTCGCGAACAACGGCACCAGCAAGGTGGTGACATTCATCCCGTACTGCGGCAGATCCTGCTGCGCAAAGAACACGCTCTGGATCAGCAGACCCCCAGCCAGACCGATGCAGGCAGGCGCAGCGCCGAACAGCAACAGCAAGGTGGTGCCCAGAATCAGGTGCACCTCGGACACCCCCACCGGGTGGTGCGGCAGCAGCTCGAAGAACGCAAACACCAGCGCGATCGTGAAGACCGAGCGTGCCAGCAGGGCCACGGGGCCCTCTTTCTTCACCATGTCGAGCGCCAGCTTGCCGGCGTACAGCAGCGCCGTGGCGCCCGTGGCATAGCTCAGGAAGATCTTGGTGGTATCCACCAGCCCGGGTTCGATGTGCATGGCACGGCTCCTTGGTTAAAACAAATGAAAGAGAGAAAACAAAAAACAGCGATCAGCGCGGCAAGGCCACCCACTGCCCCAGCAGCGCGTGCACCGCGATGCGGTTGTCGAAAACGGCTTCCAGCGCGCGGTGGGTGACAGGCTCATCACAACCCCCCTGGTGGGTGATGCGGCCCTGGGCCATCACCACCAGATCGTCGGCCTGCAGGGCCAGCGACACCTCATGCAGCACGCTGACCACTGTGTTGCCGGCAGCGACCAGGGCACGCACGGTGTGCAGCCAGTCGGTCTGGTGCGGCGGGTCGAGGTTGGCCAGGGGTTCGTCCATCAGCAGCACCTGGGCCTGCACGGCCAAGGCGCGGGCCAGCAGCACGCGCTGGCGCTCGCCGCCTGAGAGCTGCGACAGGGGGCGGTCGCGCCAGTCCCAGGCCTGGGTCGTGCGCAGGGCCTGCTCCACGGCGGCATGGTCGGCGGGCGACGGCGGGGCCAGCCAGGGCTGGTGCGGCAGGCGGCCGAGCATGGCCACGTCGTAGCTCGTCAGATCGTCGGCCGAGCCCTCGTTCTGGCCCAGCCATGACAGCTGGCGGGCGCGCTCACGGGCCGGCACCTGGCTGAGCATGCGGCCGAGCAGCGCCACATGGCCATCGACATGGCCGCGCGGCAACAGGCCGGCCAGCACCTTGAGCAAGGTGGACTTGCCCGCGCCGTTGGGCCCGACGATGCTCGTCCAGCGGCCCTCGGGCAGGTGCAGGTCGATGCCGTGCAGCACCTGTACCCCGCCCACGCGCGCGGTGATGTGGTGGGCGCTGAGCGCAATGCCCTTCACAGGCCGCCCCCGTGCGCGGTTCGCCGGTGCATCAGCCACAGCAGGTAGGTGCCGCCCAGCGCCGCGGTGAGCACGCCCACGGGCAGCTCCTGCGGCGCCAGCATCCAGCGCGCCAGAATGTCGGCGGCCAGCAGCAGCACCGCGCCCATGAGGCTGGACAGCAAAATGTGCCGCTCGTGCGTCACGCGCACCATGGAGCGCACCAGGTGCGGCGCCGCCAGGCCGACAAAAGCGATCAGCCCGGTCTGCGCCACGGCGGTGCCGGTGGCCAGCGCCATGGCGGCCACCAGGCCGGCACGCATGGGCCCGAGCGGCAGGCCCAGGCTGGCGGCGGTGGACTCGCCCAGCGTGAGGCCGTCGAGCGCGCGCGCCAGCACCCAGGCCAGCAGCGCGCACAGCGCCCAGGCTGCGCCCATCAGCGCGCAGGCGATCCAGCCGACAAAGGCCGTGCTGCCCAGGATGAAGGCCTGCATGGCCTGCAGGATGTCGGGCGAGGCCAGCTCCACCAGGTCGCGCAGGGCGCCCAGCACCACGCCCACGATGACGCCGGCCAGCAGCAGGCGCAGCGTGTGCTGCACACCCTTGGCCAGCACCAGCGTGAGCACCACGGCCCCGGCAGCACCGAGAAAGGCCATGCCGGTGATGCCGATACGCGCCATCCACTGCGCGGCCACGGGCGACACGCCGAACATGGCCATGGCCACCGCGCCGCCCAGGGCCGCGCCCGAGGCGCTGCCCAGCAGGTACGGATCGGCCAGCGGGTTGCGGAACAGGCCCTGCGCCACCGCGCCGGCCAGGCCCAGCAGCGCACCGGCGAGCCAGGCACCCAGGGTGCGCGGCAGGCGGATGTCCCACACGATCTGGCGGGCCACCGGGTCGTCGCCCATGTGCACCAGGCTCTCCAGCCCCGTGCTGCCCACCGCGATGCCCAGCACCAGCAGGACCAGGCTGGCCAGCAGCAGCCACAGCGCGCACCAGGCGGCGCGGCGCCGGCCCGCAGCCGAGGGGATCAGGAAGGTTTTTTCAGCAGCAGTCATCGCGCCTTTTCGGTCAGGCAGCGCGCCATGATGCGCGCGGCCTCGGCCATGCGCGGGCCGGGACGCACCACCACGTCGGAGTCGCCGGGGCCGAACACGCAGATGCGGTCATCGCGGATGGCGCGCATGCTGGCCCAGCCGGGGTACGGCACCATGGCCTGCATGCTGCGGTTGCCGATCATGATCACGTCGGGGTTGGCGCGCACCACGTACTCGGGGTTCAACCGGGGGAAGGGGCCGAGCGATGCGGGCACCACGTTGCGCGCGCCCAGGCGGGTCAGTGTCTCGCCGATGAAGGAGGACTCACTGGCCGCATACGGCCCGCGGCTCACCTCGAAGTACACGCGCGTGCCACGCGCCTTGGGCGGCAGCGACTGGGCCGCCGCCCGCACGGCCGCGTCGATCACGCGCCACAGCCGGTCGGCGCCCTCGGCCTGGGGCACACCCAGCACCTGGCCCACCACGCCGAGCACACGGCGCACGTCGGCATGGGTCTTGGGCTCCAGCACCACGACCTTCAGGCCCAGGGCCTCCAGGCGCTCGCTGGCGCGCGAGCTCATGGCCAGCAGCACCACATCGGGCTTCACGGCGACGATGGCCTCGATGCTCGGATCGATCCCGCCGCCCAGCTTGGGCAGCCTGTTCACCGACTCGGGCCAGTTGGAATAGCGGTCCACCCCCACCAGCCGGTGGCACTGGTCGAGCTCGCAGACGCTCTCGGTCAGCGAGGGCAGCAGCGTCACGATGCGCTGCGGCGGCTGGGGTAGCGACACCACGCGGCCGCGGTCGTCCGTCACCTGCACAGGCTGCGCCTGCGCCAGCCCCGCCATGAGCAGGCCCAGCACCACGATGATGGCAATCACCCAGAGGATGCGGCGCACGGGGGTCGGGGTCATCCGCGCGGCTCCTTCAAGGCCAATGGCAGCCCGGCGGCCATCAGGGTCACGCGCGGGCACACCTCGGCCACCTGCTGGTTGAGCGCGCCCAGCGCGTCGACGAAGGCGCGCACCTCGCGCCCCAGGGGGATGACCCCCAGGCCGATTTCGTTGCCCACCAGAACAACGGGGCCGGGGGCTTGCTGCAATGTGGTGAAGAAGTGCTGGCGCTGGGCCGCCCAGTCGCTGTCCAGTGCGTCGCGGTCCTCACGGCCCATGGTCTCGGCGCCCGCCGGCATGGTCCAGTTGGTGAGCCACAGGGTCAGGCAGTCGACCACCACCAGCGTGTCGGCACTGCCGAGCTGGCGCAATGCGCCAGCCAGGTCGCGCGGTTCTTCCAGAGTGGCGAGGCCGGGCACGCGCTCTGCGCGGTCGCGCTGGTGGCGGGCGATGCGCTGGCGCATCTCCTCGTCCCAGGGCTGGGCCGTGGCGACCAGCACGGCACGGTGCGCGGGCGAGCGGGCCAGCCAGTCGCGCGCGATCAGCTCGGCGCGGCGCGACTTGCCGCTCTTCTGGCCGCCGAGGATGAATTCGGTGGTGATGGTGGATGGCAGGGTCGTCATGCGGGCACGCCCTCCCCGCCCAGCAAGTGCGCCACCGCTGCGGGGGCGGATGCGAACCAGGCATGGAAGTAGCTCGCGTGGATGCTGCCCTGGCGGTACAGCGCCTCGCCGGCATCGGGCGCAGGCAGCGCCTGCGGGCGCGCCGTGCGGCCCACCACGGGCGCCGAGCTCTGCGCAGTGGAGTAATGGAAGGTATGGCCGCGCAGCGTGTGCCCCGCCACCGTGAGGTGCTGCGGGCCCAGCGCGGCCAGCCGCTTTTGCATGGCCACGCGGCCGGGCAGCAGGCCCCATAGCGGCTGCTGCGCGCCATCGGCCAAAGCAATCGATTCGAACAGGGCCATCATGCCCCCGCATTCTGCCCACGCGGGCTTGGCCGCAGCCACATGGGCACGCAGGCTGGCCTGCATGGCGGTATTGGCTGCGATGGTGGCGGCATGCAGCTCGGGGTAGCCGCCGGGCAGCCATACGGCATCGCAGGCGGGCAGCGCGGCATCGTGCAGCGGCGAGAAGAACACCACCTGGGCGCCCATCTGCGCCAGGCACTGCAGGTTGGCCGCGTAGATGAAGCAGAAGGCCTCGTCGCGCCCCACGGCCACGGTGCGGCCGGCGAGCAGCGGTGCCACAGACGTCGCTGCGGGTGGCGGAAAATCCACCGCCCAGCGCTGCAGATCATCCAGGGTCATCTGGCCAAGCGGCGTGGCGGCCAGCGCATCGGCCGCCGCATCCAGGCGCTGCATGGCATCGTGCAGCTCATGCGCCACCACCAGGCCCAGGTGGCGCTCGGGCAGCAGCGGTGCCGAGGCCTTGGTGGCGACGTCACCGGGCGCCACGCGCATCAGCGCGCCCATCCAGTCATCCGCGTCCTGCAAGCCGTCGCGCAGCATCTGGGCATGGCGCTCCGACCCCACGCGGTTGGCCAGCACGCCGGCCCAGGGCAGGCCCGCGCGGTAGTGGCGCAAGCCAAAAGCCAGCGCGCCGAAGGTGCCGGCCATGGCGGCGGCATCGATCACCGCGAGCACGGGCACGCCAAAGCGCTGCGCGAGGTCGGCCGCACTCGGCGTGCCGTCAAAGAGGCCCATCACGCCTTCGATGAGGACCAGGTCACTCTCCAACGCTGCAGCATGCAGGCGCTGCGCGCAATCGGCCTCGCCGTTCATCCACAGGTCGAGCTGGTGCACCGGCGCACCGCTGGCGAGCTGGTGCCAATGCGGGTCGAGGAAATCGGGGCCGCACTTGAACACCCGCACCCGCCGGCCCTGGCGCGCATGCAGGCGCGCCAGGGCCGCGGTGACGGTGGTCTTGCCCTGGCCGGATGCCGGGGCGGCGATCAATATCGCCGGACAGCGTGCCGGGGTGACCATTCTTCTTGCTTCCCTTCCCTGCTCTCTCTCGTTGTCTTTGTGCTTAGAGCGGCGCCCACTTCACGCCCACATAGACCGTGCGGCCCGGGGTGGCGTAGGTGCGGGCCAGCTCGTAGGTCTTGTCGGCTGCGTTGTCAAGGCGCGCGGTCAGCGTGAAGTCGCGTGCGATGCGCGTGCTGGCATACAGGTTGAACAGGCTGTAGCCGCCCAGCACGAAGGTGTTGGCCACGGTGTCGAAACGGCGGCCCGAGGCCTGCACCTCGGCGCCCACGGTCCAGCCAGCCAGCTGCGTGTCGGCGCCCAGGGTGCCGTGGCGCTTGGCGCGGCGCGCCAGCATCTTGCCGGTATCGAGGTCGCGCGGGTTCTGCAGGTCCAGCGAGCCACGCAGCTGCACGCTGCCCAGGCGGTAGGAGCCTGCGAAGGTCACGCCCTTGTATTCGGCGCGCGCCACGTTCGCATAGCAACCTTGCGTGGAGGGGCAGCGCCCGGCGGGGCCGAAGACGATCAGGTCCTGCACGCGGTTGCGGTAGGCGGTTACCGAGAAACTGCTCGAAGCCTGTGCCCAGCGCAGGCCCAGCTCGGCATTGCGGCTGCTCTCGGGGTTCAGGCTGCCCGTGCCGTACTCGCTGAAGCGGTGGTACAGCGTGGGTGCGCGAAAGGCCGTGCCCACCGAGGCCGTGGCGCGCCACTGCGGGGCAAAGGTGTAGCCATAGGCCAGGCTGCCCGTGCCCTTGCCGCCGAACTCGCTGTCCGAGTCGTGGCGCACATTGGCCTGCAAGGTGTGGGCGCCGGCGGTGTAGCCATAGCCCAGTGCCAGCGCATCCTGCGAGCGCTTGCGGTCGATGGGGGCGTTGTCCAGGCGGTCCTCGCGGCGCTCCAGCGCGGCCGTCACCAGGTGCGGGCCCTGGCGCCATTCGTTCTGGAACAGGTAGCCGCGCAGCCGCGTTTCGGTCAGGTAGAAGGCCGGCGTGGTCTGGTACTCGTCGCGCGAGTCGGTGATCTGCACGCGTGTCTTGTACTGCGGGGTCCACTGCGCCTGCCAGTTCAGGCCCAGGGCGTGCAGCTGGTGCTGGTTGCGGTCGTCCTTGCCCAGGCCGCTGTCGTAGCCGCTGTCCAGGTCGTTGGCGAGCAGCGTGGCTTCCAGCCGGTGCGTGGCGTTCACCTGCAGGCCCACACGGGCGCTGGCCGAGGTGGATTCATAGCCGTCGCGGTCGGGGTTCTGCGTGGCGATGGTACGGGCGTTGAAGCCCTTGCTCTCCTCGCGCGCAATGCCGAAGGCGTAGTCGATGGTGCCGCTGGCACCGCTCACGCCGGCCTCGGCCTTGCGTGTGCCGTGGTTGCCAAAACCGATGCCCACGTAGGGCGCCACGCCCTGCTCGCCGCGCTTGGTGAAGATCTGCACCACGCCGCCCATGGCGTCGGAGCCATACACCGCGCCGGCCGGACCGCGCAGCACTTCGATGCGGTCGATCTGCGCCAGCGGGATCGACTCCCACGCCGCGCCGCCGGTGGACTGCGAGTCCATGCGCACACCGTCGATGTAGACGGCCGTGAAGCGCGACTCCGCGCCGCGCAGGAACACGCCGGTGGTGGTGCCGGGCCCGCCGTTGCGGGAGATCTCGATGCCGGGCACACGCGCCAGCACGTCGGCCAGGCCCGTGGCGCCGCTGGTCTCTATGGTCTGGCGGTCGATCACGGTCACGTCGGCCACCAGGTCGGACAGGGGCTGCGGCGTGCGCGTGGCGGTCACCACGGTTTCGCTCAGCGAAGGCGCGCGCAGGTTCTGCGCCAACAGCACAGCGCCATTGGCACCGGCCTGCTGGGCCTGGGCGGCGCAGGCACCGAGCACGGCCAACGCCACCAGGGCGGGACGCAGGCACAGGGGCTTGGCGATGGACGCAGCAAGGCACGCACGGGGGGTACGGATTTTCATGGGGCGAATCGTCAGCA
Organism: Acidovorax sp. LjRoot66; assembly: GCF_964253305.1. NCBI lineage: Bacteria > Pseudomonadati > Pseudomonadota > Betaproteobacteria > Burkholderiales > Comamonadaceae > Acidovorax > Acidovorax sp. LjRoot66. The sequence goes on from NZ_CAXUQU020000001.1 coordinate 5,066,128, forward strand.
AACAAACCCGTGCCGGCCTCCCGCCAGCGAAATGGGTGATACGGCTGCGCGTGCCCTGCAATCCAGGGCGCATGCAACCACCGTGTTGGCCGGTATCCGGGCTGGCGGAACACTCCCCAACGCCTTCCCAGGTGCTTGTTCAAGGCACCCAGTGGCATGTGGCTGGAGAGAGAAGCCCGAAGGCTTCGTCCGCTGACCGTTGCGGGGGCAGCGCAGGCTCGGCGCGCCATGCGTGGCGCCACCTCCCTGCTTCCCGTTGAACTGCAGCATGTGAACCACACCGCGAGCACCAACCCGGTGATTTTACGACCGTTTACAACCCGCCGTCCTACAATCGGTGGCTGTATGGCAACAACACCATCGACCACTGACCAGATCGCCGAGCGCGTGGAGCGCCTGCTGGTGCGCCACGCCGAACTGCAGCGCACCAACGCCCTGCTGTCCGAGCAGGTGGCCGCACTCACCCAGGAGCGCGACTCCCTCAAATCCCGCCTGAGCGCAGCGCGCTCGCGCGTGGACGCCCTGCTCGAGCGCCTGCCCCAGGCCCCTCCCGCGAAAGACGCCGCATGAAGCAAATCGAGGTGCAGATCCTGCAGCAAAGCTACCTGCTCAGTTGCCCCGAGGGGCACGAGAGCCGGCTGCTCGACGCCGTGGAGCGCGTGGACACCGCCATGACGCGCATCCGCGATGCCGGCAAGGTGCGTGCCCGTGAACGCATCGCGGTGCTGGCCGCACTGAACCTCGCCTTCGAGATCGCCGACCGCGAAGCCGCCGACCTCGCCGAGGCGGCCGACCACCCCCACCCTGTGCCCATGGCCACCCCCATGGCAATGGGCGACGACATGCCGGCGCCACCGCCCCGGCGCAGCGCCAGCGGCGTGCAGGAATCGCTGCTGCCACCCGATGCGGACGAGGCCCTGCGCCTGCAAAGCCTGGTGCAGCGCCTGGACCAGGCCCTGGGCGAAGACGGTCGGCTGCTGTAGGGCCAGAAAGCGCCGCGCCGCACGCTATCAGCGGCACACATTCTGGAGATTTTCTTTACATCGCCTAACGGCTGCAAAGGGCATTTTCAGCGCCTACAATAAAGGTGTCTGCGGTGCCGCCGGGTCTTATATTTCCTTGAACCAATGCTCAACGAGCACGGGCTTGGTACATCGCCAGGGGAGCGTGATCATCTCGCGTCAGATGAACCCAACACCTGGCTGCCCTCGCCCACCTGAACCCCCGGTTCAGGATGAGGGTCCGGTAGCAATGCCGCAGACACCTATTCCAGAAATGGCTGCCGGAGCGATCCGGCAGCCATTTTTTTCGGGCGCCGATTCCTGTGCCCATGCGATGCGTCCGGGCAGTTCGGTATCCTGCGATGGTCGCCCCCAATCCATGCCAGCCCACCGCTCCACCCGCTTTGCCATCTGCTGCACACTGGTCGCCATGATCGCGCTGCCGTCACTGGCGCAGACCGGCAAAGCCCCATCCGCGCGCCATGCCACGCTGTACGACGCCGCCGTGTTCAATGACCGAGCCGCAGTGGAACGGCTTCTGGCCCGCGACCCTGCCAGCGTGAACCGGGGGGACCAATGGGGCTTCACGCCCCTGCACGGCGTGGCCGGCGAGGAGCACACCGCCATGGCCCGCCTGCTGATCGAGCGAGGAGCCAACGTGAATGCTGCCAACAGCGAAGGCACCACGCCGCTTCATTTGGCCGCCTACCCGGAGATGGCAAAACTGCTGGTGCAAGCAGGCGCAAAAATCGAGGCCCGCGACAACGGCGGCAACACCCCATTGCATGCCGCCACCGAGCACCCGGAGATGCAGGACGTGATGGCGCAGCTGCTCAAGCTGGGCGCCAACCCGAATGCGGCCAACAAGGCCGGCGAAACACCGCTGGATGTAGCGCTCACGAGGCAGGAGCCCGCGAAGGTGGCGCTGCTGCGTCGCCATGGAGCGCGGCCGGGCAAGGCGAAGTAGCCAGACCGCCTGCAGCCGACAAGCCCGCGCTCTACAATTCCTGCCGCATTGCAGCACCTTCCCGCCCCCTCCATTTCCATCTGCCACCTCCCCATGCTCGACCCCCTCCTGATCGTTGAACTCGGCGTCCTCGGCCTGTGCACGGGCTTTCTCGCGGGGCTGCTGGGCATTGGCGGCGGCATGCTGATGGTGCCCTTCCTGACCTACATCCTGGGCGCACGCGAAGTCGCGCCGGACCTGGCAGTGAAGATGGCCATCGCCACCTCGATGGCCACCATCGTCTTCACCTCCATCTCCAGCGTGCGCGCGCACCACAAGCGCGGTGCGGTGCGCTGGGACATCGTCCAGCGCCTGGCGCCGGGCATCGTGATCGGCGGCTTCGCGGCCAGCCTGGGCATCTTCGCGCTGCTCAAGGGCTCGTCGCTGGCGATCTTCTTCGCGCTGTTCGTGAGCTTCTCGGCCAGCCAGATGCTGCTGGACAAGAAGCCCGCGCCCACGCGCCAGATGCCGGGCACCGGCGGGCAACTGGCCGCGGGTGGGGTGATCGGTTTCCTGTCGGGCCTGGTGGGTGCCGGCGGCGGCTTCGTGAGCGTGCCCTTCATGACCTGGTGCAACGTGGCCATCCACAATGCCGTGGCCACCAGCGCCGCACTGGGCTTTCCGATCGCGCTGGCCAACGTGGTGGGCTATGCCGTCAGCGGGCAGACGGTGCAGAACCTGCCGCCCGCCTCGCTGGGCTACATCTGGCTGCCCGGCCTGGCCGTGATCGCGGTGTGCAGCGTGCTCACCGCACCGCTGGGCGCCAAGGCTGCACACAACCTGCCGGTCAAGCAGCTCAAGCGCGTATTCGCCAGCCTGCTGTTCTGCCTGGCCGCGTACATGCTCTACAAAGGCCTCTCAAGTATCTGAGGGCCAGCGCCGATTGATGCCGTGCGGCCCGCAAAAACGCCTCCTTCGAGCCCTCTGCGGCGGCTTTGGTCCGCGCCTGGTCTACGCGGCAAGCTGCTCTGCAAACTGGTAGAGCGAGCGGATCCGCCCTGCCTCGTCCAGTACCAGCAGGTCCAGCCCGCGCGCTTCAATTGGGCCTCCCACGCGGGGCAGCATCTCCCAATGGAATTTGACAAGGTGGTTGTGGCTATCGGCATTGCCGCGGGAGCGAAAGATGAAGTCGCGCTGGTGCACCCACTCCATGTGGGCCCTGTCCACACGCGCGGCGATCTCGCCCAGGCCTCGGGCGGTGAAATTGCGGGTGATGTTCTCGGCCCCGGGTGCCCACAGCCGCTCCACGATCGCCCGCCGCCGTGGGGCATCGGGTTCGTGCCACATGGCCAGGTACTCGGCAATGAAACTGTCTAGTGGCTGCTGCATGAATCTCTCCCGGTGGCTTCCATGGAAATGACGACCTTGCCGAACGACTGGCCGCGCTCGAAGTGGCGGTACGCCTCTTGGGCTTGCGCGAATGGGAATACGCTGTCGATGACGGGCCGTATCTGGTGCTCCGTGAGGGCCCGGTTCATCGCCTCGAAGCTGTCGCGATTGCCGACGAACACGCGGCGGATGGTGGCCATGCTGGCGCCGTAGGCCTGCGAGGAGATCTCGATGTTCGCCTTGTGCACGCCGCGCGCGATCAACAGCATCACCTGGCCATGCAGGCCCACCGCACGAATGGACTGCTCAATGGTGTCAGCCCCGAAAGTCTCCACCACCAAGTCCACCCCCGCGCCGCCGGTGACCGCGCGCACCGCCTTGCCCCACTCGGGCTCATGGCAGTAGTTGATGACTGCATCCGCACCCAGTGCCTTGAGCCGATGGCCCTTCTCGTCGCTGGAAGTGGTGGCGAGCACCCGCGCACCCATGGCCTTGGCCAGCTGCAGCGCGAACAACGAGACGCCACCCGAGCCCAACACGAGCACCGTCTGCCCCGCCACAATGGGTACGGCGCCTGCGACACAGTTCCACGCCGTAACCCCGGCGCAAGGCAGCGTGGCGGCCTCTAGCCATGTCAAGTGAGCGGGCACGCGCACGGCCCACTCTTCATGCAGTACTGTGTACTCGGCAAGCATGCCGTCGAGCGTGCAACCCAGCTGGTCAAACACGTCGTAGCCGATGGGACCACTCTTCCAGCGCGCGAAATAATTGCCCGCCACGCGGTCGCCGATAGAAAAGCGTTTGACATGCCCGCCCACGGCTACCACCTCCCCCGCGCCGTCCGATAGCGGCACCACGCCGGACCTCGCGGCGATGGGGTACGTGCCCGCCTGGATGAACAAGTCGCGCTTGTTGAGTGATGCGGCCTTGACGCGCACAACAATGTCGCTGGGGCCTGGCGTGGGCACCTCGCGCTCCTGCGCCGAGATGCCGTTGGGGTGGAGGAAATAAGTTTGCATGGGGTGCATTCTTAGGCCCGCTACCTGGGCTGTCGATAACGTCGCAGGTTATTGCCGCCACGAAACGAAACGTTATTCTTGGAGCCATGAAGACTGCATCGCATTTTGGCCCGCAACTCAAATCATGGCGTGCCATGCGCGGGCAAAGCCAGATGGATCTGGCGTTGGCTGCGGGCGTCTCCACACGCCACGTGAGCTACCTGGAAACCGGCAAGGCCCGCCCCAGTCGCGAGATGGTGGCGGTGCTGACGAAAGCCATGGACCTGCCCCTGCGCGCGCGAAACCAGCTGCTGGCTGCTGCCGGCTTCGCGCCGCTCTATACCGAGACGCCAATGGACGGACTCACACTCGGACCCGTGCGCGACGCGCTGCAGTTCGTACTTCAGGCCATGGAGCCCAATCCCACCTTCATCGTCAATCGCTGTTACGACGTGGTCGACGCGAACGCAGCAGGAAGGTGGGTGCTGGCCACCTTCACCGCCGATGCCGGCAAGTGTGCAGCACCCGTCAACATGGCGCAGCTGGTCATGCGCCCCGAAGGCATGCGGGGCTTCATCCGGAACCTGGAGGAAGTGCAGCGCAAGGTACTGGGCCGCCTGCGTCGCGATTTGGGCAGCGCGCATGTGCGCGAGCAACGCGACGACGAACTGCTGATGGAGATCGATCCCGTACTCAAGGCTCTGGGCGAGCCGCGCCTGCCGGTCGAGACACTGCCACTGATCTCAGGATTGAACTTGAAACGAGACAGCATCGAACTCAATCTTTTCACCACCATTGCCACCATAGGCACGGCGCAAGACGTAACGTTGCAGGAGATGCGGATCGAGACATTGTTTCCAGCCGATGCAGCGACGCGGACCGTACTTGCCGAACGCCCGCCCCTGGCAAGCAGGCTTGCGGGCTGAGAAGGTCGATTGCTTGCACCACTGCTGGCAGATCGGCGCCCAGCTCTTTGCAACGACAAATGCCCCTGAGGGCTCAGTCCCCAGGCTCTGGCGCGGGCTTTGCTGTCACGGGCTGCGGCGCTGGCACACCGGGCGGTGCCACCGTTGGCCGGCCCAGCAGGCGCCGAAAGTCTTCGGCCGGCAGGCCGGGCGCGCACAGAAAACCCTGGTAGTGGTCGCAGTGCATCTGCTGCAGCACGGCGCGCTGCACCTCGGTCTCCACCCCTTCGGCCACCACCTCGATGCGCATCGCGCGGCCCATGCTGATGATGGCGCTGACGATGGCCCGGTCGCCATCGTCGTCGGGCAGGCCGCGCACGAAGGACTGGTCGATCTTGAGCTTGTGGATGGGCAGCTTCTTCAGATACGCCAGGCTCGAATAGCCGGTGCCGAAGTCGTCGATGGCCAGGCTCACACCCAGGCCCGCCAGTTCGTGCAGGCGCTGCTCCATTTCGGTAGCGTCCTGCAGCAAAATGGTTTCGGTCAGCTCCAGCTCCAGCAGTGTGGGCGGCAACTGGTGCACGGCCAACAGGCGCGTGAGCCGCTCCACGAAGTCGGGCTGGCGGAATTCGAGCGCCGAGACGTTGACCGACACCACGATGGGGTGGCCGCTGTGGATCCAGGCCGCCGCCTCGCGCACGGCTTGCTCCATCACCCAGGCGCCCAGCGTGACGATGTAGCCCGATTCTTCGGCCAGCGGGATGAACATGCCGGGCGAGACGGAGCCGAATTCGGGGTCGGTCCAGCGTATCAGCGCCTCGGCGCCGGTGATGGCACCGGTCTCCATGCTCACCTGCGGCTGGTAGTGCACGGCCATGCGCTGCTCGCCCAGGGCCTGGCGCATGGCGTGCTCCAGCTTCATGCGCGAGAGCAGGTTGGCGTTCATCTGCGGCTGGTAGAAGCCGTAGCTGCCCCGCCCGCGTTCCTTGACCTGGTACATGGCCGTGTCGGCCTGCTTGATGAGCTCGTCCAGCGAGCTGCCGTCCTGCGGGTACAGCGCCATGCCGATGCTGCACTGGATCGAAAAACCCATGTTGTCGAGCGTGAAGGGGCGTAGCATCTCGTCGAGAATGCGGCGCGCCACGCTCTCGGCCACCACGGCATCGCCGCCGTGCAGGTAGATCACAAACTCGTCGCCGCCCAGGCGGCACAGCATGTCGGTCTGGCGCAGGCAGGTCTGCAGGCGCTCGGCCACCAACTGCAGCACGCGGTCGCCGAACGGGTGGCCCAGCGAGTCGTTGATGATCTTGAAGCGGTCCAGGTCCAGGAACAGAATGGCAAAGCCGGTATCGCTCTGGCGCGCGCCCTGGATGGCGGTGTCCACGCGCTGCGACAGCAGCAGGCGGTTGGGCAGGCCGGTGAGCACATCGCTGTAGGCCAGCTCCTCGATGCGTTTTTGCGCGGCATGCTGCAAGGTGAGGTCGCGCATGAAGCCGATGCTCTGCACCAGCCGGTCCTCGTCGTCGCGCAGCGCCACCCAGGACAGCTGCACGGCGCAGTAGGCGTCGTTTTCGCGGGGCAGCCACAACTCGCCCTCCCAGAAGCCCTCGCGCGCCCAGCCGGCCTCGACCTGGGCCATGAAGTCGGCATCGGGCCCGCCACCGAACAGCGAGGCTGCAGCCGCACCCTCGAAGGCGCGCGCGGTCTTGCCCACCAGGCGCTCGCAGCCGGGGTTCATGCGCATCAGGCGGTGGTGGCTGTCGGCGATGAAGATCGCGTCCATGCTCGACTCGAACACCCGCGCCGCCAGGCGCAGGCTGGCCTGCACCTCGTTCTGGCGCGTGATGTCGCGAAACGAATACACCCGCCCCACGGCGCGCCCCTGGCTGAACTGGGGCACCGAGCGGCGCTCCAGGCTCATGCCGTTGCGCAGCCCGAGGATGTCGATGCTCTCCTGCATGGGCTCGGCCACCACGGCGGCCAGGCGCTCGACATAGGTGGGCACGTCGGCCACCTGGTCGGCCATGTGGGCAAACAAGGCCTCGTCGTCGCGGCGCACCAGCAGCGGGGCCGGCACGTTCCACAGCTGGGCCAGCCGCTGGTTGAAGGCGCGCACCCGCCCATCGAGGCCGCACACGAGCATGCCGTCGGCGGCCGAATCGAGCGTGGCACGCAGCTCGGCCAACAGGGTTTCGAGCTCGCGCTCGGTGGCCTGCTGGTGGCTTCGGTCCACCATGGTGACGAGGAAGGCCGTGCCGCCTTCGAGCCGGGGCACGCGCGTCACGCGCCGCTCCACCGCCACCAGGATGCCGGTGGCGTGCAGCACGCTGGTGTGCGAATGGATGCCGTCGGCTACCACGGCGGCCGGCTGGCTCCAGAAGATCTGGTCCTGCGGCGTGGCCGCCAGCAGGGTGACCGGCGTGCCCAGCATGTCGGCGATGGTCAGGCCCGTCAGGTGCTCGGCCGCCTGGTTGGCGGCCAGGATGTACAGGGTCTTTTCATCGACGAGCCATACCGCCTCCAGCAAACCGTCGATCCATGCCTGCGGCAGCGGCCGGATCACGCTCCACCCTCGTCGGGGACGGGGGCCACGGCACGCTCGAAGAAGTAGCAGATGCGCTTGCGCGGCGACAGGTAGTCGAGCGCCTCGCGCGGCAGCTGTGCGGGCTTGAGGCTGCGGCGGATACCGAGCTCGGGCACCGTCTCCAGGTCCAGGATGGGCGCCTCGTCCTTGGGCACGCGCGGGTCGTGCACGATGACCTTGGGGCGCAGCGGCCGCGAGGAGTTGACCGAGGCCACGATGGCGTAGCGGTCGTTGACCAGCTGCACGATGGAGCCCGGCGGGTACACCCCCATCATGCGGATGAAGGCCCCCAGCACCACGGCGTCGAAGCGCGCCTTGTGCTGGGCGAAGATGACGGACAGCGCCTCGTGCGGGGTCAGCCCGCCCATGCCGCTGCCGGGGCTGCACAGGCGGTCGTAGTGGTTCACCAGCGCCAGCACCTGGCCGGGGCGCGAGAGGTCTGCCGCCGTGAGCCGCATCGGAAAACCGCTGCCGTCCACCATTTCATGGTGCTGCGCAATGGCCAGCAGCACCGGCTTGCCCAGGCCCATACGGCCCGCCAGCGCCACGGATTCACGCACATGGCCCTCGTAGCGGGCGCGGTCGGGCGCGGGCATGTGGGCCTGTACGTTCTTGAATGCGTCGGGCAGGCGCATCTTGCCCACGTCATGGATCAGGGCGGCCACCCCCAGGTCCTGCAGGTCCTCGGCCTTCATGCCCAGGGCCTTGCCCAGCAGCAGGCTGACGACAAGCACGTTCACGGGGTGCAGCGCCCCGGGCTCGCCCACGCCTTCGGAGAGCAGGCGGATCACCGAATCGCCGTTGTTGAGCAGGTCGCTGACGCAGCCGGCCACCAGCACTTCGCCGTCGGTGCGGGCGCGCTCGGGATGGTCCACGACCACCTTCTCCAGCGCCACATAACGGCGCGTGGCCTCGCCAAAGCGCTGGTTGCACTGGGCCAGGGCACGGTTCTGCGCCTCCAGCAGCCGGCGCCGGCGGGCGGCGGCTTCATCCACAGCGGGGTCGGGTGGCACAGCCAGCGGAGCGGGGGCCGTCGCCTCCCGCACGGCACCTGGAGCGTCGGCGGGCGGCGCCTCCTGGTGGCTGCCCACCGGGGGCAGCGCCAGCTCGCGCAGGTCGGGATCGCTCTTCTTGGGGACGTAGCGCACCTCCGTCAGCCCCAGTTCGCGCAAGGTGGCGATCTGCTCGGCAGACGCCACCCGGAAACTGCTCACCGGAAACGGATGGTGCATCCAGCCCAGGTCGAGCTGGATGTACATGCCGATGCGCAGCTGGCTGATGTCGATGAGGATGGAAGAATTCACTTCGGGGCGTACGGGTGGAAGCACGGCGGCATCGCTGCCACCATTGGTTACACCATTATCACCAGTTCTGAAGGCCTGTCTTGTCCTGCAATGTCATAGGACATAGCCATGGCGATACTGTCCCGAATTCGGTGATGCAATGCACGACACCCCGGGGAAAACCCTGCACCGGAGCGTTGCGCCAAAGCCGCGTTTCGCTCCAGGCCGCCCCCCTGCAGACGCAGAGCCCTGGCAATGCACCGATCAGGCGGCCCTGCGATCCGTGCAACTGCGTAGGACGCGCAAAACAACAGCTGGCGGCTGACCGGCTGTCTCACCGGCACCACAGCGAAGGCTTGTAGACCAGGTCCATCCACAGCGCCCAGCCGGCCGCCGCGCACAGCAGCCCCCCGGCCACGCGCGTGCCCCAGTCGGCCCGGGCCTGGTTGATGCGGCTGCGCAGGCGCGACCACAGCCACGGCCCGCCCACCAGCCACAGGCCACTGCCCAGGGCGAACAGCGCCATGGTGGCGCCCCCCTGCACCGGCCCACCGCTGAGCGCCGCCACCAGCAGGGCCGAGTACAGCAGGCCGCAGGGCATCAGCGCCCAGAGCAGCCCGGCCGCACCCACACCGCCCGCCCCCGCCGTGAGGGGCTGCACGCGCCGCCACACCGAGCGGCCCAGGCCTTCCACCCAGGCCGGCTGGCGCGCCTGCACCAGGAGCAAGAGGCCCCAGGCCATCATGGCCAGGTGCAAAAAGGTCCAGGCCGGCTGCAGCGCAGCGGTGCGCTGGGTCAGCCAGGCCAGGCTATCCATGGCCAGGGCAGCAGCCGCGCCCAGGCCAGCGTAGCCGGCGACCCGCCCGCCATGGAAGGCCAGCAGCCGGCCCAGCGCAAGCGATGGTGCGGGTTCGGCCAGCCCCGCGCCCCCCTGCCCGGCCCAGCGAACGGGTTGTTCCCCACCCTGCCCCACCAGCGCCCCGCACGGCGCCGCGCACATGGCCAGGCAGTGCGGGCCACCGGCCAGGCCCATCAGCAGCGCGGTCCAGCCCAGGGTGGCCAGCATGGTCAGATGATCCGGGAGAATCTGGCGCGGTTGCGGTCGGCCTGCAGGTAGCGGTCGAACACCATGGCGATGCCGCGCACGAAGAACCAGCCCATGGCCGAGACGGTGATCCCCTCCTCCGTCACGCTCACCAGGCCCTGCGCCTGCAGGCCCGCGAGCTGCTCCAGTTCGGACGCAAAGGTGCGCCGGAAGTCGATGAGCCAGCCCGCCTCGATGGATTCGAACAGCAACTCGCCCTGGCACATCAGCGCCATGATCACGGCGCGGCGCACCAGGTCGTCGCGGTTCAGGGCCAGGCCGCGCACCACGGGCAGGCGGCCCTGGTCCAGCAGGTCGTAGTACTCATCCAGGGTCTTGGCGTTCTGGCTGTAGGTGGCGCCCACCCGGCCGATGGCCGAGACTCCGAGGGCGATCAGGTCGCAGTCGGGCTGGGTGCTGTAGCCCTGGAAGTTGCGGTGCAGCCGCCCCTGGCGCTTGGCCACGGCCAGCGCGTCGGTGGGCAGGGCGAAGTGGTCCATGCCCACGTACACATAGCCCGCGTCCATGAACTGCTGCAGCGAGCGCGAGAGCATGGCCACCTTGGAAGGCGCCGCCGGCAGCTCGGCCGGCACGATGCGCCGCTGAGGCTTGAAGCGCTCGGGCAGGTGGGCATAGGCATACAGCGCAATGCGGTCGGGCCGCAGCTGCTTGACCTGCTCCAGCGTGCGGTCGAAGGATTCTGGAGTCTGCCGCGGCAGGCCATAGATCAGGTCCACGTTGACCGAGTCAAACCCAAGGCTGCGCGCCGCCTCCACCAGCGCAAACACCTGCGCGGCCGGCTGCACGCGGTGCACGGCCTTTTGCACATCGGCATCAAAATCCTGCACGCCAAAGCTCAGGCGGTTGAACCCCAACTCGGCCAGCACCGCCAGGCGCTCGGGGGTCACGGTGCGCGGGTCCACCTCGATGGAGTATTCGCCGCCCGGCGCAAACGTGAAGCTGCGCCTGAGCACCGCCATCAGCTCGCGCAGCTTGTCGTCCGACAGAAAGGTGGGCGTGCCCCCGCCCAGGTGCAGCTGGCTCACCACCTGGCCCGTACCGCAGTGGGCCGTGTGCAGCTCCACCTCGCGCGCCAGGTAGCGCAGGTACACATCGCCCCGGTCGTGGTGCTTGGTGATGATCTTGTTGCAGGCGCAGTAGTAGCACAGCGACTCGCAGAACGGAATGTGAACATACAGCGACAGCGGCAACGCCTTGCCCGGCGTGCCCGCCTTGCGCTGGGCCAGGGCCAGCACATACTCGTCTTCTCCGAAAGCCTCGACGAAACGGTCAGCCGTGGGGTAAGAGGTGTAGCGGGGACCAGGCACGTCGAAGCGGCTCAGAAGTTCGGGCGTCACAGCGGTCATGGGGAGCGGTTCCTTGTTGGGTACTGACTGTGCCGCAGCCTTTGCCCACCGACCTTGACGCAGATCAAGTGATCACGGAGTCGCAGGGCCCACAATTTGATGCATGTCAGCCACCACCACGCTCCTCCCCCCGGATGCGATCCGTTCGCACCCCCAATCAGCTGCTGTGCCCATGAACCCGCTCACCATCAAAGTCGCCTGCTCCAACTGCAACCTGCGTGAGCTGTGCATGCCCGTGGGCCTGAACGACGAGCAGCTCACGCGCATCGACGAGATCGTGGCCGTGCGGCGCAAGGTCAAGCGGGGGGGCACGCTGTTCCACAACGGCGAGGTGTTCACCTCGCTCTACGCCATCCGCACCGGCTTCTTCAAGACCTGCGTGGCCACCGAGGACGGGCGCGACCAGGTGACGGGCTTTCAGATGGCGGGCGAGATCATCGGCCTGGACGGCATCGTCAACGACCACCATACCTGCGACGCCGTGGCGCTCGAAGATGCCGAGGTCTGCGTGATGCCGTTCGACCGCATCGAGGAGCTCTCGCGCGAGGTCACGGCCCTGCAGCACCATGTGCACAAGATCATGAGCCGCGAGATCGTGCGCGAGCACGGCGTGATGCTGCTGCTGGGCAGCATGCGCGCCGAAGAGCGCCTGGCCGCCTTTCTGCTCAATCTGGTGCAGCGCCTGCACGCGCGCGGGTTCTCGCAGTCCGAGCTGGTGCTGCGCATGACGCGCGAGGAAATCGGCAGCTACCTGGGCCTCAAGCTCGAAACCGTGAGCCGCACCTTCTCCAAGTTCGCCGAGGACGGCATCGTCGAGGTCAAGCAGCGCCATGTGCGCATCCTGGACACCGATGCGCTCAAGCGCATCGTCAACTCGCAGACCTGTAGCTAAGAGACTTGCAGGCGGGCTAGCACCTCGGTCTTGCCGCTGCGGTCCGCGCGCAGGATCAGCGCCTCGCCCGAACTGGTGTTGGTGCTGGCCAGATCGGACAGCACGAACATATGGGTGAACCAGGCCTCGAAGCTTGCGCCCCGTGCCGACGCGGCCACCAGCGCCTGGCGCAGCTCGCGCAGGTGGCTGGCACCGGTGGTCTCCGGCGCGCCGCGCGGCGAACCCAGCGCGGGCCACACCTGGGGGGCGGCAAAGGCCAGCGTGGCACTGTCGATGCAGCGGCACCAGGGGCTCGAAAGCACCTTGGCCGGCTGCAGCTGGCGCTCCTTGAACCACACGCCGGTGCGCCGTGCCTGCTCGCGCCCTTCTTCGCTGAGGTTGCGCTGCGTGCCGCAGTCGCCCAGGCGAAACCCCGGTGGATCGAAGGTGCCGGGCGCCAGCGCGTGGCGGAACGCAGCCACCACCCCGCCCTTGCGCAGCAGGGCCTCGGCCTCGGGGTCCTGGGCGGCCCAGGCATGCAGCGTGGTCAACGCCAGCCCGGCGCCCAGCACGGTGCGCCGGCCAACGGCCACTTCAGGCTGCGGGCTGGAACGCATAGCCATTGCCCGATGCCGCCATGCGCCCGAAAGCCGGGAACGGGAAGTGAAAGCCCCCCAGCATGGCATTGCTGGCGGTGATGCGCTGGAACACCTCGCGCCGCACCTTGCGTGCGGCCTCGGCATCCATGTCGAAGGTCACGGCCCAGTCGGGGTTGCGTGCGAACAGGGCCGGCACGTTGGTCAGGTCAGCCACGTAAAAGAAGTTCTGGCCGGCGGACTTGAGCTCAAACAGGGTGTGGCCCGGCGTGTGCCCGTAGGCCGCCACGGACTGGATGCCCGGTGCCACTTCGGTACCCGCCCCGAACTGCACCAGCGTGTCGGCCGGCATGGTGGCAAAGGTGCGGCGCACATTCTCGAAGGCGCCCTTCATGCCCGCGGGCGCAGCCGCCATGCGGGCATCGTCCATCCAGAAGGCATGCTCGGCGGCCGGCACCAGCACCTTGGCCTTTGGGAAGGTCGGCGCGCCCGCCTTATTGCGAATACCGTTGATGTGGTCGCCGTGGTAGTGGCTGATGAGCACGGTGTCGATGTCATCGGCCTTCAGGCCTGCAGCGGCCAGGCTGTCGAGCAGCTTGCCGGTGGTGGGGCCGCCAAACTCGCCCAGGCCCGTGTCGATCAGGATTTTGCGCCCGCCTGCCACCACCAGGAAGGGGGTGTAGGGCACGTCGATGTAGTCCGTGGGCAGGCCCTGCGAGGTGAGCAGCGCACGCACTTCGGCCAGCGGCGCGTTTTTCACGAACTCCTCGCCCAGCGGGCGGCGCGTGACGCCATCGGCCAGCGCCACCACCTCCACATCGCCCACCTTCATGCGCCGAAAGCCGGGGTTGGGCAGGGTGGGCGTACCGAAGTTGGGCGCATTCTGCGCCCACACAGGCACGAACGAGCCCGCAGCGTAAAAAGCAGGGGCGGCAAGCCCAGCACCCAGGAAATGGCGGCGTGACAGCATGAAACTCTCCGGTATTGAGTTGAACTGATGAGTTTTCAACTGTAACGGGGAGTGGCACGATGGCACCAGACCCGGCGCAAATCAGTAGGCGCCATGGGGTCTTGGGATCTTGCCAGGGGCGTCAGTCCAGGGTAATGCGCTGCGCCTTGATCAGCTTGTGCCACCGGTCCGTCTCGGTGCGGATCAGGTCTGCATACTGGGCCGGCGTGCTGGCCACGGGCTCGATGCCGAAGTCCACCAGCTTTTGCTTGACCGCAGGCTGGTTGATGGCGGCAGCCACCTGCTTTTGCAGGGCAGCCACCACGTCCGCCGGCGTGCCTGCGGGCGCGACGATGCCCACCTGGGCAGACGCCTCGACGTTCTTGAAGCCCAGTTCGGCGAAGGTCGGCACATCGGGCAGCTGCGGCAGCCGCTTGGCGCTGGCCACCGCCAGCGGGCGCACCTTGCCGGCCTTGATGAAGGCGCCACCGGCGGCCAGGTCAACCATCATGGCCGGGATCTGCCCGCCGGCCAGGTCCGTGAGCGCCGGCGCAGCGCCGCGGTAGGGGATGTGGGTCATGAACAGGCCGGCATCGACCTTGAGCAGCTCCATCGCCAGGTGGTGCGGGCTGCCTGCGCCGGCCGAGCCGAAGCTCATGGCGCCGGGCTTGGCCTTGGCCTTGGCGACGAAGTCCTTGGCGTCCTTGAAGTCGGCGCCCGGGTTGACCACCAGGATCATCGGGAACTTGCCCATCAGCGTCACGGGCAGCAGGTCCTTGCTGGGGTTGTAGGTCAGCTTGCTGTACAGCGCCGGGTTGAACACCATGGTGCCGTTGTCGGCCGACAGGATGGTGTAGCCGTCGGGCGCGGCGCGGCCCGTTTCCACGGCGGCGATGGCCGTGTTGCCACCGGGCTTGTTGTCGATCAGCACCGGCTGGCCGACCTGGGTCGACAGCTGCTGGCCCACGGTGCGCGCAAGAAAATCGGAGCCGCCGCCCGCCGGGTACGGCACCAGCCAGCGGATGGCCTTGGCCGGGTAGGTTTGCGCGCTGGCCGGGGCGGCCCAGGCCAGCAGGGCCGGCAGAGCGAGCATTCCAGCCAACAAGCGACGATTCTTCAACATGTCTGCACCTCAGGGGATTAATATCTGCGTGATGTTACTCCGCTATGCGTAATAGCCTGGGGCAGCGTTTACCCTAGGTTTTCGACCAAAACACCATGACCACATCCCCTTCCACGGCCCGGGTGGCCGACCGCCGGCAACGCGTCCAATCGGCCGAAATGGGGCTCAGCGTGCTCAAGGCGCTGACCCGCCTGGGCGGTGCGGCCAGCCTGACCGCCACGGCCGCCGAGGTGGACGAGAGCCCTGCCAAGGTGCATCGCTACCTGGCCAGCCTGTGCCAGCAGGGCTTTGTCGAGCAGTCGCCCGTCAACCAGCACTACTACCTGGCGCAGGAGTCGATTGCCATTGGCCTGGCGGCCCTGCGCCAGTGCGACCCCATCCGCCTGGGCGAGGCGTCCCTGCAGCGGCTGCGCCAGGCGCTGGAGGTCACCGCCTTCCTGGCGGTCATGGGCAACAAGGGGGCCACCGTGCTGCGCATGGAAGAACCCACCCTGCCCGTCACGGTGAACATCCGCGCGGGCTCGGTGCTCTCCACGCTGTGGTCGGCCACGGGCCGGGTGTTTCTGGGTTTCTCCAGCGACCGGCTGGTGATCGACATGGCCGAGCAGGAGCTGGCCGAGGCCTCTGCGGACAGGCGCGCGCAGCTCGACGGCACCCGGCCCGTCGAGCAGTTGCGACAGCAAGTGCGAGCGCGGGGCTGGGCCGTCGCCCACGACTCGCTGCTCAAGGGCATCAGTGCGCTCGCGGCGCCGGTCTTCGACGCCACCGGCAATGTGTGCGCCTGCCTAACCACCCTGGGGGCCACGGGTGGCTTCGACCTGCGGCCCGATGGCGCCATCTGCCCCGCACTGCTGCAGGAAGCGCGGCTCATCAGCCGCGCCATGGGCTACCAAGGCAACCCAGGGTAAACCCGAATCATTGTCGCTACATTGCGTAATACATTTACGCAAAAGGAGATTTACGATGACTGCCCCCGCCAACGCCTCCCGCTGCCCGGTCGACCATGCCGCGATGGCCGCCGCCCAGAAAAGCCCCACGGGCTGCCCCGTGAGCGCGCGTGCGGCGGCGTTCGACCCGTTCGCCGCCAGCTACCAGCAAAACCCGGCCGAGGTGGTGCGCTGGGCGCGCGAGGAGGAGCCTGTCTTCTACAGCCCCGAGTTGGGCTACTGGGTGGTGACGCGCTACGAGGACGTGAAGGCGGTGTTCCGCGACAACATCCTGTTCTCGCCCTCGGTCGCGCTCGAAAAGATCACGCCCGCCACCGAGGAGGTGCTGGCCATCCTCAAGAGCTATGGCTTCGCGATGAACCGCACCATGGTCAACGAGGACGAGCCGGACCACATGGCGCGCCGGCGCCTGCTGATGGACGCCTTCATGCCCGAGCGCCTGATGGACTACGAGCAGCCCATCCGCGACCTGGCGCGCCAATACATGGACCGCTTCGTGGACAAGGGGCGTGCGAACCTGGTGGCCGACATGTTCTACGAGATTCCGCTGACCATCGCGCTGCACTTCCTCGGGGTGCCGGATGAAGGGGCAGAGCAGTTGCGCAACTTCGCGGTGGCGCACACCCTGAACACCTGGGGCCGGCCCACGGCGCAGGAGCAATTGGAGATCGCCCACAACGTGGGCCGCTTCTGGCAGACCGCTCAGGGCATCCTGGACACCATGATGGCCCAGCCCGATGGCCAAGGCTGGATGTACGACTCGATCCGCCAGCACCACGCGCACCCGGACATCGTGACCAAGTCGTACCTGCGCTCGATGATGATGGCCATCCTGGCCGCCGCGCACGAGACCACGTCGAACGCCACGGCCAACGCCTTCATGACACTGCTGTCGCACCGCCATGCGTGGGAGGAAATCTGCGCACAGCCCGCTCTGATACCCAATGCGGTGGAGGAATGCCTGCGCGTGGCGGGCTCCATCATCGCCTGGCGGCGCATGGCCACACGCGACACCGAGGTCGGCGGCGTGAAGATCCCGCAGGGCGGCAAGCTGCTGCTGTTCCAGGCATCGGCCAATGCGGACGCCAGCCACTTCGAAGACCCCGACCGCGTGGACCTGCACCGCGAAAACGCCGTCGAGCACCTGACCTTCGGCTACGGCGCGCACCAGTGCATGGGCAAGAACATCGGGCGCATGCAGATGCGCATCTTCCTCGAAGAGTTCGTGCGCCGCCTGCCGCACATCGCGCTCGTCGAAGGGCAGCAGTTCGAGTTCCTCTCGAACACCTCGTTCCGCGGCCCGTCGGCGCTGTGGGTGCAGTGGGATCCGCTGCAGAACCCCGAGCGCCAGGCCGACAAGGCGCCTGCCGTCCTCGCCAGGTTCCAGATCGGCCCGCCGCCCAAGGACGGCATTGCCCGCGCGGTGGTGCTCAAGGACAAGATCGCCGAGGGCGAAGGCCTCTACCGCTTCGTGATCGCCGCGGCCGGCAGCACGCCCCTGCCGGCCTGGAGTGCGGGCTCGCACATCGACCTCATCGCCGGGGGCCACCGCCGCAAGTACTCGCTGTGCGGATCTGGCGCCCACCCCGGCTGCTACGAGATCGTCGTGCAGCGTGAAGAAGGCGGCCGAGGTGGATCGCGGCACTTCTGCGACACCTTGCAGCCCGGTGACGAACTGCAGCTGGCCGGGCCGAAGAACCTGTTTCGCGTTGACGAAGCGGGCACTCACCACATCCTGCTGGCCGCAGGCATCGGCATCACGCCCATCCTCGCCATGGCCGACCGACTCAAGGCCCTGGGCCTGCCCTACGCGCTGCACTACGCGGGCCGCTCGCGCCAGAACATGGCGCTGCTGGGCCGGGTACTGAAGGACCATGCCGGCCACGCCACCCTGCACATCAAGACCGAGGGCCAGCGCATGGACCTGCCCGCGATGCTGCGGCATGTGGACGGCGCCACCCGCGTCTATGCCTGCGGGCCGGACCGGTTGATCGCCGAACTCGAAACCCTGGGCGAGCACTGGCCCGAGAGCGTGCTGCGCTTCGAGCACTTCAGCACCGACAACGCAGCGCTCGACCCGAGCAAGGAGCACGCCTTCGTCGCCGAGCTAAAGGACTCGGGCCTCACCATCGAGGTGCCCCGCCACCAGACCCTGCTGCAGGCGCTGCAGGCAGCGGGCGTCGATGTGCCCTGCGATTGCGGCGAGGGCCTGTGCGGCGCCTGCGAGGTGCAGGTGGCCAGCGGCGACATCGACCACCGCGACAAGGTGCTGACCAAGACCGAGCGCCAGGCCAACCAGCGCATGATGGCCTGCTGCTCGCGGGCCGCGGGGGATCGGGTGGTTCTGTTCCTGTAGTGGCGCTGAAGCGCCTTCAGGGCTGCTCTTCGATGTACTCGCAGTGCAGTTCATCGCCCACGACGCGGCAGTGCCAGGCCCCCTCGTCACCCACCGCCTGCCCCCGAGCGCCATCGAAGCCGAGGGTGCGCAGCAGGAGGAGGACCTGCTCCAGAAACGGCTCGCCGCTGCCATAGCCGCTCCAGCGCAATGCAACGCCCTGCTCACTGTGCGTGAAGGTTTGCAGCGACCGGAACAGGTGGGAGTGTTCGTCCAGGATGTCGGACAGCCCCTGCTCTGCCTCCTTGCCGAAGGCTTCGAACGCCGTTTCGATCTTGTAGGGCGCGGCCCGCGACTGCACCAGCGCGAATGCCAGCTGTGCCAGCGCGCGGTCTGCAGTGCCCCAGCCGGCTTCGAGGGCGACGATGTATTCGGTGGACATGCTGGTCAGCAGGCCTGGGCCTTGTTTGCCTTCTTGGCGGCGGCCTTGGCCTTGGCCTCGGCTTTGCGCGATTGCCACAGGTCCCACAGCTCGCGCAGGATCGGCGGTGCGCGGTCCGACTCGAGGTCATTGCGCATGGATTCCACGAACTGCAACCGGGGCCCGGGGTCGCAGGCGAGCTTCTTGGGCACGCGGTAGTTGTAGAGGTGCTTGAACAGCAGCTTGAAACTTTCATGCAGGTCTTGCGCATGGAAGTCGCTCCAGCCGATCCGCTCTTCGGTCGGTACCAGGCGCGCGCCCTTCACAGCCACCGGGGCCTCGGAAAGAAGGCGGTAGAACAGGTCGCGCAGCCGGGTCCCCCGGGTGTCGCTCAGGCCCGCAATTCCGTACTCGCCCCGGCCCTCTGCCGCCAGCCACAGCCACATTTCAGCGCTCCATGCGCCCAGTGCGGTACAGACTGATCGCGAAGGCAGGCGCTCGACTCCCAGAAACTCGATCAACGCGACCTGGTCGTCGATCGCCATGCCGTAGTGCTGCTGGTCGTGGTTGACCAGCAGACCCTCGAGTTGCTCCACCGCGTATTCCTCGCCAAAGACTTCCGAGATGAAGGTCTCTTCGGTGTCGATGTGCTGGTACCGGCGGCGCGCCTGCAGAACCGACTGCCAGTGCGCTTCGCCTCTCAGAGGGCTCCAGACCAGTTCGCGGCAGGTGACGAAGGTCTTGGGAAACTCCTCAACGACCCCATCGAAGTACAGGGCCCTCAATTGCCGGTACTCCTCCTTGCGGCACCAGTCGAAATAGTCGGCCTGCTCCAACCGGTCCCACAGGTACTGTCGGGTGTAGCCATCAATGGCCTTGGTATCCATGTCTTCTCTCGCTCCCTGGATGGTTCTGGCGCAGCGGCGGCTGGCCTTGCGTTGCTTGCGATGGGATTGTAGGGAGCGCACCACGCGCCGCACTGGACAGGTTGTCAAGGAGATGCCGCCGCACCACACCCCCCTCCTCAATCCTGGGGATACCGCGCCCGGCCAGGCGCCGATAACCTGAAGGCTTCGAGTTTCGACCTTCAGGAGCACCTTCATGAGCCACCCCTCGCCCCAGCCCCGCCGCCGGTTTCTGCAACGCACTGGCGCCCTGGCCGGCACCCTCACCGCCCCCGCCTGGCTGGCCGCCTGCGCGAGCACGGCCTCCACGCCGTCGGACCTCACCCAGCTGACGTCCGCGCAGGCCATCGCACAGATCAAGGGCGGCAGGCTGAAGGCCCTGGACTATGTGGCCGCCCTGGTGGCGCGGGCCAAGGCGCTGCGATCCCTCAATGCCCTCATCACACTCGACGAAGCCGGCGCCCTGGCCGCCGCGCGGCGCATCGACGCGGCACGGGCATCCGGTGCGCCGCTCGGCCCGCTGGCGGGCCTGGTGATCGTGGCCAAGGACAACATCAACACCGCCGACCTGCCCACCACGGGCGGCACGCCCGCGCTGAAGGGATTCAAGCCACCGCGCACGGCGCCCTCGCTGCAAAAGCTCATTGACGCGGGCGCCATCGTGCTGGGCAAGGCCAACTTGCACGAGCTGGCCTTCGGCATCACCAGCACCAATTTCTCGCCGTTCGCCGGCGCCGTGGGCAACCCCTACGACCCCACGCGCATCCCCGGGGGCTCGTCGGGCGGCACGGCCGCAGCCATTGCCGCGCGCATGGTGGCGGCCGGTTTGGGCACGGACACGGGCGGCTCCACCCGCGTACCTGCCGCCCTGTGCGGCATCGTGGGCCTGCGCCCTTCGGTGGGCAATGGCGGCGCCGAGCGGCGCTACCACGACCCATTGGCTGTGGTGCCCATCAGCCACACGCGCGACACCGTGGGCCCCATGGGCCGCACCGTGGCCGACGTGGCGCTGCTCGATGCGGTGATTACCGGCGATGCCAGCCTGCCCGCCATGCCGCTGTCCCGCGTGCGCCTGGGCCTGCCGCGCCCGCTGTGGGCGGGGCTCGATGCCTCGCTGGCCACGGTGGTGAACGCCGCCCTGGCCCAACTGCGCGCGGCCGGCGCCACGCTGGTGGAGGTGGACATGGCGCAACTGCTGCCGCTCAACGAAAAGATGTCGTTCCAGATCGCGCTGCACGAGCCCGTGGCCGACCTGCCCGCCTACCTTGCGGCCAACAACGCCCCCGTGAAGACGGTGGCCGAGGTCGCGGCCAAGGTGGCCAGCCCCGACGTGCAGGGCGCCTTCGGTGCCATCACCGCCGACGCCTTCGGCGCCGCCTACCCCGAGGCCATGGCCGTGCACCGGCCACAGCTGCAGGCGCTGTATGCCACCACCTTTGCGCAGGGCCAATTCGATGCCCTGCTGTTCCCGACCACGCCACTGCCGGCCGTGCCCATGGATCGGGCCAAGGGCTCGTCCACCGTCAAGGTCAACGGCGGCGCGGATGCGGACACATTCGCCACCTTCATCCGCAACACCGACCCCGGCAGCAATGCCGGCATCCCAGGCCTCTCGGTGCCTGCCGGCCTGACCAGCGCCGGACTGCCCGTGGGGCTGGAGATTGACGGGCCCGTGGGCAGCGACCGCAGGCTGCTGGCCATTGGCCTGGAAATCGAGAAAGTGCTGGGCAGACTGCCCGCGCCCAGGCTCTAATCCTGCGCAGGCGGGTTGACTGCTTCTTCACCCGCCTGCTCCGCTACCGCCGTGACGAACAGTTCGCGCAGCCAGCGGTGCCCCGCATCGGCCTGCGCGCGGGTGTGCCAGGCCATGGCCAGGTTGAAGGGCGGTATTTCGAACGGCGCGGGCAGTATCTCCAGGATCTGCGCGTAGCGGCGCAGCAGGTGGCTGGGCAGGGTGGCCACGCAGTCGGTGTGCGTGAGCACCAGGGCCACCTGGTTGTAGCTGGGCACGGTAACCACCACGCGCCGGCTGCGTGACAGGGCCGCGAGCAGGTCGTCGATCTGGCTGTGCGGGTGGCCCACCTGCGAGACCAGCACATGCGAGAGGCCGCAGTATTCGTCGAGCGTGGCGGCCACCTTGCCGCGCGGGTGGCCGATGCGCTGCGCCATCTCGAAGCGATCGCCCATCAGAAAGCGCGACTTGAGCGGGCCCGGCACCTTGCCCACATCGCCCAGGTACAGGTCCACCTCGCCGCGCTCCATGCGTTCCACCAGCCCGGAGTCGGCCGCAGGCACGAAGCTCACGCGCAGGTCCGGGTTGCCGATGCCCACGATGCGGCCCAGCGCCGCCAGGCCGAGGATGCTGAACACGCTGTCGTTGGCAGCGATCACGAAGGCGCGGCGTGCGGTGGCCGGGTCGAAGCTGTCGCCCAGCTCCACCGCGCCGCGCAGCTGGTTGAGCGCCTCGCTCAGCCGGGGTTTCAACTCCAGCGCGCGGTGCGTGGGCACCATGCCACGGCCGTTCTCGGCGGGCACCAGCAGCGGGTCTTCAAACAGGTCGCGCAGCTTGGCCAACTGGCCCGACAGGCTGGGCTGGCTGATGTTCAGGCGCCGCGCCGCGCGTGTGACGTTGAGCTCGTCGAGCAGCGCATCGAGCGAGATCAACAAGGGCAGATCGGAACGCCGGATATCCATGGTGCCTATACCTCCTATCGGCATTTCCGACTCACGCTGCGGTGCCTGTGCGCCCTATCGTTGCGCACCTTTCCACTGCACCGACTGTGAGTTTTCAGATGATCCAATTTTATTACCACCCCACCCCCAACCCGCGCAAGGTCGCGCTGCTGCTGGAGGAACTGGGCCTGCCCTACCAGATGGTGCCCATCGATACCTCCAAAGGCGAGCAGCACAGCGCCGCCTACCGCGCCATCAACCCCAACGGCAAGGTGCCCGCACTGGTCGATGGCGATGCGGTGGTGTTCGACAGCGCCGCCATCCTGCTGCACCTGGCCGAGAAGAGCGGGCGCTTTCTCGGCACTCCCGGTGCGGCAGGCCGCGCCGAAATGCTGTCGTGGCTGATGCTCGCCGCCACGGGCCTGGGCCCCTTCACCGGCCAGGCCGTGCATTTCACGCACTACGCACCCGAGCCCAAGGAGTATGCGCTGCACCGCTACCTGTTCGAGGCCGAACGCCACTGGGCGCTGTTCGACGCACGGCTGGCCACGCGCCGCTATGTGCTGGGTGATGACGCCTACAGCATCATCGACATGTCGCTCTGGGGCTGGTGCGGCGGCCTGGCCTACCTGATAGGCGACGCGGCGTGGGCGAAGTTTCCGAACATCAAGCGCCATTTCGACGAACTCAATGCCCGGCCCGCCGCCATTGCGGCCATGGCCCTGGCCACCAGGCACGCCTTCAAGGCCGAGCTCGATGCCGATGCCAAGGCCCAGCTGTTCCAGCACGGCCGGGTGGCCTGAGGCCACCGCCATTCACCAGACCTCTACACACTTCATCCATTCCAAGACATGACCACAACACGCCGCTCCCTGATCTCCCTGGCCGTCGCCGCATCGCTGCTCGGCCCCGCTCTGGCCATCGCCCAGGCCGCTGCGCCTGCCGCCCCGGCCAGCGCTCCCACCGCCACCCAACAGGCCGGCTTCTACCGCTTCAGCGTGGGCGGCGTACAGGTCGTCGCCCTGTCCGACGGTACGGTGCCGCAGGACCTGCACACCCTGCTCACCAACACCACGCCCGCACAGACCGACCAGTTGCTGCAGCGCGGCTTCCTCGCCAACCCGGTGGAGGCATCGATCAACGCCTACCTGGTCTATGCCGGTGACCGCCTGGCGCTGGTCGATGCCGGCGCCGGCGCCTTCTTCGGCCCGGGCGCGGGCGGCCAACTGGTTGCCAGCCTCAAGGCCGCGGGCGTGGAGCCTGCGCAGATCCAGGACGTGCTGCTCACCCATATCCACACCGACCACAGCGGTGGCCTGGTCGATACGCAGGGCCAGCGCGTCTTTCCCAACGCAACGATCCACGTGGGCAAGCCAGACCTGGACTTCTTCCTCGCACTCGCCAACCAGCAGGGCGTGCGCGGCTACGACAAGGCCTATTTCGAGCAGGCCACCACGGCCCTGGCGCCCTACGTGAAGTCGGGCCAAGTGCGCCCCTTCACCGGCGCGGTGGAATTGGTGCCCGGCATCCGCTCACGCCCCACCCCGGGCCACACGCCCGGCCACGCCTTCTTCGTGCTGCAGGGCAAGGGCGGCGAGGCGCTGGAATTCATCGGCGACATCCTGCATGTGCAAGCGGTGCAGATGCCCCGGCCGGACGTGACCATCGTCTACGACGTGGTGCCCCACGATGCCAGGGCGCAGCGCAAGCAGCAGTTCGCGCGCCTGGCGAAAGAGCGGCGCATGGTGGCTGCAGCGCATATTCCGTACCCGGGGGTAGGCTACCTGCGCGACGAGGGCAAGGGGAAGTACGCGTTTGTGCCGGTGGACTACCGGTACCGCGCCGCCGATTGAGCGAAGCGCCTGTTCGTGGCCCCTGTTGAGACCGCGAGCAGGCCCGTGGGCCGGCGCTATTCGCGCGCCAACCCCAGCAGCCACGCGCGAAAGGTCTGAAGCGCCGGCAGGCGCCCTGACTCCTCGGGGTAGACCAGGTAGTAGCCCTTGGCGTAGCGCCACACGCGGGGGGACAAGCGCTGCAGCCGGCCGGCCTGCACCATGTCCTGCGCCATGTAGGCTGGCAGCAGCACCACGCCCAGCCCCGCCACGGCGGCGTTGAGCGCCATGGACATGATCTCGAAGCGCGGACCATCGCGCCCCGGGCTGGTGCCGATCTGCTCGAATTCGAACCACTGCTCCCACCCATCGGGCAGGGTGTGGTGGTTGAGCAGCGCGGCGCGCGGTGTGCTTGCATCCACCCGCGCGCCATGGCGCTCTACCCATGCGGGCGCGGCGTAGGGCGACAGGTCCAGCGCAGCCACGAAGTCGCTGTGCAGGCCAGGGCGCTGGCCGTCGCCGAACTCCAGCGAGGCGTCGGCGGCCCCGGTCTTGAAGTCCACCGGCCCCACGCGCGTGCTCAGGTTCAGGGTGATTTCGCCATGCGCGCGGGTGAAGGCAGGCAGGTGCGGAATCAGCCAGTACGCGCCCAGCGATGCGCCCACCGACAAGGCCAGCCCGCCGCCCCGCCCCTTGAAGGCCATCACGTTCACCGTGGCACGCTCCAGGCGCTGCAGCAATGGGGCGACTTCGTCGAGGTAATAGCGGCCTGCGTCGGTGGGCACCAGCGCGTCGCGCCGGCGAGTGAACAGGCGCACGTCGAGCCGCTCTTCCAGCGCCTGGATCTGCCGGCTTACCGCGCCCTGGGTGAGGTGCAGTTCCTGCGCGGCAGCGGTGAACGAGCCCAGCCGCGCGCTGGCTTCCAGGCACAGCAGCGACATGGTCGAAGGGGCACGGTACATGCTTTACTCCATGAGCTATGCACATGATAGGTGCATCGAGCAGCTATGAAAAACCCCATTCACCACAAAGATGCATGAGCATTTTGCATGGTAGCCGCAGAAAACATGGTTTGTGCAAAACGGGGGCGGTTTCTAGCATTCCCACCGTGATCAGCCCTTCAACAACGAAAGGAATGCGCCCATGACCTCCCCCGCTTCGCGGCCCTCTCCCACTGTGTCGCCCGCTGCAGCCACCCGCCGCCGGTGGCTGCAATCGGCCACCGCCGCGTCCGCCGCCGCACTGCTTCCGCAGTGGGCGCAGGCCGCCGCCGGCTACCCGGACCGCCCCATCCGCCTGGTGCTGCCCTCGGCCGCTGGAGGCTCGCCCGACGCCATCGTGCGCATACTCACCAACGAGCTGGCCAGGTCCATCGGCCAGCCCTTCGTGGTGGACAACAAGCCCGGCGCCAGCGGAGGCATCGGCATGGCGGACGTGTTCCGCGCCGCACCCGATGGCTACACCCTGGGCTACGGCAACGTGGGCACGCTGGCCATCAACCGCGCGCTGTATGCCAGGCTGCCCTACGACCCCGATGCCCTGGTGCCCATCGCCCTGCTGGGCTTCGTGCAGAACGCGCTGGTGGTGCGCAAGGATCTGCCGGCCAACAGCGTGAAGGAGCTGATCGCGCTGGCCCGCGTGAAGCCGGGCGACCTGAGCATGGCATCGGCCGGCAGCGGCACCACCGGCCACCTGAGCGGAGAGCTGTTCAAGTCCATGGCGGGTGTGTCCATGACGCACATCCCCTACCGGGGCAGCCCCCAGGCCATCCAGGACCTGATGGGCGGCGTGGTCGACGTGATGTTCGACAACCTGAGCTCGATCACCCCGCACATCCAGTCGGGCCGGGTGCGCGTGCTGGCCGTCACGGGCGCCGCGCGCAGCCCGCTGCTGCCGCAGACGCCCACCGTGGCCGAGGCCGGTGTCGAGGGCTACGAGACCGTGGCCTGGGGCGGCATCGTCGCGCCGCCGGGCCTGCCCAAGCCGCTGGTGGCACAGCTGAACAAGGCCATCAACGACTTGCTGCGCCTGCCCACCGTGCAGGAGAAATACGCCGCCATCGGCTTCGAAGTGACGCCCGGCCCGGCCGAGCGGCTGATGGAGCGCGCGAAGAAGGAATCGCCCATGTGGGCCGAGATGGTCAAGCGCTCCGGCGCGCAGGTGGGTTGACCGCATGCTGGACCTGATCATCGCTGGGGGCACGGTCGTCGACGGCAGCGGTGCACCCCGCTTGCGCGCTGACGTGGGTGTGGCCCAGGGCCGCATCACCGCCGTGGGCGACCTGCGCAGCCAGCCGGCCCGGGCCCACCATGACGCCACAGGCCGCATCGTCTGCCCCGGCTTCATCGACGTGCACACGCACGACGACCGGTTGCTGCTGGGCACGCCGCACGGCCCCCACCCCAAGCTCACCCAGGGCGTGACCACGGTGGTCACCGGCAACTGCGG
Source organism: Acidovorax sp. LjRoot66 (assembly GCF_964253305.1). NCBI lineage: Bacteria > Pseudomonadati > Pseudomonadota > Betaproteobacteria > Burkholderiales > Comamonadaceae > Acidovorax > Acidovorax sp. LjRoot66. The sequence continues at coordinate 5,092,785 of NZ_CAXUQU020000001.1, forward strand.
CATCAGCCTGGCGCCACTGCTGAGCGCCACCACGCCCCCGGCCCCGCTGGACCTGCTGGGCGCCGACGACTGGCGCTACGCGCGCTTTGGGGACTACCTCGATGCGCTGCAGGCCGCCCGCCCCGCGCTCAATGCCGTGTGCCTGGTGGGCCACTCCACCCTGCGCGTGCGCCACGTGGCCGATCTGGAGCGCCCCGCTACGCCGTCAGAGGCGGCCCGCATGGCGGCCGACCTGGCAGACGCGCTGGATGCGGGGGCCAGTGGCCTGTCCACCGGGCTGTACTACCCGCCAGCGCGCGCGGCCACCGCCGAAGAAGTGATAGCCGTGGGAGCCCCTCTCACCGCAGCGCGCGGCATCCTCACCATGCACCTGCGCGATGAGGCCGACGCTATCGACGACGCGCTGCGCGAGGCCCTGCACATCGGCCGCGCCCTGGGCGTGGAGGCCGTGCTCTCGCACCACAAGCTCATCGGCCAGCGCAACCACGGCAGGTCGGTGCAGACCCTGGCCGCCGTGGACGCGGCCGCCGCGCACCAGCCGGTGTGCATGGACTGCTACCCCTACAACGCTTCATCCACCATGCTGCTGGCCGCGCGCGTAGGGCAGTCCAGCGAAGTATTGGTCACCTGGTCGCGCGGCGACCCCAGCGCCGCCGGTCGCTCGCTGTTCGCTCTGGCGCGCGAGCGCGGCTGCACGCCCGAGGCCCTGGTGGAGCAGTTGGCACCCGCTGGCGCGGTGTACTTCGCCATGCACGAGGACGATGTGCGCCGCATCCTGGCGCACCCGCTCACCATGGTCGGATCGGACGGACTGGCCCACGACGCCGTGCCCCACCCGCGCCTGTGGGGCACCTTCCCGCGCGTGCTGGGGCACTATGCGCGCGAGCAGCGCCTGTTCCCGCTGGAGACCGCCGTCTACAAGATGACCGGCCTGAGCGCACGCCGCTTCGGCCTGGCGGACCGGGGAATGATCGCGCCTGGGTATGCAGCCGACATCGTGGTCTTCGACGAGGCCCACGTGGCCGACCGCGCGAGCTTCGAGCATCCCACCACCCCGAGCATTGGTATCGACGCAGTCTTCGTCAACGGCCACCTGGCCTGCGAGCAGGGGCGCACGGTGCATGCGCATGCGGGGCAGGTGCTGCGGCGGCAGCAAGGTCAGTCCGCTTTGCCTGCACCACAGGGCCAGATGGGTTGAAGAATGCGAGCGAAGCCTTCGCTCCGCACTCGCGGTCCAGGGACAGCCTCAGTGGGACTGCCTCGCCCCCAGCAGCCTCTGCACCAACTCCGTCCGGTTATGCACCCCGAACCGCTCGAATAGCGCATCCACATGGGTGCGCACCGTCGAGTAGCCAATCCCCAGCTCGGCGGCGATCTTCTTGTCGGGCCAGCCCGCGCACAGCGCCTGGGCGATTTCGCGGGCGCGGCCGTTGAGGCCTTGCCAGGGGTCGGGTGAAGCGGGTACAGGTGCGACCGGCGCCGTGTCCGCCGGCCGCGCGCCCAGCCGCCGCAGCGCGCCGGTGAACGCCGGCTGCACCAGCCGCAGCAGGTCCAGCGTGTCGCGGTCGAACGGCCCGCGCTGGCGGCTGCGCCAGATGCGCAGGTCACCGAGGTTGCGCCCGCCGTCCCAGGCAAAGAGGTTCACGCCGTGGTGCAGGCCGTCGCGGGCCAGGAAGTCGTTGAAGAACTCGGTCTTCATCAGTTCCTGCTGGGGCAGGATCTGCGTGACCAGGGTGGGCTCGCGGCGCTGGCGCAGTTGGTGGGTGATGGGGTCGCGGTACTGGTAGTACGCCTCGTACGCCTGCAGGTTGGCGTCGTCCATGTGGATGGAGGCGCGGTCGCCAAAGCGCTGGGCGCCGTCGTCCCAGGCGTACGAGGCGAAATGGTCGGCCTGCAGCAGGGCCAGCAGGTCGCTGCCCACGGCCAGGCGCAGCGGGGCGCTCGCCGGGAGTTCGGCAGCCTCCAGCCGGCCCATCAGGCGGGACAGCATTTCTACGCGGGCGTGGCTCAGGTACATGGCGGGAGGGTGCGAGGCTTAGGCACAGCGATGGTGCTGGCCTGCCCGCTACTGTAGGGACATCACTGCCCGCATTCAAGAGCTGTGCCAGGCTCGCTTTCCCTTACACGATCTCGCTCTGGGTCTCGGTATCGGCCAACAACCTGGCCATGCCCCCGCTGACGAAAACTGGCGCGGCAAAGGCCAGTGCCCCCGCGCAAGGGCCGCCCCGCCGCGCTGGGGGCGTCCCACTCCCGACTCGCGCAGCGAGGCGAGAGAGGGGGAAGGCGCGAAGCGACTCAGGGGGTGTCAATCCTATGCCGTGCGCAATCCGCCGGCCGCTCGGTCACGGGCACCGGGCAGCGGTTGACCTCGAACGGCGACATGGAAAGCAGCGTGGTGAGCGCGCTCGATGCGATGGTCACCAGCCAGAACACGAAGAAGGCGATGGTGTAGACGCCCTCGCGCGACAGGGCCAAGGGCTGGCCGAACCAGTGCATGTCCTGTGGGTCCACGAAGGCAAAGACCAGCATTTCCAGCACGCCGGCCGTCAGAAAGGCGGGCCAGGCGATCCACATCAGTCGCTGCAATCTCATGGGCTTGTCTCCTTGTTACGGTTTTGCCTTCAATCGGCTAACGTCGTTGGGGAGCCTTGCCGTGCTACAGCACTGTCTGCGGCTCCCCGCCTAGTTATCCGATCGAATTCAAAACCGCTTTGCTCGTTGGGTGTTTCGTTGTTTGGAGGCTGCGCCGCTTTCAGCGCGGCCTGTCCTGCTCGGGCGTGGCCGCATGGTTGCGCGCCTTCATGGCGGGGGCCAGGCTGCTGGGGTTGTCCTCCAGCGTCTTGTTGATCTCGATGCCTTGCTGGTAGTAGTCCTCCGCCACCACGGGGTCGGGGCGGGCGATGGCGATCCACAGCGTGGCGAAGCCCGCTACGACGACGATGGCCGGGCCGGAAATGACCAGCCAGACATGGCCGAATTTCCACCAGGGAGCAGACGCGGGGGTGGCAGCGGGCGGTGCGGCGACGGAAGGGGATGGCATGGGGTACTACTCCTGACGGACAAGGACAACAAAGGGGCGGCAGCGTCTGGCGGGCACGGTCAGCGCGGCACCAGGAAGACCGACTTCTCGGTGACATGGCCCCCGCCACCCAGGGCCTCGATCTCGAACTGCACGGGATGCGAGCCGGGCGTGGCAGAGCCGTACGGGATCTGCAGGCGCACGGCCACCCAGCGCGATTCGGCGGCGCCAATCTCGACTTCGGCCTCCGACGCCACCGTGAGCCCATCGATCCCGTGCGCGCCGATGCGGTAGCGCTGGCCGGCCTCGGTGGCGTTCATGATCTGCAGGCGGTAGATGTTCTCAAGCTGCCCACCCGCGACGATGCGCGAGAGCGCGGCACGGTCGCGCACCACGTCGACCTTGAAGGCGGTGCGCAGTGCCAGGCTGGCCGTGAGCCCCACGCACAGCGCGAGCAGGATGGCGCTGTAGATGAGCACGCGGGGCCGCAGCACGCGGCGCAGCATCTGCGCGCCGCTCCAGCGGGCCGCCACGGCGTTCTCGGTGGCATACCGGATGAGGCCGCGCGGGTAGTGCACCTTGTCCATCACGGTGTTGCAGGCGTCCACGCACAGGCCGCAGCCGATGCACTCGTACTGCAGGCCGTTGCGGATGTCGATGCCCACGGGGCAGACCTGCACGCACAGCGTGCAATCGATGCAGTCGCCCAGACCCTTGGCCTTGTGGTCCACGGTCTTGCTGCGCGGGCCCCGGGGTTCGCCACGCGCCAGGTCGTAGCTGACGACCAGAGTGTCCTTGTCGAACATGGCGCTCTGAAAGCGTGCATACGGGCACATGTATTTGCACACCTGCTCGCGCATGTAGCCCGCATTGCCATAGGTGGCAAAGCCGTAGAACAAAACCCAGAAGATCTGCCAGCTGCCCTGCAGCGCCAGCAACTCGGCACCCAGTGCGCGGATGGGCACGAAATAGCCCACGAAGGTGAAGCCCGTCCACAGCGCCACGCTGATCCAGAGGAACTGCTTGACCGACTTCTTGCGGATCTTCTCCCAGGTCCAGCCACCGGCATCCAGGCGCAGGCGCGCGCTGCGCTCGCCCTCCACCTTGTGCTCGATCCACATGAACATCTCGGTGTACACCGTCTGCGGGCAGGCAAAGCCGCACCACAGGCGCCCCGCCACCGTGGTGAACAAAAACAGCGACATCGCGCTGATGATGAGCAGACCGGTGAGGTAGATGAAATCCTGCGGGTACAGCACCAACCCGAACAGGTAGAAGCGCCGTGCGCCCAAGTCGAACAGCACCATCTGCCGCTCGCCCCACTGCAGCCAGGGCACCACATAGAACACCAGCTGCGTGAGGGCCACCATGGCCCAGCGCCAGCGGGCGAAGGTGCCGCTGATGGAGCGCGGGTAGATCTTCTTTTGCGCCTCGTACAGCGACACGACTTCGGCCGCTGAGTCGCTGCTGCCCCCAGGGGCGGCAGCGACCGGGGTGATGGGAATGACCTTGCGGGCAGGCCCGCTGGGTGGCTTCATGGCAGTTCTCGAATAGGGGGCCGATCGCAATGCCCTTTGGGGCATGCACCGGCCGGCGCGCTACGGCCCCGCCGTATGGCGGCGAAGCCTTTGCGCCAGGGTTCAGGTCACACGGTCATCGCGCGGCGGCTGCAGCGCCGTTGTTGGAGAGGCTCCACACGTAGGAGGCCAGCACATTGATCTGCGCCTCGGTCAGCTTCTCGGCCTGGGCGGGCATCTGGTTGGTCTTGCCGTTGTTGATCATGGCGGTGATGGCGGCTTCGCCCCAGCCGTGCAGCCACACGTCGTCGGTGAGGTTGGGGGCGCCCAGGGCCTGGTTTCCCTTGCCGTCCATGCCGTGGCAGGCGGCGCAGGCGGCAAACTTGGACTTGCCCAGCGATGCGCGCAGCGAGTCGTGCGGGCTCTTGGAGAGGCTCAGCACGTAGTGCGAAAGGTTGCGCACGTCCTCGGGCGAGCCCACGGCGGCCGCCATGGGCGGCATCACGCCGATGCGGCCCTGCGCGATGGTCTCGCGGATCTTCTCGGGTGCGCCGCCGTGCAGCCAGTCGGCATCGGCCAGGTTGGGAAAGCCCTTGCTGCCGCGTGCGTCGGAGCCGTGGCACTGCGCGCAGTTGTTCATGAACAGGCGCTCGCCAATGGCGTGGGCCTGCGGGTCGCGCGCCATGTCCTCGGGCTTCATGTCGGCAAAGCGGGCGTACAGCGGCGCCAGCTCGGCCTTGGCCTTGTCCATCTCGGCCTGGTACTCGCCCAGCTGCGTCCAGCCGAGCTTGCCGGCAAACGTGCCCAGGCCCGGGTAGGCGGCCAGGTAGGCCAGGCCGAAGACGATGGTGATGACGAACAGCCACACCCACCAGCGCGGCAGGGGGTTGTTCATCTCGACCAGGTCTTCGTCCCAGACGTGGCCCGTGGTGTTGTCAGCGGTGGCCATGACCTTCTTGCGGCCGGCCATCCACAGCAGCAGACCGCAGGCGACGATGCCGCCCAGGGTCACGGCGGTCACGAAGACCGACCAGAAATTGCTGGTGAAGTCACTCATGGGGTGCTCTCTTGTTCATGTGGTTGTCGTTGTTCTTGAGGCAGGCAAGGTCACTCGTGCTCGAAGGGCACGCGGCCCGCTTCGTCGAAGCGGTCCTTGTTGCTGCCCAGGTAGGCCCAGACCCAGATGCCGATGAAGCACGCAAGGGAAGCCAGAGTGGCGACGATGCGCATGGTGGTGATGTCCATTTCAAACTCCTTACTTGAGCGCGCGGCCCATGACCTGCAGGTAGGCCACCAGGGCGTCCATCTCGGTCTTGCCCTTGAGCTCGGCGGCCGCGTCGGCGATCTGCCCGTCGGTGTAGGGCACGCCCACGGTGCGCAGTGCCTTCATGCGGGGGGCTGCAACGGCAGTGTCGACGGGTGTCTTCTCCAGCCAGGGATAGGCGGGCATGTTCGACTCGGGCACCAGGTCGCGCGGGTTGGTCAGGTGGATGCGGTGCCACTCGTCACTGTACTTTCCGCCCACGCGGTGCAGGTCGGGGCCCGTGCGCTTGCTGCCCCACTGGAAGGGGTGGTCGTACACGAACTCGCCGGCCACCGAGTAGTGGCCGTAGCGCAGCGTCTCGGCGCGGAAGGGGCGGATCATCTGCGAGTGGCAGTTGTAGCAGCCCTCGCGGATGTAGATATCGCGCCCGATCAGTTGCGTGGCGGTATAGGGCTCCACGCCCTTGACGGCCTCGGTGGTGGACTTCTGGAAGAACAGCGGCACGATCTCTACCAGACCGCCGATGGCGATCACCAGCAGGATCAGCACGATCATCAAAAAGTTGTTGGTCTCCACCTTTTCGTGGCTGAAACCGGTGGTCGCGGGGGTCTTGTTGTCAGACATGGATGAAAGCTCTCCGTACGTGCTGCTCAGGCGTGGGCAGCGTGCACTGCAGGGATGGCGACCTTGACCGAGCGGCCGGCGATGGCGGTGGCCCACACGTTCCAGGCCATGACCAGCATGCCGCCCAGGTACAGCAGGCCGCCGAGCACGCGCACCACGTAGAAGGGGTAGGTGGCCTTGACGCCTTCGACGAAGGTGTAGGTGAGCGTGCCGTCGGGGTTGATGGCGCGCCACATCAGGCCCTGCATGACACCGGCGATCCACATCGCGGCGATGTACAGCACGATGCCCACGGTGGCCATCCAGAAGTGCAGCTCGATGGCCGGCACGGAGTGCATCTTCTCGCGGCCGAACAGGCGGGGAATCAGGTAGTACAGCGAGCCCATGGAGATCAGGCCCACCCAGCCCAGGGCGCCCGAATGCACGTGGCCCACGGTCCAGTCGGTGTAGTGGCTCAGGGCGTTGACGGTCTTGATGGACATCATCGGGCCCTCGAAGGTGGACATGCCGTAGAACGACAGCGACACGATCAGAAAGCGCAGGATGGGGTCGTCACGCAGCTTGTGCCAGGCGCCCGACAGGGTCATCACGCCGTTGATCATGCCGCCCCAGCTGGGCGCCAGCAGGATCAGCGAGAACACCATGCCCACCGATTGCGTCCAGTCGGGCAGCGCGGTGTAGTGCAGGTGGTGCGGGCCGGCCCACATATAGGTGAAGATCAGCGCCCAGAAGTGCACGATGGACAGGCGGTAGCTGTACACCGGGCGGCCGGCCTGCTTGGGGATGAAGTAATACATCATCCCGAGGAAGCCGGCGGTCAGGAAGAAGCCCACCGCGTTGTGGCCGTACCACCACTGCACCATGGCGTCCTGCACCCCGGCATAGGCCGAGTAGCTCTTCATCCAGCCCGCAGGCACCGCGGCGCTGTTGACCAGGTGCAGGATGGCCACGGCCAGGATGAAGGCGCCGAAGAACCAGTTGGCCACGTAGATGTGGCGCACCTTGCGCATGCCTACGGTGCCGAAGAACACGATGGCGTAGGACACCCAGACCAGCGTGATAAGGATGTCGATGGGCCATTCGAGTTCGGCGTATTCCTTGCCCGAGGTGTAGCCCATGGGCAGGCTGATGGCCGCCGCCAGGATCACGAGCTGCCAGCCCCAGAAGGTAAAGGCCGCCAGCGGTGCGGCAAATAGCCGCACCTGGCAGGTGCGCTGCACCACGTAGTAGCTGGTGGCAAACAGCGCACAGCCGCCAAAGGCGAAGATGACGGCGTTGGTATGCAGTGGCCGCAGGCGCCCGTAGCTGAGCCACGGAATGCCGAAGTTGAGTTCAGGCCAGGCCAGCTGGGCGGCGATGATGACGCCCACCAACATACCCACCACCCCCCATACCACTGCCATGATAGAAAACTGCCGCACGACCGTGTCGTTGTAGTGCGCAGCAGCTGTGTTTTGCGTTGAATCCATCGGGCACCTCTTTGTGTTGCATTGAGTTTCTTGCAGCACAGCCCGGTGGGTATTGACGCATGTCAATCATTCCGGAGAATGCGCTCGCCCTCTTGCTCCACGCTCTCGAACTGGCCGCGGTACACAGCCCACCACAGGCCGGCCAGGATCAGCAGCACCAGCACCACGGACAGGGGGATCAGCAGGTACAGGATGTCCATCACACGGTCTCCAGCGCGGTCCTGGGCAGCGCACAAGCAGCGTCTTGCCCAGGCCTCGCCTCCCCCACCAGCCGGGCCAGGCGCGAGGCATTGAGCACCACCAGCAGCGAGCTCAATGCCATGCCCAGCCCGGCCAGCCAGGCGGGCATGTAGCCGAGTACCGCGAGCGGCACGCACAGCGCGTTGTAGGCGGCCGCCCAGCACAGGTTCTGGCGCACCACGCACAGCGTCTTGCGTGCCAGCAGCAGCGCCTGCAGCACCAGCTGCAGGCTGCCGCCCAGCACCACGAAGTCGGCGCGCGAGCGCGCCAGCGGCACGGCGCTGCCGAAGGCGAAGGACACGTTGGCCCCGGCCAGCACGGGGCCATCGTTGAGCCCGTCGCCCACCATGGCGACCTGCCGGCCCTGCGACTGCAGTGCCTGCAGCGCCGCGAGCTTGCCCCCTGGCGAGCAATCACCCTGCGCGTGCGCGATGCCGGCCTGCGCAGCCACGCGCTGCACCGACGCCATGCGGTCGCCCGAGAGCATGTGCACGGCCACGCCTTCGCGCTGCAGCGCCTGTACCACGTCGCAGGCCTCGGGCCGCAGGCTTTCGGCCAGGGTGAAGCGGGCCAGTTCGGCGACGGCGCCGGGCTCATCGGTTTCCTCAGACAGCACCACCTGCAGGGCCGCGCTGTCGGCGCCCTGCCCTGGCCCCACGCCCGCATGGCGCGCAGAGCCCAGGCGCAGGCGGCGTGGGGCCAGCGCGCCGGTGGTGTCGATCACGCGGGCGGTAAGGCCTTGCCCCGCTTCTTCCAACACCTCCGTGGCGGCCCAGCGACCGGCGTCGCCATCCGCCGCCGCGCACAGGGCGCGTGATGCGGGGTGCATGGACTGGCGCGCCAGGGCGGCGGCCAGCGCCAGGGCATCGTGCTGCGCCAGGCCGGTGATGGTGTGCACGCCCTGCAGGGCCATGCCGTCGCGCGTGAGCGTGCCGGTCTTGTCGAACACGAGGGTGTCCACCGCCGCCAGGGCTTCGAGCCCCTGCAGGTTGCGCACCAGCAGGCCATGGCGTGCCAGGGTGCCGGCAGCGGTGAGCATGGCCACCGGCGTGGCCAGCGACAGCGCGCAAGGGCAGGTGACGATGAGCACCGCCACCGCCACCATCAGCGCATGGCCCGGATCGCTGGGCCACCAGTACGCAGCGGCCAGCACGGCGGCGAGCAGCACGGCGATGAGAAAGGGCCGCGCCACGCGGTCGGCCAGTTGCGCCAGGCGGGGCTTTTGCAGCGAGGCGCTTTCCATCAGCGCCACGATCTGCGCAAAGCGCGTGGCGCTGCCTGTGCCCTCCACGCGCACCTGCACCGCCGCCTGCAGGTTGTAGCTGCCAGCCACAACGCTGCTGCCCAGCGGGCGCGCCACGGGCGTGGATTCGCCGGTGAGCAGGGCCTCGTCGGCCTGCGTGCTGCCCTCGGTGATGCGGCCATCGGCCGGAAAGGCCTCGCCCGGCAGCACCCGGATCACATCGCCCACCGCCAGGCGGCGCGTGGCCACACGGGTGAAAGCGCCATCGGCACCGCGCCGCTCCACGCTGTCGGGCAGGCGGTTCATCACCGCCTCCAGCGCGCCGGCGGTGCTGTCGCGCAGGCGCAGCTCCAGCCAGCGGCCGGTGAGCAAGAAGAACACGAACATGGTCAGCGAGTCGAAGTACACCTCCTTGCCGAAGACGCCCGCCGGGTCGAAGGTGCCCGCCGTGCTCACGGCAAAGGTAATGGCCATGCCCAGCGCCACGGGCAGGTCCATGCCCACACGGCGCAGGCGCACGTCGCGCAGCGCGCTGGCGAAGAAGGGGCCGCAGGCAAAGCACACCACCGGCAGCGTGATGACCCACGAGGCCCAGCGCAGCAGCGTCTCCATCTCCTGCGACAGATCGCCCGGCTGCGCCACATAGGCGGGCCACGCGTACATCATCACCTGCATCATGCAAAAGCCCGCCACCAGCCAGCGCCACAGCGCGCGCCGGCTCTCTTGCTGGCGCTGGGTGCGTGCGAACGCATCCATCGCCGGCAGCGCCTGGTAGCCCGCACGGGCCACGGCGGCCATCCAGGTGGAGGGCAGCACCTGCGCGGGCTGCCACAGCACGCGCGCACGGTGCGTGGCGGCACTCACATCGGCCTGCAGCACGCCAGGCACGCTGCGCAGCGCGTCTTCGATGCTGAGGGCGCAGGCCGCGCAGTGCATGCCCGAGAGCACCACATGCGACTCCCAAGCGGGCGCGTCCCCAGGGGCGGACTCCACCGGCGCTCCGCGGCGGTCGCAGGGGCGGCCAAAGGAAGACCACTCCTGCGGATCGTCGAGCAGTGTGGCGTGCAGCTGCTGTGGCGAGGCCACCGGCGAGCTTGCATCTGCGGGGCTGGGGGTGGCATTTGACATGGCTCAAGCCTATCGCCGCAGCCCGGTTGGCTTGTTGACCTGGATCAAGGCGGGGAACATCATGGCCCTTACGCTTGCACTATCTACAAGCAAGGAGACCACCATGTACCAACGCATCCTGATCGCCACCGATGGCTCCACCCTGTCCGACAAGGCGGTGGACCATGGGCTTGGACTGGCCGAACTGACATCGGCCACCGTCATCGCTCTCAAGGTGGTGCCGCGCTACCCGCGCAGCTACTTCGAAGGCGGCATGCCTGTGGAGATGAGCGACGTGAAACGCATCGAGCAGCAGTGGAACGATGCCGCACAGGCCATGGTCGATGCCGTCAAGGCGCGCGGTGGCGCACGCGGCATCACAGTGAAGGCCGTGGTCCACAAATCCGACCTGGTGGCCGAGGCGATCATCGCGGCGGCCAGGAAGCACAAGGCGGATCTGATCGTGATGGCATCGCATGGGCGCAAGGGGGTCAAGCGGTTGTTGATGGGGAGTGAGACGCAGCATGTGTTGACCCATTCGCACATTCCTGTTTTGGTGTTGAGGTAGCTTGCTGTCGGTGGTTGCCGTTTGCTTTTACCGAAGGCGGAGGCCGGGGTGTGCGCCCGGCGGCGCACCTACTGTTCTTTTGCTTCGCCAAAAGAAAGTAGGCAAAGAAAAGGCGACCCCGCTGCCCGTGTCCCCCTCGCCCGGGGGCGAGGGGGCAGCCTGCGATGCTCGTTCCTGGGGTGACGCCGAAGAACTCCCTGCGCTGCCTCTGCGAGGCAGCTCCGGTCAAACAGCTTCGGCGAGCCAGACAACGAGGCGCGTGTCCTTCGGCACGCGCTCACCCCAGGCCCTGCGCTTCTCGGCACGGTCAGAAGGGGGTGGGAGCGGGCTCCATACGGGCCATTGCTTCGCTCGGCCTGATGGTCCGTCGCTGCGCTCGGCTCGCCAGGGCGATCGTGCCAGTTTCGTCGGCAGCGCGCAGCGCGTAACCGACACCCGGCGTAGCTGCGAAGCAGCAGCCGAGTGGTACCCGCTCCCCACCCCTGCTGGCTGCGCCGAGAAGCGCAGGAGCTGGGGTGGGCGTGTGTGCCGAAGGACACACACGCTTCGTCATCTAGCTTGCCGATGCTGTCTGAGCGGAGTTCACCCGCAGGGGGAACGCAGCGAGTTCATCGGCACCACCCAAGCTCCGAGCATCGCAGGCTGCCCCCATCGCCCGGCAGGGCGATGGGGGACGCAGACTGGGGGTCGCCTTTTCTTTGCCTACTTTCTTTTGGCGACGCAAAAGAAAGTAGGTGCGCCGCCGGGCGCACATCCCGGCTCCCGCCCTCAAACCAAGCATGCAGCAACAACAACCAATGAAACGAAGAACACCTACCTCCGCTTCCGCCCCGGCTTCACCGCCGGCCCCTTGATCAACGGATCATCCAACACCTTCAACAAACACTCCCTCAACCACCGGTGCGCCGCATCCGCGCTGTACCGCGGATGCCACGCCATGCGCGTAGTGTCACTCTGCAACGGCAACGGCAACGCAAAGACTTCAAGCTTCAGTGACGGAGACATACCCCGCGCCACCCGCTCAGGCACACAGGCCACCAGCTCCGACCGCGAAGCCGCGATCAGCGCCGCAAAGGCACTGGGCACCTGCAGCGCCACCAGGCGCGCCAGGCCCAGCGCGGCCAGCGCATCGTCCAGCGTACTGGGCTCACCAGGCCGCAGCGTCACGCCCACATGGCGCACAGCGGCCAGGCGTGCCGGGGTCAGCGGCTTGGCGAGCAAGGCATGGCCTGCGCGCGCAGCACCCACCAGTTGCTGCTGCGACAGCTCCTGCCACTCCACCTCGGGGTCGCGGCTGCGGAACACCCCCACGTCCAGGTCCACCCGTCCCTCGCGCAATGCGGCGGGATCGCTGTGGCTCTCGGCCAGAAACTGCAGGCTGGCCAACGGCATCTCCTGCGCAAGCGCTTGCGACAGCGCCGCGCCGTAGACCACGGCCATGCCCTCGGGCGCGCGCACCACAAAATGCCGTCGCACCTGCGCCAGGCCGCCCGGCCCCTCACCCGGAGACTGCAGCGCGCGTGCCTGGGCCAGCAGTTGGCGCACGGGCTCGGCCAGCGCCAGGGCGCGCGGCGTGGGCACCAGCTGGCGGCCCGCGCGCACCAGGATGGCATCGCCGAACACCTCGCGGATGCGGGCCAGCGCATGGCTCATGGCCGGGGTGCTCAGGTGCACGCGCTCGGCAGCAGCCGTCACACTGCCGGTGGCCAGCAGCGCGTCGAGCGCGACCAGCAGGTTGAGGTCATACGTTTTCATGCCGTGCAACTGTATGTTCAGATCATTGCACTGTACAGAACCATGCAGCGCCGCGACACTGCCGGCCATGACGACATCCAACCCCGTGCTTGCCACGCAGCCGCCTGAACTGGCCCAGCCCCGCTCCACAGCCTTGCCCCTGCTCGCGCTGATGCTCATGCTGGTGCTGGCCGCGCTGGACCAGACCATCCTCTCCACCGCCCTGCCCTCCATCGCCCGCGACATGCCGGGCAGCCTGCCGCCGGCCTGGACCTTCTCGGCCTACCTGCTGGCAGCCACAGTGGTGATTGCGCTGTATGGCCGCCTGGCCGACGTGCATGGCCGCAAGCCCATGCTGCTGCTGGCCATCGGCCTGTTCCTGCTGGGCTCGCTGGCCTGCGCGGCCAGCCAGAGCATGCTGCAGCTGGTGCTGGCACGCGCGCTGCAGGGCGCGGGCGGCGGGGGGCTGATGACGTTGACCATGCTGACCGTGGCCGCCATGTTTCCGCTGGCAGAGCGCGGGCGCTACCAGTCCCTGCTGGGCGCGGTGTATGGCGTGGCCACCATGTTCGGGCCGCTCACGGGCGGCTGGCTCACCGAGCACCTGTCCTGGCGCTGGGCCTTCGGGCTGAACGTGCCGCTGGCGCTGGTGGCCTTCGGCATCCTGGCGGCCACGCTGCGCGGCCAGGCCCGGGGCCCGCGCACGCCCATCGACCACCTGGGCGCGGTGCTGCTCACCGCTGCACTGTGCAGCGCCCTGTTGATGACACAGCACGAGCGTCTGCAGTTGCCCGACTGGCTGTCGGCCGCCGTGCTGGGCACCGTGTGCGCGCTGTGCACTGTGGCCTTCGTGCTGCGCCAGCGCCGGGCCGCGCACCCGCTGGTGCCGCTGTCGCTGTTCGGCCGGCCGGTGTATGCGGCGGCGTCCATGATCGGACTGGTCACCGGCGTGGCGCTGTATGCGGCCGTGGTCTTCATGCCCGCCTACCTGCAGACCGCCCTGCACCTGGCGCCCACCACCGCTGCCTGGCACCTGTTGCCGCTGATGGCGGGGGTGACGGCTGCCGCCATCGGCAGCGGCCGCCTGCTGCGCGCCCGCGTGCCGGCCCGCAACCTGGGCATGGGCGCCAGCGCGCTGGTGGTGCTGGGCTTCGTGCTGCTGTCCGCCGCCATGCAATGGGCGCCCGCGCAGCCGCTGGTGCTGTCGGCCTGCCTGCTGCCGCTGGGCATGGGCATCGGCCTGCTGTTCCCCATCATCACCATGGTGTCGCAGCGCGCATCGCCCCTGCAGCTCATGGGCATCGCCACGGCCGTGCCGGTCATGCTGCGCAGCCTGGGTGGTGCCGTGGGCGTGGCGCTGCTGACCACACTGTTCGCCGAGGTGCTGCACACGCTGGTGGCCGGGCACCACCCCGAGGCCATGGCCAGTGCCGGACCGCATGCGCTGCAGGCCGTGTGGGCCTGTGCCGCCGCAGTCGCCGTGCTGGGCGTGGTGGCCTGCCGCTGGTTGCCCGATGCGCCGATGGAACAGCAGGCGCAGCCAGTGGTGAACGCCGGCCCCGCCGGCATCCGCGCTACCGCCTGAGCCAGGATCAGAGCGAGCGCGTCAGCCCGCCATCGACCCGCAGGTTCTGGCCGGTGATGTAGGCCCCGCCCTCCGACGCCAGGAAGGCGATGGTGGCAGCGATTTCTGCGCTCTTGCCGTAGCGGCCGAGCGGCACCGTCTGGCGGCGCTCTTCCGTGGCCGGCAGGCTGTCGATCCAGCCGGGCAGCACATTGTTCATGCGGATGTTGTCCTTGGCGTAGCTGTCGGAAAACAGCTTGGTGAAGGCCGCCAGCCCGGCACGGAACACCGCCGAGGTCGGGAACATCGCGCTGGGCTCGAACGCCCAGGCGGTGGAGATGTTGATGATGCTGCCCCCGCCCTGCTTTTGCATATGGGGCACGACCAGGCGCGTCGGGCGGATCACGTTGAGCAGGTACACATCCATGCCCGTGTGCCACTGCTCGTCGGTCAGCTCCAGCACCGGCGCGCGCGGGCCATGGCCGGCACTGTTGACCAGCACGTCGATGCGGCCCCAGCCGGCCACCGCCTGGTCCACCAGCCGGGTGAGGTCCTCCACGGACTGGTTGGAGCCGGTCACGCCCAGGCCACCCAGCTCGGCGGCCAGCGCCTCGCCTTTGCCCGACGAGGACAGGATGCCGACCCGGTAGCCATCGGCCGCCAGCTTGCGCGCCGCCGCCGCGCCCATGCCGCTGCCGCCGGCGGTGATGAGGGCCACTTTTTCTACTGCCATGTGTGATTCTCCTGTGCGTTATTTGGCAGATCCCTCACCACGGTGTCGCAATGAGATTTCTTCCACCAAAGAATAGCATTCAGAACACGCTGCCCGGTGTAGCGGCAGCAGCATCTACCTGTAGATAAAGTACACCGGAGACAGGTGGAAGGTGCCGGATCGGATCGCTGAAAAAGCGACGTGACGCACTGCGTGCGCCGTGCGATGCCTCGAGCCGCATCAGCGCGGGTCTTGCGCGCCCAGCAGTGCAACAACCAGCACCCGGCCGTACCTCTTGAGCGCAAGCACCGACAGCACCAACGTGAGTTCCGGCACGCCGATCCAGGGTGCGACCATGCCCAGCAGAGACACAGGCAACTGAACGAACGCGATGACGGCATACACCAGGCCCACCAGGATGGCACAGGCCCTGGCAACCGACGGGTAGCCGCTGAGGAAAAACGTTGGCAGCGCATATGGCGCATTTCCTGAATCCAATGCACCAGCTGCGGCGTGACCCGCGCGCCGGCTTCTGGAGCTGCACGTGCGCAGGTTCTTCGACCTGCCGGCGAGAACCCGGGCATGAAAAAAGGGCCCGCAGGCCCCTTCTCGATCGCGCACGGCAGCGGCGGCTGCGCCGCCCATACCCCTTCAGGCGAACAAGCCCTTGTGCTGATCGCGCAGCAGGTTCTTCTGCACCTTGCCCATGGTGTTGCGTGGCAGTTCGTCGGCCACGAAGCAGCGCTTGGGGATCTTGAAGTTGGCCAACTGCGACTTGAGATGCGCCACGATGGCCTCGCCGTCGAGCTTGGCACCGGGCTTGGCGATGACCACGGCCACGCCCACCTCGCCGAAGTCCGGGTGAGGCACGCCCACCAGGGCGCTTTCGGCCACGCCGGGCATGTCGTTGATGTAGCCCTCGATCTCGGCGGGGTAGACGTTGTAGCCGCCGCTGATGATCAGGTCCTTGCTGCGCCCGACGATGCTCACGTAGCCGCGCTCATCGACCTTGCCCACGTCGCCGGTCTTGAACCAGCCGTCGGACGTGAACTCCTCGGCCGTCTTCTCGGGCATGCGCCAGTAGCCCTTGAAGACGTTGGGGCCCTTGACCTGGATGGCGCCGATCTCGCCCACGGGCAGGCCCTTGTTCGCATCGTCCACCACGCGCAGGCCCACGCCGGGCAGAGGGAAGCCCACGGTGGCGCCGCGCCGCTCGGTCTGGCCCTGGTGGCGCTTGTCGGCCGCATAGGGGTTGGAGGTGAGCATGATGGTCTCGCTCATGCCGTAGCGCTCCAGGATGGTGTGGCCCGTGCGCTGCTGCCATTCGTTGAAAGTTTCGATCAAGAGCGGCGCCGAGCCCGCGACGAACAGGCGCATGTTCTTCGCGGTCTCTTTGGTGAGCCCCGGCTCGGCCAGCAGGCGCACGTAGAGCGTGGGCACACCCATGAAGACGGTGGCGCGCGGCATGGCGGCGAGCACGGCCTTGGGGTCGAATTTGCTGAACCAGATCATCTTGCTGCCGTTGATCAGCGCACCGTGCATGGCCACGAACAGGCCGTGCACGTGGAAGATGGGCAGCGCGTGGATCAGCACGTCACCAGGCTTCCAGCCCCAGTAGTCCTTGAGCACTTCGGCGTTGGACTGCAGGTTGCCGTGCGTGAGCATGGCGCCCTTGCTGCGGCCCGTGGTGCCGCTGGTGTAGAGGATGGCGGCCAGGTCGTCGGCCGAGCGCGGCACGGGCGTGTGCTCGTCACCATGGTGCGCGGCGCGATCCAGCAGGCTGCCCGTGCGGTCGTCGCCCAGGGTGAAGACATGCTGCGTGCCCTGGGTGAAGGCGATCTTGCTCACCCAGCCGAAGTTGCCGGGCGTGCAGACCACCACGGCAGGCTCGGCGTTGCCGATGAAGTACTCGATCTCGGCGCTCTGGTAGGCGGTGTTGAGCGGCAGGAACACGTAGCCCGCGCGCAAGGTGGCAAGGTACAGCAGCAGCGCTTCGACCGATTTCTCGACCTGCACGGCCACGCGGCTGCCCTCGGGCAGCTTGAGCGACACCAGCAGGTTGGCGATGCGGGCGCTGGCGCGGTCGAGGTCGCTCCAGCTGTAGAGCAGCGGCCGGCCATCGGCGGTGGAGGTCTCCACAGCCGTGCTGGCCAGGTCGGCGGGGAAGGCGGCGCGCAGGGCGCTGAACAGGTTTTGCTGAGGGGTGGAACTCATGGTGCGGTCATCCGTATAGGCAACAAAGCGGCGGTTCAAAACACAGGGGGGCGTTTTTCGAGAAAGGCGGTGATGCCTTCGCGGTGTTCGGCGCTGTCCGCATAGGCATAGGGGTCTGTGGCGTGGTGGTGGCTGGAAGAAGCAGGGTGGTGCTGCGACGGGTCGATGGACAGCGGCGCTTTCAGCGCACGCAGGGTCTGCTTGTTCAAGCGTGCGGCCCCTGGCGCCAGCGCCGCAATGCGGCAGGCGCTGGCCAGGGCCTCGGCGCGGGCGTCTTCGGCACCGGCCACCACGCGGCTCAGAAAGCCACGCGCGAACATCTCGTCAGCGCCGAAGGTGGCGGCTTCCAGCAACATCTGGCGCGCGGTGACCTCGCCCACGGCACCGGCCACCAACTGCGCCTCGCGCGGCGCCATGGGAAAGCCCAGGCGCGCGATGGGTGCGCCAAAGCGCGCCGCCGCATGGGCCACGCGCACATCGCAGCAGCTGGCAATCTCCACGCCCGCGCCCATGCAGGCGCCGGCGATGTGGGCGACGATGGGCACGTCGCAGTCGAGCATGGCCGAGAGCCCGCCCCAGACGTCGCCTTCGTGGAATTCACGCAGCGCCGCCGCGTCGAAGCGAAACCCCGGGTATTCCGAAATATCGCCACCCGCGCAGAAGGCCGTGCCCTCGCCTTCGATCAGCACGCAGCGCGCCTCGTGGCTGCGCTGAATGTCCTTGAACACCGCGCGCAGTTGCTGCCACATGGCACGCGACATGGCGTTGAGCCGGCCGGTGTGGCGCAGCGCGACTTGCACCACGCCAGCATCGCCGGCCGCGCCGGGTGCGCGCGCCGCGACTACCTGCGCCGCTGTCATCGCTGCTGATACAACTGCCTGCATATTGCCTTTCCCTGCTCGCCGCTAATTGGGGGGCGTTCAGAAGGTGTGAATGGACCCGGCGTGTCCGAGCAGGCCGCCACAACGCGTGCGATCTAGGCGCAAAGCACAGCCATAGCGCGGGCTATGGCGAGCATTTGCAACGACGAGCGCGCGTGTTTTGGAGGCATGAGCGGGCATGGCGGGTTCGTTCACACCTTCTTAGTCGAGCTTGGCGCCCGAGGCCTTGACCACCGTGGCCCAGCGCTTGACTTCGCTGCTGACCATGGCGCCGAACTGCTGCGGGGTCAGGGTGCCGTAATCGGCACCGTTGCTGGCCCAGATGGTCTTGATCTCATCGGCCGTGCCGATGCGCTTGACCTCTTCCACGATGCGCGCCTGGATGTCGGCCGGCGTGCCCTTGGGTGCCCACAGGCCGTACCAGGTGGTCACGGTGTAGTCGGGCAAGCCCACCTCGGCGGCGCAGGGCACGTCGGGAAAGGCCGGGTTGCGCTTGCTGCCCGAGACCATCAGCGCCTTGATGCGGCCGCTCTTGATGTGCGTGGCCGAGGAGCCCAGGCCATCGAACATCATGTCCACATTGCCCGCGATCAGATCCTGCAGGGCCGGGCCCGCGCCGCGATAGGGGATGTGGGTGATGAAGGTGCCCGTTTGCTGCTTGAACAGCTCGCCCGCCAGGTGGTGCGAGGTGCCGGCACCGGCCGAGCCGTAGTTGAGCTTGGCGGGGTTGCGCTTGACGTGGTCGATGAACTGCTGGAAGTTGGCCACCGGTACGGCCTTGGGGTTGACCACGACCACCTGGGGCACGTTGGCCAGCAGGGCCAGGGGGATGAAGTCCTTCTCGATGTCGTAGTCGAGCTTGGGGTACATCGACGGGGCGATGGCGTGGTGCACGGCGCCCATGAACAGGGTGTAGCCGTCGGGCGCGCCCTTGGCCGCAAAACTCGCGCCCACGGTGCCGCCCGCGCCGCCCCGGTTGTCGATGACCAGGGTCTTGCCGACGGTCTTGGAGAACTGGGCGGACAGGGGCCGGGCGAAGGCATCGGTGCCCCCGCCCGCAGGGAACGGCACCACCAGGGTCACCGGCTTGCTTGGCCATGCGGACGCCTGGGCCCAACTGCTGCCACAGGCCAGTGCGGCGGCCGCAGCAGCGGCACCGCGCAGCACGTCGCGGCGCTGCAGGTCGTTGTCTTTCATCTTGTCTCCTGTCTTATAAAAATAGAAATGAAACTACCAACCAAACTTACCAACAAAAGGCGCATGGTAGCGCCGCCTCACGACACGGGTGTCACCCATGCACACCACGGCCCCAGGGGTTACGGGTTATCCCTCTGGACGTGGCACACAGGGGCGGCAACGCCGCGATTCAGCCCTTGCACAGGCTGTCGATATCTCCCGATGCGGGCACCTTGCCCTGTGCCAGCATGCTGCGGTGCTTGTCGATGCGCTTCAAGTCATACAGGTAGTTGACCATCAGCCCGTACGACTGCTTGAGCCCCTTGGTGGAGGGGTCGCCGCCCCAGTTCAGGCGCTCCACGCGCGCACCGTTGCCCAGGTGAAAGCGCGCCACCGGGTCCACGGGCTTGCCCTCGGCCAGCTCGCGCGCCAGGTAGTGGGCTGCGCATTCGAGCAGCATCTGCCGCACGGGCGAGCGGGCGTCCAGGTCCAGCGGCTTTTCGAGTGCGGTGAGCAGGTGCGCGGCCTGTGGCGGCTCGAAGCCCACGGCGCGGCCCAGCTCGGCGCGGCGCTTGTCGTCCAGCCGCTCCAGCATGGGTGCCGCATGCTTGGCCAGCCAGCCCCTGAAACCTGGGATGGGCGAGAGCGTGGCAAAGGTGCGCAGGCGCGGGAACTCTTCGGTCAGCGTCTCCACCACGTGCTTGATCAGCGAATCACCAAAACTCACGCCGCGCAGCCCCGTCTGGGTATTGCTGATGGAGTAGAAGATGGCCGTCGTGGCCTTGGCCAGGTCGGCCGGTGCGGCGGCCTCGTCCAGCAGCGGGGTGATGCTGCTGGAGATGCGGTCCACCAGCGCCACCTCCACGAAAATCAACGGCTCGTTGGGCAGGCGCGGGTGGAAGAATCCGTAGCAGCGGCGGTCGCTGTCGAGCCGGTTCTTCACGTCGGCCCAGCTGCGGATGTCGTGCACCGCCTCGTACTTGATGAGCTTTTCGATCAGCGAGGCAGGCGAGTCCCACGACAGCCGGCGCAGCTCCAGAAAGGCCACGTCAAACCAGGTCGAGAACAGGTGCTCCAGCTCCGCGTCGAGCGGCAGCAGGCGCTTGTCGGCCTTGAGCAAGGGCAGCAGCTCGGCACGCATGTCCAGCAAAAAGCGCATGCCTTCGGGCACCACCGCAAAGCGCTGCAGCAGGCGGGTGCGCGGCGACACCAGGGCGCGGCGCAGGCTGATCTCTGCCTGGCCCTCCTCGGCCGTGCCCGCTGCGGCCTCGTAGCGCTGGCGGGCGGACTTGAAGCGCGTGGCATCGGGTGCGAACTGCTCGCACAGCAGCAGCCACATGTCGCGCCGCTCCTCGGGCGCGGCCTCGGCATACCACTGGGCCACGCCGTGGGCGCGGCGCCCGCCTTCGAGCTCGCTCACCTGCGGGGCCACCACCTCCTGCAGGTCCGCCAGCAGGCGGCGCAGGGCACGCGGCGACAAGGCCTCCTGCCCGCGGCGCAGCGTGGCCGCCAGGCGTTCGTTGGTGGAGCGCGGAACAGCCACCTTGGCCACCACGTCGGTCACGTTGGCCTTTTCGGCGGCCGCTCGCGCAAGCTTGTCGCCAGGGGCCTTGTCACCGGCGGGCTTGTCGCTGGCGGGTGCAGCGGAGCGCAGGCGCGAGACGCTGCGGGCAATCCATTCGGGGGCAGTGTTCATGTTCATGGTGTCAACCTCGATTGCTGGGTGCGGGCTACGTCGCGCAGGGCCTCGCGCTGGCGCAGCAGATGGGTGCGCATGGCCTCCTCGGCGGCATCGCAGTCCTGGGCCTTCAGGGCGGCAAACACCGCCAGGTGCTCTGCCAGGCTCTGCTGCAGGCGCCCGGGCGCGTGCAACTGCTGCAGCCGCGCCAGGCGCAGGATCTTGCGCAGATCGCCGATCACCTGGGCCAGCCAGCGGTTGTCCGCCAGCGTGATGAAGGCCTCGTGGATGGCGTGGTTGGCTGCGTAGTATTCGGGGATGCGCCCGGCTGCGGCATGCGCCTGCAGGCGCTGGTGCAGCACCTCCAGCGCAGCCACGTCGCCCGCACTGGCGCGGCGCGTGGCTTCGTGCGCGGCGCGGCCTTCGAGCAGCGCGATCACGGGGAATATCTCGTCCAGGTCCTTGGACGTGACCTCGGCCACAAAGCAGCCACGGCGCGGCTCGTGGCGCAGCAGACCCTCGGCCACCAGCACCTTGAGCGCCTCGCGCAGCGGAGTGCGCGAAATCTCCAGCCGCTCACACAGCGCCGCTTCGTCCAGAAAGCTGCCCGGCGCCAGCTTGCCGGCAAAGATCTCCTCGCGCAGACGCGAGGCGACTTCATCGTGCAGGGAATTGGATACCAGGCGCATGTGCGGGTGAACTCCGGGTGAATCAGCTGCCAGGCCCCACAAGGGCCCCGGCTTTTGCCGCCAACGTGCCATCAAATGACGGCAAACGCAGGCTTTGCTCTCACATGGGTGTAATTTCTCATAATTATGGAAAATGACAAGGGGGAAAGCGTGATTTTTGGTAAGCGAGGCCAAAAAACCAGCGGCTGCAGCGAGCGAGCAACACCCCAGGCTCTTTGATGGCGCTTCTGGGCGTCTCGCGCCTGCCTGCAACGACGGCACCTCAAATCCACGCGCAGGACCAAACGCTGCTTCTACCTCTTCGCTGTAGCAAAGGCGCCGCCTCTCGCCATGCAGCATCGCAAGTGCGCCAAACTGCGGTGCTGCAGGCCCGGGGGCCTTCAATCAATCGGCAGGGATTCGCCGTGCCACCCAGTAAGTCGCACCCTGCGCCCCATACCGTTCCGCATGCGGCTCATTGCGGTACAGCGTAAACGTATCGCCGGGCACCAGGCGGCGCTCCTGGCCCTCGCAGGTGAGCCACATCTCGCCCTGCACGACGATGGCGCTCACGCCGAAGTCGTGGCGGTGCTCGGGCACCACCTGGCCTGGGGCCCATTCGCGCAACAGCACTTCGTCGAACCCGCCGGCAAGCGACTGGGCCTGGAATTGCTCGAAGCTCAAAGGTACGGCGGGCATGGCGGTCATCTGGCTTGTCTCCTGCAGGCATGCGGGACTGGCGGGGTTTTTTGCATCGGCGATGTGAGGGGCGTGTCTATGCGGGCATGGTCTGGCGCTGGCGCCTGACAGCAGCGCTTGCCGCTGCCGCTGCCTTGCCCTCCTCGCCCGCAGCAATCAGCGCCTTCACACGCGCCAGGTCGCGCGGCGTGGCGGGGGTGTAGATCACCATGCCCAGGTCGGGCCGGCCATCGACGGCAAAGGCCGAATACTCCAGGTCGATGGGGCCGGCCACGGGGTGCACCACGTGCTTGGGGTGCTCGCCATAGCTGCTCTGCACACCGTTGTCGCGCCAGAGCGCGCGGAACTCGGGGTCGATTTCGCACAACTCCTCCACCATGGGCTGCACGCGGGCGGCGGCGCCAGCACGCGCCACGTCGGCGCGGAAAGCGCCGACGATGAAGCGCGAATCACGCTCCCAGTTGGGCATCTTGCGGCGCAGCGCCGCACTGCCGAAAACCACGCGCAGGATATTGCGCTGCCCCACGGGCAGCGCGCCATAGTCGGTCAGCACCAGAGTGGAGGCATGGTTCCAGGCGACCACGTCCCAGGTGGAGGTCTTCACATAGGCGGCGCTGGTTTCGAGCGAATCGAGCACGCGCTGCAATCGGGGCGTCACGCCCTCGGGGTCCTGAAAGCGCACCTCGGGTGGGCGGCCCAGGGCGAGCAAAAAGACATACTCGCGCTCGGCTTCGGTGAGCATCAGCGCGCGGGCGATGCGCGCCAGCACATCGGCCGAAGGCGCACCGCCGCGCCCCTGCTCCAGCCAGGTGTACCAGGTGGCACTGACATGTGCGCGCTGGGCGACTTCTTCGCGGCGCAGGCCGGGCGTGCGCCGGCGCGCGAGCGAAAAACCGAGCGCCGCAGGGTCCAGCCGGGTGCGGCGGTCGCGCAGGTAGTTGCCCAGCGGGTTGTCGTTGGTGTCGGGCATGGATGCAGTCCTGTTACTTCTTATACCTGTATAAGATCACTACTTTACCCGGATAAGCCCCGTGGCGACACTGCCCTCCTTTCACAGGAAGGACATCACCATGCGAGTATTCGTGACCGGCGCGACCGGTTTTGTGGGAACGGCCGTCGTCAATGAGCTGATCGATGCGGGCCACAGCGTGCTGGGCCTGGCCCGCTCGGACGAAGGGGCCGAGCGCCTGGCCGCCGTGGGAGCCGAAGTGCACCGCGGCTCCATCGACGACCTGCCCGGCCTGCGCCGCGGCGTCGCCCATGCCGATGGCGTGGTCCACACGGCGTTCAACCACGATTTTTCAACCTATGCGGCCAACTGCGAGGCCGACCGGCGGGTCATCGCGGCGCTGGGCGCCGAGCTTGCGGACACCGACCGGCCCCTGCTCGTGACCACGGGCATGACGCTGCTGGGCAACCAACGCGGCGTGGGCACCGAAGAGGATGCGCCCGTGCCCAGCAGCGCCGGTGTGCCGCGCAGCGCCTCGGAAGAGGCTGCAATGGCTCTCGCGCAGCAGGGCGTGCATGCCTGTGTGGTGCGGCTGCCGCAGGTGCACGACCCGTTCAAGCAGGGCCTGATCACCTACCTGATCGCGCTGGCCCGCGAGAAAGGGGTGTCGGCCTACCTGGGCGAAGGCGCCAACCGCTGGCCCGCCGTGCATGTGCTCGATGCCGCCTGCCTGTACCGACTGGTGCTGGAACAGGGCCAGGCCGGCGCACGCTACCACGCGGTGGGCGAAGAAGGTGTGGCGCTCAAGGCGGTTGCCGAATCCATCGGCCGCGGCCTGAAGCTGCCCGTGGCCTCGGTGCCGGCCAGTGGTGCCGAGCAGCACTTTGGCTGGCTGGCCCGCTTTGCCGGCATGGACAGCCCGGCCTCCAGCGCGCTCACGCACCAGCGCCTGGGCTGGCGGCCGGTGGAGACCACGCTGATCGCGGACCTGGATCGCGCGCAGTTCTGAAGCACAGGTCCATGGCCACAGGGTCCTGAGCGATTCCTGCAACCCTCCCTACAATGGCACGACAGGAGGAGTTCCAGAATGCCAGGAAGAACGCACACCATTCTGCCCATGGACCGGCGCACCGCGCTGCTCGCCCTGGGCGCAGCCTCCGCTCTTGCCGCATGCGGCGGGGGCGGTTCGAGCGAGCCCCCGCCCGAGCCGGTCGGGCAGGTTTTCAGTTCCACGCTCAAGTCCGAGTCGAATGGGTACACCTACGCCATCCAGGTGTACGTGCCACAGTCGTACGCCACGGGCACCACCGCGCTACCCGTCATCTATGCGACCGAGGGGGATGCACTGTATGGCTCGGGCATCACACCCACGCGCTTTGACACCTTCAAGCAGGCGATGCAGACCCGAGGAACGCAGGCCATCCTGGTTGGAATCGGCGGCACCGTCATGCGCGGCACGGACTTCCTGCTGCCCGGCGCCACGCGCTACCTGGACTTCATCACCAAGGAGCTCGCGCCGGTGATCGAGCGCCAGTACCGCGCGGATCCCAAGCGCAGGGCGCTGTCCGGTTTGTCGCACGGCGGCTACTTCGTGATTGCGGCGCTGGTGACCGAGGGGATGGCTGGCGCGCTGAGCTTCTCGCACTACCTGTCGACCGAGGCCAGCTACGGCGGCCATGGCAGCACGGCGGCCTTCCTTGCCTACGAGAAACAGCTCGACGGCAAGCCACTGCCCGCCACCCTGTACCTGACCGGCGCGGGCACGGGCGCCAACAACGTCGGCATCATCAAGCCCCTGCACGAGCAGATGCGCGCGCAGAGCAATCCGGGATTCACGCTGGTGAATGCGGACTACAACGCCAGCCATGTGGGAACGGACCTGCCTGCCTTCGAGGACGCGCTCAAGCGCTTTTTCCCCTGACCACGGCATGGGCGCGACCGCTGTGCACATCGCCCTGGCAGAGCGCAGTGCGCACACTTCGCTGACCGACCTGCTCTGCGAACTGAATGCCTACTACGCCGATGCCGGCGTGGCCACGGCCCCGCGCGAGGCCGTGCACACACACCTACGCGACCACCTTCTCGCGCCCGGCTCGACTGTGCGTCTGGTAGTGGCCAGCGATGCGGCGGGCAAGGCCCTGGGCTTTGCAGCCATCGTTTTCCTGCACTCGCTGGTGGACCCAAGCCCCGGGCACCGGCTGCAGTGCATGGTCAAGGAGGTGTTTGTCAGCGCCAATGCACGGGGCAAGGGCATTGGCCGGCTGCTCATGGCCTGGGTGGCGCGGCACGCGGCCCAGGAGGGCTGCGGCCGCATGGACTGGAACGTGAAGGCCGGCAACCACGCGGGCATCGCCTTTTACGAAAGCCTGGGCGCGGTGCTGGTGGCCGACAGGCTGAGCTACCGGCTCACGCGCGAGGCGATGGACCGGCTGGCCTGCCCCTGAAAAGGTCGAATCAGGGCTTGGCGCCCGCCTGGCTCACCTGCCCGATCAGGCGGTGATAGAAGCGGATCGCGTCCGCATAGTTGGCGATCTCCAGGCGCTCGTTGGTGCCGTGAAAGCGCTTCAAGTCCTCCGAGTTCGCGCGCACGGGCGAGAACTTGAAGATGTGGTCGCTGATGGCGCCGTAGTGCTGCGAATCCGTGCCCGCCACCATCAGGCCCGGGGCCACCAGCACGTCGGGAAAGACCTCGCGGATGGTCTGGTTGAGCAGGCGGTACTGGGTGGAGTCGGTGGGCGCGACCTTGGAGGCGTCCACCGCGCCAGGCAGCGGGCTCAGCTCGTACTGCGCCGTGGGCGCGCTGATCTTGCTGCGCATGTGCTCCATCACCTGCTCCTTGGTATCGCCGGGCATGATGCGGAAGTTGACCGTGGCCTCGGCGCGGCCGGGCACCACGTTGTCGCGGTTGCCGGCGTTCACGATGGTCAGGGCCGTGGTGGTGCGCAGCATGGCGTTGGTGCTGGCGGCCCCTTCGAACTGCTTTTGCACCACGGGGCGGAACAGCCAGAGGTTGGACAGCACCACCCGGTTCACGCCACCCATCTCGGGCGCCAGCGTGTCGAACAGCTCGCCCGCCACGCCACGGATGCCGCCGGGCATCTGCTCTTCGTCCAGGCGCTTGAGGGCGTCGCTCATCATGGCGATGGCGCTGCTGCCCTTGTGCGGTGGCATGGACGAGTGGTCGGGCGTGCCCGACATCTTCATCACCACCGACATGTAGCCCTTCTCGGCCACGCCGATGACGGCGGCCGGCTTGGCCAGGCCGGGCATCACGCCGTCCAGGATCAAGAGGCCTTCGTCGATCACGAAATCCAGGCTCACCTTGCGCTCCTGCAGCAATGCGGCGATCTTGGCCGCGCCGCGCAGGCCGCCCACTTCCTCGTCGGCACCGAAGGCCAGGTAGATGGTGCGCTGGGGCACAAAGCCGCTGGCCAGCAGCATCTCCACGGCTTCGAGCTGGCTCATGAGGTTGCCCTTGTCGTCCCAAGAGCCGCGGCCCCAGACGAAGCCGCCCTGGATGGCACCCGAGTACGGAGGCTGGGCCCAGTCGCCTTCGGTGCCGGGCGCCACGGGCACCACGTCCTGGTGGGCCATCAGCATCACCGGCGCGGCGTTGGCATCGCTGCCGGGCCAGGTGTAGAGCAGGCTCAAATCGCCCACCACCTCGCGCTTGAGCTTGGCGTGCACCAGCGGAAAGCGCTGCTGCAGCAAGGCATGGAACTGCAGGAACTGGCCGGCGCTGAAGTTGGCATCGTCTCGCGAGGACTCGGTGCGCAGGCGCACGGCCTCGGCCAGGCGGCCGGCCACGGCGGCATCGTCCACCGGCAGTTTGGCAATCGGCGCAACCTCCAGCTGGCGCGAGCCCTTGCGCGCTGTGTTGACGCCCAGGGCCACAGCCAGCAGCAACACCAGGGCCAGCAGCCCCAGCAGGAGTTTCTTGATCATGTACGTCAGCGCTTTCTAGGATTCGGTGAGCGGGCGAGAGGGTTGCATGCTAAGCCGGTAACGAAATGTTCGTCCAATGCATAATTCAAGTCGTTTCGTTCGATTTTCCGCATGAGCACCACCATCGCCCAGTTGCGCCATTTCATTGCCCTGGCCGACAGCGGCAGCTTCACCCGCGCGGCTGACAGCACGCGGCGCTCGCAGGCCGCCTTCAGCCGCAGCATCGCCATGCTGGAAGCCCACCTGGGCGCGGCACTGGTCGAGCGCAGCGGCCAGCGCAATGCGCTCACACCCATCGGCCGCACCGTGCTCGAGCATGCGCGCCAGGTGGTGGCCCAGGCCGACGAGCTGCACCAGGTGGTGCGCCACCATGTCAGCGGCGAAGCGGGCTCCGTGCGCCTGGGGATGACTGCCACGCCCCATGCCCTGCTGGGCCACCGCCTGCTGCGCATGGCGGCCGGGCATGCAGGCCACATGCGCCTGCAACTGAGCGGCGGGCCCCAGACGCAACAGATACAGGCCCTGCGCGACCGCGCGCTGGATGCGCTGGTGATGGACCTGCGCTCCCTCCCCGGTGCCCACGCCGACCTGGAAGTGCATACACTGGCCGAGTTGCCCACCGGGGTCCTGGTGCGGCCCGGCCACCCCTTGGCGCAACGGCACCCCGTGCGATTTGCCGACCTCACGGAATTTGCCGTGGCCTGCACCGGCATGAGCGCGGCCATGGGACGGCTGCTGGTGCAGCGCCTGGGCCTGCAGGCCCACCCCGACACATTGATCACCCTGGGCAGCGAATCGGTGGCCGACCTGCTGGACGTGGTCAGCAAAACGGATGCCGTCTACCTGGGCATCGTGGCCCCGGCAGCGCCCTTGCTGGCGCAAGGCCAGTTGGTGGCGCTGGACATACCGACACAGGGGCTGCAATCGCACATCGCCTGGGTGCAGCGCGTGGCGCGCGCGCCCAACCCGGTGCTGGACGGCATACGCGGGCAGGTGCAGGCCTGGCTGGGGGAGGCAGGTTCCATAGAGCAAGCGGCCGACCTGCCGGCATAATCGCCGCCCATTCAGCCCGCCCCCTGCATCCATGGCCTATTCCCACACCTTCGCCCCACCCTCCCCCGAAGACCTGCAGGCGGGAACCCTTGGAAAGCACATGCGCGAATTCAACTACCGCACCGTGGGCGAATACCCGCAGGTGCAGCCTGTGCGGCTGGACGTGCGCGATCTCCACGGCCGGCTGGTGGCAGGCATTCGCTCCTATGTGTTGATCTACTGGCTGCAGACCGATGTGCTGTGGGTGGCCGAGGACCAGCGCGGCCAGGGCCTGGGCGCACGCCTGCTGGGCATGGCCGAAGCCCAGGGCAAGGCACTGGGTGCAAAAAACGCCAAGCTCGAAACCTTCGAGTGGCAGGCACGGGCTTTTTACCTCAAGCAGGGCTACGCCGAGTACGCGCGCATCGACGACTATATCCAGGCCCAGTACCTGGCGCTGATGCGCAAGCCACTGGGCTGAGAGGCTGAGAGGCTGAGAATCTTTCGTCCATGCCCGCCTTGCACGTCAAAAAATTCCCAGCGCTCTGAGCGCCGGTCGCGCCCACCGCAGCGGTGACCGGCTTCAGCGGGTTCCGTAGGCCACGGACGGCTCGCGTTTTCCCGCCCAGACCCACATGGCAATGCCGGCCACGATCATGGGCACGCACAGCCACTGGCCCATGCTCATGCCCAGCGAGAGGATGCCCAGGTGCGCATCGGGCTCACGGAAGTATTCGGCGATGAAGCGGAAAGCCCCGTAGCCGATCAGGAAGACGGCGGCCACCTGGCCCTCACGGCGCTGGCGCCGGGCATACAGCCACAGCAGCACGAACAGCAGCAGCCCTTCCAGCAGAAACTGGTAGACCTGCGAGGGGTGGCGCGGCAGCATGGAGCCGCTTTGCGGGAACACCATGCCCCAGGGCAGGTCAGGGCTGGCAAAGCGGCCCCAGAGTTCGCCATTGATGAAGTTGCCGACGCGGCCCGCCGCCAGGCCCGTGGGCACGCAGGGCGCTACGAAGTCGGCCACCTGCAGCCAGGGGCGCTTGCGCGAGTGGGCAAACCACAGCATGGAGACGATCACGCCCAGCAGCCCGCCATGGAAGGCCATGCCGCCCTGCCACACGTAGAAGATCTCCAGCGGGTGGCTCAGGTAATAGCCGGGCTTGTAGAACAGGCAGTAGCCCACCCGCCCGCCGATCACCACGCCGGCCACGCCGAGAAAGAGGATGTCCTCCACGTCCTTGCGCGTCCACGCGCCCGGGCCGGTAATGGAGGCGAACGGCTGGTGCCGCAGCCGGGCGATGCCCAGCAGCATGAACAGCCCGAAGGCCGCCAGGTAGGTCAGGCCATACCAGTGGATGGCCAACGGGCCCACTTGCAGGGCGATGGGGTCGATTTGGGGGTAGGTCAGCATTTGGGCGGTATTGTGCCCGCGCGCTGTGGCAGTTGGCAGCCGGCAGCCCCGCGAGGTGTGGGGGCAGCGCCCAGGAGGCTGTGAGCGCACCGGGCGCACCCCCGATGAGAACGCTTCTGATCCCTGTACGCATGCAGAGCGCACAGAGGGGGACATTCCCCCCAAACGCCTTCGTCCGCGCGATACTCCTTGCCAAAATTCAAGGATAAAAACATGCAGGGAAACCCACAGGTCGTCGACTACTTCAAGGATCTGCTGCGCGGCGAACTGGCCGCGCGCGACCAGTATTTCGCGCATTCGCGGATCTATGAAGACCAGGGCTTCATCAAGCTCTACACCCGCCTCGACCACGAGATGCAGGAAGAAACCCAGCACGCCGACGCGCTGCTGCGCCGCATCCTCTTCCTGGGCGGCCGTCCCGACATGCGGCCCAAGGAATTCACCCCCGGCGAAACCGTGCCCGAAATGCTGCGCAAGGACCTGGCCACCGAATACGAAGTGCGCGCCGCCCTGCAAAACGGCATGGCGCTGTGCGAGAGCGTGGGCGACTACGTGAGCCGCGACCTGCTGCTGACCCAGCTGCGCGACACCGAGGAAGACCACGCCTACTGGCTCGAAAAGCAGATCGGCCTGATCGACAAGATCGGCCTGCAGAACTACCTGCAGTCACAAACCTCCGCCTGAGCGAGCCCCCCCAAGGTACTCGCGCGCCTGTCGCCGGGCTCAGGCAGGGGGAACGCCCGTACATCCGGCCCCAACGGCCAGTCTGCTGTCCACTCAATGCAGGCGTGGGCCTTCTTCGTCGTAGTAGTGTCGCGCCTCGTCCCACTCAGGCGCTGGTGGTGCAAAAAGCAGATCCCGGTCACCGGCATCGTGCAGCCCAGGGGCGTCTGCCGGCTCCAGCATTGACGCCATTTCCTGGGCAAAACTGCGCAGCGCAATGAACTCGCAGGAGATGCGTTGAAAGATGACCTCACTGACCCGGTAGGACCCCGGACCAGAGTCCTCGGGGTCGTTGGAAATCTGCAGCGCCGTCACCCCGTCCATCAAGGCAATGGCATGCACCCCGAGCGATGCGAAGTGGGACACCAGCACCTTCAAGTCGATGCAGACAAAGAGCTGGAATGCCCCCTGCATGAACAGCACGGCATTTTCAGCGGTCATTGACAGGGTGAACGGCTGCATTGGCACCCAGGCCATTTCGGGCGCCACCTGTATCGACATCAGCGACTTCGATGCCATGCCCTTGAGCGCATGCAGGCAACCCGGGTTGCCCTGGTAGTGGTCCGTGCGGATCGCCACGTAGCGCAGGCCCTCTTCCGGAAAGACCTGCGCGATACCCGATTGCATGGCCTGCTGCACACAGGTGTTCAGGTGCTCTGCATGCGCTGTCGCGGGGTGGATTTCCGGCGGCGGCGCATTGCGTGCGCCGTGAAATTCCGCCGGACCAGCGCCTGCCAGAAGCTGCATGGTGCGCCGCAATTCCTCGTCCAGGAGCTTTCCTGGGCGACCCCGTTGCATGAAAGACGTCAGTTCCACGGGCTGCGGTTCACTGCCCGCCAGAACACAGATATCGCCTTGCCCCACCATGTTCGTCACATCGGCCAGCACAACGGGGATGCCCATGCCGGTGCCCAGCCTCAGGGCCCGGTACCGCCTGCGAAACGTTTCCTGCCGGGAGAGGAGTCCCGCACGCTCCTTGGCCTGGGTTCTCTGCGCAAAATAGAAGTACCTGTGGCGTTGGGGCGGATGGTAGGTCGCCGCAATGCCATCGCCAAAGCAGCGGTACAAAAAGCGCAGATGCTCCAGCGCGTCACAGCGGTCCTGGATTTTCAGGACCAGCTCTTTTGTCTCGCGCGCTTTCTCTCCGATCAGCCGCTCTCTCACCAGGCGCTGCTTGAGGCGAAGCCTGGCGTCCTGAAGGCGGTCATGGCTCAGCTTCGAGCGGGCGATGCGCCGGATGAGCAATTGCTGAAGTTCCAAGACGAGATTCACCCGCCCTGGGTCGCCCTGGATGGTGCCGAGCAGCCGCGCGGCCTTCAGGAGCCACTCCATCTCTCGGGGAAACCTCAAGGGGAAAGGCATTCGCAGTCTCCTCAAAGCGTGCAATGGACAAGTTCAAACCGGGTTGCGGGCTTTCGGCTTGCCAGTCAACCTGTCTGCAGGATAGCGCCCATGCGGCAGCGAACGCCAGCAAATTATCGCTTGTTGACAATGTGGCCTGGGCCGTGGTGGCTGGCGCTTCCTGACAGCGATTCGTCCCTGCCGGCGCACCCTGGCATGTGGCCATATCTGTGGGCTGATTGTCATTGCAGCCAAACGCGCGAACGCCGACACTGAGGGCATGCCCCACCCCATCCGCACCGTTGCCTGCCTGGTCTACCCCGGCGTGATGAGCCTGGACGTGATCGGCCCGATGCAGGTGTTTGGTTCGGCGAATGCCGAGCGCACCGGCCATGGCCTGCCGCCGGCCTATGCGCTGCGCCTGCTGGCCGAGGCGCCGGGGCCCGTCACCACCTCGGCCGGCTTTGCGCTGGTGGCCAATGGCAGCTGGGCCGATACCGACCCCGCCGGCCTGGACACCGTGCTGGTGGCAGGCGGCGATGGCGTGGTCGACCAGTTGGGCCACACCGGCCTGCAGCAGTGGCTGCGCCGTGCCGAGCCCCAGGTGCGCCGCCTGGGCTCGGTCTGCTCGGGCGCGCTGCTGCTGGCCCAGGCCGGCCTGCTCGACGGCCTGCGTGCCACCACGCACTGGTGCCGCATGGACAGCATGCGCCAGGACTACCCCGCCGTGCAGGTGGACGAGGACTGCCTGCACACCTACGACGCGGCCCACCCCGTGTACGGCCACCTGTTCACCTCGGCCGGCGTCACGGCCGGCATCGACCTGGCCCTGGCGCTGGTGGAGGCCGACCTGGGCCGCCCCATGGCCCTGGCCGTGGCACGCCGGCTGGTGATGTTCATGCGCCGCCCGGGCGGGCAGGCGCAGTTCAGCGCGCTGCTGGCGCCCGAGACGCGGCACGCACCGCGGCTGGCGGCCCTGCTCGAATGGATTCCCTCGCAGCTCGGCGGCGACCTGTCGCTCGACGCCCTGGCCGGGCAGGCCTGCATGCCGCCGCGCACGCTCACGCGCGTGTTCCAGCGTGAACTGGGCACCACGCCGGGCCGCTATGTGGAGCGCGTGCGCGTGGAGGCTGCCTCCACCCTGCTCGCCCAGGCCCAGGCATCGGTGGCCACCGTGGCCCGGCTGTGCGGCTTCGAGCACCCCGAAAACCTGCGCCGCAGTTTTCACAAGCACCGCGCGGTGAGCCCGCAGGCGTATGCGCAGCGCTTTGGCGCCGGTGCCTTGCTGGACTGACCACTTTTCCCCCGCGCCAGACACGGCGCACCACCGAAAGCCTCCACCCATGCTGCTTGTGCGCAATGCCTCCGTTCGCCTGCTGTTCGCCGGCCAGGCCCTGTACTGGGGCTGCTCCATCATCGGCATCACGCTGACCTCCATCGTGGGCGCGCGGCTGGCGCCCTGGCCGGCGCTGGCCACCTTGCCGCTGGCACTGCTGGTGCTGGGCAACCTGCTGTCGGTGCAGCCGCTGTCGCTGTTCATGCAGCGCCACGGCCGGCGTGCCGGGCTGCAGGCCGGCGCGCTGTGCGGTGTGGCGGGCGGCCTCATCAGCATGGCGGGGGTGCAGTGGGGCAGCTTTGCCGTCTTCTGCGCGGGCACGCTGGCCATCGGCGCCTACCAGGCCTCGTCGGGCTACTACACCTATGCCGCGCTGGAGGCGGTGGATGCGCAGCAAAAAGGCCGGGCCGCCGCCTGTGTGGTGGCGGGCGGCCTGTGCGCGGCCGTTTTCGCCCCACCCCTGGCGCTATGGTCGCGCAACCTGCTGGCCACGCCGCTGGCCGGCGCCTACCTGGCGATTGCCGTGCTGGCCGCGCTGGGCTGGGCGGTGATGGCGCGGCTGCGTGAGGGCGTGGCGCCCAAGCCGGCCGCGGGCGGCATGGCCGCCATGCGAGCCCTGCTCGCCCGCCCTGGCCTGCGCGCCGCAGTGGTGATGACGGCCATCGGCCACGGCCTGATGATCCTGGTGATGAACGCCACGCCGCTGGCGATGGAGGTCTGCGGCTTCTCGGCCGCATCCGCCGCGCAGGTGATCCAGTGGCATGTGATCGGCATGTTCGCGCCAGCGCTGTTCTCGGGCACGCTGGTCGACCGCTTCGGCAGCCGCCGCGTGGCCACCGTAGGCGCGCTGTGCCTCGCGGCCAGCGCGGTGGTGGCACTGTCGGGCATTTCGTTCACCGAGTTTCTGGCCAGTTCCTTCCTGCTGGGCACGGGCTGGAACCTGATGGTGATCTCCGGCACCACGCTGCTGGCCGAAAGCCATGCGCCCGAGGAGCGCGGCCAGGCCCAGGCACTGATGCAACTGGCCAACGGCATCGTGGCGGCGATGATGTCCTTTGCCTCGGGCGCGCTGTTGACTGGCGTGGGCTGGACGGCCATCAACGCCGTGGCGCTGCCGCTGCTGGCCGTTGCGGCGGGGCTGCTGTTCGTGCGCGGGCGCGCTGCGGCAGTTGCTTAACCGGCAGCCGAGCGATCGCGCACGAAGTCGATGAAACGCGCCAGCGCCGGGTTGTTTAGCCCGACCGGCCAGACCAGGCTGGTCTCGCATACCGGAAGGGGACCGGGCACCGCTTTCACGGCCTTGGTCCGCGCCTTGCCCGGAGCAAGCCCGAACGCATCGGCCGCGCGGTAGACCACGCCCTCGCGGCGGAACTGGGTCACGCTCTCGGGCACCCAGGCCACGCCCAGGCCGCCCCACACCAGGTTGACGATGGTCTGCATCTGGATCGCCTCCTGCGCCACCACGGGCACGCGGCCAGCCGCGTGGTACAGCGCAAAGATCGCGTCGTGCAGCGAAGGCACGATGCGGCGCGGAAAGATCACCAGCGGCTCGGCCAGCACCTGCGCCAGGTCCAGGCGCGGCGCACCGGCCAGCGGGTGGCTTGCGGGCAGCGCCAGCACCAGGGGTTCTTCGGCAACCGCCAGGCGCGCCAGTTCGGGCGGGGCCGCGCCGGGCGAATGCAGCACCAGCCCGCCATCGAGCTCGCCGCGCGCGAACAGGGCGCGCTGCACGTCGCCCGTGGCCTCCACCAGCTCCAGCGCCACCTGCGGGCACAGCACGCGAAAATCGCGCACCCATTCGGGCAGCCGCTCGAAGCCGATGGTGGAGACAAACGCCAACCGCACTCGCCCCACCTCGCCCGCCGCCGCCGCGCGGGCCCGCACCGGCAGCGCCTGCGCGCGCTCCAGAAAGTCGCGCACGTCGGGCAGCAGGGCCTCGCCCGCCGGCGTCAGCGCCACGCGCCGGCGCGTGCGGTCGAACAGCATCACGCCCAGCGAGCGCTCCATCTGCGCAATGGCCTGGGTCAGCGGCGGCTGCGTCATGTGCAGGCGGATCGCGGCCCGGCCAAAGTGCAGTTCTTCGGCCACGGCGACGAACTGGCGCCAGGCGCGCACGTCGATGAATGTCTCTTTCATATGTTTTATATATTAATGGAGCAGATGAAAGGGATTGGAAACGCAGCGGCAAACCTCGCATACTTGCGACCCGAAAGCATGGGACACGTGGAACGCTGCGCTGTCCTCCCCACAACAACGACTCCCCCACCAGGAAACACGCCATGGCAGACAGCAAGACCATCCCGATCCAGCCCATCAACCACCGCAGCGCCAACATCACACAAGGCAAGTCGCGCGCGCCCAACCGATCCATGTACTACGCCATGGGCTACGAGGAAGGCGACTTCGTCAAGCCCATGGTCGGCGTGGCCAACGGCCACAGCACCATCACCCCCTGCAACAGCGGCCTGCAGAAGCTGGCCGACGCGGCCATCGCCGGCATCGAGGAAGCCGGCGGCAACGCCCAGGTGTTCGGCACGCCCACCATCTCGGACGGCATGGCCATGGGCACCGAAGGCATGAAGTACAGCCTGGTCAGCCGCGAGGTGATCAGCGACTGCATCGAGACCTGCGTGGGCGGCCAGTGGATGGACGGCGTGCTGGTGGTCGGCGGCTGCGACAAGAACATGCCCGGCGGCCTGATGGGCATGCTGCGCGCCAACGTGCCCGCCATCTACGTGTACGGCGGCACCATCCTGCCGGGCCGCTACCAGGACAAGGACCTGAACATCGTGAGCGTGTTCGAGGCTGTGGGCGAAAACGCCGCCGGCAAGCTCAGCGACTTCGACCTGAAGGAAATCGAAAAGCGCGCCATCCCCGGCACCGGCTCGTGCGGCGGCATGTACACCGCCAACACCATGTCCAGCGCCTTCGAGGCCCTGGGCATCAGCCTGCCCTACTCGTCCACCATGGCCAACCCGCACGACGAGAAGATGAACTCGGCCAAGGAATCGGCCAAGGTGCTGATCGAGGCCATCAAGATGGACCTGAAGCCCCGCGACATCGTGACCAAGAAGGCCATCGAGAACGCCGTGGCCGTGATCATGGCCACCGGCGGCTCCACCAACGCCGTGCTGCACTTCCTGGCCATCGCCCACACGGCGGGCGTGGAATGGAGCATCGACGACTTCGAGCGCATCCGCAAGCAGACCCCCGTGCTGTGCGACTTGAAGCCCAGCGGCAAGTACCTGGCCGTGGACCTGCACCGCGCAGGCGGCATTCCGCAAGTGATGAAGGTGCTGCTCAACGCCGGCCTGCTGCACGGCGACTGCATCACCATCAGCGGCAAGACCATTGCCGAAGTGCTCAAGGACGTGCCCGATGTGCCCCGCGCCGACCAGGACGTGATCCGCGGCATCGACAAGCCCATGTACGCCCAGGGCCACCTGGCCATCCTGAAGGGCAACCTCAGCCCCGAAGGCGCCGTGGCCAAGATCACCGGCCTGAAGAACCCCGTCATCACCGGCCCCGCCCGCGTGTTCGACGACGAGCAGTCCGCCCTGGAAGCCATCCTGGCCGGCAAGATCATTGCCGGCGACGTGATGGTGCTGCGCTACCTGGGCCCCAAGGGCGGCCCCGGCATGCCCGAAATGCTGGCTCCCACCGGCGCACTGATCGGCGCCGGCCTGGGCGAAAGCGTGGGCCTCATCACCGACGGCCGCTTCTCCGGCGGCACCTGGGGCATGGTGGTCGGCCACGTGGCGCCTGAAGCGGCTGCCGGCGGCACGATTGCCTTCGTCAACGAAGGCGACAGCATCACCATCGACGCGCGCCAGCTGCTGCTGGAGCTGAACGTGAGCGAAGAAGAAATCGCCAAGCGCCGCGCCGCCTGGACAGCGCCCGCCCCGCGCTACACCCGCGGCGTGCAGGCCAAGTTCGCCTTCAACGCATCGAGCGCGAGCAAGGGCGCGGTGCTGGACGCGTATTGAGAAATGGCAACGGGATGGTGCAGGGCTTGAGGGGCAGATAGCCCCCCAGCCTCGCCCATCCGCACAATATGAACGCCTGCAGCTTCGCTGTGGGCGTTTTGCTTTTTACGGCCCTGTTCCAGGAGGGGCTCGGACCGGGCTGTGCAATCGCGCGCGCCTGGGGGGCGGCCGAGAGCTGCAGACATAAGGGCGGCAAGCAACTACCGTTGCAATCCACGCGCCCACGCAGGGCGCGACAGTGCGCGCGGCCCGCTTTGCGGACTTGAAGGTCCCGTTTCAATCCACGCGCCCACGCGGGGCGCGACAACGGTCAGGGTGACGGCAAGGAAAACACCGTGCTGTTTCAATCCACGCGCCCACGTGGGGCGCGACTCAAGAAGTTGATTCTCTGGATCGTTGTACAGACCGGAGACATGGTTATTTGGCAGGCTCTTGCTCGCGTAGATGTTGCCGATGGTGTAGGTCTTGGGGGTGGTGGGCAGCTCGAGCTTCTCGAACTCGGGCGGAATCTCAGGCTTGTCGACCATGATGATGGCCCGACCCTGGCTCCAATAGCCCATGGTGGCCGGGGTCGTCGCGAGGCGGGTGCCCAGGCGGTGGCCGAACAGGTCACCGTCGGTCACACCAGCCGATGCGGCCATGCCCAAAAGGCCGCAACAGGCCACGGCAATGCACGACCTCAGTGCTCCCGCCTGCCAACCCGATCGAGGCCTTTTGCGGATCATCATTAATGTTCTCCTGCGCATAGCCTGCCCACCTGACCTGTGCAATCGTACTGGTTTACGCACCGTGACAGGACAGGCCCCGCCCCAGGCCATCGCTCTCGGGCAGTTGTCCTACAGGCTGGAGATTGGCGGGCCGCAGCGCAAAGCAAGCCTTTCGTGACCAAGGAGGGGGACGGATGGGCATGGTGCACCTAGCCAAGAAGGACAAGCTACCGAGCTGGGCCGAGCATTCCAGTTTCAACTTCACGGTGACGAAGGGCTTGGTGCTGGAAGACATCACGGTGGAGACCCGCGACGTCTCCCGGTTGAACGAGATCGTCCAGTCCATTGGCGCACGGTTCGGCGCTCCTCAACAGACCCCCATGAAACCGGGACAAGGCGTAGCCACTTGGTCCGCGCCAGAGGTTCGGATCAGGATGCAGTGCGATACCAAGTGCTGGGTTAGCTTTCTCACCCCGGATGCCCAAGCCAAGAGCGACAAGGAGATCGAGGCCAGCAAGGCAGCGAATGCAGCGCGACCTGTGTCGCATTAGCGGGCAACCAACCACCAGCGCAGCCAGGGCGCCGGCTTTCTTCCCCCTCTTCCGCACGGCCCCAGGGCGGCAACATGCCGGCATGCGCAAGGACGGATCAGCGCAAATCCCGTACGTCGAATTCAGCACCAACAGGGATGCCTGCAGCAGTCCACCGACGGATGGCAGCATAGAAGTGGCCAATGATCCGCAACCCCAAAGCAAAAAGGCCACCCTGCAAAGAGTAGCCTTCTGTTGCCATTGAATGGCTCCTCAACCTGGGCTCGAACCAGGGACCTACGGATTAACAGTCCGGCGCTCTACCAACTGAGCTATTGAGGAATGATTGGTACTAACTCAAGCCAGCCTGCTCATCGGCTGACTAAGTGAAAGGCCCCACGTACACATGCAGGGCCTGGCACTGAATTTTTGGCTCCTCGACCTGGGCTCGAACCAGGGACCTACGGATTAACAGTCCGGCGCTCTACCAACTGAGCTATCGAGGAACATCAAGACTTAGATTATATACACAAAACTTGGGCGTTTTCCACTCGGCGCGATGATCTTGGCCATCGGGCTGTGTTCCGCGCGGAACATGCACGGGTGGCAAGAGGCTCGCGGGCCCTTTGGCTGCGGGGTTGGCGGCCTTGCGGCATGATGTGGCCGACCCTGATGACAGCACGCATTCATCCACTCATTGCTTCCAGCCCCATGACCATACACACCATCCTGAAGATGGGCGACCCGCGCCTGCTGCGCGTGGCCCAGCCCGTGACCGCGTTCGATACGGACGAGCTGCACCTGCTGGTGCGCGACATGCTGGAGACGATGCAGTCCGTGAACGGCGCGGGGCTGGCGGCGCCGCAGATCGGGGTGGACTTGCAGTTGGTGATCTTTGGCTCGAACGACCGCAACCCGCGCTACCCGAGTCGCCCCATCGTGCCACCCACGGTGCTGATCAACCCGGTGATCACTCCGCTGGGTGATGAGGAAGAAGAGGACTGGGAGGGCTGCCTGTCGGTGCCGGGCCTGCGGGGCAAGGTGCCGCGCTGGTCGCGCATTCGCTATACGGGGTTCGATCTGTATGGCGACCCGATCGACCGCACGGTGGATGGCTTCCATGCCCGGGTGGTGCAGCACGAGTGCGACCACCTGATCGGCAAGCTGTACCCGATGCGGGTGCGGGACTTTACCCAGTTTGGGTACACGGAAATCCTGTTCCCAGAAATAAGTGCTCAGGAAGACGACTGATGCGGATTTGCCTTCGCCCGGCTAACGTCGTTGGAGCGCCTTGCCGTGCAGCAGCACTGTCTGCGGCGCCCCGCCTAGTTATCCAGGCGAATGCCAATCCGCAGGGATCAACAACAGGCCGGGTCAGCCGCCCCGCCCTGCCCCATCAGGATCCGTCCGCGCATCCAGCTTGAGCTGCAAAAAGGCCAGGTCCAGCCACTTGCCGAACTTGGTGCCCACTTCGGGCAACAGGCCCACCTGGGTGAAGCCCAGGCGCTCGTGCAACTGGATTGATGCGGTGTTGCCGGCCTCGATGCCGGCGACCATGACGTGCTTGCCGATGGCGCGGGCGCGTTCGATGAGGGCCTGCATCAGCCGCTTGCCCAGGCCCGCGCCGCGGGCGTTCTGGTGCACGTAGACCGAATGCTCGACGGTGTGGCGGTAGCCGTCGAAAGCGCGCCAGTCGCCGAACGAGGCATAGCCGGCCACGGCGCCCTGGTCGTCAACGGCGACGAGCACGGGGTAGCCCAGGCGCTGGCGGTCGGCCAGCCAGGCGGCGCGGTTGGCGGCGTCCACCAGGGTTTCGTTCCAGATGGCGGTGGTGTTGGCCACGGCGTCGTTGTAGATGGCGAGGATGCCTTCGATGTCGCCCGCATGGGCATCGCGTATCTGTAGGGTGGTCATGGCTGTCAGGGGTTGCAAGGTCCGCCATCCACTATGATGGACGAATAAGGTATTTTGGTGGATTATTGTCCATCATGATGAAACACATGTCCACCAAAGTAGATACTGCCGTCGATAGCCTGAGCCAGCGCATTGGTGCCCGGGTGCGCATCGAGCGCGAGGGGCGGGGTTGGTCGCTGACCGACTTGGCGGCGCACTCGGGTGTGTCGCGGGCCATGGTGCACAAGCTGGAGCGGGGCGAATCGAGCCCCACAGCCACCTTGCTGGCGCGGCTGTCGGGAGCGTTCGGGCTGAGCATGTCGCAGCTGATCGCGCGCGCCGAGGCCAAGGAAGGCCGGTTGCTGCGCCGAGCCGACCAGCCGGTGTGGACCGACCCGCAGACCCGCTATGTGCGCACGCATGTGTCGCCCCCTTCCGACCTGCCGCTGGACCTGGTGCAGGTGGTGCTGCCTGCCGGCGCGCGGGTGCCCATGCCTGCAGCGGCCTACACGGCGAAGCGGCAGCTGATCTGGGTGCTGGCCGGCTCGCTGGTTTTCATGGAGGGCGACACCCGGCATGCGATGGATGCGGGGGATTGCCTGGAACTGGGGCCGCCTGCGGACTGCGTGTTCAGCAACGAAACGGCGGCGGACTGCACCTACGCCGTGGTGCTGTTGCGCAGCAACTGAACCACATGCGAACCACATGCTGCCAAAGCGCTGGCAGGACGGCGAGCACCGGCGCAGCCGACAGGGTCCTACAAGCTGCCATAAGCAGCGCGCCTAGCATGAAGGCTTCAATCCCCAGGAGCACGCCATGCCCAGCAACACCCCCAAGCCCGGCTACAACCAGTATGGTTTGAAAGACGAAAGCGGCACGCCCGGCCCAGCGTACGCCAACCGGCCCGGCGGAGAGCAGCCGGGGGTGGGGCCGGTGGATGCGGTAGACCCATCGGGACATCGGTTGGGCGCCATTGAAGAGCACCCCAACCCCAAACCGGCATCGCGGCAGGGCACCGGCGTGACGGGCGAGACCGACGACAAGACGCGCTAAGAAACGGCTGACAAAACTCTTCTGGCGTCGTTGCTGCGTCTGGCCCGACGACTCTTGCTGCCTGCCTGCACCAGTTGCCGCTGAGAAGGGATGCGATGACACCTATAGAGGACTTTCTGAGATGCCGGCATCAAAGTCCAGGCTCAAGCTTTCACGTCGATGTGGTACATGCCCCAGGGGCACAGTGCAAAGCGTTCCTTCACGGGCTTGTCCTTGAAGGGGGCCACATTGTCGGCGTCGTACACCGCCCACTGCGGCCCCAGGCCGCCGAGCGCCATGGGCTGGCCGTCGATGCGGGTGGCAACGATCATGCGGTACTGCGCCGCATCGGCCAGGCTGATGGCGACGTTGTAGCCATCCACCGCGCGCAGGCCCAGTTGCACGTTGCTGTTGCGCGGCACGCCAGCGGCTTCGAGCACCGTGACCAGCAACGGGCCTTCCAGCGTGTGGGGCTTGCCGTCGTATTCGAGCGTGGGCTTGATGGTCACTGCAGGCAGGCGTTGCAGCGCGGCCGCGTCGAACGCGAAGGCCTTGGTGAACTGGATGCTGTGCTTGCCCATCATCTGGTCGATGGCGGGGTCGAGCGCGCCGCGATTGGTCTTGCCGACGGCGCCGCTCACCGTCAGCAGGGCGGGCTGCGCATTGCCGGCTTTGTTGCCGGGGGCCGCGATGGCATTGGCAGCCGGCAGCATCACCCCTGCCAGGCCGACGCTGGCGACAAAATCACGCTTGTTGATCACGATGGTTCTCTCCGATGGTTGGTTGTTGGTATGGATCGCTGGTGCGGTGCGCCCAGCCAGGCCGGGCGCGGGGCCGTAGCGTGCGTTTGGCATGCGCTTGTGTCAAGCGGCAATTGGCCTGGCGGGATCGTATGATTTCTGCCAGCCGCACGATTCGCGCGCAAATTCTCACCGAGCAGGAACCCCGCCATGCCGACCACCCTTGCCCAGCCCTTGTTGCGCCTTGCCCTGGCGGCACTGTTCGCAGCCCTGGCCCCGTTGGCCAGCGCTGCCAGTTTCGATTGCGCCAAGGCCCGCTCGGCCATGGAAAAGCTGATCTGCTCGGATGCCCCGCTCTCCGCGCTGGACGAGCAACTCAACACTGCTTTCAAGGAGGCCATCACGCGCTCCAAAGCCCGGCCGCAGCTGGTGCAGTGGCAGCGCGAATGGCTCCAATCCTATGAGGTCACGCAGTGCAAAAACGCCCGCTGCCTGGGCCAGGAGTTCGCAGGCCGCATTGCCCTGCTACAGAGCGTTGCGCCCGCCACCGCAGCAAGCGCCAAGTGGAATGGCGCATACACCCGCTACCTCCAGGGCAAGTCCGACAAGGACAGCGCCAGCCTGGCCATCGTCGGCCTGCAGGACGGCAAGGTCTACCTGGCGGGCGACGCAGTCTGGTACGGCCCCAACGCCACCAATGGTCAGGTCAATGTGGGCGAGATACGCGGCGTGGGCACCCTGCGCAACGGGCTGCTGGCGTACGACGGTGACGGCTGCACGGCCACGCTGGCGCTGCAGCGCGGTGGACTGGCCGTGAAGGACGATGACGGCTGCGGCGGCATGCACGTGACCTTCGTGGGCGAGTACCGGCGCAAGTAGCGCTCAGGTACAGGCCTAGGCTGCAGGCCCTACAGCCGGACTTCCACGCGGTCGATTTTCCAGCCGTCCTCGTTCACCAGACGCACCTTTTGCGTTTGCGGTGCAGTGGAGGTGCCGCCGCAGACATCCTTTTGCCGGTAGGTCAGCTCGGCCACGGTGCCGGACACGCTTTGCTCCGCCAGTTCGATCTGCTTGCAGCGCGCGAGTGTGCCGGACATGTCCAGCTCGATGCGCGCCACCTCCTCGCGGCTCTTGCCCATCAGCTTCATCATCGCAGGGATCCTGCGCTCGACCTCCGCATGCTTGCGCGCGGAGTGGAAGCGGGCTTCCTCCTCCAGGGAGGCGATGCCCGCAGCCGATTGCTGGTAGTAGCGTTCATAAAAGACGTTGGGCGCCTCCTGCCGCTGGCAGCCAGCAAGAACGGGCAGCAGCAAGATGAGCGCGCATCCAAGGCGCATGGTGGTTTTTCTCTCGGGTCTGGGCATCGCGGCATTGTGCAATGGCCGGTGGCCAGGGCCTGCCGATCACGGTGCCAGCGCGGGGCATCTGTCGCCTGCAGCAGACATCGCGCCTGCGGGCTGCGCCTCTCACGGGCAGGATGTTGCCGCACAATGGGCCCATCGTTCGCACACCCCGCCCCCATGCCCGCCCAACTCCCCTGGCTGGAACCCCATGACCCCTTCCCCCACCCGGCCAGTGCCTGGGGCCCCCGCGATCCGGCGCCGGGCCTGCTGGCCGCCGGTGGAGCGCTGGACGTGGAGCACCTGCGGGCGGCCTATGGGCAGGGCACCTTCCCCTGGTTCAGCGAGGGCCAGCCCATTCTGTGGTGGGCGCCCGACCCGCGCATGGTGCTGCCGGTGGCCGAGTTCCGGCTGCACCGCTCGCTGCGCAAGACATTGCAGAAGTTTGCTGCCGCCAGCAGCCACTGCGAGGTGCGCGTGGACACGGCCTTTGGCCAGGTGATACGCGCCTGCTCGTCCACCCCGCGCGAGGGGCAGGCGGGCACCTGGATCGTGCCGGACATGGTGCGCGCCTACGAGGCGCTGCACGCAGCGGGCTCGGCCCACAGCGTGGAGACCTGGGTCGATGGCAAGTTGGTGGGCGGGCTGTACTGCGTGGCGCTGGGGCGCGCGGTGTTTGGCGAGTCGATGTTTGCGCATGCGACCGATGCCTCGAAGATCGCGCTGGCGGCGCTGGTGGCACTTTGCCGTGTGCAGGGCGTGGCGCTGATCGACTGCCAGCAGAACACGCGCCACCTGGCGTCGCTGGGGGCGCGCGAGATCCCGCGCAACCAGTTCCTGCGCAAGATCGCCGTGGCGCAAGACCTGCCGGGCGGCGCGTGGACTTTCGAGCCCGTATACTGGAATCAACTGCTGGCCCACCCCACGCCCATGGCATGACGCAACTCAACGACCTGCCGCTGCAGACCCTGCAGTTCTATGCGACAGCGCCCTACCCGTGCAGCTACCTGCCGGACAGGCAGGCGCGGTCGCAGGTCGCCACGCCCAGCCACCTGATCCAGAGCGATGTGTACTCGGGCCTGGTGGCCACTGGCTTTCGGCGCAGCGGCATGTTCACCTACCGCCCCTATTGCGATGGCTGCCAGGCCTGCACTCCGCTGCGCGTGCGCGCCAGCGAGTTTCGCCCCGACCGCAGCCAGCGCCGCTCGGCGGTGCAGCACGGTGCGCTGCAGGCGCGCGTACTGCGCCTGTGCTTCGTGCCCGAGCACTACCAGCTGTACCTGCGCTACCAGAACGGCCGGCACGCGGGTGGCGGCATGGACCAGGACAGCATCGACCAGTACACCCAGTTTTTGCTGCAAAGCCGGGTCAACTCGCGGCTGGTGGAGTTCCGCGAGGTGGATGCCGCCACCGGCGAGCCCGGCGCGCTGAAGATGGTGTCCATCCTAGACGTGCTCAACGACGGCCTGTCGGCCGTATACACCTTCTACGAGCCCGAGGCGCGCGCCAGCTACGGCACCTACAACGTGGTCTGGCAGATCGAGCAGGCGCGTGCCATGGGCCTGCCCTATGTGTACCTGGGCTACTGGATCGCCGCGAGCCCGAAGATGAACTACAAG
This sequence comes from Acidovorax sp. LjRoot66, assembly GCF_964253305.1. Taxonomy (NCBI): domain Bacteria; kingdom Pseudomonadati; phylum Pseudomonadota; class Betaproteobacteria; order Burkholderiales; family Comamonadaceae; genus Acidovorax; species Acidovorax sp. LjRoot66. Next base: position 5,137,749 of record NZ_CAXUQU020000001.1, read on the forward strand.
GCGCGCTTTCTGCCGCACGAGATCCGCCAGGACAATGTGTGGCAGCGCGTGGACCGCAGCAGTCACGCAGGTGGCACCCCGGGCGGGGCCGCCCAGGGAACCTGATGGTGCCATTGCATTTCACAAGGTAAGATGCAGCGATCAGAGGATGTTGTGGATATCCCTTACTCCACACCGTTCCCGCATTCCTGCAGCCCATGAAAAAAATCGACCCTGGTATCCCGATCAAACCCAGCGTCCAGGTACTGGAGCGCATGTTCACGCTGATCGACGTGCTCGCATCGCGTGAGGACGCCATCTCGCTCAAGGAAATCAGCGAGAAGACGGGTCTGCATCCCTCCACCACGCACCGCATCCTGAACGACCTGACCATCGGCCGCTTTGTGGACCGGCCCGAGTCGGGCAGCTACCGGCTGGGCATGCGCCTGCTGGAGCTCGGTAACCTGGTGAAGGCGCGCCTGAGCGTGCGCGATGCGGCGCTGGCCCCCATGCGCAACCTGCACAAGCTGATCCAGCAGCCGGTGAACCTGAGCATGCGCCAGGGCGACGAGATCGTGTATGTGGAGCGCGCCTACAGCGAGCGCTCGGGCATGCAGGTGGTGCGCGCCATCGGCGGCCGTGCGCCGCTGCACCTGACCTCCACCGGCAAGCTCTTCCTGGCGCTGGACGACCCGCAGCGCGTGCGCGCCTATGCCACCCGCACCGGGCTGGCCGGCCACACCCGCAACAGCATCACCCAGTTGCCCGTGCTGGAGCGCGAGCTGGCCAAGGCGCGCCAGTACGGCATTGCCCGCGACAACGAGGAGCTGGAACTGGGCGTGCGCTGCATGGCCGCCGGCGTGTACGACGACCAGGCCAAGCTGGTGGCCGGCCTGTCCATCTCGGCCCCGGCCGACCGGCTGGACGAGGGCTGGATGGCCAAGCTGCAGGCCACGGCGCAGGAGATCTCGCTGGCGCTGGGTTACGTGCAGGCCAAGGCGCCTACGCCCGCCCTGTCCTCATCGCTGCACGGCAGCGACATGGCGCACACGCCCGCCGACTGAAAGGTGCGGCCGGCAAGGCCGACCATCAGGTACAAAAAACAAAACCCCGGGGCTCGCGCCACCGGGGTTTTGTTTTTGTCTACTACCTACACGCCCACAGGGTTGGCAAAAGCCTTCCTGCGGATTTGCATTCGACCGGATAACCAGGCGGGGAGCCGCAGACAGTGCTGTAGCACGGCAAGGCTCCCCAACGACGTTAGCCGGTTGAAGGCAAAGCCGTATCAGCCGTTGGTGTTGCCGTGGACGACAGTCTTCACGGGGCTGATGGCGGCGGGCATGGATTCGACCCAGTGGCGCACGCGCTCGGCGTCACCCAGGCGGCTGAACTTGCCGGCCGAGTCCAGGAACACCATGATGACCTTGCGGCCAGCGAACTGGGCCTGCATCACCAGGCAGCGCCCGGCTTCGGAGATGTAGCCTGTCTTTTGCAGGCCGATGTCCCAGGTGGGGTTCTTCACCAGGCCGTTGGTGTTGTTGAATTGCAGGGTGCGCGCGCCCAGGGCCAGCTCGTAGCCGGGCGAGGTGGACAGCTCGCGCATCACCGGGTCGCCGTGGGCCACGTTGACCAGCGTGGCCAGGTCGCGGGCGCTGCTCTGGTTGCGGCTGGACAGGCCCGTGGGCTCGACGTACTTGGTGTCGGTCATGCCCAGCAGGCGCGCCTTCGCGTTCATCTGCGCCACGAACACGTCCAGCCCACCGGGGAAGGTGCGGCCCAGGGCGTGGGCGGCGCGGTTCTCGCTGGACATCAGGGCCAGGTGCAGCATTTCGCCACGGGTCATGGTGGAACCGACGGTCAGGCGCGAGCGGCTGCCTTTTTCGGTGTCCACGTCGTCCTGGGTGATGGTCAACTGCTCATCCATGGGCAGCTTGGCCTGGGAGATGATCAGGCCGGTCATGAGCTTGGTGAGCGATGCGATCGGCAGAACGGCGTGGTCGTTCTTGCTGAGCAGCACTTCATGGGTGTCCTGGTCGATCACCAGGGCCACGCTGGACTTGAGGTCCAGGGGGTCATTGACTTCGTGCAGGCCGGCCAGTTGGCCAAACGATGGCTTGGCGGGGATGAAGGCCACGCGGGTGGCGGCCCTGGAGGTCTTGGCCGAGACGCGCACCGGCTTGGCGGCAACGGCGGCCTTGCGCGGGCCGGCGGACTTCTTGGCGGTGGCGGATGCCACCTGCTTCTTGGCGGGCGCCTTCTTGCGCTCGTTGGCATGTGCCATGGGCGACGCAAGCGCCGCACTCACAACAACAAAGCCCAGAAGCTGGAAAAAACGGTTCATTGCGGTGCTGCGGCCATGGTGCATCAAAGTGCTCCAAAGGGTAAGAAGTGTGGGCCAGTGTACAGAATCAAAAAAAGTCGCGCAAGATCAAGACCTTGCGCGACTTTCCAAGAAAGTGAATGAATTATAAATTCAACACTTATCCCTGTGCAGCCACCCGGTCAGCTTTACTTTGTAATTTGTTCAACGCGCTGAGGTAGGCCTTGGCTGACGCGACCACGATATCGGGGTCAGCGCCCACTCCGTTGACCACGCGGCCGCTGTTCTGCAGGCGCACGGTGACCTCGCCCTGGCTCTCGGTGGAGCCGCTGATGGCGTTGACGGAATACAACACCATCTCGGCACCGCTCTTGACGTGGGACTCGATGGCCTTCAAGGATGCATCCACCGGGCCATTGCCTTCGGACTCGCCGCGCACTTCGTGGCCGTCCACCGTGAAGACAATGCGCGCACGGGGGTGCTCGCCGGTTTCGCTCTGCTGGAACAGCGAGACAAAGCCGTACTGCTCCTTCTCGGCGGTCACGCTCTCGTCGCTGACCAGGGCCAGGATGTCCTCGTCGAAGATCTCGCTCTTGCGGTCGGCCAGCTCCTTGAAGCGGGTGAAGGCGCTGTTGACCTCGGTCTCGCTCTCCAGGCTCACGCCCAGCTCCTGCAGGCGCTGCTTGAAGGCGTTGCGGCCGCTGAGCTTGCCCAGCACGATCTTGTTGGCGCTCCAGCCCACGTCTTCGGCGCGCATGATCTCGTAGGTATCGCGCGCCTTGAGCACGCCGTCCTGGTGGATGCCACTGGCGTGGGCGAAGGCGTTGGCGCCGACCACAGCCTTGTTGGGCTGCACCACGAAGCCGGTGGTCTGGCTGACCATGCGGCTGGCGGCCACGATGTGCTTGGCGTCGATGTTCAGGTCCAGGTCGAAGTAGTCGCGGCGCGTCTTGATGGCCATGACGACTTCTTCGAGCGAGCAGTTGCCGGCGCGCTCACCCAGGCCGTTGATGGTGCACTCGACCTGGCGGGCGCCGCCGATCTTCACGCCGGCCAGGGAGTTGGCCACGGCCATCCCCAGGTCGTTGTGGCAGTGCACGGACCAGATGGCCTTGTCGCTGTTGGGAATGCGCTCGCGCAGCGTCTTGATGAAGTTGCCGTACAGCTCGGGGATGGCGTAGCCCACGGTGTCGGGCACGTTGATGGTGGTGGCACCCTCGGCGATCACCGCTTCGAGCACGCGGCACAGGAAGTCCGGGTCGCTGCGGTAGCCGTCTTCAGGGCTGAACTCGATGTCGGCCACCAGGTTGCGGGCAAAGCGCACCGACTGGCGCGCCTGCTCGAGCACCTGCTCGGGCGTCATGCGCAGCTTCTTTTCCATGTGCAGCGCCGAGGTGGCGATGAAGGTGTGGATGCGAGCGCTGTTGGCACCCTTGAGCGCTTCGGCCGCGCGCGAGATGTCGCGGTCGTTGGCGCGCGAGAGCGAGCAGATGGTCGAGTCCTTGATGGCGTGGGCAATGGCCTGCACGGCCTCGAAGTCGCCGTTGGAGCTGGCCGCAAAACCCGCTTCGATCACGTCCACCTTCAGGCGCTCGAGCTGGCGTGCGATGCGCAGCTTTTCGTCCTTGGTCATGGAGGCGCCGGGCGATTGCTCGCCGTCGCGCAAGGTGGTGTCGAAAATGATGAGTTTGTCGGCCATGGGGTTCTCCTGGTATTGATGGTGGGGTGGTCCGCAACGCTGAATTCTGGCGCCCAAAGCAAAAGGCCCGTTGCGGGTGCATACGGGCCTTTGTGGAAAACGTGTGCGCGTGCGCCTACCGTCTCCGCCCGTGGGGAGCTAGCAGTAGGATTGCAATGGCCAACGTGTTCATGCCGTGCAATGTAGCACAAGTGCAGCCAATGCGGCGCGCTGCCGTCATTTGTGCAGGCCGCGCTCGTCGGGTTCGTCGGTGGAGGTGCTGATCACGCTGCTGTGCTGCCCCTTGGCCTTGCGCCAGGCGTACACGCCGTAGCCGCTCAGGCCATACAGCACGAACACGCTGAACAGCATGATGGGCGGCGAGATGTTGATGACGGCGATGCCCAGCGCGATCAGCACGATCACGACGAAGGGCACGCTCTTTTTCATCTGGATGTCCTTGAAGCTGTAGAACGGCACGTTGGTCACCATGGTGAGGCCGGCGTACAGCGTGAAGGCGAACATGATCCAGGTGACCTGGTTCCAGGTGAGCCAGGTGTCCATGCCGCGTTGCACCCCGAGCTCGGTCATGAGCCAGATGAAGCCGGCCACCAGCGCAGCGGCTGCAGGCGACGGCAGGCCCTGGAAGTAGCGCTTGTCGACCACGCCCGTGTTCACGTTGAAGCGCGCCAGGCGCAACGCGGCGCAGGCGCAGTAGACGAAGGCCGCGATCCAGCCCCAGCGGCCCAGGCCCTTGAGCGACCATTCGTAGGCGATGAGCGCGGGTGCGGCGCCAAAGGACACCATGTCCGACAGCGAATCCATCTGCTCGCCGAAGGCGCTTTGCGTGTTGGTCATGCGGGCCACGCGCCCGTCCAGGCTGTCGAGCACCATGGCGCAGAACACGCCCACGGCCGCCAGGTCGAAGCGCCCGTTCATGGCCATCACGATGGAATAGAAGCCCCCGAACAACGCCGCCAGCGTGAACAGGTTGGGCAGGATGTAGATGCCCTTGCGCCGCTTGCGCACCATCACGCCAGAACCGTCGGCGGAATCCTTGCCGTCATGCATCGAACAAATCTCCATCGCCAGACCGGCCGGCGTGAACAGCTACCCAATTTATAGTAATCGGCACCTGCGCCGCACGGCGCATGGCACCCCCTCCGAGAGAACCGAAGGCGCAGTGTAGCTGCACCGGCAGGCACCCGGGCCATGCGCCTGTTAACAATTGATTACGCAAGGCCATGCGGCCCGCCGCAGGCGACATGCCCAGCCCCACCCGGCAACGAAAAAGGCCACCGAAGTGGCCTTTGGGATCGTGTACGCAGGGCGCAGTGGATCGCGCGGTCAGTTGCGGGTCTGGTCGACCAGCTTGTTCTTGGCGATCCAGGGCATCATGGCGCGCAGCTTGCCGCCCACCACTTCGATGCTGTGGTCGGCGGTGTTGCGGCGGCGGGCGGTCATGCTCGGGTAGTTCAGGCGGCCTTCCTGGATGAACATCTTGGCGTACTCGCCGCTCTGGATGCGCTTCAGGGCATTGCGCATGGCAAGGCGCGACTGCTCGTTGATGACTTCAGGGCCGGTCACGTACTCGCCGTACTCGGCGTTGTTCGAGATCGAGTAGTTCATGTTGGCAATGCCGCCTTCGTAGATCAGGTCCACGATGAGCTTGAGCTCGTGCAGGCATTCGAAGTAGGCCATTTCAGGGGCGTAGCCGGCTTCGACCAGGGTTTCGTAACCCATCTTGATCAGCTCGACGGCACCGCCGCACAGCACGGCCTGTTCGCCGAACAGGTCGGTCTCGGTTTCTTCCTTGAAGTTGGTCTCGATGATGCCGGCCTTGCCGCCACCATTGGCCATGGCGTACGACAGAGCCAGGTCACGGGCCTTGCCGGACTTGTCCTGGTGCACGGCCACCAGGTGGGGCACGCCGCCGCCCTGGGTGTAGGTGTTGCGCACGGTGTGGCCAGGGGCCTTGGGGGCGACCATCCACACATCGAGGTCGGCGCGGGGCACGACCTGGTTGTAGTGCACGTTGAAGCCGTGGGCGAAGGCCAGCGAAGCGCCTTGCTTGATGTTGGGGGCCACGTTGTTGGTGTAGACCTCGCCGATCTGCTCGTCGGGCAGCAGGATCATGACCACGTCGGCGGCCTTGACCGCGTCGTTGACTTCCATCACGTTCAGGCCGGCCTTGCCAACCTTGTCCCACGAGGCACCGCCCTTGCGCAGGCCGACCACGACCTTCACGCCGCTGTCGTTCAGGTTCTGTGCGTGGGCGTGGCCCTGCGAGCCGTAGCCGATGATGGCAACGGTCTTGCCCTTGATCAGGCTCAGGTCACAGTCTTTGTCGTAGAAAACTTTCATGGGTCGCTCCGGTTGAAATACGTTGTTTGGGTTGAAAAATAAACAGTCGATTGTCTTACATCGGATTTGGATTCGGCCGGATGGCTAGGCGGGGAGCCGCAGACAGTGCTTTGGCACAGCAAGGCTGCCCAACGACGCTAGCCGGTCGAAGGCAAATCCGTTACACGCGCAGGATTCGCTCGCCGCGGCCGATGCCGCTGGCGCCGGTTCGCACGGTTTCCAGGATGGCGGTGCGGTCGATGGCCTGCAGGAAGGCGTCGTTCTTGGACTGGTCACCGGTGAGCTCGATGGTGTAGCTCTTTTCGGTCACGTCGATGATGCGGCCGCGGAAGATATCGGCCATGCGCTTCATCTCTTCGCGCTCCTTGCCCACGGCGCGCACCTTCACCATCATGAGCTCGCGCTCGGTGTAGGCACCCTCGGTGAGGTCGACCACCTTGACCACTTCGATGAGGCGGTTCAGGTGCTTGGTGATCTGTTCGATCACGTCGTCGGAGCCCGTGGTCTGGATCGTCATGCGCGAGAGCGATGGATCCTCGGTGGGCGCCACGGTGAGCGATTCGATGTTGTAGCCACGGGCAGAGAACAGGCCCACGACGCGCGACAGCGCACCGGGTTCGTTCTCCAGCAAAACGGCAATGATGTGTTTCATGGTGAAGACATTCCTCTTTTCGCTGCCCTCCCCTGCGCACGGTAATGCGCAGGCTCGGCAGGCAATAGATTCGTCGAAGTGAAGCTATCGGACTGATAGCAGGAGATTGGCCTGCGGCAACAACATGGCCGTTGCTGCAGGCCGCAGCGGGAGCCGAAGGCCTGTGTTTACAGGTCTTCGGAGCCCAGCAGCATTTCGGTGATGCCCTTGCCGGCCTGCACCATCGGGAACACGTTCTCGGTGGGGTCGGTACGGAAGTCCATGAACACCGTGCGGTCCTTGAGCTTGCGTGCTTCGCGCAGCGCGGGCTCGACGTCCTTGGGGTGCTCGATCAGCATGCCGACGTGGCCATAGGCCTCGGCCAGCTTCACGAAGTTGGGCAGCGCGTCCATGTAGCTGTGGCTGTAGCGGCCGGAGTATTCGATTTCCTGCCACTGGCGCACCATGCCCAGGTAGCGGTTGTTCAACGAGCAGATCTTGATCGGCGTGTTGTACTGCAGGCAGGTCGACAGCTCCTGGATGTTCATCTGCACCGAGCCTTCGCCGGTGATGCAGAACACCTCGGCTTGCGGCTTGGCCAGCTTGATGCCCATGGCGTAGGGAATGCCCACGCCCATGGTGCCCAGGCCGCCGGAATTGATCCAGCGGCGCGGCTCGTCGAAGCGGTAGTACTGGGCTGCCCACATCTGGTGCTGGCCCACGTCGGACGTGATGTAGGTGTCCACGTCCTTGGTCATGTTCCACAGCGTTTCCACCACGTACTGGGGCTTGATGACGTCGGGACTGCCCATGCTGTACTTCAGGCAGTCGCGCTTGCGCCAGCCTTCGATGGTGTCCCACCAGGCGGCCAGGGCGCCGGCATCGGGGCGGGTGCTGCTTTCGCGGACCATGGAGATCAGCTCGGTGAGCACGTCCTTCACGTCGCCGACGATCGGGATGTCGACCTTCACGCGCTTGGAGATGCTCGACGGGTCGATGTCGACGTGGATGATCTTGCGGTCGTTCTGCGCGAAGTGCTTGGGGTTGCCGATCACGCGGTCGTCGAAGCGCGCGCCCACGGCCAGCAGCACGTCGCAGTTCTGCATCGCGTTGTTGGCTTCGATGGTGCCGTGCATGCCCAGCATGCCCAGGAACTTGCGGTCCGACGCGGGGTAGGCTCCGAGGCCCATCAGCGTGTTGGTGACCGGGTAGCCCAGCATGTCCACCAGCGTGCGCAGCTCGTTGGTGGCATTGCCCAGCAGCACGCCGCCGCCGGTGTAGATATAGGGGCGCTTGGCGGCCAGCAGCAGCTGCAGCGCCTTGCGGATCTGGCCGCTGTGGCCCTTGCGCACGGGGTTGTACGAGCGCATTTCCACGCTCTGCGGGTAGCCGGTGTAGGCCGCCTTCTTGAAGGACACGTCCTTCGGGATATCGACCACCACAGGGCCCGGGCGGCCGGTGCGGGCGATGTGGAAGGCCTTCTTGAGCGTGATGGCCAGGTCGCGCGGGTCCTTGACCAGGAAGTTGTGCTTGACGATGGGGCGCGTGATGCCGACGGTGTCGCATTCCTGGAAGGCGTCGAGCCCGATGGCGGGCGTGGGCACCTGGCCGGAGATGATCACCATGGGGATCGAATCCATGTACGCCGTGGCGATGCCGGTGACGGCATTGGTCAGGCCGGGGCCCGAGGTGACGAGGGCGACGCCGACTTCACCCGTGGCGCGGGCATAGCCGTCGGCGGCGTGCACAGCCGCCTGCTCGTGGCGCACCAGCACGTGCTGGATGGTGTCCTGCTTGTACAGCGCGTCGTAGATGTACAGAACCGCGCCGCCGGGGTAGCCCCAGATGAACTGGACGTTCTCTGCCTGGAGCGACTTGATGAGGATCTCGGCACCCATGAGGTCCTGAGAGCCGGAAGCGGAGGGGGTGTTGTTGCCCTGCGAAGCAGCGGCTGCCGAAGTGAGCTCGGCCTTGGAGATTTCCATGATCAACCTTTGTGAATTTCTCTGACGAAAAACCTTGGGTGCCCCTTGCATGGACTCTTGTGGAGCCAGCTTGGAACTTGAGGCCAAGGACATGGGCGGGATGATTGCCGCGCCGGACCGTGACCCGTTTGCCTTTTGAATTGCAGCCGCGATTATCGCACTGCAACACGTGCAAATGCATGCTGCGTCTAAAAAAACACCAGGGGATGCGATAATCGGCGGCTGGGCTCCTCTCAGGAGGGGCTCTGCACCTGTTGTTGGGGCGCCGCACTGGCGCATACCCTGCAGCATCCCATTCCCGGGCTGACCCGTCTTGGCAACCGAACAAGAACTCTCCGATTTCCTCAAAAGCGTAGAAAAGCGTGCCTTCAAGCGCTCGGTCTACCACGTCCGCAATGAGGAAGCGGCCCTGGACATCGTGCAGGACAGCATGCTCAAGCTGGCCGAACACTATGGGGACAAGCCGGCGGCCGAGCTGCCCATGCTCTTTCAGCGCATCCTCTCCAACTGCACCCTGGACTGGTTTCGGCGCCAGAAGACACGCAATGCACTGTTTTCGAGCATGAGCGACTTCGAAGGGCCCGGCGAAGATGGCATGGATTTTGATCTGCTGGAGGCGTACTCCGGCCCCGACGACGGAGACAAGGCCGAAAGTGCCGAAGACCTGACCCGAAGGGCCCAGACCTTCCACCAGATAGAGGCCGAGATAGAAGAATTGCCAGCACGTCAACGGGAAGCCTTCCTCATGCGTTACTGGGAAGAAATGGATGTATCAGAAACGGCAGCCGCCATGGGTTGTTCGGAAGGCAGTGTGAAAACGCACTGTTTTCGTGCCATACAAACCCTGAGCAAGGCACTGAAAGCCAAAGGAATAGAACTGTGAACACCACCCCGACCCTCTCCCAGGAAGCTGCAGCAGAACGTTTTGCCCGCCGCGTATCGGCGCGGCTGACGGATGGCTCGCAGGATCTGCCCTATGACATCTCGGAGCGCCTGCGCGCATCGCGCATGCAGGCACTGGCCCGGCGCAAGGTGCTGGCCCCCGTGCGCGCCCCCGCCAGGGCAGCCGCTCCGGTGGTGCTGGCCAGTGGCGCCTCGGCCGCCCTCGGCGGTGGCGGCAGCGAAGGCAACAGCTGGTGGAACGCCCTGGTGTCCGCCGTGCCGCTGATCGCATTGGTGGTGGGCCTGTTCTTCATCAGCACGGTGCAGGACGAGTTTGGCGCCAACGAGATCGCCGAGGTGGATGCCGCCCTGCTGACCGACGAGCTGCCTCCAGAAGCCTACTCCGACCCGGGATTTGTCCAGTTCCTCAAGACGGCAGCGCAGAATCACTGATTTGGCCCACTGCCCGATGCATGCATAAAGGACTTCCCGACGCCCCCCCACCACTGCCAGCCATCGTGCTGGCTTTGGCGCTTCTGGGCGCGCTGACCGCCTTCGCCGTGACGGTCGTGCAGCAGGTGGGCATGGCACCCGCCACCCTGCTGCCGTCGGCCGCCACGCGCCCCACCCCTGCAGCGGCAACGGCCCTGCGCCCCGCAGGCGGAGCCACCGCCCTGCCTTCCGAAGGCCTGGCCGAAGTGTCTGCAGGCCCGGGCTGGGAAACACTGAACACCCGGCAAAAGCTTGCGCTCTACCCCTTGGCCGAACGCTGGTCGCTGATCAGCGAGGTGCAAAAGCGCCGCTGGCTGGCGTTGGCAGTGAATTTCCCCGAGCTGCCCGGAGAGGAGCAGGCCAAGCTGCACAGCCGCATGACCGAATGGGCCAGCCTGAGCGCGCAGCAGCGCAGCCAGGCCCGCCTGAACTACGCCAGCACCAACCGCCTGGCCGGGGACAACAAGCTCGCCCAGTGGGAGGCCTACCAGGCCCTGACCGCCGAGGAGCGCGACCTGCTGGCCGCCACGGCCCCACCCAAGCCCCGGGGCGCAGCGACCGCGCTGCACCCGGTATCCCCACGCAAACTGGTGCAGGTGCCCGCCGCCACGCAGGCCAACCCCCTGCGCCCCAATGCGCCCAAGATCCCGCCGGTGACCGACCATGGCCCGCGCCTGGCCATGCCGGTCCCCGCCGCAATGCCCGCTTCGGAGGCCTCGGCCTCTGGCCCCGCCAGCCCCGTGGTGGTGGAAACAGCCCCCGTGGTCGTGCCCACCGCCGTGCCGGCCGCGCTGCCGCCGCTGGCGCCTGCCGGCTCCGACCCGGCAGCCCCTTCAGCACCGCCCAGCGCCGACAATTCCGGCCTGTACCCCAACAACTGACGGCGTCAGCCGTGCCGATCGCGCAGCCCGGAATGCCCGCCTCCCCCACCCCCAGCACGCCGCAGGCAGACATCGCCCCCCAGGCCACGGCACCCGCCACCACCCCCAGCCTCATGCGCCGCATGGCCTGCTGGCTGTACGAGGGCATGCTGATGTTCGGCGTGGTCTTCATCGCCGGCTACCTGTTCGGCACCTTGAGCCAGACCCGCAATGCCATGGACAACCGCCATGCGCTGCAGGCCTTTCTGTTCGTGGTGTTCGGCATCTACTTCACCTGGTTCTGGGCCAAGGGCCAGACCCTGGCCATGAAGACCTGGAACATCCGCGTGGTGGACCGTGCCGGCCGCCCCATCAGCCAGCCGCGCGCCCTGCTGCGCTACGTGCTCAGCTGGCTGTGGTTCTTGCCGCCGCTGGCTGCCGTGTCTCCCTTCGCGCTCTCGGGCGGCGAAACCACGGTCCTGGTCATCGGCTGGGTGGCCGTCTGGGCCATTCTGGCGCGCTTCCATCCAGAGCAGCAGTTCTGGCACGATGCACTGGCCGGCACCCGGCTGGTGCATTTCGAGCACAGCAAGAAGTAAGCACCTCGGTGCGGGCTTCTTTGAGCAGGTTCTTAAGCCCACCGTCATAACACTGCGCGAGAATCCCGGTTTTTCCTTATGTCCACACCCCAGCCCACCGCCCCCGCCAATCCCCAGAAAGCCCGCACGGGCCTGAACCGCATCTGGCATGCGGCCGGTTACTCGTTCGAAGGCCTGCGCGCCGGCTGGGGTGAAAAGGCCTTTCGCCAGGAGGCCGTCGCCGCCATCGTGCTGTTGCCGGCTTCGCTGTGGCTGGGGCGCAGCTGGGTGGAAGTGGCCCTCTTGGCCGGCTCGGTGGTGATCGTGATGATCGTCGAGCTGCTCAACACCGGCATCGAGACCGCCATCGACCGCATCGGGCCAGAATGGCACGACCTGTCCAAGCGCGCCAAGGACATGGGCAGTGCCGCCGTGCTGCTGGCGCTGCTGCTGTGCGCGGGCATCTGGGCAGGGGCCATTTTTCAAAGGATCGCGCATGGCTGAACCGGCTTTTTCCATCTGCGTGTACTGCGGTTCGCGCCCCGGCGAGAACGAAGCCTATGCCGAAGCGGCCACGACCGTGGGCACATGGATCGGCGCGCATGGCGGGCAACTGGTCTATGGTGGCGGGCGCAGCGGCCTCATGGGCACGGTGGCGGAGGCCACGCGCCAGGCCGGTGGCCGCGTGGTGGGCGTCATTCCCCAGGCGCTGGTGGACAAGGAACTGGCCAACCGCCAGTGCGACGAATTGCACATCGTGCAGACCATGCACGAGCGCAAGGCCATGATGGCCGAGCGCAGCGATGCCTTCATCGCCCTGCCCGGCGGCATCGGCACCTTCGAGGAGCTGTTCGAGGTCTGGACCTGGCGCCAGCTCGGCTACCACGACAAGCCCCTGGGCCTGCTCAACGTGGCCGGCTACTACGACGGCCTGCTGGCCTTTTTGAACCACAGCGTGGCCAGCGGCTTCATGGGCGAATGGCAGATGGGGCTGCTGCACGCCGGCGGCGACACCCCCACCCTGCTGCAGACCTTGGTGGAACAGGCCGGCAACAACGCTCGCCAGATTCCGCTGCGATCAGTGATCTAAGCCATGCGGCCGCGCATTGCGCGTGGCCAGCCGATTTGCGGGTGGTGCACGGCCCGCAAATCGGCATCACACCGCAGCGTCGTCCAGGTCGCCGGTGCGGATGCGTACCGTGCGCTCCACAGCGGTCACAAAGATTTTGCCGTCACCGATCTTGCCGGTGCGCGCGACGTTGACGATGGCGTCCACGCAGCGGTCCACGTCCTCGGACTTGACGACGACCTCGACCTTCACCTTGGGCAGAAAGTCCACCACGTACTCGGCACCGCGGTACAGCTCGGTGTGGCCCTTCTGGCGGCCGAAGCCCTTGACCTCGGTGACGGTCAGGCCCGTCACGCCGCATTCGGCCAGGGCTTCGCGGACTTCTTCGAGCTTGAAAGGCTTGATGACGGCGGTGATCATTTTCATGGCGGGTCTCCTGGAGATGAAAAAAAGGGAACGGGCTGCTCGTGGCCTGGGCTCAGGCCGTCAGACTGCATCAAGCGCGAAAGCTGTTGGTGATAGGGTAACGCCAATCCTTGCCGAAGCTGCGGCGCGTGACGCGAATCCCTACGGGCGCCTGCTGGCGCTTGTATTCGTTGATCTTGATGAGCCGGGTCACGCGCTCCACGTCGGCGCGCGCAAAGCCGGCGGCGATGATGGACTCGATGGGCTCGTCGTTCTCCATGTAGCGCGAGACGATGGCGTCCAGCACGTCGTAGGGCGGCAGGCTGTCCTGGTCCTTCTGGTCGGGGCGCAACTCAGCACTCGGCGGGCGGGTGATGATGCGCTCGGGGATGGGGCTGGCGCCCGTGCCATACGGGTCGTGGGCATTGCGCCAGCGGCACAGCGCGAACACGGTGGTCTTGGCCACGTCCTTGATCACGGCGAAACCGCCGGCCATGTCACCGTAGAGCGTGCAGTAGCCAGTGGACATTTCGCTCTTGTTGCCCGTGGTCAGCACGATGGAGCCGAATTTGTTGGAGAGCGCCATGAGCAGCGTGCCGCGGATGCGCGCCTGCAGGTTCTCCTCGGTCGTATCTTCGGCCAGGCCCGCGAAGTCGCTGGCCAGCGCGGCCTTGAAGGCCTCGAACTGGGGTTGGATGGAGATCTCGTCATAGCGCACGCCCATGCGGGAGGCCATGTCGCGTGCATCGATCCAGCTGATGTCGGCGGTGTAGGGCGAGGGCATCATCACCGCACGCACCTTGTCTGCGCCCAGCGCATCCACGGCGATCGCCAGCACCAGGGCCGAGTCGATGCCGCCCGACAGGCCCAGCAGCACGCCGGGGAAGCGGTTCTTGCCCACATAGTCGCGCACGCCCATCACCAGCGCATCCCACAGATCGGCCTCGGCACTGCGCAGCGGGGCGATTTCACCCTGGAGTGCCAGTTGCACGGCGCCGCTGCCAGCTTCCACCCGCACAGTGAAAAGCTCTTCCTCGAAGCCCGGGGCCCGCGCCACCACGGCACCATCGGCGCCGAGGGCGAAGGACCGGCCCTCGAACACCACCTCGTCCTGCCCGCCTACCAAATGGGCGTATACCAGGGGCAGCCCCGTCTCGCGCACGCGCTCGCGCATGGTGTCCTCGCGCTCCGCGCTCTTGCCCAGGTGGAAGGGCGAGGCATTGATCACCGCCAGCAGCTGTGCACCGGCGGCGGCTGCATCGCGCGCGGGCGCGGCGAACCAGGCGTCCTCGCAGACCAGCAGGCCCACGCGCACGCCAGCCACCTCGAACACGCAGGGCGCCTGGCCTGCAACGAAGTAGCGCCGCTCGTCGAACACCTGGTAGTTGGGCAGCTCGCGCTTGGCATAGGTCTGCTCCACCACGCCATCGCGCAGCACGCTGGCGGCGTTGAAACAGGCACTGAAAGCCGGGGCATCGGCACGCACGGCTTGCGGATGCCCGAGCACGATGGCCAGGCCTTTCAACCCCGCAGTCTCACGGGCCACGGTTTTCACGGCATCATCGCAGGCGGCGATGAAGGCCGGGCGCAGGAACAAATCCTCCGCCGCGTAGCCGCAGATCGCCAGCTCGGGCGTGAGCAGCAACTGCGCACCCTGGGCATGGGCATCCCGCGCCGCGGCAATGATCTTTAGTGCATTGCCGGGCATGTCGCCCACCACGAAATTGAGTTGCGCTGTGCAAATGGAGAGCGTCATGGAACTGGAGAAGGCCCTTGGGGCCAGGTTGAAGACAACCGCCAATGCAGGCCCGCAACCCGCCGCAGACCGCCATCTGGCAGTGCATTGCAGGCTGCTGGGCACACATGGCTGAGCAATTGCACATTATCGCCCGCGTGCTGGCCTCCCCGCAGGAGGTGGACGCCAATGCCTGGAACGGCTTGCTGGCATTGCAGAGCCATCCCACGCCCTTTTTGCGCCACGAGTACCTCATGGCCCTGCACGAGAGCGGCAGCGCCACGCCCAAACGCGGCTGGACGCCGCGCTTCATGACGCTGTGGGATGGCGACACGCTGCTGGCCGCCTGCCCGCTGTACCTCAAGAGCCACTCGTATGGCGAGTACGTCTTCGACTGGGCCTGGGCCAGCGCCTACGAACAGCACGGCGTGCCCTACTACCCCAAGGCCACCATCGCCGTGCCCTTCACGCCCGTGCCCGGCACCCGCCTGATGGCACGCGACGAAGAGCGCCGCGCCCTGCTCGTGCAGGCCGTCTGCCAGTGGTGCGAGAGCCAGGGCGTATCGTCGATGCATGTGCTGTTCGCCAGCAATGACGACATCAAGACCAGCGCCGACGAGGGCCTGATGCTGCGCCATACGGTCCAATTCCATTGGAAGAATGAATCGCCAACGGTACCCGCGTCACCCTCATCCCCGGATGGCAGCAACACACCACCGGCCCGCTACGCCAGCTTCGACGATTTCCTCGCCAGCCTGGCCCAGGACAAGCGCAAGAAGATCCGCCAGGAGCGCCGCCGCGTGGCCGAGGCGGGCGTGACGTTCCGCTGGTCACGCGGCGCCGACATCAGCCCCGCCGATTGGGACTTCTTCTACCGCTGCTACGAGCGCACCTACCTGGAGCATGGCAACCCGCCCTACCTCACGCGCGACTTCTTCGCGCGCATGGCGCAGACCATGCCCGAGGCCTGGCTGCTGTTCATCGCCGAGAAGGATGGCCATCCGATCGCCAGCAGCCTGATCGCGCTGGGTGACTACGGCACGGATGGGCTCGTGGCCTATGGCCGCTATTGGGGTGCGCTAGAGCGTGTGGACTGCCTGCACTTCGAGGCCTGCTACTACCAGCCGCTGCAGTGGTGCATTGAACACGGCGCCCAGCGCTTCGAGGGCGGCGCCCAGGGCGAGCACAAGATGGCCCGCGCCCTGCTGCCCGTGCAAGCCAGCAGTGCCCACTGGATCGCGCACCCGGCGTTTGCCGAAGCGGTGGAGCGCTTTCTGGAGCGTGAAGGCCAGGGGGTGGAAGGCTATCTGGAGGAACTGCAGGGGCGCAGTCCGTTCAGGAAGGGGTGAAGTGCAAGCAGAAATGGAAATTCAAGCCCTCTGAAGGATCTGAAACCGATCT
Source organism: Acidovorax sp. LjRoot66 (assembly GCF_964253305.1). Classification (NCBI taxonomy): domain Bacteria; kingdom Pseudomonadati; phylum Pseudomonadota; class Betaproteobacteria; order Burkholderiales; family Comamonadaceae; genus Acidovorax; species Acidovorax sp. LjRoot66. The sequence goes on from NZ_CAXUQU020000001.1 coordinate 5,154,128, forward strand.
GGCCATTGCTTCAAAGCAGAAAAATCGACCTTCCAGATATCGATCTCCATCGGCTGTCCGCAAGCATCGGCATTTAATGCAGCCAAAACCGTCACCCCATCTGCATCCCGAAACTCGCAGTCGGCCACACACCGCCCGAATGAAGGCGCAACATCCGCGCGCTCAATCTGAAGGCTCCCCATCCTTCCATCATCCATCGGCTGCACTTTCAGGACGTTGAGGTCGACCGTCAACCCTACCGATTCAAACAAATAGGAGATCAAAGGGTATTCCGACTCCGTGATCAGTCTCATTGCTCACCCCGCTCCCGCACAAAATCCACAAACGCCCTCAGCGGCGCCGGCAGGTACCGCCGCCCCGAATAGTAGAGAAACGGCCCCGAAAAAGGCCGCGCCCAATCGCTCAGCACCGGCACCATCGCCCCGCTGTCGAGATGGGGCTGCAGCCAGCCTTCGAACATGTGGATGATGCCGCAGCCCGCAAGCGCCGCCTCCACCGCCAGGTCCACACCGCCCGATATGCGCACGATCAAGGGGCCGGACGGATCCACAACGACCACCTCGCCACCGCGCTCGAACTCCCAGGCGGGCATGGTGCCGCTGGCAAAGCGGCCGCGCAGGCAGGCGTGCTGCATGAGCTCGCGCGGGTGTTCGGGCCGGCCGCGTGCGGCCAGGTACGCGGGCGAGGCGGCGGTGGCCATGCGCTGCCAGCGCGGGCCGATGGGCAGGGCGATCATGTCCTGCTCCAGCCGCTCGTCGTAGCGGATGCCGGCGTCGCAGCCCTCGGCGAGGATGTCGACAAAGCCCTCTTCCACCACCACGTCCAGGCGGATGTCGGGGTAGGCCGCCAGGAACGGCGGCACGATGGCGGGCAGCACCAGGCGCGCGGCGCTGGCGGGCACGTTGAGGCGCAGGGTGCCGGCGGGCCGGTCGCGAAAGCCGTTGACCACGTCGAGCGCGGCCTCCACCTCGCCGAGCGCCGGACCCAGGCGTTCGAGCAGGCGCGCCCCGGCCTCGGTGGGCGCCACGCTGCGCGTCGTGCGGTGCAGCAGGCGCACGCCCAGCCGTGCTTCGAGCCGGCGCACCGCCTCGCTCAGGCTCGACGCGCTGACGCCGCCCAGGCGCGCCGCCTCGCGGAAACCGCCGCCGCGTGCCACCGCGACAAAGGCGGCCAGATCACCCAACTGCTCGGCCATGGAAGGATCCCTTGATGGATTGTTCGCTGTGCCGCACAACCCGTGCGCACTCAACCGGCTTATCGTACACAGGCTGCTTGCCTACAGTCGATGCATCCCCATTGAAAGGACTCTCCCATGACAGCAATCGACAAGGCCGGCAGCTACCGGCTCGGCCACCGTGATGTGAAGCGCCTGGGCTATGGCGCCATGCAACTGGCCGGCCCCGGCGTGTTCGGCCCGCCCAAGGACCGTGCAGCCGCCGTAGCCGTGCTGCGCGCTGCCGTGGAAAGCGGCGTGGACCACATCGACACCAGCGACTTCTACGGCCCGCACGTGACCAACCAGATCATCAAGGAGGCGCTGCACCCCTACCGGGACGGCCTGACCATCGTGACCAAGGTGGGCGCAAGGCGCGGCGACGATGCCTCGTGGCTGCCCGCGTTCTCGGCCGCGGAACTCAACCAGGCGGTGCACGACAACCTGCGCAACCTGGGCCTTCCCGTGCTGGACGTGGTGAACCTGCGTGCCATGTTCAGCGTGCACGGCCCGGCCGAGGGTTCGCTGGAGGAACCATTGACTGCGCTGGCCGAGCTGCAGCGCCAGGGCTTGATACGCCACATTGGCCTGAGCAACGTGACGGCGTGCCAGGTGCAGGACGGGCGCAGGATCACCCCGATTGCCTGCGTGCAGAACATGTACAACCTGGCCCATCGCGAAGACGAGGCCCTGCTCACACAACTGGCCGCCGCAGGCACGGCCTATGTGCCCTTCTTCCCGCTAGGCGGTTTCACGCCGCTGCAGTCGGGCGTGCTGTCAGACGTGGCCGCTGACCTCGGCGCCACGCCCATGCAGGTGGCGCTGGCCTGGCTGCTGCAGCGCTCACCCAATATTCTGCTGATTCCGGGTACCTCGTCCGTCGCCCACCTGGAGCAGAACCTGGCGGCGGCGCAACTGCAATTGCCTCCCGAGGCAGTGGCACGGCTGAACACCCTGGAAAAGCCGGACACCACACCAGTGCACTGAACCAGCCGTTGATTCTTGACCACGATGGGGCTTGAGCCCCATCAGATGCACCACAACGATTCAATCAGCCACCCAAAAAGCACCAAACAAGGGCATCTCACAACCATTTTGCTATCGCGCGCCAAAAGCGCATCACTTTGGTGCAATCGCCGCTCCTGCCAAGCGCAGAACCTGCGCGCCATCTCAGAAGCTTTCCCACTCATCATCGGACGCCGCCTTGGCGGTGGCCCCCGCTGCGGGCGCAGGCGGTTTGGCAGCGGTTTTTGCCACGCTGGGTGCCGGTGCCGCGAGCTTGCGCGGCGCCACCCCGGCGACCGGCTTGCGGGCGGCGGGCGGCGATACCGGGGGAGAAGGGCGCGGGCGAGGTGCGGTGGTGGCCTGCTGGACCGCTGGCGCATCACCCGACAGCTTGAACACCTCTACCGCGCCCACCAGAGCCTGGGCCTGGTGGCTCAGGCTGCCGGCGGCGGCGGCCATTTCCTCGACCAGGGCGGCGTTCTGCTGCGTGACCTGGTCCATCTGCGTGACGGCATCGCCGACCTGGGAGACACCCTGGCTCTGCTCGGTGCTGGCAGCGCTGATCTCGCCCATGATGTCGGTCACACGGCGGATCGAGGCCACCACCTCGGTCATGGTGGCGCCCGCCTTGTCGACCAGCGCGGTGCCCTGCTCGACCCGCTCCACGCTCGCATGGATCAGGCTCTTGATCTCCTTGGCCGCGTCTGCGCTGCGCCCGGCCAGGCTGCGCACCTCGCTGGCCACCACGGCAAAGCCCCGGCCCTGCTCGCCCGCACGGGCGGCTTCCACGGCCGCATTGAGCGCCAGGATGTTGGTCTGGAAGGCAATGCCGTCGATTACGCCGATGATGTCGGAAATCTTCTTGCTGCTGTCGTTGATGCCTTTCATGGTCTCCACCACTTCGGACACCACGTCGCCACCCTGCACGGCCACGGTGGAGGCGCTCATGGCCAACTGGTTGGCCTGGCGCGCGTTGTCGGCGTTCTGGCGCACGGTGGAGCTCAGTTCCTCCATGGAGGCGGCCGTTTGCTGCAGGGCACTGGCCTGCTCCTCGGTGCGGATGGACAGGTCGTGGTTGCTCGAGGCGCCTTGCTGCGCACGCCCAGAGCACAGGAACACGCCGATGGGTATCGGTCCCCCATGCGGGCAAAGCAGCACGAGGGGCTAAAAGCGTTCCCAACCAGCGTCGCCGACAACTGCAGTTGCAGATGCACGGGGCTGTTTCGCTATTGCAGGCGTGAAGCCGCCAACTCGTGGAGCAGTCACAGGCTTATAAAGCGGCTTGGGGCTGGAGTTCAAAGCACCAGGGATAACGGCGCGCAGGGCCGTCGACGCCCCACTATCAGGCAGGCGGAAGAACGCGACCGTTTCCACCAGGTCCCGCGCCTGGTTGTTGAGGCTGCCAGCCGCAGCGGCCATCTCCTCAACCAGGGCAGCGTTCTGCTGAGTGACCTAGTCCATCTGCGTGACGGCATCACCCACTTGCGACACTCCCTGGCTCTGCTCGCTGCTGGCGGCACTGATCTCGCCCATCAGGTCAGTGACCCGCTTGATCGCGCCAACCACCTCGGACATGGTGGAACCCGCCTGATCCACCAGCGCCGATCCCTGGTTGACACGTTGCACGCTATCGCTGATCAGCGTCTTGATCTGCTTGGCAGCCTCGGCCGACCGGCTGGCAAGGCTGCGCACTTCCGATGCAACCACCGCGAAGCCCCGGCCTTGCTCACCGGCGCGCGCCGCCTCCACCGCCGCATTCAAGGCGAGGATGTTGGTCTGGAAGGCGATCCCATCGATCACACTGATGATGTCCGCGATCTTGTTGCTGCTTTCGTTGATGCCCTTCATGGTGCTGACCACCTGGCTCACGACCTCGCCCCCATGCACTGCCACTTTGGATGCACTGAGGGCTAGTTGGTTGGCCTGGCGCGCATTGTCAGCGTTCTGCTTAACAGTGGAGTTGAGCTCTTCCATCGAAGCCGCTGTCTGCTGCAGAGCACTGGCCTGCTGCTCGGTGCGCGCCGATAGATCGTTGTTGCCCTGCGCGATTTCGGAAGACGCGGTGGAGACGTTCTCCGAACCTTCACGCACATGACTCACAATGCCCGACAGACTTTGTTGCATGGTCGACAGCGTCAGCAGCAACTGCGCCATCTCATCCTGCCCGTGCACATGGATGGCAGCGGTCAGATTGCCGTCGCTGATCTCCTGTGCTGCACGCACTGCCTGCAGCACCGGACCGGTAATGGAGCGCGTCGCCCATACGGCGAAAACTGCACCCAGCGCAACCACGACAAGCGCTGCAATACCCAGTGCCCACTGGCTACGCGCTGTGTCAGCGATGATCTGTTGTTCAAATTCATCCAGTTGATCACTGGTGTGCCTTGCCACCGCAGAAAGCGAATTGAGATACTGATCGGCCAGAGGACGTAACTCGCTGTCCACCAGCGCAAAAACATCCTCGCCTGCCTTTTTTCGCTCCAGTAGCTTTGCACGGGCACCTACATAGCCTGCACGGGCTTTTGCGACCTCTGCGAGTAGCTGTTTACCCTTGTCATCATCCACCAGCGCTTCCAGCTTTTTCTGCACCTCTGAAGCGTGCTGAGAGCTGGCGGCCATGTCCTTGCCCAACGTACTGATGTAACCAGCGTCGCCCGACTTGAGCGAGGCCGATGCACGCACCCAGTTCACATCAATCGCCGCTTTCCATTCATGTGCCAGTGCGCTGCGCTCCAACTCCACGTTGGCAATGCGCTCGCTTGCGCCCTTCAACTCAGCAAGCCGCCAAATACCAATCCAGGCGATCAGCGCTGTAACGATCAACACCAAGCCAAAAGCCAGGCCCAGCCGGGTTCCAATTTTGAGACGGTTCATAAATTTCGGGGGGGGAACTGGCACCGCTTCGTCGGGATGACCAGGCAAGGTTAAAAGTTCGTTTTAACCATTTTAATCACATTTATCATATAAATGCAATTACTCGGGGGGAAAATTGATGCGCCTGAGCAAGCGGCTCAAGGACAGCACATGCACAGCACGATGCTGTGATGACAGTACGTCCGCTCTCTTATCCCCGCCTTAAGACGTGCAAAGCGGGAGATCACGGTGTGCACCTGTCTTTGGCGCCCACCACGCGCGTCTGATCGCTCGGTCTTCAAGTTAAGCCAGACCAGCTTGTCTGCAGGAACGTAAAATTATCAATAGCATCATTTGCTTCCTGAAACGTAAGCGGCCAGCCATGGCATCTTGAAACAATGGCGTACTCGTAGGAGCCTCGTGTCCACCTCAACTCTAGGTGGACACGTGAACACTACTCCTGAACAAAGCGGCGAAGGTCGTCGGCGCCGACGCTTGCACAGTGACGAATTCAAAGCGAACGCAGTGGCGTCATGCATGCAGCCAGGCATCTCGATGGCTGCGGTGGCGATGGCCAATGGGATCAACGCGAACCTTCTGCGCCGCTGGGTGCAGTCTGCCGAGATGCGCCCCGGTAGCGTCGTTCCAGATGCACCGCCGGCGCCCAAGCGCCAGGGGGCAAACACACCTACAGCCTTCGTGCCGATGCAGCTACCCGCCAAGGCTGCTGCGGCTGACATCCGCATTGAACTGCGTCGCGGCAATACCTCGATCTCCATGACATGGCCCATCGATGCCGCCAGCGAGTGCGCGGCCTGGGTGCGCGAGCTGCTTCGATGATGCGCATCGATGCCATGTGGCTCGCAGTGGACCCCGTGGACATGCGTGCCGGCGCCGACCGCCTGATCGCCCGCGTGGTGCAAGTCTTCGGCGCCGCGCAGGCCCACCACGGCTACCTCTTTGCCAATGCGCGCGGCACGCGGATGAAGCTGGTGGTGCATGACGGCTTTGGCGTATGGTGCGCAACGCGCCGGCTCAACCAGGGACGCTTCGCTTGGCCCAGCGATGGGGCGCCGCTGCAGCAACCCGCACTCACGCAGGCCCAGTTCGAAGCCCTGATCGTGGGCCTGCCGTGGCAGCGGCTCGCGCACATGCAGACCATCACGCGCGTGTGATGGTGTGTGACGGATAGCCCCGTGCGCGCCGGTGAGGGTCGCGCCCGGGGCAATTCGAGAATGCCCCGATGACATCCATCGCCAAGCTTCGGACAATGGCGCATGCTCGATGTGAATGCGCTCAAAGCCCAGGACCTCCAAGGTCTGAGCCAGAGCGCCATGGTCGAGTTGGCCACAGAGATGCTGGCCCGGATCGCGGCGATGAACACTCTGCTGCAGGCACGCGACAAGCAGGCAGCCGAGCACGCCCAGGAGATCAAGTTCAAGGACACCAAGCTGGAGCGCATCACGCACGAGCTGGCGCGTCTGAAGGCCTGGAAGTTCGGAGCCAAGACCGAACGCATGAACGCCGGGCAGCGGCAGATGTTCGAAGAGACAGCGGCCGAGGATGAGGCCAGCCTGCAGGCCCAACTGCTGGCCTTGCAGGGCACATCCGAGCCGAGCACCTCGCCTGCGGCAGGCACCAAGCGCCAGCCGCGTCGCCAACCGCTGCCAGAGCACCTGCGCCGCGTCGAGCATCGCCACGAACCCGAGAACACCACATGCACATCGCCTGGGTGCGGTCGGGCAATGGTGCGTATTGGCGAAGACGTGAGCGAGCGGCTGGATATCGTTCCAGCCGAATTCTTCGTGCAGCGCCACGTGCGCGGCAAGTGGGCCTGCAAGTGCTGCCAGCTACTGGTGCAAGAGCCCGTCGAGCCTCAGATCATCGACAAGGGCATGCCGACATCGGGGCTGCTCGCGCACACACTGGTCAGCCGCTTCGTGGACCATCTGCCGTACTACCGGCAAGAACAGATCAATGCCCGCGCTGGCGTGCACACGCCGCGCTCGACGTTGGCTGCGTGGTCTGGAGCTGCTGGGGCCAGCCTGCAGCCGCTGTATGACGCGCATCGTGCGTTCGTGCTGGGAGCGCAGGTACTGCACGCCGATGAAACACCGGTGAGGATGCTCGACCCCGGGGCAGGCAAGACCACCAAGGCCTACATCTGGGCGTATGCCCGAGGCGAGCACAACTGCACTCCTGGCGTGATCTACGACTTCTGCGCAGGTCGGGGTGCAAAGTATCCAATGGCGTTCCTGCAAGGCTGGTGCGGCACCATCACCTGTGACGACTACAAGGCGTACGACGCGGTGTTGCGCACAGAAGGACGCAAAGAGGCTGGGTGCCTGGCGCATGCGCGCCGCAAGTTCGATGAACTGGCCAAAGCTCATGCAAGCCCGGTAGCTGCACAGGCCATCCAGCGCATGGCCGCGCTGTACCGAATCGAGCAGCAAGCGCGGGAGATGACAGCGGCGGATCGGTTGGCACTACGCCAGTTGCACGCACAGCCGCTGTGGGACGAGTTGCACGTGTGGCTGCGGCTGGAGAGAACCCGGGTGGCGGACGGTGGGGGCATCGCCGCTGCTCTGGACTACAGCCTCAAGCGCTGGGAGGCACTGGGGCGCTTCCTGCACGATGGTGATGTCAGTATCGACAACAACCACGTCGAGCGCATGATGCTCCCATGGGCGATGGGGCGCAAAGCGTGGCTCTTCTGTGGCAGCGAACTGGCTGGTCAGCGGGCCGCCATGGTGATGAGCCTCGTGCAGTCAGCCAAGCTGCATGGGCACGATCCCTGGGGTTACGTCAAGGACGTGCTGGAGCGGCTGCAAGCGCACCCGAACCACCGGATTGATGAGTTGCTGCCGCATCGCTGGAGCCCTGCGGAAGACGGCAAAATGCCGTCGCATGAAGAACATTGAAGCACTCATCGACGACGGCGGCGACATCACCCTTGGTGCGATCTACCCGATCAAATGCGCAGCCACAGCTGCTGACGGCCACAACAGTGTGGCCATGCTGGTTCGCCGGGAAGGTGAGACGCTGAACGCGTTGCTCAAGAGGCTGGACAAAGCCATCGGTAAGTTCTACGACGGCGGGGACGCGGTTGACGAGATCAACGGCTACTGAGGCGATCAGCGTCGCCGTCAAGATGGCATGGCTGGCCGCTTACCCTGAAACTTACAATTTTTCGATACCAATGATCGCGATCAGTGCGCTGACAAGGAAAAAAGCACGGGACGCTAAGTCACCGTGCTCTTAGTTGTCTTGCCTGGGGCAGGCAAACTCCCTTCGTCGCTAGGAGCGTGCGCGGCAGAAGGCATCGATGCGAAACGCCCGAAAACCGAGGATCGCTGGGTAGAGTAGCGACAAGCCCAGGGTGCCCCCTGGGCGCCGGAGGTGATACCCGGCGAGACCGGTTTATCGGGCGTTGCAGCCGATGCTCCTTCTGCTGCGCACACTCCTAGCGGCGTCCTTTACAGGGCCATAGCACTGGCAGCCATGGTTAAAAGCTCTCCCAGTCATCATCCCCACCCCCAGCCGCCTTGGCCGGCGCCTTGGGTGCCGCTGCCGCTGCAGGGCCTGCCGCCGCTGCGGCCTTGGGCGCCGCCAGCCGGCTGGCCGCAGGTGCCTTGGCCGCTGGCCTGGACGTGACCGCCGCGCGTGCAGCCGGTGCCGCCATGGCTATCGGCTTGCGCACCGCTGGGGCCGGTGCGGGTCCCGCGCTGCGGTAGTTGCCGCCTCCGCTGCCATCGCCCGCCAGCCTGAACACCGCCACCGCATTCACCAGCTCGCCCGCCTGGCTGTTCAGGCTGCTCGCCGCTGCTGCCATCTCTTCCACCAGCGCTGCGTTCTGCTGGGTGGCCTGGTCCATCTGCGTGACCGCTTCTCCCACCTGGCCCACGCCGGCGCTTTGTTCGCTGCTGGCGGCGCTGATCTCGCCCATGATGTCCGTGACGCGCCGGATGGCTGCCACCACTTCGGTCATGGTGGCCCCGGCCTTGTCCACCAGCAGCGTGCCTTGCTCCACCCGCTCCACGCTGGCGGTGATCAGGCTCTTGATTTCCTTGGCCGCTTCGGCGCTGCGCCCGGCCAGGCTGCGCACTTCGCTGGCCACCACGGCAAAGCCCCGGCCTTGTTCGCCCGCCCGGGCGGCTTCCACTGCGGCATTCAGGGCCAGGATGTTGGTCTGGAAGGCGATGCCGTCGATGACGCTGATGATGTCGGCGATCTTGCTGCTGCTGGCGTTGATGCCTTTCATGGTCTCGACCACTTCGGCCACCACGTCGCCGCCCTGTACGGCCACGGTGGAGGCGCTCAGGGCCAACTGGTTGGCCTGGCGTGCGTTGTCGGCGTTCTGGCGCACGGTGGAGCCGAGCTCTTCCATCGAGGCGGCCGTCTCTTCCAGTGCCGAGGCCTGCTGCTCGGTGCGCGCCGACAGGTCGTTGTTGCCCGAGGCAATCTGGGCGCTGGCCGAGGCCACGCTTTCGGCGTTGCCGCGCACCGTGGTCACGGTATTCGCCAGGCTTTGCTGCATGCGCTGCAGGGCGCTGAGCAAGTGGCCGGTTTCATCGCGGGATTGCACGACGATGTCGCCACTGAGGTCGCCGGCGGCGACGCGGTCGGCAGCCTGCACCGCCTGGGCCAGGGGGCGGGTGATGGAGCGGATGAGCCACACCGCCGCCAAGACTGCCAGCAGGATCGCGAACGCGGCTGCAGCCCACATCACGAAACGCGCATTGAGGTAGATCGAAGCGGCGCTGGCGCTAGCGGCCCTGGCACCAGCGCCGTTCAATGCCGCGAGTTTCTTCAGGGTATCAATCGACTCCATGTACCACTTGCGCGATTCGCCCTGCAAAAACGCAAAAGCCTGCTCGCTCTCGTTCTTGCGCGACAGCTCCAGCAGCTTCACGGCAGACTCGCCATAACCCTTGCGCGCCTGGACATAGGTTTCATACAGCTTGCGTTCCGCATCGCTGGCGATCAAGCCTTCGTAGGTGGCCTCTGTCGCCTTGATCTCGGCGCGCATACCCTCCATCGCTTTTTCCACCTGACCCTTGGCCGAAGGGTCCTGGGTGGTCAGATGCCGGAATTCATTGAGCCGCGCTTCTGCCAGTTGGGCGTCGAGCCGATTCACCAACTCGACACTGGGCAGCCAATTTTCGGTGATGTCCGACGTACTGCCATAAATCGCGGTCAGTTGCGACAGCGCTGTGGCGATGACTGCGAGCAACAGCAGTACAAGGGCGCCAAAGGTGCCCGCCATGCGAGTCGATATCTTGAGATTGTTCATGGTGTCGTTTCCAGAAAATACCTGACTGGTCCACAGCGCACCCGTCCACTGCCGACTTCTGCGCCGCCTGGCTTTGTATCAGGTCGCCGCAGCCTTCACCAGCCCGATGTCGGCACTGCACAGCAGCGCCTCGATGTCCATCAGGATCAGCATGCGCTCACCCACGCTGGCAATGCCGGTGACAAAGGCAGGGTCCAGGTTGCCTTGGGGCTCAAACTGCGGCACGGGCTTGATGAGTTCCGGGGCCAGGGTGACCACGTCGGCCACGGCATCCACCACGGCACCGACCATCAAGGACCCCAGGTCCAGGATGATGACCACCGTGAAGTCGGTGTAGCTCGCCTCGGGACAATGCAGCTTCATGCGCAGGTCCAGGATGGGCACGATGCGCCCGCGCAGGTCGATCACCCCCTTGATGAAATCCGGCGAATGGGCCAGGCGGGTGGGCTGCTCGTAGGAGCGGATTTCCTGCACCCGAAGGATGTCGATGCCGTACTCCTCCGCACCGAGGCGAAAGCTGAGGTACTCCCGCGCACGCCCGGCAGGCGGGGCATTGCGGGAAGTGATTTCAGGCGAGGCTTCAGCAAGGGGTTGGTTCATGGCGGGTGTCTTCGGGATGGAAAAGCATGCACCCGGTTGAGGGATTGCAGGCACTCCCAAAAGCATAGCAGCAAAAATTTACATTTCATAACAAAAACACGGCCAGATGCCGACTGCTGCAAGCCCGGCCCCCGCCTCATTGGAGAGCTACCTCCACTCCCGAAGAGGGTTCCGGCGCAAAAAAATGTTACCGTTACCCGGGCTGTCAAATGGCAAGCCGCTGCACAGCTGGCGCCCCCGCCGCCGCACCGCCCCTGACGCCGCCGGGCAGTTGCCTTGTGCCCCATGGAATGACCTGATGACGCTGTTCACCAAAAAAGAGAAGAACCCCCACCACATGCCTGCCCCCGGCCTGCCTTTGCTGGCGCTGGAGCTGCGCGCGCCCTGGGAATTCGGGGCGGTGCTGCCTGCCTGGCCGGTACTGCAGCGCGCGCCCCGGGGCGATGGGCATACTGTCATCGTCTTCCCCGGGCTTACGGCCGGGGACGCCACCACGGCCCCGCTGCGCCGCTACCTGGAATCGCGCAGCTATGACACCCAGGGCTGGGGACAGGGGCTGAACCTGGGCCCGCGCGAAGGCGTGCTGGACAACGCCAAGCAGCAGTTGCAGCAGGCCGCACAGCGCAGTGGCGGCAAGGTGAGCCTGGTGGGCTGGAGCCTGGGCGGCATCTATGCGCGCGAGCTGGCCAAGGAACTGCCCGACCTGGTGCGCTGCGTGGTGACACTGGGCACGCCCTTTGCCGGGCCCCACACCTCCACCAATGCCTGGCGCATCTACCAGTTCGCCAGCGGCCGCAGCATCGAGCGCGAGACCGAGAACTACAACCTGCCCGAGGCCCCGCCCGTGCCCACCACCAGCATCTACTCGCGCAGCGATGGTGTGGTGGCCTGGCGTGGCAGCCTGCAGGCGCCCGCAGCGCACAACCCGCACACCGAGAACATCGAGGTGGTGGCCAGCCATTTCGGCATCGGCCTGAACCCGAGCGCCTGGTGGGTGGTGGCCGACCGGCTGGCCCAGCCGCAGGGGCCGGGAGCCGCATGGCAGGCCTTCAAACGCCCTGCACTGCCGGGGCTGCAGCTGGTGTTTCCGGATCCGCACCGGCCACGCTGAACGCGGCCCGCACCGGTCCAGGCGTGAAAAACCCGCCGACGGCGGGTTGAAAGAGAGGACGGCCCAGGGACAGCCTGCCGGCCTGCCATCAGAAGCTTTCCCAGTCATCATCCCCACCCCCGGCTGCCTTGGCCGGCGCCTTGGGTGCCGCTGCCGCCGCAGGGCTTGCCGCCGCGGTGGCCTTGGGCGCCGCCAGCCGGCTGGCCACCGGGGCCTTGGCCGCTGGCCTGGAGGTTACGGCCGCGCGCGCTGCCGGTGCCGCCATGGCCACCGGCTTGCGCACCGCCGGGGCCGCTGCAGGGGCCGCGCTGCGCTGGTTGGCGGCACCGCTGCCATCGCCCGCCAGCCTGAACACCGCCACCGCGTTCACCAGCTCGCCCGCCTGGCTGTTCAGGCTGCTCGCTGCTGCGGCCATCTCTTCCACCAGCGCTGCGTTCTGCTGGGTGGCCTGGTCCATCTGCGTGACCGCTTCTCCCACCTGGCCCACGCCTGCGCTTTGCTCGCTGCTGGCGGCGCTGATCTCGCCCATGATGTCCGTGACGCGCCGGATGGCGGCCACCACTTCGGTCATGGTGGCCCCGGCCTTGTCCACCAGCAGCGTGCCTTGCTCCACGCGCTCGACGCTGGCGGTGATCAGGCTCTTGATTTCCTTGGCCGCTTCGGCGCTGCGCCCGGCCAGGCTGCGCACTTCGCTGGCCACCACGGCAAAGCCCCGGCCTTGTTCGCCCGCCCGGGCGGCTTCCACCGCTGCATTGAGCGCCAGGATGTTGGTCTGGAAGGCGATGCCGTCGATGACGCTGATGATGTCGGCGATCTTGCTGCTGCTGGCGTTGATGCCTTTCATGGTCTCGACCACTTCGGCCACCACGTCGCCGCCCTGCACAGCCACGGTGGAGGCGCTCAGCGCGAGCTGGTTGGCTTGGCGTGCGTTGTCGGCGTTCTGGCGCACGGTGGAGCCGAGCTCTTCCATCGAGGCGGCCGTCTCTTCCAGTGCCGAGGCCTGCTGCTCGGTGCGCGCCGACAGGTCGTTGTTGCCCGAGGCAATCTGGGCGCTGGCCGAGGCCACGCTTTCGGCGTTGCCGCGCACGCCGGTGACCACGCGGGCCAGGTTGGCGCGCATGTCCTCCAACGCCGATAGCAACTGGCCCATTTCATCCTTGCCATGGGCCGGCATGGCCGCCGTGAGATCGCCTTCGGCAATGGCGCGCGCAGCGCTCACAGCCTGGCCCGCGGGGCGCGTGACCGAGCGCGTGATGGACACGCCCAGCACGACCGCAAGCGCCACGCAGGCGGCCAGCGTGCCCAGCACCCAGACCCGGGCGGCCTGGAAGACCGATTGCACCTCCTCCTGCTCCTTGTCGGCCATGGCGGAGTTGATCTTCTGCAACTGGCCCAGGGTTTCAGCGGCGGCCACGAATGCGGTTTCGGATTCACCGGCAAACAGCCCGGACAGGGCGTCGGAGCTCAGTTCCATGGTTTCACTGGAGCTGAAGTCCACCCCCTTGGCGACCTCCACCAGGTTGGCCTGGAGCTTGTAGTAAGCGACCTTGCGCGTGCGAAAGGTCTGGAAGGCCTCACGCTCCTCGCCCGCACTGACCAACGGTTCGTACTGCGCCTCCACACGCTCCAGGTCTTTGGCGCGCGCGTTCATCTGCTCGGCGAAGGCCTGGACTTCAGCCTTGCTGCGTGCGGTGGTCAGGCCGGCCTCAGAGCGCCGCATGCGGTTCATCAACACCCTGAGCTCGCCCGTGTAGCCCACGCTGGGCAGCAGGTTGCTGGCGATCTCCTGCGCGTTGTGGTGAATGCGTGACAGCTGGAACAGCGAGACCGCGCCCAGCAGGGCCGTGAGCAGCACCAGCGCAAAGAACCCGATCCCCAGCTTGAGCCCGATACGCACGTCGGAAATCTTCATAGCACCCCTTGGCCACGGCCATTCGTGCCAGGGCGGGCGCAGGATTGCGCACCGACACCCTGGCTTTGCGCAGTCTAGCAACGGCCGGGGCACTGCACAGTGCGGGGTTTCCATGAAAAAAGCATGCAGCCCGCGAGGGCATGCATGCTTTTTGGTCAGCGGGCCGCCGGCAAGGCAGCCGGTCCAGTCGCTCAGGCCTGGCTGTTCTTGGCCTTGAAGCTGGCGATGCCGTCCATGATTTCCTTCTTGGCGGCGTCCAGGCCTTCCCAGCCCAGCACCTTGACCCACTTGCCGGCTTCCAGGTCCTTGTAGTGCTCGAAGAAGTGGCTGATGGCCTTCAGGCGCATCGGGTTCACGTCTTCCACCTTCTGCCAGTGGGTGTAGATGGGCAGCACCTTGTCGGTGGGCACGGCCAGCACCTTGCCGTCCACGCCGGCTTCGTCTTCCATCATCAGGATGCCGATGGGGCGGCAGGGCACGACCACGCCGGGGAACAGCGGGTAGGGAGTGATCACCAGCACGTCCACCGGGTCGCCGTCGCCCGACAGCGTCTGCGGCACATAGCCGTAGTTGGTGGGGTAGTGCATGGCCGTGGTCATGAAGCGGTCCACGAAGATCGCGCCCGATTCCTTGTCCACTTCGTACTTGATCGGGTCGGCGTTCATCGGGATCTCGATGACGACGTTGAAAGCGTCAGGGGCGTTCTTGCCAGGGGGTACGTGGTTCAGGGACATGTCTGTGGAGTGTGGTTTGAAACGATAACCCGCGAGCCCGGTCAGGACCAAGAGCGTCGGGATTAACCCTGATTTTAGGCGCATGCCCCTTTCTGCCCGCTTGCAAACCGGCGTTTGCCTGTAAATTGGGCCTGTTGGCCAATCGACTCCTTGAGAAGCTGCTCCCGATTTTGAGCAGGTTCTCCCCACAGGAGCACGAGGAAGCAACGCAGCGGAAGCACCACCGACCTGCGTTGTGTTTCCTTCCGTGCAACTGAAAAAACCAAGGAGAAATGCATGGCTGACAACTCAGCGCTGACGTCCCCTCTGATACTGGCAGTGGTTTGCGGATTGATTGCGGTGGCCTACGGCATCTGGGCCCGTGGGTGGATTCTTGCCAAGGATGCGGGCAACGCGCGCATGCAGGAGATTGCCGCCGCCATACAGGCAGGTGCTGCGGCGTACCTGGCCCGCCAGTACAAGACCATCGCCATCGTCGGCGTGGTGCTGGCGATTCTCATCGGCGCCTTTCTGGACCTGACCTCCGCGCTCGGCTTCGTGCTGGGGGCCTTTCTCTCGGGCGCCTGCGGTTTCATCGGCATGAACGTTTCGGTGCGCGCCAACGTGCGCACCGCGCAGGCGGCCACGCAAGGCATTGGCCCCGCGCTGGACGTCGCGTTTCGCGGCGGCGCCATCACCGGCATGCTGGTGGTGGGCCTGGGCCTCTTGGGCGTCACGGGCTTTTACTGGGCGCTGTCACGGGGCATCACCTCGGGGCCCATGCTGGCCGAGGCCCTCAACCCGCTGATCGGCTTTGCCTTCGGCTCCTCGCTGATCTCGATCTTTGCGCGCTTGGGCGGCGGCATCTTCACCAAGGGCGCCGACGTGGGCGCCGATCTGGTGGGCAAGGTGGAGGCCGGCATCCCTGAGGACGACCCGCGCAACCCCGCCGTGATCGCCGACAACGTGGGCGACAACGTGGGCGACTGCGCCGGCATGGCGGCCGACCTGTTCGAAACCTATGCCGTGACGCTGATCGCCACCATGGTGCTGGGCGCGCTGATGGTGGTGGCCGCGCCGGTCAACGCCGCGGTGTACCCGCTGGCGCTGGGCGCCGTGTCCATCGTGGCGTCCATCATCGGCTGCTTCTTTGTGAAGGCCTCGCCGGGCATGAAGAACGTGATGCCCGCGCTCTACAAGGGCCTGGCGATCGCGGGCATTCTGTCGCTGATCGCGTTCTACTTCGTCACCATGTGGATCATGCCGGACAACGCCATCCGCGCCAGCGGCAGCCAGATGCGCCTGTTCGGCGCCTGCGCCACGGGGCTGGTGCTCACGGCCGCGCTGGTCTGGATCACCGAGTTCTACACCGGCACGCAGTATTCGCCCGTGCAGCACATCGCACAGGCCTCCACCACCGGCCACGGCACCAACATCATCGCCGGCCTCGGGGTCTCGATGCGCTCCACCGCCTGGCCGGTGCTTTTCGTCTGCCTGGCCATTCTCGCGTCCTACCAGCTCGCCGGGCTCTACGGCATTGCCGTGGCGGCCACGTCCATGCTGAGCATGGCGGGCATCGTCGTGGCACTGGACGCCTACGGCCCCATCACTGACAACGCCGGCGGCATTGCCGAGATGGCCGAGCTGCCCAGCAGCGTGCGCGACGTCACCGATCCGCTGGACGCCGTGGGCAACACCACCAAGGCCGTGACCAAGGGCTATGCCATCGGCTCGGCGGGCTTGGCGGCCCTGGTGCTGTTTGCCGACTACACGCACAAGCTCGAAAGCTACGGCAAGGCCATCAGTTTCGACCTGTCGGACCCGCTGGTCATCGTGGGCCTGTTCATCGGCGGACTGATCCCCTACCTGTTCGGCGCCATGGCCATGGAGGCCGTGGGCCGCGCGGCCGGTGCGGTGGTGGTGGAGGTGCGCCGCCAGTTCAGCACCATCCCCGGCATCATGGACGGCACGGGCAAGCCCGAGTACGGCAAGGCGGTTGACATGCTGACCACCGCCGCCATCAAGGAAATGGTGATCCCCAGCCTGCTGCCCGTGGTGGTGCCCATCGTGGTGGGCCTGCTCCTGGGGCCCAAGGCGCTCGGCGGCCTGCTCATGGGAACCATCGTCACCGGGCTGTTCGTCGCCATCTCCATGTGCACGGGCGGCGGCGCCTGGGACAATGCCAAGAAGTACATCGAGGACGGCCACCACGGCGGCAAGGGCAGCGAGGCGCACAAGGCCGCCGTGACCGGCGACACCGTGGGCGACCCCTACAAGGACACGGCCGGCCCGGCCATCAACCCGCTGATCAAGATCATCAACATCGTGGCGCTGCTGATCGTGCCGCTGGTGGTGCGATTCCACGGGAGCTGATACGCTGCGGCATCCGCCTTGCAGCCACGGCCCGCTTCGGCGGGCCTTTTCTTTTTCCATGCCATCCCACCGCACTGCCATGCCCATCACCGTGCAATCGCTGGACCATGTGGTCCTGACCGTCGCCAGCATCCCGGCCACCATCGCCTTCTACGAACGCGTGCTGGGCATGGTGGCGCGCGAGTTCAAGCCCGGGCGCTACGCACTGCATTTCGGCCAACAGAAGATCAACTTGCACGAGGTGGGCGCGGTGGTGGACCCGAACGTGCGCCACGCCACGGCGGGCTCGGGTGACCTGTGTTTTCTCACGCGCACTCCGCTCGACGAAGTCCTTGTGCATCTGGCCGCCGAGGGCGTGGCCGTGGTGCAGGGGCCCGTGGGCGCCACGGGCGCACAGCACCGCCTGCGCTCGGTCTATATCTACGATCCGGACGAGAACCTGGTCGAGATCGCCAACGAGGTCTGAGAAGCGCTCAGAACTCCGCCGAGATCGCCGCGCGCAGCAGCATCGCGGCCGGCTCCACCAGCTCCTGCAGGTCGTTGGCGCGCCCCTGCTCGATGGACTGCAGCACCATCTCGTTGATGCCGCCCACCACGGCCATGGCCATCATGGGCTGGAGCGGGGCCTTGCGCAGGCGCTCGCCCGGGCGGTTGTTCACCACGTCGAGCATCAGGTCGGCCAGTTGCTGGTTGGCGCGGCGGCGTGCGGCCAGGCCAGGGGCACCCAGGCCCAGCATCTCCACGAAGAGCGTGCGCAGCAGCACCGGGTTGCGCTCGAGCACACCGAAGTAGGCACCCATGGCCTGCTCCACCTGGGCCTGCCAGTCGCTGTGCGGATCGATGGCGTTGCGCAGCACCGTGATGGCGTTGCCGCTGGCGACCTCGTACAGCGCGATCAGGCACTCGGCCTTGTCGGCGAAGTTCTCGTAGAAGGTGCGGCGCGAGACGCTGGCCTCGCGCACGATGTCGGCGATGGTGGTGTCGGCATAGCCGCGCACGGCCACGGCGTGCGCCATGCCCTCCAGCAGGCGGGAGCGGTGTACGGTGGACGGGCTGGCGGTGGTCGAGGCTTCGGTCATGGTGGCGAACGGTTCCAGGAAAGATCCGAAAAGGTACTTGACAGTACCACACCCGGGTCGCATCATATGCACTTGGTACCATTCAGTACCAACCCTTTTCATCCCTTGGAGCCCGCCATGACCGAACTTGTCGTCCGCCGCCTGCTCATCGACCTGGAGGCCCCTTTTGCGCGGCACTGGTGCGGTGGTGACGCCTTTCGCACGGCGCTCTTCAATGCGCTGTCCATGAGCTTTCCCGTGGGCGAGCAGTTCTTCATCGACGCGGTGCGCAATGGCCACAAGGCCCTGCCCGCCGACCGGCAGGCGCTGTACGCAGAAGAGGTGCGCGGCTTCATCGGGCAGGAGGCCACGCACCGGCGCATCCACGCGCTGTTCAACGGCCACCTCGACACGCAGGGCCTGGTCAACATATGGGGCCCGCGTGCCGCCGAGCGCATGAAGCTCTTCGAGGGCGCCGACCCGCGCCACCCGCTGGCCGTGACCGCCGCCAACGAGCACTTCACCGCCTTGCTGGCCGATTGGCTGCTGGGCCACCCAGAGGTCCTCGCGGGCGCCGACCCGCGCCTTGCCACGATGTGGCAATGGCACTGCGCCGAAGAGGCCGAGCACAAGAGCACGGCTTTCGACATCTACCAGGCGCTGGACGGCGACCATGCCTGGCGCATCACCTGGTTCCGGCGCATCACCCTGGTGTTCCTGGGCGACGTGCTGCGCCAGACCGTGGGCAACCTG
The DNA here is from genome assembly GCF_964253305.1 of Acidovorax sp. LjRoot66. Classification (NCBI taxonomy): domain Bacteria; kingdom Pseudomonadati; phylum Pseudomonadota; class Betaproteobacteria; order Burkholderiales; family Comamonadaceae; genus Acidovorax; species Acidovorax sp. LjRoot66. The sequence continues at coordinate 5,173,012 of NZ_CAXUQU020000001.1, forward strand.
CGCCGCGATGGCACGCTGTGGCGCTGGCGCACCTGGGCCAGCGCGACGCGCACCCTGTTCGGCCAGGGAGGCCTGGTGCGCGAGACCTGGCGTCCCTGGCGCGACTACCTGCGGCGCGATTTCCACCCCAGCCAGCAGGGCAGCGACCTCTCCGAGCGCTGGCTGGCAGACCACCGCGAGGCCTACATCCCCGTGGGCGCACGCTGAGCACGAACACACCCCTTAGACCATGACCCAGAGCCCCTCTCACCGGCCGCATGCGGCGGCCGGCCAGCCCCTCCCTTGCCTGCGTATTTCTTCACTGCGGGCCGCCGCCCTGCTGGCCGCACTCGCCATGCAGCTGCCAGTCCAGGCTGAGCCCATGGCATTCCAGGCCGCACTGGAGCAGCTCACGGCACGCTCCGACCAGCTCGCCGCATCGCGCAACGCGGTGGAAAGCGCGCAGCTGCGCCGCCAGGCACTGGCGCGGCTGGGCGGCCCGGTGGTCTCGCTCAGCGGCGCCGCGTACGCCTACAACGCCAACCTGGACCTCGACCTCAACCCCGTGAACCAGGCCCTGCCGGGCGTGCTGCAGCAGTTGCCGCCGCAGCTGGCGGGCTCGCTGGCCCAGTTGCCGCACCTGCCGGCCAGCTACACGCTGAACCGCCACAAGACGGACACCAGCACCTCGGTCTCGGGCATCTGGCCGATCTACATGGGCGGTGCCAGCGACGCCGCGCGCGGCCTGGTGGAGGCACAGGCCGCCGAGGTGCAGGCCGATGCCGACAAGACCGGCCACGAGGTCACCACGGTGCTGGTGCAGCGCTACTTCGGCGCCCAGCTCGCCGAGCAGGCGGCCCGGCTGCGCGAGTCGGCCCTGGCCACCATCGAGCAGCACGACGCCGCCGCGCAGAAGATGCTGGACGCTGGCGTGATCGCCCGCGTGGAGCGCCTGCAGGCCCGTGCCGCGCTGGAGGAGGCGCGCCGCAATGCGCGCAAGGCCCGCGACGATGCCGATCTGGCCGCCACCGCCCTGACCCGCACGGTGAAGGCCACCGAGCGCGTGGCGCCCACCAGCCCGCTCTTCGTGCTCGGCCAGCCAGTGGAGCCCCTGCCCCACTTCGTCGATGCCGCGCTGCAGCGCCACCCGGGCCTGGCCAAGGTGGCCGCGAAGAAGGACCAGGCCGAGCAACTGCACGCGGCGCAGGAGGCTTTGCGCAAGCCGCAAGTCTTCGCCTTCGGCCAGCGCCAGCTCAAGAGCGGCAGGGATGCCGACTGGGTGGCCGGCATCGGCGTGCGCTTCACGCTGTGGGACTCCATCGACCGCGATGCGCTGGCCGCATCGTCCTCGCGCCAGATCGAGCAGGCCGAGCGCAGCGGCGCCCAGGCGCAGAACGACATCGCCCTGCTGGTGGAAAAGCGCTGGCAGGCGCTGGAGCAGGCGCGGCGCGCCTATTTCGGGCTGCAGCCCGGCCTGGAGGTGGCCGACGAGGTGCTGCGCCTGCGCACCTCGGGCCTGCGCGCAGGCACGAGCACCACGCTGGACCTGATCGACGCCCAGGTCAACCAGGCCAAGGCGCAGACCGAACGGGCCCAGGCCGCCCACGACTACGTGAAGGCCCTGGCCGAGCTGCTCGAAAGCTGCGGCCTCTCCGATGAATTTGGCAAATACATGGCACGCGCCGATGTGAAGGTGGAATGAACATGAGCGACAGCAACAAGAACAACGCAAACAGCAGTGGCAAGGGCAGCAGGAAGGCTGCGGTGCTGGGCGCCGTGGCCCTGGTGGCCGTGGGCGGCTTCGTCGGTTTCGGCCTGTGGAAGGCCTCTCAGCCAGCCCCCGAGGTGTTCCAGGGCCAGATGGAGGCCCGCGAGGCCGACATCGCCCCCAAGGTCACGGCGCGCATCGCGCAGATCCTGGTCAAGGAAGGCGACCAGATCGCCGTGGGCGCCCCGCTGATCCGCATGAACAGCCCCGAGGTGCAGGCCAAGCTGGCCCAGGCCACCGCCGCCCAGGAGGCCGCCCAGGCCGTGGCCGACAAGGCCGCGCACGGCGCGCGTCCGCAGGAGGTGGAGATGGCCCGCCTGGCCTGGCAGCGCGCCGTGACGGCGGCCGACCTGGCCGAATCGTCCTACCGCCGGGTGGACGGCCTGGCCCGCGAAGGCCTGGTGGCCGCACAGAAGCGCGACGAGGCCGAGGCCAACCACAAGGCCGCGCGCGACCAGGCCCTGGCCGCCAAGGCCCAGTACGAGCTGGCCCGTGCCGGCGCCCGGCCCGAGGACCGGTCTGCCGCCAGCGCCCAGGCGCGCCAGGTGGCCGGTGTGGTCGCCGAGGTCAAGGCCGCCCAGGCAGAGACCGAGCTCAAGAGCCCCGTGGCCGGCGAAGTGGCCAAGGTGCTGGCCCGCACGGGCGAGCTGTCGCCCCAGGGCGTGGCCGTGGTCACGGTGGTGGACCTGGCCGACCAGTGGGTGGCGCTGAACGTGCGCGAAGACCGCCTGCAGCGCTTTGCCATCGGCCAGGAGTTCGAGGCCACGCTGCCGGCCCTCGGCAGCGCCGGCAAGCCCGTGCGCTTCAAGGTCTACCACACGGCCGCCCTGCCCGACTTCGCCACCTGGCGCGCCACGCGCGCCGGCCAGGGCTTCGACGTGCGCACCTTCGAAGTGCGCGCACGCCCGGCCACCCCCATCGAAGGCGCCCGCCCCGGCATGACGGTGCTGGTGCAATGAGCGGGCGCGCAACGCCCAACCACCGCCCCGTGACCGCCACCGCGCCATGAGCACCCTGGCCCACAGCTTTCGCCGCGAGGCGCGGCGCCTGCTTGCCAGCCCCTGGGACCTGGCCATGGTCACCTGGGTGCCGCTGCTGGCGGTGCTGCTCATGGGCTGGATCTTCTCGGCCGGCCTGCCGCGCCACCTGCCCGTGGGCGTGCTGGACGACGACCACTCGGCCCTGTCGCGCCAGGTGGTGCGCATGCTCGACGCCACGCCCGGCCTGCAGGTGGTGCAGCACTACACCAACACAGCCGAGGCCGAGCGCGCGCTGCGCAGCGTGGACGTCTACGCCGTCGTCACCATTCCGCGCGACTTTTCGCGCACCGTGAAGCAGGGCCGCACAGCCCAGGTCACGCTGCTGCACAACGCGCAACTGGGCACGCATTCGGGCGTGCTGCAGCGCGACGTGCGCGCCGTGGTGGGCACGCTGTCGGCCGGCATCGAGATGGCCGCGCGCAACAAGCGCGGCGAGCCGGCCCAGGCCGTGCGCGTGAACATGGAGCCCATCCACACGCAATTGCTGGCGCTGTTCAACGTGTCCACCAACTACGAGCAGTTTCTGGGCGCGGCGCTGATCCCGGCGCTGCTGCACATCCTGGCCATGACGGCCGGCGCCTGGGCCGTGGGCCGCGAGCTGCGCGACCGCACGCTGGGCGAATGGCTCGGTGCGGGTGGTGGGGTGCTGCGCACGGGTGCGGCCCTGGTGGGCAAGCTGGCCCTGCCCTGGGCCTCGCTGACACTGGTGGCGCTGCTGGCGCTGACAGGCATCACCTGGGGGCGCGGCTGGCACCCGCCGGGCAACCTGGCCTGGGTGGCTGCGGGGCTGGCGCTGTTGATGGCCGTGTCGGTGGCCGCCGGTGCGGCGCTGGCGGGCATCACGCGCTCGCTGCGCACGGCACTGTCGGGCGCCGGCTTCTTCGCGGCACCGGCGTTTGCATTCAGCGGCGTGGCCTTTCCGCTGGCGGGCATGCCGGCCAGCGCACGCGCCTGGGCCGAGGCCATGCCCTACACCCACTACATCCGCCTGCAAATCGAGCAGTTGCAGATGGGCGCACCGCTGCGCACCAGTGTTTCCACCGTGGCGGCGCTGATGGCGGCCACTGCCGTGCTGCTGCTGGTTTGCACGCTCGCCCTGCAACTGGCACGGCGCAAGCCCGATAGCTGGGGAGGAAGGTGATGGACGCACGACATGACACCTTAGCCGAGCCTGCGAACCTGTTGAGCGCCTGGCTCCAGGCACTGGCCACCATCTGCCGCGACAAGGGCGTGCTGCTGCTGCTCGTGGCCGCGCCCGTGCTCTATGGCTTCTTCTACCCCTGGTTCTATGCCGACGAGGTGCTCACCCGTGTGCCCGTGGCCGTGGTGGACATGGACCGCAGCAGCCTGTCGCGACAGATCACGCGCTTTGCCGAGGCCGACCCGCGCATCGAGGTGCGCCTGGTGACCGCCAGCGAACGCGAGGCGCAGGAAGCGCTGTGGCGCGGCGAGGTGGAGGGCTATGCGCTGATCCCCGCCCACCTCAAGCGCAGCGTGGTGCGCGGCGAGGAGGCCCTGGTCCGCGTCGAAGGCAATGGCGCGTATGCGCTGCTCAACAAGGCCGTGCAGTACGGCTTTGCGGAGGCCGTGGGCACCGTGTCTGCCGGCATCGAGATGCGCAAGCTGCAGGCTGCGGGCCAGAGCGCGCAGCAGGCCGCGGCCAGCCGCAACCCGGTGCAGCTGCAGATGGTGGCGCTGTTCAACCCCACCGAAGGCTACGGCAGCTTCGTCGTGCCCGCCGTGGCCCTGCTGATCCTGCAGCAGACGCTGCTCATGGGTGCGGCCATGCTCACCGGCACCTGGGTGGAGGCCGGCCGGCACCGCGCCCGCGCCCGCACCTGGCTGGGCCGGCTGCTGGCGCTGTGCACGCTGGGCTGGGTCAGCGGCCTGTTCTACTTCGGCTGGATTTTTGTGCTGCACGACTACCCGCGCGGCGGCAACCCGCTGGGTGCCCTGGCGCTGCTGGCCTGCTATGTGCCCGCCATCGCGGCCCTGGGCGCGCTGATCGGCCTGTGGGTGGGCAACCGCGAGCGCGCACTGCAGGTGCTGCTGTTCACCACCCTGCCGATCGCCTTCGTGGCCGGCTTCTCGTGGCCCGTGGAGGCCCTGCCCGAGCCGCTGCAGTGGCTGCGCTGGCTGCTGCCCAGCACCTCGGGCGTGCAGGCCTCGCTGCGCCTGAACCAGCTGGGCGCGCCCCTCGCGGCGGCCTTGCCCCAGCTGTGTGCGCTGGTGGCGCTATCTGCAGGGTGCACGGTGGCGCTGCTGGCTTGGACAAGGCCCCGGCCAGTACCCGGCCCTTCTGCCTGAGGAACTTCATCACCCGGGCTGCAACCCCGCGTACCATCACAGGCATTCCGGTACTCCCAGAAAAGATGGCCTTGAAACACTCCGCACCGCCTGACCATGCTCCCCGCGATGGCAACGCCTCGCACTACCAGCGCATCGTCGATGGCGTGCTGGCGGATTCCAGGCACCTGATGGAGCGCGTCGCCGAGGCGACGCGCATGTCTTTGCAACTGCGCCAGGACCAGGCCCGCACCCCGGGCGAGCACCAGGGCATGCTCGAAGCGCAGCAGCAGCTGATGCGGCTCACCTCCGTGATGGGCGAGCGCTACCCTGGCGCGCTGCGCAAGGCGCTTGAACAGCAGACCACCGCGCCAGGGGAGGAAAAGCCCTCGCGCTCCCTGTTCACCATCCATTTCGACCAGCTCGAACTGATGGACGAGTCGCAGATCACCGAAAGCGTCGAGCGCGCCCGCGCCAGGCAGGTGCTGGCTTCTGCCGTGGAGGGGCCGCTGGCCGACCTCGACGCCCTGGTGTGCGCAGCACAGGGACTGCCGAGGGTGCAGCCCGAGCACAACCCCCTGCGCCCGGAAGTCTTCCTGCAGGCACTGCAGGCCGTGGTGTCGCAGATGCAGGCCACCGCGCAGGTGCGAAACGACTGGATGGCGCACATGGCCAAGGCCCTGGGCACGGAGCTCAAGGGCCTCTACCTCGCGCAGATCGATCTGCTCAAGCAAGGCGGTGTGCGGCCCGTGGGCTACGCCATGCGCCAGGCCGACGGCGAGTATGTGTACGTTGCCCCAAGCAATGGCGAAACCTCTCCCGGCTTCGGCGCCGAAACGGACATGCTGGTACCGGCAGGCTCCGGCGACCCGCTGCTCACGCTCGACCGGCTGCGCCGCCTGCTGCTCGGCGAGTTCAGTGAGCAACCCGCGCCGCAGCAGTCCCCGGCGGCCGCGCCGGACAATGAACCCTTCGCCGAACGTTTTGCACGCGAGTTCGACAGCCCGGTACAGCTTCCCCAGATCGACCCGCCCGCCACGGATTTCGCCATGACCGTGCCCGCCGCCTTCGAAGCGCTGCAGGAGATGAACCAGGTCGGCCAGATGATGGAGCGCCTGGGCAGCCAGCGCGTCCAGCCGGGCGACGGCCCAGGGCAGCGGCGCGCCGCAGGGCTGGGGGACGCCCTGGGCATGGAGGTGGTCGCGCTGATGGTGGACAACATCGCGCGCGACAGCCGGCTGCTGTGGCCTGTGCAGCAGTTCGTGCGCGCCCTGGAACCCGCCCTGATGCAGCTGGCGGTGGCCGACCCCCGATTCTTCAGCAACAAGGAGCACCCCGCGCGCCGCCTGCTGCAGGACATCACCGACCACAGCATGGCCTTCAACGGGGCCGAGGCACCCGGCTTCAAGCGATTCATGCGCTCCCTCATGGACATTGCCGGCCCGCTGGCCTCGGCCACCATCGAAGGGGCAGATGACTTCGAGCAGGTCCGCCAGCAGTTGCACGCGCAATGGGCAGACGGCGAGCAGGTGCGCGAACAGGAGCGCCTGCGCGCCATCGAGGCGCTGGAGCACGCGGAGCAGCGCCACCTACTGGCGGCCAGGTTGTCCGGCGAGATCCGCTTGCTGCCGCAGATCGACAGCATCCCCGGCGAGATTGCCCACTTCCTGCTCGGCCCCTGGGCCCAGGTCATGGCCCAGGCGCGCCTGACCGACAGGACCGGCAGCGCCGACCCGGGCCGCTACCAGGAGCTGGTGGGCGCCCTGGTCTGGAGCGCGCAGCCCGAACTGACCCGCACGAACACCGGTGAGCTCGCGCGCCTGATCCCTCAACTGCTGTCCCGGCTGCGCGAGGGCCTCGCATTGATCGACTACCCCGCTGACAGGACCGAAGCCGTCTTCGAGCAGTTGATGCAATTGCACCAGCAGGCCTTCCAGGGCGGGCCGAAGCCTGCAGGGCAGCCGGCGCCAACCCTGCTCACGCAAGAGGACGAGGAGCCGTGGCTTGCGCCATCGGAAGCCCAGGATTCCGGCTTCATGGACGACTTGCAGCCGTCCCAGCCCGGGGCCCTGGAGCCCCCGCCCGCACCCACGCCGGTGGATGGGCCCACCCGGCCTGCGCTGGCCGTCGGCAGTTGGGTGAACCTGCTGGTGGCAGGCCAGTGGGAGCGCACCCAGCTGTCCTGGGTCGGCTCGCAGGGCACCTTCTTCCTCTTCACCAACGCCTCCGGGCGCACCCAATCGATGACGCTGCGGCTGCTCGACCGGTGCATCCAGCAAGGCAGCCTGCAGGTGCTCAGCCAGCAGCCCGTGGTGGATGTCGCCCTGGACGCCGTGGCGCAGGCCGCCATGCGCAACAGCGTGGAAAGCAGGTTATGAGCCCGGGGTGTTCTGCCCCGGCCTGCGCAGCACCAGCATGCCGAACAGCGGCGCCATGATGTACATGCTGACCGAGTAGATGGCGGCTGGCAGCGCGAGCTGGAAGTTGTTGAGCACCGACAGCGCGATGAAGATCGCCAGCGTGGAGTTGTGGATGCCGATCTCGAAGCCGATGGCCGTGGCCATGGACTTGTCCATGCCCAGAGCGCGCGGCAGGAAGTAGCCCGCGCAGAGGCTCAGGGCATTGAACAGCAGCACGGCCGGGCCGATGTCGGCAAACGAGGACGACAGCGCCGCCCATTCCTTGGCAATGGCAATCAGCGCGAACGACGCGAGCACCACGGCGCTGAAGAGCTTCATCGGCTTTTCCATGCGCGCGCTGAAGGCCGGAGCGCGCCGGTGCACCCACATGCCCACGACCACAGGGATGAGCACGATCACGATCACCTCAAGCACCTTGCCGAACTGCAGCGGCACCACCTGGCCCGTTTTGGCGAAGGTGGCGATGGCCCAGTTGGTGATGAGCGGCAGGCTCACAATGGACAGCACCGTGTTGATGGCCGTGAGCGAGATGTTCATCGCCACGTTGCCGCCGAACAGGTGGCTGAACAGGTTGGCCGACACGCCGCCTGGCGAGGCCGCCAGCAGCATCAGCCCCACGGCATACAGCGGCGGCACGCCCAGCAGCACGATGAGGCCGTAGCAGGCCGCGGGCAGCACCAGCACCTGGAGCACCAGGGCCAGCACCACGGCGCGCGGGTACTGCAGCAGGCGCTTGAAGTCCGCCACGGTGAGCGACAGGCCCAGGCCGAACATGACGAGGCCCAGCGCAATGAACAGCAGCGTGGGCAGGATGAAAATGAAACTCATGGTGCGCTCACGCGGCCAGGGGCTGGCCGCGCTCCTGTGGCAAAGCCCACGGCACCGCCATGCGGTGCCGTGGACAAAAGTCGATGAACGAGGAGAGAGGGGGAGATGCGCCGGTTCAGGCCGCTGCAGTTGGGCCCGTGCGCAGGCGCACCGGGCCGCTACGCTGCTCGATGGCGTGCTGCACTTCCTTGCGCAGGCCCATCAGAAAGCCCAACTCGGCCACCACGAAGAGCGGCCCCACGATCAGGCCTGCCAGGTCGTCCACGAAGGCGGGCTTGCGGCCCTCGTAGTAGTGGCCCACGAACTGGATCACCCAGCCCACGGCGAACAGGCCCAGGCCCGTGGCCAGCCACAGCGTGGTGCCTTGCAGCGCCAGCCATTGGCCGCCGGCCAGCATGGCGGCCTGCAGCGCGGCCATCACCAGGCCGAAGCGCGTGTCGAGACGGAAGTAGAAAACACTGGCCGCGATGGCTGCCACCAGCGCCGGCCCCACAGGCACACCACCCAGCAGCCAGACGGGGCGCGAGAGCAGGATCACCACGGCGAACATGATCATCGGCACCCCCACGAAATGGGTGTGGATGTTGCGCGGGTCGCGGTGGTAGTCGGCGTACTGGGCCAGGTGGTCGATCAGGGTTTTCATGGGTGTCTCCTGGTTGTTGTTGTGAGCAGCATCCATACTCGTGCGGCGCCCGCCCCCCGTCTGTCGGGGAGCCGACACAAACCCTGCCTTCCCCGACTGCATGACCGACCCTGCCGCCTACCTTCCCGTGCTCCAGTCCGGCCGCTGGTTTGCCCACCTGCCGCCCGACTTCGCCCAGCCCCTGCTGGCCATGGCCCACTTGCGCCAGCTGGCGCCGGGCGAGGTGCTCTTTCTGCGTGGCGATGCACCCTGCGGGCTGTATGCCGTGGTGCGCGGCGCGATCAGCATCTCGGGCACCGGCGGGCGCGCCGACGAAGCGCGCGCCGCCATGCTCACGCGGCTGGAGCCCCCGCACTGGTTCGGCGAGATCTCGGTGTTCGACAATTCGGCCCGCACGCACGATGCCCACGCGGCCGAAGCCAGCACCCTGCTGCAGATACCGCACGAGCCCCTGCAGGCCTGGCTCACCGCCCACCCGCAGCACTGGCATGCGCTGGCCCTCTTGCTCACCGACAAGCTGCGCACCGCCTTCGTGGCCATCGAGGAACTGGCCCTGCTGCCCGCCGGCCAGCGCCTGGCGCGCCGCCTGGTGATGATGGCCGAGGGCTATGGCCAGTGGACGGCCGAGGGCCAGTCGCGCCGGGTAATCGGCATATCGCAGGAGCAGCTGTCGCTGATGCTGGCCATCTCGCGCCAGACCACGAACCAGATCCTCAAGGAGCTGGAGAGCCGCGCCCTGGTGCGCGTGCACCGCGGCGAGGTGGAGATCCTGGACCTGGCGGCCCTGCGCGCCACTTGCTACTGAATCAATAGCACCCAGCACATACGGGTTATCACCCAAGTGCATTTGGGAGCAAAATACTAAGAACACTTTGCATTTCCGGGCAAAATGGCGGCATGCAACTGAACTACATCGCCAACGCCTCTGTTCCGTCCTCGTCGGGCCGCACGCTTGCCGTGATCGACCCGTCCGACGGCCAGCCCTTCGACGAGATCCAGCGCAGCAACGCCGATGACATCGACGCGGCGGTGCATGCGGCGCGCCAGTGCTACAACGCAGTGTGGCAGCGCATGGCACCGGCCGACCGGGGCCGCCTGCTGCAGCGCCTGTCGGCCAAGGTGCTCGAGCATGCCGACGAGCTCACGGCGCTGGAGCAGCGCGACTGCGGCAAGCCCACCAAGCAGGCCCGCGCCGACACGCTGGCGCTGGCCCGCTACTTCGAGTTCTATGCCGGCGCCTGCGACAAGCTGCATGGCGAGACCCTGCCCTACCTGGACGGCTACAGCGTGCTCACCTGGCGCGAGCCGCATGGGGTGACGGGCCATGTGATCCCCTGGAACTACCCGATGCAGATCTTTGGCCGCAGCGTGGGCGGTGCCCTGGCGGCCGGCAACGTCTGCGTGGTCAAGCCGGCCGAGGACGCCTGCCTGTCGCTGATCCGCGTGGCGCAGCTGGCGGCCGAGGTGGGCTTTCCGTCCGGCGCGCTGAACATCGTCACGGGCTACGGCCACGAGGTGGGCGACGCGCTGGCGCGCCACCCGGGCATCGACCACATCAGCTTCACCGGCAGCCCCAAGATCGGCACGCTGATCCAGCAGGTGGCGGCCGAGCGCCACTGCCCGGTGACGCTGGAGCTCGGCGGCAAGAGCCCGCAGATCATCTTTGCCGATGCCGACCTGGACGCTGCCGTGCCCGTGGTGATCAACGCCATCGTGCAGAACGCGGGCCAGACCTGCAGCGCCGGCTCGCGCGTGCTGATCGACTCGCTGATCTACGAACCGCTGCTCGAACGCCTGGGCAAGGCCTTTGAACAGCTGCGCGTGGGCCCCGCGGCCATGGACCTCGATGTGGGCCCGCTGATCCGCCAGACCCAGCAGCAGCGCGTGTGGGACTTTCTGTCTGACGCGCAAGTCGCTGGCATCCCCATGGTGGCCCAGGGCGTGGTGGTGGACGAGTCGCCCGAAGGCGGCTTCTACCAGGCCCCCACGCTGCTGCGGGATGTGCCGGTGCAGCACCGCCTGGCGCAGGAGGAAGTCTTCGGCCCCGTGCTCTCGGCCATGGCCTTCCAGGACGAGGACCATGCGGTGGAGCTGGCCAATGCCACGCAGTTCGGCCTGGTGGCCGGCATCTGGACGCGCGATGGCTCGCGCCAGTTCCGCATGGCCAAGCGCGTGCACAGCGGCCAGGTGTTCATCAACAACTACGGCGCCGGCGGCGGCGTGGAGCTGCCATTCGGCGGCGTGAAGTCCAGCGGCTATGGCCGCGAAAAGGGCTTCGAGGCGCTGTACGGCTTCACCACCCTCAAGACCGTGGCGATCAAGCACGGTTGATTGCGGCGCTCGCCGACCTGGCGGGCACCGATTTGCGCAAGACCTCTTTCCATGCCCCTGAGCCCCCCCGCCCCCCGCACCGCCCGGCATGTCCGGCACGTGACCTACCAGGGCTATGAACGCGACGACGGCCTGTGGGACATCGAAGGCGAGCTGCACGACAGCAAGGCCTACGATGCACCGGTGCACCGTGGCGAGGGCGTGCGCCGCGCGGGCGAGCCCATCCACCACATGCTGCTGCGCGTCACGGTGGACCGCCAGCTCGTGGTGCAGGCCATCGACGTGGCCATGGATGCCCACCCGCTCAAGGACTGCCCGCTGGCCCAGGCCGCGCTGCAGCAGATGGTGGGCTGCAGCATGACCCGCGGCTGGCGCCAGGCCATCCAGAAGCACCTGGGTGGCGTGGCCAGCTGCACCCACCTGCGCGAGCTGCTGTTCAACCTGGCCACCGCCGCCTTCCAGTCCGTCACCGCCGTGTTCGCACCGCCTGCCAATGGCGACCCGCCGCGCCACCTGAACCAGTGCACGGGCTGGGCCTTCGACGGCAACGGCGTGAAGGAGCACTTTCCGCAGTTCTACGGCCGCGTGCCCGCTGCAATCAGCAAACCCGACACGGCGGCACCGCCCGCCGAACGCTGACCACAGCAGTTCCACACCTTATTTTTTACCGCCCCATTTTCCAAAGACAGGGAGACACTCCATGCGTGCACAGAACAAGTCCGTCATCGTCACCGGCGCCGGCAACGGCATTGGCGAAGGCATCGCCAAGCGCCTGGCGGCCGAGGGCGCCAAGGTCATCGTCAACGACATCAACGAAGCCGGCGGCCAGCGCGTGGTGGCCGAGATCACCGCGGCCGGCGGCACGGCCGCCTTCTTCAAGGCCGACGTGACGAATTCGGCCCAGGTCAAGGCCCTGGTCGATGAGGCCGTGCGCCTGTACGGCCAGCTCGACGTGATGGTCAACAACGCCGGCTGGACGCACCGCAACCGCCCCATGCTGGAGGTGAGCGAGGACGAGTTCGACAAGGTCTATGCCATCAACATGAAGAGCATCTACCTCTCGGCCATCCACGCCGTGCCGGTGCTGCGCAAGGTGGGAGGCGGCAGCATCATCAACATCGCCTCCACGGCCGGCCTGCGCCCACGCCCAGGCCTGACCTGGTACAACGGCTCCAAGGGCGCCGTGATCATCACCAGCAAGTCCATGGCGGCCGAGCTCGGCCCCGACAACATCCGCGTGAACTGCATCAACCCCGTGTTCAACCCCGACACCGGCCTGGCCGCCGAGTTCGCGGGCGGCCCGGTGGACGATGCGCGCCGCGCCAAGTTCCTGGCCACCATCCCGCTGGGGCGCTTTTCCACCGCGCTCGACGTGGCCAACGCCGCGCTCTACCTTGCCAGTGATGAAGCGTCCTTCATCAATGGCGTGTGCATCGAGGTAGACGGCGGCCGCTGCGTCTAAGCCCCCACAAGGGCAAGTTGGGAGGCCGCATCCCCAATGCAGCAACTGCGGCAAAATGCCCCCATGGCCGAACGTGTGATCCCCCTGGTGGACCAGCGCAGCGCCGCCCTCCGGGCGGTGGTGCCGCTGCATGCACAAGCTCCAACGGGGCATCTGGTGGACACACGCGGGCGTCCCTTGCGCGACCTGCGCATCAGCGTGACGGACCGCTGCAACTTCCGCTGCAGCTACTGCATGCCCAAGGAGGTGTTCGACAAGGACTACCCCTACCTGCCCCACAGCGCGTTGCTCAGCTTCGAGGAGATCACGCGCCTGGCCCGGCTGTTCCTGGCCCACGGCGTGCGCAAGATACGCCTCACGGGGGGCGAGCCCCTGCTGCGCAAGAACCTCGAAGCCCTGGTGGCGCAACTGGCCGCGCTGCGCACGGTGGATGGCACGCCCCCCGACCTCACGCTCACCACCAACGGGTCGCTGCTGGTGCGCAAGGCCCGAGCGCTCAAGGACGCGGGCCTGAACCGCGTGACCGTGAGCCTCGACGGCCTGGACGACACGGTGTTCCGGCGCATGAACGACGTGGACTTTCCGGTGGCCGACGTGCTCGCAGGCATCGAGGCGGCCCATGCGGCGGGCCTGTCGCACATCAAGGTCAACATGGTCGTCAAGCGCGGCACCAACGACCACGAGATCCTGCCCATGGCGCGGCACTTTCGCGGCACGGGCACCACGCTGCGCTTCATCGAGTACATGGATGTGGGGGCCACCAACGGCTGGCGCATGGACGAAGTGCTGCCTTCGGCCGAACTCATCGAGCGCCTGCGCGCCCACCTGCCGCTGGTGCCGCTCGATCCCGCCAGCCCCGGCGAGACCGCCGAGCGCTGGGGCTATGCCGATGCCAGCGGCCGGCACGACCCAGCGCTGGGCGAGATCGGCGTCATCAGCAGCGTGACCCAGGCCTTTTGCCACGACTGCAACCGCGCACGCCTGTCCACCGAAGGCCAGCTGTACCTGTGCCTGTTCGCCACCCAGGGCCATGACCTGCGCAGCTTGCTGCGCGGCGGCGCGAGCGACGAGGCCATCGCCTCGGCCATCGCCCCCATCTGGCAAAACCGCAGCGACCGCTACTCGGAGCTGCGCAGCAGCCTGCCTGCGGATGCCACGCCCGGGCCGCGCCGGGTGGAGATGAGCTATATCGGCGGGTGATGCAGGCGCTGCTGCCCTTTCTTTTTCTTCAACGCACACCGGGCCACCCCTCTCCATGATCGACATCCAGGACATCACCGGCCTCGTGCTGGCCGGGGGCCGCGGCTCCCGCATGGGCGGGGTCGACAAGGGCCTGCAGGGCTTTCGCGGCATGCCGCTGGCGCTGCACACGCTGATGCGGCTGCAGATGCAGACCGGCGCCACCATGGTCAACGCCAACCGCAACCTGGCAGCCTACGAATCATTCGGCGCGCCGGTGTGGCCCGACGTGCTGGCTGACTATGCCGGCCCACTGGCCGGCTTCATGACCGGGCTGGAGCGCTGCGAAACCCCGTGGATGCTGACCGTGCCCTGCGACACCCCCCTGTTCCCGCTGGACCTGGCGGCGCGCCTGGCCGCAGCGGCCGACGAAGCGGGTGCCGACATCGCCATGGCCGCCGCCCCCGAGGACGATGGCAGCGGCCAGCTGGCCGTGCGCCCCCAGCCCGTGTTCTGCCTGCTGCGCGTGGACCTGCTCGAAAGCCTGGTGGCCTTCACCCAGGCCGGCGGCCGCAAGATCGATGCGTGGACCGGCCAGCATGCCTGCGCCATCGTGCCTTTCAACGCGCCGGGCGACGACCCGCAGGCCTTCTTCAACGCCAACACCCTGGCCGAGCTGCACGCGCTGGAGGCCGGCACACCATCCGACCGCCCATGAAGACCCTTGCCCAGATTGCCGCCGAACTGCAGGGCTACGATCCCAAGGCCCTGAGCGTTGCCGATGCCAATGCCTTCCTCGCGCGCCTGGTGCAGCCGGTGCAGGGCACCGAAACCATTGGCATCTTCGATGCGCTGGGGCGCGTGCTGGCCAGCGACGTCGTCTCGCCTGTGAGCGTGCCGCCGCACGACAACTCGGCCATGGATGGCTATGCGCTGGCCGGCACCCAACTCGTGCCGGGCCAGCCGCTCACGCTGCGCCCCGTGGGCACGGCCCTGGCCGGCAAGGCCTGGGCAGGCACGGTGGCCACGGGCGAGTGCGTGAAGATCATGACCGGGGCCATCATGCCGCCGGGCCTCGATACGGTGGTGCCGCAGGAGTTCACCACCACCGGCGCGGACGGCTCCATAACCATCGCCGCCGATGTGCTGCGCCTGGGCGACAACCGCCGCTTCAAAGGTGAGGACCTGATGCAGGGCAGCGTGGCATTGGCGCAGGGCGAGCTGCTCACGCCGGCCGCACTGGGCCTGGTGGCCAGCCTGGGCCTGCCCACCGTCACGGTGCACCGCCGCCTGCGCGTAGCCTACTTTTCCACCGGCGACGAGATCCTGAGCCTGGGCGAGCCCCCGCGCGAAGGGGCGGTGTACGACAGCAACCGCTACACCGTGTTCGGCCTGCTCACGCGCCTGGGCGTGGAGGTGATCGACCTCGGTGTGGTGCGCGACGAGCCCGCCCTGCTGGAGGCGGCCTTTCGCCAGGCGGCGCAGCAGGCCGATGCCATCGTCACCAGCGGCGGCGTGAGCGTGGGCGAGGCCGACCACACGCGCACCATGATGAAACAACTGGGCGACGTGGCCTTCTGGCGCATCGCCATGCGCCCCGGCCGCCCCATGGCCGTGGGGCGTTTGGCCAGTGGTACGCCCGATGGCCGCGGCGCCGTGCTGTTCGGCCTGCCCGGCAACCCGGTGGCGGTGATGGTCACCTTCCTGGCCTTCGTGCGCCCGGCCCTGCTGCGCATGATGGGCAGCACCCATGCGCCCGCCCCCCTCATGCGCGCCACCAGCACCGAGGCCCTGCGCAAGAAACCCGGCCGCACCGAGTACCAGCGCGGCACCGTGAGCACGGCCCCCGATGGCAGCCTGCAGGTCTGCACCACCGGCAACCAGGGCTCGGGCGTGCTCAGCTCCATGGTGCAGGCCAACGGCCTCATCGTGCTGCACCACGGCCAGGGCGACGTGGCCGTGGGCGAACCCGTGGACGTCATGGTCTTTGACGGCGTGATCTGACACGCAGGTGCGGCATGGACTTCCCAACGCCTGCGGCAACGCGGACTACGCTGCACTGAACACCCCCCTCTCATGGAAACGAGATCGCCATGCCTTACGCAGCCCAACACCTTGCACAGCCCCCTTCGCGCGATGAAGTGGACCAATTGGCCGGCGCCACCGTCGTCGAGTTCGGCACGCCCTGGTGCGGCCACTGCCAGCGCGCCCAGCCCCTGATCGAAGGGGCCTTGAAGGACCGTGCCGATGTGGCCCACGTCAAGGTCGAGGACGGCCCCGGCCAGCGCCTGGGCCGCACCTTCGGCGTGAAGCTCTGGCCCACCCTGGTCTTCCTCAAGGACGGCAAGGAAGTGGACCGCCTGGTGCGTCCGCAGCAGGCCGCCGATGTGCAACAGGCGCTGCAGGCCGTTGCAGGTTGACTCCCTTCAACCCTGCTTCTTCGTTGCCAGCAGGTAGCCCACGCGCAGCGCGCGGTGCAGCCTGAACGCCCGGGTGAAGGGGTTGTAGCCCAGCCCGCGCGAGTCCTTGAGCGTGAGGCCCGCCGCCTTCGCATCGGCCACCAGCTCGTGCGGGCGGATGAACTTGCGCCAGTCGTGCGTGCCCACGGGCAACAGCCGCAGCACGCGCTCCGCACCGAACACCGCGATCAGCCACGCAAAGGGCGTGCGGTTGATCGTGGAGAAGAACACCCAGCCACCGGGCTTGACCAGCCGCGCACAGGCCTCGATCACCAGGCGCGGGTCGGGCACGTGCTCCAGCATCTCCATGCAGGTCACCACGTCGTAGCTGCCGGGCTGCTCTGCCGCCAGTTCCTCGGCCGACACGGCGCGGTAGGCAACACTCGACCCGGTCTTGCGGGCATGCAGCGTGGCCACCTTGAGCGGCTTGTCCGCCAGGTCGATGCCCAGCACATCGGCCCCGCGCCGGGCCATGGACTCGGCCAGGATGCCACCGCCGCAGCCCACGTCGAGCACCCGCTTGCGTGGGAGCGATACGGCGTCGTCGATCCACTGCAGGCGCAGCGGGTTGATCTCGTGCAGCGGACGGAACTCCGATTGCGGATCCCACCAGCGGTCGGCCAGTTGCTGGAATTTGGCGAGTTCGGCGGCGTCGAAATTGGTGTGTGCCATGGTGTTGCTCCTTTGAAAATGGGGAAGATCGATCGGCTCAGCGCCTGTTACCAGTGGCCCTTGGCTCGGTTCCAGCGGTAGAGCCGGCGCGCAAAGGCGTTGTAGAAGAGGTCGGTGATACGGCGCAGGCCCCACCAGCGCAGCGGCGCGGCCAACCAGCCCCAGCGCGGCAAACGCCGCAGGGCGGCGGCCAGGGCATCGGCACCCACCTGCATGCGCCCCTGCCCGTCGGCCAGGTGCAGGCGCTCGCGCACGGCTTCGAGGTCCAGGCCCAGGGCATCGAGCACCTCGGGGTGCTGGTGCACGTCCACCCATTGCACACCCCCATCGGCGGCCAGTCGCTCCCGCATGGCGCAGATGCCGGCATCGCACACGGGGCAGGCGCTGTTGTAGTAGACGGTGGCGGTGCGGTTAGGGGTATTGCTCATGGCCGTTTCCTTTGCAGCCATCATATCAATATTTAGTTAAATACCTAAATATTTAATTAAATAAATCACGAGACCTTTTCGCTAGAATGTGCGGGTGGAAAAAATCTTCGAAGCGCTTGCGTCCACCCCCCGGCGCAAGATTCTGGCCTACCTGTCCGAAACCGAGCTGTCGGCGGGCGAGATCGCCACGCGCTTCGAGATGAGCAAGCCCTCGCTGTCGCAGCACCTCAAGGTGCTGGAGAACGCTGGCCTCGTCACCTCGGAAAAGCGCGGGCAGTTCGTCTTCTACAGCCTGCAGCGCGACAACCTGGCCCACACCCTCACGGGCTTCATGCAGAGCGTATGCCCCGTGTCCACGGGGCTCAAGAAGGAAAGCCGCGCCCTGGCCCAGAGCAAGGCCAAGGCAGCGGGCGCCAAGCCCAAGCCGGCAGCCGAATAAGGCCTCAACCGCGCCCTGCGAAAGGCATGTTCGATGCCATCACGGTCATGTTCAGCACGTTGGCGGAGAGCGGCAGGCCGGCCATGTAGCTCACAGCCTCGGCCACGTGCTTGACGTCCATCATGGGCTCTGTGGCCATGGTGCCGTTGGCCTGGCGCACGCCCTCGCCCTTGGTCATGCGGGTCGACAGGTCGGTCAGCGCATTGCCGATGTCGATCTGGCAGCCCACGATGTTGAACGGGCGACCATCGAGTGCCAGGCACTTGGTGAGGCCCAGCACGGCGTGCTTGCTGGCCGTGTAGGGGCTGCTGAAGGGCCGCGGCGTGTGCGCCGAGATCGAGCCGTTGTTGATGATGCGCCCGCCCTGGGGCGACTGGCGGCGCATGAGGCCGAAGGCCGCCCGCGCGCACAGGAACACGCCGGTGATGTTGGTGTCCACCACATCCAGCCAATTCTCCACGGGCAGCTCGTCCATGGGCACGGCGGGCGCGCCGATGCCGGCATTGTTGAACAGCACATCGAGCCGGCCGCCCTCCTTCTCGACCGCCTGGAACAGCGCATCGACGCTGGCGGGGTCGCGCACGTCGGACGTGACGGCCAGGGCCTTGCCGCCCTGGGCATGCACCTCCGAGACGAGCGAATCGAGCAGCTCGGCACGGCGACCGGTGGCCACGACGAAGAAACCGTCGTGCGCGAGCGCCTTGGCAACGGCACGGCCGATGCCGCTGCCGGCGCCGGTGACGAGAGCGACTTTCTGGGCGGGAAGAGAGGACACGCAAATACTCCTGGTGAGATAGAAACGATGGCGACAGTACGACCTTACACCGCGCCGTGCGACTCCACGTACAAGGCGTACAGCGAATGGCTGCTGGTCATGTACAGCCGGTTGCGCTTGGGCCCGCCGAAGGCCAGGTTGGCGCAGCGCTCGGGCAGGCGGATGAAGCCGATGGGCTTGCCGTCAGGGTTGAAGACCTTCACACCGTCCATCTCGTCGGAGCGACCCGTGGGCAGGTGCGCCTTCATGCCGCCGCCGATGTCGGCAGGCTCGGCCGCCAGCGCGCCGGTATAGCCCCAGCCGCACCACAGGTTGCCGTCGCGGTCCACCTTGAAGCCGTCGAAGGCACCAGGGCCGGCGGCATCGATCAGCTTGGTCTTGTTGGAGACGCTGGCGCCATCGGCCGACACGTCGTAGGCCCAGATGCTGCGGTTGGGCGTGCCCTTCCACTCCACCACGTAGAGCTTCTTCTCGTCGGGTGAGAACGCCAGGCCGTTGGGGTTCACCAGGTCGGTGATCACGGCCGTGAGCTTGCCGTCGGGCGCTATGCGGTAGACGTTGGTCGTGGCCTGCTCAGGCGTGGCGCGCGAGCCCTCCCATTCGCCGCCGATGCCGAAGGTGGGGTCGGTGAACCAGACGCTGTCGTCCGACTTGACGACGATGTCGTTGGGCGCATTCAGGCGCTTGCCCTCGAAGCGGTCGGCCAGCACGGTGATGCGGCCATCCTTCTCGGTGCGGGTCACCCGGCGAGTCACGGAATGCTCGCAGCTGATGAGCCGGCCCTGGCGGTCGCACACATTGCCGTTGGCGTAGTTGACGTTGGTCTTGTGCACCGAGAACTGCCCGGACTTCTCGTCGTACTTCATCAGCCGGTTGTTCGGGATGTCGCTGAGCAGCAGGTAGCCGCCCTCGGGGAAGTAGGCCGGCCCCTCGGCCCAGCGCATGCCCGTGCCCAGCTGCTCCACGGTGCTGCTGTAGATGCGGTACTTGGCAAAGCTCGGGTCCAGGATGAACACCGAGGGATCGGGGTAGCGCTGGTTGGGTTTGAAGTCGAAGGCCTGCGCGCCGGCCAGGCCGCTCAGGGCGGCTACGCCAGTGCCGGCCGCCGTTTTCAGAAATTTGCGGCGAGCGGGCAGCATGCCTTGTGGATGGGTCGTCATCTCTCTTGTCTCCTGTTGTGGTTTTGAATGAAAGAAAGCGGAACGCGGCCGATCCTCGGCCGCGGAATCAGGTGACCGGTGCGGGGTTGAAGAGCACCAGCGCGTTGTGCAGCTTCCACTGCTCGGCCCAGGTCTTCTTGCGGCCGCTGGCCACGTCCAGCATCAGTTGGAACATCTCCCAGCCCACGTCGGCAATCGTCTTCTCGCCGGTGGCAATCGTTCCGGCGTTGATGTCCATCAGGTCGTGCCAGCGCCGCGCCAGGTCGTCGCGCGTGGCCACCTTGATGACGGGCACCTGGGCCAGGCCATAGGGCGTTCCACGGCCGGTGGTGAACACGTGCAGGTTCATGCCCGCAGCCAGTTGCAGGGTGCCGCAAATGAAGTCGCTGGCGGGCGTGGCCGCGTAGATCAGGCCGCGCTGCTTGAGCTTCTCACCCGGCGCGATCACGCCCGAGATCGGCGAGCTGCCCGACTTGACGATGGAGCCCATGGCCTTTTCCACGATGTTGGACAGGCCGCCCTTCTTGTTGCCTGGCGTGGTGTTGGCGCTGCGGTCCACGCGCCCGCGCTGCAGGTAGGCGTCGTACCAGGCCATCTCGCGGATCATGGCCTCGGCCACCTCGGGTGTAGAGGCACGGGAGGTGAGCTGGTCGATGCCGTCGCGTACCTCGGTCGTTTCGGAGAACATCACCGTGGCGCCCGCGCGCACCAGCAGGTCGGTGCAAAAGCCCACGGCCGGGTTGGCCGTGACGCCCGAGAACGCGTCGCTGCCGCCGCACTGCACGCCCACCACGAGTTCGCTGGCGGGCACGGTCTCGCGCCGGCGCGCGTTCAGGCGCCTGAGGTGCAGCTCGGCCTGGCGCAGGATGGAATCGACCATGGACATGAAGCCCACGTGCGCGTCGTCCTGCAGGCAGACCACGTCCAGGGGCGTTTCGGCGCTCGTACCCGTGTCGGCCACGTTGCGCTCGTCCACCAGCGGAATGCTGCCGGGCGGCAGCAGGCGCTCGGGCTGCAGCTTCTCGCAGCCCAGGCTGACCACCATCACCTCGCCACCGAAGTTGGGGTTGAGCGAGATGTTGCGCAGCGTGCGAATGGGGATGATGGCGTCGGGCGCGTCGATGGCCACGCCGCAGCCGTAGGTGTGCTCCAGCGCCACCACGTCGTCCACGTTCGGAAAGCGCGGCAGCAGCTCGGCCTTGATGCGCTGCACGGCAAAGTCGGTCACGCCGGCCACGCACTGCACGGTCTGCGTGATGGCCAGGATGTTGCGCGTGCCCACCGAGCCATCGGCATTGCGGTAGCCCTCGAAGGTGTAGCCTTCCAGGGGTGGCTGCGGATCGGGCTTCACCGTGGCGATGGGCAGTCCTTCGAGCTCGCGCGCCTCGGGCATGCGCAGCAGGCGCTCGTGCACCCAACTGCCCGCGGGGATGGGTTTCAGGGCATAGCCGATGGGCACGTTGTAGCGGCGCACCTCGCCGCCTTCGGCAATGTCCACCAGCGCCACCTTGTGCGCCTGCGGCACCTTGTCCACCAGCGTCAGGCCCGAGGGGAACACCGTGCCCGCAGGCAGCCCCCCGTCGTTGGCGACGATGGCGACGTTGTCGCGCTCGTCCATCTTGATGTGCAGGGGCGGCCGCGCCGGGGTCGTGGAGGATGCGGTGCTATCGGTCATGGGGTTTTCTCGGTGCTGTTTTTCTCAATCTACCGCAGGCGCATCAGGGGCGCTGTCCGACTTCTGCCGTCTCGCGCGTCCAGGCGCGCGCCTGCTCGCTCAGGCTCAGGCCCAGGCCGGGGCGCGTGGGCACGAGCATGCGGCCGTCCTTGATCTCCAGGCGCTCGTTGAACAGCGGCTCCAGCCAGTCGAAATGCTCCACCCAGGGCTCGGTGGCATACACGGCGGCCAGGTGCACGTGCAGTTCCATCGCGAAATGCGGGCCCAGGCTCAGGCCCGCGTGCTCGGCCTGCGATGCGATCTTGAGGAAGGGCGTGATGCCGCCCACGCGCGGGGCATCGGGCATCAGGTAGTCGGCCGCGCGGTGGCGGATCAGCTCGCCATGCTCGGCGGCGCTGGTCAGCATCTCGCCCGTGGCGATGGGTGTGTCGAAGGTCGCAGCCAACGCGGCGTGGCCCTCGAAGTCGTAGGCGTCAAGCGGCTCCTCGATCCATACCAGGTTGAACTCTTCGAAGATGCGGCACATGCGCTGGGCCGTGGGGCGGTCCCACTGCTGGTTGGCGTCCACCATCAGCGGCACGTGCTCGCCCAGGTGCTTGCGCACGGTCTCCACGCGCGTGATGTCCAGCGCCCGGTCGGGCTGGCCGACCTTGAGCTTGATGCCGCCGATGCCGCGCTCGATGGAGGCGCCCGCGTTCACCACCAACTGGTCGATGGGCGTGTGCAGAAATCCGCCCGAGGTGTTGTAGCACTGCACCGAGTCGCGCTGCGAACCCAGGAGCTTGGACAGCGACAACCCCGCACGGCGGGCCTTGAGGTCGTACAGCGCCACATCGAAGGCGCCGATGGCCTGGGTGGACATGCCGCTGCGCCCGACCGAGGCACCGGCCCAGCACAGCTTGGTCCACAGGCGCGAGATGTCGCTCGGATCCTCGCCGATCAGCGCGGGCGCGATCTCCTTGGCGTGTGCAAACTGCCCGGGCCCGCCAGCGCGCTTGGAATAGCTCAGCCCCAGGCCCTTGTGGCCGTCCCGGGTTTCGATCTCGGCAAACAGCATCGCGATCTCGGTCATCGGCTTCTGGCGGCCGGTCAGCACCTTGGCGTCGCTGATCGGGTTGGCCAGCGGCAGGTAGCACGAGGAAACGCGGACCCAGGCGATGGAGTCGTTGGCGGCGGAGGGGGTGGAGGCAGTCATGGGCAGGAACTGGGGGATAACAGGAAAACAGGAGCCCCAAGGCTGCGCCTTGGGGCGTGGGGACATCAATCAATAGAAATTTTTCCGGTCTCGATCACCGTCTTCCAGCGCGCGTACTCCTTCTTCTGGAAGTCCGCGAACTGGGCCGGGGTGCTAACCACCATCTCAAAGCCGATGCCGACGAACTGGTCCTTCACCTTCGGGTCGTTCAGCGCCTCGGCAAACGCGGCATGGGCCTTTTCGCGCACGGCGGGCGGCAGGCCCTTGGGCGCGACGATGGCCTGCCAGGAGGTGACCTCGACGTTCTTCACGCCGGCTTCGGTCAGGGTGGGCACATCGGGCAGCACGGGCGAGCGCGCGGCGCTGGTGACGGCCAGGGCGCGCATCTTGCCGCCTTTGATGTACTGCACCACCGAGTTGACGTTCTGGAACGAGGCATCCACTTGCCCGCCCATGATGTCGGTGTGCGCCGGGGCGCCACCCTTGTAGGGCACATGGATGGCGGTGGTACCCGTCTGCTGCCAGAACAGCTCGGCCGTCAGGTGGTCGCTGGAGCCGTTGCCCGCCGAGGCAAAGGTCAGCTTGCCGGGGTTGGCCTTGAGGCTGGCGATCACGTCGGCCACCGTCTTGAACGGCGAATTGGTGGGCACGACGAGCACGTTGGGCGACTGCACGGCCACGGTGATCAGGTCGAAATCCTTGAGCGCGTCGTATTGCATGCCCTTGAGCAGGTGTGGCGTGATGACCAGCGGACCGAGCGACGTGACCAGGAAGGTGTAGCCATCAGCCGGAGCACGCTTGACGAAGGTGGCGCCGATGGTGCCCGTGGCCCCGGCCTTGTTCTCCACCAGGAAGGACTGCTTGAACTTGTTGGTGAGCAGCGGGCCCACGGCGCGCGCCACTTGGTCGGTGGAGCCACCGGGCGGGAACGGCACGACCAGCGTCACCGACTTGTCGGGCCAGGTCTGCGCGTGTGATGCCAGGGCCGCCAGGCCGATGCACAGGGCGGTGAGTGTCTTTTTCATGCGTTGTCTCCTTCTTTATGAAAATGGTCCCGATGGCCTGCCCGCGCAGTTGCTGCGGCCTTGGGTGGAACGGTCTGACGGCGCAGTCCAAAATGACAACGTTGTCATTTCACTGCCAGAGCAGCATGGTCAGCGATTTTTGTATGTTGGTTTGTCGCACCCACCAGCTGCTGATTGCCGCAGTCCGGCGCAAATGATATCGTTGTCATTTTGAGCCGTCAACCCGATTCAGACCAGGGTTTGCCCGAAGAAGACAAGCCTGCCAGGGCCACAAACCACTGCCCGCACGCCCCATCGGCTCGGCCAGCGAGAGCCCCTACCCGTCGTCATCGCACTACGCGCCACCTTGCCAGTGCCGGGCATCCCCGGATTTTTGGTAGGGTATGGCCCCACTCACCGCTCCCTTGTCATCGCCCGCCCCATGAACATCCCCTCCCCTCACAAGCCCGTCACCCTGCACGACGTGGCCAAGGTCGCGGGCGTGTCGCTCATCACTGCGTCGCGCGCGCTGGGCAACCCGGGCGTGGTGTCGGACAAGACCATCGCCAAGGTGCGCGAAGCCGTGGAGGCCACGGGCTACATCCCCAACCTGCTGGCGGGGGGACTCAAGTCCAAGCGCAGCCGCATGGTGGCGGCCATCGTGCCGGCGCTGTCGGTATCGCAGTTCTTGCCCACCGTGCAGACCCTCACCTCGGCGCTGGCTGCGGGCGGCTACCAGGTCATCGTGGGGCAGACCAACTACGACGCCGAGCGCGAAGAGGCCGTGCTCAACACCATGATCAGCCGCCAGCCCGACGGCATCGTGATGACCGGCCTGGTGCAGTCGCAAAAGGCACGCGACCGGCTCAGGCGATCCGGCATACCCGTGGTGGAAACCTGGGACCTGAGCGACCGGCCGGTGGACATGGTGATCGGTTTTTCGCACCTCAAGGTGGGTGGTGCCGTGGCCGGCTACTTCCTCTCGCGCGGATGGCACAAGGTGGGCATCGCCACCGGCAGCGACCACCGCGCCATGCTGCGGCGCGAAGGCTTTCTGGCCACCCTGGGACGTGACGAAGTACCCACCGCCGTGGTGCCCGCCCCCAGCAGCCTGGCCCTGGGCCGCCGCGCGCTGGCAGAGTTGCTGGACAAGGAACCGGGCCTGCAAGCCGTGTGCTGCAGCTCAGACACCCTGGCCCACGGCGTGCTGGTGGAGGCCCAGGCACGCGGCCTGCGCGTGCCCGAGGATCTGGCCGTGGTGGGCTTCGGCAACGCCGAGTTCGGCGCGCACATGCTGCCGTCGATCAGCACCGTGCATGTGGATGGCCCCGAGATCGGCCGCCTGGCCGCGCAGCTCATCATGGCCCGCTGCAATGGCGAGGCGGTGGCGCAGCCCATCGTGGACCTGGGGTTTCGGCTGATCGAGCGGCGCTCCACGTCGGTGGACGCGGCTTAGCCGCCCGCGCTGCGCCCCAGGCGCACGCCAGCCAGCAAGGCCAGCGCCACGCAGGTGGCTCCCGCCCCCACAAGAAAGGCCGTGCCGATGCCGAACCAGTGCGTCGCCATGCCCACCACCGGCCCCGTCACGCCCAGCGCAATGTCGGCAAAGGCGATGAAGTTGCCCACCGCACGGCCGCGCTGCTCAGGCGGCACCGAGCGCGTGGCCAGCACGCCCATGGCCGGGAACACGAGCGAGAAGCCCAGGCCGGTGAGCGTGGCGCCCAGCACGGCCATGGCAGGGCTGACCGCCTGCCAGATCAACACCTGGCCCACGGCCTCGAAGGCCAGCGAACACACGGCGACAGCCGTGGCACCCAGGCGGTCCGGCAGACCCGAGCCCACCAGGCGCACGAGGATGTAGGCCGCGCTGAAACCCAGCAGCGCCGTGCCCGCATGGGCCCAGCCGTGGGCCGCGTAGTTGAGGGTGAGGAACGCAGCCATGGCTGCATACGGCACGGTGGCCAGCGCCAGCACCAGGCCCGGCCGCCAGATGAGGCCCAGCACGCGGTGGAACGGCACGCGCTGCTGCCCGCCCGAGGCGGGCACGGCCGGCAGCCGCAGCGCAATGGCCCAGGCCAGCAGCGGTGTGATCAGCGCGAGCACGCCCACGCCGGCAAAGCCGAAGGATGGCTGCACCGCCAGCCCCAGCGGTGCGCCCAGGCCGAGCGCGGCATAGATGGCAATGCCCACCCAGGACATGACGGAGCCCGTGCGCGCCGACCCCACGCGCGCAATGCCCCAGCTCATGAGGCCGGTGAGGAACAGGCTTTCACCGAGGCCCGCCACCAGCCGGCCGAGGATCAGCACGGCCAGGCTGGTTGCAGCGCCCAAAGGCAGCACACTGGCCAGCACATACGCCAGCCCCGAGCAGGCCGTGAGCGGCAGGCCCAGCAACACGGCAAAACGCGGCCCGCGCTGGTCGCACAGCGTGCCCGCCTGGTGGCGCGTGAGCAAGGTGGCCAGCGACTGCAGGCCGATGGCCCAGCCCACGGTGGCCGCGCCAAAGCCCAAGTGGTCGCGCACCTCCAGCGCCAGGGCGCCGAGCGGAATGCTGATGGACAGAAAACCGAGGAAGACCGCCAGCACCACCGGTGCCAGCGCCGCGAACAAGGCAGGCGCAGGTGCAGAAACGGACCCGAGCGGGCGAACTACGGAAGAAGCGGAGGGGGATGGAGAAGAAGAATGCGAAATGCGTGACGTCATGGAGAGCGCGCCTTTAAAACGCCGAGACACGCCCTTACTGGGCTCCTCTCGACAAAGGACGCGTTGGATGACGGTAACGCTTACGACAGGCTGGCTGGCAGCTGCGGGGCGGATTATGGCGTGGTGTTTCGCTGCCCGTCAACCGCACCGGAGAAAAATATTTCCCGATGCTCCGGCGGACCTGCACGCGGCCAGGCTCAGCCGCGAACGGCCTTTTCTATCGCTGCGACATCGATCTTTCTCATGGGCATCATGGCCTGGAAGGCACGCTTGGCCACCTCCCCACCCTGGGCCATGGCATCGGTCAGCACACGCGGGGTGATCTGCCAGTTGATGCCCCAGCGGTCCTTGCACCAGCCGCACTGGCTCTCCTGCCCGCCGTTGCCGACGATGGCGTTCCACAGGCGGTCGGTCTCGGCCTGGTCGTCGGTGGCGATCTGGAACGAGAAGGCCTCGCTGTGCTTGAACTGCGGGCCGCCGTTCAGGCCGATGCAGGGGATGCCGGCGACGGTGAATTCCACCGTCAGCACATTGCCCTTCTTGCCGCCGCCCGGGAAATCCGATGGTGCCTGGTGCACAGCGGTCACCTTGCTGTCCGGGAAGGTCTGGGCGTAGAAGTTGGCAGCGGCCTCGGCTTCGCTGTCGTACCAGATGCAGACGGTGTTCTTGGGCATGGGCATGCGGTGTCTCCTGAGATGGATGGGTGTAAGCAGGAACACGAAGCAAAGCAGCCCCTGCGCGGATCGAACGCCGGCCAGTGTGTCGCGTTCGGTGCCAACCCGCAAGGCAGTGCCTGTAGGACGCCACCGCGACACTGCGCGTCTTTGCAATTGATCGGATTGGCACAGAATGCGATTGGCGCCGCACCCTTTGAAAGTACCCCGGAACCTAGACTTTGCGCACACCAACCACCGGGAATCGACATGCCTTTCAACACCGCCACCCCATTCACCGTGCACAGCCCCGACATGGCCGATGGCCGCGTGGCCCGCGCGCAGTTCGCCAGCGCCATGGGCGGCCCGGGAGACAACCTGTCGCCGCAGATCGAATGGCAGGGCGCGCCGGCCAGCGCGCAGAGCTTCATCGTCACCCTGTACGACCCCGACGCACCCACCGGCTCGGGCTGGTGGCACTGGGCCGTGGCCAACCTGCCGGCCAGCACCCGCGCCTTGCCGCGCGGCGCCGGGGTGGCAGGCACCGGCGCCCTGCCCCCAGGCGCCGTGGAAATCAACACCGATATGGGCGTGCCCGGCTATGTGGGGCCCCTGCCCCCGCCCGGCGAAGCGCACCGCTACGTGATCACCGTGACCGCGCTCGACGTGCCGCAGCTGGACCTGCCGCCCACGGCAACCCCGGCGCTGCTGGCCTTCATGGCCGGCGCCCACACGGTGGGCAAGGCCAGCTTCACCGCCATGGGCGCACGCTGATCGCGGTATCGATGAACCACAGCCCCATGCGCACACGCCCCGCTGCACCCGACGGCGCAGCCCCGGCCCGCAGCATCCACGCCTTGCCCGGCGTGGGCATGGCGGCCCACGTGCTGCAGGGGCGCGGGCTGGAGATACTGCGCATGCGCATGGACCAACCCGCGCTGATCCTGGTCGACCAAGGCACCAAGACCGTGCGCGCCGAGCGCGGCGCCACGGCACGCGCCACGCCCGGGCAGGCCATCGTCATCGACGGCCAGCAGACGGTGGACTTCACCAACGCCGTGCCCCGCGGGGTGGACCACTACGAGGCCCGCTGGCTGGTGTTCGACACCGCCTTGCTCGAAGACCCCTACTACCTGGCCCGTGCTGCGCAGGCCGAGCGCTCCGGCACAGCGAGCGCATCGGTGCGCCGGGTGCCCCAGGTGGCACCAACGCTGGCCAACGCGTTCGAACGCGCCGCCCAATCCTTGGCGCCGGACCAAGCCCTGCCCGCCTCCGTCGCGCGCCAGCGGGTGCTGGAGGTGCTGCACTGGCTGCTGGAGCAGCACGGCATCGCCGTGCACGCCCCACCAGCGAATCCCGGCGTATCGGTCAAGGTGCGCGCGCTGATCGCGAGCCGGCTCAACGCCGACTGGACCGCCGGCCGCATCGCCAGCGAACTGGCCGTGTCCGAAGCCACGCTGCGCCGCCGCCTGGTCGCCGAAGGCGCATCGCTCACCCAATTGCTCGTGGACGCGCGGATGGCTACCGCGCTCACGCTGCTGCAGGCCACGGCGCAACCGGTATCGTCCATCGCGCTGTCGGTGGGCTATGAATCACCCTCGCGCTTTGCCGTGCGGTTTCGCCAGCGCTTTGGCTTTGCACCCACGGCCGTGCGCGGCCATGAGCGCGGGGCTCACTGATCCCTTTTCCCAAACCCTTAACCAACCACTACCCCATGCTCAAGATCCACCACCTCGGCCACTCCCAATCCGAACGCATCGTCTGGCTCTGCGAAGAGCTGGGCCTGCCCTACGAACTGGTGCACTACACGCGCGACGCCGTCACGCGCCTCTCGCCGCCCGAACTCAAGGCGCTGCACCCGCTGGGCGCCGCGCCGGTCATCGAAGACGGCGACCTGCTGCTGGCAGAGTCGGCCGCCATCGTCGAATACATCATCGCCACGCACGGCGGCGGCCGCCTCAAGCTCTCGCCGGAGCATGCCGACTACGCGGCGTTCCTGTACTGGTTCCACTTCTCCAACGGCAACCTGATGCCCGTGCTGGGCCGCATGATGGTGGTCAACCGAGCCCAGTTGCCGGCGGACCACCCGGTGCAGCAGAACGCACAGGTGCGCCTGGACCGGGTGCTGGCGCTGGTGGAAGCGCGCCTGGGCGAGGCGCCCTACCTTGCAGGCCAGGAGTTCACGGCTGCGGATGTGATGAGCGTGTTCTCGCTCACCACCATGAGGCTGTTCCAGCCACTGGACCTAACGCCGTACCCGAACATCCGCGCCTACCTGCAGCGCATCGGGGCGCGGCCGGCGTACCAACGCGCGATGGCCAAGGGGGATCCGGATCTGGTGCCGTTGCTGGGCTGACAGCGCGGTTCAACGGCGCTTGCGCAACGTCACAACCGCCCCTTCGCAAACACGTCGATCCGCTGTGCCGTATCCAGATCCGCAAAGCAGGCATTCGCCGCCTTGCTCTCCGCCACCAGCGCCTCTTCGATCCGCGGCCCCAGGCCCGATGTCAGCACGCGCTTGAGCCGTGCAGTGGCACCGGCCGAGCGGGTGGCCACTTCTGCGGCGAGGGCCATGGCGGTGGGGAGCATCTGGTCGGCCGGCACCACGCGGTTGACGAGGCCCAGGGCCTTGAGGTCCGCGGCGCTCTGGCGCTCGCCCAGCACGATGAGTTCCATGGTGCGCTGGTGGCCAAGGATCTGGGGCAGCAGGTGGGTGACGCCGCCGGTGACGAAGTGTCCCAGCGCCATTTCGGGGAAGAAGCAGACCAGGGTGTCAGCAGCCACGACCAAGTCGCAGTTGAGCACCCATTCAAAGCCGCCGCCCACGGCATAACCGTGCACGGCGCCGATGACGAGCTTGGGGCCGAACATGATGTCGCGCGTGATCTGCTGGATGCGCTCGCAGTGCTCGGCGATGGCGGCGGGGCTCTCGGACTGTTCGGCGAATTCCTTGAGGTCGTCGCCCGCGCAGAAGGCGCGGCCGGTACCGGTGAAGACGATGCATTGCGTGGCGGGCTCGTTCTGCGCAATCTGCAGGGCGGTGTGCAGGTCCACCAGCAGGGTGCCGCTGATGGCGTTCAGGCGCTCGGGGCGCTGCAGGGTGACGACACTGACGGCGCCTTCGATGGTGTGGGTGGCAAAAGTCATGGAAGTCGTCTCTCTTTCTCTGGTGATGTTGCAGGGTTCATCCGTTGGTGGGCTGTGCTTCGCGGTCCCAAGTCCCCGGCGCAATGCCTTCGGCCTGCAGGCGGAATTTCTCGACCTTGTCGGTGGGGGTCTTGGGCAGGGCGGGCAGCAGGCGCAGGTAGCGCGGCACCATGAAGCGGGCCATGTGCTGGCTGCAATGCGCGGCCAGCGCGGCGGGGGCCAGGCGTGCGCCGGGGCGCAGCACCACGCAGGCCATGACCTCCTCTTCGGTCATGTCGCTGGGCACGCCGAACACGGCGCATTCGAGCACGTCGGGGTGGGTCTCGATGCCCATCTCGACCTCGGCTGCGGAGATGTTTTCGCCGCGGCGGCGCACGATGTCCTTGGTGCGGCCCACGAAGTACATGTACCCCTCTTCGTCCTGGCGCAGCAGGTCGCCGGTTTGGAACCACAGGTCCTTGAAGGCGGCGAGCGTGGCCTCGGGCATGCCGTAGTAGCCCTGCATGAGCAGGCCGGGCTGCTCGGGGCGCAGGAGCAGTTCGCCGGGCTGGCCCACGGGAACTTCGAAGCCCTGCGGGTCTGCGAGCCGTGCACGGAAAGCAGGGTCCACCTTGCCGCACGAACCCATGCGGCGTGGTTCGTGCAGCGGCGTGTACATGACCCCACCGGCCTCGGTGGACCCGTACAGCTCCACCAGGCGGCAGCCAAAGCGCTCTTCGAACTGCGGTGCGAACGTGGGCAGCGGCACGCCCCAGCCCAGGCGGGCGCGGTGGTCGCGGTCGCGCGGGGACGGAGGTTGCTTCCACAGCATGGTGACCGTGGCGCCCATGAAGTCGAACACGGTGGCCTGCAAGGCACGCACCTCGTCCCAGTAGCGCGATACGCTGAAACGCTCGCCGATGGCGGCCACGCCGCGCAGCAGCAGTGCGGGCACGATGGTCATGACGGTGGCATCCAGGTGGAACATCGGATAGGGGCAATACAGCACGTCGTCGGCGCGCAGCTCGAGCCCCTCTATGAACAGCTGCGCCTGCGCGAGCACGAAGCGATGCCCAATCATGGCCGCCTTGGATCGGCCCGTGGTGCCTGAGGTGTAGAGCAGCAGGCACAGTGCGTCGCAAGCGACTTCGGGGCGCGGCAGGGTGTGCTCTGTGGGCTCCACGCTGCGCAGCAGGCTGTAGGGTAGGCAGCCTGCGGCACCGGCACCATCGGTGGTCCCCACCACGAAGACCTGGGTGGCCGTGGCCAGTTGGCCCTGCACCTCGGCCCACTGGGCATGCAGCGTGGCGTGCACCACCGCCATGCGGCTTTCCACCAGGTTGACCGCATCGGCCAGCACCGGGCCGCGAAAAGAGGTGTTGACCGGCGCGGCCACCGAGCCCAGCTTGGTCAGGGCGAACCAGAGCACGGCCATCTCGATGCAGTTGGGCAGCATGAGGCTGACATGGTGGCCCGCGCGTACGCCCTGGGCATGCAGGCCGGCTGCCAGGCGATCGCTCTCCT
Organism: Acidovorax sp. LjRoot66; assembly: GCF_964253305.1. Taxonomy (NCBI): domain Bacteria; kingdom Pseudomonadati; phylum Pseudomonadota; class Betaproteobacteria; order Burkholderiales; family Comamonadaceae; genus Acidovorax; species Acidovorax sp. LjRoot66. The sequence continues at coordinate 5,204,761 of NZ_CAXUQU020000001.1, forward strand.
CGTCGATCTGGCGGTAGGTCCATTCACCCGACGCCATGCGGATGAAGGGCTGGTGTGGCACCTCAGCAGCCGCGCGGCGCAGCTCGGCGCCAAGCGATGGGGCGAAGGGATCGTGGGTAGCGGAGGAAGGGGCGTTGACCATGGCTGTTGCAGGATAGAAAGGCCCTGCTCACAGGGCAAGCTCCGTGCCACACGCTGCAGCCTGGGTTTGCCTGCAAGCGCCTCGCATCGACGTGGCGGCGAGCGATATGATTTGCAACGACCGTTCAATAGTTGAACGTTTCATATTGCAACGCCATGCCCACCAAGCGACCGCCTGCCCCCGTCCCTGCCGCCACCAGCCCCGACGACCTGCTGGAACGCCAGGGCCAACTCATCGAAGAGCTGCAGACCCTGGTGAACCATGTGCCCTATGGGCTGATGGTGCTGGAACCCGGCGGCGTGGTGCGCCACCTCAATGCCGAGGCGGCGCGCCAACTGCGGCTGCCGCGCCACCTGGCACAGGGGCGCACGCTGGGCTCGCTGCTGGACTTCGACACCATGGTGGAGCAGGTGTTCCTGACGGGTGAGGGCTACACCGACCGCGAGCGCGTGATCTCCACCCCGCGCTTTCAGCTGCATGTGCTGGACACGGCGGTGCCCGTGAAGGCGGCGGACGGGCGCGTGCTGTCGGTGGTCAACACCTTTCGCGAGATCAGTGGCGTGCACCGCCTGGCGGACCGGATGGCGGGCAGCCAGGCGCGCCATACTTTCGACAGCATGATCGGGCAGAGCCCGGCGCTGCGGGCCACCATCGCCGCGGCGCGCAAGGCGGCGGCCGGCCAGGCCAACGTGCTGCTGTGCGGCGAGAGCGGCACGGGCAAGGAGGTGCTGGCCCAGGCGATTCACAACGCGAGTGCGCGGCGCGAGGGCCCCTTCATCGCGGTGAACTGCGCGGCACTGCCGCGCGACCTGATCGAAAGCGAGCTGTTCGGCCATGCGCCGGGTGCCTTCACCGGGGCGCAGCGCGAGGGGCGGCCGGGCAAGTTCGAGGCGGCCAGTGGCGGCACGATTTTTCTGGACGAGGTGTCGGAGTTGCCGCTCGACGTGCAGGCCAAGCTCTTGCGTGTGCTGCAAGAGCGCGAGGTGGTGCGCCTGGGCAGCACGCGCGCCGTGCGCGTGGATGCGCGCGTGGTCACGGCCAGCAACCGCGACCTGCATGCCATGGTGGCGCGCAAGGAGTTTCGCGAAGACCTGTACTACCGCTGCCATGTGATTGCGCTGACCCTGCCCCCGCTGCGCGAGCGCCCGGCCGACGTGGCGCTGCTGGCCACACATTTCCTGGCGCGCTACGGCGCGGCGCTGGGCAAGCCCGTGCATGCGCTGCCACCCGCCGTGCTGGCCGCGCTGCTGCAGCACCCCTGGCCGGGCAATGTGCGCGAGCTGGAGAACGCGATGGAGCGGCTGGTGAACCTGAGCGAGGGCGGCACGCTCGATGCCAGCGTGCTGGGCCTGGTGCCGGCGCCACCGGTCGCGCAGACCCCTGCGGATCCAGGCCCCAACACCGAGGTGCGCAGCCTGCGCGCGGCGGAGCGCGAGACCATCGTGCACGCGCTCAAGGCCCACCGCTTCAACGTGACCCGTGCGGCCCAGGCCCTGGGCATTGCCAAGCCCACGCTGTATGCCAAGCTGCGCCTGCACGGCATCCCACTGGAGCGGCCGCTGTCGTAGTCAGCGCCCGGGCTACTTCGCCACATAATCGTGCGGAGGGTGCAGCGGCTCAGCAGGTTCTTCGGCTGCCACGGCCGTGTTGGCACCGGGCACGGCCTTGCGGGCGAATAGCGTGTACATGGTGGGCACGACGAAGATGGTGAGCAGCGTGCCCAGCGACATGCCGCCCACGATCACCCAGCCGATCTGCGAGCGCGTTTCGGCACCGGCGCCCGAGGCCAGGGCCAGGGGGATGGCGCCGAGCACCATGGCGCCCGTGGTCATGAGGATGGGGCGCAGGCGCTGGGCCGAGGCCTTGACGAGCGCGTCCACCATCTCCAGGCCCTGCTCGCGCAGCTGGTTGGTGAACTCCACGATCAAAATCCCGTGCTTGGTGATCAGCCCCACCAGCGTGATCAGGCCGATCTGCGAATACACGTTGAGCGAGCCCCCGCTCCACTTGAGCGCCAGCAGCGCACCGATCATGGACAGCGGCACCGAGACCATGATCACCAGCGGGTCGATGAAGCTCTCGAACTGCGCGGCCAGCACCAGGAAGATGAACACCAGCGCCAGCAGGAAGACGATGCCCAGCGCGCCCTGCGAGCTGCGGAACTCGCGCGAGGTGCCGTTGAGATCGGTGGTGTAGCCGGGCTTGAGCACCTTGGCGGCGGTGCTGTCCATGAAGGTCAGGGCCTCGCCCAGCGAATACTCGGGCGACAGGTTGGCTGTGATGGTGACCGAGCGCCGCTGGCCGAAGTGGTTGAGCTCGCGCGGACTCACGCTCTCCTTGACGTTGACCAGGCTGGAGAGCGGGATCATTGCGTCGTTGCGGCCGCGCACGTAGATGCTGTCGATGTTCTCGGGCGTGGTGCGGCCGCTGGCCTGGGTCTGCACGATCACGTCGTACTGCTCGGAGTCGCGCTTGTAGCGCGTGACGGTGCGCCCGCCCAGCATGGTCTCGATGGCCTTGGCCACCACGTCCACGCTCACGCCCAGGTCGGCGGCGCGGTCGCGGTTGACGGCGATGCGCAGCTCGGGCTTGTTCAGGCGCAGGTCCACATCGGGGGAAACGATGCCGGGGTTCTTGGCGATCTCGGCCATCACGGCGTTGGCCACGGCGTTGAGGTTCTCGTAGCTGTCGGAGGTCTGGATCACGTAGGTGAGCGGGCGCGCACGGAACGGCTGGCCCAGCGAGGGCGGCGTGATCAAAAAGGCATTGACGCCCGGCAGGCCGACCACCTTGGGCTGCAGCTCGCGCACCAGGTTGAGCGTGCTGCGCGAGCGGTTTTCCCAGTCCACCGTGCGGTAGATCACACTGCCTTGCGCCACCGTGGGGTTGCCGATGTTGGCGAAGATGCGGTCGAACTCGGGGTAGTCGCGGCCCACCTTTTCGAGCTCCAGCGCATAGCGGTTGGTGTAATCCAGGGTGGCGCCATCGGGCGCGGTGACGTTGACCAGGATGGTGCCGCGGTCTTCGAGCGGCGAGAGCTCCTGGCGCATGCTCGGGTAGACCAGCACCAGCGCGGCGCCGCTGACCGCCATGGCAATGATCACCAGCCAGCGCGCCTGGAACAGAACACCGCGCACGCCACCCGCCCGCCCACCCCAGCGCGCGGTGACGATCCAGCGCAGCAAGCGGCCATAGGCGTCCGAGAGGGCCGTGAGCAAGCGCTCCATGGAGCGGTCGAACCAGTTGGGCTTCGGGTTGTGCTTGAGCAGCAGCGAGCACATCATGGGCGACAGCGTGAGCGCCACGAAGCCCGAGACCACCACGGCGCCGGCCAGCGCCAGCGCGAACTCGACGAACAGCCGACCCGTGCGGCCGGGCGTGAAGGCCAGCGGCGCATACACGGCCACCAGGGTCAGCGTCATTGCGACGATGGCAAAGCCGATTTCGCGTGCGCCCTTGATCGCGGCCGAGAACGGATCGAGCCCCTCCTCGATGTGCCGGTAGATGTTCTCCAGCATCACGATGGCGTCGTCCACCACCAGGCCGATGGCCAGCACCAGGGCCAGCAGGGTGAGGGTGTTGATCGAGAAGCCCGCCAGCGACATCAGCGCAAAGCTGCCCACCAGGCTAACCGGGATGGTGACGATGGGGATGATGGAGGCGCGCGCCGTGCGCAGGAAGACGAAGATCACCAGCGCCACCAGCACCACGGCCTCGGCGATGGTGGTGTAGACGCTCTTCACCGAGCGGTCGATGAACAGCGAGTTGTCGTTGGCGATGTCGATGGCGATGTCCGGCGGCAGGTCGGCCTTGAGCGTGGGCAGCATGGCGCGCACGCCGGCCGACAGCTCCAGCGGGTTGGCCGTGGCCTGGCGGATCACGCCCAGGGAGATGGCCTCGCGCCCGTTCAGGCGCACGCGGCTGCGGTCGCTGGCGGCGCCCTCCTCCACCCGCGCCACGTCGCGGATGCGCACCGGAAAGCCGTTGACGGTGCGGATCACCACGCTTGCGAACTGCGCCGGGCTGGCCAGGTCGGTCTGCGAGGTGACGCTGAACTCGCGCTGCTGCGACTCGATGCGGCCGGCGGGCAGCTCCAGGTTGTTGCGGCGGATGGCGTCTTCCACGTCCTGCGTGGTCAGGCGGTAGCCGGCCATGCGCTCGGGGTCCAGCCACACACGCATGGCGTAGCGGCGCTCGCCGTAGATGGGCACGTCGGCCACGCCGGTCACGGTCTGCAGGCGCGGCTTGACGATGCGGTTGAGCAGGTCGTTGATCTCCAGCGGCGTGCGCGTGTCGCTGCTGAAGGCCAGCCACATCACGGGCGAGGCGTCGGCCTCGACCTTGGCGATCACGGGCTCGTCCACCGCGTCAGGCAAGCGGTTGCGCACGCGGGCGGTGCGGTCGCGCACCTCGGCAGCGGCGTTGTCGGCGTCTTTCTCCAGGCGAAAGCGCACGCTGATCTGGCTTTGCTCGGCGCGGCTGATGGAGGTGATGACGTCCACCGCGTCGATGCCGGCGATCGAGTCTTCGAGTGGCTTGGTGACCTGCGATTCGATCACCTCGGCCGAGGCCCCCGCGTAGCGCACGCTGACCGTGACCACAGGCTCGTCGATCTTGGGGTATTCACGCACCGACAGGCGTGTGAAGCTCACCGCCCCGACCAGCAACACCAAAAGCGACAGCACGGTGGCCAGCACCGGCCGGCGGATCGAGAGTTCAGCGAGTTGCATGGCAGTACGTCAGCAGGGTGCGGTGAAGGGGGCTGCAGGCCGCTCAGGCGGGCTTGCCCGGCACCATGGGTGCCGAGCGGCCCGAAGAGGTGCCTGCCACCTGGCAGGGGTTGGGGCCGGGCAGTGGCTCCACCAGGGCGGCGACCGGCGCCGCAGCGGGTGCCGGTGCAGTGACGGGGGCCGCAGTTGCGGGCTTGCCCACGGAAAGTGCGGCGGACGCCGGCGCATCGGCCATGGGGGCAGCCTCCGAAGCCGCACTCGACGTTGCGCGTGCCGGCCCGGCGGCAGCGCCTTTGCCTTTGCCAGCCTCCGGCTGGCCCAGCACCACCACGCGCACGGCGGTACCGTCGCGCTGGATACGCTGCTGCCCTGCGGTGACGACCAGGTCGTCGGCGGCCAGGCCGTCCACCACCTCCACCAGGCCAGGGGCGCGCGCCCCCAGCGTCACGGCGGTGCGCTGGGCCACGCGGGTGCCGGGCTCCTTGCCTTCGATCACCTTGTAGACGAAGGCGTTACTGCCCTCGGGCACGATGGCCTCCTCAGGGACCACGCGGGCGTTGGCACGTTCGGAGAACACCGTGGTCACGCGCGCGAACATGCCGGGGCGCAACTGCAGGCGGCGGTTGTCGATGCAGCCACGCACGGCCACGGCACGGCCATCGGCGTCGATCTGCGGGTTGATGGCCTGGACCACGGCGGCGTAACGCACGCCGGGCAGCGCGTCGAACACCACGCGCGCCGTCTGGCCGGTGCGCACCTTGCCCTGCAGGCGCTCGGGCAGGCGGAAGTCCACGTACACCGCGTCCAGGTCTTCCACGTTGACGATGTCGGCGCCGTCCTTGAGGTAGTCGCCCACGTTCACGCCGCGGATGCCGGCAATGCCGTCGAACGGCGCCAGGATGCGCAGCCGCGAGGCCGTGGCCTGCGACAGCGAGAGCTTGGCCTGGGCGACTTCGAGGTTGGCGGCGCTCTCGTCGACCGAGCGCTGGCTGATGAAGCCCTGCGCCACCAGCTCCTGGTTGCGCTTGTGGTTGGCCTGGGCGATGGACAGCTCGGCCTGGCTTTGCTGCACCTGGGCTCGGGGCAACTGGTCGTCAAACTGCACCAGCACCTGGCCCTGGCGCACGCGCTGGCCGTCGGTGAAATTGAGCTGGGTGATGCGCCCGCTGACCTCGGGGCGCAGCACCACGCTGCGGCGCGAGCGCAGGCTGCCCACGGCCTCGGCATCGTCGCGCAGCGCCATCTGGCGCACGGGCGCGGCCTCCACCGCCACCACCCGGCCCGCGCCGCCCTGCCCGCCCGGCCCCCGCGCGCCAGCCGAGGGGCCATTGCCCCCCGCAGGTGCAGACGCGCTGTCCGTCTTGGGCGGCGCGGCAGGGCGCTGAAGCCACCATGCGGCCCCCGATGCGGCAGCGATGCCGACGACAGCAACAACGATGTAACGGGTTTTGGACGCCATGGATCAGCAGCAGTGAGATCGGTGAAGCCCGGGCGCGGGCAATCTGCCAATGTATCAGTGTGTATCCAAATCTGCAGCCCCCGGCTACTTCAGGGGTGGGGGATTGGAGACAGTCAACCGCCGCCCCAGTCTTCCGCGTGGTCTCAGCTGCGGCCCAGCGCCTTGTCCACGCCCTTGTTGGCCAGTTGGTCGGCGCGCTCGTTGCCGGGGTCGCCCGAGTGGCCCTTGACCCAGCGCCAGTCGATGCGGTGCCCGCCGCTGGCGACCAGGGCGTCCAGGCGCTGCCACAGCTCCACGTTCTTCACCGGGGCCTTGCTGGCGGTGCGCCAGCCGCGGGCCTTCCAGCCGTGGATCCACTCGGTGATGCCCTTGCGCACGTACTCGCTGTCCAGGTACAGGGTGACGGCGCAGGGGCGCTTCAAGGCAGCAAGCGCCTCGATCACGGCCAGCAGCTCCATGCGGTTGTTGGTGGTGCCCAGCTCGCCGCCAAACAGCTCCTTCTCCGATGTGCCTGCGCGCAGCAGCACGCCCCAGCCACCAGGGCCGGGGTTGCCCTTGCAGGCACCGTCGGTGTAAATCACGACCTCGTTCAAAATGGATTCCTGTTCTTCTTCATGTTCATGGTCATCAGCGCCGGTGCGTAGCGCCCGGTGGCGAGGGGGTGCGGTGCGCCACGGGCACGGTGGCTGCGTTGCGCTGGCGCGCGGTGCGCCACGCGGGCTCCAGCAGGCGCATGCCGTGCACGCGCTTGACGGCCACCAGAAAGTACCCGGCGCCGAAAATCGGCCACCACTTCTCGCCCAGCGGGTCCAGCCAGCCAAAGCGCTCGATCCACTGGCTGCTGCGCACCGCAGGACAATAACAGCCAAACCGGGCCGATTCGACCTCGAAGCTCAACAACCGCAACCAGTCGCGCAGGCGGCGGTAGCCGATGAACTCGCCCACGTCGGGCAGATAGAGCGAGCCGCGGCCAAAGCTGCCGTACAGCCGCGCACGCCGCTGGCGCAGGCCCCACAGGCTCATGGGGTTCAGGCCGCTGATGACCACGCGCCCTTCGGGTACGAGCACGCGCGCCACCTCGCGCAGGGCGGCGTGGGGGTCGATGCTCAGCTCCAGCGTGTGGGGCAGCACCACCAGGTCGAGGCTGGCCTCGGCAAATGGCAGGGCCACCGGCTCGGCCAGCAGCGCGATGGCCTGGCGGGGCGTACCATCCTCGCGCAGGCCGGGCTCGGCGGCCAGGCCCCCCTCGCCCACGGCCTCCTGCCCCAGCGCCAGCCATTGGTACGGCATGCGGTTGGCACGCAGGCCGTCCAGCAGGGGCATACCCAGCTGCACGGCGTGGTAGCCGAAGAGGTCCGCAACCGCCTCATCCAGGCGGGCTTGCTCCCAGGCCAGCAGGTAACGGCCGGGCGGGGAATCGAACCAGTGGTGCAAACCTATAATTTGATCGCTCATGAACCTGCTACCGCTGCCCGCCTTTGCCGACAACTACATCTGGATGCTGCACGACGCACGCCAGGCCATTGTGGTCGACCCGGGAGATCCCGCACCGGTACAGAAGGCTTTGCACGACCTGGGACTGCGATTGCAGGCCATTCTAGTCACGCACCACCACAACGATCACGTCGGTGGGGTGGACGTGCTGCGCGAGGCCACGGGCGCCACGGTATACGGCCCGGCGCGCGAGAAAGTCCCCGAGCCGCTGGTGCGCCTGGCCGGTGGCGACACGGTGGACGTGGCCGGCCTGCACTTCACGGTGCTGGACGTGCCGGGCCACACGGCCGGGCACATCGCATACCACTGTGCGGACATGGGGGGCACGCCGGTACTGTTCTGCGGCGACACGCTGTTTTCGGGCGGCTGCGGGCGCCTGTTCGAGGGCACACCTGCGCAGATGCTCGACTCGCTCGACCAACTGGCGGCCCTGCCCGGCAACACCAGGGTGTGTTGTGCGCACGAATACACACTCTCGAACCTTAAATTCGCGCGCGCCGTGGAACCCGGCAACCAGGATCTGGTCCACTACCTCGGCTGGTGCGAAGCACAGCGGGCGCAGGGCCTGCCCACCCTGCCATCGAACATTGCGCAAGAGCGCGGTATCAACCCCTTCCTGCGCGTGCGCGAAGCCGAGGTGCGCGAAGCAGCACAGCGGTTCGACCTGCAGACAGATCAACACGACGCAGTGGCCGTACTGGCGGCACTGCGCCAATGGAAAAACGAGTTTCGATGAAAATTGTGCACATCGCGTGCCTGGCCGGCATGCTCTGGCTGACCGGCTGCGCCACCACCGGAACCGACACCACCGTGGCGGGCGGCGCGTCCGATGGCCCTGCCACCCCCACCAACAACAAGGCGCCCGCGCGCCCCGCGCACACGCCGCTCATCCCGACCGGGCCGCTGCAGCCCATCATGGCGGTGAACACCTTCAACGGCGGCGGCGTGGCATCGCTCTCGGCCCCGGCCGACCTGTGGGACCGCATACGCCGCGGCTTTGCCATGCCCGACCTGCAGCATGAGCTGGTGCAGGACCGCGAGCAGTGGTATGCCACGCGGCCCGACTACATCCAGCGCATGACGGAGCGCTCAAGCAAGTACCTGTTCCACATCGTCGAGGAACTGGAACGCCGGGGCATGCCGACCGAGCTGGCGCTGCTGCCCTACATCGAGAGCGCGTTCAACCCCCAGGCGGTGTCGAGCGCCAAGGCGGCGGGCATGTGGCAGTTCATGCCGGCCACGGGCAACTATTTCGACCTCAAGCAGAACGCCTTTCGCGATGACCGGCGCGACGTGCTGGCATCGACCCGCGCGGCGCTCGACTACCTGCAAAAGCTCTACGGCATGTTCGGCGACTGGCACCTGGCCCTGGCCGCCTACAACTGGGGCGAGGGCAGCGTGGGTCGCGCCATTGCGCGCAACCAGAAGGCGGGCCTGGGCACCAGCTACACCGACCTGAACATGCCGGCCGAGACCCGGCTGTATGTGCCCAAGCTGCAGGCGGTGAAGAACATCGTGGCCAACCCCGATGCCTTCAAGGCCGAGCTGCCACTGATCGAGAACCACCCCTACTTCCAGACGGTGGACATCACCCACGACATCGACGTGGCGCTGGTGGCCACGCTCTCGGGCATCCGCGAGGACGACTTCCGCGCGCTCAACCCCTCGTACAAGCGCCCCGTGATCCTGGCGGCCGGCACACCGCAGATCCTGCTGCCCTGGGACAATGCCAAGGTCTTCCAGCGCAACCTGGAAGCGCGCCGCGAAGGCCAGTACGCCAGTTGGACGGTATGGTCAGTGCCCACCACCATGACGGTGGCCGATGCCGCCCAGCGCACCGGCATGAGCGAGTCCGACCTGCGCGCCATGAACAACATCCCGCCGCGCATGCTGATCAAGGCCGGCTCGGCACTGATGGTGCCGCGCTCGGTGACCACGCGCGAGGACGTCTCATCGCACCTGGCGGACAACGGCCAACTGGCATTCGCCCCCGAAATCGTCACCCGCCGCACCACGGTGCGCGCCCGCAAGGGCGAAACCGTGGCCAGCGTGGCCAAGCGCTACAACCTGAGCACCAGCAACGTGGCCGACTGGAACGACGTCAAGGCCAGCGCCGCCTTCAAGCTGGGCCAGCAGATCGTGGTCTACCTGCCGGTGCGCGCCGCGGTGGCTGCTGCCACCCAGGTGCGATCCTCGAACGTGCGCAACGTGGTCCAGGCCCGCAGCAAGCAAAGCGCGGCCAAGGCCCCGGTCTCAGCCCCCGCCAAGCGCGGCGGCACGCCATCGAAAGTCAAGAAGCGCTGAGCTCCAGGGGTTGGGGCTTTTTGCCAGACGGGGCAAACCCCACTCTCAAGAGTTGCTGAAAAAGCTTCCTGGCTAGACGCTCCGTTGCAGACAGTACTGAAAGTACGGCAAGACGGAGCAACGACGCCAGGGAGGTTTTCTCAGCGACTCCCCCCCTCAGAGCTTGAGGGAATGCATGCCCATCAGTCCCAGTACGCCCATGACGATGAGGTAGATGGCCACGATGGTACTGAGCAGGCGCGGCATGACGAGGATGAGGATGCCCGCGATCAGGGAGACGAGCGGGCCGATGCTGAGGGAGAATGCCATGGAGAAATCCTTGGTGGGTGGGTAGGAAGTTGGTGTGCCGAGCCTACGGCAAACCGGATGCCGGCCAATGTAAGCCATCTTCCCGTCCCGAAAGCGCAGAAGGCGCTTGATGCGCAGGCAGTCTCATACGGATTTGCATTCAATCGTATAACTAGGCGGGAAGCCGCAGACAGTGCTGTAGCACGGCAAGGCGGACCAACGAAGTTAGACGGTTGAAGGCCAATCCGTATCAGACGTTGTACTTCTGCCGCGCCTTGCGCACCCACTCGTTGCTGAAGGTGCGGGCCAGGTCGACCTTCACGTCGGTCACCTCGGGGCCGGTGCGGCCCAGCACGCGCAGCGCGGTGGCGGGCCCGTCGTCGGGCATCAGGCCGTTGGGCGAGAAGGTCTCGCGCACACGGCTGAAGGCGGCCAGGTACAGCCCGCGGTCGCCCAGCAGGTAACTGGGCGGTACCACCTTGATCAGGTCGGCCGGTGCGGCCGTCTGCAGCCACTTGAGCGCGTGCACGATGCCATTGGTCAGCGCCTGCACCTGGGCGGCCTGCTTCTGCACGAAGGCCTGGGGCGCATACAGGCAACCGGCCGGCATGTTGCCGCCAAACAGCTCCTGTGAGCCCTTCAGGGTGCGCATGTCGCCCACGATGTGCACGTCCATCTTCTGCTCCAGCAGCGTCATGATGGGATCGGCATGGCACAGCGCCTGCACCTGGCCCGTGCGCAGCGCCGCCACGGCCGGCGCGCCCGAGCCCACCCCCACGAAGGTCACGTCGCGCTCGCGCATGCCGGCGCGCGCCAGCAGGTGGATGGCCATGAGGTGCGTGGACGACCCCAGGGCCGAGACACCGATGCGCCGGCCCGCGAGGTCAGCGAGTGCCTCGTAGCGCGGCAAGGCCTTGCGCGAAACGCCCATGGCGATCTGCGGCGCGCGGCCATGCACCGCCATGGCGCGCAGGTAGCTGCCACGCACCTGCTGGCGGATGGTGTATTCGTAAGCCCCCGACCCCACGTCGGCCGCCCCTTGCAACACGGCCTGCAGTGCCATGGCGCCACCGGCAAAGTCGGAGACCACCACCTGCAGCCCTTCGCTCTCAAAATAGCCCAGCAGATCGGCCAACGCCAGCGGCAGGTGGTAAAGCACGCTTTGCCCCCCGACAGCCACCGTGACGCGACCCAACCCCGGCGCGGCGGCCTGTTGCGACAGCACGGCAGGCGCAAACACCGAAGCCGCCGAGAGGGCGGATACGGCACCAAATGCGCGGCGGCTGAGCAAGGGACTGGGCATGGAAAAATGAAAGGCGAAGAGGCCATTGTTGCACTGCAACAATCGTGCCTCAGCATAGCCCGGCAGGCATCAGGGACTACCCCTGAGGACTAATACGTAGGTGACAGTGGATTGGGCCCCGCGAGGGGCCAAAATGTGGGCCGCGAGGGCCCGGCCGCAGGCGGAAAACGCCCGCCAGCCCTGGCGATCAGCGGTATCCCATGAACAGGATGCCGATGTTGACGAGCAAGGCACCCGACCACAGCGCACTGCGCACGGTGGGCATGTCCGCCACATACATCATGATGTAAAAAATGCGCAGAAACACCCACAGCAGGGCTGCCAGGTCCAGCAGTGTCTGGCCTGCGCCGAGCTGGTGCGCAATGACCACCGCACCGATGAAGAACGGCAGCGCCTCGAAGCTGTTGGTCTGCGCTGCATTGGCGCGTGCCTGCCAGCCTGTCTGCCGGGCCAGCCAGGCCCGTGGGTCGCTGTTGTCGAAACCGCCCTGCCCGCGCGATTTTCCCAGCCCCCCGCTCTTGGCCAGGTAGGAGCACACCATGGGCAGCAGCGCAGCCACCAGCACACACCAGTAGGCCGCCGTGAACCGGGCCATGTGCATGGAGGAGTTCATTCTTGTTGCACTTTCTTCTTGCTATTGCCTGCCAGCCTTGCCTGGAAAGCCATTGAATAGATAGGAGGGCACGGATTCTAAGCGGCCCTGCACCCAAGCCACTTCAGCGCCGGTCCACGAGCGCATGGGCGATGGTGCCCAGGTCCACGTATTCCAGCTCGCTGCCCACCGGCACGCCGCGAGCCAGCCGCGTGACGTGCAGGCCCCGGGCCTTGAGCGCCTCGCTGATCACATGCGCGGTCGCCTCGCCCTCGGCATTGAAATTGGTCGCCAGGATCACCTCCTGCACCGTGCCGTCGCTGGCCCGGTCCATGAGCTTGTGCAGGCCGATCTCCTTGGGGCCGATGCCGTCGAGCGGACTGAGCCGCCCCATCAGCACGAAGTACAGCCCCTTGAAGGCCCCCGTGCGCTCCAGCGCCGACTGGTCCGCAGGCGTCTCCACAACGCACAGCCGCGTGGCATCGCGCTCCGGGTCCAGGCAGGTGCTGCACACATCGGCCTCGGTGAAGGTATGGCAGCGGCTGCAGTGGTGCACCGACACAGCCGCATCGTGCAGCGCCCGTGACAAGGCCTCGGCCCCCTCCCGGTCATGCTGCAGCAGATGGAACGCCATGCGCGAGGCCGACTTCACCCCCACCCCCGGCAGCCGCTTGAGCGCCTGGATCAAAACGTCAAGGGAATTGGTAGAAGAAGAAGCCATAGGGCCAGTTTACGCAGCGAAAAGCCGGTTTAAGAAAGTGTTTGTCTATGCCACCAAGCGCAAGCGAGCGAAGCAAGCAACGCGCCGCCCCAGGGCTTCACACCCCGCCCTCCAGGGCGTAGCGAGCGGGATAAGCTGCTAGGCGGACGGAGCACAGGAACCGGAACGTACTTGAAGTACGTGAGGATTCCGAGCACCGCCCAACGACGCAGATTGCCCGCTCGGTAGCCAACCCTCAGAAAGGGAGTTTCATGCCGCCGGGGAGTCCTGGCATTCCTGCCGTGAGCTTGCCCATCTTCTCACTGGAAGTCTCCTCCGCCTTGCGCACCGCCGCATTGAATGCAGCCGCCACCAGGTCTTCGAGCATGTCCTTGTCTTCGGCCAGCAGGCTCGGATCGATGGTGATGCGCTTGACGTCGTGCTTGCAGGTCATGAGCACCTTCACGAGGCCGGCGCCGGATTCGCCCTCGACCTCGATGAAGGCCAGTTCGTCCTGCGCCTTCTTCAGGTTGTCCTGCATGGCCTGGGCTTGCTTCATCAGGCCGGCGAGTTGTCCTTTGTTGAACATGGTGGTGGTCCTTGGGTTGGAGGTTGTAGGTTGGAGGTTGTCTGTCTATCGATCTGTCGGCATCGGTTGCTGCAAACGCCTCACGCAGGCTTGATGCTGCCCGGCACGATTTTCGCGCCATGGTCGCGCAGCAGCGTCTGCACATAGGGGTCGTTCATCACGATCTCTTCGGCCACGCGCTGGCGCTCGGCAGCGGCAGCGGCGTTGCGGCGCGCGGGGCTGTCGATCACCACGCCCACCTCGACGGTGATCTGGGTGGCATGGCCGGCATTTTCCAGCGCGGCGCGCAGGCGCTCGCGCGCCGTGGGCTGGTTGAGCGACTCGCGCTCCACGCGCAGCAGCCAGTGGCCACCATCGCGTGCCACCAGTTGCGACTGCAGCGCCAGCTCGCGCACCAGCGCGGTGATCACTTCGGCGGCCACCAGGGACTGTACGGTGGTGTACCAGACCTCGCCCTCTTCGGTCGGCGTATAGCGGGCCGAGGCAGGCAGCGATGCCGCCGAAGGCGAATGCGCCGTGGGCTGCAGGCGCACGCCAGGCTCTGCGGACATGCTGCGCACGGGGATGGACATCACGTCGGCCGCCGGGCGCTCGGCCACGGCCGTGGCGGGTGACGATGACCTGGCGTGCTCGCCGCCATCGCGCTCATCGCCAGACCCGCCGTGCTGCCGGTCGAAATCGTCGAGCGTGCGCACCGGCAATAGCGTGGACTGGGGCGCCGCGGCCACGGGCGCAGGTGCGGGCACGGGAACCTCCGGTGCAGCGACGACCTTGGCAGCCGCAGGCTCTGCGGCCAACGGAGCGGCGACATGGGCGGCGGCGGCCACCGGGACAGGGGCAGTGGCAACCACCGCGGGTGGCTGCACGACAGCCACGACCGGGGCCGGAGCCGGAGCCGGAGCCGGAGCCGGAGCCGCCGGCAAAGGTGCAGCAACCGGGGCGTGAACAGGGGCCGAAGCCGCCGGTTCAGGCCGCGTCAGAGTTTTTTTTTCTGCCGGGCCGTCGCCGGCCGGGGGTTTGAAGGCCAACAGGCGCAGCAGCACCATGGTCAGGGCTGCGTATTCGTCGGGCGCCAGGCCCAGCTCGCTGCGGCCGTGCAGGCACATGCTGTACAGCAGTTGCGTCTCATCAGGCGGCATGGCAGCCGACAGGCGCGCGGTCTCGGCAGCCTCGGGGTCGTCGGCATCGACGGCGCCCACCATCTGCGGCACGGCCTGGAACACGGCCATGCGCTGCAGCACGGCACTCATCTCTTCGAGCGTGGAGGCGGCAGACAGGCCGTTCAGGCGCAGCACATCGGCGGTTTCCACCACCGTCTTGCCGTCGCCCAAAGCCAGGGCTTCGATGAGGCGGAACACGTAGGAGCGGTCCACCGCGCCCAGCATCTGGCGCACGCCGGCTTCCTGCAACTGGCCGCTGCCGAAGGCAATCGCCTGGTCGGTGAGCGAAAGCGCGTCGCGCATGGAGCCGCGCGCGGCGCGCGAGAGCAGGCGCAGCGCCTGGGGCTCGGCGGGCACGTTCTCGGCCGCGAGCACCTGTGTGAGGTGGCTGAGCACCGTCTCGGGCGCCATGGGGCGCAGGTTGAACTGCAGGCAGCGGCTGAGCACGGTGACCGGCACCTTCTGCGGGTCGGTCGTGGCGAGCACGAACTTCAGGTACTCGGGCGGCTCCTCCAGCGTCTTGAGCATCGCATTGAAGGCGGTGTTGGTGAGCATGTGCACTTCGTCGATCATGAAGACCTTGAAGCGCCCCTGCACCGGCTTGTACACGGCCTGCTCGAGCAGGCTCTGCACCTCGTCCACGCCGCGGTTGGAGGCAGCGTCGAGTTCGGTGTAGTCCACGAACCGGCCGCTGTCGATGTCGGTGCAGGCCTGGCACACGCCGCAGGGCGTGGCGGTGATGCCGCCCGTACCGTCCGGCCCCTGGCAGTTGAGCGACTTGGCCAGGATGCGCGACACCGTGGTCTTGCCCACCCCCCGCGTGCCCGTGAACAGGTAGGCATGGTGCAGGCGCTGCTGGGTGAGCGCATTGGTGAGCGCCTGTACCACGTGCTCCTGCCCCACCATTTCGGTGAAATTGCGGGGGCGGTACTTGCGGGCGAGCACGAGATAGGACATGGCTTGATTCTAAGGGGGTCTGCGGATGCCCCTGCACAGCGCTCGCCACCACCGGAGACGGCTTTCACCCCCCCAAAAGGCGCCGCTGGCAACCCGGGGAAAACGGATCTGGGGAGGCCCTGCTGTCGATGGTGCTGCAGAGCAAGGGGGCGACTGTTCGCGATGCCCTGGGTGCCGGTGTGTCCGGGGTAGGCCGGGCAATGTCCATGGCCTTGCAGGGATTGCCATCTGTGCCATGCATCGGCGTCACCATCTGGGGGCTGGTGGGGCCCCAACCTTCATTGCTTGGCAGCGCCGTGTGGCACGAGCATCCAAATAACCCGTCGCGGCAAGGACAAACTGGCCATCGAAGCCGGCCACCTGCCGCGCACCCGCTACAATAGCCAGTGACGGGCCTCCCCGCATGGTAAAGCGGCCAAACGGGTCAGGTGGGGAACCAAGCAGCCCTAACTGTGGAGTCAGTGCCGGGGGTAAGGCTCGTCAACTTCTTTCTTCTTTTTTGCGCCCTGCGCAAAAATGCCTTTTTGGTCGCGCACGCATTGGCGCGCGACGCGCCACAACCGATTGCCATCCCTCCTGAGGTTCCGCCCAAGGTTCTTTTGAACAGGCGCGCAGACCTTGTCGGTGATGTCCGACACAGTTTCGCGGCATTCGGAGCTTCCCCTCGCCGATGGAGAGGCGCACACTTTGCAGCATCGCCTAGTCCATCTTTTTTCTATCGGGTGCTGCCATGTCTACCGCCATGACCGTGCAAGTATTCACCGCCCGCAGCCAAGCAACCGGGCATCCCGATGGCTACGCCATTGCAATGGCAACAGGGCATGCGGCCCACCGCAGAAGCAGGGATCTTTGCACCGCAGGGCTGTTTTGGCTCACCACCGGAGTGGCCACGGCGGCGGGTGTGAACTTCGCCGACGAAGCCATGGCCAGCCTGCGCGAAAAGACCACCAGGGCATCCTCGTTCTATGAGATCAACAGCGTGGTGCTGCCGGACTTTGGCGACTATTCCGCACGCATCAATGCGCTACCCGGCAGCCCGGGATACCAGTTCAACAGCACCCAGTCCATTGACCTCACCGGCTGGCTCATCACACGCGAGTCTTACGGCAAGTTCGGGCTGTCATTGGGCATGAGCGCGCCAACGGCCAGTGCCGTGCCGCTGGCATCGGATGCACCCAGCCCTGCAAGCGTGGACTTCGGCGTGCGCTGGCGTTCGCAGCGTGAGAGCGGGCCACAGTTCGACGTATCGGCCTGGGCACGGACTTCGCAGCTGGCGCCTTCATCCGACGCATTGACCATGATCCGGGACGCACAGCAACCCCTGTATGGCACGCGCCTCGAAATGCAATGGGAATCGTCAAAGACCCGGGGTCTCGTGCCCGAATTCGGCGCGGTCGGCGTGCAATTGCAGGGCGGATCGCGCCTGCTGCTGCGCGCCAGGAAGGGCGGGCCGATGCTGTATTACCGGTCCAGATTCTGAGAACCCGCATCTTTGCAGTGGCGCCGGGCCCTGTGCTCCCTGGCAAGCCCTTCAAGCGCCAGCGCGCAGGAACTTCAGCACGCCCTGCCCCGCAAGTCTGCCGCTGGCCATGCTGGCCGTAAGCAGGTAGCCCCCCGTCGGGGCCTCCCAGTCCAGCATTTCGCCGGCGCAGAACACACCCGGCGCGCGGGTGGCCATGAGGTCGCCGTCGAGTGCCTCGAAAGCGACGCCACCGGCGGTGCTGATGGCTTCGTCCAGCGGCCGGGTGGCCACCACCGTCACGGGCAGCGCCTTGATGGCATGGGCCAGTGCCACAGGATCGGCCATGCCATCCTTGCCCAGGTGCTCGTAGAGGATGCCGGCCTTGATGCCATCGAGCCCCAGGCGACTTTTGAGGTGGCTGGACAGCGAGCGTGAGCCACGCGGGTGGCGCACCTCCACCAGCACGCGCTCGGGCGTGTGGTCGGGCAGCAGGTCGAGGTGGAAGGTGGCGTGGCCATGGGCCTCGATCTCGTCGCGCAGCAGCTGCGAGACAGCGTAGACCAAGCTACCCTCCACGCCCGTGGCCGTGGCCACGAATTCGCCGCGGCGGCTGAAGCTACGCCCTTCGCTGTC
The DNA here is from genome assembly GCF_964253305.1 of Acidovorax sp. LjRoot66. NCBI lineage: Bacteria > Pseudomonadati > Pseudomonadota > Betaproteobacteria > Burkholderiales > Comamonadaceae > Acidovorax > Acidovorax sp. LjRoot66. The sequence continues at coordinate 5,222,574 of NZ_CAXUQU020000001.1, forward strand.
GGTGAAGCTGATGGCCACCGTCTTGAACGGCTGGCCGCCGAAGCGCTCGGTGAAGTGCGGGGTCCAGCCTACGGCGGGGGTGGGCGCGCGGCCGATCAGCTCGCGAAAGAAATCACGCCGCGTCTCGCCAGCGGGCACATCGCCACGCACCACGTCGAAACCGCAGTTGGCCGGGCGCAGCGGTGCCACGGCCACGCCGCGTGCAGCCAGCAGCGGCACCCAGGCGCCATCGGACCCCAGGCGTGCCCAACTGCCACCGCCCAGGGCCAGCACGGTGGTGCGCGCGGTCACGGCCAGCTCCCCAGCGGGCGTGGCAAAGCGCAGTGCACCGCCCTGCCCCTCATTGGCCCAACCCAGCCAGCGGTGGCGCATATGGAACTGCACGCCCTGGCTGCGCAGGCGCTGCAGCCAGGCGCGCAGCAGCGGCGCGGCCTTCATGTCGGCCGGGAAGACCCTACCCGAGGTGCCGACGAAGGTTTCCACACCCAGGCCCTGCGCCCAGTCGCGCACCGCCGGCCCGCCGAAGGCGGTGATCAGCGGCTCGACCAGCTTCTCGCGGCCCACAAAGCGGGTGGCAAAGCTCTCGTGCGGCTCGGAGTGCGTGAGGTTGAGCCCACCCTTGCCCGCCAGCAGGAACTTGCGGCCCACCGAGGGCATGGCATCGAACAGGTGCACGGCCACACCGGCCTGCGCGAGCACCTCGGCCGCCATGAGGCCCGCCGGGCCGCCGCCGACGATGGCAACGTCACAGGCCAGGCCAGGGGTGGCAGCGTCCTGCGCGATGGGGGTGCTTGCATTCATGGTGAGGGGCTTTCGGAAATCGGGAGAACAACAACAGCGGGGATCAGAACAGCGAGCCCTGCGGGGAATCGTCCGTGCCGGGCGGTGCCTGGCGCGGCTTGCGGGACGAAGAAGAAGGAGAAGAAGCGGGGGTTGCCGCGGCCATGGCCACAGGCACAGCGGGGGCGAGAGTATGCCCCACCACGGCGACGGCCCCATCCACTGCGCTGGAATCCGCAGCCAGCACCACCATGCGCCCGTCCCCGGTCAGGAAGGCCGCGTGCACGGCCTCGCCCGGCATCAGGGCGTGCACGGCCTCGCGGTAGCGCTGCAGTTGCGCCATCAGGCCGGGCTGGCGCTCGGGCTGGGCGGCGCTCTTGTAATCCAGCACCCACCAGCCCGGCGCAGGGCCTGGGCCTTGGCGCCCCACCGGCCGGCGCACCAGCCGGTCGAGCCGCAGGCTCTGGCCCTGGTGGTTCAGGGGTGCCTCGTTCATGGCGCTGTCCATCTCGGCAGGGTCCCAGGCCCAGGCGCCCTCGCCCGCCAGGATGCGCTGGGCCAGTTGCGCGGCGCGCGCGGCGGCGGCAGCGGTGATCTCGTGGTCCTGCGCCAGGCGGGCCAGGCGCGCCGGCGGCCAGCCGTGGGCGCGCAGAGCGGCCAGCGACATGCCCGCCACGCCGGCCTGCTCGAGCAACTGGTGCATGGCATCGCCGAGGCGGGATTCGGGGGTGGACTGCGCAGGCGCCAAGGCGCCGGGGCTGGCGGCGCCTTGGGCCGCGCCGAACCCTTCGACCAGGCCCGCACCCGACTCACCCTTGCGGCCCTGCCCCAGTTCGGGCGGCAGCACGGGCAACTCAGGCACCACAAAGTGGGCAGCCGCTTCGCCGCCGGCCGCCACTGCCGGGGCATCGACCCCTTCCTCCTCTGGCAAGACCGCATCGTCCACCAGCATGGCCAGCCGGTTCCACCAGCTGCCAGGAGATGAGCTGGCGGGCTGCACCGACGACAGGGCCAGGCAGTGCTTGGCCCGCGTCATGGCCACGTAGAGCATGTTGAGTTCTTCACGCTGGCGCGCCTGCTGCTCCACGGCGAGGGCATCGACCGCGCTGGGCGGCGGGCTCGATTCGCTGGCCAGGAAGACAAAGCCCGTGGGCACCGGCTGCTCGCCAGGCCAGTCCACCAGCACGCCCATGGTCTCGGCCTTCTGGGGGCGGGTGTCGGTGTCGAGCAGCAGCACGCACTGCGCCTCCAGCCCCTTGGCGCCGTGCACCGTGAGCAGGCGGATGGCCTGCACATCCACCCGGCCGGGCGCACGCACGCCGCCCTTCTTCATGGCGCGCACGAAGGCATAGGGCGTGAGGTAGCGCCCGCCATCGTGCTGCAGCGCGGCGGCCAGCAGCGCGCGCAGGTTGGCCTGCACCGCTGCGCGCTGGGTGGCCGGGGCCGCCGCCGCAAAGCGGGCCAGCACGTCGCCATGGGCATAGATGGCGTGCAGCGCATCGTGCGGGGGCAAGGTGTCGACCCAGGCCTTGTACTGCGCGAGCACGGGGCCGGCAGCAGCGCAGGGCGTGGCGTCCACCAGTTCAGGCCGCTGCAGCAGTTCGAACCAGCTCAGGCCGGAATGCTCGGGCTGGCGGCGCAGCAGGGCCAGGGCCACCAGCGCATCGTCACCCAACCCGAACAGCGGCGACCTGAGCGCGCGCGCCAGCGACAGGTCGTGCCCGGTGGAGACCAGGGCATCGAGCAGGGCCACCATGTCCTGCACCTCGGGCGCGTCGAACAGGTCGGCCTTCTCGGGCTGCACGCAGGGCAGGTGCAGGGCACGCAGCGCGTCCTGCATGGAGGCGAGGCGATCACGCTTGCGCGCCAGCACCAGCACCTCCTTGGGCGGCACACCGCCCGCGATCTGCGCCGCCACCCAGCGCGCGGCCTGCTCGCATTCGCGCATGCGCTGGGTTTCCTCGGCCTCGTGGCGCGGCTCGGTCAGGCTGTCGCGCCAGGCCAGCAGACCGCCGCCCGCAGGGCCACTGGCTTCCAGAGGCTCGATGGCCGGCAGGCGCAGCAGTTCGCCAGGGTCGGTCGATTCGGTCGTGTGGTTGCGAAAACCACTGGTCTCGCCCTGCGCCTGCGCCGTGCCCAGGGCATCGTTCACGGCGGCGATCACACCCGTGGCATTGCGGCGTGTGTGGTCGCAACTGAGCAGGTCGCCCGAGAGGCCGTTGCGCACGAAGGCCTGCGCCGCCAGGAACACCTGCGGCTCGGCCCGGCGAAAGCGGTAGATGCTTTGCTTGGGGTCGCCCACGATGAACACGCTGGGCGCGGCGGAACCGCCGCCCGAGCCCGCGTAGCCCGAGAGCCAGGCGTGCAGCGCCTGCCACTGCAGCGGGTTGGTGTCCTGGAACTCATCGACCAGCAGGTGGCGGATGCGTGCATCGAGCCGCTCCTGCACCCAGCCGCTGAGCACCGGGTCGGCCAGCATCACCAGGGCCGTGCGCTCCACGTCGTTCATGTCCACCCAGCCGTGCTGGTTCTTGACGGCCGCGAACTCTTTGATCAGGCAACGCGCCAGCCGCGCCATGCGCTGCTGGTGCAGCCAGGCGTCATGCTGGCGGCGCGCCAGCAGCAGGCGCTGCAGCTCGGGCTCGGCCTCCTGCGCGGCGGCGAATTTCTCCAGGTTTTTCGACAGCCGGTCTTCCTTGGCCACGAACAGGGCCTTGCGCAACAGGTCCAGGCGCAGGTCGAGGTCGTCGCAGGCGAAGGCATCGACGATGGAATCGGCTGCCTTCTGCGGGGTCTTGGCAGACTCCACCCCCAGGGCCTGGGCCCGGTCGAGCCAGCGGCGGCGCACGAGGTCGCCGCGCAGCGCATCGGCAGGGTTGTCCATGCCGGCCAGCTCGGGGCAGTGCTCCGCGAACGGGGGCACCGAGGCATCGACCACCCCGGCCTCGTCGGCCAGATCGAATTCCACGCGCTTGGACAAGGCTGCCGCGAGCGCCTTGTGCGTCTGCGAACGCCCGTGGCGGAACACCGCCGCCTCGTAGTCGGCGCGCAGGCCGGCGTGGCTGTCCACCGCGTGCAAAAAGGGCTGCCACACCTCGCGCACGGCCTCGGCATCGTCCTCCAGCAGCTCGAAATTGGCGGGCAGGCCCTGCGCCTGCAGCAGCGCCAGCGGCGCCGTGCCCAACAGCGCGGCAAACCAGCTGTGGAAGGTACGGATCTGCACCGGCCGGCCGCTGGCCAGGACCTGCCGGTACAGCCCGCTCAGCGCCTCGCGCTGCTCCAGGGCCCGCTCGGGGCGGATGCCGCGGGCCACCAGTTCACCCGTGAGCTGGTCCAGAGGCGCATCGGCAAACTGCTCCAGCCATTCCTGCAGGCGCTGGCGCATTTCGCCTGCGGCCTTCTTGGTGAAGGTGATGGCCAGGATCTCGTGCGGCGCAGCGCCGTCGAGCAGCGCGCGCAGCATGCGCGAGACCAGCATCCAGGTCTTGCCCGCACCGGCACAGGCCTCGACCGCCACGCTGCGCGCTGGGTCGCAGGCAATGGCATAGAAGGCCTCGCGCGAAACGCCCTGGCCGTTGTGTTCGTACGCAGCGTTCGTCATGCCCAGAAATCCTTGCGGCACAGGCCGCGCGCCGCGCAGTATTCGCACACCATGCCCTCGCCCAGTGCGGGCATGGGGTCGCCCGCGGCGATGCGTTCGAAGTCGTGCTGTATGCCCTCCACCAGCAGGTCGCGCAGGGCCACCACCTCCTCCTGCTCGTGCATCTGCGTCTCGCCGCGCTCGCCCACGTTCACATAGGCGGCGCGCAGGGTGTCGTGGCTCAGCAGCGCAGCGTAGAAGGCCAGCTGTGTATCTTCAGCCCCGGCACCGATGCGCTGGCGCGTGACGGAGTCGCTCTCGGTCTTGTAGTCGATCACCAGGGTGGTCACCTCGCCGGCGCCCGACACCCCATCGATGCGGTCGATGGTGCCCACGAGCTCCATGCCCCCCAAGGGCTGCGTGGTCCTGAGCTCGGCCTGGCGAAAGCTGGCACCCAGGTGCTCGTGCTGTGCCAGCCAGCGCAGGTAGCCATCGCGCACCTGCGGCCAACCCGCGGCAAAGGGCAGAAAGTCGCCACCGGTGAGGCCCTGGCGCGCCGTGACGGCCTGGGCCGATGCGTCGAGCCGGTGCGTGCGCCCAGGGCCCGCATCGAGCGGTGCCTGCAACAGGCCTTCGTGAAAATGCTGCAGCACCTCGTGCAGCCAGTTGCCGAAATCGCGCTTGTCCACCTCGCTGCCCAGTTCCTCCGCATCCTGCAGGCCCAACTGGCGCAGCGCGAAGAAGCGGTAGGGGCAATGGCGCAGGTCCGAATACGCGGTGGACGACAGCTTGTGCACCGGCAACGCCTGGCCGCTGGGCAATGGCCGGGCCGTGGGCGCACTGGCCACGCTGCGCGCGAGGCGCAGGTCCTCGCCCGCGTGCGCTGCGCCGTCGAGGTGCAGCGCCAGCACCAGGGTGCTGGCCAGCAGCGGCTCGCCGCCCTCGTCGCCGGTGCGCCACAGCACGTCCACCAAGGGGGTCTGCAGTGCGCTGCGCCAGGCCAGGCGTTGCGCGGCTTCCAGCGAATCGCGGGTGGGCAGGCCCCAGGCCTCGCGCTGGGCCTGCGTCCATTCGCCCGGCGGCTCCGGGGCGGGCTGCAGGCGCTTTTCATCGCAGCCCGGCAACACCAGCGCAGCAAAAGGCCGGGCCAGCAGCTGCGGCAGTGGCAGGATCACGACCGGCGCGCCGGGCGGCGGTGGCGGCACGAAGCGCGCGGCCTCCAGCACCTCGTCGGCCCAGCGGGTGAACTCGGCCAGCGCCATGCGCCGGCCCACGCCGTCCCAGGCTTCGAGTTCGGCCTGCAGGCCCTCGGGCAGGCGCAACACGGCAAGCACGCGCTCGCCCGCCTCATCGGCCTCAAGCACGGCCCACTGGCCCGTGGCTTCGAGCAGGCCGCGCAGGGCGGCAAGCCACTGCACCAGTGGGCGCGCCGCACGCAGGCCGGCGCGCCAGGCCTCGGTCTGCGCCACGGTCGCGGCCAGTGCCGGGTGGGTGCTCCAGTCGCGCTCGGCCACCGCACCCCAGCGCGCCAGCGATGCTTTGCGCAGTGCTTTCTCCAGCGGGTTGAGCGTGCCTGCCTCCCACGCCGGCACCTGCTTGAGCCAGGCAAGCACGGTGTCGGCATCGGCATCCCAGGCGCAGGCTTTCAAGGCGGCCATGAGCTGCGCGGCCGCGCGCGTGGTCGACAGCGTCCAGCCGCTTTCGTCGCGCACGTCCACGCCGCTGCTGCCCAGGTGGGCGCGCACGCGGCGGGTCAGCGCTCGGTCGGTGGCGGCCAGCACCACGGGCACGCGGCCTGCGGCCAGGTGGGCCAGCACGCAGGCGGCGGCGCGCTGCGCTTCGTCCTCGGCATCCGTTGCGGCATGCAGGGCGATCTGCCCTTGCACCGCGCCATCCCCTTCGGGCGCATACAGGGGCAGCAGCAGCGCTCGCTCGCCCCAGTGGGCCAGCAGCGCGGCCGCCATGGGCTCGGCCTGGAAGCCTTCGAACACCACCAGCGCATCGGTGGCGGCCCGCACGCCGGGCTCGAACAGCACATCGGTCGCGTAACGCGAGGCCAGCGCCCATTCCAGCGCAATGCGCGCCACCACGGCCTCGAAGCGCAGCGCGCTGCCTTCGTCCGCCGGCGGCAGCAGGCTGCGCGCCTGCACTCCCCAGGCATCGCGCTGTGCGGGCGGTACGGCCGCCACAGCCAGGGCCAGTTGCGCGGCGGCCTCCTGCAGCGGCGTGGCCAGCACGTCGCGCTGGGCCGACAGGCCGGCCTGGTCCAGCAATGTGCGCGCGGTGAGCGTGTCGCGCGCCACGTCGCCCGCCAGGTCCTGCCCCTCTGGCACGAAAACCGCGAGCTGGTGCGCCCAGTTGCGCGTGGTCTCGAAGCGCGGCACGAAGCTGTCCGGGTGCCGGCGCGCCCACAGGCGCTGGCCCCAGGGCATGAGCTGCGCATAGGGCACCAGCACCACGGTGCGGGCCGGGTGCGCGCCGTGCCCGGCGAGGTGCCGGGCGACCTCGCCCAGCACCCGCGCCCAGCAAGGGGCTGCATGATCGGTTTTAGCTATGACAGTCATAGCATCGGAGGGCCCGGCCACACCGGTGAACGTGGGATTGGTTTCTGTCACAATGACCCAACTTTATACGTACCCCGGTCCCAACCCGCCCAGCTACAAGGAATACGCCATGGCCAGCGAACTCATCAAGCACCTCACCGACGCCAGCTTTGAAGCCGACGTACTGCAGTCCACCACCCCCGTGCTGGTGGACTACTGGGCCGAATGGTGCGGCCCCTGCAAGGACATCGCCCCCCACCTCGACGACCTGGCCAAGGCCTATGAAGGCAAGCTGCAGATCGCCAAGCTGAACATCGACGAGAACCGCGAGACGCCTGCCAAGTTCGGCATCCGCGGCATCCCCACGCTGATGTTCTTCAAGGACGGCCAGTTGTCGGCCACCAAGATCGGCTCCATGCGCAAGGAGCAGTTGACGGCCTTCGTCGACCAGCAATTGGCATAACGCCACTGCTGGTGGTGGCACTCCGGGCCGGGGTGCCACCGCCTTGCATTTCACCGCCGCTTGCATCTCTTCACATGCCCGAGGGCAGCGGCCTGGCCTTCCCGGATTTTTTCCTGTCATAATTCCAGCAGATCACCGGCTTGCACGCATTGGCAACCGGTTCGAGAGATCCCCAGGCACGCCGTGACTGCCATCAGCAGACCACCGGCGAACAGCCCACCTCCCCCGAGACACCTACCTACTCCGCCAAGGAGTCATTCCATGCACTTAAACGAACTCAAGGCACTGCACGTGTCTGAAGTCCTGAAGCAGGCCGAAGAACTCGAAATCGAAAACACGGGCCGGATGCGCAAGCAGGAGCTGATGTTTGCCATCATCAAGAAGCGCGCCAAGGCCGGAGAGCAGGTGTTTGCGGATGGGGTGCTGGAAATCCTGCCCGACGGCTTCGGCTTCCTGCGCAGCCCGGACACGAGCTTCACCGCCAGCACGGACGACATCTACATCTCCCCCAGCCAGGTGCGCCGCTTCAACCTGCACACCGGCGACATGATCGAAGGCGAAGTGCGCACCCCGAAGGACGGTGAGCGCTACTTTGCCCTGACCAAGCTCGACAAGGTCAACGACGGCCCGCCGGAGCAGAACAAGCACAAGGTGATGTTCGAGAACCTGACGCCCCTGTTCCCCAAGGAACAGATGCGCCTGGAACGCGACGTCAAGAGCGAAGAGAACATCACCGGCCGCATCATCGACATCATCGCGCCCATCGGCCGTGGCCAGCGCGCCCTGATCGTGGCCCCGCCCAAGAGCGGCAAGACGGTGATGATGCAGCACATCGCCCACGCCATCACGGCCAACAACCCCGACGTGCACCTGATGGTGCTGCTGGTGGACGAGCGCCCTGAAGAAGTGACCGAAATGCAACGCACGGTCAAGGGCGAGATCATCGCCTCCACCTTCGACGAGCCCGCAGCGCGCCACGTGCACGTGGCCGAGATGGTGATCGAGCGCGCCAAGCGCCTGGTCGAGCTCAAGAAGGACGTGGTCATTCTGCTTGACTCCATCACCCGCCTGGCCCGCGCCTACAACAACGTCGTACCCTCCAGCGGCAAGGTGCTGTCGGGCGGTGTGGACGCGGCCGCGCTGCAGCGCCCCAAGCGCTTCTTCGGCGCCGCCCGCAAGGTCGAGGAAGGCGGCTCGCTGACTATCATCGCCACCGCGCTGGTCGACACCGGCAGCCGCATGGACGAAGTGATCTTTGAAGAATTCAAGGGCACGGGCAACTGCGAAATCCACCTGAACCGCCGCCTGTACGAAAAGCGCGTGTTCCCTGCCATCGAGCTCAACAAGAGCGGCACGCGCCGCGAAGAGCTGCTCCTGGTGCCCGAGATCCTGCAGAAGACCCGCATCCTGCGCCAGTTCATGTACAACATGGACGAGATCGAGTCGATGGAGCTGATGATCAAGAACATGAAGGCCACGAAAACCAACGTCGACTTCTTCGACATGATGCGCCGCGGCGGCTGATACGGATTGACCTTCGACCGGCTAACGTCGTTGGGTCGCCTTGCCGTGCCAAAGCACTGTCTGCGGCTCCCCGCCTAGTTATCCGGCCGAATGCCAACCCGTACAAGGCTGCCTTTTGCCACCACGGATACAACGCCCCGCAGGCCCAAAAGCCTGCGGGGCGTTGTTGCTTGAGGGCCATTTACCAGCGCGCCTGCGCAGAGCCCAGAGCCAGTGCCGGCCAGTCCCAATGCATGACAGCGCCCTGCACTTTCAGTGGTGCGCGCACCCGCCGGGCCGAGCCCCATGAGGTGGGCTCCAGCGCGTCATTCCAATCATCTTGCTGCTCGGGCGCCAGAGGCTCCACGGGGCCCCTCTCGGCGGACACCAACCAGTGCGCCGTGCGCGCCAGGGACAGCCGCGCCGTGCAGCCCGCACCGATGGCCACGCGGCGCACCAGGCCGCGCACGGCAGCCGCCGCCATCAGGTAGCCCGTGGCGTGGTCGATGGCCTGCACGGGCAGCGGCACGGGCAGGTCCTGGCCCGAGAGACGCATGCCCTGCTCGGCGATGCCGGTGCTCATCTGCACCAGGCTGTCGAAGCCGCGCCGGCCCTGCCAGGGGCCGCTCCACCCGTAGGCGGTGAGCGACACGTCCACCAGGCCCGGATTGAGTTCGCGCCGCCTTTGCTCGCCCAGCCCCAGCCGCTCCAGCGCGCCGGGCCGCAGGCCATGCACCAGCACATCGGCCTGGCGCAACAAACCTTCGAACACCAACAAGTCGGAGGCGACCCGCAGGTCCAGCCGCGCACAGCGCTTGCCCAGCACCACCTCGGGCACGGTGACGGGCTCATCCCAACCGGGCGGGTCGATGCGCAGCACATCCGCGCCGAAGCCCGCCATGAAACGCGTGGCCGTGGGGCCGGCAAGGATGCGCGTGAGATCGAGCACCCGCACACCGCGCAGGGGCCGCGCGGGATCGATGCGCCAGTCGGGCTTGGCCACCGGGTTTCCAATACTCCAATGCACCAGGGGTTCGGCCTGCACCGCCAGGCCCTGTGGGTGGGCATTCCAGTCCGCCACGCCGCGCATGGAGGCAGCGCAACCGCCCCGCTCCACCACTGCGGCCTCCAATGCGTCGGCATCCCAGCCGGCCACAGCGCGCGCAACGACCTCCCTGTCGGCCACCACACCCAGCACGGCCAAAGCCGCATCGCGGTGGTGCGGCGCATTGGTGTGCAGCCGCACCCAGCCATCGGCCGCGCGATAGTCCCCGGCCACGGCGTCCCATACCGGCGGCAGGGACCAGCCCTGCGGGCGCAGCGACATGCCGAACCAGAAGGACGCGAGGCGCCGGTCCACCTGCACCACCGGCCAGGCGCCGCCCGCCTGCGCAAGAAGCTCGGCCACGGCCAGCCCCGCCACACCCACCGAGGCGGCGGCCAGGTCCGTGACCGGGAACACCGAGGGCAGATCGCCCCGGCCTGCGACGGACAGGTGCTCCAGTGCCGCTGCCGGGCCATCCAGCGCTGCCCATGCCTCGCAAGCCAGCGCCAAGGCGCCCGTGGGGATTGGAATCGTGTGGGCAGACATAGAAAAACCTCCTTGAAAGAGGCTTCCCAGAATAGGTTGGCACCATTTATTGTCAATATTGATTTATATTTTCAACATCATTTTTTTCAGTACCCCATGTCCAGCTACCTCACTGCCGCCGAAGCCGCCGAACGCCTGGGTGTCTCGCGCGCCACGCTGTACGCCTACGTGAGCCGGGGCATGCTGCATGCCCACCCCGGCCCCACGCCGCGCGAAAGCCGCTATGCGCTGGCAGACGTGGACATGCTGGCGGGCCAGCGCAAGCGCGGGCGCAAGCCGAGGGAGGTGGCCAAGGCCACGCTCAGCTGGGGGCTGCCGGTGCTCGAATCGGCAATCACCTTGATCGAGGACGGCCGGCTGTACCTGCGCGGTGCCAGCATCGAAGGCCTGGCGCAGACCAGCAGCGTGGAGGCCGTGGCCGCCCGGCTCTGGCAGTGCGCGCAATCCGTCTCCTTTGGACCCGTGGCACCAACCTCCCCTGCCGTGTTGGCGCCAGTGCAGGCCCACATGGCCCGCCAGCGGCCCGAAGAATCGCTGCTGCCCCTGTTCACCCTGGCCTCCGAAGACGCCCCCACCGCCCAGTGGCAGGCCACGCCCGAGCGCCTGGCCGACGGCTGCGGTGCCCTGGTGCGCCTGCTGGCCGCCTGCCTGCTGGGCACGGCGCCCAGCGCCGACCCCCTCCACCTGCAATGCGCCAGGGCCTGGCAGCTCGATGGCGAAGGTACCGATCTGGTGCGCATGGCACTGGTGCTGTGCGCCGACCACGAGCTCAATGCCTCCAGCTTCACCGCGCGCTGCGTGGCCTCCACCGGGGCCAGCCTGCGCGCGGCCGTGGTGGGCGGGCTGGCGGCACTGACCGGCGCACGCCACGGCGGAGCCACGGCCCGGGTGGAGGCTCTGTGGGACGAGTTGGGCGATTCTTCGCCCGCCGCAGGCCTGCACCAACGGCTGGCCCGCGGCGAGGCCCTGCCCGGCTTTGGCCACCACCTGTACCCCGAAGGCGACGTGCGCGCGCGGCTGCTGCTGGCGCGCATCCTGCCCCTGCGGCCCACATGGGCGCCCTGGATCAGCGAAGCCCAGGCCCTGGTGGGCCAGCCCCCGTCGCTGGACTTTGCGCTGGTGGCCGTGCGCCGCCACCTGGCCCTGCCGCAGGGCGCCGCCTACGGGCTGTTTGCCCTGGGCCGATCCCTGGGCTGGATCGCGCATGCGCTGGAGCAGCGCAGCAGCGACGGCCTGATACGCCCTCGGGCTGCCTACACGGGCCCACGGCCCTGAGTTTGGAAGTTTTGGCGCTCGGGTTATAATGGAGGGCTTTTTCTGCGGAAAGTACGCTGGATGCTCCACGGCGCAAAGGTTGCTCCGGGTCCAGCACGGCTCCCGCACTTGACAAGGATTGATCATGAAAGAAGGCATTCACCCCAACTACCGCGAAGTTCTGTTCGTGGACCTGTCCAACGGTTTCAAGTTCGTCACCCGCTCGTGCGTGAACACCAAGGAAATGGGCAAGACCGAAGACGGCCGTGAGCTGCCCCTGTTCAAGCTCGACACCTCCAGCGAATCGCACCCCTTCTACACGGGCACGCAAAAGTCCGTGGACAACATGGGCGGCCGCGTGGAACGTTTCCGCAACCGTTTCGGCAAGACCACGTCGACGACCGCTGCGCCTGCTGCTGCCGACAAGTAATCTGCACGCAATGCGCCAAGAGGCAGCCCGGGCAACCGTGCTGCCTTTTTTCTTGGGCGCGCCGTGCCCTGTGACCGGGGTTACCAGATTTACCCTGACCACCACAGCCTGCTGACGGAACCCGGGCGCTTATCCCTTATTCTTGGCGGCTCCCCAAAGCCACTGACCACCGCGTGAACCCACCGACCCCAGCCATCGTTACCCAGAATGCCGTGCGGCCACTGCCGCGCTGGGCCCTGATGCTGCTGTGCATTGCCTACGTGGTCCCCGGCTTCGTCGGGCGCGCGCCCTGGAAGAGCGCCGACATTACCGCCTACGGCTACATGCTGGAGCTGGCGCAAGGGCGCACCGACTGGCTCAACCCGCTGCTGGGCGGCATGGCGCCCGAAACCGAAGGCCTGCTGCCCTACTGGATCGGGGCGCTGGCCATCCAGTGGGCGCCGTCCTGGCTGTCGCCCGAGATGGCAGTTCGCCTTCCGTTTGCCGCCCTGCTGGCGCTCACGCTCATGGCCACCTGGTATGGCGTGTACTACCTGGCGCGCAGCCCGGGTGCCCAGCCCGTGGCCTTTGCCTTCGGCGGCGAGGCCCCCCCGCTCGACTACGCGCGTGCCATTGCCGATGGCGCCCTGCTCGCCCTGATCGCCTGCCTGGGCCTGGCCCAGCTCTCGCACGAGGTGACCAGCTACCTGGTGCAGCTCAGTTGCACCTCCTTCCTGTTCTTCGCCTTTGCTGCGCTGCCCTACCACGCCGGCAAGGCGCTGGGCGCCATGCTGGTGGGCGCCTTCGGCCTCACGCTCGCCGGGGCACCCGCGCTCACGGTGCTGTTGGGTGCCAGCGGCGTGCTGCTGGCCTTGCGTCTGCCCGACAAGGACGAGCGCCAGTGCAAGTCCTGGGCGGTGGCCACGGCGCTGGTCATCGTGGCAGCCGCCGCGCTGGCCTGGCAGCTCGACCTGTGGCGCTGGCGCATCGTGGGCACCGAGGAAGGCGGCAAGGAATGGGCGAGCCTGGCCCGGTTGCTGGTCTGGTTCGGCTGGCCCGCCTGGCCCCTGGCGCTGTGGACACTGTGGCGCTGGCGCAAGCAGATCGCCAGCCGCCAGTGGCACCGCCACCTGCTGCTGCCGCTGTGGTTCACGGCCATCTCCATCGGCGCCACCATCACCACCCAGCCGGCCGACCGTGCGCTGCTGCTGGGCCTGCCCGCACTGGCGGCACTGGCGGCCTTCGCCCTGCCCACGCTCAGCCGCAGCATGGGAGCGCTGATCGACTGGTTCACGCTGCTGTTCTTCAGCGTCTCGGCGCTGGCCATCTGGGTGATCTGGATCGCCATGCAGACCGGCGTGCCCGCCAAGCCGGCCGCCAACGTGGCCAAGCTGGCGCCCGGCTTCGTGCCCGAGTTTTCGCTGCTGGCCCTGGTGGTGGCGCTCACGGCCTCGGTGGGCTGGTGCGCGCTGGTGTGGTGGCGCGCCTCGCGCAACCGTGCCCCGATCTGGAAGAGCCTGGTGCTGCCCGCCAGCGGCGCCGCGCTGAGTTGGCTGCTGCTCATGAGCCTGTGGCTGCCGCTCCTGGACTTCGCGCGCAGCTACGTGCCGCAGATGCGCGCCATCAACGCCGTCGTGGGCGAGAACCCGGGCTGCGTGCAGACCGTGGGCCTGAGCCGCGCCCAGGTGGCCGCCCTGCAGTACCACGCCGGCTTCACGCTGCGCCCTGCCAGCCTGTCGGTGAGCGGCTGCGAGTGGCTGGTCTCGGACATCGCCTCCTGGCCCGCACCCGCATCCACGGTGGACGGGCTGCAATGGGAACGCGTGGCCACGGTGGTGCGCCCCACCGACAAGACCGATTTCCTGCTCGTGTTCCGGCGCATCGAAACCGAAACCAAAAACTGATGAGCGAGCTGTCGACCATTTCCCGCCACGCCGTGACGGTGCTGGCCGGGCAACTGGCCGTCATGGCCTTCGGCGTCGCCGACACCATCGTCGCGGGCCGCTACAGCGAAGCATCTCTGGCCGCGCTGTCGGTGGGCTCGGCCATCTTCATCAGTGTCTACGTGGCGCTGATCGGGGTGCTCAGCGCCCTGCTGCCGGTATGGGCCGAGCAGCGCGGCGCAGGGCACCAGCGGCAGCTGGGCGCCTCGCTGCGCCAGTCGCTGTACCTGTGTGCCGTGGCCAGCGCCCTGGGCATGGCGGTGCTGCTCTCGCCCGGCGCCGTGCTGCGCTGGACCGAGGTGCCAGATGCGCTGCGCAGCGAGGTCGAAAACTACCTGGCCGTGCTCGCGCTGGCACTGCCGCCAGCCCTGCTGTTTCGCGTCTACAGCACGCTCAACCAGGCCCTCGGGCGCCCGCAGCTGGTCACCTGGCTGCAGGTGGGCTCGCTGTTCATCAAGGTGCCGCTGTCCATCTGGTTCACCTTTGGCGGCGCGGGCCTGCCCGCGCAGGGCGCCGTGGGCTGCGCCTGGGCCACGCTGGTGGTCAACTGCAGCATGCTCGCGCTGGCGGTGTGGCTGCTGCGCACGCAGTCGTTGTATGAGCCGCTGGCCATCTGGAAGCCGCTGGAGCGCCCGCACTGGCCCACCATCGCAGGCTTTGCGCGCCTGGGTGTGCCGGCCGGCCTGGCGGTGATGGTGGAGGTGACCTCGTTCACGCTGATGGCCCTGTTCATAGCGCGCCAGGGCACGATTGCCTCGGCCGCGCACCAGATCGCGTCCAACCTCGCAGCCGTGCTGTACATGGTGCCGCTGTCGCTGTCCATTGCCACCAGTGCGCGCGTGAGCTACTGGCTGGGCGCAGGCGAGCCGCAGCGCGCGCGCCAGGTGGCACTGCTGGGCGTGCGCCTGGCCTGCGCCATCGGCCTGGGCCTGGCGGCGCTGATGTTCCTGGCGCGCAACCACCTGGGTGCGCTGTACTCATCGAACGCACTGGTGGTGGCGGTGACGGGCGGGCTGCTGGCCTGGGTGGCGGCCTACCATGTGGCCGACGCGCTGCAGACCCTGTGCGTGTTCGTGCTGCGCTGCTACCGCATCACGGTGGCACCGCTGGTGGTGTACTGCACGCTGCTGTGGGGCGCCGGCCTGGGCGGCGGCTACCTGCTGGCCTACCAGGGCCTGGGGCCCTGGGGCGCGGTGGCCATGCCGGCCACCTTCTGGGCCGCCAGCGCCGCAGCCTTGGTCGTAACGGCCGCCTTGTTCGCAGCCATGCTCTGGCGCGCGATCAGGCTGCCAGCGCCTGCGGCACTGGCGCGCGCAGCCGGCTGACCGGAAAGGTGACGCAGAAGGTCGAGCCCTTGCCCAGGGTGCTCTGGATGCTGAGCGTGGCGCCATGGCGCTGCAGCACATGCTTGACGATGGCCAGGCCCAGGCCCGTGCCACCGGTTTCGCGCGAGCGGCTGCGGTCCACCCGGTAAAAGCGCTCGGTCAGCCGCGGAATGTGCTCGGGCGCGATGCCCGGGCCCGTGTCCTTGACCGAGAACGCGGCCGAGCCATCGTCCTTGCGCACCCAGCTCACCGTGATCGTGCCGCCTGCAGGCGTGTAGCGCACGGCGTTGTTGATGATGTTGGACAGCGCGCTCTGCAGTTCCGCCGGCACACCGGCAATGTCCCCCTGGGCCCGCAGCTCCTGCGCCGATGGAAAGATGAGCGTGTGGTGGCGCTGCTGGGTCTGCGTGAGCAGGGCCGACAGGGCAC
Organism: Acidovorax sp. LjRoot66; assembly: GCF_964253305.1. NCBI lineage: Bacteria > Pseudomonadati > Pseudomonadota > Betaproteobacteria > Burkholderiales > Comamonadaceae > Acidovorax > Acidovorax sp. LjRoot66. The sequence goes on from NZ_CAXUQU020000001.1 coordinate 5,238,394, forward strand.
GGCTTTCCTCCTCGCAGCGCTGCACCAGGCCCTGCACGGGCATCCACTCGGCCATGCCGGGCGGCGGGCTGCCCTCCAGGCGCGACAGCGTGAGCAGGTCCTGCACCACGCTCTGCATGCGTGCAGCCTGCTGGGACATCATGCCCAGATAACGGGCGCGCTCGTCCTGCGCCAGCGGCAGGGTCTGCAGCGTCTCGACGAAGCCCATGAGCACCGTGAGCGGCGTGCGGATCTCGTGCGAGACGTTGGCCACGAAGTCACGGCGCATGGCCTCGGCCTGCTCCAGCGCCGTCACATCGCGCGACAGCAGCAGCGTGCGGCCGTCGCCATAGGGGTGCAACTGAACCGAGATGCGCACCGGGCGCGACGAGGTGCTGAAACGCCCTTCCAGCACCACATCGTGCGTGAAATCCTGGGTGGTGTAGTAGGCGGTGAAATCGGGGTCGCGCACCAGATTGCCGATCGACTGCATGACATCGCGCTGCGCGTCGAAGCCGAACTGGCTGGCCGCCATCTGGTTGCACCACTCGATGTGGCCCTGCGCATCCAGCAGCACCACGCCGTTGGGCGTGGCCTGCAGCGCGGCCAGGATCTCCTGCAGGCGGTTCTGGCTGCTCTGCACCTCCTGGGCCTGCAGGCGCAGCAGGCGCCGCGAGCGGTCGGCCGCCTCGCCCCACATGCCGCGCATGACCGGCGCGTTCGACAGGTCGCCCGTGCGCAGCCAGTGCAGCACGCGCGCGCCGCGCAGCAGGTCCCACACGAACCAGGCCCAGGCCGCTATCGCCGCTCCCAGGGCCGCCCCCCAGGGCCCACCCTGCCACCAACCGAGTCCGCCACCGGCGATTTGCCAGAGCAGAAAATACGTGAATCGCCAGAGCATGCGGATTGCAAAGCCTTCTCAGAAAACCGAGGGCGCCACCGTGGCGCCCTGTGACCCGTCAGGCTTGCAGCTGCTGCACCTGGGGTTGCGATTGCGCCGTGAGCCGGTAGCCGGCACCGCGCACCGTTTCCACCATCACCGATGCGGCGCCCAGCGCTTCGCGCAGGCGCTTGACGTGCACGTCCACTGTACGCTCTTCGATGAAGACATGGTCGCCCCAGACCTTGTCCAGCAGCTGCGAGCGGCTGTGCACGCGCTCCGCATGCTTCATGAGGTAATGCAGCAGCTTGAACTCGGTGGGGCCGACCTTGAGCTGTTGACCCTGAAACGTTACCCGGTAGGTGCCCGCGTCCAACGCCAATTCGCCGATGGTCACGCTGTCGCTGACCTGCTCGGGCGCGCGGCGGCGCAGCACGGCACGGATGCGCGCCAGCAGTTCCTGCGTGGAGAACGGCTTGGTGATGTAGTCGTCGGCACCGGCGTCCAGGCCCGCCACCTTGTCCGGCTCGTCGCCGCGGGCCGTGAGCATGAGGATGGGGATGGGCTTGGTGCGCGCATCGGCACGCCACTTGCGCGCCAGCGACAGGCCACTCTGGCCAGGCAGCATCCAGTCGAGCAGGATGACGTCGGGCAGCACGGCATCGAGCTCGCGCTGGGCCGACTCGCCATCTTCGGCCCAGAAGGGCTGGAATCCGTTGTGCCGCAGGTTGACCGCGATCAGCTCGGCGATCGCAGGTTCGTCTTCGACGATCAGAACACGGGGTAGCTTTCTCATACAGCGTTCACGGGCCTACAGTACGGCCGATTCGATCTCATCGAGGGCCGTGTGGCGCACGTCCTTGCCCTTGACCAGGTAGATGATGAGTTCGGCCACATTCTTCGAATGGTCGCCGATGCGCTCGATGGCCTTGGCCAGGAACAAAAGGTCCAGGCTCGGGGAGATGGTGCGGGGGTCTTCCATCATGTAGGTGACCAGCTTGCGCACGAAGCCATCGAACTCCTTGTCGATCAGGTCGTCCTCCTTGAGGATGGACACGGCCATCGTGGTGTCCAGGCGGGCAAAGGCATCGAGCGCCTTGCGCAGCAGGCCCGAGGCCAGCTCGGCGGCCACACGCAGGTCGCTCGACGGCAGCGAGCGCGCGGCGCCGCTCTCGATGATGGAGCGCACCATGCGCGCCATCTTGTTGGCCTCGTCGCCCATGCGCTCCAGGTTGGCGGTGGCCTTGGAGAAGGCCATCAGCAGACGCAGGTCGCGTGCGGTGGGCTGTCGGCGGGCGATGATGGAGGACAGCTCGTGGTCGATCTCCACTTCCATGGCGTTCACGCGCACTTCGATGGCGGCGACCTGTTCCACGGCCTCCAGGCTGAACTGCGACAGGGCGTACACGGCCTGGCGGATCTGCGACTCCACGAGACCGCCCATTTCCATGACGCGGGCGGAGACGCTGTTGAGTTCGGAGTCGAACTGCGACGAAAGGTGCTTGTCGGGCATTGCTGTCTCCTTAGCCGAAACGGCCGGTAATGTAGTCTTCGGTTTCCTTGCGCTGCGGCTTGAAGAACATCTGTTCCGTCTCGCCGAACTCCACCAGGTCGCCCAGGTACATGTAGGCGGTGTAGTCGCTGCAGCGCGCGGCCTGCTGCATGTTGTGGGTCACGATGACCACTGTGTAGTCGTTCTTGAGCTCGGCGATCAGCTCTTCCACCTTGGCGGTCGAGATCGGGTCCAGGGCCGAGCAGGGCTCATCGAGCAGCAGCACTTCTGGCTTGATGGCAATGCCGCGGGCAATGCACAGGCGCTGCTGCTGGCCGCCCGAAAGGCTGGAACCGCTCTGGTTGAGCTTGTCCTTGACCTCGTTCCACAATGCGGCCTTGCGCAGCGCCCATTCCACACGGTCGTCCATGTCGGTGGCGTTCAGGCTCTCGAAGAGCTTCACGCCGAAGGCGATGTTGTCGTAGATCGACATCGGGAACGGCGTGGGCTTCTGGAACACCATGCCGACCTTGGCGCGCACCAGGGCCACGTCCTGCTTGCTCTTGAGCAGGTTCTCCCCGTCCAGCACGATCTGGCCTTCGGCGCGTTGCTCTGGGTACAGCTCGAACATGCGGTTGAAGGTACGCAGCAGCGTGGATTTGCCACAGCCCGAGGGACCGATGAAGGCCGTGACCTTGTTCTCGGGGATGTCGAGGTTGATAGCCTTCAGGGCATGGAACTTGCCGTAGTAGAAGTTCAGGTCGCGCACCGTGATCTTGGACTTGTTGGGCGCGTCGTTCTTGAGAATAGCGGACATGAGGGTGTCTTTCTTGCTGCTGGGGCTTACTTTTGGCGGGTCAGGACCCGCGCCAGGATGTTCAGGCCGAGAACTGCGACGGTGATCAGGAAGACGCCGGCCCAGGCCAGTTGCTGCCAGTTCTCGTAGGGGCTCATGGCGAACTTGAAGATGGTCACCGGCAGGCTGGCCATGGGCTTGGCCAGGTCGCCGTTCCAGAACTGGTTGTTCAGCGCAGTGAACAGCAGCGGAGCGGTTTCACCGGCGATGCGGGCCACGGCCAGCAGCACACCGGTGATCACACCGGCGCGGGCAGCGCGCAGCGTCACCATCAGGATCACCTTCCACTTGGGCGTGCCCAGGGCGTAGGCGGCCTCGCGCAGGCTGGCAGGCACCAGGATGAGCATGTTCTCGGTGGTGCGGATGACCACCGGTATCACGATCAGCGCCAGCGCCAGGATGCCGGCATAGGCCGAAAAGCTCTTGAAGCGCGCCACCACCACGGCATACACGAACAGGCCGATGACGATGCTGGGCGCCGACAGCAGGATGTCGTTGACGAAGCGCGTGACCGAAGCCAGCAGGCTCTTGGTCTCGTACTCGGCCAGGTAGATGCCGGCCATGATGCCGATGGGCGTACCCACGAAGGTGGCCAGCAGCACCATCACGAACGAGCCGTAGATGGCATTGGAAATGCCGCCCGCTTCGTTCGGCGGTGGCGTCATCTGGGTGAACAGGGCGATGTTCAAGCCCCCCACGCCCAGGCGCACGGTTTCCCACAGAATCCAGACCAGCCAGAACACGCCGAACGCCATGGCGGCGAGCGACAGGACGAGCGCGATCTGGTTGACGCGCTTGCGGCTGTTGTAGCGCGCTTGGCGCTGCTGGTCGAGCTCGGCCGCCGAGATCAGGCGCTGCGAGGTGCTGGTGCTGGTGCTCATGTGCGAGCTCCTTCGTTCTTTTGCAGGCGGGACAGCAGGATCTTGGACAGCGTCAGCACCACGAAGGTGATGAAGAACAGGACCAGGCCCAGGTAGATCAGCGAAGCCTGGTGCAGGCCCTCGCCGGCTTCGGCGAACTCGTTGGCCAGCGCCGAGGTGATGCTGTTGGCCGCCTCGAACATCGACAGCGAGGACAGCTGGTTCATGTTGCCGATGACGAAGGTCACGGCCATGGTCTCACCCAGCGCCCGGCCCAGGCCCAGCATGATGCCGCCGAGCACGCCGGTCTTGGTGTAGGGCAGAACCACCTTCCACATCACTTCCCAGGTCGTGGAGCCCAGGCCGTAGGCCGACTCCTTGAGCAGGGCGGGCGTGACTTCGAACACGTCGCGCATCACCGAGGCGATGAACGGGATGATCATGATGGCCAGGATGATGCCGGCCGACAGGATGCCGATGCCCACCGGGGGGCCCGACACGAAGGCACCCAGGTAGGGCACGCCCGCGAACAGCGCCTGAAGCGGCTGCTGCACATACGTCGAGAGGATGGGGCCGAACACCATCAGTCCCCACATGCCGTAGACAATGGAGGGCACTGCCGCCAGCAGCTCGATGGCGGTGCCCAGGGGGCGCTTGAGCCATGCAGGCGACAGCTCGGTCAGGAACAGTGCGATGCCGAAGCTGACGGGCACCGCAATGACGAGGGCGATGATGGACGTGGTCACCGTGCCATAGATCATGACCAGGCCGCCGTACTCGTCCTGAACCGGATCCCACACGCTGCTGGTGAGGAAACCGAGGCCGTACTTGGCAATGGAGGGCCAGGCGCCCACGACCAGGGAGCCCAGGATACCGACCAGCAGCAGCAAGGTCAGAATGGCGGCGCCGCGCGCCAGCCAGCCGAACAGCCGGTCGGCCAGCATGCCGGAGATCAGGGGGCGGGAGGGAGGTGGAGGCATGTTTTTGGTGCGCAGAGGGGCCGTCTCGAGGGACGGATTGTCGCGGACCGGCATCGTAGTGGACACGTTGGTAGCCTTGGATTCAGTGAAGTGAAATCGAAAGGCCGGCGTGTCGCCGGCCCTGTGAGATTACTTGAAAGCTACCGCTTTGCCAGAGGTGTCCTTGATGTCACCCCACGACTTGAGGATGATGGCCTTCACGCTGTCGGGCATGGGCACGTAGTCCAGGTCCATCGCGGTCTTGTCGCCCTGGGCATAGGCCCAGTCGAAGAACTTGAGTGCGGTGGTGGCCTGGGCAGGCTTGTCCTGCGATTTCTGCATCAGCACGAAGGTCGCGCCGGTGATGGGCCACGAATCCTTGCCAGGCTGGTTGGTCAGGATCTGGTAGAAGCTCTTGGCCCATTCAGCGCCAGCAGCAGCGGCCTTGAAGGCCGTGTCGTCAGGAGAGACGTAGGCGCCATCGGCGTTCTGCATCTGCACATAGGTCATCTTGTTCTGCTTGACGTAGGCGTACTCCACATAACCGATGGAGTTGGGCAGGCGGCCCACAAAAGCGGCCACGCCTTCGTTGCCCTTGCCGCCGGCACCCGTGGGCCAGTTCACGGCCGTGCCTTCACCGACCTTGGACTTCCACTCGGCGTTGACCTTGCTCAGGTAGTTCGTGAAGATGAAGCTGGTGCCCGAGCCATCGGCGCGGCGCACGGGGGCAATGGCAGCGTCTGGCAGGGCCAGGCTGGGGTTCAGCGCCTTGATGGCGGCGTCGTTCCACTTGGTGATCTTGCCCAGGTAGATGTCACCCAGCACTTGGCCACTCAGGCGGATCTGGCCGGGAGCGATACCCTTGATGTTGACCACCGGCACCACACCACCGATCACGGTGGGGAACTGCACCAGGCCCTTTTTGGCCAGGTCTTCGTCCTTCAGGGGCGCATCCGAGGCACCGAAGTCGACCGTCTTGGCTTCGATCTGGCGCAGACCGGCACCCGAACCCACCGACTGGTAGTTGATCTTGATGTTGGTGGCCTTGTTGTAATCGGCCGCCCACTTGGAATACAGAGGCGCCGGAAAGCTGGCACCTGCACCGGTGGCTTCCTGCTGCGCCATGGCTTGAGAGAACGCACCAGCAGCGACGACACCAGCAACAAGAACCCGAATCGCGGACATTTTCATGAAGACACCTCTTGGATGAGTGAGTAGGGATGAGGCGACTCTAGGGTCCGTATATGACATTGTCGTGACACACAGGCCGGTTGTCACACATCTCTTCTCCATGGAGGACCGCCCTCTTGTGTCATCCAGTTGTCACGGGAGCTGCTTAGTCTCCCGCCACCGAGATGAATCGGCTATCTACCTGGAGAATCACATGTTCCGCCGTTACGCACTGCAATCCGCTCTCGCCCTTGCTGCCGCCGCCACCCTGGCCGGCTGCTCCAGCATGGGCTCTGCCCCCGCAACCCTCGACGGCACGATTGCAAAGACGCCTTCGCTGAGCACCTTCAACAAGCTGGCCGTGCAGGCCGGCCTGACCGACACGCTCAAGGCCGCCGGCCCCTACACCGTGTTCGCTCCCTCGGACGACGCCTTCAAGGCCGTGCCCGCCAAGACCCTGGCAGAACTGCAGGCCAATCCCGCCCAGCTCAAGGCCGTACTCAACCACCACATCGTGGCAGGCCGCGTGACCGCCGCCGAGGCCAAGGCCGGCAATGCCAAGACCCTGAATGGATCGAACGTGGCACTGGCCCGTGCTGGCGCTTTCGTCACGGTGGACGAAGCCATGGTGACGCAGGCCGACGTGATCGCCACCAACGGTGTCGTACACGTGGTCGACACCGTGCTGATGCCCCCCAAGAAGTAACCGGCCAGCCGCACGACATGACCCGCACACCCCGCCCTGGCCAGACCGGCGTCCTGCGCCGCCACTGGCTGCAAGGGGTGGCGGCCATGGGCCTGACAGGCAATGTCTGGGCCCAGGGGACGGAACCATCCGCCAAAAAAGCGGATGCCGACCGCCCCCATGTGGTGGCGCAGGTGGCGGACCTGTCTGCGGACCAGCAGGATGTGAGCCGCGACTTCCTCGTTGGCTCGCGCACCGCCTGGCAGGAGATCAATGCCAAGGGCGGCGTGCATGGCCGCCCCGTGCAGCACCAGACGCTGGAGACCGACGGCACCCCCGCGAGCCTGCAGTCCGCCTGGCAGAGCGCGCAGCGCCAGGCCAGTTGCATCGCCCTGTCGGGCTGCGTGGGCAACACAGCGGCCAGCGGGCTCATCGCCTTGCAGGCCAAGTCGCCCGGCGATGCCGCACTGCCCTTCGTGGCGCCCTGGCTGCATGACACGGCAGGCATCTCCACGGCCAGCGGAGCCAGCGACACCGTGTTCGACGTGTTCGCGGGGCACGAAGCCCAGATCACCCACGCCATCAAGAACCTGGCCAGCATGGGCGTACAGACGGTGGGCGTGGCCTATGCCAATGCGGTCGTGCGGCGCCAATCCGAGGCCATGGTGGCCCATGCGGCCCAATCGATGTCGCTCAAGGTGCAGACCATTTCGCCACCAGGCAGCGCCGCAAAGGCCGGCACCGCAGCGCGCGTGGACCAGACCATCATCCTGTTCATCGGCGGCACGCCCGAGCTTTTCTCGTTCCTGGACCAGCTCGCGCTGCCCCAGGGCCGCCAGTGCTATGTGGTGGCCCTGGCCGACGTGAACCTGCAGGTGCTGGCCCAGATGGGCCCCACGGCCGCCAAGGCCTCGGTCATCGTCACCCAGGCCGTGCCCATGGTGAACGCCAGCCTGCCCGTGGTGCGCAGCTACCGCGACGCCCTGGCGCGCTTCTACGACGAGCCCCCCTCCCCCCTGGGCCTGGCCGGCTACATCGCCGCGCGCTACACCGCCGAGGTGATGGGCGGCATCACCGGCCCGGTCACCCGCGCCAGCATGCTGGCCGCCCTGCAAAAGCGCGCCGCCGTGAACATCGGCGGCTATGCCATCGGCTACCAGGGGCGCCAGCGCACCAATGCCTATGTGACGCAGAGCATGCTCACCACGAACGGGCGCATCATTGGCTGAACTCACTCTTGCGCGCCGGCCCGGGTGCTATGCTGGGCCGAAAGGAAAAACGCGCACCCCGCGCACCACCATGCACAACGGAACACTGCTCGCAGCTGTGGATCTGGGATCCAACAGCTTTCGCCTTGAAATCGGCCGCTACGAGCACGGCCATGTCCAGCGCGTCGAATACCTCAAGGAAACCGTGCGCCAGGGCAACGGCCTGGACGAGAACCGCAACCTCACCCCCGAGGCCATGCAGCGCGGCTGGGATTGCCTGGCCCGCTTCGGCGAGCGCCTGGCGGGCTTTTCGCGCACGCAGGTGCGCGCTGTGGCCACCCAGACCTTGCGCGAAGCGCGCAACCGCGAAGAATTCATCACCCGTGGCAGCCAGGTGCTGGGCTACCCCATCGACGTGGTCTCGGGCCCCGAAGAGGCCCGCCTGATCTACCAGGGCGTGGCACGCCTGCTGCCGCAATCCGACGAGCGCCGCCTGGTGGTGGACATCGGCGGGCGCTCCACCGAACTCATCCTGGGCCAGCAGTTCACACCGCATGCTGTCGCCTCCTTTCGCGTGGGCAGCGTGGCCTGGTCCTCGCGCTACTTTGCAGGCGGCCTGTTCACGCCCCAGGCTTTCATGGCCGCCGAGATCGCCGCCAAGGCCGTGCTCGACGAAGCCCTGGCCACCTTCCGCCCCGATGGCTGGGACGTGGCCTACGGGTCCTCGGGTACGGCCGGCGCGGTCGGTGACATCCTCACCGCCGCAGGTGGGCCCGAAGGCCTGATCACGCGGGAAGGCCTCGACTGGCTCCATGAACGCCTGCTGCGCGCGCAGAGCGCCGACCGTGTGCGGCTCGATGGTTTGAAGGACGAGCGCCGCGCCGTGATCGGCGGCGGCATCAGCGTGCTGCGCGCCGTGTTCGATCTGCTGCACATCGAGCAGATGCAGGTGGCCCAGGGCGCGCTGCGCCAGGGCGCGCTGTACGACCTGCTGGACCGCGAGCAGCCCGGCACCGACCTGCGCAGCACCACGGTCAACGGCCTCATGCAGCGCTTTGGCGTGGACATGGAGCATGCCGAGCGCGTGGCCCGCATCGCCTGCCAGCTGTTCGACCAGGCGGCCCCGGCCGGCAGCGAGCGCGCCTCGCGCAAGCTCGACTGGGCGGCGCGCCTGCACGAGATCGGCTGCCGCATCTCGCACAGCGACTACCACCGCCACGGCGCCTACATCCTGGACAACACCGACGCCGCCGGCTTTGCCATGCCCGAGCTGCACCGCCTGGGCATCCTGGTGCTGGGCCAGCGCGGCAAGGTGCGCAAGCTGGTGGAGGTGGACCTCACCGATGCAGGCTTTGCACTGCAGCTGCTGTGCCTGCGGCTGGCCGTTGCCCTGTGCCATGCGCGCCGCGACCCGGACACCGAAGGCCTGCAACTGCAGGTCAAGGGCAACCGCTTTGCGCTGGCGGCGCGCCGCGGCTGGGCAGCCGGCTACCCGCAATCGGCCCACCTGCTGCGCGAGGAAATGCTGGCCTGGCAGAAGACCCCATGGGAGCTGGTGGCAGAGCTGCCGTGACGTGAAAAGAAAAACGGTATAAACTGTTTATACCGTTTTATTTTTTGAAGTCATGACCACCACCGCACCAGCAACCACCCCCATCGTTCCCACCGCAGCAGCCACCCCGGCCGTGGCCTCCGCCGCCAAGGCACCCGCCGCCGTGAAAAGCACCGCCGCGTCCAAGCCCGCCAAGGCGCCCAAAAAGGCGGCGGCCGCCAAGCCTGCCGCCCCCAAGGCAGCCGCCAAGGCGCCCGCGGCCAAGCCTGCAGCCACCGCAAAGCCCGCAGCCAAGGCCGCCGCCAAGCCCAAGACTGTAGCGCCCGCCGTGAGCAAGCCTGCGACCAAGCCCGCAGCAGCCGTGGTACCCGCCAAGGAAACCAAGGCCAAGAAGCCCAAGCTCGTGCGCGACAGCTTCACCATCCCCAAGGACGAGTACGCTGTGGTCGAGACGCTCAAGCAGCGTGCCGCCGCCCTGGCCCAGCCCGCCAAGAAGAGCGAACTGCTGCGCGCCGGCCTGAAGCTGCTGACCACCTTGTCCGACACCGCCCTGCGCAGCGCGCTGCAGGCCGTGCCTTCGATCAAGACCGGCCGCCCGAAGGCCGAGGCCCCTGCCGCCAAGAACGGCCGCAAGTAAGAAAGCGGCCCGAGGGCCGCTGTGTGGTAGCAACTGAAGGTGCTGCCGTCAGTGTCAGACGAACTCCGGCGACTGCACGGCCATCAGCACCGTCTGGCTTTCGTCCATGCGCTGGCGCTGGCGCAGCCACCACACGGCGCCCTTGCGCACCGCGCATTCGGGCGCCTGCATGCCCAGCAACTGCGCAATGGTCTGGCCCAGCACGGGCTGGTGGCCCACGATCAGCACGGCACCGCGCGCCCGCGGCCACTGCGCCAGCTCCAGGAGCTCTTCCGTAGTGCCGCCGGGCAGCAGCTCGGCACGCATCTTGAACTTTCGGCCCAGCGCGTCGGCTGTCTGCTCGGTGCGCCGGGATGGGCTGGCCAGCACGCGCAGGCCCTCGGGCAACTGGCGGTCCAGCCAGGCGGCCATGCGCGCCGCCTGCTTTTCGCCCCGTGGCGTGAGCGCGCGGGCCAAGTCGTCCGAGCCGTCCTGGGCCTCTTCGGCCTCGGCATGGCGCCACAGGATCAAATCCATCATCACGTTCCTTGCTGCTCCACCCGCGCCACCGGCGCAGGCGGTCCGTAGCGCACCATGAGCGCCGCCTGCGCGCCCTGCCCGTCTTCGGGATGGGGCGCCCTGGCATAGGTGCCGTCGGGGTTGAGCGTCCATGCATCGCGGTCATCGTGCAGGTAGGCCACCAGGCATTCGTCGACGATCTGGCGGCGCAGGCGAGGCTCGGTCACGGGCCAGGCCAGCTCCACGCGGCGCATCATGTTGCGGTTCATCCAGTCGGCACTCGACAGGTACAGGTCTTCCTCGGCGCCAGCGCGGAAGTAGAAGACCCGCGTGTGCTCCAGAAAGCGCCCGATCACCGAGCGCACGCGGATGTTGTCGGTCACGCCAGGCACCTGGGCCGCGAGCATGCAGGCGCCGCGCACGATCAGGTCGATGCTGGCACCGCGCTGGCCCGCCAGGATCAGGGCACGGATCAGCGCCTCGTCCGTCAGCGCGTTCATCTTGGCGACGATGCGCGCATCTTCGCCACGGCTGGCGGCCAGGCCCACCTGCTCGATCTTCTCGATCATGCGGCGCTGCAGGTGAAAGGGCGCGAGCAGCAGCTTGCGCAACTTGGGCGGCCGGTTCTGGCTGGCCAGGTGGTTGAACACGCCGTCCATGTCGGCCGTGGTGTCCTCGTCGGCCGTGAGGTAGCTCAGGTCGGTGTACAGACGCGCGGTGCGCACGTTGTAGTTGCCGGTCGACAGGTGGCCGTAGCGGCGCAACTGGCGCCCCTCGCGGCGCGTCACCAGCAGCATCTTGGCATGCGTCTTGAGGCCCACCACGCCGTACACCACCTGCGCACCGATGGATTCGAGCGCTTCGGCCCAGTTGATGTTGGCCTCTTCATCGAAGCGTGCCTTGAGTTCCACCACCGCCATGACCTCCTTGCCGCGGCGCACGGCCTCGGTCAGCAGGTCCATGAGCTCGGAGTCAGCACCCGTGCGGTAGATGGTCTGCTTGATGACCAGCACCTGGGGGTCGTTCACCGCCTCGCGCAGAAAGGCCAGCAGCCCGTCGAAGCTCTCGAACGGCTGGTGCATGAGCACGTCGCGCTTTTGCAACTGCTCCATGATCGAGATCCCCGGCACCAACTGGCGCGGCCAGGCCGAGCGCCAGGCGGGGAACAGCAGCGCGGGATCGTTCACCAGGTCCACCAGTTGCGTCAGGCGCACCAGGTTCACGGGGCCGTGCACGCGGTACAGCGCAGGCTCTGGCAGGTCGAACTGTTCGAGCAGAAAGCGCGAGAGGAACTGCGAGCACCCGGCCGAAACCTCCAGCCGCACGGCCTGGCCGTAGTGGCGGTGCTGCAGGCCCTGGCGCAGGGCGGTGCGCAGGTTGCGCACGTCTTCCTCGTCGAGCGCCAGATCGGAATGGCGCGTCACGCGGAACTGCGAGAACTCCGTGACCTCGCGCCCGGGAAACAGGTCCGCCAGGTGCGCCCGGATGATGCTCGACAGGCTCACGAACAGCGATTCGCCCTTGGCGGCCAGGCGCGGCGGCATGCGCACCAGGCGCGGCAGCGCGCGCGGCACCTTGACGATGGCCACCTCGTTCTTGCGGCCGAAAGCATCGTGCCCGTGCAGCCGCACGATGAAGTTGAGCGACTTGTTGGCCACCTGCGGAAACGGGTGGGCGGGATCGAGCCCCACGGGAATCAGCAGCGGGCGCACCTCGCGCATGAAGTACTCATGCACCCAGGTCCGTTGCGCGGACGAGCGGTCCCCGTGCGAGACGATGCGGATGCCGTGCCGGGCGAACTCCGGCACCAGGGAGTCGTTGTACAGCGAGTACTGGCGCGCCACCAGGTCATGGGCCTTGGACGCCAGCGCCACGAAAGAGGCTGCGGTATAGACCCCTTTGCCCTCGCCGCTCTTGGCAGCGGTCAGGTGCGCGGCGGCGCGCACCTCGAAGAACTCATCGAGGTTGGACGAGACGATGCACAGGTAGCGCAGGCGCTCCAGCAGCGGAACGTCGGTGCGCACCGCCCAGTCGAAGACACGCTCATTGAAACCCAGGATGCTGTGGTCCCGGTCCAGGAACATGGGAGCCCCGGGCACGGCAGCAGGTACCACCGCTGCAGGCGGGGGCGCGGGCTCGGTTGCCGCAGCGGGGGCGGCATCCTGGCGGTCATCGGGGCTGTCACATTGCGGAATCACGGGTTTTCTGGAGGAGAAGGAAGGCATGGACACTCGAAAGCCACGGGAGGCAGGTGCCTGCAGTATTTAACGGCCAGATGACAGTGATGTGACAGTTTTTGTGACAGAAACCGCATCGTCATCTCCGCGCGGACGGGCTGGAACCAGGAATTGCTGGAACAGCCGGGCTGCATGCGCCCAGGTGAACTCCAGTGCCCGGTTGCGCGCCTCGTGGCGCGGCACGGCCAGCGCGTTCTGGGCGGCGGCCATCAGGTCGGTGTCCAGCACGCCGCCGCGTGCCTGCCCACCGGCATGGGCGCCGAGCACCTCCATCGGGCCGTCCTCGAAGTAGGCGGCCACGGGCGTGCCGCAGGCCATGGCCTCCAGCATCACCAGGCCAAAGGTCTCCGAGCGGCTGGGAAACACGAACACGTCGGCTGCCGCGTACACGCCCGCCAGGGCGGCGCGGTCCAGAATGCCCAGCCAGCGCGCCTGCGGGTAGCGCGCCTTGAGCCGCTCTTCCAGCGGGCCCACGCCGCAGATCACCTTGCTGCCCGGCATGTCCAGCTGCAGGAAGGCTTCGATGTTCTTCTCGTACGAGACGCGCCCCACGTACAGGGCCACCGGGTGGGCCAGCGCGCCCACCAGCGGGTGCGGTGTGACCTCGCCCTGGTAGGGGAAGGCCGTGGTGTCCACCCCGTGCGTCCATTGCCTGAGGTTGCGAAAGCCTCGCCGTTCCAGCATCTTCAAAACCCCCACCGTGGGCACCATCACACCCGACGAGGGGCGGTGAAAATGCCGGAACAGCGCATAGCCCAGCGAGAGCGGAATCCGCAAAGCCGCTTGCAGGATCTCGGGAAAGCGGGTGTGGAAGGCGGTGGTGAAGGCCAGCTTCCTGCGCAGGCAGTAGCGGCGCCCGGCCCAACCGATGGGGCCTTCGGTCGCCAGGTGGATGGCGTCGGGCTGCAGTTCGTCCAGGATGCGCTCTATCTCGCGCCCGGGCCGGATGGCCAGGTCGATCCCCGGGTAGCCCGGGCAGGGGCGCGTCTTGAACATGCCCGGCTGGATCACGTGCACCTGGTGCCCGGCACTCTCCATGTGGCGCACCAGCTCCACCAGCGTGGTGACCACGCCATTGATCTGCGGGGCCCAGGCGTCGGACAACAAGGCGATTTTCATACGGCCATCTCGCTGCTGCGGGTTTGCGTGCTGGTCTGGTGGCCGGGCACGGTGTGCCACTGGACCAGCTCCAGGCGGCCATCCATGTGCTCGACCAGCGCGGTGTGGCTTTCCACCCAGTCGCCGTCGTTGCAGTACAGGGTGCCGTCGATCTCGCGCATCTCGGCGCGGTGGATATGGCCGCACACCACGCCATCGTGGCCACGGCGGCGGGCCTCGGCGGCCACGGCCACCTCGAAGTCCGTCACGTAGTTCAGTGCCGTCTTGACCTTGCCCTTGAGGTAGGCCGAGAGCGACCAGTACGGCAGCCCCATGCGTGCGCGCAGGGTGTTCAGGTGCCGGTTGAGCTTGAGCGTGAACTCATACAGGTTGTCACCCACGTAAGCCAGCCACTTGGCACACTGGATCACGCCGTCGAAGTAGTCGCCATGCGTCACCCACAGGGTGCGGCCATCGGCCGTGGTGTGCACCGTGTCCTCGGCCACCTCGATGCCGCCGAACGAATGGCCGACGAAGGCGCGGGCGAATTCATCGTGGTTGCCGGGCACGAACACCACGCGGCAGCCCTTGCGCGCCCGGCGCAGCAGCTTTTGCACCACATCGTTGTGGGCCTGGGGCCAGAACCAGCGGCGCCGCAGCTGCCAGCCGTCCACGATGTCGCCCACCAGGTAAAGGTGATCGCTCGGGTGGTGCTTGAGAAAGTCGAGCAGGCCTTCGGCCTGGCAGCCGGGCGTGCCCAGGTGCAGGTCGGAGATGAACACCGCGCGCAGGTGGCGGTGGCCGGGTGGATGCGCGTCGTCGGCGTCGGCAGCAGTGTCCTGCCCACCTCCCACGTGCGCAGTCCAGTCGCCGAGCGCGTCGAACGCGGCGCGCATCAGGCCCCCAGGAAGTGCTTGCGGTAGCGGGGATGCAGGTCTGCCAGGCGCATCAGCATGGGCAGGTCTGCGGTGTTGAAGTCCGGGTCCCATGCAGGGGCGCCCAGCACCCGCGCACCCAGGCGCAGGTAGCCCTTGATCAGGGCCGGTGGTTCCACGAAGACCGAGCCATCGAGCTTCTCGATGGGCAGCGGCAGGCGCGGCAGCACGTGGTATTCGATGGGGGCCAGGTGCGTCTGGCGCACCTGGTTCCAGATGCTGGCGGCCGCATCGCCGCTGATCACGCCGTTGTGCAGCATGGGGATGCTGGCGCAGCCGATCATGGTGTCGAGCTGGTTGCGCACCATGAAGTCGGCCAGCGCGCTCCACAGCGCCATGATCACGCCGCCATGGCGGTGCTCGGGGTGCACGCAGCTGCGGCCCAGTTCCACCATGCGCGGGCGCAGGGTGCGCAGGCGGGTCAGGTCGAATTCGGTGTCGCTGTAGGTGCTGCCCACGCGGCGTGCCTGGGCGGGGGTCAGAACCCGGTAGGTGCCAATCACCTGCTGGGTGGCCGTGTCCCGCACCAGCAGGTGCTCACAGTAGTCGTCGAACAGGTCCACGTCGTGGCCGGGAACGGGGGTCGTCAATCGAGCGCCCATCTCCTCGGCAAACACGTCGTACCTGAGTTTCTGCGCCTGGCGGACCTCGTCGAGGTGCCGTGCCCACGAGACCTCCACAGCGCCACGCACGGGGGTGCCAGCCACTGCTGCGACCGCGCCCACTGCAGCGCCAGGGCGGTGGATTGCCCCTCTGGACGGAGCAGCAGGGAGCAGCGGCAGGGCGGGGTTGGGCAAATCGCTCATGGTCAACTCCTTCGTACAGGGCGGCCCCATGGCCGCTGGTGCCCCGGATCACCGGGTGGTGTGCTTCAATGCGATGGAGTTTGAAAGCCGCAGGTGACGCCTGCATGTCCGTGCGATGTCAACGCCGTGACAGAGGGGCACGGCATGCCGGTGGGTGACCGAAGCCCCCCCTTGCGGCACAGGCAGGGGCCGGTTACCGAGCGGTTACCGCTGTAAGCCTGGGCTGCTACACTTTGGAACATTTTTTTGGGGCATCGCGCCTCTCCCTCCGGGTCCGGCCGCCATGTCCTTGCTGTCCATTGCCCCAGAACGCCTGCCGTCTGGGGACTCTTCCGACGCGTCTTTGGAGCGCACGCTGCGCGAGCAGCAGATGCTGCTGGAGAGCGCGGGCGTGGGCATCGTGTTCATCCGCCAGCGCGTGGTGGTGCGCTGCAACCAGCGCTATGCCGAGATCTTCGGCTACGAGTCGGCGCAGCGCCTGGCGGGCCTGAGCAGCGAGGCCTTCTACCCCGACCGCGATGCCTTCCGTGCACTGGGGCGCGAAGCCTACCCCGTGCTTGCCAAGGGCCAGGCCTACCGCGTGGAACGCCAGATGCGCCGGCGCAACGGGCGGCTGTTCTGGGGCAGCCTCACGGGCCGGCTGATCAACCCGGCCGACACCAGCGAGGGGTCGATCTGGATCCTCGACGATATCGACGAGCACAAACAGGCCCAGGCCCTGCTGAGCGCTGCTGTGCGCGAAAAGCAGGTGCTGTTCGACCAGGCCATGGTGGGCATCGTGTTCCTGCGCGACCGGCACCTGACCCGCTGCAACCGCCACTTCGAGCACATGCTGGGCTATGGCCCCGGCGAACTGGCGGGCAGCCCGTCGCGCCGCTGGTATGCCAGCGACGAGGACTGGGAGGAAGTCGGCCACCGCTGCTACCCGGTGCTCGCGGCCGGCCAGTCGTACGAGGGCGAAGTGGTGCTGTGCCGCAGGGACGGCACACCGCTCACCTGCGAGGTGCGCGCCAAGTTCATCGACCCCGACGACCCGGACCAGGGATCGATCTGGATCACCATGGACATCTCCGAGCGCAAGCAGGCCCAGGAGGCGCTGGCACGCGTGCACGAGGAGCTGGAGCAGCAGGTCCAGGACCGCACGCGCGAACTGCGCGACACGGTGGACAACCTGCACCGCGAGATCAGCGACCGCAAGGCCGACCAGGACCGTATCTACTGGCTGGCCCACTACGACCCGCTGACCGGCCTGCCCAACCGCGCCCTGCTGTCCGAGCGGGCCCAGGAGGCCATCCGCGTGGCGCAGGAGGGCCATACGCCGCTGGCGCTGATCTTCCTGGACCTGGACCATTTCAAGCACGTCAACGACTCTCTGGGCCACCGCGTGGGCGATGCCCTGCTGGTGGAGATCGCCAAGCGCCTGCGCGCCGTGGTGCGCGACAAGGACACCGTCTCGCGCCTGGGCGGCGACGAGTTCATCCTGCTGCTGCCGGGCGCCAACGCCCATGGGGCCGCGCGCGTGGCCGGCAAGCTGCAGGAGGCCTCGCGCCAGCACTACCAGATCGACCACCACGAGCTGACCATGGCGCCGTCCATGGGCATCGCCCTGTTCCCGCAGGACGGCAGCGATTTCGACACACTGACCCAGTCGGCCGACGTGGCGATGTACCGCGCCAAGCTCGACGGGCGCAACACCTTCCGCTTCTTCACGCCCGAGATGCAGGCCCAGTCGGTGCGCGCCCTGCAGATCGAGAATGCCCTGCGCCGAGCGCTCGAGCGTGGTCAGCTGCACCTGCACTACCAGCCCCAGATCCACCTGGCCACGGGCCAGGTGCACAGCGTGGAGGCCCTGCTCCGCTGGGACCACCCACAGATGGGCAGCATCACACCCACCGAGTTCATCCCCATCGCCGAGGACAGCGGCCAGATCCTGCAGATCGGCGAGTGGGTGCTGCGCACCGC
Source organism: Acidovorax sp. LjRoot66 (assembly GCF_964253305.1). Taxonomy (NCBI): domain Bacteria; kingdom Pseudomonadati; phylum Pseudomonadota; class Betaproteobacteria; order Burkholderiales; family Comamonadaceae; genus Acidovorax; species Acidovorax sp. LjRoot66. The sequence continues at coordinate 5,256,208 of NZ_CAXUQU020000001.1, forward strand.
GCTCACGCAGCTCAAGGACTGGCACGAGAACGGCTTTCCCGCGCTGACCATGGCGGTCAACCTGTCGGCCATCCAGTTCCGCCAGCCGCAGCTGCCCGAACTGGTGAGCCGCATCCTGACCATCTTCGAACTGCCCCCCGACTGCCTGGAGCTGGAGCTGACCGAGGGCGTGGCGGTGGACGACCCGCATTCGGCCGTGGCCACCATGGACAGCCTGCATTCGCGCGGGGTGCGCATGTCCATGGACGACTTCGGCACCGGCTACTCATCCCTGAGCCAGCTCAAGCGCTTTCAGATCTTCAAGCTCAAGATCGACCAATCCTTCGTGCGCGACCTGGGCGATGACGGCAACGACCGCGCCATCGTCAGCGCCATCATCCGCATGGCCCAGGCCCTGGGCATGCGCACCACGGCCGAGGGTGTGGAGACACCGGAACAACTGGCCTTCCTGCGCGAGCAGGGCTGCGACGAGGCCCAGGGCTACCTGTTCAGCCGGCCGCTGCCGGCCGACGAGCTGGAACTGTTCCTGCGCCAGTACATGCCCGCGTGAGACGCCCCCTGCCGCGCTTTGGGGCAGGTCAGAATGAAGGGCGCAGACACCTGGCCGGGTGCAGGCAAGTCCGCATCAACCGCCACGCCGCCACTGCGCGGGCGGCACCCCCATGGCCTGCTGAAAAACGCGCGCAAAGTGCGATGCATCGGCAAAGCCGCAGCGCCGCCCGATCTCGGCCACCGCCACATGCGCCAGCTGGGGCCGGCGCAGCAGCTGCGCCGCGCGCACCAGGCGCAACTGGCGCAGCGTGCCCGCGAAGGTGCCGCCCTGCGCCGCAAACGCGCGGTGCAGCGTGCGCGGGGAGACGCCAGCCTCCTGCGCAAGGGCCTGGGCCGATACGCCGGGCTGGTCGACGCGCCCCCGCAGCAGTGCGCACAGGTGGGCATGCAGGCCCTGGCCCGCTGAGGCCGCCGGCGCCGCAGGCGGCTCCAGCGCAGCACACAGCAAGGCACCCAGGTGGTCCGACAGCAGCGCGGGCGGCAAGGCCTGGGCCGAGGCCGGGTCGCGCGCAAGCTGCACGGCCAGGGCTCCGAGGCTCTGGCCCCAGCCCTGGTCGCGCCAGGCCACGCGGGGCCCCCGCGCCTCTGCCTGGGCCAGCCATTGGCCCACCCAGGCGCGCGGCAGCTGCAGCGAGACGCAGCCCACGCCTTCGGGAAAATGCAGCTCGTAGGGCCGCGCCGAGTCCAGCAGCACCACGTCGCCCGGGCGCAGGTGGGCCACCTGCCCGTCCTGGCGCACATGCCACGCGCTCTCTGCCTGGGCGATCAGGTAGAACGGCAGGTTACGGCTGCGTGCAATGCCCGCTGGCGTGCGGTACACGTCCTGCGTGGAGGCGCGTACCTGGTTGACCGACAGGGCCTGCACCGCCAGGCTCTGCAGCACCCCGCCAAACACAGGGGCCTCGCGCGAGCTGCAGCCCATCTCCAGAAAGGCCTCGCAGATGGCGCCCACCCAGTAGTCCAGGCGCGCCGCGGGCGCGACCCCATCGGTCGTCCACTGGCGCAAGGGCGACGTGGCAGGAGCATGGACTGCGGGCATGGCGCCAATCTAACGGCAAGCGCCACGGGCAGGCAACAGGGCTTGCCCGCCCCCGCTGCGCCATGAAAAAGCCCCGTGGAGGCAGCCAGGGCTGCGCTTCACGGGGCCTTGGGGCCGTTGCCGGCGCCGGATCAGGCGGCAGCCAACTGCGCGTGCAGCTCCTGCACCGAGTACACGTCCAGGTTGTCCAGGTACTTCATGCCTTCCACGGCCGCTTCGGCGCCGAAGATGGTGGTGAAGGTGGTCACCCGGGCCAGCAGCGACGAGGTGCGGATGGCGCGTGAATCGGCGATCGCGTTGCGGCGCTCTTCCACGGTGTTGATGACCATCACGATCTCGTTGTTCTTGATCATGTCCACGATGTGCGGGCGGCCTTCGGTCACCTTGTTGACCACCTTGACCGGCACGCCGGCCGCTTCGATGGCCGCTGCCGTGCCCTTGGTGGCCACGAGCTCGAAGCCCAGGGCCACGAGCTGGCGTGCGATGTCGACGGCGCGCGGCTTGTCGGCATTCTTCACGGTGAGGAACACCTTGCCCGAGGTGGGCAGCTTGGTGCCCGCGCCGAGCTGGCTCTTCACGAAGGCTTCGCCGAAGGTCTTGCCCACGCCCATGACTTCGCCGGTGGACTTCATCTCGGGGCCGAGGATGGTGTCCACGCCGGGGAACTTCACGAAGGGGAACACGGCCTCCTTCACGCTGAAGTACGGCGGCGTCACTTCCTTGGTGATGCCCTGCGAGGCCAGCGTCTGGCCGGCCATGCAGCGCGCGGCCACCTTGGCCAACTGGATGCCGGTGGCCTTGCTCACGAAGGGCACCGTGCGCGAGGCGCGGGGGTTCACTTCGAGCACATAGATCACGTCCTTGCCGTCGACTTCCTGGATGGCGAACTGCACGTTCATCAGGCCCACCACGCTCAGGCCTTCGGCCATGGCAGCGGTCTGGCGCTTGATCTCGTCGATGGTCGGCTGCGACAGGTAGTACGGGGGCAGCGAGCAGGCGGAGTCGCCGCTGTGCACGCCGGCCTGCTCGATGTGTTCCATCACGCCGCCGATGAAGGTGACGCCTGCGGAGTCGCGCACGCAGTCCACGTCGCACTCGATGGCGTTGCTCAGGAAGCGGTCCAGCAGCACGGGCGAGTCATTGCTCACCTTGACGGCTTCGCGCATGTAGCGCTCCAGGTCGCGCTGCTCGTGCACGATTTCCATCGCACGGCCACCCAGCACGTAGCTGGGGCGCACCACCAGGGGGTAGCCCAGGGCGGCAGCCTTTTCCAGGGCCTCGGGTTCGGTGCGGGCCGTGGCGTTGGGCGGCTGGCGCAGGCCCAGTTGACCCAACAGCTTCTGGAAGCGCTCGCGGTCTTCGGCAGCATCGATCATGTCGGGGCTGGTGCCGATGATCGGCACGCCTTCGGCTTCCAGGCCCAGGGCCAGCTTCAGGGGCGTCTGGCCGCCGTACTGCACGATCACGCCGACCGGCTTTTCCTTGTCCACGATCTCCAGCACGTCTTCGAGCGTCACGGGTTCGAAGTACAGGCGGTCGGAGGTGTCGTAGTCGGTGGAGACAGTCTCGGGATTGCAGTTGACCATGATGGTCTCGTAGCCGTCCTCGCGCATCGCCAGCGCCGCGTGCACGCAGCAGTAGTCGAACTCGATGCCCTGACCGATGCGGTTGGGGCCGCCGCCGAGCACCATGATCTTCTTGTTGTTCGTCGGCTCGGCTTCGCACTCGTCTTCGTACGTGGAGTACAGGTAGGCGGTGTTGGTGGCGAACTCGGCGGCGCAGGTGTCCACGCGCTTGTAGACGGGGCGCACATTGAGCGCACGGCGCGCTTCGCGCACGGCCTTCTCAGTGGTCTTGAGCAGCTTGGCCAGGCGGCGGTCGGAGAAGCCCTTTTGCTTGAGCGTGCGCAGCGTGGGCGCGTCCAACGCCGCCAGGGCGCCCTCGCCCTTTTCAGCGGCCAGCTTGTCGATGTCGAGTTCGATCTTCACGATCTGCTCGATCTGCACCAGGAACCAGCGGTCGATCTTGGTCAGCTCGAAAACTTCGTCCACCGACAGGCCCATGGCGAAGGCATCGCCCACATACCAGATGCGCTCGGGACCAGGCTCGCCCAGCTCCTTTTCGAGCACTTCGCGGTCCTGGGTCTTCTCGTTCATGCCGTCCACGCCGACTTCCAGGCCGCGCAGGGCCTTCTGGAAGGATTCCTGGAAGGTGCGGCCCATGGCCATGACCTCGCCCACGGACTTCATCTGCGTGGTCAGGCGGCTGTCGGCGGTCGGGAACTTCTCGAACGCGAAACGCGGGATCTTGGTGACCACGTAATCGATGGACGGTTCGAACGAGGCCGGCGTGACGCCGCCCGTGATCTCGTTGCGCAGCTCGTCGAGCGTGTAGCCCACGGCCAGCTTGGCAGCGACCTTGGCGATGGGGAAACCCGTGGCCTTGGAGGCCAGTGCCGAGGAGCGCGAAACGCGCGGGTTCATCTCGATCACGACCATGCGGCCGTCTTCGGGGTTGATCGAGAACTGCACGTTGGAGCCGCCCGTGTCCACACCGATCTCGCGCAGCACCGCCAGCGAGGCGTTGCGCATGATCTGGTATTCCTTGTCGGTCAGCGTCTGCGCCGGGGCCACGGTGATCGAGTCGCCGGTGTGCACGCCCATCGGGTCCAGGTTCTCGATGGAGCAGATGATGATGCAGTTGTCCGCCTTGTCGCGAACCACTTCCATCTCGTACTCTTTCCAGCCGAGCAGCGACTCTTCGATCAAGAGCTCGTTGGTGGGCGAGGCTTCCAGGCCGCGCTTGCAGATGGTCTCGAACTCTTCGGGGTTGTAGGCGATGCCGCCGCCCGTGCCGCCCAGCGTGAAGCTGGGGCGGATCACGGTGGGGAAGCCCACCTGCTTTTGCACGCCCCAGGCCTCTTCCATGCTGTGGGCGATGCCCGAGCGCGCCGAGCCCAGGCCGATCTTGGTCATCGCGTCCTTGAACTTCAGGCGGTCTTCGGCCTTGTCGATGGCCTCGGGCGTGGCGCCGATGAGCTCGACCTTGTACTTGTCGAGCACGCCGTGGTGCCACAGGTCCAGGGCGCAGTTGAGCGCCGTCTGGCCACCCATGGTCGGCAGGATGGCGTCGGGGCGCTCCTTGGCGATGATCTTCTCGACCGTCTGCCAGGTGATGGGCTCGATGTAGGTCACGTCGGCCGTGGCCGGGTCGGTCATGATCGTCGCGGGGTTGCTGTTGATCAGGATGACCTTGTAGCCCTCTTCGCGCAGGGCCTTGCAGGCCTGCACGCCGGAGTAGTCGAACTCGCAGGCCTGGCCGATGATGATCGGGCCAGCGCCGATGATGAGAATGCTTTTGATGTCTGTACGTTTTGGCATGTTGCGTCGATCAGTCGATCGTGGGTTCGGCTGCCTGGGGGCTGGTGGGCGCAGTGGCGGGGGCTGCGGCGTCGCGCCGCACCTTCAGCCTGGCGATGAGCGCCTGCGCGCGCTCGGGCGGCAGGTTCTTCTGCATCAGCTGCAGCAGGCCATCGCCCTGCACCAGGGGAAGCAGCACTTCGGTCTCTGCGTCATAAAACGTCACGTCCCACTCGGCCATGGCTTCGGCGAAGGTTTCGTCGTCCCAGGTCTTGCCCTTGGCCACCAGCGTGACCAGCGGCATGGCCTTGTTCTCGATGAAGGACTTCTTGTAGGGCTTTTGCGACCAGCGTTCGGTAAACCATTCGCGGTGCGGCGACGGCAGGGTCAGCACACGCTTGTGGATGGCTTTTTCGAGCGAGGCGGCGGGGAAGCTGAAGAGTTTCATGGCGCGATTCCTTCGTTGTGCTTACTGGGTGCGCGCGCTGCGCATCGCGTCGGTGAAGCGGTCGAACAGGTAGGCGATGTCGTGCGGGCCGGGCGATGCCTCGGGGTGGCCCTGGAAGCAGAACGCCGGCTTGTCCTTGTGCACCAGGCCCTGCAGCGTGCCGTCGAACAGGCTGACGTGCGTGGCGCGCAGGTTGGCGGGCAGCGAATCCATCTCCACCGCAAAACCGTGGTTCTGGCTGGTGATGCTCACGCGGCCCGTATCCAGGTCCTTCACGGGGTGGTTGGCACCGTGGTGGCTGTGCGTCATCTTGAAGGTCTTGGCGCCAGCGGCCAGGGCCATGATCTGGTGGCCCAGGCAGATGCCGAAAGTGGGCATACCGCTTTCGACGATAGTGCGCGTGGCCTCGATGGCGTAGTCGCAAGGCTGCGGGTCGCCAGGGCCGTTGGAGAGGAACACGCCATCGGGCTTCATGGCCAGCACGTCGGCTGCGGGCGTCTGCGCCGGCACCACGGTGACCTTGCAGCCGCGCTGCGCGAGCATGCGCAGGATGTTCTTCTTCACGCCGTAGTCGTAGGCCACCACATGGAACTGCGGTGCTTCGAGCGTGCCGTAGCCCTTGCCCAGCACCCATTCGGTCTCGGTCCACTCGTAGGCAGCCTGGGTCGACACCACCTTGGCCAGGTCCAGCCCGGCCATGTTGGGCGCGGCCTTGGCAGCTGCCAGCGCCTGGTCGATCAGCGCCTGCGTCACTTCCTGGCCTTCGGCCAGGCCGACAATGGCGCCGTTCTGGGCGCCCTTTTCGCGCAGCAGGCGGGTGAGCTTGCGGGTGTCGATGTTGGAGATGGCGACGGTGCGCTCGCGCACGAGGTACTGGGACAGCGTCTCGGTGGAGCGGAAGTTGCTGGCAATGAGCGGCAGATCCTTGATGATCAGGCCTGCGGCATGGACCTTGTCGGCTTCGATATCCTCGGGGCTGACGCCGTAGTTGCCGATGTGCGGATACGTCAGGGTGACGATCTGCTGGCAGTAGCTCGGGTCGGTAAGGATTTCCTGGTAGCCGGTGATGGAGGTGTTGAACACCACTTCGCCGACGGTGGTGCCGGTGGCACCGATCGAATTGCCGATAAAGACCGTGCCGTCTGCGAGCGCCAGGATGGCGGGCGGGAAGGTTCCCTTGAGAGACAAAAGCACTGGGTTCTCCGAATGGTTACGGTCGCCCGGAGTCGCAGGAAGTGATCCTGGGACTGCTGTTTGTGGGAGGTTTGCTTTGAGTGCGGCCGGGCGACGTGTTTGCGGGAAAGCCTCCAATTGTAGCCTGAGAGGCCCATCTTTCCGTGCCAGCCCGGTACATTCCCCTCCACTGCCGCTGCTGAAGTGCTCCGCGGCCACGGCGGCACGGCGGCGTGCCCTTTCTCGTTCGCTATTGTTTGTATAGCAAACTTGATTGTAACAAGCAGCGACGATTCCAGCGCCTTGTGACAGAGCAGGACCCGCCTCGGACTGCTACCACCCCACCGCCGCGGCGCAACCGAGAAGCTTTTCACGAACCGACACAACTTCGCGCCGCAGCAGGCAGGACCGGCCAGGGCCCTCCGATAGACTTTGCCGCACCGTAGACACCACAAAGAGAGATGGGATGACCAAGAAGACTTCGATTGCATGGGCATGCGCACTGTTGTCCACCCTGGCCGGCGCGCAGGACCTGGCGGCCTACCCGCAAGTATTCTCGGGCCCGCAAGGTCTGGAGGTGGTGCTGGCACCGACCACGGACGGCAAGGCCGCGCTGATGCGCGTGAGCGGCTTCAACAGCCCCATCGACAAGGTGATCTTCCTGGGCAAGCAGGAGCAGCGCGGTAGCGGCACCGAGGCCTATGTGACCACGCTCGATGGCCGGGACTGGGGCTTGGTGCAGAAGCAGACCAACCGCTACGGCAGTGGCGAGCGCTATGTCACCTACCTGCCGGGCCGCCAGGGCGCGGTGGACCTGTCGTTCGACGAGAAGAAGAGCAAGGCCTTGAACGTAGCCGAGCTCAAGAGCGCCTATGCGCGCCAGCAAAAGGACGGCGTGCAGGAAAAGCTGGCCCGCTTCGACCGCGACAAACACCTGGCGTCGGCACAGACGGACCTGGCCAGCACCGACACCTCGGCCAGCTCCGCCTGCGGCAGCCCAGTAAAGACGGCGGTGGACTGGAAGTCCATCGACGACGACAAGCTCAAGAAGCTCAGCATCGCCAGTTTCTGCGGTGAGGTAGCTTCGCAGATGGACAGCATGTGCAAGAGCAATGCGAGCTTCAAGGCCAAGGCCGCGTCGCTGGGCCAGATCCAGTGCCAGTTCGGCGCCGAGATGAAGTTGCGCGTGGAAGGTCAGAAGCTAGTGTTCACCACCCACCAGGATGCTTCCAACCAGGGTGACTTCATCCAGCAGTTTCTGCGGAACCAGTAATTCACGGCTTTGGCCTTGCGAGGCGGTGGTTCAGCGCCCCGCCTGCAGCGCACACTGCGCCGCACTCGCATGCAGGCAGATGGCAGCGGCCGCGCCCACATTGAGCGACTCCTCCCCGCCCGGCTGGGCGATGCGGATGTGCTGGCTGGCGCGCTCCTGCAGCACGGTGCTCACGCCCTGCCCTTCGTGCCCCATGACCCAGGCGCAGGGCCAGGGCAGATCGGCGCGGTGCAGGTAGTCGCCCTGGTGCGAGCTGGTGACCAGCATCGGCAGATCCAGGTCGGCAAGGTCCTCGGGCGCGAGGCCCTCGACCAGGTCGAGCGCAAAATGCGCGCCCATGCCCGCACGCAGAACCTTGGGCGACCACAGCGCAGCACTGCCCTTGAGCGCCAGCACCTGCCTAAATCCGAAGGCCGAGGCACTGCGCAAAATGGAGCCGACATTGCCCGCATCCTGCACGCTGTCGAGCACCACGGCGGCCACGCCGGGCCGGGGCGACCCACCCTCGGGCAGGTCGAGCACGAAGCCCATCTTTGCCGGCGACTCCAGCCCGCTGATGTCGGCAAACAGCGCGTCGGCCAGCACCACGACCTTGGGCGCGGCCTTGCCCCATTCGGGCTGGGCCGTGGGCCACAGCGATTCGGCGAACACCGCCACGGCCGGCACCACGCCGCGCTCCAGCGCCGCACGGCACAGGTGGTCGCCTTCGAGCCAGACGCGGCCCTGCTTGCGGTAGGCGCCATTGTCCTGCGCCAGGCGGCGCAGGTCCTTGACCCAGGCGTTGCCGCGCGAATGGATGGCAGTGACGGAAGAAGAGGTCATGGAACGGCAGAGCCGCAGCGCGTCACGCGCCGATGCCCTGGGAAACGGAGAGGGATGATGAGGAGGACTGCACCAGCACCTGGGCCACCGGGGCAAACGAGCGCCGATGGTGGATGCAGGCGCCATGGGCACGCAGGGCTTCCATGTGCACCACGGTGCCGTAGCCCTTGTGGGCCGAAAAGCCGTAGTGCGGAAAATGCTCGTGCACCTCGTTGCACCAGCGGTCGCGGTGGACCTTGGCAAGGATGGAGGCGGCCGAGATGGATTTCACCAGCGCGTCGCCCTTGACGATGGCCTCGGACGGGACGTCGAGCCGGGGCAACTGGTTGCCGTCCACCAGCACGCGCACGGGCTTGAGGCGCAGGCCCATCACGGCACGGCGCATGGCCAGCAGCGTGGCCTGCAGGATGTTCAGCTGGTCGATCTCTTCCACGCTGGCCTCGGCAATGGCAAAGCACAGCGCCTTGGCACGGATCTCGTCGAACAGGGCCTCGCGGCGCAGCGCCGTGAGCTTCTTGGAATCGTCCAGCCCGGCAATGGGGCGCAGGTCATCGAGGATGACGGCGGCAGCCACCACAGGCCCGGCCAGCGGGCCGCGGCCGGCCTCGTCCACGCCAGCCACCAGACCGGGCGGATGCCAGTCCAGGCTCACCTGTTCAAACAGCAGCGGTGGTGGTGGCAAGGATTTTCTCGATCGCATCGGCAGCCAGTTGGGAAGTGTCGCGCCGCAGGCTCGCGTGCAGCGCGGAAAAACGCTGCTCCAAAGCCGTGATGGTAGCGGGATGCTGCACTTTTGCGTCAAACCATTGCAAGGTGGCGTCGCACAGCGCCTGCGGCGTGGCCGCGCCCTGAATCAGCTCGGGCACCACGAATTCGCCGCACAGGATGTTGGGCAGCCCTACCCAGGGCTGCAGCTGCTTGCGCTTCATGAGCCACCAGCTCAAGGGGTGCATGTGGTAGCCGATGACCATGGGGCGCTTGAACAGCGCTGCCTCCAGCGTGGCCGTGCCGCTGGCGATCAGCGTCACATCGCAGGCCGCCAGCACGGTGTGCGACTGGCCGGTGACGATCTGCAGCGCATCGGCCACGCCATGTGCACGCGCAGCCTCTTCGATGCGCGGTTGCAGCGCGGGCACGGCAGGCACCACCATGCGCAGGTTCGGGCGCGCCTTGCGCAGCAAGGCGGCGGCCGCGAAGAACGCGGGCGAGATGTACTGCACCTCGGCCGAGCGGCTGCCGGGCAGGATGGCCAGCACTTCATCGGTGTCGGCCAGGCCCAGGCGCGCCCGCGCGCCGGCGCGGTCGGGCACCTCGGGGATCACGCTGGCCAGAGGGTGGCCGACGTAGGTGGCGGCAATGCCGTTCCTGGCCAGCAACTCCGGCTCGAACGGGAAGATGCACAGCACATGGCCCGCACTTCTGCGGATCTTCTCGATGCGGTCTGCGCGCCAGGCCCAGATGGAGGGGCACACGAAGTGCACGGTGGGAATGCCGGCAGCCCGCAGGTCCGCCTCCAGCCCCAGGTTGAAATCGGGCGCATCCACGCCGATGAAGATGTCGGGCCGGTCGGCCAGCAGGCGGATGCGCAGCGCTTTGCGGATGCCCAGCAGCTCGCGCAGGCGGCGCAGCACCTCCATGCTGTAGCCGTGCACGGCCAGCTTGTCGCTGGGCCACCAGGCCGCAAAGCCGCGTTTGGCCATCTGCGGCCCGCCGATGCCGTGCGCCGTGGCGGCAGGCCAGCGGGCCTGCACACCGTCAAGCAGCAGGCCGGCCAGCAGGTCGCCCGAGGCCTCGCCTGCGACCATCGCCACGCGGGGCGCCTTGTCCTTCATTCAGCAGTCTCTTGGTGGGAAATCAGCGCGCGATGCCGTGGGCGGCGCTGCCGAGGAAAGCATCCATCAGCGCCACGTCGCCGGCCGCCTCGGGCATGTCACCAGGCAGGGCAAGGATGTGTTTGCGTGCCTCATCCAGGGTCAGCCCCTGGCGGTACAGCAGCTTGTGCATTTCGCGGATGGCGGCAATGCGCTGGGCCGAAAAATCGCGCCGGCGCAGGCCAACCAGGTTCACACCGCGCACGGCCAGGGGGTTGCCGTCCACCACCATGTAGGGTGGCACATCCTTGCTGACGTGGCTGGAGAAACCGACCATGGTGTGCGCGCCGATGCGCATGCGCTGCAGCACGCCCGTGAGGCCGCCCACGGTGGCCCAGTCGCCCACCTCCACGTGGCCGGCCAGCGTGGTGTTATTGGCCAGGGTGGTCTGGTGGCCGATGGCGCAGTCGTGCGCCACATGCACATAGGCCATGATCCAGTTGTCGTCGCCCACCGTGGTCTCGCTGCGGTCCTGCACCGTGCCGGTGTTCAGCGTGCAGAACTCGCGGATGGTGTTGCGGTCGCCGATCACCAGGCGCGTGGGCTCGCCCGCGTACTTCTTGTCCTGCGGGGCCGCGCCCAGCGAGGCGAACTGGAAGATGCGGTTGTCCTGCCCGATGGTGGTGTGGCCCTCGATGACGCAGTGCGCCCCCACCGTGGTGCCGGCACCGATCACCACGTTCGGACCGACCACGGCATAAGGGCCCACCTGCACCGACGGGGCCAGGCGGGCGCCGTCGGCGACGACGGCTGTGGGATGGATATTGCTCACGTTCGACAACCGGCGGAAAAAGGTCAGTTGACGCTGCGCATGGTGCACATGAGTTCGGCCTCGCAGGCCACTTCGTCGCCCACGCTGGCCACGCCCTTGAACTTCCAGATGCCGCCGCGCACGCGGTCGATGGTGATCGACAGGATGAGCTGGTCGCCAGGCTCCACGGGGCGCTTGAAGCGCGCGCCATCGATGCCCACGAAGTAGTAGATGTTGTTCTCATCGGGCACCTTGCCCATGGCGTCGAACGCCAGCAGCCCGGCGGCCTGGGCCAGGGCTTCGAGGATCAGCACGCCGGGCATCACGGGACGCCCCGGAAAGTGCCCCATGAAGTATGGCTCGTTGAAGGTGACGTTCTTGATCGCCTTGATGCGGGTGTTGCTCTCCAGCTCCAGCACCTTGTCCACCAGCAGGAACGGGTAGCGGTGCGGCAGTTGCTTGAGAATCGCGTGAATATCCATCATCGAGTTGTTCTTCCGTTCATGCTGCCTTGAGAGCCTGCTCGAGCGCCTTGATGCGATCGCGCAAGCTGTGCAGTTGTTTCAGTGTTGCAGCGTTTTTTTCCCAACGCGCATTGTCGTCGATGGGGAACATGCCGGTGTACTGACCCGGCCGCGTCAGCGAGCGGGTGACCACGGTGGCCGCTGATATGTGCACATTGTCCGCCAGCGTGAGGTGGCCCAGGACAATGGCACCGCCACCCACGGTGCAGTGCGCGCCGATGGTCGCGCTGCCGGCCACGCCCACGCAGCCGGCCAAGGCCGAGTGCTTGCCGATGCGCACGTTGTGGCCGATCTGGATCAGGTTGTCGAGCTTGACGCCGTCCTCGATGACGGTATCGTCCAGCGCCCCGCGATCGATGCAGGTGTTGGCCCCGATCTCCACATCGTCACCGATGCGCACCGCGCCCAGTTGCTCGATCTTGACCCACTGCCCCTTCTCGGGCGCAAAGCCGAAGCCGTCGGCACCGATCACCACACCCGCGTGGACGATGCAGCGCTCGCCGATGCGGCAGCCTTCACCGACCGTGACGCGGGACTTGAGCACCGTGCCTGCGCCGATGTGCGCACCCCGCTCGACCACGCACAGCGGGCCGATGGTGGCGCTGGGATGCACCTGCGCCGACGCATCGACCACAGCGCTGGCATGTACCCCGCCCTGCCCTGCGGGCGCCGTGTGCTGGCGCCACAGCTGCGTGGCGCGGGCGAAGTAAACATAGGGGTTGTCCACCACGATGCAGGCGCCGCGTGCCACGGCGGCATCGCGCATGGCAGGCGCCACAATGACACAGGCCGCCCGGGAGGCGGCCAGTTGCTGCTGGTAGCGGGGGTTGCTCAGGAAACTGAGGTCGCCCGGCCCCGCAACCTCCAGGGGCGCGATGCGGGAGATGGGGGTGTCACCCGTCCCTCCCTCCAGCGAGCCACCCAGCGCATCGACGATGTGCCCGAGAAGCAAGCTCACGCGCCACCTGCCGGATTGCGCTGCCGGTGCTTACTTGGCAGCAGGCGCGGCATTGAGCGCCTTGATCACCTTGTCGGTGATGTCGTGCTTGGGGTTGATGTAGGCCGCTTCCTGCAGGATCACGTCGTACTTCTCGGCCTCGGCCACCTGCTTGACGACCTTGTTGGCACGGTCCACGACGGCGGCGAGTTCTTCGTTGCGGCGGGCGCTCAGGTCTTCCTGGAACTCCCGGCGCTTGCGCTGGAAGTCACGGTCCTGGTCCACCAGCTGGCGCTGGCGGGTATTGCGCTGGCTTTCGGCCAGGGTCGGGGCTTCGCGTTCGAACTTCTCGGAGGCGGTCTTCAGGGAGTTGCCCATGTCCACCAGCTCTTTTTCGCGGCGAGCGAACTCCTGCTCGAGCTTGGCCTGCGACGCCTTGGAGGTGTTGGCTTCACGGAAGATGCGGTCGATGTTGACCAGGCCAGCCTTGAACGATTCTTGCGCCTGTACGGGCGCGGCCATGGCAAACGTGCCGAACAGCAGGGCCAAGGCGAAATGGCGGGAAAGGGATTTCATTAGAAAGACGTTCCAATCTGGAATTGCAGTTTCTGGATTCTATCGCCAGCAAACTTGCGTACCGGTTGTGCAAAGGCCAGGCGCAGGGGGCCCAGCGGGGAAATCCAGCTCAGGCCCAGCCCCACGGAGGCTCGCATGTCGCTGGCGGTTACTTTTTCATGCTCGCCATACACATTGCCTACATCCATGAAGGTGAAGACGCGCAGCGTACGGTCGTTGCCCGCACCCGGGAAGGGTGCGATCAGCTCGGCATTGAGGGTGACCTTCTTCGGGCCGCCCAGGGAGGAGCCCGTCACGTCGCGCGGGCCCAGGGTGCCCTGGTCGAAACCACGCACCGAACCGAGACCGCCCGAGTAGAAGTTCTTGAACACCGGGAACGGCCGGCCGTTCATGCCCTTGCCAATGCCCAGTTCGCCATTGAAGGCCAGCGTGAAGCGCTTGTTCAGCGGCACGTACTGCTGGTACTGGTAGTTGGCGCGCACGTAGCGGGCATCGCCCGCCACCGACCACTCGGAGTTCACGCGCTGGTAGCGGCCCGAGTTGGGTGCCAGCGCGCTGTCGCGGTCATCGCGCGACCAGCCGATGGTCAGCGGAATCGAGGTGCTCTTGTAGCCGAAGTTGTCGGCATAGGCCAGGTAGGTGGCCGGAATGTTGGTGCCAGGCTTGATGGTGGTCTGCTCCAGGCCACCACCGAAGAACACCGTGTCCGTCTCGCTGAAGGGCACGCCAAAGCGCATCGATCCGCCGGTGGTCACCAGTTGGTAGTTGCCGCCCTGGTCCTCGTACGGCTTGTCGGTGCGGTAGTACAGGTCCACCGTGCGCGAGATGCCTTCATCGGTGAAGTACGGGTTGGTGGTGCTGAACACCAGGGTGCGGCGGTACTTGCTGGTATTGACGTCCACGCCCAAGTAGTTGCCCGAGCCGAAGAAGTTCTCCTGCTTGATACCGAAGGACAGGGCCACCTTCTCGGCACTGGAGAAGCCCACGCCCATCTGCAGCGAGCCCGTGGGCTTTTCAGCCACGTTGATCACCAGGTCCACCTGGTCGGGCGAGCCGGGCACTTCCTGCGTCTCGACGTTGACTTCGGTGAAGAAGCCCAGGCGGTCCACGCGGTCGCGCGACAGGCGGATGCGTTCGCCGTCGTACCAGGAGGCTTCGTACTGGCGGAACTCGCGGCGGATCACTTCATCGCGGGTGCGGTTGTTGCCGCTCACGTTGATGCGGCGCACATAGGCGCGGCGCGAGGGCTCGACCTGCAGCACCAGGGCCACGCGGTTGTTCTCGCGGTCGATCTCGGGCACGGCTTCCACACGCGCAAAGGCAAAGCCGAAGCGGCCGAAGTACTCGGAGAAGGCCTTGGTTGTCTCGGTCACCTGGTCGGCGTTGTAGGGCTCGCCCGCACGGATGGTGATCAGCGACTTGAATTCGTCCTCGCGCTCCAGGTAGTTGCCTTCGAGCTTGACGCCCGAGACCACGTAGCGCTCGCCTTCGAACACGTTCACGGTGATCGAGATGCCCTGCTTGTCCGGCGAGATCGCGACCTGGGTCGACTCCACACGGAACTCCAGGTAGCCGCGCTGCAGGTAGTAGGTGCGCAGGGTTTCCAGGTCAGCATTGAGCTTGGCGCGCGAGTAGCGGTCGGACTTGGTGTACCAGCTGAGCCAGCCGCCCGTGTCCTGGTCGAACAGGCCCTTGAGCGTGGATTCGCTGAAGGCCTTGTTGCCCACCAGGCGCACTTCGTTGATGCGCGCGGGCTCGCCCTCGACCACCGAGAACGTGAGGTTCACGCGGTTGCGCTCGATGGGCGTCACCGTGGTCACCACTTCGGCGCCGTACAGGCTCTTGTTGATGTACTGGCGCTTGAGCTCCTGCTCGGCGCGGTCGGTCAGCGCCTTGTCGTAGGGGCGGCCTTCGGTCAGGCCCACTTCGCGCATGCTCTTCTTGAGCGCATCCTTGTCGAACTCGCGGGTGCCTGCGAAGTCCACGTCGGCAATGGTGGGGCGCTCTTCGACCACCACCACCAGCACGTTGCCCGAGGCTTCCAGGCGCACGTCCTTGAACAGGCCCAGGCCGAACAGCGCGCGAATGGCCGCAGCGCCCTTCTCGTCGTTGTAGTCATCGCCCACGCGCAGGGGCATGGATGCGAAGATGGTGCCGGGCTCCACGCGCTGCAGGCCCTCCACGCGGATGTCCTGCACCTTGAAGGGCTCCAGTGCCCACGCCGCGTTGGCGACAAAGACCATGGCTGCAATGGCCGATGCGGTACGCACGCCCAGGCGATTGATTGGATTTTTCATGAATGAAGCTGGAGCCGCTCTTGCAAGGCAAGGGCGGAAAAATGGTTAGCCAAAAAGCCGGGTGATATCGTTGAACAGGGCAATGGACATCATGAGGAGCAGCACTGCGACACCACCGCGCTGCAACCGCTCCAGCCATGCGTCCGACACTTGCTTGCCCGTCACGCCCTCCCAAAGATAATACATCAGGTGCCCACCGTCCAAAACAGGCAGCGGCAGCAGGTTCAGCACGCCCAGGCTCACGCTGATCAGTGCCAGGAACACCAGATACTGCGTGAGGCCCAGGCTGGCCGAACGGCCGGCGTAGTCCGCAATGGTCAAGGGCCCGCTGAGATTCTTGAGGGACGCCTCGCCGATCACCATGCGGCCCATCATCTTCAGGGTGAGCAGCGAAACGTCCCAGGTCTTGACCACACCGGTCCAGAAACCCTCGAGCACGCCGTATTCAACGGTTACAAATTCGGGCGGCGCGCCCACATAGGCGCCGATGCGGCCCACCGTGGCACCGAGCTCGGGCTGGGCGTCGGGCAGCACGTCCAGCGTGAGCGAACTCCCCGCACGGTTGATCAACCAGGGCTGCGACAGCGGCTCCGTGCCGCGCATGGACTGGCGGATCAGCTCGCGCAGTTGCTGGCCGTCCACCACCTCGGTGGAGCCTATCTTGAGCACCACGTCGCCTTGCTGCAGGCCCGCGCGTTCTGCCGCGCCCTTGGCCACCACCTCGCCCAGCACCGGCCGGGTCCAGGGCCCCAGGATGCCGATCTTGCGAAACAGCTGGGCATCGGCCTCGCGGGAGTCGATTTTCGACATGTCCAGCACCAGCTCGCGGTGCGCACCGCTCTGCGGCTGCACGTCCAGGCGCACGGATTCGCCCTCCAGCGCGCCACGGGTCAGCAGCCAGCGCAGGTCTTCGAAGGAGCGCACGGGCTCCAGCTCATCCGACCCCAGGGCGGCGCGCTGCACCAATTCGCCGCCACGCAGGCCGGCCGCCTGTGCCACCGAGCCGGCCACGGGGCTGGCCAGCACGGCCTTGGGCTCCTCCACGCCGTTCCAGTTGACGATGGAGTACAGCAGCACCGCCAGCAGCAGGTTGGCAATAGGTCCAGCCGCCACAATGGCTGCGCGCGCGCGCAGGGGCTGGGTGTTGAAGGCCAGATGCCGCTCTTCGGCGGGCACGGGCGCCTCGCGCTCGTCCAGCATGCGCACATAGCCACCCAAAGGGAAGGCGCCGAGCACGAACTCCGTCGGCGAGCCTTTGGGCCGCCAGGTGAACAGCGGCTTGCCAAAGCCCACCGAAAAACGCAGCACCTTGACGCCGCAGGCCACTGCCACGCGGTAGTGGCCGTACTCGTGCACGGCGATCAGGAGGCCCAGGGCAACGACAAAGGCAACAAGGGTCAGCAACATGAGAGGCTCCGTGGGTCAACAGGGACAGCAGCGGCGGCCATCGAATGGGGTCGGTCAGGCGGCCAGCAGGCCGGCGGCCTGCTCTGCCGCCCTGCGCGACTGGGCGTCCAGATCGAGCAGCGCTGCCAGCGAATCCGGCTTGGAGGGGGAAACCGCGTCCAAAGTTGCAAGATTGACGGCATGGATATGGTCGAAACGCAATCTACCCGACAAAAACCGGCCCACCGCCACCTCGTTGGCGGCATTGAGCACGGCGGTCGTGCCCTCGGCGGCCTTGAGCGCCTGCCAGGACAGGTGCAGGCCGGGGAAGCGGATGGCGTCCGCATCCTCGAAGGCCAGCGCGCTCAGCGCCGAGAAATCGAGCCGGCTGGCACCGCTGGCAATGCGCTCGGGCCAGGCCAGGCCCACGGCGATAGGCACGCGCATATCGGGCGTGCCCAGCTGGGCCAGGATGGAGGAGTCCTTGAACTGCACCATGGAATGGATGATCTGCTGCGGGTGGATCACCACCTTGATCTGGTCGGGCGCCAAATCGAACAGCCAGCGCGCCTCGATCACTTCGAGCGCCTTGTTCATCATGGTGGCCGAATCGACCGAGATCTTGCGTCCCATCGAGAAATTGGGGTGGGCGCAGGCCTGGTCGGGCGTGATCTGCGAGAGCGTGGCCGGGTCGCGCTGGCGGAAGGGCCCGCCCGATGCAGTAAGCAAAATGCTGTCCACCCGGTCCGGCCAGGTGGCAGGGTCTTCGGGCAGGCACTGGAAGATGGCCGAGTGCTCGCTGTCGATGGGCAGCAGGGTGGCCCCGCCCTCCTTCACCGTCCGCATGAACAGGCCGCCGCCCACCACCAGGGCCTCCTTGTTGGCCAGCAGCAGGCGCTTGCCCGCGCGTGCAGCGGCCAGGCAGGGCGCCAGTCCGGCCGCACCCACGATGGCGGCCATGACCGCATCCACGTCGGGGTGCGAGGCAATGGCTTCGAGCGCGTCGGCCTCGTACAGCACGCGGGTGGCCAGGCCATTCTGGCGCAGCTTGTCCTCCAGCGCACGGGCATGGGACGCGCTGGCCATGACCGCAAAGCGGGGGGTGAACTGCGCGCATTGCGCCAGCATCAGGTCGACCTGCGTGGCCGCGCTCAGTGCAAAGATCTCGAAGCGTTCAGGGTGGCGCGCCACCACGTCCAGGGTGCTGGTCCCGATGGAGCCGGTGGAGCCAAGAACGGTAAGCCGTTGTTTCATAGAGGGGTCGTCAGGCTCGTGAGCATCATGGCCAGGGGAAGGGTGGGCAGCAGGGCATCCACGCGGTCGAGCACGCCGCCGTGGCCAGGCAGCAGGCCACTGCTGTCCTTGACGCCGGCGCTGCGCTTGATGAGCGATTCCACCAGGTCGCCGGAGACGCTCATCGCCGTCATGAACAGCGCCGCCACCACCAGCAGCCACCAGCCCTGGCGGGCCATGCGGCTGTAGAAACTGAGCACCTCGGCCTGCCAGTGGGCATCGGCCGCCACCCAGGCGAACGAAAGCACCAGCACGCCCGCCAGGCCGCCCCACACGCCTTCCCAGCTCTTGCCGGGGCTGATGGCGGGGGCCAGCTTGCCCTTGGTGAAGCGCAGGCCGAAGGCACGGCCCGCAAAATAGGCAAAGATGTCGGCCACCCACACTAGGACCAGCACCGACAGCAGGAAGTTGATGCCCACGTGGCGCGCCTGCACCACCGCCAGCCAGGCCAGCCACAGGGCCAGCACGCCGGCAATCAGGCGCACGGCCGCCGGGATGCGCGGCCAGCCGGGCACGCCAGCGCGCAGCAGCCAGGCGGTGCCCAGCACCCACAGGGCCCCGCCCACGATCCACAGCACCGTCAGCGGCTGTGTGAGCCAGCCCAGCGCCCACGAGCCCAGGCACAGCGCCACGCAGGCAGCCCCCACGGCAAGCGAGCCCGCCTGGCCAAAGCCGCACAGCCGGCCCCACTCCCACGCGCCGGCGGCCATGAGCACCAGCACCACCACGGTAAAGGGCAGGGGCGAGCCATAGAACAGCGCTGGCAACAGGATGGCCAGCAGGACAAGGGCAGTGATGACGCGCTGTTGGAGCATGGGGCCTTTTCAGCCCGGCATCGGATCGGGATGCGCGGACAGGGTGATCTGTTCTGAGGTTTTGCCGAAGCGGCGCTCCCGCGCACTGTAAGCCGCAATGGCTTCGTCGAGTGCGGATTCGTCGAAATCCGGCCACAGCCGGTCACTGAAGACCAGCTCCGAATACGCGATCTGCCACAGCAGGAAGTTGCTGATGCGCATCTCGCCACCGGTGCGCACGACAAGGTCCGGGTCGGGCACGTGGGACATGCCCATGGCCGCATTCAGGCTGGCTTCGGTGATCGGCTCGCCCTTGGCAGCCAGGGCCGCCGCTGCCTGGGCAATGTCCCAGCGCCCGCCATAGTTGAAGCAGACGTTGAGCACCAGGCGCGTGTTGTGGGCCGTGGCGGCCTCGGCCTGGGCCAGGCCACCCTGCACCTTGGGCGACAGGCCCGTGCGCTCGCCCACGAAGTACAGGCGCACGCCGTCCTTCATGAGCTGGGGCACCTCGCGCGCCAGCGCCATGGCCAGCAGCTCCATGAGGCCAGAGACCTCATCGGCCGGCCGGTTCCAGTTTTCGGACGAGAAGGCGAAGACGGTGAGCACACCCACGCCGCGCTGCACACAGGCGCGTGCGCAGCGGCGCAATGAATCAACCCCTTGCTTGTGGCCAGCCAGGCGCGGCAGGAAACGGCGCGTGGCCCAGCGGCCGTTGCCATCCATGACGATGGCAATGTGGTGTGGCACCACCGGAGATACTGGCATGCGAATGTTCGAGCCTCAGGCTCAAACCGCCATGATTTCCTGCTCCTTGGCCGCCACCAGCGCATCGATCTCCAGGATGTGGCGGTCGGTGAACTTTTGCACGTCGGCTTCGGCGCGCTTTTGGTCGTCTTCGGAAGCCAGCTTGTCCTTGACCAGCTTCTTGACCGCCTCGTTGGCGTCACGGCGCAGGTTGCGCACGGCGATCTTGGCGCTCTCGCCTTCGGTGCGGGCCAGCTTGGTCATTTCCTTGCGGCGCTCTTCGCTCATCGGCGGCATGGGCACGCGGATCAGGTCGCCCATGGAAGCGGGGTTCAGGCCCAGGTCGCTTTCGCGGATGGCCTTTTCGATCTTGGCGCCCATGCCCTTTTCCCAGGGCTGCACGCTGATGGTGCGCGAGTCGATCAGCGCCACGTTGGCCACCTGGGAGAGGGGCACGAAGGAGCCGTAGTACTCGACCTGCACGGAGTCGAGCAGCGAGGGGTTGGCGCGACCCGTGCGGATCTTCTGCAGGTTGTTCTTGAAGGCCGAGATGGACTGGTCCATCTTGGTTTCAGCGTTTTTCTTGATGTCGGCAATCGTCATGTTTTTCTCCTCGGGGCAGACCAGAGACGGGCAGGCGCGCAGCCCGCCCGTGCATCGTCATCAGGCGTAAACCAGCGTACCCTCGTCCTCGCCCATCACCACGCGCTTGAGCGCGCCGTGCTTGATGATCGAGAACACCCGCACCGGCAGCTTCTGGTCGCGGCACAGGGCAAAGGCAGTCGCATCCATGATGCCCAGGTTGCGGGACATGGCCTCGTCGAAGCTGAGCTTCGTGTAGCGCGTGGCCGTGGGATCCTTCTGGGGGTCGGCAGTATAAACGCCGTCCACCTTGGTGGCCTTGAGCACCAGCTCGGCGCCTATCTCGGCACCGCGCAGGGCCGCAGCCGTGTCGGTGGTGAAGAAGGGGTTGCCTGTGCCGGCCGCGAAGACCACCACCTTGCCCTCTTCAAGGTACTGCAGCGCCTTGGGGCGCACGTAGGGCTCGACCACCTGCTCGATGGCAATGGCGGACATCACGCGGGCGATCAGGCCCTGCTTGTCCATGGCATCGGCCAGGGCCAGCGCGTTCATCACGGTGGCCAGCATGCCCATGTAGTCGGCGGTGGCCCGGTCCATGCCGACCGAGCCGCCCGCGACGCCACGGAAAATGTTGCCCCCACCGATCACCACCGCCACCTGCACACCCAGGCGGGTGACTTCGGCGATCTCCTCCACCATGCGCACGATGGTGGCGCGGTTGATGCCGAAGGCGTCATCCCCCATCAGCGCCTCACCAGACAGCTTGAGCAGGATGCGCTTGTGGGCTGGTGCAGCGTTGGACATGGGAAACTTCTCCGGTAGGTGGTGCAGGGCTTGGGTGAGGTTGTTGCAGGGAGCGATCAGGCAGCGGCCTTGGCGGCAGCCACCTGGGCGGCCACTTCGGCGGCGAAGTCGTCAACCTTCTTCTCGATGCCTTCGCCCACCACGTACAGGGTGAAGCCCTTGACGGTGGTGTTGGTGGCCTTGAGCATCTGCTCGACGGTCTGCTTGCCGTCCGCAGCCTTCACGAAGACCTGGTTGAACAGAGACACTTCCTTGAGGAACTTCTGCACGCCGCCTTCGATGCGCTTGGTCACGATTTCGTCGGACTGCACAGGCTTGCCTTCGGCTTCGGCCTTGGCCTTGTCTTCAGCCGCCTTGGCGGCAGCCACCGAGCGCTCTTTCTCGATCAGGTCTGCAGGCACGTCGGCGCTGGTCAGGGCCACGGGCTTCATGGCGGCGATGTGCATGGCCACGTCCTTGGCAGCCACTTCGTCGCCCTCGAACTCGACGACCACGCCGATGCGCGTGCCGTGCAGGTACGAGGCCAGCTTGCTGGTGCCGTTGAACTGCTTGAAGCGGCGGAACGACATGTTCTCGCCGATCTTGCCGATCAGGCCCTTGCGCACGTCTTCCAGCGTGGGGCCGAAGCTGTCTTGCTCGTAGGCCAGAGCACCCAGGGCGGCCACGTCGGCGGGGTTGTGCTTGGCGATCAGCTCGGCAGCAGCATTGGCCAGTGCGATGAAGCTGTCGTTCTTGCTCACGAAGTCGGTTTCGCTGTTCACTTCGACCAAGGCGCCGTTGGTGCCATTGATGAAGCTGGCGACCACGCCTTCGGCGGTGATGCGCGAAGCGGCCTTGCCAGCCTTGGTGCCCAGCTTGACGCGCAGCAGCTCTTCGGCCTTGGCCATGTCGCCTTCGGCTTCGGTCAGCGCCTTCTTGCATTCCATCATCGGTGCATCGGTCTTGCCACGCAGTTCGGCGACCATGCTTGCGGTAATTGCAGCCATCTTTATTCCTTCGGTGTTCGGTTCAATCGATTCAGATTCGGGCTAAAAAAAAGGGGGCTAACCAGGAGCCCCGCTTTTGTTCGCGACGGATCGCGCAGCCGGGCTATCAGGCGGCGGCTTCTTGCACTTCCACGAATTCGTCGCTGCTCTCGGACGTAGCGGCCTTCACCACTTCGTTCACGGCATTGGCACGGCCTTCGATGATCGCGTCGGCGATACCGCGGGCGTACAGCATCACGGCCTTGGCCGAGTCGTCGTTGCCGGGGATCACGTAGTCGATGCCTTCGGGCGAGTGGTTGGTGTCAACCACGCCGATCAGCGGGATACCGAGCTTCTTGGCTTCGGCAACGGCGATCTTGTGGAAGCCCACGTCGATGATGAAGATGGCGTCTGGCAGTGCAGCCATGTCCTGGATGCCGCCGATGTCCTTTTCGAGCTTCTCGATCTCACGGGTGAACGTGAGCTGTTCCTTCTTGCTCAGGCTGTCCAGGCCGGTTTCCAGTTGGGCCTTCATGTCCTTCAGGCGCTTGATCGAGGTCTTCACGGTCTTGAAGTTCGTCAGCATGCCACCCAGCCAGCGCTGGTCAACGAAAGGAACACCGGCGCGCAGGGCCTCGGTGGACAGGATTTCGCGGGCCTGGCGCTTCGTGCCGACCATCAGGATCGTGCCGCGGTTGGCAGCCAGTTGCTTGGCGAACTTCTGTGCTTCCTGGAACAGTGGCAGCGACTTTTCCAGGTTGATGATGTGGATCTTGTTGCGATGGCCGAAGATGTAGGGGGCCATCTTGGGGTTCCAGAAGCGGGTTTGGTGACCGAAATGGACACCGGCTTCCAGCATTTCGCGCATGGTAACGGACATAAGAATACTCCAAAGGTTAGGTCTAAAATCAGCCCCAATATTTGCAACGCCGTGTTTCCCACGACCGCTGCAACACCTTGACAGGGCTGGTTTGCGATTGGTTTTGCTACAAGCCCCACGCACAAAGCGCTACTGCTCCCAGCAAAACCCAAGGATTCTAGCACACCCATGCTCCCAGACCTTCTTGCCACCCGCTCGGCCCTGCGGGCCGGCACCAGCACCCCGGCCGCAGAACTCGAACGCTGCATCGCGGCAGCAGAAGCGCCGGCCAATACCCACAGCTTCCTGCAGACCCTCTTCGATACCGCACGCACCGCCGTGGTGCAGCCGGGCATGGCGCAAAGGCCCCTGGCCGGGCTGGCGGTTTCGGTCAAGGACCTGTTCGACATCGCGGGCCAGCCGACGGCAGCCGGCTCCACGGCACTCGCCGACAGCCCCCCGGCGCAGCAGGACAGCCCGGCCGTGGCACGGCTGCGCGCCGCCGGCGCGAGCCTCATCGGCCGCACGAACATGGTCGAATTCGCCTTTTCCGGCGTGGGGGTGAACCCCCACTTCGGCACCCCGGCCGCCTGGGATGCGCGCTTTGGCGCGCTGCCCGGCGAGGCGCGCGTGCCAGGCGGATCCTCCTCCGGCGCGGCCGTCTCGGTGGCCACCGGCGCAGCCTTCGTGGGCCTGGGCTCGGATACGGGCGGATCCATCCGCATCCCGGCCGCGCTCAACGGCATCGTGGGTTTCAAGAACACGCAGCGCCTGGTGCCCACCTCGGGCGCCGTGCCGCTGTCCACCACGCTGGACACGGCCTGCGCCATGACGCGCAGCGTGGGCGATGCCATCGTGGTGCACGAACTGCTGTCGGCCACGCGCGTCACGCGCAGCCCCGCCCCATTGGCCGGCTACCGCCTGGCCGTGCCCACCACCCTGTTCCTGGACGGCCTGGACGCCACGGTGGCCCAGGCCTTCGAACGCACGCTCGCCACCCTGCGCCGCGCGGGAGCGCGCATCGACACCATCGCCCTGCCCGAGTCGGCCCAGCAGCCCGCGTACGGTTTCTCGCCGCCCGAGGCCTATGCCTGGCACCGCGAGTTGCTGGCCTCCAAGGGGGGCCAGTACGACCCCCGGGTGCGCGCCCGCATCGAAAAGGGCGCCACGCTCACCGCCTGGGAATACCTGGCCCTCATCGACGCCCGCCACCACTGGCAGCGGCGCATGCACGCCACCATCGACGGCTACGACGCCCTGCTCTCGCCCACGGTGCCCATCACCGCCCCCACCATCGCCAGCGTGGCCCCGGGCACAGAGCGCGACGAAGAGTTCTTTCGCGTGAACACCCTGCTCCTGCGCAACACCAGCCTGGTGAACCTGCTGGACGGCTGCGCCCTGTCGCTGCCCTGCCACGTTCGAGGGGAACTCCCGATCGGCCTGATGGTCTGGCATGGGGCGCTGCGCGACGACGGGGTGCTCAACGCCGGGCTGCGCATTGAAGCAGCACTGCAAGAAAAATAACAATTGCCGTTTGCTGCAAAGCAGCAAACGCAACCCATACTCCCCATTCATGAAGATTGCCATCGTGGGCGCCGGCATCATCGGCGTCACCACCGCATACGAACTGGCCCGCGACGGCCATGAGGTCACCGTGTTCGAGCAGCGCAACGCCGCCGCCGAAGATGCCAGCTTTGCCACTGCCGGCCTGCTGGCCCCCCTGCTGACGACGCCCTGGTCGCTGCCGGGCATGGCCCCGGCCGCGCGGCTCATGGGCGCGCAATCCACCGTGCGCCTGGCCCAGGGCTTCGGCCGCGCCGACGTGTCCTGGCTGTGGCACTGGAAGCGCCTGGCAAAGCGCGGCCCCGGCCCGGCCACCGCACTTGAGGGACTGGCCCAGTACAGCCTGGCACGCACGCTGGAGATCGCCACCGAACACGAGCTCGACTTCGAAGCCAGCCCCGGCCGCCTGCTGCTGCTGCGCACCGAACAGGACCGCGCCCACCTGCAACCCGCCTTGCAGTGCCTGCGCGACGCGGGCGTGGCCGTGCAGGAGATCGATGCCGCCGCCGCCCAGAAGCTCGAGCCCGGGCTGTCGCCCGAAACACCGCTGGCCGGTGCCATCTCGCTGCCCGGCGCTGCTGCAGGCAACTGCCGGCTGTTCGCGCAGCTGCTGCGCCAGGGTACGCAGGCAGGGGGCGTGCAGTTTGCCTTTGGCACGCGCGTGGAACGCCTGGCGACCAACCCCGTGGGCGTAGCGGTGCAGGGCGAAGCCACGCCGCGCCGTTTCGACGCCGTGGTGCTGTGCGCCGGCATGGCCTCGGCCGCCCTTCTGCCGGCCCTCGGCCTGCCGCTGCCGATGACGGCCGTGTACGGCTACTCCGTCAGCGCGCCGCTGCGCGAAGACACCCACGCCCCGCAGGCCAGCGTGGTCGACGTGCAGCAGCAGATCAGCATCACCCGCCTGGGGCTGCGCGTGCGCGTGGCTGGCGGGGCCGAGCTGGGCAGCGCCGACGCAGAGCACCACGCCCCCACCGTCGCGCGCCTGTACCGCACGCTCAACGACTGGTTTCCCGGCGGCGCACAGCTCTCGGGCGGCGTGCAGACCTGGCGCGGCGCGCGCACCCTGCTGCCCGATGGCGCGCCCGTGATTGGCGCCAGCGGCATACCCGGCCTGTGGCTCAACACCGGCCACGGCACGGGCGGCTTTGCCCTGGCCAGCGGCAGCGCGCGCGCCATCGCCGACCTGGTGGCCCAGCGCAGCCCCGAGATCAACCTCGACGGGCTGGGCTTGCGGCGGTTTTGAGCCTGCGGGGAACAGGTCGGCGCACAATGCAGCGGCCACATTGCCCGCCTGCCATGCACCGCATCACCCCCCACCAGCCCCACGCCCTGCACCACACTGCCGCCACGCGCCGCATCGAGCGCGCGGCCGCTGACAGCCTGCCGCCCCACACGCTGATGCAGCGCGCCGGCCAGGCCGTGGCGCAGCTGGCCCAGGCCCTGGCACCCCACGCACGTACGGTGTGGATTGCCTGCGGCGCGGGCAACAACGGCGGCGACGGACTGGAGGCCGCCATGCACCTGCGGCGCAGCGGCCGCCGCGTGGTGGTGACCTGGCTGGGCACGCCCGAGACCGCCCCGCCCGACGCGCGCCAGTCGTGGGAGCGCGCCCTGGCCGCAGACGTGGAATGGGCCGACACTGCCCCCGACACCTTGACAGAGGCAGACCTGTGCATCGATGCCCTGCTCGGCATCGGCATCACCGCACCCACCCACGGCAGCGCAGCGCGCCCACCCAACGAACGCCTGCGGGCCTGCCTGCGGCAGCTGCAGGCCAGCCCCGCCCCGGTACTGTCGGTGGACCTGCCCTCGGGCCTGGATGCGGACACGGGTCAGTTCGGCGCAGGCTTGGCACCCGAAACGCTCCTGCACCATGCCGCCTCACCACGGCATACGCTGAGCCTGCTCACACTCAAGCCCGGGCTGTTCACCGCCGCCGGGCGCGATGCGGCCGGCAGCGTGTGGCTCGACGACCTGGGTGTGGCACCCGGGCACGAACCACCCAATGCCTGGCTCTGCGGCCCGCCACTGCCCGAGCCACGCCAGCACGCCAGCCACAAGGGCAGCCACGGCGACGTGGCCGTGATCGGCGGCGAGGGCCTGTCCCAGCGCGGCATGGGCATGGCCGGTGCGGCCCTGCTGGCAGCCTCGGCCGCACTGCACCAGGGCGCGGGCCGCGTGCTGGTGGCCCCGCTGGATGCCGGCCATCTGGAGGTGGACACGGGCCAGCCGGAGCTGATGCTGCGCCGCTTCGGCGCTCTGGACCTCGCGGCACTCACCGTGGTGTGCGGCTGCGGCGGCGGCGAGGCCGTCGCCAGCGTGCTGCGCGAGGTGATCACGCGCGCCGCACGCCTGGTGCTGGACGCCGACGCCCTGAACGCCATCGCCCTCGATGCCGCACTGCACGCCCTGGTGGTGGCGCGCGGCCAGCACGGCCAGCCCACCGTGCTCACGCCGCACCCCCTGGAGGCCGCCCGCCTGCTCGGCCTGACCACCGCCGAAGTACAGGCCGACCGGCTGAATGCCGCCCAGCAACTGGCCGCACAGTTCAACTGCGTGGCCGTGCTCAAGGGTTCGGGCACGGTGATCAGCGCAGCCGACCGCGTGCCCGCCATCAACCCCACGGGCAATGGCCTGCTGGCCACCGCCGGCACCGGCGACGTGCTCGCCGGCATGGTGGGCGCCCGCCTGGCTGCCGGCGCCAGCGCGCTGCGCGCCGCGAGCGAGGCCGTCTACGCCCATGGCCTGGCTGCGGACCACTGGCCCGAGGGCCTGGCACTGACGGCCAGCGCACTGGCACGGCGGATCGGCCGCTGACCACCACTACGGCACCAGCACCACCTCCTTCAGGGGCTTGAGCACGCTCGACGGCGTCATGCCGAAGGTCTGGCGGAACATGCGACTGAAATGCGCCGAGTCGGAAAACGCGCCATGCAGGGCCGCGTCCGTCAGGCGCGGGCTGGTCGCGAGCCCCGCCATGGCCAGGCGCACCTGCGACCACACCCGGTAGCTGCGCAGGCTGACGCCCATCTCTGCGCGGAACAGGTGGTTGAAGCGCGATGACGACAGCTGCACGCCCGCCGCCAGTCCGTCGCGCAAAAGCCGCTGATCCCCCGGGGTGCGCAGGGCCTGCAGGCTGCGCAGCACGCGCGCATCGAGCGGCGCCGCCGGCGCCCACGGCAGCCGTAGCAGGGCATGCAGGTCGAAGTGGCGCAGGTACCCATCCATGGCGCTGCGCGCGCCTACAGGGATGGCCGCATCCAGGATCACGGGCCCTCGCCGATCGAACTGGCGGCGCAGGCCACGTGCCTCGCGCGAGTCGGGCTCCAGGTACATCAGCGCCACCTGCTCGCCGCAAGGGTCCAGCAGATGCTCCACCCCCGCATCGACCAGCGCGCTGTGGCAGGACTCGACGACGCCAGGCCCCAGGTGCAGCGCAAAGCGGCCCGAGAGGCCCACAAGCAGCACCGGCGCCGCATGGCAATGCCAGCCCGTGGGCGGCAGATCGCCGACATACAGGGCCCGGTCCGGGCCCAATGTCAAGGTGCTGTGCACTGGCATAGCCCAAACATGCAAGTTTTCAAACGGCACTCCCGGTAGCCTTCAACGGCAATCCATCCCACAACGGAGACCTGCTCTTGAAGCGCATCCTCATTTCTACCTCAGCGGCACTGGCACTGGTCACCACCGCGCTCTACTACGGCACCCCCACCCTGTTCAAGCAGCCGCTGCTGGACCTCAATCGCCAGCTCTCGGGCCTCTCGGCCAAGACCGTCCGCATCGCGGGGCACGAGGTGCACTACCTGGACAGCGGCACAACCGAGCCCGGCACTGCACAAGGCCACGACGGCCTGCCCATCATCCTGCTGCATGGCATTTTTGCAGAGAAGGACCACTGGGCAGACTTTGCGCGCCCGATCACCGCCACGCGCCGCGTGATCGCCCCCGACCTGCCAGGCTTTGGCGAAAGCACGCGCGACGAGGCCCAGCCCTACGACTACGCGGCCCACACCAGGCGCCTGCGCGAGCTGATGGATGCCTGGGGCATAGCCAAGGCCCACCTGGCGGGCAACTCGATGGGCGGCACCCTTGCCGCGCTGCTGGCGCTGGAACACCCGGACCGGGTGGCCAGCGTGGCCTTCGTCGGCGCACCGCATGGCCTGCGCTCGCCGCAACCGAGCCGCATGGACCGGCTCATCGACGCCGAGCAGCGCCCGCTGGTAGCGCACGATGCGGCAGCATTCGAGGCCATGATGGCGCTGGTGTTCGAAAAGCGCCCCTTCCTGCCCTACCCCATCCTGCACGCCAGCGGGCAGGACGCGCTGCGCAACGCGGCATCCAACACACGGCTGTGGGACGCGCAGCTCAAGGACCGGTACTTGCTGGAGCAACGGCTGGCGACCGGCCTGCCGCAGCCCACGCTGGCCCTCTGGGGCGAGCAGGACCGGGTGTTCGACATCTCGGGCAGCCAGGCACTGCACACCCTGCTGCCGGGCGCGCGCATCGAGCGCCTGTCCGGCATCGGCCACCTGCCCATGATGGAAGCCCCCGCCGACTCGGCGCAGCGCTACCTTGCCTTCCTGCAACAAGCACAACGGCCAGGCGCCACGGGCCAGCCCCAGGCCGCCGCCCGCCCATGAAAAATGGCGGCCCGCGCCTGCGCGGGCCGCCATGGTCCAGTGACCCAGGAGCGTGCGCGGCAGAAGGCATCGAAGCGAAACGTCCGAAAACCGAGGATCGCTGGGTAGTACCGACAAGCCCAGGGTGGCCCCCTGGGCGCCGGAGGTGATACCCGGCGAGACCGGTTTGTCAGGCGTTGCAGCCGATGCTCCTTCTGCCGCGCACACTCCTAGGTCAGCTGCGGCGCGGCTTGCGGCCCTTGCTGGTCTTGCCGCCGGGCTTGCCGTTGCCGGCCGCCTTCTTCACCGACGCCTTGAGCTCCTGAATGGGCGAGCGCGCAGCGCGCTCGCGCGTGAGCGATGCCATCTCGGTGGCCGAGGGATCGGCGGCCTTCGCCTTGGGCCGGCCACCACTGCTGGAGCGACCACTGCTGCCGCCCTTGCGCGGGCCCTTGCCGGAACCGCCGGGGCCGTCCTGCGACACGCCCTTGTCCTTGAGCGCGCGGCCCACCAGTTCCTCGCCCTCGCGCACCAGGCGGAAGTCGATCTTGCGGCCATCGAGGTCCACACGGCTGACCTGCACACGCACCCGCGCGCCGATGGCGTAGCGGATGCCGGTGCGCTCGCCGCGCAGCTCCTGGCGCGCCTCGTCGAACTTGTAGTACTCGCCACCGAGCTCGGTGATGTGCACCAGGCCTTCGACGTACATGGCGTCCAGCGTCACGAAGATGCCGAAGCTCGTCGCCGCACTGACCACGCCGCTGTACTCCTCGCCCAGATGCTCGCGCATGTACTTGCACTTGAGCCAGGCTTCCACGTCGCGGCTGGCCTCGTCGGCACGGCGCTCGTTGGCGCTGCAGTGCAGGCCTGCGGCCTCCCAGGCCTGGACCTCGCGGCTCGGCGGCTTGACGTCCTTGCGCGGCTTGGTGCCGGGCGCCGCCACGCGGGACGCCAGGCGCTTGGCCAGCTTGGCATGGGCCTCGCCCGGCGTGGGCAGCGAGGGCAGCTTGTACTGCGTCTTGGCCAGGATGGCCTTGATCACGCGGTGCACCAGCAGATCGGGGTAGCGCCGGATGGGGCTGGTGAAGTGGGTATACGCCTCGAACGCCAGGCCGAAGTGGCCGCTGTTGACGGGCGTGTAGATGGCCTGCTGCATGGAGCGCAGCAGCATGGTGTGGATCTGCTGGGCGTCGGGCCGGTCCTTGGTGGCCTCGGCGATGGCCTGGAACTCCGAAGGCTTGGGATCGTCGCCGATGGTCATGCCCACGGCCATGGCCTTGAGGTAGTTGCGCAGGATCTCCTGCTTCTCAGGCGTGGGGCCTTCGTGCACGCGGAACAGGCCGGGCTGGCCGCCCTGGGCGATGAAGTCGGCGCTGCAGACGTTGGCGGCCAGCATGGCCTCCTCGATGAGCTTGTGCGCATCGTTGCGGGTGCGCGGCACAATCTTCTCGATGCGGCCGTTCTCGTCGCAGATGATCTGCGTCTCGGTGGTCTCGAAGTCCACCGCGCCGCGCTGGCGGCGCGCAATCAGCAACGCACGGTACACGTCGTGCAGGTTCAGCAGGTCCGGAATGCGTTCCTTGCGCTTGCTGGCCTCGGGCCCGCGCGTGTTGGCCAGGATGGCTGCCACCTCGGTGTACGTGAAGCGCGCATGGCTGTGCATCACCGCCGGGTAGAACTGGTAGGCATGCACTTCACCCTTGGCGTTGACCAGCATGTCGCAGACCATGCACAGGCGCTCGACATCTGGGTTGAGCGAGCACAGGCCGTTGGAGAGCTTCTCCGGCAGCATGGGGATCACGCGGCGCGGGAAGTAGACGCTGGTGGCGCGGTCGTAGGCATCGATGTCGATGGCGCTGCCGGTCTCCACATAGTTGCTCACATCGGCAATGGCCACCAAAAGGCGCCAGCCCTTGCCACGGCCCACGCGGGCCGGTTCGCAGTACACGGCATCGTCGAAGTCGCGCGCGTCTTCGCCATCGATGGTGACCAGGGGCACGTCGGTCAGGTCCACGCGGCGCTTCTTGTCCTGCGGGCGCACCTTGTCGGGCAGCTCCTTGGCCTGCGCCAGGCACTCGGCCGAGAACTCGTGCGGCACGCCGTACTTGCGCACGGCGATCTCGATCTCCATGCCCGGGTCGTCGACCTCGCCGAGCACTTCGGTGATGCGGCCCACGGGCTGGCCAAACAGGGCCGGCGGCTCGGTGAGTTCGACCACGACCACCTGGCCGGGCTTGGCGGCGCCAGTGGCGCCCTTGGGGATCAGTACGTCCTGGCCATAGCGCTTGTCTTCGGGCGCCACCAGCCACACGCCGCTTTCCTGCAGCAGGCGGCCGATGATGGGCTGGGGCGGGCGTTCGATGATCTCGACCACGCGGCCTTCGGGGCGGCCCCGGCGGTCCTGGCGCACGATGCGCACGCGCACACGGTCCTTGTGCAGAACGGCGCGCATTTCATTGGGGGGGATGTAGATGTCGCCTTCGCCATCGTCACGGATGACGAAACCATGGCCATCACGGTGCCCCTGTACGCTTCCTTCAATTTCGTCCGACAAATGCGCGGACTGCGCGCCGGGGGTGGTTTTCTTGATATACAATCTGAGTCTTTCCTGAAATGCCCAGGTGGCGGAATTGGTAGACGCACTAGTTTCAGGTACTAGCGAGTAACATCGTGGAGGTTCGAGTCCTCTCCTGGGCACCAAGTTTAACGAGAACCAGTGATGGTTTTCAAAATATCGAAGCCGCTGTACCCACAGCGGCTTTTTTATTTGTCGCGCCCGCCCTGCCCCATGGCCGCGACACCCGGCAGAACCAAGGCCCAAGGCGCAGCACACACAGACAGGCAGCACCCATGGGCATGGTTGCCTGCCCCATACCCGCTGACAGCCTGCGGACATGCGGACCGCCGCCATCGAACGATGGCCCGGAAAAAAGTGCTCGCCGCACACAATTTTCAAAAAAGTTGGCAACTTCGCTGGCGACCCCAAAAAACGTTCTATAATTCAAAGCTGATCTGAAAGCCCAGGTGGCGGAATTGGTAGACGCACTAGTTTCAGGTACTAGCGAGTAACATCGTGGAGGTTCGAGTCCTCTCCTGGGCACCAAACAAAGAAAAAGCCGTTGCATCCGCAACGGCTTTTTTGTTTTTGCGGCTGCACTTGCAGCAGCCCCCTCGGCCCATGCGCCCAGGGCCCGCCGCGCGCGCCTACACAACCCACCCCCCCAAAGACAAAGCGCCTTCGCATCCATGCCCAGGGGCATGCACGCAAAGGCGCTTCGAAGGCTGAGCCGGGAATGGGCCCGGGCTTGCCCCTTACTTGCGCAGCAGATTCTTCAGCACGTTCTGCAGGCGGCGCGCCGTGGCGCCATCGCTCGGGCTGGCCAGCACGCGGGCGGCATCCTGGCCCCAGGTCTGCTCGGGCGCAGGGTCGTTGCGGCGCGTGAGCAACTGCAACTGCAGCAGGCGGCGTGCGGAGATGTGCTCGGCCGGGGTAGGCACCTCGGCCGCCATTTCCAGGCGCAGCAGGGCCTCGGCTGCATCGCCCTTGGGCGCGGCAGACAGCGCCTGCGTCCAGGACGTACGCACCGCAGGCGTCACGCGGCCACCCAGGTCCTGCGTGCTCGGCACCTGTGACGCATCGCGCTTTTCCCAGGCCGAGAGCAGCTGCGTGAGCGCCTCGCCATGGGCTTGCGCGGCTAGCTTCTTCAGGGCCATCTGGGCGTGTTCCATGGCATCGCGCTGGGCACGGAAGGCCGTGTCGCCCAGGCGCGGGCCGCGGTCTTCGTAAGCCGGACGTTCGCCGAAGCGGCCACCACGGTCACCACCGCGGTCTGCACCCCGGTCACCAGGACGGCCATCGCGCGGGCCGCCACGGCCTGCATCGCCACGGCCGCCATCGCGGCGCTCACCAGGGCGCGCACCACGGCCGGGGGCTGCGGGTGCATCCTTTTTCATGCCGGGGCGGTCGTCGCCACGCACGGCCACCACGGGGCGGGCAGGCTTGGGCGGCGCCACGGGGGCTGCGGCAGGGGCTGCCGCTTCGCCGTCCGCGCCGGCATCCGCCGCAGGCTCTTCGCCATCACCGAGCACTGCGGCGGCTTCGTCGGCCTGCGCCACCGATGCGGCAGCGCTTTGCTCGCTCTTCTGCGCCGAGGCAGCCGCCTCGGCGGCCTGGGCCTGGCCGCGCAGCGCGGCCTCCAGGGCCTGCACGGCGGCGCGGATCTGCTGCGCATCGCCCGTGGCGTTGGCGGCTTCCAGGGCCTTGGAGGCGTCGAGCACCACGCGGTCGTGCGCGCTCAGCTCGGTCACGGCCTTTTCACGGTCGGCCGACTTGCGGTTGAAGGCTTCGTCGATGGGCTTGCGGAATGCGTCCCACAGCTTCTGCTCGTGCTTGCGATCCAGCGGCACGGTCTGTGCCTCGGCCTGCCAGCGCTGCTGCAGCGACTTGATGGCGTCGATGCGCAGCGCGGGCGCGGCGCCCAGGGCCACGGCCTCGTCAATCATGGCGTGGCGGCGGGCCAGGCTTTCCTTTTGCGCGGCCTCCAGCGGCGCAGCTGCGCCAGCGATGGCCTGCTTCCACAGCGGCTGCAGTTCGGCAAAGATCTTCTCGCCCACGTGGCCACCTTCGCGCCAGCGGTCGCCGAACTGGTACAGGGCGCGGTTGATGGCCTTCCAGTCGCCTGAAGTGGCATGTTCCTGCGTCCAGGCCTTGACCTCCTCGATCAGGGCCAGGCGCTGGGCCTTGTGCTCGGCGGCGTCAGCGCGGATCTTGTCGAGCCAGGCTTCCACGACCTTGTGCGCGGCATTGCAGGCCTCGTCAAATTTCTTCCACAGACCGTGGTTAGGCGCACCGCCTTGATCGGCCTGCTTCCACTGCTCGCGCAGGGCGCGCAGGGTTTCCTGCATCTTGCGGCCACCCAGGGCCTGGCCCTCGGGGCGGTTGAGCAGGGCTTCGGCCTTGGCCACGAGGTCCTCGCGCACCTGGTCGGCGCCCCAGCGCTGCCAGCCTTCGAGTTCGCCTGCGGCCACCAGGGCCGTGTGCACCTGCTGCTCCAGCGCGGCATCGATGTGCTTGCCATGGTTCTTGAGCACGGCGCGCAGCGCGGCAGCGGCGCCGGCACTGGCCTTGCCATGGCCTTCTGCGGTTTCCTTCTCGAGCACCACCAGCGCATCGCGCACGGCCTGCACGGCCTTGTCGCGCACTTCGGGGTCGACCTTGGGCTTGTTCGGTGCGCGGGCGGGCTTGGCGGCGGCGCCTGCCGCAGCAGCCGCTGCGGCGGCCTCGGTGGGCAGGCCACGGGCGGCACGCAGCTCATCGGCCCACACCGGCACGGGTGGCAGCGGGGCATTGGCGTCTTCAGCGGCGGCAGCGGCCTGGGCCACGGCAGGCTGGAAGGCGTCCCACACCACCAGCAACTGGGTGCGCGAGGCATCCAGCAGCGGCGGGAAGCGCGCCTCCACACTGGCCCAGCTGGCGTCGCTGGTCAGCTCCTGGGCCTGCTCTTGCCAGCGGGCGACGTCAGCGCGCAGCAGCTCCAGCGCGCCATGCGCGTCGCGCCAGGGCTTGGTGGAGAGCACTTCGATGCGCTGCGCGAGCAGCACGGCGGCTTCGCGCTGCACCTGCACGCGGTGCTGCAGGTCTTCGATGACCTTCACGCGATCAGCCACCTGCACCTTGAGCAGGGACAGCGGCTCGCGCGACAGCGGTGCGCCGGCCTTGGCCGCGTCGCGCTGCCATGCCAGGGCATCGGCGATATTGAGCTTGGGCGCCGACAGCAACGCCTGGGCCTTCTCGGCCCACTCGGCGGCAATCACTTCCTGGCCCTTGGCGCGGCGGATCTCGTCGAGGCGCTCGCGCACGGCACGGGCAGCGCCCTTGTCGCGGCCACTGAGCTCCTTGAACACTTCCTGCAGCTGCTCTGGCGCTGGCTGCGTGGCCAGCCAGTCGCGGATGCGGGAGGCGCGCTCGCCCGAGGTGGCGGCAGAGAAGGCGCCGCCGGTCAGTGCATCCAGGGGATGCGCCTCTTGGGTTTTGGCCGGGGCCGGATTCACTTCAGGTGCGTCGGACATTTTGCTGCGGGAAAAAAATGGAAACATGGATCCAATGGATTGCGAACGGCCATCCCTGCTCGGGTTGGATGCGCGAGGCCACCAAGGCTCGCGCCAGCCCCGACAGGTACATGGCAGAAAACGGGCTATTTTCACCGGGTTCGTGCAGGCGGGCCACCGGCAGTCCTGGCAAGGAATCCCTCGGGGATATCCTGTCCAGAGCCAACCGGTGTGCGGGCTTCTGCACCCTGCATTGCAGGGTTGCGGTGTCTCCCAGGGGCCTGTGCCCGCTCTGGGAATTGCCCCCATTATCTATATATATGCGCCAAGGGCCCATTCAATGCCTTGAGGCAGTTCAATACAGGCCCATCCGGGCCCGCCTGCGGGCCTGCGGCGCATGCTCCAAGCACCCTTCTTCAGCATGAAGCCACATGTTTGAAAACGTGGGAACCCGACACAAGCGACGACCCAGAAACAAGAAAGCCCGGGGGGCTTTCCGAAGTGGACAGTCTCCCGGGCTTGACGGCTGACACAACGGTCTTTGCCATCGTTTCGCAAGGCGGAGATGAAGGTCCACCGTGCGAGGAGGCAAGGTATTGCCTCCAGGGGGTGCCGTGGAAGTTTCATCTGCTGCACCGCGGCACTGAATGCCCATCGGCGGGAGAGTTCGCTTCGTCTGGCGATGCCTGAAATCAACAGGCAGACGAACCTTACCAAAGTCGGCGGCCGGGCTCAACCCGGTTTTGCAATGGTGCGGTAAAAGCCGATTGAATTTGACACATGCCCGTCACAGGCCTGTGCTCCGCAGGGCCACCCTCTCGGGTGAAAAAAGGCAAAACCCTGTGTTTTCTACCAGATTTTTCATGCTTTTTTAATCTAACGATTTCATTTGTTAGTATTGACTAGGTATTTGGTGACCTCCTAGAATCCGCCAGCCTCAAAAATGGCTAGTAAAAACCCCAACCCGCTGCCGAACCCGGCTAAGTCAACTCACGGCCCTTCTTGCTTTTTGCAGGCCTGAAATTGATGGCGTACCAATCCAGGTGATACGCCTGATCCTGCCAACCACCCCGTGCTGGCAGGGCCTCAGGGAAGCGCCCCAGAAAGGAAGAGCTATGACAGCGTCAGGAAAAATAGTCTCCGGCATGCGAACCTTCGCAGCCGACGTGACCGAAGGTTTTCTTGAAATCACCCACAGCAGCTTCGCCCTCATCGGGCTGACCGTTGCATTCGTCGTTATCGCATTGACCGCCCGGCCCGACCTGCGCCAGGCCGGAGAAGAAAAGCTCATGAACTGGCTGCAGGCGCGCCAGGTCGCCGTGCTGGGCATGCCCATCGAGCCCGAGGCGAGCGAGCGCGCCACGGCCGGCAACCCCAAGGACCTGCCCAAGGAGCAGGCCGCCGTGGCGTTCTGGCTGAGCAAGAAGTACCGCGTGGCCCCCGAACCGCTGAGCGTGCTGGTGGCCGAGGCCTATGAACTCGGCGCCCGCAACAAGCTCGACCCGACCCTGATCCTGGCCATCATGGCCATCGAGTCGAATTTCAACCCCTTTGCGCAAAGCTCCGTGGGTGCCCAGGGCCTGATGCAGGTGATGACCACCGTGCACACCGAGAAGTACCAGAACTTCGGCGGCCACTTCGCGGCCTTCGACCCGGTGACCAACCTGCGCGTGGGCGTGAAGGTGCTGCAGGAATGCATCGCCCGCGCCGGCTCGCTCGAAGGCGGCCTGCGCTACTACGTGGGCGCGGCCAACCTGCCCGACGATGGCGGCTACACCGCCAAGGTGCTGGCCGAGCATTTCCGCCTGCGCCAGGTGGCCGGCGGCCGTGCCATGCCGACCAACCCGCCCGCCACCCTGTCCACACAGGCGCCGGTGCAATCGGTTCCCGCATCGGTCAAGCTGCCGGCGCCTGCTTCGCCGGCCAACAACGGCAGCGACAAGGTCGCCCTGCTCTCCCAGCCCTCCTGAGAACCGCGCTGCTGGAGCAGTACCGCTGCCTGGGATACACTACGCGGGTACGCAACTGGCGATAGGCGCAGCCCCGCAACCGGGCTGCCGCTGACGTGGAAACCGACAAGGGCTTGCCCCTTGTGAACCACTGGGGAGCGTGCCGCACGGGTGTCATGCCCGCCGCGTTCAGCCGTTCGCCTGGGCAGCCCTTGTTTCAAGGGACACAAGTTCATAGGACTGCCATGTACCAACGCAATATTCTTGTCGAACAAGCCGACCCCGAAATCTTTGCCGCCATCACGGCCGAGAACGCCCGGCAAGAGCACCACATCGAGCTGATCGCCAGCGAGAATTACGCCTCCCCCGCCGTGATGTGGGCCCAGGGCACCCAACTGACCAACAAGTACGCCGAAGGCTACCCCGGCAAGCGCTACTACGGTGGCTGCGAGCATGTGGACGTGGCCGAGCAGTTGGCCATCGACCGCGTCAAAAAAATCTTCGGCGCCGATGCCGCCAACGTGCAGCCGCATTGCGGCGCCTCGGCCAACGAGGCCGTGTTCCTGGCCTTCCTCAAGCCCGGCGACACCATCATGGGCATGAGCCTGGCCGAAGGCGGCCACCTGACGCACGGCATGCCGCTGAACATGTCGGGCAAGTGGTTCAACGTGGTCTCCTATGGCCTCGATGCCAACGAAGTGCTGGACTACGACGCCATGGAGAAGAAGGCGCACGAAACCAAGCCCAAGCTCATCATCGCGGGTGCGTCGGCTTACAGCCTGCACATCGACTTTGCACGCTTTGCCAAGGTGGCCAAGGACGTGGGCGCGATCTTCATGGTCGACATGGCCCACTACGCCGGCCTGATCGCTGCGGGCGTGTACCCCAACCCCGTGCCCCATGCCGACGTGGTCACCAGCACCACGCACAAGAGCCTGCGCGGCCCGCGCGGCGGCATCATCCTGATGAAGGCCGAGCACGAGAAGGCCATCAACAGCGCCATCTTCCCCGGCCTGCAAGGCGGCCCGCTGATGCACGTGATCGCGGCCAAGGCCGTGGCCTTCAAGGAAGCGCTGCAGCCCGACTTCAAGACCTACCAGGAACAGGTCATCAAGAACGCCCAGGTCGTGGCCGAAACGCTGACCGCCCGCGGCCTGCGCATCGTCTCCGGCGGCACGCAAAGCCACGTGATGCTGGTCGACCTGCGCGCCAAGGGCATCACCGGCAAGGAAGCCGAGGCCGTGCTGGGCGCCGCCCACATGACCATCAACAAGAACGCCATCCCCAACGACCCTGAAAAGCCGATGGTGACCAGCGGCGTGCGCATCGGCACCCCCGCGATGACCACACGCGGCTTCAAGGAAGAAGAAGCGCGCATCACGGCCCACCTGATCGCCGACGTGCTGGACAACCCGCGCGACGAGGCCAACATCGCCGCCGTGCGCGCCAAGGTCAACGCGCTGACGGCCCGCTTCCCGGTCTACGGCTGATCCGGCCCCGCCATGAAGTGCCCCTTCTGCAGCCACCAGGAAACGCAGGTCGTCGAAACCCGGGTGTCTGAAGAAGGTGACTTCATCCGCCGCAGGCGCCAGTGCGGCGCCTGCGACAAGCGCTTTAC
Source organism: Acidovorax sp. LjRoot66 (assembly GCF_964253305.1). Taxonomy (NCBI): domain Bacteria; kingdom Pseudomonadati; phylum Pseudomonadota; class Betaproteobacteria; order Burkholderiales; family Comamonadaceae; genus Acidovorax; species Acidovorax sp. LjRoot66. The sequence goes on from NZ_CAXUQU020000001.1 coordinate 5,295,054, forward strand.
CACCTACGAGCGGCCGGAAGTGAACTTTCCGGCCATCGTCAAGAAGGACGGCCGGCGCATCGAGTACGAACGTGGCAAGCTGCTCGGCTCGTTCAACCTGGCGCTGCGCAAGCGCCCGGTGAGCACCACGCAGATCGACAGCGCCATCGAGCGCATCGAGGAAAAGCTGCTCAACCTGGGCCAGCGCGAAGTGCTCTCCAGCCGCATCGGCGAGCTGGTGATGCGCGAGCTCAAGAAGCTCGACAAGATCGCCTACATCCGCTTTGCCAGCGTGTACCGCAGCTTCGAGGACATCGACGACTTCCGCGCCATGGTCGACGAGGTGCGCAAATAGCCCGGACAGGGCGCCAACGCGAGCAGGATTTGCGTAGCTGGCCGACAATGCATTGGTGAAGACCCGCCATTTCCTGCAGCTCGTGCTGCTGTCTGCCCTGTGGGGCGCCTCCTTCCTTTTCATCCGCGTCGCGAGCCCCGTGCTCGGGCCCAATGTCATGGCCGCCTTGCGCATCGGCCTGGCCACGCTCACGCTGATCTTCATCATGCGCGTGGCCGGCGAGCGCTGGCCTTGGCGCCACTGGCGTGAGCTGGTCGGGCTGGGCGCCCTCACGGTGGCTATCCCTTTCCTGCTGTACTCCTGGGCCGCGCTGTACCTGCCCGCGGGCTACAGCTCGCTGCTCAACACCATGGCCGTTCCTTTCAGCGTGATCGCAGCCGCCTGGCTCAAGGAAGACACGCTGAGCGCGCGCAAATGGCTGGGCTGCCTCTGCGGCTTTGCCGGCGTGGCACTCATCGTGCAGCTGGGCCCGGTCACTCCCACACCAGCGCTCATCATTGCCGCCCTGGCCTGCATGACGGCATCGGCCTGCTACGGCGTGTCCACCCCGTGGATGAAGCGCGCCACCACGCGCATGCCCCCACTGGCGATTGCGGCCGGCATCCACGGCACAGCCCTGGTCATGCTGCTGCCCGGCGCGGCCTGGAGCCTGCCCGAGGCGCAGTTCACGCCCACCGCGCTGGCCGCCGTGGCGGTGATGGGCATCGTCACCTCGGGCCTGGCCTACTGGCTCAACCTGCGCGTGCTCAGCCAGGTCTCGCCCGTGGCGGCCATGAGCAGCGCCTTCATGATCCCGCTGTTCGGCGTGGCCTGGGGCCACCTGTTCCTGGGCGAAGCCCTGGGCCCGGGCATGCTCTGGGGCGGCATGCTGGTGCTGGTGGCCACGGGCCTGGTGACCGGGTTCAACCCGCTGCGCTGGCTGGGCGCAGGATCGCGCTCGTAGGAGATCGCCTACAGGCCTGTTCGCCCAGGTCCGGGGCGGCGATGGGCGCAGGCTGCCGACAATGAGGGCATGGACCCTCAGCCTCAGCCTCAGCCGACAGTCGCCACATCCCTTCCCACCCACCGCGCCCCGCTGCAGCCCGAGCAGCCCCCACCCCAGCACACCTGGCAGTTCTTTCGCGCCGGCGGCGTGGACCAGGTCATCATCCAGAGCGGCGCGGACATTGCCCACCTGGCTGAGCTGGACCAGAAGCTCTGGGTGGCCCTGGCCTGCCCCACGCGCGGCATCGAGTGCGACGAGCGCACGCTGGACCTGATCGATACCGACAAGGACGGCCGCATCCGCCCGCCCGAACTGCTGGCCGCATGCGCATGGGCCTGTGCGCAACTGCGCAGCGTGGACGAGCTGGCGCGCCCTGGCGATACGCTCGAGATCGGCGCCATCGACGACCGCACCGAAGAAGGCGCGGCGCTGGCCGCAGAGGCCCGGCGCCTGCTGGCCATGGCTGGCCGGCCCGAGGCCACGGAGATCGCGCTGGCCGACGTGCTCGAACGCAGCAAGCAGTTGAGCGCCCTGCGCTTCAATGGCGACGGCATCATCACCGTGGACACCGCGGGCAAGGACGACAGCGTGGCGCGCGATGCCATCGCGAACATCATCACCACGCACGGCAGCATTCCACCCGCCACCGACAAGCAGTTGCCCGGAATCGACCGCCAACGCGCCGAGGCCTTCTTTGCCGAGCTCGGCCAGCTCAGGGCCTGGGCCGCCCAGGCGCGCGGCGCCACCACCGGCCTGGCCCTGGGCGAGCGCACCCTGGCCGCCACCGAGGCCATGAACGCCGTGGCCGCGAAGGTGGAGGACTTCTTCGCCCGCACCCGCCTGGCGGCCTACGACCCGCGCGCCGCCACGGCACTGAACCCCTCGCTCGATGAGTACAGCGCCATGGCCAGCCAGGACCTGGGCCTGGCCTCGCCGGCCATCACCACCCTGCCCCTGGCCCCCATCACCCCTGGCGGCGCACTGCCCCTCAGGCACGGCGTGAACCCGGCCTGGGCCAAGGCCCTGCGCAACTTCCGCGAGCGCACGGTGGAGCCTCTGCTGGAGCGCAGCAACGCCGAAAGCCTGACGCAGGACGAGTGGCAGCTGATCCAGAAGTCGCTCGCGCCCTGCCAGCAGTGGCTGGCCGACCGCCCCGCCACAAGCCTCGATGCGCTGGACGAAGACGTTCGTGACGCCCTCCTGGCAGGTGATGCCGAGCAGCGCGTGATGGCCCTGGTCGACGAAGACGAGGCCGAACAGGCCCACAACGAGCAGGCGCAGGGGCTGGAGAAGCTCTTGCGCTTCAAGCGCGACCTGCTGGAGCTGCTCAACAATTTCGTCTCGTTCTCGGCCTTCTACCAGCGCCGGGGCGCCATCTTCCAGGCCGGCACCCTGTACCTGGACGCGCGCAGCTGCGACCTGGTGGTGCAGGTGCCCGACGCCGCGCGCCACGCCAAGCTCGCCGGCCTGGCCAAGACCTACCTGGCGTACTGCGACTGCACGCGCAAGGGCCAGAAGATGGGCATCGTCGCGGCATTCACCGCCGGCGACGTGGACTTCCTTTTCGTGGGCCGCAACGGCGTGTTCTACGACCGCGACGGCCACGACTGGGACGCCACCATCACCCGCATCATCGAGAACCCCACGAGCATCCGCCAGGCCTTCTTCTCGCCGTACAAGAAGTTCGTGCGCATGATCGAGGAACAGGTGGCCAAGCGCGCCTCGGCCAGCGATGCGCGCGCGCAGAAGTCACTGGGCACGGCGGCCAGTACCCTGGCCAGCACCGATCTCAAGACCGTGGGCACCAACGCCAGCAGCGTGACCGTGCCCGGCACCCCGCGCCGCACCGACGTCGGCACGGTGGCGGCCATCGGCGTGGCGCTGGGCAGCATCAGCGCGGTGCTGGTGGGCATCTTCGGCAAGTTCGTGGACCTGGGGGTCTGGATACCGCTGGCCCTGATCGGCATCGTGCTGGCGATCTCGGGGCCGAGCATGCTGATTGCCTGGCTCAAGCTGCGCCAGCGCAGCCTGGGGCCCATCCTCGACGCCAGCGGCTGGGCGATCAATGGGCGCATGCGGGTGAACACCCGGTTGGGCGGGTCCTTGTCGCAAGTGGCCAAGGTGCCGGCCAATGCGCGGCGCATGCTCGATGACCCGTTTGCGGAGTCCAAAAGCCCTGTGTGGGTGGGGCTGGGGGTTCTGGTTGCCGTGGTCGTGGTGGGGTTTGTGGCGTGGCGGGCGCATTGGCTGGATCGGTGGGTTCCGCAGGTGACGGTGACGCCGCCCGTCGCTGCACCGGTTGTGCTGCCTGCGCCTGGGGCCAGTGGTGCGGCCCCTGCTGCTGCGGTGGTAGGGCCGGCTGCGTCTGTGGCTGCCCCGGCGCGTTGAGTTCAGGGTTTCTATTCAGCCGTTTGCCTGGGTTGAGGGCGGAGGCCGGGATGTGCGCCCGGCGGCGCACCTACTTTCTTTTTGCGCAAAAAGAAAGTAGGCAAAGAAACGGCGCCCCGCAGTCTGCGTCCCTTCGCTTCGCTGCGGGCAACCTGCGATGCTCGGGCCTGGGGTGGCGTCGCGGAACTCGCTGCGTTCTTCGAACTCCGCTCAAACATCCGCGACGAGCCAGATCACGAAGTGCGTGTGTCCTTCGGCACACGCACCCACCCCAGGCCCTGCGCTTCTCGGCGCAGCCAGAAGGGGTGGGGAGCGGGGTCCGCACGGCTGCTGCTTCGCAGCTGCGCCTTGTGTCGGGAACGCGCGCGGTGCGCGCTGCCGACAATTTGGGCGCGATCGCCCTGTCCAGACCGAGCGCAGCGAGGCAGTTGGGGCCGAGCGAAGCAATGGCCCGTATGGAGCCCGCTCCCACCCCCTTCTGACCGTGCCGAGAAGCGCAGGGCCTGGGGTGAGCGCGTGCCGAAGGACACGCGCATCGTCATCTGGCTCGCCGAAGCTGTCTGACCGCAGCTGCCTCGCAGAGGCAGCGCAGGGAGTTCTTCGGCGTCACCCCAGGACCGAGCATCGCAGGCTGCCCCAATCGCCGCCAGGCGAGTGGGGACACGGGCAGCGGGGTCGTCTTTTCTTGGCCTACCTTCTTTTGACGAAGCAAAAGAAGGTAGGTGCGCCGCCGGGCGCATATCCCGGTTCCCGCCCTAAACCCAGGCACACAGAAACCACAACCAACGAAGCAAGCTCACCCCCGCACAGCCCCCCGGAGCAAATCCGCCACCTTCATCCTCTCCAACCCCGCACTGCTCCAGAACGACCCCAGACTCTCCGCCCGCTCCAGCAACAGCTTTTCCACCAGCGGCTCAGCAGAAGTAGCCAAGGGATCCACCAGCAACAGATACCGCGGCTCCGCCACATCCGCCGCATCCGGGTCGGCCTGGGCGTCGTTGATCTGCCCCACCCAGTCCAGAGACAGCAGGGCATCGAGCACCGGCTCGAGCTGCAGCACGTCTAGGCGCAGCAACTGCGCCAGCTCGCTCGCACGCAGCCCCTTCTGCACATGGCGGCGCGCTAGGTACAGCTCCTGCAGCACCTCCACCGCCAGCTGGAAGGTCCACCCCGCCACGGTACCGCGCCGGGCCACCCCGGCCAGCAGGCTGGGCAGATACGCCGTGACCACCGCACCCAGCAGCACGATGACCCAGGCCACGTAGATCCAGACCAGCAGGATCGGCAAAGTGGCGAAGGCCCCGTACACCACCGAGTAGGTCGGCACGTTGCTCAGATAGATCGCCAGCACCCGCTTGGCCAGCTCGATGCAGATCGACACGAACAGGCCGCCGGCCCAGGCGTGGCGCCATTTCACGGGGGTGTTGGGGACGTAGTGGTACAGCGCCGCCATGCAGCCGGCGAGCACGAAGAACTGGATGGAGTCGAACAGCAGCTGCACGCCGCTGGGCAGTGCCTTCACGAGCCCGCCCGATGCCGACATGACGTACGAGGTGACGGCCAGGCTCACGCCCAGCAGCAGCGGGCCCAGGGTGATCACGGCCCAGTAGATCAGCACGCGCTGGCCAAGGGGGCGCAGGCGGCGCACGCGCCAGATGTCGTTGAGCGTGCGGTCCATGGTGAGGATCAGGGCCAGCGCCGTGGCCAGCAAAATGCTGAAGCCCGCCACGCCCAGGCTGCTGGCCTTGGCGGCAAACTGCGTGAGGTAGCCCAGCACCTGGCGCGAGATGCTGTCAGGCACCAGGCTGTCCACCAGCCAGCGCTGCAGCACGTCCTGCACCTTGCCGAAGATGGGGAACGCGGTGAACACAGCCAGTGCCACCACGAAGAAGGGCACCAGCGCCAGCGTGGTGGTGAAGGTCAGGCTGCTGGCCGTCAGGCCCAGGTGGTCCTCGCGAAAGCGCTCGCGCAGGGTCAGTGCCGTCGTTTTCCAGGGGAAATGCGACAGCTGCGTGATCAGCGCTTCGATGCGCGAGGCTACAGTCTGCAAGGTCAAGGGCATGGCCGATATGATCCTAGGCCCGGCAAGGGGCCACAGGGGGTGTGAAAACGCTGCATCGCAATGAATATGCGGGCAGGCGACATACACCGCGCATTGTGGGCCCAAGCGCGCTGCGGGCCGCAAGCACAATGGCCATGGCTGCCCGCTGAGCCCGCCCGCCGCACCCGGACCAACGAACGATTTTTGCGCCTCTGCGCCATCCACCGACTTCCAACTGCTGCGCCGCCACCGATGACCGCTTCCCTCCCCGTCTCCGACCACGCCATTGCCGCCACCCGCTGGGTGGCCACCGGCAGCGTGATAGCGCTGATCGTGCTGTGCCTGGCCTGGGAGCTGGTGCTGGCCCCCGTGCGCCCCGGCGGCTCATGGATTGCCCTGAAGGCACTGCCGCTGAGCATTCCGCTGGCCGGCCTGCTCAAGAACCGCATGTACACCTACCGCTGGGTGAGCCTGGTGATCTGGCTGTACTTCACCGAGGGCGTGGTGCGCGGCTGGGGCGACAAGCCGCCGTCGCAGTGGCTGGCCTGGGTCGAGGTGCTGCTGTGCCTGGCGCTGTTCACGGCCTGCACGCTGCACGTGCGGCTGCGCCAGCGCAATGCCAAGGCCATGGCGGCCGCCAATGAATTGCAGGAAGGGCAGGCGCCATCCCCTGCCGCCTGAGACGATACAAGCCCACCCGACAATCCACCATCACGCTGCAATGCCCTGGCGCCCGCCCCGGCAGCAGCCCTGACCGCTGTAGACGAAAGGCCCAAGACATGACCACCACCCTCATCGACACCCTGCGCACCCTCGTCGGCCCGGCCCACGTGCTGACCGATGGCGACCTGACTGCCTGGGAGCAGGACTGGCGCCGCCGCGTGCGCGGCAAGGCCCTTGCGGTGGTACGCCCGGCCAGTACGCAGGAAGTGGCCGCCGTGGTCAAGGCCTGTGCCGCAGCGGGCACTGCCATCGTGCCGCAGGGCGGCAACACCGGCCTGGCGGTGGGCTCCACGCCCGACGACAGCGGCACGCAGATCGTGCTGAGCCTCACGCGCATGAATGCCGTGCGCAGCATCGACACCGACAACCTGACCATGACGGTGGAGGCCGGCTGCATCCTGCAGAACCTGCAGGACGTGGCGCAGAACGCGGGCGTGCTGTTCCCCCTGTCGCTCGCGGCCGAGGGCAGCTGCACCATCGGCGGCAACCTGGGCACCAACGCCGGCGGCACGCAGGTGGTGCGCTACGGCAATGCGCGCGACCTGTGCCTGGGCCTGGAAGTCGTCACCGCCCAGGGCGAGGTGTGGGATGGCTTGAAGGGCCTGCGCAAGGACAACACCGGCTACGACCTGCGCGACCTGTTCATCGGCAGCGAAGGCACGCTGGGCATCATCACCGCGGCCACGCTCAAGCTCTACCCAGAGCCTGCCGCGCGCCTCACGGCCTGGGCGGCCGTGCCCTCCATGGAGCATGCCGTGGCCCTGCTCGGCCTGGCGCACAAGCACCTGGGCGCCGGCCTCACGGGCTTCGAGGTGATGGGCCAGTTCGCGCTGAGCCTGGTGGGCAAGCACATGCCGCAGCTGCGCGTGCCCTTCCTGGGCGACGAGAACGCGCCCTGGTGCGTGCTGCTCGAAAACTCCGACAGCGAATCCGAAGAACATGCGCGCGGCCGCTTCGAGGCATTGCTGGAGACGGCCTTCGAGGCCAGCTGCGTGACCGACGCCGTGGTGGCCGAAAACCTCACCCAGGCGCAGCAGCTGTGGCACATCCGCGAGAACATCCCCCTGGCGCAGGCCGAAGAAGGCCTGAACATCAAGCACGACATCTCCATCCAGATCTCGCGCATCCCCGCGTTCGTGGCCCACACCGACGCCGTGCTGCGCCGCGAGATCCCCGGCGTGCGCCTGGTCAACTTCGGCCACCTGGGTGATGGCAACCTGCACTACAACGTGCAGGCGCCCGTGGAAGGCGATCCCAAGGCTTTTCTGCGCGACCATGAAGAGCATGTGCACCAGTTGGTGTACGACGCGGTGGCCGAGTTCAGCGGCTCCTTCTCGGCCGAGCATGGCATCGGCGAACTCAAGGCCGACAAGCTCGAGAAGTACCAGTCGCCCGTGGCCCTGTCGATGATGCGCGCCGTCAAGCAGGCGCTGGACCCTCAGGGCACCATGAACCCCGGGCGCGTGCTCAACCGCTGACCCCCTACCCTTTGCAGGAGCCCCGCATGACTGCTGCCCCGGTATCCGTCCGCCCCGTCACTGCAGAGGACTACGCTGCCTGGCGCCCGCTCTGGGACGGCTACAACGCCTTCTATGGGCGCTTTGGTGCCACGGCACTGCCAGAGCACATCACGGCCAGCACCTGGCAGCGCTTCCTCGACCCGGCCGAGCCGGTGCACTGCCTGGTGGCACAAGAGGAAGGCAGCGGCGGCGCGCTGCTGGGCCTGACCCACTATCTGTACCACCGCAGCATGACGCGCATCGAGCCGGTCTGCTACCTGAGCGACCTGTTCACCCGCGAGGCCGCGCGCGGGCGTGGCGTCGGCCGCCTGCTGATCGAAGCCGTGTACGAACAGGCCCGCGCAGCCGGCTCTTCGCGCGTGTACTGGCAGACGCAGGAGACCAATGCGGCAGGTCGCCTGCTGTACGACAAAGTGGCCAAGCACCATGGGTTCATCGTCTACGCGAAAGAGCTTTGATGGGCTCCATTTCCTGCCTCCAAACGTAAGCGCTGCAAGCAGCAGAAAAACCTTGCAGCACTGCAGCCCGCAAGGCCAAAACAGGCCTACAGCGGTGGTCCAATCAGCGCCCTTTTCGCTGCTTTGACACCCTGTTTTGAATCTGCTTTTTTCCTGGCCCCGCGCCGCGCGTGGGGCCACGGCCCTGGCGCTGGTGCTTGGCGCCGCTGCCCCCTCTCTCGCCCGTACTCCCTCCACCTTTCTCGACAGCATCGCCGGCCTGCGCAGCGCGCAGCCCACGGGCTTCGTGCATTGCCCGCAGTTCTTCGTGGGCGGCAAGCCGCCGCCGGTGCCGCGCCGCACCCAGCAGCGCCAGCTGTGCTACGAGGCCTTTGCCGTGCTGCACAGCGGCGAGACGCGCACACCCGTCTACGTGGCCCAGCGCCTGAACCGCCAGGTGCTGGAAGGCGCTGACGAAAAACGCTCGAACAAGTTCTTTGCCGATGCCCGCCTGCCCCGCGGCGAGCGCGCCGAACTCGACGACTACAAGCGCTCGGGGTACAGCCGCGGACACATGGCACCGGCGGCCGACATGTCCACCCCCACGGCCATGGCGCAGAGCTTCTCGCTGGCCAACATGGTGCCGCAGGACCCCAGGCAGAACGGCGGCCCCTGGGCCCGCATCGAGCAGGACACGCGGCGCTATGTGCTGCGCGCCCGAGGCGACGTGTACGTGATCACCGGCCCGGTCTTCACGGCCGAGAGCCCCGCCATCGGCGCCAGCAAGGTGCGCGTGCCGGCCTACCTGTTCAAGCTGGTGTACGACGCCAGCACGCAGCGCGCCTGGGCGCACTGGCAGGCCAACCGCGAGGGTGAACGGGCGGGCCCGCCCATAAGCTACCAAGAGCTGGTGAAGCGAACGGGGGTGGAGTTTCTGCCCCAGGTGGAGCCACAGCATTGAGCGCCGCACGGCGCTCACGCCCCGGCAATCTGCTAACTTCCACGCCCATGCCCTCCTCTGCCCTTCACCCCTCAGTCCACGCCTTGGCCGCATCGTTGGCCGACGACCCCTTTTACCTGGCCATCACGGCCGACTTCGCGCGCGATGCGCAGGGGCGCCGGGCGGTGCTATCGCAGTACCTGGACTACTCGCTGCGCGAGGCAAAGCGCGGCGGCCAATGCACACTGCTGCAGGACGAGCGTCTGGGTGCAGCGCTGTGGACCCTGCCCCGCGCTGCCGATGCCGAAGCGGCCGATGCACAGGCCAAGGTGGACCATCTGCAGACCGTGCTGGGCCCGCGCGGCATGGACAACTACCGCCAGATCATCGCCTTCATGGGCCAGCGCGCCAGCGGTGTCGGGCTGGAGGGTGCTTGGTACCTGTCCATCCTGGGCATAGCCCCCGCATCGCAGGGCCTGGGCCTTGGTGCCCAGCTGCTGGCGCCTACGCTGGCAGCGGCGGACCAGGCGAGCGTGGCTTGCTACCTGGAGACGTTCTCTGCGCGCAACGAGAAGTTCTATGCCCGCGCGGGGTTTCAAGCCCTCGCCTCGCACCTGGAGCCAGCGACGGGAGCGCTGTACACGATCATGGTGCGTCACGCATTGGCCATGCCAGCGGCATGAGCAAGGGCCATCCCCTGGGTGCCCAGGGTTCAGGGCAGTTGATCCACCGCTGGGTGCTGCCCCGCCCAATCCTGCGCTGCCTGCCAAACCGGCGGCACGCAGCCACGCTCCTGCACGCACAGGCTGGCGCTGGCCAGGGCGTGGCGCAGGGCCTGCGGGTACACCGCTGCAGGCAGGGCCGCGATGAAGTCGGCCATGCCAGCAGGTGCCAAACCGTCCTGTTGCGCATGGGCGCGCAGCAGGTAGGCGAGCAGGCCCGCGAGAAAGCTGTCGCCAGCCCCCACGGTATCGACCACGGCCAGGGGCTGGGCTTCCTTGGCGAACCATTGGGCAGCCCCCTCCCCTTGCTGCAGCAGCCAGGCGCCCTCGCCGCCCAGGGTCAGTGCCATGAGGCGGGCGCGGGGGTTGGCAGCCAGCAGGTGGCGAGCGCGCTCCAGGGTACCAGTGCCGGGCACCTGCAGATGGTCCAGGTCCTCGTCGCTGGCCTTGATGATGTGCGCCTCGGCCAGGGCCGCGTGGACCTGGGCGCGGTAGGCGGGCAGGTCGGGCATGACGGAGGGGCGCAGGTTGGCGTCCACCACCACGCAGCAGCCGGCGGCGCGCTGGGCCTGCAGCCAGGGCAGGTAGATGGCGGCATCGCGCGCATCCAAGGCCAGGGCGCCGGTGCAGATCAGCTGCAGTGCGCCGCCATGCGCAGCACAGGCGGCGTTGAGCCCCGCAGCGCTCACGGTGCGGTCGGCCACGCCTTCGCGGTAGAAGGCGTAGTCGGGGTGGCCGTGCTCGGTGAGGTTGACCACGGCCAGCGAGGTGACCTCGCCCACGGGTGTGGGCAGGGCCAGTTGCACGCCATCGGCCGCGAGCTGCGACGCGAGTTCACGGCCCCAGCGGTCGCGTGACAGGGGGTTGAGGTACTGCGTGCCCACACCCTGGCGCGCCAGCGCCCGGCCCAGGTTGTACAGCGCGCCGCCCAGGCAGGGCTCGTAGTTGCCGTCGGCACGGCCAATGAGGTCGATCAGTGCTTCGCCGGCAATGGCGACCTGGACGGGGGAGGAAGTGGGCATGGCGTGGTCAGGAAAACAAGAAAGCGACGGTCAATCAGAAATGGGGCAACAGCGCAGGGTACAGCGCCTTGAAGCGCGCATGGCGCTCCTGCAACAGCGCCTGCTGCGCGGGCTGGGGGGTAAAGCGGTCCTCGGCCGGAAGGCCCTGGCACCACAGCGCTTCGTCGCCACCGCAGGCCATGGCGGCCAGGCGCGCGGCGCCCAGGGCTGCAGCAGCATGGGCCCCCCGCGGCCGCTCCAGCGTGCAGCCCAGGCCGCTGGCCAGCAGTTGGGCCCAGGCATCGCTGCGGGCACCACCGCCGACCAGGGTGAGGGATGCGTCTGAAGGCCCCTCCACCTCGCCCGCCGCTGCCTGCATGGCCTGCAGTCCGTCCATGAGGCCAAAGCCCACGCCCTCCATCACGGCGCAGGCCATGTCGGTCGCATCGTGCTCGGCGCGCAGGTCCATGAAGACGCCGGTGGCGGCCGCGTTGTTGTGGGGCGTGCGCTCGCCGCTCAGGTAGGGCAGAAAGAGCGGAGCCTGCGCATGGCGCGCCAGGTCCATGCCCTGCACCGCGGTGGACAGCTGGACCTCGGACTGCCCGGTGATGCGGGCCAGCCAGCCGAAGGCACTGGCCGCGCTGAGCATGACGGACATCTGGTGCCAGCGGCCAGGCAGCGCATGGGCGAAGGCATGCACGGCACGCTCGGTAGCGGGCGCAAACCGGTCGGACACCCGGAACACCACGCCCGAGGTACCCAGCGAGACAAAGCCCTGCCCCGCCTGGCGCGCCCCCACGCCCACCGCACTGGCGGCGTTGTCACCGCCGCCGCCGGCCATGGTCACTCCGGCGGGTAGGCCCCAGCGAGCGGCCACGTCGGCGCGCAGCACGCCAGTGGCCTCGCTGCCCTCGGCCAGGCGGGGCATGTGGGCACGGGTCAGTCCGCAGGCAGCGATCAGGGTGTCGCTCCAATCGCGGCGCGCCACGTCCAGCCACAGGGTGCCCGAGGCATCGGACATGTCGCTCACCGCATCGCCCGTGAGCTGCAGGCGCAGCCAGTCCTTGGGCAGCAGCACGCTGCGGATGCGCGCAAACACTTCAGGCTCGTGCTTGCGCAGCCACAGCAGCTTGGGCGCGGTAAAGCCGGGCATGGCCAGATTGCCGGTGATCTCCCGCGAGGCGGGCACGGCCTGCTCCAGCTCGGCGCATTCGGCCGCCGCGCGGCCATCGTTCCAGAGGATGGCGGGGCGCAGCACCTCGCCCTGCGCGCCCAGCACCACGGCGCCGTGCATGTGGCCCGACAGGCCCACGCCGCGCACCTGCGCCCAGGCATCGGGCGCCTGCGCACGCAGCTGCGCCACGGCGGTTTCGGTAGCGGCCAGCCAGTGGGCCGGGTGCTGCTCGCTCCAGGTCGGCTGCGGCCGGTGCTGGGGCACGGAGGCATCGGCCACGGCGTGCACCTGCTGGTCTTCGCCCAGCAGCAGCAATTTGACACCCGAGGTGCCCAGATCAATGCCGAGGTACATGCGCTAATCCTGAAACACTGGGAAAAACACTGTCATGACTTGATCCCGAAGCGGCCCGCACCCTGCTTGCGGTATTCGCTGGGCGTCATGCCCTTGATGTCCAGAAAGCGGCGGTTGAAGTTGGCCATGTTGTTGAAACCCACGTCGTAGGCGATGTGGGTGATGTAGCGCTCGGACTCCATGAGCAGCTGGCAGGCGCGGTTCACGCGCACCAGGTTCACGAAATCGGTGAAGGTGTTGCCCGTGGCCCGGCGGAAGAAGCGCGAGAAGCGGCTTTCGGTCATGCCCAGTTCCTGCGCCAGGTCGGCGGCCGACAGGGGCTCTGCCAGGTGGTCGGTGATGCGGCTCACGACCGCATTGATCTGGTCGAGCTGGGTGTCGTTGTCCTCGCTTTGCAGCTGCGTGCTCGACAGCAGCCGAAAATCTGTGCAGCGGGCCAGGTCGCTCAGGAATTCGCAGAATGCGCCGAACCGGGCCAGCCCCTGGCGGGCCTTGATGCGCTGCCAATGCTCCTGTGCCTGTGCCTCCATGCCAAAGAATTCGATGCCGTGGCGGGCCCGCTCCAGCAGGGGCAGCACCTCTCGCAGTTCAGGGATGCTCTCGCTGCTGGCCATGAGCGGGGCGTGCGAGAACTGGATCACCAGGTCGCGCAGCGGCACGCCGCCCTCGGGCAGGTCCATGCTGATCCAGTTGTGCGGCAGGCGCGGCCCGGTCAGCACCAGATGGCCCGGCTGGAACTGGCCGATCCAGTCCCCCACGAACACCTTGCCCGAAGTAGCGGTGATCAGGTGCAGTTCGTACTCGTCGTGGTAGTGCCAGCGCGCCAGCGGCGTCGGAAAACCGTGCGACAGGCAGCGGATGAAGCCCACGGTTTCCGGCGGCTCATAGCCCAGCTCGGGCGATCGCACATAGTCGTGCTCCAACTCGGGCTTGGTCTGGCGTGGGGAGACAGGCGTCGTCTTCACGGTCATGGCGTCATTCCTGTGGGCAAGCCGCTCAATTTACCCCTGCGATTTTGCACGTTCCGCCACGAACGCCTGCACGCGCGCGAAGGCCTTGCGCAGCGTGGCGACCAGGCGCGGGTCCGAGGCCATCTCGCCCCAGAGCGTCGCATCGGCGGCGTAGGCGGCGACCGGGTCGGCCGCATCGCAGATCGCATGCGCCACGGCCGGGTCCATGGCCTGGTCCTGGTAGTCGTAGGGGATCTGCCCGGCATGCCAGCGCTGCAGGTAGGCCAGGAACAGCGCCGGCAGCATGGCGACGCTGTCGAACGAACCAAGGCGCGCCAGCTGGTCGCGGATAGTGGGCGCGATCATGCCGGGGATCTTGGAGAACGCGTCCATGGCCACGCGCTGGTTGGTGTCGGCGATGGCGGGGTTGCCGAAGCGGTCCAGCACCACATCGCGGTAATGCTTCAGATCGATGGGGCACGGCTGCTCGGGCGTATGCAGTACGGGGATAGCATCATCGGTCACGTAGTCGTAGGCCATCTGGCGGATGGCGGCGTCGTGCGTGCCTTCGTGGATGTACCGGTAGCCCGCCAGCGTGCCCGCCCATGCGATGCAGCTGTGGGTGGCGTTGAGCAGGCGGATCTTGGCCTCTTCGTAGGCCTGCACCGAGTCCACCATCTCGACGCCCACCTTTTCCCATGCGGGGCGCCCGGCAATGAAGTCGTCCTCGATCACCCACTGGATGAAGCTCTCGCCCATGAGCGCCGCCTTGTCATCCCAGCCGGTGGCGGCCTTCACGCGCTCGGCCACGTCGGGTGTGGGGCGCGGCGTGATGCGGTCGACCATGGCGTTGGGGTTGCGGGTGTTCGCAAGCACCCAGGCCTTGAGAGCGGCATCGCCCAGCGCGTCGATGAACTGCAGCAGGCCGCCGCGTGAGCGCTCGCCGTTGTGGCGCAGGTTGTCGCAGTTCATCAGCGTCACCGGGCCGGCACCGGCCAGCATGCGGGCACGCAGGATGCTCACCAGGGCGCCGTAGATGCTGTGGCCCGCTTGGCCGGCCTGCACGGCCGCCAAGTCGGCGCGCAGGTCCGGGAAAGTGGCCCAGTCGAGCTGGTTGTCGGCATCCAGGTAGTAGCCGGCCTCGGTCACGGTGAACGAGATGATGCGCGTGGCGCCATCGGCGCCGGCGGCGATCAGCGGGGCCAGATCGTCCTGGTAGGCGATGACGCGCTCGATGGATTCGATGCGGGTGTAGCTGCGCTCGCCCTGCGGCGTGACGGTTTCCAGCGTGTAGCGCCCGCCCTGGGCCTGCAGCGCCGCGATGGTCTCGGCCATGTCGGGACGCAGGTTGCCGCCGACGATGGCCCAGCCCCCATCTTGGCGCTGGCCCAACTGGCGCAGTTCGTGAACGTAGACGGCCTGGTGGGCGCGGTGGAACGAGCCCAGGCCCAGGTGCAGGATGAAATTCATGGTGCGTGAATGCGAAGAAGAGATGTCTCAGAGGTCGAAATTCGTGGGCATCATCACCACGTCGCGGATGGTCATGCCGCGCGGCCGGGTCAGCATGAACAGCACCACCTCGGCCACTTCGGCGGCCTCGATGAGGCTGCCATTGGCCTTGGCCTCTTCGAGCTTTTCCGCAGGCCAGTCGGCCAGCAGCGAGGTAATGACCGGGCCCGGAGAGATGGCGCCCACGCGGATGCCGTGCTTGAACACCTGGCGGCGCACGGTCTGCACGAAGCAGTTCACGGCCCACTTGGACGAGGCGTAGACGGGCTCCCACGGCGTCGGGAAGTGGGCGGCCAGCGAGCTCGTGACGATGATGTCCCCGCGGCCGCGCCCGATCATGTGGGGCAGCACGTTGTGCACGTTCTTCATCACCACGTTGACGTTGAGCTGCAGCATGCGGTCGATGGCATCGGGGTCGGCATCGACCAAGTCGCCCCCGACGTAGAGCCCCGCGTTGGCGTGGAAGATGTCGAGCTGGCCGGCGATGGCCAGCGTGCGCGCCAGCAGGCTGGCGCACTGTTTCGCATCGAGCAGATCCAGCACCAGCGGCGAAGCGCTCTCGCCAATGGCCGCGCAGGCCCTTGCCAGTGCGGCTTCATCGCGGTCGATCAGCACCACGCGCGCACCGGCATCCGCCATGGCCTTTGCGCTGGCAAAGCCGATGCCCGAGGCCGCGCCGGTGATGGCGGCCACCTGGCCTTGCAGAGAATGCACGGCGGTCACGCGTCCTGCCCCGCCACGACGTGGCCCGCCGGGTCGAACCAGTGCGCCTGCGAAGCGTCGATGTCCAGGCTCACCGCATCGCCCGCACGCAGGCCGGTGCGGTCGTTCTGGCGCGAGACGAACTGCGCGCCACCGGGCGTGCTCACGTAGATCAGCGTTTCGGCGCCCAGCGCTTCGATCAGGTCCACCTGCCCGCTCACCGGCGTCGTGCCGGTGCTGCGCACGGCGATGTTTTCCGGGCGCAGGCCGATGGCGCCGCCCGCCGCACCCGCCGGTGCCTGCTGCTGCACCGGCGCGGGCAGCTGCTGCAAGGGCACCACGTTCATCTGCGGCGTGCCGATGAACTGGGCGACGAACTGGTTGGCAGGCTTGTCGTACAGCTCCAGCGGCGTGCCGACCTGCTCGATGAGCCCGTCGCGCAGCACCACCACGCGGTCGGCCAGGGTCATGGCCTCCACCTGGTCGTGCGTGACGTAGATCGTGGTGGCGCCCAGGTCGCGGTGCAGCTTGGCGATCTCCACCCGGGTCTGGCCGCGCAGGGCAGCGTCGAGGTTGGACAGCGGCTCGTCGAACAGGAACACCTTGGGCGCGCGCACGATGGCGCGGCCGATGGCCACGCGCTGGCGCTGCCCGCCCGACAGCTCCTTGGGCGTGCGCTGCAGGTAGGTGGTGAGGTTCAGGATCGCGGCGGCGCGCTCGACCTTCTCGCGCACGATGGCCGGATCCACCTTGGCGAGCTTGAGCGCGAAGCTCATGTTCTCGTACACGCTCATGTGCGGGTACAGCGCGTAGCTCTGGAACACCATGGCCAGATCGCGCTTGCTCGAAGGCTGGTCGGTGATGTCGCGGCCGTCGAGCATGAGCGAGCCGCCGTCGATGTTCTCCAGCCCCGCGATCAGGCGCAGCAACGTGGACTTGCCGCAGCCCGAGGGGCCAACGAAGACGATGAACTCGCCTTGCTGGATGGTGAGGTCGATGCCCTTGATGGCGCGGTGCTCACCGAAGAATTTCTCGATGCCGCGCAGTTGGAGATAGGCCATGGAATCGGGTTCCTGAAAACTTGATTGCGTTAGATGGGAAAGCTGCGCGCTACTTCACGGCGCCAAAGGTCAGGCCTTGCACCAGTTGCTTCTGGCTGAACCAGCCAAAGACCACGATGGGCGCAATCGCCATCAGCGAGGCTGCAGACAGCTTGGCCCAGAACAGGCCCTCGGGGCTGGAGTACGAGGCGATCAGCGTGGCCAGCGTGCCGGCCTTGGCGGCGCTCAGGTTCAGGCTCCAGAAGGCCTCGTTCCACGAAAGCACCAGGCACAGCAGGCCGGTGGAAGCCAGGCCGCCCATGCCCAAGGGCAGCAGCACCAGGCGCACTTCCTGCCACAGCGTGGCGCCATCCATGCGCGCGGCTTCCAGGATCTCGCGCGGGATGTCCTTGAAGTGCGAGTACAGCATCCACACCATGATGGGCAGGTTGGACAGCGCGAACACGATGATCAGCACCAGCTGCGTGTCGAGCAGGTGGCTCTTTTGCGCCAGCACGTAGATCGGCACCAGCGCGCCCACGGCGGGCATCATCTTGGTGGAGAGCATCCACATCAGGATGTCCTTGGTGTACTTGCCCTTGAAGAAGGCCATGGCGTAGGCTGCGGGTGCGGCCAGCATGAGGCCCACCACAGTGGAGAGCACACTGGTGATGACCGAGTTCTTGGCGTACAGCAGGTAGTCGCTGCGCTCCTGCACCTCGTGGAAGTTTTCGAGCGTGGGGATGAAGAACAGCTGCGGCGGCACGGCAATGGCCTGCAGCTCGGTCTTGAACGCGGTGAGCAGCAGCCAGGCCAGCGGGAAGAACAACAGCAGGGCCACGCCCCAGGCGGCCACGGTGCGCAGGGCCAGCAGGCCCAGAGGGTAGGAGGATCGGCGTCGGGTGGTCATGTCGGTGGTCCTTCTTCTTTTACTTGTCGAGGTTCTTGCCGACCATGCGGATCAGGAAAACCGCCGCGATGTTGGCAAGGACCACGGCGAACAGCGCGCCCGCCGAGGCCACGCCTGCGTCGAAATTGAGCAGCGCCTGCTTGAAGATCAAAAAGGTGACGTTGGTGCTCGCATCGCCCGGGCCACCGCCGGTGGTGGTGTAGATCTCGGCGAAGATGCTGAGCAAAAATATGAGTTCGATCATCACCACCACGGCCACCGAGCGCGCCAGGTGCGGCACGTACAGGTAGCGCAGTTGCTGCAGGTAGTTGGCGCCGTCCATGCGCGAGGCCTCAAGCTGCTCGTGGTTCATGCTCTGCAGCGAGGTCATGAAGATCAGCGTGGCGAACGGCAGCCACTGCCAGGAAACCATGACGATGACCGAGAACAGCGGCAAGTCCGTGAGCCAGTCCACCGGCTGCGCGCCGAAGAACATCCACACCTGCGCGAGCACGCCGTAGATGGGGTTCATCATCATGTTCTTCCACATCAGCGCATTCACCGTGGGCATGACGAAGAACGGCGAGATCAGCAGCACCCGCACGATGCCCCGGCCCGCGAACGGCTCGTTGATGAGCAGCGCGATGGCGATGCCGAACACCACGGTGATGAGGATCACGCTGCCCAGCAGCAGCAGCGTGTTGACCACCGCCGTGCCGAACGAAGGGTCGGTGACGAAGTACTCGAAGTTTTCCATCCCGGCAAAGCCGGTCTGGTCCGGCTGCATCAGGTTGTAGCGAATCAGCGAGAAGTAGATCGTCATCACCAGCGGCACGATCATCCACAGGAAGAGCGTGGCCATGGCTGGCGTGAGCAGCAGGCGGGGAAGCAGGCGGTTCATGGGAATCCCGGGAGAAATCTGGCGTCGCCAGACAAGGTAGAAGCCGGTGGCACAAGCGGGCGTTCAGCCGGCGCGCGGGCATTTCGAGGTGGAACTCCCCGCCGCACATGCGTACGGCGAGGAGTCGCAGGCCTCAATCAGCCCTCAGCAGCCGGACGGCTGCTCACTTGTAGTAGCCGCCCTTCTTCATTTCGCGATCGGCCGACACCTGGCTGGCCTTGAGCGCCGCATCCACCGAGGTCTTGCCGGCCAGGGCCGCGCTCATCTGCTGGCCCACCGCGATGCCGATGGCCTGGAACTCAGGAATCGCCGCGAACTGCACGCCCACATAAGGACTCTTGGGCAAGGTCGAATCGGTCGGATTGGCCGAGTCGATGGCCACCTTCTCGGCCGCGGCAAAGCGCGCTGCCTTCTGGAACTCGGGGCTGGCGTAAGTGCTCTTGCGGGTGCCGGTGGGCACGTTGGCCCAACCGTTGGTCTTGGCCACGAGCTGGATGTAGTCCTTGCTGGTCGACCAGGTGATGAACTTCTGCGCGGCATCGACCTTCTTGGAGCCGGCGGGGATGGCCAGATTCCACGACCAGAGCCAGTTCGCGCCCTTGGGCGTGTTCATGGTGGGGGCCTGGGCAAAGGCCATCTGGTCGGCCACCTTGGACTGCTTGGGATCGCTCACGAAGGAGGCGGCGATGGTCGCGTCGATCCACATGCCGCACTTGCCGGAGTTGGTCAGCGCCAGGATTTCGTTGAAGCTGTTGGCCGCCGAACCGGGCGGGCCATAGTTCTTGAGCAGGTCCACGTAGAAGGTGATGGCGTCCTTCCAGGGCTTGGATTCGAGTTGCGGCTTCCACTGCATGTCGAACCACTGGCCGCCGAAGGTGTTCACCAACGTGGTCAGGAAGGCCATGTTGTCACCCCAGCCCGGCTTGCCGCGCAGGCAGATGCCGTACACGCCGTTCTTGGGGTCGTGGATCTTGGCGGCCAGGTCCTTGATCTGCGGCCAGGTGGGGCGCTCGGGCACCTGCACGCCGGCCTTGTCGGCCAGGTCCTTGCGGTACATCAGCATCGAGCTTTCGCCGTAGAACGGGGCGGCAAACAGCTTGCCATCGACCGACAGGCCGTTGCGCATGGCAGGCAACAGGTCGTCCACGTCGTAGGCGGCGTCGGTCTTGAGCTCCTGCAGCCAGCCCTTCTTGCCCCAGATGGGGGCTTCGTACATGCCGATGGTCATCACATCGAACTGGCCGCCCTTGGTGGCGATGTCGGTGGTGACGCGCTGGCGCAGCACGCCTTCTTCCAAAGTGACCCACTTGAGCTTGATGTCGGGGTTGGCCTGCTCGAAGTTCTTGCTCAGTTTCTGCATCTCGATCATGTGGCCGTTGTTCACGGTGGCAATCACGAGTTCGGTCTGCGCATGCGCAGCGGCGCCGCACAGCGAGGCCGCCAGGGCGGCAACGGCCAGGGCCAGGCGGGTGTGTGGACGGGTGGAACGGGGCATCGAAACGTCTCCTGCGTAGTTGGTATGGGATCTGCCACTCAACGCCGGTCGGATGGCTGGCATTGATGACCTGAACGATACCGATGCTCTGATGCTCAATTGATACTTTGAAATCCCATACACATACTAATTTTCGCCAGAATCTCAGGATTTATACCTAGATTTGTCAACTGGGTATGTGCATTAGCGATGGGTGGTGTCCAAACGGGCCAAGACCCTCAAGTACAGCAATGCATGGAATGCATGCAGTTTGCTGCCTCACCACTGTTTCCAAAACTGGAACAGTCAGTTTGCGACTGGGTGGTTTTTCTTTGATCACGCACGGCGTACAGTTCAACCCATCGATGAGCCGAACCCGCAAGGCGACTCACCGAACCCGGTTCAGAGTTGTTTTTGCTCCGGTTTTTTTGAGTCACTTTTTTCTTCCAAGGATTTCATCATGAACACGACCGCACGCTTCCTCTCCATCGCCGCTGTTGCCGCTTTCGCTTCTTTCGGTGCCCAAGCCGACGAAGCCGATGCTTCGCAATTCGCCACCAAGTTCGAAACC
The DNA here is from genome assembly GCF_964253305.1 of Acidovorax sp. LjRoot66. NCBI lineage: Bacteria > Pseudomonadati > Pseudomonadota > Betaproteobacteria > Burkholderiales > Comamonadaceae > Acidovorax > Acidovorax sp. LjRoot66. The sequence continues at coordinate 5,315,709 of NZ_CAXUQU020000001.1, forward strand.
AACCGCACCCGCGCCGAAGTGGCCGCTGAAGCCGCTACCGTGGCACAGACCCGCAGCATCGAGCCCGCCGGTTCGCGCGTCGTGACCTACAAGTCGACGGCCGACCGCGCTGCCGTGCGTGCCCAGGCTGCCGATGCCGTGCGCACCGGCCAGATCTCCTCCGGCGAAATCGGCGCACTGTAATTCGCATCCAGTTGGCGTATTGCCCCGTATTCCCCAGTACCTCGTCCCTATTTTTTGAATTTCACAGGAGTTTCACCATGAACACCACCGCACGTTTTCTCTCCATCGCCGCTGTTGCCGCTTTCGCTTCCTTCGGTGCCCAGGCTGACGAAGCCGATGCTTCGCAGTTCGCCACCAAGTTCGAGACCAGCCGCACCCGTGTCGAGGTGATGGCCGACGCCGCCACCGTGGCCAAGACCCGCAGCACCGAGCCCGCTGGCTCGCGCGTGGTGTCGTACCAATCGACCGCCGACCGCGCTGCCGTGCAAGCCCAGGCTGCCGACGCCGTGCGCATGGGCAAGATCTCTTCGGGCGAACTCGGCTCGATGTAAAAGTTGCGGGCCTTCCCATGGTGGTGGCATCTCACGGTCGTGGGTGCCGCCACCATGTGGAAGTGTTTCCCCTGGTACTCGGGCCATGGCCCCTGTCGCCAACCAACCCTCAGCAAGGCCCTTCGGGGCCTTTGTTGTTTGCAGAAGAAGCTCAGGCCACCAGCGTCTTGAACATCACATGGGCATCCACATAGCCCAAGCTGCGGTGCCTGAAGGCGCCCGGCAGCGTGCCCACCACGGCAAAGCCCAGGTGCTGCCACAGCCGCACGGCGCGCAAGTTGCTGGCCACCACCAGGTTGAACTGCATGGCCCGAAAGCCCATGGCCACGGCTTGCCGCTGGGAGTGCTCGCACATCAGCGAAGCCACGCCCAGCCCTTGCGCGGCCGGCGCCACCACGTAGCCACAGTTGCACACATGGGCGCCCAGCCCGGTCTGGTTGGGCTTGATGAAGTAGGTGCCCACAATCTCCCCACCCACGCCGCAGGCGACGAAGGTGGCGGCAGGCAGTTCCACCCAGGCCTTGTGGATCTCGGCCTCGGTGCTATCCGGTGCAAAGGAATACGTGTCCCCTGCCTGGAAGGTCGTGCGCAGGATGGGCCACACGGTGGGCCAATCGGCGGCTTCGAGAGGGCGGATGGCGACGGGCGCGGCAGAAGTTGTCATGGCAAGGTCGGAGTATGGGAGGCAGACGCCGCATTCTCCCGCTCCGCATAAAATCCGCAGTCGGCAATGGCCATCCCTTGATGACCACGCCCTCCCACCGCGAGTGATCGACCCCATGACCCAGCCTTCTGCCTCCCTGGCAGCCACAGCCCAGCCCGCCCGCCCCGTGCGCTCCCAGTACGAGGACTTCATGCGCCATGTGTTCACGCACGGCGTGCACAAGTCCGACCGCACGGGCACGGGCACGAGCAGCGTGTTCGGGCACCAGATGCGCTTCGACCTGAAAGAAGGCTTTCCGCTGGTCACCACCAAGAAGGTGCACCTGCGCTCCATCATCCAGGAGCTGCTGTGGTTCCTCACGGGGTCGGGCAACAACAACTGGCTCAAGGAGCGCGGCGTCACCATCTGGGACGAATGGGCACGCGAGGACGGCGACCTGGGGCCGGTGTACGGCGTTCAGTGGCGCAGTTGGCCCACGCCGGACGGCGGCCACATCGACCAGATCAGCGACGTGATCAAGACACTCAAGTCCAACCCCGATTCGCGCCGCATCATCGTGAGCGCCTGGAACGTGGCCGAGCTGAACAAGATGGCGCTCATGCCCTGCCACGCCTTCTTCCAGTTCTACGTGGCGCCCGCCCAGGAGTCCGGCGGCCGCGGCACCCTGAGCTGCCAGCTCTACCAGCGCAGTGCCGACATCTTCCTCGGGGTGCCCTTCAACATCGCCAGCTATGCACTGCTGACCCATATGGTGGCCCAGCAGTGCGACCTGGAAGTGGGCGACTTCATCTGGACCGGCGGCGACTGCCACATCTACAGCAACCACCACGAGCAGGTGCAGACCCAGCTGGCACGCACGCCCTACCCCTACCCCACGCTGCACATCAAGCGCCGGCCAGACAGCATCTTCGACTACCAGTTCGAGGACTTCGAGGTGCTGGACTACCAGTGCCACCCCGCCATCAAGGCGCCCGTAGCGGTCTGATCCCTCTTCGCCCTCCTGCGATCCCTGCAGCGCAGGCGCCACGGTGCCCTGCCTGATCTCCCCTGTCTCCCTTCACGAACTACAAAGAGCACCCCCTATGTCTTCCGGCGGATTTCACGTACACGGCCCCCACGACCACGCAGTCGAGCATGCCACCCAGGGCCACGGCGACGACCACGCAAGCAGCCACGGCAAGGAGGGCGGCGGCTCGTCCATGAGCAAGATCGCGATGTTCACGGCCATCGTCGCCACGGTGGGCGCCATCTTCTCGTACATGGGCGGCGCTACACAGGCCAATGCCGGCCTGCTCAAGAACGACGCGGCCATCAAGAAGACAGAGGCATCCAACCAGTGGAACTACTTCCAGTCCAAGAGCACCAAGCAGTCCCTGGCCGAACTGGCCCGCGACCTGGCGCCCGATGACCGCAAGGCCACCTACCAGTCCAAGGTGGAGCGCTACGAGAGCGAAAAGAACGAGATCAAGGTCGCCGCCGAAAAACTGGAAGCCGACAGCCACAGGTTCGACCGCCAGAGCGAAGAGCAGATGCACCAGCACCACCGCTGGGCCCAGGCCACCACGGCGCTGCAGGTGGCCATCGCCCTCGCCGCCATCGCCCTGCTCACGCGCAAGAAATGGCTGGAATACGGCATGTACGGCGTGGCAGCCATCGGCCTCGTCGTCGGCGTGCTGGCCACGCTGCATATCTAAGCCAGTCAGAAGAACACAAGCGAAGGAAGCCACCATGCCCGTGCACATGATCTATGCGCGCGCCGCCAACGGCGTGATCGGCAAGGACAACGTCCTGCCCTGGCACTTGCCGGAGGACATGGCGCGCTTCAAATCGCTGACCCAGGGCTGCCCAGTGGTCATGGGCCGCAAGACATGGGACTCGCTGCCGCCGCGCTTTCGGCCGCTGCCGGGCCGCACGAACATCGTCATCACCCGCCAGGCCGACTGGCAGGTCGAGGGCGCCGTGCGCGCCGCCAGCCTGCAGGAGGCGTTGCAGCACGCCAGCCCCGGCCAGACGCTGTGGGTGATCGGCGGCGCCCAGGTCTACGCCGAAGCCCAGCCCGTGGCCGACCGCATTGAACTCACCGAGATTGCGCAGGACTTCGAGGGCGATGCCCATGCACCCGTGCTCGATGCCAGTTGGCACGAGACGGCGCGCAGCGCGCATACCTCTACGAACGGGCTGCCCTACAGCTTCGTGACGCTGGAGCGGCGCAAAGACTGAGCGGGCGGCAGGCTCAGAACAGCTTGGCGCAGTTCACCGGCAGCTGAGCGGCCGTGGTTCCCTGCAGCACGCCCATGCTGCCGATCAGGTTGCCCTGGCTCACCGACAGCGTGAACGGCAGGTTGAAGCTGGTGGTGCCGGTGAACGACGAGGCCGTGGCCGTGCCCATGCCGTAACCGTAGAGCGAATTCGCCGGGCCCAGGGCCGCGATGGTGAACATCGAAGGTCCGCTGGGCTGGCCGCTGACCGTGACGAACACGCCGGTGCCAGCCACCGCGCACTGGTAAACGCCATCGAGCGGGCCGCCAGCGGCCATGGCGGCGCCCGATGCGCCGGCCAACACTGCGGACGCGGCCAGGGTTCTGATGAATCTGCTGCTCATGTTTGCTTGTTCCTTGTTCTTTTCGGGAGTCTGTGGCGAGGGGCCGCGTTCGCACCGTCGCGCCCCGCTGTCTGAACCGCCAGGCGGCCAGAAGTTCACCGCCTGCCAGGTCGGCAAAAAAAAGCCCGCACGGAGGCGGGCAGCAACTTGCTTGTCGCAAGAGGGGATGCCGCTTGGAGGCCGGCATGGAAATAATAGGCCGGTGCGGCCCGCAAGGCTGTGACGCGGAGCACAGCTTGCTGCGCATTGCCCACCACCCCCAGGTGGCAAACCGGCCTCAGACGGTCGTACCCACCAGCGTGATGTCGACCAGTCGCGTGCTCATATGCCCATGGCCGTCGTCCAGGGTCACGGTGAACTGGTCGTGGCGCTGCTGGCCGCTGGCCAGCAGCGGGTCGATGGTCTGGTTGCCCACGGTATAGAGCCAGTTGACCTGGCCGGTGTGGCCGTCGGAACGCACCTGGGCGGTCAGCGTGCCCAGGGCGCCGGCTGTGGGCGTGACGCTCACGGTGTGCGCCGCAAAGGCCGGGTCCGCAAAGCTGAAGCCGCCGGCCGTGGCCAGCGTGGCGCTGGCATTGGTGCCGCCCAGGTCAGCGACCTTGCCGGGGGCGCTCCAATGGTAGCCCTGGTTGAAGCCCAGCGTGGCCGAAGCCACCTTCTGCAGCGCCACGGCTGTGGCCGGGTCGATGCCCAGGTCGCTCGCCACCTTGTCGCTCGCACCCAGCGAGCGTGCATCGAGGCCCGTCAGCGTCTCGAACAGCACCAGGCCCGAGAGGTAGGAGCCGTACTTGCTCGCGTGCAGGTTGTCGTCGTGCCAGAGGTTGATCTTGCCGCCGCCGGACACGCTGGCTCCGACCGTCTCCGTGTAGGGGTCGCGGATGGCCAGGCCATTCTGCACGGCGGTCATGAAGGCCGTGCCCACCGGCGCCACGCCCACGAAGTCGGCGTTGACGGCGGCCAGGTTGGCATAGGCATTCTGCAGGTCGGTGGTCATGCCCTCGAGCGTGAGGTAGTAGGCCGTGGCCTGGGTGTCCGACCGGCTGATGTCCCCCGTGCCCTCGTAGGCGCCGGCCCCATTGAGGGTGCGCGAGGTGAGCATGTCGTAGGCCCCGGCCACCATGTCGGGCCGCGCCCAGGTGGCATACAGGTACATGTCAGTCGACGCGTCGGCATTCGGGTTGCCCGCGATGGTGGTGCCGGGCTGCGTCGTGGTATCGGCCACCCCGGTGTGCACGAAGTTCTCGATCGCCGTGGCGTACTTCTGGAACTCGCCGATGTCGGCATTGGCACCCGAGGTGGTGGTGAGCGTGGCGTTGGCGGAGATGCCGAAGTCGGACCTGGACGGATCCGCCGCGAAGTAGGTGGCCGTGCCGTCCGCCGTGAAGTTCACCGTGAGCGCGGCGCTTGTATCGCCGCTGCGCGTGAAGGTATAGACCAGGTTCTGGCCGGCGCTCTCGTACACGCCCGCAGCCGAGCTCAGGCCCAGCGTCACGTTGGGCAGGCTGGTGTCGGTGCCGGCCGCGAAGTCGTCGTTGACGATGGTGCCGGAGACGGCGCCAAGCGTGCCCAGGTTGTAGTCGGAGCCAGTGCTGGTGAGCGTGAGGCGAATGGCCTCGTCGGCCTCCACCGTGCTGTCGGCATGCGGGTCCAGGATGATGCTGGCCGAAGTCTGCCCCGCCTTGATGGTGATGGAGCCCGTGTTGGAGGTGAACGAGACATTTCCCGTGGTCGTGGGGGCACCCGTGTCGGCGCTGGTGGCAAAGCCATTGCCACTGCTGAAGCGGTAAGGCGATGTGCCGCCGCCTCCCGATGCCGAAAATGCGCCCGAGGCGGTGGTGTACATCTCCAGATCCTGGCTGGCAGACACCGTGGTCGAGACCGATGGCGAGGTGCTGCCATCGCGAAAGGCGGTGAAACTCACGACCAGGTCGCTGGCCGTGGAGCCCGTGCGCGTGAAGGTGAAGACCAGGTTCGCCGTGCCATCCTCCGTCACCTGGCCGGGGCTGGCCGCCAGCGACACCGTGGCCAGGGCCGGGTTGGTGGCGGACGCAGTGGGGTCGTCGTTGAGGAGGGTGGAACCCACGGCGGAACTGGTGCCCACACGGTAGCCGGCCGACGCAGCCAGCTTGAGCGCCAGGGTTTCGTCGTACTCCTTGGCACCGTCGGCCGTGGGGGTGATGACCAGGTTGGCCGTGGCGCTGCCCGCCGCGAAGGTGATGGAACCGGAGCCCGAGGGCAGTGGTTCGTCCGTCTGGTCCTGCAGCACCACGATCTCCCACTTCTGGCTGGCGATGTTGCCGCGCATGTCCCAGTTGGCGGCCGAGGAGTTCAGGTAGTGCCCCTTGAGCGTGGCCGCGTTGCGGGTGGAGAGCGACACGTCGTAGCCCAGGCCCACCTGGTCGGCGAACTTGTCGAACAACCCCGCCACGCCGCCCCAGGGGTGCGGTTCGTAGAGGTTGGCACCGGTCAGGTTGGTGAAGCTCCCGCCATTGGCTGGCGAGGTCAGGTCGTGCACGCCGAAGGGGTTGGTCGCCGCGTCGTAGGTGTTGTACGACATGGCCGGGTCGATGCGTGCGAACGTGGCGCTGTTGCCCACGAACAGCACCGGGTTGAACACCGTGGCGATGTCCACGGCCGCTGCCGCGCCCTTGTTGCCGGCCGCGTCGCTGTAGCTGTCCTTGGCCACCACAATGTGCCCGCCCGCGTCGAGGTTGGCGGACGCCGTGGCCGTGAACGTGGCCGTGCGCACCAGGCCCGTGCCGCTCAGCGCGCCCAGCATGCCGCCGGTGGCCGTGATGTCCGCGGCGGTGAAACTCGTGCCCGGGTCTTCGGTGAAGGTGAACGTGATGGTGGCCGTACCGCCCGCCTTGAGCGCGGCGGCAGAACCCGTGATGGTCAGCACCGGGGCCTGGGTGTCCACAGGGCCTGGCGTACCGCCGCCGGCATCACCACCACCGGATGCCGGTGGCGGGTTGCTGCCCTGGCCGGCGGACACCCCAGGCGCCAGTTCACCCACGGCCTGCTGCTGCACCACCGCCGCGAAGGCAGCGCCCGTGAAACCATTGGCCGCCGCCTGGAAGTTGCCCGTGGCCACCGCACCTGCCGCATCCGTGGCCGCTGCGGACACCTGGCCCAGCACCGCCACCGTGGGGGCAGCGCCGACCGCATCGTTGGCGGCATCCACCACCTTGCTGATGAGGTCCAGGCTGCTGGCATCCAGCCGCAGGCCATGGTCGCCCGCGGCATCCGCCACGATGGCACGCAGGAAGGAGGCGTCCGACAGGTTCGCCACGCCGCCGGTTCCCCCCGCCGCGCCGGCGAGGGCATCCGCCAGGGACGCAATCAGCGTGCCCGCTGCCGCGCCGGCCTGGCCCGCATGCGGCGTGGCCACGCCTGGCTGGCCCGCCTTGGCCTCGGCCGCATCGAGCGCGGCCGCGCCGATGCTGACCACGTTCACCAGCGCCACCGCCACCTTCTGGTAGCCCAGCGCCACGGCCTTCTCGGCAGCGCTGGCACTGCTGCTGGCCAGCACGGCGAGTGGGTCGTAGGTCAGCAGGTGGATGCCGGCCGGCAGGTTCAGCACCTTGGCGAGCAGGGCCGTGGCTTGCTCCACCGTGGTGGTGGCCCCGCCCTTGTCCATCAGCGCCTGCACCAGGGTCGTGATGGGGTTCACCACCGTGCTGCCCACCGGTGCGGTGAGCATGCCCTTGAAGGCCTTGTTGGTGAGCAGGTCGGTGCCGCCGGTGGCCACCATCGTTCCCTGCACGCTGGCCGGCAGCGTGAAGCCGCCCGCGCCGTCGGTGGTGGCGGACCACTCGCCCGCATCGAGCCGGTGGTTGCCATTGGCGTCGGCAAACACGGTGGCGCCCTTCACATAGCCATCGGCCACATGCCCCTGGATGCCGGCGGCGGTGAGCCTGCCGGCCAGCGCCTGCACGCCGCTGATGCCCGTGGCCGCGCTGGCATCCGTGGCACCGATGCCCTGCAGCAGGGTGTGCACGGCGGTTTCCACGCCCACCCCGGCGAACAACGCGCCCTTGTTCTGGCTGGCCAGCGCGCTGTTGAAGGCGTTGGCCGCTTCGGCGCGGTGGTCCAGCGCGTTGTAGATCCCGAAATCGGCACTGACCAGGAAGTCCATCAGCCTGGCCCAGGTCGTGAGGCCCTGCTCCTGCGCCAGCCGCGCCACGGCCAAGCCCTCATCGGCCGAGAGCACCACCCCCAGGCTGTTGAGCGCCAGTTGCTGCACCGTGCCCCCGACGCCCCGGCTGGCCGACATCTGCCCCATGGCCACCTCGAAGGCCGCGGCCACCCGGCCGTAATGGCCATCGGCGGCCACCACCGCCTCGAATTCGGCGAGCAGGCCGGCAGGTGCGGCATGGCCGGTGGCAAGGATGAAGACTTGCTGCAGGACGTGGGATGCGTTGGGCGTGGACATGGCGATGCCTTCCGGGTACGGAATACGAAGTGGGAGGTTGACAACGAGTGGAGAAAAGGCGCGAGGCCCGGCGGGCAGCCTCAGGCTGGTCGGGCAGCGGCGCAAACGCCCGCACCACCCGCAGCAAGAACGTGTCTACGTTCTACGGGCTTGGGCAGACAGCGGTCGGCCCGGGAACCGGTGCATGGGAAAAGGCGTCTGGCCTGCAGGGCCGGCGGGCAGTGCCGCGGCCGCCAGCGGCAGCGTGGAATCGAATGGCAAGGCTTGTCTCCAGCGTTTTATTTGTGCCAACGATAAGCCTGCGACTCCATGAAATCCAATAGTATTTTCAGGGCATCTGCATATGCCCTGCATATGGAGTTTTCTCCGCCTCACACACCCGCCGCACTGCGCCTTCCAAGGTCAGGGGCGCACCCCCTGCCAATCGAGGATAGGATGCACCCCAGCGCGCCCACCGTGGTGCAACGGCGGCGGTGCCCCGCCATGGACGATTGAAAAAGCAAGGACCAATGATGGTGATGAAGATCGCGACCTGGAACGTCAATTCCCTCTCCGTGCGCCTGCCCCAGGTGCTGGCCTGGCTGGCCGCCAACCCGGTCGATGCGCTGGGCCTGCAGGAGCTCAAACTCACCGACGACAAATTCCCGCACGAGGCCTTCAAGGAGGCGGGCTACGAGGCCGTGGCCTTTGGCCAGAAGACCTACAACGGTGTCGCCATCCTGAGCCGCCACCCCATGACGGACATGGTGCGCAATATCCCCGCGCACGAGGACGCGCAGGCGCGCGTGATCATTGCCACGCTGGACACGCCCACCGGCCCGCTGCGCCTGATCAACGGCTACTTCGTCAACGGCCAGGAGCCCGGCTCGGAAAAATTCGCCTACAAGATGCGCTGGCTGCAGGCCCTGCAGGACCTGGTGCGCGCCGAGATGGCCGCCCACCCCCGGCTGGCCCTGGTGGGCGACTTCAACGTGGCGCCCGAAGACCGCGACTCCTACGACCCGGTGGGCCTGCGCGAGACCATCCACCACACCTCCGAAGAGCGCAACCACTTCAAGGCGCTGCTGGAGCTGGGCCTCACGGACAGCTTCCGCATGTTCGAGCAGCCCGAGAAGATCTACTCGTGGTGGGACTACCGCATGCTGGGCTTCCAGAAGAACCGGGGGCTGCGCATCGACCATATCCTGGTGAGTGAAGCACTGCGCAGCAGCGTGACGGCCTGCGTGGTGGATCGCGCCCCGCGCAAGAACCCGCAGCCCAGCGACCACGCACCGGTGGTGGTGACGCTGGAATGATGGCAGGCGGGCGGCCACCGGTGCCATTGCACGGGCCGCCGTTCAGGGCCGGGCCAGCGCTGCAGAAAAGCTGTGGTGCGAAAACTTCCACGGCCCATCGCGCTGTTTTCTGAGCCCCAACGCACATCGCCGCCATGGGCAAAGCCCATGGCGGCGATGGCGGGGGAGCAACTGCGATGCCTTCTCTTTTAAAGCACGGCAATGCCCTCACGGATGCGGCTGGCCAGTTTCCAGTCGGCCTGCGAACAGGAGGACTGGGATTCAGGCAAGCCGGCTGATCACGCGCAGATCATCAACGTGCGGGGTTGAAGCTGTCGCGCAGGGCCTTCACCTCGTCGTGGTTGCGTTGGGCACCATCGGCCTGGCGCTGTACCAGGGCACGCAGGTCCTGGGGCAGGTTGGCCTTCAAGGCCTTGCGGTAGCGGGCCACCGCAGCGTCTTCACCGCGCTCGCACTCTTCCAGCACGGCCTTGTCGTCCTGCGTGGAGAGCGCCGTCTTCACGGACACCCAGCCCCGGTGCAGTGCACCTGCCACGGTGCCGCCGCTGACGGGCTCTCCGCCGCGGGCGCGGATCTCGCGCTCCAGTTCGGCACCTGCGGCTGCGCATTCACGCGAGTGGCGTTGGAAGATGCCCTTGAGTTCGCCCGCATCGGCGTGTTCGGCGCTGGCGTGAAAGCCATACTCGCCGTCGCGGGCCGATTCCAGCAGATCGTTCAAGGTGTCGATCACGTCGTCGTTGTCGATCTCGCCAGTGACTTCCAGCGGCTGGCTGTTGTAGGCACGTTCGTAGGCAGCGCGGGTGGCGGGCTGAACATCCGTCCAGGCCAGGCCATCGTTGCCATGGCGGGCGCGCCAGTCATCGGCCAGACGGGGTTCGACGGCGTCGAAGTTGCCTTCATAGCGCCCCACCGAACTCCAACCCAGCTCATAGGCAGGGCGGTATTGGTCGTAGCTGCGGCCACCCACGTAATAGGGTTCACGGTGGTAGTTCTCGCGCCAGTAGGCGTCTTCGTTCGTGGGGTTGACGGCTTCGCCAGCAGCCTTGCCTGCAAGGCCACCGACCACAGCACCGGCAACCCCGCCGATGGCGGCGCCGACGGGACCGCCGAACGCCCCCGCAGCAGCACCGGCTGCAGCGCCGCCCATGGCAGCACCCACACCCGTACCCACGGGGTGGGCACCAGGTTCATTGGTCAGGGGATCGCGGTTGGCATCGTTGAAATCCGACATAAGAAGTCTCCGGTTGGTTGACAGTGACTTCATTGTGGTTGGCAGCTCTCGCCGCCAGGGTCGGCATGCAGAGGGTGCAGGTGTAGGACAGAGGGCCCCCCGCGCGTGCAGAGCCCCAGGCCATCCCGCCACTCGGCTGAAGGCGCTACCGAAGAGGCAACAACCTGCAACCAACGCGGCGCATGGGGTCAAACGGCGACCGTCTCCAAAAGCCCGCCAGCGGCACGCTCCAGCACCTCGCGGGCATGGGCCGCCGACATGCCGGCCTCGCTGCTGGTCCAGGCGACGAACTGGTCCGGGCGCACCAGCACCAGTTGCGCGCCGTAGCGTTCATGCTCGCCAGCGCCCTGCGCCTGAACCACGGTCAACGCCAGCGCCTTGGCCTCGGCGGCATCGAGAAAGGCCTGGACCGCCTGGGGATCGACGCCAAAGGCCAACAGGGAAAAGCCGGGGCCCAGTTCCTCGTAAACGTTCCTGCCCGAGGGCAGCACGGCAGGCGCCAGGTGGTGCCCAGGCCGCGCGTCAAAGCGGTGCGATCCCTTGGCGCTGCTGGTGCGGCCCTCGCAGCCCCAGACCACGCTTGAGCCCTCGTAGTGGGGCTCGAAGGCATGCACCTCGCCCACGGCGCCCTGGGCACGCGCATTCCAGGCGGTCACGAAGGCGACAAGGTCGCGCGCCGGGTCGTGGGTGTCGAGGAACTCGCGGTCCGTGTCGATGGATTTGGCGATGAAGTCGCGCATTGTGGAGGCAAACACCGGCCGGCGCTCGCCGTCGTACGAATCGAGCAGGCGCTCACCACCCCAGCCCTGCAGCACGGCGGCCAGCTTCCAGCCCAGGTTGCGCGCATCCTCGAGCCCCGAGTTGACGCCATAGCCTCCGTAGGGCGGGTGGCTGTGCGCCGCATCGCCGGCGACGAAGACGCGGCCGTTGCGGTAGCTGTCGGCCAGCATGAAGCGCAGGTCCCAGAATCCGATGTGCTCGAACTCCACATCGAATTGAGCACCCACCGCTTCGTGCAGGTAGGCCGCAAAATCGAAGTTGTCCTTGGTCGTGCCTGGCGGCACGGGGGCGTGGAAGAACCAGGTGTTGCCCAGGTCCACCCGGCCAAAGAACTTCCAGTAGCCCTGGAGTTCGGGCTGCAGCACGTTGTAGTAGGACTTGCCGGGGTAGCGTTCGAGCAACTGGTGCAGGCCGGGCGAGCGGAACACCAGCAACACCATCATGCGGTCATGGTCGGTGCGGGTCTGGGTGATGCCCGCCTGCTCACGCACGACGGAGCGTGCGCCGTCCGACCCCACGGCATAGGCACTGCGCAGCACGCGTTCGCCGCTGCCACCACGCTCGGTGATGGTGACCGACACCCCGTCGGCATCCTGCACCACGGCCTTGGCCTCCCAGCCGTACACGGTCTGCACCGAGGGCAGTTCGGCCACACGGGCACGCAGCACCGCCTCCGTCGCGTACTGCGGCAGCCGCTCGTTGCCGGTGAAGTAATAGGGCTTGACCAGGTCGCGCTGCAGCCAGTCGTAGCTGTGGGGGCCCAGCAGCGTGCCGTGCGCCGTCAGGCCACCGATGCCGTATTCCACGGGGATGGTGCGGGCGGCACGCAGCTCCTTTTCGGCCCCCCAGAAATGGAAGTGCTCCATGGTCCGCTGGGTCAGGTTCTGTCCCTTGGGGATGGGCTGGGGCTGCTGGTAGCGCTCCACGACGATGGTACGCACGCCACGCTGGCCCAGCTCGATGGCCAGCCCCATGCCCACGGGCCCACCGCCGACGATGACCACCTCGGCGTCCTGCTGCTCTGCCATGGCCTGGTCCTTGTTGCTCATTGTGTTCATTGCTTTCTGGTTCATTCCGCGGTGATGCCCTGGGCCTTGATCAGGTCAGACCAGCGCTTGGCGTCTGCCGCCACGAGCTTCCTGAAGGCATCGGGCGTGCTGTGGGCGGGCGTCATGCCCTGGGTCTCGAAGGACTTGGCCACGGCAGGCGCCGCCAGCACCTCGCGCAGCTCGGTGTTCAGCCGGTCGACATAGGCGCGGGGCGTGCCGGCCGGGGCGAACACGCCGTACCACATGTCCACGTTGAGATCACCGAGCTTCAGGCTGTTCAGCGAAGGCACTTCGGGCAGCAGGGGATGGGGCGTGCCGGAGCTGATGGCCAGCGCCTTGAGCTTGCCCGCCTTCACATGCTGCAGGGCCACGTGGATGGGCAGGAACATCGCGTCGATCTGCCCGCCCAGCAAGTCGGTCACGGCAGGCGCCGTGCCCCGGTAGCTGATGTGCGTGAGCGAAATCTTCGCCCGGTTCTTGAGCAGCTCCATGGCCAGGTGGTGCGGCGTGCCCGCGCCGGGCGAGCCGTAGTTGAGCGCGCCGGGCTTGGCCCGGGCGCGCTCGACCAGTTCCTTGAGCGACTGGATCTTCGAGCCCTCGCTGGCCACCAGCAGCAGTTGCCCCCAGCTCGTCTGGCCCACGGGCTGCAGGTCGGTCAGGGGGTTGAAGCCCTGCTTGGGGTACAGCGCCATGTTCATCACCAGCGTGTTCACGCTGACCAGCAGCGTTGCGCCGTCGGCTGGCGCACGCACCACTTCCTGCGTGCCGATGATCCCCGAGGCGCCCGCCTTGTTGTCGACGAAGAAGGGCCGCTTGAGCCGCTCGGACAGCGGCGCCGCGATCTGGCGCGCGATCAGGTCGATGCCCGTGCCGGGCGTGAACGGCACGACCAGGCGCACCGGCGTATCCGCACCACCGGCCTGCGCCCGGACCAGGGGCGCCGCCACCGTGGCCAGGGCGCCGAGCACCAGGCGCCTGCGTTGAAGGGAGGACGGCGGCAACGGAGTGGCAAGGGTCATGGCTTTGTCTCTTTGGAAGTTGGACCACAATTACAACGACAGTCTTGATTTGAATCAAACGGAAATTTCTGATGAATTCGTCAACAAAGCTGATGAATGTCAGCAGCCGCCAGCTGCACGCCTTTCTGGAAGTGACACGCCTGCAGAGCTTTGCCAAGGCGGCCGAGCAGGTGCACCTGTCGCCCTCGGGCATGAGCATGCTGGTCAAGGAGCTGGAGGAGCAGATGGGTGCGCGCCTTTTCAACCGCACCACGCGCTCGCTCACGCTCACCGATGCCGGCCGGCGGCTGCAGCCGGTGGCCGAGCGCATCGTCGGCGAGCTGCGCACGCTGGGTGCCGTGCTCGATGGCAGCGAGTCCGCCGTGCGCTCACGCCTGCTGGTGGCGGCCACGCCCATGATCTCGGCCAGCCTGCTGCCCGACGTGGTGCGCGGCTTTGCAGAGACCCATCCCCAGGTGCAGGTGCACCTGGCCGATGTCGAGGTGGGCACCGTGCGCCAGGAGGTGCTGGAGGGCGAGGCGGACATCGGCTTCGGATTCTTCGTCAAGCCGGCCGTGGGCCTGTCGCGCCAGCCCCTGTGCAAGTTCCGGCTCATGCGCATCAGCCCGCCCGGCGCAGGCAGCAGCGGTCTCGCGGAAAGCCTGCCCTGGAGCAGCCTCGCAGGCCTGCCCCTGGTGAGCCTGCCCTCGGGCAATCCGATCCAGGTGGTGATCGAAAAGCACCTGTCCCGCCTGGGCCGCACACACGAGGAACGCCCGCGCATGAACCTGCTGGGCACCATCATCGGCATGGTGCGCGCCGGCCGGGGCCACGCCATCATCCCCTCGTTCGCGATGGAGGAATGCCTGCGCCAAGGCCTCGGGGTGGCCATGCTGCGCGAGCCCGTGGCGCACCTGGACCTGTACCTGGTGTCGCGCCGCGGCACGCAGCCCAAGCCCTCGGCGCTGGCATTTGCGGCGGCGCTCAAGCGGGCCGCGGCGCGCTTGCCCGGTTGACCGCTGTAGACGAATCCGGGTCAGGTCTGCACTGCAGACCTGACCAGTGCATTGAGCCGCAGCGTGCCCCAGACCCCGATGGCGCAGTGCAGCAAGAAGCCGAGCAACATGCCGCCGAGTGCCACCGCGCCAAGGGTCTCCGCCGGTACCACAAACACCATGGCCAGCGTACCAAGCTCAATCAGCAGCATCACCACGATCTGCATCCGGACCACCTTGCGCAAGGCCAAGGCATACCCGTCGGTAGGGTAGTCCTTGAGATGCCTTCTGGCGAGCAGGAAGGCACCGCCGCCCACGGCGAGCTTCAACCCCATGGCAGGCAAACGCACACCCATGACACCCAATGCGACGAGGAGGACATAGGTCATCGGCATGCCCCATGCTGCGTACCAGCCAGCCCATCTGGGAAGTGATGCGGACGGCGCGGGTACAGAAGCTGCGGATTCGACGGACATGGTATTCACCGGGTGCGGACACGCCGCCGGAAGTTGGGTATCCGGACATCGTAGGCCCCTCGCCAAAAGTCACCTACCGAAATTTGCCCCGCAATCGCTCAGCGCCGCAACGAGGCCAGCAAGGCCGCGAACAGGATCAGCGAGCCCCCCAGCACCGTGCGCGGCTCCAGTTGCGAGGCCGACAGCAGCACCGAGGACACGCTGGCGAACACCACCTCCGACAGCATGACCACGGCCGTGGTGCCCGCCGTCAGGCGCGAGGCGCCGAACTGCAGCGCCCAGTTGCCCAGCATCAGCACGCCCGACAGCAGCAGCCCGGTGACGGCCCAGGTGGCGTTGAAGGCGGGGAAGGGGTCCACCACCCCGAACTGCATACCGACAAAGGCCGCCAGCAGCGCCATCAGCATGCAGCCGCCGAACATGGCGAACATGCGCGCCTGCCCCGGCACGGCGTGCAGGCGGCGCACAGTCACGTTGACCAGGGCGAACATGAAACCGCCCATCAATGCCAGGCCATCGGCCATGGACAGGCCCTGCAGCAGGCTGGCAGGCGATGCGTCCCCGGGCAGCAGCACCAGGACCACGCCGGTGAAGGCCAGCAGCAGCCGCGCGATGGCCATGGGCGTGGGCCGCTCGCCCAGGATGCGCCAGGCCAGCAGCACCGCCCAGGCGGGCATGAGGTAGAACAGCAGGATCACGCGCACCACATCGCCCACCGTCACGGCCCAATTGAAGGCCACGTTGTTCAGGCCCGATGCCAGCGCCAGCAGCCACAGCCCCGGGTGCTGGCGCACCTGCGCGAGGATGCCCGGCCGCAGGGTCAGCAGGCCCAGCAGCACCACCGCATACATCGCGGCCGTGGCCCACAGCGGGTGCAGGCCCGCCCCATGCATCAACCGGAACGGCCACCAGGCCAGGCCCCATACGAAGGCATTGAACAGCAGGGCGAAGACGGGCAGCGGAGATTGCATGGGGCAGAAATGCAGAAGCACCAGTGCCGGCGCACCAGGCACCGGCAGCAGTCATGGCGATACGAAAACGGGACCGGGCGAGGCAAGGTCCGGCCTTGCTGCCGCGCGATTGTGCCGTTCATTGGCCGCACATGCCGGGCGACTGCCAGATGACCGTTCGGCTACGCCTGTCAGCCGTGGTGCGTGTTGGTTCGCCACCGCGCAAGGCAGGGCTGCACGAACAGGTACAGCCCAGTGAGCAGCAGCAGTGCCAGCGGTGCCAAGGGTGCATAGGTGACCCACGCGGGCGGGACACCCTGAGCCATGGCCACGAAGTTGGCAACGATGGTCAAGGTGAACACCATGGACACCCAGCGGTGGGTGCGCCGCAACCAGAGCCCCAGGCCGTTCATCGCGTGGCCCCCTGCGCCAGCTGGATGATCTTCCAGCCATTGCCCGCAGGATCGCGAAAGCCCGCATCCACGTTGCCATAGCGGTCCACCGGCTCCTGCGTGAACTCCACGCCGCGCTCGCGCAAAGTCGCGCAGAGGGCTCGGCAGTCGGCCACATGCCAGACCAGCGGCGGCATCGCGCCCTTGGCGACCATGGCGCGCAGGGTCTGCGCCGTGGCGTCATCGTGCAAGGGTGCCCCCGGGGCGAACAGCCCGAGCTGGAACGAGGGCTGCTCCGGGTGCTGCACCGTGAGCCAGCGGTAGCTGCCATTGCGCACGTTGGTGTGCACGCGAAAGCCGAGCTGGTCCACATAGAAGGCCAGCGCCTTGTCCTGGTCGTCCACGTACATGCCCACCACACCGACGCCCTGGGTGGGCGGGTTCATCATCGCTGTCGTCATCACTCGATCTCCTTGGTTGTCGAAGACCTGTTTGTACCGGCCGCCGCGCGGCGGCGCTTCTCCAAAACTGCGATCGTGAGGTCCGGCCGCTCCGCGGCCTTGAGGATGCACGCCGGCATGCTGGCGAGCGGCCCCGCGTCGGCCCGCGCCTCCCGCCGCAGCAGGCTGGGGCTTTTGCCGGTGATGTCGCGAAAGATGCGGCCAAACGTGCCCAGGCTCTCCCAGCCGGTGGCAAACGCGATGTCGGTGACGGGCCAGTCGGTGTCGCGCAGCAGGGTCGACGCCTGCTCGATGCGCCGCGTGAGCAGGTAGCGGTGCGGCGGAACGCCGAAGGCCTGCTTGAACGAGCGCGCGAAATGCGCCTGCGAGACACCGCTCACCTCGGCCAGTCGTTCCACGGGCCAGGCCTCGTGCGAGGCTGCGTCCATCCGGTCCTTGGCACGCAGCAGGCGCCGCAGCAGGGCCGGGTCCTGCAGGCTGCCCACGGCCGGCAGTACTGGAGTAGAGGTATCGGTTGTAGCGGGTGGAGTCATGGGTCCTCGGATCAGCGGTCCCATTGTCGGCGACCCATGCTGGCACCAGCCAGCGCTGGCTTGCAGCGAGCTCAATAAATATGCAACAATTAAAGTTACCTGAATTTCATGCAGCCATGCCTATTTCCTCCACCAGCGCCAACCCGCCCGCTCCGTTCGCCGATCCCCAGGCCGTGGCGTCCTACGCAGACCGCACCCGCCGCCTGGTGCCCGGTGCGGACGACCTGCAGAAAATGGCCGGCGTGCTGCTGGCCGAGCGTGCGCCGCCCCTGGCCAAGGTGCTGGTCGTCGGTGCGGGCGGCGGTGCCGAACTGGGGGTCTTCGCCCGGGCGCAGCCGCAGTGGCGCTTTGTGGGCGTGGACCCGTCCGAGCCCATGCTGCAGCTGGCGCGGAACACGCTCGGGCCGTTGGCGGAGCGCGTGGACTTCCACCACGGCTATGTGCACACCGCGCCTGCAGGCCCCTTCGATGCCGCGACCTGCCTGCTCACCCTGCATTTCTTGCCCTTGGATGAAAGGCTGGCCACCTTGCAGGCCATCCGCCAGCGCCTGCAGCCCGGCGCCCCCCTGGTGACAGCCCACCTGAGCTTTCCGCTGGCACCGCCGGCAGAGCGCGCGCAGTGGCTGGCCCGCTATGCGGCCTTCGCGATCGCCTCGGGGGTGGACCCTGAGGCCGCGCGGCGTGCCGCCACAGCCATCGACACCGCCCTGCCCCTGCTCGGCCCGGGCGAGGAGGAAGCGCTGCTGGCGCAGGCCGGCTTCAGCGGCATCCGCCTGTTCTATGCGGGGCTGGCGTTCCGCGGCTGGGTCGCGCAGGCCTGACGGGCTATGCCTTCAGCCCATGCCGCTCATGCCACTCGGCCAGTGATTCGGCTGGAAACGCCTGGTAGTGCCTGTGGCCCTTGCCCTTGGGCACATCGACCCAGTTGGCCACAAATTCGAGCATGCCTTCGACCACCTCCGGGGGCTTGGGCAGGGGGGTGTCGATGGCCGAGGCATGGGGATGGACCAGTTCGGGCCAGCGCGGATCCCATAGCCACAGGGCGCTGCCACATTGCAGGCAGAACTTGCGTTCGGCCTTGGAGCGCCTGGCGCGTTGGCCCTCTTCGCGCATCACCGCATGGTAGGTGCCCAAGTGTTTGGCCCCCTGGACCTTGAGCGTGCGCGCATCGCCGCCCAGGTTGATGGCATAGCCGCCCCCGCCCGCCGTCTTGCGGCAGATGGAGCAGTGGCAGTGCATGAAGGGCACGGGGCTGTCGGCTTCGAGCGAGAAGCGGACGGCGCGGCAATGGCAGGAGCCTTCGAGGTGCATGGCGGGTCCTCAGCTTTTGGATTGGGTCCCGCAGCCTACACAGCCTGGCAAGGGGGGCCTGTAGGAGTGCCGCGCATCTCCAGACAGCCAAAAGCAAAAGGGCTTCGGAAGATGTCCCGAAGCCCCTTTGACAATGCCCTGCGGGCGGAAAGCTCAGCCTTCGTCCGGCGCGTCCAGGCCCAGCTCCTGGATCTTGCGGGTGATGGTGTTGCGGCCGATGCCCAGGCGCTGCGCGGCTTCCATCCGGCGGCCGTGGGTGGCGACCAGGGCCGTGCGGATCAGGCGCGACTCGAAGCGGCGGGTGAGGGCATCCCACACCTCGGGCTGGCCGCCGGACAGGAGCTTTTGCGCCTCGGCCTCCAGCGCCTGCTCCCAGCTCAACACAGGGCTGGCCGACGCGGCGGGGGCAGCCGTGTCGGCAGCCCAGGCAGCAGCCGGCGCGGCGGCCACGAACTGCGGTGCCGAGGGTGCGACGGCATGCAGCCCCCCCACCATTTCGGGCGGATGCGCAATGGCGGCCACGGGCATGGCAATCACCGGCTGCGGTGCCGCGGCATGGCCGTCGGCCACGGCGGCACGCGCAGGCGCCTGGAACACCGGGGCCTCCAGCACCTCGGGTGGCAGGTCCTGCAGCGAGATCACCTGCGCGGGCGCCATCACCGTCAGCCAGTGGCAGATGTTCTCGAGCTGGCGCACGTTGCCGGGGAAGGCGAACTGCTCCAGCCGCGCCAGGGCCGAGTCGGCAATGCGCTTGGGCTCCACGCCGAGCTGGCGCGCGCTCTGCTGCAGGAAGTGGCGCGTGAGCATGGGCACGTCTTCGTGGCGCTCGCGCAGCGCGGGCAGGCGCAGGCGGATGACGTTCAAGCGGTGGAACAAATCCTCGCGGAAACCGCCTTCCTTGACGCGCCGCTCCAGGTCCTGGTGGGTGGCTGCGATCACGCGCACATGGGCCTTCACGGCCGCATGGCCGCCCACACGGTAGAACTGGCCGTCCGACAGCACGCGCAAGAGGCGCGTCTGCAGGTCAAACGGCATGTCGCCGATTTCGTCGAGGAAGAGCGTGCCCCCCTCGGCCTGCTCGAATCGGCCGCGCCGCTGTGTCTGGGCGCCGGTGAAGGCACCGCGCTCGTGGCCGAAAAGTTCGGATTCCAGCAGATCCTTGGGGATGGCCGCCGTGTTGATGGCCACGAAGGGCCCCTCTGCGCAGGGCGAGTGCTTGTGCAGCGCGCGCGCCACGAGTTCCTTGCCCGAGCCCGATTCGCCGGTGATCAGCACCGTGACCTGGCTCTGGCTGAGCCGGCCGATGGCGCGGAACACGTCCTGCATGGCGGGCGCCTGGCCCAGCATCTCGGGGGTTTCGGCCTGGCGCTCTTCGGTCACTTCCTCGCGCTGGCTTTCTTCCACCGCGCGGCGGATCAGCTCCACCGCCTTGGGCAGGTCGAAGGGTTTGGGCAGGTATTCGAACGCGCCGCGCTGGAAGGCCGAAACGGCGCTGTCCAGGTCGGAATACGCCGTCATGATGATGACGGGCAGACCGGGCTGCAGTTCGCGTACTTTTTCGAGCAGCTGCAGGCCCGAGCCTCCAGGCATGCGGATGTCGCTCACCAGGACCTGGGGGCCCTGGCGGGCGGGGTCGCCTGCGGTGACGTCGGCCAGCGCGTCGAGCACTTCGCGCGGGTGGGTGAAGCTGCGCGTGGGCAGGTTCTCCCGGGCCAGCGCCTTTTCCAGGACGAAGCGGATCGAGGGGTCGTCATCTACTAACCAGATCGGCTTCATATCTTTGTCTTACCTTCCCTGTGGTTGCGTGTCAGGGACCTCAGGGCAAGGGGATCAGGAATCGGAAGTCGGTGCGACCCGGTACGCTGTCGCATTCAATCAATCCGTGGTGCCGTTGTACGAAGGTTTGCGCCAACGTGAGTCCCAGCCCCGATCCGCCGTCCCGACCCGACACCAGAGGGTAAAAAATACGCTCTTTGATGGCATCGGGTACGCCCGGTCCGTTGTCGATGACATGCAATTCCAGTGCCAGCCGATATCGCTGGCGACCAAACGTTACTTGTCGGGCCACGCGGGTGCGCAAGGTGATCACCGCATCGCCCGCAGCAATGCGCTCGGCCAGTGCCTGCGCCGCGTTCTGAACCACGTTGAGCAGTGCCTGGATGAGCTGCGCCCGGTCGCCGCGGAACTCTGGGATGGAGGTGTCGTAGTCGCGCTGCACACGCAGGCCTTGCGGGTACTCCACCAGCACCAGCGAGCGCACGCGCTCGCACACCTCGTGGATATTGACGTCGCCCACCAGGTGCGGGTGGCGGTGCGGGGCCAGCAGGCGGTCCACCAGGCTTTGCAGGCGGTCCGCCTCGTGGATGATGACCTGGGTGTACTCGGTGAGCTCGCGGCTTTCGAGCTCCATCTCCAGCAACTGGGCCGCGCCACGGATGCCGCCCAGGGGGTTCTTGATCTCGTGGGCCAGGTTGCGGATCAGCTCCTTGTTGGCCTGGGCCTGGTCGAGCAGGCGCTCCTCACGGTCCTGGCGGGCCTGCTGCTCCAGCGGCCACAGTTCCACCAAGATCTCACCGGCCTGCTCCGCCGCCGCCACGTTGACATGCACGGGCACGGGGTCCTGGTGCAGGCGTTTCAGGCTGGCTTCGTAGCGCAGCGCCGCAAAATCCTGCACGCGGGCACCGGCCAGCGCGGTTTGCAACAGGGCCGGGTCGGTGAAGAAGGTGGAGAAATCACCCCCTTCGAGGGTGCGGCGCGACAGGCCAAGGGTGTTTTCCAGCGCCGCATTGGCGAACTGCACGGCGCCGTCGGCGCGCAGTACCGCCACCAGCGTGGACATCAGGTCCAGCGAATGAAAGCGCCCGGTATCTGGCGAGAGGGAATGGTCCGGTGGAGTACTCACGCGTGGGTCCGGCCTCAATTGGCGGGGGCCACGCGGCCCAACTCACGCTTGATGCCGGCGATGTCGCTCTCGCTGCGGGACACGCTGGCCTTGAGTTCGGCCGTGCGCTCAATGTAGCGCTGCGGGTTGCGCAGATCCAGGGCGTTGCGCTCGGGCGCGCCGCCGTTGTATTCCTTGACCAGCTCGGCATGGCGCGCCTCGGCCTTGCGCAGTTCGGATTCGAGGATGGCACGCGCATCGGAGTCGCGGGCCTTCTGGTCGTTGCTGCTCACGCGCGGGGCGTTCGGCGGCGATGCAGACGGGGCGCTGCCAGCGGCAGGCGCGGCAGTGCCACCTGCAGCTGCTGCTGGACGCGAGCCCTGCACCACAGTCACATTGCCGCCTTCGACCAGCTTGCAGCCACGCTCCTTGGCCTGGGTCGCGTTGTTCGTGTACTCATTGCCACAGCGGTAGATGCGGTCCTGGGCCCAGCCGGCAACGGGGGCCAGGGCAGCAAGCAACAACAGGGTGGTAACAGTCTTCTTCATGGAAATTCCTCGCGCGAGCAGCAAATGCACAGTACAGCCAGAGAGTATCCCCGAATCAACCCGCATCGCCAATCCGGCAAGTGCTGCGGCCGTGAGGGGTTAACGGTGCGGCAAGGGCCGTCCAAAGCCGGGGCGGCCCTGGTGGCAAAGGCGAACGCTGGCGGATGGCGCTACGGCAATACACCGGTTCAGAGGCTTCCTGGCCGGTGTTGGTTCCGTGCACACCGAATCGGCTGCACCATGGAAAAAGGCGGCTTGCGCCGCCTTTTCGGGTAACCGCCGGGAGGGGCAGATTACAGCGAGTAGTACATGTCGTACTCGACAGGGTGGGGAGCCATGCGGAAGCGCGTGACTTCGGTCATCTTCAGGTCGATGTAGGCATCGAGCATGGAGTCGGTGAACACGCCACCCTTGGTCAGGAAGCTGCGGTCCTTGTCGAGGTATTCCAGGGCCTGGTCCAGGCTGTGGCAGACGGTAGGCACCAGCTTGTCTTCCTCGGGTGGCAGATGGTACAGATCCTTCGTGGCAGCTTCGCCGGGATGGATCTTGTTTTCCACGCCGTCCAGGCCGGCCATCATCAGGGCCGAGAAGGCCAGGTAAGGGTTGGCCGATGGATCGGGGAAGCGCGCTTCGATGCGGCGGCCCTTGGGGTTGGCAACGTAAGGAATGCGGATCGAGGCCGAGCGGTTGCGGGCCGAGTAGGCCAGCTTCACGGGGGCTTCGAAGCCGGGCACCAGGCGCTTGTACGAGTTTGTGCCGGGGTTGGTGATGGCGTTCAGGGCACGTGCGTGCTTGATGATGCCGCCGATGTAGTACAGCGCGAAGTCCGACAGGCCGGCGTAGCCGTCGCCTGCGAACAGGTTCTTGCCGTCCTTCCAGATGGACTGGTGCACGTGCATGCCGGAGCCGTTGTCGCCAGCGTAGGGCTTGGGCATGAAGGTGGCGGTCTTGCCGTAGGCGTTGGCCACGTTCCAGACCACGTACTTCAGGACCTGCGTCCAGTCGGCGCGCTCGACCAGCGTGCTGAAACGCGTGCCGATTTCGTTCTGGCCAGCGCCTGCCACTTCGTGGTGGAACACTTCGACCGGGATGCCCAGGGATTCGAGGATCAGGGACATCTCGGCGCGCATGTCCTGCGTGCTGTCGACGGGAGGCACGGGGAAGTAGCCGCCCTTGACGGTGGGACGGTGGCCACGGTTGCCGCCTTCGAGCTTGGCGCCCGAGTTCCAGGGGGCTTCGTACTCTTCGATCTCGAACATGACCTTGCCGGGTTCGTTGGACCAGCGCACGCCGTCGAAGATGAAGAATTCTGGCTCGGGGCCAAAGAAGGCCGTGTCGCCCAGGCCGGAGGCCTTGAGGTAGGCTTCGGCGCGCTTGGCGATGGAGCGTGGATCGCGGTCGTAGGCCTTGCCGTCACCGGGTTCGATCACGTCGCACTGCAGGAACAGCGTGGTTTCTTCGAAGAACGGGTCGATGTTGGCGGTATTGGGGTCGGGCATGAGTTGCATGTCCGAGGCTTCGATGCCCTTCCAGCCAGCCACCGACGAACCGTCAAATGCGTGGCCCGACGTGAACTTGTCTTCATCGAAGTGGGAAACCGGCACGGTCACGTGCTGTTCCTTGCCCCGGGTATCGGTAAAACGGAAGTCAACGAACTTGACCTCGTTTTCCTTCACGATCTTCATCACGTCTGCAACGGTCTTGGCCATCAGGTTCTCCTGGGTAAAAGCGCTTGTTGAAAAAAGAATTTGCCGAAATAAAAGCAGTTTGCGTGCCAGCGGGGTGCAATCACCGCACTATCGCGGAGCAGCGGCCCGGCCTGGGGTCTGGCGAGGACGGTTGAGCGCACAATTTTGGTGCAACACAATAGCCCGCATTGCGCATCACAGGTTGCGCACCATTTCAGGGCCAAGATCCGCACCAAATTCGTGCAGGCCATTTTTGAGGTCCGTCCATGCTGCGGGGAGCGCCTGCGCCGGGCCTTTGACGCCCAGTTCAATGTGCCGCCCGTATTGTGGATGATCCACGCTGGGCAAACTGAACACCCGCACCCCGGCGTGCGATTTTTCTATCTGCTCCATGAGCGGCGTGAGCGCTGCCTCCATGGCGCCGAACACCACCACCGAGTGTTCGGTCTGGGGCGTGCGGTTGAAGTGCTCGGCGTACAGGGTGTCCAGCACCCACTCGATCATGGGCCAGGCCATCACCGGAAAGCCCGGCACGAAGTGCACGGCGCCGCCCTCACTGCCCGGGCTGTCGCAGGTGAAGCCGGGAATCTTGTTGTACGGATTGGGAATGGTGCGTGCCCCTGCGGGGAACATGCCCATGTTCAACCGGTGCAGGTTGTCGTGGCGGTCGGGCTCGTAGGGCAGGCCCTGCTCGCGCGCCACGTCCTGCATGCGCTCTCGGATCAGGCGCTCGGCCTCGGGGTGCAGGGCCAGATCGGTACCCAGAGCCCGCGCTGCGCATTGGCGGGTGTGGTCGTCCGGCGTGGCGCCGATGCCGCCGCACGAGAAGACCACGTCGCCCGAAGCAAAGGCGCGCTGCAGCGTGGCGGTGATGCGCGCGGGGTCGTCCCCTACGTAGTCGGCATAGGACAGGGCCAGGCCGCGCGCGGCCAGCAGTTCGATGGCCTTGGGCATGTGCTTGTCGGCACGCTTGCCCGAGAGGATTTCGTCGCCGACGATGATGAGGCCGAAGGTAGGGGTCATGGGGTGCGGGGATCGGTAGGAAAGGTGCCGGGGGCCGGCAGACTGGCCGCTGCGGGCTCTGGCGCGCTGATGGTGGGCGGCGTGATGTCTTCGATGGCGGGCGCGGGCGCCAGCGTGTCCAGCGGCAGGCGCGAGGGCACGGGCATGGTGGCGCGGACATCGTCCTCGCGCAGCTCCTGCAGCGCCGCCAGGCAGAAATGCGTGAACCACAGCGACGAGAACGCGAACACCAGCATGTAGATCCAGATCGCCAGCGGCACCAGGATGGCAAAAGCGGCCACGAACAGCACGCCCGATGCCCAGACGATGCTGGGTGCAGCGCCCAAGTAGCCGGTGATGATGCCGATGCCCAGCAGGCTGGCGCGGTGGCGCTGGAAAAGCCGCTTGCGCTCCTCCTTGCTGGCATGCTCGGCCAGCGCGTCGAAGGCCATCACACGGTAGGTGAGCCAACCCCAGATCAGCGGCGGCAGCACCAGCACCAGCGGGGGCACAAGCCACAGCGGCACGGACACCACCAGCGCCACCAGCGCCATCACCGTGGAGCCCACGGACCAGGCCACGCTGGCGAAGAAGGAGCCGCCCTTCTTGCGCGCGAGGTCGGGAAAGCGCCGTTCGGCGACCAGGGTCACGAGCGCCGGGGTCATGAGCACCGCCACCAGCAGCAGCGACACCACGACCAGGACCGGCGTGGCCGCCAGGATGACCATCATGGGGGCGAGCGCAGACACCACGCTGCCCAGGCCCCAGCCCTCGAGCCAGCCCCAGAAATTCTTGAGCATGGGGGAGGCATCAAGAAGTGAGTGCATGCTCTGCACCGCCACATCCCAGTAGAAGTAGCCCAGCCCGAACGCAAGCGCCGCCATCAGCAGCAATGGCAGCAGCGAGAGGAGGATGACGCGGGGGCGCATGCAGTACGCCGCGGCGCGCCAGAAAGAGTCCAGCAGTAGTCCCATGCGCCTGAGCATACCGCGAGCCTCGCCGCTCTTGATGAAACCCTGCACCGCCCGGCGGTTGCGCGGGTTCCCGCTGTGCCTATCAGGCCTGTTCGGGCTGTGCGCCCACTGGTTTGCCGGCATCCAGCCCGCGCCGCGCATAGCGCTGCGCGAGCACGCCGCAGACCATGAGCTGCATCTGGTGGAACAGCATCAGCGGCAGCACGATGGCGCCAGCCACGTTGGTGGCAAACAGCACGTTGGCCATGGGCACGCCGCTGACCAGGCTCTTCTTGGAGCCGCAGAAGACGATGGTGATCTCGTCTTCCTTGGAGAAGCCCATGCGCCGCGCGCTCCAGGTGGTGAGGGTGAGCACCAGCGCCAGCAGCACCGCGCACACGGCCAGCAGGCCGGCCAAAGCCATGGGGGGCACCTGGGACCACAGGCCGTCAATGACGGCGTGGCTGAAGGCGGCGTACACCACCAGCAGGATGGAGCCCTGGTCCACCACCTTCATGACGGACGCTCGCTGCTGCAAAAAGCCGCTGATCCAGGGGCGCAGCAGGTGGCCGATGGCAAAAGGCAGCAGCAGTTGCAGGCCGATGCGGCCCATGGCGGCCAGCGGATCGCCCATGGCCGCGTTCTGCGACATCAGCAAGCCCACCAGCAGCGGCGTGAATGCCACGCCCAGCAGCGTGGATGCCGAGGCGCTGCACACGGCCGCAGGGATGTTGCCGCGCGCCATGGAGACGAAGGCAATTGCCGACTGCACTGTGGCCGGCAGCGCGCACAGGTAGAGGATGCCGGTGTACAGGTCGCGCGTGACCAGCGGCTCAAGCACCGGGCGCAGCGCCCAGCCCAGCAGCGGGAACAGCACGAAGGTGCTGGCCACCACCACCAGGTGCAGGCGCCAGTGGCCGATGCCGGCCAGGATGGCCTCACGCGAGAGCTTGGCCCCGTGCAGGAAGAACAGCAGGCTCACGGCCGCCGTGGTGGCAACCTCCAGCCCCCGGGCAAAGCTGCCAGAGGCTGGCAGCAGGCTGGCGGCGATGACCGTGGCGACGAGGTAAAGCGTGAAATTGTCGGGAAGCAGGCGGGAGCGGGCCATGGGTACGGGGGCGTAGACGCCTCTTGAGAACGGTATGCACTGATTGGACCTGCTTTGCCACCCCAAGAGAAATGGATTGATTTGATGAATTTATAATGAATCCTCATGAATCAAGGGTGTGCCATGGCCTATTTCCCCACGCGCGGCCCACGGCGTGCGGCGTCTGCTTTGTCGCACGGCTTGCCCATGGCCCGCCATGGGTTGCGCCGCGCTTCGCGCATCCATCCCCACGCCATGGCCCGCGCGAAGGGGAAATAGGCCATGGCGCACCCTAGTTTGCGCCAACTGCGCGTCTTCCAATCCGTGGCCCTGCACAGCAGCTTCACGCGCGCGGGCGACCAGATCGGCCTGACCCAGCCCGCCGTGAGCCGCTGCGTTACCGAGCTGGAGCAGCACCTGGGCATCAAGCTGCTGGACCGCACCACGCGCGAGGTGGTGCTGACGGAGGCGGGCCGCAGCCTGGCAGTGCGCCTGGCGCGGGTGCTGGAAGACCTGGACAGCGTGCTGCTCGATGTGCGTGGCCTGGCCACGCAACGCCAGGGTCGGGTGCGCGTGGCCAGCAGCCCCACCCTGTCGGCCAACCTGCTGCCCGAATGCATTGCGCGCTGCCGGCAGGAGCACCCGGGGCTGCAACTGCTGCTGCTGGACCGCATGCAGCACGATGCACTGGCCAGCGTGCTCTCGGGCGAGGTGGATTTCGGCGTGGTGATCGAACCCGAGCCGGGGCGCAGCGATGAGTTGCACGCCGAAGCCATCCTCTCGGAACCCTTTTGCCTGGTCTGCCCGCCCACGCACCGGCTGGCGCGCCAGCGCAGCGTGCGCTGGGCCGCCCTGGATGGCGAACCATTGGTGCTGCTCGACCATGCCTCGGGCAGCCGCCGGCTGATCGACGATGCGCTGCGCCAGCATGGCGTGCAGGCGCCGGTGGCGCAGGAGGTCGGCCACGTGACCACCATCTTTCGCATGCTGGATGCAGGCCTGGGCATCTCGGTGGTGCCCACGCTGGCCCTGCCGCCCTCCGGGCTGCAAGGTCTGGAGGTGCGACCGCTCACACCCCGCGTGGAGCGCGCCATCGTGCTGGTGCGGCGGGCCAACCGCGCGCTGGCGCCCGTGGCCGAGGTAGCCTGGGGGCTGGTGCGCGACGTGGCAGCGAAGCGGGCCTAAGCCTTTCCGAACAAGCGCAGCACCCCGCGCCATTGCTGCGACCAGAAGCCGCGGCCGTAGTCGCGCGTACGCCCGTCGGGCCCGGGCTCCACCTGGTCGCGCACGCCCGTGGGGTCGTAGCGCTGCTCGAAGTTGGCGGTGCGCATCAGCATGTCCCACCAGGGCAGGAGCACGCCGAAGTTGTGGCCGCCCAGCACCACGCGCGGCGCCTTCTCGCACGCAGCCGCCGGTTTGATGGTTTCGTGCCCGATGCCGATGCTGTGGTGCAGCCGGTGAAAGCGGGGGCTCACCCACAGGCGCTCCCCCAGGCGGCCGAACCACAGGCGCACGTTGGCGTGCTGGAAGCTTTCGCTCAGTTGCGTGATGGCCACGATGGCCACGAACTGCCCCGGCGCCACGCCGATGAGCTGGGCCACCACCACCAGGATGGTGTCGCGCAGCATGTCATCCAGCAGGTGGTTGCGGTTGTCGCTCCACATCGTCATCTGTTGCTGCGAGTGGTGCAGCGAATGCAGCCGCCACCACCATTCGAAATGGTGCTGGCCGCGGTGGATCCAGTAGTCCACGAAGTCGAATACCACCAGGTACATGAGCAGGCTGACCCAGGCCACGTCGGTCACGCCGGGCCAGATGCCATCGAGGTGGAAGGTGCTGATGCCCGACATGCGCAACTCGCCGAACAGCGCGTCCATCAGCGGGTCGATGGCAAAGAACAGGCCCACGCGGAACAGGCCCAGCCGGTGCAGCAGGGTGTAGAGGATGTCGGTGCGGATGGTGGCGCGGTTGGTCACCGGCTCCACCGGGCGCCAGCGCTGCAGCGGCCCGATGACGGCGATGATGACGGCCAGCTGCAGCAGGCCCACCAGCAGCCAGCCAGTGGCGTCGTAGCCATCCTCCAGCAGGTTGCCCAGGCCGCCCGCGAACATCAATGGCTGCACCACGGTCTCGAACAGCCATTGCTGCGCACCGTCGAATACCGAGCTCAACCACTCCATAACGTTCCCCGCTCCTGTTGCTGTCGCCTCATATGCCGCTGCCGCCCGGCATCACCGCACGGTCTTTGTAGCGTAGTCCGGGTGCTCGCGCAGTGTCCTGAAGCAAAACCCCCGCTCCTTCAGCCCCACGATCAGCGGCTCCAGCACGGCGGGCGCCCAGGGGTCCGTGCGCGACCAGATGCCGAGGTGCGCCAGCAGGATGTCGCCCGCGCGGATGTCGCGCAGCGCCTTGCGCAGCAGCGCCTCGTTGCTGGCCTGCGCGGTGGACAGCTCGTCACCCAGAAAGCCCGCAGGCGACCAGCCCACGTGGGTGTAGCCGCAGGCCTGGGCGCTGGCGATCAATTGGGGCGACGTCTTGCCGCCCGGCGCGCGGAACAGCGGCAAGGGCTTTTGCCCGGTGATGGCCTGCAGCCGGTCGGCGGCCTTGGTGATCTCGGCGCAGTATTCGGCCGCCGTCATCGTGAAATCCTGCCCTGCGCGCGGGCCGGCCGAAGGGCGCACCTTGAAGGATGGCTTGGCGGCCGTGCCCAGGTCAGCGCGCCAGTAGGTGTGGTCCCAGGTGTGGGAGGCAAAGGCGTGGCCTTCGGCCGCGCGGGCCCGCCACCAGGGTGCCCAGTGCCCGCCCAGGCTGCCGTCGCCCTCCTTGGTGCGCTCCTGCGCCGCAAAGAAGGTCACCCGCACCTGCTGGCGCTCGAGCACATCGGCGATGAGCGGGGCCACCTCCATGTGGCCGGTGTCCAGGGTCAGGTAGACGGGTTTGGTGCAGTCGCCGGCGGGGGCTGGCGCGCTGCCTTGCGCCAGGCCTGCAGGCACCGCCAGCAGCCATACCCAGGGCAAGACCGCCCTCGCAGTGCAAGCCACAGCCATGCCAGCAGTCATGCCGCTGCTACCGGGGGGCGTGCTGCAGCGTCCAGACGCCATGCGGGGACTTGCCCACCGGCACCTGGCGCACCACCTTCTTCGCCTCGGTGTCCACCACCGACAGCTTGCGCGCCCAGCGCGAGCTCACGTAGATGAAGCGGCCATCGGCCGAGACTTCCATGCAATCGGGCCCGCCGGGCACGGAGTAGCTGTCCACCACGGCCATGGAGGCCATGTCGATCTTGCTGATGGAGTTAGCCACCCGGTTGCTCACGTAGAGGTGCTTGCCGTCGCCCGCCGCCCGAAAGGCGTGCGCGCCATTGCCGGTCTTGATCTTCCTGATGCTGCGCGGCTCGCGGCCCGAGACGTCGAAAACTTCGACGCTGTCGCCCCCGGTGAGGCCGAGGAAGACATGCTTGTCATCCGGGCTGCCATACACGTCGGCCGGCATGGGGCCGGTCTTGATGCGCCACTTGACCACCTGCTTGGCGATGTCGATGGCCACCAGCTCGTCGCTGTCCTGCATGGACACGTAGACCGTGGTGCTGCGGCTGTCGATCCACATGTGGCTCGGGGTGCGGGCGGTGTTCACGCGTGCGACCAGCGTAGGCTCCTTGCCATCCCAGCGGTAGAAATCCACATGGTTGAGCCGGTTGGCCGCCGTGATCAGCCATTTCATGTCGGGCGTGAAGCGCAGGTGGTAGGGGTCCACGATGCCGCGCACCGTGCGCTGGACCTGCGCCGTGCGCGGGTCCAGGAAGGTCAGCGTGTCACCCAGCGCATTGGCCACGATGAGCGAGCGCTCGTCGGGCGTGAGGTACAGGTGGTGCGGCTCCTTGCCGGTGGGGATGCGCGAGGTCTCCGTCCAGGTCAGTGGATCGATCACACTGACGTTGGCCTCCAGCGAGTTCAGCACAAAAATCGGCGGCACCGCTGCCAATGCAGCACTGCCCCACAGCAACACCAGGCCGGCCAGGGCGGCGCATGCGCGCACGGGGGAAAAAATCTTCACAAACAAACACTTTCAGGACAGCCTGCAAGTGTAGCGCCGTGAGTCGGCGCCTCCCTGCCGCAAGGCGTAACATCTGCCCATGGAGGCGGGTTGGATCAAGGAAGTTCCGCGTTTG
This sequence comes from Acidovorax sp. LjRoot66, assembly GCF_964253305.1. Lineage (NCBI taxonomy): Bacteria > Pseudomonadati > Pseudomonadota > Betaproteobacteria > Burkholderiales > Comamonadaceae > Acidovorax > Acidovorax sp. LjRoot66. The sequence continues at coordinate 5,346,762 of NZ_CAXUQU020000001.1, forward strand.
GGGCGGATTTCTGGGCCGCAAGCCGCCCCGGGCGCGCATTTTCGAGCACGGCATCCCTGCCGTACTCCACCGGCGAGCAACCATGCCGCGCCTTGAATGCTCGGCTGAATGCGGACACCGAGGTGTAACCCACGCCCAATGCTGCGCTGCCCACGGTGCTGGCACCGAGCAGCAGCCGCGCGGCGCAGTCGAGCCGCCAGCCGTTGAGGTAGGCCATGGGCGTCTCTCCGACCACGGGCGCGAAGCGTTCAGCAAACGCCGTGCGGGACATGGGGCCCAGCGCGGCCAGCTCCTCCAGCGACCAGTTGCGCTGCGGCTGCGCGTGCATGGCGGCTATCGCACGGCCGATGCGCGGGTCCATGGCCCCCGCCAGCCAGCCGGTTTGCGCATGGTTCTGCGCGGCCCAGGTGCGCAGCGTGCGCACAAAGAGCAGGTCCAGTATGCGCGAGACCATGGCGGCGGCGCCTGCAAGTTCCTGCTCGGACTCTTCGGCGATGAGGGCACAGCCGATTTCCACCCAGTCATAGGCACCCGACGGCGGACTCGGCAGGCGGATGAGTGCGGGCAACGGCCCCAGAAAGCGCGCCGCAAACCCCCCATCGAAATCGAAGTAGCCCTGCAATGCCGTCGCACGCGCGTGCCCGTGACCACAGGCCACGGTGTGCGCAGTGCCCCGTGCCAGCAGCACAACCTCGCCTTGCCCGGCCGTGACCGAAACGCCGTCCCCATGTTCGAACACCATGGCGCCTTCGCGCACGGCGTAGAGGCAGGGCAGCCCGGGCGCATGGTCGGTCCGGTGCGGATGGGGCAACACGAGCGTGCTCACCGAGCTGCCCTTGAGGCGCAGGATGTCCAGCACCTGCGACAAGGCGTCCTGCGGCAAGGGCTTGGGCGATGGAGGGTTCATGGGGCGGGACGCAAAGCAACGTGGTCCCTATTCTGAAGCCTGCCGCTGCGGCCCACGAATCCTAAGCTTGAGCCTCATCACAGGAGGGAATTCATGGAAAAGACAATCGTGCTGGTGCATGGCGCCTGGCTTACGCCAGCCAGTTGGGACCTGTTCAGGTCGCTGTACGAATCGCGCGGATACCGCGTACTGGCACCTGCCTGGCCAGGGCTGGAGGGGCCGCTGTCCACACTCCGGCACGGCGTGCCCGCCGCCATGGCCAGGCGCACCATCAAGGACCTGGTGGACCACTACGCCCGCACCATCCAGGTCCTGCCCAGCGCACCCATCCTCGTGGGCCATTCCTTCGGCGGCCTGATCGTGCAATTGCTGGCCGACCGGGGACTGGGCTGCGCGGCAGTGGCCATCGATCCCGCGCCGCCACGGGGCGTGTTTCCACCGCCATCGGCCTTGAAGGCAGCGCTGCCGGTGCTGCTGACCTGGGCCGGATGGAACCGGGTCCACACCATGGGGTTCAAGGGCTTTTGCGCCACCTTTGCGAACACGCTGCCACCGGCCGGGCAGCGCGAGGCCTACGACAGCTTCATCGTGCAGGCGCCGGGGCGCATCTACTTCCAGGCAGCATTCGGCATCGGCAATGGCCTCGATTTCGGCAATCGCAAGCGCCCACCCCTGCTGCTGATTGCGGGAGAAGAGGATCGCACTGCCCCTGCATCCATGGTGCGGGCCAATGCCAAGCGCCACGGAAAATCACCCGTGCGGGTGGACTACCGGGAGTTTGCAGGCCGCAGCCACTGGCTGGTGCGTGAGCCGGGCTGGGAAGCGGTGGCCGAGGCTGCGCTGGACTGGGCCGAGCAGGTGACGGGCAGCGCCACTTCAGCAAAGGATCAGGCCACTGCAGCTTGAATGGCGTGGCCAGCGCAACAGAACAGACCCTCCGATACGGATTCGCATTCAATCGTATAACTCGGCGGGAAGCCACAGACAGTGCCGTAGCACGGCAAGGCGGACCAACGAAGTTAGACGGCTGAAGGCAAATCCGTATGAGGCTCCTTTGCGGGGGTCAGGCTGGCGCCGTCGTCAGCACCTTGAGATCGTCGGCGCTCAGCCAGCGCCATTGCCCGGGTGCCAGATCGGCCGGCAGCGGCATGCTGCCGATCTGCGAGCGGTGCAGGCCCTCCACGCGGTTGCCCACGGCGGCCAGCATGCGCTTGACCTGGTGGTACTTGCCTTCGGTCAAGGTCAGGTCCAGGCGGTGCGTATCCACCACCACGCAGGCCGCAGCGCGCACGGGCTTGGGGTCGTCGTCGAGCACCACGCCAGCCAGCAGCTTGCTGGCCTGGGCCTCGTCCACAGGGTGCTTGGTGGTGACCTGGTAGACCTTGGGCACATGCTTCTTGGGGGAGCTCATGCGGTGGATGAACTGGCCGTCATCGCTGAGCAGCAGCATGCCCGTCGTGTCCTGGTCCAGCCGCCCCACGGCCTGGACGCCCTGTATGGCCGTCTTGCTCGGACGCTGGCGCAAGGGAGACGGCAACAGCGAATAGATGCTGGGATAGGTCGAGGGCTTTTGCGAGCACTCCGTGCCCGCCGGCTTGTGCAGCAGCACATAGGCCTTCTCGTGGTACGGCCAGTCCACGCCCTGCACGCGCAACTGCAGTCCGTCGGCGTCGAAATCGGCCGAGGCCTCGGTGCAGGACACGTACTCCCCCGCCACACCGGAGGTACTCACCTGCACCCAGCCCTGCTGCACCAATCCGGCGCACACGCGCCGGGTTCCAAATCCCTGGGAGTACAGAATGTCTTGCAGCTGCATGGCGATCAAATAGTGTGGGGGACAGGTACAAAGCAAGGCAGACAGACGGTGCCGGCCGGCAATGCCGCAGACACCATTCAACCACTGCAGTGCCGCCAGGTTTGCCTTGCCCAAACGCAAAACCCCCCAGTCCTTTGGAGACTGAGGGGATTTGGGGCTATAAGAGCCTGACGATGACCTACTTTCACACGGGAACCCGCACTATCATCGGCGCAAAGTCGTTTCACTGTCCTGTTCGGGATGGGAAGGAGTGGTACCAACTTGCTATGGTCATCAGGCATAACTTGGAGTCGACTTGCTCTTGGAGCAAGACAACGAATTCATAGAGTGGAATCAGATTTTATGTGTTTTGACTGCGTCAACTTGGCATAACAATCTTCGAAGCTTGCACACGTCCATGAAGGAGCGTACACGGCTATCAAAGTTATAGGGTCAAGCCTCACGAGCAATTAGTATCAGTTAGCTTAACGCATTACTGCGCTTCCACACCTGACCTATCAACGTCCTGGTCTTGAACGACTCTTCAGGGGGCTCAAGGCCCCGGCAGATCTCATCTTGAAACGAGTTTCCCGCTTAGATGCTTTCAGCGGTTATCTCTTCCACACTTAGCTACTCGGCAATGCCACTGGCGTGACAACCGATACACCAGAGGTGTGTCCACTCCGGTCCTCTCGTACTAGGAGCAGGCTTCCTCAAATCTGCAGCGCCCACGGAAGATAGGGACCAAACTGTCTCACGACGTTTTAAACCCAGCTCACGTACCTCTTTAAATGGCGAACAGCCATACCCTTGGGACCGGCTACAGCCCCAGGATGAGATGAGCCGACATCGAGGTGCCAAACACCGCCGTCGATATGAACTCTTGGGCGGTATCAGCCTGTTATCCCCAGAGTACCTTTTATCCGTTGAGCGATGGCCCTTCCATACAGAACCACCGGATCACTATGTCCTGCTTTCGCATCTGCTCGACTTGTCAGTCTCGCAGTTAAGCACGCTTATGCCATTGCACTATCGTCACGATGTCCGACCGTAACTAGCGTACCTTCGAACTCCTCCGTTACGCTTTGGGAGGAGACCGCCCCAGTCAAACTGCCTACCATGCACTGTCCCCGATCCAGATAATGGACCTAGGTTAGAACCTCAAACACACCAGGGTGGTATTTCAACGTTGGCTCCATGACATCTAGCGACATCACTTCAAAGCCTCCCACCTATCCTACACAGATCTGTTCAAAGTCCAATACAAAGCTACAGTAAAGGTTCATGGGGTCTTTCCGTCTTTCCGCGGGGAGATTGCATCATCACAAACATTTCAACTTCGCTGAGTCTCAGGAGGAGACAGTGTGGCCATCGTTACGCCATTCGTGCAGGTCGGAACTTACCCGACAAGGAATTTCGCTACCTTAGGACCGTTATAGTTACGGCCGCCGTTTACTGGGACTTCAATCAAGAGCTTGCACCCCATCATTTAATCTTCCAGCACCGGGCAGGCGTCACACCCTATACGTCCACTTTCGTGTTTGCAGAGTGCTGTGTTTTTATTAAACAGTCGCAGCCACCGATTTTTTGCAACCCCGTTGGGCTCCCTCTGTTCGAGTTCACCTACTTGGGGCATACCTTCTCCCGAAGTTACGGTATCAATTTGCCGAGTTCCTTCTCCTGAGTTCTCTCAAGCGCCTTAGAATACTCATCTCGCGCACCAGTGTCGGTTTGCGGTACGGTCGTGTGTAGCTGAAGCTTAGTGGCTTTTCCTGGAAGCAGGGTATCACTCACTTCGTCTGCAAGCAGACTCGTTATCACCCCTCATCTAAGCCCGGCGGATTTGCCTACCAGGCACGACTACAGGCTTGAACCAACATATCCAACAGTTGGCTGAGCTAACCTTCTCCGTCCCCACATCGCACTACACATCGGTACAGGAATATTGACCTGTTTCCCATCAGCTACGCATCTCTGCCTCGCCTTAGGGGCCGACTCACTCTACGCCGATGAACGTTGCGTAGAAAACCTTGCGCTTACGGCGAGGGGGCTTTTCACCCCCTTTAACGCTACTCATGTCAGCATTCGCACTTCTGATACCTCCAGCATCCGTTACCAGACACCTTCACAGGCCTACAGAACGCTCTCCTACCACGTGCAATAAATTGCACATCCGCAGCTTCGGTAACTGGCTTAGCCCCGTTACATCTTCCGCGCAGGACGACTCGATCAGTGAGCTATTACGCTTTCTTTAAATGATGGCTGCTTCTAAGCCAACATCCTGACTGTTTTAGCCTTCCCACTTCGTTTCCCACTTAGCCAATTTTAGGGACCTTAGCTGGCGGTCTGGGTTGTTTCCCTCTTGAGTCCGGACGTTAGCACCCGGTGCTCTGTCTCCCAAGCTGTACTCGTCGGTATTCGGAGTTTGCATAGGTTTGGTAAGTCGCCATGACCCCCTAGCCTAAACAGTGCTCTACCCCCGACGGTAATACTTGAGGCACTACCTAAATAGTTTTCGGAGAGAACCAGCTATTTCCAAGTTTGTTTAGCCTTTCACCCCTATCCACAGCTCATCCGCTAGTTTTGCAACACTAGTCGGTTCGGACCTCCAGTACCTGTTACGGCACCTTCATCCTGGCCATGGATAGATCACTTGGTTTCGGGTCTACACCCAGCGACTGATTCGCCCTATTCGGACTCGATTTCTCTACGGCTTCCCTATTCGGTTAACCTTGCCACTGAATGTAAGTCGCTGACCCATTATACAAAAGGTACGCAGTCACCCTTGCGGGCTCCTACTTTTTGTAAGCATGCGGTTTCAGGATCTATTTCACTCCCCTCCCGGGGTTCTTTTCGCCTTTCCCTCACGGTACTGGTTCACTATCGGTCGATTACGAGTATTTAGCCTTGGAGGATGGTCCCCCCATATTCAGACAGGATTTCTCGTGTCCCGCCCTACTTGTCTCTACCTTAGTACCACACGTCTGTTTTCGCATACAGGGCTATCACCTGCTATGGCCGGACTTTCCATTCCGTT